>NZ_JACXXO010000010.1 GCF_017980685.1 Pseudomonas iridis
CACGATCAGAGGAAAGAGCCGTGAATTAAAGACAAGAAGGGTCTGTTTTTCGGCCGACTTGGATTTTTTGAACCTCAAGCAGCGAGGGCCTCAAAAATCGGTGGGTACTTCAGACCTTCCCTAAAGCCTTCTCTCTGATAAATTTCTGACATTTTTTTACCGAGTGTATTTAAAAAGTCGACGGAAGGACGCGCTTTTGTGGCGTAGTGTGAGCCAGCGTCGGGGTGAAATACTGCAACCGCAGGCACCACTCCCATGTTTCCGAAATACTCGATTCCTTCAATTATTGACTCTAAAGGTTCCATGCCAGCTACAAAACCCGCGTAGACGTTTCCACGACCTAGAACCTCGACAGCAGCTTCAAACGCAGAAAGGAAACGTGGTCTTGTATAATCCTGTGACTTTCCAGGGCAAACTTCAGAAAACAGATCTGCGTTGAATACTTCCAAACTCATCGATAAGTTGTGGCCCAGTCCTTTGAATCGCTCAAAAAGTCGGAAATCTTTGGGGGGCATCGAAATTAAGTGGTAATCCAGATTGCTTGCAGTGTTTCTTTCCTTTACTCGTTCCATGAGATCTAGATGCATTGAGTAACCTGGGGGGTAACTGTTAATCCCATTCTTTGAGTAAGGTTGTTAGGCGTGGGGTATGGGAAGCAGCAAAGTATTTTTTTCTGAAGTAGTACTCGCACATTGAGGTTTTATGTTTGGTTTGTTTGCGCTCGTTGAACTCATTATCTAGTGCGGCAAGAGAAATTTTTGTCGTTGGATAGATGTCTTTTGTTTTTAGCAGGTCCTCAATTGCTAAGAATACCAAATCCATGTAGTCCAGTATCTCTTGGATGTAGGATCTGCATTCCATTTCTGTAGTTGCTCCTTGCCTAGCTAAAACAAAAAACGTGTTTTTGATGGTTTCGAATCCTTCAACTCGATACATATTTGAGTACACCCACTTATAGTGCTTGTTCGACGTGCCAGTGAGGTAGGTGAAACTCATAGTAGTCTTTAACATCATGTCTCTGGCTATCTCACAACCCATCCATAAATTTCCTGACTGCCAACAGCCTTGAATGTCCTGAAACGCGTAAAAGACGGGGAGTTTCTCACGATGTGCAATGTAGATATGCTTGTCCAAAGGGATTCTTGATTTTATAGATTTTAATCTTTCTTCGTTTGTAATGGCATGTCCGATAATAGAACGATGAATGATGTTGTTCTCTGTATTTGTTAGTATTGGGTTATATAGGAAGCGCTGATCAGAAATTACCTCGGTAAACGCCTTGTCGATTTTTTTATATATGTCTTCAATTTCCGAGAAGGTGATATAGTCAGCGTCAATGTGGATGCTGGAGTCTCCATAGAAGTCGGTTGTATTGTGAACTTCTTCGTTTTTTGTGATATGGCGATAATCTTCGTCTGTGACAAATGCGTGTTCGATATCCTTAATGCTTCTCGCTGTAGGGCGTTGCTCGCAGAGAATGATGCAGTCGATGTCGGAGTGAATCGTTCCTATGCCCTCTATGAGAGAGCCGGAAACAATAAGGATACTTTTCGGTTCTAAAAAAACTTTCTCTCGAATATAGGTTTTCGGAATAGAGATCTTTCCATTTAATATGATTATTTCATTATTTGTAATTTTTGACTCGGAGGTTTTAATTAGAGTGTTTGTCATACGGTGCTCCCCGTAAGATATCGAGTGCTGCTTTGCTTTAAGTGTTGGCCTCCATTCCGGAGTCCGCTTTTCGAAAATGGTAAATCTATTGAGTAAGTAATAAATTCGCATATGGCTAAAACCTAGAGTGTTTGACAGTGGGTCGTCAATCTCTAGGGAGAGAATCAGAATTTACTTACAGAGATATATGAGTTTTGGCCAGTTGAGACTTTCTGAGTGGGATAACTCTTACAGGATAATTCCACAGTCCTGTAAGAGAACATCAGATCTGTTTTTCAGTAGAGGCTTTCACGCGTTCGCTTCGACGCTTCGCTGTCGTAGTTTTCGGCATCAAACTGGCCGTCATTCAGGCGCTTGTGGAAAGTGCCAGCAGAGGGCAGTGCCGAGCGCGGCAGGTGCGTTTCCGGGTTCCACGCATCCGAACGCACAAACGCCTTCGAACAGTGGAAAAATGCCGCTTCCACCGTCACCAGCAACACCGTTTTCGCCGGTTTGCCGTTTACCGAAAAACTCTCCAATAACGCCGGTTCATCACTGATCAACGCCGTGCCGTTGACCCGCAACGTCTCGCCAATCCCCGGAATGATGAACAGCAGCGACACCCGTGGATCGTGCAGCACATTGCGCAAGGTATCGATGCGGTTGTTGCCCGGGCGGTCCGGCAGGGCCAGCGTGCGTTCATCGACGATCCGCACAAATCCCGGGGCATCACCGCGCGGCGAATTGTCGAGACCATCGGCACCCACCGAGCTGACGATTACCAGCGGCGAGAGCCGCACCATCGCCTGATAGTCTTCGTTGAGAAAAGTGATCTGCTTGCGCACCGCACGTTCGTGGGGCAATCCGTAAATAGCTTCCAGTGCTTCGATTGAATCGATCATCGTGCATCCCCTCGATGACTTAAAAAAACAGACCCATGCGCCGCTCGTAACCGATTCGGCCCTTGTACGCTTCGCCGCTGTCGACGTAGCCGTGTTTGGCGTACAGCGCGATGGCGGCATCGTTGTCAGCGTCCACCGACAGTTCCAGCCCCCTGATCTCAGGCCAGGCCTGGCGGGCAACCTCGGGCAACGCATGCAGACACGCCTTGCCGTAACCCTTGCCCTGCGCCCGGCGATCGACCTGCAACGCATGCAGCGTGGCGCTGTGTTCATCGGCCCATGCCGGTAACACCGGCGGACGCTTGAGCAGCAGGAACGCCACCGGCACTTCATCGGCCAGCAGTGCAAAACCCTTCACGCCAGGGCCGGGTTTCGACAGCAAGGTGTGCAGGGCGCCGTGGATGTCGCCGGAGAACTTGATTTGCTCGGGATGGATTTCAATCGCCTCGACTTGCTCACGCTGCTGCGCGTTCAGGCTGTCGTACGGCACGAGTTGGGCTGACACGGGAATTTCCTTTTTCCTACAAAGATAAGCCTCGGATTCTAGCGACTTTGCTTCCTGCGGAATTTTTTTGTTTCGTCTGTCGATCTGCCGAAGTGCCGAACGACTAAGGGTGTCTTTCCAACAAAAATCACGGAGAACACCATGAGCGCACAAGCTGACATCCAGACTCTGATCAATACCTACCGCGACGCCGTCATGACCAAGGACGTGGAGAAAGTCATGGCGCTGTACGCCGATGACATCGTCTCGTTCGACGCGATCAAGGCCCTGCAATTCAAGGGCAAACCGGCCTACCGCGCGCATTGGGTGGACTGCATGCAAATGTGCCCCGGGCCGCACATCTTCGATTTTCAGGAAGTCGTCATCGAAACCGCCGACAACATCGCCTTCGCCCACTGGGTCGCCAATTGCGGCGGTACCAACGAGAAAGGTGAAACCCAAAGCTGCTGGATGCGCGTCACCGCCTGCTATCGGCAGGTCGACGGCGCGTGGCGGATTGCCCATGAGCACTGGTCGGCACCGTTCGATCCGATGAGCGGCGCGACGCTGTTCGATGTGCAACCGTGATCTTCAGCCATAGTTGATCCGTTCGAATCAGGAGAGCGCCATGAAATATCTATGCCTGGTCTACAGCGATGAACGCCTGCTGCACTCGTCGCCCGACAGCCCCGAAGACGCTGAATGCTGGGCCTATGCCGAGTCGATCCAGGGCAGCGGGCGGATGGTTGCCGCCGAGGCGCTGGAGTCGGTGCAGACCGCCACCACGGTGCGCATGCGAAACGGCAAATTGTCGATCACCGATGGGCCGTTCGCTGAAACCAAGGAGCAACTGGCCGGCTTCTACCTGATCGACGCCAAGGATCTCAACGAAGCGATTCAGGTCGCCGGGAACATCCCGGCGGCCCGAGTGGGCAGCGTTGAAGTGCGCCCCGTGCGGCAGTTGAATGTCTGAGGTCGCGGCGCGGGTCGAGCAGGTGTATCGCGAAGACTCGCGGCGGATTCTGGCGACATTGATCCGCCTGCTCGGCGATTTTGACCTTGCCGAAGAAGCCTTGCACGAGGCGTTCTTCGTCGCGGTCGAGCGTTGGCAGCGTGACGGCGTGCCGGACAATCCGCGCACCTGGCTGGTGTCGACCGGGCGCTTCAAGGCAATCGACGTGCTACGCCGCCGTGCACGCTTCAAAGCCTCGCAGCCATTGTTGCTGGCGCAACTCGAAGAGCTCGAAGATGCCGACTGGAGCGACGAAGACGTGGAAGACGATCGCCTGCGGCTGATCTTCACCTGCTGTCACCCGGCGCTGGCGGCGGATGCGCAAGTGCCGCTGACCTTGCGTGAAGTCTGCGACCTCACCACCGAGGAAATCGCCCGCGCCTTTCTCTCGGCGCCGGGGGCCATTGCCCAGCGCATCGTGCGCGCAAAAGCCAAGATCCGTGACGCGAAAATCCCTTATCAAGTCCCCAGCCTGAGCGAACTGCCCGAGCGTCTGGACAGTGTTTTGCGGGTGATTTATCTGGTGTTCAACGAGGGCTATTCGGCCTCGATGGGTGCTGAGCTGACCCGCGAGGACCTGACCCGTGAAGCGATCCGGCTCGGGCGATTGCTGATGGAATTGTTGCCGGAACCCGAGGTGATGGGGTTGCTGGCATTGATGCTGCTGCATGAGTCCCGGCGTCCGGCGCGCACCTCGCCCGATGGCGAACTGGTGCTGTTGGATGATCAGGATCGCTCGCAGTGGGATGCTGAGTTGATCGCTGAAGGTTGCGCGTTGGTGGAGCGAGCGCTGACCACGCGACGATTCGGGCCGTACTGTCTGCAAGCGGCGATTGCCGCCGTGCACGCCGAGGCGCCAACCGCTGAGGAAACCGATTGGCAGCAGATCGTCGGGCTGTATGACGTGCTGTTGCGGGCGATGCCTTCGCCGGTGATCGAGTTGAATCGCGCGGTGGCGGTAGCCAAACGGGATGGGGCGTTGGCGGGGTTGACGTTGATCGAGGGGATATTGGCGCGAGGGGAGTTGCAGGGCTACCACTTGGCGCATTCGGCGCGGGCGGAGTTTTGTCGGCAGTTGGGCCGGGTCGAGGAGGCGCGGGTGGCTTATTTGCGGGCGTTGGAGTTAACCCGGCAAGCGCCTGAGCGGCGTTTTATTGAAGGGCGGCTCAGGGTGCTGGAATGGCCCTCACCCTAACCCTCTCCCAATGGGAGAGGGGACCGATCGGGGAATATTGGAGAGTCTCACCGACTTGCACGATTAACTTTGAATCCATAATCGACGAAATCTTTCAGGTCGCTGAATGACGCCAGACACCTCGGTCAACCCCCTCTCCCCCGGGAGAGGGTTGGGGTGAGGGGCTTCTATTCCAGCATCTTGCTCAGCAACCAGCTCCCCGCCGGCCCCGGCGGATACAGCCGCGACCACAAGGCATCGACAAACACCGGTTTCGGCCAGCCGCGCACTGTCAGCTCCACCAGCGTGCCATTGCCGAAACGCCCCACCAGCCAGCGCGGCAACGGCGCCCAGCCGAAACCCATTTCGGCCATTTCCATCAGCATCAGATAACTCGGCGCCGACCACACCCGGCCCTTGGCGCGACTGTCGTAGGGATTGACGATCGTCGCCAGACGCAACTCGCGATGCTGCTCCAGGATTGGCTGATCGACGTGTTCCAGTGTCGCCAGCGCATGTCCGCGACTGACGAACAGGGCGATATCGGTGCGCTCGGCCACAGTCGAGGTCACCAGGTCCGGCGGGTAATTGTCCTGCATCTCGGCAAACGCCAGATGCGCCCGACCGCGCTGCACCAGTTCGATCAAGTCATCGCATTCGGCAATCAGGCATTCGAGTTCCAGATCCGGATAGCGCTGTTCAAAACCGAACAGCGCCGCTTCGAAGCGCGCGGATTGATAAGTGTCGGAAATCGCCACGGTCAACTTCGGCTCAACGCCTTGGGACAATTGCCGCGCGGTCATTTCCAGGCGACTGTTGGCCGTAAGGATCGCCTCGGCGCGTTGCAGCATGACGTGGCCGGCAGGTGTCAGCGTTGGTTTGCGGCTGCTGCGATCAAACAACACCAGGTCCAGATCAATCTCCAGACTCGCCACCGCCGCACTGATAGTCGACTGACTGCGCCCGAGTTTGCGCGCCGCCGCCGAAAACGATCCCTGGGTCGCCGCCTGAACGAATGCCAAAAGCACTTCTTGCGATGCCATGAACTATCGCCTCAATCGATGGTTATTGGTTTTGAAGTATCGATGCGAGGATGGATCATGGCAACCATCTTCACTCAAGGAGTCAGGCCATGACTGCCCAAAAATCCATCACTGAACGCATCTTCCAGGCTGTTGGTTTCGAATTGCTGGCGATTCTGATCTGCACGCCACTGCTGGCGTGGATCATGAAAAAACCGCTGCTCGACATGGGCGCGGTGACGGTGTTGATCGCGATGCTGGCGCTGGGCTGGAACGTGGTGTTCAACCGGTTTTTCGAGCGCATGCTCGAGCGCATGAATGTTGCCCACAACGCTTGGGTGCGGGTCGTTCACGCCTTGCTGTTCGAGGGTGGATTGATCGTGATGGGCGTGCCGCTGATTGCCTGGTGGCTGTCAGTCAGCTTGTGGCAGGCGTTCTTGCTCGACATCGGCGTGTTGCTGTTTTTTCTGCCGTACACCTATGTGTATCACTGGGGCTACGACGTACTGCGCGAGCGCTTCCTGATGCGCAACGCCTGCCAGGGCTAACCCTCATTTCCGTGTAGGAGCTGCCTTCCGCAGCTCCTGCAGTGGGATTATTTCGGTTAGAAGATCTGGGTGAACAGCCAGTAGAGGCTACCCGACAGCAGGATCGCCGCCGGCAGCGTCAGCACCCACGCCATCAGCAGATTACGGATAGTCCTCATCTGCAATCCACCGCCATTGGCGACCATGGTCCCGGCCACGCCCGAGGACAGCACATGCGTCGTCGACACCGGCAAACCAAACATGTCCGCTGCACCAATAGTCAGCATCGCCACGGTTTCCGCCGAGGCGCCTTGCGCGTAGGTCAGGTGGGTGTTGCCGATCTTCTCGCCCACCGTCACCACGATGCGTTTCCAGCCGACCATGGTGCCGAGCCCCAATGCGATAGCAACGGCGATCTTCACCCACAGCGGGATAAATCGTGTGGCGTTGTCGATCTGTTGCTTGAACAGTTGCAGCTTGCCAGTGGTGTCGGCGTCGAAGTTGCCGACCTTGTTCTTGTCCATCAGGCGAATCGATTCGCTGGCCAGGTACATGTCATTACGCACGTTGCCCATCGCTTCGGCCGGGACTTTCGCCAGTGAACCGTAGCCTTTGACTTCCTCGCCGATGTGGCCTGTGAGGGCGGCGAGGGCGGGGATCAGTTGCGGCGTGGCTTCCTTGCTGCGCACGTAATCCGAGAGGATCGGGCGCGGATCGGCAGGTGCCGGCTGCGGCGCACTTTTCATCAGGGCTTGTTGGGTGACTTGCGCCACGGCGGCAAACTGCAGCGATTGTTCTTCGGGCATGGTGCGGTTCAATGCATAGGCCATCGGCAAGGTGCCGACCAGAATCAGCATGATCAGGCCCATGCCTTTCTGGCCATCGTTGGAGCCGTGGGCGAACGATACGCCGGTGCACGTCAGGATCAGCAGACCACGAATCCACCATGGCGGCGGGGTGTTGCCTTTCGGTGCCTTGTACAACGCGCGGTTCTTCACGAATGCGCGCAAGGCCAGCAGCAACAGCGCCGCACAACCGAAACCCACCAGCGGTGAAAGCAGCAACGCATAACCAATCTTGGTGGCCTGCGCCCAATCGACACCGCTGGTGCCGTCGCGGCCATGCATCAAGGCATTGGCCACGCCGACGCCGATGATCGAACCGATCAAGGTGTGCGACGACGAGGCCGGCAAACCCAGCCACCACGTGCCGAGGTTCCACAGGATCGCTGCGATCAACAGGGCGAAGATCATCGCGAAACCAGCAGACGAACCGACCTGCAGAATCAGCTCCACCGGCAACAGGGCGATGATGCCGAAGGCCACCGCACCGCTCGATAGCAACACGCCGAGGAAGTTGAAAAACCCCGACCAGACCACCGCAACATTCGGCGGCAGCGAGTGGGTATAGATCACCGTAGCCACGGCGTTGGCGGTGTCGTGGAAACCGTTGACGAACTCAAAACCCAGCGCAATCACCAACGCCACGCCGAGTAGCAGAAATGGCGTCCAAGTGGTGACCGTCGTGCCGAGCTCCTGCACGTCGTGCATCAGACTGTAGGCGGTGAACAGCATCCCCATGGCCAGCACTGCGAAAAACAATACGTAGGTGAACGGGCTGGTTTTCTTGTCGAGGGAGGGCCTGCCGCTGGCGGCGGACGCTGGGCTGGCGGTCAGGGAGGGAGTAGCCATGAGAGAACAATCCTGAGCGAGGGAAGGAATGTCGCCCATGATCGTTGCAGAATGTTACAGAGAGACTGCCTCAGGTCAGTGTTTGGATGAATCGCTGGAGGCAAAGTCAAAAAATCGCAGCCTTCGGCAGCTCCTGCAGTGGCAGTGTGGGAGCTGCCGAAGGCTGCGATCTTTTGATCTTAATAATCTCCACGCTTACGAAACGCCCACCGCCCCGCAATCACCGTAAACGTCGCCACCAACGCGACCAGTATCCAGAACCCATGCGCGTCCTGCGACAGCGGCACGCCGCCGACATTCATCCCGAAGAAACCGGCAATGATGTTGATCGGCAGCGCCAGCACCGTCACCACGGTCAGGGTGAACAGCGTGCGGTTGCTCTGTTCGTTGAGGTTGGCGGCGATTTCTTCCTGCAACAGTTTGATGCGCTCGCCGAGGGCCGTGAGGTCATTGATGATCAGCGCAAACTCCTCGGTGGATTTGCGCAGTTCCTTGACGTCCTCCTTCTGCAACCACGGCGGCGGGCGGTTGAGCAGGCGCAGTAACGAACCCGGCTCCAGTGCCAGCAGACGTTGCAATCTCACCAGCACTCGGCGGTTGGCACCGAGTTCGGCGCGGTTGGTTGACAGGCGCGAGGAGAGCAACTCGTCTTCGACCGTATCAACGCTCATGCTGGTCTTGCGCACGATCTGCGTCAGCACTTCGCCCTGATCGCGCAGCAGGTGCACGAGCAATTCCGAGGGCGAACGAAAACGCTCGCCGGCCTTCACCGACGAGCGCAACTTATCCACCGAGTGCAGCGGTTGCAGGCGCGCACTGACGATCAGTTTGCTGCGCACGCATACCCACAACGTCGACACGTCTGACGACACCATGCTGCTGAGGTTGAACACCACATCGTTGACCACTGCCAGCAACGCCGAATCAACGTGCTCGATGCGCGTCGAGCGCGAACCTTCGTGCAGTGCCTCGAAAAATTCTTCGGGTAATTGCAGATGGCTTTTCATCCAGCGCTCGCATGCCGCGTGGGCCAGGTTCAGATGCAGCCAGAGGAATTCGCCGCTGTCGTTGTCGTCTTGCAGGCAACGCAATGCAGTTGTCGAATCGACTTCGCGACCCCGTTCGCCGGGCAGGAAACGAAAGCCGTAGAGCAAACCGAACAGGTCCGGATCGCGATGGCTGATATCGAGGCTGTGGTTCATGGAGGCTCGCTGCGAGGAGGGCGCTGGGCGGGATTTTCAGATTCACCTGTGCCGAATCATCGCAATGTCACATGACGTTTGTGTGACAGCTAAATGACGTCAAATCAAAGTGTTACCGGCGGTCGGGATTTGTTCAAGAAGCACTCTGGCGCGCCGATCTCAGGTGAGTTAGGTTGCGCGCCACTGGCCGTTGGCCAAGGTTCGCCGACAGGGATGTCCGGCAATATTTCACGCCTTTTCCTGGCGTGTCTCATCCCTGTCCTGAGTATCTGCGATGCTGCAAAAATCCCTGAGAGCGCAAATTCTCGCCCTGCTGAGCGGCAGCCTGCTGGCGGTCTTGTTGATCGCGCTGGCGTGTTTCCATTTCCTGTCGAATGGCGTGCAAAGCTACAGCCAATTGATTGCCGGCCCGTTGCACACTTCGCAATTGATCGATGAAGCCAACCTGCAATTCAAGGTGCAGGTACAGGAATGGAAAAACGTCCTGTTGCGTGGCAAGCAGCCTGCGGATCTGGCCAAGTATTGGAGCCAGTTTGAAGATCGCCAGCGCGATGTGCAGAGAATCCTCGGCGAACTGGCCAGCCAGAAAGGCATCGAGCCAAGCCTGAAAACCCGCATCGAACGCTTGCAGGAAGAGCATCGTCAGTTGGCAGGCGCCTACCAGAAGGGCCGTGATGCCTACGTCGCCGCGGGTGGCGATGCTGCTGTCGGCGACGCCGCTGTCAAAGGTGTCGATCGCGCTGCCAGCGATCAGATGAGCGAGCTGGTCGCCGAATTGCGCAAGCAGGGCACCGAGCAGTCGGCGCTGATCAGTGCTGATGCCGATCGCACCGTATGGCTGGGGCTGTTGGTGATGCTCGCTTCGGGTCTGTTGATCGGGCTGTTGAGCCTGTGGCTGGTCAACCGCAACCTGATCGAGCCGATCCGCAAACTCATCGACTACGTCACCCAACTGAGCCGCGGCAAACTGGCCGAGCGAGTGGTCAGCGACCGTCAGGATGAGCTGGGTAACCTCGCCGCCGCAGCCAATACCCTGCGCGATTTCCTCGCTGATACGTTCACCCGTTTGCAGCGCAGCGCCAGTGATCTGGACAGCGCCAGCGGCGAGTTGAACGCCATCGCCACGACCATGGCCGGCGGCACCAACGAGCAGTTCAACCGCACCGACCAGGTGGCCACGGCGATGAACGAAATGTCAGCCACCGCCCAGGAAGTCGCGCGTCACGCCGCCGATGCCGCGCGAGCCGCCGACGATGCCGACCAGTCCGCCCAGCAGGGTGAAAAGGTCATGCAAAGCACCATCCATTCCATCACGCTGATGCGCAGCGAAATCGCCAACACCGCCACGGTCATTCGTCGTCTCGAAACCGACAGTGGCCGCATCGGCAAAGTGCTGGAAGTGATTCGCGGCATCGCCGAACAGACCAATCTTCTGGCGCTCAACGCTGCGATTGAAGCGGCGCGTGCCGGTGAGGCCGGGCGCGGTTTTGCGGTGGTCGCTGACGAAGTTCGCAACCTGGCGCAGCGCACGGCGGAGTCGATCATCGAGATCAACCAGATCATTCAGAGTGTGCAGACTGGCGCGATAGACGCGGCGCAAGCCATCGATAGCGGCCAGACCCGCAGCGACGAAAGCGTTGAGCAAGTGACGCAGGCAGGCGCCATGCTGGAGCGCATCACCCACGCGGTGGAAGCGATTCGCGACATGAACCGTCAGATCGCCACGGCGGCCGAAGAGCAGACTTCGGTCGCCGAGGACATCTCGCGCAACCTGACCGAAATCACCTCGATTGCCAGCACCAACCTCGACAACGTGCAGCGCACCGAAAGCGCCAGCCAGAATCTGCACGGCCTGTCCGGGCAACTGAACGAAGTCACCGCTCGCCTGAGCGCGTGATGCCATGTCCCCTCACCCTAGCCCTCTCCCGGGGGGAGGGGGGGCCGACCGGAGTGTTCTCGCGTCATACATCGACTTGAAGATTCAGTGTCGAACTCCGGATTCGAATATTCCCCCAATCGGCTCCCTTTCCCCCTCGCCCCCTCGGGGGGAGAGGGCTGGGGTGAGGGGGGGCGATCTTTCTTGCGACACATCATCCAGGCCAGACCCCAGACGTAAAAAAGCCGCACGATCTTTCAATCGTGCGGCTCTGGTTAAACGGTGTATCAAGTGTCTTGCTTGTCGCTCAGCACTTTGCCAGTGGTGGCATCGAAGTCGACATCGAACTCTTTGCCATCAGCCGTTTTCAATTCAACTTCATACTCGTAACCGTTGAAGTGGTTGTCCAGGTCAGTGTCAGTGATGGTTGCACCCGGATGCAGTTTCAATGCTTCGGCGTTCATCGACTCCAGCGACTTGATCTTGCCGGACTTGACCAACTCAGGGATCTGATCAACGCGAACATCAGCCTGAGCGATACCAGCGGTGAGGGTCAGGGCAGCAGCGGTAAACAGGGCAGTCAAAGTTTTCATAAGTTCATTCCTTGGTTTGTTTAAGTGCGTGTTCTGTTGAAGTGAGTTCAGATTAGCCAGCGCAACTTAATTCACCCTTAAATTTGCAAACTCTGGATACAACGCGGGCATAGAACCTGTGGGAGCGTACTTTGCCCGCGATGAAGGCGCGTTGTTCAGCGATCAGAAACCGTTGCGCTTTAACACCTGATCAACACTACCGGCCGCCGGGCGTTTGTAGAACTTCAACAGTTCACTGGCGCGGTTGGTGAAGATGCCGTCGACGCCTGCGGCCATGACTTTGTCGAAGTCCACCGGTTCATCGACCGTGTAGACATGCACCAGCATCCCTTGGTCGTGGGTGTACTGGTTCATCCACGGCTGCACCAGATCCGAATAGCTCTGGTCGCCACCTTGGGTGAGCTTCGCCGAAGGGCCTGTGCCGATTGCGCCCTGAGCCTTGGCGTAATCAATCCACTTTTTAAATTCAGCTTCGGATTTCGGCTCCTGCTTGCCGTAGAAAGCGTTTTTGTCTTTCTCACCGGACTCGGCAAACGTCACCTTGGATTTCGGCTCAATGCTGCCTTCGCCGACCCACAGAAGCAGGATCTTCGGCACTTGCGGCATTTCCTTTTGCAGCAGCTCGAGGCTGTTCTTCTCGAAGGTCTGCAGGATCACCTTGCCTTTGCCTTGACCGACACCCAGCGCACTTTTCGCCAGTTTCGAGCCGGCCGGGCTGAGC
The DNA here is from genome assembly GCF_017980685.1 of Pseudomonas iridis. Lineage (GTDB taxonomy): Bacteria > Pseudomonadota > Gammaproteobacteria > Pseudomonadales > Pseudomonadaceae > Aquipseudomonas > Aquipseudomonas iridis. The sequence goes on from NZ_JACXXO010000010.1 coordinate 12,855, forward strand.
CAGCCGCGATCCTGCAGTTTCTCCTTCAGGTCTTTTTCGAGACCGGGGAACAACTGCGGCTCTTTGGTCTCGATGTACAGGCCCGGTTTGTGCTGCGGATTGGCTTGGGCGATGTCGATGACTTCATCGAGAGTGAGGATCTTCAGCCCGGCGTAGGACGGGCGCGCGCGGTCCGGGTATTTGGTGTTGTACCAACTGCCGGCATCGAGGGTTTTCAGCTCGGCCATGGTGAAGGCGTTGGCCGGGCTGTCCTTGCGATCCGGGAATTTGCTGGCAACGTCGGTGGTGCGCTGCAGATTATCGTCGTGCAGCACGAACAACACGCCGTCCTTACTGCGTTGCAGGTCCATTTCCAGATAGTCGGCACCGAGGTCACGGGCCAGTTTATAGGCCGCAGCGGTGGATTCCGGTGCATCGAAGGACGCGCCACGGTGAGCGATTACCGCCGGGTGCGGGATGCCGTGAGCTCCAGCCACGGCGTTCGGATCGCTGTGCGTGGCGGCATGCGCCTGACTGAAGCCGAGCAACAGGCTCAGCATGAGGGCGCTTTTGGTGAAAGTGGCGGGCATGGTCGAGGTCCTTTCGCAGGGCATTTTCAAAGACGCACCTTTTAACAACTGAATCGATTGCATGCTATCGCCAGACCGACATAAACCTATTAAAAGCGATATTTCCTGCACTTTTGTGGTGCTGTTTGCAGTACGCTTGCCCTCGGCAGACGTCCCGGCAGAGGGCGCGCCGTTCAGTTGTCCTGCGTGTAAACCATCGATCAACATTTCGTGAGGTTTACCATGCGCATCACCTCCCAACTCATCTGCCAGGCGGCCGACGACCTCAAGGGCTTTGTCGGCCTCAACCGCAAGACCGGCCAGTACATTGTGCGTTTCAGCGAAGACTCGTTCGGCATGGACGTAGCGGATGACGGCATTATCCCGACCAGCGAATTCGTCTGGGCCCAGATTTCGCCAACGACCATGACCTTGAAGCGTGAGTTGATTCAGTTGCTGCTGGATCAGAACATTGATGACCGCATCAACATCACCGAACCGTTGCGGGTGTATATGAGCAAGCGTGAAGTGCCGGAGATTGAGGCGGTGCGGAGTTTGGTGCGGGGCTGAGGTTTTTGCTGTGGCTGTCAGGGCCTCATCGCTGGCAAGCCAGCTCCCACAGGTACGGCGTGATCTTCAGAGCAACACCTAACCTGTGGGAGCTGGCTTGCCAGCGATGGGGCCAGTGAGTACACCGCAATACTCACTGGCCAAACCGATACTCACGCTCCACCCGACACACCCGCGTATGAAACGACGAATACCATCGACCGACCCCGCTGCTGAATAAATTCCGTAGATCGTGGCCATTATGCGCTGGGCGGTCACGTGAACCAGGGCGGGCCTTGCGGTTGCCCTGATCAACGCTGTGGGTTCTGGCACACGTGAGCGTGCAACTCGCTGGTCAGGCCTTCGATGCGCTCCGTGAGGTTTTTCGTCATTTCGGTAAGGCGGGTGTTTTGTTCCAGTAGCGCCAGCAATTGCGCGGAGTTCTTCGCCGCCTCAGCCTGACGTTCGGTATTGGCCTGTGCCAGCGCTTCACGGTGCTGCGCATCGGCGTCGGCCTGCGCTTTGTCGCGTGCGGCCTGACGGGTTTGTGCGAGCAGGATCAGTGGCGCGGCGTAGGCCGCCTGCAGGCTGAAGGCCAGGTTCAGCAGGATGAACGGGTAGACGTCGAATTGAGTCACGCCCCAAACGTTGAGGCCGATCCACACCGCAACAATCAAGGTTTGCGCGCCCAGGAACAGCGGCGTGCCGAAGAACCGCGCAAAGGCTTCGGCGCGCAGGGCGAAGGCGTCGTTGCCGAAAGTCGTGTTCAGGTGGGCGTGGGGGCGGTGGAAGCGCAGGTGATCGATGGGGGCGGGGGATGTTTCGGTTTTTTCGTTATTCATGGTGTGCTCGGCAGGACTTCGGACGTGCCGTCACTATAGCTCTGCGTTGTGGCGGCCCGCCTCTTCGCGGGCAATCCCGCACAGGTTCAGCAGTCGTACACAGCATGTGTGATTGACTCATTCCCTGTGGGAGCGGGCTTGCCCGCGAAGGTCGCGACTCGGTCTATCGCTCCTGCACAACCCTCAATTGGGCGCCCGCTCATTGGCAAACATGCTCACCGCCTGAACCGCTTCACTGGCGCCATCACGAATCTGCAAGATCACCGTACCCGCCTGATCCGCCAGTTCCACGCCCTGAGCCGCGCGATCGCGGGTGCCGTCCATGCTCTTGATCGCCTGGCGGGTTTCGCTCTGGATCAAACCGATCATGTTGGAAATTTCCGCTGTGGAGCCGCTGGTACGCGCCGCCAGTTGCCGCACTTCATCGGCCACCACCGCAAAGCCACGGCCCTGTTCACCGGCGCGCGCCGCTTCGATGGCTGCGTTGAGCGCCAGCAAATTGGTCTGGTCGGCAATCCCGCGAATAGTATTGACGATGGCCGTGATCTGCTCCGAGCGCTCACCCAGGTGGGCGATCAGCGTCGAAGATGCGGCAATATCCTCAGCAATTTCGCGCATTTCGCTGGCCGCTTGTTGAATGACCTGAGTGCCTTGTTCGGCGACTTTCCGCGTCTCAACCGAGATGTGATAGGCGGCGCTGGCACTGCGTGCGTCTTGCTCGTGCTGTTCGACCCTAGCGGTGACGTCCGAAGCGAATTTCACCACTTTGCACAAACGGCCGGAGGCGTCGTAAACCGGGTTGTAATTGGCCTCCAGCCAAACGGTCTGGCCGCGTTTGTCGACGCGTTCGAACTGCCCCTGAAAGAACTCGCCCTGATTCAACCGTCGCCAGAAATCCTGATACGCGCTGCTGTTGACTAATTCAGCGGTGCAGAACAAACGGTGATGTTTGCCTTTGAGCTCGGCGAGTGTGTAACCCATGCGCGTCAGAAAATTCTGGTTGGCCGTGATAATGCTGCCGTCGAGGTTGAATTCAATCACCGCCATCGCCCGGTCGATCGCCTGCAACCTGGCGTTGGCCTCGCTTTCCTGCTGCACCTTGGCCGTGACGTCCATCGCGTACTTGACCACTTTCACCACAAGTCCGGCGGCATCCTTGATCGGGTTGTAACTGGCTTCGAGCCAGACCGATTCGCCTTTGCTATTGATGCGTTCGAACGTGCCGGATTGAAATTCACCTCTTTTCAGGCGTGACCACAACTCGCTGTACTGAGCACTGCGGCCAAACTCAGGCGTGCAGAACAGACGATGGGGTTGGCCAATGGCTTGTTCGGCGCGGTAACCCATGGTTTTGAGGAAGTTGTCGTTGGCGCTCAACACCACTGCGTCGAGATCGAATTCGATCACCGCCATGGAGCGGTTGATTGCATCGAGCAGGCCGTTCTGTTGAGTGAGGGTTTGTTGAAGGTCGTCGAGGGCTGATTTGTGGCGATTGAAGAACATGGCGCATACCTGGAAGTAGGGAAAGACGGGGTGTTGTCCCTGTTTCCGCGGGTGCAGACCAAGCTGAGGGTTATTGGCATTGGCTGCAAAGTGCCAGCATCCAGGCTGACCAGCGAATCTTATACAGACTTGTAGGTTCTGTACAAGAAACTGCTGCTTCGAAATTGTACGAACGTGCTCAGATGCCAAGCGCACTGGCGTCACTTGAGGCCGGATCGCTCATCGCCACGCCGATGGTGTTGCGACCGGCGTGCTTGGCGGTGTACAGCGCCTTGTCGGCGGCATCCAGCCAGACAATCGCATCGCAATAGGAGGGCTGGAACTGCGCCAGGCCGATACTCAGGCTGACCCGCAGTTGTGGCACATCGGGATGGCGATACTGATCCAGCGCCTGGCGTAGTTGCTCCATCAGTGCTTCAGCCTTGTACAGCGGCAGGTTCGGCAGAATCACGCAGAACTCATCGCCGCCGTAGCGTCCGGCCGGTTCATTTTCGACCAGCAGACGTTTCAACTCGCGACTCAACTGTTGCAGCACGGCATCGCCGACGATATGCCCGTAGCTGTCATTGATGACCTTGAAATGATCAATGTCGATCAGCGCCACAATGGCTTGGCTGTTGTGCTGGTGACATTGTTGAAACTTCAGGTGCAGCACATCTTTCCAGGCCCCGTGATTGAGCAACCCGGTCAGGCTGTCAGTGCGGCTCAGGGCGCTGAGCGCGCGTTTGTGTTGGGCCAGTTTGATCGCCAGTTGGTAACAGACCATGCCCAGAGCCAGCGGATACAGGGTCAGCATCGGCAAGCAGGCCCAGACCTGCATTTGCGTCATGATCGGGTTGAATGTGAAGCCCAACAGCATTGCGCCGAGCAGCACGCCGGCCACTTGGGCGAGAGCGCCGAAGACGAACAGGCGACGGCCACCGGCCGCGACATTGTTCATGGTCATCATCGACAAGACGGTCACGGTGGTCAGCGGATTGAACTGGAAACACGCGACCCAGAAACCGCCACACAGCGAGTCGTACAACAGATTGCGGCGTTCGGCCTGATAGGGGAATGCCGAGTGGGTCGATATTTGATAGGCCACATGCGGCCAGAAAAAACCGTTGAACACTAACAGCGCCCATAGCCAGGTCGGCGTGCTCAGCGGATACAGCGCCGCGGCGACGCTGAAAAAACCGACACCCAGCCCAATGGCGCGTGGCAGGTAAATACGTCTGGAGAATGACAAGCCTTTGCCGCGTTGGTTTTCCATGATGTCCTGCGCCAGATCGTCCTGAAATACTTTGCAGTATTTTTCTCGAATTGACCGTTCGTCGGTCATTGCCGGACATTGTCATTTATTCCAGCGGGAATAATCAGTGTCCTTTCGAGCCATTTAATCCGGGGGATGCGCAGGGGAGGGTCGATCTAGAGCTGATAGTGCGTCAGAAACATCTCCAGAGCCGATTCGGCCACGGTGTTCTGCATGGCCTCATCGAGCGGTGGCCGCCCCATGGAAATCTGTGGCCAGAAGCCGAACGACTTCAGCAGACCCTGCAACTGTTGCGCGGCAAAATCCGCATCAACGGCTTTCAACCGGCCATCTGCCTGGGCGGCACGAATCCATACGGTCAGGCCTTCTTCCCGCTCTCCCATACGCGCCACCATGTTCTGCGCGCGTTCCGGGGAGTGAATGGTCGCGGCAATTGCCACGCGAGCCAGGCTCAGAAAATTGTCATCAGCCAACAACTGCAGTTTGGCCAACAACATCTGCCGCAACTGATCGCGCAGCGGCTGATCGGCTCGGTAAATGACCGACTGTTCAGCGCTGATCCGCGCCCACAACTGGTTGAGAATTTCGGCGAAAAGTTCTTCTTTGCTGGGGAAATGGTTGTACACCGTGCGCTTCGACACACCGGCAGTCGCCGCGATTTTGTCCATGCTGGTGATCTCGAAACCGTTGGCACGGAATTCGGCAATCGCCGCCTGAATGATGGCTTCGCGTTTGCGGTCGGTGAGGCGCTGTGGAGCTGTCATAAGTACGCTTCGGCAGGAAAAGGGTGAAGTTACACTTGGCAGTTTACTTGTCATCTCGTTTGATGCAACCTTGAAACTACACCGTCCAGTGTAATGTTGCGTTAATCCTCGCAACCTAAAAAACAGACCGTTCGGCTGATGCGTGCGTGCTTTGGCCATTTATCGTCCCACCGAGGAAAACCGTGAATCGCGCGGGTTTTCTGGAGTCACTCAGTCATGGCCAATCCAGTTTCCGTTCCGGATAAAACATCCACGCCTGAAGCCTCTCGACAGGATCAGGGGCTGTTCCGCAATCATGCGCCGGTGCAACGCGAAGGTGTGCGCAAAATGCTGCGGATCATGTGGAACATGATTTTCCACAAACCGAGCAACACCCGACCTGCCGCGGCAATCCCGGTGCAACCGCTGACCCGTGAAGATCTGCTGGCAGCGCCAAACCACAGCGTCTTTCGCCTAGGTCACTCGACTCTGTTGCTGAAGATGCAGGACAAATTCTGGATCACCGATCCGGTCTTCGCCGAACGCGCCTCGCCCGTGCAATGGGCCGGCCCGAAACGTTTCCACCAACCACCGATCAGCCTCGACCAATTGCCACCGATCGAGGCCGTGATCCTTTCGCACAACCACTACGACCACCTCGATTACGAGGCGGTGCTCAGGCTGGCGGTCAAAACCAATCTGTTCCTGACCCCGCTGGGCGTTGGCGACACGCTCATCAAGCGGGGCATCGACGCGAACAAGGTGCGCCAGTTCGACTGGTGGCAAGGTACAGAAATCGCCGGTGTCCGCTTCATCGCCACTCCGTCGCAGCACTTTTCCGGTCGTGGCCTGTTCGACGGCAACAGCACCTTGTGGGCGTCATGGGTGATGATCGACGGCGATACACGAATCTTTTTCAGCGGCGACAGCGGCTATTTCGACGGTTTCAAACGCATCGGCGAACAGTTCGGCCCGTTCGACCTGACATTGATGGAAACCGGCGCCTACAACGTCGAATGGCCGCATGTGCACATGCAACCCGAACAAACCCTGCAAGCCCACATCGACCTAAAGGGCCGCTGGCTGTTCCCGATCCACAACGGCACTTTCGATCTGGCGATGCATGCGTGGCATGAACCGTTCGACCGGATACTGGCGCTGGCCTGGGAGCGCAGCATTTCGATCACGACGCCGCAAATGGGTGAGGCGTTCAACATCAGTCAACCGCAGCGCGGCAATGCCTGGTGGTTGGGGGTTGAAGGGGAGAGTGAGGGAGTTGTGCAAAACGCCTGATCCCCTTCAGTCGGTGCTGATGTTGATTTTCGTGGTGACGAGGAATCCATCCCGTCGCCACAAACCCTCACTCAGCCATCGCATATTCCCCATGCCCTGCTGGTTCCGAAGCCATCGCGTTCAAACTCGCACTACGCCCCGGCGCAAACCCGGGAAAGAACACCAGCCCCTGCGACTCAAACCGGTACGCCAACGCCAGGCGTGCCGCATCCGCCACTTCTTGCTGCGCTTCAAACCGTTGAATGTCGCCTACCGAAACTTCAGCCTCCCGCGATAGCTGTTCCACGCTCCAGCCCAGCATTACTCTGGCCTGCACGCAGTGCGTAGGGGTGAACTGGAAAAGGGCAATGCGTTCGAGGATGTGGTTCATCGCAAGAGAGGCCATGGTGTGCTCCGGGCTCAAGAGTGCTGATTGAAAATGTACTGTGTTTTTGTACAGTTGTTTTCAGTCGGGATCAAACGCATTTTTTGATTTTGCCTATTTTGCCGCCTCCAACCAGACGGACGGTGGCTGACCGAGGATGCGCCGGAACATCGTCGAAAACGCTGCGGGGCTTTCGTAGCCGAAGTCCAGGGCGATCCGAGTCACCGTTTCACCCGCCGCCAACCGTGCCAGTGCGAGCACCACGCAGGCCCTTTGCCGCCACTCACTGAAGCTCATTCCGGTCTGCTGGCGAAACACTCTGTTGAAGGTGCGTAAGCTTATGTGTAACTGCTCGGCCCAATGTTGTGGCGACTGATGGGCGTTGGGCTGATGCAGAAAGTTCTGACACAGCGCGAGTAGTTTTCCGTCGATCGGCAACGGAATGTGCAGGGGCAACGGAGCACTGCGTGTAACTTCGTGCAGCAATAAATCGATCAGCAAACCGTCGCGCCCACTCGGGTCGTAGGCCTGCGGAACCTCCACCGCTTCCATGAGCAGATGGCGCATCAACGGTGACACGTCGATGACCTGACAGCGCTCGCCCAAATCAACCGCTCCCGGTTCGATGTAGAAACTTCGGGTACTCACCCCAAGCATCAACACCTCATGCGCCACCCCCGGCGGAATCCACACCGCCCGTTGCGGCGGCACCACCCAGTTGCCGTCATGGGTGCTGACCTGCATCACTCCCGTCGCGCCGTAGAGCAATTGCGCTCGACGATGCGTATGAAATGGCAGCAGATGGCCGTGGGAATAATCAGTACCGATCGCCACCACCGGGCGCGGTGTGTCATCCAGCAAATTGATTGAAACATTGCGCATCGAGCGGCACCCCAGCGTTTGGCGTAAACGCAAACATTATTGGCTGAGTTGCTGAAGCAGGCCAAGTCATGTCGCTCTATCGTCGACCGCTCCCCATCACCGGAAGACGCGCCATGTTCTACCTCCTGCTAACCCTCTTTGGCTGCCTGACCGGCATCACCGCCGTGCTCTTCGGCTTCGGTGGCGGCTTCGTCGTTGTGCCGCTGCTGTACCGCATGCTTACCGCCAGTCACGGGGCCGACGACCCCATCGGCCAATCAGCGATGCACATTGCCGTCGCCACTTCGACCTGCGTGATGATCGTCAACGCACTGATCGCCACCGACAAACACCGCCGCGCCGGCAACCTCATTCGGGATTACCTTTGGCCGTTGGGCGGGTTCATCGGATTGGGCGCGATCCTCGGCGCGATCGCCGCCGTGTGGGTCAGCGGCGAAGTCATCCGCTATGCGTTCATCGCCTACCTTGGCGTGACCATCGTTGATTGCCTGCTGCGACGCGGATTTCTCACACACGCTAAAGACGTAGTCCCACGCCGATTGGGCAGGATGGAAACGTCCGGCGGCGGTGTAGGCATTGGCGCTATCGCGACGTTTCTTGGCGTAGGAGGAAGCGTCATGACCGTGCCGCTCCTGCGCCGCAGCGGGTTGAGCATGTCCCAGGCGACGTCCATGGCCAATCCGCTGAGCGTGCCGGTGGCAGTGGCCGGGACCCTGACGTACATGGCGCTGGCCGGTTTCAGCAAGACAGATCTCGGGCCGTGGTTCATCGGGTATGTGGATCTGCTGGCGTTTGCGCTGTTGACGGTGGGGTCGTTACTGGGGATTCGATTGGCGACGCGATGGATCGGGCGCATACCGGATCGGGTGCATGCGTGGGTTTATGTTGGATTGTTGATAGTCGTGATGCTGGGTATGGTGATCAGATAAGTGATTACTCGGCTCAGCTCAAGTTAGCCGTCTTAGCAGAGAACCAAGATGTTGATCTTCAATTGCACCGAAGCTGCCAGCAAGTTCTTCAGCCGCATCCATAAGGGCAAAAAGATTACGCCCGTGGACAACAAACCGCCGTCGCCGGCCATCGAAGACGACGAGGCCAGCCGTTCTGTAGAGCAGTGGCTAGTCCATGCGATCACTGTGCAACGTAAGCACGTATTGTTTGTTATCCATGTGAAAACCCGTTACTGCATGGTCTTCGCCGATGCGAAAAAGGCTGACGCAGAAGGTTTTGTTGCCTGGTTTGCTGATCGCTGGCGTGAAGGCTTGATTCGCGATGCGATCAATCACGGTCTTATGGATTGGGTCGATGCTGGCATCATGCCGGAGCGTATGGATCAAAGCTGTCGCGAGTACAGGTTTTATCGGCGCAGCCATCGCAGCGCACAAAAACACATTGATGAAATCGCCTGGTATTTCCAGGGCAGTGCAGCTGAGTGGGGCTGTTTACCACAAGGTGAACGTGCAGCCATTGGTTTCGATGCCGCGATGAATGACACGCCCAGAAGCAGCAAAGGTCAGAAAGATATGTACTGGCCGAATGTTGAGATGGTCGCTCACTGGTTACGTGAATATTGCGCTGTTAATGAGTCGGGTATCGAAAGTGCCTTGGAGCGGCGTCTGGCGGCGTGGCGAGAGATCGAAGCTTTTCATTCAGCGCCAGGGTGAGGCCGAAATGTGCGGTTGCACTCGATTCTCTGGTTTAGCCTCGCCATAATCCGCCCCGACTTTAACCGCGCCGGCGTGCAAGCACCGGCGCCGCCTCCGCCTCTTTCAAGGATCGATCATGTTCAAGGGACTGTCGCGCCTGGCGCCATGCGCCGCGGCGCTGTTCACACTGATTTCCACCGCCCATGCTGAAGATGGCCGACGCGTGTTCACCGGTACGTTGGGTAAAACACCGATTGTGGTGGAGCTCAACACTACGCAACCGGACGAAGTGAATGGCCGCTATTTCTACGAGAAATACCATCGCGATCTGGCACTCAGCGGTTCGTTGCACGAAAGCACTTTGACGCTGGTAGAAGGTGAAAACCGCTATGGCGAAGATGAGCCGTTAGCAACTTTGAAGCTGGAAGAAACCGGTAATGGCTGGCAGGGCGAATGGCAAAGTCCACAGGGTAAAAAATTGCCGGTGAAGCTGGCTGAGGCCAAACTCCCAGCGCCGACCTCAATGACTTTGCCATTTATTGCCACGCTGCCCCAAAGTGCACCGTATGAGTATTTGCGCTTACAGGGACTCAAGCTCAAACCCGCGAAGAAAGAAAACTTCATGGGCTACGACCTGCAATGGTGGACTGAGCCAGAGTCGAAGATCTCCTTGTTCAGCGTGGAATCCGGTTTACCCAAAGATGACCTTCAGCGGGTCAATCAGCAGTTGCTCGGCAGGTTGTGGCGCGAGGTGATCAGTTATCACGGTTGCCTGCTGCAAGGCGGCGTGAACACCGACTTCATGCAACAAGCAGAACCGAAGATGATCTCGCCAGCGGTGATCAGTCTTAACATCTCCACCAGCTATTACTGTGGCGGTGCACATCCGGACTTCGGCGATTCACCCCTCAATATTGATGTACAAACCGGCCATCCGCTGTCTTTGGCAGACGTGTTATGGGTCGGAGCGGGCAAGCCACTGTCACATGCCGACCGCGACAGCACAGGTGACCAGCCGTTGAGTGCTTCGGAAAGTGAAGCGTATTCAACTTATCAGCGCGAAGCGCTAGTGCCTTGGCTGATCAAGCAGTTCACCACGCTTTACCCCAATGAAATGAAGAAACCAGCGGAGGACGACGACAACGCTTGCGACTACAGCGACGAAAGCATTTGGGGATACTCACCCTGGTACTTCACCACGAAAGGTCTCTATCTCGGCCCTTACTTTGCTCGTGTGGCCCGCGCTTGCGATGCGCCAGACTGGTCGATCCTGCCGTACTCCGTCGTCAAACAACACCCAGGCGCAGTCAACTTGCACCTGCCTCAGGACTAACCATCACTCCAGACCCGGCGCCTCACGAATAATGAAGTGATCCAGGTTCTCGATATTGGCATTGAAGACCTCGAAAGGCTTTTCGGGGTTCTTCTTGCCCGGCACCTGCTTCAACTCCGGCGTCACACCATAGAAGAAACAGAACAACGCCTTGTCGCTATCAGCAGCGTGCTTGATCTCCTCCAGAAACGCCTTGCGCTTGCGGTAGTTGTCGATCAGCTTCTTGTTCAGATAAACACTGACCGCATAAGGCTTCTTCTTACTGTCCTCCGGCTTCTTGAACCAGACCTTGTCTTCGAAATCGATCCGGAAACTGGCGCCACTGTGGAAGTCTTCAATCTTCTTGATCCGCCCCCAGTAAATCAGCCCCTTGTTGTCCGTCAGATACTCAATCTTCTTGAAGAACGAACTGTACGGCGCCGAATGCTCACCGACCTTCAACGGCATCCGCTTGAGCAACTCCTTATCCGCGAAGTTCGAAACAAAGCACTCCACCGGATGCGCGAAAACACTGGTCTTGTCCGGAGCCGATTCACGACTCGCTGATTCCTTGCCACTGTCCGCCGTCACTCGTACCGGATCATCGCGCAACACATCCGCCGCCCCCGCTGGCGCGACAGGCTTGCGCACATACTCACGGCGGGTCAGCAACAGCTCTGATGGGAAGTGTTCCTCGCCACCGTCATCCACCTCGCCATCTGCCGCTTCAACACCCGAGGCTGAAGCTTTCAAACTCACATACGGACAACCCACCACATGCTGCGTCGTGGGCAGATTCTTGAAGTGCGGCGTGCGCACGTAATTCACATTCTTGGCGTTGAACGTACCCAACTCGTTGGAGGCCTCGAACGCAGAGCGACAGGCATCATTGGGGCACTGGAAATGTTCTTTGGCGGAATCGAACGCCACCGTCTCGTCGAAATTGAGATCGCGAACGTCATAGATCGACAACTTGTCGTCGAGGCTGAGGCAGTAGGCGAGATCGAATTTCATGGTGGGGCTCGGATCCTTGAGTGGGGGAGGGGTATTAATAGCGGGAGGCGGCGCGGGTTGCACTGATTGTTTTCAGGATGATGCGGAATCTCTCTGGATCAAACGGTTTGTCATGCTCACCGGTGTCAGACCCATCATTTACACATTGCAGCTGAGCTGGAATTTGTAAGCAGGGTTATGGATTTCTTTCCCCAGTAGTTTTTCCAGGGCTCCAAGCTGTTCGTGCGAGAGATCGTATCCCTCCCATCCTTGCTGTTCCACCGTCCATCCCATGATGGTTTTTATCGCCTGATCTGATCCGGTTGGGAGTTCCTCTTCAAATGCCAAGAAACCGCTTTCTTTATCAAATGCCTCGATTAGATAGATCATGGTTCTACTGTCCTCGTGCCGTCCGCTGGTTTGCTCTGAACTTTTAATGTCCGTAGCTAGCGAGTTGGTAATCGTATTGAGGATCGTAGAAAGATTTTCCGGTCAACGTTTCCAGTTGTGCTAGCTGCTGAAAATCAAGATCGTAACCGTAGAGTTCGTCTTCTGCGTCGTTCCATTTCATGATGACTCGCAGCTGCTCGATGGCCTCTGCCGAGATAGGCACTTCGAAAATCAGAGCTTCGGTGGATCTATCAAACGCATAAATTACGTGAGTCATGGTTCTATCCTTCTCTTTGAATCGGCCGGTTTGTTCTGCTCACCAGTGTCAGCATCGAATTCGCCAAGATGCCGACCGCGTTTGTCGTACATCTCTACTGCTCCATGTTGATAATCCCATTCCAGAATTTGCCCATCCTTGGTTTTCCAACGCATACGAGTACCTCGTCCTTTGACCCTGGTCTTCTGTTTTGCTGGTGTTGCGTCGGGAAACGCACTTAATCCTTTGGGGGCCGGATGATATTTGTGATCAGAAACACTCACCACAATATAAACCGGCCTTACCCCCGAACTCTCTGGAAACACCAGAATGAAATCCCTGTACTCCGGTGGGTAAACCGGATTCACAAGGATGTCGTTCGCCGCTTTTGTTGGCGGGTAAACCCAGATGTGCGGGGCCTGCGGGGCGGCTTCCAGAGCAGGGATGCCGAGGATGTCGGAGCCGTCAACGGCGGGTGTCCAGATCAGCTCGACGCCTTCCCCCAGATTGGCGACGTACTGGCTGTCGCGGGTTTCCAGCTTCACGACATCGACCATTTCCCAGTCGCGATTCTTGCCGGTGTAGAAGGCATAACCTTTGAGCGCGCCGTCGGTTTGTTGCTCGATGCGCAGGCGAACACGGGTGCGGGCCTGCTTGAGGGCGCGCAATTGTTCCTCGGTGTAAAGAGCGCTGTCACCCAGGCTGGGCGTCCAGAGCAAAGCGACCATGCCGGTCATGATTGCTGCACCGGTAGTGCCAATGGCGGCTCCAAGACCTGTTGCTGGCGTGGCGAGTGACGGGCTTCGCAGAGCAAGGCGCCCGAGGCCAAGTGAAACGGTATTGCCGCTGATGGTCTGCAGGTTCAGCAGCCCGGCATCATCGGCCTCACGGGTGCCGAGCAACGCGAATTCGCCGTAATCCCTCAGGCTGTCGGTCGGCACCATCCCGGAGGGATTCGAGTAATCAATGATTGCATCCGGCAGCTTGCAAGACTTCGCGAACACGCACCCAGCCCGGACCGCCTCGTCTTTTTTGACAGCGACCTGACGGCTGCGCTCAAACGCATCCTGCCGGGCCAGCATGGCCTCGTAAGCGTTCTGCCTGGCTTCGCGCTCGGCCAGTTCGGTCGTGTTCATGAACCGGTAGGTGACGTGATGCCCGTCGCCTGAAGGTGGGTTCCTGACCCGGGGAATATCCTTTTTGCCAGCCACTGATCATCCTTTCGTTCATTTATCGGTAGCACCGGAAAGAAGCCGGGCGACGTTAACGAAGGTGATGCATTGAGGCTGTAGGATGGGTCTGGGATAGGGTTAGGAGTTTTCGCTGTTTGATTTGGGGGGGGGGCAGTGCAAACTATGTGGGGCGGTGGGCGTCGCTTGCTGGCGATTTTCGGCATCAACCAGACTTCAATCCTCGCACCGCCATTGCAGGCCACGCATAACCCTGTGGCGAGGGAGCTTGCTCCCGCTGGGGGCGGAGCAGCCCCAAAAAGGTAAATGCGATGAATTAAACAGAGCAAGTAATGAGCTTGGCGACCGCTCCACGGCCGATCGGGAGCAAGCCCTCTCGTCACATAGTTTTGCGGTTCGGGTACTCACGCTTCAACCGTTTAACCCTGTCATAAAGCGATTCGGTGAACTCCTTGCTGTCATTCGAATGATGGCAGCGCCGATGGCAGTTCGGACAAAGTGCTACAGCGTTGCTGATTCGATCAGAACCCTTATTCGCCAAATGCCTCACGTGATGAACTTCAAGGTAAGGAGAGTCATTTTTAGTGAATGGAGCCGGTTCACCGCACCCTTCACATATCCCTTTGGCTTTCTTACGGACCCAGGCTCTAACCTTCGGGTCACGTATAAATGCAGTGCTTTGGGTGGGAGCGCGCTTCGGTTTCACAATCCCTTCAGGTTCGTCTTCAAGAGGCAGTTTCTCTAACGCCAGAGCTCTCTGCTCTAGTGCTTCTTCATCCGCAGTCGCAACCGTTGGGTCTCCAAGCGTGACCCCTTTGGCAATCAACACTGCTCGGATGGCAGGCTCAACGTTAGTCCCAACGTTTCTGGCTGGCTTGTACCCTTTGATGTATTCCCTATGCATTCTCAATAAAACGGCAGAGATGTTCTGCATGCGGAATTCAACTGAGCCTTCAGTGCGGTTGTGCAGCGCAGATGCTCGCAGCACGCGATTCTTATGTGCTTTGTTAAATTTTTGGCCGATTCGCTCAAGCTCAAACATCTTCAGATAGGCATCTACTGCTGCCTCAATCTCAGCAACAGTCCAGTCAGTGTCTTTTTTCTTGTCGCTCATAAAATCGCCGAGGGTTGAAAACCCTCGGACGATACTGAGTGGCCATTACTGCTGTCTACGAAAATTCCTACAAGAAATAGCGACGGATCTCGCATGTGATCCTACAAGCGCATCGCTCACCCCATCGAATGCTTCGACGACTGAAACGCGTGAGCGAGCCTTCGCCACCAAGGCTTCGTCGCCATCGCTTTTCGTGGTGTCTGATCGCTCAACAGATAAGGCATGTCCCGCAGCCGAATCCAACTTTCATCCTGCCAATGCAGCAGACTCAATGACATCTCCGGCCAATCCAACAAACTCAACATCGGCCGATCTGAATGCCCCAACTGTTTTGCATCACGCAAGGTCGGCACCACCTGATGAGTCAACCACTCACGCAACAATCGATTCCCCGGAACGTAGTGATACACCAATAGCGCGTAGACGCCGGACTCGCTGAGCATCAGTTGCTTTTCGGGTTGCCGGAAATACTCAATCCACAAAACGCGACGCTGATCCTTGTCCAGTTTGTTGACCATGCGCTCGCTCAGATGAACACCCATCAAACGGCCGATATCGCGGGCGCAGAACCATGGTTGGTTTTCGAGTAGAAGGGTATGAAGAGCGAGGTTGTGGCGAGAGAACACTGTTACAGAAAAAGGATTGGGCATATCCATGACCTCTACGTTTAGATATTGGAGGGCCTGACCCCAACGTAGAGCGGACTTAAGAAATCCCAACGAGCAGGCAATCACCACCGACGACATGTGCGTCTGTGGGTTGACCATGCTTTCCACGTTGGGCGTTTCTTAGGCACCTGCGATTGAGCTTAGAGGTGCTTGTGATGGGTATCAATGCGGAAGCGGCTGTAACTGCTGTAGGAGATTTAGCGCTCGGATGTAGGGATGGAAAGGGATTACCCATCGCCCATAAAAAAGCCCCGATCATATCGGGGCTTTTTGCTTTCTCGACTTGTCGACTCAGGCAGCAATCGTCAAATCGTGGCGAGCGAGACTATTAGTTAGTCCCAGCTCAACGCACCACCAGTTTGGTATTCGATCACACGAGTCTCAAAGAAATTCTTCTCTTTCTTCAAGTCCATAATCTCGCTCATCCAAGGGAACGGGTTAGTCGTCCCTGGATACTCTTCTTTCAAACCAATCTGCGACAAACGACGGTTAGCGATGAACTTCAGGTAGTCCTCCATCATCGCTGCGTTCATGCCGAGTACGCCGCGAGGCATGGTGTCGCGGGCGTATTCGATCTCCAGCTGCGTACCCTGCAGGATCATCTGGGTCGCTTCTTCCTTCATTTCGGCATCCCACAGGTGCGGGTTTTCGATTTTGATCTGGTTGATCACGTCGATGCCGAAGTTCAGGTGCATGGATTCGTCGCGCAGGATGTATTGGAACTGCTCTGCGACGCCGGTCATTTTGTTGCGGCGGCCCATGGAGAGGATCTGGGTGAAGCCGCAGTAGAAGAAGATGCCTTCCAGAACGCAGTAGTAGGCGATCAGGTTGCGCAGCAGCTCTTTGTCGGTTTCGACGGTGCCGGTTTCGAACTTCGGATCGGAGATCGAACGGGTGTATTTCAGGCCCCAGGTGGCTTTTTTCGCGACCGATGGGATCTCGTGGTACATGTTGAAGATCTCGCCTTCATCCATGGCCAGCGATTCGATGCAGTACTGGTAGGCGTGGGTGTGGATCGCCTCTTCGAAGGCCTGGCGCAGGATGTACTGGCGGCATTCCGGGTTGGTGATCAGGCGGTACACGGCCAGGACCAGGTTGTTGGCAACCAGCGAGTCGGCGGTGGAGAAGAAGCCGAGGTTGCGCATCACGATGCGGCGCTCGTCGTCGGTCAGGCCTTCCGGGTTTCTCCAGAGGGCGATGTCGGCGGTCATGTTGACTTCTTGCGGCATCCAGTGGTTTGCGCAACCGTCCAGGTACTTCTGCCAGGCCCAGTCGTACTTGAATGGCACGAGTTGGTTGAGGTCGGCGCGGCAGTTGATCATGCGCTTTTCGTCAACGGCGACGCGGGCGGAGGCGCCTTCGAGTTCGGCGAGGCCTTCGGCGACGTCGAGGGAGTTCAGTGCAGCCTTGGCGCGGGCCACGGCAGCCGAGTCACTGGCCGTTACGGCGCGTGCTTCGAGGGCGGCGGCACCGCCGGCGCTGTCGAGGCGGTCCATGTTGGCTTCGGTAGCGTGGCCGGCGTTGGCGCCTTTCACTGCTGCTACTTCACTGTCTTCTTTGTCGAATTCGTCCCAGCTCAGCATGACGTGTCGTCTCCTGCGTGAGGGCCTGTCGCCCGTGTGAAACCTGATGGTTGGTTTTTCACACGGCCATACAGACCGCGTTGGATCTAAAGGAATCGTTTTTTGCAGCAGCTATACGCAGGCAATAAAACAGAATTTTGTTCGGGGTTCCGAGAGCCTCTGACGGGCGCAATCAGCGTTGGACGCTGCTGCGGGGCTTCAGACTGGCTTTTCATCCCTGTAAGGGAATATTGCTGTCCCGATTAGGGCGGCATTATAGGGAAAAAAACACGGCTGTGCTGAGGCGAATCCGCACATGGAGCGGTCGAGGAGGATGGTTTTTCGAGGAGAGTGAGGGTTTACAGGGCTTTGCCGGGGAAAGATTTTTTTTTGGAAAAATATCGCAATTGTGGATTTGATCAAAAAACGTACAAAAAACCGCGTTTTTCACTACATCTAGTGTTTTGCAACCCTTTTAAACGACTTCAGACACAACTGAGCCCGACCGAAGTCGGGCTGGAATCGACCCTCGATGTTGCGCAGAGCGGTTCAATTCGGTGCAGTCTCAATCATCAATTGGTGCAGCCGTTGCCCATCACGCTATAGCGCAGGATGTGACGCTGGCCTTTGGAGTCGTCGTACTCCATTTTCGCCGGTACCACTTCGCAGACATTGGGAATCTCGCTCATGGATACAACGTTGGCGATGTCCAGGTGGGTCGAGTAGGTGTATTCCTCGATGATCGGTTGTTGCTGTGCGACATCAGTCGGGACCTCGTCTGCCATGGCGGTTACGCACAGACTGCTGAGGGCCAGAACCAATAAAGCTTTCATTTCAAAGTTACCTTTTTGAGGTCGAGTGGGGTCACGCAACCTTTTTGGGGTTGCGTGTGGAGCTTGAGTATTTGATGCATTACCTGGAGAGCTGGATTAACGGCCTTCGTGGGGGCTGTAACGTTGTTAATCGCGTTTGCCGTGTTGGCGAGGTGAATTTTAGGGAGGTAGGGCAGGGGTAAACAGAGCGGGTTTTGATAAACACTTTTGGCAGATTTGGTAACAATCGCCGGATGTCGTGTCTGCGGCGATGCGGTGTGTCTGATAGACCGAGTCGTCTGAATCGCTGGCAAGCCAGCTCCCACAGGGGCGCGCGGTGATTTGACCGAACGGTGTAAGGCCTGCGCGAGGGGTATCTGGACGTTTTGTAGGGGCTTGTTACTACCATCGTCGAATGGTTCTATGGGCCCGGCCCCGTTACAACAGGGTCATACAAAAACAACTATTACACCGAGGTAGGAAAGATGAGTGCGGCTTCTCTGTATCCCGTTCGTCCCGAGGTTCTGGCTAACACGCTGACTGACGAGGCGACCTACAAAGCCATGTACCAGCAGTCGGTCGTCAACCCTGACGGTTTCTGGCGCGAGCAGGCCAAGCGTCTCGACTGGATCAAACCTTTCACCACGGTGAAGCAGACGTCGTTCGACGACCACCATGTCGACATCAAGTGGTTTGCCGATGGCACCTTGAACGTTTCCTACAACTGCCTCGACCGTCATCTGGCCGAGCGCGGCGATCAAGTCGCGATCATTTGGGAAGGTGACGATCCTTCCGAAAGCCGCAACATCACCTACCGCGAACTGCACGAGCAAGTGTGCAAACTCGCCAACGCCCTGCGTGGTCAGGACGTACACCGCGGCGACGTGGTGACCATTTACATGCCGATGATTCCCGAAGCCGTGGTCGCCATGCTGGCCTGCACCCGGATCGGCGCGATTCACTCGGTCGTGTTCGGCGGTTTCTCGCCGGAAGCGCTGGCCGGTCGCATCATCGACTGCAAATCGAAAGTGGTGATCACCGCCGATGAAGGCATCCGTGCCGGCAAGAAGATCCCGCTCAAGGCCAACGTCGACGACGCGCTGACCAATCCGGAAACCAGCAGCATCCAGAAAGTCATCGTGTGCAAGCGCACCGGCGGCGAGATCAAGTGGAACCAGCATCGCGACATCTGGTACGAAGACCTGATGAAAGTGGCGGGCACCGTTTGCGCGCCGAAAGAGATGGGCGCTGAAGAAGCGCTGTTCATCCTTTATACCTCCGGCTCGACCGGCAAGCCGAAGGGCGTGCAGCACACGACTGGCGGTTACTTGCTGTACGCGGCGATGACCCACGAGCGCGTGTTCGACTATCGCCCGGGCGAAGTTTACTGGTGCACCGCCGACGTCGGCTGGGTCACTGGCCACAGCTACATCGTCTACGGCCCGC
Organism: Pseudomonas iridis; assembly: GCF_017980685.1. GTDB lineage: Bacteria > Pseudomonadota > Gammaproteobacteria > Pseudomonadales > Pseudomonadaceae > Aquipseudomonas > Aquipseudomonas iridis. The sequence continues at coordinate 32,223 of NZ_JACXXO010000010.1, forward strand.
TGGCCAACGGCGCGACCACGTTGCTGTTCGAAGGTGTGCCGAACTATCCGGACATCACCCGGGTGGCGAAGATCATCGACAAGCACAAGGTCAACATCCTCTACACCGCGCCGACCGCGATCCGCGCGATGATGGCGTCGGGTCAGGCAGCCGTTGAAGGCGCTGATGGCAGCAGCCTGCGTCTGCTGGGTTCGGTGGGCGAGCCGATCAACCCGGAAGCCTGGGACTGGTACTACAAGAATGTCGGCAAGTCGCGTTGCCCGATCGTTGATACCTGGTGGCAGACCGAAACGGGCGGCAACATGATGAGCCCGCTGCCGGGGGCTCACGCGCTCAAGCCGGGTTCGGCGGCGCGTCCGTTCTTTGGTGTGGTGCCTGCGCTGGTCGACAATCTCGGTAACATTATTGAGGGCGAGGCTGAAGGCAATCTGGTGATTCTCGATTCGTGGCCGGGTCAGGCGCGTACGCTGTATGGCGACCATGACCGCTTCGTCGACACCTACTTCAAGACCTTCCGTGGCATGTACTTCACCGGTGACGGCGCACGTCGTGATGCCGATGGTTACTACTGGATCACCGGGCGTGTCGACGACGTGCTCAACGTGTCTGGCCACCGCATGGGCACAGCCGAGATCGAAAGTGCCATGGTTGCCCACCCGAAAGTCGCTGAAGCTGCGGTGGTCGGTGTGCCGCACGACATCAAGGGGCAGGGCATTTATGTCTATGTCACGTTGATTGGCGGTGAAGAGCCAAGTGAGCAACTGCGTCTGGAATTGAAAAACTGGGTGCGCAAGGAGATCGGGCCGATCGCTTCGCCGGACGTGATCCAGTGGGCGCCGGGCTTGCCGAAGACGCGTTCGGGCAAGATCATGCGCCGGATTTTGCGCAAGATTGCTACGGCCGAATATGACGGGTTGGGCGATATTTCGACCCTGGCTGATCCGGGTGTGGTGCAGCATTTGATTGATACGCACAAGACCATGAATGTGGCGTAAGCATTCGGTCTGATGCATTGAAAGCCTCGCCCGGTGATTGCCGGGCGGGGCTTTTTTTTGTCTGGAAGTTTTGTTGTGGCAGGTCTGGCCCCATCGCTGGCAAGCCAGCTCCCACAGGTTTTGTGGTGTGTTTGGGATTCTGGTTTCAACCGAGATCCCTGTGGGAGCTGGCTTGCCAGCGATAGCCATCTGGCAGACCCCGGTATAGCCACTGTCAGTCCGCAAACCCACCCAACCAATAATTATCGATCTGCGCCGTAAGACATTTCCCACTGTTACCGGACCAGATCCACGTAACCCAATATGTAACCGCTGGCGCCAAACCGGGGCATAGGGAAACGCATCGCCCCGTTTTAGAGCCTCCAAACCCCTGCTGAAAAATAAGACATAACGCTGCGCTTGCCGGATTAGAAGGGTTTGCGAATAATAGGCCCGCAATTTGCAGCATAGATCGGTTCACAATCGTTCGCTCTTGCATGAAAATGCGGGGCTGTCAATGTGCTCAAGCGGGTTTCTCTGTGCATCTGTAATTAGTTGTCGCATTGAAGAAATATCGGCTTCGGGCCTGTCGTTAGAATGCCGATCACCCGCTCATCGTGGCTGACGTTGAAACCTGCGACGGTTTCAATGGGAAATTTCCCACCGATGCAGCAACCGATTTCCCGTTTCACCCATTCGCATATTGGGCTGTCGCTCACTCTGCCGTTTTTGCCCTTTACCGATGGAGTCCCAAGATGAAGAAACTTGTGCTGCTTGGCGCCCTGGCACTGTCCGTGCTGTCGCTGAATTCCTTCGCAGATGAAAAACCTCTGAAAATCGGTATCGAAGCGGCTTACCCTCCGTTCGCGTCGAAGTCGCCGGACGGCAACATCGTCGGTTTCGACTACGACATCGGCAACGCCCTGTGCGAGCAGATGCAGGTCAAGTGCGTGTGGGTCGAGCAAGAATTCGACGGTCTGATTCCGGCACTGAAAGTGCGCAAGATCGACGCGATCCTGTCGTCCATGTCGATCACTGAAGATCGCAAGAAGTCTGTGGACTTCACCAACAAGTACTACAACACTCCGGCCCGCCTGGTCATGAAAGCCGGCACTCAGGTCAGCGAAGGTCTGACTGAGCTCAAGGGCAAGAACATCGGCGTGCAACGTGGTTCGATCCACGAGCGTTTTGCCCGCGAAGTCCTGGCCCCACTGGGTGCCGAGATCAAGCCGTACGGTTCGCAGAACGAAATCTACCTGGACGTGGCCGCCGGTCGCCTCGACGGCACCGTGGCTGACGCAACCCTGCTGGATGACGGCTTCCTGAAAACCGACGCTGGCAAAGGTTTCGCCTTCGTTGGCCCGGCATTCACCGACGTCAAATACTTCGGCGACGGCGTAGGCATCGCAGTGCGCAAGGGCGACGCCCTGAAAGACAAGATCAACACCGCTATCACGGCCATCCGTGAAAACGGCAAATACAAAGCAATCCAGGACAAGTACTTCGCCTTCGATATCTACGGCAAGTAAGACGTCTCTGCGACAAGTCCGAAATGGCGCAAGCAACAGGATCTCTGAGGTTTGCGCCATTTTTTCATCCCAACTTTCGAGGACCTGAATCATGTTGAAAGGCTACGGGGCTGTCATCCTCGATGGCGCATGGCTGACGCTTCAGCTCGCCTTGTCTTCCATGGCCCTGGCCATCGTTCTCGGGCTGATCGGTGTCGCGTTGCGCCTGTCGCCGGTGCGCTGGCTGGCCTGGCTGGGCGATCTGTATTCCACGGTGATCCGCGGCATTCCCGACCTGGTGCTGATCCTGCTGATCTTCTACGGTGGTCAGGACTTGCTCAACCGCGTCGCGCCGATGCTGGGCTATGACGATTACATCGATTTGAATCCGCTGGCCGCCGGTATCGGCACCCTCGGTTTCATCTTCGGTGCGTACCTGTCGGAAACTTTTCGTGGTGCGTTCATGGCCATTCCCAAAGGCCAGGCCGAGGCGGGCATGGCGTACGGCATGAGCAGTTTTCAGGTGTTCTTCCGGGTGATGGTGCCGCAGATGATTCGTCTGGCGATTCCGGGCTTCACCAACAACTGGCTGGTACTGACCAAGGCCACTGCGCTGATTTCCGTGGTCGGTCTGCAAGACATGATGTTCAAGGCCAAGCAGGCGGCTGATGCTACCCGCGAGCCTTTCACCTTCTTCCTTGCAGTGGCGGCGATGTACCTGGTCATCACCAGCGTTTCGTTGCTGATACTGCGTCAACTTGAGAAGCGCTACTCGGTAGGCGTAAGGGCGGCTGATCTATGATCTTCGACTACAACGTCATCTGGGAGGCTCTGCCGCTGTACTTCGGCGGCTTGGTGACCACCCTCAAATTGCTCGCGTTTTCGCTGTTTTTCGGTTTGCTGGCAGCGTTGCCACTGGGCCTGATGCGCGTCTCGAAGAACCCGGTCGTCAACGGCGCCGCGTGGCTCTACACCTACGTGATTCGCGGCACGCCGATGCTGGTGCAGCTGTTTTTGATCTACTACGGTCTGGCGCAGTTCGAGGCAGTACGTGAAAGCTTCCTCTGGCCATGGCTGTCCAGCGCGACGTTCTGCGCGTGCCTGGCGTTCGCGGTCAACACCAGCGCCTACACCGCTGAAATCATCGCCGGCAGCCTCAAGGCCACGCCGAACGGTGAGATCGAAGCGGCCAAGGCCATGGGCATGTCGCGCTTCAAACTGTACAAACGCATCCTGTTGCCGTCGGCCCTGCGCCGGGCGCTGCCGCAGTACAGCAACGAAGTGATCATGATGCTGCAGACCACCAGTCTGGCGTCCATCGTGACCCTGATCGACATTACCGGTGCGGCGCGTACCGTCAACGCGCAGTTCTATCTGCCGTTCGAGGCGTACATCACCGCTGGCGTGTTCTATCTGTGCCTGACCTTCATTCTGGTGAAGCTGTTCAAGCTGGCCGAGCGCCGCTGGCTGAGCTACCTGGCCCCGCGGAAGCACTGATATGGAACGCATCGATCACGTATTACCGTGGAGCCATCTGGGCAGCGAGCGCAAGATTTCGGTGTTCCGTTTCGGAGGCGGCGAGCGCAAGGCCTACATTCAGGCCAGCCTGCACGCTGACGAATTGCCGGGCATGCGCACCGCCTGGGAGCTGAAAAAGCGCCTTGGCGAACTCGAAGCAAAAGGCTTGCTCAACGGCGTGATCGAGTTGGTCCCGGTGGCCAATCCGCTGGGGCTGGGGCAATTGCTGCAAGGCAATCATCAGGGCCGTTTCGAGGCGGGCAGTGGCAAGAACTTCAACCGTGATTTCGTTGAGCTGAGCGCGCCGGTTGCGGCAGCTTTGGCCGACAGCCTCGGTGATGATCCACGCGCCAACGTTCGCCTGATTCGTCAGGCGATGGCTGATCATCTGGCGGCGTTGCCTGCGGCGAGCAGCCAGTTGCAAGGCATGCAACGCGTCTTGCTCAGCCATGCCTGCAACGCTGATGTGGTGCTCGACTTGCACTGCGACGCCGAAGCTGCGCTGCACATGTACGCGCTGCCGCAGCACTGGCCGCAGTGGCGTTCGCTGGCAGCGCACCTGAATGTGAAAGTCGGTTTGCTGGCGGAAGATTCCGGCGGCAGCTCCTTCGACGAAGCGTGTTCGCTGCCGTGGTTGCGTCTGTCGCGTCAGTTCCCCGATGCGCAGATTCCATTGGCGTGCCTGGCAACGACCATCGAGCTGGGCGGTCAGGCCGACACTGGCCGCGCTGAAGCCCAGGCGTATGCTGAAGGCATCCTGGCGTTCCTCGCCGAGCAAGGTTTGATTACCGGCGAGTGGCCGAATGCGGCGCACGAAGCGTGCGAAGGCATGCCGTTTGAAGGCACGCAATTGCTGTTCGCGCCCCACCCGGGCGTGGTGAGTTTTCTGCGTAAACCCGGCGAGTGGGTTGAAGCCGGTGACGAGATTTTTGAAGTGATCGACCCTGTGTCCGATCGGGTCAGCACGGTGTGTGCTGGTACGTCCGGGGTGCTGTTTGCCATTGAACGGCTGCGCTATGCCCAACCCGGTTTCTGGCTGGCCAAGGTGGCGGGGCGCGAAGCGCTGCGTCACGGGCGCTTGCTCAACGACTGACTGTTTTTGTGAGAACCGACCGCATGTACAAACTTGAAGTCCAAGACCTGCATAAACGCTATGGCAGTCACGAAGTGCTCAAGGGTGTTTCCCTGAAAGCGGCAGCCGGCGATGTGATCAGCATCATCGGCTCCAGTGGCTCCGGCAAAAGTACTTTCCTGCGCTGCATCAACCTGCTCGAGCAGCCGCACGCGGGCAAAATTCTGCTCAACAACGAAGAGCTGAAACTGGTCGCCAACAAGGACGGCGCGCTCAAAGCCGCTGATCCGAAACAGCTGCAACGCATGCGTTCGCGCCTGTCGATGGTGTTCCAGCATTTCAACCTGTGGTCGCACATGACCGCGCTGGAAAACATCATGGAAGCGCCGGTGCATGTGCTCGGTGTCTCCAAGGCCGAAGCCCGCGAGAAAGCCGAGCACTACCTGAACAAGGTTGGCGTGGCGCATCGCAAGGACGCGTTCCCGGGACACATGTCCGGTGGCGAGCAGCAGCGTGTGGCGATTGCCCGTGCGCTGGCGATGGAACCGGAAGTGATGCTGTTCGACGAACCGACGTCGGCGCTCGACCCGGAACTGGTCGGCGACGTCTTGAAGGTGATGCAGGCGCTGGCTCAGGAAGGCCGCACCATGGTGGTCGTGACCCACGAAATGGGCTTTGCCCGCGAAGTGTCGAACCAGTTGGTGTTCCTGCACAAAGGTGTTGTTGAAGAGAGCGGTGACCCGCGCGAAGTGCTGGTCAATCCGCAATCGGAACGTCTGCAGCAATTCCTGTCGGGTAGCCTCAAGTAAACGGGTCTGCCGATATGCACTGAAATAGTGCATGCTTCGCAGCCTGAAGGCTGGCTACAATTCCTGTGGGAGCTGGCTTGCCAGCGATAGCGGTGGGCCAGTTGGCATATCTGGTGCAGATACACCGCCATCGCTGGCAAGCCAGCTCCCACAATGGATCTGCGCCGGTTTTGCGATTTACGTTCATTTACGGGCTAGCATTGGCCCATGCCTTCATCACCGTTGTTCGTTTCGGATCGCCCACCCATGACTGCCCATCGAATTGGTTTCCTGATTTGGCCCAGCACTAAAGCGTTGACGCTGGCGCTGGCGGAGGAGGCCTTGCGTGTTGCTCAGCGTGTGCATCCGGACGTGGTTTACGAACTGTCGTTCTTGCAGGCCGAGCCGCCGAGCGACGGCGCCTGGCAATTACCCGGCGAGCCGTGGGCCGGCAAGCTGGAAAACTTCCAGAAACTGTTTCTGGTCGCCGATGAACCGCCGACTACCCTGGCCCCGGCACTCAGCAGTGCGCTCAAGCAACTGGTGCGTGCCGGTTGTGTGATCGGTGGTTTGTCCGCCGGTGTGTACCCGTTGGCGCAAATGGGTTTGCTCGACGGTTACCGCGCGGCGGTGCACTGGCGTTGGCAGGACGATTTCGCCGAGCGCTTTCCGAAGGTCATCGCTACCAGTCATCTGTTCGATTGGGATCGTGATCGCCTGACCGCATGCGGTGGCATGTCCGTGCTTGATCTGCTGCTGGCATTGCTGGCCCGTGATCACGGTGCAGAGTTGGCCGGTGCCGTTTCGGAAGAGCTGGTGGTCGAGCGCATCCGCGAGGGTGGCGAGCGTCAGCGCATTCCGTTGCAAAATCGCCTTGGCTCCAGTCATCCAAAGCTCACGCAAGCCGTGTTGCTGATGGAAGCCAACATCGAAGAACCGCTGACCACCGACGAAATCGCCCAGCATGTGTGCGTGTCCCGTCGACAGCTTGAGCGGATCTTCAAGCAATACCTCAACCGCGTGCCGAGCCAGTACTACCTGGAACTGCGCCTGAACAAGGCCCGGCAAATGTTGATGCAGACCAGCAAGTCGATCATCCAGATCGGCTTGTCGTGTGGCTTCTCCTCGGGGCCGCACTTCTCCAGCGCCTATCGCAATTTCTTCGGTGCCACGCCGCGGGAAGATCGTAACCAGCGGCGCAGCAGCAGTCCGTTTGAATTGTCGTCGGTGCCGTCAGAGCGCGGTTAACCGGCCCCGTCCCCGGTCATTCTGAAATAGCGGATGAGTCGATCGACATGTCTGAACCTTCCGTTTCTGTGGAAGCGGATGTCGACTCGGACGGCGTCGGAACTCGCTGTGTTTGTCGCTCTGCCAATGCGGCAATTCTTCTGAGTCGATAACTTTCCAGGTGTTGCGCACTGTGCGCAGATAGCGGATTACCGCTGAAATCGAACTCGGTAGTCCTGGCGTTCCAGAAGTTTTCGGGCAACTCGACAATGGCGTTATTGGAGAAATTGACGTACTCCAGGCGCTCCACGGGGAGCGCGAGCGGTGGTTCGCTGATGCCGGTGTTGCTCAGATCCAGCCAGGACAGCTGCTCCAGGCGGCTAAGATCGGGGCTGAGGCCTAGCGGGTTGTCTCTCAGGATCAGTGTGTTGAGATTGCTCCTGGTGGCCAGCATTTCAACGCTGGCTGGGGTGAGCGTGATGTGGCAGCCCGACAGGCTCAATGCGGTGAGTTTTTCCATGGACGACACGACCGCTGCAACGTCGTTGAGCTGATAACCCTGAATCGCCAGCTTCTCTGCGTTAGGAAACAGCTTCAGAAACTCACCGAGACGCGACGGCGCGCCAGACCCGTTCACCAGGAAGACAGTGCGCACATGTGCGAAGTCTGCTGTAAGTGTGGGCAGATCCCCGCTCACGGGGACGTCGGGGTTGAATTCGAATTCGTTTTGCCCCTGTGTAACGATCCGGCGCCAGCATTTTTCCAGACTTTGCTTGAGCGACTGCCTGTTGGCTTGTTCCTGTCGCAGGGCGTCGCCCGTCAGTGGACTGCGGCTGGCCGGATGCAGCGGTGTCTCGTTGGCCCATAGATCGAGCTCGTGTGTCAGCGTGGCGAGTTCAGTGGTGCGGCGCACCAGTTCGACATGACCATCAGCCAGCGTGCCGGGCAAACTGTAGACAAGCTCGTTGATTTGGCTGTCAGTCAAATCTGGGTAAAGCGTAAGGGCCAATTCCCTGTCCATGGCTTCGACCGGCACGCTGAATGTGTAGCCACTGGTCTGGTAGCAGACTTTGATCCGTTCCCGCGCAACTGCCGAGATCGGGTTGTCATGCAAGTCGATACTCTGGGCGACGTCGGCGGGCAGGTTGAGCAGTTCATCGGGCAGTTCGCTGATGTTGTTCTCATTGAGCATTACGTCCTCCAGATTGGGCAGGCTGGAGAGTCCGGGCGGTATACGGTCGATCGAGGTTTTGGAGAGATCCAGGAACATCATTTCCGGCAGCGCCGAGACGTCTGGCACTTCGACCAATGGGTTGTTGTGAAGATCCAGTGCCCGGAGTTGCGACAGTGAAGAGAGCGCAGCTTGCCCCTCTGCATCGAAGACGATGCCGCAACTACTGAGCACCAGCGATTTGAGCGTAGGCATCCGATTGAGCGCCGGGGGAATCCGCCCCAAAGCGAAGGTGCGCAGCTCCAATGCCTGTAGCCTGCGGAAGCCACTCAGAAAGCCATCAGACACTTTCAGCGCATCGTTGCCCAGCAACGAGAGCTGGGCGACATGACTGAAATCAGCAGTCAGCGTCGGCATGTCGCCGGAAAACCTGAGTTCGGCAACGAAGATGTTGGAGCGAATTTCAGGTTTATCGATATGTCGGCTGCGCCAGAAAGTCTGCAACTCTCGGCTGAAATCCGTCCTGGCAAAATGCTGTGTGGCTCTCTCGAATGCATCGAGGAAACGACCCGTGCTCGGGTCGCGCGGGGGAATGCGTTCGGCCCACTGCGCGAGGTCACTGATCATCGTCGCTATCTCGGCTTCCCAACGCAGCAGTTGAGCGCTGCCAGCCGCCAGCGAGCCGGGCAGGGAATAGATCATGTGGACGGCGTCTTTGGTCTTCAGTGCTGGAAACAGTGCCTTGGCTTTGGCGATATCCGCCCTCTCGGGGAACACGCCGAAATTGTTGAGGGCGTGGTAATGCCCCTTGATTCGATTGCGACTGCTCGCAGACAGCGGGTTGCCCGCCAGGTTGATGCCATCGGCAAGCTCGGGAAGGACCTCAAAAAAGGTGTCGGGCAGTTCGACGATACGGTTGCCATCAAGCCGGACATCGCGCAGGTTGGGATGGTCGGTGAGCCCGTCCGGCAAGCCGGAAATACCGGTATTGGAAAGGCGAAGATCATTGAGCTGCGGCATTGTCTCCACGTCAGGCGCGCCCCCCAGCGGGTTGTTGCGCAGATCAAGCAGCTCAAGTTCACTCAATGATTCCAGAGCGCTCTGCCCGTCGGCGGTCAACGTAATGCCGCAATTTATCAGCGACAGCTCCTTGAGTTCTGTCAGGCGAGTGAGATTGTCCGGCATTTGACCCAGCGCGAAATCGCGCATTTCCACCACTTGCGCGTAGGGGAAGTGCTCTAGAAAGCCGCCAACTTCAGTGATGCCCGGATTGCCGGTGAAATCCACCGTCAAAACGTGACTGAAGTCGACCGTCAACCTTGGCATATCTCCCGAAAAGCCCAGGTTCGCTTCGAAGAAGTCGTTACGCGTGCCGGTGCCGTCCGAGCGGCTTTCCCAGAATCGTAAAATCTGCTCGCGAAAGTCCTCTCGCGCCCTGAAGTCATTGAGAAAATCCACGGGCGTGCGAGCTTCGCCGGTCACTGGGTGATGCGTCGAGCCTTGGGTGGTCCACGCAGAGAGATCCGCCCTCAGGGTTTCCCGCTCCGCTTGCCAATGTTGCAGTTGAATCCTGCCCTCCGCCAGGGTGCCGGGCAGGGCGTAGATCATGTTGCTCGCATCCTGCACGTCGAGTGACGGAAACAGCTCTCTGGCCAGTTCGACATCGGCGGTGTCTGCTGACACTTCGAAGTCATGGCTGGTCTCGCGGAAGTAGGTTTTTATCCGGTTACGCGATTCGGTTGAAAGCGGATTATCAGCAAAGTCGAATCCTCGTGTACGGTCCAGCGGTAGCTTGAAAATCGCTTCCGGCAACTCCGTGATGAAGTTGTCGCGCAGAACCGCGATGTGCAGTTCGGGAAGATCAAGCAGCCTGGGCGGGAGTTCGTTGATGCCGGTCAGGGACAGATCGATGCTCGTGAGCATGGGCAAAAGATTCAAATCAAACAGGGCGCCTAATGGGTTGTCGCTCAGCTCCAGGATCTCGATCTGGTTCATCTTCAGCAAGGCTGCCTGGTTTTCAGGCGTGAGTACGAAGCCGCAGCTCTTGAGCTCCAGTGCGGTGAGCCGGGGCAGGTCGAGGGTTGGCAGAAAATCCGGCTCCAGATCGAAAGAACGCAGCTCCAGAATGGTCAGACTCTTGAACCGTTGCAGGAACGGTGACATTGCCGTAATGCTCTTGTTGCCGTTAAACGTCAATCGGTTCACATGGCTGAAGTCTGCGCTGAGCACAGGCATGTCACCCATGAACTCAAGGGTCGCCGCTAAATGGCTGTCTCTGGCTCCGGGCTGGCGAGGCGACCTGTTGCGCCAGAAGTGTTCCATTTTGTCGGCGAAGTCCTCCCTCGCCAGATGCTCACTGACCTGCTCGTTGAGATTCAAGGGTTGGCCATGGGAAGCCGAGTGCTCTGGAATCCGGGTTTTCCATTGAGCAAGCTCAGTGCGTAATTGCGTGACCTCTGCCTCCCAGTTGGCGAGTTGGCTTCGGCCTTCGGCCAGGGTGCCGGGCAACTTGTAGAGCAGGTCATTCGCTTGCTCAGCGCTCAGCGCTGGAAACAGTTCGGTGGTGCGATGAATATCCGCCTGTTCGATCGTGACGCCGAAATTTTTCTGCATTCGGTTGAAGAGGGTTTTGACCGACTCCCGACTGGCGGCGGATAGCGGGTTGTTGGTAAAGCTCAGTTGCCCGGTCAAATAGTGCGATGAGGTCAGCAACTCTTCGGGTATTTCAGTGATCTGGTTGCCATCGAACTTGCCGGTAAACAGGTTCGGATGGTCGAGCAATCCCGGGGGCGTGGTGGCGATGCCGGTATTGTCGAGGTTGAGGTAGTGCAAGGCAGGCAGAGTGCTGATGTCGGGCGGCACGCCCAGCGGGTTGTCTTGCAAATCAAGGATCGAAAGCTGTTCCATGGGCGGGAAGCCAGCGGAGTCCGCAGTCGAAAGCCTTATGCCGCAGTTGCGCAGCGCCAGATGCTGCAGGTTCGGCATGTGGGCAAAGCTCTGCGGTAAATCGGGCACGTTCAGGTCATGCATGTCGAGGTAGCGCAGGGACGGGAAATGCTGCAGAAAACGCTCAACACCGCGTGTACCGGCGCTGCCCTTGAAGGACAGCATGGTGACATGGCTGAAATCGGCATGCAGCGTCGGCAGTTCTCCCGACACCGGCTCCAGAATCTGCAGCATGTAGGTGTCGGCCCCTCCTGGTTCTCTACGCCAGCAACCCTCTACGGCTTTCATGAACAGCGCACGGTTCTGCGCGGCGGCCCGGCGCTGGATGTTGGTCAGTGCTACCCCGGTGTCCGGGTCATTCACAGGCGCCTCGTTCTTCCAGCGCCGCAGGTCATCCTTGAGTCGGCTGAATTCCGTCCGCAAGCGCGACAGTTCATTGCTCAGCCCGGCTCGATCATGCTGAAACCGCGCTGCGAATGCCCGTGCATCTTCAGGTGTATAGGTCGGAAAAATCGCCCGTACCCGTTCTACATCCGTTGCTGCGGCAGCCGGCGCGACAAAGGAATAAGCCGCATCAATTCCGGCGCTGCCACTACGGCCACCGCGCCCCACAAGCCGCAGCGTGTCCACGGTCGGTTCCGGGATCGGCACAGGAGAAATCGCGAGGCGCAACTCGCTTCGCTCCATCGGCCGCTTGCGGATCGCTGCCTTGAGGCTGTCGCCCTGACCGATCTGGACACTCAGGTTTTGGCGTTCGCTGTCGGGCAGGGCGTAGAGAATGCCGGAGTACAGATCGGTCGCTGAATGCAGTTCCTGACCTCGCTCGTCATAGGGTTGATAAGTGCCGTCGCTTTGCCGCACCAGGACTTTTTGAGCGGGCGCCTCCACGCTTCCGGTGCTGTCGACTAATCGTCCTTCGTAATGCCCGTCACGAATCTCCAGTCGCACCTCACCGCTCCAGCCGGGCAGACGTTTAAGGCTGTGCAGTGCCAGGGTGTCGGTATCCGGGCTGTTGACCGAGTCCAGCACCAGCCCCTCGTAGGCGCGGGTGACACGCAGCTCCTGATTGGCCAGTTGCATGAGCGCCTGTTGGCGTGGGGGCAACTGACCTTCGCTGATTTGCACCAACTCTTCTCCGGTCGCGGTGCCGAGCAGTTCGCGCGTGACGCTGGCGGGCAATCCTGAATCGTGTTGTGCGAGCAGGTTGGCCAGCGGATCGTCATTGCGCTGAAGCGCGTCGTAGCGGGATTCGAAGATTGAAGTTCGCTGCTGTGTGGCGATCTCTGCCAGCTGCTGTCTCAACTTCTGGCTTCGCACATCCAGCGCCAGTGTCGGGCCGGCGAACGACTCGCCGAGCAGGGCCTTGGCTTGCTGTTCGTCGAGCAAGGAGAGCAGGGTCTTGAGCAGGTCGCCGTCCTTGAGGCTGCCTTGGGCAAGGGTTGTCAGCGGCAGGCTCTCATCGCTGGACGACTGCCAGACGAGTTCGCCCGCAGGGTCGAGCAGGCGCAAGCGCTGGCCCTTCGGCCAACGACCCTGTTCGGTCAACAGTTGTAACTGCAGAACAGGATCAGCGCGTAAATACGCCTCGGGCGATTCGCTGTGTAAATCATCGGCAAAGCGTTGCAGGTCCTGATCGATCCTGAAGCGCTGGATGCTGTCCGCCAGCAGCGGTGGAACCGTTTCCTGATCGACGTGCATGGTGCGCAGCACTTCTTCGTCGAGGCCGCTGACCTGCAGAATCGTTTCTCGTTGGGCGGCTGAAAACGACTCGACCGAATGGCCGATGCGGCGCAGCGCCGTCGGTCTGTCCCACGTCAGCGGTTGTTCGATTTCGCTGTGCCAGGCGCCTTCGCCGTTATGGCGAACCCAGGGTTGATAGGCGTCGGCCTGGGTCGGGTGGGCAATCCGGTATTCACCGGCATCGGGTGTTTCGCTCACGGCAAAATGCGCGTTATCAAGGGGCAGCAGTTGACGGCCCTCGTGTGCGTGCAGGCCCAGTTCATTCGGTGCGGAATTTGCGGCGGGAGACGCTGTGTGCTCGTACCGGGTCAGGTTCGGCTCCCAGTATTTGGTCTGGCCGCCGGGCATTTGCACAGGTTTGAAACGGTCGATGAACTCGACGATTTCCGCGGGCAGGACTTTGCGGAACTCACCGGCGCCAATCGCCCCGCCGATGGCGAAAGTGCCTAACTGCACCAGCGATTCGAGGGTTCCCATCAGGTAGGTGAACGCTTCGGTGGTTCGGCCTTGCGCCCAGGCAATGATCCCCTCGAACACTTCGTCGAGCAGTTGATAAGCCATGTAAGCCATCATCAGTTCGCCGAGGCCGGGCACGAACGGCGCGATGATGAACGCGACCGTCTGCAGGATCGTCGAGACAATGTTGACGACCGAGTCCCAGAACGCCCAGCGCACTTTCTGATCAACCGTTGCCGTGGGCACTGCGATGATCGCCGCATCGTTGAGGATCTTGTTCAGCTTGCTCTGGTAGAGGTGCTGCCACAGTGGAGCGCTGATCGGCGTGACGGTCAGTTGCAGTTTGGGCTGCTCAAGTGGGGTCTCGCGCCAGGGCGGCTCGCTGCTGCCGGCGACCGGTTCGTGCCATTTTATCTCGCTCAGGCGTGCGTTCAGCGTGGCGAAGAACACGCCGCGCTGTTCGAGATTGACGAACCGGCTGAAGAATTTCTGGTAATCACTGGAGCGCAGTTGTCGCGTCAGTTCGGTGTACATCTCGGCGGGCGAGGCATATTCCTTGACCGGATGCTCCGGGTCATCCGGTATGTAGGCCACAACACGCGCCGACGTTCGCGGCTCGAGCAACTCGGGCGCAAAGACGACGATGCCGGTCAGGGGCGTTTCCAGCATCGACAGGTCCTGGCATTTCAATGCTGGCCGATCACCTGGCGCGACTGGCGCTGCATCGAGCAGCGCTTCTATCCGCAGGAAATAGTCCTCGCTGATGTCACCGCTCATCCGTGCCCATTGCAGCGCGGCCTGCATCGCGGCCTTCTGGCTTGCGTCGATTTTATGTCGCAGTACCGCCGCCGCGACGGGATGGCTGGAGCCAAGGGCTTCCCGCAGGTAGGTCTGGTATCGGGCGCCGATATCCAGCTCGCGGCACAGTTTGGTGAACGCCACGATGCTCAGCCTGGCCTTGAGCGAAGGCAGGGTTTCAAACTGCCCTCTGGCGTCGGGTTGGGTGATGAAGGTCGACTCGGGTTCGTAGGCGTCGTCTTCGGTCTCGGCGAGTTCGAAGTTGTGCAGCGCGGCATCCAGCAACGAGACCGTCCAGGCGCGAGCCCCGGTTTTGATTGGGAACCACGGCGTCTTCGCGGGAATATAAAGGCGCACGAACGTGGTCCTGACATCCACATCCAGATCGAAATTCTCCTTCAGCTCTGCCTTGAGCAGCGGTTCGGCGAAGGCGCTGGCGTCCTGCAGGTGTTCAAGGCGTTTCTCAACATCGTTTTGCGCGCGCCAATGCGTGGCGTTCAGCGCCATGAGGGCTTGATGCCTGACGTCCGGCTGCGTCTTCAGTTTTGGTGGCAGGAAGGGAGCCTGGCGCCCAAAGGCCTGGCGCTTGGCGGCCGAAGCGGTGCCGAGCCAGTCAGGGATGCCGGCTATGAGCGGGTGGAAGTGGGCGTCATGTATGTCGTCATAGGGTGGCTTGGGGAGCTTGGCAGATTGCCGATCAGGGGTTGGGTGCATCGGGACCGTTCCTTGGTCTGGAAAGGCCCCAGCAAATCAGAGTCATGCGATGGCGGTGCGGTACATATATATACCGCTGGCACCGGGTTGAATTGATATCCTCCCGGGCCTGCCGCAAATCGGCGGCGGCAGTTTAAACTGCGCCTTTGCGACGTTATTTGTCGCATTGCCGTAAACCCGGAAAAATCCGGGGTTGGCGCTATAAGAAGTTGTCGCCTGGCGGCAAGGCCGGGCCGATAACTGTCCTTACAATCCCCCCATCGCTCGCCAGTTTCCGGCGGGTGGCCCTCATCAGGAGACTCCGATGTCCGTTGAGCACGCTGCGGTACAACGCGCCGATTTCGACCAGGTTATGGTTCCCAACTACGCGCCTGCCGCTTTCATTCCGGTGCGTGGCGCCGGTTCCCGCGTCTGGGATCAGGCCGGCCGCGAGCTGATCGACTTCGCCGGCGGTATCGCCGTCAACGTATTGGGCCATGCGCATCCGGCGCTGGTCGGTGCCTTGACCGAGCAAGCGAACAAGCTGTGGCACGTTTCCAACGTGTTCACTAACGAGCCAGCCCTGCGCCTGGCGCACAAGCTGATCGACGCCACGTTCGCCGAGCGCGTGTTCTTCTGCAACTCCGGCGCTGAAGCCAACGAGGCCGCGTTCAAGCTGGCCCGTCGTGTTGCATTCGACCGTTTTGGCAGCGAGAAATACGAAATCATTGCCGCGCTGAACAGCTTCCACGGCCGTACCCTGTTCACCGTCAACGTCGGTGGCCAGTCGAAGTACTCCGACGGTTTCGGCCCGAAAATCACCGGTATCACCCACGTTCCTTACAACGATCTGGCTGCCCTCAAGGCTGCCGTTTCCGACAAGACCTGTGCGGTCGTGCTGGAACCGATTCAGGGCGAGGGCGGCGTGCTGCCGGCCGAGTTGGCTTATCTGCAAGGTGCACGCGAGTTGTGCGATGCGAATGACGCGCTGCTGGTGTTCGACGAAGTGCAAACCGGCATGGGCCGCAGCGGCAAGCTGTTCGCCTACCAGCATTACGGCGTGACCCCGGACATCCTGACCAGCGCCAAGAGCCTGGGCGGTGGTTTCCCGATCGCAGCGATGTTGACCACCGAAGCGTTGGCCAAACATCTGGTCGTCGGCACCCACGGCACCACTTACGGCGGCAACCCGCTGGCATGTGCTGTCGCGGAAGCGGTGATCGACGTGATCAACACCCCTGAGGTGCTGAACGGCGTCAATGCCAAGCACGACAAGTTCAAGACCCGTCTGCAGCAGATCGGCGAGAAGTACGGCCTGTTCACTCAGGTGCGTGGCCTCGGTCTGCTGATCGGTTGCGTGCTGAGCGATGCCTGGAAAGGCAAGGCCAAGGACATCTTCAACGCCGCTGAACAAGAAGGCCTGATGATTCTGCAAGCCGGCCCGGACGTGATCCGTTTCGCCCCGAGCCTGGTGGTGGAAGATGCCGATATCGATGCCGGTCTCGACCGCTTTGAACGTGCCGCAGCGAAGTTGACGCAAGCCTGATAAACCCTTCGGCGCCTGAGCATCTCGGGCGTCGATCAAATTTTTTGATACCGGGCTAATTCCATTGTGGGAGCGAGCCTGCTCGCGAAGAGGGCGTGTCAGTCAACATTTTTGCTGACAGATAGACCGCTTTCGCGAGCAGGCTCGCTCCCACAATATCCGGTGTTTTTTCAGTAAATTTTTATAAATAGAAAGGAGTGACACCATGCTGGTGATGCGCCCCGCGCAAATGGCTGATCTGGGCGAGGTACAGCGTCTGGCTGCGGACAGCCCGATTGGTGTCACTTCCTTGCCGGATGACGTGGAACGTCTGAGCGACAAGATCGCGGCGAGCGAAGCCTCGTTCTCTGCCGAAGTGAGCTTCAACGGTGAAGAGAGTTACTTCTTCGTTCTCGAAGACACCGCCACCGGCAAACTGGTCGGCTGCTCGGCCATCGTTGCTTCGGCCGGTTATTCGGAACCGTTCTACAGCTTTCGCAACGAAACCTTCGTCCACGCTTCCCGCGAGCTGAAGATTCACAACAAGATCCACGTGCTCTCGCAGTGCCACGACCTGACCGGCAACAGCTTGCTGACCAGTTTTTACGTGCAGCGCGAGTTGGTGGGGTCGCCGTGGTCGGAGCTCAACTCCCGTGGTCGCTTGCTGTTCGTCGCCAGCCACCCGGAGCGTTTCGCCGATTCGGTGGTGACCGAGATCGTCGGTTACAGCGACGAGAATGGCGACTCGCCGTTCTGGGATGCCATCGGTCGCAACTTCTTCGACCTCAACTACGCTGCGGCTGAACGCCTGTGTGGCCTGAAAAGCCGTACGTTCCTCGCCGAACTGATGCCGCATTACCCGATCTACGTGCCGCTGCTGCCGGATTCCGCCCAAGAGGCGATGGGCCAGGTGCACCCGCGTGCGCAGATCACCTTCGACATCCTGATGCGCGAAGGCTTCGAGACCGATCACTACATCGACATCTTCGACGGTGGCCCGACCCTGCATGCGCGCGTTTCGGGGATCCGTTCGATCGCCCAGAGCCGCGTCGTGCCGGTAAAGATCGGCGAGCCGGTCAAAGGTGCCGGGCGTCAGTATCTGGTGGCCAACGCGCAATTGCAGGATTACCGCGCCGTGTTGCTCGAGCTGGATTACGCGCCGGGCAAACCGGTGACTCTGGATCTGGAAGCGGCCGAAGCCCTGGGCGTCGGTGAAGGTGCCAGCGTGCGCCTGGTGGCGGTTTAACGCCTTAGCGAGTTTTACGGGTGGCCGCAGGCGGCCCGTTTGAGGAGATAGCATGATTGTTCGTCCCGTACGCAGCAGCGATTTATCCGCGCTGATCGACCTGGCCCGCAGCACCGGCACCGGGCTGACCACGTTGCCGGCCAACGAAGAACGCCTGACCCACCGGGTTGGCTGGGCCGAGAAGACCTTTCGCGGCGAAGCCGGCCGTGGCGATGCGGACTACCTGTTCGTGCTCGAAGACGACGACGGTCGCGTGGTGGGGATTTCCGCCATTGCCGGCGCGGTCGGTCTGCGTGAGCCCTGGTACAACTTCCGTGTCGGCCTGACCGTCAGCGCTTCGCAAGAGCTGAACATCTACCGCGAGATTCCGACGCTGTTCCTGGCCAACGACCTGACCGGCAATTCCGAGCTGTGCTCGCTGTTCCTGCACGCCGATTACCGCAACGGCCTCAACGGTCGCATGTTGTCCAAGGCGCGGATGCTGTTCATCGCCGAGTTTCCGGAGCTGTTCGGTAACAAGATCATTGCCGAGATGCGCGGCGTGTCCGATGAAGCTGGCCGTTCGCCGTTCTGGGAAAGCCTGGGGCGTCACTTCTTCAAGATGGAATTCAGCCAGGCCGATTACCTTACCGGTGTCGGCAACAAGGCATTCATTGCTGAACTGATGCCGAAATTCCCTCTGTACACCTGCTTCCTGTCGGAAGACGCGCGCAGTGTGATCGGCCAGGTTCACCCGGACACCGAACCGGCGCTGGCGATGCTCAAGAGCGAAGGCTTCAGCTATCAGGGTTACGTCGACATCTTCGATGCCGGCCCGGGGATTGAATGCGAGACCAGCAAGATCCGCGCGGTGCGTGACAGCGAAGCGTTGGTGCTGGCCATTGGTACCCCGGGCGATGACGCTACGCCGTTCATCATCCATAACCGCAAACGCGAAGATTGCCGCATCACCGCCGCGCCGGCCCGTTTGGCTGCCGGCACGCTGGTGGTCGATTCGCAGACTGCCAAACGTCTTCAACTTAACGCAGGCGACCAGGTTCGCGCCGTGGCGTTGTCCGCTGCTCGGGAGTCGAAATAATGAATTCGCTATACATCGCAGGTGAGTGGCTGGCCGGCCAGGGCGAAGCTTTTCAATCGCTGAACCCGGTGACCCAGCAAGTGCTGTGGTCGGGGGAGGGCGCTACCGCCGCTCAGGTTGAGTCGGCGGTGCAGGCTGCGCGTCAGGCGTTTCCGGGTTGGGCACGTCGCACGCTGGAGGAGCGCATCAGCGTTCTTGAAGCCTTTGCCGCCGCGCTGAAAAACCACGCTGACGAACTGGCTCGCACCATCGGTGAAGAGACCGGCAAACCGTTGTGGGAAGCCACGACCGAAGTCACCAGCATGGTCAACAAGATCGCGATCTCGGTGCAGAGCTACCGCGAACGCACAGGCGAGAAGAGCGGCCCATTGGGCGACGCCACCGCTGTATTGCGTCACAAGCCGCACGGCGTGGTAGCGGTGTTCGGCCCCTACAACTTCCCGGGTCACTTGCCGAACGGTCACATCGTGCCGGCGCTGCTGGCCGGTAATAGCGTGCTGTTCAAACCAAGCGAATTGACGCCGAAAGTCGCCGAGCTGACGGTCAAGTGCTGGATCGAGGCCGGCCTGCCCTCAGGCGTGTTGAACCTGCTGCAAGGCGCACGCGAAACCGGGATCGCGCTGGCCGCGAATGCCGGTATCGACGGTCTGTTCTTCACCGGTTCGAGCCGCACCGGCAATCATCTGCATCAGCAATTTGCCGGTCGTCCGGACAAGATTCTGGCTCTGGAAATGGGTGGCAACAATCCGCTGGTGGTCGATCAGGTCGCGGATCTGGATGCGGCGGTTTACACGATCATTCAGTCGGCGTTCATTTCTGCCGGCCAGCGCTGCACCTGCGCCCGTCGTCTGCTGGTGCCGCAAGGCGCGTGGGGCGACAGCCTGCTCAAGCGTCTGGTTGAAGTGAGCGCAACCATTGAAGTCGGTGCGTTCGATCAGCAACCCGCGCCTTTCATGGGTTCGGTGATTTCCTTGGGCGCTGCGAAAGCGCTGATGGATGCTCAAGAACATTTGCTGGCCAACGGTGCCGTATCGCTGCTGCAAATGACTCAGCCGCAAGCGCAAGCCGCACTGCTGACGCCGGGCATTGTTGATGTGACCGCGGTTGCCGAGCGTCCGGACGAAGAACTGTTCGGCCCGTTGCTGCAAGTGATTCGTTACACCGATTTCGCAGCGGCAATCAGCGAAGCAAACGACACCGCTTATGGCTTGGCCGCCGGTTTGTTGTCGGATTCTGAAGATCGCTACCAGCAATTCTGGCTGGAAAGCCGCGCCGGTATCGTCAACTGGAACAAGCAACTGACGGGTGCTGCGAGCAGCGCACCGTTCGGCGGTGTGGGTGCCTCTGGCAACCATCGCGCCAGCGCCTACTACGCAGCGGATTATTGCGCGTACCCGGTGGCGTCGCTGGAAACGCCGAGCCTGGTGTTGCCTGCCACCCTGACACCCGGCGTGAAGATGGTGTGATGCCTATCGCTGGCAAGCCAGCTCCCACAGGGATCGAGTCGTCCACAAAATCTGTGAACACCGCCAATCCTGTGGGAGCTGGCTTGCCAGCGATGGCCGCGACGCGGTCGCACTGAACAGTTAGTTACTGAAGCCTATAACAACAGATTCTCGTGGAGCCTCGCTGATGAAATCCTATGAAGTCAATTTTGACGGTCTAGTGGGGCCGACTCATAACTACGGCGGTCTGTCCTACGGCAACGTCGCGTCCCAGAGCAACAGCCAGCAATCCTCGAACCCGAAGGAAGCCGCGCTGCAAGGTCTGGCAAAAATGAAAGCGCTGATGGAAATGGGCTTTCAGCAAGGCGTACTTGCACCGCAGGAACGTCCGGACGTGGCTGCACTGCGCCGTCTGGGTTTCAGTGGCACCGACGCTCAGGTGATCGAGCGTGCCGCCAAAGAAGCGATGCCGCTGCTGGTTGCCAGTTGCTCGGCATCGAGCATGTGGGTGGCCAACGCCGCCACCGTCAGCCCGAGCGCCGACACCGCTGACGGTCGTGTGCATTTCACCGCCGCCAACCTCAACTGCAAATATCACCGCAGCATCGAGCACCCGACCACCAGCCGCGTACTCGGCGCGATGTTCGCCAATCAGCAGCACTTCGCCCATCACGCGGCGCTGCCGGCAGTGGCGCAGTTCGGTGACGAAGGCGCAGCCAACCACACGCGTTTTTGCCGTGAATACGGTGAAGCCGGTGTCGAGTTTTTCGTGTTCGGTCGCAGTGCCTTCGACAACCGCTACCCGGCGCCGCAGAAGTACCCGGCGCGCCAGACTCTGGAAGCCTCGCAAGCTGTTGCGCGTCTGCACGGACTGCGTGACGAAGGCGTGGTTTACGCGCAGCAGAATCCTGGCGTGATCGATCAGGGCGTTTTCCATAACGACGTGATTGCGGTGGGCAACGGCGAAGCGCTGTTCTATCACGAGGACGCGTTCCTCGACACCGAGCAGATGCTGGCCGAGTTGCAAGGCAAGCTCGCCAGGGTCGGCGGCAATTTCCAGTCGATCTGTGTGCCGCGTTCGGCGGTCACCGTGGATGACGCGGTGCGTTCGTACCTGTTCAACAGTCAGCTGCTGTCGCGTCCTGATGGCTCGATGCTGTTGATCGTGCCGCAAGAGTGCCAGGCCAATGAGCGCGTGTGGAATTACCTGCAAGGCCTGACCAGCTCCGGCGGCCTGATCCGCGAAGTGAAGGTGTTCGACCTCAAGCAGAGCATGCAGAACGGCGGTGGCCCGGCGTGCCTGCGACTGCGCGTCGCGCTCAACGAAACCGAACTGGCGGCGGTCAACCCAGGGGTTATCATGACGGCCCCGTTGTACGGTTCGTTGACCGCATGGGTTGAAAAGCACTACCGCGACCGCCTGAGCGAAACCGATCTGGCGGACCCGCAATTGCTGCTTGAATGCCGGACGGCACTGGATGAACTGACGCAAATCCTTAAACTGGGCGCGGTTTATCCATTCCAGATCAATTGATGGCCGGCGCGTCGCCTGAACGCGGCGCGCGGCTTGTCTCCCCAAGAGAGTAAAAACATGAGCGATTCCCTGCAGCTGATCCTTGAAGACACCGACGGCACGCAACTGGAAACTTCCTGCACCCGCGTCGCGGTCCTGTGGCAAGGCAAAGAGCTGTGGATCCAGCAGGACGGCCGCGGCCAGCTGCTGATCGGCGTAGACGTCGAAGAAGGTGATGCCGAGTACGCCAACCTGCTGTTGCGCCCATTGGCGACTAATCTGGTAAGTCTGCAACTGGAAATGGAACCGGCCGAAGTCGGCGACGACGAAGATCACGTGCACGGCCCGGATTGCAACCACGACCACTAAGGAAACCGCTCTATGCTCGCTCTCGGCAAACTGCTTGAACTGACCCTCGCCGGCCGCGAACCGGCGGAGAAGACTCAACTGACTGTCGAAGGCGTGCGCATGCGCTGGTTGAGCGAGGGCGCGCTGGAAGTCCGGCCTCCCGAAGCTCGCGACAATGGCCTGGATCTGCTGCTCTCGGCAGGCATCCATGGCAACGAAACAGCGCCGATCGAGTTGCTTGATCGGCTGCTGCACGACATCGCTCGCGGCGATCTGAAGCCGCGCGCACGCATTCTGTTCCTGTTCGGCAACCCCGAGGCGATTCGCAAAGGCGAGCGCTTTGTCGAACAGGACGTCAATCGGTTGTTCAATGGCCGTCACGAGCAAAGCAGTGGCAGCGAAGCGCTGCGTGCCTGTGAGCTGGAACGGTTGGCGGCGGTTTTCTTCAGCCAGCCGGATCGCCAGCGTTTGCACTACGACCTGCACACAGCGATTCGTGGCTCGAAGATCGAGCAGTTCGCCTTGTATCCGTGGAAGGAAGGTCGCCAGCATTCACGCCTCGAGCTGGCGCGTCTGCGCGCCGCCGGCATGGAAGCAGTGTTACTGCAAAACAAGCCATCGATCGTGTTCAGCTCGTACACCTACGACAAGCTCGGTGCCGAATCTTTCACGCTGGAACTGGGCAAGGCGCGGCCGTTCGGTCAGAACGACGGGGTCAACGTGTCGTTACTGGAAACGCGTTTGAAGCAGATCATCGAAGGCAACGAACCGGAGCAGACCACGCAAGAACTGGACGGTTTGCAATTGTTTAGCGTGTCGCGGGAAATCATCAAGCACAGCGATGCGTTCCGCCTGAACCTGCCGGCGGACATTGAAAACTTTTCGGAGCTGGAAGTGGGTTATGTACTGGCCGAGGATCTGGCCAATACCCGCTGGATCATCGAAGAGCCTGGCGCGCGGATCATCTTCCCCAATCCCAAGGTCAAGAACGGCTTGCGCGCTGGCATCCTGATCGTCCCGGCCACTGACGAAAACCTCGCCTGACCTGATCGCCATAAAACCCTGTGGGAGCGGGCTTGCCCGCGATGGCGTACGGTCAGTCGACATCTGAGGCGACTGATACACCGCTATCGCGGGCAAGCCCGCTCCCACAGTGGATTGAGTGAAGCTCTAGACCTCACTCAACGCGGGATAAGCTCAGACCGCTAGAGCGCGCGGCTCGCTACGGCGCAGCGCGCGAACCTTTTGCAGCGTATCCGCACACGTCTTCGCCGCTTCCTGGCCCTTGTGCACAAAGTGCTCGAAGAAGAATTTCTGGTGTTCTTCGCCGGCATGGAAGTGGTGCGGGGTGAGTGACACCGAGAACACCGGCACTTCGGTTTCCAGCTGAACCTGCATCAGGCCGCTGACGACCGACTGGGCGACGAACTCGTGACGATAGATCCCGCCGTCCACCACCAGGGCTGCCGCAACGATACCGGCATAGCGACCGGTTTTGGCCAGCAGCTTGGCGTGCAGGGGCATTTCAAAGGCACCACCGACTTCAAAGAAGTCGATGTCCGATTCCTGATACCCCTGGGCAAGCATTTCGGTGACAAAGCCTTTACGGCTCTGGTCAACGATTTCCTTGTGCCAGCAGGCCTGGATGAACGCTACGCGCTCGCCGTGAGGGTGTTTGCTTTTGCTGTCGATAGCGGTGGGTTGCATGTTCTGACTCCTGTTTGTGTGAAAAACAGGGCGTTATGAATCGAAAGGGATTCAAGGGTGCGCACGCTGGCACGAATGCACGCGGACGACCCTCTGGCGTTAATCCCGTTCTCTCTTCATCCGGACTATGACCGTCGGCCCCGGGATCACACCGGGTCTGCTGACCTTGCCGTCGATCACCGGCCAAAACCGTGTTCGTCGCCAAGCGCTCGCGGGCTATGCGCATTGCGCGCAATTACCGCCGGTGGGGAATTGCACCCCGCCCTGAGAACGTTTTTGCCGCCCCTTTTTGGGCGACGCGGCGTTTTTAACACATATTTTCCGGCCCTGCACAGAACCTGTGGGAGCGAGCCTGCTCGCGAAAGCAGTGTGTCAGTCAGCAGATGTGTCCCTGACAGACCGCTTTCGCGAGCAGGCTCGCTCCCCACATGGATGATGTGTTCTCAAGAAGTAACCTGACCTTTTCGCGCTCAAGGGTTGATTAATCGCCGCGATGACCGCAGTAATTCACCTTCGTAAAGGGATTTCCCCTGCTGACTTGAGGCCAGGTTCATGAGCGTTATCGATCTTCGCAGCGACACCGTCACCCAACCGACCCCCGCCATGCTCGACGCGATGACCGCGGCAGACACCGGTGACGACGTCTATGGCGAAGATCCGACGGTCAATCGTCTGGAAGCGGAACTGGCAAAACGGCTGGGTTTCGCTGCTGCGTTGTTTGTGCCGACGGGCACCATGAGCAACCTGCTGGGGTTGATGGCGCATTGCGAGCGCGGTGACGAATACATCGTCGGCCAACAGGCGCACACCTATAAGTACGAGGGCGGTGGTGCGGCAGTGCTCGGTTCGATTCAGCCGCAGCCGCTGGAAGTTCAGGCTGACGGTTCGCTGGATCTTGCGCAGGTCGCGGCGGCGATCAAGCCTGATGACTTCCACTTCGCCCGGACCCGGCTGCTGGCGCTGGAAAACACCATGCAAGGTAAAGTGTTGCCGCTGGAGTATCTGGCCCGCGCGCGCAAATTCACCCAGGACAACGGTCTGCAACTGCACCTGGACGGCGCGCGGCTGTATAACGCGGCGGTCAAATTGGGCGTTGATGCCCGGGAAATCACCCAGCACTTCGATTCGGTGTCGGTGTGCCTGTCCAAAGGCCTGGGCGCGCCGGTTGGCTCGGTTTTATGTGGTTCGGTCGAGCTGATCGGCAAGGCTCGGCGCCTGCGCAAAATGGTCGGCGGCGGCATGCGTCAGGCCGGATTGCTGGCGGCGGCGGGGCTGTATGCGCTGGATCACAACGTCGAGCGTCTGGCCGAGGATCACGCCAACGCGCAATTTCTCGCCGAAGGCTTGCGTGGTGCCGGTTTCAGCGTCGAGCAGGTGCAGACCAATATGGTTTATGTGCAGATGGGCGACAAAGCTGAAGCGTTCAAGGCATTTGCCGCCGAGCGCGGGATCAAATTGAGCGCCGCGGCACGTCTGCGCATGGTCACGCACATGGACGTCAATCACTCGCAAATCGAACGAGTGATCGCGACATTCGTCGAGTTTTCACGCAAGTGACAGCGTTACCCGTCCAATTGACCGTTTCTATCGTATAAACACGCTGTACCCCGCGCGCAGGGCCGATATAATGCGGCCCTTTGCCGTCGCTTCGTCTGTTGACGTTTCGAACAGGCCTTTGGCCGCAGCCTCCGTGGAAGAACCTAATGAAAAGCGCAGAAATCCGTGAAGCCTTCCTTCGCTTCTTCGAAGAGCAAGGCCACACCCGTGTAGCCTCCAGCTCTTTGATTCCGGGCAACGACCCAACCCTGCTGTTCACTAACGCGGGGATGAACCAGTTCAAGGACTGCTTCCTGGGCCAGGAAAAACGTGCGTACACCCGTGCAACCAGCAGCCAGAAATGCGTGCGTGCCGGTGGCAAGAACAGCGACCTGGAAAACGTCGGTTATACCGCTCGTCACCACACGTTCTTCGAAATGCTCGGCAACTTCAGCTTCGGTGACTATTTCAAGAAAGATGCGATTACCTTCGCGTGGACTTTCCTGACCGGCGTGCTGCAATTGCCGAAGGAAAAACTCTGGGTCACTGTCTACGCCTCGGACGACGAAGCGTATGACATCTGGACCCAGGAAATCGGTGTGCCGGTCGAGCGCATGATCCGCATCGGCGACAACAAAGGCGCGCCTTACGCGTCCGACAACTTCTGGACCATGGGTGATACCGGCCCATGCGGCCCTTGCACCGAGATTTTCTACGATCACGGCGACCACATCTGGGGCGGCCCACCGGGTTCGCCGGAAGAAGACGGCGACCGTTACATCGAGATCTGGAACAACGTGTTCATGCAGTTCAACCGCACCGCCGATGGCGTGTTGCATCCGTTGCCAGCACCGTCGGTCGATACCGGCATGGGCCTGGAGCGGATCAGTGCGGTGATGCAGCACGTCAATTCCAACTACGACATTGACCTGTTCAAGAACCTGCTGAAAGCTTCGGCTGAAGCGATCGGCTGCGAAAATGGCGATCAGTCTTCGCTGAAAGTTGTTTCCGACCACATTCGTTCGTGCGGTTTCCTGATCGCCGACGGCGTAACACCATCCAACGAAGGTCGCGGCTACGTGCTGCGCCGGATCATCCGTCGCGCCTGCCGTCACGGCAACAAGCTGGGCGCCACCGGCAGCTTCTTCTACAAGATTGTCGCGGCACTGGTTGCCGAGATGGGCGATGCGTTCCCGGAACTGAAGAAGCAGCAGAGCAACATCGAGCGCGTCCTCAAGGCCGAAGAAGAGCAGTTCTCCAAGACTCTGGAGCACGGCCTGAAGATTCTCGAACAGGATCTGCTGGAACTCAAAGGCACCGTAGTGCCGGGCGACGTGGTGTTCAAACTCTACGACACCTACGGATTCCCGATGGACCTGACCGCGGACATCGCCCGCGAGCGCAGCCTGACCGTCGACGAAGCCGGTTTCGAGCGTGAGATGGAAGCTCAGCGCGTCCGCGCACGTTCGGCCAGTTCTTTCGGTCTGGACTACAACACGTTGGTTAAAGTTGACGTGGCCACCGAGTTCACCGGCTACGCCGCCACCAGCGGTTCGGCCAAAATCGTTGCCATCTATAAAGAAGGCCAGTCGGTCGACGTACTAAGTGAAGGCGAAGAGGGCGTGATCGTTCTCAACCAGACGCCTTTCTACGCCGAATCCGGTGGCCAGATCGGCGACTGCGGTTTCCTTCAGGCCGGCAACGCACGTTTCGATGTGCGCGACACCACCAAGACTGGCGGCGCGTTCCTGCATCACGGCGTGTTGGCGTCTGGCAGCCTGATCATCGGCGCGCCGGTTGAAACCCACGTTGATGCCGAAGTGCGTCACGCCACCGCGCTCAACCACTCGGCGACGCACTTGCTGCACGCCGCATTGCGTCAGGTGCTGGGCGAACACGTTCAACAGAAAGGCTCATTGGTCGACAGTCAGCGCTTGCGCTTCGACTTCAGCCACTTTGAAGCGATCAAGCCTGAGCAGATAAAAGCACTGGAAGACATCGTCAACGCCGAGATTCGCAAGAACTCCGCGGTTGAAACCGAAGAAACCGACATCGAAACCGCCAAGAACAAAGGTGCGATGGCGCTGTTCGGCGAGAAATACGGCGACAACGTGCGCGTACTGAGCATGGGCGGCAATTTCTCCGTCGAGCTGTGTGGCGGTATCCACGCCAACCGTACCGGCGACATCGGCCTGCTGAAAATCATCAGCGAAGGCGGTGTGGCATCGGGCGTGCGTCGTATCGAGGCAGTCACCGGTGCAGCCGCACTGGCCTACTTGAACGCTGCGGAAGAACAACTCAAGGAAGCGGCCAGCCTGGTCAAGGGCAGCCGCGACAACCTGATCGACAAGCTGTCGGCTGTGCTGGAGCGCAACCGTCTGCTGGAGAAGCAACTCGAGCAGTTGCAGGCCAAGGCTGCCAGCGCTGCAGGCGACGATCTGTCGGCTTCGGCACTGGATGTCAAAGGCGTGAAGGTATTGGCCGTGCGTCTCGACGGTCAGGACGCCAAGGCGCTGCTGGCGCTGGTCGATCAGCTGAAAAACAAACTCGGCCGCGCAGTGATCCTGCTCGGCAGTGTCCATGAGGAAAAGGTCGTTCTGGTTGCAGGCGTAACCAAGGACCTGACTGGCCAACTCAAAGCCGGTGATTTGATGAAACAGGCTGCTGCGGCAGTGGGCGGGAAGGGCGGTGGTCGTCCGGACATGGCGCAGGGCGGCGGTGTCGACGCCGGCGCGCTGGATGGCGCACTGGCGCTGACCGTCCCATTCGTCGAGCAGGGTTTATAAGACGGCCCGCCGAGCCCGCAGTCTAGTGGCGGGTCCGGTGGCTGTTCGAGAAATTATTGGGCGCCCTTCATGGGCTGAGGCGGCTTTGAAATGGCTTTGATCGTACAGAAATTTGGAGGCACCTCGGTCGGTACTGTCGAGAGAATCGAGCAGGTCGCCGACAAGGTTAAGAAGTTCCGTGATGCCGGCGATGACCTGGTGGTTGTGCTGTCTGCAATGAGCGGCGAAACCAACCGTCTGATCGATCTGGCCAAGCAAATCAGTGGTGACGGTCAACCGGTTCCGCGTGAGTTGGACGTGATTGTCTCCACCGGTGAGCAGGTGACGATTGCCCTGTTGGCCATGGCGCTGATCAAGCGCGGTGTGCCGGCGGTGTCGTACACCGGTAATCAGGTGCGGATCCTGACCGACAGCGCACACAATAAAGCGCGTATCTTGCAGATTGATGACCAGAAGATTCGCGGTGATCTGAAGGCAGGGCGCGTTGTTGTTGTCGCCGGATTCCAGGGTGTCGACGAGCACGGCAATATCACCACGCTGGGGCGTGGCGGTTCGGACACCACCGGCGTGGCATTGGCTGCAGCGCTGAAAGCCGATGAATGCCAGATCTACACCGATGTCGATGGTGTCTATACCACCGACCCGCGTGTCGTGCCGGTCGCTCAGCGTCTGGACAAGATCACCTTCGAAGAGATGCTGGAAATGGCCAGCCTCGGTTCCAAGGTGTTGCAGATCCGTGCGGTGGAATTCGCCGGCAAGTACAACGTACCGCTGCGCGTACTGCACAGCTTCAAAGAGGGTCCGGGCACCCTCATTACTATTGATGAAGAGGAAACCATGGAACAGCCGATCATTTCCGGCATCGCTTTCAATCGCGATGAAGCCAAGCTGACCATCCGTGGCGTGCCAGACACCCCGGGTGTGGCGTTCAAGATTCTCGGCCCGATCAGTGCCGCGAACATCGAAGTCGACATGATCGTGCAAAACGTCGCGCACGATAACACCACCGACTTCACCTTCACCGTGCACCGCAATGACTTCCAGGCCGCACAGACCGTGCTGGAAAACACCGCTCGCGAGATCGGTGCCCGTGAAGTGGTTGGCGACATCAAGATTGCCAAGGTCTCGATCGTCGGCGTCGGCATGCGTTCCCACGCAGGTGTGGCCAGCCGCATGTTCGAATCGCTGGCGAAAGAAAGCATCAACATCCAGATGATCTCGACGTCGGAAATCAAGGTTTCCGTGGTCATTGAAGAGAAGTATCTGGAACTGGCCGTGCGCGCCCTGCACACGGCTTTCGAACTGGATGCTCCGGCCCGTCAGGGCGAGTAATTCCGCTTCTTGAAGGGCGCGGTCTGACCGCGCCCTTTATTTTTTGAATGGCGCGAGCCCTGATCTGTTCTTTTGCTCGCGCTGGTCAATACTCAGGCATGTAGGGCTACGATCGCTCTGGTTGTAGGTCGGGTGCCTTTTTTTTGCAGACTGTTGTCCCTGAACTGAATTGCGTAAGGAGAAAGGTATGCTGATTCTGACTCGTCGGTGCGCAGAAAGCCTGATTATCGGTGATGGCGAAATCACCGTGACCGTGCTCGGCGTTAAAGGAAATCAAGTGCGTATCGGCGTCAACGCCCCGAAAGAGGTTGCCGTGCACCGTGAAGAAATTTACCTGCGTATAAAGAAAGAGAAGGACGAAGAACCAAGCCATTAATTTTTATCGATTTTTATGTTTGCAAACGGGGAAGAAGCTGGTTAATATACGCCCCGTGTTGCGGAGAGCTGGCCGAGTGGCCGAAGGCGCTCCCCTGCTAAGGGAGTACACCTCAAAAGGGTGTCGGGGGTTCGAATCCCCCGTTCTCCGCCATTATTTGCTTAGTACGTCGTAATCTGGCTTTTTCGGTAAGTTGTTGAAATTACTAGAAAAAGTGGTTGGAATAGAGATTAGACGGGCTATAATGCGGCGCAACAAATGCACTCGTAGCTCAGCTGGATAGAGTACTCGGCTACGAACCGAGCGGTCACAGGTTCGAATCCTGTCGAGTGCACCATTTAAGAGTCAGTTACAGCAATGTAAGTGGCTTGCTTCAACCAGGTGTGATCTGGTCTAAAAAACACAAATGCACTCGTAGCTCAGCTGGATAGAGTACTCGGCTACGAACCGAGCGGTCACAGGTTCGAATCCTGTCGAGTGCACCATTTAAGAGTTAGTTGCAGCAATGTAAGTAACTCGGTTTCAGCCAGTTGTGGTCTGGTCTAAAAACACAAAATGCACTCGTAGCTCAGCTGGATAGAGTACTCGGCTACGAACCGAGCGGTCACAGGTTCGAATCCTGTCGAGTGCACCATATACCGAAAAGCCCGCGTTTAACGCGGGCTTTTTGCTGTCCGGGATTTGGCTTTTGCCTTCACGCAGCCTCTCTCATCAAAATCGACTTGAGCACTTCGGCCTCGTTTGAGGTCGTATCGATAGCTTGTCGTCGACGTCCGAATATTCACCTTGTCCGGTTTGCCGAGCGCGCTTTCTACATCCTGCTGACTCATGCCGGCAATCACGCGTCGATTGATGATCGCTTCGCGGCGTTGTCTGGCGTCGATCAGATTTCCGCATTTGTCTTGTGTGCGACCAACGATGCCCGGTTCGCTGCCCGTGTTTTTCATACCGGATATTTCTTCGTGGTTGTGCTCCGGCATGATTGCCACGACCGATCCGGGGAGGTAGGGGTTAACCTCCTGAACTGAAAGTTTTTCACCGTTCGCGCAACTCATCGACGTGAACGTGATGCGGCCGTCGGCGGCTTCGCAGCGATGGAGGCTGGTTGCAGCGCCGGCAGGCGGTAGGAAGAGCAGGCTGGTCAGTACAAAAAGGGATGTTTTCGATGGCATTCGACGTCCTCCGTGACGATCTCCGTTCAAGGGTAGTCGCTACAATCTTCCCTGCCGGTGTGTTTTCTTTTCAGGATGAGTCGTCGCATTTACATGGATCAGGATGGCGCTCAGGTTTGTCTCGCAAGCGCTTGTTTCAGCCACGATTTTTTAGCGTGTTAAACCGTTAGGCGGTGTATCATTGCGCCCGTCAGCCCCGCCGGGGCTTATGGAAAACCTCCATGGACTTACCCAGTAGCTACTCAGTACCCCGTTTTTCCAATCATGAATTGACTGATTGATCCTTCCGGCGTGCCCCGCTGCTGGGAGTGGAGTTCGCCTATGTCTGAAATCGAAGTAAAGAAAACACAGGAAAGCCTGCAGGACCGCCTGGCTCAGGTCGTCGAGTTGCTGCAGCGCCAACGGGTCGTCGAAGACCTGACTCACCGCCAGGAAGGCGCGCATCACGACCGGGTGGAAAACCTGATTCACCGGCAAAATCTGGTCGAGCTGCAACGCAAGCTCGATGATCTGCACTCCGCCGACGTCGCCTACATACTTGAAGCGTTGCCGCTGGACGATCGTCTGACGCTTTGGCAACTGGTCAAGGCCGATCGCGACGGCGACATTCTTCTCGAAGTATCCGATTCCGTCCGTGAAACGCTGATCGCCGACATGGACGATCACGAGCTCCTGGCTGCTGCCAAGGACATGGACGCCGACGAACTTGCTGACCTCGCCTCCGAGCTGCCGCGAGACGTCGTTCATGGGCTGATGGAGAGCCTGGATAATCAGCAGCGCGAGCGTGTGCGTTCGGCCCTGTCTTATGACGAGGATCAGGTCGGTGCGCTGATGGACTTCGAGATGGTGACTATCCGTGAGGATGTCAGCCTTGAAGTGGTTC
Organism: Pseudomonas iridis; assembly: GCF_017980685.1. Classification (GTDB taxonomy): domain Bacteria; phylum Pseudomonadota; class Gammaproteobacteria; order Pseudomonadales; family Pseudomonadaceae; genus Aquipseudomonas; species Aquipseudomonas iridis. Next base: position 64,061 of record NZ_JACXXO010000010.1, read on the forward strand.
TGCGCTACCTGCGTCGTCTGAAGGAGCTGCCGGGGCATACCGACAAACTGTTTGTGGTCGATTACGACGGCGTGCTCAAAGGCGTGCTGCCGATCAAGCGTTTGCTGGTCAATGATCCGGAAAAGCAGGTTGCCGAGGTGATGGCCAGCGATCCGGTGAGTTTCCACCCGGACGAAGACGCCTACGACGCCGCACAGGCGTTCGAACGTTACGACTTGATCTCCGCCCCTGTGGTCGACAAGACCGGCAAGCTGATCGGTCGTCTGACCATCGACGAGATGGTCGACCTGATTCGTGAAGAGAGCGAAAGCGAAGTTCTCAACATGGCTGGTCTGCGTGAGGAGGAAGACATCTTCGCCTCCGTGTGGAAATCACTGCGCAACCGTTGGGCATGGTTGGCGATCAATTTGATCACTGCGTTCGTCGCCTCTCGAGTGATTGGCTTGTTCGAAGGCTCGATCGAGAAACTGGTAGCGCTCGCGGCGCTGATGCCGATTGTGGCGGGTATTGGCGGCAACTCGGGTAATCAGACGATCACCATGATTGTGCGGGCCATGGCGCTGGATCAGGTGAGCACCGGCAACACTTCACGGTTGATGCGTAAAGAATTGGCAGTCGGACTGATCAACGGTCTGGTCTGGGGCGGGGTGATTGGCGTAGTCGCTTACCTGCTTTATGGCAGTTGGTCGCTGGGCGTGGTGATGACGGCGGCAATGACGCTCAATCTGTTGCTCGCTGCACTCATGGGGGTATTCATTCCCATGACCTTGGCGAAGATGGGCCGCGACCCCGCAATGGGTGCGAGTGTGATGATCACCGCAGTAACGGACAGTGGTGGTTTCTTCATTTTCCTGGGGCTGGCAACAATCTTCCTGCTCTGATCTGCTGCGATTAAACAGCCCGCTAAATTGGCGGGCTTTTTTATATCTGCGAAAACTGCCAGGCCAAATTCCGGGCAAAAAAAAGCCAGCAATAACGCTGGCTTGAGATGTTCGATAGGATTCAGGACGCGTCTGCAGCCATTTCGGCGTCGTGTGCAATCAAGGACACCAGTGCGTTCTGTTGACGGTGAGACAGCTGGCGGAAGCGTTGCAGCAGTTCGCGTTCGTGCAACGACAGCTCGGGGCTGTCCAGGCGCATGCTCAGTTCTTCGCCCAATGCACCTTCCTGAATAAGACTCTGCTCAAGGCGCGCAATGATTTCAGAGTTCATGCTGCGATGATGATTGCGAGCCACCTCGGCAATGCGTTCACGCATTCCGTCTGGCAGACGTACGACAAACTTGTCAGCCGTACGGCTGGAATAAATTGCCTGTTTCAATGGGCGCATATATTTAACCGGTTAGTTCAGGGGAGCGGTTCTCGGGATTGGCCGCAGGATGTGTGGTAGGACACGCATTTGCGCCAAATGGTTCAACCTGAATTGTTAAGAGGCCGCATCATGCCTCAAAATTGCCAGATCATTGGCGTCAATTCTGTGACAAATATTGATCCGGATAAAGGCTTAATGCCAGCACCAATTATCAGAAATGCGGACTGGTTTGAAAACTTTGTCCCGAGTCGCATCGCTGCTCGCTTCCTGACGCACACCAGTTGATGTCCAAAGACGTCAGAAGGTGCATGCTAAGTGGCTTTCGATCCTTATCCCTTATCTATACAGGATAGTGGCATTTTGCCGATTTACTAGCGCTGAAGCATGCCGGAGGGCGTTTTCGAGATGGATGGCAGGCTTATTTATCTGATGGGGCCGTCCGGTTCCGGCAAAGACAGCTTGATTGAGGCTGCACGTGAGCCATTGCGCGCGCTCGGCTGCGAAGTGATACGCCGGGTGATTACGCGATCGGCCGAATCGGTAGGCGAGGACGCGATTGGCGTGACGCCGCAAGAGTTCGAAAGACGTCAGCGCGCAGGAGACTTTTCCCTGGCGTGGCAGGCCAATGGCCTTGCCTATGGCATTCCTGCGCAAATGGATCAATGGCTCAAGGATGGGCGGCACGTGCTGGTAAACGGCTCTCGCGCCAACCTTCGGCAAGCTCTGGAGTGCTATCCGACGCTGTTACCGGTTTTGCTGACAGTCAAGGATGAGGTATTGCGTGAGCGCCTGCTCAGGCGTGGCCGCGAGACGTCTGAGCAAATAGATGCGAGGCTGGCCCGCAACGCTCTGTTCAAGGACCGGCGGTCAACTGACGACGTTGTTTACCTGATAGACAACTCGGGTGACCTGGCTGACGCGGTCAGCCATCTATTGGACTTGGTCCGACTCAACGCAGAACCGGATCGAACTTGAATTTGCGCCCAGCCACCAGTGCCAATACGAACAACACCGCAAATACGCCACAGCCAACCAGAGGCAGGGTGATTTCGGTTTCCTCGAACAGCGAAAAATGCAAAACGCCACTGACTAAGGCGAGGATCAGAAATCCTGCAGCTGACTTGGACATGCTGTACTCCTGAAGATATTTCAAAAAACCAGACGTTCGGTAGCCTGAGCTGGCAATGCCTGCTCAGGCTCGCTGACCGCCTGTGGGACGAAACTGTGCTGATCGCTCAACACCGCTAACTGCGGCGCTTTTTGCACCTGCAAGTAATGTGGCATGCGTTGAGCCACCGACTCTGGCGCAGCTCGCTCCGGGATGAAGTGAAAACCCATCAAAACCGCGAATGCAATTGCGTTTGCAAGCAAGAGAGTGCTGTTCATGGGACGATGCTCCGATTGTTCTTCTATGGAACAGACAAAGCAGCCGTCGTGCCAACAGTCTAACCGCTGTTAAGTCCTTTAAAAACAAGGATTTGAGCGGGTTTGTCGGATGTTGCGGGTTGCAATCTGCAATGCTGGCATTTTTCAGTAGTGCAAAATGCACGGTAAAGCTTCCCGCAGCATTGCGAGGCGCCTGCCTACACTTAAAAAGCCCTACGGACGACATGACAAATCGGAGCCCTGCCGTTAACATGCACGCCGTCCGTCGCGCAGCGTCTGCTGCCGACAACTCAGTGTCTCAGTAGCTCAATTGGATAGAGCATCCCCCTCCTAAGGGGAAGGTTGGCAGTTCGAACCTGCCCTGGGACACCATATATTTCAGGCCTTCTGGCCACTCCTCTGCCAGCCGCATTCCCTGCTATAGCAGCGCGGCAACAGCAGGATAAAATAAAGCCCCTTTCAGAATATTCTGGAAGGGGCTTTTTCGTATTCACGGTTTAAGGATGTTGCCAATGGATGGCCTGAAAACACTGTTCATCGTTTCGCTTGGATGTTTATCGCTGATGCAAACGTCGCGGTCCTTTGCAGATAATGTCAGCGGGAAAAACCTCTACTCACAGCGGTGCGCCATGTGCCACGGGACAGATCTCAAGGCAACAGGGCCATTGGCAGATAAAAGCAATCCACCTACGCCTGATCTGACAACATCCGCTTTCAAACAACGACTGAAGGCCTATCCGGGCGTTATCGTGTCATCAATAATTCTTCGCCCAAACGGGGATTTGATCCCACGGACCTTGCAAGAGAATGGTGTAAAACTGGCGCCGCACGCTTGGACGGTTAAGGATTTTCGCGATTTGAATCAGTACATGAGTGGTGTGATTTCGAAGAGCCGATGATTTCAGATCAGGTAAAGCCCCGCGTAGCGCCGGTTGTCGGGGCTTTTTCATGCGCGGGCATCGAGACTACTCCTCGGCGCCACCTCCGGGTTTGCCGATTGAAGTGCTGATCTCGGTAATGCGCCGACGGCCGTTAACCTTGTAGTCACGTTCTTGTTCTGCTTCGCCCGGTTTGCGCACAGTTATTTGCGCATACAAGCCATCCTTCGCACTGTAGGTGCCGAACCAGTTATTCATCCTCGCAATAAAACACTCGCCACCGATGATCACCGGGAAGTCGGCGACTGGTTCGATGGCGTAATAGCCTGCTCCGTAGCCGTAATACTCCTCGCTGTCTGTGGCGGACTCAGGAATGGGGCAGAGGGGCTTTCTTTCTTGCGCGGTGTCGGGCGTGTGTTCTTCGACGGTAGCCAGGCCTTGGGCAAGTGCATGGTGCAGGTCTGGCTTCAGCTTATAAGTGGTTTTGTGATCATCATCAGACTGAATGCGGGGGATACTGAGTCGATAGCGATAGCGAACCGTCAGCTTCGGCACTTCGCGGTTTACCTGCAACGGACTGGGCAGGTAGACATCATCAATGCCGTACCCGCTGTCGCGATAGGCGGCATAGACCTTGCCGCGAATGCTGATCCAGTTCACGGACTGGTTGGCGCCGCGATCACTAGTGGAATAGAGGACGCCGCCAATTGATTCTCCGTCCGACGCTGGGGTCCTGCGGGTGAACTTATCTCCGTCACGGCGATAAGTTCCAACTGAAGTGTACAGGCTGGTACCGCCGTTATAAGTCTGAACAATCAGGTCACGTTGCCCGTCGCTGTCGAGATCCCGCAGCGTAAAGGATGTCGGGCCCAGTGCGGTGTCAGCCTCGAAATTAGTGGCGCTCAAGGCCTTCCACTCATTCCGCGAAACGCCTTTGGGGATGGTTTTAGGGAAGTGCGTTTTATCAGAATATTGATCGGCGTCCGGCTCTGCAGAAAATGTGATTTCAGTGTTTTTTAACGACAGTGAAACGAGTGCTCGTTCCAGGGCAAACTCCGGATCATTTCTACTGATTGCCCGAATACTGTTTTGCAGATCATCCAATACCTGTTTGTCGACGCCACTCGGCTGATGGGCGACAACTTCTGTCCACTGCGCCTGCAAAACCTTCAGTTGCTCGCGGTAGCGTTGATCCAGGCAGGCGACATCTTCAACGCATCCGTTGCGCACTTTCAACCAAAGCCGCTGAGTACGTTTGAGCTCAGGTCGTGCCTCGACAGAAGCCTTGATCAAATCCCGATAAACCGTCCCCATCTGCGCATCCAGTTCATACAAACCTTTATTCGCGCAGATAGTGTTTTCAACGGCACTCGCCGCGTTGCTGCAGTCCATTGCGTTCGCCATTGCCTGCTGGAGAAGCAGCAGCGCACAGGCGGACACGATGTAGCGTCCTTTGATGTACACGAAGTAAGCCTTGTAGTGAAAGTTGTGCGGGCGCGCAGAGTAATCGCAGTGCGAGGAATCTTGAAGCGCGAGCTTCAGGGAACGCCACTTCTGGCCGATAACACAAACGGTGACTTCAAAGTCGCGTGAAATCGCTTGATAGCATTTTGCCGCCAGCTATCATCTCCGCGCCCGAAATTGCCCTCACTTCAATTGCCTGGAAATCCTCGATGCTGTCGTATCACCAAAAGCGTTTTCTGATCGTCGATGATTTCTCGGATTTTCGCAGTTCCGTGCGCTCGATGTTGCGCGAATTGGGCGTCAAGGACGTGGATACGGCAGACACCGGCGAGCAGGCGCTGAAGATGTGTGCGCAGAAGTCCTACGATTTCATCCTGCAGGATTTTCACCTCGGCGACGGTAAAAAGAACGGCCAGCAAGTCCTCGAAGACTTGATGGTGGAAAAGCTCATCAGCCATGAAGCGGTGTTCGTCATGGTGACCGCCGAGACCAGTCAGGCGATGGTGCTCAGTGCTCTTGAGCATGAGCCGGATGCCTACCTGACCAAACCGTTCAACCGCTCGGGTCTGGCTCAGCGCCTTGAGCGTCTGGAGCAGCGCAAGACGTTGCTCAAGCCGATTCTGCAAGCCCTCGATCGTGGCAAACCGGTCGAGGTGCTCAATGCCTGCATCGCCCTGTGCAAGCAGGACATCCGCTATTCGCCGCTGTGCCTGCGTTACCGCGCCGATGCGCTGCGCGACCTGAATCAGAACGAAGCGCTGGAGCGTTTGTACGACGGCATCATTGCTGATCGGCCGCTGCCTTGGGCATTCGCCGGGCTGGGCAAATTGTTGTTCAAGCGTGGCCAGGTTGCGCAAGCCAAAGGCGTGTACGAGAAAGCCCTGAAAGCGTTCCCGCTGATGCCGTCGCTGTATGACGGCATGGCCGATGTGCTGGTTGCCGAGGGCGATACCAAAGGCGCGCAGCGGGTGCTGGAAGAGGCGATCCGGTTGTCGCCGCTGGCGGTGCGTCGACAGGCGTTGCTGGGCAAACTGGCGATGGCCAACGAAGATTTCGACACCGCCTCGCGCGCTTATCGTCAGGCTGTGGCGCAAGGCGCGCAGTCGCGATTCAAGGACGCGGAAAGCAACCTCGGCCTGGCCCACGCGTTGATCAGCAAGGGCAGCGAGCGCGGTCTCGACACCCGCACACGGCTTGAGATCAACACCACGCTCAGCGCGGTGGCCAAAGAGAACCCGAGCGATCCGGGCCTGCAGATTCGGGCGCGTCTGATGAAGGCCACCAGCCTGCTGCTCAACGATGCCGAAACCGCTGACAAGCTTACCGAGCAGGCAATGATGCGCCTCGACGGCATGGAGCAGTTCATGAGTCCGGAGGCGGCGTTGCTGGTCGCCAAGCAGTTGCAGATGCTCGGTCAGGCCGAGGCGGGTAACTCGATGCTCAAGAGCTGTGCGGAAATCTACGGCGACGATCCGGCGGTGATGAAAGACATCGCCAAGCTCACCGATGACCCGACGATCCTCAGCTCCAGCAACGCTGCCGCCGACCTCAACCGTCAGGGTGTGCGCGTGTACAAGACCGGCAATCTGGTTGAGGCCCGCGAGGTGTTCCGCAAGGCGCTGAAGATGCAACCGAAGAACATCAGTATTGCGCTGAACATGGCCCAGTCGTTGCTGCACGGCACCGACACCAGTGTGCCGTCGGCGGAGCTGGAAGAATGTCGGGCCTGCCTGAAAATGGTCGGCCTGATGCCCGACACCGACGCGCGTCATGCGCGTTATCAGAAGCTGAAAAGCAAGGCGTTTGGCGAATGAACCAAGACGAGCAGGCTCTCGATTTTTCCACGGTGATTGCCTCCACCGTCCACGACATGAAGAACTCGCTGGCCATGCTCATGCAGGCCCACAGCCAATGGCTGGCGCGCTTGCCGCAGGGGCAACGCGAAGGCGCGGAGCAGGGCGTGATCGACTTCGAGTTCGCCCACCTCAATGGCATGCTGGTGCAACTGCTCGGGCTGTATAAGCTCGGCGTCAACCAGATGCCGTTGCAGCCGGCGTACCACGAACTCGATGATTTCATCGAGGCGCAACTGGCGGCGCATCAAGAGGTGTTTGCCAGTCGCGGAATCATCGCGACCTATGAAGTTGATCCGCTGAGCCCGCTGGGCTTCTTCGACCGGGAATTGGTCGCTTCGGTGCTGGGCAACTGCATCAATAACGCCATCCGTTACGCCCGCGAGTCGTTGCTGATTACCGTCAGTGACGAGGCCGGGCAATTGGTCATCAGCATCAACGATGACGGCGACGGTTATCCGGCCCAGATGCTCGAGCGTCAGGCCGACTACGTGCAGGGCATCAATCACAGCAGCGGCAGCACCGGGTTGGGCCTGTATTTCGCCAATCGAATTGCGGCGTTGCATCAGCGCAATGGCGTTGAAGGGCGCACCGAAATCGGCAATGGCGGGCCGCTGGGTGGCGGGGTTTTCAGTCTTTATCTACCGTGACGCGGGATTTTGTTTGACGCTGCTTGATATTGCGAACAGCCGGAGCCTATTTTGTACGGGTCGCCGTTCGCGGCTCGCAAAATAACAAGGATTGCGTCATGACAACCGATGGCCAGCGTTCACTCGCACAGCGACTGACGGGCATTGATGAGATTGAGTGTGTCACGCCGGATTTGAATGGCGTGCCACGGGGCAAGGTAATGACTGCCGAGGGTTTCCTCGAAGGGCGGCGTTTGCAGTTGGCTCGGGGTGTGCTGCTGCAATGCATCATGGGGGGATATCCGCCGGCGCGGTTTTACGGCAGCGATGACGGTGACCTGGCGCTGATAGCCGAGCCAGGCCAGATTCATCGCTTGCCGTGGAGCGACGAACCGCGTGCCCTGGCGATTTGCGATGCTGATGAACTGACCGGCGAAAGCTCCAGCCTGTCGACCCGCGGCCAGCTCAAGGCAGTCATCGCCCGTTACGCGGCGCGCGGCCTGGCACCGGTGGTGGCGACCGAACTGGAGTTCTTCGTGTTCGCGCCTAACACCGATCCAACCCAACCGTTTCGCCCGCCAGTCGGCCTCGATGGTCGCCGCGAGGACGGTTTGTCGGCGTTCAGCGTCAGCTCCAATAACGGTCTGCGGCCGTTCTTCAGCGAAGTGTACAAATGCATGGCGGCCCTTGGTTTGCCGCGCGATACCTTCATGCATGAAATGGGCGTCAGCCAGTTCGAGATCAACCTGCTGCATGGTGATCCGTTGCTGTTGGCCGACCAGACGTTCCTGTTCAAGCATCTGCTTAAAGAAGTCGCGCTCAAGCACGGCTTGACCGTGGTGTGCATGGCCAAGCCGCTGGCGCACACGCCGGGCAGCTCGATGCATATTCACCAGAGCGTCGTCGACATCGCTACGGGCAAAAACGTCTTCAGTGACCCTCACGGCGAGCCGACCGCGATGTTCCGCCACTTCATCGGTGGGCAACAAGCGGGCATGGCCGATTTCACCGCACTGTTTGCACCGAATGTGAACTCGTACCAGCGTCTGTGCCATCCGTACGCGTCGCCGAACAATGCCTGCTGGTCGCACGATAACCGCGCGGCCGGTTTGCGGATTCCGGCCAGTGCGCCGGTCGCTCGTCGGGTGGAAAACCGTTTGCCGGGCGCCGATGCCAACCCCTATCTGGCGATCGCCGCCAGTCTGGCCGCCGGTTTGCATGGCATCGAGCATGAGCTTGAGCCGAGCGAAGCGATCCAGGGCGAGTTCGAGGTGCCGGACAATCTTTCGCTGCCATGTACCTTGCATGCCGCGCTCGAGCGTCTGAAGCGTAGTCAATTGGCGAGGGAACTGTTTGGACAGGAGTTCATCGAAGGCTACATCGCTTCGAAGACCATGGAACTGACCAGCTTCTTTGATGAAATAACTCCCTGGGAACGGCGTGTTCTAGCAGCCCAGGCCTGACGTACCATCGTCACCGGGCTATCGTTCTGGTAGCCCGATCTTCACTGCAAGGAGCCGCTCGGAACGCCGATGCGCCAAATCTGGAAATCCTTTCGAGCGCTGTATTTCGCCTCGCTGATGATGTTGATCGGCTCGGGCCTTTTGTCTACGTATCTGGCGTTGCGCCTGGCGGCCGAGAATGTCGACGGACTGTGGGTCGGTGCGCTGATGGCGGCCAACTATTTCGGTCTCGTGCTGGGCGGCAAGATCGGCCACCGGTTGATCGCCCGCGTCGGCCATATCCGGGCGTATTCCGCGTGTGCCGGGATCGTCGGTGCGGCGGTCCTTGGCCACGGCATGGTCGATTGGTTGCCGGCGTGGCTGGTGCTGCGGACCATCGTCGGTCTGGGCATGATGTGCCAATACATGGTGATCGAGAGCTGGCTCAATGAGCAGGCCGATGCCAATCAACGTGGACTGGTGTTCAGCGGCTACATGATTGCTTCGTACCTGGGGCTGGTGCTCGGTCAGCTGATTCTGGTCATGCACCCGGGGCTGGGTCTGGAACTGCTGATGCTGGTCGCGCTGTGCTTTGCCCTGTGCCTGGTGCCGGTGACGCTGACCCGGCGGATTCACCCGGCGCCACTTCATCCGGCACCGATGGAGCCGCGCTTCTTTATCAAGCGCGTGCCGCAGTCGTTGAGCACGGTGCTCGGTGCGGGATTGATCATCGGCGCGTTCTACGGTCTGGCACCGTTGTATGCGTCGCAGCAGGGGCTGTCGACCGAGCAGGTCGGTCTGTTCATGGGTAGCTGCATCTTTGCCGGATTGCTGGTGCAGTGGCCGTTGGGCTGGCTGTCTGATCGTTATGATCGCGCGCTGCTGATCCGTTGCTTCGCCGGTTTCCTTGCGGTGGCGGCGTTGCCATTGGCGATCATGCCGCAGGTGCCGTTGGAGGTGCTGTTCGTGGTCGGCTTCTTCTGCTCGCTGGTGCAGTTCTGTCTGTATCCGTTGGCGGTGGCGTTTTCCAATGACCACGTCGAGGGGGATCGGCGCGTGTCGCTGACGGCGATGCTGCTGGTCACTTACGGTGTGGGTGCGAGTATCGGGCCGTTGCTGGCGGGTGTGCTGATGAAGTTTCTCGGCAGCCAGAGCCTGTATGCGTTCTTCAGCTTCTTTGCGCTGGTGCTGGTGTGGCGAATCCGCCCGAAAGCGGTGACCAATCTGCATCAGGTCGACGACGCACCGCTGCATCACGTGGCGATGCCGGACAGCATGTCGAGTTCGCCGCTGGTCGCTGCGCTTGATCCGCGAGTGGATGAGCAGGTGGTGCAGGAGCAGATGCAGAATCCGGTGCCGCCGGAACCAGAGCCCGATCCAGCGCCGGAACCAGAGCCTGAAAAAGAACCAGAGCCTGAGCCAGCAACAAGCCCGGATGAGGATAGCGACAGACCCACTCCGGATATCAGTGGCGCCAGACCTTGAAAATCGGTCGCGCATAAAAAAGGGCAGTCCCGTCAAGGACTGCCCTTTTTATTTTTGCGTACGACTCACATATCGTCTTTGTCGAAACGCCGTGCTTCACGTTGCAACTGATAGACGAAACGCTCGACGTTGCGCGCGGCCGGGCCACTGATGTTGTGGAAGCGCAGGCCGGCGAAGGTGATGTTGAGTTTTTCTTCGAAGTGCAGATAGCGCAGTTCGACGGAAATCGGCTGATTGCCGAACAGTGGCGGGGCGATCATGCGGTCGTAGACCTGGCCAAGTTGCAGCCGGTCAGTGATGTCGCCTTCGAAGCGCAGCTTGCAACCGGTGGCGGAAATATCCAGCAGTTTGCCCTGGATCGGCGCCTTGAGCTTTTCGCCACCCAGTTCAACGCTGACCAGATCGGTCAGTTTCAGTGCTGCGCGAAACGCGTTGCGGCGCTGGTGATAAACCACTTCGCTCGGCAGCTCGCCGGTGTAAAAGCGGTCGCCGTCGGATTCTTCGATGTTCAGCGTACCGTTGCATTCCCAAGCGATGCGCACACCATCATGGAAGCCTTCAACCCTGAACGGTTCGCCGGCGAGCAGAAAGCGTTCGCCGTCGCGCGGGATCATTTCGTCGAGAGTAATCGAGGCGCTGTCGCGGTCGACTTTGATCAGGTAGCTCTGGAAGCGCTGGCTGCGTTCATGGAACGTGATGATCAGCGGGTCGTGACTGTCTTGCAGTTGACGCAGGTTGCTGGAGATTTCCAGTGGCGTGGTGAGCACCTTAGGTGGCTGCGGAGCATCATCCGCGCTTAGGGCGTTTGGCACGTTCTCTCAATCTCCAGACAAAATTTGACGATGAATGGCCAGCATTTTGCCAGCATGTTCCGCGTGTTGATAGTGCAGGCTCATCGAATGGCTCACGCCTGGCTGAAGGTGCGCGGCTTGACGGGTCTGGCGAAAGTGCCGCTCGCGTCATACAGCGCTGGCGGTTCGCCCCCGGTGAGGATTTTCAATTGATTGGACGTCGCGGCCTGCTGGATCTGGATCGACTGGCCGTTCTTGGCGTTGGCTGCCTGACACTGGCTGATGAGGTCAGTGAGGGCATCGCCCTGCGTCATCAACTGCTCGCCAATGCTCGACTGGCTGGCCAGTTGCTCGAGCCCTGTGCGGTCAGTCGGCAGGTTCAGGCTGGCGAGGATTTCGCTGCGCTTGCGGCCATGCTGTTCAAGCAGAACGATCAATGCCTGTTTGCGCGCCAGAATTTCTTCCAGCAAGGGCATGTCGCGACCGTGCAAAGCGAGGGCCTCGGTTTGCAGTAACTCCAGCAATTGTTGAGCTGGAGCAAAGTCGTCGTTGATCAGTTGCAGTAAATTAGTGTCGTGCATGGCTGGCCTTGGGTTTTAAGCGTCCAAAAGCCTGGCGCAGGCGAAGGCCTAGCGCTGGGCTTCGAAGTTGAGCAGTTTGCTGGCTACACGGTTGCTGTCGACTTTATAGCTGCCATCGGCAATCGCGGCTTTCAACTCGGCCACACGGGCTTTGTCGACAGCAGGTTGATCGCGCAGCTTGTCAGTGACCTTCTGCAACTGTTGAGCCTCATTGCTGAGGTGTACCGATTCCCCGCTTTTAGCGGTACTGGCCGATTCGGCCGGGGTATTCAGCGGCGCGGAGGTGCCGTTTTCGGCGGTTTCCTTGGCGTTGCTGGTACGCGTACTGCCCGTAAGTGACGAGGAGCTGTTCAAACGGCTGAAATCGATGACCATGATAAAAACCTCTGGGAATTTGGACGCTTGCCATGTTTTCGGCTATCCCCTGGAAAACTTTAGGCCCATTTGCGAATGAGTCTGCATGCGCCGGCGCGTGTCCTGCTGCGGCACAGTTTAGGGAAGCGACGGGGTCCGCGCCAGTTTTCTCACGAGGGCTTCTACATGGCGACTTCCACTTGGCCCGGCGCGGTGACTTGCGCCTTGATGACCCGTTGCGAGTTGAGGTTTTTCACCCGGATCTGTTCTCTCAAGCCGCCATTGGCCAGGGCTTCACCGGGCATGCGCACGGCGAGTGTGCCGCTGCGGGCGATGATGACCACGTGATCGCCTTTGCGCACAACTTCCGCCTGTTCCAGATGCACCAGGGTAATGACCTGATCGGCTACCGTTGGTCGGGTTAATTTCTGCCCGATCGCTTCGTCTACCGACGTCAAAAAACCTTGATTGATTGTGCTGACATCGCGCTCGCGCAATGTCACGTCCTGAGGCTCGATAATTCCAGAGCGCTTGAGTGGCCGGGTAGTGGTCACAATCTCGCGAAACAGGCGGACTTGAGCGGGTACGAACACGGTCCAGGGGGACGCGCCCTCACAGCGAATCTTGACCGTTACCCGGCCCAAAGGGCGTGCCGGACTCTCCAGCGAGGCTGTCAATTCCTTGTCGCACATGGGCATGCGCATGCGGGGATCTAGCTGGTTCACTTCGATTTCGTAGCGGCCTTCCGTTTGACTGGTTGCCAGATAGTCTTCTACGGTGAACTCAAGAAAGCCCTGAGTGACGCCGATAAGCATGTCAGGCATGGTAACCGCATCAGCAATGGCAGGGCTGCCAGCGAAACAGCAGCAAATGGCGGACACCGCGCAAAGCCCTCTGCGGAGGGAAGATGTCAGGCGTCGGAAAAATGTCGTTTGAGCGTTCATACGAGTTAAAAAGCAAGCGCCGTGCCGTTTAGCAATGAATGTGCGTCGCAACAACACTTGGCGTTGGTTTAGGAGTCTGGCATGGCTGGTGTAATGGATTCGGTGAACCAGCGCACGCAACTGGTAGGGCAGAATCGCCTGGAGCTGTTGTTGTTCCGTCTCGACGGTCAGCAGCTCTACGGGATCAACGTGTTCAAGGTTCGGGAAGTGCTGCAATGCCCTTCGCTGACGTTGATGCCCAAGTCCAGTCCTGTCGTGTGCGGGGTGGCAAGTATTCGGGGGGCGACCATTCCGATCCTTGATCTGGCAATGGCGACCGGCTCCGGTGCGTTGAAAGACAAGAAAAACCCGTTCGTGATCATCACGGAGTACAACACCAAGACCCAGGGTTTCCTGGTCCGCTCGGTGGAGCGCATCGTCAACATGAACTGGGAAGAGATTCATCCGCCGCCCAAGGGCACGGGTCGCGATCATTACCTGACCGCTGTGACTCGGGTGGACAATCAGTTAGTCGAAATCATCGACGTCGAGAAAGTGCTGGCGGAAGTCGCACCGACGCCGGAAGCGATTTCGGTCGGCGTCGTCGATGTCGAGACCCAGACCAAAGCGTTGTCGCTGCGGGTGCTGACAGTCGATGACTCGTCGGTGGCACGCAAGCAGGTCTCGCGGTGTCTGCAGACGGTCGGCGTTGAGGTCGTGGCGTTGAACGACGGCAAGCAGGCGCTGGATTACCTGCGCAAGCTGGTCGACGAGGGCAAGAAGCCGGAAGAAGAGTTCCTGATGATGATCTCCGACATCGAGATGCCGGAGATGGACGGGTACACCCTGACGGCGGAAATCCGCAGCGACCCACGCATGCAAAAGCTTCATATCATCCTGCATACTTCGTTGTCGGGAGTGTTCAATCAGGCGATGGTCAAGAAAGTCGGTGCCGATGACTTTTTGGCCAAATTCCGTCCTGATGACCTGGCATCCCGGGTAGTCGACCGGATCAAAGCAGCAGATATCAGCTAGGGGCCTTCTGCCCCTGGCGGTCAACACGATTTAAGAGGCGGCATCATTGTCTACGGGTAATTTGGATTTCGAACAGTTCCGGGTATTCCTGGAAAAAGCCTGTGGCATTTTGCTCGGTGAAAACAAGCAGTACCTGGTCTCGAGCCGTCTCAACAAACTGATGGAAGTGCAGGGCATCAAGTCGCTGGGTGAGCTGGTTCAGCGCATCCAGACCCAGCCGCGCAGCGGTTTGCGCGAACAGGTGGTCGATGCCATGACGACCAACGAAACCCTGTGGTTTCGTGACACCTATCCGTTTGAAGTCTTGAAGAACAAGGTGCTGCCCGAAGCCATCAAGGCCAGTCCCAACCAGCGTCTGCGCATCTGGTCGGCGGCATGCTCGTCGGGTCAGGAGCCGTACTCGCTGTCGATGTCGATCGACGAGTTCGAGCGCAGCAATCTTGGTCAGTTGAAGATGGGCGTGCAAATCGTTGCCACGGACTTGTCCGGTCTCATGCTGAACAACTGCAAGACCGGCGAGTACGACAGCCTGGCGATCGGTCGCGGTTTGTCCGCCGACCGCTTGCAGCGTTATTTCGACCCGAAAGGGCCGGGTCGCTGGGTGATCAAGGCGCCGATCAAGAACCGGGTGGAATTCCGCTCGTTCAACTTGCTCGACAGCTATGCAGCGCTGGGCAAGTTCGACATCGTGTTTTGCCGCAACGTGTTGATCTACTTCTCTGCCGAAGTGAAGAAAGACATCCTGTTGCGCATTCACAGCACGTTGAAGCCGGGCGGTTATCTGTTCCTCGGCGCTTCCGAAGCGCTGAACGGTTTGCCGGATCATTACCAGATGGTTCAGTGCAGCCCGGGGATCATTTACCAGGCGAAGTAACTGGCATCGGCAACACAAGAGCGGGAGTCCTCAGGGGCTCCCGTTTTTTTGTGCCTGGCGTTTAATCCGAAATCACCGCAAAACCCTGTGGGAGCGAGCCTGCTCGCGAAAGCGGTTTCCCAATCAGCATCATTGGTGGCTGATCTACTGCCTTCGCGAGCAGGCTCGCTCCCACATTTGCTCTCTAGTGTTCTTGAGGGCAGGGGCAAGCGGCAGAAAAGCGGCATCTGGCGGAAACCGGTTGCCGCTTTTCTGGCATTGTCGCTTTGCCGATAGCCCGCAAGGCCCCGGTTTACGGGTGTTTCTTGCATTGGCACGCGGCTTGCTAAAGCTCAGTTACGAAAAACCGGTCACCTGAAGGTTCCCGACATGAGCATCAGCTTCGATAAAGCGCTCGGCATTCACGAAAAGGCTTTGGGCTTCCGCGCCCAACGCGCCGAAGTGCTGGCCAACAACATCGCCAACGCCGATACCCCGAACTACAAGGCTCGGGATCTGGACTTCTCCAAAGTGCTGGAAGCACAGACCGAGAAAACCAAAAGCGGCGGCCACTTCGCTCTGAACATGACCAACAGCCGTCACATCGAGGCTGAAGGCTTGGGCAATGGCGACGAATCGCTGCTGTATCGCACGCCGATGCAACCGTCGATTGACCAGAACACCGTTGACGCTCAACTGGAACAGTCCAACTACGCGGAAAACGCCGTGGGCTTCCAGGCCAGCTTCACCCTGCTCAACAGCAAATTCAAAGGGCTGGTTTCAGCCCTGCGCGGAGAGTAATTCATGTCCCTGTCCAGCGTTTTCAACATTGCCGGCAGCGGCATGAGCGCACAAACCACGCGTCTGAACACCGTGGCATCGAACATCGCCAACGCCGAGACCGTTTCGTCGAGCATCGACCAGACCTACCGTGCCCGTCACCCGGTATTCGCCACCATGTTCCAGGGTGGCCAGAGTGGCGGCAGCAACTCGCTGTTCCAGAACCAGGACGCTGCGGGGCAAGGCGTGCAGGTGCTGGGTGTCGTCGAAGACCAGAGCAACCTCGAAGCGCGCTACGAGCCGAACCATCCGGCTGCCGACGGCAAGGGCTACGTCTACTACCCGAACGTCAACGTGGTGGAAGAAATGGCTGACATGATTTCCGCGAGCCGGTCCTTCCAGACCAACGCCGAAATGATGAACACCGCCAAAACCATGATGCAGAAAGTACTGACCCTCGGTCAGTAATCAGGGGCGACTGCCATGAGCGTTACCGATACCACCAACAGCCTCAGCATGAACGACATCCTGGCGAACTCCACGAAGAAGACGAGCAGCACAACTTCGGGCGGCATCGCTTCGGCCACCAACAGCGCCACTGGCGGCCAGGCCTTGGGCAAGGATGCGTTTCTGCAACTGCTGGTCACCCAGCTGAAAAACCAGAACCCGCTCGATCCGCAGGACAACAGTGCATTCGTTGCGCAGTTGGCGCAGTTCAGCAGCCTGGAAGGCATTACCACGCTCAACAGCACCGTTAGCGGGCTGGCCGGCAACTACAACTCTTCGCAAGCGTTGCAGGCATCGTCTCTGGTTGGCCGCAACGTGATTGTGCAGACCAACACCGCACAGCTCGACGATCCGACCAAAGGCATGACCGGTTCCGTAAACGTGCCATCGTCCATCGCCGAAGGCACTGTGACGATCACCGACAAGGACGGCAAAACGGTTCGCACCATCGACCTGGGCAGCCGCGCCGCTGGCGCCGCCAGTTTCACGTGGGATGGCAAGGACACCAGCGGTACCGTGGTGCCCGTCGGTACCTACACCTTCAAGGCCAACGCACCGATCAACGGCGCCGCGACGGACCTGGCAACTTACCTGCCGGCCACCGTCAACAGCGTGACGATCAGCCAGACCGGCGGCGAGCTGATGCTTAACCTGGCCGGCAAGGGCTCCGTCGCCCTGTCCAAAGTACAAACCATTGGTATATAGAGCCGACTAACCGGCACAAAGGAGTGGAATATGTCTTTCAATATCGGCCTTAGCGGTCTCTATGCAGCCAACAAACAACTGGACGTGACCGGCAACAACATCGCCAACGTCGCGACTGCCGGTTTCAAATCTTCCCGTGCAGAGTTTGAAGACGTCTATTCGGCGACCAAACTGGGCAGCGGTAGCAAGGTCATCGGTAACGGTGTGCGTCTGGCCAACGTTTCGCAGCAGTTCACCCAGGGTGACATCAACAACACCGGTAACGTGTTGGACATGGGCATCAACGGCTCGGGTTTCTTCACCATGAGCAATAACGGCTCCATCTCCTATACCCGTGCCGGTACGTTCAAAGTCGACAATGCCGGTTTCATCACCAACACCGATTACACTTCGCGTCTGCAAGGTTACGGTGTGGATGCCAACGGCAAGATCATCAACGGTGTGTTGACCGATCTGAAAATCGACACCTCGAACCTGGCGCCGAAGTCAACTTCGGCCGTTGGGTCGAGCATCAACTTGAACTCTTCGTCCCCCGTGATCGTTGATACTGGCGCCAACGCCGTCATATTCGATCCGTCCAAGGTCGAGACTTACACCAAGTCGTTCAGCACCCCGATCTATGATACGCAAGGCAACAAGCACGACATGGATCAGTATGTGGTGAAGACGGGCGAAAATACCTGGAAGGTGTACACGTTGGTCGACGGTCGTAACCCGGATGCAACGGGTAGCGATCCAAAAACCACTCCGCCAGTGGCATCGACCCTGACCTTTGACTCTGCAGGCAAGTTGACTCAGGTCAGCACACCAAACCCGGCAGATCCGGCCAATCCGATCATCAGCAGCGACCTGAAGATGACAGGCTGGGTGCCGGGTAATGTGATCAACGGTAACTTTGTTCCTAACGGCGCAGCAGCAAACCCGGCGGGTGTGACCATTTCGATGGCCAAGACCACCCAGTACAACGCGGACAACTCGCGTACGATCCCGACTCAGGATGGTTACGCCACTGGCCAAATCACCAATCTGACCATCGACGGCACCGGTACGCTGTTTGCCAACTTCAGTAACAACCAAAGCAAAGCCATCGGCCAGGTTGCATTGGCCAGTTTCACTAACGAGCAGGGTTTGCAGGCTATCGGTGGTACTAGCTGGAAAGAAACCTTTGCTTCCGGTATCCCGGGTTACGACGCTCCGGAAACCGGTACTCTGGGTTCCATCCAGTCCAACTCGCTGGAAGAGTCGAACGTTAACCTGACCAATGAGCTGGTTGATCTGATCAAGGGTCAATCGAACTATCAGGCGAACGCGAAAACGATTTCGACTCAGAGCACGATCATGCAGACCATTATTCAGATGGCTTGATTCTGGGTTTTTGGCTGTAAAGGGAGCCCCTCTTTTTGAGGGGCTTTTTTGTGGGTGGCGTTTTTGGTATCGGGGGGGATATCCGTTGCTGCGGTGATCATTGCTTGAGGTTGCGCCCTGACGTTCGGCCCTCTCCCGAGGGAGAGGGAGCGGACTTGTGGTCTATTCAGAGCTTGAACTCGACTCGGTACTCACCTCGGTATATCTCTCCCAATCACCGCGGTCAGTCCCCTCTCCCTCCGGGAGAGGGTTAGGGTGAGGGGCTTTTGATCTTTTGCCCCTTCGGCAAGCCGAGCGAAGGCGATGCCCCAACCCCCAAAAAACAAAACCCCCGACAAACCAGAAGTCTGTCGGGGGTTTTCATTCAGGCGCCTTTCGACACCTGAACATGCTCAGCTTATTGGCAAGCTTCGCAATCCGGCTCGTCAATCGCGCAAGCCTTTGGCACTGGAGCAGGACCGGCAGGAGCAGCCAGGACCGAATCATCACCGTGGTTGCCGCCGCTGGAAACAGCGTTCAGCTTGCCAGTGTTGATGGTCGACTTCTCGGTGCTGGTCGCGGCCAGGGCACGGAGGTAGTAGGTGGTTTTCAGACCACGGTACCAAGCCATGCGGTAGGTCACGTCCAGCTTCTTGCCCGATGCGCCGGCGATGTACAGGTTCAGCGACTGGGCCTGGTCGATCCACTTCTGACGACGGCTGGCCGCGTCAACGATCCACTTGGTGTCCACTTCGAACGCGGTTGCGTAGAGCTCTTTGAGTTCTTGCGGGATGCGCTCGATCTGCTGAACCGAACCGTCGTAGTACTTCAGGTCGTTGATCATGACCGAGTCCCACAGACCGCGCGCCTTGAGGTCGCGAACCAGGTACGGGTTGATCACGGTGAATTCGCCCGACAGGTTCGATTTCACATAAAGGTTCTGGTAGGTCGGTTCGATCGACTGCGATACGCCGGTGATGTTGGCGATGGTTGCGGTCGGTGCGATGGCCATGATGTTGGAGTTACGAATGCCTTTCTGTACACGGGCGCGAACCGGTGCCCAGTCCAGGGATTCGTTCAGGTCAACGTCGATGTACTTCTGGCCACGTTGTTCGATCAGGATCTGTTGCGAATCCAGCGGCAGGATGCCTTTGGACCACAGCGAACCCTGGAACGTCTCGTAAGCGCCGCGCTCGTCAGCCAGGTCGCAAGAGGCCTGGATGGCGTAGTAGCTGACCGCTTCCATCGACTTGTCGGCAAACTCGACGGCAGCGTCGGAGCCGTAGGCGATGTGCTGCAGGTACAAAGCGTCCTGGAAGCCCATGATGCCCAGACCTACCGGACGGTGGCGGAAGTTGGAGTTCTTCGCCTGCGGTACCGAGTAGTAGTTGATGTCGATCACGTTATCGAGCATGCGCACGGCGGTGTTCACGGTGCGTTGCAGTTTAACGGTGTCCAGCTTGCCGTCGACGATGTGGTTCGGCAGGTTGATCGAGCCCAGGTTGCAGACCGCGATCTCGTCCTTATTGGTGTTCAAGGTGATCTCGGTGCACAGGTTCGAGCTGTGAACCACGCCGACGTGCTGCTGCGGGCTACGCAGGTTGCACGGGTCTTTGAAGGTCAGCCATGGGTGGCCGGTTTCGAAGAGCATGGACAGCATTTTGCGCCACAGGTCTTTGGCCTGGATGGTCTTGAACAGCTTGATCTTGCCCGGGTACTGGGACAGCGCTTCGTAGTATTCGTAACGCTCTTCGAACGCCTTGCCGGTCAGGTCGTGCAGATCCGGTACTTCGGATGGCGAGAACAGGGTCCACGGGCCGTCATCGAAGACGCGCTTCATGAACAGGTCAGGGATCCAGTTGGCAGTGTTCATGTCGTGGGTACGACGACGATCATCACCGGTGTTCTTGCGCAGCTCGATGAACTCCTCGATGTCCATGTGCCAGGTTTCCAGGTAAGCACACACAGCGCCTTTGCGCTTGCCACCCTGGTTAACGGCTACAGCGGTGTCGTTCACGACTTTGAGGAACGGAACCACGCCTTGCGACTTGCCGTTGGTGCCTTTGATGTACGAACCCAGCGCACGGACCGGAGTCCAGTCGTTGCCCAGGCCGCCAGCAAATTTCGACAACATGGCGTTGTCGTGAATCGCGTGGTAAATGCCCGACAGGTCATCCGGCACGGTGGTCAGGTAGCAGCTCGACAGCTGAGGACGCAGGGTACCGGCGTTGAACAGGGTCGGAGTCGAAGCCATGTAGTCGAACGAGGACAGCAGGTTGTAGAACTCGATCGCACGGTCTTCTTTGTTCTTCTCTTCGATCGCCAGGCCCATGGCCACGCGCATGAAGAAGATCTGCGGCAGTTCGAAACGCACGCCATCCTTGTGGATGAAGTAGCGGTCGTACAGGGTCTGCAGGCCCAGGTAGGTGAATTGCTGATCGCGCTCGTGGTTGATCGCCTTGCCCAGTTTTTCCAGGTCGAAGGTGGCCAGCACAGGGTTCAGCAGTTCGAACTCGATACCTTTGGCGATGTAAGCCGGCAGGGCCTTGGCGTACAGGTCGGCCATTTCGTGGTGAGTGGCGCTCTCGGCCACTTCCAGGAAGTTCAGGCCTTCGGCACGCAGGGTGTCCATCAGCAGGCGGGCGGTCACGAACGAGTAGTTCGGCTCGCGCTCGACCAGCGTACGGGCGGTCATCACCAAAGCGGTGTTGACGTCGGTCAGGGCCACGCCGTCGTACAGGTTTTTCAGGGTTTCGCGCTGGATCAGGTCGCCGTCGACTTCAGCCAGACCTTCGCAGGCTTCGGTGACGATGGTGTTCAGGCGACCCATGTCCAGCGGCGCCAGGCTGCCGTCGGCACGGGTGATGCGGATCGACGGATGCGCGTTGACGGCTTCTTCGGCCGGGGCGTGGGCAGCGCGTTCTTTCGAACGACCGTCGCGGTAGATCACGTAGTCGCGAGCGACTTTCTGCTCACCGGCACGCATCAGGGCCAGTTCGACCTGGTCCTGGATTTCTTCGATGTGGATGGTGCCGCCCGAAGGCATGCGACGCTTGAAGGTCGCGGTGACCTGTTCGGTCAGGCGGGCAACGGTGTCGTGGATTCGCGACGAAGCGGCAGCGGTGCCGCCCTCAACTGCGAGAAACGCTTTGGTGATAGCGACGGTGATCTTGTCATCGGTGTAAGGAACGACAGTGCCATTACGCTTGATCACGCGCAGTTGACCAGGCGCGGTGGCTGCCAGATCCGAATTCGAATCAGCGGCCTGCGGCAAGGTGCCCTGCGGGTTCTCGCGAGTTGTGTCGGTTTGCATGAGGGATTGTCTCCACATTCTCTATGTTTGTTTGGGCACCATCATGGTGCTCACCGTTCTGTCCCGAAGCACTACAACCGACGAGAGTCGGCATTCACAACTTCGGAGCAGTAGGAAAAAGGCTACGACGCCGCATCCTTGCCGAAGTTTTTGGTTGCGAGCACATGCTCGAACCGGATTCCTTTCGGATGACAGTAATGACTGCAACACCCATACCGTTTTATCCGTTCGGGGCTATAAAAACGGTGCCATCCGCCAGTGCGGTCTGGTCTTCGAAAAACTTGCTGCGTTCAAGCTGAAACTCGCCATAAATCGCTTGAGTTTCAGTTCTGAAATGTGGTTGGCCTTTTAAGGCAAAAACCCTACATGTAGGGTCTCTGTTTTCGCCGTGCTACAAGATAATGCGTTTTAAGGGGTGTTGCAACGTACGGACTGTGGATAAACCTGTGCGTAAATTGTGTAAGAAACCTTGAATTCCCGTGTAGGCCGCGAACCTGCTGACCTAGACCGTTTGTCACTGTTTTTCCGCCGACAAAATCGCTTCAGCGGTTTTTTAAGGGCGCGAACCCTATCACAAAATCTGGCCTTGTCCGAACGCATTTACCGACTTGTGTTCTGGCTGTACGCCGTTTATACAATCGGCCCATGCACAGGCATTCTTATCCTCCCAGGACATGACAAATGAACGGGAGGATTCAGAAAAATTTAGGACCGAGCCTGGCAGGGCATCGCCTTCCTTCTATTAATAAAAACAGCAAGCAGAGGTCACCGGTGGAGCAACAAGCCTTTCAGATATTGATAGTCGAGGATGATCAACGTCTGGCCGAACTCACTCGGGACTACTTGCAAGCCAATGGATTGCGCGTGGAGATCGAAGGCAACGGCGCACTGGCTGCGGCGCGGATCATCACCGAGCAGCCGGATCTGGTGATCCTCGATCTGATGCTCCCCGGTGAAGATGGCCTGACGATCTGCCGCAAGGTGCGCGACCGTTATGACGGGCCCATCCTGATGTTGACCGCGCGCACCGACGATGCCGACCAGATCCAGGGGCTTGATCTCGGCGCCGACGATTACGTGTGCAAACCGGTGCGTCCGCGACTGTTGCTGGCACGCATTCAGGCATTGCTGCGACGCAGTGACACACCCGAGCCGAGCGCGGAAAAAAGCCGTCGCCTGCAATTCGGTCCGCTGGTGGTCGACAACGCCTTGCGCGAGGCCTGGCTGAGCGACAACGGCATCGAGCTGACCAGCGCCGAATTCGACCTGCTTTGGCTGCTGGTGTCCAACGCCGGGCGCATCCTGTCGCGGGAGGAAATCTTCACTGCGCTGCGTGGCATCGGTTACGACGGCCAGGACCGTTCGATCGATGTGCGTATCTCGCGCATCCGCCCGAAAATCGGTGATGACCCCGATCACCCGCGCCTGATCAAGACCATCCGCAGCAAAGGCTATCTGTTTGTCCCTGAAGCCTGCGTAGACCTGACGCTGTGAACTCGATCTTTCTGCGCATCTACGGCGGCATGTGCGCAGCGCTGATTCTGGTGGCGGTGCTCGGGGTCTTGGCGCTGAACCTGCTCAATCAGGTGCGCAGCGAGCAATATCGCGAGCGTCTGGCCCACGGCACGTTCTCGCTGATGGCTGACAACCTGCAGCCGATGAACGAAACCGAGCGCCATCGTGCGCTGCTGGTGTGGGAGCGACTGCTGGGGATTCCGCTGGCCCTGAAGACATTTGCCGAAACCGATCTCGATCTGTCTCAGCGCGCGCGGGTGCAGCGCGGGCAGGCACTGGTCGAACAGACCGGGCCGCACGCGGCGAAAGTTTATCGACTGGTCAGCAACAAGGAGCAAATCGTCCTCACCGGCGAAGTGCAGCAGATCAGCGAGCAACTGGCGCGGGCGACGATTTATCTGCTGGCTGATGAGCTGGTGCGCGTGCCAGTGGCCGAGCAACCGAAACGGCTGGCGCAGATAAAGAAAGACAAGGGTTTTGGTTTTGACCTGCGGCTGGTCACGATCAATGACGCCGACATGGACGAAGACCAAAGCCGGCGCGTGTCCGAGGGCGATACGGTGATGGCGCTGGGCAAGGGCGGCGATTCGATCCGGGTCTTTGCCGGCATGGTCGGCACGCCATGGGTGCTGGAAATCGGCCCGTTGTATCAGATGAATCCGTACCCGCCGGAGTGGCTGGTGCTGATCGCCGCGCTCGGCCTGAGTTTGATCGGCCTCATCGTTTATCTATTGGTGCGTCAGTTGGAGCGGCGTTTGCGCGGTCTCGAGGCAGCGGCCACGCGCATCGCCAAGGGCAGCCTGGAAACCCGCGTGCCGGCGCGCGGTGCCGACTCGGTCGGGCGCCTGGCCTCGGCGTTCAATGGCATGGCCGAGCACTTGCAGCAGTTGCTGGCGATCCAGCGCGAACTGGTGCGCGCGGTGTCTCACGAATTGCGCACGCCGGTGGCGCGCCTGCGTTTCGGCCTGGAGATGATCGGCTCGGCGACCACCCCGCAAGCACTGGAAAAGTACCGTGAAGGCATGGATCACGACATTGAGGACCTCGATAAGCTGGTCGATGAAATGCTCACCTATGCGCGGCTGGAGCAGGGTTCGCCGGCGCTGACGTTTCAGCGCATTGACCTCGACGCGTTGGTTGATCAGGTGATCGAAGAGCTGGCGCCGTTGCGCGCCGAGGTCACGGTGCAGCGTGGGTTGTGCCTGTCGGCTGCCGACAACGATGATGCCTGGGTCGAGGCTGAGCCTCGGTATCTGCACCGCGCCCTGCAAAATCTGGTGGGTAACGCGATGCGCCACGCGCACTCGAAGGTCACAGTGAGTTATCAGGTCGGGCAATTGCGTTGTCGGATCGACATCGAAGATGACGGGCCGGGCGTGCCGGAGGTGGCGTGGGAACGGATTTTCACGCCGTTTCTACGTCTGGACGACAGTCGCACCCGGGCGTCGGGCGGGCATGGCTTGGGGTTATCGATTGTGCGGCGGATCATCCACTGGCATGACGGCCGGGCGATCATTGGCAAAAGCAAAAGCCTGGGTGGGGCTTGCTTCAGTTTGAGTTGGCCGAGGAATCAGGAGCGCCGCTGAGTCATGAGGTGGCCGAGCTGGCCCCATCGCTGGCAAGCCAGCTCCCACAGGTATGAGGTGGGATCATAAACTCAGCCACAGGTGTGAGGTGGGCCCATGAGTTCAGTCACAGGTTTGAGGTGAGTCCACAATATCTGTGTCTATCACCGACACTGTGGGAGCTGGCTTGCCAGCGATGAGGCCCCATCAGGCAACAATGATCTCAGGCCTTGATGCTGACCAGACTCAACAACTGACCATCCTGCACCCCGAACTGGGCATCCAGCTCCGTGCCGTTGCGCCACTCAGCCGACAGATCGGTCAACAAGCGCAACCGGACGGATCCCGCCTCGGTCCACTCCAGCACCTCGGCGTGCTCAAAGTAAAAGCGCTTCTGCACGATCGGGTAGAGCGCCTTGAACAAACTTTCTTTCACCGAAAACGTCAGTGTCACCCACAGGGCCGTTTGATCCGGCGATGCCGCAGCCATGCGCTGCATTTCCGGCGCGGTCAGAATTTCTCCGGCCAGACGCTCGGCGCGTTCGCGGTTGAGCAGGTTTTCCAGGTCCATGCCCAAACCGCGCCAATGCTGCTTGTTGGCGACAATCGCAGCCGCCCGCCCGGTGCTGTGGGTGATCGAGCCGCAGATGTGTGCCGGCCAGACCGGTGCGCGATCTTCGCCAATCGGCGGAACCACGCCACTGCCTTGCAGTTGCTGTAACGCTGCGCGGGCGCAGATGCGCCCCGCGAGAAACTCCGCCTGACGCTTGGCCACCGAACGCTGAATACTCGGCGGCGGCTCGATGGCGCTGCGCTGGAAGTCATTGCCAAGCAGTTGTGACGGATCGAAATGGGTGCTGAGCAGCACCGTGTCGGGCAATACCGTCGGCAACGGCCAGTGAGCATCGAGCGGGGTGCAACAGGCGGGGAGGGCTGGACTTGGATTCATGACAGGCATTTTGCCGGTTAGTCGGGACAAGGTCGAGATCAGTGGCGCGGCTTTCGCGAGCAGGCTCGCTCCCACAGAGAATTTGTGATCAACGCAGATTCAAAGTGGGAGCGAGCCTGCTCGCGAAGGCCGCGCCGCGGTCTTTCTGATCAGCCAAATATTTTTTGGAAAAACGCTTTCATGTCCGCCCAGGATTTTTCATCGGCGGCCTTGTTGTAGCCGATATCCGGGCCACCGTGCTCGCCATGACTCAAGCGATCAGCATCCGGATTGCTGAAGCCATGCTTGGCACCTTCAAGGCTGACAAATTTATAGTCAGCGCCGGCCTTGTCCATTTCTGCTTTGAAGGTGCTGACGTTGTCCGGTGTGACCATGCTGTCGAGCGCGCCATGTTCCACCAGGATTTTCGCTTTCACACTGCCAGGCGTGGCCGGGGTTTTGGTTGCCAGTGCGCCATGGAAACTCACCACGCCCGCCAATGGCACACCCTGACGCGCTGCGTTCAAAACCACCGCACCGCCAAAGCAGTAACCGATGGCCGCCAGTTTGTTCACGTCGGTCTGCGGCTGTTTCTTCAGCAAATCCAGCCCGGCTTCGAAACGCTTGCTGGCCGCCGCCGCGTCCGCGGTCGCTGCCTGCATGAACGCCATCGCATCTTTCGGGTGCTCGGTGTTCTTGCCTTCGCCGTACATATCGATCGCCAGCGCGCTGTAACCGAGTTCGGCCAGATCCCGCGCGCGGCGCTTGGC
Organism: Pseudomonas iridis; assembly: GCF_017980685.1. GTDB lineage: Bacteria > Pseudomonadota > Gammaproteobacteria > Pseudomonadales > Pseudomonadaceae > Aquipseudomonas > Aquipseudomonas iridis. Next base: position 90,473 of record NZ_JACXXO010000010.1, read on the forward strand.
GTAATCGTTCAGGCCCCACCACTCATGCACCACGACAATCCCCGGGCGTTTGCCTTTGATGGCGTCGTCATAGGCGTAGTAGCCGATCAGCTTGGTGCCGTCGGCGCTCTGGTAGGGGATTTCCTCAGTCTTGATCGCAGCCTGGGTGAGGCTGCTGACAGCGAGCAACGTGAGGGCGAGGAACAGGCGCATGGTCGGTCTCCTTTGATAAGTGGTCAAAACAGCCTAGTCGATTTGGTTCAGGTCAGGTTCAGAGAGCGTTCAGGATCGGTACAGGGGAGGGTCAGTAATCTTGCGCCATACCCAAACAGCACTGTGAAAGAGGAAATACCATGACTCGTTTAAACAAACTGCTGCTGGCATTTACCGTAATGAGCGCCAGCATCGCGGCCCATGCCGACACCACTTCCAACTTCGCCGGCCTGACTTTCGGCCAGACGAGCGACAAGATCAAAAAGTCCCACGCACTGAACGATAACCTTGATCACCCGAACGCCACTGGCGCGATCGACGGCAACAACACCTACGGCGTACGCCTCGGTCAGCAAAACTCGCAAGGTCGCTACTACGCCACCTACGACAATGTGTCCGGTTCGCACAATGGCATTAAACTGCGTCAGGAAAACCTGCTGGGCAGCTACGATCTGTTCTACCCGGTGGGCAGCAGCACCAAACTGTTCGGCGGTGCGACGGCGGGTCTGACCAAGCTGACTCAGGAATCCCCAGGCTTTAGCCGTGACAGCGACATCGGCTATGCAGTCGGCGGCCAGTTCGGTGTGATGCAGCAAGTTTCGCAAAACACGTCGGTGGAACTCGGTTACCGTTACCTGCGCAGCAATGCCAGCACCGAGATGAGCGAACGCGGTGGCAGCAAGCAAGGCTCGCTGGACCTGACCAGCAGCGCGCAGACGTACTTGTCGACCAACTACTTTTTCTAAGGAGTTGCCGCCAGGCGAAATGTGGGAGCGAGCCTGCTGGCGAAGCGATGTGTCAGTCGACAATCTTCATTGACTGATCCAACGACTTCGCGAGCGGGCTCGCTCCCACAGGTGTGTTTTTGGAGATTTCTGATTTGCCCGGGAGAGCGTCATGAAGCTATTGGTCGTCGAAGATGAAGCGCTGTTGCGCCATCACCTGCAAACCCGCCTGACGGAGAGCGGTCACGTGGTTGAGTCCGTGGCCAATGCCGAAGAGGCGCTGTACCAGACCGGCCAGTTCAACTTTGACCTGGCGGTGATCGATCTCGGGCTGCCGGGCATGGGCGGTCTCGACCTGATTCGTCAGTTGCGTTCAGGCGGCAAGACCTTTCCGATCCTGATTCTCACCGCGCGCGGCAACTGGCAGGACAAGGTCGAAGGCCTCGCCGCCGGCGCCGATGATTACGTGGTCAAACCGTTCCAGTTCGAAGAACTCGACGCGCGCCTGAATGCCTTGCTGCGCCGTTCCAGCGGCTTCACCCAGTCGACCATCGTTGCCGGCCCGCTGTTGCTTGATCTCAATCGCAAACAGGCGAGCCTCGATGAGCAACCGCTGGCGCTGACCGCCTACGAATACCGCATCCTCGAATACCTCATGCGCCATCACCAGCAAGTGGTGCCCAAGGATCGCTTGATGGAGCAGCTCTATCCGGACGACGACGAGCGCGATCCAAATGTGATCGAAGTGCTGGTCGGCCGCTTGCGCCGCAAACTCGAAGGCCCGGCCGGGTTCAAGCCGATCGATACCGTGCGTGGCCTCGGTTACCTGTTCAATGAGCGCTGCACTTGATTCGTTCCCTTCGCGTTCGGCTGATGCTCGCCGCCACCACGTTGGCGGTGTTGTTCATGCTTGCCCTGCTGCCGGCGATGCAAGGCGCATTCAGCCTTGCCTTGCAGGATTCGATCGAGCAACGCCTGGCTTCGGACGTCACCACGCTGATCTCTGCTGCGCGCGTTGAAAACGGGCGACTGATGATGCCGTCGCAGTTGCCCGATGAGCGTTTCAACCTCACCGACTTCCGTTTGCTCGGTTATATCTACGACCGTGAAGGGCACCTGGTCTGGCGTTCCAGAGCGACTCAGGAAGAACAGATCAACTACAAGCCGCGTTACGACGGACTCGGCAATGAGTTCGCGCGGATACGCGAAGCCAATGGTCAGGAGTTCTTCGTTTACGACGTTGAAGTCAAACTGCTCGGCGGCAAAAGTGCGGCATTCAGCATCGTCGCCCTGCAACCGGTGCGCGAGTACGAAACCACCCTCGAAGGCCTGCGCGAAAATCTCTATCTGGGCTTCGGCGCAGCCTTGCTGGTGTTGCTGGCTCTGTTGTGGATCGGCCTGACCTGGGGCCTGAAAGCCCTGCGCCAACTCAGTCAGGAACTCGACGAAATCGAGACCGGCGCCCGCGAAAGTCTCACCGAACAACACCCGCGTGAACTGCTGCGTCTGACAGGCTCGCTGAACCGTTTGCTGCTGAGCGAGCGTCAGCAGCGCAGCCGTTATCGTGACTCACTGGATGATTTGGCGCACAGCCTGAAAACGCCGTTGGCGGTGTTGCAAGGCGTCAGCGAGGACATGGCTCAGCGGCCTAAAGACGTCGATCAGGCCTGGGTTCTGCAGAGCCAGATTGAGCGCATGAGTCAGCAGATCAGTTATCAGCTGCAGCGGGCGAGTTTGCGTAAAAGTGGGCTGGTGCGGCATCAGGTGCGGTTGCGTCCGGTGCTGCAAAGTCTTTGCGATACGTTGGACAAGGTGTATCGCGACAAGCGTGTGCGGGTGACGTTTGATCTGCCGGAGCATTGTTATGTGCCGATCGAGCAGGGCGCCTTGCTGGAGATGATGGGGAATTTGCTGGAGAACGCTTATCGGCTTTGTCTGGGTGAGGTGCGCATCAGTGTGCGTGAGAGCCTGACCGGAGTTGAGTTGTGTGTTGAGGATGATGGGCCGGGTGTGCCGCCGGACCAGCGGGCGCGGATTCTTGAGCGTGGTGAGCGCCTGGATCGGCAGCATCCGGGGCAGGGGATCGGGTTGGCGGTGGTGAAGGATATTATTGAGAGCTATAACGCCAAACTCGCGCTGGGCGATTCGCCGATGGGCGGGGCGGCGTTCAGGATTCACTTTCCTGCGGTTTGAGTTTTGACCGGGGTTTTGGTTTTTGGGTTGGGGTTGGGGTTGGGGTGTATATCCGTTGCTGCGGTTATGGCTGCTTAGGGTTTCGCCCTTACGGCGAGTCACCTTTTCCAGACGCCGAAAAGGTAACCCAAAAGGCTTTGCCCTGACGTTCGGCCCACTCGCTGGGGCTCGGGGTTCCTTCGCTCCGGGATCCATCCGGGGCATCGATTCCGGTTTGCTTCGCTGCACCTCCTTTCGATGTCTTCCCCGGATGAACCCCTACACTCAGCCTGCCGACGGGCCTTTTAGATCAAGATCAACAGCTGCACTCGAGCTAACGCTCATTGTGTTGAGTGGTGCAGAGACCGGGCGGTGTGCGCTTTGCATTGAGTTCAAAATTGTGGAAGCTGGCTTGCCAGCGATGGCGGGCTGCCAGCCGGCAGTTTTTTGCGTGTACTCGGTTCAACTGTAGGAGCTGCCGGAGGCTGCGATCTTTTGATCCTGATCTTTGCGGTGCTTTTCTGGATGCGAGCCCGGTTCGATATACCGCGGGTGCGTATTTCCCCCTAACACCTCTGTCAGTCCCTCAAAACTGCATCAATCAATGCTGGAGTCCGGCGCTTTGCGTGAGGCGGCTTCCAGGTCCAGCAGTCCTTGTCCGTAGGCTTCACTGTTGGCGTAGATGCCTGTCCGGTTGGCTGTGGCCAGCAGGTGTGCGCGGACTTGTTGTGGCGTGAGTTCGGGATAGCGACTTTGCAGCGCTGCCATGGCGCCACTGACCAGTGCTGCCGCGGGAGACGTGCCGGCAGTCTGCACGTATTGACCATCCTTGTTGGTGGTCAACAGACCTTGGTCAGCACCTGAGTCGCCGCCCGGTACGGCGATGCACCAGGCTGCTGCCACGCCGCAGTAGTTGGACTTGGCATTGATGGCGCTGCCATCGTTTTTCAGTGCAACCACAGCGATCCAGCCTTTTTCAAGTTCAGGCAGGGCGAGCGGCAAGCCAGGTTCGGCCAAGGGTTCTCGTTTCAACTCGTTGCCGGTCGGGAAGACGAATACCGCGCCGTCCTGAACCAATTTTCGGGCAGTTGCCAGCGACTCCGGCATGACCTGCTTGTAGCGTGCTTCATTGATCTCGGTCGCCGGGATGGCATTGGCCCACGAGTTATTGAGGATCAGTGCGCCTTTGTCGAAACCGGCCTGCCAGGATTGGGCAATCTCGCTGTCGAAGAAAAACGGCTCATTGTCGTCACCGAAACGAAACGGGATCAGCTGTGCGTTGAACGCGACGCCGTGCATGCCCTGGTCGTTCTTGTTGGCGGCGAGAATGCCCGCCATCTGGGTGCCGTGACCGATCCGGTCAAAGGTGCCGACGCGGTTTTCGACATGATCAAACCCCGGATCACGCAGCCGTCCCTGAAATTCCGGCACGTTGCTGTTCAATCCCGAGTCGATCAGTGCGACGGCCACGCCCTGACCGGTGCCGCCACGGGCATATAGAGATGAAGCATGAATAATCGCCAAGCCTTTCTGGGCTTGATATTCCGGGGTCTCGAACGGCGTCGGATCGATAGCGGGTTGTACGGGGTTTGTCAGGCATCCGGTTAACAGCAGCGGCAGCGCAAGCGCGGGGATGATTGAGATATTGGCTATTTGAAGCATGATCGTTCCTTGATAAGGCTCCGTGCACGGCAGGCTTTCTGGCCTGTGCAAATGTCGCGGAGGATGTTTTTTTTGAAGCGGGAACCTTACCGGTGAGAAGCGGTGAAACGTCATGGAAGCAAAGTGCCCCGTCTGTTTCAAAGGATGGCGAATGGAACGGTTTGAAGTATCGAAGTTTGAGGCGAGGGGGCGCAGCGCCCGGATTTACTTACCGGACCTGCCTGAATCACTTTCAACGAAGGGGTTCAACCGACATCTGCAGACATGCTTTCACTACACATCGAGACCAATCAGCGTTTTCAATGCTCTTGAGCGCGATAGGGCCCCGGCGTCAGCCCCGTCCACTTCTTGAACGCCCGATGAAACGCCGCCGGTTCGAAAAAATCCAGTTTCACGGGTCAGATTATCTTTTTATGTGAATAAAAGGTAATGCCGATGAAGGCTATTTGATTTATATCGAAGTTCGAGGTTTGGCAGAATTTTTAGTCGTTATTGTTATTAAAACCTGTCAGTTCTTACAGGTGTCAGTTGGGCGGTCCGACGTTATCGTGCCGCACCGGAACCTCGTTTGAAGAACCGGATTTCCACTGTGGTGAAACATGAGGGACTCAAAGTGAACGACAAAACAGATAATTTCGATGATTTTACGGATTTCAAGAACTTCGATTTTAACGGGTGGGAGGGGAGTGAAAGCAAGGTTCATATCGTTAACATCAAAGGATCTTTCTTTTTGGAAGCGCTGCCGTTACAAGGTACTCAGGCTTTCACCAGAGTTCATAAAAGCTTCGTAGATTTGCCTGAGGGAAAGGCCTACCAGGTTACCTTTACTTATGAATCTCCCTATCCTGGCTTTGTGAAGCTTCAATATGATACCGGCCGGATTGAAATGCCCCTTGCTGCTACGGAGGGCATCCTGAAAGAACATCACGTATTTATAAATTCCGGAGGCCTTCAGCAAGCATTGGAGCTGTACGTGTACACCGATAGCAGAATCGGTTATTCCAATGTCAAGTTGGGGGAAATCCGAGTGCGTCAGATTACTCAAAAATATATTGATAGTCTGGCAGGCTGAGGCCACGCAATACAATGTGCATTCATCGAGTCATTGAGCGATGAATGCACACCAACCGCTGGCACGGTTATGAGGTCGCTATTAATCCCATGCAAGTCGACCATGCTTCATGGGGTAACAAGCTCACAATTAACGGCGGGCAAGATCCGTGGCAACGAAACAATCTTCGGTTTCTCGCCTCAGGTAATTAATGATTGGGTTTTTTGGTCAGGCGAGCGTCTCACAACTCCTGCGCCCGATACGCCCCCGGCGTCAGCCCAGTCCACTTCTTGAACGCCCGATGAAACGCCGACGGCTCGGAAAAACCCAGCTGTTCAGCGATCTGTTGCAACGACAGATCCGCGCGGCCCAAATGGTAGATGGCGATATCCCGCCGCAGCTGATCCTTCAACTCTTGAAAACTGGTGCCTTCCTCCCGCAAATGCCGGCGCAGGGTTTGCGGACTGATGTGCAGATGCGCGGCCACGGCGTCGAGATCCGGCCAGCGTGTGCTGTCGCGGCTGAGCAAGCGGCGCAGGCGGCTGCTCAGGCTGTCGCCGTCGTCGGGGCGTGACAGCAAATCAGCGGGGGAGCGTTCGAGGAAGTGTTTGAGGGTGCGTTCATCCTGCAACAACGGCATGGGCAGGTAGCGGCTGTGGAACAGCAGGCTGCTTCGACCTGCTGAAAACACCAAGGGGCAGGGGAACAGCAGGTCGTATTCGGCGCCGTGCGCAGGTTTCGCATAGCTGAATGTCGCCTGCTCCAGGCGGATTCGCTGGCCGATCAGCCAACTGCCGAGACGATGCCAGATCACCAGCAGGCTTTCGCTGAGGAAGTGATCCGGGTCCCACAATTGCGAATCGTCGAGGCTCAGGCGCACCCATTCGTCCTCGCGACTCAGGGTCAGGCGCGGTGCGTCGGGGAACAGGCTGTAAAACAGCAGGCCGCGTTGCAGGGCCTTCTCCAGGTTGCGGCAGTGAATCGAGGCGTGGCACATCATGGCGAAGCTGCCGGGTTTGCTCGCGGCCTTGCCGAAGCCCAGGTATTCGTCGTCCAGTGCCAGCCACAGGCTCTGGATCAGGCGGGTGAACTGTTCCGGGGCGATGCGCGCACGGGGCTCGTCAAGCAGTTCGGGGCTGATCCCCAGTTGCAACAGCAGATCCGAGTAATCGAACCCCAGGCGGCGTGCGCCACCCAGTGCGGCACGGGCGAAATGACTGGCAACGGTGCGTTCGCGCATAAGCGGCAGATCCTTCCTCAGGCGTCGGATGGTAGCCGGGGGGTGGCAGGCGGACAAGGCGGATTTCCGCCAAATTGTAGGACGAGAACCGGCGAGTTGGCGGATATCCGCCACCTTCGAGTAACCGAGTTGTGACCATAAAAACCTGTAACCCCTGATATCAAAAGGCTTGTAGCCATCTGCACCAAAGTGGCACGACGTTTGCGATATGAGCGATAGAAACGTGCATTGAGCCTGTGCGCAAAGTGCCGTTCCAACAACAAATCCCTCCAGTGCAGGAGGGTTCGCAATTCAGGTGTCGCGGTCAACAGATGGATGCTGCCACGCGGGACTCTTGAGGAAACTTGCAATGACGACTCGTCAGCCAATTTACAAATCCCTGTATTTCCAGGTGATCGTTGCCATCGCTATCGGCATTCTGCTCGGTCACTTCTATCCGCAAACCGGTGTGGCCCTCAAACCGCTGGGTGACGGGTTCATTAAACTGATCAAAATGGTCATCGCCCCGATCATCTTCTGTACCGTTGTCAGCGGCATCGCTGGCATGCAGAACATGAAATCGGTGGGCAAGACCGGCGGCTACGCGCTGCTGTATTTTGAAGTCGTTTCCACCATTGCCTTGCTGATCGGCCTGATCGTCGTCAACGTCGTGCAGCCGGGCGCCGGCATGCACATCGACGTGACCACTCTGGATGCCTCGAAAATCGCCACCTATGTGACGGCCAGTAAAGACCAGAGCATCGTCGGTTTCCTGCTCAACGTGATCCCGAACACCATCGTCGGCGCGTTTGCCACAGGCGATATCCTGCAAGTGCTGATGTTCTCGGTGATCTTCGGCTACGCCCTGCATCGTCTGGGTTCGTATGGTCGTCCGCTGCTGGACATGATTGATCGCTTCGCTCACGTGATGTTCAACATCATCAACATGATCATGAAACTGGCGCCGCTCGGTGCGTTCGGTGCCATGGCTTTCACCATCGGTGCTTACGGTGTCGGCTCGCTGGTGCAACTGGGCCAGTTGATGATCTGCTTCTATATCACCTGCGTGCTGTTTGTGTTGGTGGTGTTGGGTGGGATCTGCCGCGCGCACGGTTTCAGTGTGTTGAAACTGATTCGCTACATCCGCGAAGAGCTGCTGATCGTACTGGGCACTTCGTCCTCCGAATCGGCACTGCCACGCATGCTGATCAAGATGGAGCGTCTGGGTGCGAAGAAATCGGTAGTCGGTCTGGTGATCCCGACCGGTTACTCGTTCAACCTCGACGGTACTTCGATCTACCTGACCATGGCTGCGGTGTTCATTGCTCAGGCGACCGACACCCACATGGACATCACCCACCAGATCACTCTGTTGCTGGTGCTGCTGTTGTCCTCCAAAGGTGCGGCGGGTGTGACCGGTTCGGGCTTCATCGTGCTGGCGGCTACGCTGTCGGCGGTAGGTCACCTGCCGGTGGCCGGTCTGGCGCTGATCCTGGGTATCGACCGTTTCATGTCGGAAGCTCGCGCACTGACCAACCTTGTTGGTAACGCGGTTGCGACCATCGTTGTCGCCAAGTGGGTGAAAGAGCTGGACACCGACGTGCTGCAATCCGAGCTGGCCTCGGGCGGTCGCGGTATCTCCGACCAGCGTGAAGAAGACGACCTGGGTGTGGCTGAAGGCCCAACCCCGGTCAATGTGAAGTAAGCATTGCTTGTAGGAAAAACCCGCTTCGGCGGGTTTTTTCATGCCCGCAATTTGAGCGTAACGGTCACGGCTGGTGACACTTACGGTGATTGCTGTACCGGCCATCGCTGCCTAGGCTGAAGGCATCGTCCAAGGAGTTCGCCCATGTCCGCACCGCTGGCCTCATTGAAAATTCTCGATTTCTCGACGCTGCTGCCGGGGCCGTTTGCTTCGCTGTTGCTGGCGGACATGGGCGCCGAGGTGTTGCGCATCGAATCGCCGACGCGCATGGATCTGCTGCGAGTCTTGCCGCCGCATGATCAGGGTCTGTCGGCCAGTCACGCTTATCTGAACCGCAACAAGCGCAGTCTCGCACTCGACCTGAAACAGCCCGAAGCGCTGGAGCTGGTCAAGCAGTTGCTGGCCGATTACGACATCGTCCTCGAGCAGTTTCGCCCCGGCGTGATGGAGCGTCTGGGCCTGGGGTACGAGGCCCTGAAGGCGATCAACCCGAAGCTGATTTACGTGTCGATCACCGGTTACGGCCAGACCGGCCCGTACAAGGATCGCGCCGGGCATGACATCAACTACCTGGCGCTGGCCGGCCTTGCCAGTTACACCGGCCGCGCCGACAGCGGGCCGTTGCCGTTGGGCATGCAGGTTGCGGATATCGCGGGTGGTTCGCTGCACGGGGTGATTGGTCTGCTTGCTGCGGTGATCGCCCGTCAGCAAACCGGGCTGGGCACGCATCTGGACGTGAGCATGACCGATTGTGCATTCAGCCTGAATGCCATGGCCGGTGCCGGTTTTCTCGCCTGTGGTGCAGAGCCGGGTTGGGAAGACCAGATGCTCAATGGCGGCAGTTTTTATGATTATTACCGTTCACGGGATGGCCGCTGGATGTCGGTGGGCAGTCTGGAGCCGGCATTCATGCAGCCATTGTGCGCGGCACTGGGGCGGCCGGAATTGGCGGCGCAGGGCTTGTCGCCCAAGCCCGAGCATCAGCGAGCGCTCAAGGAAGCCTTGAAGGTCGAGTTTGAAAAGCATGACTTTGCCGAGCTGTGCGAGTTGTTTGCCGGGATCGATGCGTGTGTCGAGCCGGTGTTGAATCTCGGCGAAGCAACCGAGCATCCGCAATTACAGGCGCGGGAGCTGGTGACGCAAGTGCCGCGCGGGGATGGCTCGACGCAGGCGCAAATGGCATGCCCGCTGAAGTTTTCCCAAGGGTTGCCGGCGCCACGGCATGTCGGGGCGGTGTTGGGGCAGCATACGGATGAGGTGTTGGGAGAGTTGGGGTTGAGTCCTTCGAAAATTGAAGAGCTGCGCCGGGCCAAAGTCATTCTTTAGTGCCTGTTCTGGCTTCATCGCTGGCAAGCCAGCTCCCACAGGTTTCGGAGTTGTACACAGAATCTGTGGATACCTCGAACACTGTGGGAGCTGGCTTGCCAGTGATGGGGTCAGTCAGGGCAACACAACACTGACTATTCAACCCGCATCTCACCGCTGAACACCAAAGTGTTGCGGCATCTGCGGCACAGATACCGCCGCCCTTGCCGCACCAGGCTATGGCGCTGCGCCGAAAACGGAAAATCACTTTCCGCACATGGGCATTTGTAGATGTAGCGGGTCACGCTGCGGCGTTTGACTGCATAAGTGTGGCAGCGATCCGGCGGCAGTTCGTAAACGCCGCGCATGATCAGTTGCCACTCTTCGCCGTGGGGCTGGATGCGGTCGCCGAACAGCTGATGGGCGATCAGGTGCGCAACTTCGTGAGCCACGGTTTGCTTGAGGAAGTGTTCGGCGTTTTCCCGGTAGAGCTGAGGGTTGAAGCGCAGCAGGTTCTCGTGCAGATGCGCGACCCCGGCTTTTTGTCCGCGCAGCTTGAGACTCACCACGGGGCGTTGGAAATGACGTTTGAAAAAGGATTCAGCGAGTTGGTAACAGTCTTCGACGCGAGTATTGAGTTGCTCGGGCATGCTTGATGGATCTCCAGAGGCGTCAAGTATGCCGTAACCCTCAAGCGTTGCGAATCGCCGAACCGCCGAATGGTCATCCTCCACACGAGAAGGCCGCCTTGCGGCGGCCTGTATTGGCAGATCTTGTTTTTCTCGGAGAGTCATTGCGTCAGTTGGTATAGACGGGGCCTACGCCCAGTCCCCAGACAATCACGGTGAACGCCATGATGGCTACCAGCACCACCAGACCCACCGCCAATACCGAGCTGGAAAACAGAAAACCTTCGTCCGACGGAATATTCATGAACGTCGGTAGCCCCACGTACAACAGGTACACCGTGTAGCAGATGGCCGCCGTACCAACGATCATGCCTAGCCACATATGCGGATACAGCGCCGCCAGCCCGCCGACAAACAGCGGCGTCGCGGTGTAGGTGGCAAACGCCACGCAACGCGCCAGGCTGGGGTTGGCGTCATAAGTGCGGGCCATCCAGTGCACAAAGGCACCCATGACCGCGACCCCGCCGAGCATCGCCAGGTATGACATGACCGTCATCCACGCCGCACTTTCTACGGTGAGCATGACCGGCGCGCGATTACCAATGACCCAGCCAACCTGGGTGGTGCCGATAAACGCCGAGACAGCGGGGATCGCCGCCAGAATCAGCGTGTGCGTCAGGTACATGTGGCTGATGCTTTCCTCTTGGTCGCCACGGATTTCCTTCCATTCCTGATCGGGGTGGGTAAAAAGTCCCACTACGTGATGGATCATGCCATTCACTCCTCTTGTTATTGCCATCGCCCCCCAACGGAGCGCCTACGGGCCAAGGTGGCCGAGCAAAATCAGGTCTTCAGATGTGTGCGACCTTACGTCGCAGTATAGAAAGGTCTTAACCGCACGGGCACTAGGGGCTTAGAGCAAATTGCGCTGTAAACACGGGGCTTAATCGCGGTGGGGTCTTGCCGCGGCCCGACGGCCCTTCGCCCTCACGATTTTTTTGCGTAAAATGCCGGCCTTTCGTCACACCTCACGGATTTCGCGTCATGGGCACTCTCACGGTCAACCAGAACAAGCTGCAAAAGCGCCTGCGCCGTCTGGCGGGCGAAGCTGTCGCCGATTTCAACATGATTGAAGACGGCGACAAGGTCATGGTCTGCCTGTCCGGGGGCAAGGACAGCTACACCATGCTCGACGTGCTGATGCACTTTCAGAAGGTTGCGCCGATCAGGTTCGAGATCGTCGCCGTGAACATGGACCAGAAGCAGCCGGGCTTCCCCGAGCACGTGCTGCCGGCCTACCTCAAAGAGCTGGGCGTCGAGTATCACATCGTCGAAAAAGACACTTATTCGGTGGTCAAAGAGCTGATCCCGGAAGGCAAGACCACCTGCTCGCTGTGCTCGCGTCTGCGTCGTGGCACGCTATACACCTTCGCTGACGAAATCGGCGCGACCAAAATGGCCCTCGGTCACCACCGTGACGACATCGTCGAGACGTTCTTCCTCAACATGTTCTTCAACGGCAGCCTCAAGGCAATGCCGCCCAAGCTGCGCGCCGACGACGGTCGTAATGTTGTGATTCGTCCGCTGGCCTACTGCAGCGAGAAAGACATCCAGGCCTACTCGGACCTCAAGCAATTCCCGATCATCCCGTGCAACCTCTGCGGCTCGCAGGAAAACCTGCAGCGCCAAGTGGTCAAGGACATGCTTCAGGAATGGGATCGCAAGACCCCGGGCCGCACTGAATCGATTTTCCGCAGTCTGCAGAACGTGATCCCGTCGCAACTGGCCGACCGCAACCTGTTCGACTTCACCAGCCTCAAGATTGACGAGACCGCCGCTTCGCGCTTCGTCAACGTCGTTAACCTGTAAATACCTTCAAATGTGGGAGCGAGCCTGCTCGCGAAGAGGGAGTATCAGTCAACAAATCAGTTGAATGACACACCGCTTTCGCGAGCAGGCTCGCTCCCACATTGGTTTCTTCGCTTTATTCAATAGGAGAGGGCATGCGCGATTACAAGTGGCTGCACGAATTCTGTCTGAACCGTTTCGGTTCGGCGGCTGAACTGGAAGCCCATCTGCCCGTCCCCAAGACTGCGGCACAATTACGCAAGATCAGCGACGACCGCTACCTCTCGACCATGGCCCTGCGCGTGTTCCGCGCCGGCCTCAAGCACAGTCTGGTAGACGCCAAGTGGCCGGCCTTCGAAGAAGTGTTTTTCAAATTCGACCCGGAAAAAGTCGTGCTGATGAGCGCCGAACACCTTGAACGGTTGATGCAGGACGCGCGGATTATCCGTCACTTGGGCAAGCTCAAAAGCGTGCCGCGCAACGCGCAGTTCATTCTCGACGAGGAAAAAGAACGCGGCAGCTTTGGTGCGCTGATTGCCGACTGGCCGGTGACCGACATTGTCGGTCTGTGGACGTACCTGAAAAAGCGTGGCCATCAACTGGGTGGGCTGTCGGCGCCACGGTTTTTGCGCATGGTCGGCAAGGACACGTTTGTGCCGAGCTATGACGTGGTGGCGGCGCTGAATGCGCAGAAAATCGTCGACAAAGTGCCGACCAGTCTGCGTGATCTGGCGATTGTGCAGGACGCGTTCAATCAGTGGCATGAACAGAGTGGCGGGCGGGCGATGAGCCAGATTTCGATGATGCTCGCGTACACCGTCAATCATTAAGGCCGCGTCGCCCCATTCGCTGGCAAGCCAGCTCCCACAGATTTTGCGTCGATCACAAATTAGTGTTCCAACACAGATCCTGTGGGGGCTGGCTTGCCAGCGATGGCGTCAGCTCAGGCGACTGAGATTTCACCCTCGCCAGCCAATTTGCGATTCAACTGATACCGCCAGCGCACATACAACAGCGCCGAGCAGAACACTGCCAGGCTTGCCGCCATCTCCAGCACGCCAAACCACTGTCGGTTCGGGTCATACGCGGCCAGTGCGCCTTTGATGAAATACAGATTCACCACAAAGCACATCCATGAATGCCCGCGGGCGCTGCCCATGATCATCGCCGGGGCGAGGATCAGCCACGGGACCAGTTCGACCAGCAGAATCACCCACGGCCGCGCACCATGCAGGTCGGCGAATATCAGGTAATAGACGGCGAGCAATCCGGCCAGGGCGAAAAAGCTCAGCAGACTGATGATCCGCATCGCCTTCACGCGCGGCTCCAGCCACTCGACAGAGGGCAGGACTTTCGGCTTCTTGGCCACCTCAGTCCTCCAGTTTCTGCGCGGTTTTGGCCAGGCGCAGACCGAGGGCGCGACACAGCGCCACTTCGTGCTGATCAAGACCTCTTTTGCCATCCGCGCCGGCGTGGTGGCTGGCACCATAAGGCGTGCCGCCGCCTTGGGTTTCCAGCAGCGCCGACTCGCTGTAGGGCAGGCCGGTGATCAGCATGCCGTGGTGCAGCAGCGGCAGCATCATCGACAACAGGGTGGTTTCCTGACCACCGTGCAGGCTGGCGGTGGAGGTGAACACGCCGGCCGGTTTGCCGACCAGCGCGCCGGTCAGCCAAAGGTTGCTGGTGCCATCGAGGAAGTACTTGAGCGGCGCGGCCATGTTGCCAAAACGCGTCGGGCTGCCCAGTGCCAGACCGGCGCAGTTTTTCAGGTCGTCGAGGGTGGCATAGAGTGCACCTTCGTCCGGGATGTCTGGCGCTACGGCTTCGCACTCGGTGGAGATCGCCGGCACGGTACGCAGGCGCGCTTCGAGGCCGGCCTGTTCTACACCGCGGGCAATCTGCCGCGCCATCTCGTTGGTCGAGCCGTTGCGGCTGTAATAGAGGACCAGAATGTACGGCGCGCTCACGGCAGCAACTCCAGAATATTCTCCGGTGGACGACCGATGACGGCTTTGTCGTCGGCTTCGAGAATCGGCCGTTCCATCAGTTTTGGATGTTCGGCAATCGCGGCGATCAACTGCGCTTCGCTGAGGCTGTCGTCAGCGAGCTGAAGCATTTTGTATTCATCTTCCCCGGTACGCAGCAATTGCCGCGCGCTGATTCCGAGCTTGCCGAGCAGGGCCTTGATTTGCGCGGCATTCAGCGGGGTTTCGAGGTAGCGCACGACGTTTGGCGTCAGGCCGCGGGCTTCAAGAAGCTCCAGCGCACCGCGGGATTTCGAGCAGCGCGGATTGTGATAAAGCGTCAGATCGGTCATGTCGGGTCGCTTCTGGCGTAGAGTGGCGGCTATTCTAACTGTGCAGCGCGCAATCCAGAACCTTCAGAGGCGATGGGTCGCAGGCGTTTTCAAATTTTCACAAGGAACAGGACATGACACGGCGATTGGCAGCGGCATTGACGATAATCGGGGCGTTGATGCTGGGGGGTTGCGGCAACGATTACGGGATTGACCAGAACGGTCAGAAGGTCGCATCCGAGCGCCTCGACAAGCAATGGGTAATCGTCAACTACTGGGCTGAATGGTGTGGCCCGTGCCGAACCGAAATCCCGGAGCTCAACCACTTGGCTGAAGAGCTCAAGAGCAGGAATGTCGGTGTGTTCGGGGTCAACTTCGACAACGTGCAGGGTGAAGAGCTGAAGAGCGCCAGCGAAAAACTGGGCATCAAGTTCACCGTGCTGGCGCAGGATCCGGCGGAGTTGTTCGAGCTGCCACGCAGCGAAGCGCTGCCGGTGACGTACATCATCGACAACAAGGGCAAGGTGCGGGAACAGCTGATGGGCGAGCAGACGGCGGCCGGGGTGATGGCGAAGCTTGAGGCGTTGCAGGCTGCGAAGTAGCTTTCAAAAGCCCCTCACCCCAGCCCTCTCCCGGGGGGGAGAGGGAGCTGACCGAGGTGTCTGGCGTCTTACATCGACCTGAAAGATCTGGTAGATTCTGGATTCAGCGAACCAATATCAGGTCGGCGGACCTCTCCAATATCCCCCAATCAGTCCCCTCTCCCTTTGGGAGAGGGCTAGGGTGAGGGGCTTGGCGATTCAAGCGATCAACCCTCTTCCAGCCACCAGCGCAACGGTTTGCCCTGCGCCGGCCAGAAGCGCATCTGCTCGATTGGCGAAATGTCCCAGCGCTCGACATGTTCCAGTGCTTCCAGGAACCGTTGTTCCTGTTCCATCAGTGCCGGTGCACACAGTTTGCGGGTCTTGCCGATCTTGCCGAAGGTCAGCTTGTCGCCATCCAGGGTGTACGGCGCGAACCAATGGTTGCAGCCGCCGTTACCGTAGGCGCGACCATCATCGCCAAGGGTCACGGTCAGATGGCTGTAATCCATCAATGGCCGCTCGCCGATCCATTCCAGAATGTAGCTGCGGTTCTGTTGCAGTTGCACAGGCTCGGCGGCGCAGCCCGCGAGGCCAATACCTACCAGAGCGGCCAGGGCAAAGCGTTTCATCACGCAGGCTCCTGGCATTTCGGGCACAGGTGCTTGTCGCCAACAGCCTTCCAGCCCAACTCGGCGATGCGTGCGGTGGCGGCCGGTTTTTCTGCCGTTTTGCCCAGCTTGGCGTCTACTGCAAACTCGAAATTCAGCTCTTTGGCGCAGCTGTCGCAATTGACCTGCCACGTGTGGATCGCCAGTTCGCCGAACACCGGGCCTGTGGTCATCGCGGTCCATTGGCCCGGCGGGTTGATCAGGTGGCGGACGGTTTCAACGGTCAGGCGCATGGACAAATCCTTGCTGCCTTTGAGGGTGACCAACAGCGCGTCACCGATGCGGATCGAGCCACCGTTGCCGGTGACCTGATAGCGGCCCGGTACGAGGGCGCGGCATTCGGTGAGGGTGTGTTGCGGGTTCATCAGGTTGTAGCGGAAATCGTGTTCGACCATGGGTCCTCCAAATATGCGCGACATGCTAGCACGGGCTACGTTGCAGAATGATGCGCGCGTGCGACCTTCGATCAGGTTCAAATCGACCTGCGAGCATGGCAAACTGCCGCCCTCGACTCTGAAGGAACGGAACATGGCGCTGATCGAATGTTATGAATGCAAGCGGAGCATCAGTTCCGAGGTCAAAGCGTGCATTCATTGCGGGGCTCCGATGGCGGAGCACCGGGCCCACGCGCAAGCGCAGACCGCAGGCGCACCGGCTCAGGCTTCGACGATTTCTTTCGGCAGTCTGCCGCGTAACAGCGCGGTTCCTGAGGCCGCGGTGTTGCCGCAAGCTTCGCAGGGTTTACCGAAAGTCATGCCGGCTGCGGCGGGGCGTCGGCGTCGACAACAGGCCGCACAAGCCGCGCAGATCAATGAGGATGGCAGCCGCCCGGTGGAAGGCTGGCTGAAGATCATGGTGTTCCTGATTCCGTGGATTTTCGTCTGGTTCCTGCTGCGCAGCGGCCATTCGGCGAAACAGCGGTTGTTCGGCTTCGGCTGGCTGGCGTTGCTGATTCTGGCGTCGTCGCTGAAATAAGCGGTCAAGCGATCAACCTTCGACCTGATTCTGCGGCGATCCCGCCGCCCAGGTCGCGATATTGTGCAGGGTGGTCGCGGCAATCGCGCCCAGCGCCTCTTGCGTCAGGAACGCCTGGTGCGCGGTGATGATCACGTTAGGAAAGGTCAGCAGACGCGCCAGCACATCGTCCTGCAACGGCAAGTCGGAACGATCCTCGAAAAACAGCTGCGCTTCCTCTTCATACACATCCAGCCCCAGATAGCCGAGTTGACCGTCCTTGAGGGCGTCAATCAGCGCCGGTGTGTCGACCAGCCCGCCGCGACCGGTGTTGATCAGCATGGCGCCTGCTTGCATGTGCGCCAATGAATCGCGATTGATCAGGTGTTTGCTCTGCTCGTTCAGCGGGCAGTGCAGGCTGATGATGCGCGACTGCGCGAGCAAGTCCGGCAGGCTCAGATAACGTGCGCCGAGTGCCAGAACATCGGGATTTGGATACGGATCGTACGCCAGCAATTCACAGCCGAAACCGTGCATGATTTTCGCGAAGGTGGCGCCGATCTGCCCGGTGCCGACGATGCCGACAGTCTTGCCGACCAGATCGAAACCGGTCAGGCCATGCAGACTGAAATCACCTTCGCGGGTGCGGTTGTAGGCGCGGTGCAGGCGACGGTTGAGGGCGAGGATCAGCGCCACGGCATGCTCGGCCACGGCATGCGGCGAGTAGGCCGGAACCCGCACGACGGCCAGCCCCAGACGTTTGGCCGCGAGCAGATCGACATGGTTGTAACCGGCCGAACGCAAGGCAATCAGCCGGGTACCGCCCGCCGCCAGACGTTCCAGCACTGCGGCGCTGAGGTCGTCATTGATAAAGGCGCAGACCACCTCATGCTGGTCGGCCAATGCCGCCGTATCGAGACTGAGCCGGGCCGGTTGAAAATGCAGTTCAATTTCTGCCGGGCAATCGGCATCGAGGAAACTCTCGCGGTCGTAGGTCTGGCTGCTGAAAATGATCGTGCGCATGAAATCCTCCTGGAGCATCACCGGGGCTGCATCACCCGAGTCCACTTTAGCCGTGACGGCGTTGACCGGCATTGCGCTGGATCAGGCGCTGATCTTCGCCTGCGCGGCCAGTCGGTTGATCGCAAGTTCCAGCTCATCCAGCGCCATCGCTGCTTTCGGGTCTTCCTGTTTGAGCAGGGTTTCACTGCGCTGGCAGGCTGCGCGCAATTGCGGTACGCCGCAGTAACGCGTGGCGCCATGCAGGCGATGCACGCGTTCAATCAGTGCATTCTGGTCGTGGTTGTCGCGCGCGCTGCGGATGGCTTCGCGGTCGGCCTCCAGTGAAGCCAGCAGCATCGCCAGCATGTCCGCCGCCAGATCTTCTTTACCGGCAGCCAGACGCAAACCTTCCTCGTGATCAAGCACTGGCAGTTCGTGATTGCCCGCAGCACCTTCGCTGCCTCGCTCCGGTGCCTGATTGCGCAGTGCCAGACCGGTCCATTTCAGCACCACTTGCGCCAGTTGCCGCTCGCTGATCGGTTTTGTCAGGTAGTCATCCATGCCGCTTTGCAGCAACGCACGTTTTTCGTTGGCCATGGCATGGGCGGTGAGGGCGACGATCGGCAGCGGTGTGCAATGCCGCTCGCTTTCCCACTGGCGGATGGTTTCGGTGCTCTGGCGACCGTCCATGCCCGGCATCTGCACGTCCATCAGCACCAGATCGAACGATTCGGTCTGTACCGCTTTGACCGCGGCATAACCGCTTTCCACGGCCAATACCTTGGCGCCCATGTCTTCGAGCAAGGTCTGCACCAGCAACAGGTTGGCCGGGTTGTCGTCGACACAGAGCACTTTCGGCGCGCGACTCGACAGCGGTTCGCCGGGTTCGTTGCGCGGTTGACGCGGGTTGGCCAGGTCCGACAGGGCGCGGCGCAGTTTGCGCGTGCAGGCCGGTTTGGCCTGCAGCTGGCTGTGCGGGTTGGGCACCGACAGATGGAACAACGTCTGCTCGGTGGTCGGGCACAGCACCAGCACTTTGCAGCCCAGGTGTTCGAGGTCCCAGATATGCTGGTTCAGACGTTCGGGCAGCATGTCGTTACTGGTGATGCCGATCACCGCCAGATCAATCGCCTGATCGGTCTGGTGTGCGCCGGTAACGCCATTGGTCAGGCTTTCCAGGGTATTGAAAGGGGTGACGATAAGCCCGCAGTCCTCCAGTTGATGCTGCAAGGCCTGACGCGCCAGTTCATGGTTTTCCAGCACGGCGACCCGGCGGCCGAGCAGCGGCGCCGAGGGCAGGTCTTCGGCATCGTCGCGGGCCTTGGGCAGGCTCAGGCTGATCCAGAATTCCGAACCTTCGCCCGGCGTGCTGTCGACGCCGATCTCGCCGCCCATCTGTTCGATCAGGCGCTTGGAGATCACCAGGCCCAGTCCGGTGCCGCCGGGCTGGCGCGACAGCGAATTGTCTGCCTGGCTGAAGGCCTGGAACAACGCGCGCACGTCCTGATTCGACAGGCCGATGCCGGTGTCCTGAATGCTGATGCGCAGCTGCACGCTGTCATCGTGCTCTTCTTCCAGCATTGCACGGGCAACGATGGTGCCCTCGCGGGTGAACTTGATGGCGTTGCTGACCAGGTTGGTGAGGATCTGCTTCAGGCGCAGCGGATCACCGACCAGCGACAGCGGGGTGTCGCGGTACACCAGACTGACCAGTTCCAGCTGCTTGGCGTGAGCGGCGGGGGCGAGGATCGTCAGGGTGTCTTGCAACAAGTCGCGCAGGTTGAACGGAATGTGGTCGAGCACCAGTTTGCCGGCCTCGATTTTCGAGAAGTCGAGAATCTCGTTGATGATCCCGAGCAGGCTGTCGGCGGACTTTTCGATGGTGCCTAAATAGTCGAGCTGGCGCGGGGTCAGTTCGCCTTTTTGCAACAGGTGGGTGAAGCCGAGAATGCCGTTGAGCGGCGTGCGGATCTCGTGGCTCATGTTGGCGAGGAATTCGGATTTGATCCGGCTCGCCTCCAGAGCCTCTTTACGCGCCAGATCGAGTTCGATGTTCTGAATCTCGATGGTTTCGAGGTTCTGGCGCACGTCCTCAGTGGCTTGATCGACGCTGTGCTGCAATTCTTCCTGGGCGTTTTGCAGGGTGCCGGCCATGCGGTTGATGCCCGACGCCAGTTCGTCCAGTTCCTGACTGCCGAGGGGTGGCAGACGGGTTTCCAGGTGACCGTCCTTGAGTTGCGCGACGGCCTGTTTGATCTGGCTCAGCGGCCGATTGATGGTGCGGCCCATGCGCAACGCGAGCAGCGCCGCACCGGCGAGGCCTGCGGCGATCAACAACAGGCTGGCAAACAGGCTGCGATACCCGCGCAGCAACATGCCGTTGTGCGACAGCTCGAGTTCAACCCAGCCGAGCAGGCGCTCGGATTCTTCCGGGATCAGTTCGCCGGCGAGGTTGCGGTGCTTGCCGAAGACCGGCATCAGGTAACGGGTCGCGTCATTGCCGCTGCGTCGTTGCAAGTGCGCGCTGTCGCCGCTCGGCGCTTGATTGAGCATGGTCGGGCCGGCGTGGGCCAGTGGCGAGCGATCCGGCGCGAGAAAGGTCACCGCGCGCACGTCCGGTTGTTCGAGGGACTCAGTGGCAATGCGTTCGAGCAGTTCGCCATTGCCGTGGCCCATCGCCGGCGCCACCAGGGGGGCCAGTTGCTCGGCGATCATTTCGCCACGCTGGAGCAATTGGGTCTGCAGGTCGGACTGCTGCGTCCAGGTGAAATAACCACCCAGTACCAGCGCCATCAGGCTGGTCGGCAACAAGGTCAGCAACAACACACGACCTTTGATTCCCAGTTTCTTGAGCACGCCTATCTCCTGCATCCCGCTGATCTGTTGACTCATGCGTGCATCCGGCACGCGACATGGGCGCAGTGTAGCGATTTGCTCGCGGGCAATCTCCGGAAAAATACGGGCGTTGTCGTTCGGCCTGGCAAGGCGCGTTTGTCCGACAGTGCAACCTTGGGTTGCCCGGTGTCCGCCAATCTTGAATAATCGCGCCTAACTGAGAATTACTTGCAGATACTCATGACTCCTGTTTCCGTTGGCCAGCCACGCATTCTTTCCATCGAGGACGATCCGGTCCTGGGTGCCTATGTTCATGAACATCTGGGTCGCAGCGGGTTTCAGGTGACCTGGTGCCAGAACGGCCAGGAAGGCCTGAACATCGCCCAACGCCAGCCGTTCGACGTGGTGTTGATGGACATCCTTTTGCCGGGGCTGGACGGTCTGAACGTGCTCACTCAACTGCGCCAGAGCCATTCGACGCCAGTGCTGCTGATGTCGGCGCTGGGTGCCGAAGCCGATCGCATCAGTGGCTTTCGCCTGGGCGCCGACGATTACCTGCCCAAGCCGTTCAGCATGGCCGAACTGCATGTTCGCATCGAAGCGATCCTGCGCCGGGTCGCCCTTGATCGGCGTCCTCCAGGGCGCTCGGCGCAGGTGGCGACCGGCACGCTGCGCTTCGACGATGAACAGTGCGACGTGTATTGGCGCGAGCAACCCGCCGGCCTGACCCGAAGCGAATTCCGTCTGCTGGAAACCCTCAATCGCAATGACGAGGAGGTCCTGAGCAAGGCCTTCCTTTATCAGCACGTTCTGCAACGCGGCTACGCCGCGCACGATCGCAGCCTCGACATGCACATCAGCCAGATCCGCCGCAAACTCAAAGCCATCGGCTACACCGAGCGCGAAGTGCGCACCGTGTGGGGCAAGGGCTACGTGCTCAGTGGTGCCGATGAAAGTGTCTGAGCTACCGGGGCGTCATTCGCTGTTCTGGAAACTGGCCTGTTTGCTGGTCGCGTTCTGTCTGCTGATGATCTGGCTGAGCTGGTCGTGGGGCCGTTATATGGAGGAGCGTAATCAGTACCTCTCCGACGAGGCTCGCGGCACCTTGGCGCGTTATTCCGGTGAGGCCGAGCGGGCGTGGCAGCAAGGTCGGCGTGATGGCGTCGATAGTTGGCTGCAGAGCATGGAATTGCGCGAGGCTGGCTGGGTCGGCGTGATTGACAGCAATTTGCAGTCGCTGGGCAATGATCCGCTGAACGAGCAGGAAATCCAGCGCCTGACTTTTCTGCGCGGGCTCGATTGGCCGATTCATAAAAAGGGCCGGCCCGGGCTGCGTGTACCGTTTCCCAAGGATCCTTCCGCCGGCAGTCTGGTGATCGAGTTGCCCGAGCGTTTCCTGCCGGGCAAATATCGACTGTTTTGGCGGGTGATCACCAACGGGGTGATTCCGGGGTTGTTCACCTTGCTGCTGTGCGTGGGGCTGTATCGCCTGCTGGTGGTGCCGCTGAACAATCTGCGCGAACAAGCCAATGCCTGGCGTGCCGATCAATTGAATGTGCGGTTGTCCAGCGGCATCACTCAGCGTCCGGACGAGCTCGGTGAACTGGCCCGGGCGTTCGACTCGATGTCCGAACGGCTGCAGTCCACCGTCGCCCTGCAACAGCAACTGCTGCGAGACCTGTCTCATGAACTGCGCACGCCGCTGAGCCGATTGCGGGTAGCGAGTGAAAGCGAGCAGGGCCTGGTGCAATTGCGCGAACGTATCGGCCGTGAGGTCGACGGCATGCAACGACTGGTCGAAGACACGCTGCAACTGGCGTGGCTCGACACCGAACGCTCACCATTGCCCGACGAAGCGATCCAGATTCAGGCGCTGTGGGAAATGCTCACCGACAACGCCTGTTATGAAAGCGGCTGGCCGAGCCTGCAGTTGCAGTGCTCGGTGCAGGCTTCTTGCTGGGTGCGCGGTAATCTCAACACCTTGGCCCAGGCGCTGGAGAACATTCTGCGCAACGCCATTCGTCATTCGCCTGAAGGCGGGATTGTGCGTCTTGATGGACGCCGGAATGGCGATAACTGGCATCTGTGGCTGGACGATCAGGGCGGCGGGGTGGCTGACGAGGATCTTGAGCGGATCTTTTCGCCGTTCACTCGCCTCGACGGCTCGCGGCCCGGTGATGGTGGGTTTGGGCTGGGATTGAGCATTGCCAGGAATGCGGTGCAGCGGCAGGGCGGGAGGTTGTGGGCGGAGAATAGCGGAACTGGGTTGCGGCTCAATCTGCGTCTTATCGCTGATGACAGCGCCGTCAGTTCCGACGCCATCGCTGGCAAGCCAGCTCCCACAGTGAATTTCTGTCAGACACAAATCGTATGAACGCCTAAGACCCTGTGGGAGCTGGCTTGCCAGCGATGAGGCCAGCCGCATCGCCTTAACTCAAAAGTCGCACCGCTGGCGCGACTTTTAATCCCTTATTCCCATAAACCATAAGCACTGCACTTTGCGTGATATGGCCTTCGCGGGTTTGCCGGTATGATAGGCGCCCCCGCACGTCTGGATTGCGAATACGCCATGACCCTGCAGTACCCAACCATCGCCGATTGCGTCGGCAACACTCCGCTGGTGCGTTTGCAGCGCCTGCCCGGTGTCACCAGCAACACCTTATTGCTCAAGCTCGAAGGGAATAACCCGGCGGGTTCGGTCAAGGACCGTCCGGCGCTGTCGATGATCACCCGTGCCGAGTTGCGCGGGCAGATTCACGCCGGCGATACGCTGATTGAAGCGACCTCGGGCAACACCGGAATTGCGTTGGCGATGGCCGCCGCGATCAAGGGTTACAAGATGATCCTGATCATGCCGGACAACTCGAGCGCCGAGCGCAAAGCGGCGATGACCGCTTATGGCGCCGAGCTGATTCTGGTCAGTCAGGAAGAGGGCATGGAAGGCGCTCGCGATCTCGCCCAACGCATGGAGGCCGAAGGTCGTGGCAAGGTGCTGGATCAGTTCGCCAATGGCGACAATCCTGAAGCGCATTACACCAGCACCGGCCCGGAGATCTGGCGTCAGACCGAGGGCACCATCACTCACTTCGTCAGCTCGATGGGTACCACCGGCACCATCATGGGCGTCTCGCGCTACTTGAAAGAGCAGAGCGACAAGGTGCAGATCGTTGGTCTGCAACCAATGGAAGGCTCGGCCATTCCGGGTATTCGCCGCTGGCCGCAGGAATACCTGCCGAAGATCTATCAGGCCGATCGCGTTGATCGCATTGTCGACATGGCGCAAAGCGAAGCCGAGGACGTCACCCGTCGTCTGGCCCGCGAAGAAGGCATCTTCTGCGGCGTGTCCTCGGGCGGTGCGGTAGCAGCGATGCTGCGTCTGTCCCGGGAAGTTGAAAACGCGGTGATCGTCGCGATCATCTGTGACCGTGGCGACCGTTATTTGTCGACCGGCATTTTCGACGCGCCCAACTGATGGCCAAGCAAGAGAGAGGCCTGCGCTTCCAGCCCACTGGCGGCAGCAAGACCCCGCAAATCCCGACTGGCAAGAAGCAGCGCTTGAACATCGAGCGCCTGGCGAATGACGGGCGCGGTATCGCGTTTTTCGAAGGCCGTACCTGGTTCGTGCTCGGCGCGCTTGCCGGTGAAGAGGTCGAAGCGCGCGTGCTCGGCGCCCACGGCAAAGTGGTCGAGGCGCGCACCGAACGCGTGTTCAAGGCCAGCGAACTGCGCCGCCCGACGCCGTGTCAGCATGCCGGTCGCTGTGGTGGTTGCAGCGTTCAGCACTTGCCCCACAGCGAACAGCTCGCCCTGAAACAGCGCATGCTCGCCGAGCAATTAACGAAGGTTGCCGGTGTCGAACCGCAAGAGTGGGCAGCACCGTTGACCGGCCCCGAGTTCGGCTATCGCCGTCGCGCCCGCGTCGCCGTACGCTGGGACATGAAGGCGAAGAAACTCGAAGTGGGTTTTCGCGCCGCCGGCAGTCAGGACATTGTCGGCATTAATGAATGCCCGGTGCTGGTACAGCCCTTGCAGCCGATCATGACCCGTTTGCCGGAGATGCTCCGTCGTTTGAGCAAGCCGCAAGCGTTGGGCCATGTCGAATTGTTTGCTGGTTCGTCGCTGGCAGTGTTGCTGCGGCACATGGCGCCGTTGTCCGAAGCAGATCTGACGATCCTCAAGGACTTCTGCCAGTTTCATGAAGCGCAGTTGTGGTTGCACGGCGAAGACGGGCCGCAACCGGTCGATGCCACGCAGTCGCTCAGTTATCGCCTGGAGCAGTGGGATCTGGATCTGGCTTACCGGCCCGGGGATTTCATTCAGGTCAACGCGGGCGTCAACGAAGCGATGGTTGCGCAGGCACTGGACTGGCTGAAGCCGACCAGCGAAGAGCGCGTGCTGGACCTGTTCTGCGGGCTCGGCAACTTTGCTTTGCCACTGGCCAGAACGGTGCGCGAAGTGGTGGCGGTGGAGGGTGTGCAGACCATGGTCGAACGTGCCGCTGCGAACGCCGCCAGTAACAATTTGCATAACACAAAGTTTTTTCAAGCCGATTTATCCCAGCCTTTGAGCCATGCTCAGTGGATCGGCGATGGCTTTTCTGCGGTACTCTTGGACCCACCGCGTGACGGTGCTTTCGAGGTGGTGCGCAAGCTGGCGACCCTGGGTGCGAAGCGGTTGGTGTATGTGTCGTGCAACCCTGCAACGCTGGCGCGCGACACGGTCGAA
This sequence comes from Pseudomonas iridis, assembly GCF_017980685.1. Taxonomy (GTDB): domain Bacteria; phylum Pseudomonadota; class Gammaproteobacteria; order Pseudomonadales; family Pseudomonadaceae; genus Aquipseudomonas; species Aquipseudomonas iridis. Next base: position 116,045 of record NZ_JACXXO010000010.1, read on the forward strand.
TTGATCAAGCAGGGCTACCGGTTAAAACGTGCCGGGATTCTCGATATGTTTCCTCAGACGGCACATGTCGAGGCCATGGCGTTATTTGAAGCGAGCCAGGATGGCTCGTCTGATCCGTCTGGTCCGTCCGTACAGCGCTCGCTTTAGCCCCACGAGTGCAAACGGGCAACGAAGGTCAGCGATTTGACGCATTGAATCTGCGTCGTAGGGAAGGTAAAGCAAGATGGTACAGGTGAGAGCACACCAGCCGATCAACACTGACGGCAGTATCAATCTCGAGGCTTGGCTCGATCACGCGGTCAGTGTCGATCTGGCACTGGATCGCGAAGCCTTGAAAGAAGCCTGCGAGTTTGCTCGCGAGGCCGAACAACAGTCCAATGCTGCAAAAAACCTCTGGGCCGAGGGCTCCGGGAGTTTCAGAACCGGCCTTGAGATCGCCGAGATTCTCGCCGACCTCAAGCTTGATCAGGATTCGCTGGTCGCCGCGGTCCTGTACCGCGGTGTGCGCGAAGGCCAGATCGAATTCGCGGCGGTCAGCCAGCGCTTTGGTCCGGTGGTGGCCAAGCTGATCGACGGCGTGCAGCGCATGGCCGCGATCAGTGCCAGCCTCAGCCCGCGCCAGTCCATGGTCATGGGCACGCAAGGGCAGGTGGAAAACCTGCGCAAGATGCTCGTCGCCATGGTCGACGACGTACGTGTTGCCCTGATCAAACTGGCCGAACGCACCTGCGCCATTCGTGCGGTGAAAACCGCCGACGACGAGAAGCGTAACCGTGTCGCCCGGGAAGTCTTCGACATCTATGCGCCGCTCGCGCACCGGCTCGGCATCGGTCATATCAAATGGGAACTGGAGGACTTGTCCTTCCGTTATCTGGAGCCTGATCAATACAAGCAGATCGCCAAGTTGCTCCATGAGCGACGGCTTGATCGCGAGCGTTTCATCGCCGACGTGATGACCCAGCTCAAGGATGAATTGCAGGCCACCGGCGTCGACGCCGATATCAGCGGTCGGGCCAAACACATCTATTCGATCTGGCGCAAAATGCAGCGCAAGGGTCTCGAGTTCAGCCAGATCTACGACGTGCGTGCGGTGCGCGTGCTGGTCCCGGAAATGCGCGATTGCTATACCGCGCTGGGTATCGTCCACACACTGTGGCGGCACATCCCGAAAGAATTCGACGACTACATCGCCAACCCGAAGGAGAACGGCTACCGCTCTTTGCACACGGCCGTGATCGGCCCGGAAGGCAAAGTGCTGGAAGTGCAGATTCGTACGCACTCGATGCACGAAGAAGCCGAGCTCGGGGTTTGCGCGCACTGGCGTTACAAGGGCACTGACGTCAAATCCGGCTCCAATCACTACGAAGAGAAAATTTCCTGGCTGCGTCAGGTGCTCGAGTGGCATGAAGAGCTGGGTGATATCGGTGGTCTTGCCGAACAGCTGCGCGTTGATATCGAGCCGGATCGGGTCTACATCTTCACGCCCGACGGTCACGCCATCGACTTGCCGAAAGGCGCAACACCGCTGGACTTCGCCTACCGCGTACACACCGAAATCGGTCACAACTGCCGTGGCGCCAAGATCAACGGGCGCATCGTGCCGCTCAACTACAGCCTGCAGACCGGCGAGCAAGTCGAGATCATCACCAGCAAACACGGCACTCCCAGCCGAGACTGGCTGAACTCGAACCTCGGTTACGTCACCACTTCGCGGGCGCGGGCGAAGATTGTTCACTGGTTCAAGTTGCAGGCCCGTGACCAGAACGTCGCCGCCGGTAAAACCCTGATCGAACGCGAGCTCACACGCCTCGGCTTGCCGGCGGTGGATTTCGACAAGTTGGCCGAGAAGGCCAACATGAAAACCGCTGAAGACATGTTCGCCGCCCTCGGTGCCGGTGACCTGCGCCTGGCGCAACTGGTCAACCTGGCGCAGCAACTGGTCGAGCCGGAGCGCGGTAACGAACAGCTGGAACTGATCCCGCGCAAAGCGACTGGCTACAAGCCGGGCAAGCGCGGCGACATTCAGATTCAGGGCGTTGGTAACCTGATGACGCAAATGGCCGGCTGCTGCCAGCCCTTGCCGGGCGATGCGATCGTCGGTTACATCACCCAGGGCCGTGGCGTGAGTATTCACCGCCAGGACTGCGCCTCGGTGCTGCAACTGGGCGGACGCGAGCCAGAGCGGATCATTCAGGTCAGTTGGGGGCCGGTACCGGTGCTCACTTATCCGGTGGACATCGTCATCCGCGCCTACGACCGTTCGGGTCTGCTGCGTGACGTTTCGCAGGTGCTGCTCAACGAGCGGATCAACGTGTTGGCGGTCAACACCCGCTCGAACAAGGAAGACAACACTGCGCTGATGTCCCTGACCATCGAGATCCCGGGTCTGGATGCACTGGGGCGGTTACTGGGACGGATTTCGCAGTTGCCGAACATCATCGAGACACGGCGTAATCGCACCCCGTGACGCAATTGATTGTTCCCTGTGGGAGCGAGCCTGCTCGCGAAGAGGGCGTGTCAGTCAACATCTTTGTTGCAGACACACCGCTTTCGCGAGCAGGCTCGCTCCCACACGGGTTTTGTGGTGAGACAGAAAACATGATGTACAGCCTTGAAGACCTGCTCCATCTCATGAGCCGTCTGCGCGATCCGCAGTACGGTTGCCCGTGGGACATCAAGCAAACCTACGCAACCATCGTCCCGCACACTCTAGAAGAAGCCTACGAAGTGGCCGACGCCATCGAGCGCGGCGATTTCGATCATTTGCAGGGCGAGCTTGGCGACCTGTTGTTTCAGGTTGTCTATTACAGCCAGTTGGCGCGCGAAGAAGGGCGCTTTGAGTTTGCCGGTGTGATCGACAGCATCACCCGCAAGCTGATCCGCCGTCATCCCCACGTTTTCCCCACCGGCGACCTGTACGCGCCGCTGGACGTGCCGCGTTTGAGTGAAGAGCAGGTCAAGCAGCGCTGGGAGGAAATCAAGGCCCAAGAGCGTGCCGAGAAATCCGCCGCGCCGCAGCAACTGTCACTGCTTGATGACGTACCGGCCACGTTGCCTGCATTGTCGCGCTCAGCCAAGCTGCAGAAGCGTGCGGGGCAGGTGGGGTTCGACTGGCCGGACGCTTTGCCGGTGTTCGACAAAGTGCGTGAAGAGCTCGATGAAGTGCTCGAGGCGATGTCCGAAAACGATCCCGCAGCGGTGGCTGATGAGATCGGTGATCTGCTGTTTTCCGTGGTCAATCTGGCCCGGCATCTGAAGGTTGACCCGGAAACTGCACTGCGTGGCGCCAACGGCAAGTTTGAAAGACGTTTCCGTTTTATCGAACAGGCATTGCGCGACACCCACCGTCCCATAGAAGATTGCACCCTCGAAGAGTTGGACGCCCTGTGGGGTGAAGCCAAACGTCAGGAAAAGAATTTGCCCAGCTGTGGCTGAGCAACTGCCCAAGTGAGTAAGCACCATGAGTATTTCCCTTCGCGATCAGTTGCTCAAAGCAGGCCTGGTCAACCAAAAGCAGGCCAAGCAGGTCAGCAAGGACAAGCAGAAGCAGCAGCGTCTGGCCCACAAAGGTCAGATCGAGCTGGACGACTCCCAGCAGCGCGCCGCCCAGGAAGCCATGGCCGAGAAGGTCAAGCGCGACCAGGAGCTGAACCGTCAGCAGAAAGAGAAGGCCGAAGCCAAGGAGCGCGCCGCGCAGGTCAAGCAATTGATCGAAGTCTCGCGTCTGCCGAAGCTGACCACCGAGGACTACTACAACTTCGTTGACGACAAGAAGGTCAAGCGCCTCTCGGTCAACACGCTGATGCGCAACAAGCTCAGCAGCGGTTCGCTGGCGATCGTGCATCATGCCGGCGGCTATGAAGTGATCCCGCGTGAAGCTGCCCTGAAGATCCAGGAGCGCGACCCACAGCGCATCGTGCAACTCAACGTGCAGACCGAAGAGGTCAACGCCGAGGACGATCCGTACGCGGCCTATCAGATCCCCGACGATCTGATGTGGTAAATCGCCAAGCCGTAACAACGACAAACCCCGCTGATCGCGGGGTTTGTCGTTTTCAATGCTGTGGTTGATTCAGGCGGATCGTAAATCCCGTTGCTGCTCTTGCACTTCCAGTTCGGCCTTGTAGTTGTGGGCGTCAATCTCGTTGTGGAACATCCCGACCAGCAAGTCTTGTTGATGCACATCCCAGATCCGGATACCGGCGGCTACGCCTTCATGGGACATGTGTGAATCGTCGCGTTCAGTTACTTTTACAGTCATCTGCTAGCTCCAAATCTCAAGTTATCTGCAGCAAGGCGTGTGCAGGACTCTTTTATAGAATTTGTTAGGCAGCTAAGTAAACGGCTTATTCGCGTAAGGTGTTGTTGCGTTTTTTGCAACAGTGCTGCAGGCCGCTGAATCCGCGACATTCGGTCGCAGGGCGGTAAGTTTCATGACAGAAGTTTCATTTTCAGGGCATGCATTGAACCCTGTGGGAGCTGGCTTGCCAGCGATGACGTCGGCACAGTAAGGATCTTCGTTACCTGACACTCCGCTATCGCTGGCAAGCCAGCTCCCACAGGGATCATCGGTGTCCCGGTTATTTTGTTCAAACGAAAAAAAACGCCCCGAACCAGTCGGGGCGTTTTTCATGTGTGGCTCAAGCCTTGGGAATTACTTGCCTTCCCAGCGCTTCATCACCAGCGTGGCGTTGGTGCCGCCGAAGCCGAAGCTGTTGCTCATCACGGTGTTGATGGTAGCGTTTTCGCGAGTCTTGGTCAGAATCGGCATGTCGGCCACTTCCGGGTCCAGTTCGTCGATGTTGGCGGAACCGGCAATGAAGTTGCCTTCCATCATCAGCATGCAATAGATCGCTTCGTGAACGCCGGCAGCGCCCAGGGAGTGACCGGACAGGCTCTTGGTCGAGCTGATCGCTGGAGCCTTGTCGCCGAACACTTCACGCACACCTTTCATTTCCGCGACGTCGCCGACCGGAGTCGAAGTGCCGTGGGTGTTCAGGTAGTCGATCGGGGTATCAACGGTGGACATCGCCATCTGCATGCAGCGGATCGCGCCTTCGCCACTTGGGGCAACCATGTCGTAGCCATCGGACGTCGCGCCGTAGCCAACGATTTCCGCGTAGATCTTCGCGCCACGAGCCAGAGCGTGTTCCAGCTCTTCAACCACGACCATACCGCCACCACCTGCGATGACGAAACCGTCACGGTCGGCGTCGTAGGCACGGGAGGCCTGTTCCGGGGTGTCGTTACGCTTGCTGGACAGGGCGCCCATCGCGTCGAACAGGAACGACTGGCTCCAATGCTCTTCTTCACCGCCACCGGCGAAGACGATGTCCTGCTTGCCCATCTGGATCTGTTCCATGGCGGTACCGATGCAGTGAGCACTGGTAGCGCAGGCAGAAGCGATGGAGTAGTTCAGGCCCTTGATCTTGAATGGCGTGGCCAGGCAAGCGGAAACGGTGCTGCTCATGGTCCGCGTTACACGGTATGGGCCGACGCGCTTCACGCCTTTCTCGCGCAGGATGTCCAGCGCTTCCATCTGGTTCAGCGTGGAAGCACCGCCGGAGCCGGCGATCAGGCCGGTACGCGGGTTGGACACTTGCTCTTCGGTCAGGCCGGAGTCAGTGATCGCGTCTTTCATCGCCAGGTAGGCGTAAGCCGCGGCGTGGCCGACGAAGCGAAAGATCTTGCGATCGATCAGCTCTTCGAGGGGAAGGTCAATGGAGCCGGAAACCTGGCTACGCAGACCCATTTCGGCATATTCCGGGTTGAACCGGATGCCAGGGCGACTTGCACGCAGGTTAGCGGAGACGGTCTCTTTGTCATTGCCCAGGCAAGAAACGATACCCAGACCAGTGATAACGACGCGGCGCATGCGGATAACCCTTAGAAGTTTTCAGTGGAGGTAAACACGCCGACCCGAAGGCCTTCGGCGGTGTAGATTTCGCGACCGTCCACAGAGACCGAACCGTCAGCGATAGCCAGGTTCAGCTTGCCCTTGAGGACGCGCTTGATTTGAATGTTATAGGTGACTTTCTTGGCGGTCGGCAGAACCTGGCCGAAGAATTTCACTTCGCCCGAACCCAGCGCACGGCCGCGGCCCGGCAGACCTTGCCAGCCCAGGAAGAAGCCAACCAGTTGCCACATGGCGTCAAGGCCCAGGCAGCCCGGCATCACCGGATCGCCCTCGAAGTGGCAAGCGAAGAACCACAGGTCAGGGGTGATATCCAGCTCGGCGACCAATTCACCTTTGCCGTACTTGCCGCCTTCTTCGCTGATATGGGTGATGCGATCCACCATCAGCATGTTCGGGGCGGGCAGTTGCGCGTTACCTGGGCCGAACAGCTCACCGCGACTGCAGCGCAGCAGGTCTTCCCGAGTAAAGGCGTTTTGTTTGGTCATGCGAGCTCCTCAATAATCCCATGCGGCAGGTGGGGCAAATCTTCCCGACCGTTCGAAGCATTCATGCCTCGAACCGGCAGCCTACTCATAGACTATTGCGTTGTGGTGAAAGTCACAGCACCAAGGACATGAATGTACACTTGTGCACTGAAATTTTTAATCAAGCCTCTTTTGAGGCTCGTTCGGGTGCCTAAGACTGCCGCACTTTCGCTTTTCATGCCAGTCGCAGATGGTCGAAAAGCCGACACTAAGACACCCACCGCTGCAGAATCTGCTGCAGATCATTACGTTTGAACGGCTTGGCCAGATAATCGTTCATCCCCGCCGACAGACAGGTTTCCCGGTCGCCCTGCAAGGCATTGGCGGTCAGCGCGATGATCGGCACGTTGCCGCGTCCGGGCAGGTCGCGGATCTGTCGGGTGGCTTCATAGCCGTCGATGATCGGCAGGCGACAATCCATCAGAATCACTTCGAACTCACTGCCCTGGGCACTGCGCACTGCCTGAGCGCCATCGGTGGCGACACTGACAGTAAAGCCCAGACTGCGCAGCATCGCTTCAATAACCGTCTGATTGACCGGGTTGTCTTCAACCAGCAACACCGTGCGCCCAGCGCCCTGGCCGTCACCGTTCAAGGCACGCGGTGCGACCTGTTTTGGCAATGCCTGCTTACAAAGAGCCAAAGGGATTTCCAGGGTGAACACCGACCCAAGACCTTCCTCACTCTGCGCCCTTAATGTGCCGCCCATGCGTTCGGCCAGTGTGCGCGCGATCGGCAGGCCCAGGCCGGTGCCACCGTAGCGTCGCGAAATCGAGCTGTCGGCCTGCTGGAACGCGTTGAACATCAGCTCCAGGCTCTCGGAGGAAATGCCGATGCCACTGTCGCGCACCGAGCAGGTGAACCACAGCAATTCGTGATCCAGCGACTGCCACTGCGCCTCGATACTAACCCGGCCCTGTTCAGTGAACTTCAAGGCATTGCCGACCAGGTTGACCAGAATCTGCCGGATCCGCGTCGGATCGCCCTGCACCTGCAAGCCGCGCATGTCTTCGGGAATCCGCAGGTTGAGCGCCAGACCACGTTGCACTGCGCTGTGCTGGAACGACTGGGCGCACGCGCCGATCAGTTCGGCGAGGTTGAACGGAATGTGTTCCAGCTCAAGCTCCGAACGCTCGATGCGCGAGAAGTCGAGGATGTCGTTGATGACCTTGAGCAAGTGTTCAGTGGACTCCGAAGCGAGCGCGGCGTACTCGATCTGCTCCTCGGTCATGTCGGTGGTTTCCAGCAATTGCAGCATGCCGAGCACGCCATTCATGGGCGTGCGCAGTTCATGGCTCATCATCGCCAGGAAGTCGGATTTGGCGTTGTTGGCCTTTTCCGCTTCCTCGCGTGTCTGGATCAACTGTGCCATCGCCTGATGCTGTTCACGACTGGCCTGCTCCAGCGCCTGAGCGAGATTGTTGATGTGCTGCGACAGCGCGCCCAGTTCGGTGTCATCGACGATCGGCAGCGGGGTTTTAAAGTCGCCATCCTGGATCGCCTTGACCGCGTTGCCGATATCGCGAATCGGCTGCGACAGGCTGCCGGCCAGACGCCGCGCCAGGACAAACGTAAAGAGCAGGGCGAACAGCGCCATAATCCCGGCCTTGAGCAGAATCTCCTGCTGGCGCTGACTGAAGGCATCGTTGGACAGACCGACGATCACCCGCCCCAGATAATCCTCGCTGGCCGCGCCGCTGCTGACTTTGGCGTCCTGGAAAAAATCATTGTTCAGGGCAATCCGTTGCAGTCGAACCGGCGCCTGGAACACTTCGACCTGATGCGGACGACTGTGGGAATCCGCCGGTTGTTCGACATACACCAGAATCCGGTTGGCGCTGTCCTGTACTTCAAGGAAGCGCACGTTGGGCGTTGCCAGTGTCGCCTTGAGCAGACTTTCCAACACGTCGTTGTTGCCGGAAATCACCCCGTATTCGGTGGCGGGCGCCAGTTGGTTGGCGATCAGTTGACCGGTGTGGTTCAGCTCCTGGCGCAAATCCTGAATGCGCACGAACGTGAAGAAACTGATCAACAACAACGTCAGCAACAGCGCCGGGCCGAGGCTGATCAATTGGGTACGGGTGTTGATGTCCCAACGACGAAAATTCATGGGCGGCTTTCTCCTTCAGCCAACGCGCTGGCGACAGACGCTTCATTCAGCGGTTCGATACCCAAGGAACGAGCGACCTGGGCATTACTTGAGACCTTAAAGCGTTCGGGATAGAGCGATCGCGGCCACTGTATCGGCGGCTGGTCGAGCAACCGGTCGAGAACGCTCAGCCAATCGCTCTGGTCGCTGTAAGTGCTGGCCAGGCTGCCGGCGCGCACGAACGCGGCGTTTGGCCCGACCAGCGCCATTTGCCGGGAATAGCTGCTGAGCAGCAGATTTTTCGCGGTCTTCGGGTTGTACAAATCCGGGTCATCCAGGCCCAGCAGCACGTCACTGTTTTTCAGCACGGCTTGCAGGGGGCGGCTGTCGTGAGTGTTGTCCCAGCGCTGGCTGACCACTTGCAGATTCATCGGCTCGGCTGCCAGAAGCAGTTCTTTGAGGAGGAACTCGCTGTGTTCATCGAACAACACGCCAATCCGGCTCGCCTGAGGCAGGATGCGTCGGATCAATTGCAGCTGGCGGCTCAGTGGCGGATCACTCCAGAGCAAACTCAGGTGCGCTGGTTGCGCCGCGCCGAGGCGTTGTCGGGCTTGCAGACGGCTGATGCGCAGCACCAGCGTCGCCGGGCCTTGAGGTTCTTGCAGGCGCCAGTCGAGGCTTGGCAGGTCGAGCAGAATCAGGCGCAGGCTGGCCGGCAATTTGCCTGGCGCGGGCAGACTGGCCAAGGGCTGGAAACGCACGTTGTCGGTGGGACGCAATTCGCTCAGCGCCTGCACGAAAGCCTGCACGCCGGGGCTTTCTTCGGCGCCGGTCAACAGAATGTCGGCGGCCTGCACCGCCATGCCGTGCAGCCACGCGGTCATAAACAGGCCAAGGCCGGCCAGCCAATGGCCGAGGGTCGGCGTCTTCCTTGGCAGACCGTGGCGCATGCTAGAACTCCAGCTCGGCGCTGACATACATCACGCGGCGTTCGTCGTAATTGTTGTCGACGAAGGTGGTCGGCTCGTGATCGAGGCGCTGCTGCAGCACGCCGGCCAGTTCCAGTTGGGCCTTGCCCAGCGTGATGCGTTTGGCTATTCGGGAGTCGATGCGCTCGAAGCGATAGCCGTTGAGCGCGTTGTCGCCGTAATAGAAGAGGGCGCTGTTCCAGCCGTGGCCCCAGTCGCGCAGCCATCCGGCAGAACCGCTGTGACTGGCGGTAAATTGCTGATCCAGCGGATTGCTCGCTTCGGCGTCGACGTAAGCGTAAGTGAAGCGCAAGCGGTCGACCGTGTTCACGCGCCAGTCGAGTTGGGTTTCGGTGCCGCGAAAACGTGAGCTGTTGGCGTTGCTGGCGATGTACTGATTGTTGCGCAGCGGTTCGCTGATCATCCCGGTGATCTCGTCGTAGAACAGTTTGACGTCGACCGCCAGACCCCACTCGGCGAAGTATCCGTTGTAGCCCAGCTCTCGCGAGCGCATGTGTTCCTGATCGAGATCGCCGGGGCCGCGCGTCTTGACGAAATAGCGCGCCGAAGACTTGCCGTACGCCGAAGGTCGCAGTTTGCTGACCTGATAGCTCCAGTTGACGTTGTTCTCGAACATGTCCGGCGAGCGGATCGCCTCCGAGTACACCGCGCGCAGGCCGTGACGCGGGTTGATCAGGTAATTGATCGCGAAGCGTGGGGTCAGCGAACTGCCGATCAGTTGCGTGTCTTCGAACATCGCACCGCCCTGCAACAGCCAGTGTTCAGTGGCGCGCCACTCCAATTGGCCGAACGCACGATACGTGGTGTCGTCCAGCGTGCCGTTGAAGTAGGTCTCGGAACTGGCGCGGTCGTAACGATAGTTCAGGCCGCTGACCAGACGCAGGCTGTCGGACAGGCTGAGGGTGTCTTGCAGTTCGAGGTCGTAGCGTGACTCGCGGGCGCTTTGGTCGATGTCGCCGCATAACGTCTGACTGGCGCCGTTGCGCCACTGATCGAGCACCTGGTTGGCCAGCGCCATTTCCTGCGGCGTGCCGGGCGCTGCGCCCGGGCCGGTGAAGCGTGTGATGTTGCGCGCTAAACGTTCGGTGTAATTCGGGTTGAGCTGCCACAGCTGTGTCAGCTCCGGGCTGAAGGAGACCTCGGCATCACAGGCGCGCCACACCTGCTGACGATCCCAGTGCTGCGCCGAACCTTGTACATAGAGACTGTGCTCGGGATTGATGTCGAGATTCCAGCGCACCGAGCCGGCATAGTCCTTGGCGACAACGTCGGAATTGTTGCCGCTGTCAGTAATCCCCGAGAACACCGGGCGGTAGGTATAAGGCCGTTGATTGTTGCCGTCCTTCGCGTTGACCTGCCAGTCGAGGCTCTGGTTGTCATTCAGCGTGTGGCTGACCGCGAGGCTGAAGCGGTTCAAGCGGCGGCTGTCACGGTAATCGGCGCCCGTGCGATCGCTGTCGAAACCGTCATCCTCCTGGCCGGACAGCGACAGACGCAGATCACCGCCATTCCATCCGGTGCCCTGGCTGGCATAAAAGTCATTGATGCCGCGCTGACCCCGGGTGATTTTCAGCCGCGTGCCGTGGCTGTCCGCCGGGTGGCGCGTGATGATATTGACCACCGCCATCAGCGCGTTGGCGCCGTAGCTGACGGTGTTCGGGCCGCGAAAGACTTCGATGCGGTCGATGTCCTCCATGGCCACCGGGATATCGCTCCAGTCCACCGTGGCCAGACCTGCGCGGTACACCGAGCGGCCGTCGATCAATACCTGCATGCGCCGCGCTTCGGTGGCGTTGGTGCCGTGGTAGTTGACCGCCGCCTGATTGCCGCTGATGTTGCCGACCATCATGCCCGGCACCAGCCGCAGCAGTTCGCTGATGTCGCGGGCGCCGCTGGCGCTGATCAGTTCGCTGTCGAGTACGGTCATGCTCCCCGGCACTTCCGCCGGCGTCTGTTTTAGCCGAGTGGCCGTCAGTACCTGCGGCAGCGCCTGGCTGTCCATGAACAGGTCGTCCGCCAGCAGCACCGGGCTGAACAACAGCGCCAGCAGCAGGGAAGAACGCGGTGGGGGAGGAGCGAAAAACACGACGCGGCCTATCGAACGAAGAATTGGCGCGCATGTTAACCGAGGACAGCGACTTTTCCAGTTACGTTGCGGGCATTTTCCCAGGTTTTATTGGTCTTCTTCCTATAACTGTCGGTTATTGACGCAGGGGCTGGCCGCGACCGGGTCGCCCCGTATAATGCCGGCATCGCCACTGGTATGGATTAACGGATTGCATATGACTGAGCAGCGCCCGATTGCGGTCCTGGGAGGCGGAAGTTTTGGTACCGCCGTGGCCAATTTATTGGCCGAGAACGGCCATCAAGTCCTGCAGTGGATGCGTGACCCCGAGCAGGCCGAGGCCATCCGGGTCAATCGCGAAAATCCGCGTTACCTCAAAGGCATCAAGATTCTGCCGGGAGTGACGGCGGTCACCGACTTGCAGCAGACCCTCGACGCCTGCGATCTGTGCTTTGTTGCGCTGCCGTCCAGCGCACTGCGCACAGTGCTCGCCGCGCACGCCGAGCGTCTGAGCGGCAAGATGCTGGTCAGCCTGACCAAAGGCATCGAAGCCCAGACCTTCAAGCTGATGAGTCAGATCCTCGAAGAGATCGCCCCGCAGGCGCGCATCGGCGTGTTGTCCGGGCCGAATCTGGCGCGGGAAATCGCCGAACATGCGCTGACGGCCACGGTGGTCGCCAGTGAAGACGAAGAGTTGTGCAAACAGGTGCAAGCCGCGCTGCATGGCCGCACCTTTCGTGTTTATGCCAGCGCCGACCGTTTTGGTGTCGAACTGGGCGGGGCGTTGAAAAACGTTTACGCGATCATCGCCGGCATGGCGGTGGCGCTGGAAATGGGCGAGAACACCAAGAGCATGCTGATCACCCGCGCCTTGGCCGAGATGACCCGGTTTGCGGTGAATCAGGGCGCCAACCCGATGACCTTCCTCGGTCTGGCGGGTGTTGGCGATCTGATCGTCACGTGCTCGTCGCCGAAAAGCCGCAACTATCAGGTCGGATTCGCCCTCGGCCAGGGCCTGAGCCTTGAGGAGGCGGTGTCGCGCCTCGGAGAAGTCGCCGAAGGGGTCAATACCCTGAAAGTGCTGAAAGCCAAGTCCCAGGAAGTCGGCGTCTACATGCCGCTGGTCGCAGGCTTGCACGCGATCCTGTTCGAGGGGCGCACGCTGGAACAGGTCATCGAACTGTTGATGCGGGCCGAGCCGAAAACCGACGTCGACTTTATTTCCACCAGTGGTTTCAACTGACTGCTGTTATTCACGGGTAGGGGAGCTGAACATGAACGAATCAAAATCCGAAGCCAGGTACGAATCCATCCTCCTGCGGGTGTTATGGATGATCATCTACCTGCTGGTCTGGCAAGTGGCGCAGTTCATTCTCGGCGCAGTGGTGCTGGTGCAACTGATCTATCGTTTGATCTATGGCGCACCGAGCGCCAGCCTGATGAATTTCGGCGACAGCCTGAGCCAGTTTCTGGCGCAGATCGGCCGCTTCGGCAGTTTTCACAGCGACCAGAAGCCTTGGCCGTTTGCCGACTGGCCAGCGCCGCGTGCGCCCGAAGGTGAGGCGCCGCATGCCGTGCCGCCAGCACCGCATCCGGTTCGCGATGAGGAACCCAAGCTATGAAACTCTGGGTATTGCGTCACGGTGAAGCCGTGCCTTATGGCTCGTGCCCCGACTCCGAACGGGAGCTGACCGAGCATGGCCGTGAAGAGGCATTGCGCAGCGCTGCGCAGTTGATCGGGCAACCGATTACCGCGATTTACGCCAGCCCGTACCTGCGCGCGCAACAGACCGCGCAGATTGTCCGCGAGGCGCTGGGCTTCGAGCCCGAGATCCGCACGGTCGAGTGGCTGACGCCGGAGGTCGATCCGGACAAAGTCACCGATCAGCTGGTTTCGGTGAGCAATGCGCTGCTGGTCAGTCACAATCCGCTGGTGGGCAATTTGCTCAGCTATCTGCAGCATGGCGCCGGGTATCCGCCGGAAAAGGTCGGCACGGCTGGGTTGGCCGAGCTTGAGAGTGGTGAACTGCTGATTGGCTCGATGACCCTCAACAGCCTCAAGCATCCTTAAAGCAAAAGATCGCAGCCTTCGGCAGCTCCTGCATGGGATCGCATTCTCATGTAGGCGCTGCCGAAGGCTGCGATCTTTTGATCTTGTTTCTTTTAGTAAAAATTCCAACCAAGCACTTGCTTGGTTGACTACGCTTGCTCCAGACCTAAAAAACAGGAGCGAGTCGCATGTCTGCCGCATTCCGTTTGCCGCTGGACGTGTTTTACGAGCGTGAAGCCCGGCATCCACGCCAGCGCTTTCTCGTGCAGCCAATCGGTGGTGGCGAGGTCGAGACGCTGACCTGGGCCGACGTCGGCCATCAGGCTCGCTGCGCCGCACACTGGCTGCGTGCACGGGAGTTGCCGCCAGGTAGCCATATCGCCCTGATCTCGAAAAACTGCGCGCACTGGATCATCGCCGACCTGGCCATCTGGATGGCCGGGCACGTTTCAGTGCCGCTGTATCCCAACCTGACGGCCGACTCCGTCGCACAAGTGCTCAATCACTCGGAGAGCGTGCTCGCATTTATCGGCAAACTTGATGACTGGCCGAGCATGTCGACAGGCGTGCCGGCGGGCTTGCCGACCATCAGCCTGCCGCTGCATCCGCCCGGCGATTTCAGTTTCAGCTGGGCTGAGTTGCAACGCAGTTCGCCGATCCAGGACGACCCCCGTCCCGCCGCCGAGCAACTGGCGACCATCATTTACACTTCCGGCACCACTGGCCTGCCCAAAGGCGTGATGCACAGTTTCGCCAATCTGGGGTTCGCCACCAGCCGTGGCACGCAGCTGTTCGGGCTCAACGAGAACGATCGGCTGCTGTCGTACCTGCCGTTGTGCCACGTCGCAGAACGCATGTTCGTTGAAATGGCCTCGATTTATACCGGGCAGACCGTGTACTTTGCCGAAAGCCTCGACACCTTCATCACCGATCTGAAGCGGGCGCGGCCGACGGCAATGTTCGGGGTGCCGCGGATCTGGACCAAATTCCAGATGGGCGTCTACAGCAAGATCCCGGCGAAACGTCTGGACTTGCTGCTCGGTCTGCCCTTCATCGGTAAGCGGGTCGGGCACAAGGTGTTGGCGGGCCTGGGGCTGGACGCCTTGCGCGTGGCCCTGTCCGGTGCAGCACCTGTGCCGCAGACATTGCTCGCCTGGTATCAGAAACTCGGCCTCGATGTGCTGGAGGTCTACGGCATGACAGAGGGTTGCGGTTACTCGCACATCTGTTTGCCCGGCGAATACAAACAGGGCTGGATCGGCAAACCGTGCCCGGATGTCGAGGTGCGCATCGATGCATCCGGCGAGGTCCAGGTGCGCAGTCAGGCGAACATGCTTGGCTATTTCAAGGAGCCGCAGAAAACTGCCGAGCCCCTCACCGCAGACGGCTTTCTGCGCACCGGCGACAAGGGCGAACAGGATGCCGAGGGACGTCTGCGATTAACCGGGCGGTTGAAGGAGATTTTCAAGACCAGCAAAGGCAAGTACGTGGCGCCGGCACCGATCGAAAACCGTCTGGCGGTGCATTCGCGAATCGAGCAGGTGTGCGTGGTCGGTGATGGCCTGAGTGCGCCGCTGGGCCTGTGCGTGCTCTCGAGCGTCAATCAGGAAGAGCCGCGAGCGAGCCTGCATTCGAGCCTGGAAAAGCTGCTGGAGGAGGTCAACGCCGTGCTCGACAAGCACGAGCAACTGCGCCGGCTGGTGGTGGTCAAGGACAGCTGGGCAGTGGAAAACGGCTTCCTGACACCAACACTGAAGATCAAACGCAACGTCATCGAAGACACCTACGGCGCCCGATTCGAAGAATGGAGCGCGCGCAGCGAGGCGGTGCTGTGGCAGGATTGAGCGACGACTAAAACAACAAAGGAAGTCTGCGATGAGCTTGTGGCGTACCACTCCCAACATCGAGCAGTTGAACGCGATTCAGAAAAACACCATCGGCGAAGTGCTCGACATCCGTTTCGAAGCGTTCGACGAAGAGTCGCTGACCGCGAGCATGGTCATCGACCACCGCACGCATCAGCCCTATGGCTTGCTGCACGGCGGCGCGTCGGTGGTGCTGGCGGAAACCGTCGGTTCGATGGCCAGCTATTTGTGCATCGACGCGAGCAAGTTTTATTGCGTGGGGCTTGAGATCAACGCCAACCATTTGCGCGGTCTGCGCAGTGGCCGGGTGACAGCGGTGGCCAAGCCGATTCACATCGGCCGCACCACGCATGTCTGGGATATCCGCCTGACCAGCGATGAAGGCAAGGCCAGTTGTGTGTCGCGATTGACCATGGCGGTGGTGCCGTTAGGTGAGCAACCGCCGGCGCGCTGATTGCAGCAGTTTGCTGAGGTTTTGCCCCGGTCAGAACCTCAGTTGTGACCGGGAATACTTCCGTTGTCCAGGACCCGTCTCGCTAACGAAATGCAGGATTTCAGTGGCGGCCGGGTCAAAATCCGGGTTGCTCGAATCAGGTGGGCTGTCTCGGTTAATGGCAGCGCCATACTGGTTTTTCTCTAGATCCCAAGAGGTTTGTCCCAGTTCTGCGCTAAAGCCAGGCTTCGCAATCGTGACAAACGTCGAGCGGATGTCGCCGACGGCGCTGACGACTGCCCGGCTGATTGCTGTTCGAGTGTTCAGGTCCAGGTCGCCGTACCCAGGGATCCGCGCGACGGCCAAATTGGCGAGTTGCCCCAGAGATAAAAAGAAATGGCGGCTGCTGTAGCCGGCAACCGCGTCGTCCTTGTTGAAGGCGGGTTCGCTTTTGCTCGACGGTTTGGTCTGCGTACCTCGCAATCCCCTCGTGACAGAGGCTGCGGCAGCACTGGTCGCCGTTACCGCCGAGACGGAAAGGATGGACTGCAGAGCGTTTCCCGTAGCATCAGCTCCAAACAGCTTGGCACCGCCCAGCCCGGTGAGGCCTGATGCCAGCCCGGCTGCCGCTACACTGGCAGTTCCCGTGAGCAGGTCGACACGACCGACAGAAGGATTCTTTGGGCCAACGTTGGCGAGATATTGGGCCGACATTTCCCTATAAAACGTACCAAAGGCGCTGCCAATCTGACTGGCCGCCGCTGTATTGCCTTTCGGATCGAGCATGCCTAAAAGGGAAGGCGCGGCGCCTAGGGCCGCACCTAATGCTGCACCACCTATTTTCGCCGCCAGAGGCCCCCAGCTTCCCGGATCGTTGTTGGGTATCGCGCTTTGCGCCCAGTTGGCACCGGCATATCCACTCATGCCGCCCGTGATTGCCCCCGCCGCTACACCAGCAATGGTCACCGTTATGTGCGCTGGAGGCAGGAAACCTACGAAAGCCGCTTGCACGGCCGTGGCAATTGCCGCGCTCACAAACTCACGAGCGGCGGTCGCGCCGGCCGCCTTGGCGGTATCGACGCCTGTCAGTCCTTGTTGGTCGAAAAAACGGACTGGATTGCCGCGCACCATCAAAAACAGATTCAGACCATCTGCAACTCCCGCTGGATCGGGACTGATCCAGCGCATCAGCCAAGGCGCGTAGAAGCGTTGCCCGTAGTAATAAAGACCTGTGGCATCGCGCTCCTGGCCAGCATAACGGCGTGTCTTGTAACGCGCTCGAATCAGGTCCGGGCCTGCCCACCACGAGGTCCCACCGTAGGGGAAGTAGTTCTCCTCGCTGATGATCGTGCCCTGATGGTCGAGCACCAGCATGCTCGAGCCCAGATGATTACTGAAGTTGTAGTGATATTGATTGGCTGTCGGGCCCTTGCTCGACCAGTGCAGAACTTCAACCCGGCAACGCCCCGCCTGCACTGAGATGACGTGCAGGGTTTCGTCAGGCCGGGAGCGTATTTCCAGCTCTGGCAAGTAGCGCGTTTCGTGTGTTTGCGCGGCGCCTGCCTGTTGTACAAGGCGTACTTTGCGCTTGCGCTGACCCATGCCATCGTAGACATAGCGTTCGCAGTCATCCGCTGCATTTTTGCGATTGACCTGATCAACCTGACGCAATCGTCTGCCGGCGCTCCAATGCATATTCTGCCCAGGCTGCAGCGTTTTTCTGTTGCCATTGGCATCGAATGCGGCGGCAATTTCACCCTCGTCGGGTAGAGCGCCGCCGACCGCTTGCTCCAGGCCGCGATTGCTATATCTGGAAATTGCCGTGCGCTGTGTCCAGCTCTGGCTCGACGCACAATGAACAAGTGTCGTGAGGTTGCCGGCAGCATCGTACGCGTACGTCTGGCGGTAGTTTTCCAACTGGGCGGAATCTGGAGGGGAAGTAAAGACCGGTTCATCAGGGCCATTAGCCGTATTGCTTCGTTGCCAGCCCGTGGCGCAGATCAATTGGTAAAGGCTGTCATAAGTAAACGTGCTGACCGGTTCGATTCTCTGGTTGCGAAAGAAACGCGTGCGCTGCGCCATGTCTTTGATGCTGAGGATGTTGCCCACCGGATCATAGCCATAAACCAGATGTTGCAGGGGGGGCTGGTTGACTGTCCCGGCAATGATTTCCTCAAGGCGGCCATTCTGCGGATCGTATAGATTCTGGCTGATCACGCCAGTGGCGGCTGTCTGGCGCATCACCTGATCGCACGCGTTGTACTGGATATCGTGCAGTAATAGGCAGTCTTGCGAATCTCCGACGATTTTCAGGCTGATTTGCTCCAGTTGCCCGGCAACGTTCAAATGCAGTTGTTTGGTATTGCCCATTGCGTCCTGCTGGCTAACTGATTCCCCAATAGCGTTGTAGACAATATGAGTTGTCATGCCGTTACCGGGTTCGTGTAACAGGTTTCTTTCAGACTCGGTTTCAGGCCAGTCAGGCTCATCGAGTTCTGCCAGGAAGTGTCGAACACAAGCGTGTTGATCACCGTTCAGTGTGTAACCCGGAAAAAATTCGGTGCCGCTATTGTCATCATGACGGACAATTCGTCCGCACTGATTGCGCGTTGCCGATGACGGCATGCAGTCACCATAAGTGAAGAAGCCGCAGTTTCTGGCATTTCTTCCTTGTTCCTGTTCGACGACTCTGACCGGGCGCATCATGAAGTCGTACTGGGTCAAAGTCTGCGTCAGCAGCCCGTCCCAGTCGATGAGACGTTGTCCTGCGGCGCCCGGCAGTGTCAGCCGAGTTAGCCCATCTACGCTTTCGCTGTTCAGGGAAATGCCTGAGAGGCTGGAAAGCACTTTAAGGTTGGTGCGGGCATCCGGGTTGTTTTCTCGCAGAGCGTGCAGGCGAGGATCGCAGACGTCAGTCAGACGACCGACAGCGTCGAAACGTTGGCGATAAATTCGCGGTTCGGCCGTTCCACCGGGGATGTCACGACAGTAGGACACCGTGGCAATCTTCAGCCCTCGTGAATCCATCACAGCAACTGTAGGTGTTTGAGTGTGCATGAAGGTAGGCGTCCGCAGCTGGTGACCGACCCTAGTTATTCGGCAAGGCAGGTGAGCAGTCAACTGTCAGAAATTACAGGTGCGCAGAGTTTGCGACGACTGGTGCGGTTCACCTATGGATAAAGCAACATTGCCATCATTCCTGGCAGTTACGGTCATTGCCGCCGGGCGCGGTCTTACGGACAATCAACGCCACGTTTCCCGCTCATGGATTTGCCCGTATGTCGCAACCTATCTTTTTCGCCCACGCCAACGGGTTTCCCTCGGGCACCTACGGCAAGTTGTTCGCGGCGCTGGCGCCCGAGTATCGGGTCGCGCATCTGGAGCAGCATGCCCATGACCCGCGTTTTCCGGCGGATGACAACTGGTACAACCTTGTCGACGAATTGATCCACCATTTGCAACAGCAAGATCAGCCCGTGTGGGGCGTCGGTCACTCCTTTGGCGGTGTGCTGCACCTGCATGCGGCGTTGCGTTGCCCTGAGTTGTATCGCGGCGTGGTGATGCTCGATTCGCCGGTGCTGACCCGCACTGACCAATGGGTGATCCGCGCGGCCAAGCGCTTCGGTTTCATCGACAGACTGACCCCGGCCGGCCGCACCCTTGGCCGACGTGAAGAATTTACCGATCTCGCCAGTGCGCGCAGCTATTTCGCCGGCAAGAGCCTGTTTCGCGGGTTCGACCCGGAATGCTTCGACGCTTACCTGCAACATGGCCTGCACAAGGTAGGCGACAAGCTGCGTCTGCGTTTCGACCCGGCCACCGAAATCAGCATTTATCGCGGCGTGCCGCACACCAGCCCCGGCCGCACCCGCCAGTTGCAGGTGCCGCTGGCGGTGGTGCGTGGACACACGAGCCGGGTGGTCATGCGCCATCACACGCGCTTCGTTTCGCGGCTTGCCCAAGGTGAGGCGCTGAGCATGCCCGGTGGGCATATGTTTCCCCTTGAGCGTCCGCAGGACACGGCACGCTTGCTGAAAAACCTGTTTAGCCGCTGGGAAAACCGCCAGGACAAGGAATGCGCATGAGCCCTACCTTCGAAGAAGTGCGCCTGAGCCTGCCGCATATCGAACTGGCCGCGCATTTGTTCGGACCCGAGGACGGTGTGCCGGTCATCGCCTTGCATGGCTGGCTCGACAACGCCAACAGCTTTGCCCGTCTCGCGCCGAAGCTCAAAGGCCTGCGCATTATCGCGCTGGACATGGCTGGGCACGGGCATTCCGGGCATCGGCCGCACGGCGCCGGGTATGCGCTGTGGGACTACGCCCATGACGTACTGCAAGTCGCCGAGCAACTGGGCTGGAAGCGTTTCGGCCTGCTCGGGCATTCCATGGGCGCGATTGTTTCCATGGTGCTGGCGGGATCGTTGCCGGATCGGATCACTCATCTGGCGTTGATCGATGGGGTGATTCCTCCTACAGACAAGGGCGAAAACGCTGCCGAGCGCATGGGCATGGCTCTGCAGGCGCAACTGGATCTGCGCGAGAAGCGCAAACCGGTCTACACCACCCTCGACCGTGCCATCGAGGCGCGGATGAAAGGCCTGGTCGCGGTCAGTCGGGAGGCCGCAGAGTTGCTGGCTCAGCGCGGCTTGATGCCGGTGCCTGGCGGTTACACCTGGCGCACCGACAATCGCCTGACCCTGCCATCGCCGCTGCGCCTGACTCAGGAGCAGGCGATGGCCTTCGTCCAGCGCATCGGTTGCCCGGCGCAATTGGTGGTCGCGGCGGACGGCATGCTGGCCAAACACCCTGAGCTGCTGGAGCGTCTACCCTTTAGCCGGGAACAGCTGCCCGGCGGGCACCATTTGCACCTGAACGACGAGGCCGGTGCGGATCTTGTCGCAGACTGTTTCAATCGGTTCTTCGCCATTCCTTGACTTGCACCGGGCAACTGTCGAGGCTGGGCGGGTTGAAATGGGAGACAACCACGATGGATTTCTATACCGCTACGACCCCGATCCGCCAAGCCATGCCGATCCGATGAGCCTGACTATGCGATCACTTAGTCTGTTGGCGCTGTGCTGCTTCAGTTCCATTTCGTTCGCCGCCGATGTGCTGGGCAGTCAGGACCTGCAGATCGTGCCGCGACTGGCCGACGCGAAAATCGTCGACTATCGCCCTCCGGCAGAGCAGGAGCGGATTTACCCATTGGGCTCGATCCGCAAGATCAGCGGCCAGTTGCGCTTTGACGGTCAGGTCACTGCCCGTGGCCAGACCACCTCGGTCACTTACGAGTTGCCACCCGAACACGCCGCCACCGAAGCCTTCACCGCCGCCCGCGAGGCCCTGCAAAAGCAGGACGCCGAGTTGCTGTTCTGGTGCCAGGCCCGCGACTGCGGCGAAAGCAGCCTGTGGGCCAACGAAGTGTTCGGCAATGCCAAACTGTACGGCGCCGACGAGCAACAGGCGTACTTGTTGCTGAGGCTGGCCGCGCCGCGGGACAACACGCTGGTGGCGCTCTACAGCATCACGCGGGGCAATCGCAGAGCCTATCTGCATGTCGAACAGTTCGAAGCGGCTGCGCCGCTGGGTGAGCTGCTGCCGACCTCCGCGACCCTGTTGCGCCAGCTCAAGAGCACCGGCGAGCTGGATTTCCCCAAACTCGTCAATGACCCGGATGACACGTGGTTGCGCCTGATTTCCCGTGGACTGAATCTCGATACCACGCAGCGAGTGACAGTGTCCGGGCCGAAAGCCGAGGCCTGGCGCCAGGCATTGATCAATCAGGGTGTGCGCGCGGCGCGGATGGAAACCGGGAGTATCGATGGCACAGGTTTGCGCATTGATCTGTTGCGATAAGCTGCATCGGGCGAGCGCGCGCCGCGTGTTCGCCTACTCTTTGCCTGACTGACTTTCTCGAGACCTTACATGCTCAATAACGATCGACTGCTGGTGCAGATCCTGCTGCTGGTGTTGTTTGGCGCCAGCCTGTGGGTGATGGCGCCGTTCTGGTCGGCGCTGTTCTGGGGCGCAGTACTGGCGTTTGCCAGTTGGCCGCTGATGCGTCTTTTGACCCGGCTGCTCAATGGCCGTGAATCGCTGGCGGCGGCGGTTCTGACCCTGGGCTGGATGTTGTTGGTGGCGGTACCGTTGGTCTGGCTGGGCTTCAACCTGGCCGATCACGTGCGTGACGCGACGGCGTTCATCAAGGATGTGCAGGTCGACGGTTTGCCGGAGGCGCCGACCTGGCTCGGCAGTGTGCCGCTAGTGGGCGAACGGCTGGTCGGCATTTGGGACAGCATCGATCAGCAGGGCGCCGCGTTGATGGTGTCGATCAAACCTTATCTGGGGCAGGTCGGTAACTGGTTGCTGGCGCGCAGTGCGCAGATCGGCGGCGGGATTCTCGAGCTGTCACTGAGCATTGTCTTTGTGTTCTTTTTCTATCGCGACGGGCCGCGTCTGGCGGCGTTCGTGCACGGTTTGCTGGAGCGTTTGATTGGCGATCGCGCCGGGTACTACATCGAACTGGTTGCCGGGACGGTGCAGCGAGTGGTCAACGGGGTGATCGGCACGGCAGCGGCGCAGGCGGTTCTGGCATTGATCGGGTTCCTGATTGCCGGGGTGCCTGGGGCATTGGTCTTGGGTATCGTCACGTTTCTGCTGAGTCTGATTCCGATGGGCCCACCGTTGGTGTGGGTGCCGGCCACTGCCTGGCTGGCCTGGAAGGGCGAGTACGGGATGGCGGTGTTTTTGGGGATCTGGGGGACGTTTATCATCAGTGGCGTGGACAACGTGCTCAAGCCGTATCTGATCAGCCGAGGCGGGAATTTGCCGTTGGTGATTGTGTTGCTTGGGGTGTTTGGCGGGTTGATTGCGTTCGGGTTTATCGGGTTGTTTATCGGGCCTACGCTTTTGGCGGTGGCTTATAGTTTGTTGACGGATTGGAGTAAGAGTCAGGCTCGGGTTTAAGGGCGCTTCAAGGTTTTTGGCTTGGGGCATATCCGTCGATCTTGATGTCGACTGTAAAGCCCCCATCCCGGCAGGCTTACGCCTACCGGGATTTTGGCTTTTCAGGCGCGCGGCAGGCGAATGATGGCGGTGAGACCACCGCCTGGCGTTTCCTCCAGATTCAATTGCCCGCCCAGTCGCTGCGCCGCTTCACGGGCGATGGTCATGCCCAGCCCGACGCCACCGGAATTGCGGTTGCGCGATCCTTCCAGACGAAAGAATGGTTCGAACACCGCTTCACGTTTGTCCTCGGCAATCCCCGGCCCATGGTCGATCACGCAGATCAGCAGTTGCTCGCGCTGATCGTGCAATTCGATGCGCGCCTGCCCGGCGTAACGCAGGGCGTTATCCATCAGGTTGTTGAGGCAGGAACGCAGCGCCATCGGTTGCACCGGCAGCGGTGCGCAATGGCCGCTGACGTGTACGTCCGCGCCCTGGTCCTGAGCGTTTTCGCACAATGATTCGACCAGCGCCTGCACGTCCATCAGTTGCAGGGCTTCGCTGGTGCGTTGCTCATGCAGGTAGGTGAGGGTGGCGTCGAGCATGGCGATCATGTCGTTCAAATCCTGCCGCATCTGGCTTTGCAGCTTGTCGTCGCTGATGTTCTCCAGGCGCAATTTCAGTCGTGACAAGGGGGTGCGCAGGTCATGGGACACCGCGCCGAGCATGCGCGCACGTTGCTGGACTTGTTCACGAATGCGCCGCTGCATCAGGTTGAAGGTGTGCGCCGCTTGCCGCGCCTCGCGTGGGCCTGACTCGTCCAGCGGGGGGCTGTCGAGGTCTTCGCTGAGACGTTCGGCGGCGTCGCTCAGGCGTTGGATCGGCCGACTGAGCAACTTGGCGCCGTACCACGCGGCGACCATCAAGGTGATGAACTGAAAAGTCAGCGGCACGATCGGGCCGCCGAACCAGGGGCGCGGTGGGCGGTGCGGGTAGCGAGAATCGTGCGGCGACGGTTGGCCTTCGATATTTTGGGAGAGTTCCGGTGGTGGCGGAGGCGGTGGCGGGCCGTAGAGGCGGAACCAGGTAAAAGCGAGCAAGTGCGCCAGGACGATCGCCACGAACAGCACGCCAAACAGCCGGCCGAACAGAGTGTCGAAGCGCGCCCGCATCAGCCGATGTCTCGGGCGTCGAACAGGTAACCTTCACCGCGTACGGTTTTGATCAACTGCGGGGCTTTTGGATCGTCGCCGAGTTTCTGTCGCAGGCGTGAGACCAGCAAGTCGATGCTGCGGTCGAACGCTTCGATTGAGCGACCGCGCGCAGCGTCGAGCAATTGTTCGCGGCTGAGCACCCGGCGCGGGCGTTCGATAAACACCCAGAGCAGGCGAAACTCGGCGTTGGACAGCGGCACCACCAGGCCATCGTCGGCGACCAGTTGGCGCAGGACGCTGTTCAGGCGCCAGTTGTCGAAGCGGATGTTCGCCCGCTGCTCGGTGCGATCATCGCGCACGCGGCGCAGGATGGTCTGGATACGTGCGACGAGTTCGCGCGGTTCGAACGGTTTGGCCATGTAGTCGTCGGCGCCGAGTTCCAGGCCGATGATGCGGTCGGTGGGTTCGCAGCGTGCGGTGAGCATCAGGATCGGGATGTCCGATTCGGCGCGCAGCCAGCGGCACAGCGACAAGCCGTCTTCGCCGGGCAGCATCAGGTCCAGCACCACCACATCGAAATGCTCGGCTTGCATGGCCTGGCGCATCGCTGTGCCATCGGTGACGCCGCTCGCATGGATGTTGAAACGCGCGAGGTAGTCGATCATCAACTCGCGGATCGGCACGTCGTCGTCGACGATCAGTGCGCGAATGCTCCAGCGCTTGTCGTCTTTTTGCTCATCCGTCACGGTGGTTTGGGTGTTGTGCATGGGGCTGTTCATCTGCCAGTAGGCCGCCAACCACAAAGATGGGCTGCGAGGTGGTGGTTTCAGCATAGGCGTCCGGCGGTGAGGCGGGAAGTGCTGATGTAAGGACGTATTGCGGCTGGCGAGGCTAGCGCGGGCGCGTGTTGGCGACATGTCGGTTGTGTATCGGAGTCGACACAATAGCAGCGAGCGCTATGCTGATCTCGACTGGCACGACGATTTTACCGATCATCGGGTGCCGCGCCGCCGCCGGTTCCGCTACAATGCGCGCCGATTTCGACCTGCCTGAGAGCCCTCCCAATGTCCGTCTGCCAGACTCCTATCATCGTCGCCCTGGATTTCCCCACCCGTGACGCCGCACTGAAGCTGGCCGACCAGTTGGACCCGAAACTGTGCCGGGTCAAAGTGGGCAAGGAGCTGTTCACCAGTTGCGCCGCTGAAATCGTCGGCACCCTGCGTGACAAGGGTTTTGAAGTATTCCTTGATCTGAAATTCCACGATATTCCCAACACCACTGCGATGGCCGTAAAAGCGGCTGCCGAGATGGGCGTGTGGATGGTCAACGTTCACTGCTCCGGCGGCATGCGCATGATGGCGGCCTGCCGTGAAGTATTAGACAAGCGTAGCGGTCCGCAGCCGCTGCTGATCGGCGTCACCGTGCTGACCAGCATGGAACGCGAAGACCTGGCAGGTATTGGTCTGGATATTGAGCCGCAAGAGCAGGTTCTGCGTCTGGCAGCATTGGCCGAGAAAGCCGGGATGGATGGTCTGGTGTGCTCGGCACTGGAAGCCCAGGCGCTGAAAACTGCGCATCCGTCGCTGCAACTGGTGACCCCGGGGATTCGCCCGGCGGGCAGCGCGCAGGACGACCAACGACGCATTCTGACCCCGCGTCAGGCGCTGGATGCAGGCTCCGATTACCTGGTGATCGGCCGTCCGATCAGCCAGGCCGCTGATCCGGCGCAGGCGTTGGCCTCCGTCGTCGCCGAAATCGCCTGATCAGACCCTGCACAAAACCCTGTAGGAGCTGGCGCAGCCTGCGATCTTTTGATCTTTCCCTCAGCTGATATAAATGGCTGCGAGCGGTAAAAAGATCGCAGCCTTCGGCAGCTCCTGCATGGGCTGCCTACAGGCTGAGATCCTTTTGAATGTGCTTTAGACCTTCAACACCAACTTGCCGAAATTCTCGCCGCTGAACAATTTCATCAGCGTCTCCGGGAACGTCTCCAGTCCCTCGACAACATCTTCCTTGCTCTTGAGTTCGCCCTTGGCCATCCAGCCGGCCATTTCCTGCCCGGCGGCAGCGAATTGTGCGGCATGGTCCATCACCACAAAACCTTCCATCCGCGCACGGTTGACCAGCAGCGACAGGTAGTTGGCCGGGCCTTTGACCGCCTCCTTGTTGTTGTATTGGCTGATCGCACCGCAGATCACCACGCGCGCCTTCATGTTCAAACGGCTCAACACCGCGTCGAGAATATCGCCGCCGACGTTATCGAAATACACGTCGACGCCTTTCGGGCATTCACGTTTAAGCCCTGCAACCACGTCTTCACTCTTGTAGTCGATGGCGCCGTCGAAGCCCAATTCATCAATAAGGAATTTGCACTTGTCGGCACCGCCGGCAATGCCGACCACGCGGCAACCTTTGATCTTGGCGATCTGTCCGGCAATGCTGCCCACCGCACCGGCCGCGCCGGAAAGCACCACGGTGTCGCCGGCCTTCGGTGCGCCGACATCGAGCAGGGCGAAGTAGGCGGTCATGCCCGTCATGCCCAGCGCAGAGAGATAAACCGGCAACGGCGCCAGTTTAGGATCGACTTTGTAGAAACCTCTAGGCTCGCCGAGGAAAAAATCCTGCACGCCAAGGGCGCCGTTGACGTAGTCCCCGACTGCAAAGCCCGGATTGTTCGATGCGACGACTTTGCCTACGCCCAAGGCGCGCATGACTTCGCCGATACCGACCGGCGGAATGTAGGACTTGCCTTCATTCATCCAGCCGCGCATGGCCGGGTCGAGGGACAGGTATTCGTTCTTGACCAGAATCTGTCCTGCCGCAGGTTCCCCGACCGGCACTTCCTGATAGGTGAAGGTCTCGCGGGTGGCGGCACCCACCGGGCGTTTGGCGAGCAGGAACTGGCGATTGGTCTGGGAAGTCATGACAGGCACTCAAGTTGAATGAAGCCTTGTTGATAGACCTTCATGGGCGATGCCGCAAGGTTGGCTGATGCGGCGAATGCTCGCCGATCCAATGCAGTGATAGTCATAGGCATGGATTTATCACTGCGACGCATGGGCGCATAAACAGCCCTCTGATAGTGCTGACGTCCGGCAAACCCTTGTCGCTATGCTGCAATTGCGCTGCATGTCTACACAGCCCCCTGCATCTATCCGTTCGAGGACATAACAATGAGCATGACGTTTTCCGGTCAGGTCGCCGTAGTCACGGGAGCCGCCAACGGCATTGGCCGCGCCACTGCCCAGGCATTTGCCGCCGAAGGTCTGAAAGTGGTGGTGGCCGATCTGGATACTGCCGGAGGGGAGGGCATTGTCGCGCTTATTCGTACAGCCGGCGGAGACGCTACCTTCGTCCGCTGCAACGTTACCGTCGAAAGCGAAGTGAAAAATCTGATGGACGAGGTGATCAATACCTACGGCCGTCTCGACTATGCCTTCAACAATGCCGGGATCGAAATCGAGAAGGGCAAACTGGCCGACGGTTCGATGGACGAGTTCGACGCGATCATGGGCGTCAATGTCAAAGGCGTCTGGCTGTGCATGAAATATCAGTTGCCGCTGTTGCTGGCTCAAGGGGGCGGAGCGATCGTCAACACGGCCTCGGTGGCGGGCCTGGGGGCGGCGCCGAAGATGAGCATTTATGCTGCGTCGAAACACGCGGTGATCGGTCTGACCAAGTCGGCGGCCATCGAGTACGCGAAGAAGAAAATCCGCGTCAACGCGGTGTGTCCGGCAGTCATCGACACCGACATGTTCCGTCGTGCCTATGAGGCCGATCCGAAGAAAGGCGAGTTCGCCAATGCCATGCATCCGGTGGGGCGCATCGGCAAGGTCGAGGAAATTGCCAGTGCGGTGTTGTACCTGTGCAGCGACGGTGCTGCGTTCACCACGGGCCATTCGTTGGCGGTGGATGGTGGCGTTACCGCGTTCTGAATCACATGGCTGAACAAACCCGCATTCGTGCGGGTTTTTTTATGGGCTGCGTTGAGTTCACTTAAACCACTAAACAATGTGTATCAAATGATTAGAACAGTCGCTTTTAACGGCGTTGTCGCACAGCCTGTGCGGCGTGGCTGTGATTAACTGCCGCCAGCAAAACGGACAGGAGTTTGCTTGCTCATGGAATTGAGAATTGACCGACAGGCAATGGTGCCCGTCGTACAGCAGATTGTTGACGGGCTGACTGAGTGGATCCTGCAAAGCGGGGTACCGCCAGCCACCCGTTTGCCCTCGGTTCGGCAAATCGCCCGGGGTAATCTGCTCAGCCAGTCGTGTGTCGTCGAGGCGTGCGAGCGGCTGGTTTCGCAGGGCGTCCTGACCACCCGTCAGGGCGCGGGATTTATCGTGGCAGCGTCGCCGTCGACGGCGAGCGCAGAGGATGAGTCGCCCTTCGAGGACCGGCTTGCCTGGTGTGATGCGGTGTGTGGGGCCGCGAGTGGCTTGAAACTTGGCGGCGGCGGTTTGCCGCAGAGCTGGCGCGAGCCTGACGATCTCAGCTATGCGCTGCGGGAGGTGGCGCGCACCGACATGGCCAGCCTGTTCAACTACAGCACGCCGCTGGGCCTTGCGGCATTGCGCGAGCAGATCGTCAAACGCCTGCGACTGTTCGGTATCGAGGCTCGCAGCACGCAGTTGCTGAGCACGAGCGGCGCCAGTCACGCGCTGGACCTGATCGTTCGAACCTTGTTCAAGGCCGGCGACTGCGTGGTAGTCGAAACCCCCGGTTACGCGCCGCTGTTCGACCTGTTGCGGCTGCACGGGGTGCAGATGCTTGAAGTGCAGCGCACACCGAGCGGGCCGGATACCGTCGCGCTCGAGGCGTTGCTGCGCCAGTTTCAGCCCACGGCGTTGTTCATCAACAGCCATCACCAGAACCCGACTGGCAGTTGCCTGACGCCGGCGGTGGCGCAGCGCATCGTGCAATTGAGCAAGACCTACGATTTGCGCGTGATCGAAGACGATGTCTACGCCGACCTGCACACGGGCAACGGTACTCGACTGGCGGCGCTGGACGATGAAGGGCGAGTGATTTATGTCGGCAGTTTTTCCAAGACACTCAGCAGTTCGTTGCGGGTCGGATTTGTTCTCGCCGACAGCGAGATTGTTGCGCGGCTTGCCCAGGTCAAGATGATCAGTGGTCTGGGGGCCTCAAGGTTTTCCGAGGCGGCGCTGGCCAACCTGATGGCGACAGGTGCTTATCGCAAACTGGTGCAGCGCCAGCGGCAGCGTTTGAATGCCGATCGCGCCGCGGCGTTGCAGGCACTGGAAGACGCCGACTGGGAAGTGTTTGGCAAACCGACTGGCGGCTTGTTCATCTGGGCACGTGCGCGGGTGGCGGATCAGACACGAGTGCGTGCACAGGCTCAGCGTTGTGGTGTTTTGCTGTCCGCCCCGGACGCCTTCAGCCCCAGTGGCGAGGGGGGCGACTGGCATCGCATCAACGTGGCTTACGCCTGTGATCCGCGGGCTCGACAGTTTTTTCGGCAGACCGGTTCGGATCGACCTCAAATGTTCTGAAAACGACGCAGGCGTAGCTTTTTGCCATTATTCCGACGCCAGAGACTTGTGCTTGTTCATGGCCATTGCGACTCTTCGACAACTGACTTTGGCAGGGGACTACGCGCA
The DNA here is from genome assembly GCF_017980685.1 of Pseudomonas iridis. Classification (GTDB taxonomy): domain Bacteria; phylum Pseudomonadota; class Gammaproteobacteria; order Pseudomonadales; family Pseudomonadaceae; genus Aquipseudomonas; species Aquipseudomonas iridis. The sequence goes on from NZ_JACXXO010000010.1 coordinate 145,705, forward strand.
ATGATTTCGGCCGTGCAAGGACGTTTTGCCAACCTCGGTATGGCGAAAAAACTGGGTATCGGGTTTGTGCTGGTTTTGCTGCTGACTGCACTGGTGGCGGCGATTGGCGTCTGGTCCCTGCAAACCATCAGCCACCGATTCGACGGACTGAAACAGATGTCCTCGCTCAATAGCGGGTTGCTCAAGGTGCGTTTGCTCGAGCAGGAGTATGCCTTGCGCGGTAATCCGAAAACGGCCGACGCCTTGCGTGAGGGCGTGGATGGCTTGATTGCCCTGGCCAACGAGCTCAAGGCGCAATCGCCGGCCAACGTCCCGGTCATGATGGATGTCGAGCAGTCGCTGGGCGCGTATCGCAAGGCGTTCGACGAGTTTGTCTCGTTGACCCAGACCAAGGATCTGGCGCTGGAAATGGCCAGTTGGTCGGTCTCCAGCGTGGCCAACAACCTCGACGTGTTGCAGGCCGGGCTGGCGGACGACGGTGCCTATACCTTGAAGGACACCGAAGGCAAGGACGGTGCGCAGTTCATCGAACAGGCCAATCAGATCAGCCAGGTGTCGAGGCTGATGCTGCAAGCGATGAATGAGGCGCGGGTTCGTCTGGATCAAAGTCGCAAGGGCGATGACAGTGGTGGCAAGGGCAATATCGAACAGGCCGCGCAAGCCCAGAGCCAGGCCGAAGCGCTGAAGTCCACGGTCAAGGACGATGGGTATCTGACGGTGCTCAATGAAGTCTCGGGGCACATTGCCGGTTTCAACGACAAGCTGGCCGAGTACACCGGATTGCTCGAACAGGAAAAAACTGTCTACGAGCAATTGCATCAGCGCGCGGCACAAGTGATGGAACGGGTGGATCAGGCTTACGTTGCCGAAGACGCCGCCATGCAGGCCGAGCTGAAAAAGAACTCCCTGTTGATTGTGGGTTCTTCGGCATTGGCGCTATTGGTTGGTCTGATTGCGGCGTGGCTGATTACTCGGCTGATCGTCGCGCCGTTGCGCAGTGTGATCAATGTCGCGCAGCGCATTGCGGCCGGTGATTTGAGTGCGACCGTGGAAGTCACCCGCCGTGACGAGATTGGCCAACTGATGCTGGCGATGCAGCAGATGGGCGCGGGGTTGAGCACAATTGTCAGTGGGTTGCAGGCCGGTATCGAACAATTGGCCAGCTCCGCGCAGTCGTTGTCGGCAGTCACCGAGCAGACCAATCTTGAGGTCAGCAGTCAGAAGGAAGAAACCGAACAGGTGGCCACGGCTATGAACCAGATGACCGCAACCGTCCACGATGTCGCGCGCAACGCTGAAGAAGCGGCGTTTGCGGCGCAGACGGCGGACGGCAAGGTCGAGAGCGGTCAGCAGGTGGTGCGCCAGAGCATGGCGCGGATCGAGCAGCTGGCGGATTCGGCGAATTCGGCCAGCTTAAGCATCGAGAGTCTCAGTGCCGAAATCCAGAATATCGGTACGGTGCTGAGTGTGATCAAAAGCGTTGCCGAGCAGACCAATCTGTTGGCATTGAATGCGGCGATCGAGGCGGCGCGGGCCGGGGAGCAGGGCAGGGGATTTGCGGTGGTGGCCGATGAGGTTCGCGCATTGGCTCGACGCACGCAGCAATCGACCGAAGAGATCGAACGGCTGGTCAGTGCATTGCGCTCGGCGGCGCATTCGTCGGTGCAGCAGATTCAGAGCAGCGGTGAGTTGGTGAAGCTCGCGGTGAGTGATGCGTTGCAGACTGAGAGTGCGTTGGGGAGTATCGCGGCGGCGGTTTCGTTGATTCAGCAGATGAATCAGCAGATTGCCGCGGCGGCGGAGCAGCAGAGTTCGGTGGCGGAGGAGATCAATCGCAGTGTGACGAGTATTCGCGCGAGTGCGGATCAGTCGTCGATTGCGATGCGTGGGAATGCGGCTTCGAGTATTGAGCTGGCGCAGTTGGGGAGTGAGTTGCGCGGGATGGTTGGGCATTTTCGGCTTTGACGCTTTTGACTTGGCGGCCTTTGGGCCGACCATGTTGTGGGGGTTGGGGTGAATATCCGTTTTTTTTGGTGTTGCGGCTGGCGGTTTCGCTTTTACAGCGAGTCCCTTTGGCAAACGCCCCAAAGGAACCAAAGGTCTGGGCCCCAACGTTCGGCCCGCTCGCTGGGGCTCGGGGTTCCTTCGTTCCGGGATCCATACGGGGGCATCGCTTCCGGTTTGCTGCGCTGCACCTCCTTTCGATGTGTTCGACTTCGTCGAACGGCGCTACGCGCCAATCCCCCGGATGAATCCCTCCTCTCAGCCTGCCGACGGGGCAGGTGAATCAAGATCAAGAGCTGCAGTCGAGCTAACGCTCATTCTGTTGAGTGGGACGGCTGCGCCGCGGTGGTGCTGCTTGCTGTTTTGCTTGTAGTGGGGACTCCCTGTAGGAGCTGCCGAAGGCTGCGATCTTTTGATTTTGCTGTTGCTCTTTGTGTGAGCTGGCCAATCCCTGGTTGAATGCATCCATTCCAAACTGTAGGAGTGAGTCTGCTCGCGATGGCGATCTGTCATTCACCTTGCTTCTGCAAATGAAACACCAACATGAGCCCACAAAAAAGCCACCTATCGGTGGCTTCTCTTTCAGTATCTGCGATCAGTCGTAGATGACTTTCTTCTTCCAGTCCGCATCGGCTTCAGCATCCTTGAGTCCTGCAGTCAGTTGGTTCTCTTCACCTTCCACCGGAGCGATTTTGTCCATGACCTGGGCGTTGGCACGAGCCAGCAGTTTCTCCAGGTACTCCAGTTGTTCGGCATACATCTGCGGGTCTTGTTGTTTGCGCAGGTATTGCACGCCGCGTTCGAAGGCGAGGCGGGCCTGGCCGGGTTGGTTTTGTTGCAGGGACTGTTGGCCGAGGTTGTTGAAGAACTCGATGTGCAGCAGTACCAGGATGTGGCGGACTTCGCGGATCCATTGTTTGGCTTCGTTCGGTGGCAGGAAGCCGTCATGGGCAGCGCGGGTGATCTGGCCGTGCAAGGCTTCGAGGAGGAAGCGTACGTCTTTGGCTTTGGCTTCGGTCAGGATCGGCGCCGGTGGATTGTTGACCGGGATCGATTCGCCTTGGGCGACCAGTGCATTCAGTTCGGTGATGCGGGCTTTGGTGGCTGCGCTGGTTTTCTCAAGGTTCAGCAGGCGCTGGCAGACGTTGAGTTCCAGGCGAGTCAGCAACAGCTTGAGGGCCGGTGTCATGAACTGGCCGGGGAAGGTCTCGGTCAGTTCACCGCAACGGCGCAGGCGGTCGTTGAGTTCGACTTTGGCACGGGCCTTTTCCAGTTTGTTGTTTTCCACCACATGGTTCATGTAGCCAATGGCGATCAGAATTGCGATCCCGGCTACTACTAGCAGGGTGATCATGAGTGGTGTCACCGGTAAGGCCTCTTTATAGGGTTCGCATGCGAGTGTAGTGGTTGGGCATTTACGCGCCTAGCGCCGTTCGACGAGCTGGCGCGGCGGGTTCTATCTGTATCGGCCATACACCGCTTATATGAATGCTAGCGCATGATGTGCAGATTGCCATCACTGTGCGGTGGACTATAACGTCTTGGCGACTGCCGGAATATAGGCGTCAATCGTCGGGCGACGGAAAAGTCGGATCGGTGCCTTAAAGCAGGTCGAAGTCATTGATTTAAATAAATTTATATCAGGGGGTTGACGACCTCCCAATCCATCCATAGAATGCGCGCCACTTACAGCGTAAAGCACACAGCGAAACGCGGTAGGAAGTGAATGTTGTAGTGTGTCCCCTTCGTCTAGTGGCCTAGGACACCGCCCTTTCACGGCGGTAACAGGGGTTCGAGTCCCCTAGGGGACGCCAATGCGGGAATAGCTCAGTTGGTAGAGCACGACCTTGCCAAGGTCGGGGTCGCGAGTTCGAGTCTCGTTTCCCGCTCCATTTTTAAACAGCACTGCTTTCGGGCGGGGCTGAGTGAAACCAGAACCAGGTCTTCGGACTCGGATCTGGACACCGAAACACACACCATGTGTTCCGGGTAGCGTGTCCCCTTCGTCTAGTGGCCTAGGACACCGCCCTTTCACGGCGGTAACAGGGGTTCGAGTCCCCTAGGGGACGCCATTTGCGGGAATAGCTCAGTTGGTAGAGCACGACCTTGCCAAGGTCGGGGTCGCGAGTTCGAGTCTCGTTTCCCGCTCCAAATTCACAAAAACGCCGATCAGTGATGATCGGCGTTTTTTTTTGTGCGGGATTTGTGGCGCCCACAAGAAAGGACCTTCGCGGTCCTTTTTTGTTGTGTAGTTGAACCCGGCCTCAACCCTCGAGTGCCGAGGGAGTCTTGGAACTTGATCTGTCGCACAGAGATGCAAAATAGGCGCAGAAATGAAACAAGGCGAGCGGATGCCTCAGGAGTCGTGAGAATTGTTCTCAATGACTACCTGTCAATGTTGACAGTAGACAGCTGTTTTCAAGGGGCGCATATAGATGTTGAACCCGGGAACGGGAGTCGGTGCGTCACTGAGTGCAAGCATGCACGGGGAGAAAGGCAATGGACGGTCAATTTCACTTTACAGGAAACTTCGTGTTCGTCGGATTTGGCTCTATCGCCAAGGCAGTGTTGCCGCTACTGCTTAAGCAGTCCGAAATCAACGTCAAAAAAATTGTTGTAGTAGCCCCCGTCCTGGAGGGCACAGAGTGGTTCGAAGCTCACGGGATCACCTTCATCAGGAGCGCCCTGAACCCGGAAAACTACGCGCCGATTCTAGAAAGTTTGCTGGGTGCCGGCGACTTTCTGGTCAATTTGTCCGTGAATGTCAGTTCGATTGATCTGGTGAGCTACTGCGCCGGCGCCGGAGTGTTGTATCTGGATACCTGTATCGAGCCTTGGGAAGGCGGATATGAAGCTCCCTCATTGTCACTCTCCGAGCGCACCAACTACGCAATGCGTCATCAAATGCTGCGCTTGCGTGAATTGCTGGACAAGGGCCCCACGGCGTTTATCGCTCACGGCGCCAATCCGGGGTTGATTTCTCATTTTCTGAAAGAGGCATTGACCTGTTTGGCGCAGGAGTTGAAAACACCAGTGCCGAAGACGCGAGCAGGCGTGGACTGGGCCGGGCTGGCAATGGAAATGGACGTGAAAGTCATCCATGTCGCCGAACGAGATACTCAATGCTCCCGACGCATCAAGGTGCCGGATGAGTTCGTCAACACTTGGTCGGTCGAAGGTTTTTTGAGTGAGGGACGCCAACCCGCTGAACTGTCGCTTGGCACTCATGAGAAAACCTGGCCGGTCGACGCCAAGCGACATCAGTTTGGGTCCGGCAATGCCATATACCTGGATCGTCCGGGCGCGAGCGTGCAGGTAAAAACCTGGACACCTGAAGGCGGAGCGTGTCTGGGATTGCTGATCACCCATCACGAAACCGTTTCGACGGCGGATTTCCTCACGGTAAAAAAGGCGGGGAAAGTCATCTATCGCCCTACTGTGCACTACGCCTACCACCCTTGCGATGATGCTTTGCTCTCGATCAATGAACTGATCGGACAAGGTTGGCGCCCGCAGACCAAGCGCCGGATCATGTGCGCAGAGATCGCCCGTGGAGGAGTTGATGCGCTAGGTGTGTTGTTGATGGGGCACGCAAAAAATGCCTATTGGTACGGATCGCTGCTGACCGTGGATGAAGCAAGAGCGGTGGCGCCTTTCAACACGGCAACCAGCCTGCAGGTGGTTGCCGGCGTGCTGGCCGGGATCATCTGGGCAGTACGAAATCCCGACAGAGGCATCGTCGAGGCAGAGCAAATGGATCACGAAGAAGTTTTGCAACTGGCCAGACCGTATCTGGGCACGCTGACAGGAGTTCAGACTGACTGGCGTCCAACGGACTGTCCGACACATTTGTTGCGCTGCGAGCCCGAGGCGGTCGATCAGTGGCAGTTCGAGCAATTTCGCATCGCGTGATGCCTGGAAACAGCGCCCGCCACACCGACTGTCGGGCCGCGTTTGCGAGGGATTACATCGACAGCATCAAGCGTCCGGCAAACAGAATCAGCACAACGCCCATGGTGCGTTCGAACCAGTGCCCCATGCGCATGAACAACAACCGTACCTTGCTGCTCGAAAAAAACAGCGCGACCACCACAAACCACAGCGCATTCACAAAACACATCCACACACCGTAAAGCGCTTGAATCTTCAGCGGTGTGCTGGCGCTGATGATGGTGGTGAATATCGCGAGGAAGAACAGCGTGGCTTTGGGGTTGGTGGCATTAGTCAGAAAACCGGTACTGAAGGCTTTGAACAACGTTTGTCCGGCGACGGGTTCATCGGCAGTTTTGTCACCTTCGAGTGTCGATTTCGGCTTGCTGCGCAGCAGGCTGATCCCCAGATACAAAATGTAGGCACCGCCAATCACCTTGGCGACCGTCAACAGCCACGGGGTGGTGTGCATCAATGCGCCGACGCCCAGCAAGGTGTACAGCACATGTACGGAAATGCCGGCGCCGATACCCAGCGCCGTGCAAATTCCGACCAGTCGGCCAAAACGCACACTCTGGCGAATGGTGACAGCGAAATCCGGTCCGGGAGCGACCACAGCCAGAAAATGGATGGTGGCCAGCGCCAGAAACTCGCCCAGGTAGTTCGATAACATTTCAGCTCCAGAAGGTCAGGGGTGAAGCATTGCCGCGGTAGCCGACAAAGAAGGAAAGGCTCAAGCGCGGATCGGCCACGCCCGGCGTCACCGAGTGCATGCAGCGCGAATTGAACATGATGAAATCGCCGGGCTCGGGCCGCACTTCCAGGGTCGGCGGGCCGAGCAGTGCCGGATCGATGCCGTAGCTGTCGCCGCGCATTTCGTCGAATTGATCCGGCGTAATGTCGTCATCCCACATTTGCAACGCGCCGCCTTCGGTCGGCATGTTCAGGTAGACGTTGCAGGCAAATTGCGCCTCGAGGCTGCGGGCCTGAAAACTCTCCGGCGCGTCCTTGGCGAAAATGTCGTGGTGGGCCAGGAAGCACACGCCGGGTTTCACCACGCGCGAAAGACCGACATACATTTTGCGTCCGTAGAGGTTTTCCAGATGTGCGCCGGCTGGCCAGGATTCGTCGAGCATGCAGCGCAGCGTGTCGACAGGCGAAGAGTAGGGTGCACAGCGCTGACGAAGTTCGGCGATGTTGCTGGTGGCTCGCTCGAAATAATCCTCGATCAGTAGCGGCTGGTTTTCCGCTTCATAAAACGCCATGCCGATGCGGCCGATACTCGGTGCGTTGATGTAGCCCTCAAAGCCTGGAGCAAGAATCTTGTCGCCAATCTGGATCGCCAGCGGCTCGGGCAAAAAGCCTTTGACGCGGATGGCGAGGACTTCTTCGTTGGCGAGTTTTTTTATGCACGTCTCATCGAGACGCTCGACGTCTAGCATCATTTTCTTTTAGGTCCATCTATCGATAGTCAACGGAATCCGCGCGTGCGGTTCCCCCGCGCCGGCCTCTGCGCGGGGGCAGTGGCCGAAATGCTCAATCCACGCTGTAGTGGACGGACAGCGTGCCTTTCTTCTGCGAAAGGGACGCGATCGTGACTGTGCCCAAATCCTTCAGGCTACGTACGTGGGTGCCGCCGCAGCCATAGGCTGGCAGCTCACCAAAACCGATTTCCCGCGCGCCTTCGCGCAGTGACGTGAGGCGTGGCAGGTCGTGTTCGACCCATTGATCGATACCGAGTTGAACGGATTGCGCGTCGATCTCTTGCGCGTCATCCCCCGGCTTGAATTGCACGCGTCCTTCGTCTGGCCAGTGGTGCGCCTTGATCGGCGTCCAGCCTAGCGCCTGAATGAAATGGCCGATCAAATGCCCCGCCGAGTGCATGCGGGTATTAAAACAACGGCGCTGTTCGTCGATGCGGATGCAGGTCATACCGAGCGGTACCGGTCGGTCAACGAAGTGGATGATTCGATCCGGTTCCTGCACCACGCGCAGCACTAGACTCTCGCCAATCCAGCCGGTATCACACGGCTGGCCGCCACCTTGCGGATGAAACAAAGTGGCGCGCAGCACTACTGCGAATTCGTTCTCTTGGGGCGTGCAGTCGAGGACTTCCACATTGGCCTTGAGGTCATCACTATGGAAAAAGAGGCGAAGCGTCATATTCCATGCCCTGATTAAAGTTTCTATTTTTATTATATGAATCGTGCAATAACGTGATAATCCGTTCAAACATCAAAGGACTTGTGCGCTGTGAGCATCAATCTACCGCTACCACTGCTTGGCGAAATGGCGATTTTCGTCAAGGTCGTGGAGACCGGCAGCTTTTCTGAGGCGGCGCGCCAGCTCGGTTCTTCTCCGTCGGCGGTCAGTCGCAGCATTTCTCGGCTGGAAAAGGCTTTGGCTACGCGGCTGTTACAGCGCACGACGCGCAAGCTGCGGCTGAGTGACGGCGGGGAAGAGGTGTTCAAGCGTTGTCAGGAGATGGTCAGCGCCGCCAAGTCGGTGATGGAGATCAGCGGCCAGTTCACCCATGAGGCCGAGGGCCTGATACGCGTCAGTGTGCCGAAGGCGGTGGGGCGTTTCGTGATTCATCCGCACATGCCCGAGTTTCTGCGCCGTTACCCCAAGGTCGATGTCGAGTTGTTGCTGGAAGACCGGCAGGTCGACCTGATTGACGATCATGTCGATCTGGCGATCCGCATCACGGATCGGCCACCGGCCGGGCTGGTTGGGCGGCAACTGCTGACCATCGATCATTTGCTGTGCGCTTCCCCGCAATATCTGGCCGAGCACGGTACGCCGACGCATCCCCACGATTTGCTCAATCACAGCTGCATTTATCTGGGCGAAACCCCAAGCGATGCGCGCTGGAAATTCAAGAAGGGCACCAAAGCAGTAACGGTGGGGGTGCGCGGTCGCTATGCTGCCAATCACACCGGTGTACGCCTGGGCGCGGTGTTGCAGCACATAGGTATTGGCAGCCTGCCGTATTTCACCGCGCGCTATGCACTGGAGCAGAAGTTAGTGGTGCAGGTGCTGCCAGACTGGACGTTCCTGGCTTCGTACCACGGGGGGCTGTGGTTACTGCATTCGCCAACGCGCTACCTGCCGCCAAAGTTGCGGGTGTTTATCGACTATCTGGTGGCGTGTCTGGAGAAAGAGCCGACGTTGAGTAAGCCGGGGAAATCGGGTGGCGTTATCAACGCAGCGATGGCGTATGAGTTACCGGAAAGCGAGGGGTTGTTGTAGCGCAAAAGCAAAAGATCGCAGCCTTCGGCAGCTCCTACATGGGAACGTACTCTCCTGTAGGGACTGCCGAAGGCTGCGATCTTTTGATCTTCAGCAGATAAAAATCAGTGCTTGCTGTCCTGAGCGGACATCGCCATCAGCTGTTTTTCCTGATTCCAGTCGAACGGCTCATCGTTCTGTTCAGCCTCGAAGCGACGCTCTTCCAGAGCCTGATACATGTCGATCTCTTCATCAGACAGGTAGTGCAGGCAATCGCCGGCAAAGAACCACAGCAGATCCCGAGGAATCAGGTGGGCAATCTGCGGATAGCGGCTGATCACTTGAGTCAGGATGTCCTGGCCCAGGTATTGGCTTTCGATCGGTTCGATTGGCAGTGAAGCGAGCAATTCGTCGAAGCGCTCCAGGAACAAGGCATGGCTTTCTTCGGGAACCTGTTCGGCCTCACCTACGGCGACCAGAATACTGCGCAGATGGTCGAGTAACACAAGATGATCGGCAACGACGTTGGACACGAGATAAGTCCTCAAGAGCAAAACGGGCGCAGGAGTATAAAGCTCCTGCGCCCTTTTTTCACGGCTAACGGTTAGGCGGTAGCGCCGATCAGCGCACTTTGCCCTCAGCCAGCAGCAGTTCTCCTTTGTCGAAGTCATCGACATCGATCACCTTGCGCCGTGCTGCTTCGGCATCGCGCAGGCTCTGCGCTTCAATCGGTTGCAATACACCTGCTTCCAGCGCCGCATCAATGGCGTGTTCGCCCGCCACCGGTTTGACCTGGCCGCTTTTCAACGAAGTGTGCAGTTTTTTGTGCAACGGCTGCGCGGCATTCAGCAGATCGCTGGCATGTTGCAGCGCACCCACAGCATCGTCCGCCGATTGCGGGCGATAGCAGCCGGCAAGCAGTTCTTCCAGCGCCGGGTCACCTTTGGCTCGACCGATTACGCCTGCCACTTCGGCACCGAGTTTGTCCGACGGGCCTTTGTGACGACGACCGAACGGGAACACGATCACGCGCAACAGGCATCCGAAGACCTTGTTGGGGAAGTTGCTGAGCAGTTCATCCAGCGCCCGTTCCGACTGACCAAGGCTTTCTTCCATGGCCCACCTGAACAACGGCTCCATGTAGGCCGGCGAATCCAGGTCGTGATAACGCTTGAGCGAGGCCGATGCCAGATACAGATTGCTCAATACATCACCCAGGCGTGCCGACAGGCGTTCGCGACGTTTCAGTTCGCCGCCCAGCAGCATCATGCTGAAGTCGGCGAGCATGGCGAACGCCGCCGCCTGACGATTGAGTGCGCGGAAGTAACCCTGACTGATCTTGTCGCCCGGTGCTTTTTCGAAATGACCGAAGCCGAGGTTCAGCACCAGCGTACTGGCGGCATTGCCCACGGCGAAGCCGATGTGTTTGAGCAGCAGGCCATCGAACTCTTTCAGTGCCTGATCCTTGTCCTCGCGACCGGCCAGGGCCATTTCCTTGAGCACGAATGGATGGCAGCGAATCGCACCCTGGCCGAAGATCATCAGGTTGCGCGAGAGAATGTTCGCGCCTTCCACGGTGATGAAGATCGGTGCACCGTTCCAGCTGCGTCCCAGGTAATTGTTCGGGCCCATGATGATTGCCTTGCCGCCGTGTACATCCATGGCGTGGCTGATGCATTCGCGACCGCGTTCGGTGAGGTGATACTTGAGGATCGCTGACAGCACCGAAGGTTTTTCGCCCAGATCCACAGCGTTGGCGGTGAGCATCCGCGCGGCGTCCATCATCCACGCGTTACCGCCGATGCGCGCCAGCGCTTCCTGAATACCTTCGAATGCCGACAGCGGCACGTTGAATTGCTCGCGAATCTGCGCGTACTGACCGGTCACCAGGCTGGTGAACTTGGCCGCGCCGGTGCCGACGGCAGGCAACGAAATCGAGCGCCCGACCGATAGGCAGTTCATCAGCATCATCCAGCCTTTGCCGAGCATTTCCTGACCGCCGATCAGGAAGTCCAGCGGGATGAACACGTCTTTGCCCGAGTTCGGCCCGTTCATGAATGCGGCCCCCAGTGGCAAGTGGCGACGGCCGATTTCCACGCCGGCTGTATCGGTCGGAATCAGCGCCAGGCTGATACCGAGGTCGGTCTTGTCGCCCAGCAGGTGATCCGGGTCATAGGCCTTGAACGCGAGGCCGAGCAGGGTGGCCACCGGGCCGAGGGTGATGTAGCGCTTCTCCCAGTTCAGGCGCAGGCCGAGAACTTCCTCGCCTTCCCATTGGCCTTTGCAGATGATCCCGGTATCGGGCATCGCGCCAGCGTCGGAACCGGCCAGTGGTCCGGTGAGGGCGAAGCACGGAATGTCGTCGCCACGGGCCAACCGTGGCAAGTAGTGATTACGTTGTTCGTCGGTGCCGTAATGCAGCAGCAATTCGGCCGGGCCGAGAGAGTTGGGCACCATCACGGTGGAAGCGAGGTCGCCGCTGCGCGTGGCGAGCTTCATGGCCACTTGCGAGTGGGCATAGGCCGAGAAGCCTTTGCCGCCGAATTCCTTGGGAATGATCAGGGCGAAGAATCCGTGCTCCTTGATGTGCGTCCAGGCTTCTGGCGGCAGGTCCATCGACTGACCGATCTGCCAGTCCGTGACCATTGCGCAGAGTTCTTCGGTCGGGCCATCAATGAACGCCTGTTCTTCTTCGCTCAATTGAACCTTGGGATAAGCCAGCAGTTTGTCCCAGTCCGGACGACCACTGAACAGCTCGCCATCCCACCACACGGTGCCGGCATCGATCGCGTCGCGTTCGGTCTGGGACATCGGCGGCAGGGTTTTCTGGAACCAGTTGAACAGCGGCGCACTGAAATGTTTACGGCGCAGGTCGGGCAGCAGCAAGGGGGCCGCGACTACTGCCAGGACGACCCAGAGCACCAGCAGCAGCAAGCCTGGTGCGTGGCTGAAAATCCCCATGGCCACCAGATAAACAGCGACGATGCCCAGCGCGGGCAGCGGGGCGATGCGCCGGTGGGCGAGATACGCCACACCAATGATCAAAACCAGTATCCACAACAACAGCATATTCAGTCCTCCGTGAACCAAGGCAAATCGACCCTCCACAGCTTAGACGGCATCTGCGAAACCGGGTGGTCAGAGCAAGGTGATTGAAATCGTGGGAAACCCCGGATGGTTTTCGTAGGTTCGGTGGGCAACACGTGTGGGAAATCGTTCGCTTATCCCGCGCCTTTGCGTCCAAGTTTGGCCGAAACGTCGTTATCTCTGCGCTTTGGCTATCGCTAGACTCGGCTCTCACCCAGGAGATCTGTCGTCATGCGCGAGTATCTGAGTCCCGGCCGCTTCATCGATAGTGACCACCCGGCGGTGATGGAGTTCGCCGAATTGCATCGTGGTGCCAGCCGCGATCCGCTGGCGCAGGCGATCAGCCTTTATTACGCCGTGCGCGAGGCAGTGCGTTACAACCCCTACACCTTCAGCCGTGATCCGCAAACGTTGTGCGGCAGCTATGCGCTGGCGACGGGGGAGAGTTACTGCGTGCCCAAAGCGACGCTGCTTGCCGCCTGCGCGCGCCATTGCGGTATTCCTGCGCGCATCGGCCTGGCGGATGTCAGAAATCACCTGTCGACCCCGCGATTGCTTGAACTGCTGAAAAGCGATGTGTTCGCCATGCACGGCTACACGGAGCTATTACTCGATGGTCGCTGGGTCAAGGCGACCCCGGCGTTCAACCAGCAGCTCTGCGAGATGTTCAACGTCGCACCGCTGGAATTCGATGGCATCAATGACAGTGTTTTTCACCCGTTCAACCGTGACGGCGCGCAGTTGATGGAGTATCTGGTCGATCACGGCCAGTTCACCGATGTACCGGAAACCTTCTTCTTCGAACACCTGGAAAAATGCTATCCGCACCTGTTCGGTGATCACTTGCCGCCACTGTTGGGCGACATGCAGAGTGATGTCAGGAGACTCTGATCCGGCGTATGCTGCCTGCCCACTCATGTGCAAAGAGGCGGTCATGCTGAAGATCTGGGGACGGAAAAACTCATCGAATGTCAGAAAGCCGCTGTGGGCCGCCGAGGAATTGGGCCTGGATTACGAGGCGCTTGATGCCGGTGGCGCATTCGGCGTGGTCGACACGCCTGAGTACCGGGCGATGAACCCGAACGGTCGGGTGCCGGTGATCGAAGATGACGGTTTCGTGCTGTGGGAATCCAATGCCATCGTCCGCTATCTGTTGGCCAAGCATGCGCCGGCCAGCAACTGGTATCCGGCAGATCCGCAAGCGCGCGCGATTGCCGACAAGTGGATGGACTGGGCTACCGCGAGTTTTGCCGGCCCTTTCCGCACCGTGTTCTGGGGCGTGGTGCGTACTCCGGCGGACCAGCAGGACTGGCCTGCGATTGAGGCCGCGATCAAGGAATGCACCGAGTTGCTGGCCATGGCCGATCAGGCGCTCGCCGACAAACCCTATTTGTCTGGAGACGAAATCGGCATGGGCGATATCCCGCTCGGCAGTTTCATTTATGCCTGGTTCGAGATGCCCATCGAGCGCGCGCCGCAACCGCATCTGCAAGCCTGGTACGAGCGCCTGAAGCAGCGTCCGGCGTACCGCAAAGCAGTCATGACCGCGTTGACTTAATACCTACTATCGACACGCTTGACTGTACTTGTGCGGCGGCGGCACGCACCATTGCGCTCTTGCGCCGCGGTTGAATTCGCCGTCGCGCGCCCTTATTCAGTTCTTTCTTCCCTTCATCATGGTGCGTAAATCAGATATGAGTTCCGCTCTGTCCATCCGGCAGCTAACCAAAACCTACGGCAACGGGTTCCAGGCCTTGAGTGGTATCGATCTGGACGTCGCCGAAGGTGACTTTTTCGCCTTGCTCGGCCCCAACGGTGCCGGCAAATCCACGACCATCGGCATTCTCTCGACCCTGGTGAACAAGACCAGCGGCACGGTGAATATCTTCGGTCATGACCTGGACAAGAACCCTGCGCAGCTCAAGCGTTCGATTGGCGTGGTGCCCCAGGAATTCAACTTCAACCAGTTCGAAAAGACTTTCGACATCGTCGTGACCCAGGCCGGTTACTACGGCATTCCGGCGAAGATCGCCAAGGAACGCGCCGAGCAGTACCTGACCCAGCTCGGTCTGTGGGACAAACGCGATGTGCCGTCGCGTTCGCTGTCCGGCGGCATGAAGCGGCGGCTGATGATTGCCCGCGCGCTGGTGCATGAGCCACGTCTGCTGATCCTCGACGAACCGACTGCCGGCGTCGACATCGAGCTGCGCCGTTCGATGTGGACGTTCCTCACCGAGCTTAATCAGAAAGGCATCACCATCATCCTCACCACCCACTATCTGGAAGAGGCTGAGCAACTGTGCCGCAACATCGGCATCATCGATCACGGCACCATTGTCGAGAACACCAGCATGCGTCAGCTGCTCGGTCAGTTGCATGTGGAAACCTTCCTGCTCGACCTGAAAGGTGATCTGGCTGCCGCACCGCAACTGGTCGGCTATCCGGCGCGTCTGGTGGATGCGCACACGCTGGAAGTCCAGGTCGACAAATCGATGGGCATTACCGCGCTGTTCGGCCAATTGGCGTTGCAGAACATCGAAGTCCTGAGCCTGCGTAACAAAACCAATCGCCTTGAGGAGCTGTTCGTGTCCCTGGTGGAGAAAAATCTGTCGAAGGTGGCGGTATGAGTTCCGAGTTCCGTCCCAACCTCGTCGCCCTCCAGACCATCGTTTACCGCGAGGTCAAACGCTTCACGCGGATCTGGCCGCAGACGCTGCTGCCGCCGGCGATCACCATGGTTTTGTACTTCGTGATCTTCGGCAAT
Source organism: Pseudomonas iridis (assembly GCF_017980685.1). Classification (GTDB taxonomy): domain Bacteria; phylum Pseudomonadota; class Gammaproteobacteria; order Pseudomonadales; family Pseudomonadaceae; genus Aquipseudomonas; species Aquipseudomonas iridis. Next base: position 160,721 of record NZ_JACXXO010000010.1, read on the forward strand.
CTGATCGGTCGGCAGATCGGCGAGATGGGCGGCTTCACTTACATGGAGTACATCGTGCCGGGGCTGATCATGATGTCGGTGATCACCAACTCCTATGGCAACGTGGTCTCGAGCTTCTTTGGCAGCAAATTCCAGCGCTCGATTGAAGAACTGATGGTATCGCCGGTATCACCGCACACGATTCTGATCGGCTACACCTGCGGTGGCGTGCTGCGCGGGTTGATGGTCGGGGTGATCGTGACCATCCTGTCGCTGTTCTTTACTGATTTGCAGGTGCATCACCTGGGCGTGACCATTCTGGTGGTGGTGCTGACGGCGACGATTTTCTCGCTGCTGGGCTTCATCAACGCTGTGTTCGCGCGCAACTTCGATGATATTTCGATTATCCCGACCTTCGTGCTGACACCCCTGACGTATCTGGGCGGCGTGTTCTACTCGATCACTCTGCTGCCGCCGTTCTGGCAGACCGTGTCGATGGCTAACCCGGTGTTGCACATGGTCAATGCGTTCCGTTACGGCATTCTCGGGGTGTCGGATATCCGCATCGGCATCGCGATCACGTTCATGCTGGTGGCGACGGTGGTGTTGTATATCGGCTGTGCGCGGTTGCTGGTGAGTGGGCGCGGGATGCGTACGTAATGCCCGTGTAGGAGCTGCCGAAGGCTGCGATCTTTTGATCTGGTTTTTAAAGGCAAGATCAAAAGATCGCAGCCTTCGGCAGCTCCTACAGTGGGATTGTTGTCAGTTCAGGCAACACAAAAAACGGCCTCCATTGCGGAGGCCGTTTTGCATTCACGACATGCGTTTTTTCTTGCGCCGCGCCCATTGCCGGGACACCCACCAGCGCCAATACATCATCACGCCGAAATAGGCGATGACGCCAAGCACCAGTCCGACCACTACCGAGCCCAGCAAAAACGGTTGCCACAGCGTCGACAGTTCACCGCTGATCCATTCCCAGGTCAGCTCATCCGGCAATTGCCGCGCCGGCACGTCCATCAACCAGGCGCCGGCCTGATAGGTGCAGAAAAACACCGCCGGCATGGTGATCGGATTGGTCAGCCACACCAGGCTGACGGCAATCGGCATGTTGCCCCGCACCACGACTGCCAGTGCCGCGGCGACCAGCATCTGAGCGGGAATCGGCAGGAAAGCGGCGAACAGCCCGACCGCCATCCCTCGGGCCACCGAGTGGCGATTGAGGTGCCAGAGGTTTGGGTCATGCAACAACTTGCCGAGAAAGCGTAAGGATTTGTGTTCCCTGATGCTCGTCGGGTCGGGCATGTAACGTTTGAATAAGCGCCGGGGCATAAGGCTTCTCGGTCGGTTAAGGCGGCAAGTATGTCTGGATTCCATGAACGGCCCATTCAGACTTTGTGACAATTGTTGACGGCGGTCGTGCCAAATACCCGCTATGCCTAAGTTCGGGACTATCAAGGACGGGCTTATGCGCACAGGGATGATGGCGCTGGCAGTCGGTTTGCTTGCTCCGATATTTATGCCGGCCTTACCGCCGGTCTGGTTGATGGTGTTGCTGGCGGTCGTGGCTTTGATGTTGCTGCCGTTTCGCAGCTATCCATTGGCTTTTCTGCTTTTTGGTTTCACCTGGGCTTGCGTCAGCGCGCATTGGGCGTTGCAGGATCGCTTGCCGGTGGCGCTGGATGGCGAAACCCGTTGGCTCGAAGGGCGCGTGGTCGGGTTGCCGCAAAACAGCGACGGCGTGGTTCGTTTCGAACTGGCGGACGCCCATTCGCGCCACGGCAAACTGCCGTCACTGATGCGCCTGGCCTGGTACGCCGGGCCGCCGGTCAACAGCGGCGAGCGCTGGCGCCTGGCGGTCAAGCTCAAGCGCCCGAGCGGGTTACTCAATCCGGACGCCTTTGATTACGAAGCCTGGCTACTCGCGCAACGCATTGGCGCAACGGGCACGGTCAAGGAGGGTCAGCGCCTTGGCGAGGCGCGATGGGCGTGGCGAGACAACATTCGTCAGCGCTTGCTGGCGGTCGACGCGCAGGGCCGGGGAGGGGCGTTGGCGGCGCTGGTGCTGGGCGATGGCTCGGGCCTGAGTCGCGAGGATTGGCAGACTCTGCAAGACACCGGCACCGTGCATTTGCTGGTGATTTCCGGCCAGCACATCGGCATGCTGGCGGCGGTGATGTATTTGCTGGTCGCCGGGCTGGCCCGATATGGTCTGTGGCCGCTGCGTTGGCCGTGGCTGCCTTGGGCCTGTGGTCTGGCCTTCGCCGCAGCACTCGGTTACGGCTTGCTCGCCGGATTTGATGTGCCGGTGCGACGGGCCTGCGTGATGGTCGGGCTGGTGCTGCTGTGGCGCCTGCGCTTTCGTCATCTCGGCGCCTGGTGGCCACTGTTGCTGGCGTTTAATGGCGTGCTGTTGCTGGATCCGCTGGCCAGTCTGCGCCCCGGCCTCTGGTTGTCATTTGCGGCGGTGGCGGTGCTGATCTTCACCTTTGGCGGGCGTCTTGGGGCATGGCGCTGGTGGCAGACATGGACGCGGGCGCAATGGTTGATCGCGATCGGTCTCTGCCCGGTGTTGTTGGCGCTGAATCTGCCGATCAGCCTCAGTGGGCCGTTGGCGAATTTGCTGGCGGTGCCTTGGGTCAGTCTGGTGGTGCTGCCCCCGGCATTGCTCGGGACCCTGTTGTTGCCAGTGCCGTATGTCGGCGAAGGGCTGTTGTGGCTGGCGGGTGGTTTGATCGGCTGGCTGTTCCAGGGCCTGGCGCTGATCGCCGGGCAGTGGCCGGCGTGGATTGCGCCGTCGCTTCCCGGTTGGGCGTTGGCTATCGGCAGTCTTGGTGCCGTGCTGTTGCTGTTGCCGCGAGGGGTACCGCTGCGTCCGCTGGGCTGGCCATTGTTGTTGATTCTGGTCGTGCCACCTCGGGAGCGGCTGGACGCCGGACTGGCCGATGTCTGGCAACTCGATGTCGGCCAGGGCCTGGCGATTCTGATCCGTACTCGTCATCACGCGCTGCTCTACGATGCCGGGCCGCGGTTCCGCGATTTCGATCTTGGCGAACGTGTTGTCCTGCCGGCCCTGCGCAAACTGAATGTCGAGACACTGGACCTGATGCTGCTCAGCCATGCCGACGCCGATCATGCCGGTGGTGCTTTGGCCGTTGCGCGCCGTTTGCAGGTGAAGCAAGTCATCAGCGGCGATCCGCCGGGGCTGCCAGCCGAACTGAACGCGCAGGCGTGTGAAAGTGGCCGGCAGTGGCAGTGGGACGGTGTCAGTTTTCAACTCTGGCAATGGGCGGACGCTCACGACAGCAATCAGCGCTCCTGCGTGTTGCAGATCGAGGCCAATGGTGAGCGCCTGATGCTGACCGGCGATATTGATAAACACGCCGAGCGAGTCTTGCTGCAAGGCCCTCTGAACGTAGCCACTCAATGGCTGCAAGCTCCGCACCACGGCAGCCGCAGTTCATCATCGATGGCATTGCTCAAAGCGTTGAAACCTGACGCAGTCTTGATATCCCGGGGCCAGGGCAACTCGTTCGGTCATCCGCATCCGACCGTCATTGCGCGTTATCGCCAGCAAGGGCTGCGTATTTACGACAGTGCCGAGCACGGTGCCATTCATCTGCAACTGGGCGCGTTCAAACCACCGTGGACAATGCGCCAGTACCCGCGTTTCTGGCGTGAACCGCCGCAGTCCTCCCATTGAGCGAGGCAAGCGTGGAGGCGACATCACGGTCGTCGGAGCGGCGGGTCTTAATCGCGAACCGGTATGGTAAAGTGGCGCACTTTTTCGAGGGGACTGTCACTGTGTGGGAATTGGTCAAATCCGGCGGCTGGATGATGCTGCCGATCATTCTGAGTTCCATCGCGGCCATGGCGATTGTCGCCGAGCGCCTGTGGACCCTGCGCGCCAGTCGCGTCACCCCCGAGCACTTGTTGGGCCAGGTCTGGGTCTGGATCAAGGACAAGCAGCTCAATAAAGAAAAACTCAAGGAATTGCGCGCCAATTCGCCGCTGGGGGAAATCCTCGCCGCAGGCCTGGCCAACTCCAAGCATGGTCGCGAGATCATGAAAGAGTGCATCGAAGAGGCCGCTGCCCGGGTCATTCACGAGCTCGAGCGCTACATCAATGCACTCGGCACCATCGCCGCCATGGCGCCGTTGCTGGGTTTGCTCGGCACCGTGCTCGGCATGATCGACATTTTCAGCGCGTTCACCGGTTCCGGCATGACCACCAACGCCTCGGTTCTGGCCGGTGGTATCTCCAAAGCGCTGATCACCACGGCTGCGGGCCTGATGGTCGGTATTCCGGCGGTGTTCTTCCACCGTTTCCTGCAACGCCGCATCGATGAGCTGGTGGTGGGCATGGAGCAGGAAGCGATCAAACTGGTTGAAGTGGTGCAGGGCGACCGTGACGTCGACCTGGCTGAGGGCCGCGCGTGAAATTCCGTCGCAAGCCCCGGGAAACCGTAGACATCAACCTCGCGTCGCTGATCGACGTGGTGTTCATCCTCCTGCTGTTTTTCGTCGTGACCACCACATTTACTCGCGAAACCCAATTGCGCGTGGATCTGCCGGAAGCGGTCAGCGGCTCGCCGGCCGAAGATCAGCAACTCAAGCAACTGGATGTCGCCATTAGCGCCGAGGGCGTGTTTTCGGTGAATAACAAGGTTTTGCCGAAAAACGATCTGGCGACGCTGATGGAAGCCATGCAGAAAGAATCCAACGGCGATACCAGCATGCCGTTGTCGATCAGTGCCGATGGCAAGGCTCAGCATCAATCAGTGATCACCGCCATGGACGCGGCCGGCAAGCTCGGTTTCAGCCATCTGCGCATGACCACGGTCGAGGCGGCGCCTAAATCCTGATGAGCCTGTCCGATCGTTTGCTCGCCGCGTGGTATCAGGGGCACCCGGCCCTGACGCTGTTGCGGCCGCTGGAAATGCTCTATCGGCGCGTCGTCATCGGCAAGCGCCAGCGTTTTCTCGACGGTGAAGGCGAAATCTATCAGCCGCCGGTGCCATTGATCGTGGTTGGCAACATCACGGTCGGCGGCACCGGCAAGACGCCGATGATTCTCTGGTTGATCGAGCATTGCCGGCGCAGGGGAGTGCGCGTGGGCGTGGTCAGCCGTGGTTACGGCGCCAAACCACCGCAGTTGCCCTGGCGGGTCGAGGCCGATCAAAGCGCCGACATTGCTGGCGACGAACCCTTGCTGATCGTGCAACGCACGGGCGTGCCGCTGATGATCGACCCCAATCGCAGCGCCGCCGTCAAAGCCTTGTGCGCCAGTGAACCGCTGGATCTGATCCTCTCCGACGATGGCATGCAGCACTACCGACTGGCGCGAGATCTGGAGCTGGTGCTGATCGACGCCGCCCGTGGCCTGGGCAATAAGCGCTGCTTGCCGGCAGGTCCTTTGCGCGAGCCGATCGAACGTCTGCAAAGCGTTGACGGCGTGCTGTTCAACGGTGCCAACGAGGACCGCGACGACGGTTTCGCTTTCCGCCTGCAACCCACCGCGCTGATCAATCTGCGCAGTGGCGAACGCAAGCCGTTTGATCATTTTCCGGTCGGGCAGGCGCTGCATGCGGTGGCCGGGATCGGTAATCCGCAACGTTTCTTCAATACCCTCGAAGCGCTAGACTGGCGGCCAGTCCCCCATGCGTTTGCCGATCACGCCGAGTACAGCGTGCAGGCCTTGAATTTCACACCGTCATTGCCGTTGGTGATGACTGAAAAGGACGCGGTGAAGTGCCGTGCCTTCGCGGCTGCCGACTGGTGGTATCTGGCGGTCGATGCCGTGCCGTCGCCGGCCTTTGTGGCCTGGTTCGACACACAGCTGATACGCCTGTTGCCGGATCGTCTTTTGCCTTAACTCTTTTATCCAGGGAATGTTCATGGACACCAAATTGCTCGACATCCTCGCGTGCCCTATCTGCAAAGGCCCGCTCAAGCTCAGCGCCGACAAGACCGAACTGATCAGCAAGGGCGCCGGCCTGGCGTACCCGATCCGTGACGGCATCCCGGTCATGCTCGAAAGTGAAGCCCGCACCCTGACCACCGATGAGCGTCTGGATAAATGACCACTGCCTTCACCGTTGTCATTCCGTCGCGTTACGCTTCGACCCGGCTGCCGGGTAAACCGCTGCTGGACATTGCCGGCAAGCCGATGATCCAGCACGTCTGGGAACAGGCGAGCAAAAGCAGCGCCACTCGTGTGGTAGTGGCAACCGACGATGCGCGCATCGTCGAGGCCTGCAAAAGCTTTGGCGCCGAAGTGGTGCTGACCCGTGAAGATCACAACTCCGGCACCGATCGTCTGGCCGAAGTCGCGGCGAAACTGGGCCTTGAGCCTGACGCAATCGTGGTCAATGTGCAGGGCGACGAGCCGCTGATTCCGCCAAGCGTGATCGATCAGGTCGCCGCCAATCTTGCGGCCCACACCGAAGCGCGCATGGCCACGCTGGCCGAGCCGATCGAAGACGTGCAAACCCTGTTCAACCCGAACGTGGTCAAGGTCGTCAGCGACCTCAATGGTCTGGCGCTGACCTTCAGCCGTGCAACCTTGCCGTGGGCGCGCGATGCGTTTGCCAAGAGCCGCGAGCAATTGCCTGATGGCGTACCGTATCGTCGCCACATCGGCATTTATGCCTACCGCGCCGGATTCCTTCAGGACTTCGTCAGTTGGGGGCCGTGCTGGCTGGAAAACACTGAATCGCTGGAGCAACTGCGTGCCCTGTGGCACGGCGTGCGGATTCATGTCGCCGACGCGCTGATCGCGCCGCCGACCGGTGTCGACACCGTCGAAGACCTTGAGCGCGTTCGTCGCCTGCTGGAGGCTTGATGCGGGTTTTGTTTGTGTGCCTGGGCAACATTTGCCGTTCGCCCACGGCCGAAGGCGTGTTGCGCCGCAAACTGCGTGAAGCAGGGCTGGCAGGTCAGGTCGAAGTGGCCTCCGCTGGCACCGGTGACTGGCACGTCGGCAATCCGCCGGACAAACGCAGCCAGGCCGCGGCCAAAGTGCGCGGTTATGATCTGTCGGCGCAACGCGCGCAGCAAGTCAGCCGTGCCGATTTCGCCAGTTACGATTTGATCCTGGCCATGGACAACAGCAACCTGCGCAACCTCAAGGCTCTGCAACCGTCCACTGGCAAGGCCGAGCTGGATCTGTTCCTGCGTCGTTATGCCGGTGTCGTCGATGAAGTGCCGGATCCCTATTACGACGGCGACCAGGGTTTCGAGCAGGTGCTGGATCTGATCGAAGCGGCCTGTGACCAACTGCTGATCGAAGTAAAGGGCCGGTTATGAGTTTGCTGGTGCAACCCCGGGTTTCCCTGAAACCGTTCAACAGTTTTGGCGTGGACGTTCACGCGCAGCTGTTCGCCGAAGCCCGCTGCGACGCCGATGTCCGCGAAGCGCTGGCGTATGCCGAGTCTCACGATGTGCCTCTGCTGGTAATCGGTGGTGGCAGCAACTTGCTGCTGACCGCTGACATTGCGGCGCTGGTGCTGCGCATGGCCACGCGCGGTATCCGCGTGATCAGCGATGACGGCAGTCGCGTGGTGATCGAAGCCGAAGCGGGCGAGCCGTGGCATCCCTTTGTGCAGCACACTTTGGCGCAGGGTTTATCCGGGCTGGAAAATCTCAGCCTGATCCCCGGCACCGTTGGCGCTGCGCCGATGCAAAACATCGGTGCCTACGGCGTCGAGATCAAGGATGTGTTCGCCGGACTCACCGCGCTGGATCGCCACACTGGCGAACTGCGCGATTTCAGCCTCGAAGAATGCAACTTTGCCTACCGTGACAGCGTGTTCAAGCAGCAGCCGGGGCGTTGGCTGATCCTGCGGGTACGCTTCAAGCTCGACCGCGCTGCACATCTGCATCTGGAATACGGCCCGGTACGTCAGCGCCTGACCGAGCAGGGCATCGAGCAACCGACGCCCAGCGACGTCAGCCGGGCAATTTGCAGTATTCGCAGCGAAAAACTCCCGGACCCGGCAGTGCTCGGCAATGCCGGCAGCTTTTTCAAGAATCCGTTGGTGCCGGCAGCGCTGGTGGCGCAGATCAAGACGCAGCATCCGGATCTGGTGGCCTACGCCCAACCGGACGGGCAGATGAAACTCGCCGCCGGTTGGCTGATCGAACGTGCCGGCTGGAAAGGTTTCCGTGAGGCCGATGCCGGCGTGCATAAGTTGCAGGCGCTGGTGCTGGTCAACTACGGCGCGGCGACCGGCCTGCAGTTGCTCGACTTGGCGCAGCGTATCCAGAAAGACATTAGCGAACGTTTCAATGTCGAACTGGAAATGGAGCCCAATCGGTATTGAGGCAGCTACAAGCTATAAGCTATAAGCGGCAAGCTACACTGCGTCATGAGTGCCAAACCGCTTTTTCTTGCAGCTTGTAGCTTATAGCTAGCAACTTTGCAGATGTAGCTAAAAGCTCGCAACTGAAAAGCCCTGTCTCAGCAGGGCTTTTTTGTTAATCCTGGGTTAACTTAGCGAGCTAACGATACCGTTCATTTGCTCCACCAAAGGCCCGGTGCAGACCTTCCCGTCGGCACAAGAGAGCCCATTAGCCTGAGTCGATCTGCGCGAAACCACCGCTGACTTTCCGGCGGCAGATTGCTCGACCCCATAACCTCCAAAAATATGCGGGCGTGCCCATGATTACCCTGAAACTCAATGGCCAAGACCATTCACTCGATGTCACCGAAGACATGCCGCTGTTGTGGGCGATTCGTGATGTCGCCGGTTACAACGGCACCAAATTCGGTTGCGGCATGGGCCTTTGCGGCGCTTGCACCATTCATATCGATGGTTTGCCGGCGCGCAGTTGCATCACGCCGATCGGCTCGGTAGTCGGCCAGAACGTCACCACTATCGACAACCTGCACGCCGACCCTGTCGGGCAAGTCGTCCAGCAAGCCTGGCTCGACAGCGCCGTGGCCCAGTGCGGTTTTTGTCAGGGCGGGCAGATCATGTCGGCCACCGCTTTGCTCAAAACCAATCCAAACCCGAGCGACGAGCAGATCGAAGAGGCCATGGTCGGCAACATTTGCCGCTGCGGCACCTATAACCGGATCAAAACCGCGATTCGCCAGGCTTCCACCCACCTGAAGGAGGCCAAGGCATGAGTCGCCTGCCGAATGATTTCGCCCTGAGCAATCTCAGTCGCCGTGGCTTCCTTAAAGGCGCAACCGCCACCGGAGCATTGGTGCTGGCGGCGAGTTGGGGGTGGCAGGATGCGTTGGCCGAAGACAAGCCGAAGCAGTTCGGTGCCGATGGCATGCCCAACGGCTGGATCGACGATCCGAAGGTCTACGTCAGCATCGCCACCGACGGCACGGTGACTGTTGTGTGTAACCGTTCCGAGATGGGCCAGGGCGTACGCACCAGCCTGACCATGGTTGTCGCCGACGAACTGGAAGCTGATTGGGCGCACGTCAAAGTGCAGCAGGCGCCGGGCGATGAAGTGCGTTTCGGCAATCAGGACACTGATGGTTCGCGCAGCATGCGTCACTGGTACGAGCCGATGCGTCGTTGCGGCGCGGCAGCCCGTACGATGCTTGAGCAAGCGGCGGCTGCGCAGTGGAAAGTGCCGGTGGGCGAATGCCATGCGCAATTGCATAAAGTCATTCACAAGCCGTCCGGGCGTGAGCTGGGTTATGGCGAGCTCGCCGCTGCGGCCAGTGCGTTGGCGGTACCGGCGCGCGACAGTCTGCGCCTCAAGCAGCCGTCAGAATTTCGCTACATCGGCAAGGAAGGCACCAAAGCCATCGACGGTGACGACATCGTCAAAGGCCGCGCGGTATACGGCGCAGACGTGCATTTCGACGGCATGCTGTACGCGACCATCGCCCGTCCGGCGGTGTACGGCGGCAAGGTCAAATCCGTGGATGACAGCGCGGCGCTGAAAGTGCCCGGCGTGATAAAAGTCATGCAGATCGAAGGCCGTCCACTGCCTTCGGAGTTTCAACCGTTGGGCGGTGTTGCCGTGGTTGCCAGCAACACCTGGGCGGCAATCAAGGGCCGCGAGGCGCTGAAGATCGAGTGGGACGATGGCCCGAACGCCAGTTACGACTCGATCGCTTATCGCAAGGAACTGGAAGCCGCGTCGCTGAAGCCCGGCAAAGTGGTGCGCAACACCGGCGATATCGACAAGGCGCTGAGCAGTGCTGCCAGCAGCCTGGAAGCTTCTTATTATTTGCCGCATCTGGCGCAGGCGCCGATGGAGCCGATGGTGGCCATCGCCCGTTTCAACGACGGCATTTGCGAGGCATGGGCGCCGAGCCAGGCACCGCAGGTGACGCGTGAACGCATCGCTGAGCGACTGGGGCTGCCATTCGATAACGTCACCGTCAATGTGACGCTGCTGGGTGGCGGTTTCGGGCGCAAATCGAAACCGGACTTCGTCATTGAAGCGGCGATTCTCGCCAAGGAGTTTCCTGGCAAGGCCGTGCGGGTGCAGTGGACGCGCGAGGACGACGTGCACAACTCGTATTTCCATACCGTGTCCGCCGAATACCTGAAGGCGGGCGTGGGCAAGGACGGCATGCCCTCCGGCTGGTTGCATCGCACCGTGGCGCCGAGCATCACCGCGCTGTTTGCGCCGGGCATGAACCACGAAGCCGCGTTCGAACTGGGCATGGGCTTCACCAACATGGCCTACGCCATTCCCAATGTGCGTCTGGAAAACCCGGAAGCGAGGGTGCACACACGGGTCGGCTGGTATCGCTCGGTGTCGAACATTCCTCATGGTTTCGCGATCCAGAGTTTCGTCGATGAACTGGCGCACAAGGCCGGTGTGGATCCGCTCAAATATCAGATCAAGCTGCTTGGCCCGGACCGGCAGATCGATCCACGCACCTTGAGCGAAGAGTGGAACTACGGCGAATCCCCTGAGCGTTATCCGATCGACACCGGTCGTATGCGCGCCGTGCTGGAAACCGCGGCCAAGGCAGCCGGTTGGGGTCGTCAACTGCCAAAGGGTCGTGGCCTGGGGCTGGCGGTGCATTACAGCTTCGTCACTTACGTGGCGGCGGTGATCGAAGTCGAGGTCAAGGACGATGGCACGCTGATCGTGCACAAGGCTGACATCGCCGTGGATTGCGGGCCGCAGATCAATCCTGAACGCATTCGCTCGCAGTTTGAGGGCGCATGCGTGATGGGCCTGGGCAACGCCGTGCTGGGTGAAATCAGTTTCAAGGACGGCAAGGTTCAGCAGGACAATTTCCATATGTACGAAGTGGCGCGCATGTCGCTGGCGCCGAAGGAAGTTGCCGTGCATCTGGTCACGCCACCGGGCGATGTGCCGTTGGGCGGCGTCGGTGAGCCGGGCGTACCGCCGATTGCGCCGGCACTGTGCAATGCGATCTTCGCCGCTACCGGCAAACGCATCCGCAACCTGCCGGTGCGTTATCAGTTGCAGGGCTGGCAGAAGGCAGAGGCCTGATGGACAGCGTGGATCTGAATGTCCTGCGCAGCGTGCTCGAATGGCGCCGCGCCGGCCAGCGGGTGGTGCTGTTCAGTGTGGTGCAGACCTGGGGCACCGCGCCTCGGTCGCCCGGCGCCATGCTCGCCTTGCGTGAGGATGGCGTGGTAATTGGCTCGGTGTCCGGCGGCTGCGTCGAGGATGACTTGATCGCCCGGCTGCACGACGGGCGCATTGCCACTGACGGGCCACCGGTGCAACTGATCACCTATGGCGTCACGCGTGAAGAGGCGGCGCGGTTCGGCTTGCCGTGTGGCGGCACGTTGCGCCTGACAGAAGAGCGGGTCGGCGACCCGGCGTGGGTCGCCGAACTGCTTGCGCGATGTGAAGCCCACGAGATCGTTGCCCGTGAGTTGAACATTGAAACGGGTGAAGTGGTGTTGACGCCCGCGAGCAAATCCGACGCGCTGGCGTTCGATGGCAAGACCCTGCGCGCGATTTACGGCCCGCGCTGGCGTCTGCTGTTGATCGGCGCCGGTCAGTTGTCGCGGTATGTGGCGGACATGGCGCGACTGCTGGATTTCGAGGTGCTGATCTGCGATCCGCGCACCGAGTTCGTCTACGGCTGGGAAGAACAGCATGGTCGTTTCGTTCCGGGTATGCCGGATGATGCGGTGCTGAACATCCAGACCGACGAGCGCACGGCGATTGTCGCGCTGACCCACGATCCGCGGCTGGACGACATGGCGTTGCTCACCGCGCTCGATTCGCCGGCCTTTTATGTCGGAGCACTGGGTTCGAGGGTCAACAGTCAGAAACGCCGGGAGAATCTCGCTCAGCTAGGCTTGTCAGTAGACGCGATCAAGCGTTTGCACGGGCCGATCGGTCTGCACATTGGCAGTCACTCGCCGGCGGAAATTGCCTTGTCCTTGCTCGCGGAGATCGTGGCGATCAAGAACGGGGTGGAGTTGAAACAAAAGAAGTCAGTGGAGGGCGCATGAGTCATTCCATCGCAGTGATCGTGTTGGCAGCAGGCGAGGGCAGCCGCTTTCGCCACGTGGCGGGCGCGGACAAGGACAAGTTGCTGGCCGATTGCGCTGGTCGTGATGGCGCCGTGCGTTCGGTGATCGAGCACGTGCTGGTGAACCTGCCGGCCAGTCTCGACAAGCGCGTGCTGGTGACGACTGAAGCGCGACCGCAGGCGATGCGCATGGCGCAGGCTTATGGCTGTGAAGTGGTCTCGATCGAGTCGACCGGCATGGGCGACAGCATTGCCGCAGGCGTGGCGGCGTGTCCGGATGTTGATGGCTGGCTGATCGTGCTGGGAGATATGCCGTTTATCTTGCCGTCGAGTATCGAGCGGGTGGTGGCGGCGATGGTGGACGATGCGGTGAGTGTGCCGGTGCAGGATGGCGAGTTTGGGCATCCTGTGGGGTTTGGACGTTCGTTTGGCTCGGGATTGCTGGCGTTGAGCGGTGATCGCGGAGCCCGGCCCTTGTTCAAGCAGGGAAGGGTGGTGGAAGTGTTGGTGGATGATCCAGGGGTGTTGTGGGATATCGACGTTCCTGAAGCTCTGGTATTCAAGTAACAGCAAAGTCAAAAGATCGCATAAAAAAGCCCCGCCTGATTGCTCAGGCGGGGCTTTTTAGTGGCTTACGGAATCAGACGAGTGGTTTAGGCTCGTGTTCTTTTTCCTGGGCCTCTTCGTGTTGCTGTGCTGCGTCCTGAACGGAGCGTGGCGCTTCAGCGATCACCGATTCAACCGTAGCTTCTTCGGCAGTCGGGGCAGAAGCTGCCTCAACCACTTCAGCAACCACTGGCTCGGCAACAACCGGAGCAGAAGCTGCTGCCAGCTCGGCTTCCTTCGCCAGACGCTCTTCTTCACGCTTGCGACGACGCACTTCACGCGGGTCGTTCGGCGCGCGGCCGCTTGGCGTCAGCGCGCTGACCGGAGCAGTTTCAACCACTGGGGCTGGTGCTTCGGCAATCACTGGAGCCTCGACGACTGGGGCTTCAACGATTGGCGCTGGAGCCGGTTCGGCAACCTTGGCTTCTTCAACCACTGGCGCTTCGTATGCAGGCGCTGGTGTTTCAGCGGCGGCAGGCTCAGCTACCCAGTTGAATGCAGTCTGCTCTTCGCGAACTTCACGCACGGTTTCGGTCACGGTTTCAGCGACGGTTTCGACAACCGGCTCTGCAGCGACGACTGGCGCCTCGACGACTACCGCAGGTTCGGCGGCAGGTTCAGCAAACGCTTCAAACTGAGCCTGGGTTTCGCGAACCGGTGCTACTTCAACTTCCGGAGCTGCTGTCACTTCCACTGGAGTGGTGGCTTCAACAACCGGTGCTTCTACTGGAGCAGTTTCCAGAGTAGCCGCGGTGGCGCGTTCGGCTTGCTCGTGAGCTTGTGCTTCAGCCGGAGCGCTGATCACGCTGCCGGCAACCGCGGTAGTCACGGCCAGGCCAGCGGCCAGATCGGCAGTGCTTGGGCCTTCAGCGTTTTCGTCGGACTCGGACTCTTCCGAACCTTCGATCACGTTGCCATTGGCATCACGCTGACGCTCACGACGGTTGCTGCGACGACGCTGACCGCGGGAGCGACGACGTGGGCGATCGCCTTCGGCGCTCTCCGAACCGTCTTCCGGCAGTTGCTCTTCGTTACTGATGACTTCTTCTTCATCGGCAACGGCAGCAGCGGCCTGCTCGGCGCGCGGTTGACGTTCTTCACGAGGTGGACGCGGTGCGCGCTCTTCACGTGGCTGGCGGGCCGGACGCTCTTCAGCGGTCACGGCAGCGGCTGCGGCTACAGCTGGAGCGGCATCCAGTGGCTCGCGCAGTTCACGAACACGTTCTTCACGCTCGCCACGTGGCTTGCGATCTTCACGTGGAGCGCGTGGTGCACGCTCTTCACGCGGGGCGCGTGGTGCGCGTTCTTCGCGGGCGGCTGGCGCTTCGGTGCGGGCTTCACGAGGCTCGCGAACTTCACGGGCTTCACGAGGCTGACGCTCTTCACGCGGCTCACGTGGGGCGCGCTCTTCACGCGGTGCACGTTCTTCGCGCGGCTTGCGTTCTTCATCGCGGCGACCGTTACGGTTGCGGCTCTGCTGGCGACCGTTGCGACGCTCTTCGTTACGGGCCGGGCGTTCGGTGGCCGGTTTTTCAACCACCACCGGAGCGGCTGGCTCTTCCTTGGTAGCGAACAGGCTGACCAGCGACTTCACCAGACCTTTGAACAGGCTTGGTTCTGGTATGGCCGCTGGAGCAGGCGCTGGTGCGGCAGGTGCTGCGACTTCGGTCGGAACCGGAGCGTTGGCGCGAGCCGGAGCAGTCTTGACCGCGGCTTCCTGGCGAACCAGGGTGCGGGTCGCAGCGGCTGGCTGGACTTCTTCGACTTCGGCAGCGGCCGCAGCGATTTCGTAGCTGGACTGGTTGGTCGCGGCTTCCGGGCTGTCATCACGCAGACGCTGAACTTCGAAGTGCGGCGTTTCGAGGTGATCGTTCGGCAGAATGATGATGCGGGCACGGGTGCGCAGTTCGATCTTGGTGATCGAGTTGCGTTTTTCGTTGAGCAGGAACGCAGCAACCGGGATCGGCACCTGGGCGCGGACTTCGGCGGTGCGGTCTTTCAGTGCTTCTTCTTCGATCAGGCGCAGGATCGCCAGCGACAGCGATTCAACGTCGCGGATGATGCCGGTGCCGTTGCAACGCGGGCAAACGATGCCGCTGCTTTCGCCCAGCGATGGACGCAGGCGCTGACGGGACATTTCCAGCAGGCCGAAGCGCGAGATACGGCCGATCTGCACGCGAGCGCGGTCGGCTTCCAGGCATTCGCGGACTTTCTCTTCCACGGCGCGCTGGTTCTTGGCTGGGGTCATGTCGATGAAGTCGATGACGATCAGGCCGCCGATGTCGCGCAGGCGCAACTGACGGGCGATTTCTTCAGCCGCTTCAAGGTTGGTCTGCAGGGCGGTTTCTTCGATGTCGCTGCCTTTGGTGGCGCGGGCCGAGTTGATGTCGATGGACACCAGGGCTTCGGTCGGATCGATAACGATGGAGCCGCCGGAAGGCAGTTCGACGACGCGCTGGAAAGCGGTCTCGATCTGGCTTTCGATCTGGAAACGGTTGAACAGCGGAACGCTGTCTTCGTACAGCTTGATCTTGCTGGCGTACTGCGGCATCACCTGGCGGATGAAGGTCAGGGCTTCGTCCTGGGCTTCAACGCTGTCGATCAGCACTTCGCCGATGTCCTGGCGCAAGTAATCGCGGATGGCGCGGATGATCACGTTGCTTTCCTGGTAGATCAGGAATGGCGCGGCGCGATCCAGCGAGGCTTCTTTGATGGCGGTCCAGAGTTGCAGCAGGTAATCGAGGTCCCACTGCATTTCTTCGCTGCTGCGGCCAAGGCCTGCAGTGCGCACGATCAGGCCCATGTCGGCTGGAGCAACCAGACCGTTCAGCGCTTCACGCAGTTCGTTGCGCTCTTCGCCTTCGATGCGACGGGAAATACCGCCGGCACGCGGGTTGTTCGGCATCAGTACGAGGTAACGACCGGCCAGGCTGATGAAGGTGGTCAGGGCTGCGCCCTTGTTGCCACGTTCTTCTTTCTCGACCTGAACGATGACTTCCTGGCCTTCGCTCAGGACGTCCTTGATGTTGACGCGGCCTTCAGGGGCTTTCTTGAAGTATTCGCGGGAGATTTCTTTGAGGGGCAGGAAGCCGTGGCGCTCAGAGCCGAAGTCGACAAAGGCAGCCTCAAGGCTTGGTTCGATGCGAGTGATCTTGCCTTTATAGATATTGGCTTTTTTCTGCTCGCGTGCACCGGATTCGATGTCCAGGTCGTAGAGGCGTTGACCATCTACCAGTGCAACACGCAACTCTTCGGGTTGAGTTGCGTTAATCAGCATTCTTTTCATGTAGTACCGTCGGTTTCCGGGCTGCCGGAAACGGCGTTCGGCACACACGACTTCTCACGGTCGGTGTCAGGTGCGTCGGGAGTGGTTGGCCATTCCCGTGTCTAGCGATTGCGGCCAATTGGGCCGAGACCGCGACGTACGCGTCCTGCTTGCTGTGGCTACTTAAGCACTCAGTCAGGAGGAGGAATCAACCAGCGGCTGTGGACGAGATGAAGCGTCTTGATAAAGCCTAATGCTACACAGTCCAGCGGTTGTGCATCTCCACCCTACACGTATCCCTGATAATTCGGGTGCTGCCGCGCGCAGAATCCGCAACGGGTTGGCATTTACCGTGAGCTCCGAAAGGGGAGGTCACGCATCATGGCTAATTTAGGCGTTGTTTCCGAAGCCTTCGCTCGGGGTCATTCACAGCTGACTGCACTTTGTGAACTGGCCTTGAATGTTTGCCTGCCAGGCGAGTAAAAACTCTGCTCGGCGGTGTGATTCAGGCCTTATGTCACCTGCGCTTGTTACAACTGCAAACTCCACCGTTACGTAGCGAAAGCCCCGTAGGACGGCCTCGCGTCCTGGTGAATTGCGTTGGTCAGGGCCGGTTTTTGACCGTGGTGCCGCTGTCCAGGCCGCTTTTGGCGGCGTTCGCGACTATAGCAGCAATGATTAAGTGCTTCAAATCCATAAAAATTGTTATCATCCGCGCCATGACAACTACTGCCCCTTCGACTCCAGGCGTTCAACTGCTTGAAGTCTCGCCGGAGTATGCCGGCCAACGAATCGACAATTTTCTCCTCGCCAGGCTCAAAGGTGTGCCCAAGACCTTGATTTACCGCATTTTGCGCAAAGGCGAAGTGCGTGTGAACAAAGGTCGGATCAAACCCGAATACAAGCTGCAGGCCGGTGATGTCGTGCGCGTGCCGCCCGTTCGCGTGCCTGAGCGTGACGAGCCGGTGCCTCTGGCCCAGGGCCTGTTGCAGCGCCTGGAAGCCTCGATTGTCTTCGAAGACAAAGCCCTGATCGTGATCAACAAGCCTGCGGGCATTGCGGTTCACGGTGGCAGCGGCTTGAACTTCGGTGTGATCGAAGCCTTTCGTCAGTTGCGTCCGGATACCAAAGAGCTGGAGCTGGTTCACCGTCTCGACCGCGACACTTCCGGCCTGCTGATGATTGCCAAGAAGCGCAGCATGCTCCGTCATTTACACGAGCAGTTGCGCGGTGATGGCATCGACAAGCGCTACATGGCGCTTGTGCGCGGCAATTGGGCGACCTCGATCAAGAAAATCAGCGCACCATTGCTCAAGAGCAACTTGCGTTCCGGCGAGCGCATGGTTGAAGTCAATGACGAGGGCAAAGAAGCCCTGACCCTGTTCAAGGTGCTGCGCCGCTTTGGCGACTTCGCGACCATGGTCGAAGCCAAGCCTGTGACCGGTCGTACTCACCAGATTCGCGTTCACACCCTGCACGCCGGGCATTGCATTGCTGGCGACAGCAAGTATGGCGACGAGGGTTTCACCAAGGAAATCCGCGATCTGGGCGGCAAGCGTCTGTTCCTGCATGCTTACATGCTGACCGTGCCGCTGCCGGATGGCGGCAAGCTGAACTTGCAGGCGCCGGTCGATGAAATGTGGGCCAAGACCGTGGAGCGATTGAGTGCGCCCATCTGATTACAAACTGCTGATTTTCGATTGGGACGGCACGCTGGCCGATTCCATTCATCGGATCGTCGAGGCCATGCATTCGGCGTCCGGGCGCTCCGGTTTCGAATTGCGTGATGATTTTTCCGTCAAAGGCATCATCGGTCTTGGCTTGCCCGAGGCGATCCGCACCTTGTATCCCGAAATCAGCGACGCCGAAATGACCTTGTTTCGTGAGTATTACGCTGATCACTACATTGCGGCAGAGGCTGTGCCTTCGCCGCTGTTTGAGGGGGTCGTTGAATCGATGACGTCCTTTCGTGAGCAGGGTTATCACCTGGCTGTTGCGACCGGCAAGAATCGGCGCGGACTGGATCGGGTGCTCAAGGCTAATGGCTGGGAAGAGTATTTCGACATTACCCGCGCGGCCGATGAAACTGCGAGCAAGCCGCACCCTCTGATGCTGGAGCAGATACTTGCTCATTGCGGTGTGCGTGCCGAACAGGCGCTGATGGTCGGGGATTCATCCTTCGATCTGCTGATGGCGCGTAACGCGGGGATAGATTCGGTAGCGGTCAGTTATGGCGCGCAATCGATCGAATCGTTGCAACAGTTCGAGCCGCGTCTGTCGATAGACCGTTTTTCCGAATTGCATGCCTGGCTGGCGCAGCAGGCTTAATACGTTTTTGCTGGGGTGGATGGCATGACCGACGAATGGAAAGCACCGGCCAAGGCAAGTGCCGACGACGGTGACGAGAAGAGCTGGAAGCTGCTGGAAAAGACCCTTCTGGCGGGTGTGCAGGAACAGCGTCGTTCGCGGCGCTGGGGGATTTTCTTCAAGCTGCTGACATTTGTTTACCTGTTTGTCGCGTTGATCCTGTTCACGCCGCTGATGGACATGGAAAAAAGCGCGACTCGCGGCGAGAACTACACTGCGCTGATCGACGTCACCGGCGTGATCGCCGACAAAGAGCCGGCCAGTGCCGACAACATTGTCGGCAGCCTGCGCGCTGCGTTCGAGGACAAGAAGGTCAAGGGTGTCATCCTGCGGATCAACAGTCCGGGTGGCAGTCCTGTGCAGTCTGGTTATGTGTATGACGAGATCAAGCGTCTGCGTGGCTTGCACCCCGAGATCAAGCTGTATGCGGTGATTTCCGATCTCGGAGCGTCTGGTGCGTATTACATCGCCAGTGCTGCGGATCAGATCTACGCCGACAAGGCGAGTCTGGTGGGTTCCATTGGTGTGACGGCGGCCGGTTACGGCTTTGTCGGCACCATGGAGAAGCTGGGAGTCGAGCGTCGCACGTACACGTCTGGCGAGCACAAATCCTTCCTTGATCCGTTCCAGCCGCAGAAGCCTGAAGAAACGGCGTTCTGGCAAAGTGTGCTGGACACCACGCACAAGCAGTTCATCAACAGCGTCAAGCAGGGTCGTGGCGATCGCCTGAAGGACAAAGAGCATCCGGAGCTGTTCTCCGGGCTGGTCTGGTCTGGCGAGCAGGCTCTGCCGCTGGGCTTGATCGATGGTCTGGGCAGTGCCAGTTCGGTGGCGCGTGATGTGGTCGGCGAGAAAGAGTTGGTGGACTTTACCGTTCAGGAATCGCCGTTTGACCGCTTCTCGAAGAAACTTGGCGCCAGTGTGGCCGAGCAGTTGGCGATGTGGATGGGTTTCCACGGGCCATCGTTGCGTTAATTGGTTGTGGCGATCAAAAGATCGCAGTCTGCGGCAGCGCCTGCAGGTTCGATGTTCATTCGCATTGTTTGCGATGACGCGAACCCTGTAAGAGCTGTCGCTGGCTGCGATCTTTTGCTTTAAGGAATCTGTACGCCTTCAAGTAGCAGCATGTCGATCAGGCGAATCAGCGGCAGGCCGATCAGGCTGGTAGCGTCAGGGCCTTCGGTGGACTGGAACAGGCTCACGCCCAGCCCTTCAGCCTTGAAGCTGCCCGCGCAGTCGTAAGGCTGCTCGATGTGCAAGTAACGCTCGACCCGTGCCTGATCGAGCTGGCGCATGTGTACGGTGAACGGTACGCAGTCGACCTGGCATTGCCCTGTCTGGCTATTAAGCAGCGCAAGGCCGGTGAGAAAAGTCACGCTGGCGCCGCTGGCGGCCATCAGTTGCTCGCGGGCCTTGTCGAAGGTGTGCGGCTTGCCGATGATCCGGTCGCCGAGGACGGCCACCTGGTCGGAGCCAATAATCAGATGAGTGGGGTGGCTGTCGGCCAATGCTCGGGCCTTCTGTTCGGCGAGGCGTTTGACCAGCTCGATTGCCGGTTCGCCAGGACGGTGGCTTTCATCGATATCCGGCGAGCTGCAGACGAACGGCAGGTGCAGGCGGGAGAGCAATTCCCGGCGATAAGTCGAGCTTGAAGCAAGTAATAAAGGCAGCATTTGCGTCTCCTGAGGCAGATGTGAATTCTAGCGGAGGCACGCAAGTGACGGACAGGGCACAATTTCCTTTGACATGGGTGGGGGCATCCCTATAATGCTGCGCCTATGTTGAATGACCCGATTCCACCTCACGTTGACCCGCGCAAATTGG
Organism: Pseudomonas iridis; assembly: GCF_017980685.1. Taxonomy (GTDB): domain Bacteria; phylum Pseudomonadota; class Gammaproteobacteria; order Pseudomonadales; family Pseudomonadaceae; genus Aquipseudomonas; species Aquipseudomonas iridis. Next base: position 181,213 of record NZ_JACXXO010000010.1, read on the forward strand.
CTGATCGTGGCACCACCATCCAAGGTGAGCTGCTACTGGCCGATTTGAAGAGACTCTGCGACCCGCTTTCCGACACTGTCGGTACGGTGCAGGCGAAATTCGTTTTTGAACGAGATGAACGTAAATCTGTGGTAATCCACAGCTTTATCGACACCGAGGTCAAAATGGTTTGCCAGCGTTGTCTTGAGCTGGTCACCCTGCCGATCCACAGCGAATGCAGTTACGCTGTGGTTAAGGAGGGTGCGAATACCCAGTCGTTACCGAAAGGTTATGACGTGCTGGAACTGGGCGAAGATCCATTGGATCTGCAGTCACTGGTCGAGGAGGAGCTTTTGCTTGCCTTGCCTATCGTGCCTGCTCATCATCCGGAAGAATGCCAGCAGCCGGCGGGGTCAGATGAGCCCGAACCGAGCGAGGACGAGGTAACGCGGTCCAACCCGTTCAGTGTATTGGCGCAGTTAAAGCGTGACCCAAACGTTTAGGAGTTAATCAATTATGGCTGTTCAGCAGAACAAAAAATCCCGCTCTGCCCGTGACATGCGTCGTTCGCACGACGCCCTGACGGCGAGCACTCTGTCTGTAGAAAAAACCACTGGTGAAATTCACCTGCGTCACCACGTATCGCCAGAAGGCGTATACCGTGGCCGTAAAGTGATCGACAAGGGCGCTGACGAGTAATCACTTGTCTGCTCAAGTCATCGCGATTGACGCAATGGGCGGGGACTTCGGTCCCCGCAGCATTGTTCAGGCCAGCCTTGCTTGCCTGTCTGCTACACCCTCGCTGCACCTGACCCTCGTCGGTCAACCCTCCCTTCTTGAAGAATTGATCAACGGCCAATCGGCTGCCGATCGCGCGCGCCTGACGATTGTGGCGGCCAGCGAAGTCATCACCATGGACGAAAAACCGACTCAGGCCCTGCGTGGCAAGCCGGACTCGTCGATGCGTGTTGCCCTTGAACTGGTGCGTGATGGCAAGGCTCAAGCCTGTGTCAGTGCCGGCAATACCGGAGCATTGATGGCGCTGTCGCGCTATGTGCTGAAGACCTTGCCGGGTATCGACCGTCCCGCGATGGTTGCCGCCATTCCGACACAGAAAGGTTATTGCCAGTTGCTTGATCTTGGCGCCAACGTCGATTGCAGTGCGGAGCATCTGTTGCAGTTTGCGGTGATGGGTTCGGTGGCGGCGCAGACGCTGGGTATTGCTCGCCCTCGGGTGGCGTTGCTGAACATCGGCACCGAAGACATCAAGGGTAATCAGCAGGTCAAGTTGGCGGCAACGCTGTTGCAGGCGGCCAGAGGCATCAACTACATCGGTTTCGTCGAAGGTGACGGCCTGTATCGCGGTGAGGCGGATGTGGTGGTGTGCGACGGGTTTGTCGGCAACATTCTGCTCAAGTCCAGCGAAGGCCTGGCGACTATGATTGCTGCGCGCATTGAGGCGCTGTTCAAAAAGAACATGGCTTCGCGCGCAATCGGTGCCTTGGCGCTGCCATTGATGAAACGCTTGCAGGCAGATCTGGCACCGGCGCGACACAATGGCGCAAGCTTCCTCGGCTTGCAGGGCATTGTGGTGAAAAGCCACGGTTCGGCGGGAGTTCAGGGCTTTCAGAGTGCGATTCAGCGTGCGCTGATCGAGATTCAGGAGAACCTGCCCGAGCGCCTTCACGGGCGTCTGGAGGATTTGTTGTCTTAGGCGTTTTCGTCGGACAATGCTTAAATGTGACCGCCCGGTTCAAAGGGCCATCCAACTGTCAGTTTCTTGCGTCCCCCAGTGGGGCGTCATTTTCCGACGACAAGATCATTAGGGGCTTGTTACATGTCTGCTTCCCTCGCATTCGTCTTTCCAGGACAAGGTTCGCAGTCCCTCGGCATGCTGGCCGAGCTGGGCGCGCAACATCCACTGATCCTCGAAACTTTCCAAGAAGCCTCCGCTGCGCTGGGCTATGACCTGTGGGCACTGACCCAGCAGGGGCCGGAAGAGCTGCTTAATCAAACCGACAAAACCCAACCGGCCATTCTGACCGCATCGATCGCCTTGTGGCGTCTGTGGCTGGCTGAGGGTGGTGCGCGTCCGGCATTTGTTGCCGGTCACAGCCTGGGTGAATACAGCGCGCTGGTGGCTGCCGGCAGCCTGAGTCTGGCTGATGCGGTAAAGCTCGTTGAGCGCCGTGGCCAGCTGATGCAGGAAGCGGTTCCGGCCGGGCAGGGCGGCATGGCCGCTATTCTGGGTCTGGAAGACGCTGACGTGCTGGCGGCCTGTGCTGAAGCGGCGCAGGGCGAAGTGGTCAGTGCCGTCAACTTCAACTCCCCGGGTCAGGTTGTAGTGGCCGGTGCCAAGGCTGCCGTCGAGCGCGCCATTGAAGGCTGCAAGGCGCGTGGCGCCAAGCGTGCCATGCCGCTGCCGGTGAGCGTGCCGTCGCACTGCGAGCTGATGCGTCCGGCTGCCGAGCGCTTTGCCGAGTCCATAGCCGCCATTAACTGGCAGGCGCCGCAGATCCCGGTGGTACAGAACGTCAGCGCACAAGTGCCGGCCGATCTGGAAACCCTCAAGCGTGATCTGCTCGAACAACTCTACAAGCCAGTACGCTGGGTCGAGTCCGTACAGACACTGGCCGCCAAGGGCGCGACCAATCTGGTCGAATGTGGCCCGGGCAAAGTACTGGCTGGTCTGAACAAACGTTGCGCCGAAGGCGTTTCGACTTCCAACCTCAATACCCCAGACGCTTTCGCTGCCGCTCGTGCAGCGCAGGCCTGAATCAGGAGAAACTTGCATGAGTCTGCAAGGTAAAGTTGCACTGGTCACCGGTGCAAGCCGCGGTATCGGCCAGGCTATCGCACTGGAACTGGGCCGTCAGGGCGCCATCGTTGTGGGTACCGCAACCTCCGCCAAGGGCGCTGAGGCGATTGCCGCCACGCTCAAAGAGCACGGCATTCAGGGTACCGGTCTGGAACTCAACGTCACCAGCGACGAATCCGTCAGCAAGGTGATCGCGACCATTCAGGAGCAGTTCGGTGCACCGGCGATTTTGGTTAATAATGCCGGCATCACCCGCGATAACCTGATGATGCGCATGAAAGATGACGAATGGTACGACGTGATCGATACCAACCTGAACAGTCTGTATCGCCTGTCCAAGGGCGTTCTGCGCGGCATGACCAAAGCCCGTTGGGGTCGAATTATCAGTATTGGCTCGGTGGTGGGTGCCATGGGCAACGCAGGCCAAGTAAACTATGCAGCCGCCAAGGCCGGTCTGGAAGGTTTCAGCCGTGCAATGGCGCGTGAAGTCGGTTCGCGTTCGATTACGGTCAACTCGGTAACCCCAGGGTTTATCGACACCGATATGACCCGCGAACTGCCTGAAGCACAGCGTGAAGCCTTGCAGACGCAGATTCCGCTGGGTCGTCTGGGACAAGCTCAAGAGATCGCGTCTGTGGTCGCTTTTCTTGCATCCGACGGTGCGGCATACGTTACTGGGGCTACAATCCCGGTGAACGGTGGGATGTACATGTAAGTAAAATGTGACGGATTGCTTCAAAAAAATGTCATACGAGCTGTCTAAAATCCGTTATAAAGCTGCAATCTATTTATAGGCAGAGGGCCGCAGGGTTTGAGGAGTGAAGCTTTCAGTTGAAAAACTGAAAAGTCTTTCTATACACTTACCCACTGGCCAGCTGCCTGAATTTGTCCATTAGGAGTGAAAACAAGGTATGAGCACCATCGAAGAGCGCGTCAAGAAAATCGTTGCCGAGCAACTGGGTGTTAAAGAAGAAGAAGTGGTTAACACCGCTTCCTTCGTAGAAGACCTGGGTGCCGACTCCCTTGACACCGTTGAGCTGGTGATGGCTCTGGAAGAGGAATTCGAGACCGAAATCCCTGACGAAGAAGCTGAGAAGATCACTACTGTACAAGCTGCAATCGATTACGTTACAAACCACCAGGCTTAATAGCTTGTAATCGTTGCTTGCTGTCATGGAAAAACCGCACTGCCATCACGGCGTGCGGTTTTTTCTTTAGGCCTGATGCAAAGTCGTCATTTGAAAAAGGAGAGTGCTGTGTCGCGTAGACGCGTCGTAGTCACCGGTATGGGTATGTTGTCGCCACTGGGCACGGATGTGCCAAGCAGTTGGCAGGGCATTCTGGCTGGCCGCAGTGGCATTGGTCTGATCGAACACACCGACCTTTCTGCCTATTCCACCCGCTTTGGCGGCTCGGTAAAGGGCTTCAATGTCGAGGAATACCTGTCGGTCAAGGAAGCGCGCAAGCTCGACCTGTTCATCCAGTACGGTCTCGCGGCTGGCTTTCAAGCCGTACGCAACGCTGGCCTGGAAGTCACTGACGCCAACCGTGAACGCATTGGCGTGGCCATGGGTTCGGGCATCGGCGGTCTGACCAATATCGAAGAAACCAGCCGCACTTTGCATGAGACGGGCCCGCGTCGAATCTCGCCATTCTTCGTGCCAGGCTCGATCATCAATATGATTTCCGGTTTCCTGTCCATCCATCTGGGCGCACAGGGACCTAACTACGCCATTGCTACAGCGTGTACCACCGGTACGCACTGCATCGGCATGGCGGCGCGCAACATCATGTACGACGAAGCCGACGTGATGATTGCCGGCGGTGCCGAAATGGCCGCATGCGGTCTGGGCATGGGCGGCTTCGGCGCGTCCCGTGCGCTGTCGACCCGCAACGACGAGCCAACTCGCGCCAGCCGTCCCTGGGACAAGGGTCGCGATGGTTTCGTACTGTCCGACGGTGCAGGTGCACTGGTGCTCGAAGAACTCGAACACGCCAAGGCGCGCGGCGCGACCATCTACGCCGAGCTGATCGGTTTTGGCACCAGTGGCGATGCGTTCCACATGACTTCGCCACCTGCCGACGGCGCGGGTGCAGCTCGCTGCATCACCAACGCCTTGCGCGACGCGAAGATCAACGCCGATCAAGTGCAATACATCAATGCCCACGGCACCTCGACCCCGGCCGGCGACCTTGCCGAGGCCAACGCGATCAGGTCGGTGTTCGGTGAGCACGCCTATAAACTGGCGGTCAGCTCCACCAAGTCCATGACGGGCCACCTGCTGGGTGCGGCCGGAGCGGTCGAGGCGATCTTCAGCATCCTGGCGATCAACAGCCAGGTGGCGCCGCCAACCATCAACCTTGATGAGCCGGACGAAGGCTGTGATCTCGATTTCGTGCCGCACACCGCGCGCAACATGGACATCGATGTCGTGCTGTCGAACTCCTTCGGCTTTGGCGGCACCAACGGTACCTTGGCGTTCCGTCGGTTCGCAGGCTGATGGACAGCTGGGTCGACGGTCAACCGGCTGACACTCTGTCGCTGAAAGACCGCGGCCTGGCTTACGGCGATGGTCTGTTCGAGACCATTGCCGTGCATGATGGCCAGCCGGTATTGCTTGATCGACACATGACGCGGCTGGCCGATGGCTGCTCGCGTCTGGCTATCACTGCCGATATCGAACTGATTCGCAACGAACTGCTGAGCTACGCAGCCGCGATGGGCGAGGGTGTGCTTAAGCTCATCCTCACCCGTGGCGACGGTTTGCGCGGTTACGCGCCTGACCCTGCGGCGCCGGGTCGACGCATTCTGCAAGGCAATCCGCCGGCGGCTTATCCTGCTGCGCATGCCGAACATGGCATCCGCCTGTTTCCGTGCACTACGCGTCTGTCCAGGCAGCCATTGCTTGCCGGGCTCAAACACCTCAATCGACTGGAACAAGTACTCGCCCGTGCCGAATGGCAAGACAGCGAGCACGCTGAAGGCTTGATGCTTGATCAGGCCGGTCGAGTGATCGAAGGGGTGTTCAGCAACGTGTTTCTGGTGCGCGATGGTGTGTTGATCACGCCCGATCTGAAACGCTGCGGTGTCGCCGGTGTGATGCGTGCGGAAATATTGTTTCAGGCCGAGTCATTGGCCATCCCCACCCAAACCGTCGATATCGGCCTGGAACAGCTGCAATGGGCCGATGAAGTGTTTGTCTGCAACAGCGTATATGGCGTCTGGCCGGTACGCGCCTACGCCGCACTGAGCTGGCCGGTTGGCCCGCTCACCCGTAAACTGCAAGCCATTGCCCGCGCCCTACTGGATGCCTGATTTGTGAGACGTAAATTATTGCTGCTGCTGGAAACCGGACTGGTTCTGGCGGGGCTGCTGTTGGGCGCCAGCGCCTGGAAGATTCACTCCGCGCTGGAACAGCCCCTGAACATCACGCAGGAAGAACTGCTGGATGTGCCGAAAGGCTCTACACCGACCCGTACCATCCTTGGGCTCGAAAGTGATGGCGTCATCAAAGACGCTTTCTGGCTACGGGTCTATTGGCGTTTCAATCTTGCTGGCACGCCGATCCACACTGGCGAATACCGCATGCAGCCCGGGATGACCGTCAACGGTCTGATCGATTCGTGGAAGCGTGGCGACGTGGTTCAGTACAGCCTGACGCTGGTTGAGGGCTGGAATTTCCACCAGGTGCGTGCTGCGCTGGCGAAAGATGAAAAAATCGAGCAGACCATCAATGGTTTGAGCGACAGCGACGTGATGGCGAAGATTGGCCACAAAGGCCTGTTCCCGGAAGGCCGTTTCTTCCCCGATACCTATCGTTTCGTGCGCGGCGTGTCCGATACGGAGCTGCTGAAAAAGGCTTTTGAGCGTCTCGATGAAGTGCTGGCCAAAGAGTGGGAAAAACGCGCTGCCGATGCACCGTACAAAGAACCTTATCAAGCGCTGATCATGGCGTCCCTGGTCGAGAAGGAAACCGGTGTACCGCAGGAACGCGGCGAGATTGCCGGGGTTTTTGTGCGCCGGATGGCGCTGGGCATGCAGCTGCAGACCGATCCGACAGTGATTTATGGTTTGGGCGATCGCTACACCGGCAAGTTGACCCGCGCTCACCTCAGGGAACCGACGCCGTATAACACTTACGTGATTCCCGGCTTGCCGCCGACGCCGATTGCGATGGTCGGGCGTGAAGCCATTCACGCGGCGCTGAACCCGGTGGGAGGCACCAGCCTTTACTTTGTTGCCCGTGGCGACGGTAGCCATGTGTTTTCCGACGATCTCGATGCGCATAACAATGCGGTGCGTGAATTTCAGCTCAAGCGCCGTGCCGATTACCGCTCCAGCCCGGCCCCGGCAACTACGCCGGAAGCGGCACCGGCCGCCGAGGAGTCGATTCCTGCGGCATCGCCGAATACTGCGCCCGAGTCGCTGCCGCAGGTTCCGACCGAGGAATCCGTGCCGACTCCTGACGCCGACGCACCACAAAACACGCAATGACTTTTATTAAGGACTGCCCGTGACTGGCTTGTTTATCACCCTGGAAGGCCCGGAAGGCGCCGGTAAGAGCACCAATCGCGAATACCTCGCCGAGCGTTTGCGCGCCGCCGGTGTCGAGGTCGTGCTGACCCGCGAGCCGGGTGGCACGCCACTGGCAGAGCGGATTCGCGATGTGCTGCTGGCTCCGGCCGACGAAGTCATGAACCCGGATACCGAACTGCTGCTGGTGTTCGCTGCGCGTGCTCAACATCTGGCCGAGGTGATTCGCCCGGCACTGGCCCGCGGTGCGGTGGTGCTGTGTGATCGCTTCACCGATTCGACGTATGCCTATCAGGGAGGCGGTCGCGGTTTGTCGCTGGAGCGTATCGCGACCCTGGAGGCTTTCGTGCAGGGTGATCTGCGCCCGGACCTGACGCTGATTTTCGACCTGCCGGTAGAAATCGGCCTGGCCCGTGCCAGCGCTCGCGGTCGCCTCGATCGTTTCGAACTGGAAGGCCGGGCATTTTTCGAGGCGGTGCGCAGTGCATTCCTCAAGCGTGCCGAAGCCGATCCTGCGCGCTATGTGCGCATCGATGCCGGTCAGCCGTTGGTCAAGGTTCAGCAATCGCTGGATACCCTGATTCCGAACTTGCTGGAGCTGAGCCGTGGCTGAGGCCTATCCATGGCAGGACAGCCTCTGGCAGCAACTGGCCGGACGTAGCCAGCATGCTCACGCTTACCTGCTGCATGGGCCGGCCGGGATCGGCAAACGCGCACTGGCCGAGCGGTTGATGGCCAGTCTGTTGTGCAAGCACCCGACGCCGGAGGCTTGCGGTGAATGCAAATCCTGCCTGCTGCTCAAGGCCGGCAGCCACCCGGACAATTACATTCTCGAACCGGAAGAAGCCGACAAGGCGATCAAGGTCGATCAGGTGCGCGATCTGGTCAGTTTCGTGGTGCAGACCGCGCAACTGGGCGGGCGCAAGGTGGTGCTGATCGAGCCCACGGAATCGATGAATATCAACGCCGCCAACGCCTTGCTCAAGAGCCTTGAAGAGCCTTCCGGCAATACGGTGTTGTTGCTGGTCAGCCACCAGCCGAGCCGTTTGTTGCCGACGGTCAAGAGTCGCTGTGTGCAACAGGCCTGCCCGCTGCCGGGTGAAGCGATGAGCCTGCAATGGCTGGCTCAGGCCCTTCCGGAGTGTTCCGAAGCGGAGCGTGTCGAACTGCTGACGCTGGCCGCCGGTTCGCCGTTGATGGCGGTCACTCTTCAGTCCCAAGGCGTACGCGAACAGCGCGCACAAGTGGTCGAAGGGGTGAAGAAGTTGCTCAAGCAGCAGCAATCGCCGACGCAATTGGCCGAAGAATGGAAAAACATTCCGATGTTGCGCCTGTTTGACTGGTTCTGTGACTGGTCGAGCCTGATCCTGCGTTATCAACTGACTGAGGATGAAGCCGGCCTCGGCCTGAACGACATGCGCAAAGTGGTGCAGTACCTGGCGCAGAAAAGCGCTCAAGGCAAAGTGCTCGATATTCAGGACTGGATCCTCGCTCAGCGGCAGAAAGTGTTGAGCAAGGCCAATCTCAATCCGGCGCTGTTGCTGGAAGCGCTGTTGGTGCAATGGGCGGGACTGCCAGGCCAGCGGTGATCCCCGCAAAAACGATGGTGTGCGCCTAGACTCTGAACATCAGCAGTGGAGGTCAACATGAATGAACCCGTCAGCCCGGGGCCGCGCAACGGCATTTTGTCCCTGACCATCAAAGACAAGTCGGTGCTTTACGCCGCTTACATGCCGTTCATCAAGAATGGTGGCCTGTTCATCCCGACCAACAAGAGCTACAAGCTGGGCGACGAGGTGTTCATGCTATTGAACTTGATGGATGAACCGGAAAAGATCCCGGTTGCCGGCAAAGTCACCTGGATTACGCCCAAAGGCGCACAAGGCAATCGCGCAGCCGGTGTCGGCGTGCAGTTCAACGACGGCGACAACACCGCGCGCAGTCGCATCGAAACCCATCTGGCCGGAGCCCTCAAGTCCGACCGTCCCACTCATACGATGTAAGTAGCCGTATTTTTATGCTCGTAGATTCCCATTGTCACCTTGATCGCCTCGACCTCACCGCCCATGACGGCTCGCTGGATGCCGCACTCGATGCGGCCCGCGAGCGCGGGGTAGGGCATTTTCTGTGCATCGGCGTGAGCGCCGACAACGCCGCTGACGTCAAAGCCCTCGCCGAGCGTTACGACGATGTCGATTGCTCGGTCGGCGTGCATCCTCTCGATGTGCAACCGGAAGCCGCCCCCGCGCTGGACTGGTTGCTGCACGAGCTCAATCACCCGAAAGTGGTGGCGATCGGTGAAACCGGTCTGGATTACCACTACGAGCCGGAAGCCGCCGAACTGCAGCAGGCGTCGTTCCGCCTGCACCTGCAAGCGGCGCAGCACACCGGCAAACCAGTGATCATCCACACCCGCGGCGCCCGCGCCGACACCCTCGAACTGCTGCGTGAAGCCGCGCTGCCACAGGCCGGGGTGCTGCATTGCTTCACTGAAGACTGGGACATGGCCAAGGCTGCGCTGGACATGGGTTATTACATTTCCCTGTCAGGCATCGTCACGTTCCGCAATGCCGATGCCCTGCGTGATGTCGCGAGCAAAGTCCCGGCGGATCGTCTGCTGGTTGAAACCGATTCACCGTACCTGGCGCCGATCCCTTATCGCGGCAAGCCGAACCTGCCGCAATACGTGCGTGAGGTGGCAGAGTTCCTGGCGATGCTGCGTGGTGAGAATTACGAGCGTTTTGCCGAGCAGACGAGCGAAAACTTCAAGCGGCTGTTTCCGCTGGCTCATGTGAAAGCCTGAATCGCAGGCAAAAAAAACCCGGGTTCTGGGGGGTGAATCCGGGTTAAGACCATTAGGAGTAAAACAAAGGCACGCGGTCCGTTGGTACCTTTATCGGCACGGCACTTGGGGGAGATGCCGTCCGACAGTTGAAGTATTGATCAGTCTGGCGTGCAGTCCAGCTGGCGGGGCGTGGTTTTTAAACAAATTTGGAATACGTTCGCTTCAGTTGAGTTCTCATTGCGCTCAAAACGTTCTCAAAACGAACAAGAAACACAGATATGGTCGGATGATCCGTGCATTTTTGCGCAAGTTAGGCATAATACGCGGCTTCGAATTTTGACCCTTCAGACCTTTTTCTTATGCACAAAGAACCTCGTAAGGTCCGTGAGTTTCGCCGCCGCGAGCAAGAAATTCTCGATACCGCGCTCAAGCTGTTCCTCGACCAAGGTGAAGACAGTGTCACCGTCGAGATGATTGCTGATGCCGTAGGTATCGGCAAAGGCACGATCTATAAACATTTCAAGTCCAAGGCCGAGATCTATCTGCGCCTGATGCTCGATTACGAGCGCGATTTGAACGAGCTGCTGCATTCGGCCGATGTCGACAAGGACAAGGAAGCACTGTCCCGTGCCTACTTCGAATTCCGTATGCGTGATCCGCAGCGCTACCGTCTGTTCGATCGTCTCGAAGAGAAGGTGGTCAAGGGCAACCAGGTGCCGGAAATGGTCGAGGAGCTGCACAAGATCCGTGCCTCGAACTTCGAACGCCTGACCCTGTTGATCAAGGGTCGCATCAGCGAAGGCAAGCTCGAAGACGTTCCGCCGTATTTCCACTACTGCGCGTCCTGGGCATTGGTGCACGGCGCTGTCGCGCTGTATCACTCGCCGTTCTGGAGCAATGTGCTGGAAGATCAGGAAGGTTTCTTCCAGTTCCTGATGGACATCGGCGTGCGCATGGGCAACAAGCGCAAGCGCGACCCCGAAACACCGAGCAGCTGAGCCATTCAGCTGCCTTATTGCGCAATGATTTCGTTACATGGCGCAGTACCGCAGGAATATACTCAGGCATAGGGCTTGCTAAAACTTGATTTGTGAGTCAAGTTTTAGCTGCTCGATTTCCTTTCGCCGGAGTAATCATGATCGTTGACCGTCAAGGCAGGCGTTTTCGCAATTTGCGGATCAGCCTGACTTCAGCCTGCAATTACGCTTGTACCTACTGCGTGCCCAACGGCAAGCGGTTGGTGGCTGCGCAGGATGAGCTGTCGGCCGACGCCATGGCGCGCGGCGTGGCGTATCTGATTGAAGCCGCTGGCATTGAGCGTTTGCGCATTACCGGTGGCGAGCCGCTGGTCAGCCCCAAACTTGAATCGTTCATGACCTCCGTCGGCAAGATGGGGCTGGAAGACATCAGTCTGACCACCAACGGTCAACTCCTCGCCAAGAAACTTCCGCTGCTGGTGGATGCCGGTCTGCGCCGGATCAACGTTTCTCTCGATACCCTCGACGCCGACGCGTTCCGCAGCATTGCCCGCGGCGGCGATCTGGCCACCGTGCTCGACGGCATGGACAAGGCCGCAGCGGCGGGGATGAAAATCAAGGTCAACATGGTGCCGTTGCGTGGCCAGAATCTTGATCAGGTCATGCCGTTGCTCGACTACTGCCTGGAGCGCGGGTATGAGCTGCGCTTTATCGAGCTGATGCGCATGGGCCATCTGGCCAAAGACTCCAATGCCTTCCTGCAACAGTTTGTCAGTCTTCAACAATTGCTGGAGCTGATCGGTGAGCGTTACGAGTACGCACAAGCCGATGCCCCCGTTGACGCTACGGCGGTGCGTTACGCGATTGCCGGGGTGGGCCATTTTGGGGTGATTGCCAATGAAAGCGTGCCTTTCTGCCGAACCTGCTCACGCCTGCGCCTGTCGTCGACCGGGTGGCTGCATGGTTGCCTGTCGTCGAGCAACCGCCATTACGTCGGCGATTTGCTTGACAAACCGCGTCACGAGGCACTGCCTGCGCTACAACGCTTACTGGTGAAGGCCTTGGGCGACAAACAGGAAGTGGCATTTTCCGGCGGCGCAACCATCATGAAAATCATCGGCGGCTGATATTCCCATTCGCGAGCAGGCTCGCTCCCACATCTGGAATGCGTTCCTCTTGTGGGTGCGAGCCTGCTCGCGAAAGCGTCCTGTAGATCGACGAAGTTCCCGAGCTGGCGCAAAAGCTGCATTCAACGCCCATTCGCCGGTTTTCCGTCACCGGCTTCTGGAGGATAAGGATGCGTAGCCTGGTTTTGCTGCTGGCCATTTTGGCGCTTGGCGGCTGTATGACTGTCAGCGATATGGCCGAAGGCACTCGCTATCAGATGAGCGACGCGGGGCTGCTGGGCCACAGCGACAGCCGCCGTGTGAACAACTTCCGTATTCAGCCGGATTCGTTTATCTACATCGCCCAGGGTGCGTTTGCGCCGCCGGGTGGTTCGTATCCGCGGCCGAACGTGGTCGCTGAGGAAGCGTTCAAAGGCTTTATCGAATACTTCCCGATGGTTCGCCGCGCCCGCGCGCCGGAAGGCCTCGATCAGGCAATGGGTGAAGCCCGTGACGCGGGTGCGCATTACCTGCTCTACACCCGTTTCGCCAAGGCTGATGACCGCATCGGCAACTCTGATGAGTGGCTGGATGAGGAGGCTGTGGATCGCCTCGGTATTGACGGCGGCGTGATTCAGATCATGTTGATCGAGACCAGCACCCAGTATTTGATTGATACTGCACGGATCAAGAGTCGTGGCGGTTTACTGACGTTCCACGACAGCAAACCCGAAGACCTGATCGGCCCACCGCTGGCGCAATACGCGCGCAGCCTGTTGGGGATCGGCAACCAGTAATTTCAAGGAGTACGCCATGAGTGGCCCGCAAAAAGCCAATGACCTGTTGGGACAAATCCCCAAAACCAAAGGCCTGCCACCGGTGCACTTGTGGAACCCGGACTTCTGCGGCGACATCGACATGCGCATCGCCCGGGACGGCACCTGGTATTACCTGGGAACGCCGATCGGGCGCAAGCCGATGGTCAAGCTCTTCTCCACGATCATCCGCCGCGACGGTGATGATTATTTTTTGATTACGCCGGTCGAGAAGGTCGGCATCAAAGTCGACGACGCGCCGTTTGTGGCGATTGCCGTCGAGGTTGAAGGCGAGGGTGAGGCGCAGGTGCTGCGCTTTACCACCAATGTCGACGAAACCGCTGAAGCTGGGCCGGAGCATCCGATTCGAGTCGAGATTGATCCGGTCACTCAAGAGCCTGCGCCTTATGTACACATACGCACCAACCTTGAGGCGTTGATTCATCGCAATGTGTTCTACCAATTGGTCGAACTGGCGGTCAGTCGGAAAATCGATGGGCAGAACTGGCTCGGTGTTTGGAGTGGCGGCGAGTTCTTCCGTATCGGCCTCGAACCGTAATTTCAAATCCCTGTGGGAGCGAGCCTGCTCGCGATAGCTGTGTATCAGTCGACGAGAATATTGACTGGCACTCCGCTATCGCGAGCAGGCTCGCTCCCACATTGTTTTTGTTTGATCACAAAAAACTGATTTGACACCCAATCGTATGATCATTAGCTTGATCACCCATCGCGATCCGCTTTGAGGTGTTCATGTCCAGCAGCTTTCATGCATCAACGGTTGACTGGCTGGGCAGTTGGATTGCCGCTGGCCAGATAAAGCCGGGGCAGACCATCAAGGTCGAAGCTGATCTGGGCGAACAGCTCGGCGTCAGCCGCACCGTCATCCGTGAAGCGATCAAAACCCTCGTCGCCAAAGGCATGCTTGAAGTCGGGCCGAAGGTCGGCACCCGCGTGTTGCCGGTGCGCCGCTGGAACCTGTTCGATCCTCAGGTCGTCGGTTGGCTGTCACGCAATGGTCTGCCGGAAAACTTCGTCGATGACTTGCTCGACCTGCGCCGCACCATTGAACCCATGGCCGTGCGCTGGGCCTGCGAGCGGGCGACGCTGGAGCAGATCGACGCCGTGCAACTGGCCTACAACGCCCTCGAGCGCGCGGTAGTCAGCGGCGGCGATTACAACCGTGCCGATCAGGCCTTCCACGAGTGCATTCTTGCCGCCAGCCATAATCAGTTCATTGAACAGATGGTCCCGGCGCTCGGGGCGTTGCTGGCCGTTTCGTTCGAAGTCTCGGCGGCCGATCCGGATGAACTGCGCCGCACCTTGCCAATCCACAAAGACATGGCCGACGCCATTGCCGCTCGCGATTCTGCGCGAGGTGTGTGGGCCTGCATGACCCTGATCGACAACGCAGACCTGGCGATCAAACGGTTTTACCCAAAAGTCATGGCCGACAAAAAAGCCGGCTGACAGTCACGGATTAACATGTGGGAGCGAGCCTGCTCGCGAAGGCGTCATGTCAGATACATCAACGTCGACTGATACACCGCCTTCGCGAGCAAGCTCGATCCCACACGGATACCAACAATATAGGAGTTGATATGACGTTGACCGCACTGACCCAGCACCGCGCCCAACTCGGTGAAGGCCCGTTCTGGGACGCGCCGACCCAGGCGCTGTACTGGGTCGATATCGCCGGCCAACAAGCCCTGCGCCTGATTGGCCAGAACGTGCAGATCTGGCAAATGCCCGAGCACGTTTCCGCGTTCATTCCCTGCGCCAGCGGCGATGCGCTGGTTACGCTGAGCAGCGGCGTCTATCGTCTCGATCTCGACTCCCCGGGGCTGGAACCGCGCCTGACGCTGTTCTGTGTCGCCGACCCGCAACCTGGCAATCGTCCCAACGAAGCCCGCTGTGACGCACAAGGCCGACTGTGGCTCAGCACCATGCAAAACAACATCGACGAGCAGGGCGAAGATCTGCCGATCGTCCGGCGTTCCGGTGCCCTGTTCCGTATCGATCCCGACAAACGCGTCACGCCATTGCTGCGCAATCTGGGGATTCCCAACACGCTGCTGTGGACCGACGACGGCACCAGGCTGTTGTTCGGCGACAGCATGGACGCCACGTTGTACAGCTACTTCATCCACACCGACGGCAACCTCGATGTCGCCAATCTCTGGTACGGCCCGGATGAACAGGGCGGCCCTGACGGTTCGGCGATGGATGTCGAAGGCTATGTGTGGAACGCCCGTTGGGACGGCAGCTGTCTTTTGCGACTGGCGCCTGATGGCAAGGTCGACCGCAAAATCGATCTGCCGATCAGTCGCCCGACCAGTTGCGTGTTCGGCGGCGAAGACCTGAAAACCCTGTACATCACCAGCGCCGAAAGCCCGCACAACCATCCTCTGGACGGCGCAGTGCTGTCGATGCGTGTTGATGTTGCAGGAAAGCTCTGTACGCGTTTCGCTGGCTGAATCCCAAAATATGGGATGCAAAATTATATATTGAGATTATTTGGCGGTCGGGTTTATAGTCGGCCCCAGCAGTAACACGCACTCACACTTAAAAAGAACAAAACAGGTGAAGTGATGCAGCGAATTTCCATCGCACTCCCACGCGGAGTCCGTGCCACGCAACGGTTCAATGCCGTCAGTGGCGCCTGCCTGTTCAGTTCTAAACGCTCTCCAGACCGGACATCGTCAGATGCCCGGTTTTTTTGCGCTTGCGAACAGGAGTCCTTGAACCATGGCTGAACCTCTTTCCCTGCCGCCGGTGCCCGCACCGCCGAAGGGCGAGCGTCTGAAAAACAAGGTCGTGCTGCTCACCGGTGCCGCTCAGGGTATCGGTGAAGCCATCGTCGCAGCCTTCGCTTCGCAGCAAGCCAAACTGCTGATCAGTGATATTCAGGCCGAAAAAGTCGAGAAGGTTGCCGCCCATTGGCGCGAGCAAGGCTTTGACGTTCAGGCGATCAAGGCTGATGTGTCGTGCCAGCCCGATCTGCACGCCATGGCCAGACGCGCTGTTGAACTGCACGGGCGCATCGACGTGCTGGTCAACTGCGCCGGGGTCAATGTGTTCCGCGATCCGCTGGAAATGACCGAAGAAGACTGGCGTCGCTGCTTCGCCATCGACCTCGACGGCGCGTGGCACGGCTGCAAAGCGGTCCTGCCGCAAATGATCGAGCAGGGCATCGGCAGCATCATCAACATTGCCTCGACCCATTCTTCGCACATCATTCCCGGCTGTTTCCCGTACCCGGTGGCCAAACACGGGTTGCTGGGACTGACGCGCGCACTCGGCATCGAATACGCAGCGAAAGGCATCCGCGTCAACGCGATCGCCCCCGGCTACATCGAAACGCAGCTGAACGTCGATTACTGGAACGGTTTCGCCGATCCGCATGCCGAGCGTCAACGCGCCCTCGACCTGCACCCGCCCAAACGCATTGGTCAGCCGATTGAAGTGGCGATGACGGCGGTGTTCCTGGCCAGCGATGAAGCACCATTCATCAATGCTTCGTGCATCACCATCGATGGTGGCCGCTCGGTGATGTACCACGACTGATCGATTGGATTCCACGCGAAGAAATCCGCCTGAAATCCAATCATCATACGATATGACTATTTTCAACAGGCTTTGCAGGACCGTGCTTTACCGCTTTTCAAACATTGCTCAAAAAAAATAACAAGGAGTCAGCTTATGAAACGTCGTTTCGGGATTCGTACCCTGTGCAGTGCCGCGCTCGCGGTCACCGCGTTCAGCCTGAGCAGTTCGCTGCTCGCCGCCGATGCGGTGAAGATCGGTTTCCTGGTCAAGCAGGCCGAGGAGCCGTGGTTCCAGACCGAATGGGCTTTCGCCGAGAAAGCCGCCAAGGACAGGGGTTTTGAACTGATCAAGATCGCCGTCCCGGATGGCGAAAAAACCCTGTCGGCCATCGACAGCCTCGCCGCCAACGGTGCCAAAGGCTTTGTGATATGCCCGCCTGACGTGTCGCTCGGCCCGGCGATCATGGCCAAAGCCAAACTCAATGATCTCAAGGTGATTGCCGTCGACGACCGTTTTGTCGACGCCAACGGCAAGTTCATGGAGGACGTGCCGTACCTTGGCATGGCCGCGTATGAAGTGGGTCAGAAGCAGGGCGCCGCCATGGCTGCCGAAGCGAAAAAACGCAACTGGGACTGGAAGGACACCTACGCGGTCGTCAACACCTACAACGAACTCGACACCGGCAAGAAACGCACGGACGGCTCGGTCAAGTCCCTCGAAGACGCCGGCATGCCGAAGGATCACATCCTCTTCGCCGCACTGAAAACCCTCGATGTGCCAGGCAGCATGGACGCCACCAACTCGGCGTTGGTGAAACTGCCGAGCGCGGCGAAGAACCTGATCATTGGCGGCATGAACGACAACACCGTGCTGGGCGGCGTGCGCGCCACAGAAGCCGCCGGGTTCGCCGCGGCCAATGTGATCGGCATCGGCATCAACGGCACCGACGCCATCGGCGAACTGAAAAAGCCTAACAGCGGCTTCTTCGGTTCGATGCTGCCGAGCCCACACATCGAAGGCTACAAGACCGCCGAGATGATGTACGAGTGGGTCACCACCGGCAAAGAGCCGCCGAAATACACCGCCATGGACGACGTCACCCTGATCACCCGCGAGAACTTCAAGCAAGAGCTGGAAAAAATCGGCTTGTGGAACTGACGTAGCGACGGCCCGGGCAACCGGGCCGTTTGAACGGTGTGAAGAGGTGGCTTAAATGCACGCGCAAGTACAAAGACAAGAAAACAGTGCCGGCGGCAGCCTGCGCTTCAACGGGATCGGCAAAACCTTTCCCGGCGTGAAGGCGCTGGACGGCATCAGCTTCGTCGCCCATCCCGGCCAGGTCCATGCCTTGATGGGCGAGAACGGCGCTGGTAAGTCGACCCTGCTGAAAATCCTCGGCGGCGCTTACATTCCGAGCAGCGGCGAGTTGCAGATTGGCGAGCAGACGATGGCCTTCAAGTCGACCGCCGACAGCATCGGCAGCGGCGTGGCGGTGATCCATCAGGAACTGCATCTGGTGCCGGAAATGACCGTCGCCGAAAACCTGTTCCTCGGCCATTTGCCGGCCAGTTTCGGTTTGATCAATCGCAGCACGCTGCGTCAGCAAGCGCTGGATTGCCTCAAAGGCCTGGCCGATGAAATCGATCCGCAGACCAAAGTCGGGCGTTTGTCGCTGGGCCAACGGCAACTGGTGGAAATCGCCAAAGCCCTGTCGCGTGGCGCCCATGTGATCGCTTTCGACGAGCCAACCAGCAGCCTTTCGGCGCGCGAGATCGACCGCTTGATGGCGATCATCGGGCGCCTGCGGGATGAGGGCAAAGTCGTGCTTTACGTCTCCCATCGCATGGAAGAAGTGTTCCGTATCTGCGACGCGGTGACGGTGTTCAAGGACGGCCGCTACGTGCGCACCTTCGAGGACATGAGCCAGTTGACCCACGATCAACTGGTGACCTGCATGGTCGGGCGCGACATTCAGGATATCTACGATTACCGTAACCGCCCACGCGGCGCAGTGGCGCTGAAAGTCAACGGCCTGCTCGGCCCGGGCCTGCGTGAGCCGATCAGTTTCGAGGCGCACAAAGGCGAGATTCTCGGTTTGTTCGGATTGGTCGGGGCAGGGCGCACCGAGTTGTTTCGCTTGCTCAGTGGCCTGGAACGCAAAACCGCCGGACGCCTCGAACTGCGCGGCCATGAACTGAATCTGCGCTCACCGCGCGATGCCATTGCCGCCGGGATTCTGCTGTGCCCCGAGGATCGCAAGAAAGAAGGGATTATTCCGCTGGCCAGCGTCGCCGAGAACATCAACATCAGTGCGCGTGGCGCGAATTCGGGTCTTGGCTGCCTGATTCGTGGTTTGTGGGAGAAGGGCAACGCCGACAAACAGATCAAGGCGCTGAAAGTCAAAACGCCCCACGCCGGCCAGCAGATCAAGTTCCTTTCCGGCGGCAATCAGCAAAAGGCCATTCTCGGTCGCTGGCTGTCGATGCCGATGAAAGTCCTGCTGCTCGACGAACCGACCCGTGGCATCGACATCGGCGCCAAAGCCGAGATCTACCAGATCATCCATAACCTCGCTGCTGACGGTATTTCGGTGATTGTGGTGTCGAGCGACCTGATGGAAGTGATGGGTATTTCCGACCGCATCCTGGTGCTGTGCGAAGGCGCCCTGCGCGGCGAAGTCAGCCGCGACCAGGCCAATGAATCCAACCTGCTGCAACTGGCTTTGCCGCGCCACCGCGCTGACGGCGTGGCGAACTGAGAGGTGACTATGATGACAACCCAAAACGAAACCCTGGCGAAAGAGCGCAAACCTTTGGACATGCGCCGCTTCCTCGATGACTGGGTCATGCTGTTGGCGGCGGTGGGCATTTTTGTCGCCTGTACTTTGCTGATCGACAACTTCCTTTCGCCGCTGAACATGCGCGGGTTGGGCCTGGCGATTTCCACCACCGGCATTGCCGCCTGCACCATGTTGTATTGCCTGGCGTCGGGGCATTTCGACTTGTCGGTGGGCTCGGTGATTGCCTGCGCCGGGGTGGTGGCAGCGGTGGTGATGCGTGACACCGACAGCGTATTCCTTGGCGTCAGTGCGGCGCTGGTGATGGGCCTGATCGTCGGGCTGATCAACGGGATCGTGATCGCCAAGTTACGCGTCAATGCTCTGATCACGACGCTTGCGACCATGCAGATCGTGCGTGGCCTGGCCTACATTTTTGCCAACGGCAAAGCGGTGGGCGTGTCGCAGGAGTCGTTTTTCGTGTTCGGCAACGGCCAGTTGTTCGGCGTGCCGGTGCCGATCCTGATCACCATCGTCTGCTTCCTGTTTTTCGGCTGGCTGCTGAATTACACCACCTACGGGCGCAACACCATGGCCATCGGTGGCAACCAGGAAGCGGCGTTGCTGGCGGGGGTCAACGTTGATCGCACCAAGATCATCATCTTCGCCGTGCACGGTGTGATCGGTGCGCTGGCCGGTGTGATTCTGGCGTCGCGCATGACCTCCGGGCAGCCGATGATCGGGCAGGGTTTCGAGCTGACAGTGATTTCCGCGTGTGTGCTGGGCGGGGTGTCGCTGAGTGGCGGGATCGGCATGATTCGGCATGTGATTGCCGGGGTGTTGATTCTGGCAATCATTGAGAATGCGATGAACCTGAAGAACATTGATACGTTTTATCAGTACGTGATTCGCGGTTCGATTTTGCTGCTGGCTGTGGTTATTGACCGCCTCAAGCAACGCTAAGATCAGGCGCCCCTCATCGGAACGCCGCCCGCCCAGCCCTCTCCCGGAGGGAGAGGGGGCCGACCGAGGTGTCTGGCATCCTGCATCGACCTGATAAATACAGTCGACTATGGATTCGGCAAGCACTTCCAGGTCGGCAAATCTCCTGAGTATCCCCCATTCAGTCCCCTCTCCCTCCGGGAGAGGGCCAGGGTGAGGGTGCTTGTGATCTTCCCGCCTTCCGTCTGCTCAACTAAAAATCCCTTGCTCGCCACCGACCGTTTCGGTTATCACTTTGTACATGATTAGACAGGTACGATTCGACAAGAAACAACGGGTGGTCGACGAGCTCGTCCGGCGCATCGAAAGCGGCCTCATGGAGGACGGCTTTCTGTTGCCCGGCGAGCATCAGTTGGCTCAAGAATTCAACGTCAGCCGTGGCACGTTGCGCGAAGCGCTGGCCGAACTGAAACGGCGTAAATACATCGCCACGCAAAGCGGGGTCGGTTCCATCGTCACCTTTGACGGTGTGGTCCTCGACCAACGCAGCGGCTGGGCTCAGGCACTGGCAGACACTGGTGCGTTGATCAACACCGAAGTATTGCGCCTCGAAGCCGTGACCCGGACCGATCTTTCGGCTGTGTTCGGCTCCGATCAATTCATTCTGCTCGAGCGCCGTCGCCGCTCCAACGACGGCACATTGGTGTCCCTCGAGCGCTCGCTGATGCCGGCCAACGGCGGCCTGGAAAGCCTGCCGCGTGTCGGCCTGATCGACAATTCCCTGACCATCACCCTGGCCGCCTACGGCTACATCGGCGAGCGCGGCGATCAGTGGCTCGGCGCCGAACCCTTGAATGCCGAAGACGCCCAATTGCTCGGCCGCCCGCCAGGCACGGTATTTCTCAAAGCCTTGCGCACGACCTACGACCGGCAGAACCGTTTCATGGAGCAGGTTGAAAGCCTGCTCGACCCGGTGCATTTCCGTCTGCATCTGCAATTTGGAGAATCGAAGTGACCCCGCTTAACCGTGCCCTCGGTGCGTTTTATGGCCTGGCCCTCGGTGATGCGCTGGGTATGCCAACGCAATCGCTGAACCGCGAAACCATCAAGACGCGCTTCGGCCAGATTACCGATCTGCAAGACGCCGGTCCGCTGCAACCCATCGCCGCGAACATGCCCAAAGGCTCGATTACCGACGACACCGAACAGGCGATTCTGGTTGGCGAGTTGCTGGTCGAAGGCAAGGGCCATGTCGACCCCGCCATCCTTGCGCAACGGCTGATCGAGTGGGAAGCGCAGATGCAGGCCAAAGGCTCGCAGGACCTGCTGGGCCCGTCGACCAAGCGCGCCATCGAAATGATCCTCGCCGGTCATTCGCCGCAAGAAGCCGGGCGCTACGGCACCACCAACGGCGCGGCCATGCGCATTACCCCCGTCGGGATCGCAGCAGATGTTGCGGATCCTCAGCGGTTTATCGCCGCAGTGGTGCAGGCCTGTCAGGTCACGCACAACACCACTCTGGGAATTTCCAGCGCGGCGGCGGTGGCGGCGGTGGTCTCGGCCGGGATCAATGGCATGGATCTGGGCGAGGCGCTCAACCTCGGCCAACAAATCGCGCAACAAGCGCAAGAACACGGTCACTGGGTGGCCGGTGGGCGCATCGCTTCGCGCATCAGTTGGGCGCGCAGCATCAGCGTCGACAGCGACAAGGCATTGCTCGCCGATCTGCTCTACGACGTGATCGGCACTTCCGTGGCGTCGCAGGAATCGGTAGTGGTCTCGTTTGCCCTGGCGCAGCAGGTGGCCATCGGTGAAATGAGCGCGTTCGATGCGTTGTGCATGGCGGCGAGCCTGGGTGGCGACACCGATACCATCGCCGCGATCCTCGGCGCCATGCTTGGGGCCTGCCTGGGTCTTGAGTGTTGGCCGACCGAGATGATCGATACGGTGAAAGCCGTCAATCATCTGCAGCTTGAGCCGTTGGTGCAGGAGCTATTGGCCTTGCGTTGCTTGAACTGACGCCGTCGCTGGCAAGCCAGCTCTCACAGGGAAAGTGCACACCTTAAGGTTCACTCTGTATCTGTGGGAGCTGGCTTGCCAGCGATAGGCGCACCGCATAATCGAATATTCACCCGCAATGGATCGCAAAGACAGGCCCAGGAAGGCCGGGATGTCTTGTTGTTTTGCATCATTGCCACAACCACAAAAAAGGCAAACAGGAGCATTTTCATGAGTTCATCGAACGCCGGGCAGAGCGCCGGGCAGCTGGAAACGCGTGGCATCGAGCCGGTGCCGGAAGCCGAGTGCAACGGTCATCCGCTGCAACTGTTCTGGGTCTGGTTCGCCGCCAACATTTCCATTCTCGGCCTGCCGCTGGGTGCCACGCTGGTCGCGTTTCGCGGTCTGGCGATCTGGCAGGCAATCATCGTCGCGATCATCGGTGCCGCCGGTTCGTTCGCGGTGGTCGGGATCATCTCGATTGCCGGCCGCCGTGGCCGCGCGCCAAGCCTGACCTTGTCGCGGGCGATCTTCGGCGTGCGCGGCAATATCGGCCCGACACTGGTCTCGCTGATGTCGCGTCTGGGCTGGGAAACCGTCAACACCACCACCGCTGCATTCGTGCTGCTGTCGCTGTGCTCGATCCTGTTCGGCTCACCGGTTGAGGCGAAAAGCGCACCCGTGCTGACGCTGCTCTTCATCGCGATTTTCGTGCTGCTGACCCTGGCGGTCTCCGGCCTCGGCCATGCGACTTTGCTGGTGATCCAGAAGTGGGCGACGTACGTGTTCGGCGCGCTGAACATTCTGGTCGGCGGCTTCCTCTGCGCCACCATCGACTGGAGCGCGGTGTTCAACGCCACGCCTGCGCCGGTCAGCGCAATGATCATCGGCATCGGTACCATGGCGGCCGGCACCGGCATAGGTTGGGCCAACGCGGGCGCCGACATGTCGCGCTATCAGCATCGCAGCGTCAAAGCCGTGCGTCTGGTCGCTTCCGCAGCGTTCGGCGCGGGTATCCCACTGGTGCTGCTGATCACTCTCGGCGGTCTGCTGTCGGTGGGTAACAATGATCTCGCCTCGGCGACTGACCCGATCGTGGCGATCCGCGACATGCTGCCGACCTGGATGGCCGTGCCGTACCTGATCACGGCGTTCGGTGGTCTGCTGCTGTCGAACAACCTGTCGGTGTACTCCGCCGGTTTGACCACGTTGACGCTCGGCCTCAAGGTCAAGCGCGTCTACGCCGTGGTGGTCGACATCGTTGCGATCTTCGCCGGTTCGATCTACTTCATGTTGATCGCCGACAGTTTCTACGGCCCGTTCATCACCTTCATTTCCCTGCTGGCAGTGCCGATCACCGCGTGGGTCGGGATCTTCGTGATCGACTTGATTCATCGTCACTACTACAGCCCGCAGGACCTGCTCGACGTCAGCCCAAGCAGCGCCTATTGGTACCACGGCGGTATCGAGTGGCGCGCATTCGGGGCGTGGGCGATTGCCATCGTGCTCGGTTTCAGCTTCACCACCATCGGCACCACCGCTGAGAATGTCTGGTTCAAAGGTTTCCTGTCCGACTCGTGGCTGGGCCACAACGGCCTCGGCTGGATCGTGACGTTCGTGGTCGCCGGTGGCATCTATTTCCTCCTCGGCGGGGCAAAAGATCGCCGTGCCGCACCCGTCGAGAATGCTCATGCCTAAGATGTTGCACACCGGCCAGGTCATCATCGACCTGGTCATGGCCGTGGATAAACTGCCGCAGATTGGCGGCGACGTACTGGCGCAGTCCGCCGGCTTCGAGGCCGGCGGCGGTTTCAACGTGATGGCGGCGGCGGTGCGTAATGGCCTGCCGGTGGTCTACCTCGGCCGCCATGGCACCGGGCGTTTCGGCGATCTGGCGCGGCAGGCGATGCAGGCCGAGGGGATTCACATCGGTATCAGCCAGCCTGCCGAGCGCGACACGGGTTTGTGTGTGGCGCTGACCGATGCGTCGGCCGAGCGCAGTTTCATTTCCTACATCGGTGCCGAGGGCGAGGTGACCATCGATGATTTGAACTGCGTGGCTTTTGAGGCCGGGGACTATGTTTATCTCAGCGGTTACAGCCTGCTGCACGAGGGCAAGGCGCAGGCTCTGCTTGACTGGACGTTGGCATTGCCCGCGACGGTTCACGTGGTGTTCGATCCGGGTCCGTTGGTGGAATCGCCGGATTCACCGCTGATGCAGGTGCTGCTGCCGCGCATTGATGTGTGGACCAGCAACAGTGTCGAGGCGTTGCGTTTTACCGGCGCTCAAGACATCGGTGTAGCACTGGATTGTTTGGCTGAACATCTGCCGCGAGACGTATTGATGGTGGTGCGCGACGGGCCGCAGGGTTGCTGGATTCATCAACGTGACGAGCGTCGGCATGTGCCGGGGTTTGCCGTCAAAGCGGTGGACAGCAATGGTGCCGGTGATGCGCATGCCGGGGTGTTTGTTGCGGGTCTGGCGCAGGGTTTGACTGCATATGAGGCGGCGCAGCGAGCGAACGCGGCGGCGGCATTGGCGGTGACACGCTGGGGGCCGGCGACAGCGCCGGGGACTGCTGAAGTGGATGCGCTGATCCGCGAGTCTTGCGGCGACTGATCTACCGCTATCGCTGGCAAGCCAGCTCCCACAGAGATTGGAGGTGTGCACAAATGTTGCGTCCACCAGAAAAACTGTGGGAGCTGGCTTGCCAGCGATGAGGCCATCAGCCCCAACATAAATTGCAAGCGGCCGCTCACTGCATCGGCAGCGAGCGGCCCCAGGACTATTGCAGATCCAGTTTGCGCGCTGCTTCAACCCCGGCCGCACTGAGCTTGATCGGCAAATTCAGCGAGTGTTCACCGGCCTCGTTGCAGGTGATATGGCCATGGTGAATCAAACCGCGGTCCTGCAATGAGGCGAGGGCGCTGGCGACGACTTTTTCGCCCCGGTAGTTGTCCAGCACCTCCTTGCCCAGTCCACTCGGGTGGGCGTGCAGCAGGCGGGTGAGGACTTCTTTTTCCAGGTTTTTATCGACGTTCATGGTTACCTCTTCATGGGTGTGAATAGGGTCGCTCGCGTCGGCGAACTACTGGCCGGATCCTTCGGAACCGGAGCCACCGGTGGTGGTTTTCGAACCGACGCCCGGGCCCGCGTTGTCTGGCGTTGCCGGGGCATCGGGGGTGTTCATGCCACCCTGGCGACCGGGATCACTGCCTTGCGTGCGCGGGTCAGTACCGGTGGCAGGTGGCTGGTTGATCAATGGCACGCCAGAGCCATCGGTGTTCATGCCGGGGGCACTGTTTATGACGGGGGCTCGGGGTGGGGTCGGATCGGTAGGGCCGGTGTCCGTAGCGGTGGCGGCGAAAACCGCGGGGCAGAGCAGGGCGCTGAATACAAAAGCGGTCAACCTTGACGGGATCATAGGGCTTCTCCAGTGATTGGAATCCATACCCTTTGTTGGTCTGCCCTCGTCATCGATTGGTGCCTGATGAGCGACGAACGGTCTACATCGCTGGCGCGGTGCTGACGTTGAGTCGTCGCCAGAGCAAGCGGCCGATGGTGATCAGCCAGTTGATCAGCGCCACGGCCAATACGGTGTACAGCAGCGCCGCCATTCCGTGTTCGACGATGATTTTTCCGGCCAGCAGCGGAAAGCCGAACACGCCGATAAAGTACGCCAGGCTGAACAGCAACAAGGCCTGCGAAGTGGTACCGACGGGCGCTTCGTTGGCCGCCAATCCGTTGATCACCGAATAGGTCAGGCCGTATCCGACACCGAGCATGACCGCCGCCAGCAGATAACTGAAAGCGCTGTGCACGCCGAAGGCGAACAGCACAATCGAGCCGAGCATCAAGCCCGACAACAGACACGACGCCCGCAACGGATCACGCTTGACCACAAACCCTGCGATCAACAGGCGACTGCTGATCGCCGCGCTCATGAAGCCGAGAAAGAACAGCGAATAGTCCAGCGAATGTGCGGCGGCGTAACTGGTCTGGAAACTCGACAAACCGCCGAATACGCAGCCACCGAGACCGACCATGATGATCGCGAAGACTGCGCGGGAACCGAGCACCTGCGCCGACGTTGACCAAGTGATGCTTGCGGCTGTTGTGGCTTGGGTGCTTTTCAGTCGCGAGCCGAGACGCCAGAACATCAACACGCCGATCAGGCTCGCCAGCGCTGCCAGATAAAACGCCGAGGTCACCGGTAACTCCAGCGCACTGGCCGCACGCCCGAGCAATGGGCCGCTGCCAATCCCGGTCATCATGCTGCCGGACAGCAAGGCAAAGTACTTCGCCCGCTGCGCCGGGGTCACCAGACTCGCCACAATAATCGGCCCCAGCGTGTAAAACACACCCCAGCCCAGGCCGAGCAGCAAGCCGAAAAACAGCAAGAGATGACCAAACCCCGGCGTCATCGCAAAGCCCAGGCTCGCCGCAACAAGCAACAGACCAAACAAGGCAATCGAACGCGCCGCCCCCAGCAGATCCGACAAATGCCCGGACACCAGCACCGCGACAAACGTACTGAGCATCGCCGCAGAAATCACGCTGCCCGCATCGTGTTCATTGCCACCGCGAGAACCGATCAACAGCGCCAGCAAAAACGTCGAGCCGTAGGACAGCGACAGCAGATAACTGGCGAGGCAGAACAGGCCGAACAGCTTGCCCGACACTTGGGATGTTGCTTGCGACATGACGCGGTTCCTTGACCCGAGAAAGTGAACAGCATCTGTTTACCACGCCATGGTCAGGGATTAGGTGCGAGGTTGGCGAAGTCAGGATCGCGGCAGGCCGGAGTATTGCTTCAGACGATGCCGATCTCTTCTTTGAACTGTTCCATGAAACCCTTCAGACGCTGATGGCGAATCTGCGCCAGGCGCTGGCCGGCGACCGTCTGGAAACCGTCGGCGAGGTGCAGCAGTTTGGTCTGGAAGTGGTCGAGGCAAAAACGCGTGTCGTTGTAGTCGCGCTCCCTCGCTTCCGGATCTTGCGGGTCGTAGAGCGCCGCCCCCATGCGTCCGGCCACATAGAACGTGCGAGCGACGCCGAGCATGCCCAGCGAGTCGAGACGATCGGCGTCCTGGACGAGTTTCGCTTCGAGGGTGAGCGGGGTGATATTGGCGGAAAAACTGTGGGCTTGGATGGCGTGGGCGACGGCATCGATTTTAGCGTCGGTCCAGTTCAACTCCGCCAGCACCGCCGACGCTTTTTCCGCTGCCAGACGTGAAGCTTGCGAGCGCAGTGGCGAGTTCTTTTCGACGGCTACGCAATCGTGAAGCAGCACGGCGGCGAGCAGCACTTCCAGATCGCCACCTTCTTCGGCTTGCAAAGTGCGCACGTTGTGCCAGACACGTTGCAGGTGTGCGAGGTCGTGTGCACCGTCATCCGAAGGCTCCAGAGCATGGGGCAGCAGTTCTGCCGCGAGCGCGGGCAGTGGTGCGAAGGCGTAGTTATTCATAAACATCCTTTTAAGCGAATGCAGAACCTGTGGGAGCGAGCCTGCTCGCGAAAGCATACTGTCAGTCACATTGAAGGCGGCTGAAATAATGCATTCGCGAGCAGGCTCGCTCCCACAGGAACGGTGTTGTTTTGCCACATCGAGCAGGATAATGCGTAGTTGCCATATGACGAGCGCTTCAACGCGTTTTACTATGGCGTTTTCCTCCCCCGACAAGGCCCGTCCATGACGATCGAGATCCGCCCGGCGACTCCCAGCGATGCACCACAAATCCTCGCCTTCATCACTGAACTCGCGGATTTCGAAAAGGCTCGCCACGAAGTCATCGCCAGCGTTGCCGATATTGAGCGCAGCCTGTTCGGCGAAGGCGCGACCGCCCATGGTCTGATCTGTCTGCGCGACGGCCTGCCAATCGGTTTCGCGGTGTTCTTCTTCAGTTATTCGACCTGGCTCGGCAGCAACTGCCTGTACCTCGAAGACCTCTACATCACCCCCGAACAACGCGGCGGCGGCGCGGGCAAAACCCTGCTGCGGCAACTGGCGAAAATCGCCTGCGCCAATGACTGCGGACGCTTCGAATGGAGCGTACTCGACTGGAACACCCCGGCTATCGAATTCTACAAATCCCTCGGCGCGCAACCGCAGGAAGAATGGGTGCGCTATCGCATGGACGGCAAAGTGTTACGCGAGTTCGCCGAGGGCCAGTGAACGATGATGGCTATTTAGTGTTTATTCGATTGTCGCCAAGGCTCTAGTCCGGCATTCTGCGCGCGCATTTTTGCGCGCTCACGGACGACACCTGCAATGCCTCTGGCAAAAACTATCCACGCCCGTGGAGCCTTCGCTGCGTCAGCGAGGACCGTGACCCACTCGACGATGCCTGGCAACAACTGCAAACCACTCCATACCCGAACAGTCGTGAGTATCGTCACGCACTGTTCGACCCCGTCGACAATCGCTGGCGCTTCGCCGCGACCGACGTCGACATCTACCAGTCACACCCGGAGCCTCTGAAGCAAGAAGCTTTGAATTGAGTGGAAAACCCGCCGCACGCGTCACCGGCCCGACCGCATGCCCATTGCCAGGCCATGGCACTAACCCGATTGTTTCCGGCTCGCCGAACGTCTTCTTCGACGGCCTCGCCGCTGCGCGCATGACTGATAAATCTGCCTGTGGCAGTCCGATCACCGGCGCCGTCTCCGGCACCGTTTTTATCAACGGCCTCAATGCCGCAACGCTCGATCGGTGGTTCGGGGACGGTGATTATTGGACAGAGTGGCAGAGGGGCGGCGTTTAGTGGGCTGTTGCCGATGCCGGTGCATTTTACGGACAGGTTGCAAGTGGTGAATGACGCGACTGGAGAACCCGTGCCCTACCACCCCTACACGATTCAGCGTGGCAATGGCAGTGAGGAACATGGCATTACGGATGCTTCGGGATATACCCATACCGTTAGTTCGCATTTACCTGAAACTATTAAATTATTTGTTGAGTGACGGACATGGCAGGAGAAAATACGGCGGGCCTGGAACCTTTGGCTAAGGAAACTCTGAAAAAGGCTTCCAGATTTGGTGAAATACCCGCCTCACAGGAATCGAACGGTTGAGTCCCGATGAAAAAGATGTCCTTCGCCGATGCTGAGTACGCCGGCAAACGTAAGCAGACCCGCCGTGAGCGCTTCCTGATCGAGATGGATCAGGTCGTGCCCTGGAAGGGCTTGATTGCCTTGATCGAGCCGCATTATCC
>NZ_JACXXO010000045.1 GCF_017980685.1 Pseudomonas iridis
TGATCTGGTCAAATGATACTGGACACGGTTATAGGGTTTAGGTCATTTCTCATGCTGCCAAGGCTTCCATTGCTACCGGAGTTCGATATCCGTTGTGGCTGTGCAGCCTGATCCGATTGTAATAATGGGTCAGGTAGCGCAACACATCGGTACTGGCCTCGTCTTCGTTTCGGTAGCCAGCCTTGGGTATCCATTCAGATTTCAAGCTGCCAAAGAAACGTTCCATCGGGGCGTTATCCCAGCAGTTTCCTCGTCGACTCATGCTTTGTTTTATGCGCATGTGCGCCAGCGTTTCACGGAACATTTTGCTGCTGTAATGGCAACCTTGATCCGAATGGAACATTAAGTTTTCAGGGCGTCCTCGCGACTCGAAAGCCATCTTTAACGCTCGACAGGTCAGCGCAGAATCCGGGCTTTTGGACATCGCCCAACCGACGATGCGTCGGGCATGCAGATCAAGCACAGCAGCCAGATAAACCCAGTAAGTACCGGCCCAAATGTAAGTCACGTCGCCACACCACACTTGATTGGGTGCCTCGACGTTGAACTTACGCTCCAAATGGTTGGGGGCGTATTGCGCCTCCGCACCGCTGGGTTTGTAACGATGCCTGCGCCGTTGCTGGCTCTTCAACCCAAGCTCGCGCATCAGGCTACGAGCCATGTAACGACCTACCGCCTCTTTTTCGTTACACAGCGCCTTTGACAGACCGCGCGCGCCCATTGAGCCGCGACTTTGCTCATGTAATTCAGCAGCTTTGATCTTTAGGCGATTACGCTCGTCATCCGCCTTTGCCCGCTGTTTCAAACGTTCGTAATAACTGCTGCGATTGATTCCAAATACGCCGCACAACTCGGATCTTGAATACTGCTCGCTTAACTCCTCAACCAGCCTTACCGATCGAGGGAATCCGACATCAAGAGAGCTGTAGCCTTTTTTAAAATTTCCTTCTCGCGCTCAATCCGTCGAATTGTTGCTTCCAGTTCCTGGATGCGTTGTTGGTCAACGGTCATGGCCTTGGACTTCTCAGGCGTCTTGCCGCTGCGCTCCGCACGCAGTTGCTCAACCCAGCGGCGCAGAGCTGTAGGGCCCACGCCCATTGCTTCGCAGGCTTCACTCACCGAATAGTCTTTATCCAAAACCAGGCAAGCCGCATCCCGTTTGAAATCTGTCGAAAAATAGCGTCTGGTCAAATCACACCTCGTCGTTGGGCGTAGATTACCGCCCTTTAGGGGTGTCCAGAATCATTAAGCCAGATCA
>NZ_JACXXO010000011.1 GCF_017980685.1 Pseudomonas iridis
AGCACGATCAGAGGAAAGAGCCGTGAATTAAAGACAAGAAGGGTCTGTTTTTCGGCCGACTTGGATTTTTTGAACCTCAAGCAGCGAGGGCCTCAAAAATCGGTGGGTACTTCAGACCTTCCCTAAAAGAGACGTAGGAAACGTTGAATTAACCAAGCCCGAAGATAAGTGCGCCAAAATCATTGCCATCAGCATGAAGAAGGTATTTATTTTATTTGTCGGTGGGGCTGGAGATCAGGAACGTTACTACATGAGCGGGCCGAACTGGAACGTGACCCATGTTCAAACTAAAGTAGTGGCTGATGCTGATGCTGATGCGCTTTGCTATTTTTCGAAATGCGATATGAAAGCATTGGCCTATAATAAGTTCTTGACGGATGACGATCTGGCGAAAAATGTATTGGTTGAAGCTCCTGATAAAACGACACCTGTTTATATCATCGGGCATAGTTTGGGCGGTTGGAACGGTGCACACCTCTCCAGTGTTTTGACGGATAAGGGCTACAAAGTCAGAATGTTGATCACGATAGACCCCGTGGGCCAGGGAAAGATCGTCTATGGTATTTCAACCATTTACAGGCGAAAACCTGAGCCAAAGGCGGAGTTCTGGATAAATATCCGCGCGGCGAAAATCCAGAATCGGGACATATCGGATACTGTTGCAGACTTTGGTGAACAGTGGGAGATAACTTCAGGTCCCAATGTCAGTGGTCGAGTCGATGTCAATCACGCAGATGCGGATATTATGTTTGATCAAAAACTGGAGGGTGGGAAGTCGGCTCGTCAATTGCTGGCGGACTCGATACTCGGTTATCTCAGGGAGAAATAGACTGTGAATAGAATTTTTTTGGCAATCGCCATATTGCTATGCAGTTCATGTTCCTCGAATCATGGCAGGCAAATAGCGGTGCTTGACTTTCAAAGCGTTTCAATTACGCCGAGCGGGAGTTCGTTTTTCGTTTGGTTCTCGAGTGATACGGATCTGTAAGGATTATTCCAGTCTAAAATCGGCGAGGAGTTGGTTTGTACTCTGGATGATGATCTGGATTTTTCTATTGGTCATTACCAGAAACGATACGGTAGCGGTATCGTTGAGGCGAGTGAGAACTCTTCGAAAGGAAAATATATCGCCCGAGTTATTTTTCGAGAGACCGGAGACGTGCAGGGCAAGGAACTTATTCTTGAGGGCGATAGGTTGCGCAGTGCCTTGAGGGCGCACCCATTTATCGTATGTACGTTTAGAGTGAATACAACGAAATATAAAACCTACTTTTCGGAGTTTATGCGCATCCCTTCAGAGGACTTTACAAGGGCACTCGGCAGGTGAGGACGGCTGGATAACATGTAGTAAGAGATGTCGGTTTTTCCAATGTGATGTACGTTTCTGATGATAGTGTTTTTCGTGCTCTGGCTGGCCGCAACGAGCTTGTGCGTGTTATCGAACAGAGGGCTAAATGTTGAGTTTGCGAATTTTTAAATGGCTTTTGGTCGGTGGTTTTTTATCGTGTGCGGCTTGCATGCATCTGGATGTCCCTCCCGCCAGGCTTGAGTTTGTCTCGATCGATCACCTGAGTTCTTCCTATTACGATCTGCGTTTCACATCCGACAGAAATCTGATCGACTTGTATAAGGTGCATGGGCGACAAGGTCAGATCGGCACCTCGATCCAGTGCTCGCTGGATGGCGATCTGGACTTTTCCGTCGAACATCAAATCGCGCTTGAAGCTGCCGGAACTGTCAGTGAAATGCGATTGATCGAAGGTGATCGTCGTTATGAAATGTTTGCAAGTATCCGGGTCGAGAACCATGTCATCAATGATGGTCATAACGAGATCAGGCCCGTTGAGTTGGTGCAGCTCCTCAAACCGCAGGAATACATTCCATGCAAAGTGGTGATTACTGCGTTTGCGTTCGTGGCGTATTACTCAAAGGTCATGTATTTGCCCACCTCGCGGTTTATCGCCGCTGTGGAAAACCCGCGGGTGGCGCCTTCACGCCTGACGCTCAAACCCTCTGATCAACCGCGAACGTGGGTGCCCTTTGCGCCCCTGTGCATTCTGCGCTGGCGCTATGAACGGTCGCCGATGTATGACCAGATCGACAGTCTCGGTTTATGTAGCGACGTGCCCTATGCCGGCATGCTCGCTTCATTCGCGCCATACAAGACCAAATTACGACTTGTTTCAGAGGTAGATGAAACTCCCGCGCCGCTGGCGGCGTACACCATCATCAGAGGGGATGGGCGCCTGGAGCCCGGTGTAACCGATCAGGAAGGGCGGACGCATGAAGTCGGAGCCAGCGAACATGAAGTACTGCGCGTCATCCTCGATAAAAAACTGCAACCCGTAAAGCGATGGACGCCGTGGATTGAATACGTCCCATAATATGGGATGCAAAATTACATATTGAGATTTTCAGCTTGAGAGGTCTATAGTCCGTCGCACTCACTGCCAAAAACAAAACAGGTGAAGCGATGCTGGCGCAATTGATCGCGCTCGATTGGGGGACGACCTCATTACGTGCTTACAAACTCGCGGCGGGCGGTGTGGTGCTGGAGCAGCGCTCGCTGTCGTCCGGGATCATGCAACTGCCGAAGACCCCGCGAGTCATCAACGGGCGCGAATGTGCCGACGGTTTTGAACTGGCCTTTGATGAGGCCTGTGGCGACTGGCTTGATGCGCAGCCGGATCTGCCGGTGATCGCTTGTGGCATGGTCGGCAGCGCGCAAGGCTGGCGCGAAGCCGCCTACTGCGACACGCCGGCGAACGTCGCCAATCTCGGAAACTCCCTACAAACCGTTATCAGTCTTCGCGGCGCGCGAGTGCATATCGTGCCGGGCGTGATTCAGCGTTCCCGTCTGCCGAACGTGATGCGCGGCGAAGAGACCCAAGTGCTGGGCGTTCTGCAGAACCTCCCGGTCGAGGCGGGCGGTGATCTGTTGATCGGCCTGCCGGGCAGTCACTCGAAATGGGTCGAAGTGGTCGATGGCTGCATCACCCATTTCGATACCTTCATGACCGGCGAAGTGTTCGCGGTGCTCAGCGAACACAGCATTCTCGGCCGCACCCAACAGCAAGGCGCCGCTTTCGATGGCCAGGCATTTGACCGCGGTGTGCAGGTTGCGCTGTCGGCGGACGGTGAACTCGGCGTGCTCTCTACATTGTTCAGTGCCCGGACCCTGGGCCTGACTGGCGAACTCAGCCCGACGGCGCAGGCTGATTACTTGTCCGGCCTGATGATTGGCCATGAACTGGCTGCACTTGCCGCCGCTCAGCGCCGTCGCCGCAACAGCGTGCATCTTCCCTCGATCATCCTCATTGGCAATGCGCAACTGTGCACACGTTATAGCCGTGCCCTGGACGCCTGTGGCTTCGCCAACGTGACGCTGGCCGAGCAGGCCACCGAGCGTGGCTTGTGGCAACTGGCGCTGGCCGCCGGACTGATCGATTCCTCATCCCGTTAACCCCGACTGGAGGCCTGACATGCTCAAGCAAGCATTGGCGCAAAACGGTCTGATCGCGATTCTGCGTGGCCTGCATCCGCAGGAAGCTGCTGCTGTGGGAGAAGTCCTGTATGCGGCCGGATTTCGCGTCATCGAAGTACCGCTCAATTCCCCTTCGCCGTACGAAAGTATCGCCATCCTGCGTAAGGCCTTGCCACCCGATTGCCTGATCGGTGCCGGTACGGTGTTGACCCCGGAACAGGTCGAATTGGTGAAGGAGGCCGGCGGCCAGGTGATCGTCATGCCCCACAGCGATGCCAAGGTCTTGCGTGCGGCAAAAGCGGCGGGGCTTTACCTGTCGCCGGGCGTTGCCACGCCGACCGAAGCCTTCGCGGCGCTGGAGGAGGGCGCGGACATTCTCAAGCTCTTCCCGGCCGAGCAGATGGGGCCGGCGGTCGTCAAAGCCTGGCTGGCGGTGTTGCCCAGCGGGACGATTCTGGCGCCGGTCGGTGGCATCACCCCGGACAACATGCAGGTGTTCATCGACGCTGGCGTCAAGGGTTTCGGTC
Source organism: Pseudomonas iridis (assembly GCF_017980685.1). Classification (GTDB taxonomy): domain Bacteria; phylum Pseudomonadota; class Gammaproteobacteria; order Pseudomonadales; family Pseudomonadaceae; genus Aquipseudomonas; species Aquipseudomonas iridis. Next base: position 4,012 of record NZ_JACXXO010000011.1, read on the forward strand.
TCGGCTCGGGGCTGTTCAAGCCGGGGATGAGCGTTGAGCAAGTAGCGGCGAATGCCAAGGCCTATGTGGCTGCCTGGAAAGCCCTTCGCTAAGACTTTTTGGCGCTGCGAGCGCTACCTCTACAAGAGAGACAACAAGATGAAAATCACCAAACTCACCACCTTCATCGTTCCGCCGCGCTGGTGCTTCCTCAAGATCGAAACCGACGAAGGCGTGACCGGTTGGGGCGAGCCTGTGGTTGAAGGTCGCGCACACACGGTGGCAGCGGCTGTTGAGGAATTGTCCGACTACCTGATCGGCAAAGACCCACGCAACATCGAGGACATCTGGACGGTGTTGTATCGCGGCGGCTTCTACCGTGGCGGCGCGATCCACATGAGTGCGCTGGCCGGTATCGATCAGGCGCTGTGGGACATCAAAGGCAAGGCCCTTGGTGTGTCGGTCAGCGATTTGCTCGGTGGTCAGGTGCGCGACAAGATTCGCGTGTATTCGTGGATCGGCGGCGACCGTCCGGCTGACACCGCGCGTGCAGCGAAAGAGGCCGTGAGCCGTGGTTTTACCGCGGTAAAAATGAACGGCACGGAAGAACTGCAGTTTCTCGATACCTTCGAAAAAGTCGATCTCGCCCTGGCCAACGTCGCCGCAGTGCGTGATGCGGTCGGACCGAACGTCGGCATCGGTGTCGACTTCCATGGTCGGGTGCACAAGCCGATGGCCAAGGTGCTGATGAAGGAACTCGACCCCTACAAACTGATGTTCATCGAAGAGCCGGTGCTCAGCGAGAACTACGAAGCGCTGAAAGAACTGGCACCTTTGACCAGCACGCCAATTGCACTGGGCGAGCGGCTGTTCTCGCGTTGGGACTTTAAACGCGTGTTGAGCGAAGGCTACGTCGACATCATCCAGCCGGATGCCTCCCACGCTGGCGGCATTACCGAAACCCGCAAGATCGCCAACATGGCCGAAGCCTATGACGTGGCGCTGGCGCTGCATTGCCCGCTGGGGCCGATTGCGCTGGCGGCGTGTTTGCAACTGGACGCGGTTTGTTACAACGCGTTTATCCAGGAGCAAAGCCTGGGCATCCATTACAACGAGAGCAATGACTTGCTCGACTATGTAAAAGATCCGCAGGTGTTCGATTACGACAAAGGCTTTGTGAAGATTCCGAACGGGCCGGGGTTGGGTATCGAGATCAACGAGGAATATGTGATCGAACGCGCGGCGGTCGGTCACCGCTGGCGCAACCCGATCTGGCGCCATGCCGATGGCAGTTTTGCTGAGTGGTGAGTCCAGCCTGACACACCACTATTCCCTGTGGGAGCTGGCTTGCCAGCGATGGCGGCGGCACGTCCAACACTGATGTGACAGACACACCGCAATCGCTGGCAAGCCAGCTCCCACAGGGTTCCGTGCAAGTCTTAAGACTGTCCTCAAATAAACATAAGAAGAGGCATCTCTCATGCAACCGCAAACCCTCACCGGGCAGGCGTCTTTAGTCACGCCTAGCCGAAAGCGTTTTTTCATCATGGTGTTGCTGTTTATCACCGTGGTCATCAACTACCTCGACCGCAGCAACCTGTCGATTGCCGCCCCGGCCCTGACCAGCGAGCTGGGCATCGATCCGATTCACGTTGGCCTGATCTTCTCCGCATTCGGCTGGACCTACGCTGCGATGCAAATCCCCGGTGGCTGGCTGGTGGATCGCGTGCCGCCACGCATTCTTTATAGCGTCGCGTTGCTGTTGTGGTCGATCGCCACGGTGATGCTGGGTTTTGCCGCCAGTTTCATCGCGCTGTTCGTCCTGCGCATGGCAGTCGGCGCGCTGGAAGCTCCGGCCTATCCAATCAACAGCCGCGTCGTTACCACCTGGTTTCCCGAGCGTGAACGCGCCACGGCGATTGGTTTTTACACGTCCGGGCAGTTCGTGGGTCTGGCCTTCCTCACGCCGGTTCTTGCGTGGCTGCAACACGAATTCGGCTGGCACATGGTGTTTGTCGCGACAGGTGCGGTGGGCATTATCTGGGCGGCAATCTGGTACGCGGTGTATCGCGAGCCCCGGGATTTCAAGGGTGCCAACGATGCAGAAATCGAGCTGATCCGCGAGGGCGGCGGGCTGGTGGATATCCAGGCCGACAGCGCCAAGGTCAAAGCCAAATTCAGCTGGACCGATCTCGGCATTGTTCTCACTAAACGCAAGTTGTGGGGCATCTACCTCGGCCAGTTCTGCCTGAACTCGACACTGTGGTTTTTCCTGACGTGGTTCCCGACCTACCTGGTGAAATATCGCGGCATGGACTTCATCAAGTCTGGCTTGCTGGCCTCGTTGCCGTTTCTCGCCGCGTTCGTAGGCGTGTTGTGCTCGGGGTTCTTTTCCGACTTCTTGATTCGTCGTGGTTACACCATTGGTTTTGCGCGCAAGTTGCCGATCATTGGCGGACTACTGATTTCCACTTCCATCATCGGCGCCAACTTCGTCGAGTCGACGCCGCTGGTGATTGCCTTTCTGGCTCTGGCGTTTTTTGGCAATGGACTGGCCTCGATCACCTGGTCGCTGGTGTCGACACTGGCGCCGGCACGCCTGCTCGGCCTGACCGGTGGAGTGTTCAACTTCATCGGCAACCTGTCGGCGATTGCAACGCCGATCGTGATCGGTTTCCTCGCCAGCGGGGATTCGTTCGCCCCGGCGATCACCTATATCGCGGTTCTGGCGTTGATCGGTGCATTGTCCTACGTGCTGCTGGTGGGCAAGGTTGAACGTATCGAGTTGTAGTGCTTAGCGTCGGGCGACCATAATGCCGCCCGTTCCCTCGCTCAACGGTAAAGGCTGGATATGCAGGAAGACGCCCCGGAAAAAATCAAGGACGCCGCACCCACCGGCACCCAGACGCTGCTTCGCGGGCTGGGTGTGGTGCAGGCCGTGGCCAGCGGCGCGCGTGATCTCAAGGAGATTGCCCGGCTGATCGGCACCACGCGCAGCACCACCCATCGGCTGGCCAGTTGTCTGGTGGATGAGCGCTACCTGCGCGTGGTGCCGCAAGTCGGTTATCTGCTGGGGCCGAAGTTGATCGAGCTGGGCTTTCAGGCGCGTGAAGAGTTGCCGCTGGTGACGTTGGCCGGACCTTATCTGGATGAGTTGTCGGCACTGACCGGGGACACCGTTCACCTGGGGATTCGTGAAGGCGATGAAGTGCTGTATCTGCTGAAGAACCCGGGCCGCAACGGACCGGAAATGCGTTCGCGGGTAGGCCATCGTATGCCGCTGGCACGCACCGGGATCGGCAAGGCGTTGATGCTCGATGATTCGCCGCAGGACTGGCAGCGTCTGTACGACATCAGTCTGCCGGCGGGTGGGAAAAGTCAGTTCTGGCCGCAGCATCCCCAGCAGTCGTGGGAACAGCTTGAACAACGCATGACCGATTACGTGGCCGGTGGCTACGCGTTCGATCTGGAAGACAACGAACCGTCGATCCGCTGTGTGGCGGCGCCGATTCGGGATGCGAGCAAAGGCATTGTGGCGGCAATCAGCATCGCCAGCACCGTGCCCTATATGCCGCTGGAGAAAATGGCCGAGCTGATTCCCCTGATCAAAGGGGTCACAGCCCGGCTATCGGCGGAGCTGGGTTTAAAGGTGTGATTAAACCTTGAGCGTTGCCATGTCGATCACGAAACGGTACTTCACGTCGCCGGCGATCATGCGGGCGTAAGCCTCGTTGATCTGGCGGATGTCGAGCATTTCGATGTCGCAGGTGATGTTGTGCTCGGCGCAGAAATCCAGCACTTCCTGGGTTTCGGCAATGCCACCGATCAACGAGCCGGCGAGTACGCGGCGGCTCATCACCAGTTTGCCGGCGTGTACCGGTGGATCAACCGGCTCGATAAGGCCGACCAGAATGTGCACGCCGTCAAAGCGCAGGGTATCGAGGTACGGGTTGAGGTCGTGCTGCACCGGAATGGTGTCCAGCAGGAAGTCGAAGTAACCCGCGGCAGCCTTCATCTGCTCGGCGTCGGTGGAGACGATCACATGATCGGCGCCCTGACGACGACCTTCTTCAGCCTTGCTCGCCGAACGGGTGAACAGGGTTACTTCCGCGCCCATCGCCTTGGCGAACTTGATGCCCATGTGGCCCAGGCCACCCATGCCGAGAATCCCGACCTTGTCGCCAGCCTTGACGCCGTAATGCTTGAGCGGCGAGTAAGTGGTAATACCGGCGCAGAGAATTGGCGCGGCGCTGGCCAGGGCGAGTTTCTCCGGGATGCGGACGACGAAGTGCTCGCTGACGACGATGCTGTCGGAGTAGCCGCCCATAGTGTTGCTGCCGTCGACCCGGTCCGGGGTGGCGTACGTCATGGTCGGGCCTTCGAGGCAATACTGCTCGAGGTTCGACTGGCAGGCTTCGCAACTGCGGCAGGAGTCGACCATGCAGCCAACGCCGACCAGATCGCCTACTTTGTGTTTGGTGACATTCGCACCGATTGCGGTGACTTTTCCGACGATCTCGTGGCCGGGCATCAACGGGTAAACAGCGATGCCCCATTCGTTGCGTGCCTGGTGGATGTCGGAGTGGCAGACGCCGCAATAGAGAATTTCGATGGCGACGTCGTCGGCGCGAGGGCTGCGGCGTTCGAATTTCATCGGGGCGAGGGGCGTGGTGGCCGATTGGGCGGCATAGCCGATAGCGGTATACATGTGAAACCTCGCAAAAGCAGTGACAAGTGAGGCGGCGCATTTTGGGCGCCGCGCCACTGTCCGGCCATGGCGATTCCTCCGGGTCTCATGCCTAATCCTCCGGCATGCAGGTTTGTTCAGTCGCATTGGCAAAAGGATCTGCGATGATGCTTTCATGCCTTTTTCCGTTACTTTTTTCTGAAGAACCTCGATGCAATTAACTCGTCACCTTGATGCCAATGCCACCCTGGTTTCGCTGATTGAACCGCTGGCACTGCGCGACGGTTATTCCCCGACCGGGCTGCCGGGCGTGCAGGTGCTGCGCGCCAGTTGCGATGTTGCCCGTGGCCCGCATATCTATGAACCGAGCCTGATGATCATCGCCCAGGGCAGCAAACTGGCGTTTCTCGGGCCGCGCACCATGGAATATGGCGCCGGACATTATCTGATTCAGGCGCTGCCGGTGCCTTTCGAGTGTGAAACCTTTGCCTTGCCGGATGCGCCGCTGCTGGGTGTCTCGGTGGCGATCGACCGGGTTTTGCTCGGCGAGCTGGTGCTGGCCATGGGGCTGGCGCCGGGGCGGCATATTCCTGCGCAGACGCCGGAGTCGATGACGTCGGTGGTGCTCGACGATGACATGCGCGGCTGTGTCGAACGGTTGCTCAGTTGTCTGCACGATCCGCTGGAGTGTCAGATTCTGGGCCCAGCGCGAATTCGCGAGTTGCTGTTCGTCGCGTTGCGCGGACCGCAGGCCGATGTGTTGCGCGCGCTGGTTGAGCAGCAGGGGCAGTTCGCCCGAGTGGCGGCGTCGATCAGTCATTTGCACGCGCATTACACCGAACCGTTAAATGTCGAGACATTGGCCAGTTGCGCGAACATGAGCGTGTCGACCTTTCATGAGCATTTCAAGCGCAGCACGTTGTTGTCGCCGGTGCAGTATTTGAAACGCTTGCGGCTGCTCAAGGCGCAGACATTATTGGTGGCTGAGGGATTGGGTGTGGCGCAGGTGGCGCATCGGGTGGGGTATCAGAGTACTTCGCAGTTCAGTCGTGAATATAAGCGCTACTTTGAGCGCAGCCCCGCAGATGAACGCGCTGCTTGAGGATTTACACAATCCCTGTGGGAGCTGGCTTGCCAGCGATGAGGCCGGCACATTCAACATAGATGTCGCCTGATCCACTGCCATCGCTGGCAAGCCAGCTCCCACAGGGTTTGATGTGATGCACTGAATGGCGGGCAACAAAAAGGCCCCCGTTTCGGGAGCCTTGTTGTTCAGCGGTTCGGCTTACATGTTCGGGTAAGTCGGGCCGCCAGCGCCTTCCGGCGTCACCCAGGTGATGTTCTGCGAAGGGTCCTTGATGTCACAGGTCTTGCAGTGCACGCAGTTCTGGGCGTTGATCTGGAAGCGTTTCTCGCCGTCTTCCTTGGTGATCACCTCGTACACGCCGGCCGGGCAGTAGCGCTGCGCCGGCTCGTCGTACAGCGGCAGGTTTTTGCTGATCGGAATGCTCGGGTCGGTCAGCTTCAAGTGGCAAGGCTGTTCTTCTTCATGGTTGGTACCGGAGATGAACACCGAGCTGAGTTTGTCGAAGCTGAGTTTGCCGTCGGGTTTCGGGTAATCGATCTTCTTGCAGTCGGCCGCGAGCTTGAGGCAGGCGTAATCCGGCTTGTTGTCGTGCAGGGTGAACGGCAGTTTGCCGGCGAAGATGTTCTGATACAGCCAGTTGAAACCACCGCCGAGGATCGCGCCGAACTTGTGGATCGCCGGGCCGAAGTTACGGCTGGCGAACAGTTCGTCGTAGAGCCAGCTCTTCTTGAAGGCGTCGACGTAAGTGGTCAGCTCTTCAGTACCGTCCTTTTCAGCGAACAGCGCGTCAGCCACCGATTCAGCGGCGAGCATGCCGGATTTCATCGCGGTGTGGCTGCCTTTGATCTTGGCGAAGTTCAGGGTGCCGAGGTCGCAACCGATCAGCGCGCCGCCCTTGAAAACCATCTTCGGCAGCGAGTTCAGGCCACCTTTGCAGATTGCGCGGGCGCCGTAGCTGATGCGCTTGCCGCCTTCCAGATACTGAGCCAGCACCGGGTGATGTTTGAGGCGCTGGAACTCGTCGAACGGCGACAGGTAAGTGTTGCTGTACGACAGATCAACGATCAGGCCGACCACTACCTGATTGTTTTCCAGGTGATAGAGGAACGAGCCGCCGGTGTTCTCGGTGCCCATGATCTCCAGTGGCCAACCGGCGGTGTGAACCACCAGGCCTGGCTGGTGTTTGGCCGGATCGATTTCCCAGATTTCTTTCAGGCCGATGCCGTAATGCTGGGCGTCGGCATCGCTGTCGAGGTTGAAACGCTTGATCAGTTGTTTGCCGATGTGGCCACGGCAACCTTCGGCGAACAGCGTGTATTTGCCACGCAGCTCCATGCCCGGGGTATACAGGCCTTCTTTCGGATTGCCTTCGCGATCGACACCGAGGTCGCCGGTGATGATCCCGCGAACCACGCCTTGCTCGTCGATCAGCGCTTCCTGAGCTGCGAAGCCGGGGTAGATTTCCACGCCGAGGTTCTCTGCCTGCTGGGCGAGCCAGCGGCACAGGTTGCCCAGGGAGATAATGTAGTTGCCTTCGTTGTGCATGGTCTTGGGCACAAAGAAGTCAGGAATTTTCTGCGCGCTTTCGGCGTTTTTCAGCACGAAAATGTCGTCGCGGGTAACCGGCGTGTTCAACGGGGCGCCGAGTTCTTTCCAGTCCGGGAACAGTTCGTTCAGTGCGCGGGGTTCGAATACGGCACCGGAAAGGATGTGTGCGCCGACTTCGGAGCCTTTTTCGACCACGCAGACGCTGATTTCCTTACCGGCTTCGGCGGCCTTCTGCTTCAAGCGGCAGGCGGCGGACAGGCCAGCGGGGCCGGCACCGACGATGACCACGTCGAATTCCATGTATTCGCGTTCCACAGGCTATCTCCTACTCAAGGCTCAACAGTTTTTTTTCTAATATGGAGGTTTGATGTCGCTTCCGCTACGCCTTTACGTTAACGTCAAGGGGATAAAGGAGAAGCCACCTTTCTCTCTAGGGGGCGCATTATATCTACACCACTCCTAGCGTCCAATACAAACGTTTGTTTGAATCGGCTCCAGGCCAGATAAATCAAAGAAGCGCGGCTTATGAATGGTCATTTTGCTGTATTGACCGGAATAGGCGTTCCGGTCAAGATACGGGCGGTTTTGCGCTCGCCGTAGGCAGACTGGCGGTTTCAAGAGCACCTCTAAAGACAGGGCGTAGGCAATACAAGGTGATGCGCAGCGCAGGTGCGACGCGCAGTTTACACACCGTGAAGAGGCATGACTCGTCGGTCACCACTGACGAACGGTCACAGCACTTCGCAGCGTGGAACCACCGCGTATACAGGCCGGCGTTTTTAGAGGTGCCCTTGTAGCCCGATGAGCATCAACCGCCAGGTTCGCCTAGGCGACTTTCTTTTCACCGGAGAGTAACGAGGAATCCATGAAGGTTCTTGTAGCTGTCAAACGCGTTGTGGATTACAACGTCAAGGTTCGCGTCAAGGCGGACAATTCCGGCGTAGACCTCGCCAACGTCAAGATGTCGATGAACCCGTTCTGCGAAATCGCAGTGGAAGAAGCCGTACGCCTGAAAGAGAAAGGTGTTGCGACTGAAATCGTCGTCGTCTCCATCGGCCCGACCACCGCTCAGGAGCAACTGCGCACCGCGCTGGCTCTGGGTGCCGATCGCGCCATCCTCGTCGAATCCGCCGAAGATCTGACTTCCCTGGCTGTTGCCAAACTGTTGAAAGCTGTTGTCGACAAGGAACAGCCTCAACTGGTGATCCTTGGCAAACAAGCCATCGACAGCGACAACAACCAGACCGGCCAGATGCTCGCTGCACTGAGCGGTTATGGTCAGGGCACGTTCGCCTCGAAAGTCGAAGTCTCCGGTGACAGCGTTGCCGTGACTCGCGAAATCGACGGCGGCGCGCAGACTGTTTCGCTGAAACTGCCGGCGATCGTCACCACCGACCTGCGTTTGAACGAGCCGCGCTACGCGTCCCTGCCAAACATCATGAAAGCCAAGAAGAAGCCTCTCGAAGTGCTGACTCCGGATGCTTTGGGCGTTTCCACCGCCTCCACCAACAAGACCCTGAAAGTCGAAGCGCCGGCTGCACGCAGCGCAGGCATCAAGGTCAAGTCGGTGGCTGAACTGGTCGAGAAACTGAAAAACGAAGCGAAGGTAATCTAATCATGACTATCTTGGTAATCGCCGAACACGACAACAAAGTGCTGGCTCCGGCCACGCTGAACACCGTGGCTGCTGCTGCCAAAATCGGCGGCGACATCCACGTTCTGGTTGCTGGTCAAGGCGCTGGCGCCGTGGCTGAAGCCGCTGCGAAAATCGCTGGTGTGAGCAAAGTACTGAATGCTGATAACGCCGCTTACGCGCATCAGCTGCCGGAAAACGTTGCTCCGCTGGTCGCAGAACTGGGCGCTGGCTACAGCCACATCCTGGCTGCTGCCACCTCCAACGGCAAAAACATCCTGCCACGCGTTGCTGCGCAGCTGGACGTTGACCAGATCTCCGAGATCATCTCGGTAGAAAGCGCTGACACTTTCAAGCGTCCGATCTACGCCGGTAACGCCATCGCTACCGTGCAATCGACTGCTGCGATCAAAGTCATCACCGTGCGCGCCACCGGTTTCGATCCGGTTGCTGCTGAAGGTGGTTCGGCTGCTGTTGAAGCTGTAGGCGCTGCACACGACGCCGGTACTTCGAGCTTCGTCGGCGAAGAGCTGGCGAAGTCCGATCGTCCTGAGTTGACCGCTGCCAAGATCGTCGTTTCCGGCGGCCGCGGCATGCAGAACGGCGACAACTTCAAGCACCTGTACGCTCTGGCCGACAAGCTGGGCGCTGCTGTAGGTGCTTCGCGCGCCGCAGTCGACGCAGGTTTCGTACCGAACGACATGCAGGTCGGTCAGACCGGCAAAATCGTTGCGCCACAGCTGTACATCGCGGTCGGTATCTCCGGCGCGATCCAGCATCTGGCCGGTATGAAAGACTCCAAAGTGATCGTTGCGATCAACAAGGACGAAGAAGCGCCGATCTTCCAGGTAGCTGATTACGGTCTGGTAGCAGATCTGTTTGAAGCAATCCCTGAGCTGGAGAAGCTGGTCTAATCCAGCGGCTTCACTTATAAAGAGCCCGACCTTTTGGTCGGGCTTTTTTTTGTCTCGGGTTTGAGTGGGAGCGTTTGGCTATGGATCTGCGCTGCGGATTGTTGTTGGGATTGGCGCTGTTGCCAGGATTGGCCTCGGCCGCGGGCAAGTGCGAGCGCCTCATCGTCACCGGCAGCCCGGATGCTCCGCCGTATCTGTGGCAGGATCCGCAAAACCCCAAGCAGTTGATCGGTGCCAGCGCAGACCTGTTGCAGCAAGTGGCCAAGGACTTGGGCATCCAGGTCGAGTTGCTCTACGCCGGCAAGCGCTCGCAGGCCCTCGATGAGGTGCGCAGTGGGCGCATGGACATGCTGGCCGACGCGTCGCTGACGCTCAATGAGCTGGAGAACCTCGACTACATCCATCCGCCGCTGCTGGAAAACGACTATCTGGTGTGGACGCGCAAAGGCTCTACGCTGACCTACGGCGAAGCCAGCGACCTGCACGGCCATGCCGGTGGCGTGTCGGAAAAGTCTCGAATGACCCAGGCATTCGGCACTTTCGCCGCTCAGCAATTGACCCTGACCCGGACAGCAAACCTCACCCAGGCCTTTCAGAAACTTCTGCTGGGTGAAGTGGAATATGTACTCGCCGGACGCTACTCGGGCATGGCCGCCGCGCAGGCGTTGGGCATGGCCGATGACCTGCTGGCGTTTGAACAACCGATCGACAGACCCGGTCTGTTCCTCGCGGTTTCCCACAACTCGGCGTGCAACGATCCGTGGTTGCGCGGACAGCTGGCCAAAAAGATGACAGAATTGCCCGCGTCCGGACTGACGGAAGCCGCGCTGCAACGCAATATCGAGCGCTGGAAGGCGCAGCAGCAACAGCCGCAACAGCCTGTCAGTGCCCCAAAACAGTAGGGATTCTTAGTGAGTATTCGACCTCTTTTCGCGGCTGTGGCCGTTCTGGCCATGGCCGGTTGCGCGACCGATCCGGCACCCATTGAACAAATGCGTTTGACCGAGCAGGCCATCGCCCAGGCCAAGGCCGTCGGTGCCACTGGCGATGACGTGCCGGAAATGAAACTGGCCGAAACCAAGTACAACCGGGCCAAAGGCAACATGGCAGACGAATCCTTTCGGAACGCGCGCATGCGTTCCGAACAGGCTGAACTCGACGCACGTCTGGCAGAAGCCAAAGTGCTGACCCAGAAAAGCGAAGAACAGTTGAATGTGCTGAACACCCGCATCGTCCGTCTGCGCAAGCAACTGGGAGATGCCCAATGAGCCTTAAATCCAAGGTCCTCGGTGGTCTGATTCTCGTCGGTTGCGCGAGCCTGTTCGGCTGCGCCGGTCAGCACAGTGAGTCCGCGTTGCAAGAGGCCGGCGCCGACTTCCAGAAGGTCAAGGAAGATTCCAACGTGCTGCGCATTGCGCCGAAAGACGTGATCCGCGCCGGTGAGTCCCTGGCCCGTGCCGATCGCCTGTCCACTTACTGGGGCAGCGGTTCGGACGTGGTGCACTACGCCTACCTGAGCCAGCGTTATAGCGCGATTGCCCGCGAACACACCAATCAAGTGCTCAACGAAGAGCGTGCAGCCAAGCTCGAACTGGATCGTCAGCGCCTGCAACTGGCCCTGCGTGAATCAAAACTGCTGAGCGTGCAGCAGCAGGGCAAGTGGCTCGAAGAGCAGATTGTTGCGCTGGCCACCACGCAGACTGATCGTGGTCTGGTGATGACCTTGGGTGACGTGTTGTTCGACACCGGTGAAGCGGAGCTGAAAAACTCGGCCAACCGCGTTGTTCTGAAGATTGTGCAGTTCCTGCAGTTGAATCCGAAGCGCGTAGTGCGTATCGAGGGCTACACCGACAGCACTGGCGGCAAACAGGAAAACCTCAAACTGTCCCGCGACCGCGCGCAGTCGGTGGCCGATGTGCTGATGGACCTGGGCATCGACGACAAACGTATTCAGGTCGAAGGTTACGGTGACGAATACCCGGTGGACGCCAACGCTTCCGAGCGTGGGCGAGCACAAAACCGTCGTGTGGAAATTGTGTTCTCCGACGAAAAAGGCCAGCTCGGCGCCGCCCGTTGAGGGTTGCGTCTCTGGAAAGCCCGGACTGTCATGCAGTGCCGGGCTTTTTTACGCCTGTCCAATAGCGCGCAAATCAGTACAGTTGTGGCAGACAACGCACTGTATGGTCGTCTATGGTGACAACTGTCCCAGTACACTTCTAAACTGTTCCGGTATTGTTTCACACAAGAATAAAATGCCCGTGAAATCGAGTGCTGCGTCATGACCAATCTCTTGCTCTACCAACGTATTGCTCAGCAACTGGCCGAGGACATCCGCCGTGGTGTCTATCAACCGGGGGAGCGCGTGCCCTCGGTGCGCAAGATGAGTTCGCAGCTCAACGTCAGCCATGCGACGGTGTTGCAGGCTTACGCCAATCTCGAAGACCAGGGCCTGATTCGCGCCAGACCGCAGTCTGGTTATTACGTGCACCAGACGCCCGCGCTTACGGCACCGACGCCGGATATCGCCCGGGTCGAGCGGCCAGGGCTGGTCACGCGAAGCAGCATCATTCAGCAGGTTCTGGTCGAGTCGCGCCGCGAAGGCGTTTTTCCGTTGGGCGCTGCAGTGCCGAGCGTGGACTATTTGCCGGTGCGGGCGCTGCATCAGCAACTGGCCAAAGTTACTCGCTTCCACAGCCCGCGAGCGTTCAGCTACATGTTCAGCCCTGGCTTCGAACCGCTGCGCCGGCAAGTGGCGATCCGCATGCGCGACGCCGGTGTGGTGGTCGACCCGTCTGAAGTGGTGATCACCCACGGTTGTGTCGATGCGTTGCAGATGTCGCTGCGCGTGCTGACCCGTCCGGGCGATCTGATCGCCGCCGAGTCGCCGACCTATTACGGACTGCTGCAACTGGCCGACCTGCTGGGCCTGAAAGTCATCGAGATCCCCAGCGATCCCGCCACTGGCATGAGCCTCGAAGCACTGCAGCTGGCCGCTAACCAATGGTCGATCAAGGCGTTGGTGTTGACCACGCGCCTGAGCAATCCCCTGGGCGGCACCATGCCTGAAGAGCGGCAGAAACAACTGCTGCGCCTGGCGTCGGATTTCGATATCCAGATCGTCGAAGACGACATCTATGGCGAGTTGATGTTTGAACAGGGCCGCACCAAGGCCCTCAAGGCGTATGACCGACTTGACCGAGTGATCTATTGCTCGAGCTTCTCCAAGACCTTGTCGCCCGGTGTGCGAATCGGCTGGATGATTGCCGGTAAGTACCAGCAGGAAATCCAGCGCTTGCAGACCTTCAGCACCCATTCGGCGTGCAGCGTGACGCAGATGGCGATTGCCGCCTATCTTGAAAACGGCGGCTATGACCGGCATTTACGGTACATCCGCCAGGAATACCGGAAAAACCTCAGCGCCTTCCAGTTGGCGGTGCAGCAGCACTTCCCCGAAGGCACGCAAATGACCCGGCCCACGGGCGGTTTTATCCTCTGGGTGAGTCTGCCGGGGCGGGTCAATACTCAGGAATTGCACGTGCGCGCGTTGCAGCAGGGCATCAGTATCGCGCCCGGCCTGATCTTCAGTAATACAGAGCAATTCAACCACTGTATCCGCCTTAACTGCGGCATTCCGTGGAACCGCGAGGCGGAGCGGGCGTTGATGACCCTTGGAATGTTGGCAACCCAACTGTGTCAGGAAACGGCGGTCGGTTTCTGAACGAAGGTACGGACAGGCTTGTCTTGTGACGCTCAACAAGCGAGCATATGGCCCTCTGCCGTTAGTGTCGTTGGGTTCATGAAAACGATTTTTTCTGCCGCCGGGATTGTCCTTTGCTTGCTGATGATCAGTCATTCGCCGGGTGTCATGGCGGCTCCGATCCAGGAAAAACCGGCCGCGGCGGCGCCCCAGAAGAAACCGCTGGCGAGCAAAAAAAATACGCCGGCCAATGTGCAGAAGAAGAAAGCTGCGCCGGTAAAGAAGCGTCCACCAGTGGCTTCCAAGTCGAAATCTGCCAGCGAAGTGGCGAAAACCAAACTGCCGTCAGCCAGACTCGACTTGAGCTTGCCCAAGGACATGGTTGAAGAGTTGAAACCACTCGGCACAGTCAATCTGCCCAAGCGCGAACCGATCCTGCCGCAAATGTTTGGCGAGAAAAACAGCGGGTTCCAGCTCAATGGCCGTTTACTCAGCAACGAAATGCAGTTGCAACTGCGCAATGACGAGCGTCGTGAAGTCGACGGCGCAGCCCTGGATTTTGAATTCAAGCAGTAAATCCAATGCATCTGTGAGCCCTGAACCAGACGCTTTGTCGGAGACTGGTCAGTCACATTCACTTATCCGTAAAAACCCCGGCGCAGGGAATTTTAAACAGCCGTTTTAGCGGTTACCCTGTCCGTGTCCCTTTCACACATTGCCCCTCGCGAGGATTTGTTCGTCATGAAATGCCGTGAAGGCTGTGGCGCCTGCTGCATTGCCCCCTCCATCAGCTCGGCGATTCCCGGCATGCCTGATGGCAAACCTGCCGGCGAACGTTGCGTGCAACTCTCGGTCGAAAACCTGTGCAGCATTTTCGGCCGCCCGGAGCGCCCGGCTGTCTGTTCGGGCTTTGCCGCCGATGTCGAAGTCTGTGGCGATAGCCAGGAAGAGGCGATCAAGCTGATCGGCTGGTGGGAGCAAATGACGGCGGCCTGATGTGTCAAACGAACGGAACTTCAACAATAAGGAAAAAGACTATGGGTTCGCTGCATCGTATTGCTGTGTTGTGTGGTTTGACCGCCGTACTGGCCACCTCGCTGGCGCAGGCTGAAGACTGGAAAGTCGCCAGGAACGAGGACGGCATCAAGGTTTCCCTGAGCGAAATCCCGGGATCGGACTACAAGTCCTATCAGGGCGTAACGTTGATGAAGACCACTGTCGCCAAGTTGCGTGCACTGCAGGACGATGTGACAGGCGCTTGTGCATGGATTTACGAATGCAAAACCCAGAAGCTGCTCAAGCACGAAGGTGATCAGAGTTGGACTTACACCCAGTTCAATACGCCGTGGCCCGTGACTCCGCGTGATTCGGCAACGCATGTCACCACCGTCGAAGGCGCCGATGGCAGTCTGACTCGCACGCTTGAAGGTGTGCCGACGTACATTCCGGAAGAAAAAGGTTTTGTCCGCGTGGCCCAGGTCAAGGGTTTCTGGAAGTTCGTGCCCAAAGGCGATCAGGTTGAAGTGACCTATCAAGTGCACACCGAGCCAGGCGGCAGTGTCCCGGCGATGGTTGCCAACAAGTTCGTTGTCGATGCGCCGTTCAACACCCTTAAAGCTCTTAAAGAGCGCGCCGAGAAGTAATTCCCGTCTTAATGAAACGCCCCGATCGATTCGGGGCGTTTTGTTTTGCGGTTTATATTGTGTTTCCAGATATGCGTTGAACGAAATTTTCACAACGCGTTCAAGACAATCCGCCCGCGCTGTTTCCATGCTGTCCCGTGGTCATTACTTCAAATGAATGTGTCTGGTGACAGGGCAGTAATCAATGGCAATGGTGCCGGTGATCATGCAACATTTGCGCACTGCGCACGCCCCGGGGTCTGGAATGACCAATAGAGGGCATGGCGCCGCTGTATTTTTTGCAACTTCAACTTCCAATGGGTCCTAAAACGACATGGCAAACCCGGACGCCCTGAATCAGCAGCGATCTTCCAGTCGCCTGCTGCAACCGACCGTCAAATCGCATCTGGCCTACACGCTGCTCTGTGCGCTGGTCATGATGGTGATGTTTTCCGTGCTGCGCCTCGCGCTGCTGGTCTACAACCGCGAGATGATCCTCGACACCCCGGCTGCGACGTTCCTCGAAGCGTTCGCCAACGGCTTGCGCTTCGACCTGCGCCTGGTGGTTTACTTGAGCATTCCGCTGGTACTGGCGCTGTTCAGTGCCCGCGCCATGGCGGCGCGCGGCTTCTTCCGGCTGTGGCTGACCGTTGCGTCGAGCATCGCGCTGTTCCTCGGTCTGATGGAAATGGACTTCTACCGTGAGTTTCACCAGCGCCTCAACGGTCTGGTCTTCCAGTACGTGAAGGAAGACCCGAAAACCGTGATGAGCATGCTCTGGTACGGTTTCCCGGTGGTGCGCTATCTGTTGGCGTGGGCTATCGGCACGGTGATTCTGACGCTGGCGTTCAAAGGCGCCGACCGTGCCACGCGTCCGCGCGGGCCTTTCAGCGGTGGCACTGTCAGCTCCCGTCAGGTGGCGCCGTGGTACACCCGTCTTGCGGTGTTCGTGGTTTGTCTGCTGATTTGCGTGGTCGCTGCACGCGGCACCCTGCGTCAAGGCCCGCCAATGCGCTGGGGTGACGTGTACACCACCGACTCCAACTTCGCCAACCAGCTCGGCCTTAACGCCACGCTGTCGTTGATCGCTGCCGCCAAGTCACGCATGGGCGAGGACCGCGACAACATCTGGAAAGCCACGCTGCCGCAAGAGCAAGCGCAGCAAATCGTCCGCGACATGCTGGTGCTGCCGCAAGACAAGCTGGTCGATACTGAAACCGCCGCTGTGCGCCGTGACTACACGCCGGACGCCGACAAGACCCTGCCAATCAAGAACGTCGTCGTGATCCTGATGGAAAGCTTCGCCGGTCATTCGGTCGGCGCTCTGGGAAGCCCTGGCAACATCACGCCGTACTTCGACCAATTGTCGAAAGAAGGCCTGCTGTTCGACCGCTTCTTCTCCAACGGCACCCACACCCACCAGGGCATGTTCGCCACCATGGCGTGCTTCCCGAACCTGCCAGGTTTCGAATACCTGATGCAGACCCCGGAAGGCAGCCACAAGCTGTCCGGCCTGCCGCAACTGCTCAGCGCCCGCGACTACGATGACGTGTATGTCTACAACGGCGATTTCGCCTGGGACAACCAGTCGGGTTTCTTCAGCAACCAGGGCATGACCAACTTCATCGGGCGTAACGATTTCGTCAATCCGGTGTTCTCCGATCCGACGTGGGGCGTATCCGACCAAGACATGTTCAACCGTGGTCTGGAGGAATTGAAGGCTCGCGACGGCAAGGACAAGAAACCGTTCTATGCCTTGCTGCAAACCTTGTCCAACCACACGCCATACGCATTGCCGACGCCGTTGCCGGTCGAGCGTGTGACCGACCGTGGCAGTCTCAACGAACACCTGACCGCCATGCGCTACTCCGACTGGGCACTGGGTCAGTTCTTCGAGAAGGCGCGCAAGGAGCCGTACTTCAAGGAGACGCTGTTCGTGGTCGTTGGTGACCATGGTTTCGGCAATGAGCAACAGATCACTCAAATGGACCTTGGTCGTTTCAACGTGCCGATGCTGATGATTGCTCCGGGGATGCAAGAGAAGTTCGGCCAGCTTGACCACACAGTGGGCACCCAGATCGACATCGTGCCGACCATCATGGGTCGCATCGGTGGTGACGTCCTGCACCAGTGCTGGGGCCGCGACTTGCTCAATCTGCCGGAAGGCGACAAGGGTTTCGGCGTGATCAAGCCGTCCGGCAGCGATCAGACCGTGGCTCTGCTTACCGCCGACCGCGTGCTGGTTCTGCCCAAAGAGATGCCACCGAAACTCTATCGCTACGAACTGGGTGCAAACCCGAAAGGCGAAGTGATTCCGGCGTCGGAAGATGAGGCGGCACTGAAGCAGAAACTTGAGTCGTTCATTCAGACGGCGACTAAAAGCCTGATCGACAACACCGCCGGTGTTGTTGATGGCAAGCCAGACTGATTTGTCCGCGCAATAAAAAAGAGGCCCTTTTTCAAGGGCCTCTTTTTTTGTCTGTCAGATCGTTTATATCCGACCGAGTAACAGCAGCACCAGCAGCACGACCAACACCACGCCGATAATGCCCGATGGACCATAACCCCAACTTCTGGAGTGCGGGAAGACCGGCAGACCACCGATCAGCAACAGGATCAGGATAATGATAAGAATTGTGCCCATGGTGATTTCCTTGTTGATAGCGTTCGAGAAGTCTTGGTTTTTCAGGGCGACTGGAAACTAACTAATTCCAGACGGCTTACAAATTCCGACTGGTATCAATGAAAGAAAATTCAATGTTTTTTTAAGATATTTGGATTGCTTGCTTATTTCCTTTGAAGCATAAGATCAAAAGATCGCAGCCTTCGGCAGCTCCTACACCTTTCCCTGTAGGAGCTGCCGAAGGCTGCGATCTTTTGATCTTGCATTCAGCAACTTGATGGAGCGTGGGTGGACACCGTTCCTTCGCTACACTCGGCGAATCTTTCCCGGAACAACAAGGCTGTCTGCTATGCAAAATCGCATGATGATCACTGGCGCGGGCTCAGGCCTGGGTCGCGAAATCGCGCTGCGCTGGGCGCGTGAAGGCTGGCAACTGGCCTTGTCCGACGTCAGCGAACCCGGTCTGCAGGAAACCTTGAAACAGGTCCGTGAGGTTGGCGGCGACGGTTTTATCCAGCGCTGCGATGTGCGTGATTACAGCCAGCTCACCGCGTTCGCCCAGGCTTGCGAAGAGAAGCTTGGCGGTATCGATATCATCGTCAACAACGCCGGTGTCGCTTCCGGCGGGTTCTTCAGCGAACTGTCGCTGGAAGACTGGGACTGGCAGATAGCGATCAACCTGATGGGCGTGGTCAAGGGCTGCAAGGCGTTCCTGCCATTGCTTGAGCAAAGCAAAGGCAAGATCATCAACATCGCCTCCATGGCGGCGCTGATGCAAGGCCCGGCCATGAGCAACTACAACGTCGCCAAGGCGGGTGTGGTGGCATTGTCGGAAAGCCTGTTGATCGAACTGGCACAACAGGAAGTCGGCGTGCATGTGGTCTGCCCGTCGTTCTTCCAGACCAACTTGCTCGACTCGTTCCGTGGCCCGACCCCGGCGATGAAAGCGCAGGTCGGCAAGTTGCTGGAAAGTTCGCCGATCAGCGCAGCGGACATCGCCGAGTACATCTATCAGCAAGTAGCGGCCGGCGAATTCATGATCTTGCCCCACGAACAAGGGCGCATGGCGTGGGCGATCAAACAGAAGAATCCGCAACTGCTCTACAACGAGATGACCTCCATGGCCGAGAAAATGCGCGCCAAGGCCAAACAAAACAACGGTTGATCTTGTCCGTAACACTTCCCGTCGTTAGGGTGGCCGCAATGGTCACCCTGTCGAGACGCGATAATGCTCAATTACTTGTGGTTCTTCCTCGCGGCATTATTTGAAATCGCCGGTTGTTTCGCCTTCTTCATGTGGCTGCGTCAGGGCAAAAGTGCGCTGTGGGTAATCCCGGCGCTGCTCAGCCTGACGTTGTTTGCGTTGTTATTGACGCGCGTTGAAGCGGCCTACGCCGGGCGTGCCTATGCCGCTTACGGCGGGATCTACATCGTGGCGTCTATCGGTTGGCTGGCCGTGGTCGAGCGGGTTCGGCCATTGGGCTCGGACTGGATCGGCGTGGCACTGTGCGTGATCGGTGCCAGCGTGATTCTGTTCGGGCCGCGCTTTTCTGCTGCTTGAGATGAGGGCTGTTTAACAATTTGCGGGAAATGTCTGAAGGGCGGCGCGCTGAAGGGTTGTAGGGCATTACTGATTTGCCCGCGATGCATTGAACCGGCGCCGTAAGCCGCGCATCTTCATTGCTCGCTAACCCTGAAGGACGAATCTCATGCTTGTACTCAGCCGTGTCGTTGGTGAGTTGATTTCAATTGGTGACGACATCACCGTGCGCGTTCTGTCAGTGAACGGTGCAAGTGTGCGCTTTGGCGTGGAGGCACCCAAGAAGGTCAATGTGCATCGCGCGGAAGTCTACGAGCGGATTCAGCGTAAACAGGCCTTGGAAAAGGCCCGTTGAGGTTTCAGTCAAACAGATGCTTGGGCACGTCATGCTTGAGCATCAATTGGCACTGCTCGCTGTCGGGATCAAAAACAATCAATGCCTGGCCCTTGGTCAGCGCCTGACGCACGCGCAGTACGCGGGTTTCCAGCGGAGTGTCGTCGCCGTTGTCGGTACCGTCGCGGGTGACGAAATCTTCGATCAGGCGGGTGAGGGTGTCGACTTCAAGAGCGTCGTAAGGGATGAGCATGGGCACCTCGGCTAAATCAATGTCGCGATGCTACGGCGATTGATCTTCGCCTGCCAGTTTTGTGTTGCCTGATACGGCCGCATCGCGAGCAGGCTCACTCCTGCATTGGAGTGCGTTCCCCGTAGGAGTGAGCCTGCTCGCGATAGCCATAGTCCAGTCAATAAAAAATCAGCTATCTGAACGCTGCCCCACCAGACTGTCCACCGGTGGCACCCGCGTATCGCTTTCCATCTGCGTGTCGTGCTCGATCTGATGACTGAAGCGGTCCAGCGAAGCATTCGCCGGCGCTGCGTCGCTGGCGAATACCGGCGGGCTCAGGATATACGCCCCGAGCAAGCGGCTCAGCGCTGCCAGGCTGTCGATGTGCGTACGCTCATAGCCGTGAGTCGCATCGCAGCCAAAGGCGAGCAGGGCGGTGCGGATGTCGTGGCCGGCGGTCACCGCCGAATGCGCGTCGCTGAAGTAATAACGGAACAGATCACGGCGCACCGGCAACTCGTTTTCACTGGCCAGGCGCAGCAAGTGCCGCGACAAGTGATAGTCGTACGGCCCGCCGGAGTCCTGCATCGCCACACTCACCGCGTGTTCGCTGGAGTGCTGGCCCGGCGCGACCGGTGCGATGTCGATGCCGACAAACTCACTGACGTCCCATGGTAAGGCCGCCGCTGCACCGCTGCCGGTTTCCTCGGTGATGGTGAACAGCGGATGACAGTCGATCATCAGTTCCTGACCGCTGTCGACGATGGCTTTGAGTGCCGCGAGCAGCGCTGCGACGCCAGCCTTGTCATCGAGGTGACGGGCACTGATGTGGCCGCTTTCGGTGAATTCCGGCAATGGATCGAACGCCACCACGTCACCGACGTTAATGCCCAGCGACTCGCAGTCGGCCCGGGTTGCGCAGTAGGCATCCAGGCGCAGTTCGACGTGATCCCAACTGATGGGCATCTCGTCAACGGCGGTATTGAACGCATGCCCGGAGGCCATCAGCGGTAACACGCTGCCGCGAATCACACCGTTGTCGGTGAACAGGCTGACGCGACTGCCCTCGGCAAAACGGCTTGACCAGCAGCCGACCGGTGCGAGCGTCAACCGACCGTTGTCTTTGACCGCACGGACCGCGGCACCGATGGTGTCCAGGTGCGCGGAGACGGCGCGGTCTGGGCTGTTCTTTTTACCCTTGAGCGTCGCGCGAATGGTGCCGCGTCGGGTCATCTCGAACGGAATGCCGAGTTCTTCCAGACGCTCGGCAACATAACGCACGATGGTGTCGGTAAACCCGGTGGGGCTGGGAATGGCGAGCATTTCCAGCAGAACTTTTTGCAGATAGTTGAGATCCGGTTCGGGGGTTTGGAGGGTCATGGAAACTCCTGATGGTTTGAGCACATCGATGGTTTCGATGAGAAAAGAATTTGTATTGCCTGATCGGGCCTCATCGCTGGCAAGCCAGCTCCCACATGTTTTGTGTGTACTTGAGAACCTGTGGGAGCTGGCTTGCCAGCGATAGCGTCAGTCCAGCAACCAAGCAATCAAGAAACAACCGGCTGACTGTGCGGAAACAACAAATCCACAAAGCGTTCAGCCGTGGGCTGCGGCTCATGGTTGGCGAGACCGGCCCGTTCGTTGGCTTCTATAAACACGTAGTCCGGCTGATCCGCCGCCGGCACCATCAGATCGAGGCCGACCATCGGAATGTCCAGCGCCCGCGCCGCCCGCACTGCTGCGTCGACCAGCGTTGGATGCAGAATCGCCGTGACGTCTTCCAGTGTGCCGCCGGTGTGCAGATTCGCCGTGCGTCTTACGAACAAATGTTCGCCGGCGGGCAAGATGCTGCTGTAGTCGTAACCCGCCGCATGCAGCGTGCGCTGGGTTTCGTGGTCCAGCGGGATTTTGCTTTCGCCGCCCGTGGCCGCTTGCCGGCGTCGGCTCTGGGCTTCGATCAGCGCACCAATCGAATGCTGACCGTCACCGATCACTTCGGCCGGTCGACGAATGGCTGCCGCCACCACTTCAAAACCAATCACCAGAATCCGCAGATCCAGACCTTCGTGAAAGCTTTCCAACAGCACACGGCTGTCAAACTGTTTCGCTGTTTCGATGGCCTGTTGCACCTCTTCGATGCTCTGCAAATCCACGGCCACGCCTTGACCCTGTTCACCGTCGAGCGGTTTGACCACCACCCGCTGATGCTCATCAAGAAACTCCAGATTGTCGTCAGCGTTGCCAGCCAATTGCTGCGACGGCAATTTCAGTCCCGCGCCTTTGAGCACTTTGTGGGTCAGGCTTTTGTCCTGGCACAGGCTCATGCTGATCGCGCTGGTCAGGTCGCTCAGCGATTCGCGGCAGCGTACGCGGCGCCCGCCGTGACTGAGAGTGAACAGCCCGGCGTCGGCGTCATCCACCTGCACATCAATGCCACGCCGATGGGCTTCTTCGACGATGATCCGCGCGTAAGGATTGAAATTGGCTTCCGGTCCCGGACCGAGGAACAGTGTCTGGTTGATGCCGTTCTTGCGCTTGATTGCGAAGGTCGACAGGTTGCGGAAACCGAGTTTGGCGTAGAGGCTTTTCGCCTGACGGTTGTCGTGCAGAACCGACAGATCCAGGTAGCTCAAGCCGCGACTCATGAAGTGCTCGATCAAGTGCCGCACCAGCACTTCGCCGACTCCGGGCCGCGAGCACTGTGGATCAACTGCCAGGCACCAGAGACTGCTGCCGTTTTCCGGATCATTGAACGCCTTGCAATGATTGAGGCCCATGACGCTGCCGATCACCGCGCCGCTGTCCTCGTCCTCGGCCAGCCAGTACACCGGGCCGCCCTCATGACGCGGGGTCAGCAGCGCGGCGTCGATCGGCAACATGCCGCGCGCCTGATACAGCTGATTGATCGCCTGCCAGTCCGCTTCGCTTTGCGCGCGACGAATGCGGAAGCCACGAAACACGCGAGTGGCGGGGCGATAGTCGCTGAACCACAGGCGCAGAGTGTCGGACGGGTCGAGGAATAACTGCGTCGGTTCGAGGCCAAGAATCTGCTGCGGCGCGGCGACGTACAGGGCGATATCACGCTCGCCCGGCTGCTCGTTGAGCAGTTCCTGGGCCAATGACGCAGGGTCGGGAAACGTGTGACCGATCAGCAACCGGCCCCAGCCGCAGTGCACGGCAATCGGGGCGGTGTTGAGTTCGCTGCCGTCTTCAGCCAGACGCGCCTGTAATCGTTCATACGACGGTGTCTGGCCGCGTAGCAGGCGTTGGTTAATGGCTGTGGCGTGAGGTTTCATCAATCAGATTCCTTGTTCACTGAGCCACAGGTTCAGGGCTGCCAGTTGCCACAGCTTCGAGCCGCGCAATGGGGTCAGTTGGCCCTGCGGATCAGTCAGCAATTTGTCGAGCATGGCCGGGTTGAACAGGCCGCGATCCTGACTTGGATCGAGCAGCAGTTCGCGCACCCAGTTCAATGTGTCACCTTGCAAATGCTTGAGGCCAGGCACCGGGAAGTAGCCTTTCTTGCGGTCGATCACTTCACTTGGAATGACTCGTCGCGCAGCTTCTTTCAGCACCTGCTTGCCGCCATCAGGCAGCTTGAACTTGCCTGGCACACGGGCCGAGAGTTCAACCAGTCGATAGTCGAGGAACGGCGTGCGCGCTTCCAGACCCCAGGCCATGGTCATGTTGTCGACACGTTTGACCGGGTCATCGACCAGCATCACCGTGCTGTCCAGACGCAGCGCTTTGTCCACCGCGGCGTCAGCACCGGGCTGGGCGAAATGTTCTTTGACGAAGTCGCCGGCAGCGTCATTGGCGGTCAGCCATTTCGGTTGCACAGTGGCAGCGTAGTCGTCGTAGCTACGGTCGAAAAATGCATTGCGATACGCCGCATACGGATCGGCTGCGCCATCCACCTGCGGATACCAGTGGTAACCGGCGAACAACTCATCGGCACCCTGACCGCTCTGCACAACCTTGCAATGCTTGGCCACTTCGCGGGACAGCAGATAGAACGCGATGCAGTCGTGACTGACCATCGGTTCGCTCATCGCACGGAACGCGGCGGGCAGTTGCTCGATGATCTCTTTCTCGTCGATGCGCAGTTGGTGATGCTGGGTGCCGTAGTGCCTGGCGATCAGATCGGAATACTGGAACTCATCGCCGCGCTCGCCACCGGCATCCTGAAAACCGATAGAGAAGGTCGACAGGTTTTCCACACCGACTTCACGCAGCAGGCCTACGAGCATGCTCGAATCGACGCCGCCGGACAGCAACACACCGACATCCACCGCCGCACGTTGACGAATTGCCACGGCTTCGCGGGTGCTGTCGAGCACGCGGTCGACCCAGTCTTCGAGGTTGAGGTTTTTCTCGTCCTCGTGTGGGCCATAAGGCAGGGTCCACCAGGTTTTCTGCTCTGTGGTGCCGTCGGCTTCAACACGCATCCAGGTCGCTGGCGGCAGTTTCTCGATGCCGGCCAGCAGGGTGCGTGGCGCGGGCACCACGGCGTGGAAATTCAGATAGTGGTTGAGCGCTACCGGATCGAGGATCGGGTTGATGTCGCCACCCTTGAGCAGCGCCGGCAGTGCAGAGGCGAAACGCAAGCGCTGGCCGGTGCGCGACAGGTACAGCGGCTTCACGCCGAGACGGTCACGGGCGATGAACAGACGCTGCGCATCGCGCTCCCAAATGGCGAACGCAAACATGCCGTTGAGTTTCGGCAGCAGTGCTTCGCCCCAAGCGTGATAACCCTTGAGCAACACTTCGGTGTCGCCACCGGAATAGAAGGCATAACCCAGTTCTTCGAGTTCAGCGCGCAGTTCCGGAAAGTTGTAGATCGCGCCGTTGAAGGCCAGGGACAAACCCAGTTGACTGTCGATCATCGGCTGCGCCGAGCCGTCCGACAGGTCCATGATTTTCAGGCGACGATGCCCCAGGGCAATCGGCCCTTGGGCATGGAAACCCCACGCGTCAGGGCCGCGAGGGGCCAGGTGATGGGTGATTCTCTCAATGGCTGCAAGGTCTGCAGGTTGATGATCAAAACGTAACTCGCCAGCTAATCCGCACATATTGCAAAAGGCCTTGTGTCTACGGGGCCTCGTCGCATTTACCTAGAATCAAGTACCAATTTCGTACCGTTTTTCGGCAAATCCAGCTTTTCAAGCTCCGCGAAATCGCTCGAGGAACTGATCCACTTGGCATAGGTTGAAAGCAGAACTTGGACGCTGTGTCCGAGTTGCGCGGCGATGAATGCCGGGTTCATTCCGGACATCAAACACATTGTTGCGTAGGTGTGCCTGGTGTCATACATCCGGCGATATCGAATCCCCGCCTTACGCAGCGCCGTCAACCAATAGCGCTTAGCCCCTGTTTCGGATCGGATGTACAGCTCTGATCTTTCACCCGAACCTTCCGGCGCGAAAACATAATCAGAGCGCGCCGCCGTAAGAGGTCTTGCTTTTTCGAGTGCCTGTAAAGCGCGATCGTTCAATAAAACTTCCCTCGACACCTTCGTCTTCGTCCTCTCCTTGATCTTGCCGTACAGTCTGATGCGGCAAACCTTGGCGCGCCTTGAGCGCGTATCAACTTCGCTCCAGCGCAGGGCCATCGCCTCGCCCGGACGCATTCCTGTATAGAAAGAAAACTCAAAAAAACACGCGTAAATCGACTGTAAACCGCTCGTCACTTCGTACAGCTTGGCGATGAGTTCGTCAGCTTCCTCGCGGCTGAAAGGGTCAATCTCACGCTTCACGACCCTTGTCGGCGGGATTGAGTTGGCCGGATTTCTCACGATTAGCTCGTCGTTCACAGCCTGGGTCAGCAGACTGGTGACAAGGCGAATCGCTCCCTTCCGACGGATCGGCGAAGTCCACGTAATGCTGTTGACGATTTTGCGCATCAGCACGGGCGTGATCTTGTCGAGCGGGTATTGAGCGAGGTGCGGCACCCAGTAATTCTGCATCGTGCTGCGGTAGTTCTTCCGGGTGCTGTCCTCGATCTGTAGGCTGTTCAGCCAGTCCTGGGCATAGTCGAAGAAGATCGGCATCTGCCCAGTTGAGTCGTTCCGGCTGTTCGGGAACAGTTCCCGATATTTCTCAGGTGTGAGCACGCCCAGCTTTGCCAGCTGGGTCACTTGAGCACGTAAAGCCTCGGCTGCTGCGATTCCTTTTGGGCTTTGCGGGAGGGCGAGCGTTTCGCAGTGCCGCTTCTTGTTCCAGGAGAACCGGATCCTGATCGATTTCCCGACAAGCTCAACTCCGGTGGGCAGCTCCATTGGCTCTCTAGCCATTCGTCGTACCTCCATTTGCTGTACATGATTCGTCCGTCGATCTTCGACCAGACGCCGGCCGGGATGATGTTACGTTCCCGCTTTCGCTGCAGGGCTTTAGGTGTGGTGCCCAGCAGTTCGGCCATCCGCTTTTCGGTGACCTTGTCATGGCCGGACTCATCGCCCAGCTTCTCGGCTGCTGCCATTGTGATGCTCCATGCCGCGCGTGGCGGCAGAAGGTGGTGATGGGTTACAGAGTCAGTTCGTGGCCGAACGGAACGCGAAAGCCGGAAGCGTTGCGGTGACCACCACCGCCGTACTGCTTGGCGATCTCGGACACGTCTAGGCCTTCATCTGTGCTTCGCAGGCTGAAGGAACGTCCGTCAGGAGTGTCCCAGTAGCATGCGGCGAACGGCTCGCCCTGTGCCATGAGGTGGCCGGCATCGCTAGTCAACGTGTAAGGCAGGCTGGCGGCCGGCACATCGTGTCCGCCGATTACCAAGCGGCGCTTCGTCACCGCGACCAGCTCGGCCACGTCCTTGTGGTGCTTTCGCTCAATCGCTGCGCCATCAGACCGAAGTGTTTGCACGTCGGCGGCCATCAACTGATCCCAGACTTCGAAGTCATATGGGTAGCTGAAGAGGTTGGCCTGAATTTCTCGGGTGCCGTCCAGCCTGAACAGCCACAAATCGCGGTCCTCGATATGTCGCAGCAGCTGTGGTGGCTCTTGGTCGGGGAAGTAATGATCCCAAGCCAGCATCGCCCCGCTCCGATTCATGTCGAAG
The DNA here is from genome assembly GCF_017980685.1 of Pseudomonas iridis. Classification (GTDB taxonomy): domain Bacteria; phylum Pseudomonadota; class Gammaproteobacteria; order Pseudomonadales; family Pseudomonadaceae; genus Aquipseudomonas; species Aquipseudomonas iridis. The sequence continues at coordinate 30,964 of NZ_JACXXO010000011.1, forward strand.
CAGCAGGCAATGGCTGGACCATTTTGCGAGTGAGCCATGTCGTGCGCCGTTTTCCAGCCAAGCAGCCGAGAGCCGTTATCGTGGCTGGTATCCTCTTCGATCCCAGCATGGAATGGCTCGAAGCGGGCCAAGTCTTCAGCAGCGCTCTTATGGTGGTCGAGCACAATGATGCTGTTCGCCGTGTACGCGAGCGCGGCCAGCACGTCGTACTTGTAGCTGAAGTCGACGAGGATCACATCCTTGCCGGTGACGTCCGGCGGCTCCTGCCCATAAACGCCGGGCACAAACTCGACATCGCTGCCGAGAGCTTGCCTGACAACCCAAGCAGCGCCGAAACCGTCAGCGCAGTTGCCGTGGTAGATGCACATCGTTTTGCGTTCAATCTCAGACATGGGATTTCCTCGCCCGCCGTACACCGGCAGGCTGTTGAGTTGGGGGAGGGGTTACTGCGGGGTGTTGGCGATCAGATCGGTCTTGCGGTAGCACTCGGCAGGGAAGCCGTACTCTCGGCAGGCGCAAACTTCTCCGCATTCCTCGTTGCGAGGCTCGATACGCAGAAGGCCATGCTTCGCGGCGATGTCTTGGATGTCACCGCCGTCGAAGCTGCCACCCTCGAAGCTGGCATTGATCATTTCGTTGGCGAATGCCTTCAGAGCGTCCGCGGCGATCTGCTCAGCTGGGTGTCGGTAGAGCGGAACAATCTCAGATCCGCCTTCAGCTAAGACCTTGAGTCCTACCACCTCGCAATTGGACGACCAGCAGCGAATGTTTCCGTTATCTGCGAACGCTGCATACGCCACCGGTTCGCCCTGGCGCTGGGTCAGCTCATCAATCCGCTGATCCGCTGCGTTCAGGCGAAGCTGCAGCGCGTCACGTTCTTTGATCGCGATCGCATGCTTGTTGCGCCAGTGCAGCACGGCGTCCAGCTCTTCGATCGTTTGAATTACGTTGCTCATGTGCAGAACCTCAGTTTTCGTTGCCGGTGTAGGTGCGCCAAGGAACCTTGACGCCGCTGACCAGAAAACCCCAAGTGCCCTGGTAGGGTCCGCTGATGAATAGGGTGAAGGCGCCGCCGTCGACAACGCTGTCGATCCGGTGGTACTCGCCGTAGCTGAGTGAGGCGGTGTCGCCTGGGCGGCGGTCGATGTACTCGGTTGCCTCGAACGGCGCGTCGAACGATTGACGCAGTTCAGCGGTTTTCATGAGGAGTTGTTGGAGTGCAGGGTCATCAGCTTGGAGCAGCCGCTGCTCCGTGTAGCCGCCGCGCAGGATGATCGTGCGAGCATTCCAGGGATGGTCGTGCAGATCACGGTCATTGTCCGGACGCTTGATGTGGTGAATCCGCACTGACCACGGGCACCACCAGAGCCGCGACCTGTGACTGTCTCGGTCATACGGATTGAACAGCCACCAGCGGCCCATGTACATCTCGGCGCCGTCGGCTGACATGATGTGCAGATAGGGCGTGCGCTGAGCGCGGGCGATGAGCCAGTCAGAAACCGCCTGGCGTGCAAGCAGCTTGGCGAGCAGGCGCCAGAAGATATTGAGCATGAGAGCGTCCTATGCCGGGTCATGCCCGGGCGGTGGAAGGGTTCAGGATTTTTCGAATTGGCGGAAATGCGCGCATAGATTCTTGCGCTGCTGGATTCCGAGCATCAGCGTGCTGACCTTGGTGCCTTTGAGGAATACCGTGGCGGGAGGCAGCTTCACGTCACAGGGCAGCACCTGTTCGCCGCGTGCCAGCGATTCTTCAACGTGGCGCGCCATCTCTGACCAGACGTGAATCTCAATTCGAACCTCTGCACGCACGGCCTCGATGATCCACATTGGAAGAGTGACCAGGCGCTCGTCGCGGGAGGCCGGTGATTGATCTGTGGGCATGGCGATACCTCGCTAGATGGTGCAATCGAAGTGATAGGGTTACGCTTGGGCCAAAGTTTTGGAGCTAATAATGTTCACTGGAAAAATCGACAAGGAAATGCCTCAAAGGCTGCTCACCGTGATCTACAACATGTATCTGGAAAAGCACGGGCATGGAGTTCGTAACCTCGATGAATTCACCGTTTCACTTACTGCGCATGAGCTTTTCGCAATGCGTGTTCCTGACCTGTATGAAGAGATGGGGAACGTTGTGAAACCGTTGCTAGTCGAGAACTTCCAGGAACTAGAAGCGAGGGGCTATTTGAGAAAGGGGCAACCGCTGAGATACCACCTGACCGAGAAAGGCTATGACCACGCCTCAAAGGACAGATGGCAAAACTTTGTCGAGTATTGGAATTCGAACCCAGGTTTGAACACCCTTGTCGCAATCATCAGTGCTGCGATCGCGACGTTGAGTCTGGTGGTGGCTGCGATTGCGCTGGCGAACACTTCAGCGCCCATTCCCTACCCAGTTCCTACGTTTCTCTATAAAGCCGAAGCCCAGTTGCCAGTGCAGGGCCATGATCGAATCACGAATTGATAGGCTGACAATTTCGCCGGCTGGCGTGATTCGTTGAAGTGGGGTATTTGTTGCTGGGAATTAATTAGGGGATGGACGTTAAATGGACACGTTTTGGGCGCCGCTTATATTGGCGATAGTAGTCGCAGCAGTGGGCGCCTACTTTGCGGTTGTCAGGACCAAGAGAGAAAGGCTCTGGACGGAACGTTACGAGCGGATCGGATCAGCCTTACAAAAAACAGACATAATTCAGCGATACCTGGACAGTGAGGTGAACGGTGAGCATCAGATTCACGGGCTAACCAGGCATGAAAAATCTGAACTGAATGCCGGTTGGCCTATAGCGAGATACCAGCTCGGGACAGACATAATTATGTTGGAAATGCTTTTTACTGAGGAGGAATTTCAGCAAACCGCCAAGCGCTGGGATGGCTTGCAAAAGAAGCTTTTCGCACTTATTGAAGAATCATCTTCCCATGATGCTCCCGAGTACTACTCAGACGCGCGAGCTAAAGCCGAAAAGCTACGAGCTGCGCTCATTGGTCTATCCAGAGAAAAATGTCTAGGTTGGTTTTGAGGAAAGCCTTGCTCGACTAAATGCGCAACGAAATTAGTTTCTATTCCGGGGTTTCGATTTCATCGTCCGGCTCGGGCGGATCGTCGGCGAGCGACTTCAAGCCTGCCGCTTCAATGAGTTGAGACACCTTTTCACTAACAACGGTAGGTGTCGTGACACACGCAAGCATTTGTGCCGCTGTTTCAAAGTCGGCGGCGATCACGTTGCGCAGCAGGTTCTGATACACCTCCTGTTGGTTGTTGAAACCATGTTCTTTCATGAGACGCTTGAGGTCTGGCATGAAAACGCCGGCGACCTCAACAGTGAACCGGCCGATCCCTTTCTTGGCATCGTCTGCCGCTTTCTTTTCGCGCTTCTTGCGTTGCTTGATGGCTTCCGCCGTCGGCTCCTGCTGTTCTTCGGCCATGGCTTACCTCTTCTATTCCGCTGGCCGGGATTCCCAGCCAGGTCTGTCGTTTGCGTTGCTGGACTCGAAACCGTTTCACGCTGCTACCTTGACCTGATTCCATGCGCCGACCGCGCTGAAGATGCGGTAGGCCTGAGCCTCGTCGAGGGAAACAACATCAGGAATCGCGATCCAGCCCGAGGCAACCAAGTGCTGCGGGTTGGCACTGTCGCGAATCTCTTGGTAGCAATGCTCGATCACTTCTTCCAAGTGGTCAGAGAGGTACATGCCTTCCGGCGCGACCTCTACCGACTTCAGGTAGTGGTTGCCCATCTGGTCAAGGCAGAGCGCGCTGAGAAAGATGGTCCAGCGGTGAGTGATTTCACAGACGGCTTGGCCGATCTTGCCGGGAGCGATGTTCTTCAGGGACTTGTAATTGATCATCCCTTGCCGGCCGCTGGGGTCGATGTTGACCACCGCAACGTGATTCGTTCGCACCAGTGAGCGGCACGACCGTTCGACGCGGGCCTTGAGGTTGTTCGGCTTTCGAACCTTGCTCATGCTGCCTCCAGAGCTTCCCGTTGCAGGGGGTAGTCGATTTCGTATTCTGCGATCAGCCGCAGCAGCACTTTTGGATTAATCTCCAGCCTTCTGGCGCATGCTGCACGGGAGCAACCGATATCGCGAAGGGCTGTGATGCGCTCAACCAGAGCTACATCCTTCGCTCGGATTTTCTGGCGGCTGAACTTAAGGCCGTTTTGACTGGCGATGCGCTTGAGCGTTGTCCGTCCGATACTGAGCTTTGCGCACATCTGATCTTGCGTCAGGCCCTCGATAATCAGGTCTCGAATCACCGGCACCAGCGTCAGATCCTCCTGATGTGCTGCAGCGGACACCCGGCTGGCGAACTTGATGCCGTACTGGGCGGCGATGTGAATCGCGCGACGATTGCTGATGTGCAGATCTTTGGCAGCCGCAACGATTCCCTTGGTGTGGTAGGCCTTCATCTTTTCGGCGATGTCTGCCTCAAACGCCTGCGCCTTGGCTGTCTTCGCCATGCGCACTGCATAGTTTCGCTTCGCTGGGCATGGTTCAGACCCTGATGAGGGCACAATGCGTTCGCTGTTGAACGGGCCGGGGTTGAACTGGCTTCGGCTGATCGGCACGACGTCGATAACGCGGCCGGCGGCGAGATATCCGCCCACCGCATCGGCCAACCAGGCGCGGTCGGTGTTCTTCTGCTGGATGCTGCTGAGTTCCAAGCTGATCATGGCGTCCTCACTTAATCCGGATGGCGCTATCACCGCGCTCAAGGTGTGCCCAAGTTGGCTCGGGAAGAAGCTCATGCTCCGCGTCTTCTCCCGCATCCATCCGCTTGCGAACAGTAGCGTTGTGGTCGCGGATTTCCTTGAGCTTGGCGGCAATGGCGGTTTTGTCCGGCGCGATGCTAGTCTTCACCGCGGTCAGCTCGTCCGGCACCGCGTCCTCGTTGTCGACGATGACCTTCTCTTTGCCCAGCGCCAGGGTGATGGTGAACAACGGTCGCTTGATCGACTTGAGGTTGGCGGCTTCCATGTTGCGGCGCAGGTAGTCGCTGATTTGCGAGACGCTGTTGGTCTTGATGCGCTTGAGCTCAGCGAGCCGCTCGATCTCATTCTCGATCGCGCTTACGTCGCTTTCGATGTTCCGACGCAGCATGACGATGTTGTCGGCCTTAACTTCGAACTCGCCTTGGATCTCGTCCATCGCGTGCTGGAGGGCCTCCTTTAGGCCCTCATCATCGGTGTCGGCCATTTCCTGCAGTTCTGCCAGCTTCCCGGTGAGTGCGTAGAGTTGTGTCATGCTGCTGACTCCTGTTTCGGTTCAGAGAGTTTTTTCCATTCAAGGGAGATCCGCGCCGCGCCTTTCTCGTCCTTGCGGAGTGTGAGCTGGCGGACTGCAACGTCGTGGATCTTTTTGAGTTCGTGCGGGGTTTGGGCGCCCTGCATGGTGTCGATGACCGACTTGATGTAGTCGAGGCGGTCCTGCTGCTGCTTGGCGATCTCTGCGTCTTTGTCGACTGCCTGCTCAATAGCCTGCTCTTCTTGGCGCTGCTGGACGTAGTCGCGATCGTCGAACATGCCAAGGAACACGTCAGCGCTGAAGCCGAGCATCGACAGGGATTTCTTGATGGCGTCCGTTAGCGACTTTTTCGGGGCCTCACCATCAGTGGTCGTCCCGAACTTCGATTTGTAAAGGTAGGGCGTACACCCATATTGCTCGAGCTCGCCGCGCTCCCCGTCGAGCTTGAACCAGAACAGAATCTTGATCGTGTGGTTCAGTTCGAATCCCAGGCTGACGCGTTTGTCGCCTTCACCGCTGAACATCTCGGCGCCTTTGTCGAAGCGTTCCTCGGCGACTTTCCAACCGAATCCGATACCAACCGGGCCAAATACCTCAGTGGCCTTCATGATCATGGCCGTGCCGTTGAGGCTGGTGATTTGCTGGCCGCCGACCTTGGCGTCCTTGGTGTAGCGGGTGTCGGTCTTGTCGACCTGGTCCCAGATCCGCATATTTGTGGACATGAGTTATCTCCGCGCCACCGGAGAGGGGCGCTGTGAAGGTGGTTATTGGGTGGCTTTGGCGATGGTTTTTTCGAATCGAGAGGCTAGCCCTGCATTCACCTCAGCCTTCTCCAGGCTTTCGGTGGTGCCCTTGGCGCGGTGCAGCGCTTCATAGTGGCGAAGGGTTCCGGCGGCTACGATGAGATCAGCCAGAAGGCCAGGCGCCTGTGCGATTAGCCTCGCGTCGGCCTCTTCGTACACGAAGTCGACTACCTGCTCCTGATCCGCGTTGTAATCGATAGCCCAGCCACGCTGGCCGGGCCAGCCTTGGCCGCCGGCCTTGCGAGCAAACCAAGGTCCGGGCGTGTGCTTTTGTTCAGGCATGAGGAATCCTTGCCGCGATGCACGCAGCGTTGAAGGTGTGGGTTATTGGGTGATGCGATCAGCGAGGGCGCTGAGCAACATCAGGAGGGTGCAAACGGATAGGGCGGAGAAAGATCCGCGCCAGATGAGTAGGCGCCGGGTGCGCTGGCGGGTGGTCACAGTTCGACCATCCGACCCCTGAGATCGAAACCCCAGTCGCCTTCCATGAATGCAGCGTTGTCGCGGGCATGGAGCGGCCAGTCGCCTTTAACTGGGCATTCAAGTTCGCAGACAAGCGTTTCGCGTGGACGCTTGAGAATCCGGTCCAGCTGTTCAAGTTGCTCGTCGATCAGCGTTTTCACGATGGGCGTGCTCATGCCGCTCTCCCTGGCCGACGCGCAACCGCACGATTCAGCCTTTCGCAGTAGTGGTGGAATTCTTCGATGGATATCTTGTTCGCCTGCAGGAAGCTGGTGATGTTGCGCAGGACCAGCACCTCATAGAGAGGAGGGCAGGTTTCGCAGGCAAGCTCATCGAGATCGTTGTCGATTGCTATGTGCGGGCTCACAGCGCGTCATCCTCGGCCTGAGCCTTCAATGCATCGTCTGCCAGCGGCTCGAGCAACGTCTCGGCGATCTCGCCAAGCTTGCCCAGCGGGTGGTCGCTGTGGCCCAGCAGCTCGGCAGTGGCCACCTTGTCGGCTAGTCCGCGTTCTGCGGTGATGACCAGCCAGCCCAGCGCGGAGGTGTGCACCTCACAATCAGCCAGCCGAGCATTGATGTGCTCATCAACCGCCAGAGCGAACTGCGCAGCGGTGACGCCTTGAGGCTTGCGCATGCGGCGCTGGAAGGACACCCCACAGCCGCGCAGCAAGTCTTCGGCGGCGTTGTACAGCCACTCGGCCCGCGCATCATCCCGAGGGCTCTCGCTCACAGGCGGCGGCAGGCGGTTTTCGTAGGTCAACTGAGCAATCAGTGCTGCGTTCATGGTGTCGCCTCCAAGGCGAAAACCGCATTGGCCAGAAGCCAGGCGCGGGTGACCAAACCCAGCCGTGAGACTGGCCTGGCGTCTGCCGATTCGGTTTTGATTTAGGGGAGTTGATGCAGGGGGCCGCATTGCGCGGTGCTGTCTGGTCGTCCGCATCGGGGATTGATCTGTTCGGCTGAGCGGGATTTGAACCCGCGACCTCCCGTGCACTGGCCTCTACCGAACTGAGTTACCAGCCTCACAATCCATTGGCATGCCTGCCGCCGGTCTGTGCAGATCAATCCCCGATACGCTCTCATCGAGAGAATCGGGTGGGTTCAAGGCAGCTTTCAGCGTGACCACCCACGCTCTCAACCATCGCTGCATAAGGGCAGTTTTCGTCAGGCTGACGTGGCGCTGGTCCATGCATTCCGTTTCAAACGCTGCCAATGACAGCTACGCGGTTTGCAGAGGGGCCTGACGTTCTTTCAGCATCAGCTCGTGCTCAATGCAGAACTGAATCTCTGCGTCGTATCCAGCGCGGCTCAGAACCTGCTGTCCGCTCTGGTCGTAGATCGCTCGGTGGAAGCCAGAGCCATTCCGGCGCGGCGTCCGCTCAACCGTATACCCGTAGCGCTGGTAGCAGTCGTTGGGGCTGTTTGGATTTGGCATCGTCTTGCCCTCCGGGGCGGTTGATTTCCCGTCTGGCCCTGTCGCCAAGGCCAGCCAGTGAAATCTGTTCTCTCCACCACGCGCATCGCCTCGGTTTCCCCACCTGGCCGGGTCACACATTTCGTGTTCAGTGTTATTCCCGGCTGGCTTGCGTGGTTTCGCGTACTCACATCTGGTGAGCACGGCCAGTTCCAGAGCTGGCATGGCATCGACTATTTGTTGCTCGCGCTTACCGGATCGGGTCCGGGGTAGTCGATGGCGAGGATCCTGAGGTTTTAAAGAGCGACGGGTCTGTTGAGGCCCTGTTCCGCTGCACTTGGGTTTTAAGTGCAAGTCGGCTTGCATCTATAAAAGCATGCTGGTGTTTTGAATGCAAGCAAGCTTGTATATTTATTTTGTACTGTACGGACATACAGTAATCAAAAGGGAGGATTTCAGATGGCGAAGAAGCAGGCGAAACCAGCAGAGCGACGGGAAATTAGTGGGATTGAGCGGCTTGGCCTGAGGGTGTCGTCGATGATCAATCACCCGATTGCGCAGGATCAGCGCTGGGTAACGATCCATCGGCTCGACACTGATGGCGACCGAGAGTGGGATGAGGTGATGGGGTTGCTGGCCCAAACGGACGGCATAGAAATGACGTTCAACGATGAGGACGAGTCGGTGACGCTGAAATGGGAGGCGTCATCTGAGAACGATCACGAGGCCGAAGTGCCTGACGAATTCATGAAGGTGGAGGAGGTCGCTCCATTCTGACAGGCATTGAAAAGCCCGCTTGTATGGCGGGCTTTGTGAGTCAGGCGATGATTGTACGTTACTGCCCCGAAGTTATGGCTTAAAGAGCCAGTCGCGCGATTCCGCATTCGCCCTGAGGATTTTCGCTTTCTTTTCGATTTCCTTCTTTTCGAACTCACTGAAATCGATCAGAACGTGCTCCGGGAACTCTTCCGGATCAGATACCGCCGGCAATCCCAGCGCTTGGCATTCGGCTGTAGTTATAGAAACTACGCCCGCCGATCGGCAATCTTCCCTGGCAGTGAAGTGAGCGTATGAAGCCTCTGGAGTGATCAAGTCACCATCATAAGAAGAGAGCTTCTTGTCATCCTTCGGAGTCGGACGGAAAACCTGAGATGTAATTTTTCCGTCTTGCACAAAGCTTGGGTGAACCTGTCGCAGCAACTGAGTTTGATCGTCCATTACACTTCACCCTTTGCTGCTTTGGAAATGAAATCTATCAGCGAATCGACGTCAGCCCTAGCTTCGAGATTCAGCTCCATGTATGTGTCTGCGCCGTCCTTGATATTGAGGCCGTGCAGCTCAGCCGTTTTGTTCTGCGGAATAATTTCGAGGCTGAGATCCTGATTGCCGGTTCTCCATTCAAACTGGAAGCCACCTTCGGCAGTGGGATAAATAAATGGCGTGGGCAGAGTAGCTGGGTACTGATCTCTAAAAAATGACTCTATCCAGTCAAACTCTTCAGGGCTTGGGACCACGCCGCGACCGTCAAGCCAGCCGACTCGTAAAAGTCTGAGCTCATCCAATCGTGCGAGCGGATCATTCGATTCGATGATCACAGCGTCCTCAATAAGGTCCAGGGAGTGAAGCTTTTCCATGCGGTCAAATCGACCAACACCCGATACTGAAATTTTAAGCCCATCACGAAACCCGCGCGTAGCCTCAAGGATAGTGTCGAGGTGTATTGCATCCATCTTCGCGGTAATCTTTTTGCCATCAGGCAGGAGCAGCTCAAAACTCATTTTTGCTTGGTCTATTTCAGGCACCAAGCCGCGGACGGTGACTTCATCCGTGAGAATCTGATTCTGTGACGCTAGCAGAAGTCTCCGCCGAGTTAGTTTTGAGAGCCTAGCAGGTCTATCAGTTCCCGGTCGAAACTCCAATACCTCCCCATCACGCAAGCCTCTGCCGAATCTGTCGAAGTATCCAAGCAGCGTTGCGGGTACATGTTCGGTGATCGGAGTGCCACGCTCGGCGGCGTCTATCGCATTACCAATCGACTGCACCGCCTGGAAAAAATAGTCCTCGTTGGCGGCAGCAAAAAGGCCCGCAGTAGGATCATTGTATTCAATCACGATGTTGGGGACAGCGCTTCCCTCTCCGACCGAGGACAGGTTTATCGATAAGTGATCCGTAAATCCCTTTGGCGTCCGAACCCGGCCGTGCTGCTGAACAAATTTCCATTTAGCTACGGCCACCACGAACTCTTCCAGCGCTGCCAAATCCTTTAGCAGCTCGAGTGGGATCGTGTGGTCATCAAATCTTGCGCCGACGAGTCGAGGTGCGACAAATGGCTTCTTCATATGACTTCCTTATCTCAGGTGATGGCTCGGTTTTCGCGGCGCGAGCACACCGCACGCTAAAAACTGCCAGGTGTCAGGCCTTGCGACCATTCCATATGAACAGGACCTTGGCGTGAATAGTCACGTCGTCCACTCTGGCGGTTTGGTTTTCGTAATGCTGGTTATCGGAAATCAGCCGGTAATGCTCCTCATCCAGTCGCATCATCCGCTTGATGTACAGCTCCTGGTGCCAGGTCACCACGTAAATCCCTTCGCCGATGAACTCCTTCACACCTCGGTCAACGATCACCAGATCTTTGTCATTGATCGTTCCTTCCATGCTCTGACCCCAGCCGGTGATCATCGCCAATGCGGACGCTGCAGTGTAGGAGACGCCTTTCTCGCGCAGGATTTCCTCTCGAACAACTAGGTTCCGCACCGCCTCGTTGTAGTCGGCCGGAACCTGTCCATGCCCCATGGCGCCGCGCACGTCGTACTGCGGAATCAGGATCTCGTCGTTTTTCGGGCGAAGGCTCGCGAGGTTACCCTGCTGATATCCATCCGGCACGTCACCTGGCTCTTCGGCTGCAGCAACGATCCTCTCGCGGGCTTCATCTGACAGCCCCTTCACTTTAGTGAGCATCTGCCGGACAAGGTCAACGGATGAGGCGGAGGAGTTCTCGGCGCCAGAGTCGGATTCTGCCGCAACACTCTTTCTGCTGGGCGGCTCACCTTTCCCAGAAAGCAGCCAGTCGACAGTTGTGTCGTACCCCTCGGCTATCGAAACCAAATTCTCATTTCTGATGTTGCTCGTGTCACCAGCAAACCACTGGCGAACAGCCTCATAGCTGACCCCACAAGTGGTCGCAATGTCTCGCTTGAAGCTACGGGCGCTTACCTCTGGCCTTCTGGCTAAAACGAGTTTCGTAATTCGATCAGTAATTTTCATGCGAGCAATCTACAAGAGAGCTTGTCAAGCATGCTTGCCTTGCAAACACAAGCATGCTTGAATATGGGTAAGCAAAGGAGGTCGGCATGACCAAAACACAAGCAATTAAGCACTTCGGCTCCGTTTCGGCGCTGGCAAAAGCACTCAGCGTGACCTACGAGGCCGTACGCCAGTGGGACGACGTGCCCGAGTTGCGCCAGTACCAAATCGAGCGAATCACCCTGGGTGAGCTGAAAGCAGAGCTGAAAACTCAAGCCGCTTAATCATGCCGCCCCCATCACTCATCAGTTTCGATCAATTCAGAAGCCACAAGGAGCAACACATGTACGCCGACCAATCACACAAGCGTGACACGCCTCGGAAGGTGCGTTTCAACAAAACCCTTGACCGAATCCTGCACAGAGCAGCGGAGCGCGCAGAGATGCAGCACGCCACCTATCTGTACGAAATGATCGAGTGGGCTGTTGAAAACGGTGCAATCGAAGCGCTGAGCAAGGACGAGAAGAAGTCTAGCGCTGCATAGAGGCCCTTTGGAGGTGACCAGTGCCTGAAATTGACTACGAGCACCTGAGTGATGGTGCGAAGCGGCGAGTCGCGGCCTTTGCACTGAAGAAAGGCTTAGGCATCGACGAAGCACTCGAGGCGATTGCCATCGAGTTTCTGGCAATGGGAGGACCCTCACTTATGAGGCGACCCAAAGCCAAGCTGTACCAATTGACGCCCAAAGAGGGCCTCAAAAGTGACACTTAAAGATCCCAAATCACAGGCACAAAAAAACCGACGGATCAGGTCGGTTTCATGTGCAGCACTTAATACAACGTTCTGGAGCGAATAATGCACCACTCAAGCCTAACGAGCAATACCCCCGCGAATGTCGCGACACAATTTGCTGTTTCTGAAAATGTGTCGCGTACCGAAATCGTCAGCCTTATAGATGGCGAGGCGGTCACAACTACTCTCGCCATCGCTGCAGGATGTGAGGTGGATCACGCCAGCGTTATCAAACTGGTTCGCGCATACGAGTCTGATCTTCAAGAGTTTGGACTTCTGGATTTCAAATCCGAAAGTACAGGTGGGCGCCCGACAGAGTTCGCTCTCCTCAATGAGCAGCAGGCGACGCTGATCCTGACTTATATGCGCAACAGTACGATTGTTCGCGAGTTCAAAAAGCGCCTCGTTAAAGACTTCTGGCGCCTGGTTCATGCCAAACCTACCTTCGATTACATCGCCGCACTCAACGATCCGCGCACTTTGCTTGCCCTGCTCACCGACAACGTAAAGAAGGTCGTCGCACTGGAGGCTGACAACACCGAGCTTTCCTACGAAAACCTGATGCTTGAGCAGAAGGTCGCTGCAGACGCGCCCAAGGCAGCCTTTTTCGATGCCGTCACGGTCACACACGAAACCTATTCGGTGGCCGAGGCCGCCAAGCTGATCGGTACCGGCCAGAACCGCCTGATGGCATTTCTGCGTCAGCGCCGATGGGTAACCCTCCGTAAAAACGAGCCTATGCAGGGCCCTATTGAGTCCGGCTACCTGACAGCGAAGCTCAGCACTTTCGAGCATCCCGAGAACGGCAAGACCACCGTATCTACACCACGCGTGACTGGGAAAGGTCTGACGAAGCTTCAGGCTCTGTGGGCTCGCCGTGACGCCGATCTGTTGGGAGGTGCTCTGTGATTACCACCGACCGCCTCCAGCTCATGCTTCGTGTTGCCGATCGTGCGCTGGCTCACCAGATCGCCTTGGATGAAGTGTCCGAGGCGTCGCGCCGGCTTGCCCAGGGCTATGACGACTTCTTTGAAGAGCATGGTCGTCCATTTGAAGACAGCCGCCCAATCAATCCGGAAGTGGAACAGTTCCAGCCGGTGATTGGCGCGACTCGTCACCTCTATATCGCCCGCTGCAACGCCCGCCAGGCCGCCAACACAGCAAAGCGCAAGCTCAAGCTGGCCGTTCGTGCTGTCGAGCGTCACGACGCAGCCTCTACGTCTCAGGAGGCCGCATGATGGCCAGAATCCGTACTGTCAAACCCGAGTTTTGGTCGAGCGAGCAGGTTATGGCCTGCCGCCCATTGGCTCGTCTTCTGTTCATCGGCCTGTGGAATTTCTGCGATGACGGCGGAAACCATCCGTTGTCGCCGAGGACCATTAAGGCCCTTGTCTTCCCCGGTGATGACATCACCACTGACGAAGTGAGCGAGCTTCTCGGCGAGCTTGAAGGCTCTGAACTGACGAAAAGCTACACCGTAGCCGGGAAGCTTTACGTCCATGTTCTGGGTTGGAGACATCAAAAGATCGAGAAAAAGAACTTCAAGTACCCGGCATTCACGACCGAATTCGACGACCAGTCGGAGAGCGGTCGTCGACAATTCGCCGAGGAGTCGTCGACTGGTCGCCTACCGGTAGACCCCGGAAGGGAAGGGAAGGGAATAGGAGAAGATCAACACAACTCACTACACGCGAGCGAAACTGATTTTGCCGATCCGAGCCTGCCGACCGAAATGTCACTGGAGTGGGTGCCTGACGAAAAGCTGCTGAAGAACTATGCGCTCCGCATGGCCCTGCCGGTGACCCTGTTCACAGCTGAGGCAATCGGCGGATTCGTCTGTCACTACTCGGCCTCTGGTCGCGCCGAGACTCAGGCTGCCTGGGTGAGTCTTCTGGTGAAGTGGATCAAGCGTGACGTCGCGTCCGCCAGCAATGTTCGACAGTTCCCTGTTCGGCCTTCGGCAGCTGAACCTGACTTCGACAGCAGTGCGTGGGCCGCAGGCCTTGTGGTGAGCCCATGAAGCCAGCCAACCAACTGATGGCGACCATGGGCAACCTTCCGCCAGCCATTCACGCCGAGCCGCTCCACGTGACGACGGAGACGGTCGACGTGGTGAACGATCTGTTCCGCCGGCTGCGCGGGATCTTCCCGGCTTGGCGCCAAGCGTGGCCGTCCACTGAAGCGCTGGACGCCGCCAAGGCCGAGTGGATCAAAGAGTTTGCCGACGAAGGCATTCGCACGTTGGAACAGATCGAGTTCGGTATCCAGAAGTGCCGCAAGCTCAAGAAGCCTTTCGCGCCGAGCGTTGGTGAGTTCATCGCTATGTGCGTGCCCAGCCCTGAAGACTTCGGCATGCCTGCGCCGGCTGATGCGTGGATCGAAGCACTGATGGGCACCTACAGCCATGAAGCGGTGAAGATCGCAGCAGAAGCGACCGGCCTATTCGACCTGCGCGCAGCAAAGCAGGAAGACAAGGGCTTGCGCGCCAGATTCGACCGCAACTACGAGGTGATCCTACGCCGTGCTCAGGCCGGCCAATCACTCGACGGCAAGATCCTGACCGGCATTGGCCACGACAGCCAAAAATCGCAGCTGCAGCGGGCCGATGAATTGGCAGAGCGAGAGGCCAATGAGCGAATTATCCAGCAAGGAATCCCGGTAGACGGCGCCTCGGCGCGCGAGCTGCTGATGGCGAAATTCGGAAAGAGGGCGGCGCAATGAGTCTGACCAGAAGTCAAATTATCAACAGCATGTGCATGACCATGCGTCACGATTTTGGCCTGAGAAAGCCAGAAGGGGAGTCGCTATCGGCCCGCATAGCGTCCGGCATGACCGAGGACGAACAATCCGCCCTGTTGCGGGACATGACGAAGCTCTACAGCCACCACATTGCCCCGATCCTGGATGAGCTCGAAAAGGCCCGAGAGATCGCTGGGGAATTCGCTTCGCTGGCTGAGCGCTGGCGCGAAAAGGCTGTGGCCCGTGCCGCGTCTCCAGCGCAGCTTGAAGCTGGCCTGATGGCTCTAGCCCGATGCATTGGGCCGGATACGACGAATTCAGTACTCGCCGCCATGAAGGGGATGCCGCAATGACCGACAAGATGCGTGAAGCGGTTGCGAGAGCAATCTGGAACATCCGCCGCGAAGAGGAAGACCGGTGCGACATGGATCTTGAGGATATGGGCGCCGGTCATTCCGTGTGGACCGAGGCTGATGCCGCTATCGGGGCAATGCGCGAGGCTCTAGTAATTGAGCTGCCACAAATCGTTGCCTACGAGGCCGGGTACGACTCTCTGCGTGACAACGATTACGCCAGTAACCCGGATGAGCTCTTCGACGCTGATGAGGTGTTTGCCCTGCACCGCAGCATCGAGGTTCAAGAAGCCATCGAAGCAGCAGGCCTGAAGGTGAAGCCATGATCACTAAAACCCAACTCGGAGTCGCCTGCGGCGTTGCTGGCTTCTGCGTCGGTATCTATTGCGTCCTGATCACAATGGCGGTGGCGGCATGAGCGAATACAAGCGACTGAAGCACCTTGCTCTTGCTCAGCCAGTGCAGGAGTGGAGAAGCGAAGAGGGCGAGCCGTCGATGATGAACGGCGAGCGCATGTACTACGTGATCGGCCCCGGCGGCGTGAGCTGCTGGGAGCATGGCGCGCACGACCGGGTTTCGGCGTCCTACATTGCTGCCGCAAGCCCAGCGGTAGTGCTGGGGCTGATCGCCGATAACGAGCGGCTTCAAGGTTGCGAGGATGTATTGCGCCAACTTTCCAGCCACGTCGGTGCTGGAGGCTACAACGCGCCAGAAGTAGACCCTGAGACCTTTGCTCGCAAGATCATGGACGGCATCAACATCCTCAATGATCCGCTGGCCCAACTGGTGATTAAGAAGGGTGAGCAGATCGACCAGCTCCGCGCCGAAGTCGCCGGCCTCAAGACCGGCTACGAAGCCTACGAGCGGGTGAATGCTGAGCTGAAGGCTGAGAGCGAACGTCTTGAGCGTAACCGCGACATGTGGAAAGGCCAGGTAGAGCGGCAGGCCGAAGAGCTGACAATGCTGCGCAAGCGTATCGACGATATGTCGCCGTTCAAGGGCGCGCCGTTTACCGGTCCAGATACCAAGTGCCTTGCATGCGGTGGCTATCACTACGGCATGGGTGGGCTACCGTGCCCGAACATGCGCATCACGGCTCAGGCTGATCTTCCAGAGACTCGATCAGGCCAGATTGGCGCCGCCCTGGGCCAGGGAGGCCGTGGCGGGCAATCGACCTCAAAAACGTCTCAAAGCGCCGATCCAGAAGGGTCGAAGGGTGGCGGGCAATGACCGACAAGATCAGCGTCAACAGCGCCACAAAGCTCTCCGAGGCCATCAACGCTCTGACAGCCATGTACCGGGACAAGAAGTTCGTGGTGGTCTCCCTGCGCCCAGGCAAGGACCGGACCTTGGATCAAAACGCATTGTGGTTTGCGCTTTACCAGCGAATCGCCCAGATGACCCAGATCGGTGACGTGGAGGACGCCCGCAAGTACTGCAAGCTGCACTTCGGCGTGCCGATCATGCGCAATGCCGACGCCGACTTCCGCAACGGCTGGAACCTGATGTTCCTGCACCTGGACTACGAGACAAAGATCGAACTGATGGGGCCTTGCTCGCTTTTCGGCCCGGATGGCTTCCCAGTGACTCGCCTGTTCAATCGCGCCCAGGGCATCGCATACACGGACCAGATCGTTGCCGAGTTCAGCGCCAAGGGTGTGGTGTTCACTGATCTGCTGGGCGAGGTGGCGGCATGAGCTTGCTCAACTGCGAATGTCACCGCTGCATCGCCGAGTTCAAGCTGGGCTCAAAAGGTCCATTTGGCTGGCTGCCACTTTCATCCACAAAAATGATCCTTTGCCCTACCTGTGGCTGCAAGCGCTGCCCAAAGGCAAGTGACCATGACTTGGCATGCACGGACAGCAACGAGCCCGGCCAGCCTGGGAGCGTGTACCAATGACCATTGAGCGCAAACAACCCAAGCCCAAGACCTGCAAGAACCCAGCATGCAGGGCCTCATTCGTCCCGCAGCGCCTTGGGCAAGCGGTGTGCAGCCCTAAGTGTGCGCTGGCCACCGTAGAGGTGCAGAAGGCCAAGGAGAAGAAGTCGCTGGCCCAGGCCGGCCGCCGGGAGTTCAAGGTCCGCAAAGAGGCCCTGAAAAGTCGCGGCGATCACCTCAAGGATGCCGAGAAGGCGGTACGCGACTACCGGCGCACCTATGAGCTGAGCATCGGAAGCGGCTGCATCAGCTGTGGAGAGTCGCAGGAATCGATTCTGGCAGGCCAGCTTTGATCGGGAGGCTGAACTGCTCGGCGCAGTGGCCGACGGATCGATCACCGCCGAGATGCTCGAACGAGGGTGGCCAAGCCAGCTCCTATAACACGGCTGACAGTAGCGCTGTCCTGGGGACGTGAGAAAAATGACAGACAGTCGCAATATGACTTTCGGTTTTCAACTAGATATAGTGGCCCTATGATCTCACTAGGGAAGGGCGTTGAATGCCTCGCAAAGCAATTGGGAAAACGGTCACACGATTAAGTCGGTCTGAGATTCACAGCGATAAAACACTCGCGAAGAAAAAATACCAGTTTCTAGCGTCTGTGAAATTCACCAACGTTACCTCGGTGCTGCTTCCTGGCGATGTCAATCCTACGGATTTCATCGAGTTTACGTTCGCCTCGCTAAAGAAGCTGCTCAAACAGAATGAGAAAAACGCGATTGCCGCTGTAGAAGCCAGTGAGGAGCAGGAGAGGCTCGCGAGCAAAAAACTCCGCAGCGCCTCAACAAAATTGGCAAAGGCGGATGTGGCTCTCAAGAAATCTAAAGAGGCGGCTCAGCAATTTAGGGGCAGGGTAGAGGCTCTAGAACTAGTCAAAATAGAGCAAGAAGAGCAGATCTCAGAGCTACAGGGAAGGCTGCAGAGGCTAAGGGACGAAGAAAGTATCTTGCAGCGAAACTATGATCGATTGCTGAAAAATATTGAGGAGGAGCCAGAGCAGACGCATCGCCCTGCCGGCCTTCAAAGCCCAGATTGGAGCAGTATAACTAATCGTAAGCCGATGCCAGGCAGTTACAAAACAGGTAAACGCGGCTGACGAACAACGCGGCAAGAATCCTCGGAGAGCTACTCTTCTATCCCAGTGAGATTGTGGCTTAAGTTACACGGCAGTCTGGCACGCACGGGATTGGATTTTCTCGGTCAGCGTCCGACTGTACGGCCACTGGAAGTACACAAGGAACCCGACCCGTTCGGGGTTTTCTTCGTCTGGAGATTGAAAAGACGAAGCCCCGGCGAGCTGTAATCACCAGGGCTTCTATTTTCTGCGATGGGGACGCATCGAGAACGTCCGGCAATGCTATCAGCGGGAATCAAAAAGCAAAACCCCGGCGGTTCGCTATCGCCGGGGTTTCTATTTTCTCCTGCGCCCTTTATCGCGGAAGAACGTGAGGCAGATCCTAGCCCAAATATCTAGGTGTGGACAGGGTGCCCTGCAGTAATGTCACAATGATATGTCGTCGCTTGGAAAACCTACGCTCAAGGAATGAGGATGCACCGATATCTTGTTATTGCGCTTTCAACGCTGCTGTTGGCTATATATGGATTTACATTTTTAACCACGCCCTCAGGACTGAACGGTTTACCTGGGTGGGCTCCATATAGCCTCTAAACTAAATTCTTGAAATATGCCCGCCACGCGCGGGCTTTTTTTCGTCTGGAAACAACACATGGGGCTTGTACCTGGCCGCCTGCATCGCCCAGGAATCCAGGGGAACGTCGCTGAATTCGGAGTTAGAAAGAACGGATCGATCAAAAGGTGGGCAGGGTTTATACCTGCAGTTGCACTTGCGTTTCTATCCGCCGGACCTTGTCTCACTCCTCCAGCGGATCGATCAGATGTCGCACCTGATTTCTGATATTTCCCATATGAATTCACAGTGATTTTTCGTCACATTCATAGCTCCAGAAACAGCGAAGCCGGCACTGGGTGGGCTTCTCAGCCGTTTCGTATGGTGGGCCCAGGGGATTTGAGCCTCTGTCTTAGCCCTTCGATCGCCCGGCGTGTGGGAACTATTCCCATCGAGGGAAATCTATGATGTTCGTTCTACTTATTTGTATCACCCGCGATACAAGCTCAGCCTTTATGTTTCATGCTGCGCGATGGGGACTCCATTCCGCGTTCGAGCATGAAGGTCTGTCTCAACCAAGGAAGATTGATGGCAATCCTAAAACTTTATCAGCCCCTTGATATGAATACCCTTCAAGCGTGGGACGGCACCTTTCCGATCGTTGAAGCCGACCATATACAATCCACTGACGGGCTAAGAACTCAAGACTACTTCGGTTCGTTTCAATTCACTGATGGCGAAATGTCGGGGGGCGTACTGACCGCCACGACCGCTTATGAGAATGGCGCGTCTTACGAAGTAACCGGTTTGAATCTCGACGCAAGGGTTATGGCCGAATACATTGGAAACTTCGACATCAATGGAGCCATGGCTGAAATACTCAAAGGCGACGACACCCTCATCGGCTCTGCTGGAAACGATGTGCTCAAAGGCGGCGGTGGTAATAATGGGTTCGATGGCGGTACCGGCATAGACACAGTGTTTTACGGCGGTGGTAAACATGATGTCTCGATTCCGTCCAGCGGGAGTACCTACACCGTCAGTCATGACGGCGGCATCGACACTTTGAACAATATCGAGCGTATCGACTTCGGCCCAGGCTCTGTTTTGGCGCTGGATGTAAAGGCTGGCGAAAACGCAGGTTCGGCCTACCGCCTGTATCAGGCAGCGTTCGATCGCAAACCTGATATCAGTGGGCTGAAGTACTGGATCAAAGAGCTGGACACTAGCGCCAGCCTTCAACAAATTGCTAAAGGCTTTGTCGACAGCGCCGAATTCATGACGCTCAATCCCAGTAAAGATGTCACCTCAATCATCAACAACTTGTACCAGCACGTGCTGCACCGCAACGCCGACGAAGCGGGCGAGCAGTATTGGAAAAGTGCCATGGCCGAAGGCATGAGCACGCCAGAGGTACTGGTTTCGTTTTCCGAGAGCCAGGAAAACATCAGCAATACCGCTGCGGCACTCAACAGCGGCCTTTGGCTGGTCTGACACCTCAATGCATTTTTTTCTCTATTTGAGAATATGGAGTTCTCTTGGCAAGCGTTATCTATAATCAGCCGTTCACCAACTTTGATCCGAACAAAGCCGCCAATGTCGGCCTAACAGGTTCGGTCACGGACGCTACCAGCACTCACATTGGCATACGTGATGGCTCTTACTCCGTCGATATGAAAGGCATATTCATATACAGCGGTACCAAACTGATGGGGCGCGTCTCTGAGATATCGTATTCCAAAGACGGCTCGACTTACATGACCGCATCTGAATTGGGTTACAACCTGTCTGGCTCGGTTCCAGCGTCCTTCTATGAAGGCGATGACAAATATCTCGGTTCCAGCGGCAACGACCTATTCAACGCCTGGTTGGGCAATGACAAGTACGACGGTGGTGCTGGCACCGACACCGTTTACTACAGCGCGTCCAAGAGCGACTTTACCGTCAAGGCCAGCGGCAATGGTCTGATTCTGGACGGCCTGGGTAAGACTGACTCGCTAGTCAACATCGAACGCGTCAAGTTCGACGACGGCACCTTGGCGGTGGATATCAATGTTGGCCAGAACGCTGGTTCTGGATATCGCTTGTACCAAGCGGCGTTTGATCGCAAGCCTGACAATTACGGGCTCAAATACTGGATCAATGATCTGGACAATGGCCGCAGCCTGCAGCAAGTAGCAAAGGGGTTTGTCGACAGCGCTGAGTTCAAGGCCCTGAATCCGGGTCAGGACCAGAACTCTTTAATCAACAACTTCTACCAGCACGTGTTGCATCGCGACGCCGATGCTGGTGGCCTGCAGTATTGGAATGGCAAAATGAGCGGTGGCATGACTGCAGCTGAAGTACTGGTGTCGTTCTCTGAAAGTCAGGAGAACATTGCTAACGTTGCACCGGACCTGAATAACGGCTTGTGGTTGATGTAGCGCATAGGGCCTAGTCTGCTGGCTATAACGCACCCGGACTTATGTCGCAATTCCTTACTGCGTTGCCTGGGGCTGTCAGAAAGATGCGAGGCGGTAAGGGGCGTGATGGATTGGATCGCCCTTTGCCAGCCTGGCTTTTCTGGGTCGGCGTCAGGATAGGCGGCGCCAAGCAGTACACCGCAACCCCGACAACTTCGGGGTTTTTTACGTCTGGAGATCAATAAATGCCCATCACCGAGCAGCAGCTGCTGCAGATTCTCCCGAACGCCGGCCGCCAAGCCGGCGTTTTTGTTCCTGTGCTGAACACGGCCATGGGCAAATACGGAATTGTCACTCGCCTGCGCATTGCCGCTTTCATTGCCCAGATCGGCCATGAGTCTGGCCAGCTGACGCGCCTGGTGGAAAACCTGAACTACAGCGCTGAGGGCCTGATGAAGACTTGGCCAAGCCGGTTCGACCTGGTGCGAGCAACGGCAGCAGCCCGCAAGCCCGAGCAGATCGCCAACATCGTGTATGCCGGTCGCATGGGCAACACCGAGCCGGGTGATGGCTGGAAATATCGAGGTCGTGGTTTGTTCCAGGTGACCGGCAAGACGAACTATGCAGCGTGTGGCGATGCCCTGGGCCTGGACTTGGTCAATCGGCCGGAGTTGCTGGAGCAGACTCAATACGCCGCCCTGTCGGCCGCATGGTTCTGGTCGGTGAATGGCTTGAATACCCTGGCCGATGCCGGCGACCTGGCCAAAATTACCCGCCGCATCAATGGCGGGCTCAATGGTCAGGCCGACCGCCAGGGGCTGTACGACAAGGCGCTGAAGGTGCTGGCATGACGCCCGGTCAAGTCCTGGCCGCTATCCTGCTGGCGCTCGCCATCGGATTTGGCGGTGCCTGGCAGGTGCAGGACTGGCGCATGGGCGAGCGACTGGCCGTGCAGGACGGCTTGCACCAGTCGGACCTGACAGCTATCGGCAATGCCGCTTCCGCCCAGACCCGTATCGAGCAGGACAAGCGCCTGGGCCTAGAAGGCCGTCTTCAATCTATAGACGAAGCGCATTTCAAGGAATTTAGTGATGCACAGAAAAATATTTCAAGGCTGCGTGATCGCCTGGCTACTTCTGATCTGCGGCTGTCAGTCCTCCTTGCCGCGGATTCAGCCAGTGGCTGCGACGTGCCTGCCGCCCCCGGCGCCGCCAGCGTGGTTCATGCAGCCCGTCGAGCCCAGCTTGACCCAGCGCATGCTCAACGAATTATCGCCATCACCGACACCGGCGACCAAGGACTGATCGCGTTGCGGGCGTGCCAGGCTTACGTCAGGGCTTTGGCCCCCTGAGTACGGTCAGTTCCAGCAGCAACCGCTGATTCTCCCTGAGCAGGTGGTCGCGCTGCTCGGTAACCAGATCGATAGGGCGAAAGCTCAAGTTGTCAGGTTCCCGATCCCCCATGGCTGCCATGCGCTCAAGTGCTTTCGCGAGCGCCGCCTCTGCTGCTGCCTTGCCGGTAGCGAGCAGGTCATTCATCTGCACCAGTCCGGCGATATTCTTTCGCGCCTTGTTCAGCTGCGCCTGTGTTCCGCTGAGTTCGTCCTCAAGCAGAGCGCATTGATGTTTGTACATTTCCAGAGGCGTAGGGCAGCCAAGCCACGCCGAGGTGTCTTCGTCGATGTTCATGGTGGGGAAACTCAAATACTGTATGTGCGTACAGTAATCGAGTGCTTGCAGATTTGGGAGTGGTGTTCGTCGGCAGGACGCCGGGGAGGGTTTGGAGCTCGTACCACTTTTCGTACCAATCAATGTTCCCTTGAGGGACTCTCCGGGGTCTCAGAAGGCGCTGAAACCCCTTGCCTAGCGCCTTTGGAATACGCCAGCTAATCCACACATAAAATCCTTACCGGTTTTTCCGTTGGGGAGGGGGTCAAACGCTACCTCGCCAAAGGGCGGGTACTCAGAAACTGACCCGCCCCGGTATGTGGAGTTTTAGAACGATAAGTTATAAGCATACCGGTGAGACAAATGGCTGCCATCTTTCGAGCGCTGAAGCATGTGTCATCCAGCTCTGGTCATGGTTTGTTTTGACGAGTCGCCCGACCTGTACGGTGGAAGCTTATTTAGCCAATTCCCAGCCTCGGTACATGACGTACGGGCGATAAGCGCTTTTATTGAAGGGGTGGACGACTCGCCAATCCAGGAGGCTTGGCTTCACTTCATAGGCGCTGTCCTTGATCCAGATAAAGTACCTGCTGTTGAAGAGCAGGATCTGCGCACCGTCTTCATAAGGTTGCCCTGAAATCTTCAGTCGGCTTGCCACAACGTCTCGTTGCTGGTACCCGGCGAGATCGCGTTTCCATAGAAAAAGGCGTTTGTTTTCACGATTGCCTACCAGCTCGAACGCGTTGAAGTAATCCGGTAACCGGGTTTGAGCATCGGAGTTTTCTTCGTCTTCGGCAGCAGAGGACGTGGGCTGCTGATTTCGCAGCTCCTTCAGCTCCAGCAGTTGCAGCAATCCCTTCTTTTTTTCTTCAACTGTCCAGTCTTCTACCCCGGTAAACAATTCGCTCAGCAGAGCATCCACAGGGGATGACCGCAGGCGCATGCGGAAGGAATAAGTGAGTTGTTCGGACACCGGCGGGCGTGGGTGCAAATGACTATTTGCACGACGATTGGCATGGTTTGGCAGATTGACTTCATTGACGGGCACGGCAATTCGTTTGGTATCGGCAATAAATGTATTCAGGTTCAGGGTGGAAATATGGGCGAACAGGTTTTCGGCTTTCAACTTTGTCAAGGATACATATTCCCTGCCGGACAAATCGATGGTCGCTACGCTCCGTTCTTTCCTGTCAACTGTACCGGTATTCTTTGCTTTCTGTAATGCCTTTAGTTCAGCCAGGCAGGCCGCTTGGTCGACAAGGTTCATCTGGGATGCTAAAAATTTTGGCAGAGGTGTGTCGTTTTGCAGTAGATGTTCAAACTTCTCACGAAAATCATCCGGGCTGTTGTACACATAAAAGCCCGGTCCCCTGTCATTGGGTACATATAATATGTACTGGTTTTTCGTCGGGTCGTCTTTGCTCACTATCAGCATGACCGTGTTGGTGTCGTACTTGCCAAAAAGTTGAACGCTGTAAAACAGGATGCGTTCTTTTTCTGGGACGCTACCATTGGCAATGTCGACTTTTTTATCTGTCAGGTTCTTTAGCGTCGACCAGGTTTCTTCATCGATATCCTTGCTGAAGAATTTGGTGTATGCCGCCAGTTTCATGTTGAGCATGGCCAGTTGCACGGCATCTGCTCGGGCTTGCGCAGTATTGAATTTTTCCTCGATCATTTTCTGGTATTCGTTGCCTAGATCAAGGCTGCGGCTCAGCGCAGAAAATTCCTGGGCGGTGATTTTCTCCTTGGGAATTTCGTCATCAGGCGCGTCGTGAGGATTGAACACGATTTCGCTGTCGCTTGAGTAGTAATCGGCGGCGGCTTCGGTGTCCGTGAAGTTCAACATGGCAGCCTGCAGCAGGGTAATGCTGTAATCCGCATCATCGCTGGAAGTTTTGGGCTTGAGCTTGATTTTGTGTCTGGCCGTGACCCAGGAAGGGTATTTGGTTCGCATCATCATATTGAGCTTTCGCTTGCAGAAGATGCTGGGTGTCTCGAGTGTTGAAAGTGATTGGTCGACAGCGTTCTGAAGAATAAACGCCTCTTCCAGCGCCGCACGATATTCATCAATCTTGCTTTTGTGCGAAGGTTCAAAGTTTCCCAGAGATGTGGACAGGAAGTTTTCTACAGGCGTTTTCTTGTCCTGATCCGTGATTTTTTCTAAAGCGTTGTTGACGGCTTCAGCGGCGTGATCGTTATTTGTCGAGTTGTCTGTCAGTGATGTCATGTAAGAAAGCTCATCTATTGGGTGTGGAGCTAGCCTACGGATGTTTCATGGATA
The DNA here is from genome assembly GCF_017980685.1 of Pseudomonas iridis. GTDB lineage: Bacteria > Pseudomonadota > Gammaproteobacteria > Pseudomonadales > Pseudomonadaceae > Aquipseudomonas > Aquipseudomonas iridis. Next base: position 55,939 of record NZ_JACXXO010000011.1, read on the forward strand.
AATATAACTTCAATATTGAATGGTTTTAGGGTGTGTTTGTGCAAGACTTTGAAAGCTTGATATAGATATGTAGTGCACGATTGTTGTCGTTGTGTGCTGCATATGATTTATCTGCAATATATCGTTGTTGTCGGGTTGTAATTTTGTTTCAAGTCGATAGGTTTATTGGCTCCAACCTGCAATAAAGGATTATTGCCATGAAAACCGAAACGGAAAACTCCGGTCCGCAGCCGCCTGTTCTGAGCAATATTATGAATGTCTTGCTTGAAGCCACCGGCGATCTGGACAGCGCCGAAGCATTGCAAAAAAGCCTGCCTGACATTTTGCTCAAAGGCTCGGCCTCTACATTGATCGCTCTCGATCAAACCGCCCGCGACCTTTACACCGTTCAGCTCAAAGTCGAAGAGGATTTGCGTCAGCTCAAACCCTTGCATGATTTCTGTATCAGCGAATTGACCAACGCACTGAGCAGCAGGTGGCCGGCGGTTTTTGATGTTGAAAAAGATCTGTTCAGCCTGCCGGGTTACGAATGCGGTTGCTCGCCGACATCGACCGACGAGGCGGGTATCGAAACTTACCCGCATATCACACAAACCTTGCTGCAAGCTGCGATGCAGAACTTCACCAAAGACGAGGAGACTGACGATTATCCTCCCGGCAGCCAGGTGCGTGTTGTGAGTTCACCCTCGGGGGTGGCCGGGTTGACGCCGGCGACATTTGCAAAATTCTGCCGTGAGCTGGATCTGGGTAAACGTTACCAAGAGCATTTTCAAAAGGTGTTCGGCCTCGTCGACAGCGCAGGCAAGGTGGTGGCAACCAGCCCGATGACCCGCGACATCGCTACGATGAAAAAACACCTGTTGCAAATGGACACGCATCTGGCCGGGCTCAAGCAGCACATCACATCGGCAGGCCTGCAAACGGTGCAAAGGCTGATTACCGCTGACGGCGTGATATCCACGAAAACCCTGCGTTACAAGAACCGTCCACTGATCATGCAAGGCATCGAGATACTCGACAGTTGCATCTGGGGCGTCGTGGTGTTTTCCGAGCGTTCGTTCGAGTTGTATCCGCACGAATGGTGCCTGGTGTACATGGCAAACGAGCCGGAGCGCCCGTTGTACGAGTACGCGAGTTTTACCGCGTTCAAGCAGTACCTCACGCAAAAAATGAGCGAGAAAAGCTATCAGCAATACCTGGCCAACAGCCTTGACGAAGATGACAAGGCGGACTTTTCCAGGAAGTTTGCCAAGACCGCCGATCTGGGGCACATCAGGCAGTTGACGATCAGCGTCCCGTTGTTTGAATTCATGGTGCAAAGCCACGTAGGCAAGTTGCAGATCGATGCGCGCAAGCTCGCCGTGCCGACGGCTGATATTGATGAAGACGTGCGCAAAAAACGCCTGCTCGATTATCTCGAACTGGGTGTGACGTTGGCGACGGTTGCGGGTTTGTTCGTTCCCGTTGTCGGGCAGTTGATGATGGGCGTTGCGGTCGGGCAATTGCTGGCGCAGGTGTACGAGGGGGTCGAGGACTGGCAACGTGGCGATCACCAGGCAGCGCTGGCGCACCTGCTCAGCGTCGCGGAAAACATTGCGTTGATGGGCGTCTTTGTCGGGGGGCAGAAAGTGTTGGGGACATTGGCAGGTAAATTACAGCGGGCCCACCCGGAGTTTTTCGGCCAGTTCACCGCCATTCTCGATCCGAAGGGGCAGCCGCGATTGTGGAAACCTGCTCTTGAGGCTTACGAACATCAACTGCCCGCAGGGTTCACGGTGGCGGAGGACGCCGTGGAGCTGTACCAGATTCGCGACAAAAGCGTTGGTCGTGTCGATAACCAGATCCTGTCCGGTGTTTTCGACCCGGCCACGAAGCGCTGGCAACTCGAACACCCTGTACGCGCCCAGGCCTATTCCCCCGTGCTGGAGCAACACCTTGAGGGAGGCTGGCGACTCCCGGCTGAAGATCCCGAACAATGGAACAGCGCACCCTACACCCTCAAACGCATCGATCCACGGCTGAGTGAATTCGTCGATCAGGATCTGGACGTGATCCGGCGACTCGGCGGCTGCACCCATGACGAGTTGAACCGCGCCTATATCGATAATCTGGCGTTGTCCCCCCGGTTGCGAGACACCGTGGAACGCATGCGGATCGAGCGGCAACTGGATCAACTGATCCGCGAACTGGAGAACGGAGACACTCACTCCGGCCAGCCCTTGCCAGAACAACTGCACGACTTGCCGAAACTGCGCAGCTGGCCCACAGATCGTTACATCGAAGTCACCGATGCCGAAGGTGTTGTCAGCGCAACCTATCCGTCCAACGCTGCCCATGACGCTGCGCTGCGTTTGGTGGTCAGCCAGGCACAGCTGCAGGAAGGGCGGTTGCTTGAGACTGTGATCAAGGGGCTGCCCCCCAAAGAGGTCGAAACATTGCTCGGGGCCAAGGTCAGCGTCGGACGCCAGCGAGAGGCACTGGCGCAGACGCTGGGGGCGAGTTTCAAGGCTGATCGTCGTGGGGTTTTCGACCGCATGTATCAACGCTACGACCAGAGTGACGCTGACGAAGTGAGGAAGTTGCGCAGCGTATTTGCAGAGATCCCGGCGCGTTATGCCCAACGTCTGATTGATCAGGCGTCGAGTGTCGACCGTGTACATTTGCGAACGACCGGGCGGGTGTCTCTGCGCTTGGGAAGAAAAGTCCGCAGTGGCATGGCCGCGGTGCGGGTAGATCGCGCGCTGAGCGGGTTCCATGTGCCGCATGTCGCCAATCCCGACAGTGAAAAACTGGCCATCCAGTTGTTGCCTCGATTGAGTGGCTGGGATGCGGGGCTGCGTCTGACGGTGCGTGACAGGAGATTGACCGGGCCGGTTCTGGAAGCGATCGGCGATGAGTCGGCGCCCCTCTTGAACACGTGCACGCTGGTCAAGTCCAGCGCGGGCTATGAAGCGTTCGCCGGCGACGGTGAATCCCTCGGCCGTGTGGCGACAGGCCCTGACAGCCTCTATGCCGCTATCCTCAAGGCACTGCCACCGCGCCAGCGCCTCGCCGCCGGTTTTCCTGATCCTGTAGCCGCCGACAGTGCGCGGCTGCGTGCAAAACTGCTCGATGTCGGGCTGGATGACCGTGAGACCTGCGCGCAGATATTGGCCGACGGCAAGCTTGCGCCGCGGATCATTGAACCTGCCTGCCTTCAGGGCGATTCTGCGCCAGCGACGACGGCTCATCCGCGTGGGTTGCTGCGCAAGGTCAGAAAGCTCTACCCGCTATTCTCTGAGGCGCAGGCCCATAGATTTCTCGAGCAACTGGGCGACGACCTGCTGACCCGGGCGACCCGAGTGCGGGCGCTGCGTCGTGATCTGGAGCAACTGCGCGATGTGCTGGAGGTCTGGAGCAATGATCAAGCGGACATCAAGGCGCTGGGCGGCGAGCCGCTTGAAGTGCAGCGCAGCCGTTGGTATACCGCCGAATTGATCGAAGACAGTTTTCGGCGGATCTTTCAGGCGACCGATGAAAGTGGGGTATCCCGTTATGTGCTGGGTCTTGACGGGCTTCGTGTCGGGCGATTGCCCGAATTACCCGCCGGCTTGAACTTCGATCATATAAAGAAGCTGTCGCTGCAAAACATGGATCAGGGCGACAACATTACTTCGTTCCTCAAGTCCTTCAAGCATGTCGAGTCGCTGGAGCTGGACAGTAACAATCTCTCCCGTCTGCCTGAAGTGCTTTCGCACATGCCCGATCTCCGGCGCTTGAGCATGGCCGACAACCAGATCAAGCTGACTGAGTACACCTTGGCGAAGTTGAGCTACCTGCGTGATCTGCAAAGCCTGAACCTCAATGGCAACCCGCTGGGGGCGACGCCGAACGTGAGCAATATGTTCGACCTGCGTTGCCTGACCCTGCGCGACACTGGCGCCACCGAATTGCCCTTTGGCCTGGCGCGCCTGCCTTCGCTGGAGTGGGTGGATCTGCGTGATAACGCAATCAAGGTTCTGCCCAATTGGTTGTTCAGCACATCGCGACGTTTCAGCAGGGCACTCGATCTGCGAGGTAACCCCTTGTCGTTGAGCAGCCGCACGCATTTGCAGGACTGCCGAAATAATGTAGGCATCGGTATGGGCTTTCTGGAGAACGATATAGCGCGTCTGGACGAGCAGCAGGCGCGAGCATTGTGGTTCACCGATGGCGCGGGTGAAGATTGGGCGCGACGTGACCGGATCTGGGCTGCATTCAATGATGACCCGCGGGCCCAGGGCTTGTTTCATCTAATGGCGGAACTGGGCAGTACCGCCGACTCGCAACGGGTCAATGAAGATATGCGGCGTCGGGTCTGGGAGGTGCTGGAGGCCGCTGAATCCGATGAGACGCTCGGTGAACAGGTCCTGAGCCTGGCCGCCAACCCGATAAATTGCACTGACAGTGCTGCGGTGAACTTCAGCAATCTCGAAGTTGCCGTGGAGGTGAGCCGCGCACGGCGGCTGGCGAAGGGTGGGAATAGCGTAAAACCTTTGCTTGCCCTTGGCCGGGGCCTGTTTCGGCTGGACAAACTGGATCAGATTGCCCGTGAACATGCGCTCACCCACACGGCTGCCGATCCGCTGGAGGTAACCCTGGCATATCGTATCGGGCTTGCCGAAGAACTGGCGCTCCCGGGTCAGCCGGAACACATGCTGTTCAGCGGATTGGGCCAGGTCACTGAAGCGGATCTGACACTGGCGAAGGACAGGGTGATTACCGCTGAACTGTCTTCCGAATGGCTGACTTTCATGGTGCGCCAGCCGTTCTGGTGCGAGTACCTCAAGCGGACAATTCCCCGACAATTCGCCAGCCTCGACGAGGTTTTCATGCCCGCCATGGAAAAGCTGTTCGAAAACGAGAGCAAGCTGCCCTCCGCCGACTACCTGATCCAGATGGACGCGATCAAGCTCAAGCGCGAGCAGGCCGAAGAGGCGGTGCTCAAGCGCCTGACCAACGATGCGATACGCCTGGTGGATCTGGGCATCTGTGCGATGCCCGAGGGGTAACGGTCATTTGCCGCGAATCAGTTGGCGTAATGCAAAACGATTGGGATGACAGGCCTCGGCCACGCTGCGTGGCACCGGCAACGGCTCATTGTCCAGCCACGCGGCGAGCAGCTCACCCGACAGCGGCGCGGTGATCAGTCCGCGTGAGCCGTGGCCGCTGTTGACGTACAGACCGTCGAGCCATGGGCAGGCGATGTCCGGCACTTGCCGGGCATCCTTGCTCAGCGCGGCATACGCCTGAGTGAAGGCCTCACGGTCGGCGAGCGGGCCGACAATCGGCAAATAATCCGGACTGGTGCAACGAAAGGCTGCGCGCCCCTCAAGGTCTTCAGCATTGAGTTCGTTGATGGCCAGACGGGCAACCAGGTCGCTGGAGATCTCTTCAAGCATCGCCAGATTGCCCAGGTGTTCGGCGGTGGTCGGGGTCAGGTCATCGCTATTGAAATCGAAGCTGGCGCCGAGGGTATGTTCGCCCAGTCGCGCGGGCGCAACGTAGCCTTCGGCGCACACCACGGTGGACAACGCCTGACTTTGCCCGGTCTGCGCCAAACGGGTGATCTGCCCGCGAATGCGCTTGAGCGGTAACTCGGCGCTTTGGGCGAAACGCTTGATCTCGGCAGCGCCGGCCAGCACCACGACCGGCGCGCTGGCGAGCAAATGGTCACCGTCGAAGGCTTGCCACTGGTCATCGACCCTGCGCAGTTCGACAGCTTCCTGATGGCTGAGCAATTTGATCTTCGGGTGCGTCGCTTGTGTCTGGCACAACGCGGGCGGATGCACCCAACCCCCTTCGGGATAGTACAAGCCGCCATGGGCCAGACCGACACCGGCGCGGGTTTGCGCCTCGGGCTGTTCGAGCCACTGCAACAGATCTTCGGGGAACGCGGCGGCCAATTGCGCGTGGCGTTCGGCTTCCTTGGCGTTGAACGCCAGTTGCAGCACGCCGCAATCGTCCCAGTCGGTGCCGCGTTGCAGGGTTTCAAGCAGGCGTCGGGTGTAACCGAAACCGATGACGATCAGTTGCGACAGCGCGGTGCCATGGGCAGACAGTTTCAAATACAGCACGCCCTGGGGATTGCCCGACGCTTCTTGCGCAACGCCAGCATGACGCTCCAGCAAACTCACTTGCCAGCCGCGTGACGCGAGGCTGGCCGCCGTGGCGCAGCCGGCCAGACCGGCACCGATCACCAGGGCTCGCCGCTCACCGGTCAATGGCCTCGGCCGCGCAAACCAGGGTTTCTCGGCGGCGGGCGGCGCAACGCCTTCGGGCCAGCCGAGGAACTCACCGCGCAGGATTTCCCATTTGTGGCCGATGCCCGGCGTGCGCTTCATCTTGAACCCGGCGGCATTGAGCAAGCGCCGCACCCAACCGGTGCTGGTGAAGGTGCTGATGGTCGAGCCGGGCGCCGCCAGACGTGCCAGTTCGGCGAACAGTTCGGCCGTCCACATGTCGGGGTTTCTTGCCGGAGCGAAGCCGTCGAGGAACCACGCATCGATCTGGGCATCGAGCTGCGGCAATTGCTCAAGGGCATCGCCGATCAGCAGTGTCAGTGTGACGCGGCCATCGGCCAGCGTGATGCGCTGGAAGCCCTGATGAATGGCCACGTAATGCTTCAATAACTGCTCGGCCAGCGGCTTGAGTTCCGGCCACAGGGCCAGAGCACGGTGCAGATCCGCCGGACTCAGCGGGTACTTTTCGACACTGACGAAATGCAGCTGTGCACCTGCCACGGAATGCTGTTCGAACACTTGCCAGGCGCAGAGAAAATTCAACCCGGTGCCGAACCCGGTTTCGCCGATAACCAGTCGTCCACCTGCCGGCAGTGCCGCAAAACGCTCAGCCAGACGGTTCTGCTCAAGGAACACATAACGGGTTTCATCGAGCCCCGACTGATCGGAAAAGTACACGTCATCGAAGACTCGTGAACGCGGGCGTCCGTTTTCATCCCAGTCGAGTTGGGCGTGGGGCGATACAGGTTTCATGGCAGGCTCGGCAACGACAAGGCGGCCATTCTAGCCGATCAGGCGCAGGGCGCTTGATCCATGGCAATTGGCGTCTTGACGGAATCACGGAAGATCGCGGTCCTCCATAATCAGGAGGTCTGTGTGGCGTGGGAATTTGTGCCCTGTATCCGTGCCCAATCCGCTAGTCTTGCTGAATTCTGGAAGGAGCCGTCCAATGTTTGAATCCGCTGAAATCGGTCATGCCATCGACAAAGACACCTACGAGGCTGCCGTCCCTGCACTGCGTGAAGCACTGCTCGAAGCCCAGTTCGAATTGCAGCAGCAAAAGCGTTTCCCGGTGATCGTATTGATCAACGGCATCGAAGGCGCGGGCAAGGGCGAGACGGTCAAGTTGCTCAACGAGTGGATGGACCCGCGACTGATCGAGGTGCGCACCTTCGACCAGCAGACCGATGAAGAGCTGGCGCGACCACCGGCGTGGCGCTACTGGCGGATGCTGCCGGCCAAGGGACGGATGGGGATTTTCTTCGGCAACTGGTACAGCCAGATGCTCCAGGGCCGGGTGCATGGTTTGTTCAAGGACCCGCGGCTGGATCAGGCGATCGCCGGCGCCGAGCGTCTGGAAAAGATGCTTTGCGATGAAGGCGCGCTGATCTTCAAGTTCTGGTTTCACCTGTCCAAAAAACAAATGAAGGCGCGGCTCAAGGCCCTCGCCGACGATCCGCTGCACAGCTGGCGCATCAGCCCGCTGGACTGGCAGCAATCGCAGACCTACGACAAGTTCGTCAAATACGGCGAGCGCGTGCTGCGCCGCACCAGCCGCGACTATGCGCCGTGGCACGTCATCGAAGGCGCGGATGCCAACTATCGCAGTCTGGCGGTGGGCAAGATTCTCCTTGAAGGTTTGCAAGCTGCCCTGAAGCGCCCGGACGTTTATCCTCACGAAGTCAGCGCCGCGCCGCTGGGCACTGCGGTCGATCAATTGAACCTGCTCGACAGCCTGGACCTGAGCCAACACCTGGACAAGAAAGACTACGAAGAACAATTGATCACCGAGCAGGCACGGCTGTCCGGGCTGATGCGTGACAAGCGCATGCGTCGGCACGCCTTGGTGGCGGTGTTCGAAGGTAACGATGCGGCGGGCAAGGGCGGGGCGATTCGTCGGGTGGCGGCGGCACTCGATCCGCGCCAATACAGCATCGTGCCGATTGCCGCGCCGACCGAAGAGGAACGCGCGCAACCGTATCTTTGGCGTTTCTGGCGGCATCTGCCGGCGCGGGGCAAGTTCACCGTGTTCGATCGTTCGTGGTACGGCCGGGTTCTGGTGGAGCGCATCGAAGGTTTCTGCCCGCCGGCCGACTGGTTGCGCGCCTACAGCGAGATCAACGACTTTGAAGAGCAGCTCGCCGATGCTGGCATGATCGTGGTCAAGTTCTGGCTGGCGATCGACAAGGACACACAAATGGAGCGTTTCCAGGAGCGCGAAGAGATCCCCTTCAAACGCTTCAAGATCACCGAAGACGACTGGCGCAACCGCGACAAGTGGGACGCCTATCGCACCGCAGTGGGCGACATGGTTGATCGCACCAGCACCGAGATCTCGCCGTGGACGCTGGTCGAGGCCAATGACAAGCGCTGGGCGCGGGTCAAAGTGTTGCGCACGATCAACCTTGCGTTGGAAGAAGCCTTCGAGAAATCCGACAAGAAGGCCAAAAAGCACAAGGACTGAAACGATGGGCACGCATACGCGGGGTGAATGATTGTCGCGGTCGGTAATGGGGTGGACTTATGCTCAGGTCCACTCTCAACCGATAACAACAATGAGGTATGCCATGCGTGAAGTGGTGATCGTCGACAGCGTACGGACCGGCCTGGCCAAATCCTTTCGCGGCAAGTTCAACCAGACCCGTCCCGATGACATGGCGGCCCATTGCGTCAACGCGCTACTGACACGCAATGACATCGACCCGGCCAGTGTCGAGGATTGCATCGTCGGTGCCGGCTCCAACGAGGGCGCGCAGGGCTACAACATCGGTCGCAACGTCGCGGTGCTTTCGCGTCTGGGCACCGGCACCGCCGGCATGACCCTCAATCGTTTCTGCTCCTCGGGCTTGCAGGCTATTGCGATTGCCGCCAACCAGATCGCCTCGGGCTGCAGCGACATCATCGTCGCGGGCGGCGTCGAATCGATCAGCCTGACGATGAAAAGCGTCAACACCGATCACCTGATCAACCCGCTGCTCAAGCAACAAACGCCTGGCATCTATTACACGATGGGCCAGACCGCCGAAGTGGTTGCACGTCGTTATGGTGTCAGCCGTGAGGCGCAGGATCGCTACGCGCTGCAAAGTCAGTTGCGTACGGCTCACGCCCAGGCGGCCGGTTTGTTCGACGATGAAATCGTGCCGATGGCGGTGAAGTATCGCGTCGAGGACAAGAACACGGGCGAGGTGCAGATCCTCGATGGCGTCGTCGAGCGCGACGACTGCAACCGTCCGGACACTACTTATGAAAGCCTTGCCGGTCTTAAACCAGTGTTCGCCGACGATGGTTCGGTGACGGCTGGCAACTCGTCGCAACTGTCCGACGGCGCGTCGATGACGCTGGTGATGAGCCTGGAAAAGGCGCTGCAACTGGGGCTCAAGCCGAAGGCGTTTTTCCGCGGTTTCACCGTGGCCGGTTGCGAGCCGGACGAGATGGGCATCGGCCCGGTGTTCTCGGTGCCGAAACTGCTCAAGGCCAAGGGCTTGCAGGTGGCTGACATCGACTTGTGGGAGTTGAACGAGGCGTTTGCTTCACAGTGCCTGTACAGCCGTGATCGGCTGGAGATCGATAACGACAAATACAACGTCAATGGCGGCTCGATCTCCATCGGCCACCCGTTCGGCATGACCGGGTCGCGGCAGGTCGGGCATCTGGTGCGGGAGTTGCAGCGGCGTAACTTGCGTTACGGCATCGTCACCATGTGCGTAGGCGGCGGGATGGGGGCGACGGGGTTGTTTGAGGCGGTGCGTTAAGCCCTGAGATAGGTTTGGCCTGAAAGATTGCCATCGCGGGCAAGCCCGCTCCCACAGGTTTTGCCGGTGTTCACCAAATCAGTGTTCACTATAGAACCCTGTGGGAGCTGGCTTGCCAGCGATTGGATCGACACCGCTTACCTGTTGGAATCCTGAAATTGCATCCGCGCGATGTAGGCCTTTATCTCCTGCTCAGCCTTCTCATGGCTGTCAAACGGCCCTTCAAGGGTATTTTCCCGAGTGCTGAAAAACAGTTCGCCATTGACCCGACACACTCGGTCACTGCGAAAGTGCGTGGCGGGGGCGGGGTCTTGGGCGCGCATGCCTAACATGATCGGTCTCCCTGTTAAGGCAACTTGGGCTGGATCGAATGAGCTTATGTCTGAACCACTTGGCACGCCTGACCAGCCGATCAACGGCGTTGCGTCAACTTGATGCAGCGACCTGTACAGTTTCATTTGCGGCCCGGCTCTAACTGTCCCTGTGTTGCATCAGGCGCGAGGCCTAGAATGAGCGCTCCAGTCAGCAGGCTTTGGGGTTCGCATGCACATTTCATCTGGGCGCTGGGCCTACGGTTTGTTCCTGGCGCTGCTGACGGCGTTTCTGTGGGGCATCCTGCCGATCAAACTCAAACAGGTGTTGCTGGTGATGGACCCGGTCACGGTGACCTGGTTTCGTCTGCTGGTGTCCGGCGGCTGCCTGTTCATTTACCTGGCCGCGGTCAAGCGCCTGCCGAGCTGCAAGGTGCTCGGGCCCAAGGGCGGCTGGCTGGTGCTGATGGCGGTGCTCGGGCTGGTCGGCAACTATGTGCTGTACCTGATGGGGCTTAACCTGCTCAGCCCCGGCACTGCGCAACTGGTGGTGCAGATGGGCCCGATCATGTTGCTGATCGCCAGTCTGTTTGTGTTCAAGGAGCGTTTCAGCATCGGGCAGGGCATTGGTCTGGCGGTGTTGCTGATCGGTTTTGTGCTGTTTTTCAATCAGCGGCTGGCGGAGTTGCTGACCTCATTGTCGGATTACACCGCGGGCGTATTGCTGGTGCTGTTGGCATCGACTGTGTGGACGTTTTACGCCTTGGGCCAGAAGCAATTGCTGTCGGTGTGGAATTCGTTGCAGGTGATGATGGTGATTTACCTGTTTTGCGCGTTGTTGCTGACACCCTGGGTGCATCCACTCGAAGCGCTTGAGTTGAGCCCGGTGCAGGGCTGGCTGCTGCTGGCGTGCTGCATGAACACGCTGATTGCCTACGGCGCGTTTGCCGAAGCATTGGCGCACTGGGAGGCCTCGCGGGTCAGTGCGACGCTGGCGATCACGCCGTTGGTGACGTTCGTGGCGGTGGCGATTGCCGCCGGGATCTGGCCGGAATACGTGCATGCCGAGCAGATCAATGCGCTGGGGTATGGCGGGGCGGTGCTGGTGGTGCTGGGTTCGGCGCTGGTGGCGTTGGGGCCTTCGTTGATTGCCGGGCTCAAGGCGCGGCGGCTGCGGATGGCTTGAAGGTCAAAAGATCGCAGCCTGCGGCAGCTCCTACAGTTGGAATGCGTTCCCCTGTAGGAGCTGCCGCAGGCTGCGATCTTTTTGCTTCTAGCCCTTGGCGCCAGCCTCGATCATGTTCTCCGGCCGCACCCACGCATCAAACTCTTCATCAGTCAGATAGCCCAACTCCAGCGCCGCTTCGCGCAAGGTCAGACCTTCGCTGTAAGCCTTCTTGGCGATTTCTGCCGACTTGTCATAACCGATGTGCGGGTTCAACGCCGTCACCAGCATCAGACCGCGCTCCAGATGCTGGGCCATGACCTGCGCATCCGGCTCGAGTCCTGCAATGCAGTGCTGCTGGAAGTTGCTGCAACCGTCACTGAGCAAGCGGATCGATTGCAGCAGGTTGTGGATGATCACCGGTTTGTACACGTTCAGCTGCAAGTGGCCCTGGCTCGCGGCAATGCCGATCGTCACGTCGTTACCGAGCACCTGACAGGCGAGCATCGACAGCGCTTCGCACTGGGTCGGATTGACCTTGCCCGGCATGATCGAGCTGCCCGGCTCGTTGGCCGGCAAGCGCACTTCGGCGAAACCTGCGCGGGGGCCCGAGCCGAGCAAGCGCAGGTCGTTGGCAATTTTCATCAGGGCCACGGCGAGGGTTTTCAGCGCGCCGGACAGACTGGTCAGCGGTTCATGACCGGCCAGCGCGGCAAATTTGTTCGGCGCGGTGACGAAGGGCAGGCCAGACAACGCAGCGAGCTCTGCCGCAATGGCCTCGCCAAAACCGTGCGGCGAATTCAGCCCGGTACCGACGGCGGTACCGCCCTGTGCCAGTTCACACACCGCCGGCAGTGCCGCGCGGACCGCTCGCTCGGCGTAATCCAGTTGCGCTATGAAGCCCGACAATTCCTGACCGAAGGTAATCGGCGTCGCGTCCATCATGTGCGTGCGGCCGGTTTTCACCAGTTTCATGTGCCGTGCGGCCAGTTCAGCCAAGCCACCTGACAGCTCGGCAATCGATGGCAGCAACTGCTCTTGTACGGCTTTGACCGTGGCGATGCTCATGGCAGTGGGGAAGCAGTCGTTGGAGCTTTGCGAGCGATTGACGTGATCGTTCGGATGGACCGGGGTCTTGCCGCCGCGTGGATTGCCGGCCAGTTCGTTGGCACGACCGGCGATCACCTCGTTGACGTTCATGTTGCTTTGAGTGCCGCTGCCGGTCTGCCAGACCACCAGCGGGAACTGGTCGTCGTGCTGGCCGTCGAGAACTTCGTCGGCAGCCTGCTCGATCAGGCGGGCAATGTCGGCGGGCAGGTCACCGTTGCGGTCGTTGACCCGCGCGGCGGCTTTCTTGATCAGGGCCAGGGCGTGCAGTACCGGCAGCGGCATGCGTTCCTGACCAATGGCGAAGTTGATCAGCGAGCGTTGCGTCTGAGCACCCCAGTATGCGTCGTCCGGGACCTCGATCTGGCCCAGGCTGTCGGTTTCGATACGGCTCATCGTGCACACTCCTGTTGGTCTGTTTGCGCAGTTTAGGCCGGTGTCGGCTCTGGTGGTTCCCTTGAATCGATTGTTGACCGCTAAAACCCCGTCAATCAAGCGCGGCAAGGCTTTGGGGGTTGAGCCGCGATGAATGTTAGGCGCAGAATGAGCGCCCTTGGGGTTTTACCTCGCCTAGCTGAAAAGGAAACTCGATGACTCGTCTTCGTGCCATCTGCACCGCAGTAGCCCTGGTTTGCGCCAGCGGCCAGGCCCTCGCCGATACCGCCAGCCACAACGCCAGTGCCGAAGCTTTCCTGACTCTGGCGCACGCTGACAAACTGGGCACCCCGGTGTACATGCAAGTACAGCAAATGTTTGCCCAGCGTTTTGAGCAGACCAAAGCCCCGGAAGCCAAGAAAGCCGTGCTGGAAACCTATCAGGCCAAGGCCAACGCTGCGCTGGACCAGGCCATCGGCTGGAACAAGCTCAAGCCGGACATGGTCAAGCTCTACACCAGCAACTTCAGCGAGTCCGAGCTCAAGGACCTCGTCGCGTTCTACAAGTCGCCACTGGGCAAGAAAGTCCTGGAAAAAATGCCGCAGCTGACTCAGCAATCGGCCCAGATGACGCAGGGCAAGCTGGAAAGCGCCGTGCCGGTAGTCAACAAGCTGCTGGAAGACATGACCAAAGAGCTGGCCCCTGCAGCTCCTGCGGCCAAGAAGAAGTAAGCGGAGTTCGTGATGACCATGCAACAACGCATCGAATCCACGCTGGCGCTGCTTCAGCCTGAGCACCTGCAAGTGCTGGATGAAAGCCATATGCACAGTCGTGGGTTACAGACTCACTACAAGGCCGTGGTCGTCAGCGCGCAGTTCGAAGGGCTGAACCGGGTCAAGCGCCATCAGAAAGTCTACGGCACGCTCGGCGAGCTGATGGGCGAGTTCCATGCGTTGGCGCTGCACACCTACACCCCGCAGGAATGGGCAGAGACTGGCGCCGCCCCCGCGTCGCCAACCTGTGCCGGAGGAAAGCAGCGATAAGCTTCAAGCGGTAAGCTGCAAGGCAAACAGGTTTTGGCTTGTCGCTTGAAGCTCGCCGCTCGAAGCTGCTTTTTTGCTAGAATCCGCAACGCGCCGCTCACCCGGCGCGTTTTTTTTCGCATCCGGTTCACCCTTTACGAGGGTAGCCACCTGGAGAAATACCCATGACACAACCGATTGTCGTGGCGGCACTGTATAAGTTCGTCACCCTCGAAGATTACGTCAACCTGCGCGAGCCACTGCTGCAAGCGATGGTCGACAACGGCATCAAAGGCACCTTGCTGATTGCCGAAGAAGGCATCAATGGCACGGTTTCCGGCACCCGCGAAGGCATCGATGGCCTGCTCGCCTGGCTGAAGAACGATCCGCGCATGATCGACATCGACCACAAAGAGTCGTACTGCGACGAGCAGCCGTTCTACCGCACCAAGGTCAAACTGAAGAAAGAGATCGTCACCCTCGGTGTTGACGGCGTCGACCCGAACAAAAAGGTCGGCACCTACGTTGATCCGCAAGACTGGAACGCGTTGATCAGCGACCCTGAAGTGCTGTTGATCGACACGCGCAACGATTACGAAGTGTCGATCGGCACCTTCGAAGGCGCCATCGATCCGAAAACCACCAGTTTTCGCGAATTTCCCGACTACATCAAAGCGCACTTCGACCCGGCCGTGCACAAGAAGGTCGCAATGTTCTGCACCGGTGGCATCCGCTGCGAAAAGGCATCGAGCTACATGTTGGGCGAAGGCTTTGAAGAGGTTTACCACCTCAAGGGCGGCATTCTGAAGTACCTCGAAGAGGTGCCGCAGGAAGAAACCAAGTGGCAGGGCGACTGCTTTGTGTTCGACAACCGGGTGACTGTGCGCCACGACCTCACCGAAGGCGACTACGATCAATGTCATGCTTGCCGCACACCGGTCAGCGTTGAAGATCGCACCTCCGAGCACTACGTCGCTGGCATCAGCTGCCCGCATTGCTGGAACACGCTGAGCGAGAAGACTCGCCGCAGCGCCATCGACCGGCAGAAGCAGATCGAACTGGCCAAGGCCCGCAATCAGCCGCACCCGATCGGCTTTAACTACAAGCAAGCATCCACCGAGGCTTAACCATGTCTGCGCGCCTGCTCTATGTGATGGATCCGATGTGTTCCTGGTGCTGGGGATTTGCTCCGGTGGCCAGGGCACTGGTCGAGCAAGCGCAGGCAGCCGGGGTCGAGCTGCATCTGGTGGTGGGCGGATTGCGCACCGGCAGCGGTTCGGCGCTGGAGCCGACCACTCGCCGCTACATTCTTGAACACTGGCAAGCGGTCACCGAGGCCACGGGACAGCCGTTCAAGCTTGACGGTGCCTTGCCCGAGGGTTTTGTCTACGACACCGAGCCTGCCTGCCGTGCGATTGTCACTGCACGCAGCCTGGCGCCGGATTGTGCGTGGAAACTGGTCGGACTGATCCAGCAGGCGTTTTACGCTGAAGGTCGCGATGTCACTCAGGCCAGCGTGCTGGTCGAGTTGGCGGAGCAGGCGGGCGTGCCGCGCATCGAGTTCGCTGCGTTGTTCGACCATGCCGATCAACACAAAGCCACTCAGGCCGATTTCAGCTGGGTGCAGGACCTCGGCATCGCCGGTTTCCCCACGTTGCTCGCCGAACGCAACGGCCAGTTGGCACTGCTGACCAACGGTTATCAACCGCTCAGTGAGCTGTCGCCATTGCTGGGCCGATGGCTGGAGCGCGCAGCCTGTGCCTGACCGGGCCGATGACACGCCAGCCGCAAAGCGTATCGACCGGCTGAGCTGGGCAGAAGTCCGGCGACTGGCACTCACTCACAAAAAATCCCTGTGGATCGCCAACGGCGTCGCCGTTCTGGCCACGCTGTGCAGCGTGCCGATTCCGTTGCTGCTGCCACTACTGGTGGATGAAGTCCTGCTTGGCCACGGCGATGCGGCGCTGAAGGTGATGAATCACCTGTTACCGACGATGTGGCAGCAAGCGGCGGGCTATATCGGCCTGATGCTGGTGGTCACCTTGACCCTGCGTTGCGGCGCGTTGGGCTTCGGCGTGTTGCAGTCGCGGCTGTTTGCGCGTTTGGCCAAGGACATCGTCTATCGCATCCGCGTGCGCTTGATCGAACGGCTGAAGCGTATTTCCCTCGCCGAATATGAAAGTCTGGGCAGTGGCACGGTGACCACCCATCTGGTCACCGATCTCGACACCCTCGACAAGTTTGTCGGTGAGACCCTCAGCCGGTTTCTGGTGGCGATGCTGACGCTGGTCGGCACCGCGAGCATCCTGATGTGGATGCACTGGAAACTGGCGCTGCTGATTCTGCTGTTCAACCCGTTGGTGATCTACGCCACAGTGCAGCTGGGCAAACGCGTCAAACACCTGAAGAAACTCGAGAACGACAGCACCGCGCGTTTCACCCAGGCGCTGAGCGAAACCCTCGACTCGATTCAGGAGGTCCGGGCGGGCAACCGTCAGGGTTTCTTCCTCGGCCGGCTCGGTTTGCGGGCGCAGGAGGTGCGTAACTACGCGATCAATTCGCAATGGAAAACCGACGCCTCCAACCGTGCCAGCGGCCTGCTGTTCCAGTTCGGTATCGACATCTTTCGCGCGGCGGCGATGCTCACCGTGCTGTTCTCCGACCTGTCGATCGGGCAGATGCTCGCTGTGTTCAGTTACCTGTGGTTCATGATCGGCCCGGTGGAACAACTGCTCAACCTGCAATACGCCTATTACGCGGCGGGCGGTGCGCTGGCGCGGATCAACGAATTGCTGGCGCGGGCCGATGAGCCGCAGTATCCGGGCGGCGTCGATCCGTTCAAGGGCCGTGAAACTGTGGGCATCGAGGTGCAAGGCCTGAGCTTCGGTTACGGCGATGAACCGGTGCTGGATCAGTTGAACCTGTCCATCGCGCCCGGTGAGAAAGTCGCGATTGTCGGCGCCAGTGGTGGTGGTAAAAGCACCCTGGTGCAATTGCTTCTGGGGCTGTACACGCCGCTGGCCGGGACGATTCGCTTTGGCGGTTCGACCCAGCAGGAAATCGGCCTGGAGACGGTTCGGGAAAACGTCGCGGTGGTGTTGCAGCATCCGGCGCTGTTCAATGACACCGTACGCGCCAACTTGACGATGGGCCGCACGCGCAGCGACGAAGCCTGCTGGCAGGCGCTGGAAATTGCTCAGCTCGAACCTGCGATCCGCGCGTTGCCGGATGGACTCGACAGCATCGTCGGCCGTTCCGGCGTGCGCTTGTCCGGTGGTCAGCGCCAGCGCCTGGCAATTGCACGGATGATCCTCGCCGAGCCAAAAGTGGTGATCCTCGACGAGGCCACTTCGGCCCTCGACGCCGCCACCGAATACAACCTGCATCAAGCCATGGCGCGGTTCCTACATGGCCGCACCACGCTGATCATCGCGCACCGGTTATCGGCAGTGAAGCAAGCTGATCGGGTGCTGGTATTCGACGGCGGACAAGTGGCCGAAGATGGCGATCACCAGCAGTTGATTGCCGACGGCGGGCTGTACGCCAAATTGTATGGCCATTTGCAGCAGATTCAGCGCCCCTGAGTTTCTCGCCCTTTTTTGCCCTCAGTGTGTGAATATCATTGAGTAAACCTGCTCGGAAAGCCTCTAAAGATCAGTCGGTTGCACGATAAGCGTTGCAGACGGCCGAGCTGCCCCTTTGACATATCAAAAATTAGCCTAGGCTGAGCTGTCAGGAGCGGGATTTTACGGTTGTTCATCTGGCAGTACTTGCGCAAGGGATCTCATGGAGCAAAAGCGGACTTTCGCAACGCCACGATTGTTGGGCATCGTCTGGCCATTTATTGCCGTCGTGTTGTTTCAAGCGTTATTGGGGGGCGTGAGCCTTTACGTGCTGTCGGCCGTTCGCGGCTACGTTGCGGGAGAAAGTCTCTGGTCCAAGGGCCAGAAAGATGCCATCTACTACCTCAATCTGTACGCGGACAGTCGCGACGAAAAAATATTCCTCAAATACCAGGCCGCGATTGGCGTCCCCCAGGGCGGTCATCAGCTGCGTCTGGCGCTGGATCGTCAACCGCCGGATCTGGCCGCTGCACGCGAAGGCATCCTCAAGGGTGGCAACCATCCGGACGACGTCTCCAGCGTGATCTGGCTGTACCTCAACTTCCGTCATTTCAGTTATCTGGAGACTGCCATCGACCGCTGGACGGTGGGTGACGCTTATCTGATCGAGCTGGATGATCTAGCACGCGAGATGCACCGCAGTATTTCCGAGAATACCGCCAGCAGCGCCGATATCCTGCGCTGGAAGGCGCAGATCTTTGCGATCAATGATGCTGTGACTCCGGCGGCGAAAGCCTTCAGTGATGCCTTGGGCGAAGGCTCGCGGATGATCCTGCGACTGTTGCTGGCGATCAACCTGGCCACGGCACTGGGGTTGATCGTGCTGGCCTTGCTGCGCACCCAGAAATTGCTCAAGCAGCGCCACGCCTTTGCCGAGGCGCTGCAATTGGAAAAGGATCGCGCGCAGGTCACCCTGCAATCGATCGGCGATGGCGTCATCACCACCGACGTGACGGGGGCCATCGACTACATGAACCCCGCCGCCGAAGCCATGACCCACTGGAAAGCCGAACAGGCCGCCGGTTTGCCGCTGGCGGCGCTGTTCAATTTGCTTGATGACAACGCCCAGGCCGAAGGTCTGACGCTGATCGAACACATTCTCAGCGGTCAACTCGGTGGCGGCAGTGAACACTCAAAGCTGATCCAGCGCCTGGACGGCAGCACGTTGTCGGTGACGCTGGTGGGCGCACCGATCCGCAATGCGGGCAAGGTCAGCGGCACGGTGCTGGTGCTGCACGACATGACCCAGGAACGCCAATACATCGCCAATCTCTCCTGGCAGGCCACCCACGATGCGCTGACGGGGCTGGCTAACCGCCGTGAGTTCGAATATCGCCTGGAGCAGGCGCTGCACACCCTCACGCGGCAAGCGGGGCGGCACGCATTGATGTTCCTTGATCTGGACCAGTTCAAACTGGTCAACGACACCTGCGGCCATGCGGCGGGCGATGAACTGTTGCGACACATCTGCACGCTGCTGCAATCAGGCCTGCGCGAGGGCGATACGCTGGCGCGGCTTGGCGGTGACGAGTTCGGTATTTTGCTGCAGAACTGCTCGCCGGAGGCGGCGGAGAAAATTGCCGAGGTGCTGCGTCATACCGTGCAGAACCTACATTTTGTATGGAAGAGGCGACCATTCCAGACCACGGTCAGTATCGGCCTGGTGCATATCACGCAAATCCCGACGACCCTCGAAACCTCGCTGCGAGCAGCAGATATGGCCTGCTACATGGCCAAGGAAAAGGGCCGCAACCGGGTGCAGGTCTATCACGCCGACGACTCCGAACTGTCGCTGCGCTTCGGTGAAATGGCTTGGGTGCAGCGTTTGCACATGGCGCTGGAAGAGGACCGTTTTTGCCTCTTTGCCCAGGAAATCTCCCCCCTCAAACCAAGTGAGGGCGAGGGTGGGCACATTGAGATTCTCCTGCGTCTGCATGATGAAGCAGGGCGAATGATTCTGCCCGACAGTTTCATTCCTGCTGCAGAACGTTATGGCTTGATGAGTCAGCTGGATCGCTGGGTAGTGCAAAACGTGTTCAAGGTGATTGCTCAATGTATTGCGCAAGAACATGAAGGCCCATTAGCGATGTGTGCGATTAATCTGTCAGGCATTACTATAGGAGATGACGCGTTTTTGAACTTTCTGCGAGAGCAGTTTGTTATCTATTCAATACCGCCTGAAATGATTTGTTTTGAAATTACTGAAACCAGTGCAATTTCAAACTTGGGCAGTGCAATTAGATTTATTAATGAACTCAAAGGCTTAGGTTGCTACTTCTCGCTGGATGACTTTTGTGCCGGAATGTCTTCGTTCGCTTATCTGAAACATTTGCCTGTAGACTTCCTGAAGATCGACGGGAGTTTCGTAAAGGACATGCTGGACGACCCGATTAACCGCGCAATGGTCGAAGTGATCAATCACATCGGGCATGTCATGGGTAAGCAGACAATTGCCGAGTTTGTTGAAACAACTCAGATCGAGCAGGCATTGCTTGAAATTGGTGTGGATTACGCACAAGGTTATGTTATTGAGCGTCCGCAGTTGTTTACCTGTGACAGTTTGCAAAGTCGGCCCGCCAGACCGCAACCGCTGTTATTCAAAGCGCCTGGCACGTTCCGTTGAAATCTTTCGCCGATCCTTACAATCACAAATCAAAAGGAGCCGAACAGTGATCGACACATTCAACCGAACCGGACCACTCATGGAAGCCGCAAGTTATCCAGGCTGGGCACAGCAGCTGATAGATGATTGCAGCGAGAGCAAGCGCCGGGTTGTCGAACATGAACTTTACCTGCGCATGCGTGATAACAAACTCAGCGCCAAAACCATGCGCCAGTACCTGATCGGGGGCTGGCCGGTTGTTGAGCAGTTCGCCTTGTACATGGCGCAGAACCTCACCAAGACCCGGTTTGCCCGTCATCCCGGCGAAGACATGGCGCGGCGCTGGCTGATGCGCAACATTCGCGTCGAACTCAATCACGCCGATTATTGGGTGCACTGGAGTCGCGCGCACGGTGTAAGCCTTGAAGATCTTCAGGCCCAGCATGTGCCGCCTGAACTGCATGCCTTGAGCCATTGGTGCTGGCATACCAGTTCCGCCGATTCACTGATTGTGGCCATCGCCGCGACCAACTACGCCATCGAAGGCGCGACCGGGGAGTGGTCGGCGCTGGTCTGTTCCAATGGCGTGTACGCTGCGGCATTCCCTGAAGAGGATCGCAAGCGTGCGATGAAGTGGCTGAAGATGCACGCCCAGTACGACGATGCTCACCCATGGGAGGCGCTGGAAATCATCTGCACCCTGGCGGGCATGAGCCCGAGCGAGGCCTTGCAGATCGAATTGCGTCAGGCCATCTGCAAGAGCTACGACTACATGTACCTGTTCCTGGAGCGGTGCATGCAATTGGAAACGTCCGAACGCTTGCTGGTAAGCCGTGAGCGCAGGGCCGTGCTCGAAAACTGATTACCGGCTTCGCCAAAAGCTAATGTGGGAGCGAGCCTGCTCGCGAAGAGGGCGTGTCAGTCAGCACTCGGTTGACTGACACACCGCTTTCGCGAGCAGGCTCGCTCCCACACTGTTTTGTGCTGTCTGGAAGGATTCAGCCCGCCATTGCCAACCGATTACGCCCCTCACGCTTGGCCACGTACAGCGCACTGTCCGCGCGGCGCAACAGGCTTTCTGCCGATTCACCCGGTAGCAGGGTGGAGCAACCCAGGCTGACCGTCAGCTCGATCAGTTGACCATCGGCGTAATACTCCGCCGCTTGCGCCGCATAACGCAGACGCTCGCCGACCATCGCTGCCGCTTCCCGGCTGGTGTTGGACAGCATGATCAGAAACTCTTCCCCGCCATAACGAAAGACCATGTCGACGTTGCGCAACTGGCTCTTGATCGACGCAGCTACGGCTTTGAGCACGTCATCTCCTGCGCTGTGGCCGTGACTGTCGTTGACGCGCTTGAAGTGGTCGATATCCAGCATCAATACCGACAGCGGCTGCACATGCCGACGAGACATCTCGATCTCGCGTTGCAGCGTCTGCTCCATCGCGATGCGATTGCCGGCGCCGGTCAGCGGATCACGCAACGCGCTCTGGGTGGCCGCTCGGTACAGCAGGGCATTGCGCATCGGATATAGCAGCGACGACAGTAGCGATTCGAGATTGCCCTGATCCTGCTCGTTGAAGCGGTGATTACGGCGGAACACCACTTCGCCCATGTGCTCGCCTTCGTGGCTCAGGCTGTAGCTGACGGAATGGTGACCGCGGGCGCCGAACTCCAGGCGCAAGTCGCTGCCCTTGTGCTCGTAGCTCAAGGCGTCCAGCGGCACAAGGCGTTGAACCTCGCGGAAAAACAGACCGAGTATGCGTTGCGGTTCGAGACTGGTTTGCAATTGCAGGCTCATTTGCTGGCGCAATTGCGTCAGGCTGGTCGGGCGTTCCAGAAGTGGAGGAAGCTGACCGAAGCCCAGGCGTTGCAATTTGGCACTGTCAAAGTCAATTGATTGGTCTGGGAGGGTGATTTCATTTGGCGTGAGCCCCTAAGCAGTAAGTCTGTCTTACAGGCTGGGTGAGAGCGACTATGGGCTGCGCGTCGTACTGATCCATCAGTCCCGTAGGACGTTTGGCGTGAGTTTAGTCTGCCTGATGACGATTAGTAAGCTAGCGAAACAGGCGTTGTCCCATTGCCTTCACACGGCATGCTTTGTGGGAAATTAGAGCGAAAGTCGTGCCATTCAGTTCGGTTTTATTTAAACCCATATGAATCAATGGCTTGTGTAATCGCGAGGAGGGGAGGTGCTGGATATTTGACTTTATTGTGACGGCCGGTACCGGCAAATGACTGCCGCGGCAGTAATCCGCCGCGGCTACAAATGCGACGTATGGCATTACTGTGCGTTGAATGCCTGGCCGTTGATACCGGTGCTGTCGGGGCCCATCAAGTAGAGGTAGACCGGCATGATCTCCTCGGGCGTCGGGTTGTTCAGCGGGTTTTCCCCTGGATAAGCCTGGGCGCGCATGCTGGTGCGAGTGCCGCCCGGGTTGATGCTGTTGGAGCGCACCGGCGCCACGCCGTCGATCTCATCCGCCAGGGTTTGCATCAGGCCTTCGGTGGCAAATTTCGACACACCGTACGCGCCCCAGTAAGCACGGCCCTTGCGACCAACGCTGCTGGAGGTAAACACCACCGACGCGTCCTGCGACAGCTTGAGCAGCGGCAGCAGCGTGCTGGTCAGCATGAACATGGCGTTGACGTTGACCTGCATGACACGCATGAAGTTTTCCCCGGACAACTGCTCGATCGGCGTGCGCGGGCCGATGATCGAGGCGTTGTGCAGGAGGCCGTCCAGGTGGCCGAACTCGGTCTCGATCATCGCTGCCAGTTCATCGTATTGATGGGGCAGGGCGGTTTCGAGGTTGAAGGGGATGACTGCTGGTTGCGGATGGCCGGCAGCTTCGATTTCGTCGTAGACCTGCGTCAGATTGGCTTCGGTCTTTCCCAGCAGCAGCACGGTGGCACCATGGGCGGCATAGGTTTTCGCGGCGGCCGCACCAATGCCACGACCGGCACCGGTGACCAGAATGACCCGATCCTTGAGCAATTCGGGGCGAGCGGAGTAATCAAACATAAAAACCTCAATCCGTTAATAGCTAAAAGATCAGCAGCTGCAGAGCGCGCTATCCAGCACCTTGCGCAACTCCAGCGGATGATCCACCACCACATCCGCGCCCCAATGCCGCGGGTTGTCGTCCGGATGGATGTAGCCGTAGGTTACCGCGGCCGTTTTGGTCCCGGCATCGCGCCCCGACTCGATATCGCGCAGATCATCGCCCACAAACAGAACGGTCGATGGATCCAGATCAAGCATCTTGCACGCGAGAATCAGCGGCTCCGGATCCGGCTTGCTGTTCTTCACGTGATCAGGGCAGATCAGCAGCGCCGAGCGCTCGGCCAACCCCAGTTGCTGCATGATCGGCTCGGCGAAACGCACAGGCTTGTTGGTGACCACGCCCCAGATCAGGTTGGCCTTTTCGATGTCGGCCAGCAGTTCGCTCATGCCGTCGAACAGTTTGCTGTGCACCGCGCAGCCGACGAGGTAGCGCTCAAGGAACTCCAGGCGCAGTTCCTCAAAGCCCGGCGACTCCGGGTCCATCGAGAACGTCACCGCGACCATGGCTTTGGCGCCACCGGAAATCTCGTCGCGGATGTGCTTGTCGTTGATCGGCGGCAAGCCCCGATCCGCGCGCATCGCCTGGCAGATGGCAATGAAGTCCGGCGCGGTGTCGAGCAGAGTACCGTCCATGTCGAAAAGAACTGCTCTGATGGCCATCGGCTTATTCCTCGCGCAGGGTCTGGATCATGTAGTTGACGTCAACGTCGTTGGCCAGTTTGTAGTGCTTGGTCAGCGGGTTGTAGGTCAGGCCGATGATGTCCTTGACGGTCAGGCCGGCCAGACGGCTCCAGGCCCCCAGCTCGGACGGACGAATGAATTTCTTGAAGTCATGGGTGCCGCGCGGCAGCAGCTTCATGATGTATTCGGCGCCGATGATCGCGAACAGGTACGCCTTCGGGTTGCGGTTGATGGTCGAGAAGAACACCTGGCCGCCCGGCTTGACCATGCGGTAGCAGGCGGCGATGACCGACGATGGATCAGGCACGTGTTCGAGCATTTCCAGGCAAGTCACGACGTCGAACTGCTCGGGCATTTCCTCGGCCAGGTCTTCGGCGGTGATCTGGCGGTACTCGACGCTGACGCCGGACTCCAGTTGATGCAACTGCGCGACCGCCAACGGCGCCTCGCCCATGTCGATGCCCATGACGGTGGCACCGCGCTGGGCCATGGCTTCACTGAGGATGCCGCCGCCGCAACCGACGTCGAGGACTTTCTTGCCGGCCAGATTGACCCGTTCGTCAATCCAGTTGACCCGCAGCGGGTTGATGTCGTGCAGCGGTTTGAACTCGCTTTCACGGTCCCACCAGCGATGGGCCAGGGCTTCGAATTTGGCGATTTCGGAGTGGTCGACGTTGCTCATGGTTCAATCCTCTAAAACTTGAAAAAGGCTGTAGCCCCGCGGGTTGGCTGCGAGGTGTTTACGATTCGGTGTGGCCGCTGATGCGCTGGCCCCAGGCCCGGGCGGTGGCGCCCAGTTGCTGTTCATCCATGCGCGTCAGGCGCCGGTCGTCGAGCAGTTGCTTGCCGGCGACCCACAGGTGTTTCACGCAATCGCGGCCGGTGGCATATATAAGCTGCGAAACCGGGTCATAGACCGGCTGCTGCGCCAGGCCGGACAGGTCGAAGGCGACGATGTCCGCGGCTTTGCCGATTTCCAGCGAGCCAACCTGCGCCTCGATTCCCAGTGCGCGAGCACCGTTGAGCGTGGCCATGCGCAACGCACGATGGGCGTCGAGCGCAGTGGCAGAACCGGCGACAGCTTTGGCCAGTAGCGCTGCGGTACGGGTTTCGCCGAGCAGGTCGAGGTCATTGTTGCTCGCCGCACCATCGGTGCCGACCGCGACATTCACACCAGCCTGCCACAAACGCTCGACCGGACAGAAACCGCTGGCCAGCTTGAGGTTCGATTCCGGGCAGTGGATCACGCTGGTGTTGCTTTCTACCAGCAGCGCCAGGTCGTCATCGCTGATCTGCGTCATGTGCACAGCCTGGAAGCGCGGGCCGAGCAGGCCCAGTCGGCCTAGACGGGCCAGCGGCCGTTCACCGCGCTGCTCGACCGCTTGCTGCACTTCGAACGCCGTTTCGTGGACGTGCATGTGAATCGACGCGTCCAGCTCCTCGGCGATCACGCGGATTTTCTCGAGATTTTCGTCGCCGACGGTGTAGGGTGCATGAGGGCCGAAGGTGATCTTGATGCGCTCGTGATGCTTCAAATCGCCGAACAGCTCGACACCTTGGCGAATGGCCTCGTCGGCGCTGGAGGCACCGGGAATCGGGAAGTCGAGGATCGGAATGGCGATCTGCGCGCGAATGCCACTGTCATGCACGCGTTCGCTGGCGACTTTGGGGAAGAAATACATGTCCGAAAAGCAGGTGATGCCGCCCTTGATCTGCTCGGCGATGGCCAGATCGGTACCGTCACGAACGAAGTCTTCATCGACCCATTTGGCTTCGGCCGGCCAGATGTGGTTTTCCAGCCAGGTCATCAGCGGCAGATCATCGGCCAGGCCACGGAACAGCGTCATTGCCGCGTGGCCGTGAGCGTTGATCAGGCCGGGGCTGAGCAGGACATCCGGCAATTCGCGCACTTCAGCGGCGTTACACTTCAGTGCGTCGCTGCGCGGGCCGATAAACACGATGCGACCGTCGCGAATGCCCAGGCCATGCTCCTTGAGCACAACGCCTGCGGGTTCGACGGGTACCAGCCAGGTCGGCAGCAATAATAAGTCGAGCGCAATGGCAGGTTTCGGCATCGAGGGTCGGTTCCAGTGCTTTTGTAAAGGATGGCGAAGTATACCCGAGCGTCTTCGCGGGGGGATCGCTATAATCGGCGGCTTTTGTTCATGAGTGCGGGGTGTGGGATGCGCGATCGACTGTTGGCTGCGGAGAAAGTGAAGGCCATCGATTGGCGAGATGGCGCGCTCCACCTGCTGGATCAGCGTATTTTGCCGTTCGAGGAAACCTGGATCGCTTACACCAGCGCCGCCGGCGTGGCCGAGGCGATTCGTTCGATGGTGGTGCGTGGCGCCCCGGCCATCGGCATCAGTGCGGCTTATGGCATCGTTCTCGCGGCGCGTACGCGGGTGGCCGAAGGCGGCGACTGGTACGCCGCGCTGGAAGAGGATTTTGCCCTGCTGGCCGCTTCCCGGCCGACGGCGGTCAACCTGTTCTGGGCGCTGGGCCGCATGCACGATCGGCTTGATCGCCTCAAAGGCAATGCCGATCCGCTGGCGGCACTGGAAGCCGAGGCCATCGCCATCCACGAAAGTGATCGCGAGGCCAACCTGACCATGGCCCAGCTCGGCGTCGATCTGATCCGCAAGCATCAGGGCAACGCTCAGGCGATTCTCACCCACTGCAACACCGGCGCTCTGGCGACGGGTGGTTTTGGTACGGCGCTTGGGGTCATTCGTGCAGCATTTCTCGAGGGCATGGTCGAGCGCGTTTATGCCGACGAAACCCGGCCGTGGCTTCAGGGTTCGCGCCTGACAGCATGGGAACTGGCCAACGAAGGCATCCCGGTCACCCTGAATGCCGATTCTGCCGCCGCGCACATCATGAAAACCAAAGGCGTGACCTGGGTGATCGTCGGTGCTGACCGGATCACCGCCAATGGCGACGTGGCCAACAAGATCGGCACTTATCAACTGGCGGTCAACGCCATGCATCACGGTGTGCGTTTCATGGTGGTGGCGCCGAGTTCGACCATCGACATGAATCTGGCCAGCGGCGACGAAATTCCGATTGAAGAGCGCGATGGTGCCGAATTGCTGGAAGTCGGCGGCAAGCGTGTTGGTGCTGACGTTGAGGCGTTCAACCCGGTGTTTGACGTGACACCGGCGGATCTGATCGATGCCATCGTTACCGAAAAGGGCATCGTCGAGCGGCCGGACACGGCAAAAATGGCCCAGTTGATGTGCCGCAAGCGGTTGCATTGATTGGCTTGACGTCTGCGTTGACCTCTTCGCGAGCAGGCTCGCTCCCACTGGTTTTGTGCTCGCCGCCGATCCTGTGGGAGCTGGCTTGCCAGCGATGAAGCCCTAAAAGTCAATAAACATCCTCAAACCAAGCCCGAATTCTGCATTCAAAGAAGCTCTGAGCCTCTCTCGTCCCCGTTAAGCCTGTCACCAGTCAACTAACTATGCTCCATGCGCGTCTGGGGGATAGGTGCGTGGCGGCCTTTGTGATAACATCCGGCGTTTTCCGAGGCCGCTCCACGGAGCTGTCTTTACTGCGCAAATCCACTCTGCGGAATGTTGATTTGTCGTAAGTCGGCGCACGGCACTCTGCCTTGCCCGACGAGCTTCGTTGCTCCCACATGGATATGACGAAGTTTCACCAGAAAAAGGAATCAGGCTTCTCATGGGCGAACTGGCCAAAGAAATCCTCCCGGTCAATATCGAAGACGAGCTGAAGCAGTCCTACCTCGACTACGCGATGAGCGTGATCGTCGGCCGTGCACTGCCGGATGCGCGCGATGGCCTCAAGCCCGTGCACCGTCGCGTACTGTTCGCGATGAGCGAGCTGGGCAACGACTACAACAAGCCGTACAAGAAATCTGCCCGTGTTGTCGGTGACGTGATCGGTAAGTATCACCCGCACGGTGATACGGCGGTGTACGACACCATCGTCCGCATGGCTCAGCCTTTCTCCCTGCGCTACCTGCTGGTCGACGGTCAGGGCAACTTCGGTTCGGTGGACGGCGACAACGCCGCGGCCATGCGATACACCGAAGTACGCATGACCAAACTGGCGCACGAGCTGCTGGCCGACCTGCACAAGGAAACCGTGGACTGGGTGCCGAACTACGACGGCACCGAGATGATCCCGGCGGTCATGCCGACGCGGATTCCCAACCTGCTGGTCAACGGCTCCAGCGGTATCGCCGTGGGCATGGCGACCAACATTCCGCCGCACAACCTCGGTGAAGTCATCGACGGTTGCCTGGCGCTCATCGACAACCCTGAGCTGACCGTCGATGAACTGATGCAATACATCCCCGGTCCGGACTTCCCGACCGCCGCGATCATCAACGGTCGCGCCGGCATCATCGAAGCCTACCGCACCGGTCGCGGACGCATTTACATGCGTGCCCGCTCGATCATCGAGGACATCGACAAGGTCGGTGGTCGTCAGCAGATCGTTATCACCGAACTTCCTTACCAGTTGAACAAGGCGCGTCTGATCGAGAAGATCGCCGAGCTGGTTAAAGAGAAGAAGCTCGAAGGCATCACCGAACTGCGCGACGAGTCCGACAAGGACGGTATGCGCGTCGTGATCGAGCTGCGTCGCGGTGAAGTGCCTGAGGTGATCCTCAACAACCTCTACGCCCAGACCCAGCTGCAAGCGGTGTTCGGCATCAACATCGTCGCGCTGATTGACGGCCGTCCGCGGATCCTCAACCTCAAGGATCTGCTGGAAGCCTTCGTCCGTCACCGCCGCGAAGTCGTCACCCGCCGTACCGTGTTCGAACTGCGTAAAGCCCGTGAACGTGGCCACATCCTTGAAGGTCAAGCGGTTGCCCTGTCGAACATCGACCCGGTCATCGCCCTGATCAAGGCTTCGCCGACCCCGTCGGAAGCCAAGGAAGCGCTGATCAAGACCGCGTGGGAATCCTCCGCCGTGGTCGCGATGGTTGAGCGTGCTGGTGCTGATTCGTGCCGTCCTGAGACGCTCGATCCGCAATACGGTTTGCGTGAAGGCAAATACTTCCTGTCGCCAGAGCAGGCGCAAGCCATTCTGGAGCTGCGTCTGCACCGTCTGACCGGTCTGGAACACGAGAAACTGCTGGCCGAGTATCAAGAGATCCTCAACCAGATCGGCGAGCTGATCCGCATCCTCAATAGCGCCGTGCGCTTGATGGAAGTGATCCGCGAAGAGCTGGAAGTGATCCGTGCCGAGTACGGCGACGTGCGTCGCACCGAAATTCTCGATGCGCGCCTCGATCTGACCCTGGGTGACATGATCCCGGAAGAAGAGCGCGTCGTGACCATTTCCCACAGTGGCTACGCCAAGACCCAGCCATTGGCTGCGTATCAGGCTCAGCGTCGTGGCGGTAAAGGCAAATCGGCGACCGGCGTCAAGGATGAGGACTACATCGCTCACCTGCTGGTTGCCAACAGCCACACCACGCTGCTGCTGTTCTCCAGCAAGGGCAAGGTTTACTGGCTCAAGACCTACGAGATCCCGGAAGCGTCCCGCGCTGCCCGTGGTCGTCCGCTGGTCAACCTCTTGCCATTGAGCGAGGGCGAATACATCACCACCATGCTGCCGGTCGATCTCGAAGCCATGAAGCGTCAGGCTGACGAAGAAGAAGCCGAAGGCGCCGAGGCTGATGTAGACGAAATCGAAAACAGCAACGAGACCGACGAAGAGCGCCGCGCGCGCATCAAGGCTGCCGACCGCAAGAAGGCACCGTTCATCTTCATGTCGACCGCCAACGGTACGGTCAAGAAGACCCCGCTGGTGGCCTTCAGCCGTCAGCGTAGCGTTGGTCTGATCGCGCTGGAGCTGGACGAAGGCGACATCCTGATTTCCGCGGCTGTCACCGACGGCGAGCAGGAGATCATGCTGTTCTCCGACGGCGGCAAGGTCACTCGCTTCAAGGAATCCGAAGTTCGCGCCATGGGCCGTACCGCGCGCGGTGTGCGTGGTATGCGTCTGCCGGAAGGTCAGAAGCTGATTTCCATGCTGATCCCGGAAGAAGGCAGCGAGATTCTCACCGCTTCCGAGCGCGGTTATGGCAAGCGTACCGCCATCACCGAGTTCCCTGAGTACAAGCGTGGCGGTCAGGGCGTTATCGCCATGGTCAGCAACGAACGTAACGGCCGTCTGGTCGGTGCGGTTCAGGTGCAGGACGGCGAAGAGATCATGCTGATCTCCGATCAGGGCACGCTGGTGCGTACCCGTGTCGACGAAGTGTCGAGCCTGGGTCGTAACACTCAAGGTGTCACGCTGATCAAACTGGCCAAGGATGAAACCCTGGTCGGCCTGGAGCGGGTTCAGGAGCCTTCGGAAGTCGAAGGTGAAGAGCTCGAAGGTGAAGAGGGCGAGGAGTTCGAAGGCAATGTCGTGATCGACGACGCAGTCGAAGACCAGCAGCTCGACGCCGCAGCAGACGAAGAACCGCAAGAATAAGCGGACAAGCGAGGGGGCGGATGAGAATTCGCCCCCTTGTTATTTGTCCGGTATGAATTTTCGACATCATGGAGATCCCCTGTGGGAGCGAGCCTGCTCGCGAAAGCAGGCGCTGCGGTACCTTCGAAGCACCGCGGTGATGCGTTCGCGAGCAGGCTCGCTCCCACAGGGCCGTGTTGATCAATAGTGTGATTTATTGCGTGATACCACCAAATCAGAGCGAGATTGGATGTGAGCAAGCGAGCCTATAACTTCTGCGCCGGTCCTGCGGCGCTTCCTGAAGCTGTCCTGCAGCGCGCCCAGGGTGAACTCCTTGATTGGCATGGCAAGGGCTTGTCGGTCATGGAAATGAGCCATCGCAGCGATGAGTTCGTGTCCATCGCCACCCAGGCCGAGCAGGATCTGCGTGACCTGCTGAATATCCCGTCGAACTATAAAGTGCTGTTTCTGCAAGGTGGCGCCAGCCAGCAATTTGCACAGATTCCACTGAACCTGCTGCCTGAGGGCGGCTCGGCCGACTATATCGACACCGGTATCTGGTCGCAGAAAGCCATCGAAGAAGCCTCGCGTTACGGCCATGTCAACGTCGCCGCCACCGCCAAGCCTTACGACTATTTCGCCATCCCCGGCCAGAACGAGTGGAACCTGTCGAAAGACGCCGCTTACGTTCATTACGCCCCGAACGAGACCATTGGCGGTCTGGAATTCCAGTGGATTCCGGAAGTCGGCGACGTGCCGCTGGTCGCTGACATGTCTTCGGACATTCTGTCGCGTCCAGTCGATGTCTCGCGTTTCGGCATGATCTACGCCGGCGCACAAAAGAACATTGGTCCGAGCGGTATCGTCGTCAACATCATTCGTGAAGACCTGCTGGGCAAGGCCCGTGCGCTGTGCCCGACCATGCTTGACTACAAGGTCGCGGCCGACAACGGCTCGATGTACAACACGCCGCCGACGCTGGCCTGGTATCTGTCCGGTCTGGTGTTCCAGTGGCTCAAAGAGCAGGGTGGTGTCGAAGCCATCGCCAGGCTGAACGATGCCAAGCAGCGCACGCTGTACGACTTCATCGACGCCAGCGGTCTCTACAGCAACCCCATCAACAAGTCGGATCGCTCGTGGATGAACGTGCCGTTCCGTCTGGCCGATGATCGTCTCGACAAGCCGTTCCTGGTCGGTGCCGAAGAGCGTGGTCTGCTCAACCTCAAGGGCCACCGCTCTGTGGGCGGCATGCGCGCCTCCATCTATAACGCCGTCGACATCACCGCCGTTAACGCGCTGGTGGCGTACATGGCTGAATTCGAGAAGGAACACGGCTGATGTCCGAGCAAGAACTCAAGGCACTGCGCGTTCGCATTGACGCTCTGGACACCAAAGTCATGGAGCTGATCAGTGAGCGTGCGCGTTGCGCCCAGGAAGTTGCGCGAGTAAAGATGGCCTCGCTGGCCGAAGGCGAAGTGCCGGTGTTCTATCGTCCTGAGCGCGAAGCCCAGGTGCTCAAGCGAGTGATGGAGCGCAATCAGGGGCCGTTGGGCAACGAAGAAATGGCGCGGTTGTTCCGCGAAATCATGTCTTCGTGCCTCGCGCTGGAGCAGCCGCTGAAAGTGGCTTACCTCGGCCCTGAAGGCACCTTCACTCAGGCTGCGGCCATGAAGCACTTCGGTCACGCGGTGATCAGCAAGCCGATGGCGGCGATCGACGAAGTGTTCCGTGAAGTGGCGGCCGGTGCGGTGAATTTTGGCGTGGTGCCGGTGGAAAACTCCACCGAAGGCGCGGTCAACCACACCCTCGACAGCTTCCTCGAACACGACATGGTGATTTGTGGCGAAGTCGAGCTGCGCATTCACCATCACCTGTTGGTCGGTGAAAACACCAAGACCGACAGCATCAGCCGCATCTATTCCCATGCTCAGTCGCTGGCCCAGTGCCGCAAGTGGCTGGATGCGCATTACCCGAATGTCGAGCGCGTGGCGGTGTCCAGCAACGCCGAGGCGGCCAAACGGGTCAAGGGCGAGTGGAATTCGGCGGCGATTGCCGGCGACATGGCTGCCGGTCTGTATGGCCTGACGCGTCTGGCCGAGAAGATCGAAGATCGTCCGGACAACTCCACACGCTTCCTGATGATCGGTAACCAGGAAGTACCGCCAACCGGCGACGACAAGACCTCGATCATCGTGTCCATGAGCAACAAGCCCGGCGCGCTCCATGAGCTGCTGGTGCCGTTCCATGACAACGGGATCGACCTGACCCGCATCGAAACCCGGCCGTCGCGCAGCGGCAAATGGACCTACGTGTTCTTCATCGACTTCGTCGGTCACCACCGTGATCCGTTGATCAAAGGTGTGCTGGAAAAGATCAGTCAGGAAGCAGTAGCACTCAAAGTGCTGGGTTCCTACCCGAAAGCAGTTCTGTAAGGGGCGGTAGTAATGAGTGGCAATTTCCTCGCTCTGGCACAGCCGGGCGTGCAACAACTTTCGCCTTACGTTCCGGGCAAGCCTGTGGATGAGCTGGCGCGCGAGCTGGGTCTGGACCCGGCAAAAATCGTCAAGCTGGCGAGCAATGAAAACCCGCTGGGTGCCAGTCCCAAAGCCTTGGCGGCGATCCGCGAAGAGCTGGCCGAGCTGACTCGTTATCCCGATGGCAACGGCTTTGCGCTGAAGTCCTTGCTGGCCGAGCAGTGCCGCGTCGAGCTGAATCAGGTCACCCTGGGCAACGGCTCCAACGACATTCTTGAGCTGGTGGCGCGTGCCTATCTGGCGCCAGGCCTTAACGCCGTGTTCAGCGAACATGCGTTCGCGGTGTACCCGATTGCTACTCAAGCGGTCGGCGCTCAAGCCAAAGTGGTGCCGGCCAAGGATTGGGGGCATGACCTGCCTGCGATGCTGGCGGCCATTGATGCCGACACTCGCGTGGTGTTTATCGCCAACCCGAACAACCCGACCGGCACCTGGTTCGGCGCTGAAGCGCTGGACGAGTTCCTGCAGGATGTTCCGGAGCATGTGCTGGTGGTCCTGGATGAGGCCTACATCGAGTACGCCGAAGGCAGCGACCTGCCGGATGGTCTGGATTTCCTCGCGGCGTATCCGAACCTGCTGGTTTCGCGCACCTTCTCCAAGGCTTATGGTCTGGCGGCATTGCGCGTTGGCTATGGTCTGTCGACTCCGGTTGTGGCGGACGTGCTGAACCGTGTTCGCCAGCCATTCAACGTCAACAGCCTGGCCCTTGCGGCAGCCTGTGCGGCGCTGAAAGACGAGGAGTACCTGGCGCAAAGCCGTCAGCTCAACGAGTCCGGCATGCAGCAGTTGCAAGCGGGTTTCCGTGAGCTGGGTCTGGGCTGGATCGAGTCCAAAGGCAACTTTATTTGCGTCGATCTCGCTCAGGTGGCGGCTCCGGTGTTCCAGGGTTTGCTGGCCGAAGGTGTGATCGTGCGTCCGGTGGCCAATTACGGCATGCCGAATCACCTGCGGATCACCATTGGTCTGCCGGCCGAAAACAGCCGTTTCCTTGAAGCGCTGCGCAAGGTTCTGGCTCGTGGGTGATGTCACTGCGCTGCAATCTGCTGCACCTATGATCGGTCGCCTTGTGGTGGTTGGTCTGGGGTTGATCGGTGGTTCGTTTGCCAAGGGTTTGCGTGAAAGCGGTGTTTGCCGCGAAGTGGTCGGGGTCGATCTTGATCCGCAATCGCGCAAGCTGGCGGTTGAGTTGGGTGTGGTGGATCGCTGTGAAGACGATCTGACGGCTGCCTGTCAGGGCGCTGACGTGATTCAGTTGGCGGTGCCGATTCTGGCCATGGAAAAAGTCCTCGCGCGTTTGGCGAGCATGGATCTGGGTCAGGCGATTCTGACTGATGTCGGCAGCGCCAAGGGCAATGTGGTGCGCGCGGCGACCGAGGCGTTTGGCGGCATGCCTGCGCGGTTCGTGCCGGGCCATCCGATTGCCGGCTCCGAGCAGAGTGGGGTGGAAGCCTCCAATGCCGAACTGTTCCGTCGTCATAAAGTGATCCTGACGCCGCTTGAGCAAACCGATCCGGCTGCGCTGGCGATCGTTGATCGGTTGTGGCGCGAATTGGGGGCTGACGTCGAGCACATGCAGGTCGAGCGTCACGATGAAGTGCTGGCTGCAACTAGTCATCTGCCGCACCTGCTGGCCTTCGGTCTGGTCGACTCGTTGGCCAAGCGCAATGAAAACCTTGAGATCTTCCGTTACGCTGCCGGTGGTTTCCGCGATTTCACAAGAATCGCCGGAAGCGACCCGGTGATGTGGCACGACATCTTCCTCGCCAACCGCGAGGCTGTTCTGCGCACACTCGATACATTTCGCAGCGACCTCGACGCCTTGCGCGACGCGGTCGATGCAGGGGATGGGCACCAATTGTTGGGCGTTTTCACTCGCGCCCGGGTTGCCCGTGAGCATTTCAGTAAAATCCTGGCCCGCAGGGCCTATGTGGACGCTATGAATTCCAACGATCTGATCTTCCTGGCTCAACCTGGTGGCCGCCTGTCCGGTCGGATTCGCGTACCGGGCGATAAATCCATTTCCCACCGCTCGATCATGCTCGGTTCGCTGGCCGAAGGCGTCACCGAAGTCGAAGGTTTCCTTGAGGGCGAAGACGCCCTGGCAACCTTGCAGGCGTTCCGCGACATGGGCGTGGTCATCGAAGGCCCGCATCATGGTCGCGTGACCATTCACGGTGTCGGCCTGCATGGCCTGAAGCCTGCGCCGGGCCCGATCTATCTGGGCAACTCCGGTACATCGATGCGTCTGCTGTCCGGCCTGTTGGCGGCGCAGAATTTCGACAGCACCCTGACCGGCGATGCTTCGCTGTCCAAGCGTCCGATGAATCGCGTGGCCAATCCGCTGCGTGAAATGGGCGCCGTGATCGAAACTGCAGCTGAAGGTCGTCCACCGATGACCATTCGTGGCGGACACAAACTCAAAGGCCTGACCTACACCATGCCGATGGCCAGCGCTCAGGTGAAATCCTGCCTGCTGCTGGCGGGTCTTTACGCTGAAGGCAAGACCACTGTCACCGAGCCTGCACCCACCCGCGACCACACCGAGCGCATGCTGCGTGGCTTCGGGTATCCGGTGAGCGTTGAAGGCGCGACGGCTTCGGTCGAGTCCGGCGGCAAGTTGACCGCAACTCATATCGAAGTGCCGGGCGACATCTCGTCTTCCGCGTTTTTCCTGGTGGCGGCTTCGATCGCCGAGGGTTCCGAGCTGGTGCTTGAGCACGTCGGTATCAATCCGACCCGTACCGGTGTCATCGACATCCTGCGCCTGATGGGCGCGGACATCACGCTGGAAAACCAGCGTGAAGTCGGCGGCGAGCCAGTGGCTGACCTGCGCGTGCGAGCAGCTAAGCTTAAGGGTATCGAGATTCCGGAGGAGCTGGTTCCGCTGGCCATCGACGAGTTCCCGGTGCTGTTCGTGGCCGCTGCCTGCGCCGAAGGGCGTACCGTGCTGACCGGCGCCGAAGAGCTGCGGGTCAAGGAATCGGATCGTATCCAGGTCATGGCGGACGGTTTGCTGGCGCTGGGCGTCAAGTGCGAACCGACCCCGGACGGCATCATCATCGACGGCGGCCAGATCGGCGGCGGCGAAGTGCATGGTCACGGCGATCACCGCATTGCCATGGCATTCAGCGTGGCTTCGTTGCGCGCTACTGCACCGATTCGCATCCATGATTGCGCCAACGTCGCGACATCGTTCCCGAACTTCCTCGCGCTCTGCGCTCAGGTCGGCATTCGTGTGGCACAAGAGGCTCAGTCGTGAAAAACATTGCACCGGTCATCACCATTGATGGGCCAAGCGGCTCGGGCAAAGGCACTGTAGCCGGGATTCTGGCCAAGCGTCTTGGCTGGAATCTGCTGGATTCCGGTGCGCTTTACCGCTTGCTGGCGTTTGCTGCGCACAATCACGGTGTCGACCTGACCAATGAAGAGTTGCTGAAGAAACTTGCCGCTCATCTGGATGTGCAATTCATTGCGGCGACCGACGGTCAGCTGCAGCGCATCATTCTGGAAGGTGACGAAGTCAGTGATGTCATTCGCACTGAAAGCGTCGGTTCCGGCGCCTCTCAAGTGGCTGCATTGCCCGCCGTACGCGAGGCGCTGCTGCAGCGTCAACGCGCGTTCCAGGAAGCGCCGGGTCTGGTGGCCGATGGTCGCGACATGGGCACGGTGGTTTTTCCGACCGCACCGCTGAAGATTTTCCTGACCGCCAGTGCCGAGGAGAGAGCGCGCCGTCGATATTTGCAGTTGAAGGGCAAAGTCGAGGGTGTTAGTCTGTCGAGTCTGCTAGATGAGATCCGTGCACGCGATGAGCGTGATACCCAGCGCGCAGTAGCCCCGCTCAAGCCGGCGGCTGATGCCATACAGCTGGATTCCACGGAGTTGTCCATCGATCAGGTGCTTGAACGCATCATGAGCGAGATCGCCATTCGCGATATCGCCGGGTGACCAAGAAGGTCGCAGGGGACCAGTCATAGTCCTGCGGCGCTTCTTCTATATGAAACTAACCCACACCGTCTGGGGTGTGGAGATGGGCGTATCCTTCGCCCTCATTTACAGGAATTAAAATGAGCGAAAGCTTTGCGGAACTCTTTGAAGAAAGCCTAAAAACCCTGAACCTTCAGGCAGGCTCCATCATCACCGGTGTTATCGTTGATATCGATTACCAAGCTCGCTGGGTAACCGTTCACGCTGGCCTGAAGTCTGAAGCACTCATCCCGCTTGAGCAGTTCTACAACGACGCTGGCGATCTGACTATCAATGTCGGTGACGAAGTTCACGTTGCTCTGGACTCGGTTGAAGACGGTTTCGGTGAAACCAAGCTGTCCCGTGAAAAAGCCAAGCGCGCTGAATGCTGGATCGTTCTGGAAGCTGCCTTCGCAGCCGAGGAAGTGGTCAAGGGCGTTATCAACGGTAAGGTTAAAGGCGGCTTCACTGTCGACGTTAACGGCATCCGTGCGTTCCTGCCAGGTTCCCTGGTTGACGTCCGTCCAGTGCGCGACACCACGCACCTGGAAGGCAAAGAGCTGGAATTCAAGGTCATCAAGCTGGACCAGAAGCGCAACAACGTTGTCGTTTCCCGTCGCAGCGTCCTGGAAGCCGAGAACTCCGCCGAGCGTGAAGCTCTGCTGGAATCCCTGCAGGAAGGCCAGCAAGTCAAAGGTATCGTCAAAAACCTCACCGATTACGGCGCATTCGTCGATCTGGGTGGCGTGGACGGCCTGCTGCACATCACCGACATGGCCTGGAAGCGCATCAAGCATCCTTCCGAGATCGTCAACGTTGGTGACGAAATCGACGTTAAGGTTCTGAAGTACGATCGCGAACGCAATCGTGTTTCCCTGGGCCTGAAGCAACTGGGCGAAGATCCATGGGTTGCTATCAAAGCCCGTTACCCAGAAAGCACTCGCGTTACCGCTCGTGTAACCAACCTGACCGACTACGGCTGCTTCGCTGAGCTGGAAGAAGGCGTTGAAGGTCTGGTACACGTTTCCGAAATGGACTGGACCAACAAGAACATCCACCCTTCGAAAGTCGTACAAGTCGGCGACGAAGTGGAAGTTATGGTTCTGGACATCGACGAAGAGCGTCGTCGTATCTCCCTGGGCATCAAGCAGTGCAAATCTAACCCATGGGAAGA
Source organism: Pseudomonas iridis (assembly GCF_017980685.1). GTDB lineage: Bacteria > Pseudomonadota > Gammaproteobacteria > Pseudomonadales > Pseudomonadaceae > Aquipseudomonas > Aquipseudomonas iridis. The sequence continues at coordinate 94,014 of NZ_JACXXO010000011.1, forward strand.
TTTCTCTGGCCAGTTCAACAAGGGCGATAAAATCTCCGGCACCATCAAGTCGATCACCGATTTCGGTATCTTCATTGGTCTGGACGGCGGCATCGACGGTCTGGTTCACCTGTCCGACATCTCCTGGAACGAAGTTGGCGAAGAAGCTGTTCGTCGTTTCAAGAAGGGCGACGAGCTGGACACCGTTATCCTGTCGGTTGACCCAGAGCGCGAGCGTATCTCCCTGGGTATCAAGCAACTGGAAAGCGATCCGTTCTCCGAGTACGTTCAAGAGAACGACAAAGGCGCCATCGTTAAAGGCACTGTGAAAGAAGTTGACGCCAAAGGCGCCATCATCGTTCTGGCCGACGATATCGAAGCGACTCTGAAAGCCTCCGAAATCAGCCGTGACCGCGTTGAAGACGCGCGCAACGTTCTGAAAGAAGGTCAGGAAGTAGAAGCCAAGATCATCAGCGTTGACCGCAAGAGCCGCGTAATCCAGCTCTCCATCAAGTCGAAAGACGATGCTGAAGAGAAAGAAGCTATCCAAAGCCTGAAGGCTGAAGAAGCTCCTGCTGGCGACACCACCATGGCGGCACTGCTGCGCCAGGCAATGGCCAAACAGAACTAAGTTCTGCTTGATCATTAAAAAGGGCGACTTCGGTCGCCCTTTTTTGTGCCTGCGATTTGATGCGACGCTTCAGCGCGTGAAACCATTTCCTTTGCTCGTGGGTCTGTTTCTTTAATCGGATCAATCGTCTATTCACGACTAAGCTTGGTCTTAAGCGTGTAGTCGTCGGGCATGGCCTGGCATAAGGAAGTGGATGAACAAGTTTATTGTCGTTGCAGTGGTGCTGGCGTTGGCAGGTTGCACCACAAGTGCGAAGACCCATGCCGTGCGCGGCGTCAGTGGTATCGAGATCGACTGCTCAGGGCTGGGCTCTGGCTGGGAGAAGTGCCAGAAGCGTGCGGCGAAGGAGTGCAAGGGAGCAGGCTACAAAGTGATTACACGATCCGACGATGCCAAGGATGAGGATGAATACCCGTTCGGCTTCAACCCTGCGGGCTTCGTGACTCGAACCATGCTGGTGATCTGTCGCTAATCTCGCGCTGGGCCGGTGTGGTGTTGATGCCCTGGAAAAGGGCGTTTCAACGCCGGGAAAGATATGTCAATCCCTGGGCTGTTCAAAATCTTCCGGGCGTGCTAAAACCTTTCAAGCGCTGATCTAGCTGCTTGAAAAAGAAGGGAAAAATATGACGAAGTCGGAGTTGATCGAACGAATTGTCACCCATCAAGGGCTGCTCTCATCCAAGGATGTGGAGCTGGCCATCAAGACCATGCTTGAACAAATGTCCCAATGCCTGGCCACTGGTGATCGCATCGAGATCCGTGGGTTCGGCAGCTTCTCGCTGCACTATCGTGCCCCGCGTGTGGGCCGCAATCCGAAGACCGGCCAGTCGGTGAGTCTGGACGGCAAATTCGTTCCGCATTTCAAGCCGGGTAAGGAATTGCGCGATCGGGTGAACGAGGAAGAGGAGGAGGGGGTTTGACAGTCGCTATCTCTCAGGGAGCTACTCATGCGTAACTTCAAGCGCATACTTCTTGGCGTTTTTATTCTTTTGCTGGTGTTGGTGATCCTGGCTTTTGTGCTTGAGAACCAACAGTCGGTATCGTTATTGTTTCTGGGGTTGTCTGGCCCGCAGTTGCCAGTGTCGCTGGTTGTTGTATTGGCGTTGCTCATTGGCATGTTGATAGGGCCTGTGCTGGGCTGGTTCTTGGGGCGTTCGTCCAGAGTTGCACGTAAACGGCTGGTCTGAAGCGGCAGGTCAGGGCGTCTGTCGAGATTGCATCTCTGTCTGTCTTTATCCATTAGTAAAACGTTCGTTAAGCTGTAAAATGCGACCCTTGTTCGATAGTGCCTTATTGCATGTCGTTTCAGACTGACTTTGACGGATGCCACTGCTTAATGGCTTCTGCATTCATGGATTAGACAGTGCTCGTTGTTGGCTCTGTCCGCAGCTCAAGGGTATCGTTTCGCGTGAAAATTCTAGTTACCGGCGGCGCCGGGTTCATCGGCTCGGCAGTCATCCGTCACATCATCTCCAATACCACCGATTCTGTCGTTAACGTCGATAAGCTGACCTATGCCGGTAATCTTGAGTCCTTGGCAGAAGTCAGTCAGGATTCGCGCTACGCATTCGAGCGCGTGGATATCTGCGATCGCGATCAGATCGACCGTGTTCTACGTGAGCACCAGCCGGATGCAATCATGCACCTGGCCGCGGAGTCTCACGTCGATCGTTCGATTTCCGGCCCGTCAGAGTTCATCCAGACCAACATCATCGGTACTTACACTTTGCTGGAAGCCGCACGCCACTACTGGGCGGCGCTGGATGATGCGCGTAAAGCCAACTTCCGCTTCCACCACATTTCGACTGATGAAGTTTACGGAGACCTCGAAGGTCCGGAAGATCTCTTCACCGAAACCACGCCGTATCAGCCAAGCTCGCCATATTCGGCCAGCAAGGCCAGCTCCGATCATCTGGTTCGTGCCTGGGCGCGTACCTATGGCTTGCCAACGCTGGTCACCAACTGTTCCAACAATTACGGCCCCTGCCACTTCCCGGAGAAGCTGATCCCGCTGATCATTCTCAATGCGCTGGAAGGCAAGCCTCTGCCGGTCTATGGCAAGGGCGACCAGATTCGCGATTGGCTGTATGTGGAGGATCACGCCCGTGCGCTTTACAAGGTTGTCACCGAAGGCAGCATCGGTGAGACGTACAACATCGGTGGGCATAACGAAAAACAGAATATCGAAGTGGTGCATACCCTTTGCGCTCTTCTTGATGAGCTGCGTCCGGATTCCGCTCACCGCCCGCATGCAGGTTTGATCACCTACGTGCAAGACCGCCCTGGGCACGATCAGCGCTACGCGATTGATGCGAGCAAGATCCAGCGTGAATTGGGCTGGACACCGGAGGAGACTTTCCAGACCGGTATCCGCAAGACCGTTGAGTGGTATCTGAACAATACCGAGTGGGTAGAGCATGTCAAAAGCGGCAGCTATCAGCAGTGGATTGATCAAAACTATACAGGTCGCGCTCCTAAAGCATGAAAATTCTACTTCTGGGGAAAAATGGCCAAATCGGTTGGGAATTGCAGCGTGCGCTCGCTCCGTTAGGAGAGTTGGTCGCCTATGGGCATAATCCTGCTCAAGGGTTGGCTGTTGATCTTGCCGATGCTGAGGCGCTGCGTGCGGTAATACGCGCAGTCGAGCCGGACCTTATCGTTAACGCTGCCGCGTACACAGCTGTCGATAAAGCGGAGTCAGACAAGGAGCAGGTTGATCGCGTAAACGCTCGATCTTGCGAAATCATGGCACAAGAGGCGAAGGCGCTGGGCGCCTGGCTTGTCCACTACTCAACGGATTACGTGTTCAGCGGTCTGGGTACCGAGCCTTGGAAAGAGACTGACTCTGTTGCGCCATTGAATCAGTACGGAATGAGTAAAGCGGCTGGTGAGCAGGCAATCGTTCAGTCGGGCTGTCGATATCTGATTCTTCGCACCAGTTGGGTCTATGCCCGGCGAGGCAACAATTTCGCGAAAACGATGTTGCGGCTTGCCGAAGATCGCGAGGAGTTGAGCGTGGTATCCGATCAGGTAGGCGCGCCAACGGCAGCCGATTTGATTGCTGACGTCACCATGCTGGCGATACAGAAGGCTTTGGTCGATCCCGCTCTGATGGGTATTTATCATCTAGCGGCGCAGGGGGAGACTACTTGGTATTCCTATGCCCAGTATATCTTCGATTTTGCCCGGGCAAATGGCGAGAATCTAGCTGTTTCAAAGGTCAATCCTGTTGATTCCAGTTCTTATCCCACACCAGCGCGCCGACCGATGAATTCCCGCCTGGATACCCGAAAGCTCCGGGAGCGCTTTTTCATACACTTGCCATCTTGGCAATCAGGTCTGGATCGAGTGCTAGGAGAGATCTTGGGGAAATGAGTAAATTACGAATGTATAAATGATTTTTTATCGGCTTAAGTGATTGCAGTAATCACTTAAACCACTAACAAGAGTCGCGTTTGTCAGATTCAATTTAACGCGAGCCGGGATGATGCGAACTCGGTGGTCACGCTATAAAAGTCATTAAATTTTCTATTCAAGGGCATCAGGATATGCAAGTCAATTCCCGAAACGAAGTTGCTGATGAAGGGCTTGATTTTTATGCCCTCGTTTCTACAATTTTGCGGCAAAAAGTTGTTATTTTGTGTTTTGCTGCATTGGGAGTTGCCATTGCGACTGCCTATGCATTTGTTGCACAGCCAATTTATGAGGCAAGATCTTTCATAACGCCGCCTACACAGAATGACATCCAAAGTCTGAACAAGGGCCGTGCCACGCTCAAGCTTCCGCCATTGGCTGTAAAGGATATTTACTCGGTATTTCTGAAAAACTTGCAGGCCGAATCCTTACGTCGCGAGTTCTTCGACACGACCTACCTGCCGGCCCAAGGGCAGAGCGATGATCCTAAAGGCAAGTTTTATGAAAGGCTGAACAAGGACCTTACGATCGCGCCGGTCGGCAAAGAGGTGAATGATCGATTCAAAGTTGTGATGCAGGATCCGGACGCACGGCGCGCGCAGCAGTGGGTAGATCAATATATCGCCAGAGCGCAGGAGCTGTCCCTGCAAGAGATCAATAAGAACCTTGCAGGTGAGTTTGACGTCGCTGCACAGGATTTTAATCAGAAAATAAGCCTGCTTCGAGACGAAGGCGAGAGGGCCAGACAGGATTCGCTGGCGAAACTACGCGAGGCACTGATCGTCGCCAAAGCCATTGGTCTGGAAAAGCCGCCTATTGTCAGCGGAAATCTAAATCAGTCGCTCAATATCGCGGGTAACATGGACGGTGAACTTACCTACATGCGCGGCACTAAGGCCCTCGAAGCCGAGATAGCAAATCTGCAAGTGAGAAAGTCTGACGATCCATTCATCGAGAAGCTGCGTGGTTTTGAAGCGAATTACAAATTTTACAAAAAATTGTCCCAACAATTTCGGAAGGTTAATACATTCCGCATGGATGGTGATGTTCAAATTTCCGGAGAGCCTGTGAAACCGAAAACTGCTCTGATCGTTCTGGGCGGTCTGATTGTCGGCCTCATGCTGGGAATCGTCGTCGCACTACTCCGCAATGCGCTTCTGATCAATCGGAAAGAACTGGCAGGCGTATAGGTTGGCACTAATCGATAGTTTGTATCTATCGGTTTTTTAGTTTGGGTTTTTTTGTCTATGAATCATGAGTTTCTGAGCCGTTCAATACTGGTTCAGAAGCCAAGGAACAACATGCTTTGCATCTGCTTCCGGCCATTCATCATTGAAACAAATGTACAATTGTGCACGGTCAGATGATTAATGTTCCAATGTTAGTGAAAGCCTAGGATCAGGCGAGAGGGTTGAAAATGAAAGGCATCATTCTGGCGGGTGGTTCAGGTACACGTTTGTATCCGCTGACAAAGGGAGTATCCAAGCAGCTGCTGCCTATCTACGACAAGCCGATGATTTTTTATCCGCTTTCGGTGCTAATGCTCGCCGGTATTCGCGAAATCCTTGTCATTACCACCCCAGACGATCTCGCCGGTTTTCAGCGCTTGCTGGCTGACGGCGCTCAATTCGGTGTGAGTCTCAGTTATGCAGTTCAGCCTAGTCCAGATGGCCTGGCCCAGGCATTTCTTATTGGCGAAGAGTTCATCGGCGAAGACTCCGTATGCTTGGTTCTTGGCGACAATATTTTCTATGGCCAAGGCTTCACCACGATGCTTCAGGATGTTGCTACCCGCAAGAGTGGCGCAACCGTGTTCGGCTATCAGGTAAAAGATCCTGAGCGATTCGGTGTAGTGCAGTTTGACGATGGTCGAAAGGCAATATCCATTGAAGAAAAGCCCCTGAAGCCGAAGTCCAGTTACGCAGTTACGGGCCTCTATTTTTACGACAACGATGTCATTGAAATTGCTAAAAATGTAAAACCGTCGGAACGAGGCGAGTTGGAAATTACCTCGATCAACCAGGCCTATCTTGACCGTGGTGATTTGCAGGTAGAGCTCCTTGGCCGAGGCTTTGCGTGGCTGGATACGGGAACACACGAAAGCTTGCTGGAAGCTTCTCATTTCGTTGAAACCATTGAAAAACGTCAGGGATTCAAAATCGCCTGCTTGGAAGAGATCGCGTTCAAGAACGGCTGGTTAAGTACTGCCGAACTGTACAAAACAGCGAATGAGCTGAAGAAAAATAATTACGGGCAATACCTGCTCGGACTCATCAAAGAACATGATGAACAGTGATTTTTTCGGTATTGATGCTCTTTATTGCAGGTGAGTCATGGCGTACTTGAATGCAGCACAGCTAGAAGAAATGGGTTTCAAGAAACTCGGCAAAGGAGTCAAAATCAGCGATAAGGCCAGTATCTATAACCCAGAACTGATAGAACTAGGCGACCATACGCGAATCGATGATTTCTGTGTGGTGTCAGGTCGTGTGATATTTGGTAACTACAACCATATTACTCCGATGTGTTTAGTAGCGGGCGGGGAGCCTGGGATAGAGTTTTCGGATTTCTGCACATTGGCGTATGGCGTAAAAGTATTCTCGCAATCAGATGACTACAGCGGCGCCACCTTGACCAACTCGCTCGTTCCGAAAAAATTCAAGAACGAGAAGTTTGAGAAAGTGACGCTCGAACGGCACGTCATAGTGGGGACGGGAGCTGTAATCATGCCCGGCGTAATTATCAGAGAGGGCTGCTCTGTAGGTGCAATGGCCTTACTGACTAAAAGTACCGAGTCATGGGGTATTTACGCAGGCATTCCGGCCGTTCGAGTGAAAGAGCGCAAGCGGGATCTTTTGGATCTGGAACAACAGTTTTTGGATGAATCAAAATGACAGTACCATTCAACAAGCCACCTTATACTGGTAACGAAGACCAGCATGTCATCACCGCAATGCGAAGCGGAAAGATGTCGGGTGATGGCGATTTCACGCTTCGTTGCCAGGCATGGTTCGAGGCGAGGGTGGGTTGCAAGAAAGCGCTGCTGACACCTTCCTGCACTCAGGCACTCGAGATGGCGGCGTTGTTGATCGATATACAGCCAGGTGATGAAGTCATTATGCCTAGCTATACATTCGTAAGCACAGCGAACGCTTTTGTCTTGCGCGGAGCAAAGATTGTCTTCGTTGATGTTCGTGCCGACACCATGAACATTGATGAATCGTTAATTGAAGATGCAATTACTGACAAGACGAAAGCCATTGTTCCGGTTCACTACGCTGGCGTGGCCTGCGAGATGGACACAATCATGTCCATTGCCAAGCGGCATAATCTGTTCGTGATTGAAGACGCTGCCCAAGGCATGATGTCGACCTATAAAGGGCGAGCATTGGGCACAATAGGCCACATGGCGGCCTATAGCTTTCATGAAACAAAAAACTACACCAGTGGTGGCGAAGGCGGCTTGCTTCTGATCAATGATGATCAGTTTGTTGTCAGAGCCGAAATCATCCGTGAGAAAGGCACCAATCGTAGTCTTTTCTTCCGCGGAATGATTGATAAATATACTTGGGTCGATGTCGGCAGCAGCTATCTTCCAGGGGAACTTCAAGCAGCTTACCTTTTTGGTCAGCTCGAAAAAGTGGATCAAATCAATAAGGCCAGGCATGTTGTTTGGAATTATTATTACCAAGCATTGCAAAAAGCATCGAATGATGGCTGCATTGAACTTCCTAGTCTTCCGGATGGATGCGTCGGCAATGCGCATATGTTTTATATAAAAGTCCGGGACATTGGAGTTCGAACTCAGGTTTTGGATATTCTAAAGAACCAGGGTGTTGGCGCTGTTTTCCATTATATCCCGTTGCACTCTGCACCTGCCGGACTGAGATTGGGTCGCTTTCATGGCGCAGATGTACATACTACTATTGAGAGTGAGCGCCTGATACGTCTGCCAATCTGGTATGGCATGCACGAATCGGAAATGGAGCAAGTAGCTGCGGCTGTGATCGGTGCGGTAAATGCAACTTTCCAGTAAGGTTGCATTGGGTGCTTCTGACAAAAAGCGTGCGCTCACCAGCGCCGCTTTTACCACCATTGCTCAGATTTCCAAGATCGGGGTGGGTTTCGCCTTTATTAAACTTATCGCGGTTTATCTCGGTGCCGGCGGTATGGGGCAACTTGGCCACTTCATGAGCGCAGTAACACTTCTGTCGTTACTTGCGGGTGGAGGGATTGTCAATGGTCTGATCAAATATGTTGCCCAGTATAAAAAGCAGCCGAAAAGACTGATGGACACAGTTGCAGTGTCAAAAGCTTATTCTTTGATATTTTGCATACTTATCTGTTTGTTGGGGTGCGTGTTTTCCAAGTTGTTATCGGAATATATATTTAAAACTCCGGACAATTACTGGATTATTATTTTTCTTTCTGTCGCTCAATTCGGATTTGCATTCACGAATCTGGTGACGGGGGTGATCAATGGGCTGCGGGACACCAAAACGTATGCAGTTATTCAAATTGTTGGGAATGTACTAGTACTGCCTGTGAGCTGGATTCTGATCAAGAATTTTCACCTTATCGGTGCTGCGCTATCGATGGTGTTTTTTTTCTCGTTTTACACGATACCGGCATTGTATTTTTATCGGCGGTCTATCTTCTTTAAGTTTTCGATCGGTTTGAAGTACGAGGCCGAAGGATTCAAGCGGCTACTGGCGTTTACATTGATGGCAGTGGTAGGTGCAGTCAGTGTCCCACTGATAGAGATAGTAATTCGCGAACGCATCATTGAGAACGTTGGTTTTGTAGCGGCTGGCATATGGCAGGCATCCATCAAGCTATCAAGCGCTTATATGGGTTTCTTTACCATTTTTCTTGCCGTTTATTTCATGCCAATGGTGTCAGAGAAGGCGGAAGTTGCTCATATTACGCCTTTGGTTTTAAAGTTTATGAAACTAGTCATGGCGATTTTTATATCCGGGGCGTTGGTTTTTTATGCTTTGAGACAATACCTTATACCTTTACTGCTTTCTGCAGAGTTTGTAGATCTTGAAGCCTTGATAAAATATCAGTTGTTGGCTGATTTTTTCCGTATTTCAACCTATGTCATAAGTTTCGTTGTGGTCGCAAAGGCTGCTCTGAGGATTTACCTGATAAGTGAATTGACTCAAGGTTTGGTTTTTTGCGGATTAAGCCTCTCTTTTCTGCACAGCGGACTGGGGGTTAAAGGAGTTTTTCTCGCTAATTTGATAATGAATATTGTGTATTTTGTGGTTTCGATTATTGGGTTTATGATTTATAGGCGGAGGAGTGTTTGATGTTGACCGGGAGCGTAGTGGTATCCTGCTATAATCAGGAAGATTATATAGAAGAGTGTCTGGATAGCATACTTTCTCAAGAAATAAACTTTGACTGTGAAATCATAGTTTCGGATGACTGTTCAACTGATCGCACTCAGGAAAGGCTTCGCGCCTACTCTGATAGGCATCCGGGTAGAGTCAAACTTCTGCTCAGAGATAAAAATGTTGGCGCGGCGTTGAATTATCACGGCGTGCATAAAATGGCATCCGGCGATGTTGTTTACCACTTTGATGGTGATGACGTCATGCTGCCAGGGAAGCTACAGCAGCAATATGATGTTTTTAAGAATAACTCAGACGTGAATGTCGTATTTCACAAGGCAGTTTATTTTTCGGACGATAATTCGTATACGTCAGAAACACAATTCCCTGAGACTGCTACAGAGATGGTGTCGTTGATCTCGCTGGAAGAAATGGCTCGTTGGGGGGCTATTGCGGTTCACAGCTCTTACGCCTATCGACGGAGTTCCAGGCGTGCGGTGATCGATCGTGAATTTATGGAATGGTTTTTTGTAATAGATTCTTTACTTCCCGATAAAAAGGCCGCTTATATAAATGCGCCGTTGGTAAGATATAGATGTAACCTGTCAGCAGGTTCTTACTTGTCTACAACTGCCGGTAAGATTAAGTCCTATACAATATATCTTAATGATTTGTATGGCTATTTTGATTCGCGGCCGGAATTAAGGGGTGATCTTTACTCTAATTTTCTCGTCACCTTCTTAGCAATGGCAAGGTCAACTCATAAATGTACCGCCAAGAGCATGATGTTTTTATTGCGGAATTTACATTGTTTTCGACTACACAAAATTGTTGAGACAGTAAACGTCCGAAAACGTGTCGGGCCGGAGAACAAGGTGCGGTGATGGATGTGCATTGTGGGGCGGCAGCAATTGAGGCGATGGGATGTTAAGTCTAGATCTTTACGGTACGGCGTTTTATTTGGTTAGCGCTTTTCTGTTCCTGTTTGCTGCGTTCCAAACTCTAGTGCGGAATCGTAGCGTTGTAGATGTCAATCGAGCCATTGAGCTCTTTGCTGTGTTTTTTGCAATCGCCATCGTTTCTCATGATGTGTCTAATCGACCGTTTGATATGGAGGGTGATACGGCGGTTTATATAAATTTTTTTAATGATTTGAATTCCGGCCTGGAAAATCCCTTTCAAACATTTGAGCCGGGATTTATTGGGGTTGTGCGAGTTTTTGGGTATTTGTCACTCGACTACCAGAGTTTTTTCTATCTCATTACATTTATGTTTTTGTGGTCGTATTATTTTCTGATCAAAGCAGTATTTGGTGCTCAGTCGCGTTGGTCGTTGCTTGTTTTTGCAGCGGTTTTGTTTTACCCGTTTTTCTTTTCGTTGACTGCTAATGTTATTCGGCAAGGCTTTGCCATGTGTTTTATAAATTTATCACTATACTGTACTGCGAGAGGGTACTGGAATCGTGGTGTGATCTTTACAATGATTGCGACTCTATTTCATAAATCATCCATCGTCTATTTTCCAGTCATTCTATTTCGACGGTTGGTCCTTAAGATTGGGGTTTCTGGTCTAGTTATATTGTGGCTCGGTTTCTCTTTGGCTTCATATCTAAAGTTGTTTGTTTTGTTGGTTGCGGCATTGTTTGATTTGTCGTTCAGTTATGGTTTGGCTGTTAACTATAATGATGTTGGTGATATTGATTATATTACTGGGTTCAGATGGGATTTTTGGGCGTTTTCGTCGGTTGCTGTAGTCTTGCTGGTGGTTCTGAAAATGCTTGGAGGGGAGCTAAATAAGCGAGAGACGTATATTTTCTATGTCTGCGCTTTGCTTTCCTGTCTTCATATCGCAATGTTTGATGTGGCTTATAATGATAGATTTGGTGTCTACTCCTGGATCTACTATCCGTTGGAGCTGGCGTATGTCATTCGTGCGATCAGCAATAACTTTGCGAAAGGTCAGCGACGTTTTTACGCTGAACAAAAGTCTATCACTATCAAACAAGGAGAGAAATTGTGATATTGTTGACAGGTGCTAAAGGATTCATTGGAAGCTCATTGCTTTTGCGTCTCTGTGAAGCTGGCCATAAAGTTAGAGTGGTGACCCGTTCCTCCTTCGAATGCGAGCTCGATAACGTTGAAATCATCTGTGCTGATTTGACCAACCCCGATACCGATTTTAATGCCTTACTCTGCGGCTGTGATGTGGTTTTTAATTGTGCAGGTGAAATCCACAAAGAAGAGTCTATGCGCTCTCTTCATGTTGATGCTACGGAGCGATTGGTCGCAGCTGCAAATCAAGTGGCGCAGAAAGAGCATCCCATACACTTTGTTCAATTGAGCAGTGTAGGCGCGTACGGGCCTGCAAGAGGAATGACGCGAATCGTAAACGAACTTACGCTCGAAAATCCACAAGGTGTTTACGAAGAAACGAAAACCGCCGGGGACTCGCGAGTAACCGAAAATAGAAACAATCAGTTTTTTAGTTATACTATTTTGCGACCCTCCAATGTGTTTGGCCCGAGTATGACTAATAAGTCCCTTAGGCAGTTGGGTGAAGTTGTGCGGAAAGGGTTGTTTTTTTACATCGGTTCCGCCAAAAAAGACTCGGTGGCCACCTATATACACGTTGACGATGTTGTCTCTGCGTTGATGCTGTGTGGGTTCGACTGCAAGGCAAAAGGTGAAATATTCAACCTCTCCAATGATTGTGCTTTATCCGATCTGATAAATGGGATGGCTGACGCGCAGGATGTTTCGAGACCTCACAGGAGTGTCCCCGAAGCCCCATTGCGTCTGATGGCCAGCATTGCCAATCGTTTTCTACGACTGCCTGTTACTCAAGCCAGGATCGACACGCTGGTAGCCAAGACTTCTTATCCGTCGACCAAGCTGCAAGAAATCCTTGGTTTTGTCCCTGAAAGAAATGTGCCTGCCAGCATTGGTGAACTTTTCCCAGAAAAACCAGTAGCCTGATCAGGGGCATATTGATTGTTTTACGAGACCGGTTGCCTCAGAATGTAAGCTATAATTCTGGGCATGTCTTAAGACTACAAGTATTGGAATTTGCTGGGTTTACGTGGGTATGGTCGGCGCCAAGTCATTGAAGGGAGATTTTCATTGCAAACTAATGAATTAAAGATTGCTCGAGTTTCGACAGTTCCGCTCTTTGTGGTCGCCCACCTACAAGCTCAGATCCAAGCGTTGAGCGCTGCCGGTATGGCGGTCACGGTCATTACCAGTCGCGACGAAATGAGTGATGAGCTTACGAAAAATAAGAACTTGACCTATGTGCCTGTAAATATTGAGCGAGAAATCAATCTCGTCCAGGATTTTTTAAGTCTCGTCGCTCTGATTCGTATTTTCAGAAAAAACAAATTCGATATCATTCATTCAACTACTCCCAAAGCCGGATTGCTTTGCGCGATTGCAGGTGTTTTTTCGGGTACGAAGATTCGATTGCATACGTTTACAGGGCAGCCGTGGGCTACCATGACTGGTGTCAAACGATCAATATTGAAATTGTGCGACAGAATTATCGGTTTGTTGAACACTCATTGTTATGCTGATAGTGAAAGTCAGAAAAATTTCCTCATTTCCTGCGGGATAATCAACGCTAAAAAGATCTCGGTAATAGGTGTGGGTTCTATTGCCGGTATCGATTTGAATCGGTTTGATCCATCCCGGTACACTTCGGAACAGCTAAGTCTGTTGCGTGCCGATCTGGATATTCCAGAATCGGGTAAAATTCTTTTGTTTGTTGGTAGAATTACACCTGACAAAGGCATTAAGGAACTTGTTTCTGCATTTGCCGAGATCGTGAATAAAGACAGCAATATCTATCTTGTGTTTGTTGGGCCATTCGAGTCTGCCGGAGAGAATATCATCGCGCAGATTGCAGATGTGAACGTGCGGAAAAATATTAAGACAGTTGGCTATTGCAATGAGCCGGAAAAATATATGGCGCTCGCCGATCTGCTATGTCTCCCAAGTTATAGGGAAGGATTTGGCACAGTCGTTATCGAAGCCGCAGCCATGGGAACGCCCACGATTGGTACCGATATCTATGGTTTGTCAGATGCAATAGTCGATGGTGAAACGGGGGTTTTAGTTCCAGTCAGAGACGCTGTTGCGCTTGAGGCAGCGATTCTGTCTACTCTGAACAATGCCCCGTTAATTTCGGCGATGGGTACTGCTGCCCGAGATCGTGCGTGCAGCGATTTTGGCGCGAACAATTGTTCAGATTTGTTGATCAATGAGTACAGGGGCTTTTCAAGCTGACTGTTGATGTACGTCGAGTGCCTAAGCGAGTCTTGCTTTCTGAAGCGACCGGGTTCGTTGGGTCGGCATTGGTCGATGCAATGAGACCGTGCCGTGCAGGAGTTGTACCCAGGGAAATCGTCGGCATCAAGTAGCCGCGATACCGTTCGAGCAGACGCAACCGAACGTCCTGGGCTCGCCTGGTTGAGCAGTCGAATAGGATTACCGTCGGATTAGGCGCCCCGCCGAATTTTACGCGCGTAGAGGTGGGCTGGTCGATGCTCGATCAGGCTCTGATTCCGCCGGAATTCAGAGTGTCGGTGGGTGCGTTTGGTATCGATGCGACGTGAATTGATACGCATGCCTCCGAAGTGCTCGTGAACTGTTTTCCTCTATTCAGATGTCGAAACAGGGCACATGTCGCGTCAACGAAACAATACCTAACAGGTCCAGAGTCGCTGTGGCGAAACCCACGCCACCTCGATCGAGATTACTGCCAGCGTCACCCTCATAAATGCGCTTCCGGAATCCCAGATACAAAAGCACGATGTTGAGAAATTCGACGGTGTAATCGGGCCAGGTTCAGGGAAATAACACAGTTCTTCGCAACACCCGAACCGGCAGTAAGCCGGCCTGGGAGACCCGATAGAAGTTCCAAGGCCGAAGTAGCGCTAGGGCTTACTGGCTTGCTGCATTACGCTGCAAATCACGTCGCAGGTCTTATCGATTTCGGCTTCAGTCAGCGTCGGATGCACCATGAACATCAGGCTTGTCTCTCCCAACTCTTTCGCTACAGCCAGTCGTTCCTCTGGGCGCCAGCCGGTATCATCAAACGCTTTCTCGAGATACACCTCAGAGCAGGATCCAGAAAAACATGGGACTCCAAGCTCGGAAATAGCGGACAGAATCCGGTCGCGGTTCCAGTCGGCCTTCAGCTGCTCTGGCTCTACGAACACATAACATTTATAAGCAGCGTGAACGCAGTTTTCAGGAACCACTGGAGCACGCAAACCTTTAAGCTCACGAGAAACCGACCAAATGCGTTCCGCATAATTGATTCGGCTGGCACGCCACTCGGCCATGCGCCGCAGCTGAATCCGGCCTATGACTCCTTGCACTTCTATCATTCGCCAGTTCGTACCGAAGCTTTCATGCAACCAACGGAAGCCTGATTGATGCTCGCGTTCGTAAATGGCTTCCCAGCTCTTGCCATGATCCTTGTAAGACCACATTTTCAACCAGAGACTACGATCATTCGTCGTAACCATCCCACCCTCACCCCCGGTGGTCATAATCTTGTCTTGGCAAAATGACCAGGCACCTATATGACCAATGGAGCCCACAGGACGCCCGTTATACGTAGCACCATGTGCTTGGGCGCAGTCTTCGATTACCTTGAGGTCATGGAGGGCTGCAAGCTCCATGATCGGGTCCATATCGCATGGCCAACCAGCCAGATGCACGCAGATCACACCGCGGGTACGGGGAGTCAGTACAGCCTGGATTGTCTGCGCGGTAATGTTCTGGGAGTCGCGGTCGACCTCGGCAAAGACCGGGATTGCACCGGCATTGACGATGCTGGAAACCGACGCCAGAAAAGTCCGGGGGGTGACGATGACTTCGTCTCCGGGCCCGATTCCCAGACCATTTAAAGCAAGATCAAGTGCAACAGTACCGTTCGCCAGGGCGATGGCGTATTCCGTGCCTGCCCAAGTGGCAAACTCCTTCTCAAATTCGCGGCACTCTTGCCCGGTCCAATAGTTAACTTTATTGGAAAGAATCAGATCGCGAACGGCATCGGCCTCTTCCTCTGTGAACGAAGGCCAAGGAGAAAATGGGGAATTCAACACGGTTTTTACCTGCCATCCGTAATTTAAAAAGAACCGTCGAAAATTCGAACGGCTAATCAGTCACATTTATCCGATGCCTGGACATTCAGGACCTGACAATCGCTCGAGCGGGAACCCCAGCCACAGTGCTGTTATCAGAGATATCGCAGACCACTGCGGAACCGGCACCAACCATCACGTTGGAGCCTATCCTGAGCATCTGCCTGACGCAGGCGCCGATACCTATCCAGCTGCCGTCACCTATGTTCACGAAGCCTGCCAAGCGAGCCCCTGGACTGATATGCACGCACAAACCAAGAATGCAGTCATGATCAACGCTGCAGCCCGTGTTCAGAATCGCCCCTTCACCGACTGTCGCATAGGCATTGACCACTGCCGATGCAAACACCACGGTTCCAGCCCCAATCTTAGCGTATTGGCTTATGACCGAAGAGGGGTGGACCAGCGAAGGAATTTGCGCACCTGAAGCCTTCAGTTCGTCAATTTTGCTGCGGCGGACACTGTTGTTGCCAATTGCTACCAGGACACCGTCGAACTCTTGCGCGCGGCGGAGCAAGTCCTGGGTTGTTCCAACTACCGGCCACATCCCGATGGATGAAACCTGAGGCCATGCATCATCAAAGAACTCGATGCCTCGCCATCCACAACATTCAGCCGTGTCGGCGACAACCTTGCCGTGACCACTAGCACCGAGAATAGCCAATCTCTTCATTTTTTGGACCCGGTGAACTTGGTCATTGTGACTTCACCTTGAGCACTGATCCCATCCCTGATCAAAACTTTTTTGACAGTGAGAAAGATAATCTTGAGGTCGAGCCAAAGTGACTGATTATCTACATACCACACATCCAGTTTGAACTTTTCCTCCCAGGACAGTGCGTTGCGGCCATTTATCTGAGCCCACCCAGTGACGCCCGGGCGTGCGTCATGCCTACGAACCTGTATTGTATCGTACAGAGGCAAGTACTCCATCAACAGTGGACGAGGCCCAACCAGACTCATATCCCCCTTTAGGACGTTCCACAACTCAGGCAACTCATCCAGGCTGCTGGATCGAAGAAAGCTGCCAAAACCCGTCATTCGCTGCGAGTCGGGCAAGGGGTTACCGTTGGCGTCCAGCGCGTCCCGCATCGTGCGAAACTTGACCATTTCAAAGGGTTTACCACCTAGACCCGGCCTGACCTGTCGAAACAAAATCGGTGATCCCAATCGCTTGCGAATCAAGTATGCGACTATCACGATCACGGGAGACAAGACAATCAACCCGGCCATGGAGGCCACAATATCGAATAAGCGTTTTGACATCGGAGATCCTTGAAAAACATATTATCGTTGGAGAAAAAAGCGTTGGAAATCATTTCATCAAACGCTTGAAATGCTCGCCGGAAAGCTCGAAACCGATTTGAAATGACAGTTCTTTTTCGATAGAACTCAGCCCAATTCTCAGCCATGGTGCTGCGTCTCTCAATCGAGACATCCAGCAACGCCGGGATCGCATCCGCAAGTGCCTACGGATCATCCGACTTGCTACAACGCCACAACCAGCCTAGCGCACCGGATCTGCGGCATCGCCGTTCACAGCTATTAAAATCGGCTTCCTGTCTGCAATGTATGCTTGGGTTCTGGGGGGATCGTGTTGGTGAACACACGAACCGAAGCAATAACTTGATCGTCGCCACGCTGCTGGCGGATCAGGCTCAGCGGCTCAGGTCTGCGCATCGCCAGCCGGCAGGCGACGAATTTCGCCGCTTATGATGCCACACTGAGGCGTTTTTTTGCCCCTCCGTTTAGCTGCCACACGTTTTTCACCCTAGCGACTTTGCTACCATCCAGGCTCATTGGCCATTCGCCTCCCAGGCTCACGAGAAAATGCCAAAACCAAAAGGCCCCCCGGTCACGGTTCGAGAAACTTCAATACGCGCGGAGTCCTGGAGAACCTCCAGAATTTTAATTCGTTGGTAGAGCAAATGAAATTCGAACACTTGCAGATTCAGCGGCAAAACCATGGACCTATACATAGGGTGGCGCCCAGGAATGCGCTACTGGCCATCAATACCATGGCTTGAGCCCATGCATGAATGCGTGGCTACTCTCGACACGAATAAGACTCGCGGGGTCGATGGTTTCTCGCTGTACGATCGTGCGCTTTGGCTTGTAAAAACATAAAAATAGTTTGTTGTTCCGATGAGCCGAAAAATACGTGGCTCTCGATTACGAGGAGGTTTCAAATTGACTGTTGATATAGATCACTTACCTCTGCGAGTCCTGGTCACCGGGGCAAATGGCTTCGTTGGATCTGCATTGGTCAGAGCTCTGGATAACCACTCGGGTTTTTTGCCGGTTTCCGTCGTGCGTTCAAAGGTAAATTCGCCTGTAGCAAACACCCAATCATTCTGTATCCCCGATATCTCATCCTCAACCGAATGGGGGAATTGTTTAAAGGGCGTAGCGGTTATCGTTCATGCTGCTGCACGGGTGCATGTGATGAAGGAGGTCGCCGTGGATGCGTTATCCGAGTTTCGGAGGGTCAATGTCGAGGGCACGGTCAATCTTGCCCGGCAAGCTGCGCAAGCCGGGGTTAAAAGGTTTGTCTTTATCAGTTCCATTAAAGTGAATGGCGAGGCGACGGAGCCTGGTCACCCGTTCACTGCTGACGATGTTCCGGCGCCATCCGACCCCTACGGCATTTCCAAGAAAGAGGCGGAAGAGGCGTTACTCGCCCTTTCGCGCGAAACGGGGATGGAGGTTGTAATCATTCGCCCCACCTTGATTTATGGTCCGAGCGTCAAGGCAAATTTTCTGAACATGATGACGTGGCTCAAAAAAGGCATACCTCTGCCTTTTGGCGCCATTAATAATAGGCGCAGTTTGGTTTCACTCGAAAACTTGGTCAGTTTGATTTTGGTTTGCCTGACGCATCATAATGCCGCCGGTCAAATATTCTTAGTCAGCGATGGCGTTGACCTGTCTACGACTGAGTTGCTGACCCGCACCGCCGAAGCTCTAGGTGTCAAAAGTCGTTTGCTTCCCGTGCCTGAACGATTGTTGATTTTCTGTGCAGCTGCTTTGGGGCGGCGAGCATTGTCTCAGCGGTTGTGCGGATCACTGCAGGTTGATATCAGTAAAACCCAAACTTTATTGGGTTGGAATTCGCCAGTTTCGGTACAAGATGCCTTGAATAGAACGACTAAAGATTTTTTGGAATATCGTAGATGACTAACTTGTATTGGATTTTATCGTTGGCGCTTGCTGGTGCACTCATTGGAACAGCTGCATTGCGTCGATATGCCCTCTCCAATAGTCTGATAGATATTCCGAATGCGCGAAGTTCTCATGAACTACCTACCCCAACGGGGGGCGGTGTGGCCATTGCCGTCTCATTTGTATTGAGCGCGGTTTTGCTTGCACTGACAGGATTGGTTCAATGGTCCCTCATAGGGGCAATCGCGGTGTCTGGGGGCGGAGTCACTATCATCGGTTTGCTCGACGATTACTCCCATACTCCAGCCCGTTGGCGGTTATTTTGCCATTTTGTCGCTGCGATCACGGGATTGATTATTATCGGCGGATTGGCGCCTATTCCCGTATTCGGGATGTCGTTGGATTTGGCTTGGGCCGGTTACGTGTTTGGAAGTTTTTATCTTGTCTGGTTGTTGAATCTTTATAACTTCATGGACGGTATAGATGGATTGGCAAGTATGGAAGCCATATTTGCTTGCCTGGGCGGGGCGCTACTTTATGTTGTTTCCGGACACATCGAATTTGTGTGGGGTCCGATAGTGCTGTCCTTGGCAGTGGCGGGTTTTCTGTATTGGAATTTTCCCCCGGCGCGTATTTTTATGGGGGATGCGGGTAGCGGGTTCCTGGGGCTTACGCTGGGTCTCTTGTCTTTGCAAGCAGCGTGGGTCGACCCTGCATTATTATGGGGGTGGCTCATCCTGCTGGGCGTATTCATCGTCGATGCGACCTCTACCCTTGTTGTCCGACTGGTCAAGGGTGACAAGGTTTACGAGGCTCATCGCAGCCATGCCTACCAATATGCATCACGTCAGTTTGGTGGGCACTTAGCCATCACTTTGTCCGTTACCTGTATCAACCTGATCTGGCTGTTACCGGTTGCCATTTTGGTGGCCCTTGGAAGTTTGGAGGGGGTTGTCGGTTTGTTGATAGCCTACGTACCGTTGACTCTTTTGGCCTTGCGGTTCAAGGCAGGTCAACGCGAAGGTTGAGTCGGTTCTTCTTCCCGGTGCGATTTTCAGGGTGCGCAGGGTAAAGAGCCTTGATGTCAATTGAGATAAACCCTCTTGAGCTTTAAGCTTGTCGCTTGATTATTTTGAAAAGGATATTGAAATGCTTCGCCAATGGCTACTTCAGCTTCCTCGGCGGCAAAAAAGGCTGATGCAGGTTGCGACCGATGTAGTGTTGGTCTGGATTGCGCTTTGGATGGCCTTTGTCGTTCGTCTTGGAATTGACGAAATGATAAATCCGGTGAGAGATCACACGTGGTTGTTCCTGTGTGCTCCTGTCATCGCGATTCCGCTCTTCATTCGTTTCGGTCTGTACCGCGCGGTTCTACGTTACTTTGGTAACGATGCGCTGATCGAAATCGTAAAGGCCGTAAGCCTGTCAGCGCTCATACTCGGGCTTGTGGTCTATTGGTATAGCAATCATGAGCAAGTTGTACCCCGCTCAATCATTTTCAATTATTGGTGGCTCAGTCTGCTGACGATTGGTGGTCTGCGGCTGGCGATGCGTCAGTATTTCCTCGGTGACTGGTTTACCGCTGCTCAGCACGTACCGTTCACTAACAGAGACAATGGTTTGCCCAAGGTTGCCATTTATGGCGCCGGTGCGGCAGGCAACCAGCTCGTTGCGGCGCTGCGCATGGGGCGAGCCATGCGTCCGGTCGCCTTTATCGATGACGACAGCACTATTGCCGACAGGGTTATTTCGGGATTACAGGTTTACAAGCCCAAGCATATCCAGCGGATGATCGAGGCGACTGGCGCTCAGGAAATCCTCCTGGCCATACCCTCCACCAATCGTGGAAGACGTCGTGAAATTCTGGGATATCTGGAAGGTTTTCCGTTGCATGTGCGAAGTGTTCCCGGTTTCATGGATCTGGCGAGCGGTCGTGTGAAAGTCGATGACATTCAAGAGGTGGACATCGGCGACCTGCTTGGCCGTGATGCCGTACCCGCACAGGCCGACCTGCTTGAACACTGCATCAAGTCACAAGTGGTTTTGGTGACCGGCGCCGGTGGTTCTATCGGCTCTGAACTGTGTCGGCAAATCCTCGCCCTGCGGCCCACTACGCTTTTGTTGTTTGAACACAGTGAGTTCAACCTGTACAGCATCATGTCGGAGCTGGAGCAGCGGATCGCGCGCGAATCGTTGCCTGTAAAGTTGCTCTCTATCCTTGGCTCTGTGCGCAACCAAGACAAACTGCTGGACGTAATGAGGACATGGCGAGTCGATACGGTGTATCACGCCGCGGCCTATAAACACGTTCCGATGGTTGAACACAATATTGCCGAAGGCGTACTCAATAATGTCATCGGTACGCTGAACACCGCGCAAGCCGCATTGCAAGCCGGCGTTGCCAACTTCGTACTCATTTCCACGGACAAGGCAGTCAGGCCAACCAACGTGATGGGTAGTACAAAGCGTTTGGCTGAAATGACGCTCCAGGCCCTGAGCCGCGAGCTGGCCCCTGTCTTGTTTAACGATACCTCGAATGTGTCCCGCGTCAATAAAACCCGTTTCACGATGGTACGTTTCGGGAACGTGCTGGGATCTTCCGGGTCGGTTATTCCGTTGTTCCATAAACAGATCAAGTTAGGTGGGCCCCTCTCGGTCACTCATCCGAAGATCACCCGCTATTTCATGACTATCCCTGAGGCCGCCCAACTGGTGATTCAGGCAGGTTCAATGGGGCAGGGCGGTGACGTTTTCGTTCTGGATATGGGCGAGCCGGTGAAGATTGTCGAGCTGGCAGAAAAGATGATTCGCCTTTCTGGTCTGAGTGTGCGATCGGAAAAGAATCCCCATGGTGATATCGCCATTGAATTCACGGGGCTTCGTCCTGGTGAAAAACTTTACGAAGAGTTGCTGATTGGCGATAACGTGGCGGCGACTCTGCACCCCATGATCATGACTGCCAGCGAGGATTACCTTTCCTGGGATTTACTCAAGGCAAAGCTGGTTGAGTTGTTGGCGGCAGTCGATCAAGACGACTACACCCGAGTCCGCCAACTCCTGCGCGAAACCGTCTCCGGCTACACCCCCGACGGCGAGATCGTCGACTGGATCTACCAGCAACGCCGCCTCGAGCCTTGATTGTTTCACATTCTGTAACGCACGCATTTTTGACTTGAGCCCGTCATGACCTACATTTGGAGAGCAGCTTCGGAAAAGCTGCTTTCTCAAATGATGATGGAGCGTCACTAATGCGTACTGGTTATTTCTATTCCCTGATGTTTGCTCTGCTCACTAGCGCCTCTATTGCCGTGGTTGCGGCGCCTGTCTCGCCGCCTGTGCCGCCAGAAGCGTCGATCGTGATCGACACTGCGGCGTCTTCGAAAAGTGCAAAAATCAATCTCAACGACGCCGACTCGGCAACGCTGCAAAAAGAACTGTCTGGTGTGGGCGAAGCCAAAGCCAAAGCGATTGTTGCATATCGTGAAACAAACGGGCCGTTCGCATCCGTGGACGAGTTGCTTGAAGTCAAGGGTATCGGCAAGGCGATCCTGGATCGTAATCGCGACAAGCTGGAAGTGAACTAAGCTTATTGTTCAACGCCAAGGGGCCGGTCATTGACCGGCCTTTTTGTTTTTCTGGTAAGGCGTTTGACTGAGGAAACCAAGAGCACGTCTGTCGGACAGCTGAAAATTATGGCTATCATATTATATTGAGATTATGCCTATAATAATTTCCACGCGCTCTGTATCAACGAGATCCAGAGGTCTATCTCTCAAGCTTTTCAGGAGTCCGGTCATGAATTCTGTTGCGTCCCAAGGTACAGCTCTCGTCACTGGCGCATCGTCTGGTATCGGAGCGATTTACGCAGAACGCTTGGCATCGCGCGGTTTTGACTTGTTGTTAGTGGCCCGCGACCAAGAGCGTCTGGAAAGTGCGGCAAGCAAGTTGCGTGACGCCTATGGTGTTCAGGTCGAAGTGCTCAAGGCGGACCTGACGCAAAAGGATGACGTGCTCAAACTCGAGCAGCGTCTGCGCAGCGATTCGAGCATCAGCCTGCTGGTCAACAACGCCGGCGTTGCGGCTGACGGTCTGTTGGCCAATGCAGATTTAGAGAATCTTGAGCGGCTGATCCAGCTCAACGTCACCACGGTCACTCGTCTGGCATCGGCCGCTGCAGCGAGTTTTGCCAAGGCGGGTCGCGGCACGATCATCAACATAGCCTCGGTCGTGGCGCTGTTTCCGGAGCGTTTCAACGCCACTTATAGCGCCAGTAAAGCCTATGTGCTGAGCCTGACCCAATCGCTGAACGCTGAACTCGACGGCACCGGTGTAAAAGTCCAGGCGGTACTGCCCGGCGTTACCCGCACTGAAATCTGGGAGCGTTCCGGAATCGATGCCAGCGGCATCCCGGCTGAAATGGTCATGGAGGCTGGCGAGATGGTCGATGCCGCGCTGGCAGGTCTCGATCAGGGCGAGCTCATTACCATCCCGTCCCTTCCGGATGCGGGTGACTGGCAAGCCTTTGTGGCTGCGCGGTTGGTGATGGCGCCGAACCTGTCCCGCAGTTCGGCTGCCAGCCGTTACAAGTAAGATTTTCTGAATCAGTTGGAGGTACATGCGGTATGGATCAGCGTCGAATAGTCGTCACGGGCATGGGCCTGGTTTCACCCTTGGGCAGCGGTGTCGAGGTTGTTTGGCATCGTTTGCTGCAGGGGCGTTCGGGGTTGCGCAATTTGCCTGAAGCAGTGGTCGCTGACTTGCCCACGAGTGTTGGCGGCCAAGTGCCGACCCTGGAAGAGGACGCCGAGGCCGGTTTCGACCCGGATCGCGCCACCGCGCCGAAAGAACAGAAGAAGATGGACCGCTTTATCATGTTTGCCATGGAGGCCGCGCGGCAGGCGTTGGAGCAGGCTGATTGGCATCCAGCCGATGCGACGGATCAAGAGCGCACCGCGACAATCATTGGTTCCGGTGTTGGTGGTTTCGGTGCGATTGCTGATGCCGTGCGTACGACTGATAGTCGTGGCCCGCGTCGTTTGTCGCCGTTCACCATTCCGTCGTTTCTGGTCAATCTGGCAGCCGGGCACGTATCGATTCAGCACCACCTCAAAGGACCGTTGGGGGCGCCAGTGACTGCTTGCGCTGCCGGCGTTCAGGCGATTGGTGATGCGGCGCGATTGATTCGATCCGGTGAAGCCGATATCGCCGTGTGCGGCGGGGCGGAAGCCTCGATCGATCGAGTCAGCCTTGCCGGTTTCGCGGCTGCGCGGGCGCTGTCCAGTGGTTACAACGACACTCCGCAGCGAGCCTCACGTCCATTCGACAGTGGACGTGATGGTTTTGTCATGGGCGAGGGCGCCGGCCTGTTGGTGATCGAGTCTCTTGAACATGCCTTGGCTCGTGGCGCGCAGCCCCTGGCGGAACTGGTCGGTTACGGCACCACGGCCGATGCCTATCACCTGACCGCTGGGCCGGAAGATGGCAGTGGTGCACGGCGGGCAATGGAGCTGGCTTTGACTCAGGGCGGTATCACGCCGGATCAGGTCCAGCATCTGAATGCTCACGCGACGTCCACGCCGGTTGGCGACCTCGGCGAGTTGGCGGCGATCAAGGCGTTGTTCGGTACAGAGAACAAAATTGCCGTGACCTCGACCAAATCCGCCACCGGTCACTTGCTGGGTGCTGCGGGCGGACTTGAGGCGATCTTCACGTTGTTGGCAATTCGCGATCAGGTGGTGCCGCCGACGCTCAACTTTGATAATCCGGACCCTGCCAGCGAAGGCGTGGACATCGTCCATGGCCAGGCCCGGCCGATGCCGATCGAGTATGCGTTATCCAACGGGTTCGGCTTTGGCGGTGTGAATGCGAGTGTGTTGTTCAAGCGTTGGCAGGCTTAATATTTGGCTTGTTTGAGGTGCTCGCGGGTGACATCGAGAATGCGTTGAGCGAACTCGGTATCCGCGACACTGCGTGACAGCAGTAAAGCGCCAACCAGGGTCGACATGATGACGATGGCCCGGTCGGCGCCATTGTCACCTTCGAGGGTTTCTTCGATCTGATTCAGTCGTGCGTTGAGCACGGCGTCACTGGTTGGACTGGGTTGTCCGCGCAATCCCAGTTCCGCAGAGATGGTCAGCAGGGGGCAACCTTCTTGTGGCGATGTCTGATGCCATTCGGACAGGTAAGTGTCGATAAACACTTGCAGCGGATGTTCCTGGGCAAAGATTTCAGCGCATAGCCCATCAACCTGGTCGCCTGCCTCTTGCAGTGCCTTTTCGACCAACTCGTCCTTTGATCGGAAGTGCGAGTAAAAACCGCCGTGGGTCAGCCCCAGCGCTTTCATCAACGGCTGAAGGCCGGTCGCACCGATTCCATCCTTGCGGAATCGCGCCGAGGCTTCCTTGATTATTCGTTGATGTGTCTGGGCTTTATGGTCCTGCGAGTAACGCATCTGGATCTCTCCGCAACAATACCCGCATATTAACCATGGAAAATTAAATGGCGAGTGTACTTCTACTTCTAAAAAACACGCAGAAGGGCAGATACGGATCTGAAAAACAAACCCCGCCAGTTAGGCGGGGTTTTTTCTTTAGCGGTCTTGGGCTTCTTTCGCGTCCGCTTCGGCATTGCGTTGCGCGACGCGCTTGCGTTCTTCATCGGTCAGTTCGACCTTGTTGGCGGTGTCTCGCAACATCATCAACCCGCCCACAATCGAGCCGATTGCAACGACAAGAATCAACCAGGCATACCAAGGCATAACGGCTCTCCTTAAAGGCAGATCGGTGGGCGAGGATTTCGCCGTTAACCGCTGCATACAACTTTTGAGCGAAGTGAACTCGCAGTGGTTCCATTCTAGGCCCGTTATGCCCGGTGCACCCGATCAATCCCTCAATGACCCGTGAGCATCGCGTCGGCTGGTGCGTTGGCACGCAGTTGGCCAGTCAGCATGAAATAACCAAACCCCACCGCCATGAAACCGAGGAATATCAGCCCGATCAGTGTGTTGAACCACGCCATCGCCACCAGACACACCACCGCCAGTACCAATGCAATCATTGGGATCAACGGATAGCACGGCGCACGGAAGGTGCGCTCAAGGTTTGGCTCGGATTTACGCAGTTTGAACAGGCTGAGCATGCTCATGATGTACATCACGATCGCGCCGAACACCGCCATGGTGATCATCGCGGCAGTAAGGGTCATGCCGCCGAGGTTGATCAGGCCGTCGCTATAAATAGCTGCGATACCGATCACGCCGCCGGCAATGATCGCCCGGTGCGGCGTCTGGAAGCGCGACAGTTTCGCCAGCGATGCGGGCAGATAGCCGGCGCGGGCGAGGGCGAAGAACTGGCGTGAATAGCCAAGAATGATCCCGTGGAAACTCGCCACCAGACCGAACAGGCCGATCCATACCAGCATGTGCAGCCAGCCGGAGTTTTCGCCGACCACGGTTTTCATCGCTTGCGGCAGTGGGTCGTTGATGTTGGCCAAGGTGCGCCAGTCGCCGACGCCGCCGGCAAAAAACATCACGCCCATGGCCAGTAACACCAGAGTCAGGATGCCGCTGATGTAAGCCTTGGGGATCGTGCGTTTCGGATCCTTGGCTTCTTCGGCGGCCATGGCTGCGCCTTCGATGGCGAGGAAGAACCAGATAGCGAACGGAATCGCGGCGAACATCCCGGCAATCGCTGGCGCACCGAAAACGTCCGAGCCGGCCCAGCCATTGAGCGCGAAGTTACTGAAGCTGAAGGCCGGAGCGACGACGCCCATGAACACCAGCAATTCAGCGACGGCGAGCACGCAGACGATCAACTCGAAGGTCGCCGCCAGTTTCACCCCAAGGATGTTCAAGCCCATAAAGACGATGTACGCACCGACTGCCGCGTGTTTCGGATCGAGCGCCGGAAATTGCACATTCAGATAGGCACCGATGGCCAGCGCAATCGCCGGTGGAGCGAAGACGAACTCGATGAGCGTCGCCAGCCCGGCGATCAATCCGCCTTTTTCACCAAACGCCCGACGGCTGTAGGCAAACGGCCCGCCAGCGTGAGGAATCGCGGTGGTGAGTTTGGTGAAGCTGAAGATAAAGCAGGTGTACATGGTCGCGACCATGAACGAGGTCACCAGAAAACCCAGCGTCCCGGCCACGCCCCAGCCGTAACTCCAGCCGAAGTATTCCCCGGAAATCACCAGCCCCACGGCGATACCCCACAAGTGCAGCGTGCCCAGCGTGGGTTTGAGTTGTGTGTTCATGCGTTTGCTCCCTGAACGGTTGGAAAGCTCGGGGGAGGGCGTGTGCAGTGGGCGTGCCATTTTGTATTGGCGGGTCGTAAAGGGCTGAAAGCTGTCGTATCGGGGATGTTCGTTGCTGAATGTGCAAGGTTTATGCGCCAGTAGGGTGCGATGTTGCCCGTTCTGCCGTCTTCGCGAGCAGGCTCGCTCCCACAGGGGGAATGCATTTCAATGTGGGAGCGAGCCTGCTTGCGACAAGGCCAGCCCAGCCCCGGCAAAACCTGGCCGTAACGCGAGCATAAACCCACTCTTTACGCTTTCTTTATGCCCCGCGCTCACCCTCGCTCTCGTTCCTTTACAGCCTCCTTCCCGACAATCACTGCACACGCGGCAATACGCCGTAACACGGAGATCTTCCATGAGCGTTCTGGACGGGGTGTCACTGCTATTGGCAGTGGGGCTGTTCATTTATCTGTTGGTTGCGCTGTTGCGCGCGGATCGGAACTAGGAGCGGCTATGCACAGTTATGACTATTGGCTGATCCTCGCGTTCTTTGCGTTGGTCTTGCTGCCGGCGCCGTTCCTCGGGCGCTTTTACTACAAGGTGATGGAAGGCCAGCGTACCTGGCTGACGCCGATTCTCGGTCCGGTCGAGCGCGGCTGTTTTCGCGTGGCCGGGGTCAATCCGCAGGATGAGCAGAGCTGGCAGAAGTACACGCTGGCGCTGCTGGCCTTCAACCTTGCCGGTTTCCTGCTGCTGTTCGCGATTCTGCTGTTTCAGGATCACTTGCCGCTGAACCCGCAGAACCTGCCGGGCCAGGAATGGACTCAGGCGTTCAACACCGCGGTCAGTTTCATGACCAACACCAACTGGCAGTCCTACAGTGGTGAAGCGACCCTCAGCTACCTGAGCCAGATGGTTGGCCTCACCGTGCAGAACTTCGTCAGCGCCGCCACCGGCCTCGCCGTGTTGGTCGCTTTGTGCCGTGGCATCGGCCGCAAGTCGAGCAAGACACTGGGCAACTTCTGGGTCGACATGACCCGCGCCACCCTCTACGGCTTGCTGCCGCTGTGCCTGCTGCTGGCGCTGTATCTGGTCTGGCAGGGCGTGCCGCAAACCTTCGCGCAGTATGTGAATGCGGTGACCCTGCAGGGCGTTGATCAAGTGATCCCGCTCGGTCCGGCTGCCAGTCAGATTGCGATCAAGCAACTGGGCACCAACGGTGGTGGCTTCTTCGGCGTCAACTCGGCGCATCCGTTCGAGAACCCGACCGCGTGGAGCAATCTGTTCGAAGTTGCCTCGATCATCCTGATCCCGGCGGCGCTGGTGTTCACTTTCGGCCATTACGTGAAGGACCTGCGTCAGAGCCGCGCGATCATCGCCTGCATGTTGGCGCTGTTCCTGATCGGCGGCGCGACTTCGCTGTGGGCTGAGTACCAGCCGAATCCGACCCTGAACAACGCTGCCGTCGAACAGACCGCACCGCTGGAAGGCAAGGAAGCGCGTTTCGGCACCACCGCCACTGTGCTGTGGTCGGTGACCACCACGGCGGCGTCGAACGGCTCGGTCAACGGCATGCACGACAGCCTCAATCCGCTGAGCGGCATGGTTGCGCTGGTCAACATGATGGTCGGCGAAGTGATCTTCGGCGGCGTCGGTGCCGGGCTTTACGGCATGTTGCTCAACGTGTTGATCGCGGTGTTCCTCGCCGGTCTGATGATTGGCCGTACGCCGGAATACCTGGGTAAAAAACTCCAGGCGCGAGAAGTGCAATTGCTCGTGGTCACGCTGCTGGTGATGCCGGTCGGCGTGCTGGTACTCGGCGCGATCGCCGCCACCCTGCCAGGCCCTGCGGCGAGCATCAGCAACCCCGGCCCCCACGGTTTCAGCCAGTTGCTCTACGCCTACACCTCGGCCGGTGCGAACAACGGTTCGGCGTTTGGTGGTTTGAGCGCGAACACGCCGTTCCACAACCTGATGCTCGGCCTGGGCATGTTGATTGGTCGCTTCGGCTACATCCTTCCGGTTCTGGCCTTGGCCGGCAGCCTGGCAATGAAGAAAACCGCACCGATCGGCCAGAACAGCTTCCCGACCCACGGCCCGCTGTTCGTGACCCTGTTGACCGTGACCATTTTGCTGGTGGGCGGCCTGACCTTTCTGCCGGCTCTGGCGTTGGGTCCAATCGCTGAACACCTGAGCCTGGGCTTCTAAGGAGTCAATGATGAATATGCCCGCAATCAAACCCGCTGCCGCCAAAGCACCGGAACAAGCGAAAACCGCGATCTCGGCCCTGTGGCGTCCGGCGCTGGTGCAAGCC
Source organism: Pseudomonas iridis (assembly GCF_017980685.1). Classification (GTDB taxonomy): domain Bacteria; phylum Pseudomonadota; class Gammaproteobacteria; order Pseudomonadales; family Pseudomonadaceae; genus Aquipseudomonas; species Aquipseudomonas iridis. The sequence goes on from NZ_JACXXO010000011.1 coordinate 123,236, forward strand.
TTCGTCAAACTCGACCCTCGGCAACTGAAGCGTTCGCCAGTGATGCTGGTGGTCGAACTGACCGCGATTTTCACCACGGTGCTGTGCTTCATTCCCGATGCTGATTTGCCGACGTTCGTCGCCGCGCAAATCGCCCTGTGGCTATGGTTCACCGTGTTGTTTGCCAACTTCGCCGAAGCCTTGGCCGAAGGCCGCGGCAAGGCCCGCGCCGACAGCCTCAAGGCTGGCAGCGAAGGCTTAAGCGCTCGACGCAAACAGGCTGACGGCAGCTTCCAGGTTGTGCCGGCGACAAGTCTGCGCAAGGACGATGTGGTTCGCGTCGAAGCGGGGGAGATGATCCCCGGTGACGGTGAAGTCATCGAAGGCATTGCTGCGGTCAACGAAGCGGCGATTACCGGTGAATCGGCGCCGGTCATTCGCGAGTCCGGCGGCGACCGCTCGGCGGTCACCGGCAACACCCGACTGGTGTCTGACTGGCTGCTGGTGAAGATCACCGCCAACCCCGGTGAATCGACTCTCGACCGCATGATCGCTTTGGTCGAAGGCGCCAAACGCCAGAAGACCCCTAACGAAGTCGCGCTGGATATCCTGCTGATCGGTCTGACGCTGATCTTTCTGCTGGTGGTGGTGACCCTGCAACCCTTCGCCCACTTCGCCAACGGCAGCCTGCCGTTGGTGTTTTTGGTGGCGCTGTTGGTGACGCTGATTCCGACCACCATCGGCGGCCTGCTGTCGGCGATCGGTATCGCCGGGATGGATCGTCTGGTGCGCCTGAACGTGATAGCCAAGTCCGGTCGCGCGGTGGAAGCCGCGGGCGATGTGCATGTGTTGCTGCTCGACAAGACCGGCACCATCACCTTCGGCAACCGTCGGTGCAGCGCGGTGTATGCCGCGCCTGGCGTGACGGGCCGTGACTTGGCCGAAGGTGCGTTGCTTGCGTCGCTGGGTGACGAAACCGCCGAAGGCAAATCCATCGTCGAGTACCTGCGCGGCCTGCATCCGCAACCTGAGCCTTCGCCGCAAACCCTGACTGTTGTGCCGTTCAGCGCTGAAACCCGCTTGTCCGGTGTCGACTACCAGGGCCGCATCTATCGCAAAGGTGCGGTGGATTCGCTGCTGAGTTTCATCGGTCAACAACGCGCCGATCTGGCGCCGGCACTGTCGCGGGAAATCGACAAAATCGCTCAGAGCGGCGGCACACCGTTGCTGGTCTGTGTCGACGGCAAATTGCTCGGCGCGATCCACCTCAAGGACGTGGTCAAACCGGGCATCCGGGAGCGTTTTGCCGAGCTGCGCAAACTGGGGATTCGCACGGTGATGGTCACCGGTGACAACCCGCTGACCGCTGCTGCGATTGCGGCTGAAGCGGGCGTCGATGACGTCCTCGCCGAAGCCACTCCGGAAAAGAAACTGGCGCGTATTCGCCTCGAGCAGAACGACGGTCGTCTGGTCGCGATGTGCGGTGACGGCGCCAACGACGCCCCGGCGCTGGCCCAGGCCGACGTCGGCATGGCGATGAATGACGGCACGCAAGCCGCACGCGAAGCGGCGAACATGGTCGACCTCGACAGCGATCCGACCAAGCTGCTGGACGTGGTGCAGATCGGCAAGGAATTGCTGGTGACCCGTGGTGCGCTGACGACCTTTTCCATCGCCAACGACATCGCCAAGTATTTCGCGATTCTGCCGGCGTTGTTCGCCTCGATCTACCCGCAACTGGGCGTGCTGAACATCATGCACCTGAGCAGTCCGCAGAGCGCGATTCTGTCGGCCATTGTGTTCAACGCGTTGATCATCGTAGTGCTGATTCCGCTGGCTCTGCGCGGTGTGCGTGTTCAAGCGGCAAGTGCGGCGGCGTTGCTGCGACGCAATCTGCTGATTTATGGCGTGGGCGGGATTCTGGTGCCGTTTGTGGGGATCAAGGCGATCGACATGCTGCTCACGGCGTTGCATCTGGTGTGAGGCTGAAGAGCCCCTCACCCTAACCCTCTCCCGGGGGGAGAGGGGACTGACCGAGGCGTTTTGGCGAGTTACGCCGACGTGAGATACCGAGCCGAAATCAGGTCTTGAAAACACAAGGATCGGCTCCCTTTCCCCTCGCCCCCTTGGGGGAGAGGGCTGGGGTGAGGGGGAAGAAATTTCCCTGACACGCCACCAAAAGTTTGCCCAACGAATTCGAGGATTATGAAATGTCCACAATGATACGTCCGGCCCTGAGCCTGCTGGTGCTGATGACCCTGGTCACCGGCGTTGCCTATCCGCTGGTCGTCACGGGCGTCGCGCAGGTCGCGTTTCCCGAGCAGGCCAACGGTAGCCTGGTGCACGACGCCGCCGGCAAAGTCCGCGGTTCATCGCAGATCGCCCAGGATTTCGTCGGCGATGCATGGTTCCATCCGCGCCCATCGGCCGGCGCCTTTGCCACTGTTTCCAGTAGCGCAAGCAACCTGGCGCCGAGCAATCCGGCACTGGCCACCCGCGTAATCGACGACGCGAACAAGTTGCAGGTTCCAGGTCAAGGCCCGGTGCCGCTGGCGCTGCTGACTACTTCCGGCAGCGGCCTCGATCCGCACTTGCCTCCGGCGGCAATTGCCTATCAACTGGCGCGTGTCGCGCAAGCACGTAACCTGCCGGTATCGACCGTGCAGTAACTGCTTGATGCGCAAATCGAGCGGCCGCTGGTGGGGCCGCCGGTGGTGAATGTGCTTGAGTTGAATATGGCACTGGAAAAACTCTGAATCGGCGGCGCGGCCATTCGCGAGCAGGCTCGCTCCCACAGGGGACTGCATACTCCTCGTGGGAGCGAGCCTGCTCGCGAAGAGGGCCACTAGAACACTGCATAACCATCAGCAAGAGAGAACTTCAAGCATGAGCGACTCCGGCCGCGCCGACGCACTGTTAGCAGACCTGCCCCGCGACGGCCGAGGCCGGCTCAAGGTTTTCCTTGGCGCCGCGCCCGGTGTCGGCAAGACCTACGCCATGCTCCAGGCCGCCCATACCCAACTGCGCCAAGGTGTGAAAGTCATCGCCGGCGTCGTTGAAACCCACGGCCGTGCCGAAACCGAAGCGTTGCTCGGCGGCTTGCCGCAGCAGCCTCTGGTGCGCTCGGAATACCGTGGCGTGATGCTCGAAGAAATGGACCTCGACGGCCTCCTCGCCGCCAAACCGAAGCTGGTGCTGGTCGATGAACTGGCCCACAGCAACGCCCCAGGCAGTCGTCATGCGAAACGCTGGCAAGACATTCAGGAACTGCTCTCGGCCGGCATCGACGTTTACACCACGGTCAACGTCCAGCACCTCGAAAGCCTCAACGATCAGGTGCGCGGCATTACCGGCGTGCAGGTGCGCGAAACCCTGCCGGACTGGGTGCTGCAAGAAGCCTTTGAGTTGTTGCTGATCGACCTGCCGCCGCGCGAATTGCTCGAGCGGCTGCGCGAAGGCAAGGTCTATGTGCCGGAGCAGGCGCGGGCGGCGATCGATGCATTTTTCACCCAGACCAACCTCACCGCATTGCGCGAACTGGCGATGCAAACGGCAGCGGCGCAAGTCGATAACGACCTCGCCCAAGGCTATCGCCAAATGGGTCAGGCCGCGCCGGCGGTGCGCGGGCGTTTGCTGGTCGGCATTGATGGTGATGCCCAGGCCGAGCGTCTCGTGCGTCACGCCAGTCGCGTTGCACAGCGTCGGCATCTGCCTTGGAGTCTGGTGCACGTCGACAACGGCAGCGTGCGCGACGAGCAATCACGTTTGCGTCTGCAAAGTGCTCAGCAACTCGCCGAACGCCTCGGTGGCGAAGTGGTGTTGCTGCGCGCCGGCGAGGTGGCGAAAACCCTGATCCAGCATGCTTCCGAGCGCCGCGCGAGTCTGGTGCTGGTGGGCCAGTCCCGGCCACGACTGCGCCGTCGTCTGTTCGGGGGAGGGCTGGCCGCGCGGTTGTTGCGTCAGGCTCATGGGCTGGAAATCAACGTCCTCGACAGCGATCAACAACAGGATCAACCGCGTACTCGAAATCCACTGACACTGGTTTGGTTCGACTACATGCTGGCGCTGGTTGCCACTGTGTTGGCCACTGCACTGGCGTGGGCAGTGTCGAGTGTGTTGCCGCTGCCGAACATCTCGCTGGTGTTCCTGGCGGCCGTGTTGCTGGTGGCGGTGCGCAGCAGTCTCGGCCCGGCGCTGGCCTGTGCGGCGTTATCGTTTCTGACCTACGATTTTTTGTTCATTCCGCCAAATTTTTCGTTCAGCATCCAGCGCGAAGAAGACGTGCTGACCTTGCTGTTCTTTCTGTTGATGGCGGCGCTCACTGGCAATCTGGCTGCTCGTCAGCGTCGGCAATTGCAGGCGTTGCGCGACACTCAGGAAGAAACCTCCGAGCTGCTCGACCTGTCGCGCAAACTCACCGCCGCCACCGACCGCCAGGCCGTGGTCAATGCTGCCGCGCAGCACCTCAATGGCTGGAGCGATCTGCAAATCTGCTTGCTCAATCGCGACGGGCAGGCTGGCTGGAAAGTTGAAACCGGTGGGCCGCTGCAATTCACCGAGTCCGAACGCGCTGCCGCCGATTGGGCCTGGCAGCACGATCAACCGGCCGGTGTGGGTACCGGCACGCTGCCGTTCGGTCGCTGGTGGTGGTGGCCGCTGTCGGTCGAGGACGGTCCGCTGGCGCTGCTCGGGGTGTGCGCCAAAGAGGGCCAGACCTTGAGCGGCCAGCGTCGCCGCTTGCTCACCGCGCTCAGTCAGCCACTGGCACAGGCGTTGGCTCGCGCGCAGTTGGCGGATGATCTGGAAGCGGCGCGCTTGCACGGCGAAACCGAGCAATTGCGCAGCGCGCTGCTGGCCTCGGTTTCCCATGATTTGCGCACGCCGCTGACGTCCATGCGTGGCAGCATCGACAGCCTGTTGGCCCTCGGCGAAGCGATCCCGCTGGAGGATCGCCGCGAGCTGCTCGAAGGCACCCGTGATGAAGCCGAACGCCTCGACCGCTACATCCAGAACCTGCTCGACATGACGCGCCTGGGCCATGGCGCGCTGAAACTCGCGCGCGACTGGGTGTCGCCGGCCGATATCGTCGGCAGTTCGCTCAATCGTCTGCGCGCAGTGCTCGCGCCGTTGCAGGTCAGCACCGAGGTGCCGGCCGAGTTGCCGTTGCTATACGTGCACGCGGCGTTGATCGAGCAGGCGCTGGTCAATGTGCTGGAAAACGCCGCGCGTTTCTCGCCACCCAACGGCCGATTGCAGTTGAATGCCGGCGCGAACGACAACGAAATTTACTTCTCGGTCAGCGACGAAGGACCGGGGATTCCCGAAGACGAGCGGGCGAAGATTTTCGATATGTTCTACACCGCCGCACGCGGTGATCGCGGCGGCCAGGGCACCGGCCTCGGCCTGGCGATTTGTCAGGGCATGGTCGGTGCGCATGGCGGACGAATCAGCGTTGCCGATGGCATTGACGGGCGCGGCACCTGCATCACCTTGCACTTGCCATTGCAGGCGCAACCGGGGATGGACGATGAAGCCTGAATCCGACTGCGCTACTCTCTTGCCAATCTTTTGTGTTGATGTGAATTCATGAGCCAGACCGCGACCATTTTGGTCATCGACGACGAACCGCAGATCCGCAAGTTCCTGCGCATCAGCCTCGTTTCACAAGGCTACAAAGTGCTCGAGGCCGGCACCGGCGCCGAGGGTCTGGCGCAAGCCGCGCTGAATAAACCGGACCTGCTGGTGCTCGACCTCGGCCTGCCGGACATGGACGGCCAGCAAGTGCTGCGCGAATTTCGCGAGTGGGCCACGGCGCCGGTGCTGGTGCTGTCGGTGCGCGCCAGCGAAGGGCAGAAGGTCGAGGCATTGGACGGTGGCGCCAACGACTACGTGACCAAACCGTTCGGCATTCAGGAGTTTCTGGCGCGGGTGCGCGCGTTGTTGCGTCAGGCGCCAGTGGGAGAAGCGCAGCAGGCAGCGCTGAATTTCGGCCCGCTGACGGTGGACCTGGCCTATCGACGGGTATTGCTTGATGGCGTCGAAGTGGCCCTGACGCGCAAGGAATATGCGGTGCTGGCACAACTGGCGCGGCATCCGGGGCGGGTGATCACCCAGCAGCAATTGCTCAAGGATATCTGGGGGCCGACGCACACCGAGGACAGTCATTACCTGCGGATCGTGGTCGGGCATTTGCGCCAGAAACTGGCGGATGATCCGACGCGGCCGCGGTTTATTGTGACGGAGGCGGGGGTTGGTTATCGCTTGATGGAGGGAGCGAACTGACTCTGTACTGACGGTTGGCAGATTTCATCTGCGTGCTTTTGGCACATACCATTGGTCGGGACTGTCATTTCTATCAGGTGCCAAGGGGCAGCCAGCGACTGTAGGTTTCTTTGGCCGAGTTCGCCAACGAAAGCTCCCTGGAGACTCGGTAATCAACTTTCGGTTATCGGCACGGAGTGCTTATGGACAACCTCAAAAAATTCGAAATGGATGAATCTTCTGTTTCCATTACTGGATCAGCTCATTCGTTACAGGCGCATTCCGCTTTAATGCCTGAAGCTTCGGCAGATACGACTTATCAGCGTCAGCCTGTCGTCGGTAAAAAACCCTATAGCTTCAAAGTCGATAACTCTCGCGTTGCTCATGTCGATGATCAAGGGCTGGTCACTGCCTTGAGTGCGGGACAGGTGACGGTGACCGCCACTGATGCGAATGGCGAGCAGAAGAGTTACCTGGTGAGCATCCCCAAGGGTAATCGCTATTTCTTTTTCGGCTCCGGCCAATTGAGCAGCTTGCAAGCTGATGCGAACCGCGAAAGAGTCAGGCTGGCAGATATCAATGAGTTAAGAATTCTTCACCAGCGCTTTGGCTATGCGTGGCCATTGAATAACGGACAGTTCTGGTCGACGACGGGATCTGCGGATAATCCAGAGCCTCCTCCTCCTCGTCCCATTGAAACTGGAATCAACGTGTACACGAAGAATATGAAAAACGGTGCTGAGCAGACAAATGACACGGGTCACGTCTTTGAAGCACTGGGTAGGAATCTTTAAAGGTTTGGATTCAGCGCACCGAGGCTGATTCAGGGAGCTGATTACCAGCTCCCTGCGCGCTGCATGCATCGAGGATATCTACGCTGATGTGGGCGCACTCAGCCTTGCTCGCTTTCATACCGATCCAAAGTATCCCGAGCAATTTCCCTTCCCAGCGCGATCAACTCCGGCGCCTTGTAAAACTCGAAAAACCGGCACACCCGCTTCGGCACGTTGATCAGGATGTCCGGCGGATACCCGGCAATCTTGTACTGCGCCAACGAGGTCTGCATCACCTCGAAACTCTGGTTGATCAAGTCCAGCAATGACGCCGGCCCCACGTTATCGATGATGAATGAACCGGTCGCGGATTTCGGTGCGCCTTCACGCTCCGGGGCGGCTGCCGGTTGCTGGTTTTCCGGTTCGGCGCCTTCAATCCAGGGATTGATTTCAGCGGCCTGCGCGCGCAGCGCTTCCTGTTCCAGTTTCAACATTTTCTCGGCCTGGGTGCGACGGAACGGCATCTTCGAACCGAGCGAATTGATCAGGCTGTCGAACCGCGAGCGGAAGGCCGGCGGGCGCTGGATCACCGGTAACTTGTAATGCCGCTGGTTGGTCGAGTTGAGATTGACCGCGATGATCAGATCGCAATGACTCGACACCACCGGCACGATCGGCAGCGGGTTGAGAATCCCGCCGTCAACCAGCATCCGGTTGCCTTGCATCACCGGGGTGAACAGGCTGGGAATCGCCGCCGAGGCGCGCATGGCCTGATGCAGGCAGCCCTCCTGAAACCAGATCTCCTGCTGGTTGGTGAGGTCGGCGGCGACTGCGGTGTAAGGAATACGCAGGTCTTCAATGTTGATATCGCCGACGATCTTGCGGATCTGGCCGAAGACCTTTTCACCGCGAATCGCGCCGAGACGGAAACTCACGTCCACCAGGCGCAGCACGTCAAGGTAATCCAGGCTTTCGATCCAGTTCTTGTATTCATCGAGCTTGCCGGCGGCGTAGATCCCGCCAACCACCGCGCCCATCGAACAACCGGCAATACAGGCGATGTCATAACCGCGTCGTTCGATCTCTTCAATGACTCCGATATGGGCGTAACCCCGGGCGCCACCGGAGCCCAGCACCAGTGCGACACGCTTTTTCATCAAACTTCCTCCCGACAAGGTTGCACAATGCACCCATCGGGCAGGGGGCTCAATCGCCGAGGTCGTTCAGCGCGCCGATGACGTCGTTTTTTCGATACTGTTTGACCACTCGGCGCTATCCTCTGGCCATCGCCTATTCATGGGGCGGCAAGGCACTTTTTCGCAGCCTTATCGTCTTACCTGCACGACTGTTGACCTATCTTTGAGGTGTGAGTGATGAAAGCCTGGATCTGTGTACCGTTGTTGGCCCTGGCATTGGCCGGTTGCGCCGGTAAAACCGCTTACCGCGACAGCTGCGGCAGCCAGCTCGACACCGCGTGGCATGAGCTGGACCTGGCCAAGGCCGAAGGCTTTGCCGGCACCGTGAGTTATTCCAAAGCGCTGTCATTGCTGACGGCCGCCAAGACCCAGCAACAATTCGAAGGCTTCGAAGGCTGTGCGAACAAGGCCGAGAAGGCGCGTTTCTATATTCGCGAATCCCGCGCCGGCCGCTAAGCTGCTGACTTGGCACAAGTCGGCTGAGGCTGTGACATTGCAGACTCAGTCGACAGGCTTTTTGAATCAGGGAGCAAGTGATGTCTGCGTTGGTTGACGGCTTGGTGGCTCATGTCCTGAGCCTGGAAGTACGATTGCTGGCCTGTCAGGCGCGCCTCACCGCGCGTACCGACCCTGAGGCGCTGCACGATCTGCGCACCACAGTGCGACGCTTGCGCAGCCTGTTGCGGCCGTTGCGCGGCTTGCCGGGTGTCGAGCAACTGGAAGACGCAGCGTCGGCGGTCGGCCAGTTGACCACGCCGTGGCGTGATCGCGAAGTGCTGGCGGCGTATCTGCTCGAACACGATCAACCCGAAGCCGCCCAGCGACGCATGGCGCAGATGGCCGAAGCCTACCCGGCGCTGGCGGCGAGCCAGGAAGTGGCCTCGCTGCTGATGATCCTCGACGCTTTCCCGCGCTTCTTGCGTGCCTCGCAGCGTCAGGGCCTGCTCAAGCGTCTGGGTAAGCGCATCGAAAAACGCCTCGGCAAACAATGGGAAAAACTCGACGAAGCGCTGCACGATCCGGCCCATGACCGGCATCGTCTGCGCCTGCTGATCAAGCGTGTGCGTTATGGCATCGAAGCCTATCCCGAACTGGATCGCTTGCCCGAGTCAACGCTGGAACGGCTGAAGTCCGCGCAAGGGGCTTTGGGTGATTGGCACGATTGCTGGCAGTGGCTGGCGCGGGCCGAGCTGGAACCGGACCTGCAGCCATGTGTCGCGACCTGGCAGGCGACCATGATCAAGTCTGAAGCCAAGGCCGATCGGGTGCTCGAAAAGCTCAGTTCTTCCTGCTTTAAATAATCCCGCAATCTCCCTGTAGGAGCTGCCGAAGGCTCGGGCCGCGATCGGCAGCTCCTACAGGAGTTTTTCATTGTGTTTGAAATCAGTGTAAGGCCTATCTGTCTGCCCATTTGACCGGAATAGACGCTGCGGTGCTCTGCGTGGCTGGTTAAGATCCCCGCATTCATTTTTCGTTTTTTGAGGTTGTCATGCGCTTTAGCGATCTGCTTGATGCGGTCCGTCGTGACTCGACGCTGACTATCCCTGCCGAATGGGGTCAGGGCCGCGCGAGTTTCGGTGGCCTGGTGGCTGCGCTGCAATACGAGGCCATGCGCGCCAGGGTGCCGGCGGATCGCCCGGTGCGTTCGCTGGCGATCACCTTTGTCGGCCCGGTCGAGCCCGAAGTGCCGGTGCAATTCGAAGTTGATGTTCTGCGAGAAGGCAAAGCCGTCAGCCAGGTGCTGGGCCGGGCGATGCAGAACGGTCAGGTGGTGACGATCGTCCAGGGCAGCTTTGGTGCCTCACGACCATCAGAGGTAGCGGTTGAAGCGTATCCCGCGCCGCAAATGAAGCACTGGGACGAATGCCAGGAGTTGCCGTACATCAAAGGCGTGACCCCGGAGTTCATGCGCCACCTGGCGATGCGCTGGACCAACGGCGGCATGCCGTTCACCGGCACCCCATCGCGGCTGATGGGCGGTTGGGTACGTCTGCGTGGGGATGTGAAAGAAGAGCCGGTCAGTGAGGCGCATCTGCTGGCGCTGGTGGATGCGTGGCCACCCGCGCTGTTGCCGTATCTGAAGAAGCCTGCACCGGGCAGCACGTTGACCTGGACCATCGAATTCGTTCAGCCGCTACGCGACTTGAGTACGCTGGACTGGTGCCAATATCTGGCAGACATCGAGTACGCCGCAGACGGTTACGGTCATGTCGCCGCCAAGCTGTGGAGCGCGCAAGGGGAACTGATCGCCATGAGTCGCCAGACTGTCACGATCTTTGCCTGACTCGATGCCGACGGTGGCGCTCACGCTTCCAGGTGGTGGCCGTGGCGCTGTAAACCCAGCGCCGCGACGATGCCAATCACACCGATGGCCACGCTGACCAGGCTCAGACTGAACACGCCGGAAACGATCAACAGAAACGCCACGATGAACAACGGCACTGCGATCAAGTGCAGCACCTGATGGGTCGGATGCTGGTGATTGCCCGGGTGCGCGCGCCATTGCCACGCGGGAAGGTTGGGGTGACGTTTGCCCATGTCTGCTACTCCTCGATCCGTGTTGAACACATGGCTGAAGAATAGGCCGGGGCGTGAAGGGCGGCGAATCAAGCTTGGCTATGAACGCGATAGGCTTCATCGCAGGAATTGATATTGACCGGGCTGACGCCATCGCGGGCAAGCCCGCTCCCACAGGATTGAGCGATGCCCACTAATTTGTGTCCGCTAAAGACCCCTGTGGGAGCGGGCTTGCCCGCGATGGGCCCTCAGAGTTTCAACTGTCCAATGGCTTTGCTCAACTCGCCAGCCAACGTCGCCAACTCATTGCTGGTCGTCGCCGAATCCACTGTCTGCTGCACGGTGTTCTCGGTCACGTCGCGAATGCTCACCACCGCCCGATTCATCTCCTCGGCGACCTGACTTTGCTGCTCTGCCGCCACGGCGATCTGCGTGTTGCTCTCACGCATCTGCGCCACCGCTCCAGTGATTTCCGCCAGTGCCTCGCCCGCTTCCTGCGCCTGCTGCACACAATCGTCAGCCTTGTACGAACTCTCCTGCATGAAATCTACCGCATCACGCGTGCCGGCCTGCAACGCCGACACCATGCTGGTGATCTCGTCGGTGGAGGTCTGCACGCGTTTGGCCAGGTTGCGCACCTCATCGGCGACCACCGCAAACCCACGGCCCATCTCACCGGCGCGGGCCGCCTCGATGGCAGCGTTGAGCGCGAGCAGATTGGTTTGTTCGGCGATGCTGTGAATCACGCCGACCACGCCGTTGATCTTCTGGCTGTCCTCGGCCAGCCGTTGAATCATCTGCGCGGTCTGTTGCACGCCGCTGGACAGGCCGGTAATCGAATGCTGAACCCGTGCCACCACTTGCTGGCCGCTGCCGGCGAGGGCATCGGCGGTTTGTGACAGATCGCGGGTGGCGCCGGCGTGCTGGGCGATGTGGTAAACGGTGGCGGTCATTTCGTTGATCGCCGTGGCCGCCTGATCGGTTTCACTCTGCTGGCCGAGCATGCCGTGACGCACTTCGTTCATGCTCGACGCCAGGCGCGCAGCCCCGACATCCAGTTGCCGTGCGGTATTGGCGACAGTGGTGACGACGCGCTGATAACCGGCCTGCATCGCATTGAACGCATTGGCCATCTGCCCGACTTCATCCTTGCCGGCCAGCGGCACGCGGGCGCAGAGGTCGCCGCTTTTTTCAACGTGCAGCATCACGTCTTTCAACGTGTTCAGTTGGCTGAGCAGGAAGCGGATCAGCAGCTGCGAAGCGCCAAGCATGGCAAGCATCAGGATGAACACCGCCACCGCGTAATTGGCGAAGCGTTCTCCGAACACTTGAGTCAGGCTCGGGCCATAAGCGACGACCGCGACTTGCTGACCGTCGGCGCGGCTGAAAACTTCGGCGCCGATCAGCAGGTTGTCGCCGAACAGTGGCAGGTGATTGATCTCGTGCCAGCCATTGCTTTCGGTGATTTCCAGCAGCGGCTGATTGTTGAGGCGCGGTACTTCGCCGCGTTTAAACGTCAGCACTTGCTCGGCCTTGGGCAGCGGTTGCCCGGCAGGCCAGGCCTTGAGCAACTGCGCCTGAGTTTGCGCCGACGATTGGGCTGCGTGACTGCGCGCCTGCTGTTCGAGTTGAACGGCATACAACACCAGCAGCAGGGTGGTGACGAAGGCGACCGCGTTGACCGCCCAGAATTTGTATTTCAGCGAGATGTTGCTAAGCCAGGCACCCATGGAGGTCTTCTCTGATAGCGGAAACAGTTTTGGCAAGGTGCCAGCATTGTGCCGCTATGCAGGGGAGCCGATTTGATGTGGGTCAACAGATCCGGTGGTGAAAGAAAAAGATCGCAGCCTCGGGCAGCTCCTACAAGGGAATGCCGTCCATGTAGGAGCTGCCGAAGGCTGCGATCTTTTGATGTTCAGGCCAATTCAGGGAGACCAAAAAATATCCGGCTGCAAGCGGTCGTGTGCGCCGCCAGATCTTCCTCGGTCTCACCCCGATGCAACGCCACCTCACGCAACACCTCAGTCAGATACGCCGGCTCATTGCGTCCGTTCTTCGGTTTCGGTCGCAGGGTGCGTGGCAGCAAATACGGCGCGTCACTCTCGAGCATCAGCCGCCCGCGCTTGATCTCCTTGACCAGCGGATGCAGATGCGTGCCTCGGCGCTCGTCACAGATCCAGCCGGTAATGCCGATGTGCAGATCCAGGTCGAGATAGCTGAATAGCGCCTTTTGTTCGCCGGTAAAGCAATGCACCACGGTGGCGGGCAGTTGATCGCGGAAATCCTTGAGAATCTCCAGCAGGCGCTGACTGGCATCGCGCTCGTGCAAGAACACCGGCAATTGCAGTTCAACGGCCAGTGCCAGATGTTCTTCGAGGACTTTTTCTTGCTGCGGGCGCGGCGAGAAATCGCGGTTGAAATCCAGCCCGCATTCACCCACCGCGACCACATTGGACTCCTTCAGCAAACTGCGCAGGCGTCGGGCGCTGTCAGCGTTCCAGTCACTGGCCGAATGCGGGTGAATCCCGGCGGTGGCGAACAGTCGTTGACCGCTTTCATCCAGATGCTGACAGAGTTCCAGCGCCTGCTCGCTCCCCTCGACGCTGGTGCCGGTCAGCACCAGTTGGCAGACCCCGGCGGCATAGGCGCGGTCGAGTACGGCCTGGTGTTTGTCGGCGAAACTTGGGTTGGTCAGGTTGACGCCGATATCGATGAGTTGCATGGTTGCTACCTCGGGCCGAAGGCCGGAAAGCATACCAGAGCTGTAGATTCATAAGAAAAGCCAAGAACTACAAAGAGTTATCGCTGTCTTTTGATGCCGCGAAACAGCTTGGGTTGGCAGCATGCCATCACTGTGCCAGTCTCTCGCACGTTGCCAGCGCTCCAGGCGCTCTGTTTTCGTCGGTGATTTCAACCGTTGCGCGGTGATTTCGCCCCATATCCTTTCCGGAGAGTGGATGATTCGTCCCTCGGTTTTGCTGCTGTTGTGTGCATCTTTGCTACTGCCAATGACGGCGGTTGCGCGTCTGCCCGGGCCGCTACAAGCCGTGCCCGCCGCCAAAGTCCGCGATCTTTCGGAGATTCGCAGCAGCCGCGTGTTGCGGGTGCTGGTCAACCAGAGCCGTAACAGTTCCGGTGAAGTCCAGGGCCAGGCCATCGGCGTCGAATACCATCGCCTGCGTGCCTTCGAGCAATACCTCAATGGCCACTCCCGGGATGGCCAGGAAATTACCCTCAAGATCATTCCCAAAGCCAAGGATCAACTGCTCGGCGCGTTGCAGCGTGGGGAAGGTGACCTGGTGGCGCCCGGGGAATTGCTCGAACTGCAACCGGGTTATGCGGTGGCCAGCAGTGAACCGATCGCCAGCAACGTGCCGTTGGTGCTGGTGGGCATCAAAGGCCAGCGGCGCTACACCAAGGTCGAGCAACTCGCCGGTAAAACCCTGGCGCTGCCCACAGGTAGCGCAGCAGGGGAGGCGATCAGTCAGCTCAATCAAAAACTGGCGTTGCACAAACTCGCGCCGATCAAGATCGAATGGGTCGATCCGACGCTGGCCGTCGAGGATGTGCTGGAGATGGTTCAGGGCGGCATTTTTCACCTGACCGTCGTTGAACTGCCGATCGCCGAGCGCTGGGGCAAGATCCTGCCCAAGCTGCGTGTTGATCGACAACTGGTGATCAGTGAGCCGGGTGAGGAAAACTGGTTCGTGCGCCGTGATGCGTCGATGTTGCGGGCCAGCGTCGACCGCTTCATCAGCGGTTACAAGAAACCGGCGAACGAAGACGCAGCGTTTCTGCGCATTTATCGCAGGCTCTATAAGGTTCACTATCCGTTGGCCAAGGCCGACCGTCAGCGTCTGGAAAAACTGCGTCCGACCCTGCAAAAACACGCTGCTGCACAAAATATGGATTGGTTGAACCTGGCAGCGCTGGCGTTCAAGGAATCGGCGCTGCGACCCAACGCCCGCAGCGGCAGTGGCCCGACCGGGCTGATGCAGATCACGCCATCCGCCGCCCAGCGCGTCGGCGTGAACAATATCCAGAATCTTGATGCAAACGTGCAGGCCGGGGCCAAGTACCTGGCGCTGATCCGCCGCAAGTTCTTCAACAGTCCCAAACTTAACGAGCGCGAACGCATGGCGTTCACGCTGGCGGCCTACAACATCGGCCCTGAGCGAGTGCAAGGCATGCGCGCCGAAGCGCGGCGCCGTGGACTCAATCCCAACCAGTGGTTCTTCCAGGTCGAGCGTATTGCCATGGAGCAGGTAGGAATGGGTGCCGTCAGCTATGTTAATAGCGTGAACAAGTATTACTTGGCGTTCGATCGGGAGCGGGAGTCGTTGGAGCCCGGTGGACAGAAAGTTGTCTCACGGAAATAATCAAATAAATCGATTGTTATGGCGAAATATTTGCGCTTTAAACATGAAAATAACTGATTAATATAGCGGCCAAACCACACACACTTTCGCAAAACAAGGAACGCAGCATGAGCTCTCTGATCAACAAGGTACTGTTCACCCGCGCTGGCTACGGCCTGACCATCCTGCGCATCGTGGTCGGCGTGATTTTCGCCGCACATGGCGCACAAAAACTCTTCGGAATGTTCGGTGGGTATGGACTTGCCGGCACTGCGCAGTACATGGAGAGCCTGGGTTTGACGCCGGGTTACGCCATGGCCGTTCTGTCGGGTGGCACCGAGTTTTTCGCTGGCCTGGCGCTGATCATCGGCCTGCTGGTCCGTCCGGCAGCATTGGGTTTGACCGTCCTGTCGCTGGTGGCGATCTTCACCGTGCACATCAGCAACGGTCTGTTCATGGCCAACAACGGTTACGAGTTCGCCTTGGCTTTGCTCGGTGGCAGCCTCGCGGTGCTGATCGAGGGCGCCGGCAAGCTATCGGTGGACCGCGCCATCGCCGGTTGACCGCTCTGGCTCAAGCAAAAGGCCCGCATTGTGCGGGCCTTTTTTGTTGTGGCTGATTCTTGACACTGATCGGTCACGTTCTCTAGGATGTTGCCCATGCGCCGATTTAAACAGCTACTTGCGGGGCGCCAGGTGACTCGATCAGTCACTGTCAGAAGCCGGAACAGGGCTTCGAAATACCGCTAAAGCGCTGGTTCGGTGTTGCCTCTCACCTGCCATGCAGACTTTTGAGGCAGAGACACGACCAATGAATGCATTACGCCCTCCAGCACGTCCCGCGCCGATCACGGCACATATCACCCAGCGCAATCCAAAAATCCTCCTTGGCGGTAAACATCAGCCGACGCTGTTGCGTTATCTCGATGGCTGGCCACGGCGCAGCGGCGGTCCTGCCGCGTTCCTGATCCAGTTCGTTGAGGACGGCGAGTCGCTGAAGCGTTTTGCCAGTGACAGTTTCGATCTGGCGGTGATTCAGTCGCCGAGTCAGGAAGAGGCCTCTGAAATGATCAGGCAACTGGTGCGTGTCGCGCGGCAGGGGCTGATTACCCGCCGCTGATTACGGGTAATCGATCGCCACGATGTAAACGCATTGTTCGCCGGTCGGGGTCTGCACGCGCACTTCGGCATCCAGCGCCTTGCCAATCAAGGCGCGGGCCAACGGCGAATCAATGCTGATCAGGCCCAGCTTCAGATCCAGTTCATCCGGGCCAACGATGCGGTAGCGCGATTGCTTGCCTTCTTCGTCCTCGATGGTGACCCAGGCGCCGAAGTAGACCTTGTTCGGATCGCTGGGTTTTTCGCTGACAACCTTGAGTGCTTCCAGGCGTTTGGTGAGGAAGCGCACACGACTGTCGATTTCGCGCAGCATCTTCTTGCCGTAGGTGTATTCAGCGTTTTCCGAACGATCCCCCTGAGCCGCCGCCTCACTGACCGATTGCGTCACTTGCGGGCGGCGCACGTGCCACAACTCATGGAATTCGGCGCGCATCCGCGCTTCACCCTCAGGGGTGATAAGCGCGGTGCCGGCGGTGCGGGGAGGGCGATAACGGCTCATGGCAACTTCTTGTGGTGACGAGCGCTTGAGTCTATCAACCCTCGCGCAACACTGTCAGCGGACTTGCATTGAGTGCCCGGCGCGTGCCGAACACGCCAGCGCCGCCAATCAGCACTGCGCCAATCAGCGGTAGCACCAGCAGCCACGGATGCGGATGCCACGGCAGATCGAACGCGTAGCGATACAGCACCAGACTCACCACTTCCGAGCCAATTGCCGCGAGCAAACCGCTGACCGCGCCGAGCAGGCCGAACTCGATGCGCCGCGCCTTGATCAGCAATTGCCGCTCCGCACCCAATGCACGCAGGAGCGCGCCTTGGCGGATGCGTTCATCCAGCGTCGCTTGCAACCCGGAAAACAGCACGGCCATGCCCGCCGCCAGGACAAACAACAGCACGTATTCCACCGCCAGAGTGACCTGGGCGAGGATGCTGCGCAGTTGCTCAAGCAAGGCTTCGACCTGAAGGATGGTCACCGCCGGGAAGGCGCGCGACAGTTCGACGATCTGCTGGTCGTGACCCGCGGCCAGATAGAAACTGGTCAGGTAGGTCGCTGGCAGATCCTTCAATGTGCCGGGCTGGAAGATCATGAAGAAGTTCGGCTGGAAGTTGTCCCAGTTGATATCGCGCAGGCTGGTGACTTTCGCTTCGCGATTGACTCCGCCAACACTGAACACCATGTGATCGCCCAGCTTGAGCTTGAGACTCTCGGCAACTTTGCCTTCCACTGACACACCCGGTACATCACCGGTTGGCTGATCGGTCCACCACGATCCGGCGGTCAGTTTGTTGCCGGCCGGCATATCCGCGGCCCAGGTCAGGCTGAGGTCACGTTGCACCGCGCGGTCGCCGGCAGAATCCTTGCTGACGATTTGGCGCACCGGCTCACCGTTGATGCTGATCAGCCGCCCCGGCACGACCGGGTACAGTGGCGCCGCTTGCGCAGACACCTTGATCAGGTGATCGGTGAAAGCCTGCTTGTCCGCCGGCAAAATATTCAGGGCAAAGTAGTTCGGCGCGTTTTTTGGCAGCTGGTTCTGCCAGGTGTCGAGCAGTTCACCACGCAACAGCGCGATCAGCGCCATGGACAACAGGATCAGTCCGAAGGCCAGCGATTGACCCGCTGCGGCCAGTGGGTGGCGCAAAAGTTGGCCGAGGCCAAGACGCCACGGCAACGATGCACGGGCGAGCATCCGCCGCAGGCTTTGCAGCAACAACAGCAGCAGGCCACCCAGCACCAGCGCAGCGACGACGCCACCGCCGAGCAGTGCGAACGTCAGCAGCAGATCAAGGCTCAGGCGCCACATGATCAGACCTAGAGCGCCCAAAGCGGCGCCGTAAACCATCCAGGTACTCGATGGGATCGGCAGCATGTCGCGGCGTAGCACGCGCAATGGCGGTACACGACCCAGCGCGGCGAGCGGCGGCAGGGCGAAACCTGCCAGCGCCACCAACCCGGTGCCGATCCCGGCGATGGCCGGAAACAGGCCGCCCGGTGGCACATCACTCGGCAACAGATCATGCAGCAGCGCAAACAAACCCAACTGTGCCAACCATCCAAGCAAAGCGCCGCTGAGGCTGGCGAGCAGACCCAGTACCGTCAGTTGCAGGCTGAACAACACCATGGTTTCGCGGCGTGACAAGCCGAGGCAACGCAGCAACGCACTGGCATCGAAACGACGGCTGGCGAAGCGATTTGCCGACAGAGCGACGGCCACCCCGGCCAGCAATACCGCGACCAGGCTGGCCATGTTCAGATAGCGTTCGGCTTTGCCCAGCGCACCACCAATCTGTCGGTTGCCGTCGCGGGCATCCTGAATCCGCTGGTTCGCCGCGAGTCCCGGTTTGATCAACTGTCGATAGGTTTCCAGCGCTTGCGGCTCGCCGCGCCACAGTTCGCGGTAGCTCACCCGACTGCCGGGCTGCACCACTGCGGTGGCGGCAAGATCGTCGAGATTGATCAGCACCCGTGGCGTCAGGCTGTAGAAGTTGCCGGCGCGATCCGGCTCGTAGGTCAGCACCCGGGTCAGCTTCAATGTCTTCGAGCCGACATCGATGCTGTCGCCGATCTTCAGATCCAGCGCAGTCAGCAGACGTGCCTCGACCCAGGCTTCGCCCGGTTGTGGTTCGCCGCCGGTCTCTTCAGTGGCGAAGGGCGCCGGGGCGCTTTTCAGTTCGCCGCGCAATGGGTAAGCGCGATCAACCGCTTTGATACTCGACAACTGAATGCCGTTGTCGGTGGCGATGACGCTGGAGAACTCCACCACTTGCGCATGGTTCAGACGCAGCTCGGTGCCGCTCCTGATCTGCTCCTCACGGGCCGGCGAGCTGCCTTCAAGCACCAGGTCTGCGCCGAGAAACTCGGTGGCACGCAACATCATGGCGCCGTTGAGGCGAGCGCCGAAATACCCGATGGCGGTACTCGCGGCCACCGCCACGACGAGGGCGAAGAACAAAACCCGCAATTCTCCGGCGCGGGCATCGCGCAGCAGTTGGCGGAGGGCGAGGCTGAACAGACGCAACATCGGCAGACGTGCCATCAAGGCTCCAGGGGGGCGACCAACAGCCCGGCTTCAAGACGGATCAGACGCCGGCAGCGATGGGCCAGGCGTTCGTCGTGGGTCACCAGCACCAGAGTGGTGCCACGTTCCTTGTTCAATTCGAACAGCAAGTCGCTGATGCGCTCGCCGGTGTGGCTATCGAGGTTGCCGGTGGGTTCATCGGCGAACAACACGTCAGGTTCGGCAGCAAACGCCCGGGCAATCGCCACGCGTTGTTGCTCGCCACCGGACAATTGGCGCGGTGAGTGCGTCAGGCGCTGGCCGAGGCCGACCCGTTGCAGCAATTGGGTGGCGCGCTCACGGGCGTCTTTGCGGCCATCAAGCTCCAGCGGCAACATGACGTTTTCCAGGGCGTTGAGGCTGTCGAGCAATTGGAATGACTGAAAGACGAAACCAACGTGCTCGGCACGAATGCGCGCGCGCTGGTCTTCGTCGAGACCGCTCAGAGCCTGGCCGGCCAGCGTGACTTCGCCGCTGCTGGGCAAGTCGAGCCCGGCGAGCAGGCCCAGGAGGGTGGATTTGCCGGAACCGGACGCGCCAACGATGGCCAGGCTGTCGCCCTTGTTCAGTTCCAGGCTGAGTTCGTGCAGGATAGTCAGTTCACCTTCCGCGCTGGAAACCACTTTGCTGAGGTTCTTCGCGGTGAGAATGCTTGCGCCCATGGAGAATCCGATGCGTGTATGGTTTTTGAGTGCTGGCCTGGCCTTGATGTGCATGGCCCAGAACGCAGCGGCGGGTACTGTCCTGATCGTTGGCGATAGTATCAGCGCCGGTTTCGGCCTGGATACCCGTTTGGGGTGGGTGTCGTTGCTTGAGCAACGGCTTGAACAGGAGGGTTTCGACGATAAAGTGGTCAATGCCTCCATCAGCGGCGACACCAGTGCCGGAGGCCTGGCGCGGCTGCCCGCGCTGCTTGCAGAGCATAAGCCTGATCTGGTCATCCTCGAACTGGGCGGCAATGACGGCCTGCGCGGAATGCCGCC
The DNA here is from genome assembly GCF_017980685.1 of Pseudomonas iridis. GTDB lineage: Bacteria > Pseudomonadota > Gammaproteobacteria > Pseudomonadales > Pseudomonadaceae > Aquipseudomonas > Aquipseudomonas iridis. Next base: position 143,480 of record NZ_JACXXO010000011.1, read on the forward strand.
AACGCAATTGCAACAAAACCTTGCGGCGATGATCGACAGTTCGCGACAAAGCGGCGCGAAGGTGCTGCTGCTGGGCATGCAGTTGCCGCCCAACTATGGCAAGCGCTACACCGATGCTTTTGCCGAGGTTTACGGCAAACTCGCCGACGACAGGAAAATCCCGCTGGTGCCGTTTTTCCTCGACGGCGTGGGCGGTCATCCGGACCTGATGCAGGCCGATGGTCTGCACCCGGCGGCCGGGGCTCAAGGCAAGTTGCTGGAAAATGTCTGGCCGACGCTGAAACCGCTGCTTTGAGGCTTTTCTAGCGGCAGGCTTTCGGCTAATGTGGCGCCCCCTTAATCGGAGGCCCCGATGTCGCGTTCTGCCTGGTCCCTTTTTGCCTATCAACTGATCGAGCCTGACGAGCAGCTGGATCTGTTCGCCTGCCAGGAAGTGCGGGTGCATCTGGTGACCCGTCAACTCGAACTCGGTGGCTCGGCCGATCGCACCTTGTGCGGCAGCCTGCTGCCGGCGCAACCGCGCTGGTCGAGCGTTGATCGCCGGGTGTTTCAGGACCAGCGCCTGTGCTCGCTGTGCCGGGCGATCCTTGAGTCGCAGAAGCGCGGCACTTCGCCGATCTGGCCCGAGTTGCGTTTCGAGCTTTAAGAAAAAAGAGCGCAGGCACGGTCTATCGGCCTGTCTCCCCGAATATTCCAAGTGCAGTGTACAATCGCGCTCTTATACCCTTGTTGATCACGCGAAGGATTTTCCGGATGTTGCCGCGCTTTCCTGCCGTCACCCGCTGCCTGTCACTTGCCGCCCTGTGTGTGGCCGGTCCCGTTGCTGCATTGGAGCTTCCCTTGCCACCACCCGGTGAAGACATCGTCGGCCAGGTGCAAGTGATCAAAGCCAAGTACGAAGACACCTTCGCCGATCTGGGCACCACCTACGATCTGGGCTATTCGGAAATGGTCGCGGCCAACCCGGGCGTCGATGCCTGGCTGCCAGGTGCCGGTACCGAGATCGTTCTGCCGACGCGTTTCATTCTGCCGCCGGGCCCGCGTGAAGGTATCGTCATCAACCTTGCCGAATACCGCCTCTATTACTACCCCAAAGGCCGGAACGTGGTGTACACCTTCCCGCTGGGTATCGGCCGTGAAGGCTGGGGTTCGCCGATCGCGCACACCACCATCATCGCCAAAACCCCTAATCCGACCTGGACGCCTCCGGCGTCGATCAAGGCTGAACACGCCGCTGATGGTGATCCGCTGCCAAATGTAGTGCCGGCCGGCCCTGACAACCCGCTGGGCCCGTTCAAGTTCACCCTGGGCACGCCGGGTTACCTGATCCACGGGTCGAACAAGAAGTTCGGCATTGGCATGCGCACCAGCCACGGTTGCTTCCGCATGTTCAACAACAACGTGCTGGAAATGGCTGGCATGGTGCCGGTCGGGACTTCGGTGCGCATCCTCAATGATGCGTACAAGTTCGGTCGCAGTGGCGGCAAGGTCTATCTGGAAGCGCACACGCCGATCGACGACAAAGGCAATCCGTCAGTGGTCGACAAGCACACGGCGGTGATCAACGCGATGCTCAAGCGTGAAGACATCACCAACAACCTGCGCATGAATTGGGATGTGGTGCGCGATGTAGTTGCAGCCGAAGATGGCCTGCCAACCGAAATCGGTACGCCTGGCACCTCGGCGCCGATGGTCTCCAGCGCCCCGATCGATCTGCAGCAGTAAGCTCAGACAAAGAACCCGCCGATGCGTGAGCGTCGGCGGGTTTTTTATTGTCCGGACAAAAGCATCCGGCACAAAAAAGCCGACCCAAAATATGGGTCGGCTTGATAACAATCCCGAAGGACTATTACTTGCGGCTAGCTTTTTCCAGCATGCGCAGAGCACGCTCGTTAGCTTCGTCAGCAGTCTGTTGTGCTTTTTGAGCAGCAGCCAGAGCTTCATCAGCTTTACGGTAAGCTTCGTCTGCACGAGCCTGGGAGCGAGCAGCTGCGTCTTCAGTAGCGGTCAGACGTGCTTCGGTTTCTTTCGATGCGCTGCTGCAACCGGTAGCCAGAACTGCGGCCAGAGCCAGAGCAGAGAATTTCAGAACGTTGTTCATCGTGTTCCCCTTCAAGGACTTTCAATTAAGTGGCTGTCTCCTCCGATTGAGGAAATAGCCGGCGTACATACTACCCATTACTTGTAGTAAGTAAACTGACGTAGAGCAAGAAGCAAAAAAATTGTAGGCGCTGATTCTTTTTCGAGCAACTTTTAACTGGTCTGTTTAAAAAACAACCAGCTGCAAGCCCCGCGCTGAGCGAGTCAAACAGAAAAAGTTCCCGTCGAAGCGTGTTGTTTTTGCAGTGTTGGCTAAAGTCTTTCTAGATGGATTCGTCCACACTTTTGTTCTGATTTTGCGTGCTGCTTCGCTTATCTTTGTCCATGTTGAGGTGACTTTAAAAAAGGTTGCACGTCTTAAGTCTCAACATCCGGCAATGTTCAGGTAAGCGGCCCGGGAAGATCTTCTCCCAAACCGTCCCTGCGTCCATCGGAGCAACCCGCGTCAACCCGCTTGATGACGAGCGTACCTTGAGCAATTTTGCCAATGGTGCCTACTATTTATCAGGTGCTCGGTTGTACGAGATCGGTGTGTCTCTTCTCGGTGTCGATCCGGCACGGGGTGGCGTAGATGTTCCTTCGCCGGAAAAACATCGGTAAGGTAGGGGTCAGAATCCAAGACCCGCGAGGAGTAGTGATGAGCGAGGCGTTGTCCATCCACCATGACCAGGCTGGTCATCAGTTCGAGACCAATGTGGACGGTCATCGTGCCTACCTGACCTATATGGATCTGGGGAAACAGACCCTGGATATCTATCGCACATTCGTGCCCAACGCCTTGCGCGGTCGTGGCATTGCGGCGGCGCTGACCGAAAGCGCGCTGCAATATGCCGAAGAAATGGGCTACACGGTGATTCCATCCTGCTCCTACGTCGAGCGTTACATGGAGCGTCACCAGCGCCGCGCCGCAAAGATCTGAATCGCACACACAAAAACGCCGGGCAATGCCCGGCGTTTTTTTATGCCTGTAAAACGCGTATCAGCTGCGCTGGCGTTTTGGCAGAACATCCTTGAGCTTGGCGTGCATGCTGCGCAGGGTGTTTTCGGTAGCGGACCAGTCGATGCAGGCATCGGTGATCGACACGCCGTATTGCAGATCGGCGAGGTCTTTCGGAATCGCCTGGCAGCCCCAGTTCAAGTGACTCTCGACCATCAGGCCGATGATCGACTGGTTGCCTTCGAGGATCTGGTTGGCGACGTTTTCCATCACCAGCGGTTGCAGGGCCGGATCCTTGTTGGAGTTGGCGTGGCTGCAGTCGACCATGATGTTGGGCTTGATCTTCGCCTTGTTCAACGCCTGCTCGCACAGCGCAACGCTGACCGAGTCGTAGTTCGGCTTGCCATTGCCGCCACGCAGCACCACGTGACCGTAAGCGTTGCCTTTGGTGGTGACGATCGACACGCCACCTTCCTGGTTGATCCCCAGGAAACGGTGCGGGCTGGAGACCGACTGCAAGGCGTTGATCGCCACGGTCAGGCCGCCATCGGTGCCGTTCTTGAAACCGACTGCCGAGGACAGGCCGGAAGCCATTTCACGGTGAGTCTGGGATTCGGTGGTACGCGCGCCGATGGCCGACCAGCTGATCAGGTCCTGCAGATACTGCGGGGAGATCGGGTCGAGGGCTTCGGTCGCGGTCGGCAGGCCTTTTTCAGCCAGGTCCAGCAGCAACTGACGACCGATGTGCAGACCGTCCTGGATCTTGAACGAGTCGTCCAGGTACGGATCGTTGATCAGGCCTTTCCAGCCGACGGTGGTCCGCGGCTTTTCGAAATACACGCGCATGACCAGATACAAGGTGTCGGAGACTTCCGCGGCCAGCACCTTCAGGCGCTCGGCGTATTCGTGGGCAGCCTTGATGTCGTGGATCGAGCACGGGCCGATCACTACGAACAGACGGTGGTCGGTGCCATCAAGAATGTTGCGAATGACTTCGCGGCCCTTGGTGACGGTGCGCAGGGCGGCGTCGCTCAGAGGGATATCACGCTTGAGCTGATCAGGTGTGATCAGGGTCTCGTTAGAGGCGACGTTTAGGTCGTTGATCGGTAAATCAGCCATCGTTTACTCGTCAGGTCACGGGTGCCGGCCGCCAGCGATCCCCGCGCGGCGGAGCACAGCGGATTTAAGCGCGTCGGGGAGCGGAACCTTAGCGCGTCAGGCGCTGCTCGACAATGGGCAAACGCCGCTTTAATCCAGCACTGGCAGGGTAAAAGCCTTGCTCACGCTGTCGTGGGAGAACTCGTCGGCGTGTTGTTCGACCCATTGCAGGGCCGCCGCTTGAATATTCTGCAGGCCATCGTGGGCGTCGTTGATGCGGCAGTAGCGTTCAATCTGACACACCTGCTCACCCATTCGTGCACTGAACAGCGTTTGTTCGTCGGTGAAGGCGATGCCCACCAGATAACCTTTTTTGCGGCGCAGACACCACGCCACATAGCCCGGAAAACACATGTCGGCGTTGAGTGTCGGCAGGCGTACTTGCAGCGCCGTGCCATGGCGCCAGGCACGGTGGTAATTGCAAGCGATGCCGCCGAGGCTGATAGTGTGCAGCTGTTGCCTGGAAATACATTCGGGCGTGAGCAACGTCAGTTCAACCGGCACTTCGTCCGGATGAGGAATGAAACGTCCCATGAGCACAGACTCCCTGTGTCAGCCATTTGACATTGTTTCCCCCAGTATAGTGGTCGAATCCGAACTGACCGATTTCGACGCCGACCAAAGGCTGTTGGCGATGAGCGGCGTTTCGCTGGTGATTTTCACCAGCGTCGGCTGCGCCAGTTGCCGCTTCGCCCGCGAAGTGTTGCCGGGATTCGCATTGGCGGTGGATCGTCTGTGCTGGATTGATGCGGGCAACAACGGCGGTCTGGTCGAGCGTTATCAGGTCTTTCATTTGCCGGCGCTGTTTGTAGTGCGCGACGGCGAGTTCTTTGGTGCGTTGCACACGCGCCTGACAGCTGACGCACTCAACACGGCAGTGGCGCAGGCACTGGGTCGAATTGCAGAGGAGTTGCCATAAATGGGGACAATCAACAAACCGGTGGTGGGGATTATCGGCACCGGTGCGATCGGCGGGTTCTATGGGTTGATGCTGGCGCGGGCGGGGTTCGATGTGCACTTTCTGTTGCGCAGCGAGTTTTCTGCCGTCGCCGAGCGTGGCTTGCAGGTGGACAGTGCGGTGCATGGCCCGCTCAAGCTCGATCCGGTACAGGCCTATTCTGCAGCTGACGACATGCCAAAATGCGACTGGCTGCTGGTCGGCGCCAAGACCACCAGCAATGCCGGGCTGGCGCCGTCGATCATTGCGGCGGCCAAGCCAGGCGCGAAAGTGCTGGTGCTGCAAAACGGTCTGGACGTCGAAGACAGCCTGCGCGAATTGTTGCCGGACTCCCTGCATCTGCTCGGCGGTCTGTGCCTGATTTGCGTGCATCGCGACGGCCCGGGTCTGATCACCCATCAGGCGCTCGGCGCAGTCAACGTCGGTTATCACAGCGGGCCTGCTACTGATGATGCGGCGCGCATGGCCATCGTCGAAGAGGGTTGCGAGTTGTTCCGTGCCGCCGGCATTGATTCTCAGGCGATGCCCAATCTGCATCAGGCGCGTTGGCAGAAGCTGATCTGGAACATTCCCTACAACGGTCTCTCGGTGCTGCTCGGCGCGGGCACCACGGCGCTGATGGCCGATGCTGACAGTCGCGCGCTGATCCAGGCGTTGATGGCCGAGGTTGTGCAGGGCGCCAAGGCGTGCGGCCAGGACGTGGCGCCCGGTTACGCCGACTTCCTGTTTACGATGACCGAGAAACTGCCCGACTATTGGCCGAGCATGTACCACGATTTTCTGCACAAGCGACCGCTGGAACTGGAGGCCATCTACGCCCGGCCCCTGGCGGCGGCGAAAGCGGCAGGGTGTGAATTGCCGCGCATCGAAGCGTTGTATCGAACATTGAGTTTTATTGACCGACGCAACACGTGAGTCGGTTTTCTGCGCAGGGCGGGGGAAGGCATGGCGAAAAACATTGATGACAAACTGGTGCTGGCGATTTCGTCGCGTGCCTTGTTCGACCTGAGCGAGAGCCACAAGGTTTACCTGTCGAGCGGCGTCGAAGCCTACCGGCAATATCAGATCGAACACGAAGACGAGATCCTCGCGCCGGGTGATGCGTTCCCGCTGGTGGAAAAACTCCTGAACCTGAACAGTCGTCTCGGCCGTGCACGGGTAGAAGTGATTCTGGTGTCGCGCAACAGCGCCGACACCGGATTGCGCGTCTTCAATTCGATTCACCATTATGGTCTGGCCATTTCCCGCGCGGCGTTCGTCGGTGGGCGCAGTCCTTATCCCTACCTCAAAGCGTTTGGTTGCGACCTGTTTCTCTCCACGCATGCCGAAGACGTGCGCGCTGCGCTGGATGCCGGTTTCGCGGCGGCGACGATTTTGTCCGGAGGCGCCAGTCGCGCGGCCAGCGATGAATTGCGCATCGCCTTTGACGGTGACGCCGTGATTTTTTCCGACGAGTCGGAGCGGGTTTATCAGTCCGGTGGGCTCGAAGCATTCCAGGCCAAGGAACGAGAGTCGGCGCGTGAGCCATTGCGTGGCGGGCCGTTCAAAGGCTTTCTGGCGGCGCTCAATCTGTTGCAGCGCGAGTTCCCTGACGACGACTGCCCGATCCGCACGGCGCTGGTCACCGCGCGTTCGGCGCCGGCCCATGAGCGGGTGATTCGCACGTTGCGTGAATGGGACATCCGCCTCGACGAATCCCTGTTTCTCGGTGGCCTGACCAAATCGGCGTTTCTCGAAGCGTTTGCCGCCGACGTGTTCTTCGACGATCAGGCCGGTCATTGCGAACTGGCCCGTGAAGTGGTCGCCACCGGCCATGTGCCGCATGGCATCAGCAACGAGCCGACGATCTAAAGCCCCGTGCTTCAAGACGTTGCGTCGCCCGTCGTACTCGTCAAGGCACTGCTAAGCTGAATCAAATCTCCGCCATGTTGGCTTGCGAGGAGGTCATATGATTCGTTCGATGCTGTATGCCACTGACCTCGGTCTGTACGCACCGTTAGTGATGCAGCATGCCTTGGCGTTGGCTAGGACGTTCGATGCCGATCTGTATGTGGTTCACGCGGTGGAGCCGATGGGGCTGTTCGCCGAATCGGTGTTGCAGAGTTATCTCGACGAGCAGGCGTTGAACGAATTCCATAGCCAGGGTCTGAGAACAGTCATCGCCAATATCGAGCAGCGCGTACTGGAGAGTTTTCGCGAAGAGCTGGGGGAAGAGGGCGAGCAGGACTTGCAGCGGATTCGTGCCGTGCGCGTGGTGCAGGGTGATCCGTCACAGGTGATTCTCGACCAGGTGCAGAAACTCTCTGTCGACCTGCTGATCGTAGGAAGTCACAGCCACGGGGTAGGCGCGGAAACACCATTGGGGCGCACGGCGGCGCGGGTCCTGCAATTGGCCAAGGTCCCGGTTTATCTGGTGCCGTTGGTGGAGCGACGGCGGCGCGAAGATCGCTGAGGCAGGAATAGTGGCGATTTGACAAAAAAGTTCTAGATTTATTATTTAAACCATTAATATAGTTATATATCGTCGCTGATGCCCGTGGCGTCTACCTGCTTTGAGGGATACATATGAAGCTTCAACAATTGCGCTACATCTGGGAAGTGGCGCACCACGACCTCAACGTTTCCGCTACAGCCCAAAGCCTTTACACCTCGCAACCGGGCATCAGTAAACAGATCCGACTGCTGGAAGACGAACTCGGCGTTGAAGTATTTGCCCGCAGCGGCAAGCACCTGACCCGCGTTACCCCCGCCGGTGAGCGCATCATCACCACCGCCGGTGAGATTCTGCGCAAGGTTGAAAGCATCAAGCAGATCGCCCAGGAATTCTCCAACGAGAAGAAAGGCACCCTGTCGATCGCCACTACCCACACTCAGGCACGTTATGCACTGCCGCCGGTGATCAGCAATTTCATCAAGCAATACCCGGACGTGGCGCTGCACATGCATCAGGGCTCACCGATGCAGATCGCCGAAATGGCGGCTGACGGCACCGTCGATTTCGCCATCGCCACCGAAGCGCTGGAACTGTTCGGCGATCTGGTGATGATGCCGTGCTACCGCTGGAACCGCTGCGTGGTCGTGCCACAGGGCCATCCGCTGACCAAGCTGCCGAAGCTGACCCTCGAAGCGCTGGCTGAATACCCGATCGTGACTTACGTGTTCGGTTTCACCGGCCGTTCGAAACTCGACGAAGCCTTCAGCCATCGTGGTCTGACGCCGAAAGTGGTGTTCACTGCCGCCGACGCCGACGTGATCAAAACCTACGTGCGTCTGGGACTGGGCGTGGGCATCGTCGCCAAAATGGCGGTCGATACCAAACTCGACAGCGACCTGGTGGTGCTGGATGCCAGCGAGTTGTTCGAATCGAGCGTCACCAAGATCGGGTTCCGTCGCGGCACCTTCCTGCGTGGTTTCATGTGCGACTTCATCGAGAAGTTTGCCCCGCACCTGACCCGCGAAGTAATGGCCAAAGCCATCGCCTGCCACAACAAGCAGGAGCTGGAAGAGCTGTTCGACGGCGTCGAACTGCCGGTCCACTGATCGCCTGCCTCAGAGCACCTCGGTAACAGCAAATTGTTGCCGGGTGCCCGCCACCTGAATCTCCACCTCATCCCCCTCGAACTTGCCCAGCAGGCTTTTGCCCAGCGGCGAGCGCGGCGTGATGACGGTAATCGGTTGACCCACCACATCGATTTTCAAGCCTGCAGCGTCCGGCGCCAGAAACAGCCATTGCTCGCGGCCCTTTTCGTCTTCCAGGCCGAGAAGGGCGCCAACCTCGATGCCACGGTTTTCGTCATAGGGGCGCAGCGTCAGGTTCTGGCACAGCGCCAGTGACTGTCGGATTTCCTCGACGCGTTTCGCTTGCCCCGCCGCCAGATAAGACGCCTCAAGTCCAAGCGTGTCGTACTTGTTCTCGGCGATGTTCTCTTCGTGGGTCGCGGTTTCGTAAGCGGTTTGCGCGGCGCGTTCGGCTATATCGAGGTCGATGCGCAGCTTGTCGAGGATCAGTTGGTGGACGCTGTGTTTGTTCATGATCAATCGCAGAATTGCAAAACGTTGGCGCGGCTTTTTTCGCTGGGCGCGGTTTGGTCCTGTTGCAACCAGAACTGACATTTCGGGTTCGACAGATTGCGGCGGCTTTCGCGTGCCTGATCCAGACGATTCTGTTGCTCGTTCTTGCGCAGGTTTTCTTCGTACTGGTCGAACAGCGGACTCTGCGGCGCAACGTCCGGCACCGGTTGCACGACAGGTGGAGTAGCCATTTGCTGGACTGCCTGAGCCACCGGCGCCAATTGTTCGTTGAACACAAAACGCGAGAGCAGCCAGCAGGTCAGTGCGATCGCGAGGAAACCCAGCCACATACCCAAGGCAATACTGCCGGTCAAATGCAGCGCGCTAAGCTGAACAGGCAAGGGGCGACGCGGGTTGGGACGATAGGGCATGGCTGCCTCCTGGCGGATGGTTGCGGGCAAGGGGCGATTGTCGCACGAAGATTAATCGCCGTCGGCTCTTCTGCATCAGCTCATTAATGCGGACAATCGGTGCTTTTGCCAACGGGAGTCTTGAATGCCGTCACTGAATACCCGCTGGGATATTTTTTGCACCGTCGTCGACAACTACGGCGACATCGGCGTGACCTGGCGTCTGGCCCGCCAATTGGTGGCCGAGCATTCGCTGGCCGTGCGGCTGTGGGTTGATGATCTGCGTGCGTTCGAACGTATTTGTCCAGAGATCGATATCAACGCCGCGCAACAATGGCAGCAAGGTGTAGAGGTGCGGCACTGGCCGAGCGAGTGGTTGCCCATCGACGCCGCTGACGTGGTGATCGCAGCGTTCGCCTGCCAGTTACCGAGTGCCTATATGGACGTCATGGCCGAACGGGAGAAGCCACCGCTGTGGTTGAACCTCGACTATCTCAGTGCCGAAGACTGGGTCACCGGGTGCCACGGCCTGCCGTCGGTCAAATACAAGTCGGTGCAGAAAATCTTCTTCTTCCCGGGGTTCCGCCCCGGTACGGGTGGACTGCTGCGCGAACGCGGTTTGCTTGAGCACCGACGGAAGTTTCAGCGCGATGCCCAGGCGCAGCGACAATTCCTGCAAGGTCTGGGCATCGAGCGCGCGCCCGACGCACAGTTGATCTCGTTATTTGCCTACGAGAACGCCGGGCTGGCCAGTTGGCTGGACGTGTTGGCGGCTAGCGCGACGCCCACCCATTTGCTGGTGCCGGAAGGACGGATTCTCGGTGACGTTGCGCGATGGCTCGGGGTGGAATCCCTGGCCGTCGGAGCGATTGATGTCCGTCAGGCGCTGACCGTGCAGGTGCTGCCGTTCATCCGTCAGGATCAATACGATCACCTGCTCTGGTGCTGCGATTTCAACGCGGTGCGCGGTGAAGACTCATTTGTCCGGGCGCAGTGGGCGGGGCGGCCGATGCTGTGGCACATCTATCAGCAGGACGAAGACATCCATCTGGACAAGCTCGATGCCTTCCTTGCCCTGTATACGAAAGGCCTCTCGCCGGCAGCAGCCCATGCGATGAACGGTCTATGGCAGGCGTGGAGTGCGGGGCAGCCGATTGGCGATCAATGGCTCAGCGCGCGTAAACACTGGCCAGAACTGCAGGAAAATGCCGAAGCATGGTGTCTGGAACAAGGCTTGCAGGCCGATCTTGCCGCAGCGCTGGTACAGTTTTACCTAAATTGGATATGATACGCGGCCTAGATTTATGTAAATCCCATCCAAATTCGGATATTCGCAATGAAAACTGGTAAAGAACTCAAACCCGGTACCGTGATCCGTCTCGAAAACGATCCTTGGCTGGTTCAGAAAGCTGAATTCACCAAGTCGGGCCGTAACAGCGCGATCATGAAGACCAAGCTGAAAAACCTGCTGACCGGTTACAAGACCGAGATCGTTTACAGCGCTGACGACAAACTGGACGACGTGATCCTCGACCGCAAAGAAGCGACCCTGTCCTTCATCAGCGGCGACACCTACACGTTCATGGACACCACTGACTACACCATGTACGAGCTGAACGCTGAAGACATCGAAGCCGTTCTGCCTTTCGTTGAAGAAGGCATGACCGATGTTTGCGAAGCGATCTTCTTCGAAGAGCGTCTGGTTTCGGTAGAACTGCCGACCACCATCGTGCGCGTCGTTGACTACACCGAAGGTTCGGCTCGTGGCGACACTTCCGGCAAGGTAATGAAGCCAGCCAAACTGGCCAACGGTACCGAGCTGCAAGTTGCTGACTTTATCGAAATCGGTGACAAGATCGAAATCGACACCCGCGAAGGCGGTTCCTACAAAGGCCGTGCCAAATAAGCACTGTTTTTTGCGGAAAGAAAAAGCCCGACCATTGAGTCGGGCTTTTTTGTGCCTGCAGGTTACGTTGTTTTGCCTTGTTTACACGGTGACGTGCAGACGTACTTCGACATTGCCACGCGTGGCGTTGGAGTACGGGCAGACCTGGTGAGCAGCGTCGACCAGGCTTTGTGCGTCGACCTGTTCAAGGCCTGGCAGGCTGATGTGCAAGTCGATGTCCAGACCGAAACCACCAGGGATCTGGCCGATACCGACATGGGCGGTGATCGAGGCGTCGTCCGGGATTTTGCGTTTGGTCTGGCTGGCGACGAATTTCAGTGCGCCGATGAAGCAGGCCGAATAGCCGGCGGCGAACAGTTGTTCAGGGTTGGTCGCCGCGCCGCCAGCACCACCTAGTTCTTTCGGGGTGGCAAGTTTGACGTCGAGGACGTTGTCGCTGGAGATCGCACGACCGTCACGGCCGCCGGTGGAGGTTGCGATTGCAGTGTAGAGAGTTTGCATGGTGTGGTCCTCGTTGGGTGTGTCGAATCGCGCTAATTATTTGTGCGCTAATTAAGTTCGGGGTGAATGTAGCTCGCTAATATTTAGTGCGCAAGATAAATTTTCGGAAATAGTTGGCTTCATTAGTCCGGGAGGAGCGCCAAGAGCGTCAGAACCCTTGATCCAGAGCAGTTATCAGCATTGAGCGGGGAGGGGGAAATGCACAGCGCAGGGTTCAACTGCAGGAGCTGCGGCACGCTGCGATCTTCTGATCTTTAAAAACAACATCAAAAGATCGCAGCGTGCCGCAGCTCCTACACGGATTCGGTCCAGCCCGGGTTCAGTTCAGGCTCTCTTGCAGGTGACTGCGCAATGCCTGCAACTCGGCTTGCAGGCTCTGCAAACGCTCCAGACTGAAACCGCTGGCGCCGAGGATGCATGGCGGGATGCTTTGGGCTTTGTCTCGCAGAGCGCGGCCCTGCGCAGTCAACTCGACAATCACCACGCGCTCGTCTTCACGGCTGCGCGTGCGACTGAGCAAACCCTCACCTTCCAGCCGTTTGAGCAAGGGTGTTAGCGATCCCGGATCCGTCAGCAGGCGCGTGCTGATTTCTCCCACGGTCAGACCATCCTTCTCCCACAGCACCATCATCGCCAGATATTGCGGATAGGTCAGGCCGATCGCTTGCAGCATGGGCTTGTAGACTTTGGTCATCATCAGCGAAGTGGAATGCAGGGCGAAGCAAGCCTGATTATCCAGCAGCAGGTCATCGCAGGTGTCGCGTTCGGTGGTCATGTCAAAGCCTTGATCAGTAATGCTCATGAATCTAGCGTTCGAATGTTTAATGCGCCAGATAATTTTCCAGACGTCAGAGTCTGCCTAGATCCCGTTGCAATGCCAGATCCCACGGCGGCACCGGGCTGAAGCGGGTCTTGAGGTATTCCAGCAACAAGCGGCTGCGCGAGTTTGTCTGCTGCTCCATGCGCAAGGCGTAGATGCCGGTGCTTTCGGGTTGCGGCAGACCGTTTTCGCAAAACAGTGGCAGAAGTTCGCCGCGCAGCAGATATTCGCTGGCCAGCCACGTCGGCAGGTGCGCGATGCCCAACCCGGCCAACGCGCCGCACACCAGTGCTTCAGCGTTATTGGCGCTCATGCGGATGCGCGCCGGGCGGTGCAACTGCATCTGCCCGTCCTGCTCGAAGCGCCAGGCGAAGGGCGGGGCAAGGCCATCCCAGTCGAGGCCGTCATGTTCGCTCAACTGCGCGGGATGATTCGGTACACCGCGCCGCTTGAGATAGTCGGGGCTCGCGCAGGCGATTCGCACCATGCTCGCCAGTGGAGTGGCAACCAGTCGGGTGTCGGCCAGTTGCCCGGCGCGCAGCACCAGATCGACCTTGCCCAGATTCGAGCCGTGCATGTCGACGAAACTGTCGATCAGGTGCAGTTGCACATCCAGGCCCGGATACAGCACCAGAAAATCGGCAATCACTGGCGCCAGATGCCGGCGTCCGAAGGCTGCCGGTGCATCGATGCGGATCAAACCTTCCGGTGCGCTGCTCAAGGAAACGGCTTCGGCGCGGGCCAATTGCAGTTCGGCGACGATCCGCCGCGCCCGTTCGGCAAAGGCCAGACCTGCTGGCGTGGCGCGTACGGCATGGGTGCTGCGAATGAACAACTGGCTGCCCACCGCGCTTTCCAGACTGTCGATGCGTCGCGCGACAGCCGAAGGCGTCAGTGGATGGCGACGAGACGCGGCAGAAAAACTGCCGCTTTCCAGCACGTCGAGAAACAGCCCGAGTTGATCGGTCAACTGATTGGGATTCATGTTGTTTAACGCTTGTGCGAATTCGGCACAGCCATTGTGCGTTGCTATGCGTTTCCCCGCCAGCCGTGACTGCGTAGGATGAGTCGCCTGACGTAAGAGGAATTCGGCTGTGATGGAGTTTTTGTTGTTCCTGCTATTCGGCGCCGCGCTTGGCACATTGGGTGGCATCTTCGGCATCGGGGGTGGCTTGATCGCGATCCCGCTGCTCGGCGTGTGGTTCGGGCTTGATCAACAGATCGCCCAAGGCACGGCGCTGGTGATGGTGGTGCCGAACGTGATGTTGGCGCTGTGGCGCTATCACCAGCGCAATCGCATCGAACTGCGCCACGCGTTGCCGCTGGCGGTGATGGGGTTTTGCTTTGCGTGGATCGGTTCGATCCTGGCCGTGGGCATTGACGCGCAGACCATGCGCATCGGCTTTGTCGCGTTTCTCGTGGTGCTTTCGGTTTACAACCTGCTGAAAATGTTCGGCAAGCGCCCGGCGCCGACGGCCGAGATGCGTTATTCCTGGCCATGGCTGGGCGTGCTCGGCGCAGCGTCGGGGACCATGGGCGGGTTGTTCGGTGTCGGTGGGGCGGTGGTCGCGACGCCGGTGCTGACCAGCCTGTTTGGCACCACGCAAGTAGTCGCCCAAGGCTTGTCGCTGGCGCTGGCATTGCCGAGTACCGGCGTCACTCTGGTGACGTACGCGGTACACCACGAAGTCGACTGGATGATCGGTTTGCCGCTGGCCATTGGCGGTCTGGCCAGCATCAGCTGGGGGGTGAAAGTCGCCCACGCCATGCCGGAAAAACTCCTGCGTGGGCTGTTCTGCGGTTTCCTGGTGCTGTGCGCGGTGATGCTCGCCTTTAAAGTTTGAAGCCGTCGACGATGTGTTCGGCCAGGCATTCGGTGATCGGCGATGGATTGTTCAGATTGCGGATCAGCATGATGCTGGCCTCGGGCAGCAGCGGCAGATCTTCATCGGCACCGAGAATGCGCATGTCCGGGGTGATCAGGCTTTCCAGTTGCGCGGTGATCGCCAGACCCGCGCTCACCACGGCCATCAGCGCCGAGAGGCTGGTGCTGTTATAGGCGATGCGGTAATCGCGGCCCATCGCGTCCAGCGCATTGCACGCCCACAAGCGGCAGAAACAATCACTGTTGAACATCGCCAGCGGCAACGGCGTCTGCTCGTGGGCGCTGAAGTTTTGCGCCTCGGCCCAGACGAAACGCTCCTTGCGCAGCAGTTGACCGATCTCGTTACCTGGTTCGCGGGTGACGATCGACAAGTCAAGATCGGTGCGCTGCAACAACTGTTTGGTCGATTCGCAATGCACTTCGATCTGGATCAACGGATAGAACTGCGCAAACCGCGACAGAATTCCCGGCAGAAAACGCATCACGTAATCATCCGGCGTGCCGATCCGCACCGTGCCGACCATGTGTGGCTCGCGCAAGGTATTGAAGACTTCACTGTGCAGTTTGAGGATGCGCCGTGCGTAGCCGAGCAACACCTGGCCCTCCGCAGTCAGGCGCACCTGCCGCCCGTCACGCTCGAACAATTGGCGCTGCAACACGTCCTCTTCGAGGCGCTTCATCTGCATGCTCACCGCTGATTGCGTGCGGTTGACCATTTCGCCGGCGCGGGTAAAACCGCCCTGATCGGCTATCGCGACAAAGGTGCGCAGGACATCGGTATCGATACTGGGGTAGGCCGACAATTGATGAATCTCCGTGATGCATACCATCAGAAACATTCGTTGGATTGATCTTAGCGCTGGCGCGAGACTTGAGCCATCCACAACGGAGAGCAAAACGATGAAAGGTCAAAGAGAGTATGTAGAGGAAGAAAAATTTTCCGGCCATGGCCACATGGTTTCTGACTTGCTGCACAAGTTCAGCCGCTGGTACGAGCTTCACCGTGAGCGTGAATTGCTCGCCAGCCTGAGCGACGAAGCGTTGAAAGATATCGGGGTCAGTCGTGCCGACGTCGAGCACGAATCAGTGCGGCCGTTCTGGGATGATCCGATGCATAAATGATCAGTCCATCGCTACACAAAACCTTCTGGACTGAGGTAGGTTGCGAGCAGACAAGGAGATGCTCATGCCCGCGACACTGTCCTTTTCCCTCAAACAGGCTCGACGTCTGGCGCTGGCTGCCCAAGGGTTCAACGGGCGCCAGCCGCCGACCGTCAAGGCGCCCCACATCAACCGGCTGATCGAACGGCTGGGCCTGCTGCAAATCGACTCCGTCAACGCTGTAGTGCGCTCGCACTATCTGCCGCTGTTTTCCCGTCTTGGTTCCTATTCTTCCGATCTGCTCGACCAGGCTGCCTGGAGTTCGGGGCGACGTCGTTCGCTGTTTGAGTATTGGGGACATGAGGCGTCGTTGTTGCCGATGTCGATGTATCCGTTGCTGGCTTGGCGCATGCAGCGAGCCAGGCGTGGCAAAGACATCTATCAACAGTTGGCGAAGTTCGGTCGTGAGCAGCAGGAAACGGTACGTCGAGTGCTGGCTTTGGTCGAAGAGCGGGGCGCACTCGGTGCTGGCAGTGTGTCGACTCGCCAGGACAAAGCCGGTTCGTGGTGGGACTGGAGTGCGGAAAAGCATGCGCTGGAATGGTTGTTTGCCGCCGGCGAAGTGACCGTCGCCGGGCGGCGTGGCTTCGAGCGTTTGTATGATTTACCGGAGCGGGTAATTCCTGCGGCGATCCTGCAACAACCGTTGCCTGATGAAGCGCAGGCGCAGCGTGGATTGTTGTTGCATGCGGCCGAAGCGCTGGGCGTGGCCACCGAAAAAGACCTGCGTGATTACTTTCGCTTGAACCCCGCCGATGCACGTCCGCGACTGTCCGAGCTGGTCGAGGCGGGGCAATTGCAGATGTGCGAAGTCGCCGGTTGGCGGCAAATCGCGTACTGCCTGCCGGAGCCGAAAGTCCCGCGCAAGGTCGCGGCCAGTGCACTGCTGTCGCCCTTCGATTCGTTGATCTGGGAGCGTAGCCGCACTGAGCGTCTGTTCGATTTCCGTTATCGCCTGGAAATTTACACACCGCAGGACAAGCGCGTGTACGGCTATTACGTGTTGCCGTTCTTGCACAACGAGCGGATTGCCGCGCGGGTGGATTTACGTGCCGAGAGAGCATCGGGACGACTGGCGGTGCATGCGGTACACGAGGAGGAACCGGGGCTGGATGAAGAGGGGATGTTGGCGCTGGCGGTGAATTTGCGGCGAATGGCGGATTGGTTGGGACTGGCGCAGGTGCAGCTTAATTGTCAGCGCGAGAGTGCGGGGCGGTTGCGGGTGGCGTTGGCTCAAATCGGTGTTGTCTGAGCTGACGCTATCGCTGGCAAGCCAGCTCCCACAGTGACCGAGTCGTACTCCAATTTTGTATACGACACAGATCCCTGTGGGAGCGGGCTTGCCCGCGATGAGGCCAGTTCAAACGATACAAATTTAAGATCTCAGCGCCGAACCTGCTTCAGGGTTTCAGCAATCAAAAACGCCAACTCCAGCGACTGATCAGCATTCATCCGCGGGTCACAGTGCGTGTGATAGCGATCCGACAAGCCATCTTCAGTGATCGGTCGTGCGCCACCTATACACTCGGTGACATTCTGCCCGGTCATTTCGATGTGAATACCGCCGGCATAAGTGCCTTCCGCTTCGTGCACCTGGAAGAACTGCTTAACCTCGCCAAGGATCTGCGCAAAATCGCGAGTCTTGTAGCCGCTGCTGGCCTTGATGGTGTTGCCGTGCATCGGATCGGAGCTCCACAGCACCTGCTTGCCTTCACGCTGCACCGCGCGGATCAGCGCCGGCAGGTGATCGCCGACCTTGTTCGCACCCATCCGCGCGATCAGGTTCAGGCGCCCGGGATCGTTGTCCGGGTTGAGCACGTCAATCAGGCGGATCAGGTCGTCGGGGTTCATGCTCGGGCCGACTTTGACCCCGATCGGGTTGTTCACCCCGCGCAGGAATTCGACGTGAGCGCCGTCGAGCTGACGGGTGCGGTCGCCGATCCACAACATGTGCGCCGAGCAATCGTAGTAATCGTTGGTCAGGCTGTCGCGGCGCACGAACGCTTCTTCGTAGTTCAGCAGCAGCGCTTCGTGAGCGGTGAAGAAACTGGTTTCACGCAGTTGCGGCGAGCTGTCCATGCCGCAGGCGCGCATGAATGCCAGGGTTTCATCGATGCGATCGGCGAGGTGACTGTACTTCTCGGCCAGCGCGGAGTTGGCGATGAAATCGAGGTTCCACTTGTGTACCTGGTGCAGATCGGCAAAGCCGCCCTGGGCGAAGGCGCGCAGCAGGTTCAACGTCGCAGTGGACTGGTGATACGACTGCAGCAGGCGTTCCGGGTCCGGCACGCGGCTCTTTTCGTCGAAGCCGATGCCGTTGACGATATCGCCACGGTAGGCGGGCAGGGTCACGCCATCAATGGTTTCGTCGTTGGCCGAGCGCGGTTTGGCGAACTGGCCCGCCATGCGTCCGACCTTGACCACCGGGCAACCGGCCGCGAAGGTCATGACGATCGCCATTTGCAGCAACACTTTAAAAGTGTCGCGAATCTTTGCAGCGGAGAATTCGGCAAAGCTTTCGGCGCAATCGCCGCCCTGCAACAGGAACGCGCGGCCTTGAGTCACTTCGGCAAATTGACGACGCAGTTCCCGCGCCTCGCCGGCAAACACCAGTGGCGGATAACTGGCCAGGGTTTGCTCGACCTGGCGCAGGTGCGCGGCGTCCGGGTATTGGGGTTGTTGCTGGATCGGCAGGGCGCGCCAGCTATCAGGGCTCCACGGTTGGCTCATCACGGTCTCTATGGTTCTACGCACGGAAGGCCATGTTAGCAGCAATTAGTGCGTGACCTGTTCCCGCCCCTTCGTCGACAATCGCCGCTTTGCCACGGCACAACTGCGGTGCCATCGCGTCACCGCGCCCGGTGACCACCAGGAGACAAGATGACTGAGGAGCGCGTCGAGCATCTGCTCGCCGAAGTACAGGATGAGTTCGGCGTGATTCGCGTGCTGGAAGTGGCCGATTACCGCTTTCTCGAATTCGGCGATGCGATCGAGCAGAGCTGCGTGTTCACTGCCGATCCTAGCTGGCTGGAATATGACTACACCCGGGCGATGCTGATTGGCGCGTTGTGTCACGAGCACCCAGAGAGTGCGCTGTTCCTCGGGCTCGGCGCGGGTACGCTGACGCAGGCGTGCCTCAAGTTTCTGCCGCTGGAAGATGTCGAGGCAATCGAACTGCGCCCGGACGTCCCGCGTCTGGCCATTGAATACCTTGGCCTGGATGACGATCCACGCTTGTACATCCGCGTCGGCGATGCCCTTGATTTGCTGCCGACTGCCGAGCCTGCGGACCTGATCTTCGTCGACCTCTATACCGACGTCGGCCCCGGTGTCGGGCATCTGGCCTGGAGTTTCCTCGGTGACTGTCAGAAACGCCTGAATCCGGGCGGCTGGCTGGTGATCAACCAGTGGGCCACCGATGATGGCAAACCGTTGGGCGCGGCACTGTTGCGCGGGCTTTATCACCGGCATTACTGGGAGCTGCCGGTGAAGGAGGGCAATGTGATTCTGCTGGTGCCGGCGGATCTGGATCAGACGTTGGATATGGAAGCGGTCGCCGCCCGGGCAGAGGCATTGGCGCCGAGGTTGGGTTACTCGTTGCAGTCGCTGATCAAGGCGATTCGCCCGGCGACATAAATGGCGAATTGAGCCTCTGTAGGAGCTGCCGAAGGCTGCGATCTTTTGGCTTTGATTTTTCAAGATCAAAAGATTGCAGCCTGCGGCAGCTCCTACAAGGGTTTGTACAACGGCTCAGATCCCTTTGAATATCCCGGGCCGTCGCTCCACCAGCGACCGCACCCCCTCCTTGGCATCTTCACTGGCCAGCAACTTCTTCACCAGCGGCGGCAAGCCCTGCGCCGCTGCTGTCTCGCCTTCATACCGCGCCTGTCGCGCCGACAGCAACGTCGCCTGCACCCCCAACGGCGCCTGTCGCGCAATTCGCTCAGCCAGTTCAATCGCGCGGGGCAGCAGATCCTCGCTGGCCATCACTTCCTGGACCAATCCCAGACGCAACGCATCGTGCGCATCGAACTCGTCCCCGGTCAGCAGCCAGCGCATCGCGTTGCCCCAGCCGGCCACCTGATGAAAACGTAAAGTCGCGCCACCAAAAGGAAAAATCCCACGCTGTACTTCCATTTGTGCGAAGCGGGTATTGCTCGCGCAGAGGTTGATGTCAGCAGCCAGCATCAATTCGATGCCGATGGTCAGGCAGTAACCCTGTGCCGCGACAATCACCGGTTTGCTGACCCTCGGCCCAACGAAAACACCCCATGGATCGCAACCGCCGGTCGGCACCTGCCAGCCTTGGGCGAGGGCGGAGCTTGCATTCACCAGATCCAGACCGGCGGTAAAATGCTCGCCATGGCCGAACACCACCGCCACCCGCGCCTCGCTGTCAGCCTCGAATTCGCCATAAGCCAGGCTCAGCTCATTCAGCAGGTCGAGGTCGAAGGCATTGCGCTTGGCCGCTCGATCCAGGCCGATCATATGCAGGTGACCACGGCGCTCCCGGCTGACGCGACCAGGACAGGACTGATTCATGGGAATTTCCTCGAGCGGGGAGGGAGGGGGCCGCGACCACATGCCGCACGTCGGTGAAGCGTTTAAGCAGTATCTTCAGCAGGGCCGGGCCCTTGGAAAATAGACCTTCGCACGATTATCCGCAAAACCCCGTTACACAACGGTGACGGACGGATTCAGGCGATAAAAAAAGCTCCCTTTTTCGGTAATTTCCGGTATAGTGCGCGCCGGCCTTTAGCCAGGCCGCGTCAAGGTAGCGCAATTCCCCGAAGTCAGCTTCGGCTGCATGTCCGCACTGCGGGCTCTTCCTGGACGTTTCTTTTTTTCTTTCATTCGTTTTCGCAAATCCCCGCCGACAAAGCTGCCAGGGCGACTCTTGAGTCTTACACGGCATGCGCAGCTTTGGAGCATGGGTCTTTGCGGATGCACTTAGAGGCAGACCCATGACCCAGGAAACCGGCGGATTCGCCGCTTTTAATCTTAATCCGAACATTCTTGCAGCCGTCATCGCGACTGGCTACGAAGAGCCTTCGGCTATTCAGCAGCAATCGATCCCGATCATCATGGCCGGCCAGGACATGATCGGTCAGGCGCAAACCGGTACGGGTAAAACCGCCGCGTTCGCTCTGCCAATTCTTCATTGCATCGATCCTGCCAAGCGCGAACCGCAAGCCCTGATCCTGGCGCCAACCCGTGAGTTGGCGCTGCAAGTTGCAACCGCTTTCGAAACCTACGCCAAGCAAATGCCGGGCGTTACCGTTGTGGCCGTTTACGGCGGCGCGCCTATGGGCCCACAACTGAAAGCAATCCGTAATGGCGCACAGATCGTTGTCGCCACTCCGGGCCGTCTGTGCGACCACCTGCGTCGTGACGAAAAAGTGCTGTCGACCGTGAACCACCTGGTTCTCGACGAAGCAGACGAAATGCTCAAACTGGGTTTCATGGACGACCTCGAAGTCATCTTCAAGGCTCTGCCAGCTACCCGTCAGACCGTTTTGTTCTCGGCGACCCTGCCGCAGTCGATCCGCGCCATTGCCGAACGCCATCTGCGCGATCCGCAACACGTGAAGATCCAGACCAAGACCCAGACTGTTACCGCGATCGAACAGGCTCACCTGTTGGTTCACGCTGACCAGAAGACTTCGGCCGTTCTCAGCTTGCTGGAAGTGGAAGATTTCGACGCTCTGATCATGTTCGTGCGCACCAAGCAAGCGACCCTTGATCTGGCCAGCGCGCTCGACGCAAAAGGCTACAAAGCCGCTGCGCTGAACGGTGACATCGCCCAGAACCAGCGTGAGCGCGTAATTGACTCGCTCAAGGATGGCCGTCTGGACATCGTTGTAGCGACCGACGTTGCTGCTCGTGGTCTCGACGTTCCACGTATCACTCACGTGTTCAACGTTGACATGCCGTACGACCCAGAGTCCTACGTGCACCGTATCGGCCGTACTGGCCGTGCCGGTCGCGAAGGTCGTGCACTGCTGCTGGTGACTCCACGTGAGCGCCGCATGCTGCAAGTGATCGAGCGTGTAACCGGTCAGAAAGTTGCCGAGGTTCGCCTGCCGGACGCTCAGGCAGTTCTCGATGCGCGCATCAAGAAACTGACCAACAGCCTGGCGCCGCTGGTTGCCGATGCTGAATCGACTCACGGTGAGCTGCTGGATCGTCTGACTGCAGACATCGGTTGCACGCCGCGTGCTCTGGCTGCTGCTCTGCTGCGCAAGGCCACCAATGGTCAGGCGCTGACGCTGGCTGCGATCGAGAAGGAACGTCCACTGGTGCCTAACAACGCACCGCGTGGCGACCGTCCTGAGCGTACCGGTGACCGTCCGGACCGTGGTGATCGCGAGCGTCGCGCGCCAATTCCTTTGGGCGAAGGCCGTGCTCGTTGCCGTACCGCGCTGGGTGCGCGTGACGGTATCGCCGCTAAAAACCTGCTGGGCGCCATCCTCAACGAAGGTGGTCTGGCCCGTGAAGCGATCGGTCGCATCCAGGTGCGTGACAGCTTCAGCCTCGTTGAGCTGCCGGAAGATGGTCTGGACAAACTCCTGACCAAGCTGAAGGACACTCGCGTTGCCGGTAAGCAGCTGAAACTGCGTCGCTATCGCGAAGATTGATCCGCCCTTGGCTGATTGATCGAACATAAAAAATCCCCGACTGGTTCGGGGATTTTTTTGCCTGCTTTTCAAGGGCAAAGATCAAAGATCAAAAGATCGCAGCCTTCGGCAGCTCCTGCAGTGGGGGAGTGCGATCTTTTGATCTGGCTGTTTAACCGAAACGATAAATATCCATGCCCAATGCGCCCATGGTGAATCCCTTGTGCGCCACGCTGAACGCTCCCTCGGCACCCCGCGCAAAATACAGCGGCAATAAGTGCTCATCACTCGGATGGCTGCGCACCGCGTTCGGAGCCTGCTGGCGGTAGTCATGCAGCGCTGCCTCATCACCGGCCGCCAGTTTGTCGATCACCCAGTCACGGAAGTCCTGGGCCCACGGCTCAACGCTTTCCGGGCCGGCATGCCAATCCAGTTCGCGCAGGTTGTGGGTGATGCTGCCGGAGCCGATCAGCAGAATCCCTTGCTCGCGCAACCCCGCCAATGCTCGGCCGACGCGGGTTTGCAGCGCCGGACCGCCACGGCTCGGTAGCGACACCTGCACCACTGGAATATCCGCCTTCGGGTACATCAGCGACAGCGGCACCCACACACCGTGGTCGAACGGTCGTTGCGGATCAAGGCGCGTCGGCAGGTCGCTGGCGGTCAGCCGATTGGCGACTTCAGCGGCCAGTTGCGGATCGCCCGGCGCCGGGTACTGCACTTCAAACAGTTCGCGGGGGAAGCCGCCAAAGTCGTGCCAGGTTTCCGGCGCTGGATGGCTGCTGACCAGTAGCTCGTGGCTCTCCCAGTGCGCGGAGACAATCACGATGGCTTTTGGGATGGGCAGTTCGGCGGCCAATCGTGTCAGCGCCGGGCCGCTGGCGCCGGGCTCCAGGGCAAGCATGGGAGAACCATGGGAAATAAACAGGCTGGGAAACATGATGGGTTCCTGAGCGTTAAGATGGCCCATCTTCAGTCAGATCATTGATCTAAATCTAATATAAGTTTTAACGCTTTTTGATCGAATTTTTGGGGGGGTTTATGCAGCATGAGTTCTGGCACAAGAAGTGGGCGTCGAACCAGATCGGCTTTCATCTGCCGCAGGTGAACCCGCATTTACAACGGCACTGGCCGGATCTGAACATTCCCGCATCGGCGCGGGTACTGGTTCCGCTATGCGGGAAAAGTCTGGATTTGCTGTGGCTGGTCGGGCGTGGTCATCAGGTGCTCGGGGTTGAGCTGTCTTCGACGGCTGTTGAAGACTTTTTCACTGAGCATCAACTACAGCCACAGATTTGCGAGAACGGGGCGTTCAAGGTCTATCGCGCTGACGCCATCGAGCTGTGGTGCGGCGATTTCTTTGCCCTGACGGCAGACGATGTGGCGGAGTGCACGGCGCTGTACGACCGTGCAGCCTTGATTGCCTTGCCACCGCTGATGCGCGAGCGCTATGCGGCGCAGCTCCAGCAGATTCTGCCGCAAGACTTGAAAGGGCTGCTGATCACCCTCGATTACGATCAGGCGCAGATTCCAGGGCCACCGTTTGCGGTGGGGGATGATGAGGTGCAGCGGTTACTGGGTACTGGCTGGCAGGTACAGACGCTGCAAGTGCAGGATGTGTTGCAGGAAAGCGGGAAGTTCTTGCAGGCGGGAGTAACGCGGCTGGAGGAGCGGGTTTATCGGGTTTCGCCTCGTTAGTTTGTGTTGGCTGTTCCGGCCTCATCGCTGGCAAGCCAGCTCCCACAGTGTTCCGTGGTGCTATCCCAATCTTCGATACACCGCAATTCACTGTGGGAGCTGGCTTGCCAACGATGAGGCCTGCATGAACAGCCAAGTACATGGCCCCCACAAAAAAGGCCCGCATCT
Source organism: Pseudomonas iridis (assembly GCF_017980685.1). Lineage (GTDB taxonomy): Bacteria > Pseudomonadota > Gammaproteobacteria > Pseudomonadales > Pseudomonadaceae > Aquipseudomonas > Aquipseudomonas iridis. Next base: position 167,810 of record NZ_JACXXO010000011.1, read on the forward strand.
CTGCGGGCCTCTTTGTTTTTACCCCAGTTAACCGAGACGACGCAGGGCGTCGATACGATCTTCCAATGGCGGGTGGCTCATGAACATGCGGGCGAAGCCCTGTTTGATGCCACCGTTGATGCCAAAGGCATTCAGGGTGTCGGGCATGTGCACCGGCAGGCCCTGTTCGGCGCGCAGACGTTGCAGGGCGCCGATCATTGCGCTGGTGCCGGCTAGGCGTGCGCCAGCTTCGTCGGCGCGGAATTCGCGTTTGCGCGAGAACCACATGACGATCGAGCTGGCGAGAATGCCCAGGACCAGTTCGGCGAAGATGGTCGCCACGTAGTAAGCAATGCCCTGACCTTCTTCGTTCTTGAAGATCACTTTGTCGACGAAGTTGCCGATGATTCGCGCGAAGAACATCACAAAGGTGTTCACTACGCCCTGGATCAATGCGAGCGTAACCATGTCACCGTTGGCGACGTGGCCGATTTCGTGGGCCAGCACGGCTTTCACTTCATCGGGCGAGAACCGCTCGAGCAGGCCCTGGCTGACCGCGACCAGTGCGTCGTTCTTGTTCCAGCCAGTGGCGAACGCGTTCGCTTCGTAGGCCGGAAAAATACCGACTTCGGGCATCTTGATCCCGGCTTCGCGGGACAGTTGCTCGACCGTTTGCAGCAGCCATTGCTCATGCCGGGTACGTGGCTGGCTGATGATCTGGGTGCCGGTGCTCATTTTCGCCATCCACTTGGAGATGAACAGCGAGAACAGTGAGCCGGCGAAACCAAAGACCGCACAGAAAACCAGCAGCTGACTGAGGTCGAGATCAACCCCGTTGGCCGCCATGAACCCGTTGAAGCCGAAAAGGCTCAGGGTGATGCTGGCTATCAGCACGACCGCCAGGTTAGTGGCCAAAAACAGCAGGATGCGCATCATGGTTGTAGAAATCTCCTCAAGCTAAAGATGTAGCGTACTGCGGGGTATATAAGGTGCTGCACCGGGCTATTCAACTGGGTGACTATTTCAAACTGTGTCCTACAGCTGATTCTTCGTCACATAACACCATTTCCCACAGCAGACACCGACACGGATGACGAACACTCGCGACCCGTCGCCATTGCGTCAGACGCACGTGATCGGCATGAATCGCAAGTGTAGAAGGAGAGCGGAAGCGGGGATTGCAGAAGTGTTGCTGAATCAGACAGTGCGCAACGTTAGGTCGTTGCGCACTGCTGGCCAGTTACTGGCGGTAAGACTTGAGGAAGTTGCCGATGCGGCCGATGGCCATTTCCAGTTCATCGACCCGGGGCAGGGTGACGACGCGGAAGTGATCCGGCCATGGCCAGTTGAACGCCGTGCCTTGCACCACCAGCAGCTTCTCGGAAAGCAGCAGGTCGAGGACGAATTTTTCGTCGTTGTGGATCGGGCAGACTTTCGGGTCGATCCGCGGGAACGCGTACAGCGCGCCCATCGGCTTGACGCAGCTCACGCCCGGAATGTCGTTGAGCAACTCCCAGGTGCGATTGCGCTGTTCCAGCAGGCGACCCTGCGGCAGCACCAGATCGTTGATGCTCTGATAGCCACCCAACGCGGTCTGGATCGCATGCTGGCTCGGCACGTTGGCACACAGACGCATGTTGGCCAGCATGTCGATGCCTTCGATGTAGCTCTGGGCATTGTGTTTCGGCCCGGAAATAGCAATCCAGCCAGAGCGGAAACCGGCTACGCGGTAGGATTTCGACAGACCGTTGAAGGTCAGGCACAGCAGGTCAGGTGCCAGCGATGCGGTGCAGATGTGCACGGCGTCGTCGTACAGGATCTTGTCGTAGATCTCGTCGGAGAACACCACCAGATTGTGCTGGCGGGCCAGCTCCAGCATGCCCAGCAGCACTTCTTTCGAATACACCGCGCCGGTCGGGTTGTTCGGGTTGATGATCACCATCGCCTTGGTGTTCGGCGTGATCTTGGCCTTGATGTCGGCCAGGTCAGGGAACCAGTCGGCACCTTCGTCGCACAGGTAATGCACGGCGTTACCGCCGGCCAGGCTGACGGCTGCGGTCCACAGCGGGTAATCCGGCGCCGGTACCAGCACTTCGTCACCGTTGTTGAGCAGCGCCTGCAGCGACATCACGATCAGCTCGGAGACGCCGTTGCCCAGGTAGATGTCTTCGATACCGACACCTTCGACCTGCTTCTGCTGGTAATACTGCATCACGGCCTTGCGCGCGCTGAACAGGCCTTTGGAGTCACTGTAGCCTTGCGCGGTCGGCAGATTGCGGATCACATCCTGAAGGATTTCGTCCGGCGCTTCGAAACCAAACGGCGCCGGGTTGCCGATGTTCAGCTTGAGGATGCGCTGGCCTTCCTCTTCCAGACGTTTGGCGTGCTTGAGCACTGGGCCGCGTATGTCGTAGCAGACGTTGGCGAGCTTGTTCGATTTGCTGAACTGCATGGCGATGTGATCCCGAAAATGAACGATCCAGGCGGCGGATGGACAACCGTACTGGGATTCCTGCGTTTACACACAGACGGACGTCTTGAGCGCGTGGCTCCAAGAATCCGTTTGAATGCGCCCGGTCTGGCTGCCAGACTGGCGCGTAACGAGGCGCAATCATACGTGCCGCCCGATCCGTGGAAAAGGTACAGATCGGGCTTTTTCAGCCGCTGAGGTGTGATGATGGAAAAGTTGGAAAAAACCCTGGAAGAATGGCAAGCCATGCTCGACCCCGAGCAGTACAACGTGTGCCGCCTCAGTGCGACCGAGCGGCCGTTCTCCGGCAAATACAACGCCACCAAAACCGACGGTGTTTATCACTGTGTCTGCTGCAACGAGCCGCTGTTCGATTCCAAGACCAAATTCGATTCGGGCTGCGGCTGGCCGAGCTTCTATGCGCCGATCGGCGAAAGCGCCATGACCGAGATTCGCGATATCAGCCACGGCATGATTCGCACCGAAGTGAAATGCGCCCGCTGTGATGCGCACCTTGGTCACGTTTTCCCGGATGGCCCGCCACCGACCGGTCTGCGTTATTGCATCAACTCGGTGTGCCTGGATCTGGTGCCTCGCGAATAAGTTGCACAGTCGAGCGGTTTGATTGATGTTTCTGTAGGAGCTGCCGAAGGCTGCGATCTTTTGATTTTAAAGATCAACAGATCGCAGCCTTCGGCAGCTCCTACACGGGGTAATCCCATTAATTAAATTGCACGCAATTTAATTGCTCGCTATGTTTGCCCTTCGACTATCTGCGGAGACTTTTTCATGAGCGACAACCTGCTGAATATCCCGTGCACCACCATCAAAGGTGAGCAGAAAACCCTGGCCGATTACGCCGGCAAAGCCGTGCTGGTGGTCAACACTGCCAGCAAGTGCGGTTTCACTCCGCAATACAAAGGGCTCGAGGAGCTGTGGCAGACCTACAAGGATCAAGGTCTGGTGGTGTTGGGCTTTCCGTGCAATCAGTTCGGCAAGCAAGAGCCGGGCAACGAGGGCGCGATCAGCGAGTTCTGCGAACTGAATTTCGGTGTCAGTTTCCCCCTGTTCAAAAAGATCGACGTCAACGGCGCTGACGCCCACCCGCTGTTTGTGCAATTGAAGAAACGTGCCCCGGGCGTACTCGGGTCCCAAGGCATCAAGTGGAACTTCACCAAGTTTCTGATCGGCAAGGATGGCCAGTTGGTCAAGCGCTTCGCCCCGGCGACCAAGCCGCAGGATCTTAGCCGCGAGATCGAAGCCCTGCTCAAATGAACAGCCAGTCCCTTGATTCGCTGAAGCTCGACAGTCAGTTGTGCTTCAAGTTGTATGCCGCGTCTCGGGCGGTGATTCGTGGCTACAAGCCGATGCTCGATCAGCTCGGCCTCACGTATCCGCAGTACCTGGCGATGCTGGTGTTGTGGGAATGGCAGCAATCCGCGCCGGAGCAGCCGACGGTCAAGGCCTTGGGTGAGCGTCTGGCGCTGGATTCCGGCACGCTGACGCCGCTGCTCAAGCGTCTGGAGCAGTTGCAACTCGTGCAGCGTCAGCGCTCGGCGCGCGATGAGCGGGAAGTGCATCTGAGCCTGACGCCGCAAGGCCAAGCGCTGCGTGATCAGGTCGGGCCGCTCAAGGCCCGATTGCTCTGCGACAGCGGGGTGGACCTGGACCGGCTCAACGAACTGCGCAACGGTCTTGATCAACTGCTCGTGCAGATCAAGGCGCTGTCCTAGTCGGGATCCACTGATCCAGCAGCGCCGCCAATTCTTCACGGCGAAACGGTTTGGCCAGATAGTCGCTCATGCCGGCAGCCCGGCAGCGCTCGCGTTCCTCGGACATGGCATTGGCGGTCAGCGCAACGATCGGCAGGTTTGGCCAGCGGCCGCTCTGGCGAATCTGGCGGCTAGCTTCGTAGCCGTCCATCACTGGCATGTTGCAGTCCATCAACACCAGGTCGAACTCGTGGTACTCCAATTGATCCAGTGCTTCGGCGCCATGTGCGGCGACGATGACATCGCAGCCGAGTTTGCCGAGCATGCCTTTGGCCACCAGCTGATTGACCGGGTTGTCCTCGACAAGCAACACGTTCGCGCGTTTGACCAGTGTCGACGGTTCGAGCTGCGCGGCGTTGAGGGTAGCGACTTCAGGTTGCAGGGTGCGCCGCAGGTTCTGGTAGAGCGCATTGCGCGCCAGAGGCCGCGCTTGTTGTTGCAATGGGGCGAGGGCCGCCGCCTCTTCACTGGGCAGGAAACTGCCGTAGGCGGTCACCAGCAGGATTGGCGCGACCAGTGTCGGACGCAGCCCGAACAGGCACTCCGGGCAATCGGTGATCACCACATCGGGCGTAACACCCAGCAGCGAATCGTCGATGGTGCGTTGTTCGTAGGCCAACCCCCACACCGGCAACAGACTCTTCAGCAACTCCGCCAGACCGCTGCTGGTAGCGGTGATGGCGAGAATTTTGCCGTGCAGGGGCGGCTGGGCCAGCGCTCGGGTATGGCAGGGCAAAGGCAATTCAGCGCAAAACTGGCTGCCGAAGCCGATCTCTGAGCTGATGGTCAAGCGTCCCTGCATTGCTTCGCAGAGGTTGTAAGTGAGCGCCAGTCCCAGCCCTGTGCCGCCGTATTGGCGGGTGATGCCGGCGCCTGCCTGGGTGAATGGCTGGAAGATACGCAGCTGGGCTTCCTGCGCGATGCCGATGCCGGTGTCGCAAACTTCTATACGCACACCCTCCTTGTAAGCCGACAAACGCACATCCACCCGACCGAAACGGGTGAATTTCAGCGCGTTGGACAGCAGGTTGCTGACGATCTGCCGAACCCTTGTCGGATCGCCCAGAACCAGCGCCGGAAAATGCGGATCAATCAGGCACGTCAGCTCGACGCTCGGCGCCGCGTTTTGCGACAGCAGGTTGGCGGTGTCCTCGATCAGTGAGCCGAGATCGAACGGAATGTGTTCAAGTTCGAGTTGCCCGGCATCGAACTTCGACAAATCGAGAATATCGTTGAGCAATTCCACCAGCACCTTGCCGGAGTCGTGGGCGATCGACAGCTGTTGCTGCTGTTCGGCATTCAGCGGTCCGTCGAGCGACAGGGCGATCATCCCCAGCAGGCCATTGAGCGGCGTGCGGATCTCATGGCTCATGTTGGCGAGGAACGCCGAGCGGGCTTCGGCCATTTCCAGTGCGGTGCTGCGGGCGACTTCGAGTTCTTCGTTGGACTGACTGAGTCGGGCATTGATCGTCTTGAGCTCGACGGTGCGCGCCGAGACGATGTTTTCCAGTTGGCCGAGATAATCGGTCAGACGGTTTTCGGCATTGCGTCGCTGCTGGATCTCGGTGGCGATGTTCTCGAATTGCTGATTGGCGACTTTGACCAGCACGCCGATTTCATCGTTGGCGTGCCCGGTCGGGCATTCCAGTGTGGTGGGCTCGACACTGCGCGGATCACGCCCGCTGAGTTCACGGATCACCCGCACCAGTGGTTTGGTCAGCATCACATAGAACAGCGCCAGGAGGATGCCGGTCAGGAGCAGGCTGCGGGCGAAGCCGTTGAGCAGAGTGACTTCGGCGCGGCGCAGAAAGCGGCTGCCGAATGCATAAGTGTCGACCTCAAGTTTGAGGGTGCCCAGTGATTCGTTGGGCAGATGATCCAGATACAGGCGATCTTCGAACCGGCGCTTGGCGCCGAACAGATAGTCACTGATGACCCGATAGCCGCTTTGCAGCTCCGGGCGCTTGACGCTGGCGAGCACCGTATTGTTGTTGTCGGTCAGTTGCGCAGAAATGATTGCCGGTGAGCGCAACAGCCCCAACGTCAGTTCCTGAGCCAGTTCGGCATCGATGTTGTAGGCGATGCGTGATGCCGGGTTGTGGCTGATTTCCAGCAAAGACAGGATTTCACGGTTGATAGAGGCGTCTTCGCTGGCATAATCGATACCGATTTGCAGCAGGCTGAGCAGCGTGCCCAGAATGAACCCGACCAGCACGGTAAGCCTGGCTTGCTTGTACGACAGCCGGTGGGTGAATTTGATATCCATGGGGTGTTGAACCACTTTCGTTTCCCTTCGCTGCTCAAGCATAGTCGATCATGCATCGATACCGAGGATCCCGAATCGCCTTGTAACAAGGCACGGAGCGGGAATTTCATCTGCGTGTCGTCGCTGTATCGCCATCATCACTGTGAACGTGCCCGAGGAAAAGACGTGGATTCCCGATTAAATGCTTTTCTTGAACGCGCCGAGTCGGTTTTGGCGCGTATCGAACCCTTGTTGCCGGCAACGCGCCCGATAATTGACTGGGGCACTTGCCTGGCGGCGCGCTGGCAGCGTGACGGACGCAGCGGGTACCTGCTGCCGCTGGAAGTCAGCCTAGACATGCGCTTGTCCGATCTGATCGGCGTCGACCGTCAACTGGAACAGCTGGGGCGCAACACCCGGCAATTTCTCGATGGCATGCCGGCCAACCATGCCTTGCTCTGGGGCTCGCGTGGCACCGGTAAATCCTCGCTGGTGCGCGCATTGCTCGCGGAACACGCTGAGGCGGGCCTGCGCCTGATCGAGATCGAACGCGACCATCTGGCCGACTTGCCACGGGTGGTCGAGCAGATCGGCAAACTGCCACAACGTTTTGTGCTGTTCTGTGATGACTTGTCGTTCGAATCCGGCGAAGGCGATTACCGCGTCCTCAAAAGCGTGCTCGACGGTTCGTTGGAGCAGGCACCGGACAACGTCTTGCTTTACGCGACGTCCAACCGTCGCCACCTGGTGCCGGAGAAGGAGAGCGACAACGAAAACTGGAAGCGCGTCGACGGCGAACTGCACCCCAGCGAAGCGGTGGAGGACAAGATCGCGCTGTCGGACCGGTTTGGTCTGTGGCTGTCGTTTTACCCGTTTACGCAAGAACACTTCCTGAACGTCGTCGAGCACTGGATCGGCCAGTTGGCCGCCAAGGCGGGCCTGAACTGGCAACGCGACGAGGAACTGGAGATTCTCGCCGTGCGCTGGGCCACCGGCCGCGGCAATCGCAACGGACGTTGCGCGTACCAATTCGCCCGATACTGGGTGGGACTGAAATTGTTGGAGCACAAGGCATGATTGATTTGCAACAGAGCGGCCAGGGCCTCGAAGGCTATGGCATGTTGGCCGCACAACTGGAATCACTGCTGGCGGACGAACGCGACTTTATCGCCAACGCCGCGCAGTTTTCGGCGTTCCTGTTCAACCAGCTCGATGATTTGAACTGGGCCGGCTTTTACATTAATCGCAACGAAGAGCTGGTGCTGGGGCCGTTTCAGGGGCAGATCGCTTGCGTGCGAATTCCGTTTGGTCGCGGTGTGTGCGGCGCTGCTGCGGCCACTCTGCAGACGCAGCGGGTTGAGGACGTTCATGCGTTTCCCGGCCATATCGCTTGCGACAGTGCGTCGGAGAGTGAACTGGTGGTGCCGTTGGTCAAGGACGGTCGCCTGATCGGTGTGCTCGATCTCGACAGCCCCAAGCTCGCCCGTTTTGGTGTGCACGATCAGGCCGGCATCGAGCAACTGGCGGCGATTTTCCTGCGCTTGACCGACTGCTGATCATGCGTCGAGGCCAGCCTTGTGCAACAGGCTGGCCGGGTCCACGGCATCAATCTGCTGTGGGTCGAGAAAACGCACGGCGTACTGCATGTAGACGCCTTCGTTGATGAACAAGCCAAACAGCTGCGCATCGATGTGTGCCTCGCGGCTCATGGTCGCCATGATTCCCAGGGCTTCGCTTAAAGTCTTGGCTTTTTTGTAGGGGCGATCCGCAGCGGTCAGCGCTTCGAAGATATCGGCAATTGCCATCATTCGCGCCGGCAGGCTCATTTCTTCGCGTTTCAGACGTTTCGGGTAGCCGGTGCCGTCCATTTTTTCATGATGGCCGCCGGCAATTTCGGCAATGCTGTCGAGGTGGCCGGGGAAGGGCAGATGGCTGAGCATCATGATCGTCTGCACCATATGGTGATTGATGATGTAGCGCTCTTCGCGGGTCAGCGTGCCACGGGAGATGCTCAGGTTGTACAGCTCGCCACGATTGAATTTGTAGCGCGGTACATCCAGCTTGAAGCCCCACGGATTGTCTTCGGGAATCAGCTCGTTTTCGTCGCGTTCAAACAAATGCGCGGGTTTGTCCGCCAGCAGTTTTTCGCTGACCGGTAACGTCGGCGCGGGCGTGCGTGCCTGACGCTTGTTCTCTTCCCATGAAACGCCCAGACGGTCATCCAGTGTGCGCATCCAGGTGATTCGGGAAAGCTTGTCGAGCCGTTGCAGGTCGGCCTCTGCCATCGCCTCACTGCCCAGATTGCAGCGAGCGATAAAGGCGAAGTCTTCGTCCAGTGCCGACAGGTTCGTATCGCGCAGCTCAGCCAGTGAGGGTTCGTCGCCGCCCAGGGCCAGCGCCTGCCAGTAACTGATCCAGGCATCACGCTTGAGCACTTCGAAGCGGGTGCGAATCTCGTGGATCCGGTCGTTGATGGTTTCCAGTTTGGTGGCCTTGTCGACCACGTACTCCGGCGTCGTGACCTTGCCGCAATCGTGCAACCACGCGGCAATGTGCAGGGCTTCCCATTCATCCTCGGTGGGCTGATAGGTGCTGAAGGCGGGGGCGTTACTCGCCGCTGCGGCCTGGGCGAGCATCAGGGTCAGCTCTGGTACCCGCTGACAATGCCCACCGGTATAGGGACTTTTGGCGTCGATGGCGCCGGCGAGTAGTTGAATGAACGCATCAAGCAATTGCTTCTGTCTGTCTTGCAGGCGCTGACTCTCGATGCTCACTGCAGCGGCGCCGGACACCGCTTGCAAGAAGGCGATGCGGTCGGGCCGCAGTTTTTCCATGTCGGCCGGCGTGCCGCTGTCGTTGACCAGCAGGATCAGCAAGCCAATGGTTTCGTTGTGGCGGTTGTGCAGGCGGATGCCGATCAGATGAACGCGGGGTGAGGCCATTGCCAGCAGGATTCGCTGCAGGTCACCCGCCTGATCGACACCGAGATTGCTCACCACATTGTTGGCGCTGACCAATTGTTGGAACCACGCCGGGCCGCTGCTTGTTTGCAGGTCGTGGCCGTGGATATCGAACGTTTCCAACAACTGCGGTGCGCCATCGATGATCAATCCATATGGCTCCACGCGACTGCTGTCGTTATCACGCAAATAGATCAGCCCGGCCTGAGCCTGGGCGATTTGTACCGTTTCAAACAGCACCCGTTGCAGCAGCGGGGCAAAGCGCGTTTCGGCGCCCAGGGTATCGGTGATGCGGAAGAAGCTCGCCAGGGTGTCTTTCATTCGTGCCATCGACACGCTCAGTTGGTCGACTTCCAGCACCGGTGAGCGTCGGGTCATGGGGAAATTGAAATCGAAACTGCGGATCGCATCGGCTTCCTTGACCAGGGCGTGCAGTGGTTTGACCAGAATCCTCGAGATCAGCCAACCCAGTGGCAGGCACATCAGCAGCGTAGCCAGGGTGATCAACGCGCCTTGCCAGCGCATGCGATAGGCATCGACCAGCAGTTCGTCTTCCGGCACCAGCAAGGCCAGTTGCAAACCTTGCGGCCCACCTTCCTGAATGCTGCTGCGGGCGACAATCCATTGCCGGCCATCGGCTTCAAGGCGATTGGCGGTGGGGGCATCGGACAGCAGCGCGTGCAGGCTCGGGCTCAGGTCGGCGGCTTTTACCAGGTGCGCGGTACTGTCATCGACGATCAGACGACTGCTGTCGGGGTAGGCCACGGCGTTGCCTTGCGCATCGAACAAGGCAATTTCGGTGGACGGCGTCACCACATGTTTGCTCAGGGTGGCAGACAGCGCGGCCAGCGTCATGTCGGCGCCGATTACCGCGTGTTCACCGCTGCGTCGGGCCAGCGTGGTGCCGACATTGCGGGTTGAAAAAAATACGTAGGGCTCGGTGGTGATCTGTTCGGTTTGCTGGCGGGCATTGACGAACCACGCTCGGCTGCGCGGGTCGTAGGAGTCTTCGGGATTATCCTTGCGGCTGAGCTGAGTCAGTGTTTGATCAAAGAACAGCGATTGCGAGTGCGATGCGCCCTGCAAGTCATGCTCAATGCTCCATACCTGGTACGCCGCGGCGTCGGGGGCGTTGAACAGCGATTTCAGGGCCGCAGTGCGTAGCGGACGGACCATGAAAAAATCGCCATTGGCATAACCCAGATAGAGCGAAGCCAGACTCGGGTTATCCGTGAGTGACTGGCTGAACGGCTTGAGCAGCGGCAAGCGTTGGTCAAGGTTCAACGCCTGAGTGGCTGGGTAGTCCCCCAGCAGGCTCAGCAGGTGCCGGATCGGTTGATAGGTGGCGGATATGTCCAGGCGCACGTCCTGTTCGATCCGGTTGAACAGCTTCTCGCTGCTCGACAGAATGATGTGCGTGGTCTGGCGATAATTGAACAACCCCAGTACCACGCCGGTGAGCAGCAGGAGAAACGTGAACATGACGCTGATGTGCACGTGCAGCGGGAACCGGCGTTGTTCCGGGCGCAGTGGGCTGGGCATTTCCGGTTCTCCATGACGTTTAACTCACTGCTCAGCGCCTAAGCATAGTTAAGGCAAGCTCATTGCGCCTTGATCGAACAAAACCAATTGTTGCTGCAGGGCTTGCTCCAGTTCGAGGATTGCCTGGTTGCTCGCCTCGCAACGACGTTCAATCTCTTCTCTTGCCAATGCCTGCGCGCAGGCGTGTTCGAGGGCATCGCAGCATTCGATCACACGTGATGCCTGGGCAATGCGCGCGGCGCCTTTGATTTTGTGGGCGACCACCGCCAGTGCGTCGCGATCATGTTCCAGCGCCAGCGTGAGTAACTCCTGACGATCGAGGCGGCTGCTCTTGAGCAGTTCCACCAGCAGACGCCGAGCCTGCACGGGGCTTCCGCCGGTCAACATGTTCAGGCTTTGCAAACTGAATGCCGGTGTCGGTGATAACGGGGTGATGCCGTCGACCCACTGTCCAAGCAGACTCAGGCTCAAGGGTTTGAACAGGCAGTCATCCATGCCGGCCTGTTTGCAGCGTTGTACTTCCTCGGGTTGCGCGTTGGCGGTGAAGCCCAGCACCGTGCAGGGTGGGCAGCGATTCTGCAGCTCGTGCTGGCGAATGGCGCGGGTCATGTCATAGCCGTTCATCAAGGGCATGTTGCAGTCGACGATCACCAGGTCGAAGCCGCCATCCTTCCACAGCTCCAGACCGCTGCGACCATTCTCGGCGACGCTGAAGTGATGACCGAGAAACTCCAGTTGCTGACACATCAACAAGCGATTCGCCGGGTGGTCGTCGACCACCAGCACGCGCAAGGGTGTCTGTGAGGTCTTGATTGAGGGTTCGGCCCTGGCGGTGCTCGCCTGCGCCGGAAAAGTTTCCAGCGGCAGTGAAACGCAAACCTGAGTACCGATGCCGGGCTGGCTGCTCAGTTGCAGCTGGCCGCCCATCATTTCGCAGAGGTTGCGGCTGATGACCAGCCCCAGACCTGCGCCGCTACGGGCTAGTTGATGGCTGTTCTCCGCCTGGGCAAAGGGTTCGAACAATCGCTGCTGATCCTCCGCACTGATACCGACGCCGCTGTCCTGTACCGTCAATTGCATCAACGCAGGCGCAGGCGCGTCCGTGCTCATGAGGTCCAGGGTAATCCTGATGTGTCCGTGCTCGGTGAACTTGATGGCATTGCTGACCAGATTCGACAGCACCTGCTTGAAGCGCAGGGGGTCCAGATGCACATCGACTGCCAGATCCGGCGGGTTGAATATGACTTGCAGGGCGAGGTTCTTTTGCCGGGCCAGGCCGTCGAAGATTCTTGCGACAGACGTCACCGTATCAACCAGATTGACCCGTTCCGGGCACAGGCTCAGACGCCCGGATTCAATCCGGGCGATGTCGAGAATGTCGCCGATCAGCCCCAGCAGATCCTTGGCCGAATGGTAGGCGGTGTCTATCGAGGCGCGATCCGGATGCTGCTGGTCCATGCGCCTGAGGGTCAGTTCGAGCATGCCGATCACGGCAATGAACGGAGCTTTTTGTAGAAAATCCTTGGCAGTCTGCCACGCTGAATGTTTTTTGACCAGTCAAATGACTTTGAAGGCAGAATGCGGAACGAAAAAAACCGCCATAAGGCGGATTTTTCAAACAACTATTAAATTTAATAACAACAAAAAACATTATAGTTGGCGTTTAATAACAACACTAAACAATATCAATTTAGCATTTTGTTGTTGGGTGTCAAGCTAAAGCGTGAATTTATTTGAAGTTATATGTTAAATTAAACAAATAACATTAAACATAAATACATGAAACTAAAATACGCATCAAAAAATAAAGGATTAACACTGATTGAGGCTTTAATATGGTTTGCCATCTTTGCCGCCGTTGTAGCTGGGATATTTGCACTTTATTCAAGTACACGCAACGCAAACAACGCCTCAACTGTCAATAAAGAATTATCTACAATTTTTTCTCAAACCGAACAATTGTTTGCAAGCGAAGATACTGAGCAACTAGCCACTGGCGGAAACGCACTTGCCCTAAGGAAACTCTGAAAAAGACTTCCAGATTTGGTGAAATACCCGCCTCACAGGAATCGAACGGTTGAGTCCCGATGAAACAGATGTCCTTCGCCGATGCTGAGTACGCCGGCAAACGTAAGCAGACCCGCCGTGAGCGCTTCCTGAT
>NZ_JACXXO010000012.1 GCF_017980685.1 Pseudomonas iridis
TCTGCTTACGTTTGCCGGCGTACTCAGCATCGGCGAAGGACATCTGTTTCATCGGGACTCAACCGTTCGATTCCTGTGAGGCGGGTATTTCACCAAATCTGGAAGCCTTTTTCAGAGTTTCCTTAGATGAGTTGAAAAACTTTACCTTGTGCTGCTATGAGGGGCTGATTTTTGAAAACTTTCAGTTCAGCGGGGATGTAACTTTTTTATTGCCGACGGGGCTCTATCACCGTACCCGTCGAAGGGCGGGAATTCAGTTCTGTCCTCTTTGCTTGAAGCTGGATACGGTGCCTTACTACCGGCGCCATTGGCGGCTTGCATTGAGTACTGTATGCGCAACGCATGATTGCTTGCTGGAGCAGAACTGTCCCTCCTGCGGTGCGCCAGTAATTTTCCATCAGCACGGCATCGGTCGCTCAAAATCTATTCCTGAGAGCGCTTTGAGTATCTGCAGTAAATGCTTTTTCAGGTTAGGTGATACCCCGTCTAGGCACACTGGCTGCGCGGATAGTGCAGCCGGTCAGTCACTACTCGCCATGACTCGTACAGTCCAGCTTGGGGACTGGGATGGCTCCCTTCGACCGGAGCCGATGAGCCTTACTTTTTTTTCTGGGTTGCGAATTCTTCTCGGACTGATATGCGGGAGACACGGCGCACGAATGCGCTCAGAGCTAGGCGGGACCATTGGTATGGAAATTGATCCTATAGCCCGTTTGGATTTTGAGTATCAGCCGCTGGAGGTGCGATATGCGTTGCTTCTAGCTGCAATGGCACTGTTGGTTGATTGGCCCTCGCGCTTCCATGAGATTTGCTGGTCGGCAAAGCTCACTCGCTCACGCCTCACGGATGCTTTTTCGAGCATGCCGTACTGGCTGCGCATAGAGGTTGATCAATATCTCGATACCCGACCCTATATACCTCCGCCTGAGGAGGTCGCCTCTGCGGCATTTTATCTACAGGGTGCTGGGATGACGGTCTCAGGCTCGACTCTCGGTGCCTTGCTAGGCTTAAAGAGGGATGTTGCCAGAAGGGCTTGCTTACAGTGGAAAGCTGCTCAAATAGGGTCGCCACTCGCGTTTTTCCGCTCCCGCACACATACCGATCGACAGTCCTAATGCCGCGCTTGGGGGCGAGTGCATTGATCTTCACGCCTTCGAGAAGTTAGTGCATGGCTGAAGTCCTTCGCCGGTCAAGTTTGAAGTCGTTGTAGTCATGGACCGGTCGTTGCAAGCCGCGAGACGTGAGATTGTCGAAGGGGGCTGCTGGTCACCACCAAAGGTATAAAAGTACAAGGCTCCGGAATGTTAGCACCAGGGTATAGACGGAGAACCGTACCCTTCAGTAGGCGTAGTCGGGGCGGATCAATAATGCATAAATGCGTAACGATTTATATCTAATACGCTACACTGTCGCGCTATTGTGAAACAGTTTACCCCGTGAGCGAATCATTCCGTGGAATACCTCTCTGAAATTTTGAAGATCCTGGACGGGGCCCTCAAGGCGAATGCCAGCATGGCTTCAAACTATGCCGGCCTTTTGGCCGACAAGCTTGAGGGCGATGGCGACAAGCGCCAGGCGCGCATGATTAGAGAGCGACTGGCACGTGCTCCCACTGCGCTGGCAACCGCTCAGGATGCCGCCAACGGATTCAGCCTGACTAACTTGCCCACTGACGGCGAAAGCCATTTGCATACGGTGGATGTGAGTCGGCCGGTGGTGGACAAGGAGTCGCTTCTGCTTTCGAGCGCCGTTGCGAGCCGAGTGGACGAGTTTCTGGCCAACATCCGCCGGTTTGATGATCTGGCGCGTGTCGGGGCTGCTACAGCTAGCCGCCTTCTGACTTACGGACCTCCTGGAACGGGTAAAACCAAGCTTGCGCGATATGTTGCTGCGCACTTGGAACTGCCATTGCTGACTGTGCGTTGTGACACCCTGATCAGCAGTCTTCTTGGTCAGACCAGTCGGAATCTGCGCCGTGTTTTCGAATACTCACAGCAACAGCCATGCGTTCTCTTTCTGGACGAGTTCGATGCGCTTGCCGGTGCTCGCGGCAACGAGCGGGATGTAGGAGAGCTGCAGCGGGTGGTGATTTCGTTGTTGCAGAACATCGATGCGGTCCCCGAAAGCACCATCATCGTGGCGGCTACCAACCATGACCAGTTACTCGATCCTGCTATATGGCGTCGCTTTAGCTTCCGTATTCCCATGGCTGAGCCGGATGGGCGGCTGCGCAAATTGCTTTGGAAGCAGTACTTGGAGCCGTTCAGCTCGGACGCCCTAGACTTTGACAACCTAGCCAAAATTTCTAAGGGGATAACCGGGGCTAATATCGAACAGGTGTGCCTTGACACCAAAAGAGCGGTCGTTCTTTCAAATCAGTCGTCCATTGACGAAGACGAACTTCTGCGCAGACTAGGTTTGAATCTTGCGCTAGGTACTGGCCGAGTGCTATCTAGTGTCGAGTCAGAAATTCAGTGGCTTAATGGATGGGCGCCCAAGTACTTCTCTCTGAGGACGCTTGGAAGACTGTACGGCCTGTCGACTAGGCAAATAAGAAAAATTCTCAAGGAGGGGTTCGGCAGTGGCTCGGAAGAATGTACCCGCGCGGGAGTCGTTGAGTGCGAGGGTTGATAACCCTTTCATCCACATTCCATTCCAGGCAAAAGACCTTTCCTCGATAGAGCGGGGGGGCGGGGGTGGGGGCACAGAGCTCGCAGTCGTCGATGGCGCATACCGAGCCGCTCTTTCGAAGGCGCTGTTTAGAGCCACTACTGCGCTTTCTCGCGAGCAGACCCTTTATCCACAATCGCTCTCTCACCTTGTCCTCAAACTCCGTGATACCGGTATCGCAAAGAGCCACCGACCCGTTCAGCTTGCCCAAGAAGCTGAGCTGGAGCCGGCCGGTCATGCCAGAATCGATGAGATGCTTGTGGGGGCTACTTCAAGCAGCTTTACCGAGTTCAATCGAGTTATTCTCAAACGCGATACCCGAACCATTCGCTGCAACCTCAGCGCGATAGAATCGATTGAACCCTGGGATCGTAAGCGTCGCAATCCTCAGGGTAGCAAGCAACTGCTTGAACACGGCCGAGCTGTTATGAGGCTGTTCCAGTATCAGCACGACAGGCTGAACGAGCTGAACTACCAGTCTGTTCTGAATACGCTCAAGTCGCTTTCACTTCCTTTTATCGAGATCGCTCAAGGCCGTGGGCTGCCTATAATTGGTATCCCGGACCTGGACGGGATTGGCGGCGATGGGCTCGATGTGCTCCTGGACTTTCCGGGAATTCGTACGATCTATGCCGAACCTTTCTACCATCCGGAAAACACGGTAGTCGTGCCGCAAAGCGGCACCAGTGCTACTGAAGCTTCCTCTCCAGAAGTGACACTGCCGACCGTGGCGGTATTCGACACTGGGGTAAGCAGAGATCGATCGCCCATTGCGGCCTTCGTGAAGTCGCAGGACATATACGTGCTTCCGCCTGACACTAATCATGAGCATGGTACTGCGGTGGCATCGCTTATCGCTGCGGGCTCTTTCTACAACGACAAACACGCTTGGATTCCGACGACGCCAGCTTTCATTCATGACGTCTGCGCGCTTGAGGCAACCGGTGCCCACATGAGTGACTTGGAGCTGCGGCTTCAGGAGGCTGTGCGCCGAAGACCTGATGTGAAAATCTGGAACCTTTCCGTGGGTGGGGATCCTTGCGATGAGAGCAGCTTCAGCGACCTGTCGATGACGCTCGATGAGTTGAGCGACAAGTACCAGGTGCTATTTGTCGTTGCAGCGGGGAATTACAATGAACTCCCGCGCCGTAATTGGCCGACCCCTGTGGAACTCAAGGACAGGATTTCCACCCCTGGTGAGTCCGTGCGCTCGCTGACAGTGGCTTCGGTAGCGCACATTGATGCTACCGACGGCCTCACAGCCGCTGGAAATCCAGCTCCTTATTCACGCTGCGGGCCTGGTCCTGTGTTCACACCTAAACCCGACCTCACCCATGTTGGAGGTGGCGTCCATGCTCCATGGTCTGCTGGTACGTCGAGTCTAAAAGTGTTGGCACCGCAGGGGCATTTGTACTCCTCGTTCGGTACGAGCTATGCCGCCCCGCTGGCCTCGTGCATGGCTGCTCATGCTTGGCAGGCTCTGGCAGGACGTCCCAATCCCAGCCCGTCGCCGTCGTTGGTAAAAGCGCTGATGATCCATTCGGCGCAACTAGCATCACCGGACTATGACTCTTACCAGCGTCGATACTTTGGTGCTGGCCGACCCGATGATGTGCTGAGGGCGCTCTACGATTCGGACGACTGCTTCACCTTGGTTTTTCAAGCGAATTTGGTACCAGGAAATATGCGCTGGAGGAAGTCGCCTTATCCAATGCCTGATGTTCTGATCGAGGACGAGAAGTTCCGTGGTGAGATCATCATGACGGCCGTTTACGCTCCGCCGCTGGATCCGAATGCAGGTAGTGAGTACGTACGGGCGAACGTTGAGTTGAGTTTTGGAACAATTGAAGGCGACAACATTACCGGCAAAGTCCCAATGGAGAGCGAGGAAGGTCAGAGCGGCTACGAAACCGCACAGATCTCAAATGGAAACAAATGGTCTCCGGTAAAGGTTCATCGAAAGGCTTTCACGCGAGGAGTTGCCGGAAAGATCTGGGGACTTCAGGCCACTGCGCTTCTGCGCGCGTATGAGCCTTCACTTACTGAAGCTTTGCCGGTGCACATCATCGTTACCATACGATCACTCGATGGCGACCTGCGCGTGCGGGCTGCCGGCATGCGCGCACTAGCACAGAGCAACTGGGTCAACACACCATTGCCTCTGCGTGTCCCTATCAAAGTTATCAACCGTTGAGCTTAAGGGGCCCCCACGCTCTGTTTGCTAGGTTTTGGGAATGAATGCCACCGTGGGGTCCTGGAAGCCTTAATTATATGAATGCGGAAGCGAAAATTGTTTCGACTAGATTCGGGAACTTCTGCGATTATGCTCAGGATTGAGCTCAATAAACGCGATTATTCTCAGGCGATACTGGATATATGGATGCCCATCACTTGGGATGGTAGCCAGATTGGTTCCTTCTGTATCGGAAACGTATTTGTTGGCTCACCAGTCGTTGGCAGTCCACATGCGCACCACCCACGCAATGATCGGTGACGCCAACGACGTGAGTACAACCAGCCTGTTCTGCGAGCGGAGCAATGAAAAGTCAAGCTGTAAGGGGCATCGGCGCGGTCGGATTAGATCTTTGAATTCTACATGGGGGGTCCAGTTCTTGTGGGAGGCGCAAAGAACTTTAGGAGAGTGACGCATTAAGAGGCTAGATCTGGTTGGTAGGTATGTTATAAAACTTTATCAATATGCGATCTGGACTTATTTAATAGGGAGCTAAGAATGCAAAAAATTTATTCACTGGGAACTCGCCAGCTTAGAAGTTTTGGGGAACACCAGACGCCAATCCCAATCAAGCCGATAAATATTTTTGTAGGCAAAAATAGTTGTGGGAAAAGTACATTCTTACGTACGTTTCCTTTGTTGCGACAGTCAATACAGGCAAATACTAAGTCACCAATTTTATGGTTTGGTGACTTAGTCGATTTTGGAGATTTCAATACTGCACTTCACGATGGAGGTAAGGAAATATCTTTTGATTTCAATACCAGGATTGAAATTGATGAAAAAGAAGAGGGTTGGGCTTTAGTTGCGTTTCTTCATACAACGGGATTTCATAAGAAAGTCTCGGCATACGACGTGTGTGTAAGTATATCTATCAGTAAGGTTGCGGAGAAGCAGTTAAAAACAAGGCTTTCATTTGTTATAGATAATACAAGAATAGAATTGATCTATAATAACGATGCGGTAGAGCTTGTGTTGGCGACGAACACTAAATATGACATGGAGTTCACGTTCAGCGGAAAGTTGATTACGGAGCATGGGTCGTTGTTTCCATTAGCTATCCGTGGTTTGCGCGAAGTAAAGAATGAGACTCTCGCTAAACATTATTCGATCACTAATCCCATTCCAGTTGAAGCAACTAATTACTTAGTAAAGTATCTTTCGAGTTTTCACCACGGTACGAAAAAAACAGCTCGTTTACGTTCGGAATGTGAAGAGCTCTCGATATTGCCATATGATGAACTGCGTAAAAAAATAACTAACACATTTTCTAAAGACAAACACTTCCAGAAAAGCCTAGAAACAGAACACGAAAAAATTACTGAAATAAGCTTTACTCTACTCATGACAAAAGGCTTGGATAGGTTGTTGGCCTCTGCAGACAAGCTGTTTAGTGAGTTCTTCTCTGGTGTAAGATATCAAGGGCCTCTTAGAGCTGCGGGAGAACGCTTCTATCGATATCAGGATTTAAGAGTAGACGAAGTCGATCATACAGGTGGAAATCTGCCTATGGTTATCAACTCTCTGGAATCTATAGAGCAAGCCCAGTTGAGTAGATGGATATTGGAATATTTTGGGTTTGAGCTGAAGCTGCTATCAAATGGACTTCACTATGAGCTTCTTATTCGTGAGGAAGAAGATAAAAAGTTCCATAATATCAGTGATATGGGATTTGGCTACTCTCAAATTCTTCCGGTGATAGTTTCGATTTGGTTAGAGTCTGTGTCCTCAGGGCGCTCTAGGAAAATTAGGGTGTCGCAACAATCTGTACCGAGAATAATTGTTCTAGAGCAGCCCGAGCTTCATCTGCATCCCGCGCTTCAGTATAAATTCGGCAGATCACTAGCAAGAGTTATGAGTATAACCAAAAGGTCGGATTTATATTTTGTAATAGAAACGCATAGTAAGCATCTTATTGATGCTATCGGTGAGTCTATTCGAGAGGAAGAAATTCCAGAATCTTCGGTAAATATAACGCTTTTTCAAAAATTGGACGATGGCATAACCGAAACTCAAATTGCCGGTTTTGATGAAAGCGGTTATCTCGTCAACTGGCCTGTTGGATTCTTGTCTCCCGAATATGATAATTAATATTCCTAGCAAGCTAGACTTGCACATAGATCGCGAAGATAAAATCATTGCATTAGAGAATGTTATTAAGTCTCATGGCGAGGGTAAGCATCTAATATGGATGCATGCAGCAACCATTAAAGAGCTGAGTCATGTTGATGAGTTTGGGCATTTCACAAAGCGCACGCTAAATGCGTTAATTAGTCAAAGCACTGAATACGCATACCTATATAAACAGTTTGATTTTCATGTGTCTGTAAATTTCGAAGATAAACATGCTCTAAGTTATTCGGATGGAGTTCTGAATGTAGGTTATCTTAAATTTCGAGACAGTACTTCGACACAGCAACCTATATTGTTAGCAGAAAACGATCATGACGGGGAAATGTATTCGTGGGGAGCGAAAACCTACCTTCAGATTAAAAACCTGCATAGTCTCAAGGTTAATATTGAAATATTATCTGGCGGAGGCAGCACGACTTACGACTGTTTTAACAGATTAGATTCCGGTTTGCGCTTTTTTACATGCTATATCGACAGCGACAAACTTCATCCGAAGTGGCCATTAGGAAGCACTGCTACTCGGTTCAAATATATAGATCCCGGGTATAAAGGTAGGAGATACTTAGAGGTGTTGGACTGTCATGAGGTTGAAAATATAATCCCTTGGAAAGTATTGGATGCTCTACACAAAGAAAAGCTCAAAAATAGCTTAGTCCATAAATTAGAGAATATTTCTTTTAGGGCTTATCCGGACCATAAAGCTGGATTAACTGTAGGAGATGCGTTAGCGAACGATAGGGCACATCATGATAATTATTGGGAAAAATTCAAGGATGTCGACCCTGATACTGAACTTTGCCCTGGGTTCGGAGATGGCCTTTTAAGGCAAAGTGTAGAATATGTTAATAGCTTATCGCCGAAGTTGTCAAAGGCCCATGTGGACGAAATAATTGATTCTGAGTGGCTAAAGGTTAGTAAGTCTATAGCTTCATGGGGAGTTTCTGGTCGTGGTCTGCTGAGCTAATCAGCATTAGTGCAATGAAATATATAGCCAGTATTGTCGAAGACTCGGATGGGTAGCCCGTCTTATAGATGTCCATCGCCTAGAGCGGCAATCCTGAAACTTCATCCGTTTCTATACAGGCTTTATTGTTGATGTCCATGTGTCTCTACGCACGTATGGTGAAGGGGGCGCATCAGTCGCCCCCGACTAGGTGTTACTTGGGATGCCAAGCTGGAAAGCACATTAAGGCATCTCAGTATTGAAGGAGACTAGGCACTAAAGCTGGCAGAGCAGAAATAGATATGGCAGGACATTTGCGAACGTGAGAACAGTCGTGCTCCATGAAGAGTTTGAGCCGCCGGAAAAGCATCTATCCTTTGGCGCTGTCGAGTATTCGTTTAGCATTTTTCAAGAAGCTCGGTTTTCGCACGATAGTATTAGCGGTACTCGGCGTGTAGAAACTCTTGTTCCGCATCCACTAACCCCTGTCCTGCTAAACGACCAGAGCAGACTAGTTTGCAATCCGAACTCTTAAACGACGCATTCCACTGACGCAGCCTTTGTTCTTTATCCATTGCATCAACTTCTGGCTGCGTTGAGCCTCTAAAACATCCGTAAGCTTCTGCCCACTTACTTTTCTTATGTCAGGCCTTTACTCACTGATGCTGCAGCAAGCGCCTAATCCGTATTTAGTTTGGTTCTAGTACTCGTGTGCTTCGGTGAAGCTGTATGGCAAGTGTGTCGCTCTTGCCGTCGCAGGTAGCTGCCATTCTGATGAGGATTTCGCTTTCAGTTGGCAGCAGTGCTGAAAGAATCAAGGAGGATTGCTGGTGGGTCATTGCGGTTAGGATTTTGCCAAGTTTGAGCATTTTGTATGGGTAGCGCGCAGCTCGTATGCCTCGACGGCTCGAAAGTAGAAACTCTGTCGTTTCAGACTCGCGAGGCGTAAGACCTGCTACTGGATGGCATGGGTGATTAGAGTTTGCATAGATATCAAATTCCCCAGTGATTATCGCTTTTGCGTATCTCTTCGTCGGGCACATGAAATGCCTGAACAGCTCTGCGCAAGGGATCCGAACTTTAAAGAATGAGCCCTTGCACAGTACATAATTTGTCAGAGTCATGAATGATTTGTGAGGGTTGCTCGCACGCGAAATTTTGGACTTGATATCTTCGGTCGTATAATTTTTTCTACACTTTATAATTTGAGATCGCCGTGGATCTATTACGCGCATTTTACTCCATCGTAAATTTTTACTTATTTGTCGGCCGTGCTGCCATGAAGATCCAGGGAGAACGTGGATTAATGCAGTGAACGGCAAATGAAAAGACCTTACAAGACGTTTAGTTTGACCAAAGATGGAATCTTGACTAAAACAGAAAAATTCGAGGGTAATCGATGCAGGATCGTTATCGATAAATCTCACCTCTCTAACCCCGAGGATTTCCCATACCGCTGAATCCTCCGCTAGCGCTTGAACGAAATCCACTAAAAGCCTAAGAGAATTCTCACCTAAAAAAATAATTTATCATATTTCAACGTGAATTATCATTTATCGATGTGTTTTACAACCGCCGACCAGTGCCGGGCCTGACGCCGAGTGATGCGGCTGGCGAAAGGGGCGCTGCGGCCAATGGGTCAGTGGCACGCCGCTGGCGACGGATTGAATCGCCGCCACCTCTAGTGCTTCACTCTCGGCCAGCGGCGGCAACAGCCCCGGCAGGCGACTCGCCAACAATGTCTTACCCGTCCCAGGCGGCCCACTGAACAACAGGTTATGCGCTCCCGCAGCAGCAATCAGCAGCGCTCGTTTCGCCGCCACTTGCCCCTGCACTTCATTCAAGTCGGGATAAGGCTTGCTGGCATGCATCAGTCCGTCGGAGACATAGGGCTCAACCGGCGTATGCCCATTGAAATGCGCCACCGCTTCCAACAAATGATCCACCGCAAACACCTTCAACCCCGAAGCCAGACACGCCTCCTCGGCATTCGCTCGCGGCACCACCAACGCCCGTCCGGCCTTGCGCGCCGCCAGTGCCGCTGGCAACACGCCGCGTACCGGCCGCACCGCGCCGGACAACGCCAGCTCTCCGAGGCACTCCACCTCATCCAGCGTCAGACACGGCACCTGCACACTCGCCGACAAAATCCCCAAGGCAATCGCCAGATCAAACCGCCCGCCATCCTTGGGCAGATCCGCCGGCGCCAGATTCAAAGTGATCCGCCGCGCCGGAAACTGCAGCCCGGAATTGATGATCGCGCTGCGTACCCGATCCTTGCTCTCCTTCACCGCCGCCTCGGGCAGTCCGACCATGGTCAGGGAGGGCAGACCGTTTGCCAGATGAACTTCGACAGTGACGGCGGGAGCATCCACGCCAATCTGGGCGCGACTGTGGACGATGGAGAGGGACATGGTCGTTCCTTGAGCTGAATCGGGGGGCCGCTTCCTGCGGGTTTTTTAAGGGTAGTTGAGCCGGGTTTCAGTGCTGAAATAGAGGTTTACAAGACGTATCAAGACCCGATGGGCTGTCACTGCTTGCCTGAATTGGAGCGTTGACTCTCGCCCGGCATTGACGGATCCTCCCGCTCGAGGACTGCAACTGCGCATTCGTCGGGACTGGGCACCAGTAAAAGCTCCCCCGCATTTTTGGCAGCAGAGAAAGCTGGTTTCTCTGAAGTAGTGACGACGGGCCAGCTCGTCGGATTCTGAACCCATGGTTGCAAAGCCAGGAGCTAAAGAATCGCTGCGACTACTCCTCCAAACACAAAAAAGGCGTCCTATGGACGCCTTTTTATTTTTGACTCAGGATCTTTTACCGGCCAGCGGGCCGCTTGGCTCAAGCTCTGGCCCACATGTAACAGCAACTTCAATAAATCGCCGTTGGTTGGCTGACATATCCCCAGCCAACCGGAGTGCTTCGAGATGTAGTTCAACAATCTGAAGAAGCTTTGCCTTTCGCTTTTTTGGGCTCATACGCACCTCGTGCGATTGGGTTGTTGATTTCGATGTTATTGGCCGTCCACAGAAATGACAAGCCGGTTGGTATGGTCGAATTCGAACCCCAGTTTCCGGTAGTAAAAAACAATATTCGTATCAGGATCCTGAATCTCGATTTCTTTGCATCCTAGCGCTCGCGCATAGTGATCTGCGACAAGCAGAGCAATCGGCGCGATCCTGCCGCGAAGCGGGTGCGCCCTGTCCGGATGCCCTTCCAACAGAACAATCTTTAAGCAGATAGAGCTTGCGCGCGGGGTCGCATAGCACATGCCGCAAAGAATCTGTTTGTACCATATCGCCAAATCCAGACCTTTCGCATCTTTACTTTTCCAGTCTGCAACGTCATCCCAAGGGAAAATTGTTGGCCCCTCCCAGAGAAAGTATTGCTTTATCGCTGCTGGGGTAATTGGCTCAAACTTGACCGCTGCTGCATCAATATCTGGGATTTTCGGGGCAATGTCCTTGAGAAAGAATTTGTAGGCGATCTTTCGCGAGTTTGATCTGAATGTCTGGTTACGAAGATCCGTTGCTTTGCCTTTTCTTCTCATTGTTTCATCTGTTTGGATCTGGTCGCAGAAGATAGCCAGCAGAGAGGGGGCAGCGAAATCAGACGTGGGGGACGCGTTTTGTAGGACGTTACTTCTGTGAGTGGAGGATTTCGGAGTAGGGGGGCGGAGATAACGGAGACACAAAAAAGGTCATTTCAGTGGTATCACTGAAATGACCGTTGGTGAGGTTGCAACGCAAAAATTCAGATCAATTGAAGAGCCTTTCTCCACCATGAGTTCACAATCGTGCGGTTTACCTGTTCTCGCTCCGTCACCATGTTTGGCACATCCTGCAACCGTATCCACGGCTGGTTATTCCAGTGCAGCACACTCAACGACATATCCGGCCAATTGAGCAGGCTTAGTTGTGGGCGTTCGCTTGTGGTGGGGTGTTGGGTGTCGCGCAGGGTGGGGATGACTTGGTGAGTGAGCCATTCGCGCAGGGCTCGGTATTCGGGGCAGTAGTGGTAGACGAGAAGGGCGTAGATACCGGATTCGCTGATCAGCAGGGTGTTTTCGATTTGGTTGTGGATGAGGGTTTTGCGGGTTTGGTGTTGGTCGGGGTCGAGTTTTCGCAGTATGCGTTCGTTGAGATAGATGTGCAGCAGGCGGCTCAGGTCTCGGGCGCAGAACCAGGGTTGGTTCTGGATGAGGAGGGCGTGGAGGGGGAGTTTGTGGCGGGTGAAGATGCTAGGTGTCAGGTAGTTTTCGTCCATGGTTCAGTTCTCGAATTCAAGTGAAGAAAACTGCTTCTGTTCGTCGCCAAACGAAAAGGGTGGCAGCTATGCGCGGGTTGGCGAACCGGTGAATTCGAAACCGGCAGACCCTGAGGTCTCCCACGCAAAGCCGCCATAATTCGTTGAGAGAAAAAACCTCTCTGTGAATTTAGTTGCATTGCGTCGAATTCGATCCAGGTCGCCAAACCCGGTGCTGAACATTCAGCATCGGGTGAGCTTAGAAACCTGGGATTTTCGACGCAATCGGACGGTGGTCATTCAGGTTGTAGGACGTTGCCGAGATGATTGAAGGGCTGGAGATCAAAAGATCGCAGCCTTCGGCAGCTCCTACAGGGGGATTGCGGGATTACTCGGCGGGCGGTGTCAGCTTCGCTTCCATCTCGGCAACTTTCGCTTCGAGGCTTTCAAGGCGAGCGCGTGTACGGGCCAGCACCACCATCTGACTATCGAACTCTTCACGGCTGACCAGATCGAGTTTGCTGAAGGCACTTTGCAGCAGCATCTTGAATTGGCTTTCGATTTCGGCTTTTGGCAGCGGGGTGTCGCCGCTGAACAGGCGGGAAGCGGTGCCGCTCAGGGCGTCGAGGAAGTCTTTGGGCGCGAGCATGGGAAATGTCCTGGAAACAATGGCCGGCAGTGTATCACGCAGTGTCTATAGTCAATCTCGTCGTCAGGGATGCACGCTTTTCGCGCAGGCGGACGGACGGCGACGCACCGTTGTTGTGCGTATCCGCGAAGCGTTTTGCACGCGAGTGCTTGCGGTAGCGGCCAAGGGATTGAAATCAGAGGTTTTTGCCGAGATGGCAAGGTTTCTGCTTAGTCACTCTTGACCCATGCACTGATGCAGTCGCTGTGACGAATGCAGTGCGGCAGACGAAGCGGGGAGTTTCGTCAGCAGCGGTTAGCTGGCGTCAGTCGGGCAGGTATGGCCGACGATGCGTTACAAAGCCAGGCACTGCGCTTAGACTTGAGTCGGGTTTGTTTTCCTGGGGCAAGTCCACCAATTCGGGAGAGAGTTTTCATGAAGCTAGTCACTGCCATCATTAAGCCGTTCAAGTTGGACGACGTGCGCGAGTCGCTGTCCGAAATCGGCGTGCAGGGCATTACCGTTACTGAAGTCAAAGGCTTCGGCCGGCAGAAGGGTCACACCGAGCTGTATCGCGGCGCGGAATATGTGGTCGATTTTCTGCCCAAGGTGAAAATCGACGTGGCCATCGACGACAAGGATCTGGATCGGGTTATCGAAGCGATAACCAAGGCGGCCAACACCGGCAAGATCGGTGACGGCAAGATCTTCGTGGTCAATCTGGAACAGGCGATTCGCATCCGTACCGGCGAAACCGATACCGACGCGATTTAAGCGCCGCCACAAACCCAACGCCCCAGGAGAAAACAATATGACTCTGCGTAAATTCGCAGGGCTAGGAGCCCTGTTGTCCATCGTAATGCCAAGCCTTGCAATGGCGGCAGACGAAGTGGCGGCCCCAGTCCTCAATTCCGGCGACACAGCCTGGATGCTCACCTCGACGGCCCTCGTGCTGTTCATGACCATTCCCGGCCTGGCGCTGTTCTACGGCGGCATGGTTCGCTCGAAAAACATTCTTTCCGTGTTGATGCAGTGCTTCGCCATTACCGGTCTGATCAGCATCCTGTGGGTCATTTATGGCTACAGCATTGCGTTCGACACCACCGGCATGGAACAGGGCGTCGTCAACTTCAACTCGTTCTTCGGCGGCATGGGCAAGGCGTTCCTCGCCGGTGTCACGCCTTCGAGCATTACCGGGCCTGCAGCGCTGTTCCCTGAGGCGGTGTTCATCACCTTCCAGATGACCTTCGCGATCATCACTCCGGCCTTGATCGTCGGTGCGTTCGCCGAGCGGATGAAGTTCTCCGCGATGCTGATCTTCATGGGCATCTGGTTCACTCTGGTGTATGCACCAATCGCGCACATGGTCTGGTCCGGTAACGGCGGCCTGATGTGGGACTGGGGCGTACTCGACTTCGCTGGCGGCACCGTGGTGCACATCAACGCCGGTGTTGCCGGTCTGATTGCCTGCCTGGTACTGGGCAAGCGCAAAGGCTTCCCGACCACGCCGATGGCGCCGCACAACCTTGGTTACACCCTGATGGGCGCCGCGATGCTGTGGGTCGGCTGGTTCGGCTTCAACGCCGGTTCCGCTGCTGCGGCCAACGGCACCGCTGGCATGGCGATGCTGGTCACCCAGATCGCGACCGCTGCTGCTGCACTGGGCTGGATGTTTGCCGAATGGGTCACTCACGGTAAGCCAAGCGCACTGGGCATCGCTTCTGGTGTGGTTGCCGGTCTTGTGGCGATCACCCCGGCTGCCGGCACTGTCGGCCCGATGGGCGCACTGGTGATCGGTCTGGCGGCAGGCGTGGTGTGCTTCTTCTGCGCCACTACCCTGAAACGCAAACTCGGTTACGACGACTCCCTGGATGCCTTCGGCGTGCACGGTATCGGCGGTATCCTCGGTGCGATCCTCACCGGTGTTTTCGCCGCTCCTGCTCTGGGTGGTTTCGGCACTGTCACCGACATCGGTGCACAAGTGTGGATTCAATGCAAAGGCGTCGGCTTCACGGTCATCTACACCGCGATCGTCACCTACGTCATCCTCAAGGTCCTGGACGCCGTAATGGGTCTGCGTGTGACCGAGGAAGAAGAGTCGGTTGGTCTCGATCTGGCACAACACAACGAACGCGGCTACAACCTGTAAGACGCGAAGTAAAAAATTGCCCGGCTTGCCGGGCATTTTTTTGTCCGGGATTTGTCGTTAAAGGAACAGCTGAAAGGATTTTTCGTACGCCTTTAGTCGCGTTTACGACGAGCGTTTTTCTACGGTCAAAGGCTTACATCATTGCAGGAATATTAGGGCCTTTGTTTTTTCCCAGAGCGCGCTAGAATGCGCCCCGAACGTGCGGAGAACTGTATGTGGCAACAGACTCTGATAACCCTGCGGGCAAGGCCCCGGGGCTTTCATCTGGTAACGGACGAGTTGATTCATGGCTTGCCTGAACTCAGGGAGTGTCGGGTCGGTCTGTTGCATTTGTGGCTGCAGCACACCTCGGCATCGTTGACCATCAACGAGAACGCCGATCCGGCGGTCCGTCGCGACTTCGAACGATTTTTCAATCGTCTGATCCCACAAGGAACAGACGGCTATGAGCATAACGACGAAGGCCTGGACGACCTCCCGGCGCACTTCAAGGCCAGCGTGCTTGGCTGCCAGATCAGTCTGCCGGTTTCGGCAGGTCGATTGGCACTGGGAACCTGGCAAGGTGTTTATCTGGGCGAGCACCGTGATCACGGCGGTGCCCGTAAAGTCCTCGCCACCTTGCACGGTGAAGGGGCATAGCCGCTGGTCAGCAGCGGCGAACGATTTTTTAACGGCGACTTTCGACAGTTGCCAAAGCTGGTCTATAACTAATCTGCTTTTCGCAAGTCATGAGGTAGAACATGAGCGACGATGATCTGGAAAACGACGACCTCGAAGTAGGCGACGAAGACGAGGCCGAGGAAGGCCTGGAAGCGGCAGCGGAAGACGTTGCTGACGACGATGGCGGCGAAGATACGCCGGCCCCGGCTGCCAAAGGCAAAGCCAAGGCTGCGGTGTCGGTAGACGATTTGCCGAGCATTGAAGCCAAGAACAAGGAGCGCGATGCCCTGGCCAAGGCCATGGAAGAGTTCTTGTCGCGTGGCGGAAAAGTGCAGGAAGTGGAGGCCAATGTGGTCGCCGATCCGCCCAAGAAGCCGGACAACAAGTACGGCAGCCGCCCTATCTGAGGCGTGCCGCTTGCTTGCTGAAAAAGCCCGCCGTCGCTGCGGGCTTTTTCATGGGTGAAACAAAAATATCTGAATGAAACACAAACCCTGTGGGAGCTGGCTTGCCAGCGATGGCGGCCTGTCAGACGACATTGATGTTGAATGCGCCGGCCTCATCGCTGGCAAGCCAGCTCCCACAGGTGTCCAGTGTTAGTTGGAAACGGCATTCCAGCGTGCGAGTACTGCTGGCAGGTCGCTCAAGCTACGGATCTCGGCATCCGGCAGACGATCCGCCTCCCAGTCTTTACCCGCCGGGTTGAACCACACCGCGCGCAACCCTGCCTCCTGCGCCCCGGCAATGTCATCGCCCGGATGATCGCCAATGTGCACCGCGGCTTCGGCGCTCACGCCGCCGCGCTGCAACGCTTCGTGAAACAGTCGTGCATCCGGTTTGGCGATGCCGATGTCTTCGGCGCAGAGCGCAAACTTGAAGTAATCCGCCAGTCCCAATCGTCGCACATCAGCATTGCCATTGGTGACCACGCCGAGGGCGTAATGGTTGGCGAGAATTTCCAGTACCGGCTCGACTTCGGGGAACACCTCGATCTGGTGCCGCGCATGCAAGAACACTTCAAAACTCTTGTCCGCCAGCTCCGACGCTTCGCCATGGGCGTAACCCGCCTCTTCCAGGGCGTGGAACAACACCCGCCGGCGCAACGCACTGATGCGGTGCTTGAGGCCCGGTTCATTAGCCAGCACCCGTTCGCGGATCGACCACAAGTGCTCCACCGGCAACGCGCCCATATTCGGCGCATGTTCGCTCAGCCATTCGCGCAATATCGCTTCGGCACTGACGATTACCGGAGCGGTGTGCCACAGGGTGTCGTCGAGGTCGAAGGTGATCAACTGGATGCTCATGAGTCATCGCCTTTCATGCGTTTGGCCCGTGGGTGGGCGCTGTCGTAGACCGCCGCCAAGTGCTGGAAGTCCAGATGGGTGTAGATCTGCGTGGTCTTGATATCGGAGTGGCCGAGCAGTTCCTGCACCGCGCGCAGGTCCTGCGAGGATTCCAGCAAGTGACTGGCGAAGGAATGCCGCAGCATATGCGGATGCAGGTTCTGCCCCAATTCACGCTCGCCGGCCAATTTGACCCGCACCTGAATAGCTCGCGGGCCGAGGCGCCGACCTTGCTGGCTGACGAAAACGGCGTCATCTGCCGGGTTGGTCATGGCCCGCAGCGGCAGCCATTGTTCGAGGGCTTCGCGGGCCTTTCTGCCGACCGGCAGCAGACGGGTTTTGCTGCCCTTGCCGAGCACCTGAACCATGCCGTCGGCGAGGTCGAGCTGATCGAGATTGAGCCCCGTCAGCTCCGACAAACGCAGGCCAGAGGAATAGAACAACTCCAGAATTGCCTGATCACGCCGGGCAAGAAAATCATCCTCGACCGCACCCTCAAGCAACTGCAGCGCACGGTCGGTGTCGAGGGTTTTCGGCAGGCGACGTTCGCCTTTCGGTGGCGCGAGGCCGGTGGCCGGATCGTGATCGCAGAGCCCTTCGCGGTTCAGATAGTGATAGAGCCCGCGCACTGCCGAGACCAAGCGGGCGAGGCTGCGCGAGGACTGGCCTTGGGCATGCAGGCGGGCGATCAGGCTGCGCAGGCGCTGGATGTCCAGCGCAGCCCAACTGCCGATGTTCTGTTTGACGCACCAGCCGAGGACTTTATCGAGGTCGCGGCGGTAAGCCGACAGTGTGTGCGGCGACACCTGTCGCTCACTGCGCAAGTGTTCGCAGTAAGCGTCCAGTTGTCGTTCCATGTTCAGCGTACCGAGCGCAGCGAGCTGTTGACCCGTGGCAGCACGCGTCCCATGACTTCGGCGATGTAGCTGAGGAACAGCGTGCCGACCGAGCTCTTGTAGTGCTGCGGATCACGACTGGCGATGGCCAGAATGCCGTGGATGCCCTGATGACTGATGGCGACCACGGCGGTGGAGCCGATCTGTTTGCGTTGTTCTTCGCCGAACAGAAAGTCCAGCTCATGGTCACGCAGGGTGCCACTGACGCTTTTGCCTTCGGTGAGCAAGCCGCCGATGGCAACTTGTGCGTCGGCGTGGCTGACCCAGCGCCCGACCGGCGCCGGGTTGTCGCCGAGCAGGATCAGGCTGACGAAGGGCACCTGGAAGTCCTGACGCAGGCTGTCTTCGACGCTGATGACGACGTCTTCCAGGCTGGTCGCGTCCATCAGGGCGAGGATCAGACGACGGGTCTTGTCGAACAGGCGATCGTTGTCGCGGGCGACGTCCATCAATTGTGAGAGGCGATGACGCATCTCGATGTTACGTTCGCGCAGGATGGTCATCTGCCGCTCGACCAGCGATACGGTGTCACCCCGTCGGTGGGGAATGCGCATGGCTGGCAGCAGTTCTTCGTGCTCGACGAAAAACTCCGGATGAGCCTCCAGGTACGCGGCAACCGCTGCCGCCTCCAGGCTCTCGGACGCTGATTCGTCGGACTGTCGGGCGGGTACCTGAGGCTTATCGGTCATGGTTTCTGCTCACTCAAAGACGCACTTGTCCTTCGTATACACGCACTGCCGGGCCGGTCATCAGCACCGGTTGGCCAGGGCCTGCCCATTCAATGGACAGACGCCCGCCAGGCAGGTCGATCAATAGCGGCGAATCCATCCACCCCTGACTGATTGCAGCGACGGCCGCCGCACAGGCGCCGGTGCCGCAGGCCTGGGTTTCCCCGGCGCCACGTTCCCAGACGCGCAGTTGGGCACGGTTGCGGTCGATGATCTGGATAAAACCGACATTGACCCGCGCCGGGAAGCGCGGGTGGTGCTCGATTTTCGGCCCCAGTTCATGCACCGGAGCGCTGTTGATGTCCTGCACGCGCAATACGGCATGCGGGTTGCCCATCGACACGGCGGCCAGTTCGACTGTGGTGCCGTCGACGTCCAGCGGATAGCTCAAGGCCTGCGCCGGTGCTTCAAACGGAATGTCCGCCGGCACCAGGCGCGGGGCGCCCATGTTCACGCCGATCTGGCCATCATTACGCACGTCCAGTTCGATGATGCCGCCCTTGGTTTCGACGCGGATCTGCCGTTTGGCAGTCAGACGCTTGTCGAGCACAAAACGCGCGAAGCAGCGTGCACCGTTGCCGCACTGCTCAACTTCCGAGCCATCGGAGTTGAAGATCCGATAGCGGAAATCGACGTCCGGGTTGCTCGGTGCTTCGACGATCAGCAACTGGTCAAAACCAATACCGGTGTGTCGATCGCCCCATTGCTTGGCGTGCTTGGGCTGAATATGCGCGTGCTGGCTGACCAGGTCGAGAACCATGAAGTCATTGCCCAGACCGTGCATTTTAGTAAAACGCAGCAGCATGGGTTACTCCGGCAGCAGGCTTTCGCCGGCAAACAGCTCGGCCACGGTTTCGCGGCGACGCACTTCAAATACTTGATCACCGTCCACCAGCACTTCGGCCGCACGGCCGCGAGTGTTGTAGTTGGAGCTCATGACGAAACCGTACGCACCGGCCGAATGCACCGCCAGCAGGTCGCCTTCGGCCAGGGCCAGCTCGCGATCCTTGGCGAGGAAGTCGCCGGTTTCGCAGATCGGGCCGACGACGTCGTACTGACGCGCGGCGGTGTCGCGCGGCTTGACCGCCGTGACGTCCATCCACGCCTGATACAGCGCCGGGCGAATCAGGTCGTTCATCGCCGCGTCGACGATGGCGAAATCTTTATGTTCGGTGTGCTTGAGGTACTCGACCTGAGTCAGCAGCACGCCGGCGTTGGCGACAATGAAACGGCCCGGCTCGAACACCAGTCCCAGATCACGACCGTCCAGACGTTCGCGCACGGCTTTGATGTAGTCGGCAGCCAATGGCGGCTCTTCGTCGCGATAACGCACGCCCAAACCACCACCGAGATCGATGTGGCGCAGGTGAATGCCGCAATCGCCAAGACGATCGACCAGATCCAGCAAACGGTCGAGCGCATCAAGGAACGGTGGCAGCGTGGTCAGTTGCGAACCGATGTGGCAGTCGACACCAATCACTTCCAGGTTCGGCAGGTGCGCGGCGCGTACATACACGTCTTCGGCGTCGGCGATGGCGATGCCGAACTTGTTTTCTTTGAGACCAGTGGAAATGTACGGGTGGGTGCCAGCATCGACGTCCGGGTTCACACGCAGCGAAACCGGTGCGCGAACACCCAGTTCGGCGGCGACAACTTGCAGGCGTTCCAGCTCGTCGGTGGATTCGACGTTGAAGCAGTGCACACCGACTTCCAGCGCACGGCGCATGTCGTCACGGGTCTTGCCGACGCCGGAGAACACGATCTTGTCGGCGCTGCCGCCAGCGGCCAGCACGCGTTCCAGCTCGCCACGGGAGACGATGTCGAAACCGGCGCCGAGACGGGCCAGGACATTCAGGACGCCGAGGTTGGAGTTTGCTTTGACGGCGTAGCAAACCAGGTGCGGCATGCCGGCCAGCGCATCGGCGTAGGCCAGATACTGGGCTTCGATGTGCGCGCGCGAGTAGACATAAGTGGGCGTGCCAAAGCGGTCGGCGATGGCGGACAGCGCCACACCTTCCGCGAACAGCTCCCCGCCACGGTAGTTAAAAGCGTCCATGGCGATCCCTTAGTAAACGTCGTGCTTGTGTGCTTTGGAAGCAGGCTGCTTTTGCGAAGACTGGGCTTGCTCGGCCGGGTCCTGATTGTCATCCGGCAGGTACAGCGGGCCTTTTTGACCACAGGCCGAAACGAGGCAGGCAACCGCGACGAGCGCAGCAAGGGAAGAGATCAGGCGCTTCATGGCGAAATCCTTGAAAATACGTTAATTGCGCCGGAGTATACCGACCACCCGGCAGCTTGCCTATGCGACGGGCCTCCCGTCCGGCGGGGCTCCCGTGAAGCGCATCATTCCCTGTGGAACCGAGCCTGCTCGCGAAGGGGTCGGCAAGTTCAACGGGCTCTTTGGCTGACACAGCGCTTTCGCGAGCAGGCTCGCTCCCACAGGTGCTGTGTTGAAGGGGCAGTAAGGCACTTGGTCGTTATCCTTTGCAATCGGCCGGAAGCGTCCGTATCTTGCGGCGCTTGAGCCTGATCAGATATTTTTTGAGGTTGCCACAATGAGTTTGTCCGAAGCCCGTTTCCACGATCTGGTCGATGACACCCAGGAAAAACTGGAAGACATCTTTGACGAGAGCGATCTGGATATCGATCTGGAAAGTTCGGCCGGTGTGCTGACCGTCAAGTTCGAAAACGGCTCGCAGCTGATCTTCAGCCGTCAGGAGCCGCTGCGTCAGCTGTGGCTGGCGGCCGTCTCGGGTGGTTTCCACTTCGACTACGACGAAGAAAGCGAGCGCTGGATGTGTGACAAGAGCGAAGAGCAGTTGGGCGAGATGCTTGAACGCATCGTCAAGCAGCAGGCTGGCGCCGAATTCGATTTCGAAGGCCTGTGATTCGTGACTGATACCGCTCCCGTTCGTCCGCCCAAGCCGCTCTACAGCAATATCAGCCCGGCGGTGCCTTCGCCGTGCAGCGGCGTGTGCCGGCTGGACGAACAAAAAGTCTGCCTCGGCTGTTTCCGGCATGTTGAAGACATTCGTGAGTGGCGCTCGGCGGATGATGAGCGGCGGCGAGTGATCGTCACCCAGGCTGCCCATCGCAGGACTGCGTCCCTGTAGGAGCTGCCGAAGGCTGCGATCTTTTGATCTTGATCTTCAAAAGCAAAGATCGCAGCCTGCGGCAGCTCCTGCAGGGGACGTGTGTCGCTGGGCATGACTTGTATATTTTTTGAGCTGTGATAGTGTCCGGAAACGCCTCAACCCATCGAGGCCTGGTGAAAACCCCGCCTTTTTTGGCGGGGTTTTTTGCTTTTTTTGCGCAGAAGAAAGGAGTCTGCCCGGATCATGACCGCACCTTCCATCACTCTTACCCGTCTGGACGTTCAACGTCTGGAGCGCCTGATCGACAGCCTGGATGACACGCTGCCGGGCGTGATTGCGTTGCAAACCGAACTGGATCGCGCCGATACGCTGGTCAGCCACGATGAAGTGCCTGCCGATGTCGTGACGATGAATTCCCGCGTGCACTGCCGCGAAGAAGGCAGTGGCAAGGATTACCATCTGACGCTGGTCTATCCCAAGGATGCCAATGCCGATGAAGGCAAGATTTCGATTCTCGCACCGGTCGGCAGCGCGCTGCTGGGCCTGAAGGTCGGACAGCATATCGACTGGCCGGCTCCGGGCGGCAAGACCCTGAAACTGACCCTGCTTGAAGTCGAATCGCAACCGGCCAACGGTGGCGCGTTCCCCGAGTAAATTCACTCAGACCTGTTCGAGTGCCTCGTTCAGGGCGCGCTCCAGGTCGGCCTTGTAGCGTAGATACAGATTGCTTGAGCTTTGCCCGTCACCGAGCAGCCCGGACAGGTCTAGGTCGGTGATGTAGCAACGATAGCGTTCGGTCTCACGACGCTGCTCGACGATCTCCCGGGCGACCACGCTGAACAGCTGGTCGCCATATTCCAGCTCGCTGAACTCCCGTTGATTGCAATACAGCGTGACCTGCACTTGCCCCGGTGCGGCTTTGCCGATGATCGCCTGCACGTCGTAGAACGGTTTGTTGGCTGGCGTCTGCGGCATTGTCCGCGCTTCGACGCGCCGCGCCCGTCCCGGGCCCGAAGGCAATAGCTGGTAATACAAAATGTCGAGGCTGGCCGAGGGGGCGGCCTCCATCGGCAGCAGCGCCTCACGCCGATACTGGATCGATTGCAGGAAACGTTGCAGCGGCGCCAGCAGGCTTTGCTCGTCGTGATACGGCAAGCGCTGTTGCCACAGCGCATTGAATTCGTCCAGAACGCAGACCTCGGCGTGCTGCTCGGTGATCCGGTAGAACACCTGAATGCATTCCGGCTGGCCCATTGGCAGGATCAGCGCAAGGTCGTGATCTTCCAGTGCCATCGGATCAAGGTGCAGCGGGCTGTAGCGCGCCTGCTCCTCTGCGAGGTAATCGAGCAGCGCCGGCAGGGTGGCGAGCGCGATGTGGTTGACCTGTCCGGGCACCAGTTCCAGCACGTGATAGTGCTGTTGCACCTGAATCAGGTAGCGGTGATTCAATTCGCTGAGCAGCAGGTTCTGCGCGGTGTCGACGATTTCTTCCACGCGTCGGGCGATGAACTGGGCACGGTTATGGCAGAAGCAGCGCACCTTCAGCGATGGCTGCAACGGCCCGCGCGGCAGGTTGTTGAGATAATCGCGCAAGCAGTCGAGCAGGGCGTGAGGTCCGTCGAAACGGTTGACCAGCACTTCGTTCCAGCTGTTGAGCGTGACCTGATCGAGGGTCAGCACGAGGTTCTCGCGCACGCCGGCATAGCTCAGCGAATCGGTGCGCTCGGTGGTCATGAGGATGTTGAGGTCACGGTGATGCTTGAGCGGGTCGACGCCGACGTTCACCAGCATCAGTACTTCGCTCGGTACGGCGGCGCGCAGCAGCGGCTCTTCGGCAACAGTGGGCAAGGGCAGGGCGATGCACTGTTGCAGGCTGCCAAGCAGGTTGAACAGTTCGAACTCGCTCAGGTCGCTGTTGCCGGGGTGCAAGGCCAAGCGGGTGCTGCTGTCGATCACGCCGTTGCGGTGGCACCAGGTCAACAGTTCCAGCAGTTCGCGGCTGCGTTTGATCGGCGCGAAATGTTCCCACTCGAGCGCCGTGAGGCTGCCGTTGTACAGGCCCCACTGGGTTTGTCCCGCCTCCTTCTTGTTGCGCGATTGCACCAGGGTCAGGGTGTCTTCGGCCAGATCCGGAGCGATGCCGGGATTGATGAACTCGACCTTGTCGGCCTTGCGCTCGAATGCCGCGTACAACCTGCGGCCCAGCACGTTGAGATCGCGCTTGTTGATCAGGCTGACGGTCTGCTCGGTGCGGGCGAACTGGGTCAGGAAGCGATAGCTGTAATTGAGCTCGTTGACCAGCGCGCGGCGCTCTGCGCTGACCTGCCGGACTTTCCACTGGCTGCGGCTATCGAGTAAGGCAAGTTGTCGCTGATCCCAGTGCCATTCGTTGGCCAGTCGTTCCAGCAGTGAACGTTGCCAGCTCTGCGTGCGGCTATTGCCCGTGAGCTTGCGATTGACCTTGAGGTACAGCGCACGTCGCACCAGCTCAAGACGTTCCGGTTCGTTGCGGGCGATGAGGTATTCCTCGATGCGCCGATACACGACCATGTAAGGGTCCAGTTCATCCAGATCGAGTTGATTGGCGAACACGGCTTTTTTGAAGCGAAGGCTCAGGCACTGCACCTGCGGGTGTTCGCTGGCATACACCTCGGTCAGCAGCAGTTTGAGCACCGATTTGTAAGGTGACTCAATGCCCTTGAACAACTGCCACAGCCCCGCGCCGATGAACTCTCCCGGTGGAATCGTCGCCAAATGCCCAAGGTCGAGGGTTTCGTCGGCGCGGATGAAGCGCTTGGACAGCAGCGTGTGGGTGTAAAGGTCGTAGGCCGTTTCTTCGTATACCGGCACCAGCCACCAGATCGGCGTGCGTCCGCCCAGCCAGATTGCGGTGCGATAAAACTCGTCGAGCAGCAGGTAGTGCTGGGTGCTGCCACAGTTTTCGGAGCTGAGCTGGGTGTCGCGCTCACCTTTGACGAAACGCACCGGGTCGATCAGAAAGAAATGCGCCTCGGCGCCCTGACTCGCGGCCCAGGTTTCCAGGAGCTGGCATTTCTTGCCCAGTTCGGCGAGCTCGTTTTCGCTCAGATCCGGCGCGTGACACACCCACACGTCCATGTCGCTTTGATCGGCCTGGGCCAGGGTGCCGAGACTGCCCATCAGAAACAGGCCATGAATCGGTCGCGGCGGATTGCTGCCGTGGCGCGGCTTGTAGGAGAAGGAACGCGTCAGGCGCTGGGCTTCGGCGAGGGTATTGGCGTCCGGCTCGTAATTCGACAGGCCGGCCGGCGTACTGCCCGAGACATATCCCGGCAGCAGCGGATGATTGACGTGAAAGAACAGCGGCAGCAGCGTCAGCACAGCTTGCTGGCGCGTCGACAACCCCTCAAGAGCGCGGCCGAGGCGGCCTTCATTGAGTTTTAGAAACCGCGCGCGCAGTTGGCTGAGCACCTTGCGGTCGATTCCTTCGTCCAGGTCGGGGCGGATTTCATGGGTGCGCGTCATGTCAGCTCAAACCGGCTCGCAGGCTCGGACGTAGAGGGTCTCGGAATGACGGGCAGTTTAGCCTTTGCGCGGCGGGAGTTTTAAGCTGATTTTGTTTTTTGACGTCAGATTTCAACCGCGAGGCGATAGTTGACGTCCGGACGGGCCCGCGGAAATCCCGTGACAGGGGTTCCCGTGGGCGAATTCAGGAAGAATCAGGCTGTTTGCGGCTCTCTCAGGATCGTCAGCACGGTTTGTACATTTTGCGCGGCATCGCGACCCAGGCTGGTCAGGTATCCGCCATCGGGCTGATCGGTCAGTTCTTTATCAAAGAGGCGTTGGGCAGCAGCGATGTGCTTCGGGGCAGCGGTCTGATGAATTTTCAAACCTTCCTGGGAACTGTCCAGGGGAAAGAGTGCAAGGACTTCCAGTTCGGCAACCAACTCAGGGGTAAGCGACATAAGGACTCCAGACTTTCTAGGAATTGGAACGCAGCGCCCCTAAGGTGAACCTGCCGGCGCGGACTGTCCAGTGTGCGCGTCAGGGTTTTTGTCTGGGGGCGGATTCCAGTGTAGTCCGCATAAAAAAGATCGCAGCCTTCGGCAGCTCCTACAGGAGAGTGTAGGAGCTGCCGAAGGCTGCGATCTTTTGATCTTAAGACTTTTCTGGCGGCAACTCCGGCAGCGCACGCAGTGCGGCTTCGTACCATGCGGTATCGAATGGGCGATCTTCATCCAGCATCGCGTCAATCTCGTAGGCCAGCACATGCGCCATCAGATTGAGGATTTCTTCGCGTTCAACGCCGACCAGGGTCAGCTTGTTGAGCGTAGCCTTGGCCGCAGGCGGGTTGTCGCTTTCGATCTGGTTCTCGATCGCTTCGATCAGCGTGCTCTCGGTGAACTCTTCTTCGTCGTTGTCGATGTCTGTCGGCTCGCTCATGGCAGGCTCCTCAAGGAAAGGCGCCAGTTTACCCGCATTCAGCGGCGTGATGCTGCTGGCGGGAATTGTCCGGGCGATCTATAAACAGGCACTGCCCACCCCGCACGGCCTGGAGGCTATGTGATGCTCAAGCTCTACGGATTCTCTGTCAGCAACTACTACAACATGATCAAACTGGCGCTGCTGGAAAAAGGCCTGCCGTTCGAAGAGGTCACGTTCTATCCCGCGCAGACCGCTGAATCATTGGCCATCAGCCCGCGCGGCAAAGTGCCGGTGCTGGGCGTTGATGGCGGTTATATCAACGAAACAGCGATCATCCTTGAATACCTCGAGCTGACCCAAAAAGGCACGCCGCTGCTGCCCAGCGATCCTTTCGAACGGGCGCAGGTGCTGGCAATCGCCAAGGAAATCGAGCTGTACATCGAGCTGCCGGGACGCGCCTGTTATGGCGAAGCGTTTTTTGGCATGACGTTGCCGGACGCCATCAAGGAAAAGACCCAATCAGAATTGCTGCTGGGCTTTGCGGCGCTCGGCCGGCACGGCAAGTTCGCCCCATATGTGGCGGGCGACAGTCTGAGCATCGCGGATTTGTATTTCCTCTACAGTGTGCCGCTGGCCTGTGCGGTGGGGCAGAAGCTGTTCGCAATTGATTTGCTGGCAGAGATGCCGGAGGCGAAGGCGCTGCTGGAGCGGCTTGAGCAGAATCCGCATGTGCAGAAGATTGCGGCGGATAAAGATGCGGCGATGCCGGCGTTTTTGGCGATGATCGCTGCCAAGAAGTAGGTTCTGTGCTGTTCTGAAGTCAGCATTCGCGAGCAGGCTCGCTCCCACAGGGATTTTTGTTGTTCACAGACTTTGTGTTCAGCACAAATCCAATGTGGGAGCGAGCCTGCTCGCGAAGCTTTTGACCTTTATCGGCTGGCGATCAGGGCCTGGCCGCGAGCGACGGCTGCCTTGACCTGCGCTGGCGCAGTGCCGCCGATATGGTCACGGGCATTTACCGAGCCTTCCAGAGTCAGCACAGCAAACACGTCCTGCTCGATCTGATCGCTGAACTGACGCAGTTCTTCCAGGCTCATCTCAGCCAGGTCCTTGCCAGTGTCGACGCCGTACTTCACAGCGTGGCCGACGATTTCGTGGCAATCACGGAACGGCAGGCCACGGCGCACCAGGTAGTCAGCCAGGTCGGTTGCGGTGGAGAAGCCACGAAGAGCCGCTTCACGCATGATCGCGTGCTTGGGTTTGATCGCCGGAATCATGTCGGCAAACGCGCGCAGCGAATCGCGCAGGGTGTCGGCGGCGTCGAACAGCGGTTCCTTGTCTTCCTGGTTGTCCTTGTTGTAGGCCAGTGGCTGGCCTTTCATCAGGGTCAGCAGGCCCATCAGCGCACCGAATACGCGGCCGGTCTTGCCACGTACCAGCTCCGGCACATCCGGGTTTTTCTTTTGCGGCATGATCGAGCTGCCAGTGCAGAAGCGATCCGGCAGATCGATGAACTGGAACTGCGCGCTGGTCCACAGCACCAGCTCTTCGGAGAAACGCGACAAATGCATCATCGCTATGCTCGCGGCCGAGCAGAATTCGATGGCGAAATCGCGATCGGAAACGTTGTCCAGCGAGTTGCCGCCAACGGCATCGAAACCTAGCAGTTGCGCGGTGTATTCGCGATCAATCGGGTAGGTGGTGCCGGCCAGCGCGGCACTGCCCAACGGCATGCGGTTGGTGCGCTTGCGGCAATCGACCAAACGCTCGTAATCACGGCTGAGCATTTCGAACCAGGCCAGCATGTGGTGCCCGAAAGTTACGGGTTGCGCGGTCTGCAAGTGAGTGAAGCCGGGCATGATGCTGGCCGATTCGCGCTCGGCTTGTTCCAGCAGACCTTTTTGCAGGCGGGTGATTTCGGCCAGGATCAGGTCGATCTCGTCGCGCAGCCACAGGCGAATGTCGGTGGCGACCTGGTCGTTGCGGCTACGGCCGGTGTGGAGTTTCTTGCCGGTGACGCCGAT
This sequence comes from Pseudomonas iridis, assembly GCF_017980685.1. Taxonomy (GTDB): domain Bacteria; phylum Pseudomonadota; class Gammaproteobacteria; order Pseudomonadales; family Pseudomonadaceae; genus Aquipseudomonas; species Aquipseudomonas iridis. Next base: position 28,149 of record NZ_JACXXO010000012.1, read on the forward strand.
GCGGTCGGTCAGACGCGCTTCGATGTTCATGTGCACGTCTTCGAGGTCGATGCGCCAGTCGAACTGGCCGGCCTCGATTTCGCCCTGAATGGTGTTCAGGCCATCGATGATGGTGTCGCGCTCGGCATCGGTCAGCACGCCGACTTTGGCCAGCATGGTGGCGTGGGCGATCGAGCCCATGATGTCGTGGCGATACAGGCGCTGGTCGAAAGTGACGGAGGCGGTGAAGCGGGCGACGAAGGCGTCGACGGGTTCACTGAAGCGGCCGCCCCAGGACTGATTGGTCTTGTCAGTGCTCATGAATTCGCTCGTATCGGCTTGAAGAAAAAAGGCGTGAAACGCTGGCGCGGATAATAACAGGGTTGCCAATCCTGTCGTTGACACCGGTCGATACGTTTTTTTCTCATCGTGTCATGCATAGTCGGTGTGCTGCGCGGGGAATTTGCACAACGATATTTTTCGATTGAGTAATATCGGCCCGGCGAGCGTCTACAGTAGGACATAAGGGTCGGCGCGACTGCGGATCGCGCAAAGGTCTGGCCGCCGACTATAAGAAGTGGAGGTGGGTGTCTTGTCCTTCGACAAACCCCGCGAGAAACGCAGGAAACAGCGGGCTTTGAGCAGTACGACCCGGACACTGGCAAATATTGCTGGCCGACGTACGGCACTTTTTGGCGCTCGGGCTAGTCTTAGCGTGGATCGCGGTGACGGACGTCACTTCACCTGTCTACGCTATCCTTGTGCGAGACTCACGCAGGAATCCAGCGCAATATGAATGTCCTGATCGTTGATGACGAACCACTGGCTCGCGAGCGCCTCAGCCGTATGGTGAGCGAGCTCGAGGGTTATACAGTCCTGGAGCCCAGCGCCACGAATGGCGAAGAGGCGTTGGCACTGATCGACAGCCACAAGCCGGATATCGTGCTGCTCGATATCCGCATGCCGGGCCTCGATGGCCTGCAGGTTGCTGCCCGTCTGTGCGAGCGAGAAACACCGCCCGCCGTGGTGTTTTTCACCAGTCCCGATGAATTTGCCGTGGAAGCCCTGCAGGCCAGCGCCGTGGGCTATGTGGTGAAACCCGTGCGAACCGAACACCTGCATGACGCCCTGAAACGGGCTGAACGTCCCAACCGGGCGCAACTCTCGGCCCTGACCCGTCCCGCTGCCGAAAGTGGCACCGGCCCGCGCAGTCACATCAGCGCCCGTACCCGTAAAGGTATCGAACTGATCCCGCTGGATCAGGTGGTCTATTTCATTGCCGACCACAAATACGTGACCTTGCGCCACGAAGGCGGCGAAGTGCTGCTGGACGAGCCGCTCAAAGCCCTCGAAGACGAGTTTGGCGAGCGCTTCGTGCGCATCCACCGCAACGCGCTGGTCGCCCGCGACCGTATCGAGCGTCTGCAACGCACGCCGCTGGGGCATTTCCAGTTATTTCTCAAAGGCCTCAATGGCGATGCGCTGATTGTCAGTCGCCGGCATGTGGCGGGTGTGCGCAAGATGATGCAGGGCCTTTAACCCGGACTTTTCGGGGGGGCTCATTTCTCGTTAGCGGGCATTGCAGGCCAGGGAGGCCGCGCCGTTTCTGATTCAAGTCAAAGTGGATTTGGCTGAGCTGTTATTATCCGCCGTATCTATTCAGTACGGATTGATCCATGTCCTCTCGCGAAATCCGCATCGCCACCCGTAAAAGTGCGCTGGCCCTCTGGCAGGCCGAATACGTCAAAGCCCGTCTGGAAGCGGCCCATCCCGGTTTGCGGGTGACACTGGTGCCCATGGTCAGTCGCGGCGACAAGCTGCTCGATTCGCCGCTGTCGAAAATCGGCGGCAAGGGCCTGTTCGTCAAGGAACTGGAAACCGCGCTGCTGGAAAACGAAGCCGACATCGCCGTCCATTCGATGAAAGATGTACCGATGGACTTCCCCGAAGGCCTCGGTCTGTTCTGCATCTGTGAGCGCGAAGATCCGCGTGATGCCTTCGTTTCCAATACCTATCCAAGCCTTGAAGCGCTGCCTGCCGGCAGCATCGTCGGCACGTCGAGCCTGCGCCGTCAGGCACAGCTGCTGACCCGCCGTCCTGACCTTGAGATCCGTTTCCTGCGCGGCAACGTCAACACTCGTCTGGCCAAGCTGGATGCGGGTGAGTACGACGCGATCATCCTCGCGGCCGCCGGTTTGATCCGCCTCGGTTTCGAGGATCGCATCACCTCGGCTATCAGTGTCGATGACAGCCTGCCCGCCGGTGGCCAGGGCGCGGTCGGTATCGAGTGCCGTAGCGCCGACAGCGAAATCCACGCTTTGCTGGAACCGCTGCATCATGCTGATACCACTTCGCGGGTTACCGCCGAACGTGCCCTCAACAAACATTTGAATGGCGGCTGCCAGGTGCCAATCGCCTGCTACGCCGTGCTTGAAGGCGAGCAATTGTGGTTGCGCGGCCTGGTGGGCGAGCCGAGTGGTGGCCGCTTGATCAGCGCCGAAGCGCGGGCCCCTCGCGCTGATGCCGAAGCATTGGGTGTGAGAGTCGCTGAAGATCTGCTCGCCCAAGGTGCCGAAGAGATTCTTAAAGCAGTCTACGGCGAGGCAGGTCACGAGTGACTGGCTGGCGCCTGCTGCTGACGCGCCCTGCGGATGATTGTGCGGCGCTTGCAGAGACGTTGGCCGGGCAGGGGGTTTTCGGTAGTTGTCTGCCGCTTTTGGAAATTGCCCCGCTGCCGGTCTCTGAGAACATACGTCTGGCGATGGCGCGATTGCCCGATTGCAGCGCAGTGATTGTGGTGAGCAAGCCAGCGGCGCGGATTGCGCTGGAACTGCTCGATGCCCAAGGGGCGCAGTCGTTTGCGATGCCGTGGTTCAGTGTCGGTGCGGCAACGGCGCAGATTCTTCAGGCGCGCGGCCTCGACGTACATTGTCCGGCTGATGGCGATGACAGCGAAGCGTTGCTGCAATTGCCGCGTCTGCGTGAAGCCGTCGCCCAGCCGAATTCGCAGGTGTTGATCCTGCGCGGCGAGGGCGGCCGTGAACTGCTTGCCGAGCGCCTGCGCGAGCTTGGTGCTAGTGTCGAGTATCTGGAATTGTATCGACGCGAGCTGCCGGCCTATGCAGCGCAAGTACTGCCGCAGCGGATCGCAGCGGAACGCTTGAACGGGCTGGTGGTCAGCAGTGGACAGGGTTTCGAGCACCTGCGCCAAATGGCCGGCGATACCTGGCCATCGATTGCGCGGTTGCCGTTGTTTGTTCCAAGCCCAAGAGTCGCCGAGCTGGCACGTGCCGCCGGGGCTCAAACAGTTGTGGATTGCCGCGGCGCGAGTGCCGCGGCTTTGCTGACGGCGTTGCGGGAGCATCCCGTACCCGTTTTCTAATGCAAAGGATGGATACGTGAGCGAAACAGCCTTGCCAAAAGATGACGTCCAACCTGTGATTGATGCACAGGTTGAAACTCCACCGCCGGCCCAAGCGCCGCGCCGAGGCAATGGCCTGGCCATCGTCGCCCTGTTGCTCGGTGCAGCCGGGGTCGCGATTGGTGGCTGGGGAGTCTGGCAGGTGCGACACCTGCAAACCAACACTCAGCAACAATCGGGTCAGGTGCAGGCGTTGAATGATCAGGCGCAGAGCCTGAAGCTCAACGAGCAGCGTCTGACCGAACGTCTCGCGCAGTTGCCGGGGGCCGAAGAGCTCGCCGAACGCCAGCGTCTGGTGGCGCAACTTCAGGGTGATCAGCAGCGCCTCAGTCAACGTCTGGAAACCGTCCTCGGCGCCAGCCGCAAGGACTGGCGTCTGGCCGAGGCCGAGCACTTGCTGCGTCTGGCCAGCTTGCGCCTTTCCGCGTTGCAGGACATCAGCAGCGCCCAGGCACTGGTGCAGGGGGCCGACGAAATCCTCCGCGAACAGAATGATCCCGGCTCCTTTGCCGCCCGCGAGCAAGTGGCCAAAACCCTGGTTGCGCTGCGCAGCACCGAGCAGCCGGATCGCACGGGTTTGTTCCTGCGGTTGGGGGCCCTGCGTGATCAGGTCATCGACCTCACCGAACTGGCGCCGGAATACAAGGATCGGGGCGAATCGCTGCTCGGCTTGACCGCCGAGGGTGACGGCGCCAGTCGCTGGGCGCAGTGGTGGGATCAGATTTCGCACTACATCCGTATCGATTTCAATGCAGACAAGAATGTGAAGCCACTGTTGGCCGGACAGAGTCTGAGCCAGGTGCGTCTGGCCCTGAGCCTTGCGCTGGAGCAGGCGCAATGGGCAGCCCTCAATGGTCAGGCCGCGGTTTACACCCAGGCACTGGCCGAGGCGCGCGACGTGCTCAAAGGCAACTTCAACCCGGACAATCCACAAAGCAAAGTGATGCTGGAACAGGTCGGTGAGCTGAGCAAGGAACCGGTCGCGGTTAAGACGCCGGATCTGACCGGCACCCTGAGTGCGGTGCAAGGCTACCTCGAGCGGCGTAACGTCAACGCCGAAGAATCGGTGAAACCGTTTGCCAAACCTGCCGCCGACACCGCGCAGGAGGCGACGCCATGAAGCGCCTCTATGTGATCGTGTTTCTGGTGATCGCAGCGGCTGCGGCGCTGGGCCTGGCGATTGCCGAGCATTCCGGTTACGTGTTGGTCGCTTACAAATCGTTCCGTTACGAGTCGAGCCTGTGGGCGACTTTGGCGCTGATCGCAGTCTTGTGGCTGCTGGTCTGGGGCATCAAGGCTCTGATCGAATTGGTGATGGCGTCCAGCGGCGTGGTCAATCCATGGTCGCGGCGCAACCGCAGCCGTCGGGTGCAAGTAGCGATCGAGCACGGCCAACTGGATCTGGCCGAAGGTCGTTGGGCCAGTGCCCAGCGTCATTTGTATCGGGCCGCTGAAGCCGAGCGCCAGCCGCTGCTGTACTACCTCGGCGCTGCCCGGGCGGCGAACGAGCAGGGCCATTACGAGGAATCCGATCGTCTGCTTGAGCGTGCGCTTGAGCGCCAGCCTCAGGCAGAGCTGGCAATTGCCTTGAGCCACGCACAGTTGCAGACCGACCGTGGCGACACCGACGGCGCATTGGTGACATTGCAGGCGATGCACGAGCGTCATCCTCATAACGTGCAGACGCTGCGTCAGTTGCAGCGCTTGTACCAGCAGCGCGGCGAATGGTCGGCGGTGATTCGTCTGCTGCCGGAGCTGCGCAAGGATAAAGTCCTGCCGCCCGCCGAACTGGCTGAGCTCGAACGTCGCGCCTGGGGTGAAAACCTGTCGCTGGCCGCGCAGCGCGAAGAGGACGGCTCGGTTGGTTTGCAGTCGCTGACTCGCGCCTGGCAACAGCTGACTTCGGCGCAACGCCAGGAGCCGCCACTGGTGCTGGCTTATGCCGAACAGCTGCGTCAGCTGGGCGCTCAGGTCGAGGCTGAAGAAGTGCTGCGCACGGCCCTCAAGCGCAAGTACGACAGTCATCTGGCGCGTCTTTATGGTCTGGTGCGCGGGAGTGATCCGGCGCGTCAGTTGCAGACTGCCGAAGGTTGGCTCAAGGATCATCCGAACGATCCGAGCCTGCTGCTGACCCTGGGCCGTCTGTGCCTGCAATCGAGTCTGTGGGGCAAGGCCCGGGATTATCTGGAAAGCAGCCTGCGTGTGCAGCGCAATCCGGAAGCCTGTGCGGAACTGGCGCGTTTGCTCGCACAGCTTGGCGATACCGAGCGAAGCAATCAGCTGTTCCAGGAAGGCCTCGGTCTGCTGGATGAACGCTTGCTGGCCGCGCCACTGCCGGCCCTGGCTCGCGTCTGAAGTGGCGAGGGAGGTAACTCCCTCGCACACCTTTGCAGAGCGAAAATTTACCTTCAGTCAGCCTTTAGGGCAAAGTCCTACAACGGGCTACGCCGAATCCTCTCGAAGCTGTCGGGTTTTCCCTACACCTCTGGTGAACTGTCGGCAGGGCCTTGCCTTGAAAGGCTGACACGCTTTCCTCTACCGTAACCATCTGTCTCTACTGTTACGGAAAAGCCATGTCGTTGGCCTGCTCACGCTCCTTGTTCTTCATGGCTTTCACTGCGAGTGCCTTTGCTCTGGGAGCTTCCTATTATCTCGAATACGCGGTGGGTCTGACGCCGTGCAGCTTGTGCCTGGTGCAGCGGCTGTTCCTCACGTTGTTGTGTGTTTGCTGTGGTCTGGCGGCGGTGCATGGCCCCAAGCGTGTCGGCCTGTGGCTTTACTGGTTGTCTGCGCTGGGCGCGAGTCTGGGTGGCACCACGGCGGCCTGGCGGCAGGTATTGATACAGAGCGATCCGATGCTGCACCTGCTCAATTGCTCACCGGCTCCCGAGGCCCCGTTCAGTGGTCTGCCATGGATCTGTGCCTTGCAAACGATGTTTAGCGGCGGTGCCGATTGTGCGGAAATTTCCTGGACGCTGTTCGACCTGAGCATCCCGGAGTGGAGCCTGTTGTTCTTTGTCGCGGTGTCAATTGTTGCTGTATATCAATTATTGCGATTGGTCTGGAGTGCTCTGCAACGGCCGCTCAGCGACGAAGCGTCGCACCGGGAGCTGCTGCGGGATTAAACACTTGTATGAACTTTATCTCCTGCGTACCTTGAAGCCATAGGCGTGCGGGCATAATCTGGCCCGCACGTGTCATTGGATTTATGTTGCTCGATGACACTCTGCCCGACTGTCCCCCACGCTAAAACCTAAAGCGGGACACGGGTGTAGAGCAGCATGACCCACAAGGGAAGAGAGATCGCCATGCTCGAAAGTTGTCAGAATGCTCAGGAACGTTGGGGTGGAGTTCATCTGCTGATCGACCGCTGGCTCCAGGAGCGCAAGGAGCTGATCGATGCCTACGATAATCTCGGCGCGGAGCCTCAGACGCTGTCCGAGAGCCGCAAGCCCTTGCAGGAATTCTGCGGCGTGCTGGTTGATTACGTATCGGCGGGGCACTTCGAAATTTATGAACAGCTGACGGGCGAAGCCAAGGCGTTCAACGACAAGCGCGGTCTGGAACTCGCCGAGACGATCTACCCGCGCATCGATGTCATCACCGAAAAGCTACTCGCGTTCAACGACCTTTGCGATGAAGGCAAGTGCGTTGTCGAGAAATTCAAAGAGCTCGGCGGCCTGCTTCACGAGCGCTTCGAACTGGAAGACTGCCTGATTGAAGTGCTGCATACGGCGCACAAGGAAGAAGATTCAGTTCAGGCCTGATCGGCTTTGCTCAATAAAAAACGGTGCGCCTCAAGCGCACCGTTTTTTTATGCCTGATCAACTCGTCGCGCCACGCAATTCGACTTCAAATACCAGCGGTGTGAAGGGCGCGATCAAGTCCCCGGCGCCATCGGCGCCATAAGCCTGATCCGATGGAATCACCAGTCGCCATTTCGCCCCCACCGGCATGTTTTGCAGGGCGGTGCGCCAACCGGCAATCACACTGTCGAGGTTGAACCATTGCGGCTGACTGTTCTGATCGAACACGGTGCCGTCCGGCAAGCGACCGATATACAGCACCTGCACTTTTCCATCGGGTCCGGCCTTGGTGCCCGTGCCAGGTGCAAGCTCGGTAAGCAGGATACCGTCAGCCAGTTCCTTTACTCCCGGTTTGGCTTTTTCCGCAGTGAGGAAACGTTGTTCGTTTTCCATCGCGGCATCGCTCGAAGGCTGCGCGTTGTGTTCGGCATTTTGCGATTCGTGATCGGCGAGAATCTGTTCGATCCGCGCTTCGCTCAGGGCCAGCGGCTTGCCTTGATAAGCCTGCTGCAAGCCATCAATCAGTGCCTGAATCTGCAGTTGCGGGACTTCCTGGCGCAACCGTTCACCGAGGCTGGCACCCAGGCTGTAGGCGAGATCATGAGCGTCGTTCGCGGTGGTTTTTTCGTCGGCGTGGGCGCTGGAAAAAATCATGCAGAGGGATATAAAAAGGTAGCGCGACATGGGCACTCTCCGTCCTGAGATGCGGTGGATTATGCCAGCGCGAACGTCTGCAACGGTGAACTGCTTTTGACTGCGGACAGAACATTTTCACCTCGGTGCAACCCAAGGCTATTGATACTGTCAAGATGACCTAGCGGCGGTAGCAGCAGAGGTCTAGTATGAGCCGCACTCACGTCAGCCAGGAGGTAAACCATGTCGGCCACCAAGAAGCCTGTAAATACTCCGTTGCACTTACTCCAACAACTCTCGGGCAGCTTGCTCGAGCATTTGGAAAACGCTTGCTCGCAAGCCTTGGCTGATGCTGAAAAACTGCTCGCCAAACTCGAAAAGCAACGCGGCAAGGCGCAAGAAAAACTGCACAAATCCCGCACCAAATTGCAGGACGCAGCTGCCGCCGGCAAAGCCAAGGCGCAGACCAAAGCCAAAGGCTCCGTGAAAGAACTGGAAGAACTGCTTGATGCCTTGAAGGATCGTCAGTCCGATACCCGCAGCTACATTCTGCAACTCAAGCGCGATGCTCAGGAAAGCCTGAAACTGGCCCAGGGTGTGGGCCGTGTGCAAGAAGCCGTGGGCAAGGTGTTGACTTCCCGTGCCGCCAAGCCTGCATCGGCACCGGCGAAGAAAGCCGCAGCCAAACCCGCTGTTGCCAAAGCCCCGGTTAAAACCGCTGCCGCAAAACCGGCTGCCAAAACCCCGGTAAAAGCTGCGGCAAAAACCGCTGCAAAACCTGCGGCGAAAAAACCAGCTTCGACGACCGCAGCGAAACCGGCGGCTAAAACCACCGCAGCGAAACCGGCCGCGCGCAGAACTGCTGCTGCCAAACCAGCCGCGACCAAAGCTGCTCCAGCGAAAACCGCAGCCGCTAAGCCGGCTGCCAAGGTCGCAGTGAAACCTGCCGCTAGAACTGCCGCAGCAAAACCTGCAGCCAAGTCTGCCGCCAAACCTGTTGCTGCTAAAACAGCAGTAAAACCAGCGGCTAAAGTTGCCGCGAAACCGGCCGCCAAGCCAGCTGCTAAACCAGCAGTGAAAGCCGCCGCCAAACCGGCAGCCAAGCCAGCCGCAAAACCTGCCGCAAAACCTGCCGCAAAAAAACCAGTGGCCGCCAAGCCAGCCGCCGCCAAACCGGCGATTGCTCCAGCTGCCAAGCCAGCCACACCAGCTACGCCAGCTGCACCTGCCGCCGCCACTGCCTCGACCACTTCGACTGCGCCATCGCCAGCCGCTGCGTCGAGCACCAGCAGCAACCCGACCAGCGCTTCCTAAGTGCTGATTGCCGCGACGCGCAGCACTTGCAGCGCGTCGCGGTTCAGGTTGGCCGCCGAGCCAGCCAGGGCCTCCAGCCAGCCGATTGACCCAGCTGCGCTGCGCCCCCACACCTGAGCAATGCCCTCCAGCCGCGACAGCAACGTACGCTCGGCTTCCAGCTCCAGCGCTTTGACTTGTTCGCGCATGCCTTTCAACACCCCATCATCCAAAGCCCGCGCTTTCCATTGCATACGCAGGGTTCGCAGCGGCTGCACAACCTCGATATCCCAAGGCCCGGTCAGCGCCTGAAGCTGTCCGGCACGCTGTTCATCACAGCTCGCGCCGCGTTGCTCCAGCCACAAACCGCACAGCAACAGGCACACATTGACCCCCGCCGTTTGCAGTTGCAGACAAGCGTCTTCCACACCCGGACGGGCGTAGGTAGCAAGGGAAAAGTTCCACAGGTCAGAGGACATCGTGCTACTCGCGCTAGTTGTGAGGGAAGCTGGTAGACTCCGCCGCCATTATGATCCGACTTCAGAACCTGACTTTACAGCGTGGCCCGCAACGTCTGCTAGAAGACGCCGAGCTGACCCTGCACGCCGGCCACAAAGCTGGCCTCATCGGTGCCAACGGTGCCGGCAAATCCAGCCTGTTTGCCTTGCTGCGCGGCGAATTGCACCCGGACTCGGGCGATTGCCTGTTGCCGGCAGACTGGCGGATCGCGCACATGCGTCAGGAGGTCGACACGCTCGAGCGCCTGGCAGTCGACTATGTGCTCGATGGCGACCTGCGTCTACGCGAGGTGCAACGTGACCTCGCCGTGGCCGAAGAGGCGCACGACGGCGTTGCTCTGGCGCGTCTGCACGTCGAACTCGACAGCGCCGACGGTTACACCGCCGACGCCCGCGCCCGCAAGTTGCTGGCCGGTCTGGGCTTCACCAACGAGCAGATGGATCGACAGGTCGGAGATTTCTCCGGTGGCTGGCGGATGCGTCTGAATCTGGCGCAGGCACTGATGTGCCCGTCGGACCTGTTGCTGCTCGACGAACCGACCAACCACCTGGACCTCGACGCCATCATCTGGCTCGAGGACTGGCTGAAAAGTTACGCCGGCACCTTGCTGCTGATTTCCCACGACCGCGATTTCCTCGACGAAGTCGTCGATCATGTGGCCCATGTCGATCAGCGCAAAATCACCCTGTATCGCGGCGGCTACACCGCGTTCGAACGTGCCCGTGCCGAACGTCTGGCCCAGCAGCAACAGGCCTACGAGAAGCAGCAGGCGCAGCGTGCGCACATGGAAAGCTACATCGCCCGCTTCAAGGCGCAAGCGACCAAGGCCCGTCAGGCACAAAGCCGTATCAAGGCACTGGAACGCATGGAAGAGCTGTCGGCGGCTCACGTTGATTCGCCGTTCGATTTCGTGTTCCGCGAGTCGACCAAGATCTCCAGCACGCTGATCGATCTGTCCGATGCGAACCTGGGCTACGGCGACCGAGCCGTGCTGGAGAAGGTCAAGCTGCAACTGACCCCCGGCGCGCGGATCGGTCTGCTCGGCCCTAACGGCGCGGGTAAATCGACACTGATCAAGAACCTCGCTGGCGAGCTCGAACCGCTGTCCGGGCGCCTGACCCGTGGCGAGAACACCGTGGTCGGTTACTTCGCCCAGCATCAACTCGACTCGCTGGACGCCAAGGCCAGCCCGTTGCTGCACTTGCAGCGTCTGGCGCCCACTGAGCGTGAGCAAGCGTTGCGCGACTTCCTCGGCGGTTTCGACTTCCGCGGTGCGCGGCTCGATGAGCCTGTGCTGAATTTCTCCGGTGGCGAGAAGGCGCGTCTGGCCTTGGCGCTGATCGCCTGGGAGCGGCCGAACCTGTTGCTGCTCGATGAGCCGACCAACCACCTCGACCTGGAAATGCGCCTGGCGCTGACCATGGCGCTGCAGGAATTCAGCGGCGCGGTGCTGGTGGTGTCTCACGATCGGCACTTGCTCAAGAGCACCACCGACAACTTCTACCTGGTGGCCGATGGCAAGGTTGAAGAGTTCGATGGCGATCTCGAAGACTATGCCCGTTGGCTGGTGGAATACCGTCAGCGCAATGCGCCGGTCAGTAACACCCCGGTGAACCCGGACAAGACTGACAAGAAAGCCCAGCGTCAGGCTGCGGCTGCGTTGCGTCAGCAACTGGCGCCGCACAAGCGCGAGGCCGACAAGCTCGAAGCCGAACTGGGCAAGCTCCACGAGAAACTGGCCAAGGTTGACGCCAGCCTCGGCGACAGCGACATCTACGAGCCGGCGCGCAAGAACGAATTGCGTGATCTGCTGGCCGAGCAAGCGAAATTGAAAGTGCGCGAAGGCGAGCTGGAAGAGGCGTGGATGGAAGCGCTGGAGACGCTGGAAAGCATGCAGGCGGAGCTGGAGGCGCTGTCCTGATGGACGCGTTCAAGCTGCCGCTGCCGGCGATGTGGGTCGAGCCGATCTGGCTCGGCGTGCAGATTCTGCTCATCCTGCTGGCCGGTTACCTGGCCCAGCGCTTCGTGGCCAAATGTCTGACCCGTCTGGGCGAGCGCTATCCGTTTCCGCCGCAACTGCTGATGCCACTGCGTGGCGTGTTGCGCTGGCTGATCATGGGCAGTGCAGTGATCTTTGTTCTGCAACGCCTCGGCGTGTCGGCCACGGTGTTGTGGACGGCGCTGTCGGGTTTCGTTGCAGTGGCGGCGGTGGCGTTTTTCGCCATGTGGAGCGTGCTGTCGAACCTGCTCTGCGCGATTCTGATTTTCACCGTTGGCCCGTTTCGGTTGGGCGATGTGGTCGAACTGGTCGACACCACCGACAAGCCTGGGGTCAAAGGCCGGGTGGTGGCGATCAATCTGCTCTACACCACGTTGATCGAGGCCGAGGAGTTGGGCACCGGTAGCGCAATGGTGCAGGTGCCGAACAGCTTGTTCTTCCAGCGATCAGTGCGGCGTTGGCGGGGGACTGATGTGTTCCCTTCGAGCGGATTCGAGAAGTAGCTTTTAAAGCAGGATCCTTTATTTTGGGTTCTCTGTAGTCCCCTTTTCCTACAAAAAATCGATAGTCAGCGGCGCCAAGTCGAATTAGCTTAGTCGTTCGTCACGAGTCAGAGTTGAGGTGTGCGATGGAGCTTGAAACTTGGCTGGCATTCTTTGCCGCCTGCTGGTTGATCAGTCTTACGCCCGGCGCGGGTGCTATCGCGTCGATGTCCAGTGGTCTGCAATACGGTTTCTGGCGTGGTTACTGGAACGCGCTGGGGTTGCAATTGGGGCTGGCCCTGCAAATCGCAATTGTCGGCGCCGGTGTCGGCGCGATCCTCGCGGCTTCCGCTACTGCCTTCTATGCAATCAAATGGTTCGGCGTTGCCTATCTCGTCTACCTGGGGATCAAGCAATGGCGCGCGCTGCCCAGCGACATGAGCGATGACGCGGCCATTCGCCCAATGGGCAAGCCGCTGGTTCTTATCTTCCGTGGTTTCCTGGTCAACATGGGCAATCCCAAAGCACTGGTGTTCATGCTGGCGGTGCTTCCGCAGTTCATCAATCCCCATGCGCCGCTGCTGATCCAGTATCTGGTGATCGGCGCGACGATGGTGTTTGTCGACCTGATTGTCATGGCCGCCTACACCGGTCTGGCGTCCAAGGTCTTGCGGCTGTTGCGCACGCCCAAGCAGCAAAAGCGCATGAACCGCACGTTTGCCGGGTTGTTCATTGGCGCCGCAGCGTTCATGGCGACGTTGCGCAAAGCGGCGGTCTAAACCGCCAGACACAAAAAAGGCGACCCCAAGAGGTCGCCTTTTTTATTGCTCTGTCTGGCACTGACTTGCGTCGAGGGGTAAATCCTCTCGCCACAGGTCATTCCATGGATCAGCGCAAAATCACTGGCGCCGTATCGCGCGGCAGATTGTTGCGCTGCTGCGCCTCGCGCGGCTGCTCGTAACCACCGCCACCGAGCTGTTGGCTCAGTTGCCCGGCCACGTCTTCACCCAGCGCCTTCGACACCTCGCGCACCACCCGTGGGCGATTCAGCGAGACCTTGATGTCGCGGCCGTTCACCAGCTTGGTGTCCTGCGCTTCACCCATCGCAGTGAAGGCCGAAGTGATTTCGAAGGTCTTGGTGTTGATCAGGCTGAAATCCGCCACCAACGTCAGGCCCAGTACCGCCGAATAGCTGTCGGTGTGCGCCAGCTCGTTCATGTCCTCAGTGAAGTCGATATCGGACACAGTGCCGAACAGCACATAGTCGGCACCCTTGAAGTTGCCGGCCTTGATCCGCTTGATCACGTCGTAAATGTCACCCTTGGACGACGCGGTGTACGGCGTGCCCTGCACCAGCTGGAACATGCCGGTACGCAGGATTTCACCCTTGATGTCGCCGGTGAACTTGCGTAGCTCGGTCTGCTCGATGTAGCTGGTGGTGGCTTCGATCTCGTTATAGCTCGAAGAACCACTGGAACTGTAGTAACCCTCACGATAATTGCTCTGCGCCGAAACGATGTGGATGTATTGCTCCACACGTTCCTGATACGCCAGATCCGTCACCGCGACTTTCGGGGCCGCTTGCGCGCCAAACGCGCAAGCCAGGGCCATGATGCCAATCCATGTGCGCATCGATTAACGCTCCGTGGTTTTGCGGATCTCTTTTTCGTCCATCCACTCGGCCAGACCGCTTTCAACGTCGATCAATTGCAGGCTGAATTTGTAGAAGACGTCTTTGTAATCGCTGCTGCGCTTGACGATCGAGCTGATCGAGCCTTCGATGCGGTACTTGGCAGCCACCATGTTGCCGGTCTTGGCCACGGTGCTCTTCTTGTACAGACCGCTCTGGTTTTGCAGCTTGAGCTGATCAACCTGGCTCTGCATCGCGTTGTTGTCGCTGGCGAAGCGGGCAACGCCGGTCTTCATCAGCTGGGTCTTGATGCTGGTGGTGATTTCGCGGGTATCGATGTACTCGCTGGTCTTGTTCTTCACGTCGTAGACCTGGACCACCGGACGACCCTGCAGAATGCCGGACTGGGCCAGCGAGCGGGTCATCGACTCGGCGATCATCTGCAGGTCGGTCGAACCGAATTCGTTGGTGACGGTTTCAACAGCCTTGGTGTCGCCGTAGCTGATGTTCTTGCTGCCCAGGGTCGGCGAGGTGTTGGCGCAACCGGAGGCCAGCAGGGCGATAACGGCGATGCAGGAAAAGCGTACAAACATGTCAGTGCTCTCTAAAACAGGAATAGGGTGGCGGGCTTAAGGCGTCTTGATTTCCAGACGGAAGTCCACGGCTTTAGGCGTTGGGGCGATCGCCTGAATGAAGCTGGTCTGGGCGCCGTACATCATTTGGCTTTTCCAGACTTCTTCTTCAGCAACCGGGAAACCTTCCGCGCCGAGCCAGGCGAAGCGGTAGTAGAAAATCTTGTTGCTGTTGAGGGTGTTGCTCAACTGCACGTTGACGGTCATGAAGCCGTTTTCGCGGGCGACGCGCATGGCGCCGACCACGATGTGTTTCTGCGGGCCCATGGCCACGACTTTGCTCGCTGCGCTGCCCGGCTCTGGAGGTGGCGGGGTGGCGCAGCCGCTGGCCAGCAAGGCGAGGGCGGCGACGGCGATGAGTTTGAAGCGCATGCAAAGACTCCGTTCTTAAGGTTGTTTGAGGCTGGCGACGTTGGTCGCACTGGCGCTCGGGATCACGTGGGCGGCGAGACCGCCAGCGAACACCTGATTGCCTACGGCGCGCAGACTGATCACCTGATAACGCTGATCGACGGTGACCTTGACCACCGACCCGCCCACGGCGCTCGGCAGAGTCACTTGGTGTTCACCTTTCTTCAAGCGCAGACGCACCACTTGGGTGTTGTCCGGCAGGGTGCGCCACGTACGGGTATCGGCACCTTCGAGCACGGCTGAAGAAATACCTACCGCCAGACCGGCCAGTGGGTTGGTTTCGTTGATCTGCTTCTGCGCGACACCTTTGGTGATTGCGCGCACGGTGGTGCGCAGGATGATGCCGGGCATGTCATCACGCAGGGCGCGACGGGACATGGCGGTGGTGCTGTTGAGCGCAGTCAGGTTGACTTGCTGGCCATCGACACCGATCCGCGCGAACGGCGCGGTAGAGGTGTCTGCCTTGATGATCGGGAACGACAGCGGTGTGATCACCACGTTGTTGGAGATCGGCAATGGCAGTGGCACGCGGATCGAATCGCGTGCTGGCGCCAGACCACTTTGCACCACGATCAGGATGTCGCTGTCATCGCTCTTGCTCGGCTTGTCGAGGTTGACCAGTGCCTGTTCCAGCAGCGGCGTGTTCGGGCGCAGTTCGACAGCCTTGCGGTAGCCCGGTGCAGCCAGGTCTTTTTCACCCAGGGCTTCATAGACGAAACCGGCCAGATAATGGCTGAACGCACTCTGATAGCTGTTTTTCAGGCTGACCACTTCCGGTGCGTCGAGGCTGGCGACCGGGTAGCCTTGCAGATCCTTGTACTGAGTCTTGACGCCTTCTTTCTCGGCCTCTTCCTCGCTTTTGAGGTATTCCTTGTCACGCAGGTCGGCGATCACCGCTTCACGTTCGTGGGTCTTCTTGATCGCGGTGCGAGCGCCGTCGAAGTCGTTGACCGCCAGCAGGTTCAGGGCCATCTGCGTGGTCAGCATGACTTTTTCATAGTCGTAGCCTTCGTAGCGGCGGACCTTGTCGTTGATCACGAAGCTGCCGAACTGGGCGAGGTATTTGCCGGTATCGAGCTTGACCGAATCTTCCCACTGGCCGACGACCTTATCAGCGCTGGTCCAGGCATTCTGGCTGCCGGACAGATCGCCCTTGGCGCGCAGCAGCTCACCTTTCTCGAAGTAATAGAGCAGGTCTTTGTCGGGGCTGGTGTTGTTCTTTTCCAGCAGGGACAGCGCGGCGTCGACATTGCCGGAAGCCAGTTGCTGGTTGGTCTGTGCCAGTTCGGAATCGTAGTTGCGAAACGCCGAACAGCCGGACAGCAGAGTGATGGCGCTGAGGGCGATCAGAGTAGGGGCGCGGAATGCCATGGGGTACTTCTTCCCTGAATTACTGCAGCCACGTGTGCGGGTCGGGCTGCTGGGACCGTTTGGAGGAGGCGCTGGCCTCCTGCCAATTCCTCATAACCAGAGGAGCTTTAATGCCGCTTCGCGATAGCGAGGGCGCGGCATTATAAGCAACCAATGATGGCTATGTAATAGCTTTTTAATTGCGCACCGGTTGGTATGGGCCATCATCCGCTCCGAAGCCCCAGTGGTGCGCGTTGAACGAATTCTAAGCGTGCTAAATGCCAAAGATCTGTCAGGTAATCCTGCTAGTAGGATCAGAAACTCAGACAACGCTTGAGTGAATCGTCGTCGAAGTGAACAATATGTAACTTCGTATTTCCATTTGAGAATCATTCATGACTGCCTCGTCCCGCTTCCTGGCCTGGCTGGTGTTCCCGTTGTTCGCCCTGAGCAGCTTCAACCTGCTGGCCGACACCGTGGAAGGCGCGCCGCAAGCGCTGCACCTGCTTGATTACATCAGCGCTGACTACCCGCCAACGGTAGCAGCGGGCAAAGTCATGGATGACTCCGAATACCGCGAACAGCTGGAATTCACCCAAGCGCTGCAAGGCTTGATCGCCAACCTCCCGGCCAAACCCGAGAAAGCTGCGCTGGAGCAAGGCGTCGATGCATTGCATGCAGCCATCAGTGCCAAGCAGGACGGTGCCGAAGTCGCCCGTCAAGCGCGGCAACTGGGGGCGAAACTGGCGGTGGCGTATGAAGTGAGCCAGGCGCCGATCATCACCCCGGACCCGACCCGTGGTGCGCCGCTCTATGCGCAGAATTGCTCGGTGTGCCACGGCGACACAGGCGCCGGTGACGGCCCGGCAGGTGTCGGGCTGACGCCAGCGCCCGCCAATCTGCGTGATGCGGTGCGCATGGATCACCTGAGCCTGTACGCGATCTACAGCACTCTGGGCCAAGGCGTCGAAGGCACCGACATGCCGGCGTTTGCCGATCAGCTCGATGATCGCCAGCGTTGGGATCTGGCCACTTACATCGCCGGGTTCAGTGCCGACGCAGCGGCGGCCAAATCCGAAAAGAGTTACAACATCGCTGATCTGGCGCGCCAGACACCGACCGAAGTGCAGGCCGCCGAAGGCGCGCAAGCCGCCGCGACCTTCCGCGCTCAGCGTGCGCAGCCGCCGCAGGTCAAACGTGGCCCCGCGCAGTTGCTCGACTACACCGCTGCGACGCTGGACAAGAGCCTCGCAGCCTACCGCGCGGGTGAGCACGATCAGGCCTACGACCTGTCGGTGGCGGCGTACCTGGAAGGGTTCGAGCTGGTCGAGAGTTCGCTGGATAACGTCGACGCCAACGTACGCAAGGACACCGAAAAATCCCTGATGGCCTATCGGCAGTCGTTGCAGGATGGCTTGCCGGTCGCGCAGGCCGAGCAGCGTCTGGACGCCGCGAAGGCGAAGCTGAAAGAGTCTGCCGGGTTGCTCGGCAGCGATGGTTTGAGCTGGTCGCTGAGCTACATCTCCGGCCTGCTGATTCTGCTGCGCGAAGGTCTGGAAGCCATTCTGGTGCTGGCAGCGATCCTCGCCTTCCTGCGTAACACCGGTCAGCAGTCGGCCGTGCGCAGCGTCAACGTCGGTTGGGGTTTGGCGTTGCTGGCCGGTCTCGGTACCTGGGCGCTGGCGGCGTATGTGATCGACGTCAGCGGCTCGCAGCGCGAATTGCTCGAAGGCGCCACGGCGTTGTTCGCCAGCGTGATGGTGCTGTGGCTCGGCGTGTGGATGCACGACCGCCGGCACGCGGCAGCCTGGCAGGATTACATCAAGAGCAGTCTGGTCGGCGGTGGCGGGCGTTTCGGCTTTGCGATCCTGGCGTTCTTCTCGGTGTATCGCGAGCTGTTCGAAGTGATCCTGTTCTACGAAACCCTCTGGCTGCAGGCTGGCCCCGCCGGGCATGACGCGGTGTTGGCGGGTGGCGCGACTGCGCTGGTGTTGCTGGTCGGGCTTGCATGGGTGATCTTGCGCGGTTCGGCGAAACTGCCGCTGACGCTGTTCTTCAGCATCAACGCCGCGCTGCTGTGTGCGCTGTCGGTGGTGTTTGCCGGACATGGTGTCAAGGCGCTGCAGGAGGCCGGGATCTTCGGTACGCGGCCAGTGCCGTTTTTCGATTTCGATTGGCTGGGGATTCACGCCGATGCGTATTCGCTGGCGGCGCAGGCGGTGGCGATTCTGGCGATTGTTGTGTTGTATGGGCGTAGTTGGGTTGCGGAGAAGAAGCGGGTTTCTGCTGCGTGATTGTGTGATCCTGAAAAGATCGCAGCCTGCGGCAGCTCCTACAGGGGATTGAGGTGATCACACTATTTGTGACCAACCGAAAACCCTGGAGCTGCCGAAGGCTGCGATCTTTTGCTTTTAAGAGGTAAACAAAATGCGTGTATGGATCGATGCCGACGCCTGTCCGCGGGCGGCGAAGGATCTGGTGGTGAAGTTTGCCCTCAAGCGACAGTACGAAGTGGTGCTGGTGGCCGGGCAGCCGCAGACCAAGCCGGGGCTGGCCATCGTCAAGTTGATCGTGGTGCCGAGCGGCCCGGATGCGGCGGACGATTATCTGGTCGAACACGCGGTGCCCGGTGAGCTGGTGATATGCAGCGATATTCCGCTGGCCGACCGGTTGGTGAAGAAGGGCGTGGCAGCGCTGGATCCGCGCGGCAAGGAGTTCGACGAGAAGAATATGGGTGACCGGTTGGCGGTGCGCAACCTGTTCACCGATCTGCGCGAGCAGGGCCAGATGAGCGGCGGCCCTGCGCCGTTCGGCGATCGTGAGAAGCAGGCGTTTGCCAATGCGCTGGACCGCATCCTCACTCGCCTTGCTCGCAAATCCTGATTCTGCACAAATCCAATGTGGGAGCGAGCCTGCTCGCGAAGGTGTTGTATCAGACAACATTGAGTTGAATGACACACCTGCTTTCGCGAGCAGGCTCGCTCCCACATTTGGTTTTTTGTGCTGCTGGGGTATCAGGCGTCGTTCTCGTGGGTCAGTTCGAGCACTCGGTCGACCAGTTTGTTTATCCCCGAAGCCGCTTCGCTGATGTTCTGAGCCAGCATGTACGCCGGAGTCGTCACCAGTTTGCGCGCCTTGTCTTCGATGATGTCGGTCACGGCGCAGTCTTCGTGGGTGGCGCCCATCTTGTTCATCGCTGTGGCAGTGTCGGCATCGTTGCCGATGGTGCAGGTTACGCCCGGGCCGTAGATTTTCGCCGCGAGTGCCGGCGAGATGCAGATCAGCCCCACCGGTTTGCCCGCTTCGGCAAATGCTTCAGCCAAGGCCAGCACGTCTGGCTGCACAGTGCAGCCGGCGCCTTCGATAGCGAAATTCGACAGGTTCTTCGCCGCGCCAAAACCGCCGGGCACGATCAGCGCATCGAAGTCTTCGACGTCGGCTTCGCGGATGTCCTTGATGTTGCCGCGAGCAATGCGCGCCGATTCCACCAGCACGTTGCGCGACTCGGGCATTTCTTCGCCAGTCAGGTGATTGATCACATGCAATTGCGAGATGTTCGGGGCGAAACACTGCACCTGCGCGCCGCGTTGATCGAGGCGCAGCAGGGTAATCACGCTTTCATGGATCTCGGCGCCGTCGTAAACGCCACTGCCGGACAGGATCACTGCAACTTTTTTGCTCATGGTTTTCTCTCCAGATTCATAGCGCTAAATGTCCACTAATTTATCGCGGGTTGCCATAGGGTTTATGGGGGGCGACCGCTGGGGGCAGTCTCAAGACTCACGCCGTCCAGGCATCGGACACAGCATGCACAGAGCGCTTTCTACATGGATCGCAACGACGGCGGGGTGTTCATTATTTGGGTCGACTGTTCGGCTCGCGCCAGGAAGAGGACGACGATGAACCGAGGATTTTCGAGGGGAACCAAACTGCTGTGCGCAGTGTGGGATGGCGGGCGCCACCCGCTAGCGAGTTACTCGGCTGGCGTCTTGGGGTCGGCGGGATTGGCCAGTTCGACTTGCTGCAACTGCGCGGCTTTTGCGGCTTGCTCGTCGGCGTAGATCTTCCTAGCCAGACGGGCATTCTTGAAGCGGCGACGCAGCCACAGGCCCACGCCCAATACCAGCAGAGCGCCGAGGACCCACAATTCGTATTTTTTGATGCTGCCGAGCATGCCTTCCAGCACTGCGCCGAAATGGTAAGCCGCAGCCGCCAGCGCGGTGGCCCAAATGGCTGCGCCGATGCCGTTCAGCAGCAGATAACGTCCCGGCGGATAGCCCGACAGGCCGATCGCCACGGGCATCACCGTGCGCAAGCCATACACGAAGCGGAAGCTCAGGACCCAGATGTCAGGATGCTTACGAATGTGCTCCAGCGCCCGGTCACCCATCAATTGCCAGCGCGGTTTGCGCGCGAGTAATTTGCGCCCGTGCTTGCGCCCCAGGAAGTACCACAGCTGATCACCGGCATAACTGCCGCAGAACGCGACGACGACCACAATGTTGATGTCCATGTAGCCACGGAACGCGAGGAAGCCCGCGAGCACCAGAATGGTTTCGCCTTCGAAGAACGTCCCGAGAAACAGGGCAAAGTAGCCGAAGTCATGCAGAAATTGTTGGAGCATTGTCTGGGTGCTGGCGAAATGAACGCGCAGCCTACCCCTTCGGACACATTCATGAAAGTGTCCAAATGTGTCTCGACGTGAACTATTCCTACACTGACAATGGAATGCGGCTACATGTCACGGTGTACGCACAACTGTCATCCATTCGTCATAATGGCCGTCTATAACTGTCACGCTCGCCCGTTTGCGCGGGCTCAGGAGTCCGCCGTGAGCTTTACCCCCGCCAATCGTCTGTTCCCTGCAACCCGCCTGCGTCGCAACCGTCGCGATGACTTTTCGCGTCGGCTGGTGCGGGAAAATGTGCTGACGGTCGATGACCTGATCCTGCCGGTGTTCGTGCTCGACGGTGAAAACCGCCGCGAAGCCGTGGCGTCGATGCCGGGCGTAGAGCGGTTGACGATTGATCTGCTGCTTGAAGAAGCTGCCAAATGGGTCGAGCTGGGGATTCCGGCGCTGGCCTTGTTCCCGGTGACGCCAGCGGAACTGAAATCTCTCGACGCTGCCGAAGCCTGGAACCCGCAGGGCATTGCCCAGCGCGCAACCCGTGCTCTGCGCGATCGATTCCCCGAGCTGGGCGTGATCACCGACGTCGCCCTCGATCCTTTTACCACCCACGGTCAGGACGGCATCCTCGACGAAGACGGCTATGTGCAGAACGACATCACTGTCGATGCGCTGGTCAGGCAAGCACTGTCCCATGCCGAAGCCGGCGCGCAGGTTGTCGCGCCATCGGACATGATGGACGGGCGCATCCAGGCGATTCGTGAAGCGCTGGAAATTGCCGGTCACGTCAACGTGCGCATCATGGCCTACTCGGCCAAGTACGCCAGCGCCTATTACGGCCCGTTCCGCGATGCCGTGGGTTCGGCCGCGAACCTGGGCAAGGCGAACAAGGCCTCCTATCAGATGGACCCGGCCAACAGTGACGAAGCGCTGCACGAAGTCGGTGCGGACTTGTCTGAAGGCGCGGACATGGTCATGGTCAAGCCGGGCATGCCGTACCTGGACATTCTTTTCCGGGTAAAAGATGCCTTCAAGGTGCCGACCTTCGTCTATCAGGTCAGTGGCGAATACGCCATGCACATGGCGGCGATCCAGAATGGCTGGTTGAGCGAAGCGGTGATTCTCGAATCACTGACCGCCTTTAAACGTGCCGGCGCTGATGGCATCCTGACTTACTTTGCTGTCCGCGCCGCTCAATTGTTACGAGAGCAGAAATAGCCCTCCCAGGAACATTCCATGAATACCGAAGGACTCACTGAAGTTGCCGTAAAAGAAGCTCAGCCGGTGGTCGAACAAATCACCGAAACCCCGCCGGAACTGGAGCCAGCGCCACCGGCGCCGGTCACCGAAGCCGTTGCGGCGGTGCCGGCGATCGCCATTCCCGGCCTGGATGACAGCAGCCTGTACATCCACCGCGAGCTCTCGCAATTGCAGTTCAATATCCGCGTGCTCGAACAGGCGCTGGACGAGTCCTACCCGTTGCTCGAGCGGCTGAAGTTCCTGCTGATCTTCTCCAGCAACCTCGACGAGTTCTTCGAAATTCGCGTCGCCGGCCTCAAGAAGCAAATCACCTTCGCCCGCGAACAGGCCGGTGCCGATGGCTTGCAGCCGCATCAAGCCTTGGCCCGCATCAGCGAATTGGTGCACGGCCATGTTGATCGCCAATACGCGATCCTCAACGACATTCTTTTGCCGGAGCTTGAAAAGCATCAGGTCCGTTTCATCCGTCGCCGCAACTGGACGACCAAGATCAAGACCTGGGTGCGCCGTTATTTCCGCGACGAGATCGCGCCGATCATCACCCCGATCGGCCTCGACCCGACGCACCCGTTCCCGTTGCTGGTGAACAAGAGCCTGAACTTCATCGTCGAGCTGGAAGGCATCGACGCCTTCGGCCGCGATTCCGGTCTGGCGATCATCCCGGCGCCGCGTTTGCTGCCGCGCATCATCAAAGTGCCGGAAGAAGTCGGCGGCGCTGGCGACAACTATGTGTTCCTCTCGTCGATGATCCACGCTCACGCCGATGACCTGTTCCAAGGCATGAAGGTCAAGGGCTGCTACCAGTTCCGTCTGACGCGAAACGCTGACCTGGCACTCGATTCCGAAGACGTCGAAGACTTGGCCCGTGCGCTGCGTGGCGAGCTGTTCTCCCGTCGTTACGGCGACGCGGTGCGCCTGGAAGTGGCCGACACCTGCCCGAAACATCTGTCGGATTACCTGCTCAAGCAGTTCAACCTGAGCGAGACCGAGTTGTATCAGGTCAACGGCCCGGTCAACCTGACGCGTCTGTTCAGCATCACCGGTCTGGACAGCCATCCGGAGCTGCAATACACGCCGTTCACCCCGCAGATCCCGAAACTGCTGCAGAACAGCGAGAACATTTTCAGTGTGGTCAGCAAGCAGGACATCCTGTTGCTGCACCCATTCGAGTCGTTCACTCCAGTGGTCGACCTGCTGCGCCAGGCCGCGAAAGACCCGCACGTTCTGGCTGTGCGCCAGACCCTGTATCGCTCGGGGGCCAACTCGGAAATCGTTGATGCGCTGGTCGATGCCGCGCGTAACGGCAAGGAAGTCACCGCGGTCATCGAACTGCGTGCGCGGTTCGACGAAGAGTCCAACCTGCAACTGGCCAGCCGTCTGCAAGCGGCCGGTGCGGTGGTGATCTACGGCGTGGTCGGCTTCAAGACCCACGCCAAAATGATGTTGATCCTGCGCCGTGAGCAGGGCGAGATTGTGCGTTACGCGCATTTGGGCACCGGTAACTACCACGCCGGCAACGCCAAGCTCTACACCGACTACAGTCTGCTGACCTCCGACGACGCCTTGTGCGAAGACGTCGGCAAACTGTTCAGTCAGTTGATCGGCATGGGCAAGACGCTGCGCATGAAAAAGCTGCTGCACGCGCCGTTCACCCTGAAGAAGGGCATGCTCGACATGATTGCCCGCGAAACCCAGTTCGCTGTGGAAGGCAAACCGGCGCACATCATTGCCAAGTTCAACTCGCTGACCGATCCGAAGATCATCCGCGCGCTGTACAAGGCCAGCCAGTCCGGTGTGCGCATCGATCTGGTGGTGCGGGGCATGTGCTGCCTGCGTCCGGGCATTACCGGGGTTTCGCACAATATTCACGTGCGCTCGATCATCGGTCGCTTCCTTGAGCACACCCGAGTGTTCTACTTCCTCAATGGCGGCGAGGAGCAGATGTTCCTCTCCAGCGCCGATTGGATGGAGCGTAACCTCGACAAGCGCGTCGAGACTTGCTTTCCGGTGGAAGGCAAGAAGCTGCTGACCCGGGTGAAGAAAGAGCTGGAGCTGTACCTGACCGACAACACCCACAGCTGGAGCCTGCAGTCGGATGGCCGTTACATCCGCAACACGCCAACCGGTAACCAGAACCCGAGAAGTGCACAGGCGACGTTGCTGGAGCGTTTGGGTAGCCCGATTCTGCCCGTGAGCAGTTGAGAGCTGAAAGTCAAAAGCCCCTCACCCTAACCCTCTCCCCGAGGGAGAGGGGACTGACCGAGCTGAATGGTCGAGCTACGCCGACCTCAACTATCGAGCCGAACTCAGGTTTGAGTAGCACGCAGATCGGCTCCCTCTCCCTCGAGAGAGGGAGCTGACAGAAGTGCCTAAGGATTTGCACCGACCTGAGATATCGAGTCGAACTGAGGATTCGAAAGTCACGCAAATTGGCTCCCTCTCCCTCGGGAGAGGGCTGGGGTGAGGGGGCGGTTCACCTCCGGCCTCAAGTCGAATCCAATAAAAAAGGCGATCCAGAAGGATCGCCTTTTTTGCGCCCAGCCAATACTCAGTGAACCGTGAGAACAATCCCCACCCGCGTCAACCAATCAGCCTCAAGCCCGAAATCCGCCTGAGTCAGCTGATTCTCATCCAGCCAGTTCTGCGGAAATTCCACATCAAGGTTATTGCCTTTGGCATGCAGCACCACCTGCGGCATCGCCTGCGTACCACGGATGTGGTGGAACAGGATCGCAAAGCGCAGCAGCACGCAGAGGCGGATCAGCTTGTCGCCGTCGGCACCAAAATCGGCGAACTTGTCCTTGGGGATATTGCGGCGATGGCCGCGCACCAAAAGGGCGAGCATCTGCTGGTCTTCACGGGAGAACCCGGCCAGATCAGAGTGTTCGATCAAATACGCGCCGTGCTTGTGATAGTGGTAGTGAGCGATGTCGAGGCCGACTTCGTGCACTTTCGCAGCCCAGCCCAGCAGTTCGCGCCAGATGCCGTCATCCAGCTGCCAGTCCGCGGCAACCTGATCGAAGGCGTGCAGGGCTTTGCGTTCGACCCGCTCCGCTTGTTCGACATCGACATGGTAGCGCTCCATCAGTGACGTCAGGGTGCGTTCGCGCACATCTTCGTGATGATGGCGGCCAAGCAGGTCGTAGAGCACGCCTTCACGCAGCGCGCCGTCGCAGTGATCCATGCGTTGCAGTTCGAGGGCGTCGAAGATCGCTTCGAGAATCGCCAGGCCTGCCGGGAAAATCGCCCGACGGTCGGGCTTGATGCCATCGAAATCGATTTTGTCGACATCGCCCAGCTTGAACAGTCGGCGTTTGAGCCAGGCCAGGCCTTCGGCATTCACTTCGCCGGTGCCGTGGCCGCCGGCCTTCAGCGCCAGGCCAATGGCACGAATGGTGCCGGAGGAGCCGATGGCTTCATCCCAGGTCAGACGGTGCAGGGCGTGTTCGATGCTCATGATCTCCAGCCGCGCCGCGGTGTACGCCTGGGCGTAACGGGCCGGGGTGATCTTGCCGTCCTTGAAGTAGCGCTGGGTAAAGCTGACGCAGCCCATTTGCAGGCTTTCACGCAGCAACGGTTCGAAGCGCTGACCGATGATGAATTCGGTACTGCCGCCGCCGATGTCGGCGACCAGACGCTTGCCCGGGGTGTCGGCGAGGGTGTGCGACACACCCAGATAAATCAGGCGCGCTTCTTCGCGGCCGGAGATGACTTCCACCGGATGACCGAGGATTTCTTCGGCGCGATGAATGAATTCGAGGCGGTTGCGCGCTTCACGCAGGGCGTTGGTGCCGACGATCCGCACGGCGCCCAGCGGCATACCGTTGATCAGTTGGGCAAAGCGCTTGAGGCAATCGAGGCCACGTTGCATCGACTCTTCGTTGAGCTGGCGCTGGTCGTCGATGCCGGCGGCCAGTTGCACTTTCTCGCCGAGGCGCTCAAGGATACGGATTTCGCCGTTCTGGGCCTTGGCCACGACCATGTGAAAGCTGTTGGAGCCCAAGTCGATTGCAGCGATCAGGGACAGATTCTTGGCTTTGGATTGCGGCATGGTCAGGGGGTCTCGGTCGATAACCCCGACATCGTGCCACGATCAACGGCTGACGCCAACGCGCACGGTTCAAACCCTTGATCTGACACAAGAATGCTGGTGACCGCTACGCGGTCATTTGCTAGCAGGCTAGCTCCCACATTGGAATGCGCTCTCTTGTGGGAGCTAGCCTGCTAGCGAAAAAGACATTACAGACGCCGAGGCTCTTTCAGGCCACCGCTTCAACCGTACCAATGAAATTCGCCAGTTCTGCCGTTTGCGGATTGGCAAACAACACTTTCGGATCCCCCACTTCATGCACCTTGCCATGGTGCATGAACACCAGTTTGTCGCCGACCTCACGGGCAAAGCGCATCTCGTGGGTGACCATGATCAGCGTCATGCCTTCTTTGGCCAGTTGCCGAACCACGGCGAGCACTTCATTGACCAGCTCCGGGTCCAGCGCCGAAGTGATCTCGTCACACAGCAGCACTTTCGGCGACATCGCCAACGCCCGGGCAATCGCCACGCGTTGCTGCTGCCCGCCGGACAGCCGATCCGGGAACGCGTCAAACTTTTCGCCCAGGCCGACGCGCTCCAGCATCTCGCGCGCCAGTTCGGCAGCCTTGGCCTTCGGCACTTTCTGCACCACTTGCGGCGCGAGCATGACGTTTTCGCCAACGGTCAGGTGCGGGAACAGGTTGAACTGCTGGAACACCATGCCGACTTTCTGCCGCAAGCTGCGCAGGTCGGCGCGGGCGGCGTCGAGGTATTCGCCGTCGACTTCAATCACGCCGTCATTGATCGACTCCAGTCCGTTAAGCGTACGCAGCAGGGTCGATTTGCCCGAGCCGCTGCGGCCGATGATCGCTACCACCTGGCCTTCCTCGACGCTGAGGTCGATGCCTTTGAGGACGTGGTGATCGCCGTAGTATTTATGCAGGGCGGAAATTCTAAGCAGAGGCATGCAGTCTCCTTTCCAGGTAGCGCGCACTGAGGGACAAGGGGTAGCAGAGCAGGAAATAGCCGAGGGCAACGAGGCCGTAGACCATGAAGGGTTCGAACGTGGCGTTGGCGAGCATGCCGCCGGTCTTGGTCAGTTCGGTGAAGCCGATGATCGAGGTCACGGCGGTGCCTTTGACCACTTGCACCGAGAAACCCACGGTCGGTGCCACGGCAATGCGCAGCGCTTGCGGCAGGATCACGTAGCGCAATTGCTCCAGCGGATTGAGCGCCAGGCTCGATGAGGCTTCCCACTGGCCATTGGGAATGGCTTCGACGCAACCGCGCCAGATCTCCGCCAGATAGGCGCTGGTGAACAAGGTCAGGGCCACTGCCGCCGCCATCCACGGCGAAATCTCGATCCCGGCCAGCGCCACGCCGAAGAACACCAGAAACAGTTGCATCAACAGCGGCGTGCCCTGGAACAGCTCGATCCAGGTGCGGGCGATATTGCTCGACAGGGTGTTTTTCGAGATGCGCATGATCAGGATCAGCAGCCCGACGATGCCGCCGCCAATAAACGCCACCAGCGACAATGCCAGTGTCCATTGCAGGCCGGTGAGCAGGTTGCGCAGGATGTCCCAGAACGTGAAGTCGCTCATTGGCTGCTCCTGGAAATGTAGCGACGGCCGAGCCAATTGAGCAATTGGCGGATCAGCAGCGCCATGCACAGATAGATCAGCGTGGTCAGCGCGTAGGTTTCAAAAGCGCGGAAGTTGCGCGACTGAATGAAGTTGGCGGCAAAGCTCAGCTCCTCGGTGGCGATTTGCGAACACACCGCCGAGCCGAGCATGACGATGATGATCTGACTGCTCAGGGCCGGCCAGACCTTACCCAGCGCCGGCAGCAGCACCACGTGGCGGAACGCTTCGAAGCGCGTCATCGCCAGTGCCGCTGCGGCTTCCAGTTGCCCACGCGGAATCGCCTGAATGCCGGCGCGGATGATCTCGGTCGAATACGCCCCGAGGTTGATGACCATCGCCAGCACGGCTGCTTGCCACTCTGAAATCTGCACACCGAGGGACGGCAGGCCGAAGAAGATGAAAAACAGTTGCACCAGAAACGGCGTGTTGCGGATCAACTCGACATAGACGCCGAAAATCGCCGAGAACGGACGGATGTTCCACGCCCGTACCAGCGCCCCGACAATGCCCACGCTCACCCCAAGCAGTGCGCCGATGGCCGTTAGCTCAAGGGTGAACAGCGCGCCGCGTAGCAGCAGGTCGGTGTTTTCCACCACCGGCATGAAATCGAACTGATAAGCCATGAGGTTCTCCCGCGCAGTCGATCAGAGATCGGCCGGCAGCGGCTCTTTCAGCCAGGTCTGCGAGTTCTTTTCCAGCGCGCCGTCAGTCTTGGCGGTGTTGAGGATGTCGTTGACCTTGGCCAACAGCGCCGCTTCGTTCTTGTTAACGCCAACGTAGACCGGCGAATCCTTGAGCTTCACTTTCAGCGCCGGCACCCGTTTCGGGTTCTTTTCGCTGATGGCGACCATCACCACGTTGCCGCTGGCAATCAGGTCGACCTGGCCTGCGAGGTAGGCGGCGATGGTCGAGTTGTTGTCTTCGAAGCGCTTGATGGTCACGCCTTCAGGGGCGACTTTGCTCAATTCGATGTCTTCGATGGCGCCACGGGTGACGCTGATGGTCTTGCCCTTGAGGTCGTCGAGGCTGGTAATCGCCGCGTCTGGTGGGCCGAACACGGCGAGGTAGAACGGTGCGTAGGCGCGCGAGAAGTCGATGACTTTCTCGCGTTCCGGGTTCTTGCCCAGGCTGGAAATCACCAGATCGACCTTGCCGGTGGTCAGAAAGGGGATGCGATTGGTGCTGTTGACCGGGGTGAGTTCGAGTTTGACCTTGAGCTGATCGGCCAGCAGTTTCGCCGTGTCGATGTCCAGGCCGCGGGGTTTCATGTCCGGGCCGACCGAGCCGAACGGCGGGAAGTCCTGCGGCACGGCGACTTTCAGCGTGCCGCGTTTGACCACGTCGTCGAGACCGTCGGCGTGAGCGGGCGCCTGGCACAACAACAGGCCGGCAAACAGGGAAGCGAGGAGGGCGCTGTAACGCAGGGTCATGGACAATCTCCGGATCGGCGGGAAGTATTTTCTGCGATCGGACAGAGCATGGGCCGTGCCAATACGCAGCTTTCGTCCCGGCACGCCGCAGTTTCAGCGGGTTTGCTCGGTCTTACTGGTCTGAACAGTCAGGTTGTTTTTCGCACTGCGATAGCGCATCGCTCAGGTTCGCCGAACCCCGCTGGGGCACGACTTGCCGGACTCGGCGAATAGCTTTACAACTAGCCGCATATTGGTCTGGTACGTCTGAAAATCATGAACTCGATCTCCCGCGCCGTGCCCGAAGTGGCGCTGCAAGCGATCCGCAAATTGATCACCGAACAGGGCTTCGGCGCGGGCGATGCCTTGCCGTCGCAACGTGATCTGGCGCTTCAACTGGGCGTCAGCCGGGCGTCGTTGCGTGAGGCGCTGTCATCGCTGAGCGCGCTGGGTTTGGTCAGCATTCAGCCGGGCAAGGGTGTGTTCGTGCAGTCGCCGGTGGATTTGTCGCGCGGGGAGAGTGCCGGGAGCTGGCCCTTCGCGGCGCAGGCCTCGCCGCTGGATATCTTTCAATTACGCTATGCCCTTGAAGGCTTCGCGGCGGGGCTGGCGGCGGTGACGTTGAGCACAGCTGATCTGGATGCGCTGGAAGACAATGTCGCCGCTATGCGCGAGCAATTGCGATGCGCCGACTTCGAAGCCGCGGCGAAGCTGGATTTCGAATTTCACCGACGAATCCTGCTGGCCAGCGGTAATCAGGCGATGCTGAGCATCCTTACCGCCAGCGCCGAGATCTTTCTGGAGAGTCAGAAACTACCGTTCATCCGCGCCGAACGCGCCATGGAAACATGGCAGGAGCACCGCAAGATCCTTCGCGCGCTGGCCCGGCGTGCCTCGGGTGCAGCGCAAAAAGCCATGCAGGAACACGTGCGCAACGCCGCACTGCGCACCGGAATCGCCTTCATTGCTCCCGCCAGCGCTTGACTTGAGCTATACCCAAACTCATGAGGCACCATAGCAAGACTCAATCATCTGCGGCTTCCTGAACCGGAGCGGGGCGGATATGATGGGCCACGTTTTTTTGCTTACAACCTGGAGAATTCCATGAGCAGCGATCTTATCAAACACGTTAGCGACGCTAGCTTCGAAGCCGACGTACTCAAGGCCGAAGGCGCTGTACTGGTCGACTACTGGGCTGAATGGTGCGGCCCTTGCAAAATGATCGCTCCGGTTCTGGACGAAATTGCCGAGACTTACAAAGGCAAGCTGACCGTTGCCAAACTGAACATCGACGAGAACCAGGAAACCCCGGCCAAGCACGGCGTACGTGGTATCCCGACGCTCATGCTGTTCAAGAACGGCAACGTTGAAGCGACCAAAGTCGGCGCCCTGTCGAAGTCGCAACTGGCTGCTTTCCTCGACGCCAACATCTAAGCGTCGCAGCAAAGTGCCTGAAAAAAAGCCCCGCAATTAGCGGGGCTTTTTGCGTATTCAGGGCTAGACGCTCCGAAACTCAGGTGGTACATTCGGCCCCGCACTGGTTTCTCCAATGCCCCCTGCTAGCCGTCGCCGACGCACTCCTTTTCGAATAAGTACGCGATCCTGTCGCCTTCTCTGCGGCGCGGCCTCATTAAGCCAAAAGCTTAATTTCCCCCCTCCATAAATGATTACGTCATTCCTATATGAATCTGACTGAACTCAAGCAAAAGCCGATTACCGAACTGCTCGAATTGGCCGAACAGATGGGCATAGAAAATATGGCCCGTTCGCGCAAGCAGGACGTGATTTTCTCCCTGCTGAAAAAGCACGCTAAGAGCGGCGAGGAAATCTCCGGTGATGGCGTGCTGGAGATTCTCCAGGACGGCTTCGGCTTCCTGCGCTCCGCTGACGCTTCCTACCTCGCCGGCCCAGACGATATCTACGTCTCGCCGAGCCAGATCCGCCGCTTCAACTTGCGCACCGGTGACACCATCGTTGGCAAGATTCGCCCTCCGAAGGAAGGCGAGCGGTATTTCGCTCTGCTCAAGGTCGACACGATCAACTTCGATCGCCCGGAGAACGCGAAAAACAAGATTCTCTTCGAGAACCTGACCCCGCTGTTCCCGACCGTGCGCATGAAGATGGAGGCCGGCAACGGTTCCACCGAAGACTTGACCGGTCGTGTGATCGACCTGTGCGCTCCGATCGGCAAAGGCCAGCGCGGTCTGATCGTTGCACCGCCGAAAGCCGGTAAAACGATCATGCTGCAAAACATCGCAGCGAACATCGCCCGTAACAACCCTGAAGTTCATCTGATCGTATTGCTGATCGACGAACGTCCGGAAGAAGTAACCGAAATGCAGCGCACGGTGCGCGGCGAAGTGGTTGCCTCGACCTTCGACGAGCCGCCGACCCGTCACGTCCAGGTTGCCGAAATGGTGATCGAGAAGGCCAAGCGCCTGGTCGAGCACAAGAAAGACGTGGTGATCCTGCTTGACTCCATCACCCGTCTGGCGCGTGCCTACAACACCGTGATCCCGAGCTCCGGCAAGGTATTGACCGGTGGTGTCGACGCCCACGCCCTGGAGAAGCCGAAACGTTTCTTCGGTGCTGCGCGTAACATCGAAGAAGGCGGCTCGCTGACCATTATCGCCACCGCGCTGGTTGAAACCGGCTCGAAGATGGACGAAGTGATCTACGAAGAGTTCAAGGGTACCGGCAACATGGAACTGCCTCTGGATCGCAAGATCGCCGAGAAGCGTGTGTTCCCTGCGATCAACATCAACCGTTCCGGCACCCGCCGCGAAGAGTTGCTGACCGCCGACGACGAACTGCAGCGTATGTGGATTCTGCGTAAGTTGCTGCACCCGATGGACGAAGTAGCGGCCATCGAGTTCTTGATCGACAAGCTGAAAACGACCAAGACCAACGACGAGTTCTTCTTGTCGATGAAGCGCAAGTAATACCAGCGCTGTTCAAAAGGACGCCCCGAAAGGGGCGTTTTTTTTGCTTTGAATTATTTGTATCTGGATTGAAATGTACGCTGCTGATAACTTTCGCGCTTTCCAGGGACTCTGTATCCAGAACGAGAAAGGTTTTTCATGCACACGTTTGGCAATCGCCGTGATATCGATGGATTAAGGGCGCTGGCGGTTATTCCCGTCGTACTGTTTCATTTCGGATTCAATACATTCAGTGGCGGCTTTGTCGGCGTTGACGTGTTCTTCGTCATCTCCGGATTCCTGATCACCACGATCCTGTTCCGTGAAATCAGCGCAAAGCGTTTCAGCTTTGTGGATTTCTGGGCGCGCCGTGCCCGTCGCATCATTCCCGCCCTGACCGTCGTCATGCTGGTCACGTTGGCGCTGGGCTGGTTACTGCTGACAGCCAAGGATTTCTCCGAACTCGGACGAACAGTGCGCTATCAGTCGCTGTTCATTTCCAACATTCTGTTCATGCGCGAGGATGGCTATTTTCAGCCTGCCTCCGATTTGAAGCCACTGCTGCACACTTGGTCGCTGGCGGTGGAAGAGCAGTACTACATCTTCTTTCCCCTGCTGATGGCAGTGCTGATCCGCTATGTCCGTCATTGGCGCTGGATGCTGTTTGCGGTGTTGCTGGTTTCGTTCGGTTTGAACCTCGCCTATATACAGAGCAAACCGGAGTTCACGTTCTTCTCGTTGCCGACCCGTGCATGGGAGTTGCTCTGCGGGGCGATGCTCGCGGTACTGCCAGCGCCGAAGCAGGCTGTGCGTCCGTGGTTGTATCAGGCTGTCGGCCTCGCTGGATTGGCGGCCGTGCTGGCCGCGGTGTTCACGTTTGACAAGTCCACGGTGTTCCCGGGCTGGGCTGCGTTGCCGCCTGTGCTGGGGACGGCTGCGTTGATCTGGTCGGGCGCGCAAGGTGCGGGCTGGACAGCGCGGCTGTTGAGCCTGCGACCGTTGGTCTGGGTCGGATTGCTTTCGTATTCGCTGTATCTGTGGCATTGGCCGGTTTACGTCTACGCCAACGCGATTTCGATCGATGGAATACAGCCGGTCGAGGCGATCGGCTGGATGGCATTGTCGCTTGGCCTTGCGTGGCTGAGTCTGCGCTATGTCGAATTGCCTTTCCGGGAGAAGCGCCTGCTCGCCGGACGCAACGCGGTGCTGGCCGGTGGACTTGCAGCTATCGTCGTACTGGTGGCAACGGGTTCGGCAATTCGCTCGGCCGACGGTGTGCCCCAGCGCTTGACCGGTAAAGCGCTGGAGTATGCGCAGTCGCGTGAATGGCGTGCTGGGCAGATGAAATGCATGCTGGTCACCCAGGACAAATCTTTGGACAAGGCCTGTCTGGTGGGTGGCAATCAGAACACTCCCGCTACCCAGCTATTCTGGGGCGATAGCCACGCCGCCGCGCTGTTGCCGGCCATCGAGAGCAACGCCCGGCGTGAAGGACGCCCGGTGTGGCTATTCAGCATGAGCGCCTGCCCACCGATTCTCAGCGAGGACATTCGTCAGCGTTGCCAGGACTTCAACGAGCAAACCATGGAGCGCGTCCGCAGCCTGGGGGTCAAAGATGTGGTGCTGGCGTCCAATTGGAGCCTCTACGTTTATGGTCGTGAAGACGGCGATAAAAAAGTTTTGCTCAATGCTCATGACAATACCGCGCAGGCTGAGCAGCGTATGGCTGCTGCTCTAAAGGCACGGGTCGCCGCGTTGCGCGAGGCTGGAGTGCAAGTCTGGCTGTTTCGCGAAGTGCCGTTGCAACGCAAAGGCATCATCAACCGCCTGACCAGCCTGGCGCGGATCGGGCGTTCGGCCGAAGGCCTGGGGCGTCCGCTTGAAGAACATCTGGCGCGCCAGCATTTTCTCAGTGAGTTGTTCACGTCCATGAGCGCCGAGGATCCAGGGGTTCACGTGATTGATCCGACGCCGCTGATGTGCCCTGACGGGATTTGCAGTATCGAGGTCAACGGACATTCACAGTACAAGGATGAAGATCACCTGTCGGACGTGGGCAGTGCCAGGTTGAGCCCGTTGTTTGCGCCGCTGCTGCTGGGTACGAACCAAAATTGAGCGATGCCGGGCGCTGACGGGCTGCTGTTTGCCCGTCAGAGCAGGTAGGATGTACGCCTATTTTGAGGGTGCCATCGTCAATGAAATTCAAGGATCTTCGGGATTTCGTGCAGCAGCTTGAGCAGCGCGGAGAGTTGAAACGCATCCAGATTCCCGTCTCGCCGGTGCTGGAGATGACTGAGGTGTGTGACCGCACGCTGCGGGCCAAAGGCCCGGCGCTGCTGTTCGAGAAGCCGACGGGCTACGACATCCCTGTGCTCGGCAACCTGTTCGGCACCCCCGAGCGAGTGGCCATGGGCATGGGCGCCGAGTCGGTCAGCGAACTGCGCGAAATCGGCAAGCTGCTGGCTTTCCTCAAGGAGCCGGAACCGCCGAAGGGCTTGAAAGACGCGTGGTCGAAACTGCCGATCTTCCGCAAGATCATTGCCATGGCACCGAAAGTCGTCAAAGACGCCGTGTGCCAGGAAGTGGTTATCGAAGGCGATGACGTCGATCTGGCGATGCTGCCGGTGCAAACCTGCTGGCCCGGCGACGTCGGCCCGCTGATCACCTGGGGCCTGACCGTCACCAAAGGCCCGAACAAGGACCGCCAGAACCTCGGCATCTACCGTCAGCAGGTGATCGGCCGCAACAAAGTCATCATGCGCTGGCTCAGCCACCGTGGTGGCGCTCTGGATTATCGCGAGTGGTGCGAGAAGCACCCAGGCCAGCCGTTCCCTGTTTCAGTGGCTCTCGGTGCTGACCCGGCGACCATCCTAGGCGCCGTGACGCCAGTGCCAGATAGCCTCTCCGAGTATGCTTTCGCCGGCCTGTTGCGCGGCAACCGCACCGAACTGGTCAAGTGCCGTGGCAACGACCTGCAAGTGCCGGCCACTGCCGAAATCATCCTTGAAGGCGTGATTCATCCGGGCGAAATGGCAGATGAAGGCCCGTACGGCGACCACACCGGTTATTACAACGAAGTCGACAGCTTCCCGGTGTTCACCGTCGAGCGCATCACCCACCGGATCAAACCGATCTACCACAGCACTTACACCGGCCGTCCGCCGGATGAGCCGGCGATCCTCGGCGTGGCACTGAACGAAGTGTTCGTGCCGATCCTGCAGAAGCAGTTTCCTGAAATCACCGACTTCTACCTGCCGCCGGAAGGCTGCTCGTACCGCATGGCCATCGTGACCATGAAGAAGTCGTATCCGGGCCACGCCAAGCGCGTGATGCTGGGTGTCTGGTCGTTTTTGCGACAGTTCATGTACACCAAGTTCGTTATCGTCTGTGACGACGATATCAACGCCCGCGACTGGAACGACGTGATCTGGGCCATCACCACGCGCATGGACCCCAAGCGCGATACGGTGATGATCGATAACACGCCGATCGACTACCTCGACTTCGCCTCGCCGGTCTCCGGCCTGGGGTCGAAAATGGGCCTCGATGCCACCCACAAGTGGCCGGGCGAAACCACTCGCGAGTGGGGCCGTGTGATTGTCAAGGACGACGCTGTCACCCAGCGGATCGATGCCATCTGGAATCAGTTAGGAATAGATTGATGCGTGTAACCCTGCAGCCTTCCGGAGCGGTACTTGAGATACAGCCCGGTGAGCGGATTCTCGATGGTGCGCGGCGCCTGGGCTACGATTGCCCGCAAAGCTGTCGCAACGGCAACTGCCACGTGTGTGCGGCGCTGCTGGTGGAAGGCCGGGTCGAACAGGCCGGCACAGTGCGCGACCACGGCGAGTTCTACACTTGCATAGCCGAGCCGCTGGAAGACTGCATCGTGCTGTGGGATGGCGTGCTTGCGCTGGGAGAACTGCCGGTGCGTAGCCTGTCGTGTCAGGTCATCGAATGCCGCGACGTCGGCGGCGACACCTGGCGAGTGCGTCTGCGTGCGCCGGCCGGCAAGCCACCGCGCTATCACGCCGGGCAATATTTGATGATCGAGCGCGAGAGCGGCGAGAAGTCAGCGTTTTCCATGGCCTCGGCACCGCACGGTGGGCGCGACCTGGAAATCCACGTGCTGGCGCGCGAAGCCAGTGCGTTGAGCCTGATCGAACAGCTGCAACGCAACGCAATGGTGCGCGTCGAACTGCCATTCGGTGACACTCACCTCGCCGAGCTGCCGGACGGGCCGCTGGTGTTGGTTGCCGCTGGCACAGGAATGGGCCAGATCCACAGCCTGATCGAACATTGCCGCGCCAACGGCTTCAAGCACCCGGTGCATCTGTATTGGGGCGTGCGTCGGCCGGAAGATTTCTATGAGATCGAACATTGGGACGAATGGGTGAAGCTGCCCAATCTGTTCCTGCACAAAGTCGTCAGCGACCAATGTGGCTGGGAAGGCCGCTGCGGAATGCTGCACGAGGCGGTCTGTGAAGACTTTACCGATCTCAAGTCCCTTCACGTCTACGCCAGCGGCTCGCCGGCCATGGTCTACGGGACGCTGGACGCGCTGGTCGATGCGGGGATGGATGCACATCAAATGCGCGCCGATGTGTTCGCGTATGCCCCGCGTGGCTAGATCGTTATAACTCTCTATATAGCCGATCGGTATTTATCTAAATAGGTAAATACCGCTAGGTTATATATCAAGCAGGCAATCTATTAAGAAGTGTGCCATGGCACCTAAATTGCCTTAAAACATATGTTCCTTATTGTTACAGCGGTGCGTTCTATTAAGTAATTCTTCACCCGCGGGGAGCTGAACGCTATTCGCCATGAGTGCCATTGAAAACGCTTTTCTGAACCTGGCTTACCCTCCGCGGCTCGATCTTGGGCCGCAGCTGACGCACGAACAACTTCTCGCTTCCATGCAATCGACCATGGCGCGCCACAAGGGCGGGCCGGTGTGGCTGTTCGCCTACGGTTCGCTGATCTGGCGGCCGGAATGCAATTCGGCGCAGCGCATGCGCGGTCGCGTGCATGGCTATCATCGTGGCTTGTACCTGTGGTCGCACGAACATCGCGGCACCCCGGAAATGCCGGGGCTGGTGTTCGGTCTGGATCGTGGCGGTTCGTGCAGTGGATTTGCTTATCGCTTGCCCGAAGACGATCTGGACAGTGCGCTGTATGCACTGTGGAAGCGCGAGATGCCATTCCCGTCCTATCGGCCACACTGGCTCAACTGCCGGCTCGAAGATGGCAGTCAGGTTCAGGCATTAGGATTTGTTTTGGAGCGACACCTGCCCAGCTATGCCGGCAACTTGCCGGATCACGTGCTGAGCCAGGTGTTCGCAAGCGCTTGCGGGCGTTACGGCACCACTCGCGATTATGTCGAGCAGACCGCCCACGCCCTGCGCAGCCACGCCATGCCAGACCGAAATCTGGAGGCGCGGCTCAAGCGTTGTAAATCACAGGTCGATCAAGCGACCGCTTCGCGGCTCTGACTGGCGACTTGCTTGTGCCATAGCGTCGGGGCCAGGAAGGCCATCGCCAGCAGGCACGCGCTCACCAGCAGGACAAAACCGCCGTCCCAGCCGAAGTGGTCGACGGTGTAGC
The DNA here is from genome assembly GCF_017980685.1 of Pseudomonas iridis. Lineage (GTDB taxonomy): Bacteria > Pseudomonadota > Gammaproteobacteria > Pseudomonadales > Pseudomonadaceae > Aquipseudomonas > Aquipseudomonas iridis. The sequence goes on from NZ_JACXXO010000012.1 coordinate 65,804, forward strand.
CCATCGCCGCACTGGCCGCGACCGAACCACCCAGATAACCGAACAGACCGGTGAAACCCGCAGCGGTACCCGCGGCTTTCTTCGGCGCCAGTTCCAGCGCCTGCAGGCCGATCAGCATCACCGGGCCGTAGATCAGGAAGCCGATGGAGACCAGCGCGATCATGTCCACAGTCGGGTTGCCGGCCGGGTTGAGCCAGTAAACCAGCGTTGCCACGGTCACCAATGCCATGAACACCATGCCGGTCAGGCCACGGTTGCCACGGAAGATCTTGTCCGACATCCAGCCGCACAGCAGCGTGCCCGGGATCCCTGCCCATTCGTAGAAGAAGTAGGTCCACGAGGTTTTATCCACGGTGAAGCCCTTGGCTTCCTTGAGGTACGTCGGCGCCCAATCCAGTACGCCGTAGCGCAGCAGGTAGACGAAGACGTTGGCCATGGCGATGTACCAGAGCATTTTGTTGCGCAGCACGTATTTGACGAAGATTTCCTTGGCGCTGAATTCGTCTTCGTGGCTGGCGTCGTAGCCTTCCGGGTAGTCGTTCTTGTACTGCTCGATTGGCGGCAGGCCAACCGATTGCGGGGTGTCACGCATGGTCATGAAGGCGAACACCGCCACGGCCAGAGCCACAGCTGCCGGCACGTAGAACGCCGCGTGCCAGTCGTTGAACAGGCCCATGCCGAGCAGGAACAACGGGCCGATCAGACCACCACCGACGTTGTGCGCCACGTTCCACACCGAGACCACGCCGCCGCGTTCTTTCTGCGACCACCAGTGCACCATGGTTCGCCCGCTCGGCGGCCAACCCATGCCCTGTGCCCAGCCGTTGATGAACAACAGAATAAACATCATGGTCACGCTGGACGTCGCCCACGGCGCGAAACCGAACACGAACATCACCCCAGCCGATACCAGCAGGCCGAAAGGCAAGAAGAAACGTGGGTTGGAGCGGTCGGACACCAGGCCCATGAGGAACTTGGACAGACCGTAGGAAATGGCGATGGCCGACATCGCCAGACCCAGATCGCCACGGCTGTAGCCCTCGTCGATCAGGTACGGCATGGCCAGGGAGAAGTTTTTGCGCAGCAGGTAATAACCCGCGTAGCCAATGAAAATGCCAGCGAAGATCTGCCAGCGCAGGCGTCGGTAAGTGCTGTCTATTTTTTCTTCAGGCAATGGAGCCTGATGTGCGGCAGGACGAAAGAAAGCAAACATTCAAGAGCTCCAGATTTCTTGTTTTGACTGCGGATGCGAATGTTACAGTTTCGTTACCGAAAATAGCACTGGTTCGCATCGACCAAAAAGGGGAAATGTTGGAGATCGAGTGTTCCTTTATGAACATGTCGCTCAGGTATAAATGGCGGTCGTATAGGAGATGCCGGATTGCGCGGGGGGCAATCCGGCTTTGATGCTGTTCAGCGAACTTGCACTACAACCTTGCCCACAGCCTTGCGCTGGCCAAGATCATTGATCGCTTGCGCCGCATTGCTCAGTGGATACACCTGCGACACCAGCGGTTTCAGCTTGCCCTCGGCAAACCAGCCGAACAGTTGCTGGAAGTTCGCCGCGTTGTCCTGCGGCTGGCGCTGGGCGAAGGAGCCCCAGAACACGCCGAGTACCGCGGCACCCTTGAGCAGGGCGAGGTTGACCGGCAGTTCGGGAATGCGACCGCTGGCAAAACCGACCACTAGCAGGCGTCCGTTCCAGGCGATGGCGCGGATGGCTTGGTCGAAGAGGTCACCGCCGACCGGGTCGTAGATCACGTCGGCACCCTGGCCGTCGGTGAGGCGTTTGATTTCTTCCTTTAAGTTGGTTTCGCTGTAGTTGATCAGTTCATCGGCGCCGGCAGCCTTGGCCACGGCGAGTTTTTCCGTGCTGCTGGCGGCGGCGATGACCCGCGCACCCATGGCTTTACCGATTTCCACGGCCGCCAGTCCGACACCGCCGGAAGCACCCAGCACCAGCAGGGTTTCGCCGGGCTGAAGGTTGGCGCGTTGCTTGAGGGCGTGCATCGAGGTGCCGTAGGTCATGCTGAATGCAGCGGCGATGTTGAAGTCCATCGACGGCGGAATCGGCAGCACGTTATAGCCCGGCACCGCGACCTGCTCGGCGAAGCTGCCCCAGCCGGTAAGGGCCATGACCCGGTCGCCGACTTTCAGATGACTGACCTTTTCGCCGACGGCGCTGACCACGCCGGCCGCTTCACCACCTGGCGAAAACGGGAAGGGCGGCTTGAATTGGTATTTGCCCTCGATGATCAGCGTGTCCGGGAAGTTGACCCCGGCGGCGTGCACGTCCAGCAGGATTTCGTTCTTCTTGGCGACAGGACTGGCGACGTCTTCCAGCACCAGCGATTCGGCAGGGCCGAAGGCTTTGCACAGCACGGCTTTCATCAGGGCTATTCCTTTGGGAGTGATGGCCGATAAGTGTAGGTGTGTCAGTCAACGGGTCAACGAGCATACCCGCCCCTGATAGCCAGCCATAAGCTTGTGCTTGCGCGGCGGGTCGTTATGCTAGGCCGCAAACCGGATAAGGAGCGAATTGTGAAAGCGTGGATCATGTTGTTGCTGGCCCTGTCTCTGCCTGTGGCAGCGCTGGCCGAAGAAGCCAAAGAAGGCGAGGCGCCGAAGGTCAACTACATCACCCTGAGCCCGCCGTTCGTGGGTAACTACGGGCTCGATGGCACGCCGAAACTGAAGGTGTTCAAAGCCGATGTGGCGCTGCGTGTGACCGGTGAAGAGTCGACCAAGCTGGTCAAGGCCAACGAACCGTTGATTCGCAATCAGCTGGTGGCACTGTTCTCCCAGCAGACCACAGAAGCGATGGGCAGCATCGAGGGCAAGGAAAAGTTGCGTCAGGAAGCGTTGAAGCAAACACAGCAAGTGATGAATGACGAAACTGGCAAGCCGGTGGTTGAGGATCTGTTGTTCAACAACCTGATCATTCAGTAAGACATATTTAGAAAGTCAAAAGATCGCAGCCTTCGGCAGCTCCTGCATTGGAATGCACTTCCCTGTAGGAGCTGCCGAAGGCTGCGATCTTTTTTGTGGCCGTTACCGCAGCGCCAATACCGCCGCCCATTGCTCCGGCGTCACCGCCATCACCGACAGCCGCGACCCTTTCTGCACCAGCGGCATTTCGGCCAGGGCGGTCTGTTGCTTCAGATAGTCCAGCTTCAACACCCGCGCGAACGTTTCGACATGGGCGACATCGACCGCGCTCCAGGCGTTTTTCTCCGCCGTGGCCTTTGGATCGAAATAATGACTTTCAGGGTCCAGCGCCGTCGGATCCGGGTACGCCGCCTCGATTATTTTTCCGATCCCGGCTATTCCCGGCTCCGGGCAGCTGGAATGGTAGAAAAAGAACTCATCCCCCACCGCCATCGCGCGCAGGAAGTTGCGTGCCTGATAGTTGCGAACCCCGTCCCAGCGCGCTTTGCCGAGTTTCTCCAGATCTTTGATCGAGAGTTCGTCAGGTTCGGATTTCATCAGCCAATAGGCCATGGTTTTTGCTCCTGGAGCGTTCTTTGGGCAAGTTGTCGGGCAATTTTATGACAAACCGACAGTCGGTTGACGTCAGCGTTTGCGCGCAGGTTCTCGTTGTCGCAAAATGCCGGCCTTTAAAGCTTGACGCTGCTGCACGGCCTACGAATGGAAACCGCTGCTGTCATCGTGATGATGTGCCTTGAGGGGGGCAATCGATGAAACGCAAACCGGATTTGCTTTGGGTTTTGGTTATTTTGTTTGGTTTGGGCGTTGTGACCACCGGTTACGCGCAAAGCCTGTGGGCCAACAAGGCCGACGCACCGATTGAAATCGCGCAACAGGTTCAACAGTCAACAGCCTTCAAGCGCTGAAACTGTCTTCTCGACGCCGCTGATCTGCGGCGTTCAGTCTACGAAATACCACGCCTTGTCAGTGACCGTGCCTTGCAACGGTACATCCCAACTCGCCTGTGCCAGCCGTTCGACCTTCTGACATTCATGGGCCAGACCTAATAATGTCGGCTTGCGCCAGTTCTTGCGCCGCGCCAGATACGCCAGGCTGCGATCATAGAAGCCGCCGCCCATCCCCAGACGTCCGCCGACGTCGTCAAACCCCACCAGTGGCAACAACACCAGATCCAGTGTCCAGATCTTGCGCTGGCGAGCCAGATTGGCGCGCGGCTCAAGAATGCGGAAACGGTTGGGTTTGAGTTTTTCGCCGGGACGGATGCGCTGGAACACCATTTTGGTTCGCGGCCAGGCGCTGAGCACCGGCAGGTACGTGGCCTTGCCCCGGCGCTGTGCTTCACGCAGCAGCAGGCGCGGATCGATTTCACCGTCGGTGGGCAGGTACAGGGAGATGTGTTTTGCCCGGCGAAAGTGCGGGTCTTGCGCCAATTGCCGGAACAGGCCTTTGGCGGCCTGGCGTTGTTCAGCAGCAGTCAGTGCGCGGCGCGCCTTGCGCAGCAGGCGGCGGAGTTGCGGGCGGGGCAGCAGCGCGAGTTCGGTCATGGTTCGGCTTCGGCAGGTTGGACGAAAACGTACGCATAAAAAATCCGATGTCGGCATTCACCGACATCGGATTCGAATCAGGCTCCCCGGAAGAACCGCTGTCAACTTAGCCCTTGAACCCGAAAGTTCAAGGTGGAAGATGCAGTAGACTTTAAGGCTTTCCGTCTGGCGGACATGCACACCAGCCCAACGTGCAACTTCCAGGGTAGTGCGAATCGGCTCAGGGACATCGTCAACTGGCAAGCACCCCAGGGAGTGCCGCGAGTATACCTCAAGCGGGCGGGCGAATCAGCCCTTGCTGATGTCCGGATCGTCGGCCAGGACCAGATCGACACGATCGAGCAAGTCACGCACCTGCTCACGGGTCGAGCCGCTGGCTTGAATGTCCGGACGCTCTTCTTTGTGCAAGAGATCGTGGGTGATGTTCAGTGCGGCCATCACAGCAATGCGGTCGGCCCCAATGACTTTGCCGCTGCTGCGGATCTCGCGCATCTTGCCGTCCAGGTAGCGTGCGGCGCTCACCAGATTGCTGCGCTCTTCCTGCGGGCAAATGATCGAATATTCTTTATCGAGGATCTGCACGGTAACGCTATTGCTTGAACTCATGAGTCTTGCTCCAGGGCCTTGAGGCGCGAAATCATCGATTCGACCTTACGCCGGGCGATTTCGTTTTTTTCAATGAGGTGCGCGCGTTCCTCGCGCCAGGTCTTTTCCTGAGCTAGTAAGAGTGCGTTTTGACTCTTTAGTTGCTCGACTCGGCCAATCAGCAGTTCGAGTCTGGCCATCAGCGCTTGCAGGTCGTTGTCTTCCATTGGATTCACTGTCTGATGGGTTAGCTGGCGGACAGCCTTTAATAGTCTTGGCGAGTCTGTCGATGTAGGATACAAGGCCTCCATTCTAGACATAGCGCCGTCTGGCGCCTAGCTGCCCATGACCATTGCGAATTCCCCGTACCAAGCCTTTGCCACCCTGCTGACCTCCAGCGGCCATAACGTCTCGCCTGCCGAACTGCACGGCTTGCTGCTCGGGCGCAGTTGCGCCGGTGCCGGCTTCAATGCCGACGAGTGGCTGATCGATGCCGCCGAGCTGCTCGAAAGCGAGCCCCAGGACAACATCCGCAACGCCCTGATCGGTCTGCAAGAAATGGTCAAGGGTGAGCTGACCGGCGACGACGTCACTGTCGTCCTGCTGCTGCCGACCGATGACGCGCCACTGACTGAGCGTGCCGCCGCACTGGGCGAATGGTGCCAGGGCTTCCTCAGCGGTTTCGGCCTGAACTGCCGCGACAGCAGCATGCTCAGCACTGAAGCCACCGAAGTGTTGCAGGATCTGGCCGCCATTTCCCAGGTGCAAGATGCTCTGGAAGAATCCGAAGACGGCGAGACCGACTACATGGAAGTCATGGAGTACCTGCGCGTGGCGCCGCTGCTGCTGTTCACGGAAACCAAAAAAGCCGACGTGCCGCCAGCCGCCAAGCCGTCGCTGCATTAATCGCGAGCCAGGGAAAGCCATCTGCCCATGACCCATATCCCGAAAGCGGAATACAGCCGTCGCCGCAAGGCCCTGATGGCGCAGATGGAACCCAACAGCATCGCGATTCTGCCCGCCGCCGCGGTGGCCATCCGCAACCGCGACGTCGAGCACGTCTACCGTCAGGACAGCGACTTTCAGTACCTCAGCGGTTTCCCCGAGCCGCAAGCCGTCATCGTTTTGATGCCCGGCCGCGAGCACGGCGAATATGTTTTGTTTTGCCGTGAACGCAACGCTGAACGGGAAATGTGGGACGGCCTGCGCGCCGGCCAGGAAGGCGCGATCCGCGACTTTGGCGCCGACGACGCATTCCCTGTCACCGACATCGACGACATCCTGCCGGGCCTGATCGAAGGTCGCGACCGGGTGTATTCGGCGATGGGCAGTAACCCCGAATTTGACCGACACCTGATGGACTGGATCAACGTGATCCGCTCCAAAGCGCACCTCGGCGCCCAGCCCCCGAACGAATTCGTTGCCTTGGATCATCTGCTGCACGACATGCGCCTGTATAAATCGGCGGCAGAAGTGAAGGTGATGCGCGAAGCCGCCCGGATCTCGGCTCAGGCCCACATCCGCGCGATGCAGGCCAGCCGCGCCGGGCTCTACGAGTACAGCCTCGAAGCCGAGCTCGATTACGAATTCCGCAAGGGCGGGGCGAAGATGCCGGCCTACGGTTCGATCGTTGCCGCCGGGCGCAATAGCTGCATCCTGCATTACCAGCAAAATGACGCGCTGCTCAGGGACGGTGATCTGGTGCTGATCGACGCCGGTTGCGAAATCGACTGCTACGCCAGTGACATCACCCGCACCTGGCCGGTCAACGGCAAGTTTTCGCCCGAGCAGAAAGCGATCTACGAATTGGTACTCGCCTCACAGGAAGCCGCGTTCGCTGAAATAGCCCCGAACAAGCACTGGAATCAGGCGCACGAAGCCACGGTTCGAGTCATCACTGCAGGTTTGGTGAAGCTGGGCCTGTTGCAGGGCGACGTCGACGAATTGATCGCAACTGAGGCTTATAAAGCGTTTTACATGCACCGCGCCGGCCACTGGCTGGGGATGGATGTACACGACGTCGGCGAGTACAAGGTCGGCGGCGAATGGCGCGTGCTGGAAGTCGGCATGGCGCTCACCGTGGAGCCGGGTATTTACATCGCCCCGGACAATCAGAACGTAGCGAAAAAATGGCGCGGCATTGGCGTGCGCATCGAGGATGACGTGGTAGTGACCAAGACCGGCTGTGAAATCCTCACCAACGGCGTACCGAAAACCGTCGCCGACATCGAAGCGCTGATGGCGCAAGCACGGACACACGCGGCATGAGTCGAGTCAATCTGGCAATCATCGGTGGCGGCCTGGTCGGCGCCAGTCTGGCATTGGCGCTGCAGGCCGGGGCCAAGGCGCGCGGCTGGAAAATCGTGCTGATCGAACCGTTCGCGCCTGGCGACAGTTGGCAGCCGAGCTACGATGCACGTTCCTCGGCGTTGTCCTTCGGCGCACGACAAATCTATCAACGGCTGGGCGTGTGGCAGGAAATCTCCCGTCGCGCCGAGCCGATCAAACAGATCCATGTGTCCGATCGTGGCCGCTTCTCCACCGCGCGGTTGTCGGCGATGGAAGAAGGTGTGCCGGCGCTCGGTTACGTGGTGGAAAACGCCTGGCTCGGCCAATGCCTGTGGCGGCACGTCGACAAGGATGTGATCAGCTGGCGTTGCCCGGCGGAAGTCACGCGCATGGAGCCGTTGTCCGACGGCTATCGCCTGACGCTTAATGATGAAACCACCATTGAATGCGACCTCGCGGTGCTGGCCGATGGCGGGCGTTCCGGATTGCGCGAGCAGTTGGGCATCAACGTGCGCAAGCGTCCGTATAACCAGAGTGCGCTGATCGCCAACATCACCCCGAGCGAAGCGCACAACGGCATGGCGTTCGAGCGTTTCACCGACGAGGGCCCGATGGCCTTGCTGCCGCTGCCGGATAACCGTTGCGCATTGGTCTGGACTCGTCTGGGCATGGATGCGCAACGCCTGGCCGATTTGAGCGAGCGCGATTTCCTCAGCGAATTGCAGGGCGTGTTCGGTTACCGCCTCGGCACATTGAAACAGGTGGGGGCGCGGCATTTGTATCCGCTGTCGCTGGTCGAAGCCGAAGAGCAGGTGCGCTCGCATCTGGCCGTACTTGGCAACGCCGCGCACAGTTTGCATCCGATTGCGGGGCAGGGTTTCAACCTGTCCCTGCGTGATGCCGATGCTCTCGCCGCGGCGTTGCTCGCCAGCGACAAACCGCTGGGCGATTTCGCCACGTTGCAGGCTTATCGCGAGCGTCAGCGTCTCGATCAGGACCTCACGGTGGGGTTCTCCGATCAGGTTACGCGGCTGTTTGGCAGCACCCAGCCGTTGGTATCGCTGGGGCGCAACATCGGTTTGCTCGGTCTCGACCTGTTACCACCCGCCAAGCGCTGGTTCGCCCGCCAGGCCATGGGTTTGGGAACACGTCCGGATGCTTAAGTGGTTGAGCGACAAATTCGGAAAGGCGCGGTTGATGCGTTGGGTGATGACCTTTTACCCGCCGTATCTTGGCGCCGGTGTTCGGGTACGGCACATCAGCGACGACTTTCGCGACATTCAGGTGTCGATGGGGTTGGGCTGGTACAACCGCAACTACGTCGGCACGCAGTTTGGCGGCAGTCTGTATTCGATGGTCGATCCTTTTTTCATGTTGATGCTGATGGAAAACCTCGGGTCGCGGTACATCGTCTGGGACAAGGCCGCCGACATCGATTTCATTGCGCCGGGCAAAGGCCCGGTGTTCGCCCGGTTTACCATCGACGACACCTTGCTGGATGAGGTCCGTCGGCAGACCGCCACTGGCGAAAAGTACCTGCCGCAGTTGCAGGTCGATATTCATGACGGCGCCGGCAACCTTGTCGCGCGGGTCGGTAAAACCCTTTACGTGCGGCTCAAGCCGCAAGCGAGACAGGCTTAAAGCATGGAAATGCGCGCAGATCTGCTGATTGTCGGAGCCGGAATGGTCGGCAGCGCCCTGGCGCTGGCGTTGCAGGACAGTGGCCTGGAAGTTTTGCTGCTCGACGGCAGCCCGCTGAGCGTCAAACCGTTCGATGCCCAGGCGCCATTCGAACCGCGGGTGAGCGCGTTGTCGGCGGCCAGCCAGCGGATTCTCGAACGCCTTGGTGTGTGGGAAGGCATCGCCAGTCGACGCAGCAGTCCGTACACCGACATGCACGTCTGGGACGGTAGCGGCACCGGGCAGATTCACTTCTCGGCGAGCAGCGTGCATGCCGATGTACTCGGCCATATCGTCGAAAATCGTGTGGTGCAGGATGCTTTGCTCGATCGTTTGCACGATTGCGATCTGGGCATGCTGGCCAACGCACGGCTGGAACAGATGCGCCGTTCCGGCGATGACTGGTTGCTGACCCTGGCCGATGGTCGGCAGTTGCGCGCTCCGCTGGTGATCGCGGCGGATGGCGCCAACTCAGCGGTGCGCCGTCTGACCGGTGTCGCGACCCGCGAGTGGGATTACCTGCATCACGCCATCGTCACCAGCGTGCGCAGCAGCAAGCCGCATCAGATGACGGCGTGGCAACGCTTCACCGATCACGGGCCGCTGGCGTTTCTGCCGCTGGAACGCGAGGGCCAGCAGGACTGGTGCTCGATCGTCTGGTCCACCACGCCGAGCGAAGCCGAGCGTTTGATGGCGCTGGATGAAGCGGCATTCTGCCGTGAGCTGGAGCGGGCGTTTGAAGGTCGCCTGGGCGAAGTCGTCAGTGCCGATCCCCGGCTGTGCGTGCCACTGCGTCAGCGCCACGCCAAGCGCTATGTGGCTGAAGGCCTGGCGCTGATCGGCGATGCCGCGCACACCATTCACCCGCTGGCGGGGCAGGGCGTGAACCTGGGTTTCCTCGATGCGGCGGTGCTGGCTGAAGTGCTGTTGCAGGCTAACGAGCGTGGTGAACGGCTGGCGGATGTGAAAGTGCTGAGCCGCTACGAGCGCCGGCGCATGCCGCATAACCTGGCGTTGATGGCGGCGATGGAAGGGTTCGAGCGTTTGTTCCAGGCCAATCCGCTGCCTGTGCGCTGGTTGCGTAATGCCGGGTTGAAGCTGGTTGAGCAGATGCCTGAGGCCAAGGCGTTGTTTGTGCGTGAAGCCCTCGGTTTGACGGGTGACCTTCCGGCACTCGCAAAACCCTGAGGTCTGCTTTGAGGCTGATGGCCTCATCGCGAGCAGGCTCACTCCTACATTTGGCAATGCGTCCCTTTGTAGGGATTCGTTTAGCGCCATGCAACATCTGGTAACTCCTTGCCCAAGTGATCGATTGAGAACGTAAATGTGAGTCCTTATCATTTGGCCCACATTTCCCGACCGAGAGACCACTCCCATGTTGGCACCCAAGCGTCTTCTGACCGCACTGGCCTTGACCCTGATCGGCAGCACCACTGCCCAGGCCGCCGACGAGGTGGTGGTTTATTCCTCGCGCATCGATGAACTGATCAAACCGGTGTTTGATGCCTACACCGCCAAAACCGGGGTGAAGATCAAGTTCATCACCGACAAGGAAGCGCCGCTGATGCAGCGCATCAAGGCTGAAGGCGAAAACGCCACCGCCGACCTGCTGTTGACCGTTGATGCCGGCAACCTCTGGCAGGCCGAGCAGATGGGCATCCTGCAGCCGTTCACCTCGAAAACCATCGACGCCAATATCCCGCAGCAATACCGTGCCTCTAGCCACGCCTGGACGGGATTGAGCCTGCGCGCACGGACCATCGCCTATTCCACCCAGCGAGTGAAGCCGGGCGAACTGACCACCTACGAAGCACTGGCCGACAAGAACTGGGAAGGTCGTCTGTGCCTGCGCACGGCGAAGAAGGTCTACAACCAGTCTCTCACCGCAACCATGATCGAAGTGCATGGTGCCGAGAAGACCGAGAAGATCCTCAAGGGCTGGGTCAACAACCTGTCCACCGATGTGTTCTCCGATGACGTTGCAGTGCTCGAAGCGATCAATGCCGGGCAGTGCGATGTCGGCATCGTCAACACCTACTACTACGGTCGCCTGCACAAGCAGAAGCCGGAACTGCCGGTGAAACTGTTCTGGCCGAATCAGGCGGATCGCGGTGTGCACGTCAACCTGTCGGGTATCGGCTTGACCAAACATGCACCACACCCGGAAGCCGCCAAGGCACTGGTCGAGTGGATGACCACGCCTGAGGCGCAGAAAATCTTCGCCGACGTGAACCAGGAATTCCCGGCCAACCCTGCCGTTGCACCATCGGAAGAAGTGGCCGCATGGGGCAAGTTCATTGCCGACACCTTGCCGGTGGAAGTGGCTGGCAAGCGCCAGGCCGAAGCGATTCGCATGATGGATCGGGCGGGCTGGAACTGAGTCTGCTGATTTAGAGAGCAAAAGATCGCAGCCTTCGGCAGCTCCTACAGGGTGAGCACAATCCCACTGTAGGAGTTGCCGAAGGCTGCGATCTTTTTGCTTTTCTCCTTACACTCTACGTTTTTCCTCCACGAGAGTTCGCAAGTGGCCCACCCCGCCCAACGCCGCTGGTATCCCATCGTCTTCGCCATTGCCGCGCTGGTGCTGTTGCCCCTGAGCGTTCTGCTGCTGTCATGGCAGACCATCGATCAACAGATCTGGTCGCACCTGTGGGAAACCCAGATGCCGCGCCTGCTGGGCAACACCTTGACGCTGGTGCTCGGCGTTGGTTTCGGTGTGACGCTGCTGGGTGTGAGCCTCGCCTGGCTCACCAGCCTTTGCGAATTCCCCGGCCGCCGCTGGCTCGATTGGGCACTGATGCTGCCCTTCGCCATCCCGGCCTATGTGCTCGCTTTTGTCTTCGTCGGCTTGCTCGACTTCGCCGGGCCCGTTCAAACCCTGCTGCGTGAATGGTTTGGTTCCGGCCTGCGGCTGCCGCGTGTTCGCTCCACCGGTGGGGTGATTCTGGTGTTGGTGCTGGTCTTCTACCCCTACGTCTATCTGCTGGCACGCACGGCGTTTCTCGCTCAGGGCAAAGGCCTGATGGAAGCCGCGCGCGTGCTCGGCCAATCACCCTGGCAAGCCTTTTGGCGCGTAGCGTTGCCGATGGCGCGTCCGGCGATTGGTGCCGGCGTGGCACTGGCGCTGATGGAGACTCTGGCGGATTTCGGCGCGGTCTCGGTGTTCAACTTCGACACCTTCACCACGGCGATCTACAAGACCTGGTACGGCTTCTTCAGCCTGTCCAGTGCGGCCCAATTGGCCAGCCTGTTGTTGCTGGTGGTGATGCTGGTGCTGTACGGCGAACGTCGTGCACGCGGCGCGAACCGGGCGAGCAACGAGCGTCCGCGGATCAAGGCGCTGTATCACCTGCGCGGGCTCAAGGCTGTCGCGGCGATGAGTTGGTGCGTATTGGTCTTCGCCTGCGCGTTTGTGATTCCGGTTTTGCAATTGGTCGTGTGGTTCTGGCAGCGCGGGCGTTTCGATCTCGATGAGCGCTACGCCGGGTTGATCCTCCACACCCTCTATCTGGGTGGCATGGCGGCGTTGATCACTGTCAGCGTTGCGTTGCTGCTGGCGTTCGCCCGACGGTTGGCGCCGACCCGGGCGATCCGCTCCGGGGTCAGTCTGGCCAACCTCGGTTACGCCCTGCCGGGCTCGGTGTTGGCCGTGTCGATCATGCTCGCCTTCAGTTATCTGGATCGCGAACTGGTGATTCCGCTTTCGGGCTGGCTCGGTGGTGCAGGCAAGCCCTTGTTGCTCGGCAGTCTGGCGGCGTTGCTGATGGCGTATCTGGTGCGGTTTATTGCCGTCGCGTATGGCCCGCTGGAAAACAGTCTGGCGCGTATACGGCCATCTTTGCCGGAAGCGGCACGTAGCCTGGGTGTCAGTGGGCCGCGACTGTTTTTCAAAGTGTATCTGCCGCTGTTGCTGCCCGGTACGTTGAGCGCGGCGCTGCTGGTGTTCGTCGATGTGCTCAAGGAAATGCCGGCAACCCTGCTGATGCGCCCGTTTGGCTGGGACACGCTGGCCGTACGCATCTTTGAAATGACCAGCGAAGGCGAATGGGCGAGGGCGTCGTTGCCGGCGCTGACCCTGATTCTGGTCGGACTATTGCCGGTCATTGGTCTGATCCGTCGCTCGGCGCACCGAAACACTTAGTCGTCAGTCCTGAATCATGCGGCTACAATGCGCGGCATTCGGTGCGGTTCGTCTGACACACCCGTTCGCTGGAAACAGCTCAAAGCCTTATATTTCGAGGCTTTCAGCCGTGCAGCGGCAGTCCGCACCCTCGCCACGCCCGGAAGGAGAAACCCATGGGACAGCGTACGCCTCTGTATGACCTGCATCTCGCCCTCGGCGCGAAGATGGTCGATTTTGGCGGTTGGGACATGCCACTGCATTACGGCTCGCAGGTCGAGGAGCACCACGAAGTGCGCCGCGATTGCGGGGTGTTCGATGTGTCCCACATGACCGTAATCGATGTTAACGGCGCCCAGGCCAAGGCCTGGCTCCAGCATTTGCTGGCCAATGACGTCGAACGCCTGCACCGCCCCGGCCGTGCGTTGTACAGCACCATGCTCAACGAGCGCGGCGGCATCGTCGATGACATGATCGTCTACCGCCTCGAAGACGGTTATCGTCTGGTGTTCAACGCCTCGACCCGTGATCAGGACCTGGCCTGGATGCAGGCGCAACTCGGCAGTTTCACCGTGCAACTGCACGAGCGCTCCGAGCTGGCGATGCTGGCCATTCAAGGCCCGCATGCCCGGCACAAGATTGCCGAACTGGTCACCCAGTCGCGTGCCACGCTGATCCAGCACCTCAAACCCTTTGAAGGCGAAACCGACGGCGACTGGTTCATTGCCCGCACCGGGTACACCGGTGAAGACGGTCTGGAAATCGTATTGCCGGCCAATCAGGCGCCGGGATTCTTCAACGATCTGGTGGGTGCCGGCATTTCCCCGATCGGCCTCGGTGCCCGCGACACGTTGCGCGTGGAAGCCGGCATGAACCTCTACGGTCAGGACATTCATCAAGACGTTTCGCCGCTGGCTTCCAACATGGCCTGGAGCATCGCCTGGGAACCGGCCTCGCGTCAGTTCATCGGCCGTGCTGCGCTGGAGGCGGAAAAAGCCGCTGGCGTTGCACACAAACTGGTCGGTCTGGTGCTTGAGGAGCGCGGTGTTTTGCGTGCCCACCAGGTCGTTCGTATCGCCGATGTTGGCGAAGGGGAGATCACCAGTGGTAGTTTCTCTCCTACGCTAAGCAAATCGATTGCCCTGGCGCGTGTTCCGATGGCGACTGCCGACCGCGCCGAAGTGGAAATCCGTGGCAAGTGGTACCCGGTACGAGTGGTCAAACCGACCTTCGTACGCCATGGCAAAACTTTGATCTAACCTTTTCCGGCGGGCACCACCGCTGACAATTTCTTGAGGACACTGAAGATGAGCGATATTCCTGCCGACCTGCGTTTTGCCGAAAGTCACGAATGGGCACGTCTGGAAGCCGACGGCACCGTCACTGTGGGCATCAGCGATCACGCGCAGGAAGCGCTGGGTGATGTGGTGTTCGTCGAGCTGACCGAAGTCGGCAAAGTATTTGCGGCTGGCGATCAGTCCGGTGTGGTCGAATCGGTGAAAGCCGCTTCCGACATCTACGCCCCGGTCAGCGGCGAAGTCATCGCGATCAACGATGAGCTGAGCGGTTCGCCTGAGTTGCTGAACTCCGACCCGTACGGTGCGTGGATCTTCAAGCTCAAGCCAAGCGACAAGGCTGAGCTGGACAAGCTGCACGACGCGGCTGCCTACAAGGCTGCCATCGGCGAGTAAGCTGAGCGCTGCACCCCAAAGCCCCGACTTGTCGGGGCTTTTTCATGAGCGATGATTTTTCCCTGTGGGAGCGAGCCTGCTCGCGAAAGCGGTCTGTCAGACACATTTGAATTGAATGACACACCGCATTCGCGAGCAGGCTCGCTCCCACAAGGGGAAAGGGGGTTGCTCTGAAAATTGACGGCGACATGGACTGCTATGCTGGTTTGACCGTATTTGCCTTGACGCCGAGCGCCAGCCAAGAGAGAGCCCGTCATGTCCCAGTTGCCGTCCCTGAGCCAGTTACGCGATCCCGAGGCCTTCCTGCGCCGCCATCTCGGTCCCGACGCCGCCGAGCAGCAGGCCATGCTCGACAGACTCGGCCTCGGCAGCCGAGGTGAGCTGATCGAGCAGACCGTGCCCCCGGGCGTTCGCTTTAATCGCGCACTGGATCTGCCGCCAGCGCTGGATGAGCAAG
Organism: Pseudomonas iridis; assembly: GCF_017980685.1. Lineage (GTDB taxonomy): Bacteria > Pseudomonadota > Gammaproteobacteria > Pseudomonadales > Pseudomonadaceae > Aquipseudomonas > Aquipseudomonas iridis. Next base: position 81,119 of record NZ_JACXXO010000012.1, read on the forward strand.
CGGCGCTGGCCAGGCTGCGTGGCTACGCCGAGCAGAATCAGGTCTGGACCAGCCTGATCGGCATGGGCTACCACGGCACGCTCACGCCGACCGTCATCTTGCGCAACGTGCTGGAAAACCCCGGTTGGTACACCGCTTACACGCCGTATCAACCGGAGATTGCCCAGGGTCGGCTCGAAGCGCTGCTGAATTTTCAGCAACTGACCATCGACCTCACCGGCCTGGAATTGGCCAACGCCTCATTGCTTGATGAGGCTACTGCGGCGGCGGAGGCCATGGCACTGGCCAAACGTGTCGCCAAGTCGAAGAGCAATCTGTTTTTTGTCGACGAGAACTGTCATCCACAAACCATTTCCGTCGTGCAGACCCGGGCCGAAGGTTTCGGTTTCGAGTTGATCATCGACGCTGTGGATAACTTGAAGCAGCACCAGGTATTTGGAGCATTGCTGCAATACCCCGACACCCACGGCGAGATCCGCGATCTGCGGCCGCTCATCGATCACTTGCATGCCCAGCAGGCGCTGGCCTGTGTCGCCACTGATTTGCTCAGTTTGTTGTTGCTGACGCCGCCGGGTGAGTTGGGCGCCGATGTGGTGTTCGGTTCGTCTCAACGCTTTGGCGTGCCGATGGGCTATGGTGGGCCACACGCTGCTTTTTTCGCCAGTCGCGAGGAATACAAACGGGCGATTCCCGGGCGGATCATCGGTGTGTCGAAGGACGCCCGCGGCAACGTCGCGTTGCGCATGGCCCTGCAAACCCGCGAGCAACATATCCGCCGCGAGAAAGCCAATTCGAACATCTGCACGGCGCAGGTGCTGTTGGCCAACATCGCCAGTTTCTACGCGGTCTTTCACGGGCCGGAAGGCTTGAAGCGCATCGCGCAGCGGGTGCATCGGCTGACCTGCATTCTGGCGGCAGGTCTTGAGCGCCACGGTATCAACCGGGTCAACGCGCAGTTTTTCGACACGCTGACACTGGACGTCGGCGGTGCGCAAACCGCGATTATCGAAAGCGCCAAGGCTGCGCAAATCAACCTGAGGATTCTCGGCCGTGGCCGGGTCGGTCTGAGCCTCGATGAAACGTGTGACGAGCACACCGTGGCAAAGCTGTTCGATGTGCTGCTTGGCGCCGATCATGGGCTGATCGTCGACGATCTTGACGCTGAGGCGCTGGTTTCCGGCATTCCAGACAATCTTCAGCGCAGCACACCTTATCTGCGTCATCCGGTGTTCAACGCCCATCACAGCGAAACCGAGATGCTGCGTTATCTCAAGCAACTGGAGAACAAGGATCTGGCGCTCAACCAGTCAATGATCCCGTTGGGCTCCTGCACCATGAAACTCAACGCTACCAGCGAAATGATCCCGATCACCTGGCCGCAGTTCGCCAATCTGCATCCCTTCGTGCCCAGGGAGCAGGCGGTCGGCTACACCTTGATGATCGAAGAGCTTGAGCGCTGGTTGTGCGCGATTACCGGGTTCGATGCGATTTGCATGCAGCCCAACTCCGGCGCTCAGGGCGAGTACGCCGGGCTGCTGGCGATCCGCAAATATCACGAGAGCCGCCAGCAAGGGGCACGGGATATCTGCCTGATTCCGTCGTCGGCCCACGGCACCAATCCAGCCTCGGCACAAATGGCCGGGATGCGCGTGGTGATCGTCGAGTGCGACGAGGCGGGTAACGTTGATCTGGAGGATTTGAAGGCAAAAGCCGCCGAGGCTGGGGATAAGTTGTCGTGCCTGATGGCGACCTATCCATCGACCCATGGTGTGTACGAGGAGGGCATCAGCGAGATCTGCGAGGTTATCCACAAGCACGGCGGTCAGGTGTATATGGACGGCGCCAACCTCAATGCGCAGGTCGGGCTGGCACGGCCGGCAGACATCGGCGCCGATGTGTCGCACATGAATCTGCACAAAACCTTCTGCATTCCCCATGGCGGTGGCGGGCCGGGCATGGGGCCGATCGGCATTCGCGCACATCTGGCGCCGTTCGTCGCCAACCATCCGGTGGTGCCGATCGACGGGCCGCTGGCGCAGAACGGAGCAGTCAGCGCGGCGCCGTGGGGCAGTGCGAGTATTCTGCCGATCAGTTGGATGTACATCGCCATGATGGGGCCGCAACTGGCAGACGCCAGCGAGGTGGCCATCCTCGCGGCGAACTACCTGGCGCAGCATTTATCCGGTGCGTTTCCCGTGCTCTACAGCGGTCGCAATGGTCGCGTGGCCCATGAATGCATTCTCGATTTGCGGCCGCTTAAAGCGCAGACCGGGATCAGCGAGGAGGATGTCGCCAAGCGCCTGATGGATTACGGCTTCCACGCGCCAACCATGTCGTTCCCGGTGCCGGGCACCTTGATGGTCGAGCCGACCGAGAGCGAATCGAAGGCTGAGCTGGACCGGTTCATCGGCGCGATGTTGAGTATTCGCGCGGAAATCACCGAGGTGCAGAACGGTAACTGGCCCGCGGAAGACAACCCGCTCAAGCGTGCGCCGCATACCTTGGCGGATGTCGCCGGCGTGTGGGAGCGGCCGTACAGCATCGAGCAAGGCATCACCCCGGATGCGCACACGAAGGCACACAAGTACTGGCCGGCGGTGAATCGGGTCGACAATGTCTATGGGGACCGCAATCTGTATTGCGCGTGCGTGCCGGTCGACGATTACCGCTGATTGCCCTGCAAGCATGCGCTCCCACAGGGTTACAGGGTGGGGCTGAAATCCGGGCAAAAAAATGCCGCTCAAATGAGCGGCATTTTTGTCTGCGAACGACTTACTCGGAAGCCACGGCGTTCTTCGCCAGAATCGCGTTCGCCAGTTCCATGTCCGTCGCCTGCAGGCCCGGATTGTCGTTACGGACTTTCTGCATCGCAGCTTCCAGGTACGGGCCACGGATGCCGCCATCGCTGGCAACGAAACTGCCGGCGTCGTCCTGCGCGGCGACGATCAGCTTGTGATCCTTGAAGGTCAGGTAAGTCGAGCCGGTGGTGGCGCCGGAGGAAATGACGTTACGCCAGAAGCTGTCGGCCATTGCCGAACCAACAGGCAGAGACAGCAGGGCAAGGGTAGCGACAGCAAGTTTGAGACGCATGAGGGGGTGACTCCACTGGTGTTGAATGACTGGTTGGATCGTCATTTCCCCTGTCCGGTTCCCTGGGCGCCTATTTCAGCTCACTTTGCGGCGTCACCCTCAGCACTTCCTCCACCGTTGTCAGCCCCGCCGCAACTTTCTGTGCACCGGAGAGGCGCAAGCTGCGCATGCCTTCCTTGAATGCCTGGCGACGGATCGCCGTGAGGTCGGTGTCCGGGGTGATGAAGGCTTTGAGGCTGTCGCTCAGTTGCATGATTTCGTAAACCCCCGCACGTCCGTGATACCCCGTGTCGCGACACTCCACGCAGCCGATGGCCCTTTGCGCGTTGCCCGGCAGTGGCGCCTGCCAGGGGCGGGTCAAGGTTTGCCAATCTTCATCGTCCAGGGTCAGCGGTGCCTTGCAGTGTGGGCACAGGGTCCGCACCAGCCGTTGGGCCATGACCCCGAGCACCGTGGCCTTGATCAAGTAATGCGGCACGCCCAGTTCAAGCAACCGGCTGATCGCACTCGGCGCATCGTTGGTGTGCAAGGTCGAGAGCACCAGATGCCCGGTGAGTGCCGCCTGAATCGCCATCTCGGCGGTTTCGAGGTCGCGGATCTCGCCGATCATGATGATGTCCGGGTCCTGTCGCATCAGCGCGCGGACCCCGGCGGCGAAGCTCAGGTCGATGTTGTGTTGCACCTGCATCTGGTTGAACGCCGGCTCGACCATTTCGATCGGGTCCTCGATGGTGCAGAGGTTGACCTCCGGCGTCGCCAGTTTTTTCAGGGTGGTGTAGAGCGTGGTGGTCTTACCCGAACCGGTGGGCCCGGTGACCAGAATGATGCCGTTGGGCTGGCGGGTCATGTCCTGCCAGCGGCGCAGATCGTCGGCGGAAAACCCGAGTTGATCGAAGTCCTTGAGCAGCACATCCGGGTCGAAAATCCGCATGACCATTTTTTCGCCGAACGCGGTGGGCAGGGTCGACAGGCGCAACTCCACTTCGCCGCCGTCAGGGGTTTTGGTCTTGACCCGGCCATCCTGGGGTTTGCGCTTTTCGGCGACGTTCATGCGCCCGAGGCTTTTCAGGCGACTGACAATCGCCATGGTTACCTGCGGCGGAAATTGATAGACGTTGTGCAACACACCGTCGATGCGAAACCGCATCGTGCCTTGTTCGCGCCGCGGTTCGATATGGATATCACTGGCGCGCTGCTGGAAGGCGTACTGAAACAGCCAGTCGACAATGTTGACGATGTGCGCGTCGTTGGCGTCCGGCTCCTGATCGCTGGCGCCGAGGTTGAGCAGTTGTTCGAAGTTACCGAGGTTGCCGTTCTGTTGATCGGCGTTACTGGCGCCGCTGACCGATTTGGCCAGGCGAAAGAACTCGACGCTGAAACGCTGGATGTCCGCCGGGTTGGCCACCACCCGCTTGATCGGCAACTTCAAGACGTGAGTCAGATCGGCTTCCCAGCCATTCACATAGGGCTGGGCGCTGGCCACCGTCACCGAGTCGCGATCAACCGTCACCGCGAGAATTTTGTGCCGTTGGGCGAAGGCGTAGGACATCAACGGGGTGATGGCGGCAACGTTGATCTTCAGCGGATCGATGCGCAGATAAGGCTGGCCGGCCTGTTGCACCAGCCACAGGGTCAGGCTTTCGAGATCCAGATGCTTGCCCGGACGGCTGAGGTCGTCCAGTTGCTGGCTGGCGATAAACTCCAGCGGATGCTTCTGGCCATGCGCGGCGTGACGACGGCGGGCATTGAGCGCCTGCTCCGCCGAATCCTGGCTGATGAAGCCTTGGGCGACCAGTTCACGCAACACATCATTGAGTTCCAGCCAGCGGTCCTGAGTGGCAAGTTGAACGGACATGCGGGCTTCCTTTTAAGCGACAGTGCGCAAAAGAATAGTCGCGGCCCCGCAGACCGTTGGGCCACTACCCGACGAAGCCGTTGCCGGATTTGTCAGCCGGCCGCTTGCGCCCGTTCAGCCCACGCCGTGTCGGTGTTCTGCAGATTCACCGAACAGACGCTGATCAGGTTACGAAGTTTTTCCGCAATCACTTGCGCGCGATGCCAGCTCAGGCCGCCCATGACGAGGTCGATCGATAACAGATCATCCATTCGCTGCACGTTCACGTGCTCTGGCGTAAGAAACTGCAGCGCGAACAGGTTGAGCACGCGCACCAGCAGATCCGGTTCGGCCTCGGCGAGAATCTGATACTGCGCCAGGCAATGGACGTTACTGACGTTCCAGACATCGGCGCGGGTCAGGGGGGTGTTGACGGCTTCAAGGTGCGGCATGGCGGGGCTCCAAAATCACTGGAGAAATTTTTACATTCGCTGCCGGGTATTTCTTATCTAAGATGAGCGTTATTGGCGTTTTATTAACTGGATCAATTCGTAAAATGCTCTCTTTGAGGTTTTTCTATGCACAGCGAGCTGGACAGCTACGACCGCAAGATTCTGGCTTTGCTGCAAGAGGACGCGTCGCTCTCGAGCGCGCAGATCGCCGAGCAGGTGGGCTTGTCGCAATCGCCGTGCTGGCGGCGGATTCAGCGGATGAAGGAGGAGGGGATCATTCGCGGCCAGGTGACCTTGCTCGATCGCAAGAAAATCGGCCTCAACACGCAGATCTTTGCCGAGATCAAACTCAACGCCCACGGGCGTTCGAACTTCACCGAATTCACCGAAGCGATTCGCGGCTTTCCGGAGGTGCTGGAGTGTTATGTGCTGATGGGCGCGGTGGATTTTCTGTTGCGAATTGTCGCGGCGGACATTGAGGCGTACGAGCGGTTTTTCTTCGAGAAGCTGTCGCTGGTGCCGGGGATACAGGAAGTGAACTCGATTGTGGCGCTGTCGGAGATCAAGTCCACAACAAGCCTGCCGGTTTGAGGTGAGGCTGCTGGCCTCATCGCTGGCAAGCCAGCTCCCACAGGTTTTGTGTTGAAACACAAATTACATTTCAACATCAAACCCTGTGGGAGCTGGCTTGCCAGCGATGGCGGTATTACATACGCAGCAGCATTTTCCACGCGCGATTCTGATAAACCGCAATCGCCTGCTGCTTGCGTGCATCGAGCAGTTCGTCAGTGATCGTCGGCTCGTTGGCCAACTGCGCCAGCTTGTTCAGCTCGCCGTACAGGCGATCCATTTCCGGGATCTCCAGTACATTGCGGGCGTGGTGCAGCCAGACCTGAATGCGCTCGATACGTGGCAGCTGCTCGGCCAGATCTTCCGGCTGCTGCTGATAGCGCTGCAATTGCAAGGCCGTGGCTTCTTCGCCGAGCAGACGCGGCAACCAGCTGTGCAACTGCGCGCCACCCTGACGGTTGCCACGCACGTTACGATCAGCCGTCCAGGTGCGAGCCAGCAACCAGCGCGAAGCCGTCAGCGAGAACAGGCCCCAGCGTGGGTCTTCCAGCTCCTCGAGGAACTGCTCCGGCGCGGCTTTGCGCACATCTTCGTCTTCGATACCCACCTGAACCAGCGGGCGCCAGTCTTCCAGCAGTGCGTCGAGGGCCACGCGCAGGTCGTGGGTCGAAGGACGTGGTGCGGCCTGGCCGAGGCTGCTGAGCAGAGCGCGCATTTCGGCGAGGTTCTCGACCCAGTCCTGCAACAAACGCCAGTGACCGTTGAAACGATATTGTTCGGCCAGACGCTGGCTGCTGCCGAGCAAATGCCAGCACAGGGCGGCGAAAGCATCGTCCAGTTGGGTTTCGACCGTCAGTTGCGGCGCCGGCAGGCTCAGCGAGTAGCTGTTGGCGTCGTACAGACGATAGCCGCGCTCTGCCTTGCTGATGTCGCACGGCATCAGTGCCAGGGTTTGTGCCAGTTCAGCGGCCAGTTCCAGCAACGCTTCAGGCTCGCCTTCGCGCAGTTCCAGTTCCAGCTCACAGATTTCTTCTTTCTGTTTGCCAACCACGACATGACCCAGATCCAGCGCCGCTTCAATGACCACTTTGCTCTTGCCGCGGCCCCAGGCGATTTCGGCGCGCTCGCGGACGAAATCGGTGGTGAAGATTGGCTTCAGGGTTTTCTTATCCAGCTCGGCCAACGAATCTGGCCAGCATTCGCCGTCGAGTTTCTTCACGTCGAGCTTGGCTTTGGGCAGTTTCCAGTCGTACTCGTTACGCTCGGACAGACCGGCGACACTCTGGCCACGGGTCTTGAGGGTCTGAATCACTTCATCGCCGTCCTTGCGCAGGCGCAGGGCGACTTTGGCCTGGGCCAGATCGCGCTCCGGGGTGTCGAAGTACTGGTTCATCAACTCACGGCGTTCCCAGCCACTTTTGTTGCGTTTTTTCAGAAGAGGGTGCTCGCGCAGGGCCGCGAGGGTTTCGCGGCTGACGCGGAGTTTGATTTCGGTTTCTTTCTGCATGGCCGGAAAATCCAGGATCGGGAGCGCAGCCGGGGAATATGTGGCTGCCAAGGCCGTGCAGTGTACAGGACTGATTCGTCCTACGCCCTGCGGCGGTTTATTCCTGACGCCGGATGGTTCTATGATGGACTTCAAATCGGGAGTTGGAGTCAGCGATGCCTTTGCCATCCATGCAAGACCAGTTCGCTGCGCTGATTGCCGCGCCATCGGTCAGCTGCACCCAGCCGAGCCTCGATCAGTCCAACCGGGCGGTGATCGATTTGCTCGCGGGATGGCTGGGCGATCTGGGGTTCAGCTGCGATATCCAGCAGGTCAGCCCCGGCAAATTCAATCTGCTCGCCAGTTTCGGCAGCGGTCCTGGCGGTCTGGTGCTGGCCGGGCACAGCGACACGGTGCCGTACGACGACGCCTTATGGCAGACCGATCCGCTGAAACTCACAGAAGTCGACGGCCGCTGGGTCGGTTTGGGCAGTTGCGACATGAAGGGCTTCTTCGCCCTGATCATCGAAGCCGTGCTGCCGCTGCTCGACCAGCCGTTCAAGCAACCGCTGCTGATCCTCGCCACCTGTGATGAAGAAAGCTCGATGTCCGGCGCCCGCGCGCTGGCCGAGGCTGGACGACCGCTGGGCCGCGCGGCAGTGATCGGCGAGCCGACCGGGCTCAAGCCGATTCGCATGCACAAAGGCATCATGATGGAACGCATCGACATCCTTGGGCAGAGCGGGCACTCGTCGGACCCGCGCCTGGGGCATAGCGCCCTTGAGGCCATGCACGATGCCATCGGCGAACTGCGCGGCCTGCGCCTGCTGTGGCAGCGCGAATACAACAATCCGCAATTCAGCGTGCCGCAACCGACCATGAATTTCGGCTGCATCCATGGTGGCGACAACCCCAACCGCATCTGTGGTCAATGTTCGCTGGAGTTCGACCTGCGGCCGTTGCCGGGTATGGACCCGAAAGTCCTGCGGGCGGAGATTCTGCGCAAGCTCAACCCGGTTGCCGAGCGGCATCAGGTGAAGATCGACTACAAGCCATTGTTCCCGGAAGTGCCGCCATTCGAGCAGGACGCGGATGCCGAATTGGTGCGTATTGCCGAAAAGCTCACCGGCCACACTGCCGAAGCAGTAGCGTTCGGCACCGAAGCGCCTTATCTTCAGCGTCTTGGCTGCGAAACCATCGTACTTGGCCCCGGTGATATTGCCTGTGCGCATCAACCCGGCGAATACCTTGAAATGTCACGTTTGCAGCCTACCGTGCATCTATTGCGACAGTTGATTGAACATTACTGCCTGACCCCTGACAAACCATGATCTACCCCTGTGGGAACGAGCCTGCTCGGGAAGGCATCGTGTCAATCAACATTGATGTACCTGACACACCGCATTCGAGAGCAGGCTCGCTCCCACAAGGGATCCATGTTTTACCTGACCGAACGCTGTAAATTGCCTGCAACCCAACCCGTATTCATGAGGAGAGCGCGCGTGTCGCCAAGCCTGTTCCGACGATAACCATCAGCCCGCTGTGCGTTTTCCGTTTCGCCCTTTTTTCCGGCTGCTATTTATTACAGGCCCAGGTTCATGCCCGAATACGTTAATTGGCTTCGTCACGCTTCTCCCTACATCAATGCCCACCGCGATTGCACCTTCGTCGTCATGCTGCCCGGCGACGGCGTGGATCATCCGAATTTCGGCAACATCGTCCACGACCTGGTGCTGCTGCACAGCCTCGGCGTGCGGTTGGTGCTGGTGCATGGTTCGCGCCCACAAATTGAAACTCGCCTCGCCGCCCGCGGCCTGACTCCGCATTACCACCACGGCATGCGCATCACCGATGCCGCGACCCTTGAGTGTGTAATCGATGCGGTCGGCCAGTTGCGCATTGCCATCGAAGCGCGGCTGTCGATGGACATGGCTTCGTCGCCGATGCAGGGCTCGCGCCTGCGCGTGGCCAGCGGCAACCTCGTTACCGCGCGACCAATCGGTGTACTTGAAGGTGTCGACTATCACCACACCGGTGAAGTGCGCCGGGTCGACCGCAAGGGTATCAATCGTTTGCTCGATGAGCGTTCGATCGTGCTGCTGTCGCCGCTGGGCTATTCGCCGACCGGGGAAATCTTCAACCTCGCCTGCGAAGACGTCGCCACCCGCGCCGCCATCGATCTGGGTGCAGACAAATTGCTGCTGTTCGGCGCCGACCTCGGCCTGATCGACGAGAACGGCAAACTGGTGCGCGAGCTGCGTCCGCAACAAGTGCCGGCGCACTTGCAGCGTCTGGGCAGCAGCAATTATCAAGCGGAACTGCTGGATGCCGCCGCCGAAGCCTGCCGAGGCGGTGTGGCGCGCAGCCATATCGTCAGTTACGTCGAGGATGGCGCATTGCTGACCGAGCTGTTCACCCGTGACGGTGGCGGCACGCTGGTGGCCCAGGAGCAATTCGAACTGGTGCGCGAGGCGGCGATTGAAGACGTCGGCGGTTTGCTTGACCTGATCAGCCCGCTGGAAGAGCAGGGGATTCTGGTACGTCGTTCGCGTGAAGTGCTGGAGCGTGAGATCGAGCAGTTCAGCGTGGTCGAGCGCGAAGGCATGATCATCGCCTGTGCGGCGCTGTATCAGATTGCCGATTCGGATGCGGGTGAGCTGGCGTGTCTGGCAGTGAACCCGGAGTATCGCCATGGCCGGCGCGGCGACGAATTGCTGGAGCGCATCGAGACACGTGCCCGGGCGCAGGGCTTGAAGACGCTGTTCGTGCTTACCACACGGACCGCGCACTGGTTCCGCGAGCGTGGTTTCGAACCGAGCAGTGTTGAGCGTCTGCCAGCGGCTCGGGCGTCGCTGTACAACTATCAACGTAATTCGAAGATCTTCGAAAAGACTCTTTGATTCATCAGGGCGTGGCGAGTGGGGGCAGGCTGCAAGCTCCCCACATCGCGACACCTGTGCATTTCAATCTGAACCTCTCCTTCTGATTCCCCCTCGCTGAAAACCACGACTGGAATGACTTGATGCATTCCGGCAAGAACGGCGGCTGCGCCGTGCCTGCAAAAAACCTACCGACACACAAACTGTAACAATTGATCTGGATAGTGCCCCGGGCTGGCTGCTGGGGTGATGGAACTGTTACAGGATTGCTTCAGGGCAAATGGGCCTGAACAGGGCAGCTTAGTACCTTTCAGAAATTGACCGGCGCGTTGTTGTGGGCGGCACCAGAGCGTGCAAATACGGGGTTAAATTCCTAAAGGGTATTAGAAAAGAAGGTGTTCATTCTTTTCAGATTCATGACGAACTCATGAACCTGCATGGACCAAAAAACCGGAGCTTAGACCATGGTCGTAGACACACAAAGTTACGATTGACTTGTGGGTCACGCTCTGGCGCTAATCGCTGACCTTCGGAACCCGGGCGTCGATCCGGGCCAGGCAAACAATAATTAGAAACGAGAGGAGCTTGACAATGAATAAGTCCGCCTTGGCCGTGGCTGTGGCCTTTGGGGTATTGGCGCAGCAGGCAGGTGCCGCGGGTTTCATCGAAGACAGCAAGGCTTCCCTGAGTTCGCGCACCATGTATTTCAACAACGACAACCGTGATGGCGGCGCAGATCAGAGAGAAGCCGCGCAGGGCTTCAAGTTTGATTACCTGTCCGGTTTCACTCAAGGTATGGTCGGTTTTGGTCTTGATGTGCAGGCGCTCAGCGGTATTCACCTTGATGGTGGCCGTGGGCACCACCCAGACAATAACTCGTTCAGCCCAAGTGATTCTGACGGTTCGGCAACGCAGTCCTGGAGCCGCGTAGCGGGTAACGTCAAGGCACGTCTGTCCAAGACCGAAGCTCACCTGGGTGGCGCGCTGCAACCTAGCTTGCCGATTCTGGTTGCGAACGATAGCCGTCTGCTGCCTCAAACCTTCGAGGGTGGCACGATCACCTCCAAGGAAATCGACAACGTCACCTTCAATGCTGGTCAACTCGAGCATGCAGTGGGTCGTGCCTCGACAAACAGCACCGGCCTCGCGGTGGCCGGTGGTACGCAGGACAGCAATCAGTTCCGCTATGCCGGTGCTGACTGGAAGGTCACCAAAGATCTGACCCTGCAGTACTACCACTCGAACCTGCAGGATTATTACAAGCAGAACTTCTTCGGCCTGGTGCACGTCCTTCCGATCAGCACCAACCAGTCGTTCAAGACCGACATCCGCTATTTCGACAGCAGCTCTGATGGCAAGAACGGCGACGCAGGCTACCGCTTCAATAACAACGGTGGTTACGCCAAGACCCCGGGCGAGGTCGATAACAAGACCTGGAGCGCCATGTTCACTTACACCTTGGGTGGCAACGCCTTCTTGCTCGGCCATCAACGCGTCAACGATGACGGTGGCTTCGTCTACCTGAACCAGGGCAACGTGGTCGATGGCAACGGTCGCCCAGAGGGTGCCGGTGGCGCAAGCTTCTACCTGTTCACCGACTCCATGATTAACGGTTTCGTCCGTGCCGGTGAAAACACGACCTTCGGCCAGTACTCCTATGACTTCGCAGGGCTGGGTGTACCGGGCCTCAAAGCTTCGGTCGCTTACCTGCATGGCGACAACATCAAGGCAACGAACGGTTCCGGTAGCGACATGTCCGAGTGGGAACGGGACATGCGTATCGATTACACCGTTCAACAGGGTGCTCTCAAAGGTTTTGGTGTAACACTGCGCAATGGTGTTTATCGCGGCAGCGAAATCAATATTGCCGATCAGGATCAGACCCGCCTGATCTTCAACTACACCTACAGCTTCTTGTAACAAATCCAGAGAAAAGCCTTGCCGTTCGGCAAGGTTTTTTTTCGTGCATATTTTTATATTCCATATTGCTAGGTTGTAGAAGTTTTTTATTCCTTTTGTTTTTTTGGCTAAAAGCTAAATTAGGCCTCGTCCAACGCTCAAGAGTCACTGCGGTGTTTTGGCGTTTTCGTCCCTCGACAATCTCAAGGGTTCAGGAATCTGTGCTGAAGCCGATACCCCCAATCTGCAGTGCCTTTATATATCTCGGCGCTATGAAAAAGAGTGAAACAATTCTTTTTGGGACTATGCCGGGGTATTCTTTCGCGGTTTTGACTGGGGGGGTAAAGGTCCACTGCGATCAAGCGATCAAGCGTTCAGGATTTCGGGCAATCGATCCGAAGCCGACAGAAAGAAAAGCAGAAGAATTAGATACGAGAGGAGCTTTACATGAACAAGTCCACCTTGGCCCTGGCTGTGGCCGTAGGGGTTATGGCGCAGCAGGCAGGCGCCGCCGGTTTTATCGAAGACAGCAAGGCAACGTTGGGGCTGCGTAACTTCTACATCAACACTGATAACCGTAGTGGCCCAGGCGCCAACAAGAACGAAGAATGGGGCCAAGGCTTCGATCTGCGCTTCATCTCGGGTTACACCCAAGGCACCGTAGGCTTCGGTCTCGATGCAATTGGTCTGCTGGGTGTCCGTCTGGATTCTGGCGGTGGCACTAACGGTGCGAGCAACAACTCGTACGGCGGCACCGTATTCCCGAGCAAGTCCAACGGTGAAGCCGTTGATAACTTTTCCAGCCTGGGCCTGACTGCGAAGGTCAAGGTTTCTCAGACTGAATTGAAGCTGGGTACCCTGCAGCCAAAACTGCCGGTTATCGTGACCAACGACGGTCGCTTGCTGCCGCAAACCTGGCAGGGTGGGCAAATCACTTCCGGCGAGATCAAGGACCTGACTCTGGTCGGCGGTCAGATCGAAGCTGTGAAAGGTCGTAACTCCAGCAACAACGAGAATCTGTCGATCGGTGGTGCGAGTGCACGTACCGCCAACAGCAACAAGTTCATCTATGCCGGTGGTGACTACAAGATCACCAAGGACCTGACAGCTCAGTACTACTACGGCAACCTGGAAGATTTCTACAAGCAACACTTCCTGGGGCTGGTACATAACTGGGCAATCGGTCCAGGTGTACTGAAATCCGACTTCCGTTACTTCAACAGCTCGGATGACGGCGCCAACAGCAACACCCCTGCTTACTACAGCAACGGTAACTACAGCAGCACTTCGAACGGCAAGGGTAAGGTCGACAACAACCTGTACAGCGGCCTGTTCCTGTACACCGTTGCTGGTCACACCTTCGGCGGCGGTTATCAGGTTTCCAATGGTAGCAGCGACTTCCCTTGGCTGAACCAAGGCGACGGCTCGTCGAACTACACCATCACCGACATGCAGATCCAGAAGTTCGGTCGTGCTGGCGAGAAAACCTGGCAAGCACGCTATTCGTATGACTTCGCCAAAGTCGGCGTGCCTGGCCTGACAGCGGGTATGGTCTACCTGCGTGGTTACGATATCGACACCAACAGAACCGCTAACGCACCTGCCGGCACTAACAGCTCCGAATGGGAACGCGACCTGACCATCGGTTACGTCGTGCCAGAAGGCCCGCTGAAAAATGTTGGCGTCATGTGGAAAAACGCTTCTTGGCGCACCAACATTCCGGGCGTTCGCGACCAGGATGAAAACCGCCTGATCGTCAGCTACTCGATCCCGCTGATGTAATAGCGCGCATCGAATCGCGGATGTAAAAAAGCCCCGTCCGGCATCGCGCCGGACGGGGCTTTTGCGTTTCCGGGTCAGGCCCACCCCCGTAAGCCTTCCCCGACATTTCCCTCTTTACAGCAACTCAAGGCCTTCTCGAACCTTACTAACGATGTTCGTCGCGATGCGGCCAGGCGTCCAGTGAACAGAAGTTTAATATTCCTAAAAAGCATACATATCTAGTTATATATTCTTTTTCATGAGTATAAAAGCCAAGCTACAGTTGAGGTCTCCACCCTCTCATCAGGAGCAGCATCATGAGCCTCAGACTCGGCGACATCGCCCCCGATTTCGAGCAAGACTCCAGCGTCGGCAAGATTCGTTTTCACGAATGGCTAGGCGATAGCTGGGGCGTGCTGTTTTCCCATCCGGCGGACTTCACCCCGGTGTGCACCACCGAGCTGGGCTTCACCGCCAAGCTCAAGGATGAATTCAGCCAGCGCGGCGTCAAGGCCATCGCGCTGTCGGTAGACCCGGTGGACTCGCACCACAGGTGGATCGAAGACATCAACGAAACCCAGAACACTATCGTCAACTTTCCGATCCTGGCCGACGCGGATCGCAAAGTCTCGGATCTGTATGACCTGATCCACCCGAACGCCAATGACACCCTGACCGTGCGTTCGCTGTTCGTGATCGATCCGAACAAGAAGATTCGCCTTACCATCACCTATCCGGCGAGCACCGGGCGCAATTTCCACGAAATTCTGCGGGTGATCGATTCGCTGCAACTCACCGACAACTACAAAGTGGCCACCCCGGCCAACTGGCAGGACGGTGACGAAGTAGTGATCGTGCCGTCGCTCAAGGATGAAGAAGAGATCAAACAGCGCTTCCCGAAAGGCTATCGCGCCGTGAAGCCGTACCTGCGTCTGACGCCACAGCCCAATCGTTAAGATCAAAAGATCGCAGCCTGCGGCAGCGCCTGCAGGGAGAAACGCATTCCAGTGTAGGAGCTGCCGAAGGCTGCGATCGTTTTGAGGCATCCACATAGCAGGGGATTTCGGGCCGTTTCAACGGCCTTTTTTTCGTCCTGAGAAAGGTAAAACGTATATCTCCAAAACGCATAAACAAATGAATAAATATGATTTATGGATATATAAATCAGCTGGTAAGGTCTCTCACATTGAAGCGAGATCGCAACCTGCGAATCGCCTGTAACGCTTAAGGAATCATCTCAATGCTGGTCGTCTCACTCGGTGGCAGTCCCAGCCTGCGCTCCCGTTCTGGAGTTCTGCTGGATCGCTCGCAGCGCTGGTTGCAGCAGCAAGGGGTGGAAGTGGTGAGTTATCAGGTACGGGATTTCCCGGCCGAAGATCTCCTCCACGCTCGTTTTGATAGCCCCAAGGTGCTCGATCTTTTACAGCAGATTGAAAATGCCGACGGCTTGCTGATCGCTACCCCGGTGTACAAGGCCTCGTTTTCTGGCGCCCTGAAGACTGTGCTCGATCTGCTGCCCGAACGTGCCTTGAACCACAAGATTGTTTTACCGATGGCCACCGGCGGCAGCATCGCCCACATGTTGGTGGTCGATTACGCCCTCAAGCCAGTGCTGTCGGCATTGAAAGCCCAGGAAATGCTCCAGGGGATTTTTGCCGAGGACAGCCAGATCGCTTATGGCGAAGGCAGTACCCAGGCGCAGTTGGCACCGGCGCTGGAACAGCGACTGCATGAAGCGCTGGATCAGTTTGTCAGTGCCATGGCCCGCCGGCCGAAACCGCTGGAGCCAGGCTTGTTGAACGAACGTTTGTTGAGTGCTCGCTGGAGCATTTGAGCCACACCGAAACTTGATGTAACTGGCCTTACTCGCCCGCTAACGGGCAAGCAGGTGCAGCCAAAACCCAACAGCAAAAAGGAGAGCGCTATGCGCACTGTATTTTTGCGTCGTGGTCTGGTCGCTCTGTTTGCTGCGGCTGTGTCCTTCGGCGCTATCACTCAAGCTCAAGCCGAAACGTTGCGAATCGGTTATCAGAAGTACGGCACCCTGGTGCTGCTCAAAGCCAAGGGCACGCTGGAAAAACGTCTCGCCGCCCAAGGCGTCGACGTGCAATGGACGGAGTTTCCCGGTGGCCCGCAACTGCTTGAAGGCCTGAACGTCGGTTCGATCGACTTCGGCGTGACGGGCGAAACGCCGCCGGTGTTCGCTCAAGCCGCAGGTGCCGATCTGCTCTATGTCGCCTACGAGCCGCCAGCGCCGAACAGCGAGGCGATCCTGGTGCCGAAAGACTCGCCGATCAAATCGGTGGCCGATCTGAAGGGCAAGAAAGTCGCACTGAACAAAGGCTCCAACGTCCACTACCTGCTGGTGCGCGCTCTGGAAGACGCCGGAATCAAATACACCGATATCCACACCGTATTCCTGCCGCCGGCCGATGCTCGTGCCGCGTTCGAGCGTGGCAGCGTTGACGCCTGGGTCATCTGGGATCCGTACCAGGCGGCCGCCGAGAAGCAGCTGCAAGCGCACACCCTGCGCGACGGCAAAGGCATCGTCGACAACCACCAGTTCTATCTCGCAACCAAACCTTACGCACAGAAAAATCCCGAGGTGATCAAGACTCTCGTCGAAGAAGTGCGCGCGGTCGGCGAGTGGTCCAAAGCCAATCCTGAAGACGTGACCCGACAGGTCGCGCCGCTGCTCGGCCTGCCGGCGGACATCACCCTGACCTCGGTCAAACGCCAGGGCTACGGTGCGCTGTTCCTGACCCCGGAAGTGATCGCCGCGCAACAGAAAATCGCTGACACGTTCTTCCAGCTCAAACTGATTCCCAAGCCTTTGAGCATCAAGGATGTTATCTGGACACCACCGTCCGCTGTGGCCAAAGCACAGTAATTCGAATTCCCAAGGAGACCACTCCATGAGCCTCAATATCTTTTGGTTCCTGCCTACCCACGGCGACGGCCATTACCTTGGCACCTCCGAAGGTGCTCGCGCTGTCGATCACGGGTATCTGCAACAGGTCGCGCAAGCAGCGGATCGCCTGGGTTTTGGCGGTGTACTGATTCCCACCGGCCGCTCTTGCGAAGACTCCTGGCTGGTGGCGGCGTCGCTGATCCCGGTGACCCAGCGTCTGAAGTTTTTGGTCGCCCTGCGCCCGGGGATCATCTCCCCGACGGTGGCGGCGCGTCAGGCCGCAACGCTGGATCGCCTGTCTGGCGGGCGGGCGCTGTTCAATTTGGTGACCGGTGGTGATCCGGAAGAATTGGCCGGTGACGGTCTGTTCCTCAGTCACGAGGAGCGCTATCAAGCCTCGGTGGAATTCACCCGCATCTGGCGCCGTGTGCTGGAAGGCGAAACCGTTGATTACGATGGTCAGCACATCAGCGTCAAAGGTGCGAAGTTGCTCTATCCGCCGATCCAGCAGCCGCGTCCGCCGCTGTACTTTGGTGGCTCCTCGGAAGCGGCGCAGGATCTGGCGGCCGAACAGGTCGAAATGGTGTTGACCTGGGGCGAGCCGCCCGCAGCGGTGGCGGAGAAAATCGAACAGGTACGCGCCAAAGCCGCCAAGCTCGGACGCACCGTGCGCTTCGGCATTCGTCTGCATGTGATCGTCCGTGAAACCAATGCTGAAGCCTGGCAGGCGGCGGATCGTCTGATCTCGCATCTTGACGATGACACCATCGCCCGTGCTCAAGCTTCGCTGGCGCGTTTCGATTCGGTCGGCCAGCAACGCATGGCCGCATTGCACGGCGGCAGTCGCGACAACCTGGAAGTCAGTCCCAACCTGTGGGCCGGCGTCGGGCTGGTGCGCGGCGGTGCCGGGACGGCGTTGGTTGGCGACGGTCCGACCGTGGCCGCTCGGGTGAAGGAATACGCGGATCTGGGCATCGATACCTTCATCTTCTCCGGTTATCCACACCTCGAAGAGTCGTACCGCGTTGCCGAATTGCTGTTCCCGCACCTTGACATCGAGCGCCCGGAACTGCCGAAAAGCGCCGGTTATGTCAGCCCGTTCGGCGAGATGGTCGCCAACGACATTCTTCCCAAAGCCGCGTCGCAGAGCTGAGGCGCGCCATGAAGAAAATCATCCACAGCCTCGCGCCTTGGGCGCTGCCGGTGTTGCTGCTGGCGGTGTGGCAGTTGTCGGTGTCGGCGGGCTGGTTGTCGACACGGATTCTGCCGGCACCGGTGACGGTGATCGAGGCCGGCGTCAGTCTGGTGCGCAGCGGTGAAATCTGGACGCACCTGGCAATCAGCGGCTGGCGCGCCGCGCTGGGCTTCACCATCGGCGGGAGCATCGGTCTGGTGTTGGGCTTCATCACCGGTCTGTCGAAGTGGGGCGAACGCTTGCTCGACAGTTCGATGCAGATGATCCGCAACGTGCCGCATCTGGCACTGATACCGCTGGTGATTCTGTGGTTTGGCATTGATGAGTCGGCGAAGATTTTTCTGGTGGCGTTGGGCACGCTATTCCCGATCTACCTCAACACCTATCACGGCATCCGCAACGTCGACCCCGCGCTGGTCGAGATGGCGCGCAGTTATGGATTGAGCGGCTTCAGCCTGTTCTGGCAGGTGATTCTGCCGGGTGCGTTGCCTTCGATTCTGGTCGGAGTGCGCTTCGCCCTGGGCTTTATGTGGCTGACGCTGATCGTCGCCGAAACCATTTCTGCCAGCTCCGGCATCGGCTATCTGGCGATGAATGCAAGGGAGTTTTTACAGACTGATGTGGTGGTGCTGGCGATTCTGCTTTACGCGGTACTCGGCAAGCTCGCCGACCTTGCGGCGCGTGGACTTGAACGTGTGTGGCTGCGCTGGCATCCGGCCTATCAGGTTGCCAAAGGAGGTGCAGCATGACCGCTCAACAACCTCCACGCCTGCTGCGCGGCATTCCGCTGGCAGTGCGCAACCTGCAAAAAACCTTCGGTGCGCGGCAAGTACTGCGCGACATCGACCTGCACATTCCGGCGGGGCAATTCGTCGCCGTGGTCGGGCGCAGCGGTTGCGGCAAGAGCACCTTGCTGCGCTTGCTCGCCGGCCTCGATCAGCCAACTGGCGGTAACTTGCTGGCAGGTGCCGCGCCGCTTGGCGATGCGCGGGAAGACACGCGTTTGATGTTTCAGGAAGCCCGTTTGTTGCCGTGGAAAAAGATCATCGACAACGTCGGTCTCGGGCTCAAAGGCAACTGGCGCCCGCAAGCGTTGGCTGCACTGGAAGCGGTCGGCCTGGCGGACCGTGCCAATGAATGGCCGGCGACCTTGTCCGGTGGTCAGAAGCAGCGTGTTGCTCTGGCCCGAGCCTTGATTCACAAGCCGCGTCTGCTGTTGCTCGACGAGCCGCTCGGCGCGCTGGATGCGCTGACCCGCATCGAGATGCAGCAACTGATCGAACGCCTTTGGCAGCAGCACGGTTTCACGGTGTTGCTGGTCACCCACGACGTCAGCGAAGCGGTCGCGATTGCCGATCGGGTGATTCTGATCGAGGACGGTGAAGTCGGTCTCGACCTGCACATCGAACTGCCGCGCCCACGTGTACGCGGTTCGCATCGGCTGGCCGCCCTGGAAACCGAAGTGCTCAACCGTGTTCTGTCCCTGCCCGGCGAACCGCTGGCGCCGGAACCCGTTGCACCCTTGCCTACGCAGTTGCGTTGGGCGCAATGAAGCAGCTGCGAGCCTCAAGCTACAAGCTACAAGTAGAAGCGCTGTGCTTTTGCTTGCCGCCTGAAGCTTGCCACTTGCCGCTTATTTCGACCTCAGGAGAAATATCATGACTATCAAAGCCATCAACGTACGCAACCAGTTCAAAGGCTCGATCAAGGAAATCGTCCTCGGCGACGTGCTGTCGGAAATCGACGTGCAGACCGCTTCCGGCATCGTCACTTCGGTCATCACCACGCGCTCGGTAAAAGAGCTGGAGCTGGTGGTCGGCAGCGAAGTGATCGCCTTTGTGAAATCCACCGAAGTCTCGATCGCCAAGTTGTAAGCCGGTGAGCGAAAAACAACCCCGGAGGGCGTGAGCCCTTCGGGGTTTTTTGTGTCTGTCTTGAAATTTGCGGCGCGGCCTTCGCGAGCAGGCTCGCTCCCACAGGAGATCGCATTCCAAATGTGGGAGCGAGCCTGCTCGCGAAGAGGCCGGTAAAGACGCTAGAGAATTCTTTTGGGCAGGTAAGGCGGCAGATACAGCCCGATGTAAGCATCAAACACCCGCATCCCTTCCTCGGCCATGCGCGGTGTGATTTGCCCATGCTGCTGCACTGAACGCGCGTAAACGCGGTCGCCCAATTCCATCGCCAGGGCAAACACATCGACATCCTCCGGCAGCCTTGGCAGTTCGAAGTGATGATCGAACAGCTTGTGCATCAGGTCGCCCAGTTCGATGTCGTGTTGACGGTCGGCCTGGGTGACTTCGGTGAGGCCGTGCTGGGCGAGGATCAACTGGCGGGCGGCGGCGTCTTCGTCGTAAATCTCCAGCATCCGCTGTTCGACCAGCCGCGACAGGTCGCGCCAGTTGCGCAAGGCTTGATGATCGATCGGCGCTTGCAGGCAGGCGCGGAATGCCGCGTGCACATCCGCTGTCAGGGCTTCAAGCAGCGCCGGGACGCTGGCGAAGAAGTGGTAAACCGAAGAGGGCGGAATCTGCGCGCGCTCGGCCACACTGTAGATCGACAGGCTGGCCACACCCTCGGCGGCCAGCAGCGTGCGCGCGGCGTCGAGTATCGAGTCGATCCGCGCCTGACTGCGGGCGCGGGGTTTACGGACGGGGGCGGGACGCGTCATGAAAGTCTCCTGCGGGGCAGCGGGCATTGTACGAGCCGGTTTGTGTGTTGTCTTGTCGGCCACCATCGCTGGCAAGCCAGCTCCCACAGTGATCTGTGTCGAACACAGAATTTGAGTACACAACAGAACCTTGTGGGAGCTGGCTTGCCAGCGATCCGCCGCAGGCGGCCATAAAAAAACGCCGCAGGCTGTGATAGCCAACGGCGTTTTTTGTAGCTGCAATCCGCTTAAACAGTATGCAGATACCAGTTGTACTCGAGGTCGGAGATGGAGTGTTCGAACTCCTCCAGCTCGCTCTCTTTACAGGCGACAAAGATATCGATGTATTTCGGATCGATGTACTTGGCCATCACCTCGCTGTCGTCCAGCTCACGCAGGGCATCGCGCAAGTTGTTCGGCAGGCTTTGCTCGTTCTGCTCGTAGCTGTTGCCTTCGACGGGCGCGCCCGGCTCGATCTTGTTGGTCAGGCCGTGATGCACGCCAGCCAGCACCGAAGCCATCAGCAGGTACGGGTTGGCGTCGGCACCGGCAACGCGGTGTTCGATCCGCACGGCATCGGCCGAACCGGTCGGTACGCGAATCGCCACGGTGCGATTGTCCAGGCCCCAGCACGGCGAGTTCGGCACGTAGAACTGTGCGCCGAAACGACGGTACGAGTTGACGTTAGGGCAGAGGAAAGCCATCTGCGCGGGCAGGGTCTCGAGCACACCGCCGATCGCGTGACGCAGCGCGGCGTTCTGCTCGGGATCCTCGCTGGCAAAAATGTTTTTGCCTTCTTTATCCAGAATCGAAATGTGCACGTGCAGACCATTGCCCGCCTGACCAGGGTAAGGCTTGGCCATGAAGGTGGTGTCCATTTCATGGTCGTAGGCGATGTTCTTGATCAGCCGCTTGAGCAGTACCGCGTAGTCGCACGCCTTGATCGGGTCGGCAACGTGGTGCAGGTTCACTTCGAACTGCGCCGGGGCACTTTCCTTGACGATGGCGTCGGCTGGAATGCCTTGCTCTTTGGCGCCTTCCAGAATGTCCTGGAGGCAATCGACGTATTCGTCGAGATCGTCGATCAGGTAAACCTGAGTCGAGTGCGGACGTTTGCCGGAAACCGGCGAGCGTGGTGGTTGCGGACGACCGTTCACGTTCTCCTGATCGATCAGGTAGAACTCGAGCTCGAACGCGGCGCAGATGGTCAGGCCCAGTTCGTCGAACTTGCGCACCACATTGGCCAGCACTTCACGCGGGTCAGCAAAGAACGGCTCGCCCTCGAGTTCGTGCATGGTCATCAACAGTTGCGCGGTAGGGCGCTTCTGCCATGGCTCGTTGCACAGGGTATCGGGGATCGGATAGCAGATACGATCGGCGTCGCCGATGTCCAGGCCCAGACCGGTGCTTTCCACCGTTGAACCATTGATATCCAGAGCAAATAGAGAGGCCGGCAGGTTGATGCCTTTCTCGTAAACCTTGTGGAGGCTGGTGCGTTCAATGCGCTTGCCGCGCACCACACCATTCATATCCGCAATCAGAAGGTCAACGTACAGAACCTCAGGATGTTCCTTAAGGAACGCGTTCGCTTCGTTGAGCTGAACGGCACGCGGGGGTACCGACATGATGCAACACCTTTGTTGTTAAAAATATCAATCATTGATCTTTTCTGGTTTCAGTCAACCCGAACGGCTTGCCGAAGTCAAGCAAGGCCTTTTTTGCCCTAAAAAAGCGCTGCGAGGGCGTTTATGGGGCATTTTCGGGTGGTTTTTTACCCTTGGAACGCTTGGCACCCGCAGGCTTGAGCAGGCCGTGTTGTATTTTTTACGGGGGTGTTGTGTAAAAAAATGAACAAGGCTAAGCTCCGATCAAACCCATAACAGCAATAATACCGGGGTGCTTCATGTCTCGCCTGTCGATAATCGGCGTCACCGACTGCTCGCAACAGTCCGGTCTGCATGCTTATCACATCAGTGGCGAATCGTCCGTGCAGAGCGCAGTCAATCAGGCTCGCAGCCTGCCGACGATGGTCTCGCGCGCAGCAGCCGTCAAAACGGCGGCGTCCGATATTCTGGACGCACGGGAAGCCATCCTCTTTATGGCGTCTCCTTCCAATATAGATCTCTTTTTCCCACAAAGCCTGTGCCGCTTTTCAAGCCGTGCTCATGATTCTGCACGTGCCGGTTGTGCACAGGAAATGCAACGCCAGCGTAAAGGGCAGGTAAGCTTCTCTTTCATTGTCTATGCGCGGTGCCAGGCGTAAGCCGGCACTGCGCGCAAGCAAACCCCCTTTAACGCGACGCACAAGCGTCAAACCTTGCCTGACATAGCGTCAGGAGACTCAGCCCAGAGGCATTTATGAGTAACAACCTCGACCAGCTCACCGATTGGTTGAAAGACCACAAGATCACAGAAGTCGAATGCATGATCGCCGACTTGACCGGTATCACCCGGGGCAAGATCTCGCCGACCAACAAGTTCATCGCCGAAAAAGGCATGCGCCTGCCAGAAAGCGTTCTGTTGCAGACCGTAACCGGCGACTACGTCGAAGACGACATCTATTACGAACTGCTCGACCCGGCCGACATCGACATGATCTGCCGCCCCGACCAGAACGCCGTATACATGGTGCCGTGGGCCATCGAGCCAACCGCCCAGGTGATTCACGACACCTACGACAAGCAAGGCAACCCGATCGAGCTGTCGCCGCGCAACGTCCTCAAGAAAGTACTCAAACTCTACGCCGACAAGGGCTGGCAGCCGATCGTGGCACCAGAGATGGAGTTTTACCTGACCAAGCGCAGTGACGACCCTGACTACCCGTTGCAGCCGCCGATCGGCCGCTCCGGGCGTCCGGAAATCGGTCGTCAGTCGTTCTCTATTGAAGCAGCGAACGAATTCGACCCGCTGTTCGAAGACGTCTACGACTGGTGCGAGTTGCAGGAACTGGATCTCGACACGCTGATCCACGAAGACGGCACCGCGCAGATGGAAATCAACTTCCGTCACGGTGACGCTCTGTCGCTGGCCGACCAGATTCTGGTGTTCAAACGCACCATGCGCGAAGCCGCGCTCAAGCACGACGTGGCCGCCACTTTCATGGCCAAGCCGATGACCGGTGAGCCGGGCAGCGCGATGCACTTGCACCAGAGCATCATCGACATCGAGACCGGCAAAAACGTCTTCTCTAATGAAGACGGGACCATGAGCCAGCTGTTCCTGCACCACATCGGTGGCCTGCAGAAACTGATCCCGGAATTGCTGCCGCTGTTCGCCCCCAACGTCAACTCGTTCCGCCGCTTCCTGCCGGATACCTCGGCCCCGGTGAACGTCGAGTGGGGCGAAGAAAACCGCACCGTGGGCCTGCGCGTCCCGGATGCCGGCCCGCAGAACCGCCGCGTGGAAAACCGTCTGCCGGGTGCCGACGCCAACCCGTACCTGGCGATTGCCGCGAGCCTGCTCTGCGGTTACATCGGCATGGTCGAGGGCCTCAACCCGAGCGCGCCGGTGGTTGGTCGTGGCTATGAACGCCGCAACCTGCGCCTGCCGCTGACCATCGAGGATGCGCTGGAGCGCATGGAAAACAGCTCGACCGTCGAGAAATACCTGGGCAAAACTTTCATCACGGGCTACGTCGCGGTCAAGCGGGCCGAGCATGAAAACTTCAAGCGCGTGATCAGTTCGTGGGAGCGTGAGTACCTGCTCTTCGCCGTCTGATACGCTGGGGCGCGGTGGTCAGCCGCCGCGCCTTCACCGATAACAAGGAGAATTGGCATGACCAGCAACAACCCGCAAACCCGTGAGTGGCAAGCGCTGAGCAGCGATCACCACTTGGCCCCGTTCAGCGATTTCAAGCAGCTGAAAGAGAAGGGCCCGCGGATCATCACCAACGCCAAGGGCGTTTACCTGTGGGACAGCGAAGGCAACAAGATTCTCGACGGCATGGCCGGTCTGTGGTGCGTGGCCATCGGTTACGGTCGCGATGAACTGGCCGATGCCGCCAGCAAACAGATGCGCGAACTGCCGTACTACAACCTGTTTTTCCAGACTGCTCACCCGCCGGCACTGGAACTGGCCAAGGCCATCTCCGAAATCGCGCCGGAAGGCATGAACCACGTGTTCTTCACCGGTTCCGGCTCTGAAGGCAACGACACTATGTTGCGCATGGTTCGCCACTACTGGGCGATAAAGGGCCAGCCGAACAAGAAAGTCATCATCAGTCGCAAGAACGGTTATCACGGTTCCACCGTGGCCGGCGCGAGCCTGGGCGGCATGACCTATATGCATGAGCAGGGCGACTTGCCGATCCCGGGCATCGTCCACATCGCCCAGCCGTACTGGTTCGCCGAAGGCGGCGACATGTCCCCGCAAGAGTTCGGGATCTGGGCGGCCAATCAGCTGGAAGAGAAAATTCTCGAAGTCGGCGTCGACAACGTCGGTGCCTTTATTGCCGAGCCGATCCAGGGCGCCGGCGGAGTGATCATTCCGCCCGACAGCTACTGGCCGCGCGTGAAGAAAATCCTCGCCAAGTACGACATCCTCTTCGTCGCGGATGAGGTGATCTGTGGTTTCGGCCGCACCGGTGAGTGGTTCGGTAGCGATTTCTACGACCTCAAGCCCGACATGATGACCATCGCCAAGGGCCTGACCTCCGGCTACATCCCGATGGGTGGCCTGATCGTGCGTGACGAAGTGGTCGCGGTGCTCAATGAAGGCGGCGATTTCAACCACGGTTTCACCTACTCCGGTCACCCGGTGGCGGCGGCAGTGGGCCTGGAAAACATCCGCATTCTGCGCGACGAAAAGATTATCGAGAACGTGCACAACGAAACGGCACCGTATTTGCAGAAACGTCTGCGGGAACTGAACGATCACCCGTTGGTGGGTGAAGTTCGCGGGGTCGGTCTGCTGGGGGCGATCGAGCTGGTACAGGACAAGGCTACCCGCAAACGTTACGAGGGCAAGGGCGTGGGCATGATCTGCCGCCAGTTCTGCTTCGACAACGGGCTGATCATGCGCGCCGTGGGCGACACCATGATCATCGCGCCGCCGCTGGTGATCAGCAAAGCGGAAATCGACGAGCTGGTTACAAAGGCACGCAAGTGTCTGGACCTGACCCTCAGTGCGTTGCAGGGCTAAGTGCTAGGCTTTGTGCGGGAAAGCCTCGGCGCTCTCGCGCAAAGCTGTCAGAAAGGCTGGTCTTTCCTTGAAAGACCGCCTCGGATCTTGCCAGACTAGCCGCGGTTCCAGTTGTCCGGGTTCGGCCGCTGAACAAAGTGGTTCAAAAAAGAAAAATTTGGAGCATTACGCATGAAGGCATTAGGCAAAAAGCTTGCTGGCAAGACACTTCTCGCTCTGTCCATCGCGGGCATGATGGCGGGTGCGGTTCAGGCGGACGACAAGGTGTTGCACGTCTACAACTGGTCCGACTACATCGCACCGGACACCGTGGCCAAGTTCGAAAAAGAGTCCGGCATCAAAGTCGTCTACGACGTGTTCGACAGCAATGAAACCCTGGAAGCCAAACTGCTGGCCGGTAAATCCGGTTACGACATCGTGGTGCCTTCCAACAACTTCCTCGCCAAGCAGATCAAGGCAGGCGTGTATCAGGAGCTGGACAAGTCCAAGCTGCCGAACTGGAAGAACCTCGACGAAGACCTGCTCAAAGCCGTTGGCGATGCCAGCGACCAGGGCAACAAACACGCGTTCCCGTACATGTGGGGCTCGATCGGCATCGGCTACAACCCGGAGAAGGTCAAGGCTGCACTGGGTATCGACAAGATCGACTCCTGGGATGTCGTGTTCAAGCCTGAAAACATGGCGAAGCTGAAAAGCTGCGGCGTGAGCTTCCTCGACGCACCGACCGAAATGATTCCGGCGGCGCTGCACTATCTGGGCAAGCCGACCAACAGCAAAGACAAGGCTGATCTGAAAGCCGCCGAAGATCTGTTCCTCAAGATTCGCCCTTCGGTCGCCTACTTCCATTCCTCCAAGTACATCTCCGACCTGGCCAACGGCAACATTTGCGTGGCCGTGGGTTACTCGGGTGACCTGGAGCAGTCGAAGTCGCGCGCCAAGGAAGCCGGTGACAAGGTCAAACTGGCCTACACCATTCCGAAAGAAGGCGCCGGCACTTTCTACGACATGGTTGCCATGCCAAAGGATGCCACCAACGTCGACGCCGCCTACAAGTTCATGAACTACCTGCTGCAGCCGGAAGTGATGGCCGAGATCACCAACGCCGTGCGTTTCCCGAACGGCAACAAGGCGGCCACACCGCTGGTGGACAAAGACATCACCAGCGATGTGAGCATCTATCCTTCGGCTGAAGTGAAGAAGCAGCTCTATGCGATCAGTGATCTGGATGCCGCCACACTGCGTCTGATCACCCGCAGCTGGACCAAAATCAAATCCGGTAAATAAACCGGTTTGAAGCCGTAACCGTTGGCCGTCGTCTGCGCGACGGCGGCCAGCGGAATAATTAAATGACAGAAAGTTTTGCTGGAACGGTTTTTCGAGGGTAAGTTGCGCGCCGGTTTTGTTGCCGGGCAGCCATGGCTGTCATGCAGCGCTGGGCAACTTGGGCCCAACTAAATTTAGAGGACCTTCACGTGCCTGTTTTTTCTTCTTTGCGCAATGCCCTGCTGGCCGCTGCCGGCCTGACGATCGCCGTCGGTGCCCAAGCCGCCGGCACGGTGCATATTTATAACTGGTCGGATTACATCGGCGAATCGACGCTGGCCGACTTTCAGAAAGAGACCGGGATCAAACCGATCTACGACGTGTTCGACTCCAACGAAACCCTGGAAGGCAAGTTGCTCGCCGGGCGTACCGGCTACGACGTGGTCGTGCCGTCGAACCACTTCCTCGGCAAGCAGATCAAGGCGGGCGCGTTCCAGAAACTCGACCGGGCGCAGCTGTCAAATTACTCGAATCTCGACCCGGCGCTGCTCAAGCGTCTGGAGCAGAACGATCCTGGCAACCTGTACGCCGTGCCGTACCTGTGGGGCACCAACGGCATCGGCTATAACGTCGATAAAGTGAAGGCTGTGCTGGGCATCGACAAGATCGATTCCTGGGGTGTGCTGTTCGAGCCGGAAAACATCAAGAAGCTGCAAAGCTGCGGCGTGGCATTCCTCGATTCGGCCGATGAAATGATGCCGACCGTGCTCAACTACATGGGGCTGGATGCCAACAGCACCAATCCCAAGGATTACAAGAAAGCCACCGACAAATTGCTCGCCGTGCGCCCCTACGTAACCTACTTCCATTCTTCGAAATACATCGGCGACCTGGCCAACGGCGACATCTGCGTGGCCATCGGTTTCTCCGGCGATATCTTCCAGGCGAAGAACCGCGCGGCAGAAGCCAAGAAGGGCGTGAACATCGCCTACACGGTGCCGAAAGAGGGCGGCGCGTTGTGGTTCGACATGTTGGCGATTCCCAAGGATTCGTCGAACGTGAAGCAGGCCCATGCTTTCATCAACTATCTGTTGAAACCTGAGGTGATCGCCCAGGTCAGTGACTCTGTCGGTTACGCCAACCCCAACCCGGGCTCGGACAAGTTGATGGATCAATCCATCCGTACCGATGAATCGGTTTATCCGCCACAGACCGTGATTGACAAGGCCTACGTGTCGACCGAGTTGCCACCGAACATTCAGCGTCTGATGACCCGCAGCTGGACCAAGGTCAAGTCGGGGATGTAAGGCACAAACTATCCTGGGTTCGTCCGCATTGGGCGAACTGCACTCTTTTTTCTGGGAGTTTCGTAAATGGCAGTTGCCTCCGGCGCCTATAAGAAAGCCCTCGAGGGCGACCAGACACCCAAACAGGTGTTGGTCAAAATCGACCGGGTCACGAAGAAGTTCGACGAGACGATTGCCGTGGACGATGTGTCCCTGGAAATCAAAAAGGGTGAGATCTTCGCCCTGCTCGGCGGTTCGGGATCGGGCAAATCCACTCTGCTGCGGATGCTGGCAGGGTTCGAACGGCCCACGGAGGGGCGCATTTTTCTCGACGGCGTCGACATCACCGACATGCCGCCGTACGAACGTCCGATCAACATGATGTTTCAGTCCTACGCCTTGTTTCCGCACATGACCGTGGCGCAGAACATCGCGTTCGGTTTGCAGCAGGACAAGATTCCCAAGGCTGAAGTCGAAGCCCGCGTGGCCGAGATGCTCAAACTGGTGCAGATGAGCCAATACGCCAAGCGCAAGCCGCATCAACTGTCTGGCGGTCAGCGTCAGCGTGTTGCTCTGGCGCGGTCGCTGGCCAAGCGGCCAAAGCTGTTGCTGCTCGACGAACCGATGGGCGCACTGGATAAAAAACTGCGTTCGCAGATGCAGCTCGAACTGGTGGAAATCATCGAGCGCGTCGGCGTGACCTGCGTGATGGTGACCCACGACCAGGAAGAGGCCATGACCATGGCCGAGCGCATCGCGATCATGCATCTGGGCTGGATCGCACAGATCGGCAGCCCGATCGACATCTACGAAACCCCGACCAGTCGTCTGGTCTGCGAATTCATCGGCAGCGTCAATATCTTCGAAGGCGAAGTGATCGACGATGCCGAGGGTCACGCGACCATCACTTGCAAGGACCTCGACCGGCAGATCTATGTGGGTCACGGCATCAGCACCTCGGTGCAGGACAAGTCGGTCACCTACGCGATTCGTCCGGAGAAACTGCTGGTCACCGCCGATCAACCGACTTGCGAATACAACTGGTCGAGCGGCAAGGTGCATGACATCGCCTACCTCGGCGGGCACTCGGTGTTCTACGTCGAACTGCCGAGCGGCAAACTTGTGCAGTCCTTTGTTGCCAACGCCGAACGCCGTGGCGCCCGTCCGACCTGGGGCGATCAGGTTTTCGTGTGGTGGGAAGACGACAGCGGTGTGGTACTTCGCTCATGAACATGCGCAAATTCAAACGGCGCA
The DNA here is from genome assembly GCF_017980685.1 of Pseudomonas iridis. Taxonomy (GTDB): domain Bacteria; phylum Pseudomonadota; class Gammaproteobacteria; order Pseudomonadales; family Pseudomonadaceae; genus Aquipseudomonas; species Aquipseudomonas iridis. The sequence continues at coordinate 110,785 of NZ_JACXXO010000012.1, forward strand.
TCAACCGAATAATTCCCAATGGCCGCCAGCTGGTCATCGGGGTTCCGTTCATCTGGCTGTTTCTGTTCTTCATGTTGCCGTTCTTCATCGTCCTGAAGATCAGCTTCGCCGAAGCCGACGTGGCCATTCCGCCGTACACCGAGATCTACACGTTTGCCGAGCAGAAGCTGCAACTGCTGCTGAACCTGGGCAACTACGCGCTGCTGGCGGGCGACGAGTTGTACATCGCCGCGTACCTCGGCTCGCTGAAGATGGCGCTGATCAGCACCGTTCTGTGCCTGGCGATCGGCTACCCGATGGCCTACGCGATCGCCACGGCCCGTAAGGAAATGCAAACGGTGCTGGTGCTGCTGATCATGATGCCGACCTGGACGGCAATCCTGATCCGCGTTTACGCGTGGATGGGCATCCTCAGCAACAATGGCCTGCTCAACGGATTCCTGATGAGCATCGGCCTGATCGATGAGCCGCTGCAGATCCTCAACACCAACCTCGCGGTGTATATCGGCATCGTCTACTCGTACCTGCCGTTCATGATCCTGCCGCTGTACGCCAACCTGGTGAAGCACGACAACAGTCTGCTGGAAGCGGCTTCGGACCTTGGTTCGAGCACCTTCAACAGCTTCTGGAAGATCACTATTCCGCTGTCCAAAAACGGGATTATTGCCGGCTGCATGCTGGTGTTCATTCCGGTCGTGGGCGAGTTCGTCATCCCGGAACTGCTCGGCGGTCCGGAAACGCTGATGATCGGCAAGGTGCTCTGGCAAGAGTTCTTCAACAACCGTGACTGGCCGGTAGCGTCCGCGCTGGCGGTGGTGATGCTGGCGATCCTGATTGTGCCGATCATCCTGTTCAACCGCAGTCAGGCCAAGGAAATGGAGGGTAAAGAATGAAGCGCTTCCGTTTCTCCAGCCTGATGCTGGTTGTGGGTTTGTTGTTTATCTATCTGCCGATGCTGATCCTGGTGATCTATTCGTTCAACGCCTCGAAACTGGTGACGGTGTGGGGCGGCTGGTCGATCAAGTGGTATGTCGGCCTGCTCGACAACTCGCAACTGATGGGCTCGGTACTGCGCTCGCTGGAAATCGCCTGCTACACGGCCGTGGCTGCGGTAGCACTGGGTACTTTGGCCGCATTCGTGCTGACGCGCATCACCCATTTCAAGGGCCGTACGTTGTTCGGCGGCCTGGTGACGGCGCCGTTGGTCATGCCCGAAGTGATCACCGGTCTGTCGCTGTTGCTGCTGTTCGTGGCCATGGCGCAGATGATCGGCTGGCCACAGGAACGTGGCATCGTCACCATCTGGATCGCGCACACGACGTTCTGTGCGGCTTATGTGGCGGTGGTGGTGTCGGCGCGTCTGCGTGAGCTGGACCTGTCGATTGAAGAAGCGGCGATGGACCTGGGGGCGCGGCCGTGGAAGGTGTTCTTCCTGATCACCATCCCGATGATCGCGCCATCGTTGGCAGCGGGCGGCATGATGTCGTTCGCGCTGTCGCTGGACGATTTGGTACTGGCAAGCTTCGTGTCGGGCCCGGGTTCGACGACGCTGCCGATGGAAGTGTTCTCGGCGGTACGTCTGGGCGTCAAGCCTGAGATCAACGCCGTGGCCAGCCTGATTCTGCTGGCGGTGTCGATCGTGACTTTCATGGTCTGGTTCTTCAGCCGCCGCGCCGAAGAAGCCCGCAAGAAAGCCATCCAGCAAGCCATCGAAGAAAGCGCTGCCGATTCGTGGAAGCAACCGGACGTACGTCGCGCACCGGCGCCGGGAGGGGTGTAAGCCAATCTGGATTGGCCTCAATATCAAGGCCAATCCAAATCCAATGTGGGAGCGAGCCTGCTCGCGAGGACGGAGTGTCAGTCGACTCAAATGTTGGCTGACATTTAGTCTTCGCGAGCAGGCTCGCTCCCACAGTTGTTTTGTGGTGATCTTCGGGTCCAAGGGGATTTGCGGATGCTCTCAATACAGTTCATCAGCTTGCCCCCCCCCGGCGTGGCGATCAGAGTCACCCCGGCCGGCCGTAGTGCCTGGCGTGTTACATCGACCTGAAAGACCTTATCGAATATGGATTCGGCATCGATCCTTCACGTCGATGTTTCTCCCGAATATCCCCCAATCGGTCCCCTCTCCCTCTGGGAGAGGGCTAGGGTGAGGGGCTTTTAAGGGGTTCCGCGCGCCGGCAGCAGCTTCAACGTACTGCGCGTATTCGCCGTCACCTCTTCCTCGCTGAAATGCGCCTGCACATAAATCCCCTCCACATACGCTTCAGCCTGATCGTCATAGTGACGATCAAACGGCACGCCGCTCTGCCCGACCGGGTTGATCGTCAAGCTGTGAGCAGGATCAGCGAAGTCAACCAGGCGCCGCGTAGAAGGCCCGTAAGTCACCGGCCATGGTGCCGGGCCGATCTTCGCCGAGAGGTTGTTCGGCACTTCATGGCTGCCCGGTGCGGCGAACGGCCCGACGTTGAAGATGCGATCCAGCGGCTTCTGCTGCCCCAGCGGATGCCCGTGGGTCAGCGTGTGCGCCGTGCCCCATTTCCATCCGGACGCATCGTCACCGAGGGTCAGCTTCAGGTGCTTCATGCTCGCCTGCCATGCCGTGCGCACGACATCGGCGCGAGTCTCTTTGTTCGGCGTGTTGCGGTTATCCCACCAGACTGAATCAGCACTCGCCGCCAAGCGTGGCAATGCCGAATCAATCACCCGCGTCGACAACAGCGTGTCGAAAAAGTCATTGCCCAACTCATCGCGCATCGCGGCATCGGCGAGGTCATAGAGGAACTGGTTGAACACCGTCGCGCTTACCGAATCCAGTGGATAGTCGCCTGGCCACTGCGCCAGTTGCGAGACCAGTTTCAACTGCGCCGGATCGCTCACCACCTCGCGCAGCACGGGCAGCAGAGGCGCCAGCAAACGCGGACCGTAACCGGTGGCGGTGCCCAGTTGCAGTTTCTGGTTGGCTTCGTTGGTCCACTTCACACTCTTGTCGTTGAGCTGTCGATTGAGCTGCTGGCCACGGTCGGCGAGGTTGTAGTAACCGGGAATCTCCATGCCGCTTGGCGACACGGGCTGGAAGTTGGCCGAAACGATATAGCCGCGTGCCGGGTTTTCTTCCTGCGGGTTGGCGCTGAACGGGTAGAAACCGTCCTTGTTCGCTTGATCAGTGCTGCCATCAAGGATGAAGCCCGGCTTGACCCCGGCGGGGCGCTTGGGCAGCAACGCCGAAGCCCACCAGGCGATATCGCCCTTGGCATTGGCGTAAACGAGGTTGAGCCCCGGCGCCTGCACCTTGGCCGCAGCGGCGCGGGCCTTGGCCAACGTGTCGGCGCGGTTGAGCTGGTAGAAACCGTCGAGGATCGGGTTGGGTGTTTCGAGGAATGCCCACCACATCGCGATCGGCGTTTTGCCGGCGGCGGACCCGAGCGCGTCGTTGACGATCGGGCCGTGCGGCGACTGGCGCAGGGTGATGGTCACCGGCGCCTGGCCCTTCACGGCGATCTGCTGCTCGCTGCTGACCATGTCGGTCCACTGGCCGCGATACCAGACCTGATTCGGGTTGTCCGGGTTGACCTTCTCGGCGATCAGGTCCAGATCGTCGTTCTGGAACATGGTCAGGCTCCAGCCGAAATCCAGGTTGTGCCCCAGGAACGCGAAAGGCACCAGCGCCTGATGATGGCCATAGAGTTCAAACCCCGGTGCCGACAACTGCGCTTCGTACCACACCGATGGCACCGAGAAACGGATGTGCGGATCGCCGGCCAACAATGGCTTGCCACTCTGGCTGCGGCTGCCGGCGATGACCCAAGCGTTGCTGCCCTCGAACTGCGGCAGACCGTTGTCGATCAGCGCCTGTTCACTGAGGCGGGCGAGGGCGGTGAGGTCCTGCCAGTCGCCAGCGGCGAGGGCCGGCGCGTGCCGGGTGTGATCGGTGGCGAGTACGCCTCTGGCCTGCCAGTCGAGATCGAACACATTGAGGTAATCGGCACCGAGCTGATCGCGTACGTAGGTCAGCAGCGGTTCGGTGCGAAACGCGGCAGCAAAGCTGTAGGCCATGTAGCCGGCGACACTGATGCTGTCTTCGGCGGTGAACGGCCGCTTGGGGATGCCCAGCACGTCGAACTCGACAGGCGCGGCGTGCGTGTCCTGATATTGGTTGATGCCGTCCAGATAGGCTTGCAGGCCCTTCCACGCCGGCGACTGCTTGTCGAGGCTGGCTACATAACTGGCTGCGCGTTCACGAATGCGCAAACTGCGGAACAGTTTGTCGGTGTCGAGGAGTTTTGGCCCGAGCACTTCGGCCAGTTCGCCTCGGGCGAGACGGCGCATGGCTTCCATCTGGAACAGACGATCCTGCGCGTGCACATAACCGAGGGCGCGATAGAGGTCGGTTTCGTTCTCGGCGCGGATGTGCGGCACACCGCGCTCGTCGTAGCGCACCGTTACCGAACCTTGCAGGTTGCGCAGTTCAATCTGGCCCTGGCGTGTTGGCTGTTTGCTGTAGATGTACCCGCCTGCGCCAGCGAGCAGGACAACGATGAGCAAGGCAAGAACGGTGAACACGCGTTTCATGGTGACTCCTTGTGCATGCAGAATTGCCGCCCGTCGGGCTGCAAACAATTAGCACAGACCTTCTGTGCCGTGCATCGCTGTCCTTGAAAAGTCCGGAATGCCTTATTGCGCCTGCACCGGCCAAGGGCAATAGCAGCCGACCGCCAGCGTGTGCGTGGCATTCACCGGGCGATCATCCGTTAACGCGTTCAGGATCGGTTCGATAAAGCTGTTGCTGGAGTTGCAGGTCAGGCCTTCGCTGTAGGGCCCGAAGTACGCGAGTTTGCCGCTGCGGTCCCAGATCGCTACAGCGGGACTGGCGGGAATCTGCTCGGCACCGGGCAATACCGCGATGGTTTTCAGGCTGCTCAAAGTGACGGGCAACTGGCCGTGGCTGCCGGGTCGCTGCACCGCGAAAAACTCGACGCCTCTGGCGCTGAAATGCTCGACCATCTCGGTCAGGTGCTGCTGATTGCCGACGTTGCAGGGGCAGGCCGGGTCCCAGAAATGCACCAGGCGAATCTTGCCAGGTCCGGCGAGATTATCCGGCAGGCGTAGCGGGTCGCCGGAAAAAACCGCCGTGTGCTCGCTGAACGCGCGCAAGTACCGGCCCTGAAACCAGTCGTACGCCGTCCACAACACGCCGGCACACACAAGCGCGAGCAGGCTGGCAAACAGTGTGGTGCGGTAGGACGAACGCATGTATTTCGATCCTTGAGGGGCGGCTAGCTTGCCATGCTTGCCGCGACAGATGAATATCGCAAGCCGATAAAGTCTGTTCACCGCTCTGGAATTTGCCTCATGCCCGCTACTTTCGACCCCGATCAATTACGCGCCAGCCTCAAGCCTTTGGCTGAGTGGCAGCCGTTGTCGGACGAAGCCAAGGCCTATCAATGCTTCTACAAAACCGATTTTCCCGAGCGTGATGTCTGGCGCGGCATGGGTCGTTTCGCCGTTGATGGCTACGAACTGGTCAGCCATTGCTGGTGGCCGGAGAAGGTCAAGGGCACGCTGTTTCTATTGCACGGTTTCTACGACCACACCGGGCTGTATCGGCATGTGATCGAGTGGGCGCTGGATCAGGATTTTGCGGTAATCGCCTGCGACTTGCCCGGGCATGGTCTGTCGAGCGGCACGCGGGCGAGCATCCGCGACTTCTCTGAATATCAGGACGCGCTGCAAGCCTTGTTCGTCGAAGCCAATTCGATTGCCCTGCCGCAACCCTGGCACCTGTGCGGACAAAGCACTGGCGGCGCCATCGTCGTCGACCATGTGCTCAATCATGGCGAGAACAGTCCGGCGCAGGGTCAGGTGATTTTGCTGTCGCCACTGGTACGACCGCGGGCGTGGGGCTGGTCGCAGCTGAGTTATTACCTGCTGCGGCCTTTCGTAAGGGGCATCGCGCGGCGCTTCAGCGAGAACTCCAACGACCCGGATTTCCTGCCGTTTCTACTGGCCGATCCGTTGCAGCCCAAGCGCTTGCCGACGGCATGGGTCGGGGCCTTGTCACGCTGGATCAACCGGGTGGAATTCGCCAGAAAAAGTCCGCGACGGCCGCTGATCATTCAGGGGCAGGCGGACATGACCGTGGACTGGCAGCACAATCTGCAGGTGTTGAAGTTGAAGTTCGATCGACCGCAGATCTTGCTGCTACCCGAGGCGCGGCATCATCTGGCGAATGAGGCGGCTGATATGCGTGAGGAATATTTCGAGTTTCTGAGCAAGCGGATCAGGGGCCGGAATCTCTAGCGGATTTACTGACCTCATCGCTGGCAAGCCAGCTCCCACAGGGTTTTGAGTCGACCACGGATTTGTGAACGCCCGAAAAACCTGTGGGAGCTGGCTTGCCAGCGATGGCGGCCGGTCAGGCGACGAAGATCATTGGCCCACCGCCAACCCAGCCCTGATCGCCGCCAGCGCGGCCTGGTAATACGCCTTGCCCTCGGTGGACTCGGCGAACGTCGCAAACTCTTCCAGCTCGTTATCCGACAGATCGCGATAAACGTAGAGCAGCGTGTTGTTCATGTCCGCGCCGATCTGATCCATCAAGCGCTGACGCTGACCGTTCAACATGCCTTGCGCCTGACCGCCACCGAGCAGGCCCGGAATCATCGAACTCAAACTGTCCGCCGCGACCCCGGCAATCGCCAGGCTCACCTCGGCGCCAGCCTCCCGCGCAGGCAGCGCCTGGGCGAGATGGCCGATGATCAAAAGTCGGCTGTCGCTGGCCGGCATTTTCGGCAGGCCCTTGGCGTTCTTGGCCAGTTGATCCCGGCGGGTCGCGAGCAATTCGGCGGCAACGATTTTCTTGCCCAGCGGCGACTGGAAAAAAGACAGCGCAGGTTTCGGATCGGCGAGGTTCTGCCGTAGCTGTGCCTCGGCGCGTTGATCCATGGCCTGCGGGGCGAAGCGCTGGTTGCTGTTGTTCACCAGCGCTTGAAACACGGCGGGCGGCAGACTGTTTTGATAGCGCTGCTGCGCGGCACTCAGGGCGTCATTGAAATGCGCACGTTGTTCTGGCCAGCCGGCGACCTTGTACAGCTGATCGTGGCCGTCCGCCCAAGCGGGCAAAACACAGAACATCAACAGTGAAAAAAGCAAACGGCGCATAGGGACTCCTGTCAGCAGCGGACTATTCTCCGTGCGGTGCCGTGACTTGTCGAGAATTCGTAACAAGCCGCCGCGTGGCTCTGTCGGATTTCTTGCCGCCGACATACTATGCGCGCCATGCAAATATCCTCTGAACACCCGCTGCTGTTGCGCATTGTCGACGACCTGGCCGAACACGGCTGGTCGCAGCAGAACATTTTCCTGCCCGCCGGTTTGACCGGCGAGCTGGCGGCCGAATGCCGCAGACGTGAAGCCGAGGGTGAGCTGGCGCCGGCGGCGGTCGGTCGTGGGCCGTTTTCAGAGATTCGCGAGGGCATCCGCGGCGACCATATCCAATGGATCGATCCGGGGCAGGCTGAGGCCAGTGACCGTTATCTGAACCTGATGGACAGCCTGCGCGAGGCGCTCAACCGTGGCTTGTTCATGGGGCTTGAAGACTTCGAGTGCCATTTCGCCCTGTATCCTCCGGGCGCGTTTTATCGCAGGCACGTCGACCGTTTTCGCGACGATGACCGGCGCATGGTCTCGGTGGTGGTTTACCTCAATGATGCCTGGCTGCCGGAGGATGGCGGTCAGCTGCGCATGTATCTGAGCGATGATCGCGTTCATGATGTGCAACCTACCGGTGGTTGTCTGGTGGTTTTCCTCTCCGGCGAAGTACCGCATGAGGTACTGCCGGCCCACCGCGAGCGCCTGTCGCTGACGGGCTGGTTCCGTCGTCGTGGCAACGAGCCTTTCTGACATGCAAAAGATTCTGGTCAGCCGCTGCCTGTTAGGCCACCGCGTGCGTTACGACGGCGGGGCCAGCGGGCCGTTTGATGTGCTGGAGCAGTGGATAGCCGAAGGACGGGTGGTGCCGTTGTGCCCTGAAGTGGCCGGTGGCTTGCCGACGCCGCGGGCAGCGGCGGAGATTCCGGGCGGGCAGGGGGGTGAAGTGCTCGATGGTGTTGCTGCGGTGATGACCACTGAAGGCGAGGATGTCAGTGCGCAGTTTCTGGAGGGTGCGCGGCAGGCGCTGGAACTGGTGCAAAAGCACGGTATACGGGTGGCGGTGCTCTAGGCCAACAGTCCGTCGTGCGGGAATCTGCTGACGTATGACGGGACGTTCAGTGGGGTGAAGATCAGTGGTGAGGGGGTTACTGCTGCGCTGCTGAAACGTCATGGTGTGCAGGTTTTCAGTGAGCTTGAATTGCCGCGAGCAGCGCTGGCCTTAAAGATTTTGGGCTGATCCGCAATGGCTGCCCTCACCCCAGCCCTCTCCCCGAGGGAGAGGGGGCCGACCGAGGTGTCTGGAGCTTTACATCGACCTGAAAGACCAGGTTGATTATGAATTCGACAAAGCAGTGATCAGTCGATCATGGATTCGATAACGCCATCCCAGATCGGCGTATCTCTGAAATATCCCCCAATCAGTTCCCTCTCCCTTGGGAGAGGGCTAGGGTGAGGGGCTCTTTCGGGGGCTTACGGTTTCAACCACTTCTCGGACAACGCCGCCAATCGCCCATCCGCCTTAATCCGCTGCAACGCACTCTCAAGGCTGGCGCGAAATGCCGGATTACCCTTCTGAAACGGTATCGCCAATTCCACCGGCGCACTCTCTGCCGGCTTCGTTTCGGTCAGCGCCTGCACCAGCACCATGGGGCGCGGCTGCTCATCCTTCTTCGCCAGTAATTGTGAATCGATCTGGCTGTACGGCTCGCTGAAGTCGAAACGATCCTTTAGTTCGGGTGTCAGTGCTATGTGGTTGAGCGCGACGTCGTACTTGCCGCTCTCAACGCCCTGGAGCAGATCGCCGGCGTCGGTAACGATGAAGTCGGCGCGTACATCCAGCTCCTTGGCCAGCAATTGCCCAAGCTCGACCTCGAACCCCGTGAGCGTGTCGCCTTCCTTGAAATTGAAGGGCGGTGTATTAGCCTCCAGGGCTATGCGCAACTCGCCACGGTCGTTGACGTCATCAATCAGCTCGGCATGAGCCAGCGGGCTCAGAAGGGGTATCAGGCAGATCAGGCCAGGCAAAAGGCGCATGGTCACTCCTTTGAAATCATTATCGCGATGCTCTGATTCAGGCTCGCTTTGCTATGGTTGTCGAGTGCCTTCGACAACGAATGGTCATGAAGTTGTCATGACCGTGCGGATTTTACGGAAAAACTGGAGAAGAAAATGAAAAGCTTTATGTCACGTGCTGCGTTGGCGGGTTTGCTGATGGGTGTTTCGGTATTGGCCAGTGCGGCGACGCCGGCGCCGAAAGATGCTGAAGTGTTCATCGTTTCTCCCGAGGACGGTGCGACGGTTTCCCAGGAATTCAAGGTCAAGTTCGGCGTCAAGAACATCGCGCTGGCGCCCGCGGGTGACGTCACCAAGAACACCGGCCACCATCATCTGCTGATTGACGTCGACGACCTGCCGGCTGAAGGCGCACCTATCCCGACTGATGCCCACCACATGCATTTCGGCAAGGCGCAGACCGAAGCCACCATCAAACTGGCCCCCGGCAAGCACACCTTGCAGCTGATTCTTGGCGACAGCGGCCATATGCCGTTTGACCCGACGATCGTTTCCGAAAAAATCACCGTCAACGTGAAATAAAAAAGGGAGCCCTGCGGGGCTCCCTTTTTTATTCAGCTTCGAGTTGCTGGCTACAAGCTGCAAGTAAAGGCAAGAGCGCTTTTCACCTGCCGCTTGAAGCTAGTTGCTTGCCGCTGCTTCTTTAGAAGAGAACACGGCTACGGATGGTGCCGGTGACGTGTTGCAGCTTCTCTTGCGCCAGCTCCGAGTACTCGGCGTCGACGTCGATCACCACGTAGCCGACCTTTTCGTTGGTCTGCAGGAACTGACCGGAGATGTTGATGCCGTTTTCGGCGAAGACCTTGTTGATCTCCATCATCACACCCGGAATGTTCTCGTGGATGTGCAGCAGGCGGTGCTTGCCAGGGTGAGCCGGCAGGGCCACTTCCGGGAAGTTGACCGACGAAACGGATGTACCGTTGTCGCTGTACTTGACCAGTTTTTCCGCCACTTCCAGACCGATGTTGGCTTGCGCTTCGGCGGTCGAGCCACCGATGTGCGGGGTCAGAATCACGTTGTCGAGGCCGCGCAGCGGGCTTTCGAACTCTTCGTCGTTGGAGCGTGGCTCCACCGGGAATACGTCGATGGCGGCGCCGATCAGGTGCTTGTCCTTGATTGCTGCGGCCAGGTGATCAAGCTCGACCACGGTACCGCGTGCAGCGTTGATCAGGATGCCGCCCTTCTTGATGGCACGGATTTCCTTCTCGCCGATCATCCACTGGGTCGCAGCGGTTTCCGGAACGTGCAGGGTGACGATGTCTGACATGCCCAGCAGTTCGTGCAGGTTGTTGACCTGCGTCGCGTTGCCCAGCGGCAGCTTGGTCACGGTGTCATAGAAGTACACCTGCATGCCCAGGCCTTCAGCCAGAACCGACAGTTGAGTACCGATCGAGCCGTAGCCGACGATGCCCAGCTTCTTGCCGCGGATTTCGAAGGAGTTGGCTGCGCTCTTGATCCAGCCGCCACGGTGGCAGGAAGCATTTTTCTCAGGGATGCCGCGCAGCAGCAGGATGGCTTCGGCCAGTACCAGTTCGGCAACGGAACGCGTGTTGGAGTACGGCGCGTTGAACACAGCGATACCGCGCTCGCGGGCAGCACTCAGGTCAACCTGATTGGTGCCGATGCAGAAACAGCCGACGGCTACCAGCTTCTTCGCGTGATCGAAGATCTCTTCGGTCAGTTGGGTGCGAGAACGAATGCCGATGAAGTGAGCGTCAGCGATCTTTTCCTTGAGCTGGGCTTCCGGCAAGGAACCTGTCAGGTATTCGATGCTGGTGTAGCCCGCCGCCTTGAGGACGTCGACAGCCGATTGGTGGACGCCTTCGAGAAGAAGGAACTTGATCTTGCTCTTATCGAGAGAAGTCTTGCTCATCTGCGTAAACCTGTATCCCGGAGAAAAATGGCAGGAAATGGTCAACAGAGGCTGACCGCGACGGCAGGAAAGCCGTCACCGCAGAAAGGCCGTTGGGCACTGGCCTGCGGGGTCGGTATGCTAGCATAGCCGCCCCGCTAAACACTCATTCCTGCGACGTGAAGCGTTCTCAGGATGACCATGAATTGTTCGAGAGTTCTGTCGATGACCAATCCTGCCCTGATTGATGAACTGAAGACCCTGGTCGAGCCTGGCAAGGTCCTGACCGATGCCGACTCCCTGAACACGTATGGCAAGGATTGGACCAAGCACTTCGCCCCGGCGCCCAGTGCCATCGTGTTTCCCAAGACCATCGAGCAAGTACAGGCCGTTGTCCGTTGGGCCAACGAACACAAGGTCGCGCTGGTGCCTTCGGGCGGGCGAACCGGGCTGTCCGCCGCGGCGGTGGCGGCCAACGGCGAAGTGGTCGTGTCGTTCGATTACATGAACCAGATTCTCGACGTGAACCTCACTGACCGTACCGCCGTTTGTCAGCCGGGCGTGGTCACCGAGCATTTGCAGAACGTCGCCGAAGAAAAAGGCCTGTACTACCCGGTGGACTTCGCTTCGGCCGGTTCCAGCCAGATTGGCGGCAACATCGGCACCAATGCCGGCGGGATCAAAGTCATTCGTTACGGCATGACGCGCAATTGGGTCGCGGGCATGAAAGTCGTTACCGGCAAGGGCGACGTGCTGGAACTGAACAAGGACCTGATCAAGAACGCCACCGGTTATGACCTGCGGCAGCTGTTTATCGGCGCGGAAGGCACCCTGGGTTTTGTCGTTGAAGCGACCATGCGCCTGGATCGCGCGCCGAAAAACCTTACGGCGATGGTGCTGGGTACCGCGGATTTCGACTCGATCATGCCGGTGCTGCACGCCTTTCAGGGCAAGCTCGACCTCACCGCTTTCGAGTTCTTCTCCGACAAGGCTCTGGCCAAAGTCATGGGCCGTGGCGACGTACCGGCGCCGTTCGAAACCGATTGCCCGTTCTACGCCCTGCTGGAATTTGAAGCGACCACTGAAGAAGTGGCCAACAGCGCGCTGGAAACCTTCGAGCATTGCGTTGAACAGGGCTGGGTCCTTGATGGCGTGATGAGCCAGAGCGAAACCCAGTTGCAGAACCTGTGGAAACTGCGTGAATACATCTCCGAGACCATCTCGCACTGGACGCCGTACAAGAACGACATCTCGGTCACCGTTTCGAAAGTTCCTGCATTTCTCAAGGAAATCGACGCGATCGTCGGCAAACACTATCCCGATTTCGAAATCGTCTGGTTCGGCCACATCGGCGATGGCAACCTGCATCTGAACATCCTCAAGCCGGACAACCTGAGCAAGGACGAGTTTTTCGCCAAGTGCGCCACCGTCAACAAATGGGTGTTCGAAACCGTCGAGAAGTACAACGGTTCGATTTCCGCGGAGCACGGTGTGGGCATGACCAAGCGCGACTACTTGACCTACAGCCGATCGCCGGTCGAGATCGAGTACATGAAAGCGGTCAAAGCGGTGTTCGACCCGAACGGCATCATGAACCCGGGCAAGATCTTCGCGGTTTGATCTGTAATTCTTGATGAATCAATGAAGGCAGGAGTCGGTAAATGAGCTATCAGCACCAGTACGTCGACGGCACGCGCATTCACTTCCCGATCGGGAAAGTCGTGTGCATTGGCCGTAATTACGCCGAACACGCCAAGGAACTGGACAACCCGGTGCCTACCGAGCCACTGCTGTTCATCAAGCCCGGCAGTTGCGTGGTGCCGCTGGACGGCGGTTTCAGCATTCCGACCGAGCGTGGCTCGGTGCACTACGAAGCGGAAATCGCCGTGTTGATCGGCAAGCCGCTGTCGACCAAACCCAGCCGTGAAGAAGTGCTGGATGCGATCTCCGGTTTCGCCCCGGCGCTGGACCTGACCCTGCGCGACAAGCAGGCCGAGCTGAAAGCCAAGGGCCTGCCGTGGGAAATCGCCAAGTCGTTCGACGGCGCGGCCGTGCTTGCGCCGTTCGTGGTTGGCAGCACCTTCGCTGACCTGACCGACATCGGTATCCGCCTGACCATCAACGGTGAGGTGCGTCAGGACGGCAACAGCAGCGCGATGCTCAACCCGATCGTGCCGATGATCCAGTACATGGCCGGATGCTTCTCGCTACAGGCCGGTGACGTGATCCTGACTGGCACACCGGCTGGCGTCGGCCCGCTGAATGTCGGCGATGAGATCGTCCTCGAACTGGTCGGCGCCAACAGCTTCAACAGCAGCTTGCGCTAAGCGCCACAACCTGTGGGAGCGAGCCTGCTCGCGAAGGCGTCAGGTCAGTCGACATCATTGCTGACTGGCATTCCGTCTTCGCGAGCAGGCTCGCTCCCACAGGGTTTTTGGTGCCCTGAAAATTGCCTGCAGCAAACGCCAATCCCGCCATTTGCCGTTTTTTTCACATCGTGTCTGGATAATTCCCGCAATTCTGGCGTCCTAGCCGGCCTCTTTGTGCTATTACCCATAGCCTGAATTTTCGGAAAGCGTCCCTTGATGTCATCTCAAACTCAGCTCAAATCCCCACGCCGGTCGCGTTTCGCCATGCGCTGGTATTCTTGGTTGCTGCTGGCGATTGCCGCCGCGTATGGCTTGGCGTTTGCCATGCATTGGGATGACCGGGGCTTGCTGTGGGTGCTGGAACGCTTTGAAAGCCCGGCCGAGCAAAAGGAAAGCATCTGGCTGCCGGACTATCGGGTGGTGATCGATGCCAAGTCATTGCCGGGCATGAAGAAGGATGAAGCGTCGGACCTTGCCTACAACCCGCAGACCAAAACCCTGTTTTCGGTGATGGGCAAGAATCCGTTCCTCGTCGAACTGAGCCTGCAAGGCGAGGTGCTGCGCAAGATGCCGCTGGTGGGCTGGAGCAATCCGGAAGGCCTGAGCGCCATGGAAAACGGCCTGATGGCGATCGTCGATGAGCGCGAGCACATGCTGTCGATCGTCAAGGTCGATGCCGACACCCGTGAACTGAACATCGCCAATTTCCCCAAGTACGACCTCGGCCCGTCGAAAGACCAGAACAAGGCCTTCGAAGCGATCACCTGGGACCCGCGCAACCAACAATTGCTGCTAGGTGAAGAACGGCCACCGGCGCTGTTCACCTGGAAAAGCGATGGCGGTCAGACCCTGAAAGGCGACAAGCAGAAGCTCTCCAGCGATGAACTGGATATCCGCAATCTCTCCGCGTTGGCAACCGATCCGCGCACTGGCCACCTGCTGGTGCTGTCCGCCGATTCTCACCTGTTGCTGGAACTGGACGAGAAGGGCGAGCAAGTCAGCTTCATGACTCTGCTCGGCGGTTTCAACGGCTTGAAGAACACCATTCCCCGCGCCGAAGGCGTGACCATGGATGAGGTGGGCACGCTGTACATGGTCAGCGAGCCGAACCTGTTTTATCGCTTCGAAAAGCACAAATAACTCACTCCCTGTAGGAGCTGCCGAAGGCTGCGCCTACACAGGTTGTCTTGTGGTTCAAGGCAAGTGGCCATTAAGCTTCAGTTCAGTCAGGCGTGATATTTCATCCGCCTGCCTTGAATCCGAGCCCGCCCGAATGCGTCGACTTGCCCGCCCCAAACCGCTGTTGCTCATCCTTTCGGTGATTGCCCTGATCGCGCTGCTCGCGATCGGCCAATACATGCGCCTGTTCGAACGCGCCTGGTTCAACCTGCACACCCTATGGCAGCCGCTGAGCAGCGAGGCCATTGGCCTGGATCAGTATCGCGTGGACATCGAAGCGCGCGTCATCGACGGGCTGGACGACGATGTGTCGGCACTGACCTACGATCCGGTGCGCGACAGCCTGTTCACCGTGACCAACAAGAATTCCGAACTGGTTGAGCTGTCGCTGGAGGGCAAGATCCTGCGGCGCATCCCGCTGATTGGCTTCGGTGACGCGGAGGCAGTCGAGTTCATCAGCGCCGACACCTACGTGATCACCGATGAGCGTCAGCAGCGACTGATCAAGATACATCTGGAAGAAGACACCACTTTTCTCGACGCGGCGGACGCCGAGCAGATGACCCTCGGTGTGCACATGACCGGCAACAAGGGGTTTGAAGGCCTGGCCTACGACTCGGTGGGCAAGCGCTTGTTCGTCGCCAAGGAGCGCGACCCGATGCTGATCTACGAAGTGCACGGCTTTCCTCACTTCAATTCGGAAAAATCCTACGCGGTGCACGTGATCAACAACCCCAAACGCGATGCCGGGATGTTCGTGCGCGATCTGTCGAGCCTGCAATACGACGAGCGCAGCGGTCATTTGCTGGCGCTCTCGGATGAGTCGCGGCTGATTCTGGAGCTGGATGTCAACGGTCGCCCGCTCAGCACCATGTCGCTGAACAAGGGCCGGCAAGGCTTGCAGAAAACCGTGCCGCAGGCGGAAGGCATTGCGATGGATGATGACGGGACGTTGTATCTGGTGAGTGAGCCGAACTTGTTTTACGTGTTCAAAAAACCAGCACAGCCCTGACCAACACCACAAAACACTGTGGGAGCGAGCCTGTTCGCGAAGGCGTCGTGTCAGCCAATGAAAATGTTGGCTGATCTGGCGCTTTCGCGAGCAGGCTCGCTCCCACAGGTTTATTCGTCTGCCCATTAATTTAGGGCAGTCTGGGCTTACTCAGCCTTCAGCGTCTTCACGCCTTCACTCGTACCCAGCAACAACAAATCCGCCGGACGCGCCGCGAACAAGCCGTTGGTGACCACGCCGACAATCGCGTTGATCTGCGCTTCCAGTTCCACCGGGTTGGTGATCTGCAGGTTGAACACGTCGAGGATGATGTTGCCGTTGTCGGTCAACACGCCTTCGCGGTACACCGGGTCGCCGCCCAGCTTCACCAGTTGACGAGCGACGTGGCTGCGGGCCATCGGGATCACTTCGACCGGCAATGGAAACTCGCCCAGCACCGGCACCAGTTTGCTGGCATCGGCGATGCAGATGAAGGTCTTGGCCACCGCCGCAACGATTTTCTCGCGGGTCAGTGCTGCGCCGCCGCCCTTGATCAGGTTCAGGTGTGCGTCGCTTTCGTCGGCGCCGTCGACGTAGAACTCCAGGTCGCTGACCGTGTTCAGCTCATATACCGGAATCCCGTGGCCCTTCAGGCGTGCGGCAGTGGCTTCGGAGCTGGCGACTGCGCCATCGAACGCGCCCTTGTGCTTTGCCAGCGCATCGATGAAGCAGTTGGCGGTGGAGCCGGTGCCGACACCGACGATGCTTTTGTCGTCGAGTTTCGGAAGGATGAAGTCGACGGCGGCCTGCGCCACTGCCTGTTTGAGTTGATCCTGGGTCATGCGGGCTCCGGAAGCGGGCAAGGGGAGAACGGAAAGGCCGGCATTATAGCCTCAAGACTGTCTAAAACCTCTGGATTCGTGTGGTCGTGTGCCCAAAAGCCGGGTTAGACTCCGTGGTCCCGCCCAACCCGCTCAGTGATGCTTTCCGATGCTCGAACAGTACGTCAAAAAGATCCTCACCTCGCGCGTTTATGACGTTGCCGTAGAAACCCCACTGCAGAATGCTCGCCAGCTCTCCGAGCGGCTGGGTAATGACATTTGGCTCAAGCGCGAAGACTTGCAGCCCGTGTTCTCCTTCAAGATTCGCGGCGCCTACAACAAGCTGACCCAGTTGACCGACGAAGAGCGCGCCCGTGGCGTGGTCACCGCGTCGGCGGGCAATCATGCGCAAGGTCTGGCCCTGGCGGCGAAAGTGCTGGGCGTGAAAGCCACCATCGTCATGCCCAAGACCACCCCGGAAATCAAGGTCGAAGGCGTGCGTTCGCGTGGCGGCAAAGTGGTGCTGCACGGTGATTCGTTCCCGGAAGCCCTGGCCTACTCGCTGAAACTGGTCGACGAAAAAGGCTACGTCTACATCCACCCGTACGACGATCCGCATACCATTGCCGGGCAGGGCACCGTGGCGATGGAGATACTGCGCCAGCACCCGCAACCGCTGGACGCGATTTTCGTCCCGGTCGGCGGCGGCGGGTTGATTGCCGGCATCGCTGCTTACGTGAAATACCTGCGTCCGGACATCAAAGTCATCGGCGTCGAGCCGGACGATTCCAACTGCCTGCAAGCGGCGATGGCTGCCGGTGAGCGCGTCGTGCTGCCGACCGTGGGCATCTTCGCCGACGGCGTGGCGGTGGCCCAGATTGGTCAGCACACCTTCGACATCTGCAAAGACCATGTGGATGAAGTGATCACCGTGAGCACCGACGAAATCTGTGCGGCGATCAAGGATATCTACGACGATACCCGCTCGATCACCGAACCTGCCGGCGCCTTGGGTGTGGCCGGGATCAAGAAGTACGTCGAACAGCGCGGCGTCAGCGGCAAGACCTTCGTCGCCATCGACTCGGGCGCCAACGTCAACTTCGATCGCCTGCGCCACGTCGCCGAGCGTGCCGAACTGGGCGAGGGCCGCGAAGCGATCATCGCCGTGACCATCCCCGAGCAGGCCGGCAGCTTCAAGGCGTTTTGCGAGGCCATCGGCAAGCGCCAGATCACCGAATTCAACTACCGCTACAACACCGGCAGCGAAGCGCACATCTTCGTTGGCGTGCAGACTCACCCGGAGAACGACCCGCGCAGTGCATTGCTGGCGAGCCTGACCGAGCAGGGTTTCCCGGTGCTGGACCTGACTGACAACGAACTGGCCAAGTTGCACATCCGCCATATGGTCGGTGGGCGCGCGGCGCACGTGGTTGATGAAGTGGTGCTGCGCTTCGAATTCCCGGAACGACCGGGCGCGCTGTTCAACTTTCTCAACAAGCTCGGCGGGCGCTGGAATATCTCGATGTTCCACTACCGCAACCACGGCGCGGCGGACGGCCGTGTGGTCGCCGGCCTGCAAGTACCCCACGATGAACGTCATCTGGTGCCGGCGGCGCTGGCGGAAATCGGTTATCCCTACTGGGACGAAAGCGACAACCCGGCCTATAAGCTGTTTCTTGGCTGAACGGCTACGCTGATGGGCACGACCCAAGGAAGAGAAATACATGGAAACCCTGACAACCCTGAAAGTCCTTCACGTCGCGGCGACCGTGGTCATACTCGCGAGCGGGCTGGGGCTTGCCGCTCTGACCTGGCGTAATCGCAGCGAAGGGCCGGCCAGCACGATGCAGCGTCCGTGGCTGTTTATCTGGTGTTTGATGCTGATCGGTATGCTGAGCATGCCTTTCACCGGCTGGTGGCTGGTGCACCTGATCGGCTGGCCGCTTGGGCAGTTCTGGATTCTGGGGTCCAGCGTGATCTATGCCGTGGCAACGTTCAGTGCGGTCTGGCTGCTTGTGCGGCTTAATCGGCTGTGGACAACCGGGATGGGCAACCGCAAATTCAATCTGGCGCTGGCCATTGTGAGCGGCGTCGGATTTCTCGCCATTGCGGCGTTGATGGGGGCCAAGCCGGTTTAAGGCTTGAGGCCGAGTCGACCCAAATCGCTGGCAAGCCAGCTCCCACAGGTTTTTGAGGTGTCCACAAAATTTGTGTCCACTGATAGTCCCTGTGGGAGCTGGCTTGCCAGCGATGGCGTCATCAGTCGCGCAGAGTCATTACCGGCCAGCCGCGTTTTTCGGCTTCAGCGCGCAAATTCGGATCCGGATCAACCGCTACCGGATTCGCTACCTGCTCCAGCAGCGGCAGGTCATTCATCGAATCGCTGTAGAAATAGCTGTCTTGCAGCGAATACCCGGTCTCTTCCAGCCAACGATTCAGGCGCGTTACCTTGCCTTCACGGAAGCACGGAACGTCGGTGCTGCGCCCGGTGTAGCGGCCATCAATCATTTCGCATTCAGTAGCGATCAGGGTTCCAACACCCAGACGCGCAGCGATCGGCGCGGTGACGAAGCGGTTGGTCGCCGTGATGATCACCAGTTTGTCGCCGGCGTCGCGGTGCTTTTTCAGCAGTTCCAGCGCCTTGGGCAGCATGATCGGCTCGATGCAGTCGCGCATGTAGTCGCGGTGCCATTGATCGAGCACGGCCATGTCGGTGCGACCGAGGATCTCCAGGCAGAAGTTCAGGTACGCGGCGTTATCCAGTTTGCCGGCCAGGTAATCCTGGTAGAACTCGTCGTTGCGCGTCTTGTACGCAATCGGGTCGAGGAAGCCGCGCTCGCACAGATAGTCGCCCCAAGCGTGATCGCTGTCGCCGCCCAGAAGGGTGTTGTCCAAATCGAATAGAGCCAGGCGCATTGCAGTTACCCGCTGATAAGTCTGTAAAAAGGCGACAAGAATACGGTCTTTTCACAAGAGTGCACATAAGGTAGGAAGCTTCGTTGCCGCCTTATGAACCTTTGTGGAACAATGCGGCGACATGCGTTTGCGAGGTTGTGCCCGTGATCGACCCCGATGGTTTCCGCCCCAATGTCGGGATCATTCTGACGAATGACGCCGGCCAGGTGCTATGGGCTCGCCGTATCAATCAAGATGCCTGGCAGTTTCCGCAAGGGGGAATCAACCCTGAGGAGACGCCGGAAGACGCCTTGTACCGCGAGCTGAACGAAGAAGTTGGCCTGGAACGTGAAGATGTTGAAATACTGGCCTGTACTCGAGGCTGGTTGCGCTATCGTTTGCCGCAACGTCTGGTGCGTACCCACAGCCAACCGCTGTGCATCGGCCAGAAACAGAAATGGTTTCTCCTGCGCCTGATCTCCAACGAGCAACGGGTGCGGATGGATTTGACCGGTAAACCGGAGTTCGATGGCTGGCGCTGGGTCAGCTATTGGTATCCGTTGGGCCAGGTGGTGACATTCAAGCGCGAGGTGTATCGCCGCGCCCTCAAAGAGCTTGCCCCGCGCCTTTTAGCGCGCGACTGACGACGGAGTTCGACCCCGAGCCATGCTCAATACGCTGCGCAAGATCGTCCAGGAAGTTAACTCCGCCAAGGATCTCAAGGCGGCGTTGGGGATTATTGTGTTGCGCGTCAAAGAGGCCATGGGCAGCCAGGTCTGCTCGGTCTACCTGCTTGATCCCGAGACCAACCGCTTCGTCCTGATGGCCACCGAGGGCTTGAACAAGCGCTCGATCGGCAAGGTCAGCATGGCACCCAACGAAGGTCTGGTCGGTCTGGTCGGCACGCGTGAAGAACCCCTGAACCTCGAAAACGCCGCGGATCACCCGCGCTATCGCTACTTCGCCGAAACCGGCGAGGAGCGCTATGCCTCGTTCCTCGGTGCACCGATCATTCACCACCGCCGCGTCGTCGGCGTGTTGGTTATCCAGCAGAAAGAGCGTCGCCAGTTCGACGAAGGTGAAGAAGCCTTCCTCGTAACCATGAGCGCGCAGCTCGCAGGCGTTATCGCCCACGCCGAGGCTACGGGGTCGATTCGTGGTCTGGGCCGTCAGGGCAAGGGTATTCAGGAAGCCAAATTCGTCGGCGTGCCGGGCTCGCCGGGTGCGGCGGTCGGTACCGCGGTGGTCATGCTGCCGCCTGCCGACCTGGACGTGGTGCCGGACAAGACCATCACCGACATCAATGCCGAACTTGGCTTGTTCAAGACCGCCATCGAAGGCGTGCGCGCCGACATGCGCGCACTGTCCGCCAAACTGGCGACCCAATTGCGCCCGGAAGAGCGCGCGCTGTTCGACGTCTACCTGATGATGCTCGACGATGCTTCGCTGGGCAGCGAAATCACCACGGTGATCAAGACCGGCCAGTGGGCCCAGGGCGCACTGCGCCAAGTGGTCACCGAACACGTCAACCGTTTTGAACTGATGGACGACGCCTACCTGCGCGAGCGGGCATCGGACGTCAAAGACCTCGGTCGCCGTCTGCTTGCCTACTTGCAGGAAGAGCGTCAGCAGAATCTGGTCTACCCGGAAAAAACCATTCTGGTCAGCGAAGAGCTGACCCCGGCGATGCTCGGCGAAGTGCCGGAAGGCACGCTGGTCGGTCTGGTTTCGGTACTCGGTTCGGGTAACTCCCACGTCGCGATCCTGGCCCGGGCCATGGGCATTCCGACGGTAATGGGTCTGGTCGACCTGCCGTACGCCAAGGTCGACGGTATCGAATTGATCGTCGACGGCACACGCGGCGAGGTCTACACCAACCCCAGCGAAGTACTGCGCAAGCAGTTCGCCGAGGTGGTGGAAGAAGAGAAACAACTGGCGCTGGGTCTCGACACCTTGCGCGACCTGCCCTGCGTGACCCTCGATGGCCACCGCATGCCGCTGTGGGTCAACACCGGCCTGCTGGCGGACGTGGCGCGGGCGCAGAAGCGCGGCGCCGAAGGTGTCGGTCTGTACCGCACCGAAGTGCCGTTCATGATTAACCAGCGCTTCCCGAGCGAAAAAGAACAACTGGCGATCTACCGTGAGCAGCTCGCCGCGTTCCACCCGCAACCGGTGACCATGCGCAGCCTCGACATCGGCGGTGACAAGTCGCTGTCGTACTTCCCGATCAAGGAAGACAATCCGTTCCTCGGCTGGCGCGGGATCCGCGTGACCCTCGATCACCCGGAAATCTTCCTGGTGCAGACCCGCGCGATGCTCAAGGCCAGCGAGGGCTTGAACAACCTGCGCATTCTGCTGCCGATGATCTCCGGCACCCACGAACTCGAAGAAGCCCTGCACCTGATCCACCGGGCCTGGGGCGAAGTGCGCGACGAGGGCACCGACGTGCCGATGCCGCCGATTGGCGTGATGATCGAGATTCCGGCAGCGGTGTATCAGACCAAGGAACTGGCGCGGCAAGTGGACTTCCTGTCGGTCGGCTCCAACGACCTGACCCAGTACCTGCTGGCAGTCGATCGCAACAACCCGCGCGTCGCCGACCTCTACGACTACCTGCACCCGGCTGTGCTGCAAGCCTTGCAAAACGTGGTGCGCGACGCCCATGCCGAAGGCAAGCCGGTCAGTATCTGCGGCGAGATGGCCGGTGATCCGGCAGCGGCGGTGCTGTTGATGGCGATGGGTTTCGACAGCCTGTCGATGAACGCCACCAACTTGCCGAAGGTGAAGTGGATGCTGCGTCAGGTGAACCTGAGCAAGGCCAAGGAGTTGCTGGCCGAGCTGATGACCATCGACAATCCGCAAGTTATCCACAGCTCACTGCAATTGGCGCTGAAGAATCTCGGTTTGTCGAAGATGAATCCGCCGGCGGTCAACAAGGCCCTCTAAAAGGCCAATGGCCTCATCGCTGGCAAGCCAGCTCCCACAGGGGTCTTCAGTGAACACGACATCTGTGAGCACCCAAGAAACCTGTGGGAGCTGGCTTTCCAGCGATAGCGTCAGTCCAGACGCCGCCTAAATCAAAATCTCCACCTCGCCCAGATGCCCGCCATAGGGCCCAAAACTGCGCTCCACCATCCGCCGCGTCCCATCCGCCTGCACAATCAGCGCTGTACTCGCCCGCGTCCCGTAACTCTGGCTGGCAATAAACACACTCGACAGCAGTGATTCAGTCGCAAGCCCCACGCCGGTATCCGGCAACTCGGCAAACGGCGCCGTCTGTGCATCGCCAAGCAACTCCAGCAACCGCGCAGGCGTCGGATCCTCCAGCACCGCGCTCAACGCTGCCTTGGCCTTGAGCAACTTCGGCCACGGTGTATCCAGCCCGGCATTGGATAACCCGTAGACCCCGGACTCCAGCATCACCGGCTCGGACATCCGCGCATTGAAGTGCCACAGTTCATGGTGGTTGCCGAGCAGCAGGTTGAAACCCGCGTAGTCCGGCGAGCGGTCGACCACGTCAGCCAGATAATCCTCCAGCGACTGATCCCCCGTGAGAAACCCGGCCACCAGCTCGCCCCGCGATTTACGCGCCGGTGGCTGATGCGGGTCACGGATATTGGTCAATGCGGCGAAGCGCCCATTGGCACCGATCCCCAGCCAGGTACCCCCGGCCTCGAGATCGCGCCCGGCATGCACCTGCGGCGTCTCCGGCCATTGCGCCAGCGGCAGGCTTGGGCGGGCGTAGAACTCGTCACGGTTGGCTGCGACGATCAGCGGTTGAGCATGGTCCGGGCGCCAGGCGAAAACGATCAGGCACATAAGGTGGTCCTTGTGTGTTTTTTGCTCACTCTACGCATCCGGCGTCCGCGCATCCATCGCAAGTGGAGCGGAAGGGTGTGCATCCGTTACCATGCCGCTCCGGTTTTGCGGATGCGTCAGGGAGACGGTCATGGAATTTCTGCTTTATCTGGCGCTGGGCGCCTGTGCGGGCGTGTTGGCCGGGCTGTTCGGGGTTGGCGGCGGGATCATCATTGTTCCGGTGCTGGTGTTCAGTTTCACCTTGCAGGGCTTTGATCCGTCGATCCTCACGCATCTGGCGGTCGGTACTTCGCTGGCGACGATCATCTTCACCTCGGTCAATGCCGTGCGTGAGCATCATCGACGAGGCGCGGTGCAGTGGCCGATTTTTGTCTGGATGGCGGTCGGGATCCTGATCGGTGCCGGTTTGGGCGCCCTGACTGCCGAAGCCATTTCCGGTCCGAACCTGCAGAAAATCATTGGCGTGTTTGCCTTGGCGATTGCGGTGCAACTCGCGCTGGACGTCAAACCCAAGGCCAGCCGCACGGTGCCTGGCAAGGCTGCGCTGGCGGCCGCCGGCAGCGTAATAGGTTGGGCCTCGGCGATTTTCGGCGTCGGTGGTGGCTCGCTTACCGTGCCGTTTTTGACCTGGCGCAGCGTACCGATGCAGCAAGCGGTCGCCACGTCGTCGGCCTGCGGGCTGCCGATTGCGCTGGTCAGTGCTTTAAGTTTCATGATTTTGGGGTGGCACGATGCGCGGTTGCCGGCCCATAGTCTCGGTTTTATCTATTTGCCGGCGCTGCTGGGCATTGCCCTGACCAGCATGGTCTTCGCGCGTTTTGGCGCGCGGCTGGCCCATCGGTTGTCGGCGAAGTTGCTGAAAAGACTGTTCGCCGCTTTGCTGTTCTGCGTGGGATTAAGCTTTCTGCTTTGACCACGTGGCAATCCTGGCTTAATCCTGAGGTGGCAGCGTCGCCCGGGAATTCTGCTTTCAACTCTAACGAGGAGTCGCAATGCTGCCTTACCCGCAGATCGACCCGGTGGCCCTGGCCATCGGTCCGCTGAAAATCCACTGGTACGGTCTGATGTACCTGATCGGCATCGGCGGTGCGTGGCTGCTGGCGTCGCGCCGGCTCAACCGCTTTGACCCGACCTGGTCCAAGGAGAAGCTCTCCGATCTGATCTTCTGGCTGTCGATGGGCGTCATTGTTGGCGGACGTCTGGGCTATGTGCTGTTCTACGACCTGAGCGCGTACCTCGCCAACCCGATGCTGATTTTCGAAGTGTGGAAGGGTGGCATGTCGTTCCACGGCGGTTTCATCGGCGTAATGCTTGCGGCCTTGTGGTTCGGCAAGCGCAATGGCAAGTCGTTCTTCCAGCTGATGGACTTCGTCGCGCCGATGGTGCCGATCGGTCTTGGCGCCGGGCGTATCGGCAACTTCATCAACGCCGAACTGTGGGGCAAGGCGACCGACGTGCCGTGGGCCATGGTCTTCCCGCCGTTCAGCGACCCGGCACAACTGCCGCGTCACCCGTCGCAGCTGTATCAGTTCGCGCTCGAAGGCGTGGCGCTGTTCCTGATCCTGTGGCTGTTCTCGCGCAAACCGCGTCCGACCATGGCCGTATCGGGTATGTTCGCGCTGTTCTACGGGATCTTCCGGTTCATCGTCGAGTTCGTCCGCGTACCGGACGCCCAGTTGGGCTATCTGGCCTGGAACTGGCTGACCATGGGCCAGGTGCTGTGCGTACCGATGATCGTCGGCGGGTTGTTCCTGATCTGGCTGGCCTATCGTCGCGCGCCGGCAGCACCACTCGCTCCGACGGCTTAAACTACGAACCCCGGCGCGCGACGCCGGGGCTCAAAGGACACAGGTAATTCATGAAGCAATATCTCGAACTGGTCTCGCACGTCATTCAGAACGGCACCAAGCAGGCCAACCGTACCGGCATCAACACCATCAGTTTTCCGGGTGCGATGCTGCGTTTCGATCTGCAGGAAGGTTTTCCGGCGATCACCACGCGCAAGATGGCCTTCAAATCGGCCATCGGCGAGATGTGCGGGTTTCTGCGTGGCGTGAACAACGCGGCTGAATTCCGCGCGTTGGGCTGTAAGGTCTGGGATCAGAACGCCAACGAAAACGCGCAGTGGCTGGCCAACCCATTCCGTCAGGGCGACGACGACCTCGGCGAAATCTACGGCGTGCAATGGCGCAAATGGCCCGCGTACAAGCAGATTCCGCTGAGCAACACCGCCGCCATCGAACAAACCTTGAGCAACGGCTACAAGCAAATCGCTCAAGGCGAAGAAGACGGTCAGGCCTATGTGGTCCTGTACAAAGCCATCGATCAGGTGCGCCAGTGCGTCGACACGATCATCAACGATCCGGGCAGTCGCCGTATTCTGTTCCACGGCTGGAACGTTGCTCAGCTTGATGAAATGGCCTTGCCGCCGTGCCATCTGCTGTACCAGTTCCACCCGAATGTCGAGACCAAAGAGATTTCTCTGACCCTCTACATCCGCTCCAACGATCTGGGTCTGGGCACACCGTTCAACCTGACCGAAGGTGCCGCGCTGCTGAGCCTGATCGGACGCCTGACCGGTTACACGCCGCGCTGGTTCACCTATTTCATCGGTGATGCGCACGTCTACGAAAACCACCTGGACATGCTCAACGAACAGCTCAAGCGCGAGCCGTTCGCCATGCCGAAGCTGAAAATCTCGGATCGCGTGCCGGAGTTTGCCAAGACCGGTGTGTATCAGCCGGAATGGCTGGAATTGGTGGAGCCGAGCGACTTCTCGCTGGAAGGCTACGAGCACCACGCGCCAATGACCGCGCCGATGGCGGTCTGAAGGTCTGCCATTAAACCTGTGGGAGCTGGCTTGCCAGCGATTGCGGCGGCACATTTAACATTAATGTGGCTGACAGACCGCTATCGCTGGCAAGCCAGCTCCCACAGGGATATTCGGTGTTTTCAATGGCCGTGACTGCGGCCCACATGGGAGTGCTCAACTTCCGTTGCCACAACCCCGCCACTTACTTCCAGTCGCTGCAAAATCCCGCACTGATCCGCCATCGGCCCTTCGCCACAACGTTGGCGCAGGTCGAGCAGTTGCGTCTGTAATGCCAGCAATCCATCGATTCGCGCCTTCACGTGCTGGATGTGCTCGTCGATCAGCGCATTGACGCTTTCGCATTGATCCTGCGGGCTGTCGCGCAAGGCGAGCAGGCTGCGGATCTCTTCGAGGGTCATGTCGAGGGTGCGGCAGTTGCGGATGAAGGTCAGGCGTTCGGCGTGGGCCTGGGTGTAGACGCGGTAGTTGCCGTCGCTGCGGGCCGGCTCCGGCAGCAGGTTTTCGCGCTCGTAGTAGCGGATGGTTTCCACGGCGCAGTCGGTCAGTCTGGCCAGTTCTCCGATCTTCATGACGGCAATCTCCAAAAGGGTGCTTGACCCTATAGTGGCTACAGGGTCTTTACTTGGCAACAGGCACCTTCATGGACGCGACCCGATGAGCGATTCCCTTCACACCCACAAGCCCGGCGACGGGCACGATCACAGTCATAAACTGCAGCCTGTGCATAAACATGTCCATGGCGGCGATTCCTGCTGCGGGTCGAAAACGGCTGCGCCTGCGTTGGTGCAGCTCAGCGAAAAGACCAGTGCCGACGCCCGGCTGAGCAGTTTCCGCATCGAGGCGATGGACTGCCCGACCGAACAGACGCTGATTCAGAACAAGCTCGGCAAACTCGCTGGCGTTGAGCAACTGGAATTCAACCTGATCAACCGCGTGCTCGGCGTGACCCACAATCTGCCGGACACCGCGCCGATCATCGACGCGATCAAATCCATCGGCATGCACGCCGAGCCGTTGGAGGCGGGCGTCGAAGCGCCGGCGCCGGCTCCGGTAAAAAAACACTGGTGGCCGCTGGCTCTCTCGGGCGTTGGCGCATTGGCGGCTGAAGTTATCCACTTCACCAACGCCGCACCCAACTGGGTGGTGGCGATCATCGCCTTGATTTCGATCCTCAGCGGTGGCCTGACCACCTACAAAAAGGGCTGGATCGCCCTGAAAAACTTCAACCTCAACATCAATGCGCTGATGAGCATTGCTGTCACCGGTGCGATCCTTATCGGTCAGTGGCCGGAAGCGGCGATGGTGATGTTCCTGTTCACCGTGGCCGAGTTGATTGAGGCCCGCTCGCTGGATCGCGCGCGTAACGCGATCAGCGGCCTGATGCAGATGACCCCGGAACAGGCGACCGTTCAGCAGGCTGACGGCACTTGGTTCGAACAGGAAGTGAAGAGCGTCGAACTCGGCGCCCGCGTGCGGGTTAAACCCGGTGAGCGAATTGCGCTGGACGGTGAAGTCGTCAGCGGCAATTCGACCATCGATCAGGCGCCGATCACTGGCGAAAGTCTGCCGGTAGAAAAAACCGTCGGCGACAAAGTCTTCGCCGGCACCATCAATCAGGCAGGTTCGCTGGAATACGCAGTGATCGCTGCGGCAAACAACTCGACCCTGGCGCGGATCATTCACGCCGTCGAGCAAGCCCAAGGCGCACGCGCACCGACTCAGCGCTTTGTCGATCAATTCTCGAAAATCTACACGCCAGTGGTGTTCGTATTTGCCTTGGCGGTAGCGATCATTCCGCCATTGTTCATGGGTGCGGTGTGGTTCGACTGGATCTATCGCGCACTGGTGTTGCTGGTAGTTGCGTGCCCTTGTGCACTGGTGATTTCAACCCCTGTGACCATCGTCAGCGGACTCGCGGCAGCGGCGCGTAAAGGCATTCTGGTCAAGGGTGGCGTGTACCTGGAGGGCGGTTTCAAGCTCGACTATCTGGCGCTGGATAAAACCGGGACGATCACCCACGGCAAACCGGTGCAGACCGATTACCTGTCCCTTGAGCCGACGGCCGATGCCACGGCACCGGCAATTGCCGCCGCATTGGCCGGGCGTTCCGACCACCCGGTGTCGCTGGCCATCGCCAAAGCCGCTGTGGATAAAAACTTCGCCCCGTTGAATGTGGATAACTTCGAAGCGCTCGGCGGGCGGGGCGTGAAGGGCGATATCAACGGCCAGTCCTATCACTTGGGCAACCATCGTCTGGTTGAAGAGCTGGGTCTGTGCTCGCCGCAATTGGAAGAAAAGCTGTTCGCGCTGGAGAAACAGGGCAAGTCCGTGGTGCTGCTGCTCGACTCGTCTGGCCCGCTGGCGCTGTTTGCCGTGGCCGATACCGTTAAAGAGACCAGCCGCGAGGCGATCCGTCAGTTGCATGCGCTGGGCGTGAAAACCCTGATGCTGACTGGCGACAACGTCCACACCGCGCAGGCGATTGCGGCGCAGGTTGGCATCGATGAAGCGCGCGGTGATTTGCTGCCGACCGACAAACTGCAAGCCATCGAAGACCTGTACAAGCAGGGTCATCGCGTCGGCATGGTTGGCGACGGCATTAACGACGCCCCGGCGCTGGCTCGCGCCGAGATCGGTTTTGCCATGGCCGCTGCGGGCACCGACACGGCGATCGAGACGGCCGATGTCGCCCTGATGGACGATGATCTGCGCAAGATTCCGGCCTTCATCAGCCTGTCGCGCGATACCGCCAGCATCCTGAAACAGAACATTGCGTTGGCCCTGGTGATCAAGGCTATCTTTCTTGGGGTAACCTTCGCCGGGCTCGCCACCATGTGGATGGCAGTGTTTGCCGACATGGGCGTGAGTCTGTTGGTGGTGTTCAATGGTTTGCGCCTGCTGCGCAAATAAACGATGAGGGATGGTTGTGCTGAGTGCCGAGCTGAAGGCGTTTTACATGGTGGCCCGCTTGGGCAGCATCACGCTGGCGGCGAAAAAGCTCGGCCTCAGCCAGCCGACCGTGACCACGCAGATCCGCAATCTGGAAAGCCAGTATTCGGTGGAGCTGTTCTACCGTGGCGGTCGGCGTTTGAGCGTCAGCGACGAAGGCGCGCGGTTGCTGCCGATGGTCAAAACGCTGTTGCAGCAAGAGGCGGACATCGAGTTCTTCCTGCGCAACAGCGGCCAGGTGCAGGGCACACTGCGCATCGCGGCGACCGCGCCGTATTACATCCTCGATCTGGTGAAGACCTTTCGTGAGCGCCTGCCGCAGGTGGAGGTGTCGGTGGAAATCGGCAACTCGCAGCAAGTGCTCGAAGCGTTGGAGGATTACCGCGTGGATATCGCGGCGTCCTCGCAGTTGCTCGATGACGCGCGGCTGATCCGCCGGGTGCTGGGCACTGATCCGCTGGTCTTGGCGGTGCATCGCAACCATCCGTTGGCGGCGCAAGAGCATGTGGCGTTGAGTGCGCTGGCCGGGCATACGCTGTTGATGCGTGAATCGGGCTCGACCACACGGCGGCTGACCGAAGAGTTGCTGGCCGGTGCCGGGGTGAGTTTCGGGCCATTGCTGGAGATAGGCAGCCGTGAGTCGATTCGCGAGGCGGTGCTGCGCAATATCGGCATCAGCATCATTGCCCGGCAGGAAGTACCGCACGATCCGCAGTTGCGCGTGCTGACCATCGAGAACGCGCCGCAGATTCCTGAGTACCTGTATTGCCTGAAGGAGAGGAAGGGCGCGCGGTTGCCGGCGGCGTTTCTCGGGTTGGCGCAAGAGATGTCCCCGGCCTGAACCCTTGCGTGGGCAGCACCGGCCTCATCGCTGGCTTGCCAGCGATGGCGCCAGGTCAGACAACACAGATCCAGACTCTGAACCAAAATCCCCGAATACCACTATCGGCCGTTTTTGCCTCACTGCCACATGACGGACGCATTACAACCCTAGGATTGGCCTCATCTGCTTGATGAGGTCTGTCCATGAATCCTGCCATTGCAACTGCCCTGACCAACCCCGGTGCGCCGATGAAAGTGCGCAGCGTGCAGAAGCGCTTCGGCGCTTTCACCGCGCTGGATAACGTCTCCCTCGACGTCGCCGCCGGTGAACTGGTTTGCCTGCTCGGCCCCTCGGGCTGCGGCAAGACCACGTTGCGCTCGCTCGCGCCTTGGCTCCGGCGCCGTCGTTGCTGCTGCTCGATGAACCGATGTCGGCCCTCGATGCCCGGGTGCGCGAGCATCTGTGCACCGAGCTGCGCCAACTGCAACGCAACCTCGGCATCACCACCCTGATGGTCACCCACAATCAGGACGAAGCCATGCTGATGGCGGATCGCATCGCGGTGATGAACAACGGCCGTGTCGAGCAATACGCCACCCCGCAGGAAATCTACAACTGCCCGGCCACGCCGTTCGTGGCCGAGTTTGTCGGTCAGGGCAACTGGCTGCCGTTCCAGCGCAGCAGCGAAAGCCACGCCCAGGTCGGCGGGATGAACCTGCGCCTGAGTGACGGCAGCGTCCAGCGGGCGTCGGGCCGTTTGTTTTGTCGTCCGGAAGCGATCAACGTCAATCCGCTGGTGCATGAGGAAAACCTCTTTCCGGCGAAAGTCCGCGAGATCACCTTCCTCGGCAACCGCTGCCGCATGAGC
This sequence comes from Pseudomonas iridis, assembly GCF_017980685.1. Lineage (GTDB taxonomy): Bacteria > Pseudomonadota > Gammaproteobacteria > Pseudomonadales > Pseudomonadaceae > Aquipseudomonas > Aquipseudomonas iridis. The sequence goes on from NZ_JACXXO010000012.1 coordinate 141,409, forward strand.
TTCGAACTCGATCAATTGCCGGGCCACGCACTGCTCGCCGAACTGGCGCCGGAAGCCATGCCGCGCCTCGGCGCCCAGCAAATCATGGTCGCCTTGCCGCCGCGCAGCCTGCAGGTGTTTGCCTGATGAACAGCAATCTGGCGCTGCCGCTACCGCACAAGCAGGTGCGGCAGACCTCCCGAGCCGAGATCGGCGACCGCATTTTTGTCGTCGGCGGCAAACTGCTGTTGCTGGTATTGCTCGGCGTTGCGGTGTTGCTGCCGTTGCTGGCGATCTTCTGGCGTGGTTTCAGCAGCGAGGCCGGGCAGGGCGGTGGCTGGGTCGCGGCGAAGGAACTGGTGACCAGCGAGAATTTCCACTGGCTGCTCGGCAACAGCCTGAAAGTTTCCATCAGTGTTGCGGCCATCGTCGTACCGCTGGCTTACCTGTTTGCCTACGCACTGCAACGCACATTGATACCGGCGAAGGGCATCTGGCGCGGGATTTCCCTGCTGCCGCTGATGGCGCCGTCGATGCTGCCGGGCATTGCGCTGGTCTATCTGTTCGGCAACCAGGGCATGTTGCGCGGGCTGCTCTCGGACAACATTTACGGGTTCTGGGGGATTGTGCTGGGTGAGGTGATCTACACCTTTCCCCATGCGCTGATGATTTTGCTCTCGGCTTTGTCGCTGGCCGATGCGCGTTTGTTCGATGCCGCGTCGAGCATGGGCGCCAGTCCCGCCAAGGCCTTTCGCAGCATCACCTGGCCGGCGACGCGTCAGGCTGTGTTCGCCGCGTTCTGTCTGGTGTTCACCCTGACCATCACCGACTTCGGTGTGCCGGTGGTGGTCGGTGGCGACTACCAGGTGCTGGCGCTGGAAGCTTACAAAGCGGTGGTCGGCCAGCAACAATTCGGTCGCGGCGCGTTGATCGGCATGGTGCTGTTGGTGCCGGCGCTGTTCAGCTTCGGAGTTGATGCCTGGCTGCGCCGCCGTCACGGCGACTCCATGAGCGGTCGCGCTCAGGTGTTCAAACCGGCACCGTCGAAACTGCGCGACAGCTGCTATCTGGCGATTGTCCTGTTGATCAGCGCGGCGTTGCTGCTGGTGTTCGGCATGGCGGTGTTCTCCTCCTTGGTGAAGTTCTGGCCGTACAACCTGTCGCTGTCGCTCAATCACTACCAGTTCAACGAGACGGCCGGCGGTGGCTGGCTGGCCTACAGCAACAGCTTGAAGATGGCGTTGGGCACGGCGCTGATCGGCAGCGTGCTGATCTTCACCGGCGCTTATCTGATGGAGAAGACCCGCACTCAGCGCGGCCTCAACCTGGCGTTGCGCATGCTGAGTTTCATCCCGATGGCGGTGCCGGGGCTGGTGCTGGGTCTGGGTTACGTCTTTTTCTTCAACCTCACCGGCAATCCGCTGCACGTATTGTACGGGACGATGACGCTGCTGATCGTCTGCACCATTGCGCACTATCTGACCACCGCACAAATGACCGCGACCACCGCGCTGCGCCAACTCGACGCCGAGTTCGAAGCCGCCGCGCTGTCGCTCAAGGCGCCGCTGTACCGGCACTACCTGCGCGTGACCGTGCCGATCAGCCTGCCGGCGCTGCTGGACATCGTGCGCTACCTGTTCGTCTCGGCGATGACCACGGTTTCCGCAGCGATCTTCCTCTACAGCCCCGACACCATCCTCGCGGCGGTGGCAGTGCTGAACATGGATGACGCCGGCAACGTGGGCGGCGCGGCGGCGATGTCGACCCTGATTCTGTTCACCTCGGCGGGCGTGTCCTTGCTGCTGGCGTGGGCTTCGCGCGGCTTGTTGCGCCGCTCCCAGGCCTGGCGGCAAACCGCGCCCGGTCACTGATTCACACGTTCAACTCACCTACAGGAAATCGATCATGTTCAAGCCTATGGCCCTGGCCGCTGCTGTGCTCGCTACTTTCAGCCTGAATGCCTTCGCGGCAAAAACCGAGTTGACGGTGTACACCGCCCTCGAAGCCGAACAGTTGAAGACCTACAAAGACGCCTTCGAAAAAGCCAACCCGGACGTGGAGATCAAGTGGGTGCGCGATTCCACCGGGATCATCACCGCCAAACTGCTGGCCGAAAAGGCCCGTCCGCAGGCTGACGCCGTGTGGGGGCTGGCGGCGTCGAGCCTGGCGATCCTCGATCAGCAAGGCATGCTGCAAAGCTACGCGCCAAAGGATCTGGCCAAGATCGGCGCGAACTATCGCGATGCCGCCAACCCGCCAGCCTGGGTCGGTATGGACGTCTGGGCCGCGACCATTTGCTTCAACACGATTGAGGCCGAAAAGCAGGGGCTGACCAAGCCAGTGAGCTGGCAGGATCTGACCAGGCCTGAGTACAAAGGCAAGATCGTCATGCCTAACCCGGCCTCGTCCGGCACGGGCTTCCTCGATGTCAGCGCCTGGCTGCAAACCTTCGGCGAGAAACAGGGCTGGGCCTACATGGACGGTCTGCACCAGAACATCGGCCAGTACGTTCACTCCGGTTCCAAGCCATGCAAACTGGCGGCGGCGGGGGAGTTTCCGATCGGGATTTCCTTTGAATACCCGGCCGTACAGTTGAAGCGCCAAGGCGCGCCGCTGGACATCATCCTGCCGAAGGAAGGTCTGGGCTGGGAGATCGAAGCGACCGCCGTGATCAAAGGCACCCCGCATGAAGACGCGGCCAGGAAACTCGCCGACTTCTCCGCCAGCGCCGAAGCGATGGACTTGTACAAAGAGAACTTCGCCGTCCTCGCGCAGCCGGGCATCGCCAAGCCGCAGACCGAATTGCCGGCTGACTACGAGCAGCGTCTGATCAAGAACGACTTTGCCTGGGCCTCGAAAAATCGCGACGAAATCCTGACCGAGTGGCGCAAGCGCTACGACGGCAAGTCCGAGAAAGTCGCCGCCAAGTAAGATTTCTATCGACTGACAGGGCCCCTTCGCGAGCAGGCTCGCTCCCACATTGGATCGTGTTCACAACACAATTCCCTGTGGTGGCTGGCAGGGCCCCTCCCACATTGCATTTCAGTGAACACATTTTCTGTGGGCACCAGGAGTACCCTGTGGGAGCGAGCCTGCTCGCGAAAGCGGTCTCTCATGCAGGACATTTCCATATGACACAACACAAAGACCTGCTGGTCGTCGGCGCCGGCATCCTCGGTCTCTCACACGCTTACGCCGCCGCCAAACGCGGTCTCAAGGTCGCCGTATTCGAACGCACCGCCACGCCACTCGGCGCTTCGGTGCGTAACTTCGGCCAGGCACTGGTCACCGGCCAACCCCCCGGCCAAATGCTCGAACTGGCCAAGGCAAGCCGTGACATCTGGGGGGACTGGGCGCAACTCGCCGGGCTGCAAATCAAGCGCAACGGCTCGTACCTGTTCGCCCGCAGCGAAGCCGAAGAGCATCTGCTCGAAGCCTTCTGCGCGAGCCGCGCAGTGGAGCACGGTTACAACGTCGACTTGCTGCGCGGCGCTGCATTGCGCGATCTGTACAACGGCCAGTTCAGCCACCACCGCGCCGCGTTACACGGGATGGACGACCAACAGCTGTACTCGCGCGAAGCCATTGCGGCGCTGATCGACTATCTGCGCCGCGACCTCGGTGTTCAATTTCACTTTTCCACGCTGGTGCGCGATGTCGAGTCCGGACGCCTGCAAAGCACGGCCGGCACGTTCACTGCCAAGCAGATCATCGTCTGCTCCGGCCACGATTATCAGACGTTGCTGGCAGAGCCGATTGCCGCGCTCGACCCGCAAATCTGTCGCCTGCAAATGCTTCGCGCCCGGCCGCAGATCGATCTTGATCTGCAACACGCGTTGCTCACGGGTTTGAGTTGCGTGCACTACGGCGCCTTCGCCGATCTGCCGGAAGCGGCGGCGGTACAAGCGCAGATTCTGCGTGAGCAACCGCATCTGCACGAAAACGGCATCCACCTGCTGATCAGCCCGACGCCGTATGGCGAGTTGATCATCGGCGACTCGCACCATTACGGCAGCGATGCTTCACCGTTCAACGCCGAACAAGTCGATACCTGGATGCTAGAGCTGGCCGAACAGACCCTGGGCTGCAAGGTGCAAGTGGTTGAACGCTGGCAGGGCGTCTATGGTTCTCGGGGGCCGGGACCGTTTTCGTTCCTGCGCCCGGCACCGGGGTTGAGTGTGGCGTTGATGCACACCGGCGTCGGCATGAGCGTTGGTCCGGCGATGGCCGAGCGCAACGTGGCGCAGTTGCTGGAGGAAGTTTGATGGCAGGCCGTGAGCAAATCGTGGCGAGGGTGTTCGGGTTGTATGAGCGCTTCGGCACCCGTGATTACATCGGCGAACCGGTGTCGCAGATCGAGCACATGTCCCAGGCGGCCGAACTGGCTATCGCCGAGGGCTTCGACGACGAAGTGGTGCTGGCGGCGTTCTTTCATGACATCGGCCATTTGTGTGCCGAGGGCGCGGAGAACATGGGCGGTTATGGCGTGGTCAGCCATGAACGGCTCGGGGCGGATTATTTACGTGAGGCCGGATTCAGCGAACGCATGGCGCGGCTGGTGGAGTATCACGTGCAGGCCAAGCGTTACCTGACGTTGCGCGAGCCTGGGTATTTTGAGCGGTTGAGTGAGGCGAGTCGCAGGACGCTGGAATATCAGGGCGGAGTGATGACGGAGGTCGAAGCTGAGGTATTTGAACGGGATCCGTTGTGCGCGGTGAGTTTGCGCATGCGCCAGTGGGATGAGTTAGCGAAGGAAAGGGCGGTGCCGGTGATGGACCTTGGGGTATTGAAGCGCAAGGCAGTGACATTGTTGTCGGGCTTGTGAAAGTCACCCTCACCCCAGCCCTCTCCCAGAGGGAGAGGGGGCCGACGGAGTGATCTTCAGTTATGCGCCGACCTGAGATATCCAGCCGAACTCAGGATTTGAAAAGCATGAAGATCTGCTCCCTTTGATCTGGTCAAATGATACTGGACACGGTTATAGGGTTTAGGTCATTTCTCATGCTGCCAAGGCTTCCATTGCTACCGGAGTTCGATATCCGTTGTGGCTGTGCAGCCTGATCCGATTGTAATAATG
>NZ_JACXXO010000046.1 GCF_017980685.1 Pseudomonas iridis
GGAAGGTCTGAAGTACCCACCGATTTTTGAGGCCCTCGCTGCTTGAGGTTCAAAAAATCCAAGTCGGCCGAAAAACAGACCCTTCTTGTCTTTAATTCACGGCTCTTTCCTCTGATCGTGCTGTTTCAGGGCGATCAGCCCGCATTACAGACGCACCTCTCCCGCATTCAACAACCGTTTTCGCACCATCCACAGGTTCGACAATGCGAACAAGGTTGTCTGTTGGGCGATGTTTTTCGACAAGCCACGAAAGCGTACTTTCGTGTAGCCAAACTGGCGCTTGATCACGCGAAAGGGATGTTCAACCTTGGCCCGCACCTGCGCTTTGGCGTATTCGATCTTGCGTCGCATACGCCCGATCAAACTCTTTTTTCCGTGCTTTCTATAGCTGCTGGGACGCGCGGCAATCGACCAAATCATCGTGCGGTTCTGATGCTCAGCACGCTTCTCCACACCGGTATAACCCGCATCGCCGCACACGTAAGTTTCCTCACCATGCAACAACTGATCGACCTGCGTCACGTCCGCCACATTCGCCGCCGTGCCCACCAGGCTGTGCACCAAGCCGGATTCGGCATCGACGCCGATGTGCGCTTTCATACCAAAAAAGTACTGATTTCCTTTTTTCGTCTGATGCATTTCCGGGTCGCGCTTGCCGTCCTTGTTCTTGGTCGAACTCGGGGCATGAATGATCGTCGCATCGACCACCGTGCCTTGGCGCAGCATCAAGCCACGGTCACCCAGATAGCCGTTGATGACCTGCAAGATCCCGCCCGCCAACTCATGTTTTTCCAGCAGGCGCCGGAAGTTGAGGATCGTGGTTTCATCGGGAATTCGATCCAGATGCAGCCCCGCGAACTGGCGCAGAATCGTCGTTTCATAGAGTGATTCTTCCATCGCCGGATCGCTGTAGCCGAACCAGTTCTGCATCAGATGAACCCGCAACATGGCCAGCAACGGATACGCCGGACGACCGCCTTCACCTTTCGGATAATGCGGCTCGATCAAGGCAATCAAGCCCTTCCAGGGCACGACCTGATCCATCTCGATCAGGAAGCGCTCACGGCGGGTCTGCTTACGTTTGCCGGCGTACTCAGCATCGGCGAAGGACATCT
>NZ_JACXXO010000013.1 GCF_017980685.1 Pseudomonas iridis
ACAGCACGATCAGAGGAAAGAGCCGTGAATTAAAGACAAGAAGGGTCTGTTTTTCGGCCGACTTGGATTTTTTGAACCTCAAGCAGCGAGGGCCTCAAAAATCGGTGGGTACTTCAGACCTTCCTTAATGAACTCGGCAGCAAAAACACATCGGGTTACTTCGCACGGCGTCGTATTGCAATTCGCCCTCCCTGGCCAATTGTTACCTGATGGACTACCGCTCTACCGGCTGCATCTCGACAATGGTCCCGTTGGTGATCATCACCATCACGTACTGATCATTGATCTGCACCCACTGCGCTTGCTCAACCGGTGCTTTCAAACCTTTCGCTTTCCAGTTTTTCAAGGCTTTGTCACTGCGCTGATAAACGTCTGGCGCGCGGTCGTTGATCTTTAGTTCGCGATCGCTGACGGGGGACTGGACGGAGGGGTCATTCGAGGTTTGCGCCGCTTGAACAATCGGGCTGATCCCGGCAATGCCGGCGACCAGGGCCAGGCTGGCGAATAGGGTTTTGCTGTTCATCGGTGAACCTCCAGAGATATGTGTTACCTGAACTCCGACTGCACAGCGCCGAAATCATTCCTTGTTTTTTGTTTGGACTGGCAGGGGGATTTCTTTCGTTAGACAGGCCGTCATCGCCGGCAAGCCAGCTCCCACAGGTTTCGATGTCGGTTACAAAACTTGAACTGCCTACAGATCTGTGTGGGAGCTGGCTTGCCAACGATGGGGACGGCACTTCCAATACTTTGCAATGCCCGAAAACGCGGCTGCCGCGAGCAGGCGTTTGCGCTAACATGCCGCGCCCCTTTCTGCCGCGTGAACAAGGACATCACCGTGAACAGCACCCTCATTATCATTCTGGTCGTTGCCGGGCTCCTCGCCCTCTATGCCATCAAACTCTTCAACGATCTCGTCGCCCGACGTAACCAGATCAAAAACGCCTTTGCGCAACTGGAAGTACAACTCAAGCGCCGCTACGACCTGATCCCCAACCTGGTGGCCACCGCCAAGGGTTACATGGCTCATGAGCGTGAAACCCTGGAGGCCGTGATCGCTGCGCGCAACACTGCGCTGGCCGGATTGCAGGCAGCTCAGGCGCAGCCGGGCAATGCGCAGAACATGGCACAACTGGGTCAGGCCGACGGCGCATTGAGCAGTGCCATGGGCCGGCTGAATGTCACGGTCGAAGCCTACCCGGATCTCAAAGCCTCACAAAACATGCAGCAACTGAGCGAAGAGCTGAGCAGCACCGAAAACAAAGTCAGTTTCTCCCGCCAGGCCTACAACGATGCGGTGATGACCTACAACACACTCAAGCAAAGTTTCCCCGCCGCCTTGTTCGCCCCGCTGTTGGGCCACGGTGCTGATGCATCGCCGCTGACGTTTGCCGACAGCGCGGCCATTCAGGAAGCTCCAAAGGTTTCGTTCTGACCCCTGGCCAACGGATGGCGAAATGAATTTTTTTGAACAACAGCGTCAAGCCAAGCGACGCACCCTGCTGCTGATTTTTTTGATGATGCTCGCGGTACTCAGCCTGATCGCGATGTCTTGCCTGCTCATGGTCATTCCGGTCGAGGATGGTGACGGAAACGTCATTATCGATCTGGAGCTGAATCGGCAACTGGTCGGCACCGTGTCGGCGGTGATCATCAGCATTGTGTTGATGGGCAGTCTGTCGAAACACTGGGAGTTGTCCGAGGGCGGCAAAGTGGTTGCGCGGCGTCTCGACGGCCGGCTGATCAACCACAGCGCGCAGACGCTCGAAGAGCAGCGTTTGCTCAACGTGGTGGAAGAAATGGCCATCGCATCCGGCACCGCCGTGCCCTCGGTGTACTTGCTGCCCGATCTGGGCATAAACGCTTTCGCTGCGGGACTCACGCCACAGAATGCGGTCATCGGCGTCACCCAGGGCGCGATCAATCTGCTGACCCGCGAAGAGCTGCAAGGGGTGATCGCCCATGAGTTCAGCCATATCTATAACGGCGACATGCGCCTCAATACGCGGCTGGTCGCCATCGTCCACGGGATCATGGTACTGGGGTTGACCGGCTCCTATATCCTCCAGGGCACGGAGCACGTCGGTAAAACGCCAGTGAGTCGCAACAAGTTCGTGGCCATCCCGATGTTGATCGGCTTTGCACTGTTGATTGTCGGTATCACGGGGACGATATTTGGCAATCGGATCAAAGCTGCAATCAGTCGGGAGCGCGAGTTTCTGGCCGATGCCACCGCGGTGCAATACACCCGCAATCCGCAAGGCATCGCCGGTGCGTTGAAGAAAATTGGCGGTTATGAACTCGGCTCGGCCATCAAATCCCCCCGGGCCGAGGAATACAGCCACCTGTATTTCGGCCCGGGCGCCACAAGCTCTGACTCGTTGGCATCGCATCCGGATCTGAATGAGCGAATCCGCCGGGTCGACGCGCAATGGGATGGCAGCTTCAGCAAGATCGCAGCACCGCTGACCGAGACCCGGCCCACTGTCGTTCTGCCCGTACCCGATGCGTTCGGCGGCGTGCCTGCTGCGGCCATGGCGGTGCTTTACGACATGAACTCGATTCAGGCTTCCGTTGCCGCCATCGGCGCGCCGCAAGCCGAACATCTGATCGAAGCGCGGCGCATGCTGGAAGACATTCCGCAATCGCTCAAAGCGGCGGCACGCACTGTCGACGGTGCGGAGGCCATCGTCTATGGACTGCTGCTGTCGCGCTCGGTTTCCTTGCTGGGCGTGCAACTGGAGATACTGCGCGAGGCAATCGACGACAGTATGTTCAGCACCCTGAACCTGCTGCGCGAACCTTTGTCGTCGCTCAATCCTGGCCTGCGTCTGCCATTGCTGGACCTGGCCATTCCAAGCCTGCAACAACTTGGCAAAAAACCCTTCGCCAAGGTCAAGCACAATCTGAATCGGTTGATCGAAGCCGACAACGAAACCGAGCTGCTGGAGTGGACGTTGTTACGGATTGTCGAGCGCAATGTAGAGGGCGCCGCACCAGTGCAATTCAAGTTTGGTTTGTTCCAGTGCGCCGAAGAGCTCATGGCGCTGCTCACCGCACTCGCCCGCGCCGGGCAGCAGAACATGCCGGCAGCATCGCAGGCATTGCAATTTGCCTGGCAAGGCCTGACGTTCGAACGGCCGCAGGAAATGCGCGTCGAGCTGGAGGAACTGACGGGGCTGGAAGCGGCGATCAAGCGTCTGCGCCACCTCATGCCAGAGGAGCGGCCCGCCCTGCTCAACGCCATGACCCGATGCGTGATGCACGACGGCGTGATTACCGTGGCAGAGACAGAGGTGTTTCGCGCGGTGGCGGATTTGCTCGATTGCCCGCTACCGCCATTGCTGACTGCGCAGGCCTTGGCGGATGACAGCGGTAGCGAGCCTGCTCGTGACGAAGTCAGCGTCGCCTGACCCACCGCCATCGCTGGCAAGCCAGCTCCCACAGGGATCCAAGGTGAGCTCACTATTTGTGCACATTGCAAATACCTGAGGGCTGGAACGCCAGCCCCAAAGGATGGGTAATGCATTCAACAGTTGTGCACACCTCAAAAACCTGTGGGAGCTGGCTTGCCAGCTCCCACAGGGATCCACGGTGAACTCACTATTTGTGCACATTGCAAATACCTGAGGGCTGGAACGCCAGCACCAAAGGATGGGTAATGCATTCAACAGTTGTGCACACCTCAAAAACCTGTGGGAGCTGGCTTGCCAGCGATGAGGCCGGTACAGGCAACATCTCCATCGCCTGAACGCACGCCTTCGCGAGCAGGCTCGCTCCCACCGTTGATCGCAATGCCAGGCCATTGATTCACTTTCGGCATCAATCCATGCCAACAATGCAATTAACAGATTGTTACAACTGCGCCACCATCCGCCTCAATAAAAACCGTGCGCCGCCTCCCCGTAGCGCACGTCATAAAAGCGGTGGAGTTCTTTTCTATGACAGCCTCAATCCCACACGGCGGCTCGCGGGCCGGTGCCATTTTCCGAGTGACCTCGGGTAACTTCCTCGAACAGTTCGACTTCTTTCTGTTCGGCTTCTACGCCACGCAGATCGCGGCGGTGTTCTTTCCGGCGAGCAGTGAATTCGCCTCCCTGATGATGACCTTTGCAGTGTTTGGCGCAGGTTTCCTGATGCGTCCGCTGGGGGCGATTGTGCTTGGCGCCTACATCGATGATGTCGGTCGGCGCAAAGGGTTGATCGTCACCCTGTCGATCATGGCCAGCGGCACGATATTGATTGTATTGGTGCCCGGTTACGAAACCATCGGCCTGTTCGCCCCGGCGCTGGTATTGATCGGGCGGCTGTTGCAGGGTTTCTCGGCCGGTGCGGAACTGGGTGGCGTGTCGGTGTATCTCTCCGAGATCGCCACGCCGGGCCGCAAAGGTTTTTTCACCGCGTGGCAATCAGCGAGTCAGCAAGTGGCGATCATCGTCGCGGCTGCCTTGGGTTACGCGCTGAACGCGTGGATGGCGCCGGACGTGGTTGCCGATTGGGGCTGGCGGATTCCGTTTTTCATCGGCTGCATGATCGTCCCGTTCATCTTTTTCCTGCGCCGTAATCTGGCGGAAACCGAAGAGTTCGCCGCACGCAAGCACCGCCCGAGCATGGGCGAAGTGTTCCGTACCCTCGGCCAGAACTGGAGCGTGGTGCTCGGCGGGATGCTGATGGTCGCCCTGACCACCACCGCGTTTTACCTGATCACCGTGTACGCGCCGACCTTCGGCAAAACCGTGCTGCACCTGAGCACTTCCGACGCGTTGCTGGTAACACTGTTGGTGGGTGTGTCGAACTTCTTCTGGCTGCCGATCGGCGGCATGTTGTCCGACCGCATCGGTCGTCGTCCGGTGCTGATCGCGATGTCGCTGCTGGCCTTGGCCACGACCTATCCGGCGCTGTCGTACCTGGTGCAGGCACCGAGTTTCAGCCACATGCTGCTGTCGCTGTTGTGGCTGTCGTTTATTTACGGTTTGTACAACGGCGCGATGATTCCGGCGCTCACCGAGATCATGCCGGTGGAAGTACGCGTCGCCGGTTTCTCCCTCGCCTACAGCCTGGCCACAGCGATTTTCGGCGGTTTCACGCCGGCGATGTCGACCTTCCTGATTCAGTACACCGGCGACAAAGCCGCGCCGGGTTACTGGATGAGCATCGGCGCGCTGTGCGCATTGCTCGCGACGCTTTACCTCTATCGCCGCGCAGGCGGCCGTCTGCAACCGGCTACTGCATAAGGAACCACGACCATGAAAAAACTGTTGAATCTGGGCGCCCTCGCCCTCCTCGCTTTCAGCGCCCTGGCGCACGCCGAACAAGTAAACGTGATGACCTCGGGCGGCTTCACCGCGGCCTATAAAATCCTCGGCCCGAAATTCGCCGCGGCCACGGGCAACACCCTCGACACCCAGTTCGGCCCGTCGATGGGCAAGGCGCCAGAGGCGATCCCCAATCGCCTCGCGCGTGGCGAGCACGCCGACGTAGTGATCATGGTCGGCTACGCCCTCGACGAATTGATCAAACAAGGCAAGGTCGACCCGGCGTCGCGGGTAGAACTGGCGGACTCGCGGATCGGTCTGGTGGTACGCGCTGGCGCGCCGAAACCGGACATCAGCAACGTCGAGAGCCTGAAGAAAACCCTGCTTGACGCGCAATCGGTGGCGTACTCCGACAGCGCCAGCGGCGTGTACATCGAGCAGCAGTTGTTCAAGAAACTCGGCATCGAAGATCAGTTGAAACCGAAGGCGAAGATGATCGCGAAAATCCCCGTGGGCTCGGTGGTTGCCACGGGTGATTATCAACTGGGCTTCCAGCAGGTCAGCGAATTGCTGCCGGTGCCAGGCGTGAGTTTTGTGGCGAAGATTCCAGAGTCGGTGCAATCGGTGACGCGCTTCGCTGCGGGTATTCCGGTCAACGCGCAACATCCCGCCGAGGCCAAAGCGTTACTCGCCTACCTCGCTGCGCCGGCCGCACAAGCTGACGTGCAGGCGACCGGGCTGGATTCGGTCAAGCGTTGATAATCGGCGGCTGGACTTTCATTTCCTCCACCAGCCGCTCCAGTTCCAGTGCCGCCGGGGTCAGCGTACGATCCCGGCGCTTGATAATGCCAACGCTGCGCATCACTTGCGGATCCGTCAGCGGTATCCGCGTCAGGATCGGATGATCCGGCCCCGGCATCGCCATCAGCGGCACCGCCGCTACGCCCAACCCTGCCTCCACCAGGCCAATCATCGTTGTCACATGCCGGGTTTCGCAGATGCTCTGACGCTGCGGCACCACGCTGCTCAAGGCCTGATCGAGTAAAAAACGGTTGCCGGAAGTCTTGTCCAGCGAGATGTAATCCTGCTGGTAGAACTCGTCCCACGTCACGCTGTTGCGCCCGGCCAACGGGTGATCGCGACGACACGCCACGACATAGCACTCCTGCACAAGCGGCTCGAAGTCGACTTTGGCATCCTGCGTGCCCATAAAACTCAAACCGAAATCGGCCTCGCCATTGACCACGGCGCTCAATACGTCGTGGGCGCTGGCGTCGAGGACTTTGACCTTGATGCGCGGGAATTGCTGGTGATAGCGCGCAACCACACGCGGCATGAAGTAGTACGCGGCAGAGGGCACGCAAGCGACGGTGACGTGGCCCAGTCGGGTCGAGGCAACTTCGCTGATGCCCAGCAGTGCAACGTCCAGATCGTCCAGCAAACGTTCGACACTCGGCATGAAACCGCGACCGGCCTGGGTCAGGCTGACTTTGCGCGTGGTGCGCTCGAACAGTTTCACGCCAAGGGCGTCTTCAAGCTTCTCGATGCGTCGACTCAAGGCCGGTTGCGAGAGTCGCACGGTGTCGGCGGCTTTGCGGAAACTGCCCTGCTCGACCACGGCGCGAAAGGCTTGCAGATCGTTGAGGTCGAAGTTGATGGCCATGGCGGGACTCGGGGATTGATTCGCTTGGGTTATAAATGTAACCAATTGATGCAATATGTTACAGATCTGAATTACCCCGTGTAGGGGGATTGTGTTGATCATCCGAATCAGGGGGATTTGGTTTGACGAGGTTTCAGCCTTTATCCTTGTCGCCCCCCGCCGTGCCGTTGTCAGGAGTAAACCCATGCCCCATGAAGGCAATTTGTTGCAAGCCGCCGTTGTTTTTCTGCTCGCGGCGGTGCTCACCGTACCCTTGGCCAAACGTCTGCAATTGGGCGCGGTGCTTGGTTATCTGTTTGCCGGGGTGATCATCGGCCCGTCGGTGCTGGGCCTGATCGGCAATCCGCAGAGCGTGGCGCACATCTCGGAGCTGGGCGTGGTGTTGCTGCTGTTCATCATTGGCCTTGAGCTGTCGCCGCGACGCTTGTGGGTGATGCGCAGATCGGTGTTCGGTGTGGGTCTGGCGCAGGTGCTGCTGACCGCGTCGGTGATTGGCGTGCTGGCGTTGGCCGTGTTCGGCCAGCCGCTGAACAGCGCGATTGTGCTGGGCCTCGGTCTGGCGCTGTCGTCCACCGCGTTCGGCCTGCAAAGCCTTGCCGAGCGCAAGGAGCTGACCAGCCCCCACGGGCGCCTGGCGTTTGCCATTCTGCTGTTTCAGGACATCGCTGCGATCCCGTTGATCGCGCTGGTGCCGATGCTGGCCGGTGTCGATCATCACACCAGCACTGCCGACGATGTACGGCACAGCCTGCAGGTGCTCGGTGGTATTGCTGTGGTGGTGATCGGCGGGCGCTATCTGTTGCGGCCGGTGTTTCGCGTGGTGGCGAAAACCGGTCTGCCGGAAGTGTCGACTGCGACCGCGCTACTGGTGGTGATCGGCACCGCGTGGCTGATGGATCTGGTCGGTGTGTCGATGGCGCTGGGGGCATTTCTTGCCGGTTTGCTGCTGGCCGATTCTGAATATCGCCATGAACTGGAAGCGCAGATCGAACCGTTCAAAGGCCTGCTGCTGGGGCTGTTTTTCATCAGCGTCGGCATGGGTGCCAATCTGAGTCTGTTGCTCAGCGCACCGATTACCGTGCTGGGGCTGACGCTATTGTTGATCGGCTTGAAACTGCCGTTGCTGTTTGTGGTGGGACGTCTGGCCGGTGGCTTGAACAAGGTCAGTGCGATTCGCCTCGGCATCGTGCTCGCGGCGGGGGGTGAGTTCGCGTTTGTGGTGTTCAAGATCGGGCGCGATCAGGGTCTGTTCGAGCCGCGTCTGTATGACCTGCTGGTGCTGACCATCACCCTGTCGATGGCCGTGACGCCGTTGTTGCTGTTGCTTTGCGCAAGGCTGGTCAGCCCAAAAGTGCAACCGGTGGAAGTACCCGAGAAATTCCGCGAAATCGATACGGACACGCCGCGCGTGGTGATCGCCGGCATGGGCCGGATGGGGCAGATCGTTGCGCGGATTCTGCGGGCGCAGAACATCAAGTTTGTCGCCCTCGACACCTCGGTGGAAACCATCGAACTGTCGCGCAGTTTCGGTGGTGTGCCGGTGTTTTATGGCGACCCGATGCGCGCGGAAATTCTGCATGCTGCAAAGGTCGGTGAAGCGGAATATTTTGTGATCGCCACGGATGATCCGGAGACGAATATCAAGACCGCCGAGGTGGTGCGCAAGCTCTACCCGCACATGAAGATCATCGCTCGGGCCCGTAACCGTCAGCACGTTCACCGCTTGGTGGATGTTGGCGCCGAGGCGATTCGTGAGACGTACTACTCAAGTCTGGAAATGAGCCGGCGCACGCTGGTTGGCCTCGGGCTGACCCAGGCCCAGGCCGATGCGCGGATCAAACGCTTCAAGCACCACGACGAACAGGTGCTGGAGGCGCAACACGCAGTGTATGACGACGCAGCCAAAGTCCTGCAAACCGCCCAGGAAGCCCGGGCGGAACTGGCGCGTTTGTTTGAGTCGGATCAACTTGAAGAAGAATCGCGCAAAACCTGAGAGATTAGGCGCCGCGCAGACCGCCATCGCTGGCAAGCCAGCTCCCACAGGATTCAGCGTCGTATACAAAATTTCGATACGACTCGGCCACTGTGGGAGCTGGCTTGCCAGCGAAGAGGCCGGCCTGTTCAACATCAATCTTGCTCAGGTCAGGCAGGTTCTAACTCGAGCGTCTGCTTGACCGGCGCTGTCTCGAAGCGATCCGCCAGAAACGGCGTGATGTCCAAAGGCAGCGGCTCGTCGTTGACCATTTTATCCAGCAGCACACCGGTAATGGCTGAGGTCAGAATCCCGGTACGGAAGTGCCCGCACGCATTCAGATATCCCTCCACTCCACGCATTGGCCCAAGAATCGGCAACTCATCCGGCGAACCTGGACGCAGTCCCGCCCAGGTGCGTTTGAGGTTGACGTGCGCAAGCTCCGGCAGGCAGCGCACCGCCCCCTGCACCAGCCCGGCGATTTCCGGGTAGGTGGTGGTGACGTCGAAGCCTTTGTCTTCGGTGGTGCTGCCGATGAGGATCTCGCCGTTGTCCTTTTGCGCCACGTAGCAGTCGCTGGTGGTCAGGCAGCCGTTGAGGATTTTCGGCATGCGCTCGGTCAGCAGAATCTGCCCTTTCACCGGTTTCACCGGAATGCGGATGCCGGTCGCCCATTCGCTCAAGTCCGCCGCCCAGGCACCGCCGGCATTGATCAGCGTCTTGCAGTGGAACACGCCCTCCTCAGCCGTTTGTACGCCGGTGACCCGTGTACCGTGGTGCAACACGCCTGTGACGTTGGTGTTGACGAAGATATCGACACCATTCTGCCGCGCGCCTTCCATGTAGGCATCGGCGAGGCGGAACGGGCTGACCTGATGGTCGCAGAGAAACTCCAGCGCCCCGCGTGCTTCATGACTGACGCTGGGCTCGGCTTCGCGCAGTGCGGCTTGATCGAGCCAGCGCACCTGATCGGCCAAATGCGGAATGCAGCCGACGATATGTTCGGCGTAGAGCCGGTCTTCATCGTCATAAATCACGAATTTGAGCCCGGTCTTTTCGAACTTGAAATCCATGCCGTGATTGTCTTTCAGTTCACGGTGCAGCGCCGGGTACAGCGCGTTGGACTGCAAGGCAAAATCAAAGAACGACTCTGGCAGGATGTGCGGCGTGCTGGCGTCCACCGCCACCGCCGCGCCCTGGGTTGCGCGCTTGCGGTTGGCCGACATCATGCGGAAGAAAATCACCCCGCACCCCAGGCCCACCGACTCGCCGATCGCCCACAAACCACCGGCTGACGCGCGGGTCGCATTGCCCGGACGCTTGGCGTCGATCAAGGCCACCTTGAGGTTTTTGCGTTTGGACAATTGATAGGCGCAGGACGCCCCGATCACACCGCCGCCGGCGATGACCACGTCGTAGAACTTACTCATGGGAAGCGGCCTCCGTGCCGACAGACTGGAATGCGGAAAATGGAATCGGATCGATCGGAAAGCGCGGGCGCAGCCAGCCGACATCCTGGCGTCCGGTGGACTGGCGCAAGCGGTCGCTGCAGTAGCCAACGCACATCCGCCCCTGACAGTCGCCCATGCTCACGCGGGTGCGCATTTTCAGGCTGGCAATGTCTTGCACGCCCTGCTCCAGCGCCAGATCGATGTCGGCGCGGGTCGCGTGTTCGCAGCGGCAAATCACTGTGTCGGCGTTCGGCAATGCGGTCTGGCCAACACCGCGTTCGGTGTAACGATCCACCGCCGCGCGAAAACGCACGATGGATTTGAGTTTGCCCAGATAGCGGTCGCGGCGAACCTGCGCCAGATCCGCGTCGAGCACACCGCGTTGCAGCAGGATAGACGTCGCCGCGATCTTGCCGGCCAGCATCGCCGCTTCACCACCGCGAATCCCGCCCATGTCGCCGGCCAGATGGATGTGAGGCTGGTTGCTTTGCTGCCAGACATTTGAATGGGCGCGCAGATAACCGTCGTCGCTGAAGCCGTGATCCAGGCCCATTTGCTGACTGAGTTGGGTGCGCGGAATAAACCCGTAACCGACCGCCAGGGTCTGCGCCTCGAAGCGCTCGACACGGGACATGTCCGGCGTCCAGCTCTGCGAGTACGGCGCGACACTGACGCTTTTCAGTTCGCCTTCGCCGTGGGCTTCGACCACACCCCAGCCGTAATTCATCGCGATGCCGTGCAGTTTCAGGTAGGCGAGCATGCTCAAGCCGTCGAGGAACAATTGCGGCTTGTTCAGCAACGCCAGGCTTTCGCGGGCGATCTTGCCGAACGCGCAGGCCTCATACACGCCCGCGACTTTGACGCCCGACGCATGCAGTTGCGTCGCCACCAACGGCAGCAGTGGGCCGGTCCCCGCGATAATCACCGGGCCTCGCGGTTTGACCACGCCACTTTTGATTTGCAGTTGCAGGCCGCCGAGCAGAATCACCCCTGGCAGGGTCCAGCCGGGAAACGGCACGCTGCGCTCATGGCAGCCGGCCGACAGCAACAACTGTGGATACTCGATCTCGTGAAGCTGCTCGTCAGCGTCCAGCACTACCAGCGCGCGGGTGCCTTCGGCGCCGACCACGCGGTGATTGAGGCGCACGTCGATCAACCCCGATTGCTCCTGGAATTCACCATGCAGTTTGCCCAGCGATTCGGAGTAACGTGGCCCGAGATAGTCCAGCTGCACGCCGTCACGCAGCGGCCCGCGATAGACCACACCGCCGAGGCGCGAGGCCTCTTCCAGCAAAGTGCAGCGCACGCCATGTCGCGCCAGTTCGATGGCCGCCGCCATCCCCGCCGGACCACCGCCGACGATCACCGGTTGCAGACTCATACGACCTCCTGCCCGGCGATGCGGTTGACTTGGGTTTCGATCTGCATGCCATCACGCACGACGGTCTGGCAGGCACGGCGTTTATGCCGGCCATTGATTTTCACCAGGCAGCACTGGCACACGCCCATGCCGCAGTACGCGCCGCTGATCTGATCATGATCGTTGCGCGCAATCTGGCGCACGCCGAGGGACTGGATAACGCTGAGGACGGTTTCGCCGATGGCGGCAGTGACCGGTTGACCGTTGATGTGCACGGTCATATCCGCCTGCGCCAAGGGCTGGATATCGAAGGTTCTTTCTAGGCAGTGCATTGCGATGTTCATCCGTGAAAAGGTTCGGTTGAGGTTGTGTCAGCTCCTTGCTGCACTACACCTTGCGTCCCGTTTGATTCTTGGCTCGGGCGGGCTCGCGAGGTACTCCGTCAGCGCAACGAGGTGCGCGCGAGAACAATGTAGTTCATGTTTTAGCAAAGGCCTGGATCATTTACGTTAGGCGATATCGCCAGCTGAAATATTGATCCAGGTCGGGGAAAAGCACTGTCATTTGAAACCGCTACAGTCCCTGTGGGAGCTGGCTTGCCAGCGATGGCGTTCATCCAGTTAGCAAATATGCCAGCAGATAAACCGTCATCGCTGGCAAGCCAGCTCCCACAGGGGTTTCATGATGTCTGAAATGTAAAAAGCCGCTTCTACCCGAAGGCAGAAGCGGCCGAGGCATGAGCCTCAATAGAGCAATTAGTGTACGAACAGCGCAATCAGGATGATGATCGGGATCGGAATACCGAGGAAAAACAGCAGTAGTGAGCGCATGGTGATTCTCCCTGTTTAACGAACTGGAGGCAGTGTGGAGGTAGTGGTGTAGGTGTCGACTTCAACGTACTCGACCGCATCCCGACGACGACCGCCGAAGATGGCTGCAAAGCTTGCGAAGAACGCACCGGCCAACAGCGCAACGAACATCCACAGCGAGGTCATGGCAGCGACTTTCGCGGCGGTATCGGCGGCTTGCTGAGCTTTCAGCTTGGCGTCGGCAATGGCTTTCTGAGTGCGGGCATACACTTCATCGACACGACGTTCGGCGTCGGCCTGACTCAGGTTGGTCCGCTGTGCAACCAGTTGCGCGAGGTAAGTGCGGTCTTCGGCGCTGAGCTGACCATTGGCCAGACTCTCAGTGAAGATCCGGGCCACTGCGCCGTGTGCCGCGTCATCACTGACGGACGCTGGACGGTCATCGCGGAACAGGTTGTCGATGTAGTAACCATACTGGTTGCTGTCGGTATTGGCTGCAGCCGTGCCGGCCGCCTGGGTCATGGCGCTCGCTGCACCACCGGCAACACTGGCACCGGCCTGAACGCCGCCGCTGATGACACTGCTGACCGAGCCAACGACCAGCACCGCCGTCACCAAGGTCGCCACACACCAGGCAAGGAAGCCATGGGCGGTGTCGCGGAAATACACCTCGTCACCGTGCATGTTCGCCCACTTCACCCGCAGGCGGCCGGCGATGTAGCCACCCAGCCCGGAAGCGATGATTTGCGTCGCCGCCAGCCAGACGATCGTTGAAATACCCAGGCCCTTGGCGCTGACGCCCTCCCCGGCCCAAGGTGAAACGGCAGAGAAACCCAACCCGAAGCCCAGCAGCACCAGAATCATCGACAGTGCAGCGGCCGCCGCGGCACCTGCGAAGATCGCGCCCCAGGATACCCCTGAAACGTTGCTCGACTCTCCTTCGTAGGCAGCATAAAAACCATCAGAGGATCTATTCATTGTTGTAGTGCTCCAGGCATGAAAAATGTCGTTACAACTCGTCGGGTGAGGAATTGCAGCGACCGTGCCAGTTGCGCGAATTTAATAAATCCTTTTATTTCAAGACGTTAGAAAATCTGAACTTCTGAGGACGTTGCAAATTGCAACAAGTGGCTGAATTCAGCGGGTTTTATGCATTGGCCAAAAGACGATCACTTACGCTTGTAACTCTTGTTGCCACTGGGGGTAAGACAGTACACCCCGCCCCGTGGCCCGGTGCAAAACGAACCCGTGCCACAGGCGCATCCATCGTCGCTTTGCAGCAGCGTTTGCGGTCGGCTCTGGCCCTGGTTGCCGTACATCGCCGTACAGCTTTTCTTCGAGCCACTGATAGAGCCGTCATTGCACAGAAACAGGTCGCCGTCGCAGCGATCAATTCCACCTTTCTTGCCCGAGCACGGGGTATTGGCGGCGACTGCCGAAGCGCTGAGCAAGGCCAGCAGCACAGCGAAAAAAGGCATCCAGCCAAAGCGATTGAACATGCGCACGGAACCACTCCCTGTTGAGATTATGGCCAGATGATATCAATGTTCCGGAAAATTAATCCTCGACCCCGCCCAATGGTGGCTACAACATGAAAGTTAATTTAAAGCGCCACGGAAAATTCTTGGCAAAATGCTGCTATTCCGTTTGAACCGATCAAGGCGAGCCCTATGACACGTATTTTGACCATCGAAGACGATGCCGTGACTGCCCGGGAAATCGTCGCCGAATTGAGCAGCCACGGCCTCGATGTGGATTGGGTCGACAATGGCCGCGAGGGCCTCGACCGTGCCGTGAGCGGCAACTACGACTTGATCACTCTCGATCGCATGCTGCCGGAGCTCGACGGTCTGGCCATCGTCACCACCTTGCGCACGATGGGCGTCGCTACGCCGATTCTGATGATCAGCGCCCTCTCCGATGTCGACGAGCGCGTGCGCGGCTTGCGCGCTGGTGGCGATGACTACCTGACCAAACCGTTCGCCACCGACGAGATGGCGGCGCGAGTCGAAGTCTTGCTGCGCCGGCAGAACAGCGGCGCCACCCAGGCCACTACTTTGCAGGTCGCCGATTTGCAACTGGACCTGATCAGCCACGAGGCACGCCGCGCCGAACAAGTGCTGACGCTGCTGCCGACCGAGTACAAGTTGCTGGAGTTCCTGATGCGCAACAGCGGCCAGATCCTCTCGCGGATGATGATTTTCGAAGAGGTCTGGGGCTATCACTTCGATCCCGGCACCAACCTGATCGACGTGCACATCGGCCGTTTGCGCAAGAAGATTGACGCGGCGGGCAATGTGCCGCTGATCCGCACGGTACGAGGCTCCGGTTATGTCATTGCCGAACCCGTCTGACGGCTGGCGTTCTTCCAGCAGCCGCTTGCTGGCGCTGTACAGTTCGCTGTTCGTGGCCTGGAGCGCGATCCTCATGGGGGTCATGTATTACGAGGTTTCCGGCTACCTCGACAACCTCGCCAAACATTCGCTGATGCAACGTCAGCATCTGTTCTCGCACTTTCGCGGTGAGCAACTGGAAGGCGCCCTCGCCGCCAGCATGACCTTCGATATTCGCGGCATCGATGCCTACGGCCTGTTCGATGCCCAAGGCGTTTACCTCAGTGGCGCCTTGCAGCAGATCCCCGAAGGCCTGCCGCTCGATGGCAAGATTCACATGCTCGCCGAATGCGCCGACTCCGATGATCCGACCTTGCCCAGCGACAGCTGCGACGCCGTCGCGACCCAGACCCGCGATGGCCGCTGGCTGGTGTTGCTGCGTGACAACGGTTCGCTGTTCGCGGTGACGAAGATCATTTTGCATGCGTTGTTCTGGGGCGTGTCGCTGACGATTCTGCCGGGGATTGCCGGTTGGCATTTGCTGCGACGGCGGCCGTTGCGGCGCATCCGGGCGATTCAGGCGAGTGCGCAGTCCATCGTGGCCGGGGACCTGACCCACCGTTTGCCGCTGTCCAATCGCCGCGATGAACTGGACATGCTCGCCGCCATCGTCAACGCCATGCTTGAGCGCATCGAGCGCTTGATGAACGAAGTCAAAGGCGTCTGCGACAACATCGCCCATGATTTGCGCACGCCGCTGACCCGCTTGCGCGCGCAGCTGTATCGCATGCAACAGCAGGCGGGCGAAGGCTCGCAAGAAGCGGCGCAACTGGATCTGGTGTTGGCCGAAGCGGACACCCTGATGGCGCGGTTTCGTGGGTTGTTGCGGATTTCCGAACTGGAGGATCGTCAGCGGCGATCCGGTTTTGTCGAACTCGACCCGGTGTCGTTGCTGGAAGAACTGCACGCGTTTTATCTGCCACTGGCCGAGGAAGGTGAACTGCGCTTTGAACTGAACATGCCGGAAACCTTGCCACCGCTCAATGGCGATCGGGCATTGCTGTTCGAGGCTTTGGCGAACCTGCTGAGCAATTCGATAAAATTCACGCCACCCGGTGGCACGGTCATATTGCGCGGGGTGAATGATGCCGGGCACACGCGAATCGAAGTGCACGACTCAGGGCCGGGTATTCCGGAGGCCGAGCGTGAAGCGGTGTTCCAGCGTTTCTATCGCGCCGAGGCTGGGCAACCGCAAGGCGGGTTTGGTCTGGGGTTGTCGATTGTGGCGGCGATTGTCAGCTTGCATGGCTTCAATCTGGCGGTGGGCAGCAGTGATGTCGGTGGGGCGAAACTGGTGCTGGATTGTCGGCAAAGTCTGATTCCACAGACTTGATCATTGGGCTCACTCCCACAGGGCTTTGGGTTGCCAGCAGACTCTGCGAACAGCACAAAAAACCTGTGGGAGCTGGCTTGCCAGCTCCCACAGGTTTTTATGTTGGGGCTATCAGGCCGGGAAGTTCGCGCGCAGCGCCTCCAGGCCGCCTTGATAGATGCCGGTGAACAGCGCCACCACTTCCTCATCACTCACGCCTTTGGCGGTGAAGCGGCCCGACCAGGTGACTCGCGCGCCCTGCCCTTGGGCCTCGACCTTGATTGTCGCCAGATAGTCGGTGGCCGGGAACGGTGCCTGTTCAATCGAGTAGCTGTAGGTCTTCGCCGCGTTATCGAACGTTTGCAGACGTTCGACCACCACCGCGCCATCGGCGGTTTTCAAGCTGCGCACACGCCCGCCATCGCTCAGTTCGCTACTTGGAATAAACGGCAGCCAGTCCGGCAGCGTGTTGAAGCCGCCGATCAATTGCCAGACCTCATCGGCCGAAGCCGGAATATCGATTGTTGCTGATGCAGTTGCCATAAAAACGTCTCTCTTAAGAAATTCAGATAGTCAGGCTGTCGACCACACCGCCATCAACCCGCAGGGCGGCGCCGGTGGTGGCCGAGGACAGCGGCGAGGCGATGTACGTCACCAGATGCGCGACCTCTTCGACATCGGCCACCCGCTGGATGATCGAGGTCGGACGGGCCTTGCGCACAAAGGCGTCGGCTTCATCGCGCAGGCTGCGGCCGGACTCGGCGGCGGCATCCTTGAGCATCTCCTCCAGGCCATCGGTGAAGGTTGGCCCCGGCAGGATCGCATTGACCGTCACGCCGGTGCCAGCCAGACGTTTGGCCAAGCCGTGGGAGACCGCCAGATTGGCGCTTTTGGTCACGCCATAGTTGATCATGTCGGCCGGCGTCGCCACCCCGGATTCTGAAGACAGGAAGATCACTCGCCCCCAGCCCTGTTCGATCATCGCCGGCACATAATGCCGCGCCAGGCGCACCCCGGAGATGACGTTGACTTCATAGAAGCGCGTCCACTCGCTGTCCGGTGCGTCGAAAAAATCGACGTCATTGAAGATGCCGAGGTTGTTCACCAGAATGTCGGCTTTCGGTTCCGCAGCGAAAAGTTTCTCTGCGCCTTGCGCCGTGCCCAGATCCGCCGTCAGACCGCGCAATTGTGCGCCCGGCACTTTCTGCCGAATGCTCGCCAGCGCCTGTTCGACCTTGGCCGTGTCGCGGCCGATCACCACCACCGTGGCGCCGGATTCGGCCAGCGACTGGCTGATGCCCAGGCCAATGCCTGCGGTGCTGCCGCTGACAATTGCCAGTTTCCCGCTCAGATCAATCTTCATGCTTTCACCTCATCGATTGGCAATGGTGCACGTTCGGAGACCAGTTTCGCTTCACGCATGGCCTGCCAGAACCCCGCAGGAATTACCACTGACAGTGCCGCGACATCTTCAGCAATCCGCCCCGGTTTGCTCGCCCCGGGAATCACTGCGGCGACCGCTGGATTGGCGAGGGAGAATTGCAGGGCCGCGGCTTTCACATCAACGTTATAAGCGGCAGCAATGCGTTTGATCTGCTCGACCTTGGCGATGACTTGAGGGCTGGCCTTCTGGTATTCGAAGTGCGCACCGCCCGCCAGAATGCCCGAGCTGTAAGGCCCGCCGACGACAATTTCAACGTTTTGCGCCAGCGCAGAATCCATCAAGCGTTGCAGCGGACGTTCGTGGTCGAGCAGCGTGTAGCGCCCGGCCAACAGGAAGCCATCCGGCTGCGCTTCAGTCAGGTCCAGCGTCAGTTCACACGGCTCGACCTTGTTCACGCCCAGCCCCCAACCCTTGATCACGCCTTCTTCGCGCAAACGGGTCAGCACTTTGAAGGCGCCAGTGCGGGCCTGATTGAAGTATTCCAGCCATTGATCGCCGTAGAAGTCTTGAGCGATGTCGTGGACCCAGACGATATCGAGCCGATCGGTTTGCAGACGTTTGAGACTGCCTTCAATCGAGCGCAGGGTCGCGTCGGCGCTGTAGTCGTTGATGATCTTGTTCGGACGACCGTGTTCGAACACCCCGCTCTTCTCACCCAGATCACGGGCGGCAGCGTCTTCGATTTCATCGAGAATGATCCGGCCGACTTTGGTGCTGAGCACGTAGTCATTGCGGTTGTACTGTTTGAGTGCTTCACCCAAACGAATCTCCGACAGACCCGAGCCGTAAAATGGCGCGGTGTCGAAGTAACGCACGCCGGCCTCCCATGCGGCATGCACGGTGGCTTGCGCTTCTTCTTCCGCGATGGCGCGGAACATGTTGCCCAACGGGGCGGTGCCAAAGCCCAGCTGGCCGGGCAGTTTGTCTTTCAAGCTCATTGGATTGTCCTCATTCGTTCGGGGTCTGCGTGACCGTTGAGCAAATCCTAGATTGCGACGACTAGACCGTCCAAGACATAATTCGCAGCACTTGAGTCCCCAGAGGTCTGACATGATCGACATTCGCCAATTGCGCTACTTCGTCGCCGTCGCCGAGGAAGAGCACGTCGGCCGCGCAGCGGAACGCCTGCATATTTCCCAGTCGCCGCTGAGCCGGCAAATTGCCCAACTCGAAGAGCGCCTGGGCCTGACGCTGTTCGAGCGCAGCCAGCAGCGCATTCGCCTGACCCGCGATGGCCAGACTTTCCTCGCTGAAACCCGTGCTCTGCTGACTCATGCCAATCGCCTGGAATCTCTCGGCAAGCGTCTGGGCCGTGGCGAAGAAGGCGGCTTGTGCATCGGCTACATCGAGAACGCCATGCACGCCGGCGTCCTGCCCAACGCCTTGCGCGTGTTGCGGGTGGACCGGCCCAATGTGCATGTCGCGCTGTACAACTTGAGCTCCGCCGAGCAATTGGAAGGCCTGCGTCAGCGTAGTCTCGATATTGCCTTGGTGAGCGAGCCGCCGACCGATGACGATCCGGATCTGCTCGGCTTTCAGGTGCTGGATGATCCGATGCTGCTGGCATTGCCGGAACAGCATCCGCTGGCCCAAAAGCCCTTGCTGAAACCGGAGGATCTGGCCGATCAGGAATGGATCGGCGTGCAGCCGCGCCAGGGTGCAAACGACGAGTTTGTCAGCGCGTGCATCCGCGCAGGCTTCACCCCGGATGTGCGCATGCAGGCCACCGAGCCCTTTACCGCGCTGGGGCTAGTGGCGTCGGGGCTGGGGATCGCGATGATTCAGAAGGGGCTGAGCCACAACGCGCCACCGGGTGTGGTGCTGCGCGAAGTGCCGTGGCTGGCGTTTACCACACCGCTATGGGCGGCGTGGCACCGGATCAATTTGCGACCGTTGGTGGAGACGTTCCGCGAAGTCCTGACGGACTCCAACAGCCCTGGCGACTGACCGTCCGCAGCCCCTCACCCTAGCCCTCTCCCAAGGGAGAGGGGACTGACCGCATTGTGCGGCTTAAAGCGCCGACCTGAAAGATCCAGTCGATTATGGATTCAAAGCCAATCTCCCAGGTCGGCGCACTTCTTCAATATTCCCGAATCAGTCCCCTCTCCCTCTGGTAGAGGGTTACAGTCAGGGACAAATCCAGAGCCAGACACCGATCCGCAACCCGCTCAATAACCAGCGCTTGCAGTCATTGCTGCTTTAATGAAAAGACTCCGCCCCAAACGAGCCTTCCAGCATGAACCGCAACGACCTGCGTCGCGTCGACATGAACCTGCTGGTGATTTTCGAAACCCTGATGTTCGAAAAGAACCTGACCCGCGCCGGGGAGAAACTGTTCCTCGGCCAACCGGCGGTCAGCGCTTCCCTCGCTCGCCTTCGTGATCTGTTCGACGATCCGCTGCTGGTGCGCAACGGCCGTACCCTCGAGCCGACCCAACGCGCGCTGGCAATCCTAAAAGAACTGCAACCGGCGATGGACACCATCTCAGGCGCGGTCAGCCGGGCCAAGGACTTCGACCCGTTGGCCAGCCACGAGGTGTTCCGCATCGGTTTGTCCGACGACGCCGAGTTCGGCCTGCTGCCGCCGCTGCTCCAACAACTGCGCGAAGAAGCCCCCAATGTCGTGGTGGTAATCCGCCGGGTGAATTTCCTGCTGATGTCATCAATGCTCGCCACCGGCGAAATTTCCGTGGGCGTGAGCTACACCACCGAGCTGCCGGCCAACGCCAAACGGAAAAAACTGCGCGACCTGCGTTGCAAGATTCTGCGCGCCGACGACCGCCCCGGCGCGCTGACCCTGGACGATTACTGTGAGCGCCCCCACGCGCTAGTGTCATTTTCCGGGGATTTGGGCGGAGCTATCGACAACGATTTGGCTCGAGTCAATCGTTGCCGTCGCGTGGTGCTGGCGGTGCCGCAGTTCGCCGGGTTGCGGGCGATTCTGGCCGGCACCGACATGCTCGCCACGGTGCCGGATTTCGCCGCGTGCGCGTTGGTCGAAGGCAGCAATGGTTTGCGCGCCGACGACCCACCGTTCGACATCGTGCCCTCGGAGCTGTCGATGGTCTGGAACGGGGTTAACGACAACGACCCGGCGGAGCGCTGGCTGCGTTCGTTGATTGCCCGACATATGTCGGCTCCGCTGCCGCTGCAGGCGCAATAAGTGCATTGAAATGAGGGTCAACCTCGCGCAGATACACCGGCAGGTCGGTCATCGGTGGCATCTGTGGAATCTCGAAAAACATCTGGATCACCCAGCCACGGTGATAGCTGTTGTGGGTGATCACATGCAGCAGAATCGCCCCGGCGTTCATGGTTCCGCCATCGCCGGAGACAAATTTGAAGTCGATCTCGCGACTCAGCGACGCCTCGGTCTGTTGCGCGCTCCAGCTGCGGTACCAACTGTCGACTTCCTGCTGGGCCTGGCGCAATTCCCCGAGGTCAGCGTGCACCAGATCGTGGGAAGACTGGAAACCATGCTCGCGACCTTCGAGATGCGCCTGCCAGATGCGATCAACCACGTAGATGTGGTTCAGGGTGCCGATCATGTTCTTGAAGATGGTTTTGCGTTCCCGGGTGGTTTCCCCCGGCGGCAATGCTTCGAGGCTGTCAAACAAGCGTCGGTTGGCCCAGGTTTTGTAATTGGCGAACAGATGGGCAGTGGCCAGGTTGATCATCGCGAGTACCCCATAAGCGCAAAAAAATGCTCCGCCTAGGATAGTCCGAGTTTGCCGCACTGGCGTGGCGGCTGATCACCGGTCGAACAGCACACCCGATTCTGTGGGAGCTGGCTTGCCAGCGATGAGGCCCGCCGAGCTTGTACGTTAATTGCCTGAGCTTCTGCCATCGCTGGCAGGCCAGCGCCCACACGTTTTGCGGGGTGTCAGTTTTTTTGCAGTCGAAGTTGGCCGTCGCTGTCGAAGCTGGCACTGATTGCGTCGTAACTGGCCAGGGTCGCGTGCGAAGTTTCAAGCGGGTGCTGATGCGTTGTAGTGATGATCATCAGCGGCGCACCTGCGGCTTCGGCGGCCTGAATGCCGACGATCGCGTCTTCGAAGATCAGACAGTCGCCGGGCTCAATTCCCAGGCGGCTAGCCGCCAGCAGGTAACCGGCGGGGTCGGGCTTGCCGGCCTGTACATCCTCGGCGGTGATCAACAATGCAGGCGCGTCGATGCCAGCCGCTGCCATCCGGCGCAAGGCCAGATCCCGGGGGGCCGACGTCACCATCGCCCAGCGTTCGGCGGGCAGACTATTGAGAAACGCCCTTGCGCCGGGAATCTCGACAACACCTTTAAC
Organism: Pseudomonas iridis; assembly: GCF_017980685.1. Lineage (GTDB taxonomy): Bacteria > Pseudomonadota > Gammaproteobacteria > Pseudomonadales > Pseudomonadaceae > Aquipseudomonas > Aquipseudomonas iridis. The sequence continues at coordinate 21,954 of NZ_JACXXO010000013.1, forward strand.
GTCTTCGATTTCCGCTTGCGCGATGAACGCCGCTTGCGCCTCGGCGTCCACACCCGGCAGGTTCAGACGCCGGATGGTGTCGATGGCACGTGCGCCATGAATGGTCGGCAAAAACGTCGCGACGTCCACCCCATGACGCTCCGCCCACGCTGCCCAGACACGCTCGGCAGCGGCGATGGAATTGAGGACGGTGCCGTCCATGTCGAAGAGGAACGCGCCGAACGCGCGGTCGAAAACAGAATCGTGAGCAGACAAAAGGATCGCATCCTCTGGCAAGGGCTGGCAGGTTGGCCGGGCAATGTAGCACTTGCCTGGCCGTTGCACCCAGCCTGTCAATGCAACTGCGGCGCCTTCGGCTTCAACGCGCTGTCCACACAGTCCAGTAACTGACCTATGGCCCAAGGCTTTTTGATGAATTCCACCTCGCGCTTGACTCCGGACGACTCCGGCGTTTCATAGCCAGACATCACCATGACCGGTTTTTCTGGCCAGCGTTCGCCGACCAGATTGGCCAGATCCGCACCATTCATGGTGCCGGGCATGGTGATATCGGTCAGCAATAACGCCACTTGCTGCGCATGCTGCTCCAGATAGATCGATGCCGCATCGGCACTGGTATGCGGCTCGACCTTGAAACCTTCCTCCTGAAGAATTTCGCAAAGAAACTCCAGAATCAACGGATCATCCTCAACCACCAGAATCAATCCGTCAGGAAGGTGCGTGTCCGCCATCGGTGTTGGGCACATGGAACTGCACTCCCTGAATTGCATTAACGATTTAGCGGTTTAAATCCGCTGCTAACTGGTATGAGCAGCGGCTTTTGCAGAAATTCATTTTTGATACAGGTCTTTTCCAAAAGCTCTTGCCGGTCTGCCCGCGACAACCGTTCGTGATGCCCTGATTGTGGTTAAAATGCCAACCCTTTTGTTTGCCGACCGTGACCGATGAACCCTGAAGCCTTCGCCACCCTCCACGCCCATTTGCTGCCCGCGCTCGCGGCGGCGCCGAGCGAAACCCGTCGTCTGTTCCACGGGCGCGGGCGTTGCTGGCCGGGACTGGAACAGCTGACCGTGGACTGGTTGCAAGGCGTGGTGCTGGTGTCGCTGTTCAAAGAGCCTGCGCCCGAGCAGCTTGACGACCTCAAGCGTTTGCTGATGGACGTCAGCGGTTCAACCGAGTGGCAGCAATCCGGCGCGCACACCCTGCTGATCCAGCATCGCTATCTGCCTCAAAGCACTGCCGAATGGCTGCAGGGGGATGAGATCGACGAAATGACCATCGTCGAGGGCGGCCTGCAATACCGCGTTGATCTTGGCCGCAAGCAAAACGCCGGGCTGTTTCTCGACATGCGTTATGGGCGCGATTGGGTGCGCGAGCAAGCCAACGGCAAACGCGTGTTGAACCTGTTCGCCTACACCTGCGGCTTTTCCGTGGCGGCCATCGAAGGCGGCGCCAGCCATGTGGTCAACCTGGACATGTCCCGCGCAGCCTTGAGCCGCGGCCGCGACAACCATCGGTTGAACGGGCATGACCTGAGCAAAGTCACTTTCCTGGGCCACGATCTGTTCAAGTCCTGGGGCAAGGTGATCAACAGCGGCCCGTACGATCTGGTGATCATCGACCCGCCATCGTTCCAGAAAGGCAGTTTTCTGCTGACCAAGGATTACCAGCGCGTGCTGCGCCGCCTGCCGGAACTGCTGACCGCGCAGGGCACTGTGCTGGCGTGCATGAATGATCCGGCGTTCGGCCCGGACTTTTTGATTGATGGCGTGACGCAGGAGGCGCCGAGTTTGCGCTTCGAGCAGCGCCTGAAGAATCCACCGGAATTTCCGGACATCGACGCCGAAAGCGGCCTCAAAGCCCTCATCTTCCAACGCATCTCCTGAACCACAAAAAATCCCCTGTAGGAGCTGCCGAAGTCTGCGATTTTCTGATCTTGCCCCTTAAAACAAGATCAAAAGATCGCAGCCTTCGGCAGCTCCTACAGGGTTTGCATTGGTTTCAGCACCAGCGCAAACAGTTCGCCATGCCCGGTCACATTGAGCTTGTGATAAAGATTGCGCCGATGGACTTTGACGGTCTCCGGCGAAATCCCCATCTGCTGGGCCATCGCCTTGCTGGAGAAACCCTGCAGAATCAGCCGCGCGGTATCGACCTCACGCGCCGTCAACCGCGCATCAAACCGATCAAGCAACGTCGCAAGATCCCCGGCGACCACTTCAGCCACCGCCCCCTGCGGCGGCAACAACTGCACATGCCGGCGCATCGCCGCCAGCACCCAATCGCGCACGCACAGCAGACTGCCCTGCTCCGCCAGATCAAACGTCGTCGAACGCCCCAGTGACAAGCCGAGCACGCCGCCCTCGACGTTGATCATGAACTGCAACTCGTCCTCGCCCACCACCGAGCGAAAGTAGCTCTGGTAATACTCGCTGTGCAGAAACTGGTCCGGTGCCACCGAGGCCAGGCTGTGCAAACCGTCGGTTATGCCGGTCGCGGCGGCTTGGTAAAACGGATCGAGCAGGTACATGCCCGAAGTGTAATCCGCCAGTTCTTCCTGCTCGTCGGCGCGGCCCTTGCTGTCGAAGTCGATCAATAGTTGCGGCGCCTGGCCGGCCTTCATGACCGCGACCAGCGCGTTATCCAGCGGCACCAGCAGACGCAAGGTATCCACCACCGCGCGCCAGAAACCGTCCTGGCCGACCCCGGCAAACACCCGCGCCAGACTTTGATGCACCGGCAACTCCTGCAACAACGCGTCCACGCTCTACCCCTTTTGAGTAACCCATGATGGGAATGGGTCAGGCGTGATCCGGCCGATAGGCTGACCACTCCTGTTTATCACCGGCCTGCACAGGCCAGGAGTGCCGCATCATGCTTCGTCATCGTGGCTATATCAACTTGGGCCTGCTCGCCTGCCTTGGCGTCGTATCAGCCGCCAACGCCGCCGATGCACCGAGCGTGCACGTCTACAACTGGTACGACTACATCGGCCCGAACACACTGCACGATTTCCAGCGCGACAGCGGTATCCAGCCGGTTTACGACACCTTCGACAGTGCCGAAGTGCTCGAAGGCAAATTGATGACCAGCCGCAGCGGCTACGACGTGGTGGTGGCGAGCAACTTCAGCTTGCCGACACTGATCAAGGCCGGCGCCCTCGCCCCGTTGCCGCGCGATCAACTGCCGGGGTGGAAGAACCTCGACACCGATCTGCTGGCGAAACTGGCGAACAACGATCCAGGCAACCAATACGCGGTGCCGTACCTGTGGGGCACCAATGGATTCGGCTACAACGTCGACAAAGTCCGCGCCGCTTTAGGTGACAAGGCGCCGCTGGATTCGTGGGATCTGGTGTTCAAGGAAGAGAACCTCGCCAAACTCGGCCAGTGTGGCGTGGCGATGCTTGATTCACCGTCGGAAATGCTTCCAGTGGCGCTCCACTATCTGGGTTTGCCGCCCAATAGCACGAACCTCGAAGACTATAAAAAAGCCGAGGCGCTGTTGCTGAGACTGCGCCCGCACATTGCCTATTTCAACTCGTCGAAATTCATCAGCGACCTGTCCAACGGCAACATTTGCGTGGCCGTCGGCTGGTCGGGGGCGATGCTTGAAGCCAAGACCAACGCCGAGCAGGCAGGTAACGGAGTGAAGATCGCCTACAGCCTGCCCAAGGAAGGCGCGCCGGTCTGGTTTGACACGCTGGTGTTGCTCAAGGACGCGCAGAACCGGGCACAAGGTCTGGCCTTTATCGATTACCTGCTGCGCCCGGAGGTGATTGCACCGGTCAGTGGCCACCTCTCCTACCCGAACGGCAATCGCGCGGCCACGCCGCTGGTGGCTGAAGCCACACGCGACAACCCGGCGGTTTATCCGTCTGCCGCTGCCATGGCGACCCTCTACACCCTTGAACCGCTGCCCAAAACCCTCGAACGCGTGCGTACGCGGGTGTGGAGCAAGGTCAAGAACGGCCAGTAACCCTACCTGAAAACACCAGAAGAACCTGTGGGAGCGGGCTTGCCCGGCTCCCACAGGGTTTGTGATCAGCCTGCCTTCCTTATTTCTGCCAGAAAGAGACGAAATCCATGAAACCACGCGCCCGAGACCTCAACATCCGCATCGGCCAACTCACCCCCGGCCCGCTCAATGCCATCACCGATGTGCCCGGTGTGCGCGTCGGTCATAGCAACGTGCGCGGTCGCACCAGCGCCGGTCGCGACATCTGCACCGGCGTTACCCTGATCGAACCACGCCAGGGCTCGACCAACCAGCAACCGTGTTTCGCCGGGGTGCATGTGCTCAACGGCAATGGCGACGCCACCGGGCTTGAGTGGATTCGTGAGGCGGGTTTGCTGACCAGCCCGATTGCCTTCACCAACACCCACAGCCTCGGCGTGGTGCGTGATGCGCTGATTGCGCTGGATCGACAGCATCAGCCGAACGACGGACGTCTCTACTGGAACATGCCGGTGGTACTGGAAACCTATGACGGCCTGATCAACGACATCAACGGTTTCCACGTCCAGCCCGAGCACGTCGCTCAAGCCATGCAAAACGCCGCGGGAGGGGCATTACAGGAGGGTGCCGTGGGCGGGGGCAGCGGCATGATCTGCCATGAATTCAAGGGCGGCATCGGCAACGCGTCGCGCCGGTTGAGCAGCGCTCAAGGCGGCTGGACGGTGGGCGCGATCGTTCAGGCCAACCACGGCATTCGCAATGAATTGCGGGTCGACGGCTACCCGGTCGGGCGCTATATGGAGCAGGTCGATTCGCCGTTTTTGCGAGCCTCGCTACCGCATCCGGGCATGGGTTCGATTGTGGTCTGCCTGGCCACCGATGCGCCGTTGTTGCCGCATCAATGCACACGCCTGGCGCAGCGAGCCAGCCTCGGTCTGGCGCGCACCGGCGGCGGTAATGAAGACCACAGCGGCGACATCTTTATCGCCTTCGCCACCGGCAACGCTCACGTGCCGCCCGCCGCCTACGAAGGCAAAGGCGCGCCAACCTGCGACGGCTTGCGCATGGTCAACAACGACCACATCAGCGAGCTGTTCCTGGCGGCGACCGAGGCGGTGGAAGAAGCGATCATCAACGCCCTGCTCGCCAGCGAAAGCACCGATGGCAACGGGCATTCGGTGCCGGGGCTGGACGCCGCGACCCTGCTCGCCGCCCTCGACAAGGCCGGCTGGCCCGGCGCCCGCTAACCCACTGCTTCTACACCCTCCCTCCATAGGAGCTGCCGAAGGCTGCGACCTCTTGATCTTGAAGATCGCAGCCTGCGGCAGCTCCTGCACGGGTTTATGTGTGCATTTGGCTGCCGAGTTCGCGGGCTACTTCCAACTGCTGCTGTGGATCGCGCAGCTCAGACTCAGGCAACAACGTCGAACTCAGCACTGTTGCGCCGCTGTAATCGAAGATCCCGTGTTCGATCTGCACCTTCATCGCTGCGCCGTAACCATGGCATTCATAAGTGTGCGCATCCGCCCCGGCGAGCTGAACCAGATGCACGCGCATGCGCTGAAGCAGCTTCACATGCTTCAGATCGCCACTGAAATCGAATGCCCAGCCGTTGCTGAACACTCGGTCGATCCACCCTTTGAGCAGGGCCGGCATCGACCACCAGTACACCGGGTACACCAGCACCAAGGTGTCGGCGCGATCGATGCGGGCCTGTTCCGCCAGGACATCAGCGGGCGGCCTGGCCTCGCGGTGATGCACGGCGAAATCCGCTGCGCCGAAGCGCGGTTCAAAACCTTCGGCGTAGAGATCGGCGATTTCAAAGGTGCTCTGCGGATCAGCCAGCGTCAGACCTTCGGCAATCTGTGTCGCCACGCCATGAGTCAATGAACGAGGATCGTGATGAGCGACAACGATCAATGTGTGCATGGGAAATCTCCAATTGGTGATTGTTGACCAAGGCTTATATACTCTTGGTAAGTTAAGCTCCGTAAGTTACGTTTGGTATATAGCCATGTCAACCGCAGAAATTCCCGAGCCCGATTCCCCCGCCCAACCACGCCGACGCCTGTCCCGCGAAGACCGTCTGCGCCAGTTGCTCGACGTCGCCTGGCAGATCATCCGCGCCGAAGGCACCGACGCCCTCACCCTGGGCTATCTCGCCGAGCAGGCCGGTGTGACCAAACCCGTTGTCTATGACCACTTCGTCACCCGCGCAGGTTTGCTCGCTGCGTTGTATCGGGATTTCGATACGCGGCAGACGCTGGTCATGGACGCCGCCATCGCCGATTGCGAACCGACATTGACTGGCACCGCAACGGTGATCGCCACGGCGTACGTCGATTGCGTTCTGCTGCAAGGCAAGGAGATTCCCGGGGTGATTGCTGCACTGGCCAGCACACCGGAACTGGAGAGGATCAAGCGCGAGTACGAGGCGATCTTCTTGGAAAAGTGTCGCAGCGTCCTGTCGCTTTATGCCAACGGCGGGCAAATCACTCAAGCCGGTTTACGCGCAATGCTTGGCGCCGCTGAAGCGCTGTCCAACGCTGCCGCCAATGGCGAAATCAGCGCTGAACAAGCGAGTGACGAGCTGTATGCGACCATCATGGCGATGGTCGAACGAGCCGTCGTGCGAGGGACTGGTGGTACTTGAGAGCGCCCGCGCAGGTTCCCCCGATGGAATTACACAGCGGCTTTGTTCAACCAGAGGTGCTCAGGCGTGAGTGTTCTGAACTCAGCCTGGAATGCCGATGACTGATCAGTGCACGGTCAGGCGCTGACGGACAAACTCTTCGGTATGACGCGTGGTCTGGTCCAAATGCCGATCGCGCTGCTTCTCGGCATCGAGCATGGCGCGCTTGCTGTTCTTGTTCAGCAGATAAGTATGAATCTGCTGCACCTCCAGCGAGCGGTAGATGGGCGTGGTGTCGATATATCCGCGCAGGCCGTTGCTGCGGTAATGCCGTGTACTCATCAGCACTTGCGTCTCGCGTTGACCGATCACTTCAAAGCCTAGCGCCTCGAAATACGGGACCTTGCCGACGGTGCACGCCAGCTCGGCGTGGGGATAGCGCCCGACCATCTCGCCGATCATCGCACGCGCCACACCCTGGCGCCGATGCCCTTCACGCACCGCCATGTAGGCGACGCTGCACGCTTCCCAATCGCCCTGCACCGGCAGGTACAACAGGAAGCCGATCACCTGCTCCGGATCTTCCTCATCGGTTGCCACCAGCAACTCCACCTCGGTGCCCTTCTCGCCATTCAACGCTTCCAGATACAAATGCACCTCGTAGCCAACCGCGTACTGATAGACGTTGTACAGCAGGTTGCTCGGGCCGAGGCCGACCGCGCTGATGTCGGTCAGGTAGTCGACGACCATCTGCAGAATCTGGCTGTTGACGGCCTCGGGGCATGGGGTTTTGTAGTGGGTGATGCGGTACATGGCGGCTGAACTCCGGCGGAAAACCGCGACATCATACCTTGCTCACTTGATCCGGTAATGGAAGGTATTGCGCACCGCTGGCACCGACACCGCGACACCCTCGACGATCCGCGGCTGATAACGGAAGGTCTGCGCTGCCGCCAATGACGGGCGGATGAACAGTGGATGGCAGCCGTCCAGCACCTTGGGATGCTCGACGCGGCCTTGCGGGTTGACCGTGTATTCCACGGAGCAATCACCCTCGATGTTTTTGTCCAGCGCCCGCTCCGGATACGCCGGCGCCTCTTTGCTCAGCGGTAAATACTGGCGGCTGTCGGCGAGTGCCTGCTGGCGTCCCCGCTCTGCCTGTTGTGCCTGTTGCCGGGCCTGATTCGCCTGTTGCTGTGCGGCTTGCTGTTGTGCAAGGCGTTGCTGCGCGGCGGCATCTGCACGCTTGCGCGCCTCGGTTTGCTGGCGCTGTTGCTCAGCCTGTTGCTCGCGTTTGCGCGCCTCCACTCGCTTGCGTGCGAGTGCCGCTTGTTCGACTTTTGGCGCCTGAGGTTTCGGCTCGGCCAGCGGTCTCACCGCTTCGACCGGCGGTGCGACAACCGGCTCGGCAATCGCCGCCGGCGTCGGTTCAGGCGCTGGCGCTGGCGGCTGGCTCGCGGGCGCGACCATCACCAGTTGCGTGGTCAAGACCCGCGCGGGCTTGACCTCGGGTTCCGACGGCGACCAGGCGTTGATCAACAGCACAAGCACCCCGGCATGCAACCCCAGCGCCAGCGTCGCCGCGAGGCTGTGTTGCCAGAAGTCGCGGCGCGGCATCGGTGCGCAAAGCGTTGCAGGACTATTCATGATCATCGCCGTCATTGCGGGGCCTCGGTCACCAGCCCGAGATGACTGACGCCGCCCTGCTGCAACGCGGCCATGGCGGCAACGACGCTGCCGTAACCGGCGTCCTTGTCGGCGCGGATATACACCTGCGTGTCCGGGCGCTGCGCGACAATCTGCTCGATCTTGGCGCGCATTTCCTCGAGCGCCACAGCACTGTCGGTCTGATGCTGCGTATCGAGCTCGCCGCCCAGATTCCAGAAATAGCCGCCGCCGGCCTTTACCGACAGCGTCAGAATCTGCTGACGGGTGTCAGTGGCCAAGGCTTCGCTGGCGATCTTCGGCAGCTCGACTTTCACCCCTTGGGTCAGCATCGGCGCGGTCACCATGAAAATCACCAGCAGCACCAACATCACATCGATGTAAGGCACCACGTTCATTTCAGCCTTGGGCCCATGCTTGCGTTGTGGCCTGACTAGCATCGTGGTTCTCCTGTTCAGGCCGCAGCGGCGAGGTTCATCGGCGTGCCGTGCAACTGGCGATGCAGCCGCACTTGCAGCTCGTTGCCGAAGGCGTAGTAACGCGTCAGCAGCATCTGGCTACGCGCTGCAAAGCGGTTGTAGGCGATGACTGCCGGGATCGCCGCAAACAGGCCGATGGCCGTGGCAATAAGTGCTTCGGCGATGCCCGGGGCGACGGTCGACAGTGTCGCCTGCTGCACCTGAGACAAGCCGAGGAATGAATTCATGATCCCCCACACAGTGCCGAACAAACCGATGTAAGGGCTGACCGAGCCAACAGTGGCAAGAAACTGCAAACCCTTTTCCAGTTGCAACTCCTGTTCGCTGATGGCGACATGCAGCGCCCGCTCGACACCTTCCTGCACCGCGTCGGCCTGGTTGCCGGGGTGCTGATTGAGATGCCGAAACTCGGCGAATCCGGCGTTGAAGATCGGTTCGATACCGGCCTCGGGCTCTTGCACCTGGGCGGTTTCGCGGTACAGCGGCAACAGCTCGGGCGCCAGGCGAAAGCGCTGGATAAACCCGTTCAACTGGCGGTCGCGCCGTTGCAGCACGCGGCTGCGCTGGATGATCAAGTACCAACTGAGTACCGATGCCAGCAACAGGGTCAGCATCACGGCTTTGACCAACAGGCTGGCGTCGCTGATCAGCCCCCAGATTGTCATGTGTTCGAGCGAGGCCTGCATGGTGAAACTCCTTGTGGGCAATGGCCGGCGTTGCCGAGGCAACGACCGTGCCGCTATTCGATGAAAAAGTGATGACCGATTGATGACGGATCAGGGCAACTTCAGGGCTTTGGTCACCTCGGCCCACGGCACGAACTTGAAGTTCTGGCTTTGCTCGGGCATGCGTTTGCGGCCGTCTTGCACCACCAACAGGCCTTGGTTCCAGGGCCCGCCGAGGTTGACCGAGGTCACCTCCAGGCCATCGGTTTCCGACGCCCCGTCAATCCCCGCCGCCGCGTTGAGCCCAACCCGGAATGCGCCGTGAACGGCAAATGGCGGCTCGGCGTCCAGCACCAGATAACTGTCATTGCCTTGGCTGGACACCACCAGATAGTCCCGCGCCTGGCTCTGATAGAGCGCCAACCCCTCGACGTCGGCGTGTAACGGCCCACCCACCTTGATCACGCTGGTAAGGGTCGCCGGCTGCTCGGCGCGGGCGTCCACCGCCCAGACCCCGACGTCCTCTTCACCGATGAACAGACGCTGACGCTGATCGTCGGCGACGCAGCCCTCGGGCTGGCTGTCGACCTTGAAGCGGCGCACCAACTCGCCCTGCACCTTGCCGTTCGGGGCGCCGAGGCGGTATTGCAGAAAGGTGCCGTCCTTGTCGTTGGCAATGGCGTAAATCTCGCCGCTGGCCGGTTGAAAGAGGCACAGGCCATAGATGTCTTTCAATGGCGTCGGCACTTCGCCAATGTCGCGCAACTCGCCGCTGTTGCGGTCGATGGCGAACAGGCTGAGGCTGTTGTGATCGCGATGGCTGGCCACCGCGAGGTCGACCGTCTGCGCGCCCAGTTTGAAGTTGGGCCGCACATCGACGTTGTTCAGGCGACCAACTGGCAACTCCTGCACTTGTTTGCCTTGCAGGTCATACACCATCAGGCCCTGTTTTTTATTGGTGCCGAGCACTCGGCTGAGGGATGGCTGCTGCGGATGCACCCAGATCGCCGGGTCGTCCGCCGCATCGCCCTGCCGCGCGACCGGATCGCTCTGCGCTTGCGCCGCGATATTTGGCAGCTTCGGCGGCAACGCCACCGGCGTGGCTTGCCAGTCGAGATGGCCTTGGTAGACGCGGCCATTGTCATCGTCGCGGATCACCACTTGCAGGCCTTTGGCGGTTTGGCGCACGGCCAGATTTTCCGGCTCTTTCAAATCTGCCAATGACAACGTCGCTTGCGCCGTCCAGCCCTCGCCCTGTTGCTGGTAGAGGTGCAACTGTGCCGCTTTCGGATCGAGCCCAATGACGCCGCCAGGCACCAGCACCATGGCACCGGCCTCGTCCTTGATCTGACCGAACGGCTCGCGCAGCGCCACCGGCGAGCGTTTTACCTCGGCTTCAGCCGCCGCGGGGTACGCCCACCAACCGACGTTCTCTTCGTTGACCACCAGTTGCTCGGCGGCATCGTCGACCTGGCAAAACTGCGCCGATGGCGGCAGTGGCAAACCCCGCACCCGTTGCGCCTGGGCATTGAGCGTGACGCCGTTGCCCACCAGCCATTGTTCACCCTTGCCCTCTTCACCGACGAGAAACACGAACAGGTTATCGGCGCTGTCGCGGAACAGGCACACGTCGTTTACTGCGAAGTCTCGCGTCGGCAGATACAGCGGCACACCCCACTGCCGCTGCGCCGGATCGAGGCCGACGACCAGCGCTCGCTGACTGGCGTTGTCCAGGCTGGCAACCCACACGTGACGCTCGTCAGTGCGACTGTCGAGCCCGCTGAAGGAACCGGGCAAACGCGCCAGTTGCGCGCCCTGGCCATCAAGCAACAGCAAGCCTTCAGCGGCACTGATGCCAAGGCGCGCATCACCGGGTAAAAAAACCAGTGCGTCAAATTTCAACTTGGGTGCCCACGGCGTGAGCGCCAGGCTCGGCGTATCGGCCAGCGTCTGGCTGGCGGTCAGGGCGATCAGGGCGCCGAACAGCCAGTGTTTGTGTCGCAAAGAAATACTCATGAACCGGCAGAATCCTTGTCGTGCGTGGATCGACGGCGGCACCCGGCCGCCCTCCGAGGCTTAGAAATGAGTGAAGGTCAGACCGAGCTTGTAGGTCGGGCCGTATTCTTCGTATTGGCCGTTGTAGGCGCGGTGGCCGGTGTAAACGAAGTACGACTCGTCGGTGAGGTTTTGCGCCTCGAAGCTCAGTTGCAGGTTTTTCGTCAGCGAGTAACGCGCGCTGAAATCGACGAAGGTCTGCGCATCGACGTGCAGGTCGTGGGCCTTGTCGCTGATCGAAGCCAGTTCGTAGAGGTAGTCGGATTTGTAATTGGCCGACAGCCGCAGGCTGACCTTGTCGTTTTCCCAGCCGAGCATCACGTTGCCGACGGTATCGGACTGGCTGGGCAGATCGATGCTGCGTTTGCGGTTAGTGCCAGTGGCGGCATCGAAGCCTTTTATTTCGGCGTCGGAGCGACTGAACGTGGTGTTCGCCCCCAGCAACAGACCGTTCCATGGAGCCGGCAACCAGTCGAATTTTTGCGAGTACGCCAGCTCCAGGCCGTAGAGTTTCGCGCTGTCGCCGTTGGCAAAGGTGTGCGCTTCGGAGAAGTCGGTCCAGGATCCGGTGCCGGCCACGTCGGTGTTGTAGACGAAGTTCTGGATGTCTTTGTAGAACACAAACGCCGACACCGTGCCGGCATGGCCCATGAAGTGCTCGATCCCGAGATCGAGGTTGCTCGACTCCAGCGGTTTCAGCTCGGGGTTGCCGAACGTCGCCTCATCACCGTCGATGACAAACCCCGGCGCCAGTTGGCCGAAGGTCGGACGCACCACGGACTTGGTCCACGCCGCACGCACCTGGGTGTTTTTGTCCAGTTGATAGCGCGCATGCAGGCCCGGCAGCCAGTGGTGATAACTGCGCTTGGTCTCGGTGGGCTCGAAGTCGCCGTCGGTAGCGCCGGTGCCTTTGGCTTCGAACTCGGTGCCCTCGTAACGCAGGCCGGCAATGAAACGCCAGTCATCGATATCGACGGTGTTCATCAGGTAACCGGCGTTGATGTCCTCGCTCATCTTGAAGTCGTTGACGGTGGATTCGACCGGGTCATAGAAGTCGTCGCGGTTCAGCCCGCCGATCAGGTTCTTGATCGCACTGCCGCTGATTCCCGGCCCGAACCGGCCCAGTCGATAATCCACCGAGCCCTTGGCGAAGCGGCTGAGGTTGAGTTGATCGTCGCTGAAACCGAGGTCATCGAAGTCTTCATAAGCCCAGGCCTCGAGGTCGTTGTCCTTGTTGCGGCGGCTGACTTTGCCGCCGAACTTGACCTGCGACGCGTAGCCACTCAAGTCATAGTCACGGGCCAGATCCAGGCGCAGGTTTTTCTCGGTGTCCTGGGTGTTCTGCTTTTCCCAGTCGACCTTGTCGAGGCTGAAGTTATTGGCGTCGTAGAAACCCTGGCCAATGATCGGCCGCGGCTTGTCGTTGCTGTAAAAACCGCTGTCGGCGAAATCGTCATTGCCAGCGAACTGCGCGTTGGCGATGTGCCCGGGACTGTCTTCGCTGGAGCGGCTGTAGCCGGCCTGACCGCTGAGCGTCCACAGACCGATCATGCGTTCGCCACCGAACACGTACGACTGGATTTCCTGGGTTTCTTCGCGCTGCTTGAGTTTGCGTTTGCCTTCAGCGTCGCCCAATACGCCGCCGGCCTGTGGATCGGCAAATTCGATGCTGGTGGCGTTGCGCGTTTCGCTGTCCTTGTAACGGCTGTAGAGGGTGCGCAGGTAATAGCTGCTGAGGTCGTCGGGCTTGTAATCGAAGTTCAGACCGCCGCCCGTGCGTTCGCGACTGATGTCGTAGTCACGCTGTTCGAACTCTTCCAGTTGCGCGCCACGGGCGAAATCCCAGGCGCCACCGGTTTCGACGTTGTCCGAACCGAAATCACGTTTCTGCCAACTCAACGCGGCCGCAACACCGAAGTTATCGATGCCATCACCCAGGCTGAACCGGTCGCTGACCGCACCAGAGAACTTGGGACTGGTCTGATGGGAGTTCTTGTCGTAACTGGCCTCGGTGCCGCCGGTGTAGAACAGCCCTTTGTGATCGAACGCCGACAGGCTTTTGACATCGACCGTACCGCCCAGCGAGTTGGCATCCATGTCTGGGGTCAGGGTCTTGATGACCGACAGCGACTGCACCAGCTCCGAAGGCAACACGTCGAGCGCCACGGCACGGCGTTCGCTTTCCGGCGACGGCACCAGCGTACCGTTGATGGTCACGCTGTTCAGATCCGGCCCGAGGCCGCGCACGCTGACAAAACGCCCCTCGCCCTGATCGCGTTCGACGCTGACACCCGGCATGCGCTGCGCCGCTTCGGCGACGTTTTCATCGGGCAACTGCGCCATGCCGTCGGCGTGTACCACGCTTTTGATGCTGTCGGATCGACGCTGCTCCTTGAGCGCCGAGTCGATACTCGCCGCCTGACCAACCACTTCGACGTGTTCGACATTGGCACTGGCATCGGCCGCGTGCAGCGGCTCACTGGCCACCGCCATGGCCAAAGCGGTCAGGGTGAAACTGAAGAGCCCGACGGTGCCGCTGCGCGGATAACTGCTGCGCTGGTACATGTGTGTCCTCCCCCAAAGAATCCGGTCAGGCCAGGCAAGTGACCCGGCAACTGGAAGGGCAAGCTAGGGGCGGCGGATGACGCTTCTGTGACAGGGTTGACGGCGAGCCGTGTAAACCGGGCATTCGCTGCGGTTTGTATGTGCAAATGAGCTGAAATGACCTCTTCCACCCACCACGGCACTTGTAGGAGTGAGCCTGCTCGCGATCGCGTTTTTCCAGTCACCATTAATATTGGCTGACTTGACGCTACCGCGAGCAGGCTCACTCCTACAGGGGACGTGGTGTTCTTGAAGAAATATTGCACTGGCCGGTGAGCTGATTCGACCTCCCCCGGCCGTCACCCGGCTGTCACAAACATCTGCTGTGCTGGCGCGCATTGCTTCTTCGCCAAAGGATCGCGGCCATGTTCTCAGTGCTCAAACCCCATCGTTGGAAACTCGTCGCACTGCTGCTGGCGGCGAACTTCGGTTTGCTCTTGCACCTGGCGTGCGGCGAGCTTAAAGCGGTCAGCGAATGGGTCTGGCTGGACATCATCGGCGAAGGTGGCTCGGCGCTGCTGGCGCTGGTCTGGTTGGGCCTGGTGCTGAAAAGCCGCCCGGCCGGGCGGGTCACCAATTACCTGGCGCTGGGGCTGAGTTGCATCTTCTTTTCCTGGTGGATCGACAGCCTCGACGAATTCATCCGCCTGCCCGACAGCATCACCTGGGATCACTGGCTGGAGTCGGGACCGATGCCGGTGGGCATGGTGCTGCTGACCATCGGCATCTATCACTGGCACCGCGAACAACTGGCGATCAGCGCGCAGATGGAGAAACGCGAGCGATTGTTCCGCGAGCACCGGCTGTTCGACAAACTCACCCCGCTGGGCGGCGCCGATTATCTGAAACGGCAACTGGCCGCCAGCCTCGGCGAGAGCATCGCCCAGCAACAACCGCTGTCCTTGCTGGTGCTGGATCTGGATAACTTCGCCGCGATCAATCAGGCCTACGGGCATGCCGAAGGCGATGCCGTGTTGCAGGCCCTCAGCCATTTGCTGCTGCTCAATCTGCGCCGTCAGGATCTGCTCTGTCGCCTGGCCGGCGACCGCTTTGTGGTGCTGCTGCCCAATACGGGCGAACGTCAGGCGCAACTGCTCGCGCATGAACTGCAGGTCGCCGTGCAAGCGCTTGCGCACAAAACCCGTCAACACGGCGAGCGCCTGCAACTGGCGGCCAGTACCGCGGCTGTCATGGCCCTCGATGAGACGCCAGAAGCGCTGCTTAAACGCTTGAACCTGGCACTGGCACGCGCCAAGTCGCCCTTGGCCAAAAGCGCCTGAGGCCGACCATGACCGTCAAAACCAACTGGTACGAAAGCGACAGCCGTTTCATCCCTGGGCATTACCAACCGGCGACGCTGATCGACCTGGCGCTGTCGCGTGACATCGACAGCCACCGACTCCTGCGCGGCACCGGGTTGTTTCATGAAGACATTCTGGCCGGCCAGACTCGCCTCAGTCCGCAGCAGTTTCTCGCTCTGATCGGCAACAGTCGGCGCTTGCTCGACGCCGATGACAGCAGTTTCCTTTTCGGCCAACGCTTGCTGCCCGGCCATTACGGCGCGGCCAGCCATGCCTTGCGTCACGCTCAAAATCTGCATCAGGCGCTCGACACGCTGGTGCAGCAACAGGCCTTGCTCAGCCCGTTGATGACACCGCGTCTGCTGCTCGATGACAGTTTTGCCTACGTTTACTGGCTGGACAGTTGCGGCGCTGGCGAGCAATGGCGTTTTCTGCTGGAAGCCGGCATGACTTCGCTGATCGCCATGAGTCAGTGGCTCAGCGGCCAGCGCCTGCCGTGGGAGTGCAGCTTCAGCCACGCCGAGCCGCGTTATGTCGAGCAGTACTGGGTGCATCTGGGCGAGCACACACAGTTCAAGCGACCGCTGGACCTGATGCGCATCCCGCGCGAATTTCTCGCCCGACCGTGGCCCGGCGCCTCCGCCACGGCCGGTCAGGTCGCCCGCCAGGAAGCCACGCGGCAGATTGAGCAATTAGGGTTTGCCGCCAGCTTCACCGATTGCCTTTACCGTCATCTGCAGGACCACGTCCGTCAGCCACCGAGCCTGGAACAGGCTGCGCAGGCGTTTGCCATGAGCCCGGCGACCCTTAAGCGCAAGCTGCAAAAACACGACAGCGGGTTCCAGCAACAGGTGGATCTGGTGCGCAAACACGTGGCGCTGTACCTGTATCAGGTCAAGGGCATGAGCAACGACGAAGTCGCCGAATACCTGAGCTTTACCGATGCCGCCAACTTTCGACGTTCGTTCAAACGCTGGACCGGCAGCACCCCGAACCTGATCCGTCAGTTGTTCGGCAGTCATTGAGGTGTCGGGCTGGCGTCACTGCTGTGGCGCCACCACTTTGAACTTGATGGCGATGTCTTTGGACACCACGGTGTCCGCGGGGATGGCCCACAGGTAAAACGCGGCAGCGAGCAGCAATCGGATTGACATGGGCTTCTCCAGACAACGCTCGCCGTCGAGGGCCTCGATTGACTTAGGCAAACATCAGGCAGTTGCGCCAGCTGATCTGCCTACCCTGTAGAAGCCTGCGGCAGCTCCTACACGGGCTAAACAAGGCGTTCGATTTTCTGATGCTGCCAGACCAGTTTGTAATACAGCGTCTGCAACACCAGCATTCCCAGATAAGCCACCGGGAACGCCATCCAGACACCTTGCAAACCAAACTGCCCGTCCAGCCAATAGGCCGCCGGCAACTGCACGCCCACCACGCAGACAATGGCGATCACCACCGGCACCAGCACCGTGCCACTGGCGCGCATGATGCCGCCGATGATCGCCTGGAAGCCGAACAACAACAGGCTCCAGAGCATGATGTGCAACAGATGCTCGGCCATTGCCCGAGTCGGGTCCTCGGTCAGGAACAAGCCGAGCAACCAGTGCGACAACAGATAACCCAGCACGATCAAGCCGCCGGTTAAACACACGTTGATCAACAGACCGGTGCGCAAGATCGGCCCCATCCGTTCCAGTTGCCCCGCGCCGATGGCCTGTGCGCCGAGGATCGAAGCGGTGATCGCAATCGACAACGCCGGGAACTGCACATAGTTGACGATCTGCGTCACCGCGCCGTACGCCGCCGTCGCTTGCGAGCCGTGCTGGTTGACCAAGGCCAGGATCACCAACTCCGATAGCGACAACACAATCATCTGCACGCCGGTCGGCAAACCGATACGCAGGACTTTGCCAAGGATCACCCTGTCGAGCCGCAACGCCGCAAAAAACTCCCGATCCGGCGCCAGTGGGTGGTTCTTGCGAATCAGCCGCCACGCCAGCCACGCCATCGCCGCCAGGTTACCCGCAAGCCCCGCATACGCTGCACTCTGAATACCCAGTTGCGGCAAGCCGAACCAGCCACGAATGAATGCCGGCGTCAGCGCCAGCCCGACACAGGTCGACACCACCAGTGCCAGCAACGGCGACACCGTATCGCTGACCCCGCGCAGCAACTGCGTGAACAGCACAAACACCAGCAGCGACGGCAGAATCCACATCATCACGTGGGCGTACGCCACCGCATCGTCCAGGACATCCGCGGGCGTCCCCAAACCCGTCAACGCCTGCCGCGCAAACACACTGCCCAACACCGCCGCAAGCAAACCAATCAATAAACCCAGCAACAGCGTCGCCCCGGCAATCGCCTTGACCATGTGCGGCTCACGCGCCCCCCAGGCCTGGCCGATCAACACTCCCGCACCCGCGCCGAGGCCGATCACCAACGCGATAAAGAAGAACACCACAGGAAACATCCCCGACACCGCCGCCAGCGCCTGAGTGCCAAGCATCTGGCCGATGTAAATGCTGTTGACCGTGCCCGACATGGACTGCAGGAAATTGGACAGCACCATCGGCGCCAGAAACAGCAAGTAGGTTTGCCAGAGGGGTTTGGTGACGCTGGGGGTCTGCATTGAATAGAGGTCCATCTCGACGGCGGGAAAGCTGATGGAGGATAGCTTCGGTGAGTTGTGAGCGGGGTGCAATTAACATTTGAGACAGGTGTTTATATTTGCCCATCAACCATCCCGGTCATTCGTTTAGCGGTCAGCGTGCATTGCAAATGGGCTGACCGATGACAGAGTGCTCAGCCCTGAGGATGTCGAAGAGCGCCTGCGCCGCCGCGGACAGTTCATTGCCCGGTTCAGTCAACACGCCAATAGCCCGCTCCACCGAGTCATTCAACGTCAGGCACCGCGCACCCAATTCCTGCATCTGCTCGGCACACAGCGCCGGCACAGCGCTCACGCCCAGTCCACTGGCAACCATCCGCCCCACGGTCGCCAATTGATGGCTTTCAAATTCCACCGGCAACTTCATGCCCCGCGCCTGCAAGTGCTCTTCGAGCATCACCCGCACCGTGGACGGCCGCTGTAGCGTGATGAAAGGCTCCTGTAACAACGTTTTCCAGTCGATCTCGGTGCGCGCGGCCAGCGGTGAATCCTGTGGCACCACCGCGACGAACCGGTCCATATAAAGCGGTGTGAATGTCATCGAGGTGTTCTGCATCGGTTCGAATGCCACCCCCAGTTCCACCTGGCGGTCGCGCACCATCTCCAGCACTTGCTCGTTGATCACATCGTTGACCGTCACGTTGACGTTGGGATAGCGCGCACGAAAGGTCTTGAGGATCGGCGGCAGCAGGTTGCCGGCAAACGACGGCATCGCCGCCAGCGTCACCCGCCCGCGTTGCAGGCTGAAGCGCTGGCGCATTTCGTCTTCGGCGTTATCCCAGTCGGCGATCAGGCGTCGGGCCAGCGGCAGCAGGGATTCACCTTCTGCGGTCAGTGCCACATTGCGCGTGTTGCGGCTGAACAGCCGTCCGCCCAAGCCCTCTTCCAGCGCTTTGATGGTCAGGCTCAGCGCTGATTGCGACAGGTGCAACCGCTCGCAGGCCACGGCGAAACTCAGGCTCTGGGCCACAGCAAGAAAGGCACGGATTTGTTTGATGGTCATGGGCGCTGTACGTCCTTAATGTAGGAGCTGCCGAAGGCTGCGATCTTTTGATCTTGAAAAATAAAATCAAAAGATCGCAGCCTTCGGCAGCTCCTACAGGATTTCGTCGATTCGGCTATTTCGGTCATCAGGCAAATCGTCGATTCAGTGAATTTGGCTATTATTGAGTTTTATCTATCAATCAACCCTAAAAATCAACTTAACAAATATATCCTTCAGCGAGACACTCCAACCATTCGGCTAGCCAGCCGCCCGCAAATAATAAAAGAGGTGCATATGGCAGGTTTCGACAAGCGCGTGAGTTCCTACGAGGAAGCCCTCGCCGGGCTTGAAGACGGCATGACCGTTATCGCTGGCGGCTTCGGTCTGTGTGGGATTCCGGAAAACCTGATCGCCGAGATCAAGCGCAAGGGCACCCGCGACCTCACCGTCGTGTCCAACAACTGTGGCGTCGACGGTTTTGGCCTCGGCGTGCTGCTGACCGATCGCCAGATCAGCAAAGTCGTCGCCTCGTACGTCGGCGAAAACAAGCTGTTCGAAGAGCAGCTGCTCAAAGGCGAAATCGAAGTCATCCTGACCCCGCAAGGCACCCTTGCCGAGAAAATGCGTGCAGGCGGGGCTGGCATTCCAGCCTTCTTCACCGCTACTGGCGTCGGCACTCCGGTGGCCGATGGCAAGGAAGTGCGCGAATTCAACGGTCGCAAGTACCTGATGGAAGAGTCCATCACCGGCGACTTCGCCATCGTCAAAGGCTGGAAAGCCGACCACTTCGGTAATGTCATCTACCGCCACACCGCGCAGAACTTCAACCCGCTGGCCGCCACCGCCGGCAAGATCACCGTGGTTGAAGTCGAAGAGATCGTCGAGCCCGGCGAACTGGACCCGGCGCACATCCACACTCCCGGCATCTACGTCGACCGGGTCATTTGCGGCACGTTCGAAAAACGCATCGAACAGCGCACCATCCGCAAATAATTCAGGCCTACGGAGAACAACAACATGGCACTTACCCGCGAACAAATGGCTCAGCGCGTCGCCCGCGAAATGCAGGACGGCTACTACGTCAACCTCGGCATCGGCATTCCGACCCTGGTCGCCAACTACATCCCCGAAGGCATGGAAGTCATGCTGCAATCGGAAAACGGCCTGCTCGGCATGGGTCCTTTTCCTACCGAAGAAACCATCGATGCCGACATGATCAATGCCGGCAAGCAAACCGTGACCGCACGTATCGGCGCTTCGATTTTTTCCTCGGCCGAGTCTTTCGCGATGATCCGCGGCGGCCATGTCGACCTCACCGTGCTGGGTGCATTTGAGGTGGACGTCGAAGGCAATATCGCCTCGTGGATGATCCCCGGCAAACTGGTCAAGGGCATGGGCGGTGCCATGGACCTGGTAGCCGGCGCAGAAAACATCATCGTGATCATGACCCACGCGTCCAAGGACGGTGAGTCCAAACTGTTAGCCCGGTGCAGCCTGCCGCTGACCGGCGCCGGGTGCATCAAGCGTGTGCTGACCGACCTGGCCTATCTGGAAATCGAGAACGGTGCGTTCATTCTCAAAGAGCGCGCGCCGGGTGTCAGTGTAGAAGAGATCGTGGCCAAAACCGCCGGTAAACTGATCGTGCCTGATCACGTACCGGAAATGCAGTTCGCTGCCCAGTGAGGAATTTGAAAATGCAAGACGTCGTCATTGTTGCCGCTACGCGTACCGCGATCGGCAGTTTCCAGGGTTCCCTGGCCAGCGTATCCGCGGTTGATCTGGGCGCAGCGGTGATTCGCCAGTTGCTCGAACAGACCGGTCTGGACGGTGCGCAGGTCGATGAAGTGATCATGGGCCAGGTACTGACCGCCGGCGCCGGCCAGAACCCGGCGCGTCAGGCCGCCATCAAGGCTGGCCTGCCCCACGCGGTGCCGGCCATGACCCTGAACAAGGTCTGCGGCTCGGGTCTCAAGGCTTTGCACCTTGGCGCGCAAGCCATCCGTTGCGGTGACGCCGACGTGATTATCGCCGGCGGCCAGGAAAACATGAGCCTGTCCAACTACGTAATGCCGGGCGCACGCACCGGTCTGCGCATGGGTCACGCGCAAATCGTCGACACCATGATCAGCGATGGCCTGTGGGATGCGTTCAACGATTACCACATGGGCATCACCGCGGAAAACCTCGTCGACAAATATGAGATCAGCCGCGAACAGCAGGACGCCTTCGCTGCCGCCTCCCAGCACAAAGCCGCTGCCGCCATCGAGGCCGGGCGTTTTGTCGATGAAATCACACCGATCCTGATTCCGCAGCGCAAAGGCGATCCGGTCGCCTTCAAGGTCGACGAACAACCGCGTGGCGAGACCACCGCTGAATCGCTGGCCAAACTGCGCCCGGCGTTCAAAAAGGACGGCAGCGTCACTGCTGGCAACGCATCGTCGCTCAACGACGGCGCCGCGGCGGTGATCCTGATGAGCGCCGAGAAAGCCAAAGCCCTGGGCCTGCCAGTACTGGCGACCATCGCGGCATACGCCAACGCGGGCGTTGACCCGGCGATCATGGGCATCGGCCCGGTGTCGGCCACCCGTCGCTGCCTGGACAAGGCAGGCTGGTCAATCGAGCAACTTGACCTGATCGAAGCCAACGAAGCCTTCGCCGCACAATCGCTGGCCGTGGCCAAGGATCTGCAATGGGATCTGGACAAGGTCAACGTCAACGGCGGCGCCATCGCGCTGGGTCACCCGATCGGTGCGTCGGGTTGCCGGGTGCTGGTGACCCTGCTGCATGAAATGATCAAGCGTGATGCGAAAAAAGGTCTCGCGACCCTGTGCATCGGCGGCGGACAGGGCGTGGCCCTGGCGCTGGAACGCGCGTAAAAGAGCACTACTGACAGCGGGCGGATCCACGACATCCGCTCGCTGTCTCCCCAACATAAAACCCTGTGGGAGCGAGCCTGCTCGCGATGAGACCGGTCCAGCCGCAAAAATCTAAGGCTTGCGCAGCAAATACGTATCCATGATCCACCCATGCTCCAACCGCGCAGCCTTGCGCACGCGCTCGATTTCATCCGCCACATCGCCGAGTTTGCCGCTGATCAAGATCTCATCCGGCGTGCCCAGGTAAGCCCCCCAGTAAATCTCTGTCTGCGGATCAGCCACGTGGTGGTAGGAATCTTCGGCATCGAGCATCACGACCAGACTGTCGGCATCACTCACCTGCCCTGCTGCCAGGCGCCGGCCCGTGGTGATTTCAATGGAGCGGCCTATCGTGTTCAACGGCACTTTGTGTTGCGCGGCCAAAGCCTGAACGCTGGTAATCCCGGGAATCACTTCAAACTCGAAGGCACAGCGACCCGACGCCAGAATCGCCTGCAGGATGCGAACGGTGCTGTCGTACAACGCCGGATCGCCCCACACCAGAAAACCTCCGCACTCGCCGTCAGACAATTCGTCGTTGATCAGCCGTTCGAAGGTTTGCTGCTTGGCGCGGTTCAGATCATCGACGCTGGCGGTATAGTCCACGTCGCCGCGCTCGCGTTCCGGGCTGTCGGCCTCGGCGAAGCGATACGCACGATCGGTGATATAGCGCTCACAAATCTCGCGACGCAGATCGATCAGTTTGTCCTTGCTCTGGCCCTTATCCAGCAAAAAGAACACACCCACCCGATTCAGCGCTTTCACCGCTTGCATCGTGATGTAGTCCGGATTACCGGCGCCGATGCCGATCACCAGCAGCTGCTTCATCAGCGTGCTCCTTCAATGTCGAGACCAGGCAAGCGTAGCCGCCAGCGCCCGGTGAAGCGCAGTTCGACCACTGACAATGGCTCGACATCAATGTCATGAAAAGCCGTGCCGCGCAGGGTCTGGATCAACGCAGCACGGATGATGAACGGATGCGTAACCGCCACCACATGGCCCGGCGTGGTTTGCAGACTGACCAGCCACTTCGACACTCGCTCGCACACTTGCGCGATCGATTCACCGCCATGGGGCGTGGCGTCTGGATCTTCCAGCCATGCCTGTAGCGCCGCGGTTTGCGAATGTTGCAGATCCTTGATCGCCTGCCCGCGCCACAACCCCCAATCGCAATCGCGCAGCGCTTGATCGATATGTGCGTCGGCACCTAACCACGCGGCGGTCTGACGTGTACGCAGTTCAGGCGCACAGATCAGGCGCCGCGGGACGTCGAGTCGCGCAGCCAACACGTCAGAAGCCAGGCCGATATTTTCAACAGGCTCATTCGTAGGAAATCGCGCCAGTTTTTGTGCGACGGTTCGCGCATGGCAAATCAGGGTTAAACGGGTGGTCTGCACGATCAATCACTCTGTCGAGAGTCATGAGAAACAACGGCGCAAGGCCGATCAGTGGGCAATTGTGCCGTACATCAAGGGCCTCAGGGCTGTCCGGTGCATCGCCCTATCACTCGGGTATGCCAAAAAATCGGCAATGTCTCACATCTTCATGAGCAATGGACTACAAAGCCTGTCGCCTTCCGTGTAGCCCTTGTTACACGGGCATCTTGCCCCATTCCGGAGCCTTTTCAACACACTGAAAAATTCACTAGACATGTAACATCAGTTACATAAATACTGTTTTAACGGATTGTGAAGCGAATTCGACACACTCATCCAGCAGGAGCCAGGATGCCCCCTCTCAGAGACCTGATCACCGATCCCGGCCTCGATCTGACACCGTCAGAACGCAAAGTCGTTCGCGCCCTGCTTGATCAATACCCACGCAACGGTCTGGGACCGATGGCACGACTGGCCGAACACGCCGGCGTCAGCGACCCGACCATCGTGCGACTGGTGAAAAAACTCGGTTTCGGCGGTTACGCCGAGTTCCAGGATGCGCTCCTGAGCGACATGGATCATCGCCTGCGCTCACCACGCACCCTGCTGCAACCCCGTGCCCAGCAAAACAAGGACGACGCCTGGGGTCATTATCTGGCCGACAGCCATCGCCTGCTGATTGAAACGCAATCGCTGACTCAGCCTGAAGACGTACGCATCCTCACGGACTGGCTGCTCGATACCCGGCATCAGGTGCACTGCTTCGGCGGACGCTTCAGCAGCCTGCTGGCGAGCTACCTGCTCAATCACTTGCGCCTGTTGCGCACCGGCTGCTTTGCATTGGAAGACAACGCGCAACTGCCTGATCGCCTGTTCGATCTGCAACGCCAGGATGTGGTGTTGCTGTTTGACTATCGCCGTTACCAGTCCCAGGCCCTGCGCGTGGCCAGCGCGGCGAAAAACAACAACGCACGCGTGGTGCTCTTCACCGACATCTACGCCTCGCCACTGCGCGAACTGGCCGACCTGATTATCAGCGCGCCCGTAGAGTCAGCCTCGCCGTTCGACACCATGGTGCCGGCGCTGGCGCAAGTCGAAGCACTGATCGCCAGCCTGACCCTGCGCACCACGAATCTGGCCGATCGCCTGGAAGGCATCGACGCCCTGCGCAACGACTTCAATACGCACCTTCTGGAGGATAAATAAGGATGTTCACCCTTCCACACCGCTCGCCGCGAGACCTGCCCTTTGTCACCGACCACACGGCCTTGTTGCTGGTGGACATGCAGCGTGCCTGGCTCGATCCGCAGTTCGACCCGCACCTCACTGAGCCGGATGGCGAGTATTTTCGCAGCCGTGTGCGTACGCAGGTCGTGCCCAATCAACAACGTCTGCTGAATGGCTTTCGCGCGGCGCAACAGAACGTGCTGCACACCGTCATCGAGAGTCTTACCGCCGATGGCCGCGACCGCTCGCTGGACCACAAACTGTCGAATCTGAACGTACCCAAAGGCAGCCCGCAGGCACAGATCATCGCCGAACTGACGCCCGCAGAAAACGAAATCTATTTGCCGAAAACCTCGTCCGGGGTCTTCAACTCGACCAACATCGATTATGTGCTGCGCAACCTCGCAACCCGCCATTTGATCATCGCCGGCATCGTTACCGACCAGTGCGTGGACATGGCCGTGCGCGACGCTGCCGACCGTGGCTATCTGGTGACTCTGGTCGAGGACGCCTGCGCCACCCACACTGCCGAACGCCATCAGGCGTGCCTGAACGCGATCAAGGGTTACTGCTGGATCACCGACACCGACACCGTGCTCGGCCGGTTGCAGGAGATGCAGCCATGAGCGCCCGTCTGACGCCGTTGCCGATGACCACTATCGTCACCACTGACCTGATCGGCATTACCCGTGGACGCTCATTCCCCACCGACGAACTTGAGCATTATCAGGCCCCCGGTTGTGGCTGGGTGCCGGCCAACAGCGCCCTGACCCCGCAGGACTCCATTGCTTCGACCAGCCCGTGGGGCGCTTATGGCGATCTGCGTTTGATCCCGGATCTGGGCAGCCGCGTTACCGTGAGCAACGGGCCGGATGTGAACGCCCCGCCGCTGGACTTCATCCACGGCGATCTTCGCGAAACCGACGGTCGACCATTCGGCGCCTGCCCACGCACGCTGCTGCGCGATGAGATCGAGCGTTACCGCGACGAGTTGGGCTTGCAGGTCAACGCCGCGTTCGAGCATGAATTCAACCTGCATGCAGATCCGGCTGAACCCCCGGCGTTTTCGCTTGAAGCCCAGCGTCAGGGCGCTGAATTTGGCGGCTGGCTGCTCAGCGCTCTGCGTGCCGGCGGCGTCGAGCCGGAGATGTTTCTGCCCGAATACGGCAAGCATCAATTCGAAATCACTTGCCGACCGGCGCTGGGGGTCGCGGCCGCAGACCGCGCGGTGAACGTACGCGAAATTGCCCGTGAGATCGCCCGGCAAATGGGCCTGGACCTGAGCTTCGCACCGAAGACCGCCGCTGATGCGATGTGCAACGGTGTGCACCTGCACGTCAGCCTGCTTGATCTGGACGGCCAGCCGATGCTCTACGACGCAGGCACCAGCAATGGTCTGTCGAGCCTCGGCCAGCATTGGGCGGCGGGCATCCTGCATTACTTGCCGGCGCTGTGTGCAATCACCGCACCGACACCGCTCTCGTACGAGCGCTTGCAGCCAAATCACTGGAGCGCCTCTTACGCCTGCCTGGGACAACAGAACCGCGAAGCGGCGTTGCGCATCTGCCCGACCTCGACGCTGGGCAGCAAAGCCGTGGCGAAGCAGTTCAACCTGGAATTTCGCGCCATGGACGCCACCGCCTCGCCGCATCTGGCGATGGCCGCGCTGCTGATCGCGGGACGGCTGGGCATCGAACAGCGTCTGGCGCTGAACGCAATCACCAATGAAATCCCCGATTCACTCAATGACGAGCAACGTCAGGCGCGGGGCATCGTCGCCCTGCCTGCCTCGCTGGCTCAGGCACTGGATTGCCTGCGCGACAGTGCAGCCCTCAACGAATGGCTGCCCAAACCGTTGCTCGACAGTTATTACGCCCTTAAAACCGAGGAACTGGCGCTGACGGAACAGCTCTCGATCGCTGAACTTTGTGAGCACTATGCACGCGTGTACTGAATCCGCCGAGCTGGGGTTGTTTACCAGACCGGTCTACAACCTGAGCCGCGCCGACTCGACGCATCCATTGATTCTGGTGTGCGAGCACGCCAGTCGCTACATCCCCGAGGCCCTGAATAATCTGGGCCTGGACGATGCAGCCGCCCGCGAGCACATCGCCTGGGACATTGGCGCGCTGGAACTGGCCGAGCAATTGTCGGCAACACTCGGCGCGACGCTGTTGAGCGCTAACTATTCGCGGCTACTGATCGACCTCAATCGGCCACGGCATGCCCCCGACAGCATTCCGGTGCAGAGCGAGATCTATCAGGTGCCGGGCAATCGTGAGCTGGACGAAGCCACGCGCGAGTACCGCCGGCAGACGCTGTTCAAGCCGTTTCACACGCGCTTGCAAACACTGATCGACGCGCGCATTGCCAAGGGTCAACCGGTGCGCATAGTCGGGATTCACAGCTTTACGCCGGTGTATTACGGCCAGCCGCGCGCCATGGAAGTTGGTGTGCTGTTTGGCCAGGCCAGGGCCTATGCCCAGCGCCTGCTCGACGACCTGGAAAAACATCCGCTGACAGTTGCAGGCAATCAGCCGTACAGGATTGACCCGCTGGGCGACATGACAGTACCGGTACACGGAGATGCCCGCGGCCTGGATTCGGTGTTGATCGAGGTGCGCAACGACTTGCTGCGCAGCCCCGAAGCGGTTTCGCGCTGGGCCGGATACCTCGCGCCGTTGCTGTAACGAAAGCACTGCTGAAGCTGTAAACGATGGACCGATATAACAACTAAAAAACGACTGATTGGCTTACAAGGAGTTGCGCTTCATGGAAATTGAAGAATTCGGCTACAAGCAAGAGTTGAAACGTAGCCTGACGCTCACCGACCTGGTGGTATACGGGATGATCTTCATGATCCCCATCGCCCCGTTCGGCGTGTATGGCTACGTCAACGCCGAGGCACCGGGGATGGTGCCGCTGGCGTACATCATCGGCATGGTGGCCATGGTGTTTACCGCGTTGAGCTACGGCAGCATGGCCCGCGCTTTCCCGGTTGCAGGCTCGGTGTATTCCTACGCACAACGCGGCCTCAATCAACACGTCGGCTTCATCGCCGGGTGGCTGATGCTGCTTGACTACCTGCTGATCCCACCGCTGCTGTACGTGTACGCGGCGATGGCGCTCAACCACTTGTACCCGGACATTCCGAAAGTCGGCTTCATTCTGGCATTCCTTGTCAGCGCTACCTTCGTCAACTTGCGCGGTATCACGTTTACCGCACGGATGAACATCGTCTTCCTGCTGGCGCAACTGGTCGTGCTGGGCATCTTCCTGTTCTACGCCTGGACCGCCCTGCACAACGGTGGCGGCAACGGCGAGCTGACGTTGGCGCCGCTGTACAACCCGCAAACCTTTAACTTCGCCCTGCTGATGCAAGCCGTGTCGATTGCCGTGCTGTCGTTCCTGGGCTTCGATGCGATTTCCACCCTCGCCGAAGAAATCAAGGGCGATCCGGGTCGCAGTGTTGGCAAAGCTGCGTTGATAACGCTGGTGGTGATGGGTACGATTTTCGTCGTTCAAACCTGGATCGCTACCGATCTGGCCGCCGGTCTGGGCTTCAAGTCCGCCGACACCGCGTTCTATGAAATCGCCGAACTCGCCGCCGGTAGCTGGCTGGCGACCCTCACGGCTGTCACCACGGCGCTGTCCTGGGGTATCGCTGTGGCGGTCACTTCGCAATCTGCGGTGTCGCGCCTGCTGTTCGGCATGGCCCGTGACGGCAAGCTGCCAAAAATACTGGCCAGGGTTCACCCGAAACACAACACGCCGTACATGAGCATTTATCTGGTGGCGGTGCTGTCGCTGCTGATCTGCTACCTGTTCATCAACTCGGTCGACACCCTGACCTCGCTGGTCAACTTCGGCGCGCTCAGCGGTTTCATGCTGCTGCACCTGACAGTGATCAACTACTACTGGCGTCGGCAAAAGTCCGGTCAGGTTGTGCGCCACCTGATCTGCCCGATGATCGGCTTCATCATCGTCGCGGCGATCATGGTCAACATGGGTGTCGATGCGCAGAAACTCGGCCTGATCTGGATCGCTCTGGGCCTGGTGTACCTGTTCTTCCTCAACAAGTTCAGCGCCACGACCGCGCTGCCTGACCCGAGCAACGGCTGACAAAAAAAAGAGCGGCGTCTGACAACAAATCAGGCGACTGCCGATTTAACGCGTGGAAACCGACAGTGATAGTCAGGTTCGGCAAATTTGCCGAACCTTTTGATACAGGAGTACATCCATGCTGGTCTTACGCCCAGTCGAGCAGACTGACCTGACCCAGCTCCAACAATTGGCCCGTGACAGTCTGGTGGGGGTAACCTCCCTGCCGGACGACAGTGAGCGATTGCGCGAGAAAATCGCCGGCTCTTGTGCCTCGTTTGCCAGTGACGCCAAGGCCCACGGCCCAGAGAACTACTTCTTCGTGCTGGAAGACCTCGACAGTCATCGTCTGGTCGGCTGCTCGGAGATTCTCGCCACCGCCGGCTTCGACGAACCCTTCTACAGCCTGCGCAACCGTCACTTCACCAGTGCCTCGCGGGAATTGAACATCGAGCACGGCGTGCCGGCGCTGTCGTTGTGTCACGACCTGAACGACCACACGCTGCTGCGCGGTTTCCATATCGACGCCGCGCTGGTGCGAACGCCATTTTCCGAATTGCTCTCGCGGGCACGATTGCTGTTCATCGCCGCTCACGCGCAACGCTTCGCCGAAGCAGTGATCACCGAAATCGTCGGCTACAGCGACGAAAACGGGCAGTCGCCGTTCTGGGACGCCCTGGGCAAGCATTTCTTCGACCTGCCTTACGTCGAAGCCGAGCGGCTGTGCGGAATGCAGAGCCGCGCGTTTCTCGCCGAATTGTTTCCGCAATACCCGATCTATGTACCGATGCTGCCGCAAGCCGCTCAGGACTGCATTGGCCGTGTTCATCCGGACGGCCAGGAAGCCTTCGACATTCTTGAGCGTGAAGGCTTTGAAACCAACAGCTACATCGACCTGTTCGACGCCGGCCCGACGCTGTATGCGCGCACGACGAACATCCACTCGATCGTCCGCAGCCAGATCGCGCCGGTGCAGCAACATCCACACATTGATGCCCGTGGCCGTTACCTGTTGAGCAATGACGCGCTGCACGGTTTCCGCGCCATCGTCGCCGAACTGGATTACCAACCCGATCAACCCCTGTCCCTCACCCCTGCAATGTGTGCGGCGCTGAACGTGACCAATGGCAGCCCGATTCGGCTGATTGCCCTGTGAACCACGCCCGGTTCTGCACCCAACGACAGTGCCCGAGCAGGCGCGCAGAAGGAGTTACAGCATGATTGTCCGCCCGGTTAAAGTCAGCGACCTGCGAGCCTTGATGACGCTGGTAGAACAGGCCGGCCCGGGGTTCACCACCCTGCCGGTCAATGAAGATCGCCTGTCCCACCGGGTGCGCTGGGCGCAACGCGCGTTCGCCGAGCAGGTCGAGCGTGCCGACGCCGATTATCTGTTCGTGCTCGAAGACGATGACATGCGTGTGGTCGGTGTCAGCGCATTGGCCGGGGCGGTCGGCCTGCGCGAACCCTGGTACAACTATCGGGTCGGGTTGACCGTGAGCTCGGCGCCGAATCTGGGCATTCAACGGCAGATCCCGACATTGTTCCTCAACAACGAACTGACCGGGCAATCGGAACTGTGCTCGTTGTTCCTGAGCCATGACCATCGTCACGGCAGCAACGGCCGCTTGCTGTCACTGGGGCGCCTGTTGTTCGTTGCCGAGTTTCCGCATCTGTTTGGCGAGAAGATGATCGCCGAACTACGGGGCAGCGCCGATGAAACGGGTTGCTCGCCGTTCTGGGACAGCCTTGGCCGGCACTTCTTCCAGATGGATTTCTGCCATGCCGATCACCTGTCGGGGCTGGGCAACAAGTCGTTCATCGCCGAGCTGATGCCGCGCCAACCGCTGTACACCTGCCTGCTCACCGAACAGGCGCAAGCGGCCATCGGCCAGGCGCACCCGAACACTGAGCCGGCGCTGAAAATCCTTCAGGCCGAGGGTTTCGCCCATAAGGGCTACATCGATATTTTCGACGGTGGGCCGGTGATTGAAGCGCCGATCCGCAACATCCGCACGGTACGCGACAGCCTGGAGTTGTCCTTGAGCCTTGGCAGCCCGGACGAACAGGCACCGCTGTGGCTGATCCACAACCGGCGCCTGGAAAACTGTCGTATCACCGTTGCTCGGGCGCGCCGGGTCGGCAGCAGCCTGGTCATCGACCGTCTCACGGCCAAACGCCTGCAACTGCAGCCGGGGAATTCGGTGCGAGCGGTGATGCTGCCCAACCAACAGCAGCAGGCCGCTGCGGCCTGAAGGCTTGCCAATGCCCGCAAAAGCCACCGACAAACCCCGTCACCGAAGTGAATCCTTTCAGCACTGGAACCACTGTTAGCAGCAACCCCGAAAATTCGTCATGATCCTTGACGCATTCGCGTGATAGCCTTTTCATTCTTCGGCGTTGACACCTTTGCTCAAGCCGTTCCATTCCTTTGGTATTGGTGGAACTCGTATGACCCGGCTTTCTCATCAAGATTTGCGTCGTAATTTCCGTCAGCTGCTGGCCTCCGACACCTGCTACCACACGGCTTCGGTGTTCGACCCGATGTCCGCCCGGATTGCCGCTGACCTGGGTTTTGAAGTGGGGATTCTCGGTGGCTCCGTGGCCTCGTTGCAGGTGCTGGGCGCACCGGACTTTGCCCTTATCACCCTCAGCGAGTTCGCCGAACAAGCCACCCGCATCGGTCGCGTCGCCCAATTACCGGTGATTGCCGATGCCGACCACGGCTATGGCAACGCCCTCAACGTAATGCGCACCATCGTCGAACTGGAACGTGCCGGCGTCGCCGCCCTGACCATCGAAGACACCTTGCTGCCCGCGCAATTCGGGCGCAAATCCACCGACCTGATTACCGTGGCCGAAGGCGTTGGCAAAATTCGCGCGGCGCTTGAAGCCCGTGTTGATACAGAAATGGCAATCATCGCCCGCACCAACGCCGGGATCCTGCCGATTCAGGAAATCATCAGCCGCACCCGCCAGTACCAGGGCGCGGGCGCCGATGGCATCTGCATGGTCGGGGTGCAGGATTTTGATCAGCTTGAACAGATAGCCGAACACCTGACCGTGCCACTGATGCTGGTCACCTACGGCAACCCGGCGCTGCGCGACGACAAGCGTCTGGCCGAACTGGGTGTGCGCGTGACCATCGACGGCCACGGCGCCTACTTCGCGGCGATCAAGGCGACTTACGACAGCTTGCGTGAACAGCGGCAGATCTTTACCCAGGCTTCGGACTTGAGCGCCACCGAGCTGACGCACACCTATACCCAGCCGGAGGAATACATTCTCTGGGCCAAGGAATATATGAGCGTCAAGGAGTGATGCGCTGGCCGCACTGGCCTCTTCGCGAGCAGGCTCGCTCCCACATTTGATCTGTGTCGAACACAAATTTTGTGCTCACTACAAATCCACTGTGGGAGCGAGCCTGCTCGCGAAGGCATCTGCCGCTACACCGCTAAACCGGGGTTTTGTAAGCCTCCTCCCGCTGCGCCGCCCGCGCCTGAATCACATCCAGAATGGCACACCCCTCGCGCATCAACAGATGCACCGCGCTGGTGACCCGCGTCAGGTCAAAGTCTGAAATACCTTTGAGGTTGAGGCTGGACAAGATGTCCGCCAAATCGCGCACGACCACAAACCGATGCATCGCGCAGGCCGCCATGTCGCTGAGTTCTTTGTGGGTTGGGCTATTGAATTCAAGTAGATCTTGCACCTTGGCGCATTAGCCACAAACAACGCGATCAGTCCCCTCTCCCTCCGGGAGAGGGTTAGGGTGAGGGGCGGCCACACCGCAAATCCGCTGTGGTACCCGCGGGGGGATTTATCTCAGACCGAGTCCAGCAACGGCTGCTTGGGCAAACTGTCGCAATGGCAGATCACCCGGTTCCGTCCACTCGCCTTGGCCTCATACAGCGCCTGATCCGCATCACTGAGCCAACGGGTCGCATCGGGGTGCGCCGGATCGTACGCCGCCAGGCCAATACTCAAACTGACCTTCAACGCCGGATTCTGCTCATAACCCAATGTCGCGAAACGCTCGCGCAACGCTTCCATGGCCTGGGCGGCATTGAACAGCGGCAACTCCGGGAGAATCACGCAGAACTCATCGCCGCCATAACGCCCGGCAACGTGGGTCGCACGCAGATTCTGCTTGAGCATCTTGCTCAATTGTCGCAACACGATATCGCCGGCCACATGTCCGTAGGTGTCGTTGATTGCCTTGAAATGGTCGATGTCGATCAACGCAATGGCCGCGCCCTGCTTCTGCCGTATGCAACGCTGAAAGGCGATTTCCAGTTGATCCTTCCACGCACCGTGATTGAGCAGGCCAGTGAGGCTGTCGGTGCGGCTCAGCGCCAGCAATTCACGTTTATGCACGCCCAGCGTGTAGGCCTGCCGAAAGCAGATCCAGCCCAACGCCAGCGGGTACAACAGCAGTAGCGGGAAACAGGCGTACATCTGCGCCGGCGTGGTTTGCGGAATGAACGCCGGGGCAAACACCACCAACCCTACGCCAACCCCAAGCAACTGCGCCGCAGAGCCGGCCAGCAGAAAACGCGCCCCACCGATGGCGACGTTGTTCATTGCCATCATCGAGATGGTCGTGGCAGCGGGTAATGGATTGAAATGCATGGCAGCAACCCAGAAGCCGCCGAAAAAGGCGTCAACCAACAGGTTGCGATGTTCGGCATGAAAAGGCACCCGAGCGCGGCGCGCCAGCTGATAGGCCAGATGGGGCCAGACCAGGCCATTGGACAACATCAGAACCCAGACCCATAACGGCGGATCGAGCGAGTACATCGACACAGACACACACAAAAGCCCAAGCAGCACCCCGAGGACTCTCGAGGTGTACAGCCTCCTTGCCAATGAAAGTCCCTTTCGTCCCGTATTTCCCATAAGGGCCTCGACCACGACGGAACCTGCAAAGTGCAGGACAGATGTGCTCAAAGTCTAACAGGGTAACGTTAAATAGCCATCACCGGTCAGCGGCCCGAAAGACGCATGCTTTCCATGGATTTGGGCTCCCACAGTGCAAATCTTTGGCTATACATGAAGGGAGCAAAACGGAAAAACGACTATAAGAAGGAGGCCCATGCAGACTTATCAAGTGTTGATCATCGGCAGTGGATTTGGCGGTCAGTGCGCGGCGATCAACCTGCTCAAGGCCGGGATCGACGATTTTCGACTGCTGGAACGGCGCGATTTCTTTGGTGGCACCTGGTGTCAGAACACCTACCCCGGCGCGGCGGTGGATGTGCCCTCACCGCTTTATTCGCTGTCATTCGCGCCTTACCGCTGGTCACAGATGTTTGCCGAACAAGCGGAATTGCATCGCTATACCGAGCACGTGATCGATACGTTCGGCCTGCGTGAACGCGTGGAGCTGCAAGCCAACGTCGAACACGTCGAATGGGACGACACGGAAAAACGCTGGGCCGTCCACACAACCAAGGGCACGTACCATGCGCAGTTCCTGATCAATGCGAGCGGGCCATTGAGCCAACCGGTCATCCCGCACTTTCCTGAGCAGGATCGCTTTCAGGGCAAGACATTTCATACAAACAATTGGGATCACAGCTACGACTATCGCGGTAAACGCGTGGCCATTGTCGGCAGCGGTGCCAGCGCCGCGCAGATAATCCCGGCGATTGCACCGCAGGTCGAGCAACTGCATGTATTCCAGCGCACGCCGCATTGGGTGTTGCCGCGCGCCGATCGCGTATTCGGGCCTTTTCAGCGCTGGCTACTCGGTTTGAAACCGGCCTACAAACTGCTGCGCTGGCTGATTTACTGGCAGTTCGAGACCCGCGTGATCGCCTTCAAATACTCGAAACCGGCGATTCACCTGGTGCAAAAGCAAGCGCTGCGTTTTCTCAAGCGCCAGGTGCACGACCCGCTGCTCCAGCAAAAACTCACGCCGGATTTCACCATCGGCTGTAAACGAGTGCTGGTTTCCAGCACCTATTACCCGGCTCTGACCCGGCCCAATGTCACCCTGCACAGCCGCGAGCAGGGCATCGCTTCAATCGATGAAAGCGGAATCAACACCCAAGACGGCGAGCACATTGATGTTGATCTGATCGTTTGGTCGACCGGCTATGACGCTACCGACGGCGTTATTTCCTACCCCGTCAGCGGAAAGAACGCCGTACAGCTCAGAGATGTCTGGGCCGAATATCCTCGCGCCTACCTCGGCACCAGCCTGCCGGACTTTCCCAACCTGTTTATCGTCACCGGACCCAATACCGGCATTGGCCACACTTCGGCGCTGTTCATCATCGAATCGCAGATGAACTACATCATCGACTGCATCCGCACCGTACAAACCAAAGGGCTGCGCAGCATCGAAGTGCGCCCCGAGGCAGAACGTACCTACACTGCAATGATTCACCGGGAGATGGAGCGTACGGTCTGGAAGTCCGGCGGCTGCCACAGTTGGTATCAAAGCAAGAGCGGTCATGTGATCGCGATGTTTCCCGGCTTCAGTTTCAGCTATCACCGTTTGACCCGGGCGCTGAAACCGGCCGATCACATTTTGTCCTGACTACGTATAAGGAAGACGTCGATGCTTTTGCTGTTTGTCGCCCTCGCGGTGTTCGTGGCCTGGAGCTGGTTGAGTTATCCGGCGGTCGGCCATTGGCTGTATGACCTGAACATGGCCATCGAGGCCAAGTTGTACAAGCTGCACAAGATCGAAGTGCCGATCGCCGAGATGACCGTCTCGACGTGGCAGGGTGGGCCGTATGAAGCAGCCAGTGCGATCCTGATGCTGCACGGCTATAGCGGCGACAAAAATCTGTGGCTGCGCTTCTCCCGGCATTTCGTCCGCGAGTATCGGGTGATCATTCCGGATCTGGCCGGGCATGGTGAAACCGGCTTCAAGGCGGGTGGCGGCTATGACATTGCGGTTCAGGCCAAGCGCATGATCCAGTTGCTCGACGTCTGCGGCGTGGAGAAAGTCCACGTGATCGGCAACTCCATGGGCGGTTACATCGCGGCCTGGCTGGCGGCAACGTATCCGGAGCGGATCGCTTCGCTGGCGTTGATCGACCCGGCCGGCGTCACCGCCCCCGAGGTCAGCGACATGGAGCGCCACCTGGCCCGTGGACACAACCCGTTTCTGATCAACTCCCGGGAAGAATTCCAGCAGTTTTATGCGATGACCATGGCCTCGCCGCCGTGGGTGCCGAAGCCGGTGCTGGATGCGATCGCCCAGCGTTATGAAAACCAGCGCGATGAACTGGAAGAGATCTTCCGCGATTTCCGCGCCAGCCCGCCGATGGAGCCGAAGCTGCCCGACATCAAATGCCCGGCGCTGCTGCTGTGGGGCCGCAAGGACCGCTTGATCGATGTCAGCAGCGTGCCGATCTGGAGCAAAGGCATTGCCAATTTACAGGTGGATGTCTGGGACCACGTCGGGCATATGCCGATGGTCGAACAGCCAGGAGACACCGCGCGGTTGTATCGGGAGTTTTTGGGCAAGCAAAAATGAACATCCTTTACGACGAGCGCCTCGACGGTCCGCTACCTGACGTCAACAAGGCCGATCTGCTCAAGGCCCTGCAACGCGCCATTCCCGACCTCGACATCCTCTGGCGCGAGGAGGAACTCAAACCCTACGAATGCGATGGACTCTCCGCCTACCGCACCACCCCTATGCTGGTCGCCCTGCCCCGGCGTCTCGAGCAGGTGCAAACCCTGCTTGAACTCTGCCATAAACAAAACGTTCCGGTGGTCGCCCGCGGCGCCGGTACCGGTCTGTCCGGCGGCGCGTTGCCGCTGGAAAAAGGCCTGTTACTGGTGATGGCGCGCTTCAACACCATCCTCCACATCGACCCGGCCGCCCGCACTGCGCGGGTTCAGCCCGGCGTGCGCAATCTGGCGATTTCCCAGGCCGCCGCGCCATTCGGGTTGTATTACGCGCCGGATCCATCGTCGCAGATCGCCTGTTCGATTGGCGGCAACGTCGCCGAAAACGCCGGTGGCGTGCATTGCCTCAAGTACGGCCTGACCGTGCACAACCTGCTGAAAATCGAAGTGCTGACGATTGAAGGCGAACGCCTGACCCTGGGCTCCGAAGCCCTCGATTCGCCCGGTTTCGACTTGCTTGCGCTGTTCACCGGTTCTGAAGGCTTGCTGGGGATCATCACCGAAGTCACGGTCAAACTGCTGCCCAAACCGCAGGTCGCCAAAGTGCTGCTGGCCAGTTTCGATTCCGTGGAAAAGGCCGGACGCGCCGTGGCCGAAATCATCGCCGCGGGGATCATTCCCGGCGGTTTGGAGATGATGGACAACCTCGCCATTCGCGCCGCCGAAGACTTTATCCACGCCGGTTACCCGGTCGACGCCGAAGCCATTCTGTTGTGCGAACTCGATGGCGTCGAAGCGGATGTCCACGACGACTGCCAGCGGGTTCGCGACGTGATGACCGAGGCCGGCGCCACTGAGGTGCGTCAGGTGCGTGACGAAGCCGAACGCGTGCGTTTCTGGGCCGGGCGCAAAAACGCCTTTCCGGCCATCGGCCGCTTGTCGCCGGACTATTACTGCATGGACGGCACCATTCCGCGGCGCGAATTACCCGGCGTCCTGCAAGGCATCGCCCGCCTCGGCGAGGAATACGGTTTGCGCGTGGCGAATGTGTTCCATGCCGGCGACGGCAACATGCATCCACTGATTCTGTTCGACGCCAACCAGCCCGGCGAACTGCATCGCGCCGAAGCCCTGGGCGGCAAAATTCTCGAATTGTGCGTGCAGGTCGGCGGCAGCATCACCGGCGAACACGGGGTCGGCCGCGAAAAAATCAATCAGATGTGCGCGCAATTCAACAGCGAAGAATTGACCCTGTTTCACGCCGTCAAAACTGCGTTCGACCCGTCAGGCCTGCTCAACCCCGGCAAGAACATCCCGACGCTGCACCGCTGTGCCGAGTTTGGCGCGATGCACATTCATGCCGGGCAATTGCCATTTCCCGAGCTGGAGCGCTTCTGATGACTGACGTCGATGGCGCCAGCGCCCTGCTCGATCAGGTCAATGAAGCGCGGGCCAATGCCACGCCGCTGAAAATTCAGGGTGGCAACAGCAAGGCGTTTCTCGGCCGCGAAGTGGCCGGTGAGGTGCTCGACACTCGCGTGCATCGCGGTATCGTGCGCTATGAGCCGACCGAACTGGTGGTCAGCGTGCGCGCCGGAACGCCACTGTCCGAGTTGCTCGCGGCACTGGATGCCGCCGGGCAAATGTTACCGTGCGAGCCGCCAGCATTCGGTGAAAGCGCCACGGTCGGCGGCATGATTGCGACGGGGTTGTCCGGGCCTCGGCGGCCATGGTCTGGCTCGGTGCGCGATTTCGTTCTGGGTACACGAGTGATTACCGGTCTCGGCCAACACCTGCGTTTCGGCGGCGAAGTGATGAAAAACGTTGCCGGTTATGACCTCTCGCGGCTGATGGCCGGCAGTTACGGTTGCCTCGGCGTGCTCACCGAAGTCTCGCTGAAAGTCCTGCCCAAACCCCGGCAATGCCTGAGTATTCGCCTGGATATCGACTGCGCCCGGGCACTGGCCAATCTCACCGAATGGGGCCAGCAACCGCTGCCAATCAGCGCCGCGTGCCACGATGGCGACAGTTTGTATCTGCGCCTTGAAGGTGGCGAGGGCTCGGTGACGGCGGCGCATCAACGCCTGGGGGGTGAGCCGCTGGACTCGCTGTTCTGGCGTGATTTGAACGAGCAACGTTCGCCATTCTTTGACGAAGGCCTGCCGTTATGGCGCCTGTCGCTGCCGAACAATCTCAGCGTTTTGGATCTGCCCGGCGCGCAACTGATCGACTGGGCCGGCGCGCAACGCTGGCTGAAATCCGACAGCCAACACATTCATAGCCTTGCCCAGGAACTCGGCGGCCACGCCACCTGCTTCACCCATGGCGCCACCTCGTCACCGTTCCAGCCATTGCCGACGACACTGCTGCGCTATCACCGGCAACTCAAGGCGCAACTCGACCCGCAAGGGCTGTTCAACCCCGGCCGGATGTACGCGGAGTTTTAGCCATGCAAACAACCCTCAGCGAGCAATCCCGACAATTGCCCCGCGCCGCCGAGGCGGAAAAAATTCTCCGTAGCTGCGTGCATTGCGGTTTTTGCAACGCGACGTGTCCGACGTATCAGTTGCTCGGCGATGAACTCGATGGTCCGCGCGGGCGCATCTATCTGATCAAGCAAGTGCTCGAAGGCGCACCGGCGACCGCACAAACGCAACTGCATCTGGACCGCTGCCTGTCGTGCCGCAATTGCGAAACCACCTGCCCGTCCGGCGTCGACTACCACAACTTGCTCGACATCGGTCGGGCGGTGGTTGATCAGGCAGTGCCGCGTCCGGCGGCGCAACGCCTGTTGCGTGAAGGCCTGCGCGCACTGGCGCCGAATCCGCGATTGTTCAAAGGTTTGCTGCGGGTGGGCGCTACGTTTCGGCCGCTGTTGCCGCGAATGTTTGAAAGCAAACTGCCGCAGCCCATGCGGACGTCGGGGTTGCGTCCCGTCCCTCGGCATGCGCGCCGCGTCATGCTGCTGGAAGGCTGCGTGCAGCCTGGTTTGTCGCCGAACACCAATGACGCCACGGCGCGGGTGCTCGACCGACTCGGCATCAGCGTCATCCCGGTAGCCGAGGCCGGTTGCTGTGGGGCGCTGGATTATCACCTCGACGCCCAGGCCAAAGGTCTCGACCGCGCCCGGCAGAACATCGACGCCTGGTGGCCACACCTGCAAAACGGTGCCGAAGCCATCGTGCAGACCGCCAGCGGCTGCGGCGCGTTCATCAAGGATTACGGGCATCTGCTCGAGGCCGATCCGGTCTATGCCGACAAGGCACGGCGGATCAGCGAAATGACCCTCGATCTGGTGCAGGTTCTCGCGCAAGAACCGCTGGAGCAGATCTGCGCCGCCAGCGAACAGCGGATCGCGGTGCATTGCCCGTGCACCTTGCAGCACGCGCTGAAACTCGGCGGTGCGGTGGAAGCAGTGCTGACCCGCCTCGGCTTCAACCTGACGGCGGTGCCGGACGGCCACTTGTGCTGCGGCTCGGCGGGCACCTATTCCCTGACCCAACCGACACTGGCGCGGCAACTGCGCGACAACCGCCTCAATGCCTTGGAAAGCGGCCGCCCGCAGTTGATCGTCACCTCCAACATCGGTTGCCAGAGCCACTTGGCCAGCGCCGGACGCACGCCGGTTGTGCACTGGATCGAACGGGTGGATCAGTCGTTGGCAGAATGAAGTTCGTAGGATTCTTCGTTTGCCCGCGCAGGAGAAGGCTGCGATCTTTTCTCCTATCCATTACGTGACCGTGGCAGGAATTTATTTCATGACCGTGCAGCCTTTCGTCAGCCCCGACCTGATCCGCCAGCGCTTCTCCAAAGCGATGTCCGATATGTACCGCGAAGAAGTGCCGCTGTACGGCGCACTGATGGAACTGGTGGAACAGACCAACCGTGACGTGCTTTCCCGTGAGCCCGGCATCGCCAGGCAGCTAGACAACACCGGCGAAATCGAACGCTTGCACATGGAACGCCATGGCGCCATCCGCGTCGGCACCGCAACGGAACTGGCCACCCTCGCCCGCTTGTTCGCGGTCATGGGCATGCAACCGGTGGGGTATTACGACCTGACGCCGGCGGGCGTGCCGGTGCATTCGACGGCGTTTCGCGCGGTGCATGAGGATGCGCTGCAAATCAGTCCGTTCCGAGTGTTCACGTCGTTGTTGCGGCTGGAGTTGATTGAAGACCCTGAGCTGCGCGCTTTCGCCGAGTCAATCCTGGCCAAACGCTCGATCTTTACCGACGCGGCGCTGCGTTTGATCGCCCAGGCTGAAACGGCTGGCGGACTCAACGAAACCGAATCGCAGGAATTCGTCCTGCAGGCATTGGAAACCTTTCGTTGGCATCACAGCGCAACCGTTACCGCTGCGCAGTATCAGACGTTGAGCGCCCAACACCGGTTGATCGCCGATGTCGTGGCGTTCAAAGGCCCGCACATCAACCACCTGACCCCGCGCACGCTGGACATCGACATCGTCCAGGAACAGATGCCGGCCCATGGCATCACGCCCAAAGCGGTGATCGAAGGCCCACCTCGCCGGCAATGCCCGATCCTGCTGCGCCAGACCAGTTTCAAAGCGCTGGATGAGCCAATCGCATTCACCGATCAGAGTGAAACCCGAGGCAGCCACAGCGCGCGTTTCGGCGAAATCGAACAACGCGGCGCCGCGCTGACACCCAAGGGTCGGGCGCTGTATGACCGTTTACTGAATGCTGCCCGCGATGAGCTCGGTGATTTCCCCAACGAAGGCAATGCCTCACGCTACAACACGCTGATGACTCAACACTTTGGCGAATTTCCCGACAGCGTCGACGGCATGCGCGAACATGAGTTGGCGTACTTTCGCTACTTCGCTACGGAAAAAGGCGTGGCGTCGGGTAGCCTCGGTGACGCCTCGCTAGAGGATTTGTTGCGCAATGGTTATGTGAAAGCTGAGCCGCTGGTGTACGAAGATTTCCTGCCGGTCAGTGCAGCAGGAATTTTTCAGTCGAACCTTGGGGATGCGGCGCAGGCGCACTACGGCGAGCACTCCAATAGACAGGCGTTCGAACAGGCTCTGGGGCGCTCGACCATTGATGAGTTGGGGTTGTATGCAGAGACGCAGAGGCGTTCGATTGAAGAGTGCGCGAAAGTGCTGGGGCTGAAAACAATCTAACGGCAGGTCGTCGGTGGATCAAAAGATCGCAGCCTTCGGCAGCTCCTACATTTGGAATGCATTTTTCCTGTAGGAGCTTCCGAAGGCTGCGATCTTTTGATTTTTTAGCCAGCGCACTGCCAGTGATGGCTTTCGGCCGTGCTGCGCAAGAAGTTGCGCAGCACCCCGTAATAAAACACCCCTCTGAAGCGCTACAGCCCATACGCCACGTGGCCTGCAGCCAAGTGCGCAAGAAGTTGCGCAGTACTGCGCAACTTCTTGCGCACTTTTGCCCTAGCTCCCCAGTGAAAAACCCTCACAATCGCAGGCCAGAGCACTCTGCCCCCCGCCCTCCGGGGACTTGGCAAAACCTGGCACGCTCCTTGATAACAGTCAGGCACCCACCGGGCGATTTCGCCTCCCGGGCACCTTAAATTTATCCGCAAGGAGAGCACCCCCATGGCAACACCAGCGTACATGTCGGTTACCGGCGAAAAACAAGGCCTGATCACTGCAGGCGCATTCACCGCTGACTCCGTTGGCAACACCTACCAGGAAGGCCACGAAGACCAGGTCATGGTTCAGGCTTTCAGCCACGACGTGATCATCCCGCGTGACCCACAATCCGGTCAGCCAACCGGTCAGCGCGTTCACAAGCCAGTTGTGATCACCAAGGTCTACGACAAGGCTTCGCCTCTGCTGCAAGCCGCTCTGACTTCCGGCGAGCGCATGAGCGAAATCGTTATCCAGTGGTTCCGTACTTCGGCTCAAGGTACTCAAGAGCACTACTACACCACCAAACTGGAAGACGCGATCATCGTCGCCATCAACAACAAAATGCACAACTGCCAGGATCCAGGCAACTCGCACTTCACCCACCTGGAAGAAGTGCAGTTCACCTACCGTAAAATCACCTGGACCCACGAAGTATCCGGTACTTCGGGTTCCGATGACTGGCGTGCTCCAGTCGTTTAATTACGGCTGATCGTTACAAGCATCGGCCAGCTCTGCTGGTCGATGTTGTTTACGCCCCTCCAGAATTTCGCGTACGTTGACCCGCTTTTGCGGGCGTCGACGAGCGCCGCTGCACAGCACGAGGAACAAGGGATGTTCGCGCCGGCCAATGAAACCCACTTTGCCCTGACCATCGAAGGTCTTTCCGCTGATTTCCAGGTGTTTACCCTGCAAGGTCGGGAAGCCATCAGCCAGCCTTTTGTGTTCGAGGTGGAACTGGTCAGTGAGCAGCCGTCGCTGGACCTCGAAACCCTGCTGCACAAACCGGCCTTCCTGCAACTGTCGCCCGACGGCAGCGGCATCCACGGCCAGATCTACCGCGCCGCGCAAGGTGATTCCGGCAAACGCCTGACCCGTTATTCGGTGACCCTGCGCCCGCAACTGTCGTACCTGGCGCACCGCGTCAACCAGCGCATCTTCCAGAACCTCACGGTGCCGAAAATCATCGGCCAAGTGCTGGAAGAGCACGGCATCCAAAGCAACGCCTACGAATTCAAAACCGGTTCGATCTACCCCGAGCGCATCTACTGCGTGCAATACGACGAGTCGGACCTGCACTTCATCCAGCGCCCGTGCGAAGAAGAAGGTATTCACTACCACTTCCTGCACAGCGCAACGGCGCACAAACTGGTGTTCGGCGATGACCAGACGGTGTTCCCGAAACTCAAGCCCGTGGCCTATCAGCAAGACTCCGGCATGGTCGCCAGCGACCCGGTGATCAAGCGCTTCGACCTGCGCCTGGAAACCCGCACCAGCCGCACCACCCGTCGCGACTACGACTTCGAAAAACCGCGCCTGACGCTGGAAAGCGAAAACCGTGGCGACGCCCTGCCCGACCTCGAAGACTACGACTACCCGGGCCGCTTCATCGACCGCGAACGCGGCAAACACCTGGCCAAACGCGCCCTCGAACGCCACCGCAGCGACTTCCAGCTCGCCGAAGGCAAGAGCGATCAGCCGTTGCTGGTCAGCGGCCATTTCCTCGCGCTGAC
Source organism: Pseudomonas iridis (assembly GCF_017980685.1). Classification (GTDB taxonomy): domain Bacteria; phylum Pseudomonadota; class Gammaproteobacteria; order Pseudomonadales; family Pseudomonadaceae; genus Aquipseudomonas; species Aquipseudomonas iridis. Next base: position 65,306 of record NZ_JACXXO010000013.1, read on the forward strand.
GCAACACCCGAAAGCCAAGTGGAACGACCTCTGGCTGCTGACCGAAGTCCTCCACGAAGGCAAACAGCCGCAAGTGCTCGAAGAGTCGGTGACCAGCGACACCACCGCACTCAAAGACGATTTCCATCAGGGCTACCGCAACCGTTTCCAGGCCACCCCGTGGGACGTACCAAACCGCCCGCCCCTGCGCCATCCAAAACCGCGCATCCTCGGCAGCCAAAGCGCCGTCGTCACCGGCCCCAAAGGCGAAGAAATCCACTGCGACCAGTACGGCCGCGTCAAAGTCCAATTCCACTGGGACCGCGAAGGCCAGGCCGACGACAAAACCAGCTGCTGGCTGCGCGTCTCCAGCGCCTGGGCCGGCGCCCAGTACGGCGGTATCGCCATCCCGCGCATCGGTATGGAAGTACTGGTCACCTTCCTCGAAGGCGACCCAGACCAGCCACTGATCAGCGGCTGCCTGTACCACAAGGAAAACACCGTTCCGTACGCGCTGCCGGCGAACAAAACCCGCAGCACCTTCAAAACCCTCAGCTCCATGGGTGGCGGCGGCTACAACGAACTGCGCATCGAAGACAAAAAAGGTCAGGAACAGATTTATCTCCACGCCCAGCGCGACTGGGATGAGAACGTCGAACACGACCAGAAAATCCGCGTCGGCAACGAACGCCACGACACCGTCGAAAAGAACAGCTACACGGAATTCAAAGCCGAAGAACACCACACGGTTTATGCCGATCGCAAAGTTGAGGCCCGGGCGAATGATCACCTGACCGTGGGCGTCAATCAGCACATCAAGATTGGGACTGGGCAGTTCATTGATGCAGGGCAGGAAATCCACCTGAGCAGCGGCATGAAAGTGGTGATGGAAGCCGGCGCGGAACTGACCCTGATCGGTGGCGGCAGCTTTATCAAGATCGATGCTGGCGGCGTGACCATGAGTGGGCCGGTGATCAATATGAACTCCGGCGGTGGACCGGGCAGTGGCACGGGCGCTGCGCCGTTGTTGCCGGGGCCGTTGAAGCAGGCGGATGCGGATAAGGCCGGGCAATTGTTAGTGCCCGCACAGCGGCAAGCGTTGATGCAGAAGAAGCCGATTTGTGCGGTGTGTGAAGCCGCCAAATTGGCCGCGCAAAAGGAGGCACAATAAATGATCGAACTACCGCCGCTCCCGAGTGATCTGCCATGGAAAACCCCAGCCTATCTACTGCTGGATGGCGTCAGTGTTCCCAACCTCGCGCAGCAATTGTTTCAGTGGGACAACCAAGCCTACAGCCTGTACCAGTCCACTCGCTGGCAGGAGCTGGCAGATATCTCGCCCTATTTGATTGCTCTCAAAGGCGCCAACGATCCGCTATTGGCGTACTTCACAGAGCATGCATCCGAGGAGTGGGGTTATCTGCTTTTCAGCGACGTCGATGCGCATGCGTTATGGGAGCATTGGCGCCACTTGCTAAGCGTGGAACATCCGAGCGGCGTGGAAGTCATGCCACGCATTGCGGATTCGGCGGTCATGCATCAGCTATTTGGGCTGGCTGAAAAAAACAGCAGCGCGCGCTGGTTCGGCCCGGTCAGCCATGTCTGCCTGCCTGACGGAGTAGCAATCAACTGGCAGCAACACACGCGCCCGCAACCCGCCATTGCTGAACCCGAGACCTACCGTTTAACGGATCAAGAACTCACCGCGCTAGGCGAAGTCGAGTTTCGTAATTTCGTCTCAGGTCTCGCTGAACACTTGCACACCTACTTTGCGGACTTCATGGCAACTTTTGCACCTGAAGATCGACGCCCGTATGCGCAAGCACTCGCGGATGATGCCTATCAAAAGGGTTTCGCCTCCGAACAGAAAATCACCCTCTACGCGAACGTTTACGGTTACCTGGCCGGTGAGCCACTCACTGATCATCCCGACATCGTTCAGCTACTGACGCAATCGTCACTTGAAGCACCATTGAAACGCGTGGAACGCGCTGCGAAACTGGCCGAACGCCGTGCCGCCGATCGACAAGGAAGCCTATCGTGACCGCTCATCAAACACCAAAACCCAGTGCCAATACTGCCGCGATGGCCAAGCCCTCCAAGGACACTCGTGTGCCGATGGGCGTCTGCCCGCTGATGAACAAGAAAGTGCAACTGCTGCCGCTACGTTACGGTCTGGTTCAGCACCTTGATCCGGCTTCCGAGCTGTCGATGCCGTACAAAACCAAAAGCCAGCCACTGGGCATTCGTTTGCTGCGCGACGGCTATCTGTACATCGTCAATGGCACCACCGGTTACCTGCACGAATACCGCATCGAGAAAGGCCAGATCACCAAGCTGCTGTGGAACAGTCAGGAAGTGTCGGGCGACACCCGAACCAGTTCGGTCGGTGAGCCGCATCTGGTGTTCACGCGCCAACACACCTTGTACGCCAGCTACTCCGAGATTCAGTGGACGGCCTTCAAATGCTCGCAAGTGCTCAATTCCAAGGATGAGCGCAAGCGTTTGATGCAACAGCTCGAATTGGCAAGCGCCTGTCCGGAAAAGGGTGGGGAGCATTTGTTGAGCAAGCAGCAGGCGGAGAGTTGGCTGGCGGAGGTGAAGGAAGATCAATCTCGATCCGACGCCAAGCCAGAGGGCTCGAACCCACAGGAAAGCGTGGCCTATCACTGGGAGGATCAACCACTCTTCAAGCAAACCGCCATCGAAAGTCTGACCAGTAACGTGCAAGGCCCTTACAAGGATGATTACCTGTTTCTGGTGCTGCGTGACGACATTGGCGTAATGCGTGATCTCGCCAGTGCCCAGTTGAAAGTGGCTGACTGGATCGAGCAATGGAGCGTAGATGACCAGTGCCAGGCGCAGTACCTCACCGGTTCCTATATCCAGTCCTTGTATGACGTCAACAGTTCGCGCCTTGAAGCCTTGAGTCAAACCGACCCAGCGATCAAGGCCTTGAAGGATGAGACCAACGAAGAACAACAATCGAAGATCTACGAGTTTCTGAAAGTACGTCGCGATCACAAGTATCCGGGCCCGTTCGGTACAGAAGAACATTGGCGAAGAGCCGCGAAAGTCAACGTCTACGCCCGCGCCTACGTGGATATGACGGACTCTCTTGGGCAAGAGCTTCATCGCAAGCATTACGACACGATCAACAAACTCAGCTTGCAGAGTTGGCAGACACTGCACGGCAAAGAACTTGGTCAGCGTGGCATTGACGACCTGATCAACAGGCCTGACATGGAAGCCTTTGTCATAAAGCAGCAAATGCTGCTCAGTCACTGGCACACCCGCCTGCAGAATATCCGTGACGACCGCCTCGCGATGTTTACCAGTGGCTACTTCCACAGCGCCGCCTGGTATTACGATTTCAAACTCGATGCGCAAATCAAGCATCGTCTGGAAACCGAATTCGTCTGTGTCGCCGCCATGTGTGCAGATCCCGCCGCAGTCGCAAAACTTGCGGCCTACATGGAAGCCAATCTCCTGACCGTCGTACCTGGGCTAGACACCCTGACCCTGGCCGCACAAGTCGACGTAGCCAAAAAACTCGCGGACTTGAGCAGTTTCTCGATAAACGTGATCTCCGCCAAGGAGAACCTGGCCAACGTCAACGTGCTGACCAACCAGTTCCACAGCCTGATGACCGAGCGCCTGCCCAACTACGCCAAATTGAACACCCAGTTCATGGGCATGCAAAGCATGCTGGACGAAGCCTATAACCCGGCTCGGCAGATGAGAATTGCCGACGAACTGGACAAGGCTCACGACCTCTTCGCGCGCGCGCAGACCATCGACCCCAACAACTACATCCGCAAGATCGGCGCGCCGGCGCGATTGCAGTTGCTGCGCGAATTCTCCCGCCAGGGACTGACGTTGCGGGGGGCATCCGCCGCTGAAATCAAAGCGTTTAACGTAGCCCGCGATCAGGCGCTGGAACTGCGCAGTCAGTTGAAGGAAAAATACAAGCTGCGCAATCGCGAATTGTCTCTGCAATCCAGCGGTTCGGGCAATCCGGACAGACTAGTGCACTACAACCAACAAATTACCCAAATCAAAAGCTCGCTTCTGCCATTGGAAGAGAGGCTCAGCGACGCCTTGACGGTAGGCGCCGACGGTCCGGCGAAAATCGGTACGGTGATCGACGGACTGGACCCGCAGTTGCGCGCCGAGATGGGCAGGACGGTACGAGACTTCCGCGCTACAGGGACTTTTAACAAGCCGCTCGCGGGGGCCATGAAGTCGAAGGGGGATGGGATTGCGTTTGCGTTGTTTGTGATTCAGGGGCAGAAATTCATAGAGGCGATGAGTTCTCTTGCAACAAAGACAACCACTACCGCATCTGAGAAATTTACGGCCTTTGAATCATTCATAGGGATGTCGTCTGCAGGTTTTGCGTCAGTCCAAGGATTATCCGTCACCATTTTCCAAGCGCATATCGAGCAAATGGAGAGTGCCGCAGGAAAATTGAACACGATGAGTCGCTTAGGCCGCTGGAGCGGCATCGCGGGATTGGGGGCGTTCGGATTTGGAATGGCGGCTGCAGCAATTGATCTCGGCAAACATTCTCTTCAGTGGGGTAAAGCTCTGGCACAAGGAGACTATAAGAGTTTGGGCGCCACAACGATGCAAATCGCAGGTGATGGAATATTGGTTGGTACAAATACCTGGGCGGCCAAGCATACGGGGACCATCGCCACAAACATTATGAAGGCACCGACCGAGTTGCGAGCTCTTGCATGGGCAGAGGCCAGCCCTCGCCTTTTAGCCATCGGAGCTCGCGCCAACCTGATAGGCTTGATCGCTACAGCCCTGCAACTGGTTGGAGAAGGTCTTTACAACTACTTCAATTTAGACGATCTGCAGAAATGGATGAAAAGCAGTGTATGGGGATCTGAGACCGAGAACCGTAGCTTTCAAGATGAGTGGAATGAACTGGCGAAAGTGGTACAAAAACCAACATGCGAAATGATCCGCAATGAAAAAAAGCAAACCTATCTGAAGCTGGTAATGCCGGGAGTCAGCACAGAGGAAATGGACAGTCGAAAATTGCAACTACAGTTGTACGAGAGATATCTCGATACCACACACCAAAAAATCGGTGCGGGACCTTTTCCTCTACGCTGGAAAAACTGTACTGAAACTTGGGTTACACGGCTCGTAATCGCTAGCAAGGGAAAGGAAGCATTAACACTCCACTTACCAATCAGCGACTTATTGCAGACCAAGAATTTTGCCATGGCTTTCAACATTGCATATCAATTGGAGGCCGAACGAGACGTCATGCACCAGACCTGTTTTGAAGTAAAGGATTGGCACATCACTGGTGCCCCCTATGCGCCTATGCCCACAAAAGGTGTGTTTAAAGTTGAGTCCATTGACAATTTCCCAGTAAAAACGAGCAAGTCTCAATTCATACTATTCAGAAAAGAAGACTTGGCGACTATCGATGTTTAAGAATCTCTTCAAACGTAAAGACAAACCTCTGACTGCCGAATCCCAGCTGGATATTCGAAACCAGCGACCTCACGCTGGGGAAATACGCGTAAAAGCATTGAGCGAGACTTTGTTTCTGTCGCCCTTGCCGGTTTATACAGGCCAGCCCCAATCATCTCGCCGTAATTTCTCTGAAATGAACGATATCTTTCTAGAGCTAGGGGGTAACAATTGGGGAATGGTCGAGCAAGGAAAAATCTTGGCGGCTGGAATATGGATGATGATAAGTACGGCGTTCATAGCACCTGTACTTATATCCATCTGGCTCTGTACCTTTCAGCCGCCCGGTATTGATCGAGATTTTCTCGACACGGTTACAGGCTTTCTGCAAGTGTTTGCCACAGGATCACTCCTCCTGCTGATTCCACTGGGTGCTTACGCTTACGGAATGTTCTCCGGCGTATTCAAAGCAGCAAAAACCTACCCCGTCCGCTTCAACCGTCAACGCCGCGAAGTCTGCTACGTCGACAGCAAAACCCATCGTGCCCTGATCGTACCTTGGGAAAACGTCGTGGCCTGGGTTTCCAACACCCAAGGCGTCACCAGTTACGGCGCCACCCGCCAGTACACGTTCGGCATGGGTCTTGAGGATGACGAGCAGGACAAAGTCCAGTTCATCCTGTTGCCACAGCCCAGCGATGCACACGCTTTGGGAATGTGGACGTCCATCCGCAATTACATGGAAGACGGTCAATTAGTCGATGTGCCAAACCCGATGCTCAAGGCACTGGGATTGATTCCCACCGGGGATCGACTCAAACCGTACGAAGGGCTGCACACCTTTGATATCGAACGCGAAGACGCACGCGCGATGGGTTCGCTGGACGAGGGCGGCGACGAACTGACGCCCGAGCAACGCGAACACTACGGCTACTCGAAAAAATCCTATTGGCCACTGCGTCGTTGGTACATGTGGCGCGTGCTGAGTTTCTGGAAAATGCCTTACATACTCGCCGAATGGGCGCATCGCAAAGGTCGGCCTACGCTTCCAGAACAGGTACAAACATGGTCTCAGCCGCTGCCACAAGACCAATGGGCCAAGCCCACCGCTGCATTGGTGAAAGCCAATCAAATGGTCAAGACCGCCATGGACAAGAAAGGCCTGACGTTCGTCGAAGCGTGCAAAGCAGCTGGTTTGCATTAACGGAATGCCAACAAGGGGTTAGGCAGCACACACACCTACTCGGATACCTAAGCTACGTTCAGTTCGATGAGAAAGGCACATGGTTCGATGAGCATGGCCTGTTCCTGCCAGAAAAACTCTTCGCTGCGCTGGAAGCGACCCGGTGATCAAGCGCTTCGACCTGCGCCTGGAAACCCGCACCAGCGGCACCACGCGCCACGACTACGACTTCGAAAAACCGTGCATCAGCCTCGAAAGCGAAAAGCGCGGCGACGCCCTGCCCGACCTCGAAGACTACGATTACCCGGGCCGCTTCATCGACCGCGAACGCGGCAAGCACCTGGCCAAACGCGCCCTCGAACGCCACCGCAGCGACTTCCAGCTCGCCGAAGGCAAAAGCGATCAACCGTTGCTGGTCGGCGGCCACTTTCTAGCGCTGACTCAATACCCGCAAGCCAAGTGGAACGACTTGTGGCTGCTCACCGAAATCCTTCACGAAGGCAAACAGCCGCAAGTGCTGGAAGAGTCGGTGACCAGCGACACCACCGAGTGAATTAAAGGAAAAGCGTTTGCTTTCGAATGGAAAAAACGCACGCTCCCCTTTCCTGCTCGATCCTGATTACGGGTATTAGAGCCTCAAGCTGCATCAATCCTCGAACGCTTACTCTCCGAATATGCCCCAAGGAAAACCGATGAACATCCGCCAAATCAAACTCGCCAACGGCTGGACCGCCATCTTCGAAAACAACGGTGAGTTCCACATGGGTGCAGAAGGTTGGAGCTTGCTACTGCAAGGGCCCGATAACAGGACGATCCAGTATTTCGCCGACCAGATTGTTCTGGTCAACGATGAAGACGGTAGTCAGGCCAATTCGTGCATTCGTTTATCGAGTGATGGTGTTTACGGGTACTTGAGCACAGCCGTTGATAATTGCTGGGTAATCGATTTTGCGCGGGGCATGATCGCGCCGCATCGAGTGAGCATTCGTCATTACCATGACGCCTACGATGAGAGCGTTGCGCTTTGCGAGCAGCCGGCCTTCAAACGTGCGCGGCAGTACATCAGTGTTGTCGGAAGATACATTTATCTGACCTTTCCGCTGACCAGAGAAGAGGATTTCCCCAAGGTATGGGATGAATATCTGTCGATACGCAGACGCCAGTTCGACGAGCTTTATTTCAGAAACTGATCAGATCCGGCGCGCCATCGTCAGCAAAGCATATTTGCGCCAGCCCTATCCGATCAACTCGTCCGCCACCGCATACTTGACCACCACACGATTGCGATAAAGCCTTTCGCGCATCACCAATGCCCCCACCTGCCCCTTTTCCCGAACTTCCCGCCAGATCTCATTTTCCCGATATACCCGCTCTCCTTCGCGCACAAACCGATGCCCTTCCTGGAAAACGTGATACCGATACGCCCGCACCTGATCACATAACAACTCCCCTTCCAGTTGCGTCTGCCCGACATTCAACTTCAACTGAAAACACCGGTCTGTCGGGTTATGCAGCACCAGGTCAATGTAGTTATAGAAAATCGCCGCACCGGAGCCAAACGGCAGTACTCGTCCCTCATCCGGAAACGGATCGAAGCTGTGATTGGAGCGCTCGACCACCACCAACGGTGAATGTATGGCCATCCAATGAATCAGATTGCTCAATTGGCATATCCCGCCACCGACGCCGGTGCGGGCCTCACCGAAGGACAATTCCATCCCTTCAACGTAGCCACGTTTACGCGTTGGGCGGCCGACGAGGCGGCAGAAGGAGAAATGTTCGCCAGGCGCGATGATGACGCCGTCGATGGCGGCGACGGCGAGTTTGAGGTTGATGACTTTGTTGTGTTGCAGGGCGAGGTCGGAGTCGCCGAGTTTACGGATGAGTTTCGAGGTGTGTTTGAGGTAGCGAAATGGCAGGCGTTCGGTCGACACAAGGGGTCGCGCGTAACGCTTGCTGGAGCAGTGCCAGGCGATGTGCCGGAACAGTCTTTTTTGCCACACGCGCAGCCAGTACAAGGCCGGGTGGTAGAGGGAAAGTGGTTTCATCCGTGACGCAACGGCGATCGCCGCTTCTTCCTTGAATCGTGGATTGGGCGGGCATTCTAGCCTGTAACCCGAGCGCGCCAAGCAAATACAGCAGCTTTCTCTCGACTCACTTCGACACATTCTGAAGCGCTGCCAGACCTGCATATTAAGGTTCGGCTAAGGTTGCGTCACTACCATCCCGGTCCATTAGCCCCCTGTCGTCATTGAACCGTGGATGAGTTTTTCTGTTATGAATGCGTTTAATCTGCCAACCCAACCACAGCCGAACTTCAGCCTTGTCCTGGTCAATTACAAGACCGTGGACATTACCCGGATGTGCCTGGAACTATTGCACCAGCACGTCCAGAAACAGCGCATTCCAGTGTGGGTGGTGGACAACGATTCAGCGGATGAGAGTCTGGATTACTTGCGTTCGCTCGACTGGATCAACTTGATCGAGCGGCCTTCTCCGGGCAAAGAAGCGGGCCATATTGCCCATGGCAAGGCACTTGATCTGGCGCTGGAAAAGGTTGAAACCGATTATTTGTTTTTGCTCCACACCGACACCTTCGTCTATGACAAAGAAGTGTTTGAAATGATGCTGCGCGAGTGCACAAAAAGTGCGGACATCGCCGCAGTTGGTTGTGTCGAGCAAATCAATCGGGGGATATTGCGGGATACCTGGCGTTTAACTTCACGCTTTTGCAAGCATTATGTTCGTCAGGCAAAAGTTCGTCTGGGGATGAAATCCAAACCGCCAAGACCTTATAAGGAAACTCACCTGAAAAGTTTCTGTACGTTGTGGAACGTGCGACTGATGAAGTCTCAAGGCCTGCACTTCTGCATGGATGATCGCGTACCCGGTTACACGCTGCAGGATCGAATGGTGAGCCTTGGATACGGCATCAAGCTGCTGTCGCCGCGCAAGATCTTCCGTTATCTCGATCACATCCAGGCAGGAACGGTCGCCGCTGCGGGCACCTACGGGAAAAATCACCGTCGGACGAAAATGTACCAGGCGACTATCGAGCGCTTCCAGGGACAGCGAGGCAAACGCGGGATACAAACATCGATTTAACTCACAGCAACAAAAAGGGTGACTTTAAAAGTCACCCTTTTTTTAACTGAAATTGTATACATTTGCTCCGATGGAGGTGTTCGCCCAGTGTAATGGCCTGGCAATCCATGCACCGGTAAAGAGCCCTGACACTGGGCGAACGCGAAGGATTTTAATAGAAGTTGGCGGATATGTCGCCATACTTCAATGTAAATATTATGTACAAGAAAGTTAATAGATATTTATCCATGAAATTCCACACGAACCTTTCACGAAACTTTCAGAAACCCTGAGCCAACTAATAGTATGACTACTCTAATACAAAGACTGTACAAGAGCAGTCATTCTGTAGAGCTATAACTCAACTTTCGTGTTGACTGGTCACTTTTAATACATCGGTATAAGTGACTACAACGCTCTGCCCGACTTTGAGATTTTTCAGTTTGTCCTGAATTTCAGGCCGTTCGACGTTGAGGGTTTTCGATACGCCAGCAGGGTTCTGTAGCGTCACCTGATTTGTCTTCAAATCAATTTTGGTGATTTTCAATTGCACCTGAACCTGACGGTAAGCTTCGCCGCCGGGATTGCTGCTGCCCGGAGCATTGCGTATCTCGCCGGTTCGCTCGGTGGTGCCAGGCAGACCTTTATCCACATCGGTATCGAGATAGGCCGCAACGGAGCGCATGACCTCCACGGTAACCTGGTCGCCAACCTTGAGATTGGCGAGGTTTTTCGCCTTCTCCGTGAGCTGTACGTGAACTTGCGTGCCTTCTGCGCCTTCCAGCACAACCTGATGATTCTGTGCATCAACCGCTAACACTTTGGTGGTGACTTTGTCGGCTTCAACCGTTGCCGACAGCGGTATGTCGGCGGCAAACGCGGAGAGACTGGAGGCAGACAGCAGCGTTGCGAGGGCGATGGACCTGGCGAGTGCATGAGGCTTCATAAGCGTACTTTCCCTGTCGTTGAGTGGCAGCACCCGACGCCGGAATCATTTCAGACGCGGGGTGTGTCACTGAGCATAGACGCTGGTCAGGGCTTGGCTTTGGTTTGTGGCGCGGCTGTTTCCTGTGCGGTCGATTCGCCACTGGCCGTGCCTTTAGCGCTCTCTTCACGCTGCTTCGGATCGGTAGGACGCAGAGCGTCGTTGTCGCGCTCGGTTTCCCCCGCTGGCCGGGGTTCGTCAGGATGCTGGTTTTCAGATTCAGGTTTCATCGGTGTTGTCCTCAGGCGTCAGGGTCGTCAAGTTCGCGGGCGACGTTTACGGCGGGGGAATCCTTGTGCAGGTCATCGGCTTTGGCGCGCAGGATCTGCCATTGCTCAAGGTCGATGGCGCCCTGCCCGAGCAGGTCGTCGGCGATGCGTTGCAGGTCGAGGAAGTGAGCGTCGGGGGATTGCTGCCACAAAGTGTCATCGTCGAACAGACGTTGCCAAGTGGTGAGGTCTTGGGGTTGCAGGTCGTCGCTCATCTCTGGTCCTCAACAGGAAGTACCTTTTGTAGAGGTTCGACGACCAAATGGAGTTCAACCGGATCCACGCAGGAGTCGCATCAGTACCCGGTCATTTCCAGATACCCCTTGCCGCCGTGGCTGCCGCTGACACGCACCGGGCCTTCCCAATAGGGAATGCGCAGGTCCATCCATGCGTTGGAGTTGAGCGCCGAAAGGCTGATGTCGAGGTGCTTGTCTGGAATGCTGATCGTCCAGCGCACCGGCATCGCGCGGCCAGCGACCTTGGCGGTGTCTTGCGGGATAAGTTTGATCTGCTCGCTATGCAGCGTTTGCGTCTGGCCGTCAGCGCCGATCCAGGTGCCGGTCAGGTACGGCGCGCCCTCCTTCTGGCGCATGCGATAAAGCATCAGGTGTTCGCCGCTGTCCAGGTGCAGGGAGAACCAGTCCCAGCCAGTCTGGCTGGCGGTCAGCGGCTGGCTGCTCCACTCGCGGTCGAGCCAGGCAGGACCGCTGACGGTGTAAGTCTTGCCATCGATCTGCAGCGTGCCACTGGCCTGAAAAAACGGTTGGCTGTAGTAATACGATGCCTGCCCTTGTTCGGATTTCTGGCTGAACCCCTTGTCGCCCTGCAGCACCAACGGACGGCTGGAGGTGAGATGCAGTTGATAGGCAAATGATCTATCACGCGCACTGAGTTGCAAGTCAGTCAAAGGATCGACCGCCTGACTGCTGAACTGCCAATCATCGATCCACGCCTCGAACGGCGCCAAACGCACGCCGGCCTGACCAACGCCGCCACGGGCATAACGCTCGGCGGCATAATGCGCCGTTGCCGAAGTCACTGCCGCATGGCCCAGCCAGATCGTTTGACTGCCCCAACCTGCCTGCTCCGGCACCGGTTTAAGGGCGCTGCGAAACAGCGTCCATTGCACACCGAAATCATTGCCCTGCTGATCCTTGAGATTGGCGGTGACGTACCACCACTCAATGCGAAACCCCTCATGGACGCCATGATCCGCCGGAAAGCTGAACACCCGCCCCGGCACCACCGGCGTAAATGCCTGTGCCTGATTGCCCATTCCGGCAAAGCCCTTTTGCTCGGGCACTGACTGATCGCAGCCGCCGAGCAACAGCAGAACCATCAGCACAACGAAGTCAGTCCTCATGGGCAAACGTCCTCAGCAGATCCGCCGGTTGCGTGCGGTACAGCGAATACAACGGCCACGCCGACGCCAGCAAGGTGGCCAGCAACGCCAACCCCATCAGTTGCAAAAGCTGCCACGGGAACACGCGCAACGGCAGACGCCAGCCAAACGCCTGCACGTTGATCACCGCGTCCAGACACCACGCCAGCGCAATTCCCAGTGGCAGCGCCAACACCAGCGTCAGCACCGCCAGCAACCAGGTCTGACCGAGGTTGAGCAGCATCAATTGGCGCCGTGTCACGCCCAGTGCCCACAACGGCGCGAGTTGCCCGAGGCGGCTTTGGCTCTGGGTCAACAGGCTGATAAACAGTGCCACGCCCGCGACCGCCAGGGTCAAGGTGTTCAAAGCCGCCGTGGCGGCGAAGGTGCGTTCGAACACTTCAACCGACCAGCCCTTGAGCCGCGCCTGATCGACGATGCGGCTGTCATCGAGTTGAAAACGCGCCTGTAATGCCCTCAGAAATGGCGGAATGTTCTCTGGGTCGATACGCAGATTGAAACGGTTCGGCGTCAACTGCGGCCATCCGCGCAGCAGATGGTTGCTATTGACCAGCAAATGGCCCTTGGGATTGCCGTAATCGGCATAAATGCCAACGATTCGCGGCGACCACGCGCCATTCGGAGCAGGTATCGTCAGGCGATCACCGGCGCGCACCTGCAGGCGGCGGGCGAGTTGCTCGCTGAGCATCACTGCATCATCCGTCGCCAGATGCGCCCATGGATCACCGCCACTGGCATCGAGCAATGGCCAGTGCTGGCGATAATAAGGATGATCAATCACCCCGTAGACATCTGCCGGCCAGCCTTGCAAGGTGACCGCGACTTGCAAGTTGGGCAGCACCGCCGTCACCAGTGGCTGCTGTTTCAGCCAAGTGGACATCTCGCGGGCCTGGGCCGGGTTGCTCGGATTGATGTAAAGCTCGGCGCTCAGGCGTTGTTCGAGCCAGTCGTTGAAAGTCTGGCGAAAACCGGAGGTCATGCTGCCAGCGCCGATGTTGGCCGCCAGCGCCAGAAGCAATGCCATCAGCGCCAGGCTCAGTGCTGGCAATTGTTGGCGGCAGTCGGCGATAAACCATTGGCCGAGCACCGAACGACTGCGCCCGAGCAGTTGATTCAACACGCCACTCAGCAGCACCGGCAAGGCCAGCGCGGCGCCGAGCAGCAACCCCGCCATCAGCACAAAACCGCTGGCCAGGCTGTCGCCCCAAAGCAACGCCACCAGCGCAATCACGCCCAACACCAGGGCCAGCCAGCCCTGACGCCGCAACCAGCGCATGTATTGCTCATGCCAGGCTTGCGGATCTGCCACCGCCAGCAGCGGCAAACGCGCTGCACGAAGCAGGCTGTTGGCACCGGCCAGCAAGGCGCCGAGCAGGCTCAAACCGATCCCGCTGAACCACCACCAAGGGCTCAGACGCAACTGCCCCGCCACTTCTGCGCCGTACAACCCGCGCAGGCTGGCGGCGACATCCGGCAGCAACACACTGGCCAGCCAGTAACCGCTGATCACTCCGAACACTCCGCCGATCAGCGCCAGCACACCCAATTCGAAAATCAGGCACCCCATCAACATCCGCGCGCTGACCCCGCAGGCACGCAATGTGCGCAGCAGGCCACGCCGTTGCTCCAGCGCCAGACCGATGGCCGCATGCACAATGAATAAGCCGACAACAAACGACAGAAAACCCAAGGCATCAAGATTGAGGTGAAAGCTCTCGGTCAGGCGCGCCAGATTGTTTTCCTCGCCACTGCTCTTGAGCTGCAACTGGCCTTTGAGCGTGGCCGGCAACTCGCCTTGAAAATCCTTGGGCAACAGCAAACGCGAGAGTTGTCCGGGTTGTTCGAGCAGGGTTTGCGCGACGCCGATGTCGACCAATAACACGCCCGGCGCCATGTCCTTTTGCGCCAGCAACGGCGGCAACGTCTGGCCACTGACCGTTTGCGGCGTAGCGCCTTCGCGCAGGTTCAGGGCCTGCAGGGTTTCCGGGGAAATCCACGTACTGCCCGGCGGCGTGAAGAATTCGACGACACGCTCGATCGGCATCGCCTGCCCGGCCACAGCGGAATCGGCTGGCAGCGACACCGGTTCGATGCCCATCAGTTGCAGCCGTTGATTGTCGTGATTCTTGAGGTTCAAGCGTCCATTCAACAGTGGCGACACCGGCCAGCCCTGGCGCCGCAGGTCGATGAACCATTGTTGGGGGAACGTCGCACCGCTCGGTGTACTGAGGCTGGCTTGCGGTTCGCCGCCGATCAGTTGGCTGGCGCGAGCGTAGCTGTCGCGAGCCTGACTGTTCAGCGCCTCAACGCCAGTCAACAGGCTGGTGGCCAGCCACAACCCGGTCAGCACACTGAAAAACTGCACCGGGTGCCGTCGCCAATGGCTGAGCAGCGCACGCAGGGTTTGCCGGAAGACAATCACGTCAAACGTCCGCTGGACAGCACCACTCGCTGCGCCAACCGCGCCGCCACCCGAGGGCTGTGAGTGACCATCAGCAAGGTCGTCGGCGTGTCGTCGAGCAGTTCCAGCAACAATCGCAGCACTTCGTCACTGGTCGCTTCATCGAGGCTGCCGGTCGGTTCGTCGGCCAACAGCAGTTTCGGCTGCGAGGCCAGCGCCCGACCCAACGCGACACGCTGCTGCTGACCACCCGAGAGCTGCTCGGGATAGCGCTTGAGCAAATCGCCCAGGCCCAGACGCTGCACCAGATGCGCCTGCCAACGCGGATCGTGACGCCCGGCCAGGCGCGCCTGAAACGCCAGATTGTCTTCGACGCGCAAGCTTCCGATCAGGTTGAACTGCTGGAACACCAAGCCGATTTCCGTGCGCCGCCAGTTGGCCAACTGCGCTTCGTTCATGCTCTCGAGCCGATGCTCGCCGCTGCGAATGCTGCCGCTGTCGACCTTGTCGAGACCGGCGATCAAGTGCAGCAAGGTGCTTTTGCCACTGCCGGATTCGCCCATCAACGCCAGACTGCTCCCGGGTTCCAGCGTCAGGTCGACGCCTTGCAGCACGGGTAACGGGCCTTGGGGGGTAAGGTAACTTTTGCAAACGTTTTGGATCTGGAGCATGCCGCCACCTGATGAGTCAGTGTGGGGCAAGAATAGCGGATGACGGTGACAGACCTGAATCCTGCGTTGAATCACACGGCCTCATCGCAGGCAAGCCAGCTCCCACAGGGTGCGAGGGTGAACGCCATAGTGTGAACACCCTCAATCATTGTGGGAGCTGGCTTGCCAGCGATGAGGCCAGTTCTGCCCATATAAAACCTACTGCCCCGCCGCCACACTCGCCGGCGCCTGCGTCGGCGTCACTATGCTGCCCAGATCAATATGTTTCCACTCCGGCTTGGCCCCCAACCGCGCATTGAAGCGATAGTTGAAGGTGAACTCATCCACCGTCGGCACCGTCAGCGGCTTGCCGTACACCGATTCGATGCCCGCCAGGTCATACCCCATCAACTGCAACAGCGTAGGGAAGATGTTGTAGTGACTGGAGCGATCCTTGTTCGCCGCCAACTGCGCCGACCAGTCGAAGGTTTTCAGATCGCGGCCCTGAATCACCACCAGCGGCACCAGGCCCTCCTCCTCCACCGGGTCCCCGCCGCAATGGGTATTGAGCCCCGGGTTACCGCGTTCGTGCAGATCCTGCCCGTGATCGGAGGTATAGATCAGCAGTGCATTGTTCAGATTGCCCTTGGCCAATACCCGCGCAAAAAACTCGCCGACGTTCCATAAAACCGTGTTTTTGTAGGCGTTGCGGTAAAGCACCCAGTCATCCACCTGACCATTGAAACCGTCGCGTTCACCGGTATCGGCGACTTCCGTGAACTGCCCGCGCGGCAGGGTCGGGCGGTAAGCCATGAAGGCATCCGGGTATTTGTCGTGCACCGGAAAATGCGCGCCGACCTTGTTGATCAGGATCAGCTCGGGCTTGTCGTCGTTGAGCAGCTCGATCAGCTTCGCGGCGGCGGCCATATCTCGGTCGCGCACGCTGGTGCGGTCGAATTGGACAAACTCGTCGATGTCCTTTATCTCGGCGTCGTTCATCAGGTTCTGCAGGTTGCCACCGGTACGTTGGGCGTCGATGTACACCGTGCGCAGGCCGGCCTTTTTTGCGTACTGCCAGATCGACGGCAGGGTGCTGTTGATGCGCATGTAGTCGGCGCGGGTGCCACCGTAGCGCAGGGTGATGTTGGTGTCGGCGCTGCAATTGGCGATGGACGCGGCATAACCGTAATTGAAGATGTCGACGCCTGCGTGGGGCTGTTTGAGGTTGCTGTGCACGCCAAATGGCGCGTTGATATCCAGATAATTGCCGGAGATGCTTTCGTCGATGATCAGCACGATGTCGTGCCCCACCGCTTGCGAACTGCGCGCCAGCGTGACCGGCTCACGCGGGCCGACGGTGTTGTGCAGCGCCTCATAGGCAAACAGGTTCAGATAGGCTAACGGCGTGTACATGATCGGCAAACCGCGAGCACCCTCGCCCGCGCGCAAAAACAGCACCGCGCTGAGCAGCAGCACGCCACACAACGGCGCCGCCACGCGCAACGCGTTCGGCACGATGAGCGAATGGCGCGGCTTGAGACCGATGGCAAACAACAGCAGCAGGCCATTGAGCGCGCTGTGGATGATTGCGTCCCGGTACTGGTAAGCCGCTTCCTGAATGAAGCCGCCGGAATACACCAGCGAGACAAAATTGCTGTAGCTCAGGTAATCCGCGGTGACCCGGGTATAGATGTCGAAAAACACCGCCGAACCAAACATCACCAATGCGAATAGATGTCGAATGAGTGTCTGCCGTATATACGCCGTTAGATATAACGCAAAAGTAAGCGCCAAAAACATCGCGCCAAAAAGAAGTATAGAAAAACCCAGGCCGATAGCATTTACCCGCTCAATGTAATAAGCGGAGTAAAACAACAAATAGATAATTAAAAGCAGTTCTTTCGCATATCTGGACATGGCGATACCGGTCGTGCAAAAAGGCGGGGAGTCAAAGGTTTGTCGGGTAGAACCTGACACTAGCACCCAGCCATCAAAGCGCAAGAATTGACTGATTCTCCGGTAAAGCGTCAAAAAAACGTTGACTCAAATCTGACACACCTTCAGCTCCAGAAGCCTTTAAATGTAAGGCTTACAACCGTTTATCGCTTATTCTGAATCTGAACAAATCTGCAAAAAATCAACAAATCCAATCGCAGCAATGACTTGATGGCCAATCGCCAAAAAACCCTCAAGTGTTATACAGGTGCAACATGTCATTTTGCTGACACGCTTTTCAAACACTGCGCTATACCCCTTCTACGGTCTTCTAAAAACTTCTTCTTTTCGCTCTATCGAGGGTGCGCAGATGGACGTGAGCGTATTTGGCACGGGCTATGTTGGACTTATACAAGCTGCCGCACTTGCAGATGTCGGACATCGGGTTTTATGCGTTGACATAGACCCGAAGAAGATTAAACAACTGCAACAAGCGGTGCCGCCCATTAGCGAACCAGGGCTGTCCAGCGCACTTGAAGAAAACATCAAGGCTGCGCGCCTTCTGTTCAGCACTCAGGCCAGCGACGCGGTCGAACACGCCGAGCTGATTTTCATCGCGGTCGGCACCCCGGCCGATGAAGACGGCTCAGCTGACCTCAGCCATGTGCTCAACGTTGCCCGGCAGATCGCCGGTTTAATGGAGGCCGATCGTACCCTGATCATCAAATCCACGGTGCCGGTCGGCACCGCCGATCAAGTTCTCGCCACCGCCAACAGCGAATTGCTGCGCCGCGGCAGGACCGATTTGAACGTGCGCGTGGTCTCCAACCCCGAATTCCTCAAAGAAGGCAGCGCACTCGCCGATTGCATGCGCCCCGACCGGATCATCGTCGGCACCCGCGATGAAGAGGCCCGCGAGCAAATGAGCGAGCTGTACGCGCCGTTCTGCCGCAACCACGAAAAACTCATGTTCATGGATAACCGCAGCGCCGAGCTGACCAAATACGCGGCCAACGCGATGCTCGCCACGCGCATCAGCTTCATGAACGAGCTGGCCAACCTCACCGAGTTGCTGGGCGCCGACATCGAATCAGTACGCAAGGGCATCGGTTCCGACCCGCGCATCGGTTATCACTTTATCTATCCGGGCTGCGGCTTCGGTGGCTCGTGTTTCCCCAAGGATCTGCGCGCCCTGCTGCACACCGCCGAACACAACGGCATGCCGTTGAAACTGCTGCGCAGCGTCACCGACGTCAACGACAGTCAGCGGCACATCCTCTTCAGCAAGCTGAAAGCGCAGTTCCCCCAAGGCCTGGCCGGCAAGTCCATCGCGATCTGGGGCCTGGCGTTCAAGCCCAATACCGACGACATGCGTGAAGCCCCCAGCCGTTACTTGATGGATGCGTTGTGGGCCGAAGGTGCCAGCGTGCAGGCCTACGACCCGGAAGCCATGTCCGAGTGCCGGCGTCTCTATGGCTACCGTAACGATTTGCACCTGTGCGCCACCCGTGACGACACGCTGGAAGATGCCGATGCGCTGGTGATCTGCACCGAGTGGAAAAACTTCCGCGTGGTGGATTTCGAGTGGCTGGCCAGCAAGCTGCGAGCGCGGGTGGTGATTGACGGACGCAACCTTTACAACCCGGAACATCTGGCCGCTGCAGGCCTGCATTACAGCGGCATCGGCCTGCGCCACATCGCCCCCGAAGGGCTGCGCCCATGAAAATCCTGGTCACCGGCGCGGCCGGCTTCATTGGTGCCCATTGCGTTTTGCGGCTGATGCGCGACGGACACACAGTGGTCGGTCTGGATAATTTCAACGCCTACTACGATCCGCAGCTCAAGCACGACCGCGTGCAATGGGTGCGTGAGCAGGTCGGCGATTTCCAGCTCGCTACGGTTGACCTGGCCGATGCGTCGGCCATCGAAGCGCTGTTCGTCCGGGAATGTCCGCAAGTGGTCATCCATCTCGCCGCGCAAGCCGGGGTGCGTTATTCGCTGGAGAATCCACGGGCGTACCTGGACAGCAATCTGCAGGGTTTCCTCAACATTCTGGAGAGCTGCCGGCAGCATCCGGTGGAGCACCTGATCTACGCCTCGTCGAGTTCGGTGTATGGCGCCAACCAGACCACGCCGTATTCGGTGAAGGACGGCGTCAATCATCCGCTGTCGCTGTACGCAGCGACCAAGAAAGCCAACGAACTGATGGCTCACAGCTACAGCCACTTGTTTGGCATTCCCTGCACCGGGCTGCGCTTTTTTACCGTGTACGGGCCGTGGGGCCGGCCGGACATGTCGCCGATCCAGTTCGCCAAGGCGATCAGCGAGGGGCAACCGCTGAAGCTGTTCAACTACGGCGAGCATCAGCGCGATTTCACCTACATCGACGACATCATCGAAAGCATCGCCCGCCTCATCCCGCAACCGCCACAAGCCAACCCTGAATGGAACCGCGAACAGCCCGACCCCGCCAGCAGCATGGCGCCGTGGCGGCTGTTCAACATCGGCGGCCAGCACCCGGTGGAATTGAAAACCTACCTGGCGCTGATCGAAAAACACCTCGGTCAAAAAGCCGTGGTCGAGCTGCTGCCCTTGCAGCCGGGCGACGTCCTCAACACTTGTGCCGAAGCCAGCGATCTGGCCCAGGCCACCGGTTTTCAGCCCCGAATAGCGCTGGATGACGGACTCGGGCGCTTCATCGCCTGGTTCCGTGACTACTACCCAACTGCCTATCGCCCACGCGCCGCACGCGGCTGACCATCAGTGGAGAACGTTATGACTGGACATGAGAAAGCGATGCCGATGCAGGAACTGCGTCGTGACAAGCGCATAGACCCCGAGCACCGCATGCGCCTCGATGCCGCGATTCATCGCCAGGGTCGCGGTTGGGTGACTGGCCGTGACGGTGGCCGGCCATGGCAGGTGTCGCGGACCAATCGAATTGTGGCTTGTCTCGGCGCCCTGGCGATTCTGTTGGTGTTTTCGCCGCTGTTGATCGGCCTGGCGCTGGCCGTCAAGTTCACCAGCCCGGGGCCGGTGATGTTCGTGCAGAAACGCACCGGTTATCGCGGGCGCAAATTCGGCATGTACAAATTCCGCACCATGGTTGCCAACGCCGAAGACCTCAAGGAATCGTTGCGCCACCTGAACAAGCACGGGGCCGACGCGATTGATTTCAAGATCGACAAGGACCCGAGAATCACCGGCATCGGCGGCTTTCTGCGCCGCACCAGCCTCGACGAACTGCCCAACCTGATCAACGTGATCAGCGGCGACATGCGTCTGGTCGGCCCCCGTCCGACCTCCTTCAATGCTTACCGCTACAAGGACAATCACCTCGCTCGCTTGAGCATCTATCCCGGAATGACCGGCCTGTGGCAGATCTCCGGACGCAGCAACATCGACTTCGACCAGCGCGTTGAGTTGGACCTCAGCTATATCGCCGAGCAGAGCCTTCTGCTTGATCTGAAGATCCTGTTGAAAACCCCCTTCAAAGTATTCAGCGGCCACGGAGCAAGCTAATGGACGGTTCAACCAATAAAAGCCTGAGCATCGCCAACCCCAGCGAATCGAACCTGACCTCGACCGTGCTGGATCTGGATCTGCGGATTCTGTTCCTGACCGCCGCCAACCCCGGCGCCGGCACCACCACCAGCGCGCTGGCACTGGCCAGTCAACTGGCGCAGATGAGCAGCGGCCAGGTGCTGCTGGTCGACGCCAGCCAATCGGCGAGCAACCTGACCCAGCAGATGAACCTGAGCAAGGAGCGCGGCCTGCGCGACCTGCTGTTCAACCCGGACAACCCGCCGCTGTTGCAGGACTGCGTGGTGCAGATTTCGAGCCTGCCATTCGACGTGCTGCCCAACGGCCGGCCGATCCGCACCATGGAACACCTGACCGCCGAGCGCCTGAGCCCGTTGCTCGATCAGTTGGGCAGCCGGTACCGCTTCGTGGTGATCGATGGCGACGCGGTGTATTCCGCCGCCGACACGCTGGTCATCAGCACCCAGGTCGATGGCGTGGTGTTCGTGGTTCGCGCCGAAGACACCCGTTGGGAAGTCGCCCAGGCCGCCGTGCAACGCCTTACCCAGGCCGGGGCAAAAGTGGTCGGCAGCGTGTTCAACCGGCGCAAGTACTACATGCCCAAGTGGCTTTACAAAAATCTGTGAGCAACCGCAAAGGATGACGCCATGAACGCCAAAATGCTTGTCTTGCTCTTGCTGCCGCTTGCGGGCTGCTCCAGCAATTCCGATACCCGCAACATGCCGGTGAATATCCTCACCGCCACCCCGGCCAACGCCCAGGCAACCGATATGCCGAAGATCGAGCAGACCCTGCGCCCGCAGGATGTGCTGGACGTGATCTTCCACATCAGCACCAGCGGTTCGGATGCCTACCGCGTGCAGTCGGGTGATCAGATCGGCCTGAATTTCACCGCTGCCAGCCAGCTCAACGGCAATCAACTGGTGCTGCCCGACGGCACCATCGAACTGCCGGGCGCCAACACCTCGGTGAAAATCGCCGGGCTGACCAGCGATGAGGCGCGGCAGGAAATCCAGCGGGTCTATCAGCGCAAACAACTGTTCCAGCCCAACCGCAATCAGCTGACGGTGCAGATCATCAGCCCGTTGACCAACGAACAGAACCTGAAAAATGCACTGAACCACCCGGCCACCGGCATGAGCCGCGAGATCACCGTCGGCACTGACGGCTACGCCAGTTTTCCGGAAATCGGCGCCGTGCCGCTACAAGGCATGACCATCAATCAGCTGGAAACCTTCCTTAATCAGAAGTACGCGCAACTGCCGGGCCGAATGACGGTGGACGTGCTGCTCAAGTCCACCGCCGGCAATGAAATCTACGTACTCGGCGAAGTCGGCCAACCGGGTTCCTACCCGATCCGTCGACCCGTGTCGGTGCTTGAGGCGCTGACTCTGGCGCGCGGCACCAACGTCAAGGCGCGGCTGGACTCGGTGGTGATCATGCGCCGCAACGGCAATCAGGTGCAGGCAGTGCACTACGACGTCGAAAAAGCCTTGTCCGGCGATGCTTCGCAAATCGCTTATCTGCAACCCGACGACATGCTTTTCGTGCCGAAAACCAAACTGGCCAGCGCCGGTGAACTGGCTCGGCAACTGGCGGACGTGGTGTTGTTCCAGGGCGTGGGCTTCAGCTTCGGCTACCGCGTCGACAACAAAGACAGTGATAACTAACTCTCAGGTGACCGACATGAACCCAAAGGAAAACTACCTGCACGAGTTCTTCAGGATCTTCTTCGCCAACAAGCAACTGGTGAAACGGGTCTTCCTGATCTTTGCAGTCATCGCCCTCCTGCTGCCATTGGTGCTCAAACAGAGCTTCGATATCACCGCGCAGGTGATCGTGCAGTCGAAAAAACTCTCCCAGGGTGACGCCACCACGTCGCTGACGGTGGACAACGCCACGTTCATTCCGCCGTCGCTGGCGGACATGGAAACCGAGAGCAACATCCTCCGGTCGCCAGCGCTGATCCGCCAGACCATCAGCGAGTTGCGCGACAAGGGCGAGTACACGCCTTCGCCGGGCATCTTCAGCAAACTGGTGAGCGAGCCGTTCAAACGCTACGTCAGTTCGCCGCTGCGCGAATACGTGATCAACCCGACGCGCAACATGCTCGGGCTGGAGACCGATCCGGTGCGAGACACGACGCTCGATGCGCTGACCCAACAGGCCATCGATAGCCTGAAGATCGAGACCCTGCCCGGCTCCAACGTGATCTCGATCATCTATGGCTTCCCGGACCCGCATCAAGGCACGACGTTTGTCAGTGCCCTGCTGCAGAACTATCTGGTGAGCCGTCAGGCGCTGCAATCGATCGACCTGCCGCAGTCCTTCTACGAATCGAAGAAGCATCTCTATCAAGTGCGTCTCGATGGTCTGGAAGGCAACCGTCAGGCCTTGCTGGAAAGTGTCGGCGCCTCGGATCCGAAGGAAGAGATCACCTTCCGCCTGAACGCGATCAACACCGAAGAGCAGGCGCTGAACCTGTATCAGGATCGCCTGTTGCAGAGCCAGCGCTGGCTCGAATACCTGAAAACCGCTATGGCCGCCGCCAGTAGCAGCAAGCTCAACGATTACACCTTCCCCTTCACCTTCACCACTACCGTCGACAACGTGGCGTTCGAGGACCGGGAAATCAAACAGATGGGCGAACAACTGACCACGCAGGTCAGCCGTTACATGAACGACCTGGCGGTCTTCCAGCCTGGCAGTGAACCGATGCTGCTGACCCGCGAGCAAATCGCCCGCACCCGTCAGCAGTTCCTCAAAGTGGTGAGCAACCGCATCCAGGAACGCACCGCCGATCTGGCCGTGGTCAAGCAGGTGATCGACCAGAAAACCGCGCGCATCACCGAGTTCAAGAACCGCATCCACGAGTTGCAGCAAACCCAGAGCAAGCTGCGGCAGATGGACACCGAGATTGATGCGATGCACGCCGCTTTTTCGACCTACGCCCAGCGGTTTGCCGAAAGCAGCACCACGCGCTCGCTCAACGACGACCTGTCCAACGCCCGCGTACTCAGCCCGCCGTTCGAACCGACCGAGGCGGCCTTCCCGAAACCGGGGCTGATTATTCCGTTCGGCCTGCTCACCGGTCTGTTGCTGGCGATCGCACTGGTCTACGTGCGTGAGTTCTTCGATCACCGCTTCAAACACCCGGCGCAAATCAGCCACGAACTGGGCTTGCCGGTGCTGTTGGTGATCAACGACCAGAATGTACTGCCAAGCAATCCGCACAAGAGCTGGACGGTGCCAAGCTTCCTGCACTGGGTGCGCAATTGAACACCGCGCCCGCCCCGAACGCCGCCCTGCCGATCATTCATTTGCTCAGCAGCGGCGGTTTCTATGGGGCCGAACGGATGTTGCTGGATCATTGCCTGGCGACGCCGGGGCAGCATCAGGTGCTGTTCCTCGACGCACCAGCAGAGCTGATCGCGCGGTTTCGTGAGGCCGGGGTGGACTGCCGGGGCTGTGCCGGGCTGGGGGAGTTGCTGCGGCACTTGCGGCAGCGGCAAAGCGAGCAGCCGCTGATCAACACCCACAATTTCAAAGGTCTGTTGTTTGGCTGGGTCGGCGCGACGTTGTTGCGCCTGCCGCTGGTGATCACCCAACACGGCTTCACCCCGCGCAGCCGCAAGCAAAAGTTCTACACCTGGCTGAGCCTGCAACTGTGCCGCACCGCCTCGGTAGATCGGGTGGTCTGCGTCGCGGAAAGCATCGCGCTGCTGCACCGTCAGGCCAGTGTACGGGCGGAGAAGCTGCAGGTAATTCCCAATGGCTTGCCAGCCGCGGCGGCGCTGGTGCATGACGCCGATCGGCAGCGCTGGCTCGCGGGTTATGTCGGGCGTCTGAGCAGCGAGAAAGGCCCGGATCTGTTTCTCGATGCACTGATCCCGCTGTGTCATCAACATGCGCAACTGGATGCGGTGATGCTCGGCGACGGCCCGGAACGCGAGGTATTGCAGGCGCGAATCGATGCCGCTGGCTTGCAGCAACGGATTCGTCTGCCGGGTTACCAGATCGCCATGCAACCGTGGTGGCAGCAACTCGATGCGCTGGTGATCAGCTCGCGCACCGAGGGTACGCCGATGATTTTGCTGGAGGCGATGCAGGCCGGTGTGCCGGTGGTGGCGTTTGGCGTTGGCGGGATTCCCGATGTGCTGGAACACCGACACAACGGTTTGCTCGTCGAACCCGTCGACAGCGCGGCCCTCGCCCGTCAGCTCGACACGCTGTTGACCGAGCCGAAACTGGCGCGGCAACTGCGTGATAACGCAAAACGCACGCAACTGGATCGCTACGACCTCAAGGCTCTCGCCGAGCGCTGGTCGCAGCTGTACATCCGCACGGCACGGGAGGCACGCGCATGATTTTCCCGCTCTCGATCGTCAGTCTGCTC
Organism: Pseudomonas iridis; assembly: GCF_017980685.1. Taxonomy (GTDB): domain Bacteria; phylum Pseudomonadota; class Gammaproteobacteria; order Pseudomonadales; family Pseudomonadaceae; genus Aquipseudomonas; species Aquipseudomonas iridis. Next base: position 90,572 of record NZ_JACXXO010000013.1, read on the forward strand.
AGTCTGGTCTGCATTGCTTTGCTGGCCAGCCCTTATCCGTATCTGGCGCCGGGGGCAGTCCTGGGCCTGGTGGGGTTTGCCGTGTTGTATCGCAAGCCGTCCTGGGGCTTGCTCGGCATCGCCGCCCTGGTGCCGTTCGAAGGTTTTTTCAAAGACAACATGCTGTCCGGGAGCAAGCTGATCGGCGCATCACTGGCGGTGATCCTGATGCTGCAACTGGCGCTGCACCAGATTCCCTCGGAGCGCCTGCGCAGTAATATCTGGCGCTACCTGATCTGGTTCATGGTTCTGTACTTTCTGAGCCTGTTCAACACCGATGACATGGGCATGTCGCTGGGGCATCTGCGCGAACTCGGCGTCGGTCTGATCCTGTTTGTCATCACCCTGCTGATCGGCCGCGAGCTTAACCTCGACCTGTTCGCCCGATTGGTGACCCTGGCGGTCAGCACCACCAGCGCCATGGCGATGTTCTCAAGCAAATTCCAGGACCAGGGCCGCGCCGCCGGGCTGCTTGAAGATCCCAACGCGTTCGCCCTGCTGATCGCCTTCGCCATTCCACTGGGCCTGCTGCTGGTGATCCGCAGCCCGAACCTGTGGCATCGGTTGTTCTGGGGCGGTTGCTGCCTGCTGCTGCTGGGCGGCATGACCAAAACCGAGTCGCGTTCCGGGCTGGTGGTGCTGGCGCTGAGTCTGTTGATCGGCTGCTGGCACTACCGCGCGCAACTGACGCGGATTCGCCCACGGCATTTGGGTTTTGCCATGCTTGGCGCGGCCATCGTGATTCCATTGGCGATCTATGCGATGCCTGCCGGTTACCTCGCGCGCATTCAATCGCTGAGCGTGCTGAGCGCGGGCGCCAAGGGCCACAACGACGAATCCCTGGGTCGCCGCGCCTCGTACATCGTGGTCGGCAGCCAGATGATCCGCGAGAACCCGCTGCTCGGCTCCGGCCCCGGGACGTTCCCGCTGCACTACGCGACCACCGGATACGCCAAGGCGTTTTCCGCCAACCGCAAGATCGGCGACCTGTACCGCCGTGCGCACAACACCTACCTGGAAATCTTCAGCGAACTCGGGGTCCCTGCCGGACTGCTGTTTGTCGGGATGCTGGGTCTTGGGTTGTACAACCTGATCCGTGCGCGGGCCGCCTGGATGCTGCGCCGCGACTGGCAGCAGGCGGATCTGATGACGCATCTAGGCGTGAGTTTTCTGTCGCTGACACTGTTTCTGATGTTTCTCAGCGCACCGAACCAGAAATACGTGTGGATCATGCTCGCCATGACGAGCGTTCTGCGCCTCAAAGCCGAACAAGCGCCATTGACGAAGGAGGCCCGCGCATGAGCCGGATCAGTATCGTCATTCCGATGTACAACGAGGCCCGGCACATTGGGCGCACGCTGCTCGCTGCGCAAAAAGCCGCGCACGCCGCCAATGTCGAGTGCGAATTGATCGTGGTCGACAACGGTTCGAGCGATCAGGGCCCGCAGATTGCCCGGCAGTTCGGCGCTCAGGTGCTGGTGATGCCGGGCCTGTTGATCGGCGCGTTGCGCAATCGCGGCACGGCGATCGCCAGCGGTGAATGGCTGGCGTTCATCGACGCAGACGTCGAGATGCCGGAAGACTGGCTTACCCCACTGTTCGACATCGAAGCCAGCGGCCAGGCCGATGTTTTTGGCCTCGATCTGCACACGCCCGCCGCCGCGCCGTGGTACGCCACCGCATGGCAGCGCCGCACGTTGCGTCCAACCGACCACGCCAGCCATGTCGTCGATTGGCTGCCCAGTTCCAACCTGTTGATGCGCCGGCACTGGTTCGACAAGGTCGGCGGTTTCAACGAAAGCCTGCGTACCGGCGAAGACAAGGAATTCACCTTGCGCCTGCGCGAGCACGGTGCACGCCTGCTGTCGGTCAATGAGCAGGTCGCGTTGCACTGGGGCTACGAAATGAACTGGCGCGAGTGGATGGGCAAGGAGATGTGGCGTCAGGGCAGTCATCTGCAACTGCTGCGTACCCATGGCTTGAGCCTGCGCCTGCTGCGCTTCCCCCTGCTGTCGATCGCGGTTTGGGTTCTGGATTTTCTGGCGATTTCGGCACTGCTCGACGGCTTCCCGCATCACGCGTCACTGATGGTCTCCTTGACCCTGCTGCCCGGCCTGGTATTGAGCATTCGCCAGAGCATCAAACACCGAAACATCGGCCTGACCCTGCAATTGTGGGGCTTGCACTGGATGCGCCTGCACCTGGCCGGTGCCGCGTTCATTCTGAGTCTGTGTCATTGGAACGCCAGGAGGCCTGCCCGTGGCTGAATTCATTTTCTGGATGTGCCTGTTACTGCCGGTCTACGCCTATCTCGGCTATCCGCTGCTGCTGACGCTTCTGGCGCCGCTGTTCCCGGCCTGGCGCCATACTCCGGCGCCGCCGCTGAACATCAGCATCGTGATCGCCGCGCACAACGAGGCGCGGCACATCGAGCACAAATTGCGCACGCTGCTGGCTCAGGATTATCAGCCGGCAACGTTGCAGATCATCCTCGCCAGCGATGGCTCGACGGATGACACCGTGGCTTGCGCGGGCAAAGTGGTCGACCCGCGCATCACCGTGCTCGACCTGCCCCGCCAGGGCAAGGCCGCGACCCTGAATGCCGGCGCCGCGCTGAGTACCGGCGATATTCTGGTGTTCACCGATGCCGACAATCAATGGTCACGCGACACCCTCGGCCACTTGCTCGCGCCGTTGAGCGATCCGCAAGTTGGCGCCTGTGCCGGGCACATGGTGATTCCGGTCACCGGCGGGGGCCTGAGCGTCGGTGACAGCCTGTACCGGCACTACGAAGGCTGGCTGCGCCGCGTGGAGAATCGCACCGGTTGCATGGTCTCCGCCGATGGCGCCCTGCTCGCTCTGCGCGGCGAGCTGTTCCAGAACGTACCAGCGGAGGTCAACGACGATTTCTTTATCAGCACCTGCGCGCCGGTGGCACGCAAACGCATCGTCTACGTGCCCGAAGCGCAAGTGATCGACCATGGCGTCGATGAGGCGGGCAAGCAGTTTCGTCGGCGTCAGCGCGTTACAGTCGGCGGCTTGCAGAGCCTGGCGCAACGCAGCGAGCTGCTCAATCCGTTCAAGCATGGCCTGTATTCGATCGCGTTGATCAGCCACAAATTGATCCGCCGACTGGCGCCCGTGCTGTTGCTGCCGTTGCTGCTGAGCAACTTCTGGCTGTGGCAAGAACACGGCTTTTATCGCTTGAGCCTGATCGCGCAGCTGATCGGCTACACGATCGCCATCGCCGGCCTGCTCGATTCGCAACACCGTTTGCCCAAACCATTCCGTCTGGCGGCGTTTTTGCTGGTCACCCTGGCGGGCATGAGCCTCGGCCTGTGGCAGTTCCTGCGCGGCCAGCGGTATGCCCAGTGGAATCCGGAACAGAACCGATAAAAAAGGACTCAGGCCATGGCGATAAAACAACTTCTAAAACGCACCAGTGGCTGGCTCTATCTCAATTCGTCCGTGGGCCGCAATCAGCTGCACGGCGCCGGGGTGATCCTGATGCTGCATCGGGTGCTGGCCAACGACCGCGCCGCTGACCTGCCGCACCGCAACGAGTTGTGCGTCGGCCCAAAAGCGTTCGAGCACTTGCTGGTGTGGCTGCGCAGGCATTTCGATTGCGTGCCGTTGATGGAGGTTCTGCAGCCCAATTCGCTGCGCACCGAACGACCACGGGTGGCGCTGACCTTCGACGACGGCTGGCGTGACAACGCGGTCAACGCCTTCCCCCTGCTGCAAAAACATCAGGTGCCGGCAAGCATTTTCCTCTCCACCGACTTCATCGGCAGCCACCAGCGCTTCTGGTGGGAAAGCCTGGGTGAAACGCTGTGGGGCAGCCATGGCGACAAGGCGCGGATGCATTTGATCGAATGCCTGCGCGTCTGCGGCCATCCCTTGCCGGTGCTGGTCGATGACATCGATGTCGACCGCCGAAGCCTGGCGCTGCTGCATTACCTGCAAAGCCTCAAGAGCCTTGCACCGCACGAGCTGGATCGCCTGACCGACGAATGCCCGCAGGACTCGCAACCGCAAGCGCTGGACTGGCATCAGGTGCGCGCACTCGAAGCTTCGGGGCTGGTGCGGTTCGGCCCGCACGGCGCCAGTCACGCGATCCTCACGGGTCTGGATGATGTGCGCCTGGGCGAAGAAATCAAGCGCAGCCGCGATGCCCTGTACAACGGCTGCAACCGGCCCTTACCGGTGTATTGCTACCCCAATGGCGATAACGATGAACGCGTGCGCCAACAGATTGCCGATCACGATTACCCGTTTGCGCTGGGCACCGGCACCGGCATTTATCGCGGTGAAGGCGACCCGCTGAACCTGCCGCGTTTCGGCGTCAGTCAACGCACCGCGCGCAATCCGGAACTGCTGTCGTGGCGGATTTATCGCGGGGCACGGCCATGAGCCGCAACCACTATCTCAAACATTTGGCGCTGAGCATGGGCACCAAACTGGCGATGATCGCCCTGCGCCTGCTGCGCAACGTGCTGCTGGCGCGGATCCTCGGGCCCAGTGAGCGTGGCTTGTTTGCGCTACTGAGTACCTTGCCCGACCTGATCAGCGCCGCCACCAGTGGCGGGCTGAACTCGGCGGTCGGTTATCAAGCGGCCAAGCAACGACCGATGGGGTTGTTGCTCGCTCAGGTGCTGGTGTTCGGCTGTCTGCTGGCGGGGCTGCTGACCTTGCTGGTGGTGGCGCTGGTGCGTGAGTTCGGTACTGAACTCGACATCACGATGCAACTCGGCCTGCTCGCCTGGTTGTTGCTGCTGGCGGTGCCGCTGACCGTACTCAAAAGCGGCCTGCTGACATTGCACAACGCTTCCGGCGGCGTGGTCGCGTTCAACGTCTTGCGCCTGACCGAATCGCTGGCGCCGCTGCTGCTGTTTCTTGCGCTGTTCTGGATGTGGAAAAGTGCTGCGCTGGAAGCGGCGCTGATCAGTTGGCTGGCCGGGATCAGTCTGGTGGTACTGGCCGGTTGGGTCTGGCTCAAACGTGCGCACCCGATGCAGCTGCAATGGGACCGTGCCAGCCAGAACGAGCTGCTGCGCTTCAGCGCCCGCAGCCATCCGGACCTGTTGTTCCAGCAAGTGATTCTGCGCTCGGATTACCTGTTCATCGGCGCCCTGCTGGGCAGCACCGCGCTCGGCCATTACGCCATGGCCAGCGCCGCCGCCGAACTGCTGCTGATCGTTCCCGAGGCGGTGACCACGCCGCTGATGAAGCGCCTGCTGCAACAGGATGCAGGCATGGACAAAGTCACCCCGCTGGCCCTGCGCCTGACCGCCACGGTGATGCTCGGCGCCTGCCTGACCATGGCCGTGATCGGCGAATGGTTGATCATCACGCTGTTCGGCGTGGCGTATCAACCGGCCTATCCGGCGCTGCTGGCCTTGCTGCCGGGCCTGCTGGGTCTGTGCTACGCGAGCATTCTGCGCCTGGATCTGATTGGCAAGGATCGTCCCGGCACGGTGTCGTTGCTGATGGGCCTCGGCGCCCTGCTCAATCTGGCGCTGAACCTGGTGTTGATTCCGGCTTACGGCATCGTCGGCGCCGCAGCGGCATCGTCGATTGCCTATCTGGCGGTGACCGTGGCGATGCTGGTGCTCTATTGCCGTTTGAGCGGCGTAGCGTTCTGGCACACCCTGATCATCCTGCCCCGTGACGTGCTGCCGATGCTGCAGATCCTGCAACGGAAGGCCGCATGAAAGGCCTGGCCCTGCTGTTCGGCGTCAGCCTGTCGCTCGACGCCTTCGCCGCGTCGATGCGCTGGGGCGAGATTCGCGACGGCAGTCTGTACCTGCAAGCGGATCGCCCGGACAAGGTGACAGTACGATGGGTGCCGGCATGGCAGGCCGAGGCCAATGAAGAACATCTGTATCTGCTCGACGGTCAGGGCAAATTGCAGGGCGAACGGCTGATCAAAGCCAGCGAAACTCGCGGTTCACAGACCTGGACTTTGCTGCCCGGAGCTGCAAGCAGTCGACTGGAAATCCCCGGCTATAGCTTTCGGGGTTATCGGATTGAACATGACAAAAAAACCGTGGCGCTGTTCGCCCCGGCCAAAGTGCATTTCAGCGCCGAAACGCGTAACGGCGACGAGTTGTATTTCAAAGTAGCCGCCGGCGAGCGCGCGGTGCTGGCCGGCAAGTTTCATGGCGGCGTCAGCGGTTTGCAGGCACAGCGGGTCGGCGATAAGCAAACGCTGACGCTGGCACTCAAACCCTATCGCGCCTATTGGCAGTTCGATCAGGTCGCACTGCCGGTCAGCCAACAAGAACAAGTCTGGCGCTTGCGTTTGCAAGGGAGCGGCAAAGCAGCGTTCTGGCTCGACGGCACCGCCAACCTGTTTGCGCAAACTGCGCAGCAGCTCAAACCACTGCGCGAAGACGTCGGCCAGATTCACCTGGTTCTGCACGACGAAGTCCTCGGCCGCACGCCCGATCTGGGCATTGCCCTGCCTTATGTGATGCCGCCGCCGGCCAGTCATGCTGCGCTCGATGCGCTGAAACCGACGGCGGCGAGTTACTACAGCTTCGTCGACGTCACGGCGAAGAACCCGCATTTCGAAGACGCATTCCGTCAGGTCTATCAGGAGCGTTTCGGCATCCGACAGGACATCACCCTGCTCGCCGGCAGTCAGCGTCAGGCCGATCTGCGCGCCGATGTACAAAGCAACAGCGGCCTCGATGCGTGGCTTGCCGGCACTCGGGCACTGGGTGGCAAAGGCACTCATTACATTGGTTTCGCCGATGAGCCGAACCTCAATTATTCGAGCTATGCGCAGTACCAGGCGATTTTCACCAGCATGGCCCGGCAAGTGCGCAGTGATCCGGCGAATGCCAAGGCCGGCGTGCGCATCGCCATGCCGGCCAGTTCACGGCTGGTCAACGGGCCGTTCGCCGACAACGCGGCGGACAAGCGCGGCATCGATTGGGCGCGGCGTTTGCTGAGTGAGTCCGCCGATCAGGTCGATGCGCTCGCGTGGCACGAATGGATGATCCGCGACCTGCTCGCCACCCGCGTCTACCGCGACAGCGTGCGCCGCGCTGCCGAACTGGTCGGCCTCGATGGCAATGGCCAGCCGCGCAAAGCCTTGCTGCTCGATCAGACCAATATGTCCAGCGGCTCCAGCCTCAGCCCCTACGATCAGGACACCCATTACGCCTCGCTGTGGTGGGCATCAGTGGTGATCAACGCCTCGCAGGATGGTTTGCTGACGATGCTCAACTGGTTCCAGGCCGCCGATGAGCCGCAGTACCCCAAGGGCATGTTGCGAGTGCTCGGCGACGATCATTTCGAACTGAAACCGGTGGGGCTGGCCCAGCAGTTCATCGCGCAGCATTGGCTGCAGCAAGTGCTGCAGCTGGACACCGATGGTTTTGAAGTCGATGTACTGGCGATGGCCGACGGCGAGCAGCGTGGCTTGCTCGGGGTGAACAAAGGCACGCGATTGCAGCGTGTGGAACTGAGCGGTGCCAGGTGCCCGTTGAACAAAGGTGCGTTGCGTTATTTCGGCGCCGACAACCGCAGCCGCGACGCACCGTTTCACTGCGAGGACGGTCGCGTGCGTTTCGCGTTGCCAGGACAAACCCTGTTCGCCCTGCGCTGGAGCGCCTCATGACCGCCCTTTTGATGTTCTGCCGCGCGAGCCTTGAGCCGCGCGATGCGTCGTCATCAGGAGTGAACACCATGAAACTGCTGCGTAACCTCACTGAACATCTACGGCAGAAAGGACTCACTGCCACCGTAAGAAAAGCCTGGAACCATTACGTCTTTTCCCACCAGGAACTGCTGTGGATGGAGCGCGATCTGGCCAGCCCGGTACCGCCGCACAGCCTTAAACCTTATCCGCCATTGCGGGTGGTGAAGATCACGGCAGACAACGCCAGCGCCTTCGCCCGTTATTTCGGCGACCGCGTCGGCACCATGGCCGAACTGGCCAACGAAGGGCATACCGGGCACATGCACCTGGACGATCAGGGCGATGCCGTGGCGTTCATCTGGGGCACCGTGCGGGACTATTTCGACCGGCATTACTACGGCTGCCTGTTCCCGGTGAATGCCGGCGAGTTCTTCGAGTTCGGCGGCGAACTGACCCGTGCCTACTGGGGCACCGAACTGTCAGTGGATCTGCAGCTGGCGCTGTGGAAAGCCATGGCCGCGCAAGGCTGCGACAAAGTCGTCGACGTCTGCGAATTCCATAACATCCCGGCGCTCAAGCTGCACCTGCGCATGGGCTATACCGAACAGCAGCGGATCATGAATGTGTACATGCTGTTCGGCCGCTGGCGCTTCTACCGCGAGACCCGCTACAGCGGCTCGCGCTTGGCAGCGCTGCGCAAACCTTCCCGCCCACCCGTAACGGCCACGGTGAACTGAGCTTATGGTGATGCGATTCGAATGGCGCACTTCATTGTGCGCCGCCGATTTTCCGGCAGCGGCGTATGAAGCATTCCGCCTGCGGGTGACGGACCACACACCGTTCAACCACCTCGGTTGGTTGTGCGCGGCCGAGCAGACACTTGGCGAGCGTGAGCGCTTGCACATTCTGCTGGGTTGGGACGCGGACGAGTTGCGGCTGTGCCTGCCATTGGTGGCGAGTCGCGAGCGCTACTTTGGCGTGCCGTTCCGGGTGCTGCATCATTTGGGCTATCCGTTGGCCGATCGACTGGCGCTGCTGTCATTGCTGGGCAGTGAGGACATGTGCAACGCCTTGGCGTTGATCCATCAGCGAGTGCCCCATGCGTTGCTGCAACTCAACGAACTGTCCGAACCTGCCGGTGAAGAAAGCGCCCTCACCGAATGGATGGCCCGCAGCTCCACGGGTGAACGACGCCTGAGTTGTCGAGTGCCGGTGCACTTGATCAGTGAGGCCGATCATCAGGAAGTCTCCGGCGATCCACGCTATAAACTGCGGCGGGCGCGCAAGCGGATTGCGGCGTGTGGCGCCGAGGTACGGCGCATCGTTCCGGACGCGATGTCGATAGGCCCGTTGCTGCAAGCCATCAGCGAAGTTGAAGCGGTGAGCTGGAAAGGTGACGAAGGTGTCGGCATTTTTGCCAGTGATCGAAGTCGGCAACTGATCGAGCGTGCCTTCATCGCCCTCGCCGGCCAGGGCCTGGTGCGGCTGGTCACGCTGGAGCTGAACGGGCGTTGCATCAGCTATCGCCTCGGCCTGCTCGAACAGGGCCGGCTCTACGATTACAACCTCGCCTTCCTGCCGCAATACGCTGATCTGGGCAGTGGCCGGGTGTTGCTGGAGGAATGGATTCGCTGGGGTCTGGACGAGCATTGGCGCTGGATCGATGCCTCGCGCGTGAGCCTGGAAAACTCCAGCCATCAACTGCATGAACGCATGACCGGGCAACTGGAGCACTGGCGCTGGAGTTTCTATTCCTGGCGACCCAGTGGCCTGGCGCTGGGCCTGGCGTTGCGCCTGTGGCATCGACTCAAACCGACCGTGCAACAGTGGCGAGCCCGACGCGCGGCCAAACCCGTTGCACCCACCGTCAAACCTGCCGCGATCACCCCGGAGGGCGAACATGCCTCGCCAAGTCATAGTCAACGCTGACGATTTCGGCCTCAGCGCGAACGAGAACGCGGTGATCTTCGCGGCGTTCCAGGCCGGGATCATCAGCTCCGCCACCGCCATGGCCAGCATGCCGGCGTTCGAAGCGGCCTGCACCATGGCCCGGCATCCCGCGCTGGCGGGCCGGATCGGCTTGCACTTCAACCTGACTTACGGGCGCCCCCTGAGCCAGAGGATCGTCGCGCGCCAAACGTTTTGCGACAGCCACGGCGTGTTCGACCTCAGCCTCGCGCGTCACAGCCTGCGGCTCAGTCGTGAGGATCGCGACGCGGTGCACGATGAGTTGCAGGCGCAATGGCAACGTTGTGTCGACCACGGCATGCGGCCGAGCCATATCGATTCGCACCAGCATGTGCACAACATCTGGCCAATCGGCGAGATCGTCGCCCGCTTCGCCGCGCATCAAGGCGTACCGATTCGCCTGGCGCGCAATCTGGGGCAAAACCTCAACCTGGCCAAACGCGTGTTCAAAGGTTTGCTCAATTGGCGCTTGCACAGTCTGGCCGGGATCACCGCCGATTACGTCTGCACGCCGGTGGATCTGCGCAGCAACAGCGTGCCGACCGATGGCGTGCTGGAAATCGTCGCGCATCCCACACAACTCGGGGTTGATTTCGGCGATGCCTATCTCGCCCCCCAGGAGTCTCTGAGCCTTGTGCTAGAGCAGCGGCTGACCGGCGTTGCGCGGGTTTCCTATGCCGATCTGAACAAGGACTCTGCACGCGGTACGGCAGCACTCGATTGAGTTACATAACTTGCAATACTTTCGAAGATGGCACTTTGAAATGAATTGAAAAGCGTGATCTATACCCACCCAAGCATCATCCACAACACCCTGGCTCCGGCCTCGGAGGGCATCATGAGCGTGATCGAAAAACTACAAGAACGCATCCGGCAAAAAGGCCTCGGGCGCACCTTCAGCACGTTGTGGAAACGTTACGTGTTCTTTCACTGGGAATTGTTGTGGATGGAGCGCGACCTGGTCAGCCCGGTGCCGCCGCACAAGCTGCGGCCCTATGAGGGCCTGCGCAAGGTGGACATCACGCCGCAGAACGCCGGGGCGTTCGCCAAGCACTTTGGTGATCGCGTGAAAACCATGGCCGAACTGGCCGCCGAAGGTCACACCGGGCACATGTACCTCGATGCGGACGGCCATGCGGTGAGCTTCATCTGGGGGAGCATTCGCGATTATCACGACCGCCACTATTACGGCTGCGTGTTCAAGGTCTTACCCGGCGAGTTCTTCGAATTCGGTGGTGAAATGATCCGCGCCTATTTCGGCAGCAGCCTGTCGGTGGACGTGCAAGTCGCCCTCTGGGAAGCCATGGCCGCGCAGGGCTGCAACAAAGTGGTCGACGTTTGCGAAACCCACAACATCCCGGCGCTGAAGCTGCACATCCGCATGGGCTACCACGAGCAGGGACGCGTCACTCACGTCTACTGTCTGTTCGGCCGCTGGAAATTCTTCCGCGAAACCCGGTATGAGGGCTCACGGCTTGACCCATTGCGCAAACCGGGGCGGCCGACCGTGAGCGCGGCGGCGGGGGCTTGATTCAGCTCTGAAATCTTGTGGCGATCATGAGGCCGCCTTCGCGAGCGGGCTCGCTCCCACATTGAATGTGTGCATGACGCACATCCAGTGTGGGAGCGAGCCTGCTCGCGAAGAGGCCATTTGTCACAATGGAAAACTTCAGGCCTTGGTGGCAACCAGGGTGAAACACATCGGCAACTGCGCTTGCTGGTTCAGGTATTGGTCGTACAACTCTTCCCGATTCGAATGCGCATATTCCTTGAAGTGCGCAATATTCAGCCCTGCCCCGATGGCGCCGCTGAAGATCGCGCCGAGGGTGTGCACGAACCAGTAGGATTTCGCCGCCTGCTGTTCGACCTTGCCGACATAGACGATCGGCTCTTCCTGCACGAACGGCTCTGCGCGGAAGTACGAAGTCGCGAGGCGATACGGGTCTTCGCCGTCAGGGTCGACCATTTCCAGAAACGGATGGGTTTCGTAGATCACCAGTTGTCCGCCCGGTTTCAGAACCTGCGCGACGTGGCGGAAAAATTCGCCAATGTCGGGCATCCAGTTCAGTACGCCGATAGTGATCAGCGCGACGTCGAAGCGGTTGTGCAACGTCGCCGGCAGATGATGGATATCGCTTTCGATGAATTCAGCACTGTGCGGTGAACGCTTGTTCAGCTCACGCGCCTGTTCGAGGAACGCCGCCGATTGATCGACACCGACCACACTGCGCGCACCAAGGGCGAACAGCGACAGGCTTTCGCGGCCGTTGTTGCAGCCCAGTTGAATCACGTCTTTACCGTCGACCGCCAGCAATCCGCTCAAAGTCTCATCAAGACAGGAGAAGTCCGCCTGAGCGACTTCGCTGAGCAACGCCTGCCAGTCAGGCGAATCCTGATGGTGACGGGCGGAATCGTTCCACGCCTGACGATTGCTTTCGATGGCGGTTTTATTGTTTGGCACTTCCATGGCGCACTCCGGACGATGCTCGTGATTGAGCGGATCCGAGTCTAAATCAGCCCGCCAGTTGCGGTTGTTGCAAACTTGTAAGCCAACGCTGTAGGACCTGCCGCAGGGCAGCTATAGTTAATAGCCTTGGGGAAAACCGCACTCGCAGGTGCCGCCATGCAAATGTTCGAACGGCTGCTGTTGACCGGTTGTCTGCTCGCCGCCACACAGGCACACGCGCTGGACAGCAATTTCATCTACTACGGGCCGAACCAGCCCTTCGCCCACCCCGCTCCGCCGTCATTGTCCGCGCAGCCGCCACGGCCGTTTGATGACACCGCGCCGCAGGATTTCGTGGTCATCCCGGATCGCCACGTGTTTCGTGATTCACAACTGCCGACCGTGGCGGATGCGACAGTGCGGGTGTTTGTCCGCACGTACGATGCCGAGCGTGGGATTTATGTGAATGATGAGGTGCTGGATCCGGGTTGTTTGCTGGAGTGTCTGAGCCGGCAGCAACACTGATCCGGGTTGCTCGCCTATTCTGTTGGCACCGAATAACCCTGTGGGAGCCGTGCGCCTTGCATGGCCTCTACTCCCTGCCCTTCTGACGCTTCGCTTGAGCCGCGTTAACCCCCAGGACTTGAAAAAACGTATCGATGTCCTGAGCACTGGCATTGTCATTGACCGAGTTGCCGTTAAGGTCATAAGTCCAAGCGGTACTGGCACCCAGATCATCGCCAGTCCATACGGAATAATTCAGCCACTCAAGGTAATCGGCCACGGGGCCGGTGTCGGGGAAGTACAGTGTCCACATGCGTTTAATCTGGGTCAGCGTGACCGGCTGCAATTTTGCTGTTTCGCACAGCGTGAGCATCCCTTGCCAATCCGCGCTGTGGGTAAGGAAGTGCACTTCCACAATGCCCTTCACAGTCAACGGGTAGGTTCGGGTCTGGCTCTGGCTGTCGGTGGCGCTGATGGAGCATTCGCCATTGCGAAGGGCAGTGACTTCGCCCGTCTGCGCATCGACACTGGCAATGGCCGGATTGCTGCTGGTGTATTGATAGGGGCCGCTCCCCCACTGCGCCAGTCGCGTCATTCGGGCGGCGGCGGGTAACTTGACCGGCGGTTTATCGACTGACACCACGTGGTTATGTGCGCTCAGATCGAGGGTCGCTTTGGCGTCAAAGCCCGACTGCAATACGAGATCCAGTGGCTGCGAATCCACCAGATCGCCGTCATAAAACTGCACTTTGTACTCAATCAAGACGATGTCGTTCGCGTCGGCGATCAGTGCACTGCCGGGCACAGTAAATATGACGTCTTTGCCAACAGCCGCTAAACCGATCGGGATCTCATCGGTGTAATCCTCACCGACAGCCAGATGCACTTGATCACGGTAGGCCATGTCGTCATAAGGTTTGATTCTGACTGTCACGCCTTTGGCGGGAATGTCTACAGGATCAAGTACATCGCAGGGCGCTTCGTCTACTGACGGTTTGAGCGGGGTGTATGTTGTTTTGTGCATGGCGAGACCTCATACAGCGCTCTGTCGAGCGCCATATTCCGGGGTTGAAGGAAGGCTCAATGGCAGGCGTTCACCGCCCGGTATTCAGCTCGGCCCAGCGACTGGCCAGAAGTGCCCGGCCTCTGGAGGTCGGAGTGGCGTGATAAGACACCTTGCCCCTCAGCCGCTCCTGTACGGCGCTGCTGTCCCCGCCGCCATTGGGATGTCCCCAGGTCACGACGCGGCCGTCAGCGGTAAGCGCGGTAAACCCATGAGTGTTGTCGTAAAGCGCCAGTACCTGAGTCAGCTCAGTGACGACTGTCGAGGTATCACCACCTACGGTCGCATTCCCCCAGGCGACCACTGTGCCGTTCTTGCGCAACGCGGCAAAAGCCATGGAGGAACCACACACCTGAACAATGTCATCGAGCGCCGCGATTTCGGCAGGCACCAGACCACCCTCCGCAGGAGTGCCCCACGCCACTACGTGACCATTGCCTCGGCGCGCTGCGAACGCGCGCCAGGTGGAACTGACCTCGACAATGTCCGTGAGCCCGCCGATCAGCGCGTCAATCGTCCCGCCGTAAGCCGCCGTTCCCCACGCCACCACCTGCCCGGTGGCGCGCCTTGCGGTGAAGGCCTGCGCATTGGCGCAGCTCAATTCGATGATGTCGGTCAGAGACGCAATTTCAGCCGGCACAGCGCCGCCATAGGTGGCGTGGCCCCAGCCGACAATCCGCCCATTGCCGCGATGCGCGGCAAAGGCACCAAAACTGCCGATCAGATTGTCGATATCGGTCAAGCCTGCAATATCACCGGGAACCACCCCACCGGCTGCCGCCAGGCCCCAGGCCACAACATTCCCGGCGGATCGTTTTGCTGCAAAAGCCTGACCCGCCGCCACCACTCGAACAATATCCGTCAGTGCGCCGATGTCTGCAGGAACACTACCTCCAATGGCAGGTGCGCCCCAGGCAACCACCTGCCCGGTCGTCTTCAACCCGGTGAACGCGGTCGCATTACCGATGACTTCGACAAAACCCAACGGATCTATACCGCTCATGCTTCCGCCCGCGGCGGCGGTTCCCCAAGCGACAACTGCACTATTGGCGCGGCGAGCCGCATAGGCGCTGCGCGTGCAGCTGACCTCAACGATGTCATCCATGGTGATGATGGTCGCAGGAATATTGGCACCGTGCGCAGCGTTGCCCCAACCGGCGACATCCCCGACATCTCGGTGAGCGACGAAAGCCGCGAAACCTGTAACCGTGGTATCGATCCCGTTGCCAATGATATTCGCCGGGTTGAGCGTGACCAGATCATCGGCAGTGCGCACTTGCAGCGGCTGCTGCGGTGAGGTGTCGCGCCAGGTGGCAGCGGTCATCCACTCTGCGTCCGAAACGTACTTCCACTGCGCTTGCAGCGGCTGCCCCGTGGTGGCGTTGAATGCGCTCAGTACACGAGTGGCACTGGATGCGCGATAAGTACTGCGGTTATAACGGGCGCCCATAATTTTCAGGGTACCGCTGCCGATGACCCGGCGAACATCGTAAACCGTCGGCACCGACGGGCCATCGGTACCTCCGGCCTTGCGCTTGACCTCATAACGCAACTCGATGCTGGCATCGAGGTTGGCGCTGATCACCGCGTGGGCCACTTTGATCACGCTGAGTTCTTTGTCGGCCTCTGCTGCCAGAACCGTGTGGTAGTAAGGGGTAGTGGTTTTGCCGACCACGGTCACGGTGATTTCATCGTCGGTTTTCAGTTGAGCCGTCGCCGGGATCACCACCGTTGCGCCGTTGGGGTAGACGTCGTCCGGGTTCAACTGATCGTTCTGCGCCCCTGTGGCTTCCCGGAAGGTGGCGACCGGCAATCTGAACTCCTGCGCTTGCACGTCAAACGCATACGGCTTGCCGTTCGCCTCGCCACCATCAAATAACTCGACCCGATAATTGACAGTTATTTTCTTGTTCAAGCTGGCCTGCACAACGGACAGACCTACAGTGAACTCGATCGGCTTGCCCTTGTTATTGCCACTGACCACTTTGTCATCGGTGTAATTGACCACTCCGTCCGATGATGCCCAGCTCATATGGAGGTGATCGCCGGTATTGTCGGGATCATTGGCCGGTATCTCAACGGTTGCTCCGTTCTGGGCATTGGCCGGGTCGAGAATGTCATTGAGCGCCTCCACTACGCGGGCCGGATCCAGCAATTGCTTGGATTCGCCGACGAAGAACACGAGGGGGTTGGAATAACTGATCGTGTCGGTTTCTTTACGCCAGATTTTGTAACTGGTCTTGATCCTGGCACCGCGATTTGGCTCGATATGCTCGGCCACGAACGTTGGGCTGAGTCGGAATGACACGTCGCTATTCTCGTTGAGCGCAGTAATGTCGATGGAGTCGCCGGTCTCGCCTGACTGTTCCCCTGCCCATATGTAAGTCACCTTATCGCCGCGTTTCGTCGGCGTGGCGATGGATTTGGGAGCAATCAGCTGACCAACGCCATTGGGTAAATCAGCAGGCTCCAGTGAGCCATTGCTTTCTCCGAGCACGATCGGTTTAACCAACTCGAATTTTGGCTCGCCCACCCTCAGCGATGCCGCGGGACGCGACACACGCCTGACAATGTCGCCGTTCCCGTCCACACTCAAATGGACGTACGACAACACCAGTGTTCCGCCCTCAATGGTCTTCAAGTGCAAGCCTTCGACAGCGAGGAAAAAACCGATCGGGTCGGCGATTTCCTCCCGGCTCGGGATGTATCTTTCGAATTCCGGGATATAGACACTGCTATCCGGACGTTTACCGAACCACACCAGTTCAAACGCTTCGCCATAGTTGAACAGCGGATTAAAGGGAATCAGAATCCGGGTACGTGCCAGGTCAGGATCAATGGCGCCCTGGCTTTCATCTTCAGCAACAGGGGCATCCAGGCGCGTGGCCTCACCCTTGACTTGCACGAACTGACCTTTGGATTGCAGCGGATCGGCAATTCCCTCGCGCGTGACCTCATAAGAAAAAATCACCTGGGTTGCGGCAAGCCTGCGCATATCCGCACTCTCGAACTCGACCTCATAGGTGTGGGGAAGATTGTCGACCTGCTGCTTCGGCGCAGTGAATGTCACGGCTTCGCCATCGACGGTGGTACCGCTGACTTTTACTTCAATCCAGTCCTCATGTTTGAATTGGCTTGAGGTTGCCCAGACCTGAACGAAGATATTTTTATCACCCAACAGGTCAAGGTCGAGAACATTGTTGAGCGCATCCTTGGCAATAGGGGCTACCAGCCGATTGGTGTTGAGCGAAACCCTGATCCGGGTTTCTTTACACCAGTCCTCCGAATAGTTATGGACGATATCGCGCACGCGAAAGCTCACGGCCAGGCCAACCGTATCGGTATCACCTGCCTTTTCTATAACTGCCCGCTTGACGTAAACAGTGATGGGATTATTCACCGGATCACTGATTTGCTCCGCCGTCACCTCGTCGCCCCAGATCAGAATGCCCCCCCAAGTGATCTGAGGCTGGTCGCCCACGGCAATCTCAGGATAGGGTTCGCCGCTACCGGATGCGTTTCGAATGACGATAGGCACACCCGCTTTCGGCGCATCCGGATTATCCTCATCATCCGGATCCACCGGAATGTTGTCGCTGTCCACTCCATCAGAGACAAATTCTGGCGGGATGAACATGTACAGATTGGAATGCCCCGGCCCCTCTTCCGTATCCTGTCCGCCGGGAACTTCCAGCTTGACGAAAATTTTCGATGGCGGCGTGTACGTCTCGGCGGGATCCAGGCCTAGTCGCTTTACCCAATAGTCGATTTCATGGGAGCCCGAAGTAAGATGACGCGGAGCAACGAACAGGGTCGCACGCTGATCAGATTCCGCTTGATCACGGATGGTGTACCGATCCACCTCGACAGAGTCTTTCCTGAGCACCACCAGGTCGCCTTTATTCTTGGTCGGCCATGGGCTGAGGTAGACCTGCAACCCATCGTCCGGATAGATCCCTTGCGCCGCAGCGCGATTGATCCCCCACTCCCCCGAGGGAAGAATGGGAAGCGTACGACCGGTAATATCCGGCTCAGCAAGTGCCAGCGTTGCGATCTGTTTTTTGAGTCGTAAAAGCATGACAAACACTCCTGCCAGAGGATCGGACGACGGAGTGATTAAAGGCTGGAAAGTCGGCAATCGTCACCTGTCAGATCTGACAGGTGCAGAGCAGTTTCCGACGAACGGCGAAGTGGAAATGGTGGAAATCCGTGAACGTTCGCAGCCCTGCCCAGCGAACTCAGGTCTTGCTTTCGAAGCGCTCGGCCGCGGGAATATTCAGCGGCGCCGCCATGAACTGGCTGATCCGCGATCTCAACCATCTCTCCGCCGGATCGTTGTCATGCACACCGCTCCAGGCCATCGACAATTGCGCGGCATCAATCGGGAACGGCGGGTCTTCGGCGCGCAACGCACAGCCCTCAACCAACGCGCAGGC
The DNA here is from genome assembly GCF_017980685.1 of Pseudomonas iridis. Lineage (GTDB taxonomy): Bacteria > Pseudomonadota > Gammaproteobacteria > Pseudomonadales > Pseudomonadaceae > Aquipseudomonas > Aquipseudomonas iridis. The sequence goes on from NZ_JACXXO010000013.1 coordinate 108,679, forward strand.
GGCGTAATCCGGCACGGTGGCGATCATCTCGGTGCCGGCGAGCAAGGCGCGCAGGCCGCTGAACTGCGGTACGCCGAGGACGACGCGGCGACTGCGTCCGACTTTGGCCAGGTCCATGTCGATGTTGCCGCTCAAGTCGCCGGAGAACGACACCATTGCGTGCGGACGCTCGCAGTATTCGTCGAGTGTCAGCGGCCCCGGGCGATCATCGCCGCGCAGGACTTTGCAGGGAATGTCGCGCAGTTTCTTGCGTTTGGCGTTGGCAGGCAGATCCGTGGTGTAGCTGACGCCGACGGAGATTTCCCCGGAGGCCAGCAATGCCGGCATCAGCAAGTAGTTGGCACGGCGCACCACCACGACGATGCCCGGCGCCTCTTGCTGCAAATGGCGCAACAGCGGCGGAAACAGGCCGAACTCGGCATCGTCCGACAAACCGATGCGGAAAACGTCGCAACTGCTCGCCGGTTCGAACTCCTTGGCCCGGCTGACCGCGCCAGAGATGACGTCCATCGCCGGTTGCAACTCCTTGAGGATCGCCAGGGCGCGGGCGGTCGGTTCCATGCCGCGACCGTTGCGCAGTAGCAACGGATCATCGAACAGGTCACGCAGACGCCCGAGCGCAGCACTCACCGCCGGTTGGCCCATGAACAGTTTTTCGGCGACGCGGGTCAGGTTCTTTTCGAACATCAGCGCTTCGAAAATCACCAGCAGATTCATGTCGACGCGACGCAGATCATTACGGTTCATCGGCTCGGTTTCCTTCTATGGCCAGCCATACGCATGTGCTACGCACTTTAGCCGATCAATGGCGCTGTAAACGCCGCGCCAGCGCGAAATTAACAACGATTAACTCGTCAGTCACGGCGCCCCACTCAACAATGAATGCCTCTGCGCAGCGTTGTTTTTTTGATTGAGGGAGAGCGCTGACCGTGCCTTCCCCACCGACACGGACATTGGCCATGGCTCAATTACACCCCACCGTCGCCCTCGCCCCTGCCTGCGAACCGCGCAAAAGCGGGATCGGCGGACTCAGCCCGCAACGCGAACGACGCGTCAAACAACTCATCCTCGAACGCCTCGGCGAAAGCCTGGAAGTCACCGAACTGGCCCACGCCTGTTCACTGTCACGCAGCCACTTCTCCCGGGCATTCAAGTGCAGCACCGGGCTCTCGCCGCAAGACTGGATCCGCACCCAACGCATCGCTCGCGCCAAACTGCTGATCCAGCACACCGACCTCAGCCTGACGCAAATCAGCCTGGAATGCGGTTTCTGCGATCAGGCGCATTTCTGTCATATGTTCACCCGCAGCGAAGGCATCAACCCGTTCGCCTGGCGCTGCCAGATCATGGGTGCACCCAACAAACAACGCTCACCCTCTGCCATGTTTTGACCTTTACCCTTGCGTCACCCGTTGCACTGATCGCAAAACCTGAGGATTATGCCCGGACACCCCGAAATAGACGGCCTGCGCTTGCGCCCGGCCCTGTTTCGCTCTGTCCGCCGCAGCACCCCAGGAGTGAGCTGTTGAGTCTTCCCCCGAATCAGGCCCTCGGTTTCGGCCCCTATCGGATTCATCCCGGGCAACGGCTGGTGCTTGAGGGCGATCAGCCGTTGCGACTGGGTCGGCGAGCGATGGACATTCTCCTGACTCTGCTGGGCCACGCCGGCGAGGTGGTGAGCAAGCAGCAATTGATGGCCGCCGTCTGGCCGGACAGCGTTGTCGAAGACATCAACCTGCGGGTGCACATGGCAGCGCTGCGCAAGGCTTTGGGCGACGGTCAGGCTGGCCAGCGCTATATCGTCACCGTGGCGCAACGCGGTTACAGTTTTGTTGCGCCGATCCTGCACGAGACTATCGAACAGCGCCCGGCGGGCGATGCCGACGGTCGGCACAATCTGCCCCTGCGGCGCACGCGGATGATTGGCCGTCAGCCGCTGGTCGACCGGTTGATGACGCAGCTGCCACGCCGGCGCTGCATAACCCTGGTCGGCCCCGGTGGCATCGGCAAGACCACGGTGGCCTTGCGCGTGGCTGAACAGTTGATCGGGCATTACCGCGACGGAATTCGACTGGTGGATCTGGCGCCGCTCAACGACCCACAGCTGATTTGCTCGCACCTGGCGGCCCTGCTCGAGCTGTCGCTGCTGGACGGCGATCCGCTGGTGTGTCTGGTCAATGGTTTGCGCCAGCGCCAGATGCTGCTGGTGCTCGACAACTGCGAGCACCTGATCGACGCCGTAGCAGCGCTCAGTGAAAGCATTCTGCGCGGCGCGGCGCAGGTGCATATTCTTGCCACCAGCCGCGAAAGCCTGCGTGCGGAAGGCGAATTTGTGCAACGTCTGGAAACCCTCGATTACCCACCTTTGCCTGTCGAACTGGACCGAGCCCAGGCGCTGGGATTTTCCGCGTTGCAGCTGTTTGTCGAACGGGCGATGGCGGCGCAGGAAAGCTTTGAATTGAGCGATGCCCAGTTGCCGCAAGCCATCGAGATTTGCCACCGACTGGACGGTATTCCACTGGCGCTGGAACTGGCGGCGGCACAAGTCGCCGAACTGGGGCTGGACGGCTTGCTGGCGCAGTTGCAGGGCCGTTTGCCTCCCTTGGCGGCGAGCGACCAGAGTAGCGCCGAGCGCCACCTGACGTTGCGTGCCACGCTGGACTGGAGTTTCAACCTGCTCGATCGCTGCGAGCAAACCTGCTTGCGTCGACTCGGTGTGTTTCGCGGCGGGTTTACCCTGGAGTCGGCGGCGGCCGTGATCGTCGGGCAGCAGATCGACCCCGCTGCGGTGTTCGCCTCGATCACGCAATTGGTGGCCAAATCCTTGCTCAGTGTCGAGGTGGGTGATGAAGAGGTGTTCTATCGCCTGCTCGATACGACACGCCGCTATGCCCTGGAAAAACTCGATGTCGCGGCTGAACTCGATGAGACTCGTCAGCGCCACGCCGAACGCTGCCTGGCCCTGATGCATCAGGCGCAATCGCACTGGGAAAACACCCCCACTGCGTTGTGGATCGAGCGCTATGCCCGAGGTCTGGAGGATTTGCGCGCAGCGCTGGAGTGGAGCCTGAACAGAGCCGGGCCGGATAATCTGGCCATTGAGCTGACCGCAGCCTCGGCGCCGTTGTGGCAGGAGCTGTCGCTACTCAAGGAGTACGGCGATTACGTGCGGCGGGCGTTGCGCCTGCTGGACGAACTTGGCGCCCCATGCCCGCATCTGAAAATCGCCCTGAAACTGGCTTTGGGCAGTGCCTGTTATCACACCTGGGGCGCCACCGCGGAGACTATCGGCGCTTTTGTCGACGCCCGCCAACTGGCCCAGACACATGCTGATATCGCCGGCCAATTGCGCGCAATATCCGGGCATCTGGCGGTCAACCTCAGTTGTGGGCGCTACCGGATGGCGCTGGAGCAGAGCGAACAGTTCGACCGCCTCGGCCTGCACGGCGACCCGTTGCTGTCGCTGAGCACGCACCGCTTGCGGGTGCTGGCCCTGCATTACGCTGGCGACCAGCCACAGGCACGCATTCATGCCGAGCAAGTGCTCGAACGCATGGCGCACAGCGGTCATCTCAACCGCTTTACCCACGGTTTTGGCGTGCAGTATGACCAAAGCGTCGCTTCGCTGACGGTGCTCGCCCGGGTGCTGTGGCTGCAAGGATTTCCCGATCAAGCGTGGCGCACGGCGCGACAGGCACTGGACATTGCCCTGCAGATCAATCACGGCACCTCGATTTGCTACACCCTGGCACTGGCCAGTTGCGTGATCGCCCATTACAACGGTGACAAGCAGAACGCCCGGGCACTGTTGCATCTGTTGCTTGAGCAATCGCAGAAGCATTCGGTGCTGTTGTTTTATCGCTGGGCGCTGCACTACGCACAGGTGATCGACGCTGAAACCACTATGCCCTTGCCGGCGGATGGCAGCGGGCTGGTGCGGGAAATCATGGTGACGCTGGATGAGCGCTTTGTTGATGATGATTTGCTGACGCGGGCGCTGGCTGGTGATGCGGGTTGGAGTACGGCGGAGATTCTGCGGGCTCGGGCGAATGCGTTAATGGTTGATGACGCAGGGCGTCCGAGCGGACGGCTTCGCGAGCAGGCTCGCTCCCACAATGGTTTCGTGTTAAACGCAAATTCTGCGTCCCCCCCAAATCCCTGTGGGAGCGAGCCTGCTCGCGAAGAGGCCAGCTCAGTCACCGCAAATGTTCAGGAAGCAGAAGCCATCCTGAAACAAGCCCTGTCCATCGCCCGCACCCAAGGTGCCTTGGCCTGGGAGTTGCGCAGCGCCACCTCGCTCGCCCAGCTCTGGCAACGTCAATCCCGTCATCGCGAAGCGCTGGATCTGCTGACGTCGATCCATCAACGTTTCACCGAAGGCTACGCCACGCCGGACCTGCGAAAAGTGCGCCAGTTACTCGACGAGTTGCGCGATCCCGTGCTCGCCTGACGCATGACGCACACGACTGATAAAGCGCGCATGTCGACGCTCCAGTTCAATGCCTTCACCACTGCGCTCAAGGTGCTCGCGGGCATAACGCCGGGTGGTATTGAGCATCCGGTATCTGCCCGTGCCAGCCTTCTGCTCCACCGCCAACAATGACGTGTGCACCAACCGTTCGATGATTGCCCCCAGCTGCGATGCAGACAGCATTGGGCAAACGATCACGCCCTGAGCAGCCTCCAAAGTGAAGGCCAGTTTGAACACCGACAAGCGTTGCAGCACACGCTGTTCCTGCTCGCTCAAGCGTTGATAACTCCAGTCGAGTGCGGCCTGCATGGATTGATGACGAGGCACCGCCGTGCGCCGGCCGTGGTTGAGCAATTGCAGGCCGTTGGCCAACTGCGCGTGCAATCCGATCAACGCCAGTGCGTCGATCTGCGCAGCCGCCAGTTCGATCGCCAACGGCAAGCCATCGAGCTGACGACAGATCTCGCGTACGGTGGGCAGATCCTGTTCGCGCAAACTGAAATCATGCTGTCGAGCCCGGGCGCGGCTGACAAATAGCTGCACCGCCGGATAGCCCATGGCCTGCGCGACACAATCGACTGCCGAACTGTTAGGAAAAGTCAGCGGTAATAACGGTTGAACGATTTCCAGACTGGCCTGCAAGACCTCACGACTGGTCGCGAGGATCGTCAATTGCGGCGCGGCGTCCAGCAGCGTCTCGACCATTGCCTTGCAGGCCTCGCGCCGGTGTTCGCAATTGTCCAGCACCAGCAATGCATGACGCACGCACAGCGTGGCGAAATCGCAATCGAGGGTGCGCAGCAGGTGTTCCAGCAAGGGGATTTCGACATCGATCTGCGCCAGATCGACCAACCACACGCCATCACGAAAATGTTGCAGCAGTAACTCCGCTACGCGTAGCGCCACGGTGGTCTTGCCGACACCGGCAGGCCCGGTGACAGTCATCAGTCGACACAGCGGCAGGCGCCGCACCATGCCGCCAACCAGCGCATCGCGGCCGGTGACCGGGGTCAGTCGCGCGGGCAAGTTGTGCTGCGGTGGTTGCAGCCCTTTGAAGACTGCTTGCGGCACGCTGTCGTAATGCACCGGGGCGATGAAGCTGTACCCGCGTTGCGGCACATTGACGATATAACGCTGACCATTCTGACCATCGCCCAACGCCCGCCGCAGTGCGGCGATGTGCACGCGTAAGTTGATCTCTTCGACTACCGACGTTGGCCAGATCCGAGCAATCAATTGCTCCTTGCTGACCACCTGCCCCGCCCGCTCGACCAGTAACTGAAGAATGTCCAGCGCGCGACCGCCCATGCGCAATTGCCGATCCCCGTCGAGGATCAGCCGCTGGCGCAGATGAAACGCGTAAGGGCCGAAGCGCAGCACCGCCGCCGTGTTCACATCGTTGAAATTGTCCATGCCAACTATCTTGGCAGCCTCAGATGACGGCACAACCGCCACACAGGACGTCGCACGGACATCCGGGTGCCCTGGACGGACAGAACCGCTCTAGCTGAACTGTTCGCGGTACTGCGCAGGCGTCAGGCCGAGCTTTTCAGCGAATAGCGAACGCATGTGCCGCACGCTGCCGAAGCCGCTTTTATAGGCCACGGTTTTCAGCGGCAGATCGCTGGTTTCGAGCAAATTACGTGCACAGTCGATGCGCGCACTTTGCAGAAACTCCATCGGCGTCATGTTGACGTCGCGGGCGAACACCCTGGCGAAATGCCGCGCACTCATGTTCGCCAGCCCCGCCATGCGCTCGACGGTAAACGCCTCGTCGAGGTGTTCCAGCACATAGTGCTGCACCCGGGTGACGGGGGTTTCCTGCGGAGCCACAGCAGCCATCAACGGGCTGAACTGCGCTTGGCCGCCTTGCCGTTTCATCACCACCAGTAAAACTTTGGCCACGTCCTGAGCGATTTTCTTGCCATGATCCCGGGCGACCACGGCCAACGCCAGATCGATACCCGCAGTGACGCCGCCCGAGGTGATCAGATTGCGGTCTTCGACGTAAATCTGATCGGTCGTCACATTGGCTTTCGGGAATCCCTTGATCAGGCGTTCGGTGTAGTTCCAGTGCGTGGTCACGCGATAACCGTCGAGCAATCCGGCATGGCCCAGCACGAAAGCGCCGGTGCAGATCGAGCCAAAACGCTCGGCGCGCTGCACGGCCCCGGGTAACCAAGCGAACAGCGTCGGGAATTTTTCGTTATAGGCCCCCGGGCCACCCGGCACCAGCAGCAAGTCATAGCGCTCGTCGTTGTCACCGATAAGCAGGTCAGCGTGCACGCATACGCCATTGGAGGCGCGCAGCGGGCCGCGTTCTGTCCCAAGGGTAATCAGTTGATAGTGTGATTCTGCTTCCAGAAAACGATTGGCAACCGAAAACACTTCCATCGGGCCGGCCATATCGAGCAGCAGAAAGTCGGGGAACAACACCATTGCCACGGTTTTCATGGGTTTACGTCACTGATCAAAAAAAATAAACACAACAGTCAGGCTGAGCATTATGGCCAAGCGAGCGCTGAACGTCGGAAAAGAATGCGTGAACTGACGAGCAAAACTGTCAACCTGATCGCGACAGTGTTTCAATTTCTATCTACTTATTGCTTCAAACGGTTAACAGTAAGCTTCTCCTCACTCGGACGAATTCACGTCCCGCCAGGAGATTTCATCATGCTGACTCTTCGCAAAGCCTCCGATCGTGGCCTCGCCAATCATGGCTGGTTGAAGTCGTTCCACACCTTTTCCTTTGCCAGCTATCGCGATCCGCGTGAACAGGGCTTTTCCGACCTGCTGGTCATCAACGATGACCGCGTTGCCGCCGGCAAAGGTTTCGGCCAGCATCCGCATCGCGACATGGAGATCTTCTCCTACGTGCTCGAAGGCGCACTGGAACATAAAGACACTCTGGGCACCGGTTCGGTGATCCGCCCAGGCGACGTACAACTGATGAGCGCCGGCAGTGGCGTGGCGCACAGTGAGTTCAACCATTCGGCAACCAAACCTGTGCATTTCCTGCAAATCTGGATCGTGCCGGAAGTCAGCGGCGCCAAACCGCGTTATCAGCAGGAGCACTTCAGCAGCCAGAAAAAACGCGGTCGGCTGCAATTGATCATTTCGCCTGACGGCAGCAACGGTTCGCTGAAAGTACGCCAGGATGCGCGAGTGTTTGCCGGACTATTCGATGGCAAAGAGAGCGCTACCCTGGAACTGCCCGCCAATCGTTACGCCTACGTGCATGTGGCGCGCGGCAGTGTGGAACTGAACGGCCAGCGATTGCAGGAAGGTGACGGCGTGCGGGTTCGCGAAGAACAGGCGCTGACATTGAGCAATGGCGTGGATGCCGAGGTGCTGGTGTTCGACTTGCGGCCGCAGGAGTTGCCGCAGATGCCATGAGGTTGCTTGACGACCACAAAAAACGGCCTTCTCATGAAGGCCGTTTTTATGGCGGTGGTGTAAGTGAGGGTAATGCCAGCGGTGACGGTGCGTGGATATCCTTGCCCGCTTGAACCGCAGCCAGGGTGGTTTGTATCGCGACATACATGTTGGCTTGGTTCGCGTAATAGGCACCTGCGACGATGGCAACGATTCCAAGCAACTGGACGACAGTGGCTGCCCAAACATTAGCTTTGACGGTAGCCCCTTGCCTCGCAGCTTCCTCAGCTCTCCGGGAAATTTTTCGCATATCCTGCGAAATCAGGTCGTAACGCTTGTCTCTTTCAACTTGAATCTTGTCTCGTTCAATTTGAGTCTGATCTCGCGTCTTGTCCCGCTCGCTCTGAATCGCAAGGAACTCGCGGATTTCTGCGCGTACACCGTCGATTCGAGCGTCCATTCTGCTTTCAATGGTCTCGATCCTGGCATTGAATTCTTCGCGGCTTACCGTGCTCATGACTTGAGTATTCCGACCTTTGCTCGATGTCTCACTGACTGGATATTGATGTAACTCACTGGCTTTCAATCCGATCCCCTTCCTTGGTTACCGATACCCATCCCTGGGTGATCACTCACAAGCGTGATGTCTATCGCGGTGAGTTGCAGCAACAATAGAGCCCATCAACCAAGCCCGCAAGCCAGCGGATTCTGCCTAAGTTGTAGGCCGTTTCGTCGGGCAACGTAGCTTCTCCAAAACACGCCAGACACTCACCCATTCTCCAGCGCAAACCCTTCGACAATCTGCTCGATCACCGCCCGAACCCGTGCGGTGTGACGCAAATCCGCATGGGTCACCAGCCATACTTCATACGGCTGCGGACGATTACGCTCTGGCCAGAGCCTGACCAAACCATCCTGTTCGCCCATGTACACCGGGATTTCTCCTACACCCAGACCCGCCGCAATCGAGCGGCGCACCAACAGGCTGGAACTGAGACTGGCGACGATACGCCCGCGATGCAGGGGCTCGGAGACCAGCGTCATGTCCTTGTTGCTCTGCAGATACGGCTGGTAAACCACCAGGTCATGCCCCTCGAAAGCCGCGCCCTGAGCAGGAACGCCATGAGTGTCGATATAGGCCTGCGAAGCGAACAACCCCACTGGCCATCGTGCAATCCGCCGTGCGATCAGGTCCGGATTGTCAGGTCGGGTATTACGCACGGCGATGTCCGCCTCGCGCTTGGCCAGGCTGAGGATCTGCGTCGAGGCATCAAGTTGCACGCGTACGTCCGGATGCTGCTGGTGGAGACGGGCGATGGCCGGGATCAGAAAGTCGATGGCCAGCGAGTCGGTGGTGCTGACGCGCACGTTACCGGTCAGGCGATCATCCAGCCCCTGTATCTGCCGCTCCAGCTCCAGCGCCGAGTGCTCCATTTTCTCCACGTTCTTGAGCGCCGCCTCGCCGACAGCCGTCAGCGCGTAACCCTCAGAAGTACGCAAGAACAGCGTCGCGCTGAGGGACTTTTCCAGCGCCGTGATCCGCCGCCCGACGGTGGCCTGATCCACGCCCAGAACCCGCGCCGCGCCACGCAATGTCGATTCACGACAAACCGCGAGAAATACCCGTGCATCGTCCCAATTCATCTTGCCCCCTTGTGATGCAGATTTGCATCGCTGCGCAGCCGATTCGCTGCGCGAATGCAGCAAACATAGCCGATATGCTGGGCGCCATAAACCTTCTTGAGATCGCGCTCATGCGTACGTCATCCTCAGCATCGGCAATCTTCGCCGGACTCTGCGCCAGTCTGGTCAGCATCGGCCTGGCACGCTTTGCTTACACCCCGCTGATTCCCGCGCTGATTCAGGCGCAGTGGTTTTCTGCCAACGATGTGGTCTATCTCGGCGCGGCCAATCTGGTCGGCTACCTGATCGGCGCCCTGCTCGGTCGGCCAATCGCACGCTACCTCGGCAATAAAAATGCGTTACGGCTGATGATGCTGTTGGTTACCGCTGCGTTTTTTGCCTGTGCGTTTCCGTTGTCGGTGAGTTGGTTTTTTGATTGGCGGTTGCTGTCGGGAATTACCGGTGGCGCGATCATGGTGTTGGTGGCAGCGACGGTCTTGCCCCACGTGCCGGCAACCCGAAAAGGATTGGCCAGCGGCGCGATCTTCCTTGGCATCGGTCTTGGGATTGCCGGCTCCGGGACGATTGTCCCGCCACTGTTGAGCCTGGGCCTTCAATCAACCTGGCTAGGGCTCGGTGCATTGTCGTTGCTGTTGACCGCGGTGAGCTGGTTCGGCTGGCCTGATGACTTGCCGCATCCGGTTGCGACCCCAGAGAGCGTGGCGGTTCAGCCAACCCCACCGGGCGTGTATTTGCTGTTCGCGCAATACGCCTTCATGGCCGCAGGTCTGGTGCCGGCCATGGTGTTTCTGGTGGATTACGTGGCGCGCGGGCTCGGAGCCGGAGCGCATGTCGGCGCGCTGGTGTGGGTGATGTACGGGTTGGGGGCGATTGTCGGACCGGTGAGTTATGGCTTTCTGGCGGACAAGTTTGGCGCACGGACGAGCATTCGTCTGGTCCTGGTGGTGCAGGCGATCACGCTCGGGCTGCTGGCGACTTCCCAATCATTTATAGCCTTGGCATTGCTGGCGGTGATTCTCGGTTCATTCCCGCCCGGCATCGTGCCACTGGCTCTGGCCCGCGTGCACGAATTGATTCCTGAACATCATCGCCAGCAAATCGCCTGGAGCCGGGCCACCGTATCGTTTGCCACGTTCCAGGCACTGGCCGGGTTTGCCTATTCGGTGCTGTTCAATGCCTCGGGTGGACATCACACGTTGTTATTCGTGATTGCCGCAGGCGCGATTGCAGTGGCGTTGTTGCTGGAGCAGGCAATGAGGTGGCTGCCCTCTTCCATTGAATCGCGTGCTTGCACTCACTGAAGGGAATCATTGCCTTTAAACCACGCTCCCATCTACAGAACCTTTAATCACAGGAGTCCACATGACTTTACCCAACGAAATGACCCGAATCGAAATTACCCAGCCCGGTGGCCCTGAAGTTCTGCAACCCAAGCGCGTGCCGTTGCCGGTGGCTGCCGAAGGCGAGGTGCTGATCCGCGTACACGCTGCCGGCATCAACCGGCCGGATGCCTTGCAGCGCGCCGGGAAGTACCCGATGAAGCCCGGAATGAACCCGATCCCAGGCCTGGAAGTGGCCGGCGAAGTCGTGGCACTCGGTGCTGGTGTCAACCAGTTTGCCCTCGGCGACCGCGTGTGTGCGCTGACTAATGGTGGCGGCTACGCCGAATATTGCTGCGTTCCGGCCGGCCAGACTCTGCCCATTCCCGACGGACTCGAATGGGTGCAGGCCGCCGCGATTCCGGAAACTTTCTTTACCGTGTGGGCCAACCTGTTCGGTCTCGGCGGCGCCAGCCGAGGGCAACGCGCGCTCATCCATGGCGGTACCAGCGGCATCGGCACCACGGCGCTGATGCTTTGTCGCGAATTTGGCATCGAAGCCTTCGCCACGGCCGGTAGTCCGGCAAAATGCGCAGCGATCAGCAAGTTCGGAGGCCAACCGATCAACTACCGCGAAGAGGATTTCGCTGCGGTAATCGCCGAGAAAACCGCTGGCCAGGGTGTGAATGTGATTCTCGACATCATGGGCGGCTCCTACTTCAACAGCAATGTCAGCGCTCTGGCGATGGATGGGCGATTGGTGATGCTGGGCTTCCTTGGGGGCGGCAAGGCAAACGACGTCGATCTGCTGGCGATCCTGGGAAAACGCGCGGTGGTCACCGGGTCGCTGTTGCGCGCGCGCACTGCGGCGGAGAAATCGGCCATTGCCGATCAGTTGCGCGAGCACGTCTGGCCGGTACTGAGTGCCGGTCGCTGCCTGCCGATCATCGACAAGGTCTATGCACTTGAAGAGGCGGCACAGGCCCATGCGCACATGGAGGCCGGCGATCATATCGGCAAGATCGTGCTGAAGGTGAACTGAGCCGTTGCAGCATTTTGTAATCGTTGCGTACGGGCGGTGGTCGAAAATATCGCGCGCAGACCGAGGCATCTGGTAAAAAGCGTTCTTTGTCTGCGCCTCGGTGAAACGTTTAATGTTCCTTTCCTTCATGACTCGTCTGCGCCGTCGCCGCTTGGCGTTCGCCTGCATGGCCGCTTTGATTATCGGCGTGCCGACGAGTTGTGCCGTGCTGGAACATACCGAGCGCAAACTGCTGTTTCGCATCGAGCCGGGGACTGCCGGCTGGTATCGCGGTTTGCCGGGCAGCGTGCAGGAACTCGATCTGCAACCCAAGAGCTTCAAGGCCGGGGAAAACATTCATGCCTGGTGGTGGCCGGCGGAAAAAGCCAACGCCCCGGCGATCCTCTATCTGCATGGCGTGCGCTGGAACCTCACCGGGCAGTTGTTCCGCATCGAGCAATTGCGCGCGGCGGGCTACTCGGTACTGGCCATCGATTACCGCGGATTCGGCCAGAGCAAGGGGGATCTGCCGTCCGAAGGCAGCGTTTACGAAGATGCGCGGGTGGCGTGGGAGCGCTTCAAACTGCTGCAACCGGATCCGAACAAACGCCTGATCTACGGCCACTCCCTGGGTGGTGCGGTGGCGGTTGATCTGGCCGCCGAACTTGGCCAGGACGCCGCGCGCGACAAGACGCCGCTTGCAGTGCGCGGCTTGGTGATCGAATCCACCTTCACCTCGCTGGCAGATGTGGCTGCCGCCGTGGCCAACACCTCGCTGCCGGTGCGCTGGCTGCTGTCGCAGAAATTCGATTCCATCGACAAGATCGCCGACATTCACATGCCGTTGCTGGTGGTGCATGGCATGGCCGATGCGTTCGTGCCGCCGCGTTTCAGCGAGCAACTATTCAACGCTGCTCAACAACCCAAACGCTTGTTGTTGGTACCCGGCGCTACGCACAACAACAGCATGGCGTTGGGCGGGCAGAATTATCGCAAGGCGCTCGACGCCTTGATGCAGACCAAACCTTTGCCACGTGTCGCGGGGCCAGCGCCGCTGCGCAGCGCACGCGACTCCTAACGGTAACCGCGAGCCTGTAAATCGAAGAGCTGCGCGTAATGCCCGGCAGTCTCAATCAAATCATCGTGGTCGCCCTGCTCCAGAATCCGTCCCTGTTCCAACACAATGATGTGATCAGCATTGCGCACACTGGAAAATCGGTGCGAGATCAGTAAAGTCATACGACCTTCGGTGTGCTGGCTGAAATGCTCAAACACCGCCGCCTCCGCTGCCGGATCGAGGGCCGAGGTCGGCTCGTCGAGGATCAGGATATCGGCCTCGCGACGCATGTACGCCCGCGACAAAGCAATCTTTTGCCACTGCCCACCTGACAACTCCTGACCGCCGGCAAACCAGCGACCCAATTGTGTGGCGTAACCGCGTTCCAGCCCCTCAATGAAGCGCGCAGCCATGCCTTCGGCAGCAGCGTCTTTCCAGCGCTGTTCATCACTGAATGCCGAAGTGTCGCCAACCCCAATGTTTTCACCGACGGTGAACTGGTAACGAATGTAATCCTGGAAGATAACCCCGATGCGCCGACGTAACGTGGTCTCCTCCCAATCCTGCAAATCGCTGCCATCGAGCAGAATGCGCCCCTGATCAGGCCGATAGAGTCGCGTCAGCAATTTGATCAGTGTGGTCTTGCCTGAGCCATTTTCACCGACCAGCGCCATGCTTTTGCCGGGTACCAGATGCAGGTCGATGCCCTCCAGTGCCGCGCGGGTAGCCCCTGGATAACGGAAGCCGACGTTTTCAAAACGCAGACCATCGCCCGGTCGCACGCCAGCGGTGAGATGACCACTATCGGCCAACACCGGCTCAGCGAGATACTCGTAAAGATTCGACAGGTAGAGGCCGTCTTCGTACAGCCCACTGATCGCACTCAAGCTGCTGCTGACCGCGCCCTGCCCCTGCTTGAACAGCACCAGATACATGGTCATCTGGCCCAGACTGATATTGCCGTGCACGGCATCGATCACAACCCAGGCATACGCCACGTAAAACGCCGCCGTGCCGAGCAATCCAAGACCAAAGCCCCAGCCATCGCGACGCAACGTCAATTGCCGATCTTCGGCGTACAGTCTGGCGAACGTGTCTCGGTACCGTTGTAAAAGCAGCGGCGCGAACCCGAACAGTTTGACCTCTTTAATGTACGCCTCGTGGGACAGCAAGGTTTCGATGTAACTTTGCTGGCGGCTCTCCGGCGCCCGACGGGTGAACAGCCGGAAGGCATCGCCGGAAAAGTGCGCCTCAGCAAAGAACACCGGTAGCGCGCCGATCACCAGCAAGACCAGCGCCCACGGTGAAAAATGCACCAGCAGTACACCGAAGCTGATCAACATGATCAGGTTCTGGACCAGCCCCAGTGACTTCATGACCAATGCCAATGGCCGGGTCGAGGCTTCGCGGCGTACGCGCACCAGCTTGTCGTAGAACTCGGAGTTCTCGAACTGCACCAGTGACAGGGTCTGCGCCTTCTCCAGAATCAACGTATTGACCTTCTGCCCCAGCTGCACCCGCAACAACGACTGCTGCACCGACAGCGCCCGTTGCGTTGCGGACATCAACGCCAACACCCCGGCCTCCATCAGCACGTAACGCAACACCGGCCACAACGGCGCATCGCCCTGCTGCGCATGCAACTGCATCGCCGTCACCACCGCATCGACGATCCGTTGACCCAGCCACGCCGCCAGCGCTGGCAACACACCGGCAACCAATGTCGCCAGCACCAGTCCCAGAAACAAACTGCGCGACGTCCCCCAAACCAGGCGCAAGGCACGCTGCGCCTGGTCGAGTAACGAAATGACGCGCGATAAAACAGGCATAGGGCATTGAGCTCGGCAAGGGATGAGAGTGCGTCATGGTACTCCAGCGCCGACGTTACGAATCTTCGAGGCAAGAAAAAGCCCGACCTGAAAAAGTCGGGCTCGATGCTGCAAGCGCTTACTCGAACGCGCCGTTGAGGACTTCATAGATGAGGCCAGTGGCGAGGGCAACCAGTATCAGATCCGTACCGGCTTGCTGCCATTGGTAACCGTCGTAGTGCGGAAGGTGGCCGAGCAGACGATTGTCGAGTTTCTTCGCAATACCCGGAGGCAACGGTTTGCCACGCGCCAGATTCTTCTGGACTCCGGGGGGCAATGCAGGGCCGGGTTGCCAATAGTCACGATATCCACCGACCAAGCCGATGACGTGGCTGCGGTCGACGGTCGGGCCATGGCGGTAATCCCCGTTGTTAGCGTTTTTGCCTTTGTTTCCTGCCCCTTGTGCATTGTGCAGGTTGCCTTTGCTATTGCCTTGGCCCTTACCGTTGCCGGGATCCGCGAGCGCGGCCATCGGGCCGGCGACCAGAACCAGCGAAATCACACCTGCAATGCATCGCGTTGATCTGAACATATCCGTACTCTCAGACAATGACGTTATTCACAGGATAGTAGATCGGGATGCCAGCAGTCGTTGGCTGCGCTGATTCGCCCCTAGCGCTGAGCCAGTTCGTGGCGCACACATTGCTCATAGTAGGTCTGCTTGACCGCCGCCGGCTTGAGTTTAGAGGTGCTGTTATAGGTTTGTTCGGTAATCCCCATCGCGGTCATGCGCATCCACGGCTGCTGGAATTTGCGCACCTGCAACTGCTTGCGCGCGCCATACAAAGAGATGCCTGACAGCTTGGATCGCTGCGCGCCTGCAGCGATATCCGCACCCCAGTTACAGGCAAAACGATGACCTTTACTCAACTCTTTCGCCTGCGCTCCTGAAGCAAAGACAGCCAGGGAAAGCGTTGCAACGGTCATGACAATCGTCCGCATATAACCAACCTAACCTTATGAAAAAAGGAGAGTTTGACGATGAAAATGGCACTCGGGGGCCAGCAATTTGCCCTACCACTCGTCCAGCACCATGCATCTTTGTCTCTCTGGCACCTCCAAACCAGTACATCCCCTCGCGTGAAGGCTTAGATGATGAACAAGAAAATTGCGCTGCTATCGCTTGCCAGCCTGCTCATGATTGGTCCGATGAGCGCCTCGGCAACAGAGAAAAACACTGCAGAATCTGCCGCCCCACCGAATGCCCTGCCGGGCGTTAATCACTCGAAAAGTTCGAGCGCACATGATGATAAGGCGAACAAAAAGGGCGAGGAGTCTTCAGGAGGTAATGCCGGCGCGCAGGCGCATGAAACGGAAAAGGATGCTGCGACTTCAAGTGATTCGCAGGACATGAAGAAAGAGCCGAAACAGTAGCGTCTGTTGAATGGGCTGTTCGCGATTGCCCACTCAAGGCTCGACGATCCTTGCATCAAGCTTCACGTAAGCTTGAATAGCAGCCGTTTGCCGGTATTAAATCCGCCTCTGATGTCATCACAATGGTCTATTGATGCGCCCTGCGGGGCGACGCATACAACTTAAATGCTCACCTCGACGCCCCCTTCACCAAGGAAGACCCATTGCCCGACTCTAAATATCTCGAAGACCTGCGCTCCCGATTCAATTGCGCAGAGAAAATGGAATTTACTTTTTTCTGGGGGCACCAACCCGGCAAGCACGGCGTTACCGCTTCATGCTTCAGCCAATGGTATATCGCCGAATTCATTGTTGATGGGCAACGCTACCCAACTGCCGAACACTACATGATGGCCGAGAAGGCAGTTTTGTTTGGTGATCAGGAAACTCGCGCCCAAATACTTCAAGCCGCCACCCCCAACGCAGCCAAAGCACTGGGCCGCAAGATCTCCGGATTTAACGAGCAGGATTGGCTGCAACATCGATATGAGATTGTTGTGCGCGCGAACAAAGCCAAATTTTCGCAAAACCCGGAATTGAACAGTTTCCTCAAGGACACCGGTTCTTGCATCATCGTTGAAGCGAGCCCGGTTGATAACATTTGGGGCATTGGTCTCGCCCAGGATCACGCGGACGCTAATAATCCAAATCTGTGGCAGGGCTTGAATCTCTTGGGGTTTGCGTTAATGCAGGTACGCGATGGGCAATGATTCCCGCCTGCCCGAACCAATCTTGGGGCGGACGAGTCAGGCAGCTCACAGGTTGCAGCTGTATTGATATTCGAAGGGGAAAAATACCGTATCGACCACTAAGGAAAACGGTGCATCGATTAGTAAAAACGGGATCAGTTTCCCTTTTGAAGTGCCCACTAACCACCAATCAAACCGCACACCAATGTAGGGACAGCGATGCTTGTCGTAATCCATTCGCATAGCGGTTGCCGCACATCCGCCTAAACCGGCGATAAAAACCAGCAGAATCATTGTTCGAAACACGTAACGTCCTTATTACTTCACGGCGCAAATCAGTTTTGCGCAGGCTCCGCAAATCTCCCTACGGGCTTTCAGCCAGAAAGTCCCTACACCCCCGGCATTCTACCGCCCCCCTAAATCGTATCAACCCTGACACGATCGGCGTTAGATTGTAGAATCCGCCGCGATATCAATTTGCCCCCGGCATGCCCGGAGAAAGGGAATTAATGAGCAGCAAAAGCTTGATCTATCGTCCAGACATTGACGGACTGAGGGCCTTGGCCGTTTTGGCCGTGGTTATCTTCCACTTTAATAAGCAGTGGCTGCCCGGTGGTTTTGTGGGGGTGGATATTTTCTTCGTGATCTCCGGTTTTCTGATTACCGGGATCGTTCACCGTCAGGCCGCCAAAAAAGAGTTCTCATTCACAGAGTTCTACAGCCGCCGCATTCGTCGCATCTTGCCTGCTGCCTTCGCTGTGACCCTTGCCACCCTGCTGTTCGGCACGCTGTTCATGCTGCCCAGTGATGTGCAAGCTCTTTCTAAATCCGCGATAGCCTCCGTGCTGTCTGTTGCCAACATCTATTTCTGGCTGTTCCTGGATACCAATTATTTCGCCGCCTCATCCGACACCGTGCCGTTACTGCATATGTGGTCGCTGGGCGTCGAAGAGCAGTTCTACCTTATCTGGCCGGGGCTTATGCTCTTGTCCTACAAACTTGGTGGACGAAAACTGCTACTGAGCGTTGCCAGCGTACTGGCCATCACCTCATTTATCGTCGGCGAATACTTCATCACTCGCGACCACTCCTTCGCCTATTACATGTTGCCGTCCCGTGCGGGCGAGTTGTTGTTCGGTGGGATGCTGTTTCTAATAATTGATCGCCTACAGCGCTCCCCGCCACGCTGGGTAGCTGAGGCCACTGGTCTAACAGGGCTGGCACTCATTGCCTGGTCGTTGGCGTTTTTGAGCGAAACAGGCGGCTTCCCCGGGTTGCGCTCGATCATCCCGACATTGGGTGCAGGCCTCATGATCGCATCTGGCAACTTCGGCGGGGGGGTTGTGACTCGATCCCTTTCCGTGCGTCCGGTGGTGGCCATCGGCCTGGTATCGTTCTCGCTGTACCTTTGGCACTGGCCGGTCCTGGCGTTCTATCGTTATGCCTACGGAGACCTGGAGCTAACCGGGACATTGATCTGCGCTGCCCTGCTTGTCATGTTCACCCTGCTGTCCTATTTCTGCGTTGAAAAACCGTTTCGCTTTCAGACCAGCAGCTTTAAAAACAAGGCACTACCTTCCGCTATTGCAGTATCGATACTTGGTTTTTCTGCGCTCTCCATCACCCAAGGTGGGATTATCAGCTCAATATCACCAGACAATTACGCTCAGAAAATCAAAGAAAATACAGAACTTACAAACAATGCATTGAGCCTGCCATATGTTTGCCAATCAAACTTCAAGCCGGAATTTTTCGACAGCGAAAAATGTTTGATTGGCACAAGAGATGACAGCCCGAGCGTATTGGTGTTTGGCGACTCAAATGCCGCGCACTACGTGGGTTACTTGGACGTAATCTCAAAACAACAAGGAATTTCAGCGCGCAATGTTGAACACCACGCATGCGTACCATTTGAAGGGATCGTCAGCCAAAAGTACATCAACCCCGGCTACTATGATTCATGCGAAAAATACAACACAGAAGTGAGAAAAAGGCTATCCGATTACAACACAATAATTGTTGGTGCTTCATGGGGAAGCTACGCTCAAAGAAATTCTGACTTTTACAGCGACTTCGACACCATGTTGAAAGGATTAGCGGCAACAAACAAAAAAATTATTGTTGCTCTAAAAGCCCCAACCTTTCCTGCCTACGATGGGCAATGCAAGAACAAAGCCTTGAAAATCCCAAACATCGACTGTGAAAAAAGAAGCTCGTACGACTTCAAAGGTGAAAGCAGGGAGAATAAGCACATCATTACCGAGGCAAAAAAATACTCTAACGTCTCCACTCTCGCAGTGACTGACATCATCTGCAAAAACAAAAGATGTTCAGCGTATGTCGAGGGAATCCCCGCCTATTTTGACGGAGGTCACTTGAGCGCAGCTGGCTCGATAAAAATGGGTGAAATTCGCGCCACTCAAGGTCTGGGGGGACCAACTCTTTAACCCCCTTCTTAATTATCGTCAAATTAGACTAATCGCATCAACTCAACTGGGTAGCTGGGTTGGTGCGGATAGGCTCTTCAGTGCGCTTCTTACAAGTGCACACTCCAACGCAAACGCGAATGATCTGTTTTCTGCATCGGCAGGCAAAACGGCAGCAGCAACATTAGAGATATTCCGGCCTTGCGCGTCGTAATTACTCTTCCCTAAAGGCCTGAGCAGTGCGCGACTAATCTTGGCAAACCCCTGCTTAACGAGCATGGTAAGTTTGTCGAAAACATCCTCATGCGTTTCCGCAAGAAACTTGCCTTGGTTGCGCAGGCTGGTTTGCTGGCACGCGTCCATTTCCCTGGATACGATCATCTGCCGAGGGTCAGGCGCAGCGCTGATGACGCGGCGTGGATCCGGTTCAAAGTGACCGAGGAACTCCAGGCCGTTATCGGCCGGTGCCGGGATGACATCGTGTCGCCTTACCTGATCCATCGCCGGACAGACCGTAAAAAGCAGAAGCAGACGCAGACGAAGGACCACCGGACACAGGTCGAAGAGCGATATTTAACGCGAGCCTTCAAGGAGGCGCCGAAAGTGGCGGGTTGTTACAAGGGATGGGAGGAAGAGGAAATGCCAGGCTTCCATGAAGTGCGGGCGCTGTCGCTGCACCTGTACCAGAAAGCCGGAAAGGACGGTTAGAAGATCGCCGGCCACGCTAACGAGACCATGACGAAGAACTACCACAAGAACGATGACGAAATCGTCGGGTAGGAGGCAATTCCAGACCTGAGCGTCAGCGAAATCACCGGGTAGTTTTACGCAAGTTTTGCGCGGGTTTTGCGCAGGCACAAAAAAGCCGATCTGATTGATCGGCTTAAGTGTCTGATTTTACTCAGTAAATATGGTCGGGACGGAGTGATTCGAACACTCGACCCCTAGCACCCCATCTCCTTTTTCATACTTCTTGAAAGCTTCCAAAATTTTACTCTGGATTTTTCTAAGCTAGTATTTACTTGAGCTCCAGCGGTGTTCTGCTCTACGAGAGTCCAGTAACGTCCATCAAGAGCCGACGTTTTTGTGGGGGTAAAAGTAGGGGGAGTCCATTCCATGGCCAAAATCACCATCAAAGAACTCGAGTCGCTGACCGTCAATGATGCCGGCCGGATCCTCCGCGAGGATGGTAATCTCGCCGGTCGAATCTCAGTCCGCAAGGACGGCGTGTCAGTCAGCTTTTTCTATCGTTATCGCTGGGGCGAGCAGAACAAAGAGTACGCCTGCGGAACCTGGCCGCGCAAATCCCTGACGGACATCCGCAAGGCACGCAACCAAGCCCGGGCGCTCATCGATGAGCAAATCAATCCTAACGAGCAAAAGAAGACCGCCAAGACACAGGCATACGCCGCGGCTGATATAGAGGCCAAACAGGTAAAGACGTCGAAGGCGCAAACACTGACCGTCCAGGATCTGGCCAAGGCCTGGCTGTTGGATGGCGTCGCGCGTAAAGACGGCAATGCCGAGTTGCAACGACGCTTTAACAAGGACCTTTTGCCAGCACTCGGCAAGACCGTAGTGAGCAGCGTCTCCGAACACGATGTTCGGGCGCTGATCCGAGCAGTGGTCAACCGCGGTGCTCACCGGCAAGCCATCAGTTTCTTCGCCGACCTCACTCAGATGTTCAGCTGGGCCAGAAAGCGTCAACCTTGGCGGGCGTTGCTGGTTGAGGGTAATCCGACGGAACTGGTCGACATCTCCCCCTTGATCCCTGCCGACTACGAAGCCGAAAGAAGCCGCATCCTTTCCCCAACTGAGCTGTTGGAACTGCACAACCGTTTCCAGCAAATGACCGCCGATTACGGCGCCCTCCCCGCGGGCCAAAAATACGACGGCATTCGTCCGCTAAAGAAGGAAACGCAGCTCGCGCTCTGGATTAGCCTGGGCACGCTGTGCCGAATTGGTGAATTGCTGCAGGCCGAATGGAAAAATGTCGATCTGGACCAGCAAACCTGGTTCCTCCCCAGCGAAAACGTCAAAGGCACCCGCGGCAAGAAACAGGACCACCATATCTTCCTCTCCTCCTTCGCCTTGCATTTCTTTCAGGAACTCAAGACCCTGACGGGAGACTCCCTGTGGTGCTTTCCGAACAAGCAGGATGATGGGCACGTGGACGTGAAGGTGGTGAGCAAACAGGTGGGCGATCGCCAAGCCCGGTTCAAAAACCGCAAGGCCCTCTCCAGACGGCATCACGACGACACCCTGGTCCTGGCCGACGGCCAGAACGGTGACTGGACGCCGCATGACCTGCGCCGCACGGGCGCGACCATGATGCAGGCTTTGGGTGTCAGCCTGGACGTCATCGATCGCTGCCAAAACCATGTGCTGGCCCGGCTCTCGGGTGAGACGCCATTACTTGCACCACGACTATGCCGCCGAGAAGAAAAACGCCTGGAACCTGTTGGGCGACCGACTCAGTGCTGTTTTGTCCTCAACCTACGAGCACCCACCGACCGAGTCGATGATTTCTTTTCCAGCGTACGCCGCAACTGGATCCCTACCGCCGTCATAAGTAGACAGATTTAGTACTGCGTACTCATAGCGTCGTAAAGATCGCCAAGCGTTTTCTTCAGGTCGATTCCGGCCCGACTTGAGGGGTAGAAATCCACCGGGGTGCTCGATCAGTACGCTGCGCAATAACACCGATACCCCAGCCCAAGATCTTCAGGATAGTGCGATCAACCCGCAGTCGGATTGCTGCCTCACCTTCAAGCGGATTTTTTTCCACAACGCCTGTTTCACCATCGCTACGTCTGCCTGTGCCGCAAGAGCCATCCTGCCACCCTGGAGTAGTTGACGCTGGAGCGCTTTTTCAGCTATGACCATGTTCATGTTGTCGCGGCGAATAACCGCTAATGGGTAGGACGAAATGACCACTACACAACCTTTGGAAAACGCGCTCAACGCAGAGGCCTCCATAATCGATGGAAAGGCGGTTGCCGAAATCTTGCGCAAGAATGTTGCCGTCGGTGAAGCGCGGCAGAGCCCCCGGGCTGGCTGTCGTACTAGTCGGGAGCGATCCTGCCAGCCAAGTTTACGTGAAGACCAAAATGAAGAAGGCGCTTGAGTCCGGCATTGACTCTTTCCCTCATCTGCTCGAAAGCGATACGTCCGAAGCAGACCTGCTCAGGCTAATCGACAAGCTGAACAATGACAGCTATGTGCATGGGATATTGGTGCAGCTTCCGCTGCCCGCCCACATCGATGAATCGAAGGTTATCGCGGCCATAAATCCCGCCAAGGATGTCGACGGTTTCCATCCGATCAATGTGGGTCTGCTGGGCCAGGGGAAAGCCAAACTGATTCCCTGCACTCCTCTGGGATGCCTGATGATGTTGAAGGATCAAATCGGTGACCTTAGCGGCAAAAAAGCGGTAATTGTCGGCAGGCCCAACATCGTCCGAAAGCCAATGGCGAATTTGCTCTTACAGGAAAACTGCACAGTCACGATTGTGCATTCCCGAACGCGAGATCTCATCGCTGAATGTCGTCAGGCCGACATCCTGGTGGTAGCGATTGGGCGGGCGGAGTTTATTGATGCAAGGGCGATCAAGCCGGGTGCAGTGGTCATTGACGTTGGCATCAACAGAGTCGAGAAAAACGGAGTTTCGGTTTTAGTCGGTGATGTCGATTTCGACTCTGCCAAGGACATCGCGGCGGCCATGACTCCAGTTCCTGGCGGCGTTGGTCCTATGACCGTTGCTTGTTTGATGAGAAATACTCTGACAGCTGCAGAGGCGATTGAGAGTAATACTGCTGCACAGTTTTGATCACGGGCAGATCACCGCCAACAAGGCTCAGCCGAACACAAAACTTGCTCAGTTACTGACCATTGCATTGCACACCCTGTATTCCGTAGTGTTCGGGCCAATATCCACAGGTGTATCCCCGTTTTTTGTGGATAGCTTTGAGGCGAATATGAACACTCCTAAGAAACGCAGAGCAGAACTACCGATACACGGAGAGTTTCCGTCGGCGTTATGTGGACAAGCTGATGGATAAGCTGTCGATGATTCGTAACCGAGGAACTCCTCAGATACACAAAGTGCCAAAGCGCGAGGTCGACAGATTGGAAAGCCTCGGAATTTTGGCGTTGTAAAAACTTACGTCGGGAGGCCTGTTCTAACGGGCTGGTTTGGAGCCTGCCTTCTAACTCACCTCGATTTGCGTTAAGACGATGACAACACGCCGAGCGGGGTAGTCCAAGCAGTCATTCAATGCGTCTATAAACGTAGGGTCGATTCAGCTGGATGCGTTTTTTTGATTTCAAACCCTTCCGAAGGGTAATAGATTACTTATTGAGCATTTCGTAAAAAAGCGTAACATTCCCAACCATGATACTCGAACAGCTCAAAGCCTTGGGCAATGACACTCGCATGCTAATGATGGAGTGGCTCAAAGACCCACTCAGTAATTTCCCACCTCAGGATCACGGCGATCCTGCGATAGGAGTGTGCGTAACCCACTTGCAGCACAAGGCCGGGCTTTCACCTTCTACCGCGTCTGCACATTTAGCTATCTTGCAACGTGCAGGCTTCGTGCTAACCACCCGTATCGGTAAGTGGACTTACTACCGGCGCAATGAGCAGGCTATTGATGACTTTGCGGCTAGGCTGATCATCGAATTGTAATTTTTAAATTTTCATTTCGTTATTTCGCGTAATTAGAAAACATAAGGAAACCCCTATGAGCAGCAAAACTATCTTCGTCCAACCCGGTGGCGGCTATGAAAAGGTTTTGGTTGGCAGCAGCGAAGTCCGAGCCGCAGCGCGTGGCGAAATCACCGTACGCCTCCACGCCAACTCGCTCAACTACCACGACTTCGCGGTGGTCAGCGGTATGTGGGGCCCTAGCGAAAAACGCATCCCCATGGCCGATGGTGCAGGTGAAGTCATTGCTGTCGGCCCAGATGTCACTGAATTCAAGGTGGGTGACTCGGTCGTCAGCACCTTCTTCCCGGAGTGGATCGACGGTGTGCCACTGGTTGAAGGCTTTGTCAGCGTGCCAGGCGATGGCATTGACGGCTACGCTCGTGAGCAAGTGACGGCCAAAGCCACATCGTTCACCCTCGCGCCTACTGCCTACAGCCATGCTGAAGCGTCGACGCTTACCACCGCAGGCCTTACTGCATGGCGCGCCCTGATGGCCGATGACTCACTCAAACCGGGCGACACCGTGCTCGTCCAAGGCACTGGTGGCGTTTCAATTTTCGCCCTGCAGTTCGCTAAAATGGCCGGTGCTACCGTCATTGCTACCTCTTCAAGCGACGAAAAACTTGAACGTCTGAAAGCGCTAGGCGCTGATCATGTAATCAATTACCGCAAAGACCTTAACTGGGGCGAAACTGCACGCGCTCTAACGGGTGGCCGTGGTGTTGACCACATCATCGAAGTCGGCGGCCCTGCGACGCTTGAACAATCGATGATTGCAATTCGGGTTGCTGGTCACATTTCCATCATCGGGATATTGAGTGGCGTAAGCGGTGCAATGAATTTTGTACCGGCACTGATCAAGCAAGTGCGTCTGCAGGGTGTATTGGTGGGTAGCCGCAGCCAGCAGCAAGACATGATCCGAGCCATCAATGCTAATGGCATGCGCCCGATTATTGATCGTCATTTCCCATTGAGCGAGATTGTCGAAGCGTTCAAGTATCAGGAAACCAACCAGCATTTCGGCAAAATCTGTCTGGATATCTGAACGCGCATGAGTGGGCATGAGCAGACCTTAAGTTTCGCCATGTGATTAGCCCTTCAACGGCTTGCCAAGGTACATCAACCGGGCTTTCTCCCGGCCCACCCACTTCGCAGTAAGACTAAACGGCATAGCGTGTTCTACACGTCGGGCGACCTCAATATGCTGCCGGCCATGCCGATAGACTTGTCATGATCCAAAAGGGATTTCCCGTGTTCAATACCAAAATCAAGAAACAGCTTCAGTCTCAGACAGCCGAGCTATCGGAGCTGCGCCAACTACGCGATGGGCTGAACCGTGAAATGCTAACGTTGAGTATCGATTCGACGTTTAAAATTATCTCATTCAACGAAAATTTTGCAGAGGCTTTGGGCTACCCCCAGGATCGGCTCCTAGGTCGTGCCATGGCCGATATTGTTCCGCAGTACGTAGCCAAGCTTCCGTGCTTTCACAACTTTCGAGCAGCTGTCGCCGCAGGCAACTCCATCACTGACGAGTACAGGTACTTGCATGCTGACGGTTCATTGGTGTGGCTTCATGCACATTGGCAGCCTATAGCGGATGCGACTGGCCGGTTGAGTCATATCACGTGCTATGCGACGAACATTACCTCTCGAGTGGAAAAAGCATCGGAAAACGCCTCCTTCATTGACGCACTGCTTCGTTCGACGGTGGTGATCGAGTTCGATCTCACCGGGCAGGTTCTCATGGCTAATGAGCAATTTTTAAAATCGATGGGCTACAGTTTGAGCCAAGCTAAAGGCAGTCACCATCGTATTTTCTGCAAGCCAGAGGAAGTCTCATCCCAAAAATACAAAGACTTTTGGTCAACTTTGAACAAGGGAGAGTTTGTTGCAGGTCGATTTGAACGTATTGACAGTCGTGGTCAAACCGTATGGCTGGAAGCGACGTACAATCCGGTTTATGACACCGAAGGAGCACTCTGCAAAGTCGTTAAATTTGCAGCGGTAGTCACCGATCAAATTGCCCGTGAGCAAGAGATCAGTAAAGCCGCTCAAACTGCATTTGAAATTTCCCAGCAGACGGATGTTAGTGCTCAGCGGGGGCACTCGTAGTCAACGACACTATGCATACCATGAGTAAAATTGCTGTTGATATGCAGACTGCCTCTGGCGGGGTCGAAGCGCTCGGTAAGCAGTCATTGTTGATCAGCTCCATCATTCAGACGATTAGTAGTATTGCCCAACAAACCAACTTGTTGGCATTGAATGCTGCGATTGAAGCTGCTCGCGCAGGTGAGCAGGGTCGAGGCTTTGCGGTCGTGGCTGATGAAGTTCGACAATTGGCTGGGCGCACCAGCACTGCTACTGAAGAAATCGCATCGGTTGTCTTGCAGAACCAGAAGCTGGTGGATGAGACCGTAGCCGAGATGGCAAACAGCAAGTTTCAAGCAGAGCAAGGCCTTGAACTTGCCACGCAGGCAGGCCAGGTAATTGTTGAGATTCAGGATGGCGCCAAGAGAGTAGTCGACGCGGTCGGCAGGTTTGCGACTCAGGTGGCTTAGAAAACGCAGTCACGCTACGGCAGCGTTTCCGATAGCCCGAATGATCGTTTTGAGAAAATGTGTAGTGGTTCTCTCACCGGCTCGGGCATTAGTCCTGAGACTGTTGGGGCTGATTGAAAATATCACCCAACACAGCAGGGGTATGATTTTCTAGAACATGCCCAGACGCGTTAAGTTGCTTTAAGATGATATGTCAATCACTGGGGCTCTGAAAATGATCAACGCAGAACTGCTGAAACTGGTGGTTGAAGCATCCAACGATGGCATCGTGGTAGCAGAGCAGGAAGGCGACGAAAACATCCTGATCTATGCCAACCCAGCCTTTCAGCGCCTGACGGGGTACAGCGTTGACGACATCCTGTACCAGGACTGCCGTTTCCTGCAGGGTGATGACTGCGACCAAGCCGGCTTGACAGTAATCCGCGAGGCGATAAGGAACCTTCTCCCCTGCCGACAAGTCGTTCACAACTATCGCAAGGACGGCAGCGCCTTCTGGAACGAGCTTTCGATTACCCCGGTATTCAATGACAACGATCAACTCACCTACTTCATCGGTATCCAGAAGGACGTCAGCGTAGAAGTTGAGGCTAAGGAGCGAGTGCGTGAACTGGAAGGCGAAGTCGCACAGCTGAAGATACAACTGGCTCAATTGCAAACTAAAGCTTAAATATATGCGCACTTCAGAGCGCGTGTAGCGTTGCCATTAGCTCTTCGGGTAGGTAGTGGCTAGGCCTATTTTTCCTGGGGACGCACAAGCAACCCGCCCACCTCGCCCTGCATCGTATGCGTCCGGGCATCACGTCTTGCGTGATTAAACCGGCTGCCACTTATGCGGAAGCAGCTGCTCGATTTCACTCGCCCGCTGCGTCGGTAGACGCGTGAGAACATCCTTTAGATAGGCGTACGGATCATGGCCATTCAGCCGCGCAGACTGGATCAAGCTCATGATCGCCGCCGCCCTTTTTCCGCTGCGTAGCGATCCGGCGAAGAGCCAGTTCTTGCGTCCAAGGGCCCATGGTCGGATCTGGTTTTCCGCCCAATTATTATCAATAGGTACGGCCCCGTCATTGAGGTAGCGCGACAGCGCGGCCCAGCGTTTGAGGCTGTAATCAAATGCTCTGCTGATGGCTGAACCTTCGGGCACAAGATCACGCTGGGCGATCATCCAGGCATGCAGCCTATCCATCACTGGCGCGGCTTTTTCTTGCCGTATTCGGCGCCGTAATTCCGACTCCAGGTCACGTACTTCGCTCTCGATTTCGTACAACAACTGGATGTAACGCAGGGCCTGCTCGGCGAGCTGGCTCTTGTTGGTGGTATGCAATTCGAAAAACTTGCGCCGAGCGTGGGCCATGCAGCTGATCTCGGTCACGCCGATCTCGAAGCTGGCCTTGTAACCGCCAAAATCGTCGCAGACCAACTTGCCTTTCCAGCCTTGCAGGAAGTTGCGAGCATGCTCACCGGCGCGGCTGGGGCTGAAGTCGTAGACGACAGCGGCTGTTTCGCAGAACTGGCTGGTGGCGTAAGCCCAAACATAAGAGCGGTGGGTTTTCTTCGTGCCCGGAGCGAGCATCTGTACGGGTGTTTCATCCGCGTGCACGACCTGCTGCCCGATCACTACGTCACGCAGGGCATCGACCAGTGGCTGCAGCTGCACGCCCGTAACGCCGACCCATTGAGCCAAAGTGGAGCGTGGAATTGACAAGCCAGCTCGACCAAAAATCGATTCCTGACGGTAAAGCGGAAGATGATCAGCGAACTTCGCGATCATGACGTGCGCAAGTAATCCGGCAGTCGGGATGCCCTTGTCGATAACTTGCGCAGGTACCGGCGCCTGGATCAGCGTTTCGCAGTCATCGCAAACCCACTTGCCACGAACATGGCGCTCAACGGTGAACACGCCCGGCGTGTAGTCCAGCTTTTCGCTGACATCTTCACCGATGCGCTTCAGTGCGCAGCCGCATAGGCAGTGAGTGTTGTCCGGTTCGTGATGGATCAACGTGCGCGGGAATTCTGCCGGCAATGCCGTGCGCTTGGGCTTTTGCTTTTTCTCGGTCGCCGCTGGTGCTATTTGCAACGCCTGAAGCTCGGCCTCAATCGCCGCAATATCGGTATCGATCAGGTCATCCAGCAGGCTGGCCTGCTGAGGATTCATCTGCTCGCTACGCTTGGCAAACTTCAAACGCTTGAGCTGTGCGATCTCGTGGGTCAGCTTTTCGATCACCGTTTGATCGCGGTTGATCTTCTTGCCCATGGTTTCGACCGTTCTGCCCATGGTCTCTACCGTCTTGCCCATGGTCTCCACTTGCGACAGCAACTGCGCAGCGAATGCACGCAGTTGGTCGGGAGTCATTTGATCGAGATTGGGCGAGGAAGTCATGCCGTGGATTTTACCAAAGCAGACCGCCTGCGACAGCAAACCAAGACGCTAATTAAAGTTTTTTAAAGCAGTGTAATTACACCTCCGACGCCAACACGTTGCCAAGAGAGGCCGAGCACCAAGGCCTGAAGTTGCTCAGTATCCAACTGCATTTCGCTGCCTTGTCGAAGGCCTGGCCAGTGAAACTTGCCTTGGTTCAAGCGACGTGCAGCCAGCCAAACGCCGATCCCATCGTGTACCAGCACTTTCATCCGAGTCGCGCGGCGATTGGCAAACAGATAAGCACAGTGCGGCTTCGCCGCACCGAAGACCTCGATCACCCTGGCCAGCGCAGTCTCGGTACCGGCGCGCATATCCATGGGCTCGGTGGCGAGCCAAATGGCGTCGATACGGATCATCGCAACACGTCTCGAAGGAAAGCGGCGCAGGCAGCAGCACTATCGGTCGGCCAGTTCACTTTGACGGTGCCGCGTGGGTGCAGGATCTCAATGCTGATATTCGATGAAGGTGGGTGTGCCCTTATCTGCATGGGCAATGGGATAAATGCTGGTTGAAGCGCTGAGCTTTTGTGCGCGTGCACTCGAATCCATTTGTGGACGAGGTTGGCGTTGAGGCTATGGCTGAGGGCGACGCCGGCAATCGAAGCGCCGGGTTGGGCACACTCTTGAATGACCTGGGCCTTGAAGGATTTGGAATAGGAACGGCGTGTTGGCTGCATGACATACCCGCTTAAAGGGCTAGAACTGGTGCCCACTTAAATTAAGTGCACACCATGTCCAAGCGTTGCGGGGTTGGGTAGATGACTTGGCCGGACGCATACCCTGCATCGTAGGTGCGGGAGTAACATTCACGATGTGCTCGGCAGTCGGCTATGAAGCCGTACGTGCACCGGGCCCTACAAGCCCTGAGCTAGCGAAAATGCAGCCTATCCATGACTGCAGATTGCGCTTTTTGTGGGGATATTGTATCGAAACACGACTCGCCAGATTATTTCCAAGGAGCAGTTAGACCGCCGAAGCGTTTGGAGCCCCCGGAGATATTTTCGTGCCTAGTCCCCTCCTCTGGAGGAGCAAAGACTGGCAGGCATCAACGCTTAACGTGATGCATTCATTTGGCTTGAAACCGCCCGTTAGTGAGTCCGAATTTTCAGACTCAAAGCGAGCTTATCTGGCGCTAAAAACTAAATACCTGCAAAGCTGTCACCTCCACATCGTTTGGAGATCTCGTAGCACGTATGCCACCCAGCACCGTCAAAAATGCAGCGACCCAGATCTGTTTCACCAGCCAGTTCGCCTCTTTGAAACTGTAAATCCAGGAAATCCAACCAGTGACCGATTTTCCAGCATCACTGGTTATGTGCGCTTATTTTTTCAGGTAAGCACTCAGACGCTCTACAGCAAAAGCCTCGAAACCCTCCAGCGCATCGCTGGCAATCTCTTGTTCCTTGCCGTTATATTCAACAACGGGCACGTAAAAGCAGGCATGTTGAATGATGGGG
The DNA here is from genome assembly GCF_017980685.1 of Pseudomonas iridis. Classification (GTDB taxonomy): domain Bacteria; phylum Pseudomonadota; class Gammaproteobacteria; order Pseudomonadales; family Pseudomonadaceae; genus Aquipseudomonas; species Aquipseudomonas iridis. The sequence continues at coordinate 139,116 of NZ_JACXXO010000013.1, forward strand.
TTGCGACTGGGGGTTTTTGGGTCTTCATAGGGAAAACCACACCCCATGGTCAAGACTTGTAGACGAACAACCTTGAGCTTTTGCCCAACAACCGAGGCTTCGCACATCTCCCAATCGATGTTGCGCTTTTCCAATTCCGCAGCCACTGCCGGGTTCCGCATACGGATGAAATGCTCAGCTTCCATCGCGAAGTTAGCGGGGTTGGCTGGGTCGGGGCAGATACCTGCCACTCGGGTGACCTTGAATTCGCCGCTGCCTTCAAGTTGTGCCGGGAATTTGCTCTTCTGGTTCTCAAACCCAGGGTATGTCGAGGGAAACGGCTCGGTAGGCATTAACTCTTTGACCGTCCTTCCTTGGGGTAATTCAGGTGTAGCAGCCAGAACTGCAGATGCAAGAACGGCGGAGAGTAAGGCGATAATTGTGGTGCGCTTCATGGCCGTGTTCAAAAATAATTCCCTCATGGAAAGTCTGCAATTACATCTTGGTGCGTAATTTTAATCGCCTTTGTCCTAAAGATAACCCCACCTGATCTTCGCTCGGGACTTTTCGGACAATACTGGATTAGCGACTAAGGGGCTCGTTCTAAGATATCTCCCTAGTCGTGAAACTGTAGAGAAAGCTGATGACGAGTACCCTATTAGTCGATGTTGATCATCAGGGAGCTATCGGGGTTGACCGCGCAGTTACACAGGAGAGTGTGGAACCCGACTCTACTATGCGCCGAAGTTCCAAAGTGGAAATCATGGCTTTCGTTACGCTGGTCTAGGTCTACTAATTGTTGCCGGTTAGGAACAACCGTCATGTGACTCCCGCTCCGGAAAAAACCGTGATGAGATCTTTCCTTATCTGGGATCTACCGAATCTTGCGTGTTGTTCCTACCCTTCACGCGACTTACCTCAACAATAAACCTGGGAAATCGGTTTTGAGCGCTGTCATGAACTGTGTCATCTCAACCTACCAAGCTCTCGAAATCGTCTTCTTTTGTCCGTATTTGTAGACCACCAACGTCATTCACGGAAAGCATCAATCAAAGCCAGCGACCTACGTAGAAAGATTGGTATCGATCCCGCGTAGGCCGCCATTGCAATTTCGCTCGTACGCAAGCTTCAGTAACTTATCATATGGATCCGCATCCATCAGGATTGGAATCCGTCAATAGTTCGCGGCCCTTGGCATAGGCTATGCGTTTCGCTCAGCTGTCCATAACTGCAGCTCTGCCGCCATTCCAATTCTGCCGTTGCGGAGGTACCGATCAACGCTAACTTACTAATGATAATGACCTCCGAAAGCAAAACGCCCCGCGAAAGCATAGCCCTCGGGGGGGGGGGCATGGGGAGTGAACATCTCATTAACCGCCATGATGACCATCCATATCAAGTCCTGTTAGGCCTATTAAAGGTCAACGTTCAGCATAGGAGCACCGAAGGACTCAAGCTTCGCATTGGACTTCTCAAAGTAGGATGACCAGAACTCTTTAAGTAGATCCATGGTCTTGCCAGAGCGGTACTTCTGCTTGATGCTGTCGGTCACCAGACCGGCACCGGCAACATATACCCGTGCTCCGCCGAGGTCAGCGAACAAATTCCTGTCTGAAGCCTTCCTGATCTCCTGGGCAACATTGAGATTCTGGATGGCACTATTGGCGTAGAAGGATGCGTAATCACTGTTTTCCAGCATGTCGCTGATCAGAAAAACTACTCGTTCTTTCGCAGCCTGCTTACTCAAATCCGCGCCTACCTCGCGCAGGGCATGCAGGATTTCGCTTTTAGGGTTGTCGTTGTTGGCATCACGCATCCCCTTGACGAACAATCCCCCTACTCCACGAACAAATGATGGCTTCTGCAGCTTCATACAAGTCTCGAGCTGACGAAGTTTGCTCATGCTCATGTCACTACGAACACTGTCGGATGGCGGCACTTCGAGAGTTACATCCGTAACAAGCCGCATGTATTCGCCGGGGACGAAGGCAGAGAAGGTATAGAGCTTGACCTGATCGCCAGGTTGCACGAATCGATCAATTTTCTCCCAGGCCGAGCGCTGAATATCTTCCGGCATCTTGATGGTCTGGTCGACGATAATCACAAGTTGACGCCCGGTCGGTGCCGGCTTGAACTCGGTCAGTTTGGAAGCTTCGTAACAACTTGCCATGTCGTTCCGCTCTGCCGCCATAACGGCGGCAGGCAAAAGCATGGCTGCGATAAAGATATTTCGCAGCATGCTTCTCATCAGGCAGTCACCTCGTTTTTAGCCGGGAATTTACCGACCTTGGCCAGAGTGATTTGGGCCGCCTTGATACGTTTCAGCTCATCGAAAGGAAGGCCGTAGACATCAACCAAATGCTGAATCTCTTCATCATCAACGCCACGAAGGTCATCAAAATCGCCTGGTTTAACCTGTGCAGCCATTACGGGCGCTTTCTGAGGTTCATCAGTATTTGGCGCAGCCTCTGGCAGCTGGGCAACGCGCTCTGGCGCTTCAGCGACCACCTGAGGGGTAACACTGATCTGGGTAGCAGGGCTTTTGTACTCGACATCAATGCTGTCCTTGCGGCGCTGAAGCTCTAGACTATCACGGTGATCATCGAGAGCTTTTTGGTCAGCTTTCGCCTTCTTGTCACGGCGATCTGCCTCGACCTTTACCGCATTCATTTTCAAGAAAGCGTCAAAATCTCGAGTATGGGCGCTGTTCGAGCTTTCTTCGCCAGAGTCCGTAGCCATGTCATAACCAGAGACCTTCTTTTGAAGCAGTCGCAATTTATGGTTAGCGTGACCACGAATTGCCAAGCGCTGACGCTCCATCCAACGAACCATCTCACTGGCCGTTTTAAACTTACTGGTGGTTTCATAGGCATCTTTGGAGGACAAGCCGGCAAAGCCATAAACCATTGCCAACCAGAGTGCAATGAACTGCAAGGCAACATACACAACAGACAGGACACCGAAGGTGACCAGGGAGGCGCGGTGCTCGGCACCCAACTTGTCGTCGAACGACTTGGCGTGACTCTGCTTTTCAGAGTCGGCTGAAGCTGCCGGCAAATCGAATGGACTGTTGGTAGTACTCCCTGTTTGGCTGACCTGGTAGCCTGCAACCATGTCTGTTTCCAGGGCATTGAGCTGTTCAGTCCGCACCCAAAATGCTGCGATGGCCACAAAGATGATGGTGGCAGCGAACAGCGCAATCCAATTGTATTTGGAGGTTACGGTTTCGTTGGTTTTGATACGGCAGAGGATTTTGTTGTAACCCGCTGCCTTATCATCGTCTCGTGTGTTGTCGATAGTGATCGGAGAGATGTCCTTGCCGATCTGACCATCACGCATACCGCTTGAAGTGCCACGCCACCAATGGCGAGCTTTGTTGATCAGCGAGTTATGGTGAATCTGGTGGCCGGCAATGTGGGCAAAAAAACCAGAGATTAGTGCAAGGAACGCCGCCATAAACCAGATCAGATACTGGAGGTCGTTACTCGAGGCATCCCGGTTCATCCAAGGCCCAATGACGTATGCAAAGCCCACCGCTTCGAGCACCAGCAACGCACCCATCAGTGGGAAAACCCACACAGGACTGGTGCGACGACCAAGCTCAGAGACCTTCGACAAGTAATCCTGGCACTTGGCATAGTACGAGGGATCCTTGTCAACCGCGTCATAGTAGTTGAAATACTCTTCGCATAAGGCAATTTCACCACTGCGCCAGCCGTTTTGATCAACTTGGCCGTTGTCATGTTTGATCTGCCGCGCCCAGCGAGAAACCGTACCGATCAAAGGGATGCAGTGCCAGATGCGGCGAATAAAGTAGGAAACCTTATCCCAGTTCATCGCGGCGATCACAATCGCCACCAACATGGAGGTGAGCGACACCGTCACCAATCGGTTTGCCATCATCAATGCCAGCATCGAAGAAGGGGAGAAATCATGCATAGTATTTTCTCTCTGAGTTAGGATGCTTTGATTGGGACGAATTCAGCTACATAGGCCGACTGACCACGAGGGTAGAACACCTGCCCCTTGGTTGCCTGAGGCGAGTTCTTCTCGAAAACAACGTCAATGCAGGAAACGGCGGCGTTTGGATCTTTAGCAAAGACCCGATAGAGCACTTGGGTCTCTCCCTCATAGGTGTTGGCCACACCTTGGATGGATTTCAGGCTTTTGCGATTACCCGAGTCATAGTCCTTGACCACCTCAAGAATCGGCTGGCGGTCGACCGCAGCGTTTTCCTTGAGAATTGAAACAGGGGTGATGGTCAACAGGTTGCCATTGACGCGCTCAGCCCAGACTCGGTTGTTGTAGCCGGCCATGTATTCATACGTCTTGTGGTCGATTAGCGGCTTGTCAGTAGCGAGACTCAATACCTGTCCAGTCTCGCGAGGCGAATCGGCCTCGCAGCTCTGAATCGGAAGTTCGCTGGCGTTTGCAGGAGAAATGATGGCAAATCCACCGGATTTCGGCTTGATGGCTGCAGTCACGCTTTGCCCCTTGGCTGCAGGGACGCCGCCGAAGTTCACTAGCGCATTAATTTCCGTGACTTCTTTGGTCGATGCGACTGGCGCGGAGGCTGTGGTCGTTCCGGGCTTTGCAGGTACTGTCGCCATCTGCGCCTTAGACTTAGTCTTGATCGGCGCCCTCGCAGCAGTCGAAGGACTCTTCTGGGAACCGACGCTGTAGACCGCGTACTTGGCATTGGCAGATTCAGCTTGAACCCGTTTGACGAGTACGGCTTCTGTCTTCATTTCACTAAGTTCAACGCGTCGATTCAAATTGCGACCGTCGATTGTGTCGTTGTCAGCCACGGGGCGTGAGGAGCCCGCACCTTGGTAATAAATTCGATTGGCCTTGACGCCAGCATCCTGCAGTACCTTGCCAACAGCGCGAGCTCGCTGTTCGGACAGTTTCTGATTGAAGGTTGGGCTACCAACTGAGTCGCTGTGACCAATCACCAAAAAGCGCCGCTGGCCATCATCTTTTCCCTCGCCGACTTTAAGCGCGAAAGCCTGCGCAAGCTTCTTGGCCTGGCGGGCGCCTGTAGTGGTCAGCTTTGAAGAACCGGAAGCAAACATGCTTTCGTCCTGAACCAACGCCACCATGCCTGCGTCAGCAACTTCATCGGATCCAGGGACGGCGTCTAGTTTCAAAGCCTGTACTTGAATCCCCATGTTCTCTTCTGTGGCGATCTTGTCCAGCGCTTTCATCTTGGACTCCCAGATCGAGCCAGCATAGCAACCCAGTGCCCCGCCTATCAGCCCCCCGGCAACGCCGCCTGCCAAGCGATGGGTGCTACCACCAAGCTTGGCACCAATGACGGCTCCGCTTACTGCGCCAACGCCACACAGGATCTCCATGCCGTGCTTAGAACCCGCCTCACGCACTGTGCTGCTCACGCTATCGTAGCCGTTACTGATGCTTTGGCACCCACTGAGGGTGGCAATTGCAATCCCCAATACCGTTAGTTGCTTCGTTTTCAAATGCATGTAGCAATTCCTTGTGATAAACACTTATTACAAAATTCACAGTGTTTGAGGCTTTCATCCCACCCAGGCAACACAATTCTCATCCCACGCAATAAGGCGGGTATATGATTTGGGCTAACGATACGGATAAGAGCACTAAAGCTGTGCAAGCTGTTAAACCAGCCGCACCCCGACCTCTCCGCAATAGATTTCAGCAGCCTGCTCGTTTAGTTTAATCTTGGCTCGCAACAGCATGAAAATATCAAGACTGATCAATGCGATGCCTCGAATGATAAAGATTAGTAGTGGCGGAACTGTGGCGGTAGAGAAACAAGAAAACAACTTTGAATATTTGAAGGCTTTGATCAATATTTGTTTATACCAGTAGGTCGCGCAAGCATCTATCAGACCTTGCGATTTGTAGCCCCCGATGATTGTCCGTTCGTTCGACATGTTAAAGCTGGCTAGCATAGCTTTCCTTAGCTCATACTGAATAAATACTGGGATTGCTGCCTTTGAATTAACGAAGCCGGACATATACATGGTTTCACCATCCGTTGGCTATCTACTGCGATTGGTCGCGGGGAATGTACCGTATGGATACGTTCCGACGAACCGAGATTTAAGCACAGACGGTGATGGCTATTCAATATCTCTCGCGTAAGGGACGGCTCTATGCTAGCGATTATCCTGACGACATCAGAGATGCGGAGGGGGATTGGAAACCATCTACTGAGCATCCAGCTCAATAAAGTGTCATGCCCCGCTGGGTCTCACGGCCCGAAGGAGCGATAGTAACAGCCACTTATGTCGCCATCGCAGAGGGGAGCGTGCGATGAAGCTAAGGAAGGTCTGAAGTACCCACCGATTTTTGAGGCCCTCGCTGCTTGAGGTTCAAAAAATCCAAGTCGGCCGAAAAACAGACCCTTCTTGTCTTTAATTCACGGCTCTTTCCTCTGATCGTGCTG
>NZ_JACXXO010000014.1 GCF_017980685.1 Pseudomonas iridis
CAGCACGATCAGAGGAAAGAGCCGTGAATTAAAGACAAGAAGGGTCTGTTTTTCGGCCGACTTGGATTTTTTGAACCTCAAGCAGCGAGGGCCTCAAAAATCGGTGGGTACTTCAGACCTTCCTTAGTTCGTCCTCCTGCTCATTAACTGCATCAATGTGCTTTCTGCGCCATTTGATGATTCGGTGGGCGGCAAACAAGTAAAGGATCGCCATGCCAGTCATTGCCAGAAAAATACCTGCCCCATCCATGTAGTAAAAAGCCAGTCCGACGATGATGAACTCCAGACACAGCGGCAAACCGGTGGTGATGAAAAACGTCAGCAATTGCTCATGAGCGGTAATCCCACGCTCTACTGACTTAATGAAATGGCCAATACGCCAAGTGTTGAATTGCTGGAACTCTTTACGCATCAACTGTGCCATCCAGCCGATTGAGGCATCCATCACTACCTGTTGCACCAGCTTGGAAAGGAAATAGATTTGCAGCGGATTGATTGCCGCTTGAATGCACCCGGCTAGGGTTATCGCCACCGTCAATAAAAACAGTGGGTTTAGCGCTGTTGGGGGTTGACTGTTTAGTGTGTCAATTACTTTGCCCAGGAGCAGTGGCGGTGCTAGTGCAAGGACTTTCAGCGCTATGACTGTGGTGATGGTTGAGATCAATAGCCATGCGTGTTTTTTGCAAGCGGTTCTGATGAGCGTCTGCATTGAATGTCTTCTGTGGTGTAGCGCTAACATTATTTTGCAGGTGATTGACGCAAGATGGTTTGTGGTGCTACCAGGCATCCATTTCTTATAATGTTAAAGCGTTCAAGGCCAGGTATATAGCTTTGGCAAACAATGCCGTTTCCGGGAAAGTCGGTAATGACTCTATAATAAAGTTTCCGGCCTGAGTTTGTGATGTTGTTGTTCAGGGTTTTTAGTTGTAACGGTTGTCGGTATGGCGTGTAATCGCCTCCAGGTCTAAGGAATTTATTGTTTTCTCAATTTTTGATTGCGCTACAAAAGGGCAAAACTCCCGCTCAGACATAATGGTCTCCTATAGTATAAATGCCGGAGAGTTTCTCCGGCACTTTCCTGCAGTGTCGGTCAGTTAGTTAGTGAGGCAAAGAAGCTCACTTCAGAAGCCAGAAAACTATCTGATGTATACAGCATCTCTTGAAGACTATCCCAGGGGCCGATCTCGGTACGTTTTTTACCCATGATATTAACTCCTTGTTATTGATGTGGCGCTAACCGGTAGTTGATGCACTTGCATTGATAGGAATGCAAGTGATTTATAAATAACATTGGGCTATTTGGTTTTCAATTGAGATCGGCAACGATATTTCCCAAGCTTCTGTGGGATTGTTCTTGCTGCTGAGTAGGGGGTTGCTTACGGTTTTTTCGGTTGTAAGAGGTGGGGGTTTTTAACTTTTCACTTCAATGAGTTGCAACGTTTAATAATGTTTCGCGCAAAGTGCGGGAAATGATCGTGGGAATTGTTGGATTTTTGTAGCAGGGGACTATCGAGCTGGAAGTTCTGGCCTCATCGCTGGCAAGCCAGCTCCCACACGGATCGCTGTGTTGCATAAATCGCATGCACACCGCTGATACCTGTGGGAGCTGGCTTGCCAGCGATGGGGCCCGTCCAGACGCCATCAAACTTCGCTAACGAAGGTCCCGGTGCCATCAAGGATGATCTTCAAAGTCTCCACAACCTCATCCATATCCACCATGTCCGGGTTGAAGCTGATCTCCAGCACATCATCCCCGTTCAGCGCATCGGCATCCGCCGCTGCAATCTCGATCTTCAGCAGGGTCGAGGTCAGGGTAACTTTGACGCCATCGAGCGTGGAAGGCTCGCCATCCAGCGTAATCTCCAGTTCATCCTCGTCCGGATAGCGGCTCATCAGGAACATGTCGCCCTTGTCGCTGTGGCAGCAGAGCATGGCCATGTTGTCTTCTTCGTCGTCGCACGGGTTGACGATGAGTAGGGCGGTGGTCATTTGCATGGGGGAATTCCTGCCTCAAAGGGCGTGTTGGTCGCAATTGGGCGCGATTCTGCCAGCCCTCGGGAATTTCTGCATGTGAGAGTGTCAGAGGATGTGTCGTGAACGCGACATGGGTCAATGGTCATTTCTGGCACGAATGTCCCGTAAAACCGGGCATTCAGACCGGCGTTATGCGCCATGAATGCTAGTGTTTAACCCAGCCAGAGCCTTGGTTTACGTGCCAATGACCGAATATGTCGCAGCACCGCAAGCAGACACATTGTCGCACCCATTAAGCTGCGCAACGGATGAGCACCCGTAAAGGCATTGCCGGCAGCCCCGGACAGTCGCTTTTGCAGATGCTCATTCATGGAAGGTGAATGTGACCTGAGTGTCCCGTCCAGCTTCACCCACCTGTCCCCCTGTTTCCTCTGCCCGAGATTCAGGAACAGGGCGACACAAGCCCCGAATGGGGTGTTGCACGCGACGCTTTCCATCAATAACAAGCTTAAGCGGAGTACCACAGATGGCGTTCTTCACCGCAGCCAGCAAAGCCGACTTCCAGCACCAACTGCAAGCGGCACTGGCGCAGCACATCAGTGAACAGGCACTGCCACAAGTGGCGCTGTTCGCTGAACAATTCTTCGGCATCATTTCCCTGGACGAGCTGACCCAGCGTCGCCTCTCCGACCTCGCTGGCTGTACTCTCTCTGCGTGGCGCCTGCTTGAGCGCTTCGATCACGCGCAACCGCAAGTGCGCGTCTACAACCCCGATTACGAGCGTCATGGCTGGCAGTCGACCCACACCGCGGTCGAAGTCCTGCACCATGACCTGCCATTTCTGGTCGACTCGGTCCGTACCGAGCTGAACCGCCGCGGCTACAGCATCCACACCCTGCAAACCACCGTGCTCAGCGTACGTCGTGGCAGCAAGGGCGAGTTGCTGGAAATCCTGCCAAAAGGCAGCACCGGCGAAGGCGTACTGCACGAATCGCTGATGTACCTGGAAATCGACCGCTGCGCCAACGCGGCCGAATTGAATGTGCTGAGCAAAGAGCTGGAGCAGGTTCTCGGTGAAGTCCGCGTTGCGGTCGCCGATTTTGAACCGATGAAAGCCAAGGTGCAGGAACTCCTCACCAAGCTCGACACCAGCGCATTCGTCGTCGACGCCGACGAGAAGACCGAAATCAAGAGCTTCCTGGAATGGCTGGTGGGTAACCACTTCACCTTCCTGGGCTACGAAGAGTTCGTGGTCACCAATCAGGCCGACGGCGGCCACATCGAGTACGACCAGAACTCCTTCCTCGGCCTGACCAAGCTGCTGCGCACCGGCCTGACCTACGATGACCTGCGCATCGAAGACTACGCCGTAAGCTACCTGCGCGAACCGACCCTGCTGTCGTTCGCCAAGGCTGCGCACCCAAGCCGTGTGCATCGTCCGGCCTACCCGGACTACGTGTCGATCCGTGAAATCGACGCCGACGGCAAAGTCATCAAGGAACACCGTTTCATGGGCCTGTACACCTCTTCGGTGTATGGCGAGAGCGTGCGGGTCATCCCGTTCATCCGCCGCAAGGTCGAAGAAATCGAACACCGCTCCGGCTTCCAGTCCAAGGCTCACCTGGGCAAGGAACTGGCGCAGGTGCTCGAAGTGCTGCCGCGTGATGATCTGTTCCAGACCCCGGTCGACGAACTGTTCACGACCGTGATGTCGATCGTGCAGATCCAGGAACGCAACAAGATCCGCGTGTTCCTGCGCAAAGACCCGTACGGTCGTTTCTGCTACTGCCTGGCCTATGTGCCGCGCGACATCTATTCCACCGAAGTTCGCCAGAAGATCCAGCAAGTACTTATGGAACGTCTGAAGGCGTCCGACTGCGAGTTCTGGACGTTCTTCTCCGAGTCGGTACTGGCGCGCGTGCAGTTGATCCTGCGTGTCGATCCGAAAAACCGTCTCGACATCGACACGGTGCTGCTGGAAAAAGAAGTGGTTCAGGCCTGCCGCAGCTGGCAGGACGACTACGCCGCACTGACCGTCGAAAGCTTCGGCGAAGCCCACGGCACCAACGTGCTGGCTGACTTCCCGAAAGGCTTCCCGGCCGGCTACCGCGAGCGTTTCGCTGCGCATTCGGCCGTGGTCGACATGCAGCACCTGCTGAGCCTGAACGAAAAAAATCCGCTGGTGATGAGTTTCTATCAGCCGCTGGGTCAGGTTTCCGGCCAGCGCGAACTGCATTGCAAGCTGTATCACGCCGACACGCCGCTGGCACTGTCCGACGTGCTGCCGATTCTGGAAAACCTTGGCCTGCGCGTTCTGGGTGAATTCCCGTATCGCCTGCGCCACACCAATGGCCGCGAGTTCTGGATTCACGATTTCGCGTTCACGGCCGCTGAAGGTCTGGACCTCGACATCCAGCAACTCAACGACACCCTGCAGGACGCCTTCGTCCACATCGTGCGTGGCGAAGCCGAGAACGATGCGTTCAACCGTCTGGTACTGACCGCCGGCCTGCCGTGGCGCGACGTAGCGCTGCTGCGTGCCTACGCCCGTTACCTGAAGCAGATTCGTCTGGGCTTCGATCTGGGTTACATCGCCAGCACCCTGAACAACCACACCGACATCGCTCGCGAACTGACCCGGTTGTTCAAGACCCGCTTCTATCTGGCGCGCAAGCTCAGCGAAGACGACCTGGAAGACAAGCAACAGCGTCTGGAACAAGCGATTCTGACGGCACTGGACGACGTTCAGGTGCTCAACGAAGACCGCATCCTGCGTCGTTACCTCGACCTGATCAAAGCCACGCTGCGTACCAACTTCTACCAGACTGACGCCAACGGCCAGAACAAGTCGTACTTCAGCTTCAAGTTCAACCCGCACGCAATTCCAGAGCTGCCGAAGCCAGTACCGAAGTTCGAAATCTTCGTTTACTCGCCACGCGTTGAAGGCGTGCACCTGCGCTTCGGCAACGTTGCTCGCGGTGGTCTGCGCTGGTCCGACCGTGAAGAAGACTTCCGCACTGAAGTCCTCGGCCTGGTAAAAGCCCAGCAAGTGAAGAACTCGGTCATCGTGCCGGTGGGTGCGAAGGGCGGTTTCCTGCCGCGTCGTCTGCCACTGGGCGGCAGCCGTGACGAGATCGCGGCCGAGGGCATCGCCTGCTACCGCATCTTCATTTCGGGCCTGCTGGACATCACCGACAACCTGAAAGACGGCGCGCTGGTTCCGCCATTGAACGTGGTTCGCCACGACGATGACGACCCGTATCTGGTAGTAGCAGCGGACAAGGGCACTGCAACCTTCTCCGACATCGCCAACGGCATCGCCATCGACTACGGCTTCTGGCTGGGTGACGCGTTTGCCTCCGGTGGTTCGGCGGGTTACGACCACAAGAAAATGGGCATCACCGCCAAAGGCGCGTGGGTTGGCGTACAGCGCCACTTCCGCGAGCGCGGCATCAATGTCCAGGAAGACAGCATCACTGTGGTTGGCGTCGGCGACATGGCCGGTGACGTGTTCGGTAACGGTCTGTTGATGTCGGACAAGCTGCAACTGGTTGCTGCGTTCAACCACCTGCACATCTTCATCGATCCGAATCCGAATCCGGCGACCAGCTTCGTCGAGCGTCAGCGCCTGTTCGACCTGCCGCGTTCTGCCTGGACCGATTACGACACCAGCATCATGTCCGAAGGTGGCGGTATCTTCTCGCGTAGCGCGAAGAGCATCGCTATTTCCCCGCAGATGCAGGAACGCTTCGACATCAAGGCTGACAAGCTGACCCCGACCGAGCTGCTGAACGCCTTGCTCAAGGCGCCGGTGGATCTGCTGTGGAACGGCGGCATCGGTACTTACGTCAAGGCCAGCACCGAAAGCCACGCTGATGTCGGCGACAAGGCCAACGATGCGCTGCGCGTGAATGGTAACGAGCTGCGCTGCAAAGTCGTGGGCGAGGGCGGTAACCTCGGCATGACCCAGCTGGGTCGTGTGGAATTCGGCCTCAATGGCGGCGGCTCCAACACCGACTTCATCGACAACGCCGGTGGTGTGGACTGCTCCGACCACGAAGTGAACATCAAGATCCTGCTGAACGAAGTGGTTCAGGCCGGTGACATGACCGACAAGCAACGCAACCAGTTGCTGGCGAGCATGACCGACGAAGTCGGCAATCTGGTGCTGGGCAACAACTACAAGCAGACTCAGGCCTTGTCCCTGGCAGCGCGTCGTGCGTATGAGCGCATCGCTGAGTACAAGCGTCTGATGGGCGATCTGGAAGGCCGTGGCAAGCTGGACCGTGCCATCGAGTTCCTGCCGACCGAAGAGCAACTGGCTGAGCGTATCGCTGAAGGCCACGGCCTGACGCGTCCTGAGCTATCGGTGCTGATCTCCTACAGCAAGATCGACCTCAAGGAGCAGCTGCTGGGCTCCCAGGTGCCGGACGATGATTACCTGACCCGCGACATGGAAACGGCGTTCCCGCCGACCCTGGTCAGCAAGTTCTCCGAAGCCATGCGTCGTCACCGTCTGAAGCGCGAGATCGTCAGCACCCAGATCGCCAACGATCTGGTCAACCACATGGGCATCACCTTCGTTCAACGACTCAAAGAGTCGACCGGCATGAGTCCGGCGAACGTGGCCGGCGCTTATGTGATCGTGCGCGACATCTTCCACCTCCCGCACTGGTTCCGTCAGATCGAAGCGCTGGACTATCAGGTTTCCGCTGACGTACAGCTGGAGCTGATGGACGAGCTGATGCGTCTGGGTCGCCGTGCCACTCGCTGGTTCCTGCGTGCCCGTCGTAACGAGCAGAACGCTGCCCGTGACGTCGCGCATTTCGGTCCGCACCTCAAAGAGCTGGGTCTGAAGCTCGACGAACTGCTGAGCGGCGAAATCCGTGAAAACTGGCAGGCGCGTTATCAGGCTTACGTCGCAGCCGGTGTACCGGAGTTGCTGGCGCGTATGGTTGCGGGCACCTCGCACCTGTACACCCTGCTGCCGATCATCGAAGCGTCCGACGTGACTGGCCAGAACCCTGCCGAAGTGGCCAAGGCCTACTTCGCCGTGGGCAGTGCGCTGGACATCACCTGGTACCTGCAACAGATCAGTGCTCTGCCGGTTGAAAACAACTGGCAGGCGCTGGCCCGTGAAGCGTTCCGTGATGATGTGGACTGGCAGCAACGTGCGATCACCATCTCTGTCCTGCAACAGGGCGACGGCACTCAGGACGTTGAAACACGTCTGGCGCTGTGGATGGCGCAGCACGAAAGCATGATCTCGCGCTGGCGCGCCATGCTGGTGGAAATCCGTGCCGCGAGCGGCACTGACTACGCCATGTATGCAGTCGCCAACCGTGAGCTGCTGGATCTGGCGTTGAGCGGCCAGGCAGTCGTTCCTGCACCGGCGACGACCTCGGCCAACGCCGAGCTCGAGCCGGCTGTCTGATCGGCAACTGAATGAAAAAGCCCCGCATCGTGAGATGCGGGGCTTTTTTGTTTATGCGGGCTCAACAAGTGCAGCCGCGCAAATCTCTCGGATACAGTCGATGCTATTACGCGTCGACTGCTCCTTTATTCGAAATACCCGAACTTTAATTCGAATCCAGTCTCAGGAATTGTTGCGCCGAACGCGAGAACCCGTAATTCGCCAAGTCATCAAAACCGCGTTCGACGATTTCAATGTTGAGTTTGACCAGAGTCCCCTGTTGCCCGCTGAAAGTGTAGACCTTATCGTCGAGCACTTGCCTTTTAATGAAATCGCCCTGATTCAATTTCAAATAAACGCTGGCATTGTTTGTTGTAATGTCATCCAGTGTGACGACATTCAAATTGGCATCGAACAGTGCGAAAGAACCTGTGGTGTTCGATTCCGTGAAGGCTCCGAGGGGATAGCCGATTTTGACGCCGGCACCGAGATACAACGCATGGTTCGTGCCGCTGCGGAATTGTATCTTGTACGTGTAATCGTCATGGCCAATAAAGTAAGCGTAGTCCGGGCCATCCCACCTGGCTGGAGAGTAGCTGGCCAGGGTGTCACCGGATTTTTCAGGGCCTTGGGATGTAGTGATATGGCTCTTGCGGAACTCGTAGTTTTTGCCGAAAGGATGTTTGTCGAAGAATACGATGTCAGCATCATCGAATTTGATTTTTGCCAGAAAAGATCGGCTATTCGAAATACCCATGGGTTCGTCCTTGTTTGGTTGGGTTTAAGTTCTGTGTTGCATCGACAGTATGCAATTCATTGAGTTTTTTAAAAGCCTGGAACGGTTACTTGTTATTGCGCGAGTGAAGATCGCATTAGCGGTTTGGAATAACTGGTAAAGAAATGACGTAGTGCAATCGGGTTGCGGATTCTTTTGTGATGTTGCACGCGTTAAAAAGCATTGCCTCTGCTTATCATCTAGGCAGAGGCGTTGCCTGTTAACGGTGGCGTTAGTTGTTTTGCAGCATTGATACGGTATTTACAGCGGGTTTCAACACGTTGTTTAGCGATTGGTCGAATTTTTTCAGAGCGCTTGTTTGCACATCCTGCTGCTGATTAATATCCGCAACAATTTCTTCCGAGCGTTTGAAGTCCGCCCAGAGTGGTGTCAGTTCTCTTGCCGCGGAGCCCTTTGCCGTTGCGATATAGTTCAACTGGGCGTCATAAAAATCGGCGCTGACATCGGCCTTGATGTCGGAACTGCGTGACGTGATCAATTGGCTATGGGTATCGACGATGGCTACCACATCAGGCTTGGCCGCACGCAGGCTTTGCATGTCCGGATACACCGTCACCGAGCCGAACTGACGCTGCAGGGAGGCGTTGACCCAGTCCACCGCCATGTCCGGTTTCGAGCTGGCGACGTAGGCGTCATGGATCGATTGCACCAGCAGGCTTTGGCCGAACCCGGTGCCGGCGTTGGCCTGATAGCCGCGCAGGTATTCGCGGTTGGTCTGGGTGCTTGGGCTGTAGACCACGCCGAGCGAAACGCCGGGACCACTGTTCACCAGGGTGGCGCTGCTGCGGCCGGTAGGGTGAGGAAGCAGTGTGTCCAGTGATGAGACTGCTCGGGGGGCGGTGGGAATCGAACAGGCTGACAGGGCTAGAACCGATATCGCTAATACACTGGTGAGCGCAAGTTTCATGGTGTTTCTCCCGTGAAACAACATCAGTCGGAAAGTTTTCAATGTCGTTCATGGCGACAGTTGAACCAGACTAAACCCACCGAGCTGACCCTTTGCTGAGTTAAAACGACATGGATAGTTTCATTTGCTGTAACCCGTTGCGGGTAATTGCTGCGGGAAATAAAAAGGCGCCGATTGTCGATTTGCGCCTTTTTATTTATGGCTGACTAAACAGCCATCAGTTTTTCAGCGGGATCAACACTTGTTCATCCGGGGCCAGCACCATGAACACCAGCAACTTCGCCGGTTTGCTTTGGCTGGCATTTTTCGACACCAGATGCTCGGAGCCGGCCGGTTCGTACCAGAACTGACCCTTCTTGTAAGTGACCGCTTCTTCGCCCTTGACCTGGGAAATCACTTCGCCCTCTAGCACATAGGCCATGGCAGTGCCCTCGTGTTTGTGGGCGATGGACGACTGGCCCGGTTTGTAATCGACTTCGATCATCATGGCTTTTTTGCCGGGGACGTTTTTTAGCATCTGGTCTTGCAGGACGGTGATTTTCTCGGACGGGTCATGAGCGAAAGCGGCAGAAGCGCAAAGGCTCAGGGTGAGGGCAGCGGTGAACAAGGGCAGGGCTTTCATGGCGGGTTTACCTGTGATGATTGGGGGGTGCAATCACAGTAGTCCGCAGGACGGGGCATTCAAACGGCCAATATTCGGGAAGATTGGGTGACCAATCTGTGGATTTTCAGCGCTTCCAGATAAGCCATCGCTGGCAAGCCAGGCTCCCACAGGTTTTTGTGCCGTTCATATGATTAATGAACGGCACGAAACCCTGTGGGAGCTGGCTTGCCAGCGATGGCGTCAGATCAGACGATGGGGAAACTATTGAAATCCACACTGTTGGCCAATCGACTGTCGATCAGGTCGATAAACCCCTGCGCCTCGGGCCGGTTGAAATGCGCCTGCATTGCCGCCTCCGACTGCCATCGCGCACTGACCGTCCAGCGGTGGTTGTCTTCGGGGCAGCGGTCGACCAGATAGGAATCGCAGCCCGGCGTTTCGCGCAGGGTGTCGACGATCTTCTGCAGTTGCCTGCCCAGCTCATCCGAGCGGCCGGCCGCAGCCTGCAGTTGCACCGTGTTGATCACTTCGTTGGACATTACTCACACTCCTGAATCAGGCCGGACGAATCCTGCTCATTGAGGGATAACGCCTGTGCAGAATAGGCCTGCCCCTGTCGATCACCAATAACCAATCGGCGGTTAATCGCCGAGACCAATCATTCAGGCAACTTGTTGCAGAATGTCGCGCAGGCGATCCAGTGCGATATCGATGTCGAGGGTCTCGATGGCGCCGAAGCCGAAATACAAACCGCTGCGCACGGGCTGCTGGTAATAGAAACCGTCGATGGAATACAGCCCGACCTCGACTTTTTTTGCCAGTTCGATCACCAGCGGCAGGTCGATCGGCACCTTGCACAACGCGGCCATGTGGAACCCGGCACTGGGCGGCACGGCCTCGAGCCACGGCGACAGATCGCTGGCCATGCGCGCCAGAATCCGTTCGCGCCGCTGGGCGTAAATCGTGTGGCAGCGGCGGATGTGTTTGAGCAGGCAGCCCTCGGCGATGAACTTGGCCAGCGCCCATTGCGGCAGGGTCGAGGCATGCAGATCGGTGAGTTGCTTGGCGCGGATCACTGCTTCGAGGATCGATGGCGGCAGGATCGCGTAACCCAGGCGCAGCTCCGGCAGCAGGGTCTTGGAGAAGGTGCCGACGTAGGCGACGATGCCGCGCTGGTCGAGGCTATGCAGCGAATCGGTCGGACGCCCTTCATAGCGAAATTCGCTGTCGTAGTCGTCCTCGATGATGATCGCTCCCAGTTCATGAGCGCGAGCCAGCAAGGCTTCGCGGCGCGCCGGGCTCATTGGCATGCTCAGCGGAAACTGGTGCGACGGCGTGACATAAATCAGCCGCGTGCCATCAGGGATGTGTTCAACCTGTATCCCCTCGGCATCCACGGGAATACCGACCACCTCGGCGCCATGGGTGCCGAACAACAGGCGTGCCGGCGGATAGCCCGGATCTTCCATCGCCACCAGGCTGCCGGGGCTGATCAACACGCGAGTGATCAGGTCCAGCGCCTGTTGTGCGCCGTTGCACACCACGATGTCTTCGTCCTGACAGTTGACCCCGCGAGAAAACGCGATGTGCCGGGCAATCGCATTGCGCAGCGCCGGCAGGCCTTCGGGCACGCTGTAGAAACCTTTGGACGCGGCCATCTGGCGCATGGCGTGGGAGACGCAGCGGCGCCAGTCGTCATGGGGGAACTGGCCCTTGCTGGTGGCGCCACCGATGAAGTCGTAGCGCAGCGAACCTTGCAGCGTCGGATGGCGCAGGAACACCGGCAAGTTGCGCCAACTCTCGATCACCTCTGCACCGGCCAGCTCGGTGTGGCTTTGCTTGCGCTGGACTTGCGCCGGGCGCGCATTGACGTAGGTGCCTTTGCCGATCACGCCGGTGAGGAAGTTTTCGTAGGTCAGTAGCGCGTAGGTGTCGGAAATGGTCTTGCGCGAAATACCCAGTTGCTCGGCCAGCAGACGGCTGGGCGGCAATTGCGTGCCGGCGGCAAGGCGCCCGGATTCGATGGCCTCGCGCAGTTGCTGATACAACTGACCGGCAAGATCCTTGCGGCCGTTGATCACGACGTGAAGTTCCATACCGACGAGGCTCCGGGGGCTATTTGGTGTGCCGGCCAGATTACCGCTGTTGCGTGGTCGGCAATAGTTGCGCACCACAAAAACCCGAAATTGGCCTAGATCCCTGTGGGAGCGGGCTTGCCCGCGATAGCGGTACATAAGGCGACATTTTCGTAGGATGTGCCGACGTCATCGCGGGCAAGCCCGCTCCCACAGGGATCTGCTGTGTCTGCAATTTTTGTGTGAAACACCATTGCTCCAATTAGTGGTGTAGCCATTTTCCGTGGAATTGGGGCTGTAACGCCGCTGTGGCAGCGCATACCTTGAGGCCACTATTACGCGTCCCGAGATCACCCCATGTCCCCGCGCCTGGATTACTACAACGCTTCGCCCAAGGCCATGAAAGCCATGATTGCCATGGAGGCACTGACCGGTAACCTGAGCATCGAGCAGCCGTTGCTGCAACTGATCCGGATCCGCGCTTCGCAGCTCAACGGCTGCGCGTTCTGCACCGACATGCATTCGGTGGACGCACGGCGGGCGGGGGAGAGTGATCGGCGGTTGTATGCGATTGCGGTGTGGCGCGACAGTGACTTCTTCAACCCCCGCGAACGCGCGGCGCTGGCGTGGGCCGAGGCGGTGACGCTGCTCTCGGAAAGCCATGTGCCGGACGACGTCTATCAACTGGCACGCGAGCAATTCAACGAAGGCGAACTGGTCGACCTGACGGTGGCCGTGACCACCATCAACAGCTGGAATCGACTGGCAGTGAGCTTTCGTCAAACGCCAAGTGACTGAAGATCAAAAGATCGCAGCCTTCGGCAGCTCCTACATGGGATCAACTGTAGGAGCTGCCGAAGGCTGCGATCATTTCCCTAGTTCGGCGGGCGCTGCGGTTTCACCGACGTTCCAAACGTATTGCCCATCCGCGTGCTGGTTGCCGCCGGTGTTGCCAGGCCTACCTGATTCGGCGGCCGTTTGTTCACCGGCACATTCAGCGCTTCTTGATTCTTCTGCGCCGCCGCCGCGCCTTCCGGGTTGTTGCCCATCTGTTGACTCAGGCAATCGTAATTCGGTGCCTTGTAACCACCGACCGTCACATCCACGCAACCCAGCCGCTGCTCGGCGTGGGCACTGGCGAACAGGCTTAGCAACAGCCCACCGAAGGTGATTTTCCACAATGATTTCATGCAGGCCTCCTGGCCGACCCGAAGGGGCCGCGCTATGGAATGAGTCTAGTGCACGCCGTGCGCAAATCCCGTGATGGTTTTTTTGCACCGCCCGTCACACCAGATTCATAAACAGCCCTCAGGATGACGATTTTCAGGGATACGTCGGCCGTGCAGCGAGGCAGTTCCAGGGACGGTCTTCAGCGTTCAACGACACTTGTGCGCCAGATCACGCTGGGGCTGCTGCTTGGCTTGCTGGCAGGCAATGCGACAGCTGCGCCCGTGCCGGCGGACCTGCGCATGACGCTGCATATTCCCGCGCAGGATCTGGCCGGGGCGCTGGATCAGTACAGCCGCGCCACGGGAGTTGCAGTGCTGGTCGACAGCCAATTGAGTCGCGGCAGACGTTCCTTGGCGGTTGATGGCGAATACACCGCGGCGGACGCTTTGCGCCGGTTGCTCGGTGGCAGTGGCTTGATGGCGCGCTATGCCCGTGACGATGCATTCACCTTACAAGTGGCGCAGGTCGAGGATGTGCCGGCGACGCTGGAAAACCCGACCCCCGCCAGCATCGCGGTCAACCGCAGTTACGCCACGGCAGTGCAAGCCGCCATCGAGCGCAACCTGTGTCGTTCGCCGCTGACCCGCCCGGGCAATTACCGCGCGGTGTTGCAGGTGTGGGTGGGGCGCGACGGCGTGGTGCAACACAACCGGTTGCTCACCTCGACCGGAGATGTACGGCGCGATACCGCGCTGGTGGAAAGCTTTCGCAATCTCAGGATCGACCGGCCGACGCCCAGTGCCTTGCGTCAGCCGGTCACGTTGCTGTTGTTACCGGAGTCGTCAGGAAAACGCATGGAATGCACTAAATGGGAAGGAGTTTCCGGGGGATGAAAGACACCGGACAAGGTTCGATGGTCCAACTGTTCCTGACGTCCTACGAGGACTTTCGGGTGCGCCTGCGCAGGCGTCTCGGTTCGGAGGATCTGGCCAACGACGTGCTGCACGAAACCTACCTGCGGGTCGACCGCATGGAGACGCCGCCGAACCTGCTGCGGCCGAACGCCTACCTCTATCGCATGGCCCTGAACGTCGCCGCAGACCGGCGTCAGGCCGATGCGCGGCTGCTCACCGGCGAGGAAGTCGAGGAGCTGCTGCAAATCGGCGACGAAGCGCTGGACCCTGCGCGGGTGGTGGGCGGGCAGAAGGAAATCCAGTCGCTGCTCAGTGCGTTGTACGAACTGCCGGCACGGCGCCGGAAGATCTTCATCGCAGCGCGTCTGGAAGAGGCGCCGCACCTGGAAATCTCTCAGCGCTTCGGCATTTCCACGCGCATGGTCGAGAAGAAATCAAGGCCGCGTTGGGCTTCTGCGCAGCGAAACTGGAAAGAAAAGTGTTTCAGCGGTTCGGTCGCGGGGCCGGAAAACCGTCTTCTGAATAGTGCCCGATCAATTCGTTGAGAAACTGCGCGTTTGAACATCTTTCGACTGAAACCTGCCGAGCCATCGGCGGCCGACAATCTGCACAGTGAAGCCCGCGACTGGCTGGTCCTGCTGACCTCCGGCCGCGCCACCGTGGCCGATGCCCGTGCACTGCGCGAATGGTGTGCACAAAGCGCCGAGCATGCCCGCGCCTTTGAGGACGCCAAAGCGCTGTGGCATTTGTTGCAACCGGCGGCCGAAGGGTTGCAGGCGCCGCGTGGGTTTGGCCGGCGTGCCTTTCTGGGTGGGGCGATTGCGGCGTCGGCGGCGTTTTTGCTGGTACGCGGAACGATTCCCGGGGGCTTTGGCGGGCTGGGGGCCGATTACATCACTGAGGTTGGCCAACAGCGCCGCTTCGAACCGGCGCAGGGTGTGAGCCTGGAGCTGAACACTCAGACGCGGATCAATCAGCGTGCAGTGTCTGACGGCGTGCAGGGTTTTGAACTGGTTAGTGGTGAAGTCGAGGTGCAGACCGCACGCCTGCCCTTGGCGATGCAGGCTGGGGGAGGGTGGTTGCGTGCCAGTCAGGCGCGTTTCAACCTGCGCAACACTGATCAGCAAGTTTGCGTGACCTGCCTTGATGGCGCGGTGGAAGTCGACGTAGAAGGCCGCAGCCTGCGCCTCGAACCTGGGCAGCAAGTGACTTATGACGCGCGGCGGGTTGGCAGTGTGCAGAGCGTTGATACGGCGGCGGTGATGAATTGGCGGCAGCAGGTGTTGGTGTTCAACGGTGCGACGCTGAGCGAGATGATTGATGAGATTAATCGGTATCGGCCGGGGATGTTGCTGCTGCTCAACCGTGAGCTTGGCCAACGCCGGGTTCAGGCGCGGTTCAGTCTTGATCAACTTGCGGGCGTTGCACTGCTGATTCGCGATGCCTATGGCGTTAAATGCACCGAGCTGCCGGGCGGAGTCGTTGTTTTGAGCTAGTGGGTTTGATCGGGTACATATCCGTTGCTGCGGTAACGGCGGCCCAGGGTTCCGCCCTTACGGCGGGTCACTTTTGACAAACGCCCGGAATGCCGGCCCAGCCAAAAGTAACCAAAAAGGCTTGCTCCAACGTCCGGCCCGCTCGCTAAAGCTCGGGGTTCCTTCGCTACGGTGTCCATCCGGGGCATCGATTCCGGTTTGCTTCGCTGCACCTCCTTTCGATGTCCTCCTCGGATGAATCCCTCCACTCAGCCTCCCGACGTCGCCCGTGAATCAAGATCAACAGCGGCAGCCGAGCTTGCGCTCATCCTGTTAAGTGGTTAGAAGCGGGTCGGTGTGTTGCTTTGATTTCTGTGGGAGCGAGCCTGCTCGCGAAGACGGCCTGCCGGCCAACCCATCTCCAGCACATGTACCCAATCCCTGTGGGAGTAGGCCCGCCAACGATGACGGCCTGAAAGCCAACCAACCTCCAACTGACCTCACCCAATCCCACTGTGGGAGCGAGCCTGCTCGCGAAGACGGCCTGCCAGCCAACCCATCTCCAGCCCATGAACCCAATCCCTGTGGGAGTTGGCTTGCCAACGATGGCGGCCTGACAGCCAATAAATCTCCAACTGACCTCACCCAATCCCACTGTGGGAGCGAGCCTGAACTGGCGAAGACGGCCTGCCAGCCAACCCATCTCCCGCACATGCACCCAATCCCTGTGGGAGTTGGCTTGCCAACGATGGCGACCTGTCAGCCAACCAATCTCCAACGGACCTCACCCAATCCCACTGTGGGAGCGAGCCTGCTCGCGAAGACGGCCTGCCAGCCAACCCATCTCCAGCCCATGTACCCAATCCCTGTAGGAGTAGGCCCGCCAACGATGGCGACCAGAAAGCCAACCAATTTCCAACTGACCTCACCCAACCCCACTGTGGGAGCGAGCCTGAACTGGCGAAGACGGCCTGCCAGCCAACCCATCTCCAGCACATGCACCCAATCCCTGTGGGAGTTGGCTTGCCAACGATGGCGGCCTGACAGCCAACCAACCTCCAACTGACCTCACCCAATCCCACTGTGGGAGCGAGCCTGCTCGCGAAGACGGCCCGACGGCCAACCCATCTCCCGCCCATGTACCTAATCCCTGTGTAAGTTGGCTTGCCAACGATGGCGACCTGTCAGCCAACCAATCTCCAACTGGCCTCACCCAACCCCACTGTGGGAGCGAGCCTGCTCGCGAAGACGGTCTGCCAGCCACCAGTCTTTGGCAGGTGCACCCGATCTCAAGGAGCTGCCGAAGGCTGCGATCTTTTGATCTTGCTTCTGAAAAACAAAATCAAAACATCGCAGCCTTCGGCAGCTCCAGAGATCTCCGGCGGTAACGGGGATAATCTGCATAGCAGGCGCGTGTCAGTCCAACGGCCCAATCACCTGCCGATATTTCTCCACCCCCTGCGGCGTCTGCCGAGTCAACCGAATCTCCAACCCCGCCGGATCTTCCCGCCGATTCCCGCTGAGCTGCCGCCACCCCTTATCCATCTCCCAAACCCGCACCTGCGCATCGCTAACGTCGTTCAACACCGCAACCCCATTCCCAGGCGCCGGCAACGGATACCGACTCCGCGCCTCAGCCACCGCCCGATACAACGTGCCGCCCTTGAGCCACCAACGAACCCGCTGCAAAGCCCCCGGCTGATCAGCCGCCGTACGAATGATGTCGAGCCGAAACCCCTTGCTGTCACTGCTACGCACGGTGAGGGCAGGGGGCGCGCTCGGCGGCTCATCATCCACCCCAACCTTCTTCGGCTCGGTCAACTCAATCCCCGCGCGCATCTCCACATCCCGCTGCAACTGATTCAGCGCCCGCAACAGGCTGTCGCTCTGCTCGCTGCTGGCCTGCAAATGACTGTCCGCCCGCGTCACACTGTCCAACCCCCGCCAGGCAATCAAACTCACCACCGCCATCAGCAGAATCGCGACCATCACCTCAATCAGGGTAAAACCTTGTTGGTTTCTCATTGCACACTGATCCGGCCGGCGCCGTCGCGCAGCACGCTGAGGCGATTGAAACCATCGGACAAAGTCAGTTGCAGCGGCGGATTGATCCACTCGGCGTTGAGCACGACTTTCTGTCTGGGCTCCACGCGCACTTCCAGTTTCGGGCTCTGCCACTGCCGTGGGCGCAACTGCGGGTCCTGCGCGAAATGATCAAACCCCTTGCCACTGTCACTGCGCCGACTAAACCGAAACCCCTTGGCATCACTCACCCACACAATCGGCCGACCATCGGCGCGGGCCTCGGCCTGCGCCACCTGCAGCAACTGCGCCACACGCTCGGCATCCTTGCGCAGCAACTGCAACGGATCGGGCTTGATGCTGAGGCTGATCGCCGCACTGGCGATACCGATGATCACCAGCACCACCATCAACTCGATCAGCGTAAAACCCTGTTGCTTGACCACGTTCATCGATTGCGCGCTCCTTTGCGTCGGAAGTCATCGTGCACGGCCAACATGTAAGGCGTGTGAAATAAAACGGAGAGAATTGCCGCGTAGGCTGGCAGCAGGGATAAAAAGGAGATTCACCCCATGACCTTCACCGCACGCGTTTCCCCACCCCAAATGGTCCAGGCCCTCGCACTGCTCGCGGCACTGGTCGGCGTGGCGACGTGGTCGTCGCTGCTGCTGACCTCCGCCGAATCACACACCCCGTCAGCAGCCCCCCAGTTGTTGGCGGCACGCAGCGATAGCCCGGCGTTGCAGTGGTTTTCCAATCAAACGGCGCCAGTGGACATCAAGGTGAGCGGGGTGATGGCGGGGAGTCGGGGGGCGGTGGCGATACTGAGTTTGAATGATGGGCCGCCAAGGAGTTTTTTGCAGACCGAGGTGTCTTGCGTTTTACATCGACCTGAAAGATTTTGGTCGATTATGGATTCAAAGCAGGAGGGCCAGGTCGCTGCAATCCGTCAATATTCCCCATTCGGTTCCCTCTCCCTCCGGGAGAGGGCTAGGGTGAGGGGGCTTTTGCAGTCACCTGAACCCCCACAAAACCTCCGGCCACAGGTAAACTCCGCGCACTTTTTCAAGGAGTTCACATGAGTCACTACCAGCCGGGCATTCTCGCCACCCCCGTTCCATTGCAAGCACGTCATTTGTTTTTCGCCCTGGCCTCGATTGAAGCCTTGCCGCAGGCGATCGACAATCTGCTGAGCCTGGTGGACGGCAAGTCTGCGGTGGTCGGTTTTGGTGAATCCCTGGCCAAGGCCCTCAACGTGGAAATCGCCGGTCTGCGCAGTTTCCCGGCCATGAGCGGCGTGGGCGTGAACAACCCGTCGACTCAACAGGCGCTGTGGGTCTGGTTGCACGGCGTCGACCGTGGCGACCTGCTCAATCGCTGCAACGCCATTGAAGCTGCGCTGGCTCCGGCCTTGCGCCTGGTAGAGATGCAGGAAGCCTTCCTCCACAAGGACGGTCACGACCTGACCGGCTACGAAGACGGCACCGAAAACCCTCATGACGAAGCCGCTATTGCTGCCGCGTTGCAGAGCGAAGGCGCTGAAGGCCTGGTCGGTGGCAGCTTCGCCGCGATCCAGCAGTGGCAGCACGACCTCAAGGGTTTCCACAAACTGTCCGCCGACGACAAAGACAGCATCATGGGCCGTCGCCTGAGCGATAACGAAGAGATCGACGACGCGCCGGTCTCCGCTCACGTCAAACGCACCGCGCAGGAAAGCTTTGCGCCTGAAGCGTTCGTCGTGCGTCGCTCGATGCCGTGGATTGAAGGTGACCGCGCGGGGCTGATGTTCCTCGCGTTCGGTTTCTCGCTGGATGCCTTCGAAGCCCAGTTGCGGCGCATGAGCGGTCTGGAAGACGGCATCGCCGATGGCCTGTACCGCATCAGCCGGCCGATCACCGGCGGCTATTACTGGTGCCCGCCGCTCAAGGACGGTCATCTTGATCTGCGCGCCTTGCGCATCGGCTGATTCTGCAAAAGGACTAAAGATGAACGTGGTGCGCTGGGGCATGATCGGTTGCGGCAGTGTCGCGGAACGCAAGAGCGGGCCAGCCTTTTACAAGGCGCCAGGGTCCGCACTGGTGGCGGTGATGGGGCGACGCCTTGAAGCCGTCAGTGATTACGCCGCGCGCCACGGTATCGCTCGGGTTTACACCGACGTCGATGCACTCATCAACGATCCCGAGGTGGACGCGGTGTACATCGCCACGCCGCCCGACAGCCACCGCGATTACAGTCTGAAAGTCGCCGCCGCCGGCAAACATTGCTGCGTGGAAAAACCCATGTCACTCAACGCCGGCCAAAGCCGCGAGATGCAGCAGGCGTTTGCCGACGCCGGTTTGCACTTGTTCGTTTCCTACTATCGCCGTTCGTTGCCGCGCTTTGCGCAGGTTCGGCAATGGCTGGAACAGGGACGGATCGGCGAAGTGCGGCACCTGAGCTGGACGCTGACCAAGGCACCGTCGCCGGCCGATCTGGATGGCCGCGACAACTGGCGCACCGACCCGGCGGTAGCGGGCGGCGGTTACTTCGCAGATCTGGCCAGCCACGGTTTCGACCTGTTCCAGTATTTGCTCGGCGACATCGTCGAGGTCGCCGGTTTCACCGCGCGGCAGGCCGGGTTGTACGCGGCGGAAGATGCGGTCAGCGCCAGTTGGCGCTTTGCCTCTGGGGCGCTGGGCATGGGCTGCTGGAGTTTTGTTGCCGATCGGCGCGAGGATCGGGTCGAGATCATCGGCAGCCTCGGTCGGATCAGCTTTGCAGTGTTTGATGAGCATCCGGTCGAGCTGCATGCCGATGAGCAGATCAGCCTGGACATTGCCCATCACGAACACATTCAGTGGCATCACGTGCTGGGCATGAATGCGCATATTCGTGGTGAATCGGAGCATCCGGCGATGGCCGAACAAGCGCTGAAGACCGATTGGGTCATGGACCAGATCCTCAAGCGTCACTGAATCTCGGACGTCACCCAATTCCTCCAGGTCGGCTTAGGCCGACTGGCGGTGCTTGTCAGGAAAATCCCACAGGAGTACAAATGTACTCCATGACAAACCTGACTCCCCGCCGTACCGCCATTCTGACTTTTATCCGCGAACGCATCGCCGAACACGGTCAGCCCCCAAGCCTCGCTGAAATCAGCGAGGCTTTTGGTTTTGCCTCGCGCAGCGTGGCGCGCAAGCATGTGCTGGCGCTCACCGAAGCCGGGTTTATCGAGGTCAACCCGCATCAGGCGCGGGGCATTCGCTTGCTCGGGCAACCGGCGCGACCGGAGTTGCTCGATATTCCCGTGCTCGGCCGGGTGGCCGCCGGTGCGCCGATTGGCGCCGATGCCGATCTCCATAGCCGTTTGCTGCTCGACCCGGCGCTGTTCTCCCGTACACCCGACTACATGCTGCGGGTGCAGGGCGATTCGATGATCGAGGACGGCATTCTCGACGGCGATCTGGTCGGCGTGCGGCGCAATCCCGAGGCGCTCAACGGCCAGATCGTCGTGGCGCGGCTCGACGGTGAAGTCACCATCAAACGCTTTGAGCGCACGGGCGATGAGGTTCGCCTGCTGCCGCGCAACCCGGCCTACCAGCCGATTGTGGTGCGTGATGATCAGGATCTGGCTATTGAGGGAGTGTTCTGTGGCCTGGTGAGGCAAGGCTGATGGGCGCCGTCGTTGCGTTGGATACGCTGTTCAATGGCGGCCAGGTCTGGAAGGGTCGGCCTGCGCCACCGGCCGCGAGCCCGCAACCGACCGGGCATGCCGCACTGGACGCAGCGTTGCCCAGTGGCGGCTGGCCGGAAGCGGCGCTGAGCGAAATCCTCCTGGCCGGCCCCGGGGTCGGCGAACTGCAACTGGTCTGGCCGACGCTGGCGCGGCTGTCGGCGGCGGGCGAGCGCATCGTGCTGGTGGCGCCGCCGTTCGTGCCCTACCCGCAAGCGTGGGAAAACGCCGGGGTCGATCTGCGACAGTTGTCGGTGATCCAGGCCAGTGAGCGCGATGCCTTGTGGGCGGCGGAACAATGCCTGCGCTCCGGCAGTTGCGGCGCGGTGCTGTGCTGGCCGTACAAGGCGGATGACCGCGCGTTAAGGCGTTTGCAGGTGGCGGCGGAAACCGGCCAGACCCTGGCCTTTGCCTGGCGCTCGCTGAGCGAGGCGATCAACCCGTCACCGGCGGCGTTGCGCATTGCCATTGATGCCAAACCTGCCCAGTTGCGCGTGCTCAAATGCCGTGGCGGCCTGGCTCGCGCGACGCCCATTGCCTTTGCCACAGGTCACTGAGGTCGTCATGCGCTGGGTGTGTATTCTGTTCCCGCAATTGGCCCTCGACGCCGTGCTGCGTCAGCGCCCCGACCCCGAAGAGCCGCTGGTGCTGCTCAGCGGTCCGGCCCAGCGCCGGGTGCTGCAAGCCGTGAATGGCGCGGGGCGCAAACTTGGCTTGCGCCCCGGCCAGTCCATGACCGCTGCGCAAGCCTTGAGCAAAGGCTTTGCCACCGCCGATTACGACGTCGCCGAGGTCGAGCATTGGCAGCAGTTTCTCGCCGCATGGGCCTATCGTTTCAGCTCACAGGTCAGCGTGCATTACCCGCGTACCGTGGTGTTCGAGATCGAATCGAGCCTGGGCCTGTTCGGTTCCTGGGCGCAGTTCGAAGTGCGGCTGCGCAAAGAGCTGACCGAGCTGGGTTTTCGTCATCGCATCGTCGCCGCGCCCAACCCGGTGGCGGCGCGAGTGCTGGCCAATGCTTATGACGGTTTGGTGGTGCCGGACGGTGAAGCCTTGCAGCATCACCTGGGGCAATTGCCCATCGACCGCGTCGGCCTGGAGCCACACGTGGCCACGGCATTGTCGCGCATGGGGCTGCGCAGTCTCAGTCAGGTGCAGAGCCTGCCGCGTCAGGCCTTGGCACGGCGCTTCGAGGCGCAGATGCTCAAGCATCTCGACACCCTGTTTGGCGCACGTCCGCTGGCGCTGGCGTTTTATCTGCCGCCGGATCGTTTCGATGTGCGCATCGAACTCAATTTCGACGTGCAATCCCATCAGGCGCTGCTGTTTCCACTGCGGCGCCTGACCGGCGATCTATCGGCGTTCCTGTGTGGACGCGACAGCGGCGTGCAGCGTTTCGATCTGCATCTGGAACATGCCGGGTTGCCGGATACGCTGATCAAGGTCGGCCTGCTCAGCGCCGAGCGCGACCCGGCGATGCTCTTCGAACTGGCCCGTGGCCGACTGGAGCAAGTGCAGGTCGAGGCCCCGGTGCGCGGCTTCCGGCTGCGCGCCGAAGATCTGCCGAGTTTCGTGCCGCAGTTTCAGGAATTGTTCGACGACCGTCCGCAGCAGACCTTGCCTTGGGAGCAATTGCGCGAACGCCTGCGCGCAAGGCTGGGCGACGACGCGGTGCAAGGCCTGCGTTTTCAGGCCGACCATCGTCCGGAGTGCGCTTGGCAAAACGCCGTCGACAAACAGCGCTGCGCCGGTTTGCCGAGTGTTCAGCGTCCGGGCTGGTTGCTGGGCGAACCGCAAAGCGTACCGGAGGGTGCGGCACGGATCCTCATGGGGCCTGAGCGCATCGAATCCGGCTGGTGGGACGGTGACGATGTGCGCCGCGATTACTACCTGATCCAGAACCGCGCCGGGCAGCAGGGCTGGGCCTATCGGGCGGTGGGCGAGGGCGGTCCGTTGTGGCTGCAGGGCTGGTTCGCATGAACGATGGCTACGCCGAACTGCACTGCCTGTCGAACTTCAGTTTCCAGCGCGGTGCTTCCAGTGCGCTGGAGCTGTTCCAGCGGGCGAAAAAGCACGGCTATCAGGCGCTGGCGATCACCGATGAATGCACGCTGGCCGGGATCGTGCGTGCCTGGCAAGCGGCGAAATCCGTTGAACTGCCGTTGATTATCGGCAGCGAAATTCGCATCGAAAACGGCCCGAAACTGGTGCTGTTGGTGGAGAACCTTGCCGGCTATCAGGCACTGTGCGGCTTGATCACCCGCGCCCGGCGGCGCACGCAAAAAGGTCAGTATCAGGTGCTGCGCGAGGACTTCAGCGAGCCGTTGCCGGGGTTGCTGACGCTTTGGGTGCCGGACAGTGTCGATGACGTCGAGGAGGGCCGTTGGCTCCGACAAACCTTCGGCGAACGGCTGTGGCTGGCGGTGCAATTGCATCGCGGGCAGGACGATCAGCGGCGGTTGGCGGCGTTGTTGAGCCTGGCCGCTGAGTTGGGGATTGCCGCGGTGGCCAGTGGCGATGTGCACATGCACGCCCGTGGCCGGCGTGCCTTGCAGGACACCATGACGGCGATTCGGCACCACGTGCCAGTGGCCGAAGCCGGATTGCGCCTGCACCCCAATGGCGAACGGCATCTGCGCAGCGTCGAGGTGCAGCGGGAACTGTATCCGTCGGCGTTGCTGGATGAGTCCGTCGCGCTGGCTCGACGTTGTACCTTCGATCTGAGTCAGTTGCGTTATCAATATCCCAAAGAGCTGGTGCCTGAAGGGCACACCGGCAGTTCCTGGTTACGGCACCTTACTAAAGCGGGCATCGCCTGGCGCTGGAAACAAGGCGCGCCCTTCAAGGTGCTGCGGCAGATCAACAAGGAATTAAAGCTGATCGCCGAACTCGGTTACGAAAGCTACTTCCTCACGGTGCATGATGTGGTGAACTTCGCCCGCGAACAGCACATCCTCTGTCAGGGCCGCGGTTCGGCGGCCAACTCGGCGGTGTGTTTTGCCTTGGGCATTACCGAGATCGATCCGGATCGCACCACGCTGTTGTTCGAACGCTTCATGTCGAAAGAGCGCAACGAGCCGCCGGACATCGACGTCGATTTCGAACACGAACGTCGCGAAGAAGTCCTGCAGTACGTGTTTCGTCGTTATGGTCGCAACCGTGCGGCGTTGACGGCGGTGGTCAGCACTTATCACGCGGCCGGCGCGGTGCGCGATGTGGCCAAGGCCCTGGGCCTGCCGCCCGATCAAATCAACGCGCTGGCCGATTGCTGCGGCCATTGGAGCGATGAAACGCCGCCGCTCGCGCGTTTGCTCGAAGGCGGCTTCGACCCGGACAGTCCGGTGCTGCGCCGGGTGCTGAGCCTGACCGGGCAACTGATCGGTTTTCCCCGGCACCTGTCGCAACATCCCGGCGGTTTCGTGATTTCCGAACAGCCGCTCGACAGTCTGGTGCCGGTGGAGAATGCGGCGATGGCTGATCGCACGATCATCCAGTGGGACAAGGACGACCTCGACGCGGTCGGGCTGCTCAAGGTGGATATTCTTGCGCTGGGCATGCTCAGTGCGATCCGCCGCTGTTTCGACCTGCTGCGCCGTCATCGCCATCAAGACCTGACATTGGCGACGATTCCTGCCGAAGACAAACCGACCTACGAGATGATCAGTCGTGCCGACACCATCGGCGTGTTCCAGATCGAGTCTCGCGCGCAGATGTCGATGCTGCCGCGCCTGAAACCGGCGGAGTTTTACGATCTGGTGATCGAGGTGGCCATCGTCCGGCCGGGGCCGATTCAGGGCGGTATGGTCCATCCATATCTACGCCGCAGAAACAAGGAGGAGGCGGAAACCTATCCTTCGCCGGAACTGGAAGTGGTGCTTAAACGCACCCTCGGCGTGCCGCTGTTTCAGGAACAGGTGATGCAGATCGCCATCGTCGCCGCCGACTACAGTCCCGGCGAGGCCGATCAGTTGCGCCGCTCCATGGCTGCCTGGAAACGCCACGGCGGGCTGGAGCCGCATAAGGAGCGACTCGCTGCCGGCATGAAGAAAAACGGCTACACACCGGAGTTCGCCACGCAGATTTTCGAGCAGATCAAAGGCTTCGGCAGTTACGGTTTTCCCGAATCCCACGCCGCCAGCTTCGCTCTGCTGACGTATGCCAGTTGCTGGCTCAAGTGCCATGAACCCGCGGCGTTCGCCTGTGCGCTGATCAACAGCTGGCCGATGGGGTTCTACAGTCCTGACCAGATTCTGCAGGACGCGCGCCGGCATCAGTTGCAGATCCGTGCGGTGGATGTGCGCGCCAGTGACTGGGATTGCAGCCTGGAACCGATCAGCGGCGCGCAGCCGGCGATTCGCATGGGCCTGCGGATGATCAAGGGTTTTCGTGAGGACGATGCCCGGCGTATCGAGGCGGCGCGGGCACGCGGAGCATTTGCCGATGTCGCCGATCTGGGGGAGCGCGCCGGGCTCGACAGTCGGGCGCAGGCGTTGCTGGCAGATTCCGGGGCGTTACGCGGTCTGGCCGGACATCGGCATCGGGCGCGCTGGGAAGTGGCCGGGGTGCAGAAACAGCTTGGGTTGTTTGCCGGCTTGTCGAGTCAGGAAGAGCCTGGCGTGGTGCTGCCCAAACCCAGTGTTGGCGAGGACTTGCACGCCGATTACACAACGGTCGGCACCACGCTGGGGCCGCATCCGCTGGCGCTGCTGCGCAATGAGTTGAAGGCGCGGCGCTGCCGCAGTTCGCAAGAGTTGCTCGATATCGAGCACGGACGCCCGGTCAGCATTGCCGGATTGGTCACGGGCCGGCAACGTCCGGGCACTGCCAGCGGCGTGACGTTTGTCACGCTCGAAGACGAGTTCGGCAACGTCAACGTGGTGGTCTGGCGCGACCTCGCCGAGCGTCAGCGTCAGGTGCTGGTCGGCTCGCAACTGCTCAGGGTCGATGGGCGCTGGGAACGCGAAGGCGAAGTGCGCCACCTGATCGCCGGACGCCTGAGTGATCTGAGCCCGCTGCTCAACGGCATCCGCGTGCAGAGCCGCGATTTTCACTGATCCGCTTTATATCTGCCGCCACCAATCATTCGGGTGCGCGAGGACGAGTCAGTCGCGGTCATTTTGAGCCGATTAATTGACGTCAAAAAAATCTGTCGCGAATGATGGCACTTTGTCATAATGCCGCCCCTTTTCCGCTCCCCACCGCGTTGCCGTGCCGGGACACACCGTTTTTCAAGAAGGAATACCCAGTGAGAATGATCTCCCGGATGTTGGTCTCAGGCGTTGCAATTGCGGTACTCGGCACGCTGGCCAGTTCGCTCGCCGGTTGCGCCACCGAAAGCTCCCGCGCGTTGCCGGTGGCCAAGGTTGAAAGTGCTTCTCAAGTCTGGACCGGCGTTCGCGTGCCGATGGCGGTGGGCAAGTTCGACAACCGTTCCAGCTACATGCGCGGGATCTTTTCCGACGGCGTTGACCGTCTCGGCGGTCAGGCCAAGACCATCCTGATCACGCATTTGCAGCAGACCAACCGTTTCTCCGTGCTGGATCGCGACAACATGGGCGAAATCCAGCAGGAAGCGGCGATCAAGGGCCAGGCCCAGCGTCTGAAAGGCGCCGATTACGTGGTCACCGGTGACGTCACCGAGTTCGGCCGCAAAGAGACGGGCGATCATCAGTTGTTCGGCATTCTCGGCCGTGGCAAGACCCAGGTCGCTTACGCCAAGGTCAACCTGAATATCGTCAACATCAGCACCTCGGAAGTGGTGTATTCGACCCAGGGCGCAGGCGAGTACGCCTTGTCCAACCGCGAAATCATCGGCTTCGGCGGCACCGCTGCCTACGACTCCACCCTCAACGGCAAAGTCCTGGATCTGGCCATGCGCGAGGCGATCAATCGTCTGGTGGATGGCATGAACGCCGGTACCTGGAAACCGGGCAACTGATCGACGCCCATTGCAAGGAGCAACAACACATGAATTTGACTCTGTCGCGGTCGCTGCTGGCCTTGACCCTGGCCGCCAGCACCTTGCTGGCCGGTTGTGCCGGCCCGAAAACCCTGTACCAGTGGGAAGGCTACGAACCGCAGGTCTACGAATACTTCAAGGGCGAAGAGCCGAAAGAAGCCCAAGCCGAAGCGCTTGAGCGTGACCTGCAAAAAATCCGCTCCACCGGTAAGGCCGTACCACCGGGTTACCACGCGCACCTGGGCCTGCTCTATCTGAGCATGGGCAAGGATGATCAGATGGTGCAGCAGTTCCGCACCGAAAAGACGCTGTTTCCCGAGTCCGGCACGTACATGGATTTTCTGCTTAAAAACGCCAAGACCGGAGACGCCAAATGATCCCGCGTGCAGTGAAACTGCTGGTCGGTGTGCTGGCGCTGAGCGTGCTCGGTGGCTGCGTCAAGCCCAAGACCGTGGACTATTCGGCGTACAAGCAGGCACGGCCCAAGACCATTCTGGTATTGCCGCCGCTGAACACCTCGCCGGACGTAAAGGCCTCGTACAGTCTGTTGTCGCAGGTAACGTTTCCATTGGCCGAGGCCGGTTACTACGTGTTGCCGATCACATTGGTTGACGAGACCTTTCGCCAGAACGGTTTGACCACGCCAGATGACATCCACCAGGCGCCGGCGAACAAGCTGCAGGAAATCTTCGGCGCCGACGCGGCGTTGTACATCACCGTGACCGAATACGGGACGCGTTACATGGTGATCAGCAGCGAAACCGCAGTCACTGCAACGGCGAAACTGGTTGACCTGAAGAGCGGCACGACGCTGTGGACCGGCTCGGCCCGTGCCTCGAGCGAAGAGGGCGGTAACAACGGTGGCGGCGGCCTGATCGGCATGCTGATCACGGCGGCGGTGAAGCAGATCATCAACAGTTCCACCGATGCCGGTTTCCCGATTGCCGGCGTGGCGAGTAACCGCCTGCTGTCGGCCGGGCATCCGGCAGGGCTGTTGTACGGTCCGCGCTCGCCAAAATACGGCACGGACTAAAAACACAGATCAAAAGATCGCAGCCTTCGGCAGCTCCTACATTTGGAATGCATTTCCCTGTAGGCGCTGCCGAAGGCTGCGATCTTTTGCTTTCAGGGGCCAAAAGCGCTCGGCACCTCATCGACTCGTAATCAAGACTCTGCATCTTCAGGCCGAAGGCGATATTCTGCGCGACAGTTCATGCGCCACTGCTGCGTTGCCAGCACTGAAGGAGCTTTCGAATGACCGAGAAAAAACCGGAAACCACGGTCGACCGTGTCTACCAAGGGGTTTACGAGGCGATCAGCAAGCGATCGCTGCGTCCGGGGATGAAGCTGGGCGAAGCTTCCCTGGCAGAATTGTTTAACGTCAGCCGCACGTCGGTTCGCGCCGCGCTCAAGCAATTGGAGGCCGACGGACTGGTGACGACCGAGCCCAATAAAGGTGCGTCAGTGTCCTTGCCGAGCAATGAAGAGATTCGCTCGCTGTTCGAAACCCGGCGCTTGATCGAGATCGGCATCGTCACTGAGTTGTGCCGTCGCAAGGACACCGCAGCGATGCAAGCGCTGCGTGAACACCTGCTGCTGGAAGATGAGGCTCACGCGGCCGGGGACCATCAGCGGCTGATTTACCTGCTTGGTGAATTCCACATCAAACTCGCGCGCAGTCTCAACAACCCGGTGCTGCTCGACTGGTTCCAGAAGCTGATTTCCCGTGCCTCGCTGTATGCCGCTGCGCTGGACGACGACAGCCATGAAGTCTGCCGCGACGACGAACACCTGCGCCTGATCGAGTACATCGAGGCCGGTAATCAGAGTGCTGCCATCGAGTTGACCTGCACGCACCTCAACGGCATCGAGAAGGCGATTCTCGACGTCGCCGCGAAAATGAAAACTGGCTACCATCCGCTCAAACACCTGATTGGCGTTTAATCCTGAGCCGGCGTTGAAATCGGCTATACCTCTAATGAAACCAATGAGTCAGACGATGCTCGAAACAAACGTGCGATCGCGGCGATTTGGCTTCGCGATCATTCGGGCAAACACACAGGACACCGAGTCACTCGATGCAGTTTTTATCCGATAGCCACGGTTGTGAAGGCTGGAAAGGCGAAATGGCCGCACGCATCTGCGCGTTCGACTGGAGCCATACCGAGTTGGGCCCGCTCGATCGTTGGCCCGCCAGTCTGTGCTGTGCCGTGCAGATGATGCTCGCCTCGCCGTTGCCGATGGTCATGCTCTGGGGCCGCGCCGGTTACATGATCTATAACGACGCCTACTCGGAGTTTGCCGGTGGCCGCCACCCTTACTTGCTTGGCGTGCCGGTGGAGTTGGGCTGGCCGGAAGTTGCCGAGTTCAATCGGCATGTGGTCGACACTTGTCTGGCGGGTGGCACTTTGTCGTTTCGCAACAAAGAGCTGGTGTTGTTGCGCGACGGGGTTCCGGAAGACGTCTGGATGGATCTTTATTACAGCCCCGTGGCTAATGACGAAGGTCGCCCGTCCGGGGTGATGGCAATGGTGGTGGAAACCACCGAACTCGTGCGCTCCGAGCAATTGCGTCAAGCCGCGGAAGAAGCCTTCCGCGCCGACAACGAACGTGTGCGTCTGGCGCTCAACGCCGGGGCTTTGCTCGGCTCGTTTGTCTGGGATGTGAAGAACAATGTGTTGTCGGCGGACGAGCGTTTTGCCCGGACGTTTTCTTACCCGCCGGAACATGATCTGAGCAACCTGGCACAACATATTGCGCATTCGCGAATTCACCCCGATGACCGTGCCTGGGTTCAGGAAAGTATCGACCATTGCGTAAAGACCGGCGCGCCGTATAACGTCGAATACCGCGTACTGCGCAGCGATGGCAGTTACCTTTGGGTGCTGGCCAGCGGCGGTTGCGAATTCGACGAACGCGGTGAAGCACTGCGTTTCCCCGGGGTGTTGATCGACATTCATGAGCGCAAGAGCGCCGAAGAGTCCCTGCTCAAGTTCACCCGTAACCTCGAACAGCGTGTGGCCGATGAAGTCGAAGCGCGGCTCACTGCCGAAGAACAACTGCGCCAATCGCAAAAGCTCGAGTCCATTGGCGGACTTACCGGTGGCGTGGCCCATGACTTCAATAACCTGTTGCAGGTAATTGCCGGCAACCTGCACCTGCTGGCTCGGCATGAGCCGGATAACGCCAATGTGCAGCGGCGCGTCAGCGCTTCGCTGGCGGCGGTCGAGCGCGGGGCCAAGCTGTCTTCGCAACTGCTCGCGTTTGCCCGGCGTCAACCGCTGTCGCCGGCCGTGTGCAATCCGCAGCAGATCTTCGAAGGCGTCGGCGAGTTGCTGCAACGGGCGCTGGGCGAAACCATTCACATCGATGTGCAATTGCCACAAGCACCGTGGCACATCAACGTCGACCGCAATCAACTGGAAAACGCCATTCTCAACCTGGCAATCAACGCTCGCGATGCCATGAAAGGCGAGGGCACGATTGTGCTGAGCGCTTTCAATACGTTTCTGGACAGCACGTTTTGCGTCGGCAAAGGCATCGTCCCCGGCGAGTTCGTGCGGGTGACGGTCAGCGATACCGGCGCCGGCATTCCCGCGCAGATACTGGAGCAGGTGTTCGAACCGTTCTTCACCACCAAGGCCGATGGCCAGGGCACCGGGCTCGGCTTGAGCATGGTGTTCGGTTTCGTCAAACAGAGCGGCGGGCATGTCGAGATCGACAGCAAGCTGGGCGAAGGTACGCGGGTCGAGCTGTACTTTCCGCGCAGTTTGCGGCCGATTCGCGAAGAGTCCTCCACTGCTGATGAAGTGTTGGGTGGCGGCAACGAGACCATCCTGGTGGTCGAGGACAACGACGCGGTGCGGGCCTCGGCAGTGGAATTGCTGCGCGATGAGGGCTATCAGGTCCTGATTGCCGGCAACGGCGACGCCGCGATGCAGATGCTGCTGGAAGGCGTTGAAGTGGATCTGATTTTCACCGACGTGGTCATGCCTGGGCTGATCAAGAGTTCCGACCTGTTCGCCTGGGCCAAGGTGCAGAAGCCTCCGGTGGCGGTGCTGTTCACCTCTGGCCATACCCGCGACATCATCTCGCGCAATCACCAGTTGAGTCCCGACACCCATTTGCTCGGCAAGCCGTATGGCCCGGAATCGTTGTTGCAGATGATTCGTTCGGTGCTAAGCGGCTGAGCTTGAAAACTTCCCACCAAGGCAGGCTGATGACTTCGAAACGCACCTCCAAAGCACCCGCCGGCATGGTTCGCGTGCGCGGCGCCCGTGAGCACAACCTGAAGAACGTCGACATCGACATCCCCCGCGATGCATTGGTGGTGTTCACCGGCGTGTCCGGGTCGGGCAAGTCGTCCCTGGCGTTTTCCACTTTGTATGCCGAAGCCCAGCGCCGCTACTTCGAATCGGTCGCGCCCTACGCGCGGCGGCTGATCGATCAGGTCGGAGTGCCGGATGTCGATTCCATCGAAGGCCTGCCTCCCGCCGTGGCCCTGCAACAGCAGCGGGGCACGCCGAGCACGCGCTCCTCGGTGGGCAGTGTCACGACGTTATCGAGCCTGATCCGCATGCTCTATTCCCGCGCCGGCAGTTACCCGCCGGGGCAGGCGATGCTGTACGCCGAGGATTTTTCGCCGAACACGCCGCAGGGCGCCTGCCCGGATTGTCATGGTCTGGGGCGGGTCTATGAAGTCACCGAAGCGTTGATGGTGCCGGACCCGAACCTGACCATCCGCCAGCGCGCCGTGGCGTCCTGGCCGCTGGCATGGCAGGGGCAGAACCTGCGCGACATCCTCGTGACGATGGGCATCGACGTCGACATCCCATGGCGAAAGTTGCCGAAAAAGCAGCGCGACTGGATTCTCTTCACCGAAGAAACCCCGACCGTGCCGGTGTACGCCGGGCTGACCCCGGAAGAGACCCGAGTCGCCCTCAAGCGCAAGATGGAGCCGAGTTATCAAGGCACCTTCACCGGCGCCCGCCGCTACATCCTGCACACCTTCACCCACTCGCAAAGTGCGCTGATGAAAAAGCGCGTGGCGCGGTTCATGCTCGGCAGTCCTTGCCCGTTGTGCGATGGCAAACGGCTGAAGCGCGAGGCGTTGGCAGTGACATTTGCCGGCTACGACATCGGTGAGTTGTCACAGATGCCGCTGCTGCAAGTCGCCGAAGTTCTAAAACCGGTGGCGGCTGCCAGTTATCTGGAGCACGCCGAGGAAACCGGCGAAACCCTCAGTCACGCGCAAACCCGCGAAGCCCGTCAACAGCGCGTCGCAAAGGGGGCCAGTGGTCACGCCAGCGCGCCAGATGTGCGCCACACACCGAACCTGTCACTGGAAAAGCGCCTGGCGGCGCAGCGCATTGCCGAGGATCTGCTGGAACGGGTCACCACGTTGACCGAACTGGGGCTGGGCTATCTGGCTCTGGAACGCAGCACGCCGACCTTGTCGTCCGGTGAGTTGCAGCGCCTGCGATTGGCGACGCAATTGGGTTCGCAGTTGTTCGGCGTGATCTACGTGCTCGACGAGCCCTCCGCCGGTTTGCACCCGGCCGACGGAGAGGCGTTGTTCGAAGCCTTGCAGCGCTTGAAGGCTGATGGCAACACGCTGTTTGTGGTTGAGCATGATCTGGAAACCATGCGCCGCGCTGACTGGTTGATCGACGTCGGGCCGGCGGCGGGCGAGAAGGGCGGTCAGGTGTTGTACAGCGGCCCACCTGCGGGGCTGGCCGACATCGAACAATCACAGACCCGCGCTTATCTGTTCGCCGAAACGCCACGCCAGACGCGTGCCGCACGCAAGCCGACGGCGTGGCTGAAGCTGGAGGGCATCACCCGCAATAACCTCAACAACCTCAGTGCCGAGTTTCCCTTGGGCTGCTTCACTTCGGTGACCGGTGTGTCCGGTTCCGGCAAGTCGAGTCTGGTCAGTCAGGCGTTGCTGGAACTGGTCGGTGCACAACTGGGACGGCCGGGCGCTGAGGCTGAGGCTGAAGAGCTGAGTCTTGAGGACGACGCGCCGCAAGTCAGCAGCGGCCAGATCACGGCCGGGCTGGAGTCGATCAAGCGCCTGGTGCAGGTCGATCAGAAACCCATCGGTCGTACGCCGCGCTCCAATCTGGCGACTTACACCGGGCTGTTCGACAACGTACGCAAGCTGTTCGCCGCCACTCCCCAGGCGCGGGCGGCGGGCTATGACGCCGGGCAGTTTTCCTTCAATGTTGCCAAGGGTCGTTGCGCGACGTGCGAGGGTGAGGGGTTTGTCAGTGTCGAGTTGCTGTTCATGCCCAGCGTGTATGCGCCGTGCCCGACGTGTCATGGCGCGCGGTACAACCAGCAGACGCTGGCGGTTTTGTGGGAGGGGCTGAGCATCGCGCAGGTGCTGCAATTGACGGTCGATGAGGCGGTGGAGGTTTTCGTCGGGCAGCCGGGGATTCGCCGTTCGCTGGAGGTGTTGCGCGATATCGGCCTTGGTTATTTGCGACTTGGTCAACCGGCCACGGAGCTGTCGGGCGGTGAGGCGCAGCGGATCAAACTGGCCACCGAGTTGCAGCGCAATCAGCGCGGCGCGACGTTGTATGTGCTGGATGAACCGACCACCGGCCTGCATCCGCGGGATGTCGACCGACTGTTGGAACAACTGGATTCGCTAGTGACAGCCGGGCACACGGTCATCGTGGTCGAACATGAAATGCGCGTGGTTGCGCAGAGCGACTGGGTGATCGACATCGGCCCGGGGGCGGGAGATGAGGGCGGCAAAATTGTCGTGGCGGGCACGCCGCAGAAAGTGGCTGCCAGCAAAAAAAGCCGGACCGCGCCATTCCTCGCCCGCGCCTTGAGCCGATAATGGCGTCGATCCCGATGGTCTGATCGCTGGCAAGCCAGCTCCCACAGGTTATTGGGTTGTACTCGGGTTTTGAGTTCCCTTCACTCCATTGCGGGAGCTGGCCTGCCAGCGATAGCGGTGGAACAGGCAGCATTGATGTTGAGCGAGCGGGCCTGATCGCTGGCAAGCCAGCTCCCACAGGTTTTGGGTCGTGCTCGGGTTTTGAGTCCCCTTCAATCCCTGTGGGAGCTGGCCTGCCAGCGATAGCGGTGGAACAGGCCGCATTGATGTTGAGCGAGCGGGCCTGATCGCTGGCAAGCCCGCTCCCACAGGTTTTTGGGTCGTGCTCGGGTTTTGAGTCCCTTCAATCCCTGTGGGAGCTGGCTTGCCAGCGATAGCGGTGGTTCAGGCGCCGTCGAGTGTGCGGCGAACCTTGTCCAGCAATTCGCTGATCTGAAACGGTTTGACCAGCATGTCCATTCCTTCTCCGAGAAACACCTGACGGTTGAGCGCGGTTTCGGCGTAGCCGGTCATGAACAGGATCGGCAATTTTTCGCGCCAGCCTCGCGCAACATCTGCCAGTTTGCGCCCGCTCATGCGCGGCAAGCCGACGTCGCTCAGCAACAGGTCGATCGATGGATCGTTCTGCAAGCGCTCCAGCGCCGTCTCGATGTCGGCGGCCTGAGTGCAGCGATAACCGGCATCTTCCAGCACTTCTGTGACGAACATCCGCACCGAGGGCATGTCCTCGACAATCAACACATGCTCGCCAGTGCCCTGCGCATTGACTACCTCTGGTGAAGCTTCAACGCCGACCGGGTTGCTGGTGGCCGGCAACATGATGGTCACTTCTGTGCCACGCCGGGCGACACTGCGAATGTGCGCATCACCGCCCGATTGCCGGGCAAAACCGTAAATCGTCGACAAGCCCAGCCCGGTGCCTTGGCCCAAAGGTTTGGTGGTGAAGAATGGGTCGAAGACCTTGTCGATCACGTGGTGCTCGATCCCGGTGCCGTCATCGCGCACCGACAACGCCACGTACGCGCCATCGGCCAGGTTCGGGTCGCCGTGGGAATACGCCGCGTAGGTGTTGACCCAGATGTTGCCTCCCTGAGGCAGTGCATCGCGGGCGTTGATCACCAGGTTGAGCATCGCGCTTTCCAGCTGGCTCGGATCGACCAGTGCAATTGCCGGTTTGCTGGTCAGCTCCAGCTTCAGGGCAATCCGTTCACCGATGGTGCGCACCAGCAGTTCTTCCAGTGACCGCATGTGCTCGTTGATATCCACGGGCCGGGTGTCCAGCGGTTGCTGACGGGCGAACGCCAGCAAGCGATGGGTGAGCGAGGCTGCGCTCGTCGCGGAGTTCAGCGCCGCTTCGGCATACAACTTGACCTTTTCCGGACGATTGTCAGCGATGCGCTTCTGGATCAGCTCAAGACTGGTGATGATGCCGGTCAGCAGGTTGTTGAAGTCGTGGGCAATGCCGCCGGTGAGCTTGCCCAGCGCATCCATTTTCTGCACTTGCAGCAACTGCGATTCGGCGCGTTCCAGTTGTGAGGTCGTGTCATCCAGGCGTGCCAGGTGCGTGCGTTCGCGATGACGGTGTTCGGTGACGTCTTCGACAAACACCAAGCTCAGCTCGGGCGTGCGGTACGGCGAAATCTGCCATTCGGTCTCGCGAATCTCGCCCTGCACGCGCATGTTCAGCGTGCCTTTCCAGCGCTCGCCATCGACCAGGCGCAGGCGCAGTTCATTGAGAATCGCGTTTTGATCGTCGGCGAAGCATTCGCTCAGGGCCTGCGGGTCGCGGTTATCCAGAATCAACTGATTGAACGCGTGGTTGCACTCATGCACCTTGAGGTTGGCGTCCAGCACCGCAATGGGCGCCGACACATTGACGAAAATCTCGCGGAACCGCGCCTCGCTTTCGCGCAGTGCATTTTCCGTGTCGCGCACCCGCAGCAGGGTGCGCAGGGTGGCGAGCAGCACGTCCGGGTCGACCGGGTGAATCAGGTAGGCATCGGCTCCGGCATTCAGACCGGTGATGATGTCGCCGGTCTGGATCGATGCCGCCGAAACGTGGATCACCGGCAGAAGGGCGGTGCGGGTATCGGCGCGCAGGATGCGCACGATGTCGAAGCCGCTCATGTCCGGCAGGTTGACGTCGAGAATCAACGCATCGATCGCTTCGCTCTCGATCAATGCCAGACCATCGGTGCCGGTGCCAGCCTCGAGGACTTCATAGTCGTGGCGTTCCAGGCGTTTGCGCAAGGCATAGCGGGTGGCGACGTTGTCATCGACGATCAACAGGCGGATGTCACGTTTCATCGACGTTCTCCAAAGCGATCGCCAACGGAATAATCACGTAAAAGGTCGAGCCGACGCCCGGTGCGCTGTCCATTCCGACCTCT
Organism: Pseudomonas iridis; assembly: GCF_017980685.1. Lineage (GTDB taxonomy): Bacteria > Pseudomonadota > Gammaproteobacteria > Pseudomonadales > Pseudomonadaceae > Aquipseudomonas > Aquipseudomonas iridis. The sequence goes on from NZ_JACXXO010000014.1 coordinate 36,265, forward strand.
CCACCCAACAGGGTCGCGAAGCGTTTACACAAGGAAAGTCCCAGGCCAGTACCGCGCAAGCGTTTCTGCAGCGGCGAGTCGACCTGGGAAAAGTCCTCGAACAATGCACCATGCAGCTCCGCCGCGATACCAATACCGGTGTCACTGACTGCAAAACGTACTTTGTCCGTGCCTTCAAGTCGCGCCGAAACCCGCACTTCGCCGCGCGTGGTGAACTTCAGCGAGTTGGAAATGAAGTTGCGCAGGATTTGCGCGAGTTTCTTGTCGTCGGTGTACAGACGCGGCAGGCCTTTGGGTTCCTCGAAGATCAGGTCCACTGCCGACGCATCGACAATGGGCCGAAACATCCCGCGCAGGGCGGAAAACAGATCGAACATGTCGAACCACGCCGGGGAAATACTGATGCGACCGGCCTCGATTTTCGCCAGATCGAGCAAGTCGTCGACCATGTCGCTGAGTTCGCGGGCGGCGGTGCTGACGAAGGCAACCTGTTTGTGTTGCTCGGGGCTCAGCGGCCCGTCCAGCTCGTCGGCGAGCAGGCTGTTGATGCTCAGGATCGAACCCAGCGGGGTGCGGAACTCATGGCTCATGTACGACAGGAAACGGCTTTTGAGGTCCGAAGCCTGACGCAATTCTTCTGCCTGAATGTCGAGCTCGGCGTACAGCGCCAGCACGCCCTGATTGGTTTCATCGAGCTCTGCGCGCAAGGCTTCGGTTTCGCTCTGCAACTGGGCGATCAGCGCAGCCTGTTCAGCATTGCTCGCAATGGGCGACTCAGCCATGGGCGGCCTCCAGGGCAACGACCAGTACCGTTACATCATCCCGACCGCGGCAGAAGTCGCGATGCAAAATGGCGGCTATCACGGCAGGATGACGGTGCACCAGGCCGGGGTAGTCTTGAAGATTCCAACGGGACTGCAAACCGTCGCTGTACATGATCAAAAGATGTCCGTTCACGTGAGCATAGTCAAAGGGCTGGGCTTTCCGGTACTGGACGCCAACGATGCCAGGGTGCGAAGCCAGTCCGCGAGATTTGTCGGCGGTAAGCAGGCTGGCGCCAATATTACCGACCCCGGTGAAACTCAGGTTGGCGCGATCGGCGTGAAACTGTGCGAACGCCACCGCGCCGCCGCGAGTGCCGATCATGTCCCGGTGCAGGTCTTCCATCAGCATCGTTGCCGCACTGAATGGCGCCCGGGCAAACGCTTGCTCGCCGGCCCGTCCGGCAATTTCGGCGTCTTCACCATGGCCGAGGCCGTCAACGATCAGCGCGCTGATGTCTGCGCCGTGATACGCCAGATGCCAGACATCGCCGCAGGCCGGATCGTCATGCAGCGAGTGCTGACTGACGCCGTAAAGCAGGTCCGGCTGACGGTTGTTGCGCGGGTACAAACGCGCGAGCAACACGGCTCCGCGGTGGTCGGCATACACGTCAAACACATCGGCCTGGCGTGACACCGCGCCAAGGCCGATGCCTTGGGTGCCGCCGGTAGAAAAGCCGTCAGTGAGGCATGCCTCCAGGTCAAAACCCTTGGCACGATCCACCGCCAGCAGTTCGATCCCCGCATCGCCCTGACGTGGCAGCACGCGCAAGTGCAGCTCGCCACGGCCGGCATGTTTGAGCAGATTGCTCGCCAGTTCGGTGACCACCAATGCCACGCGTCCGGCATCGCTTTCAGTGAAACCGTGCTGTTCGGCAAGCCGTTGAGCCGTGCGCCTTGCGTAGCCGATCTGGCTGGTGTCTTCGATCAGTAAGACTTGGGTCAGTGACCCGTTAATGTTCATGTCCATCGCGTAATCGTTATGCGGGTGCCCTTGCCGGGCTCCGTGTCCAGTTCGAACTCCTGGACCAGCCGTTTCGCACCGGTCAGACCCAGGCCCATGCCGCTGCCGGAAGTCCAGCCGTCGGTCATTGCCAGTTTGATGTCGGCAATGCCCGGCCCCTCGTCGCGAAAGGTCAGGCGCAGACCGACCTTGTGATCCTCATCGAGGATCTGCCAGTCCATGTCACCGCCACCCCCGTAAACCATGGTGTTGCGCGCCAGTTCGCTGACAGCCGTGACCATTTTGGTCAGGTCGATCAGGCGCATGCCGCACTCGGTGGCCAGTTTGCGTGCGGTCTGGCGGGCCAGGACCACATCCTGCTCAATGTGAATGGGTTGAGTACCGCTACTGCGCACGGTCATTGCTGACTTACTCGTTCCCGCAGCACTTTCATCCCACGCTCGACATTGAGCGCCGTGCTGACACCGGGCAGAGTCAGGCCGAGTTCGACCAAGGTAATCGCCACCGCCGGCTGCATACCGACCAGCATGGTTTCGGCGTCCATGATTTTCGACAGGCCGGAGATCGTGCTGATCATCCGGCCGATGAACGAGTCGACCATGTCTAGTGCCGAGATGTCGATCAACACGCCACGCGCCGAGGTTTTGCTGATGCGTTCGGACAGATCGTCCTGCAGGGTCAAGGCGAGTTGGTCATGCATGTCGACCTGAATGGTCACCAGCAGGAACTCGCCCATCTGAAGAATCGGAATTCTTTCCATGGCGTCAGACCGCTTTGCTGAGGGTGATGCCCAGGCGTGTCAGGGCCAGTTTCAACGCATCGGCCAGATTGGCCTTGGTGACCACGCCTTGCAGGTCGAGCCCCAGGTGCACGATGGTCTGCGCGATCTGCGGACGCACGCCACTGATGATGCAATCTGCGCCCATCAGGCGGATCGCGGTAACGGTTTTCAGCAGGTGCTGGGCAACCAGGGTATCGACGGTAGGCACGCCGGTAATGTCGATGATGGCGATTTCCGAACCGGTATCGACGATGCGTTGCAGCAACGATTCCATCACGACCTGTGTGCGCTGCGAATCGAGGGTGCCGATCATTGGCAGCGCCAGCACGCCGTCCCAAAGCTTGACCACGGGAGTGGACAGTTCCAGCAGTTCTTCCTGCTGACGCTTGATCACCGCTTCGCGGGATTTCTGGAAGGTCCGGATGGTGTGCAGACCAAAGGCATCGAGCAATTCGGAAATTTCCCAGAGCTGCTCGGCGAGCAGCGCCGGTTGTTCTTTGTAGTGCGCTTGCAGCAGCGTGAATAACGGGCCTTTCAGGGCGAAGATGAAACTCGCGGTTTGTTGCGAGTCCTGGCCGAGCAGGGCGCGGCTATGGGAGAGCTTTTCAAGGAACAGGCGGGTCGCTTCCCAACCCTGCGCAGTGACGTTGGCGCCGTTGCCGTTATCAAGCCCCGTGATCACCAGTTGCAGGAATTCGCTGGTTTGCTGCTGCAGGTCGTGTTCTTTCAAGTTGCGCGTGGCGCCGTTCGCTTCGAGGCCATTGATCCATTCGCCCAGCAGTTGTGACTGCTTGTTTTTAATCGCATCGAGTGTGCTGTTCTGCAGTGCTGCCATGTGCCTGTTGCTCCGTAACGAATGAGGGGCCGATTTCATCAAATTGATCGGCGCGAAGTCAGTGACCGTTGCCGTTTCAAATAGTTGTGCAGTCTAACGAGGATATTTGTGATTTACCTCAATAAAGGCCCGAGTAACTCTAGTCGGCATGGCTGCAAGGCGCGATGTTTTGAACGTTGGCGCGATGGCGGCTTCGAAACTGCAAGGCCCGACTGGTTTCAGTCGCGCTGGCGATGACTAAAGAGGTGCTTATGAACGAGCAATCGACACAGCAGAACAATCAATCCGGGGAACCGATCGATCGCAATGACCCGGCGATTGACCCGCAAGTGCCGGGGCAATCGGCGCCGACGCAGCCTGCGCAGCAACAGGGCGATACAGACCAGGCGCAAAGTGCTGACCCGGCAGTGGATCAGAAGAACCAGCACACCGATAACGACAACGAGTTCAGTCCGGGATTCGAACCGGATCCAGATCGTCCGAAGGCGGGCGAGGAGACGGACGCAGATATTGATACTGACGGGGGTTAATCAAGGCTGAAACGAGGAGGCCGCATCCATTGGATGCGGCCTCTTTTTGACTGCCCGATACTTATTTGCTTGGGTATTTGGCTTGCAGCTCTTTCGCCGCTGTCAGATGTTTTTCCAGGCCCGGCAGCATTTTCTGAGCGAAGGCTTTCAGCTCGGTCGCGCCTTCGGTCTTGTCATCCGTGACGGTATTGGCTTGCTTCTTGAACAACTCGATGGTCTCTTCGTGGGCCTTGACCTGATTGTTGGCGTAGGCCGCATCGAAGGATTCATCGCGCATGTCGAGGATTTTCTCTTTGGCCTGTTTGACCAGAGTAGTGGTATCCGGCACTTCGATATCGTGAGCCTTGGCAATCGTCGCCAGCTCGTCATTGGCCTTGCTGTGATCGGTGATCATCATTTCGGCAAACTTCTTGATGTCGGCCGATTGGCTTTTTTCCAGCGCCAGGCGACTGGTTTCGATTTCGGCGATGCCACCGGCAGCAGCATTGTCGACGAAGTCATTGTCGGTAGCAGCGAAAGCGCTGCCCATGCCGGCACTCAGGGCAACGGCCAGAGCAATGTGACGCAGGTTGAATCCGTCCATTTGGTAGATCTCCACGCAGGTTTTTGTGAGCGTTATGCAATGGAGCGAGTGCGCCGACGAAAGGTTTTATCGCGTTTGCGACAGGGCGACGAACGGCCACCGCTGGTCTGACAGGGAGTCGACAGAACGCCCCGACCGAGGCCATTCTGATGGCTGGCCAGCGCAATCGGTCGCGCTGGACACCGATCAACTCACGGAGGTGTTACATGCCGGTTCCCCATGACCTGTTTCAGGACTTGAGCTGCACGAAGGAAGAGATCCAGCAAAAACGCACCCAGGATCCGCGACTGGATTCATTGATCAACAAGTATTCTCAGGTTGATGCCGACGTGGTCAAGGCAGAGACAGCCACCTCGGACGCCCCCAGCGACGACGCATTGAAAAAACTCAAAGAGAAACGTCTGAAGGTCAAGGACGAGATCGTCAGTCACTTGCAGACGCCGTCCTGATCTTCTAGCTGTCCGCCGACCTACGGTTGCAAATGAACGGGAACGACAGCCCCTGCCGGCACCTCGAATGTACAGAGTCCGAATTCATCGACTTCTTGCGAGGTGCCTCATGAGCGATCCCAAATTCCCGAGTGAAGAGCAGGGCGCATTCGACCCGGTGCCGACGCATCCCGAGCCGAACAGTCCGGCCCATACCACGGCCAATCCGGATGAGCCTGTCGAGGATCTTCCTGAAGACGAAAACCCCGACAAGTTCGACAAGTCTTCCAACTGACAGACCGCTATCGCTGGCAAGCCAGCTCCCACAGGGGCTCATGTAGTTCACAGATTATGTGCACGATCCAATACCTGTGGGAGCTGGCTTGCCAGCGATGGCGTCAGTCAACTCACCACAAAACCGACAGACTCACTTCAGCGCATCCGCCAACGGCATCCGCGCCATATGCATCGCCTTCAACGACCCGAAATACAACCAGTCCCCATACTCCCTCACCGTGGTAATCGGCGAATAATTGCCCTCGCTCGCGTCCTGCAGATTGGTAATCACCTTGCCCTGCAAATCCAGCCCCAATACAAACCCGCGCTTCTCCACCGGTGTGGGCAACACGCTCAACGCCCGCACAATCATCTTGCGCACGAATGGATGCCCGGCCGTGCCATCGAGCAAGGCATTACGCGGTGCGTACAAAGCGACCCAGAAACGGTCGTGGCCATTGAATGACAGGTTGTCCGGCAGCCCTGGCAAGTTGTCGGTAAACAGGTCATGGGTGCCCGCCTGAGGGCCTTTCAGCCAGAAGCGACTGATGCGGTAGGCGCCGGTTTCATTAACCAGCACATAAGCATCATCCGGGCCGAGGGTCACGCCGTTGGCGAACTGCAGTTTATCGAGCAGGATGCTGGTCTTGCCGGTCTGAAAGTCATAGCGCAGCAAGCGTCCGTCACCGCCGTGTTCAATGATCGCCTCGCCGTCATGGCCGTAGCCCCAGCGGCTGGAGGCGTCGCTGAAGTAGGCGTAGTGCCCGGACTTGTCGATCGCCACATCATCGGTGAAACCGAAGGGCACGCCATTGGCCTCTTTGGTCAAGGCCGTCACCTGGCCCTGTGCATCGAGAGACAGCAAACCCTTGACCCCGTCGGCGATCACCAGTAGCCCGTTGGGATGGCGCGCAAGCCCCAGTGGCCGGCCACCGGTATCGGCCAGCACTTTGCGTTCCTTGCCATCAAGACTGCTGCGGATCAGCCGACCGTCATGCAGACCGGTGATCAGGAATTCCCCTTCCAGCAGCAGCGCTTCCGGCCCTTCGATGTCACTGGGGCCGACCTGCACCGCACCTTTGAGGCGCTGGTTATCGGCGTAGATCCCTTCGCTCAACGAGGGCGCCGCCTGCGGTGTCCAGGCGACCGGCTCGACCTTGGTGGGCATCAGCAGCAGAAACGCGATGACGACGACAATCAGCAATATCAAAACCTGCCGCCACCTCATGCGCTGGCCCTCGCTGAAGCCAGATACTGCGTAGCCATGTCACGCAGTGCGAGCATGGATTCGGCGGACTCACGGTCGATCCGGCGCTTGAGCAGCAATCGATTGGCGATACGCATGCCCAAGCCGTCGAAACGATAATCCAGCGTACGCACAAACCGCGTGCCGTCACCTTCGGCGTAGCACTCGTAAGTCAACGCCAGCGACAACCCGTGATCACCTTGGGCCCGCGCGCACCAGCGTCGCCCGGGCAGGTATTCGGTGACTGCCCAGCTCAAGTGACCTGCGCGGCCGCCGGCATGAATGTCTTCTTCAAAGCATGCGCCTGCATGCAGCGGCCCGGATGGCCCGTCGATCTTCAGCGATGACGGATGCCACTCGGGCCAGCGGCCGACACTGGCCGCGTAGGCGAGTACGGCAATCGGGTCGCCAGCGATATCGATCTGGTGCTGCATGCGGGTCATGGGCATTCTTGAATAGCTCAAAGGGGCGGCTTGCGGCTCCCAGTAAAGGGTGCCGAACAGGTAGTCCATCAGCGGTAGAACAATGTTGAAATTACGCTCTTGCATGCGCTCGCGACGGTGATGCAGCTCATGCAAATGGCGCATGTGACGGATCCACGGCAGGCGCGTCAGCGGGTTGTGCGGCGGCAAGTGTTCGGCAGCATGAAACACCTCGTAGGTCAGATAACCCAGCACCATGCTGCCAGCGAACAGCCCGGCGACGTTGGCGTTGAACTGCGCGAACAGCCACCACAGCGGCAGGGTAATCACCAGCGTATGGATCACGATCAGCCACGCCGGAAACAGAATCACCCGCCAGTCGCGAGCGCTGTCGTAGGTCATGTGGCCGGGCGTGAAGAAGCTGTGATGGTCGCCCGCATGCCGGGCGTAGAACATTTTGGCGAAGGTTTTTTTGTGGTGGCCGAGATGGCGATGGACCATGTACACGCCAAAGTTGAAAAACAGCAGGGTCAGCGGCACGCTCAGCCATTCCAGCCAGCTCGCCTGGTGCACGCTGCTCCAGAACGCGCCGATGGCCAGCACCCCGAACAGCAACACGAAGGCGCCGTGCAGCCACGGGTTGTAGAGCGGATGAATGGCCGCACGATAGCGGCTGCGGAATGCCTCGGTGGTCTGCCTCACTGCGTTCACCTGCGGGTATTTTGTTGTACCCGGCAGATTAGCCGATCCGGCCATCAATGCAGGCCGGACCTTGAGGCCACATGCGCCATGATCCGGTGTAAAGCGCCCACTCGGGCTTCTCGATCAGCTCAGCGGGTTCCAGCGTTGTGACCAATCGTCATCGGTGCGGATCACTTCACGCAGCAGATTGAAGGCTTGCTGCAATGTCGCCGAGTCGCGATCACGCGAATACACCAGATAGGTTGGATAGCCGAATTCCGGGGCTTTGGTCACCGTTTCCAGTGCGCCGCTTTCCAGATAGGTGCGCACCACACGGGTGCGGAAGTAGCCGCTGCCACCGTTTTCCAGGATGTATTGCAGGGCGAGTGGGCCCAGGTTGAAACTCAGCGCGGCTTTGGCTTTTTCCGGCAGGGCGGCGTCGTGCTGGCGGCGGAAGTCCGGGCCCCAGTCGATATAAACGTAGGGATCCGGGCGATCAGGCGCGCGCACCAGAATCAGTTTTTCCTCCAGTACCTGCTCGACCTGCAACCCCGGCCAGTATTCCGGTTGATAGACCAGCGCCGCGTCGAGCACGCCGAGTTCGAGTTGGCGCAGCAGGTTTTCACCGTCGCGGATTTCCATGCGCAGGGCATGCCCGGGGATTTTCTCGCGCAACTCGGCCGCCCAACTGAGCATCAGCGGGTTGCACAGGCTGACTTCGCCGCCGATGTGCAGCACGTTGTGATAACCCTCAGGCAGCGGCAGGTCGCGCCGCGCCGCTTCCCAGGTCTGCACCAGTTGATTGGCATAGACCACGAAGGCCTCGCCATTGGGCGTCAATTTCGCTCCGGCGCGATTGCGCACAAACAGCGTACTGCCCAACTGGCTTTCGAGTTTCTGCACCCGGGCGGTGATCGCCGTTTGCGTGACGAACAGCTTCTGCGCCGCTGCCGCGAGACTGCCGTGACGGACGATTTCCAGAAAGGTGCGAGCGAGGTCGATGTCCATGGGCGGGCCGGTGTTTGAGGTGGGGGGCATTGTAAGTGCAGGGCCGATACCACGTCATCGTTCATCGCGGCCGTACGCAAGATCTGTGCTCGACACAAAACCCTGTAGGAGCTGTCGAGTGAAACGAGGCTGCGATCTTTTGATCTTGTCTTTGGAAAAACAGGTCAAAAGATCGCAGCGTGCCGCAGCTCCTACACGGAGATCGCGCAGGGTTGCAGTGTCGGTGATGGACGAGCCCAATCTTCAATCAGTCGCGCCGGCGTGCCACAGGCCTTGCGCTTGTAGACGAAATGGCGGCACTTCTCGGCAAAGCCATTGCGGTTGTAGAGCATGTCTTTCTGCATTTCCTGCAGTTCGGCCTCGCGGCATTGTCGGATCAGCACCTGATCCGCTCGCAACTTGCGTTCACGCACTGGCGCGTAGGTTGGGTCGGTCAAGACGCTGTTGGCCCGTTGCAGCAGCCACAACGAAAACTCATCCGGGCAGCGCGGACCAATCTCCTGGACCATACCCCATTGCAGCGCCTGGCTTGTACTCACCGGCAGACAGGCCTGGGTCAGTTGCTCGGCCATCGTCGGGCCGACGGCGCGGGGCAGGCTGTAAGTCCAGTATTCCGACCCATACAGGCCCATGCTTTTGTAATGCGGATTGAACACGATATCGGCGCGGGCAAACACGATATCAGCGGCCAGTGCGAGCATTACTCCCCCGGCGCCGGCGCTACCTGTCACGCCGCTGACTACCAGTTGCCGCGCGGTCAGCAGCTCTTCGCAGACATCATCGATCGCCTGAATATTCGCCCAGGCTTCAGCACCCGGATCCTGTGCCGCCTGAATCACATTCAAATGCACGCCGTTGGAAAAACTCCCGCGCCCACCCTTGATCAACAACACTTGGGTGTCGCGAGACTTGGCCCAACGCAATGCCTCGACCATGCGTCGGCACTGCTCGGTGCTCATGGCGCCGTTGTAGAACTCGAAGGTCAGTTCACCGACCTGCCCGGATTCGCGGTAACGAATCGGCTGATACGCCTCGTCGCTGAATGGCTGGTTGGCGATCGACCAGTCCAGCGTCGGCACAGCGGCCAATTGTCCGGCGAGAATATGCCGAGCCGGTTGCTTGAACGTTTCTTCGCCGGGCTGCGGTTTGCGCCGCAGCGAGCCGATCCACACGCTCTGATCGCCGGCCGCGACCAACACAGCATCGTCGTGCACCGCGAGAATTTCACCGGGCATGCCGCTGCGTGAATCAAGGTGTGCGTCGTACACGTAGTACTGCCCGCCGGCCAGGCTCGCCAGAACGCCGGGCTGACCGTCGGCGGCATCGATGCAGCGTTTGATGAAGTGTGCGCAGTCATGCCAACTGAAGCTGCGGTCGACTTGCTTCATGTTCGGCTGCAAGCGGCCGCGCACCTTGGGGTCGGCGTAATCCAGCGCCACAGGAACGAATCCGTCACTGAACTTCTCGACCACTTCGCGAATGCAACAGATCGCCGCATCGCTGACCCGACCGTTGTAAAGCTCGGATTTGCGCAGGCCTGCCGGCAGGTTGAACTCGCAGGTGGCCCATACCGGCCCGGCGTCCATTTCTTCGACCGCTTGCAGCGCGGTCACGCCCCAGCACGACAGCTCGTTGGTGATCGCCCAGTCCAGTGCACTCGCACCGCGATCGCCGACGATGCCGGGATGGATGATCACGACCGGCCGCGCGGTATTGCTCCATAGCGCTTGCGGCACGCGGTCCTTGAGAAACGGACAGATCACCAGATCGGCGCCGCTGTGTTCGATCTGTTCGCACACCGTCGCCTCGTCGGTAAACACTACAACGCTGGGCGAATGCCCTGCCTGGCGCAGTTCCAGCCACGCGCGTTGGGTCAGGCCGTTGAACGCCGATGACAGCAAGATAATGTGGAGTGGCCGCATGAAAATTCTTCCTTGAATGGGATCAGCCGCAGGCTCCCGGTGAGCCTTCCTTGGCCTTCGATGGAGCGGGAAGAGTAATCAGTGGCAAGGTGTGCATCAGTGATCGAGGTCAACGTTGTGTCAGCCAATAGTTGTGCGGCCGGACGAGGTGACGAATTGCCCCCACACTTATGTTCAACAAAAAACCGGTAGGAGCTGCGGCACGCTGAATTGTTGGCGCCAAACGCAAAAATCCCGCCACAGGGGCGGGATTTTTTTGTCACTGAACAGCGGTATTACGAAGGGAACAGCTCGGACAGTTTCATCGCCAGCATCATGTCGCCTTCAGCGCGCAGTTTGCCGCCCATGAACGCTTGCATGCCGTCGGTCGAACCGTCAACGATGCCTTGCAGGGTTTCGCCGTCCATGACCAGAGTGACCTGGGCGTCCGGGTTCTCGCCTTCTTGCAGCTCGCAAGTGCTGTCTTTGACGATCAGCGAGAAGTTCTTGGTGTCGTCGATGCGGAAACCGAAGACCAGGTCCAGGCCGGCAGCAGCGGCTGGGTTGAACTTGGCTTTCATTGCTTGTACGGCATCAGCTACGGAGGTCATGGTTCGATCCTTTCTTGGGTAATGGGAGCTGGGTGATTACAGCAAGGGTCACAGTAATCCGGACTCAGCGGAAAGTGATGAGTTCCGGGGCCTTCAACAGTTGCAGATGGGCATGACTGTTGAAGGAAGCCAGGGCCACCTCGCGGCCGCGAAACTTCAGCTGGTTGAGCGAGGTGTTGACGATTTGCCAATTCAGTTCAAAAGCCTGTTTGGCAGGCATTTGTGTAATGAGGTGGAGCAGGGCGGTGATCGTGCCGCCAGAGGTGAACACCGCGATTTTCTGGTTTTGTTCGGCCTGTTCAATAATTCGATGCAGCCCGGCCTGAACCCGTTCAACGAAACCCAGCCAGCTCTCCAGCCCCGGTGTGTCATAGGTGCCGGCCAGCCAGCGCTCGATGATCAGGGCAAAAATGCGCTGGAACTCGCCGCGGTTTTGCGCGGCGTTGCGCAAGATGTCGAGGGCTTCAGGCTCGTCTGGCAACATCGCCGGGAGCAGGGCACGGATCACCGCGTCAGCATCGAATTCGTTAAACGCGGAATCGGTTTCCAGCGTCGGCACCGACAGGCCTTTGGCAGTGAATTGCTCCAGCGCACTGGTGGCCGTGTGTTGTTGGCGGCGCAGATCACCTGCCAGGCAGCGATCGAAGCGGATCCCCAGTTCTGCGAGGTGCTGACCGAGGATTTCTGCCTGACGCACACCAGTCGGCGACAGGACGTCATAGTCGTCTGCACCAAAGGAGGCCTGGCCATGTCGAATCAAATAGATGCTGCCCACGTCCGCGTCGTCCCGGTACGTTGAAGGTTTGGCGAGATTATGAGGATGCCGGGGAGCTGTCAATGAAAAAACATACGCTTGTTTGAAATGCCCGTTACAGGCGTGTTGCCAGAGGTTTCACGACTGGCCGACGAGTCGGCGCATGGGTATGCTGGTGCCATTACGCGTGGAAATCACATCCACGCTTTGTTTTGAGGAGTCTCTGTGGAGTTTTTCACCGAATACGCCAGTTTCCTGGCCAAAACCGTCACCCTGGTGATCGCCATTCTGGTGGTGCTTGCCAGCTTTGCCGCGTTGCGCAGCAAGGGTCGGCGCAAGTCGGCGGGGCAGTTGCAGGTCAGCAAGCTCAATGATTTCTACAAAGGCCTGCGTGAGCGCCTGGAGCAGACCCTGCTCGACAAGGATCAGCTCAAGGCCTTGCGCAAGGGCGAGGCCAAGTCCGAAAAGAGCGAGAAGAAGCAGAAGAAAAAACCCGAGGCCAAACCACGGGTGTTCGTGCTGGATTTCGACGGCGACATCAAAGCCTCGGCCACCGAGAGCCTGCGTCATGAAATCACTGCGCTGCTGACCCTCGCTACGCCGAAGGACGAAGTTGTACTGCGTCTGGAAAGCGGCGGTGGCATGGTCCACAGCTACGGTCTGGCGTCTTCGCAACTGGCGCGTATCCGCGAAGCCGGTGTGCCCTTGACCGTGTGCATCGACAAAGTCGCGGCCAGCGGCGGCTACATGATGGCGTGCATCGGCGAGAAGATCATCAGTGCGCCGTTCGCCATTCTCGGCTCGATCGGTGTGGTTGCGCAGTTGCCCAACGTCAACCGCCTGCTGAAGAAGCACGACATCGACTTCGAAGTGCTGACCGCCGGTGAGTACAAACGCACCCTGACCGTGTTTGGTGAGAACACCGAGAAAGGCCGCGAGAAGTTTCAGGAAGACCTGGATATCACCCATCAACTGTTCAAGAACTTCGTTGCCCGCTACCGTCCGCAACTGGCCATCGATGACGTGGCGACTGGCGAAGTCTGGCTCGGCGTCGCGGCGCTGGAAAAGCAACTGGTCGACGAACTCAAGACCAGCGATGAATACCTCTCGCAGAAGGCCAGGCAGGCTGAGGTTTACCACCTGCATTACGCCGAACGCAAAAGTTTGCAGGAGCGCATCGGCATGGCAGCCAGCGGTTCGGTAGATCGCGTACTGCTGAACTGGTGGAGCCGTCTGACCCAGCAGCGCTTCTGGTAAGTCAGTCAGGCATAAAAAAACGCCGCTCAATGACCGGCGTTTTTTTGTCCGCAGCTTTTGTGGCGAAGACTTAGCGGCGGCGGAACAGCGGCAGCGGTTCGTCAGTGGCGGCCTGATAGGTCACCGAGAAATCCTTGAGACCTTCCAGCGCTTCGTGCGGATCTTTATCTGCACGCACAGCAAAGGCGTCGAAACCGCAGCGGCGCATGTAAAACAGCTGATCGCGCAGCACATCGCCAATCGCTCGCAGCTCGCCTTTGAAGCCATAGCGATCACGCAACAGGCGGGCGTTGGAGTAGTTGCGCCCGTCAGTAAATGCCGGGAAGTTCAGCGCGATCACCTGGAACTTATCAACGTCCTCACCGATTTCCTCTGCTTCCTCGTCCGCGTCGAGCCACACGCCCAGACCGCCGTCGCGAGCCATGAGCATGCGGCTGTGTTCACGCCACAGTTGCAGCGGAACGATCAGATCGTCGCAGTTGCTGATCTCGTCGATGTTGAAATCCTTGGGCAGCAAGTGCCAGGTTTCGTCGACGACTTCGTTGTTCTTAATGATTCGCTGCATAGACGCGTTCCTTGAAGAGGTCGATGCCAATACGCTGATAGGTGTCGATGAAGCGCTCGTCTTCGGTACGTTGTTCCACGTACACGTCAATCAGCTTCGAGATCACGTCAGGCATGACTTCCTGTGCGAAGGACGGGCCGAGAATCTTGCCCAGACTCGCATCACGGCTGGCGCTGCCGCCGAGGGAGACCTGATAGAACTCCTCACCTTTCTTGTCCACCCCGAGGATACCGATGTGGCCGACGTGGTGGTGACCGCAGGCGTTCATGCAACCGGAGATGTTCAGGTCCAGTTCACCGATGTCGAACAGGTAGTCCAGGTCATCGAAACGGCGCTGGATCGATTCGGCAATCGGGATTGACTTGGCGTTGGCCAGCGAGCAGAAATCACCGCCAGGGCAGCAGATGATGTCGGTCAGCAGGCCGATGTTCGGCGTGGCGAAACCACCTTCACGCAATTCGCCCCACAGGGCGAACAGTTGGCTTTGCTCGACATCGGCAAGAATGATGTTTTGCTCGTGGGAGGTGCGCAGTTGACCGAAGCTGTAGCGGTCGGCCAGATCGGCGACGGCGTCAAGCTGCTTGTCGGTGATGTCGCCCGGCGCTACGCCAGTCGGTTTCAGCGACAGGGTCACGGCCACATAACCCGGCTTCTTGTGCGCCAGGGTATTGCGGGTGCGCCAGCGGGCGAAGCCTGGGTGTTCTTTGTCCAGATCGGCCAATTGCGCGGTCTGGTTTTCCAGCGCTTTGTAGTCCGGATCGACGAAGTGCCTGGCGACGCGCTGCAGTTCGGCTTCGGTCAACGTGGTCTGACCACCGCGCAGGTGTTCCATTTCCGCATCGACTTTCTGCGCGAACACTTCAGGGGTGAGCGCCTTGACGAGGATCTTGATCCGCGCCTTGTATTTGTTGTCGCGACGACCATAGCGGTTGTAGACCCGCAGGATGGCGTCGAGGTAGCTCAACAGATCCTGCCACGGCAGGAACTCGTTGATGAACGCGCCCACCACTGGCGTACGACCGAGGCCACCGCCAACCAGGACGCGGAAACCGAGTTCGCCAGCTTCGTTGTGCACCGGCTCAAGACCGATGTCGTGTACTTCGATGGCCGCACGGTCAGCGGTCGAACCGTTGACGGCGATCTTGAATTTGCGCGGCAGGTAGGCGAATTCCGGATGGAAGGTCGTCCACTGACGAACGATCTCGCACCATGGGCGCGGGTCGATCAGCTCGTCGGCAGCGACACCGGCGAACTGGTCGGTGGTGACGTTGCGCAGGCAGTTGCCGCTGGTCTGGATCGCGTGCATCTGCACGGTGGCCAGTTCGGCGAGGATGTCCGGGATGTCTTCCACCGCCGGCCAGTTGAACTGGACGTTCTGCCGGGTACTGATGTGGGCGTAGCCCTTGTCGTAGTCACGGGCAATCTTGGCCATCATGCGCATCTGACGCGAAGTCAGTTGGCCGTAAGGCACCGCCACGCGCAGCATCGGCGCGAAGCGCTGAATGTAGAGGCCATTTTGCAGGCGTAGCGGGCGGAATTCTTCTTCGCTCAGCTCACCTGCCAGATAGCGTCGGGTCTGATCACGGAACTGCTTGACGCGGTCCTCGATGATCCGCTGATCGTACTCGTCGTATACGTACATATAAGTCCTGTTCTCAGGCTTTGGGCTACTCGGAAAACGCTGCGTTTTCGCTTGCTGGAGTCCGATGTTGCCTCTGCAATTCTGCGCGCACGGCCGCGCGCTCCCTAAGGGAGCCGGGGCAATATACCCGTTTGCAGTTATGCGCAAAAGTGATGTTTGAGTATATGTAAAGAACCAAATCGCCTAACGATAACAGTTATTAACTAATCCACATTTGTCGTGCGGACAATCATCGTCTTAACTGTGGTCGAGTCTTTCTGCAATCACCGATAAAACCGATAAGAGGCGATGCAATGAGCAACCCGACCAAGGCAAGAAAAAACGATAGCAGCGTGGATGCGTGGGCCATTTTGTTCCTGATCATTCTCGTCGTAGGAACAGCGGTGTTCTGGGTCAGCCATCAGTAAACGACCCGTCCGGGCCCGCTTCCGACGATTGTCGGACAAAAAGCGGGATCAGACGTCAATAGCCGGTGGTTGAATGGCTATAATGCGCGGCCATTTTTCCTCGGGCCCGGATGCTTCATGTTCAAGTTTCTCTACGTCAGCCTTGCCCTGTTCGGCGCATTCTTCGCCAATGCTGTGCGAGCCGAGTCCGTGCTGTTTCTGAATCCCGGTTACACCGACGAAACGTTCTGGGTCAGTTACTCGCAATTCATGCAGGCAGCCGCCCGGGATCTGGGCGTCGATCTGCAAATCCTCTATTCCCGGCGTCAGCCTGAATTGACTCTGGCTCAGGCACCTCTTGCATTGCTGGGCCCCGATCGTCCTGATTACCTGATGTTCGTCAACGAGCAATACGTGGCACCGCAGATCCTGCGCCTGGCGCAGAACAGTGGCGTGAAGCTGTTCATGGTCAATGCGGCGCTGACCCCTGATCAGCAGGCGCTGGTGGGCAAGCGCAGCGACCGGATTGGCAGTCTGGTGCCCAACGATGAGGAGGGCGGCTACCTGATGATGAAGGAGTTGATCCGGTTGCACCCGCCCGTGCGCAAGGGTGAGCAGATTGAAGTGCTGGCTTTCTCCGGTCTGAAAATCACTCCGTCGGCGCAATTGCGTGAGAAGGGCATGCAGCGCGCACTGGCCGAGCATCCGCAAGTGCGATTGCGTCAACTGGTCTACAGCGGCTGGACGCAGCAGCGCGCCTATGAACAGGCCAAACAGTTGTTCGCCCGGTATCCGCAGGTGTCACTGGTGTGGTCGGCCAACGATGAAATGGCATTCGGCGCGATGCGTGCCTACGCCGAGAGCGGCAAGGTTGCGGGCAAGGATGCGTTGTTCAGTGCGGTCAACACGTCTCGCAGTGCATTGCAGGCGTTGGTTGACGGGCGCCTGAGCGCGTTGGTCGGCGGGCACTTTACCCTTGGCGGCTGGGCGCTGGTCGAATTGCATGACTATGAGCAAGGCGTTGATCTGGAGCAGTACGGCGGCCGCGACCGCCAGTTGCCATTACTGCAACTGATCAACAAAACCCAGGCTCGGCAATTACTCGCCATGGGCGACTCGCCGGGCTACAACGTGAATTTTCGCAAGCTCTCAGCCAAGGGACGGCCGATTTCCTACCGCTACCCGTTTACGCTGCAGACCCTGATGCGCTGAAGCCCGTCAAACCCCGGCGAAATGCAGCACCAGTTTGACGATGGCAAACAGCGTCAAAGCGAATACCGCCGTGAACAGAATGCCCAACAGCACGAAATGGCTGGGCTTGCCATGTGTGAAGTCCCTTGCCCGGTTTTTGCCACTCTGCACCCCGAACGCCGCCGCCATCACGCTGTGCAGCATCTGCCAGAAGCTCGGCGGTTTGTTGTCGACTGGATCGTCCATAAATCCCTCGTCTGCGGTGTGTGTCAGACAAGCATAGCCAACCCACTGAAGAACACCGCAAAACCCCTGAAGAGGTCAGTTCAATCACAATCCCTGTGGGAGCTGGCAAGCCAGCTCCCACACGGTAATGCGCTGAAACTGGATCAGTTATCGTAACCCAGATTCGGCGCCAGCCAGCGCTCGGTCACGCTGAGCTCCTGAGCTTTACGCGAGGTGTAGCTCTGCACCTGATCCTTGTCGATCTTGCCGACGGCAAAGTACTGCGCCTGCGGGTGAGCGAAGTACCAGCCGCTGACCGCCGCAGCCGGGAACATGGCGTAGTGTTCGGTGAGAAAAACACCGCTGCGACCGGCACGCATTTCTTCTGCTTCAGGGTCGAGCAACGCAAACAACGCGGCTTTCTCGGTGTGATCCGGGCAGGCCGGGTAGCCCGGAGCAGGGCGGATACCCGAATACTGCTCTTTGATCAGTGCGTCGTTGTCGAGCACTTCGTCCTTGGCATAACCCCAGTGTTCTTTGCGCACCTGCTGGTGCAACCATTCTGCGCAAGCCTCGGCCAAACGGTCGGCGAGGGCCTTGACCATGATCGAGTTGTAATCGTCGCCAGCATCCTGATAAGCCTTGGCCACTTCTTCGGCACCGATGCCGGCAGTGGTGATGAAGCCACCGACGTAGTCAGTGACTTCGCTGTCTTTCGGCGCGACGAAGTCGGCCAGCGAGAAGTTCGGCTTGCCGTCGGTCTTGATGATCTGCTGGCGCAAGTGGTGCAGTTTGGCCAATGGCTTGCCGTCATCGCCGTACAGTTCGATGTCGTCGTCATGCACCTGATTGGCCGGCCAGAAGCCGAACACCGCACGGGCGCTGATCAGTTTCTCGTCGATCAGCTTGGCGAGCATCTCCTGCGCGTCCTTGTAAAGCGCAGTGGCGGCTTCACCGACGACTTCGTCTTTGAGGATGCGCGGGAATTTGCCGGCCAGGTCCCAGGAGATGAAGAACGGCGTCCAGTCGATGTACTCGGCCAGCACCTTGAGGTCGATGTTGTCCAGAACGCGAGCACCGGTAAAGGTCGGTTTGACGGGGGCGTAGGTGCTCCAGTCAAATTGCGGCTTCTTGGCGATGGCGGCGGCATAGCTCAAACGCTCGGTACGGGCGCTGCGGTTGGCCGTGCGCTCACGCACTTCAACGTATTCGGCACGGGTTCTTTCGACGAAACCGGCCTTCAGCTCTTTGGACAGCAACTGCGTCGCCACGCCGACGGCGCGGGAGGCGTCGGTCACGTAGACCACCGCGTCGTTGCTGTATTTGGGTTCGATCTTCACCGCCGTGTGGGCTTTGGAGGTGGTTGCGCCACCAATCATCAGCGGCAAGTGGAAGTCCTGACGCTGCATCTCACGTGCCACATGGACCATTTCATCCAGCGACGGCGTAATCAGACCGGACAGGCCGATGATGTCGCACTTCTGTTCTTTGGCAACCTGGAGGATTTTCTCCGCCGGCACCATCACGCCGAGGTCGACGATGTCATAACCGTTGCAACCGAGTACCACGCCAACGATGTTCTTGCCGATGTCGTGCACATCGCCTTTGACCGTGGCCATGAGGATCTTGCCCTTGGCTTCCGGCTTGTCGCCTTTTTCCAGTTCGATGAACGGGATCAGGTGGGCCACGGCCTGTTTCATCACGCGGGCGGATTTCACCACCTGCGGCAGGAACATTTTGCCGGCACCGAACAGGTCGCCAACGATGTTCATGCCGGACATCAGTGGGCCTTCGATCACCTCGATCGGACGGGCGAACGACAGGCGCGACTCTTCGGTGTCTTCAACAATGTGCGTGGTGATGCCTTTGACCAGCGCGTGTTCCAGACGCTTGTTGACCGGCCAGCCGCGCCATTCTTCGGTCTCGGCTTCCTTGACGCTGCCGTCGCCCTTGTACTTGTCGGCGATGGCGAGGAGGGCATCGGTGCCGTTCGGTGTGCGGTTGAGCACCACGTCTTCGACAGCATCGCGCAGCTCGACAGGGATCTGGTCGTAAATTTCCAGCTGACCGGCGTTGACGATGCCCATTGTCAGGCCGTTGCGGATTGCGTACAGCAGGAACACCGAGTGAATCGCCTCACGCACCGGGTTGTTGCCACGGAACGAGAACGACACGTTGGACACGCCGCCGGAGGTCAGCGCATACGGCAGTTCGTCGCGGATGTAGGCGCAGGCATTGATGAAGTCGACAGCGTAGTTGTTGTGTTCTTCGATGCCGGTGGCCACGGCGAAGATGTTCGGGTCGAAGATGATGTCTTCCGGCGGGAAGCCGACTTCGTTGACCAGAATGTCGTAAGAGCGTTTGCAGATTTCTTTTTTGCGCGCTTCGGTGTCGGCCTGACCGGCTTCATCAAACGCCATCACCACTACCGCCGCGCCGTAACGCTTGCACAGTTTGGCGTGGTGGATGAACTGCTCGACGCCTTCTTTCATGCTGATCGAGTTGACGATGCCCTTGCCTTGAATGCACTTCAGGCCGGCTTCGATCACTTCCCATTTCGAGGAGTCGATCATGATCGGTACGCGGGAGATGTCCGGTTCACCGGCGATCAGATTGAGGAAGGTGACCATCGCCTTCTTCGAATCGAGCATCCCTTCGTCCATGTTGATGTCGATCACCTGGGCGCCGGCTTCGACCTGTTGCAGGGCGACTTCGAGCGCTTCGGTGTAGTTGTCTTCACGAATCAGACGGGCGAACTTGGCCGAACCGGTGATGTTGGTGCGCTCGCCAACGTTGACGAACAGCGAACTGCGATCAATGGTGAACGGCTCAAGACCGGACAGGCGGCAAGCCTTGGGGATGTCCGGAATCTGGCGCGGTGCGTAACCGGCCACGGCTTTGGCGATGGCTTCAATGTGGCCGGGCGTGGTGCCGCAGCAGCCGCCGACGATGTTAAGGAAGCCGCTCTGGGCGAACTCTTCGATGACTTTGGCGGTTTCGATCGGCAGTTCGTCGTACTCGCCGAACTCGTTCGGCAGGCCGGCGTTCGGGTGCGCGGAAACGTGGGTGCTGGCCTTGTTCGACAGCTCTTCCAGATATGGACGCAATTCACTGGCGCCGAGTGCGCAGTTCAGGCCGACCGAAATCGGCTTGGCGTGGGCCACGGAGTTCCAGAACGCTTCGGTGGTCTGGCCCGACAAGGTGCGGCCGGACGCATCGGTGATGGTGCCGGAGATCATGATCGGCAGTTCGATGTGCAGTTCTTCAAACACGCCTTGCACGGCGAAGATCGCCGCTTTGGCATTGAGGGTGTCGAAGATGGTTTCGATCAGGATCAGATCGGCGCCGCCCTCGATCAGGCCTTTGGTGGCTTCGGTGTAGTTCTCCACCAGCTCATCGAAGGTGACGTTGCGGTAGCCAGGGTTGTTGACATCAGGCGAGAGCGAGCAGGTTCGACTCGTAGGACCGAGCACGCCGGCGACAAAGCGTGGTTTGTCGGGGTTTTCTGCGGTCTTGGCATCGGCAACCTTGCGCGCCAGGCGTGCGCCTTCTACGTTTAGCTCGTAGGCCAGTTCTTCCATGCCGTAGTCGGCCATGGAAATGCGTGTGGCGTTGAAGGTGTTGGTTTCCAGAATGTCGGCGCCAGCATCCAGATAGGCTTTTTCGATGCCGCCGATCACGTCAGGACGGGTGAGTACCAAGAGGTCGTTGTTGCCCTTGACGTCACTCGGCCAGTCCGCGAAGCGTTTGCCGCGATAATCCTGCTCTTCGAGCTTGTAGCTCTGGATCATCGTGCCCATGCCGCCGTCGAGTATCAGAATGCGCTCTTTGAGAGCTTGCTTGAGGGCTTGAAGGCGGACGCTGCGATCGGACATTTGGACTACTCGGAAAGACCATTACGAAGGAGCGGGATCATAACAAACCTGTGCGGTTTTGGAGCATGTGCAGGTTTTGCATGAATATCACTCATGTTGGTACGAGCGTCAGAACTGTAGAATCGCAGCGTTTTTCTTCAGGATCGGGATTCCGGGCATGTCATACCGCGTCATCAGCATTTTCTTGCTGTTCATAAGCTGGGGCGCCGCTGCGCAAGATCCTTCGATCTCATCCTCGATTTCATACAGCCGCGACATTCAGCCGATCTTCACCGAGAAGTGCGTGGCCTGCCATGCGTGCTACGACTCTGCCTGCCAGCTCAATCTGGGCAGTGGCGAGGGCGCCGGGCGTGGCGCGAGCAAAATGCCGGTGTACGACGGCGAGCGCAGTCAGGCGGCGCCGACCACGCGATTGTTCTACGACGCTTTCGGCCAACGCGCCTGGCAGCAGAAAGGCTTTTACTCGGTGCTCGACGCCCAGGGCAGTCAGGCTGCACTGATGGCGCGCATGCTGGAGCTGGGGCACAAGACCCCGCTTGAGCCCAACGCCAAACTGCCGGAAAACATAGTCCTGGGTCTCAACCGCCCGAACATGTGCGCGATGCCCGCGGAATTTGACGGCTATGCAGGGGCTCACCCGAAAGAAGGCATGCCGCTGGCCGTCACTGGCCTGACCGATCAGCAATACCAGACCTTGCAGCGCTGGCTGGCCTCCGGTGCGCCAATCGACGAACAAGGCCTGGCGCCGAGCGCCCAGGAAGCGATGCAGATTGTGCAATGGGAGAATCTGCTCAACCTGCCCGGGGCACGGGAAAGTCTGGTCGGCCGCTGGTTGTTCGAGCACTTGTATCTGGCCCACATCTACTTCAAGGGCGGCGAGCCCGGGCACTTTTTTCAGTGGGTACGCTCGCGTACGCCGCCCGGTCAGCCGATCGACCTGATCGCCACCCGCCGCCCCAATGACGATCCCGGCACGCGGGTGTATTACCGCTTGTGGCCGATACAGGGTGTGATCGTACACAAGACCCACATCACCTATCCGCTGAGCGCGGCGAAGATGGCGCGGGTAAAAAGCCTGTTCTATAGCGGCGACTGGCAGGTCAACGCGCTGCCGGGTTACGGGCCGCAGAGCCGGGCCAATCCGTTTGTCACATTCGAGGCGATTCCGGCGCAGGCGCGCTATCAGTTCATGCTCGACAACGCTGAATACTTCGTCCGCACGTTTATCCGCGGCCCGGTGTGTCGGGGGCAGATCGCGACCGACGTGATTCGCGATAACTTCTGGGCACTGTTCCAGGCGCCGGAACATGACCTGTACATCACCGACCCCAACTATCGCGGCCAGGCCACGCCGTTGCTGGCCATGCCCGGGCAGAACGACGATGTCGGCAGTGTGCTGAGCCTGTGGCGCAACTACCGTGACAAACGTAATGAATACGAGGCGCTGCGTCGCGACAGTTACGCCGACTTGCCGGCGCCGAGCTGGTCGACCCTGTGGGCGGGCAACGACAACGCGTTGCTGAGCATCTTCCGCCACTTTGACAGTGCCTCGGTGACCAAAGGCCTGATTGGTGAAGTGCCGCAAACGATGTGGCTGTTCGACTACCCGCTGCTGGAACGCACCTATTACCAGTTGGCGGTCAACTTCGATGTCTTCGGCAATGTCTCGCATCAGGCGCAAACCCGCCTGTATTTCGACCTGATCCGCAACGGTGCCGAGCAGAACTTCCTGCGCCTGATGCCGGCCGATTCCCGTGAGGACTACCTCAACGATTGGTACCAGAGCGGTGGCCAGTTCAAGATGTGGCTCGATTACGAAGCCATCGACGACGACAAACCGACCGCGCTGAAACTCGATGAGAAGGATCCGAAACACGACTTCGCCATGCAGTTGCTCGCGCGCTACGGCGACCTCAATGCGCGGCCAGACCCGATCAACCGTTGCGCCGGCGCTTATTGCTCGCGGCCGAATATCGATCCGGCGTTGCAAAATGCCGAGCAGGCGCTGAGCCGTCTGACTTCACGCCCGGCGGCCGGTTTGAAGGTCATCGATCAATTGCCGGAAGCGACCATGCTGCGTGTCGAAACGGCCAGTGGCAAACGCGAGGCCTACAGCCTTATGCGCAACCGCGCGCACAGTAACGTGGCGTTTCTGCTGGGTGAGTCCCTGCGCTATCAGCCGGGGCTGGATACGCTGACCATCTATCCGGGTGTGCTCAGCAGTTATCCGAACTTCATTTTCAACGTTCCCGCTGATCAGGTGCCGGCGTTCGTCGATGCGATGGAGAGTGCCAAGGATGCCAACCGTTTCGAAAAAATCGTCGAACGCTGGGGTATTCGTCGCAGTCATCCGCAATTCTGGTTCTATTTCCACGATTTGAGTCAGTACATCCACGAAACCGATCCGGTGGAAGAGGGCGTGCTGGACATGAACCGCTACGAGAATCTTTGATCATTTGAGTAATACCTGCTGTCCCAGTTTTCAAGCAGCATCGCAAAACCCCTGTGGAACTGAGCCTGCTCGCGATTGCCCCGGCCCCTTGAGCATTTCTGGTGCCAGACCTTCCGTCATCGCGAGCTAGTCCACTCCACACGGGTTTTGCGGTGGTTTGAGGGGTTGGACAGGAGTGATCGATGTTGATTTCAGTGCAGGCCTTGCGGGCGCTTGCCGCGTGGACGGTGGTCTGCCATCACTTCATGCAGATTTTTTTCGGCTTCCAGGCGCGCGGGCCGATTGGCCAGTTGTTCATCGACAAGGGCGCGGTGGGGGTCGACATCTTCTTTGTCATCAGCGGTCTGGTAATTTTCCTGTCCACCGAAGACAAGGATCTGCGACCCGGAAAATTCCTTCTGTATCGGCTGTTTCGCATCGTCCCGGCGTACTGGCTGTACACGCTGTTGATGGCGCTGCTGGTGGTGTTCGCCCATCCGTTGTTGCCGGATCAGACGCTGGAATGGCGTCATCTACTGTCATCGTTACTGTTTATCCCGACGCAAAACCCTGGTGGTTACGGCATCTACCCGACGCTAAATGTCGGCTGGACACTCAATTACGAAATGCTTTTCTACGTGCTGTTTGCCTGCGCGCTGGTGTTTCGCTGGCAGGTGCGCCTGCTGGTGGTCGCGACGCTGTTGTTTGCCGCCTGCCAGGCGTTCGGCTTGCTCAACGAGTTTTACCGGGCAGACATCGTCTATGAATTTTTGCTGGGGATCGGCATCGGCGTGCTCTACCGCCGGGGGCTGATCGGGGCGGGGTTATGGCTGCCGCTGTTGGGCATCGTTGGTGCATTAACAGCGATCTATCATCTTCCTCCTGGGCCGAGACTATTGAACTGGGGCGTGCCGAGCGCGGTACTGGTCATGGCGTGCATCGCGCTGGAGCGCTACGTCGAGCGCAGCAAAGCGCTCAAGCTGCTCGGGGATTGTTCATATTCGGTGTATTTGATGCATGTGCTGGTGCTGTCTGCAGGTGGATTTATCGCTCAACGATACGCCATCAACCCGTATCTGATGTTTATCGTATGTGTGCTGGCCATTGGTGCGGGCTCGTGGCTGAGCTACGAATGGGTGGAAAAACGCAGCTATCGTTGGCTCAAGGCGCAAATAGATGAGCGTTCCGTCGAGAATCATTCCCGACAAAAATACTAGGACTTTGTCCGGCGCAATGATTGGCGTAAACTCCGCCACAAGCCTGCGAGGAGTTTCCATGACCGCTATTACCATTACTGACGCCGCCCACGATTACCTGGCCGATCTGCTTTCCAAGCAGAACACCCCGGGCATCGGCATCCGCGTCTTCATCACCCAGCCTGGCACCCAATACGCCGAAACCTGCATTGCCTACTGCAAGCCGGGCGAAGAAAAACCTGAAGACACCGCGCTGGGGCTGAAAAGCTTCACCGCTTATATCGATTCGTTCAGCGAAGCGTTTCTCGATGACGCCGTTGTCGATTACGCCACCGACCGCATGGGCGGCCAACTGACCATCAAGGCGCCAAACGCCAAAGTACCGATGGTCAACGCCGAAAGCCCGGTCAACGAGCGCATCAACTATTACCTGCAAACCGAAATCAACCCGGGGCTGGCCAGCCACGGCGGTCAGGTCAGTCTGATTGATGTGGTTGAAGACGGCATCGCTGTTTTGCAGTTCGGTGGTGGTTGCCAAGGCTGCGGCCAGGCAGACGTGACCCTGAAGGAAGGCATCGAGCGCACCTTGCTTGAGCGTATTCCGGAGCTAAAAGGCGTTCGCGACGTGACTGACCATACGCAGAAAGAAAACGCCTACTACTAAGTCAGGTGTTCACTGCGAGCATAAAAAAACGGCACCCGTGAGTGCCGTTTTTTTTGTGTGAAATTCCAGGACGCCTTCGCGAGCAGGCTCGCTCCCACATTGAAGCCATGTCGTTCACCAACCGTGCTCGCGAAGCGGCCGTCATGGGCGATACAGATGCGCATGCCCGGCGCGATACAGCGATGACTCGCTGAACACCTCACTTCCCAGCACCCGCCCAACCAGAATCAACGCTGTGCGGCGAAAGCCTTTGGCGGCAACCTTCTCGGCGATATCCGCCAGCGTCCCCACCACCCAGTCCTGATCCGGCCAGGTCGCTCGGTGAATCACCGCGATCGGGCAGTCGGCGCCGTAATGCGGCAGCAGTTCAGTCAGGATCTTTTCCAGATGATTGACCCCCAGATGAATCGCCATCGTCGCGCCATGCTGCGCCAGACTGCCCAACTCTTCGCCGGCGGGCATTGCCGTCTTGTCGGCATAGCGGGTCAGGATCACGCTTTGCGACACGTCAGGCAGTGTGAGTTCTGCGCCCAGCAACGCCGCGCATGCCGCGGTCGCTGTCACTCCGGGGATGATTTCAAACGGGATATTCAGTTCACGCAGATAGCGGATCTGCTCGCCAATTGCGCCATACAGACTCGGATCTCCGGAATGCACCCGCGCCACATCCTGACCTTGGGCATGGGCGGTTTTGATCAGATCGATGATCTGCTCCAGATGCAATTCAGCGCTATTGACCAGTGTCTGTGCCTGATGACCGTCGAGCACCGCCGCCGGTACCAGCGAGCCTGCGTAGATGATCACGGGGCAACTGCGAATAAGCCGCTGGCCTTTTACGGTGATCAATTCCGGGTCGCCTGGGCCGGCGCCGATGAAGTAAACGGTCATCGTTGAATCCTTGGGAAATAGGCGCGGCAACGCTTCAGATGAAGATTGCTCATGATTGATGGCGGGGATTATCGGGAATTTACGCGGCGCCGGCCAATGCCAGCGTTGCCTGTGCGTATTTTTGTCGGGAAATCAGGAGCTTTGCCGGTGCCTGAATCAGCTGTTCGGCGAGCGCCAGTGCGGCGCTTTCCGCTACGCCATAACAACCGGTGCGTTCGAAGGCAATCTGCGAATGGTGGCTGAGTTGCGGTTCATAACTGGCCAATTCCTCACTGCTGAAGTACAGCAACGGCAGGGCCAGTTGATTCGCGAGTTCCTGCAGGCCTGGCTCATCGCGCTTCAAGTCGATACTGGCCAAAGCCTTCACCGCATGCAGTTCGATGCGATTGGCTTGCAAGGCTTGATCGAGTAACGCGCGCAGCGTGCTCGCAGGGCAGCCGCGCTGGCAGCCCAGACCGACCACGAAAGTCGGCGCTGCGCTGTCAGTCGTCATGCGTGGTATTGACCGTCGTTCTTGCGGCGGAACAACCAGGCGCTGATCACGCCCAAGGCCAGCCAGAACGCTACGTTGGTCAATTGCGAGGCGATTTTGAACTGCGCTTCCAGTGCTTCTGGAGCGAGCATCGAATGCACTTCCGGTTGCGGCGCGCCGATCACGTGCGGTACAGCGAGGATGGCCACACCGAGGATTTTCATCAGCCAATGACGGCTGAACGCAATCAACGCCAAACCGGCAGCGGTTGAAGCGGCGGTGCTGATCCACCACAACTGCCGCGAAGCCAGATCCGCTGCGGCAGTGCCCGGCAGTTCAGGCGGCAAGCCCAGGGTCGGTGCGAGGACGAACGTCGCGTAACCGGCCAGACCCCACAGCAGACCTTGCGAGGTTTTGGTCGGCGCGCGCAGGGTGTAGAGGCCGGCCAGCATCAGGGCAAAACCCACGGCCACCACCAGATTGCCACCCGTGGTCGAGACCACCCGCTGCCAGCCGTCTTCCGGCTCCCAGGCTTCGGCATCATGGGTGTGCGCGGCAGTGCCGGCGGCGTGTTCGTGAACGGCGGCAACAGGTTCGGATTTTTCATAGGTTTCGGCTTGAAGAATCAGCGGCGACACCCAGAAACTTTGCAGCAGCGTGAGCAGCAGGGCGGCCAGCAGACCGGTGAAACCTGCGGTTTGAGCAATTCGCTTGATCATGTCGGCAGGTCTCAGTGGCACGGGAACGCGGCGCTGTGGCGGGTGTCGTGAGCCGCGTTGTGCACGGCTTCGATGTGCGAGAAACCCGCGAAATAGACGAGGCCTGCGCCCAGGATCGCCGCGAAAATGGCGGCGGTCAGGCGCTGGCTCAGGGTGGCGGTGCTGGAGATTTTGTCCGTGTTGCTGCCGGTGCTGGTGATGATTGACATGGCGCTTCCCTCTGGAATGTCAGCAGGTGAATAGAGCGCATGAAAACCCCTGCGGCGCGGGCACGCAGAGGTTCAAACAGCGCCCGCCCACCGCGGGTTTGTTATGTTCAGCGACGCAGGTGCGCGCTGGGTGTTGCGGGCCGGTCTCCGGGCTCACGAGGGGTTGGCGTCAGGCCGACCTGCAAGCGTCACCTTCCCATGCCGCAATGGCACAGTGGATCTGACGCTTCGCTCGCTTACCGTTGCGGGGGCAGCACCGGACTGACATGGCTCTGAGTAAAGCACATGATTCACCGGTTTCCCGTTTCACCCTGTGAAGGGCACCCGTAACAAGTTGTGTAGGAGAGCATGGTGTGGGGTTTTTAGTCAATTTGCTTTGGGGGCTTATCCGTTGCTGCGGGTGTGGCTGATTACGGTTCCGCCCTTACGGCGGGTCACTTTTGACAAACGCCTCAAAAGTAACCAAAAACGCGGCAAAACCTTGTGGTTTCTTTTTGGCGTTTGAAAAAGGGACTCGCTGTAAGAGCGAAACCGCCAGCGGCAGCACCCGCAGCAACGGATGCCCCGTATCCAAACATTGACCCACCACTGCACCATGCGTAGCCTTGCGCCTTCGAGGTTCTTCGGCATTGCCGAAGCTAAGAAGGGAACGCGGTCAATGCCGCGGCTGCCCCCGCAACTGTGAACGGTGATATTCGCTGCCACGCCACTGCAAGCTCAATCCACAGAGCCCGCGGGAAGGCGCAGCGAATGCCAGGCCCAGCGCCTGAACACCGTCAGCCAGGAGACCTGCCTCGTCACAGATTCTCAATTCAACCGGGCGGGGTGATCCGGTGGCGAACTCTCCAGGCACGCACGCGCGGTGCCGGTTCTCGTCCCGTATGCCCGCCACTTTGCCAAAGGGCATACCGATGAAAACACTGGCCAAACTCCCTGTCACCATCGTTACCGGCTTCCTCGGCTCGGGCAAAACCACGCTGCTGCGGCACATGCTCGACAACGCGCAGGGCCGCCGTATTGCGGTGATCGTCAACGAGTTTGGCGAGTTGGGCATCGACGGTGAAATCCTCAAGCAATGCACCATCGGTTGCACCGAAGAAGAAGCCACCGGCCGCGTCTATGAACTGGCCAACGGCTGCCTGTGCTGCACCGTTCAGGAAGAGTTCTTTCCGGTAATGCGCGAGCTTGTTGCCCGTCGCGGTGACCTCGACCATATCCTCATCGAAACCTCTGGCCTGGCCCTGCCAAAACCGTTGGTACAAGCCTTCCAGTGGCCGGAAATCCGCAGCGCCTGCACGGTTGACGCGGTGATCACCGTGGTCGACAGCCCGGCCGTGGCCGCTGGCACCTTCGCCGCGTTCCCGGATCAAGTCGATGCCCAGCGCAAACTCGACCCGAACCTGGATCACGAATCGCCGCTGCACGAATTGTTCGCCGACCAACTGGCCAGCGCCGACCTCGTCATCCTCAACAAATCCGATCTGATCAGCCCTGAAGACCTGGCGCGCGTACGCCTGGAAGTTGCCGAAGAGCTGCCGCCAGCGGTGAAGATCATCGAAGCCAGCAGTGGTCGCGTGCCGCTGGACGTGCTGATCGGCCTCGGCGCCGGTTCCGAAGAACACATCGACAGCCGTCACAGCCATCACGACCATCACCACGACGGTGATGACGACCACGATGACCACGATCACGACGCCTTCGATTCGATCTCCATCGAACTGCCGCAAGCCGACGAAAGCCTATTGCTCGACGCGCTGACGCAACTGGTGGTCAAGCACGGCATCCTGCGTGTGAAGGGCTTTGCGGCGATCCCGAACAAGCCGATGCGTTTGCTGATTCAAGGCGTGGGTACGCGCTTCGACAAGCATTTCGACCGTCAGTGGGGCGCCGATGAAGCGCGCGTCACGCGTCTGGTGTTGATCGGTCAGGAGCTCGACGCCGCGCAACTCGAAGCGCAACTGCGCGCTGCGCTCAGCGTTTAACCCATGCACCTGCTCAGGACCCAGCCCGGCGGTTTCGTCTCGGATGACAACATCGCGGACCTGGGGCAAACCCCCGCCGAGCTGGTGATTCTGTGCAGCGGCGATTCCAGCCTGGCGCTGCTCGCCGAAGCTGCGCAGCAATTGCCCGAGGATTATCCGAGCCTGCGCCTGGCCAATCCCATGCAGGTGCAGAATCACGCTTCGGTCGACCTCTACGTCGATGAGGTGCTGCGTCACGCCAAAGTCATTCTGATCTCGCTGCACGGCGGTATTGCCTATTGGCGTTACGGCGTCGAGCGTTTGATCGAGTTGTCAGAGCGCGGCGTGCACGTGATTCTGGTGCCGGGTGATGATCGTCCCGATCCGGAGCTCAGTGACCTGAGCACCGTCAACGCCGAGGATCGTGACCGGCTCTGGCAGTTCCTGCGTCAGGGCGGCATGGGCAACGCAGTGGATTTCTTTCATTGCCTGGCCAGCCGTTGGCTCGCCCGCGATTACCCGTGGGGCGAACCACAATCCCTGCCACGCACGGCGATTTACCATCCACAAAAAATCAGCGCTGCACTGAGTGACTGGCAGGCCGATTGGCGGCCCGATCAACCGGTCGCGGCGGTGCTGTTTTACCGCTCGCACTTGCAGGCGGCGAACACCGCGTTCATCGATGTTTTCTGCCAGCGCTTGCAAGCGGCAGGGCTGAACCCTTTACCGATTGCGGTGGCGAGTCTGAAAGAACCCGGCTGTCTGTCGGTGGTCGAGGATTGGCTGGATGAAGTCGAGGCGGGGGTGATTCTCAACACCACCGGTTTTGCTCAGTCGAGTCCCGAAGCGCCGCACTTGCGGCCGTTTCGCCGCAACATCCCGGTGATTCAGGCGATCTGCGCTCAGGACAACGAACCCGGTTGGCGCGAGAGCGAGCAGGGCCTCGGCCCGCGGGATCTGGCGATGCACATTGCCTTGCCGGAACTCGACGGACGCATCATCAGCCGCCCGATCAGCTTCAAGGATCTGGCCTGGCGCAGCGAGCGCAGTCAGTCCGACGTGGTCTGCTATCGGGCGCAACCCGAACGCATGGATTTTGTCGCAGAACTGGCACGACGCTGGATCGATCTGGCGCGCGTACCGAATGCCGAGAAACGCATTGCGCTGATTCTCGCCAACTACCCGACTCGCGACGGGCGCATCGGCAATGGTGTCGGCCTCGACACGCCGGCGGCAGCGCTGAATATCTTGCGGGCGTTGCAGGCCGAGGGTTATCCGCTAACGGCCGAGTTGCCGGACAGCGGCACCGCGCTGATCCAGCAATTGCTCGGTGGCGTCAGCAATGACTTCGACACGATTGATCAGCGCCCGTGCCAGCAAAGTCTGGCGATGGACGATTACCTGACGATGTTCAACGCACTGCCCGAGGCCAATCGCGCGGCAGTGATCGAGCGCTGGGGCCCGCCACAAAACGATCCGATGTGCCGCGACGGGCGCTTGATGATTGCCGGGTTGCGCTTTGGCCTGACGTTCGTCGGCATCCAACCGGCGCGCGGTTATCAGGTCGATCCGAGCGCGGTGTACCACGACCCGGATCTGGTGCCACCGCACGGTTATCTGGCGTTCTATTTCTGGCTGCGCAACACCTATGGCGCCCACGGCGTGATCCACGTCGGCAAACACGGCAACCTTGAATGGCTGCCGGGCAAGGGCGTCGGCCTCTCGGAACACTGTTGGCCGGATGCGCTGCTTGGGCCGTTGCCGAATATCTATCCGTTTATCGTCAACGATCCGGGCGAGGGCGCCCAGGCCAAACGGCGCACGCAAGCGGTGATCATCGATCACCTGATGCCGCCGCTGACCCGCGCCGAAACCTATGGCCCGCTGCGCAATCTGGAACTGTTGGCCGACGAATATTACGAAGCGCAGCTGCTCGATCCACGCCGCGCCCGCGAATTGCAGCGCGATATTTTGCAACTGGTGCGCGATACGCAGATCGACCGCGAATTGCAACTGGATGCCGCGATGGACAGCGATGCCGATGCCGCGATCTGGCTGCCGCGTCTGGACACATATCTGTGTGATTTGAAGGAATCGCAGATCCGCGATGGCTTGCACATTTTTGGCGAATCACCCTCCGGGCGTTTGCGTATCGATACCTTGCTGGCGTTGCTGCGCATTCCGCGCGGCGATGGCAAAGGGGCGCAGTCGAGCCTGTTGCGGGCACTGGCCAAGGCGTTTGAACTGGGCTTTGATCCGCTGGATTGTGCGCTGGCTGAGCCGTGGGTTGGCTCGCGTCCCATCGAACTGCAAACCGTGACCGATGAAGTCTGGCGCACCGCCGGCGACACCCGCGAACGCCTCGAGCTGTTCGCCGCCGAACTGATCTCTGAAACCCTGCACCGTACCTGTGGGAGCGAGCCTGCTCGCGAAGGCGCCGTGTCAGGTGTCATAGATTTAACTGACCCACCGCTTTCGCGAACCGGCTCGCTGCCACAGGGGCCGGGGTGGTCTGATGTGCATCTGATCATCCAGGGCCTGCGCGAAGTCGTCGCCCCGCGCCTCGACGCCTGCGGTCCGGCAGAAATGCGCGGCCTGCTCGATGCCCTCAGCGGCCGTTTCGTCCCGGCCGGTCCGAGCGGTGCGCCGAGTCGCGGCCGTCTCGACGTACTGCCGACAGGGCGCAACTTTTACTCGGTGGACGTGCGCAACCTGCCGACCACCACCGCGTGGCGCATCGGGTTCCAGTCGGCCACGCTGATTCTCGAACGACATTTGCAGGACCACGGCGACCATCTGCGCCAACTCGGCCTGTCGGTATGGGGCACGGCGACGATGCGCACCGGCGGTGATGACATTGCCCAGGCCATGGCGCTGATGGGCGTGCGCCCGGTATGGGCCACAGGCAGCCAGCGAGTCGACGATTTCGAGATCCTGCCGCTGAGCCTTCTGGACCGACCGCGGGTCGATGTGACGCTGCGGGTCTCCGGATTCTTCCGCGATGCGTTTGCCAACCTGATCCGTTTGTTCGACGCCGCCGTGCAAGCGGTGGCGGCACTGGACGAGCCCGACGATCTGAACCCTCTGGCAGCCAAAGTGCGCGCCGAACGCGAGGCCTTGCTGCAAACGGGCGTGGATGAAGAGGCCGCACGGCGCCAGGCCGGTTGGCGAATCTTTGGGGCCAAACCCGGAGCTTATGGCGCCGGTGTGCAAGGCGCCATCGACGGTCGTCTATGGCAGACCCGCGAGGATCTGGCCGAGGTTTACCTGAACTGGGGCGCTTACGCCTATGGCGGTGCCGATGAAGGCACCGCTGCCCGCGAACAGTTCGTCCAGCGCCTGAGTCAGGTGCAAGCGGTGCTGCAGAATCAGGACAACCGCGAGCACGACTTGCTTGATTCCAACGACTATTACCAGTTCCAGGGCGGCATGCTCGCCGCCGTGGAAACCCTGCGCGGTGAAGCGGCGGCCAGTTATCACGGCGATCATAGCCAGCCGGACTTGCCGAAGATCCGCACTTTGAAAGAAGAGTTGAATCGGGTCATCCGCTCGCGTGCGGCCAATCCGAAATGGATCGACGGGGTCAAGCGTCACGGCTACAAAGGTGCGTTTGAACTGGCGGCAACGGTCGACAACCTGTTCGCATTCGATGCCACCACGCAGTTGATCGATGATCATCAATACGCATTGCTGGCTGACGCTTATCTGCTTGATCCGGCCACTCGCGATTTTGTCCGCGAGCATAATCCACATGCACTGCGGGACATGACCGAGCGCATGCTGGAAGCGCAGCAACGCGGGATGTGGCAGGAACCGGGGGCGTATAAAGAGGCGCTGGAAAACTTGTTGCTGGATATAGAGGAAGATGTGTAGCCGTTCAAAAACTACCCTCACCCCAACCCTCTCCCGGAGGGAGAGGGAGCCGACCGAAGTGTCTTGTGCCATGGCCGAGTCGATTATGGATTCGGCAGGGCGTTTCAGGTCGGCGTATTTTCACAACATCCCCCGATCAGACCCCTCTCCCTCTGGGAGAGGGCTAGGGTGAGGGCAACACCACCTGACACACCCAAATGCTCAAGCACACCAACGACTACGAAAGAGAAAAGCCCAAATGACCGACACCCCGCATTTCCCACTCTCCGCCGTGGTCGGCGCCGATGACCTCAAACTCGCCCTGTGTCTCACCGCCATCGACCCGAAAATCGGTGGCGTGCTGATCGAAGGCCCACGCGGCATGGCCAAGTCGACCCTGGCCCGGGGCTTGGCGGACCTGCTCGCCAGCGGTCAGTTCGTCACTTTGCCGCTGGGCGCCACCGAAGAACGTCTGGTCGGCACCCTCGATCTCGACGCCGCCCTCAGCGAGGGTCGCGCGCAGTTTTCCCCCGGCGTGCTGGCCAAGGCTGACGGCGGCGTGCTCTACGTCGACGAAGTCAATCTGCTGCCCGACCACTTGGTGGATCTGCTGCTCGACGTGGCGGCCAGCGGCACCAACGTGGTCGAGCGCGATGGCATCTCCCATCGGCACTCGGCGAAATTCGTCCTGATTGGCACGATGAACCCGGAAGAGGGCGAGTTGCGCCCGCAGTTGCTCGATCGCTTTGGCCTGAACGTCGCGCTCAGCGGCCACACAGCGCCGGCCGAGCGCGGGCAGATCATTCGTCGACGCCTCGACTTCGACAGCGACCCGCAAGCGTTCTGCACGCAGTGGGAAACCGCCCAGCAAGGTTTGCGCGAACGCTGTGAAAACGCTCGTAGCGCGTTGGCCGGCATTCCTCTGGACGATGCTGCACTGGCGCAAATCACCGAGCGCTGTTTTGCCGCCGGTGTCGACGGCTTGCGCGCCGATCTGGTGTGGCTGCGTGCGGCGCGTGCGCACGCAGC
This sequence comes from Pseudomonas iridis, assembly GCF_017980685.1. Lineage (GTDB taxonomy): Bacteria > Pseudomonadota > Gammaproteobacteria > Pseudomonadales > Pseudomonadaceae > Aquipseudomonas > Aquipseudomonas iridis. The sequence goes on from NZ_JACXXO010000014.1 coordinate 70,668, forward strand.
ATGGCGCGCAGCGGAGGCGATTGGCGAAGAAGACATCGACGCAGTGGCCGAATCTGCCTTGCGTCATCGTCGTCGTGAACAGCCATCCTCAAGCCCTAAACAACCGGCGCAATCCCCGGAAAACGCTGCAGCCAACCCGAGCGAAGGGCAGGGCCAGTGGGGCGACATGCCGGCGCCGGCGCTCGCCACGGGCAGCCGCCGCGAAATCCCGAGCTGGCCAAAAAAGCCCTAGGCATTCGCCCCCGATCCGACGTGGGGGCGAATGCCAGACCTCGTGCCGGTCGGCTCGACAACGGACGCCAGGGCAAACGTCACGCGTCTCGCAGTGGTTCAGTGAACTGGCCGGGAACGCTGCTCAAGGGGCGTCCGCAACGTCGTGAAGACCTGCTGTTCCAACTGCGCACGCGCACGCCCCATGAGTTGTGGCTGGTGATCGTCGATGCCTCGGCGTCGACGCGCCGTCATCAGGCATTGAGCGATGCCAAAGGCCTGCTCGCGCAGCTGTTCGATGACGCCTATCGACAACGTGCGAGGTTGGCATTGCTGACCGCCAGTGGTGCAACACCGAAGTGGCAGGTGCAGGGTTTGAAAGCATCCCGCGATTTGCGCACCTGGCTTGATGGCTTGGGTGCGGGCGGCGGTACGCCGTTAGTCGCGGCATTATCGCAGGCGCAGCAATGGCTGACGGTCCGGCGCAAGCGCTTCCCGGCCGAGCAACAGCGCTTGCTGGTGGTCACGGATGGACGTTTGAAAGCGTGGACAGGTTTGCCGGCGCTGGAATGCCCGGGGCTGTTGATCGACATCGAGCGTGGGCCCATCCGGTTGGGGCGGGCGAAAGATCTGGCCGGGGCGCTGGATGCGGATTATCGGCATATTGATGATCTTATCCCGGCCTGAAGTCCCGCTCTGAATTCACGGATTCAAACCTGTAGGAGCTGCCGAAGGCTGCGATCTTTTGACTTTGATTTTAAAAACAAGATCAAAAGATCGTCCGATCGCGGCCCGAGCCTGCGGCAGCTCCTACATGGGGATTTGGGGTTGTTACAGATTTTGAAATGATTTCGAGCTGTAGGAAAAGTCACTTCAGGCTGTACGCTTCAAGGCCTTTTTTCATTCAGGATTTACATGAACACCCGCTCGGAGCCTCCCAGTCTTCAGATACGAAGAACGTTCCCCTCGCGCCATGGCGCGGTCTTGACGCACTCGCAACATCCGGTTTTCCGATACACGACTATGGTTGATAACGCGGCCCCAGAGCCTTCGCGTTGCGCTTTGCCGTGCCCGGCAGCCTGAATTTACTGAATAGAGATCGAGACGTTTTATGGAATGGTTAGCGGATCCCACGGCCTGGTTAGGCTTGTTGACATTGATCGTGCTGGAACTGGTGCTGGGTATCGACAACCTGGTGTTCATCGCAATTCTTGCGGACAAACTGCCGCCGCATCAGCGTGACCGTGCGCGGATCATCGGTCTGTCGCTGGCATTGATCATGCGCCTGGGCCTGTTGGCGAGTATCTCCTGGCTGGTCACCCTCACGCAGCCGCTGTTCGAGGTGTTCGACAAGAGCTTCTCCGGTCGAGACCTGATCATGCTGTTTGGCGGTGTGTTCCTGTTGTTCAAGGCCACCATGGAGTTGCACGAACGGCTCGAAGGTCATGTCGGCGAGCGTACGAGCAACACGGCGTACGCACTGTTCTGGCCGATCGTTGCGCAGATCGTCGTGCTCGACGCCGTGTTCTCCCTCGACGCGGTGATTACTGCTGTGGGCATGGTCGATGAGCTGGCGGTGATGATGATCGCAGTGATCATCTCCATTGGCCTGATGATCGTTGCGAGCAAGCCGCTGACGCGCTTCGTCAACGCTCACCCGACGGTCATCATGCTGTGTCTGGGCTTCTTGATGATGATCGGTTTTGCCCTGACCGCTGAAGGTCTGGGCTTCCACATCCCGAAAGGCTACTTGTACGCGGCCATCGGTTTCTCGATCCTGATCGAAGTGTTCAACCAGATTGCCCGCGCTCGACGCAAACGCTCGATGCAGGGCCTGCGCCCGATTCGTGAGCGCACCGCCCACGCAGTCATGCGTCTGTTGGGCGGTCGCACACTGGCGGCGGAGGAAGTCGGCGAGGAGATTTCCGATTTGCTGGACAACGGTGATGCGCCAAGCGCCGAGCTGTTCGACCGTCGCGAGCGAGTGATGATCAGCGGTGTGCTGCAACTGGCCGAGCGGCCGATCCGCCAACTGATGACCGTGCGGGCCGACGTCGACAGTATCGACCTGGCAGACGATGCCGAGGCGATTCGTACCAAGTTGATGCACTCGTCCTACTCGCGTCTGCCGCTCATCCGTGATGGCGCTGTGGATGAACCGCTGGGCTTCGTGCACAAAAAGGAATTGCTCAAGGAATACCTGGCGGGTACCGAGCCGAATCTGGAACACCTGGCGCGCAAGACGATCAATCTGCTCGACAGCTATTCGATCCTCAACGCGCTGGAACAGATGCGCGCGGCATCGACCCACATTGCATTCGTGGTCAATGAATTCGGCGATTTTGTCGGCGTGCTGACCATGACCGACATCCTCGAGTCGATTGCCGGTGAGTTGCCCGATGCCAGCGAAATCGAAGGCCCGGACGTGGTCGAGGAGCAGGGCGGGTTTATTGTCAGCGGCGCATTGAACCTGACGCGTGTGCGTCAGCGCACCGGGTTCGGCGCCGAACCCACCGAGGATTATCAGACCATGGCCGGGCTGGTGATGAGTTTGCTTGATCGGTTGCCGATGAAGGGCGATCGCCTGGAATATGCCGGCTGGCAGATGACGGTCAAAGCGGTCGAGGAGCGGCGGGTTACGCGGGTGTTGTTGGTGCGTGAAACTGCGTAAATCTGACTGTCTGCGCTGACTCTATCGCCAGCAGGCTCCCACAGGTCCCCTGAACGACGCAAAACCCTGTAGGCGCAGCGTGCCGCAGCTCCTACATGGGTACCGCGCAGCTTCGAAGTGACCGCCCACGGGGAATGGTGCAAAGCTGTCGCAGGAACTGACGCAACCACGCAACGTCATGTCGCTGCTTGCGCTGCACCGCCGGTGCCTTGGTCTTGCCGATGTGCCGGGCAAAGTCCGCTGCCAGCGTTTCCTCTGTACCAATCCCCTTGAGCTTCTTGACCAGCCTGCCGTGCTTGTAGAACAGCACGGTCGGCGTGCCCGTAACCAGCGGATGGCGCGGCGATTCACGGGTGTTCAGCATGTAGATATCCGCCCGCAGCCGATACGGCGCGGCAATCTTGCGAAACACCGGCCCGGCCGATTCACAGGCGGGGCAGTGCTCGCTAGCGAAATACAGGATCACCGGGCGCCAGGTTTTCAGGGCTTTGCGGTAGACCGGAGCCAGATCTGAACTCGGGATGACGGCGTTCATTGAAATCTCCTTTTCAACGACCTCGAAGGTTCATGACGTTAAAGGAGGTCGAAAGGACCGTCTACTGTCAGAAATTACAGGTGTATCTCTCCCTGCCAAGCGTTTTCCCACGGATAGGCAAGACCAACCCGACGCGAAACGCAGAAATGCGGAATGTTGCGAAAACGCGGCCTTAAACACCCTCTCAGAAGATATCCAAGCCTTTTGACAATGCATGTTTTTCGCCCGCCGGCGCACCAAACGGGAACCCACTACCCGCACCTTGTGGCCTACGGTAGCGCGCCAAAGCGCAACCTGCGTAACGCCCCCTTTTTGCACTTTGTGCATGTGCTTGATTCCAAAAACATTTAAACCCATTGCAGATTCTTCCCGAGTCCTGTGGCACACTTTCTGCTGTCTATTCCGTAGTAACAAACCATCTTCCGGTATAGCGGAATAAACATCATCCTGGAGTGCTTGCCATGCATCGCCGACCTTCCTTGTTCAAAGCGTGTATTTTTGTTCTCGCGGCTTCGTCCTCTGCCATGGGCCTGGCCCAGGCCGCCGATGGCAAGCTCGACAGTGTCCTGGCCCGTGGGAAATTGATTGTGGGCACCGGCAGCACCAATGCGCCGTGGCATTTTCAGGGGGCGGACGGCAAGTTGCAGGGCTTTGATATCGACATCGCCCGGATTGTGGCCAAGGGTTTGTTCAACGACCCGAGCAAGGTCGAGTTCGTTGTGCAGTCGTCCGATGCGCGGATTCCAAACCTGCTGACCGACAAGGTCGACATGAGCTGTCAGTTCATCACTGTCACCGCCAGCCGCGCCCAGCAAGTGGCGTTCACCCTGCCGTATTACCGCGAAGGCGTCGGCCTGCTGCTGCCGAACAACAGCAAGTACAAGGAAATCGAAGACCTGCAGGCCGGCGGGGACGGTGTCACCGTTGCCGTTCTGCAAAACGTCTACGCCGAAGAGCTGGTGCATCAGGCACTGCCCAAAGCCAAGGTTGATCAGTACGACAGCGTCGATCTGATGTATCAGGCAGTCAACTCCGGTCGCGCCGATGCCGCCGCCACTGACCAGTCTTCGGTCAAATACCTGATGGTGCAGAACCCTGGCCGTTATCGCAGCCCGACTTATGCGTGGAGCCCACAGACCTACGCCTGTGCGGTCAAACGCGGCGATCAGGACTGGCTGAACTTCGTCAACACCGCGCTGCATGAAGCCATGACCGGCGTTGAGTTCCCGACTTACGCCGCTTCATTCAAGCAATGGTTCGGCGTTGACCTGCCATCACCCGCGATCGGTTTCCCCGTCGAATTCAAATGATCCCGTGAGAGCGGGGCGATTCAGATCGCCCCGCTCAAGGTACTGCTGACCATGAACTATCAGTTGAACTTTGCCGCCGTGTGGCGCGATTTCGACACCTTGCTGGCGGGGCTCGGTCTGGGCTTGCAGTTGGCACTGGTGTCGATCGCCATCGGCTGCGTGATCGGCCTGCTGATGGCGTTTGCCTTGCTGTCGAAGCATCGCGCCTTGCGGGTGCTGGCATCGGTGTACGTCACGGTGGTCCGTAACACGCCGATTCTGGTGTTGATTCTGTTGATCTACTTCGCGTTGCCAAGTCTTGGGATTCGGCTGGACAAGATTCCCTCGTTCATCATCACGCTGTCGTTGTATGCCGGCGCCTACCTGACCGAAGTGTTCCGGGGCGGTTTGCTGAGCATCCCCAAAGGGCAGCGCGAAGCCGGGTTGGCGATCGGCCTCGGCGAATGGCAGGTCAAGGCCTACGTCACCGTGCCGGTGATGCTGCGTAACGTGCTGCCGGCGCTGTCGAACAACTTTATTTCGCTGTTCAAGGACACTTCGCTGGCCGCCGCGATAGCGGTGCCGGAGCTGACTTATTACGCGCGCAAGATCAACGTCGAAAGCTACCGGGTGATCGAAACCTGGCTGGTGACCACGGCGTTGTATGTCGCGGCCTGTTACCTCATCGCCATGCTGCTGCGTTATCTCGAGCAGCGTCTGGCGATCCGCCGATAGGAGGCTGTGATGTACGAATCCCCCAGTTGGCTGAATGAATTGTGGATTGCCCGCGAAACCTTGTGGCAGGGCTTTCTGACCAGCGTGCAGGTGTCGGCGCTGGCGATATTGTTCGGCACGTTGCTCGGCGTCGTCACCGGCCTGGTGCTGACTTACGGCAGGTTCTGGATGCGTGCGCCGTTCCGGTTTTACGTCGACATCATTCGCGGTACGCCGGTGTTTGTGCTGGTGCTGGCCTGCTTCTATATGGCGCCAGCGGCCGGCTGGCAGATCAGCGCGTTTCAGGCCGGTGCGCTAGGGCTGACGCTGTTCTGCGGCTCGCACGTTGCGGAAATCGTGCGCGGTGCATTGCAAGCGTTGCCGCGCGGGCAGATGGAAGCGGGCAAGGCGATTGGCCTGACGTTTTACCAGTCGCTCGGTTACGTGCTGCTGCCACAAGCGCTGCGGCAGATCCTGCCAACGTGGGTCAACTCGTCCACCGAAATCGTCAAGGCCTCAACCTTGCTCTCGGTCATCGGCGTGGCCGAATTGCTCCTCAGCACCCAACAGATCATCGCCCGGACCTTCATGACTTTGGAGTTCTATCTGTTCGCCGGTTTTCTGTTTTTCGTCATCAACTACGGCATCGAATTACTCGGCCGGCACATTGAAAAGCGGGTGGCCTTGCCATGACTGAAGCTCAACTTTCCAACGCTGCAAACGGCCAGCCGTTGCTGGATATTCGCGGTCTGCACAAGCAATACGGGGCAGTCGAAGTGCTCAAGGGTGTCGATCTGAGCATGCAACGCGGCAACGTCGTGACGCTGATCGGTTCCAGCGGTTCGGGCAAAACCACCTTGCTGCGCTGCGTGAACATGCTCGAAGAGTTTCAGGGCGGGCAGATCCTGCTCGACGGCGAGTCCATCGGTTACGACGAGATCAATGGCAAGCGCGTGCGGCATGGCGAGAAAATCATCGCTCGTCATCGGGCGATGACGGGTATGGCATTCCAGCAATTCAACTTGTTCCCGCATTTGACTGCGTTGCAGAACGTCACCCTGGGCCTGCTCAAGGTGAAGAAAATGCACAAGGACGAAGCCGTGGTGCTGGCCGAGAAATGGCTGGAGCGGGTCGGCCTGCTGGAGCGCCGCAATCACTTTCCCGGTCAGTTGTCTGGCGGCCAGCAACAGCGCGTGGCGATTGCCCGGGCGATTGCGATGAACCCGAGCCTGATGCTGTTCGACGAAGTCACTTCAGCCCTCGACCCCGAACTGGTCGGCGAAGTGCTCAGCGTGATCAAAGGGCTGGCCGAGGACGGCATGACCATGCTGCTGGTAACACACGAGATGCGCTTCGCTTTCGAGGTCTCGGACAAAATCGTATTCATGAATCAGGGGCGAATCGAGGAGCAGGGACCTCCCAAGGAACTGTTCGAACGCCCGCAATCGCCGCGTCTGGCTGAGTTCCTCAAAAGCACGCGGTTTTAATCTTTATCAGGAGAAACACCCATGAGCATTACTCGTTACGGCACCGGCAGCACCGCCGCAGGCGGCCAGCCTCGTCCATTCGCGCGCGCCGTTGAAGCTGACGGCTGGCTGCACGTTTCCGGTCAGGTGCCAGCGGTGGATGGCGAGATCATTGTTGGCGGCATCGTCGAGCAGACCCACCAGACCATGAAGAACCTGATCGCGATTCTCGAAGAGGCCGGGTATGGCCTTGAAGATGTGGTGCGTGCCGGGGTGTGGCTGGATGATCCACGGGATTTCAGCAGTTTCAACAAGGTTTTTGGCGAGTACTTCAAACCGGAGCACGCGCCGGCGCGGGCCTGTGTGCAGGCGAGCATGATGGTTGATTGCAAGGTTGAAATTGACTGCATTGCGTACAAGAAGAAGGTTTGAGTGAAGGCTGCCCCTCACCCTGGCCCTCTCCCGGGGGAGAGGGGACTTATTTGTGTCGATGCAGGATTTGGTGTCAGGCGAAGGCATCTGCATCAATACGGTTAGGCTCCCTCTACCTCCGGGAGAGGGCGGGGGGTGAGGGCTGCGATCCGACTGACACAACAACGCGGGCCAGTTACCATCCCGGCAACTTTTATGGGAACCCAATGACATGACCGAAGACACCATCAAGCGCCGGGCACGCGGTCTGGACCGGGCGTTCGATATTCTCGATTTCCTCAAGGAGATCGGCCAGCCACTGCGTCCGAACGACATCGCCAACGGTATCGGCAGCCCGAAATCCACGGTCTACGAACTCGTCGCGTCCCTGCTGGAGCGACGGATTCTGGAGCCGGTGGGCAAGGACGGTCACGTCTATCTGGGCCGGCAGTTGTACTTTCTCGGGCAGGCGCACTTGCGTCATTTCGACCTCAGTCGAGAGGCCGATCATGCCTTGCAGGAGATCGTCAGCCAGACCCGCGAAACCGCGCAGATGTGCCTGCTCAACGGGCGCAAATACACGGTGGCGTTGATGAAGGAGGGCGAGCGGCATTTCCGTATCTCTTCCGATATCGGCGAAAACGCGCCGATCCCCTGGACCGCGTCCGGGCGTCTGTTGCTCGCGCATCTGAGTGACCAGCAAATCATCGACCTGATCGACGAAGGCGACTACATCCTGCCCGACGGCGAGCGGCTGCCGCTGGAGCGCTTTCTGGCGGAAATTCGTCAGGCCGGCATCGATGGGTTCTTCTCCTTCGACAGCGTCGCCGACACCTTCACCCACTGCTTCGCCGCACCGGTCAAAGACCCTTCCGGCGTAGCCATTTGCACCTTGTGCATCGTCGCCCCACGGGCCGATGCCAAGACCCATTACAACGACTATCGCCGGGTATTGATCGAGAGCGCCAACAGCCTCGCCCGGCGCATCAACGAATAACCGCGGCTGCCTGCGGCCGCGAATGAATGCGAGGAGTTTGACCATGACGACTGCCATCAATACTGCTGTAGAAAAGGGCGACGCTGCCATCGGCGCGCACCTGGTGCGAGACGTCAGCCTGCCGGCGCTGGTGCTGCACCGCGAAGCGCTGGAGCACAACATTCGCTGGATGCAGGCATTCGTCAGCGACAGCGGCGCCGAACTCGCGCCCCACGGCAAAACCAGCATGACCCCGGCCCTGTTCAAGCGTCAGCTCGACGCCGGTGCGTGGGGCATCACTCTTGCCAGCGCCACTCAGACCCGCGCGGCTTACGCCCACGGTGTGCGTCGTGTGCTGATGGCCAACCAATTGGTCGGCACGCCGAACATGGCGCTGATCGCCGATCTGCTGGCGGATCCGTCGTTCGACTTCTATTGCATGGTTGACCACCCGGACAACGTTGCCGATCTCGGCGCTTACTTCGCCTCGCGCGGTGTGAAGCTCAACGTGATGATCGAGTACGGCGTGATCGGTGGTCGATGCGGTTGCCGCAGCGAACAGGAAGTCATTGAGCTGGCCCAGGCAATCAGCGCGCAACCGGCGCTGGCGCTGACCGGCATCGAAGGATATGAGGGCGTGATCCACGGTGATCACGCGGTCAGCGGAATCCGCGAATTTGCCGCGTCATTGGTGCGCCTGGCCGTGCAGTTGCAGGACAGCGGTGGGTTCGCCATCCCCAAACCGATCATCACGGCGTCGGGCTCGGCTTGGTACGACCTGATTGCCGAATCGTTCGAGGCGCAGAACGCTGCTGGCCGCTTCCTCAGCGTGTTGCGACCGGGCAGTTATGTGGCGCACGACCATGGCATCTACAAAGAGGCGCAGTGCTGCGTGCTCGATCGTCGCAGTGATCTGCACGAAGGTCTGCGTCCGGCACTGGAAGTGTGGGCGCACGTGCAGTCGCTGCCGGAGCCGGGGTTTGCGGTGATTGCACTGGGCAAGCGTGACGTGGCGTACGACGCCGGGCTGCCGGTGCCGCTGCTGCGTTACCCGGCCGGTGTAGTGCCGGCGGTGGGCAAGGACGTTGGCGCGTGCAAGGTCACGGCAGTGATGGATCAGCATGCGTTCATGACGGTGGCGCCGGGAGTTGAGCTGCGCGTTGGTGACATCATTTCCTTTGGTACATCGCACCCGTGCCTGACCTTTGATAAATGGCGCGTGGGCTTGCTGGTGGATGAGCAGTTGTCGGTGATCGAAACCATGGAGACGTGTTTCTAGGGCTTCAGACCGAGGCGCCGCCATCGCTGGCAAGCCAGCTCCCACAGGGTGAAGTGTGGATGCACATTTTGTGTACGACCCAAAAACTGTGGGAGCTGGCTTGCCAGCGATGGGGCCAGATCAGACACCATCGATCAACCAGAGACACCACAAAAAAATGACCACTCTCAGCCCCCTGGGCCCCAACACCCCACGCATCGCCCTGATCGGCGAATGCATGATCGAACTCCAGCAGCGCGCCGACGGCAGCCTGCAGCAAAGCTTCGGCGGCGATACCCTCAACACCGCCGTCTACCTGTCGCGCGCCATGGGCGATAAAGCGCAAGTCGACTACGTCACCGCGCTGGGCGATGACAGCTTCAGCGACGCCATGTGTCAGAGTTGGTCGAGCGAAGGCATCGGCCTCGATTTCGTACAGCGCCTGCCCGGACGCTTGCCGGGTCTGTATTGCATCCAGACCGACGCCAACGGCGAGCGACGCTTTCTCTACTGGCGCAACGAGGCGGCCGTCCGCGATTGCTTTACCACTGCCGCAGCCGAGCCGATTCTGGCGGCGTTGCCGGATTACGACGTGCTGTATTTCAGCGGCATCACCCTGGCCGTGCTCGGTGCGCAGGGTCGCGACAGATTGATCCAGACCCTGATCGATGCACGCGAGCGTGATGCGCGGATCGTCTTCGACAACAACTACCGGCCACGTTTATGGGCGTCAGTGGCAGAGGCACGTGCGGCTTATCGCAGCGTGTTGCCGCACATCGATCTGGCCTTGCTGACCGTGGATGACGAGCAGGCGCTGTTTGGCTTCAGTGACTGCGATGCGGTGTTCGAGGCTTACGCGCAGATTGGCACGCCGGAAGTGGTGCTCAAGCGCGGCGCTGAGGCGTGCCTGATTCGGTGTGACGGTGAGGCGTTTGCAGTGCCGGCAGAGAAAGTCGAGAAAGTCGTGGACACCACGGCGGCGGGGGATTCGTTCAGTGCGGCTTATCTGGCGAGTCGTTTGCTGGGTGGAAGTCCAGAGAATGCGGCGGCGGCCGGCCACCGATTGGCAAGCCAGGTCATTCAAGTGCCGGGAGCGTTGATTCCGAGGTAAAAGGTGAATGGCCGCTTGCTGTGCAATCGTTCGCGAGCAGGCTCGCTCCCACAAGGATCAGCGGTGTGCAGGCAACAACCTTGTGGGAGCTGGCTTGCCAGCGAGGAGGCCCTAAAGCCAACCACTCAATCCCGGTAAAACACCTGCACCAGGTGATAGCCGAACTTGCTCTTGATCGGCCCATGCACCGTGCGCAGCGGCTTCTTGAAGATCACCACATCAATCACACCGACCATCTGCCCTGGCCGAACTTCACCCAGATCGCCGCCGCGCTTGCCGGACGGGCACGTCGAGTATTTCTTCGCCAATACATCAAACGCTTCACCCTTGGCGATGCGTTGTTTGAGCTGTTCGGCCTCTTCGGCGGTTTTCACCAGAATGTGGCGGGCTTGGGCTTTCATCGTGCGGTACCTGATAACGGGGTGACGGCGGGGCGCGGATTATGCCTCAACTCAAGGCGTCTCGCTGATCATCGTGCGGATCTTGCTGGCCAGCAGCTCAATCGAAAACGGCTTGGCCACCATGTCCATGCCGTCCTCAAGAAAGCCCTGACGCTCGGCAGCCTTCTGCGCATACCCGGTCATGAACAGCACCTTGAGCTTCGGATGATGCTGGCGTGCGATTTCCGCCAGTTGCCGCCCGTTCATGCCCGGCAGCCCGACGTCGGTGATCAGCAGATCGACGCGCACATTCGACTCCAGCAAAGGCAGGGCGGTCCTGGCGTCCTCGGCCTCGTAGCCGTTGTAGCCCAGCTCCCTGAGCAGATCGAGCACCAGCATGCGCACCGCCGGGTCGTCTTCGACCACCATCACGGTTTCACCGGCGGCGATGGGCGCAGGTTGCTCGACGAGTTCAGCCTCCGGGCTTTCCGGCTCGCTGCCATGCAAGCGCGGCAAGTACAGACGCACGCAAGTACCCTGGCCCGGCAGGCTGTCGAGGCTGACATGGCCGCCCGACTGCTGCGCAAAACCATAGATCATCGACAATCCCAGACCGGTGCCCTGGCCGATGGGCTTGGTGGTGAAAAACGGATCGAATGCCTTGGACAGTACCGAAGGGGTCATGCCGCTGCCGTTGTCGCTGACCGCCAGCATCAGGTAATCGCCGGCCTTGACCGGTTCCAGCGTGGTGATGTCATTGCCATCGAGATAAACGTTGGCCGTTTCGATCAGCAATTCACCGCCATCGGGCATGGCGTCGCGGGCGTTGATCACCAGGTTGAGCAGGGCGTTTTCCAGTTGGCTGACGTCGGTGCTGACAGGCCAGAGGTTTTCTGCCAGGCGTAACGTGAGCGCGATCGGATCGCCCTTGGTGCGACGGATCAGATCTTCCAGCGAATGGATCAGCGCGTTGACGTCGAGGGTTTTGCGATCCAGTGACTGGCGCCGCGAAAACGCCAGCAGGCGGTGCGTCAGCGCAGCGGCACGGTTGGCGGACGACACGGCGGCTTCGGTAAAACGCCCGATCTCGTCGGCCCGACCATTGGCGATATAGCGTTGCATCAGGTCGAGACTGCCGATAATCCCGGTGAGCATATTGTTGAAGTCATGGGCGATGCCGCCGGTGAGCTGACCGACCGCTTCCATTTTCTGTGCATGGCGCAACGCATCTTCGGCGCGCTCGCGTTCGAACATCTCGTTCTGCAAGCGCTCATTGGCCTGGGCCAATTGTTCGGTGCGGGCGCTGACGCGTTCTTCAAGTGTTTCGTTGAGATTGCGCAGCGCCTCTTCGGTTTTCTTGCGCTCGGACTCGTCGATCACAAAGATGTAGAAACCGTTCACCGCGCCATCCGCTCCGTGGCGGGGCAAGTAGTTCATCAGCGCATGCCGGGTGCTGCCGTCGCGATGGGGCGTGTACAGGCTGAACGAGCAGGGCCGTCCGGCCAGCGCCTCGCCGATGTACGGCGAACGCAGGAAATAGGCCTCTTCGCCGATCACCTCGCGAATGGTGCGGCCATACAGCTCTTGCGGCGTCAGACCGTACCAATCGAGATACGCCGCGTTATTCAGGCGAAAGCGTTCTTCGTGGTCGACATAGCTGATCAGGATCGGCATGGCGTTGATGACCAGTTGTAATTCGGTCTGACTCTGGCGCAACGCATGTTCGGTCTGTTTACGCTCGGTCAGATCCAGGGCAGCACCGAGAAAACGCACCGGCCGGCCATGGTGATCCTTGTAGCAGCGGCCGCGAGCGAATACCCAGCGCTGCTCGCCGCCGGGCAACAGCAAGCGGTACTCCTCGGCGTATTCCGTGCCGTGGGTGATGCAATGTTTGATGCTGCGGGCCAGCAGCGCACGGTCTTCGGGATGAACGCCGTTCAGATAATCGCTGATGGGCAATTGCCCGGCGCGGGCCGGATCAATGCCGTGCAACTGGGCAAAGTGCGCGTCGGCAATAAAGCGATCTTCACCGATGTCCCAGTCCCAGGTGCCCACCGCATCGGTGGCGGCGAGCGCCAGTTGCAGTCGCTCTTCGGTGTCGCGCTGAACCCTGAGGCTTTCGTCAGACCGCTGCTGCAACTCCAGAGCGATGCGCCGCCGTTCGTTGGTTTCAATCGCGGTGACGAGGATCCCGGCTACCTGTGCTTTTTCATCACGGATCGGGCTATACGTCAGATCAAGCCAGAACTCCGAATCCTTGCCATCATGTTGCAGGGTGAAGCGCTGTTCACTGTAGGTGCGTACCTGACCTTGTAGGACGGCGCTGTAAATCGGGTCGGTAAAGTCTCGAAGTTCGGGCCATATCTGGTGCGCCGGCTGTCCGAAAGCGTGCGGGTGCTTGCTCCCGGCGAGCAGGGCAAAGCCGTTGTTATAGATCTGCGTCAACTCCGGACCCCACATCAGCAACATCGGCATCGGCGAGTGAATCACGATGTCCACGGCGGTGCGCAGGCTCTGCGGCCAGGTGCCAGCAGCGCCCAGAGGGCTGCGGCTCCAATCGGTACGGGCAATCAGTGCCTGGGCGTCGTTGCTGGTTGGTACAGCGTTCATCGTTGCATCCTGAGCGTCAGTCGGTAGGGCGGCGTCTACTATCCTAATCTGGTAGACGCGCATTGGCTCGCGGCGTCACGGCGCGGGTCCTCTCTGTTCATTGCAAGCTTCGCAGGTGCTTTTAGCCATGGAAATCGATGCACTGCTCAAACAACTGGCGAGTCGTCATGGTTCGGACCTGTACCTCTCCACGGGCGCACCGCCCAGCGCACGTTTTGAAGGCGTGCTTACCCCGTTGAGTGAGCAATCATTCAAACCTGGCGAGGTGGCAACGCTAGCCACCTCCCTCATGGACGCCGAGCAGCGCAGGGAGTTCGACCGGGATCTGGAAATGAACCTGGCAATCTCGCGCCCCGGCATCGGTCGCTTCCGGGTCAACATCTTTAAACAGCGCAACGATGTATCCATTGTGATCCGCAACGTCAAACTCGATATTCCGCGTTTCGAGGATCTCAAACTGCCGCCAGTATTGCTCGAAACCGTGATGCTCAAGCAGGGGCTGGTACTGTTTGTCGGTGCTACCGGTTCGGGAAAATCAACGTCGCTGGCAGCGCTGATCGATCACCGCAACCGCAACAGCAGCGGGCACATCGTCACCATCGAAGACCCGATCGAGTATATCCATCGCCATCAGCGTTCGATCATCAACCAGCGTGAAGTCGGGGTCGACACTCGAAGTTTTCACTCCGCGCTTAAAAATACCTTGCGCCAGGCGCCGGACGTGGTGCTGATCGGTGAAATTCGCGACCGTGAAACCATGGAACACGCGTTGTCATTTGCCGAGACAGGGCATCTGGTTTTGTCGACGTTGCACGCTAATAACGCCAATCAGGCGTTGGATCGAATTATCAATATGTTCGCAGAAGAGCGCCGGTCGCAGTTGCTACAGGCGCTTGGTAACAACTTGAAAGCATGTATTTCGCAGCGTCTTGTGCGCACTGTTGATGGAAACCGCAGAGCTGCCGTAGAGGTGTTGCTGGGTACGCCGACCGTAGCCGATCTGGTCCGACGTTGTGAGTTCGGGGAGCTCAAAGCGATGATGGAAAAATCCGCGGCTATGGGTATGCAGACATTTGACTCAGCCCTGTTTGCGTTGGTATCGACCGGTGCAATCACTGAGGAAGAGGCGTTAAGGAATGCCGATTCGGTCAACAATCTGAAGTTGCGCTTGAAGTTGATTGGAGAGAGCAACATTGATCGAAATTCAACGGCGGGAGAGTGGGGTTTAATGGATTGATATGCTATTCAGTAGGGTCGATATTGATTGTTGGTAATATCGCTTAATATCTTCGAAGTGGACCAGCCTATTCTGGAAGTTGAGTATTGTCAGCCGTGACAATAAACAATTAACTTGATGGGATTTCATAATGGATTTTAAAAAAACAAACAAAATTTTTCAGTCATCAACCAAGGCTCTGGCTGAATTGAATGGCAAGCTGGCCGCGGATGCCACTGAGTATCTTCGGGTAATTGATGAGCTGGAGTTGGCGCTGGAAGAGATTAAAGAAGACCAGGTTATCAATTGGTATGCTCGCGAAATAGCGTTGCAGCCGGGATCCTCAATATATGAAATTTATAATCCCGGCAGACTTTTGCTTAACGACTTTCTGCAAAAGAATTTTGTCATTGGGATGATTAATCGTGTGGGGGCGCGTGAGCATGATGGTCTTGTTCGGGTCGGGCCTGATGGGAAATTCGAAGTCTATGGTCCGGACGGCTGGATTGACGTGCGTGCGCGCACCATCCTTGGCGTTTATGAGGAGTATACGACGCCTTTGAAGTTGATTGCGGATATATCCCGCGCAGCAGGAGGGTATGTATGGCCGGACCTGGATATGACCCTGGATCAATGGTTTCGCTTTCATGAGATTGATCCGCCGAAAAATAACGCAGAAGTCAGGAACTTGATTGCCTTGTTGAAATTTGATCCGGTCGTTGATGATTCCGTCAACTATTGGGAGCACTTTCAGGGGGGTGGGCAGGGATTGTTGAAACTCACGCAGGACGAATTTTCAGAGATCAGGCGGGCGACGGCAAAAATCACTTTAGGCAAGAAACTTCTCACAACTTTGCACAGCATCAACGGGCGGCCACGTATAACGCATGAGAACGCCGCTCGGCAAATAAAAAACCTGGTTACACACACTGGCTCGCTAGTGATCGCCAGAAGATATCTCGAAGAGCTTGAATGGTTTGGCGCAAACGCACAGGAAGAGGTATCTGAGAGCGTGCTTGCCCAACTATTGATAACGGCTATATTGCTCGACCTTGATACATCGATTGACCAGAGTATCCAACGCGGTCGTGTTGCCGGGTTTGATTTATATGCAGCGATAAACGTTGAACGACATGCCTCGTCAGTACTTCAGGACCTGTCGAGCTTTTTGCATACCAAAAAATGGGTAGACGCTGCTCTGGCGCCGCTTGCGGCCCATATGTTACTGACTCGCATTGCACCGGAGTTTCTCGTATCTGGAGTACCGTCGTCAGTTACACTTGGCTCGATTGCGTGGATCAATTTCAGTCGTGGCGTGACGCTGGTTAACGCGGTTAAAACCGGTGCCGCTCAAGTGATGACCTATACCCAGATCATGGCTTACGCCGACTTGCATCCGGTAAGTGACGCGCAGAGACATCTACGGGATCTGACCATGATCGACCCGATTGTCGATTGGGCGCTGCTTAATCAAGTAGTGACGCGTGCCGAGCTTGATAGGACGGAGGAAGCTACTACAAAACGAGCAATTGCGGCATTCGAGCAGCATGCCGAGAAGTTTAGCCAAATAGCCAAAGCCTTCTCGACAGTGCTACCTGACAGGGCAAAAATTGCCCGTGCGGCATTGAGTGTCGCGGCGCCTGGCTGCGACACTCTGGACGAAAAAGCACTTTCCGAAGAAGGAGGCCAGCAGATCATGTCCATGGTTGATTTGCATCAGTCTGGCGATCTGGTTACCGGCAAGTGGGACCGACGCACCGTCCGCTTGATCACGAACGGGGTGCCGCGACCGGCCATCAATTACAACCCTTCGGGCGTTAGCCTTTTTAAGCATTACCCACAATTACTCGCGCTCAAATCCTGTGATGAGGAGATGGATCGTCAGTTGGCGGTGTATCGCAGTGATTTGGATGAGGCCATGTTGACGACCGTAAAAATGGCGTTGGCACTGATGCCCGATACTGATCTGCACGCCTTCATGAATGCAAAGATCCACTTTCTCACCGTGCGTGGATCCGCGATCTATACGGTTACCAAGCGCATCGGCGGGCCATTAAACAAGGAATTTCAAAAAGAAACACTGCAAAGCCGAGACGCTGCAACCGGTCGTTTTGGCGTTGTGATGTTTGCGACTTACAACAATGCTGTCATCTGTTATGAGCTGTTCACCGCGCGCGGAGAGTTTCAAAAAAATGACGCATTGGGTGAGTTGATTGTTCGCCAGCAAACACTGCAGCAGCGCTCAAGGATGAATCGCCCGGCTGACCTGACATCTCAACTGCCTTTTACCTCCCTGCAGTTATTGCCGCTCAATGTGAAGTGTTACACCCATGGTGTTGCGCCAGACGCTTCGATCAGCAGTAGCATGGCCTTTATCGATAACTTTGGTGCGCTGCCCGAGCCGCAAACAACTGCGAACCCCAAGATGGGATTTTATCAGCGTATCAACGATCCTGACGTTGCACGTATCGCGGAGTTTATTGTTACTCATCGACCGTTCCTGAATGCTCGGGAACTCAGAGAGCTAGTTCGTGTACCCACGCCTTTGGAACTCTCCCGAGAAGAAAGCGAACGGCTGATTACTTATTTCATCGACCTGGTGGTGCCGTTCAAGAGATGTATCGAGGACATTACATCCGGTCAACACGACAAAGTGGTAGACGGGATTTATGGTTGTTTGATGGACGGCATCGGGCTGGTGGGAACGGTCGCGGGAGCCAGTTCCAAAGTGTTGAGTATTTCAGCGAAGACCATTTCTACAACGGCAAAAGCTGCGCGTTTTACCATGTTGGCGTTTACCTCGGCGATTTCACTACTCAACCCACTGGACGGCGTGCCGTCTGGCATACAGTTAGGTGGAAAACTGGTACACAAGGGTTTTTTGCGTTTCAACAAAAACTCGCATGCACTTATCGCAAAGGCGAACAAACAGTTGCGCTCACTCAGGCCGCGACAACACCCACATGTTTTGCTTGACAGTAATGGTAACGCACAATTTGCGCTCGGCACCTGGCGCCCCCGCGGCGTAGCGAGCGATGCCGTTGCGATTCTGGCCGTGCGCCGAGACAATAAATGGTACGCCTTGAATCGTCGCGGCAACGTCTGGGGCAAACCTCTGGACGGTTTCAGGCATAACGCTTCATTGCCATTGCCTTACCCGACAAAGACCTTGCCGGAGAGCTATTCGCGAAGCTTCATCGACCAAAGTCTGCCGCGTGCGCGAGCGAAAATTGATAACGCCCTTACAGCCATAAGCCGTCATGACTTCAAACGCGATTGCAGTCGAGTGATGAAAATTTTATTCGGGGACTCGTCATCGGTAGCCTTAGATCGTTTGATTATCTACCTGCGCTTGATCCGCTTCGATTTTGCCGGGTTTTCGCTAAGCAATATTGTGCTTGACGCCATCAAGGAGAACGAAACTATCGCCGCATTCGATGTTAACGCTTATAAACGCTGGAAAAATGAAGGCGCAACCAATGGGGCTGATCAGGCTTTTGTTGAAATATATACAAAAAACCTCAACAAACATTTCATTAGCCTGGGCTTTAATCATGACGTCGTAGCCGATGATCTGATTCACGAGTTATTCCATGCGAGCGCGCAGACGGACGATGTGGGCTACGCGACTGACGCGCAGGCAGACAAGGCCGAAGGACAGCAACTGGATGTGGCAACACTGCTCAATATTGCATCGGGCTGTCTGCCGGTGTCAGAAGGCAGCACGGTTTGTCATGCGCCATCCAAAGCCTTTGAAAATGCAGATTCGCTGGCGATGGCCACTTCACTTCTGAGCCAGCTTTGCACAGACAAAGTGACGTTCGACCGCAATATGGCGGACATCACCAGTGCTCTTGAAGCCAGTGGCGCAAACGCCATTACCGAGCCGGTTATTATCACTCTGAACAAGCCAGCGTGATTATGCAGGCCGCGATCTGACTTCACTGCCAGGCCGAATCAATCCGCCAGTTCAGGCCGATCCCGAAACTGCTCCAGCGCTTCGGGATTGGCCAATGCATCGGTGTTTTTCACCGGCTGGCCGTGCACTACGTTCCTCACGGCCAGTTCCACCACCTTGCCACTGATCGTGCGTGGAATGTCCGTGACGGCAACAATCTTCGCCGGCACATGCCGCGGTGTAGCGCTGGCGCGGATCACCTGGCGAATCTGCGCTTGCAGGCTATCGTCGAGTACCGCGCCGTCCTGCAACCGCACAAACAACACCACCCGCACATCGTCCTGCCATTGCTGCCCGATCGCTACGCTGTCGAGCACTTGCGGGACTTTTTCAACCTGCCGATAAATTTCCGCCGTACCGATGCGCACGCCGCCCGGATTGAGCACGGCGTCGGAGCGGCCGTGAATCATCATTGCGCCGTGGGGCAACTCTTCGGCGTAATCACCTTGCGCCCAGACTCCGGGGAACAGGCTGAAATAGGATTTGCGCAGCTTCTCGCCCTCCGGGTCATTCCACAGGCCGATCGGCATCGCCGGGAAGTGCCGGGTGCACACCAACTCGCCTTTTTCACCGATCACCGGCTGACCTGCGTCGTTCCACACTTCAACCGCCATGCCCAGGCTCTTGCCCATGATCTCGCCGCGCCGCACGGGGGATAGCGGATTGCCGTTAACAAAGCAGGAAACGATATCGGTGCCACCGGACATCGAGGCCAGGCAGACGTCCGGTTTGAAGTCGCGGTAGACGAAATCGTAGCTCTGCGGCGACAAGGCTGAGCCGGTGCAGAGCAGGGTATTCAGGGCGCTCAGATCATGGCTTTCGCGGGGCTTGAGGCCACTGCTTTCCAGGGTTGCGAGGAATTTCGGGCTGGTGCCGAATACGCTGACGCGCTCATCTTCCAGCAGATCCAGCAAACGCTCGGGACCTGGGTGAAAGGGCGAGCCGTCATACAGCACCACGGCGCTGCCGACCGCGAGGGCCGACACCAGCCAGTTCCACATCATCCAGCCGCACGTTGTGTAGTAGAACAAGCGGTCGCCGGGACCGAGGTCGACGTGCAATCCATGTTCCTTCACGTGTTGCAGCAGCACGCCGCCGGTGCTGTGCACGATGCATTTCGGCACGCCGGTGGTGCCGCTGGAATACAGCACGTACAGCGGGTGGGCGAACGGCACCGGGACGAAGAACGGCTCGCCGCCCGGCGTGTAGAAATCATCCCAGCGCGTGACATCGGCGTGCGTTCGATAATCTTCCACGCGAGCCTGCGAGCGCGCGTAAGGCACGATGATCAGCTGTTGCAGCGACGGCAGTTGCTCAAGGATTTCATTGAGCTTGGTCGTCTGGTCGATCTCTTTGCCGGCATAGCGATAGCCGGCGCAGGTGATCAGCACTTTCGGCTCGATCTGGCCGAAGCGGTCGATCACGCCATGGGTGCCGAAGTCCGGTGATGAGCATGACCAGATCGCGCCGAGGCTGGTGGTCGCGAGCATCGCCACCAGGGTCTGCCAGGTGTTTGGCATGCACGCCGCAACCCGGTCGCCGAGGCCAACGCCAGCCGCTTGCAGGCTGGCCTGAAACCCCGCGACCTGGCGGGCCAGCTCAGCCCAGGTCAATTGCTCGCGCTGACCATTTTCCGCCACGCTCACGACCGCCACCGCATCATCGCGTCGGCGCAACAGGTGCTCGGCAAAATTCAGCGTTGCTCCGGGAAACCACTCGGCGCTGGGCATTTTCGCGCCTTCGCGCAGCACGGCGTCGGGCTGGGTATGGAAACTGATGTCGAAGAAATCAACGATGGCCTGCCAGAACACTTCGCGCTGATCGATGCTCCACTGATGCAGGGCAGGGTAGTCGCCAAGGCTCAGCGAATGGCGCTGATTGACGGAGCGTCGGAACGCGTCCATGCGCGATTTGGCGATGCGGCTGGCGTCGGGTTGCCAGAGGATGTCGGACATTGGTTTGCCTCTTGTTTTGTTGTTCATGCACATCACCTGTGGGAGCGAGCCTGTTCGCGAAAGCATTCTGTCAGTGAATGCATACGGGACTGACACACCGCCTTCGCGAGCAGGCTCGCTCCCCCAAGGAGAATGGCTGCGCGAAAACTTACTGCGCCAACCACCCACCATCAATATTCCACGCCGCGCCACGGACCTGGCTGCCAGCCTCGCTGCACAGAAACAACACCAGATCACCCAGATGCTGCGGGGTGACGAATTCCAATGACGGCTGTTTCTCTGCCAGCAAATCATGTTGCGCCTGCTGCGGGTCGATGCCCTTGGCTGCGCGATCATCGATCTGCTTCTGCACCAGCGGCGTCAACACCCAACCCGGGCAGATAGCGTTGCAGGTGACGTTACTGGTCGCAGTTTCCAGGCCGACCACTTTGGTCAGCCCGATCACGCCATGTTTGGCCGCGACATAAGCCGCTTTGCCCGTCGAGCCAACCTGGCCGTGGACCGAGGCAATGTTGATGATTCGCCCCCAGCCCTTGGCGCGCATGCCCGGCAAGCTCAGGCGAGTGCTGTGGAACACCGAAGAAAGATTGATGGCGATGATCGAATCCCAGCGCTCGATCGGAAATTCTTCCACCGCCGCGACGTGCTGGATACCGGCGTTATTGACCAGAATGTCGACGCCGCCGAACTCGTGCTCGGCGTACGCGATCATCTCGGTGATTTGCGCCGGGTCGCTGACGTCGGCCGGATGATGGCCGACCTTGCCGCCGTACTGCGCCACTTCGGCAATCACTTTGGCGGCATCACCGAAACCATTGAGAATCACGTTGGCCCCAGCCTTGGCCAGCGCAAGGGCAATGCCCAGGCCGATGCCGCTGGTGGAGCCGGTAACCAGTGCGGTTTTGCCCGAAAGAGTCGTCATCAATACCTCACACAATGCCAGTGGCGTAGAAAGTGCCGATCACCACGAAAACCGCCAGGGTCTTGATCAGCGTAATACAGAAAATGTCTTTATAGGCTTCGCGGTGGGTCAGACCGGTAACCGCCAGCAGCGTGATCACCGCGCCGTTATGCGGCAGGGTGTCCATGCCGCCGCTGGCCATCGCGGCCACGCGGTGCAGCACTTCCAGCGGAATGTTCGCCGCGTTCGCCGCGCTGATGAACTGCTCCGACATCGCCGCCAGGGCAATGCTCATACCGCCGGAGGCCGAACCGGTAATACCGGCGAGCAAGGTCACGGTGATCGCTTCGTTGACCAGCGGATTGGGGATTTGCTTGAGCCAGTCGGCCAGCACCAGAAACCCCGGCAGCGAGGCGATCACCGCGCCGAAACCGTATTCGGAGGCGGTGTTCATGGCGGCCAGCAGCGCGCCGCTGACCGCGCTTTTACTGCCCTCGGCCAGTTTGCTGCGAATCGCTTTAAAGCCGAACACCAGCACCATGAGGATGCCGATCAGCAACGCCGCTTGTACCGCCCAGATCGCCGTCAGTTTGGCGATTTCAGTGGTGACCGGCGTGGCCATGCCCGGCAGCGCGAGGCTGTGGGTCTTGCCGTACCACTGCGGAATCCACTGGGTGAACAGCAGGTTCATGATGCCCACTGCCAGCAGCGGCGACAGCGCAAGCCACGGGTTTGGCAGCTTCAGGTCTTCGGCCGTTTCCGGCTCGTTGCGCAGCTCGGTGCCATAACCTTCACCGGCACGCTGGGCCTTGTTGCGCTGACGCTGCAGGAACAGCATGCCGGCGCAAAACACGAAAATCGTGCCGATCACACCCAGCCACGGCGCTGCCCACGCGGTGGTATTGAAGAAGGTGCTGGGAATAATGTTCTGGATCTGCGGCGTGCCGGGCAGGGCATCCATGGTGAACGAAAACGCGCCGAGGGCGATGGTCGCCGGGATCAGACGCTTGGGGATATTGCTCTGGCGAAACATCTCCGCGGCAAACGGATAAACCGCAAACACCACGACGAACAGCGAAACGCCACCGTAGGTGAGCACGGCGCAAACCAGCACGATGACCAGCATGGCCTGCTTGGTGCCAAGCAGGCGAATCGCTGCAGCGACGATAGAACGCGAAAATCCGGACAGCTCAATCAACTTGCCGAACACGGCGCCGAGCAGGAAGACGGGAAAGTACAGTTTGATGAAACCGACCATTTTTTCCATGAACACCCCGGTGAAGGCAGGGGCGACGGCGGAAGGGTCGGTCAACAGGACCGCACCGAGGGCGGCAATCGGGGCAAAAAGGATAACGCTGTAGCCACGGTAGGCGGCGAGCATCAACAGCGCGAGGGCTGCCAAGGCAATGATCACACTCATGGTGTGTCTCTCCAGAATTGTTATTTTTGTGGTTGAAACAGGTGTGGGAGAGGCTTTAGCGAGTTTTGTGCCATATAGATAACTTGTTGAAATATATGGAAATTATTTTGAGTCGCGGGCATTAAATGAATGTTTTGTCTCTATTTTGAGATGTTTTTTTGAATCAGCGGACGTCATCGCTGGCAAGCCAGCTCCCACAGGACTGCGATAAACCTGTGGGAGCTGGCTTGCCAGCGATGCTTTTGTTCTTGTCTTTATTTCGAGATGCATGTCTCTCTATTGAGACTCGGTAATCCCCAGCGCCACCATCTTCTTGTACAACGTCGACCGCCCAAGCCCCAGCCGAGCCGCTGCCTCCGGCACCTTGCCCCCACATTGCACAAGCGCAGACTGGATCAATTGCCGGTCAAACCGTTCGCGAGCCTGGGCGAAAGTTTCCACGGCCAACGGTTCAACAACCGGCGCGCAGGTGCGCTCCACTGGCGTAAACGTACCGATTGCCGCACGAATGTCGACCTCTGAAAGCATCAAGTCATCGCTGAGCAGCGCCGCCCGTTCCAGCACGTTGCGCAGCTCGCGAATGTTGCCCGGCCAGGCATGCTGCGCGAGCAACGCCAAGGCTTCGCGGTGCAGGTCGTGCTGGCTGCGCAGCTCTTCGAGAATGGCTTCGCTGAGCGCTGGCAGGTCATCGAGCCTGTCCCGTAACGGCGGCACATTGATGGGCAATACGTTGAGTCGGTAATACAAGTCAGCGCGGAATTCACCGCGTTTGATTGCTGCTTGCAAGTCCGTCGATGTCGCGGCAATCACCCGGACATCGCTCTGGATCACTTCATTGGAGCCCACCGGCTCGAACTCTTTCTCTTGCAGCACGCGCAGCAGTTTGCTTTGCAGCGGCAACGGCATGTCGCCAATTTCATCGAGGAACAACGTGCCACCCTGGGCAATCTGCAGTTTGCCGGTGCGGCCCTTGCGGTCAGCTCCGGTGAAGGCGCCCGGTGCCGTGCCGAAAAACTCCGCTTCGAGCAGCGCCTCGGGGATCGCCGCACTGTTGATGCTGACAAACGCCTTGTGCGCCCGTGGCGAAGCACTGTGGATTGCTTGGGCCAACAGCTCTTTGCCGGTGCCCGTTTCGCCGAGCAACAGAACCGGCGAGTCGGTACTGGCGCTGCGGCGAGCGCGACGTTTGACTTCGAGGCTGGCGGCACTGGTGCCAATGAAGTGCGCAAAGTTGTACTTGGTCTGCCGCGCACGCAGCAATGAACGGGTCGAGGCCAGTTCTTCCTGCATGCTCAGGTAGCGCTTGAGCATCGGCGACAGGGTGCGCAACTCATCAAACAGGGCGAAACCGATTGCGCCGATCACCGTGCCGGCATCGTCGTGAATCGGCAGGCGCATCACCACCAACGGCTCTTTCGGCGTGTCCTGCATGTCCAGCAGAATCGGCCGGCCGCTGCGCACCACTTCACGCAACAGGCTGCCGGGGATCACGCTTTCGCAAGGCTTGCCGATCGCACCTGCAGCGGACTCCAGGCCGAAACGTCTGGCGTAGCGTTCGTTCATCCAGACGATGTTGGCGTCGCGATCGACAATCACCGTGCCTTCGCTCGATTGCTCGATGATCTCGAACAGCGAGCGGATCGCCAGGGTGCGAACCCGTTGGTAGTCCTTGAGGCTTTCGGTGGTGTTCATGAAGGCTGATCCTGAATGTGTGTTACCAGCGATAGCCTCTTCGCGAGCAGGCTCGCTCCCACAGGGGCATGCATTTCAACTGTGGGAGCTAGCTTGCTCGCGAATGCCGCGACGCGGTTTCAAACCGGGCGCCAATTATGCCTAGCCCGGATGCGCGGCCGCCAACAGCTCTTTGGTATACGGGTGCTGCGGCGAATCGAATACCTCATGGCTCGCGCCACGTTCGACGACTTTACCGTCCTTGATCACGATCATGTCGTGTGCCAGAGCGCGGACGACGGCCAGGTCATGGCTGATAAACAGATAAGTCAGACCATGTTTTTCCTGCAGATCACGGAGCAGGGCGACCACTTGTTTCTGCACCGTGCGATCGAGTGCCGAGGTCGGTTCGTCGAGCAGAATCAGCGCCGGTTTCAGCACCAGCGCCCGGGCGATGGCGATACGTTGACGCTGGCCACCGGAAAACTCGTGGGGATAGCGATGACGGCTGTCCGGGTCGAGTCCGACTTCCTTGAGTACGCGGATCACTTGTTCATCGCATTCGTCAGCGGTGGATTCGCAATGCACTTCCAGGCCTTCGCTGATGATCTGCGCTACCGACATCCGAGGGCTGAGGCTGCCGAACGGATCCTGAAACACCACCTGCATCTGCCGACGCCACGGCCGCAGTTGTTTCTGATTAAGGCCATCGAGCGCTGTGCCTTGAAATCGAATGCTGCCTTGCGAATCGAGCAAACGCAGAATTGCCTGACCCAGCGTCGACTTGCCCGAACCGGATTCGCCAACAATGCCCAGGGTCTTGCCGCGTTGAATGTTCAGGCTGATGCCGTCCACTGCGCGCAGGTACTGTTTGCGCTGAAACAGCCCGCCACCGACGACGAATTCCACCTGCAGATCATCGACCTCCAGGACGTTTTCGCGCTCATCCCGGGGCAATGCTTCGCCATCTGGCTCGGCGTTGAGCAGCACGCAGCTGTAAGGATGCTTCGGCTCGGTGAACAGCGTTTCGCAGGGCGCCTGCTCGACAATCTCGCCGGCCTTCATCACGCAGACGCGCTGGGCGATGCTGCGCACCAGATTGAGGTCGTGGCTGATCAGCAGCAGCGACATGCCCAACCGCTGTTGCAGGGATTTGAGCAGCAGCAGGATCTTGCGCTGCACGGTGACATCGAGGGCGGTGGTTGGCTCGTCGGCGATCAGCAACTCCGGTTCGCAGGCCAGCGCCATGGCAATCATCACCCGTTGTCGTTGGCCGCCAGACAACTGATGCGGGTAGGCCTTGAGCCGCTCTTTGGGTTTCTGGATGCCCACCAGTCCGAGCAGCTCGATGATGCGTTTTTGCGCCTCTTTGCCACCGAGGCCGCGGTGCAGCAACAGCGTCTCGCCGATCTGCTTTTCGATGGTGTGCAGCGGATTGAGCGAGGTCATCGGCTCCTGAAAGATCATCGCAATGCGATTGCCGCGCAGTTCACGCAAGACCTTCGGCTCGGCGCCGAGCAGTTCCTGCCCGCGATAGCGAATGCTGCCGCTGGTGTGCGCGTCGCTTTCGGGGAGCAATTGCAGGATCGAATGCGCGGTTACCGATTTGCCCGAGCCGGACTCGCCGACCAGTGCCAGACATTCACCGGGGCGGATATCCAGGCACAAGTCGCGCACCACGGTCTGACCATGGAAGGCGACGTTCAGATTACGCATTTCAATCAGGTTGTCAGTCATGGTCACGCTTCAGGATCGAGGGTCGAACGCGTCACGTAACGCTTCGCCGATGAACACTAATAAGGAAAGGATCAGCGCCAGCGTGAAAAACGCCGTCAGTCCGAGCCACGGTGCCTGCAAGTTCTGCTTGCCCTGGCCAATCAATTCGCCCAGCGAAGCACTGCCGGCCGGCATGCCGAAACCCAGGAAGTCCAGTGCGGTGAGGGTGGAAATCGCTCCGGTCAGAATGAATGGCAGGTAGCTCAACGTCGCATTCATGGCGTTGGGCAGGATGTGCCGGACAATCACTTTGCGGTCAGTCAACCCCAAGGCGCGCGCGGCTTTGACGTATTCCAGATTGCGTCCGCGCAGGAACTCGGCACGCACCACGTCCACCAATGCCAGCCATGAAAACAGCGCCATGATCCCCAGCAGCCACCAGAAATTCGGTTCGACGAAACCGGAGAGGATGATCAGCAGATAGAGCACCGGCAACCCGGACCACACCTCCAGCAAACGTTGCCCGAGCAGATCGACCCAGCCGCCGTAATAGCCTTGCAGCGCGCCGGCCGCGATGCCGATCAGCGCGCTGACAAACGTCAGCATCAGTGCAAACAGAATCGAAACCCGCGCGCCGAAGATCACCCGCGCCAACACATCCCGCGACTGGTCATCGGTGCCGAGCCAGTTGACTGCCGTGGGTGGGCTGGGCGCCGGTTTGTCGAGGTCGTAATTGGGTGTGTCGTCACTGAACGGGATGGGCGGGAACAGCAGCCAGCCACCGTCCTTGCGGATCAGGTTCTGCACGTATTCGCTGCGGTAATCGGCCTGGAAGGGTAGCTGCCCGCCGAACTCCTGTTCGGTGTGCCGTTTGAATACCGGGAAGTACCACTGGTCCTGATAGCTGACCATCAGCGGTTTGTCGTTGGCGATCAGTTCACCGCCTAACGTCACGACAAACAGTGCGATAAACAACCACAACGACCACCAGCCCCGGCGGTTTTTCTTGAAACGCTCGAAGCGGCGACGCCCCAGAGGCGAGAGCTTGAACATCAGGCGTTCCTCGCGGCGAAGTCGATGCGCGGATCGACGAGGGTGTAACACAGATCGCCAATCAGTTTTATCAGCAAACCGAACAGGGTGAAGATGAACAGCGAGCCGAACACGACCGGATAGTCCCGGGAGACCGCCGCTTCGTAGCTCATGCGGCCGAGGCCGTCGAGGGAGAAGATCACTTCGATCAGCAGGGATCCGGCGAAGAACACACTGATAAAGGCTTGAGGAATGCCCGACACCACCAGCAACATCGCGTTGCGGAACACGTGGCCATACAGCACACGACGCTCGCTCAAGCCTTTGGCCCGCGCCGTGACCACGTATTGGCGGGTGATTTCGTTGAGGAACGAGTTCTTGGTAAGAATCGTCAATGTCGCGAATCCACCGATCACCAGCGCGGTGACCGGCAACACCAGATGCCAGAAGTAGTCGGCGATCTTGCCAAGGGTCGACAACGATTCGAAGTTATCCGAGACCAGACCTCGCACCGGAAACCAGTTCAGCGAGGTGCCGCCGGCAAACACCACGATCAGGAACATCGCAAACAGAAACGCCGGCATCGCGTAGCCAATAATGATTGCCGTGCTGCTCCAGATATCGAAATGGCTGCCGTGATGCACGGCCTTGCGGATGCCCAGCGGAATCGACACCAGATAAGTGATCAGCGTGGCCCACAGCCCGAGCGAGATGGTCACCGGCATTTTTTCCAGTATCAGATCGGTGACCGTCGCGCCACGAAAGAAGCTTTTACCGAAGTCCAGTTGCGCGTAGTTCTTCAGCATCAACCACAGGCGTTCATGGGCCGGTTTGTCGAAACCGTACTGTTTTTCGATGTCCTTGATCAGTTGCGGGTCGAGACCACGGCTGGCGCGTGATGTACCGCTCATGGTCTCGCCCGAACCACCGCCGACATTCGTCCCGCCAATGCCCTGCAAGTGCGCGATCGCCTGCTCGACCGGGCCGCCCGGCGCGGCTTGAATGATGACGAAATTGACTAGCAGAATGATCACCAGTGTCGGAATGATCAGCAGCAGACGCCGCAGTATGTAACCCCACATCAGCGAGGTCCTCCGGGTCTGCCGCGCGTGATTTTCTCGGCGGTCATCTGTTGATTGGTCAGCGGCGTACGGCTGATTTCCCACCAGCTCTCGATGGCTTCGTCATTGCTCGCCTGAACCGACGGAATGCCGAAACGGTTCCACCAGACCGTCGAACTGCCCGGCGGGTAGTAGTTGGGAATCCAGTAGTAGTTCCATTGCAGCACGCGGTCCAGCGCATGGGCGTAATGCAGCATGTCGGGTTTGGTCGAGGCGCGGATCAGGCCGTTGATCAGCGTGTCGACTGCCGGGTTTTTCAAAACCATGTAATTGTTGGCGCCAGGGTCGTTGGCGGCCGCCGAGCCGAAATAGTTGAGAAGTTCGCCACCCGGCGACGTAGTGACCGGATAGCCGGTGACGATCATGTCGTAGTCGCGGCTCATCAAGCGATTGACGTACTGCGAGGCGTCGATGCGGCGGATGTTAAGGTCAATGCCGATCTGTTTCAGCGTGCGCTTGTAGGGCAATAACAGTCGATCGATGCCGTTCTGGCTGACCAGAAAGGTAAAACTCAGCGGCTCGCCTTCGGCATTCACCAGTTGATCGCCGTCAGGTTTCCAGCCGGCCTGCTCAAGCAAAGCGAGGGCTTGCAATTGCTTGTCGCGGATCAGGCCGCTGCCATCGGTTTTCGGCGCCTCGAAGACTTTTGTGAAGACCTCGTCGGGAATCTGTCCACGCAAGGGTTCAAGGATTTTCAGCTCTTGTGCATCGGGTAACTCCCGCGCCGCCAGTTCTGAGTTGGAAAAATAACTTTGCTGGCGGATGTACAGGTTGCGCATCATCTGCCGGTTGCTCCACTCGAAATCCCACAACATGGCCAGTGCCTGACGCACGCGTCGATCCTGGAACGTCGGTTTCTGCAGGTTGAACACAAATCCCTGGGCCGATTGCGGCGCCTCGGTGGCCAGATGGGCTTTTTGCAGACGCCCGTCCCTCAGGGCAGGGCTGTCATAACCAATTGAGTAGCCAGTGGCTGAAAACTCGCGGTTGTAGTCATAGGCGCCACCGCGCAGTACCTGGCGTGCGACGTCGGTGTCGCCGAAATACTCGATGCTGAAATGGTCAAAGTTATACAAGCCGCGGCTGACCGGCAGATCCTTGCCCCACCAATCGGGATTGCGCTCGAACGTGATACTCCGTCCCGAGTCAACCTTGCCGACCCGATAAGGGCCGCTGCCCAGTGGCGGTTCATAACCACCACCGCCGGCAAAATCGCGACGCTTCCACCAATGTTCGGGAAACACCGGCAGGGTCGCGATATCCAGTGGCAAGGTACGGTTTTCATTGCTTTTGAAATCGAAGCGCACGATCAGCGGTGCTTCGACTTCGACGCCTTTGATGTCGGCGAACTGCGTGCGATAGCGCAAGCTGCCTTGGGTCATCAACAAATCGTAGGTGTAACGCACGTCTTCGGCGGTGATCGGCTTACCGTCGGCGAAGCGGGCCTTGGGATTGATGAAAAATCGTAGCGACAGGCCGTCGTCCGAGCGCTCCATTTTTTGCGCGACCAGGCCGTAGACGGTGTAGGGCTCGTCCATCGAACGCTGTGCCAGCGGTGAGTACAGCATGCCGTCGATCTGGCTGACGCCTATGCCTTTGTCTATATAAGGAAGGATATGGTCGAAGTGACCGATTTCGAGCGCCGAGCGGCGCATCGTTCCGCCCTTTGGGGCCTGCGGGTTGGCGTAGTCGAAGTGACTGAAGCCTGCGGGGTACTTGGCGGGTTCGCCATACACGGTCAACGCATGTTGCGGTGCAGCGTTCACACCAGCGGCGCCCGACAGCAGGGCGAGGGCGGTAAGCATCAATGTTGGGAAAACCAGTCGCATTGTCAGCCTTGGAACCGGGTAATCGATAAGCGCAAGTTGTACGCGAGAGGCGCGTCAGTCGCCAGCCGTATGTGTAACTGAAACACAACGGCCCACCAAAAGGCGGGCCGTTGTATAGCAATCAGACGAAGGATCAGTCCTGACGGCTGGTGACTTCCAGCAGGTGATAACCGAACTGGGTTTTCACCGGGCCTTGCACGACATTGATCGGCGCGCTGAAGACTACGGTATCGAATTCCTTGACCATCTGGCCAGGACCGAACGAACCCAGATCACCGCCCTGACGGCTGGATGGGCAGGTGGAATTGGCCTTCGCGACTTCGGCGAAATCAGCGCCGCCTTCGATCTGGGCCTTGAGTTCGTTGCACTTGTCTTCGCTGGCAACAAGGATGTGGCGGGCAGTGGCTTTAGCCATGGGGAAACTCTCCAATCTATTTCAGTAAAGTGTGGAGCCTACCGGAATCAGTGGCCGAATTCTCGGCAAAGTTCCGTGGGATTGGCGACTATCTGATCACAGATTCGCTGCCTTCAGGCGCTCGGCATGTTCTACGTAGAGACTAATCGGGTCGAGCTGACCGGGTAACCCGTTGGCAGGACGGCGCAGGGTGCTCAGGTGGTCCAGGGGATAGTCAGACCGGATCACTTGCCCCAGGTGGGAGCGGTAGCGTCCTACGAAACCGTCATTCTGTTGTCCCTCTGTTATGAAATATTGCGACAGCGCCCGGTGAACGCTTTGAGTCGGATCGAGGGTGGGCAGGTCGCTTGCAGGCAGCACTCCGCTCCAGGAGTAATAGTGCACGCCATTGACTTTTCCGGGACCGTCGCCGCCCCAAGTGCTGGGCAAGCCCTGTGAAAATTTGTCGTTGAAAGCGCCAACCCCCTCAGTGGTCAGTGCATTGAGCGCCGCCAACGCGTTTTGCGGCAGGTTGACGCTACCGCTGAGCAATGAAAGGAAATCACCAAACAGCGTTGCAATGTTGTGCGCGACCAGTTCCGGCAATTGCCCCGGAACCAGAGCTTTGCGCAGGAAGTCAGCCAGTTCCGAACCGTGGTTTGGACCACTGACCGACGTCACCGAAGCGACGGCGTGCGGAGCAAGCGCCGCTGCATATCTTGCAGTCAGTGCGCCCTGGCTGTGGCCGATGAGGTTGACTTTGCTGGCACCTGTGCCTCGCAGGACACGATCAATCTGCGCCAGCAACTGCTCGCCCCTCATTTCATTATTGTGGGTAGCGGAGAGGTGGGGAACAAAGACCCTGTGTTCAGCGGTTTTCAGCGCCTCCTTGACGTCATGAAACAGTTCGAAATGGCCAATACGCTCGAATCCGAACAGACCGTGTACCAGAAGGATGGGATAACGGGTTACAGCATTCCGTTGCATGTTCTTACCTTTCTTCGCAGAAGTTCATTGGGGAATCTGGGGGCCACTCTAAAACACACAACTCGTTGAAGAGGTACGAAGAGGCCTCAATTAACCGTTGAATCTGGACTAGTAGTCGTAGGAGTTTTCAGCAGCAGTTGAAGCCTAAATCGGAAGCTCTGGCCGTCCCCCGCAGGAAGCAGCTCGATTTTGTGTAAGTTGCCTACCGGCTCCATAGCTTTTGCGCCATGGATGCGGCGAATTCGGCTGATAGCGAGAGCGCCTGCAAACGCGTTCAATGTTGACTGTCGACGCCGTCAATGAAGACAGCGTTTTGTCCAAGGAATGGAATTGCGAATGAACACGCATGAGATCGAGTTTTGCTACCGGATGCGCCACCCAGCCAGCGCCAGCAAGACAGTTGAATTGTTGCCAGCAGTA
Source organism: Pseudomonas iridis (assembly GCF_017980685.1). Classification (GTDB taxonomy): domain Bacteria; phylum Pseudomonadota; class Gammaproteobacteria; order Pseudomonadales; family Pseudomonadaceae; genus Aquipseudomonas; species Aquipseudomonas iridis. The sequence goes on from NZ_JACXXO010000014.1 coordinate 102,919, forward strand.
ACGCTCGATGCGCTGGAGGGCACCGTCCTCGACCCCTCGCAAAGCAAGGTCGTCGTCCGTATCGCCCCGTATCCAGGCATGGCCAGTGGTGATCAACTGCTGTTGAGCTGGGACGGCCTGGATATCGAGGGTTACGCCTATCAGCATGAAATGGTGCGCTTCGTCAGCGAAGCTCAGGTTGGCAAAGACGTCATTTTCGTTATCAAGGGCATGCACGTCGCGGCGTTGGATGGCGGCTCGCTGGAGGTCCGCTGGACACTCGTCAGCGCAGCATTGACCGAGCCCGCATTGTCTGCGCGCCTGCAATTGTCCGTGGGGGATACGCGGGCGCAATTGCTTGCGCCGCATGTCGAGGGTGCAAGTGGCGGGACGCTGGACCCGGCGCGTGTCGCTGAAGGCGTACTCATCACGCTTCAGCCATACGCTCGCATGGCAGCAGGTGACCAGGTTTTGTTGATGTGGTCTGGCGACGCATCCCCGCTGTCGTTCAGTGATCGATTGAAGGTCGAGTCCTTCGCAGTCTCCGATGTCCTGTCATTTTGGGTCGCGCCCGAATACATCGCAGCACATCTTGGTGGCGAGGTCTCGGTACGCTACCGAATCGAGCAGGCGGGTGGAGTGGTGCGCGAATCCGAGCCCGCGCGAATACTCGTCACGCCGTTGCTGCTCGGTGAGCTGGATGCGCCCGATGTACTGGAAGCTGAGGATGGTGTGCTACTGACGGAGGATTCGATTGATGGCGTCACTGTGGTGATCGGCAATGCCCAAACGCAAGAGGGTGAGTTGGTCTACCTCAAGTGCGACGGTGCATATTTCAATCATCGGGATGACCGTGAAATCACCCGGGAAACCGCAGGCAAACCGCTGATTTTCATCGTTCCACAGCGCTTCTGGCGTGAGCATCTTGGGTCGACTGTCTCTGTTGCCTACACCGTCGAGCGTCTGGACGACGTCAGTCAGGCGTCTGCGGTAACGCTGGTGCGGGTCGAGGCGTAGTCGCGACGCGCTTCGCCCTCCGGTTGTTTAAAAAAAACCGGAGGGCAGGTCTTGATATCAGCCTCTGGCCTGCGCGCCAAGGCGCTGAGCCGCATTGAGCAGCAGTTGCTCGGTTGCGCTGAAACCCAGGCAGCCATCGGTGATCGAGACACCGTATTGCAGCGATGCGCTCAGTGGCTGACAGCCTTCGAACAGATGCGACTCCAGCATCATGCCAATCAACGAGCGATCGCCCTGCAAGCGCTGTTCAAGCACTTCGTTGAACACGCCTGGTTGGCGCAATGGATCCTTGCCGCTGTTGGCGTGACTGCAGTCGACCATAATCCGGCTCGGGATCTTCAGGCGGATCAGTTCGGCGTGAATCCGTGCCACGCTCTCGCGATCATGATTCGGCCCCTGATGGCCTCCGCGCAACACCAGATGGGTGTCAACGTTGCCGGGTGTCTGAATGATGGCCGGGTGTCCCTGGCTGTCGACGCCGAAATGTCGATGGGGATGGGCTGCCGAACGCATGGCGTCAACGGCAACGGTCGCACCACCGTCGGTGCCGTTCTTGAAGCCCACCGGCATGCTCAAGCCGCTGGCCATTTCGCGATGGATTTGCGATTCAGTGGTGCGTGCACCGATGGCAACCCAGCTCAGCAGATCGTCGAAGTAGCCGGCGGCCATCGGTTGCAACAGTTCGGTCGCCACCGGCAAACCCAGTCGGATCATTTCCAGCATCAGCTCGCGGGACAGTGCCAGGCCACCGGCCATGTCATCACTGCCATCCAGATGCGGGTCGTAGGCCAGACCTTTCCAGCCGACAGTGGTGCGCGGTTTTTCGACGTAGGCACGCATCACCAGAAGCATTTCGTCGCTGACCTGTTCAGCCAGCCGAGCGAGCTTGCCAGCGTATTCAAGGGCGGACTGAGGGTCGTGGATTGAGCAAGGTCCGACAATTACCAGCAGGCGCTGGTCTTCGCCGTTGAGGATCGCGCGAACCGCCTGGCGGTGGGCGGCGACTTGGCGGCTCAAGGCATGGCTCAATGGCAATTGCTGCTTGAGTTGCAACGAGCTCGGCAGACGCAAGGTCAGGGCTTCGTTGGCGCAAGTATGGGTGGACAATGGCAGTGCAGAAATGGACGAGTTCATATTCGGTCTTCCTGGGCAGGCGGCGGGTGCTTCCCGCTTGCTCGGCCCTACTGGGGTGTTCGACAATTGGCCGTATTGGCTACGTGTTCGGGTTTGCCACCTGTAGGTGACCGATCGGAGGCGGCAGGCTGTCCCGAGCGGAGGCTGGTAAATCGCCAGGCGCTAAAGCTGTCGTAACGGTAATAAGTGGCGTAGTTCATTTGATGAATCCTCAAAGTGTCTGGTGTGTGGCTGAAAAGTTTGTGGCCTGAAAAAACAAAACCCCCGGTCGGGAAGCCGACCGGGGGTTGAGAAATCTCTGGTAGGCGACCCGTTTACTTGGGCGCCGTGTGGGTATCAGGCGCGCCAGTGGCTAAACCAATACCCAAAATAAAAGCTTACCGGAGCGCAAACGTCATTCGCCCGGGCAGCCGCAACCGAGCGCAGGGCGCTGGCGGTGTGAAGCTGTGAGAGGGCGTTGAACATGGTCTGTCTCCAATGAATGCGCCGAGCTTACTAGAGGCCAATACACCTCAGCAATCAGAAAATGCTATCGAGCTGCCAATGAAACACCTATTGCTTGAGTGCAGCATGCGTTGTGACACACTCCACTTTTACCCGCAGATGGCGGGGGCGGGTGAGTCCGGTGATGGAGGCAATATGAGATTTCGTATGTGTCGGGCGACACCTGAAGACTTGGTTTTTGCCCGCGCTCTCACCTGTCAGAACATGCTGCATTACTACATTCATCATGAGCTGTTGTGGCAGGACGAGGCGTTCGACGTGGCATGGTCGGGGCGTGAAAACTGGCTGATAGTGCTTGATGGTGTGCCGGCAGGTTTTTTCAGTCTGAGCCGGGATGCGCGGGCGCTGTATATTCGTGAACTGCAAATGGCTGAAGCCTTTCAGGGGCAGGGCGCAGGATCCTGGGCGATCGACCAGATCATCGGCATGGCCCGGCATGAAAGGCGCCCGGCGTTACGCCTGACAGTGTTCGAAAATAACCCGGCAAAAAAATTGTATGAGAGAAAAGGACTACACGTACAAGGCGAGGACGAGTGTTTCCTGCGAATGCAGCTCGATATCAGTACGCCTGTGCTCTGAAACCCACGGCCGGCAAGCCCTGAATGATCGTTTGAAACTTTTTAAATGACGCTTGCCGCTAGGTCTGCCGGGCACTTTTTGCTAAGGTGTCCGGCATCCCAATATGACCATATCGCGAGGTGTCTGCTTGATTAGGGTGCTGGTGGTCGATGACCATGATCTCGTTCGTACGGGCATTACACGGATGCTGGCCGATATTGATGGCCTGCAGGTGGTTGGCCAGGCCGAGTCCGGGGAAGAATCCCTGATCAAGGCCCGAGAGTTGAAACCCGATGTGGTCCTGATGGACGTCAAGATGCCAGGCATCGGCGGACTGGAGGCCACGCGCAAACTGCTGCGCAGTCATCCGGACATCAAGGTGGTCGCGGTTACGGTGTGTGAAGAGGATCCTTTTCCTACACGGTTGCTGCAGGCTGGTGCTGCGGGATATCTGACCAAGGGCGCCGGGTTGCCGGAAATGGTACAGGCCATTCGCCTGGTCTTTGCCGGGCAGCGCTATATCAGCCCGCAGATTGCCCAGCAATTGGCGATCAAGTCCTTCCAGCCGTCCAATGATTCACCTTTCGATGCCTTGTCCGAGCGCGAAATCCAGATCGCATTGATGATTGTCGGCTGTCAGAAGGTTCAGATCATTTCCGACAAATTGTGCCTCTCACCGAAAACCGTGAACACCTATCGCTACCGTATTTTCGAGAAGCTTTCGATCAGCAGCGACGTCGAGTTGACACTTTTGGCGGTTCGTCACGGCATGGTTGATGCCAGCCTCTGACATGACAGAAACATTCGACTCCAGTGCCTTTCTGTCGACCGTCAGCGGGCGCCCCGGCGTGTACCGCATGTTCGACAGCGATGCGCGCCTGTTGTATGTCGGCAAGGCCAAGAACCTCAAGAAGCGACTGGCCAGCTATTTTCGCAAAACCGGCCTGGCGCCGAAGACGGCTGCACTGGTTGGACGCATTGCTCAGGTCGAAACGACCATCACCGCCAATGAAACCGAGGCGCTGCTACTAGAGCAGACGCTGATCAAGGAATGGCGGCCGCCGTACAACATTCTGTTGCGCGACGACAAATCCTATCCATATGTCTTTTTGTCCGATGGCCAATTCCCGCGTTTGAGCATTCATCGTGGGGCAAAGAAGGCCAAGGGCAAGTATTTCGGGCCTTATCCAAGTGCTGGCGCCATTCGTGAAAGTCTGAGCCTGCTGCAGAAAACGTTCTTCGTCCGCCAGTGTGAAGACAGTTACTACAAGAACCGCACCCGCCCGTGCCTGCAATATCAGATCAAGCGTTGCAAGGCGCCTTGCGTCGGGCTGGTCGAGCCTGATGTTTATGCTGACGACGTCCGTCATTCGGTGATGTTCCTCGAAGGGCGCAGTCATGCGCTGACCAACGAGCTGTCCAGCGCCATGGAAGAGGCGGCGATCAACCTCGAATTCGAGCGCGCCGCCGAGTTGCGTGATCAGATCGCTCTGCTGCGCCGCGTGCAGGATCAACAAAGCATGGAGGGTGGCACGGGCGATATTGATGTCATCGCAGCCTTCGTCAATCCGGGCGGCGCCTGCGTGCATTTGATCAGCGTTCGTGGCGGACGCGTGCTGGGCAGCAAAAATTTCTTCCCGCAGGTCGGGATTGATGAAGACGTTTCTGAAGTCATGGCGGCGTTTCTCGGTCATTACTTCATCAGCAGCCCGGAGCGCGACCTGCCCAGCGAGCTGATCGTCAACGTGATGCACGAAGACTTTCCGACGGTGATCGAGGCGATCCATGAATTGCGCGGTCGCGAACTGGCCATCAGTCATCGGGTACGAGGCACTCGCGCGCGTTGGCAGCAATTGGCTGTAACTAACGCCGAGCAGGCTTTGGGTGCGCGTCTGGCCAATCGTCAGCACACCGCGGCGCGGTTTGACGCTTTGGCTGAAGTGTTGAATCTGGACGAGCCACCGCAACGTCTGGAGTGTTACGACATCAGTCACTCCAGTGGTGAGGCGACGGTCGCATCCTGTGTTGTCTTTGGCCCGGAAGGCGCGATCAAATCGGATTACCGCCGTTACAACATTGAAGGTGTCACGGCTGGCGATGATTACGCCGCCATGCACCAGGCCCTGACGCGACGTTTCAGCAAACTCAAGGACGGCGAGGGCAAGTTGCCGGACATTCTGCTGGTCGACGGTGGCAAGGGTCAGCTATCGATGGCCCGCGACGTGCTCAATGAATTGGCCGTGCCGGATTTGATCCTGCTCGGTGTCGCCAAGGGCGCGACGCGCAAGGCGGGTTTCGAAACGTTGTATCTGAATGATGCGGCGCATGAATTCACCTTGCGCGGTGACTCGCCGGCACTGCACCTGATTCAGCAGATTCGCGATGAAGCGCACCGTTTTGCAATTACAGGGCACCGAGCACGTCGCGGCAAAACTCGCCGTACGTCAACGCTGGAAGGCGTTGCCGGAGTAGGGCCGACTCGACGTCGCGACTTGTTGAAACATTTTGGTGGATTGCAAGAGCTGACTCGTGCAAGCATCGAAGAGATAGCGAAAGCCCCGGGGATCAGTAAAAAGCTCGCAGAGTCGATTTATGCGAACCTGCATAGCGAGTAGAATGCCCCTTCACCTCGTAGCCAGTTGTGCCGATGAATATCCCTAATCTGATTACCGTTCTACGCGTCCTGCTCATCCCGATCTTCATTTTACTGTTCTATCTGCCATATGAGTGGAGCTACATGGCCTCCGCCTCGGTGTTTGCCTTTGCGGCAGCAACGGACTGGCTGGATGGTTATCTGGCGCGTCGCCTGGAGCAAAGCACTCCGTTCGGAGCGTTTCTTGATCCGGTCGCTGACAAACTCATGGTCGCCGTTGCGCTGGTGCTGCTGGTTCAAGAGCACGGCAACCTCTGGCTCACGCTCCCGGCGGCGGTGATTATCGGTCGCGAGATCGTTGTTTCGGCGTTGCGCGAATGGATGGCCGAACTCGGTGCGCGTGCGCACGTGGCTGTATCGAATCTCGGCAAATGGAAAACCGCGGCGCAAATGCTCGCACTGGTGATTCTGTTGGCTCATCCGAAGGACTTCAATTTCTGGGTTGTCTTGGGTTACACCTTGCTGCTGGTGTCGGCAGGCCTGACTTTGTGGTCGATGGTTCAATACCTGCGCGCCGCCTGGCCACATCTGAAGACCGATGTGGAAAAGAAATAAAACTTTTTTGAATCAAGGGGTTGACGGAGCTTCTTAATTCTATAGAATGCGCATCACCAAGCGGGAATAGCTCAGTTGGTAGAGCACGACCTTGCCAAGGTCGGGGTCGCGAGTTCGAGTCTCGTTTCCCGCTCCAATTTGTACGTGTTTGTTGTTGTGCTACTGACAGCAGATGCTTTGAGGCCGAGTAGCAAAATGGTTATGCAGTGGATTGCAAATCCACCTACGCCGGTTCGATTCCGACCTCGGCCTCCACTATAAACAAGCTCCGTAGATCCATGATTTACGGAGCTTTTTTATTTGCAGTGCGTTGCAAGATTTAGTCTTTAAAACGTTCACTGCAAACTTGCTTCACCGGGAAGTGATGTATATATTTCCCGCTCGGCTGCTGAAGCCTGCATGCTGTCAGGATTGAGAGCATGCCGCTGGAACAGCAACACAGCGCTACCGCCCGAATGGCGAAACTGGTAGACGCATGGGACTTAAAATCCCCCGCTCGTAAGGGCGTGCCGGTTCGATTCCGGCTTCGGGCACCATTTCTGCTTCTCATGTCTTCTCAAGACTTATCAAAAAGCCCCGCTGGCTAAGACCCGGCGGGGCTTTTTCTTTTCCATCAGTTATCAAGCGTTCTCACCACTTCTCATTATTTTTAGTACATCATTCAGTCCTTCCCCAGTTCGACTGCCATGGTGATGTACTAATGCCTCTCACTGATACCGCTGTGCGCCAGGCCAAACCGGCCGAAAAGAGCTTCACTCTGACCGACGCCAGTGGACTGTCCCTATTCGTTGCCCCAAACGGCACGAAGTCTTGGCACTTCAGGTTTTCATGGCACGGCAGCCAGCCGCGCATGTCCCTGGGTACCTATCCTGAAATCTCCCTGAAAGAAGCCCGCGAACTCCGAGATCAAGCTCGCTCGCTTGTAGCGAAGGGCACTGATCCTCGCTCGCACCGCAGAAAAGAGAAAAAAGCCGCCGCTGATTCTTCGGTCAAAACATTTGAGGTTGTTGCGAACGAGTGGTACGCGTTCAAGTTGCCGCGCTGGGCCGAGGCCAAGAAGGGCGCTGCAAAACAGGCGCAGCTCTATCTGGATAAAGATTTGTTGCCCTCCTTGGGAAAAATCCCGATCGCCGAAGTCTCGCGCAAGGATGTACTAGCGACTCTGCGGATCATTGAAAAGCGCGGGGCACTGAACGTCGCTCGCAAATGCCGCACGTGGCTCAACGAGATATTTCGATACGGCATTGCGTCTGAGTATCTGGACGTGAACCCCGCCGCCGATCTGGACATCGTCGCCGCCAAGGAGCCGCCGGAAAAGCACAACCCGATGCTTCGGCAGCATGAGCTGAAAGAGTTTCTTGCTGAACTGAAGCGCGCCGACCTGAAGGATTACACCCGCAGCGCAATTCGTCTGCTGCTGCTCACGGGGGTGCGCACGATCGAACTGAGAAGCGCAACGATTGATCAATTCGATTTCGACGCCGCGCTGTGGACTGTTCCGGCCGGTACCGTCAAACAACTGAAAAAGGTCATCAGGGTAAAAGGAGAGGGGGTTGTACCGCCTTATTTCGTGCCGCTGTCGCGGCAGGCGATGGAAGAGGCGCGCAAGCTGCACCAGATGACTGGCCGCTACAAACTGCTGATTGCTGGACGGAGCGATCCGAGCAAGCCGATCAGCGACGGCACAGTCAACATGGCTTTGAGGCGCATGGGATATGAAGGCAGGCTGACCGGGCACGGAATCCGCGCCACGATTTCGACGGCCTTGAACGAGAAGGGATACAACGAGGACTGGATTGAGGCGCAGCTTTCGCACGCTGGCTCAAGCAAGATCCGGAAGACCTACAACCACGCAGAGTACGTGGAGCAGCGGAGGGGAATGATGCAGGACTGGGCCGACTACCTCGATTCACTTGAGGAGGAAGGCTGACAGGGCCTGGCTGCTGCCTTGCCGCTCGCCCATTGGTCGACTTCGGACTTTACCCAGCCGACAGCTGCAGCCCCCAGCTTTACCTGCTTAGGGAACTTTCCACTGACGGCCATCCTGTAGATGGTGGCCGTGCTGAGCCCGCAGATTCGTTTCACCTCGGGCAATTTGATGTATTGGATCGGCGATTCGTGCTGATCGTTGGTGTGAGCTGTATTCATTGTGATGCTCCATGCCGCGCGTGGCGGCAGAAGGTGGTTAATCCCAATCCTTGCTCAAGGCCGGTCGGGTTGCGGGGATGGTTTCGAGGGTGTTCAGGTCGAGCAGGGTGAAATAGCCGCGATCTGGCATCCACCCGGCGGTGTCGATGTGGATGACGTTGCCGAGCGTGGCGGGAGTTCGGGTAGGGGTGTGGCCTACCACGACGGCGCGCACACCTTCGACGCCATGTGTTTCCTGATGCTCGAATCGGCTCCGCGACCACATGCAGCTGTTCTGCACCAGCTTCAGCCGCTTGCTGCTCTCGGGCGATTCCAGTTCGGTGGGTAGCTGATCCCAAGAGGGGAAGGGGCAATCGGCGTGCACGATGCCGATGAGGCCAAGAGCCGTCTCGACCTCGATGGCGATTGGCAGCTCGGCGAAGTGCACCGCGAACTCTTTCTGCTCGAACAGCGACAGGCCGGCGAACCATGAGCCGCCGTTGTACATCCAGTTGTCGGCGTCACAGGTATCGAACCGAACCACGTAGTCGTCATGGTTGCCGCGCACCGGGTGGAACCATGGTTTGTCCAGCCAGGTGAGCACGTCGCGGCATTCCGGCCCGCGGTCAACCAGATCGCCGACGCTGAACAAACGATCCACCGAAGGGTTGAAGTCGGCCGCATCCAGCGCGGCTTGTAGCCGGGTGAAATGCCCGTGAATGTCGCCGACCGCGAAATCCCGGCCAGCCGTGTTTGCGGCGAAGCGCTTCACGCGCGACACCTCGATAGTTTTGGGCATGCAGAATTCCTTGCCCGCCATTCACTGACAGGCTTATAGGGGAATGGATTAGTAGCCTTTTGCCTTGATTCCTCAGGCTTCAGGATGGGTGTAAAAATGAGTGCTCATTTCAATGAGTCTTCGGAGGACGCGTGTCACACAATCTGGATGTGCCGATAACCCACAAGTACCGAGGCCATATCATTTTTCTGAAGTTCCACTGGAGCCGGCCGAACGATAAAGCGCCTGCTTCTGCGAAGATCATCGACCCGGCATCAATCGATGGGTTGGGTGATGTCGCAGCCGAGCTGTTAGGACCATGGCCCGATTATCCGACCGCACTGGATGATGCAATGGCCACTGCTGAGCGATGGGTCGACAGTCAGCTGCCTTGACTCAAGCTGCTAGCTGCTCCAGCGGTTGTTGACGCAGCGCAGCCTGTACTGCCTCAACCACCCGGCGCAGATAGTTGAATTCGTGATTTTCCTCGACCGCCTTGTCGCTAACCGGGTAGTGCCACTCATCACCAAACAGTTCAGTCAGTAGCCTGTCGTGATGCCAGCACTCGTTCGGCGACTCGACGCTTCGCAGAACCTCTATGTCGTGCCAGAGTTCACGCGCCTCATCCTTGCTCAGCTCATCCAGTTCCCAGTCGTGTCGGTCGGTCTGTTGCCGGCGGCGCTGGACGATGCACTTTTTCGCGAAGGCGTGAAGGGCATTCCCGCTGAACCGCGTGCTACTGATACCGCGATCGAGGCAGTTCAGGACGTAGTGCCAATCGCAGTCGGCGACAAACTCCGCGACGGTGCACGGGCCCATACCACCCCAGTAGGCGTTCCAGCTGTCGTCCCAGCAGTTGATCGTGATCTTGCCCTGGGCGGTCTGATAGCTCGGGTCGGATTCAGTAGGGCAGTCGCGGCGGCCGAAGTCCTCGAGGAACACGGTAATCGCGTCGAGTCGCGGCGCGCCGGTGATCACCAGCTTCGTCACAGTCGAGCGCTCAACCTTCAGCGGCTCGGCCGGTTTGTTTTCTGTGGACATGGGGCGTCCTATGCCGGGTCATGCCCGGGCGGTGGAGTGGTTAGCGGGAAAGCTCTTTGGCGCGCTTCTTCGACCAGGCCAGAACATCCAGCACAACGCTCTTGCTGAACATGCTGCGCTGGCGGTAATAGTCGACCGAGTCCCGGGCGACGCTGAAGCAAACGCCCTCGGGAAATTTCAGTTTCCGAAGTTCGTCGAGCACGTTCTTTTCGATGAATTCATGAGGTGTCATAGCGGCACCCATTCGTTCTTGGCGTTGTAATGGCCGCGCCATTCGCCAAGCTTGAACACCAGAGTGCCGGGAGTGCACAGCCAGGCCGATTCGATGGGGCCGCCTTTCAGTCGGAAGCTGGACTTAAAGGCCCGCAGAGCGCGCCGACGAATGCGTGAGCGCGACAGGTCAATCCGCTTGATGCGGAGGGGGGGGGGTAGACATTGATTGCCTCCAGGTGCGCGCCTGCCTCGCCGGCTGGCGTGATTCGTTGAAGTGGGGTATCAAGGGCATCCGGCATAGGGCTGGATCAAAGGAGTGAGGAACTTGGTTTCCCAAACGGCATTCGATAAATTTTCAGGCTTTCTTGAAGCCTTTAAGGGCGAATCAGATCGCGGCGCGGCCGTACTAACGCTTTGTGTATTGGAAGAGGTTCTCAAAGAGGCAATAAAGCGTCGCCTGCCTGATCCGCCAAATAGTAAATACAAGGATGCAGTCGACAACTTCTCGCCTAAAGGGAGGCTATCAGCGTCAACTGTGAACGCTTACATGCTCGGCGTTCTGAGCAAGCACCATTTGGACAATTTCGGGTTACTGATCGACGTTCGAAATAAGTTTGCTCATCAAGCCCTTTCCGACTTGTCTTTTGATGAAAAAAACATCAAAAACTGGGTTCGTGATCTTAAGCTGGACGACAAAGGTCCAAAGCTAGAAGGACGAAATCGTTTTTTGATTGCGGCAACTGAAATTTATTTCAATTTGGCTGGCGTGCGGATAGACAAGTTGTCTGCTGAAAGCAAGCCACGCTTCCAGATTGACCTTTTGCCAGTGACAGGGAAGTAAGCATCCCTGTCACGCCGGAACGTCTTATCTCGGATCAAACGCGCCCAAAGACAGCGCAGCGGCATCGCCGATCTTGTCCTGAAGCACCGACTTGAATTCCTGCGCGATCTCTTCGCGCTGGACCTCTTCACCAACCCAGCGCAGCTTCAGCACCGGTTGTGCGCCGCTGGTGATTACCGACACACGCAGTTGAATCTGCTGCTCGGTCAGGCCTTCGAACGGGATCACGTTGAACAGCAGGGTGGTTGGCAGCGTCTCTTTGCTGCGGGCTTCGATCTGATCGAGCGTGCTGCGGCTGGCACTGGTTTCACCGACGGTGTGGTCAGACTCAGAAGCGGCCTTGATGGTGATGGTGCGCACAGCGGCGATAGCCTTGGCGATAGTCATCGTTTGCCCGGTGTCGTCGGCGGCGTTGAGGAACTGGTGCCAGTCTTCAATCCAGTCGCTGAGGTCTTTTTGCGACATCGCGCGCCCGCCGATTGCTTGCGCAGCCTTGTAACCGGCAGATGGCTTCAATCTCAAAACTGCCCGGTCATCGGCGTGGCCGGGTGCAACGTCGGTACCCAGGTTGAAGATCAGAGTGCAGGTCATTTCGTCCTGGTCGATGAAGCCTCGGGCACCTGCCACCGCCCGGTCAGCAACGTACGTGCTGAAGTCGGCCAGTGAGTGGGTCGAATAGATCCCGCGGAACCGGCTGCGTCCCGCCTGCCACTTTTCCATGGTGATCACCTGGCTGCCTTCAGGCAGGACCAGGGTCGGCATGTGGGTGCCCAGTTGCTTGCCTGTTGCTTCGAGCGCGGTGTCGGTGATGTGCTGAATTGCTTCTTTGGTCAGGGACATTCGTTAAATCCTTCGGCGGCTGGAGTTAGGTGCGGGGAGTGATTGGGGCTTGCTCGCGGGTGAACAGCTGATCGTGCTTTTCCGCGAACAGGGTGATCTTTCCGCCGGATCCGACGTGCATCGGTGTTTCCAGGCTTGTGTTTTCACTTCGGGTACCGCGCTTGGTCGGCACCTTGTAATCGAGTTTGTGCTTAATCTTCACCTGGCTGGACTCACCGACCTGAGTGAAGTCCAGGGTGATGACCAGCTTGCCGGCCTTGCCGTTGTCGACGACGCCGGCTGCCACTTCGGAAAGGGCGTGGCCAATCTGGCTGGCAAAGGCGCCGCCGTTCAGCTCTTCGAAGAACTCTGTGGTGTCTGTAGGGGTGGACATGGCTTTTTCTCCGGGATGGCCGACAGGCCGCTGGGGGGAAGGTGATGTTGTTGATCGCGCTTGCGGCGCTGGATTGACCTGAAAACTCTTTTCATGCGGCGACCTTCACCTGGTTCCAGGCACCGACAGCCTCAAAGATCTGATATGCCTGGGCGTCGTCGAGCGATACCGTATCGGGAATCGCGATCCAGCCTGAGGCGACCACGTGCTGGGGATTCGCGCTGGCGAGGACTTCCCGATAGCAATGTTCGATCACTTCCTCGAGATGGTCCGACAGGTACATGCCGTCCGGCTCGACCTCCACCGATTTCAAGTAGCGGTCACCAGACTGGTTGATGCACAGGGCGCTGAGGAAGATCGTCCACCGATGGGTGATCTCGCAGACTGCCTGACCGATATTCCCGGGCGCGATGCTCTTCAATGACCTGTAATTGACCATGCCCTGCCGGCCGCTCGGGTCGATGTTGACAACCGCGACGTGATTGGTGCGAACCAGCGATCGACAGGAGCTCTCGATTCGAGCCCGCATGTTGTTGGGCTTGCGCTTGCTCATAGCCTCTCCGTGATCCGCCGCAGCGCGATGCGTTCAGCCTGGGTGGGCGAAGGCCGCCGACGCTTGAGGATGGTGTCAGGGTCGATTTTGTTGGAGCGGGTCGGCGGCGTAGGGCGTTCGAACCCTGGCGCCGAAGTCACCTGGCCGCCAGTGCCAAAGAACTCGGAAATCTTGCGCACGATGTCGGCCAGCGCCGTGGCTCGTGGATCAGGCCTTGGTCCAATGCTCATCGTGTCGCCCCCATGAAGGCGAACACGGCAAGCACCACAGCGAACACAAGCATCCAGCGAGTCATCCAGCGCGCCACATTCGCGGCAGTGAGGTGCGCGGCCTGGGTGAAGTAAGCAGCGCTTTCAAAACCCTGCGCTGACCGACAGGCGTTCATGTGGCCTGCGATCTCGGCGCGCTCGGTACCGGTCTTGCGATCAACAACGCCGAACAGATTGTTTCCGTGCGGTACGACGGTGAAGCGCAGCGACGTCGCAGGAGCGGTGATCCCGACCTTTTTGTAGAAGTCGGCAGTAGCCAGGGTGGCACGCTGACGCAATCCATCGAGAATGGCGCGGCGATGTTGGATAGTGTGATTCATGTCCTTTCCTCGGATGGTTGCGTGTATTCGTCAGCACTCGGGCCACCTGCTGGTTGCCGTTGGGCGCAGGTGAGAGTGCTGACGGATAAAGGCGGGGCAAAAGAAAGGCCCGTTGGACGTTCGGGCCTTTCACAGATGCAGTGATCTCAGGTAGCGAGGTTTTTGGCGGGACGATCAGTGCCAGACCACTGTTGCCCCGATGGATGTTCGCCAGCGCTCGCGGTGGAAGCGCAATGGATCGCCTGACACGCTCGCAAGCTTTGGAGGTTCTGGCCTCTCAAAACTCAGCGTGGCACCGATCAGTAGGATTTGGAGCATGTTGTTCTCCGGTTGATGATGCAGGTGGCCGGTATCGGTAATAGTCGTCCGCATCCCGCTGCCCACTCAGCGAATGGGCAGAAGTGATGCTATCGAGCGAAGCGGAACCACATCACCATGCCTAGGGCCAGGCCGGAGATGACGCCGGCCAGGTAGGCGATGGAGATGATGTGCAGGAAGCTCGCCACCACCAACAGGGCGCCGCCCAGCAGGATCGCAGTGAGCAAGCGGCTGATCACCGCACCACCTTCACGACGCTGTTGATGCCCTTATCCACGGCGCGGCGGACTTTCTTCGCGTCATCCGGCGACAGGCTGGCCAGGTAGTCATTGTTGAAAACGATCTGAGCGCGCAGGCAGTAGGTCTTCGGATCCTTGAACGAGTTGGAGGTGTCCAGGCCGCTGCGCGCTTCCTTGGGGACCGAGCAGTGCCGGTAGAGCGGGTTGTTGTTGGCGTCCTTCGAGTCTTCGAATGAGTCGTCGTTGACCTCGCCTATTAGGATCTGCTTGCCGAAGTCCTCGGTGATGTCGCTGGTGATCGCACCGGCCCGGCCGATGTACAGCATGCCGGCGATCTCGATCCGTACGCCGGCTTTGCTGACGTAGCCCTGGCTCACTGCCTCGGCTGCGCTGTACCAGCTGTCGAACTCGACGATGCGCGCACCCTCGTAGTCTTTGTCGGTCTTGATCCAGTTGCGGACCGTGACCAGGGCTCCCGAGCCCGACACCGCGGCGAAGGCGTACTTCTTGGCGACATCGTCGTCTTCCATCTTGCCGAAGTCGTCGACACCAGCCTTGCTATGCAGCCAGTAAACGACCTCTTCGTGAGCGTCGGTCACCTTGATGTCCGCCGGCATCGGCAGACTGATCACCGAATCGTTTTGAATGACCGCAATGTCGCAGGCGCCGTCCTTCAGCTTCTCGGCGTTCTCGACGCTACCTCCGGTGTTGATCACCTTCAGCTCGCTGCCGGTCTGCTTGGTGACCGTTGTGCCGATGGCGGCACCGAGCTTCTCGTAGAAGCCGCCTTCGCCGCCGGTGCAGAAGCGAAGGGTAGGTGGTGATGCGCTGGCCGCAGCTGAAACACTCAGCAGCGCGGCCAGCAATAACACTTTCGATTTCATGGGCGTTCCTCAGGGTTGGGTTATTTCCCAATGCAGCCTGTTGCCAAGCCGCATTGGGAAATAATGGCCAGCGGCCAGCTCTCCACTGCGCAGGTGACGCGTTCCCGTATAAGCTGGGCGTTCCACCACTCAGCAAGGAAGAAGGAATGAAGATAAGTGCGACGTGTGCCGCATGCGGAAGCCTTACGCTTAGAATCCCCGACGATGACGATGCGGATCAGATGATCCGCTGCGCAGAGTGCGGAGCAGATGTCGGCGATAAGCAGGCGGTAAATCAAAAGCTCAAGGCTCGATCGGAAGAGGAGGCGGCAAAAGTTTTAGCTGACTTCAAGAAGAAGCTTTCAAAAATGGGATTTAAGTAGCAGTTAAATCCTGATCCTTGGTGCCTCCAACATCCTCTTGGAGGCGCCTTTTGACGCGCTCGTAAACCGCATCGGTGATGTTTTCAATGAGCGCTTCGAACTCCTCGTCTCCCGGTGCCGGAAGCCGAACCTCAATCGATAAGCCTTCAGTCTTCATTGGTGTACCTCTGGGTTGGTTTGCATCCCGATGCACCCTGTCGCGAAGGTGCAGAAGTGATGCTTAGGCGTACGGGTCGAAGGCTTCGGAGCGCTTTACCACTCGCACCTGGGCCATTCGGCGCTCAGGTACGCGGCGGTCACGGCGCATTGAGTCGTCGGCAATCATTGCGTGCATGGCGATCAACGCGGCCAGCACGAAGCACATTGGGGAGATGATCTGCCGGCGCATCGCCTCGGCGACCAGGGCAGCGCGGCGAGTAACGCCAAGCTTGAACATTGCGTTGGTAAGGCGCTTTGCGACGGTTGCCGGGGATATGCCAGCTTCCCGTGCGATTTCCTTTGCGGTAAGCCCGAGGGCAACCCAGAGAAGGAACTGGAGCTCCCTCGGTGCAAGACCCCGTCCGAGATAGCCCTTCCATGCGCCGTTTTCGATTATCGATTCCATCGTTGTGACTCCCGGTTGTTTTCCCGCTGCACCCGGCGAGCCAGGTGCAGAAGTGAAAAAATTCCGTTGTGTCTTTCTCTCCAGTCGCGATCAGCTCGATCCACTGGATAACTTGTTTGGCGACTTACGCTGCACGCCCGGGTCAGTTGCCAACCCTCTGAACCGTTGAGGCCGGTTCATCGCTGCCTTGTTCTGGCCGGTAGTTATCCGGCGATGGGCAAAATATAGGGCAGCCTTTATTTGGAGTCAACAGGTATGCCTTTATTTTTTCATAAAGGAAAAAAAATCCCGCACAAAGCGGGATTCATTCAACTGGAAGGTGGGAAATCACCAGAGCGCGGAGGACCAAAAGACCTTGCCAAGTACGGCAATCTCTTTCTGAAGCATTTCCTGGGGTGTGTACTCTTCATCGGGATGCTCGTCGCGGTTAAAGCTTCGCATGCGAATACCTCCACCTGGTAAGCGATACAAGGTCTTAACCCGCAATTGCCCGCCGTGATCGAGGGCGTACATTTTTCCGTCAGTTATGGAGGTGGAGCCCTTGTCGACTCCGACGGTACTTCCATGGGGGAGGACTGGCTCCATGCTGTTTCCTGAAACGGTTACACAGACTGCCTCCGATGGTTGCACTCCTTGTCGGCGGAGGGTCGCTTTGCCAAAGCGAAGCTTCTGTCTATGGGACTGTTGTACGGCAGTAATTCCCGCGCCTGCGGACAGTTCGACTTCCTTGAGAAACGGCACGTATACCTCATCATCATCCAGCGGAGTGTCGTCGTCCCATACATCCATAGGGCCGATTAATATCGCGTTTGACTCGATAGTTGCGGGTCCATTGTTGGCTTGCGACGAATACTTCCCCTGTGGAGTGCCTGTGCCATCCGAGAGCCAAACGGGATCTACGCCGCACACTTGGGCGAGCTTTATAAGGTGCCCTGACGTCCGAGTGAGCCCTCGCTCAATTTCCGATACGGAAGCCTGTTTTATACCGGCGCGATCGGCCAACTCGACCTGAGTCAGGCCGGCGTTTTTACGCGCTTGTTTCAATCTGTCTTTGAGTTCCATGCCTGCCAATTTATAGGCCAACCTTTCGAGTTGCAAAAAGGTATCCCTTTCCATAACATAAAGGCATCCCTTTATATGGGCGGAGATTCAATGAACATTCATTTCAAAAAGCTCGTCGAGCATTTTGGCTCGCAAGCAGCTACGGCAGCAGCGTTGAAAGTGAAGCAGGGCACCGTAAGCGGTTGGGTTCGAGGCCTGCACGGCTGCTCGGCGGAGGTAGCGCTAAGAGCTGAAATTTTGACCAACGGGCAAATCCTTGCCTGTGATCTACGGCCCAGTCTTGTTGACCCAGGCTCCAATCCGACAATCAGCACCGCTTTAAAAAAGACTGCGGCATAGCGGGGGCTATGCCTGCCACTGAAAACCCATTAGAGCGACTGGAAGCCATGGAGCATCACCTCGATTTACTCAAAGAAGACCTTGAGCGGCTGCGGGAAGACCTCCATGGCACCGAGAAGTAACGAGGGGGTCGAGTGGCACCAGTATCGGATTCATAGGGGTATCGAGGTAGTGCGTCGGATTAGCTGTTGATTCATCCAGTAGAAAAAGATCCGCCAGGAAGACCATTAGGGGAAAGGAAATGGACGGCAAAAAAACAGGACGCGTGGGGACATTGAACGCTGAGGGCCGTAGCTCAGTCGGCGAGATCGGTCGCGTCTGCGGGAAAGTAATCGCCTGAATTTCAGGCACAAAAAAGCCGGGGTTACGACCCGGCTTAATTGCTACAGCTATGCGAGATCAAATTATGCACAACCAGCCACTCCCAATCAATAGCTTCAGGCCTGCGCCACGATTTCAACCCGTGGCGCGTGTTGTCGGCAGGGTACTTCTCGATATGAGCGAACCAGCAGTGGTTGAGCCAGGCAGCCGGGAATTCCATCAAGCCGAAGCCATGCGGGCCGCTCAAAACGTTCAGCACCAGTACACCCGAGAAGCCAAGAAACAGGCCAAGCGCGAATGCCTGGGCCACCTGATCGCATCGCTTGCACCAAATGGCGCTGGCAAGAACAAGGCGCCTTCCGTATGAGCAATGTCATCCCACTTCGCAACACCGGGGGATTTACCCGGATGGACAACGATCTATACGAAGCCCTGATAGGGGCAGACCTTTCTGGCCGCGAGCTGCGTGTCGCTCTGGCCATTCACCGCCTCACTGCTGGCTACAACCAAGACGCGGTGAAGGTTGCAGCGCTCTACATCGCCAAGATGATGTACGGCGAAGAGGGCGCGGATACGGAGCGTGCAAACGTGTCCCGGGCCATCAACTCCCTGATCCGTCAGCGGGTGCTTTTCCGTGATGGTGGAAGCCGAGATCCGATCACTTTCCTCCCGGCAAACGAGTGGAAAATCGACCAAAAATCTAGCGTGTTGAAATCTACACAGTGTGTGAAAAACCTACACGCCACCGTGTTGGAAATTACACACATAAAAGACATAAATACAATTACTACTACTGACGTAGTAGTCGTCGACGCCGAGCGTCAACCAGAGCAGAAACCGGCAAAGGTTGTTCGACAGAAGCCAGCGATGGAAGCTTGCCCGTATCAAGCCATTGTCGACCTGTATCACTCCGCACTTCCCGAACTGCCAGCCGTTGCGATCCTGAACAGCGACCGCAAAGCGAAATTGCAGGCCCGGTGGCGTGAAAGCGATGTTCACCGCGACCTCAATTTCTGGGCCGAATATTTCTTCCAGGTGAAAACCTCCCCGTTCCTGACCGGCAAGGTTCCTGGTCGCAACGGCGCCAAAGCATTCCGCGCCACGTTCGATTGGCTGATCGCCCCGAGCAACTTCGTCAAGGTTGTGGAGGGCAATTACAATGCGTGATCCCTATAGCATCGAGGCCGAGCACGGCCTGCTGGGCGCGATGATGCAGCGTCCTGAGCTGATCGATTCCCTGAGCGACGACCTGTCTGCCGAATCGTTCTACTTCCCGGAAAACGCCGAGGTGTACCGCGGGATCATGGCGGTTCGCTCGGCCGGTAAATCCGTCGACTTCCTCACCGTGGGTAACCACGTTGGCAACATGCTGGATGGCTCCCCGGCGTTTGCCTACTGCGCAGAAATCGTAAAGGGCACTCCCAGCGTTGCCAACGCCAAAACCTACGCGGGCATCGTGCGAGAGAGAGCAGTCGAACGCTCCCTGTTTGACCTTGGCAGCCAAGCCATGGACATCGCGCACAGCGATCAGGATGTGCAGGCGAAAATCGCCGCCGTCCAGGCTGCGGCCATGGCCATCGATTGCGGTTCGGGTGATGACGACATCGTCAAAGTGGGTGACGTGCTGGCGGACCAACTGGAGGTGTGGCAGGAGCGTCATGATCGCCATGCCCGCGGTGAAACGCTCATAGGTCTGTCGACCGGCCTGAAGGAATTGGACGAAAAGCTGGGTGGTCTTCAACCGGATCACCTTTACATCGTTGCGGGCCGTCCTGCCATGGGCAAGACCACGCTCGCCATGGGCATGGTTGTTGAGGCGGCTGTGCGCCAAAGCAAGTCTGCGCTCGTCATCAGCCTGGAGATGAACAAAGGCCAACTGTTGGACCGGGCTGTGGCGTCCGAGGGCCGTATCCCGCTGACGCTGGTGAAAAACGGAACGGCATGCCAGAGCCATGGCGCGGAGCTCGCTGCCGCCGCCGGCGTTCTTCGTCGCGCTCCGCTGTACATCGCCGATCGGGCCGGTTCGTCGATTGGTCGCATCCGCTCTCTGGCCCGCCGCCACAAGATGCGGTACGGCCTGGACCTGCTGATGATCGATTACCTGCAATTGCTGGAAGGCGAGGGCGGCAACCGGACCGAAGAGGTCAGCAGCATCAGTCGCGGTTGCAAGCTGCTCGCCAAGGAGCTTGGCATTCCCGTCGTGCTGCTGAGCCAGCTCTCCCGCAAATGCGAAGAACGTCCAAACAAGCGGCCAATCCCCTCAGATTTGAGGGAATCCGGAGCGATCGAGCAGGACGCCGACGTGATCCTGTTCGTGTACCGCGACGAGGTCTACCACGAAAACACGGAAGCCAAGGGCATTGCCGAAATCATCATCGGCAAGGGCCGCGACATCGAGATGGGCACCGTCCGCGCGGCCTTCCTTGGCCAATACAACCGTTTTGAAAACCTTGCCGCCGGGTGGAAGCCAGAGCCTGTCGAGCAGCCGGAAAAGGTAACCAGCCTGGCCAGCCGATATGCCAAAAAGGAAAGATTCTGATGAATGAATCCCGACAGACCCAAATTCTCGCCGGACAGTCCTCAATCGCCCAAAAGGTCTTTGGCTACGTGCCAATCCAGGCGAGTTGGAGCGCCCACGATATACACGGCGCGGTCATTGCTGCCAATGCAACTGGCGCATCTGCTTATGCAATACGCCGTGCCCTTGGCGAGCTCAAGGACGCCGGGCTTATCCGCGAACCGGTAGGCGGGAAATTTCAGCGTGATGCAGCCACACCGAAAATCCACAAGGAGCAAGTCATGACCCAGGTAGCCAAACAGACCGTTGTTTCGATCAAAAAGCCTGAAGGCGCGCTGGATGTTCTGGCCGCTCTGTCCGGTGAAGTGGTGGACCTTTCTAGCGAGTTCAGTAAGCGTATGAAGGCGCTGGCTGCCCGCATCGAGGAAGTGGCGCTGTCCGTTGAGGCGGAACGGGAGAGCAACGCCGAAGCCATCATCAAGGCCAAACGCCTGCAAGAAGCGTTGAGGGAGTTTGCCTAATGAGCGCTTTGGACAAGCAGGTATCAGGCGATCACTACAAGTCGCTGAACATCCAGCCAATCGAGTACATCCACGCCAACAGCATCCCGTTCGCTGAGGGCAGCGTCATCAAGTACGTGACCCGGTGGCGTGACAAGGGCGGCATCGCTGACCTGGAGAAGGCCAAGCACTTTCTGGAGCTGCTGATTGAGCTTGAGAGAAAGGCGGTGATTGAATGACCAGTGCCGCGGTTAAGATCACCGATGCTGAAATCAAGCGCCAGGCCGGCGGCGCCGTCCGGGACCTGCGGGACATCGACAATCGCGGCCTGTATCTCCGTTTCGCCCGGGCGCGTACTCGGGCGTCTTGGTACCTGGTGACCAAGGGTGACTGGAACCTCATAGGCCAATTCCCCGACCTCAATGCGAAGCAGGTCGTTGCCGCGCTGCCGGCGATCCGCCTGCGCCTGGCGGCCGGTGCTGGCTCGAACTTGTCGAAGTGGGTCACTACCGGTGAGCTGCTGGACTGGTATGCCGAGCGCATGTCGCGTGACCGCAATCTGTCGAGCAAGCGCAAGAAGACCGGGGCCTCGGCCATCAAGTGCCACCTCGTCCCGCGCCTTGGCGACCTGCCGTTGACCGGCATCGACAAGGCCACCCTCGACAGCCAGCTCATGTGGCCGTTGCAGGAAACCATTTCCATCGACTACGTGCGTTCGGTGTTCCAGTTGCTGGCCCTGGCCTTCCGGCAGGCGTTCAAGCTGGGCCTGATCTCGGCCAACCCTATGGCCAGCATCAAGTTCAAGGACTTCTCCAAGGCCAAGGTCGGGGTCAAGCCGTCTCGCCTGCGCGGTGTGCAACTGGCGGGCCTGCTGGAACAGTTGGCCAGGGTCATGGAGACGGCGCCACTGGATGCCATGCTCGCCTCGATGATGCTCTGCCACGGCACACGCATTGGCGAAACCCGCCAGGCGCGCTGGTCGCACATCAGCCTGGCCGAACGGGAGTGGTTCATTCCCGCCGAGCACACCAAGACCGGCGTCGAGCATCACCTGCCATTGACCGAGCAAGTGTGCGAGCTGCTGAAGCGCTACCGCGACGGCCAGTACGCCCAAGGTTACGACGGTCAGTTCCTGTTCCCCGCGCGCAATGGCAAGGCCTTGAGTGAAGGCCAGGCCAGCGCCGTGTTCACCCGGCTGGGGCAGGGCGAGTGGACCAGCCACGACCTGCGCAAGGTGGCCCGTACCGGCTGGGCAGATCTGGGCATTGACCACCTGATCGGTGAGCTGCTGATCAACCACGCGATGGGCCACAACGTGAAGGTGTACATCCAGTCCGACGTGATGGGTCGCAAGCGTGATGCCCTGGAGCAGTGGCATGCGCATTTAGATCAGAAGGGGTTTGCCCTGATTCACGGATTGACCGGCTTTAGATTGGGAGATTCCGGTACGTCGCCGGAAGCCACGGACCACAAGGCCTGCGAGGCCTTTCAAGAATCAACCATAGGCGAGGTTTAAAAACGATGAAAAAGCAGCATGGGCCCGCCCTGGTACGCAGGTTGATACCGATGACAGAGTGCCCTTCCTGTGCCGGGAAGGGTGTGATCAACGGCCTGCTTCATGAGCTCGACTGCATGGGCTGTCACTCGTCCGGCTTTGTGCATGCACAAACATTGGAGCCGCTACTGATCGAAGACCTGGTGGTTCAGCTTGGTCGAGTGGTTCGTCGGGCGCGCAGCCAGTTGGGCAGCTCGGCCATTGGTGGGGCTCAGGATCAATACGAAACGAACAGCCGCCGCGGCGCCGGCGGATCGAACTTCACCGGGGATTGAGGGAACGACATGGGCATCTATAGAGATGTAATGGGAACGCTGGTTCGGGTGCTGGCTGCGGACAACATCGACAACAGCACCAAGCAGTCCTGGCAGAAGCTGATCGATGCCGATCTTCGGCAGGGCGGTACCGGCAGTTCATTGTCCGTGCGTGACAAGTTCGATTACGACTGCTGCCTATATGCGTTGCTGCATCGTCAGCTGGAGCCTGCGCAGTGGGATGTGCTGGTCGCCAAGTACTCAACCCACAAGGCCAATAAGGTTGCCGCCATTGGCCGCTTGGTATCTCGGATGACTTCCCCGGCACCGCAGCTGTTCGTCTATAAGGCACTCACGGCCTGGGCTATTCCCAAGCTCAAGGGCATCCAGACTGGCAAGCGTTCCACTGACATGATCGTCCTGCCTGCCGAGTTCTATGACATGAACACCTGGGATCTCGCCGGTTCGCCGGAGCGCACGCGCCGCAATTGGAGGGGAGGAATTCACAAGCGTCTGGAGCAAATCGAAGAAGCGGCAGTGATACACGCGACCGAGATATTCGACCAAGAACAAATCTTTGTAGATGCCGCTTGACCGTGATGGCCGAATGGCCGTAAATTAACCCCATCATGTCGATCTTGCGCGTTATGAGAGACGACACAGAAAACCCGGCCACCGTGTCGGGTTTTTTATTGCCTGCGATTTTTGGTTGTCCACAGCCAGAGTGGCCCCTTGGGGATGTCTGGACACCGATAAGCCGGTCAGTGCGGTGGTGCGATTAACACCGGCAGTCAGCGTGCTTCTGCTCCATCACCCTGGAGTAGCGCTGACGGGCAGCGTGGGAAGACACGCATGTTATGCAGATGAATGCGCAGGCTGATGCGCTAGGGATTCGTACTCCTGAGCCTGATGTCGGAGATCAGCACCGGCCATCTGCACCTATTTCAAAGGCTCGCCATATCGGTGGGCCTTTTTCGTTTCCGGTTCCCGTGCCTGCCTCCTTGCTTCGAGCGGATGACAGTGCACTGGGCGCCGGTCTTATTACTCAGTCCCGCCAGGGAATAAGGGCACTGCCCAGACAAGGACCACTGATGAACACAGAACACCAGACGCTTGCCGATGTGCCCTTCTGGATGCTGGTCCTGCTGAGCATGGCCGGGCTATCCGGCGAGATGCTGAGGGCATCGGGTAGCGACCTGAGCCTGCGGCAGATCCTGCAGCGTGTAGCCCTGCGCTTCCTTGCCTCGGGTCTGTTGGGCATGGCCACGCTGCTACTCGCGCTGGCTATGTGGAGCAATCTCTACCTGGCTGCTGGTCTGGGGATCGTCATCGCGGTGATTGGTGCTGACGTGGCTGGTGGGCTGTACACGCAAATCTTGGCGAAGAAGGCCGGCATCACTACTGGAGAGCGCAATGAGCCAACTCGATAGCGCCAAGACAGAGGCCCACTACTTCAGCCAGGAACATGTCCATACCGTCGATGATGGACGAGGCGCACGCGACGTGTATCTCGATGGCGTCAAGGTGGATGACGTCTTCTTCGCTGACACCCAGCTTGGACTGATCGTTGCCTACTGTGATCCTCTGGAGGTCATACCAGGAACGGACTTCATCGACAGCTACCACGCTTGGGGTGATGTTCGGGTTGAGCAAAAGCTTTATGCGGTGTGACTGATGGCAACCAACTCCCCCTGGCATCACCTGTACAAGACGAAGGAATGGTTCCGACTCCGATGGCACCAGCTACAGAAAGAACCTCTGTGTCGGCGATGTGGTGGCCAGGGCCGAACGGTCGCGGCAAACATTGCCGACCACGTGAAGCCTCACCGTGGTGACGTAACGCTGTTCTTCGATGACACGAACCTTCAGAGCCTTTGCAAGACCTGCCACGACAGCGCCAAGCAACGAGAAGAAAAGTCCGGCGTCGTTGTCGGCTGCGACGTCAGGGGCCTGCCGATCGACCCGAACCATCACTGGAACCGTCAGAAATGACGTGAAATCGGCTGAATTCGCCTTGTTTTGGTGCGGCACGCCACTGCCCCAAGGGGGAGGGTGAAAAGTTCGGAATTCTCGTGGATAGGACCGCCCTCGACCCTCTTTACGCATAAAGCCAGAATTGGAGAGTTTTTTTGAAGGGAAGAACCCCCGCCCCGACGACCCAGAAAAAGGTCACCGGCACATTGCGTGCCAGTCGGGAAAACAAGCGGGAGCCTCAAGTCGCGGTCGCATCGTACCAGTCGCCGCCACCATCGATGACGGCGGAAGGGCAGGCGGTGTGGAAAATATTCTGTCCGCTTGCGGCCTCGATGGGCGTGCTCACCGAAGCCGACCTTCAAACCCTTGAGCGTCTGTGCGAAGTCGCCGCCGAGGTTCGCCGCTTGACCAAAGTTATTTCCGAAGAGGGTCACACCTATTCGACCGACGCCGGACTGATTAAAGCGCATCCGGCGGTGGCGATGGCGGCTGACGCCGACCGCCGGCTGCTCTCTTACCTCACCCATTTCGGCATGACACCCGCCGCCCGATCCAAGGTCCAGGCCATTGGCGAACCTCCAAGCAAAGACCCGGAAGACGAGTTCTTCAATTGAGGTCAAGAAGGTTTCCTATGCGGTCGACCCAGTAACGGCTTGGGCTCAAGAGGTTTACTCTGGCAAGGTGCTGGCCGGTCCCGATATTCGAAACGCCTGTGGTCGCCACTTGCGAGACCTGGAGGACGGGCCGAAGCGAGGGCTTACCTGGGATCTCGAAAAAGCCAACCGGGCGATCCGCTATTTCAAGACGGTACTCAAGCTCAACGGCGGCGAGCACGAAGGCCTCCCATTCATTCTGCTGCCCTGGCAAGCATTCATCGTTGGATCGATCTTTGGCTGGATGGCGCCGGACGGCTTTCGCCGATTCCGAACCTGTTACATCGAGTCGGGTAAAGGGTCGGGCAAGTCGCCGCTGGCGGCTGGCATTGGCCTGTATTGCCTGACCTCAGACAATGAGCCGCGCGCCGAGGTGTACGCCGCAGCGACGAAGCGTGATCAGGCGATGATCCTGTTCCGCGATGCGGTGGCGATGGTTGATCAGTCGCCGTCGCTGATGAAGAAAATTAAGAAGTCGGGCCGGGACGAGAAGGTTTGGAACCTGGCCTACCTGGCGACCGGGTCATTCTTTCGACCTATCAGTTCCGACGACGGGCAATCTGGTCCGCGTCCTCACTGCGCGCTGATCGACGAAGTCCACGAACACAAGAACAACAAGACCGTCGAGTTCATGCGGGCGGGCACCAAAGGTCGCCGCCAAGCGCTGATCCTGATGATCACCAACAGCGGTCACGACCGTAACTCGGTCTGCTACAGCTATCACCAGCTCGGTGTGAATGTCTGTGAGGCCGGCGCCAAAGGCGTGACAAAGCGGCACCGCCACTTCAACGATGGTTTCTTCTCGTTCATCTGCTCCCTGGATAAGGGCGATGACCCGTTCAAGGATGAGAAGTGCTGGGGCAAGGCCAACCCATCGCTGGGCCACACGTTCCAGCCAAAGTATCTGCGCGAGCAGGTCACCGACGCGAAGGGCATGCCGGCCAAGGCGAGCACTGTTCGGCGCTTGAACTTCTGCCAGTGGGTAGATGCGGCGAACCCATGGGTCGATATCGATACCTGGTTGTCGTGCTGCGCGAAGTTCGATCCCGAGAAGCTGGCTGGCCAATCTTGTTATGGCGGCCTCGATCTTTCGGGCAAACGAGATCTCACTGCGTTGAATCTCTACTTTCCCGAACAAGGAAAATCAATCGCAGAGTTCTGGACGCCCAAGGACACGCTACTTGATCGCGCCGCGATTGATGGCGTGCCCTATGACGTCTGGCTAGAAAGCGGACACATTCACGCGCCGCCAGGCAAGGCGATCAACTACGCGTTCGTGGCAAAGAGGCTAGGAGAGCTTGCAGCCAAGTACGATATAAAGGCCCTGGCCTTTGACCCGTACCACATGAGCTATCTGGAAGTGGAGCTTGAGGCGCAGGGCATCGAGTTGAACTTGGTTCCCCATGGGCAGGGTTTCCGCCCTGCCCGCGAGTCGAATCTCTGGATGACTCATTCCATCGACCTGGTGGAGGACTTGATCGCTACCGGCAAGATCCAGGTGCTAGATAACCCCTGCCTGACCTGGAACGTGGCGTCCGCCGTCATGGATGCGGACGCTCAGGAAAACAGAATATTTTCGAAGCGAAAACGAACTGGCCGGATCGACGGCGCGGTTGCCTTGGCCATGGCCGTGGGTGCAGCAGAGCAAAGAACCGTGACGCAGAACCTTGATGACTTCCTCAATCGACCGATG
Organism: Pseudomonas iridis; assembly: GCF_017980685.1. Classification (GTDB taxonomy): domain Bacteria; phylum Pseudomonadota; class Gammaproteobacteria; order Pseudomonadales; family Pseudomonadaceae; genus Aquipseudomonas; species Aquipseudomonas iridis. The sequence continues at coordinate 129,950 of NZ_JACXXO010000014.1, forward strand.
AGCATGTAATGGCAGATACCGACTACAGCATTGACCTGCGCACCCGCAGTCCCTTCTGGGCGCGCATGGCGAGCTTCTTTGTCGGCGGTCGGTTGTCGACGCCGAATAAGGGATCTCAGACAGGACCTGTTTCCGCCACCGGTGAGGTCGGCGACTCAGTCGTAACAGACGAGCGCTCGCTTCAGATCTCGACGGTGTTCGCATGCGTGCGCCTTATCTCGAGCGTCACGGCGTGCATGCCCCTGGACGTTTTCGAAACCAAGGGGGATGACCGTGTGAAGGTCGGGCTAGACAACCCGCTCGCCCGGCTTCTGAAGTATCGGCCAAACGACTTCATGACAGCCTTTGACTTCCGTGTCGCCATGACGATGCAGCTTTGTTATTACGGCAACGCTTATGCCCTGACCGAACGTAACTCGGTCGGCGACGTGATCAGTCTGGTGCCTTTGATGTCGGTGAACATGGACGTTCGCCTTGAGGGTAAGCGCATCGTTTATCGGTACCGGCGCGACACCGAGTATGCCGACTTCAAGCAAAGCGAAATCTTCCATCTCAAAGGCTTTGGGTTTAACGGTCTTGTAGGGCTTTCCCCTATTGCCTTCGCGGCCAAGACCGCTGGCGTTGCCGTTGCTATGGAAGACCAGCAGCGCGACTTCTATGCCAACGGTGCGAAGTCACCACAACTGCTGATGACGGGCGAAGGGAAGCTGCTCACCACCGAGCAGCGCAACCAGGTGGAGGCCAACTTCAAGGAAATATCCGGCGGGCCGGTTAAGAAGCGGCTTTGGATTTTGGAGGGTGGTTTCACTACTCAAGCCATCGGTGTGAGCCCGCAAGACGCGGAAACGATGGCGGCCCGGAAGTTCCAGGTCAGTGAGCTGGCGCGCTTCTTTGGTGTGCCGCCGCACCTGGTGGGCGATGTCGAGAAGTCAACCAGTTGGGGCTCAGGTATCGAGCAGCAGAACCTTGGGTTTCTTCAGTACAGCCTGGATGCCTACTTGGAAATCTGGGAAGGCTGCATTTTGCGATGGCTCATCAAGCCGGCAGACCTGGGGCGCATTCATGCCGAACACAATCGAGATGGACTTCTGAGTGGCGACTCAACGGCAAGAGCGAACTACATGAAGACCAAGGTAGATACAGGCCTGCTGACAATCAACGAAGGTCGCCGCATTGATAACCGGCCGCCGCTCCCTGGTGGCGATGTCGCAACCCGGCAGTCGCAGAACGTGCCGCTTGATCAACTTGGCAAAACGAACCCCGCCCCTGGCGGGGTTTAGTTTTTCTGGAGCTACCCAATGTCAAATATCCAAAAGACCCTGGCCTTTACCGACACCGAAATCAAATTCTCCTCGGATGGCAAAGCTGGGGTTTTCGAGGGTTACGCCAGTGTCTTTGATGTCATCGACTCGGACGGCGACATCATCCTGCCGGGCGCTTACAAGAAGGCCCTGGCCGAACAAAGCCGAAAGGTCGGGATGTTCTTCAACCATCAAACGTGGGAAATGCCCGTCGGCAAGTGGCAGACACTGGAAGAGGACAGCAAAGGGCTGATCGTCATTGGTGAGCTTACGCCCGGTATGTCCGCTTCCAACGACCTGCGCGCCGCCATGGAACACAAGACGGTCGAAGGTATGTCTGTGGGCTTCACGGTCACGAAAGACGACTACAGCATCATCGACACCGGTCGGGCGTTCAAGAACGTGCAAGCGCTTCGCGAGATCAGCATCTGCACCTTCCCTGCCAATGAACAAGCAACCATCGATTCCATGAAAAGCATGGAGTCGATCACCACCATTCGCGACGTAGAGCACTGGCTGAGGGATTCGGCCGGTCTATCGAAGTCGCAAGCGCTGGGCTTTATCGCCCGGTTCAAGTCCGCAGTTCGGAGCGATTCCGAAGGTGGCGAAATCACCGCGCTCCTGGAGCGCATCAAGTCCTTCCCATCTGTAGGAAATTGAACCATGTCCGAATTGGCCCAAATTCAAAAGGCTATCGAAACCGCGCAAACCAACATGACCGCGCTGTTCGATGAGCAGAAGAAAGAGATCTCCGCTACCGGCGAGATCAGCAAGAAGCTGCAGGGTGACCTGCAAACTGTGCAGGATGAACTGAAGTCTGCCGGTACCCGCCTGTTCGATCTTGAATCGAAACTCGCTGGCGGCGCCCCGGACAACCCCGAAACCAAGAAGTCTTTTGCTGAACGCGCAGCCGAAGACCTGAAAAAAGGCTGGAATGGTTCCACTTCGGGCAAGGTCGACGTGAAGAGCTTCAGCAAGGCCCTGGGCGCCGGCGCAGCCTCTGCGGGCGCGCTGGTCCAGCCGCAGCAGAACGCCGGCATCCTGATGCCAGGGCTGCGCCGCCTGACCATCCGGGATCTGCTGGCGCAAGGTCGCACCACCTCCAATGCCATCGAGTACGTGCGCGAGAACGTGTTCACCAACAGCGCGGCACCGGTGGCTGAAGGCGCGCTCAAGCCTGAGTCGCAGCTGACCTTCACGAAGGAAACCGCCAACGTCAAAACCATCGCTCACTGGATTCAGGCCTCGCGCCAGATCATGGACGATGCCCCGATGCTGGAATCCTACGTGAACGGCCGCTTGCTCTTCGGCCTGGACCTTGTTGAAGAAGGTCAGTTGCTCAACGGCGACGGCACCGGCGACAACCTGATCGGCTTGAATAAGGTGGCCAGCGCCTACGACGTTGCACTCAACGCCACGGGTGACACCCGCGCTGACCAGATCGCTCATGCCATCTTCCAGACGAGCGAGTCGGAGTTCGAGGCTTCTGGCCTGATCCTCAACCCGCGCGACTGGCACGCGATCGCGCTGTTGAAAGACGCTGATGGTCGCTACATCTTCGGTGGCCCCGCTGCATTCGCCGCCAAGGTCATGTGGGGCCTGCCGGTGGTGGCCACCAAGGCTCAGGCGCAGGGCACGTTCACTGTTGGAGGTTTCGACCTGGCCTCGCAGATTTGGGATCGCATGGATGCGACCATCGAGATCAGCAACCAGGATCGCGACAACTTCGTGAAGAACATGCTGACCATCCTGTGCGAAGAGCGTCTGGCGGTGACCCACTACCGTCCGACCGCGATCATCAAAGGCACCTTCACTCCGGCTGAGTGACCATCGAGGGCGGGGCAGGCAACTGTCCCGTTGGCCATATGAAGAATATTCGAGCGCTACGCCAGTTTTCCCACTACCACGCGGGCAACTTCAACCAGTTCGAAGAGCGTGCCGTCGATGATGAGATCGCTGATGCACTGATCGGCATGGAACTGGCGGAGGAAGTCGAAACGGCCGCCGCGCCAAAGGAAAAGCCGGCGGCGAGCAAGAAAGCGAAGGGAGCCTAGATGATCAACTTGGCCCGCGTGAAGCTCCACCTGCGAGTGGACGGCGACGAGGAGGACACGGTCATTGCCGGTTACTTTGAGGCCGCGAAGTCCCACGTTGCCATGCACTGTGATCGTATCCTGGTTGAAGCGGAGCCGGTCGGCCCAGACGAGATGGGCCTGACGCCCGACGTGGAGCAGGCCATCCTGTTGCTCGTCGGCCACTGGTACGCAAACCGTGAGGCTGTCGTGATCGGGACCATCTCAACGGTTGTTCCGCTGGCTGTTGACCGGCTCCTTTGGTACAGGAAGCGCTTCTGATGAGAGCCGGGCCAATGAACAAGCGCTGCACCTTGATGCAGTCGCAGGCGGTCGAGCGACCTGGTGGTGGGCGCCCCGTGACCTGGGTGGAGGTCGGGAAGGTCTGGGCTGAGATCACTCTGCCCACCGGCCGTACCGCTCCAATGGCTGACCGCCTTGAAGTCGACATCACCGCTGAAATCAAAATCCGGTACCGGGCTGATGTGGTCGCCGGCATGCGTCTAGTAAGCCAAATCGGAGCCTACCTAATCGGTGCGGCGTTGCCAGACCGAGATCCCGCGATGCTCCGGCTGTTGTGCTCGAGCGTCACCAACCCCTAGAGGTTATCAAAATGAAAGTACGTGCCTTGGCCAGTATCTCTGGCCCCATGGGCCGCAAAGTCGCGGGCGATGAGTTTGTCGTCAGCGCAGGCGATGCCCAGTCGTTGATTGACCGCAAGCTAGTAGAGCCGGTGCCTGTAGAGGTTGCGCCGGCGCCACCTGCCGAAAAGCCTACGAAGTCCAAGGCGGCTGCCGAGGAGTAAGCCATGGCCGCCCGTAGATCCCGGATGTCCGGCGACTTCAAGCTGAGGAAGACGCTGCGCAACATCCACACACAACTCGACAACGAATTGAAGCCGGCCATGCAGGAGGCAGCGGACAGGCTCCTGGCAACAATGAGGGAGTTTGTTCCCAAGGACAGCGGTGATGGTGCGGGTGCTCTGACAGCTTTCGTTTCGAAGAGCGGTCTGGATGCCGAGATCGGTCTGCGCGGGAAGAAAGCCAACAAGCGTTTCTATTACCTTCGCTTCATCGAATACGGCACCAAGGGCTACGCCGAGGGTAAGCGGGCGGGCGGTCGCAACAAGCGCGCAACGAACAAGTCTGACGGTGCTCACTTTTTCGGTAAGTACCCGAAGATTCCGGCGCGCCCAGCTCACCCCTGGCTGCGTCCGGCGTACGACGTGAACAAGGAGTTCATCCTGGCGAGCGTCAGCCACGCGGTGAGCAACACGCTTAAGCGAGCAGCGGAGGGGTTGGGCAATGGCTGATCCGTCCTTTGCGCTGCAGGTCGCGCTGCTCGGCAGGCTCAAGGAGGAGATCGTTTCCTGCAAAACCTACGATCACGTGCCGATGAATGCAGCGTTTCCGTTCATCTCTTTAGGCTATGAGACTTCGAGCAATGACGACCCGCTGGCCAGTCGCCGTGACATTCGGTTGATATACCTCAGTGTCTGGTCCGATTTCCCAGGCCAAGAGCAGATCAAGCTGCTGATGGCTGAGATCGACGCCGCGCTGCATGAGCGACCAATGCGGCTGGATACAGGACGGGTTGTTTCGATCCGCGTCATCCGCAAACAAGCAACTCCGGAGCCTGACTGCATCACCTACCAGGGCTCCGTCACCGTTCGAATCATCACCCAACACTAAACCGCTGAACCAACGCCGCGCTGCGGCTACATCACCTGTCCCCAGGAGGACTCCCCATGTCTATTAATACCGGCGCTGGCACGCGAATTTATATCGGTCCGCGCCTCACTGCTGATTTGCCGAAGGATCACGCCGCGGCTATCGCGCTGCTGGCCGCTCTGGCCTATGTCGAAGTTGGCGAGGTCGAGAGCATCGGCGACTACGGCGACACCATCAACGACGTGTCTTTCGCCGGCTTGGCCGAAGGGCGCGCACGCCACCTCAAAGGCCTGGCTGACGCCGGATCGGTCGAACTGTCCATCGGCTTCGATGCCGGTGACGCTGGCCAGCTCAAGTTGGTTGAGGCGTTCCTCGACCGCTCCCGCTTCGACTATCCGATCAAGGTGGTCTACGTCGATGGCGAGACCGACTACATGGCCGCCAAGGTCATGAGCAACAAGAAGACCGGTATCAGTGTTGAGGGCGTGCTCAAGCGCACCGTGACCCTGGGCATCAACTCCGAGGTGTACGAAGTCATCGAGCCTTAAGCGGTCGACTTCATTCAGCGCCGTAACCCTGCGGCGCTGATTTCCACGTATTCGATAAAGAGAACAACGCATGTCCAAGACCAACCACGGTACCGTCGTCATCACCACTGATGAAGTCACATTCACCCTGAAGCCAACCCTGCGCGCGTTCCGCGATATCAACCGTCACTTCGGCGGCGTGATCGCGGCAATGCAGGCCATCAGCCAAGGGAATATCAGCACCGTCGCACTGATTGTTGCTGCCGGTACCGGCGTTGACTCCGGCAAGCGAAAAGACATGGAGGCGCTGGAAGAGGAGATCTTCGAAGCTGGTTTCAGTACCGTTTCGTCCCAGGTGCTGCCATTCCTCCAGGCCCTGATGAACCCTGCCGGCAAGACAGATGAAGAGATCTCGAAGCAAAAAGAGGAGGCGCCGGGAAACGAGTAAAAGCCGGCGCTGAGGTCGACCCTGTCGACTTCATATTCAACATCGCCACCGGTTGGCTAGGCTGGCCGCCGAGCGTGGCATGGGATACCCCTATGGTCGAAACCCTGATGGCCTGGGAGGCCAAGCGCCAGTTCCTGATCGACAGTAATGGCGGCGGAGAGGACAAGGACAAGCCGAACAGGAAGGCAGTGGCCAAGGAGGCCAGGATGGGGTTCCGCGTGGCAGCCATGGGCAGGAAGAAGGATTAAGCACCGATTCACCAGAACCGCCTTGAGCGGTTTTTTTTCGCCTGGAGAAAAGTAAATGGCTGACGCCGACGTACAAGGCCTATTGATCCGCATCGAGGCAACCACGGCACAGCTGCGCCAGGAGATCGCCCGCGGCGAAGCGGCAGTGGCGCAGTCGGCCGGGAAGATGGATACCAGCCTTGGCCGTATCGATTCTGCGTTTGATCGCGCAGGGGCGAGCGCTCAGAGCGCAGGTGGTCTTATCAAGGGTGCGTTGGCGGCCGCCATTGGTGCTGCGTCAATCGGGACCATCATCAAGACTGCCGATTCCTACTCGCAGATGTCGGACCGTATCGGGCTGGCGACCAAGAGCTTCGGCGAGTACAACACGGTGCAGGAGCGTTTGCTTGCCACCGCAAACCGCACCTACCGTCCTCTTGAAGAGGCGCAAGAGCTCTACATTCGTACGTCTGACAGCCTTCGCTCTATGGGGCTCAGTGCGAACCAGTCCATGGATGTCATGGACAGCTTCAGCTATTTGCTGGTGACCAACTCGGCCTCGGCGGATAAGGCGAGCTCGGCAATTGATGCATATTCCAAGTCCCTGCAAACAGGGAAGATCGATGCCGACTCCTGGCAAGCAATTCTCGCGGCCATGCCGACTATTGTTGAAACGGTTTCGCAGGCAACAGGCAAGTCGGCCGAAGAGATTCGCAACCTGGGCGCCCAAGGGAAACTCAGCCTCGACACGCTGACCGAGGGCCTGCAGAAAAGCGCTGAAGCCAACGGCCTGCTCGCTGACAGCATGGGTGTCGCGGTGCGTGATGCTTTAGTCGCGCTGAATAATGCATTCACCGTGTACGTGGGGCAGCTCAACGAGGCCACCGACGGAACCGGCATACTTGCGTCCGGCATATCGGTTCTGGCCGATAATTTCGGCACCATTGCTGAGGTGGCTGGTGTTGCAGCGGCAGGAGCGCTGGCGGTCTACGCTCGCGGCCTGGCTGTTTCGGTGGCCGGTTCGGTGCTGGCAACCAAAGCCGCCATTGAGGAATCAATGGCACGCCGGGGCCAGGCGACCTCCGTACTGCTCGCCGCTCAGGCTGACCAGCGGAAGGCTCAGACGGCTGTCTTCTTGGCTGAGAAGGAGTTGGCGGCCTCGAAGACCCGCATCAGCGGCATGGCGGTTGAAAGGGAGCTGTCGATACAGTTGGCCCAGGCCCGCATGGCTGAGGCCCGTGCAACAGCAGCAGTTGGAGCTGCGCAGACCGCTATCGTGGGCACTGGTCGTACGCTGCTGGGGCTGCTCGGAGGGCCTGCGGGTATCGCCATGCTCGCCATTGGCGCTGCTACTGCATTTCTCACTCTCCGCGATAACACCGGTGACCTTGAAAAAAAGCTCGGCGACCTTTCTGACCCGATCGACAAACTCACCAAAAAATTCAACGAGCTTGACCGGGCCACCCAGTCGGTCACCCTGCGCGAACTTAAAAGTACGATTGCCGATGCCGAAGAGGATCTCTCGACGGCGGCCGGCTCTATCGCGTTCGAGTTCCAAAGCAGCCTGACCAACGCCGGGTTGGCTGGTGCTTCCGGCTTCATGGCCGGCATTGCGCCACTGCCTGCCGAATTCCAGGCGGCGATTGATCTCGTTAAAAAGGCCTCGGCTGATCAGGCCAGCGGGATGGTTGTTGACTGGAAGGCGGTCGCTGATCAAGTGCGCCAGGTTCCAGGCGTTACCGCTGAAGTCGCAGACGCTCTGGAGAAAAGCGGTGGGGCAGCAGCTACTTCTAATACAGAGCTCTCCAAGCTCAAAGACACCGTTTCCCAGCTGACCGGTGAAACCGATGAGCTGACACGCGCTGAGCGCGAGAATGCTGCGGCAAAGGCTGAAGCCGCTGGCGTTGGGCAAAAGTACCTTGAGCAACTGCAGAAACAATTGGGGGCCGCGCAGGACAAGACCGCCCTGCAGGCCGCAAACCGCTTCATAGCTGAAAACACTCTTCTCACTGAAGACATGATCGTCGCCATTCGCTCGGCGGCCGCTGCCAAGGATGCCCAAAAAGCCGCTGACACTGCGGCCACCAAGGCTACCAAGGATGGCACGAGCGCTGCCAAGGAAGCGGTCACCGAGGCAAAGAGCCAAGCCAAGGCCCTCACCGACCTCAAGGCCCAGGCCGATATCGCCATTAAGTCGGCAACCGGCTTAGCTGCTGCGTATCTGGCTGGTACCGACAAGTCGCGCGAATTCACCCTGCAACAGAAGGTTGAAGAGGCGCTGCTTAAAACCGGCGCTGGCGTGCGGAAGGATGTTGAAAAGGCGATCAACGATCAGCAGGATGCTCAGGACAGGCTGAACGTCAGCAAGTCCGCCTACGACCTTGGCAAAGAAACCGCCGATATCATCGCCCAAGCGCAGGCAACGTTGATGGGCGCCGATGCGTTGGCGGCTTATAACGTCCAAAAGGCAATGACGGTTGCGCTTGCCAACAAAAACATTGAGGTGGGGAGCGAGGAATACAAGCAGTTACTGGCCGCGACCGAGGCTCAGCAGGACGCCTTGAAGATTGCGCAGCGGGCCGCGAACGCCGGCGGGATCATGGATCGGCTGTATCCCGAGGCTAAGCTGCTCAAGGATTACACCGAAGATCAAAAAGCGCTGAACGCCGCTATGGCGCTATATCCGGGTAATGCCGCCAACTACCAGGCGGCGCTGCTCAAGCTCGGCAACGAGTACGAGGTAAACCGCAGCAAGGCGACTGTCTGGGGTCAGATGACCGAGGGCGCAATCGATCGTATCGACGAGGCCTTTGCCAGTGCTTGGGGCAACATCGGCAGCGGTGCGGAAAGCCTGTGGGATAACCTGAAGAAAGGTTTCAAGCAGACCTTGGGCGAGATTGCTCACATGCTCACCACCAAGCCGCTGCTGGCGTCGATCAGCAACTGGCTGAGTGGTACCGACAATGGTCAGGGCTTGTCGTCGATATGGGGCAAGCTTCTCGGTAGCGCAACGGGTCAGGGCGGATCCGCGGGCGATGCTAACGGCTGGGGTGGCATGGTCAGCCTCGGCAAAAACCTGTATTCGGCGTGGAGCAATCTCACTGGCGTCGGATCTTCCATTGCGTCGGGCTACGCGTCCGGCGGCGTCAGTGGCGCGCTCTCTGGCGGTGCCAGCTACTACGGCAACATGCTTTCCAACATCGGCAGCACCTTGTCGAATGGCTTTAGCAGTCTGGTATCGACATTCACGGGCGCGACTGCAGCGCAGACGGCGGCCACCATTGGCGCGCAAGGTGTTACGAGCGCTGTGCTTTCGGGCGCAGTCACGGAGGGCGCAACGGCCATCGGTGCGCAGTTCACCACAGGGGTGGCCACAACCACGGCGGCAACATACGCGGCAGCAGAAGCGGGAGCGGCGGCTACGGCAGCTTCGCTCGGTGGGCAGATCAGCGCCGCCATGAGCAGTGCCGCCGCCATGTGGCCGCTCGCAGTCATCATGGGCATGTACCAGTCCGGCAAGCTATACGACGCCGGGGTGCGCCCGGACGCGAGCGAGATGTTTGCCAGTGGCGGCAGCACTGCGCTGGGTAAGGCCTCGATGATTCCGCAGACGCTTCAGTCGAAGGCCTTCGAGATCACTGATGGCATCAACAGCAAGCTGGTGGGTGGCAAGCTGGCTGCAATCATCAGCGGCTCGACGTTGCACCAGGCGGTTTGGGGTGCGGTGGGCAAGAAGCTGTTCGGGGGCGCGTGGGAGACCAAGGACGGCGGCATCTCGCTCGGCGTCGAAAACGGCGAGTTCGATCCGCAGCAGTACATTTACCAGAAGAAAAAAGGAGGCTTGTTTTCCAGCAGCAAGAAACGCACGCGATATAGCGATCTCGACGCAGAGACTGAAAGCGCGCTCGGCGCCGCCTATAACGACAAGCTGCTCAATTCCATGGGGCTGTTTTCGGCACTCGGCGTTCAGCTCAGCGAGTCGGTATTCGATGGGCTGAACGTGGCGGCGACCAAGATCAGCACCCAGGGCAAGACGCCTGAAGCGATCCAGGAGGAGCTGGACAAGTGGTTTTCTGGCTTGGGTGACTCGGCCGTTTCTGCGATCAATGCAGCGACCAACTCCGGCCTGGAGAATTACAACTTCGAGACGCTGACCACGTTCGTCAACAACCTGTACAGCGTCAACGACTCTTTCGACATGCTGGGTCTGAAGCTGTACGACGTGTCGGTCAGCACGGGCTTTATGGCTGAGCAATTGATTGCCATGGCGGGCGGGCTGGAAGCCCTGAAAGCCGGAGAAAGTTCCTTTTTCGAGAACTTCTACACGGACACGGAAAAGGCCGACTACGCGCTGTCGACGGTGAACAAGCAGTTTGAAGCGATGGGCGTGAAGCTGCCGGGTACACGTGAGGCGTATCGGGACATGGTCGAAGCGCTGGATCGGACAACCGAGTCGGGTCGGCAGATGTACGTCACGCTTACCAGCCTGTCTGGTAGCGCTGCGCAGTCGTTTTCTATCCTCGAGCAGCGGGCCACGGAGGCGCAGCAGAAAGCGGCCGAGGCGGCTCAGGCCATTATCGATTCGCTGATGGGTGCAGTGACTGGGGCCAGTAGCGCCGTACAACGCGCCATCTCTGCCCAGCAGAAGGCGACAACCGAGGCTTATAACGCTCGGGTCAACTCGCTGAACGACATGGTCAGCACCGCGACGGAAAACGTCAGCGGCCTGACTTCGGTCGGCAACGATCTGGGTGCAGCACTCAAAGCTCTGCGCGGCGATTCGGATGACGCCGTGAAGATGCTGCGAGCCCAGG
>NZ_JACXXO010000015.1 GCF_017980685.1 Pseudomonas iridis
TCCCGAACTCAGCAGTGAAACGATGCATCGCCGATGGTAGTGTGGGGTTTCCCCATGTGAGAGTAGGTCATCGTCAAGATTAAATTCCGAAACCCCAATTGCGAAAGCAGTTGGGGTTTTGTTTTGCGCGCAGAAAAGTTTTTGTTCGCACCACCGAACAAATTTGCACAGTTATTTTCGTATCAGAACACTAGAATAGCCCCATCTTTTTCGGAGCCAGAGCCTTTATGTCAGATCCGGTTGACGCCCCAGGGCTGTCAGATTTACCGCTGGAAGACCTGGTGGCCTGTCACGAGTGCGACCTGTTGATGCGCAAGCCGAAACTTGCCCACGGCGAAAAAGCCCTGTGCCCACGCTGTGGTTACGAGTTGTACGCCCACCGCCATAATGTGGTGCAGCGCAGCCTTGCCTTGGTCATCGCGGCACTCTTGCTCTACGTGCCAGCGAACTTTTTACCCATCATGCAGCTCAATCTTCTCGGGCAGTCGTCGCACGACACTGTCTGGAGCGGCGTTGTGGGTTTGTTCAACACCGGCATGCAAGGTGTTTCGATCGTCGTATTCCTGTGCAGCATGGCCATTCCGTTAATCAAGTTGCTGTGCCAATTGGCGGTATTGCTGACGATCCGCTTGAACCTTGGGCGCAGCTACGGCCTGCTGCTTTATCGCATTTACCACCACCTCAAAGACTGGGGGATGCTCGAGGTCTACCTCATGGGCGTACTGGTGGCGATCGTTAAACTGGCGGACATGGCGGCCATCACCGTTGGCCTCGGTCTGGCGTGTTTCATTGGCTTGTTGTTGATTCAGGTCTGGCTGGAGGTGGTGATGTCGCCGCATCAGATCTGGCAGGCGTTATCTGGAGAGGATGCTCATGCGGGCGATTGATGCGGGCATTCTGACTTGTACCGAATGCCACGAGTTGAACAGGCAAGACGCGGACACCGACGAGCAAACCTGCACGCGCTGTGGCGCAGTTGTTCACCCGCGCCGTCCGAACAGCCTAGCCAGAACCTGGGCACTGCTGATCACAGCAGCGATTATCTATATCCCGGCCAATGTGCTGCCGATCATGACTGTCAGTTCTTTGGGGCAGGGTGATCCGAGCACCATCATGTCCGGGGTGATTCAGTTGGTGCAGCACGGCATGATTCCTATTGCGGCGGTCGTGTTCATCGCCAGTATTCTGGTACCGACTTTCAAACTGGTGGGCATCGCACTGTTGCTGTTTTCGGTGCAACGACGTCAGCCGTTGTCCGCGCGTCAGCGCATCTGGATGTACCGTTTTATCGAATTCATTGGCCGCTGGTCGATGCTCGATATCTTTGTGATCGCCATCCTCGTGGCGGTCGTCAACTTCGGCCGGCTTGCCAGTGTCGAAGCCAATCTTGGCGCCATCGCCTTCGCCACTGTGGTGATTCTGACGATGCTTGCTGCAGTAACTTTCGATCCCCGACTGATTTGGGATAACACGGAGTCGGATGACGACCATGACTGATTTGCCTGTAGCGAAAACCCGACCGGCCTCGAACTGGTCTGCCATTTGGGTACTGCCTTTGATTGCGCTGATCATCGGTGGCTGGCTCGGCTGGCGTGCTTACTCCGAAACCGGTATCGAGATCCAGATTCGCTTCGAGAGCGGCGAAGGCATCCAGGCCAACAAGACCGAGGTCATGTACAAAGGTATGTCGGTCGGTAAGGTCAAGACGCTCAAGCTCGACGATGAAGGGAACTCCAAAGGAGTGATCGCCACGGTCGAGATGAATAAAGACGTCGAGCCATACCTCAAGACCAGCACCCGCTTCTGGCTGATCAAACCAAGCGTGACGCTGGCCGGTATTACCGGGCTGGAAACACTCGTCTCCGGTAATTACGTCGCAATCAGTCCCGGCGAAGGCGAGCCTTTGCGCAAGTTCAAGGCGCTGGCGGAAGAGCCGCCGCTGTCTGATGCCAAGCCTGGCCTGCACCTGACCATCAAGGCTGATCGGCTCGGCTCGCTGAGTCGTGGCAGCCCGGTGTTCTACAAGCAGATCAAGGTCGGTCAGGTCAAAAGCTATCTGCTTTCGGAAGACCAGAGTACCGTCGAGCTCAAAGTTTTTATCGAGCCGACCTACGCCAAACTGGTGCGTAAACACACACGTTTCTGGAACGCCAGCGGCATCAGCATCGACGCCAACCTGTCTGGGGTAAAAGTGCGCAGCGAATCGCTGGCGAGTATTGTCGCCGGCGGTATTGCCTTCGCAACACCTGAGAATCGCAAGGACAGCCCGGCGACCGATCCAAGCTTGCCGTTCCGTCTTTATGAAGACTTCGACGCCGCCGCTGCCGGAATCCGCGTGAAGGTCAAACTCAGTGACTTCGAAGGTCTGCAGGCCGGTCGTACGCCGGTGATGTACAAAGGTATTCAGGTCGGCAATCTGAAGGCGCTGAAGGTCGATGCGGATCTGAACAGCGCCACTGCCGAACTCACCCTTGATCCATTGGCCGAAGACTATCTGGTCGATGGCACGCAATTCTGGGTGGTCAAACCGTCGATTTCCCTGGCCGGTATCACCGGGTTGGAAGCACTGGTGAAAGGTAACTACATCGCCGTGCGCCCCGGTGACAAAGGGGCTGCCCCGAAACGTGAATTCGAGGCCAGACCAAAGGCACCGCCGCTGGATCTGCGTTCGCCGGGTCTGCACCTGGTGTTGTTCACCGATGCCCTTGGTTCGATTGAGGTCGGCAGTCCGATTCTTTACAAACAGGTCAAGGTCGGTTCGGTACAGAGCTACCAGTTTTCCAAAACCCGAAAGCAGGTGGTTATCGGTGTTCACATCGAGAAGGAATACGAAAATCTGGTTAACGCCTCGACCCGTTTCTGGAATGTCAGCGGTATTACCTTGACCGGTGGCCTGACGGGCGGCATTCAGGTGAAGAGTGAATCACTGCAGACGCTGATGGCCGGGGGTATTGCTTTCGAAACGCCACAGCCCAAGGCGCCATTGAAGAAACGTATTCCGCGCTTCCGCCTGTTTGCCAGCCATGACGACGCCAATCAAAAGGGCGATGTTGTGACGATAAAGGTTGATCGTGCCGATGGTTTGCGCAGCGGTACGCCAGTTCGCTTCAAGGGGCTGGATGTCGGCAAGATTGAAAGTGTCGATCTGACCGACGATCTGCAAGCGGTCATCCTCACCGCACGCATCACGCAAGTGCCGGAGAAAATTGCCCGGGTTGGCAGTCAGTTCTGGGTGGTCAAACCGGAGTTGGGGTTGATCAAGACTTCCAATCTGGAAACCCTGGTCACCGGGCAATACATCGAAGTGCAACCGGCGGCGAAGAACCTCGGGCCGCAGAAGAACTTTGTCGCGCTGGCTAATGCACCGGAAGTGACCAGGCAAGAGGCGGGTTTGAGTCTGGTATTGAGCGCGGCTCGTCGTGGCTCGCTGAAACCGGGTGTGCCAGTGACCTACCGTGAAATCACCGTGGGCAAAGTCACCGGTTATGAACTGGGCCAGACCGCTGATCGCGTGTTGGTGCACATTCTGATCGAGCCGAAATATGCACCGTTGGTACGCAGTGGCAGCCGGTTCTGGAACACCAGCGGTGTGGGCTTCGATATCGGCTTGTTCAACGGCTTGACGGTACGCACGGAATCGCTTGAAACGGCGATTCAGGGCGGTATCGCGTTTGCCACGCCGGATGGCGAGCGCATGGGCAATCCCGCTCGGCCCGAGCAGACGTTCCCGCTGTTCGATAAGTTCGAGGATGAGTGGCTGACGTGGGCGCCGAAGATTTCGCTCGGTAAATAACCCGGTGTTGATATGGCGTCTGAAAAGATGCCTTCGCGAGCAGGCTCGCTCCCACAGTGGATCGGCGGTAGGCACAGATTCTGTGCCAACCATAAATCCCGGTGGGAGCGAGCCTGCTCGCGAAAAGGCCTCAGCGTTCAGCACACATCCCAAGCCATAAAAAAGGCCGCGATCCAATCAGATCGCGGCCCTTTTTATTGCCTTCAGTTAACGCCGATCAAACCGCATCCAGCTCCGGCTCATCCGCTTCAACATTCACCGTGGCTTTGACCACATCATGGCGGCGGATGTACTTCCAGTCCGCCTCGTCGATGTAGATCCCCGCCGGGCCGCTGCCGCCTTCCAGGTCGATGGCGACACTGGCGCAGACCTGCGGCTTCACGCTCGCCAGAATCGGTACGAAGCCCAGTTGCAGGCTGGTTTCCAGCAAGGCTGCCTGGTTCTTCTCGTCGATGTCCGCCGCCTCATCGAGGTAGTACGGCAGGCGTACGCGACCGGCCTGATCGCGGTCCATCAAGTGCAGCAACAAGTACATGTTGGTCAGCGCCTTGATGGTCATGGTGGTGCCGTTGGACGCCGCGCCGTCGATGTCGGTGTGGATAACCGGTTGGCCGTTGACCTTGGTGATCTCGAACGCCAGTTCGAACAAGTCCTTGAGGCCGAGCTGGTTGTGGTTTGCCGCCACCAACCGCGCCAGGTATTCCTTGGCCTCTTCGTTCTTGTTGTCTTGCTCGGCGCTCTGGCTGAGGTCGAACACCGACAGGGTTTCGCCTTCTTCGTACTGACCGGCGCTGTGGATGATCTGGTCGATGTGCTTGAGCGCTTCCTTGTTCGGCGCGAGGACGATACGGAAGCTCTGCAGGTTGGACACCTGACGCTTGTTGATCTCGCGGTTGAACAGCGCCAGTTGGTGCTCGAGGCTGTCGTAGTCGCTACGAATGTTGCGCAGGGTCCGGGCGATGTCGGTGACTGCCGCACGCCGCGCCTTGCCGAGGGTCAGCGCCTCGTCGGTACGGTGTGCGTAGGCGTTGATCAGCAGTGACAGGCGGCGCTCCATGTCGTCTTCGCTGTCGAACTTGGCCACGCCTTTGAGGCGCACTTGCGCGTACAGCGCTTCGATCTGGCCATCGGCGCGCAGCAGACCCTGCCAGCTGTCCTGATAGTCGTTGAGCAGCGGCAGCAGGTTGTCCATCGAATCGTCGACGGGATCCATGAACGGCGTGCCGAACGGCAGGTCCGCCGGCAGCAACTGGCGGCGGCGCAGGGCGTCGTCGAGGGTACGTTGCTTGGCTTCCATATCGGCGATCTGCCGGCCAACCAGTTGCAGCTTGGCCGACAGCTGCTGGACGCGCTCGGTGAACGCATCGCTGGAGCGTTTGAGTTCGTCCTGCGCGCCTTCCATCTGCGCCAGTTGCTCAAGCTTGTCGCCTTCTTCGGCGCTCAGGGTCTGGCAGCGACGGAAGTCTTCCAGCGCCTTTTGCGCATCCAGCACCTGCTGATAAAGCGCTTCGGTCTGGGTCTTGCTCGCGGCGCGGTCGGCGGCCACGGCTTGCTGGGTTTTCAGTTGCTTGAGCTCTTTATCAAGACGCTCTTTCTGATCGCGCAGCGCGGCACGGTCGGCCAAGGCTTGCAGGGCCGGTGGCTCGATGTGCGACAGGTCGATCGACAGGCCCGGCACCTCGAAGCGCTCGCCTTTGAAGCCATCAAGAATCAGCTCAACCGATTTGACCCATTGGCCATCCTCGTCGAGGGTGATGCCGTGCTCGCCCAACGGCAAGCTGAACAGCGCGCTGTTGAACAGACGCATCAAACGCTCGACGTCGGGCTGCGAGAACTCTTCGCGCAGACGGGCGTAGCTGTTGTTGTCGGCGTGATCGAGTTGCTGCTTCACCGACTTCAGGCGTTTTTCCAGATCGCGCAGACGCTCTTCCAGATCTTCGGCGCTGAACTGACGCGATTGCGCCAAGGCACCGGCCAACTCGTCGTGAGCGTCTTTGGCAGCGAGCAATTGTTGCTCCAGCACTTTGACGTCATCGACCAGCGCGAAGCGATTTTTCAACACCGACAATTCACCGAGCCAGCGCTGGATGCCGGAAATTTCCCGTTCCAGACGCATCAGTTCTTGTGTACCGCCACGCTGATTGTTTTGCAGTGCATCCTGCTCGCCGCGGTAGTGATCGGCCTGAATCGTCAGCTCTTCCTTGCGCGCACCGGCGTAATCCGACCAGGTGCCGAGCAGCGAATCGAGTAGCGGCGACAGGCGGTGCAGTTTGCCGCGCAGCACGTCGCGCTGTTTCACGCCATTGGCCAAGGCTTCGACCAAGGGGCCAGCGGCGACCAGCGAGTTGTAGTCCTGTTCCATTCGGCGTACGTCGCGGAACGCTTCTTCGCACGCGGCGATGTAATCAACGCTACCCGAACGCAAACTGTGCTCAAACGCATCGAGGAACAGTTGCTTGAGTTTGGCCGCGGTGATTTCGCGCATGTGCAGCAGGTTGATGAACAGTGCGCGGAACGTCTTCAGGCTCTGCTCACTGGTGGACCGCAGCGGGATCAGGGTCAGGTCCAGCGGGATCGACGTGTGACCGCCAACCAGCAAGCGACGCAGTTCGTCAGGCTTGAGTTCGTAGGCTTTCAGGCCTTCTTTCTCAAGGTTGCTGAACAGCTCTTTCTGGCGCAGGCAGGTGTCGTTTTTCTGGTAATGGGCCAGATCGAGTTTGCCGGCGTAGGCGAAGAACTGGTGACCGAAACCACCGCCGGGGCCGCGACCGACCACGCCGATAACGTGCGGGCCGTGGGGCAGGCTTACTTCGACAAGGATGTAACTGGTGTCGGTCGCGAAGTAGAAGCGCCGCGATTGTTCCAGGCTGTATTTGCCGAAACTCATGTCCGACATGCGCGCCAGAATCGGGAACTGCAAGGCGTTGATCGACGCCGATTTACCGAGGTTGTTCGCGCCATAAACCGACAGCGGTTCTTCCAGCGGAAACAGGCCGAGGCTGTAACCGGCGGTGTTCAAAAGGGCAAAGCGGCGGATGCCGTAGCGTTCCTGGCTCATGCGTCGGACTCCTGTTCTTCGGCAATGGCGCGGGCCAGTGCGTCTTCTTCGCTCTCTTCTTCAAATTCCGAGAGATCGAGCGGATCGTCGGTTTCGAGAAATTTGGCTTCGGCAGCTTCGTCGATCAGCACTGGCGCTGGCAGCGGTAGAACGCTGTGCACGCTGGCGGCCAGGTCGCGGTCTTGCTGAACCGACAGGCACACATCGAGGAATCGGTGCATCGGCGGCAGGAAACGGTACACACCGTTTTCTTCGCCGGCGAAGCCGAGCTGGGTCATGCGGCGCATGATCTTTTCTTCCAGCTCTTCAACGGTCTGTACTTCGGCCTGAATAAACAGATCGCGGTACTTCTCCAGCAACGATGGCAACTCTTCGCGGCCGAGGCTGCCACCATCAAGCACAGCAATCGGGTCGCGGCCCTGATCGGCCAGATGCTCGACGAGGATGAAGGTAAACAGGGCCAGACGCTGGGCCGTCTTGTTTACCGCCGTCGCGGCCAGGTCCGGTACGAAGTAGTAGAAACCACGGGTGTCGCAGACCAGTTCAAAGCCCAGGGCCTTGAACAGCGTGCGGTACTGATCCTGGAAGTTCGACAGTTGCGCGTACAGCTCCGGATCACGGCGGCTGACGTGGTAGCCCTTGAACAGTTCGCGGAAGATCGGCGCGAGTTGAGACAGTTCGGAGAGATCAAGATGCATTTGGGATGCT
This sequence comes from Pseudomonas iridis, assembly GCF_017980685.1. Taxonomy (GTDB): domain Bacteria; phylum Pseudomonadota; class Gammaproteobacteria; order Pseudomonadales; family Pseudomonadaceae; genus Aquipseudomonas; species Aquipseudomonas iridis. Next base: position 7,560 of record NZ_JACXXO010000015.1, read on the forward strand.
CGCAGAATCCTCGGCGGCGGGGTCGCGGGCCGAGAGCAGGGCGAAGGAGCGCAGGCTGACCTGGTGCTCGTGAGTGTGGTATTCGCGGCGTTCCAGACGTTCGCGCTTGAAGCGTTTTTCCCGCGACAGGCGCGAGAACCAGTAAAGCAATTCGTCGGTGGCGCCGTCCGGTTCCTGCTCCAGCAGCCAGACCATAAGGTCCGGCATCGGCAGGGCGTCTTCGCAGCGATCGAGCATTTCGCGCACCGTGCGAGGCGCACGTGGAGCTTCGCCACCTTTTTGGGTTTTGTGGGCCTTGGGGAAACGCGCCGGCTTGGGCTCGAAACGCGCCAGTGCATAAACGTAGGCTTCGACCTGACTGGCGCTGCCGAGGAAGGTGCTTTGCGGCCGGGTGAACAGCGGCATCGCCGCTTGCGGCACGGCATCGATACCTTTGCGGCGGATCGCGGCCAGCGCCAGTGCGGCGCCACGGGTCACGGCGTTATGGCGGCGCGCTTCTTCACGCAGCGGCAGCAGCAGTTCGCGGGCATGACGCAGGGTCAGTTGGGCGCTGGTCTGCATTTCGAGGATGCGCGCGTGGGTGCGCAGCAGCATGTCGTCATCGACCAGATGGCCGAGGCGTTGCTGTTCGCTGAGCATCTTCAGCAGTACGGTTTCGACCTTGCGCACGCCTTGTTCGAAGGCACCGTCGGCGTTGACCAGATCGATCATCGGCTCGACGTATTCGTCCCAGGTCGCCAGAACTTCGGCGTAACGCTGACGCAGTGGAATCTGTCGGTCGCTGGTCTTCGCGCGTTCGGCCACGGCCACCAGCGCCTGCTCGTCGTTGTCGAGCTTCTTCAACACGTCGCGTACGCGCATGTCGAGCAAGCGCAGCTGGCGGGCCAGGTCGTGGCCATCGCGGATGTCGAATGCGTCCTGAATATAACCAGCCAGGCGTTCGAGATGCCGCAGATACGCTTCGATTTCCAGGCACAGGCCCAAACGGTGCTCCCGGCGCAGGTAGGCGAGGAAGTCGTGAATCTGCGCATTGAGCTCGAAACGGTTCGGACTTTTCGCCACGGGCACCAGAATGTCGAGGCGAATCCACACGTCGAGCAGGCTGGTGATGTCCTGCGGCGTGCTGTCCAGTTGTTGGGCGGCCAGTTGCATGCGCAGTTCGTTGAGGCTCAGTGTGCCTTGGTCGAAGTGCTCGCACAGTGGCTCCAGAAGTGCCCAGTGTTCAGCGAGGGCGCGCAAGACGCGCTTGGGTTCGATCATCGGAATGGCCGGCTGGTTGGCGATTAAAAGCCGCGATTGTACTGCATCACGAAGGATGCGATTCACTCTCGGGACGGGCTGTCGCTTTTTCTAAGGTTGAGCGTGACTCAAGACTATCGATCAACAGCGAGCGATCTTGAGCGAAGGGCGGTAGAATCGGCGCACTTCAGTTATCCACAAGTGGCCGACCTTTGCTTATCGAGTCCCGCCGCCGCGCCTATTTGAACGCCATGCAGGTGGTCAATTGGCTGCCGCGCACCGAATTGCCCTTCGCTGCCCCTTCGCGGCCCGAGCTGCTGGACATGCCCGAGCCCGAAATCGAGGCGCCGGTTGTGGCTGCGCCACAGGCCGAAACCCCGGTGCAGCCTGCCGTGCACCCAGCCGAGCGGCAGAAGATCGAAGTGCCGCGGCCTTCGTCGCCGAGTACTCGAGCCAGCACAAAACCGGTCGAGGAGGCGGACGACACGCCGGTGGTCGCCAAACCTGCGCCAGTGCCCCCCCCGCGTTTCGCCCTGCAACTGCTGCGCGCCGGGCGTTGCCTGCTGCTGGTGGAGTTACCCACAGGTGAATCCTTCCAGAGCCGCGATCCGGCGTATCTCTTGCTCAAGGACATGTTGCGTGCCGCCGGTCTGCCCGATGCGCCGCAGATCGTCGGCGAGCCGGTGCGCTGGCCGTGGTTGAATCGCGGCACGATGGATCAGGGCCCGGAGGCTGCGCGCGACTTCGTGCAAGGTTTTCTTTCGGTACAAATGGAAGCGGCGCCGTGCGCCTGCCTATGGCTGATCGGCCTGCCGGCGGTGCGTTTTGCCGGTGAAGCTGACGCCGAAGCGTTCAATCGTGAATTGCAGATCGAAGGTCTGGGCCCGGCCTGGGCCATTCCCGGTCTGGAATTGTTAATGGAAGAGCCACAGCGCAAAGCCGCTGTGTGGCAAGCCATGCGTCGGCTGATGGCGCGCTGGAAAGAATCGAATGAGTGACGCTGTAACGTTCCGACCGATGACCGAGGCGGACCTGGACGCTGTGCTGAAGATTGAATTCGCCGCCTACAGCCACCCGTGGACCCGTGGAATTTTTCTCGACGGCCTGGGCAAATACCAGATCTGGTTGATGTTCGAAGGTCAGCAGCAGGTCGGTCACGGCGTGGTGCAAATCATTCTGGATGAGGCGCACCTGCTCAACATCACGGTCAAACCGGAGAATCAGGGGCGTGGGCTGGGGCTGACGTTGCTGGAGCATCTGATGTCGCGGGCGTATGCCGCCCAGGCGCGCGAGTGTTTTCTGGAGGTGCGTGACAGCAACCGGTCGGCGTTCCGTTTGTATGAGCGTTATGGCTTCAATGAGATTGGCCGGCGTCGGGATTATTATCCGGCAGTGGGTGGGCGTGAAGACGCTGTCGTCATGGCTTGCACCTTGGTTGACTGATTCCACTGATGTATAGCTGAGCCCCCGGTAGGAGCTGTCGAAGGCTGCGATCTGTTGATCTTGCTTTGGATGTTGAACAACAAGATCAAAAGATCGCAGCCTTCGACAGCTCCTACAGGGATTGCGTTAATGCAGGTAATCAGCAGGGATTGCGTTACTGCTGATAATCAGCGATTGCCATCCAATGGTTTGCGCCGCGCCAGCTCTGCTTCGTCCAGACCATTGCCGCCGCCGATATCGTCTTCATCGACCACGCTCAAATCCCAATCCGCAGGATTGTCTTCACCGGATTCGCTGGCATCTCTGGCGCCATCCTCACGAATCAGCGTTTCCGGGCTCATGTCATCGTCGGTCGGCTCATGATCGGCAGTCGACGCGCCAGTGAGACCTGCTTCACGCACGCGCTCTTCTGGTATCAGTTGCTTGCGCTCCTGCTCCGGCAGTTCGTCGCCGATTTTCGCGCTGGGCTGTTCGTCGTCGAAATCCAGCTCGTGCATCGAACCCATGCGATCTTCGTTATCATCGATGGGTTCCGGTTGCACCGCATCGTAAGGGCGTCGTGAATCAGTCATGGCAAATCCTCATAGTGTGGGCCTTACTAAGGTGGACTCACCGGGCACACGAGAATTCCAACAAAAACACTTGCGATCCTTTCGTGACCCCGACCGACGGTCGTCTGTCAAAGCAGCGCATCTTTCTTGAGGCCTTACAGCATGCATGACTTACAAGACCTGATTGATAACAACGAGCGTTGGGCTGACGCGATCACCAAGGAAGACCCGGATTTCTTCGCCAAGCTGGCGCGTCAGCAAACCCCTGAATATCTGTGGATCGGCTGTTCCGACGCACGGGTGCCGGCCAACGAAATCGTCGGCATGTTGCCGGGCGATTTGTTCGTGCACCGCAATGTCGCCAACGTCGTGCTGCACACCGACCTCAATTGCCTGTCGGTGATCCAGTACGCGGTCGATGTGCTCAAGGTCAAACACATTCTGGTCACTGGCCACTACGGTTGTGGCGGTGTGCGGGCGTCGATGCAGGATCGTCAGCTCGGCCTGATCGACGGCTGGCTGCGCTCGATCCGTGACCTCTATTACGACAAGCGTGACGAACTGGCCAAGCTGCCGACCGAAGAAGAGCGGGTCGATCGCATGTGCGAGCTCAACGTGATCCAGCAAGTGGCCAACGTCGGCCACACCAGCATTGTGCAAAACGCCTGGCATCGCGGGCAGAGCCTGTCGATCCACGGTTGCATCTACGGCATCAAGGATGGGCGCTGGAAAAGCCTGAACGCGACCATCAGCGGTTTCGAGCAATTGCCGCCGCAGTATCGCTTGCGTCCTGTCGGGGCGCCGTAGCCGCGGAAGGTTGCCCGCGTGGATCAGCGTGAGCCTTGCCGTCGCCAGCGCTGTAAAAAGTGCTGGCCCTCGATGCTCGGGGGTTCGTTGTAACCGGTGATCCACCCACGGCAACGTACAGAACCGCAATCGCAGGCAAACTGATGCAGCAGTTTGTCTTCGGTGGCGGCGTAATCCATGGTCAGCCGCTCACCCCTGTGGATATCTTTCAACGCCCACAGCCACAGTTCGCTCATATCGAGAAAAACGTTCGGGTCGCAGGCGTGTTCGAGTGCTCCGCAAAAGCGTGGATCGTAGACGTGGATACCGTTCAACAGCTGTCGGGTCTGTCGACAGCGGTAGGGCAGTAACTGTCCAGACACCCTGCACATTCGGGTGGTGCGCTGAAATTCCCGACGCGCTGCGACGCCTGTCGGGGTGCCGTGCTCATCGTGGAAGACTTCGAAGTCGGCGCTGGACGGAACCCGAGGCGCACGGGGAGGCCAGCGAAGGGGTAGATACCTTCGGTATCGCGTGGAACAGATCCAGCAATCGCACGGGTATTCATAACAGTCCTTGTTGCAAGAAGGGCGCGACTTCCTTTATCTGACGTCCTGTCAGCACGGCGCCACTATTCTTTGGATCCAATGTAGTCGTAATAGGTATAGACGGTCTACTGTCAGATCTGACAGGCGAGATAGACGCTTTCCCGTGTCAGTCATGGCTGACACGGGAATGACATCAACGCGATTACAAGTGTGGAACGGGGGCCGCAGTGGCGGGCAGCGGGGCTCTGAGCTGTTGCAGTTGAGCCTTGACCGGTGGGGTGGCGCACTGGGTGGCGGCTTGCTCCGGGGTCAGGTTGCGAATCGAGGTGTAGAACAACTCGCAGGTTTTGACCTTTTGCGTGACTTGCCAGGTCTGCGTACACGTACTGAGCGTGCTCTGCGCATCGCTTTCCGGTTTGCTGCCCATGTCGGCCTGCCAGCAGGCGGCGCTCAAATCCTGCCCCATTACCCTCAGGCCTGCCGCGTCAGCCTTGGCTTGCGCATCGTCGCCGGTATAGCTTTTGGGATCGGCGGCGTACCAGATGTAACTGGGGTGGTTCGAACCCAGCACCGGCACGTTCACCCCGGTGCTCGGGCTGATGGTCGCCAGGCCGAGGACGTTCACGGTCGGCCCGTATTGCTGCTTGATCCAGTTCCTCACCGGCGCACCGAACGCCACCATCGGCAGCGTCTTGCCGCTGGCGGTCTGGCTGAACTGCTTGACCAGCGTGGTCTGGTAGTCCTTGAAGTAGTCATAGACACCTTCCAGATCACTGCCGGCGTTGGACGGCGCGGCGATCGGGGCGATGTCGATGATGGTCTGATAGGCGGGGGTCTGATCGGCGGGGATGCCATTCACCGTCAACAGCGTTGCCCAGCGGTCGGTGGTATTGGAACGCAGATAATCCTGAGCCTGGGTCAGCGAGTAATCCGGCGGAAAGTGCAGCAATTCGACGCTTTTACGGTTTTCCAGGGCCATGCCCAACGGCAGGAACAGATACCAGCTGTACGCCCATTTGCCATCGGCGTTGAGCTTGCTGGCGCCGGTGTAGGCCAGATCTCCCGCGTCCAGCAGCGCCGACAGCGGTTTGTCGTAGCCCTGCGGCACGCCGCTGATTTCGGCGTAGATCTGGTCGTTATCGGTTTTCACCAGAACCTTCGCATTGGCATAGCCGTCGCGTTGCACGCTCTGGGTCAGGTAATGCGCGACGGTCTGCTCCAATGTCCAGTTGCGGAAGCAGATCACGCTGCAGTTGTTGGGGTAGGCGAACAGACGAGTGACGCGCTCGGTGCTGCCCAGTTTCAGGTCGACATCGGCGTGGGCGGCGGCGCTCAGTGTCAGCGCGGCGAGGGTAAGTCCTGCGAGTTTGAACATGCTCAGATCCTTTTCAGCGTGGTTCCCGGTTGCGGGGCGGGTACATACTGAAACCACGAGTGTGGCGCGGTCTAGTGGGCAGTAGAAAAGTTATCGAGTGAGTCGTTGCAAACGTGGGAGTGAGCCTGCTCGTGATAGCAGGCTCACTCCCACATTGGTTTTATGTGGTGAGGTCGAACGCTTTACGGCATCACCGGCGGCGTATACGCCAGTGTCGTCCCCAGCGCCCACAGCAACAGCAGCACCAACGGTGTATGCACCAGCAATTGCACGAACGAGAAACCGATCAGGTCCCGCGCCTTCAAGCCGAGCACGCCCAATAGCGGCAGCATGTAGAACGGGTTGATCAGGTTCGGCAAGGCTTCCGCCGCGTTGTAGATCTGCACCGCCCAGCCGAGGTGGTATTGCAGATCGTTGGCGACTTGCATCACGTACGGCGCTTCGATGATCCACTTGCCGCCGCCGGACGGGATGAAGAAACCGAGAATCGCCGAGTACACGCCCATCAGCAGCGCATAGGTATCGTGCGAGGCGATGCTGACGAAGAACGTCGAGATGTGGTGGGCCAGGGTTTGCGCGTCGGCGCCTTTGACGGTGGTCATCAGCGCGGCGATCGAGCCGTACAGCGGGAACTGAATCAGCACGCCGGTGGTGGTCGGCACCGCGCGGGCGACCGCATCGAGGAAGCTGCGCGGGCGCCAGTGCAGCAATGCGCCGAGCATGATGAACAGGAAGTTATAGGTGTTGAGCCCGGAAATCGCGGTAATCGCCGGTTTCGTCGAGAACTCGTGGAACAGCCATCCCGCCGCCAGCAGCACCAGTACGATGATCAGCAGCGGACTGTGTTCCAGCCATTCGCCCGGGCGCGTGCGTGGTTGCAGCGGCGGCAGGTTGAAGGCCGGGTCAATCCCGCAGGCCTCGGCGCTGCGCGCAGAGTTCGGGCCGGGGGCGGTGGCGTAGGCAATGATGATCGAAACCACGATCAGCGCCAGCAACATTACGCCGGACTGCCAGAGGAAAATGGTTTCGGTGAACGGGATAACGCCAGTGATCGACAGAATCGACGGCGGCAGGCTGCCAGGGTTGGCCTGCAACTGCGCCGCCGACGACGACAGCCCCAGCGCCCACACCGCGCCAAGCCCCAGATAAGCGGCGGCGCCAGCTGCACGGTAGTCCATTTTCAGATCGGTGCGGCGGGCGAGGGCACGGACCAGCAAACCGCCGAATACCAGCGACAGGCCCCAGTTCAGCAATGAGGCAACCATCGAGATCAACGCGACCCAGGCCACGGCAGAGCGGCCGTTTTTCGGGATACGCGCCAAGCGATCAATCAGTTTCACGGCGGGCGGGGAGCTGGCGACTACGTAGCCGCCGATCACCACAAAGGCCATTTGCATGGTGAACGGGATCAGGCTCCAGAACCCGTCGCCGAATGCCATGGCGGCGGCGGTGGGTTTGGCGCCCATGGCCATTGTGGCCAGCGCAACGATGATCACGGCCAACGCCGCGAATACCCAGGAATCGGGAAACCAGCGTTCGGCAAAGCTTGAACAGCGCAGGGCAAAGCGTGCAGAGCGGCTATCTTCGATATCAACGGCCACGGGAGTACCTCGGATTTTTATGGTTATTGTGGTCCGCGGGAGCCGCCGCCCATCTCGACAGCAAAGAGATCCCCTGTATGAGCGAGCCTGCTCGCGAAGAGTTCGGCACATTCAACATCGAGGTTGCCTGAACTGAAGCTTTCGCGAGCAGGCTCGCTCACACATGGGGTTCACTGCGGTCGGTCGGCGTTGCGTCGTCCCTTTGGACAGGCCTGAACAGTAATTCAAGCCAGGCCATTTTTGTGAGCAGGTTTTGCAAAATCGGGACTATGGTCTAACGGGTTGTCCATCGGCGCATTTGCGTAGACCATGTGCGCCTTGGTTTTTTGCCTGCCAGAGTTCTTTGCCATGACTGCCCAAAACACGGCCAAACCGGTGCCGTTCAGCCGCTCCGACTACAAGACCCTGGGCCTTGCGGCCCTTGGCGGGGCTCTGGAAATCTACGATTTCATCATCTTCGTATTCTTCGCCCTGACCCTCAGCCAGTTATTCTTCCCACCGGAAATGCCCGAGTGGCTGCGACTGCTGCAAAGCTTCGGGATTTTCGTCACCGGTTATCTGGCGCGGCCGCTGGGCGGGATTCTGATGGCGCATTTCGCCGACCGGATGGGCCGCAAAAAAGTCTTCAGCCTGAGCATCCTGATGATGGCGCTGCCGTGCCTGCTGATCGGGATCATGCCGACTTACGCCCAGATCGGTTATTTCGCTCCGCTGCTGTTGTTGGCGCTGCGCATCTTGCAAGGCGCGGCGGTTGGCGGTGAAGTGCCGAGTGCCTGGGTATTCGTCGCCGAGCACGCACCGACCGCGCATCGCGGTTATGCCTTGGGCTTCTTGCAGGCCGGTTTGACCTTCGGCTATCTGATCGGCGCGCTGACTGCGACATTCCTGGCACAAGTCTTCACCCCGGCGGAAATTCTTGATTACGCCTGGCGCTATCCGTTCCTGCTGGGCGGCGTGTTCGGTGTGATCGGTGTCTATCTGCGTCGCTGGCTGAGTGAAACCCCGGTGTTCATGGCGATGCAGGCGCAGCGCGAGGCGCGAGTCGAGCTGCCGCTGCGTACAGTGCTGCGTGAACATCGACTGGCAATGCTGCCAGCCATGTTGCTGACCTGCGTGCTGACATCGGCAGTGGTGGTGTTCGTGGTCATCACCCCGACCATGATGCAGAAGACCTTCGGCATGACCGCCAGCCACACTTTTGCGCTCAGCGCCCTGGGCATCGTCTTCCTCAACATCGGTTGCGTGATCGCGGGGTTGCTGGTGGATCGCATCGGTGCGTGGCGCACGGTGATGCTGTATAGCGTGCTGCTGCCGCTGGGCATTGGATTGCTTTACAGCTGCTTGATCATGGGGGGCAGTTGGATTGGTCTGGCGTACGCGGTGGCCGGTCTTGCCTGTGGCGTTGTCGGTGCAGTGCCGTCGGTGATGGTCGGGTTGTTCCCGGCGCGTATTCGGGTCTCCGGCATTTCCTTCACCTACAACATTGCCTACGCCGCTTGGGCGAGTATCACGCCGTTGTTGCTGATCGGTCTGATGCCATGGAGCCCGTGGATCTGCGTAATCTTCTGCGCGGTGATGGGCGCAGTGGGTGTGCTGAGTGCGGCGTATTTTGGCGCGCGGATGCCGCGTACGGGGCCATGTCAGGTTGCCGGAACTGCCTGACTCGCAGAGCCCGAACTATTTTTGACTGACGAGTCTCAATCGCTCTTCAGAAAAGCTGTCCAAGGCCGATGGTTAGGCTGTATCCCGCTTTCCACCCTGCCCATCGGTGCTTTCCCATGTTCAATAAACGCTTGAAGCAAGAGCTGGCTGCTCTTCGTGAAGAACTCTCCAGCCTTGTGCAAGTGAAGGAAAGCCTGGAAAGCGAGATGATGGTGCTGACCCTCGAGCCGGACGGACGGGTTCAGTCGGTCAACCAGAACTTCCTCGACGAGATGTTCTACAAGAGCCAGGATCTGATTGGCCGGGCCATCGATGACATCGTCCCGGCCCATGTGAAATCCGACGAATTCCATCAGCGCTTCAAGAACGCCATGACTCGCGGCGAGCATTTCGCCGGCGCTGTGCGACTTCTGCGTGGCAATGGTGACGAGGCCTGGTTGCGCTCGATCGTGCAGCCGGTACGTGCTTCGGATGGGCGGATCAAGCACATCTCGATCTTCTCCAGCGACCTGACCCGCACGATCGAAGCCTCCCGCGAGCATGAAAACCTGATCGGTGCACTGGTGCGTTCCACCGCGGTGATCGAGTTCGATTTGAACGGTAACGTGCTGAACGCCAACGAACGCTTTCTCAACGGCATGGGTTACAGCCTGGCGCAGATCAAGGGCAAGCATCACCGCATGTTCTGCACGCCCGAAGAGTACAACAGTGCCGAGTATCAGAATTTCTGGCGTCGCTTGAACAACGGCGAATTCGTGGCCGACCGCTTCAAACGTGTCGACAGCCATGGTCGTACTGTTTGGCTGGAGGCGTCCTACAACCCGGTGGTAGATGCCAACAACAAACTGTACAAAGTGGTGAAGTTCGCCACGGTGATTACCGATCAGGTCAACCGCGAACAAGCCGTCGCCGACGCGGCCAGCATTGCCTACAGCACCTCGCAACAAACCGACAGTACTGCCCAGCGCGGCACGACTGTCGTGACCGAAGCGGTCAACGTGATGCGCGACTTGTCGCGGCACATGCAGGCCGCCGGTGAAGGCATTGAAGCGCTCAACGAACAGTCGCTGGTGATTGGCACGATCGTCAAAACCATCAGCGGCATTGCTGAACAGACCAACCTGCTGGCGCTCAACGCCGCGATCGAAGCGGCCCGTGCCGGTGAGCAGGGCCGTGGTTTTGCCGTGGTCGCCGACGAAGTGCGGCAACTGGCCTCGCGCACCAGCCAGGCGACCGATGAAATCGTCGTGGTGGTACGGCAGAACCAGGAAATGGCACGCAACGCCGTGGCACTGATGACCGACGGCAAGCTCCAGGCCGAACAAGGGCTGGCGCTGGCGGCCGAGGCGGGCACAGTGATCGTCGAGATTCAGGACGGCGCGCAGAAAGTGGTGGATGCGGTGGGGCAGTTCGCCAATCAACTGTCTAACTGACCTGCACTGATCCAATGTGGGAGCGAGCCTGCTCGCGAAAGCGTCAGTTCACTCCGTAGGGATGTTGACTGACACACCGCTTTCGCGAGCAGGCTCGCTCCCACCGAATCTGTGTTTCTTCAGTGACAGCGCTACAATCTGCTCCTTTTTCCCGGAGCAGATCCCCATGAGCGATTCATACCGCCGCCCGGTTGCCCTGAACAAAGCCTACCGTTTACTCAATCACGGCCCGACCGTACTGGTCAGCGCCGCCCATGACGGCCAGCGCAACATCATGGCCGCCGCGTGGGCGATGCCACTGGACTTCGAACCGCCGAAAGTCGCCGTCGTCCTCGACAAATCCACCTGGACGCGGCAGTTGCTCGAGGCATCCGGCACCTTCGTAATCAACGTTCCTTGCGTCAATCAGGCCGATATCGTGCAAACCGTCGGTTCGACCTCGGGTCTGGAAATCACCCAAAGCCAAGGGCAGGACAAGTTTCAGGCCTACGGCTTGCAGACCTTTAGCGGCAACAAGATTGAAGCGCCGCTGCTCGAGGGGTGTGTCGCCTGGCTCGAATGCCGCTTGCTGCCGGAGCCGCGCAATCACGATCAATACGATCTGTTCCTCGCCGAAGTCATCGCCGCCCATGCCGATGAACGGGTGTTCAGCGAAGGACGCTGGCATTTCGAAGGGCACGACGGCCTGCGCACTTTGCACCATGTAGCCGGCGGGCACTTCCTGACGATAGGCGCCCCGGTGGACGGCAAGACGCTGGCGGTTTGAGTTTTGTTGATCTCAATCCCCCAGCGCTTCTCCCTCGCGCCGTGGATCTGCGCCACCTTCCAGCGATACATTTCCCTGCACATCCTTGACCCGCACGATGGCTTGGGTGCCGCTGGTCATGTCGATTTCATTCACCGTGTGCCCTTTGTCCTTCAGCGCCTGAATCAGTGCCGGGCTGAACTGGCCTTTTTCCAGTTCGGTTGGACCATTGCGACTGCCGAAGTTGGGGAGGCTGATGGCGCTTTGCGGGTCGAGGTTCCAGTCGAGCAGGCCGACGGTGGTTTTGGCGACATACTCGATGATCTGCGAGCCACCCGGCGAGCCGACGCCGGCGAGGAATTCGCCGCTGGTGCGGTCGAAGATCAGCGTGGGTGCCATGGATGAGCGCGGACGTTTGCCGGGTTCGACGCGGTTGGCGACTTTCTGGCCATTCTCTTGCGGGATGAACGAGAAGTCGGTCATCTGGTTATTCAGCAAAAAGCCCTGAACCATCAGGTGCGAGCCGAACGCAGCTTCGATGGTGGTGGTCATCGATACCGCGCCGCCGAGGTCATCCACCGCCACCACTTGCGAGGTGGAGATGCGCAGCGGTGAGCGATCCGGTGCGTAAGCCACTTGCACGCCCGGCGGTATGCCCGGTTTGGCGCTGCCCATGCTGCGTTCGCCGATCAGACTGGCGCGGCTGGCGAGATAGCCCGGATCGACCAGGCCTTTGACCGGCACCGGCACGAAGTCAGTATCGGCGACGTATTGCGCACGGTCGGCATAGGCCAGGCGTTCTGCCTCGGCGATCAGGTGCACGGCTTGCGGCGCCGGTTCGAAACCGGCGGGTTTGTCGGTCTTCAGCGGTTTGAGTGGTGCCAGCGCCAGGCGCGGATCGCGGCTCTCCAGTGCCTGCAAGGTGCCGAGGATCTGCGCCACGGCGATCCCGCCCGATGACGGTGGCGGCATGCCGCAAACCTGCCAGCGTTTGTAGTCAGTGCACAAAGGCGCGCGCTCTTTGGCTTTGTAACCTTGAAGATCGTTCAACGACAGGCTGCCGGGATTGGCGTGGCCCTGCACCTTGGCGACGATCTCCTCGGCGATCGGGCCTGTGTACAGCGCATCGGCACCTTCGCTGGCAATGCGTTTGAGCACGGCAGCCAAGGGCGGATTCTGCAGGCGAGTGCCGACGGCTTTGACGCTGCCATCGCCATTAAGAAAGTAAGCAGCCATGTCTGGCGAGCGGCGGATCACCGGATCGGACGCCAGCAGCGAATACAGGCGCGGGGAAATCGCAAAACCTTGTTCGGCCAGTTTGATCGCCGGCTCGAACAGCTTGGCCCAAGGCAGACGACCGTGCTGTTTATGCGCCATCTCCAGCGCACGCAACACGCCCGGTGTACCCACAGAACGCCCGCCGATTTGCGCTTGCGGGAACGGCATCGGTGTACCGTCCGCTTGCAGGAACAGTTTCTCGGTGGCGCCAGCCGGCGCGGTTTCGCGACCGTCATAAGTGCGCACCTGTTTGCCATCCCACAACACAATCATTGCACCGCCACCGATGCCGGAAGATTGCGGCTCCACCAGCGTCAGCACCGCTTGCATGGCAATCGCCGCATCAATCGCCGAGCCACCCTGACGTAGCATCTCGCGGCCGGCCTCGGCGGCCAGCGGATTCGCCGCGGCGGCCATGTGTTTGCTGGCGTGACGGGTTTGCAGGTCGGTGCGATAACCGGAGGCGGCTTCCGGTGCCAGCGGCAGGGTCGAGGAGGGCGGGGCGTTGCACGCGGTGAGTGACAGGGCGCTGATGATCAGCGTCAGGGCAGGCAGGCGAAAGCGGCTCAAGGGCAAGGCTGAAAACACGCGGGCTCTCCGTCCGTGGGGGAAAAGTCTGAGGGACTTTATCGACCGACCGGTCGCGACGCAAACCGGTGGGCATTTTGTCTTTCTTTTCAGCGCGGATGTTCGCTAGGGTCAATGTCAAATTCATCGAACTGAAACAAGCCCCTGTGGGAGCGAGCCTGCTCGCGAATACGGTGTATCAGCCAGCCTTGATATTGAATGAAACACCGCTTCGCGAGCAGGCTCGCTCCCACAAATACAAAACCTGGAAGAGGCCAATAATGCAGAGCGAGTTCCCCACCGAGTCCAGCTACCGCGACCAACGCGAACAGTTCATCACCGCGGCCAATACCGCCGGAGCCACGCTTACCTCCTACGCCCATCCCCGCTGCGGCCCCTTTGGCGAACTCCTGAACACCGACGTCGCGGTGCTCGGCAATCCACAGGCCAAACGCCGACTGGTAGCGCTCAGCGGCACGCACGGGGTGGAGGGTTATTACGGCTCTGACTGTCAGATCGACTGGCTGAAAACGTTCGTGCCGGGTTCGCTGCCCAAGGATGTTGCCGTGGTGATGGTTCACCTGATCAATCCCTGGGGCACGGCGTGGTTGCGGCGGGTCAACGAAGACAACATCGACCTCAATCGCAATCACCTGGATTTCACCCGGCCTCTCCCAGATAACCGCGCGTACGCCGCACTGCATGAAATCTATGCGTGCACCGACTTGAATGGCCCCGAGCGGCTGCGCGCCGATGCGTTGCTGGATGCGCAGATCAGCGAGCATGGCTGGCCCGCAGTGATGTCGATTGTCGAGGGTGGTCAGCACAGTCATCCCGATGGGCTGTTCTATGGCGGCCGTGCGCCGAGCTGGTCGAATCGCACGTTGCAGCAAATCATCGCTGAGCATCTGACGGGGGCTGCAACCGTGATGTGTTTCGACCTGCACACTGGCGCCGGTGAATATGGCCATCCGATGTTGCTGACGATTACTGAAGCGCCTTATCCAGCGCTAGGGCAGGCCCAACAGATTTACGGCCCGTGGCTTTACACGCTGCACACCGGCGCCGATGCCCTGAGTGAAACCGGTGTTGCGGCCACCGCTACCGGCTATACGTCGCAGGCGTTGCTCAATACATTGCCGGGCGTGCAATTGATGCCATTCGTTATTGAGTGCGGTACGTATCCGGGGGCGGATGTGCATCGGCATCTGCGTGATGATCATTGGCTGCATCTGCATGGTGATCCACTGGATGCGACGGGGAGGGTGATCAAACTGAATCTGCTGGAGCAGTTTTATCCGGCGGATCCGGATTGGCGGGCGATGGTGGGGTTGCGGACTCGGCAGATTTGGGGGAGGGGGTTGGCGGCGTTGGCGGGGTGAGGGGCCACAGACAAGCTTGAGTTTCGTTGCGCGTTCAATGTTTGAGGCCAGGCAGTCCATTGGCTGCGCGCCAATGCAGCGTGCCGTCGCTCATCTTGGTCGGCAGCATTGCGAGTATTAACAGGCTGGCCGGCCCGCCTGCGTCGCGTATGGCCCAGTTGAGGCGTTGTTGCAGAACGCCACCACCCGCCAAACGCCTCAAGGCCAGATCGGCAACTATCGCCGTCGCGACAGCGGTGCCGAAGAGGGATTTGAATCGAGCCGGGGGAGCTTGTCGGTCAATGGGGGAGTCGGGCAAACCGATGGATTGAGTTACAGGCGCCCGGTTTCACGAAAAATCCAATTCGTACCTGGATCGAATCCGTTTCCTACGGTGCTTTCTCGGCCTGGCGGAACAGGAGATTACCGAGACTTTTCTACAGGCATAAAAAAACGGCCTACCTTTCGGTAAGCCGTTTTTAGTACTTGGTGGCTACACAGGGACTTGAACCCCGGACCCCAGCATTATGAATGCTATGCTCTAACCAACTGAGCTATGTAGCCAAGTGGCGCGCATTATTCCCCTGAAATGGAAAAGCGTCAAGCGTAAATTTAAAATATTTCTTCTTATTTTCAACCGCTTATCCACCGGCCCCGAAAATCGGGGCCGGGCAGGGCATCAACGCAGCTGAAATCTCGCGGTGTTGGCACTCAAGGCATGACTGCCCTGACTCAAGGTGTCCGCCGCCAGATTCACCGCGCGCGCGCCTTCGAGCAATCGCACTGCTGCCTGATCGACTTGCTGAATACTGCTGCTGACCTCGTCGGCGGTGCTCGCTTGCTCTTCAACCGCCGTGGCGATCTGCGCCAGTGTGTCGGTGACGCTTTGCACGGCGCTGGCAATTTCCCCCAAGCGTTCGCCCAGCCCGGTCACGGCTTCGGCGTCCGTTTGTGCCTGGCCACAGGCTGCTTCCATCAGGCTCACGGCTTCGTTGACCGTGGCGCGCAGGCTGTCGACCGTGCCGGCGATCTGCGCGGTGGACGATTGCGTGCGTTGCGACAGGCTACGCACCTCATCGGCGACCACGGCGAAACCGCGACCCTGTTCCCCGGCGCGCGCAGCTTCGATGGCTGCGTTGAGCGCGAGCAGGTTGGTCTGCTCGGCCACACCGCGAATGGTGTCGACCACCAATTGAATCTGCTGCCCTTGCTCACTGACCCGGCCTAGCGCGGCTGCGGTGTCGTTCAAGCGTTGGTTGAGCTGTTGAATGCTCGCTGTGGTGCGCTGACTGTCGCGGCTGCTGTCGGCGGCAATGCGGCGGGTGTGTTGAGCGCTGCCAGAGGCCTGCTCGCAGCTCTGTGCCACGCCTTGGGAGGTCGCGGCCAGTTGCGTGGCCGCAGCGGCGATCTGACTGATTTGCAACTGCTGTGCTTCGACTTCGCTGAGGGCGCCGCTGGAATGATCGTTGAGGCTGCGAACTGCGCTGCTCAGTTGTGAAGTCTCGTGATCGACGCCGATCATACTGGTGCGCAATTGCACCACGGCGACGTTGAGTGCGGTGCTGATCGCCGCCAGTTCGTCGTGTCCCACGACCGGTACTTGCAGGCTCAGATTGCCGTCGCGCAGGGCTTGGGCAAGGACGGTGATGCCGCTGGCGCTACGGCGGATCGAGGCTTGCAGACAGATGAACAGGTACAGCGCCGCCAGCAGCAGACAGCCGAATACCGCCGCGACGATGATCAGCTGGCGAACCGCCGAGCCGTGATGGTCTTCGAGGCGCTGATCCAGCGACATCAGCGATTGCTGGCGCAGAGAGGCGAGGTCAGCCAGCAACGCATCAAGGCTGCGCTCGAAGTCTTCCGGTTTGAGATTGATGCTGCCACCGAACACGCCGTCGTCCAACACTTTGAGGCCGCTGTCCAGGTGCTTGAGGCTGTCGTGGTATTGGCTGGCCCAGGATTGCAGGCCTGGGTGCAGGCGCGCTTCCAGCAGGCCTGCGGTTTTCACCAACTGCTCACGGGCATCGCCGATGCGGCTGCGCAGGTCGCGCAACTGCAAGCGACTTTGCAAAGTGAACTGACCGGACACCACCGACGCCTGACCGACCGCCGCGAGGCGTCCGACCCGTTCGATCAGGTCGGGTGCATGCTGCGTGGAAATCTGCGTCAGCAGATAGGTTTCCAGCCATGGCGCGAGGGTCAGGCGGTTGTCCATGACGATTTGCTCGCGCAGTGCTTGCAGGGCGCTGAGGGCGTTGGTGAAACGGTCGTAACCGTCCGGCCACCAGCCGACGCCGCTGAGGCTTTTCGAATCCAGGCCGCCGAGCGCGGTTTGCAACGCCTGATAGCGGGAGAGGGTTTCGCCTTCGGCGCCCTCGTTATTCAGCGCATTGCCCAAGTCAGTGGTGGCTTGCTGGACCGCTGGCTGCACAGCATCGAACGCAGCCATGGCGGCGAGCGTCGCGGGTGTCGGCTGACGATTGGTTTCCGTGGCACGCCAACGCGCGGCGCGGTCGCGCTGGGCCGCGAGCAGGTTGTCGAGCGCATCGAGCGCGAGCAACTGACGCACGCCGGCACGTTCGCCGGAAATCAGATTGAGTTTGTCGCGATAGTCCTGGCCGATCATCAACAGGCTGCCGGCCAACGGCAAAATGAATAGCAGAAACAACAACTGGAATTTACGTGCGAAGCCAAATCGCCCCAGCAACTTGATCCCCGGTGAAAGGAAAGCCTGCATGCCCCATGACTCCTCTGGACACCACGCACCAATGGCGTGCATCGCGGTCGGTCGACGTTGATGTTGTGCCCTGCTAAAAGGCCTCGAAAGTTCACTCTCGTTCGCTCTGTGGGCAAACTTTGTAGCGAAACTTCCCATTGTCGATCACCTTTGTAAGGCGACCGCGTTCAAGCCAAGAAGCAAGGCAAGATTCAGACCATGGCGTTGCGCTATCACCTGGTCAATGACGAACAGTCAGTTAGTTAGCTGGCTAAGGGGATAGCTTTGGCGCACCGAAAAATGGCACATTGACGCACCTGCCTGCGTGCACCCATCTGCTGTCCGGAAATTTCCATGGCTATCAGCAACGCTCCGACCGCCACTGTTTCGGCGTCCGCTCCTCCCCAAAGCAGCCCACTGGTGATGCGCATCATCGGCGCAGTGGCATTGGCGCATCTGATCAATGACTTGATCCAGTCGGTTTTGCCGTCGATCTACCCAATGCTGAAGGCCAGCTACGGTCTGACCTTCACCCAGATCGGGCTGATCACTCTGACCTTCCAGCTGACCGCTTCGCTATTGCAGCCTTGGGTCGGGTATCACACCGATCGGCACCCAAAACCATGGCTGTTGCCGGCGGGCTCAATTTGCACGCTGATCGGCATCGTGATGATGTCGGTAGTCGGCAGTTTTCCAATGATTCTGCTGGCGGCGGCGCTTATCGGCATCGGCTCCTCGACCTTTCACCCCGAGGCGTCGCGGATCGCGCGGCTGGCCTCGGGTGGGCGCTTTGGTCTGGCGCAATCGACTTTCCAGGTCGGCGGTAACGCCGGTTCCGCGTTCGGTCCACTGCTGGCGGCAGCAATCATCATTCCGTTCGGTCAGGGCAATGTGGCGTGGTTCGGTTTGTTCGCGGTGTTTGCGCTGTTCGTGCTGTACCGCATCAGTCGCTGGTACGCCCATCACTTGAACCTGTTCAAACTCAAGGCGGGCCAGGCGGCGACTCACGGGCTGTCAAAGGGCAGGGTGACCAGTGCGCTGGTGGTGCTCGGCCTGCTGGTGTTCTCCAAGTACTTCTACATGGCCAGCCTAACCAGCTATTTCACGTTCTATCTGATCGAGAAGTTCGACCTGTCGGTGGCCAGCTCGCAGTTGCACCTGTTCCTGTTCCTTGGTGCGGTGGCGGCGGGCACGTTCTTCGGCGGGCCGATTGGCGACAAGATCGGACGTAAGGCTGTGATCTGGTTTTCGATTCTTGGAGTGGCACCGTTTACGCTGCTGATGCCTCACGTCGATCTGTTCTGGACCAGTGTGCTCAGCGTGATAATCGGCTTCATCCTCGCTTCGGCGTTCTCGGCGATTGTGGTGTACGCGCAAGAGCTGGTGCCGGGGAATGTCGGGATGATTGCCGGGATCTTTTTCGGCCTGATGTTCGGTTTTGGCGGGATTGGCGCTGCGTTGCTTGGGCATCTGGCGGATGTGCACGGGATTGAATACGTGTACTTCCTGTGCTCGTTCTTGCCGTTGTTTGGGGTGTTGGCGATTTTTTTGCCGAGGACTAAAAAAGTTTGACTCAGCAAGATTTCAACCATTGACGACGACTATCTGGTCCACATGGCGTGCAGCGCACATGGTTTGACGCGAGTGTACGCAGCATCGGCGGCGCCGGTCCGTACGTATTTATCGATGCTGAGGCTGTCGCTGAAACACAGTGCATGTCCAAATTTAGGGCATCACCAACGGCGCATTGCCCAACCCCGCCACCTTCTGATGGCAACTTGCTACATTCTTGAGGTAGATTAGCCAAAGAGGTGGCGCCATCAAGCCCCCAGAACAGCACAAGGATGTAGCTATGCCCACCCGCGATGACGGTCCCTAGGGACCTGCCGCTCCCTAAGTACCCACGCGAATAAGTCTGACAGCCAAGCCTCGAAACGGCATGACCTTGGATAAGGAGAATCCATGCCTCACCCTTTTCAGTTTCAAACCTCGCCGTTTGCCGGACCGGACACCACTGAAGCCAACGTTTTTGTCCATGGCTACAGTGCCGGGCATAGCGATGAGGACAAGCAGTTTCTGCTCGACAAGATCCCCGGTCAGCTAAAGCACTACACCAATATCTTTGCGTTCTGGCCTTCAAATCATCTTCTGCGTTTCGACAAGTCTTCGCTTTGGGCGTTTGGCGCGGCAGGTCTGAATTTCGGCAAAACCATGTCAAGTTCGCCCCTCGATTCTTTCGGCATTGCGGGAGCGTTCGCTAAGGACCGGATGGGCAACTTCACGCAGGCCCGCACTCGGGCGGAGCACATGGGGGCGGTGTTGTTTGACCAGTTGCAGGATTACCTGCGTACCAACCATCCAAAGATCAAGACCATCAACCTGATCGGGCACTCGCTCGGTGGACGGCTGGTTATCAGCAGCCTGAAGAATTTTTCGTATCGACAGCAGTTGGCTATCAACGATGTGCTACTGATGGCCGCCGCCGTTGAGGTCACTCCCCTGGAAGCGCGGCAGCTGCGTGAACGGTTCAAGGGGAGACTCATCAATGCCTATTCCAAGGCAGACAGGACCCTGCTGTTGAACTGGGGTGAAACCTGCCTGGGACGTAACGAGGTCGAGCACTTCGAGAGCATCGAGATGAACGATTTCAGCCACACCGATTACTGGGATCGGCTGCAGGAAGTGCTGGTCGAAACCCGCTTTAAAAAAGCCCACACGCCCGGCTCTTCTGAGCCTGCTCAAACACCTGCTGAAGCGCTCCTGCCACCGCAGATGCCCGAACAACTCGCCGAAGAACACGACATGAAACTCGAACTGAGCAGCCCACGTGATGTTTACCAGCAAATCAACGACGAGCTGGCAATTATTATCGGTGAACTGAAACATCCCTCGGACGACGAAGCGTTGAATCAGGCTCGCGAGGAGGCGCTCCGACGGCTTACCGAACATCGGATAGCGCTGTTCGAACGGCTCGCGGAACTTGAGAAGAACGCGGAGTGGAATACGTTCACCATCGCTTTTTATGGTGAGACTGGCGCTGGTAAGTCGACCCTCATCGAGACCTTACGCATTCTGCTCCAGGAGCCTGGCAAGCTGGTCAGTCAGCAGGCGTTTCGCAAGCTGCGAGAGCAGTACGGGCTGACTGAGGAAACCATGCAGGGTCTGCAACGGAGCATCGATCAAGTCGAAGCGCGACTTGAGGAATTGACGCAGCAACTGAGCACGACGGTGCAGCAGTTCGAGCAGCCTTTCAGGGATGCCCAAAGCGCGCTGGACCATGCCAACGCACGGTCCAGTGAGGTGAAGCAACGGCTTGGCGGAGCGCTTGCGCAGCACGAGCAGTCACACAAGGACGCCCTTGCCGCCGTCACTCGCATGCATACGCTTCTTGCGTCACGCAAGAGCAACGCTTCGCTCTGGCAGATGCTGTTGAATCTTTTCAGAACGATGCCGGAAGAGCTTCAGTTGAATGAGGCCACCGCTGCGCTGACCGTCACCACAGCTGCACGGGACAGTGCTGCCGCGACGCTGGATGTCGAACAGACGAAGGCCGAGCAGGAGCGTCTTGCAATGGAGCGGCAGGTGAGCGAGATCGCGACGAAGCGCGGCGACGCGTGTGCGGCGCTTTCCGCACAACAAGCGGAGGCGACTCAGCAGCAACGAACGCTGATTCAGCAGCGCCTGGAACAAAAGACTCAGCTGGAGCAATTGCTGGGAGAGCTACAGCTTCATGCTGACGGTCAAATCATCGGGCACGGCTTGAGCGACTTCACTCGCGAGACACAGCGCTATGAATTCGAGCTAGATGGCCAACCCTTCGCTCTGCTGGATGTACCCGGTATCGAGGGCAAGGAAGGACTGGTACTTGGCCAGATAGAACGTGCCGTCCAGACCGCTCATGCGGTTTTTTACGTCACCAACCAGGCCGCCCCGCCCCAAACGGGTGACGGGAAGCACCAAGGCACACTGGAAAAGATCAAGCAGCACCTGGGCGCACAAACCGAGGTGTGGTCCATCTTCAACAAGAAGATCACCAACCCCAAGCACTCGCTGACTGACCGGCAGCTGGTTTCCGACGACGAAACCGCAAGCCTTGCCGGGCTTGACCAGAAAATGAGCGAGCAGCTCGGCAAGCACTATAAGAGTGTGTTTGCGCTGAGCGCGCTTCCTGCCTTTCTCGCCTCCACCGATCACCTCGCGCCGGGATCGCAGAATGCCAAGCGCCGCAGCAAAGTACTTGAGGATTTCGGTGCCGACGAGTTGCTGGAAAAATCCCGTCTGCGTCCCTTCCTGCAACTGCTCGGTCGCCAGTTAATCCAGAATGGCAAAACCAAGATCATTCGGGCCAACTTCAACAAGGCTAATGAGGCGCTCAACCACACCACCCAAACGCTCTCAGGCGTTCAGCAAACCCTGAATGCGCTGTCGGAAAAGCTCTCTCAGGAAGAGCAAAGCGCCAAGAGCCAGCTGACCAGCAGCTTTGGAGCGCTGAAAAAACGTCTGGAGTCCTGCGGCGAAACCTTGATCGACAACTTCGCCAGCAAGGTGCGTAACGACGTTTATGCACGCATTGAAAAAGATATCAGCAACGACGCTTTCAAAAGCGCCCTGACCGAACAGCTTGATGCTCAGCAGCGACAGCTGGGCAAGCAACTGCCCGTAGCAGTGAACGTAGAGGTCGGTAAATTTCAGAAGGCTGCCGAAGATATTCTCTCCCGTTTTGAAAAACACGCCCAAGAGTTGACCTCAAGTTATGGAAAACTCGGCAGCATGCGATTCAACCAGCCTTTCAACCTCAACATAAAAATCGACAACGGCATCAAGGTAGCGACCCTGTTGGCGAGCCTTGTGGGTATCGCCGCGGCACCGTTCACCGGCGGCGCCAGCCTGTGGATCGCTGGAGCATCGATACTGGGGGCGCTGATCTCGATCGGCAAAGCGCTCTGGAGTGCGCTTAGCACGGACTACAAAATGTCTCAGCAACGTCAGGCGCTTGATAAGAATCTGCGCAGCGCCACCGCCCAATTGCGCGACATGCTGCGCGAAAGCCTTGACAGCGCCCTGAGCGAAATGCAGAAGACTATCGACCAACTCGACCTGGCGCTTGAAGCGCCTGCCAAACAGGCTGCAAACCAGGTGAGCACGCTCTCTCGCTCGACCATCCGCCTGAAGACCCTTTCCCGCCAAATCGAACTCGCAGGAAATCTATAATGGAAAACACCCTCAAGACATTCAAGGTTCAACAGGCAAATGCACTGACGCTGCTGGACAGGCTGCAGAACTTCCTCGGTCAGGGAGCACAGGCCGGCGTATCGATTGACCCCGCGTTGAGCATCAAGCTGCAGAATGTCATCAGCAGCGTGTCTGGTGAGAAACTTAAGGTCGCGCTGATTGGCGGCTTCTCTGAAGGCAAGACTTCGATCGCGGCGGCCTGGATGGAAAAGCTGGACAGATCCAGCATGAAGATCAGCCATCAGGAATCCTCAAATGAGGTGAAAATCTATGAAGTCGGCGAAGACTTCTTGCTGATCGACACCCCTGGCCTGTTCGGCTTCAAAGAGCAGGAAAATGCCGAAACGCACGCCATCGAAAAGTACAAGGACATTACCAAAAAGTACGTGAGCGAATCTCACCTGGTGCTCTACGTGATGAACTCGACCAACCCCGTCAAGGAAAGCCACAAGGATGACCTGACCTGGTTGTTCCGCACTCTGGATCTGCTGCCACGCACAGTGTTCGTGCTCAGCCGTTTCGACGAAGTGGCTGATGTGGAGGATGAGCAGGACTACTTGGCCAACTTGAAGGTCAAACACGAAAACGTGGCAGGCCGGCTTCGCGAGCAGATTTCGCTAACTGACCAAGAAGCAGCGCAGCTGTCCATTGTCGCCGTCGCGGCCAACCCCTTCGACATGGGTGTAGAGCATTGGCTGGGCAACCTCGAGCAGTTCAAGTCGCTGTCCCATATCGCCACACTTCAGACGGCCACCACAGGGAAAATTCAGCAGAACGGTGGCAGCGCCGCGCTGGTTAACGACATGCACGCCAGCGTTATCCGAGATGTGTTGAGCAACCAACTGCCCGTTGCCATAGAGAACGATCAGAAGGTGTCTCTGGAAGTCGGCAGGCTCGACGAACTCAACTCTCGCCTGGGTAAGCAACTGGCAGCAACAGGGCAGCAAATTGAAGAAGCGCGGATCAGTCTTCGTGATTTTGCTACACGCTACTTTTCTGACCTGATCCTGCAGGCCAAGGGCTGCAGCCTGGAAACCTTCGCGGACTTCTTTGAACGTGAGGTGGGTGCTGAGGGCATTATCCTGTCCACCCGCCTGCAAAATGAATTCAGCCGACAGACCCAGTCGATCACGCTCGAAGTCGAGAAGATGCAAATGGGCTTCGACAACGAGGTCAACCACTTTAATACCACTGTCAAAGCCTTGGGCAAACAGGGCATCAACCACGTGCTAAAAGGCAACTTCATAACTAACACCACGGTGCTGGCCGCACGCGATGGTCTCACCACCATTGCCAAGACGGTGGGTATGGATATCGGCAAGTATCTGAAATTCAAACCGTGGGGCGCGGTGAAGTTCGCCAAAGGTGCCAATGGCGCTCTGGCCATCCTCGGCGTGGCCCTTGAAGCCTGGGACAGTTGGGAGCAATACAAGCGCGAAGAAGCCTTCAAGAAAGCCGTCGCGACGATGGTCGGTAACTTCGAACAACAGCGTCAGGACTTTTTAGCCCTCGTTAACTCGGAACGCTTCAAGGAGGAGTTCTTCCCAGATTACCTGTTGCTCAACACACGCTGCCAAGAACTGCAGAGCAATGTGGATGAAAGCCGTGTACGTCAGCAATGCTTCCAGGCATGGCGCGTTGAAGCTGAAGCCATCGACGCAGAGTTCAAAAGACTGAACTGACCCCATCCAGACGCCCGCCGAAGGATGCAGCGGGCGCTACCATCGAAGAGAGATTGCAGGCTGTACTCATTTTTTGACTAGGGACAAAATGTGTACTCGTCTTTGGGCTCGAGATTTTTGTGGTTGCTCGGGCAACATTTAAGGGCGCTCTGAAACGAAAAAGCCGCGCAAATGCGCGGCTTTAAAGGGCTCTCGCCATTTTCGTGATGTTTCATGAAACACCACGAAAGCAGCCAGTCGGCTCAGACGTTGAAGCGGAAATGCATTACGTCGCCGTCTTTGACGATGTAGTCCTTGCCTTCCAGACGCCATTTACCGGCCTCTTTGGTGCCGGCTTCGCCCTTGTACTGGATGAAGTCGTTGTAGGCGATCACTTCGGCGCGGATGAAGCCTTTTTCGAAGTCGGTGTGGATCACGCCAGCAGCCTGAGGTGCAGTGGCACCGACTTTGACGGTCCAGGCGCGGACTTCTTCGACGCCGGCGGTGAAGTAGGTCTGCAAGTGCAGCATTTCGTAACCGGCGCGAATGACGCGGTTCAGGCCCGGCTCTTCCAGGCCCAGGGCCTCGAGGAACATGTCCTTCTCTTCACCGTCTTCGAGCTCGGCGATTTCTGCTTCGATCTTGTTGCAGACCGGAACGACGATGGCGCCTTCTTCTTCGGCGATGGCGCGGACAACGTCCAGGTGCGGGTTGTTCTCGAAACCGTCTTCAGCGACGTTGGCGATGTACATGACCGGCTTGGTGGTCAGCAGGTGGAAGCCTTTGATCACTGCTTTTTCGTCAGCGCTCATGGACTTCATCAGGCTGCGCGCAGGCTTGGCTTCGGTGAAGTGAGCGATCAGTTGCTCCAGCAGAGCCTTCTGAACGACCGCGTCCTTGTCACCGCCCTTGGCATTGCGCGCGACTTTCTGCAGTTGCTTCTCGCAGCTGTCGAGGTCGGCGAAGATCAGTTCCAGGTCGATGATTTCGATGTCGCGTTTCGGGTCGACGCTGTTGGAAACGTGGATCACGTTTTCGTCTTCGAAGCAGCGCACCACGTGAGCGATGGCGTCGGTTTCGCGAATGTTGGCGAGGAACTTGTTGCCCAGGCCTTCACCTTTCGAGGCGCCGGCAACCAGGCCTGCGATGTCGACGAATTCCATGGTGGTTGGCAGGATGCGCTTGGGATTGACGATGGCCGCCAGTGCGTCCAGACGTGCATCGGGCATCGGCACGATGCCGCTGTTCGGCTCGATCGTGCAGAAGGGGAAGTTCTCGGCCGCGATACCGGATTTGGTCAGCGCGTTGAACAGGGTGGACTTGCCGACGTTAGGCAGGCCGACGATGCCGCAATTGAATCCCATGGTGTTTCCCCTCGGATAAGAGTCAGGCCTTCTGGCTGTGCAGGTTTTTCATCGCACGGTTCCATTCTCCGGCGAGGATATCCGGCAGCACGCCGAGGGCAAAGTCGATGCTGGCATCGAGTTTTTCCTGTTCGGCGCGTGGCGCACGACCCAGGACGAAATTTGAAACCATACTGGCGACGCCCGGGTGGCCGATGCCAAGCCGCAGACGGTAGAAAGTATTCTGATTGCCCAGTTGCGCGATGATGTCGCGCAACCCGTTGTGACCGCCGTGGCCGCCGCCCTGCTTGAGCTTGGCGACGCCCGGAGGCAGGTCGAGTTCGTCGTGCGCCACCAGGATTTCTTCAGGCTTGATGCGAAAGAAACCGGCGAGTGCCGCCACGGCCTGGCCGCTGCGGTTCATGTAGGTGGTGGGAATCAGCAGACGAACATCCTGACCTTGATGCGAGTAGCGCCCGGTCAGGCCGAAATATTTGCGATCGGCGACAAGGTTCACACCTTGTGCGGCGGCGATGCGCTCAACAAAAAGGGCCCCTGCGTTATGCCGGGTCTGTTCGTATTCAGCGCCTGGATTTCCCAGGCCAACGATCAGTTTGATGGCAGTCACGATAGGGGCCCTTCCTTGGAGTGGTGGATAACATCGCCGCAATCAGGGAGAGCGGCGAAAGTGGACGAAAAAAGCTCATTTACCATAGATGTAAACTCCGCGTTCTCGCCCGCTTTCTCGCTACGTTCCAGTCCGCGATGTTACTTGATCACTCCGGCGTCACAGAGTGAATTACTCTGCTGCGCCTTCTTCGGTAGCTTCTGGAGCAACACGTGGAGCGTGGACGTTGGCAACAGCCTTGTCATCGCCGTGTGCCAGAGCAACGAACTCAACACCTTTAGGAGCTTTGAGGTCCGACAGGTGAATGATGGTGCCGATTTCTGCTTTCGACAGGTCGACTTCGATGAACTCAGGCAGGTCTTTCGGCAGGCAGGTCACTTCGATTTCCGAAGTAACGTGCGAGATTTCGCCGCCTTTCTTCACTGGAGCTTCTTCACCAACAAAGTGCACAGGCACGATAGCGGTCAGTTTCTGACCTGCTACAACGCGTACGAAGTCAGCGTGCAGAACGTGGCCTTTCGACGGGTGACGTTGCAGAGCTTTGATGATGACGTTCTGCTTGGTGCCACCAACGTTCAGCTCGATGATGTGGCTGTAAGCCGCGTCGTTTTCGAGCAGTTTGGCAACTTCTTTGGCCAGCATGCTGATGGATTCAGGGGCTTTTTCGCCACCGTAAACAACAGCTGGAACCAGAGCGGCGAGACGACGCAGGCGGCGGCTCGCACCTTTCCCCAGGTCGGAACGCACTTCAGCATTCAGAGTAAAATCGTTCATTTTGTATCTCCAAAATAGCCATGACCGAGCGGCGTTTGCGACCAGCGCCTAACACGGTATGGGCAAAAAAGCCCCGCCCCGACAGGAATGCCGGGGCGGGGCGCTTTTCGTCAACGAGACATTTCGAGAAGGGCAGGGCCCTTAGCGGAACATCGCGCTGATCGATTCTTCATTGCTGATGCGGCGAACCGCTTCGGCAACTACCGGTGCAATATCCAGTTGACGGATACGTGCACAGGCTTGTGCTGCAGCGGACAGCGGGATGGTGTTAGTCACCACCAGCTCGTCCAGCACGGAATTTTCGATATTCTCGATGGCCCGACCCGACAGCACAGGGTGTGTGCAGTAGGCAAAGACCTTGGCTGCGCCATGCTCTTTCAGGGCCTTGGCCGCGTGGCACAGAGTGCCGGCGGTATCGACCATGTCATCGACCAGAATACAGGTACGCCCTTCGACATCACCGATGATATGCATCACTTCAGAGTGATTGGCTTTCTCACGGCGTTTGTCGATGATCCCGAGATCAACACCCAGCGACTTGGCAACAGCACGTGCACGCACGACGCCACCAATGTCAGGGGAAACAATCATCAGGTTTTCGAAGCGCTGATCTTCAATGTCATCCACCAGAACCGGGGAGCCGTAGATGTTATCTACCGGAATATCGAAGAAACCCTGAATCTGGTCAGCATGCAGATCAACCGTGAGAACACGGTCGATGCCGACTACGGTAAGCATGTCAGCGACGACTTTCGCGCTGATAGCCACACGTGCGGAACGCGGACGGCGATCCTGACGGGCATAACCAAAATAAGGAATAACAGCAGTGATACGAGTAGCCGAGGAGCGGCGGAAGGCGTCAGCCATCACTACCAGTTCCATCAGGTTATCGTTGGTCGGAGCGCAAGTCGGCTGAATAATGAAAACGTCTTTACCACGAACATTTTCATTGATCTCGGCAGTAATTTCGCCGTCGGAAAATTTGCCGACAGAGATGTCACCGAGAGGGATATGCAGCTGACGTACAACACGCCGAGCCAGATCGGGGTTAGCGTTCCCCGTAAAGACCATCATCTTGGACACGCGCAGTACCTAGAGGCTGAGGGTAACCTGGATGAGTATGGAAAATGGCAGGGGCGGCTGGATTCGAACCAACGCATGGCAGGATCAAAACCTGCTGCCTTACCGCTTGGCGACGCCCCTGTATCTGTTGCATCAAGTGCCGAGCACCTGGTTCCTTTAGAGCAGACTTTGCAGCTTGCGATGCAACATCGAAATGTTGCTTCCTTTCGCTACAAACCCTGTAAGGGTCTCTGTCAGAAGGGCCGAGACTTTATCAGCTTCAGCTTTGTTTGGGAAGCCCCCAAACACACAACTTCCAGTTCCGGTGAGCTTTGCTTCGGTAAATTTACCTAGCAAATCCAATGCGTTACGTACCTCTGGATAACGCCTTGCAACCACCGGCAAGCAGTCATTTCGACTGTTTCCCTCGGGAACGGGGCGCACTTTAATGGGCGGCGTGTTACGTGTCAACAAAGGATCGGAAAAAATTTCTGCCGTACTTACAGAGACTTGCGGCACGAGCACCAGATACCACGGTTCTTCAGGGTTCACCGGGGTGAGTTTCTCGCCCACGCCCTCGGCAAACGCCGCGTGACCACGGACGAAAACCGGAACATCGGCGCCTAGCGACAAACCCAGTGCCGCCAGCCGATCTTCATCCCAGCCCAGTCGCCACAGATGATTGAGCCCCAGCAAAGTCGTCGCGGCATTTGAGCTGCCGCCACCAATGCCGCCGCCCATGGGCAGAACCTTGTCGATCCAGATGTCGATGCCCAGCGCACAGCCGGACTGTTGCTGAAGCATTTTCGCCGCACGCACGATCAGATTGCTGTCATGCGGCACGCCGGCAAATTCGGTATGCAGTTGAATCACGCCGTCATCGCGTACGGCAAAAGTGATTTCATCACCGTAATCGAGAAACTGAAACAAGGTCTGCAACTCGTGATAACCGTCTTCACGGCGACCCAGAATGTGCAACATCAGATTGAGTTTGGCCGGCGAGGGCAGGGTCAGGCGTGCAGCGGTCATGCGTTATTGCCCCAACTTGCGCGGTTGCCAGGTCTTGATCACCAGCGTCACATCGAGGTTGGTGCCGTGCATCTTGATGCGCTCGGGCAGCCAGTAACCGTTTTGTTCGGTGTAAGCGGTGTATTCGACTTTCCAGCCATCCTGTTCAAGGTTGGCCAAGCGGCTGTTGGCATCCAGATTCAGTCGGCTTTTGCTGTTCGGCGCAGGCAGGCCGCGGACCCACCAGGCCAGATTCGACACCGGCAATTTCCAGCCCAACTGCTCTTCGAGCAAGGTTTCCGGCGATTGCGATTCGTAGCGGCCCTGATTGGCGACTTCCAGCGAAACTTTGCCCGGACGCCCGGTCAGGCGTGCCGCGCCACGACCCAGCGGGCCGGACAGGCGAATGTCGTAATAGTCCTGACGCTGTAGCCAGAACAGCGTGCCGCTACCGGAATCTTTAGGTGCCCGGATGCCGATCTTGCCGTCGATCTGCCAGCCGTCGAGGCCGGTCAGCTGTTGTTTGTTCGCCGCCCATAGTGCCGGGCTACCGTGCCCTTCGACCGATTCACGAGCACCGAAACCCGCGCAACCGGCGAGCAGGGCGATAAAGCTGAAAACAATAACGTGGCGCAAAAACATGAGTTAAAGAGTCTCGGATCCGGTCAGGCGCTTGATGGTGCTGCGCAGAATGGTGCTGTCGGGCTGATCCTTGAGGAATTTGCCCCAAATTTGTTTGGCTTCGCGCTGGTTGCCCTTGACCCACAATACTTCGCCCAGGTGTGCGGCGACTTCGTGGTCAGGGAAACGCTCCAGCGCCTGACGCAGATATTTCTCGGCGTCGTCCAGATTGCCCAGGCGGAAATTCACCCAGCCGAGGCTGTCGAGTACCGCCGGGTCTTCCGGATTGATCTGGTATGCCTGCTCGATCAGCGTCTTGGCTTCAGCGTAGCGGGTCGTGCGATCGGACAGGGTGTAGCCCAAAGCGTTCAGCGCCATGGCGTTGTCCGGGTCGCGCTTGATGATCAGGCGCAGGTCTTTTTCCATCTGCGCCAGGTCATTGCGCTTTTCCGCGAGCATGGCGCGGGTGTACAGCAGATTCAGATCGTCGGGGTATTGCAGCAAGGCTTGTTGCAATACCTTCCAGGCCTTGTCGTCCTGTTTGTTGGCAGACAGGGTTTCCGACTCGATCAGATACAACTGAATCGCGTAATCCGGTTGTTCATCGCGTTCGGCCGCCAGTTTGCTTTGGGCTTCGGCGGTCTTGCCGTTGTTCATCAGGATATCGGCCTGACGCAGCTGTGCCGGCAGATAGTCGTTGCCCGGGCCTACCTGGGCGTACTCGATCAATGCGCCCTGCGGGTCGTTGCGTTCTTCGGCGATGCGCCCCAGGTTCAGGTGCGCCGAATCGACATGGCTTTCCCGAGCGATCAGGTCTTCCAGATAGCCTTTGGCCTCATCCCAGGCCTTGGCTTCCAGACATACCAGCGCCAGCGAATAACGCAGTTCGTCGTCTTCCGGGTACTGCTGAACGAGGCTGGAGAATTCGGTCTTGGCGTCGTCCATCCGATCCTGCTCTACCAGCATCCGCGCATAAGTCAGGCGCAGACGTTTGTCGTCCGGATATTTCCTGATGCTTTTTTGCAGCAGTGGCAGGGCTTCGTCGCCACGGTTCAACAGCTGGAGCAGACGGGCGCGCAGCAGAATCGGGGCGATTTCGCCGTCCTCTGGCGTATTGTCTTCGAGCAGTGCCAGCGCCGCTTTGTTGTCGCCATCCTGTTGCAGGAGCAGGGCCTTGCCGAAAATCAGCTGACTGTTGTTCGGGTGACGCTGCAACAAGCGGTCAAAACTTTTCATCAGACCGTTGCGGGTTTCCTGATCGGTATCAGCCGCCGACAGCGCAAGGAAGTCGAAATGGGTGTCGCCCTTGCCTTGCAGGACTTTCTCCATATAGACCATCGAATCGTCATAACGCCCGGCACGCGCCAGTTGCACGGCGGCGGCGCGTTGCGCTTCGAGGTCGTCCGGCGCGTTTTTCGCCCAGATCAACGCGGTATCCAGCGCAGGCTGATCCGCACCGAGGTATTCGGCGATGCGGAACGCGCGCTCGGAGACGCCCGGATCCTGGGTGTTGATGGCCTGAGTCACGTAGTTGTCCAGGGCAATGTCGAAACGATTGCGCTGGCCGGCGAGCTCGGCGCTCAGCAGGCTGAACACGGTTTCTTCACTGAACGAGCTGTAAACCTTGGGTTTTTCAGGCGCAGGGGTGGTGTCTTCAACCGGCGGCGTACCGTCCGGCGACACGGGGGCCAAGGCCTGGCAGCCGCTGAGGAAGACAAAAGCGAGGAGCAACGCGGAGGATCTATTCATATAGGAAGAGGACGACTAACCTGCGGTCGGATCATCATGACACAAGCCTTCGGCCAAACATAACCGAGTCTCAATTGTGCCCATTATAGGGGCGGACAATTGGGACAATAGTCAGCGGTAGTTGTTCTGAATCTGACGAAGGTGGACAATTGCCGGCTTCACGTCACCATCAGCGACTTTGAATGGCCTTCCTTGCACTCGGTATCAACCACAAGACTGCTTCAGTAGACGTCCGCGAGCGCGTGGCCTTTACCCCTGAGCAGCTGGTTGAGGCGTTGCAGCAGCTCTGCCGACTTACCGACAGCCGCGAAGCTGCGATCCTCTCCACCTGCAATCGCAGTGAGCTTTATATAGAACAGGATCAGCTGTCGGCGGATATCGTGCTGCGCTGGCTCGCCGACTATCACCATTTAAGCCTCGAAGAGCTGCGCGCGAGTGCTTATGTGCATGAAGATGATGCGGCAGTTCGTCACATGATGCGCGTCGCCTCCGGACTCGACTCGCTGGTGCTGGGCGAACCGCAGATTCTTGGCCAGATGAAATCGGCCTACGCCGTGGCCCGAGAGGCTGGCACCATCGGTCCGTTGCTCGGGCGTCTGTTCCAGGCAACCTTCAATGCCGCCAAACAGGTGCGTACCGACACCGCCATCGGTGAAAACCCGGTGTCCGTGGCGTTTGCGGCGGTCAGTCTGGCGAAACAGATTTTCAGTGACCTGCAACGCAGTCAGGCTTTGCTGATCGGCGCTGGCGAGACCATCACCCTGGTCGCCCGCCATTTGCATGAGCTGGGGGTCAAGCGCATCGTTGTCGCCAACCGTACGCTGGAGCGCGCAAGCCTTCTGGCTGAGCAGTTCGGCGCCCACGCGGTGTTGCTGTCGGACATTCCGGCGGAACTGGTGCGCAGCGATATCGTCATCAGTTCGACCGCCAGTCAGTTGCCGATCCTCGGTAAAGGCGCGGTCGAGAGCGCATTGAAGCTGCGCAAGCACAAGCCGATCTTCATGGTCGACATCGCCGTTCCCCGGGATATCGAGCCGGAAGTCGGCGAACTCGACGACGTTTACCTCTATAGCGTCGACGATCTTCACGAAGTGGTCGCTGAAAACCTCAAGAGTCGTCAGGGCGCAGCACAAGCGGCCGAAGAAATGGTTTCGGTCGGCGCCAGCGATTTC
The DNA here is from genome assembly GCF_017980685.1 of Pseudomonas iridis. Lineage (GTDB taxonomy): Bacteria > Pseudomonadota > Gammaproteobacteria > Pseudomonadales > Pseudomonadaceae > Aquipseudomonas > Aquipseudomonas iridis. The sequence goes on from NZ_JACXXO010000015.1 coordinate 40,115, forward strand.
ATGGTGCGCCTGCGCGAACTGGCAGCGGTTGATGTGCTCAAGGCCTATCGTCAACAGAGCGAACGCCTGCGCGACGAGGAGCTGCAAAAAGCCCTGCGCCTGCTGGCCAACGGCGGCAACGCCGAAGATGTGCTGGGGCAACTGGCCCGCGGCCTGACCAATAAACTGTTGCATGCGCCCAGCGTGCAACTGAAAAAGCTTTCTGCCGAAGGCCGCCTCGATGCGCTGGCCATGGCTCAGGAACTCTTTGCCCTCGAGGGCTCACCGGATAGCTTTTCGGATAAAAAACCGCAATGAAAGCGTCACTGCTCAATAAGCTGGACATCCTCCAGGACCGTTTCGAGGAACTGACCGCGCTGCTCGGCGATGCCGAAGTCATTTCCGATCAGACTAAATTCCGCGCCTATTCCAAGGAATACGCCGAACTTGAGCCGGTCGTACACGCCTATAAAAAACTGCTCAGCGTACAAAGCGATCTTGAAGGCGCGCAGGCGCTGCTCAAGGACAGCGACCCGGACATGCGTGAGATGGCTGTAGAAGAAGTCCGTGAAGCCAAAGAAATGCTGATCACGCTGGAAGGCGATCTGCAACGCATGTTGCTGCCCAAGGATCCCAACGACGGGCGTAACGTGTTCCTCGAAATTCGCGCCGGCACCGGCGGCGACGAGGCGGCGATCTTCTCCGGCGATTTGTTCCGCATGTACTCGCGTTACGCCGAGCGACGTGGCTGGCGTGTGGAGATCCTGTCGGAAAACGAAGGCGAACACGGGGGCTATAAAGAAGTCATTGCGCGCATTGAAGGCGACAACGTTTACGGCAAGCTGAAATTCGAGTCCGGCGCGCACCGCGTACAGCGTGTGCCCGCCACCGAATCCCAGGGTCGTATCCACACCTCGGCCTGCACCGTGGCGGTGTTGCCCGAGCCGGACGAGCGCGAAGCGATCGAGATCAACCCGGCGGATTTGCGCGTCGACACGTTCCGCTCCTCCGGGGCCGGTGGTCAGCACGTCAACACCACCGACTCGGCGATCCGCATCACCCACATACCGACCGGCACCGTCGTCGAGTGTCAGGAAGAACGTTCCCAGCACAAGAACCGTGCGCGGGCGATGGCCTGGTTGTCGGCCAAACTCAACGATCAGCAAACCGCTGCCGCGGCAAATGCCATCGCCAGCGAGCGCAAATTGCTCGTCGGTTCCGGTGACCGTTCCGAGCGGATTCGCACCTACAACTTTGCTCAGGGCCGTGTGACCGACCATCGCGTCAACCTGACTTTGTATTCGCTTGATGAAATTCTCGCCGGTGGCGTGGAGGCCGTCATCGAGCCGTTGCTGGCCGAATACCAGGCTGACCAACTCGCGGCGATAGGTGAATAAATGACCATCATTGCCAGCCTGTTGCGCGCCGCCGACCTGCCGGATTCACCGACCGCACGGCTGGACGCCGAATTGCTTCTGGCCGCGGCGCTGGGCAAATCGCGCAGCTTTCTCCACACCTGGCCCGAGCGTATCGTGCCGACTGACGCCGCGCTGAAGTTTGCCGAGTACCTGCAACGCCGCCGCGCAGGTGAGCCGGTGGCTTACATCCTCGGCCAGCAGGGTTTCTGGAAACTGGATCTGGAAGTCGCACCGCACACGCTGATCCCGCGCCCTGACACCGAGTTGTTGGTGGAGGCGGCGCTGGAATTGCTACCCGCGACACCGGCCAAAGTCCTCGACCTCGGCACTGGCAGTGGCGCGATTGCCTTGGCCCTGGCCAGCGAGCGTCCCGCGTGGCAGGTCACGGCTGTGGATCGCGTGCTCGAAGCCGTGGCGCTGGCCGAGCGTAATCGCCAACGCCTGCATTTGAACAATGTCAAGGTGCTGAGCAGTCATTGGTTCAGTGCGCTTGAAGGTCAGCGTTTTCAGCTGATCATCAGCAACCCGCCGTACATTGCCGCGACCGATCCGCATCTGATTGAAGGCGATGTGCGCTTCGAACCCGCCAGTGCATTGGTGGCCGGTGAGGACGGGCTCGACGATCTGCGTCTGATCGTCGCCCAGGCCCCGGCGCATCTGGAGGCCGGTGGCTGGCTGATGCTCGAACACGGCTATGATCAAGCCGAAACCGTGCGCGATCTGCTGCTCGGTCGCGGTTTCGAAGAAGTCCACAGCCGCACCGATCTGGGCGGCCATCAACGCATCAGCTTGGGGCGCCTGCCGTGCTGAACGATCAGGAATTGCTGCGCTACAGCCGGCAGATTCTGCTGCAACACATCGACATCGACGGCCAGTTGAAGCTCAAGGACAGTCGCGTCCTGATCGTCGGCCTCGGTGGTCTCGGCGCACCGGTTGCCTTGTATCTGGCGGCGGCAGGTGTCGGTGAGCTGCATCTGGCGGACTTCGACACGGTCGATCTGACCAACCTGCAGCGCCAGATCATCCACGACACCGACAGCGTCGGCATGAGCAAGGTCGACTCGGCGCTCAAGCGTCTGGGCGCGATCAATCCAGAGATTCAACTGATCGCCCATCGTCAGGCGCTGGACGAGGATTCCCTCGCGGCGGCAGTGGCGGCGGTGGATCTGGTGCTCGACTGTTCGGATAATTTTTCCACACGCGAAGCCGTTAACGCTGCGTGCGTGGCTGCGCGCAAACCCTTGGTCAGCGGCGCGGCGATTCGCCTCGAAGGGCAACTGTCGGTGTTCGACCCGCGTCGCGCCGAGAGCCCGTGCTACCACTGTTTATACGGGCACGGCAGCGAAGCTGAACTGACCTGCAGCGAAGCCGGCGTGGTCGGGCCCCTGGTGGGACTGGTCGGCAGTCTTCAGGCGCTTGAGGCATTGAAGGTGCTGGTCGGTTTTGGTGAACCGCTGGTAGGCCGCTTGCTGCTGATCGATGCCTTGGGTTCGCGCTTTCGTGAATTGCGCGTCAAACGCGATCCGGGTTGCAGCGTCTGTGGATCGCAGCATGCGTGAGGCGCCGATCGGCGTGTTCGATTCCGGTGTCGGCGGTTTGTCGGTACTGGCTGAAATTCAGCGCTTGTTGCCCAATGAGTCGCTGCTGTACTTCGCCGATTGCGGGCACATTCCGTATGGCGAGAAAACCCCGGAATTCATCCGTCAGCGTTGCAATGTGATGGCCGGTTTTTTCCGCGAGCAGGGCGCCAAGGCGTTGGTGGTGGCCTGCAATACCGCGACCGTGGCGGCTGTTGCCGATCTGCGCCGCGATTTTCCCGACTGGCCGATTGTCGGCATGGAGCCGGCGGTCAAACCGGCCGCCGCCGCTACCCGCAGCGGCGTGGTCGGTGTGCTAGCCACCACTGGCACCTTGCAGAGTGCCAAGTTCGCAGCCTTGCTCGACCGCTTCGCCACCGATGTACGCGTGATCACCCAGCCGTGCCCCGGTCTGGTTGAATTGATTGAAAGCGGCGATCTGCACAGTGCCGAGTTGCGCACGTTGCTGCAGGGGTATGTCGATCCGCTGCTGGCCAGCGGTTGCGACACGATTATTCTCGGCTGCACGCACTATCCCTTCCTCAAGCCGATGCTCGCGTCGATGATCCCTGAGACCATCAGCCTGATCGATACCGGTGCCGCTGTAGCGCGACAACTCCAGCGCCTTTTGGCCGAACGCGATCTGCTTGCTGCAGGGCCTGACCGGCCAGTCAGATTCTGGACCAGTGGTGACGCGAAGCATTTCAGCCAAACCCTGCCCCTGCTGGGGCAAACCGCTTTCGACGTGCAAAAATTCAGTTTGTAAAAAAAATGTGAAATAACTGAAAATCAGCTGAACTTCTGATCAAGCGCTGGCTTCTATAGCGATGAGTTATCCAGAAAACCGAACGATCGTTCCGTAAAGGGAAGTTTCAAAGTGAAGCGACTATTCTGCTTGGCCGCGATTGCGGCCGCATTGATGGGGCAAAGTATTACCGCACAGGCTGCCGGCGTTGAATTCGCCGTTGGCGCTACCAGCGATTCGACAGTGACGTATCGCCTGGGCATGAATTTCGACTGGGACAAGAGCTGGCTGCAGAGCGACGTCGGTCGCCTGACCGGTTACTGGAGCGGTGCCTACACCTATTGGGAGGGTGACAAGACCTCCAGTAACAACAGCCTGTCGTTCTCGCCAGTGTTTGTTTACGAATTTGCCGGTGAGTCGGTGAAGCCGTACATCGAGGCGGGGATTGGTGTTGCAGCGTTCTCCAACACCAAATACGAGTCGAACAATATCGGCGGTTCGTTCCAGTTCGAAGACCGTATCGGTGCTGGCGTGCGCTTCAATGGCGGGCATGAAATCGGGATTCGTGCCACGCACTATTCCAACGCCGGCCTGTCCAGCGATAACGATGGTGTAGAAAGCTACGCGCTGCATTACACGATGCCGCTGTAAGCTCATCGTCTGCGCCAGGCCGGGCTTGCCCACGAAAGCGGTGTGTCAATCGAGATCCATATCGACTGACACACCGCTTTCGCTAATGAGCCTGCGAACTGTCAGGTTTCAGTTCATCAGCGCCGACTAATCAAACCCTGGGCGCTTGGATAGATGATGCGCAGGCTGGTTTTGCCGCGTCGGATCAAACTTCTTCATGAGCTCTTCCAGCCTGTCGAGCATTTTTCCGGGGCAGGGCTCACTCCTCATAATCGCTCTCAGTTGGCTTTTCTCATCAGGTTCAGCCCTGCTGAAGCCCTCAAGCATGGCCCACACGCGGCGCTGCAACTGCTGACGCTCGATCCGGAACTCCGGCGTCATGCTCAGTCGGCGAATTACCGGGTTTGTGTCTGCTCCCAAAGCGCTCCAAAGCTCCAGTTTTTCGCGTCTACCTGCTTCTGGCACATTGTGTAACCAGAGATTCGCCGAGGTGTCGGGATCCATCTTTCCCAGCCAGATGTCGCTGCCGGTCTGGTGACGCGCTGCAATGAATCGCCTTTGGGACGCTGCATCCAGGAGCGGATTGCCCGCCAGGTTAAACCCCTTTCTTAGCTCAAGAGACTCGGGGATGGATGAGATGAAGTTGTCGGCAAGATTCAGTGATGTCTGGGGAATCTCGGAGGTGACGCCTTGCGGAAAGCTGTCGATATGCGTCTCGCGAAGATCGACTTCGCGCAATGCAGTCATTCCTCTGAACGACGGCGCAACGAACAGCGGATTTGCGCTGAGGTTCAATATCTCCAGACGCAGCGGCCCATTCTCCGTGCCAAGCCCTTCGGGCAGCTGGGTTATGCCGGTATTTGCCAGATCCAGCTCCCGCAAGGCGGTTCTTCCTCTGAGTGACGGTGCGTCATCGAGCCGATTTCTGGCCAGATTCAATATTTCCAGACGCATCGGCCCGTCCTGTGTCCTCAGTGAGTCAGGCAAACGGGTTAATCCCATACCTGCCAGATTCAACTCCCGCAGACCTTTCATGCCTCTGAGTGACAGCTCACCTGTCAGCCGAGTGTTTTCGAGTCTCAATATTTCAAGCCGCTCCCGCCAGACATTCGCGTCCAATCCGACAAGGTGTGCGTCTTGAGCATTGAATGACAGGTCGAGCTCGCGCAAAAACAGCATAGAGGTAAAGTCAGGCAGTCTTTCCAAATACGGGTTTCTGCTCAGATCAAGCACTTCCAGGCGTGACGGCCCCGGCCTATCGGTAAGCCCCGCAGGTGGAAACTGCATGTTACTGCCTCGGACTCTCAATACCCGCAATTCGGTCAGGCCGCGCACCGAAATACTGAAATGGACCTGACAATCAATCAGAGTCAGCTCGCGCAGGCGGGACAATTCAGAGAAGTTCGTACCTTCAGGTGTCGGCGGAAAAAGCGTGCATTGATGAATCTCCAGTAGTTTCAGCTCCGTGAACCTGTTCATTGCCGCAAACAGTTCTTTGCCGGTGCCCGCCAGGTTCCGGACTTCCAGTGCTTCAACGTGAGAGAACCTCGAAAACAGTACATCCAGTTTCTGCACGGCCGCTCCCTTCAAACTCAGAGAAACAATGGAGTCGACTCGAGTGGAAAGAATCGGCGGCTGTAGATTGGCACGGTTGCCCAGGTCCAGTTCCAGTTTGAAGCCCACCAATTGACCATCGCGATAGACCTTCTCCGAAGCGTCGCCTTGCCACTTGTACAGTCGATGCAAAGTGTCACAAATCGCCAGTCGCCTGATGCGCTCTTCGCTATCACCGCCCTTATAAGCAGCTTCCCAGGCGCTGAGTTCACGGATCAGCTCAGGCAGCCCAAGCCGCAGCCGTTCGAGCTCCATCTCTGCGGCGCCCGCGTCACCGAACCGAGCGATGAAGTCATCGGCGTGTTGATCAGTTGCTTCGGGAAAATAGCGTTTGACCTGCGCTCGCGTGGTGCCGACAACGGCCGGGGGTTGCCTGCCTGAGGGGCCTGGCGTGGTGTCGAGCCAGGGGCGGTGCAAATTGCCCGGGTTGGCCGGCCCGGGCTCATTGCGCCGCATGCCTCCCCTCAACCCCACGAAAATAGAAATCCAGGCGTTGTCCTCATTGCGAGTAATGGCCAGGCTCTCGCCGCTTCGACTGGCGCGGTAGATGTTGGCACTATCGCTGGCAACGGGATCAGTGGGTTTAACAATGCGCCACACCTTATTCGAGGGTGTGGACGCATCAAGATCATGCAGCGCCTGATACGCGTGATTGAAGATTACTGCGTAGCGCTTGCCGTCGTGGCGATACAGACCGTCGCTATCGGCTTCGGCCGAGCCGAAATCCAGCTCGGTGCGAAACGCCTGCAGGCGGGTTTCAGTCAGTGGTGCGGTGTCTTGCGCAGCGTTATTGCGCACATGCCAGAGGCCGGTATCGGGATTACGCTGCAGCTCAGGGCCGGACGGCTGCAATTCGTTTGCGCGTCGGGCCCGGTACAGGCCAGTTTTGGCGTCGAGTGCGACAAGAACGGTGCCGCCGTCGGACAAATCCACATAATGACGTTTGTTGTACACCCTGAAGCCATCACTGTCGGCATGCGGCAGTTTTATCTGCGCATCGATCAGGTAGTGCATTAACAGCGTCTGCGTGGAGGGACGGGTTTGAGTTGCCATTGAAGTCTGCTGCACCGTGACAACCGCAGCCGGCAGAATCGCATCAAGGTCGATCTCACTCACGGAGCTGGGCCGCGTTGCCGAATCCACTTTGAACGTCCAGGGGGCGAAGCCGTTTTGATTCACCCCGTCAGGATGGGTTGAGTCCCCTTGTGATGGCCGGTTGGGGCTGACGTGGACATCGGCCTCTACGTGGGTTTTGCCACCGCGAGGTGGTTTTGCTGCCATATTTCTTCATCCTTGAAAAATTGCCCTCGGCGCTTGCGAGGCTCGGTGTTTCGGCATCCTGCCGATTGACGTGTTGGGAGCGATTCTGCTGTCGATCGTTTCGCACCAGACGGGAAAGCAATCGACCAGCCTGCTCATACTGATACCGAGATAAAGCCGTCGAATATCGTCGTTATTTGCAGTGTGTCTTGACGCAATCAGCACCCTCGAACGGGGACGTGAACGATATCGACTGGAGATACTGAATGAGATCAGAAAGGCAGACAGGGGCGGCAGGAAATGACGGCAACACGCGTAGGAACTGATTGGCCTGCAGGGCAGCAGGTTATTGCCTGGTCCATTTGCAAAAGGATCTCCAGCCACCCGCCGTCCTCGACCAGAAACAGGTGGCTGAGCGATGGCGGTTCATCGCACACGCTCGTTGAAAGATCAGCGATATACCGTGGCAATGCCCCGGCGTTCTTCGATGCACTCCGGCGCGCCCATTTCGAACTCGCGACAGATCAGCGGACGCTTCTCATAGATCGTGCACATCATCGTGTCGCGATCCAGCGCCGCACACCAGCCGTCGTCCAGACGCAGCATCACTTCGCCGCCCCATTCATCGGTATCGATGAAACGATCAGGCACGCCGGTGTCGGTGATCAGCATCACTTCGAGCTGGCAGCAGCAGGCTGCGCAGGTCGAACAGGTGACCGCCGGTTCAGCGATTTGTTGGTGGGGAATGGTCTTCATGGGCGGCAGTGTAAGGCAGTGGATGCTGCGTGTGTGAACGCTCTGACAGACGCTCAATGAGCCAGGCGTCGAGCCATCAGGTGCAGCAGCGGGAACAGCAGCGCCCAGAGCAGGCCAATGCCGATCAGACTGGGGAGCTCGCCGTAGGGAAATTGCACGCCGGCCAGGCGCCCACCGCCGTAATACGACAGCGCACCACCGACGGCCCCCAGCACGCTGGCCAGCCACCATGGCCGTGCGGTCCATTGCAGACAGTGGCGCAGCGTGGTCGCCAGCAACGCCCATAGCAGCATCAGCCACAACGGAATCAGCGGTGACGAATCCTCGAACGCGAACACACCGAGGCTGCGCAAAACGCTGTCCACCGCCGTACCGACAATCACCACGCTGAGGATCAAACGTCCCTCCGCCGCCCAGCTGCTGACCCAGAGCAGATGAATCACCAGCACCGCCAGCGCCAGCAACAGCCACAAACTGTTGCCGCCCAGCACGCAGGCCAGCCAGCCGATCTGGAACAGCGCGGCATTGGCGATCCGCTTAAGCATCGAAGCGTCCGAGCAGCGGCGCGGGCATGGCGGCCGGTTTGGCCAGCAACAATTGCGCGGTGCCGATGGTGCGCTCCAGGAAGCCACCCTCGCAGTAGCACAGGTAAAACTCCCACAGCCTGAGGAAGTAATCGTCGTAGCCCAGTTCGCTCAAGCGGCCGTGGGCGCGGCGAAAATTCTCGTGCCACAGGCGCAGGGTTTTGGCGTAGTGCAAGCCGAAATCTTCCATGTGCAGCAGGTTCATGTCGGTGTCGCGGCCAACGATTTCGAGCATCTTCTGCACGCAGGGCAGGGCGCCGCCGGGGAAGATGTAGCGCTGGATGAAGTCCACGCCGCGCTTGGCTTGCTCATAACGCTGCTCGCGGATGGTGATCGCCTGTAGCAGCATCAGGCCGTTGCTCTTGAGCAACTGCGCGCATTGTTTGAAGTAGGTCGGCAGGAAGCGGTGGCCGACCGCTTCGATCATCTCGATCGACACCAGTTTGTCGTACTCGCCGGTAAGGTCGCGATAATCCTTGAGCAACAACGTCACTTGATCTTGCAGGCCCAGTTGTTCGATGCGTTTTGCGGTGAACGCGTACTGCTCTTTCGACAACGTGGTGGTGGTCACCCGACAGCCGTAATTTTGCGCCGCGTAAAGCGCCATGCTGCCCCAGCCAGTGCCGATTTCCAGCAGGTGATCGCTGGGTTTGAGCGCGAGTTTCTGGCAGATGCGCTCCAGTTTGTTCAGTTGCGCCTGTTCCAGGTTGTCTTCGGGGGTCAGGAACTGCGCCGCCGAATACATCATGGTCGGGTCGAGAAACTGTTCGAACAGCTCGTTGCCGAGGTCGTAGTGCGCGGCAATGTTTTTCTGGGAGCCTTTGCGCGTGTTGCGATTGAGCCAGTGCAAGCCTTGCACCAGTGGTCGGCCGACACGAGCCAGCCCTCCTTCCATCGCATCGAGAACTTCAAGGTTGCTGACGAACACTCGCACCACGGCGGTCAAGTCCGGCGAGCTCCAATAGCCGTGGATAAATGCTTCGCCTGCGCCGATCGAGCCGTTGCTGGCGACCATGCCCCAGGCGGCGGCATCGAGTATGTGGATCTCGCCCACCAAGGCACTGCCGGGTGCGCCGAACAGCATCCGTTCGCCATCCTCGACCACCACAAGCTGACCGTGTTGGAGCCGGGCCATTTGCCGTAGCACGCCACGACGCAGCAGCGAACCGGTCAAGCCGTTGGCACTGAGCCGACTGACCGACAGACTAGAGGATTTCATGGCGGTGTTCCTTGGTAGGCACGGTGGCGGTTTGAAAGCTGCCGTCAGCAGCCTGATGAGAGAAGATCGGAGCGCGTTTGAACAGCAGTCGTACGGCTTGCCAATAAATCGCCAGAGCGGTTTTCGCGGTCATCCACGGGAAGCGTCGCAAGTAGCGGTGCAGGCTCTGACGGTCGAGTGTTTCGCGTTGCAGATTGAGCGTGGCATCGAACAGTTTGTGCTCGCCCTGCCAGTCGGCCATGTGTACGCCGAGGGTTTGCGCGGCGGGGCTGAAGCTCATGCGGTATTCGAGATCGCGCGGCAGAAACGGTGAAACATGAAAGGCCTTGGCTACCGCGAAATGCTGATGAGCGCTCTGCGGATCGATTGGCGCGCGCGCTGGCAACACATAGTGATAGCGCTCGCGCCACGGTGTGTTGGTGACTTCGCAGACAATCGCCGCCAGTTGCCCGTCGGCCTCATGGCAATAAAAGAAACTCACCGGATTGAACGCCAGCCCCCAACTGCGCGGTTGCGTGAGCAGGCACACCGACCCTTGCGGTTCATGGCCGATGGCGATGCCGACCTGCTGGCGCACGGCGTCGATCAAGCGCATGCCGGTGCCGGTGAAGGCTTTGAGGTAGTCGGTCTCGCGAAATGAAAACGGCGCAAAGCGACTGCGGCTGGCCAGCGCCGACAGGCCGAACAACGCGTCCTGTTCGGTCAGATCGAGGTACAGCAAACCGATCCGGTAACGAAATTCGTGTCGGCGCGGGGAGAAGCGCCGATGGCCGATCCAGCCGCTGTAGAGGGCGCTGTTCATAGGGTTTCCCCGAACGCGGCCGCCACGCGCAGTGCGCTGACCACACCGTCCTCATGAAAACCGTTGGCCCAATAGGCGCCGCAGTAGTGCGTGTGGCGGACGCCATCCAGTTCGGCCCAGCGGTTCTGCGCCGCCACCGCCGCTAGGCTGAACTGCGGATGGGCATAAGTGAAGCGAGCCAGCACTTTGTCGGGGTTGATGCCGGCGCTCTGGTTGAGGCTGACACAGAACGTGGTATCGCTTTCGATGCCCTGAAGAATGTTCATGCCGTAAGTGACGGCCGCGTGAGTATGGCCAGCACCGCTCAGGCGATAGTTCCAGCTGGCCCATGCCAGTTTGCGTGTGGGCAACAGTTGCGTGTCGGTGTGCAACACCACTTCGTTGTCGGCGTAGGGCAGGGCACCGAGGATCGCGCGTTCGGCCTCGCTCGGGCTGGCCAGTATTTGCAGGGCCTGATCGCTGTGACAGGCGAACACCACTTTGTCGAAGTGTTCGATCCCCGCCGGGCTGTGGATAACCACGCCGTGTTCGTCGCGATCCACTCGCTTCACCGGACAATTGAGGCGAATCCTGTCCTTGAACGCGGCGGTCAGTGGCGCGATGTAAGCGCTGGAACCGCCTTCGATCACTTGCCATTGCGGCCGGTCACTGACTGACAACAAGCCATGATTCTTGAAGAAGCGCACAAAGAATTGCAGCGGAAAATTGAGCATCTCGGCCATCGACATCGACCAGATCGCTGCACCCATCGGCACGATGTAATGCAGGATGAAACGCTCGCCGTAGCCGCCGGCCTTGAGGTAATCATCCAGGGTCATGTCGGCGTCGATGCGCAGCTCGTTGAGGTCGCGCTGGGCTTCTTTATTGAATCGCAGAATGTCGCGCAGCATGCCCCAGAAACCCGGCGACAGCAGATTGCGCCGCTGGGCAAACAGGCTGTTGAGGTTGTTGCCGTTGTATTCCAGGCCGCTGTCCGGATCGTTGACCGAGAAGCTCATTTCGGTCGGTTTGAAGCTCACGCCGAGCTGGCCGAGCAGGCGGATGAAATTCGGGTAGGTCCAGTCATTGAATACAATGAAACCAGTGTCCACGGCATATTGGCGACCTTCGACGCTGACCTGCACCGTGTGCGTGTGGCCACCGACCCAGTCGCCGGCCTCGAACACCGTGACGTCATGTCGGCGATTGAGCAGATGGGCGCAGGTGAGTCCTGCGATACCGCTGCCGATAATGGCGATTTTCATACTGGATCTCGCTGCGGTGGCGGTTTGCGCACCATGCGTTTACCGATTGCCAGTTGCAGACCCGTTGGCAGTTTCGACAAGGGCCACAGCGCGGCCATGAACAGCGCCGGGAAAGCGATCTCCAGTGGGCGATCCTTGAGCTTGGCGAAGATATGCCGCGCAGCTTTATCCACAGGCCAACTGAGCGGCATCGGGAAATCGTTCCTGGCGGTCAGCGGTGTTTCGACAAAACCGGGGCTGATGACCGTGACTTCGATGCCCTCATCCGCCAGGTCGATGCGCAACGACTCGAACAGATAGCGCAACCCGGCCTTCGATGCGCCGTACGCTTCTGCCCGTGGCAACGGCAGGTAAGTGACGGAACTCGCCATCCCTACCAGATGCGGCGCGGTGCCTTTGCGCAGTAGCGGCAGGGCGGCTTCGATGCAGTAGGCGCTGGCGAGCAGATTGGTGCGCACCACGTGCTCGACGATGGAAGAATCGAATTGCCGGGCATCGACATATTCACAGGTGCCGGCATTGAGGATCACGGTGTCCAGCGACCCCCAGTCCTCAGCGATCTGCTCACCGATTTCACGCACGGTCTGGCTATTGGTCAGATCGCCCGGCACCACCAGCACTTGTCCCGGATAGCGTTGCGACAACACTTTGAGCGCGGCGACCTGGCGCGAGCTGACAGCCAGGTGCGCGCCGGTGGCGAGAATGCTTTCTGCCAATGCTGCGCCAATGCCACTGCTGGCACCCGTCAACCAATAACGCCGTGGAGGTGTACGACTCATCCCATTCTCCTTTTCAGCCAGGCGATCACCCGGCCCAATATTGGCAAGTGCTCATACAGCAACGCCCCGGCATCGAAATAATCCCGGTGACGATAAACCTTGTCGCGCCACAGCAAGTGCGAGCAGCCGCCGACGCGGATCTCCCGACCACTGGCCAGACGCGGGTGGCGATAACTCATGACCCAGCGCAGGTAGCCTTCACCCTCGCCAATCTGGTCGTAGCCGTGAAAATCGAAATGCAGCTCGCTGACGTTGGCGTACAGCTCACCGAAGTAATCGCGCAGCTGCGCCAGCCCCTGAACTTCATGCAACGGGTCGGTGAAGTGAATGTCATCGCTGTACAACTCGCCCAGACGTTGCAGGTTGTCTTTGTTCAGCGCTGAAAATTGCCGGGCGAAGCTGCGCAGGAATTCACTCATGATCGACCCCGGCTGGTTGGCGGGAGGGCAGGTTCTTGAACGCAGTCAGCGCCCGCTCCCGCGATGCACTGAGGTTGACGATCGGCTTCGGATAATCCGCCACGCCGAACAAGCCACCGGCACTGGCCGGGTCATGCACCTGTTTTTTGTCGAGGTCGGCGAGTTCCGGCAGCCAGTGCTTGATGAACAGGCCCTCGCTGTCGAATTTTTCCGATTGGCTCAACGGGTTGAAAATGCGGAAGTACGGCGCCGAATCGGTGCCGGTCGACGAGCTCCATTGCCAGCCGCCGTTGTTCGCCGCCAGATCACCATCGATCAAATGACGCATGAAAAACCGCTCGCCTTCGCGCCAGTCGATCAGCAGGTTTTTGGTCAGGAACATCGCCACGACCATGCGCAGGCGATTGTGCATCCAGCCGGTTTCGAGCAATTGGCGCATCGCCGCATCGATGATCGGCAGTCCGGTACGCGCCTCTTGCCACGCCGCGAGTTCGTCGGGGGCGTCGCGCCAGGCCAGCGCTTCGGTTTCCGGACGGAAGGCGCGATTGCGCGAGACCCGTGGATAGCCGACCAGAATGTGTTTATAGAACTCGCGCCACAACAGCTCATTGATCCAGGTAATAGCGCCGACTTTGCCGCTTTCGAATTCACCCTGATTGCTTTGCAGGGCGGCGTGCAGGCATTGGCGTGGCGAAACCACGCCAGCGGCCAGGTACGCTGACAGCTGACTGGTGCCGGGCTTGGCCGGGAAGTCGCGTTCGCTTTTGTAGTAATCGATTTGGGCGTCGGCGAAGGTATCGAGGCGGCGCCGGGCTTCTTTCTCACCGGCAGGCCACAGATCGCGCAAGGTTTCGCTTGGCGTGGCGAAGCCGGTGACGGATGCAGGAACCGGATCGCTGTCGATGCCCAGTGGCGTCTGTTTGCCGGGTGCGGCCACCAACGCCGGGATCGAGCGATGCAGGCGTTCGTAGCAGACCTTGCGAAACTGGCTGAACACCTGGAAGTAAGTCCCGGTCTTGGTCAGTACGGTGCCAGGCTTGAACAGCAATTGATCGAGATAACTGTGAAATTCGATGCCCTCGGCCTGCAATGCCTCGGCCACGGCCGCATCGCGCCGGCTCTCGTTCAAGCCATACTCTTCGTTGACGTGCACGACCTTGATATTCAGCTGGCGACAGAGTTTGCACAGTTCTGCCGACGCCTGATCCCAATGCGCCGCCGTACGGATCAACAGAGGAATATTCAGTTGGCCGAGGCTTTTGCTCAGTTCGTGCAGATTGCGCAGCCAGAAGTCGACCTTGCAGGGCGCGTCGTCATGTTCTTGCCATTGCTGCGGGCTCAGCAGATACACGGCAACAGTCGGACCGCGCGCTGCGGCAGCCGCGAGGGCGGTGTTGTCATGTTGGCGCAAGTCGCTGCGCAGCCAGATCAATTGCATATCGGTTGTCGTCGCGTCCATTAAATCAGCCCACGCTGAACGAGTGCCTGATGCGCTGAAAGTGGATCTTCAGCCAGGTACAAATCAGCAGTTTCCAAGGTTCTTGCGGACAACTCGGCCTGGTGGATGCAAACCGTTGGTCCGACGATGATTTTCGGGCAACTGACGCCAGCCAAAAGTTTTGGCAACTGCGCAAGCTGCATGGCTTTGCTGGAATACAGCAGTACGCCGCGGGCCTGCAGGTGTTCGACCGCCAGTGCCAGCTCTCCGGACGGCAGTGGCCAGTCAAACACCTGCACCGGGCAATCAGCGCTGCTGACCAGCCACGCGCACAGCCACAGGTGAGGTTCCAGTGACAGGTCGGAATGATTGATCAGCAACAGTGGCGCGGCGTGCAATTGACGATTGTTATGGTAGATGCGCGCGCCAAATTTGCTGCGTAACCACGAATAAAAAAATACCCGCTCCATCTGCGCGCCGAACTGGCCCTGCCAGCGCTGTTCAAGTTCAGCCAGCAGCGGCACCAGCAACTGCTCACACAGCGTGCGCGGGGGATACAGCGCCATGACTTGATTGATGCTGTCGTCGATGGTCCGTTCATTGAGTTGCGTGACGGCCATGAGCAGGGTCTGACGCAAGCGTTGCCAATCGTTTTCCACCGACTCGCCGAGGTCTTGCGCAGTGTCGAGAAGCGGCTTGACCTGGCTGACCGCGACGCCACGGTTGAGCCAGGTGAGGATCGTCAGGATGCGTTGCACGTGCTCGGCGGAATACAGCCGATGCCCCTTGGGCGTGCGTTGCGGGACGATCAGACCATAGCGCCGTTCCCACGCACGCAGCGTGATCGCATTGACGCCGGTTTGCCGCGCCACTTCGCGGATCGGCAACCAGCCATCGTCGAGGGCTTTCTTGAAATCGGCGCCGAGGTCTTCCTGGGCGCTGGTGTCGGGGCTCACGTTCATCAAATCAAGTTTCGCAGGCTGAGATTTTCCGGGTGCGGTTGCAGGTAAACCTGTTGCGCAATGTACGGGTCGGGGTGTTGGCGAAAGTGATGCTTGAGCAGGGTCAGCGGCACCACGAGCGGAACGATGCCCAACCGATATTGGCCGATCACATGCACCATCTCCTGCTTGTCTTCGGCGCTGATCGCCTGTTTCAGGTAGCCGGTGATGTGCTGCAGAACATTGCTATGGGTGCCGCGGGTCGCACATTTTTTTAGCGCTGCCATCAGTTCGCTGAAGTAACGCGGGCCAAGTTCGGCAGGGTCGCTCTGCGCCATGTTGCCCAGCAACTTGCCTAGCGCCTTGTATTGCAGCGGGTTGTGGGCCATCAGCTGGTATTTGTAGCGTGAGTGGAATTCGGTGAGCACACGGCGGCTCAGGCCTTGGGCAAGCACTTGCTGCCAGGCGCTGTAGGCGAGAACCCGGGTGATGAAGTTTTCACGCAGCACCGGATCATTCAGGCGTCCGGCTTCTTCCACCGGCAAGTCCGGGTGCCGCGCACAGAAGGCCTGCGCGTAGATGCCCCGGCCACCGCCATTCACCGGCGCGCCGTTATCTTGATAGACCTTGACCCGTTCCAGCCCGCAGGAAGGTGATTGCTGCATGAAGATGTAGCCGCAGATGTCATTGAGCTCGCCGGCCATTTTCTCGCCGTACTCGGCCAGAGGCGCGGTGACGTTGATCGAGGGATGGACAGTACCGACGGCTTGCGGGTTTTGCGGATCGCCGACCAGACGGATCGGTTCGCGGGGGATGCCCATGCCGATGGCGACTTCCGGGCACAGCGGGACGAATTCGAAATGTTCAGCGAGGGTGCGGCTGCACAGGCGTGATTCCTTGTGACCGCCGTTAAAGCGAACCTCGGCGCCCATCAGGCAGGCACTGATGGCGATCTTCGGCCGGGACATGGAAAGGTCTGACATGGATACCTCTCGAATCTATACCTGTACAGAGATTGATCTCTGTACAACATTTCCTAAGCATAGATTCATAGCTGTACAAGTCAAATCATTTGTATAAGTTTTTCTGTAGGCGCTGCCGCAGGCTGCGATCTCTTGATCCTGTTTTTGATTTGGGAGTTTTGAGAAGCAAAGATCAAAACATCGCAGCCCTCGGCAGCTCCTACATGAGCCAGCCGATTTTCCATTGGGCGTTGTTTTGTAAAGCATGCCAGTCGAATCGTTCGACGCGCTTGGTCAGCACTGCCTGCAACTCGACTTCGAGCACCGTGCCCTCTTCATCGCAAATCAGCTCAGTCACCAGGAAATGCTTTTCACGGTTTTGCGGGTGGGCTGCTGTCCATTTCGACAGCAGCAATTTGCGTGGGTTGATGCGATTCATTGCAAGTGCTCGTGCAGGCGGCGGGCAGCTTCCTGGCCGCTGAGCCAGGCACCTTCGACGCGTCCGGACAGGCACCAGTCGCCACAGGCATACAGGCCCAGATCAGCATCCGCCAGCGTTCCCCATTCGTGGCCCGTCGCCGGGCGTGCGTAGAGCCAGCGATGGGCAAGACTGAAGGTCGGTGCTGGCATCGCGCTGTGCAGCAATTCGGCGAACGCGCCGTGCAGTTGTTCGATCACCGCTTCCTTGGGCAGGTCGATGTGCTGTCGGCTCCAGGCGCTGGTCGCGTGTAGTACCCACGTGTCGAGGGTGTTGTCGCGCCCCGGTTTACTGCGATTGCGCGCCAGCCAGTCGAGGGGGCTGTCCTGCACGAAGCAACCCTCGATCGGAGTATCCAGCGGCGTATCGAAGGCGAGGGCGACGGCCCAGGTCGGGTCCATTTTTACCCCGGCGGCGGCACCGGCGAGTTTCGGCGCGGCGGCCAGCAGCGCCGTAGCTTGCGGTGCCGGCGTGGCGATCACGACATGACTGAATGGCCCGTGGGTGAAGCCTTCGGCGTCTTGCAGATGCCAATGCTCTTCGCCGCGATAGACCTCGGTAATCCGACAGGCAAATTGCACCTCCAGCCCCTCGAGCAAGCCGCGGGTGATGGCGCTCATCCGTGGCGCACCGACCCAGCGGGTCTGCTCGTCCGGCGACAGATTCAGTTGCCCGCCCTGGAAGGTGTAGAGCTGCGGTGTCCACTCGGCGACCCAGCCCTGACTTTGCCAGCGCTGTACCTCGGTGACAAAACGCCGATCACGGGCGGTGAAATATTGCGCGCCCAGATCCAGCGAACCGGCGTCGCTGCGTTTGCTCGACATACGTCCGCCGCTGCCGCGACTTTTATCGAACAATTGGACGGTGTGCCCAGTCTCCGTAAGAGCCTGAGCCGCCGAGAGTCCGGCGATGCCGGTGCCGATGATTGCGATAGGTACAGTCATAGGGGCCTCGTTTACCTTTCTGTACAGACTACGCCGTCGTTGAAACCTGTACAATTTTGTTTTTTGGTATAACTTCTAGCGTTCTCGTTCTGGCAGCTTGGCCTATGGTTAAACAATAGAACCTGCCCGATAGAAAAGATCCCTGCTTTTAAAAATAGACTAGTGATCCGGGTAAAACGCCACGCGAGGAAGATGTCATGCACATATTGCTGACCGGCGGTACTGGTTTGATCGGGCGTCAACTCTGTCGGCATTGGTCGGGGCAGGGGCATCACCTGACGGTTTGGAGTAGACGCCCGGAAGCGGTCGCGAAAATCTGCGGGACGCAGGTGCGCGGCATTGCAACGCTGGAAGAGCTTGGCGAAGAACCCGTCGACGCAATCATCAATCTTGCTGGCGCGCCGATTGCCGACCGACTGTGGACCCATCGACGTAAAGCGTTGCTATGGAGCAGCCGCATCACGCTCACGGAAACCTTGTTGGCGTGGCTGGAAAAACGCGCGCAGAAACCGGCGCTGCTGATTTCGGGGTCGGCCATCGGCTGGTACGGCGACGGTGGTGAGCGCGAGTTGAGCGAAGACTCACCGCCAGTAATCGACGATTTCGCCAGTCAGTTGTGCATTGCCTGGGAAGAGACTGCCCAGCGCGCAGAGGCGTTGGGCATTCGCGTGGTGCTGGTGCGAACCGGTCTGGTGCTGTCGGCCGAGGGCGGCTTTTTGTCGCGCCTGTTGCTGCCGTTCAAACTTGGATTGGGCGGGCCTCTGGGCAATGGCCGGCAGTGGATGCCGTGGATTCATATCGACGACCAAATCGCCCTGATTGATTTTCTTCTGCATCGTGATGAGGCCAGTGGTCCTTATAATGCGTGCGCGCCAAAACCTGTGCGCAATCGCGAATTTGCCAAGACGCTGGGCAGTGTTTTACATCGTCCGGCGTTTATGCCAATGCCGACCCTGGCACTGAAGGTCGGTCTGGGCGAGTTGTCATTGCTGTTGCTGGGCGGCCAACGGGCAACGCCGGCACGCTTGCTGGAAGCGGGATTCAGTTTCCAGTTCACGGATTTACGCGCGGCTCTGGATGATCTCTCCAGCCGCCTCTGAAATAGGACGTTGCATGACCGATCACGCCTTGCTTCTGGTCAACCTGGGTTCCCCGGCCTCCACCTCGGTGGCCGATGTACGCCGCTACCTCAACCAATTTCTGATGGATCCGTACGTGATCGACCTGCCGTGGCCGGTGCGGCGTTTGCTGGTGTCGCTGATCCTGATCAAGCGCCCCGAGCAATCCGCCCACGCCTACGCCTCGATCTGGTGGGAGGAGGGTTCGCCGCTGGTGGTGCTCAGCCGTCGCTTGCAAGAGCAGATGAAGGCGCAGTGGAAGCATGGCCCGGTCGACCTGGCCATGCGTTACGGCGAGCCTTCAATTGAAACGTGCCTGACAAGACTGGTCGCGGCAGGGCACAGGCGGATCACGCTGGCGCCGCTTTACCCACAGTTCGCCGACAGTACGACGACCACGGTGATCGAAGAGGCCAGGCGTGTAATCCGTGCGAAGAACCTCGATGTGAAGTTGTCGATCCTGCAACCGTTCTACGATCAGCCGGAATACCTCGACGCGCTGGTCGCCAGCGCCAGGCCGCACTTGCAGCAGGATTACGATCACTTGCTGCTGAGCTTCCATGGCCTGCCGGAACGTCACCTGACCAAGCTCGACCCGACCGGCAATCACTGTTTCAAAAATGAAGACTGCTGCAAGAATGCGTCGCCTGCGGTATTGGCAACCTGTTATCGCGCGCAATGTTTGCGCACGGCTGCCCTGTTCGCTGAGCGTATGGGTTTACCGGAGGGCAAATGGTCTGTCTCTTTTCAGTCGAGATTGGGTCGTGCCAAATGGATCGAGCCGTACACCGAAGCGCGGCTGGATGAGTTGGCGAAAAGCGGTGTGAAGAAGCTTCTGGTGATGTGCCCGGCGTTTGTGGCCGATTGCATCGAGACGCTGGAGGAGATCGGTGATCGCGGCAAGGAGCAGTTCCGCGAAGCGGGAGGCGAGGAGTTGGTGCTGGTGCCGTGCCTGAATGACGACCCGCAATGGGCGAAGGCGTTGGCCACTCTTTGCGAAAGAGCGCCGTTGGCCCTTTAAAGCCAAAAGCTTCGCGAGCAGGCTCGCTCCCACATTTGATCTTCAGTGCGCTGAAGAACCCTTGTGGGAGCGAGCCTGCTCGGGAAAGCTATCTGTCAGGCAATAAACATCTTGAAGCCTTAGATCAGCGGCTCATCCGCCTTCTTGTTCTTCCAGCCATCATTGCCCGGCAGCAGCAGGTTCAGCGCAATCGCCACCACCGCGCACAGCGCGATGCCTTTGAGGCCGAAGTCGTCCGGACCGGTGCCAGTGCCAACCAGCACACCGCCAATCCCGAACACCAACGTGACCGAGACAATCACCAGATTGCGTGCTTCGCCCAGATCGATCTTGTGGCGGATCAGGGTGTTCATGCCCACTGCCGCGATCGAACCAAACAACAAGCACAAAATCCCGCCCATCACGGGTACCGGGATGCTTTGCAGCAGCGCACCGAACTTGCCGACAAACGCCAGGCTGATGGCGAAGATCGCCGCCCAGGTCATGATTTTCGGGTTGTAGTTCTTGGTCAGCATCACGGCGCCAGTCACTTCGGCGTAAGTGGTGTTAGGCGGGCCGCCGAACATCCCGGCTGCGGTGGTGGCGATGCCGTCACCGAGCAGAGTGCGATGCAGGCCCGGCTTCTTCAGATAGTCACGACCGGTCACGCTACCGACTGCAATCACGCCGCCGATGTGTTCAATCGCCGGGGCCAATGCCACTGGAACGATGAACAGAATCGCCTGCCAGTTGAACTCCGGCGCGGTGAAATGCGGGATCGCGAACCACGGTGCTGCGGCAATTTTCGCGGTATCGACCACACCGAAATAGAACGCCATGGCGAACCCGACCAGCACGCCGGAAATGATCGGCACCAGACGGAAAATGCCTTTGCCGAACACTGCCACGATCAACGTGGTCAGCAGCGCTGGCATCGAGATCATCATTGCAGTCTGGTAATGGATCAGCTCGGAACCGTCGCCAGCCTTGCCCATCGCCATGTTCGCGGCAATCGGCGCCATGGCCAGGCCGATGGAGATGATCACCGGACCGATGACCACTGGCGGCAGCAGACGGTCGATGAAACCGGTGCCTTTGATCTTCACGGCGAGGCCAAGAAAGGTGTAGACGAAACCGGCCGCCATTACGCCGCCCATGGTCGCGGCCAGGCCGAACTGGCCCTTGGCGAGAATGATCGGGGTGATGAACGCAAAGCTGGACGCCAGGAACACCGGCACCTGACGGCCAGTGACGATCTGGAACAGAATCGTCCCAAGACCTGCGGTAAACAGTGCCACGTTCGGGTCGAGGCCCGTGATCAGCGGCATCAGCACCAAAGCGCCGAAAGCCACGAACAGCATCTGGGCGCCGGACAGCACCGTGCGCCAGAGCGGATCGTTGAACTCTTGTTGCATGGTCACGCGTCCTTCTGCTTGGTGCCGAAGATCTTGTCACCGGCATCGCCAAGCCCTGGGATGATGTAACCGTGTTCGTTCAAACGTTCGTCAATCGAGGCGGTGTAGATGGTCACGTCCGGGTGAGCCTTTTCTACAGCGGCGATGCCTTCTGGCGCTGCAACCAGCACCATCGCGCGGATTTCCTTGCAGCCAGCCTTTTTCAGCAGGTCGATGGTCGCAACCATCGAGCTGCCGGTGGCGAGCATCGGGTCGATGATCATCGCCAGACGTTCGTCGATTTCCGGAACCAGTTTTTCCAGATAGGTGTGGGCTTGCAGGGTTTCTTCGTTGCGGGCAACACCCACAGCGCTGACCTTGGCACCCGGGATCAGGCTGAGCACGCCTTCGAGCATGCCGATGCCGGCACGCAGGATTGGCACGACAGTGATCTTCTTGCCGGCGATTTTCTCGACCGACACGGTGCCGCACCAACCTTCGATATCGTAGGTTTCCAGCGGCAGGTCTTTAGTAGCTTCGTAGGTCAGCAGCGCACCGACTTCCTGAGCGAGCTCGCGGAAATTCTTGGTGCTGATGTCTGCGCGGCGCATAAGGCCAAGTTTGTGACGGATCAGCGGATGGCGGATCTCTTGGATGGACATGGGGAAAGGCTCCGGCGGCGGGCAAAAAAACCGGCCTAGATTAATCTATCCGAGGGTGATGTCCTATAGGACATAGAGTACGTTAGTCCATAAAGGCTTGATTCAGCCGTGCGAGATGCGTACCTTTGCCCGCTTTTCGCGACTATACCCCCCTTCAACCACCCCCCGGAGAGCGCCATGTCCGCTGATCTCGAGCATATCCGTCAAATCATGCGAGAGGCTGACTGCCTGTACACCGAGTCTGAAGTCGAGGCCGCCATTGCCCGCGTCGGTGCACAAATCAACGAAACACTGGCCGAGAGCAACCCGGTGGTGTTCTGCGTGATGAACGGCGGGCTGATTTTTTCCGGCAAGCTGCTGACTCATCTGCATTTCCCGCTGGAAGCGTCCTACCTGCACGCGACCCGTTATCGCAACGAAACCAGCGGCGGCGATCTGTTCTGGAAGGCCAAGCCAGAAGTCTCGTTTCTTGACCGTGACGTGCTGATCATCGACGACATCCTCGATGAAGGTCACACCCTTGGCGCGATCATCGATTACTGCAAACACGCCGGCGCGCGCAAAGTGCACACCGCCGTGCTGATCGACAAGGATCACGACCGCAAGGCGCGTCCTGACCTGAAAGCAGACTTCGTCGGCCTGCCGTGCATCGACCGTTACATCTTCGGTTACGGCATGGACTACAAAGGCTACTGGCGTAACGCCAACGGGATCTTTGCCGTTAAAGGCATGTAATCCCCCCGCGCTATCCCCTGTGGGAGCGAGCCTGCTCGCGAAAGCGATCTTTCATTCAGCATAAGTGTTGAATGTGAAATTGCCTTCGCGAGCAGGCTCGCTCCCACAGTTGTTTTGTGTGTGCTGATACATCGGTGATACCCATGCTAGAGTGCTTGGCCCCGCCCTCCGGAGCCTGCCATGAGCCTCTTGATTCGCAGCCTTGCCGCCCTGTTGCTCACCCTGAGCCTGCCTTTGTCCGCCGCGCCGATGCACAGCCAGTTCCTTCCGCCGGACGATCTGACTCTGCGCGATGCCGAGCCCGAACATCAGCAACTGATGCAGGTCACTGACTATTCGGTGGTGGTCGGCGCGCAACGCCAGTCCAATCAGCAGCCGATTCCGGTCACCTCGCCACTGATGATCCGTCTTAAAGGCAAATCCCTGAACAAAGGCGCGACAATCACTCAGGTGCTGGTCAGCTTCGATGGCGAAAGCAAAAGCCTGAAAAAACCGCTCTATGACGACAAAAGCAAAACCCTGACGCTGTTTTATCCGCTGGCGCAATACCGTGTGGTGATCGATCTGCTGCGCAACGACACCGTCTATGTGCAATTCCTCAGTTACGCCAACGGCCATATCTGGGCCGATTTGCACACCGGCAGCGTGCGTGCGCGTTGAGCCGAGCGGCAGGGCAGGGGTAAACTGCCCGCCCCGTGTCATGTCTGCGAGCTGGAGTCGGCAATGCGTAAAGATAAGAAACAAGTGATTGGTGACGAGATCGGCGATGAGCAGATCAAGCTGTTCCTCGATTTTGAACCGGTCGACGCCACTTCGCCGTCGTTGCACAAACTGATCAAGGCTTACCGTGGTCTGCGAATCGACGATTTCGAACGGTTTCTGACGTTCTTTGTGGCGGCTGGGTACGACGTCGACGGCAAGGACGAGCAGGGCCAGACGTTTGTTGATCAGATCCGCGATCAACGCAACGCGCCGGAATACATCGAGCTGATCGACAAGGCTCGCGCTTAAGGTCTAAAGACAAGATCAGATCCTGCAGAGGATTAGTGTTGACCCTGTAGGAGCTGCCGAAGGCTGCGATCTTTTGCTGTTTGGCGGTCCCAAAAAAAACGCCCCGCACTCAGTGAGCTGCGGGGCGTTTTTTATGCGGCACGATCAAGCGTAGCTTGGCGTCTCGCTGCTTTCTTCAACCAGTTCCAGGGCGATGTTGTTCTGCGTGTTGATCTTGCGATACAGCGCAGCATCGGTTTCCAGAACCTTTTCACGGGCCGGGAAGATTTCCGCCAGTTTGCCAGCCCACTCGCCGGACGCTTTGCCCGGGAAGCACTTCTCGATCAGTTCCAGCATGATCGAAACGGTCACCGATGCACCTGGCGATGCGCCGAGCAGGGCCGCAAGGGAACCATCCTTGGCCGCGACCAGTTCGGTACCGAATTGCAGGATGCCGCCCTTTTTCGGGTCTTTCTTGATGATCTGTACCCGTTGGCCGGCCACTTCCAGGCGCCAGTCTTCGGCTTTCGCCTCCGGGTAGAAACGGCGCAGGGAATCCAGGCGCTGCTCCATCGACTGCATCACTTCGCTGACCAGGTACTTGGTCAGGTCCATGTTGTTTTTTGCCACCGCCAGCATCGGCCCGATGTTGCCGGCGCGAACCGACAGCGGCAGGTCCATGAACGAACCGTGCTTGAGGAACTTGGTGGTGAAACCGGCGTATGGCCCGAACAGCAGGGATTTCTTGCCATCGACCACGCGGGTGTCCAGGTGCGGCACCGACATCGGTGGCGAACCTACGGCAGCCTGGCTGTAAACCTTGGCCTGGTGCTGTTTGACCACTTGCGGGTTGTCGCAACGCAGCCACTGGCCGCTGATCGGGAAGCCGCCGAAACCTTTGCTTTCTTCAATGCCCGAAGCCTGCAGCAATGGCAGGGCCGCGCCACCGGCGCCGAGGAAGACGAATTTGGCATCGACTTCACGGCTGCTGCCGCTGTTGACGTCCTTGATGCTGACGGTCCAGCCGCTGCCGTTACGCTTGAGGCCGGTGACGCGCTTGCAGTATTTCACCTGGGCGTCGGGAGCGCTGGTCAGGTGCTTGAGCAACTGATTGGTCAGGGCACCGAAGTTGACGTCGGTGCCGTTCATCACGCGGGTCGCGGCGAGCACTTCGTCCGGCGAACGGCCCGGCATCATCAGCGGCATCCACTCGGCCATCTTGGCCTTGTCTTCGGTGTACTCCATGTCGGCGAAGGCGTGGTGCTTGCTCAACACATCGAAGCGTGACTTGAGGAAGGACACGCCACTGTCGCCCTGCACGAAACTGAGGTGCGGCACCGGGCTGATGAAGGATTTGCACGAGCCGAAGGTGCCTTTTTTGGTCAGGTACGACCAGAACTGCTTGGACACTTCGAACTGGGTATTGATGTGCACGGCTTTCTTGATGTCGACGCTGCCGTCGGCCGCTTGCGGCGTGTAATTCAGCTCGCACAGGCCAGCGTGGCCGGTACCGGCGTTGTTCCACGGGTTGGAACTCTCCGCAGCACCGGAGTCCATCAGCTCGACAACTTCCAGTTTGATCGCCGGATCGAGCTCTTTGAGCAGCACTGCAAGGGTGGCACTCATGATGCCGGCCCCAACCAGTACTACGTCGACTGCTTCGTTATGCGCCATTTAACGCGTCTCCAAAATCTGCAGCACCAAATTGTCGGCATGGCTGCCAGGCATTCAGGGACAGGTCAATTATGTCCCGGCTATCCGTGGTCAGGTTCGCCATGTCCGAATCTTCGCAATTTTTCGCAACTTTGACGGATGCGTGCGGCGTGGCTTCCAGAGCTCCATGAACTCATTTCAGCGCCCGGCTGGCAATTCGACTTATGGTCGAGACATCCGTTTTTGTGCAACCAAATCCGTAGCGGACAGGCTTCAGGCTCCGGTATTCGAGGTATACCCGGTCCTGTGTCGTTGGGCTGTTTCAGACGCTAATGGTGCATGTTCAGACGCAAAACTATTCATTTGCTCGCCACACTCTTGTGAAGTTGTGAAAACCCGTTTTTTTCACGCTCTTTTGAAGACGTGAACCTCAAAAAAGGGCTGTCCAAGCCTGGCACCCTGCCCGCAAAGGCAAAACAACGCGGTGGCCGAGCGTCATGACAGCTCTGCAGATTCGCGAAAAGCGGGGGTTTTGCCGGAAGAACAGGCAAGCGCGCCAACTTCACTCGATCTGTGTGGGCGACTCTCTGTGGGCGATTTTGGATGCCAATGCAAGCGCATTGACGGTGTTGCGGGGCCCGATCAGGAGACGTCCTTATAATCGGGGGGAGATTGTATCGAAGAAATGCGCGGAGTTGGTCGAGTTTAATGACTTTTATTAGGCATCCGGTCAGATGCTCAACTGCACCTGCGCCCGTGCGCGCATTTGACGCGGTACGACCCGGGCGCTCGCGGGCAGCGGCTGGTTCAACCAGGTAAGGCGGATTTCTTCTATTTCCACCCAACCGTCACCCATCGGTTGCAGGCTGCACTGCTTGAAGGCCTGACAGTGACCGTTGCGGTCGAGCAGAGCAAAGCTGCGATGCAGCGGGCGTGGCGCGAACAACGAGATCAGATAACGCATGGCCGAGTACCTGGCTGGAGGACTGATTTGAAGGATGCCGACCAGCCATGACGTGTACATGTATGGCGGGTGAAGAATCTGTGACAGGAACCGCTTTCGACGGGGTTTGTCAGACATTTCAGTATTCACTGTGCGGCGCTGGTTACCCGCAGTGGCCCACCGCTATACTGCCGGCCTGTTTGTGCCTGATTCTGGAGAGAAAAGCATGTTGCAACGCCTGTTGTTCGGTTTGATCACTGTGGCCGGTTTGACTCTGGCCGGCTGCGCCCACAGCCCGCAACAACTGAGTCCGGAACCGAAGCTGACCACGCAATTGCCTGCGGTCGGCCGTGGCCAGCCAGTCGTCGTGCGTGTGGTTGACGGTCGTCCGTCGCCAACTCTGGGCACCCGTGGCGGTCTGTATCCTGAGACCAGTGCCATTACCGTGCAGCGCGAGCAGATCCTGCCGAAGTTGCAGGCTCAGGCTGAAGCCGCCGTGCGTTTGCTCGGGTTCACCCCGACCAACAACGCACCCAACGCTCCGCAACTGACGGTGACCCTGGCCGAACTGAAGTATCAGTCGCCCAAAGAAGGCATGTACGTGACTGAGGCGACCATCGGCGCGACCTTCCGCTCTGACGTGCAGAACGCCAATCGTCGCTACAGCGGCCGTTACGGTGCTTCGCTGGACCAGCGCTTCGGCATGGCGCCGAACCAGGAAACCAATACCAAACTGGTCAGCGATGTGTTGAGCGATGCGCTGACGCGTTTGTTCAAGGATCCGACCGTGGGTCAGGTTCTGGCTGAATAAGCGGCTCGCCTGATGTGAAAAAGCCCGGGGCCAGTGATGGTTCCGGGCTTTTTCATGCCTACATCTCTATCTGCATAACCCCCATCCCTGTAGGAGCTGCCGAAGGCTGCGATCTTTTGATCTTGTTTTCAAACAATCAAAATCAAAAGATCGCAGCCTGCGGCAGCTCCTACAGGGGGCGTATCGTTCAGGCAGCCTGCGAATAAAAATCGAGAACGCTGACCCCCGTCAGCAAATCGGTCTCGGGCAAATCCGCATGCTGATGCCCGCCCAGCGCGCAATACACCAGCCAATGGCGGTCCTGAACATTGAAGGCGAGGCTGCCAACGAGACTTTGCTGCTCGTCGTAGGGGGTGATGAGGTACAGACGATCCTGGTTTTCAGCGTGAAGCATGACGCGTTCCATGTGTGTTTCGAGGCGCGCATGGTGGTGCATCCACATTACGAAGCCGTGACACAGGACAGCCATCGGTCGATTGCCGGGTTATTTGTCGTAAAGAAGAGGCGTCGGGGACAGGTTTCGGTAGAATCCTGGCGCGGTCGTCTGTCTGGCGTCTGCCACACTGATTAAGTTTGAGGTCTGTGATGTCGCTGCATTTGATGACGCTGTTTACCAACCATCCCGCCAAATTGATCAATCTGCTGGCGCTGCTGTTGGCGTTCCCCGGCAGTTGGCTGCTGCACGCGACCCGCCGCCGCGAACAACGCGCATCGGCCAGCATCGCCGCGCAGCGCCAGGCTCAGCCGAACGCCGAACCGGTCCTCGATTGGTCGACGTTGCGCATGAACCGCTTTTTCTATCGCTTCGGTTTTGCCTGCCTGGGCTTGGCGCTGGTCATTTCCTGGATCAGCACCCAATTCTGAATTGAATGCAAAACCCCTCGCCACCGTCACGTGGTGTCAGGCAAAAAAACGGCGCCCGAGGGCGCCGTTTTTGCGTCGTATCGAAGCCGCTTACAACGGCAACCCGGCTTTGACCCGATACTGGTTACGCACCGGCGTTGCATATTGCAGCACCAGATACGGACGATGCTCTTCAGGGCAAGCGTCCAGCCGTGACTGCCACTCTTCCTGCGCCTTGGCCAGCTCATCCGCCGGGAACACCTCGGCAGCTTTCGGCACATTCAGTTGCGGATCAGCATCGGCCCACTGCGCATACGCCAGGTAATGCACCGGGAACAACCGGTAGCCGCCGAGAATCTGCTTGTCCATTTCGACCGCCAATTGCTTGGCGTCTTCAAACAGCTCGGTAATGGGCGCGGCAAAGTTCACGTGCACCCGGCCCTTATAGCCGGTGATGCCCTTGGCAATGCTCACGTCATCTTCGCCCGACACTTTGCTGTAGGTGCCGGTGGTGGCGCGGATGTACAGCTCTCGGGCCTTGGCCTGGTCGCACGGATCGTATTCGTAGCTGATCGACACGGGGGTGACGTTCAGCGACTGAATCACTTCGCCGAACGGCTCGTCCTTGCGGCTCATGTGGAACATCTTGAGGATCGCCGACTCGGTGCGGTCGTCGCCATCCTTCGCCCGGCCTTCGGCCTGTGCAATCCAGATCGAGGCGCAATCATTGCGGATCGAGTGGTTGATGTACGCCGACAGCAACTGATACGCGGCCATTTTCTCGCGACGGCCGGTGATCGAGCGATGCACGATGAAACTCTTGTTCAGGCGCATCAGGTCGCTGACAAACGGCTTCTGCAACAGGTTGTCACCAATCGCGATACGCGGCGTCGGCAGGCCGGCGTGGTACACGGCGTAGTTGACGAAGGCCGGGTCCATGACGATGTCACGGTGGTTGGCGATGAACAGATACGCGCTGCCGGACTTGAATTGCTCGACCCCGGTGTAGGTCACGCCGTCGGTGGCGCGCTCGATGGTGTGGTCGACGTACGCCTCGATTTTGTCCTGCAAAGTTGCCACCGATGTCACGTCGGCAAACTCACGACGCAGCCGATGGGCTATAAGTGGTTTGAGCATCCAGCCGAAAGGACCGGCAAAACGCGGGAAGCGGAAGTGGGTGAGGATATCTAGAAACGCCTTGTCGCCGAGCAGTCTTGCCAGTACCACGGGTACTTCGCTGTCGTCGTAAGGTCGGATGGCATCGAATTCGCCCATCATGCTCTCTTGTTGGAAACGGCTAGGGTAAGTAAAGGTTTTGATCGAAAACCAACGGGGCACGGTCTGAAAAAATAGCCAGACAAAAATAGCCCTGCAAATAGACCGGCGATTATACGCACAAGTCACTTGGGAGACCGCGATGCTGGAAGCTGCACTGTATGAATGTCCTTATTGTGGGGAGCAGGTCGAGACGTCAGTGGACTTGTCCGGCGGCGATCAGACTTATATCGAGGACTGCCAGGTGTGTTGTCGTCCGATCACGTTTGTATTGCAGGTTCACGGTGAGGAATGGCATCTGGAAGTGTTCAGCGAAAACGAGTGAGGGGCGCCCATGCAGCGGATCTACGAACCGGAAAACCTGTTGGAAGGCGAAATGCTCAAGGGCATGCTCGCCAGCGAAGGTATCGAGGCGCATCTGGTGGGCCGGGATTTGCTCGGCGGCACGGGCGAGTTGCCGATTTTCGGTTTGCTGGGGCTGTCGGTCGATAACGATCAGGCCCAATACGCCCTCGAACTGATCACCGCGTACAATGCCGCGCTGCCGTTGCCCGGCGACGAACCGGAGAGCTTCCCCGGTACGCTGGTCTGTTAGGCTGACGTTCGTTTTATTTTTGAGTTGTGTTGCCCCATGTGTGGACGTTATGCCCTGTTTCGCTGGAACCGCGACTTCGCGGCTCTGCCAGGTTTTCCTGCCGATCAACTGGCGCAGTGGAACATTTCCCCCAACGATTCGGTGTTGATGCTGCGTGCCGGTGAAGACGGCGAGCGCATGCTGGCCCGCGCCCGCTGGGGGCTGACGCCGCCGTGGCTGACGGACTTGTCGCGCACGCCGGCGCATGCCCGCGCCGAAACCGTGGCCGAGCAACCGATGTTTCGCGAGGCGCTGCGTTTGCGTCGCTGCCTGCTGCCGGCCAACGGCTTTTATGAATGGCGCGGCACCCAGCGCAAGCGCCCGTACTGGCTGACGCCGGGCGAGGGGGCTTCGCTGTTTTTTGCGGCGATCTGGGAAGCGTACCCGGTGCAGGAGCAGGTTTGGTTGAGCACCGCGGTGATCACTCAATCAGCGGCCAGTCAGCGTCGGCCGTTGATTCTGGATGAGGCGGGGCAGGCTGCGTGGCTTGATCCCGCGACGCCGTTGCATGCCTTGCAAGCATTGCTCGCCAGTGAACCGGCCGCGTTGCGCGAGCGGGTGTTGGCGAACATGGTCAATGATCCGAAACTCAATGGGCCGGAGTGTCTGACCCCGGGTTAGGCCGCGTAGATCAAGAGCCCCTCACCCTAGCCCTCTCCCGGAGGGAGAGGGGATCCACCGAGGTGTTTTGCGTTATACATCGACCTGAAAAAACCAGGCGATTATGGATTCAAAGCAGAGCGTTCAAGTCATCTTATTTCTGAAGCATTCCCCAATCAGTCCCCTCTCCCTCTGGGAGAGGGTTAGGGTGAGGGGCTTTTGCTCTGACGGGATATGTCTGAAAGTCGCTGCAACACGTCCGTTGTATCTGGCGCCAATACAATTACCCACCTACGATACGCGACAGGTTTTCAGGGAGCTTTTGAATGAACAAGACATTGGTTGTAAGTGCACTGAGCGCAGCGCTGTTGCTGGCCGGTTGTCAGTCGGTCAACACCACCAGCGGCGGCGCCGTGGGTGTGGAGCGCAAGCAATACATGTTCAGCATGCTGTCCTCGCAAGAGGTCGATCAGATGTATGCCCAGTCCTATCAGAAGACCGTGGGCGAGGCGTCGTCCAAGGGTGTGCTGGACAAGACCAGCAGCGACGCCAAGCGGGTTCAGGCGATTTCCAGCCGTCTGATCGCCCAGGCGCCGAACTTCCGTCCGGATTCGGCGCAGTGGAAGTGGGAGGTCAATCTGATCAAGAGCGACGAGCTCAACGCCAACTGCGGCCCCGGCGGCAAGATCATTTTCTACACCGGGCTGATCGACAAACTGAAACTCACCGACGATGAAATCGCCGCAATCATCGGCCATGAAATCGCCCACGCTCTGCGCGAGCATGGTCGTGAAGCGATGTCCAAGGCCTATGGCATTGAAATGGCCAAACAGGGCGCGGGCGCACTGCTCGGTCTTGGCCAGGACAGCCTGGCGCTGGCCGATACCGTGGCCAACTACGGCATGACCCTGCCTAACAGCCGCGCCAACGAAAACGAAGCCGACCTGATCGGCCTGGAGCTGGCTGCTCGTGCCGGCTTCAACCCGAATGCCGCGATCACCCTGTGGAACAAGATGAGCAAGGCATCGGAAGGCTCGCCGCCAGAGTTCATGAGCACACACCCGGCGTCGACCAGCCGGATCGCTTCGTTGCAGGCGGCGATTCCGAAGGTGATGCCGCTGTACGAAAAAGCTCCGAAGTCCTGATCATCTTTCAGCGAGGCTGATGATCCCTTCGCGAGCAGGCTCGCTCCCACAGGTTCGGTATTGCTCACACAATCTGTGAGCGCCGTAAATCCCCGTGGGAGCGAGCCTGCTCGCGAAGAACGGTGACGCGGTCTATCGACTTGTGCCGTTAAACCCAGCCACTGCTCTGCATCGCCTTGTACACCGCAACGAGCGCCAGAATCAGGAATGCCGAGGCCGCCAGGCGTCGGATCAAGGTCAGTGGCAGTTTGTCCGCGGCAAAATTACCCGCCAGTACAACCGGCACGTTGGCAATCAGCATGCCCAATGTGGTGCCGATGATCACCAGCCACAACTCCGGATATTGCGCGGCGAGCATCACCGTCGCAACCTGGGTTTTGTCGCCCATTTCAGCAAGGAAGAACGCGATAAGCGTGGTCAGGAACGGCCCGAACTTGCGCGCGGTGCTGGCTTCATCGTCATCCATTTTGTCCGGGACCAGCGTCCACAGTGCAGTGGCTGCGAAGCTTGCGGCGAGAATCCAGTGCAACACGGAGTCGGAGAAGAAGCTGCCAAACCAGGCACCTACCGCACCGGCTGCTGCGTGGTTGGCCAGGGTTGCAGCGACGATGCCGGCAATGATCGGCCAGGGTTTGCGAAAGCGTGCGGCCAGAATCAGCGCGAGCAGTTGCGTCTTGTCGCCGATTTCGGCCAAGGCAACGATTGCGGTGGGAACGAGTAACGAGTCCAGCATCAGGATTTTCCTAAGGGGCGGGTCGACACGGCTATGACACGTACAGCCTTCCCGCCCCGGGTAAGGTGTGCGTGTCATAGGTCTTGTCAAACCCTGCAATCCGTCTGATGCGGACGCTTGGGTCGCATACGCCATGATCTGAGGATCAAGTATGTTGACGTATGCCGGACGAGCTTGGTGCTCGTGGGAGACTACTCCCCTAGGACGGAGCGGATTCTGCCTTCGCAAATCCGATAGAGCAAGAACAAATTTTCAGCCGCGCTTGGCCCGGTAAATCCGGAAACCGTTACCCTCAGCCTTGATCGCACAGATCCCGAGGTGCTCTTCAATCAGTGGTTGATACTTCAGGAAACTATTCGCAACCAAGCGTAGTTCGCCACCGTTTTTCAGATGTTTGGCCGCTTTTCGCAGCAAGTTCTCGGTGGCGAAATAATCGGTATGGACGCCGACATGGAACGGTGGATTGCTCAGAATCGCGCTCAGACCCATCGGAGCAGCGTCGATACCGTCACCGGTCAGCACTTCAGCCTCCAGCCCGTTGGCTGCAAGGGTCAGACGGCTGCTGGCGGCGGCAAAAGCGTCGACGTCCAGCAACGTGACCTGATTGTGCGGGTAGCGACGTTTTACCGCAGCCCCCAACACTCCAGCACCACAGCCGAAATCCAGCAGGTGGCCGCTCGGCAGTTTGTCCAGATGCTCCAGCAACAGCGCGCTGCCGCGATCCAGTCGACCATGGCTGAACACGCCCGGCAGGCTGATGACTTTTAGCGGACCTTCGGCCAGCGGCAATTCATAGGTTTGTGCCAGGCTTTCCAGCGACTTCACTTCAGGGGCATTGGCTACCGTGACTTGCCAGAGCTGGCAGTGCCGCGCGCTGTCGAGCTTGCGCGGCTTGCCGAACGGGTTGAGTTGCTTGGAAGCGCCTTCGATGCCGCTGCGTTTCTCCCCGACCAGAAAGACATCGCGCCCGGCCAGGCGCGCGGCCACGGCGTTGAGGATGTAGTCGGTCAAGTCCTTGGACTTGGGCAGGAACACCACGGCGCTGTCGAACTCGCGCTCGGGGATGTTCACGCCGAAATGGCTGCGGCCTTCGAAGCGCGCCTCCAGGGCGTTTTGATCACCGGCATGCCAGCACCAGCCAAACGCGTTGGGCAGGCGACCGAGCAAATCGTCGGCAGGCAAACCGGCCAACAACAGCGAACCCTGGAATAACTCGGGCTGACGAAGCAGTACTTCACTGCGCGGATCCATATCTGCTCCTCAAAAAAAAGTGCCGCAGTTTATCAACTGACGACCCGCAGCGCCTTACCGCTGAAGAACGCTTCGGCGTTTTCGGTCAATTGACCGACGATGCGCTGCCGCGCCTCACGGCTGCCCCAGGCGTTGTGCGGCGTGACGATGAGACGCGGAATGTCGGCGGCCAGCAGCGGATTGCCCTGAGTGGGCGGCTCGACACTCAGCACATCAGTGGCGGCGCCGCCTAGATGACCGGCGCGCAAGGCATCGGCCAGCGCCTGCTCATCGATCAGTCCGCCGCGGGCAGTGTTAATCACGAACGCGCCGGGTCTCATCGAGGCCAGTTCGCGAGCGCCGATGAAGTGGCGAGTGTGTTCGTTGAGCGGGCAGTGCAACGTCAGGGCGTCGATCTGCGGGAGCAATTCATCCAGCGGCAAACGATCCGCTCGGGCAGGGCGTCCTGGAATCTGTCCGAGCAATACGCGCATGCCAAAGGCTTCGGCCAGTCGCGCAACGGCGCCACCGAGTTCGCCATGACCGAGCAAGCCGAGGGTTTTGCCTTGCAGTTCGACAATCGGGTAGTCGAGCAGGCAGAACTGTTTCGCCTGCTGCCAGCGACCGTCACCGACGGCTTTTTGATAATCGGCCAGGCGGGTGGCGAGGTTGAGCAACAGCATGATGGTGTGCTGCGCCACCGATGGCGTGCCGTAACCCTGGCAGTTGCACACCGTGATGCCGTGGGCGCGAGCGGCCACCAGATCGACGTTGTTGGTGCCAGTGGCGGTGATCAGGATCAGTTTCAGGTCAGGGTTGGCGGCCATGGCGGCGGCGTCGATCAGGATCTTGTTGCTGATCGCCACGGTGGCACCTTGCAGGCGTTCGGCAACCTGTTCAGGCAAGGTCTGAGCGAACAATTGCAAGTCGCTGAAGCAGGCGCGCAACGGGCTGAGGTCGAGATCGCCAAGATCCAGTGAAGGATGATCAAGGAATACGGCGCGGCGCGGGTTCGTCATCAACTGTACCTTTTGTGCTGTGAACGGAAGGCGTAATCTGCCGAGCCTACCAGATGAAACAATTGGTTACTCGGTGGCTGCGGTGCTCCAGAATCCTGTGGGAGCGAGCACCTGCGCCTTGGGTCCGATTTGACTGATCAACTCCAGAGGAGCCCCCATGTACTGGACCGAGTTCTTGACCGTTGCACTGATCCACCTGCTGGCCGTTGCCAGCCCCGGCCCGGACTTTGCCGTGGTGGTGCGCGAGAGCGTCACCCACGGAAGACGCGCCGGTACCTGGACGGCGCTGGGTGTGGGCACGGCGATTTTCCTGCATGTGGGCTATTCGCTGCTGGGCATCGGTTTGATCGTGTCGCAGTCGATTGTGCTGTTCAACGCGCTGAAATGGGCGGCTGCGGCGTACCTGCTGTACATCGGCTTCAAGGCGTTGCGTGCGCAACCGGCAAAAGCCGTCAGCGATGATCTGCACAAGGAAGCGGGCGAGCGCACCGCCCGTGGTGCGTTCACTTCGGGTTTCGTGACCAACGGCCTGAATCCGAAAGCCACACTGTTCTTCCTGTCGTTGTTCACTGTAGTGATCAACCCGCACACGCCCCTGGCGATGCAGGCCGGTTACGGCGTTTACCTCGCCGTTGCGACCGCTTTCTGGTTCTGCCTGGTGGCCATGCTGTTCAGCCAGCAACGCGTACGCGCCGGTTTCGCCCGCATGGGCCACTGGTTCGACCGCACGATGGGCGCTGTGCTGATCGCCCTCGGTGTGAAAATCGCGTTCACCGAAATGCATTGATCCGGCGAGAGCCTTGGGCAGCTCATACAAAGGGCTCGTTCATGACTTTCCCCTTCCATCCTGCAAATGCTGGCGCAAAGCTAGCATTTGTACGGCTCTGCAAATCATTCCTTTGGCTGATTTGGCTGGCGTATAAGGGTTTTAGAGTACAAATCTCTACGCCAACACCGAGCCGTCAGAAAAGGGATTCTTATGTTGCAGACTCGCGTCATTCCCCCAGCCGATGGGGCCTACCAGTATCCATTGCTGATCAAACGGCTGCTGATGTCCGGTGCCCGTTACGAGAAAACCCGCGAGATCATCTACCGTGACCAGTTTCGCTACAGCTACCCGACCCTGATCGAGCGCGTGGCGCGGCTGGCCAACGTGTTGACGGCTGCCGGCGTCAAGGCCGGTGACACCGTGGCGGTGATGGACTGGGACAGTCACCGTTACCTGGAATGCATGTTTGCCGTTCCGATGATCGGCGCGGTGATCCACACCATCAACGTGCGCCTGTCGCCGGAGCAGATCCTCTACACCATGAACCACGCCGAGGACCGCTTTGTGCTGGTCAACAGCGAGTTCGTCGGGCTGTACCAGGCGATTGCGCCGCAACTGACCACGGTCGAGAAAACCCTGCTGCTGACCGATCTGCCGGAAAAAACCGCCGAGCTGCCGAATCTGGTGGGCGAGTACGAGCAACTGCTGGCCGCCGCCAGCCCGCAGTACAACTTTGAGGACTTCGACGAAAACTCGGTCGCCACCACGTTCTATACAACCGGCACCACCGGTAACCCGAAAGGCGTGTACTTCACCCATCGGCAACTGGTGCTGCACACCATGGGCGTGTCGACGATCATGGGCTCCATCGACAGCGTGCGCCTGCTCGGCACCAACGACGTCTATATGCCAATCACGCCGATGTTCCATGTTCACGCGTGGGGCCTGCCTTATGTGGCGACCATGCTCGGACTCAAACAGGTTTATCCGGGGCGCTACGATCCGGAGTTTCTGGTGGAGCTGTGGCGCAAGGAGAAGGTCACGTTCTCTCATTGCGTGCCGACCATTCTGCAAATGCTGCTCAACGCCAAAGGTGCGCAGGACACCGATTTCGGCGGCTGGAAAATCGTCATCGGCGGCAGCGCACTCAACCGTACCCTGTACGAAACCGCCAAGGCTCGCGGCATTCAACTCACCGCCGCCTATGGCATGTCCGAGACCGGGCCATTGGTATCGTGCGCACACCTCAACGACGAGCTGATGGCCGGCACCGAGGACGAACGCACCACTTATCGAATCAAGGCCGGTGTGCCGGGCCCGCTGGTGGAAGCCGCGATTGTCGATGCCGAAGGCAACTTCCTCCCGGCCGATGGCGAAACCCAGGGCGAGCTGGTGCTGCGTGCGCCGTGGCTGACCGAAGGTTATTTCAACGAACCGCAAAAAGGCGCCGAACTGTGGGCCGGCGGCTGGCTGCACACCGGCGACGTCGCGACGCTCGACAGCATGGGCGTGATCGACATCCGTGACCGGATCAAGGACGTGATCAAGACCGGTGGCGAATGGATTTCCTCGCTGGACCTCGAAGACCTGATCAGCCGTCACGTTGCGGTACGCGAAGTAGCAGTGGTGGGCATCGCCGATCCGCAGTGGGGCGAGCGCCCGTTTGCCCTGCTGGTGATCCGTGAAGGGCATGAAATCGGGGCACGGGAGCTCAAGGAGCACCTCAAGCCATTTGTGGAACTGGGGCATCTGAGCAAGTGGGCGATTCCGAGCCAGATCGCTCTTGTTACGGAAATTCCCAAGACCAGCGTCGGCAAGCTCGACAAGAAGCGCATCCGCCTCGACATCACTGAATGGCAGGCCAATAACAGCACCTT
The DNA here is from genome assembly GCF_017980685.1 of Pseudomonas iridis. Taxonomy (GTDB): domain Bacteria; phylum Pseudomonadota; class Gammaproteobacteria; order Pseudomonadales; family Pseudomonadaceae; genus Aquipseudomonas; species Aquipseudomonas iridis. The sequence goes on from NZ_JACXXO010000015.1 coordinate 77,335, forward strand.
CCTCTCGACCCTTTGAGTACCTGCTGGCGCGCCGAAAACGGCGCGCCAGACCCGCCAAGCAAGCGCTTGCCTTGTGAAATCGAAAATTTCAGCCATCCTTGCCATGCCGACACGTGTCGGCCTGGCGAAAGGACTGTTCCAGAGTGGTCGGCAGCTGCAAATCACACTTTAGAGGGATCAAGCTCTACAACCTGCTGGCTATAGTCCACTTAAGGATTTTTAAGAACGTGGCACACGCACAAGATGGGGCGATGCATCTTTGGAGTGACGTCGGAGAGCCTTTGGCATCCGGTCCTTCAGACGTTTTTAAAAGTACTCACTGCCATAACAATAATGCACATGGAGTAGCGTCGATGACCTCAGTAAACCAGTTCTGGCGCCGGGCGAAACTGCCTCTGGCGGTCAGTCTTGCTTCTTCGCTCGCCGGGCCTGCATTCGGCGTCAGTTTCAACGTTGGTGAAATCGAAGGTCAGTTCGATTCATCCCTGTCGATCGGCGCAAGTTGGTCTACCCAGAGCCCGAACAAGAACCTCATCGGCGTCAACAATGGTGGTCAAGGTCTGTCGCAGACTTCTGACGATGGCCACGCCAACTTCAAGAGCGGCGAAACCTTTTCGAAGATCTTCAAGGGCATCCATGACCTTGAATTGAAATACGGCGACACCGGCGTGTTCGTCCGTGGCAAATACTGGTACGACTTCGAACTCAAGGACGAAAGCCGTCAGTTCAAGGACATCAGCGACAGCAATCGCAAGGAAGGCGCCAAGTCTTCCGGCGGGCAGATCCTCGACGCCTTCGTCTACCACAACTACGCCATCGCCGATCAGCCGGGCTCGGTTCGTCTGGGCAAGCAGGTAGTGAGCTGGGGTGAAAGTACCTTCATCGGTGGCGGCATCAACTCGATCAACCCGATCGACGTGTCTGCATTCCGCCGCCCAGGTGCCGAGATCAAGGAAGGCCTGATCCCGGTCAACATGTTCTACGTGTCTCAGAGCCTGACCGACAACCTGTCGGCCGAAGCCTTTTACCAGCTCGAATGGGACCAGACCGTCGTCGACAACTGCGGCACCTTCTTCTCGCAGCCTGACATCATTGCCGACGGCTGTGAAAACAACCTGCGCGTGCTGAACAAGCGCTCGACCATTCCAGCGATCGCCCTGGGGCCATTGGCTGCCAACGGCGTCGACGTCAACAATGAAGGCGTGCTGGTGCGTCGTGGCCCGGATCGTGATGCTCGCGACAGCGGCCAGTGGGGCGCGTCTCTGAAATACATGTTCGAACCGCTCGATACCGAGTTCGGCGCGTACTTCATGAACTACCACAGCCGTGCGCCGATCTTCAGCGCAACCGGCGCACCGCAATCGGTCTACAACACTGCCGCCGGTCTGCCTGGGCCGTTCGCTGCTCTTGCACCGCTGCTGGTGGCGGGCAACTCGAACTACTTCGTCGAATACCCGGAAGACATCCGCCTCTACGGCCTGAGCTTCTCCACCACCCTGCCTACCGGTACGGCGTGGAGCGGTGAAATCAGCTACCGGCCGAATGCTCCGGTGCAACTGAACTCCACCGACATCCTCTTCGCCGGTGTACGCCCGCTGGGCGGCGCACTGACCAACGCTTCGCTGCTCACTGGCGTTCCTGGCCAGGACCTGCATGGCTATGAGCGCAAGGAAGTCACTCAACTGCAGACGACCTTCACGCACTTCTTCGATCAGGTCATGGGCGCCAGCCGTATGACACTCGTGGGTGAAATCGGCGCGACCTACGTCGGCGGGCTGGAAAGCCGTTCCGACAAGCGTTATGGCCGGGATCCGGTTTTTGGTCCGGGTGAGTTGCCGGCCACTGGCGGTATCAATACCTGCGCCAACATTCTCAACGCCAGCACCATCAATGGTGCAGGGCCGGGTTCGCCGCAGAACAACCGTAGCCGCAATTGCGACAACGATGGCTTCACCACATCGATGTCGTGGGGCTATCGCGGTCGGGCCATCTGGGATTACAACGACGTCTTCGCCGGTGTGAACCTCAAGCCGAACGTAGCCTGGTCCCATGACGTCAGCGGCTACTCGCCTGGCCCTGGCGGTAACTTCGAGGAAGGTCGCAAAGCGGTCAGTCTGGGCGTCGATGCCGAGTACCAGAACACCTACACCGCGAGCCTGGCCTACACCAACTTCTTCGACGGCAAGTACACCACCGTGGATGACCGCGACTTCGTTGCGCTCAGCTTCGGCGTGAACTTCTAAGCACTGCATTTCAGGACGAACGAATTTATGAAAATAACAAAAAGTCTGTTCCACGCCGGTGTTCTGGGTCTGTCGCTGCTGGCGACCGGCGTCATGGCCGCAGTGCCTGCTGGCGAAGCGGACAAGCTGGGCAAGAGCCTGACCCCGATGGGCGCAGAAATGGCGGGTAACGCCGATGGCTCGATCCCGGCCTGGAAGCCGTTGCCGAAGAATGCCGGTACGGTCGATGCGCGTGGTTTCCTGTCCAACCCTTACGCCAGTGAGCAACCGTTGTTCACCATCACCGCCAAGGATGTCGACAAGTACAAGGACAAACTTGCGCCGGGCCAGTACGCGATGTTCAAGCGCTACCCGGAAACCTTCAAGATGCCGGTTTATCCATCGCATCGCGGCGCTACCGTGCCGGATGAGGTGTTCGCCTCCATCAAGAAAAACGCCACTACCACCACGCTGGTTTCGGGCGGCAACGGTCTGGAAAACTTCGAAACGGCTGTGCCGTTCCCGATTCCGAAAACCGGTGTCGAAGTCATCTGGAACCACATCACCCGCTATCGTGGCGGCAGCGTAACGCGTCTGGTGACCCAGGCCACGCCGCAACCGAACGGCTCGTACAGCCTGGTGTATTTCCAGGATCAGTTCGTGTTCCGCGACAAGATGAAAGACTACGATCCGGCGAACCCAGGCAACATCCTGTTCTACTTCAAGCAGAAAGTGACCGCACCGGCACGTCTGGCCGGTGGTGTGCTGCTGGTGCACGAAACCCTCGACCAGGTTAAAGAGCCACGTTCGGCGTGGGTCTACAACGCCGGTCAGCGCCGTGTGCGCCGCGCACCGCAAGTGTCCTATGACGGCCCGGGTACTGCGGCGGACGGTCTGCGTACCTCCGACAACCTGGACATGTTCAACGGCGCGCCGGATCGCTACGACTGGAAGCTTGAAGGCAAGAAAGAGATGTACATCGCTTCCGACAGCTACAAGCTCGACGATCCGAAACTGAAATACGCCGACATCATCAAGGCCGGCCACATCAACCAGGATCTGGCGCGTTACGAGTTGCGCCGCGTCTGGCACGTGATTGCGACCCTGAAGGAAGGTCAGCGCCACATCTACGCCAAGCGTGACTTCTACATAGACGAGGACACCTGGCAAGCAGCGGTCATCGACCATTACGACGGTCGTGGTCAGCTGTGGCGTGTGGCCGAGGCGCATGCCGAGAACTACTACGACAAACAAGTGCCGTGGTATGCCCTGGAAACCCTTTACGACCTGCAGTCCGGCCGCTACCTGGCGTTGGGCATGAAGAACGAAGAGAAGAGTGCGTATGACTTCGGCTTCACCGCGACCACCAGCGACTTCACCCCGGCCGCTCTGCGTCAGGAAGGTGTTCGTTAAACCGCTGTAAACCCGAGGCCGCATCCTCGTGAAAACGCCCCGACTGGTTCGGGGCGTTTTTTTTATGATCATTTTTGTACCGCTTTGTGTAGGAGCTGCCGCAGGCTGCGATCTTTTGATCCTGCTTTGGATTCAGAAACATCCACGTCAAAAGATCGCAGCCATCGGCAGCTCCTACAGGATTGGGCGTGCAGGTCGTTGTAGCCTTTTTGTAGCCATTTGTAGCAACTACCTTCATAACCGGTTCGTTTAAGGCTAGTCTGCGGACATCTGCAACGCCGCCAACAGCAATTCGAACAAGAGCCGGCCATGACTGATCTGTCCCCACTTCCGGGTCCCGCAAGCGTTGCCGTCGCGGCACTTGACGGGCGTTTTTTTCGCCCGCCGCTGCCTGACGGACACGTATTGCGACCACGCCTTTGCGAGCGCCTGCAAGCAGGACTCGGTGGACGGCTGTTGCTGGTCAGTGCCCCCGCAGGCTTCGGCAAGAGTTCGCTGGCCGTGGAGTTTTGCCAAAGCCTGCCGGCGCATTGGCAAAGTCTCTGGCTGGGCTTGAGCCCACGGGACAGCGACCCCGGTCGCTTTCTCGAGCGCTTGCTCGAAGGCCTGCAGGACTATTTCCCCCAACTGGGCAGCCGCGCGCTCGGCCTGCTGAAGATGCGTCAACGCCACCAGCCGTTTGCCTTTGAAGAATGGCTCGACGGCCTGCTCGACGAGCTGGCGCAGCACCTTGATCCGGCGATACCCTTGTTACTGGTGCTCGACGATTATCATCTCGCTCAGGGCCCGGTGCTCGACCGTTGCCTGCAGTTTTTCCTCAATCACTTGCCCGAGGGTTTGCTGGTGATGGTCACCAGTCGGCAGCGCCCTGACTGGCACCTGGCGCGCTTGCGACTGTCGCGGCAATTGCTGGAACTGCATGAGCAGGATTTACGCCTGACCCACGACGAAGCCCTGACATTGCTTGATCGCCACAGCACTTCATTGCGCGGCGAAGCGTTGGAAAACCTCATCCAGCGCAGCGAAGGCTGGGTCGCCGGGCTGCGGTTCTGGCTGCTGGCAGCATCCGAAGCCGGCAGTGAAGCGGCGTTGCCGCAAGCGCTGAACGGCGGGGAAGGGCTGATCCGCGACTATCTGCTCGAAGAAGTCATCGATTGCCTGCCCATCGAAGTGCAATCATTTCTCTACGACACCGCACCGCAGGAACGCTTTTGCAGCGAACTGTGCGATGCCGTGCGCGAAGCCCATGACAGTGCCGAGATCCTGCGTTTCCTGCAGGCGCATCAAGTATTTCTGGTGCCGCTGGATGAACACGGGCACTGGTATCGCTATCACCATTTGTTTTCCGACCTGTTGCGCAGTCGCCCGGTTGCTCAGGCCATGGTGCCCACCGCAACGCTGCATTTGCGCGCCTGTCGCTGGTTCAACGCTCAGGGTTTACTCGATGAGGCCGTGGAGCAGGCGTTGCGTGCCGGCCACCTCGACGTCGCGGCGAATCTGGTGCAGAACCTGTCGGAGGAGCAACTGCTGGCCGAGCAGAATGTCGGCATGCTGTTGCGCTGGAAGATGGACTTGCCCGACAGCCTGTTGATCAGCACGCCGCGCTTGATCGTTTTGTACAGCTGGGCCTTGGGATTGGCCTGTCAGCTCGATGCGGCCGAAGAATTGTCCAGCCATCTGAGCCGCTTCCTGCCGGCGCCATCGGCCACGGCGCAAAAGTCGATGCTGGCGCAATGGCTGGCGTTGAGCGGGATCATCGCGCGCGGACGCGGTCATCGCGAGTTGACGCTCAAGTACTGCAGCGAAGCGCTCGAAAGTCTGCCGGCCAAGCGCTACGGCCAGCGGTTGATGTGCTTGTCGACGTTATCCAACCTGGCGATTGCCGACGGTGATCTGTGGCGCGCGCGGGGATTGAATCGTGAGTCTCTTGAGTTGGCGCAACGCGTCGGTAATCCGTTATTCGAAGCATTGGCGCACTACGATCGCGCCCGCGTTTTGCAGGCTCGCGGTGAAATTCTGCGTTCGCTCGATGAAGTTCATCAGGGCCTGGAACGGTTGCGCGGACTGTCCCCGCAGCGCCTGTATGCCGTGCGCGCGCGACTGACGCTATACGAAGGTTTTCTGTTGGCGATGCGTTTGCAGCCGCAGCTCGCACGCGTGCGGTTATTGGCCGGGCTCAGTGAAGCGCGAGCCTGTCGTGACATCAGCGTGTTGATCGGTCACTGCGTGATCGCGCGTCTGGATGGCGCCAGCGGTGAGTTCGCCAAAGCCTTCGCCGAACTCGCCGAGGCCGAGCGGCTGATGCACATCTGGGATGTGCCGCCGATCTACTATCTGGCGATGATCACCCTGGTCAAATGTGAACTGTGGCTGGCGCAGGGTCGCACCGATCTGGCCGAAGCCTGGCTCGCGCGGTTGGGCCAGACTTATACGGGCGAACGTGCGGCGGCGCCGCCGGAATTTCATCCACAATTGCCGTTGCATGTCGAACTGCAACAGGCACTGCTCGATGTGATTCAAGGGCAACCGATGCTCGCCGAAGGGCGCTTGAACGTATTGCACGAAAACGGCCAGCAAACCGGGCGTCAGTTGCTCAGCGTGATGGCGTTGACGCAGAAGGTGGCGTTGCTGTTGGCGAGCGGGCGCGAGGCGGAGGCGCGCAAAGCGCTGAATCAGTCGCTGGAGGCAGCGGCCGGGGGCGTGCTGCAACCTTTCGAGGTTTTGGTCAAAGGACACGTGGACTGGTTGCGCGGACAATTGCTGACGTCGCCAACGCTGGCAGGACAGCAATTGCTGCAACACTTTCCGCCAGCCGTGCCCCGTCCGGCCGTGGAATCTAATACGACCGAACAGCTCAGCAGTCGCGAACTGGCGGTATTGCGGTTGATTGCTCAGGGCTGCTCGAATCAGGAAATCAGCGAGCAATTGTTCATCTCGCTGCATACCGTGAAGACTCATGCCAGCCATATCAACAGCAAGCTTGGGGTTGAGCGGCGTACGCAGGCAGTGGCGCGGGCGAAGGAGTTGGGGGTGTTGCAGTGACCGCCGTCTGACGCCTCTGGAGCAAGGAGAAACTTGAACCAGAGTTTGTCGTTCACTCTGTTCCGGCAAAGTCCGTGCGTTTTATCGAATTCTCACGCTGGAGAATTGAAATCAGCCCCAAGGCGCAATCATCTGCAGTTTCGCTGGCGATGGACTGTTGCAGGTGCTCGCTCAAAACAGCCTTTAATTTTTTTCCCGGCAACGTTGCATTCCACTCCAGCAGTTTTTGCACTGCCGGTGCGGGAACGCCGCTGGACTTTTGGTAAAGGCTTTCTGCGGTGCCGGCACTCATGATCGCCAAACCCGTCGGCGCCAAGACTTGCCCGCGGTACAGCCTGAGCTTCGATATCGCTTTAGGGTCATTCAGCAACGAGGTGGTATTGGTGAGCTCGTCATTTTCTGGAGGCGAAAGGGTCTCGAGTTGCCCGTCCGGATCAATCAGTGCAATGACGCCGACTCCCAAGTTGCCCGCCATATAGCGACCTTGTGAGTAAGCGACGAACGACAGAGTGCAGGCCAGATCGTTGATCTCGCAGCCGAGCTTGGCGGATTTGCGTCTGAACGCGTCCAGGCAACGATTGATCAGACGCTGGGCTGCCTTGGCGTTGTGCTTTTCCATGTTCTGCCAAAGGCTTTCAAAGTTTTTGCAGACGTAGGCGAGTGTCGCGGTTACTGCGACTTGGGCGCCGACGTCCGAGCGGGCTCTGGAGCCAGCGCCTTCGGCCAAGGCAATGCAGGTCACAGCGTTCGACTCTCTTGCCGCGACGTAGTCCTGGCAAGTTGTTCGAGTTTCCAGATGCGAGCGTCCTGCCACAGACGCGAAAGCGGTTTTACAGGTGAAGTCCAGCGTGAGGTCAGACATGGTGTCCTTAAGGGAAGGCGTCCATAAAAGGGCGCTTTTATCGACGAGCACGTGTTCCATTGGGTAGGGATTGACTACCTGCCGTCTTGTTTAGCAATTGGCTGGGCACGAGGATAACCTATCGATTTTGCGGATCACAACCGCAGCGGCACGCCTTGGTATCAGGATCAAAATTATGCAAACACCAAACACAGCCCTCATCCGCGAAACCTTCCCCGTCGGCCCGCTCCAGTGCAACTGCACGATCATCGGCGATCCGATCACAAAAAAAGCCATCGTCGTCGACCCGGGCGGCAATCCCGACCTGATCATGGCCCGCCTCGATGCGCTGGGCCTGAAAGTGGTCAGCATCATCCATACCCACGCCCATCTCGATCACTTCCTTGCTTCCGGGCAGATGAAGGAAAAGACCGGCGCGACCCTGCATTTGCACAAGGAAGATCAGTTCCTCTGGGACAACCTCGAGATGCAATGCCAGATGTTCGGTGTGCCCTACGTTCCGGTGCCATCACCGGATCGCTGGTTGTCCGACGATGAGGAGCTGGCTTGCGGTTGCGGGGTGGCACTGCATACGCCGGGTCATACGCCCGGTTCCATGAGCTTTTGGTTTTCCGAGGCTAAGCTGTTGATTGCCGGCGACACACTTTTTCGTCGCGGGGTAGGGCGCACGGATTTATGGGGTGGCGATCAGGCGACCATCGTGCGATCGATCAAGCAGCGGCTGTACACCCTGGACGAAGATGCAACGGTGGTTACCGGGCATGGTCCGGATACGCGTCTGGGTGATGAAATGCGCGAAAACCCTTTTGTGCGGGCGTAAAAATTTTGTCATGGGTGGGCGGCGGAATTTTTGTCCATTGTCGTGATCCAACGCCCGCAGAGGTTTATTGCCAACCGGCCGCTGCACCTCAGAATGCAGAAAAGTAGGAGCTCTTCATGTTCACCAAGCGTCGTTTGATTATTGTCGCTACTGCCGTGGCCTTGTTGTCCGGCTGCGCCTCGCCTAACCCTTATGACAACCAGGGCCAGGCCGACGGCGGCTCCCAAGGCATGAGCAAAACCGCCAAGTACGGCGGCCTCGGCGCTCTGGCCGGTGCACTGGCTGGTGCAGCTATCGGTCACGACAACCGTGGCAAGGGTGCCTTGATCGGTGCTGCCGTGGTGGGTGCTTCGGCGGCCGGTTACGGTTACTACGCCGACCAGCAAGAGAAGAAACTGCGCGCGAGCATGGCCAATACCGGGGTTGAAGTGCAGCGTCAGGGCGATCAGATCAAGCTGATCATGCCGGGCAACATCACGTTCGCCACCGATTCGGCGAATATCGCCTCCAGCTTCTATCAGCCACTGAATAACCTCGCCGGCTCCCTGAAGGAGTTCAGCCAGAACCAGATCGAAATCGTCGGCTATACCGACAGCACCGGCAGCCGCCAGCACAACATGGACCTGTCCCAGCGTCGTGCGCAGAGCGTGGCGACCTACCTGACGTCGCAAGGTGTCAGCGGTGCCAACCTGTCGGCCCGTGGCGCCGGTCCGGATAACCCAATCGCCAGTAACGGCGACGTCAATGGCCGAGCTCAGAACCGTCGCGTTGAGGTCAACCTGAAGGCGATTCCGGGCCAGCAGTATGGTGCTCAGCAACAGCCGGGCACGGTTCAGCAGTATCCGTAACTGATTGCCTGAATGAAAAAATGCCCGATCCTGTGATCGGGCATTTTTTTGTGTGGCCGGTGCTGGCTCCATCGCGGGCAAGCCCGCTCCCACAGGGTTATGTGTGGAACACGGATTTTGTGTACACCAAAGAAACCTGTGGGAGCGGGCTTGCCCGCGATAGGGCCGGTACATTCACCGTAAAATCCTCATGCACAAAAAAGCCCCCGGACAACGGAATTGTCCGGGGGCTTTCTGCTTGTCGCTGCGACTGATTACTTCTTCAAGCCATAATGCTCATCGAGCATGCCTGGCGCATTCGGAGTCTTCGGCGCGTAATCGCGTGGCGGCTCCTGATCGCGCGGTGGCGTCAGACGCTCGCGCGGGACCTGCACCGATTCAGAGTGCAACGAGGCGAGCAAGCGCTGGCGAGTCTGCTCGTCCAGGGCCAGACGATTGGCACCCTCGGCGAGATGATCCTGCACTTCCTGATAGCTTTGGGTCAGTTTCTTGACCAGCATCGCGGTGCTGTTGAAGTGGGTGACCACTTCGTTTTGATAACTGTCGAAACGCTCCTGGATATCATCCAGTTGACGCTGCGTACGGCTCGGCGCAGCGTTCGGCGCAACGCGCGCGATCAGGAATCCAATGGCGACACCCACAACCAGGGCAAGAGTCGGTAACAACCAAACTAAGAGCGAGTGTTCCACGAGTCCTTCCTCTATAAACGGCTTTGCTTTACGTTAACGGCTCGAACCTGCGCTGTATACCGCGATTCACTCGCAATAGATTGGCACAGACAATTTGCTAGACGAGTCGACCCGATTCGAGGTCACGGAGTTCCTTCCTTGCTGATGCGTGAAACCCCTGTAGTGATTGATGGCCCGGTCGGCCAAATTGAAGCTCTTTACCTGGATAACGAGCAGCCGCGCGGCATCGCGCTGATCTGCCATCCGAACCCTGTGCAGGGCGGCACCATGCTCAACAAGGTCGTCTCGACCCTGCAGCGCACGGCCCGCGACGCCGGTCTGATCACCCTGCGCTTCAACTATCGCGGCGTCGGCGCCAGCGAAGGTAGCCACGACATGGGCACCGGAGAGGTCGACGACGCTCAAGCCGCCGCCGCATGGCTGTTGGAAAAACACCCGAATCTGCCACTGACCCTGTTCGGTTTCTCCTTCGGCGGATTTGTTGCAGCAAGTCTCGGCGGTCGTCTCGAAGCCCAGGGCGTGCAACTCAAGCACCTGTTCATGGTCGCGCCGGCGGTGATGCGTCTGGGCGAGCAGGATCAACTGCCAGCGCATGGCGAGTTGACCGTGATCCAGCCGGAAACCGACGAAGTCATCGATCCGCAATTGGTCTATGACTGGTCGGACGAACTCCAGCGCCCCCATGAGCTGCTGAAAGTGGCAGAATGCGGACACTTTTTTCATGGCAAGTTGACCGATCTCAAGGATCTGATCCTGCCGCGTCTCTCGAATTGATTGCAGTCTGACAAGCGATTACCCATGACGAACCGTACCCGCATCCTCACCGGCATCACCACCACCGGCACGCCACACCTTGGCAACTACGCCGGCGCCATCCGTCCGGCGATCCTCGCCAGCCGCGACAGCAATGCCGATTCGTTCTACTTCCTGGCCGACTACCACGCCCTGATCAAATGCGATGACCCGCTGCGCATCCAGCGCTCGCGTCTGGAAATCGCTGCGACCTGGCTGGCCGGTGGCCTGGATGTCGACCGCGTGACCTTCTACCGTCAGTCGGACATCCCGGAAATCCCCGAGCTGACTTGGCTGCTGACCTGCGTCGCCGCCAAGGGCTTGCTCAACCGTGCGCACGCCTACAAGGCCTCGGTGGACAAGAACGTCGAAACCGGTGAAGACCCGGATGCCGGCATCACCATGGGCCTCTACAGCTACCCGGTGCTGATGGCTGCGGACATCCTGATGTTCAACGCGCACAAGGTGCCGGTCGGTCGTGACCAGATCCAGCACGTGGAAATGGCCCGCGACATCGGCCAGCGCTTCAACCACCTGTTTGGCCAGGGCAAAGAATTCTTCACCATGCCTGAAGCGTTGATCGAAGAAAGCGTGGCAACACTGCCTGGTCTCGACGGTCGCAAGATGTCGAAGAGCTACGACAACACCATTCCGTTGTTCTCCAGCGCCAAAGAGATGAAGGACGCGATCTCGCGGATCGTCACTGACTCCAAAGCGCCAGGCGAAGCCAAGGATCCGGACAACTCGCACCTGTTCACTCTGTTTCAGGCCTTCGCCACGCCAGCACAGGCTGACGAATTCCGCAGTGAACTGCTCGGTGGCCTGGGTTGGGGCGAGGCGAAGAACCGCCTGTTCCAGTTGCTCGACAACGAACTGGGCGAAGCGCGCGACAAGTATCACCAGTTGATCGAGCGTCCGGCGGATCTGGAAGACATCCTGCAGATAGGCGCGAAAAAGGCCCGTGCCGTGGCAACGCCGTTCCTCAACGAACTGCGTGAAGCCGTGGGCCTGCGTTCGTTCGTCAATCAGGTTCAGGTGGCTGCGACCACCAAGAAGAAAGCCGTAAAAGCCGCACGCTTCGTCAGTTTCCGCGAGGACGACGGCAGTTTCCGTTTCCGTCTGCTGGCGGCCGATGGCGAGCAATTGCTGCTGTCGCGCAACTTCGCCGATGGCAAAACCGCTGGCCAGGTGACCAAGCAACTGCAATCCGGTCAGCCTCTGGACTTGCGCAGCGAAGACTTGAGCTTCAGCGTGTGGCTGGAAGGCGAGTGCATCGGCGACAGCCCGGCATTCGCTGACAGCACGGCGCGGGACACGGCCATCGAGGCCCTGCGCATCGCGTTGACCCCGGTACAGGAATAATCAGCGGCTCGGCCCGACCAAGGGCTGATTGCCATTCCCATGGGCCGTCGCTACAGTGACGGCCCGTTTTTGTTGCCTTGCTAACGAATTATGACGCCCCTAGAACGATACCAAGCTGATCTGAAACGCCCGGACTTCTTCCATGACGCCGCGCAGGAAACTGCTGTGCGTCATTTGCAGCGCCTGTACGAGGATCTGATCGCCGCCGATCAGAACAAGCCGGGTCTTTTGAGCAAGCTGTTTGGCAAAAAGGATCAGACGCCGGTCAAGGGTCTGTACTTCTGGGGCGGCGTGGGTCGCGGCAAGACTTACCTGGTCGACACCTTCTTCGAAGCGCTGCCGTTCAAGGAAAAGACCCGCACGCACTTCCACCGCTTCATGAAGCGTGTGCACGAAGAGATGAAAACCCTCGGCGGCGAGAAAAACCCGCTGACCATCATCGCCAAGCGTTTTGCGACTGAGTCGCGGGTCATCTGCTTCGATGAATTCTTTGTCTCCGACATCACTGACGCAATGATCCTCGGCACGCTGATGGAAGAGCTGTTCAAGAACGGCGTGACCCTGGTCGCGACCTCGAACATCGTTCCCGATGGTCTGTACAAGGACGGCCTGCAACGCGCGCGCTTCCTGCCGGCCATTGCGCTGATCAAGCAGCACACCGAAATAGTCAACGTCGACAGCGGCGTCGACTATCGTTTGCGCCACCTCGAGCAGGCGGAACTGTTCCACTATCCGCTCGACGAAGCCGCTCACGAAAGCCTGCGCAAGAGCTTCAAGGCACTGACACCGGAATGCACGGCGGCGGTGGAAAACGACGTGCTGATCATTGAAAATCGCGAGATCCGCGCCCTGCGCACTTGTGATGACGTGGCCTGGTTCGACTTCCGCGAACTGTGCGACGGCCCGCGCAGCCAGAACGACTACATCGAACTGGGCAAAATCTTCCACGCCGTGCTGCTCAGCGGTGTCGAGCAGATGAGCGTCACCACCGATGACATCGCTCGCCGCTTCATCAACATGGTCGACGAGTTCTACGACCGTAACGTGAAGCTGATCATCTCTGCTGAAGTCGAGTTGAAGGATCTGTACACCGGCGGGCGCCTGAACTTCGAGTTCCAGCGCACGCTGAGTCGCCTGCTGGAGATGCAGTCGCACGAATTCCTGTCGCGGGCCCATAAGCCTTAAGCAGATCTCGAATTCAGAAAAAGGGCCTGCAATTGCAGGCCCTTTTTTTTGCGCGTTTGGTCAACCGGTTTGATCGAGGCAAGACGCCAGATGCTCTTGCTGTCTGCACCCGACCAGCAGCCAGAGCAAAATCCTCGCTTTGCGCGGGCAGGTGAACCCGGCCATCACAGCACCCTTGCGCTGCAAATCGATTTCGCTGCCCTCAAAGCCGTAGGTTGACCGTGCCGTGGAGCCACAGCCGGTGCGTGTCGCGATTATTACCGGAATGTGTCGGGCGATGGTTTCGATGACTTTGGCCCAGTTTGCGGACACATGTCCGGCACCGAATCCGGCGATCACCAGCCCGTCATAGCCCAACTCGACGACATTTTCCAGCAGCAGACTGTCCGCAGAAAGCGATGCTTCCAGCAAGGCGATCGTCTGGTTGGTGGTTTGCGGCAGGGGCAAGACTTGACGTGCAACAGGCGGCTGCAAATAACGCACAACACCTTCCATTAGAACGCCGGCCGGACCGGTCACAGGCGATGCGAACGCGTGCAGCGCCATGGAGTCGACTTTGCGCACGGCGTTCGCCCGGTGAATCTGCCCTTGGATAACCACTTGGACGCCGCGACCCCGACTGCTTTGCGCCAGTGCGACGCGGCCGGCATCCAGCAGGTTTGCCGGGCCATCGGCACCCGCCTGGGCCGCCGAGCGCATGGCACCAGTCAGCACCAGTGGCTCGTCGTGGTCCCATAGATGATCAAAAAAAGTAGCGGATTCCTCCAGCGTGTCCGTGCCTTGAACAATGATTACTCCTGCCGCACCTTGATTGATCTGAAAGTTCGCCCAGCACAACACGCTCAGCAGGTATTCGAAATCAAGTGAGGCGCCAGGCAATAGGCCGAGTGTCTCAACGGTCAACTGCGCGAGTGTTTTCAGTTCCGGCACCGTGTTCAGTAGCGTCTCGCCGGACACCGATGGAACGACACCTTCGCCGCTTTGAAGCGATTGCATGCTGACAGTACCGCCGAGTGCGGCAATGGCCAGTTTGGGCAAGTCCATGTGATACCTCGCAAAGGAAACCGGCGGCTCCTGAATCGGATTCAAGCGCCAGCCGGGAAGGGGGACGTCAGTGGCTTGCCAGCCAGCCGACGAGCGGAAGGATCAGCAGCGTGCTGATGGCCATGGACAACACATTCCCGATGAAACCGTGCATGTGCCCCGGCACTCGTTGCGCCAGAGCGCAAGCCAGCGGTGGGGCGATCAGGGCACCGAGCAATGCGCTTGAGGCAATCACTTGCCAGTCGCCGCCGTAGGTCAAAATAGCTGCCGGAACGACTGATACCAGTGGCACATAGGTCGGGTACCAGCCTCGGGCTATCCATTGTTTGCGCCAGATCAGCACGCCCAGTGCCGAGGTCAATGCCTGGCCCGCCAGTAATTGCGGCAGCAAACCGGTGCCATAGACAGGGCTCATCGGGTTCAGGGTGAACGCCAGCAATGCGCCGACGATCAGCCCAAGACTGGCCCATTCATTGCCGAAAAAAGGCGCTTCGGAGAAGTCCGCCAAGACCCGGCGAATGCTCCAGACCACACCATAATCGGGAGCCTTGGCGGTTACAGGGATGCTGGCCTCCTCGGCGACCTGTTCGGGCGCCGCGGATGTCACCAGACTCGGCACGCAGCGGCAGAGTACGAAGGCGCCGATGCTGGCGATTGCCATGCCCGATACATTGCCGATCACCACGGGCAGGCCGAGGGGGTTGCAGACGTAATTCACGATCAGCATGCACATGGGCGTCACGAAAAGGGCTCCCATGATTGCGCCATTGATCGCGACCTTCCAGCCGCCCCCAAACATCAGAACCATGGCCGCGGGCAACGACACAAATGCCGCAAACGTGGGCTGCCAGCTCGTGGCGGTGACGGTCCAGCCCCACACGAGATTGCTCAGTACCAGACCCAGCAACGAGCTGGTGACGAGCCACGGCCATAGTCCGCTGCCGTAACAGATGGTAAAGCCTTGCCAGGATTTCCCCGTTCGATTCGCCCAGTAACCCAGATAAGCACCTGCCAAAAGGCCAATGGATGCGAACTCGTGTTTATAAAATGCCACCTCACTGATATCTCCCAACACCCAGCGCAGCCAGGCGGTCGGCTCGGGAAGATTCGAGACCATGTGGCCGTAATCCGGCCAGCGTGCTGACCAAAGTGAGTGATTGTTCATTGAGAGCCAGACAATCAGCGCTGTAGCACTCAGCAGCAATCCAATGATCATGCTGTCGAGCATTGTTCTGGCGGCGATTTGTTTCCGTGGTTTTGCGTGGATAGTTCCCATTGCTTGGCCCCCCGGTTAGCGCGCAAGGCACGGATGCTGGGTGTAACCGAGCATTCGGTCGTAGACATCGCAGCGACGATCCCGATGGAGGTCGTTCAAGTCATTCCAGATAGGCGCGCTGCGAGCGCTGGTCAGGTCAATATCGGCATAGAGAATTTCCTGCTGGTCGGCAGATGCCACGCGGCCGATCGGCCAGCCGTTGGTGCCGGCGATCAATGAACATCCAAGGTATCGAGCGCCGCGCTCTTCGCCGATTCGACTCGCCGCGGCGATAAAAACATTGTTGACATGCGCGGCGGTCATGGTCAGATACGAGGCCATGCATTTGCCGGCGTCATCGAACAACGGTGGCGGAGTCCAGACCCAATTGTTCAGGCTGCAAATGATGTCTGCGCCTTGCTGGCTCAGGATCCTCGGGACCTCGGGAAACCAGATGTCCCAGCAGATCAGCAATCCAATGCGACCGATAGGCGTGTCAAAGACCGGGAATCCCGAGTCGCCGGCAGTAAACCAGAGCTTTTCCAGGTTCCAGAGATGAGCCTTGCGGTACTTGCCGATAAACCCGTCAGGCCCCACTAGCACGCCAGTGTTGTATAGCTTCGATCCCTCGCGCTCGGTCAGCCCGGCTACCAGATAAACCTGATGATGACGGGCGAAATCTTCCCAACTGCCGACACTCGGCCCTTCTGGAACCGCTTCGGCATGGTCAAACGCATCCTGCCGGTTCTGAAAGAAATAACCGGTGTTGGTCAGTTCGGGCAAAACGATAAGGTTTGCGCCGTTGTTAACCGCTTCCAGTGCCAACTCCAGACTGGTACTCAAGTTTGCCGCGCGGTTTTGCGTGCCGACCTGCGGATCAAATTGCACGACCGCAATACGAACGGGGCTTGTGGACTCACTCATTTTTCATGACCTCTTATTATTGTTTTCACGCCGTTGAATGGCGGGGTCATAAGAGTCGAGTCGGGAGCAAAGCGTAAGTCGGCGGTTTCCGGTTAAGTTGTAGGTCTTCTCCTAGGAAGCGTAGTCCCGCGTCATCGTAAGGTCCTCGGTCTGCTGCCGGGACCCTTCGTGAACAGTGGATGGCGTGCGCAGAAAATCAGGTGGCGTGGTGAAAATGCGGGTAGTCATCCATGGTGAAGCCGCCGTTGAAACTCGCATCGGTCTTGTCGCAAATATGAATGACTGCATCGACGGCACCGCGAAAGCAGGGCTCGGTCCAACCGGCATCGACTGAAAATGACTCCCCCGATAAATACAGGCCCGAAGCCTTTGAATAGTCTCGGTTGTATTTCAGCAGGCGGACGGCATCGTGGTAAGTCCCGGGACGGTAAAGCTTGGCGCACCCCAACGAATTTTTATCAGTCATCCAGCGCTGTACGACGGCTTGTTGCAGGCCGATGTACGGGGATATGCGTTGCTGAATATTGCTGGAGTTCATGAGGATTCTGTCCAGTTCTTCTGCGCACTTTGCGACCAGTTCTTTGTCGCTGAAGCAGGAAAGTTTGGTTGCGTCGTCCTCCCAGGTGTAACTCAAAAGAATGCAGTCGTAGCTGTAGTTCTCGTTGTAGCGGTAGGTATAAACGTCATGGATAAAGCTGTCCGTGACAATCACTTGGGGGATGTTGGTATTGCCCGACAAAAAGGATTTTTTCAGCGGTGCGAAGACCTTGCAGCTGGTTTCCCAGTGCGCGGTTTTGTACGCGTTAATGGTTTCGAACGGCAGCATCTGAGGCGTGAAGTCTTCCAGCTTGACTCGGGTCTCTATCAACCATGAGGGCAGCGTCATGATCACTGAATCAAAGTCATTGAAGTGTTCCTGGGTCAACTCCGGCTGGCTATGTTTGCGGTTGAAATAGACGCGGATTTTTCCGCTGCCGAGTTTTTTCAATCTGCTGACGGCGCAGTCGGTCAACAGGCCTTCACTGCTTTGCTGGCAGTGCTCATAAAACGATTGGGTGGACTCGTCGGGCTTCATGAACATCAGGCATTCACTCAACGCAGCGAGCCCCAGATAGCGTGGTTTATCAAAGGGCAGGCCAGTCGAATCGAAAACCGCATTGCTGTTGACAAGGGGGGAGTCAGGCAGCGGGTCGCCTTGTTCATCCACTCGGCCATGCACTAATTGCAAATGGCTGCTGAAACCAAATATGGCGGTGCGCAGAGGGTATAACGCGCACACGTCATAGAAGGCTCCCCAGCTACCGTCGCCAATCCCGATGGCGTAGAAAATGGCCGACTCCTTTGCCGACATGCCCATCCCGCCAAAGTCACCGGGGGCGTCGCGATTCCAGCGCTGCAAGGCAGGCATGCCAACCAGTTCGCGGAAGGATACGGCGTGGTATTTTTCGACGATAGCGGCCCAAGCGGCTTCCCAGTCCTCGCTCGCGTACATTTCGGCGACATGCCGGGTCATGCGGTCGGCGAAAGCCCTCCACTTGGCGTACACCGCTTGCAGTTCATCGCTGGGAGGCGGCGTCTGGCCGTCGGTATTTTTCCAGATCAGCATTTGCGGTGCCGCTTCGACCGCCAGACGGCCCTCGCGCAGGTAAATGCCGGTTGATTTGACCCATTGGCTGCCAGGGTTGGCGAAGTCCGAAAGCGACAAGTCAAAGGTCTTCGCGTAATAGGCCATCAGCGATCGACCCTCAGTCGGCAACTCGCCTTCGCGGTTGAACAGAGGCATGCGCATCGCGCCCATTTCAAACGGGGTATGACTCGCGCTGGATTGAGGGCTTCCCGGAACGGTCAGGTGTCTGCCGCCTATGCGGGAGGATTGCTCGATCAGCGTGATATGCCTGAAGCCGCAGCGCAGCAACTCTCGGGCGGCTGTGAGACCGGTCACGCCAGCGCCAATGATGCAGATCCGGTGTTGTGGGTCAGTGGCGCGAGCGATGCCGTCTTTTTGCTCGACCAATGCGCGATAGTCAAAGCACAAGTCGGGAGGATTGGGAAAGCGGGGCTTCCATTTGGATGGCGTAGAACGTTTTTTGCGAACCTCAACGCTTGCGGCTTGTGATGGGTAGTTGTAACTGGATCCGATGGTCACTGTTCATCTTCCTTGATGCGTTGTGCATGTGAAGGAGTCTGTACGGCGAAGCCATGTATGGACAGTCGTAAAAGGGGGCGGGAAGCTGATCTGTTTTCGCTGGTTTATGTGGGAAAAAACACGCCAGGAGCCGTCCATGTGAAAGGACTACTCGCACATGGACGTCTGTCTGATTGTGTTTATGCAGCCTGCTGAAACTGCTGCCGATACTGGTTCGGCGACAATTCGGTGTGCTGACGGAACAGCCGCGCGAAGAAGCTCGCATCGTCATAACCGACTTCATAACTGATGGTCTTGATGCTCTTGCGGCTGGCGGACAACAAGCCCTTGGCCGTTTCGATGCGCAGGCGTTGCAGATAGTGCAGGGGTTTGTCGCCGGTGGCGGTCTGGAAGCGGCGCATGAAATTGCGGATGCTCATGCCGTGCTCGCGCGCGACGTCCTCGAAGCGAAACTTGTCGGCGAAGTGCTCTTCGAGCCAGTGCTGGATCTGCAGGATGATCACGTCCTGATGCAGCTTCTGCCCGCCAAAACCGATGCGGCCCGGCGAGTAGCTGCGCTGCACTTCGTAGAGGATGTCGCGCGCTACAGCCTGTGCGACGTTGGCGCCGCAGAAGCGCTCGATCAAGTAGATGTAGAGGTCGCAGGCCGAGGTGGTGCCGCCGGCACAGTAGAGATTGTCTGCGTCGGTCAGGTGTTTGTCCTGATTGAGGTAGACCTTCGGGAAGCGCTCGGTGAAAGCGTTGAAAAAGCGCCAGTAGGTCGTAGCTTCCTTGCCATCGAGCAGGCCGGCCTCGGCCAGCCAGAACACCCCGGTGGCTTCGCCGCACAGGACGGCACCGCGAGCGTGTTGCTCACGCAGCCACGGCAGGACTTGCGGGTAGCGGGTGCACAGCGTGTCGAAATCGTCCCAGAACGCCGGGAGGATGATGATATCGGTATTTTCCAGGCCGCCGTCCACTGGCATGACCACATTACTGAAGCTTTTCACCGGCTTGCCATCGGGGCTGACCAGGCGGGTTTCGAACGCAGGAGTCAGGCCTTGGCCCAGTTGCTTGCCGTAACGCAGGCTCGCCACATGGAAGAAGTCCTTGGCTTGCATGAGTGTGTAGGCGAAAACCTGGTCGATCGCCAGGATGCTGACGCGCCGCAAGGGCGTGGAGACGTGCTTGGACATAATTCAACTTTTGTTTTGTTTTTATAAGGGAAAGTGGTCACCAGACGGCTGGATCGTCTTATTTTTTGTCGGATGTGTCCAGTGTCCTCTATCGGAGGGGAGGCTTAGTCTCTGAAGGACACAGCCCTCCAACAAGAAAGAAAGGTGCCGCATGATCCCCAGAACCTTGTTCAGTTCCGAGCACGAATTGTTCCGCGACAGCGTACGAACCTTCCTCGAAAAAGAGGCCGTGCCGTTTCACGGGCAATGGGAGAAACAAGGCCACATCGACCGTAAACTCTGGAACAAGGCAGGGGAGGCGGGGATGCTCTGCTCGCATCTGCCGGAAGAGTACGGAGGCTTGGGGGCGGACTTTCTTTACAGTGCGGTGGTGATCGAAGAGGTTGGGCGATTGGGCCTTACCGGCATCGGTTTTTCGTTACATTCAGACATTGTTGCGCCGTACATCCTGCATTACGGCAGCGAAGCGCTGAAGCATAAATACCTGCCGAAACTGGTGTCGGGCGAGATGGTCACGGCCATTGCCATGACTGAGCCCGGCGCGGGTTCCGACCTGCAAGGCGTCAAGACCACCGCCGTGCTGGACGGTGACGAGTACGTGATCAACGGCTCCAAGACCTTTATCACCAACGGCTTTCTTGCTGATCTGGTGATTGTCGTCGCCAAGACCGATCCGAAGGCCGGCGCCAAGGGGACGAGTCTGTTTCTGGTGGAGGCGAATACGCCGGGCTTCGAGAAGGGCAAACGCCTGGAGAAGGTCGGAATGAAGGCCCAGGATACGTCGGAATTGTTCTTCCAGGACGTACGCGTGCCGAAGGAAAATTTACTGGGGCAGGCCGGGGCGGGGTTCGCTTACCTGATGCAGGAATTGCCGCAAGAACGGTTGACCGTGGCGATTGGTGGTCTTGCTTCGGCAGAAGCAGCGTTGCAATGGACAATCGATTACACCCGTGATCGCAAGGCATTCGGCAAGGCGATTGCCGATTTCCAGAACACCCGCTTCAAACTGGCGGAAATGGCCACGGAAATTCAGATCGGTCGCGTGTTCGTTGATCGCTGTCTTGAGCTGCATCTGCAAGGCAAGCTCGACGTGCCGACGGCCGCGATGGCCAAGTACTGGGGCACCGACCTGCAATGCAAGGTGCTCGACGAATGCGTGCAGTTGCACGGCGGTTACGGGTTCATGTGGGAATACCCGGTGGCTCGGGCGTGGGCGGATGCGCGGGTGCAGCGGATTTATGCCGGCACCAATGAAATCATGAAGGAGATCATTGCGCGGTCGCTTTGAGTCTTGCAGTGAGTTGACAGGCCCCTTCGCGAGCAGGCTCGCTCCCACAGGTACGGTGATCTCCTGTGGGAACGAGCTTGCTCGCGAAGGCGGTGCATCAAACGATCACGGCGCAGGGTTCGGATGATCCTTGTGAATCGCCTCGATCCCCGCCTGCACTTCATCCGACAGTTTCAGATCGAAACTGGCGATGTTGCTGTCCAGTTGCTCAAGCGTCGTCGCGCCAATGATGTTGCTGGTGACGAACGGCTGCTGAGTCACGAACGCCAAGGCCATTTGCGCCGGATCCAGACCGTGTTCACGGGCCAGTGCGACATAACGGCTGCACGCCGCTTCCGATTGCGCGTTGAAATAGCGGCTGAAGCGGCTGTAGAGGCTCAGACGACCTTTTGGTGGGCGCGCGCCACCTTCGTACTTGCCGGACAGGAAACCGAACGCCAGCGGCGAATAGGCGAGCAAGCCGCATTGTTCGCGGATGGCGATTTCTGCCAGGCCAATTTCAAAGCTGCGGTTGAGCAGGTTGTACGGGTTCTGGATCGACACGGCACGCGGCCAGCCCCGTGCTTCGGCCAGGGCGAGGAAGCGCATGGTGCCCCACGGCGTTTCGTTGGACAGGCCGATGTGGCGGATTTTGCCGGCCTTCACTTGCTCGTCGAGTGCTTCGAGGGTGTCTTCAAGTGGCGTCAGGTTGGCTTCGATCTTGTGTTTGTAGCCCAGCTGTCCAAAAAAGTTGGTGCTGCGCTCCGGCCAGTGCAGTTGGTAGAGGTCGATGTAATCGGTCTGCAGACGCTTGAGGCTGGCATCCACCGCTTCCGTGATGTGTTGGCGGTTGTGGCGCAGGTTTTTGTCGCGGATGTAGTCGATGGTGTTGCCGGGGCCGGCGATCTTGCTGGCCAGGATCCAGTCGGCGCGATCACCACGGCTTTTGAAGTAATTGCCGATATAACGCTCGGTGGTGGCGTAGGTTTCGGCTTTCGGCGGTACCGGATACATCTCGGCGGTGTCGATGAAATTGATCCCGGCCTCTTTGGCCCGTTCGATCTGGGCGAAGGCTTCAGCTTCAGTGTTTTGCTCGCCCCAGGTCATGGTGCCGAGGCAGATTGCACTCACGTTCAGGTCGGTACGGCCTAGCTGGCGATAGTCCATCGGGTGCTCCTTGGGCAAAACAATCATAAAAGCAGGTTGAAATATTTTTCGCAATCTGCATAATTGCCGACCTCTTTCTGCAGTGGAAGTGATGCGCCGCCGCCGAAGAATCTTGCCGTTGAACGGACGCGCCGACCCGAGCCCCCGAAAGCGTCTGTATCCGGCTGCCTTTGACTTGTCAAAGTACGCACTATTCAGTAAGATCCGCCGTCTAATTTACAGGGCGGCCCCTGAGGCTATAAAGAATGAAAACTTTTACTGCTAAACCAGAAACAGTAAAGCGCGACTGGTTTGTCGTCGACGCTGCTGGTCAGACCCTGGGTCGTCTGGCCACCGAAATCGCGAGCCGTCTGCGTGGCAAGCACAAGCCTGAGTACACTCCTCACGTTGATACCGGCGACTACATCGTCGTAATCAATGCTGAGCAGATTCGTGTTACCGGTGCTAAAACCACTGACAAAATGTACTACTCCCACTCCGGTTTCCCGGGCGGCATCAAGTCGATCAACTTTGAAAAGCTGATCGCTAAAGCCCCTGAGCGCGTGATCGAGACCGCGGTTAAAGGCATGCTGCCTAAAAACCCGCTGGGTCGCGACATGTACCGTAAGCTGAAAGTCTATGCGGGCGCTGCACACCCACATACTGCTCAGCAGCCCCAAGAACTGAAGTTTTAACGGAATAGTACATTATGTCGGCGACTCAAAATTACGGCACTGGCCGTCGCAAGACCGCAACCGCACGCGTTTTCCTGCGTCCGGGTACTGGTAATATCTCCATCAACAACCGTTCGCTGGAAAACTTCTTCGGCCGCGAAACTGCCCGCATGGTAGTTCGTCAGCCGCTGGAGCTGACTGAGACTGTCGAGAAGTTCGACATCTACGTCACCGTGATCGGTGGTGGTGTAAGTGGTCAGGCTGGCGCAATCCGCCACGGCATCACTCGCGCTCTGATGGACTACGACGAAACCCTGCGTGGCGCTCTGCGCAAAGCTGGCTTCGTTACTCGCGACGCCCGTGAAGTTGAACGTAAGAAAGTTGGTCTGCGTAAAGCGCGTAAGCGTCCGCAGTACTCGAAGCGTTAATTCCGCTTCCGCGTTCAAAAGAACGCCCGCCTCCTCACGGAAGCGGGCGTTTTTTTATGCCTGCGATTTATCAAAAGAATTGCGCTGTGACAACTTGCCACATTCGCAGAGCCCCTATACTGCAAGGCTTGAGGGTGAGAGCTCCGGGTAATTCCCTTGTCAGAATTGGGGCTTTTCATTACCATTCGGCAAAATTTTTATAAGTAACATTGATTTATTTAGTAGATGCCTGATTTAACAGGCCACAAAAGCTGATGGGAGAGGACTGAATGAGCAATGACGGCGTGAATGCAGGCCGGCGTCGCTTCTTGGTAGCAGCCACATCCGTGGTGGGTGCTGCAGGAGCGGTGGGGGCTGCGGTCCCGTTCGTGGGGTCATGGTTTCCCAGTGCCAAGGCGAAAGCCGCTGGTGCACCGGTGAAAGTGAATGTCAGCAAGATCGAGCCAGGACAGCAGATGATTGCTGAGTGGCGCGGCCAGCCGGTGTTCATTGTCCGCCGTACCGAGGAAATCCTGGGGAATCTTAAAAAGATCGAGGGGCAACTCTCCGATCCGACCTCCAAAAACTCCACGCAACCCACCTATGTCGACCCTGAAGTGCGTTCGATCAAGCCGGAAATTCTCCTGCTGATCGGGATTTGCACACACTTGGGTTGCTCACCGACCTTCCGTCCCGAAGTGGCACCTGCGGATCTGGGTAAAGACTGGGTAGGCGGTTATTTCTGCCCTTGCCACGGTTCCCACTACGATCTGGCTGGCCGCGTCTACAAGTCGCAACCCGCGCCTTTGAACCTGCCAGTTCCCCCGCATTCCTATGAGACCGATGACCTGATTGTCATTGGCGTCGATACGGAGAAAGCGTGATGAGCAAGTTCATGGATTGGGTTGATGCGCGCTTCCCTGCCACAAAAATGTGGGAAGACCATCTCAGCAAGTATTACGCTCCAAAAAACTTCAACTTCTTCTACTTTTTCGGCTCGCTGGCGCTGCTGGTTCTGGTTAACCAGATCGTCACCGGTGTCTGGCTGACGATGAGCTACACCCCGTCGGCAGAAGAAGCGTTCGCTTCCGTTGAATACATCATGCGCGACGTCGAGTACGGCTCGATCCTGCGTCTGCTGCACTCGACTGGCGCTTCGGCGTTCTTCATCGTGGTCTATCTGCACATGTTCCGTGGTTTGCTCTACGGTTCGTACCAGAAACCGCGTGAGCTGGTCTGGGTGTTCGGCATGCTGATCTACCTGGCGCTGATGGCCGAAGCCTTCATGGGTTATTTGCTGCCTTGGGGGCAGATGTCCTACTGGGGTGCGCAGGTGATCATCTCGCTGTTCGGTGCGATTCCGCTGATCGGCGACGACCTGACCCAGTGGATTCGTGGTGACTACCTGATCTCCGGGATCACCCTGAACCGCTTCTTCGCCTTGCACGTTGTGGCCTTGCCGATCGTGATTCTCGGTCTGGTGGTGCTGCACATTCTGGCGCTGCATGAAGTGGGTTCGAACAACCCTGACGGCGTCGATATCAAGAAGCACAAAGACGAGAACGGCATCCCGCTGGATGGCATTCCTTTCCATCCGTACTACACCGTGAAAGACATTGTCGGTGTTGTGGTGTTCTTGTTCATCTTCTGCTTTATCGTGTTCTTCTTCCCGGAAATGGGTGGCTATTTCCTCGAAAAGCCTAACTTTGAACCGGCCAACCCGTTCAAGACGCCAGAGCACATTGCGCCGGTTTGGTACTTCACGCCGTTCTACGCGATCCTGCGGGCGATACCGGACAAGCTCATGGGCGTTATCGCCATGGGCGCGGCCATTGCAGTGCTGTTCGTCTTGCCGTGGCTCGATCGCAGTCCGGTCAAGTCGATGCGCTATAAAGGCTGGATGAGCAAAATCTGGCTGGTGGTGTTCTGCATTTCGTTCGTGATCCTCGGCATTCTCGGCGTTCTGGCGCCAACCCCGGGTCGTACGTTGCTGTCGCAGGTCTGCACCTTCCTGTACTTCGCCTACTTCATTCTGATGCCGTTCTACACCAGGCTCGAGAAGACCAAACCGGTTCCGGAAAGGGTGACTGGCTGATGAAAAAGTTATTTTTCGCTCTGATTTTTGCTGCTTTGCCTGCCCTGTCTTTCGCGGCACCACACGGTGGTCCGGAACTGGAAAAAGTCGACATTGACGTCGGCGACAAGGCCGCTCTGCAGGATGGTGCGCGTACCTTTGCCAACTATTGCATGGGTTGCCACAGTGCCAAGTTTCAGCGTTACGAGCGGGTTGCCGATGATCTTGGCGTACCCCACGAACTGATGCTGGAGAAGCTGGTGTTCACTGGCGCCAAGATCGGTGACCACATGAACATCGGCATGCAGCCGGACGACGCCAAGACCTGGTTCGGCGCAGCGCCGCCGGATCTGACGCTGGTGGCTCGCGTTCGTGGTACTGACTGGCTCTACGGTTACCTGAAGTCGTTCTACGAAGACCCTGCACGTCCATGGGGCGTGAACAACAAGGTCTTCCCGAACGTCGGCATGCCTAACGTGCTGGTCGGCCTGCAAGGTCGTCAGGTCGTAGGTTGCAAACAGGTGCAGATCGTCGAGGACGGCAAGAAGCAATATGATCCGCTGACCGGTACGCCTCTGACTCACGAAGCGTGCGATCAACTGACCATCGTGCCGAAATCCGGTGCTCTGAATGAAGAGCAGTTCGATGAGAAGGTCAAGAATCTGGTAACCTTCCTGGCTTACTCGGCTAACCCGGTTAAGCTGCAACATCAGCGCATCGGTACTTACGTTTTGCTGTACCTGGCGTTCTTCTTTGTGTTCGCCTATTTGCTCAAGCGTGAATACTGGAAAGACGTGCACTGATACGCTTCAAGCATTGCTGTTGATCGCGCGCGCCCAAGGGCGCCTCCGACAACGTAGCGCCTGGTAAGCCAGGTGTTGCGGGAGGCGCCCTCTGGGCGCGCGCGTTTTTCCGGTTCCGATAATTTCAACAAGCGAGGAGGATCGCCATGGGCGTGACCAATCGGTTGGCCTGCTACTCCGACCCCGCCGACCACTATTCCCACCGAGTGCGCATCGTGCTTGCAGAGAAGGGTGTCAGCGCCGAAATCATTTATGTGGAAGCTGGTCGCCAGCCGCCTAAACTGATTGAGGTGAACCCTTACGGAAGTCTGCCGACGCTGGTCGATCGTGACCTGGCGTTGTGGGAGTCGACCGTGGTGATGGAGTATCTGGATGAGCGTTACCCGCACCCGCCGTTGCTGCCGGTTTACCCGGTGGCACGTGCCAACAGCCGACTGCTGATTCATCGCATTCAGCGTGACTGGTGTGGTCTGGTGGATCTGATTCTGGATCCTAAAAGCAAGGAGGCCGCGCGCGTCGTGGCGCGCAAGGAATTGCGCGAAAGCCTGACTGGCGTGTCGCCGCTGTTTGCCGACAAGCCGTTTTTCCTCAGTGAGGAACAAAGTCTGGTGGATTGCTGCCTATTGCCAATACTCTGGCGTTTGCCGATTCTGGGTATTGAACTGCCGCGGCCTGCCAAGCCGTTGCTTGATTACATGGAGCGCTCGTTTGCGCGTGAGGCTTTCCAGGCGAGTCTGTCTGGTGTCGAACGCGACATGCGCTAAGGCTTAAGGAGCCGCTATGAACTCCAGTCGACCTTATCTGGTCCGCGCGCTCTACGAGTGGATTGTGGATAACGATTGCACCCCGCACATGCTGGTTAATTCCGAGTACCCAGCCGTGCAGGTGCCGCAGGGTTTCGCCAGTGACGGACAGATTGTTCTGAACATCTCGCCAAGTGCTGTGCGTCATTTGCACATGGACAACGACGTGGTGACCTTTGAAGGTCGCTTCGGTGGTGTCCCGCACAGTCTGTACGTGCCGATCAGCGCCATCCTGGGCATTTATGCCCGGGAGAACGGTCAGGGCATGGTGTTCGATATCGAGTCGCCGATGGGTGACGAAGACGATATCGAGCAGGACGATGACCTGCCGCCACCGGACAGCGAGCCACCGCGCCCAAGCGGCCGGCCAAGTCTGAAGGTAGTGAAGTAATAAAAAAGGCGATCCGGATGGATCGCCTTTTTTATTGCCTGTTTTTCCCCTACAAAAGCAGGTGTCAGTCGATGTACTCGAACAGCTTCACAATCTTCTGCACGCCGGATACGCCCTGCACCAGGTTGGTCGCCTGAGCGGCTTCCTGCTTGGTCAGCAGACCCAGCAGATAGACGATGCCATTCTCGGTCACGACCTTGATGCGCGAGCCCGGAATGCTGGCGTCGGTGAGCATCTGGGTCTTGATCTTGGTGGTCAGCCACGTGTCGTTCTGACGCGCCAGCAGGGAGGAGGGTGGCAGCACTTGCAGCTCGTTGTGCACCTTCTTCACGCGCTGAACGTTGGCAGCGGCCTGTTCGGCCTTGGCCTTGAGGTCTGCACGCGGTGTCTGGCCAGCCAGCAGCACGACGCCGTTGAAACTGGTGACGACCACGTGCGAGTCGTTGTCCAGAGCCGGGTCGGCCTTGGCCACGTTAACGCCCACTTTGGTTTCGATCAGCGAGTCATCGATCTTGCTGCCGAAGGTGCGAGTGCCGCGGTCGTCATCAATCGGCGCTTCACGGCTGGCATTCACCACCGAAGTGCAGCCGCTGATGCCGAGGCACAGAGTCAAGGCCAGAAGGCCAAGGCGATTAGGGGTCATTCTTCACTCCCGAACAGTTGGCTGTCGATCAGATCGCAGAGGCAATGGATCGCCAGCAAGTGGACTTCTTGAATACGTGCAGTGACGTTGGCCGGTACGCGAATCTCGACGTCCTCGGGCAACAGCAGTGACGCCATGCCGCCGCCATCGCGTCCGGTCAAAGCTACGACAATCATTTCGCGATCATGTGCGGCCTGGATCGCTTGAATAATGTTCGCCGAGTTACCGCTGGTCGAAATCGCCAGCAAAACATCGCCTGGCTGACCGAGTGCGCGGATCTGCTTGGAGAACACTTCGTTGTAGCTGTAGTCGTTGGCGATCGAGGTGATCGTCGACGTGTCTGTGGTCAGGGCGATGGCCGGCAAGCTCGGGCGCTCGCGCTCGAAGCGGTTGAGCAGTTCCGAGGAGAAATGCTGGGCGTCGCCGGCAGAACCACCGTTGCCGCACGAAAGCATTTTGCCTTCGTTGAGCAGGGCGTTGACCATGATCTGGCTGGCTTGCTCGATGTGCGGTGCAAGTACGTCCATCGCCTGTTGCTTGGTGTCGATACTGGCCTGAAAAAGCTGGCGAATTCGCGATTGCATGTCCATCTGTGTGACCTTAAGTAGCGCGGCTGTTCGGCACATGAATGTGCAGCCCGCAAAGCAAAGAGCAAAAGTTGTCGGGTGGAAATATCCGGGTTGGCGGCAGGCAATCAACTGTCGAAAGCATTCTGCAACCAATTCAGCTGACTCGGATGGCTGTCGATGGCCACCACGTCGAAGCGGCAGGGGGAATTGGCCCAACGCGACTCGCGCTGAAGAAAATACTGTGCAGCGAAAATCAGTTTCTGCTGCTTGCGCCCATCGATGCTAGCGAGCGCACCACCCCATTGAGTGTTTTTTCTATAGCGAACTTCAACGAATACTACTGTATCGCCATCAAGCATGACCAGATCAAGCTCGCCGCGTTTACATAACCAGTTCTGCGCCAGCAGGCGCAGCCCCTGATTTTGTAGATGTTCGAGCGCCTGGCGCTCGGCATCCTTACCGCTTTGCGAGCGTGACCTGTCAGGCATTAGCGCTGGGTGTCCGGCAGGCGCTGAACCTGGCCGCTGACGAACTGAGCCCAAGGCAGTTGACGCACAATACGCTGAGTCTGGGTCATGCTGAGGCTGCCCGACTGACCTTCGATGCGGCTGTCCGGCAGAGCTTTGAGTTGGCCCAGACGCGGTGCCAGACGATAAGCATCGGCGCCCATGGCGTACAGGCGCCCAAGGCTGCCGGCGGCTTGTGGCCATTGCGCGGTGACTTGCTGGCGCAGCGGATCGCTGGTTTCCAGCAGCCAGGGCGTTTCGCAGAAGCGGACGCCGTTCATGTCGTTGTACTGGTTCACATCGCCGCTGGCGCTGTAAACGTGCGAGGTCGCATAGACAGGAACGTCACCGGCGTACTGGAAATTCAGGGTCGGTTTGATCTGCTGCGCCTGTTGCGGAGTCGCGGCGAGAAAGATGAATTCGATGTCCTGGCGGCGCGATGGCTGAGCGGCGACGTTGGTGCCTGCAGCATTTTGCAGGCTCTTGGCGCGGGCTTCGCTCTGGCGCAGCTGGAACATGTCGGCAATTTGCTGGGCCAGTTGCACTGGCTGGTCGATACGCTCGGTGGCAATGATGCTGCCGCCATTGGCTTGCCAATCCTGGCTGAACGCACGCAGGACGCGGTCGCCCCATTCGCCTTTCGGCACCATGATCGCGGCGCGTTGCAGGCCGTCGGCGCGGGCACGGCGGGATACTTCTCGTGCTTCGTCTTCAGCGGCCAGGCCAAACTGGAACAGTTGCGCCGGACCTTGATCGCCTTCGCTGTAGTTCAGCGCGAGGGTGGTGATCGGCAGTTGCGGGCGGGTGCTCAGTTGTTTGACCAGCGTTTTTTCCAGTGGGCCGACGACCAGTTGCACGCCGTCAGCCTGAGCCTTGCGGTAGAACTCGTCCATGGAGGTCAGTTTCGAGCTGTCATAGAACTCGATCGCTGGTGGCTTCTGCCCGGCCTGTTGGGCCTGATAGTGCGCAGCCATGAACCCTTCGCGCAGTGCTTTGCCGACCGACGCCAGTTGGCCGTCCTGTGGCAGCAGCAGGGCGATTTTGCTCAGCGGCTGGCTGGTCAGTTCCTTGAGCCTGGTCAGCGGCAGCGGCAGATTGATTGCCGCCGGGTGCTTTGGATTCTGCGCGCGCCAGGTATCGATTGCGGCTTGTTGCTGTTCGAGCGTGCCGGCGGTTTTCACGGCCAGCGCCAGACCCATCCAGCCGCCGAGGTCATCGGTGGTGTTCGGTTGCAGTTGATCGGTCGGCAGCGAGGCGATCAATGTCCAGATCGCTTCATGGTTCTTGCTCGCAGCTTCGTCTTTCAGCATCGGCGCAATGAAGATGCGCTCGCGGGCGGCGGCCAGGGTCTGGCCATCGGCTTCGAGGGCGCGGGCATGAACGGTGCCGGTGCGGACCTGTTGCTCTTCCGGCATTTCACCCAGTTTCTGCAGGCTTGGATGGCTCAGGGCGGTCAGCGCCGCTTTCGGCTGGTTACGCGTCATCGCCAGTTCGGCGGACAGCGTATTGGCAAAAATCTGCTGGCCCGGCTTGAGTTGCTCCACCGGCACTTGTTGCAGGATCTGCGCAGACTGCCCGGCATTGCCTTGGCGATAAGCCAGGTCTGCTGCGCTCAGGCGCAACAGGGCGGCTTTTTCCGGGGTTTTAGCCTGGGAAGCCTGTTCGAGCAGTTGCTCGATGCTGGCGTCCGGAGTCCGTGGAAGTTCGCCAAGGCTGGAGGAAGGGGAGCTGGCGCAAGCCGCCAAAAGGGCAGCGAGGCAGAGGGCAGTGAACAGCCGCAGGCAAGCGATCATGTAAGTGTTCCTGATACTCGATCAAATTAGCGTGGAATTGTACCCAAGCACTGGCCGGGGCGCGATGTTGCTGGCGTGAATCGGTCAATTTAGCTGAAGTAAATGTTGCGGCGTCGCATGACTGCGCGCAAAAACCGCAGGCTAGCAGAGGACGTAGCAAGCCTCGTGACGCGTTACAATGCCGGTTTTTACCGATCATGAGGTGTGCGCTTTGACTGCTCCAGGTTCCCTGAATTCCGCTGCCGGCTCGCTTTATGTGGTGGCGACGCCCATCGGCAACCTGGACGACATCAGCGCCCGGGCACTGAAAATCCTCCGTGAAGTGGCGCTGATCGCTGCCGAGGATACGCGTCACTCGCAACGACTGATGCAGCACTTCGGTATTTCGACGCCGTTGGCCGCTTGCCACGAACATAACGAACGAGATGAAGGTAGCCGCTTTATCACCCGTCTGCTGGCGGGAGATAGCGTCGCGCTGATTTCCGACGCGGGCACGCCGCTGATTTCCGATCCGGGCTATCACCTGGTGCGTCAGGCCCGTGCTGCCGGGATCAATGTGGTGCCGGTGCCGGGTGCCTGCGCTTTGATCGCAGCATTGTCGGCAGCAGGCCTGCCGTCTGATCGATTCATTTTCGAAGGTTTCCTGCCGGCCAAGTCGGTTGGGCGCAAGGCGCGGCTCGAAGCAGTCAAGGAAGAGCCGCGTACGCTGATTTTCTATGAAGCCCCGCACCGCATTCTGGAATGTCTACAGGACATGGAAGCAGTGTTCGGCGGCGAACGGCAGGCACTGCTGGCCCGTGAAATCACCAAGACCTTTGAAACGCTCAAGGGGCTGCCACTGGCTGAGTTGCGCGCATTTGTCGAGTCCGACAGCAATCAGCAGCGCGGCGAATGCGTGGTGCTGGTCGCCGGCTGGACTGCCCCTGAGAGCGAGGACGCGGTCAGCAGCGAAGCCATGCGCATCCTCAATCTGTTGCTCGAAGAGATGCCGCTCAAGCGTGCCGCCGCGCTGGCAGCGCAGATCACCGGTGAGCGTAAAAACGTCCTGTATCAGGTCGCGCTGGATAAACAGAAAGACGTGTAAGCCGTCGCCCGTAGCGGTCTTGAGGCTTTTAGCGCTTGTTCTTCGCTCGCTCTGCCGTTAACCTTCGCGGCGGAGAGTCGATCGGACAGTCGCTGCCCTCTATGAAAATTAGGGGGGGGAGGAAAGTCCGGGCTCCATAGGGCGAAGTGCCAGGTAATGCCTGGGAGGCGTGAGCCTACGGAAAGTGCCACAGAAAATAACCGCCTAAGCGCTCAAGCGCCGGTAAGGGTGAAAAGGTGCGGTAAGAGCGCACCGCGCGTCTGGCAACAGTTCGTGGCTAGGTAAACCCCACTTGGAGCAAGACCAAATAGGGTCCCAAGGCGTGGCCCGCGCTGGGACCGGGTAGGTTGCTAAAGATGTCCAGTGATGGCCATCGTAGACGAATGACTGTTCAAGACAGAACCCGGCTTACAGATCGACTCTCCACCTTTTTCTTTCCCTGCTTGAATCAATGGCATCGGGGCTGTGTAATATCAGCAGGCCTGCTCTGAAAGTTCGGCAGCGGCAATTGCAGTAATAGCCTTTTCCCACCTTGCTTCAATCAACAGCAGAAGCGCTTTTGTAATACCGAAAAAATCTTACTCTTAACAAATTACTTTAACTTTCGAGCGCAGCTTTCAGTGCTGCATCAAGTTATGGGTCAAAAGTCTCCGTCAGATTCTCGTTACTCCTCCTTTTATGCTCCTAAATCTCCGTTCTGTAAGGCTTTTCCTTTAATCCGCGCCTTGACGGTGTGGTGGCCGCATTCCTATAGTGTGCACAAGTGGCGGAAAGTGGCATGAAGTGGGTTTTTTGAGCTCAAAACGATAAAAATTGGAGAAACGCAGACGTGTTTCGCGGAGCTAACGCTATCAGTCTCGATGCAAAGGGCCGTCTCGCTATGCCGAGCCGGTACCGTGACGAGCTGGTTTCGCGTAGTTCTGGCCAATTGATCGTCACCATTGATGCCGTTGATCCGTGCCTTTGCGTCTACCCGCTCGACGAGTGGGAAATTATTGAAACCAAGTTGCGCGCGCTCCCTTCGCTTCGTGAAGAGAACCGCCGCTTGCAGCGTTTATTGATTGGTAATGCCGTCGACCTCGAACTCGATGGCAGTGGTCGTTTTCTGGTTCCACCGCGTCTGCGCGAATACGCAAAGCTTGATAAGAAAGCGATGCTGGTGGGCCAACTGAACAAGTTCCAATTGTGGGACGAGGATGCATGGAATGCGGTATCTGCCGCTGACCTTGCTGCCATTCAACAACCGGGCGCGATGCCTGATGAACTGCGTGATTTGATCCTGTGACTATTGATAGCGGCTTTAACCACATCACCGTACTGCTTGACGAAGCCGTCGAGGCTCTCGCCGTACGTCCTGATGGCTGCTATCTGGACGGTACGTTCGGGCGCGGCGGACACAGTCGGTTGATCCTCAGCCAGCTCGGGCCGGACGGTCGACTCATCGGATTCGACAAAGATCCTCAAGCGATTGCCACCGGGCAAACGCTAGCGGCCGAAGACGGCCGCTTTGTCGTTGTGCAGCGCAGCTTTGCCGAACTCGGTTCGGAAATCGCCGAACGCGGTCTGGCCGGCAAGGTCAGCGGTATTCTGCTCGACCTGGGCGTGTCCTCGCCGCAGCTCGATGACGCTGAGCGCGGTTTCAGTTTCCTCAACGACGGTCCGCTGGACATGCGCATGGATCCGTCCCGCGGCATCAGCGCCGCTGAATTCGTCAACACCGCGCCGGCTGAAGAAATCGCCCGGGTGTTCAAGGAATACGGTGAAGAGCGTTTCTCCGGTCGCATGGCGCGTGCCGTCGCCGAGCGTCGCGATATCAAACCTTTCGAGCGTACCGCCGATCTGGCCGAAGTGCTCAAGGTTGCCAACCCGGCATGGGAAAAGGGCAAGAACCCGGCCACCCGTGCGTTCCAGGGTTTGCGCATTCACGTCAACAACGAATTGGGCGATCTGGAAGCCGGCCTCGAAGCGGCGCTGGAAGCCCTGGAAGTGGGCGGCCGTCTGGTCGTGATCAGCTTCCATTCGCTGGAAGACCGCATCGTCAAATTGTTCATGCGCAAGCTGGTGAAAGGCGAAGCCGATAACCTGCCGCGCAACCTGCCGGTTCGCCATGTGGCGTTCGAGCCGAAAATCAAAGTCCATGGCAAAGCGCAGACGGCCTCCGACGCCGAACTCAAAGCCAACCCACGTTCCCGTAGCGCCGTCATGCGCGTCGCGGAGAAACTGCGTTGAGCAAGCTTTTCGCCAAGCCACTGCCCGGCGGCAGCTTTTTCATGCTGCTGCTGTTTATTGGCGTGCTCGTGTCGGCCATCGCTGTGTCTTACAGCGCTCACTGGAACCGCCAGCTGCTCAACAATCTTTACAACGAACTCAGCGTGCGCGACAAGGCGCAGGCCGAGTGGGGGCGCTTGATTCTCGAGCAAAGCACCTGGACCGCGCACAGCCGGATCGAAGTGCTGGCCACCGAACAACTGAAAATGCATATCCCTGGCGCGGCTGACGTGAAGATGGTGGCGCCATGATGAAACTTGAAGGCGCACTGTTTCCGTGGCGCTTCCGCCTGATGGTGACGCTGCTCGGTTTGATGGTGGCTGCGATCTGCTGGCGCATCATTGACCTGCAAGTGGTTGACCGTGACTTCCTCAAGGGTCAGGGCGATGCACGCAGTCTTCGTCACATCCCG
Source organism: Pseudomonas iridis (assembly GCF_017980685.1). Lineage (GTDB taxonomy): Bacteria > Pseudomonadota > Gammaproteobacteria > Pseudomonadales > Pseudomonadaceae > Aquipseudomonas > Aquipseudomonas iridis. Next base: position 111,954 of record NZ_JACXXO010000015.1, read on the forward strand.
ATTCCTGCTCACCGTGGTCTGATCACCGACCGTAACGGCGAGCCTTTGGCCGTCAGTACCCCGGTGACCACCCTGTGGGCCAACCCCAAGGAAATGCAGGCGGCCAAAGAGAAGTGGCCAGCACTGGCTGCCGCACTGGGTCAGGACCCTAAAGCCCTGGCCGAACGCCTTGAGGCGCAGGCCAGTAAAGAATTCATTTATCTGGTGCGCGGGCTAACCCCTGAGCAGGGCCAGTCCGTGCTCGACCTGAAAGTGCCGGGCGTTTACGGCATCGAAGAATTCCGCCGGTTCTACCCTGCCGGTGAGGTTACCGCGCACATGGTCGGCTTTACCGACATCGATGATCACGGGCGCGAAGGCGTCGAACTGGCCTACGACGAATGGCTGGCCGGTGTGCCGGGCAAGCGACAAGTCATCAAGGATCGGCGCGGTCGGCTGATCAAGGATGTCCAGGTCACCAAGAACGCCAAGGCCGGCAAGCCCTTGGCGTTGTCCATTGACCTGCGCCTGCAATATCTGGCCAACCGCGAGCTGCGTAACGCGATCATCGAGAACGGCGCCAAGGCTGGCAGCCTGGTGATCATGGACGTGAAGACCGGCGAGATCCTCGCCATGGTCAACCAGCCCACCTACAACCCGAACAACCGTCGCAACCTGCAACCGGCGATGATGCGTAACCGCGCGATGATCGACGTGTTTGAACCGGGTTCGACCATGAAAGCCATCTCGATGGCCGCCGCGATCGAAACCGGCCGCTGGAAACCGAGCGATACCGTCGAGGTTTATCCAGGCACGCTGCAGATCGGCAAATACACCATCAAGGACGTTTCGAGGTCTGAAGGCCCGGTGCTCGACCTGACCGGCATCCTGATCAATTCCAGTAACGTCGGCATGAGTAAGGTCGCGTTCGATATCGGCGGTGAAACGATTTTCCGCCTGGCGCAGAAAGTCGGTCTCGGCCAGGACACCGGCCTCGGCTTCCCAGGCGAGCGTGTCGGCAACCTGCCGAACTACCGCGAATGGCGCAAGGCAGAGACGGCCACGCTGTCCTACGGTTACGGTATTTCCGTCACTGCGATTCAACTGGTTCACGCCTTCTCGGCGCTGGCCAACAACGGTCGCCTCGCGCCGCTGACGCTGATCAAAACCGACAAGATGCCGCAGACCACGCAAGTGCTGCCGGAAACTGTCGCGAAAACCTTGCAGGGCATGTTGACCCAGGTGATCGAAGCCCCGCGTGGTGTGTTCCGTGCGCAGGTGCCGGCATATCACGTGGCGGGCAAATCGGGTACGGCGCGCAAGACTTCGGTGGGCACCAAGGGCTACGCCGAAAACTCCTACCGTTCGCTGTTCGCCGGCTTCGGCCCGATGAGCGATCCGCGTTACGCCATCGTTGTGGTGATCGATGAACCAAGCAAGGCCGGTTACTACGGTGGTCTGGTTTCCGCGCCGGTGTTCAGCCGTGTGATGTCCGGCACCCTGCGCTTGATGAACGTGACCCCGGATAACCTGCCGACCCCACAACAGGCCAACACTACCCCGGTCGTTCCGCTGAAAGCCAATGGAGGGCGCGGCTGATGTCATTGAGTCTGAACAAGATATTCCCCCACGCCGGCCACGATCTGTTGATCCGTGAATTGGCGCTGGATAGCCGTAACGTACGTGCGGGCGACCTGTTCCTCGCGGTGCCGGGCGGCAAATTCGATGGGCGTGCGCACATTGCCGATGCCTTGCAACGTGGCGCCGCTGCTGTGGCCTATGAAGTGGAAGGCGCCACTGTGCTGCCAATCACCGATGTGCCGCTGATTCCGGTCAAGGGTCTGGCAGCGCAGCTGTCGGACATCGCCGGGCGTTTTTACGGTGAGCCAAGCCATCACCTGAACCTGGTGGGGGTGACGGGCACCAACGGTAAAACCAGCGTGACCCAACTGGTTGCGCAGGCGCTGGACCTGCTCGGCCAGCATTGCGGCATTGTCGGCACCCTCGGTTCCGGCTTCTATGGCGCATTGCAAAGCGGCCTGCACACCACGCCGAATCCGATCGCCGTGCAAGCGACTCTGGGCGACCTGAAAAAGGCTGGTGCCAAAGCGGTGACCATGGAAGTGTCGTCCCACGGTCTGGATCAGGGTCGCGTCACCGCGCTGGCGTTCGACGTTGCCGTGATGACCAACCTGTCCCGCGATCATCTGGATTATCACGGCACGATGGAGGCTTACGCGCAGGCCAAGGCCAAGTTGTTCGCCTGGAATGATCTGAAATGCCGTGTGGTCAACCTCGACGACGATTTCGGCCGGCAACTGGCCGCCGAAAAACGCGAGTCGCGTTTGATCACCTACAGCCTGCTCGACAGCAGCGCTTACCTGTACTGCCGCGAAGCGCAGTTTGACGATCACGGCGTGCGCGCCACCTTGGTCACGCCGCAGGGCGAGCATCATCTGCGCAGCACGCTGCTCGGTCGTTTCAACCTGAGCAACGTATTGGCAGCCGTTGGCGCCTTGCTCGGCCTGGATTACGCGCTCGACGAAATTCTCAAGGTACTGCCAAAACTCGAAGGCCCGGCCGGACGCATGCAGCGTCTTGGCGGCGGCACTCAGCCGTTGGTGGTGGTCGATTACGCGCACACCCCGGATGCACTGGAAAAAGTCCTGACGGCTTTGCGCCCGCACGTCAAAGGTCAGTTGCTGTGCCTGTTCGGCTGTGGCGGTGACCGTGATCGCGGCAAGCGTCCGTTGATGGCTGAAGTGGTCGAGCGTCTGGCCGATCAAGTGCTTGTCACCGATGACAATCCGCGCACCGAAGACCCCGCAGTGATTTTCGATGACATCCGCGCCGGTTTCACGGCTGTGGATAAAGTCACCTTCGTCTCCGGTCGTGGTCAGGCAATCGCGCAATTCATTGCTGGTGCTTCGGCGGATGACGTGATCGTTCTGGCCGGTAAAGGTCACGAGGACTATCAGGAAATCAACGGCGAGCGTCACGCCTTCTCTGACCTGGTCGAAGCGGATCACGCGCTGACCGCTTGGGAGGTGGCCCATGCTTGAGGCCCTGACACTCAGCGAGCTGACCAACGCACTCGACGCACGCCTGATCAGCGCCGATGCCAGTTTCGATGGCGTGAGCATCGACAGCCGCGGGATCAAACCCGGCCAACTGTTTATTGCCCTGACTGGCCCGCGTTTCGACGGTCATGATTATCTGAACGACGTCGCCGGCAAAGGCGCCGTTGCTGCACTGGTCGAGCGCGAAGTCGCCGACAGCACCTTGCCGCAATTGCTGGTCAAGGACACCCGTCAGGCCCTGGGCCAGTTGGGGGCCTTGAACCGTGCCGCGTTCACTCAGCCGGTGGCTGCCGTGACCGGTTCCAGCGGCAAGACCACGGTCAAGGAAATGCTCGCCAGCATCCTGCGCACGCGCGGTCCGGTGCTGGCAACACGCGGCAACCTGAACAACGACCTCGGCGTTCCGCTGACACTGATCGAACTCGCGCCGGAACACACCTCCGCTGTGATCGAACTGGGCGCCTCGCGTCTGGGCGAAATCGCCTACACCGTCGGGCTGACCAAGCCTCACGTAGCGATCCTGAACAATGCCGGTACCGCTCACGTTGGTGAGTTCGGTGGCCCGGAAAAAATCGTCGAAGCCAAAGGCGAAATCATCGAAGGGCTGGCGGCCGATGGCATTGCCGTGCTCAACCTTGACGACAAGGCCTTTGGTATCTGGAAGACCCGCGCTGCCGGTCGCAAGGTGCTGACCTTCGCGCTGAGCAACACTCAAGCGGACTTCTACGCCAGCGACCTGAGCACTGATGCCCGCGGTTGCCCGGCCTTCAATCTGCACACGCCGGAAGGTAGCGAGCGCGTTCAACTGAACCTGCTCGGCACCCATAACGTTGCCAACGCCATGGCCGCCGCCGCTGCTGCCCACGCCCTGGGTGTGTCGCTGTTCGGCATCGCCACTGGCCTTGGCGCGGTGCAACCGGTCAAGGGCCGCACCGTCGCGCAATTGGCGAAAAACGGCATGCGCGTGATTGATGACACTTACAACGCAAACCCCACCTCGATGTGCGCGGCCGTTGATATACTCGCCGGCTTTTCCGGCCGCACCGTCCTGGTGCTCGGAGATATCGGCGAGTTGGGCGATTGGGCGGAGCAGGGGCACCGCGACGTGGGTGAGTACGCCCGGGGCAAGGTATCCGCGCTTTACGCGGTCGGACCGAACATGGTTCACGCCGTCAACGCATTCGGTGAGCAGGCGCATCACTTCGGCACACAGGCCGAATTGATCCAGGCCCTGGACGCCGAGCAGGACACAAACACCACCATTTTGATCAAGGGTTCGCGCAGTGCAGCGATGGAAAACATCGTTGCGGCTCTGTGCGGGTCCAGTCTGGAGAAACATTAATGCTGCTGCTGCTAGCGGAGTATCTGCAACAGTTCCACAAAGGCTTCGCGGTCTTTCAGTACCTGACCCTGCGTGGGATCCTCGGTGTGCTGACCGCGCTGGTTTTGTCGCTGTGCTATGGCCCGTGGATGATCCGCACACTGCAGAACCGTCAGATCGGCCAGTCCGTTCGTAACGACGGCCCGCAATCGCACCTGTCCAAGTCGGGTACCCCGACCATGGGCGGCGCGCTGATTCTGTCGTCCATCGGCGTCAGTACGTTGCTCTGGGCTGACCTGAGCAACCGCTATGTCTGGACCGTGCTGCTGGTGACCCTGTTGTTCGGCGCCATTGGCTGGGTCGACGATTACCGCAAAGTCATCGAGAAGAATTCGCGTGGCTTGCCGAGCCGCTGGAAGTATTTCTGGCAGTCGGTGTTTGGTCTGGGCGCGGCGATCTTCCTTTATATGACCGCTTCGACGCCGGTGGAAACCACGCTGATCCTGCCGATGCTCAAGGATTACAGCATTCCGCTGGGCTTCGGCTTCATCGTGCTGACCTACTTCGTGATCGTCGGTTCGAGCAACGCGGTCAACCTCACCGACGGCCTCGACGGTCTGGCGATCATGCCAACCGTGATGGTCGGCGGTGGTCTCGGCATCTTCTGCTACCTGTCGGGTAACGTGAAATTCGCTGAATACCTGTTGATCCCGTATGTACCGGGCGCAGGCGAACTGATTGTGTTCTGCGGCGCATTGATCGGTGCCGGTCTGGGTTTCCTCTGGTTCAACACCTATCCGGCCCAAGTCTTCATGGGCGACGTCGGCGCACTGGCGCTGGGTGCTGCACTGGGCACCATCGCCGTGATCGTCCGTCAGGAGATCGTCCTGTTCATCATGGGCGGCGTGTTCGTGATGGAAACCCTGTCGGTGGTCATCCAGGTTGCATCCTTCAAGCTGACCGGTCGCCGAGTATTCCGCATGGCACCGATACACCACCACTTTGAACTCAAGGGCTGGCCCGAGCCGCGCGTGATCGTCCGTTTCTGGATCATCACCGTGATTCTCGTGCTGGTTGGCCTTGCCACCCTGAAGCTGAGGTAGAACGAGTGTCTCTGATCGCTTCTGACCACTTCCGCATCGTTGTCGGCCTCGGCAAGAGCGGCATGTCCCTGGTTCGCTTCCTGGCGAACCGGGGCACGTCGTTTGCCGTGGCCGATACGCGGGAGAATCCACCGGAACTGGCCACGCTCAAGCGTGACTATCCGCACGTGGAAGTGCGTTGTGGCGAGCTGGACGTTGAATTCCTCTGCCGTGCCGACGAGCTCTACGTGAGCCCCGGCCTGGCGCTGGCGACCCCGGCCCTGCAAGCCGCTGCGGCCCGTGGCGTGAAACTGTCCGGTGACATCGAGCTGTTCGCGCGTAACGCGAAGGCGCCGATTGTGGCCATCAGCGGTTCCAACGCGAAAAGCACCGTCACCACCCTGGTCGGCGAGATGGCGGCTGCGGCCGGCAAACGTGTGGCGGTGGGCGGCAATCTCGGTACCCCGGCGCTGGATCTGCTCAGCGACGATGTCGAGTTGTACGTGATGGAGCTGTCGAGCTTTCAGCTGGAAACCACCGATCAGCTCAACGCTGAAGTGGCGACCGTGCTGAACATCAGCGAAGACCACATGGATCGCTACAGTGGTCTGCCGGCGTACCACCTGGCCAAGCACCGGATCTTCCGTGGTGCCAAGCAGTTCGTGGTCAACCGTCAGGATGCACTGACCCGTCCACTGATGGGCGAGGGCCAGCCATGCTGGACGTTCGGCCTGACCAAACCTGATTTCAAGGCATTCGGTATCCGCGAAGAAGAGGGCGAGAAGTATCTGGCCTTCGAATTCCAGAACCTGATGCCAGTCCGCGAGCTGAAAATTCGTGGCGCGCACAACCAGTCCAACGCACTGGCGGCGCTGGCGCTCGGCCATGCGGTCGGCCTGCCATTCGACGCAATGCTTGCGGCCCTGCGCACCTTCGCCGGTCTCGAACACCGCTGCCAGTGGGTGCGTGATCTGGACGGTGTCGCTTACTACAACGATTCCAAAGCCACCAACGTTGGCGCCGCACTGGCGGCCATCGAAGGCCTGGGTGCGGACATCGACGGCAAGGTCATCCTGATCGCCGGTGGTGATGGCAAAGGTGCCGAGTTCAACGACCTGCGTGATCCGGTGGCAGCCAACTGCCGCGCCGTGATCCTGATGGGCCGCGACTCCGACAAGATCGGCGCGGCCATCGGCGATGGCGTGCCACTGATTCGCGCAACCTCCCTGGTTGATGCTGTCGCGCAATGTCGCGTCGCCGCCCAACCGGGTGATGTGGTGCTGCTGTCGCCGGCCTGTGCCAGTTTCGACATGTTCAAGAATTATGAAGACCGTGGTCACCAGTTCGTCCGCGCCGTGGAGGAATTGGCATGAACCTGAGAAATATCATCAAGCCGTACCCGTCGCCGCTGATTACCGGGCGCGGCATCGATCTCGACTTCCCGATGCTCGCCGGTTGCCTGGCGCTGCTCGGCTTGGGCCTGATCATGATCGCTTCGGCCTCCACCGAAGTGGCAGCCGCGCAGTCGGGCAGTCCGCTGTATTACATGATCCGCCACCTTATCTATGTGGTGCTGGGATTGGGCGCGTGCATCATCACTATGATGATTCCGATCGCCACCTGGCAACGCCTTGGCTGGTTGATGCTGCTGGGTGCATTCGGCCTGCTGATCATGGTGATCATCCCGGGGATCGGCCGTGAGGTTAACGGTTCGATGCGCTGGATCGGTTTCAGCTTCTTCAACGTGCAGCCCTCGGAGATCGCCAAGGTATTCGTGGTGATTTACCTCGCCGGATATCTGGTGCGTCGCCAGAAAGAAGTGCGCGAGAGCTGGATGGGTTTCTTCAAGCCGTTCATCGTGCTGCTGCCAATGGCCGGTCTGTTGCTGATGGAGCCGGACTTCGGTGCCACCGTTGTAATGATGGGGGCTGCGGCGGCGATGCTGTTCCTTGGCGGGGTCGGCTTGTTCCGCTTCTCGCTGATGGTGGTGCTGGCGGTCGGGGCCGTGGTCCTGCTGATTCAGATGCAGCCGTACCGGATGGCGCGTCTGACCAACTTCGCCGACCCGTGGGCCGACCAGTTCGGCGCCGGTTATCAGTTGTCGCAAGCGCTGATCGCGTTCGGTCGTGGTGAATGGCTGGGCGTGGGCCTGGGCAACAGCGTGCAAAAGCAGTTCTACCTGCCGGAAGCGCACACCGACTTCGTGTTCTCGGTACTCGCCGAAGAGCTCGGTGCGGTGGGTTCGTTGTGCACCGTGGCCCTGTTCGTGTTCGTGTGTCTGCGCGGCATGTACATCGGTCTGTGGGCCGAGAAAGCCAAGCAGTACTTCGCCGCTTATGTGGCGTACGGCCTGTCATTCCTGTGGATTGGTCAGTTCCTGATCAACATCGGTGTGAACGTCGGCCTGCTGCCAACCAAGGGTCTGACCTTGCCGTTCCTCAGTTATGGCGGCAGCTCGCTGGTGATCTGCTGTGCCTGCCTTGGCCTGTTGCTGAGGATCGAGTGGGAGAGTCGAACCCATTTGGGCAGTGAAGAGATGGAATTCCATGAGAGCGACTTCGCCGAGGAGCCGAATCATGGGCGCTAACGTATTGATCATGGCCGGCGGAACCGGCGGCCACGTATTCCCGGCGCTGGCCTGTGCCCGCGAGTTTCAGGCGCGCGGCTACACCGTGCACTGGCTCGGCACGCCACTCGGGATCGAGAACGAACTGGTGCCGGCCGCAGGGCTGGAACTGCATCGCATCAACGCCAGTGGCCTGCGCGGCAAGGGCAAGCTGTCGCTGCTCAAGGCGCCGCTCATGCTGCTTAAATCGGTCTGGCAGGCGCGGGCGATCATTCGTCGGCTGCGTCCGGTGTGTGTGGTCGGCTTCGGTGGCTACGTGACCGGCCCCGGCGGTCTCGCGGCGAAACTGGCCGGTGTGCCGGTGATCGTTCACGAGCAGAACGCCGTCGCCGGCACCGCCAATCGGTTGCTGGTGCCGTTCGCCGCCCGAGTGTGTGAAGCGTTCCCCGACACCTTTACTCTGTCGGACAGCCGCCGTACCACCGGCAACCCGGTGCGCAGCGAGCTGTTCCTCGAAACACCGCGACCTGCTCTGGCCGGTCGCAAAGCGCGTTTGCTGATCCTGGGCGGAAGCCTTGGCGCAGAACCGTTGAACAAGTTGCTGCCTGAAGCGCTGGCGCAAGTCGCTGTCGATTTGCGTCCGGAAGTGTTCCATCAGGCCGGCAAAAACCACGATGAAGTGACTGCAGAGCGCTACCGCGCCGCCGGCGTGGAAGCGCAGGTGCAGCCGTTCATCAAAGACATGGCCCAGGCCTATGGCTGGGCTGACCTGGTGGTGTGCCGTGCAGGCGCGTTGACCATCAGTGAACTGGCTGCCGCCGGTCTGCCCTCGATGCTGGTGCCTTTGCCCCATGCCATCGACGATCACCAGACCCGCAACGCCGATTATTTGGCCCGTGAAGGCGCTGCCTTCCTGATGCCGCAAAGAACGACTGGTGCCGCGGACCTTGCCGCGCGCCTGACAGAGGTCTTGATGCAACCGCAACGACTCGAAGAAATGGCCCAAGCGGCCCGCCGTCTGGCGAAACCCGATGCCACCCGTAGCGTGGTCGATACCTGTCTGGAGGTGGTCCATGGTTGAGAATCAGAAAGCCATGCCGCAACCGGAAATGCGCCGCATCCGTCGCATCCACTTCGTCGGTATCGGCGGCGTGGGCATGTGCGGCATCGCCGAAGTGTTGTTGAACCTGGGCTATGAAGTGTCCGGTTCCGACCTGAAAGCCTCGCCGGTCACCGAGCGTCTGGAATCGTTCGGCGCGAAGATCTTCATCGGCCACCGTGCCGAGAACGCTGCTGCCGCCGATGTGCTGGTGGTGTCGAGCGCCGTCAACACCTCCAACCCGGAAGTGGCGACTGCACTGGAGCGCCGCATCCCGGTGGTGCCGCGTGCCGAGATGCTGGCTGAGCTGATGCGCTATCGCCACGGCATCGCAGTTGCCGGTACCCACGGCAAAACCACCACGACCAGCCTGATTGCTTCCGTGTTCGCCGCCGGTGGTCTCGATCCGACGTTCGTTATCGGTGGGCGTCTGAACGCTGCCGGCACCAACGCGCAACTCGGCACCAGCCGTTACCTGATCGCCGAAGCCGATGAAAGCGACGCGAGCTTCCTGCACTTGCAGCCGCTCGTGGCCGTGGTCACCAACATCGACGCCGATCACATGGCGACCTACGGCGGTGACTTCAACAAGCTGAAGAAAACCTTCGTCGAATTCCTGCACAACCTGCCGTTCTACGGTTTGGCGGTGATGTGCCTGGACGACCCGGTCGTGCGCGAAATCCTGCCACTGGTCAAACGCCCAACCGTGACTTACGGCTTCAGTGAAGACGCCGACATTCGTGCGATCAACGTGCGTCAGCAAGGCATGCAGACCTTCTTCACCGTGCTGCGTCCTGATCGCGAGCCGCTGGATGTATCGGTGAACATGCCGGGCAACCACAACGTGCTCAATTCGCTGGCAACCATCTGCATCGCCACCGACGAGGGCGTCAGCGATGAAGCCATCGTTCAGGGCCTGTCGGGCTTCCAGGGTGTCGGTCGACGTTTCCAGGTCTACGGCGAACTGCCGGTGGACGGCGGCAGCGTGATGCTGGTCGACGACTACGGCCACCATCCGACCGAAGTCGCGGCCGTGATCAAAGCCGTGCGGGGTGGCTGGCCGGAGCGCCGTCTGGTGATGGTTTACCAGCCGCACCGCTACAGCCGCACCCGCGATCTGTACGACGACTTCGTCAATGTACTGGCTGACGCCAACGTGTTGCTGCTGATGGAAGTCTATCCGGCCGGTGAAGAGCCGATCCCGGGCGCCGACAGCCGCAAGCTGTGCAACAGCATTCGGCAGCGCGGTGCGCTCGACCCGATCTATATCGAGCGTGGCGTCGATCTGGCGCCGCTGGTCAAGCCGCTGTTGCGCACCGGCGACATCCTGCTGTGCCAGGGCGCTGGTGATATCGGCGGTCTCGCGCCGAAGCTGTTGAAAAGTGAATTGTTCGCTGGCGCCGTGGCCGCGCCGGTCGAGGGGAAGTTGAAATGACTGCTGCCTACGCCAATCTGTTCTCCACCATCGCGCCGAAAGACTTCGGCCGTGTCGCCGTGCTGTTCGGTGGCCTGAGTGCCGAGCGTGAGGTTTCGTTGAAATCCGGTAACGCCGTGCTCGAGGCGCTGCAGAGCGCTGGCGTGGACGCGTTCGGCATCGACGTCGGCGACGATATTCTGCAGCGTCTGCTGAGCGAAAAAATCGACCGCGCCTTCATCATTCTCCACGGTCGTGGCGGTGAAGACGGCTCCATGCAGGGCCTGCTCGAAGTCGCCGGCATTCCATACACCGGCAGCGGCATTCTGGCTTCGGCACTGGCCATGGACAAACTGCGCACCAAGCAGGTCTGGCACAGCCTCGGGATTCCGACGCCGCGTCACGCCGTGCTGTGCAGCGAAGCCGATTGTATTTCGGCAGCGACGGAACTGGGCTTCCCTTTGATCGTCAAACCGGCGCATGAAGGTTCAAGTATCGGGATGGCCAAAGTGAGTTCTGCGTCCGAGTTGATCGACGCATGGAAAGCGGCCAGTACCTACGATTCGCAAGTGTTGGTCGAGCAATGGATTCAAGGTCCGGAGTTCACCATCGCCACCCTGCGTGACCAGGTGTTGCCTCCAATCGCCCTGGGTACACCGCACACGTTCTACGACTACGACGCCAAGTACATCGCCAACGATACCCAGTACCGCATTCCGTGCGGGCTGGATGCCGCCAAGGAAAAAGAACTCATGGATCTCACGGCCAAGGCCTGTGAGGCGCTGGGTATCGCCGGTTGGGGCAGGGCAGATGTGATGCAGGACGCCGACGGGCAGTTCTGGTTCCTGGAAGTGAACACCGCACCGGGCATGACCGATCACAGTCTGGTGCCGATGGCGGCCCGTGCTGCCGGTCTGGATTTCCAGCAACTGGTACTGGCCATTCTGGCTGCCAGCGTAGAAGAGGCGCGAGGTTAAGACGATGCAAGGCGCACAGCTCAGACATCAGCCATCCGCACCCGGCCGCAAGCCGGTGCCGCGGGGTGCCAGCCGAATGGTGGCCAAAGAGCCGATGTCCGCGCGCCTGCCAAAAGCCAACTTCGGTTTTGTGAAAAGCCTGTTCTGGCCAGTGCTGCTGGTGGTGCTCGGGTTCGGTACTTACGAAGGTGCGCAGCGGTTGCTGCCGTACGCCGACCGGCCGATCGCCAAAATCGCCGTGCAGGGTGACCTGAGCTACATCAGCCAGCAAGCGGTGCAGCAGCGAATCGCCCCGTTCGTCGCGTCGAGCTTCTTCACCATCGACCTGGCCAGCATGCGCAAAGAGCTTGAGCAAATGCCCTGGATTGCCCACGCCGAAGTGCGTCGGGTGTGGCCGGATCAAGTGGTGATCCGCCTCGAAGAGCAACTGCCGATAGCGCGTTGGGGCGACGAGTCATTGCTCAACAACCAGGGCCAGGCGTTTACACCCAGGGAACTGGCGAACTACGAACACCTGCCACAACTGTTCGGCCCACAACGGGCTCAGCTGCAAGTGATGCAGCAATACCAGGTGCTGAGCCAGATGCTTCGGCCTATGGGCTTCTCGATTGCACGCCTGGAATTGCGTGAGCGAGGTAGCTGGTTCCTGACCACCGGTGCCGGCAGTTCCGGCCCCGGCATCGAGTTGCTGCTGGGACGCGGCAACCTCGTGGAAAAGATGCGCCGCTTTATCGCCATCTATGACAAGACGCTTAAAGAACAGATTACGAACATTGCGCGCATCGATCTGCGCTACGCCAACGGCCTTGCTGTTGGCTGGCGGGAACCAGTAGCGCCGACGGCAGCCCAACCCGCTGTCGCAAAGAATTAAGAAGAGGCAGGACCCATGGCAAACGTGCAAAGCGGCAAAATGATCGTCGGTCTGGATATCGGCACCTCCAAGGTGGTGGCGCTGGTAGGCGAGGTCTCGGACGACGGCACGCTGGAAATCGTCGGTATCGGTACACATCCGTCCCGCGGCCTGAAAAAAGGCGTGGTGGTGAATATCGAGTCCACCGTGCAATCGATCCAGCGCGCGATCGAAGAAGCCCAACTGATGGCGGGCTGCCGCATTCACTCGGCGTTCGTCGGCGTGGCGGGTAATCACATCCGCAGCCTGAACTCCCACGGCATCGTTGCGATTCGTGATCGCGAAGTCAGCTCGGCCGACCTTGAGCGCGTGCTCGACGCCGCCCAGGCTGTCGCGATCCCGGCTGATCAGCGTGTGCTACATACCTTGCCGCAGGATTACGTGATCGATAACCAGGAAGGCGTTCGCGAACCTCTGGGCATGTCCGGCGTACGTCTGGAAGCCAAGGTTCACGTGGTCACCTGCGCCGTCAACGCCGCACAGAACATTGAAAAATGCGTGCGCCGCTGCGGTCTGGAAATCGACGACATCATTCTGGAGCAACTGGCGTCCGCGTATTCGGTGCTGACCGATGACGAGAAAGAGCTGGGCGTGTGCCTGGTCGATATCGGCGGCGGTACCACCGACATCGCGATCTTCACCGAAGGCGCGATCCGCCACACGGCCGTGATCCCGATTGCCGGTGATCAGGTGACCAACGACATCGCCATGGCGTTGCGCACCCCGACCCAGTACGCCGAAGAGATCAAGATCCGTTACGCCTGCGCTCTGGCCAAACTGGCTGGCGCCGGCGAAACCATCAAAGTGCCAAGCGTTGGCGACCGTCCCCCGCGTGAACTGTCGCGTCAGGCCCTGGCCGAAGTGGTCGAGCCGCGTTACGACGAACTGTTCACCCTGATCCAGGCCGAACTGCGCCGCAGCGGCTACGAAGACCTGATTCCGGCCGGCATCGTCCTGACCGGCGGTACGTCGAAGATGGAAGGCGCCACCGAACTGGCCGAAGAAATCTTCCACATGCCGGTACGCCTCGGTGTCCCGCACGGTGTGAAAGGTCTGGATGACGTGGTGCGCAACCCGATTTATTCCACTGGCGTTGGCTTGTTGATGTACGGCCTGCAAAAGCAGTCCGACGGAGTTTCGTTCTCCGGCATCGGCAGCCGCGACAGCTACAGCAGCGAAGAGCCTCAGGCGCCGCTGCTCGACCGACTGAAAAAGTGGGTCCAGGGCAATTTTTAAAAGCAGCGCGAAGCGACAAGCTTCAAGCGGCAAGCAACAGCAGTAGATACACCGCAACAAACAGCAGTAGGCGAAAAAACTAGAGAATGTAAGGAGAGGGAAAATGTTCGAACTCGTAGACAACATCCCCGCAAGCCCGGTAATCAAAGTTATCGGTGTTGGCGGTGGCGGCGGCAACGCTGTCAATCACATGGTCAAGAGCAACATCGAAGGCGTTGAATTCATCTGCGCCAACACTGATGCTCAAGCGCTGAAATCCATCGGCGCGCGGACCATCCTGCAACTGGGCACCGGCGTGACCAAAGGTCTCGGCGCTGGCGCCAACCCTGAAGTAGGTCGTCAGGCTGCTCTCGAAGACCGTGAGCGCATTGCCGAAGTCCTGCAGGGCACCAACATGGTGTTCATCACCACGGGCATGGGCGGTGGTACCGGTACCGGTGCTGCGCCGATCATCGCCGAAGTGGCCAAGGAAATGGGCATTCTGACCGTTGCGGTCGTGACTCGTCCGTTCCCGTTCGAAGGCCGCAAGCGCATGCAGATCGCCGACGAAGGTATTCGTCTGCTGTCGGAAAGCGTTGACTCGTTGATCACCATTCCCAACGAGAAGCTGCTGACCATCCTCGGTAAAGACGCGAGCCTGCTGTCGGCTTTCGCCAAGGCCGACGATGTACTGGCCGGTGCCGTTCGCGGTATCTCCGACATCATCAAGCGTCCGGGCATGATCAACGTCGACTTCGCCGACGTACGTACCGTGATGAGCGAAATGGGCATGGCGATGATGGGCACTGGCTGCGCCAGCGGTCCTAACCGTGCACGTGAAGCCACCGAAGCGGCGATTCGCAACCCGCTGCTCGAAGACGTGAACCTGCAAGGCGCACGCGGCATTCTGGTGAACATCACCGCCGGTCCTGACCTGTCCCTGGGTGAGTACTCCGACGTGGGTAGCATCATCGAAGCCTTCGCATCCGAACACGCCATGGTCAAGGTCGGTACCGTTATCGATCCGGACATGCGTGACGAGCTGCACGTGACCGTCGTTGCCACTGGTCTGGGCGCGAAAATCGAGAAGCCTGTCAAGGTCATCGACAACACCGTTCACACTTCCATGGCGGCTTCTCAGGTTCAGCAACCGGCTCCGTCCCGTCAGGAAGCACCTGCGGTGAACTACCGTGATCTGGACCGTCCGACCGTCATGCGCAACCAGGCTCAGGCCGGTGCTGCGGCTGCCGCGAAGATGAATCCGCAAGATGACCTGGACTACCTGGACATCCCGGCTTTCCTGCGTCGTCAGGCCGATTGATGGAATGTATCAGGGCTATGAAGGTGATTGGTGTTCAGCAAAGGCTCGGTCTGCTATTATCGCCAGCCTTTGTTGATACCAGTTCGCAATTTGCGCTGAAGCGGCCCAAGCCATGATTAAACAACGCACACTGAAAAATATTATCCGTGCCACAGGTGTAGGCCTGCACTCCGGTGAGAAGGTCTATCTGACCCTCAAGCCTGCGCCTGTCGACACTGGCATTGTGTTTTGTCGCGCTGACCTCGACCCTGTGGTGCAGATTCCTGCCCGCGCGGAAAACGTCGGTGAAACCACTATGTCGACGACGCTGGTAAACGGCGACGTCAAAGTGGACACGGTAGAGCACTTGCTCTCGGCCATGGCTGGCCTGGGCATCGATAACGCCTACGTCGAGCTCTCCGCGTCCGAAGTCCCGATCATGGATGGCAGCGCTGGACCCTTCGTATTCCTGATTCAATCGGCTGGCCTGGAAGAACAGGACGCCGCCAAGAAATTCATCCGCATCCTGCGTGAAGTGACAGTGGAAGATGGCGACAAGCGCGCCACTTTCGTCCCTTTCGAAGGGTTCAAGGTGAGCTTCGAGATCGATTTCGATCACCCGGTTTTCCGGGACCGCACCCAAAGTGCAAGCGTGGATTTTTCCAGCACTTCGTTCGTAAAAGAAGTCAGCCGCGCCCGTACTTTCGGTTTCATGAGTGATATCGAGTACCTGCGCAAGCACAACCTCGCACTCGGCGGCAGCGTTGAAAACGCAATCGTGGTCGATGCCGATGGCGTACTGAACGAAGACGGCCTTCGCTATGAAGACGAATTCGTGAAGCACAAAATCCTCGATGCCATTGGCGATCTGTACCTGCTGGGCAATAGCCTGATTGGTGAGTTCAAAGGCTTCAAGTCCGGTCATGCACTGAACAACCAGCTGCTGCGCAAATTGATTGAGCAGACAGATGCCTGGGAAGTGGTGACGTTCGAAGACGCCAGTACCGCACCAATCTCTTACATGCGCCCTGTTGCGGCGGTGTAAGTAAAAAACCTCTCTAGTTTTTTGAAGGCCATCCTCGGATGGCCTTTTTTTATGCCTGGTGTTTTTGTGTTGCCTGAGCTGACCTCATCGCTGGCAAGCCAGCTCCCACAGGTTTCTTCGTTTTCCATAGATATCCACAACACCACAAATCCATGTGGGAGCTGGCTTGCCAGCGATGGAGCCGGTAAGGGCAAAGCATTAATCAGGCAGCCACCACCACCCGATTGCGCCCACCTTCCTTGGCCTGATACAACGCCTTGTCCGCCGCGAACAGCAACTGCTCGAGCGTCATCTCGCTCGTCGTCGTCCACGAAGCGATGCCGATACTCACCGTCATCGGCGACTCGGCCCCTGCGACCAACGGTAATTGTTCCACCGCCAGCCGAATATGCTCGGCAATCTGCTGCGCGCCAGCACTGTCGGTCTCGGCAAGAATCACCGAAAACTCCTCGCCGCCGTAACGCGCCACCAGATCCGTCGGTCGTCGCACATTCGCCGTGATCACGTTAGCCAATTCGCGCAACGCCTGATCCCCTGCCTGATGGCCATGCCGGTCGTTGAACGCCTTGAAGTGATCGGCGTCGATCATCATCACCGACAGCGGCTTGCCCGAGCGCTGGGCGCGAAACCATTCATGGCGCAGCGACTGATCGAGCATTCGCCGGTTGGCCACCCCGGTAAGCGCATCGGTGGCGGCCAATTGCGCCAGTTCGTGTTCGGCTCGCTGACGCAGACGCAGTTCACGCACAAGCAGCCAGGTCAGCCAGAGCAGGCCAAGGCACAGCACGCCGGTGGCGCCACTGATGAGTATTGTGGTGCGGCGCCAGGCGGCGAATACCTCGTCGCTGGACAACGCGACGATCACCGTCAGCGGCAGGTTACCGACCCGCGAATAGGTGTAGAGCCGTTGCTGATAATCGATGCTCGACGTGCTGTTAAAACTGCCGTTGCCACTTCTGTCGCTCAGAATTCGCACGACATTGGGTCGATTGCCGAAACTTTTACCGACGGAGTCGCTTTGCAGGTACGGCTTCTGCGCAAGCAACACGCCATCGTTGTCGATGATGTTCAGTGTGCTGCCATTGCCGATGTCGAGGGTGTTGAATAATTGGTCGAAGTAATCGAGCTTCAACGATGCCACGGCCACGCCGACGAACTCGCCGGTGTCCGAGGAAATACGTCGACTGAAGCTGAGGCGCCATTGATTGGCCTCATCGCAGTCGCAACGGGTCTTGAACGGTCGGCTGATAAACATGCCGACATCGCGGTTGAAGGCATGGGCGAGAAAGTAATCGCGGTCAGCGAAGTTGCCCGGTTTCGGCACGAGCTGCGATGAGTCGGCAACCACATTGCCGAGCTTGTCGAGCAACAGAATGTCGCCCTTGAAGCGTGCAGTGGTCGAGCGGTCGAACAGCGCCAGATGGCGGATCTGCGGGGTTAGGTCACGCAGGTCATCACGCTGCGACGTGGCGATCAGGCCTTGCAACGTCAGGTCGTACAACTCGACGGTGCGCAGTACGTCGGCGTCGATCAACTGGGCGATGGTGGCGGCGCTGCGGGTGCCTGACTCCTGAGCGCTGGCGTGCTCACGAATCAACAGGAACGTGACAATGCACACGATCGCGATCACGCTCAGCAGGCTGCCGAATATCAATAGCCGCTCGGGGCGTCCGGTCTTGCCCGCAACAGGTGGGGTACGGCTCGCGATCATGGTGGGGTTATCGGTTGGGGAATTTTATAAGCGTAGTAGGACAAACACAGCAGCCACAGCCAGAAACGATTCCCAATGTGGGAGCGAGCCTGCTCGCGAAAGCGATGTGTCATTCAACCGGATGTCGATTGGAAGACCACTTTCGCGAGCAGGCTTGCTCCCACAGTGTGCATCATTAAATTCTAGACTGTGTTTGTAGCGCCGATCTTAGAAGACGTTGATCGGGTAGTCGACGATCACGCGGTATTCATCTGTGTCCGAATCAATTACGCCATAACCGTTGCCAACGCGGTGGGTGGCCCATTGCAGGCGCACCGCCAGGTCTTTCGCCTGACCGCTTTGTACGACGTACTTCAAGTCAAGGTCGCGTTCCCAATGCTTGGCGTTGCGGCCGTCGGCGCTGTACCAATTGGAATACCCCACGCTGCTCGGGTCAGCCTTGGTCAAGTCAACCGTCCCCCGCGAGTAAGACACTGCCGAGGTCAGCCCCGGTACGCCGACACCGGCAAAGTCGTAGGCGTATTTGAGTTTCCACGAACGCTCGTTCGGGCCGTTGAAGTCCGAGTATTGCTGGGAGTTGTCGAGGTAAACGCTGTCGCCCTGGCTGATGTAGTCGAACGGCGTGTTGCCGTTGACCCGCTGGTAAGCGGCGGTGACGCTATGGCTGCCGATGCCGACGGTGAAATGCAGGCTGTAGGTGTTGTTGTCGATGTTGCCGAGCAGCGCATCGCCGGTGTCTTGGGTGTGATAGAAGTGCAGGCCCGGGTTGAGGCTGACCTGGTCGTTCAGCTGCCAGGTGTAATCCAGGTCGTAGTAATACTGGTTCCAGATGTCCTTGAGCTCGGACGCATACAGGCTGCTGGTCAAGCCTTCGACACCGCTCCAGGCCACACCGGCCCAGTTCAGGTGTCGGCTTTCGTCACCCTCGGCCAGCGTGCCGTACGAAGTGCCGATGCGCTGGTGACCACTTTGGTTGTACGGCTTGGTGAAACTGGCCTGGCCACCTTCGATCAACCAGCCATCGAAACTGTGGTTGGTCAGGCTGACGCCACGGAACGTCTGCGGCAGCATGCGCGTGTCGCCGCCGGCAATCACCGGGTTGGTGAGGAACAAGTCACCAGCCTTTAGTTCGGTGTCGAACGCGCGCATTTTCAAAGTACCGCCGGCTGTCGAAAACGAGCCTGGTGCCTTGCCGTTGCCATCGCTGATCGGCAGGATGCTGGAGCCATCCGTGCCGCCACCGCCGTCGAGTTTCAACCCGAGCATGGCGTGGGCATCAATGCCAAAGCCGACTGTGCCTTGGGTGTAGCCCGACTGGAATACCCCGAGAAAACCCTGGCCCCACTCGATGTTGTCGTCCGCCTTCTGCAGGCGGTTGCGATTCATGTAGTAGTTGCGGGCGTTGAGGTTGAGGCTCGAGCCTTCGATAAAACCTTCTGGCGCGGGCTCGTCAGCGTGAACGGTGGGGGCAATCGTTGCGGCAATTGCAATGAACAGTGGAGTGAAACGGACTGGGTAACGCACGTGCGGTAAAGCTCCTTGGGTCAACGGCACCTCAATGTTCCGAGGCGCGAAATGTTTCTTGTTGTAAAAGACGCACCAAACAGCTTTCAGACCACAACGAAAAAAGGCCGCTGAAAGGCAGCGGCCTGGAATGACGACGGTTGAACGGGAAGAGCCAAACAACCGCGTCGAGGGAAACGTAGCGATGTGCGACTCAGCTGTCTTTCTCGGAGGCTTGAGCCTGGGTTGCTGCAGCCTGAGGTGTCTGCGTCGCGTCTTTGGCCTTGGCCATCATTTCTGTCTGATGCTGATCGTACGCCTGGGCCCGAGCGCTGTTGTGCGCAACGAACGCCTGGGACTCTTCAGCCATCGCCATCGGCGACAGGATCAATGAGGACAAAACGAAAGCGCTGGCAATACCCATACTGTTGGACATCTTGAAAACCTTCTTGCTTGGCAAGTGCTGTTTGGTGCGGGCAAAGATAAGGTTGCCGGGGCTTGGGAAACAGCGTGATTTTCATAAATGACTATTGCGCAGGAGGTAAAAGTCGAGCCTTGCGTTGGTGCCAAGAGCCTACCCCCTCACCCCAGCCCTCTCCCCCAGGGGGGCGAGGGGGAAAGTGATCTGGTCAAATGATACTGGACACGGTTATAGGGTTTAGGTCATTTCTCATGCTGCCAAGGCTTCCATTGCTACCGGAGTTCGATATCCGTTGTGGCTGTGCAGCCTGATCCGATTGTAATAATG
>NZ_JACXXO010000016.1 GCF_017980685.1 Pseudomonas iridis
GGTCTGCTTACGTTTGCCGGCGTACTCAGCATCGGCGAAGGACATCTGTTTCATCGGGACTCAACCGTTCGATTCCTGTGAGGCGGGTATTTCACCAAATCTGGAAGCCTTTTTCAGAGTTTCCCTAGCCTTGTGTTGGCGCACCTGGATGCGCTCAAAAAAAACAGAGGATCCTGATATGAATTCCGTTATTGGATTAGGGGCTTTTCCCCATCGCCGCACGCTTGGGGTCATCACTGCCAGCCTGCTGACCTTTTCCGTGCATGCCGCTCCGCTGACTCGCGACAACGGTGCCGCGGTAGGTGACAACCAGAACTCGCAGACGGCAGGAGCCAATGGCCCGGTGCTGTTGCAGGATGTGCAACTGATCCAGAAACTGCAGCGCTTTGACCGCGAGCGCATTCCCGAGCGCGTGGTACATGCACGGGGCACCGGTGCCCACGGCACCTTTACAGTGACCAACGACCTCAGCGACTTGAGCAAGGCCAAGGTGTTCGCTGCCGGCCAGAGTACCCCGGTATTTGTGCGTTTCTCTGCTGTGGTTCACGGTAATCACTCCCCGGAAACCCTGCGTGATCCGCGCGGTTTCGCCACCAAGTTCTACACGGCCGACGGTAACTGGGACCTGGTTGGCAACAACTTCCCGACCTTCTTCATTCGCGATGCAATCAAATTCCCGGACATGGTGCATGCGTTCAAGCCTGACCCACGCACCAACCTTGACGACGATTCGCGCCGGTTCGATTTCTTCTCCCATGTACCGGAAGCCACGCGTACGCTGACCGAGTTGTATTCCAACTCGGGTACACCGGCCAGTTATCGAGAGATGGATGGCAACGGAGTGCATGCCTATAAGTTGGTCAATGCCAAAGGCGAAGTGCATTACGTCAAGTTTCACTGGAAGAGTTTGCAGGGCATCAACAATCTGACGCCCAAGCAAGTCGGCAAAGTCCAGGGCCAAGACTACAGTCACATGACTAACGATTTGGTTACGAATATAAACAAGGGCAACTTCCCGAAGTGGGACTTGTACATTCAGGTGCTAAAACCACAAGATTTGTCCAAGTTTGATTTTGATCCATTGGATGCAACGAAGATCTGGCCAGGTATTGCGGAGCGAAAAGTTGGACAAATGGTCCTTAATCGTAATCCGGCAAATGTGTTTCAGGAAACTGAACAAGTAGCCATGGCGCCGGCCAATATTGTTCCTGGTATCGAGCCTTCCGAAGACCGCTTGTTGCAAGGTCGAGTGTTCTCTTATGCCGATACACAAATGTACCGCCTCGGTGCCAATGCCCTGCAATTGCCGATCAACGCACCTAAAGTTGCGTTGAACAATGGCAACCAGGATGGTGCGATGAACTTCGGTGCCAGCGCTTCCGGCGTGAACTATCAACCGAGCCGTCTGCAACCGCGTGAAGAAACACAAACCGCGCGCTACAGCCAGATGGCGCTGTCGGGCAGCACGCAGCAGGCGAAGATCCAGCGTGAGCAGAACTTCAAGCAGGCAGGCGATCTGTACCGCTCGTTCAGCAAGAAAGAGCGTCGCGATCTGATCGACAGCTTTGGAGGCTCGCTGGCCACCACCGATGACGAGAGCAAGCACATCATCCTGTCCTTCCTTTATAAGGCTGATCCCGAGTACGGCACTGGTGTCACTGAAGTGGCCAAGGGTGACTTGAGCCGGGTCAAGGCACTGGCAGCCAAACTGGTCGACTGATTCCACGCAACGTAACGCGGGGCCTGAGTCAGGCCCCGTTTCGCTGAGGGAGACTGCTGATGCGTGTTTATCTGTTTCTATTGTTCGGGTTTATGTCCTGTGGTGCGCTGGCAGCACCGGCCGTGCAAAGCCCTGACGCGATCAAAGAACAGCTACAGGATTACTATTTCGACGCCGCCCGGCGCGGTGACGTACCAATGCTCGATACCTTTATCGAGTCCGGTTATTCACTCGACACCCGCGACGGCAAGGGTTACACCGCGCTGATTCTGGCGGCTTATCACGGTCAGGCACCCGCAGTGGAGCGCTTGCTCGCCGCTGGTGCGGATGCCTGTGCCCAGGACCAGCGCGGCAATACGGCGTTGATGGGCGCGATCTTCAAGGGTGAGTTACAGATCGCCCGTCGGTTAATGGCCACCGATTGCAGCCCCGATCAACGTAACGGTGCCGGTCAGACGGCGGCGATGTACGCGGGGTTGTTCAAACGCCTTGAATTGCTCGACGCGCTGAAAGCCAAAGGCGCCGACCTTGATGCCGAAGATCCGCTGGGCAACAGCGCCGCACGTCTGGCCAGCGGCGAGATCCGTACCGCAGCGCCGCGCTGATCGGCGGCGCGTGCGTTATCATCGCGGTTTTTGTCGGGGGTTCTGATGGCCAAGGCCAAGCGCATGTACGGCTGCACCGAGTGCGGCGCAACCTTTCCCAAGTGGGCCGGCCAGTGTGGCGAGTGCGGTGCCTGGAATACGCTGACCGAAACCATGATCGAGAGCGGCGGCGCGACGGCGCCCTCCGGACGCACCGGATGGACCGGGCAGCAGGCGCAGATCAAAACCCTGGCCGAAGTCAGCATCGAAGAGATTCCACGGTTTTCCACAGCCTCCAGTGAGCTGGATCGTGTGCTGGGCGGAGGCTTGGTCGATGGCTCGGTGGTGTTGATCGGCGGCGACCCGGGTATCGGCAAGTCGACGATTCTGTTGCAGACCCTGTGCAACCTCGCCAAAAGCATGCCGGCGCTGTACGTCACCGGTGAAGAATCCCAACAGCAAGTGGCCATGCGCGCCCGCCGCCTCGGTTTGCCTCAGGATCAGCTACGGGTGATGACCGAAACCTGCATCGAGACCATCATCGCCACGGCACGTCAGGAAAAACCCAAGGTGATGGTGATCGACTCGATCCAGACGATCTTCACCGAACAACTGCAATCGGCGCCCGGCGGCGTGTCTCAGGTGCGCGAGAGTGCGGCGTTGCTGGTGCGCTATGCCAAGCAGAGCGGCACGGCGATTTTCCTCGTCGGCCACGTGACCAAGGAAGGCGCGCTTGCCGGCCCGCGCGTGCTTGAGCACATGGTCGACACCGTGCTGTATTTCGAAGGCGAATCCGATGGCCGTTTGCGTTTGCTGCGGGCGGTGAAAAACCGCTTCGGCGCCGTCAACGAGTTGGGCGTGTTCGGCATGACCGACAAGGGTTTGAAAGAGGTCTCCAACCCTTCGGCGATTTTTCTCACGCGCGCTCAGGAAGAAGTCCCGGGCAGCGTGGTGATGGCGACGTGGGAAGGCACCCGGCCGATGCTGGTGGAAGTGCAGGCGCTGGTCGATGACAGTCATCTGGCCAACCCGCGCCGTGTGACGCTGGGTCTGGATCAGAACCGATTGGCGATGTTACTGGCGGTTTTGCATCGCCATGGCGGCATACCGACTCACGATCAGGATGTGTTCCTCAACGTGGTGGGTGGGGTGAAGGTGCTGGAAACCGCATCCGACCTGGCGCTGATGGCGGCCGTGATGTCGAGCCTGCGCAATCGGCCGTTGCCCCACGACCTGCTGGTGTTTGGCGAAGTCGGGTTGTCCGGCGAAGTGCGCCCGGTACCAAGCGGTCAGGAGCGGTTGAAGGAAGCGGCCAAGCATGGTTTCAAACGCGCCATTGTGCCGAAGGGCAACGCGCCGAAGGAATCACCGCCCGGGCTGCAGATCATTGCCGTGACCCGACTGGAACAAGCCCTCGACGCGCTTTTCGAATAACTACCAACTCCCTGTAGGAGCTGCCGAAGGCTGCGATCTTTTGATCCTGATCTTTTAAAAAGCAAGATCAAAAGATCGCAGCCTTCGGCAGCTCACGGCCAGGCTTTATCAGATTTCGATCAGCGCACCCAACTCCCGCTCCAGCTCCTGCGGATCGCCCAGATTGAACTCAATCAAGCGCCGCAGGCGTTCGATCGACTCCAGGCTGATGTGCTTGCAGACGAAACCCAGTTGGCCGCGGTCATCGTGGGCCAGCTGCACATCCATCTTGATGCCGACTTCATCATTGAGATGAATCTCCACGAGGAAATGCCGTTCCCGATCACCCAGCCACGGTTCGGGTTTTTCGATCAACAGTCCCTTGAGCGAGAGATCAATCAACTTGACCGGCCAGATGTACTCGCCCTGACTCAATTCAGTTCGGGCATCGAACGCGATACGTTTGAATCGGCGACGCTCTGCTGGGTGCTCGCTCATGGCGCAATCCTCTCGAAGGTTTGCTGACTATAGACCCGACCAGCCGGGTGCAGCCAACGATCAAGGCGTCTAGACCTATGTCGGGGTATGGCCTTTGTCGCCGTAAGCGCTAAACTCGGGGTGGCTGTCTTTCTTGTCCACCCTGGCTGGAATAATAAAATGAAAAACAATAATAGCCTGCTACGCCACTTACCCTGGCTAGTGCTGGCAATCGTAGGAGCGTGCGCCCTGGGCGTAGTGGCATTGCGCCGAGGCGAGGCCATTAACGCCTTGTGGATTGTGGTCGCTGCCGTGGCCATTTATCTGGTTGCGTATCGTTACTACAGCCTGTTCATCGCAACCCATGTGATGCAACTCGATCCGCGTCGGGCCACCCCCGCCGTGCTCAACAACGACGGTCTGGACTTTGTTCCAACCAACAAACACATTCTTTTCGGTCACCACTTCGCGGCGATTGCTGGCGCGGGGCCTCTGGTCGGCCCGGTGCTGGCGGCGCAGATGGGGTATCTGCCCGGCACACTCTGGCTGATTGCCGGCGTGGTGCTGGCGGGCGCGGTGCAGGACTTCATGGTTCTGTTCATGTCGACCCGACGCAACGGCCGTTCCCTGGGTGACATGGTGCGTGAAGAAATGGGCCGTGTTCCCGGCACCATTGCCCTGTTCGGCTGCTTCCTGATCATGATCATCATCCTCGCGGTGCTGGCGCTGATCGTGGTCAAAGCACTCGCCGAAAGCCCGTGGGGCATTTTCACCGTGATGGCGACCATCCCGATCGCGATGTTCATGGGCATCTACATGCGCTACATCCGCCCGGGTCGCATCGGCGAAATCTCCGTGGTCGGCGTATTGCTGCTGCTGGGTTCGATCTGGCTTGGTGGGCAGATTGCCGCCGATCCGGTGTGGGCCAAGGCGTTCACCTTCACGGGTGTGCAGATTACCTGGATGCTGGTCGGCTACGGTTTTGTCGCTGCCTCGCTGCCGGTCTGGCTGATTCTGGCGCCGCGTGACTACCTCTCCACTTTCCTCAAGATCGGTACCATCGTCGCGTTGGCGATTGGCATTCTGGTGACCATGCCCGAGCTGAAAATGCCGGCGCTGACCCAGTTCGTCGACGGCACCGGCCCGGTGTGGAAGGGCGGTCTGTTCCCGTTCCTGTTCATCACCATTGCTTGCGGTGCGGTCTCCGGTTTCCACGCGCTGATTTCTTCGGGCACCACGCCCAAGCTGCTGGATAACGAAACCAACGCCCGTTACATCGGTTACGGCGGCATGCTGATGGAGTCATTCGTGGCGATCATGGCCATGGTCGCTGCATCGGTGATCGAGCCAGGCGTGTACTTCGCCATGAACAGCCCGGCGGCCGTCGTCGGCAGTGACGTGGTGTCGGTTGCGCAAGTGGTCACCAGTTGGGGTTTTGCAATCACGCCTGAGGCGCTGCAAGCCGTGGCGAATGACATTGGCGAAACCACCATCCTCGCCCGTGCCGGCGGTGCACCGACCCTGGCGGTGGGTATTGCGCAGATCCTGCACAGTGTCCTGCCGGGTGAAAACACCATGGCGTTCTGGTACCACTTCGCGATCCTGTTCGAAGCGCTGTTCATCCTGACCGCAGTCGACGCCGGTACTCGTGCCGGGCGCTTCATGCTGCAGGATCTGCTCGGCTCCTTCGTTCCGGCGCTCAAGCGTACCGAATCCTGGACCGCCAACCTGATCGCCACTGCCGGTTGTGTGGCGATGTGGGGCTGGTTGCTGTATCAGGGCGTGATCGATCCACTGGGCGGCATCAACACCTTGTGGCCGCTGTTCGGTATCTCCAACCAGATGCTGGCCGGTATCGCGCTGATGCTCGGCACCGTGGTCCTGATCAAGATGAAGCGCCAGCGCTACATTTGGGTCACGCTGCTGCCGGCAACATGGCTGTTGATCTGCACCACGACTGCAGGCTTCATCAAGCTGTTCGACGCCAACCCGGCGATCGGCTTCCTGTCGTTGGCCAGGAAGTACAGCGATGCACTGGCCAATGGTCAGGTGATTGCTCCCGCGAAAAGCGTCGAGCAGATGCAGCACGTGATCTTCAACGCTTACACCAACGCCACGCTGACGGTGCTGTTCCTGTTCGTGGTATTCAGCATCCTGTTCTATGCGCTCAAGGTCGGCATCGCTGCCTGGGGCAAAAAAGAGCGTACGGATAAAGAATCGCCATTCCAGGCTTTGCCGGATGCGTAACCAGAGGATTGCAGCATGTTCAATGACCTGAGTCGCCTCGGTAAATACCTCGGTCAGGCCGCGCGCCTGATGGTCGGCATGCCCGACTACGACACTTACGTCGAGCACATGCAAAACAAACACCCGGACAAACCGGTGATGAGCTACGAGATGTTCTTTCGCGAACGTCAGGAAGCCCGTTACGGTGGCAAGGGTGGGCCGAAGTGCTGTTGATCTGACAGCCTGAGGTTGATGCAATCCCCCCTGTGGGAGCTAGCCTGCTAGCGATGAGGGCGTGTCAGTCGACATCCATGTCGAATGATACGCCGCAATCGCCAGCAGGCTGGCTCCCACATTTGTTTTGTGTTGTTCATTCATTTTGTGAAGGGGATCGATTTGTCTTCTCCAATACCCGTAACAGTGCTCAGCGGTTTCCTCGGCGCCGGCAAGACCACGTTGCTGCGCCATATCCTGAAAGCCGAGCACGGCCTGAAAATCGCCGTCATCGAGAACGAATTCAGCGATGCCGGTATCGACACCCAGTTGCTGGGCGACGAGCCGGTGCAGGTCATGACCCTGGCCAACGGTTGCGTTTGCTGCACCATCCACACTGATCTGACCAAGGCTCTGTACCTGCTGCTTGAACGCCTGGACAGCGGCGAGATCGCCTTCGATCGTCTGGTCATCGAGTGCACCGGTCTGGCCGATCCGGCACCGGTCGCGCAGACCTTTTTCATCGACGAGGAATTGCGCGAGCGTTACCTGCTCGACGGTATCATCACCCTGGTCGACGCGGCTCACGCCGACGTGCACCTGACCCAGACCATCGCCCAGGCGCAAATCGGTTTCGCCGACCGTTTGCTGGTGAGCAAGACCGATCTGGTGGACGAAGCCACATTCACCGCGCTGAGCGAACGTCTGACCCGAATCAACCGGCGTGCGCCGATCCGCGTGGTCGAGCATGGCAACATCGATCTGGCCGAACTGCTGGATGTTCGCGGCTTCAACCTCAATGCTGACCTCGGCGGCGGCCTGAGTCTGCGCCCGGTGAGCAAAGCACCTTCGATCGACCGTATTTCAAGCCTGGTACTGCGCACCGATCAGCCGCTAGATATCGATCAGCTCAGCGAGTTCATGAATGAATTGCTGGAAGAACATGGCAAGCAATTGCTGCGTTACAAAGGCGTGCTGAACATTGCCGGGGAAGATCGTCGGTTGGTGTTTCAGGGCGTGCTGAAACTCTACGGTTTCGACTGGGACACCGAATGGGCCGAGGGTGAGAAACGCGAGAGTGTGATCGTGTTTATTGCCGATGATTTGCCGGAAGAGAAGATTCGGGCGGGGTTTGCCAACGTGGTGGCGAGCTGATGGATCTTCAGCGTCAGTGATGACGCTATCGCGGGCAAGCCCGCTCCCACAGGTCAAGCGTCGGTCATGAATGCTGTCGGCACCTTGACCACTGTGGAAGCGGGCAAGCCCGCGATGGCGATCTAGCCGACGACGCAGCGATCGTTGACGGAATACAGGAGGGTGTCCTCCAGATGATCCAGATGTTGATTCATCAGCATGCTGGCTCTGCAAACATCCCCACACTCCACCGCCTCAACCAGTGCCAAATGCTCCTGCCACGCGCAGCAGTTGTGCGTAGTCCCGCCACACCGCGCAATGGCCAGTGACGTCAGCGGCACCAGAGTGCCAAGAAAATGCGCCAACGGTGCATTCCCCGCCATCCGCGCCAATTGCAGATGAAACTCCCCGGACAAGCGAATCGCCGCGCCCCGCTGATCGTGCTCTACAGCCTGCCGCTCACGCTCGATCAGCGCTCGTAGACGTTTCAAGCCATCAGCCTGTGGGCGCTGACACGCCAGGCGCACCAGCGTGTTTTCAGCCAGTCGCCGCGCATGCAACGTCTGTCGATTCTGTTCCGCATCCGGCTCGGCCACCCGTGGGCGATGATTGGTGCGCAATACGATGACGTGTTCGTTGCACAACTGCGTCAGCACCCGGCGAACATCTGCGCGGCTGGCGCCGAACATCTGCTTGAGACTGTCTTCGGTGAAGCGGCTGCTCGGGTCGATGCGCTCCTCCAGAATCGCGTCGAACAGTCGCGGATACAGATCATCCTCCGGCGCGCGCAGGCGGGAGAAGGGCAGGGCGGCTGACATCTGGCGAGGGTGCGACGGCGAGGCAAGGCTGTTCATGGCCGGTCTCCAGTGTGAAATATTTCAGTTGCTCAAGTGGTCGTCCGGAATGTTCATCTCGATGCCCATCCGCTGCGCCTCACGCAGAATGTGCCGGCGCATTTCAGCGCTGGCCTGGGCGCTGTTCTTGCTGCGAATCGCACGGACCACGGCTTCGTTCTCTTCCAGCCGTTCGGCCAGATGTTCCGGGGAGTTGCGCAGCACTTCAGCGCTTTGCTTGAGGGCGTTGCTGGTCTGCTGCACCACACTCTGGAAAATCGGGTTTGAAGTCAGGGTGAACAGCTCTTCATGGAAGGCAATGTAGGCGCTGACTCCGGCTTCGCTGTCGCCGGCTTCAAGGGCTTCGCGCATGTCCATCAAGGTCAGGCGCAACTGGCCGACTTCCTTGCTGCTGATCGACTGCGCCACCAGGCCGACAATGAACGGTTCAAGGGTGTAGCGCAGTTGCAGCACGTCTTCGAGACTGGCGCCGGCCACCGCGCTGTCGTGGCTCTGGCTGTCGCTGAGTTGCGCGTCGAGCACCACCACACCTTTGCCCGGCATTGAGCGGACGAGGCCAAGGGTTTCCAGGACGATCACCGCTTCGCGCAGGCTTGGGCGGCTGATACCCAGTTGTTCGGCCAGTTCGCGCTGGCCCGGCAACATGTCGCCGGAGCGCCACTGACCGCGGGCCAGTGCGGCGCGGAGTTTTTCTACGACTGAGTTGACGACGGTGGATGTGGTAATCACTTGTCTTGCTCCATGTGCCTGCGGGATCTGCCGCAGGCCAGATCGAAAGATCGCAGCCCAGCGGCAATCCCGGCAGGGTTGAAATCAGAACTCCTGCTGGTGCGCCGGAGTTGCTGTTTTACGCGGTTGAAAGGTATAGCCCTGCTGACCGCTAAGTACTTTGTTCGCGCGTTGTACATCGATGTCTTTTTCCCAGAGGGCGATGGCCACGGTGGCGACGCAGTTGCCGATCAGGTTAGTCAGCGCGCGGCCGATGCCCATGAACCAGTCCACCGCCAGCACCAACACCAGACCGACCACCGGGATCGCCGGAATTGCCGTCAATGTCGCCGCGAGAATCACCAAGGCCGAACCGGGAATACCGTGGGCGCCTTTGGAGGTAATCAGCGACACCAGCAGAATCGTCAGCAAATCAGTCATGGCCAAAGGCGTGCCGGTGGCGTTGGCGATGAAAACGATGGCCAGCGTCAGGTAGATCGAAAAGCCGTCGAGGTTGAACGAGTAGCCGGTGGGGATCACCAGTCCGACGGTCGAGCTGCCGATGCCCAGGTGTTCAAGTTTGCGCATGATCTGTGGCAACACGGCATCCGAGGACGCGGTGCCCATGACGATCAGCAGTTCTTCGCGCAGGTACTTGAGCAGCGGCCACATCCGCAGGCCGGACGCACGCATCACCAGCCCCAGAATCACGCTGACGAACGCGATGCAGGTCAGGTAGAACAAGCCGACCAGGCTGCCCAGATGTTGCAGGGAATCGATGCCGTATTTGCTGGTGGTGAAGGCGATGGCGCCGAACACGCCGATCGGCGCCAGACGCACGATCATGCCCATGATCCGGAAGATCACATGGCTCAGTTCGTTGATCAGTCGCGAGATGCCGGAGGCCGCTTCGCCGACCAGATTCAAAGCGCTGCCGAACAGTACCGAGAACAGCAGCACTTGCAGAATGTTGTTCTCGGCAAAGGCGCCGATCACCGATGTCGGGATCAGGTCCATGAGGAACTGCGTGGTGGTGTGCATGTGCTGGCCGCGCTCGGCCAGATCGCCCATGTCGGCCGTGGACAATTGCTCCAGGTGGATATTCGCACCGCTGCCGATGCCGGTGCTGAAGGCGAATACCAGACCGATCACCAGCGCGATGGTGGTCAGCACTTCAAAGTAGATAACAGACTTGAGGCCAATCCGGCCGACCTTCTTCAAGTCGCCCGCGCCACTGATGCCGCTGACCACTACGCAGAACACGATCAGGCCGATGAGCATCTTGATCAGTTTGATGAAGCCGTCGCCGAGCGGTTTGAGCTGGGCCGAGTATTCCGGAAGGGTCAGCCCACAGACGATGCCGAGCACCAGTCCGAGAACCACTTGGAGGAAGATTGAACGCGAGCACCATTTGAGCATGGGAGAAATCCTGGTCGGTGTCCTGGCTGCCGTACGCGGGGCGTATCAGATTCAGGACTTAATTATTGTGGTCTTACCGGTATGTCCAGTGCGGGTGCAGTCTAGGCGCTGTTTTTTATCAATCGCAAGTGAAAAATGACGAATTGGCATGACCGGTCTGACCAGTTGAGCGGTGAGTCCCATTCTTGAGCGGTTCAGGCGTTTGAAAATATTTCAGGCGAAAAAAAACCGGCCAATCACTTGGCCGGTTTTTCATGCTGCGGGTTTAGCGTCGCAATTAAGCGCCGTATACCGGCAGTTTCTTGCAGATGGCTTTGACTTTCTCACGAACGGCGTCGATCACCGCTTCATTGGAAAGATCTGCCAGGATGTCGCAGATCCAGCCTGCCAGTTCTTTGCACTCTGCTTCCTTGAAGCCACGAGTGGTCACAGCCGGAGTACCGAAGCGCAGGCCGGAAGTCACGAACGGCGAGCGTGGATCGTTTGGCACGGAGTTCTTGTTCACGGTGATGAACGCTTTGCCCAGAGCGGCGTCGGCGTCTTTACCGGAGATTTCCTGCTTGATCAGCGACAGCAGGAACAGGTGGTTTTCAGTACCGCCGGAAACCACGTCGAAACCGCGCTCGATGAACACGCTGGCCATGGCCTGGGCGTTTTTCACCACTTGCTGCTGGTAAGTCTTGAACTCAGGCTGCAGCGCTTCCTTGAAGCAGATCGCTTTGGCGGCAATCACGTGCTCCAGCGGGCCACCCTGGGCGCCCGGGAATACCGCGGAGTTGAGCTTCTTCTCGATGTCAGCGTTGGCGCGAGCCAGGATCAGGCCGCCACGTGGACCGCGCAGGGTCTTGTGCGTGGTGGTGGTCACGACGTCAGCGAAAGGCACCGGGTTCGGGTAAACGCCCGCGGCAACCAGACCGGCCACGTGAGCCATGTCGACGAACAGGTAAGCGCCAACCTTGTCAGCGATTTCGCGGAAACGCGGGAAGTCCAGGATCTGCGAGTAGGCAGAGAAACCGGCCACGATCATTTTCGGCTTGTGCTCAACCGCCAGACGCTCGACTTCGTCGTAGTCGATCAGGCCGTTGGCGTCGATGCCGTACTGGATGGCGTTGTACAGCTTGCCGGAGGAGGAAACGCTGGCGCCGTGGGTCAGGTGACCACCGTGGGCCAGGCTCATGCCCAGAATGGTGTCACCGGCCGACAGCAGGGCCAGGTAAACGGCGCTGTTGGCTTGCGAGCCGGCGTGCGGCTGAACGTTGGCGTAGTCGGCGCCGAACAGTTCTTTGGCGCGGTCGATGGCCAGTTGCTCAACGATATCGACGTACTCGCAGCCACCGTAGTAGCGCTTGCCCGGATAACCTTCGGCGTACTTGTTGGTCAGTACCGAGCCTTGAGCTTCCATCACCGCTGGGCTGGTGTAGTTTTCCGAAGCGATCAGCTCGATGTGCTCTTCCTGGCGCACGGCTTCTTGCTCCATGGCGGCAAAGAGATCGGCGTCGTACTTGGCAATAGTCAAATCACGGCTGAACATGGCGGTCCTCAAGGATCGGGGGCAGAAAAGGGGGGCATTCTAACCCAACCGCTTTTGGATGGCATATGAAACGACATCATGTCGCAGACAAGTGGCGCTCATCACAGATGTGCGGCGCTTTTGCTGGCCCCATCGCTGGCAAGCCAGCTCCCACAGTAACCGGGGTGGCCGCTGGGTTGTGTGATCGACATCAATCCCTGTGGGAGCTGGCTTGCCAGCGATGAGGCCAGGAGCCTCACCCCAAAAACTCAGTCAAACATGAAGAGCGCATCATTGCTGAACTGCGCCTCAAACCGTCCCGCCGGCATCGGTCGCCCGAACAGATACCCCTGAACCTCATCGCAGCCATGCTCACGCAGGAAGTCCAGTTGTTCGTGAGTTTCCACGCCCTCGGCAATCACCGCCAGATTTAGGCTGTGAGCCATGGCGATGATCGCTCGGGCGATCTGCGCGTCCTGCTCGCCGGACGGCAGGCCATCGACGAAGGTACGGTCGATTTTCAGCACGTCGATCGGGAACTGCTTGAGGTAGTTCAGCGATGAATAACCGGTGCCGAAGTCATCGACCGCGATGCTCAGGCCGAGGTTTTTCAGGCCGGCGAGGATCTGCATCGCCTCGCTGACTTCACGCATCAGAATGCTTTCGGTCAATTCCAGCTCCAGACAGGCCGGTGGCAGACCGGTTTCGCGCAGGATCGTGGCGATCCGCGTACCGAGCTGGCCGTCGGAGAACTGCCGCGCCGAGATGTTCACCGACACCTTCGGCACGCGCACACGGTTCTGGTGCCAGGTCTTGAGTTGACGGCACGCCTCGCTGATCACCCAGTCGCCGACATCGACCACCAGCCCGAGCTCTTCCAGTACCGGAATGAAATCTCCTGGCGGCACCAGTCCGCGACGCGGATGACGCCAGCGCAGCAGGGCTTCGGCACCGGTCAGCCGTTTGCCGTCGCCGCTGAATTGCGGTTGGTAATACAGGACGAATTCGTCTTGTTCCAATGCATGGCGCAGGTCGCTTTCCAGCTCCAGGCGCTCCAGTGCACTGGCGTTCATGTCGGCCTGATAGAACTGGAAGTTGTTTTTGCCGCGCTCCTTGGCGTGGTACATCGCGGTGTCGGCGTTCTTCATCAACTGGCTCAGTTCGTTGCCGTCCTGCGGGCTGAGGGCGATGCCGATACTGGCGGTGACAAAGAACTCACGACCTTCGAGCACGAACGGCCGCACCAGACTGGCGAGAATCTGCTCGGCGACATGAATCGCCCGGTTCAGCGCCAGTTCGCGGCTGGAACGATGTTGCAGCAGCAAGGTGAATTCATCGCCGCCCATGCGCGCCACGGTGTCGTCATCGTCGACGCAGGCCAGCAGACGTGTGGCCATGTCCTTCAACATGCGGTCGCCGGCCGCGTGGCCGAGGGAGTCGTTGATCGGTTTGAAACGGTCGAGGTCGAGGAACATCAGCACCACCCACGACTTCTGCCGCTCGGCCGATTGCAGCGCGGTGTGCAGACGATCCTGGAACAGCGTGCGGTTCGGCAGGTGGGTCAGGGCGTCGTAGTAGGCGAGGCGGTGAATTCGCTGTTCGCTGGCCTTGCGCTCGCTGATGTCACTGAAGAAGCACACGTAACTGGCCAGATCGCCCTCGTCATCGAGCACCGCGGTGATGCCGACCCACGCCGGGTAATGCTCGCCGTTACGGCGCTTGAGCCAGACCTCGCCTTCCCAGGTGCTGTGCTGATGCAATTGCTTGAGCACGTAACGCAGGTGTGCGTCCTGTTGTTCGTCGACGGTGAGCATGTTCGGCAACTGGTCGAGGACTTCGGCCACCGCGTAACCGCTGACGCGGCTGAAGGCTTCGTTGGCCTGGACGATGTAACCGGCCGGGTCGGTGATCAGGATCGCCGAAGTCGAATGTTCGAAAACCGTGGCGGCCATGCGCAGGTCTTTTTCGGCGCGGCGCTGCTGGCTGATGTCGCGTCCCACGCCAAGCACGCCTTCGAACGCACCGTGTTCGTCCCACACCAGCACCAGGCGCAACTCGATCGGGATCTTGCGGCCGTCGGCGCGCAGGCAGTCGAACAGGAACAGCTGGGTCTGGACCTGATTGCGCAACAGCGCCAGTTGCTCGGGTTTGTCCAAAGCCTTGCTGACCCGATCCATCAGGGCGTGGATGCCATTCAGTTGCTGCGGGTTGGCGATGGTCGATTGCCAGCCGTTCTGAAAAATCCACTCGACGTCATAACCCAGCACCGCTTGCACCGAGGGGCTGACGTAGTTCAGCGACAGCTTGCTGTCGGTGGAGAAGATCACGTCACTGATGCTTTCGGCGAGCATGCGATAGCGCTGCTCGCTGTCGCGCAGGGATTCGCTGGCCTCGATCTGCTCGGTGATGTCCTTGGCCACGCCGATGATCCGCGTGACCTGATCGTGCTTGTCGCGGGCCAGTGCCTGTTCACGGATATCGAAGCGCCGCCATTCGCCGTCACGATGGCGGAAGCGCAACTGACATTGCAGCAACTGGCTGTAACCGGCGTGGCGCTGCATCTGGCGGGAGCGATGGTAGTAATCGGCATCTTCGGGGTGCAGCAGGATTTCCCAGAAATACTCGCCCATCTGATGCAGTTCGCTGCGGTTGTAACCGAGTGTCTGGCCGAGGTGGTGGTTGCTGAAAATCATCCGCTGGCTGATCACGTCCTGCACGTACAGGTGATCCGGCACGGTACGCACCACGTCGGACCAGAAACCTTCGCGTTCCAGCAGCGACAGTTCGATCAGTTTGCGGCTGGTGATGTCGTTGATGCTGAGGATTACGGCTTTGTAGTCATGCTGCTCGGTCGGCAGGCGCAGCACCATCCACAGATGCTGGTCACGACCATTGATGTCGGGCAGTTTGATTTCCAGTTCCAGCTGCTTTTGCTGCTTTTGCTGCTGCAGCACGGCATCCAGAATCTGATGGCCGATCGCGCAATAACGGTGCGGATGGCCGTCGATCAACAGTTGCCAGGCGTCGTCACAGGAATTGACGTTGAGCAGTTGCAGCGCCACCTGATTGACCTCGGTGACGCGCAGTTCCTGGAGCAATTGCTGGCGCTGTTGCGGCTGATCGAGCCAGGCCTTGAGCTGGTCGCTGGTCTGGATCTGCACCTTGTCGAAAAATTGCTTGAGACCGGACAGGTCGAGCACGCAGAGGGCCACGCCGGTGCCTTCGAAAATGTCCTGATATCGGCGACGCCCCTCATGCAGTTGGCGCTGACGGCGGCGCATGTTCAGCAGCGCAATCACCGGCAGCATCGAGAAGGCCAGGCCCAGCAGGCATTTGCCGATGAACGCCGGCAGCAACTCTTCAAGCACACGTTGACGGTCGAACAGGCCGCGCAACTGCCAGTCGCTGCTGCTCAGCGGCACAGTGAGCACGGTGTTGGCCAGGTCATCCGGGCTCAGCACGCCGGGCTTGGCCGACGACGGTGCCTCATCGCGGCTGATGATCTGATGGTTGAGACGGTTTTCCACCAGCCACAGTGGACGCAGGCCGGTTTCACTTTGTTTGGTCAGCGAGTCGAAGAAGATCGGCGCCAGGCGCAAGACCCAGTAGCCGCGCGTGTTGCCGCTGGCCTGATGCAGCAGCAAATGCACCAGAGAACCGTCGTCCGCGTTGCTGAAGTAATGCGCCTGGGAGCGGCTTCGGCGCACCAGTTCAGTCAGGTAGTCGGCGTCGGAACTGTCCGCTGCGCTGTCACTGATGATTCTGCCGGAAGGACTGAGCAGCGCCATGCTGCGCAGGCCGGGCAACGATTGCTGAAGCTTGCGCAGCAACGCCTGCTGTTCGTCGGCTGACTGCGGCTGTTCGACGATCGGTAGCAGATTGAGCGCGATTTGCGCGTTCAGCGCCATGTTCAGGCTAACCTGCGAGGCGAGATCGGCGGTGTAATCGATGGTGTATTGGCGCTGGTTTTTCTGGGTTTCGCGCAATTGGTCGAGCAATTGCCAGAACAGCAATGCCAACAGCAAAAGCACGAGTGTCGCCAGCGCACCCTTTAATGTTCCGCGCAGGGGCGAGCCTGGCGCCGGTTGGGTGCTGCTCACAGAGGCTGGCGGAGTGACATTGGACAAGCTGTAATCCTGCGGTCTGGCTGGACTGGCGCGACGTGCACTATAAGCCGGACGCCCAGAGGGGGGCTAGCATGCCTTGAGTCGTGGCGAAGTGCCAGCCCCTGGCGAGTGGACTGCCTTCTATCATTAAGGTAGCTTTGCCGGTTACGCGGGAGCGTTCCAGCTCCTACAATCAGACTTTTTCTGCGCGCACGCATTGATGACTATCAAATGAACGACGCGCATCGGTCTGGCCGGGCATCGCCTGCGCTCCAATCATTCATCTGTCACTGACCCAAGGTTCTCCATGGCTCAATACGTCTTCACCATGCATCGGCTGGGCAAAGTTGTTCCGCCGAAGCGGGAAATCCTCAAAAACATTTCGCTGTCCTTCTTCCCCGGCGCCAAGATCGGCGTGCTCGGCCTCAACGGTTCGGGTAAGTCCACGCTGCTGAAAATCATGGCCGGTGTCGACACCGAGTTCGAAGGCGAAGCCCGTCCGATGCCGGACCTGAACATCGGTTATCTGCCGCAAGAGCCGCAACTTGATCCGACCAAGACCGTGCGTGAAGTGGTCGAGGAAGCGGTCAGCGTGATCAAGAACGCCCAGGCACGCCTGGACGAGGTCTACGCGGCTTACGCTGAAGAAGATGCCGACTTCGACAAACTGGCTGCCGAACAGGCCAAGCTCGAAGCGATCCTGCAAGCCAGCGACGGCCATAACCTGGACCGTCAACTGGAAGTCGCCGCCGACGCGCTGCGTCTGCCGGCCTGGGACGCCAAGGTCGAATTCCTCTCCGGTGGTGAAAAACGTCGTGTGGCCCTGTGCCGTCTGCTGCTGTCCGCTCCGGACATGCTGCTGCTCGACGAACCGACCAACCACCTGGACGCTGACTCCGTGGCGTGGCTGGAGCACTTCCTGCACGACTTCCCGGGTACCGTGGTTGCGATCACGCACGACCGTTACTTCCTGGACAACGTTGCTGGCTGGATTCTGGAACTCGACCGCGGCGCGGGCATTCCTTACGAAGGCAACTATTCGGGTTGGCTTGAAGCCAAGTCCGATCGTCTGGCTGCCGAATCCAAGCAGCAGTCGGCTCACGAAAAAGCCATGAAAGAAGAACTGGAGTGGGTGCGCAAAGGCGCCAAGGCCCGCCAGTCGAAATCCAAGGCTCGTCTGCAACGCTTCGAAGAAATGCAATCGCAGGAATTCCAGAAGCGTTCGGAAACCAACGAGATCTACATCCCGGCCGGTCCGCGTCTGGGCGACAAGGTCATCGAATTCAAGAACGTTTCCAAAGGCTACGGCGATCGCGTGTTGATCGACAACCTGTCGTTCTCGATGCCGAAGGGCGCCATCGTCGGCGTAATCGGCGGTAACGGTGCCGGTAAATCGACCCTGTTCCGCATGTTGATGGGCAAGGAAACACCGGATTCGGGCAGCATCGAAGTCGGCGAAACCGTGCAACTGGCGTGCGTCGATCAGAGCCGCGAAGATCTCGACGGCAGCAAAACCGTGTTCCAGCAGATCTCCGACGGTTCTGACCAGATCCGCATCGGCAACTACGAGATCCCGTCGCGTACCTACGTCGGTCGCTTCAACTTCAAGGGTGGCGATCAGCAGAAGTTCGTCAAGGACCTGTCCGGTGGTGAGCGTGGTCGCCTGCACCTGGCGCTGACTCTGAAAGAGGGCGGCAACGTCCTGCTGCTCGACGAACCGTCCAACGACCTTGACGTTGAAACCCTGCGTTCGCTGGAAGAGGCCTTGCTGGACTTCCCGGGCGCCGCGATTGTGATCTCTCACGATCGGTGGTTCCTTGACCGCGTCGCGACCCACATCCTGGCGTACGAAGACGACTCGCAAGCGATCTTCTTCGAAGGTAACTACACCGAGTACGAAGCCGACCGCAAAAAGCGCCTCGGCGAAGCAGCGGCCCAGCCACACCGGGTACGCCACAAAAAACTGGCCTGATTCGGGTTGGTTGCATGAAAAAGCGGAGCCTTCGGGCTCCGTTTTTTTTGCCTGGATTTTTTCGGGGTACCGAGGTGGATTGATCGCTGGCAAGCCAGCTCCCACAGGATTTTTGATGTGCCCGGAATAGGTGAACACCGCTGAAACTGTGGGAGCTGGCTTGCCAGCGATGGCGGTATAACTATTGGTGCATAACTTGAACCTGATCTCACCGTTCGGGTGCGTAACAGGCCAAAAAACAGTCTGATTTATATCCTGCGCACCATTTAATTTCATATCTGCGACATCTTGCGCTGTTCCTGTGCGCATTTCGTTTGCTACAGTCCGGCTCAATTTCTTCCAACGATAATAAATTTGCCGAGACTTTTTCCATGATCGAATCCGTCGAATCCTTCCTCGCACGCCTGAAACAACGCGACCCGGATCAACCCGAATTCCACCAGGCTGTCGAAGAAGTCCTGCGCAGTCTGTGGCCGTTTCTTGAGGCCAATCCGCATTACCTGACCTCGGGGATTCTGGAGCGCATCTGTGAGCCGGAGCGCGCGGTGGTGTTTCGCGTTTCGTGGGTCGACGATCAGGGCAAGGCCCAGGTCAATCGCGGTTTCCGTATCCAGATGAACAGCGCCATCGGTCCATACAAGGGTGGCTTGCGTTTCCACCCATCGGTGAACATGGGCGTGCTGAAGTTTCTCGCCTTCGAGCAGACTTTCAAAAACTCGCTCACCTCGTTGCCAATGGGCGGCGGCAAGGGCGGCTCGGACTTCGATCCGAAGGGCAAGAGCGACGCCGAAGTCATGCGGTTCTGCCAGGCGTTCATGAGCGAGCTTTATCGCCATATCGGTGCTGATGTTGACGTGCCGGCCGGCGACATCGGCGTCGGCGCGCGGGAGATCGGTTTCCTGTTCGGTCAGTACAAGCGCCTGAGCAACCAGTTCACCAGCGTGCTGACCGGTAAGGGCATGACGTACGGCGGCAGCCTGATTCGCCCGGAAGCTACCGGTTTTGGCTGCGTGTATTTCGCTGAAGAGATGCTCAAGCGCCGCCAGCAGACCGTTGAAGGCAAACGCGTGGCGATCTCCGGTTCCGGCAACGTTGCGCAATACGCCGCGCGTAAGGTCATGGATCTGGGCGGCAAGGTGATTTCCCTGTCCGACTCCGAAGGCACGTTGTATTGCGAAGCCGGGTTGAGCGAAGAACAGTGGCTGGCGCTGCTGGAACTGAAAAACGTCAAACGCGGACGGATCAGCGAATTGGCGGCAGCCTACAACCTGGAGTTCCGCGCCGGTCAGTTGCCTTGGTCGCTGGCCTGCGACATAGCGCTACCCTGCGCCACGCAAAACGAACTCGACGCCGAATCCGCCCGCGTGCTGCTGCGCAACGGCTGCGTGTGTGTGGCCGAAGGCGCGAACATGCCGACCACTCTGGAGGCTGTGGATATCTTCATCGAGGCGGGGATTCTGTTCGCGCCGGGCAAGGCATCCAATGCGGGCGGCGTGGCCGTCAGCGGTCTGGAAATGTCGCAGAACGCCATGCGCCTGTTGTGGACGGCGGGTGAGGTGGACAGCAAGTTGCACGCGATCATGCAGTCGATCCACCACGCCTGTGTGCATTACGGCGAAGAGAACGGGCGGATCAACTACGTCAAAGGCGCGAACATCGCAGGCTTCGTCAAAGTCGCCGACGCGATGCTCGCTCAGGGTGTGGTCTGATTCGGCTCGATGCGAATCACTTCAATCATTTGATCGCCGGCGGGGCGCTGCCATAGCACCTCGTCGTTGAGCCGGGCGCCAAGCAGGGCCCGGCCCAGCGGTGAGCCCCAATTGATCAGGCCTTTGGCTGCGTCTGCCTGATCCTCACCGACCAGTTGCACGCGGCGTTCGGTGTCATGTTCGTCGGCGTAGGTCACCCAACTGCCGATTTGCACTTTGTTTGTAGAGGTCGCGGCGACGGCGACTTGTGCGCTGCCGAGGCGCTGATTGAAATAACGCAAATCTCGTTCGAGATCGGCCTGACGTTGTTTGTCGGCCTGTTCACCTTTTGCCGTTTGCTCGGCGTGCAAGGCTTGCAGCTCGGCGACTTTCGCCTGCAACTGTTGCAGACCTTGCTGTGTGACGTAATTGGGCTGCGCGCTGACCTGCCGTTCGACTGGCTGATCGGCTTGCGCGGCGGCGTTGTCTTCGTTGACGAAAGCACGGCTCATGGTGTCCTCCCCGTTAATGGGTTGGGCCATGCTCGCAGGGATTTGGTTTCATCGGATGTCTGCAAACGACCTATTGCGAGCGATAGGCCCGCGCGTCGCCCTGATCCTTCTGCTGCTGCCAGGCGCGCTCGCGCTCGTCCCAGTGCTCGTTGCGATAGTCGTTGCGATCCTTGTTTTCCAGCATCGCCTGACACTGGCGAAAACCGTCGGTCCAGCCCTCGGCGTATTGCTTGTCCTTGAGATAGCGCGGCACATTCTTGCGAAACTCGCCGCTGATCGATCCGGCGGCTTGTCGGCCGCTGACGCAACCGTCATCAAACCCGTCGGCGAAGGCCGGTGGATAGCCCTTGGCGATCAGATCTTCGTGAGTGGTCTGGCAACCGCTCAGCAATAGCAAAACACCCAGCGAAACCACACACCGCCACATCGCACTCTCCCGAGCCGTCACACGGCTTATGGGGTGAGTCTAGAAGGGGATTCGTTGGATGTTGGTGAAAGGCGCGTGAGTAATTCGTTAACCAGTGGAGATCCCAGTGGGAGCGGGCTTGCCCGCGATGAGGCCATCACATTCAACATCTCTGTTGGCTGAGAGTCCGCTATCGCGGGCAAGCCCGCTCCCACAGGTTCAGTAGTGATACCACTTCACTTCAAGCATGACTTCGGTTTCAGGCGTTGCCAAATGACTGAACTCACGCTGTGCACTCAGGCGCAGGCCGAGATTGCGTGACAACT
Organism: Pseudomonas iridis; assembly: GCF_017980685.1. Classification (GTDB taxonomy): domain Bacteria; phylum Pseudomonadota; class Gammaproteobacteria; order Pseudomonadales; family Pseudomonadaceae; genus Aquipseudomonas; species Aquipseudomonas iridis. Next base: position 21,269 of record NZ_JACXXO010000016.1, read on the forward strand.
CCCACTGCTGATTCAGGCTCAGGCTACGGCGCACTTCGCCATTGAAGAAATAATCACCCTTGGCTTCGAGGCTGAGATTGCCCAGCGGGTTTTTCCACAACACGCCGGTATTGAAACCGCCAGCGGGGGAGACGAACTCGGCGAAGTCATTGTTGTGTTCGACGCGCACCGTGCCGAGGGCAAAACCGAGCACGTCTTCACCCAATTGCCACGTACCGCCACCGCCGCCATTGACGTGGCTGACCAGGGTTTCGTCATCATGCTTGCCCGGCACGCGTTCAAGTCCGCCCGTGACTTGCCACGACAGCGGCTGCAGCAGATCGTTACGTGGCGTCAGTGAGCGAATGGTCGCCAGATCCAGTTGCTGGAACTGCCAGTGATTGCCTTCGTACTGGCGCAGCTTCATCTGCAGGATTTCAATTTGCGCGCCGAGCGGGAAACTTTCGGCGTTGTCGTTGAGGTCGTGATACGCCATGCGCAAGCCATACTCGGCGAACGCACGGTCGCCGCGAGTACCGAGGCCGGCCTGCCAGGTGCGCGACTCGTGGCCATCCTCCGGCAGACCGGGACGAGGAATTTCCAGCTCCGGTGCCGGGTTCTTGTTGATCGCCCGCAGCAGTTCAAAGCTGCGCTGCGCCCGTTGTGGATCACGTTCCTGACCGTTGGCGCGGTAGCGCTCCAGCCGATACGCGGCGTCGATGATCAGCGCTTGCCGGGCGCGGGGCAGGGCCTTGAAGGCCGGTTCCTGCAACACCTGCTGCTCGGCACTGACTTTCAGCACCCATTGCTGTTCTTCGTCAGTCAACGGTTCGGCGCGGCTGAGCAATTCGCGTTCACGGGACGGGCGGTATTCGATGCTTTCCACCAGACCCGCTTCTTTAACGGCTTTGACCGTGTCAGTAGGGATTGCGGTCAGCGGGAATTGTTCGGTCAGGCGCAGGCTCGGCCGGGCCACTTGCAGCAGTTCGAGCAGACGGTACGAGCAGTTTTCGTCGAAGAAGAAATAGTCGAACTGGATCTGCTTCAACTCCCACACGTGCTCGACCATGCGCGCGGTTTCTTCTTGCGTCAGGTTGAGCCGGTATTCCCACAAGTCGCGGTTTTCCAGGCTGCGGTATTCGGAGAGTTTTTCCTGATACGGCACCAGCGCAAACAGCCCCGGATAACCGCCCATCAAGCCTTTCCAGGCGTAAAGAATGCTGTTGTCCGAACCTTCGATGTAGGCGCCGAAGTTGATCGCGTAACTGAGCAGCGAGGTCTTGTCGCTTTGCACGTCAGCCTGATCGATACGCAGCAGGGTGTGGCCGAACATCGACGACGGACTGTTGAGATACGCTGCCGGGAAGATCATCACCGCGCTGTGCGGCGAGACGTCCTTGAACCACTTTTTGTATTCGGCGCACGCCGGCATCGGCAGGTCGGTCAGGTTGAGCTGGGTTTTCAACCAACGGGTGCGGGCCGGATAAACGCATTGCGCGTGCTGCTCACCGAGACTGGCCGGGGCGTACAACGCCTGCACGGTGGCGGCCAGCTCACGGTCGGGGTGTTCATTGCCATCGGGCGCGAGAAAGAACTTCTTGTCGCTGACATAGCTGCGCCAGCCGCCAAGCTTGGCGGTTTCGTAATGACCGAGGGAAATCCAGAAGCGGTCATTGGCCAGTTGCTGCAAACGTTGAGGATCGATGTTTGGCGCGGCGGACAGCGGGGCGCAGACACAGAGCGCCAGCCAGGCAAGGCGTTTGAGCATAGTCGGCAACTTAAACAGGAAAAAAACAAAAGCCCAAGGAGGGACGGGCCGAAAAAATAAAAACCCGCTCCCCGAAGGAAGCGGGCAGGGTCGAGCTTAAGCCTGCGTTGCGTACTTGGCCAGACGTGCGTCTGATTTCAGCACGGACAGGGTGTTGGTATGCACGTCTTCAGCGGTCACGTCAGCCTTGCTGAAGATCTGCTGGAAGTGCTCGTGAGTCACAGCAGCGAAGTGCGCACGGTCTTCCGGCGCCACGCCCAGTACCACGGCGTAGGTCGTCAGCGCTTCGCCGTTGCCCTTGGCCATGTCTTCAGACAGCTCGTTCATCATGCCATTCATGGCAAACCAGGATTTGCCGCCATAGGTCAGCGACGCGTTGGTCGAGCAACCGTTGGTGCCGGAGGTCATACCAAACGTGGCGTTACCGGAAGTGCCGTTGGTGGTGGATGCCAGGAAGTGAGCCGGGGTGCCACGCTGACCTTCGAACAGCATGTTGCCCCAACCGCAATCCGGGCCGCCTGGAGCTTGCGCCATTGCGTTGATGGATACAGCGGTGAAGAGAGTACCGAGAAGAATCCGTTTCATAGCTTTGTTCTCTTTATGTGCATACCAATGGACAGGGTTCTGGCGCCTGACGGTGCCAGTGGGCCGGTATTAGTTCCAGCCGCGCAGTTTGGAGTTTAGGCACGTTCCTGGGGTTCCGTGAGTTTTTGCAAAATATTTGGAATAACCCCCTGTTTCAAGGGGGCGGGTCACGGGCCGGGCGTTTGTCTATGCTTTGTCACATGGCGCGCCTTGCCAGTGGGGTACGGGCAGCGCCAGAATGCCGCTATCTGCCCCGCCTGATTGTTAAGGAAGCCCGATGCCTGATCCTGTTGCTGCCAGCTTGCGTCTAGCGCCCGAAGCGCTGACCCGTCCGTTTTCCGCTGAACAGTTCAGCTTCACTACCACCAATGATCTGGAGCCCTTTCGCGGTGTGCTCGGCCAGGAACGTGCGGTCGAAGCCTTGCAGTTCGGTGTGGCCATGCCACGCCCCGGTTACAACGTCTTTGTCATGGGCGAGCCCGGTACCGGTCGCTTCTCGTTCGTCAAACGCTACCTGAAAGCCGAAGGCAAGCGCCTGCAGACCCCGGCGGACTGGGTCTATGTGAATAATTTCGATGAACCGCGCGAACCGCGCGCACTGGAGTTGCCATCGGGCACGGCCGGCGCGTTCATCGGTGACATCAACGGCTTGATCGACAACCTGCTGGCGACTTTTCCGGCGGTCTTCGAACACCCGTCCTATCAGCAAAAGAAAAGCGCCATCGACCGCGCCTTCAACCAGCGCTACGACAAGGCCCTCGACATCATTGAGCGTCTGGCCCTGGAAAAAGACGTTGCCCTGTATCGCGACAGCAGCAACATCGCCTTCACACCGATGCTCGACGGCAAGGCGCTGGATGAAGCTGAATTCGCCCAGTTGCCGGAAGCCGATCGCGAGCGTTTTCACGAAGACATTTCCGGTCTCGAAGAACGCCTGAACGAAGAACTCGCCAGCCTGCCGCAGTGGAAGCGCGAGTCGAACAATCAGCTGCGTTCGCTCAATGAAGAAACCATCACCCTGGCCTTGCAGCCACTGCTGGCGCCGTTGTCCGAGAAGTACGCGGAGAACGCAGCGGTCTGCGGTTACCTGCAAGCGATGCAGGTGTACCTGCTGAAAACCGTGGTCGAGCAACTGGTCGACGACAGCAAGACCGACGCCGTCGCCCGCAAGCTGCTGGAAGAACAATACGCGCCGAGTCTGGTGGTCGGTCATCCGGTCAGCGGTGGCGCCCCCGTGGTTTTCGAGCCACACCCGACCTACGAAAACCTGTTCGGTCGCATCGAATACACCACTGATCAAGGCGCGCTTTACACCACCTATCGCCAGTTGCGTCCGGGTGCCTTGCACCGCGCCAACGGTGGTTTCCTGATTCTTGAAGCGGAAAAAATGCTCAGCGAGCCGTTCGTGTGGGATGCGCTCAAACGCGCCCTGCAATCGCGCAAGCTGAAAATGGAATCGCCGCTGGGCGAGATGGGCCGCTTCGCCACCGTGACCCTCAACCCGCAGCACATCCCGTTGCAGGTCAAAGTCATCATCATCGGCGCGCGGTCGCTGTACTACACGCTGCAGGACCTTGATCCGGACTTCCAGGAGATGTTCCGCGTTCTGGTCGACTTCGATGAAGACATTCCGATGGTCGACGAAAGCCTGGAGCAATTTGCCCAGCTCCTGAAAACCCGTACTTCGGAAGAAGGCATGGCGCCGCTGACGGCCGATGCGGTCGCGCGTCTGGCAACTTACAGCGCACGTCTGGCCGAACACCAGGGACGTTTGTCGGCGCGCATCGGTGATCTGTTCCAACTGGTCAGCGAGGCGGATTTCATCCGGCATCTGGCCGGTGATGAAATGACCGATGCCGGTCACATCGAGCGCGCCCTGAAAGCCAAGGCCACCCGCACCGGGCGCGTGTCGGCGCGGATTCTCGATGACATGCTCGCCGGGATCATCCTGATCGACACCGATGGCGCGGCGGTCGGCAAGTGCAACGGGCTGACCGTGCTTGAAGTCGGTGACTCGGCATTCGGTGTGCCGGCGCGGATTTCCGCCACGGTGTACCCGGGCGGCAGCGGTATCGTCGACATCGAGCGTGAGGTCAACCTTGGCCAGCCGATCCACTCCAAAGGCGTGATGATCCTCACCGGATATCTGGGCAGCCGTTACGCCCAGGAATTCCCGCTGGCGATTTCCGCGAGCATCGCACTGGAGCAATCCTATGGTTACGTCGATGGCGACAGTGCGTCGCTGGGCGAGGCGTGCACGCTGATTTCGGCGTTGTCGAAAACCCCGCTCAAGCAATGCTTCGCGATCACCGGTTCGATCAACCAGTTCGGTGAAGTGCAGGCGGTGGGCGGGGTCAACGAGAAGATCGAAGGCTTCTTCCGCCTCTGCGAAGCGCGCGGCCTGACCGGCGAGCAAGGTGCGATCATTCCGCAGGCCAACGTCGCTACGTTGATGCTCGATGAGAAAGTGCTGGCGGCAGTGCGCGCAGGGCAATTCCACGTGTACGCGGTGCGTCAGGCCGACGAAGCGTTGAGCCTGCTGGTCGGTGAACCGGCCGGTGAGCCGAACGCCGATGGTGAATTCCCTGAGGGCAGCATCAATGCGCGAGTAGTGGAACGCCTGCGCGATATTGCCGAGATGATCAGCGAAGACGATCTCAAGGAAGCCGAGAAGGAATTGGCGCAGGAGGCATTGATAGAAGCCAAACCTGCCTGAGCCTTCATGCAGTAAATCTGTGGGAGCGCGCCTGCTCGCGAAAGCGCTGTATCAGACGACGATTAAGTTGCCTGACACTTCGCGTTCGCGAGCGGGCTCGCTCCCACAGTGTTTTTCCAGATTGATTGTTGCGCTGATCTTCGTGAAAAGTGCCATCACTCTGACGCCAATATTCACACAATGACCATTCGGCGCATTCTGGTTTCATATGGCTTGCGCGGCGGACTTTTCTTCTATTCTCAGCTCAAGGATATCGACAGTATCACTGGATCGAGCCAGTCCTCCCGAGAGGGCTGAATACCGGCTTCACCGAGGGTCGCCGCCATGTCGCGCAACCTCTGCCTCACCCGTCAATGTCTGGGTCTCGTGACCCGTATCGAATGTGCCATCAAACCGTTGGCCGGCGATAACGGCATGTGGACGCTGCTCTTCGCTGCCGGCATGGCCGGCGAACAACCTTCCGCCATCAAAGCTCAAGGTCCGTTCCACGGCCCGATTGCCGCCGAGTCGATTCTCGACACCATCGTTGAAAGTCTGACGTTGCACGGCTATGAACTGGCCGACGACCCGCAGATCTGGAGCCTGCACCTGCAGGCCCAGCTTCGGCAGATCAACGGCGGGCGTGGTCGTAGCCTCAACGGTTAGGGCGCGGTGTCAGGCATCTGCGCCTTGTCGAGCTTGACCTCAAAGCCGTATTGCACGGTGGCGAGGTTGGTTCGCTGATAGGTTTCCACGTGGGTAGGACGGCCATAGAAGTAGTGCACGCCAAACAGCGCCGGGCCTTCTGCGCTCGCATCGTGGCTGACCGAGAGAATCTGCTTGAGGTATTTGCCGCTGTCGTCCTTGACGAAGAACCGCCATTCATCGGCAGGGAATAGCTTCAAGTCCACCACCAGCGTGTTGTTCCTGATCTCCAGACCTTTGGGCAAAGACCTGGCGTCGTAGGTTTTTTTCTCGACCGAGGCTAGAAACAGCGGCATTGAGCCGACGGCAATCGCCGGCGTATCCGGGAACAGGTTCAAATCGTAGGTGATCGTCGCTTGCAGTGGATCGACCTGATAAGCCTCGGGTGGTAGCTCGATCGGTTCATCGAGTTTGCCGCTGCGCTTCTCGGTGAAGAATGTCACCGGGCTGACCCCGGGGCTGAAGTCGTCCCCGAGCAGTTCGTCGTTGAAGGTGCGGCGGTGAGAAAACTCGATGCGCGCAGCGCTCGAGTCCTCCACCGATTGCTGAATACGCACGCCTGCCTTCAACTGATCCTCGGTCAGGCTCGCGCCTTTGAGCCAGTTCGCGGCCAGATCGTCATACACCACAATCGGCAAGTCCAATGGCTGGATGGTTTTTTCCACAGTGTGTGGGCTGAAGGTACGAATTGGCAGATCCAGTGCTTTGCGTGTCACGGTTACCGAGGAAAAATCCAGCAGGCTGACTTCCAGCGTCTCGATCGGGCCATTGAAGTAGACCTTGTTGTAGCGGCGCGGGTGTTGTTGCTCGAACGCCAGTTGGTCGGCACTGAGCTGCTTTTCCAGCGCGTCGCTCCAGTTTTTTTGCTGTTGCAGGTGCGTCAGTTGCTTTTGGTAGAAGGAAACCTGCTCCGGACTTTCGTTGATCGAACCGGCACGCACCAGGTATTGACCAGTGCCATCACGCGCTTGAACGATCAGCGGATTGAGCTGGGCGTCCGCGACTTCCGGGGCCAGCGGCAGGTTGTTGCTGAATTCGACTTCGGCGTAGTTCTTTTCAAGCTTGAGCAGTTTGACGCTGAGATTGTCGTTGGTGCGGGTCTGACCGACATCTTTCTGCGTCAAGTCGAAACTGTACAAGCGGCGCGGCGCGATAACTTCGACCTGGCCTTGCAGGCTCACCGGTTGCGGCAAGGTCTTTTTGTCCACTCCAAGACCATCGATGAACGGGTAGGTCACGGTCAGGTCATCGGGATTGGTAACGTTGGAGCTGGACGGGCTGAGCTGGATGCCCGGATCGGTTTCCGACCATTCCGGCTGATAAGCAATGACGCGCTTGTTGCTCAACGTTACCGACTGCCATTCCACGCCATGCGGGAACAGGAAACCACCGGGGATGTTCAGGTTGAAAGGAAAAACCGGTTGCAGATCGGTGAGGTAATCGGAGCTGGCATCTTTGTGCAGCACGAACAGCCCCTTGATGAACGTATCAACCAGCGCTTGCGGGTTAGGGTAGTGCTTGAGCACGCCGAGGGCGTCTTCGCCGTATTCGGTTTGTGCCGGATTGCTGTCGAGCTTGAGCTGTGCGCGTTCGAGCAACAGCAGCGAACCGCCGAGTTCGGTGACAGCGTCCTTGAGCTTCGGATCGGTGATGACGTCCAGTGACTGTTCGAATTTTGCGGTTTTTTCTTCAAGGCTGACGGTGCGCTTTTCGTCACTTTGCGAGCAGCCGCCAAGGAGCAGGGTGAAGCAAATTCCGGCAATCGTTATCGGCAATCGCACATCCATTTCCACTTTTCCTGTCCGCTTTCGCTGGGCCGTCAATGTTTTGGACACTAGCAGAAAAAAATGCCGCACACGTGCGCCGGTAGCGGATTTTCAGGCGGTTTCTGGCTGTCACAGCGGGCTGGTATACTCGCCCCCCATTACAACCCCCCTTGTGTGAGATTCAATGGAACGCTTTATCGAAAATGCAATGTATGCCACGCGCTGGCTGCTGGCGCCGATCTATATCGGGCTGTCTCTCGGGCTCCTGGCGTTGGCACTGAAATTTTTCCAGGAAGTTTTCCACATCCTCCCCAACGTCTTCTCGATGGCCGAGTCGGATCTGATTCTGGTCCTGCTGTCGCTGATCGACATGGCGCTGGTCGGCGGCCTGCTGGTGATGGTGATGATTTCCGGCTACGAGAACTTCGTCTCGCAACTGGACATCGACGAGGGCAAAGAGAAGCTCAGCTGGCTGGGCACCATGGACTCCTCGTCGCTGAAGATGAAAGTGGCAGCCTCGATCGTGGCGATTTCCTCGATCCACTTGCTGCGCATTTTCATGGATGCCAAGAACGTCGATCCCGAGCACCTGATGTGGTACGTGATCATCCACATGACGTTTGTGATTTCGGCATTTGCCATGGGTTATCTGGATAAGCTCACCAAGCACTGATCATCCCTGGAGTGCTGCAAAACCGCCCGTCTGTTGCGAAACAGACGGGCGGTGTCGTTTGTGGCTTGTGCTTTTTTGCCCGCGGGCATATCCCTGTAGACCTAATGGCCAGCCACTGCGTGAGGTGTGTTCATGAACCTGCAAGAGTTGAACGCGTATGCCATCGCCGGCAAGGTCGATGAGCTGAACCTGATCTCCATGGAAGGTGGCATCTACCTGCTCGAAGCGCGTATGCGTGGAGCGGCGTATCCGCTCAGCAATCCTCAAGGGCAGATGTTGACGCTACGCTCGGTCGAACATGCCCGGGATGTGCTGCATAGCTTCCCGGTGCTGCCATTCAACCTCGTACACACCTCGGTACATGATGAAATGTGTGGCCTCGGCGCCAGTGGCGAGGAAAGTCTGAAAGTGCCGCTCGCCTGGCGTTCCGTACTGTAGACCCGGCGCCCCAAACGCCAAGGCATCTGTGCTAGTCTGCTCGCCCTTTTGGTTCCGGGCGCGCCGGGACGCGCTGTGTACGCACGGCACGTCTGTTGGTCGTCCGCACAGCGGAGCAGTGTCATGTCCGAAGTAAATCTGTCCACCGACGAAACTCGCGTCAGCTACGGTATCGGCCGTCAGCTGGGTGACCAGCTGCGCGACAACCCGCCACCGGGTGTCAGCCTTGACGCCATTCTGGCCGGTCTGACCGACGCTTTCACCGGTAAGGAAAGCCGTGTGGGTCAGGAAGAAATGTCCGCCAGCTTCAAAGTGATCCGCGAGATCATGCAAGCCGAAGCGGCTGCCAAGGCTGAAGCTGCAGCAGGCGAAGGCCTGGCATTCCTGGCTGAAAACGCCAAGCGTGACGGCATCACCACTCTGGCGTCCGGCCTGCAATTCGAAGTGCTGACTCAGGGCGAAGGCGCCAAGCCAAGCCGTGAAGATCAAGTGCGTACTCACTACCACGGCACCCTGATCGACGGCACTGTGTTCGACAGCTCCTACGAGCGTGGCCAGCCAGCAGAATTCCCGGTTGGCGGCGTAATCGCCGGCTGGACCGAAGCCCTGCAACTGATGAATGCCGGCAGCAAATGGCGTCTGTACGTGCCGAGCGAACTGGCTTACGGCGCTCAAGGCGTTGGCAGCATCCCGCCGCACAGCGTTCTGGTATTCGACGTCGAGCTGCTGGACGTTCTGTAAGACCTGGCCTGTCCTTGTGACGGGTTAGCAATGTGGGAGCGAGCCTGCTCGCGAAAGCGGTATTTCATTCAGCATCTCTTTTGAATGTACTGACGCCTTCGCGAGCAAGTTCGCTCCCACAGTTTTTTCCGTGACTTTCATAGTTCTATCTTGTGATGCAGTTCATTCGTCGGGCGCAAGGCCCGGGCGTAGCAGAACAGGAACAGATTGCGCACCAGCTCCTTGAGCACCAGCGGCTCGCTGGAGTTCAGGCTGTTCACATCCAGATCACCCTGATCCTGCAGCTCATGCAGGGCTTCCTCTTCAAGCACCGCACAGACTTCCCCGGTTTCCCGATGCAGGATTCTGAGGTAGGGGTGTGGGCGATCCAGCCAGGCGTCGATCAAATAAGTCATGGTTCTCATCTCCATTGAATGGGTTTCAATGAGAATAATTCTTATTCATCAAATAGCAAGCGCCTATTGGCGGATTGCAGATTTTTCAGGGTAAAGATTGCGTAAGGTCAAGACGGCTGGCGCTTGGCTATTGCGTGGATGTACCGAGTGAGCTGGGGAGGGTGAAGCTCCATCCCACGGCGGGCGTGGGATGGATGACAGCAGGTTCAGACTTTTCTGACGAACTCGGATTTGAGCTTCATCGGGCCGATGCCGTCGATCTTGCAGTCGATGTCGTGGTCGCCATCGCACAGACGGATGTTCTTGACCTTGGTGCCGACCTTGACCACCAGCGACGTGCCTTTGACCTTGAGGTCCTTGATCACGGTGATGGTGTCGCCGTCCTGCAGGAGGTTGCCGACCGAATCTTTCTTCACGGCGTCATCGGAGGCAGCTTCCGCTTCGCCATTGGCAGACCACTCGTGGGCGCACTCCGGGCATACCAGTTGGGTGCCGTCTTCGTAGCTGTATTCGGAATTGCATTTCGGGCAGGGTGGCAACGTGCTCACTAGGGCTCCTTGAGAGTGGATCGCTAAAAGTCGCACATTGTATAGGGTTTCTCCGCTGGTGGCGCCAAAAGCAAAAAATCGCAGCTCCGACAGCCCTGTAGGAGCTGCCGAAAGCTGCGATTTTTTGATTTTTCTTTAGCGATTTCAGTGTGTGCGGGCGACCGCAAACTCACTCAATTCAACCAGTGCATCACGGTATTCACTGGCCGGCAGCGCTTCGAGGCACTTGATCGCACGGGCCACATAATCGCGGGCCAATTGCGCGGTGTACTCAAGCGAACCGGAAGCTTCCACGGCGATGCGGATGCTTTCCAGGTCTTCGATCCCGCCTTTCTGGATCGCCTGGCGCACCAGTGCAGCCTGTTCAGGCGTGCCTTCGCGCATGGTGTAGATCAGCGGCAGGGTCGGCTTGCCTTCGGCCAGATCGTCACCGACGTTCTTGCCCAGGGTTTCAGCGTCGCCTTTGTAGTCGAGCAGATCGTCGACCAATTGGAATGCCACGCCCAGATGATCGCCAAAGGTGCGCAGGGCTTCGCTCTGCTCGGCGGTCGCACCGGCCAGCGCGGCGGCGCTGTGGGTCGAGGCTTCGAAGAGCATCGCGGTCTTGCCGCGGATGACTTCCATGTAGGTTTCTTCGGTGGTGCTCGCGTCGCGGACCTTGGACAGTTGCAGCACTTCGCCTTCAGCGATGATGCGCGTGGCCTGCGAGAGGATCTTCATCACCGGCATCGAGCCCAGTTCGACCATCATTTCGAACGAGCGCGAGTACAGGAAATCGCCCACCAGCACACTTGGTGCGTTGCCCCACATTGCGTTGGCAGTCGAACGGCCACGGCGCATGCCGGACATGTCGACCACGTCGTCATGCAGCAACGTCGCGGTGTGCAGGAATTCGATGGTGGCGGCGAGCAGGCGCATGTCATCGCCTTCGCGACCCAGGGCCTTGCCACACAGCAACACTAATAAAGGACGCAGGCGTTTGCCGCCGGCCGAGGTGATGTAATCGCCGATTTTCGATACCAGCGGCACTCGGGAAGTCAGCTGCTTCTTGATGATGCCGTCGACGGCGCTAAAATCGTCCGCCACCGCGCGGTAGAAAGCTTGGGGTTGCATCAGCGAGAGTCGCTCCAGAAGGGTTGCGCGGCATGCTAGGACCCCCGTCCAGACCTGTCAAGGCGCGATGGACGGCTACTTGCAAGCCTGCGATAGCTTGCGTACAATCGCGCACCCTGAACTTCCTGGGCAGCACCTGCCTTACGCAATTGCTAGCGGGCCTTCCAGCCCCATGCAGCCATGCCAGCCAATACCTCTTCTTATAAAGAGCTGGGTGAGCAGGATTATCGGAGAAACACCATGTCTTATGCAGTAATCGTTACTGGCGGCAAGCAGTACAAAGTCGCCCCAGGTGAATACCTGAAGATCGAAAAACTGGAAATCGCTACCGGCGAATCCGTTACCTTTGATCGCGTTCTGTTGGTTGCCAATGGCGACGACGTAAACATCGGCGCTCCAGTTGTTGCTGGCGCTACTGTTGTGGCTGAAGTGATCTCCCAAGGTCGTCACGATAAAGTCCGCATCATCAAGTTCCGTCGTCGTAAGCACCACATGAAGCGTATGGGCCACCGCCAGTGGTACACCGAGATCAAAATCACCGGTATTCAGGCTTAATTTCAGCCTAATTCCTCACTAGGAGAATTGAACTCATGGCACACAAAAAAGCTGGTGGTAGTACCCGTAACGGTCGCGACTCAGAAGCCAAACGCCTTGGCGTGAAGATGTATGGCGGCCAGAAGATCATTCCGGGCAACATCATCGTGCGTCAGCGCGGCACCCAATTCCACGCTGGTTACGGCGTTGGCATGGGTAAAGATCACACCCTCTTCGCGAAAATCGAAGGCGTGATCAAGTTTGAAGTAAAAGGCGCGTTCAACCGCCGTTACGTGAGCGTTGTCGCGGCTTAATCGCGAGATCGCTGGAAGAGCCCTGTCTTGCGACGGGGCTTTTTCGTTTGTGGGGTGAGTCTCTTGCAAAACTGTTTGTATGGGCTGTCGGCGTGCGATACAGGTCGTGTTTTGGGGTCGCTGCGCTCATTTTTGCAAGAGTCTTATGTCTTGATTGTTTTTCGGCTCGTCCGTATGGCGAGAGGCGTTGGTTATGAAGTTTGTTGATGAAGTATCGATTCGAGTAAAAGCTGGTGATGGCGGCAATGGCGCCATGAGTTTCCGTCGGGAAAAATTCATCGAGAACGGTGGCCCGAACGGTGGTGATGGTGGTGACGGCGGTTCCATCTACATGATGGCCGACGAAAACCTCAACACACTGGTCGACTACCGTTACACCCGGCACTTCGATGCCGAGCGTGGTTCCAACGGCGGCAGCACCGACTGCACCGGTAAAAAAGGTGAAGACCTGATCCTGCGCGTTCCAGTCGGCACCACCGTGATCGACTCCGCTACTCAGGAAGTCATCGGTGACCTGACCAAGGCTGGTCAGAAACTGATGGTCGTGCAGGGCGGTTGGCACGGTCTGGGTAACACCCGTTTCAAATCCAGTACCAACCGTGCGCCGCGCCAGACCACTCCGGGTAAACCGGGTGAGCAGCGCGACCTGAAACTGGAAATGAAAGTGCTCGCCGACGTAGGTCTGCTGGGCTTGCCGAACGCCGGTAAAAGTACCTTTATCCGTTCGGTCTCGGCAGCCAAGCCGAAAGTTGCCGATTACCCGTTCACCACGCTGGTGCCAAACCTGGGCGTGGTCAGCGTCGATCGCTGGAAGAGCTTCGTCGTTGCCGATATTCCGGGCCTGATCGAAGGTGCTTCCGATGGCGCCGGCCTGGGTATCCGCTTCCTCAAGCACCTGGCGCGTACGCGTCTGCTGCTGCACCTCGTCGATATGGCGCCGCTGGATGACGCCAGCGCGCCGGATGCCGCTGAAGTAATCGTCAATGAGCTCATCAAGTTCAGCCCGTCCCTGGCTGAGCGCGATCGCTGGCTGGTGCTGAACAAGTGCGACCAGATCCTTGAAGAAGAGCACGAGGAGCGCGTCAAGGAGATCGTTGATCGCCTGGAGTGGACTGGTCCGGTCTACGTGATCTCGGCCATCTCCAAGCTGGGTACCGAGCGTCTGTGCCACGACATCATGCGTTACATGGAAGATCGTGCCGACCGCCTGGCCAACGACCCTGCCTACAAGGAAGAGCTGGCTGATCTCGATCAGCGCATCGAAGACGAAGCGCGTGCGCAACTGCAGGCGCTGGATGACAAGCGTGCCCTGCGTCGCAGTGGCGTGAAGTCGGTCCACGACATCGGCGACGATGATTGGGACGAAGAAGATGTGGATGACGAAGACGGTCCGGAAATCATTTACGTGCGTGACTGATTCGTTGCAGTAAACTTGAACGCCGCTCAATCGAGCGGCGTTTTAGTATCTGGAAATCGCAAGTCACAAATAACGTCATGGGCGGCGCTGGGTCGCGCTGCCCTCAAGCTAAGGTTGAAGATGATGCGGAGCAAGGTGACAGGTGCGCAGCGTTGGGTCGTGAAGATCGGCAGCGCTTTGCTGACGGCTGATGGCAAAGGGCTGGATCGTGCGGCAATGAGTGTCTGGGTCGAGCAGATGGTGGCCTTGCATGAGGCTGGCGTCGAGTTGGTGCTGGTGTCCTCCGGAGCGGTAGCGGCCGGCATGAGTCGCTTGGGCTGGACCGTACGACCCAGTGCGATGCACGAGCTTCAGGCTGCCGCCGCTATCGGTCAGATGGGTCTGGTGCAGGCTTGGGAATCAAGCTTCGCCGAGCATGGCCGGCACACCGCGCAGATTCTCCTGACTCACGACGACCTGTCCGATCGCAAGCGCTACCTGAATGCCCGCAGCACCCTGCGAGCGCTGGTCGAGCTGAAAGTCATCCCGGTGATCAACGAAAACGACACGGTGGTGACCGACGAAATTCGTTTTGGCGACAACGACACGCTGGCGGCGTTGGTGGCCAACCTGGTTGAGGCTGATCTGCTGGTGATCCTGACCGATCGCGACGGTATGTTCGATGCCGATCCGCGCAACAATCCAGAGGCGCAGCTGATTTATGAAGCGCGCGCCGATGATCCGAGCCTGGATGCGGTGGCGGGTGGCACCGGTGGGGCGCTGGGGCGCGGCGGCATGCAAACCAAGTTGCGCGCAGCACGGCTGGCGGCGCGTTCCGGTGCGCACACCATCATTGTGGGTGGTCGTCTCGAGCGTGTGCTGGATCGGCTGAAAGCGGGCGAGCGCATCGGTACGTTGCTGTCGCCCGAGCGCGGCATGCTGGCGGCGCGCAAGCAATGGCTGGCAGGGCATCTGCAAACCCGTGGCACGCTGGTGCTGGATGATGGTGCTGTGTCGGCGCTGTCTCAAGGCAACAAGAGCCTGCTGCCGGTTGGCGTCAAGCTGGTGCAGGGCAGTTTCCGTCGCGGTGAGATGGTGGTCTGTGTGGCGCCGGACGGTCGTGAAATTGCCCGCGGCCTGGCCAACTACAGCGCGCTGGAAGCTCAAAAAATCATCGGTCAGTCGTCGGATGCGATTGTCGGTTTGCTGGGTTACATGGCTGAGCCGGAACTGGTTCATCGTGACAACCTGATTCTGGTGTAAGGAAAATTCAATGCGCGTAGCAAAAGGATTGTTGGGTCTGTTGATGGCGCTGCCATTGCTGGCCTCGGCCGAGGAAATCGGTCAGGTGTCGACGGTGTTCAAATTTGTCGGTCCGAACGACCGGATCGTGGTCGAGGCGTTCGACGACCCCAAGGTCGAAGGTGTGACCTGCTACCTGTCGCGTGCCAAAACGGGCGGCGTGAAGGGTGGTCTGGGGTTGGCGGAAGATCGTGCCGAAGCCTCGATTGCCTGTCGTCAGGTCGGTCCGATCAAGTTCAGGGGCGAGCTGAAGGACGGCGATGAGGTGTTCAGGGAGCGCACATCGTTGGTGTTCAAGACCATGCAGGTGGTGCGTTTCCTCGACAAGAAACGCAATACGCTGGTGTATCTGGTCTATAGCGATCGCGTGATCGAGGGCAGTCCGCAGAATGCGGTGACGGCCATTCCGATTTTGCCGTGGGTGCCGGTTCAGCAATAAGGCTGGAAACCATTACAGGGTCGAGTTTGTTTTCCAGGCCCATTGGTTGAATGATTGAGGGCGAGCCGTTCGGCTCGCCTTTTTGTTTCTCCTTGTTGAATTGATGTGCTTCAGGCGCGAAGGGATTCGTATGCGTTCTTTTTTTATGTCGCTGATGGTGTGTTGCTCGCTGTCCATGCAAGTGCAGGCCGAACCGTTTTATGCCGGAAAGTCATTGGCGCACCCGGTGATCCAGTCTCAGGAGAGTGGCGACGTTGGCGTTTGTTCGCGAGCCATCGGGCGTTGTGGGGTATGCGTGCATGTGTGATGCGCCGACAGCGGTGCCGCAGATGCTCGACGATTTCGGTGATTCGAGCATCGAGTCAGTGTTCTACGCCAGTCTCGATAGCGATATACAGACCTTGATTGTCCTGTCCCGAGCGGGTGGGCGAAATGGGCTCCATGGCTATCGACTCAGTGAGCGATCGGGCAAATATCGCAAGCTGAACAGTCTGCAGCCGGTTCTTGATCGTATTGCGAGCAATCAGAAGAAGCTCAATGCCGCACGGGTAGTGAGCGAGCTGAACAAGTTGCTGCCCTATGACTACGGTTATGAGATGGCGACAACTGGCATCCCCGAGTTCGATGCACTCGATCCCACGGCTGGCACGTTAGTGGGCGAATTCGGTGTTGGTGGCGTTCCGGCCTCGGAGGGCGGTGAGCCGTCAGAAGATGGTGTCTATGACGCCTACAAGAAAACCTTTCTGCAGCGCGAAGGGCGTTGGTTGACGCTGACCTACGAGCGCACCCCGATGGAGGAGGGTGAGCTCGCTCCGGCCTTTCGTGTAACGCAAATTGCGTGGGAGTCTGACCCGAAACGATATGTGGGTTCGGAGGACGGCCCTCTCGTTAAGTTGTGGGGTGATCGTGTGCTGGAGCGAGGCGTGATGGTTCGGGGCAAGAAGACGGGTGACTGGATCGAGTTTGATGCAGCGGCCTCCGAGGCCTCGGGAGCTTATGCGAATGGTTTGAGGCAGGGCACCTGGGAGGTCAACGAGCGCCATAGTGTTTCCGAGGGTTTGTTCGTCGATGGTTTGCGTGAGGGGCGCTGGACGATCACTGCGTACGATAAAGACGAAGATATTTCCGGGTTCGATACGTATAAGCACGATGTTCTGGACGGTCCGACAGAGCGAGTCAGAGGAAGTAAGGTTGTCTCGCGCGGCGAGTACCGGAATGGTCGGCAGAGCGGTCATTGGCTCAGTGGTGAGGGTGAGGGCGGTTACGTGTCAGGTGCCAGGGAGGGCGCCTGGACTCTCAAGGTGGGCGGAGGCCGCATTCAAACCTTGTCGTTTGTCGCGGGTAAAAAGGATGGAGAGTTGCGCGAGGTTGATGCTGCGGGTGTGCTGCGACTGCTTGAGCACTACAAGGCTGGTGCGCTGGACGGCTTGAGGGAAATCTACGCTGCAAACGGCAAACTGACCTATTCGGCGACCTACGTGGCGGGGCAGATCAAGGGGCGTGCGCTGACCTATACCCATGATGGTTCGGTACTGCTGTCTGACATCACCTGGCTTCATGGAAATAGAGAGGGGCCCTTTCGTACCTATCACTCAAATGGTCGTTTAGACCGAGTGGCTATTTATGAGGCGGATGAGCCCATCGGCAACGATCAGTCGTTTAATGAGGCTGGGGCGTTGGTTTCAGACAGAAATTACTGCCATGTGGTCGATGGCAAGTACACAAGAATCAAGCCGTGTGGCCTGCAGCGTAGTTTTCGCGGTGATGGGGTTGCCTACTTCGAGGCCGATTACCTGTTCGGGGTCAGGCAAAGTGTGCGTCACGAGTCTCACGAGGGGCGAAAGGTCGAGGAGTTGCTGTTGGGTGCGGATGATCGTGTGATACACAACGATTACTACCCCAATGGGCAATTGAAGTGCTCCGAGCCCATGCAGGGATATCGTCTGATCACCGTTGAGGGGCGGGAATACAAAGACTATTCCTATGCGAAGCGTGAAGGTGAAATGGTCTGCTACTACTCGACCGGCGTCGTTGAGCGTCGCTTCAACTTTAAGGGTGGCGAGCTGGTCGGCTGTTACACCGGGTACGATGAGTCGGGCGTGCAGAACTTTCCGCCGCCAGAGGGGTGTCCTCCACCGAAGCCGGTGATGTTCAATTTTGGTGAGTAGACTCGGTGAGTCGGGTGCGTACCCTTGATCGGGTGCGTGCCTGTTTGCGGGGTTGTGATGAGAGGGGCGCCAAATTGCAGGCAATAAAAAACCGACCCGAAGGTCGGTTTTCTAATGACTACGTCGCTTAGGCAGCTTCTTTCAGTGCCTTGACGTGGCCATTCAGACGGCTCTTATGACGAGCAGCCTTGTTCTTGTGGATGATGCCTTTATCGGCCATACGGTCGATAACTGGCACAGCCAGAACGTATGCAGCTTGAGCTTTTTCAGCGTCTTTTGCGTCGATGGCCTTAACTACATTCTTGATGTAGGTACGAACCATGGAACGCAGGCTGGCGTTGTGGCTGCGACGCTTCTCAGCCTGTTTTGCACGTTTTTTGGCGGAAGGTGAGTTGGCCACCGTCGAGCTCCTCGAAAGACTTTTTAGGAAATAGCAAACAAAATAGGCCGCGAATCATGCCGATGAAGAGAAGTCTTGTCAAGGGCACTTGAATCGTTCCGCTAAGTGGTAGGTATAAAGAGGCGGGATATTTATTTCCGGCGCTTGACCTGTAAACTCGCGAGCTTTGGCTCTGTGCTGCTGCGGCGCGGAGTATCGCACAAGTAGGCGCTTTATTCGCCTGCTGTTTATCGACAGGCACAAACTCCTTCAATGAATCTGCTCAAATCGTTGGCCGCCGTCAGCTCTATCACGATGATTTCCCGGGTTCTCGGGTTTGTTCGCGATACGCTGATTGCTCGTATATTCGGCGCCGGAATGGCGACAGATGCCTTTTTTATCGCCTTCAAACTGCCTAATCTGCTGCGGCGGATCTTCGCCGAAGGGGCTTTTTCCCAAGCATTCGTGCCCATTCTTGCGGAATACAAAAGCCAGCAGGGCGAAGAAGCGACCCGCACCTTTATCGCCTATGTGTCGGGTTTGCTGACGCTGGTGCTGGCGCTGGTCACTGCGCTGGGCATGATCGCCGCGCCATGGGTCATCTGGGCCACCGCCCCGGGGTTCACCGATACCCCGGAAAAATTCCAGCTCACCTCTGACCTCTTGCGGGTGACGTTCCCTTATATATTGCTGATCTCTCTGTCCTCGCTGGCCGGTGCGATCCTCAATACCTGGAACCGCTTCTCGGTGCCTGCGTTCGTACCGACCTTGCTCAACGTCAGCATGATCGTGTTTTCGCTGTTCCTCACACCGTACTTCGATCCACCGGTCATGGCGCTCGGCTGGGCGGTATTGGTCGGTGGTTTGGCGCAGTTGCTGTTTCAACTGCCGCACCTGAAAAAGATTGGCATGCTGGTGCTGCCGCGCCTGAATCTGCGTGATACCGGCGTGTGGCGGGTGATGAAACAGATGCTGCCGGCGATCCTTGGCGTATCGGTCAGCCAGATTTCGCTGATCATCAACACTATATTCGCCTCGTTTCTGGTCGCCGGCTCAGTGTCCTGGATGTATTACGCCGACCGTTTGATGGAGTTGCCATCCGGTGTGCTGGGTGTGGCATTGGGCACGATTCTGCTGCCGACGCTGGCCAAAACCTACGCCAGCAAGGATCGCCACGAATATTCGCGGATTCTCGACTGGGGCCTGCGCCTGTGCTTTGTGCTGGTGTTGCCGTGCTCTTTGGCGCTGGGGATCCTCGCCGAGCCGTTGACCGTTTCGTTGTTCCAGTATGGTCAGTTCACTGGCTTCGATGCCGAAATGACTCAGCGAGCATTGATTGCCTATTCTGTCGGTCTGCTCGGGATTATCGTGATCAAAGTGCTCGCGCCGGGCTTCTATGCGCAACAGAACATCCGTACGCCGGTAAAAATCGCAATCTTCACGCTGGTGTGTACTCAGTTGTTCAATCTGGTATTGATTGGTCCGCTGGCCCACGCCGGGCTGGCCCTGGCGATCAGTGCCGGTGCGTGCCTCAACGCCGGGCTGCTGTTCTATCAGTTGCGCAAACAGCAGATGTACCAGCCGCAACCGGGTTGGGCCAAGTTCGGTTTCAAGCTGATCGTGGCAGTGGCGGTGATGTCGGTGGTGTTGCTGATCGGCATGCATTTCATGCCGGCGTGGGATCAAGGCCACATGCTTGAGCGCTTCCTGCGTCTGGGCGCATTGGTGGCGGCGGGCGTGGTTGCGTATTTCGGTATGTTGCTGCTGCTCGGTTTCCGTCTGCGCGACTTCAATCGCAAGGCCTTGAGCTGAGGTTTTACCCTTTGTGAATGGGCGCGGGCCGGCAGTTTTGTCGGCTCGATCACTTTGCGTTACGGTGTTGCCTGTCGTCGACCGTCGGGTGTGGTTATAATCGACCACTTTATGAGCAAGAAGCGCGTTATGCAGCTGGTTCGAGGCCTCCACAACTTGCGCCCCCAGCATCGGGGCTGCGTCGCCACTATTGGCAACTTTGACGGTGTTCACCGTGGTCACCAGGCTATCCTGGCCCGACTGCGTGAGCGTGCGCTCGAGTTGGGCGTACCCAGCTGCGTGGTTATTTTCGAGCCGCAGCCACGGGAGTTTTTCGCCCCCGAGACCGCGCCGGCACGTCTGGCCCGGTTGCGCGACAAACTGCAGCTGTTGGCCGCCGAAGGTGTCGACCGGGTCCTGTGCCTGGCCTTCAACCAGCGTCTGAGCAAGCTCAGCGCCAGTGAGTTCGTCGACACCATTCTGGTGGACGGGCTCGGCGTGCAGCATCTGGAAGTCGGTGACGATTTCCGCTTTGGCTGCGACCGCCTCGGCGATTTCGATTTCCTGTTGCAGGCCGGGCAGGTTCACGGATTTACCGTCGAAGCCGCGCAAACCGTCGAGCTGGATGGCATTCGCGTCAGCAGCACTCAGGTGCGTAACGCCTTGGCCGCCGCCGATTTTGCCTTGGCCGAACGTTTGCTCGGCCGCCCGTACCGCATCGCCGGTCGTGTGCTGCATGGCCAGAAGCTGGCTCGGCAATTGGGTACGCCCACTGCCAATATTCAACTCAAGCGTCGTCGCGTACCGTTCACCGGGGTGTATCTGGTGGATGTCGACATCGACGGCAAGACCTGGCCCGGCGTCGCCAATATTGGCGTACGGCCCACGGTACAAGGTGATGGCAAGGCCCACCTTGAAGTCCATCTTTTAGATTTTGCCGGCGATCTGTATGACCGGCGTTTGACGGTGGTTTTCCACCAGAAGCTGCGTGAAGAGCAGCGATTTGCCTCTCTGGAGGCGCTGAAAACGGCGATCAATGCGGATGTCGCCACCGCCCGTGCACTAGCCGCACCTAGCGCCCATCGCTAATGAAGAGCCTTAAATGACCGACTATAAAGCCACGTTAAACCTTCCGGACACCGCCTTCCCAATGAAGGCCGGCCTGCCACAGCGCGAACCGCAGATTCTGCAGCGCTGGGACAGTATTGGCCTGTACGGAAAGTTGCGCGAGATTGGCAAGGATCGTCCGAAGTTCGTCCTGCACGACGGCCCTCCGTACGCCAACGGCACGATCCACATCGGTCACGCTCTGAACAAGATTCTCAAGGACATGATCATCCGCTCGAAAACCCTGTCGGGTTTCGATGCGCCGTACGTGCCTGGCTGGGACTGCCACGGCCTGCCGATCGAGCACAAGGTTGAAGTGACCCACGGCAAGAACCTGGGCGCGGACAAGACCCGCGAACTGTGCCGTGCCTACGCCACCGAGCAGATCGAAGGGCAGAAGTCCGAATTCATCCGCCTTGGCGTGCTGGGCGACTTTGCCAACCCGTACAAGACCATGAATTTTCAGAACGAGGCCGGTGAAATCCGCGCTCTCGCCGAAATCGTCAAGGGCGGTTTCGTGTTCAAGGGCCTCAAGCCTGTGAACTGGTGCTTCGACTGTGGTTCGGCTTTGGCCGAGGCGGAAGTCGAGTACGAAAACAAGAAGTCGTCGACCATCGACGTGGCCTTCCCGATTGCTGACGAGGCCAAACTGGCTGCCGCGTTCGGCTTGCCGTCGCTGGCCAAGCCTGCCTCGATCGTGATCTGGACCACCACCCCGTGGACCATCCCGGCCAACCAGGCGCTGAACGTTCACCCGGAATTCAACTACGCGCTGGTTGATGTCGGCGACAAGTTGCTGGTGCTGGCTGAAGAGTTGGTCGAAGCCTGTCTGGCTCGTTACAGCCTGGAAGGTTCGGTGGTTGCGACCACCACCGGTAAAGAACTGGAGCTGATCAACTTCCGTCACCCGTTCTATGACCGTCTGTCGCCGGTGTATCTGGCCGACTACGTCGAACTGGGCGCTGGCACCGGTGTGGTTCACTCCGCCCCGGCTTATGGCGTAGACGACTTCGTGACCTGCAAGAAGTACGGAATGGTCAACGATGACATCCTCAACCCGGTTCAGAGCAACGGCGTTTACGTGCCGACGCTGGAATACTTCGGCGGCCAGTTCATCTGGAAGGCCAATCCGGCCATCGTTGAAAAACTGACCGAAGTCGGTGCGCTGATGCACACCACCGTCATCGAACACAGCTACATGCACTGCTGGCGTCACAAGACCCCGCTGATCTACCGCGCCACCGCGCAGTGGTTCATCGGTATTGACAAAGAGCCGGTCAGCGGCGACACCCTGCGTATTCGCTCGCTCAAAGCCATCGAAGAAACCAGGTTCGTTCCAGCCTGGGGCCAGGCGCGCCTGCACTCGATGATCGCCAACCGTCCCGACTGGTGCATCTCGCGTCAGCGCAACTGGGGCGTGCCGATCCCGTTCTTCCTCAACAAGGAAAGCGGCGAGCTGCACCCACGCACCGTCGAACTGATGGAAGAAGTGGCCAAGCGCGTTGAAGTCGAAGGCATCGAAGCCTGGTTCAAGATGGACGCTGCCGAACTGCTGGGTGATGAAGCGCCGCAGTACGACAAGATCAGTGACACCCTCGACGTCTGGTTCGATTCGGGTACCACGCACTGGCACGTCCTGCGCGGTTCGCACCCGATGGGCCACGAAACCGGTCCACGCGCCGACCTGTACCTGGAAGGTTCCGACCAACACCGTGGCTGGTTCCACTCGTCGCTGCTGACCGGTTGCGCCATCGACAACCACGCGCCGTACCGCGAACTGCTGACCCACGGCTTCACCGTCGACGAAGCGGGCCGCAAGATGTCCAAATCCCTGGGCAACGTGATCGCACCGCAGAAAGTCAACGACACCCTGGGCGCCGACATCATGCGTCTGTGGGTGGCTTCGACCGATTACTCCGGCGAAATCGCCGTGTCCGAGCAGATCCTCGCTCGCAGTGCCGATGCCTACCGTCGGATCCGTAACACCGCACGCTTCCTGCTTTCCAACCTGACCGGTTTCAACCCGGCCACCGACATCCTGCCGGCTGAAGAAATGCTCGCGCTGGATCGTTGGGCGGTGGATCGCACCTTGCTGCTGCAACGCGAGCTGCAAGAGAACTACGGTGAATACCGTTTCTGGAATGTCTACTCCAAGATTCACAATTTCTGCGTGCAGGAGCTGGGTGGTTTCTACCTCGACATCATCAAGGATCGCCAGTACACCACCGGCGCCGACAGCAAGGCACGTCGCTCGTGCCAGACTGCGCTGTTCCATATCTCTGAAGCGCTGGTGCGCTGGATCGCGCCGATCCTCGCCTTCACTGCCGACGAGCTGTGGCAATACCTGCCGGGCGAGCGTAACGAATCCGTCATGCTCAACACCTGGTACGAAGGTCTGACCGAACTGCCGGAAGGCTTCGAGCTGGGCCGTGAGTACTGGGATCGCATCATGGAAGTGAAAGTCGCGGTCAATAAAGAGATGGAAATCCAGCGTGCAGCGAAAGCTGTCGGTGGCAACCTGCAAGCCGAAGTGACGCTGTTTGCCGAAGAGGCTCTGACTGCCGACCTGGCCAAGCTAAGCAACGAACTGCGCTTTGTATTGATCACTTCGACCGCCAGCGTTGCACCATTCGTGCAGGCTCCGGCCGACGCAGTGGCTACCGAAGTCAGCGGCCTGAAGCTGAAGATCGTCAAATCGGCATTCGCCAAGTGCGCTCGCTGCTGGCACTGCCGCGAAGACGTCGGCGTGAACCCGGAACATCCGGAAATCTGCGGTCGTTGCGTCGACAACATCAGCGGCGCTGGCGAGGTTCGTCACTATGCCTAATGCCATTGGCCGTTTCGGACGGTTGGGCTGGCTCTGGTTGAGCTTGCTGGTGCTGGTCATCGACCAGGCCAGCAAGTTCTACTTTGAAAACAAGCTCGAAATGTTCCAGCAGATCGTGATCATCCCCGATTACTTCAGTTGGACCCTGGCTTACAACACCGGCGCTGCCTTCAGCTTTTTGGCTGACAGCTCCGGCTGGCAGCGCTGGCTGTTCGCCCTGATCGCGATTGTGGTCAGTGCGGTGCTGGTGGTCTGGCTCAAGCGTCTGGGGCGCAACGAAACCTGGCTGGCCATCGCTTTGGCGCTGGTGCTGGGTGGTGCGTTGGGCAATCTGTATGACCGCGTGGCCCTGGGCCATGTAATCGATTTCATTCTGGTGCACTGGCAGAACCGCTGGTACTTCCCGGCGTTCAACATCGCCGACAGCGCTATCAGCGTTGGCGCGGTGATGCTGGCACTGGATATGTTCAAATCCAAGAAAACCGAAGAGGCCGCTCATGACTGAACAAGTATTGGCTGAGCAACGCATTGGCCAGAACACGGAAGTCACTTTGCACTTTGCATTGCGCCTGGAGAACGGCGACACCGTCGACAGTACGTTCGACAAGGCTCCGGCGACCTTCAAGGTCGGCGACGGCAACTTGCTGCCGGGTTTTGAAGCGGCGCTGTTCGGCTTCAAGGCTGGTGACAAGCGTACCCTGACCGTCGAGCCGGAAAACGCTTTCGGTCAACCGAACCCGCAGAACGTGCAGATCATCCCGCGCTCGCAGTTTGCCGACATGGAACTGTCTCCCGGTTTGCTGGTGATCTTCAACGATGCGGCCAATACTGAGCTGCCGGGCGTGGTGAAAGAGTTCGATGACGCGCAAGTGACCATCGACTTCAACCACCCGCTGGCGGGCAAGACGTTGACCTTTGACGTGGAAATCATTTCCGTCAAAGCGCTGTAAAAATGTGGGAGCGAGCCGGCTCGCGAAAGCGGTGTGTCAGGCGACATCGATGTTGAATGTCAATCAGCTTTCGCGAGCAGGCTCGCTCCCACCCAGTTGGTAATTCATTGTTTTCGCGCGCAAGACACGAGGCATAGCATGCAAATCAAACTCGCCAATCCCCGTGGCTTCTGCGCCGGTGTGGACCGGGCGATCGAAATCGTCAACCGCGCCCTGGAAGTCTTCGGGCCACCGATCTACGTGCGCCATGAAGTGGTGCACAACAAGTTCGTCGTCGAAGACCTGCGCAGCCGTGGTGCGATCTTCGTTGAAGAACTGGATCAGGTGCCGGACGACGTCATCGTGATCTTCAGTGCTCACGGCGTATCGCAAGCCGTGCGTACCGAAGCCGCTGGTCGTGGCCTGAAAGTGTTCGACGCTACCTGCCCGCTGGTCACCAAGGTGCACATCGAAGTCGCGAAATACAGCCGCGACGGTCGTGAATGCATCCTGATCGGCCACGCCGGTCACCCGGAAGTCGAAGGCACCATGGGCCAGTACGACGCCAGCAATGGCGGCGCGATCTACCTCGTCGAAGACGAAAAAGACGTCGCCGAATTGCAAGTGCACAACCCGGAGAAGCTGGCCTTCGTCACCCAGACAACCTTGTCGATGGACGACACCAGTCGTGTCATCGATGCGCTGCGTACGCGCTTCCCGGCCATCGGTGGGCCGCGCAAGGACGACATCTGCTACGCCACACAAAACCGTCAGGACGCCGTCAAACAACTGGCCGACGAGTGTGACGTGGTGCTGGTGGTCGGTAGCCCGAACAGCTCCAACTCCAACCGCTTGCGTGAACTGGCAGAGCGTATGGCCACCCCGGCCTACCTGATCGACGGCGCAGAAGACCTGCAAAAGAGCTGGTTCGATGGCGTCGAGCATATCGGCATCACCGCTGGTGCTTCCGCGCCGGAAGTGCTGGTGCGCGGCGTGATTCAGCAGTTGCACGCCTGGGGCGCTACCGGCGCCGATGAGCTGGCCGGGCGCGAAGAGAACATCACCTTCTCCATGCCTAAAGAGCTGCGCGTCCGTTCGATTTAACGCTTTTGGCTTTTTGACACAGCGCCTGTTCAGTCTTTTCGCTGCTCAGGCGCACGCGACCGGTCGCCGCCAGCACTATCTGGCGCTGGCTGACCGCCTCGCGAGTCGAGCAGATATGTAACGTCCCGGCCTGAAATCTGCGCCCGGGCATCAGCGGTTGCCCAAGATTGCTGAACCGCACATAACGATTCACCAGCCAATTGCCGACAATCGGTACCTTCGCATCGCTCGTATGCTCCATCAGCAGCGGGTTGTTGCTGTCCTCCGCGCCCTTGCCGCTGATATCCAGAATGATCCGCCAACCCTGACTCCAATCGCCGTTGATGCCATGAATCACCGTGGTCTGACTGCGCGTGATGGCTGTTGTGCGGGCGTTGCGAATACCCTCGATCAATGACTGCGCTGCCTGGTCGCGCTGGTTCGATTCGGTAAGCGTGGCAAACGCCGGACTGACCAGCAGCAGAACAATTGCGCCAATCGCCAGTCCCATAAGCAGTTCGATCAGGCTGTAGCCTTGTTGCGACATGAAAACGCCCTCCCTGGAGTGTGATCAGCGACGCGTTCCCTGCGCCGCTGCGAGTAAATCAACCGACATGTATTGGTTGAATGTTCTAGCGTGTAGAAGCAGGTATAGCCGACGGCAACGGAGGGCATCGATGGATCATCGTACAAAAGGTTTCACGCTGATCGAGTTGCTGGTCGCCATCGCGATTTTGTTGGTCCTGATCACACTGGCGGTGCCCGCTTTCACCCGATCGATACAAAGCAGCAAGGCCGATACCGAAATGGGCGATCTGCAACGGGCGATCAATTTCGCCAGGCTCGAAGCGATTGACCGCGGCGCGACGCTGCGTCTGCGTCCGACCGCCGGGGGCAGCGTCTGGACCGGTGAGTTGGCTGTCTACGACGGTACTGGCACTGCGGCCAATGTGTTGCGGGTTGTTCCGGCGATGAGCAGCGGCGCCACTCTGACGCTAACCTCAGGAGTGACCGCGCTGGATTTCAACAACCTCGGCGGTCTGGCCGCACCCTCAACGGCAGTGGTCATCAGTTACACGCTGGGAACGCAGAGCAGGACGCTTAACGTGTGTTTGAACGGACGAATTCAATTGGGTGGAAGTTGCGGATGAGGGCAGGGAGCAAAGGCGTACAGCAGGGCATGACGCTGATCGAAGTGCTGGTCGCGTTGTTGATTCTGACGGTCGGGCTGCTAGGGGCGGCGGCGGTGCAAATCAATGCGCTGAAATACACCGACAGTTCACGCATGACCAGTCAGGCCAGTTTCATCGCCTACGACATGATGGACCGCATCCGTGCCAACTCCGGTGCCAACTCCGGTGCCAATTACACCGTTACGCCTCCGACCTCGGCCAACCCTGGCAACGCCCGGGATCAGGATCTCTACGATTTCACCACCAGTATCGTCAACTTCGGCGGGCCGACCGCGACGGGCAGCATCACCCTCAACCAGCGGGTTTACACCATCACCATCACCTGGAGTGACGCGCGCGCGGCCAACACGGCCAATGCTCAACGCAGTTTTGTCCTGAGCAGTCGCGCCGCCGTTGATCCGGTGGTCACGCCATGAAGCGCCAAAACCGTGGTTTCGGTCTTATCGAATTACTGGTCGCTTTGGCGCTGGGGCTGATCGTGGTGTTGGGCGTGGTGCAGATTTTCATCGCCGCAAAAAATACCTATGTCAGCCAGAACAGCGCTGCTGCCATGCAGGAAGACGCGCGCTTCGTGTTGAGCAAGATGATTCAGGAAATCCGCATGGTCGGGATGTTCGGCTGCCTTGGCACCATCACCGATTCAAGCAATGCCGGCGACTTCAATGCGGCGCAGATCACGCCGATCAATTGGGATAACGCCAATCTCAAACTGACGCTAGTCACGGCGGATATTGGTGGTAGCGGCGGCACACCCACCTGGACAGTGCTGTCTGATTGCCGCAACAGCGCGACGGCCTACACCGGGTTGCGAAGCCCGGCAACCGGGCAGATCGCATTCCCGATACGACGTCTGATCTACAACTTCAGCAACAACCAGATATTGATGGGGACTGGCAGCGGCAATCCGGCGCAACAGGTGCTGGTGAATAACGTCAGTGCTTTCAACGTGACATTCGGTCTGGCGAGTTCCGCGACGGATGTCGCAGCCTCGACCTACAGCACCAATCCGGGCGATCCGGCACGTATTCGCAGCGTGCGCCTGAGCCTGACCCTCGCCGACCCCAACAACCGGGTGCGCAATCAAACCTTCAACGTCGTTGCCGCTTTGCGCAACCGCTTGCAGTGAGGGTCAGGGCGATGAGGATTTCTCTCCATCAGCGTCAGGCGCAGAAGGGCATGGTGCTGCTGGTCAGTCTGGTGTTTCTGTTGCTGATGACGATGATCGGCCTGTCATCGATGCAGAGTGCCAACCTGCAGGAAAAAATGGCCGGCAGCGTAGGCCTGCGCAATCAATCATTTCAGACCGCCGAAGCGGCGTTGCGTGTGGGCGAGAGCGCGGTGCAACTGGACAGTTTTGCGTTGGCAGTGTGCAGCGGCACCACGCAATGTGCGCCGCCAGCCGAGTCATCGGTGGTGAGTACGGCGGGGCTCAATTCGACCTCAGGGGTACTCTGGATCGCCGCAGGCAACGGTTTCTATGGTGTGCAGAACATCGGTACGACGCTGACCGCCGTGAATGTGCCGAGCAACACTTCGGCGACGCTTTATCGGGTGACCGCTGTCGGCATCGCCGGTACTTCGCGTAGCGTTGTGGAGAGCATCTATGCGAAGTTTTGAACGCTGCGCATCTGTGCTGGCCGGCATGTTGCTGACTTTCTATCTGGCCGCACCGGCTTATGCGTTCACGCCGTCTGACTCGCCATTGCTGAGTGCGGCGGCGGTGCCACCGAACGTTATGTTGCTGATCGACAATTCGGGGAGCATGAACAGCATCATCTATGCGGCGGGATTCGATCCGACGCTCAACCGCACGCCCGCCCGGGAGTGCAATGCGTTTCTGGGGTTATGCTCAGGCCTGAATGCGCCAGCGATTACGGGCGATACAGTGTTCTTGTCGAGTCTGCCGACCTCAGGTTGCTCTGGCGGTGCCTATGCGTTTTACAACAACAGCCTTGCGCCGCTTTGCCTGAAACTGCCGGACCCGGTGGGTGGCGGTAATACCCGCTATTCAGGGGATTACATTTCGTACGTGGTTGGTCTTGCCATCAACAATGGCACCCGCGACTTCACCACCGGGGCGATCCCCAACGATTACCGAATCAACGTCGCACGCAACGTATCCACGGCACTGGTCAGCAGTAACCGCACTTTGCGCATGGGCCTGTCGACGTTCAACCCGGCGACCAGCAGCAACTCTGGCAATGGAGGTTACATTGCCCGTTCCATTGCTGATCTGTCTCCGGTCGCCGGCAGCGTGACCCAAGCCCAGGCGAACTCCAATTACAACGTGTTGATCTCCTCGATCAACAACTTGAGCGCCGTGTCCAACACGCCATTGGCGGAAACCTATTACGAAGTCACTCGCTATATGCGCGGCATGGCGCCGTTCTATAACAGTACGCCGACTACCTACACCAGCCCGATCCAGTACCGCTGCCAGAAAAATTACGGCGTGGTGATTACTGACGGCTTGCCGACTTTCGACCGTACCTTCCCGACCAATGATCCGCTGGGCACAAACCGGTTGCCGAACTGGGACGGCGTCAACAATGACGGCAACAACCTTAACGGCGACGGTGAGGGCGACACGTTGTATCTGGATGACATCGCCAAATTTGCCTACGACATCGACATGCGCTCCACCGGCACCGACGCGGCAGGCAAGAGCTGGAACGCAGTGGATTTCCCCAAGCAGAACATGAACACCTACACCGTGGGCTTCGCCGCTGACAACGACATGCTCTCGGACGCAGCGAGTTACGGGCAGGGCCGGTACTATCAGGCAACCGACAGCGCTGGCCTCAATGCTGCGTTGTCGTCGGCGCTGAGCGACATCACCTCCAAGGCCGGTTCGGGCGGTGCTGGTGCCGTTAGCGGAGCCACCCTCAGCAGTAACAGCAGTTTCTATCAAACCACCTATGACCCCAAGGACTGGCGCGGCACGATCAAGGCATTCGGCTTCACATCGGCCGGAACCGTTAATACCTCGACGGCACTCTGGAACACCGACACCACAATTGTCCCCGGGGCCACGGCGCCGACTTACCAATCCTGGAACACCTCCAGTAACGCCGCCGTCACGCTGGCCTACGGTAATTTTTCCGCCGCGCAGCAGACGACACTCAGTCAGGGCCTGCCCACCGGTATCACCGGCATTGATCTGGTGGAGTGGAGCAAGGGCACCAACAAGAGCGGGCTCAAGGTGCGCAGCGTATTGCTCGGCGACATCATCAACTCGCCATTGGTGCTGGCCTCGCCTGCGGACAAAACCGCCTCCGACCTGTCGAACGACACCACTTACAGCACTTACCTGACGACCAAAGCGGCGAACATGAGCGCCAGCCTGGTGGTGAATGCCAATGATGGTTTCGTCAACGTCATCAACTCGGTCAATGGCACCCGGCGTTACGCTTACATGCCATCCAGTGTGTTGCCGTCGTTGCGCTTGATCGCCGACCCGAACTACATCAATGGCGTCAGCCACAAGTTTCTGGTCGACGGCCAGGTCGGCGTGTATGACGCGCAACTCAACAACGCCTGGAAAACCCTGGCCATTGGCGGCACCGGTGCGGGTGGCAAAACCTTTTATGCGCTGCAACTGTTCGATGCTTCCGCAGGCAACGTGATGCGTGCGTTGTGGGAAGTCAGCGCACCGACCATCGCTAACACCGGCAACGCTTTTAATGATCTGGGTTATGCCTATGCGCGACCGGAAGTGGCACGCTTGGCCGATGGTCGCTGGGCGGCGTTTATCTCCAATGGTTATGGCAGCAATTCGGGGCTGGCAGCGCTATATGTGCTGGATGTACGCGACGGTTCGCTGATCAAAAAAATCGTTGTCGACAGTACGGACACCAGTAACGGTTTGTCCTCGGTGAAGCTCAAGGTCAACTCGCAAAATGTGGTGCAGGCTGCCTATGGTGGTGACTTGAAAGGGCGGTTGTGGAAATTCGACCTCAGCGCCACTGCGCCCGACAGCTGGGGCGTGGCGTTTTCCGGCAAGCCGCTGTTCACCACGGCGGGCGGGGCGACGCAGCCGATCACGGCGCAACCTTTGCTGGCGGACAACGCATCGGGCGGTAAACAGATCTTCGTCGGTACGGGTAAATTCAACGAAACCGCCGACAAGACCAACAAGGATTTGCAGGCGTTCTATTCAGTGTGGGATGCCGATGGCGGGTCCGGGCAGCTCACTGTCGGCAACTTGCAGCCGCAGGCGATTACCGGCTCGTTCTCTGGCAGTTCCGGGCAATTCCTGACCACCACGCAGAACGACACGACGTATCCGGGGGAGAAGGGCTGGTACTTGCCGCTGGTGTACAACAACGTGCTGACCGGCGAGCGAGTCATCAATCAAGCGAGTATCGTGCTGGGCCGTATCGTCTTCACCACGGCCAGCGTCGACACCACCGATCCCTGTGCGAGTTTCGGTACCGGCAAACTGGTCGAACTCGATGCGTTCAGCGGTAAGATGCTCAACTATGCCGTGCTCGACACCAATTCCGACAACCTGGTCGACAGCAATGACACGATCTCCAGTGGCGTGATATTCACTGGCGGCATTCCGACGCTGAACTTCATCTCCAGTGACGGCAAACGCAAAGGCATGACCGACACCAGCGGCACCATCACCATCATTGTTGAAAAGGGCGGCGGCGGTAGTCGTCGTATCATGTGGCGACAAATACAGTAAGTGAGAGTTTGAGGCATGCGCAGATCCAACCGAGGTTTCACCCTGATCGAAATCATGATCGTGATTGCGATCATCGGGATTGTGCTCACCATCAGCATTCCAAGCTACAACGAATACGTGAAGAAAGGCCGCCGCGCCGAAGTGGTGTCGCTGCTCTCGGAGCAGGCACAGAGCCTCGAACGTTTCTACACCAAGAACAATGTCTACACCGGTATCACCGGTTTGAGCGCAGGCAATGATTTCTACACCCTTACGCCGACGATCACTGATCAGACCTTCCTGCTGACGGCCGCCCGTAAAACGGGCACGGCCATGGCCACCGACAAGTGCGGGGATTTCACCCTGACCAACACCGGTGTCAGAAGCATGAACAACGCGACCACCGGGCTGACCACCAAGGATTGCTGGGGCCGCTGAGGCGCTTATCTTCGGGCGCCTTTTGCGCCCACTGTCTTTTTTACGGTTGGATCAAACATGACCAGGCAACAGCAAGTGGTGATTGTCGGTGGCGGGGTGATTGGCCTGCTGACCGCCTACAACCTCGCCTCCGAAGTGCGCAGCGTGGTGCTGCTGGACCGATCGAATGTCGGCCAGGAATCGTCCTGGGCGGGCGGCGGTATCGTTTCTCCGCTGTATCCGTGGCGCTATAGCCCGGCGGTCACCGCCCTGGCGCACTGGTCGCAGGATTTTTATCCACAGCTCGGCGAGCGTTTGTTTGCCGACACTGGCGTTGATCCTGAAGTCCACACCACGGGCCTGTACTGGCTGGATCTGGACGACGAAGCCGACGCGCTGGCGTGGGCTGAGCGGGAAAACCGTCCGTTGCGGGCTGTGGATATCTCGGCGGCGCATGATGCCGTGCCGGTGCTCGGTGCTGGATTCTCGCGGGCTATCTACATGGCCAATGTGGCCAATGTGAGAAATCCACGCCTGGTGAAATCCCTGAAGGCAGCCTTGCTGGCGCTGCCGAACGTGACTATTCACGAGCAGTGCGAAGTCAGCGGTTTTGTTCGCGAGGGCGAGCGGGTTATTGGCGTGCAGACTTCCACTGGCGTGATCACTGGCGATCAGGTGGTGCTGACGGCTGGCGCGTGGACCGGTGATCTGCTCAAGACGCTGGATCTGACGCTGCCCGTCGAGCCAGTCAAAGGCCAGATGATTCTCTACAAGTGTGCGGCTGACTTTCTGCCGAGCATGGTGCTGGCCAAGGGGCGCTATGCGATTCCGCGTCGTGACGGGCACATACTGATTGGCAGCACGCTGGAACATGAAGGCTTCGACAAGACCCCGACCGATGTGGCGTTGCAAAGCCTCAAGGCTTCGGCGGTTGAGCTGTTGCCTGCACTGGCGGATGCCGAAGTGGTGGGGCATTGGGCAGGGTTGCGTCCGGGTTCGCCGGAGGGGATTCCCTACATTGGCCGAGTGCCAGGGTTTGAGGGGCTGTGGCTCAATTGCGGGCATTACCGCAACGGGTTGGTGTTGGCGCCGGCGTCGTGTCAGTTGTTTGCCGATGTGATGCTGGGGCGAGCGCCGATTATTGATCCGGCGGCGTATGCGCCTGAAGGCCGTATTTAGCCGTGGATTTTCCAGGCGTCTGTTAGATCGCCATCGCGGGCAAGCCCGCTCCCACAGTGTTCGTGGTGTTAATCGAACCCATGTACACCAACAAAACCTGTGGGAGCGGGCTGGCCCGCGATAGGGCCCTCAATCCAGACCGAGTTTTTTCAGTCTGTAACGCATCGACCTGAACGAAAGACTCAACCGCTGCGCCGCCGCCGTCCGATTCCAGCGGGTCTCCTCCAGCGCCTGCAAAATCAGTTTACGTTCGACGTTCTCCAGATAATCCTCCAGATTGTCGATCTGCGTCAGATCGGCAATCGCGCCATCCGCCGCACAGTTGCCCTCGCTCAAGCGCAAATCTTCAGCCTCGATCGTACGGTTCTCGCACAAGGTATGCGCCCGTTCGAGCACGTTCTCCAGTTCCCGCACATTCCCCGGAAACCGATAGTTTTTCAGAGCCTCCAAAGCGTGCAGATGCAGGCATGCCGCTGGTTGGCCGGTGTCTTTGGCCAGACGCTGAAGCATGTGCGCCGCCAACACCTCAATGTCATCCCGTCGCTCGCGCAGGGGCGGCACACGCAATTCGATCACGTTTAGCCGGTAATAAAGATCCTGACGAAAGCGTTCGGCGGCGACTTCTGCGTCGAGGTCCTTGTGCGTCGCGCAGAGAATGCGCACATCGACCACGGTTTCCTGCTGACCGCCCACACTGCGTACGGCTTTTTCCTGAATCGCCCGCAGCAGCTTTACCTGCATCGACAGTGGCAAGTCCGCCACTTCATCGAGAAACAATGTCCCGCCCTGTGCTGCCTGGAACAGGCCCGGTTTGTCCTCGACCGCGCCGGTAAAACTGCCTTTGCGATGGCCGAAAAACTCGCTTTCCATCAGTTCCGAAGGTATTGCCCCGCAGTTCACCGGCACGAACGGCTTGCCGGCGCGAGGCCCTTGTTCGTGGATCAGTCGTGCGACCAGCTCTTTGCCGCTGCCGGATTCACCGCTGATGTACACCGGGGCCTGGCTGCGAGCGAGTTTGTCGACTTGTTTGCGCAGGTTGCGCATCGGCGGCGAATCACCCAGCAAGCGTCGATCAATTGAGGTGCTTGCGTCGCCAGCGGCGGGCATGCGCAGTGCTGTGGAGACCAATTCCCGCAGGCGGGTGAGATCTACCGGTTTGGTCAGAAAGTCGAAAGCTCCCGCCTTCAACGCATTGATTGCCGTTTCCAGGCTGCCGTACGCGGTAATCATCGCCACCGGCAGTTGTGGATAACGTTGCTGAATATGCTGCACCAGTTCCAGCCCCGTGCCATCGGGCAGGCGCATGTCGGTCAGGCACAGGTCGAAGGTCTCGCGCTGCAACAGCGCCTGGGCCTCGCCCAGATTGCGTGCGCTGTAGCTGTTGAGTTTCATCCGTCCCAGGGTGATTTCCAGGAGTTCG
The DNA here is from genome assembly GCF_017980685.1 of Pseudomonas iridis. Classification (GTDB taxonomy): domain Bacteria; phylum Pseudomonadota; class Gammaproteobacteria; order Pseudomonadales; family Pseudomonadaceae; genus Aquipseudomonas; species Aquipseudomonas iridis. Next base: position 55,825 of record NZ_JACXXO010000016.1, read on the forward strand.
CGGATATCGGGTTCGTCGTCGACGATGAGGATTTTTTGCCGTGGGCTCGTGTTCAACTTTGTTTCCGTCCGTGAGCAAAGGTGATGCGAAAGCAGCCGCCGCCTTGGCGTGGATTGAAGTCTAGGCGCGCTTGGTTGCTTTCGCACAGCTCACGGGACAGATAAAGCTCCAGGCCGGTGCCTTGGCTGCTGGTGGTGAAGAACGGTTCGAACAGATGCGCTTGCTGATCAAGCGGTACGCCGGGGCCGTTGTCCTGAACTTCGAGCACCGCCAGTTGGCTCTCGGGGTCGATGAACAGGGCCAGCCAGACCTCGGCCTGATCATGCAGCATGGCGCTGTGACGCCAGCCGTTGCGTAAAAGATTGTCGAGAATTTGTGTGAGCTGGTTGGGATCCATCAGGGTGGCGAAGTCGCCCGAGTTGATCCGCAGATGAATCTTCTGCCGTTCGGTAGCCTGCATGCGGCTCTCAGTGACGAAGTTTTCCAGCCACGGCTTGAGGTCCAGCCGTTGTGGAGCGCTCTGTTGACGGCGGGACAGTTGCAGGACGTTTTCGATAACTCGGTTCATGCGCTGGGAGTGGTCTTGAATAATCTGCGTCAGACGCCGATCCGCGCTATCGAGTTCCTCGGACTCCCCCAACAACTGCGCGGCATGACTGATGGCGCCCAGCGGATTGCGAATCTCGTGGGAAATGCCGGCCGTCAAACGCCCGAGCGCGGCAAGTTTCAGTTGCTGGGCTTGTTGAGCGATCTGCGCGAGGTCTTCGAGAAACACCAGGGTTTGTTGATTGGGGCTTTGTTCGAGGGCGATGAAGCTTGGTTGCAGTTCCAGACCGTTGCCGGGGATTTTCAGACTTTGTGGGCGCAGTGTCGGGTTGTTCAGCCACAGTTGCAGGCGTTCGACCAGCGCGGTCGAGTAATCGTCGATCAAATGGCCCTGAAGGTGCGATTGCGCGAGCAGGGTCTGCGCGCTGTGATTGGCCAGTTGTACCCGGCGTTGTTCGTCGAGCACCAGGATCCCGGTGCGCATGCGTTGCAGGATCAGCGCATTGAGAGCCTCCAGGCCGACCACTTTGCTGGCGGTTTGCTCGGCCAGGGTTTCGCTGACCTCCAGCCTCCGGACCAGCCCCTGCACCAGCAACGACGCGGCAAAACACAACGCGCCGAGGGTGCCGGCCTGCAGGTATTCGTTGGCGCTCAGGGGGTGGCTGAAACTCAGCAGAAAGCTTAAACCGACAATGCCGATGGCACCGATGGCGGCGATCAGCAGACCGATGCGGCGGCGCAGCAAGGTATTGCTGATCGCCACAGAAACGATCAGCAAGTTGCCGAGCGCACTGGCCACGCCGCCAGCCGCGTAGAACAAGCCGCACAGCATCAGAACGTCGACCAGCGCCAGGCTGAACAATTGCGCGGGGCGTCGGGTGTTCTCCAGGAACACCACCAGCAAAATGTTCAGCACCAGATACAGCCAGCTGCCGTTGCGCAGCAGATCGTCGTTGGCCGACGTCAGCAGGCGATTGTCCATGTTGCTGGAGATCAGCAGCACCAAGGTGATGCCGACACTTAAACGGTAAAGATGATAAAGGCGCAGCAGACGCTGAGCCTGTTTGCTGTCGGCGTGGGAGGCCTCAGCGATCACTGGAACCTGGGCCTTGCTCGAGGTGAGCCTGGCTGCAATACCACTGTTGTTGAAGGCTCAGCGCGCGGTCGCGGGGCAGATGCACGCCGCAATGGGCGCAGCGCACCATCGGCGCAGCATCTTGCTCGCGAGGAGACTGGGCGGACGAAGCAGGGGCCTTGAACTTGCGCCACAACCAAATCGCGGCAAATATCAGGGCAATCCAGAACAATAAACGAAGCATGATGAGCGGCTTTTCGACGGATGATTCGGCAGTTTAGCCAAGGTCCTGACAAGCGCACAGCGCTATTAAGGGCGGTAATGAAAAAGGGAGATCCGAAGATCTCCCTTTTCTGTGCATCCGGTGTGATCAGTCGAACACGCCGAAAGTCATGTAGCTGAACCACGAGCGGTCGGTGTCGGCAGATTCCGGCTCCGGCTCTTCGATCACGTCGCCGTTCTCGTCTTTAGGCTTGAGCTCGTTCGGGATCGAGTCTTTCGCGTCCTGGTACTGCTTCTGCACGTCCTGGTTGGCGCGGGTCTCTCCCGGCGGCAGTGGCGGACGCGACTCGATCAGGCCGAGGGTCGCCTTGCTCAGGAACGAACGGTTGTCGGCTTCTGCAACCCTTGGCACGAACTGGCCGTCTTGCAGGGTCGGGTGATCCGGGTAGTTGAGCTTCAGCGTTTCCAGGCTGGTGTTGGCCAGTTCGTCCAGGTGCAGACGCTGGTAAGCCTCGGTCATCACCGCCAGGCCGTCGCCGACCGATGGGGTTTCCTGGAAGTTTTCCACTACATAACGGCCACGGTTGGCGGCGGCGACGTAAGCCTGACGGGTCAGGTAATAGTCGGCTACGTGGATTTCGTAGGCGGCCAGCAGGTTGCGCAGGTAAATCATGCGCTGCTTGGCGTCCGGCGCGTAGCGGCTGTTCGGGTAGCGGCTGGTCAGCTGTGCGAACTCGTTGTAGGAGTCGCGGGCAGCGCCCGGGTCACGCTTGGTCATGTCCAGCGGCAGGAAGCGCGCCAGCAGGCCGACGTCCTGGTCAAAGGAAGTCAGACCCTTGAGGTAATACGCGTAATCCACGTTCGGATGCTGCGGATGCAAACGAATGAAACGCTCGGCGGCAGACTTTGCAGCTTCCGGCTCAGCGTTCTTGTAGTTGGCGTAGATCAGTTCGAGTTGTGCCTGATCAGCGTAGCGACCGAACGGATAACGCGACTCCAGGGCCTTCAGCTTGGCTGTGGCGCTGGTGTAGCTATTGTTGTCCAGGTCCTGCTGAGCCTGCTGATACAGCTCGGCTTCACTCAGGTTTTCGTCTACGACTTCCTTCGATGAGCAAGCAGCGGTCAATGCGAGGATGGCGATCAGCAGCAGGTGTTTCACTTGCATGGCGGCTTGCGTCCCTATGACGGCCGCTGTCTTGGGCGGGGCCGTCCTGTTATGATGAGCGCCCCGTTGAAAAGCCTCGGGGCAAAAGACGCCGTATTTAACCACAAGCGCGCAGCCGAAACCAAAAGCTGTGCCGACGCACAGTCAGAGCATGTCCGAGAAAATTGAACTTCGCGCAGAGGTGCCGTCCGAATTGGGCGGCCAACGCCTCGATCAAGTCGCTGCCCAACTCTTCGCTGAGCACTCACGCTCGCGCCTTTCCGCCTGGATCAAAGAAGGTCGCCTGACTGTGGACGGGGCGGTCATCCGCCCGCGCGACATCGTTCATGGCGGTGCCATCCTTGAACTGACTGCCGAGCAGGAAGCTCAGGGTGAGTGGATCGCCCAGGACATCGAACTCGATATCGTCTACGAAGATGACGACATCCTGGTGATCAACAAGCCTGCGGGCCTGGTGGTGCACCCGGCTGCCGGTCACGCTGATGGCACGCTGCTCAACGCCTTGCTGCACCATGTGCCGGACATCATCAATGTCCCGCGCGCCGGTATCGTGCATCGTCTGGACAAGGACACCACCGGTCTGATGGTGGTGGCCAAGACCATTCAGGCGCAGACAAAGCTTGTTACTCAATTGCAGAGTCGCAGCGTCAGCCGGATCTACGAGTGCATCGTGATTGGCGTGGTCACCGCCGGGGGCAAGATCAACGCCCCGATCGGTCGTCACGGCCAGCAGCGCCAGCGCATGGCGGTGATGGAGGGCGGCAAGCCTGCCGTCAGCCACTATCGCGTGCTGGAGCGTTTCCGTTCCCACACTCACGTGCGGGTCAAACTGGAAACCGGTCGTACTCACCAGATTCGCGTGCACATGGCGCACATCAACTTCCCGTTGGTCGGCGATCCGGCGTACGGCGGTCGCTTCCGCATTCCGCCAGCCGCGAACGTGAACATGGTCGAAACCCTCAAGCAGTTCCCGCGTCAGGCACTGCACGCGCGTTTCCTTGAGCTGGATCATCCGACGACCGGTCAGCGCATGAGCTGGGAATCGCCGTTGCCGGAAGATTTCGTCTGGCTGCTGACCCTGCTCAAACAGGATCGCGAGGCGTTCATCGGATGAACTGGCTGACGCCGGACTGGCCTGCGCCGGCCAGCGTCAGGGCCTGTGTTACCACCCGCGAGGGAGGTGTCAGCGAGGCGCCGTTCGACAGCCTCAATCTGGGTGATCATGTTGATGATCGTCCCGAGGCTGTTGCCGAGAATCGTCGGCGACTGACCGATTACTTCTCTATAAAACCTGCCTGGTTGCAGCAAGTTCACGGGATTGCCGTGGCACAGGCTGACCCAGGCATTGTGGCTACGGCCGATGCCAGCTGGACTGCAACGCCCGGTATCGCCTGCGCGGCGATGACGGCGGACTGTTTGCCAGCTCTGTTCTGCAATCGCGCGGGCACTCGTGTTGCGGCAGCCCATGCCGGTTGGCGAGGTCTGGCGGCGGGCGTACTCGAAGCCACGCTCGACACGCTCGATGTCCCGGCCGAAGACGTGCTGGTCTGGCTCGGTCCGGCCATTGGCCCGAAAGCCTTTGAAGTCGGTCCGGAAGTACGGGAAGTCTTCATCAATCAACTGCCTGAAGCAGCAGAAGCGTTCGTACCGAGCGACAATGCCGGCAAGTTCATGGCTGACATCTATCTGCTGGCGCGCCTGCGTCTGGCTGAGCGGGGTGTCACGGCTGTTTATGGTGGCGGTTTCTGCACCGTGACCGATCCGCGCTTCTTTTCTTACCGCCGTGCGTCGCGCACCGGTCGTTTCGCCTCCCTTGTTTGGCTCTCCCGCTAAACTCTCTGATCTGCATCAACTCTCCGACGCTTGAATCTCCCAGAATCGACCGCATCTACAGTGGTATCTGGCAGGTTTCTTTATTCAGGATGGTTTTCAGGTCCGGCCTGCTCAAAAGGAAGGTGACCCCATGCGTATAGACCGTTTAACCAGCAAATTACAGTTGGCCTTGTCCGACGCCCAGTCGTTGGCGGTCGGCCACGATCATCCGGCCATCGAGCCGGCGCACTTGATGCAGGCCATGCTTGAACAGCAGGGTGGTTCGATCAAACCTCTGCTGATGCAAGTAGGCTTTGACGTCAACAGTCTGCGAAAAGAGCTGACCAAAGAGCTCGATCAATTACCAAAAATCCAGAACCCGACTGGCGACGTGAATATGTCGCAGGATCTGGCGCGCCTGCTCAATCAGGCTGATCGTCTGGCCCAGCAAAAGGGCGATCAGTTCATTTCCAGCGAACTGGTGTTGCTCGCTGCAATGGACGAAAACAGCAAGCTCGGCAAGCTGTTGCTCGGCCAGGGCGTGAGCAAGAAAGCTCTGGAAAACGCGATCAACAACCTGCGCGGTGGCGAAGCTGTTAACGACGCCAACCACGAAGAGTCGCGTCAGGCGCTGGATAAGTACACCGTCGACCTGACCAAGCGCGCCGAAGACGGCAAGCTTGATCCGGTGATCGGCCGTGACGACGAAATCCGTCGCACCATCCAGGTTCTGCAGCGTCGCACCAAGAACAACCCGGTGCTGATCGGTGAGCCTGGCGTGGGTAAAACCGCGATTGCCGAAGGTCTGGCCCAGCGCATCATCAACGGCGAAGTGCCGGATGGCCTCAAGGGCAAGCGTCTGCTGTCCCTCGATATGGGCGCACTGATTGCCGGTGCCAAGTATCGCGGTGAGTTCGAAGAGCGCCTGAAATCGCTACTCAATGAGCTGTCGAAGCAGGAAGGGCAGATCATTCTGTTCATTGACGAACTGCACACCATGGTCGGCGCCGGTAAGGGCGAAGGCTCCATGGATGCGGGCAACATGCTCAAGCCTGCGCTGGCTCGCGGCGAGTTGCATTGCGTTGGCGCAACCACGCTCAACGAGTACCGCCAATATATAGAGAAGGATGCGGCCCTCGAACGGCGTTTCCAGAAAGTTTTGGTGGAAGAGCCGAGCGAAGAAGACACCATCGCGATCCTGCGTGGCCTCAAAGAGCGTTACGAGGTTCACCATAAAGTCGCGATCACCGACGGCGCGATCATTGCGGCGGCCAAGCTCAGTCACCGTTACATCACTGATCGGCAGTTGCCGGACAAGGCCATCGACCTGATCGACGAGGCCGCCAGCCGCATCCGCATGGAGATCGATTCCAAGCCGGAAGTGCTGGATCGTCTGGAGCGCCGTTTGATTCAGTTGAAAGTTGAATCTCAGGCACTGAAGAAAGAAAGCGATGAAGCGGCGATGAAGCGCCTGGAAAAACTTCAGGAAGAAATCGTCCGTCTTGAGCGCGAATACTCGGACCTGGAAGAAATCTGGAACTCGGAAAAAGCCGAGGTGCAGGGTTCTGCACAGATTCAGCAGAAGATCGAACAGTCCCGTCAGGAACTGGAAGCCGCGCGCCGCAAAGGCGATCTGAACCGCATGGCGGAGTTGCAGTACGGGGTCATCCCGGATCTGGAGCGCAGCCTGCAAATGGTCGACCAGCACGGCAAGAGCGAAAACCAGTTGCTGCGCAGCAAGGTGACTGAGGAAGAAATCGCGGAAGTCGTGTCGAAGTGGACCGGCATCCCGGTGTCGAAAATGCTCGAAGGCGAGCGCGACAAGCTGATGAAGATGGAAAGCCTGTTGCACAAGCGCGTTATCGGTCAGGAAGAGGCGGTCGTGGCGGTTTCCAATGCGGTGCGTCGTTCGCGCGCCGGGTTGTCCGACCCGAATCGTCCGAGCGGCTCGTTCATGTTCCTCGGCCCGACCGGTGTCGGTAAAACCGAGCTGTGCAAGGCTCTCGCCGAGTTCCTCTTTGATACTGAAGAGGCGATGGTGCGGATCGACATGTCCGAGTTCATGGAGAAACATTCCGTGGCACGGCTGATCGGTGCGCCACCGGGATACGTCGGTTACGAAGAGGGCGGTTATCTGACCGAAGCGGTACGGCGCAAGCCTTACTCGGTGATCCTCTTGGACGAAGTCGAGAAGGCGCATCCGGATGTGTTCAACATTCTGCTGCAAGTGCTTGAAGATGGCCGTCTGACCGACAGTCATGGCCGTACGGTCGATTTCCGCAATACCGTGATCGTCATGACCTCTAACCTCGGCTCGTCGCAGATCCAGGAGCTGGTCGGTGATCATGAGGCACAACGTGCGGCAGTCATGGACGCGCTGACTTCCCACTTCCGTCCGGAGTTCATCAACCGGGTCGACGAGGTGGTGATCTTCGAGCCTTTGGCGCGGGATCAGATCGCGGGTATTACCGAGATCCAGTTGGGCCGCCTGCGCAGCCGTCTGGCCGAGCGCGAGCTGAAGCTGGAACTGAGTCCGGAGGCGATGGACAAGCTGATTGCCGTCGGCTACGACCCGGTCTATGGCGCACGTCCTCTGAAGCGGGCGATCCAGCGCTGGATCGAAAACCCGTTGGCGCAACTGATCCTGTCGGGGCATTTCCTGCCTGGCGCGACAGCAACAGGTGCAGTGGAGAACGACGAAATCGTTTTCAACTGATCCGCAGCGTCAATAAAATAAGGAAGGCCTCGCATTGCGAGGCCTTTTTTTCGCCAGGCTGTTGAACTGAAAGGAAAAGGCTTGTAAAGTGCGCCCCGCAGTCAGTCACCCACAAGGGTTTCAGCTCACTGAGCGGAAATCTGAAATAAGTTGCAAATCATTAACTTGAAAGCGATTTAGGGGGTTGACAGAGGTGTTCTAGGTTGTAGAATAGCGCGCCTCAGACACACGAACGCAGCGATGCGAACGGAGTCTGAAAGCTTCAAGTTTCACCGTTGTAAATTGAAATATGTAGTTCCGTGATAGCTCAGTCGGTAGAGCAAATGACTGTTAATCATTGGGTCCCAGGTTCGAGTCCTGGTCACGGAGCCAATTTCAAGCCGGGGTATAGCGCAGTCCGGTAGCGCGCCTGCTTTGGGAGCAGGATGTCAGGAGTTCGAATCCCCTTACCCCGACCATTTTTGGGTCGTTAGCTCAGTTGGTAGAGCAGTTGGCTTTTAACCAATTGGTCGTAGGTTCGAATCCCACACGACCCACCATTTTTGAAACCAGTTAACGCTGGGATCGAATCTTAAGATCAGAGGCCAAAAGCGCTGATCGAAGAAGGCGATCGAAAGGTCGCCTTTTTTTTACCGGGGTATAGCGCAGTCCGGTAGCGCGCCTGCTTTGGGAGCAGGATGTCAGGAGTTCGAATCCCCTTACCCCGACCATATTAAAAATCCTCGTATCGAAAGATACGGGGATTTTTTTTGTCCGGCATTTATAAGCCCAACAGCAACAGTGTTTGTTTGGGGCGTAAAAAAGCCGCGTTTTCCAAAGGAAGAAGCGGCTTTGTCTTCAGCCGACTCAGGCGCCGTCTTGATCTTTCAGGTGTTCGAACAGACCCTTGGGCATTTTCTTGCCGTTGGCTTCGAAGTTGGCTTTCACGTTGTCATACGCTTCTTGCTCATCGATGAAGCCGTCATGGTTGGTGTCGATCTTGTCGAAGTCGGATTTCGGCGCGACTTTGATGAACTCGGCGCGCGAGACTTTGCCGTCGCCATCGCTGTCAGTCTTGGCCATCGAGGCATCGCCGCATTTGCCCTCACCGCATTTGCCTTCCGGAGTTTTTACCGAGGTTTCTGCTGACGCGACCATGTAGCCCTGAGCCAGTGGCTGCGCGGCGAATACCGAGCCGGACAGCATCAGACCTCCCGCCAGCGCAGCGCCGAACAGGCCAATGGATTTTTTGCCGAGAGTCGAGTGATGGGACATTGCATTCTCCTACGGTTGCACAGCGCAACCACACGTTAAGGGCGATCAGCCGGAGCAGGTGTGCTCAGGTGGGGCCATTAGGCGATGGCGGTGTATCGCGTCTGTGTCGTGGAGCGGGGCGTTTGTAAGCGAAGGTGGGGAGAGCGGGGCGGGATACAGTCAGACACATCTCTGCAAATAATCAACAAAACCTGTAGGAGCCTTCGAGTGAACCGAAGCTGCGATCGTTTGATCTTTAAAAACCAGATCAAAAGATCGCAGCGTGCCGCAGCTCCTACAGGTATTGCATCAGTGCAGCTTCAGACGCGGCTCAGTCCCGCGACCGATCTTGCTGCCCAGCATCAGCATTGCCGTGCGGAAAGGCCCGTACAGCGCCATCTGGTGCATGCGATACAGCGACACGTAAAACATCCGCGCCAGCCAGCCTTCGAGCATCACGCTGCCGGTCAGATTGCCCATCAGGTTACCCACAGCCGAGAAGCGCGACAGCGAAATCAGCGAGCCATAGTCGGTGTATTTGTATTCCGGCAGGGTCTTGCCTTCGATGCGCAGTTTCAGCGATTTGGCCAGCAGTGACGCCTGTTGGTGCGCGGCTTGCGCACGCGGCGGCACGTTGCGATCGGAGCCAGGTTGCGGGCATGCGGCGCAATCGCCGAACGCGAAGATGTTTTCGTCGCGGGTGGTTTGCAGGGTGGGTAGCACTTGCAGTTGATTGATGCGGTTGGTTTCCAGGCCATCGATATCCTTGAGGAAACCCGGTGCACGAATGCCCGCCGCCCAGACCTTCAGGCTGGCCTTGATCTCGTTGCCATCGGCGGTAATCAGGCTATCGGCCGTCACTTCGCTGACCGACGCGTTGGTCATCACGTTGACCCCGAGTTTCTCCAGGGTCTTGTGCACCGGCCCGCTGATGCGCTCCGGCAGGGCAGGCAGCACCCGTGGCCCGGCTTCGATGAGGGTGATGTGCATGTTTTCCGGTTTGATGCGGTCGAGGCCGTACGCCGCCAGTTCATGCGCCGCGTTGTGCAGTTCTGCCGCCAGCTCGACGCCGGTAGCACCGGCGCCGACGATGGCCACGCTGATCTGCTGGACCACATCGGTTTGCCCCGCATGGGCACGCAGATAGTGGTTGAGCAGTTGCTGGTGGAAACGCTCGGCCTGTTTGCGGGTGTCGAGGAACAGACAGTGCTGCGCCGCGCCCTGCGTGCCGAAATCGTTGGTGGTACTGCCAACTGCGATCACCAGCGAGTCATACGCCACTTCGCGGGCGGGTACCAGTTCGACGCCGTTTTCGTCGTAGGTAGCGGCCAGCTGGATTTTCTTCGCGGCACGATCAAGCCCGCTCATGCGCCCCAGCTGGAACTCGAAGTGGTTCCATTTTGCCTGGGCAACATAGTTGAGTTCGTCTTCGGAGGAGTTCAGCGATCCAGCCGCCACTTCGTGCAACAGCGGTTTCCAGATGTGCGTCAGGTTCGCGTCGACCAGCATCACACTGGCCGTGCCGCGCTTGCCCAGAGTCTTACCCAGGCGGGTAGCCAACTCCAGACCGCCGGCGCCGCCGCCGACAATAACAATACGATGGGACATAGGGATAACTCGCAAGGTTTTTAAAAGAAATCGGTGCGATTACCCGAGCGAGCGCGATGCAGCTCATAGCGTCAGGTAACTGATAAATCGGCTCAACAGGCCCAGACCAATGGTCACTGCCAGCACCAGCACCAGGAGCATCCACGGCCGGAAAGGCCGGCGCTCGACGCGGTGTTGGGAAAGTTGCAGGTACTCTTCGACATGCTTTTGGTCTTCGGGTTTCAGGCGGCTGGTCATAAAGGCCTCGTCAGGTAGACGTTGCTGAATGTGCAGAAGCTACAGCGGTTTTCAACCGGGGTTGAACGCAGCATAGCCGCTGTCCGGAACCGGTTCGACACAGAGGCTATCGTCGAGGCGAATGATGCCGCTTTGTAACACCCGCGCGGTGATTCCGCCATGCCCGCGCACCGCTTGAAAGGTGCCGGGGCCGAGGTTGTTCTGCAGGCGTGCGCAGGGCTGGCACCAGCCGGTGGTTTCGAAAATCGCCTGACCGATACGAAAGCGCCTGCCCTTGAGGCTGAACAGGTTGATCCCGCTTATAACGAGATTGCGCCGCAGATCTTCAGGTTTTACTGGTTGATCGTGCGGGCGTCCCATCAATGCGCTGATCACGGCCAGATGTTCCCACTGAATCAGCGTCACTTGCCGCGCGTTGCGCACCCCGGGGCGGGCGTGGTCGCCGGTCAGTCCGGCTTCAAGGCGTGCTTCAACGGCATCGAGTTCGATCATCGGTCCACGGGATTCGGGGCGCACGCCGATCCAGCGCACGGTGCCGGTTTGCGGGACATCGGCGATCAATTGCTGAAGTGGTGTCACAGGCTGATCCCTACATCGAAGACGATGCTGCGCCCCAGGTTACTGCGCAGAAAATCCGGTGCATCGGGGTGCGCAAACAGCACGCGGGCGAACGTCGGACCCACGAGGGACAGCGAACGCCAGCCCTGACGCAAATATTCGGTCGGCGGCGGAAAGTGGCTATTGAGGTCCAGCACCTCGCGTTTGAGGCTGGCGAACGCGATGATGTCCAGCTCGCCCAGATCCATGCCACGTTCCTTGTAGTTGTGGGCTTTTTTACGCAGCGTCGGCGCGAGGCGCAAGAGGAACTCATTGGCCGGAATCCGCTTCGGCTTGGCTTCGCGGCGCACCAGTTGACTGAGGGAAAACGCGCTGCGCCGACGTTGCAGTTCATCGCGCCATTCGTCGTTAAGCCTGCGCCCCTCGTCGAGGACGAAGAATACTTCGAAGTTGGCGTCACGAAACAGCACGTCCGGCGGCTCGCCGGCAGGCGCGAACTCGTCGGCGCGATAAGGAATGTTCAGGCCTTGCAGCAGGCGCTGGCAGACCCAACGCTCACGCTCCCATTTGCGGGCATTGGACAGGAATGCGTTGGCCTGCTCGGCCGCGATGGTCAGCAGGCGTAAGTAATCTGAGTCATCCATAGGCCAAGCTTAGCGTTCAAATGTGATCGAAGTAGTGGCCAGGAAAACTCTTCCCGGTTACGTCATCCCCAGCCAGTTTGGCAAGGCCAGCGAAATCCACGGTACATAGGTTATCAATATCAGGAACAGTAACAGGATAACCAGCCAAGGCATCGCCGCACGGATGGTGGCACCCAGCGACATGCCTGTCACCGCCGACGTGACGAACAGGTTCAGCCCCACGGGCGGGGTAATCAGTCCGATCTCCAGGTTCACCACCATGATGATGCCCAGGTGGATCGGGTCGATCCCCAGCTGCGCGGCAATCGGAAACAGGATCGGCGCCAGGATCAGGATGATTGCCGAAGGCTCCATGAACGCCCCCGCCACCAGTAATACGATGTTCACCACCAGCAGGAACGTCACCGGCGTCAGCCCCGCGCCGATGACCCAGGCGGTGATCTGTTGCGGAATTTGCTCGGTGGTCAACACATGAGCGAACAGCATGGCATTGGCGATGATGAACATCAGCATGATGCTCAGCTTGGCGGATTCCAGCAGCACTTTCGGGGTCTCACGGAACGTCATGTCCTTGTAGACGAACAGTGCAATGAATGCCGAGTAGACCGCCGCGACTGCCGCCGCCTCGGTGGGCGTGAACATTCCTGAGTAAATGCCGCCCAGGATGATGACCATGAGCAACAGGCCCCAGATGGCTTTACGTGCTGCCGTAAACCATTCACGAACGGTGGCACGAGGCATGGCAGGCAGGTTTTTTCTGACCGCGACGATATAGATGGCCACCATCAGCACGGTACCCAGCAGCAAACCCGGTATGACCCCGGCCATGAACAGCTTGCCGACCGAGGTCTCTGTCGCAGCGGCATACACCACCATGACGATGGAGGGTGGAATGAGAATGCCCAGCGTACCGGCATTGCACACGATGCCGGCACCGAACGCCTGTGGATAACCGGAGCGGACCATGCCCGCAATTGCGATGGAGCCCACGGCCGCGACCGTTGCAGGGCTCGAGCCGGACAGCGCGGCGAACAACATGCACGCGAGGACGGCTGCGATGGCCAGACCGCCGCGAATATGACCGACACACGCATTGGCAAAGTCGATCAGGCGTCGCGCCACGCCGCCCGTGGTCATGAACGCGCCGGCCAGCAAAAAGAACGGGATCGCCAGTAACGTGTAGTGCTCGGATGTCTCGAATAACTTGATGGCCAGTGAGCGCACGGAGTCGGGGCTGAACAGAATGATCGTCATCGAACCGGCCAAACCCAGGGAAATGGCGATCGGTACGCCGATGAACATCAGCACGAACAGGGCGACGAAGAGGAACAGAATGGTCATTTCTTGTCATCCTTATGTTCGGTCAGTTTCATCGCTTCTGCGGCTTCATCGGCCAGGCCCAGACCGGTTTGACGGTGTTGCACGATGCGCACGAGGATTTCGGCAAAGCGAATGAACACCAGAGCGAAACCGACAGGCACGATCAGCCCGATGTGCCACTGCATGATGCCGTAGTGACCGAGATCCTCGGCGCCGATACCGGCGATGAACAACGTCTGAATCCATTCGAAACTGCTGACACTGAGCAGCCCCGCATAGGCGAGACAGCACAGGCAGGCAATGATGGCGATGATGCGCTGAGTCGGTTTGCTGGCCAGCTTCACCAAGGCATCCACGCCGATATGCCCGGCAGTGCGCACGCCATAGGACAAGCCAAAAAAGATCAGCCAGGCAAACAGGGCTTTGGTCAACGCGATGCTCCACGTCATGGCCTGGGCCATCCCCATGATGCTGTCGCCAATCGCGAATAACGGTTCACTTGCGCCTTGCCATTGCTCGGCGAAGCTGTAGAAAACGCTATAGAGGTTGTTCAGGATGACGTAAACGAACGTCACCAGCGTCATTGCCGCCAACAGGAAAACAATGAAGCCTTCCTCGAAGTGGTCCCAGATGCGCCGCAAGGCATTCATGAGTAACTGCTCCCGATCGAGTGAGCACAATGAAACAGGTGCCGCCCTTTTGAGGCAGCACATGCGGGCAGATTTACTGAGCCTGGTTTGAGGCGTCGGCGGCCTTGATCAGGTCGGCGCCGATAGCACCTTCGAACTTCGCCCAGACCGGCTTCATTTTTTCACGCCACTCGCCACGTTGTTCCGGAGTCAGCAGGATGATTTCAGTGGTTTTGGCGTCGACGATATGCTGTTTGGCGTCCTGGTTGAGCTTCTCGGCGTCTTTGTTCACCTGGGCAGTAACCTCGACGATTATTTTGTCCAGTTCGGTTCTCACATCCGGCGGCAGGCCATTCCAGAACTTGGTGTTGGTGATCAGCATGTAGTCGAGCAAGCCATGGTCGGATTCGGTGATGAACTTCTGCACTTCGTGCATTTTCTGACTGAAGATGTTCGAGTAAGGGTTTTCCGCGCCATTCACGACACCGGTCTGCAAGCTCTGATACACCTCGGCGAAGCTCAACTTGCGCGGGTTGGCTTTCACTGCTTTGAATTGTTCATCCAGTACGGCCGACGCCTGTACACGGAATTTCAGACCCCGGGCATCGCCCGGTACAACCAGCTTCTTGTTGGCGGACAGCTGCTTCATGCCGTTGTGCCAATAAGCCAGGCCTGTGATGTTCTTGCTTTCCATCGACTTGAGCAGTTCCTGGCCTTGAGGGCTGCGCTGGAAACGGTCGACGGCCGAGATGTCGTTGAACAGGAACGGCAAGTCGAATAGCTGCAATTTCGGTGTGTATTGTTCGAACTTTGCCAGCGACGGAGCAATGAGTTGCACATCGCCCAACAGCAGTGCCTCCATTTCCTTGCCGTCGCCGAACAATGAAGAGTTCGGGTAGACCTCAACCTTGACCTTGTCCTTCAGGCGTTCTTCGACGAGTTTCTGGAATAGCAGGGCGCCTTGGCCCTTGGGCGTTTGCTCGGCGACGACATGGGAAAACTTGATAACGATTGGATCGGCCGCCAGCGCCAGGCCTGATACGCCCAGCGCGAGTGCGCAGACGACTGCATTGCGCAATGATTTAAGCATTGAGATGTTCCTCTTGTTTTAGTTCTCGTGCGGTTCATGGCTGAAAAGCGTTTGCACGGTGGACAAGAGGAGTCTAGGCAATAAATCGCAATTGGTTGTCCAGACTGGTATTTCAAGAAAACCGGTGTGAACAGCACCAGGACGGTGAGTATCTCCAGCCGCCACGCGCAGTAGCGTGACACGGCGAGTCGCAAACGGCGGTATAGACTGAGAACTGTCTCGACGGGAGAACCGCGTGAAAAAAATAACAGTGTTGCTGCTCGATCTTTGGCTGGCGTGGCCCCAGGCGTCAGCGAAGGATCACCTATGATCGGCGCCGAACTGCTGTCATCCACAAGTCTGACGCTCGGATGGCTGATCTATCTGCCGGTGCTGTTCTGGGCGATTGTTCGTGCTCCTTGGGTCGAGTTGTTCAGTGATAGCCGTCGCCAGCATCTGTTGTTCGGCACGGTGTTCGCGCTGTTTCTGTTGTGGCTGGTGCGCCGGGATTTCGATACCGGGGTGGCTTATCACTTCATCGGCATGACGGCAGTGACATTGCTGCTCGACTGGCCGCTGGCGATTCTCGGCGGGCTGGTGGCGCAAGTTGGCCTGGTGCTGCTCGGGCGCCAGGATCTCGCGGCACTGGGGGTCA
Organism: Pseudomonas iridis; assembly: GCF_017980685.1. Taxonomy (GTDB): domain Bacteria; phylum Pseudomonadota; class Gammaproteobacteria; order Pseudomonadales; family Pseudomonadaceae; genus Aquipseudomonas; species Aquipseudomonas iridis. The sequence goes on from NZ_JACXXO010000016.1 coordinate 71,314, forward strand.
ACGGCGCGCTGTTTATTCTGCTGCCGGTGCTGGTTACCGAGTGCGTGGCGATCCTCGTCGAGCGCGCCCAGCCACGCAATCCCTTCGTGTACATCTTCTGCTCCGGGTTTCTCGCCGCCGCGCTGGCGGCGTTGCTGTGTCTGCTGCTGAGCCTGACATTGCTCTGGTACGACGGCCTGTTTGCCATGCCCGAATGGCTGGAAGACTTCATCGGCTACCTATGGCTGATCATATTCCCCGAGGCGTTCATCAACGGCATGGTGGTCAGCGCACTGGTGGTGTTCAGCCCGGAATGGCTGGAGACGTTCAATCGCACGCGCTACCTTTCGGCACCTTGGAAGGACGACGATCCCAAGTCTTGATCCACATCAAACCCGCCACGCGCGCGGCATTTCATGCTCGGCCAAATTCCTTCAGGAGCGGCAGCATGAGTGTTTACGAGTGGGCGCGGCAGGAAACCCGCAAGAGTCTGGAGATGGCGCAAGAGGTGGGGTTCGATCCGGGGTTGAGCCTGCGCGCCTTGCTCAGTGCGGTGGTGCAACAGAGCAAGACCGTGCGCAACGCCGAAGACCTGGCCGACGAGTTGCGCTTTCTGGCGGAAAACCTCGACGACGATCAGGACTACGGCTTCATGCGGCCCTGACGGGATCAGTGGCGCGGATCGAAATCGCCGGAAAACAGTTCATCCTCGGCGTCCGGTGCGACCGGGATCTTGTGCTCTTCCGAGGCCCAGGCGCCCAAGTCGATCAGTTTGCAGCGATCGGAGCAGAACGGCCGGAATTTGTTAGCGGGAGTGAATTCCACGGGGGCGCCACACGTTGGGCATTCTAGGGTCGGGATCTGGCTCATGATTGGCCTCCATTTAAAGTCAGGTAAAAGTCATGCAGGCGCTCGACCTCGCTGTGCAGCCAGGCGAGGTCGCGGTCGTTGACCACCACGTCGTCGGCACGGCTCACGCGGTCTTCACGGCTCGACTGGGCTTTGAGGATCGCCTGAACCTGCTGTTCGCTGGTCTGGTCACGCTGCAAGGTGCGTTCGATCTGCAGTTGTTGCGGTGCGTCGATCACCAGAATTCTTTGGGTCATCGCGTATTGCCCGGATTCGATCAACAGCGGTGAAACCAGAATCGCGTAAGGCGATTTTGCCAGCGCCAGATGATGGGTGATTTCCTCGGCGATCAACGGATGCAGCAGGGTTTCGAGCCAGCGGCGCTGCTCCGGGACTTCGAAGATCAGCTTGCGCAGGGCGGCGCGATCCAGCGTGCCGTCAGCCTGTAACACGCCGGCGCCGAAGTGCTCGGCAATCCTGGCCAGCGCCGGGCGACCCGGTTCGACCACCCAGCGTGCTGCGTGATCAGCGTCGACCACATGGACGCCAAGGTCGATGAAGTGCTGGGCCGCAGCGCTTTTGCCGCTGCCGATGCCGCCGGTCAGGCCGAGAATCCAGGGTTTTTCCACAGGGGTATTCATTTCAAACCGACAAACTGCCAATAGAAGTCGGTTATTTGACCACCCCAGAGCAAGGCAATCCAGCCGGCAATTGCCAGATAGGGGCCGAAGGGGATCGGCGTCGAGGTTTTCTGCTCGCGCACACGCAGCAAAATCACCCCGATAATCGCTCCCACCAGCGAAGACAGCAGGATCGTCAGCGGCAGAATCTGCCAGCCACCCCAGGCGCCGAGCAGCGCCAGCAGCTTGAAATCACCGTGACCGATGCCGTCCTTGCCGGTCAGCAGTTTGAACAGCCAGAACACCGACCACAGCGCCATATAACCGGCCACCGCGCCCCACATGGCATCGTGCAGCGGCACGAACAGCCCGAAACTGTTGACGATCAGCCCCAGCCACAGCAACGGCAGCACCAGCACATCGGGCAGCAATTGATGCTCGGTGTCGATCAGGCTCATCGCCAGCAAGCCCCAGGTGAGGAAGATCAACAGACAGGCCGGCCAGCCAAAACCCACCTGCCAGGCGATAAGCGCCGAAAGCAGTCCACAACTCAGTTCGGTCAGTGGATAGCGTTTGCTGATCGGCGCTGCGCACGCGGAGCAGCGTCCGCGCAGGCACAGATAGCTGAGCAGCGGGATGTTTTCCCACGCACGAATTCGATGTGCGCAGTGCGGACACTCTGAGTGCGGCAGCATCAGGTTGTAGGTCGGCAGCGGCGTTTCGCCGGGCAGACCGAGCACGTCCTGCGCCTGCTGGCGCCAATCGCGCTCGAGCATTTTCGGCAGGCGCCAGACCAGCACATTGAGAAAGCTGCCGACGATAAGACCGAGCAGCAACGCCGTGCAGACAAAGGCCAGTGGGTAAACGGCAAAGAGTTCGTCGATAGGCATGTCAGATCGCTGAGCCGAGTTGGAAGATCGGCAGGTACATCGCCACCACCAGACCGCCGACAATCACCCCCAGGACGACCATGATGAACGGCTCCATGAGGCTGGTGAGGTTGTCGACCATGTTATCCACTTCGTCCTCGTAAAACCCGGCGACCTTGTCGAGCATTTCGTCCAGCGCGCCGGACTCTTCGCCGATGGCGGTCATCTGCACCGCCATGTTGGGAAAAACCCCGGTGGTGCGCATGGAAAAATTCAGCTGCATGCCCGTGGAAACATCCTGGCGGATGCGCAATACCGCGCGCTTGAACACCACGTTGCCCGTGGCGCCGGCCACCGAGTCGAGCGCTTCCACCAACGGCACGCCGGCAGCAAATGTGGTCGACAGGGTCCGGGCGAAGCGTGCAACGGCAGATTTGTACATCAACGTGCCCACCAACGGCAGCTTCAATAGCCAGGTGTCTTTGCGATCGCGCATGGGCTGGGATGTTTTCAGCGCATGGCGGGTGCCGAAAAAAGCGGCCACCAGCGCAACGAGTATCGCCCACCACCATTGCTGCATGAACTCCGAGAGGCTGATGACCAGAAGGGTGAAGGCCGGCAACTCGGCGCCAAAACCGGAAAAAACCGACTCGAACTGCGGCACCACTTTCACCAGCAGAATCCCGGTCACCACGGCTGCAACCAGCACCACGGCGGTGGGGTAAGTCATGGCTTTCTTGATCTTGGCCTTGAGGGCTTCGCTTTTTTCCTTATAGGTCGCGACCCGTTCCAGCAACGTGTCGAGGGCGCCGGACTGTTCGCCGGCATCCACGAGGTTGCAATACAACTCATCGAAGTACTGCGGCTTCTTGCGCAGAGCGTTGGCAAAGCTGTTACCGGCGGCGATCTCCTGTTTCACCTCGTCGACCAGTTTGCGCATGGCCGGGTTTTCGAAGCCCTCACCGATGATGTCGAACGACTGCAGCAGCGGCACGCCAGCCTTCATCATGGTTGCCATCTGCCGCGTGAACAGGGCGATGTCCCGGGGTTTGATGCGTTTGCCGAAGCTGAAAAGCGAGGCGGTTTTTTTACGCACCTTGCCCGGATTGATCCCTTGCTTGCGCAGTTGAGCCTTGATCAGTGCCGGGTTCTGCCCGCTTAATTCACCGCTGAGTTTGCTGCCTTTCCTGTCCGTGCCTTCCCAGGCGTAGACGCTGATTTTCGCTGCCTTGACCGCCATGTTCAGTCCTTGGTGACCCGGTTGATTTCTTCCAGGCTGGTAATGCCTTGCATGGCTTTGCGCAGGCCTGAGGTACGCAGGTCGTCGAAGCCGTCGCGGCGCATCTGGATGTCGATTTCCAGCGAGTTGCCCTCGGCCATGATCAGTCGTTGCAGGTCTGCTGTGTTCTTCACCACTTCATAAATCCCCATGCGTCCCTTGTAACCGCCATTGCAGTGATCGCAACCGACTGGCTCGTAGATCGTGAAACTGCCGATGCGTTCCTCGGGGAAACCTTCCTTGATCAGGGTTTCGCGCGGAATCTCGATGGCTCTCTTGCAGTGGCTGCACAGCTTGCGCGCCAGCCGCTGGGCGATGATCAGGCTGACCGAAGTGGCGATGTTAAAGCCCGGGATACCCATGTTATGCAGTCGCGTCAGGGTTTCCGCCGCGCTGTTGGTGTGCAGTGTCGAAAGCACGAGGTGGCCGGTCTGCGCAGCCTTGATCGCGATCTCGGCGGTTTCTAGGTCGCGGATCTCGCCGACCATGATCACGTCCGGATCCTGACGCAGAAACGAGCGCAAGGCTTGGGCAAAGTCGAGCCCCTGTCTGGGGTTGACGTTGACCTGGTTGATGCCTTCCATGTTGATCTCCACCGGGTCTTCGGCGGTGGATATGTTGATGTCGACCGTGTTGAGAATATTCAGCCCGGTGTACAGCGACACCGTTTTGCCCGAGCCAGTGGGGCCGGTGACCAGAATCATCCCTTGTGGCTGCTTGAGGGCTGCCAAATACAGGTCTTTCTGCTCAGGCTCATAGCCGAGGGCGTCAATGCCCATTTGCGCGCTGGAGGGGTCGAGAATCCGGATCACCACTTTTTCGCCCCACAGGGTCGGCAGGGTATTGACCCGGAAGTCGATCGACTTGCTTTTGGACAGGCGCATCTTGATCCGCCCGTCCTGCGGTTTGCGCCGTTCCGAGATGTCGAGGCTGGCCATGACTTTCAAACGTGCGGCGATGCGCCCGGCCAGTTGGATCGGTGGCTTGGCCGCCTCGCGCAGAATGCCGTCGGTGCGCACCCGTACCCGGTAGTTTTTTTCGTAAGGCTCGAAATGCAGGTCGGAGGAGCCGCTTTTGATCGCATCGAGCAGCATCTTGTGGACGAAACGCACCACCGGCGCATCGTCGGCGTCTTGTCCGCCGATGGCGTCCTGCTTGTTGTCGTCGATCGATTCGACATCGAGGCCGTCGAGATCGACGTCGGCCATGTCTTCGAGACCGGTGCCATGGGTGTCGAAGAATTTTTCGATGGCATCGCTGAGCTTGTCGTCCTCCACCAGGATGGCTTCGGTGCTCAACCCGGTGCTGAACTGGATGTCGTTGATTGCCTGATGATTGCTCGGGTCGGAAATTCCCACGAACAGCTTGTTGCCGCGTCGCCATAGGGGCAGGGCGTGATGCTGGCGCACCAGTTTTTCACTGACCAGGCCTTTGGGCTGGGTTTCCTTGTCCAGGCAATTAAGGTCGAGGAACGCCATGCCGAAGTGCTCGGAGGCGATCTCGGCGACCTGTGCGCTCTTTACCAGTTTGTTCTGCACCAGATAACTGACCAGCGACAGCCGATTGCGCTGGGCCTGTTGCCAGGCCTGCTGGGCACTTTTTTCCGTGAGCAGTTCGGCCTGCACCAATTGCTTGGCCAGACCGCTCAGAGCGATGTCATTCATGGGGATTCCGCACGCTTGCAGTTCATGACTTATAGCCTAGTCAAGTGACAGCGCCAAACACGGTCGGTGCAGGTGACAAAAAGTGTCAGATAGTGCGGCTGCGGGCTGTAGGAAACTGCGTAGAGCGCTGCTCGCGCTTTGTGGGCAGGGCTTTCAGGCGTTTGGCATGGGCTATGCTCTGTTCTTCTCAGATCATGAGATTTCGACTCATGCATGGAGCGTTTCTATGAAAAAACAACAAGGTTTTACGCTGATCGAGCTGCTGATCGTAGTGGCGATCATCGGGATTCTGGCGACTATCGCCCTGCCGCAGTATTCGAAATATCAAGCGCGATCCAAGGTGACGGCGGGGCTGGCAGAGATCAGCGCGATGAAAGTGCCATTCGAGGACGTCATTAACCAAGGTACTGATCCCACACTGACTAACGTGGCGGGCAGTGCGACGGTTACCACCTCAAACTGTTCGGTGACCGCGTCAGGCACAGCTTCTTCGGGTGCCGGGACTATCGTTTGTACGATCAAAAATGCGCCAGGCCCAGTATTGGACAAAACCATCACGCTCACTCGGTCCTCTGGCACCGGCGCGGGTCTCTGGACTTGCGGCACTACCGTTGCACCTGACTATTCGCCAAAAGGCTGCACTGCTACCGGCACATAAGGCTGTCATTGTCTTGTGGCTAAGTGCCCCGCAATGCGGGGCATTTTTCATTGCGCAGCGCTTCACAAAAGCTTCAATAATTTCAGCGCCTTAGGAACTTTTCAAAAAGCCGCAACTTGCATGTGAATATTCAGCCACTCATGCATTTTGCATGAATCCGGAAATTTGCCTTATTTATAAGTTGTTGATTTATAAAGGTTTTATGTCATTTGAAAAGTTGGCACAGCGTTCGCAATATCTACGGTAACCCTGCTGACAAGACATCCAGCAGACTTTCCAGAAAAACAGGAGTTACTCGTATGAAGAAGTTCGCTATCACTGCCGCTGCTGCAACCGCGCTGACCCTGACCATGGCTTCCGGTGCATTCGCACAATCGGCTCAGGCTACTCAGGCTCCAATGACTCTGGCAGCCGGTGAAGTCACCGAGATGAAACAAGATACTTCCGATACCTGGATCACCACCAAAGTCAAAGCTGACCTGGTAACCGAAAAAGGCATCCCAGGTACCGACATCAAAGTTGAAACCAACAAAGGCGTTGTGTCGCTGTCGTCTACTACTGCTGTAACCGATTCGCAGAAAGACGTAGCTGTTGCCATCGCCAAGAAAATCAAAGGCGTTAAAGCGGTCTCCGCTGACGGCCTGAAAGCCGAGTAAGACATGTCTTCTCGCCTGGACCGGGAGAAGGGGCGACAGACGGGCCGAGCAATACGTCTGCCGCAACTTTAGAGTTCATGCGAACGATCACACGGATGTGATCATTACGGGCCCCGGCACTTTGTGTCGGGGCCCGTTTTATTTGGCACGCAACAAACAATGTGGGAGCGAGCCTGCTCGCGAAGTGCTCTGTCAGCCGACGAAGATGTCGACTGACGCAATGCATTCGCAAGCAGGCTCGCTCCCACATGAGTTTGGTGTCGGGTCAGTTACCGCGCTTGCTGGTGATCTCGCGCAGGCGGCTGCCTTCGAAACGCAGGTATTGGTACATGCCGTTTTTCGGGCCGTAGGTCCATTCCTCGACCTGAAACTCTTCCCGCCGACTGGCGCTGCGCTTGTAACCCAGTACATCGCGGCTCACGGGCTCGCCACACTTGTTCAGCACCTCGCTTGCGCGGTCGCCAAGGCTGATCAGTTGGCTGCCGCAACGCAGCGTATCGGAGGCTGACGCCTGGCCAGCAACGAATGTCAGTGCCATTGCCGCCAGCCATTTACGATGGGTCATTCGGCATCCAGGTGCATTTGCGTCACCACCCTACCGTCGCTTTCAGCCTCGCCCAGATTAGTGTCGATGAAGTACACGCGGTCGTCAGCCAGTTGGCCCTTGTCCACCAGAAAATCCTTGATGCTGCTGGCACGGTCCTGGCCCAACTGACGCAGCAGCACATCGCTGGAACTCCAGAACTGGATTACGCCTTCGCGCATTTTCGCTGTGCGTTCTTCCTTGCCCAGATCCTTCCATTCGGCCGGCGGCTGAGTCTTCAGACGAGTGCGATAGATGCCTTCGAGCAGTGGGCCTTTCTCGCTGTCCGGCACGTCAATCAAGGATGCCTGAGCCGGGACTTTATCGCCGCGGCGCTGGAGCATCTTGTAGTAGTTGTATTGGTATTCACGTTCCAGGCGCTGTTCGGCAAGCAATGGGCCGTCGCTGCTTTTGGCGGCGACGCCCTCGATTTCCAGGCGCAGGGCCGGACGCTCCTTGAGTGCCTGGGACAGCTTGATCAGCGCACCCTCGGCATCCTTGTTCAACTCGCTGGAGCCCGGCGCGAAGGACACCGTGCCGAGATCCTGGGAGCCGCCACCGCTGACCAATCCACCAATCATTTTGAATGGTGCCGCAGCGGCTTTGACGATCAGATTGCGCAGGGTCTGCCAGACAATCGGCATCACGCTGAATTGCGGATTGTTCAAGTCGCCCGTCACGGGTAACTCGATGGAGATTTTGCCGTCGACGTCCTTGAGCAGCGCGATCGCCAGTTTCAACGGCAGGCTTGTCGCATCCGGACTGTCGACTCTCTCACCCAGTTGCAATTGCTCGACCACCACTTTGTTCTCGGCCTTCAGTTGGCCCTTGGTGATCAGGTAATGCAGGTCGAGGTTGAGGCGGCCCTTGCGGATGCGGTATCCGGCGAATTTGCCGGAGTAGGGCGTCAGGGTGGTCAGCTCGACCCGTTTGAAACTGGTGGTGATGTCGAGGCTGGCCATCGGGTCGAAAGGATTGACCGCGCCCTTGATGGTCACCGGTGCATAGCGGTCAACCTTGCCTTTGATGTCGACAGTGGCCGGTTTCGACTGTCGACTGTCGATGGTGCCGATCTGGCCGTTGAGTTGCTGGACGGCGGTGGCAAAATTCGGCGTCAGGCTGAAGTCGGCGAAGTTGGCCGAGCCGTCGTTGATGGCGATACCGCCGATGCGAATGCCCAATGGTTTGTCTTTGCTGGCCGGTTTGGCGGAGGCGGTTGCCGTGCCGCTGTCGGCAGGCTGCGGAATCAGCAGGTCATCGATGTTGGTGGTGCGGTCATCGTTGATCATGAAGCGCACGTACGGCTGTAACAGGTTGACCTTGTCGATCGACAGGCTGTCGCCGTGCTGGTAGTTCAAGCCTTCCACGACCACTTGCTGCCACTTGAGGAAGTCGCGGGTTTTCAGGGTGTCGAGGGTGTGCAGTTGATCAATCTGCGCGCGGCCGGTCACGCTGAGCGCCAGAGGTTCGGTGCTCTTGAGGTTGACCTTGAGGTCACTGCCAAGCATGCCGCTGCGCAATTCGAGACGAATGAACGGATTGATGTAGGACTGCGCGACACGCAGGTCGATGTCCTGGGTTTTAACGTTGAGCTGGGCGTTGACCGGCGCCAGATTGACCGTGCCATCGGCGAGGATCTTGCCCTGCTTGCCTAACCCGGTATCGAGTTTGAGCTTGAAGGGGGATCCGTTGAGGCTGTCAAAATCCTGCAGGTCGACGTTCAGCGGGGTGACATCCAGTGTCACCGGTGGATTGGCCGACCGGTCGGCCAGATGGACGGTGTAGTTGCGCAGCTGCACATCTTTGAGCAGTACTTGCCATGGCTTGTCCGGCGCGCTCGGCTCAGGTTTCGGCGAGTCGGCGGTCGCAGGCGTGCTGGCCGGTTCGGCGGCGGCTTTGGCGGCAGGTTTCGACGGCTGGCTGGCGAACAGTTTCTGCCAGTCCAGTTGCCCGTCAGCCTCGAGGGCGGCCCAGGTTTCCAGTTTCTGGCTACGAATCTTGCCAACCACCACTTGCTGTTTCGCCAGGTCCACCGAGGTCTCGCTGACATCAAGACGTTCGAGTTTCGCCAGTGGGCGCCCGTCGGGTGCCTTGATCGCGAACGGCGCGATGCTCACTGCAACGTTGTTCAGTTGCAGCTCGGTTTGTTTCGACAGATTGAGTTTGTATTCGGTGCTGAGGTTCATCACGCCGTTTTCAAGAACCAGGGGCACCGCGTCTCGCACGTAAGGCCAAAACGCTTTCATATTGCCGTCGGTGATTTTCAGCGTGCCTTCGGAGATGATCGGGATCAGGCTGAAATTGCCGCTCCAGTCGATTCGGCCACCGTTGGGACCAATCGCGACCAGCGTCATGTCGGCGCTGTCTTCGGGCAGGGTGCTGAGATTTTTCAGCTCGAAGTTGAGATCGTCGTAGAGGAATTCGATGGGTTCGCTCGGGCGCACATCCTCAAAGTGCACGACACCGTTGGCGAGTTTGATCTGGTCGATGCGCAGAGGAAACGGTTTGGCATCGGGATCGGCAGGTGTCGGTTCACCGGCAGGTATGTTGAACAGACCGAGCAGATTGAGCTTGCCGTCTTTGGCGAAGAGGATTTCGGTCTTCGGTTTGTCCAGTTCGATGTTGGACAGATGGACTGCTTTCGTCCACAGGCTATCGAGTTGCAGGTCGGCGTACAGGCGTTCAAAACCGACCTGCTCTTTGCCGGGCTCGCCGATGACCAGGCCCCACAGGGTGACTTCAAGGCTGAACGGATTGAGTTCGATGCGCTGGATATGCGCAGGCACCGTCGCATAGTTGGCCAGTTGCTGGTTGGCAACACGCAAGGCGATGCCCGGTAAAATCAGAAACCCGAGCAAGCTGTAAAGGGCCAGAGCGGTCAACAGTGCGCCAATCGCGCGAATCAATCCTTTGGGCATGTGCGGCTTCATCTGTCGGAAACGGAGTGCCTTGGAGTATGGCACGCGATTCTGGTTCCGAAGTACCTGGTGTAGAACAGGATTGTTCAGATTCTTCGGAAAACATAAAACACTGTGGGAGCTGGCTTGCCAGCGATGACGGCCGATCATTCGACATAGATGTCGCCTGGTCCACCGCAATTGCTGGGAAGCCAGCTCCCAGAGGTTGTTCGCCGCAAAGCAATGTGATCAGAGTTGCAGGATCAGGGTTTTCAACGGCGGCTGTTGGTCCAGCGACGGGAAATCCACGCCCGGGGTCATCACGCTCCATTCGCGCACCGGGCGCCCGGCCTTCTCGGCGCAACGCAGGACCTGTTCGCGCCAGTCATCCATGCTGACTTTTGCCAGGTTGTTGCAGCAGATCAGCACGCCGTTGTCGGCGGTGGTCAGCAGGGCCGGTTTGAGCAGGCTTTGATAGTCGCGCAGCAGGTCGACGGTGCCGAACGCGCTCTTGGCCCAGGCCGGCGGATCGAGCAGTACCAGATCGTACTGACGCTGTTCCAGGCGCTGATAGCTCGGCAGTTTCTGCCCGCGTCGTTGACTGATGGGCAGACCGGCCAGTTGGCGGATGGCCGGAAAGTAGTCGGACTGGACGAACTCCATTTCCGGCAACTGCGGATTGAGCAACCCGTTTTCGCGACCGACGGCGAGGTTGCCCTCGGCAAAATCCAGGTTGCACACTTCACGGGCGCCACCGGCCGCGGCACTCAAGCCAACGCCGCAGGTGTAGGCGAACAGGTTGAGCACGCTTTTGCCTTTGGCGTGATCCTTGACCCAGCCGCGGGTGTTGCGCAGATCGAGGAACAGCAGTGGATCCTGCCCGGCATGGCGTCCGCGTACACGGTAATTCAGGCCCCATTCGTGACCGACCAGATCCACCAGCGCCGCGTCATCGGCACGGTAGACGTGGTCTTCGCGGTCGATACGCGAGTTGCCGCGGGAACGGTCGTTGTAGACCAGCAAAGTCTCCAGGCCCAGGGTCTGATTGACGATAGCGTGCAGTTGCAGCAGATCGTCACGCTCCAGCGTCTGGTGAAAACTTTGCACCAGCAATTGCGGGCCGTAACGGTCGATGGTCAGGCCGCCGGCGCCTTCCTGGCTGCCATGGAACAGGCGATAGCAATCGGTGCCCTGGCTGTGCAGTACAGAGAGCAAGTCCTGACGTTGATCGAGGGCGGCGCGCAGCGCCTGATTCAAGGAAGACATGCGGGCGCCTTGCTGGAGAGAATTGGGGCGCGGGAGTTTAACAGTTACTGAGCTGCAAGCTCTAAGCTTCAAGCCTCAAGCTCAAAACTTGCAGCTTGCAGCTTGCAGCTTGCAGCTCTGAGCGTCAGCGAAGCAGCCCCATCCGCCGCTTGGCCCGTTGCACCGAGCCATTGCGCATCGCCCAGCGCAGCATCGGCGCGCTGCGCTTGACGCTGGCGCGGATCAGTTGGCGTTGCAGCGGATGCTGTCGGGCGTCGAGCATGTCGCTGGCCCAGTCCGGCAACAGATCGATGCCGGCCTTCATCATCAGATCGCCAAATGGCCGCGCCATCAGGCTGGGGGCCGGGGCTTCGAGCAGCAGGCGCAGGACTTCGCGGCTGCGCTCATCACAGAGCAATTGCGGGCGCATGCGTTGCAGATAATCCGCCACGGCCTGGCGCGATTTCGGCACATCCCGGGCGCCGAGACGCTCGGCGACCACGGCGATTTCTGCGTAATACCGGTCCTGATCGGCCAATGACAACTGTGGATTGCGATAACGCAGATGCGCCGCGAGAAAGTTACTGACTTCCGCCACATGCACCCACGTCAGCAAATCCGGATCGCTGGCCGCATAAGGCCGGCCATCTGGCGCCGTGCCGACCACTTGCAGGTGAATGGTGCGGACTTTCTCGATCAACCAGTCGGCGTCGCGGCGTGAACCGAAAGTGGTGCCGGAGACAAACTGACTGGTGCGGCGCAAGCGTCCGAGCATGTCTTCACGAAAGTTCGAGTGGTCCCAGACTCCGGCCAGCGCCAGTGGATGCAGCGCTTGCAGCAATAGCGCACTGATGCCGCCGATCAACATGCTGCTGAAGTCGCCGTGCACCTGCCAACTGACCGAGTCGGGACCAAACAGCCCCGGGTCGCCCTTGGGGTTTTCCAGATCGAGCTGGCCGAGGGACAGACCGGTCAGGCTCATGAGCTGGTTTTCGATACGACTGCGGATGAATTCCATGAGCACTCAGTGGGTAAGGGGCGCGCTCGGTTGGCCGCGCCCGCAAGGGTTACTGATTGAGGCGCGTGTCGATCAGACCTTGCACCACGCTCGGATCGGCCAGGGTCGAAGTGTCACCGAGGCTGTCGAGTTCGTTGCAGGCGATCTTGCGCAATATGCGCCGCATGATCTTGCCTGAGCGGGTTTTCGGCAAGGCCGGCGCCCACTGGATCAGATCCGGTTTGGCGAAGCTGCCGATCTCCTTGCTGACGTGGGCCAACAGTTCTTTTTTCAGCTCATCGCTGGGCTCGGTGCCGTTCATCGGTGTGACGAAGGCGTAAATGCCCTGACCTTTGACGTCATGTGGATAACCGACCACCGCCGCCTCGGCGATGCTGTTGTGCAGCACCAGCGCGCTTTCCACTTCGGCGGTGCCGATACGATGGCCGGAGACGTTGATCACATCGTCGATACGTCCGGTGATCCAGTAGTCGCCGTCTTCGTCGCGACGGGCGCCGTCGCCAGTGAAGTAGTAGCCGGGGTAGGGCTTGAAGTAGGTATCGACCATCCGTTGCGGGTCGCCGTAGACACTGCGGATCTGTCCCGGCCAGCTTGATTTTATGGCGAGCACGCCGCTGCCGGCGCCTTTGATCTCCTTGCCGTGTTCATCGAGCAGCACCGGTTGCACGCCGAACATCGGTTGCGTGGCGCAGCCCGGCTTGATCCGCTGCGCACTGACCAAGGGGCTGAGCATGATGCCGCCGGTCTCGGTCTGCCACCAGGTATCGACGATGGGGCAGCGTTGTTCGCCAACCACGTTGAAATACCATTCCCACGCTTCCGGGTTGATCGGCTCACCGACGCTGCCGAGTAATCTGAGGCTCTGTCGGGAAGTTTCCTTCAACGGTTCGGCACCTTCGCGCATCAACGCGCGCAGTGCCGTCGGTGCGGTGTAGAAGATATTGACCTTGTGCTTGTCGATGACCTGCCAGAAGCGTGAGCTGCTCGGATAGCTCGGCACGCCTTCAAACATCAGCGTGGTCGCGCCATTGGCCAGTGGCCCGTAGACAATATAGCTGTGGCCCGTCACCCAGCCGACGTCGGCCGTGCACCAGAACACTTCGCCGTCGCGGTAATCGAGCACGTATTTGAAGGTCATCGCCGCTTGCAGCAGATAGCCGCCGGTGGTGTGCAGCACGCCTTTGGGTTTACCGGTGCTGCCGGAGGTATAGAGGATGAACAGCGGGTCTTCGGCGTCCATCGGTTCCGGTGGACAGTCGTCGCTGACGTCGCGCACAGCCTGGTGATACCAAAGGTCCCGGCCCTCGACCCAATCGACCTTGCCTTGGGTGCGCTCGACCACGATGACAGTGCTGACATCCGGGCAACTTTGCAGGGCTTTGTCGACGTTGCTTTTCAGCGGCACGAATTTGCCACCGCGCACGCCTTCGTCGGCGGTGATCACGGTGCGGCAATCGGCATCAAGGATACGGTCGCGCATGGAGTCAGGGGAAAAACCGCCAAACACCACCGAATGAACGGCGCCAATTCGGGTGCAGGCGAGCATGGCGTAAGCGGCCTCGGGAATCATCGGCATGTAGATGCACACCCGATCACCTTTCTTCACGCCACGGCTTTTCAGCACGTTGGCCAGTCGGCAGACGTGGTGATGAAGTTTTTTGTAGGTGATTTGCGCCGATTCGGCGGGGTCGTCGTCTTCCCAGAGCAGGGCGGTTTGATCGCCGCGCTGTGCGAGGTGACGGTCGATGCAGTTGTAACTGACGTTCAGTTTGCCGCCGGCAAACCAGGCGGCTTCACCGGTTTTCAGGTCGTAGCGCTGAACGGTTTGCCACGGTGTGCTCCAGTCCAGGAAGCGAGCGGCCTGTTCGGCCCAGAAACTGCTGGGGTGTTCAATGGATTCGCGGTACAGGCGCTGATAGTCGTCCTGACTCAACTGAGCAGCCCGGCGGACGGCATCGGCTTGGGGGAACGTGCTGATATCGAACATGACGGTTCCTTATTCTTGTTGTGCGAAGAATAAAGATGCGCCGAGCGGTCAACAGGTTCAAGTCATCCACAAACAACTGTGGGAGCGAGCCTGCTCGCGAATGCGCAGTGTCAGTCAACAAAGATGCTGAATGACAAACCGCATTCGCGAGCAGGCTCGCTCCCACAGTGGATAAGTGTTGCCCGCAGGATCTGTGGGCAACACAGTCAAATCAACCGCGGTGACGACCGCGGAAGTAGTTGATCAAGCCCTGGGTAGACGGATCGTCAGCGTTGGTTTCGTCGCTGCCGACCAGGCGATTGTAAACGCCCTTGCCCAATTCCTTGCCCAGTTCCACGCCCCACTGGTCAAAGGCATTGATGCCCCAGACCACGCTTTGCACGAACACTTTATGTTCATACATGGCCACCAGTGCGCCAAGACGACGCGGGCTGATGCGTTCGACCACCAGGGTGTTGCTCGGACGGTTGCCCGGGATCACCTTGTGCGGAGCAAGTTTGTGCACCTGGTCTTCGCTCATGCCCTTTTCGCGCAATTCGGCTTCGGCTTCCGGCAGGGTCTTGCCGAGCATCAGCGCCTGGCTCTGCGACAGGCAGTTGGCGTACAGCCACTGATGGTGGTCGGCCACCGGGTTGAAGCTGACGATTGGCACGATGAAGTCGGCCGGGATCAGTTGGCTGCCTTGATGCAGCAGCTGGTGGTAGGCGTGCTGACCGTTGCAGCCGACGCCGCCCCAGATCACCGGGCCGGTATCAGTCGAGACCGGGGTACCGTCCTGACGCACGCTCTTGCCGTTGGACTCCATGTCCAGTTGCTGCAAGTGCTTGGTGATGTTGCGCAGGTAATGGTCGTACGGCAGGATCGCGTGGCTTTGCGCGCCCCAGAAGTTGCCGTACCACACGCCGAGCAGCGCCAGCAGCACTGGCATGTTCTGTTCGAACGGCGCGGTCTGGAAATGCTGGTCCATGGTGTAGGCACCGGACAGCAGTTCCTTGAAGTTGGACATGCCGATGGCCAGGGCAATCGGCAAACCGATGGCCGACCACAGCGAGTAACGGCCGCCAACCCAGTCCCACATCGGGAAGATGTTTTCTTCACGAATGCCGAACGCCACGGCCGCGGCGTTGTTGCTCGACACAGCGATGAAGTGACGATACAGCTCGGCTTCCGAACCGCCCTGAGCCAGGTACCAGGCGCGTGCGGCCTGAGCGTTCTTCAGGGTTTCGAGGGTGTTGAAAGACTTCGACGAGACGATGAACAGCGTGGTTTCGGCGCGCAGCTTTTGCGTCAGTTCATGGAACTCGCTGCCGTCGATGTTTGCCAGGTAGTGGCAACGCACGCCTTTTTGCGCGTAGGACAGCAAGGCTTCGGACACCAGCTCAGGGCCGAGGAACGAGCCACCGATGCCGATGTTGACCACGTCAGTGATCGGCTTCTCGGTGTAACCACGCCACAGGCCGTCGTGGATGCGACCGACCAGATCGGTGATCTGATTCAGCACCTTGTGCACTTCCGGCATCACGTTGACGCCGTTGACCGACAGCTTGTCGCCGACCGGACGGCGCAGGGCGGTGTGCAGCGCAGGGCGCTGTTCGGACGTATTGACGATTTCGCCGTCGAACAAGGCTTTGATCGCGCCCTTCAGATCGACTTCATTGGCCAGGTTCACCAGCAGGTCGCGGGTCTGGGCGTTGATCAAATTCTTCGAATAATCGAGAAACAGCCCGCAGCTGCTGAGGGTGAACTGATTGAAGCGCTGCGGATCGGCGTTAAAGGCTTCGCGCATGCTGAAATCCTGCATGGCTTGGCGGTGATCTTTCAACGCTTGCCAGGCGGGCAGAGCGGTAACGTCTTGAGGATTGAGGTAATACGCCATCGCTGCGGTTTTCCTTTTTACTTGAACGGCCTTTTGAACACTGAACAAGCCTGCACGCCATGTTTGGGCGTGGGCCAACTGCGTTGTCACGGTTTCTGGACACAGGGCGAATACAGTAAACCTCGCGCTGCAATCTGTCTTGACTTTGTCTGACCCGATCCCTGTACTTTTTTAACATTGATACCGGGAACGAGGCGACAAACGGCCAATACACACCAGCAGTGGCGCGAAAACAACTGTGGGAGCGAGCCTGCTCGCGAAGCTTCGTGTCAGGCGGCGCGTGGCTATCTGACAGTTTGCGTTCGCGAGCAGGCTGGCTCCCACCGGGTATTGCGGTGATGCTTACGTCGGCGTATCGAGATTCAGGTGCAGGTTATCGATCAACCGCGTAGTGCCGAGAAACGCTGCCACCAGAATCACCAGATCACGGTCTTCAGCCGTCGCCGGACGCAAGGTCAAGGCGTGGCGGATTTCCAGATAATCCGGGCGCAGGCCAGCGGCTTCGAGCTGCTGCAGTTGCGCGCTGATCAGTGCCGGGAAATCCCGTTCACCTTGCTGAATCGACTCGGCAATCGTGCTCAGGGTGCGATAGACGACCGGGGCTACGGCGCGTTGTTCTTCGCTGAGGAAACCATTGCGCGACGACAGTGCAAGGCCATCCTCAGCGCGGACTGTCGGTTCGCCGATGATCTGGATCGGCATGTTCAGGTCATGCACCAACGCGCGGATCACCGCCAGTTGCTGGAAATCCTTCTGACCGAAAATCGCCAGATCCGGCTGAACCATGTTGAACAGTTTGCTGACCACTGTCGCCACACCTTCGAAATGACCCGGACGGCTGGCGCCACACAGGCCTTCGGAAAGTTGCGGCACGCTGACCCGGGTCTGCCCGGCCATGCCATCGGGGTACATTTCTTCGACGGTCGGCGCGAACAGCAGTGAGCAACCGGCTTCCAGCAGTTTTTCCTGATCCGCCGCGAGGGTGCGCGGGTATTTGTCGAGGTCTTCGCCGGCACCGAATTGCAGCGGGTTGACGAAAATGCTCGCGACCACGAAATCCACGCGTTGCGTGGCTTTGGTCACCAGCGCGACGTGGCCGCTGTGCAGGTTGCCCATGGTCGGCACGAAGCCGATGCGCTTGCCTTCGCTACGGGCACGGGCTACAGCAGCGCGCAGTTCGCGTACGGTTTTGACGGTGTTCATGCAGAGAATCCGTGTTCGATGCCAGGGAACGTGGTGGCTTTGACTTCGCTGACGTAAGCCTTGAGGGCCGAATCGATACTGTCCTGACCGTGCATGAAGTTTTTCACGAACTTGGGTACGCGGCCGGAGATCGACAGACCGAGCATGTCGGGCAGCACCAGAACCTGACCATCGGTGGCGTTACCAGCGCCGATGCCGATGACCGGAATCTTCACTGCCTGACTGATTTCTGCTGCCAGTTCACTCGGTACGCATTCGAGCAGCAGCATGGCCGCGCCAGCCTGTTCCAGTGAAATGGCGTCGGCACGCATCTGCCGCGCCTGGTTTTCGTTGCGGCCCTGCACTTTATAGCCACCGAGAATGTTCACCGCTTGCGGGGTCAGGCCCATGTGCGCGCAGACCGGGATACCGCGTTCGGCGAGCAGACGGATCGACTCGGCCAGCCACAATGCACCTTCGACCTTGATCATGTGCGCGCCGGCCTGCATCAGCATGGCGGCGTTGGTCATGGTTTGCTCAAGAGTGGCGTAGGCCATGAACGGCAAGTCGGCCATGATCAGGGCATCGCGGTTGCCGCGTTTGACGCAGGCAGTGTGATAGGCCATTTCTGCGGTGGTCACCGGCAGGGTGCTGTCGTGACCTTGCAGGACCATGCCGAGTGAGTCGCCCACCAGCAACACTTCGACACCGGCCTCGTTGCAGGCGTGGGCGAAAGTCGCGTCATAGCAGGTCAGCATGGTGATCTTTTCACCTTTCTGCTTGAGGCTCTGGAGCGTGGTCAGGGTGATGGCTGGCATGTAAAAAATCCTCGTTCAGGCGCTCTGGAAACTACTGCGAGTAACGCGCGTGATTCTTCATCTACTCAGGCGCACGGTCTTTTGTCGTGCTTATAAGGCCTGGATTGCGCCCGTATGTGCCGGGTTGGCGGCAGCGGGACGCCTATAGTCGTGAGGAGCCAAGCGGAAGTCAATTGTGTGTGTTACCGCGTTGTTACGAGGGGAGTGTTACCGGCGTTACTGATGCGATTCAGCGGCGCGGCGGGGCTGAATCACAGAATTTTTGTCGGACAAAAATAGCGATGCCGCACGCTATCCATGTAGGAGCTGCCGAAGGCTGCGATCTTTCGATCCTTGGGGTTTAAGAACAAAAGCAAGATCAAAAGATCGCAGCCTGCGGCAGCTCCTACAGGGGAGGATTTGTTTCAGGTTTGGGGGAGGCGTTCGAGGCCGACGAACGGACAGGCTGCCAGCAGATCGGCGAGGCTACGGCCATCGGCAAGGCGCAAATCGGCTGGAGCCAGTTCGGCCATCGGATACAGGACGAACGCGCGTTCCTGAATCTGATAGTGCGGGACTTTCAGTCGTGGTTCGTCGATCAGCCGATCACCGAACAGCAGAATATCCAGATCCAGCGTGCGCGGACCCCAGCGCTCCAGACGTTCGCGGCCCTGATCGTTTTCGATGGATTGCAGGGCGTCGAGCAGATCCAGCGGGGCCAATGCGCTGTCGAGCGCGGCGACCGCGTTGGTGTAACGCGGTTGGCCCGGCAGTAGCGAGTCGCTTTGATAGAAGGCGGAAACGCCGACGAGTGCGGTCTGCGGCAATTGCCCCAGCGCGTCGACCGCGCTGCGCAACTGTTCGGCAGGGTCAGCGAGGTTGCTGCCCATGCCGATGTAGATGCGTTCCATGCCTTACTCGCCTGTGGCGCTCGGCGCACCGGCGCGCTTGCGCTTGGAACCGCCGCTGCGACGACGTTTGCGCGGAGCACCGCTGGCATCGTCACCCTTGCCGCTGAGGTCGCGGATCATGTCGCGACGTTCGCTGTCGTTGGCATCCTGATAGTCAGTCCACCATTCGCCCAGGCCGTCGGTCTGCTCGCCAGCGCTTTCACGCAACAGCAGAAAGTCGTAACCGGCGCGGAAGCGCGGGTTGTCGAGCAACAAGTCGGCACGCTTGCCGCTGCGCCGTGGCAGGCGCTCCTGCATGTCCCAGATCTCGCGGATCGGCATGGTGAAGCGCTTTGGAATCGCAATGCGCTGGCACTGTTCGGCGATCAGCTCGTGCGCGGCTTCCTGCATCGCCGGAATCGGCGGCATGCCACGCTCTTGCAGACGCAAAACGCGGGCCGGCAGGGCGGGCCACAGCATCGCGGCAAACAGGAACGCCGGGGTCACCGGTTTGTTCTGCTTGATGCGCAAGTCGGTGTTGGTCAGCGCTTCGCTGATCAGCGTGTGGGTGTAATCCGGGTTGTGATCCAGCGCGTCGGCGCTGGCCGGGAACAGCGGGGCGAACAGTTGCAGATCGACCAGCATCTCGAAGGTGATCGCACCGTGTCCGGAGAGGAACAGCTTGAGCACTTCTTCGAACAGGCGCGCCGAGGGGATCTCGCGCAGCATCGGTGCCAGTTCGCGGATCGGCTGAACGGTGTGTTTTTCGATGCCGAAATTGAGTTTGGCTGCGAAACGCACGGCCCGCAGCATGCGTACCGGGTCTTCCTGGTAACGCTGCTTTGGATCGCCAATCAGGCGGATCAGGTGATTGCGAATGTCGTGTACGCCGTTGGCGTAATCGAGAATGCGCTCGCTGACCGGATCGTAATACAGGGCGTTGATGGTGAAGTCGCGGCGTTGCGCGTCTTCTTCCAGGGTGCCGTAGACGTTGTCGCGCAGAATCCGCCCGCTTTCGTTACGCGAAGACTGATTACTGTCTTCATCGTCTTCGTTTACGGGGTGATTGGCGCGGAAGGTAGCGACTTCAATGATTTCGCGACCGAAATGGATATGCACCAGTTTGAAGCGGCGGCCGATGATCCGCGCATTGCGGAATTCTGCGCGGACTTGCTCTGGCGTGGCGCTGGTGGCGACGTCGAAATCCTTGGGCGTGATACCCAAAAGCATGTCACGCACGCAACCGCCGACCAGATAGGCCTGGTAACCGGCGCCCTGCAAGCGTTCGACAATATTGACCGCGTAGCGGCTGAATTGCGTTTTCTGCAGCGAATGTTGACCGCTGTTGAGCACTTCAGGGGTGCTACGGATGTGTTGCGTACGACGCACGGGAGTTCGGAATGACTGGAACAACTTCTTCAGCATGGGATGCACTGTTTGAAGGAATGTTCGGCCATACCAAAGAATGACCGCATGATGGGCGCAGATTCTAGCATTTAGTCAGGGGATGGTGTAGGACGCAGCCGATTTGTCCTGCAAGCCGCGGACTACAGGCTTGCGACGCTATGAAAACGGGGATTTTTACGGGAGGGAGAAACTACAAGGGGAGCCGAAGCTCCCCAAGAAAGTAGTTGCGTGCTCTTTTTATTATTGATTCGGGCTTTTTGTTTTTGTTGAGTGCCCTCGCCATGAAGCTTTTCCTTCATGACCCTCCCAATCGGGAGCCAAGAGCAAACGGATTGCTTTGGTCGCTGAATTGCAGTGATCTCTCGATCCAACCAGTACAGGCTCTGTCTTAGGACAGTTTTTGTTGTTCTCGGCCTGGTCGTGGGGCAAGCCCCAAATACAACGCCTCTCCAAAAGAATCAGTTAGCTGCGTCTCTCGCCGTCTTGTTTTTATTGTGCGTGAGTCGATTCGTCTTATTTTTATTGTCTTGTGCATTGCTTGTTATTGTTCTTGTACCAAACATATAGCAGGGGGCGTGCCAACTTTTGCGAGGCCCAATAAAACAAGGGGTTAGGTCGATATAACCGTTTTGTCGGGACGAAAAAAAGCCGGGGTTTCGTTACCGATAACCCCGGCTTCTGTTACGTGAATGGACTGAGGTAACAGTTTTTTCACATCTTTAAACGTTACCCGCACACTCGACAGGTAACGTTCAGCTCTCGCTGGCAACCCCGGTCTTGCGCCGTGGAATGCCCAGACGCTGACGGCGTTCCCACAGGCATTTACGGCTGACGCCCAGTTTGCGCGCCAGTTCGGTCTCGGTCATGTGGTCTTGATGCTCGAGGACGAAGTGCTGGAAGTAGTCCTCCAGCGACAGGTCTTCAGTCGGCTCGTGGCTGCTGTTGCTGGCGTTACCGCCCGTTTGCGGTGGCAGGCCGATGAACTCGTCGTCTTCCAGATCGCTCAGCTCGATGTCGATGCCCAGCAGCTCCGCGGAAATCTCCGGACTCTCGCTGAGAATCACCGCGCGCTCCACAGCATTTTCCAACTCACGCACATTACCCGGCCATGAATAGTGACGGATGGCCTGTTCGGCATCCGCGGCAAATGTCAGGTCGGTACGGTTGATGCGCGCACTCTGGCGGGCGAGGAAGGCGCTGGCGATCTCGTTGACGTCAGCACCGCGCTCGCGCAGGGCCGGCAGTTTCAATGCGATCACGTGGAGGCGGTAATAAAGGTCTTCGCGGAACTGGCCGATTTTCGCCAGGCTCTTGAGGTCCCGGTGAGTGGCCGCGATCAGGCGTACATCGACCTTCTGCGACTGCACCGAACCCACCCGGCGAATTTCGCCTTCCTGCAACACACGCAGCAAGCGGGCCTGGGCTTCGAGTGGCAGTTCGCCGATCTCGTCGAGGAACAGCGTGCCACCGTCCGCGGCTTCGACCAGGCCAGCGCGCCCGGCGCTGGCGCCAGTGAATGCGCCTTTTTCGTGGCCGAACAGTTCGGACTCGATCAGGCTTTCCGGGATGGCCGCACAGTTCACCGAGATCATCGGCGCCTTGGCGCGTTTCGACAGGTTGTGCAGGGCACGCGCCACCAGCTCTTTACCGGTGCCGGACTCGCCCTGGATCAACACATTGGAATCGGTCGGGGCGACTTTGCGGATCTTGCTGTAAAGATCCTGCATGGGCGGGCACGAGCCGATGATGCCGATTTCGCCATTGCTGTTGTCGACGGCGGACTTGCCGCTGCCATTGGCGGTTTTGGCGGTAACCGTCTCACCGGCAGCAGGCGCCGATTGACGATCACGCAAAATTCGCGCGACAGCCTGGAGCATTTCATCGTGGTCGAAAGGCTTGGCGATGTAGTCCACCGCGCCCATCTTCATCGAATCCACCGCCGAGCGCAGGCTGGCGTAACTGGTCATGATCAGCACCGGGGTGCCTTGGCCAAGCTTGATCAGCTCGGTGCCAGGGGCGCCCGGCAACCGCAGATCGCTGACGATCAGATCGAACGTAGGAATGGTGAAGCGTTCTTGTGCTTCCTGCACTGAACCGGCTTCGCTCACCTGGTACTGGTTACGTTCCAGCAGGCGGCGCAAGGCGGAGCGGATAATTGTTTCGTCTTCGACGATCAAAATGTGCGGCATTGATTCGATACTCTCGACGGTCTCAGTTCACAGCGGACGTCGCTTCGACATGACGCGGTAAGGTCACCCGGATACGGGTGCCGCGTTGGCTTTGTACATCAGCCGGGCTGTCGATGGTGATTTGTCCATAATGCTCTTCAACGATGGAATAGACCAGTGCAAGGCCCAGACCGGTGCCTTCGCCAGGATCCTTGGTGGTGAAGAAGGGTTCGAACAATCGGTCCATGATGTTCTTCGGAATACCGCTGCCTTCGTCCTCCACGATCAGATCGACCGTGTGTTCGCCGGCTTCACTCTTGACCCGCACCGCGCTGTGCGGCGGCGAGGCGTCACGGGCGTTGGAGAGCAGATTGATCAGCACTTGGGCGAGCCGCTGCGGATCGCCTTCGACCCAGTGATCGGGATCGCAGAGGTTGTAGAACTGCACTTCGAAATTGCGCCGGTTCAACGCCAGCAGCCCGATCGCATCCTGCGCGACTTCGGCCAGACAAACGGGCTCGTCGCTGTGCTGATGGCTGCCGGCATGGGCGAAGCTCATCAGCGACTGGACGATACGTGACACGCGTTTGGTCTGTTCGAGAATCTGCCCGCTGATTTCGGTCAGCTCGCTATCGTCTTCGCGTTCTTCGCGCAGGTTCTGCGCCAGACAGGCAATGCCGGTGATCGGATTGCCGATTTCATGGGCCACCCCCGCAGCAAGGCGACCGATGCTGGCCAGGCGCTCGGAGTGCACCAGTTTGTCTTCGAGCATCTGGGTGTCGGTGAGATCTTCAACCAGCAGCACCAGACCGCTGTTGCCGGGGGCCAGCGGTTCGTCGATCGCCGCTTTGTGCAGATTGAGCCAGCGCGTCTGGCCGTCGAGGGCCAGGTGTTGTTTGTGCAAGTGCTCATCGGGCAGGTTGATGAAGCCCTGGAGCAATTCTTTCCACGGATCGCCAATGGTACTCAGGCGCGAGCCGACTACGCGCTGGGCGGCGATACCGGTCAGCTCTTCCATGGCCTTGTTCCACATGAGGATCTCTTGATCCTTGGCCAGCGAGCAGACGCCCATCGGCAGTTCCTGCAACGTCTGACGGTGGTAGCGGCGCAGGGCGTCGAGTTCGGCGGCCAGACCTGTGAGGCGCGAGTGGTAATCCTCGAGGCGGCTTTCGATGAAGTGAATGTCTTCGGTGACGTAGTTTTCGCCGCCGGCCTTGTACGGCAGGAAGGTTTCGACCATGTCCTGAGCGACGCTTGGGCCCATCAGACCGGAAAGGTTGGCTTCGATACGGTCGCGCAAACGGCGCAAGGCGTACGGGCGGCGTTCATCGAACGGCAGATAAAGATCACGTAGCGCCTGTTCGACTTCTTTCTGCGCAGCCTTGGCGCCCAGCGGTTTGGCCAGTTGCGTGGCGAACTCCTGTGGCGAGGCGGCATGCAGTTCGCGGCGTTGCGGGCGACGCACGTTGTCCACAGCGCAGGCTTCGGCAGCGGACGCTTCTTCCGGGCTGGCGTTGGTGAACAGCGAGATCAGGGTGAACATCAACACGTTGGCGGCCAGCGAGGCGATCGCCGCCATGTGCCAACTGGTGTCGTCCAGCACGTAAATCATGTTCAGCAGCGGGATGTAGAAACCTTGCAGATTGCCGACCAGCGGCAGGAGCATGGTCACCACCCACACCAGAATCCCCGCCAAAAGACCGGCGATAAAACCGCGACGATTGGCAGTCGGCCAGTACAGCACCGACAACACGCCCGGCAGGAATTGCAACGTGGCGACAAAAGCGACGATGCCCAGGTTGGCCAGATCCTGACCGGCGCCGAGCATCAGATAAAAGCCGAAACCGGCCATGATGATCGCGACGATCAGTGCCCGGCGAGTCCACTTCAGCCAGCGATAGATGTTGCCTTCGGCGGGCGGCTGATAAAGCGGCAGCACCAGGTGGTTCAGCGCCATGCCCGACAGTGCCAGGGTGGTGACGATGATCAGGCCACTGGCCGCCGACAAACCACCGACATAGGCGAGCAATGCCAGCGGCTTGCTGTTGGCGGCAATGCCGATGCCGAGGGTGAAATATTCCGGGTCGGTGGTGGCGCCGAGCTTGAGGCCGGCCCACAAAATCAGCGGCACTGCCAGGCTCATCAGCAGCAGGAACAGCGGCAAACCCCAGCTTGCGCTGACCAATGAGCGCGGGTTGAGGTTTTCGGTGAAGGTCATGTGATACATGTGCGGCATCACGATCGCCGAAGCGAAAAACACCAGCAGCAGCGTGCGCCACGGGCCTTCCTGCAACGGCGTGTGCAACGCGGCGAGGGCGGTCTGGTTTTGCAGCAGCCACAGCTCAAGCTGTTGCGGGCCGTCGAACACGCCGTACAGCGCATACAGGCCAACGCCGCCGAGGGCGATCAGTTTGATCACCGATTCGAAAGCAATCGCGAACACTAGCCCTTCATGCTTCTCGCGAGTGGCGATATGCCGGGAGCCGAAGAAAATCGTGAACAGAATGATCAGCGCACAGAACGCCAGCGCCACGCGGCTCTGAATCGGCTCGCCGGTGAGGATGCCAATGGAATCGGCCACCGCTTGAATCTGCAACGCCAACAGCGGCAGCACGCCGATCAGCATGAAAATCGTGGTCAGCGCTCCGGCCCAGGTGCTGCGAAAGCGGAAGGCAAACAGATCCGCCAGCGACGACAGTTGATAGGTGCGGGTGATTTTCAGAATCGGATAGAGCAGCACCGGTGCGAGCAAAAATGCGCCGGACACCCCGAGGTAACTGGACAGAAAGCCGTAGCCGTACTGATAGGCCAGGCCCACCGTGCCGTAGAACGCCCAGGCACTGGCGTAAACCCCCAGCGACAAGGTGTAAGTCAGCGGATGGCGAATGATCGCCCGTGGAATCATTCCACGCTCACTGATCCAGGCCACGCCAAACAGTGCGGCCAGGTAGGCGGCGCTGATCAGCAGCATCTGGGTCAGGCTAAAGCTCATCGGCATCTTTTTGGCTCTGCAGGATGAAGGTCACGACAATCAGGATCAGCCAAAGCAGATACGGGCGATACCAGGCGCCCGTAGCGTCGATCCACCAATCCATGATGGCGGGCGAAAACAGATAGATCCCCACGACCAAAAGCAGGACCAAGCGATAGATGTACATCCCGGCCTCTCTTTTTTATGCGCGTGCCCGAAAACGTGCGGCGATGGTAACGGATGGCAGCGCGACTGCAAGTGTCGTCATAGCAGTTGCGCTTCGGGCAGGGTCAGTGTGCGCGGGATCCGGGTGGCATCCCAGTGCGCGCTGCCCCACTTCAGCAGTTCCTGCGGCGTGGCGTGTTCGAGTTCCGCGCCGGGGTTTTGCCCCAATGCACGCAAGGCCCGCAGCAGCAACGGCGTGGCTTGATCCGCCTCAAGCGGCGGCGAGCGGTAGGACTTGCCGAGTTTGTTGCCGTCCGGTTGGGTGATCAACGGCAGGTGCAGGTAGCGCGGTTGACGCAAGCCCAGCAGTTCTTGCAGATAGAGCTGGCGCGGCGTGGAGTCGAGCAGATCGGCCCCGCGCACGATATCGGTAATGCCTTGCCAGGCATCGTCGAGCACCACGGCCAGCTGGTAGGCATAGAGGCCGTCGCGACGGCGAATCACAAAGTCGCCGACATCGCGGCCCAGATGCTGGCGATATTCGCCCTGCACCCGATCAATGAAGTGATATTCCAGCTCCGGCACGCGCAGGCGGATCGCCGCGTCTTGCTGGTCGTGGCCGGCGTTGCGGCACAACCCCGGATAAATCCCGTGATAAGGCTCCAACTGCTTGCGCGAGCAGGTGCAGGCGTAGGCCAGGCCGTGATTGAACAGGCTGTTGAGCACCTGGGCATAAGCGTCGTGTCGATCGCTCTGGCGCACCATGTCGCCATCCCATTCAAAGCCGTAGCTTTCCAGGGCCTTGAGGATCGCTACCTGCGCGCCGGGCTCTTCGCGCGGCGGGTCGAGGTCTTCCATGCGCACCAGCCAGCGGCCGCCGACCGAACGCGCGTCCAGGTAAGAGGCGAGGGCAGCGACCAGCGAGCCGAAGTGCAGGTGGCCACTGGGTGTCGGGGCGAAGCGGCCGATGTAGGCGGGGGAAGTCTTGGCAGTCATGAATGCGATAGTACTTTTGAGGACTTGCGGCGGCCACTGTGGGAGCGAGCAGGCTCGCTCCCACAAAAGCAGATAGCAAACGGCAGAAACAAAAACGGAGCGTTCGCACGCTCCGTTTTTCGTTCAGGTCGATATTACTTGCCGACCTGCTTTTCCTTGATTTCAGCCAGGTTCTTACAGTCGACGCACATGTCGGCGGTAGGACGGGCTTCGAGGCGCTTGACGCCGATCTCGATGCCGCAGGATTCACACCAGCCGTAATCTTCGTTCTGGATCAGATCAAGCGTCTTGTCGATCTTCTTGATCAGCTTGCGCTCGCGATCGCGGGCGCGCAGTTCCAGAGCGAATTCTTCTTCCTGACTGGCACGGTCGGCCGGGTCAGGGAAGTTGGCCGCTTCGTCTTTCATGTGGTCGACAGTACGGTCGACTTCCTGCATCAAGTCCTGTTTCCACTTGTTCAGGATCTTGGTGAAGTGGGCCCGCATCGGGGCGCCCATGTACTCTTCGTCTTTGGCCTGAACATAAGGTTCGAAACCGCTGACGGTCGGATTAGCCTGTTGCTTTGCTTGGGTGGGCATGAAATGGACCGCCTCTACTCTTGTAATCCATTGCGCAGGATTGCTCCATCACCGACACCTGCCGGCCCTGCGGCTGCAAGCGGGCGAACTTACCAGATCAATTCGGCCCGCGCTACTCCCGGATGTCGAGGCTGCGGCCGACGGTGCCTGGAAATATTTGCCAAGCCGTGTCTGGCGGTGTTGAAGACCTGTTCAATCACTGATTTTAGTCAATCCTGGAGCGTACGTTCTTATCGTTACAGTCCAGCGTTCTTGTGGCTGTGACCGCTACGGGTTCTCGCTCGTTCCGGCAGATGGGTAGAATCGTTTCTTTTCCCCCGTCGAAGGAAGGCCAATGGCTCAGCCCTACAGTGCGCGCAGTCGTGCGATCGAACCGTTCCATGTGATGGCGCTGCTGGCGCGGGCCAATGAATTGCAGGCTGAAGGGCACGATGTGATCCACCTGGAAATCGGCGAGCCGGACTTCACCACGGCCGAGCCGATCATCCAGGCGGGGCATGCGGCACTCACGGCGGGCAAGACGCGCTACACCGCCGCGCGCGGTATTCCCGAGCTGCGCGAAGCGATTTCCGGTTTTTATCAATCGCGATACGGCTTGAACATTGATCCGCGGCGCATCCTGATCACGCCGGGCGGCTCCGGGGCCCTCCTGCTGGCCAGTGCTCTGCTGGTCGATCCCGGTAAACACTGGTTGCTGGCGGACCCGGGTTATCCGTGCAACCGGCACTTCCTGCGCTTGGTCGAAGGCGCGGCGCAGCTTGTTCCGGTAGGGCCGGAGGTGCGTTACCAACTGACTCCGGACTTGGTCGAGCGGCACTGGGATCACGACAGCGTCGGCGCACTGGTGGCCTCGCCGGCCAACCCGACCGGGACGATCCTGACCCGCGATGAACTCGCCGGGTTATCCACAGCCATCAAGGCGCGGCACGGACATCTGGTGGTGGATGAGATCTATCACGGCCTGACTTACGGCACCGATGCGGCCAGCGTTCTGGAAGTTGATGACAGCGCTTTTGTGCTCAACAGTTTCTCCAAATATTTTGGCATGACCGGATGGCGTCTCGGCTGGTTGGTCGCACCGGATGCGGCAGTCAGTGAATTGGAAAAACTCGCGCAGAACCTCTACATCAGCGCACCGAGCATGGCCCAATACGCGGCGCTGGCGTGTTTCGAGCCGGATACCATCGCGATTCTTGAGGAGCGCCGCGCCGAATTCAGCCGACGTCGAGATTTCCTGCTGCCGGCATTACGCGAGTTGGGGTTCAACATCGCAGTAGAACCAGAAGGCGCGTTTTATCTTTATGCAGATATCAGCAAGTTCGGCGGCGATGCCTTCGCGTTCTGCCGTCATTTCCTCGAAACCGAGCACGTTGCGTTTACACCTGGGCTCGATTTCGGCCGTTATCAGGCCAGTCACCATGTGCGATTTGCCTACACGCAAAACCTCCCTCGCTTACAGGAAGCGGTGGAACGGATTGCCCGTGGCTTGAAGAGCTGGCAAGCCTGATGCGGTTTTATCCTCCTCTGGAAGAGGCGCGACTGATCCGCCGATATAAGCGTTTTCTCACCGATATCGAGACCGTTAGCGGCGAGTTGCTGACTATTCACTGCCCGAACACCGGTTCGATGCTCAATTGTCAGGTCGAGGGCGGGCAGGTCTGGTTTAGCCGCTCCAACGACCCGAAGCGCAAATTACCCGGCACTTGGGAAATCGGTGAAACCCCGCAAGGACGGTTGTTCTGCGTGAATACCGGCCGCGCTAACGGTTTGGTTGAAGAGGCGCTGCAGGCTGGCATCATTACCGAGTTGAACGGCTTTACCGCGTTGAAGCGTGAAGTGGCTTACGGACAGGAAAAAAGCCGCATCGATTTTCGCCTCGAATACCCGAGCGGCCCGGCTTACGTGGAAGTGAAAAGCGTGACGTTGGGTTTCGATGGCACGAACGTGGCGGCGTTTCCCGATGCTGTCACCCAGCGCGGCGCCAAGCATTTGCGTGAGCTTGCGCATCTGGCGCGGGATGGGATTCGTGCTGTGCAGTTGTATTGCGTGAATCTCAGCGGAATCGAGGCGGTGCGTCCGGCCGACGAAATCGATTCGGCCTATGCCGAGGCGTTGCGTGAGGCGGTCGCCTGTGGTGTTGAGGTTTTGGCTTACGGGGTTCGCCTGAGCCATGAAGAAATGGTGATCGACCGCCGCCTCGATGTGCTGCTCAACGGTTAAACATCTATCCACAGACCTTGCGCATCTTCGCGGCAACGTATGGCCGTCAGCGATTGTCCGGCGCAGGGCCCGGAAACGCATTCACCGTCCTCGATCAGAAACAGTGCACCGTGGGTGGCGCACTGGATCAGGCTATTGCTCGGGTCGAGAAACTGGTCCGGGTGCCATTCCAGCCCTACACCGCGGTGCGGGCAGCGATTGAGATAGACATACGCCTGACCGTCGCGACGCACGGCAAACAGTTTTTTCCCGTCGACATCAAAACCGCGACTGCCGGCCTCGGCCAGATCGGCGCCGGCGCAGAGAAACTTCATGGCTATCCTCTAGTGTCGTGTCGGGATATGTCCGAGCTTGACGTTTAAATGCAAACAATTATCAAATGGCGGCCTTCACCCGAAGGCGCCGGCCAGATGCCGAGGATACTTGGCCTGACATCCTGACGCCCGGGAAAACCTTGTTCAAGGAAGCTGTGTATGCGCCTGAGTACCCGCGTTGCTGTGCTGTGTGTCGAAAATTGGTAAAACCCCGCAGCCTGTTCATTGGCCTGACACTTCTGTGTCTGCTGGCGATCTGGTTGTCGTTGGCGTTGGGGCCGGTCAGTTTGCCGCTGTTCGATACGTTGCGCGCAGCGTTGCGCATGATCGGCGTACCGCTGGCACCGGAAGGGCTTGAGCAGGCTGAGCTGATTCTCGGGCAGATTCGTCTGCCGCGAACCTTGCTCGGGCTGGCGGTCGGCGGCGTGCTGGCGTTGTCGGGGGTCGCGATGCAGGGACTGTTTCGCAATCCGTTGGCAGACCCGGGTCTGGTCGGCGTTTCCAGTGGTGCGGCGCTGGGCGCGGCGATTGCGATTGTCGGCGGTTCTTTTTTTGGCGGCTTGCCGCAATGGTTCGGGCCTTATCTGTTGTCGGCGTGCGCGTTTCTTGGTGGGCTCGGCGTTACGGCACTGGTTTATCGTCTCGGTCGGCGCAATGGGCAAACCAATGTCGCGACCATGTTGCTGGCGGGGATCGCGCTGACGGCACTCGCCGGTTCGGCAGTTGGCCTGTTCACTTATCTGGCAGACGACGCGACCCTGCGCACGCTGACTTTCTGGAACCTCGGTAGCCTCAATGGCGCCAGTTATGCGCGGCTGTGGCCATTGCTGATCATCAGTGCCGGTGTGGCGTTGTGGTTGCCGCGTCGGGCGAAGGCACTGAACGCCTTGTTGCTGGGTGAATCCGAAGCCGGGCATTTGGGCATCGATGTCGAACGGCTCAAACGTGAACTGGTTTTTTGCACGGCGCTGGGTGTCGGCGCGGCAGTGGCGGCGGCGGGGATGATCGGGTTTGTCGGGCTGGTGGTACCCCATCTGGTGCGATTGCTGGCCGGCCCAGATCACCGGGTCTTGCTGCCGGCCTCGGTGTTAGCCGGGGCGAGCCTGTTGTTGCTGGCCGATCTGGTGGCGCGACTGGCTCTGGCGCCGGCGGAGTTGCCGATCGGTATCGTCACCGCGTTTATCGGTGCGCCGTTCTTCCTGTATCTGCTGCTGCGAGGGCGTGCCTGATGTTGCGTGCGCACAATCTGCACATCCGCCGTGGTCGTAAAACCGTGCTCAGCGGTATCACCCTTGAGCTTGAACCGGGTGAAGTACTCGGTGTGCTCGGTCCGAATGGCGCCGGAAAAAGTACCTTGCTCGGCGCTTTGTGCGGTGAGTTGACGGCCAGTGAGGGAGAGGTCTTGCTCGACGCTCACGTGTTGAGCCACTGGACTGGTACCCAACGTGCGCAACGCCTGGCCGTGTTACCGCAGGTGTCGACGCTGGATTTTGCCTTTCGCGTCGAAGAAGTGGTCGGCATGGGGCGTTTGCCTTATCAAAGTGGCCGGGTGCGCGATGACGAGATTGTCGCCGCGGCACTGGCGGCCGCAGACGCCGGGCATCTGAGCGGTCGCAGTTATCTGGCATTGTCGGGTGGCGAACGGCAGCGTGTGCATCTGGCGCGGGTGCTCGCGCAACTCTGGCCGGGGCAGGCGGGGCAAACGCTGTTGCTGGATGAGCCGACCTCGATGCTCGACCCGCTGCATCAACACACGACGTTGCAAGCGGTGCGCGAATTTGCCGATCGTGGCGCCGCCGTGCTGGTGATCCTGCATGATCTGAATCTGGCAGCACGTTATTGTGATCGCGTGTTGCTGCTTGAAGGCGGGCGTCCGGTAGCATTGGATACGCCGCAGCAGGTGTTGCAGCCGGAAACGCTCAAAGCCGTGTTCGGCCTTGAGGTATTGGTGCAGCCGCACCCGGAGCGTGGGCATCCGCTGATCATCGCCCGCTGATTTTCTCATCGAGGTGATCGCATGCGTGGGATGTGGCTGTTGGCCGTGTTGTTGCTCGCCGGGTGTCAGCATGTTGCTGCGCCGCCGCCGACAGGTGGTCAGATTCGTGATCTGCACAGCGGTCAGCCGCTGACCGCGCAGCAATTGCTCGCGCGTCTCGCCGAACCTGATCGGGTGATCGTCGGTGAGCAGCATGACAACGCCGACCACCACGCTGCGCAGTTATGGCTTTTAAGGTCGCTTGGCGAGCTACGGCCGCAGGGTAGCCTGCTGCTGGAAATGCTCACACCGGATCAACAGGCCAAAGTTACTGCGGTTCGCCAGTCCGCGTCGCCTCCCTCTGACCTTCCCGGCGCATTGGCCTGGCAGGAGGGTTGGGACTGGAATCTCTATGGGCCGATCGTCCGCTTCGCCCTCACGCAACCGTATCCACTGCTGGCCGCCAACCTGGATAACGGCGAAATCCGCGCCTTCTATCGTAATCCGCCGGGTTTGAGTGGCAAGCGCAGCAATGCTGAAGCAGTGAAAACGACTTTGCTGGGGCAGATCAGCGATTCTCACTGTGGTCTGCTGCCTGATTCACAGATGCCGGCGATGCTGGCGGTTCAGCAGCAGCGGGATCGACGCATGGCAGAGGTTTTGCTGTCGGCGCCGACTCCGTCCTTGCTGCTGGCCGGCGCGTGGCATGCGCGCAAGGATGTCGGGGTGCCGCTGCACGTCGTGGATGTGAGCGAGTCCCGAGCACCGACGGTGCTGATGCTGGCAGAGCAGGGCGATGAGGTGACTGAGGCGATGGCCGATTACGTCTGGTACACCCCGGCCACCCCGAAGCGCGATTACTGTGAAGAGATGCGTAAACAGTTCGGCAAATGACTTTTCCACAGGCAAAAAAAAGACCCGGTAAGAACCGGGTCAAATAACCGTGATTAGCCTGATGAGGAGATAATCTGAGAGTCCGAACCAAGGGCTTTTCAGAATATCGACTGATCTCGCGACCAGTTGTGATAATCATAGCGATTCTCATTACCATGTCAATCGCTGATTCTGCATTTATTTGATCTGATCTCTGCAATGGCTCGAACGCCCCGTAAATAAAGGAGTTCGCGCTACCCTTTGTCAGCTGTCAAACGGGCGATCTGTTGGTTCATTTGGCCGATGCGCCGCGCCATGCTCGCAATCAGGCTGTGGGCGATCTTCGGATTACTGCTGGTCATGCTCAAAAATTGATCCCCAGGAATCAGCATGACTGTGCAAGGTTCTCGCGTGACCACCGTAGCGTTGCGCGGCTCCCCGGTGAACAGCGCCATGGCGCCGAAAATCTCGTCCTTGGGAACCTCGCCGACCTTGTGTCCGTCGACAAAGACTTCGGCGTGCCCCTCGATGATCACGAACACGTGATCGGCAGGGTCGCCTTGGTGAATCAGGGTTTCCCCGGCCTCGACCCGTTTGAAACCGTTGGTACTGCGAAACTCCCGCGGTTTCAGTTCGGCCACGGCGTGGGCGAGGAGGGCCATTTGCCCCAGCAGATACTCGAGAAATTGCTCCGCACGGCTGGCGTCTGCAAATAAATGCTGGAAAACATCACAGCGCCGATAAGGCAGCAGACGTAACGGCCCGTCACTGCGCAAGCGGCAATCCGCCCAGGCGTGACTCTGCTGGAGGCCGATCAAGTCGCCTTCCTGCCAATAGAACAGTGCGCGCGAACCGATGAAGCCGTTGATCACCCCTTCTGCCAGTAGAAACACTTGATCGTCGGGCAACTGCGCCGACAGGTCATCAGTCGCTTCCAGCTCAATTGCCGGCCCGCACGACAAAAGGCCTTCCAGCCACTGTGCAGGCAGATTCTGCAAACGGTTGATCATTGCGTCGGCCAATGCCGATTGTTCCCCAAGCAGGTACATGGCAGCGCCCGTTCAATTCTTGTGGCGTGTGGAAATGGCTTCGAGCTGCTTGTTCAGGGCGTCCTTGCGTTCGGCGGGGATGTCGTTCCAGTGCACATCCATCAACGCGCCTTCGATCGCATACAGCAACACCTTCGACGCGCGAAACCCGCGGGTGCGCACGGCCCGGTAGGCGTCCACTGCGCCCAGGCGACGCAAGTCCGAGGCGCTGTGGATGCCCACGGCATGCAGCCATTGCGCCGACGTCTTCCCAAGATTCTTCAGGTGTTGCAGTTCATCATTCATCAAGCCTCCTTGCGACGGCCGAATGGTGCGTGGGCGAGCTTCTCAGGAGTGTAGCCATCAGTAGGAAAAGCGTGGTTGTTTGGTCGGATTCAACGCAAACGCTTCTAAGAAAGGGCGCTTGTAAGGCCTGCGAACGCAGAAAGAAGGGGGCAAACAAATATCAAATGTGGGAGCGAGCCTGCTCGCGAAAGCGGTCTTACTTTCACGATCAGGGTGACTGACACTCCGTCTTCGCGAGCAGGCTCGCTCCCACAGGGTGGGTGTGGTGTCAGAGATATCAGCGAGTGCGATAACGCAGGCGTGTGCCGAAATTCATCGACATCAGAATCTCGTCAGCACTCAGTTCCGGCGGGAAGTACGCTCCGGAAATCTGCGCGTGGGCCAGGCTTGCGCCTTCAAGCGAGGCGTTGCGGAAATCAATGCCACGCAAATCGGCAGAACGGAAATACGCGTCCCGGAAATCTACGCCATCAGCGTTCAATTCACGCAAATCGAGGCCACGGAAGTCGCCACCGACCATGTCGATCGGGCCGTCTTGTGGGCGTTCCTTGTTGAAACCTGTGATGTCATCTTTATGCAGCAAGGCATACAGCGGGGTGTCGAGAAGTTTCGGCTGGCTCATGTCACATCACCTGTTGGTTTTATGACGCCAGTATAGTGCCACTATTTAGTGGCCGTGAAGCGAGCGAGGGCTTCACGGCCGAAATAGTTTCTTACAAGCCTGGCAGGCGCTGACGGATCTGCGCGACAACGGTGTCCAGTGTCCCGGATTCATTGGTCTGAATGCGTTTGCTGCGCAGAATCTCTTCCGGCGTCAACGCTTCGCGGTTGGCCTGTTGCGCTTCAATCACAGCCAACGTGGCGTCGGACGGATCCTGTTTATCGGCCTGACGAATCGCAAGCCAGCTCTCGATCACTGCTTGCGGGGCGTTGCAGTCGAGGATCAGGAACGGTGTGCCAGTCGCTTCAGCGATTTCTGCGGCGTTATCGCGCTGCTCGCGCTTGAGGTAAGTCGCATCGATAACCACCGGGAAACCGGCGTGCAGGATGACCTCGGCAATTTCATGCAGGCGCGAGTAGGTCTTGGCGCTGGCGTCGGCGCTGTAAATGCCGGCCTGCACATCGTTGGCTACGGTTTGCTCGCCGAACAAACGCTTGCGTTCAACGTCGGAGCGCAGACGAATTGCACCCAGTGCTTCGACCAGGCGCATGGCCACGTGGCTCTTGCCGACAGCGGAAACGCCGTGGGTAATCGCCATGAAGCGCGAAGGAATGGTGCTGTAGCTTTCCGCCAGGTTGGCGTAGTTGCGGTACTGGCGCAGGGTAGTGGCGCGCTGCACCGGAGTCGCGTCCGCCGGCATGCTGAACAGGGCCACCTTGGCGCGAACCAGTGCGCGGTAGGCTTTATAGAAGTTCAGCACTTCCAGGCCTTGGTAGTCGCCGGTCAGTTCCAGGTATTGGCTGATGAAGCGGCGAGCCAGCGACTTCAGGCCGCGGTCTTCCAGGTCCATCGCGAGGAAACCGGTGTCGGCGTAGACGTCGGTGAAGCGGAACGGCTCGTTGAATTCGATGCAGTCGAAGATCACCACTTTGCCGTCGATGACGGTGGCGTTGCCCAAGTGGATGTCACCGTGGCATTCGCGGGTGAAACCCTCGGCCTTGCGCTGAGCGAACAGCGGCTTTAGGCGCTCGAAGCTGCTTTCGGCCCAGGCTTTCAGAGCCTCGAGTTGCAGCAAATCGTTTTTGTCGCTGAGGAACGGCAGAATCTGTTCGAAGTTCTGGCGGACTGGCGCCATCACGCTGTCCGGGGTGCCGGCGTCGTGTTCGGCCGGGACTTTGGGCGCGTTGAGG
Source organism: Pseudomonas iridis (assembly GCF_017980685.1). Lineage (GTDB taxonomy): Bacteria > Pseudomonadota > Gammaproteobacteria > Pseudomonadales > Pseudomonadaceae > Aquipseudomonas > Aquipseudomonas iridis. The sequence continues at coordinate 107,215 of NZ_JACXXO010000016.1, forward strand.
TGGAAGTGGGCGATCTGCTCGGCCATTTCATCGATGTGCTGGGTGGTCAACTCGCCGTTGGCCTGCAGGGTGCTTAGCAAGCCGGACTGTGGAAACTGGCGCATTTTCAGCACGTAGTCGATCGCTGGGCCGTCGCCGCCCAGTTGCGGGGCGTCGACGCTGCCCGTCACCGGCAACACTTCCAGATACAAATCTTCGGTCAAACGCTGGTTCAGACGCAGCTCTTCAGCGCAAAAGTGTTCGCGTTGATCGAGGCCGGTGAAGTCTAGGAAGCCGAAATTCACCGGCTTCTTCACTTTATAAGCAAAGGGGCCGGTGAGGATCACCCACGAAATATGGGTTTCGATGACCTGGAACCCTTCGACGGGGTGCGGATACAGGGCCGGGTTTTGCAGGGCAGCGATCAGGGACTGGCTCACGGGCGATCCTTCAGAGACTGGGGGAAATTCGAGGTCGCCATTATGGCCGCTCGCCCGCCTGACGCAAACCTTGGAGCGCTCCTGTTGAGTCTGAATAAAGTGCGTATAATCCGCCGCCATGACTCGAACTCGATCTCCCCGTACCAAGAAAAAACCACCTTCCAAGGGCCTGCGCCCATGGATGGGCTGGGCCATTAAACTCAGTCTGGTCGGCCTTGTAGTGCTGGCTGGCTTCGCCGTTTACCTCGATGCCGTGGTGCAGGAGAAGTTCTCCGGCAAGCGCTGGACCATCCCGGCCAAGGTATACGCGCGCCCGCTTGAGCTGTTCGTCGGACAGAAACTCAGCAAGGAAGATTTCCTCACCGAACTCGACGCCCTCGGCTATCGCCGCGAAGCCGTGAGCAATGGCCCCGGCGCTGCCGCAGTTTCCGGAAACACCGTCGACCTGAATACCCGTGGCTTCCAGTTCTATGAAGGCCTTGAGAAGGCGCAACCCGTGCGCGTGCGCTTCTCGGGCGATTACGTGGCCGAGTTGTCGGCGACCAACGGTTCGAAACTGTCCGTGGTACGTCTGGAGCCGGTTCTGATCGGCGGGATTTATCCGAAGAACCTCGAAGACCGCATCCTGATCAAACTGGATCAGGTGCCGCCGTATCTGCTGGAAACCCTGATCGCCGTCGAAGACCGGGATTTCTACAGCCACTGGGGCGTGTCGCCGAAGTCGATTGCCCGGGCGATCTGGGTCAACACCTCTGGCGGCAAGATGACTCAGGGCGGCAGTACGCTGACCCAGCAGTTGGTGAAAAACTTCTACCTGACCAACGAACGCAGCCTGAGCCGCAAGCTCACCGAAGCCATGATGGCGATGTTGCTGGAGCTGCATTACGACAAGAAGGAAATCCTTGAGGCGTACCTCAACGAAGTCTTTGTCGGTCAGGACGGTCAGCGCGCCGTGCACGGTTTTGGTCTGGCCAGTCAGTTCTTCTTCGGTCAGCCATTGTCCGAGCTCAAACTGCATCAGGTCGCGATGCTGGTCGGCATGGTCAAAGGCCCGTCCTATTACAACCCGCGCCGCAATCCAGAACGTGCGCTGGAACGTCGTAATCTGGTGCTCGACGTGCTCGAGCAGCAAGGCGTAGCGACTGCCGAGCAAGTTGCTGCAGCGAAGAATATGCCTCTGGGTGTCACCACTCGCGGCAAACTGGCCGATAGCTCCTTCCCGGGCTTTATCGACCTGGTCAAACGTCAGCTGCGTGAAGACTATCGCGACGAAGACTTGACTGAAGAAGGCCTGCGGATCTTCACCAGTTTCGACCCGATCCTGCAGATGAAGGCCGAGGCGTCGGTCAACGACACCTTCAAGCGTCTGTCCGGTCGCAAGGGCTCCGACGACGTCGAAGCGGCGATGGTCGTGACCAATCCTGAGACCGGCGAAGTCCAGGCCATGATCGGCAGCCGTCAGGCCAGTTATGCCGGTTTCAACCGGGCACTGGATGCCGTGCGGCCAATCGGTTCGTTGATCAAACCGGCGGTTTATCTGACTGCGCTGGAGAAACCGAGCCAGTACACGCTGACCAGTTGGCTGTCGGATGATCCGTTGTCGGTCAAAGGCGCGAACGGTCAAGTCTGGAAGCCGCAGAATTACGATCGTCGTTCCCACGGCACCGTGTTCCTGTATCAGGGGCTGGCGCATTCCTACAACCTGTCGACCTCGCGCCTGGGTCTGGAAGTGGGCGTGCCGAATGTCCTCAAGACGCTGGCCCGTCTGGGTGTGACCCGTGAGTTCCCGGCGTTCCCGTCGATGTTGCTGGGTGCGGGCGCGATGACGCCGATGGAAGTTGCGACCATGTACCAGACGCTGGCCAACGGCGGTTTCAATACGCCGATGCGCGGCATTCGCAGCGTACTGACCGCCGAAGGGGAGCCGCTCAAGCGCTATCCGTTCCAGATCGAGCAGCGTTTCGATCCGGCTTCGATCTACCTGATTCAGAACGCCATGCAGCGGGTAATGCGTGAGGGTACAGGCCGCTCGGTTTATAACGTGTTGCCAAAGACTCTGACGCTGGCCGGCAAGACCGGTACCAGTAACGATTCGCGCGACAGCTGGTTCGCAGGTTTCAGTCAGGACTTGCTGGCAGTGGTCTGGCTGGGTCGTGATGACAACGGCAAGACGCCGTTCACCGGCGCAACCGGTGCGTTGCAGGTCTGGAGCAGTTTCATGCGCAAGGCCGATCCGCTGCCGCTGGACATGCCGCAGCCGGATAACGTCGTGCAGGCATGGGTTGATTCGCGTACCGGGCAAGGTTCTGACGCCAACTGCCCGGGTGCGGTGCAGATGCCGTATATTCGCGGCAGCGAACCACCACCCGGCCCTGCGTGTGCAAGCGAAACGCCTGCATCTGGCGAGTCGGTGATGGATTGGGTCAAGGGCTGGATGAATTAAGCAAAGAGGGTTTCAAGTGAACAAGTGGTTGATTCCAGCGGTGACCGCCGTGGCTTTGCTCAGCGGCTGCTCTACCGTTCAGCGTGGTTCGATCCCTGTAGTGGATTCGGGCACAGCCGTGTCCAACAGCGAGCGCATTTCCGCCAATGGCGGTTTCCGTCAGACGACGGTCAAGCGTCCTGTGCAGGGCCAGCCTCAAGCCATCCCGCAAGGCGATACCGGCGTCGTAGTTATGGTGCCGGGCGGTGGCGCGACAACGTCGGCACCGATCAGCGCTGCGCCAATTGTGCCGGGCCCGGCATCCGGCGGTATTACGCCGGGGCCATATAACCCGTCGCCAGTCGAGTCGGCACCGATCAACTCCGGCAGCTACAGCATGCCCTCGACACCGAGCGGCATTCCTTCGGCCAGCAGTGGCGGTGGTTTGTCGGCGGACGAGCAACTGGATGGTCCGGTGCTCGCCTTGTTGACGACTGCTCAACAGCAACAGGCCGGTGGCGACCTCAACGGCGCGTCGTCGAGCCTTGAGCGCGCGCAACGTGTCGCCCCGCGTGAGCCGCAAGTGCTCTATCGTCTGGCTCAGGTGCGCATGGCTCAAGGCGATGCGCCACAGGCCGAGCAATTCGCCCGTCGTGCGTTGACCATGGCCGGCGGTCGTCCGGATTTGCAGGCCAGCCTGTGGGAAATCATCGCTCAGTCCCTGGAGAAACAAGGTGATTCCGCCGGCGCTGCTCAGGCCCGTCAAAAGGCCAAGGTCACGCTGTGATGGATGCGCGCTTCCCGAAAATCGCCGATCAGTTATTGCTGATCGAGCGTGAGCTGCGTACGCAGGGTTGGTGGGATGAGGTCTCGCCGTCGGCCGAGGCCTTGAGCAGTGTCGAGCCGTTTTCGGTCGATACGCTTGATTTCGAGCAGTGGCTGCAATGGATCTTCCTGCCCCGCATGAAGATGATCCTTGAACAGGATCTGCCGCTGCCGAACGCCTCGGGCATTCAGGAAATGGCGGAAATGGTCTTCGCCCAGCGCAATCTGCAGGGCAAGGATCGACGGCTGCAGGTACTGCTTAAAGAGTTTGACCTGCTGATCACCGCTTCCCGCTGAACCGAAAACTGCCAGGCTTTACTGGCAGTTCTCTCTGATCTGCTTCTGCGCTTCGACAATGCGCTCCTGCCGTTGTGCATCATCCAGCCGCCGCAATTCTCCCCCCACGTCCTCTCGCAAACGCGGATTGTTCTGCAATTGCGCAAGATTCGTCCGTGCCTGCTCACAAAATGCCTTGAGCTGCGCTTGTTGGTCGTCGACCTGTTTCTTGACCTTGTCGTCGATGGCTTTCTGATCGCCCAGCACACCGCTGCCCGGTATGGCTGCGGGTTTTGCCGGGGCTTGGGAGGGCATGTGCACCGTGGTGGATGGTTGGCCTTGCGGAGGTTGCGCATCGAAGTGCGTAACACCTTGGGCATCGACCCATTTGTAAATCTGAGCGGCTGTGCACCATGGGCTGAGGCCGATCAGCAGGGTTAACAGAAGCATTCGCATGCTGATTCCTTGGCAAAATTGCGCAATTGACGCTAACAGAGTAGCTGTTTTCAGGTTTTTTCTTGCGTTCTCATGTGCTTACCCACAATTAACCACAGAGACGACTTGACTTGGAGAGGGCGAAACAGAAGAATCCAAAGTCCGCTGTAGAGGGACTGCCAGAAGCAGACCCACTCGGTAGATCATGAGGCGCATACCCGCGCCGACCTGTTACACCCGCAACGCGTTACCTCGCGCTGGGTGGGAAAGGCCCGCAACACTTGGGACGATCCCAATACTTGCTCAGTCAGTGCTGACGTAGTCGGCGACCACCGTCGCTCATGCTCTGCCGAGAAGTAAACCTATTAAGACCCGTCCCATTTTCGTGGGCGGTATTCTGGCGTTTTAGAGGTGAACAACGTGGAGCTTTTATCTGGCGGTGAGATGCTCGTCCGCTTCTTGCGTGACGAAGGCGTCAAATATATCTACGGGTACCCGGGTGGTGCTCTCCTGCATGTTTACGATGCCCTGTTCAAAGAACCGGAAGTGACTCACATTCTGGTTCGTCACGAACAAGCGGCAACCCATATGGCTGACGGCTACGCCCGTGCCACCGGTAAAGCCGGCGTGGTATTGGTGACTTCCGGTCCAGGCGCCACAAACGCCATCACCGGTATTGCCACGGCCTATATGGACTCGATTCCAATGGTGATCATTTCCGGTCAGGTGCCAAGCACCATGGTCGGCACCGACGCGTTCCAGGAAACCGACATGATCGGTATCTCCCGGCCGATCGTGAAGCACAGCTTCATGATCAAGCACGCCTCGGAAATCCCGGAAGTCATGAAGAAAGCGTTCTACCTGGCGCAATCCGGTCGTCCTGGTCCGGTCGTGGTCGATATCCCGAAAGACATGACCAACCCGGCCGAAAAGTTCGAATACATCTTCCCCAAGAAAGCCAAGCTGCGTTCCTACAGCCCGGCCGTTCGTGGGCACTCCGGGCAAATCCGCAAGGCAGCAGAAATGCTTCTGGCGGCCAAGCGCCCAGTGCTGTACTCCGGCGGCGGCGTCATTTTGGGCAACGGTTCCGCTCCGCTGACCGAACTGGCGAAAATGCTCAACCTGCCGGTGACCAACACGTTGATGGGCCTGGGCGGTTTCCCTGGCACTGATCGTCAGTTCATCGGCATGCTCGGTATGCACGGCAGCTACACCGCCAACCTGGCGATGCACCATGCCGACGTGATCCTGGCGGTTGGCGCACGTTTCGATGACCGAGTGATCAACGGCGCGGCGAAGTTCTGCCCGAACGCCAAGATCATTCACATCGACATCGACCCGGCTTCGATTTCCAAGACCATCAAGGCCGACGTGCCTATCGTTGGCCCGGTGGAGAGCGTCCTGACCGAAATGGTCGCGATCCTCAAGGAAATCGGCGAGACCCCGAACAAGGAGTCCGTGGCCAGTTGGTGGAAGCAGGTTGATGAATGGCGCGGTGATCGCGGCCTGTTCCCTTACGACAAGGGCGACGGCAGCAAGATCAAGCCCCAGACCGTTATCGAAACCCTGTGCGAAGTGACCAAGGGCGATGCCTATATCACCTCCGACGTGGGTCAGCACCAGATGTTCGCTGCGCAGTACTACACGTTCAACAAGCCTAACCGCTGGATCAACTCCGGTGGCCTGGGCACCATGGGCTTCGGTTTCCCCGCAGCCATGGGCATCAAGTTGAGCTTCCCGGACGATGACGTTGCCTGCGTCACCGGCGAAGGCAGTATCCAGATGAACATCCAGGAACTGTCGACCTGCCTGCAATATGGCTTGCCAGTGAAAATCGTCATCCTGAACAACGGTGTTCTGGGGATGGTTCGTCAGTGGCAGGACATGAGCTATGGCAGCCGTCACTCGCACTCCTACATGGAATCGCTGCCTGACTTCGTCAAGTTGGCTGAAGCTTATGGCCACGTCGGCGTACGCATCACCGAATCGAAAGATTTGAAGTCGAAGATGGCAGAAGCGTTCGCCATGAAAGATCGTCTGGTGATCATCGATGTTTCGGTTGATACCAGCGAGCACGTCTACCCGATGCAGATCAAAGACGGCTCCATGCGCGATATGTGGCTGAGCAAGACGGAGCGTACTTAATCATGCGGCACATTATTTCCTTGCTTCTGGAAAACGAACCCGGCGCTTTGTCTCGCGTAGTCGGCCTGTTCTCGCAGCGCAACTACAACATCGAAAGCCTGACCGTGGCCCCGACCGAAGACCCGACCCTGTCGCGTCTGACGCTGACCACTGTGGGTCATGATGAAGTTATCGAGCAGATCACCAAAAACCTGAACAAGCTGATCGAAGTGGTCAAGCTGGTGGACCTGTCGGAAAGTGCTCACATCGAGCGCGAACTGATGCTGGTCAAGGTCAAGGCCACTGGCGCCCAGCGCGCCGAGATCAAACGCACCACCGATATTTACCGTGGACAGATCGTCGATGTCAGCGCCAGCGTGTATACCGTTCAATTGACCGGTACCAGCGACAAGCTCGACAGCTTCATTCAGTCCATCGGCACCGCATCGATTCTGGAAACCGTCCGTAGTGGCGTGACCGGTATTGCCCGCGGCGACAAAGTACTCAGCATCTAAACCAAATTAGCGAATGGCCTGAACGGCCTGGATATATAGGGGAATTTCATGAAAGTTTATTACGAAAAAGACTGCGACCTGTCGATCATCCAGGGCAAGAAAGTTGCCATCATCGGTTACGGTTCCCAGGGCCACGCCCAGGCTTGCAACCTGAAAGACTCCGGCGTCGACGTTACCGTTGGTCTGCGTAAAGGTTCGGCCACTGTTGCCAAAGCTGAAGCTCACGGCCTGAAAGTGACCGACGTTGCTTCCGCTGTTGCTGCTGCCGACCTGGTCATGATCCTGACCCCGGACGAGTTCCAATCTGCCCTGTACAAGAACGAAATCGAGCCGAACATCAAGAAAGGCGCCACCCTGGCCTTCTCCCACGGCTTCGCGATCCACTACAACCAGGTTATTCCGCGTGCCGACCTTGACGTGATCATGATCGCGCCGAAAGCACCGGGCCACACCGTACGTTCCGAGTTCGTGAAAGGCGGCGGCATTCCTGACCTGATCGCGATCTACCAGGACGCTTCCGGCAACGCCAAAAACGTTGCACTGTCCTACGCTGCCGGCGTTGGTGGCGGTCGTACCGGCATCATCGAAACCACCTTCAAGGACGAGACTGAAACCGACCTGTTCGGCGAGCAAGCCGTTCTGTGTGGCGGTACCGTTGAGCTGGTAAAAGCCGGTTTCGAAACTCTGGTTGAAGCTGGCTACGCGCCGGAAATGGCCTACTTCGAGTGCCTGCACGAACTGAAACTGATCGTTGACCTCATGTACGAAGGCGGTATCGCCAACATGAACTACTCGATCTCCAACAACGCCGAATACGGCGAGTACGTGACCGGCCCGGAAGTGATCAACGCCGAGTCCCGTCAGGCCATGCGCAACGCCCTGAAACGTATTCAGGACGGCGAATACGCCAAAATGTTCATCAGCGAAGGCGCAACCGGCTACCCTTCGATGACCGCCAAGCGTCGTAACAATGCCGCTCACGGTATCGAAATCATCGGCGAGCAACTGCGCTCCATGATGCCGTGGATCGGTGCCAACAAGATCGTCGACAAAGCCAAAAACTAAGTCGTCGTCCCTTGTACGAAAAACGCGGCCTCGGCCGCGTTTTTTCGTTTGGGGCGGTGGTTCTGGTATAAAGCTGCATCGTTTGTGGCCGAACTGTCGTCCACAGGCACTTGTCGAATTTTTCCAAACCGTTGCAAGGTAATGTCCATGAGCGAACGTCCCGAAGAGCCGAACAAGGCTTCAGACGCCGAAAGCCTGCTGCCCATCGATGAGCACATCGAAGAAGGGCATGACGCAGAAGGCCGTAAAGTCCGGCATCGTGGTATCTATCTGCTGCCGAATCTATTCACCACTGCGAACCTGTTTGCCGGGTTTTACTCCATCATCAACTCGATGAGCGCGCAGGCGGCGTTGAGCGCTGGTGATTCCGTCAATGCGAGCAAGTATTTCGCGTTCGCCGCAATCGCGATTTTTGTGGCGATGGTGCTCGACGGCCTCGACGGTCGTGTCGCGCGCATGACCAACACACAAAGTGCCTTCGGCGCCGAGTATGACTCGCTGTCCGACATGGTCGCCTTCGGTGTCGCCCCTGCATTGCTGGCCTTCGGCTGGGCGCTGGGTGACATGGGCAAGGTCGGCTGGATGGTTGCCTTCATCTATGTAGCGGGCGCGGCGTTGCGTTTGGCGCGTTTCAACACTCAGGTGGGGACAGCGGACAAGCGCTACTTCATCGGGCTGGCCAGTCCGGCAGCTGCCGGCGTGGTGGCAGGTATTGTCTGGGCGTTCAGCGATTACGGCATCCAGGGTTCGAAGATGTCGTTCTTGGTCGCACTTATGGTCGCAGCTGCCGGCATGCTGATGGTCAGCAACATCAAATACAACAGCTTCAAGGAGCTGGATTTGAAAGGTCGCGTGCCTTTCGTGGCAATCCTCGCGGTAGTGCTGGTGTTCGCTGTCGTGTTCAGCGATCCACCGCGCATTCTGCTGCTGGTATTCCTCGTTTATGCGGCTTCAGGCCCAATTCAGTATCTATTGCATCTTCGTCGTCACAAAAACGCCGAGTGATGTAATTTCCAGCATACTCCGCAGTCTATGGGTGCATCTGTCCTCCAAAACTGCGGAGTTGCCATGCTTATCAAAATCCCCAAAGCGTCTGACTGCCATGAGTCGGACGTCACTTCTGAATCTATCTATCTGTCTCGCCGCCAGTTGCTCGGAGCCACCGCGGCCGGCATCGCCGTGAGCAGTCTTCCGCGCTGGGCCAATGCTGACGATGTGGCGCGATATGCCGATGTCGAACCTGGCAAGGCGCCTGCCTGGTTTGCCGAAAAACTCCCCTCTACTCAATGGGGGGCGGTAAACGTCAAGGATGAGGCGATCACGCCTTATAAGGACGCGACTCACTACAACAACTTCTATGAGTTCGGCACCGACAAGGGCGACCCGGCCGCTAATGCCGGTTCGCTGAAAACCGAACCGTGGAGTGTAGTGGTGGACGGGGAGGTGGGTAAGCCGGGGCGTTATGCGCTGGAAGACTTCATGAAACCGTACCAGTTGGAGGAGCGTATCTATCGTCTGCGCTGTGTCGAGGCTTGGTCGATGGTCATTCCGTGGATCGGGTTTCCTATCGCGGCGCTGCTCAAGCAGGTCGAGCCGACCTCCAAGGCCAAGTACATTCGGTTTGAAACCCTTCAGGATCCGAAAAGCATGCCAGGGCAGCGATCAGGCTTTGCCTTGATCGAGTGGCCTTATGTAGAAGGCTTGCGGCTGGATGAGGCGATGAACCCATTGGCGATTCTGGCGGTGGGCATGTACGGCCGCGAATTGCCGAATCAGAACGGAGCTCCTCTGCGGCTGGTGGTGCCATGGAAGTATGGCTTCAAGAGTGTCAAATCCATCGTGCGTATCAGTCTTGTCAGTGAGCAACCGAAAACGACCTGGCAAAGTATCGCGGCGGACGAATACGGCTTCTATGCAAATGTGAATCCGACTGTCGATCATCCGCGCTGGACGCAAGCGCGCGAGCGGAGGCTGCCGAACAGTCTGTTCAAGCCGAATGTGCGCGATACCCAGATGTTCAATGGCTATTCGGAAGAAGTCGCTTCTTTATATGCAGGGCTCGATCTGCGGAAGAATTACTGATGCGATATCCGGTCTGGCGGGTGGGTGTTTTCATTGCTGCAGCGATTTGGCCATTGCTGTGGTTCTATCAGGCTTTCGCGGATCTGCTTGGGCCGGATCCAGGCAAGGTGCTGGTTGACAGGCTGGGCCTTGGCACGTTGGTGCTGCTGTTGATCACCTTGAGCATGACGCCTTTGCAAAAACTGACCGGTTGGGCGGGGTGGATTGCTGTTCGGCGGCAGTTGGGCCTTTGGTGTTTTGCCTATGTGGTTTTGCACCTATGCAGCTATATGGCTTTTATCCTGGGTTTCGACTGGTCTCAACTGGGTGTCGAGTTGCGCAAGCGGCCATACATTATTGTCGGTGCGTTGGGTTTCCTCGGATTGCTGGCTTTAGCGGTAACCTCAAATCGCTACAGTCAGCGCCGTTTAGGTGCTCGCTGGAAGAAGCTGCATCGGCTGGTATACGTGATTCTTGGGCTGGGATTGCTGCATATGCTGTGGATCGTGCGCGCTGATCTCAAGGAATGGGCGATTTATGCTTTTATAGGTGTGCTGCTTCTATTGCTGCGTGTCCCTCCTGTTGCTCGTCGAATCCCGCGTTTACTGGCTAAAAAACAGGTTCTTCAACAAAAGTGAAATTAACGGTTGACGGCAGATTCCAGACGTCTATAATTCGCCCCACTTCCGGCGCAGCCGAAACGGAAAACTCCTTGAGATTCAATGAGTTAAGTAGGTTTCGAGAGCGGGTCGCTTCAGTTCATCGAAGTCTGGAAGGAGTTGAAAGAGCGGTGATGTTTGGCTCTTTTAACGGTTCGATCTTCTCGGTCGAAAGCGGAGAAAAAGAGGTGTTGACAACAGCGAGTAACGCTGTA
>NZ_JACXXO010000017.1 GCF_017980685.1 Pseudomonas iridis
AGCACGATCAGAGGAAAGAGCCGTGAATTAAAGACAAGAAGGGTCTGTTTTTCGGCCGACTTGGATTTTTTGAACCTCAAGCAGCGAGGGCCTCAAAAATCGGTGGGTACTTCAGACCTTCCTTAGGGTTCTTTAATTTCTCCGATTTTGTTGAAACGTTTTCTGTATGGGGTACGCTCGTTGCGATGCCCGTGTTTGGCGTGCTGCTTTATTGGTACAGGCAAAGATTTCGAATGTCCTATGGAGTGTTCGAGTTTTTTATAGGGTTAATTATGACCTACTATGTTTTCTTTCCTGATTTTAGTTATGAAAAAATTACTGTGGTTGAAGGTATACAAATAATCGGTGGATTGTATGTGATGGTTCGGGGTATGGACAATTTAAGCAAGGGGGTTGAAGGTACCCGGTTTGAGACAATGTGGAAAAAAATATTCTCCTGAAGTTTCTCGTAATGATACACCTTCTGTTTTTTAGATGGCGATTAGTGGTGGATGTGAGGGTTGCCAAAGTTGCAGTTTCTCTAATACAACTTTGGTAACTCTCGTAGTTGGAGTGAAGCAAGTTATTTTTTGACCGAGGCGAGATATGCACCAAGCCGTCGGCCCATTTCTTCGCCCAGCGCTTGCAGGCCGCTGAGTGGCCGCACCATCACTTCGAACTCGACAATCTTGCCGCGCTCATCGAAGCGAATCATGTCGATACCTTTAAGTTCCTTCGCGCCCACCTTGGCACTGAACTCCAGAATCACATTCAAACCGTCAGCCGTCGCCAGTTCGCGGTGATATTCAAAATCCTCGAATACCTCAAACACCGTGTTGAGAATCATCGCCACGACCTGCGCGCCAGGGTAAGGCGTGTGTGCCATCGGCGAGCGGAATACGGCGTTGGCATCAAGTAGCGCGGGCAGGGCGCTCAGGTCGCCGGTACGGATCATCTCGTGCCAGCGGTTCAGGGATTCGGCGGCACCGGGTTGCAGGTTCAGATCAGTCATTTGCACCTCTGGATTTTTGTTGTTCTTGGACTCTAGATCAAAGCCTCGGCAGGGCAAGCTTGTTGTCGCTGCTTGAATACCGCCTTATGACAATCGTATTGGGGCTCTTACAGATCAGATCTCATCTGATACGCTTTTTTCGTTTCAATCTGCCTCTGTATTCGGTTCAGATGCAGGATCAAACTGCCCCCGCAGTTCGGTCACTCGCGACAGTCCTTCATCCCGAAGCGTCCAGTGCACCGCAAGCTCAGCATTAAGGAGAGCAACATGAACAAGATGGCGTATTTTCTGGGTGGGTTTTTGGTACTGACCGTTTTGATTGGCATGCTCGCGACGATTTCTCCTGTCTGAGGTGATGTGCTTCATATGACGGTCACAGGTGTGCCGCGCGAATCGTGTTTAAATGCCGCGCCTCACACCTGTAAATGGATTTACCCCCCATGGCCGAACCGCGTATCCGCGCCCTCGCACTCTGCGTTTTTCAGCACAACGGCAGAATTCTGGTTAACGAGTTTCGTGACCCAGTCAGTCAGCAAACCTGCTTTCGGCCCATCGGCGGCGGGATCGATTTCGGCGAGACCAGCGCCGAAGCGATCGTGCGCGAAGTGCAGGAAGAGTTGGGCCAGTCGATAAAAGACCTGCGCCTGCTTGGCACGCTGGAAAGCCTGTTCATCTATAACGGCAAACCGGGACACGAGATCGTCCAGGTCTACGACGCGTCGTTTGCCGATCCAGGTGTGTACACCCATGCGCAGATCAACGGCCACGAAAGCGACGGCGCGCCCTTTACCGTGCGCTGGCATGACAGCTCAAGCTTCAGCGAGCAGGCGCCATTGGTGCCGAAGGGATTGGGCGATTTGCTAAAAAGCGCCGGATTACTGGATTGACCTAAGCCCTTATCGCTGGCAAACCAGCTCCCACAGGGGCCTCGGGCGTGTGCTGAATTCTCAGCCATGCCACGGAAATTGTAGGAGTGAGCCTGCTCGCGATAGCGGTGTGTCAGGCGACACAAATTTTGGTTGGGCCGACGCCATCGCGAGCAGGCTCACTCCTACAGGGTTTTATGTTGACCACAGAGTGTGGACACACCGCCAATCATTGTGGGAGCTGGCTTGCCAGCGATGGCGTTGGGTCAGTCAACATTGATGTAAGGGCTGTCGGCCTCAGCGCTGGCGACGTTCGGTGCCTTCAGGGTTGCCAGTGTCGAGCAATCTTCTTTCCACCAATACGTTCTCCAGCGCCTGACGCTCGACGGGCTTCATTTGGTGTTCGCGCTTTTTCAGCTCCAGCAGGATGGGACTGGACCAGGTGCGATAGGTCTGTTCGATGTTGCGGCGGGACATCATCAGTCTCTCCTTGATCAAGAGCCCGGTGTTACTGGCAGGGGCTCTGTCCGATGAGGTACTAACCCTAGACGACAAACCCGTATCGTGCGAATGCGTACCCCGTGTAGGAGCTGCCGGAGGCTGCTCCTACACGGGGATTTCGATCAGTCGTCAACCTTCATCATCGCCTGCACCCCCTCCCATGCCTCGGTGCGCATGCGTTCAATATCCAGCCCCGGAATCACGCCGTTATCGACGACGATCCGCCCGCCCACCAGGCTGTATTTCACCGTGATCGGTTCGCCCGCCACCACCGGTGCGACGGCGCTGTCGTGGAAGCCGTAGAAGCGTGGGTGGTCGAGGCCGTAGACCACCAGATCCGCCGCTTGGCCGACTTCCAGCGTACCGACGGCGCCAAGGCCCAGCACCTGCGCGCCGCCCGCCGTACCCCAGTGGATGACATCTTCGGCTGTCGTCGCCGAGGCGCCTTGTTCGGCGCGGTGGATCAGCCATGCGGTGTTGGCTTCGCCGACCATGCTCCCGGATTCGTTCGAGGCGACGCCGTCGACGCCGAGGGAGATCGGCACGCCCGCCTCGTACATCTGCGGCACCGGGGCGACGCCACTGCCCAGTCGTGCATTGCTCACCGGGCAGTGGGAAATGCCGGTGCCGGTTTGCGCGAGCATGCGGATTTCGCCGGGTTGTAGGTGCACGGCGTGGGCAAACCAGACGTCAGGGCCGAGCCATTCGTGTTCGGCGACGAACTCCACGGGCAGGCAGTTGTATTTTTCCCGGCAGAAGTTCACGTAATTCTGCGTCTCCGACAGGTGCGTGTGCAGGCGCAGACCGAGGCCGCGCGCGGTGTGGGCCAGTTCGCGCAGCAGGGTGGGCGGCAGCGAGAAGGTCGGCGTGGTGGGCGCAACCACGACACGACGCAATGCGTCTGGCGTGTCCTGGTGATACAGCGACTTCAACCGCTCGATGTCGCCGACCATCTGGTCGAGGCTTTCCGGTTGCAACGCGGTTTTCGAGAAGCCCGGATGGGCACTCGCCGACTCCAGTGCGCCACCCCGACACAGGACGAAACGCAGGCCGAATTCATCCGCCAGGTCGAACAGCAAGTCGCCGGTCTCGGTGCTGCCGTGGGCGTGGTAGAGGTAATGGTGATCGGCGCACGTGGTGACGCCGGACAGCAGTAATTCGACCATCCCCAGGCGCGCGGCGATCCGCGCCAGTTGCGGGGTGAAACGGTTCAAACGCGGGTAGGGCACGCTGGCGAGCCAGCCTTGCAGGTCCTGATTCAAACCTTCGGGCACGGCTTTGAGCAAGTTCTGAAACAGATGATGGTGGGTGTTGATCCAGCCCGGATAAACCACGCAGTTGCGCGCATCGATTACCCGTTCGCCGGGTTGCGCTGCCAGATCGGTAGCCATTTCGGCGATACGACCATTGACCACGCGGATGTCCACGGCGCCCGCTCGGGCACGCGTGCCGCGCAGGCCGGTCATGACCGCGACCGGGTTCTTGATCAGGATGTTCTGAAGTTGAGTCATGGGCAGGCTCCAGTCAAAGGATGTGCGAGGCGGATTTGGCGGCAGTGGTTTGCGGCACGCTGACGCCATTCAGCGCGGCGTTGAGCAGCACCGACACCAGGCAGGCGATGACCACGCTGCTGTGCAGGAACGGCTGCGACCACTCTGGTAATTGTTTGAACAGGGTTGGCGCGAGCACCGGCACCAGCGCCGCGGCGAGGGTGAAACCAACGATCAGCACGTTGTAGCGATTGCGCTCGTAGTCGACCTTGGCCAGGGTCTGAATCCCCGCTGCCGCGACCACGCCGAACATGGCGATACCGGCACCGCCGAGTGCGGCAGTCGGCATCGACGCGATGATCGCCCCGGCCTTGGGCACCAAGGCAACCGAGCACATCAGCAAGCCGCTGACCGCGACCACCCAACGGCTGCGCACGCCGGTCAGGATCACCAGGCCGACGTTTTCCATGAAGGCAATAAACGGGAACGCGGCGAACATCCCGGCGATGGTGCTGGCCAGACCGTTGGCGCGCAGGCCGTTGATGACCTGTTTGTCTTCGACCGGTTTTTCGACGATGTCGCCGATGGCCACGAACAGCCCCATTGACTCGACCATCTGCACGATCATCACCACCACCATGGTCGCAATGGGGATCAGGCTGAACGTGGGCAGACCGAAGTAGAACGGATAGGGCACGGTCAGCCACGGCGCTTCTTCGACGCTGTGAAAACTGCCCATGCCCAAACCGTAGGCCAGACCGGCGCCCACCAGCATGCCCACCAGCACCGCCATGTTGCGCAGCAGCGGGCTGCCATAGCGGTTGACCAGCAGAATCGTCAGCAATACCACCACCGCCACGCCGAGGAAGGCCGGCGCGCCAAAGTTGCTCGCATTGCGCCCGCCACCGACCCATTCATAGGCGATCGGGAACAGCTGCAAACCGATCACCGTGACGATGCAGCCGGTTACCACCGGCGGGAAAAATCGCCGCAATCGACCTACGAAGGGCGCGATCAGCATGGTAAAAATCCCGGCACCGATCACCGCCCCGCAGACGCCGGCAAAGCCCACATCGGGGTTACTGCCGATGGCGATCACCGGGCCAACGCTGCTGAACGCGACGCCTTGCAGGATCGGCAAACGCACGCCGAATTTCCAAAAACCGACGGTTTGCAGCAGGGTGGCGATACCGGAACAGAACAGCGTGGTGCTGATCAGCGCCACTGTTTCGGCGTGGGACATTTTCAGCGCACTGGCGACAATCAACGGCACGGCGATGGCGCCGATGTACGAGACGGCCATGTGTTGCAGGCCGAGTGTGAGCATCTGTCGCACCGGCAGAATCTGGTCGACGGGATGGACGGTGGAAGCACTTTGCGATGGGGATGTGGCTGACGACATGGGGAAACACCTCTGGCTGTTTTTATGCGGTAGAGAGGGGTATTCGTCTGATGCCGCTTAACTCGAGAACACAGTGGAACCTGTGGGAGCTGGCTTGCCAGCGATGGCAGTTGATCAGTCACCTTCTTCATCAACTGACAGTCCGCTATCGCTGGCAAGCCAGCTCCCACAGGTTTTGTGTTGTTCAAAAAACAGGCATCAGTCATTCGTGCTGCGAAGCCGCCATCCACCGGCTCCGACGCCTTGTTCAGCCTGCCAGGCAGGCGGCGAAGCCGTGGTTCAGCGCCGCACGATCCAGGTCGCGGCCGATGAACACGATCTTGCTTGAGCGGGGCTCCGTGCCCCACGCGGTCGACGCCCGGAATTCCACTAGGCTGTGCACGCCTTGCAGCACGTAGCGTTGGTCTTCATTGGCCACCGCCAGCACACCTTTCATGCGGTACAGGTTGTCGGCCTGAGATGAGCGCAGCTCGCTGATCCAGCGGTGGAACGCCATCAGATCGACCGCGCCGTCGACGGCGATGCCCACCGACGACACGCTCGGGTCATGTTGGTGATCCAGCTCTTCGATAGAGTGCTCGTGGGCATGTTGGTGGTGGTCATGCTGTTCAGCGCCGATTTCCATAAGCTTTTGCGTGCATTCGAACGCGCCGATGCCGAGGATCTTCGTCAGGTCGATTTGCGCGTGGGTGGACGTCACCAGATCCGCTGTGGCATTCAGTCCACGGATCTTGTTGCGCAGGCTTTCCACTTCATCTGCGCTGACCAGATCGACCTTGTTGATGACGATCCGGTCGGCGCAAACAATCTGATCCACCGCCTGATTGTCGACGCCGTCCAGTTGCAGGTCTTCCAGATGTTGGGCGATGTGCTTGGCGTCGACCATGGTCACGATCGCGTCGAGTTCGACTTCATCGGCAATCGGGTCATTGATGAAAAAGCTCTGCGCCACCGGGTACGGATCGGCCAGACCGCTGGTCTCGATCAGGATGTGGTCGAGCCGCACCGGGCGCGCCACCAACTCGCGGACGATGCGCACCAGGTCCTCGCGAACCTCGGCGGTGCAGCACACGCAGCCATTGACCATCTCGTAGATTTCTTCGGTTTCTGAGCTCAGCACCAGGTCGCCGTCGATACCGACTTCGCCAAACTCGTTTTCGATCACGGCGATCTTGCGGCCGTGGTTTTCCTTGAGGATGTAATTGAGCAGGGTGGTTTTACCGGCACCGAGGAACCCGGTGAGGATGGTCACGGGGATTTTGGTGTTCGGGGTTGGGGCGTTGAATGGGGTGTTCATTGAGAGCTCCTGGGTATTGATAAACCGGTGCACGATGAAATGAGTGATGACGCTTTCTGTGGGAGCTGGCTTGCCAGCGATGGCGGTGTGTCATTCACCAGTGATGCCGACTGACCTATTGCTATCGCTGGCAAGCCAGCTCTCACAAGGGCCGGGGGGGTCTCTCCAGCGGGTGGCGACGCCCGCATCGAGGCCGAACAGGTCGAGTACCGGCCAAGGCTGTGGTCGACCATTTGCGCGAGGTTGTCGGGGCGGGCATAGAAGGCCGGCACCGGCGGGGCGATGATGGCGCCCATCTCGGTGACGGCAGTCATGTTGCGCAGGTGCGCGAGGGTCAGCGGAGTTTCGCGGGCCATCAGCACCAGCGTGCGGCGCTCCTTGAGGGTGACGTCCGCGGCGCGGCCGATCAGCCCTGATGAAGTGCCGGTAGCAATCTCCGCCAATGTGCGCATCGAACACGGCGCAACCACCATGCCCAGGCAACGGAATGAACCGCTGGCGATCCCGGCGGCGACGTCATCGGCACGGTGGTAGTGGCTGGCCAGGGCGATGATGTCGGCCAGTTTGTAGTCGGTTTCGTGGGCCATGGTCAGTAACGCGGCGCGGCTGATGATCAGGTGGCTTTCGATGTCCAGTTCGCCGAGCAATTGCAGCAGGCGCACGCCGTAGATGAAGCCGGACGCGCCGCTGATGCCGACCACCATCCGTTGCCGGTTCACGATTCCAGCCCCTTGAGCAGTTGCCGCGCGCGTTCGAGCACGTCCTGATCGAGCTGCGCCTTGATCCCGTCGAACCCGGAACCGCGCGTTGCATCCAGCCCCATCCGCGAGGTGGTGCCATTGACCGAGGACGACGGGTCGAGCGGACTGCCGGGCAAGCCGTCGATGGTGAAAATATCCAGATGCGGCTGGAAGTGCGTGGCCAGCGCCCATAGCACCTGGCTGTCGTCGCTGATGTCGATATCACTGTCCACCGCGATCACGGTTTTCAGATACGGGTCCCAGCCGAGCAGGGCCAGCATGATCTGCCGCGCCTCGCCGTCGCGGCTCTGATCCAGTGCCACGTAGCAATGAAAATGCGTGCCGGAGTTCGGGTAGTGCACGGCGGTGACGGCGGGGAAACGTGCCTTGAGCTTCTCGCTCATTTCCGCTTCCCGCGGCAGGCGCGCAAGCGTCAGATGCTCGGCGTAGCGGCCGCCCATTACATCGACCAGCCAGGCGTCCTTGCGCCGTAGCAGGGTGTCGACGCGCAGCACATTGTTGGTCGAGCGATCCGAGGAGTAACCACTGAATTCGCCGAACGGGCCTTCCTCGGCGTAGGCCGCCGGATCGATGGCGCCTTCCAGCACAAACTCGGCATACGCCGGCACACCAATGCCATAGCGCGGGGTTTTCACCAGCTCCAGCGGTGCGCCAAACAAACCGCCGGCCACCGCACGTTCGTCACTGCCATAGGGCAGGCGCGCCGCAGCGGCGAGCATGAACAATGGATGCGCGCCGACCACCATCGCCACGCGCAGTTCTTCGCCACGTTCACGAGCGGTTTGCAGCATCCGCCACAGGTGCCCGCGTGAGTGCAGACTGGTGGCGAGGGCCTGACGGGCATGGCGCATCGAGCGGTGGTAACTCATGTTGGCGATGCCGGTCACCGGGTCTTCGGCGATGATGATCGCGTTGGTGATGTACGGCCCGCGATCACTGTCGAAATGCTTGAGCATCGGCAGCCATGCCAGATCCAGCGCTTCGCTTTCGAAGACTTCATCGAGGATCGGGCCGGTTTCCACATAGCGCGGCGGGACTGGCTGGTTGGCGCGGGTCTGGAAGGTTTCGTGCAGTTGCGCAGGGGTTACGCCGAACAACCGGGCGATGCGGGTGCGGGAGGCGAACAGGTTGGTCGCGACCGGCACGCCAAGGTTGCCGACGTTTTCGCAGATCAGCAGTGGATCGCGGCCCTGGGCGGCGAGGGCATCGACCAGGGCAGTGACGTCCTGATCGGCAGAAATCGGATGGGTGATGGTCAGCACATCGTCCGGGTACTCGCGGCGATAGGCCTCGATGAATACATGAAAATCCTGAGAATCGCCGAGCGTCGAACGGGTCATGGTTTCACCTCGTAAAAAGCAGGCACGCAGGGGTGAGAGGGCGTTCGATCGACAAGCCGTTGGCCTGCCGGTCGAGCGAACGCCGGGTCATCTTCGTGCCTGTAAAGTCGCTGTGTGTCGGTCTTAACACTGGCCCCTGTGGGAGCGAACCTGCTCGCGAATGCGGTTTTTCATTCAATGTTGATGGCGACTGATCCACCGCTTTCGCGATCAGGCTCGCTCCCACAATGGGTTTTGCGTGGCTAGAGATACGTGGTGGTCAGGCGTATGTCGGCCTCGACCAGATCCTTGGGCGGTGGCGTCGGTTCGATCCCGCACAAGCGGGCAATGTTGTTGCCCAGGTAATCTTCCAGATGATCCTCATCGATCCCCAGACCCTGCGGCGCTGGCGAGCACAACACCTCCAGCTCACGCAGCCACATGCCCGGTTCGTTCGGCGGTGAGTCAGTGCCGAACACAATCTTGTTGCGCGGCAGCTCTTTGGCGAACTCGACGATCCGTGACTGGAAGCACCAGCCCGATTCGCAGTACACGTTCGGCGTGTCCATCGCCATCCAGAACGCTTCGAACGAGTAGTTGCCGCCGGTCTGGATACCGAAATGGCCGATGATGAAATTGACCATCGGGAACTCGCGGATGATCGGGTAAAACATTGTTGGAATCGTGTACGGGCCATCGCCTGTGTGGATCAGCACCACGATGTTGTATTTGGCGCAGACCTTCATCGCCGGACGCAGCCAGTCCAGCGCCCGGTCCGGGCGATAGCCGTGCATGTTGGCGTGCAGCTTGAGCATCTTGAAACCGTATTCCTTGATATGGAATTCCAGCTCCGCCGCACCGTTTTCCGGCCCCCAGCGCGGGTTGAAGTTGAAGTTGCCGATGAAGCGATCCGGGTACTTCATGCACAGTTCGGCGATGTACGACATGTAGTCGCGCACGCCCTCACGGCCACGGCGGTTGCCGTCGCGATAACCGGTGTTGCCCGGTGGCGGCTGGATGAAACCCATGTCGATGCGGCGTGGTTTGCCGTTGATCATGTACGGGCCGTCCATCAACTTGAGCATGCGCTCGCCAGTGAACGGTTCGCCGGTGTGGCGCCAGGCCTCGTCGACCAGGTTGGTGGGGTGCAGATGGGTGTCGATGATCATCGGTTCAGCTCCTGGCCAGTTGAGTGGTGACGGGGCGCTTGAGTTGCGCCTCTGCTTCGGAAACGGAACGCGGTGGCGGGGTTGGCTCAAGGCCGATCATCCGCGCGGTGTTGTTGCCCAGATACTCTTCGAGCGTGTCTTCGTCGAGGTTGAGGCCCTGCGGCGGCTCATGACACAGCACTTCGAGCAGGCGCAGCCACATGCCCGGTTCATTCGGCGGGGTGTCGGTGCCGAAGAGGATTTTGTGCGTCGGCAGGACCTTGGCGAATTCGACGATCCGCGATTGCAGGCACCAGCCCGACTCGCAGTAGACGTTGGGCAATTCCATCGCCCATTGCATCGGTTCAAACACGTAGACGCCACCGGTCTGCACGCCGAAGTGGGCCATGATGAAATCGACGTTGGGAAACTCCTTGATCATCGGCACCCATTCGGACGGGATGCTGTACGGCCCGTCGCCGGTGTGCAGCTTGACCGGAATGCCCAGCTCGGCGCATTTCTCGAAGCAGGGGCGCACCCAGTCCAGCGCACGGTCCGGGCGATAGGCGTGCATGTTGGCCTGCATCTGGACCATTTTGAAGCCGTGCTCCTTGACGTAGCGCTCGATCGCCTCGACGCCGTTTTCCACGCCGCAGCGCGGGTTGTAGACGAAGCAGCCGATAAACCGGTCCGGGTAGGTCTGGACCATTTTCAGGGTGTAGGCCATGTAGGCGTCGATGGATTCACGGCCGGTCAGGTCGCCGTCGGTCCAGGTGTAGATGGTGTTGCCTTGCGGCGGCTGGATGAAGGCTTTGTCGATGCGGCGAGGCTTGCCGTTGACCATGTAGGGGCCATCCATCATCTCCAGCAGACGCTCGCCGGTGAACGGGTCACCGTCATGCCTCCAGGCGAGGTCCACCAGATCGGTGGGATAGCAGCTGATATCGATGATCATTGAAGTCGATCTCCTGATAGCGGGGTAGGGAGCCTTGCGGCTCTCGGCATCCACGTCCCGGGCAATCGGCCATTTCTATGCGCAACGTGCACGCATTCCCTCGCCTGGTCGCATCCGGCCCGGGTGGGTGGCTGCTGAGGGCGAGTATTGGAAAGGGGGGAGGGGTTCGTACAATATTAATTGGGAGCGGTGGTGATATGCGTTCGATATGGGGCCTGGATCAAAAGCCCCTCACCCCAGCCCTCTCCCGGAGGGAGAGGGGGCCGACCGCGGTGTCTTGCGCGATGCATCGACCTGAAATAACCAGTCGATTATGGATTCACAGCAAATATCGCACGTCGGCGTTACTCGCCAATATCCCCCAATCAGTCCCCTCTACCTCTGGGAGAGGGCTAGGGTGAGGGCCGGGTTCTCGAGCGTACGCAAAGCCAACTGTTTGATCACTTCAACCACCGGCGCCACGCGCTCAGCCTGGCCCTGCGGCCACACGGCATACAGGTTGTAATGCGCCGCAATCTGCGCCTCGTTCAACGTCACCAACCGTCCGCTGCGCAAGGCATCGGCGGCCAGTAATCCACGCACCAGTCCTGCGCCGACGCCAGCCTCGGCGGCGGCGATCAGATTCGCCGCGTTATCAAAAATCACCCGTGCCGTGGGTTCGGTCGGTGTCATCCCGGCAGCATCCAGCCAAGGAATCCACGAGCGCCGCGTATACCCCAGCAACGGTAACTCAAGCACTTGCGCCGGACTCAATGGCAACTGCAATCCATGCCGTTCCAGCAACTCAGGCGAGGCCACCGCCATCACCCGGTCGCCACAGATTTGCGTCATCTCACAGTCGTCCCAATCGCCATATCCGTAACGCAACGCCAGATCGACCCGCTCAAACGTGCTGCGATCACTGCGCGGCATCGACAGCAGCGTCACCTCGTAATCCGGCAGTCCATCGAGTAACTGCGGCAGGCGTGGATTGAGCCAGCTCTGCGCCAGTTCACTGTCGACATCCAGCGTCAGGCGTTGCGCCACGCTGCGGTTTTTCACCGAGGACAACGCCCGATCAATCTGCGCCAGCCCGTCCGACAACACGCTGGCAAACAACTGCCCGGCGTCCGTAAGGTTGCTGCCGCCACCTTCACGCACGAACAACGGCTGGCCGATGAAGTCCTCCAGCGCACGGATCTGCTGGCTGATGGCGCTGTGGGTCAGGTCGAGTTTGCGCGCAGCGCTGGAAAAACTGCCGCTGCGCGCCGCGTGAATAAACGCGCTCATGGACTGCACCGACGGGTATCGCTTGTACATGTTGTTAGTCCTGCTTACACCGGTTGGCAGAAATCGTCGCTGGCCGCAGATTGCCGTGGCTTCCAATAATCGGTGACCAGGCCCGCACAAAGACGGGCCGCTCTCTTGGAGCCTGACAATGATTACATTCACGGTTAACGGCGAACGACGCGAGCTGGATGAGGCGTCCCCCTCCATGCCCTTGTTATGGGTCTTGCGTGATCAGTTGAAACTCACCGGCACCAAATTCGGTTGTGGCATGGGCCTGTGCGGTGCCTGCACCGTGCATCTGGACGGTGTTGCAGTGCGTTCCTGCCAGTTGCCGCTGGCCGCCGTCGCGGGCCACAGCATCACCACCATCGAAGGCTTGTCGCCGACGCAAAACCATCCGTTGCAACTGGCCTGGGTCGCCGAAGATGTGCCGCAATGCGGCTACTGTCAATCGGGGCAGATCATGTCGGCGGCGGCGTTGCTCAGCACCGGTGCGGCAGTGACTGATGATTCGATCCGCAATGCCATGTCCGGCAACATCTGCCGCTGCGGCACCTACGGGCGTATCAACAAAGCCATCAAACGCGCGGCGAATACGCCGAAGGAGGCTTGATGAGCCTTCTCGATGATAGCTGTGCGGAGCTGCCGCGCCGGGTGTTTCTCAAACAAGCGGTCACGGTCGCTTCCGGGTTGGCGATAGCCTTGTATCTGCCGAGCGGCATGGCGGCGACTGACCCGAAGGCCCCGGCACCCGCCAGCGAATTCGAACCCAATGCCTGGGTGCGGGTGCTGCCCGACGGCACGGTGAAACTGGTGGTGCACAAGCACGATTCCGGCACCGGTACGCATACCGCGCTGGCCGCGTGTGTGGCCGAGGAACTCGATGTCAATCCGATGACCGTGCAGGTGATCACCCCGGAAGATCCGTTCTTCGAAACCTACATTCACCCGATCTGGAAGGTCTTCTCCACGGGCGGCAGCACCAGCGTTTCGCTGGAGTACGATCGCTTGCGTATGGCCGGTGCCACGGCGCGGGCGCTGTTGATCACGGCAGCGGCCAGGCAGTGGAAAGTCAGCCTGGAGAGTTGCTCCACCGAAGAAGGTCGGGTAGTGCACCCCTCGAGCAAACGCAGCCTGGGTTACGGCGAACTTGTCGGCGTGGCGGCGCGTCTGCCGGCACCCGACAAGGTCACGCTGAAGGATCCGTCGCAGTTCAAGTACATCGGCAAACTACGGCATAAACGCGACGCGGCAGCCAAGGTCTGCGGGCAGTTCACGTACAGCATCGACGTGCAATTGCCAGGGATGCTGGTGGCGGTGATCCAGCGTGCGCCGGTGGTGGGCGCGAAAGTGGTCAGCGTGGGCTCGGCAACAGCGTTACGGGTGCCCGGCGTGCGCAAAGTGATCGCGATTCCCGGGCGGCCCGATGTGCTGGGCGGCAATCTGGAAGGTGTCGCGGTGTTGGCCGATACGTACTGGGCGGCGCAGGAGGGGCGCAAGCTACTGGACATCCGGTGGAGTGATTCGACGCTGGCCGGATTCGACAGCGACCAGTTGTTCAGCGCCCAGGCCAAAGCCGTCGGTGATCCGCAAGCGCAAACCGTCGTTGCCATGGCTCAAGGCGATGTCGCCGGGCAATGGGCAGGCGCAGCGAAGCTGCTCGAAGCCGATTACACCATGCCCTACAAAGTGCAAAATCCGCTGGAACCGATCTGCATCACGGCACAAGTGAAAGACAAGGCAATCACCTATTGGGGCGGCGTGCAGGTGCCGTCCTCGGCGCTGGAAGCGGCGCAAACCGTGTGTGGGATCGACAAGGCCAGCGTCACCATCCATGAGTTGGTCTCCGGCGGCAGTTTCGGTGCGCGAGAGGCCAAATACTGGTTGTTCGAAGTGGCCTATCTGGCGCAGAAAACCGGTGTACCGGTGAAGCTGCTCAACAGCCGCGAAGACGAAATGCACGCGCTCTTCTATCACCCGGCAACGCTGAACCGAATCAAAGGTGCACTGGACGCTCAGGGGAAACTCGGCGCATTGCAATTGCATGCGGTTTCGCCGGCTTCCCCCGAGCAGTGGGAGCCGGGTTACTTCCAGCGCCCGGATCACATGGATTACAGCACCACCGAAGCCATCACCGCGTGGGACTTCGCCTACCGTCCGCCGCATCTGCAACTGAATTGGGTCAGGCATGAAAGCAACGTGCCCAGCGGTTGGTATCGCTCGGTGAGTTTCATTCCCAACGTGTTCGCCGTGGAAAGCTTCATGGACGAACTGGCCCACGCGGCGGGTGCCGATCCGCTGGCATTCCGCCTGGCCAACATGCAGGAGCGACCGCGCCATGTAGCGGTGCTTAAGCAGGCCGCCGAGCGCGCCGGATGGGGCCAACCATTGCCGCCGGGCACTGCGCTGGGGATCGCGACCAATCAGGGTTACACCAGTTTTATCGCAGTGGTGGCGCGGGTCACGACTGTCGATGGCAAGGCCCGGATCGAGAAACTCACCTGCGTGGTCGATTGTGGTTTGGCCGTGTCGCCGGGCGGAGTCGAGGAGCAGATCTACGGCGGCCTGATGTGGGGCCTGGGCCATGCGTTGTTTGACAAGCTCGATATCAAACAGGGCAGGGTGGTGCAGAGCAACTTCCACGACTATCGCGTGGCGCGCATGTCCGACATGCCGGCCACCGACATCGTTTTGCTGGACGGCGAGCCGAGTAAACCCGGCGGCGTTGGTGAACTGGGCAGCCCGTCCGTGGTGCCGGCCATCGCCAATGCGCTGTTCGCACTGACCGGCGTGCGTCAGCGCTCGACGCCGCTGAGTCTGGGGTAAACGGCCATGGATCTGCGTCTGCTGCGGTATTTCATGGCCCTGGCCGATGAGCTGCATTTCGGCCGTGCCGCCGAGCGGCTGCACATCTGTCAGCCGCCGTTGAGCCAACAGATTCGTCTGCTGGAAGAGGAACTCGGCACGCCGCTGTTCGAGCGCAGTCATCATCGCGTCGAGCTGACCGCAGCGGGGCAGATGCTCAAGGAGCAGGCGCCGCTGGTATTCGAACAGCTTGAGCGCGCCCTGGACCTGACCCGGCAAACCGGGCGCGGACAGCTCGGTGAGCTGGAAATCGGCATGATCAGCTCGGTGATGGTCGGCGTGCTGCCCAAGGCGCTGCATCTGTTTCGCGAGCGCTATCCGCAGGTCACCTGGCGTTTGCATGAAATGACCCCGGCGGCGCAGGTCAAGGCGTTGAAGGAGAAACGCATCGACGCCTGCGTGTTCCGCGTGGGCTATGACGACCCGCAATTGCGCAATGAATTGCTGATCTACGAGCCGATCCATGTGGTGATGCCAGCGGATCATCCGTTGGCGGGTCGCGACGTGTTGGCCCCGGCGGATCTGGCGCTGGAGCCGTTTGTGGCGCTGGAGTTGAAGCAGTCTCGTTTTGCCAATTTCCTCTACCAGTGCTGCATTCAGGCCGGCTTCACGCCGCAGATCCGCCAGCAGGTGATCGAGGTGCAGACCCTGCTCAGCCTGGTACGTGCGGGTTTTGGCGTGGCGCTGTTGCCAGCGTCCATCGAACAGTTGGCACCGGCGGGCCTGGTGTTCCGCAACTTGACCCCGGCGTTGCCGGAGGTGCCGTTGTACGTCACGTATCGCGCGGACGATGCTTCGCCGGTGCTCAAGCTGTTTCTCGATACCCTGCGTGAGTTGCGCGAAACCCCTAAAACCGCGTAGGAGCTGCCGAAGGCTGCGATCTTTTGTTCTTGTTTTTAAAAACCAAAGTCAAAAGATCGCAGCCTTCGGCAGCTCCTACAGGGGTGTCTGTCGTGCGAATACAGGGGATGTGCGTAGTGCAGCATCGCGGCGCACGATCTCGGTACCGCGCGGTCGTAACCTTCACATGGGCGTATCACTTGTGGAGATCCAATGAGCCAGGAAGTCCTGACCCGCGAAACCAATCGTCGTCAGTTGCAGCAGATCATCGCCGGGCTGTCCGACGGTGTGATTTTGCTTGAGCTCGATCAGAGCATCCTCTGGGCCAACGAAGCGGCGCTAGCCATGCACGGCGTCAGCCGGATCGGCGAGTTGGGCGCGAATGCCGACGAGTACGCCAAGCGCTTCAGCCTGCGCTATCGCAACAATCATGTGGTGCCACCCGAAAACTATCCGATCAGCCGCGTTGCGCGTTGCGAAGTCTTCAGTGACGTATTGATCGAGGTGTTCACGGTGGATGATCCGGAGCGCGTCTGGGTTCATAGCGTGCGCAGTATGGTGCTGACCGACCGCGAAGGGCAGCCGGAGTCGCTGGTGTTGATCATGAGCGACTTCACCGATTGGGCCAACGCAGAGCTGCGTTTCGAAAAAACCTTCAACGCCAACCCGGCGCCGGCGGTGATCTGCCGTCTCAGCGACTTGCGTTACATCAAGGTCAATCCGGGGTTTCTGGAGATGACTGGCTATACCCGCGACCAAGTGATCGGCACTTCGGCCTATGAAATAGACATTTTCGAGCAGGCCGAGAAAAGAGATCTGGCCATCCAGCGCCTGCGCGATGTGGCGACCATTCCGCAGATGCAGGCCGAGTTGCGCCTGCCCGATGGCAGCAGCAAGCAAGTGATTGTCGCCGGGCAACCCCTGTTGCTCAACGATGAGCAATGCATGCTGTTTTCCTTCGTTGATGTGGAGCTGCGCCGCCGGGCTGAGGTGGCGCTGCGCCAGAGCGAGGAACGCTTCGCCACGGCTTTTCGACTGACCCCGGTGCCGATTCTGATTTGCACGGCCGACGAGCAGCAGATCATGGACGTCAATCAGGCTTTCCTCGATTCCCTGGCCTATACCAGCGATGACGTATTGGGCAAAACCGTGACGCAACTGGATTTCATCGACGACGAGGGCGCGCGGAACCGCCTGCTGACGGCGTTGGCAAAAAGCGGTCGGGTTGACCGGGTGGACTTGCGCGTGCGCAAAAGGGATGCCGATCTGCTTGAATGCGCGGTGTCCGCCGATACCGTCAACATCCACGACGTGCCTTGCTACTTGCTGGTGCTGATGGACATCACCGAGCGCAAACGTACCGAGCTTGAACTGGTGTCTGCGATTGAGGAGGTGATGAAAGACGCCTCCTGGTTCAGTCGTACGCTGATCGAAAAACTGGCGAATGTGAAGAAGATCAATTCACCGCAACTGCCGAGCGTGTCGTTCACCGATCTGACGGCACGGGAACGTGATGTGCTTGGCCTGATCTGCGAAGGCCTGGCGGACAAGGAGATTGCGGCGCGGCTGAAACTGGCGCCGAACACTGTGCGCAATCATGTGGCGACGGTGTATTCCAAGCTCGATGTGCATAGCCGCAGCGAGGCGATTGTGTGGGCGCGCGAGCGCGGGCTGTTTTCCGGTGAGTGGCGCACCAAGGGGCAACGTTAGGTGCAAATGCACTAGTGGGCAGGGTGCAAATTGATGTGTTGGGGTGAGGAGGCTTTTTTTAGTCTGTTGGAGTGCGGTACAAGCCTTTTCGGCTTGGGATCGCGTCCCTTCGAAACAGATTAAGGAACGGCCTCAATGATCAATCTTGCGCAGTTGCGCGCCCAGCTTGAGCACAGTTTTGCGCCGCTGGCGTGTGAGTGTTCGGTGGATGGGGATCATTCGCTGACGGTAAAGCTTTATCACCCGTTGTCTGGGCAGGTCGATCTGGTGATCAGTGGCTTGAAGCTCAGTGCCTTGCGTACGCCTGAGTCGGTGGCGGCTTTGATCGATGAATTGCGGTATGAGCTGGAGAGTAATTCTTTGCGCTCTTCCCCGGATGCTGATTTGGCCTAGGCATCTGCTTGTGTGTGGGAGCTGGGTTGTTGGGTGAATATCCGGTTTTTTGGTGATGGCGGATTAAGGTTCCGCCCTTACGGCGGGTCACTTTTGGCAAACGCCCCAAAAGTAACCAAAAGGTCTGTGCCCTGACGTCCGGCCCGCTCGCTAGAGCTCGGGGTTCCTCCGCTCCGGAACCCATCCGGGGCATCGATTCCGGTTTGCTTCGCTGCACCTCCTTTCGATGTCCTCCCCGGATGAATCCCTCCACTCAGCCTCCCGACGGGCCTTCCAGATCAAGAGCTGCACTCGAGCTAACGCTCATTGTGTTGAGTGGTGAGGAGCAAGGGCGGTGGGGTTTGGGTTGCCAGCCTGCTGGCGATGGCGGCCTGACAGCCGACCTGTATCTGTCGGGTGTACTCAATGTTTGTGGGAGCTGGCTTGCCAGCGATGGCGGCATGACTGGCGACCGGAGATTTAAGTCTTACGCTCTCGAATCCCAAAGCAAAATCGACAGCCAATGTCCCCGCATACCACCGGTTTACTGGCGCTCACGAAGGTCTCGTCTATAAAGAATGAGTGGTCAGGTTTTCCGTGGTCGGTTCGGTCGCGGAAGTTTGTCTCCCCTTTATCGCGGGTCGTCCTATGAACAGTCTTGGGAAACGCGTGTGTTTGCCGTTGTCATTGGCTTTTTGCGTGGCGTTGTTGGCCGGTTGTGCCAGTCCGCCGCCGCCTCCACCTGTAGCGCCACCTCCACCGCCGGAACGTACTTGTCAGGTCATCGAGACCACTGAGGTGGCGGGCGATGCTTATGTCGACGAGCAGGTGACTCGACATATCACTACTACCCGTTGTGTCACTCAATAGCGCGGGCGGGGCGCAAGTCTCGGGTTGTGCTGGCAATTGCCCAAAGTGCTTGATGAATGACATACATACCTTGTGGGAGCGAGCCTGCTCGCGAAAGCGGTATCTCAGTTAACCAATAGGTTGACTGATATGGCCTCTTCGCGAGCAGGCTCGCTCCCACAGGGTCAGCTGTTTGCCTCGAGTATCAGGACAGGAAACCACCATCCACGTTCAGCGAAACCCCAGTGGTGTAGCTCGACGCATCGCTCGCCAGATACAACACCGCCCCCGCCATTTCACTCGGATCCGCCACGCGCTTGAGCGGGATCTGCGTCAATGCTTGCTTGAGAATCGCATCGTTTTTCACCAGTGCCGAGGCGAATTTGGTGTCGGTCAGACCCGGCAGCAGGGCGTTGCAGCGGATGCCGAATTGCGCGCATTCCTTGGCGAAGACCTTGGTCATGTTGATCACCGCCGCTTTGGTCACCGAATAAATGCCCTGGAACACGCCCGGCGAAATACCGTTGATCGACGCGACGTTGATGATGCTGCCACCGCCGTTTTCGCGCATCAGCTTGCCCGCTTCCACAGACATGAAGAAGTAGCCGCGAATGTTCACATCGACGGTCTTCTGGAAAGCGCCGAGGTCGGTGTCCAGCACGTTGCAGAACTGCGGGTTGGTCGCGGCGTTGTTCACCAGAATATCCAGGCGGCCGAACTGTTCCTTGATCCCGGCGAACACCTGGCTGATCTGCTCCATTTCCCCGATGTGGCAGGCAACCGCAGTGGCTTTGCCGCCAGCGGCGATGATCGCGTCGGCGACATGTTGGCAGCCGTCGAGTTTACGGCTCGAGACGATCACGTGGGCGCCTTGCTGGGCCAGCAGTTTGGCGATGGCTTCACCAATGCCACGGCTGGCGCCGGAGACGAAAGCGATCTTGCCGTCGAGGTCGAACAACTGAGTCTTGGACATGGGATTCCCTTGTGAAAATTCTTGTTGGAGGGCCTGGATCAGAGGCTTGATTTCTGGATGACCTGCAAGCTCATCTGCTCCAGCAGTTTGTTCATGTGAATGAACTGCGCGAAGCGTTTGTCCTGGGTCTGGCCATGGTAGAAGCGGTAGTAGATCTGCTGCACGATGCCGGCCAGGCGGAACAGACCGTAGGTGTAGTAGAAGTCGAAATTGTCGATCTGGATGCCCGAACGCTCGGCGTAGTAGTCGACGAATTCGCGGCGGGTCAGCATGCCCGGTGCGTGGCTCGGCTGGCGGCGCATCAGTTGCACTGGCGCCGGGTCGTCGGCTTCGATCCAGTAGGCGAGGGTGTTGCCCAGATCCATCAGCGGATCGCCCAGGGTGGTCAGTTCCCAGTCGAGTACGCCGATGATCTGCATCGGGTTTTGCGGGTCGAGGATCACGTTGTCGAAGCGATAGTCGTTATGGACGATGCTCGAGGTCGGGTGATCGGCTGGCATCTTCTCGTTGAGCCAGGCTTTGACCGCTTCCCAGTGGGGCGCGTCCGGGGTCAGGGCTTTTTCGTAGCGTTCGCTCCAGCCTTTGATCTGACGGGCCACGTAGCCTTCGGGTTTGCCCAGATCGCCCAGGCCGCAGGCGTTGTAGTCGACCTGGTGCAGTTCGACGAAGCGGTCGATGAAGCCCTTGCACAGCGCTTCGGTTTTCGCCGAATCGAGGCCCAGTTCCGGCGGCAGTTCCGAGCGCAGGATAATTCCGTTGACCCGCTCCATCACGTAGAACTCTGCGCCGATCACCGATTCGTCGGTGCAGTGCACATAGGCTTTGGGGCAATACGGGAAGCCGTCGCGCAACTGATTGAGAATGCGGAATTCGCGGCCCATGTCGTGGGCGGATTTGGCCTTGTGGCCGAACGGCGGCCGGCGCAGGACGAACTCCTGCTGCGGGTATTCCAGGAGATAAGTCAGGTTCGACGCACCACCGGGAAACTGGCTGATCGCCGGGGAGCCGCTCAGTCCCGGAATGTGTGCCTTGAGGTACGGATCGATCAGGCTGGCATCGAGTTCTTCGCCAGAGCGGATACGGGTGGACTGGTCAGTAAGCGCCATGCTTATCCCTTCTGCTTATTTTGGAGGCCAGACATCATTGGCTAATCTAATGGTGCGCCCGGTCGGTCACAAGCGCGGGTCGGTCTTATAGGTTAGCGTGTTGCCGGATAATCACCTTTGGGAATGTGCAGGGCGGGCCACGGCAGGCTAAGGTTTAGCGGGTATGTCGTGTCCCTGAAGGAATCTGCAAATGGGCTGTCCGCAAGTCTGTGCTACCGCCACATTGCAATGCAGCTTCGGCGCCGCGCCGGCGATGCTCAACGTGCTGCCAGTCAATCGCACGCTGACTGGCGGATTACCCGCGGCGAACATCATGGATCACATTCCACTGGTCAACATTCTGCCTTTCGGGATGTGCATGAGCATGGCCAATCCGATGGTGGCAGCGGCGACGGCTGCTGCGTTGGGGGTGTTGACGCCTATGCCGTGTATTCCGGCGACGGCCACACCGTGGATTCCCGGTGGAGCGCCGACCTTGTTGTTGGGTGGGATGCCGGCAATCGATGCCAACAGCACGTTGATGTGCAACTGGGCGGGGGTGATCAAGATTGTCGTGCCGGGGCAGATGCAGATGTTGATTCCTTGATTTTCCTGATTCCCCTGATCCCCTCACCCCAGCCCTCTCCCGGATGGAGAGGGGGCCGACGGAGGTGTCTTGCGTTGTACATCGACCTGAACGACCGCGTTGAATATGAATCCACAGCTGTTTTTGCAAGTTGGCGACGTTCAGTTATGGATTCACAACGAATCTTCCACGTCGGCGTCATTCATCAATATTCCACGGTCAGTTCCCTCTCCCTCCGGGAGAGGGCTCTCAAGCCTGCTGCGGATCCATCCACCGCTGATACCACCAGCGCACCCGCGATATCGGCTTGCCATCCGCCCCCAACGGCCGCCCATCCTCGGCAAACCCTTGCTCCGGCTCCAGCAACTGCCCATTCATATACCGCGCTTGCACCGCTGTTTTCCCGTTCGGATGAAAGCGCTGATAGCGCCCCTCACGCACCCCATCGCGATAGAACTCGGCCTCCGCCACTTGCCCGTCGGGGAAGTAATTGAACGCCTCGCCATGCAACAATCCACGCCGATACGTCGCCTTGCGCTGTAACCAACCCTCAGGCGCATAAAAACTCGCCACCCCTTGAAGCTTGTCGCGCACGAACGGCATCTGCGCCGAAACCCTGCCGTTGGGGTGATAAAGCAGGGATGTACCCTGCAATTCACCGTGGCTGTACTGCAAATCCGCCTGCTTGCGTCCGTCATCACTGATGTTCAGTGGCCCCTCAAGCTGCCCGTCCTGCAAACGGCCCTTGAGCTGCTTGTCATCCTGCTGCAGATCCAGTGGTGTGATCGCCATGGCGTCTCTCGTCAGTTGACCTGCACCAGGCCGCCCTTGATGGTCAGCATGCCGCCGCCATCGACGGTCTGTGAGGCCGCGCCTTTGTTGGTCAGGCTGATGCCGGCGTCGTTGGTCAGCGAGGTACCGGCCTTGTTGTCCAGTGAAGTCCCGGCTTGATTGGTCAGTGCGGTGCCGGCCTTGTGCGTGATCGAAGTGCTGGCGGAAGTCGCCAGGTCGGCGCCGCTCTTGATCGTGAAGCTGCCACCGCTTTGCAGGGTCAGGGTGCCGCTGACTTTGATCGTCAGGTTGCCGTCGACGGTCAGGCTGTAATCGCCAGTGACTTTGTCGGTGTAGTTGCCACCGGTGCTGTGGTTCTGATCGGCACCGACCGTCACCGTGCGGCTGTCCTTCACATCGAGGCTGTCGCTGCCGGTCTGGATGGTCACACTGCGTTTGCCTTTCTCCAGGGTCACGGTTTCGTCGCCGTCCTTGACCGTGCGAGTGCGGGCGTTCTGCACGGTGAGGGTTTCGTCATGGCCGACGGTGGCGGTGGTGTCGTTGAGCACGTTGATGTTCAGATCTTTCTGCGCCTGCAAAAACACCTCTTCGGCATCTTTCTTGTCCTCGAAGCGCAACTCGTTGAAGCCGCCGCCACCCTTGGACGACTGCGTCTTGATCCCCGATTGCGTCTGATTGGCCGGCAGCGCGTAGGGCAGGGTGTTGTCGCCGTTGTAGACGCAACCGGTCACCAGTGGCCGATCCGGATCGCCGTCGATAAAGGTCACGATGACTTCCTGGCCAATACGCGGAATGAACTGCATGCCGAATCCCTTGCCACTCCACGGCAACACCACGCGCACCCAACAGGAACTGGTTTCGTCATTCTTGCCGTCGCGATCCCACGGGAACTGCAACTTGATCCGGCCGTATTCGTCGGTCCAGATTTCCTCGCCGGATTTGCCCACGACAATCGCCGTTTGCGGGTGCATCCGTGGTTTCGGCGTGACCCGTTGCGGGCGAAACGGCGTGGCTTTGGGAATCGCCTCGAAACGGTTGCGGTAGCGCTCGTGACTGACGTCATGAGTAACCCGCGTTACTACCCAATCGATGTTCAGACTCGCATCATCATGGCCGGCGAGGGTGAACCAGTGCCCCGGAACCAACCAGCGGCAGTCGCTCTCACCGACAAAGCGTTTCTCCTCGCTGCGCAAACCGTCGACGCGCTGCTTGGTCAACGCATCGCCGCGCGCCTTGGCGTTGTAACCGCCCGGATGTTCATACATTGAAAGCGGCCCGGCCACGGCTTCGGCCTGGTCGTACAGCGAGGTGGTCGGCGTGGTGAATTCATAATCCGTCGCCCGATACACCCCAGCCACCGCTTGCAAACACACCTGCCCGGAGCGAATGCCGTGCAACTCACGCTCGCCCAATCCTTGCCCCAGATAACTGACGGTCGGGCCGTTGGGAATCTGCACGAAGGCATCGTTGCTATCGCCCAAAACCAGCGTGTGCTTGCCATCGTCATGGGTGAAAAACCAGAAAATGCCTTCTTCCTCCAACAACCGCGAGACGAAGGCGAAATCAGTTTCACCGTACTGCACAGAGTATTCGCGTGGCGTGTAACTGCAGGTCAGCGACAGTTTGAAATCGGTGAAACCGTGGGCCTTGAAGATTGTGGTGACAATGTCCGAGGTGGCGAGGTTCTGGAATACGCGGTTGTTGCTCGCGAGCGTCAGCCACCACAGCCATGGTCTTAAAACCAGCTGATAGCGCTCGGCAGTGGCGTCGGCGGGGAGTTGGCGGATTTCGGCTACCAGCGCATCGAAAGGACGCAGTTGCGCATCGTTGTGCAAGGTGGTGGTGACGTGTGTGGCAATAGCGCTGCTCAGAGTGAGCGAGGCGCCGTCGTTAAGGCCGTTGAGGATTTGTACACCCAACAGATTGAGCGATTCATCGCCGGACAATGACTCAGGGTAAAGCGCCGACAGCGTGGCAGCGGTCAGGGATAGGCTGGTGTTGCTGTCGGTGGCACGGGGCATTGGACGACCTCTTGTCATGCTGAACTTGAAATGTCTTGTGGACCGGTCGCCCAATCATCCAGCTGTGGTTATTTCTTTGGTTGCGATTTGAATTTGCTCTTTCGCGCGCTTCTCCATGCTTCGAAACTGCCATTTACATTGCGCATGTTGCGCCAGTTGCCGTTTTCCATTGTGAGCGCAGCCTCCAGACCGGGGATGGTGCCGCTGAAGTTACTGATAACGGACAAGAGCGCGCTTTCCGCGGCTCGGCCGGCACTGGCCTTCGCGGCATTTGCAACATTGACGACCTTTTTTTCCTCCTCGGGCGGCGTGTATGCGTTGAGGTATTCGATTGCTGCAGTTCGGTTTTCGGCCGCGCCGGCGTGCTCTCCATCGCCCGCGCCCCCAGAGATGTGGCCGTGGTATTTGGATTTTCCGGGATAGCTGGACAATCTTGCCAGCACCAGGGCCAGGGTGTTTCGGTATCGTCCGAAGATAGTTGTGGCGGCATCGCCGTTATAGGCAAGCAAGCATGACCAGACGTTCTGTTCGCTCATCCAAAGTCTCCTTTTAGTGAATCAATGGGCCCAGTCCTTTGAGCCCCGGGGGCGCTTCAAGCTGACTGGCATCAATGGTTTCGATTTCAAGAGAGCCAGAACCGTCGCTGTCGTCATCGCTGCCTTCACCGCTGTCGTTGCCGCTTGAATCGGAACTTGAACCGTCATCCTCCGGAGCCGGGCGCCATTTGCCCCTGACGAAAATCCACCGCGTAATCCGTTGAGCGGCGCCAGCATTGGCTGTTGGGCCTTCGAGCCGGACCGGCGGGCGAGTTATCGAGTTTTCCTGGCGAAAGGTAACCGCAGTATCAGGACTGGCGACGACGTTCTCGTCTAAACCGTGAGTTTTTTGCACATCAAAGAAAATCTGCCAGTAGCGGTGCCCGAGGATTTGAACTTTTCTGGTGGCCGTGTTGAATGCCATGACCCAGAGTACAAAAACCGATGTACCAAACACGCGATTGAAAGTGACCTCACCATAGGTTCGTGGATAGTCCTTGAACTCGGGCAGGTTCAGTCGGTGTGTCCGCATTTGCTGTGTCGTTACCGGCGGAATGAAGAAGAAGCCCGCGGCGTTTTGTTCCTGATCAAGGCACTGAACCAACACTTCTTTCATTATTCGTTCAGGCGGTCTTGCATCCCGGTATATCCAACTACTTTTCGCACAGAGCAGATTCTGGACAAAACCAAATTGCCAGTTGTGCAAGCTGTGGTCGGGATTGGTGATGTTTATCGACGCTCCAACCACCGTGACGCCACCGACGCCAATGCTGACGCCGTTTCTGTTGTCATAACCCACGGCGAGCTCGGTAGAGACAACGGGGTTCCATGCCAGGACAAATTCCATTCAACCTCCAGCCGCTCGACGGCTATCCGACAGGTTCGGAGTGGTCGCTGCCCATTTCAAGGCTATTCCAATACCCACTCCGCCAACTTCCCGTCACCTGCCTCATCAACACATGCTCGACATCCCGCGCACCCGCCGGGCTGCGCTTGGCGAGCACTGCTTTTACGATTCCTGCAAATCAAACGGGGACAGATTTATTTGTTTATTCATCCATTCATTCCTCAAACGGAAGCAATAAATCCGTCCCTTTGATTCATTTCTTTGATTCAGTCACTTCCGAGCGTCTTTGGCTTCGGCCGCCTTGGCCTGCTGCCACATCGGGATCGCCTTGAACGCAGTGACCATGTCGTAATCCAGCGCCACCGGTTTTGCACCTGCTGCGGTGTCGGGGCCCATCGGGGTCTTGCCGTCGCGGCTCTGGAACCAGCTCATCCAGAGTTTCGATCCGGGTTCAGCCATGACCAGTGCCGCGTCAGGGTCACTGCCCGAAAGCGGCGGATCGATGGTTTGCGGTGGCTGGCTGGAGGTGGGTAGCAAGAACGAGGTCATCGGATATTGGGCGCTACTGTGGCAACCCAGGCATCCTGCACTGGCCAGACCGGCCGGGTAGTAGTGCGAGGCGGTCCAGGCAGGCGTCACGACGGCGCCGTCGTTCGGGCCTGACAGTCGGCCGTCCCAGCCCAGTGTCGAGACCGCGTAAACCGGTGACTGGGGGTTGATCCAGTTTTCGCTGAGTTTCGGATTGACCGTAACGGGCGGAGTCAGCGCCGTGGGTGCTGTGTTGATGACGTCAGGGTTGCCTCCCCAGGTGGCCCCCAGCGGAATCATCTTGTCCCAGGCGTCTTTGCCCGGCGCGTTCTTGTCGTACACCAGGGTGGAGAAAACCCAGCCGGTTTGCGGGGACGCAACGCTGTCTTTGACGATGATGTCGAACTGCATCAACGACACATTGGTCATGGCCGGTTGAGTGGTGGTGCCCTTGAAGTCTTGACCGACGCATTGGGTTTTATTCAATGCACTGCCATTGCTGGTGTTCACCGGTGCGTAGATCTCCCACTGGGCGGCGCCTTCCATGGGCGCCCAATCGCTGCCACAGGCACTGACCATGGCGAATTTGATGATGACGCTGCCTTCGGCAAACTGCGTAGTGGTCGTCTCCAAAACCGGATTCATCGCGCGCTCCGGGGTTTTACCCCAGATATCGCCGAGGGTTTTCGCCGCGCGGGTGTCGTACAGCGTCAGCACATAAGTGGTCACCGGCAGGGTTTGATCCGTCAGTGTGCCAGCGGGAAAGCCTGACCCGACATACACGCCACGAATGGGCTCACGTTCAATACCCAGCCAGATCGAGTCGTACCAGCCACTGTTTTGGTAATTCCAGTTGGCATAGTCATAAACAATTTTGCGCATGTCGGGAGAAACGTAGTCCTTCAGCGCCTGAACGTAGGCACCGGCATTCGCCTGGGTGATTTTGCCGTTGCCGGTGGTCTTGCTCCACGCAAAGGAGTTGCCGGCAGGTAGTTGCGTCGGATAATCATGGCTGAGCGTGAACAGCGGCCCTTTGTAATCCGGTGGTGGGGAAATGGCCGAGGTCAGGAACGGGTCGATCTGTAAATTCGCGTCCCTGAGTTTGTCGACCGTGGAGGTCAGGAAGGACACCTTGCCCACCAGTTCGTTTTCGGAATGCCGAGTGTCGGCCTGCGCGGCCAGCGGTATCGCGATACAGGCTCCCAGTAGGCTCATCGGGTATTTCAGTCTGTTTTTCATGACATTTTCCTTGTCGGTTTTGGCAGAGCGCCTTTCTTTCATCACGGTTTTAGTGCACTTGTTGCGGACGCTGAGCTTTACTCCAATACCCACTCCGCCAACTTCCCCGTCACCTGCGTCATCAACACATTCTCGACATCCCGCGCGCCCGCCGCGCTGCACTTGGCGAGCACCGCTTTAACGATTCCTGAATCAAACTCGAACTGCTTGCCCGTCGCCGCTTTGTACCGACCACGCAACTTCTCAAGCTTGGCCAACACAATCCCTTCCAGCGTCGCTTCATCCAGTGGTCGATACGCAACCACCGTCATGCGCGCCAGAAACGCTGGGCGGAAGGCTTTCAGCAGGACCTTATGCAGTGCCTCGTTGAAGGCGTCAGATCCGAGTTGCGCTACCGGCGTGTCGAGCAACAGTTCGGCACCGACATTGCTGGTGGCCAACATCACGGTGTTCTTGAAATCCACCACCAACCCGGTGCCGTCCTCCATCAAACCCTTGTCGAACACGTTGTAAAACGCCTCCAGCACATCCGGATGGGCCTTCTCGATTTCATCCAGCAACACCACCGAATAGGGTTTGCGCCGCACCGCTTCCGTCAGCACGCCGCCACTGCCATACCCGACATAACCGGGCGGGGCACCTTTGAGCTGGCTGACGGTGTGCGCCTCCTGATACTCGGAAAGGTTGATGCTGATCAGGTTGCGTTCGCCGCCATACAAAGCGTCGGCCAGCGCATAGGCGGTTTCGGTTTTGCCGACGCCGGTAGGGCCGACCAGCAGAAATACGCCGACCGGTTTTTGCGGATCGGTCAGCCCGGCGCGATAGGCCTGCAAGCGTTGAGCGATGGTGTTCAGCGCGGTGCTCTGGCCCATCACCCGTAGGCCCATGCGCTGGCCGAGGGTGCGGACGGCGTGGGCTTCGTCGGCGAGCATTTTGCCGACGGGAATGCCGGTCCAGCCTGCAATCACGGCGGCGACGGTTTTGCTGTCGACTTGCTCGGGGACCAGCGGATCGTCTTGCCGAATCGCATCCAGTCCCGCTTCAAGTCTTAGCAATTCAGCCGCCAGGTGATCGATGCGGCTGTCGGTGGCTTCATCCGGTTTGTCGTTGTCGGCGCGCTCGCTCAACGCCAGCATTTCCCGGCGCGTATCGAGAAGCTCGCGCACGGCCACGCGCTCTTCTCCCCAGCGGGTTTCCAGCTCGCGGATGGCTTGCACGTTACCCGTGGACTCGGTTTCCAGCAGGGTGATGCGCTCGCGGTGATCGAGGCCGGTGGCCTGTTCGCGGCGCAGGCGATCAGCTTCATCCTTGAGGCTGTTCTGCCGATGGCGCAGGCTTTCCAGCGGTGGCGGCACGTCGTGCTGGCCGAGGGCGACGCGGGCACACGCGGTATCCAGCACGCTGATGGCTTTGTCCGGCAACTGGCGGCCGGAGATGTAGCGGTGCGAAAGTTTCACCGCTTCATGGATCGCCGCGTCGAGCACTTGCACGCCGTGATGCTGTTCCAGTTTGGCGGCGACGCCACGGAGCATTTCCACGGCGGTGATTTCGTCCGGCTCCTCTACCTGCACAAGCTGAAAGCGACGGGCGAGGGCAGGGTCCTTCTCGAAGTATTTCTTGTACTCCATCCAGGTGGTTGCGGCGAGGGTGCGCAACTCGCCACGGGCCAGCGCCGGTTTGAGCAGGTTCGCTGCATCGCTGCCGCCCTCGGCCCCGCCCGCGCCGATCAGCGTGTGGGCCTCATCAATGAACAGGATGATCGGTTTGTCGGCGTTACGTACCGCGTCGATCACACCTTTGAGCCGTTGTTCGAACTCGCCTTTGACCCCGGCGCCGGCCTGCAACAAACCGAGGTCGAGCACGCGCAGGCTGACCTCCTGCAACGACGGCGGCACATCGCCGGCGGCGATGCGCAGGGCCAGGCCTTCGACCACGGCGGTTTTGCCCACGCCCGGTGCGCCGACCAGAATCGGATTGTTCTGGCGGCGGCGCAGAAGAATGTCGATGCACTGACGAATCTCGCCGTCGCGCCCCACAATCGGGTCGATGCGCCCGGCGTGAGCGTCGGCGGTCAGGTCTTGCGTGTATTGATCGAGCACAGAATCCTGCCGTGGCGCAGGATTTCCAGAAGGCATGGAACGCGGGCCGACGTGCTCACGAGAGTTTTCCGTCCACTCCAGCAGATTCGCACGCAGCGCCTCCTTGGGAATACGCAGTAGAGACGACGCGCTGTTGAGCAACAAACTGCGGCGTTCTTCGCGATCGATCAGCGCCAGCAACAGCAGGCCGGAGCGAATGCTGTCGAGCCCCAACACGCTGGCCTGCACCACGGCATCTTCCAGTAAACCCAGCGTATGGGAAGACAGCGCCGGGGTGCGTGTGCTGCCGGATTTGAACAGCTCCAGCGCCTTGTTGATTTCCGCCGTCAGCGCATCACGTTCCAGACCGAAACGCGGCAACAGAAAAGCAAAGTCACCGCCCTCGATGTCGAGCAGTTCCAGCAGCAGGTGCTCTATCTCGACAAAGTGATGCCCCCGCTGCAGACAGCGTTGCGCGGCGCGTTCGAGGGCGCGGCGGTTGTCCGGGTTGAGGCGCCCGATCAGGCTGGCCAGTTCCATTTCAGGTGATCTCCAGCTGACGAAGGCGGGTTTCGATGCGTTGCACAGCGAGACTGGCCTGGCGTTGCAAACCGCCGTTCCAGCTCAGTTGCACTGGAGCCTGGCGTCCGAGTTTCATTGGCCCGGCACCGCGTATCAGCAGCACCAGGGTCACGTCCAGGTCCGGACCGAAATACAGCGCCGCGAGACTGGCCAGCGCCGGATGGGTTTCACCGTCCGGCAAAAAACGCCCGGCCTGCGCCGAGGGCAACGGCCCGAGGGTCAGACGAATACCGGCGTGTTCATCCCATACGCGTGTACCGGCGACGGCCGTGCGACCGAGCTGCAGATTGCGCCCACCGGGTTTCATCAGACTGCGACTGGCCAGTGGGATCTCGCGCCATGCGCCTTCATAAGCGCTCAACTCGACCGGAACGCCGAACTGCTCACGCACAATCGCGGCAAACCCGGCGAGTGACCGGCGACCATCGGCAAATAACGCGGTGCAGGCCAACACCGCGCAATCGGCAATGGCCTGGCGCTCCTGCAAGGATTTGGGCAGCAACCCGGTCAGTGCGCGCAGTTGCGCCTGCACCGGCGAGGCACCTGGAGTGACAAAGCCGAGGGCGATGCGGTGTTTGCGCATCACCTTGTACAGCAGGCTGAGCAGGCGATGCTGGAACAGATCGAGGAACGCGGCCGGCGCATGATCCTTGGCCCGCGCCCGTTGTTGCAGCCATTCCTGATAAGCGTAGGGCAGCGGGCCGTCAGGGCCGCCAAGGCCGAAGATCGGCGTGTCGAGGGTCAACGGTTCGCCGGGCTCTTCGCGCAGGTTTTCGATCTGGCTGGCGGCGAACAACGGCGTCAGCGGCCCGCGCAACTTCAGCGCTTCGGCTTGCGGTGCGGTGCCGCTGCCGAGGGAGTTGGCCTGTGGCTGCTCGCGCTCCAGCAGCAGCAACGCCTGCAGCCACTCGAACGCCTGCGGATCGCGGCGCAGTCGCTGGCTCAGCGTCAGAGCGACAGCGGCATGCCGGCTTGGGGTTGCCATGCCTTGACCTCCTTGTCGTCCTGCATCAATACCGTGCGCACAAAGCGATTGGCGGTGGCGTACACCGAAAAGAACTGCGCGAGCACCGCTGAAAACAACACGGCGCTGCTGCCGACAAAATGCTGCGGATCAAGCTGCAGTTGCACCTCCAGACCATTGCGCCAACCGCGCCAGGCATCCGCGCCGACGTGGCCGATGACCCGTTCGCAACCCAGGCTCGACAGGCCCTCGATCTGGCGAATGGCGCTGGTCTCATCACGCAAATTATGCAGATGCAGAATCTCTTTCAGCGCATCGAGCGCCTGCGGGCCTTCGACCAGTGACAAGTGATTGAGGGTCAGTTGCGACACCAGCCGCCAACGCGAATCGCCGTCCAGTCGCGGCATGCTCTGCGGGCTCGGCGGGTTGCGCAGGCGTGCCCAGGCCACCGGGCCGGGGCGTTCAAAACCCAACGGCGTGCCGGCTTGCAAACTCTGTGCGAGGTGTCGATTGGTGCACAGCAACTCGGCGGTGAGGCTGTAATCGGGCAGATCGGTTCGCGGCTCAAAACGGGTGTCGACCACGCTCACCAGCAAATCACTGCCGAGTCGGTTCGGGGTCATGCCGCTGACCCGGCGAGCATGCCAATAACGTTGTTGATCGCCGCCGCTGTGCTGACTGCCGTAATAGGCCGGCAGTCGTTGCACGCCGGCGGGGGAACTGGCGCGCATGCCGCGAATACTGTGGATCTCGACGCTGTTTTCGCGGTGGCTATCGGCAACCAGGCGATACTCGCTGCGGGTGCCGTCCGGGCGCAGCGGCTCGGAGGTGCGCGGGAACAGATTGATCACCGGCGCGCAGCCGAGGGCGATGTCACTGGCCTGCAAATGCAGGCGACTGGTCGGCGCACGGTCGAAAACGATGTACAGATAAAGCGTCTGACTGTCAGTGGCGACGCCGCTCAACGGCAGGTCGAAAAAATGGAATTTGTCCGGGAAGGCGAAGTACTCGGCCAGCAGACGCATGCCCGGATGCACGCCGTCTTCATCGGGCAGCATGACTTCGTCATCGCTGAAGCCAACGATTTTCGGCAGGCCTTTGAGCGCTGTCGGGACACTGCCGGGCGACCCTGCCAGCACTTGCACCGCCCGTGCGCCGAGCAAGTCGTAGAGGCAGGCATTGACCACGGGCGAAGCCGCAAGGTGGATACGCAGTTGCTCGATACCCAGCGCTGACCACTGGCTTTCACCCAGGCAACGCAAACTCAGGCGCAGCGCCGAGCGCGACTGCGCGACACCAGTCAACGCCTGGGCTTCATCGCTGCCCAGCAGCAGCGCTTCGCTCACTTCAATGGGCCACAGACACGCGGCGGCCGTGGTCCGAAAATGGATGCTCTCGCCTTTGCTGGTGGTCACGAACAACGGTGTATCGCGGGGTAGGGGATAGCCGTCGTCGAGGTTGCCTTTGCCTGGGTCTGGTTCGAACTGAACGATTGCGCCGGAGGGCAATGGACGCATGGCCAATGGGTAAAGTTGTTCGAGCAGCGCATCGCTGAATTCGGCGTA
The DNA here is from genome assembly GCF_017980685.1 of Pseudomonas iridis. GTDB lineage: Bacteria > Pseudomonadota > Gammaproteobacteria > Pseudomonadales > Pseudomonadaceae > Aquipseudomonas > Aquipseudomonas iridis. The sequence goes on from NZ_JACXXO010000017.1 coordinate 32,432, forward strand.
ATCGTCATCGAGCCTTCGTTGCAGCCGCGCCGCGAGCAACGCAAAACCTTCGAGCAAGCGTTCGACATGCGGGTCGGGGCACTCGCCGGGGGACAGTTGCAGACGTCGGGCGACTTTCGGGTAGCGCTCGGCAAACTGGCTGCCGGCGTGGCGCAGCCAGGTCAGTTCGCGCTGATAGTAGTCGAGCAGTTGCGGGTCAATCGAGTCGCTCATGGCGCACCTCCATCCCTTGACCGCCGGGTTCGATAACGAACGCTACCGGCCAGTGTTGCTCGCCGCTGCGCAGTACGCCCAGCAAACGAATGCTCATTTGCTGAGGGTGCGCAGGCAGGGGATTGACCTGAACCTCGCCCAGTTTCAGGCGCGGTTCGAAGTGAGTAATCGCTTCACGGATGTCCCGCGCCAGGCGCCGACGGTCATCGCTGCGCTGTTGTTGCAGGGCGCTCCAGTCGGCGATGCCGTAGTCGAGCACGCTGGGTGGATGGGTCAGCGTGCGCGGACCACGGCGAGTGTTGAACAGGCGCCCGAGCTCGGCGTGTACCGAGTCGAGCAAGTCCTGGCGATCAAACTCCCGCGTGTCGTCGGCCTCGCTGGAGGCGAGGCGTTCGAACAGCGGAGCGAGTATGCCGGTGCCTGCCATGGCCGCGATGCCGGGTTAGCTGACGAGCTTGTTGGCGGCCATGTCCCACGTCGACGCGGCGGTGCCTTCCTTGGTGCCGTCGTCTTTCTGCGCGGTGAGCTCCCATTTGATTTTGGTGAAGTTCAGCGACACGGTTTCCACCGGTTTGCCACCGGTGCCGCCGCTGACGCTGACATTCGACAGCACCACGTTGGTCAGGGTGTAGACGATAAAGGGCATCAACTGCCCGCTGCCTTCGGCGGCGTTGCGACCGATGGTGATGATGGCTTCGGGGATCGGTTTGCCGGCGCAGCAATATTCGTTGAGAGAGGGCGTCGAGCTGTCGACGAACTTGGTCACGGTGAACTCGCCGATGTGCGGTTTGCCGGAGGTTCGCTCCGAGTTGCTGACGTCGTTGGTCACCTGCATCGCCACGTTGTGGCTGTAGGACATGACTTCGATCTTGTCGGCAAAACCCTCGAGCAGGCTATCGCCTTTGATGTCGCCGCCGAGGTCGAGAATGATTGCATCCATCGCTTGAAACTCCTGAAAGGTGTCGTGCTGGATAAATAGTGCGGTGCCCCGCCGCGCGGGCGGCGGGGGCAGTCAGGTCAGGCCGCAACCGGCGGCGGCAATGTCGCTACTAGACGAATCGACGCCGTCAGTTCCTCAAGCTGAAAGTGTGGGCGCAGGAACACCGTCGCCCGATAGGCACCTGGCTTGCCGGCCACCTCGGTGACATCTACCCGCGCCTCACGCAGCGGGTACTGCGCCTTGATTTCCTGCGGCGCGTTGTCGTTGATCAGCACGTAGTCGGCGATCCAGTTGTTGAGGTAGGTCTGCACGTTGTCACGGGTCATGAAGCTGCCGACCTTGTCGCGCATGATCACCTTCAGGTAATGGGCGAAACGCGACGCGGCGAGTACGTACGGCAACATCGCCGAAATCCGTGCATTGGCGTTGGCTTCGTTGGTGTTGTAGACCTTGGATTTGTTGGTGGTCTGGCCGCCGAAGAACACGGCGACGTCGCTGTTTTTCTTGTGGCACAGGGCGATGAAACCGAGGTCGTTGAGCTCTTTTTCGCGGCGGTCGGTGATCGCCACTTCTGTCGGACATTTGAGCGACAAATCACCGGAACTGGTGCGGAAGGTGTGCGCCGGCAAGCCCTCCACCGCGCCGCCGCCTTCAGCGCCACGGATCGCCGCGCACCAGCCGTACCTGGCGAACGCTTCGGTGATGCGTTGCGACAGCGCCCATGCGGCGTTGCCCCACAGGTATTTGCTGTGGTCGGTGCCATTGACGTCTTCGACGTAGTTGATGCCTTCCACCGGCGAAGTATCCGGGCCGTAAGGCAGGCGCAGGAGGAAGTGCGGCAGCACCAGCGACACATAACGCGAGTCTTCGCTCTCACGGAACGAGCGCCACTTGATCAGCTCCTGGCTCTCGAACACCTTCGACAGATCACGCGGCACCGCCAGTTCGGTGAAGCTGTTCATGTCGAACAGCCGAGGGCTGGCGGCGGCAATGAATGGCGCGTGTGCAGCGGCGGCGACGTTCGACAGTTTCTCCAGCAGGCCGATGTCCTGAGGGTGCCGGCCGAAGGTGTAGTCACCGACCAGCAGGCTGAACGGGTGGCCACCGAAGGTGCCGTACTCCTCTTCGTAGATCTTCTTGAACAGCGCGCTCTGGTCGAATTCGACGGCTTTTTCCAGGTCGTTTTGCAGCTCTTTCTGCGTGACGTTGAGCAGGCGCAGTTTCAGCCGGGAGCTGGTTTCGGTGTTCTTCACCAGCATGTGCAGGCCGCGCCATGAGGCTTCGAGTTTTTGCAGATCGGGATGGTGCAGCACCTCGTTGAGCTGGGCGCTGATCAGCTCGTCGATCTGGCTGATGCGGTCGTTGATCATCGCCACGGTGTCCTTGTCGATGGCCATGCCTTCGTCAAGCACCTGGGTGGCGAACTCCGCGAGCATGTCGCGGGCGTAATCCTGCTGACTGTCATCGTGGGCCATGCGGCCGTCGAGAATGATCTGGTCAAGCAGGGAAAGTGTCTCGGTTGTACTGTCGCTGGCTGGGTTCTTGGCGGCGGCGGGCATGGCGAATTCTCCCTCTATTCAAGTGGACGATCAGGCTTGCGGTTCGGCCGGGGCCCCGGCGTCAGGGGCCGGGGTAGCGGTGTCCGGGCGAGCCGATTTGATTTCCTGCAGGCCTTCGGTGTTGGCGATCACGTCGCGCAACAACTTGTCCAGGTCATCGTTGCCGTCGAGTTTGGTCAGCAGGTCGCGAAGGCGCTGGCGGGCTTCGAACAGGCGCCGCAGCGGCGTGACTTGCTCCACCACGTTGACCGGGTCGAAGTCGTCGATGTGTTTGAAATTGAGTTCGATGTTCAGCTTGCTGTCGTCGCCACTGAGGGTGTTGTTTACCTGCAGCGTGGCGCGGGGGGCAATTGAGGCGAGCACTTCGTTGAAGTTGTCGCGGTCAATTTCGGTAAAACGTCGTTCGGTCAGTTTTGCCAGTGGCTCAAGCGGTTTGCCGGACAGGTCGGCAAGAATTCCGACGACCAGCGGCAACTCTTTTTTCTCGATGGCATTGCCGATTTCGACGTCGTAGGTGATTTGCACCCGGGGCGGACGCACCCGGTCGAGCTTGTGTTGCGTACTTTCTGCCATGTCGGCGAACTCCGATGCGATGAGCGGGCGCAATGCATCGGGGTGGCCCGTTCATCGCTTTCCCTTGCTGGACCGTAGGTTAGAAAGGGAGGCAGATGACCTGTCGTTCCTTTGACAAACCTTCTTGGATTCGGCTGTAGGAACCGAACTACCCAAGACGCTAGAACAGGTCTATAAAAAAGCAAGCGAAAACATTTTTGGACAGAATCACGAAAAGGAAAATTCATTTTGCCTGGACGATTTTTTCTAACATGGGTGTTTGTACTGATGGCGGGTTGTTCCTTCTTCGGGCCGAAGGTGGACCTCGACAGCCTGATCCTTGACGTCGCGCCGAAGGCCAATGACGACACGCCGATTGCCGTGGATTTCATCGCGGTCAATGACCCCGACCTGCTCAAGCAACTGTCCGGCATCAATGCCAGTCAGTGGTTTGCTCAACGCGAGCAGTATCAACGCGACTATCGTCAACTGATGAGCGTGTGGGGACTGGAGCTGGTGCCGGGGCAATTCATCGACCGTCAGCCTTTCCCGCTGGAGGGCAAGAAGGCCGCTGGACTTTTAGTCTTCGCCAGCTATAACACTCCCGGAGCGCACCGATTACGCCTCGACGATCAGCGCGAGGCGTGGCTGAAATTCGACAGTCGCGAGATGAATCTGGTCAGCCAGGACAACTGAAAAAAACCGCCCGCCGCCGGCGTGCGACAGGGTCGAAGGGAGTCGTATGAGTCTGCTACCTGACGCGGTCTGCTGGCACGAAGGCATGCAATTGCTGCCGCAGCATTTTCAGTTGCAGGGGCTGCGGGCCGAAGCGCTCGGCGCGCATCTGGCGCAGGCGTGCAACCCGTGGTTCTGGGGCGTCAGCCACATGGAGTTCGACCCTTCGGCGCTGAGTGCTGGCGTAGTGCGGGTGCTGTCGCTGCAAGGCACGCTGCCCGACGGCTTGCCGGTGGATGTGCAGGCCGGTGTCGGCGAGACGCTGGAGCTGGATGTCAGCGCGGCGATCGAGGCCACTGACGATGCCACTGTCACCGTGTATCTGGCGATCAGCCCGATGTGGCGCGCCGGGCAACTGCTGCCGCTCAGGGGCCGTTTGCAATCGGTGGTCGGTGAGGCGTTGCCGGACCTCACCAGCGGCCAGTTCCCCGAAACGATCACCGTGTGGCGCCCCAATCCACGCCTGTGCACGCAACTGAACCGAGCCGACTCAATCTGCCTGCCGTTGCTGAAAATCCGCAAGGAGGGCGGCGGTTTTCTGCCGTTGGCCTACACACCGCCGACGCCCGTCCTGTTGCCGGAATCTGCCCTCGGTCGACGCATCGCCGGGCTCTGTGCACGGGCGCGGGAAAAATGTCTGTTTCTCGGCGGTCGCCTGCGTCAGGCGCAACAGGCCGGCAATCAGGATGATGCGTTGGAAATCCGTCGGCAGTTGACCGCGTTGTGGGCGCGCCTGCCGGAAGTCGAAGGCACACTGAACAGCCGCATCGCGCACCCGCAAACCCTGTATGTGCATTTGCTGGGCCTTGCCGGCGCGTGGTCGGCGCTCGATCCGCTGGCCGGAGTGCCGGCGTTCGCGCCGCTGGATTTTCTCGAGTTGCAGCGCGGTTACGACACCGTGCTGCAATGGCTCGAAAGCACCCTCGAACTGATCCGCGCCGGCTACCGCAGCCTGCCGTTCGAACGCAGCGAGCAGAGCTTTTCGATCCAGTTGCCGGACGAACAGCCGAGCCAGCGCCTGGTTATCGGTTTGCGCATGCCCAACGGCGCCAGCGAGCAAGCGGCGATTGACTGGTTGCGCGGCGCGATCATCGCTTCTGCGCCGCACATTGCCTTGCTCAGTCGCCAACGCATGAGCGGTTTGACGCACCAGGCCATGAGCCGCACCGAGCAAGTGGCCTATAGCGTCGGTGAGGACACGCGACTGTTCGTGATCACGGCCGAAGGCGCGTGGTTCGATGCGCAACTGCCACTGATGATTGCCGCGCCAGCAGCCAAGCTGACCAGCAGCCCGTGGCAAGTGGTGCTGTTTGTCGCCCAGAACAGCGAAAGTGCCTGATCACACAAGGAACGCCGTATGTCGCAAGGAAGTGCCGCAAGCCTTGGGTTGCAGGACGCACCGTTGAGCAGCGCGTTCCGGCAGGCGTGGCAGCAATGGCAACAGGATTGGTTGCAGTTGCCCAAGGACAGCGAGGACGAAGCGGCATTGGTGGAAACCGTGGTCGAGCTGTCCACGCAGGCCTCGCAACGACTGTGGCGCACCGCGTATTCACGGGTCGGCGACTCGGCCACCGAACAGGTCAAAGCCGTGGTGTATGCGTTCGTCGCACTGGTCGACGAAACCCTGTTGTTCACGCCTTGGCCGGGGCAGGGCGCATGGCAGGACAAACCGTTGGAGTCGCGCTTGTATTCCAGTCGTCAGGCTGGCGAGCAGGTGCCGGCGGCGATTCAAGCCCTGCTCGACGAGCAGCAACCGACCACCCGCGATCTGGCCAACGTGTATTTGCAATGCCTGATCCTCGGCTTCCATGGCCGTCTGCGCGGCGAGCACAGCCAGGCACAACTGGAAAAATGGCGGTTGGCGCTGTTCAACTTTGCCTGGCAAGCCGAAGCCACGTACGCCGACGTCAGCCGCCGACTGGCGCAGCCCTCGCTGGCGATACCGTTGCAGATGCCGGTGCGCACCGCGCTGCCGGATGGCTTTCGTCTGGCGTTGGGCATTCTGGCCATCGTGCTGTTACTCACCGGGCTCGGGCATTGGTTGTGGCGTGACATCGGCCAACAGTTGGCGCCGGTATTGCAAACCAGCGACGTGGTGGATGCGCCGGAGCAAGACTCATGAGCCCGCTGACGATTGTCGCGTGGGTCGTCGCCATTGTGTTGGTGCTGGTAATCATCGGCGTGGCGGTGTGGTGGCTGCGTACGCAGAGCGGCGCGGCGATCCGCAGTTTTTATGCCTCGGTGCGCCATATGGAGCGCGACCAGGGCAATCTCGACCGCTATCAGATGCCATGGCTGCTGATGCTCGGTGACGAAGTCCAGGGTACGCAACTGGTCACCGAGTGGCGTTTGCAGCCGACCGACAAACCGGCGTGGTTCGGGCGCTGGTGGTCGGACCCCGAAGGCGCGGTGCTGGTGGTACCGCAGGCATTGTTCCTGCCGGACGACGGCATGCATTTGCAGCGCGGCAGTTGGTGGCGGCTGCTCGGCCTGATCCTGCGCTTGCGCAGCAAACGGCCGCTGGACGCGGTGATCTGGACGGTGCCGGTCAGTCGCCTGGACAATCTTGAACAAGCGACGCAGTTGGGTCTGGCCGCGCGTCGACGTTTTATCGACCTGCTGCAACGCTTCGGCCTGAGCGTCCCGGTTTATGTGATCGTCACCGGGCTCGAGGAATTGCCGGGATTTCAGGAACTGATCAGTGCGTTGCCGCAGGAGGCTCGCGAAGCCACGCTGGGCTGGTCGTCACCCTATGCGCGTGACGCCGTGTGGCAAGGTGCGTGGAGTGATCAGGCGCTGGACCATCTGCACCGCGCCGTGGCCGAAGCCGTGATTGAAATCGGTACGTTGTCGGGGCAATTGAGTGCCGATCTGTATGCCTTGCCGGACCGTCTCGAGACTTTGCGGCGTGGTTTGCAGAACGTACTGGAGCCTGTATTTCAGGGCAATGCGCAAGGCGAGGCGCCGTGTTTTCGCGGCGTGTATTTCACCGCCAATGTCGCGGGTGAAGACGCGCAGAATGGTTTTGGCGTGGAAGACAGCGGCTTGCAGCGCAGCGCGTTCGCCCGGCAATTGTGGCACCAGCGATTGGTTGGCGAGCAGGGGCTGGCGCACGGTGTGCCGCGCTTGCTGCGCCTGCGTCAACGTTGGCAACGGCTGACTGCCGGGGTGGCGCTGGTGGTGGGTGTGGTCTGGGCGGTGGCGATGCTGTGGGTCTGGCACGCATCGGTCAGGGATGCCCATGAACTGGCGCGGCAGATGCAGGGCGCGCAGAAGAGTTACGTGGCGGTCACCGATGAGGCGCAGCGAATCGATTCGACCCGGCGTAACGTGCAGGCTTTCTGGCGGGTACTGGAACGCGCCCCGCACTGGAACTACGTTTCGCTGGTGTTTCCGACGTCGTGGTTTTCCTCGCTCGATAACCAGCTCGAGCAGGAAGTTTTTCAGTCCACCCGGCGCCATATGATCTTGCCTCTGCAACAACTGCTGAGCGCGGAGCTGGCGCAAATCAAGGCGATCCGCAGCACTGATCGGCGCAGCACTCTCGAAGGCGACGACCCGGCGCAGTGGCAGAACTATCAAAAGGCAACCGATCTGGTGAATCGGGCACTGCGTCTTGAACAGCAAAACCAACTGTTCAATCAAGTGCAAAACAATCAGCGCGCACCGCTGGAAGATCTGGTGCAACTGAGCAACAACGCGCTGTCGCTGAACCTCAACGCAGGCACCCTGGCGTATGCGCCTTTCTACAATCGTCTGCTGGTGGCGGGCGAGGACGGCAGCTTGCAGGCCCTTGACCTGAGCGCCGACCGGCCGTTGATCGTCAGTAATTTCTCCGGATTGATGCAGCGCTGGCTCGATCAATATTTCCTCGCCGACAACTTTGTCAGCAAGGCCGGTTATCTCAAGTTGCACCTGGATCAATTGGAGGCCGGCAGTGGTAACAGCCTGGTCGAGCTAGAAGACCTGACCGCGCTGGTCGACGATCTGCAAGCGGCGATTACCCTGACCAATTCGACCTGGAGCCGCGGCAAGGGCCAGGAGCTCGTGCCGGGTTATCGAGACTTCCTCGACAAGGTTGGCAAGAGTTCGCTGTTGGGGCCACAGGTGCAACAGGACCTTGACACGCAAGCGACACGCTTGCAGCAGAGTTTCCGTGATCAATGGATCGCCCAGGTCGGCTCGCGCGACAATCTTCTCGTTCAGCAGGCCAGTGGGCAGTTGGCGCTGCAAGAGCAAGTGGTGAAGCTCGATAACGCGATACAGGCGCTGTTCAAGCGTGACTTCGTTTCAGCGGCCTTGCGTGCCAGCGAAGACAACGTCAACTTGCAGGGCCAGACCGTGGATGGCGATGACCTCAATGAATCACTGAAATACTTCGCCGACTACAGCCGCTATATCGCTGAAGAATTACCGCGCATCCCGCCGGATTATCGCGGCGCGCTGCTCAAAGCCGCCGAGGGCGCCGCCGCCCAGGCAATGTGGTTGAGCCTCAAGGATCACAACGATCAGGCGCATCCTTATGCGGTGTTCAACGTGCAGGCCGAGCAAGCCATGGCCCTGCAAAAGGCGTTCATCGAGGTGCACCGGCCGGACTTGGCCACGCGCCTGCAAGCAGCGCTCAATCGCCGGGCGATGGCGCAGATTGTCGGCGGTCTGGATGAAATCACAGAGCAGCCGCTGTTTGGCGGACGTGCCGAAATCAGTCAGTGGGACGGCTCGAAAAACCTGGGCCTGCAACTGTTCGGTGCCAGCGATGTGCAGGACCTGAAACTGAGTCTCAAGCAGCAATTCAACACCATGCTTGGCATCACCGAACGGCGCACATCTTCGTTGCAGTGGCTGATGACGCAGCAAGCCAATCTGTCGGCGCTGGATTACGAACGGGTCACGCAATTCAGTGCGCTCAACGATGAACTGCTTAGGTACAAAGAGGCCAATCCGGCCAGTCCACCGGCGCAGATCGAGCAAATGATCAGTCGGGATTTCATCGAAATGGACGTCAATTCCTGCTTGCAAATGTTGCAGACGGTCACCCTTGCGGGGGGGCGCGGCACGTTGGCGATGCGTGCGGTGGAGTTGCAACAGCAAGCCATGCAGCGTTGCCAGGTGCTGCAAGTCCAACAGGCTGCGGCGGCATGGAATGAATTGGCCAGCTACTTCAATCAATACCTGGCCGATCGCTTTCCGTTCGCCAATGGCGTGCAGATGGAGGATGCCGATCCGGCGCGGGTTGAATATTTTCTGCAACTGATCGACAAACGCCTGCCGGTCGCCCAGGCCGGACTGGCCACCAATCAGACTCCAGAACGCCCGGCCGCGGCTGATTTTCTCAATCGCCTGAAGCAGGCCAGCACGTGGCTGACGCCGTTGTTTGTGCGCGACAAGAGCGGCATTCTCGGCGTTGAACTGGACGTGCGTTGGCGCACCGATCGTGATGACGAGCAGGGCGCCGATCAAGTGATTGCCTGGGGCTTGCTTGCCGGCAATCAGCAAATCAATTATCCGGTCCCGGCCGAGCAACCGAACCTGCGCTGGCTGGTCGGCCAACCGATTCGCCTGACCCTGCGCTGGGCGCGCAACGGCAAGGAGCGCCCGGTCAACGACCCGCTGCAACCGAACCTGGTGGTGCGTGATCTGGAAGCCGGTTGGGAATATGGCGGGCCGTGGTCGCTGCTGCGGCTGATGCGCGCGCATTTCTCGGTGCAGCGCCAGCCGAACATGGACTACACCGACTTCCCGTTGACCCTGCGCTTGCCAGTGACGGGGGCCCCCGACAGCGTCACCAGCGAATTCACACGGATGTTCGTGCGCGTTTCGTTGATGAGCCAAGGTTCGAAACTGCCGTTGTCGATTGCGCCGTTGCCGACCCGCGCGCCGCGCTCGCCGTTTCAGGCAACCGGCAGCACCGCCGCCCTTGAATCACAGAAGGAGGGCTTGTGAGCCTGCCATCAACTACGTTGCCGGACCTGATTGATCAGTTACTCGCGCCGATCAGTGCGGACGCGCCTTGCGGCGTCGATTTGCGCTATGAGCGTGAGTTCGACCAGTTGCGCGACCTGCGTCGTGAGGATGACGCCAGCCTGCCGACCGGGGTCTGGCAATCGACACTCAAGCGGGCGAACTGGCCCGATGTCGAGAAACTCACCACGACGTTATTGCTGGAGCGCAGCAAGGATCTGATGCTCAGCGCCTGGCTCGGCGAAGCGTGGCTGCATTTGCAGGCGCTGGACGGCTTGCCCGGCAGTCTGGCGCTGATCGCCGGTCTGTGTGAGCGCTTCCCCGAGGACTTGCATCCGCGCGCCGAGGATGGCGACCAGTCGTGGCGGGTTATTCCGCTGGAATGGCTGGTGCGCCGGTACAGTGAAGTGTTGCTCACCCGCGTGCCTTTATTCGGCAGCCGTAACAGCGATTTCGAGGCTTATACCCTTGAAGTCTGGCGGCGCTTGCAGGTTCAGCAGGTGCAGGCCAACGACAGCAAAAACGCCAAGACTTCAGCGGAAACCGCGCGCAACGAACAGAAAAAACTCAACGAACAGATTCGCGTCACGCCACTGGCGTTCTGGTTACGCACTCAGGGCAATTTGCTGCTGAGCCTGCAACACCTGCAACGGCTCGATAGCTGGAGCGATGCCTATCTGGGTGATCAGGCGCCGGGACTTCGCCCCTTGCAGGAAATCATTCAAGCGCTACTGAAGCTGGTTCAGGAGTTCATCACCATGCACCCACAACAACCGGCGCCGCCATCCCCCGAGGTCGATGTCCCTGCTGCCGTTGCGCCATCCGTCGAAGAGGCACCCATCGCGCAGGTGTTTCGCGAGCCGGCCAATCGCGAAGAGGCCTATCGCCAATTGCTGTTGATCGCCGAATACCTTGCCCGCACCGAACCTCATAGCCCGGTGCCGTATCTGATCCGCCGCGGCGTCGAGTGGGGCAACAAACCACTGAGTGAATTGCTCGGTGAGTTGATCAGCGCCGATGCTGAATCGCGGCGCTTGTGGACATTGCTTGGCGTGCTTTAGTGCACGCGCTGGCTGCTGATTTTCGGCGGTAACTGAATCGGTGTGAGCACCGGTTGGCCGGAGAAGAATGCCACCAGGTTTTTCCCCACCAGCTCCACGGTGCCTTGGGTGGCTTCCGGTGACAGACCGGCGACGTGCGGGGTTAGTAGCACGTTGCTCAGGGTTTTCAGCGCATCCGGTACTTGCGGTTCATGGTCGAACACATCCAGCGCGGCGCCGGCAATGCGCCGTTGTTCAAGGGCGGTGATCAGATCCGCCGTGGCGATCACACTGGCCCGCGCGATATTGACGATAAAACCTTTAGGGCCCAGCGCGTCGAGCACGGGACGGGTTACCAGATGCTGCGTGCCGATCCCGCCCGGCGTCGCGACGATCAGGAAGTCCGAGGCTCGCGCCAGTTCGGTCGGAGTCGAGCAGAACGCATAAGGCACCTCGCTGCGCACTTGACGGCTGTGATAGCTGATCTGCATGTCGAACCCAAGGCTGGCACGTTTGGCAATCGCCAGCCCCACCGCACCGAGGCCAAGAATGCCCAGCCGTTTGCCAGACAGCGATGGACGCATGATCTTCGGCCATTCTCCTCGGCGTACGGCGGCGTCGCAGCGCGGAATATCGCGCACCAATGCCAGCAGCATGGCCATCGCATGGTCGGCCACCGAAGAGGCGTTGACCCCGGCGCCGTTGGTCACGGTAATTCCACGATCACTGGCGGCTTGCAGGTCGACCTGTTCGTAACCGGCACCGATCACCGTGATGATTTTCAGCACGGGCAGGGCGGCGATTTCCTCTGCAGTCAGGCCAAGCGGACCACGGGTCAGCACGGCATCGATACGTGCGCCATGGGTGGCGATGGCCTGGGCGCGTTCGGCCGGCGTGGGAGCGAGGATCAGGTGAAAGCCCTGATGCTCCAGAATCGGTAGATAGTCATTGATGGTTTCAACCAGTACCAGAACGGTGGCGGGCATTGCGCGGCTCCTGTGATCGTTGGTGGTTCGGTCGCGAAAGTCGTAGCAGAGTGCTGATTCCAGAGCGCTTTGGCAATGGTTGGGCGCTGCCCCGTTTCAGCCAGTGTAGGAGCAGAAACGGGGAGCGCGCGGACACTTCGTCAGAAGGTCACGTCGGCGCTGTCGATCAACCTGGCGAAGGCGGCGCCAAGGGTTGCGTTGTGGTGGTCGATAATCGCCTGGGCGGACAATAGCGGTGTGTTCATGCAGGTGTGGGCATCGGCGATCAGGTGCGGTTTAAAGCCCAGGTCGGCGGCGGCGCGGCAGGTGCTATCGAGGCAGAATTGAGACTTCATGCCGACCAGATAAAGGTCTTCGATGGCTTTGCTTTTGAGTTGCTGTGCGAGGTCAGTGCCGTGGAAGGCGTTGGGCCTGGATTTGTCGAAGAGGGTGTCTATTTCTGCATCCAGTTCCAACTCCGGCAGCAATTGCCAGAAAGGGCAACCAGCCGCAATCGGCGAGCCTTGCGGGCCGGTGTGGCGCACGGCGAAAACCGGCACGTTGTGCTGACGCGCTTTTTTGATCAGGTGCTGGATGTTGGCCAGAACCCGTTCGCCATCGTGGGGTTTATCCGGGCCGTGGAACAGACCGACCTGCATATCGATGATCAACAGTGCTGCCGACATGGTGTTTCTCCTTGAGTGTCTGGCGGGACGCGTGTGCCGCACGGACGGGAGAAACAACAAGGCCCCGTCCATTGCTGGCGGGGCCTTGGGTTTGCTGCGCTGGATTTACCTCAGGCACAAGCACCACGACCCGCCGGTGGCGGTCGTGGTGGTGCGGGTGAGGTGCAGCGAGCGAAGGTTCATGAGGTCGATCATGCTGCTCGTGTTGGGCGGCTGTCAATCAAGTACTCGATAACTGGGCGCCGCTGGAATAGACCACATGCTGTGGCAGGGCGATTGGCCCGCTGCAATCTCAGTAGCGACTTTGTATGAGCGAGCCTACCCAACTCGCGGATTTTGCCTACGAAATCGCCGGATTCATCTGCTATCTGGTCAGGGATAAACAGGAAATCATAGGGCACAAAGTAGCTCGGGCATTCAGTGCCAATAGCCAAGGACGGCGCATGCTTCAGGACGATCGCGAAAATCTGGAACTCCAAAGGCTAATGAATGAAACACGGAAACTCGCGGCCGAGAGACAAAAGCTACTAGCGGAAGCAAAAAAATTAGAGAGGGAGACGAATTTGTATCCACTCGCAGTATTGGGTGGAGTCGTGACCGCAATCACTGCAGTGGCAGGCGTTTTTTTCAAGCTTTGAGTGTTCGCGCTTCACAACAGTCAGACCATGACCCAAAAAGGAAATGAACATGAGTACATTTGACCGCAAGGCCATGATTGAACAGTTAGATCGAGAGCACGATGAGTGGGTCGAGAAGATGCGTATCAAGGACAAGGACGATATGTATCCAATTTGGGGGATGCTGGGGTTCGGCATCTTTTGCATGTCACTTGGATTCCTCCTGGCTCGATCGATCTGATCTGGTTTTCCCAATCACATTCGGTGCTGGAGCTTGCCAGAAAGCGACACTGAACATACCCAGCACCGACAGCGTATTTCCCAAAAACGACATCCCTCTCATCTGCTCCGCACAACCATTCCTCAGCTAAGTCTTTGCTTCTGCTCATTTATCACGGAGAATCGCGCCCCTGTTTCGGCCGGAGCATGTCTGTCGGTTTTTCCGACGCGTCCTGACCGAGTGGCAAGTGACCGGAATGCGGAGATCCGACCGGATGAATGATCAGGCCAATAGCGTCGAAGAGCGCTTTGATGCAGCAGCACCCGCTGAACTTTCGAGCTGGAATCGCCAGGACACCACCTGGATGTTGGGACTGTTCGGGACGGCCATCGGCGCCGGCACCCTGTACTTGCCGATCAACGCAGGGATCGGTGGCTTCTGGCCGCTGGTGATCCTCTCGCTGTTGGCCTTCCCCATGACGTTCTACGCACACCGCGGTCTGACCCGGTTTGTGCTGTCCGGTCGCGAAGGCGCCGATATCACTGACGTGGTCGAAGAGCATTTCGGCATCAAGGCCGGCGCGCTGATCACACTGCTGTATTTCCTTGCCATCTTCCCGATCCTGCTGATCTACAGCGTCGGCCTGACCAACACGGTCGCCAGTTTCCTCGAACATCAACTGCACATCACGCCGCCGCCACGCGCGCTGCTGTCGTTCGTGCTGATCCTTGGGTTGCTGGCTGTGGTGCGTTGTGGCGAACAGGCGATCGTCAAGGCGATGAGCTTGCTGGTCTATCCGTTCATCGTCGCGCTGCTGTTCCTCGCGGTGTACCTGATTCCGCACTGGAACGGCGGCATCCTCACCACCGTGTCGCAAGTCCCCGCGCCGTCGGAGCTGCTGCACACGCTGTGGCTGGCGATTCCGGTGATCGTGTTCTCGTTCAACCACTCGCCGATCATCTCGGCGTTCGCGGTCGATCAAAAGCGCCGTTACGGCACCCACGCCGATGAGCGCAGTTCGCAAATTCTCTGCCGTGCGCACCTGCTGATGGTGGTGATGGTGCTGTTCTTCGTGTTCAGCTGCGTGCTGACCCTGTCGCCAGCTCAACTGGCTGAAGCGAAGGAGCAGAACCTGTCGATCCTGTCGTACCTGGCCAACCACTTCAGCAACCCGACCATCGCGTTCGTGGCACCGCTGATTGCGTTCGTGGCGATTTCCAAGTCGTTCCTCGGTCACTACATCGGTGCCAGTGAAGGTCTGAAAGGTCTGATCATCAAGAGCGGCAAGCGTCCCGGCGCCAAGGCGCTGGATCGCATCGTGGCGGCTTTCATGCTGGTGGTGTGCTGGATCGTGGCGACGTTGAATCCGAGCATCCTCGGCATGATCGAGACCATCGGTGGCCCGGTTATCGCGGCGATCCTGTTCCTGATGCCGATGTATGCAATCCGCAAAGTGCCGGCCATGGCGCGCTTTCGTGGTCAAGCGTCCAACGTGTTTGTCACTGTGGTAGGTCTTGTGGCAATTTCGGCGGTGGTTTACAAACTGACGATGTAAAGCAAGATCAACAGAAAAGCCGCTGCACACGATGTGTGTAGCGGTTTTTTTTCGTCTGCAAAGACGATGGTACCTGACACACCGCTATCGCTGGCAAGCCAGCTTCCACAGGGATTGCGGGTGTTTGCGCAGGGGTGGGCATCACGCAGAACACTGTGGGAGCTGGCTTGCCAGCGATGAAGACGGAGCAGGCGGCGTCTCTTCTGCAGGCATAAAAAAACGCCGCTCATCTCGCGATGGGCGGCGTTTTTTCATGGCGTTGTAACGTTAGGCTTGAACGACCGGGATGTTGGCGTTCGCAGCAGCTTCACGGAACTCGGCGATCTGGTCGAAGGACAGGTAACGGTAGATATCGGCCGCCATGCTGTCGATCTTGCCAGCGTATTCCATGTACTCCTCGACGGTCGGCAGGCGACCCAGGATCGAAGCAACCGACGCCAGCTCGGCCGAGGCCAGGTAGACGTTAGCGCCGTCGCCCAGACGGTTCGGGAAGTTACGGGTCGACGTGGAGACCACGGTGCTGTTCGGCTCAACGCGTGCCTGGTTACCCATGCACAGCGAGCAGCCTGGCATTTCCATGCGTGCGCCAGCCTTGCCGTAGATGCCGTAGTAGCCTTCTTCGGTCAGTTGGTGAGCGTCCATCTTGGTCGGCGGCGACAGCCACAGACGGGTTGGCAGCTGACCCTTGACCTGATCCAGCAGTTTACCGGCAGCGCGGAAGTGACCGATGTTGGTCATGCACGAACCGATGAACACTTCGTCGATCTTCTCGCCAGCAACGCTGGACAGCAGACGGGCGTCGTCCGGATCGTTTGGTGCGCAGAGCACAGGCTCGCTGATGTCGGCCAGATCGATTTCGATGATTTCAGCGTATTCGGCGTCAGCATCGGCTTCCATCAGCTCAGGGTTGGCAACCCAGGCTTCCATCGCTTGTGCGCGGCGTTCCAGAGTACGTGCATCGCCGTAGCCTTCGCCGATCATCCAGCGCAGCAGGGTGATGTTGGAGTTCAGGTACTCGGTGATCGACTCTTTCGACAGCTTGATGGTGCAACCGGCAGCCGAACGTTCGGCCGAGGCGTCGGACAGCTCGAAAGCCTGTTCCAGCGTCAGACCTTCCAGGCCTTCGATTTCCAGGATGCGGCCGGAGAAGGCGTTTTTCTTGCCTTTCTTCTCGACGGTCAGCAGACCGTTCTGGATAGCGAAGTAAGGAATGGCATGAACCAGGTCACGCAGGGTGATGCCAGGTTTCATTTTGCCTTTGAAGCGCACCAGGATCGATTCCGGCATGTCCAGCGGCATGACGCCGGTGGCAGCGGCGAACGCGACCAGACCGGAACCAGCCGGGAACGAGATGCCCATCGGGAAACGGGTGTGCGAGTCACCACCGGTACCGACGGTGTCCGGCAGCAGCATGCGGTTCAGCCACGAGTGGATGATGCCGTCGCCCGGACGCAGGGAAACGCCGCCGCGGGTCATGATGAAGTCAGGCAGGGTGTGGTGGGTGGTCACGTCGATCGGCTTTGGATAAGCCGCGGTGTGGCAGAAAGACTGCATCACCAGATCAGCGGAGAAGCCCAGGCACGCCAGGTCTTTCAGTTCGTCACGGGTCATTGGACCGGTGGTGTCCTGAGAACCTACGGTGGTCATCTTCGGTTCGCAGTAGGTGCCAGGACGAACGCCTTTGCCTTCTGCCAGACCGCAAGCCTTGCCGACCATTTTCTGCGCCAGGGTGAAACCCTTGGTGCTTTCAATTGGGGCATCCGGCTTCTTGAACAGATCGAACGGTGGCAGACCCAGTTCGGCGCGAGCCTTCTCGGTCAGGCCGCGGCCGATGATCAGCGGGATACGGCCGCCAGCGCGAACTTCGTCCAACAGCACCGGAGTCTTCATTTCGAAGGTGGTCAGGACTTCGTCGGTGCCGTGTTTGCAGACTTTGCCAGCATGCGGGTACAGGTCGATCACGTCGCCCATGTGCATGTTGGAAACGTCGAATTCGATTGGCAGTGCGCCGGCATCTTCCATGGTGTTGTAGAAGATCGGAGCGATTTTGCTGCCGAAGCAGAAACCGCCAGCGCGCTTGTTCGGTACGTAAGGAACGTCGTCGCCGAAGAACCACAGCACCGAGTTGGTTGCCGATTTACGCGACGAACCGGTACCGACCACGTCACCGACGTAGGCGATCGGGAAGCCTTGACCGCGCATTTCTTCGATCTGCTTCATCGGGCCGATGGCGCCCTGCTGATCAGGAACGATGCCGTCGCGAGCCATTTTCAGCATGGCCAGGGCGTGCAGCGGGATGTCTGGACGCGACCAGGCATCCGGAGCCGGGGACAGGTCGTCGGTGTTGGTTTCGCCGGTTACCTTGAACACGCGCAGGCTGATCTTGTCGGCCAGGGTCGGGCGGTTCTTGAACCACTCGCCGTCAGCCCAGGATTGCAGTACGGCTTTGGCGTGAGCGTTGCCGTTCTTGGCTTTTTCGGCCACGTCGTGGAACGCATCGAACATCAGCAGGGTGTGCTTGAGTTGTGCGGCAGCGACTGGCGCCAGCTCGGCGTCGTCCAGCAGGTCAACCAGGGTCACGATGTTGTAGCCGCCCTGCATGGTGCCGAGCAGTTCTACAGCGCGCTTCTTGTCCAGCAGAGGGGAGGAGACTTCGCCCTTGGCCAGAGCAGACAGGAAACCGGCCTTAACATAGGCAGCTTCGTCCACACCTGGTGGAATGCGATTGGTGATCAGGTCAACGAGAAAAGCTTCTTCGCCAGCCGGAGGATTCTTCAACAGCTCGACCAGGCCGGCTGTTTGTTCGGCGTTAAGCGGCTGGGGAACGATACCCAGTGCTGCGCGCTCTTCGATATGTTTGCGGTAGGCTTCAAGCACAGTTATTACCCTCATCAGTGGTCCCAAATGGGTGTCCGGGACGCTCGTCGCGAAATGCTCGTACTCATGCGCTGCGTGGCGTTGTGGGCCACTTAGCCAGAATTACCGACCATTCCTTACAGAAGCTGCTTTCAAAGTTTTACGCCTGCAGAGGGGGAGCTGATGAGGGTTGGCGTTGGGCTTTTCCCCGCTGGAAAAACCCGTCGCCAACACCGCTCTGAAGGAACGACTGTGCTCGTGACGCTTTGAAAACAGCTTCTAACGGACATTTGCGCCTTAAAAGGCTGGCTGATTCTACGGCAAAAAAAATTTAAAGGTAAGTCGGGCTCTATTGGACTTTGGTGGCGTTGTGCGCGGCCGGGGCCAAACACCGGGCCGGTGCTTGCCCCTGATGTTTGAGGGGTGATCAATGTCTGACAAAGGGCTAACATGCCGACCTGTTCCGCGTTTCAGTGCCTTTGCCTACCTTATATGCCCAATCAGACCATCAAGACCCCCTGCGTCGGCCTCTGCTCCACTGTTTACGGTGATCTGGTGTGCCGTGGCTGCAAGCGTTTCCATCACGAAGTGATCAATTGGAATGGTTACGGCGAGGAGGAAAAACGTGCGGTGTGGCTGCGTCTGGAGCAGTTGCTGTCACAAGTGATGGCGAGCAAGGTCGAGATTTTTGACCCGGCGCGGCTGCGCCAGCAGCTCGAACAGCGCAAGATCCGCTTCGTGCCGCATCAGTCGGAATATTGCTGGGCGTATCAACTGATTGCTCGTGGCGCGCGGGTGATCATTAATCTGGAAGCCTACGGCATGGTGTTGCTGCCGGAGTTTCGCGACTGGGGTCTGCCGGAGTTGCGCGATGCCATTGATCGGGAATTCTTCCTGCTGTCGGAAGCGCACTATGAGCGCTACATCGCCCCGGGATTTCTCAAAGACGCCTTCGGCGCCTGAAAGTCAAAAGATCGCAGCCTTCGGCAACTCCTACAGGTAGGACGCATTCCCTTGCAGGAGCTGCCGAAGGCTGCGATCTTTTGATCTTTATTGTTTTACCGCCAACTCCACCAGATGATCCTCAACCTCCTGCGGCTTGAGCACCAGCACATCACTCTCCAGCGCATCCAGTATCACTTCGGCCGTATTCCCGATCAACGCACCTGACAATCCGGAACGCGCGACGGTGCCAATCACCGTGACGGCTGCCTGCAGCTTGTGGGCCATAAACGGAATCAACACATCCGCCGGACCTTCCTCGATATGCAGGTGCGCGTCATCAACGTCGAACTCGGCTTGAAATGCCCGGCATTGCTCGCGATATCGCGCTGCGATGGTTTCGCTGAGCTGCAACGTCGGGTCGGCCGCCGACAGCATCGGCGACGGGTGGGCGCTGATCACGTGCAGATGCGCCTTGGCCAGGCTGGCAATGTCATAGCCGTGATCGATGATCGTCGTGTGCAGATGCCGATGCTCCCCATCGGTATTTCCTACGTCGATCGCCGCCAGAATCACCTTGTCCTTCCACGAAGTTGAGGTTTTCACCAGCAGCACCGGTGTAGGGCAGTGACGCAGCAGTTTCCAGTCGGCGGGTGTCAGCAGCGCTTTTTTCAACGAGCTGTCGGGGAAATGCTGTTTGATCACCAGCCCGCAACCTTCGGCTTGCTGCACATCGATGATGGTTTCGTGCAGGCTCTCGTTCCATGCCTGTTCGGTGGTCACGCTGTAACCGTCCGCCAGCAGCGCGGTTTTGAGCACGCTGAGCATGCCGGCGTGATCATGCTTCCTGTCGCACACCAGCAGGTGCAAATGGGCCTGGGTCACGCCAGCGATCAGTTTGGCGCGCTTGAGCGCCAGGCTTTCCGAATGTTCGGGTTCGATGACCACCAGAATGCTGCGAATGGCTTGCATGAGCGGAGTCTCCAACAAAGAAAAGGCACGGCGTTGCACAACTATAGTTGCTGCTTGAACACCTGCGACTTGATGCATATCAACGCCAGCCGCTGGTGGTCTGTCCGCAGGCCGGTATAATCGGCGCCCTTCGCTCGAACACCTTTTGCCGTGAGCCCCATGATCCTTCCCGAAATCCACGAATTCCTTGGCTGCCGCACCCCTGACGCCTGGGTCCAGGCCGCACTGGCCGATCAGGAAACCCTGCTGATTGACCACAAGAACTGCGAGTTCAAGGCTGCCAGCACCGCGCTTAGCCTGATAGCCAAGTACCATTCCCACGTCGACCTCATCAACATGATGTCGCGTCTGGCCCGGGAAGAACTGGTGCACCACGAACAAGTCATGCGCCTGATGAAACGCCGCAAGATCGAACTGCGCCAGCTCCACGCCGGCCGCTACGCTTCGAGCCTGCGCAAAGTGGTGCGCAGCCACGAGCCGGTGAAGCTGGTGGATACTTTGGTGGTCGGCGCGTTTATCGAAGCGCGCAGTTGCGAGCGTTTCGAAGCACTGGTGCCGCATTTGGACGAAGAACTCGGCAAGTTCTACTTTGGTCTGCTGAAAAGCGAGGCTCGGCATTTTCAGGGTTATCTGAAACTGGCTTATCAATATGGTGAGGCGAAGGATGTTGCGCAGGTGGTCGAAAGAGTTCGCGCCGCCGAGCAGGAATTGATCGAATCGCCGGATACGGAATTCCGCTTCCACAGTGGCGTGCCTGCCGCTGTATAACCTTGTGAACCTGTCTATGTAGGAGCTGCCGAAGGCTGCGATCTTTTGATCTTGCTTCTAAAATCAAAATCAAAAGATCGCAGCCTGCGGCAGCTCCTGCAGGGAAACTGTTAAAAACTCTTAAGAGTATGAAACATCACCGAAAACCGGCCCCGGCGGCCGGTTTTTGCTGCCCGCGATAAACGTCTTGCCCCTGAATGCCGCCATAATGCGGCCCATTTCACAGACGGTTGGCAGATGGTCGTTATGGATAACCTGGGTTTTGGCAAAGTCCTGCTGGTGGAAGACGATGAGCGCCTCGCCACGCTGATCGCACACTTCCTCGAACAACATGGCTACGAGGTGCGCACGGTGCATCGCGGTGATTTGGCCGTGGCGGCTTTTCTGGAGTTCAGACCCAAGGTCGTGGTGCTCGACCTGATGCTGCCGGGGCAGAGCGGTCTGCATGTGTGCCGGGAAATACGCAGTGTGTCGGACACGCCGATTGTCATCCTGACGGCCAAGGAAGACGACCTCGATCATATTCTCGGCCTGGAGTCCGGTGCCGATGACTACGTGATCAAACCGATCAAGCCGCCGGTGCTGCTGGCCCGATTGCGCGCCTTGCAGCGCCGGCAGGTGCCGGACAACAGTGTGGTGCATTTCCTCGAATTCGGTCAGTTGAGCATCGATCGCAGTTGTCGCGAAGTGCGATTGGCAGGCGAGATCATCGAACTGACCACCATGGAGTTCGAGCTGCTGTGGCTGCTGGCCAGTGCCGCCGGCAATACGCTGTCGCGCGATGACATCCTCAATCGCATGCGCGGTATTGCCTTTGATGGGCTTAACCGCAGCGTCGACGTGTACATCAGCAAGTTGCGCAACAAGCTCAAGGACAATCCCCGCGAACCGGTGTGCATCAAGACCGTGTGGGGCAAAGGTTATCTGTTCAATCCGTTTGCGTGGGAGTTGTAGATGCTGCGGTTATTCCTCGGGCTGTTTCTGGTGATGACGGTCGGTCTGGTACTGGCGTTGCAGACTGTCGAACACACTTTCAACGCGTTGCTCGACAACCAGATGCAGGCCTACAACCGCGAGGCGGTGCGCGGTCAGGCGTGGTCATTGGTTGACCATTTGCGCGGACGCCAGGGCGCCGATCGTGAGCAGAAACTGGAGAGCTTGCGGCCGCATTACGGCCTGTCACTGAAACTAGTCGAGGCCGATCAACTGGCCCTGACGCCAGAGGAAAAAGCCCAGTTGGCGCAGAATGTGTTGGTGATCCGCGACAGCTACACCCAGTTCATCAGCAACATCGACGGCGGTTCGCAGGTGCTCAGCATCAAACTCCCGCCAGAACCGAGCCTGATGCCGTTCTACATCGCCGCGGCTTACGGGATGCTGGCGGTGTTGATCGGCATCGTCCTGTTTTTCTGGGTGCGCCCGCACTGGCGTGACCTGGAGAAGCTGCGTCTGGCGGCAGAGCGTTTTGGCGACAACGATCTGTCGGCACGCATTCAGTTGTCCAAACGCTCGAACATCCGCGATCTGGCCGAGCACTTCAATTTGATGGCGGCGCGCATCGAAGGCCTGATCGCCAATCAGCGCGAACTGACCAACGCCGTCTCTCATGAGCTGCGCACGCCGATTGCGCGGCTGTCGTTCGAACTCGACCAGCTCAAGCAGTTGCCGGACGCCAGTCAGAACCGCGAGCTGATTGCCGACATGTACGCCGACCTTGGCGAGTTGGAGGAAATGGTTTCGGAACTGCTCACTTACGCCAGCCTTGAGCGGGGGGCGACGGTGATCAAGCGCGAGAACATACAAGCGGCCAATTGGCTCGACAGCGTCGTCGGCAGCGTGGCGCTGGAGGCGGAAGCGGCGGGAGTGCAGTTGTTGATCGGCGAGTGCCGGCTCGACACGGTGCGCATCGAACCGCGCTTCATGGCGCGGGCGGTGATCAACCTGCTGCGCAATGCCATTCGCTATGCCGAGCAGCGCGTGGAAGTGACGCTGGTGCGCACCGGGGACTGTTACGAAGTGCAGGTCAACGACGACGGGCCCGGCGTGCCGGTGCATGGCCGGGAGAAGATTTTCGAACCGTTCTCGCGGCTGGATGCCAGCCGCGATCGGCGTACCGGTGGTTTTGGATTGGGGCTGGCGCTGGTGCGGCGGGTGTCGCAGTCCCATGGCGGACAGGTTGAAGTCGGCGATTCGCCGTGGGGTGGAGCATCGTTTCGGATGACGTGGGCGCATCTGGATTAATGCTGTTGGCTGTACTGGCCTTATCGCTGGCAAGCCAGCTCCCACAGGATTTGTGTTGCTCCCGGGATGAGCGCACACCACCGAACGTTGCAGAAGTGAGCCATTATTCAGCAGCTGTTACACCACACATCCCTGTGGGAGCTGGCTTGCCGGCGATGAGGCCGGCATCTGCAACATCGATGTCGACGGGTTCACCGCTATCGCCGGCAAGCCAGCTCCCACAGGGGATAAAGGCGACTTCCGAAAATATTTATCGGGTCAGCCCGAGGCGTTCATGCCATTGGGCGATGGACTCTTCGGGGTAACGCTCGAATTGAATCTTGCGGCAGATCGAGCAATAGCAGCGTTGATAAGGGTAGGGGTGGGCACTGGTGAGGCTGAACGAAACCTCGCCGCAATGGCAGGAGCCTTCGAGGTGCATGGGCGCTCTCCGATAGCAGGGTTGAACACTTGAGCCTAGATCATTCTGCCGGGTGCCTGCCGGTGTGATTCGACGCGTGCCCGCAGCGTCTAGCCCCTGTGTCCCCGCAATCCCATGGGGCGAGACTTCGGAACCCGGCATGCAAGCGCTGTTGAACGAGATCCTTGACGCTGTCCGGCCGCTGATCGGGCAGGGCAAGGTGGCTGACTATATTCCCGCTCTCGGCACCGTGCCGGCCAATCAATTGGGCATCGCCGTGTACGGCAATGATGGCGAGATGTATTGCGCTGGCGACGCCGCAACGCCGTTTTCGGTGCAGAGTATTTCCAAGGTGTTCAGCCTGGTGCAGGCCATTGATCATTCTGGCGAAGCGATCTGGGAACGCCTTGGCCATGAGCCGTCCGGTCAGCCGTTCAACTCGCTGGTGCAGCTGGAATTCGAGCGCGGGCGCCCACGCAACCCGTTCATCAACGCTGGTGCGCTGGTGATCTGCGACATCAACCAGTCGCGTTTCGCCGCACCGACCCTGTCGATGCGTGACTTCGTCCGGCGTCTGTCGGGCAACCCGCAGATCATGATCGACGGCAAAGTCGCCGACTCCGAATATCAGCATCGCGCGCGCAATGCGGCGATGGCTTACCTGATGCAGTCCTTCGGCAATTTCCACAACGACGTCGAAGCGGTGCTGCGCAGTTACTTCAGCCACTGCGCCCTGCGCATGAACTGCATCGATCTGGCCCGAGCGTTTTGCTTCCTGGCCAATGACGGTTATTGCAAACACAGCGGTGAACAGATTCTGACTCGGCGTCAGACTCAGCAGGTCAACTCGATCATGGCCACCAGTGGTCTGTACGACGAGGCGGGCAACTTCGCCTATCGCGTCGGTCTGCCGGGGAAAAGCGGCGTCGGCGGCGGGATCGTCGCGGTAGTGCCGGGGCAATTCACGGTGTGCGTGTGGTCGCCAGAGCTGAATGCCGCGGGCAATTCGCTGGCGGGGATGGCGGCGCTGGAGATGCTCAGTTCGCGGATTGGCTGGTCGGTGTTTTAACCCTATAGCACGAACGCTGAAAAAAACTGTGGGAGCTGGCTTGCCAGCGATGGCGGCGGATCAGGCAACATCAATTTTGAATGTGTCGGCCTCATCGCTGGCAAGCCGGCGCCCACAGGGTTGGTCATGTTTGCAGAAGGTGTATTTCAGCGAAGAATCCTATACATTTTCCGACCGCCCTCTGCATGGTGAATCCGCTTCATGTCTCTTGCGCTCGAACGTCTAGTCGCTGGCACGCCGATCCCTTTCGCTGGTAACCGCGTCACCGTGGTCAGCCCCGAACTGGCTGCGCGTTTTCAGCCCGGTGACCACCTTTTGGTGGAGCAGGTGAGTGGCGAGTTATTGCTGATTCCGGTGGTGGATCAACAAGCGGCCTCGATCGCGATCGAGCGCGCGGCTGCGGCGTTTAGCGCATTGTCGGCGGTGTCGGACGAGGCGATCAGCCGATTTTTCGATCTGTTCGCGCAACGTCTGGAAACCGCCGAATGCTGGGCGCAGATCGAAGCCGCCAACCTCACCGATATCGAGCGTGCCAAGGCTCGCGGGCGCTCCACCACACGGCTGCTCGCCGATGAGCGCATGCGCCGCGACATGATTGCCGGTCTGCGGGCCTGGCGTGATGCGCCGCCGACGCGCGGCAAAGTCATCAGCAGCGTCGAGCACGACGGCTGGAAGGTCGAGCAAGTGGTTTCGCCGCTGGGGATTGTCGCGTTTGTCTTCGAAGGTCGACCGAATGTATTTGCCGATGCTGCCGGGGTACTGCGCACCGGCAACACTGCGGTGCTGCGCATTGGCAGTGATGCGTTGGGCACGGCGCAAGCCATCGTCACTCACGCTTTGAACCCGGCGCTGGCGGTGGCCGGTCTTCCGGCCGGGGCTGTGTCGTTGGTGGAGAGCGTCAATCACGCAGCCGGTTGGGCGATGTTTGCCGATCGGCGCCTGTCGCTGGCGGTGGCTCGCGGATCGGGACGTGCGGTCAGTCAGTTGGGCAGCATTGCGCAGCAGGCGGGGACTGCGGTCAGCCTACATGGCACCGGCGGTGCGTGGTTGGTTGCCGATCGAGACGCTGACGCTCAGCGCTTCGCGGCAGTGGTGCGCAACTCGCTGGATCGCAAGGTCTGCAACACCCTGAATGTCTGCCTGATTCAGCGCGAACGTGCTGCTGAACTGGTGCCGCTGTTCCTTGATGCGTTGCAACAGGCCGGCAACGCACGCGGGCAGGGCTGCAAGTTGCACATCGTCGAAGGCAGTGAAAACTGCCTGCCGACCGAATGGCAGAACGCGACGGTGCAGGTTTATCGCGCCGAGGGTTATCAGACTGAAGCACTGGCCGAACCACTGGCGGAATCTGCGTTGGGCCGCGAGTGGGAATGGGAGGAAACGCCGGAAGTCAGCCTGATGATCGTTGAAGATCTGGATCAGGCGATTGCGCTGTTCAACCGTTATAGCCCGCAATTCACCGTGTCGCTGATCAGTGAAAGTGCGCAGGTTCAGGAGCGTTTTTACAACGCAGTCAACGCGCCGTTCGTGGGCAACGGCATCACCCGTTGGGTCGATGGCCAATACGCCCTGAACAAGCCGGAACTGGGGCTTTCGAACTGGGAGAGCGGGCGGTTGTTTGCGCGCAGTGCGATCCTTTCGGGGGATGGGGTGTTTACCGTGCGCAGTCGCATGACTCAAATTGATCTCACCGTAAAACGCTGAACGGCATACCTTGTGTAGGAGCTGCCGCAGGCTGCGATCTTTTGATTTTGGTTTTTTAAAAGCAAGATCAAACGATCGCAGTCT
Source organism: Pseudomonas iridis (assembly GCF_017980685.1). Lineage (GTDB taxonomy): Bacteria > Pseudomonadota > Gammaproteobacteria > Pseudomonadales > Pseudomonadaceae > Aquipseudomonas > Aquipseudomonas iridis. The sequence continues at coordinate 58,511 of NZ_JACXXO010000017.1, forward strand.
TCGGCAGCTCCTACAGGCGTCTATTCAGGCAGCGGCTTTTGCTTGAACTGCGCAAACTGCCGGTTGCTCGGCCAGCGGTACAAAGGTGCGGCGGTCCGACGACAACGCATCAATCGAGCCAGTCTCGATGTCGTACACCCAGCCATGCAAATTCAGCAGGCCTTTCTCCTGCGCCAGGCGCACACTCGGATGGGTCTGGATATTCGCCAGTTGCGCGATCACGTTTTCGCGCACCATCGAACTCAATTTCGCCGCGTCACTGGCATGCGGCCGCGCCTCATTCACCACTTTCGCCGACTCGGCATGCTGCAGCCAACCGCTGACGGCGGGCAGGTGATCCATGCATTTGCACTGGGCAATCGCCGTCATCGCACCGCAGTCAGAATGGCCGCAGATCAAAATGTCGGTGACGCCGAGCACCGCCACGGCGTATTCCACCGTCGCCGAAACCCCACCCGGATGCGGGCTGTAGGACGGCACGATATTGCCGGCATTGCGGATCACAAACAGTTCGCCGGGTTCTTGCTGGGTCAGCAGTTCCGGCACGACACGGCTGTCGGAACAGGTGATGAATAATGTGCCGGGCTGTTGGGTGGTCGCCAGGTGTTTGAACAGTTCGGTGCGTTGCGGGAAGGCTTCGTTCTGGAACTTCAGGAAACCGTCGATCAGGGCTTTCATGTGCATGTCCTCTTCAATGGAGATCGGTGGGCCCGCACGCGAGGTGCGGGCCGGGGCGCATCAGAACGGACGCAGGGGCAGGAACTTGCCGTCGAGGGTGACCACGGCGCGGGAACCGCCTTCCGGGTCTTCGACTTTCTTGATGTCCAGTTTGAAGTTGATCGCGCTGATGATGCCGTCGCCGAATTGCTCATGAACCAGGGCTTTGAGGGTGGTGCCGTAGATCTGGATCATCTCGTGGAAACGGTAGATGGTCGGATCGGTCGGCACACCGCTGAGGCTGCCGCGCAGCGGGATGATTTGCATCGCCGATACATCGGCTGCATCCAGCTCGAGTTTGTCGCCGACCACTTGGGCAGCGTTTTCCGGCAGTGGATGCTGGCCGAGCAGGGCGGCGGTGACGAACGCCAGGCTCAGGCCGGTACCGTCGGTGAGATCCTGCCACGACAGATTTTTGCGTGCCTTGGCGTCGAGAATGCGGGTGGTCAGGGCCAGGCTGGTGTCGTTGTAGGCGTGGGACTGTTGCATGGTGTCACTCCTTTCAGGGGTTGGCTTGCTGTGTGGGATTGATCTTCTGCCGATTGGCCCATAGCGTCCAAGACCCATATACAATGCTTTGCATAAGCCCTGCCTATAGATGGTCTGCCCGATGCTGTTAAGACATTTGCGTTATCTGCTCGCCGTTGCCGATCACGGCGGCTTCACCCGCGCTGCTGAAGCGCTGCATGTGTCACAGCCGACGCTGTCACAACAGATTCGCCAGCTCGAGGAAACCCTGGGGGTGAACCTGTTTGATCGCACCTCACGATCGGTCAAGCCGACCGATGCCGGCGAGGCCTATATCGAATGCGCGCGGCGGGTGCTGGTGGAGCTGGAGGCGGGCAAGCGGGCGCTGCATGACGTGAAGGATCTGTCGCGTGGCACCTTGCGTCTGGCCATGACGCCGACGTTCATGGCGTATCTGGTCGGGCCGCTGGTACGCGACTACATGGCGCGATTTCCGGGGATTCATCTGGAAATTTTCGAGTTGTCGATGGATGACATTGAGGCGGGGCTGGCGGATGACTCTCTGGATATCGCCATTGCCTTCACCCCGGTGCGCAATGTGGATATCGAATGTATTCCGGCGTTCACCGAAGCTTTGGGAATCATGGTCGGGCGCGAGCACCCGTTGTACGACAGCACGTTGAGGCTGACACCGGATGACATCGCACAGCTGGATTTTGCCTTGCTGGCGCCTGACTACATCACGCGCTTATCGGTGGATGAGTATTTCCGTCAGCACGGCATCACGCCCAAGGTGCGTATTGAAGTGAATTCGGTCAGTACGCTGCTGGAGGTGGTGCGCCATTCGCCGACTGCGACGATGTTGCCGGAGGCGATTGCGACTGAGGATCGCGCCTTGCGCAGGCTGCGGGTAGAAAGCGAAGCGCCGCAGCGAGGGGCGGCGTTGTTGCGGCGCAGGAATAATTATCACAGTGCGGCGGCGGAGGCGTTTGTGGAACTGGTGTTGAGCATGGGAAGCCCCTCACCCTAACCCTCTCCCGTAGGGAGAGGGGACTGACCGAGGTGTTTGTAGCTCATGCGCCGACCTGAGATATTCAAGTTTAATGTAGATCAAACGAACAACGGCGATCGACTCCCTCTACCTCCGGGAGAGGGCTGGGGTGAGGGGATAGATTGAACTAACACTACAAAGCTCACGCCACACGCAAAAAAGGGCCTGCTCCATCGCTGGAAGCAGGCCCTCTTGTTATTTAAGTTGTAAATCAGCAGAACCGATCAATCACCCGAACTTCATTCTTGTTCTGCATCGAGTCCCACGCCTGTTTCAGCGTCTGCAGAACATTACCGATGAAGTCCTTGTCGGCCGCGGCTTTTTTGCCGACATAACCTTGGCCGCGGCGGTACATCTTCAGGCGGGCCAGCAGGTTCTGATTGTTGCGGTCGAACTCTTCTTCGCCAGCGTGGGGCGTCAGGCAGTCGATATGCACCTGGCCCGATTTGCTGATCCAGAGAATATGGCTGTCGAGGCTGTCTTTTTGCGCAGCGAACATACGAGCCAATTCTTCGACAGTAGGTTGATTGTTCAGATTCATGATTTTGCCCCTTGACCAGTTTGGTGATCTTTCTAAGTTGATTCGCTAATACAGGTAGCCCATCGGTTAGTTGATCCCTGGCACCGAAACCAGGACGTCAGCGGTCGCCCGTTTGAAATACGGGGTCGTGCATCTGTTGCATGTAGTCGTGTTGAATAACTGCTACGCGATAGCGTCACAACGAGGAGAAGCAGCGAAAACCGGGAGGCCCTTGTCGACGTTTTCAGGGTCGACCACAAGCGTCTTGAGAATTTTCGCCAGCGCTTCTCGTCCTTGTACTGGACGTTCAGGCCAGGTCAGCTTCTTCAATCTGCCTTGTGGGCAGCGTGTATCCGGAAAAAACAACTCGGCGGTCAGACGAGTTTGCTCAAGCGTGTTACCCGTGTTCCCGATCGGGGAACGTCTTCATCATGCAAAAGCAAAACGACGCCGTCAACGGTTTTGTAGTGATTATTTTTGAGCACTACATATTGTCGGACAAAGCTGTTTTGGAATGAGAACGGATCCGTTCAGGCAACGGAAACGGGGCTGCGCAGGGTGTAGAAGGTGCACGGGTAGCCGTCTACATCGCGGTGGCTCAAGGTGAATTCGACGCCGACCAATTCCGGCATCAGCCTGGCCCAGAAGCGTTGTGCAGGCAGGTTGGCGTCGATATGGAAAATCTGCCACCGACCGGGGATTTGGCTCAAGAGGGTAGAGACGACAAACTGCGCGACGCCTTGGCCACGCATGCGCCGGGTGACGAAGAAGTAGCCGATATTGAATTCGGCGCCGTCGATGTGGGTTTCTTCATCCACCGTGATGAAGCCGGCGAGTTCGCCATCGACGCGGATCAGAAAAGGTCGGGTGGCCGGATGGCGCCAGTAAGCGTCTTCTGGCTGGAGGGCGAAGAAGCCATGCCCAGCGAGCTTCAGCGGTAGCCATTCGCTGAAGTCGTACATGTAGAACTGCATCAGGTTTTCGATGATTTGCAGTTCGTCACGCTGGGCGGGGTGGAGTTCGATGTCAGGCATGCTTTGGGTTCCTGAGGGTGATGAACCTTTCAGGAACAGTAGCGCGTTTTACTTTTTGGCTGCCGGTTTCGCCGTGCGTTTGGTTGTGCCGGTTGATTTGCTACGCGTCGATTTGCGCTTGTTCTTCCACGGCGTAGCAGCCTTGCCGGCAGGCGGTGGGCCGCTGATGGTCAGGCTCAGGCCGGAACAGCGAGTTACCTGCTTGCTCATCCACGCCGCTTGCTTGGTGACGAATTCTTCCAGACTCATCTCACCGCTCTGCACCATGTCCAGCGCCTGCTCCCAGATCGCCGTGGTGCCGGGGTCGGCAATCGCTCGGGGGACGGCGTCGATCAGACTGAACGCCGCCGGTGTTGCCGCAAGTGCCTTGCCGTTTTTCACCAGATAACCGCGATCGAGCAAACCCTGAATGATCGATGCACGGGTCGCTTCGGTGCCGATGCCGGTGGTGTCCTTGAGCTTCTGTTTGAGCAGCGGATCTTCCACCAGTTTGGCAACGTTCTTCATCGCCTTGATCAGATCGCCTTCGGTGTAGGGCTTGGGTGGCTGCGTCCACAAATCCTTGAGCTTCACATCAGCAACGGCGCAATCGATACCTTGGCCAAGCGTCGGCAAGGTTTGCGGTGCCGGTGCTTCACGGCCCTTGGTCGGTGCCAGTGCCTCGGGCAGTGCGCGCTTCCAGCCCGGTTCGATGATCTGTTTGCCGACGGCACGCAACGCTTCACCGGCGCAATCGAAATCAGCCTGGGTGCGGTCGTATTCGTGGTTGGGTAGAAACTGCGCCAGATACCGCGCGCGGATGAGTGTGTAGACCGCGCGGTGCTTGCCCGTCAGGCGTTCAAGGTTTTTCGCCGCAGCGGTCGGGATGATGCCGTGGTGCGCGGTGACCTTGCTGTCGTTCCACGCCCGGGAGCGACGTTGCGGCTCGAGAAAGCCTTGCAGCGCTTCGAGGCTCGGGTCGGCCTGACGCAATGCCGCGAGAATCCCCGGTGCCTCACCGTGCTGGCTCAGCGGCAGAAAACCGCAATCGCTGCGCGGATAGGTGACGACTTTGTAGGTTTCGTAGAGTGCCTGGGCGATGTCGAGGGTTTCCTGCGCACCGAGGCCGAGTTTTTTCGAGCAGACTTCCTGCAACGTACCGAGGTCGAAGGGCAGGGGCGCCACTTCACGCATGCGCTCGGTGCGTAGCTTGACGACCCGAGCAGTGGCGGCGCTACCGATCGCGGCGGCTGCTTGTTGCGCGAGTGCCTGATTCAAACAACGATCCTGATCATCACAGACGTCCGACGGCGCGCGCCATTGTGCGGTAAACGGCGTGCCGTTGTGCAGCAGTTGCACGTCGATCGCCCAAAACGGCACCGGCACGAAGTCGGCGATGCTGCGATCGCGATCCACCACCAGGCGCAATGTCGGCGTCTGTACTCGACCGACCGGCAACACACCTTGATAGCCCGACTGCCGACCGAGCAGGGTGAACAGGCGGCTCATGTTCATGCCGATCAGCCAATCCGCCCGGGAGCGGCCCAGTGCCGAGTGATACAGGCTGAACGTCTCGGCACCTGGCTTTAACGCGGCCAGGGACTTGCGAATCGACGCCTCGTCCAGTGCCGACAGCCACAAGCGGCGGATCGGCCCGCGATAGCGGCAATGCTCGACCAGTTCCCGGGCAATCATCTCGCCCTCACGGTCGGCGTCGGTGGCGATGATCAGTTCGCTGGCCTCGCCGAGCAGGCGTTTGACGGCTTTGTACTGACTGGCGGTTCGCGGCTTGACGGTCATTTTCCATTTGTCCGGAATGATCGGCAGATCCGCCAGTACCCAGCGCTTGTAGCGTGCGTCGTAGGCGTCCGGCGGAGCGGTTTCCAGCAAATGGCCGATGCACCAGGTCACCGTGACGTCTGTTCCCAGCCAGCAGCCGTCGCCCCGGCGCCTGGCACCGAGTACGGCCGCAATGTCTTTGGCCTGGGAAGGTTTTTCACAGAGGTACAGCCGCATAACTGCCACGTCGATCAATGTCCGAAGAGGTGCACAGAATGGCCGCACTTACGCCCAAGGGCAACTTTTATCTGTATGGATATACAGATAAAAATCATTGCTGATAATGACCTGCGTGATGCCCGAAAAGCAGCCCTCTCCCTCGGGAGAGTGTTGGGGTGAGGGACTTTTGCCGTTCGGCCGTAATCCCGACCGCATCCGCGGTCATCAGCTATACCTGAACCGGTCTGTTCGCCGTTTTAGGAGAACCTCATGAAAACCTCCGGCCCCAGCCCCGTCATCACCCTCGAACAACTTACAGGTTGCCTGCTGGTGAAATTCCATGGCATCCAGGTCGCCGCATCCTCCCACGCGATGATCCTCAACGAGGCCAACTACCCACCCGTGTACTACGTTCCCCGCGAAGACATCGACGAAAAGTATTTCGCCCGAACCGACCACACCAGTTATTGCCCGTACAAGGGCGACGCCAATTACTTCAGCCTGCAGGTGCCGGGGCATGAGGGGGCGAATGCGGTGTGGACTTACGAGAAACCGAAAATATCGGTCGATCAGATCAAAAACTATGTGGCGTTTTATCCGGATCAGGTGAAGTTTGAGGTGATCAAGGCTGATGCCTGAAAAAAGGGTGGCGAGAGAGCAAGCGCTCTCGCCACCGATGGTTCAGGCGTTAACTTCAGTTCTTGTCCAGATCGATATTCTTCGTCTCCCGCAAAAAGATCAGCCCCACCACCAGGCTCACCCCGGTAATCAACACCGGGTACCACAGCCCATAAAAAATATCCCCGGTGTACACCACCAGCGCGAACGATACCGTTGGCAGAAAACCGCCGAACCAGCCGTTGCCAATGTGGTACGGCAGCGACATCGAGGTGTAGCGGATGCGGGTCGGGAACAGTTCGACCATCAGCGCCGCGAGCGGGCCGTAGCACATGGCGGAGATGATGATCAGCGCCACGATCAGGGCGACGATCATCGGTTTGTTGGTCTGCTGCACATCGGCTTGTTGCGGATAGCCGGCGAGGGTGATTGCGCCGCGTAAGGCAGATTCATCGAAGCCGTCGAGTTTCACGTCGCCAACACTGACCTGTACGGCGCTGCCGGCCGGTGCGGCGGCGCTGGAGTAGGGCAGGCCTTGTTTGACCAGGAAGGTTTTGACCTTGTCGCACGGGCTGTCAAATTTCGCCTTGCCCACCGGGTCGAACTGGAAGGTACACGTCGCAGGGTCGGCCAGCACCGTAATCGGCGCCTGACGGCTGGCCTGATCGATCGCCGGGTTGGCGTAATGCGCGAGGGATTTGAAAATCGGGAAGTACAGCACCGTCGCCAGCAGCAGGCCGAGCATCAGTACCGGTTTGCGTCCGACCTTGTCCGACAGCCAGCCGAAGAAAATGAAGAACGGCGCGCCGATCACCACGCTGATAATCAGCAAGGTGTTGGCCAGCGCCGGATCCATTTTCAGAAACTGGGTGAGGAAGAACAGCACGTAGAATTGCGCTGCGTAGAAGGTCACGGCTTGCCCGGCGTTAATGCTGAACAGCGCGATCAGCACGACTTTGAGGTTTTCCCATTTGCCGAAGGATTCGCGGATCGGCGCCTTCGAGGTTTTGCCTTCCTCTTTCATCTTCAGATAGGCCGGCGACTCGTGCAGGCTCAGGCGAATCCAGGTGGAAATGCCCAGCAGCACAATCGACAGCAGGAACGGAATCCGCCAGCCCCACACTTCAAACTGATCGCCAGTGAAATAACGGCAACCGAGCACCACCAGCAGCGACAGCAGCAGGCCTAGGGTCGCGGTGGACTGAATCCAGCTGGTATGGAACCCGCGTTTGCCCATCGGCGCGTGTTCGGCCACGTAGGTTGCGGCGCCGCCGTACTCGCCACCGAGCGCCAGGCCCTGAAGCATGCGCAGCACCACCAGAATGATCGGCGCGGCGATGCCGATGCTGGCGTAGGTCGGCAACAGCCCGACACAGAACGTCGCCACGCCCATCAAAATGATGGTCGCGAGGAAGGTGTATTTACGTCCGATCATGTCCCCCAACCGACCGAACACCAGTGCCCCGAACGGCCGCACGATGAATCCGGCGGCAAACGCCATCAGCGCAAAGATGAACGCCGTGGTGTCGTTGACTCCGGCGAAAAACTGCTTGCTGATCACCGCCGCGAGGGCGCCATAGAGGAAAAAGTCATACCACTCGAACACCGTTCCCAGTGATGAAGCGAAGATGACTTTGCGTGTATCCGGGCTGGTTTGCGCGCTGTACGCGGCGTCCAGCGGCTGAGCGTGTTCTGACATATCGGTATCCCTCACAGTGATTGTTTTTGTTGTTCCACTGGTGTTGCCTGTCCGGGTGCTGCGCGATGCCTTGAATTAACGCGGTTCCCTGTAGGAGCTGCCGAAGGCTGCGATCTTTTGATTTTGTTTTTTACAATCAAAAGCAAGGTCACAAGATCGCAGCCTTCGGCAGCTCCTACAGGGTTTCGGTGAGTTCGGGTTTTTGGGTTTGGCTCCTTTTTTCCGGGTTGAGGATCAGTTGCGCGGCCTTCTCGGCAATCATCAGCGTAGGCGAACAGGTGTTGCCCGAGATGATCCTCGGCATGATCGAGGCGTCGGCAACGCGCAAGCCGGGCACGCCGTGGACGCGCAACTGCGCATCGACCACCGCCTCGCCGTCGTTGCCCATGCGGCAGGTGCCGACCGGATGGAAAATCGTCGTGCCGATCCGCGCCGCCGCTTCGTGCAGTTGCTCTTCGCTTTGCAGGCTGTCGCCCGGCAAATACTCGACCGGTTTGAACGCTTGCAGGGCAGGGGCGCTGACGATGCGTCGGGTCAGGCGGATGGCGTCGGCGGCCACGCGCAGGTCTTCGGGGTGGCTCAGATAATTGGGTTGGATCAGCGGCGCCTCTTGCGGATCCGCCGAGCGAATGTCGATGCGGCCACGGCTCTGCGGACGCAAATCGCACACCGACGCGGTGAAGGCTGGGAAGCTGTGCAACGGCTCGCCAAAGCGCTCCAGCGACAGCGGCTGCACGTGGTATTCAAGATTTGCCGACGTCTGCTCCGGCCCCGATCGGGCAAACGCGCCCAACTGACTCGGCGCCATCGACAACGGCCCGCTGCGGTCGTACAGATAACGCAGGCCCATGCCCATCTTGCCCCACACGCTGCCGGCGATCTGATTGAGGGTGCGGGCGTTTTCCAGTTTGTAGATCAGGCGCAGTTGCAGGTGATCCTGCAGATTACCGCCAACCCCCGGCAACTCATGAATCACGCCAATGCCGAGGCGTTCCAGTAATGGTCGCGGGCCAATCCCGGAGCGCTGCAGAATGCTTGGCGAGCCGACCGAACCGGCGCACAACACGATCTCCTTGCGCGCCTTGAAGCGTTTCACCTGACCTTCGTGACGCGCACTGACAGAAGCGGCGCGGCCGTTCTCAAGCAAAACACGATCGACCTCAACCCCGGTCAGCACCGTCAGATTCGCCCGGTCACGTATCGGTTTGAGAAAGGCTTTGGCCGCGTTCCAGCGCACGCCGGCCTTCTGATTGACCTGAAAGTAGCCGCAACCCTCGTTGTCGCCCTGATTGAAGTCCTCAACAGAGGCAATCCCGCTTTGTTCAGCGGCGCTGCGAAAGGCATCCAGAACCGGCCACGACAAGCGCTGTTGTTCGACCCGCCATTCACCCTTGGCACCGTGAAATTCAGCGCTGCCGGCAAAATGGTTTTCGCTCTGCTTGAACAGCGGCAGCACGTCGTTCCAGGCCCAGCCCGGATTGCCTTCCGCCGCCCAGCTGTCGTAGTCGTTGGCCTGGCCGCGCATGTAGATCATGCCGTTGATGGAAGAACAGCCGCCAAGCACTTTGCCGCGCGGATAGCTCAGGCTGCGACCTTGCAGACCGGGTTGCACTTCAGTCTTGAAGCACCAATCGGTGCGCGGGTTGCCGATGCAGAACAGATAGCCAACGGGGATGTGAATCCAGGCGTAGTTGTCGCGTCCGCCGGCTTCGAGCAGCAACACGCGCTGCTGTGGATCAGCCGACAGCCGATTGGCCAGCAAACACCCGGCGGGGCCCGCGCCGACCACGATGTAATCGTATTCATCGAGGGAAGTCTGCATTCCCTGACCTCGCTTTTTGTTTTTATTGTCGGACACTCTAGTTGTTAGCTTTCGTTAAAAGAATGTTAGTTTTTGCGCAGCCGCTGTGCGTTTTCGAACAGCCTTGATGACCCTCGCTGACAAGGACACTCCATGTTCGACTGGAACGACCTGCGGTTTTTCCTCGAGCTGCAACGCAGCGGACGCTTGCTCACCGCGGCCCGCCGTCTGAACACCACTCACGCTACGGTCGCCCGTCACATCGAGGCCATCGAAAAAAGCCTTGGCACTGCGCTGTTCGTTCAGCACGCCCAAGGCTATGAAATGACCCCGGCCGGGGAAGCGCTGCTAAAGCACGCCGAAGCCATGGAAAACGTCGCGTTGCTGGCCCAGGAAGAAATCACCCAGTCCACCGCACCACTGGGCAAGATTCGCGTCGGTGTCACCGAAGGTCTCGGCGTCAAGTTCCTCGCCAGTCGCATGATCGGTCTGTTCGAACGTTACCCGGGCCTGGAAGTGGAACTGGTCGCGGTGCCGCGCTTCGTCAGCATCCTCAATCGCGAGGCGGAAATCAGCATTCATCTGGAGCGCCCGGCGGCGGACATGCTGGTCACCCGCAAACTCACCGACTACCGCCTCGCGCTGTATGCCAGCCAAAGCTATCTCGACAACGCGCCGCCATTGCGCAGCCGCGAAGACCTCGGGCGGCATGCCTGGATTGGCTATGTCGATGATCTGCTGTTCAGTCAGGAACTGATGTTCCTCAACAGCTTCTGCCGCAGCCCTCGCGTGGTGTTCCATAGCACCAGCGTCATCGCTCAGCAGGAAGCGGCGCGTTCGGGGTTGGGCATCGCCGTATTGCCGTGCTACATGGCGGCCCCCGACCCGGACCTGGTGCCATTGCTGCCGGATGAGAGCATCGAGCGCAGTTACTGGATCAGCACACGAAGGGAATTGCACAAGTCGGTGCGGTTGCGCGTGGTTTGGGATTATGTGGTGGGGTTGTGTGAGGCGGAGCAGGGGGTGTTGCTCGGATAACCCAGCCAACCTGAATTCCCCTGTGGGAGCGAGCCTGCTCGCGAAGGCGTCGTGTCAGTCAACGCTAATGCTTAATGATCCACCGCTTTCGCGAGCAGGCTCGCTCCCACAGGATTAGTGTCCGGGAATGATTGGAGTGTAGATTCCAGGGTTGATTAATATATGGATATCCGTATATTCGGATTTCCATATGTACGAAGCCTGTCCCATGATCACGCCCACCGATGTCTTCAAAAGCCTGGCTGACGAGACCCGCGTCCGCGCCACCCTGTTGATTGCCGATCAGGGTGAGTTGTGTGTTTGCGAGCTGATGTGCGCCCTCGACGACAGTCAGCCAAAGATCAGCCGTCACCTGGCGCAATTGCGCAGCAACGGTCTGCTGCTCGATCGCCGCCAAGGCCAATGGGTCTATTACCGCCTCAATCCGCATCTGCCGGATTGGGTTCGCGAAATCCTGCAAGTGACGTGCAAAGCCAATGCCGACTGGCTCAAGGACAACGCCTCGCGTTTGCAGAAGATGGATGGACGTCCTGTCCGCGAAGCGGCGTGCTGCTAACTCATTAATATCTGCTGGAGCAACCCATGCGAATCCTGTTCATGTGCACGGCCAACAGCTGTCGCAGCATCCTCTCAGAAGCAATGTTCAACCACGTGGCGCCGTCGGGATTCGAGGCGCTGAGTTCCGGAAGTTTCCCCAAAGGCCAGGTCTTGCCGCGCAGTCTCTTGACCTTGCAGCAGGCCGGCATAGCCACCGATGGCTTGTACAGCAAGGGTAACGACGCCTTCGAAAGCAACCCGCCGGACATCGTCATCACCGTCTGCGACAAGGCTGCCGGTGAAACCTGCCCGGTGTACTTCGGCCCGGCGCTGAAGGCCCATTGGGGGCTGGAAGATCCGTCCGAAGTCACGGGCGACGAAGCGGCGATCGATGCTGCTTTCCGCGCCACGCTGGCGCACATCGAGCAACGCTGCAAAGCCTTCCTCGAACTGCCCTTCAACCGCCTCAGCCGCGACGAACTCAAACTCGAACTCGACCGAATCGGTACGCTTTAAGGAGGCATGACAATGTCAGACCACTTGCCCAATCTTGATCCAACCCTGTTCGAAGGCTTGCCAGCCTCCGCCTCGGGCGAGCACAAACCACGCATCCTGTTGCTCTACGGATCGACCCGCGAGCGCTCGTTCAGTCGCTTGCTGGTAGAGGAGGCCGCGCGCCTGCTCGAGCACTTTGGCGCCGAGACGCGCATCTTCAATCCGTCCGGTTTGCCACTGCCCGACGACGTCCCGGTCGACCATCCGAAAGTGCAGGAACTGCGCGAACTGGTGCTGTGGTCAGAAGGCCAGGTCTGGTGCTCGCCGGAACGCCATGGCGCGATGTCGGCGGTGTTCAAGGCGCAGATCGACTGGGTGCCGCTGGAGCTTGGCGCGGTTCGCCCGACTCAGGGCAAAACCCTGGCAGTGATGCAGGTGTGCGGCGGTTCGCAGTCGTTCAACGTCGTCAATCAACTGCGCGTGTTGGGTCGCTGGATGCGCATGTTCACCATCCCAAACCAATCCTCGGTGCCGAAGGCCTGGATGGAGTTCGACGAAGCGGGGCGGATGAAACCGTCGCCGTATTACGACCGGGTCGTCGATGTGATGGAAGAACTGGTGAAGTTCACGGTGCTGCTGCGCGACCGCCAGGACTTTCTGGTTGATCGCTACTCCGAACGCAAGGAAAGCGCCGAGCAACTGATGGCGCGGGTCAATCAACGTTCGATTTGAAGGTAACCAGACGAACGTTGCACAAACCTTCTAGCCGCACGCAGCCGATTGTGGATTACTGCGTGCAGCCCATCACTGTACTCGAGCCATGAGCAACTGGATCAACCTCAGCCACGACCGCGAAACCGGCATTGAAACACTGCACGCGCATTTTGCCGGGCATGCGCACGCGTACGATCCGCACTGGCACGAAACCTACCTGATCGGCTTCACCGAGCAAGGCGTGCAGCGCTTCAACAGCCGCAGGGCGCGACATGACAGCACGCCGGGCAAGGTTTTCATGCTTGAACCGGGCGACATTCATGACGGCGATGCGCCGAGTCCTGAGGGTTTCACCTATCGCATGCTGTACCTGCAACCTTCGTGGCTGGAACAGGCGCTGGACGGTTTGCACTTGGGCGGTTACGGCAGCGGTTTGCCGGGCATTGGCAGTGTATTGAATGACGACCCGGAACTGGCTCGCGCAACGTTGTTTGCGTTCAATGCGCTGCACCAGCAAGACGTGCAAATGGTCCGTGACGTGGCGCTGGACACTTTGCTGGAACGTTTGGCTGCGCATTTGTACAAGCGCCCGCAGGTATCCGCCGCCAACCGGGCACCGCTGGTCGCCAGACAGGCCCGGGATTACCTCATGGCCTATCACGAACAAGACATCAGCCTGCACACCCTCGCGCAAGTCTGCGGCACTGACCGCTTTCGCCTTACCCGGGCGTTCAAAGCCGCTTATGGTTTGGCACCGCACGCCTGGCTGATCCAGCTGCGCCTCAGCCGTGGCCGCCAGATGCTCGCCGCCGGCGTGCAACCGGTGGACGTCGCCAGCAGACTTGGCTTCTCTGACCAAAGCCACCTCGGCCGCTGGTTTGTACGCGCCTACGGCATCACCCCCGGCGCCTATCAACAGCGCGCCACAGGCATCATCCGCCGCTGAACAAACGTTCAAGACGGCCGCTTACCCCAACCGCCACAGTACGCCCTGACTTCCTAAAGGGCCGTGCCATGCTTGCGTTCATCCTCTTCGCCTTCGTCGCCTCCATCACCCCGGGCCCGACCAACCTGATCGTCCTCAGCACCAGTGCCCGACGCGGCTGGCGGCCGTGTCTGCCGATTATCCTCGGCGCCGGTTTGGGCGCAGCCTCACTGGTTTGGGTGGCGGGCGCCGGCGCCAGCACGCTGATGCTGCCCGGTGTGCGCCCGATCATCAGCGGCCTCGGGTTGTGCTGGATGCTGTGGCTGGCGTGGCAGATATTCAGTGCGCCGGTCACGGCCATCGACCCTTCGGCCGCTGGAGAGAAAGTCGAGATGGGCCTGATTGGCGCGGCGTTGTTGCAGTGGGTGAACCCCAAGTCGTGGTTCATGGCGATTGCCGTGATCAGTGTGTTCACCGCTCAAGGGCAAGGGCTGAATGCGCTGTGTCTGGTGTTCTTTCTGGTGTCACTGCCGTGCCTTGCGGTGTGGGCGTTGTTGGGGCGGGGCGCTGCGCGATGGCTGAGTAATCCGGCGCAGTTGCGCTGGTTGAACCGGATTCTGGCCGTGCTGCTGGTGATCTCGTCAGCCACTGCGATCTTGCACACCTGACGCTCAGGATAAGCGTGCCGGGCCTGGCCAATCATTGTTCATGCGGCACCGACAACGTCGCGCGCAGGCCACCCTCAGCTCGATTGACCAATGTAATCCGTCCACCCAAACGCGTTGCAATGGTGTTGACGATGGTCAGCCCCAATCCCGCCCCCTGAGGATTGCCACGGCTGTAGAAACGTTCGAACAATCGCTCTCGATCCGCTTCATCGATTCCCGGCCCCTGATCGTCGACGCTCAAATGACAGAAGCCGTCGGCTCGGGTCAGGGTCACGGTGATGATGCCGTGCTCGGGGGAGAAGTTGGCGGCGTTGGTGATCAGGTTGTTCAGGGCGATATCGATGGCAGTAGCGCTGGCCATGACGTGGAACGGTTCGGCGCTGTCCTCGAAGGTCAGTTCCAGCTGTTTGCTCAGCAGCCACGGTGTCAGTTGCACCAGGCTGTTACGCACGGTTTCGCTCAGGTCGATGCGTTGCAGCGGCGGCGGGTCGGATTTCGGTTCGAGGCGTGCCATGGTCAGCAACTGGTTGACCAGACGGCTGGTACGGTCGACGCCGGAGATCAGAAATTCCAGGGATTCGCGGCGTTCCTGCTCGGTGCCGGCCTCCAGCAGGTTTTGTGCATGCACGCGCAGCACCGCCAGCGGGGTGCGCATTTCGTGGGCGGCATCAGCGATGAAGCGGCGTTCGCGGCCGAGCACTTCCTGGATCTGCGCGAGCATGCGGTTAAGGGCTGCTTGCATCGGCTCCAGCTCGCTGGGTAGCGGCGTGAGTTGCAATGGCTCCAGCGAACCACTGTGGCGGGCGCGCAGGGTGGCGGCCATGTTCGCCAGTGGCTTGAGGCCCCAGCCGATGGCGAGCCAGATCATCGCCGCCAGAATCAGGCTGCCGAGCATGTTCGGCCACAGGGTGTGCCGCACGATGCGGTCGACCAGATCGGCGCGCACATCATCGCGCTCGCCAACCCAGATGCGCAGGCCGTTCTGTTTGTCTTCCAGCATGAACGCCCGCCATTGCCGGCCTTTCAAATCCACTACGTCGCTGAAGCCCGGTCGGGTCGGTGGTGCGGTAAAGGAGGGCGCGCTGGCGGTGTGTACCAGCACTTCATTTTTGGGGTTCCATACCTGAAAGGCGATCTTGCTTTCGTAAGGATGGCCATCGACCCGTGGCTTGGCTTCGCCCAGGGCCTGATTGAACGCTTGATACAACTGCGCGTGTTCGGTACTCGCCATCGGCATGCGCATCACGCCTTGCAACAGACGCGCGTTCTGCGCCAGTTGAGCATCGTAGACTTCAGCGATTTCGTGGTTGCTGTCATGCACATTGAACGTGCTGAGCACTGCCAGGCCGGCCAGCAGCAGGCCGATGATCAGCGTCAGCGTGCGGCGCCGGATTGAAGTCATCGACGCTCCTCCACCAGATAACCCACGCCACGGATGGTGCGGATCAGGTCGGTGGAGAACTTCTCGCGCAGGTGATGGATGTGCACTTCCAGAGTGTTGCTTTCGGCTTCCTCGTTCCAGCCGTAGAGCAACTGGATCAGTTGGTCGCGGGTCATTACCCGACCCGGCGGTGAGAGCAATTCGTGCAGCAACTGATATTCCTTGGGGTCAGCGCCACAGGTTGGCCCTGATAACTGACCTGCTGGGTGCCGGGGTTGAGGCTGATGCCGGCGTGCTCGATCAGCGCCTGACCGCGCCCGGCACTGCGCCGCAACAGAGCGCGCAAACGCGCCTTGAGTTCAGCCAGATCGAACGGCTTGACCAGATAATCGTCGGCCCCGGCATCCAGCCCGGCGATGCGGTCTTCGGTGGCATCGCGGGCCGTAAGAATCAGCACCGGCAGATTCGAACCGCTGTCGCGCAAACGGCGCAGCACTTCGATGCCGTCCATGCGCGGCAGACCGAGATCGAGTACTGCCAGGTCGAAGGTTTCACTGAGCAGTGCATGCAACGCGCTGCTGCCGTCCTTGAGCCAGTCGACGGTGTAACCCTCACGCCCCAGCGCCTGATGAATGCCTTCACCGAGCGCGACGTCATCCTCAATCAGTAATAAACGCACGCGCACTCCTGTCAGTCGAGTTTCTTGTTGACGTCCACCAGCAGGGCGGCGATCTCTTTGCGGCGCCCGGCGTCGGCGATTTCCCGGCCTGGGCGCGGTGCGGCTTGCAGGGCTTTTTGCAGCGCTACCTTGGCTTCAGCGTAGCGTTTTTCACGGTAGAGGTGATCACCCCAGAAGTACAGGCTGTCGATGCCGTTCGGGTTCAGTTGCAACGCCTGCTTGAGCAATTGCTCGGCCTTGTCGCTGTCACCAAAACCGATCGGCCAGCCCGGCACTCGGTCGTACAGCGCGGCGAGGCTGGTGTAGGCCGAGCCATTCAAGGCTTTGGGATCGAGGGTCAGGGATTTTTCCAGGTCAGCCTTGGCGTCCTTGGCTTTGCCCAAGGCGCCGAGCCCACCCTCGGCACCGGCCCAACTGCTGGTGACGATGCCCTTCCAGATCCACGCTTCGGCCGCGGCGGGGCGTTGCGTGGTAAAGGCAGTCGCCTCGGTTGAGAGCTGTTCGAAGGCGGCGGCGCGCTGTTTTTCCGCGACTTCATATTGGATGTGCGCCCAGCTCTGCTGGATCCCGGCGAGGCGCTGTTGATCGGTGGCGTCCAGTGCCCAGACGGATTGGCTGAGGGCAGCGAGCAGCAGGCAAGCGAAGACTTTTTTCATGGTTTGAGGATCTCGTTGTCGGTTTTTTCGCTGAAGCGTCGGATCAGCGGCAACTGCTTGCGCAGGCCACGATCCACCAGATGCGGCAATAAATTGTTCAGGCGGACGAAGAACCGCTCCGGCCAGCCCAGATACACATCGCGGCGATCGCCGGCGATGGCGTGGATCACCGCCGACGCCACGGTTTGCGGGTCATCGACGTTGGCCTTGAGTGCATCGTTCAAGGCTTGCGCGGCCGAGCTGTTCATCGACGTGCGGGTGGCGCGCGGCGCGACGTAAAGAACGCTGACCCGCGTGTCAGCCAGCTCCCGGCGCAGCGCTTCGGAGAAACCGCGCAAGGCAAACTTGCTCGCGCAGTAACTGGCGTAACCGGCATAGCCGATCGAGCCATAGGTGGAGCCAACATTGACCACCATGGCGCTGTCCGCCTGCTTGAGCAGCGGTAACAGCAGTTTCGTCAGGCAGATCGGCGCACTGACATTCACCGCCAGCATGGCGTTGATGTCGCTGTCGTCCAGCTGTTCGAGCATGGCGAAGTGGTTGATCCCGGCCGCATTGATCAACAGGTTGATGCCGCCGATGCCCTCGGCGGCGGCCAGCACTTTGCGCCGGTCGCTGAGGAAGGTCAGGTCGGCGCCGACCCAGTACAGATTTTGCGGATACCGCTCAAGCAACGGCAGCAGGGCTTCCTGATGCCGGGCCACGGCCAGCACCCGCGCACCGGCGGCGCACAAGGCACTGGCGATGGCCATGCCGATACCGCCACTGGCACCGGTCAGGACAACACGCGCTTCATGCAGCTGCATGTTGAGCCTGCACTTCACGCGGCAATCCACGGAACATATCGGTGTACAGGCGATACACGACTTTCGAGGCGTGGATCACGGCGGCCTGGTCTTGCGGGTCCTCGAGCTGGTTCATCAAGCGGCGATAGGTCTGCATGTGCTCGATGTCCAGCGAACCGTGGGAACTGAGGTAGCTGAACGCCGTTTCCGGCAACGCCAGCCGCTCGCGAATGCTGCCCGCCGTGTGGGTGGCCAGGGCAATGCTGGTGCCTTCAAGCACATTGACCATGCCGAACAGCCCCACCGGATTGCCCCGGGCGATAAGGTCGTACAGAAAGCTGACCATCAACTCGATCGACAGCGACGGCTGACCATCGCGCACCGCATCTCGGTCACCGCCACATGCGGCAATATCGTTGAGCACCCACTGTTCGTGGCCGTATTCTTCTTCGATGTACTCGCACACGGCTTTGCGCAGCCACTCAAGGCGTGTCGGCAAACGCGCGCCGCAAGCCATCATTAACGGCACCGTGTGGCGCACGTGGTAATAGGCCTGGGCGAGAAATTCCCGATAGCTCTCAAGGCTGACCTTGCCTTGCAGCGCATCAACGATGATCGGCAGGTTGAACAGCTCGTGGCGTTCCCGTTGTGTGGCTTCTTGCAGGGTGTCGAAAAAACTCATGATGCGGATGCCTCGCAGATAACGGATTCGGTTAATTGGGTGTGGTAATGCGCGACGATGGCTTCGCGGCGCGGGCGGCCATTGGCGGTGAGCAGGCCATTGGCGGCGGTAAAGGGTTGCGCTAGACGTGTCCAGCGATGTACCTGGGCGTAATCGGGCAAGGCTTCGTTGGCTTCGGCGACGGCCGCAGCCAGATCAGCGTCGCTGCAATCGGCGCGATGCGGCCAGAGCAGGGCGTGGTTGTGCGGCATCGCTTCGCCGTAGACGAAGGCCTGGGCGATATGGCGGCGCTGGGTCAGCTCCGACTCGACCCATTCCGGGTTGACGTTGCGCCCGAAACTGGTAACGAACTGATGCTTCTTACGCCCCTTGAGAAAGAGGAAACCTTCCGGGTCGAACTCACCCAGATCGCCGCTCGGCCACCATTCTTCGGCGTACGGCGCATCCCCCAGGTAACCCAGCAGCGGCGAACCCTTGATCAACACTTCGCCGTCCTCGGCCAGCCGCACTTCGACATGCGGCAGGGGTTTGCCGACGCTGCCTGGGCGCCGGGCACCGGGACGGTTGAGGCACACCACCGACGCACATTCGGACAAGCCATAACCTTCATAAACCGGCAGGCCGACACGTTGCGCACGGTGCAGCAGATCCTCGGAAACCCGCGCGCCGCCGACGGCGGCAAAACGCAGTTTTTGTGGATCGAAGGCTTTTTGCTCGGCGGCGCTGACCAGCATCAGCAACAGTTGCGGCACCAGAATCAGGCTCTCCGGCGCACGGCTGGCCAGATAGCCCAGCAGGCGTGGCACATCGACGCCGCTGGCGCCCTGGATGCCGAGGGTTTTCTGGCTCGGCAGACTCAACATCGCACCGGCATACAGCGCCGCATAACACCCGAGGTTTTCCAGCAGGATCGCCAGTGGTAACAGCGCCAGATGATGCGCCGGACCGGTCGGCTCGCTCGCCTGATCCAGCTCGCGTGCAACCCGCAGTAAGCTGTCGGCGCTCAGGCATACCCCTTTGGGCGTGCCGGTGGTACCGGAAGTGAAGGTCAGTTTGGCGGTGCCGGCGGGCATGCGGCTCGGTCCACTGAATGTGCGGCACCAGAACTCGCCGTTCTTCACATAACCGGCGCCGAGCAACTCGGCCTCCAGTTCTGGCTCGGCAATCACCCGTTCAGCTTGACTCAGCTCCAGACAATGGGCGCGTTGTGCCGGGCTGAAAAACGGCGGCAGCGTCACACAGGTCAGGCCTTCGAACAGCACCGCCAAATCCCAAAGCATCGCGTCGACGCCGTTATCCAGCACCAGTGCGACCACTTGCACGTGTTCATCGCGCAAACGCTCCTGGCGATACAGCACCTCGGCGTACAGGGTCGTGTAATCGATTTTCAGCGTATCGCCCCACAGCGCGACCGCGTTGTCATTGCGCCCGGCATGGCTGCGCAGGGTTTCCTGAAAGCGTTGCAGTTCAAGCGACATGGAAAGCTCCTTCAATCGAAGTCGGCAATCCCAGCCGGTTGAACAGTCCGATATTGCGCAAATGGATAAACCCGGCGCGGATATTGCCGACGTGAACCCAGGGTTTGCTCTCGTAATAACTGCCCCAATATTGACGCTCGTCACCCAGTCGCTCCGGGTCTGCGGCGCACAATGTCACTGGATTCAGGCCGAGACGATGGAAGCTGTTGACCAAGCCGATGTTGCCGGTGAACGTCACCCACTCCAGACCGCCCATGGCCAGTAAATAGGTGATGGCGATGATGCTCAGACGCGCACTGCCGGTGTCGCTGGCGGCAAGGTTGCCGACTTCGACGATGCCGTTGCGCGTCACCGGGCGATCCGCCGCCGCGCTGATCACCGGCTCGATCGGTTCATCCAGGTAGCGCTCGAGAAACAGCGGCTCCACATGGGCGCGACGGACACCGGCCACCGCGCACAGCTCACCCACGGCGTTGTGCATGCCGAACAGCTCGGGCATGAAATGGCGGATGTCAGCGCCGTGGGCTTTGCGAAAGCGCTGCTGAATAAACGTCTCGAATGCCGACCGTTGCCCGTCATCCGGCAAGGCATTGGTCAGCGTCATCTGCGGCGTTTCGGCTTGGCCGAAGTGCAGGGGCAGGGGGATGTTCCAGTCGAAATCGGGCATGGGCAGAACGCCTCCCTCAATAGGTTTGAGAGGAGTATCCAAGCCATTTCTTAACGAAGTCTGAAGGTGAAAAAAGGTTAACCTGTGAGCCGATCTTCAGACTGTCTTAAGACTGGCCGGGCAGGCTCACACCGTCGGTTCGCCCGGCCCAAGGAACGTGACCGTCGAGCGCATCGACCGTCACTCACGACAATCACGAGGCGCTATTTATGACCCGCGACAACGCCGTAAACCGTTATGGAAAACTTTCAATCATGATGCACTGGCTGATGCTGGCGCTGTTCGTCGGCGTCTACGCGTGCGTCGAAATCAAGGGCTACATGCCCAAGGGCAGCGAAGCGCGCGGCCTGCTGATGGGCTTTCACGGCCTGTTCGGCGCCAGCATCTTCGCCCTGGTATGGATCCGCCTGCTCGGTCGCCTGACCCCGCGCCCACCGATCACCCCCAAACCCCCTGCGTGGCAAACCGGCCTCGCGCACCTCACGCACCTGGCCCTCTACGGCCTGATGATCGCCACCCCGATCCTCGCCTGGCTGATGCTCGCCGCCGGCGACAAACCGTTCCCGTACTTCGGCTTCCACGTACCGGCCCCGGTCGCCATCGACCCGGACTTTGCCAAACGCCTGAAGTACTGGCATGAACTGATCGGCAGCACCGGCTACTGGCTGATCGGCCTTCATGCGTTGGCGGGGTTGTTTCACCATTACTGGGTGCGCGATAACACGCTGGTGCGCATGCTGCCGGGGCGCACAGGTTCACGCTGATCACCTTCCACCCCAATCCCTGTGGGAGCGGGCTTGCCCGCGATGGGGCCGTAGCAGCCGACATTATCAGTGGCTGACACACCGCCATCGCGAGCAACCTCATGCCACGGGTTTTGCGCTGTCGGGTAGCGCAAGGCAGTTGCCGGATCCGCACTTCGCGTCCACGCTTAGGCCTTGCCGACAAGGAGCGTCCGCCGACCCTCCGTCGCGACCCACGGAGCGTTTAGCATGAACGAAGACAACAAAGTAAAAGGCCCGGCGTCGTACTTCCCCTCCATCGAGAAAAAGTACGGCCAACCCATCGACCACTGGCTGAACCTGCTCGCCAGCGTCACCGACAAAAAACACATGGAACTGGTGGCGTGGCTCAAGGAAGAACACGGCATGGGCCACGGGCATGCCAATGCGTTGGTTGCGTATCATCTGGCCAGCGGCAAAAAGTGAGGGCAGGGCAGTGATGAACTACCAAAAATCCAAAACCAGCCGAACCCCCTGTGGGAGCTGGCTTGCCAGCGATGGCGCCGGCCCAGCCACCACCTGAATCCAGACCAGCCCCAAAACCTGTGGGAGCGAGCCTGCTCGCGAAGACGCCAGCCCAATCACCAAAAATCCAAAACCAGCCGAAACCCCTTTGGGAGCTGGCTTGCCAGCGATGGCGCCGGCCCAGCCACCACCTGAATCCAGACCAGCCACAAAACCTGTGGGAGCGAGCCTGCTCGCGAAGACGCCAGCCCAATCACCAAAAATCCAAAACCAGCCGAAACCCCTGTGGGAGCTGGCTTGCCAGCGATGGCGCCAGCCCAGCCACCACCTGAATCCCAGACCAGCCACAATCCTGTGGGAGCGAGCCTGCTCGCGAAGACGCCAGCCCAATCACCGAAAATCCCAAACTAGCCGAAACCCCTGTGGGAGCTGGCTTGCCAGCGATGGCGCCAGCCCAGCCACCATCTGAATCCCAGACCAAAATAAACAGACAATCCCGATGCTGTTTAAACGAAGCCTCCAGTAACGACCCAAGCCCTACAACGTCTTGCGCCATCGCCTACGACTACGCCAGAATCCGCCGGCTTGTGCGCCTGGAACTCCCCCCGTAACTTGATTCCCGTCACTGCTCATCAGTGATCGGGTCTGCAAGCCCGCCGAAACCAGTCGCATAGCCCTGCCAAGGGACACTCACTTGTGTCCACTCAATGGCGGCTTTGTGCGGGAGACCCTCGGGTCTGCCGGGTGCCTGGTTTCCCGGTCTTGCAGACCCGCGCATAGCTGCCACCCATCATCTGCAAGTGATGTTGGTAGCTCCTATTGAAAAATCAGGAGTTTCACCATGTTCAAACCAACACCCAATCCGCCAGAAACCGACCCCACATCCCCCTACGAATCCCCCGATTCCAGGAAATTTCACGAAGCCGCCGAACGCGCCCTCGACCACTACCTCAAGCCTGCCGACCAAATCATGGCCAGCACCAACGAACCTGACCGCATGTACTTCGCCAACCCGAAGTACGACACCGAATCCCTGCTAGCCAACGCCAGCGAAACCCTCGGCTCGGCCAGCGAAATGCTCAACAACTTCGCCGCCATGCTGGACATCTCCCACCGCAAAACTGCGCTAGGAATCGCGCAGGTCGTAATGCTCGGCGAACTGGCCGTAAACCAAGCGCTGGACAACGTCGTAATCACGAAATAGCCCTCCGCCAAGACGAGGGGAAACCCTCGTCACATCACACTGTCTCAACCGCGCTGGCACACGGCCACGCCTTGCGCCCCCAGGCCTCGGCTGTCACCCTTCGGGCCGTTCTCAAGGATCAGAGCAAGGAATCAAGGATTGAGCGGCTACGTCCCCAACCCCCCGAAAAATTATCGCTACGAAGAAGCCAAACCCGTCGATATCCACGCCCAGCGTTGGGCTGAATACGAAAAACACGGGAAAGAACCCGCACCCGAGCCTGAGAAAATCGGCATTGCGCTGCGGATTGGTGTGTTCTTTGATGGCACTGGAAATAATGCGAACAACACGGCAGCTGGGTTGCTGTGTGGTGCGCAGCATCCGATTGCGCCGAAGGATATTCCTGCGAGCTGTCAGCCTTATATGGGGGACCCTGATAGTAGCTACGCCAACGACACCAGTAACGTATACAAGCTAAGTGAGCTGTACTTTGCACCTCAAAAAAGCGAAGGAGGCAGTTCGCAGAAGCAAGCCTTCCGCATGATCTATGTCGAGGGAATCGGTACGGAATCAGGCAAGCAGGACAGTACGCTTGGTGCAGGCACCGGCCGAGGAGAAACCGGCGTTGCCGGGCGAGTTCAGCATTCGTTTACAGAAATCAAACTGCGTATCAAGGATGTGTTGGACAACCATCCCAATAGTGAAATCACCTCTCTGACGTTTGACACATTTGGTTTTAGCCGAGGTGCCGCTGCAGCTCGACACTTTGCCAATGAAGTCGTACGAGGAAAGCAAGGTCCGCTGGGGGATGTTTTGCGAAGTCACACCACAGCCTTCAGCCGAACGTTCATTGACCAATACCATGGCAGCATCAACATGGGCTTTATTGGCCTGTTCGACACTGTCCCGTCGATTGCTGGTTGGTCAAATGTGGGCGATATCAAAAGCCCCATCGCTACGGGCATCAAGTTGTATCTTGATCGTCGTTTTTTCACAGATGTCATTCAACTCTCTGCTCGCGACGAATACCGGGCCAACTTTGCTTTGAGTCGAGTTAAGGCCGATCACTTGGAAATCACTCTTCCGGGCGTTCATTCTGACATTGGCGGTGGTTACCAGGACGAGGTTCAAGAGTGCGTGCTCATCAGCCCAATGCAGACGCTTGAGGTCTCGCAGTTCACCGATATTTCCACCACGTCGATCTACCGTGATGCTGTAGTTGTGAAAAGTCAGTGGGTCGCCAAAGGTTGGCCAGATGAAATGTTGGAGATCGTCACCCCCGATGCGCTTTTCCTGCCAACAGATCACCAAGATCGGCTCGGCCCACGTAAAAAACGAGTCTACGCCGCAGTGCAGCTCAAACGTCCTGTGAGTGGCATGCTCTCCAGGGTATATCTACGAGTGATGCACCAATTGGCAAAAGAGAAGGGTGTTCGGTTCAATGACATTCCAGATACGCCTGAATTGGCAGTTCCGTCAGAGCTTCAGGAGTTGTGTGATCGATTTCTTGCAGGTAACTACGTCACGTCATTACAAGAAGACCAGATGCTGAAACTGAAGTACATTCACATGTCCGCAAACTGGAATCATCCTCTTGGCCGTAGAGATGGCAGCGGTGTTCGCGCCGTTTACATCAATGCTCCAACGGCGGATTCGATTCGCGTCCAACACCCTCACGTAGCTGATTGGAAGCTCTGGTAATGAAATTACTTCTCGTCTTGCTATGCGCGCTATTCATCACAAGTTGCCAGTCTGCTGATCCACTTTCAGCAAAAAACGATCCGAAATCTGGATGGTGGGAGTTGGCCTTTATTGAGCCGGACTACATGAAAGTCTGGGTAGAAAATAGTTCTGTTCAAGACATTACTGGCAAGATTTTTCTCAAAACTGGCGGCGGAACCGCAGCAGGGGGAGAGCCTGAAGACGGCACCGACTCTGCCCGGGGGTGGACGGGTGGAGTAGGTGGTAGCGGAAGGAAAGTAATAGGTGCAGATTTACCTGCTCGTATCTGGGTTCGCTGGCAATCAATCGTTGAACGAAAAACTTGGCAGGCATGGGTAGATATTCCAGAGCAGGCCAGGCAACTGATGGTGTCATCCGTTAATCAACGTTGCCCGCAGACGCCTGAACAGGAAGCAAGGTATATGGCCTCGGTGTATCTGGGACTGGCCCCCGGTGGTGTCGTGCAGGTTTGGGTTCGAGACTCATGTAATCACCCGGTCAAAGTCGCACGCGCTCAAGCCGAGATCGAGCCATTGGGACCAAGCCAAGGCAAAAATCAAGGGCGATACGCGTATCCGGTTAGTGAAAAGTCCAAACGCTATATTGAGAAATTCGGCATTCCATACGGAAGTTGGTAGTCGTGACACGTACCTGAATGGACGCTTTAGTGATGAAAGCAGTGATTGCTCTGCTGGGTGGTTTGCTGGTGTCGGGCTGCCAAATCGGAGGCCCAGAAACCGGTGCAAATGACCCTAAATCACCTTGGTGGCAACTAGGGTTCGTTGAGCCTAGTTACATGAAAATCTGGGTGGAAGACAGCTCAGTCCTGGACATCAAGAACATGATGTTTTTCAACGTTGGCGGAAAATCTGCCTCCGGAGGCGAACCAGATGACGGGACAGAGTCTGCCCGAGGTTGGGGAGCCGTTGGCGGTTCTGGTGTTCCAGTTACCGGCGCTGATCTACCAAGAATGATCTTCGTCCGTTGGCAGTCCATATCAGAGCAAAAAACCTATCAAGGCTTTATCGAGATTCCAGAAGATGCGAGGCAACTGATGGTGAAGTCAACACACCAGCGCTGCCCGGAGACTCCAGAAAGAACCGCCCGATACATGGCAACGCTGTTAGTGGGTCTAGCCCCGGGCGGTGTGCTTCAAGCTTGGGTCAGAGACTCGTGCCACCGCCCAATAAAAGTTGCCCACGCCCAAGGCGAGATCGAACCACTCGGGCCGGAGCAGGGGAAGCACGGTGGACGTTATGCCTATCCAGTGAGTGAAAAGGCTAAGCGCTATATCGAGAAGTTCGGCATCCCTTACGGCAGTTGGTGAGTGGCAACCCAATGAAGCTACCCCTCGGGCTGCTATGCATATTGTTTCTGGCAGGTTGCCAATCCGCAGATCCGCGATCAGGCAAAACCGATCCCAAATCTGAGTCGTGGGAGTTGGCGTTTACTGAGCCCTATTACATGAAGATGTGGGTTGAGGACAGCGCCGTCGAAGACATAAACGGCAAACTGTTCAAGCGTACAGGAGGAGGTACGGCTGCCGGCGGGGAACCAGAAAACGGTAAAGAATCCGCGCGAGGTTGGCACGCTGTAGGAGCTGCAGCAAAAGCTGTGATTGGCGCAGATTTGCCTAAGCGCATTTACGTGCGCTGGCAATCCATTGTAGAGCCGCAGACCTATCAGGTTTGGGTGGATGTGCCCGAAGAAGCGAGACAACTGATGACGGCTTCCGTTAATCAGCGATGCCCTGAGACTCCAGAGGAACAGGCTAGCTATAGCTCGTCTATTTACTTGGGCCTGGCACCCGGTGGCGTCGTGCAGGTTTTTGTTCGGGATTCATGCCATCGTCCAATCAAAGTGGCAAAGGCCCAAGCTGAGATCGAACCGTTAGGCCCTGGTCAGGGCAAGAACCAAGGGCGTTACGCATACCCGGTTAGTGAACAGTCCAAGCGCTATATCGAGAAATACGGCATCCCGTACGGAAGTTGGTAATCGGTGGACCAATGAAGCTAAGCATCACGCTGCCATGCACATTGTTCTTGGCCGGATGCCAATCCTCAGATCCACTATCAGGCAAAACCGATCCCAAATCCGAGTCTTGGGAGTTGGCGTTTACCGAGCCCTATTACATGAAGGTGGAGGCGGCTATTTCGATTAATCAGCAAGCCGCCGTGAAAATCTCTTGTTTTTTGTGGAGCCCGATGTTGGCGGAATACTCGGTGCACACGAGCCCTTGGCTGAACGCTACGTCGCTGACCAGCTGCCGGTTGGACAGGCTGTTGCCAGAGTCTGCCAGGTAGGCTTGCAGCGCTACCCATTTAGCTTCTTCGATCTCGGCGGTGTCCAGTATGTTGATACGCTGCGTCAAGGCCGTCATTCGGCAGATAAAGTGAATGTTCGATTTGCCAAATTGGTAGGGGTGTTTGGTGGTAAATGCCACGATGGATTCGCACTTCGATTCGATCCCAGTCTCCTCCAGCACCTCGCGCTCGATCGAATCCTGAATTCGCTCGGCGGCGTCTACATGACCCCCCGGTAGCTTGAACCCGGTGGTACCTCGCTCCCTTATGACGAGGAGTTCCCCAGCGTCGTTAATGACGATGGCGCCCGCCCCTATGGTATGGGTGGGTATGAATGGGACGAATGCCTGCTCGAATGGGCGGCGCACGAGGGTCAGTTGATCGGTCAGACAGCTATGGAAGGAAAAACCGGCAGCGGTGAAGACCGGGATGCCTTGAGCATTGCTGATCGGCAGTGTGACCCAGGCCAGAGCCAGGCGCTCGTGCTCGATGAGGGCGACTAACGCGTCGACGGCGCCACACAATGCTTGCGGGTCGTCCGGCAGCGAAGCAGCGTCGACAATGATGCCGTTGAATCTGTCCCGTTTGAATTCCACGGTTCACCTTTGGATTGGTCGATCTGCCGAGATTGTATTGAGGAGGGCGTTGCTTTGCGAATGCTCGTGAGCCAACACATACCCTTTCGCGGTCAACTTGGCAGTCAGGAACCGTAATGCTCGACGGAAGACCGGATGGCAGTCGGCAAAAGGTAAATTATCGAATGGAGCCCAAAAAAAGCTGAAGCTATGGCCATGGTCATCGAGCGTAAGATGGTTCCATTGCTGCGGCAAATATTCCTGCGTGAAACACAGTTGGAATGACCATATCTGGTCGAGATGCTCTGCATCCCAGCAGCCGATATCGCTGACCAGCGAGGCAGCCCCTATGCCGGATTCTTCGCTCAATTCACGCAGCGCGGTCTGAGCTGGAGTTTCACCTGGCTCAATTGTCCCTTTTACCAGTTGTACACCTGCTGTTGGATGGCGGAACAGAAGGATATGGGTGGCAGGAAAACTGGAGAGGATGACGGGACAGGCCTTGTTCGGTGACATGGCGATTTCCTTATCGGCAACGATGCTCACATTTTTCGGCCTCATCTTCTGCGTGAGTGGGCCAGATATTCTGATGTTGGCTAATGGCGATGGCTGCCACCCAGCAGACTGATCTATTTTCAAGATCCGTTTTTTAATAAATATGAAAATAAATCCGTCCCTGAAAACATCTGCTCAAGTCTGGCTGATATCCAGCAATCGAGGCATGGCAATCGCCAGATAATCCTTCGTGTCGAGCACCATCGACGCATCCAGCCGCCCCGCGTTGAAGGCTATTTCAGCGTAGCGTGTGGTCAAGGCCGGATCGACGATCAATTGAATCCGCTCATCGAAGACAAAAGGAGGGATGGCGCCGATCCGGCACCCGGTCAGCTCCATGGCGGTTTCGGCCTTCACCAGCTCGGCTTTTTTCCCGCCCAGGGCCGCTCCGACTTTCTTCATGTCCAGCTTCTGGTCGCCCGGCAGTATCACCAGTGCATAGGGCTCGGCCTGACCCTTGAGGGAGCAAAGCATGGCCTTCGCGCCTTGGCCGGGCTCGGTGCCGCGGATTTCGGCGACGCGCGACGACTGGCCCTCGGCATCGTGCATCAACACTCGGTAGGAGGCTGAGCGGGCATCGAGTAGTGCCACGAGGCGATCGAACATGGGGTGCATGTAGTTTTCCTCTGGTTTACAGGATCAGGTCGTAGGACAGTTTGCTGATCAGAATCACCAGCAACACCAGGAACAGAGCCCGGACAAAGGGCACGCCTTTATGAACCGCCAGCCAGGTGCCGGTGAGCGCGCCCAGGATGTTGAATGCCGCCATGGGGATTGCGATCAGGTAGAGCACGTTACCCGTCGGAATGAAGAACATCAGTGCCGCTACGTTGGTCGCGATATTCACTAGCTTGGCCGATGCCGAGGCATGGAGAAAGTCGAAGGCGAAGCAGCGGATGAACAGGAAGATCAGGAAGCTGCCAGTGCCGGGACCGAACAGACCGTCGTAGAAACCGATGGCGCCGCCGATGAGGATCGCCAGCAGTTTTTCCTTGGTACCGATGTGCATGGGTTTGTGCAGGGCGCCGAAGTCTTTTTTCCAGAAGGTGTAGATCGCCATCAGTACGATCAACACCAGCACCGCCGGCCGGATCATCGACTGGGGTACGAACGACACCGTGGCGGCTCCGAAGAAGGCCATGACAAAAGCCGCACAGGCGGCGGGGATCACAAGACCCCAGTCGATCACCACCTTGCGCACGAAGGACCGGGCCGCGAATGCGGTGCCGCAGGCGGCCGCGACCTTATTGGTACCCAGCAGCGCCGCTGGTTGAGCGGTGGGCAGCACGTTGAACAGCGCGGGAATCTGGATCAGTCCGCCGCCGCCCACCGCCGCATCGATCAGGCCGGCGGCGAAGGCGAACACGCAAAGGATGACAATATCGACCATGAATCAGGCTCTGACTATATAGGGTTGATGAGGGTCCAGCGGCATCACGCGTGCCGGATCATTGACCCCGAACACGCGCAACATCCAGCGATCACGGCCGTCGTAGCGGGGTGTAAAACCATCCCGGGCATGCAGGGTTTGCTGGTTCTTGAAGATCAGCATGTCGCCTGGTTGCAGCAGTATGTGGTGCACGACATCGGCATGATTGGCCGCGGCGGCGAACAGTTGGAGGGCGAACTGCGCATTGGCGCAGGTCGTTTCGACACTCGCTTTGTTGTAGCGGCAATACAGGCCATCGGTTGCGCTTCTGTACAGCAAGGGTACGTTTTCCAGCACATTCCCCTGTTTGCCGAAGGAGGCCGGTCGGCGAACGGTGAATTTCGGTCGTGACAATTCTTCTTCGACCCAGGTCGGCAGAATGGCCAGCACCTCGTCAATGGCGACGATGCGCGTCGGCACGTCGAGCTCGCAGCGCAGGCCGGTCAGGGACAGGTACTCCGGACAGGCCGACAACTGCGAGACCGGTTCGCAGGTCAAAGGCAGGTGAGGGTTGTCGACATGCATGTCCAGATCCGCGCGCGAGCCATAGGAGCTCTTTTCGGTCTCTCGCTTGTGCTTGGGCGATACGTGACGGAACACGGTGTCGCTGCTTTCACCCTCGTACGCCAGCGGACGGGTTTGCAGCGTTTGCAGCACAGATAAAATAGCCCCGGCCAGCGTCGACAAGTTCTCGATGCCCGGCTCCAGGTCATAGGGCGTGGCGGGCAGGTGCGGGTCCAACGGCAGCCCCCTGACGATCATTGCCACTTCAGGGGACTGTGGGAAATTGCGTAGCTGCTGGATTTTCTCGGTGCACAGGACACTTTCCAGCAACTGCCCCAGGACCGGCATGTGGCGGATACCCGAGGTGCTATCGGTCACGTCCAGCGATGCCAGACCGGCCTGAAGTGTGCGTTGTTCTTCGAGCGACAGATGAATTTGCGGTATCTCCCGTCGGATAGAAGTCACTGATTGTTTTTCCAGCCATTCATGAATGACTTCATCAACACAAGCTGCGGCTTTCCCGATTTCTTTATCCAGCTTCGACACGTCCGTGCGCTCCTGTTTGCCCAATCCTTGTGGGTTGAGCGGGAAGGTTAACGGAAGGGACTTTTTTGTGTTGCAATGCCGCGTTGTGAAAAATGCAATGAGGTGGAGAGTGGCATTGAATATGTTGGGGGAACTTGAAGCCTTCGCGACGGTGGCTCGCAAGCGCAGCTTCGTCGCCGCAGCACGGACTCTGGGGCGCTCTCCCAGCGCACTGACCCGCGCCGTTCAAGCCCTGGAGGAAAGTGTGGGGCTCAAGTTGTTCAATCGCTCGTCCAATGCCGTGAGCTTGACCGAAGCGGGTGAATACTTATTGCCCCACGCGTACAAAATGCTCGATCTGCAACGTGAGGTGGATGAAGACCTGGCCGGTCTCAGCGGCCTGGCCTCCGGCTGGATCCGTTTTTCCGCCCCCGAGGTTCTCGGAAACGGGGTATTGCCCCGGTTGATCGCGCAATACTGCGAGCGTTATCCAGACGTAAACATCGATGTGATTTTCACCGATGAGATCATCGATCCGGCCAAGAGCAAGCTGGACTTCTCGATTCGCGGCGCGTTTCCACAATCCAGCGAATTGATCGGCTTTGCGCTCTGGAGTTACTCACGTTATCTGTATGCCAGCCCCGATTACCTGGAGCGCAACGGCATGCCCGACTCCATCGAGGCGCTGGAGTCGCATTCGCTGATCCTGCATACGGCGCCACGGATTCTCAAGGAGTGGAATTTTCGCAGTGAGGAGCAGGCCATCAGCTTTCGGGTTCACCCCAAATTTCGTTTCAGCTCCGGTCTGGCGGTATTCCAGGCAGCCCTGGCAGGCGTCGGAATCGCCCGCTTGGCGGATTGGATGGCCGAGCCCGAAGTGGAAGCGGGGCGCCTGTGCCGGGTTTGTCCTGAGTACAAACTCACCTCCAGCAGCGGCGAGAGCCCACAGATGCACGCGGTGTATCCAGCCGGAAATTTGCCACTGCGGGTGAAGGCATTGATGGAGATGATCCGTGGCTTGGGTGAAAGCCTCGAATGTAAACGCGGGTGAGCACTGATATGAGGTTAGGGGGCGTTTAGCTCTGTCCGCTCACTATCGAGAGCACGCTGGGTTTTGATGTTTACCGGACGACGTCATGAGTGCTTGGCCGATTGTGGCCTGTTACGAATGGCTGTAATCGGCCAATACCGGACGTTCATGACGACCGCTTCCGCCCCAAAGCTGACAGTGGACGATCTGCGGTTGCTTCGACGCTTTTCAATGAGCATCATCAGTACTCGACAAGGAGACGTCCCCCATGACTCAACCAATGCTTCATTTAATGTCAGGCAAGATTGCATCCGGCAAATCGACGCTGGCCAAGTCCTTGGCATCTGAACGGTCGGCTATTTTGATGAGTGAGGATAATTGGCTCTCAAGGCTTTATCCTGACCAGATCCATTCTGTGGCCGATTACGTGCGGCTTGCACGTCAGATTCGGGCGCTGGTGGGCCCGCTTGTCACCGATGTGCTGAAGGCAGGCGTGACTGTGATTTTGGATTTCCCGGCCAACACTCCAGAGGATCGGCAATGGTTATGCGGTCTGGCTGACGCAGCCGAAATTCCCCACTGTTTCCACTACATCGAAGTGGATGATGAGATCTGTCGGGGGCGGCTACATCAGCGCAATGGCCGCGCAGAGCATGAGTTTGCAGCAAGCGACGCTGAGTTCGATTTGATCACGAGCTACTTTCGTGCTCCGGATGCAGATGAGGGAATCCAGATTAAAATTCACCGCTTCTGAAGGGCAGTGATACCTGAGCAAATTATCTAAAAAGTCCGCTTTTGGCCGATTGCTGCCTCACAAGAGGATTCCCTCCGCTTGCAAAAATCGATCGGGCCGGCATGGGCAAAGGGCACTGGACATCTTGTCATCGATGATCTCCTCGCTGGCCAGACGTCCCACTGCCGCCGCCAAAGTAATTCCAGGATGCATTGCGCAAACGTAGACGCCACCCACTTTGGGTAGATAACCGATGATGGGGATGCCATCGGCAGGCATGGGTCTGAGTCCGACACAAGCCCGTTCCGTATCTATGGAAACAACACCATGGAGTTCGTTCTGGATCGTCTTGGCAGTTCGAAGCGCTATTGCTGCCGGCTGATTTTCCACGGCGTCGTCCAGGTAATCCTCTGCTGCCAGCAACGTACCATCCGAACTTTGCCTCACTTCCATTTCAGGGCTGGAGATGAGGGTATGCACGAGGTTGGGTTGTGACTTGTAACGGATGAAAATGGCAGGAGATGCCGCTATTGGCAGGGACACTCCAAGCATGTCTGCCAGCTTCGTGATTGCTGTCCCGGCTGCCAGTACGACAATATCGGCATCGAGGATGCCTATTGTTGTTTCGACTCCAGTCACCGTTGCACTCTGGGTTACAAAACCGAGCACTCGCGTCTGAGTGAGAATCTTCGCCCCATATGCCTGGGCACCTGCGATCAACGCATGCGTAGCTGCCACTGCGTCCAGCGCTCCTTCTTCAGCCGCATACAGAGCAGACTGGGGAGGGTTCTTGAGATTTGGTTCCAAGTCGAGAATCTGCGATCGAGACATCAGGTTTGCCGAAGCTTGGTGACCTGAGGTTGGCAGCGCTTCAATCGCCATCACGCTGTAAGACAAGGCGCCTGTCCATCTTATCTCCAGACCTGGCAGCTGCGTTTCGAGTCGGCGGTACTCCTTGATGGCCGAACAGCGCAGTTGCGCGATTGGGTCGGGTTCAAGGTGTGAGGCATTGAGCCAAGCGAATGAGCTGCCAGTCACTCCCGAAGCTATATCTTCAGCTTCTACCAAAGTGACATTCGCGCCTTTATCTGCCAAGTGATACACCAATGACGCGCCAACGATGCCTGCACCAATGACAACGACTCGTTTGCCCTGACCATTTCCCATATCAACCTCCTTTTTGTTGATGTACCGATGGTACGACAGCTGGATGATTTCATAACATGAGAACCTGATCGTTCAGGACGCTTTCTGAGTGTCTGCTACTGGCCGATAGCAGTCCTTCGTGAATAGCTGCCCAATATGGGCTAAAACTGGCCCACCCTCGATTTCGCACCTATTCAACCTTCCCCAAACCCACTAAATCTCTTTGTGGCGTCATCCCCCAATGATGTTAAACGCGGTACCTGCCAACACTTCCCCATTAACCATCACTCTCACCCCATGCCCCCCAACAAAATGCTTCCGCGTCGTAAAATCCTTAATCACCTGCCTCCGTCCCACCACCACACTCCCAAACCCCGGCAACACCACCGTCTTCAACTTGAAAACCTTCCCCGAAACCCCGCCATTCGCCTTCACATAGTCAATCGCATAATCAATCACCAACCTCTGCTCGTCAGCCACCGTCGACTTCACCACAAACGACAACGTAATCGCTTCCCCCAGTCTCACCACCGCCGGTTCAACCTTCACCTCCAGCAACTCAACCTCAGGCTTCCCCCCAGCGCCAATCACCGTCAACGCACGCAAATCCCCCTGTTTGATCAAGCTGCGCAACGCATGCTTCGCAATCCACGCCGTGTGTTTGTTTTCCAGTGACCAGCCTTCGATCGTGTCGAGCACCCATTCCGGATGCACTTTCGTCACGTCATTCAAGTGATTCGCCACGGACTTGCGCACGTACAGGCTCTCATCCGCCTTCAACCTATCCAGTATCCCGGCGGCCAATTGCGGATCCGCCTGCACCGCTTCCAGGCGAAACGACCACGGCAGGCGAGGGCGGCTGCCTTCGCTGGCGAGTCGGCGGACGTGGTGGTTCTCGTCTTGGGTCCAGTCGTGCATCCGTTCCAGGGAGCGTTCCAGGTCGCTGCGCAGGAAGTGGCGGATGGCGAATTCGGAGGAGCCGAAAGTGGTGAAGTACTTCAGGGCTTCCATGGAGGTATCGAAGGCGTGCGCGCCGTAGATGGCGACGTAGTGCGGCAGGCACATGCTGACGAATCCACTGTTAAGTCGTGGTGCGAGTTCGCGCAGCACATCGAGGGAATCTTCGTAGTCCAGCGGCAGCACAGCGTGCAGGCTTTCGCTGACGCGGGCCATGCGTTGCATGACGGAC
Source organism: Pseudomonas iridis (assembly GCF_017980685.1). Classification (GTDB taxonomy): domain Bacteria; phylum Pseudomonadota; class Gammaproteobacteria; order Pseudomonadales; family Pseudomonadaceae; genus Aquipseudomonas; species Aquipseudomonas iridis. The sequence goes on from NZ_JACXXO010000017.1 coordinate 93,242, forward strand.
AGGTCGGCGAGTCCGTCATTGGCGTGTTTCAAAAAAGCCTTGGCGTTGAACGCCGGGTACACGGCGCTCATTTCTGTGGCGATGTGTTGCAAACGCTCAGTGTTAAAGATCTCTTTCAGTGCCGGTGCAGCGGTTTCAGGTGCGCTCATGATCAGGACATCGGCGTGCTGACGAACGCTTCAAGCGTTTCAGCGTAGGCAGTGTATTGGGCGATACGCGGGTAGCGCGCGACATCAATCTGGTCGGGGACAACGAGGTCGGTGAAGCTCCAGGCGACGGCGAGACTGATGCCGGCCTGGGTGAGGGTGCCGTCGGTGGGCAGGCCGGTTTTTTCGAGTTCGTGTTCGAGGGCTGTGAAGGCGGCGGCGAGTTGGCCTTCGACGCGTTCGATCCACGGTTGGTACTGGATGTCGGCCGGGCGCAGGTTGCGTTCGTAGTAGAGCTGCACGGCTTTTTCGCAGGCGGCGAGGCTGAGGCCGATCAGGCGCAGGGCTTGGGCGCGCTGGTTCAAGTCTTTCGGCAGCAGGCTTTTGCCGGAGGCGGTTTCGAGGTAGTCGAGGATGAGGGTCGAGTCCATGAGGACGACGCCGTCGTCGAGGATCAGGGTGGGCGCCTTGACCACCGGGTTGATCTGCTGGAATTGCTCGAAGTGGCGGAACACCGAGACTGACTCGTGTTCGAGGTCGATCCCTAAGCGTTTGGCGGAGATCGCCACGCGGCGCACGTAAGGGGAGTCCAGCATGCCGATCAGTTTCATGACGCGTTCCTTCAAGCCAAACCGGTGGGGTAGGCATAACCTAGCCGAGGTTGAAGGAATTGTCAGTCGTCGAATCCGGCTTGTTCGTGGATCTCATCGACATTCAATTCCAGTCGATAGGCCACGGCCACAAACAATGCCTGGCACAAACACAATGTCGCACTCAACGAACGAAAAGCCAGCGCACTTCCTTCATTGACCAACAACACGCTGTTGGCGCGTTTGGCCAGTGGCGAGAGGAGGCTGTCGGTGAGGATCAGGGTGCTTGCCTGTTGTTCGCGGGCGTGGCGCAGGCAGTGTCGGGTTTCCTTGGCGTAGGGGGTGAAGCTGATGGCGATGACCAGGTCGCCTTCGCGGATGCTGCGCATTTGTTCGCGATAGCTGCCGCCGAGGCCGGAGACGAGGTGGATGCGTTTCTGAGTGTGTTGCAAGTTGTAAACGAGATAGTCGGCGACGGCGAAGGAGCGGCGCACGCCGACGACATAGATGTTGTCGGCGTTGACGATCAGGTCGACGGCTTTTTCAAAAGCGGTGTCGTCGAGTTCGCGGCCCAGACGTTCGATGCCGCAAAGCGTGGCGTCGATGCACTCGCGGGCGAGGTCGCCGTCGCTGGCTTTCTGCGACTGGTTGGCGATCATGTGGCGGATGCGTTGCTGGTAGTTCTGCACTGGCGAGGCTTTGTGGGTGTAGGCGGTGCGAAACAAGGCCTGCATTTCGCTGAAGCCGCTGAAGCCGAAACGCTGGGAGAAGCGCACGATGGCGGACGGATGGACTTCGCATTCGCGGGCGATGTCGCTGATGCGGTCGACCATGATCCGGTCACTCTGCTGGCTCATGTAGCTGGCAATGCGTTTAAGCTGGCGCGGCAGGGTTTCGTATTCTTCGGTGATCAGTTGCAGCAGACGCTCGGCAGTGATCGGGGGGCTGGCGAGGGTAGGCTCGTCGGTGGCCGGCAGATCGGGGCGGGGCATAAGTCATCCTTCTGGCTGATCGATAACGCTGTGGCGAGGTGTGGCTGATGTTAGTGGTGGTTTACCGGGTCTGCTTGGCTGAAACGATGCACTTGCAGGCGAAAAAATCGCGATCAAATGGCGCTTGGTTAGCCGTTTGTCTTCTATATACAGCCGCTCGACTGAATTTCTTGCTATAAACGCACTCCGATAACCGCAATGAAGCCTGTGTCAGAGCCATTTCCGGGCCTTGTCGGACAAATTCCCAGTATTTAGAGTTGCTGATGCCTGAAACGGGCCTTAGACTGCCGCCCCTCGTAAATTGAGTGCCGGGTGGCATTTGCAATAAACGATGCCTTTTCGTCGACCGGACACGGTTCGCCGGAACGCTCCCTATTTCGCCTTAATGCACGTTTTTTTATAGAGATATCAATGACAAAGGACAAGTTGCTGGCCATGCCGGCAGATGACTACATGAATGCTGAGCAACACGCTTTCTTCGCAGAGCTGTTGCAGAACATGAAAGTCGAAACCCACGAGCGCATTGAGCAAAACCGTATCGCCATCGAGAGCCTGGATACCCCGGCTGATCCGGCGGACGCGGCTTCGGTTGAAGAAGAGCGCACCTGGCTGGTCAACGCGATCGATCGCGACCAGCGCATGCTGCCGCAACTGGAACAAGCCCTTGAGCGCATCAAGGAAGACAGTTTTGGCTGGTGCGACGACAGCGGCGAGGCCATTGGCCTGAAGCGCCTGCTGATCAGCCCGACCACCAAGTACTGCATCGAAGCTCAAGAGCGTCACGAGCAGATCGATAAGCACCAGCGTCAGGCCTGATTCTGTGCGGTGACCCATGAATGTGGGTCACCCTGAAAAGATCGCAGCCTTCGGCAGCTCCTACATGGGGTTGCAGAGGCTGCGATCTTTGTTTTTGCTCGTCTGCGATTCCCCGATTGTTTCATTGACCTGACTCAGACCCCGCGACTAACGGACCATAGATAATGGCGTTGTAGTGGCGTTTAATGCAGTCACAATAATGAGAACAAGCGTGGGGTGTTGATATGACGAGAGATGGATCTCTGGTTGGGGCTTTGCCTGCACCAGTGCTTTTGCCGAAAAACCGCTGGATCGCACCGACCCTGCAAAGCATCGCCCTGATGCTGTTGTTGGCCGGCATGACGCTGGGTGAATGGTCGCTTTACATTGGCATGCCCTTGGCGGTGCTGATTGTCTGGCTGCCGCGCCTGCGCACCCGAGCCGTCCCCGATGCACCGCCTGCCGACACCGGCAGCGCCATGTCCGAACTGACCCGCGACCTTTCCTACACCACCAGCCATAACGCCCTGTCGGCGGCCGGCGTGGCGTTTTCGGTCAAGGAGCTGGCGAGCAAGCTCGAATCGCAACTCGATGCCGCGGCACGGATTGTCAGCAACGCCGAGGTGATGATCGCCACCGAGCACGCGACTTCGCAGCTCAGCCGCGATGCACTGGCAGCCGCCAGCGAGGCACATCACAGCAGTGCGGCGGGGCGCACCGAATTGATCGATTCGATTTCGCGCATGCGTCAGCTCAGTCAGCGCGCCAATGCCAGTCGTGAATTGATCGAAGCCTTGAGCCTGCGCAGCGATGACATTCAACGTGTGACGTTGGTGATCCAGTCGATTGCCAGCCAGACCAATCTTTTGGCGTTGAACGCGGCGATTGAAGCTGCGCGGGCTGGCGAGCATGGCCGCGGGTTTGCGGTGGTGGCGGATGAGGTGCGTGGGTTGGCGGCGCGGACGGCGTCGGCGACTGGCGAAGTGGGCGAGATGGTCGCCGACATTCAGCAGCGCACCGCGCAGGTGGTGGAGCAGATCCGCGAGCTGTCCAGTGACTTGCACACTGGCGTCGAACAGGTCGAGCACACTGGCCAGCACCTGGAGAACATTGCTCGGCTGGCGGCCGGGGTGGAAAGTCAGGTCGGCGAAATCGCCCGTGGTGCCGAGACCAATCGTGAGCAACTCGACAGTCTGTTCAAGGCCATCGAGCAGATGCGCAGCGATCTGGCGATCAGCGATCAACAGACCCGGCGCCTCGCCGATGCGGCGGTGCAGATGGAGGGGCAGGCAGAAACCATCAGCGAACGTCTCGCCGAAGTCGGTCTGGATGACTATCACCAGCGCATCTATGATCTGGCGCGCGAAGGGGCGAGTCAGATTGCGGCGCGTTTCGAAGCGGACGTCGAGCAAGGGCGGATCAGTCTCGAAGATCTGTTCGACCGCCAGTATCAGGCGATCGCGAATACTCAACCTACCAAGTATCAAACCCGATTCGACCGCTATACCGATCAGGTTCTGCCGGCGATTCAGGAACCGTTGTTGCCGCGTCACGAGGGTCTGGTGTTCGCCATTGCCTGCACGCAGCAGGGGTATGTGCCGACGCACAATCAGGTGTTCAGCCAGGCACTGACTGGCGATGCGCAGGTCGATGCGGTCAACAACCGGACTAAGCGCAAGTTCGCCGACCGCACCGGGATTCGCTGTGGCAGCCATCAGCAACCGGTGTTGTTGCAGACCTACACCCGTGACACCGGCGAGTTGATGCACGACCTGTCGGTGCCGATCACGATAAAGGGCCGACACTGGGGTGGTTTGCGTTTGGGTTATAAACCGGAAAGTCCGCGCTGATCGATTGTTACGCTGGATGCAACGAATCTGTGCACGAGGGTTGCTGTTTCCGCTGTGGCGAAATCATTAACATGCCCGCTTAGTTAGGTAGCTAATGAATTTCGGAGGTCCACATGCAGTGCAGGGTTGATGTTGCCGTGATGATCGGCAGTGGTGTGCCCGCCGGTTTGCGCGCGATGGGGCAAAGCGTTTGCTGGGTCGTTTTGCTCAACGGTGAACGACGTGGCAGCGCGTTTGCCAGTCGCGATGAGGCCGAGGAGTGCAGGGCTGCGTGGCTCGCGCAGTTGAAGGCGGAGGTTGGCGACAGCCTGCACTGATCAGGTCACTTGCCGTCGTGATGCAAGCGCAAGTTGAGCTCATCGACCACGACTGCCTCTTCGCCGTCGCCGCGTAGCCATTCTTTCAGCAACTGTGCCTGCGATTCGGTCCAGAATTCGGCGTCAATCAGTTTGGTGTCAGCGTCCAGTTGATGCTCGTCGATGAACTCGTCGATTGCATCGCCTTCTGAAGGCAGTCCCAGTTGATCGAACAGGGTTTTCAGATCATAGGTTGGCAAATCCATCACGTACTCCTTTTGATTCGCGCCGATATGGCGCAGTCAATTGCTCTCTCTATCTGAGGCAGCCACTGGCCAGGAGTTCGATTTGTAATTCGAGTGAGCGGGCGAGCGCGCAAGCTTCGTTATGATCCTCGCGGAAACCTCTTACACGGCCGGTCGACTTTTCTTTAATGTGAAAGAAAGCGTTACCTGCAGGTACCACCTGAAAGCGTGGCGTCTGGTCGTTCGTTGCGGATTCCGGCAGATCTTCCATACCGGTGATACGCAGGATCACAGGCGATTTGAGTCGGGCCTCAGCGGGCATGGCGAAATGAGTCAGAGTGCACATATGAAGTCCTTTTCATCAGTTGGCCGATATTTACAGGCCGTTGTGGGTAGTCTTGATGAGCATCGCTGCTCTAGAATCGCCAGTACCTGTTGACGACAGCGCTTATCTAAAGCAATTTTTCGCAAGCGATATGTCGGAAAAGAGCTTTTCTTCGTGAGAATTTTCCCTAAAGTTCGTAGTCAACTTTCTCTCATGGCGAGTGAGGATTTTTCCTTCAGGCTTTGGCGACGTTGGAGTGAGTTTCGCGAGTGACAATCCAGTAGTCTTACGAACCTCGCGTTGAACGAGCGCTCTGCTCAGTTCAGGTTTTTATTTGAGTCAATTGGCAGTGCCATCGGCCTGGCCGTTTTTTGCCGTGCGCGTTTCCCGTGTGCGGTTTTTCAGATGTGGGGATGTTTCTTTGGCAGTCAGTAATCTCGATATGCATGCTTTGTTCGTGCTGGGTGATTTGCGTGCAAAGCTGGTCAAGCAGTTCCAATCGCGTTTTGTTTACATCACCGAGCAAAGCGCTGAAGGTATTTATGTTGCCGAGCTCGACACGCAAAGTGCGTTGGTAGTCGATGACAAACCGGGGCTGAAGCTCAAGGTCGGCGACCACTTCAGTGCATCGGTCTTGCCCAGCCGTGAAGGTGGCAAGATGGATATTCGTTTTCGTGAAATAAAACTCACGGTTTATGGGCTTGGCGATTACGCCTTCGTTGATAGCGCCGATGGCCATGCGATCCTGTTCAAGGAAGGTCACAGCGTGGTGACCGTATTCGCCGCCAATGAGCAATTGCAGGAAGGCCTGACCAAGACCCTGAAAGCCGTCACTGGCAAAGCCGCGAAGTGGCGCAAGGGCGAACTGGTGACCTTCAAGGCCAGCGAGTGATCGGCGGTTTGAGTCGCGCCGATTTTCATTCGCAGAACATCGACAAGGCGCGTGACGAGGCCAAGCGATTGTTTGCCATGAAGGCCGAGTTGCAAGGCGCGTGGCTGGGATGGGTGGCCTCGCAGATCTATGAGTTGCGTCCAGCGGAATACGCCAGCATGGTCAGACGCGAGCTGCAAAGCTTGCAGGAAAAGTCTGAAAGCTAACCTCGTCTGGGGCAAGGTCCTAAAAAAGCAGGAACCTCGTCTACAGTCAGTTGACTGAGTATTCAGAGGCTTGCGGTCTTCTGTCAGGCCATCCTGTCATTGCTGTGAACAGCACGAGGTGTAATGCATGAACGGATTTCGACGGTTATTGGCCGCCAGCGTGGCGACATTCGGCTTGCTGGCGTCAGCGCAATCGACGATGGCAGCACAGGCGCCGATCCATTTCGCCGACCTGAATTGGGAAAGCGGCAGCCTGATCACCGATGTCTTGCGGATCATCGTCGAGAAGGGCTACGGGTTGCCAACCGACACCTTGCCCGGCACCACCATTACTCTGGAAACCGCGCTGGCCAACAATGACATTCAGGTCATTGGCGAGGAGTGGGCCGGGCGCAGCCCGGTGTGGGTCAAGGCCGAGGCTGAAGGCAAGGTGGTGAGCCTGGGCGATACGGTCAAGGGCGCCACCGAAGGCTGGTGGGTGCCGGAATACGTGATCAAGGGGGACCCGGCCAAGGGCATCAAGCCGCTGGCGCCGGACTTGCGCAGTGTCAGTGATCTGAAAAAATACAAGGACGTGTTCAAGGACCCGGAAAACCCGAGCAAGGGGCGCTTCCTCAACAGCCCGATTGGCTGGACTTCAGAAGTGGTCAACAAGCAGAAACTCACGGCTTACGGGTTGCAGGACGACTTCACCAATTTCCGCAGTGGCTCGGGTGCGGCGCTCGACGCCGAGATCAGTTCTTCTATTCGTCGCGGTAAACCGGTGCTGTTTTATTACTGGTCGCCGACGCCGTTGCTGGGCAAGTTCAAACTGGTGCAGCTGGAAGAGCCGCCGTTTGATGCCGAGGCATGGAAAACGCTGACTGACGCCGATAATCCCAACCCGAAACCAACCCGCTCGCTGGCGTCAAAACTGTCGATTGGCGTGTCTACGCCATTCCAGAAGCAGTATCCGCAGATTGCCGAGTTCTTCAGCAAAGTCGATTTCCCGATTGCTGAGCTGAACAAGGCGTTGGCCGACATGAGCGAGAAGCACACCGCACCGCGTCAGGCCGCTGAAGCGTTCATGAAGGCGCATCCGGATGTGTGGCAGGCGTGGTTGCCGAAGGATGTGGCGGATAAGGTGTCGGCTGATCTGAAATAGAGGGTTGATGCCACAGGCCTCATCGCGGGCAAGCCCGCTCCCACAGGTTTTTCTGTCGAATACAAAATGTGTGTACGACACCGGTCACTGTGGGAGCGGGCTTGCCCGCGATGCTTTTAGAACCTGGTCTGCACCGCCAACTCAAAGGTGCGTGGTGTACCCAGGTAATACGCCGGCGATACATGCGCAAACTCGGCATACACCTCATTCGTCAAGTTACGCACCCGACCGGTGAGGGTGGTGTGCGAATCGACTTTGTAGCTGAGGAAGCTGCCGAATAACGTGTACGACGGCACGGTCAGGGTGTTGGCGCTGTCGGCAAATACCGATGCCACGTATCGCGCATCGACCCCACCTTGCCATTGCGGCGAAAAATCATAAGTCAGCCAGAGATTGCCAACCCGGTCCGGAACATTGGTGGGCGTGTTGCCCTTGCGCGAAACCACGGCGCCCGCCGCGTTTTTTTCGGTGAAATCATCGTACTGCGCGTCAACCCAGGCGAAATTGCCCTCGGCCAGCAGTCTGTCGGTAATGCGCAAGGAGCTGGCAATCTCGATTCCTTTTGACGTCTGCTTGCCCACCGCAATGCTGCGGGTCGGGTCCAGTGGATCGGTGACGGCGAAGTCTTTTCGCTCAATGGTGTAAGCCGCCACGGTCGCCGAGCCTCGTCCGTTCAGGTAGTCGAACTTGCTGCCGATTTCCCATTGTTTGCCGGTCGATACGTCGAAGTCCTGTGTGCCATTGGGTTGCTCGGCCGCGGTGCTGTATTGCACGTAGACGTTGGCCGAAGGGATGAACTGGTAAGTCAGGCCCGCGCGCCCCGTGACAGGCTCCCAACTGCGCTTGAGGTGCCTTGGATTGGCGGCGGTCACGGCGCGGTGGTTGGTCACGTCGAGATCAATGTCGTCATAACGCAGGCCGGTGAGCAGCGACAGTTTGTCGGTCAACGCCAGACGGTTTTCCACGAACAGCGCTTTGGTGGTGACCTCGTTGGTCTTGTCACTGATCAGTGCGGGGTTGGTGCCGGGAATGTCGTAGAAATACCCAGGACGATAGTGGTTCGGGTTTACCGCGCTCGCGTCTTTTATGTTGAGCGGCGAGTTGGAGGTTTGGTTGACCTTGTATTCGAAACCGCCGGACCACGTCGTATCAAGTCCCAACAAAGTGTTGTCGTGGCGCAGTTCGAACTGGTTGCCGTTCTGTTCGCCTTGGTGCCGCACCTGGTACGCCGTCGAACGATTCACTGCCGAGTTGTCGGCGTTGTATTGGTAGGTCTCGAGATTGCGGTAATCGCGTTGGCTGTCGAGGTGGTACAGCGTGTTGCGCAGGGTGGTGCTGTCGTTGATCCGGTAGTCGATGATCGACCGTACCCAGATTGTCCGCTGTTCGTAGCGGCCGTCCTCGACGTTGTAGTTGTTGAAGCGATTGTGTTTATCAATCTTCAACTCGCCGGCCTTGGGGTTAAGTACGGGCGTGCCCCAGTACGGGCTGTCTTCGTGTTCGTCCTGATACTCCAGGGCCAGGGTATGCGACAGGTTTGGTGTGAAATCGCTGAGTATCGAAAACGCCACGCTCCAGGCATCGCGCTCCTGTCGATCGATGTAGCCATTGCTGGTGTTGTGGCTGACGTCTAGCCGCGCGTAGTGCTGCACCTCGCTGCCTGGATCGGTCAGCGCATGGTTGAGGCCGAACGCGGTTTCGGTGGTGTCGTAGGTGCCGTAACTGACCCTGCCTTCAACGGCCTGTTCATCGCGGGTCGCCAGTTTGGTCACGTAGTTCAACGAACCACCGACCGAACCTGCGCCATTGATCAGTGACGACGGACCGCCCACCAACTCCACTCTGTCATAGATCCACGCATCGACAGGACGGGCGAGGCCTCCGGAAACGTTGATGCCGTTGAACATCTGCGTGATCTGGCTGCTGGTGAAGCCGCGATAGGAGATGAATCCGCCGAAGCCTGGCGGTGCGCTGGCATTGACGCCGGGCAGGGTGTTGGCGGCGTCCTGGAAGTTCTGTGCGCCGTGGCGCTCGATGTCGTTGCGATTGGCGATGGCCACCGAGGCGGGTGTGTCGCGGACGCTCAAGCCGAGTCGCGAAGCCATGCCGCTGGACTGGTCGAGGCTCAGGCCCGGTTCGTTGCCGGATTCGCCATCAATGTTGATCGGCGTCAGTTCCATGGTGGATTGCGCCCAGACGCTAACGGACAGGCAGCCGCACAGGCTCGCCAGCAAAGTGAGTTGTTTCATCATTGAATCCTGAATGCATGTCTAGGAGTCAGCGCACAGGCAAACGCCGCGCGTTGGCGCAGTGGGCCGACAAATCAAAAAGGCAGTAACACTCAGGCGAGCGGTGGGGCGCGTGGGTTGGCCGAGGGCCAGGTGAGGCGGGCGGGGAGGTCGGCACTGGCGATGGGCGCCAGCGGCGGGCTGTGTTGTTCTGGGAGGATCGCCAGGGTCAGGCTGGAGTTGAACGCCGGCCCCATGCCGCCGCCGACAGAACACAGCGGACAGCCGAAGGCTTTGGACAGCGTCGGCAGTTGTTCTTCGCTGGGATTGGAGGCCAGCGGCGCTTGAGTCGCCGGGTCGACTGTACAGAACTGGCCGCCGATGCCGTTGAGCTGCATGCCGACCATTTGCCCGTGACCGATGCTGCAAGCGAACACGTTGAACAGGACGCAGCAATAGAGCGTCCAGGCCAGCAGTGATCGATCGGAACGGGAGAATTTCATGGGCCGGCACTTTACCGTACCGCTGATCGGTCGTGCACTTGAAAAAAATGCGACTAGGATGATTTGTTCAAATCCCTTTCAAGGATTTCAACCATGACCTTTGTGTTGGCTCAATGGCTGGTGACAGTGTTTGCGGTGATCAGCCTGGTGCATGTGTATTGGGCGCTGGGTGGGCAATGGGCGGCGGTGGCGGCAGTTCCGCAGGTTCCGGTGGAAGGTTTGGTGGCGACGCTACGACCGGCGTTCAAGCCATCGGGATGGCTCACGTTGTTGGTGGCGGCTGTGTTATTGGCGATTGCTGCGCTGGTGTGTTTGCGGGTCGGGTGGGGCGTGGCGCCGGTACATCACAAGGCGTTGCAGTGGGTGATCAGTGTCATTGCGCTGCTGATGTTTGCCCGGGCGATTGGTGATTCGCATCTGGTGGGGTTTTTCAAGGAGGTGAAGGACTCACGTTTTGCGCGGCTGGATACGTGGGTTTATTCGCCGTTGTGTGCGGTGTTGGGGGCGGGGTTGCTGGCGGTGGCTTGGGTTTGAGGCTGAGCAGGTTTATGTGATGACCGGGCCAGTCTCTTCGCGGGCAGGCCCGCTCCCACAGTGGCCTGAGTCGTACACAAATTTTGTCCCTGACACAGAATCCTGTGGGAGCGGGCCTGCCCGCGAAGAGGCCAGTCCCGGCACCACAAGGTCTGAATTCAGCTACCGCTTTCAGTGGAGCGACTACTGACTTCAGCCGGTACATCATCCCCGGCCATGCGTTTGCGGAACAACGCCGCCCGCGCCAGTAGCAACGTGGTTACCGGTACCGTGATTGCCAATAAAATCGGGATCAGCCAGGCATGCAGCACCGGCCCGGACTTCAGCGCGGAAAAGCAAATGATTGAGGCCAGTGCCACGCACCACGCTCCCAGCGTCGACGCCAGTGCCGGCGGGTGCATGCGCTGGAAGTAGTCCTTCATCCGCAGCAATCCTATTGCGCCGATCAAGGCAAACACACCGCTGAGCACCAGTAGGATCGCCACAGGAATCTCAACCCAAAGAGACAGTTCCGCGTTCATTCGATGACCTCGCCACGCAGCAGGAATTTCGCCAGGGCAAACGAACCGACGAAGCCGAACAGGGCGATCAGCAGCGCCGCCTCAAAGTAAGTGTCACTGGAATAGCGAATGCCCAGAGTCAGCATCATCAGCATCGCAACGATGTACAGATAGTCCAGCGCCAGTACCCGATCCTGCGCCGATGGCCCTTTGAACAGACGCAACAGCGTCAGCAGCATGGCCAGACAGAATAGAAACAGCGTCAGCAGAATCGCATTCGACAGTAATGGGCTCATTCGAAAATCTCCATCAGCGGCCGCTCGTAAGTGCTCTTGAAGTGCTCGATGAATTGCGCCTCGTCATCCAGATCCCATACGTGTACCAGCAGAATGCTGCGATCCAGCGCCAGTTCTGACCACACCGTACCGGGCACTACCGTGCAGATCATCGACAATGTCGCCAGGCCATGGGCGTCTCGCAGCTCCAGCGGCACTTTGATGAAACTGGAGCGCGGCGGGCGACGACCTGCATTCAGTACGCCCCAAGCCACGATCAAGTTGGACATCACCACATCACGACCAACCAGAAGGAGCAGCCGCACGATTGCCCATGGACGGCGGATACGCACTTGCTTGGGACGCAATTTGCGCATCATCAACGGCGCAGCGAAACCAAGTATTGCGCCGAGCAACAGGTTACCGGGGCTGATTGACAGGTTCAGCGTCAGCCACAAGATACACAGCGCCAATGAAAGCAACGGTGCCGGAAATACACGCTTCATGGCTGCACCTCCAACAGGGCGGCCTTGCTTTCCGGGCTCGGTACGGCTCGAGTGCCGAGCACGGCATTGACGTATTGCTGGGGATTATTCAATGCGTCAGCAGTGGCCTGGGTGTAACGCATCAGCGGCTCGGCCTTGAAGGTCAGGACGATGCTCAGCCCCAACAGCAGGAAAATCGGCGCGCATTCGAGTTTGCGCAGCAGCGGTGACGGGCGCTCTTCTGGCGTCCAGAAGCGCTGAATACCGAGACGCGAGAACGCCATCAACGCTGCCAAGCCAGACAGGATCAACAGCGCCAGCAGCGCCCATGCCGCGTTGGAAATCGGCGCGGCGGTGCCCAATCCCAGCGGATTGAGTAACGCGCTGATCAGGTTGAGTTTGCCGATGAAACCGGACAGCGGCGGCATGCCGATGATCAGCAGGGCGCAGGCGATAAAGCTCAAGCCAAGAAACGCCATGGTCCACGGGATGACCTGACCGACCACGGCTTTCTGCTCGTCGTCGAGGTTGATGCCTTTGGGCGGTTGCAGGGATTCCTGTGGTCGCGGCAGCAGTTCGCTTTCGTCTTCCAGTGGGATTTCGTTGGCCGAGCGCGAACGCTCAATCAACTCGGCCAGCAGGAACAGCGCACTCAACGCCAGCGTCGAACTGACCAGATAGAACAACGCCGCACCAATCAGGTTCGGCTGCGCGAAGCCGACGGCCGACAGCAGGATCCCCGCCGACACCAGAATGCTCAGGCTGGCCATGCGCTCAAGGCGTTGCGCGGCAAGAATTGCCAGCGCCGCGCAGGCCATGGTCACCATGCCGCCGTAGATCAGCCAGTCGCCACCGAAGAACGCCGAGGCTCCGGCCTGGGCGGAGAACAGCAGCGTCCACAGGCGCAGCAGGGTGTAGACGCCGACCTTGGTCATGATCGCGAACATCGCCGCTACCGGTGCGCTGGCCGAAGAGTAAGCCGGCACCAGCCAGAAGTTCAGCGGCCACATGCCGGCCTTGGCCAGAAACGCTACAGCGAGAATGCCTGCGCCGGCGTGCAGCAAGCCTTGGTCGGCTTCCGGAACCAGCGGAATTTTCACCGCCAGATCGGCCATGTTCAGAGTGCCGGTGACGCCGTAGATCAACGCCGCGCCGATCAGAAACAGCGACGAGGCGAGCAGGTTGATCGAAATGTAATGCAGCCCGGACGAAACCCGTGCCCGGCCCGAGCCATGGAGCAAGAGGCCATAAGAGGCGGCCAGCAGCACTTCAAAGAACACGAACAGGTTGAACAGGTCAGCGGTCAGGAACGCGCCATACAAACCCATCAACTGGATCTGGAACAACGCGTGGAAGCTCGATCCCGCGCCGTCCCAACGTGCCATCGCAAACAGCAGGGCGCTGACGCCAATAACCCCGGTGAGCACCAGCATCAGCGCCGAGAGGCGATCAACCACCAGCACGATGCCGAACGGCGCCTGCCAGTTGCCCGGCAGGTAAACGCCGATCGAGCCGGGCACGCCGGTGGTTTGCGTCCATTGCAGCAGCATCACTGAGATGAACAGGCCGAGAAGGCTGGAGAACAGGTTGATTTTCGCCTTCAGCGGACGGTGCCGCTCGCCGAGCATCAACATGATCGCGGCAGTCAGCAGCGGCAGCAGAATCGGTGCGGCGATCAGGTGAGTCATCGCCATCATTCTTTAGGCTCCCGGCCGTCGACGTGGTCGGTGCCGGTCAGGCCGCGCGAGGCGAGCAGAACGACGAGGAACAATGCGGTCATGGCGAAGCTGATGACGATTGCGGTCAATACCAGCGCCTGCGGCAGCGGATCGGTGTAGTGCAGCAAGTCCTGGGTCACGCCGTCCTTGATCACCGGCTCCTTGCCGATGAACAGGCTGCCCATGCTGAAGATGAACAGGTTGACCGCGTAGGACAGCAGGCACAGGCCCATGACCACCTGGAATGTACGTGGGCGCAGGATCAGCCAGACGCCGGAGGCGGCGAGAATGCCAACGGCGATTGCGATGACTTCTTCCATCAGACGGCTCCTTTGCTGGCGACGGCCTTGGGCAGGGACGCGTTCTTGTGACCACGCACCGATTGGTGGGCGAGAGCGGTGAGGATCAATAGCGTCGAGCCAACCACCACGCCGTACACGCCGATGTCAAAGAACAGCGCGCTGGCGATATGGATGTCACCCAGCAGCGGCAAGGTGAAATGCCAGGTGTGGGTGGTGAGGAACGGATATCCAGCCACCATGGCACCAAGCCCGGTGGCGGTGGCGAAGAGCAGCCCCGTGCCCATCCAGCGCAGTGGCCGCAGGCTCATTTGTGCCTCGACCCACTGCGTACCAGCGACCATGTATTGCAGGATGAACGCCACCGACATCACCAGCCCGGCGACAAATCCGCCGCCCGGCTGATTGTGTCCGCGCATGAACAGGTAGAACGACACCACCAGCGCAATCGGCAATAGCAGACGCACCAGCACCGCCGGCACCATCATGAAACCGAGCGCGGTGTCGCTGGCCGAACGCGGGTTGACCAGGTCGGTGACCACGTCCGGTGCCAGCAAGCGCTGCTGGGCCGGCAGTTGCAGGCTTTCTTTCGGAGGACGGAAGCGGCGCAGCAGGGCGAACACCGTCAATGCAACAGCGACCAGCACGGTAATTTCACCCAGGGTGTCGAAACCTCGGAAGTCCACCAGCATCACGTTGACCACATTGCTGCCGCCGCCCTCAGGCAGGGCGCGACTGAGGTAGAACGAAGAAATGTCATTCGGCGTCTGCCGCGTGAGCATTGCGTAGGACAGCAGCGCCATGCCGGCGCCGACCGCAATCGACAGCATCAAGTCGCGCAGACGGCGAATACGTGCCTTGCGCAGCGTGCTCGGCAGTGGCGAAACCTCTTCGATCCGCCGTGGCAACCAGCGCAGCCCCAGCAGGATCAGCACGGTGGTCACCACTTCGACGGCCAATTGCGTCAGCGCCAGATCCGGAGCGGAGAACCAGACGAAGGTCACACAGGTCATCAAGCCGCAGACGCTGACCATGGTCAGGGCGGCGAGACGGTGATACTTGGCCTGCCACGCGGCGCCGAGGGCGCAAGCAATCGCCAGCAGCCACAGGGTCACGAAAACGATCGAGCCCGGAATCTTCGGCCGGTCACCCCAGCTCAGGCTGCTGTGCAGCATCGGAATCAGTCCCGCGAGCACAGCCGCCAAGACCATGAGGAACAATTGCATTTGCAGGCGTCGGGTGCCGAGTCGGCGTTCAACGCGACGGGCCATGCGCATCATCACTACCAGACTGCGCTCGAACAGACGCTTGCCGTTGAAGCGTCCCACCAGTGGCGGGTATTTGAAGCGGCCGTGTCTGAACTGATTACGCAGTAACAGGTAAAGCGCGATGCCACCGGACATGGCGATCAGGCTCATGATCATCGGTGCGTTCAGGCCGTGCCAGATCGCCAGGCTGTACTCCGGCAAGGTGCCACCCACTACGGGCTGCGCGGCGGCGGCGAGCAGCGGACCTACCACTTGTGCCGGGAAGATCCCCACGATCAGGCAGGTAAACACCAGCAACTCGACCGGTGCACGCATCCAGCGCGGCGGCTCGTGCGGGGTGTGGGGCAGGTCGGTGGCTGTTGGGCCGAAGAACACATCGACGGTGAAACGCAGGGAATAGGCGACGCTGAATGTACCGGCAATGGTTGCGACAATCGGCAGCGCGGCTTCGACCCACGCCGTGGCATTGATGAACACGGTTTCGGCGAAAAACATCTCTTTCGACAGAAAGCCGTTGAGAAGTGGCACGCCGGCCATCGATGCGCTGGCAACCATCGCCAGCGTTGCGGTAAACGGAATCAGCCTGATCAGACCGCTGAGCTTGCGGATGTCGCGGGTGCCGCTCTCGTGGTCGATGATGCCCGCGGCCATGAACAGCGAGGCCTTGAACGTGGCGTGGTTGAGGATATGGAATACCGCTGCAACGGCGGCCAGCGGACTGTTCAGGCCCAGCAGCAACGTGATCAGGCCCAGGTGGCTGATGGTTGAGTAGGCGAGCAAGCCTTTGAGGTCGTTCTGGAACATTGCGCAATACGCGCCGAGCAACAGCGTACACGCGCCAGCGCCGCTGACGATGTAGAACCATTCTTCACTGCCGGACAGCGATGGCCACAGGCGTGCGAGCAGGAAAACCCCGGCCTTGACCATGGTCGCCGAGTGCAGGTACGCCGAGACCGGCGTGGGCGCCGCCATAGCGTGGGGCAGCCAGAAGTGGAAGGGAAACTGGGCGCTTTTGCTTAAGGCGCCGATGAGAATGAGGGGTAACAGGATTGGGTAGAGGGCATGTGCGCGAATCAGATCGCCGGCGGCCAGGACCTTGTCAAGGTCATAGCTGCCGACGACATGGCCGAGGATCATGACCCCCGCCAGCAGGCACAGTCCGCCGGCCCCTGTGACCATCAGCGCCATGTAGGCGCCGCGACGGGCATCGGAGCGGTGGTGCCAGTAACCGATCAGCAGGAAAGAGAAGAGGCTGGTCAGCTCCCAGAAAAACACGATCTGGATGAGGTTGCCGGAGATCACCAGGCCAAGCATGGCGCCCATGAACGCCAGGAAAAATGCGAAGAATCGCGGCACCGGGTCGTCCGGTGACATGTAGTAGCGGGCATATAAAGAGACCAGTGAGCCGATCCCGAGTACCAGTATCGAGAACAGCCAGGCGAAACCGTCCATTCGCAGAACGAAGTTCAGCCCGAGACTGGGTAACCACATGAATTCTTCGCGAATGACACCACCATTGGCGATCTGCGGGTACAACAAAGCCACCTGGACGACGCCGATCAGAGCGACCAGACCTGCCAACAGGGATTCGGTGTTACGCGCATTGTGTGGCAGCACCGCTGCCAGACAGCTGCCAATGAATGGCAGAAGCAGTAGAACTATCAGGGACATAGGCTTCTAATCTGCGGAAGTTTGTGAAGCATCATACGTGCCAGCTCCCCGATCACCAAACGCCAGGATGTCTCAGAATCCTACAAAGTAGTCTGGATATTTGTGTTTGGCGTTGTTTCATGGGCGAAAAAAGATCGCCGCCTGCGGCAGCTCCTACAGGAAAACGCATTCCAATGTAGGGGCTGTCGAAGGCTGCGATCTTTTGATCCTCAAGATCCTCAGCGCTCAGTCTCGCGGTCAAAATCCTCCAGCACTTCCTCCGAATGCTTACCCTTGGTCTTCAACTCACTGACGATCACCGCCGCCACAATCAACCCGGCGCCCAACAGGGCAATCGCCGGCAGCCGCTCACCAGCAAGCCGTCCGACAATCCCGGCCCAAACCGGCTCGCCGGCATAGATCAACGTCGCTCGCGTCGGCGAAACACTCTTCTGCGCCCAGTTCATGGCTACCTGAATAGCTGCACTCGCCGCGCCGAGGCCCAAAGCCGTTGCGAGCAGCAGCCAGGAAAAGTCCGGAAGCGCTTCGCCAGTCGGCACCACCATCAAGAATGACAACACCGAGGTCGTTGCCAGTTGCACCACGGTCACCCGGCGCACATCCACCTGGCCGGCGTAGGTGCTGATCAAAATGATTTCAGCTGCAATGGCTACGGCGCTGATCAGTGTGGCGATTTCACCGGGGCTGAAATTCAGCGAGGCTCCGGACGGCCCCGACAACAGCATCAATCCGGTAAACGCCAGCATGATGCCAATGCTCGGCATCAAACCCGGTCGCCGCCCCAGCACCAGCCATTGCAGCAACGGCACGAACGGGACGTACAACGCAGTGATGAACGCCGACTGACTGCTTGGAATTGTCTGCAACCCGACCGTCTGCAGGCCGTAACCGAGCATGATTGCTACGCCAATGAAGGCGCCGGCCTTGAGTTCGAACAAGGTCAGCTCACGCAGGTGCCGCCACGAAAAAAGCGCCACGATGGCCGCTGCGGCGGCAAAGCGCAGGCCGACGAAGAACATCGGTCCGCTGACGGTCATCGCATGCTGCACCAGCAAAAAGGTGCAGCCCCAGATCATGGTGATCACCACCAGCACGCACTCGGCGTTGCTGAAGCGGGAGAAACGAGGGGAGGTGTCGGAGCGATTCACTGACGTCATGACCTTGCGCGCGGGAGAAGGAGCGACGCACAATGCGCCAAATGTTGCGCAGTATACTGCCCAACCCCACCGAGTGAGCAATATAGTGCACAAAGATTCCAGCCAACGCGCCTCCGTCCTGCAACACGTCAGCCAGAACGTCCGGCGCTTGCGGCACGCTGCCGACATGAGCCAGACCGCGTTGGCGGAAAAATCCGGAGTGAGTCGGCGCATGCTGGTGGCGATCGAGGCAGGCGAAAAGAACGTCAGCCTGACCACGCTTGATCGAGTCGCCGAAGCGCTTGAAGTGGCCTTCAGCGATTTGATTCAGGCGCCCGAAGCGCGAGATCCGAGCCGGATCAACGAGGTTGCCTGGGCAGGCAAGATCCCAGGCAGCAGAGCCGTGCTGCTGTCCAAAGCCACCGCAACCCGCGAAGTCGAACAATGGGAATGGTGCCTGCAACCGGGCGAAGTCTATCCGTCACAACCGGATGCTGATGGCTGGAGCGAGCAGATTTATGTGTTTGAGGGCTGTCTGACGCTGATGCTGGGCGATCAGCCGCAGCACATCGCCAAGGGAGAGTTTTTTATGTTCGCCAGCAATCAACCGCATTCCTACCGCAACGATGGCGACGTCGCGGCGCGGTTCGTGCGTAACGTGGTGATTTGAATGAGTCAGAGCGCAGACATCCTGATTATCGGCGGTGGCCTCAGCGGCACGATGCTGGCCGTGCAATTATTGCGACTGCCCGGCCAGCGCCAGATCTTCATTATTGAACCGCGCGCCGAACTCGGTCGAGGCGAAGCCTATAGCGCGGTTGAATTGGGTCATACGCTAAATGGCAACGCCGCGCGGATGAGCGTCGATCCGGATAACCCGGATGATCTGACGCAATGGCTGGCCGAGCATATTGCCGCCGGTGGCTGGCCGGAGTCGGCTGAGCAAGATGTGCCTGTCACTGAGTTGTTCCCGCCGCGTGGGTTGTTCGGCGTTTATGTGCAACAACGGTTAGCCGAAGCCCTGCGTGTCGGTGCGCAACGAGGCTCGACCGTCGAGCATATCCGCGCAGAAGCCGTCGACCTGCAAACCGATGCCGATTCAGTGCAGCTCACCCTTAGCGATGGCCAGCACTTGAGGGGCGCATACGCCGTGCTCGCTACCGGTATGTTCCCCGCCGCGCGAACCCCGCAAAAGCAATCCAGTGGACTCAACGCCGCCGCGCTTGATCCTTGGAATGTCGAGGCCATGCGCCAACTCGATCCGCAGTCGACCGTGCTGATCATCGGCTCCGGCCTGACCATGGTGGATGCGGTGGTTTCGCTGGAGCAGGCCGGGCATCGTGGGCCTATCGAAGTGTTTTCCCGTCATGGCTTGCTGCCCCATGTTCGTCGACAACCGCCGGGCTGGGTAGATTTTCTTGCTGAAGACCATGGCATTCGTTCCCCCCGACAGTTACTGCGCGAGTTGCGACGGCATTGCCGCGACGCCATCGCACAAGGCATCGATTGGCAAGCGCCGCTGGACACGGTGCGTGCACACATCGGCCGACTTTGGAGCCAGGCGACTGACGTGCAGCGTCGACAATTCGTACGTCATGTGCGGCCTTGGTGGGAGAGTCATCATCACCGTTCGCCGCCGTTGAGTGCCCAATTGGTCGAGCGGTTGCAGGGCGAAGGGCGGTTGCGGATTCAGGCAGCTTCGTTCATAGGGCTTGAGCCTTGCGCGGAGGGTGGTGTGAGTATTCGCATCCGTCCGCGGTGTGAAGCGCAAACCTGCGTGGTACATGGCGCAGCGCTGATCAACTCCAGCGGCATCGAGTATGACTGGCGTCGAGTGGCGCGACCGTTGCCACAGCAATTGCTGGCGCGGGGATTGGTGCTGCCGGGTCCATTGGCGTTAGGGATTGCTGCTGCAACTGACGGCGCCGTTGTGAACGATCAAGGGCAAGCTTCGAATCGCTTGTTCGCAATGGGGCCGCCATTGCGCGGGATGTGGTGGGAGAGTACGGCGGTGACGGATGTGGCGCTGCAGGCGAAGGCGTTGGCGGAGCGGTTGGCGTTGTAATGGTTGTACCATTGGAGTTGTTTATCGCTCGCTGATAAGTTTGCTGTCTTGCCATTTTGTGCAGGGGGCAATTTGGCATTTACGCGTATAAGTATGATGCCGACGTATTGCCCGGAGCGTTTTGCACCACTCATCGGAGTTGCCACTCGTAGAAGTTGTCCTGCGGATTTTGTTGGAAGTGTATGTTCTGCAGGAATTCACGAAGGCTGATGAAACTCTCATCGTCAAGATGACGTTGTGCTCGACTGAAGTACTGTTGAACGTGAGTGTAACTGTTTTCCATTGTTGTCAGTGCTTGGGAAAATACACCAGATTTTCCCCACTCATTAATGATTTTTCGCTTCTGTAATTCGCTCCGTTGTTTTTTTTCGAGCGGCTGTCCCGCAAGAATCATCAGAAAAGATTTTGGGCCGCCTTCAAGGTCGGGGGCAAAACCCTTCTTTTTAAAATGGGGGGTGTGATTGATGTCGCAGTAGTCGTTCACCAGCCGATAATAGATTGCAAGCTCCAACAGCATTCCTTTCAACTCCAGGTAGCAGGAGTCGGATACGGGTTTTAGCCGTTGACAGGCTTCAAGAATGAACAGGAAAAAACAGCCGGTATTGATTTGAGCCACAAATCGATATTCGTCCATCGTAGGAAGGGTTGTTCCTTCGCTGATCTGCGTGTCCAGATGCTGGCCGATGTGTAACGCTTCCAGACTTTGCAGGCCGATTTGCAACAGTTCTACGCAGTGTAATTCTCCGAGTTTTTGCAGGCCCTCGATGTAGCCGTACATGCCGGAAATTAACGCCGTAGCGACTCCGAACTTTACCCAGACCGAAGGTGCGCCTCGGCGAAGCTGATCTTGGTCGACGATGTCATCATGTACCAGAGATGCGGTGTTGAAACGCTCGACACAGTGGCAGATCACTTGGGTGTGAGCGGCCTCTATTTGATAAAGCTCAGCCAGCGCGTGAGTCAACGTGGTTCTTACCTTCATGCCGGCGTGTCGTTCCTGGTAGTCGAAGGGAGCAATCCATTGCTCTTTGGCAGAGGCATATTGATGCGACTGAGATGAGTACATGGCGACTATTCCCGATGTTATACGCATAACGTGCGAACATAGTAAGTTGAGTTAGCAAGTTTTTAACATAGCGTCATTTTTCCATTGTGTTGAGGTTTTAATAGAATGGTTGGTTATAAATTTTCCCCAATTGCGTTCTATGACAGGTATCAGGTACTAGAGTGCATGGGCGGTAGTTAAAATTTTTCATTGTTCGCTCGCGATGTCTACAATTCCTCTGGTAGGGAATGGGTTCTGCTCGATTTCTAAAGCTTATCTACCATGGTGCGCAGATTTAAGAGGGCTCTAAGATGGATATGATCACTCTTGTTGATGAACAGGACACTCCCGTTGGTTGTGCGGAGAAAATGGAAGTTCATCGCCGCGGTCTACTGCATCGTGCCTTCTCGATTTTCATTTTTAATAGAGAAGGTCATCTGCTTTTACAGCGTCGAGCATTATGCAAATATCATCCGCAAGGACTGTGGACTAACGCTTGTTGCGGGCACCCGCGCCCGGGTGAAAGTACCGCAGTAGCGGCAAAGCGCAGGCTGTATGAAGAGATGGGGCTGGTGTGCCAAGCCCTCGTTGAAGTCCACGCTTTTCTCTATCGAACTCTCGTCTCCAATGAATTGACAGAGTTTGAGTACGATCATGTTTTGGTAGGGGGCAGTTCTGTCGATCCGATGGCAAATCCAGACGAGGTTCTGGATTGGGAGTGGGTGACACTTACTGATCTTGAGCGGGATATTAGTGACCACCCTGAAAAATATACGGTTTGGTTCCAGAAAATTTTTCAACAGCAGGGAATCGCGAAACTCAATGAATGGGGAAATCTTGTATTCGCTCCTGTTATATCCCAGGAAGGAAGCCAGCCTGCTTGCTCAATCCAATCGACGAAGCATCTAAACCGGCTGGATTGAAACCAGGATACGACTGGCTATGGAACTGTAGATACCTACGTACAAAACGCGCCGTGTATGGCGGATGCTGCAACTTACAAAAGCAATCAAGCGACCTGCTGGAGGTCCCCTATGAGATATTCACTCCCGCCTTCATTGCAGGGGCTTGAGATTGAACTCAACCCCTTCGCTGAGGATGCTGAGAAACATACTCGTCAGTGGCTCAAAGGCCTCGGGCTTGAGGCTAGCCAGCAGGCAACACATCAACTTGATATTTATCTCCCGGGAAAATATGCCGGTTATATGTGGCCTGGCGCGGCTCGCGATGACTTGTACATTCTTTCTGATTTAACAGGATGGTTCAGTTGTCAGGATGATTTGGCCGACGAAGATCTGAGCAGGGCACCTGATGCACTGGAGACCGCGTTGCGACAGGTGCAAAAGGCGACACTTGAGCGCGGCCCGTCGTGTAGCGGACTTGCCGGTGGATTGAGAATATCATTGATCGTGCGACAGTCTCTATGTCCGAACAATGGAAGCATCGGACGCTGGAGCAGTACAGCAATTATCTCCATCCGTGTTTATGCGCTGCCGTACATCGGTTGAGCGGCACCCAGCCGCCAGTTAAAGACTATGAAAGTGTTTGGCGCATGGCTGGCGGTTTCCAAGTGTGTTTTGAGTTCACGTATTTCACGACTCGTGTAAGCCTTCCTTCTAGAATTTATTACTCTACGGTCTGGCAGGAGTTGCGCAGGGTTACTTTGAATTTATTGAAGGCCGTGAACGACTTGCTTTCATTCAGTATCATGGAAGATCCCGATGAGGATGTTTACAATCTTCTGACGCACCTTCGTCACCATCATGCTTTGAACCCTGACCAAGCGGCAGATGAAGTCAGTAATCGGATCGAGCAATGGGTCGCACAGTTTTCTCGGATTCAGGCTCGATTGCCTGAGGAACTTGATCGTTTATGTTGCGATGGCGTTTTGCGTGAGCAGGCCTTGCGTTGTGCCGAAGCGTACAGAGCTCAATGGCTTGGAAACATCGGTTGGCATCTGGCAGCACCTCGATATCGCGAGGTGCGCTTTAAGAAAAATTGAATGAGTTCCTGAAAGTAGTGAAAAACCTGAAGTGAAAATCTTCAGGTTTTCATATCCCTCTCGTCTTGACAGCGATCAAAGCAAGACTTCCATTGACATGCGGTGCTCTAAACGCCGGATATCAATGGAAGCTCCCGACACACCTCTAACCTAGTGAGTAATTTCGTACTTCGTAAAAGGTGCGTCCTGTAGATTTCCGCCCAAAACCAACACATAGGTAAACTCAGCGCCCTGCGGGCCTATATGGTTCAGCAAGTCTTCGCGAGACACCTTTATCTCGATAGTCTCCGAATGAGGAGTGGTACCGGTAAATCTATCACCGATCCGCGCGCCATCTAAAACAACCTGAACGTAAAATGAAACGTCATGATGCTCCTCCAACGGACCCGGCGGAATCCGTGCAGTAGCACCCTCAGGGACATCGGTCAGTTTTATGATGCCGTCTACAGCTTCTTTGATTACAAGTTGTTCAAGAGCCTTAGGGAAACTCTGAAAAAGGCTTCCAGATTTGGTGAAATACCCGCCTCACAGGAATCGAACGGTTGAGTCCCGATGAAACAGATGTCCTTCGCCGATGCTGAGTACGCCGGCAAACGTAAGCAG
>NZ_JACXXO010000018.1 GCF_017980685.1 Pseudomonas iridis
TCTGCTTACGTTTGCCGGCGTACTCAGCATCGGCGAAGGACATCTGTTTCATCGGGACTCAACCGTTCGATTCCTGTGAGGCGGGTATTTCACCAAATCTGGAAGCCTTTTTCAGAGTTTCCCTAAGTTGCAAGGCGGGCGCAGATAATAACCAAAACGCATCTATGGCTCGGGAAGACAGTTATTTGGCTTGAAATGATTGTAAGACTGTCATTTCTGACAGGTGTGTCGGTTGAAAACACATGCTTCATTGGTGATGCCCAGACAGGGCTTTTATCACCTACCGAGATGGAGCAACGGTCATGAATCAATCAATTACTTTGTCATCAGGCGACCTCGACCTTGCCTTTGCTACGGGTGGTCTGCTACCCATTCCTTCAAATGAACTCCTCGGCCTTCCCTCTCAAGCATTGATTGCACTTAAAGATAAAAAACTTCTGGTGGGAGTTGGAACCGACATTGGCGGCCATGCAAAATTGGCGCGGTTAAATGAGGACGGCACCCGCGATCGCTCCTATGGACAAGATGGATATGCTGAAATCCCGATGGGAACCGGGCGTCTGCCAGTTAAACTGGTTGGAGCGTTAAATGGTGGGTCGGTGGTTGTAGGAGTTACTCGCAAAGACCCTACATCTATAAGAGAATTTAGTGTGGTGCGTCATCTTGAGGACGGCCAGCTGGATTCAACGTTTGGCAAGAACGGTACAGTTTTCATCAACTTGCAAGAGCTTCTCGATCCCAAAAATGCCCTTGGCATCGAAATTGTAATTGATCGGGAGAGCCTCACTGCACATGATAGACTCATAGATCCAGCAGAGATTTTACCCGCTCAGCAATCGGACGGAAAGACGCTCCTGGCCTGCACTTACGGTACGCATGATACTTCTTATAAAAGCATTTTGATCCGACTTAAGCTGAATGGCGAGTTGGATGAATCATTCAACGGCCGAGGTTATGTGCACGTAGAAGTGGGAACGCCGAAATTCAAACCGCAAATAGTTAATGCGATTGCGGTTCAAGGGGATGGGAAGATCCTTGCCTGTGGCACAAACGGTACCGAGAAAAGTCGAGGTGCTTTTGCTGTTCGCTACACAGAGGATGGTCAGATAGATACGTCGTTCGGAGGGAGTGGGACCGGTATTTTGCCCGTGACGAATGACGAAGCAACACTTACTTTCTCTGCGATGGAATTGTTGTCTGCGTCCAACACGGCAGGTGGAATTGTGCTGGTGGGAGACCGTTTGGTTCTTCCGGGTCAAATTACAGACGGGATAATTGCTGTGCTTACTGCAGATGGCACGTTTGACAAAGGCTTTAACGGTGGCAGTTTGCTATATACCACTCTCTTCGACTTTGGTGAGAAATGGTCAACTTGTGGAGTGCAAAGAGATCAGTCGGGTAACGCTGTCGCGATTATTGTCTCGGGACCTGCCACAACTCTTGAGGACGACAAGTTTGGCATGACAATAACGGCACGGTATCTGCTGGACGGTACACTGGACACATCATTCGGTGCTGAAGGCTGGGTTGTGTACACTGAAAAACCGTCAGCCGTGGTCCGGGCGTCTGTAGTGACCGCAGATAATAAAATCATGTTATGCAGTTCTCATGGTTCCAATGCCAATCTGCGGCGTTATTTGGCGTGATGCTTGTTGTGGATTCTGGAGTCGTGCACAACGGTGCCGGTAGGAGCGGCTGAGGTACAGGATTTCAGTTAGCCGTGGGGCTGATCGCTGCATGTACGTGCGGTCAGTCCTGTTTCAATAAAGCACATGACGCTTTACAACAACTGCCCCTTGTCCCAAAGATGCACCAGATCTCCCGGCGCCTGATCCTCCGGCACTTTCAGCACCATTTCCCCGGACGGGTAGCGCACTTCTATCTGATAGAAGCGTTGGTCTGCGCGCCCGGTTTCGGCACTGTCCAGCGGCAGACACCCCTCCAATACCGAGCAGATCCGTGTGCGTTCGCTGATATCGCATTGAGCGAATTCGATTTCACGGGGGCGGCTCAGGCTATGAATGGCCGCCACGCCACCCTGACGGGATACCCGCACTACGGAATCGTCACCTAACTCGGGCAGAACTTTCATACGACCTCCACGACCAATTCGATACCGACCTGAGCCCAGGCCTCACGCACCGCAGTCACCTCTCTGGCACTGAAGCGTTTGCCAGCGTTTTCGACCGTCAACCCGGCGAATGCCTCAAACGTTGCGTCCTGACTCAAGCGTTTGTCGCACAGCGTGTCGTACCAGATCCGCCCGGCTTTCTCCCAAGCGAAGCCGCCCAATGCCCGCGCCGCCAGATAGAACGCGCGGTTGGGAATCCCTGAGTTGATATGCACGCCACCATTGTCTTCGGTGGTAATGACGAACTTGCGCATGTGATCCGGTTGCGGATCCTTGCCCAACAGCGGGTCGTCATACGCGGTGCCGGGATGCGACATCGAGCGTAGCCCCTTTCCGTGGATTTGTGGCATCAGCAGATCGGCGCCGATCAGCCAGTCAGCCTGTTCCGCCGTGTGGCTAAGCGAATATTGCTTGGTCAACACGCCGAACACATCCGACAGTGATTCGTTGAGTGCACCCGATTGGTTCGCGTAAATCAGACCGGCCTCGCTTTCCGTCACACCATGGGCCAGTTCGTGGGCGATGACGTCGAGCGAGCGAGTGAAACGCTGGAAAATTTCCCCATCACCGTCACCGAACACCATTTGAGCGCCGTTCCAGAAAGCGTTCTCGTAGCCTTGACCGTAGTGCACGCTGCCGATCAGGGCAAACCCGTTGTTGTCGATCGAGTCCCGACCCAACACCTTCCAGAAGAAATCATAGCTGGCACCCAGCGCATCATAAGCTTCGTCGACCGCCGGATCGCCTGTTGCCGCCTGTCCTTCCACACGTACCTCAATCCCGGGCAGCAGCATTTTGTTTTGCGCATCATGCACGCTGCGCTGAGCGATACCGGGTTTGCTCAATGGCGCAAGAATGGCGCGAGTTTCCCGGCGCAAGAGCGCGCCGGGGTTGGGCAACAGGCTGCGCACATGATTGAGGGTGCGCATCGCCGCTGTCCGTTGCGGCTCCGAACCGTGGGCGATGATGCGATTGAGGATGTACGGCGGAATAAAACTGCGCGGCGATTGTGAGTCGGTCATCAGAGCTTCCTTGGCTAAATACGATGTCGATACACATGTGAGCAGCGCGGCGTGTTTCGGTTCCGTGCATTGCCATCGGCAACGAATTCTGCGAAAAACGCCGTCCGTGCCCCGACCGGGCCATCCCGACTGAGTGAAACAGCCATGACGAACGAACTACAAATCATCGACCTGCAACCGGGCGAGGGCAAAGCCGCCGTCAAAGGCGCGCTGATCACCACCCAATACACCGGCTGGCTGGAAGACGGCACCGAGTTCGACTCTTCCTACAGCCGTGGCAAACCTTTTCAGTGTGTGATCGGCACCGGCCGCGTGATCAAGGGCTGGGATCAGGGGCTGATGGGCATGCAGGTGGGCGGTAAACGCAAACTGTTGGTGCCGGCGCATCTGGGGTACGGGGAACGGACCATGGGCAAAATTCCGCCGAATTCGAATCTGGTGTTCGAGATTGAACTGTTGGAGGTTTTGACGCGGGAGGATTGAGATTGTGGGCGCTGATTTGGATGAGGTTCGTTACTTCATCCAAATGCCATCAGAGTTGATCAGGTGAATACGTCTATATCGTCGAGCGTGTCTTCAATGATCCCTTGCAGCGAAGGATGCGTCTGCTTGACTGATTCGAGTGTCGCAAAAATTGTTTCAGTATCCAGTTCGCCATGTCTGCGAGGGATGTGTCCGAGCGCCGTAGCCGCAGAGGCCACAATCGTTTCGGTTTTGCTGGTCAGGTATTTAAGGCAGATGCTCTGAGCCCAGTGTCTGTCGGTTTCATTTAAGCCAATGGAAACGAGCGCAGCCACCACGTTTGCATCGGTGCCGCTGGCAAGAAGTTTTATGGCCTCATCGTGGTCTATCGATGGATCTTGGTAGATGAGGCTCATAGGCGAAGTTAACCCCTAACACCAATAAAAAGATCGAGTCCCGATGGCAACTGCTCGTTAACCGCCATGCCGATTTGTTGAGCTTGCCCGGGTGTCAGCAACCATTCACCGTCGGGACTTTCATCAAGTCCTTTCCAACCCATTGCAGCCAAGACTGCAGGCTCAAACTCCGGCCCGACTGTAAACTCGTATCTTAAGGCGTCGTCTTCGTCGTCACCTTTTAAAAAACCGCTAATCCATAAAAACATCTGTAGCCTCCAGTTTACTTAGGGGTTGATCTTTCAGGGTCTGCGGGATCGATTTGTTCCCCGGTCTCGTGGTTAAACTCGCCTAGATGCTTGCCTTGCTTGTTATAAAGCTCAATTGCACCGGTTTTACTGTCCCATTCATAGATGCGACCTTTTCTATCTTTCCATCGGCTGCGTCTGCCGCCGCCACCTTGAACACTGCTTTTGGATTTGACGGGAAAGGCATCCGGGAATGCGGGAAGTATCGCGGGAGGTCTGTGGTATTTGATATCGCCGCCGAGAGCGGGCCTT
The DNA here is from genome assembly GCF_017980685.1 of Pseudomonas iridis. Classification (GTDB taxonomy): domain Bacteria; phylum Pseudomonadota; class Gammaproteobacteria; order Pseudomonadales; family Pseudomonadaceae; genus Aquipseudomonas; species Aquipseudomonas iridis. The sequence goes on from NZ_JACXXO010000018.1 coordinate 4,571, forward strand.
GAAATCACAACATACAGGGGCGGGACCCCAGAGTCAGCAGGAAAAACGAGGATGAAATCTCGGTAATCAGGCGGATAAACCGGGTTGACGATGATCTTGTCTGCTTGCTCGGTCGGCGGGTAAATCCAGATCTGGGGTATTTGTGGTGCGCTCTCCAGCGGTGGAATTCCCGATGTACTGGTGGGGTCTACGGCGGGTGTCCAAATCAGTGTTGTCCCATTGCCGAAATCTGCGACTTGCTGGGTGCCTTGCTTCACGAACTGTACGACTGGAATCATTTCCCAATCGCTGCGCGTCTGGGTGTTGTACCCATATCCTTTCAAGATGCCGTCGGCCTGTTGTTCTAAAAGCAATCGGACACGAGTGCGACCTACCTCAAGCGATTTAAGTTGTTCTTCTGTATACAGCGAGCTGTCGCCCAAACTCGACGGCCAAAGCAGAGCAACCATGCCGAGCAATGCGCCAGCGGCAACACCTCCCGTCACTGCACCTGCACCTGCACCACTCACCGCAGTTGTGCCTAGGCTTACATTGGTGGTCGTACCTAAAAAAAGCGTTCCTGCCGCGGCGGGAAAATTGCGCCCCCCCACCTTCTTCAGTGGGATGTTTCCAGCAGTATCTCGTTCGCGACCACCCAACAGAGACAATTCTCCAAAATCAGCCAACCTCTCTACCGGAATAAAACCGGTGGTACTGACATGGTTGATTACACCATTCGGAAGTTGGCAGCTTTTAGCGAACACACAACCTTTTGCATCAGGAATACGCTGTTGTGCTTGTTTGATGAGGCTATTTTCGTAAGCTTGTTGTCTGGCAAGCATGTTGTCATAGGCTGCTTGTCTGGCTTCCCGTTCTGCCAACTCGCTACCGGTCATGTAACGGCTAGTAATGTGGTGGCCGTCACCGGCCGGTGGGTTTTGAACCCAAGGTCTATCTGTCTTACGCGCCATTGAGCGTCCTTGTTCTATCGTCAGGAAACGACGCGGACGCTAAATGAATGGATGTTTGATAGATGTAGGAAGGGTCTGAAATTACGACCTTTGTTACAAGTGTAAAGATTTAGGCTTTATGCATCGCCAGGTACGCCAACTCGCCCGAAGATACTGTGTCGATTTCGCCATTGGGTACATCTTTGAGCCGTGGCTGGGTAATGTCCACGTGTTTGGCCGCTTCTTTTGAGGAAGTTTTCACTATCGAATTCTCGCAAAGCGTGCGCATCAGTCTGGCCCGAAGACGCATACGGGCGGCGTCCTGCGGCGTGTCTTCCAGTGCATCCCAGACACTTGAGAAACGTTGGAAGCCGGGGTGATGTTCCTTCATGGTTTAAGCCTTCCTGAGGTTTGGCTTTCGGATAATCGATCGCAGAAAGAACGCTATCGCGAGCAGGCTCACTCCTACAGTTGATTGCGGTGGATCATGGCAATTGAGTACACCGCAGATCCACTGTGGGAGTGAGCTTGCTCGCGAAGAGCGATCACGCGGTTAATCAGGCCCCATGCGCCATCTCGGCCAATGTGTCAGCCACGGTCCTTTGCAGTGATGGGAAGCGGCGTGCCACGCGGTGCAGTGCAGGCAGCAAGGCGTCGACCTCCAGCTCATCGAGTTGGGCGAGGGCGGTGACGGCGGAGGCGACGATGGTTTCTCGTTCGCTTTCGAATAGCACCAGACAGGCATCTTGTGCCCAGCGTCCTTCTCTTTCGTTGAATCCCATGGCCACCAAGGCTGCGACGACCTTTGCATCTGATTGTTTGGTCATGGTCATTGCCTCAGGGCGGGGTCGAGTTTGTCGAGGGCGCGGTTCACCGCGAGTTCGCCGAGCATGACCACTTGCTGGATGCCGAGGACGGTATTGCGGTAGGGCGAGTCGAGCAGGGCGGCGAAGTCGCTCAGCATGACGCTGGCCGAGGCCATGGATTCGCAGGCGTGGGCCATGAGGTCTTCGGTGCCTGTGTTCGGGTCAACGAGGAACATGGTGCTGGGTTTGCGCGGTGGCGCTGGGGGCGTGGGTTTCAGATAGTGATCGAGGGCGCGTTCGGCGGCTTCGTGGAGTTTTCTGGAGCCTGGCGTGGAATAGGGGGATGCTGGATTTGGATCAAGTTCCGCATCTGTTTCGGGCGGATTTGGCGTTATTTTGAACATATGCTGGGAAACCTCAATGAGGCTGACACCGTTCTGCGACTAAACATTAGGTGGCAGCTATACGCAGGTTAGTCGACCGGCATCCCAAGCATTACCGGCGCGCTCGAAAGCGCCCTGCGCACAGCCGCCATTGAGTGCAGGCATGGAAATGCCAGACTGAATAACAGCTTGCGAACTTGAGATAACACCGAGCGACTAAACCCGATCACTGAACATTCAGTGACGCGAACCAAGTTACCGGTGACCCTCAAGCCGCACAAGCCGGCGGATTCTGGCGTAGTTGTAGGCAAAGGCGCAAGGCGCTGTAGCCTCTTGGCTGATGCCGAAATGATGCTGCGTTTTACCGGACGCTTTCGCGAGCAGGCTCGCTCCCACTCTTGAAATGCGTAACCCCCTCTGGGAGCGAGCCTGCTCGCGAAGGCGGCTTCAACTTCAACTCAGGAAATGGTTTTGACACCCCGCCCAAACCGCTCCCGATACACCGACGGCGGCACACCCACCACACCCCTAAACGCCACGCGAAAACTCTCCACCGACCGATAACCGCAGCGCTCGGCAATCTGCTCGGTGTATTGGTCAGTGCTCTCCAGCAACTCCCGCGCCCGCGCCAATCGCTCATGCTGCAACCACGCCTTGGGCGACTGACCGCTGGCCTCAGTAAAGCGCCGCAAAAACGTGCGCTCGCTCATCGCCGCTTCACTCGCCAGGTCGCGCACCTCCAACGGCTCGTGCAAGCGCTCGCGCGCCCATTGCATCACGCGTGACAGATCGTTGCGCGGCGTCTGGCTGACGGGGGTCGGAATGAATTGCGCCTGACCACCGGTACGCTGCGGCGACATCACCAGTCGCCGTGCCACGAAATTGGCAACCTGAGTGCCAAAGTCGCGCGCCACCAGATGCAGGCACGCGTCGATGCCGGCCGCGCTGCCTGCCGAAGTGATCAACTGGCCGGAGTCGACGTAGAGCACATCCGGGTCGACTGCAATTGCTGGAAAGCGCTGCGCCAGTTCCGCTGTGTAACGCCAATGAGTGGTGGCGCCATTGCCGTCGAGCAGGCCGGTGGCAGCCAGCACAAACACACCTGAGCAAATCGACAGCAATCTCGCACCGCGGGCATGGGCCTGGCGCAGTGCGTCGATTAACGGTGGAGGCACTGAAGTATTCCGGTCGCGCCAGCCGGGGATGATGATGGTGCGGGCCTCGGCCAGCAACTCCAACCCTCCGTCAGCCAGCACCTGAATCCCGCCCATGGCGCGCATCGGGCCTTGATCGACCGCCGCAATTGCATGCTCGTACCACGCAAAGTCGAACTCCGGCCGGGCCAGCCCGAAGATCTCCACGGCAATGCCGAACTCGAATGTGCAGAGGCCGTCGTAGGCCAGAATCGCGACCAAACCTGGTGAAGTAGGCATTTGGCGGAAAATTCCCGGTGGGTGTCTTGCGCGCCACTTTAGCGATAAGCGTTGGCTGGATAAAGTCTGTTCACACCCACTCAGATGAAGGAGCAACACCTTATGACCAGCCTGGTTCGCGAAATCCCTGCCGCCCCGTCGGCCATCGCCCTCATGCATTTCAGCAATCGTCTGACGTTCGAAACCGATTGTTCCGACGTGTTCAGCAGCCTTGAGGCCGGTGCGGTCGACTTTGTGCTGGTCGATGTTCGCGGACCAGTAGCCTTCGAGCGCGGTCATGTACCGGGCGCGATCAATATTCCAACGCGGCGGCTGACCGTTGAAAGTTTGGCGGGCTACCCGAAAACCACGCTGTTTGTGGTCTATTGCGCCGGCCCGCATTGCAATGGCGCAAACAAGGCTGCCGTGAAACTGGCGGCGCTGGGGTACCCGGTCAAGGAGATGATCGGTGGCGTGACGGGTTGGCTCGATGAAGGTTTTCAATTAAGCGCTGAGCAAGCCGCCAAAACTGCAATCGGCTGCGAATGCTGATCCTATTGTAGGAGCTGCCGCAGGCTGTGATCTCTTGATCTTGCGGTTAAAAAACCAGATCAAAAGATCGCAGCCTCCGGCAGCTCCTACATGGAAATCAGCGTATTTCTGCGCTGGAAATGCTCTTGTCCTACAGTCTTTGCACCACGACGGCGCACCTGTTGACCCCGGTCAATCAGTGCGCCGGAGTTCTGTAAGTAATTGTCGCTTAAAAACAATTTGCCCTGTGCGCGCCGCCATAGACTGCCGACCACTTCGGTTTTTTGCCGCTGTATGGCCATGACCGAACGCTGAATCGAAAGCTGCCAATAAAAGCCTCCGCACACAGGAGTAATAAATGAAGAAGCTAGTGATGTTTGGTGCCCTGGCACTGTCGATGTTGTCCCTGACCGCTGTGGCCGAAGACGCCAAACCGATCCGCATCGGTATCGAAGCCGGTTACCCGCCGTTCTCGATGAAAACCCCTGACGGCAAACTCACCGGTTTCGACGTGGATATCGGCGATGCGCTGTGTGAGCAGATGAAAGTCAAATGCACTTGGGTCGAGCAGGAATTCGATGGCCTGATCCCGGCGCTGAAAGTGAAGAAAATCGACGCGATCCTGTCCTCGATGACCATCACTGACGATCGCAAGAAAAACGTCGATTTCACCATCAAGTACTACCACACACCGGCCCGCTTCGTGATGAAGACAGGCTCCAGTGTCACCGATCCGCTGACCCAGCTCAAAGGCAAGAAAGTCGGTGTACTGCGCGCCAGTACCCACGACCGTTTCGCCACCGAAGTGCTGGTCCCGGCCGGGATCGATCTGGTGCGATACGGCTCGCAGCAGGAAGCCAACCTCGATATGACGTCTGGTCGTCTGGATGCCATGCTGGCCGACTCGGTCAACCTCAGCGACGGTTTCCTGAAAACCGACGCGGGTAAAGGCTTCGAATTTGTCGGTCCGACCTACGAAGACGCCAAATACTTCGGCGGCGGCGCCGGGATTGCAGTGCGCAAGGGCGATGCGGCCCTGGCTGAGCAGTTCAACAAAGCCATCACCGAAATCCGCGCCAACGGCGAGTACAAGAAAGTGCAGGACAAGTACTTCGACTTTGACGTGTACGGCCATTAATACGCCGTAGAAAAAGTGGCCCCGTTTGCGCGGTGGCCACTTTTTTATGCCCATGATTTATCCTGCACAACACCTTTCCAATGTAGGAGCTGCCGCAGCCTGCGGAAGCTCCTACAGAGTTCGCGGAGTTTTCTTATGCAACGCATCGACCATCTTCTGCCCTGGAGCCACTTGGGCAGCGAACGTTCCCTCAGCGTGTTCCGTTACGGCGCGGGTGCCCGCAAGGTATACATCCAGGCCAGCCTGCACGCCGATGAACTGCCGGGCATGCGCACCGCGTGGGAACTCAAGCAGCGCCTGAGTGCACTTGAAGCGCAGGGTCGTTTGCAAGGTGTGATTGAACTGGTGCCGGTGGCTAACCCGATCGGGCTCGATCAGCATCTGCAAGGCAATCACATGGGCCGCTTCGAATTGGGTAGCGGCAAGAACTTCAACCGTGCGTTCGTCGAACTCAGTGCGCCGGTGGCAGCGTTGATCGGCGAGCGCTTGGGTTCTGATGCCGACGCCAATATCGCGCTGATCCGCCAGACCATGCGCCAGGTCTTCGATGATCTGCCGGCTCCGGCCTCGCAACTGGAAGCCCTGCATCGTTTGTTACTGCGCCACGCTTGCGATGCCGATATCACCCTCGATTTGCATTGTGATTTCGAAGCCTCAATCCACCTGTATGCGTTGCCCCAGCACTGGCCGCAGTGGCAGTCATTGGCGGCGCGCTTGAAGGCTGGCGTGGCGTTGCTGTGTGAAGACTCCGGCGGCAGCTCGTTCGATGAATCCTGCTCGACGCCGTGGCTACGTCTGGCACGAGCCTTCCCGGACGCGGCAATTCCAGCGGCCAACCTTGCGACCACGCTGGAGCTGGGCAGCATGGGCGACACCCGGGTCGATCAGGCGCAGGCCAATTGCGAAGCGATTCTCGGGTTTCTGGCGGAGCAGGGTTTCATCAGCGGTGAGTGGCCGGCGGCGCCAGGCGAGTGCTGCGAAGGCATGCCATTCGAAGGCACCGAATACCTCTTCGCGCCGCACCATGGTGTGGTGAGTTTTCTGCGCTCGGCGGGCGAGTGGGTAGAGAAGGGCGATGCGTTGTTCGAGGTGGTGGATCCATTGAAAGATCGCGTCACCACCGTGCGTGCAGGAACCAGCGGAGTGTTGTTTGCGATTGATCGCGGGCGTTACACCGAGCCGGGGATCTGGCAAGCGAAAGTGGCGGGGCGGGTGCCGTTTCGCACGGGTAAATTGACTAACGACTGACCGATCTTTGCTGTATTTGCTGGCCTCATCGCTGGCAAGCCAGCACCCACAATGTTCTGGGGCGTTCACAAAACCTGTGGGAGCTGGCTTGCCAGCGATGGCGGCATCCGCGGCACCACAACATTTGGATCCTCGCTTCAGGATGTTAGGCTCCCCCGAACCCTGCACCCGGTGAAGGAAGACTTATGTTGAAGGCGTTTGCTCTGCTGACCCTCCTGGCGTCCACCGCCGCTCATGCTCAAACCACACTGCAATCCGATCTGCCGCTCAAGTACATCGAACAGGTTCACCCTGACGCCGATCCACGTCCGTTGGTGATTTTCCTGCACGGTTACGGCAGCAATGAAGCCGATCTGATCGGCATGAAATTTCAGCTGCCGGCGCAGTACAACTACCTCTCGGTGCGGGCACCGCTGGCGTTGGGCGAAGGGCGTTTCCAGTGGTTTCGCAAGAAAGGCGAAGGTGCCTACAACGGCGAGACCGATGACCTGAAGGTCAGCGGCCAGAAGCTTCGGGATTTTGTCGCGCAAGCGGCGAAGAAATATCACGCTGCCCCGGACAAGGTGTACCTGATCGGCTTCAGCCAGGGCGCGATGATGACCTACGAGGTGGGCCTGCGACCACCCGTAGCGGTGGGCGGTATTGCGGCGTTGAGCGGGCGTTTATTGCCGGTGTTGAAGGCAGAGCTGAAGACCGGGCAACAACCGCTGCCGCTGAGCATCTTCATCGGTCACGGCACGGCCGATGATCCAGTGCCGTATCACCTCGGTACTGAGGCCAATGCATTACTGCAGAAACTGGATTATAAACCGCAGTTTCACGCGTATCCCGGCGTCGGCCACAGCATCAGTGCGGCCGAACTGCGGGACTTGAACGCCTGGTTGCAGCAGCTCAATCCTTGAGGATGGTCTTCACCAGCGCATCGTGACCTTTCTTGTCGCTGACCCGGGAGATCACCTGAACCAGCGCCATGCGTGTCCCGGAACCCGCCATCAACGTCGTGTTGAGGGTTTGGCCGCCGCCCTGGCTGGCGGTGCTGTCGACCTGACGCAAGCCCAGGCCAGTGCCTTTCTGGGTCAGGCTTTTTTCGCTGAGTTTGTTGAAGTCCGGTAGCGCTTTGCGCTGGGCTTCGATGAAATCCGACACGCTGCCGTCCAGGAACTCGCTGTCGTTGTCCTTGACGTTGTTGCCTTCGGGAATCTGGTTTTCTGCGGCGATGACCACGGTTTTGCTGGTCTGGTTGGTGTACATCGTGCCCGTGGCACCGGTCGGGCTGGCCGGCAGCGGTTCGGCAACGAAGTCTTTGGGCAGGGTGAAAGCGAATTTGCCGCCCAGCATCGAAACCTTCTCGGTGGAAGTTTTTTCCTTTGCCTTGGCGGCCTGAGCGTTGATGGCGCCGAGACCGGCAACCGCCGCCAGCAACAGGACGACGGCTTTCTTGCTCAACAATGTCATTCGAATCTCCGGGAAGTGGTCATGCCAGGCGGGCGATCATCCCACGCAGCGCCTCGGCACTCCAGCACGTCTCGTCAGGCTTGCGGCTGCGCTGCCGGTTTGGCCAGCAGTTTGCGCGTGACGCCAAGCATGGCCACCGACACGGCCACGCCAATAGCAAATCCGCTGAAGCCCAGGCTTGGCAAGGTCAGCGCTGACACCAGACAAAACGCCGAAAACGAGTACATCCCGGTCGCCGTCGCGCGCAACAACGCCGCAGTAAACTCGGGGCCGCGGGTCTGTTGGGAAAACACCGCCATGACACTGCCGAGCACCGGGAAGACTGCCAGTAATCCGCTCCAGCGTTCGCCGACGGTGCTGGCCAGCATCGTCACCAGCAGCGTCAACGCCGCACCGGCGACCATCCGCCAGATCAGTTTGTCCGACTTTGGCGCCGAGCGATTGAGCACCGGTTGCACCTTGGGAAACAGGTAGGGCGCCGCCAATAAAGCAACTGCCGCCGCCCCAATAGAAAACGGCAGCGACGCCGGGATCAGCGACAAGACCAACGCCAGCGTTGCCCAGACCGCCAGCGAAGCGCTCAGCGCCCACGGCCAGTTCGCCTTTTGCGCGACCTGCGCGTACGTGATGCAGAAGGCGATCATGGCGAACATCGCCGACAATGCGGCCACTGCTGACTGCGCGGCAAATTGTGGCCCTTGTTCGATCGCCAGGAAAAACAGAATCGGCCCGACCACCACCGGCAAACCCGACAGCCAACCGGCCACACTTGGCCCCCAGCGCTTGCCGGCCAATGAGATCAGCAGCAGAAAACCGGGAATCAGCAGCAGTTTGAGGATCAGCACGCGGGTGTCTCCGTCAGTGAGAGAGGGCCACGGTAGCATTGCTGTACGTACATTGCTGCAGATGCGTGCAATTCTTGTATACAAGATTTTTGGTCTGATATCCGGCTATGCTTTGATTATCAGGGCCACTGCCGGAGTCGATGCAGCGATGAACAGAACACTGAAGATATGGCGTGGATGCTGCGGCATTGGCCTTTGGGCTTTGCTTGTCACGCCGGCCTGGGCCAATTGGCAGGAGGCGGTGCCGGGCGCGCAAATCATTGGCCGCGGCGAATTCAGCGTGTTCGGCTTCGACGTGTACAACGCGCGTTTATGGAGCGCTTCGCGTCCGTTGGCGGACGGCCAGCCGTTCGCTTTGGAGCTTATCTACCAGCGCAGCATTTCCCGGGACGATCTGGTGCAGGCCAGCGTCGATGAAATCAAACGTCTGGCCGGCAATACGATCAGTCCTGCACAACTTGCCGCCTGGCAGGTTCAGATGCGGCAATCGTTCATCGATGTGCAGGCTGGCACGCGTATCACCGGGGTCTATCTGCCGGGACAGGGCGCACGATTTTTTGTTGGCCAGCAGTTGCAGCACGAGATAAATGATCCCCGTTTTGCCCGGGCGTTTTTTGATATCTGGCTGGACCCGCGTACGCGCAACCCCGAGTTGCGCGAGCAGTTGTTGGGTGCGAGCCGGTAAAGATCAAAGGACTGCAGGCTTCGGCAGTGCTTGAATTGGAATGCGCCGCCTGTAGGAGCTGCGGCACGCTGCGATCTTTTGATCCTGATTTTTGAAAACCAGATCAAAGGATCGCAGCCTCGTTTCACTCGACAGCTCCTACAGAGAATTTGCGCACGACGCAGACCCAGTGTGGTCTCTCAGACTGAACAGTGGAATGCGGCCATTGAGCGAAGGCCGGTAGTGCCAGTTCAGGCGATCCAGTTCAATGCCATGATTCAGAACTTCCCGCACCGTCGCACTGGCAATGCTCATCGCCAATGCTTGTCCCGGACATTGATGCCGCCCGCTGCCAAAACTGAAACTGCGCCGATTCGGGCGATCCCAGAGAAACTGGTCCGGATCTTCATTGAGCGCCGGATCACGATTGGCCGCAGCGAGCAGTACAAGAATCACTTCGCCGGCCTCCAGGCGCACACCGTCGATGTCGCAAGCGGCAGCGACAAAACGCCGTGTGTTCTGCACCGACGGGTCGAAGCGCTGGACCTCCGCCAGCAGCGCCTCCATCGGCGCTTCCCGTAGGTCAGGTTGGCGCCGCAACGCCAGCAGCGCATTGCCGATCAGTCCGGCGCAGGCCTCGAATGTCTGCGAGCACAGGCCGATCAGATTGGCGATGAGGATGTCCTCATCGCCGTCAAAGCGCTGCCCGATGTCCGCAAGTAATGCGCTGTGCACATCAGGCTCTGCCAGCAACTCAGTGAAGTGGCCGTGTAATTTTTGCGCCGCGATGTCGGCCGCCGCCAGTTGCAATTCGTTGCTCAACGGCGACAGGCACGCCGCGAAATCGGCTGTTAGCGCGCTGATCGTCCGCGCCTGTGCCGGGGTAAAGCCGAGCAGTGCCGCGACCACGCACACCGGGCCGCAGAACATGGCGTTATATAGGCCATCGGCATCGGTGGTCATCAACCGTGCGCTTACTCGGGCGTCGACTTCGTTCTGATCGATCAACCCCAGTGCCGGTTCAAACGCCGATCGTGGGCAGCGCTGGCGTTCGCCGTCGTTCATCCGCATCAGGTGGCCGAAGACCTTGCCGGCCATGCCCCGGGCAATCGCTTTGGGCACCGGCTCCATCGCCGGGCGCACCCGGCAGTCGGCATGAGCCAATACCGCGCAGACGGCGCGAGCGCTGCTGGCGACCCACAGTCTCAGTTCGGGATCAAAGGTCAGTCCGCCCATGCTGCGTAGTGTTGCGTAGTAGGGGTAGGGATCGGCATGAGTTGCAGCGATGATCGGGTCCATGGTTCGCAGCCTTGTCGATGAGGAAAGTGTTGCTACTATCTGCAGTCCGTAACGGCGATGATTCGTCGGGGAGCGAAATATGCACGCAGAACATCAAGACATCGGCGTCTCGCAGGTGGCCGCTGCCATCGCCGAGCCGGCGCGGACGAAAATCCTCTGCTCGCTGATGGACGGCCACGCTCGCACCAGCACCGAGCTGGCAGCCGTTGCTGAAGTCAGCGCCTCCACCGCCAGTGCGCACCTGGCCAAACTCAAGGATCTGGCGCTGGTGCGTCTGCATGTTCAAGGTCGCCATCGGTATTACAGCCTCGCCGACAAACGCGTCGCACAGGCGCTGGAAGCGTTGATGGTGATCAGCCAGAACGCCGCGCCAACCTTCAGGCCACACACACCGGATCGCCTGCAATTCGCCCGCACGTGCTACGACCATATGGCCGGGACACTGGCGGTGATGCTGCACGACCGCTTGCTCGAAGCGGGGTGGTTGGTGGCAACCGACGAGCAGGCGTATTGCTTGAGCGACAACGGTGAGGCGCTGTTTTCGGGCTTGGGCATTGAGGTCGAGGACTTGAATGCACTGCGGCGCAAATTTGCCTGCCCGTGCCTGGACTGGAGCATGCGCCGGCCACATCTTGACGGGTCACTGGGAGCGGCGTTGCTGCAAGCAGCGCTCAAGCGCAAGTGGGTGACGCAGGATCTGGACAGTCGGGCGTTGGCGTTGACGGCGGTGGGGCGCAAGGAAATTCGTGCGAAGTTTGGTATCGCGTTGACGATTGAGAACAGTCAGATCAACAGATTGCAGCCTTCGGCAGCTCCTACAGGGAGCGGTGATCACGTGTAGTGCGATGTTTTGATCTACCGACGAAGGGCACTTTTTCACCTTGAACCTGACAGGTCGACCCTATACTGTATATGCAACCAGTAAAGGGCCCGTGCCATGCAAATTATCGACAAGCTCAGCATTCTCGCCGACGCCGCCAAGTACGACGCCTCCTGCGCCAGCAGCGGCGCGCCCAAGCGCAGTTCCGAGGGCAAGAGTGGTCTGGGCTCGACCAATGGCATGGGCATTTGCCACAGCTACACGCCGGACGGGCGCTGCGTCTCGCTGCTGAAAATCCTGCTGACCAATTTCTGCCTCTACGATTGCCAATACTGCGTCAACCGCCGTTCCAGTGATGTGCCTCGCGCGCGTTTCACGCCCGAGGAAGTCGTGGCGCTGACCATGGACTTCTACCGCCGTAACTGCGTCAGCGGGCTGTTTCTCAGCTCGGGGATTATCCGCTCGGCGGACTACACCATGGAGCAGCTGGTTCGAGTGGCCAAATTGCTCCGCGAAGAGCACGAGTTTCGCGGCTACATCCACCTCAAGACCATTCCCGAAGCCGACCCTGCATTGATCGCGGAGGCCGGGCGCTACGCTGATCGCCTGAGCGTCAACATCGAGCTGCCGACCGATGCCAGCCTGCAGATCCTCGCGCCGGAGAAACACATCGGTTCGATCAAGCAAGCGATGCAGACCATCTACACCGGCGAGCAGACCGTACTCAACGAGCCTCGTGCGCCAAAGTTCGCACCGGCTGGACAAAGCACGCAGATGATTGTCGGCGCCGATGACACCGACGACAGCACCATCCTCCATGGCGCCCAGGCCTTGTACGGTAACTTCCGGCTGCGCCGGGTCTACTACTCGGCGTTCAGTCCGATCCCCGACAGCCCGAAAAGCGTGCCACTGGCTGCACCGCCGCTGATGCGCGAGCACCGCTTGTATCAGGCTGATTTTCTGTTGCGCAGCTACGGCTACAGCGCCGGCGAGTTGCTCAAGGGGCCGGGAAACCTGGCGTTGGACATCGACCCGAAACTGGCGTGGGCGCTGCAGAATCGCGAGGTATTCCCGCTGGATCTGAACAGCGCCGAACCCTCGTTGATCGCGCGCATTCCCGGGATTGGCCTGCGCACCACGGAACGTCTGGTGGAGCTGCGCCGGCAGCGGCGCATCCGTTACGAAGATGTGGCGCGCATGCGCTGTGTGCTGGCCAAGGCCAAGCCGTTCATCATCACCAGCGATTACCACCCGCAGCAGGCCGAGGTCACCAGTCAATTGCTCTATCAGCAATTGCGCGACCGGCCGATGCCGCAGCAGATGGGGTTGTGGGGATGATCAATCTCGATTGCGACGACCTGTTCGATACCTGGCGCCAGCAGGCACGCTGGCTGCTTAGCCATGAAGTCGACCCGAGCGTGGTGAGCTGGGCCAGCGAGGGCGTCAGTGATCTGTTCGCCAGTGATCATCAGGTACCCGAAGGGCAGGGGCCGTTTCAGGCGCGAATTCCGCGTGCATTGCTCGATACGCTTGGGCAAGCCGCACAATATCGTGGCGACCAGCGCTGGAGCCTCTTGTACGAAGTGTTGTGGCGGGTCAGCCACGGCGATCGCACGGCGATGATGGCTGGGGACAAGCTGGGCAGCGAGTTACAGCGGCGGATCAAGCAAGTACGCCGCGAATCCCACCACCTGCATGCTTTCGTGCGCTTCATCGAGCGGCCGACGGATTTGCCCGGCCCGCAATATGTGGCGTGGCACGAACCGGCGCACGACATCCTGCACAGCGCCAGCGAGCATTTCGTCGCGCGCATGGGCCGGCACCGTTGGCTGATCGCGACCCCGCGTGATGGCGTTTATTTCGATGGCGAACAACTGATCCATGAGCGCCAATGCCCGGTGGAGTGGCAGCAAATGGCGCAGAACGTCGACGATCCGCATGGCGATCTCTGGTTGACCTATTACAGCCACATCTTCAACCCGGCGCGGCTGAACCCGAAAGTGATGCAGGGCCATTTGCCGGTGCGGTTCTGGAAAAATCTGCCGGAGGGGGAATTGATTCCCAGGCTGATCACTCAGGCGCGGATGGGCAAGCAGCAGAATGGGCAGGCGAGCGGGATTGCCGGGCGTTCCGGGAAACGGATTGCGCTTAAGTAAAAGATCAAAAGATCGCAGCCTTCGGCAGCTCCTACACGGAAGCGTGAACACCCGATACACAAATGTCCCAAGCATACTGAGTCACTGTAGGAGCTGCCGAAGGCTCGGGCCGCGATCGGACGATCTTTTGATCTCGCTTTAAATAAAAAGCCCCCACCAGTTTCCCGGTGGGGGCTTTTGAACATCAGCAACCGTCAGATCAAACCTTGACGATCCAGCCCGCTGGCGCTTCGATGTCGCCGGTTTGCACGCCAGTCAGCTCTTTATAGAGCTTCTGGGTCACCGGGCCGACTTCGGTTTCGCTGTGGAACACATGCAGATGGTCGTTGTAGCTGATGCCGCCGATCGGGGTGATCACCGCCGCAGTGCCGCAGGCGCCGGCTTCCTTGAAGTCCGCCAGTTTGTCGATCAGCACATCGCCTTCAACCACTTCCAGGCCCAGACGCGTTTTCGCCAGCTCGATCAGCGACAGACGGGTGATGCCCGGCAGTACCGATGGTGAGCTCGGGGTCACGAACTTGTTGTCGTGGGTGATCCCGAAGAAGTTGGCCGAGCCGACTTCTTCGATTTTGGTGTGGGTCATCGGGTCCAGATAGATCGCGTCAGCGAAGTTGGCTTTCTTGGCTTTCGAGCCCGGCATCAGGCTGGCCGCGTAGTTGCCGCCGACCTTGGCTGCGCCGGTGCCTTGTGGGGCGGCGCGGTCGTAGCTGGAAATCTGGAAGTTGTGCGGGGTCAGGCCGCCCTTGAAGTAGGCGCCGACCGGGATGCAGAAGATCGAGAAGATGAACTCGGGCGCGGTGCGCACGCCGATGTTGTCACCCACGCCGATCACGAACGGACGCAGGTACAGCGCGCCGCCGGTGCCGTATGGCGGAATGAAACGCTCGTTGGCACGAACCACTTCTTTGCAGGCTTCGATGAACTGCTCGGTTTCGACCATCGGCATCAGCAGACGCGCGCAGCTGCGTTGCATGCGCAGGGCGTTCTGGTCCGGGCGGAACAGGTTGATCGAACCGTCCTTGCAACGATAGGCCTTCATGCCTTCGAAGCACTGCTGACCATAGTGAAGGGCAGTCGAGCCTTCGCTGATGTGCAGCACGTTGTCTTCGGTCAGGGTGCCTTTGTCCCACTCGCCATCGCGAAAGTACGACAGATAGCGCTTGTCGGTCTTGATGTAGTCAAAACCCAGCTTGTCCCAATTGATGCTTTCGTTACCCATGACACCCTCTATCACTGAACAACCGTCGAAACGGTTCAAGGCTTCTGACGTTTTTTGGATGGGCACAACAATACTTCATTCTTGAGCGGTTTCGCAGCCCGGACTATCGGATGACAGACAGATAATTCGTGTTGCCCTCAGGAATTCGCGAGCAGGCTCGCTCCCACAGGTGGAACCCATTTCAAATGTGGGAGCGAGCCTGCTCGCGAAGGGGCCTTCATGGCCATCCGCAAAAGTCCTGAATTACAGATGCAACGCATGCCCCAAAGCACGCAATGCCGCTTCCTGCACCGCTTCACCCAAGGTCGGATGCGCATGAATGGTGCCGCCGATGTCTTCCAGCCGCGCGCCCATTTCCAGGCTCTGCGCGAACGCCGTGGACAACTCCGAAACCCCGACACCCACCGCCTGCCAACCGACAATCAGATGATTGTCGCGACGCGCAACCACCCGCACGAAGCCGGTTTTCGACTCCAGGGTCATTGCGCGGCCATTGGCGGCGAACGGGAAGCTGGAAACGATGCAGTCGAGCCCGGCAGTTTTGGCCTCGTCCGGCGTCTTGCCGACCACCACCAGTTCCGGGTCGGTAAAGCACACGGCAGCGATGGCGGTCGGGTTGAATTCGCGGTTTTTGCCGCTGATCAGCTCGGCAACCATCTCGCCTTGCGCCATGGCGCGGTGGGCCAGCATCGGCTCTCCGCTGAGGTCGCCGATAGCGTAGACATTGCGCATGCTGGTCTGGCAGCGGCTGTCGATCTTGATCGCCGAGCCGTTCATGTCCAGATTCAGTGCTTCGAGGTTCCAGCCTTGCGTATTCGGTTTGCGACCGACGGCCACCAGCACCTGATCCGTTTCCAGATTCAGGGTGTCGCCGTTTGGATCGCGCACCTGCAAGGTACCGTCGAAACCCAGCACGCTGTGGTTCAGATACAGTTTCACGCCCAGTTGCTTCAGCGCTTCATGCACCGGTTGCGTCAGCTCAGCGTCATAGGCCGGCAGAATGCGCTCCTGCGCCTCGACCACGCTGACTTCAGCGCCAAGCTTGCGATAGGCAATGCCCAGCTCCAGACCGATATAACCACCGCCGACCACGACGAGACGTTTCGGTACGCTTTTCGGCGCCAGCGCTTCGGTGGAGGAGATGATCGGTCCGCCAATCGGCAGGATCGGCAGGTTGACACTGGTCGAACCGGTGGCCAGCACCAGATGCTCGCACTGAATGCGCGTGTCGCCGACTTCAACGGTTTTGCCGTCGATGACTTTGGCCCAGCCGTTGATGACTTGAATCTTGTTCTTCTTCAGCAATGCGGCGACGCCGGTGGTCAGGCGATCAACAATGCCGTCCTTCCACTCGACGCTTTTGCTGATATCGAGGGTCGGCGCCGCAACGCTGATACCCAGTGCCGAATGCTGGTTGTGCTGCTGGGTCTGATGAAACTGCTCAGCCACGTGGATAAGCGCTTTCGACGGGATGCAGCCGATGTTCAAGCAAGTGCCGCCCAGCGATTGGCCTTCGACCAGAATGGTCTGAATGCCCAGTTGCCCGGCGCGAATCGCCGTGATGTAGCCGCCGGGGCCGCCGCCAATGATCAGCAGCGTGGTGTTCAAGGTTTGCATTGCATCACTCCACAAACAGCGTTGCGGGTTGTTCGAGCAGGCCACGAATGGCCTGGATGAAGAGCGCCGCGTCCATGCCGTCGACCACGCGGTGATCGAAGGAGCTGGAGAGGTTCATCATCTTGCGGATCACTACCTGGCCTTTGACGACCATCGGACGTTCGACGATTTTGTTGACGCCGACGATCGCCACTTCCGGCAGATTCAGCACCGGCGTGCTGACGATGCCGCCCAACGCACCGAGGCTGGTCAGGGTGATGCTCGAGCCGGACAGTTCATCGCGGCTGGCCTTGCCGTTGCGGGCGGCGTTGGCCAGGCGCGAAATTTCTGCAGCGCTGTCCCACAGGCTGCGCGCTTCGGCGTGACGCACCACCGGCACCATCAGGCCGACATCGCTTTGCGTGGCGACCCCGACATGCACGGCGCCGAGGCGAGTGATGACCTGGGCTTCGTCGTCGTAACGGGCGTTCATCTGCGGGAAGTCGCGCAGGGCCACCACCAGTGCGCGGACGAGGAACGGCAGCAAGGTCAACTTGCCACGGCTGGCGCCGTGTTTTTCGTTCAAATGCGCGCGCAGTTCTTCAATCGCGGTGACGTCGATTTCTTCCACGTAGCTGAAGTGAGCGGCACGTTGAGTGGCGTCTTGCATGCGCTGGGCAATCTTGCGGCGCATGCCGATCACTTGAATCTGTTCTTCGTCGTTGCGCTGGGCGTAAGCGGCGGCGACTGGCGCTTGAGCGTTGGACTGACCTTGCGCCAGATAGGCATCGAGGTCTTCGTGCAATACGCGACCGGCCGGGCCACTGCCACGCACCAGACGCAATTGAATGCCCAGATCCAGCGCGTGTTTGCGCACGGCCGGGGAGGCCAGCGGACGCTCATTCGCCTCACGGGCAACCATCGGGCCCTGACAAACGGCAGCCGAGCGCGGTGCAGCGGCGGCGGATTTGGTCTCTACGACAGCTTCGACTTTCGGTGCAGCAGGTTCCTTGACAGCAACCGGAGCCGGCGCCGCCGATTCTTTCAGATTGCCCGCGCCTTCCACTTCAATGCTGATCAGCACGCTGCCGACCGCCATCACTTCACCCGGCTGACCACCGAGCGCAATCACCTTGCCGTGCACCGGCGAAGGAATATCGACCATCGCCTTGTCGGTCATGACATCGGCCAGCACCTGATCTTCAACCACCAGATCGCCAACCTTGACGTGCCATTGCGACAGTTCTACTTCTGCGATGCCTTCGCCAATGTCCGGCATCTTGATAACGTGCGTGCCCATTCAGACCTCCATGACCCGTTTCAAAGCCGCGCCCACTCGGGACGGGCCAGGGAAATACGCCCACTCTTGCGCGTGCGGGTAGGGGGTGTCCCAACCGGTGACGCGTTCGATCGGCGCTTCCAGGTGATGGAAGCAGTGCTCTTGCACCAGCGACACCAACTCGGCGCCGAAACCGCAGGTGCGGGTGGCTTCGTGGACCACCACGCAGCGGCCGGTTTTCTTTACCGATTTGACGATGGTTTCCAGGTCCAGCGGCCACAGGCTGCGCAGGTCGATGACTTCGGCATCGACGCCGCTTTCTTCAGCGGCCACTTGCGAGACATAAACGGTGGTGCCATAGGTCAGCACGGTCACGTCCTTGCCCGGACGGGTGATCGCGGCGACGTCCAGCGGCACGGTGTAGTAGCCGTCCGGAACCTGCGCGGCAGGATGTTTCGACCACGGGGTTACCGGGCGGTCGTGGTGGCCGTCGAACGGGCCGTTGTACAGGCGTTTTGGTTCGAGGAAGATCACCGGGTCATCGTTTTCGATGGAGGCGATCAGCAAACCTTTGGCGTCATACGGGTTGGACGGCATGACCGTGCGCAGGCCGCAGACCTGAGTGAACATCGCCTCGATGCTCTGGCTGTGGGTCTGGCCACCGTAGATGCCACCACCGCACGGCATGCGCAGGGTCATCGGTGCGGTGAACTCGCCAGCCGAGCGATAGCGCAGACGCGCCGCTTCGGAAATGATCTGGTCGGACGCCGGGTAGACGTAGTCGGCGAACTGGATCTCGGCCACCGGACGCAAACCGTAAGCGCCCATACCGACGGCAACGCCGACGATGCCGCTTTCGGAAATCGGTGCGTCGAACACCCGCGACGAGCCATATTTGGTCTGCAGGCCTTCGGTGCAACGGAACACGCCGCCGAAGTAACCGACGTCCTGACCGAATACCACCACGTTGTCGTCACGTTCAAGCATCACATCCATGGCCGAGCGCAGAGCCTGGATCATGGTCATGGTGGTCGTGGTCATGGCGGTTTCCAGCTGAATATTGTTGTTGTGATCGTTCATCTCAGACCCCCAACTGCTGACGCTGGCGCTTCAAGTGCTCCGGCATCTCTTTGTAGACGTCTTCGAACATGGTCGCGGCGCTTGGAATCTGGCCACCGGCGAGGGTGCCGTACTGCTCGGCCTGTTTCTGCGCGGCAATCACTTCGGCTTCGAGTTCGGCGCTGACGGCGGCGTGCTCTTCATCGGACCAGTGGCCGATCTTGATCAGGTGCTGCTTGAGACGCGCGATCGGGTCGCCGAGCGGGAAGTGGCTCCAGTCATCGGCAGGACGATATTTCGATGGATCGTCGGAGGTCGAGTGCGGGCCGGCGCGGTAGGTGACCCATTCGATCATGGTCGGGCCGAGGTTGCGGCGGGCGCGCTCGGCGGCCCAGGCAGAAGCCGCGTAGACCGCGTAGAAGTCGTTACCGTCAACACGCAGTGAGGCAATGCCGCAACCGACGCCGCGTCCGGCGAATGTGGTGGCTTCACCGCCAGCGATGGCCTGGAAGGTCGAAATCGCCCACTGATTGTTGACCACATTGAGGATCACCGGCGCCCGATAAACGTGGGCGAAGGTGAGGGCGGTGTGGAAGTCCGATTCGGCAGTGGCGCCGTCGCCGATCCAGGCCGAAGCAATTTTGGTGTCGCCCTTGATCGCCGAGGCCATGCCCCAGCCCACGCCCTGAATGAACTGGGTGGCGAGGTTGCCGGAAATGGTGAAGAAGCCGAAGTCCTTGACTGAGTACATGATCGGCAGTTGACGGCCCTTGAGCGGGTCGCGCTCGTTGGACAACAACTGGCAGATCAGGTCGACCAGCGGCACGTCGCGCGCCATCAGAATGCTTTGCTGACGGTAGGTCGGAAAACACATGTCGTCGACGTTCAACGCCAGCGCCTGAGCGCTGCCAATGGCTTCTTCGCCAAGGCTCTGCATGTAGAACGACATCTTTTTCTGACGCTGGGCGACCACCATGCGGTTGTCGTAGATGCGCGTCTTGAGCATGGCGCGCATGCCTTTGCGCAGGATCTCGACCGGCACGTTTTCAGCCCATGGGCCGAGGGCGTTGCCCTGATCGTCGAGCACGCGAATCAGGCCTCGCGCCAGGTCGGCGGTGTCGGCGGGTTCAACGTCGATGGAAGGTTTGCGCACCGTACCGGCATCGGTCAGATGCAGGTAGGAAAAGTCGGTTTTGCAGCCTGGACGGCCCGAGGGTTCAGGGACGTGCAGACGCAGCGGTTCGTACGCTTGGGTCATGGCTTCTACGCTCGATCTTGTGAATTTCTTGTAGTGAGCTGGCAGTCATTCTTCGCTGGAAGAAATCTTGTCCTACAACAATCATAGGCGCGGGCAAGAAGAATATTTCTCTCTGTTTCGTTGCGCTGGCGATGATTTGCAGATAAAAAATCTGCATAAACATAAAAAATAGGTAGTTTTGTCTCATGCGCAAACTGGACCGTACCGATATCGGCATTCTCAACAGCCTTCAGGAGAATGCGCGCATCACCAACGCCGACCTCGCTCGCTCGGTAAACCTGTCGCCAACCCCGTGTTTCAACCGGGTCAAGGCAATGGAAGAATTGGGCCTGATTCGCGAGCAAGTCACGCTGCTCGACGCCGATCTGCTGGGCCTGCATGTCAACGTGTTCATTCACGTCAGCCTGGAGAAGCAGGTGGAGGAGGCATTGCAGCATTTCGAGGAGGCGATTTCCGATCGCCCCGAGGTGATGGAGTGCTACCTGATGGCCGGCGACCCGGACTATCTGATCCGGGTTTTGGTGCCGTCCATCCAATCGCTGGAGCGGTTCATGATGGACTTTCTGACCAAAGTGCCGGGGGTGGCGAATATCCGGTCGAGCTTCGCGCTCAAGCAGGTGCGCTATAAAACAGCGTTGCCGTTGCCGGCGAATGGGTTGACGCTGGGTGTCTGAAAGGCAAGATCGGACGATCTTTTGACGTTAAAGCTTGTTGATCGGAATCTTCAGATAAACCACGCCATTGTCTTCCGCCGCCGGAAAATTCCCCGCCCGCACATTTACCTGAATCGCCGGCAGCAACAGCGTCGGCATGCCCAGCCCGGCATCACGCTTGGTGCGCATCTCGACGAACGCCGCTTCATCAATGCCGTCATGCACATGAATGTTGCTTTTACGCTGCTCGCCAACGGTGGTCTGGCAGTGGGCCTCGCGGCCCTCTGGCGGGTAGTCGTGGCAGACGTAGAGTTTCACGCTGGCAGGGAAGGCCAGCAGTTTGTGAATCGAGTTGAACAGTTGATGGGCATTGCCGCCGGGGAAGTCGCAGCGCGCAGTGCCCACATCCGGCATGAACAGCGTGTCACCGACCAGAATCTGCTCGCCGTCGATCAAGTAGGCCATGTCCGCCGGTGTATGCCCCGGCACATGCAGCGCCGTGGCTTTGAGGTTGCCGATGGTGAATGATTCGTTCGGCGCGAACAGGTGATCGAACTGCGAGCCATCGACACAGAATTCCGGCTCGAGATTGAACAACGCCTTGAACACGTTCTGCACTTTGCTGATCGACTCGCCAATCGCGATCTTGCCCCCCAGTTCCCGGCGCAGATAGGGCGCGGCGGACAGGTGATCGGCGTGGGCGTGGGTTTCCAGTAACCATTGCACTTGCAAGTCATGTGCGCGGACAAACGCAATGATCCGGTCAGCCTGAGCGGTGCAGGTGCGGCCGGCGGCGCCATCGTAGTCGAGCACCGGGTCGACGATTGCGCATTGTCCGCCGTCGGCCTCGTAAACCACGTAGCTGTAGGTCGAGGAGGCGGGGTCAAGAAAGGCTTCAATCAACGCGGTCATGGACATGAACCTGTGCAAGGGTGGAAAAGTCAGTTGCAACACTTTATGTAAAAACATAATGTTCGCAGCTTAAGTGACGTTGAAGGCATCATGCAAATGCAATCCAGTCTGACCGAATGTGAAGTCGCCCAATTGCGCGCCTCGGCCTCCAAGGCCTGTTCGCTGCTCAAGGCCATGGCCAATGAAGATCGTCTGTTGATCCTCTGTCAGCTGACCCAGGGCGAGCGCAATGTCGGCGAACTGGAAAAGATGACCGGCGTGCGTCAACCGACGCTGTCCCAGCAACTGGGCATTTTGCGCGATGAGGGATTGGTCGGGACCCGTCGTGAGGGCAAATACATCTTCTACGGGCTGGCCAGTCCTGAAGTGATTCAGGTGATGAAAACATTGTCCGGCCTCTATTGTGGCGCCGTGCTCAAGAGCCTGGGTCATCAATAAATATCCGCCAACACACCACATTCCCTGTAGGAGCTGGCTTGCCAGCGATGAGGATTTTTCATTCGATATTGATGGCGACTGACACTCCGCCATCGCTGGCAAGCCAGCTCCCACAGGTTTTGTGTATGACGGGTAACCTTGCGTGCAGCTATAAGGAACAAGCAATGAACGTTCAACACTGTGGCCCATCCATCAGTGCAGACATCGTGGTCATCGGCGGCGGCACTGCCGGTATCGCCTTCGTCGCCAGCCTGCTCAAGCGCGACCCGCACTTGAACATCACCGTCATCGAACCGAGCTCCCAGCATTACTACCAACCGGCGTGGACGCTGGTCGGTGGCGGCGCTTATGACGTGAAAGATACCGTTCGACCGATGAGCAAAGTCATGCCGCGCCAGGCCACCTGGATTCAAGCGGCGGTCACCCAAATCGACGCGGACAACCGCCAGCTCAGCCTCAGCGATCAACGCAGTGTCAGCTATCAAAACCTGATCGTCTGCCCAGGCCTGCGTCTGGCCTGGGAGAAAATCGAAGGCTTGCAAGACAGCCTCGGCCAGCACGGCGTCACCTCCAATTACAGCTATCAGCACGCGCAGTACACCTGGGATCAGGTGCAGAAACTGCGCGGCGGCAAGGCGCTGTTCACTCAGCCGGCAATGCCGATCAAATGCGCTGGCGCCCCACAAAAAGCGCTATACCTGTCCTGCGACCACTGGCTTAAAAGCGGCGTGCTGAACAACATCAATGTCGAATTCAATCTGGCAGGCGCCGCGTTGTTCGGCGTGGCCACGTTCGTGCCGCCGCTGATGAAATACATCGAGAAGTACAACGCGCAATTGGCGTTCAACGCGAATCTGGTCAAGGTCGACGGCCCGGCGAAAACCGCGTGGTTCGAGATCAAGGACGCCGACGGCAACGTCACCCGCGAAGCGAAAACCTTCGATCTGTTGCACGTCGTGCCGCCGCAGGTTTCGCCGGAGTTCATCGCGCAAAGCACATTGGCCGACGCCGCTGGCTGGTGCGAAGTCAATCCGCACAGCCTGCAGCATCCGCGTTATCCCGAGGTGTTTGCACTGGGCGATATCTGTGGCACCAGCAACGCGAAAACTGCAGCGGCAGTGCGCAAGCAAGTTGTGGTGGTCGCACAGAACCTGCTGGCCCTGCGCAAGCAACAACCGCTGCCGTTGAAATACGACGGCTACGGTTCCTGCCCGCTGACGGTGGAGAAGGGCACGGTGATCCTCGCCGAGTTCGGTTATGCCGGTAAATTGCTGCCGACCTTCGCCCTGGACCCGACCGTGCCACGTCGGTCGGCATGGTGGTTGAAGGCAACCTTGCTGCCGTGGTTCTACTGGAACGGCATGCTCAAAGGTCGCGAATGGCTGACCAGCCTGTCCAAGGTCGATTGAGAAAACCCTATGTTGCTGGCAAGTCTGTTTGGCGTGGTGATGGGGTTGGTCCTCGGGTTGACCGGGGCCGGCGGCGGAATTCTTGCGGTACCGGCGCTGGTGCTCGGGCTCGGCTGGACGATGACGCAAGCGGCGCCAGTGGCGTTGTTTGCCGTCGGCAGTGCGGCGGCGGTCGGCGCGATCGATGGCTTGCGTCATGGTCTGGTGCGTTATCGCGCGGCGCTATTGATTGCTGCACTCGGCGCGGTGTTTTCGCCGCTGGGGATCTACTTCGCGCATCAGTTGCCAGAGAAGATCCTGATGATTCTGTTCAGCCTGCTGATGGTCATGGTGGCCTGGCGCATGCTGCGGTGCGAGCGTCAGCAGGAGGGGCCGAGTGATCATGGCCACGCCAGTTGGGGCCAGAAGAATTGCATGCTCGATGAAGAGACCGGACGCTTCGACTGGACGGCCAAATGCACTGCAACCCTGGCGGCATTGGGTGCGGTGACGGGCGTGGTTTCAGGATTGTTGGGCGTGGGTGGCGGCTTCTTGATCGTGCCGGCGTTCAAGCAGCTGACCGATGTGCAGATGCGCGGCATCGTTGCCACGTCATTGATGGTGATCAGCCTTATTTCGGCGATCGGCGTGATCGGTGCGTTTCATGCCGGCGTGCGGATCGACAGCCTGGGTGCGGCGTTCATTGTCGCCAGCGTTGTCGGCATGATCATCGGGCGCAAGCTCTGCGCAAGGGTGCCGGCACGTGCGTTGCAGGTGGGGTTTGCGAGTGTGTGTCTGGTGGTGGCGGGGTATATGTTGTTGCGGGCTTGAGGGAAACCCTGTGGCGAGGGAGCAAATCCCTCGCCACAAGTACTGCGTTACAACACCAGATGCGGCAGCCACAACGAAATCGCCGGCACGTACGTTACCAGCAGTAAAACCATGAACAGCACCGCATAGAACGGCAGCAGCGCTTTGACGGTGCTCTCGATGCTGACCTTGCCCACCGCCGAGCCGACAAACAGCACGGCGCCCACCGGCGGTGTTATCAATCCGATCCCGAGGTTGACCAGCATGATCATGCCGAACTGCACCGGGTCGACGCCAATGCCGAGAATCACCGGCATCAGGATTGGCGTGAGGATCAGGATCAGCGGCGCCATGTCCATCACCGTGCCGAGCAACAGCAGCATGACGTTGATGCACATCAGGATCACGTAGCGGTTGTCCGACAGGGTCAGGAACAGCGTGGTGATCTTCGCCGGAATCTGCATCAGGGTCATGATGTAGCCGAAGCTCGCGGCAAAACCGATCAGGATCATCACGATCGAAATCGTCCGCACCGTGCGGTGCATCAGCTTGGGCAGTTCACTCCACTTGTAGTCGCGGTAGATGAACATGGTCACGAAGAACGACCACAGCACCGCGATGGCAGCCGATTCGGTGGCAGTGAAAATCCCCGACAGGATGCCGCCGAGGATGATCACCATCGCCATCAAACCCCACAACGCTTCGCCGCAGATTTTCAGGGCCTGGCGCATCGGGATGACTTCGCCTTTGGGATAGTCGCGTTTACGCGCGAAAATCAGGCACAGCACCATCAGGCACGCGCTCATCAACAGGCCGGGAACCACGCCGGCCATGAACAGCGATGCGATGGACACGGTACCGCCGGCGGCCAGCGAGTAAAGCACCGAGTTGTGGCTAGGCGGGGTCAACAGCGCTTGCACGGAGCCGCTGACGGTCACCGCCGTGGAGAAATCACGCGGGTAACCTTTGCGCTCCATTTCCGGGATCAGCACCGAACCCACAGAAGCGGTGTCGGCTACCGACGAACCGGAAATGGCGCCGAAAAACGTCGACGCCACGATATTGACCAGCGACAGGCCACCACGCACGAACCCGACGAGCACACCGGCAAACGCCACCAGGCGCCGGGACATGCCGCCCTCGGCCATGATCGCCCCGGCCAGAACAAAGAACGGAATCGCCAGCAGCGAGAATTTGTTCACCCCGCCCGCGACCTGGATCATCAGGGCCTGAAACGGAATGTCGATCCACCATGCGCCGATCAGCGCCGACAGCCCGAGGGCGTAGGCGACCGGCATGCCGATCAGTATCAGTACGATAAAACTGCCCAGCAAAATCAATGCGCCCATCAGGCAGCCCCTTCGTTTTCTTCAACCAGATCGAACCGCACCACGCGGCGATTGCTCTGGTCACCCAGCAACAGTTTTTCCACGACGAAAATCAATGTCAGCGCGCCGCCAATCGGGATCGGCATGTAAGTGATGCCCACGCGCAGTGTAGGAATGGCGCTCATGAACTGGTTCCAGGTCGACAGGCACAGCTTGGCGCCCCAGATGGTCATGAACAGGCAGATGATGCCCATCAATATCTGGGAAACGATGCTCATGATTCTGCGCATGTTCGGGTTCAGGCGATCAGTAACCATGGCCACGGCCATGTGTGCACCGGCGCGATAACTGGCGGCAGCGCCGATGAAGGTGAAAACCATCATCAGCAAGATGGCGGTGGGCTCCGGCCAGCTCGAACCGGTGCCCAGGATGTACCGGGCAAACACGCCCCAGGGGATGATCAGGGAAATGGTCAGCACCGACAGACCGGCGACCCAGATGCAGGCCATGTAGATCCGGTCATTGATGCTCAGCAGTAGATTCTTCATCGGGTTCCACCGTAACCGGGCAGGCGCTGACACCAAACGAGGTCAGCGCTGCCGGGCCTTTCATTGAGGACAGAGAGTTACTGAACGGCTTCGATGCGCTTGATCAGGTCGGCATAAGGCGCGCCGTACTTCTCGCGGACCGAGGCGGTGGCCTCGTAGAAGGGTTTTTTGTCGACGGTGATGAACTCCACGCCGGCAGCCTTGAGTTTCTCTTCGCTGCTGGTGGACTTGGCATCCCACAACGCGCGTTCCTCGGCCTGCGCGGCTTTGGCTGCTTTCTTGACCAGTACTTGTTGATCGGGAGTCAGTTTTTCCCAGGTGATTTTCGACATCACGATGGGCTCGGGCAGAATCAGGTGACCGGTCAGGCTGTAGTACTTGGCGTTCTGGAAATGGTTGTGTTCGAGCAGGGTCGGCGGGTTGTTTTCCGCGCCGTCGATCACCCCTGTTTGCAGGGCACTGAAGATCTCGCCAGTGTCCATCGCGATGCCGTTGCCGCCCATGGCGTTGATGGTGTCGATGAACATCGGATTGCCTTGCACGCGAATCTTCATACCCTTGAGGTCTTCGAGTTTGCGCACCGGTTTTTTGGTGTAGATGTTGCGCGTACCGCCGTCCATCCAGGCCAGGGCGACCAGACCGAATTCGGAATTGGTGATCTTGTCGAGAATTGCATCGCCGACTTCGCCGTCAATGACGGCGCGCATATGCGCCTGATCGCGGAAGATGAATGGCATGTTGAACACGTTCACATCCGGTACGACCGGGCCGACGATGCCGAGGCTGACCCGTGTCATCTGTATCGCGCCGACCTGCGCCTGTTCGATGACCTCTTTCTCCGAGCCGAGCACACCGCCCGGGAAATACTTGAAGGTCAGGTCGCCATTGGTTTCCTTGGTCAGGGCATCGCCCATGCTTTTTTCGGCGACAACCGTTGGATAACCGGCGGGGTGGATGTCGGCGAATTTGATTTCCAGCGCGTGAGCGGCGCTGCTGAGGGTGAAGGCCAGCGGAAGTGCAGCGGCGAGCAAGGTGCGTTTGAAGTCCATGGGGGTGTCTCCAGTCTTGTTATTTTTGTGTTCAAGGCACAGCGGTGCAGCAGAGGCGGGTTAAAGCAAATCGTTGAAAAGAGGCTCCGGCAGGCCTTTGACGCCGGGGTTCAGGGCGAACACGCCGCCGGCCAGAGACTGCGGGTCGTGGTCATCGCCGGAACGGATCGAAGCGACAAACAGGGTGTCCATTCGGGCGCCACCAAAGGCACACATGGTCGGTTTCTTCACCGGCACTGGCAGCGAATAATCAAGGCGTCCATCGGGGGTGAAACGGTGGACAAGGCCGGCGTCGTTGGCGCAGATCCAGTAGCAACCGTCGGCATCGACCGCCGCGCCATCGGGGCGGCCGCAGTGCTGATTCATGTCGACGAAGACGCGACGGTTCGACGGTGTGCCGCTGCCACTGTCGTAATCGAAAGCCCAGATCAGTTGCACGTTGGGATGCGAGTCGGACAAGTACATGGTTTTGCCATCGGGGCTGAAGCCGAGACCGTTGGGTACGATGAAACCGTCGAGTTGCGCGTCGATCACACCGGACTCGGCGGCGCCGTAGCGATAGAGCCGACCTTCGGGCGCGTTCAAACCCATGTTCAGCACCATGCTGCCCGCCCAGAAACGGCCCTGGCGGTCACAACGACCATCGTTGAGGCGCATGTCTTCGCGGCTGTGTTCGACCGTGGCGAGCAATTCGCTGTCGAGGCTGCCGTCCGCGTTCGGGTGCAGGCGGAAAAAACCGGTTTCCATGCCCGCAACCCAGCCACCACGGCTGTGTGGGGCGATGCAGGCGAGCATTTGCGGGGCTTTCCAGGCGTGAACATGCCCGGTGTCGGCGCTCCAGCGTTGCAGGCCGCCGTTGGGAATATCCACCCAATAGAGGGCGTTTTCCTGCGGCACCCAGACCGGGCTTTCACCGACCGCGTTGCGGGCGTCGACGATCAATTCGGCTTGCATACTCATTCCCTTGGTTCTTGTTGGAGGGGGATCAAGTGGACAGGTCAGTCACCAAACGGGCCGGCCGCAACGAAAGCGCCGCCCTGATAAATGCGCGCCGGGTCATCGGCGGCCGGCATCGGCTGTGCCTCGACTTTTTCGCGGAACACTTCAGAGCTGTCCTTGGCTTCGAAGCCGAGGTGGCTGGCCAGGCGGTTGTCCCACCAGACGTCCTTGTTGTTGGACATGCCATACACCACGGTGTGGCCGACATTCGGTGTGTACAACGAGCGTTCGAGCAATTGGGTGAGGTCGTCGAAGCTCAGCCAGGTGTGCATCATTCGGCGATTCTGTGGCTCCGGGAACGAGGAGCCGATGCGAATGCTCACGGTCTCGATGCCGTAGCGATCGAAGTAGAAACTGGCCATGTCCTCGCCGTAGGACTTGGACAAGCCGTAGTAACCATCGGGGCGGCGGGCGGAGCTGGCGTCGAGCGGTTCGTCCTGTTTGTAGAAGCCGATGACGTGGTTGGAACTGGCGAAGATCACCCGTTTTACGCCATGTCGGCGCGCGGCTTCATAGATGTGGAAGACGCCGCAGATGTTGGCGCCGAGAATCTCTTCGAACGGTCGTTCAACGGACACACCGCCGAAATGCAGGATCGCGTCGACGCCTTCGACCAGTTGATGCACAGCGTTTTTGTCGGCGAGATCACACAGCACGACTTCTTCGCGATCATCCACGGCCGGGGCGAGCGCAGCGATGTCAGACAAACGCAGCACATTGGCGTAAGGCCGCAGACGTTCGCGCAATACTTTGCCCAGGCCGCCAGCGGCACCGGTCAGCAGCAGGCGATTGAATGGGGCGCGTGAGGTAGAGGTGGACGTCATGGCAATCCCTGAACTCGTTGTTATTAGGTTTGTTGTAGGTTGTCGTATGACTGCGCTGAAGTATCGGTAGGGTTTCCGGATCTTGTCAACGCGACTTTTGTTGTAAATGACGGAAGGGCTGATTACCCGGTTCTCGCCTGACAATGCGATCTCTGCAGGAGTGAGCCTGCTCGCGATCGCGCAGTGTCTATCAACAGCAATGTTGAATCTGCTGCCCTCATCGCTGGCAACCAGCAATGGGGCGGTTCAGGCAACATTTGCATTGACTGACATGACGCCATCGCGAGCAGGCTCGCTCCCACAGAGAAAGGGCGGATGCCTTACAACAACGATATCGGATAGCTGATAAAGAGCCGGTTCTCATCGAACTCGTTGGTGCTGAAGTCTCGGCGAATAGTCGCGTTGCGCCATTTCACATTGAGATTTTTCAGTGGCCCGCTCTGTACGGTGTAGGCCAGTTCCGACTCGCGTCCCCATTCCTTGCCATCGCTGGTGGTGGCGGTGTGGACGTTATCGCCGCTGATGTAGCGGTTCATCATGGTCAGACCGGGAACGCCGAGAGCGACGAAATTGTAGTCATGGCGAACCTGCCAGGAGCGTTCCTTGGCGTTGTCATAGCTGGCGTTGTAACTGTCGTTGGCCAGGGTGCCACCGCTGGTGCCGTTGACGCGCATCCATGCATCGTCGCCGCCGAGTTTCTGCAGGCCGACGTAGAAGGTATTGCCGCCGTATTTGGCCGAAAGCAGGGCGAATGCGGTTTTGTTGTCGAGATCGCCGGCCTGCGCGCTGCCGTCCTCCTTGCCGGTGAAGAAACCGAGGTTGGCGCCCAGCGTCCAGTCGCCGATTGGCTGGCTATGGCTGAGGTTGAAGTATTGCTGCTGGTAGATGTCGGTAAGTTCGGCGTACCAGACGCCGACCTGGGTGCGCTTGTCGTTGAAGGCGTATTCACCACCGCCGAAGTTGAAGCGGTCGGACGTGAACGCGCCGCGGCCGTTCATCGACATGTCTTCCATGCTCGCGTCGTTGCGCGGGCTGTTGCCGCGGAACTGGCCGCCGTACAGGCTCAAGCCGTTGATCTCGGTGGATGTGATCTGGCCACCGCGAAAGGTCTGCGGCAGGGAGCGGCCATCATCGGAACGCAGGATCGGCAGCACCGGCATCCACTCGCCGACCTTCAATTCGGTCTTCGACACCTTGGCTTTCAACGCCACACCGAGGCGACCGAAATTGTCTGCCGGGCGCCCGTCATCGTGGATCGGCAGCAGCTGTGTACCGCCAGTGCCTTTGCCACCATCGAGCTTTTGCGAGTACAGCCCGAGCATGTCTATGCCGAAACCCACGGTGCCTTGGGTGAAGCCGGACCTGGCATCGAGAATGAAGCTCTGCGTCCACTCTTCAGCCTTGCCCTGAGCATTGTTCGGGTTGGTGAAATTGCGGTTGAAGTAGGCGTTGCGCAGGTTCAGCGTGGCTTTGCTGTCTTCGAGAAAGCCTTCGGCGCCGGCGCTCATGGGCAAGGCGAGAACAAGACTGCTGCAGCCGATCAGGCTGAGGGTGGCACGAGGACAAGTGACGCTAAAGCGGGAAGGGCGGACGGAATTGCGGGCGATTGTGCTCACTGTGACGCTCCCTGGATCATTGTTGTTTTTATTATTGTTATACGTCGTCGTACAACATGAGGGCGGATATTTCCTAGGTTTCACTGGAAAGTCAACAGGAAGTTATACGATGACTCGTTCTAGGTGAAAATCGCCCATTCAACATAGAACCCTGTGGGAGCTGGCTTGCCAGCGATAGCGGTGTGTCAGTACACAAAGATGCCGGATCTGCCGGCCTCATCGCTGGCAAGCCAGCTCCCACAGGGTTTTTTGTTGTCCATGGAATGTGCTGTCAGCGGTTTTGCGGCAAACTTCGTTCATCTCCCGCACAAGGCTTTTCAATGGATCAATACGCCCCGCGCAACTGGCAGCCTCACGAGAAGCCCAGTTTGCCCGGTTCCCCCTCGACGCCACTGCACTCCAATCCCAAGCGACTGGCTTATGCGCTGGTGGGTTTGCTGGTGGCGGTGACTGGCGGTTTGGGTAATTCGCTGGTGGTCGCCAACCTGATTTACCTGCAGGGCGCGCTCGGTGCGACCACGGCGGAGATGGCCTGGCTGCCGGCGGCGTATGTGATGACCAACGTCTCGATGAACCTGCTGCTGGTCAAGTTTCGTCAGCAGTTCGGTTTGCGTGCGTTCACCGAGGTGTTTCTGGTGCTGTATGCGCTGGTGACCTTCGGCCATTTATTCGTCAACGATCTGAACTCGGCAGTGGCGGTGCGTGCGGCGCACGGTATGGTCGGCGCGGCGTTGAGCTCCCTGGGTTTGTATTACATGGTCCAGGCGTTTCCGGCGAAATGGCGGATGAAAGCGCTGGTGCTCGGCCTCGGCAGCTCGCAATTGGCTTTGCCGCTGGCGCGATTGTTTTCCGAAGATTTGTTGCAGATTGCCGAATGGCGCGGGCTGTACCTGTTCGAATTGGGCATGGCACTGCTTTCGCTGGGTTGTGTTTTGCTGCTCAAACTGCCGCCCGGAGACCGCTTCAAGACCTTCGAAAAACTCGACTTTCTCACCTTCGCGATTCTGGCCAGCGGTGTGGCGTTGCTCTGCGCGGTGCTGTCGCTGGGGCGCATCGACTGGTGGCTGGAGGCCGACTGGCTCGGCGTCGCCCTGGCCGGTTCGATCGCGTTGATCCTCACCGGCCTGGCCATCGAACACAACCGCAGCAACCCGTTGTTGATGACGCGCTGGCTCGGCAGCGGGGTGATGATTCGTCTGGCGCTGGCGGTGATCCTGATTCGCATGGTCACCTCGGAGCAATCCACCGGTGCGGTCGGCTTCATGCAAAACCTCAACATGAGCAGTCAGCAGTTGCACAGCCTCTACGTGGTGATGATGATCGGCAGCGTCGCCGGGTTGTTGACCAGTGCGCTGACGATCAACCCGAAACACCTGCTCATGCCGCTGATTATTTCGCTGGCATTGATGGCCACAGGCTCGGTGATGGACAGTTTCTCCAACAACCTGACCCGTCCGCAAAACATGTATTTCAGCCAGTTTTTGCTGGCGTTCGGCAGTACGTTTTTCCTCGGCCCGACCATGGTTCTCGGCACCCGCAATGTGCTGACCAATCCACGCAATCTGGTGAGTTTTTCCGTGCTGTTCGGGATCTGCAATAACCTCGGCGGCCTGATCGGCGCGGCGCTGCTCGGCACCTTTCAGATCGTCCGGGAAAAATTTCATTCCAGCCACATCGTCGAGCACCTGACGTTGTCTGATCCGTTAGTGGCCGCGCGGGTGCAGAGCGGCGGCTCGGCGTACGGCTCGCTACTGGCCGACCCGAGCCTGCGCAATCTGGCCGGGATTCGCAGCCTGGCCAATGCCGCGACGCGCGAAGCCAACGTGCTGGCCTATAACGATGTGTTCATGCTTATCGCGGTGATCGCGGTGCTGACCATGATCTGGATTTCCATTCGCGCACTGTGGCTGATGAGCACCACCAAAGCCGTCGCCCCTGCGCCTCCCGTATCTTCCAGCGGTGCCACAACTTCATGACCGAACCGACCACCACAACCACCAATGCCATCGCCGCCACCCCGGAAGGCGTTGCGCCGCCATCCTCGCCAGGCACCGAACCGCGTTCACTGCGAGTACGGATCATCTCTTCATTGGGTTTTGCCGCGGTTGCCATTGTCGGCGTATTGATCGTGCTGTATGCCTGGCAGTTGCCGCCGTTCAGCAGTGCCGTCGAGACCACTGAAAACGCCCTGGTGCGCGGGCAGGTGACGATCATTGGCCCCCAGCTCGCGGGCTATGTTTATGAAGTGCCGGTGCAGGATTTCCAGTTCGTGAAGGCCGGTGATCTGCTCGTGCGTCTGGATGACCGCATCTATCAGCAACGCCTCGACCAATCGCTGGCGCAACTGGCGGTGCAGAAGGCCGCCCTGGCCAACGTGGTGCAGCAACGCAACAGCGCCGAAGCGACGATCAAGTTGCGTCAGGCAGTGGTCGCCGACAGCGAAGCGCAGTTACGCAAAAGTGCGGCCGATCTGCGCCGTAACAAGGAACTGGTGAGAGACGGCTCGGTGTCCAAACGTGAGATGGACGTGGCACTGGCGGCCGACGCGCAAAGTATCGCGGCCGTCGCCCAGGCCAAGGCCAATCTGGAAATCGCCCGTCAGGACCTGCAAACGGTGATCGTCAATCGCGGCTCACTCGAGGCCGCTGTCGCCAGCGCCGACGCCGCCGTGCAACTGGCGCGGATCGACCTGTCGAACACGCGCATCGTCGCCCCGCGCGACGGCCAGCTCGGGCAGATCGGCGTGCGTCTCGGCGCTTACGTCAACTCCGGGGCGCAGTTGATGGCGTTGGTGCCGAACCAGAAATGGGTGATCGCCAACATGAAGGAAACCCAGATGAACAACGTGCGGGTCGGGCAACCGGTGCACTTCACCGTCGACGGGTTGAACCACCGCAAATTCACCGGGCATGTGCAGCATATTTCGCCGGGCACCGGTTCTGAATTTGCCTTGTTGCAGGCGGACAATGCGACAGGCAATTTCGTCAAAATCGCCCAGCGAGTGCCGGTGCGCATCACCATTGATCCCGATCAGCAGGAAGAAGAAAGATTGCGGCCGGGGATGTCGGTGGTGGTAAGTATTGATACGGCGGCGGGGAATACCCAGCCGCATTGACCAACAGTCTTCGAAAACGTTGTTGTCAGGGAGCCCACATGGGCAATCACAAGATCGAGATTCGCCGCAGTAACGTCGAAAAAATCCTCCTCGGCGCGGAAAAGGTCTTCGCCGAAAAAGGCTTCGGCAGCACCGCCATGGCCGACATTGCCGCGGAGGTGCAACTGCCGCGTTCCAATCTGCATTACTACTTCAGCACCAAGAGTGAGTTGTACAGCGCGGTGCTGTTTGATCTGCTGGAAGTGTGGAAGCAGGACGCATTGTGCTTCGAGATGTTCGATGACCCGCGGGTGGTGCTAAGCAGCTATATCCGCGCCAAGATGAACCACTCGCGCAGCCGGCCGTATGGCTCGAAAGTCTGGGCCAATGAAATCATTCATGGTGCGCCGACGCTGGGTGAGGCGCTGGATGTCAGCCTGTATGACTGGGCGAAGATGAAGGAAGCGAAGATCCGTCAGTGGGTTGAAGACAAGCGCATCTTGCCGGTTGAGCCGTCGAGCCTGCTGTACATGATCTGGGCGTCGACCCAGCATTACGCCGACTTTGATCATCAGGTGAATATCCTGAACGATCACCAGCCGTTGTCGGATATGCAATTCGAGCGGGCGGTGCAGACGGTGACGAGTGTGATTTTGCGCGGGATCGGGTTGGAGCCCTAAATCAAAAGCTGACCCTCACCCCAGCCCTTTCCCGGAGGGAGAGGGGGCCGACCGTGGTGTCTGGCGAGCTACGTCGACCTGAAATACCAACGCGATTATGGATTCGCAGCAAATCGTTCAAGTCGGTGTATAGCGCCAATATCCCCCAATCAGTCCCCTCTCCCTTTGGGAGAGGGTTAGGGTGAGGGGCTCCTGGATCTGCAGATGACCTAGACGGCAACGTGATACGGATTCCGCGGATCATGATTCCAGTCCAGAAACGGCTTGCCCGTCTCCATCGGCACCATCTCGATGCAGTCCGCTACCGGGCAGGTGATCTGGCACAGATTGCAGCCGACGCACTCATCATCGATCACTTCATATTTATGCGTGCCATCGGCCTCGCGAACACTGCTGATCGCCTGATGTGAAGTGTCCTCGCAAGCAATGTGGCAACGCCCGCAACCAATGCAAGCCTCCTGATCGATCTTCGCAATCACCTGATAGTTGATGTCCAGGTACTTCCAGTCCGTGGTGTTGCCCACCGCACGCCCGGAAAACTCGGCGATGCTGGCGTAACCCTGACTGTCCATCCATCGTGACAGACCGTCCTTCATCTCCTCGACAATCCGAAAACCATGCAGCATCGCCGCCGTGCACACCTGCACCGCGCCGCTGCCCAACGCCATGAATTCCGCTGCATCACGCCAACTGCCGATGCCGCCGATGCCGCAGATCGGCAGGCCTTGGGTCAGTGGATCGCGGGCAATTTCCGCAACCATGTTCAGCGCAATCGGTTTCACCGCTGAGCCGCAGTAACCGCCGTGGGTGCTCTTGCTGCCGACGGTGGGCAGGGCGACCATGTGTTCCAGATCGACGCTGGTGATCGAGTTGATGGTGTTGATCAGTGACACCGCATCCGCGCCACCGCGATGCGCTGCGCGGGCGGCGACGCGGATGTCGGTGATGTTTGGCGTCAGCTTCACGATCACCGGCAGCGAGCAGTAAGTCTTGCACCAGCGCGTCACTTGTTCGACGTACTCGGGCACCTGACCGACCGCCGCACCCATGCCGCGCTCCGGCATGCCGTGGGGGCAGCCGAAGTTGAGTTCGATGCCATCGGCCCCGGTGGCTTCCACCAGCGGCAGAATGTATTTCCACGATTCCTCAACACACGGCACCATCAGCGACACGATCATCGCCCGGTCCGGCCAATCCTTTTTCACCTGAGTGATTTCGCGCAGGTTGATCTCCAGCGAGCGGTCGGTGATCAACTCGATGTTGTTGATGCCCAGCACTTCGCGGTTGTTGCCGTAGTGCGCCGAGTAACGCGACGATACGTTGACCGCCGCCGGGTCCTCGCCCAGGGTTTTCCAGACCACGCCGCCCCAGCCCGCCTCGAAGGCGCGAACCACGTTGTAGGCTTTGTCGGTCGGCGGCGCGGAGGCCAGCCAGAATGGGTTAGGGGCTTTGATGCCGGCGAAGACTATCGAGAGATCGGCCATTTACGCAGCCTCCACGTTAAGCATCAGTTGAGCGTTGATCGCCTCGGCGGCGAGCTTGCCGTGTTGCACCGCTTGCACCGTCAGGTCCTGATCGAGGCTGGTGCAGTCGCCACCGGCATACACGCCGGGAATGCTGGTGCGCAGGTTTTCATCAACCTGAATCCGTTCGCCCTGACGCTTGAGTTCACGGGCCATCGGGTCGGCGAGGGCGCTGCCGTCGAAGGATTGACCGATGGCTTTGAAGATCGCATCGGCCGCCAGGTCGAAGGTTTCCCCGGTGGTTTGCAGACGCCCGTCGACCAGATCCGTGCGGGCGAAACGCATGCCGCGCACGCGGCCCTGATCATCGAGCAGCACCTCTTCCGGTTGCGCCCAGGTCAGCAGGCGCACCTGATTGGCTTTGGCGATGTCCTGCTCATGGCCGGTGGCGCCCATGTCCGCTGCGCCGCGGCGATACACCAGATTCACATCACGGGCACCGAGGCGAGCCATTTGCACCGCCATGTCGATCGCGGTATTGCCGGCGCCAAGGACGATGCAGCGCTCGGCCAGCGGCAGTTGCGTCAGGTCATCGGCCTGACGCAGTTCGCGGATGTAGTCGGTGGCCGCGAGCAGGCCGGGGGCGTCTTCGTGGGCCAGGCCCAGTTGTTTGCTGGCGTTGAGGCCGAGGCCGAGGAACACCGCGTCGAACTGTTGATGCAATTCACTGAGGGTCAGGTTTTCGCCGAGTTTTTGCCCATGGCGGATTTCGATGCCGCCGATTTGCAGGAGGAAATCCAGTTCCTTCTGCGCGTAATCGTCGACCAGTTTGTACTTGGCGATCCCGTATTCATTGAGCCCGCCAGCCTTTTCCCGCGCCTCGAAAATCACCACATCGTGACCGTGCATGGCGCTGCGATGGGCGCAGGACAAACCCGCCGGCCCGGCGCCCACCACCGCGATGCGCTTGCCGGTCGCAGCGGCGCGCTGGAACGGGTGTTCGGTGAAGTGCGCGTTGTCCACGGCGTAGCGTTGCAACAGGCCGATCAGCACCGGTGCGCATTCCTGGGCGTTGTTGCGCACGCAGGCTTGCTGACAGAGGATTTCGGTCGGACAGACCCGCGCGCAACTGCCGCCGAGGATGTTCGCCGAAAGGATTTTCTGCGCAGCACCGGGCACGTTGTCCTGATGGATGTTGCGGATGAATGAGGGAATATCGATCTCGCTCGGGCACGCATTGACGCACGGCGCGTCGTAGCAATACAGGCAACGCGACGCTTCCAGATGGGCCTGGCGAGCATTGAGCGGCGGCGCCAGATCGCTGAAATGACCGGCGAGGGCGGCCGCGCTTTCGTGCGGGTGGGGGAGATGGTTCAGGGTCTCGATCACGGGTTATGGCCTCACGGTTATTTGAGGTGCTGCCTCTGATGGGCATTGGTTTTTGTGTTGCCTGGACTGGCCTCTTCGCGAGCAGGCTCGCTCCCACAGGGGAAAGCATTTCAAATGTGGGAGCGAGCCTGCTCGCGAAGGCCGAAGGCCTGGATTTCAGCGTTTCACAGCAGTCGGTTTATGCAACTCAGCCCGCTTGCTCAGCAAATCAAACACCGCCGGATACGCCGGTCGTTCGATGTACCGTCCGGCACCCCGTTCGGCGCGCAAGTCGCCATCGGCCCAGACCACCCGGCCCTGGCTGACGGTATGGCTCGGCACACCGCGCACGGTCTTGCCTTCGAAGATGTTGAAGTCCACCTGCTGATGGTGGGTCTTGGCGGAAATGGTGCGCGTGCCTTGCGGATCCCACAGCACCAGATCGGCATCGGCGCCGACGCGAATCGCGCCTTTGCGTGGGTAGAGGTTGAAGATCTTCGCGGTGTTGGTGGAGGTCAGCGCGACAAAATCCTGCATCGAAAAACGCCCGGTATTGACCCCTTCATCCCATAACAGCGCCATGCGGTCTTCGATGCCGGCAGTGCCGTTGGGGATCTTGCTGAAGTCGTCGCGCCCGGCGGCTTTTTGCTCGGCGCAGAAACAGCAGTGGTCGGTGGCGGTGGTGTGCAGATTGCCGTTTTGCAGACCATTCCACAGCGCTTCCTGATGGCCGCGTGGACGAAACGGCGGACTCATCACGTAACCGGCGGCGGTCTGCCAGTCCGGATGTTGGTAGACGCTGTCATCCAGCAATAGATGGCCGGCCAGAACCTCGCCGTAAACCGGTTGGCCCTTGCTGCGCGCATAGGTGATTTCGTCGAGGGCTTCCTTGGTCGAAACGTGCACCAGATACAACGGCGTGCCGATTGTTTCGGCAATGCGAATGGCCCGGCTCGCCGCTTCACCTTCAACCTGCGATGGACGAGACAGTGGATGCGCTTCCGGCCCGGTGATGCCCTGGGCCATCAATTTGCGTTGCAGGTGATAAACCAGCTCGCCGTTTTCTGCGTGCACGGTCGGCACCGCGCCGAGTTCCAGGCAGCGCTCGAAACTCGCCACCAGCGTGTCGTCGGCGGCCATGATCGCGTTCTTGTAGGCCATGAAGTGCTTGAAGCTGTTGATCCCGTGATGGCTGACCAGCTCGGCCATTTCCTCGCGTACCTGCTCGCTCCACCAGGTGATCGCGACATGGAAGCCGTAGTCCGACGCCGATTTTTCCGCCCAGCCACGCCACTGATGAAACGCCTCCATCAACGACTGCTGCGGATTGGGAATCACGAAATCGATGATTGACGTGGTGCCGCCGGCCAGACCCGCAGCGGTGCCGCTGAAGAAGTCTTCGCTGGCCACGGTGCCCATGAACGGGAGTTGCATATGAGTGTGTGGATCGATGCCGCCGGGCATCAGGTATTGACCGCTGCCGTCGAGCACTTCGGCGCTGGCGGGAACATCAAGGTTTTCACCGATGGCTTTAATCACGCCGTCAGCGCAATAGACGTCGGCGCGATAACTTTCATCATGGGTAACAACGGTGGCGCCACGGATCAACAGAGACATTCCGAGTTCCTCGCAGGCATGACCGACTTGTGCCGGTTCTAAATGTTTTATTGAAGTACAGCGGCGAAGGGCGTATTCCTGTCATCGCTGTCAGGAATAGAAACTAGCCTCAGTTTTACAATAGATCAAGATTATTTTTTATAAGCTTATATCTTGATTAACTTACTGATAATTAACGAAAAACAATCAAAATCACCAAAATGGTGAGCCTGCTCACCATTTTGACGCACTTGACAGGATGGAAATATGGTCAAGATTTCTTATGTGAAATCAGCCGCTTGAAGTTGAGCTGCGGTTGATCGCTCATCAACAAAAAAAGTGCAGTGCACCAGTTTGAGTCCTGTCTGTTCGGACAACTAGCCAAGCGTTTAGCCTGAGCGCCCAGACAAGTTTCCGAAGGCTCACCCGGTGAATAATTAAAATCGAGCAATATCAGAAAGTTGCAATGCGTTTAATGCACGGCCCGAGCGCTGAGCGGTACACCCGGCACGTTTATTGATGCCGCCGCTGACACCATGGCCGGTGCATGAAAGTTGTCAGTTCCTCCGGCCATCGTCCGGCTCGCGCCCCATGCGCCAGCCGCCTGATGAGCAAAAAAATAATCAGAAGAACAGTGGAGCGGCCATGCAACAGATCAGATCGCAAGTGACCGAGCGCGACGGCTTGTTTGAGCTTGAAGCCGGCAGCGACGTCCTCGACAGTCCCCGTTACAACCACGACATGGCACCGACCAAGGTGCACGAACGAACCTGGAACAAATGGCACATCACCGCATTGTGGGTGGGCATGGCGATCTGCGTGCCGACCTACACCCTGGGCGGCGTGCTCACGGCGTATTTCGGCCTGAGCGTCGGTGAAGCGCTGTTGGCGATTCTGTTCGCCAACGTCATCGTCCTGATTCCGCTGACGCTGAATGCTTTTCCCGGCACCAAGTACGGCATTCCGTTTCCGGTATTGTTGCGCTCATCGTTCGGCATTCTCGGCTCCAACGTGCCGTGCCTGATCCGGGCGCTGGTGGCGTGCGGCTGGTTCGGCATTCAGACGATGTTTGGCGGATTGGCCATTCACCTGTTTCTCGGCTCGGTGTTCGAGGGCTGGAAATCCCTTGGCGGCACCGGCGAAGTGATTGGTTTCATGGTGTTCTGGGCACTCAATCTATGGGTGGTGATCCGCGGTGCCGAGTCGATCAAGTGGCTGGAAACCTTGTCCGCGCCGCTGCTGGTCGCGGTCGGTATCGGCCTGCTGGTGTGGGCGATGCCCAATGTGTCGATGACCGAACTGCTGGCGATCCCGCCCAAACGCCCTGAAGGTGCAAGCGTGGTCAGTTACTTCGCTGCCGGGCTGACGGCGATGGTCGGCTTCTGGGCCACGTTGTCGCTGAACATTCCTGACTTCAGTCGCTACGCCAAGAGCCAGAAGGATCAGATTGTCGGGCAGATCATTGGTCTGCCGTTGACCATGTTCCTGTTCGCCTCCCTCGGCGTGATCATGACAGCCGCGTCAGTGAAGCTGGTCGGCGTGACGGTTGCTGACCCGGTCACGCTGATCGGCCACATCCAGAGCCCGGTATGGGTCGCGGTCGCGATGGCGTTGATCATCATCGCCACGTTGTCGACCAACACCGCTGCCAACATCGTTTCGCCAACCAACGACTTTCAGAACATCGCGCCGAAGGTCATCAACCGCACCAAAGCCGTGTTGCTGACCGGTCTGGTGGGGCTGGTGTTGATGGCCCATGAGCTGTTGAAAAAACTCGGTCTGATCGTTTCCGACGTCAGCCTCGAAACCGTGTATTCCAACTGGCTGCTGGGCTATTCGAGCCTGCTCGGGCCGATCGCCGGGATCATGGTGGTGGATTATTTCCTGATCAAGAAACAAAAACTGGACCTGGCCGGGTTGTATCGCGACGACGTTTACCCCGCGTGGAACTGGGCCGGGTTCGTCGCGTTTGGTGTGCCGGTGGTGCTGACCTTGCTGTCGCTGGGCAGTGATGCGTTCAGCTGGTTTTACAGCTACGGCTGGTTCACTGGCTCGGCGTTGGGAGGAATCATTTATTACGGGTTGTGCGTGATGCGAGCGCAGCCTTCAGTCGTGAAATCGGCGGTGTGAGGCAGGGCCCCATCGCTGGCAATCCAGCTCCCACAGAGATCAAGTCGTACACAAAATATGTGTTCACTCAAATACCTGTGGGAGCTGGCTTGCCAGCGATGGCGGCCTCACAAACGCCACAGCAATATCCATAAGAAAAGCAGCCTGAGGAGAACCCCATGAACGCAGCTGTAGACGTTCTGCAATCGACCCATCAGCACATCAACCGCGACCGTTTGTGGGCGTCGCTGATGGAACTGGCCAAGCTCGGCGCCACGGTCAAGGGCGGTGTCTGCCGCCTGGCCCTGACCGACCTCGACCGCCAGGCCCGCGACCTGTTTGTGCAGTGGTGCAAGGACGCCGGGTGCAGCGTCACGGTCGATGAGGTCGGCAACATCTTCGCCCGCCGCGCTGGGCGCAATCCGAGCCTGCCACCGGTGATGACCGGCAGCCATATCGACACGCAACCCACTGGCGGCAAGTTCGACGGCTGCTTCGGTGTACTCGCCGGTGTCGAGGTGTTGCGCACCCTTAACGACCTCGGCGTGGAAACCGAAGCGCCGCTGGAAGTGGTGGTCTGGACCAACGAAGAAGGCTCGCGTTTCGCGCCGTGCATGATGGGTTCAGGCGTGTTCGCGGAAAAATTCACCCTCGAAGAAACCCTCGCCAAAGTCGATGCCGATGGCGTCACCGTTGGCCAAGCGCTGAATTCAATCGGCTATGCAGGGCCGCGCAAAGTCAGCGGGCACAAGGTCGGCGCCTATTTCGAGGCGCACATCGAACAAGGTCCGATTCTGGAAGATGAACATAAAACCATCGGCGTGGTGCTTGGCGCGCTGGGGCAGAAGTGGTTCGACCTCAAGCTGCGCGGCGTCGAAGCCCATGCCGGGCCAACCCCGATGCACCTGCGCAAGGACGCATTGGTCGGCGCCTCGGTCATCGTCGGCGCCGTCAACCGCGCCGCCCTCGGCCACCAACCCCACGCCTGCGGCACGGTCGGCTGCCTGCAAGCCTATCCGGGGTCGCGCAACGTCATCCCTGGCGAAGTGCGCATGACCCTCGACTTCCGCCATCTGGAACCGGCGCGCCTGGACTCGATGATCGCCGAAGTGAAGCAGGTCATCGAGGCCACCTGCGAAGAGCACGGCCTGACCTATGAACTGACCCCGACAGCCGACTTCCCGCCGCTGTACTTCGAAAAGGGCTGCGTCGATGCCGTGCGCAGTGCCGCCAAGGGTCTGGGCTTGTCGAACATGGACATCGTCAGCGGCGCCGGCCACGACGCGATTTTCCTCGCTGAACTGGGGCCTGCCGGGATGATCTTCGTACCGTGTGAAGGCGGTATCAGCCACAACGAAATCGAAAACGCCGCACCGGATGATCTGGCGGCGGGATGTGCGGTGTTGTTGCGGGCGATGCTGGCGGCTTCGGCGATGGTGGCGGGGGGTGAAGTCGCTGCCTGAAGATTGCGCGCTGGACCCATCGTGCAAGGCCGTCGGTTTTGGTGTTGCGAGGGCAGGCCCCATCGCTGGCAAGCCAGCTCCCACAGGTTCGATGTTGTTTACCAGAATCGGATGCACAACCGAACCCTGTGGGAGCTGCCAGCGATGGGGCCAGCCCTGACAACAAAAACTCCCAAACCGATAACCCTCATCGATTCAACACATCCCCCATCCACTGCAAATATTCCCCCCGCTCGGAAATCGAGTTGTGCCCCGAATCCGGCACAACCTTGAGCAGCGCAACACCTGTGGGAAAACTACCCAGCAATCGCTCGGTGCTGGCGCGGGGAATGACCTCGTCATCACTCGCCGCCAGCAGCAATGTCGGCACGCGGATGTGCGCGGCGTACTTGCCTGACTCGAAGCGATCCTTGAGCAACCACTTCACCGGCACCCATGGATATTGCCGCGCGGCGATTTCTTCGAGGCTGTTGTAGGGTGTGACCAGAATCAACTGCTGCACCGGACGTTGACTGGCCAGGCGAACGGCGACACCCGAGCCCAGGCTGCGTCCGACCACGGCGATCTGCGCATGGCTGGCATACACCTGATCGAACAGTGCCAAGGCATCTTCGGCAATCGCCTCTTCGGACGGCGAACCACCGCTGCCGGCGAAGCCTCGGTAATTGAGCAGGTACAACGCGTACTCGGGAAATGCTTGGGCGAACTCCGGCAAATTGCGCGAAGCGTCCTCGGCATTGCCACCGAAATAGATCAACGCACGCGGGCCGACGCGTTCGCGGGTTGTGACCCAGATATCCGCGTCCGGCATCGATAGTTTCAGCCGCGAATCCAGGGAATCGACGGCGCCGGGCTGCGGGAAATAGATCAGCGAGCGCTGAAAAACGAACAGCGCCGCGCACAGCACCAGGTACGCGGCGACGATCAATGCGACGAGTGACATCAGGGTTCGGGACATTCGGCTACTTTTA
Source organism: Pseudomonas iridis (assembly GCF_017980685.1). Classification (GTDB taxonomy): domain Bacteria; phylum Pseudomonadota; class Gammaproteobacteria; order Pseudomonadales; family Pseudomonadaceae; genus Aquipseudomonas; species Aquipseudomonas iridis. The sequence continues at coordinate 47,977 of NZ_JACXXO010000018.1, forward strand.
ACGGGGTATGAAGGTTTGCTGTCGCAGTGTAGTCCAGCGGATGCAAGTGGCAGCCTGCGCACACAACGTGCAACAGATCCACGCAGCAGGGGAACCAGCATGAGCCACACTGAGGGTTACTCCCGTCGCCGATTGCTCACGCTGGCTGCCGGCGTTTCGGCGGTGTTCACCTTTGATCGGGCGTTGGCCACCGCCACGTCGTCCGCCGCTCCCGGAGGCCAAGCCATGCAGACCCGCGCCATCCCATCAAGCTCCGAGTCCCTGCCCGTGGTGGGCCTGGGCACCTATCGCGGCTTCGACGTCGCGCCGGGGGATCCGGCCTACCGGCAACTGCCGGTGGTGCTCGAGGAACTGTTCGCCAAGGGTGGCACGGTGGTCGACAGTTCACCCATGTATGGCCGCGCCGAAGAAACAACCGGTGAGCTGCTGTCGATCCACGAACCACGTTCGCCGGCGTTTCTGGCGACCAAGGTCTGGACACGGGGACGCAAGGAGGGCATCGCGCAGATGGAGCAGTCATTCAGTCTGTTGCGTACCGAGCGTATCGACCTGATGCAGATTCACAATCTGCTCGACTGGCAAACCCACCTGCCAACCCTGCGCGAATGGAAGGAGCAGGGACGCATTCGCTACATCGGCATCACTCATTACACGTCGTCCGCTTATGACGAAGTCGATGCAGTGCTGAAAGCCGAGCAACTGGACTTCCTGCAAATCAACTATGCCCTCGATGATCGTGGCGTGGAAAAACGCATCCTGCCGCTGTGCCGCGAGCGCGGTGTGGCGGTGATTTGCAACCGGCCTTTTGGTGGCGGAGAGTTGTTGGCACGGCTCAAGGGCAAGCCGCTGCCCGCGTGGGTGTCGGATGTGCAGGTGAGCAGTTGGCCGCAGTTGGCGCTGAAGTTTTTGCTGGCGCACCCGGCGGTCACTTGTGTGATTCCCGGCACCGGTAATCCTCGTTACATGGCGGATAACGTCAAGGCCGGGTTCGGGCCGACGCTCACCGATGCGCAGCGTCATCAGTTGATTGCGTTGGTAAGTTAGTTTTCACCGCGAAATCGCAACGCTTCCAGCAACAGCGCAAACGCCGGTGCCGCTTGACGCCGGCTCGGGTAGTAGAGGTGATATCCGGCAAACGTCGGGCACCAGTCTGCCAGCACCTGCACCAGGCGTCCTTCCGCCAGCAGAGGCGCGACGAGGTTTTCCGGGATGTAGCTCAAGCCGAAGCCGTCCAGTGCGGCATCGAGCAACGGATAGACGCCATTCAAGGTGATTTGCCCGGACACCCGCACGTTCAGGCTTTCGCCGTCCTTTTCGAATTCCCAGCTGTACAGCCCGCCGTTGGTGGGCAGGCGCAGATTGTTGCAGGCGTGCCCGGTCAGATCGCGTGGGGTGTCTGGCGCTGAACGAGTGGCAAAGTAGGCCGGCGAACCGACGACGGCCATGCGCATGTCCGGGCCGATGCGGGTGGCGATCATGCCTTGGGCAACGTCTTCACCCAGACGCACGCCGGCATCGAAACCCTGGCCTGCGATATCGACGAAACCGTAGTCGCAGCAGACCTCCACGGCGATGTCCGGGTATTGCGGCAGGAATGTCTTGAGCACCGGGCGCAGCAGCCAGTCCAGCGAATGGTCGGTGGCGCTGATGCGGATCTTGCCCGCCGGGGTTTCACGCAGGTTGCTCAGGGCGGCGAGTTCCTGCTCGATCTCCTCGAAGCGCGGGCCGACGGTTTGCAGCAGATGTTCGCCGGCCTCGGTGGGGGAGACGCTGCGGGTGGTGCGGGTCAGCAGACGCAGGCCAAGGCGTGCTTCCAGTGCGCGAATGGTATGGCTGAGCGCCGATTGCGAGACGCCGAGCTTGGCCGCGGCTTTGGTAAAACTGCGCTCGCGCGCCACCGCGAGGAAGGCGAGCAGGTCGCTGGCGTTTTCACGAAGCATTGATTAGTTTCCTGCATAAGTTTTTTCAGATTCTAGTCGATTATCTAAGCAGTACGGCCCGGTAAGGTAAACGCATGTTCCTTGTAGGAGCTGCCGCAGGCTGCGATCTTTTGATCTTGTTTTTCTGCGGGTCAAGATCAAAAGATCGCAGCCTGCGGCAGCTCCTACAGGGGGATTCAATCATTTTTCTGGAGAATGCCATGAACCCGATTGCGGCCTCTGCGCTGACCCTTTCCTTGCTCGCTGGCGAGGTTCAAGCCAATGAACCCACGCGTGTGAGCGTGACCCTCAACGGTTCGCAACCCTCGGCCAAGGGGCCGGCCGATTGGTTCACCGGGACCGTACGCGTCGATGCGCCGTTCAAGGGCACCGACGAGGCGCGAGTCAGCGGCGCCACCGTCACCTTTGAGCCCGGCGCACGCACGGCGTGGCATACCCATCCGTTGGGTCAGACGCTGATTGTTACAGCCGGTTCAGGTTTTGTGCAGGAATGGGGCCAGCCGATTCGCGCGATTCGCCCTGGCGACACGGTGTGGATCGCACCGGGGGCCAAGCATTGGCATGGCGCAGCACCGACGACGGCGATGACGCATATCGCCATTGCTGAGGTGCTGGACGGTCGTGTGGTGGAGTGGATGGAGCAGGTGAGTGAGGCGCAATATCCGCGCATCGAGTAGCCCGATGACCCTCACCCCAGCCCTCTCCCGGAGGGAGAGGGGGCCGATCGAGTTGTCTTGCGCTATACACCGACCTGAAAGCACGGTGTCGATTATGGATTCACAGCTAAACGTTCAAGTCGGTATATCCCTCGAACATCCCCTCTCCCTGTGGGAGAGGGTTAGGGTGAGGGGCCGATCGAGGTGTCTGCCGCTATGCACCGACCTGAAAGCACGGTGTCGATTATCGATTCACAGCTAAACGTTCAAGTCGGTGTATCCCTTCAACATCCCCGAATCGGTCCCCTCTCCCTATGGGAGAGGGTTAGGGTGAGGGGCTCTTCAGGTTTTCAGATCATCGCCGGCAAGGATTCGAGAATCTTGTCCAGCGTGATCGGATACTCCCGCACCCGTGCTCCGGTGGCGTTGTAGATCGCATTGGCCACCGCCGCACTCACCCCGCAAATCCCCAACTCACCTACACCCTTGGCTTTCATGGGCGAGGAAATCGGGTCGGTCTCATCTAGGAAAATCACCTCCTGATGCGGAATGTCCGCATGCACCGGCACTTCGTATCCGGCCAGATCGTGGTTGACGAAGAAACCGAGTTTTTTATCGACCGACAACTCCTCCATCAACGCCGCGCCAACGCCCATGGTCATCGCGCCGATCACCTGACTGCGCGCCGCTTTCGGATTGAGAATCCGCCCGGCCGCGCACACCGCGAGCATCCGCCGCACACGAACCTCACCCGTCGCCGCATCCACCGCGACTTCGACGAAGTGCGCGCCAAAGGTTGACTGCTGATACTGCTTTTCGAGGTCGGCGAATTCGATGCTGTCTTCAGCCACCACCTCACCATTTTTTGCCGCCTCTCGCAGCGCCACACTCTTGCCGCTGACCCGCACCTGACCGTCGACAAACTCCGCCTGATCAGCCGCGAGGCCCAATTTGCCGGCGATCGCCTCACGCAATTTCACGCACGCGGCATACACGCCGGCAGTCGAGCAATTGCCGCCAAACTGACCGCCGGAACCCGCCGACACCGGGAAATTGGAATCGCCCAGCCGTACCACGACATTGTCGATGTCCACGCCCATCATTTCTGCGGCGGTCTGCGCGATGATCGTGTAGCTGCCGGTTCCGATGTCGGTCATGTCGGTTTCTACAGTGATCTTGCCATCACGCTCGAGCCGCACCCGCGCGCCAGACTTCATAAGCAGATTGTTGCGGATCGCCGCGCCGACGCCCATGCCGATCAGCCAGCGACCTTCGCGACGGCTGCCGGGTTTGGCGTTGCGCTTGTCCCAGCCGAATTTTTCGGCGCCGGTTTGCAGGCATTCGATCAAGCGTCGTTGCGAGAACGGGCGCTCGGTTTTCACCGGGTCGACCTGGGTGTCGTTGAGGATGCGGAACTGCACGGGATCGAGTTTGAGCTGTTCGGCCATTTCGTCCATGGCGATTTCCAGTGCCATCAATCCCGGCGCTTCACCGGGGGCACGCATCGCGTTGCCTTCAGGCAGATCCAGCGGCGCCAGACGCATGGTGACCAGACGATTTTGCGCCGCGTACAGCAACTGACTCGGCTGCGCCGCGACTTCGACCTTGCCCTGCGCGAGATTGCCCGACCAGCCTTCATGCGCGATGGCGGTGAGCTTGCCGTCCGCCGTGGCGCCCATGCGGATACGCTGGATCGTGGCGGGGCGATGCGTGGTGTTGTTGGCGACCTGTGGGCGGGCGAGGGCGACTTTCACCGGTCTGCCGGCCATGCGCGCACCGAGGGCTGCGAGGATCGCGTCGGCGCGAATGAACAGTTTGCCGCCGAAACCGCCGCCGATGTAGGGCGAGATCAAGCGGACTTTTTCCTTGGGCAGGCCGAGGGTTTCGGCAATGTCGCCGACGCTCCAGGCGATCATCTGGTTCGACGTCCACAGCGTCAGTTGGTCGCCTTTCCACGCGGCCAGGGTCGCGTGGGGTTCCATCATCGCGTGGGACTGGTCGGGGGTGGTGTAGGTCTGGTCGAATTGCACCGGGGCACCGGCGAACGCTGTCGCGAAATCGCCGTGGGTGACGTCGGGCATTTCTTCTTTCTGCTCGACGCCTTGGTCACGCACGCTGGCCAGATCGAACTCGCCTTTGCTCGCGACGTAATCGACCTTGACCAATTGTGCAGCGGCACGGGCCTGCTCGAAGGTCTCGGCAACCACCAGTGCAACGGCCTGGTGGTAGTGCTGAACCTCGGGCCCGGCCAATAAGTGCGCCGCGTTGTACTGGCCCTTGCCAAGTTTGCCGGCATTGTCGGCGGTGACGATGGCCAACACGCCGGGCGCAGCTTTTGCGTCGGCGAGATCAATGTGGCTGATGCGACCCTTGGCGATAGCCGAACCGACCATGAAACCGTAGGCCTGATCGGCCACGGCTTCATGTTGTTCGTAAGCGTAAGGCGCCTGGCCGCAAGTTTTCAGCTTGCCTTCGATGCGATCGGTCGGCTTGCCGATCACCTTCAATTGATCGATCGGATTGGTGGTGGCGGGCGTGTCGAATTTCATGCTTCATCCCTCGCTTGCGCCAACACCGAGCCGAGCGTGCGCTCGACCAGGGTCAGTTTGAATTGGTTGTCGTGGGTCGGCGTGGCGCCGTCGAGCAAGCGTTCGCTGACGGCTTTCGCGCCCTGGGGCAGCAGCGCTTCAGCCGCTTCCACGCGCCACGGTTTCGGCGCAATACCGCCGACCGCGACGCGGCCGCTGCCGTCCTTTTGCAGGATCAAACCCACGGACACGAGGGCAAAGGCGTAAGAGGAGCGATCGCGTACCTTGTGATAAATGTGCGTGCCACCCACCGGCGCAGGCAACGTCACGGCCGTGATGAATTCGCCGGCGCCGAGGCTGGTTTCGATGTTCGGCGTGTTGCCTGGCAACAGATGAAAATCGGCCATGGCGATGCTGCGGGTGCTGCCGTCGGGTTTCACCGTTTCAATCTGCGCATCTAACGCGCGCATCGCAATCGCCATGTCGCTCGGATGCGTGGCAATACAGGCGTCGCTGACGCCGATGATCCCCAGCTGCCGGGTGACCCCGCCAATTGCCGAACAGCCACTGCCTGGATTGCGTTTGTTGCAGGCCTGATTTGTGTCGTAGAAGTACGGGCAGCGGGTGCGCTGCAACAGGTTGCCGGCGGTGGTCGCCATGTTGCGCAGCTGCCCGGAAGCACCGGCGAGCAGGGCGCGGGACAGCAGCGCATAGTCTTTTCTGACCCGGGCGTCGGCCGCCAGATCGGTGTTGCGCACCAGCGCACCGATGCGCAAACCGCCCTCGGGCGTGGCTTCGATCGTGTCCAGGCCCAGGTGATTGACGTCGATCAGGTGCAGCGGGGTTTCGATGTCGAGTTTCATCAGGTCGAGCAGGTTGGTGCCGCCGGCGATGAACTTCGCGCCTTCGATCTGCGCCGCTTGCGCCGCTGCGGCAGGGGAGTCGGCACGGCTGTAATTGAACGGTCTCATGCCGGCACCTCCGCGACTTCAGTGATGGCTTCGATGATGTTCGAGTAGGCGCCGCAGCGGCAGATATTGCCACTCATGCGCTCTTGGAATTCGGAAGCGATCAGTTGTGGCGACTCGGTCAGGCTGGGGCTGACGTGGCTGGGAATGCCGTCGCGGATTTCCTTGATAACGGCGACTGCCGAGCAGATCTGCCCCGGCGTGCAGTAACCGCATTGATAGCCATCATGCTTGATGAACGCGGCTTGCATCGGGTGCAGGTTGTCCGGCATGCCGAGGCCTTCGATGGTGGTGATCTCACTGCCTTCGTGCATCACCGCCAGCGTCAGGCATGAGTTGATCCGCCGACCATCGGCGATCACCGTGCAGGCACCGCACTGGCCGTGGTCGCAGCCTTTTTTGCTGCCGGTCAGGTGCAGGTGTTCACGCAAGGCGTCGAGCAGGGTGGTGCGGTTGTCGACTTCAAGGGACTGGGGCTTGCCATTGACTTGAATGGTCACTTTGTTCATGGCCGGTTGCTCCAGGTTGGCGGCGTAGGCCTTGAGGCTGATGAATGGCGGCATCGCGAACGCCGTTGCGGTCACGGCGCCGAGAATCAAAAATTTACGTCGGGAAATCGGCATGGTTCGATTCCTATTTCTCTCAATCAGGCGGCAGGTTTGCGAAAGGCCCATAGGGGCATGCCGGCATGTTTGCCAGTCTCGGTCTAGGAGTGACCGCTGGAGGGAGGAAAAGGTTTTTGCGGATTTTCGCTATAGAGTTATTTGCTCAGCTCATGAATCATCAAATGGACACGCTTCCCTGTAGGCGCTGCGGGATCGAATAGCTCATCAGCAAACCGCCAACAACCGCCGTCGCTATCACCGAGATCGGGATGATGATTGAACACAAAGAGGGCGTTCCCGCAAAGGAACGCCCTCGATCATTGGCCCTTAGTCATCAAATAAAACGAGCGCTCGCCTGGACGCGGGAACGCGCAGGCACAGAGGCCTCGAGATCCAGCAAATGGGTGGCGAGAATGTCGCTCAGAAAGCGGAACTGATCGTTGATGCCGACCACTTCATTGCTGAAATGATTGGTCGCGGCGGGCATCAGCAGATCTACGAAATCTTCGTTGAACACCAGTGATTGTGCCTTGTGCGACACAGGTTGCTGGTCGTAGTAGTTGCTGCCGAACACCGGGAAACTCACGGAGAGTGCGATGGTGTGAATCATGATGTGAACTCCTCGTTGCGGTTCGGATGTGGCCATCGTGCCTTGCTTGGGCGGCAGACGGAAGGTGATCGTCGCAATGGTGAATATCGACGGCATTGATGGTCGAGTTTTGCGGCGCTTTGGCTGGCCTCATCGCTGGCAAGCCAGCTCCCACAGTGATCTTCGGTGAACACAAATTCAGGAACGACGCGAAACCTGTGGGAGCTGGCTTGCCAGCGATGAGGCCGGAACATCCAGCAACACCGCTGACTGACCCACCTATACTCAAATCTGCTCCCTCCTCAAAAGGACGCCCCCACCGTGAACCTGCGTGCGCTGGTCGTCGCCGCACTGTTTCTGCTGGCCGGTTGCACCACGTCGCCCCGGGCTCCGGTGACTGCTGCTCCAGCCGTCGTGGTGTCGCCCGCAACCTGGCAACAGATCGACCGCGAAATCGTCAGCGCCTCGCAACAAGCCACCGAGCAGGTCAAGTTGTTCGCCCGGGGCTCGATGGAACATTGGCGCACTCGCGTCTATCAGCAAACTGAAGAAAATTTCATCCCGTGGTTCAGCAGCTACTGGACCCAGGAATGGCTGTCGATGAAGGTCAGTTGGTACACGATCAGCGCCGGTGGCGAGCAGGATGCTTCGGCCAAGCGCCTGGCGACGTATCTGCTTGATCAGTATCAGAAAAGGGTACTTGCGCCGGTCGCGGTGGAGGTTGATCCGGATGCGATCCTGGGCCAGGCCACGGCGTTCTATGCAGAGCTGATGGCTCGGCAGATGCCGCTCATCGCCCAGCGTCACCGCGTGCCCGTTGCCCAGCTCAACGGCCGTTTGCAGAAAATCCCGGCCATTGCCCTCGGACCACCGCCGGCGCGGGATGCCTCGCTGTACAAAGTCATCAGCACCGAACCGTTGAACACCCTGCCGGCGTACGCGGCGCTGATCGACAAGATTCACACCGACGGCGGCGCCAAAGGCATCGCGTCGACCGACGCCGGCATGGCACCTGTCGCCAAGCGGGCGAGCCAGCGAATGGAGGCGGAAATGGCCCCGCGTGGTGCTGCCAGTGCAGTCGCGGCAGCGGCGGGCAAACTGGCCGGGGCGATGATTTCCGTCGGCGTGATGGGCATCCGCGCGATTCTCCAGGCCAACGACCGGCCCGACAGTGAGGCGCTGATACGCCGCAGCCTGGGCAACACTTTCGATAAGGCCTGGCTGAAACTGGTGCAGAACCCGACCACTGGCGTGATGGCCGGCACGCTGCACATGGCCGGGCAGGTCGAGCGCAATCTCGGTGGGCTTGATGAGCCGTCGGTCGGGTTTGGGGCGAATCGTGTCGAATGGCGTCCGCCGGAATCGACTACCCAGCAGATCGAACCCAGCGTACCAGGAGAATGATCATGGCTTACATCGACATTTTTGTAGCGCCGGTCCCGACCGCCAATCGCGAGCAGTACAAAAAGCACGCTGAAATCGCAGCAGTGATCTTCAAGGAATACGGCGCCCTGAGCGTGGCCGAATGCTGGGGTGATGATGTGCCGGACGGCAAGCTCACCTCGTTCCCGATGGCGGTAAAACTCAAGGACGATGAAACCGTCGCGTCCGGCTGGCTGATCTGGCCCGACAAGGCCACTCGCGATACCGGCATGGCGAAAATGATGGAAGACCCGCGCATGCAACCGGACGTCAACCCGATGCCGTTTGATGGACAGCGGATGATCTTCGGCGGCTTCCAGTACCTGATCGAACCTGAATAAATCCACTGTAGGAGTGAGCCTGCTCGCGATTGCAATGTGTCAGTGATCACAAATGTCACCTGACCCACCGCTATCGCTGGCAAGCCAGCTCCCACAGGTTTTTCGGGTGTTCACGAAAATACAGAATCCATCAAAATCTCTGTGGGAGCTGGCTTGCCAGCGATGGCGTCGGCACATCCAACAGCTACAGTGACAGATATGCCGCCATCGCGAGCAGGCTCACTCCTACAGGGGATGTATTTACTCTGCAGAGGGGGTGATTCGGCAGCCTTTTCGGTTGCGGATCTGCTCGTCCGTGGGTCGTTCGTGGACGAATTCAAAACGTGGCTCACCTTCGCTGTAATGCACCAGCCAGCCCCATTCCAGCTCGGCTTCATCCTGCCCGGGATGTGGTGGTCGTGCCCACCACGGTTCTTTGCTGAGGACCTCGCGCATGGCGGCCTCCGGTTGATGGCAATCCTTGAACTATAGACCGGTGTCGCGAGTCGTCAGATCAGGCTGTGTAGAATCAAGCCGATCACGAAAAACGAAGGAGCCCGGCCATGACCGATGACGCGTACAGGGATGTACCCTCCAAACGCCTGTTTTTTGCGCTGGACTGCCCGCCGGCACAGCGCAAGGCAATAGCCCAGTGGCGCGCGGAGTTGGGCCTGAGAACCGGCAAACCAGTGCCGGCGGACAACTTTCATCTGACGCTGCTGTTTCTCGGCGCAGTGCCGCTGGCGCAGCTCGGCGGAGTCTGTGAGGCGGCAGGCAAAGTGGGCACGCCGGGGGAGACGTTGCAGATTTCACTGGATCGCCTGCAGGTCTGGCACCGTGCCGGGGTGTTGGCATTGGCGCCGGATCAGGCTCCGCAAGCGTTGCTGCGATTAGCCTATGGGCTTGAACAGGCGATGCTGCCATTCGGTTTTGAAGAGACGGCCCATGAGTTTCGTCCGCACCTGACACTGGCCCGTGACTACCGGGCGCCGGAGCCGGAATCGGCCACGCCGCCAGAGTTTTTCCTGCGTGCCGAGCGCTTTGCGTTGTTTGAATCGCACAAGGGCCGCTACCGGATGCTGCAGGATTGGCCACTGACCTGAGCGACAAAAAAAGGCGCCCGAGGGCGCCTGAAATTCACCTGAGCCGAGGGAGCCAGGTGAGGCCGTTCATATGCAAGGTGCAGCGGTGGTAAGGCGCTGCGCGAACGGAAAAGCAATAATTCTCAAACCACACAATTCCACTGTAGGAGCTGCCGAAGGCTGCGATCTTTTGCTTTTAAAGATCAAAAGATCGCAGCCTTCGGCAGCTCCTACACTGGGTAGTGGTTACTTGCCGAGTTTCACCCGCGTCCAGCCGCGAGTCATGATCCGCTGGGTCGCAATCGGCTGATCCGGCACCGCATACAGCGTCGCCATCACCGCTTGCGAGGGGTACGAGCCGGGGTCGTTGCGGATCGCTTCGTCGACCAATGGCGTCGCCGCCGAGTTGGCGTTGCTGTAGCCGTTGCTGTTGGTGATCTCGGCGATGATGTCCGGACGCATCAAAAAGTCCATGAACAGATACGCGTTGTCGACGTTCGCCGCATCACGCGGGATGGCGACCATGTCGTAGAAACTGCCGGCGCCTTCCTTGGGAATGCTGTAGTCGATCTTCACCTTATTGCCCGATTCCGCCGCGCGGGCCTTGGCCTGCAGGACGTCACCGGAGTAACCGACCGCCACGCAGATGTTGCCGTTGGCCAGGTCCGAGATGTACTTCGAGGAATGGAAATACGCCACGTTGGGGCGGATTTTCATGAACAGCGCTTCGGCTTCCATGATGTGCGCCTTGTCCTTGTCGTTCACCGGGTAACCCAGGTAGTGCAGGGCGGCCGGGATCATTTCGGTCGGCGAGTCGAGGAAACTGATGCCGCAGGCCTTCAGCTTTTCAGCATTTTCTGGCTTGAACAGCAAGTCCCAGGAGTTGGTCGGAGCGTTGGCGCCGAGTACTTCCTTGACCTTGGCCGGGTTGAAACCGATGCCGATCGAGCCCCACATGTACGGGAACGCGTGAGCGTTGTCCGGATCACTGGCGGCGGCATTTTTCAGCAGCACCGGGTTGAGATTCTTCCAGTTCGGCAGCTTCGATTTGTCCAGCGGCTGATAGACGCCAGCCTTGATCTGCTTGGCCAGGAAACTGTTGGACGGCACGACGATGTCGTAGCCGGATTTGCCCGCCAGCAAGCGCGCTTCAAGGGTCTCGTTGCTGTCGAAGACGTCGTAGGTCACGCGGATGCCGGTCTCGTCTTCGAACTTTTTGACGGTGTCTGGCGCGATGTAATCGGACCAGTTGTAAACACGCAGCACTTTGTCGTTGGCCTGGGCGCCCATGACGATTGCGCCCATTAAGGACAGTGTCAGCAGAGTCCTGCCAAACATTTTCATCGGTACAACTCCATTCTTTTTATTCAAAAAACACAACACAAAAACCGAACAACTAACTCGACTCTTGTAGGAGCTGCGGCACGCTGCGATCTTTTGATCTTGCTTTTGATCTTAAAAGCGCAAAGTCAAAAGATCGCAGCGTGCCGCAGCTCCTACAGGATTATGCGGTGGCGGCGCGTGGCGGTTGCTGCCACGACTCGTTCGCCGTCTGATCCATCGCTTCCTGAATCGCACGCTTGCGGTTGGCCTCAGCCTTGCGGCCGAAGTACCAGACCAGGAAAGTCACCAGCGACACCGCCAGCAGAATCAGACTCGCCACTGCGTTGATCTCCGGCTTCACGCCCAGACGCACCGCCGAGAACACTTCCATCGGCAAGGTGGTGGAGCCGGGGCCGGAGACGAAGCTTGCCAACACCAGGTCATCCAGCGACAAGGCGAACGACATCATCCCGCCCGCCGCCAGCGACGGCGCGATCATCGGAATGGTGATCAGGAAAAACACCTTGAACGGTTTTGCTCCCAGATCCATCGCCGCTTCTTCAATCGACAGGTCCAGTTCACGCAGGCGGGCGGAGACTACCACCGCCACATAGGCTGCACAGAACGTGGTGTGGGCGATCCAGATCGTGACAATGCCACGCTCCTGCGGCCAGCCGATCAGTTGCGCCATCGCCACGAACAGTAGCAACAACGACAGGCCGGTGATCACTTCAGGCATCACCAACGGTGCGGTGACCAGGCCGCCAAACAGCGTGCGGCCCTTGAAACGCGTCACCCGAGTCAGCACGAACGCAGCCAGAGTACCGAGTGCCACAGCAGCAATCGCGGTGTAGCAGGCGATTTCCAGCGAGCGCACCACCGACCCCATTAGCTGCGTGTTGTCGAGCAAACCGGTGTACCACTTGATCGACCAGCCGCCCCACACCGTCACCAGTTTCGAGGCGTTGAACGAGTAGATCACCAGGATCAGCATCGGCAGATAGATAAACGTCAGGCCGAAGATCAACATGAACTTTGCAAAACCGAAGCGTTTCATCCCCGTGCCTCCATCTCTTTGGCCTGGCTGCGGTTGAACAGCAGAATCGGCACAATCAGGATCAACAGCATCACCACCGCCAGAGCAGACGCCACCGGCCAGTCGCGGTTATTGAAAAATTCTTGCCACAGCACGCGACCGATCATCAGCGTCTCCGGGCCACCCAACAGTTCGGGAATCACGAACTCGCCCACCACCGGAATGAACACCAGCATGCAGCCTGCGATGATGCCGTTCTTGGCCAGCGGTACGGTGATTTTCCAGAAGTTGTTGAAGTTGCTCGAACCCAGGTCCGACGCGGCTTCCAGCAGACTGCCGTCGTGCTTCACCAGGTTGGCGTACAGCGGCAACACCATGAACGGCAGGTAGGCGTAAACCACGCCGATATACACCGCGGTGTTGGTGTTGAGGATTTCGATCGAGTGATCGGTCAGGCCAGTCCACATCAGGAAACTGTTGAGCAAACCGTTGTTGCTGAGAATGCCCATCCACGCGTAAACGCGGATCAGGATCGCGGTCCAGGTCGGCATCATGATCAACAGCAGCAGGACGTTTTGCGTTTCCTTGCCGGTCTTGGTGATCGCGTAGGCCATCGGGAAGCCGATCACCAGGCACATCAGCGTGCTCAGCGCCGCGACCTTCAACGACCCGAGGTAGGCCGACAGATACAGCTCGTCTTCGCCGAGCAGGGTGTAGTTGCCGATGTTCAGCAGCAGCTGGAATTTCTGTTCGGCGTAGGTGTAAATCTCCGAGTACGGCGGGATCGACAGCGCAGCTTCCGAGAAGCTGATCTTCATCACCAGGAAAAACGGCAGCATGAAGAACAGGAACAGCCAGATGAACGGAATACCGATCACCAGTTTTCGGCCACTGGGCACCAGGCGCAGGAATTGCTGATTGAAAGTTCTCATGAGCGCAGTACCACGCCGCTGTCGTCTTCCCACCAGACGTAAACCTTGTCGTCCCAGGTCGGTCGCGCGCCACGGCGTTCAGCGTTGGCCATGAACGACTGGACGATTTTGCCGCCCGGCAATTGCACGTAGAACACCGAGTGACCGCCAAGGTAGGCGATGTCATGCACCTTGCCTTCGGACCAGTTGTAGCGGAACTCGGGCTGGGTCGTGCTGACGAGCATTTTTTCCGGCCGGATGGCGTAGGTGACCGACTTGTCCTGCACCGAGGTGCTGACGCCGTGACCGACGTAGATCTTCTGCTGCAAGTCCGGGCTGTGGATGATTGCGTGGCCTTCGAGGTCTTCAACCACCGTGCCGTCGAAGGCGTTCACGTTGCCGATGAACTCGCAGACCATACGGCTGACGGGTGCTTCATAGATGTCGATCGGGCTGCCGATCTGCGCGATCCAGCCCAGGTGCATGATCGCGATCCGCTCGGCCATGGTCATGGCTTCTTCCTGGTCGTGAGTCACCATCACGCAGGTCACGCCGACGCGCTCGATGATCTCAACCAGCTCCAGCTGCATTTGCGAACGCAGCTTTTTATCCAGCGCACCCATCGGTTCGTCGAGCAGCAACAGCTTTGGCCGTTTCGCCAGCGAGCGGGCCAGGGCGACACGTTGGCGCTGACCACCGGACAACTGATGCGGTTTGCGTTTGGCGTATTGGGTCATGTGCACCAGGCGCAGCATTTCTTCAACGCGGGCGTCGATTTCACTGGCTGGCAAACGGTCTTGCTTGAGGCCGAAGGCAATGTTCTGCGCGACGGTCATGTGCGGGAACAGCGCGTAGGACTGGAACATCATGTTGATCGGCCGCTCGTACGGCGGCATGTCGGTGATGTCCACACCGTCGAGCAGAATCCGCCCTTCAGTCGGGCGCTCGAAGCCGGCAAGCATGCGCAGCAGGGTCGATTTCCCCGAGCCGGAGCCGCCGAGCAGGGCAAAGATTTCGCCCTGATGGATCTCCAGGGATACATCGTCCACTGCGATGGTTTCGTCGAACTTCTTGGTGACACGATCGATTTTCACCAACACCTTTTTCGGTTGCTGATGACCTTCAAGTGCCTTCCTGTAAGTGCTGGAGGCGTTTGCCATGTGAAACTCCCAACAGGTTTCAGTGCCTGGCCAATGTGGCCTGGCTTAAGTGGATTGCAAGCCTGTAAGCACATTCCCGTTCGGATCACCGCAAAACCCTGTGGGAGCTGGCTTGCCAGCGATGAGGCCGTCACCTTCAACATAAAGGGTGACTGACCCATCGCCATCGCTGGCAAGCCAGCTCCCACAGGGTTTTGCATTGATCCAACGGGTACTGCTCATACCGATCCGGCTTGTTCGGCGCCGCCGTCCTGGCTGCCTGGGTCGTACTTGTTGTTATTACGGGTGTTGTTTTTCACGAATGACGGGTGCGCGCAGGCACGCCCGACTTGCGTGGGGGCAGTAAATCGTTACGTATTCTTTGGTTGTGTCAGCGCTGGTTACGCCGCGCCGCCCGTTGCCGGCAAGCCTCACCGAAGGCCTGAAAAATCTTCAGGTAGTTCGGGTTGTCCAGCACCTGCCACTCCGGGTGCCATTGCACGCCGAGGGCAAAGGTCGGGCTGTGCTCCACCGAGATCGCCTCGATCAGACCATCCGGCGCCACCGCTTCGGCACGCAGGCCGGGCGCGAGGCGGTTGATGCCCTGACTGTGAATGGAGTTGACCTGGAACTCGCCGGGCAACTCCAGCGCTTCGAACACGCCGCCGCCAAGCACCGTGACCGCATGAGCCGGTGCGTATTGCACGGCCACATCCGGGCTGTCCGCTTCGCGGTGATCGAGCATGCCCGGCAGCTCATGCACCTTCTGATGCAGGCTGCCGCCAAATGCCACGTTCATCTCCTGGAAACCGCGGCAAATGCCCAGCACCGGAACGCCCGCCGCAATGGCTGCACGCAATAAAGGAAGGGTCGTGGCATCCCGCGCCGGATCGTGATCCGTACCGGGTTCGCTGGCCGGGCCTTGATAGTGGAAAGGTTCCACGTTGGAAGGCGAGCCGGTCAGCAACAGACCGTCGAGTTGACCGAGCAGGTCCTCGATTTCAGTCAGGTTGCCAAGGGAAGGAATGACCACCGGCAGCCCCTGGGCGCCAACGCTGACAGCACGTACGTACTTGTCGCCGCTGATGTGATAGGGGTGCAGGCCAATCTGTTTGACGCACGCAGTAACGCCTATCAATGGCTTGAATGCCATTTTTATTCACCTCGAAGTTTGACACTTGAACGAGCTTTTCCGGAGCTTAGAGTCGTTGATTTTAATTAACAACTCCCGTGTAAAAAATTCTAAACGCCGTTCATCAAATCTTCATGATTGGCAGGCGTCTGGCGCCTGTTTTGGCACGCAGGTGTCAAGAAAAGCCCTAAAAATAAAGGCTGAGCGGCACGGTGTTCGCTATTGACTTCACTTTGCCGTTCGGGTTGACTGGCTCGGCGAAACAGCAGTGAACATAATAATTAACAGCTAAATAGGTGCATCATGTCGGTCCCTCTGCGTACCGTTCAACTCAACGAAGCAAACGCATTCCTTAAGAAATATCCTGAGGTTTTGTACGTCGACCTTCTGATTGCGGATATGAACGGTGTGGTGCGCGGCAAGCGCATCGAACGCACCAGTCTTCATAAGGTTTACGAGAAAGGCATCAACCTGCCGGCCTCGCTCTTTGCCCTCGACATCAACGGCTCCACGGTGGAAAGCACCGGCCTGGGCCTGGACATCGGCGACGCCGACCGCATCTGCTATCCGATCCCGGGCACCCTCAGCATCGAGCCGTGGCAGAAGCGCCCAACCGCACAACTGTTAATGACCATGCACGAGCTCGAAGGCCAGCCGTTCTTCGCTGACCCGCGTGAAGTGCTGGCCAACGTGGTGCGCAAATTCGACGACCTCGGCCTGACCATTTGCGCAGCGTTCGAACTCGAGTTCTACCTGATCGACCAGGACAACGTGAACGGCCGTCCGCAGTCGCCACGCTCGCCGGTTTCCGGCAAGCGCCCGGTGTCGACTCAGGTCTACCTGATCGACGACCTCGACGAATACGTCGACTGCCTGCAAGACATCCTCGAAGGCGCGAAAGAGCAGGGCATTCCTGCTGACGCCATCGTCAAGGAAAGCGCCCCGGCGCAGTTCGAAGTCAACCTGCATCACGTCTCCGATCCGATCAAGGCCTGCGACTACGCCGTCCTGCTCAAGCGTCTGGTGAAAAACATCGCCTACGACCACGAGATGGACACCACCTTCATGGCCAAACCGTATCCGGGCCAGGCGGGTAACGGTCTGCACGTACACATTTCGATCCTGGACAAAGAAGGCAACAACATCTTCGCCAGCGAGGATCCCGAGCAGAACGCCGCGCTGCGACATGCGATCGGCGGTGTGCTGGAGACCCTGCCTGCGCAAATGGCCTTCCTCTGCCCGAACGTCAACTCGTACCGTCGTTTCGGCGCACAGTTTTATGTGCCGAACTCGCCGAGCTGGGGCATCGATAACCGCACCGTTGCAGTACGTGTGCCGACCGGTTCTGCTGACGCCGTACGCATCGAGCATCGTGTCGCCGGTGCCGATGCCAACCCGTACCTGCTGATGGCCTCGGTGCTGGCCGGTATCCACCACGGCCTGACCAATCAGATCGAACCGGGTGCGCCCGTCGAGGGCAACAGCTACGAGCAGAACGAACAGAGCCTGCCGAACAACCTGCGCGACGCATTGCGTGAGCTGGACGACAGCGAAGTCATGGCCCGCTACATCGACCCGCTGTACATCGACGTGTTTGTCGCGTGCAAGGAGAGCGAGCTGGCCGAGTTCGAAAACTCGATTTCTGACCTTGAGTACAACTGGTATCTGCATACGGTCTGAAAAACCCCTCACCCTAACCCTCTCCCAAAGGGAGAGGGGACTGATTCGGGGATGCTCGGGCAATTCGCCGACCTGATCGATTTTTGCCGAATCCATATTCGACTCGATCGTTCAAGTCGGTGCATCTCCCAAGACACTTCGGTCGGTCCCCTCTACCTCCGGGAGAGGGCTAGGGTGAGGGCAGCCATCTCAAACCGAACACGCCAGCCAGACCACCCCCAAATCCCCCTCGTCGAGCCATAACAATGACCACAACCCGCAACGACTGGGAACAACGCTTCCAGTCCCTGACCATTGAATCCCGCGCGTTCATCAACGGTGAATACCGCCCGGCGATCAGCGGCGACACCTTTGAATGCCTGAGCCCCGTTGACGGCCGTTTTCTGGCCTCCGTCGCCAGCACCGATGAAGCCGACGCCAACCTCGCCGTGGAAGTCGCGCGCCAGTCTTTCGAATCCGGCGTGTGGGCTAACAAGGCCCCGGCCGAGCGCAAGCGCATCCTGATCCGCTTCGCCGATCTGATCCTGCAAAACCAGGAAGAACTGGCGCTGCTGGAAACCCTCGACATGGGCAAACCGATCAGCGACTCGATGAGCATCGACATCCCGGCGACCGCCAACGCGATCCGCTGGAGCGCCGAAGCCGTCGACAAGATCTACGACGAAGTCGCGGCCACACCGCACGACCAACTCGGCCTGATCACTCGCGAGCCTTGCGGCGTGGTGGCGGCCATCGTGCCCTGGAACTTCCCGCTGATCATGGCCAGCTGGAAATTCGCCCCGGCCCTGGCGGCGGGTAACTCGTTCATCCTCAAGCCTTCGGAAAAGTCGCCGCTGACCGCGATCCGCATCGCTCAGCTCGCACTGGATGCCGGCATTCCGAAAGGCGTGTTCAACGTCTTGCCAGGCTTCGGCCACACCGTCGGCAAGGCTCTGGCGTTGCACATGGACGTCGACGTGCTGGCCTTCACCGGCTCCACAGCGATTGCCAAGCAACTGATGATTTACGCCGGCCAGAGCAACATGAAACGCGTCTGGCTCGAAGCCGGCGGCAAAAGCCCGAACGTGGTGTTTGCCGACGCGCCGGACTTGCGCGCCGCGGCACAAGCAGCGGCCGGCGCCATCGCCTTCAACCAGGGCGAAGTGTGCACCGCCGGTTCGCGTCTGCTGGTCGAGCGTTCGATCCGTGAGCAATTCATTCCGCTGCTAGTGGAAGCACTGCAAGCGTGGAAACCCGGTCACGCCCTCGACCCGGCGACCACCGTCGGCGCCGTGGTCGATCAGCGCCAACTCGACAACGTGCTGCGTTACATCAGCATCGGTCGCGAGCAGGGCGCCGAGCTGATTGCCGGCGGCCAACGCACCCTTGAAGAAACCGGTGGCCTTTACGTGCAGCCTGCGATCTTCGACGGCGTGACCAACGCCATGACCATCGCTCAGGAAGAAATCTTCGGCCCGGTGCTGTCGCTGATCACCTTCGATACCGTTGAAGAAGCGCTGCAGATCGCCAACGACAGCATCTTCGGCCTCGCCGCCGGGGTCTGGACCAGCAACCTGAGCAAGGCGCACACCTTTGCTCGTGGCCTGCGTGCCGGCAGCGTCTGGGTCAACCAGTACGACGGCGGCGACATGACCGCGCCGTTCGGTGGCTTCAAACAGTCGGGCAATGGTCGCGATAAATCGCTGCATGCATTCGACAAGTACACCGAGCTGAAAGCGACCTGGATCAAGCTCTAATTCTTTTACAGCGGCGGTTGCTGGCGTGAGCCGGCGACCCTCGGAGAACCGTATGAAACAACAACACGTAAACAGCTACTACGCCGCCACTCGCAACGAAGTCATCGACTTTCCGACCCTCGAAGAAGCTGTGGATTGCGACGTCTGCATCATCGGCGCCGGTTATACGGGCCTGTCCTCGGCACTGTTCCTCGCCGAAGCTGGCTATAAAGTCACGGTGCTGGAAGCGGCGAAAGTCGGTTACGGCGCGAGCGGGCGTAACGGCGGGCAACTGGTTAACTCCTACAGCCGCGACGTCGACGTGATCGAAGAACGTTACGGCGACAAGACCGCCGAAATCCTGGGCAGCATGATCTTCGAAGGCGCCGACATCATTCGTTCGCGCATCAAGCAATACGACATCAAATGCGACTACCGTCCGGGCGGTATCTTCGCGGCGATGAACAAGAAACAACTGAATGGTCTGGCCGAGCAGAAGAAAAACTGGGAACGCTACGGCAACCGTAATCTGAAGATGCTCGACGCTGCGGACATTCGTCGCGAAGTCGGCTCCGACGCCTATGTCGGGGGTCTGCTGGACTTGCAGGGCGGCCACGTGCACCCACTTAACCTGGCCCTCGGGGAAGCTGCTGCCATCGTGACTTTGGGCGGCAAGATCTACGAGCAATCGGCCGCGGTGGAAATCACCTACGGCGAGCCAAATGTCGTGCGCACCGCCAAAGGTCTGGTCCGCGCCAAGTACCTGTTGATCGCTGGCAACGCCTACCTGCCGCAAGGCCTCGACAACCGCGTCACCGCGAAAAGCATGCCCTGCGGCTCGCAAATCGTTGTCACCGAACCGTTGACCGAGAAACAGGCACGCAGCCTGATCACCAACAACTACTGCGTCGAAGACTGCAACTATCTGTTGGATTACTACCGCCTCACTGCCGACAACCGTTTGCTGTACGGCGGCGGCGTGGTCTACGGCGCGCGTGAACCGGACGACATCGAACAACTGATCCGCCCGAAGATTCTCAAGACCTTCCCGCAGCTCAAAGACGTGAAAATCGACTACCGCTGGACCGGCAACTTCCTGCTGACCATGTCACGCATGCCGCAATTCGGCCGTATCGAGAAAAACGCCTACTACATGCAGGGCTACAGCGGCCACGGCGTCACTTGCTCGCACCTGGCCGGCAAACTGATCTCGGAAATGATCCGCGGCGATGCCGAACGCTTCAATGCGTTCGCGTCCTTGCCACACATGCCAATGCTCGGCGGCCGCACCTTCTCCGCCCCGCTGACGGCCCTGGGCGCCGTCTACTACTCGCTGCGCGATCGTTTCGGCATCTAAGCTAGCAATGTTCAAAATGTGGGAGCTGGCCTGCCAGCGATGACGGCCTGACAACCTCCACAAAGCCAACTGACACAAAAGAGATCCAACTGTGGGAGCGAGCCTGCTCGCGAAGAGGCCATATCAGCCAACATCGCCGTCGTCTGACACACCGCTTTCGCGAGCAGGCTCGCTCCCACAGTCACTGTATTACCAAGGCAAGAAAGACTTTTCCCCCACCACCCATCGAACCTGCTGAGCAACACCACCAAACGTGATTTAATAGCCGCCTTTCACGGTTCCGGGACACGGGAGCAACGTGACCCGCGCCCCGGCGCGTCACCCGCCACCCACCCCCATCGCCCTTAAGTCGTTCTTACATAAGGCAGTCATGGATACGGGTTCTCGACTCAAACTAGTACGCGAAAGCTACAAACTCTCCCAGCGCGAGCTGGCCCGGCGTAGCGGCGTGACCAATGCCACCATCTCCCTGATCGAACAGAATCGCGTCAGTCCCTCCGTCAGCTCATTGAAAAAGCTGCTCGAAGGCATCCCGATGTCCCTGGCCGACTTCTTCACCTTCGACCAGCCGCCACGCGAACATCAATACGTCTTCCGCGCCAACGAACAGCCCGACCTCGGCCGCCACGGCTTGCGCCTGCTGCTGATCGGCGCCTCCGTGCCAAGCCGGCAGATGCGCTTGCTGCGCGAGCAATACGCGCCAGGCGCGAGCTCCGGGGAAGAGCCGATTGTTCACTCGGAAGGTGAGGAGTGCGGGCTGGTTACGCGCGGGACGGTTGAGTTGACCGTGGATGGGTCGGTGAGTGTGTTGAATGCCGGGGATGGGTATTACTTTCCGACGACGTTGCCGCATAAGTTTAGAAATATCGGGGCGGATGAGGCTGAGATTATTAGTGCGAATACGCCGGCGAATTTTTGAGATGTTTTCTCCAAGTACGAACTTTCCGGTTATGGGTGGCTTGGCTTGTCCGTAAAAAGTGGCGAGACGGCTAGGCCTATTTTATTAAATAGGCCTAGCCATTTTTAAGTTTTAATTATTTCTTTTTGCTTTGCTGTAACTCTGCACCAGGATCGCTGCAGTCTTGGTTTTGGCAATGCTGTGGAGTAGCGTTTTCCGTAACAATAAAAATCCCACTTGCAGCTCCACTTGCTGCACATCTGTCGCACCATACTTCGTGTTTTATATCATATCCGTTGATATTCCCTGCCTTCATCTCATTTCTCCTTAAGGTTGTATGGCTTATCCGAACGCTATCAAATCGCTAACGCTATTTCCATTCCCAATCGCGGATAGATGGGGCTATTTAAAAAATATTGGGGTGAAATGACAGCCATTTTCCGAACCTGTTTCTTCTACGTTGCAGCCTCAAACCCCCGCTGTTCAATTACCCGAAAAACATCACTGACATCCTGCACCATGATTCTGGCGATATTGGTCACGGTGTTGATGTCGTGTTCGGCGTAGTCGGGGAGGCTGGTGCAGGCGATGAGGTCGAGGTATTTGAGGACGGCGTTGAGGCGTTCGGCGAGGCAGGCGTGGAGTTCGCGCAGTGGGGCGTCGGCGTCTATGAGGAGGACAGGGTGGTCGGTGGCGGGGTGTGACATGTGGGCGTAGTGGTGGAGCGGTTTTTTGATCGTCATAAGATTGCTCTTCAAATAATTAAGAAGTGCCACCTTTCTGCTGCGAAACAAATGGGTGGCAGCTGTATGCGGGTTCGCAGACCGGAGAAGAGTCAAACCGGCAGACCCGAAGGTCTCCCACACACAGCCGCCATATAACGAAACGGCGGCGAATTTTGCCACAGTTGTCATCTAGCGGTGTGTGTCACTTCTGAGGGCTGCGAAACCCATCGCCAACTGCGGTCAGCGACAGCCCCACTCTAGGCAGCAATTCCCGCACCCACAACCAGCCTGTAGGACGCAAACCCAACCCTGTGGCGAGGGGATCTATCCCCGATTGGCGGCGCAGTTGTCGTAATCCGTGGCCTGCGGCGTGTCTGGAGAAATGAGCTCGCCGGTTTGGGGCCGCTTCGCAACCCATCGGGTATGAATCCCCTCACCACAAGGGGTGTTTTCCTACGCGTTTTTCAGACTTCAATTCGGTCGATCTCAAGTCATGATTTTGTCTGGTGCACGGGCCGCAAACATTACTTCACCTTCCAATTCCCCCCACCACTTTCACAATCAATCTTCGCCTGCCCCAAATCCTCCGCACCGTAGTAATACGTAGTCACCTGCGCACCATCCGGGATGTTCAACGCCTTGGCGTTTTTGTCCTTGCTGGTGGAGTGCGGGTTGGCGAGGGATTCCTGAGTGAGGGTGGCGATGCAAGTGGCCTGGTAGTGGTCGTCGCACTGCTGGACCTTTTTCTTGATGGCGTTGACCATGTCTTTGCTTTCGTTGCTGCACGACCAGTCGATGGCGTTGACGGGCGTGCCTTCGTACTCATAGCAACTGTGGCCGGATACGGCAGGCACGGCGGAGCTGGAAGAACGGGTTTCGACGTCGCAGCCTTCGGCCATGACGCAGGTGGGGATGACGCAGAAAGTGGCGAGCAGAAGCAGGAATCGAATGTTCATCGGGCTTTCCTCTTCAATGGCGCCGGTTCCGAGCATTCTGTTGGCGCTATAGGGTTTCGAGAGGGCGTCGATGACAGAGGTTCAATCAGGTTTTTGATTTGCACGGTTCGCGTAGACTGCGAAACAATCGGAAACATTCGACGCGCCCAAGGAGTGGAAATTGCCAATGATTGAAATCAGCAATCGCAACGACTCTCCCGCCCCGCACCAACGGAGATGCTCATGACTCAAACACTCGAACGCGCTATAGCCATCGCCGCAACGGCACACGCCGGGCAGGTGGACAAGGGCGGGGCGCCGTACATTCTGCATCCGTTGAAAGTGATGCTGCGCATGACCTCGCTGGAGGAGCGCATCGTCGCGGTGCTGCACGATGTGGTCGAGGATTGCGATATCAGCCTTGATGACCTGCGCAAGGAGGGTTTCAGCGAAGAGGTGCTGACGGCGATCCAATCGGTGACCAAGGTTCCGGGCGAATCCTATGAGGATTTCGTCGAACGCGCCGCGCAAAACCCGATCGGCCGGGTCGTGAAATTGGCGGATCTGGAAGAGAACAGCGACCTGTCGCGGATCGCCTCGCCGAGTTGGGAGGATCTGGAGCGGATCGAGAAGTATCGGCGCGCGATTGGCCGGTTGCGCTCATAAAACCACGCAATCCCCATGTAGGAGCTGCCGAAGGCTGCGATCTTTTGATCTTTTTAAGAGCAAGATCAAAAGATCGCAGCCTTCGGCAGCTCCTACAGGGGATCGAGTTGAATTGCCAGGAAGGCGAATATGAAATCCATTTTCTGTCTGTTGATCGCCGCCGGTTTTGGCGCGGTTTTGCAGTCCCTCGGCGTGCCTCACGGTTTGCTGTTGGGCTCGATTCTTGTCACGGCACTGGTCGTGACGAAATCAGGTTTCGCCCCCGCGACGCCTTATGGGCTGGGTTATATCCAGGTTACGTTGGGCATCGCCACCGGGCTGATGTTCGAGGCGTGGGACAGTGCGACGGCGTCGACGATGTTGCCGAGCCTTGGCGTGTTGCTGCTGTGTTTGATCGTGCAGATTACGTTGGCCGCGCTGTGGCTGACGCGCGGGGCAGGGTGGAATCGCACTGATGCATTGTTGGCGGTATACCCGGGCGCATTGGCAGCGGTTTTCGATCTGCTGGAGTCGGAAAAGGCCTCAAGCAAAGTCATCATCGTGCACCTGATGCGGCTGTTACTGATCACCGTGCTGGTGAGTTTTTTGATTCCGGGACAGGCATCGGTCGCGGTGGTTGAAAGCGCTCCGTTGACGACCGGGATGGCACTGACCGTGTTCGCGGTATTCGGCTTGAGCGTCGTGCTCGGCCGATTGCTGCTGGTGATCGGCGTGCCGGCGCCGTTCATGCTCACGGCGATCATCATCACCGCAGTCTTTGTAAAAGCAGGCTGGTTTCACGGTTTTCACATGCCCGACTGGAGTTTGAATCTGGCGGCGCTGATTCTCGGCGTGCGCATCGGCTCGAGGTTTCAGGGTTTGGGCTTCGAGGAATTGGGCCTGCATGGTCGCACGGCACTGGTTTCGGTCGGGTTGATGATCGTGGTCGCGGCGGGATTTGCGGAAGCGGCGGCGCGATTTTTGGACAGTGATCCGCTGTCGCTGTGGCTTGCGTACATGCCGGGGGCGATCGAGACGATTGCGATTGTCGCGTTCGCGGGCGGGCTGAATGTGGTGTTTATCCTCACTCACCACTTGGCGCGGATGGTGCTGCTGCATTTTGCGCCGGTGTTGTTGGTGCAGGTTCGGCGGGTGCGGGAAACTTCCTGATTTGGACTGTGTCAGCTCAATCGATCCCCCTCACCCCAGCCCTCTCCCGGAGGGAGAGGGAGCCGACCGTGGTGTTTTGCGCGATGCATCGACCTGAACGACCTTATTGATTATGGATTCACAGCAAGGAATTTCACGTCGGCGTACTACTTGAATATCCCCCAATCAGTTCCCTCTCCCTCCGGGAGAGGGCTAGGGTGAGGGGCTCTTGATCCTGCGTCTTGAACTACACTCCCTGATTACCCCGCATCACAGCCAACCCCAGGCCCCGCCGGAGGTAATCATGAATCGCCTAACGCCCATCGCGCTGATGATCGCTGCCCTCTATGCCACTCACGCCAGCGCCGAATCCATCGTTCCGCTCAAAGGCCAGTCTTCTCAACGAACCCAGATCGACATCAACGACTGCCACTCCATCGCTTCGTCTTCGCCGACTTCAACACCCCAAGCGGGTGGTCGTCTGAAGGGGGCCGCTGTCGGTGCTGCCGCCGGAGCAGTAGGTTCTGAAGTCCGCGGCCGTCAACACGACGAGGTTTACGACCGCGTCGACGATGATCGCAAGCAGGATTACCGACAGAACCGTGCCCAGCAAACCGCCGCGGCCGGTGCGGTAGTCGGTGGCTCTCGACAGCGGCAAGAACGTCGCGCGCAGAGCAAAACCAATGCAGCGGCCAGTTCCAGTGCTTACACCGAGTGTTTGCAAGGACGCGGCTATCAGGTCACGCCTTGACGGCGGGTTCTGTGCCCTTGGAGCAGGTGCATCATCAATACGCCGTAAAGCGTAACCAGAATAAACAGGGCCATGCGCACGGCAAACGCGGTGTAGACGTCTTTGCCTGCGGCGCTGTCCTGCACTGATTGGCCGAGCAGGATGATCATTGTTATCAGGGTGTTGAGCCAGAACCCCGGGCTGAGTTGCGTCGGGCTGAGGCGATAGAGTTTGCGCGCCAGCCATAGTCCGATCAGCAGCATCCACAGAAAGAACATCCACAGGTGCACGAAAAGGCTTAATCCGCACCACACCAGCACCGCCAAAACGCCGGCGAGCAGGGTCGAGCCGAGCAGTTCGCGCCCCGCCTGATGCGTGTTGGTCGTGGAGCTTTGTTGGCCGAGGCTGACGGCTTTGAGGATGATCGGCATGTAGCTGGCCGGGTCGCTCAGGGCCAGCAAAAACGTTGGCAGCACGATCAACGTGGCGCGCAGGGCCACACGCGGGACTTCGTCGCCGGGCATGGCGGGCGGCTTGGGTGGGAGGGGGCTGTTTGCCGGTTCCGGGAATAATGCGTGGCTGACACCGACCACCGCGACTGCCAGCAACAGGCCTTTGACCAACGCACCAATCACCGCCATCGCCAGATCGAATTCGGCGAACCCGGCGGCGGAGATCATGGTCATGCCGATCACCAGAAAGGTCACGATCAACGGGTTGCCGCCGCGCAAGCCAAAGCGGAACACCAGAAACAGCCCGAGGCCGATCAACAACACGCCACTCACCGGGTAGTAACGCAGCAGCGGCATCAGCAGCAGCCCGATGCTGGTGGTGAGCGCCGCGACCAACGCCAGCACCAGCGCACCTTTGAGCGGCAATGGCTGCGGCTGACTGGCCAGTAACAACACCGCCAGCACCGGCGAAATAAATGCCAGCGGCAGCGCCAGCGCATAACTGACGGCGGTGCACAGCGCGGTGCCGAACGCCAGGCGCAACGCCCGTTGCGCCGGGACGCTGCGCTCAGTAGGCATACGACAGCCAGCTCATCAGCCCGACAAACAGCCGCCCCAGCGGATTGAGCAGGTTGCCTTCAGTGGGGAAGGCCATGACTTCAGCCTGACCACCGGCACGGATCGCGCGGTTGTCCACCAGGCGTTTTTTCGCCTCCTCAGTGAACTCGATAATCACCGGAAAACGCTGCGCCGGACGCAGCCAGTCGCGGCTGTTCTGGATGCTCGGCAAGGTGCCGGGCGCGGGTGTCTGGCCGACGCTGACGCCATAGCCGACGCTGCGCACTCGGCCATCGAGGACTTCGCCGGGCAGCGCGTCGAGGACGATGGCCACCGGTGTTCCGGGTTGCACGCGGCCGAGGTTGTTTTCGGTCAGATCGGCGCTGATCCACACATCATGAATGGCGATCAAGGTCATCACCGGGCTGCCGACAGCGGCGAACTGGCCGACATCGGTGCGCAGGTCGGTGATCAATCCGGCCGAGCGCGCGCCAATGCGAGTGTTGGCCAGATCCAGTTCGGCTTTGGCCAGTGCCGAGGCCGCGCTGCGCAGTTGCGCGTTGGTGTCGGTGTTGCCACCTTCCTGCTCCTGCGCGCGCTGCACTTCGGCGCGGGCGGCGGCGACCTGGGCGACCGCCTGTTCGCGGTTGGCGCGCGACACTTCGAGCAAGCGTACGGAGATGGTGCCCGGATCCTGTTTGTACAAACCTTCGAGGCGTTGATTGTCTTGCCGCGTCTTGAGTTCGTTGGCTTGCGCGGCGCGCAGCGAGGCCTGCGCCGACGCGATGCCGGCGGTGCTGGCGCCGACCTGACGGCGGGTCGATTCCAGATCGGCTTTCGCCCGATCCACGGCGATTTGCAGCGGCTGCGGATCGAGTTCGAAGAGGACGTCGCCAGCCTTGACGTCTTGGTTGTTGCGCACGTTGACCCGGATCACCCGGCCGGCGACTTCCGCTGCGACCGGAATCACGAATGCGCCGACCCGCGCCTGCTGGGTGTAGGGCGTGTATCGATCGGCGAGCAGATACCAGGCCAGGCTCAGCACAATCAACAGCAGCACCCAGCGGATGCCTTTTTTGGCCGGATCGGTCGGGGCTGGCGTGGGCGCCGGAGGGGGAGGTGCGACGTCAGTCATGGCGGCGGTCCTGCGACGGGAGTGGATACAGCGGTTGGGCGGGCGGCGCGGTGAGCAAGTCGCCCCAATTAGTGCGTTGTTGCATCTGTTCGCGGGTCGGTTCGTCGATCTGCGGCGAAGTGGCTTGCCAACCGCCGCCAACGGCTTTGTAGAGGGCGATCAGGTTGCTCACGGCATTGCTGCGACTGACCAGATAGTTGTCCTGCAATTCCAGCAGCGCGCGTTGCGCGTCGAGCACGCGCTGGAAGTCCGAATAGCCTTCGCGATATTGCGTGTTGGCCAGCACCAGTGAGCGCCGCGCGGCGCCTTCGGCCTCCCGCAGAATCCGTTCGCGTTCCAGCGCTTTGCTCAAGCCACTGGCGGCGTCGTCGGCCTCGCGTGCGGCTTGGCGAACCTTGTCGCGATAGGCTTCGATCAGTTGCTGCAAGCGTGCGTCCTGCACCCGTATGTTGTTGCGGATACGCCCGTAATCGAAGATGTTCCACCGCAGGCTCGGCCCGCCGATCAGGTCGAGGCTGCGCGGCGTCGCGCTGAGGGAGTCGGTGGACCAGACGATGCTGCCGAGCAAGGTCAGCGATGGATACAGATCGGTTTCAGCGACACCGACCAGCGCCGATTGCGCGGCGACATTCAGTTCCGCCGCGCGCACATCCGGACGGCGCAGCAGCAGGTTGGCCGGTACGTCTTGCAGCACGGCGCGATCCACCAACGGAATCAGCCCCGGTTGCTCGGCCAGCAACGCCGCGCCACCGGGCGGCTGACCAACCAGCACTGCCAGCGCATTGCGTGTGCGCAGCAGCTGATCTTCAAATGCCGGGATACTGCTCAGCGTGCCAAGGTATTGGGTTTTCGCCTGTTGCAGATCGAGTTCAGCGCTCTGGCCGCTGTTGAAAAGTTTTTCGGTGATCTCGAAATTACGCTTCTGCTGGACAGCGTTTTCCCGCGCGACGCGCAGCCGCGCTTCAGTGGTGCGCAGGGAAAAGTAGGTGTCGGCGACTTGTGCGCGCAGCAATACGAGGGCGTCTTCATAGTTGGCTTGCGCGGCGAAATATTGCGCATCGGATGACTCGATGGCGCGACTGAAGCGGCCCCAGAAATCCAGTTCCCAGCCCACATCAAACGCGGCGCTGTGCTGCCAGAAGTGCAGATCCTGCGGATTGTTGCCGCCGGACTGATGACGGTCGACATACAGGCTGTCGACGCCGAGCTGTTGCAATTGCGGGTAGCGGCCGCTTTCGGCGATACCCAGTTGTGCGCGGGCTTCGAGGACTCGCAGGCCTGCGATTTTCAGACTGCTGTTGCGCGCATCGGCTTCGCTGATCAGGCGATCCAGCACCGGGTCACCGAAGACTTGCCACCATTGGCGCAGATCGGGATGGGCGGCGCGTTCACTGGCCTGTTCCAAGGCCGTGCTGTTCCATTGTTTGCTCCATGCTTCGGCGGGCGGCTGGAAATCCGGCCCCAGGCGCACGCAACCGCCCAAACTCAAGACACCGAGCAATAACAGATGGCCGGATCGCGTCAGCAGTGCTGTTGTTGCAGGCATTGCTTGTTTCCCGGGCCGTAAATATCAGTGGAGCATAGACGGCCAATTGCAAGTTGTTCGGGCGAATCTGCTGCTACGCTTTTGAGGCATCGCAACTCCACCCAGACAGGTAAGAAACCATGGACACTGCCCAAGATCCGCAGACCCCGGCGGCACCCGCAACCTGGCGCTTCAAGGTCGGTGTGGGGATCATTTGCCTGATGCTCGGTTCGTGGTTGATGGTGCCGCTGGCGGCCGCGCTTGATGTGCCTGGCTCGAAGGTCGCGGCACTCACTGGCGTGTTGTTTATCAGCAACAAAGTGTTGTTGCTGGTGGTGATCGCGGTGATGGGCAAGGCCGGATTTGCCGAGCTCAAGCACACGATCGGGCGTTATGTCTCGGGGATCATTCCAGCCCCGGTGGACGAAGTTGGTCCGACGCGCCATCGCATCGGCGTGGTGATGTTTTGCCTGCCGTTGCTGTCGTCCTTTCTGGAACCGTATTTCGATAACTTCTGGCCAGGGTTACGGCCCAACCTGTGGCAACTGCAATTGCTTGGGGATTTGATGTTTGTTGGCAGTTTCTTTGTGCTGGGGGGGAATTTCTGGGACAAGGCTCATGCGCTGTTCGTGCGCAAGGCGCGGGTGGTCAGCGTTTGAGAGGGCGGGGAATCATGTCGTAGGGGGGGCTTAGGTGCAGTTAATACTTCTCTTTGCCTGAGGTGTGAATGAGTGTTGTGCGAAAAATCTGATCGCGACAAAGGGTCTTTTCTCCGAGAGGCAGGGGGAACTATTTCTTCTCTCTTCAGTCCGCAGCCAGCCTCACCTGCACCCTGAGTATCTGCCCGGCGTGGCGTACCTGAACTGTATTTTTCGGCAGGGGAGATATCAGCATGCCTCCTCGCGAGAGGGGGTGAGCGCAGCTGTTCAGCCTCCTCATGAATGTTTTGTTACATTTTGAAATAATTTTAAATCTGAATAATTCGCGCATTTTTCACCATGGAGTACTCGGCAATGCTGAAGACCTTGTAGGAATCCGGATTTTTATCTGTAGGTCTTTTCCTACGGGGCTTTAAGGGAACCGCCTCGGTGAGTCAGCGTACGAAATCTCCTAAAGCTCATTCCTTTTCAGAGAAAAAACAAAGCTTTTCTGAAGCTTACTGGCGTTTGTCAATGCCAGAATCAGGCTGTAATACTGCCGTCTTGATGGTAGCCTTCGCTCCTAAGATGAAATTTTCATCATCTTTTGTTTCAACCCTTTGCACAGATTTCGGATTGTCGGCGATGGATTGCTAAGCGTGATACCTGCCTCTCTCCTTATATGACCTTTTGTTCATTATCCAGGCGCATTTTGCCGTCCGTGTGCATTGCCATGCCTTGGACTTTACGAATGTCGCGCGAGCGACAGAGCCTACGGTTAACGTCGTGTTTGTAGAAGAAGATGATTCTGTGACTCTTAAGACTTTGTCCGTTTTCGGTACCCGCCCCGAAGCCATCAAAATGGCACCTTTAGCGCTTCAACTCGCAAAGGATGATCGATTTGACTCTAGAGTTTGCGTGACTGCACAGCATCGCGAAATGCTGGATCAGGTACTTGATCTGTTCGAACTGTAACCCGATTACGATTTGAACATCATGAAGCCGGGTCAAGACCTGACTGATGTGACCGCCGCTATCATCCAAGGGCTCAAGCCGGTTTTGGAGGATTTCAAGCCAGATGTCATTTTGGTTCATGGGGATACCGCGACGACATTCGCTGCGAGTCTTGCCGCGTACTACCAGCAAATTCCGATCGCGCATGTCGAAGCAGGTTTGCGCACTAATAATCTTTATTCGCCGTGGCCTGAAGAAGGCAACCGTCGACTGACAGGTAGCCTCGCTGCGCTGCATTTCGCGCCGACGCCAACTTCGCGACAAAATCTGATTAATGAAGGCATCAATAACGGCACCGTCCATGTAACGGGTAACACCGTTGTCGATGCTTTGCTGGAGGTGGTGCAGAAGCTTGATGCACCTGAGTCCATGCTGCTGAATCAGCTCAAAGACAAGTTTGCTTTCCTGCCGGACGGCAGCAGGATGGTATTGGTGACCGGTCATCGCCGCGAGAATTTTGGCGGGGGTTTCGAGCGCATCTGTCTCGCGCTGATGGAAACTGCCAAGAAGTTTCCGCTCGTGGAGTTTGTATATCCGGTTCATCTGAATCCAAATGTTCGTGAGCCGGTCAACCGTATGCTGGCGGGTATTAGCAATGTGCACTTGATTGAGCCGCAGGACTATCTGCCGTTTGTGTACCTGATGACTCGCTCGCACATAATCCTGACCGATTCCGGTGGAATCCAGGAAGAGGCCCCTGCACTCGGCAAACCTGTGTTGGTAATGCGCGATACCACCGAGCGTCCGGAAGCTGTTGAAGCCGGCACAGTCAAACTGGTTGGGACTGAAGTTGATTCCATCGTCAATCACCTCACAGAATTGCTGAGTGACGAGGCTGTTTATAAAGCAATGAGTTATGCCCATAACCCTTACGGTGACGGCACCGCCTGCGCCAGTATTCGGGAGGCATTATTAAAATGGTTCAATGCGTCGGTTGAGGCAGTAGCATGAGTTTCGAAACAATTTCAGTTATTGGGATGGGCTACATCGGTCTTCCTACCGCTGCTGTTTTCGCTTCACGTCGCAAGAAAGTTATCGGTATCGATGTCAACCAGAAGGCGATCGATACTATCAACCGGGGCGAGATCCACATTGTCGAGCCTGAGCTGGATATGGTTGTTCATGCCGCAGTGACCGAAGGTTATCTGCGTGCTTCGATGACGCCTGAACCTGCGGATGCATTTTTGATCGCGGTGCCTACACCGTTCAAAGATCAGCACGTGCCGGACCTTAGTTACATCGAAGCTGCGAGCAGATCCATTGCTCCGGTGTTAAAGAAGAATGACCTGGTAATTCTTGAGTCCACATCTCCGGTCGGTGCAACTGAGCAAATGGCTGACTGGCTGGCTGAAGCTCGCCCTGATCTGACCTTTCCAGCGACCCATGGCGAGGACTCCGACATTCGTATCGCGCATTGTCCGGAGCGCGTGCTGCCAGGCCACGTCTTGCGCGAACTGGTCGAGAATGACCGAATCATCGGTGGTATGACCCCTAAATGCTCGGACGCCGCCGTGCGTCTCTACAGCGCTTTCGTTGAAGGGGAGTGCATCATCACTGATACGCGTACTGCCGAGATGTGCAAGCTGACCGAGAACAGTTTTCGCGACGTCAACATTGCGTTTGCCAATGAGCTGTCAATGATCTGCGAAAAGCTCGGTATCAATACGTGGGAACTGATTCGTCTGGCCAATCACCATCCTCGCGTCAACATTCTGCAACCAGGTCCAGGCGTTGGCGGTCACTGCATCGCAGTAGACCCGTGGTTCATTGTCAGTCGCACACCAGAGCTGGCGCGCCTGATTCGCTCCGCGCGCGAAGTCAACGACAGCAAACCTCAATGGGTCATTCAACAAGTCAAGTTGGCGCTGGCCGATTTTCTCTTGAAAAATTCAAACTTGTCCGCTCGTCAAGTTCGAGTGGCCTGTTACGGATTAGCGTTCAAGCCGGATATCGATGATCTGCGCGAAAGCCCTTCGCTGCACATTGCTCGTCAGCTGGGTGAGGAACTTGGGGTCGAGTTGTTGCTGGTTGAGCCGAACATCGAAGCGTTGCCTGTAGGTCTTGAGCAGCATCAATTGGTGGATAGCGCCTATGCCAACGACACTGCACATATTCATGTTTTGCTGGTTAAGCACCGTGAATTCAAAAAGATGGACTGCGTGCGTGATAACGCTGTTGTAATTGATGCCGCTGGCGTATTCGCGGCCTGAAAAGAGTATTGACGATGAGCACTGCCCAGCTGGCCGAACAGGCTTCGCATAAGGATGCAACGGCGCCATTGGCCGACATTCATGACCGCGTCATGGAGGCTTACTACGGAAAGCTGGGTGAGCATTTCATGCGTGAAACCCAAACGCGCATCCATTGGATTTGTGCTCAGGTGTCAGGCAAGCAAGTGCTTGATGTCGGATGTTCGCAAGGCATCGTACCGTTGTTACTTGCCCGCGAGGGATGCTCGGTCACTGGTGTCGATACCAGTCCGCAGGCGATAGCCGAGGCGTTGGATTATCTGCAAGCCGAGCCAGCGCATGTCCAGCAGAAGATCACTTACGTCAACGCGGACTTTCTTTCGCTGGATGCCAGTATCGCCGAGCCGGACACTATCGTGATCAGCGAAGTGCTGGAGCACTTGGTGCGTCCGGAAATATTTGTTGAAAAAGCGACGTCACTGCTCAAACCTGGTGGCCGACTGATTATTACCGTGCCGTTCGGCGTGAATGATTTCATCGATCACAAACACACCTTTTACTTGCTCGCCCCATTCCGAATGCTGAGCAAGCATTTGCATGTCACCGAAGTCAAGGTACTGGGCAAATGGTTGGGCATGGTTGCGCAAAAAGGTGAAGAGGGCGGCCTGCCATCCGACTTGAATCTGGGTGTCGAACAGATTCAGGGACTCGAGAAAGCTTTCGAAGCAGTAGAGCGAAACCTGAATTCCAGCCTTTCAAACGCTAAACAGCGTCTGGAAGAGGCGAACAATAAATACCGCGCTGCTACCGAACAGATTGCCTTGCTCAAACCCGAAGCGCAAAAAGTCTCTGCGCTCCAAAAAGCCTTGACGGGACACGAGAATGCATTGGTCGAATTGGCTCAGGTCAAGGAAAACCTTGACGAAGCCAATACCAAATACCGGAACGCGACGGAGCAGGCTCATTCGCTCAAGTCAGAAGTCAAAAGGCTTGAATCGCTGAACGCGGCGCTGCAACTAGAGAAGCAGCAGGCCGAAGAGCAAAGACTTCGTAGTGAAGCGCTTTGCGCGGACCTGGAGCAAAGCAAGCAGCAGGCCGAAGAGCAAAGACTTCGTAGTGAAGCGCTTTGCGCGAACCTGGAGCAAAACAAGCAAGCGCTGCTGGCACGCGTTGAAGAGCTCATGGTCGACTCCCAGTCGCGTGAGCAAGCTTTGCATTTGCACGAGCAACACTCACGCGAACTCGCCAACGAGTTAGCCGAGTGTCGCTCGCTGGTTGCCCATCTTGAGCGCGATGTGCAGGCAAGGATTGAACAGGCGTTGCTGGATGGCCGCCAATTTGAAGACGAGTGTTCTTTGCGGCAGGCACTGGAGGTTCAAATCAATGAACTCCAGCAACAGGCCAAACAAGAGCGTGATTTACTCGCCGAACAATTGTTTCACGAGAAAGCGAGCCATCAGTCTTTCGAACAATTGCTGAGCACAACTCAGGTGCAATGGCAGGAGATTCGTACAGAGCTCGAGCGAGAGTTGAGCGCCTCTAAAGGCTGGTTGGAAGAGGTCAATCAGAAATACAAAGAAGCCACAGGCAAGCAGATTCCGCATTTGCAGCAAAACCTTGATTCTTTGCTGGAAAAGACGGCCGCCCAGCAGAAAAAAATCGAGGAACTCAACGACAATCTTGAGCGTGCCAATACTCAGCGCCACCTTGCAGAGCAGCGTTTGATCAAGACCCGATCCAGCATGACTTACCAGCTGGGTTATCAGATCAAGTCCAACGCCAGTTCTCTGGGCGGCCTGGTGCGCCTGCCCACGGCCCTGTTCAACCTATATCGCAAGGCTGCAAAGCAGCGCAAGCAGGCGACTCAGAAGAGCATTGGTTTTGACAAGGAAGTGCCAGCGACGATTGCACCTGTCCTGACGTCAGGCGAGCCGCGCACGTTGCCAGCAGTTGTGGAGGCATCTGAGCAAATCCGCAGCAACTTGATCAATCAGGCCGACCAACCAAGAACGAACTTGAAAGTCGCCTGCGTGATGGACGAGTTCACTTATGGTTCATACCGCTATGAATGCAACTTGCTGCAGCTCACTCCGGAAAACTGGCAGTTCGAAATCGAAAGCTTCCAGCCTGAGCTGCTGTTTATCGAGTCGGCCTGGCGTGGCAAGGATGAGTTGTGGGGCAGTAAAGTCGGCCATAACTCGCAGGAGTTGCAGGGCATCCTCGCCTGGTGCGCCGACCGCCAGATTCCAACCGTGTTCTGGAACAAAGAAGATCCGGTTCACTTCGAAACATTCCTGACCACTGCCAAACAGTTTGATTTCGTATTCACGACCGATATCGATTGCATTCATCGCTACAAGGGTGCATTGGGGCATGAACGCGTGTACTTACTGCCATTTGCTTGCCAGCCGGCCGCGCATAACCCGATCGAACTGTACGAGCGAAAGGATGCCTTCTGCTTCGCGGGCGCTTATTACGCTCGTTACCCTGAACGCACCCGCGATCTGGGGAACTTCGTCCGCGAGTTACCTAAATTCCGGCCTCTGGAAATATTCGATCGAAATTTCGAAAAGAACGATCCTAACTACCAGTTCCCCGTCGAATATCGACCTTACATTGTCGGTACGCTGAGTTTTGATCAGATCGATACCGCTTACAAAGGCTATCGCTATGCGATCAACTTGAATTCGATCAAGCAATCGCAATCGATGTTTGCCCGTCGTGTATTTGAGTTGCTGGGTTGCAACACCATCACCGTGAGCAATTTTTCCCGGGGTGTACGGTTGTTATTCGGTGATCTTGTCGTGACCACCGACGACGGTCAGGAGATGGTTCGTCGCCTCGAGGCGCTGGCCGGTGACGAGATAAACAGCAGTAAGTTGCGCTTGGCCGCTCTACGAAAAGTCATGCAGGAGCATACCTATGCTCAGCGCCTTGACTATGTAATGAGCAAAGTCATGGGCAAAGCACCTACCGATGTCCTGCCGCAAGTCCATGTGGTAGCCAGCGCTGCGAACAGAACGGAACTTCAGGCGTTGGTTGCACATGTGCAACGTCAGACTTACACCCATCTGCGAATGAGCATCGTAGTGGGCGATGCGCTTAGCGCCACTGACGAAATAGATGATCCGCGTGTGTCGCTGATCACTGCACAAGAGGCTGGTAAAAAGCGTCTTGCCGAGATTGCCCTGACCGCGCCATTGTTG
Source organism: Pseudomonas iridis (assembly GCF_017980685.1). Taxonomy (GTDB): domain Bacteria; phylum Pseudomonadota; class Gammaproteobacteria; order Pseudomonadales; family Pseudomonadaceae; genus Aquipseudomonas; species Aquipseudomonas iridis. The sequence goes on from NZ_JACXXO010000018.1 coordinate 84,179, forward strand.
GCGGGTATGCTTGCCGTGGACTATTACGGTCCTAACTATTTGCTCGATCTTGTGCTTGCGACCCGTTATAGCCAGGCCAAGGTGACCGGCAAGAGTGCTTTCTATGAAAACGGTGAGCACGGTATCCGCTTAAACAATGACCGCCAGCAGTATCGTCCAGCGGCGAAAATAGCCGCGCGCAGTGCAATCATTAGTACCTGCCTGCAAGCCGATGAGCAGGTGGGCGAATGGGTCGTATCGCTGCCACAGCTTGAGTACGTCCACGATCAGATTATGGGCATCGACGCTTTTAACTACTGCAGAAATGCAGAGGGGCTCGATGATGCTGAACTACGTGACACCGTTGATGACCTTAAGCTGCATACAGGCATAAGCATCGACGAACTTCAGGCGCAGGCCGAAGCGATCGAGCCCATGGTCGATGAGCATAACGCGCCCGAAATCTCAGGTCGTAGCCTTGCTGAGCTTTTCGGGCCTGATCGCAGTAAATTCGTGCACACTCGCGTGGAGTTCGATAACTGGCACTTGAGGTCGGAGCTGGACGACAACAAGCACGAATATATTTATTCGCAGCAGGATTTGAGTGTCCAGCATTTCGTACAGGGCGATCAGCTCAAGCTGTATCTGGACGTCACGCCCGGTTTGAATGTGCAGTTGGTGGTTCTGTTTCTGGACGCACAGAAACAGCGAATCAGCCATGTCATGCAACATGCTAATCGCAATCACACAGCGCAGATTCCACCGGAAGCGGCGTTCCTCCGTCTCGGTGTCCGCGTGTATGCCAATGGTCATGCTGAAATCAGGGCTCTCGTTCTGGGGCATCGGGACTTGCAACCCTCGGACATGTTGACCAAAGCAGAGCACTTGCTGGTAACCAATCATTATCCTGCGTATGACGATCTGTACCGAAACGGCTTCGTTCACACTCGCGTGCGTGCTTATCAGGAACGTGGCCTTGAGGTAGATGTGTTCCGGCTGCGCAAGAATGAGTCGGTCAGTTATCACGAGTTCGAAAACGTCAACGTCGTAACCGGTTCGAAGTCGACGCTGGCCAAAATGTTGGAGAAGGGGCAGTACAAGTCTGTTCTGGTGCACTTCCTTGATGCTGACATGTGGAAAGTCCTCAGCCAGCATGTCCATCAAACGAAGGTGGTCGTATGGGTACACGGTGCTGAAATCCAGCCATGGTGGCGTCGTGAATATAACTACAGCACTGAAGACCAATTGCAATTGGCCAAACTCGACAGTGAGAAACGCCTGGGTTTCTGGCGCGACCTGCTGCAACCGATGCCGGCCAACCTGAAGCTGATTTTTGTATCTCGTTACTTTGCTGAAGAAGTGATGGAGGATCTGGGCTTTCGACTGCCAGAAGACCAGTACGACATCATTCATAATCCGATCAACACCGATGTGTTTTCCTATCAGGAAAAACCGGTTGAGCAGCGAAAGAAAATTCTCTCGATCAGGCCATATGCATCCGGCAAATATGCCAATGACTTGAGCGTCAAAGCGATCCAGTTGCTTGCCGGCAAACCGTACTTTCATGAGCTTGAGTTTCACATGATTGGTGACGGGGTGCTGTTCGAAGAAACGCTTCTGCCTCTGCGTCAGTACCCGAACGTCAAAATCGAGCGCCGTTTCCTCAAGCATCAGGAAATCGCTGCATTGCATAAAGATTATGGAATGTTCCTGTGCCCGACCCGAATGGATGCGCAGGGCGTTTCCCGTGATGAGGCCATGGCCTCAGGTTTGGTTCCTGTCACCAATGCGGTGACGGCGATTCCCGAGTTTGTGGATGACGATTGCGGTGTATTGGCGCCAGGCGATGATGCAGAAGCCATGGCAGAAGGGATTGCAAGAGTCGTTGAGCAACCTCGTTTGTTTGCAGCTATGTCGGCAGCAGCCCGCGCTCGTATCGAACGTCAGACATCGATGATGACGATCTTGAGCCGTGAGTTGGATGTTATTGAAGAGTCAGGACGGTGAAGCGATTGATTCGACAGGAGCGCAAAATGATCGGGCTTGCTCTGTGAGCCCGATCAAGGTGTTGATCATAGGTAGTTGTGTCAGCAGAGACATTTTCAACTATGACAAAGAGCAGCATTTTGAGCTGACGTCTTACTTTGCACGCAGTTCTTTCGCGAGCGCTTTTTCTACAATCCCCACTGTAGATCGATACAGCGCAAATCTGACCTCCAGATTTCAAGCGGCGATTGTAAAGGCCGATTTGGAAAAAACGGCTCAATCGACGTTGTCGGGTACCCAGTTTGATGTGCTTCTCGTTGATCTTATCGACGAAAGATTCAAGCTGTTCAGCGATCCGGATGGAAGTGTTTTTACCGTTTCAAATGAGCTGTGCAAAGCGGGTTTTGATCCGGAAAAAGTACCGGGAGAGTTGATCAAGTCCGGCACCAACGAGCACTTCGCATTGTGGGAGGCGGGCTGGGAAAAATTCGTCGGTCTGATGAAGTCTGCAGGCGCCTTGCCAAAAGTTATCGGCAACAGGACAGCCTGGAGTGCCCAGACTAAAACGGGTAAGGAGTTTGGCTCTGGATTCAGTCTTGCCCGGATCAATGCAGCCAACGCCTATCTGGAACGACTGTATGAGCGCATGAGTCGAGATCTGCAGGCCAGTCAATTCGTGCAGCCGCCTGCGGATACGATTTTTGGAGACGAAGACCATCAGTGGGGACTGAGTCCCTTTCACTATGTCGACGAATATTACAAATTTTTCCTTCAAAGGCTCAAAGTCTCTGTTTTCGCTGAAGCTTGTGGCGTCACTGAGGATCTGGACGATGCAGAAATCTTTCCGGGTCGACTAATTCGTTCTGGTGTTTTTTACAGCAATGTTGATCATTGGCCACAGGTTACCAGGCTTGAGCCACGTCTTTTCAGAGGCACCGGAACATGTACCAAAGTTGACGAAAAACTACATTTTTCGTTCCAGGGTAACCAGGCTTGCCAAGTGCGGTTGCCATTACCGCAACCCGTGATTGCAAACGGCCTCAGCGTTCGACTGGCGTTGTCGGGATGGGCATCCTTCGAATCGCTCTCGATTGGTTATAACGAGGATGGCGAATTTCGAGGCCTGACCTGTTTCAATGCGAAAAATGACGTCTGGATAGATTTCGAATTTGGACATGCCGACCTGATTTTTGATATTCAGAACAACTTTTTAAAGTCGCCAGTTGGTCGGTATCCCAGAAGTGAAAATGTATCTGAAGGGTGTGCCATCTGCTGAAGGCGCGAGCCTTTCGATCGAAAGTGTTTCTATCTGGAAGGAAAAATCGGAAAACCCAGACAGAAACCCGATTGTGTTCAATAGTTCACCAATCGACAGTCTGGCAACCACGTTGTTTGCTGCAATTTTCGAGTCATTGAACCAACGATTTCCCGAGGCCACAACTCAGGCAATGGAATATCTGTCGCTCGGCGCGTGCCCGTTAAAGGGGAATAAGGCTTTGTCATGGTCGTCGACCCAAGAACTTCCAAATGGTCTGGACGATCCTGAACATCTTGCATCCTGGCATTGCTTACACCCCGCAGTCATTCTGATGTTGCACGCGCGCAATAGTGACGATATTTCGGCCCTTATGTCTGCGCGGGAACTTATCAATAGCTGGCTGGATCGCAATTATTTCAAAGTGGCAGAAGAAAGAGCGACTGTTTGGAGCGCTCACGTTGTCGCCGAGCGGACGTTGTCTCTCTTGATGATGTGGGATTTCGGCGTCCGCCTACAATTTGATCGCCGGTTTATGGCCAGGTTGCATGGATGTATTTTCAAACATGCGCAGTTATTGAGTAATGATGTTTTTTATATTGCGGGATCCGCTGAAAAAGCGCCGCAAAGCCTGCTCGCGCAAAATATAGCGTTGTGTGCGGTAAGCGTTGTAATGGATCAATGGAATTTCTCAACAGACTGGCTTTCCAGGTCGCTGGACCGGTGGGCTGTTCTGTCTCGAGATGAGGCGCTGTCTGGTTTGTTTTCAGGTTCACCAAACACGGGGTTTTCAAGGTATACCCAGCAGCTCGGGGCCTTGTTGAAACGGCTTGCGGAGCTCAGTCATCCGATAAAAAGTCCGTAATAGCCAGACAAGTCGTAGTAAAGACATTAATCACAGAGTGGTCGAGTACGAAGTATGAAATGTAAGTTTATGATTTTCGCAGCGATGCTGATGCTGGCAGCATGCGATGGCAAGGACGGCTCCGTTAAACTTAAGCTGGAGGATGGGAATCAGCTGGCTGTCGAGGGGACGCTTCTTCAGGAAAGCAATGTTTCAGGCGCTCAAGGCGAACTTAAGGTTAATAAGTTTGTTGTCGCCGAATCCCCCAAGAAAACCGAAAAGATCATTTCTAAAGAACTAATGAAGCTGGGTTATCGTCGGAAGGTCATTGATGAGTCTGACGTCTCATATAAAGTTCATTATCACAAAAAGAATTGGCCCGTTATCGGTGGGCTGTACACCTTGCAGGCAGATACTAAAGCACCAGGCTCGCGAGTTTCGATCTATTGGAAAGTTAATTAATACTGGCAGTTGCTAACAGGATTTTCCGCTCTGGCGTGATGAGGTAGGCGAATATGGGTAATTTTTCAAGCCTGGAAGCTTTCGAGTAATGGTCAGTCTCCAGAGCCTTATGAAAACCACGTTGGGGTGGTGTTACTCGCTGGGCGGAAAATTTGTCAAAGTAGTGCCTTTCACAACAATAACGGTTCAGGCTGCGCATTTTTTTTCGCAAGTATTATTGTTGTTGACGTTTTTCTTGCCTTTGAAGGTCTTGATTCTTCTGGGTAGCGAAAAAATTCCGCATTACTTTCCACTGTATTTGCAGAATGTGAAGAAGACGCATCTGATCATAGCGTTTAGTGCCTTGGCGCTGATCTGCTACGTTCTCTATGTGATCGCTTGTTTTGTCATCTCATACTATTCAAAACGCGGTGCAGACAAGCTGTTGAAAAACAGTGCGAAGCTCAGCCTATTTGAAAATCAGCGGAAAGTGGCAGCGCAAGCGTACTCAAAATTTACCCGAGGCTTGGCCGCGGGAACCTTTGTAGCGGTAGTCTTTATCATTCTGCTGTTTATCTATCCGTCGTTGGTTTTCGTGGTGTTGCTCTATAGCGTGACGGCGGGGAGCGCGCTGGTTGCGCTATATAATCGCAAGCCCGACGTTCGCAAATTGATTCAGATTCATTATTTGGATGTGTTGAGCACGCTTTCATCTGTCGGCTTTCTGATAGCGTTTTTCTGTATGGTGGCCGATTATCTTTTTTTCAATCCGCCGAAGATTTTTGCGGCATTGATCGCTCTTTTGTTGCTGCGACAAGGCCTGTCCAGAGTTACGACAATGGTTCAGGACGTGATATCCCTTCGGTCGCAATATCGTCAGATAAACGCAATGTTTTTTCATGACAAGCCTTTGATTTCGAGTGACGGTGTCTACACGCCTGAAATCAAGAGCTTGTTAAATGAGGAGAGTAGAAAAATCTGGATGTCCGAAGTAATGACATCCCTTGAAAGTTCTTTTAAAACTGTCGTTTCCAGTTCGTGGAGCCAGCTAGCACAGCCCAATATTTATTGTTTTGAAACTGTGCTTTCAAATGAAAATGGTCAGCAGAGAAAGTTTCTGTTCAAGTTGTTCGATAGCTCTGCGGTTTTTCTAGCCAAGCGTGAGCGGTTGCTATTACAAAGTATGCCAGGCATTCCCTCTTTGCAATTTGCTGGTGCAGCGACAGTACAGGAATTCAGCTGTCACGTATTCGAGTGTGGGAGCTTTCGCAAAGTATTACCGCACGAACAAGGCGCTGGCTTGATCGCGCTTGCGCAAAAGTTGATGTCGCTGGAACCTGAGGAGGAACTGGTTCAGCAGTTCGGTCGCTCGCACACCTATCTTGAACAGCGATTGACAGATGAGTTGCTGTCCAATTTTTCAATGGTGGTCTCCAAGGACAATGCATCGTTGCTGCAGCAATTTCAGTTGCATTACGCCGGCATCATTTCAGTCATTGAAAAGTTACCAAGGCAATTGGTCTGTACGGATATCAACCCGTGCACACTGTTGTTATCCGAGTCCGCAGATGTGTGTGCAAATCATTGGCCTAACTGGAAGATCGAACCGACCGGCGCCAACTGGCTCAATATCGATCGTCAAAAATTTCTGCGGGCAATCAACGAGGCGAAGGCTTTGCGTCCGTCTCTGGCCGATGTTCCCAGCACGGCAATCATGGTTTGTGCATTGACTTACGCCTTTGAACGCCTGTGCTCTCGGGGCAGCTATGACGATGCCCTGGCGCTTCTACATGATCTTCTTGAAAACTTTCAATCGCTTGAAACCGCTACCGCCCAGTAAAGGAATTCGCCCGTGTCGCGCATTGCAATGATCGTCTGGAACGAGTTTCGTAACGACGCCCGTGTACTGAAAGAAGCTCAAACACTTCAGCGTGCCGGAAATAAAGTCACGGTGTTCGCTTTGCACACACCAGGCGTCACGCTGGAACACGAGATTCTCGATGACGGGATTGAGGTCTCGCGGGTGGCTCGAAGTCCGTTGTGGAAATTGCGCAAGTCCAAGGCTCATTTATCGGCTGCAATCGGTTCGGCAGGCAATCCGGCGCGGATCGGCCGCTTGAGTCCAGCCAAACAGGTGCTGCGTATCGTAGCGCGTTTGTGGACGCACGCTGTGTTGTTCACCCGGATGTCGATGCACCGTGCCGATGTGGTTCATGCACATGATGTGAATACCTTGCCAACGGCTTGGCTCGCGGCCAAGGTCAGTGGTGCCAAGGTGATCTACGATGCTCACGAAATCAGTACCAGCCGTGAGGGTTACAACAGCTTTCGGCGGCTGGTCGCTGTGGTCGAAAAGTTTCTGATGCCGCGGGTTCAGGGCACGATTACGACGACAGATGCGCGTGCGAAATTTTTCGCCCGTGCTTATGCGATACCGCGTCCGGTGGTTTTGCAGAATCGGCCCCGGATTACGTCTTCAAAGTCTTCTCAACGTATTCGCGATCAATTGCAGCTCGCTGAGCCTTGGCCAATCATTGTTTATCAAGGTGGATTGCAGCAGGGACGAGGGCTGGAGCGTTTGGTCAGGGTCGCGGCGCTGGTGCCGAATGCCTACTTCGTGCTGATCGGTGGCGGTCGTTTGACTCAGTCACTGATTGCACTCAGCCAGACACTTGCGCTGACAGAGCGTGTGCATTTCATCCCGACGGTCGCGTTGGCAGACCTGCCGGACTTTACCGCGTCCGCGGATATCGGTGTGCAGCCGATCGAGAATACGTGCCTGAACCATTTCACGACGGACTCCAACAAACTGTTTGAGTACCTGATTGCCGGGCTGCCTGTGGTCGCGTCCGATCTGCCGGAAATTCGTCGAATCATTCGTAGGCATGACAATGGTTTGCTCGTGCGCGAAGGTGATGATCAGGCACTGGCGAGCGCACTTGAGCGGCTGGTGGTTGATCCTGTACTAAGATCGTCGCTGGCGGCCAACTCGGCGAAAGCATCCACCCTTGCGAACTGGGAGGAGCAGGAGGCGTTGCTGATCGATCTTTATCAGCGCGTCCTGGGCAGCAAGTTCAGTGACACGGCGCGATCATGACCGTACGCATACTGGTCCTCAGCTTTTACTATCCACCGGATCTGGCGGCAGGCTCGTTCCGTATCGATGCGTTGGTCAAGGCTCTGCTGGCCAAGGCAGGTTCCGGTGTGCAGGTAGACGTTGTCACCACCCAACCCAATCGATATCGCGCTTACGGTGCCGCCGCTGCAGAGCTCCAGGAATCTCAAGGTTTATCGGTTCGTCGCATCGCACTGCCGGCTCATGAAAGCGGTTTGCTGGATCAGGCCCGTGCCTTCGTCTCGTATGCGCTTGGGGTGCGCCAGGCTACTAAGGGCAAGGACTACGATTTGATCGTCGCGTCGTCCTCGCGACTGATGACTGCGGCATTGGGGGCTTATCTCGGATTCTCTATCAAGACGCCGCTCTATCTGGATATACGGGATATTTTTGTCGATACCTTGCCGGAGCTTTTTCCCAGTCGTCTCGGGCAATTGGCAGCCTGGATATTTTCCAGGGTTGAGCGATTGACGATTAGCCAGGCTTCTCGGGTCAATCTGATTTCGCCTGGTTTTCTGAGTTATTTCTCAACACATTACCCATCGCGCGAGTTCTCGACGTTTACGAATGGCGTCGATGAGATGTTTTTCAAACAGTTACCCGGAAAAGTAACAGGGGCGCACGGCGGACAGTCAATCCGCGTGGTCTACGCGGGCAATATCGGTACCGGGCAAGGGTTGCACTTTATCCTGCCCGAGATGGCCAAAAGGCTGGAAGGTGTTGCGCACTTCACGATTATTGGTGCGGGCGGCGCATTGGAAAAATTGCAGTCGGCGCTGAAGCTTCGCGATGTCACCAACGTCGAGTTCATTGCGCCGGTTGAGCGCAAGGCGTTGCTCCAGTTCTATCAGGATGCCGATGTGCTGTTTTTGCATCTGAACTCCTTCAAATCTTTTCGGCGAGTCATTCCCTCGAAGCTATTTGAGTATGCCGCCACGGGCAAACCGATTCTCGCGGGACTGGCGGGTTACCCAGCGCGATTTACCCACACCAAGATATCCAATGCATCGGTGTTTGAGCCCTGCGATATCGAAGGCGCTATTGAGGCATTGTTCAACTTGAGTCTTGCGCCTGTGACGCGTAACGCTTTCATGAACGATTACTCTCGAGTGTCGATACAGAAGCGTATGGCGGCTGACGTTCTGGATACGCTGAAAAGACATCCTGTCTAGCCTTGAAGGACTACGAATGGCGGTAGCGCTAGCCGTGGTGGGAAACTTTAGAGGCTCTGAACAGAGCGGTGCTTGAAGTAATTGATATCTGCTGTTTGTGTTTGACCGAGGTATTCGCTAGCCTCAGTGTAAACCTGCAACTACAAGCATAAACAGGCAGAACCATGCACGATCATTCCGTCACCGAACTGCCGTCCCTGCGCCGACAGAAAATCCTTTTGATCCTGGAACGCGACGGCAAGGTCATGGCCTCCGAGCTGAGCCAGCATTTTGCGGTGTCTGAAGATACGATCCGCCGCGACCTCGCCGAACTCGACAACGCCGGGCTGGTGCAGCGAGTACACGGCGGGGCGTTGCCGCGGCCCAAAGACACCGGCAAGGATTACTTCACCCGTATCAGCGAAACCGATGAAGTGAAGACCCGCCTGGCGCAGCTCGCTGCCGGACGGGTCAAGGACGGCCAGATCGTGCTGTTCGATTCCGGCACCACCACGTTGCAGATCGCGCGCTCATTGCCTGCGGACATCCGGATTACCGCGGTTACCACCTCGCCAATGACCGCGATCACACTCGCCGAGTACCAAGGCATCAAGGTGATTCTTGCTGGCGGGCAACTCAATCTGGCGACGATGTCAGTCAGCGGCCACGAAACCGTGCGGCTGCTGCAAAGTATCAAGGCTGACGTGCTGTTTACCGGGGTTTGCGCGATTCACCCGGAGGTGGGGCTGAGCTCGCTGTATTTCGATGAGGTGCCAGTGAAGCAGGCATTGTTCGAGAGCGCCGCCCAAGTGATTGCAGTAACCACGGCGGACAAGCTGGGGGCGGTCGAGCCGTTTGTGGTGACGCCGTGCGATCGCGTACATACGCTGATTACCGAGCAGCATCTGGCATCGGGCAGTGTCGAGGATTATCGGCGGTTGGGGATTGAGGTAGAGCAGTTGCCGGATTGAGATTTTGTGTTGAGGCTAATGGCCTCATCGCTGGCAAGCCAGCTCCCACAGTGTCCGCGTCGTACACAGAGTCCATGTACACCAATAAAAACCTGTGGGAGCTGGCTTGCCAGCGATGGGGCCAGGGCCGTCAACGCAATTTTTCAAGCATCTGGTAATACCACATCCCCGCCGCCAGCAGCGGATTGCCGAGCAAATCCCCCATCGGCACGCGAATGTGCTGACACGCCGCGAACGTATCGTACTGCGCCATCTGCCCGGTAATCGCCCGGCTCATGATTTCGCCCATGATGTGCGTCGTGGCGATGCCATGGCCCGAGTAACCCTGGCAGTACCAGACGTTGTCCGAGAGTTTGCCCAGTTGCGGGATACGGTTGATGACGATGCCCATCGCGCAACTCCACTGATAGTCGATCTGCACGCCTTTGAGCGCCGGGAAAGTCTGCTCGATACACGGGCGCAGTTCGGCGGCGATGTCGCGTGAATCCTTGCCGCTGTAGTTGGCGCCGCCGCCAAACAGCAGACGGCCGTCGGCGGTGAGACGGTAGTAGTCGAGGACGAAACGGCAGTCGTACACCGCGAGGTCTTCTGGGTTGATCTGCTTGGCCAGATCGCCCAGCGGCGCGGTGGTGACGATGCCGCCCATGGCCGGGAAAATCTTGCCCTTTAGCTGGCCAGGTTCGAGCTTGTGATAAACGTCGCCGGCCAGCATCACCTGGTTGGCGTCGATCTGGCCGTGGGCAGTTCTCACGCCTGGGGTGTCACCGTGAATGATCTCCAGCACTTCGCTGTTTTCGAAGATCAGCGCACCGAGACTTTCCGCCGCCCGCGCTTCACCGATGCACAGGTTGAGCGGGTGCAGGTGCATGTTGCGGGTGTTCTTGATCGCACCGTGGTAGAGGTCGCTTTGCAGCAGATCGCGCACCTGACTGCGGTCGAGCAGGCTGACCTCGTCACCCAGACCGCGACGCACCGCTTCTTCGTAATCCTTGCGCAGATCGGTCATGTGGCTCGGCTTGTACGCGGCGTGCAGGTGGCCGTGCTTGAGGTCGCACTCAATGGCGTATTTTTCCACGCGCTGTTTGATGATTTCGTGGCCGCGCCAGCGCAGATGCCAGATGAAATCGTCGACCTCGTCACCGAGTGTCGGGCGCATCTGTTTGCGCATCGCGCCGTCGCCGGAGAGGCTGCCGGTGACCTGCCCGCCATTGCGCCCGGTGGCGCCCCAGCCGATCTTGTTGCTTTCGACGATGGCGACCTTCAAGCCTTTTTCGGCGAGTTCGACAGCGGTGGCGACGCCGGTGAAGCCGCCGCCGATGATCACCACATCAACCTTGTGCCTGCCCTGCAGGGTCGGGTAGTCGGTCTCTTGGTTGAGGGTGGCGGTGTAGTAGGAATTGCAACGTTCAGTCATGTCAGTGTCCACACAATATTCGGGAAGCTAATCGGGATCCCTGTGGGCGCTGGCTTGCCAGCTCCCACAGGTTAGCGGGGTGTAATCAGGCCTCGGTCAGATACCAGCGCCAATCCTGCTCACCCACTTCAGCCATGAATTGCCGATACTCGGCACGCTTCACCGCCAGATACACCCCGAGAAATTCCTGGCCCAAGGCATCGCGTGCCCACACCGAATTTTCCAGTGCCTGCAACGACGTCAGCCAATCGGTTGGCAGCAATTGCTTGGCTTGCGCATAACCGTTGCCCTCAACTGGCGCGCCCGGATCAAGGTTCTCCCGAATGCCTCGATGTATGCCGGCAAGAATCGCCGCCGCCGCCAGATACGGGTTGGCGTCGGCGCCGCAGATGCGGTGCTCGATGTGCCGGGTGTTGGCCGGGCCGCCCGGTACGCGCAGGCTGACGGTGCGGTTGTCGACGCCCCAGGTCGGCGCAAGTGGCGCGTAGCTGTTGGCCTGAAAGCGTCGGTAGGAGTTGGCGTTCGGGCAGAACAGCAGCAGCGAATCGAGCAGCGAGGCGAGCATGCCGCCAATCGCCGTGCGCAGCAGCGGTGTGCCGGCCGGGTCTTCGGAGGCGAACAGGTTGCGCCCCTCGCCATCAGCGAGGCTGACATGCATGTGCATGCCGGTGCCGGCCAGATCATCGAACGGCTTGGCCATGAATGTCGCCTGCATGCCGTGCTTGTGCGCCACGGCTTTGACCAGACGCTTGTAGCGCACCGCCTGATCCATCGCCTCCAGCGCATCGCCGTGTTCGAGGGTGATTTCCACCTGACCCGGTGCGTATTCCGAGATTGCCGTACGCGCCGGAATGCCGTGCAGTTTGCAGGCGCTGTAAAGGTCGGCGAGGAACGGTTCGATCTGCTCCAGCTCGCGCAAACCGTAGACTTGGGTATGTCGCGGTCGACCACCATCAGCATCGAGTGCCGGTTGCGGACGACCGTTGTGATCGCGTTTGGCGTCGAGCAGATAAAACTCCAGTTCGCAGGCCATCACCGGGTTGTAGCCCTCGGCCTTGAGGCCGTCGATGACCTTGATCAGCAGGTGTCGCGGGTCGGCAATGCTGGCGGGCATGCCCTCGGTCGGATGCATGCTGACCTGCACTGCAGCGGTCGGAATCTTGCGCCACGGCAGGCGCACCAGACTGCCTTCCAGCGGATAGGCGCGGCAGTCGATATCGCCGACATCCCAGACCAGGCCGGAGTTCTCGACGTCCTCACCCTGCACGGTCAGACCGAGGATGGTGCTGGGCAGCGGGCGACCGCTTTCATACACGGCGAGCAATTCTTCGCGGTGCAGCAGCTTGCCGCGCGGCACGCCGTTGGCGTCGAGGATGAACAGCTCGATCATGTCGATGTCGGGGTTTTGTTCAAGGAACAGGCGTGCGTCTTCAATGGCTGCGAATTTCATGGCAAACACTCACGTTGGCGCCGCACAGGCGCGCAGGTTCAGGCCGGACGCGGCGCGAGAATAGGCGCGGGCGTCCTGGCAGGGAATATCAGGGAGCAGGGGGCTGTCGCGGCTTTAAACAGGCGCGATCAGAGCGTCCGGGCGATATCCGGCGGGCGTGCGGAGTGACGCAGCTTGGAACGGCGCAGGGCCATGGGGAGATTGACGATACGATTCATACGCCGCCCCTGTGAGAGAGGGCGCGCTGAGTAGAGACGGTCAACGATTCTGGTTGTTGTTGTGACGTGCTCATAACGCATGTTTCCGTTGGCGGAAAACGTCGGCGGCGGGACTGACCCGTCGACCGGTGTGTCCGGATAGTAAGGGGGAATCCGCGGGCGTGTAAACGACTGTTTCCGGGATGCGCTGTGACCGGTTACTCAGCGCAGCAGACGAACGCCCGGTCTCACGGAGACGCAAACGATCAACATGACATTGCTCCCGCGCTTGGAAACGGGGTGATCAGCTCAGGACATACTCGACCGGCTTCAGCGGCGGCGGAAGATCCGCCACGCCGAGTTCGGCGAGAATGTCGCGCTCGATCGAGCGCACCAGCGCGTCGGTCGGCAGATCATTCTCATCGCGGCCAAACGGGTCTTCCAGTTCATCGGCAATCGCGTCCAGACCAAAAAAGGTGTAGCTGACAATCGCGGTAAACAAGGGCGTCAGCCAGCCCAGCGGTTCGGCCATGGCGAACGGCAGCAGGATGCAGAACAGGTAGATCGTGCGGTGCAACAGCAGCGTGTAGGGAAACGGCAGTGGCGTAGTTTTGATCCGCTCGCACACGGCTTGCGCTTGCGTCAGGCTGGTCAGGTGATTGGCCAGCAGCATGTAGCGCCACTCGCTCAGCTCACCGTTTTGATGCAGGTCGGAACACTGCTGGCCGACCTGTTGCAGGATCCGCGCGCTGTAATCCGGCACCCCCGCATCGTGTTTTGGGGTGATCCACTGACGGCTGGCGTCGGCTTCACTCTCCTTGCGCAATCGCGCATTGAGCGCATGGGCAAACCCGCACAGGTTGAGCAGCAGCGGTTTGCGTTCTGCCGATTCGCGGATGACATGGGTTTCGCGGATGACCGACCGAATGTGCACGATCACCTCACCCCAGGCCTTGCGTGCCTCGTACCAGCGGTCGTAACAGGCGTTGTTGCGAAAGCTCATGAAGATCGACAGCGACAAGCCGAGCAAAGTGAACGGCGTGGCGCTGACCTTGGTGAAACTGCTCGGATGAAGGATTTCGACCAGCACGATAGCCGAGGCCAGCAGCGTGACCATCAAGGTGCGCAACGCGATGCGCTTGGCAATCGAGCCCTTGAGGGTGAAGAGAATGGCGAACTGGCTGACCTTGGGTCTGATGATCATGCAGAGCGGTCCTGATAACGCAGGAAAGCGGCGGATCAGCCGCCGGTCATGTTCATGAAGCGTACGACCTGGACGTCGTCGTTGATTTCGAAGTTATGCCGATACGGTTTGATTTTCATCGCTTCGATGATGGCGTTCTCCAGACGTTGCGGATGCCCCGGATGAGCGCGCAGCACTGCTTTCAAATCCACCGAATGTTCGTTACCCAGACACAGTAGCAGACGACCTTCGACGGTGAGCCGCACCCGATTGCAGGTGCCGCAGAAGTTGTGGCTGTGCGGCGAGATAAACCCCAGGCGAATCTGCGGGGCCTCGGCCAGACGCCAATAGCGCGACGGGCCTTGAGTCGATTCCGTAGAGTCGATCAGCGTGTAGCGCTCGGCGATTTTCTCGCGGACCTGCACGCTGGAAAAAAACGACTCCGCGCGGCTGTGGTCGCTGATGATCCCCAGTGGCATTTCCTCGATGAAAGAAATATCGAGCTGACGGTCAATGGCAAAACTCACCAGATCATTGATTTCGTGATCGTTGCGGCCCTGCATCACCACGCAGTTGAGCTTGGTGCGGGTGAAACCGGCCTGGCGCGCGGCATCGATGCCGTCGATCACTTGCGCCAGATCGCCGGTGCGGGTCATCTGCTTGAAGCGCTCGGGATCGAGGCTGTCGAGGCTGATGTTCAGGCGTTTGACCCCGGCGTCGAACAGCGGCGCGGCGAGTTTGCCCAGTTGCGAGCCGTTGGTGGTCAGGCACAGCTCACGCAGGCCGGGCAGCGCGGCGATCTGTTCGCACAACTGCACCACGCCGCGCCGGATCAGCGGCTCGCCGCCGGTGAGGCGAATCTTGCGGGTACCGAGCGCGACGAAGCTCTGCGCCAGTTGAAAGATTTCTTCCAGCGTCAGCACTTGCTGGCGTGGCAGAAACTGCATGTCTTCAGCCATGCAATAGACACAGCGGAAGTCGCAACGGTCGGTCACCGACATGCGCAGATAGTCGACACGGCGGTTGTGAGCATCGATCAGGACGCGCTCTGTCATGACAGCCTCGCAGTATTGAAACCGCTGATGAACGGGTTTGGACGGGCAGGGTAGGCGTAACTGCCATGGGCGTCCAATCAGTGAAAGTTAACGGCTGATTGATCGCGTTGATGATCAAGTGTGGGAGCTGTGTTGGTCGAAAATCCGTGAATACCGCAAGACCCTGTGGGAGCTGGCTTGCCAGCGATGAGGGCTGCACAGTCGACATTGATGTTGGCTGACCCACCGCCATCGCTGGCAAGCCAGCTCCCACAGGTTTTGTCGTACTCCCCAAACAGATCCACATCACCGAACATTGCAGGCGTGAGCCTGAGGGTTATTGCGCACCAAACATCGCGGTCCAGTAAATCCCCGCATCGCTTTTCGGATCGGTCGCATAAGCGGCACCCAGCTCCTTGTATTGCGGGTTCATCAGGTTGGCGCAGTGGCCGGGGCTGGCGAGCCAGCCGTCGACGACTTTGCCCACGGTGTCTTGGCCGGCGGCGATGTTTTCGCCAACCAGTTGCCCGCTGTAGCCCGACAGCTCAGCGCGATCGCCGGGGGTGCGGCCGTCGCGGTCTTTGTGGTCGAGGTAGTTTTTGTTGGCCATGTCGCGGCTGTGATCCTGAGCGACAGTGCCCAAGGTCGCATTCCACGCCAGCGGTGCGGCGGCGGCAAAGGCCTGGCCGCCACACTGGCGTGGCTGGCTGCGTGCGGTGCTGAGTTGTTCGAGCAATTTTTGCCCTTCACTCTGCGCGTCGCCAAGTTTGGCTGACAGCAGCGGCCGCGCCAGCACAATGCGCCAGTCGCGATCGGCGCGGCTGACGCCGACATCGACAAACTGCGGATCCAGCACCACCTGACAGAAGCTCTCCTGAATCGCCTTCATCGCCGACGCCGCATCCCGTGGGCCGTTGAGGGTGATCGCCTGTACGTTGACCATCGGGTAACTGGCGCTGGCCATGGCTTGCTGCAGATTGACGGCGCCGCTGGCCGGCAACCGCAGGCGTGGATCAGCCGACAGGGGCGGCAACTCACTGGACGCCTGCGTGCCACAACGTTGCGGCTGGCTGCGATAGCTGTTGATCGACTCGATCAGTTGCAACTCGTCGGTGGCCATGGCCGAGGCGGTAAACATCAGGCCTGCGGACAGCGCGGCAAATCGCAAAACGGACGGCATGAAGCGCATGGAATTCTCCCTTGAGCTGAATGCGCCCATGATGCGCGAAACGCCCCCGGTGGGTGCAATGTCTTTTTCTCCCGTCGACAGTTTTTTCTACGGAACGCTGCGGTTGATTTAGCCGTCTACACTCAGCCAAGACCCCGGGATCCGGGCGTCTCCCCGACGTAACACCTTGCCCGCACCGGGCCCTGCCGGAAGAATTCACATGGGATTGAAATGGTTGGCTGGCTGCTTCGCATTCACTCTGTTGGCCAGCGCTGCCTGGGCCACCGATCAAGCGCCGATCAAAGCCAAGGCTGAAGAGAAAGCCCAGGTGCTGGAAGAAAAAGCCGCCGATAAAGTCAGCGCGGCACCGGCGCCGAAATCCGAGGCGATCACCCCGAAGGAAGTGCAGGCGGTCGACCCTGCCGGCGCCGCGCCGCTGGATGATCCGATCACTTGTCTGGCGCGCAGCATCTACTGGGAAGCCAAAGGCAAGGACACGCCGGAAATGGAAGCCGTGGCCAGTGTGGTGATGAATCGCCTCGGCCATGAAGGTTTTCCAGACACGGTGTGTGCCGTGGTCAAGCAAGGTTCCGAAACCAGGAGCTGCCAGTTTTCCTGGTGGTGTGACGGGCGTCCGGATCAGGTCAAGGAAGACGCCGAATACGCGCTCGCCAAAGAAGTTGCCGGCAAGGCGCTGAACCGTCAGCTCAAGGATCGCACCAACGGCGCGCTGTATTTCCACGACCGCAATGTCCACCCGAGTTGGGCCAGGGAATACCGGAAAACCGCCGAGACGAAAAGATTCCTCTTTTATAAACCCGCTGGCGGCGATGCGCGCTAGGCGCAGACTTCCCGCACACAATCGCGCAACCAGCGATGCGCCGGATCGGCATCCATGCGCGGATGCCAGAGCATCGACACGCTGATCTGCGGCATCTTCAATGGCAGGTCGAAACTGTGCAGACCCGTGCGCAGTTTGCTGGTGTGACGTTCCGGGACGGTGGCAATCAGGTCGGATTCACGAACCAGCGTCAGTGCCGCTGAAAACCCGCCGAACGACGTGACGATGTCCCGTGTCAGTCCGCACGCGAGTAGCGCTTCGTCTACCGGGC
Organism: Pseudomonas iridis; assembly: GCF_017980685.1. GTDB lineage: Bacteria > Pseudomonadota > Gammaproteobacteria > Pseudomonadales > Pseudomonadaceae > Aquipseudomonas > Aquipseudomonas iridis. Next base: position 101,479 of record NZ_JACXXO010000018.1, read on the forward strand.
CGCTGCTGCGCCCGCGCCGTGACACCAGAATATGCTGGCCTGAGGCGAAGCGTTTGGCGCTGACCTTGCCTGCGCTCAAGGGATGGCCCTCACGTACCACGCCGATCCAGTGATCGTGAAACAGGATGCGGCTGTGCAGCGTCGGGTCGGTGCCGTCGTCGACTACACCGGTTTCCAGATCCACCCGGCCTTCGCGCAGCAGCGTGCTGTCCTTGTCGGCTTTCTGAACAAAACGCAGACGCACGTTGGGCGCCTCGACGGCAATGCGGGCGAGCAGGGCGGCGGCGAAGGTTTCAACAAACCCGTCGGTATTGCGCAAGGTGAAGGTGCGTTGTAGCTGCGCAGGATCAAGCACTTGCGCAGGGCGTAAAACCGCCTCGGCTTCCTGCACCAGGTGGCTGACCCTTTCGCGCAATTCCAGCGCGCGCGGGGTTGGCACCAGGCCTCGACCGGCGCGTACCAGCAACGGATCTGCGGTGGTTTCGCGCAGACGGGCCAAGGCGCGACTCATGGCAGAAGGGCTCAACCGCAGGCATTTGGCGGCGCGAGCGACGCTGCCTTCACGCAGCAGCACGTCGAGGGTGATCAGCAGGTTCAGATCCGGCGTGGTCATGACATGGCGTTCCATGCAGGTATTGAGTGCAAAGCATGCGTCTTGCGCCTTGTATTGTCGAGGCTCAGGCTATGGCGCATGTCCTTTGTACAGTGAACACACCATGCCCAGACAACCCCTCAATACCCAAGCCCGCTGGGCGCTGATCAGTCTGGCGCTATCGATGTTGATGCCTTCGCTGGACACCAGCATCGCCAACGCCGGGTTGCCGACACTGGCGGCGGCGTTTGATGCGACTTTCCAACAGGTGCAGTGGATTGTTCTGGCGTACCTGCTGGCAATCACCACGTTGATTGTCAGCGTCGGACGTCTGGGCGATGGCTTTGGTCGGCGGCGATTGCTGTTGATCGGGATAGGCATTTTCACCAGCGCTTCATTGTTTTGCGCGCTGGCCCCTGGGCTTGGCTGGCTGATCGGCGCGCGGGCGGTGCAAGGCATTGGCGCAGCGATCATGTTTGCATTGACGGTCGCGCTGGTGGCCGATGCGGTGCCCAAAACGCGGGCGGGCAGTGCGATGGGGTTGCTGGCGACGATGTCGGCCACCGGCACCACTCTCGGTCCGTCGCTGGGTGGGTTGTTGATGGCGCATGTCGGCTGGCAATCGATATTTTTACTCAACGTGCCATTGGGACTGCTCAACGCATGGCTGGTGTACCGCTATCTGCCGGCAGATCGGGCCGCAGGGCCGCGAGTTGCGTTTGATTACCTTGGCAGCGGGGTGCTGGTGTTGACGCTGGCGACCTATGCGCTGGCGATGACGCTTGAAGGTTTCACGCTGGGGTTGCTGTTGATCAGCCTGTGCGGCGCGGGATTGTTCATCGTGGTCGAGATGAAAGCCAGGGCACCGCTGATTCGCCTGTCGCTGTTCGCCGATCTGCACCTGAGCGGCAGTCTGGCGCTGACGTTGCTGGTGACGACCGTGATGATGACCACGCTGGTGGTCGGGCCGTTTTACCTGAGTCGCGGTTTGAGTCTCAGCCACACCGTGGTCGGGCTGGTGTTGTCGGTTGGGCCGTTGCTGGCTGCGCTCGGTGGTGTGCCGGCCGGACGGCTGGTCGATCGTTTCGGCGCATAGCGGGTGGTGCCGGGCGCCTTGCTTGGGATGGTTTGCGGTTGCGGGTTATTGGCGCTGCTGCCGATGAGTTTCGGATTGCCTGCTTACGTGTTGCCGATGACGGTGATCGCCGGCAGTTACGCGCTGTTTCAGGCGGCCAACAATACCGGGCTGATGGCGGCGGTCAGTCAGGACCAGCGCGGCGTGGTATCGGCGCTGCTCGGGCTGGCCCGTAATCTGGGATTGATCACCGGCGCGGCGGCGATGGGCGTAGTGTTTGCCGCGGCCACCGGTAACCCGACGCAAGCGCCCGCCGCCGTCATCGGCAGTGGCATGCACATCACTTTCGGTGTGGGCACGGCATTGATGGTCATGGCCCTGATCATCAGTCGAATGCAGATCAGCGGGCTGGCTCCCATAGGAGGTCTGCGTGGCTCAGATAATTTCTAAGCACCACAAATCCCTGTAGGAGCTGCGGCACGCTGCGATCTTTTGATCTTAAAAAAGCAGAGTCAAAAGATCGTCCGATCGCGGCCCGAGCCTTCGGCAGCTCCTACACGGGGATTGCGGTGATTCGTTAGCTGGCGTGGGTACTGATGATGCTCGCCACCTGCTGCGGCTGGCAGTTGAGATACGGCGACTTCTTCAACCAGCGCTGATCCGGGTACCACGAGAACATGAACTGGCCGTTCTTCAGTTTGTCGATCACCTGTTTCGCAATCTGTGGGCGGACGGCCGGGCAACCCTGGCTGCGACCGATGCGGCCCTGACGCTTGCTCCACAACGGATTCACGTAATCGGCGGCGTGAATGACGATAGCGCGATCACGCGCCAGATCATTGAAGCCGGGTTCCAGACCATCCATGCGCAGCGAGTAACCATGAGTGCCGCTGTAGCTTTCCTGAGTGCGGAACAAGCCGAGACTGGACTGATAGCTGCCTTCGACATTGGAAAACTGGGTGGCGAAGTTTTCCCCGGAGTTGGAACCGTGGGCGACCAGATCGCGCAGCACCAGTTTTTTCCGGTTGAGGTCAAAGATCCACAGTCGGCGTTCGGTGGACGGTTGCGAATAGTCGATGATCGCCAGGTGGCGGGACGGCTTGGCTCCGCTGTTGACCGCACATTGCATGGCGCTCAAGGCACCTTTCAGCGCCTGGGGATTGAGTTCTGGCGCGGCGTGCGCGAGGCTGGTGAAGAGAACCGGCGATGGTTTGCCGGCGGCAAAAGCTGGACTGCTCACGGCGACAAGGGTCGCGGTGGTCAGTAGAAGTCGGCGCAAATACGTCAACATTTATAAAGTGTCCTCAACTTGCTACTTATTTGGCACTTTGGCTCCTGACGTCCAGTCGTAACCTGCAAGCCCGAAGTTCGAGCCTGACTGTTCAGCGCACCTGATGTAAGGTGGCCATCATCAAGGTGGCCATGGATTGGAGTAAAGCAGTTGTTCAAAAAGTACGCATCCTACTTGAGCATTTGTTTGCTCGCAGCGCCGTTTGTCGCTTGTGCCGATGAATCACTGCCGCCATTGCAGACGCTGCCGACACCTCCTGCCGAAATGCCGGTCGAGTTGCAAAGTCCATTGCATGCCGTATTGATCGGTCTGCCACAGACCTGCCCGGCGCTCGCAAAGCAGCTCAGCGGCCCGTCGTTGCAACAGCTGCAAGCCTTCTATCAGCAGCAGGACTGGATGCCGGTATGGACCAGCGAGTCGGGACGATTGCAGGCTTTGCAAACGCAGTTGCCGCTGTTGGCCGACGATGGCCTCAGCCCGCAACGCTATCCGGTCGCGTTGGCCGCGCCGCAGGATGGCGAGTTGTGCGCCGATATCGATATCAGCCGCTATTACCTGCAAGCCCTTCAGGATCTGCATTACGGCCGTCTGCTGCAATCACACTTCGAGCCGTTGTGGCATGCCGATGACACACCGCGTGACCGTCAGGCTGAACTGCTGGCGATTGCAGTGCCGGGGATGCATGACATTCCGGCGGCGTTCGACCTGGCCCGTCCGCACTTGGCGCAATATCAGAAACTGCGCCAGCTCTACGCCGCACAACGCCTCACAGCCTTGCCGAAATGGCAGTCGGTGGGCAGCGGGCCGCTGTTGCGCCCCTCCATGGAAGACAAGCGCGTGCCGGAACTGGCCCAGCGCTTGTACAGCGAAGGCTATCTGAGCCACGCGGTCGGCACCACCGACACTGTTTACGAAGGTGCGTTGGTGGACGCGGTGAAAAGCTTCCAGGTCAATCATTCGTTGCAGGCTGACGGTGTGGTCGGGCCGGGGACGATTGCCGAACTCAACATCAGCCCGCTGACCCGCCGTGAACAACTGCGGGTCAACCTTGAACGTTTCCGTTGGCTGGCCCAGGACATGGAGCCCGATGTTTTGCTGGTTAACGTCGCAGCAGCGGAACTGACTTTGTATCGGGGCGGCGAACCGGTGTGGCAGACGCGCACCCAAGTCGGCCGGGCCGAGCGCCAGACGCCGCTGCTCAAATCCCGCGTCACGCGCCTGACGCTGAACCCGACCTGGACCGTGCCGCCAACCATCTGGAAGGAAGACAAACTGCCGGAGATCCGCAAGGACCAGACCTTCCTCAGTCGGCATAATCTGCAAGTGCTGGATGCCAACGGTCAGCCGTTGGCGGCCGCAGACATCGACTGGGACCACCCCGGCAACATCCTTTTGCGTCAGGACGCGGGGCCACGCAATCCGTTGGGACAGATGGTCATTCGCTTCCCCAATCCGTTTTCGGTGTACCTGCATGACACGCCGAGCAAGGCGCTGTTCGACAAAGGGCCGCGGGCGTTCAGCTCAGGCTGCGTCAGGGTCGAGCACCCGATGCAATTGCGCGATCTGCTGCTCAGCCCTGCGGAAAGGGCACGCACCGAGACCTTGCTCGCCACCGGCGCCACCCATGAGTTTCGCTTGTCGGCGCCGGTGCCGATCCTGATGACCTACTGGACGGCGCAGGTCGACAGCGCCGGTCACGTGCGTTATTCGCCAGACATCTACAGCCGTGACAGTGCCTTGTTGGTGGGCCTGGACCGCGCGCATTGAGCTTCAGCGGTCGCGGCGATTCCACAACACCCGCGCCAGCCACGCATCGATGCTCAACTTGCCGGCGCCGGCGAACACCAGTGGCACCAAGGCTGCCAGGTAAATCGCCGGCAGCTTGAAGTTGCCGAAGCCCTTGTTGGTGATCGCGTAACCCTGGGCCAGTTCGCTCAATGACGACCAGTCGGCAGGCCAGTGCGCGGCAGCGGTGGCGACGACGGTCACCACGATCAGCGAAATGGCCGAGACTCGCGTGCCGAAACCGATAAGGATCGCCAAGGCGCAGATCAGCTCGGCCCACATCGACAGTTCCCAGTTCAGCGTCGACGGCAGGTGATCGAAGGGAAACGGGAATCTGTCCTGAATGTCTTCAAACCAGTTCTGCCCGTTGAACTTCTCGAGCCCCGACTCGAAAAATTCCCAGGCGATAAACACGCGCAGGGTCAGCGGCGCCAGCCAGGCACCGGCGCGGTCAAGGTTCAGGTGCAAGCCTTTGACGGCGCTCGAAAGGGTGGTGGTCATGGGGAATCTCCGGTGGATCGGGTGAGTGGGATCGACCGGGTGATTTGAGCGTTCGAGTGTATCGTTGGTGTGTCGCCACTGTGCGGATTTGTGCATTGGATGTGTCTGCCGCCTGGCGGTACACAGTGCGATACAGTCCACCGCATTCCCCTGTAGGAGCTGCCGAAGGCTGCGATCTTTTGATTTTGTCTTTAAAAAACCAAATCAAAAGATCGCAGCCTTCGGCAGCTCCTACATTGGGATAGTGTCTGGTCTTGGAACATGTGCGGAACGTGTAGACGCCATCGCTGGCAAGCCAGCTCCCACAGAGTCTAGCGGCGAACACAAGTTTTCCATCCGACACAAAACCTGTGGGAGCTGGCTTGCCAGCGATGAACGATGATGCGGTCTACGGCTTGGCCACCCGCCACAAATACCACGCCGCCACCGTCCGATACGGACTCCAGCCCAAACCAATCTCAACCATCTGCTTACGCGTCGGCTGCACCTCCAACCCCTTCAACCGCCGATACCCCTCGCGCACGCCAAAATCATCCGCCGGCAAGATGTCCATCCGCTCAAGGCTGTAAATCAACAGCATCTCCACCGTCCAGCGCCCGACCCCGCGCAGGCTGACCAGTCGCTCGATCAGCGCTTCATCATCCATCGCCAACGCCGTGGCGTAATCCGGCACCACGTCATCCAGCGTCGCTTGGGCGATTCCTTGAATTGTCGCAATCTTGCCCGCCGAAAACCCACAGCTGCGCAGTTGATCAAACCCGGTTGCGAGGATTTGCTCCGGTCGCGGAAACGATTGTCCGGGAAACAACCCGACCAACCGACCGACAATCGCATCTCCAGCCTTGGCATGCAGTTGCTGATAGGCAATCGCCCGCACCAGCGATTCGTACGGGTCGCGCGCCGGATGCGGTTGATGCAGGCAAGGGCCGACAGCGGAGATGAGTCGCTGCCAGTCGGTATCGAGCGCGGCGAGGAACTCGCTTTGCGCTCGATAAGTGTCGTGCGGGGCCATCGAAATCCTTCTTGTCGGTTGATCCGGGCAATCAGAAAGCCAGTTGTTGCGTGAGCTGTACGGCGGCGTTTTCCAGCCTCAACAGAAACGCCTTGCGCGGCTGCCCTCCACCATAGCCGGTCAGCGAGCCGTCCGCGCCGATCACCCGATGGCACGGCACCACAATCGACAGACGATTTTGCCCGTTGGCCAGGCCCACTGCACGACTGGCGCCGGGTTTGCCCAGGCTGGTGGCAACGGCGCCGTAGGTGCTGGTGTGCCCGTAGGGGATTTGCTGCAGGGCCGACCAGACTTGCCGGGCGAACTCGCTGCCGGGCAGGTGCAAGGCGACGGTAAACGCGGTCAAGCGGCCGGCGAAATATTGCGCCAGCTCACGTTCGATCTGCTGCAAATGCGCGTTATGCCCCGGTGCGACCACGTAGCCATAGCGGTTCTGCAACTCCTCGACTTCCCGGGTCAATGCCGGCCGGTCGAGGAACTCCAGCAACACCAGACCGCGTTGCTCCGCCATGGCGATCATCGGGCCCAGCGGCGTGGTCAGTCGGGTAAACAACAGCGGTTCACTTTGGGCGGTGCGGCCCGGGGTGATGTGGAATGACTTCTGGAAAGCATCGCGAAACCCACTGAGTGATTCATACCCGGAATCGAACGCTGCGTGGTCGATCGAGGTGCCTTGCTTGATCCCGCCCAGCGCCATGCCCAGGCGCCGGGTACGCAGCCAGGCATGGAACGTCATGCCGAAATGCTGCTTGAACCAGCGCCGCAGCTTCAGCGGCTCAATGCCTTCGGCGAGCAATTGCGCATCGCTCCAGCGCAACTCGGGGTCAGCGTCGACGGCCGCGAGCAAACGCTGTATCCAGTCCGGTGCAATGGCCGCAGCGTCCAGCGGTTTGCAGCGCAGGCAGGCGCGGTAACCGGCGGTCATGCATTCATCGGCATGGGCGAAGAACTCGACGTTTTCCGGTTTCGGTTTGCGTGCGGTGCAACTGGGACGGCAGAAGATCCCGGTGGTTTTTACGGCCGTGAAGAACACGCCTTCATAGGCAGTGTCGCGTTCGAGCATGGCGCGGACCATCTCGGCATGGGGCGGCAGGGCGGCGGTTTGTATGTTCATGGGGTGAGAGTAAAACCAGATTCTCGATGGCTCCACCGAAAAATCGACAATGAATTCCGGCTGACGCTGAACTATTGTAGAGGCTGCCGCAGGCAGCGCTCTTTTGACGTTGATTTTTAAAAAACAAGATCAAAAGATCGCAGCCTGCGGCAGCTCCTACAGGGTTTGTGAGGCACTGAATCCATGCATCCGTTCGTCATTCAACATATTGATCACATAGTGCTGCGCGTTGCCGACTTGCAACGCAGCATCGATTTTTACAGCCAGGTGTTCGGCGCCGAGGTGGTCAAACACAATGAGCCGCTGGGTCTGGTGCATTTGCGCGCCGGCACGTCGATGATTGATCTGGTCGATCTGCAAGGCGAACTCGGGCGCAAGGGCGGCGGAGCGGCGGGTACGGAACGACGCAACGTCGATCACTTCTGCCTGCGCGTCGAGCCATTCGATGAAGCGGCTCTGATCGAGCACTTGCGGGCACACGGCCTTGGCGTGGAAAAAGCCGCCACCCGCTTCGGTGCCGAGGGCAACGGCTTGTCGCTGTACTGTTTCGACCCGGATGGCAATCAGGTCGAACTCAAAGGTCCGTCGCAGACTTAAGCCCGCTTCGCAGGCCCATACAGTCAGGCGGTGCCGTCGCGGTACAGCAACCCCAGGCGCATCAAATCGGGTCGAACTTTTCGCGTCAGAAGGAACTCTGAAATGTCCGAGGGCCGTGGTTTCGTCTGAAAAAAACGATCTGCGCGGTCAGAAATGTCGTTTGACGTGTAAGATTTCACGCGACATTTTTACACCCCGAATGGCCCCAGGCGGCCTCACCAAGAGCGACATACATGCAAGCAAAGGCCCGTGAGGTTTATGTGCCACCGGTGCTGCAAGATTTGCGGGCCGGCACTGCCGAACTGCACATCGCACTGGAAAAACGCCTTCCTTTTTTCTCCGATACTCTCGATTTACCTGCTTTCAAGCGCTTGATAGCGGCCTATTACGGCTTCTATTTCCCGCTGGAAAACGCATTGCAGCGCAGTGGTTCAGTCCCCGACGATTTCGACCTGACGCCACGCCTCAAAACCCATACATTGCGCGGCGATCTGCAAGCGTTGGGGCTAGCGCCCGCTTCGCTGGAAAACCTGCCGATCTGCGATCAGTTGCCCGTGATTGATTCGAGCGCCGCGTGCCTGGGTGTGCTGTACGTGCTCGAAGGCGCAACCCTTGGCGGACAGATCCTGCGTCGAGAAATCTCCGCACGGTTGGGCCTGGAAGCAGACAACGGCGCTGCCTTCCTCGATGTCTACGGCGCTGCCACCGGCCGTCGCTGGCGCGAATTTATCGAATACCTGGGCAATCGCCCGATGCACGCCGATGAGCGCGAAGCCGTTGTGATCGCGGCGCAAACCACATTCAGTTGCTTCGAGCGCTGGCTCGAATGCCAGGAGGTATTGGCATGAACCCGCAAGACAAGAAAGCCTTTGAAGAGCTGCTGGCCAACTGTGCTGACGAGCCGATCCGCTTCCCCGGCGCAATCCAGCCCCACGGTTTACTGCTGACGTTGAGCGAGCCGGCGCTCGAGATCATTCAGGTCAGCGCCAACGTCGAAACCCTGCTGGGCCGTGCGCCAGAGGCGTTGATTGGCCGACCATTGCCGGATCTGCTGGGTGACGCGCACACCGAACAGGTGCGTGAGGTCTTGCAGCAAGCGGCGTTCTTCGACGCGCCGCCGCTGCATTTTCAGCTCAATGGCACCGCGTTCGAAGGCTTGCTGCATCGGCATCAAGGCGTGCTGATTCTTGAGCTTGAGATTCACGTCAACAACTTCCAGCCGCGCAATGTTGCCGGCAGCCAGACAAATCTGGGGCGCATGCTTCAGCGTCTGCAAGCAGCCACGACGCTGCAGGCGCTGTACGACATCAGCGTCAAGGAAATCCAGGCGATGACCGGTTACGACCGGGTGCTGATCTATCGTTTCGAAGAGGAGGGCCACGGCCAGGTCATCGCCGAAGCGTCCGATCCGTCGATGGAAGTCTTCAACGGACTGTTCTTCCCGGCCTCAGATATTCCCGAACAGGCGCGGGAGCTGTACCGGACCAATTGGCTGCGGATCATTCCCAACGCCGACTATCAACCGGTGCCACTTGTACCGAAGTTGCGTCCGGATACGCAGACGCCGCTGGATTTGAGTTTCGCGACGCTGCGCAGCGTGTCACCGATTCACTGCCAGTACATGAAGAACATGGGCGTGCTGTCGTCGATGAGCATTTCCCTGCTCAAGGGTGACAAGCTCTGGGGGCTGATCAGTTGCGGCAACCGTCAGCCACTGCATGTACCGCATGAATTGCGCACCGCTTGCCAGACCATCGGCCAGGTGCTGTCGCTGCAGATCAGCGCGATGGAGGCGCTGGAGGTCAGTCGCCAGCGTGAAGAGAAGGTCGAAGCGCTAGCGCTGCTCAATCAGGCAATGATCGATTCGCCGCAAAATGTCTTCGACGGCCTGGCCAATCAGCCACAGGTTCTGATGGCGCTGGCCAATGCCGGCGGTGTCGCAATCATTGAAGACAAGCAGTTGCATCGTTACGGCAACTGCCCTGAACCGGAAGACATCCGCGCCCTGCACAAATGGTTGCAGGAAAGCGCCGAGCCGGTGTTCGCCAGTCACCATCTGGCCAGCGTTTATCCACCCGCCGCGCAGTTTCCCCAAGTGGCCAGCGGCGTACTTGCCATGAGCCTGCCGAAACCGGTGGACAACGGCGTGCTGTGGTTCCGGCCGGAAGTGAAAGAAAACATCAACTGGAGTGGCGATCCGCGCAAGCCGCTGGATCTGGAAAATTCTGATGCGGGCATGCGCCTGCGCCCGCGCACCTCGTTTGAGATCTGGAAGGTCGAGATGGCCGGGATTTCCGCCAAGTGGAGTCATGGCGACCTGTTTGCGGCCAACGATTTGCGCCGTTCGGCACTGGAAAACGATCTGGCCCGTCAGGTACGGCGCGAGCAGGAAGCCGTGCGTGCCCGTGATGAACTGGTGGCGGTGGTTTCCCACGACTTGCGCAATCCCATGACCGTTATTTCGATGCTCTGCGGCATGATGCAGAAAGCGTTCAGCTCCGACGGCCCGCACACCTCGCGGCGAATCTCCACGGCCATCGACACCATGCAACAGGCGGCCGGGCGTATGAATACGCTGCTCGAAGACTTGCTCGATACCTCCAGGATCGACGCCGGGCGCTACAGCATCACGCCGCAGAAACTCGACGTCAGCCAGATGTTCGAAGAGGCGCAAGCCTTGCTCGCGCCGCTGGCACTGGACAAGGACATCAGCATTTCCTTCGCGGCTGATCCGGATCTGCGCATCCATGCCGACCCGGAGCGGCTGTTTCAGGTGTTGTCGAATCTGGTGGGCAACGCCATCAAATTCACCCCGCGCCTGGGTTCGGTTGGCGTGCACGCGAAATCAGTCGGCAATGAAATCGTCTTCATCGTGCGCGACAGCGGCGAAGGCATTCCCAAGGAACATCTGCCTCACGTGTTCGACCGTTACTGGACGGTGAAAGAAGGTAATCCGACTGGCACCGGCCTGGGTTTGTACATCAGCCAAGGCATCGTCGAAGCGCATGGCGGCCAGATCTTCGCCGACAGTGAGCCGGGGCAGGGCAGCGAGTTCCGTTTCACCGTGCCGCGGCTGGACTGATCCAATAGCCTGCACCCTTGCCCCTGTAGGAGCTGCCGCAGGCTGCGATCTTTTGATATTGATTCTAAAAAAAGTCAAAAGATCGCAGCCTGCGGCAGCTCCTACAGGGGTTAGTCGTTTCAGTGTCAGGGTGATTTTCTTCAATACCGCCGATGAGACGCTGGTTACCTTGAGCACCTTGTTCCTCGTTTTGAAGCAGGTGTGCGATGAGTCTTGTTCTTTCGATGGCGGCGTTTGCTCTGGCAGCGTCCATTACCCCCGGCCCGGTCAACATCGTGGCGCTGAGCTCCGGTGCGCAGTTCGGCTTTCGCGCCAGCCAGCGGCATGTCCTTGGCGCGACGCTGGGGTTTGTGCTGCTACTGGTGCTGATGGGATTGGGCCTGCACGAAATCCTCAAGCTCTGGCCATTCATGACCCGCGTGGTGCAACTGGCCGGGGTGGCGTTTCTGCTGTTCATGGCCTGGAAGCTCGCGACCGATGACGGGCAACTGAATGCCGGCGACTCGGGGCGTGCCCCATCCATGCTCTATGGCGCAGTCATGCAATGGCTCAATCCGAAGGCCTGGCTGGCTTGCGTCGCCGGCATGGGCGCGTTTGTTGCTGATGGTGAGGCACGGTTGGTTTGGCAGTTTGCGGCGGTGTATCTGGTGATCTGTTATGTGTCGGTGGGCTGCTGGGTCTATGCCGGGACGTTTTTGCGTGGGTATCTGGCTAATCCGGCGGGGATGCGCCTGTTCAATCGGCTGATGGCGGGGTTGTTGGTCGTGAGCGCGGTTTATCTGTTGCTACAGTAGTTGCTTGAAGATCTTTTGATTTTGAACGACCCGGTCAGCCGCGATACTGGCCGGGCGTCGCTGCCAGATGCTGTTTGAACGCCCGTTGGAAATGCGCCTGATCGGCAAACCCCGCCTCCAGCGCCACATCGGCAATCAACTGTCCGCTGCGTAATCGCTCGCGAGCGAACTGGATGCGTTGGTTGACCAGAAAAGCATGCGGCGTCATGCCAAAATGTTGCTTGAAGGCGCGGATCAGGTAGGACGGTGACAGCTGCGCCGCGCGGCAAATGTCATCCAGGCTCAGCAGATCGGTGCAGTGTTCACGGATGTAGTCGGCGGCACGTTCCAGCTTGAAATTCGGCTCGCGCACCGGCTGTTGCGCCGGGTTCAGGCGCAATTGCAGATCGGTGAAAAACTCCACCGCTGCGCTCTGTTTGCGCAGGGCATCCTGCTGGTGGTCGACGAGGATTTCATACAAATCGTTGAGGTCGTCGAACAGGCTGGCATCGTTGACATGGGTGGTCGCAAACCGGCGAAATTCAAGCTCCACACCGAAACCCAGTTGATGTTGCAGATCGGTCAGCCAAGGTGTCTCGACATACAGCATCAGGTACGACCACGGCTGATCATCAATCGGATTACACGCGTGCACATCACCAGGATTCATCAGCACCACAGTGCCGGCAGCGACCTCGAACTGTGCTTGCTCATGCACATACGTGCTGCGCCCGGCAGTGATCGCACCAATGGAAAAATGCGCGTGGGAATGCCGCGCGTAACACACCTCGCGACCATCGGCGATGGCCCGCGCCTCAATGAAGGGCAGGGCCTCATCACGCCAGAAGCGCGGGGCTTTTTCAGGGTTTTTGGCGGCAGCGTGTTTCATCATCGTCCTTCCCGGCAGGCCAGCGCCCGAGTGTATTAGCTCTGGCCGGCAAAGGCTCGTTGCAGTCTGTAGTCAGACCGGTAATTTTCGCGTGAACGAAGATCGAGCAGTAGCACCTCGCGGCGGCTTCAGCCTGATTGCCGAACCACAGGCACGGGGTGAGTTTTTGAAAGCGTTGCACGGCAGTCGTCCTCGGCAGGTAAGACATGCTGGATTAACAGCGTAGTCAGTCCTTCGTCGATTAGTGGTGCCGTAGATCGATTTAAACTGGCGTGCGGGAATGTGTTTACGCACGGTACACATGGGTGAACAGAGGAGATCCACCATGGACCGATTCACGGGCGGTTGCCTATGCGGCGACATTCGCTTCGAAGCTTCAGGGCAACCTTACCGCGTGGGACTTTGCCATTGTCTCGACTGCCGCAAACGCCACGGAGCGTTGTTTCATGCCTTGATCTGGTCAAATGATACTGGACACGGTTATAGGGTTTAGGTCATTTCTCATGCTGCCAAGGCTTCCATTGCTACCGGAGTTCGATATCCGTTGTGGCTGTGCAGCCTGATCCGATTGTAATAAT
>NZ_JACXXO010000019.1 GCF_017980685.1 Pseudomonas iridis
GTCTGACTCCACAAGCACCCACACGAATTGCTTGATTCAGTTGTTAAAGAGCGGTTGGTTAAGATCTTTCGTCTCAACCGAGGCGCGCATTCTACAGCAGCCTCATTTGCTGTCAAGTGATTATTTTTATTTAAAATCAATCACTTACACCCGCTAGAAGCAATCTGCTGTCTGGCGGGAGGTGAATAATACAGGACTGAAACTTATGGTCAACCCCTCTTGGAAAATTCTTTTCCAGACAGAAATCAACCGGTTACAGCTCAGTCTGCACCAACCGCCATAATCCTGTTATCTGCGACTGCTAACCTCCCCCGCCAAACGAAGGCCCCACCTCCAAGCGCCCCCGATCATGGAACGCCCCAAGGGGTTACCACCCCATCCGCACTGCCGGCACCATCATCGTCAACCACACCACCGAATCCATCGGCGTTTCGCAGATCGGGCTGGCGATCATGCGCCATTGGAGTGGAACGGGGCTGCAATCTTTTGATCTTCTCCCCAGCATGAGGATCCGGATCAACAGATCGCAGCGTTCCGCAGTTTCTATCGAGATTTGCGTCAGTGATCAGCGATCACCTGAATATGTGTGATCCCCACCCGCTCGGCCTGCTGCAGGATCTCCTGCGGCGTCGAGTCTGCGGTGGGCATGATCAGGCCGTTTTCGGCATCGCCCAGATGCAGTTCCAGCAGATGCATGGCCGCCTCGTGATCGCCCAATCGAGGTTCCTTGAGCTCGAAGGTGTGAGTGCGAGGCTCGCCGTTGAACAGGTATTCCAGAAGATAAGTGTGCATGGTTTCATCCAGGGTTGTAGGAAGAAGCAACTGATTATCCTGACTCAGCAGTCAATTTATAGTTCAACTGCATTTCGCCTCGCGCATGAACGGATAAATGTCTTCACTCAATGCAAACTTTTCGCGCCACCGGGCGTCCTTTTCTTACACTCCCAAACAGCTGACCACAGCTAAGGACTGGCGATGACCTTCTTTATATTCCTTCTGGCCTGCGCGGCGGCCGCGACCACTGGCATCATGTTCAAACCGGGCGAGTGGTATGAGTCACTGGTCAAACCCGGCTTTACGCCACCCAACTGGGCGTTCCCGGTGGCCTGGACTGTCATCTATGTGTTGCTCGCATGGGCGGGTTACCGCTTGAGCCTTATTCCCGGAAGTCAGACGGTGCTGGCTTTGTGGGCCGCGCAGATAGCCCTGAATACACTGTGGACTCCGGTGTTCTTCGGCGCACATCAAGTTCTCGCCGCCATGGTGATCCTGACATTGCTCTGGCTAGTGGTTGCGACGATGGTGGTACTGGCCGTGCAGCTTGATCTGATCACTGGTTTAATCCTGTTTCCTTACCTGGCGTGGCTATGCGTCGCCGCGGCGTTGAATTTCTCCATTCTGATCAAGAACCGCTGATGAACACATTCACCCGAAAAGCGCCGTGGCCGGAGGGCGAGCGTGAGTTGGCGCAAGTGCACGCCTTCAACAGAAAACTTGCCTGGTTGCCGCGCTTTAAAATTCGCAATCGCGTGCTGCCGAGGATGATTCAAACGCTGCTGCGCGCCAGCCAGGTCGGCGGCGCGAGAAAATTGCTCAAGCATGGCCTCACGGCTGAAAGCAGGGTGATTGATAGCGGCGGAGTACCGGTGGCCGTGCGGATCATTCGGCCCAAAGGTCGAGCAAAAGGCGTTGTGCTGGATTATCACGGTGGCGGCTGGGTGATCGGCAATGCGCAGATGAATGACAACTTCAATGTCGCCATCGTTAATACGTGCGATGTGACTGTCGTCTCGGTGGATTACCGGCTTGCGGTATCGACCCCCATTGAAGGGGTGATGCAAGACTGCCTGGCCGCGGCTCGATGGTTACTGACTGACGACGAGTTTGCCGATCTGCCGGTGATTGTCGTGGGCGAGTCGGCCGGCGGCCATCTGGCAGCAGCTACTTTGTTGGGGCTCAAGCAATCGCCCGATTTGCTGCAACGGGTAAGCGGCGCGCTGTTGTATTACGGCATATACGATTTGACCGGCACGGCGAGCGTCCGCACCGCGCCGCCGCAAACCCTGGTGCTGGACGGTCCCGGTATAGTTGAAGCGTTGCGCATGCTCACGCCAGACCTGAGTGACGAGGAACGCCGACAGCCTCCGTTGTCACCTCTATATGGCGACTTCAGTGATTTCCCGCCTGCGCTGATGTTTGCCGGCGAACTGGATCCGTTACGCGATGACACCCTCGACATCGCCGAGCGCTGGATGCAATCAGCGCCTGTTGAAATGCACCTGCTGCCCTCCTCGCCCCACGGTTTCATTCATTTTCCAACGGCTATTGCTGAAAGCGTATTGACCTACAGCCGTGAATGGATTCGCGCTCGGGTCAGCGGGCAAATGAACGCTTCAACCTTGGAATTGGGCAACACGCCCTCATAACAATGACTACACACATCATTTCCCGAGGGGAAGGACAGACCATGACCAGCCAAACCGAAACTGCCATCCTCGCCGGCGGGTGCTTCTGGGGAATGCAGGACTTGCTGCGGCGCTACCCCGGTGTCTTGCAGACGCGGGTCGGCTATACCGGCGGCGATGTCCCCAATGCGACTTATCGCAACCATGGCAATCATGCTGAAGCGATCGAAATCGTCTTTGATCCAGCCGTGATCAGTTACCGGCAGATCCTCGAGTTCTTCTTCCAGATACACGATCCGAGCACACCTAATCGCCAGGGCAATGACCTGGGCCCCAGCTATCGCTCGGCGATCTACTACCTCAGCGAAGAGCAACGCGATGTTGCCGAAGACACTGCTGCTGACGTTGACGCTTCAAAGTTGTGGCCGGGCCGCGTGGTCACCGAAATCGAACCGGCCGGTCCCTTCTGGGAAGCAGAGCGTGAGCATCAGGATTACCTGGAGCGAATTCCAAACGGCTACACCTGCCACTTTATTAGGCCTAACTGGAAGTTGCCCAAGCGCAACTGATAGCCAAAACAAGTTCGCGGCTCTCCGACATCAGCCCCCCGATACCTTTCTTTAAAAGGTATCGGGGGGCTGTTCAGCTTTACGCGTCAGCCTTTAGCAAACTCCGGCCCCTCAACGTGATAGACCGTCGGCTCTTGCGAAAAGTAATCCTGCAAACCCAGCATGAACCTCTGATGGTCATCACTCGCTTCAAAAGCCGGCGTGTGATCCTCGAGTGTTTGCCATTGCACGATCAAGTTGAAGACCTCGGGACTTTCAATCCCCTGCGCGAGTGTGTGACCGCGGTAACCCTTTGCCCGAGCAAGTAAAGGCTCGACCTCGGCGAACGCGTGGCGGAACTGCTCTATTTGTTCTTTATGGACGGGAAGCAAAGCGATTTCATAAATCATGGCGTGTCTCCAAATTGAGCTTCAACGGTTGAAAGTGCACTCAGCCAATAAGGCTATCTTCGATGGCAATCGCAATTTTTCCCTGGATTCCATTGTTGGGACTCTCCAACCGGGCATGCGCGAGTGGAATGTCGGCAAGTGAATAGACGGCCCCCACGTGCGGACGCAGTTGACCGCGCTCAATCAACGCGCTCAGCTCATCGAGTTTGCCGCGGTTTTGTCGGGTGAAAACGAAGTGATAACTGGCGTTCTTGCCCCAGGCCTGGACGAGATTTTGTGGCAGCGCAATGTCGACAATCGAAACAACGCGACCCAGTTGAGCGAGCGCGTCGGGGCTGCGTGACAACGTGTTGCCGCCAATGGTGTCGAACACCACATCGACTCCGCGCCCAGCGGTTTCCCGCAGGATGGCGTCGACGTAATCCTCCTTTTCGTAATCGATGACCACATCGGCCCCCATACTGCGTGCGAACTCACTGTTCGCCTCACGCACGGTCGTGAACACCCTGGCGCCGATGGCTTTTGCCAGTTGAATCGCCACATGCCCTACGCCCCCGGCACCACCGTGTATCAGAATGGTTTCGCCCACTCTGAGCGCCGCGCGCACGACCAACGCTTCCCACGCCGTCCCACCCACCAACGTCACGCTTGCTGCCTCCAGATGGCTCAGCGCGGCAGGCTTCTTGCCGACGATGCTTTCGGCGGCAACGTGGTACTCGGCGTAACTGCCTTGGCCGTCAAATATCTGCGGGGTGTACCAGACCTCGTCTCCGGGAACGAAGCTCGTCACGCCCGGCCCCACCGCTTCGACGACGCCCGATACGTCATGCCCGGTTATGGCCGGCAGTTGCACCAGGTCCGGATAATCGCCGCGTCGAACCTGGAAATCCAACGGGTTGATCGAAGTCGCGTGAACCCGGACCAGAACCTGTCCCGCTTGAGGCACGGGTTTGGACACTTCGCGAAGTTCGAATGCTTGCGGGCCGCCAAATGATTTAAGTATCAGAGCTTTCATCGTATATCCTCATTTCGATAAAAAGGGATATCGAGATTTCTCGATATCTTCAGGTAAAAAGACAGCTGAAAACTACAGGTCCTTCCCGATGATCTCGGCAAGAACGCTGATGGTTGCTTCATTGCGCTTGTAGTAGGTCCACTGACCGATACGCCTGACTTCAACCAAACCCACGCGTTGCAGCGTTGCGAGATAAGAAGACACCGTCGACTGCGACAGCCCGACACCTTCCTGGATACTGCTCACACACACGCCCACCGTATGAACGTCACCTTCGTCCTGTGGCGGGAAGTTCTTTTCGGGATCTTTCAAACCCTTGAGGATTTCAAGTCGGGTCTGGTTTGAAAGTGCTTTGAATATTTCGAGTAAGTCCATGCCGCGAGGATATCGATATTTTTCGATATGTCAATACGGGAATCCAGGACTTTTCAGTCGACCGGGAGCATTGCGATATGATCCGCAGCAACCGATTCCGATGGACTCACGCTCATGCCAACCGCGCAGACCCGCCCTACCCCCGCTCCATTGCTCAAACCCGGCGAAACCGTGGTGCTGTTCGACGGTGTGTGCAAGCTATGTAATGGCTGGGCGCGTTTTTTGATTCGGCATGATCATCAACGGCGCGTGCGACTGGCGGCAGTGCAGTCACCCGAAGGACAGGCGCTACTGGCGTGGGCGGGGTTGCCGATGGACCAGTTCGACACCATGGCGGTGATTCGCGACCGAAATTACTGGGAGCGATCAGATGCGTTTTTCGAAGTCGTCGGTCAGTTGCCCGGCCGCTGGCAGCCCTTGCGCTTGTTGCGCGTTTTCCCGCGTGGGCTGCGGGACTGGGCTTATGACCGCATCGCGTTGAATCGCTATCGGCTGTTCGGCAAGTACGACAGCTGCCTGCTGCCAAACCCTGATCACGAGCAGCGATTTCTGAAAATGCCTGCGCCATCGGTGGCCGGATCAGAAAGCTGACCAGGACTGCCCGTCAGAAAACTGCACGGACAGGCTCAGGTTGGCCGGGTCGTTGATCGCAGCCAGGTATTCGTCAACGCTGATTTCGCCGACGCAGGGCCGGGCACCTGGTTGCGGCACATAACCTCCGGCCATTTTCGCGGCCAGTGCGACGGCTGCGCAGCTGGGGATTTCCGGGCCTTTGTCGTTAAAAGCGGTCAGTTGTGCGGTCATGGTCAGCGGATGCCCTTCAACGCCTGCGCCCTGAACGTCGATGTACATCGCACTTTTGCCATCGCCGAATCGCTCGAATCGAGAGCCCAGCCAATGCAACCTGGCGGCCCAAGGGAGATGGTCGCGAACCAGTCCGATCTTGACTGCCTGCGCTAACAAAGCGTTGGCAACACCGGCGAGTTTCAGCCCAGCACCTGCCTTGAAGCTCAGCGTGTACGCACCATAGCGTCCGGCGAAGATATCCATGTCCGGTACGTCGACATTGGCCAGCAAGCGAGTGCCCAGTTGCGGTATTTTGCGCATGGTCAGATCCTGCCAACCCGACACTTCATGCACCTTGCTGTTTTTCAGTTGTTTGATCGGCTTGCCGGCGTAGGCCAGCACACCTTCGATTGTCGACAATCCCGGCATTTTCGCCGAAGCGCTAACGCCATGTTCGATCACGTCAATACGCGAGAATCGGTGACGCTGCTGATCGATGATCGCTGACGAAAGCGTCGGCACCGAACTGCAACCACTGAGGATCGCCACGCCTGCCGCTTTCGCCCGTGCATCGAGAATACCCACGCCGCTGACGAAGGTTCGGCAGTCCGCCAGATCGCAGTAGTTCACTTGGGCAGCGATGCAATTCTCGGCAACTGCATAGGATTGCCCCTGAAACGGCCCGCCGGTGTGGATCACCAACCGGATATTCAGCGAGCGCAAAGCGGCGCTGAACGCAGGGCCCATGGCATCACCGCACCAACCTTGGACGACAGCAGCCGATAGGCTGTTCAGCTCATCGACCTTGCGCTGCAACTTATGCGGGTCGCGTCCCGAGAGCAGCAGCTCTACACCCGGCATGGCCGCCAAATGCCCGCAAACGATGCTACCGAAATTACCGTAGCCACCGACCACCATCACCCTGAACGGCATTCAATTCTTCCCTAATTGAAAGGCTGTTCTCAGCCACTATTCGACGCACATGAACAGCCGTGAAGAATATAGACCCGGGCACCCGCAAGCCACTCAACAATTGCGCGATGCGGTCAGTTCGATACCTGTTCAAGAAAGATCAGTTGCAAGGGCTCTTCAAGCAGGTCATCCGCCGTAGCGGCGAAACGCTGGAAGTACGGCATGGCGAAGTGCGCATCCAGTGCCGCTTGATCCTTGAACGCCTCGCGCATGTAGAACGTACCGCGCTCATCGCGCAGTTCAAACAACACATAATCGAGATTGCCCGGCTCTGCCCGGGTCGGTTCGACCAGTGCCAGAAGCCCTTCTTTCAAGGCCTGTTCCTGACCCTTTTTGGCCTTGAGTACAGCAATCGAAACCAACACTTCTGTGGACGCATTCATCATCAGTTCTCCGGAAAATAAACAGGTATTAGCGCGTAGGCGCAGGCGCCGCGTCGATTTTCAGACGCAGCAGGCTGTAGGGTTTCTGTCGTTGATCCTGCCCGCCGCGAAACGCCGCCTGGCGGTGCAACTGGTTGGCGATGAAATACAGATAGCCGTCGGGGCCGATCGACAACGTGTCAGGCCAGAGCAACCGTGGGTCGTGCACCAGCGTCTGCCATTGGCCATCCGGCAGCCGCTTGCGGATCGAGTTGTGTTCGTAGTCCCCGGCATAGACGGCGCCGTCGGCGTCAGCCTCCATGCCATCGGAAGCCCCTTTCTCGCCCAGATCCTGCACGGCGGCAGCCAGTTGTTGCTCGCTGACGCTGGCATCGCGCAGCAGCGCAGTGGACACGGCATACAGGTGTCGACTGGACAGAGGCGTGAAATACAGCGTCTGGCCATCGGCTGACAGGGCAATACCGTCCGACGCCACACCCAGCGGTTTGGGTTTGCCGCCGACGCCTTCGACCATCACTGGCAAGCCTTCAACGACCGGGACGAAAGCCGGATCAACCGACGTTGCCGGCACGCCGCTCAAACGACGCATGGCACGCCCGCTGGCGATGTCCATGACAATGATCGCGCCCGGGCCTCGCAGCGAGGAGTCGGTGAGGTACACGGTGCCCTCGGCGCCGTTGCGAAAGTCGAAACGCATGTCGTTGACATACGTGCTGGGCAACATCACGTTGGCCGGGAACACCAGCCGCTTGACGACTTTGTTGCTGGCAAGGTCTATCGCAACCAGTTTCGCTCCTCGCGGCTTGGGGTCGGCGAAGCCCGGCGCTGCGGTGTCGAGCAGCCAGACACGCCCCTGACCATCAGCCACCACGCTTTGCACACTGATTAACCCGTCGCTTGGGTCGTTGGGGTTTTCCTTGTTGATCGCGGCGTTCGGATAGGCCACCACTTTGCCGTCGCGGATCTCGCCCACGGTGAACGGCACGTTGTCGCCCCAGCGCGGAAAGTTGACGAAGATCCGCCCGGTCTCGCTGACGGTCACACCGGTGGGCATCGCATCGTAGAACGCATGCACTTGTTCAAGCTTACCGAAGGATCGATCGGCGGGTGCATCCGCCGGCAAGGCGACAGCGTTGATGGCGTGGGAGAACGGCGCACCAAACGCGGCAGCCGATAACAGGGCGATGACGGCGGGAAGGGTTTTCATACGCATAAAGTGCTCCTGACGGGCCCTTTATGGCGCCCGTATGACGGTTCAAGTGACGGTTATCAGAAGCCTTCGAGAACGATCTTGCCCCGAGCCTTGCCACTTTCGACCACTGCATGAGCGCGGCGCATGTTTGCGGCGTTGATCGCACCGAAGTGCTCGCCGACGGTGGTCTGCAAAACCCCCAGATCAATCAGGTCCGAGACCCGGTCAAGCAGGTGATGCTGCTCGATCATGTCCGCCGTTTCGTACAACGAACGCGTGAACATCAACTCCCAATGCAGCGACAACGACTTGCGCTTGAGCGGCATGACATCAAGGCTCTCGGGATCATCAATCACCGCTAGACGACCCTGCGGTCGCAGCACTTCGATCAGCTGTAAAAAGTGCTGTTCGGTGTGGGTCAGGCTGGCGACGTAATCGACCTCGGCAATACCGAGTGCCTGCAACTGAGCGAGCAGCGGCTGGCTGTGATCAATGACGTGATGGGCGCCCAACTGCTTCACCCAACCAGCGGTCTCCGGGCGCGAGGCGGTGCCAATCACCGTGAGTCGGGTCAACTGCCGAGCCAATTGCACCAGCATCGATCCGACGCCACCCGCCGCACCGGTAATCAACAGGCATTTACCCTCCCCGCTGGCCTCGGCGACACCGAGACGGTCGAACAATAATTCCCACGCCGTGATCGACGTTAACGGCAGTGCCGCCGCCTCGGCAGCACTCAACGAACGCGGCTTGTGCCCGACAATCCGCTCATCCACCAAATGCAATTCGCTGTAGCTACCGCTGCGAATAATCGAGCCGGCGTAAAACACTTCGTCGCCCGGTTGAAACAGCGTCACTTGCGAACCGACTTCGCGAACGATGCCGGCCGCATCCCAACCGAGAATTTTTGGTTCTTTGGTGAAAGTACCGGCGCGCACTTTGGTGTCGACCGGGTTGACTGAAACGGCCCGTACCTCGACCAGCAGATCACGCGGACCGGGCACTGGCGCAGGCATCTCGATATCTTGCAAGGATTGCGGATCTTCAATGGGCAGGGCGTGTTGTACAAAGGTGATGGCTTTCATGGGGGCTCGCTGTCTGAAGGGTTGAAGCATTCACTTGCCACCATCTTCGGCTTCCCACGGAGAAAGAAAAACCTGCAGAATGCGCCAACACTTTCACTGCAGAAGAGAAAATGATCCGCATCGATGATCTCGCCCTGTTCACCCGCAGCGCAGCGCTGGGCAGCTTTACCGCCGCGGCGCTGGAGGCCGATTTGTTGCCGGGGCAGGTCGCCGCCGCCATCAAACGCCTGGAGCGCGAACTGGATGTGCGCCTGTTCGCGCGAACCACCCGCAGCCTGCGTTTGACTGCCGAAGGTGAGCAATACCTGCCCACCGCCCACGCCGTGCTCGAAACCCTGAAACAGGGCGAGGAAAACCTGCGGGGTGAAAACGCCACGCTACGCGGCGTGCTGCAAGTCACTGCGCCATCTGATCTGGGGCGCAACATTCTGCTGCCGTGGCTAACGATGTTCCGTCGTCAGCATCCGGAACTGACCCTGCGCTTTGTGCTGTCGGACCAGATGGCCGACCTGTTTCGCGACCCGGTCGACGTCGCCATTCGATACGGTACCAACGAAGACGCCAACTACGTGGCTCTGCCACTCGCGCCTTGGAATAAACGGGTGCTGGTCGCATCGAAGGACTACGTGCAACGCCACGGGCAGCCAAAAACGCCGGAGGACTTGTTGAATCATCCATGTCTGCTCTACCTGCAGAATGGTCGGGTCTTCGATAAATGGTGCCTGGCCGGTCAAACGATTCAAGTCTCTGGCCCGCTGTTCAGCGACGACGCCGATGTGGTTCGGCGCTGGGCACTGGACGGTGAAGGTATCGCCAACAAATCCTGGCTGGATGTCAGCGCTGACGTGAGCGCAGGACGTCTGCTTGTGCTGCTGCCGGACTTTCCCGGAGAAGCCTCGCCGTTGAGTCTGGTGTGCCCGCATCGCAAACAAATCTCCCCCGCGGTATCGCAACTGTATGCGTGGTTAAGCAATCAGTTTGCCGCCCTGCAGCCGGGCTGAACTGAGCGCCCGATAATGGCTGCGGCGTTGACGAACGGTCTTTCGAGTGTTCAGATGCCGCCCAGTTTCAGGTGTCCCATGCCGCCGTGCATGGGGTGAAACGGGAAACCGGTACGTTCTTTTTGAACAAGTCCGGTGCTGCCCCCGCAACGGTATGCGCGTGATGCTTTCGACACACCACTGTGGCCAGACGGCCATGGGAAGGTGAAAGCATCGATACGCGCGAGCCCGGAGACCGGCCCGAAATTTCTGTTTGGCAAAATCCTGCGGTGGGCGGGCATGGGCCGGTGTCGGCGTGTGCGCGATGCCTTCTCCTGCATGCTCTTCTGCGAAGATCCTTTTCGAGAAGACAATGATTCGACCTTTCAACTCCTCTGCTCCATCCCTGCTATTCGGTTGCCTGTTCAGTCCGCTGCTGCTGGCCGACGAAGCGCCTCTGGAACTCAATCAGCAAATCGTTTCGGCACCCTCGGTGGAGTCCACGACCGTCGCCGACATGGCGCATTACGGCAGCAAAGTGGACATCGTCAGCCGCGAACAGATCGAGCGCGCCGGCCCCGCGGCGGATGTCAGCCGCGTCATGCAGATGTTTATTCCCGGCCTCTATGTCGCCCCGAAAAACGGCCCATTCGACTACGGCACTTATTCCCTGCTGGGCGGGCGCAACGACGATACGCTGATCCTGCTCGACGGTGTACGCCTGAACAACCGCTTGTACGACGGCTTGTACCTGGACACCTTGCCGGCGAACGCCATCGAACGCATCGAAGTGCTCAAGGGTGGGCAAAGTCTGTTGTTCGGCACGCAAGCGGTGTCGGGGGTGATCAACATCGTCACTCGCTCGCCACAGCGTCGAAAGGCCTCGGGCGAGGTGAACATGGGCCTCGATACCTTCGGCGGCACCACCGGCGATGCCCGGGTCGAGAACATCTTCAGCAACGGTTTCGGCGATCTGGGCCTGCTGGCGTATGTCAGCCACAACGTCTCCGACGGTTACCAGCCGTTTCGCAACCGCGACATGAAAAACGTCACAGAGAAAAAACGCGCTTATGAAGTCACCACGTTTGGTGGCAAGGCGATTCAGTCGTTCGGCGACGACTCGCGGCTGGAGCTGTTCTACCAATACGCTGACGCCAACCTCGATTTCGCCCGTCCGGTCGGCAACCACAAAACCACCAACGACCGTGTGCAACAGATCGCCACAGCGACCTTCGAGCAAAACCTCAATGAGCGTCTGAGCTACTTCGTCAAAGGCCATGTCAACGATTGGGACACGCGCTACACACGCATCAATAACGTCGAGGACGGCGCCACCAGAGTCATCAACCACAACGACTACTGGGGCTTCACCGACTGGGGCATACAGGCCGAAGGCAAGGCTGAATCGTCCGGCGGTCATGTGCTGGTGTTTGGCACTGACAACCAGTGGTTCAAGGGCCAGGACGATGTCCTGATCATCGACAACGACAAGGCTGAAGCCCACGCGATTTACACCCAGTTGCGTCCGCGAATCGACGCCCTGCCCGACTGGCACCCGAGCGTCGGCGTTCGCCACGAAGCCATGGGCGGCGGCGACAGCGCCACGGTCGGCATGCTCACTTCGCTCTACGATCTCAACGACAACTGGGCCGTGCGCGGTCAGTACGGCAGTGCCTACAAACTGCCGAACGCCGAACAATTGTTCGTCAACGAACCGGGCGACGAGATCGGCAACCGCAACCTTAAACCTGAAAAAAGCCGCAACGCCGAACTGGGACTCGACTACAAGGGGCTACTGCTCGATCGCGCGTTCAGCGCCAGCGTCACCGTGTTCAAACGCAAAATCGACGACCTGATCACCCTCGACGATAGTCGCTGGGTCAACGGCGAAGGCCAGGTGCGCATGCGCGGTTTCGAGGCCGACGCGACACTGGCGCTCAACGCGCAATGGAGCCTGCAAGCGGACATGACCCGCAACCTCACCGAATCGCGCAGTGGCGTGACCATCAATGACATCCCGAGCTTCTTCGCCCGTTCGCGCATAGGCTTCGAGTCGGAAAACCGTCTGTGGGGTGCCGGCGGTGCGATCCGCTATATCCGCGATGTGACCAGCTCGAAACAGGTCGAATACGGTCACTATTCAGTGATCGATGCCGACGCTTATCGCTACCTCGACAATGCCCGCCAACACCGTGTCAGCCTGCTGGTAGAGAACCTGTTCGACCGCGATTACGTCACCAGCCGTGCCAGCAACGTCGACAACCTCGGACGGCCGTTCACCTCAGAAGTACGCTACACGTACCGCTTCTGATGGCTGAATTCAAAACGGTCGACGGCGTATACACGCACCCGGACTGGTCGCACGTTCCCGAACATGCGCACCACGTGTTCCTCTGCACCGGCCCGCGCTGCACCCAGCGCGGCGCCTTGCAGTTATGGAAAACCCTGCGCCGGCACCTGCTGGCGCACGACCGCATCGAAACCCCGGGCGGCGTGTTACTGACACGCACGCATTGTCAGTTCCCGTGCAATCTGGGGCCGATTCTGACGGTTTATCCCGAGACCTGCTGGTATGGCGTGCACAGCGACGCCGACGTGCAACGGCTGGTCGAGGTGCACCTGGTCGGTGGTGAGGTGGTTGAGGATTTGCTGATCAAGGAGCGCTCATGAGAACACTTGTGTTATGCCTGACGGCCCTGCTCTGCTCTGCACCGGCCCTCGCTGACAATTACCGAAACTGCGGCGAAACCTGGAGCGCTGCACAATTGCCGCCATCGCGCATCGTCGCACTCAACCAACACGCGGCTGATCTGCTGATCGCCCTGGATGCAGGCCCGAGTCTGGTTGGCGTCGCCTATCTGGACGACACCCATGCCGGGGATCGAAAGACCGAGTACGCAGGCGTTCCGGTGATCGCGCCGCGCTACCCGTCCAGCGAAGTGCTGTACGCGCAGAAACCGGATCTGGTAGTCGGCGGCTTTGCCACGGCGTTCGGTGACGGCGTCACTTCACGCTCAGGTCTGGCGCGCAACGCCGTCGCTTCCTATTTACTGGAGTCGGCCTGTGCGGGGCATTCGCTGGATTATTTCGGGCATGTGCGCAATGACCTGCTGACCCTCGGTGCCGTGCTGCACAAACAGCAAAAAGCGCAGCAACTGAGCGCCGCCATGGACGCCGATCTGGCCCGCGCCCGCGCACTGATCGGCAACGAAAAGCCGCTGTCGGTGTTCTATCTGGACAGCGAGGTCAACGGTCTGGATTCAGAGGGCGGACGCGGTTTCGTGACCACCCTGCTCGCGGCTGCCGGGGCGCGCAATCCATTCGCCGACATCAACCAGTACCGCGTGACGATAGATCGGGAAACCCTGCTGATCAGCGATCCCGACGTCATCTTGCTGGCCGATGCCGAATGGTCGCCGGCCTGGCGCAAACGTCAACTGCTAGAGAATGATCCGGTGTTATCGCGCTTGCGCGCCGTGCGTGACAATCGCCTGATCGACATCCCCTTCACTCACCTGCTGCCGACGGTGGGCAGCGGCCGTGTCGC
Source organism: Pseudomonas iridis (assembly GCF_017980685.1). GTDB lineage: Bacteria > Pseudomonadota > Gammaproteobacteria > Pseudomonadales > Pseudomonadaceae > Aquipseudomonas > Aquipseudomonas iridis. The sequence continues at coordinate 13,699 of NZ_JACXXO010000019.1, forward strand.
ACTTCACCTGGCGCAGCAACTCAAGGCGCTGCAGAAAAATAAATGAACCCGGCGCAACACAGGCCACCTAAGAAAGACCATCAGGAGGTAGCCAATGCATATCGAAACCGTGTGGATCGTACTGGCGGCAGTTCTTCTACTGATAGAACTGTGGGCCATCAATCGGGTGCGCAAGAGTGAGGGGAAATCGAACAACAAAGGAGTCTGGATTGTGTTGATCGTGTTTGTGCCGCTGTTCGGGCTCATCGCTTGGGCAATCGCCGGCCCTAAGCACATCAGCCCGAGCACCGCCGCGCGTCCTGGCCGTTAACCAAAAAGTACCGGCCCTGCTTCACGCATGAAAATCTCGACGGTTTTCGGACCGATCCCGTCAAATTCCGCCAGGCGTTTCTCGAACGCCTGGCGGACGGCACTCTCGGCCACGATATTGCCGACCTTCCCCGCGTATTCATCATTGAGCTTGTGTGCCAACGCCAGAAGGCGCGTGGCGGTGGTTTCGTCGTACCTCACGTAATGCGCTTCGCCGAGCATCATCACCAATTCACGATGGCTGCAGTTCGCCAACTTGCGCGGCGTGTCGCGTTGACGCTTTTCGATGATCACCCGATAGGCTTGCGCAGCAATGTCAGCCTGAATGCGTTTGCCCATCAGGAAACTGGCGATCAACCATTTGAACAGCGCCACCTCATCTGACGCGTCGCCAAAGCTGATCTCCAGATCCTCTGCCGTGATGGTTTTACCCATGAATCCGCCTCACCAAATTGTAAAAAAGAATTTCAAAGGACTGCTGAGGTCTATGCCTTACCGTCCTCAAGAGCTTGTACAAACATGAAATTCGCGTCTTTCTGCCAGGCCCTCTCCAATTGGGCCGGCAGCTCCAAAACTTTTATCGCCGCCATTTTTCTGATCATCATCTGGGCGCTTACCGGCCCGTTCTTTCATTACAACGACACCTGGCAACTGATCATCAACACCTCGACCACGATCATCACGTTTCTGATGGTGTTCCTGATTCAAAACACGCAAAACCGCGACAACGATATCTTGCACCTGAAGATCGACGAGCTGATTCGCGCCACCAAGGATGCGCAGAACGCCACGCTGGGGCTGGACAAAATGGGCACCCGTGAACTGCGTAAATTGCGCAAGCACTACAGATCGCTCGGTGAAGCCGATGAGATCGACGTCGAGTCGAAAGTGGAGTGAGTGTCAGACAATGGAGTGCCTGCGCACTCCACCGCCCATGAACAATGACTCAGATCGCCGGCACTAACGCAGGCGTCTCAATCGTCTCCGCCAACGGCACGTCACTGCCTCCCGGCGTGAGAATGACCTTGCGGCAACTTTCCTCTTTCTTGTCGAAGATCTTGTAGCCCTCGGCGGCCTGCTCCAACGACATCCGATGGGTGATGATCGCCTCCGGCTGCAAGCGTCCGGTCTCGATATGCCCGAGCAGTTCAGGCAGGAAGCGCTGGACATGGGTCTGGCCCATCTTGAATGTCAGGCCTTTGTCGAATGCATCGCCAAACAGGAAGCCGTGAATCGGACCGGAATACACCCCCGGTACACTCACCACGCCACCGCGACGCACAGCTGCGATGCACTGGCGAAGCGCTTTGCCGCTGCCGCCTTCAAGCTTGAGCGTGGCCATGATGGTTTCCGTGGTGCTGCCCTTGGCTTCGAAACCCACCGCATCGACTACCGCATCCACGCCGCGATTGCCCGGGGTCTGGCGAATGATGGTGTCCGCCGGGTCATCGTCGTCATCGAAATTGATCGGGATTACGCCGTAAGTGCTTTGCGCATATTCGAGTCGATAAGCATGGTGATCGACCATGAAAATGCGTTCGGCACCGAGCATTCTGGCGCATGCCGCGCTGAGCAGACCGACAGGGCCGGCGCCAAAAATTGCAATGCTCGACCCTTGGCCGATACCGGCATTGATCACCGCTTGCCAGGCCGTCGGCAGGATATCGGAGAGGAACAACACTTTCTCATCCGACAAAGTCCCCGGCACCTTGAAGGGCCCGGTATTGGCCTTTGGCACTCTCACCAATTCCGCCTGTCCACCGGGAATGCCACCGTACAGGCGGCTGTAACCGAACAGCGCGGCCGGCGGTGGAATGACCTTTTTGTTCAACGCCCCGCCCGGGCCCGAGTTAGTGGTTTCACACGCGGCGTACTGTTCCAGTTGGCAGAAGAAACAATCACCACACGCAATCACGAAAGGAATCACCACGCGATCGCCACGCTGCACGGCCGTTACCGCAGAGCCCGTTTCTTCGACAATCCCCATGAACTCATGGCCGAAGATATCGCCATGCTCAACGGTGGGAATCTTGCCGCGATACAGGTGCAGATCCGAGCCGCAAATCGCCGTGGCCGTGACGCGCAGGATAATGTCGTCAGGCGCTTCGATGATCGGGTCCGGTACGGTTTCGACTCTGACATCATGTGCGCCGTGGTAAGTCATTGCTCGCATGGTGGGTGTCCTCGTACTTTCTGATGAAAGGATTGCTGCTTCATTTTCGGAAGGATGAAAGCCGCCACGAGTTCATTGCGTTTTTGCTTATTCGGATAAGTGGAATCATTCGCCAATGCGAACCTTGCCGCTGAAAACCTTGAAGCCATAGGTGTTGTAGATCAGTGTCACGGGGATCAACACGGCGAAACCGACCAGCATGAATACCTGACTCTTGGGGCTGGACGTAGCGGCTTGCAGAGTCAGGTCCGGTGGCACGATCAGCGGGTACAAAGCGATCAGCATCAGGGCAAAAGCCAGAATGAATACACCCAGCGCAGCGAACAGCGGCAAGCCATGAAAACGACTGCGAAAGCCCAAGTGAAAAACGACCAGCAAGGTGCCGAGCAACACGACCGACGTCAGCCACACGCGAACATCCGACAGGCGCTGTAGGTATTGCCCCTGCAACGTAGACGTCCAGCCCACCAGAATCAGCAACAACATTGCTGTCAGCAGCGCCAGCCACTTCGCCTGACGAGCCGAACGCCATTGCAGGTCATCGACGGTGCGCCAATACAGCCAGCACGTGCCCAGCCACGCATAGCCCAGCACCAGCACTCCCCCGCAAAACAACGGGAATGGCGTCAGCCACTCGCCGCCGTCACCGCTGTATTGCCCGCCCTTGTGCGGCACGCCTTGTACCAGTGTCCCCAGAATGATGCCTTGTATCGCGCCGGTGCACAGTGAGCCGCCAAGCATCACGCCGTCGACCCATCGTTTGGCTGTTTCGCTGGGCGCATAGTCGCGAAACTCAAGAGCGACCGCCCGTAGAATCAATGCCAGAAACATCACAATGAAAGGCAGATACAGCGCCGGCAAAAGCACGGCATACGCCAATGGAAACAATGCCAGCAGCCCGCCGCCACCGAGCACCAGCCATGTCTCGTTGGCATCCCAGATCGGCAGAATGGTTACCGCCATGGCGCGGCGATCCTGGCTGGAAGTCGTCAGCCCCATCAGCATGCCGACGCCCAGGTCGGTGCCGTCGAGCAGCACATAGTTCATCACTGAAAACGCCAGAGCGGCAGCGCAGAGCAGCGTGATCCAATCGGTGTCCATGCCTTCAGATCCTCAGGAATGCCCGGTTTCATCGGCCAGGGTCGGCTGTGGCCCGGGCTCGTCTTCGTGGGGTGGCTCGCGCAGGGTGCGTAGCAGCACCCACAGGCCGATGCCGAAGATCAGCAGATAAAACAGCAGAATCAGCCACGTCGATCCGAGCACCTGCGCCCGCGACACCGACGACAGACTGTCAGCTGTGCGCATCAAACCGTAGACCGTGAACGGTTGCCGACCGACCTCGGTGACAATCCAGCCACTGAGCATCGCCAGCAAACCTGCCGGCGCCATCAGCACGCTTGTCCATAACCACCAGCGCGCGGTGTAGAGGCGTTGTCGACGGCGCAAAACAAGGCTGATGACGCCCTGCCCCAGCATCAACAATCCCAGGCCGACCATGGCGCGAAAGGCAAAAAACACCGGCGTGACTGGCGGAATATCCTGCGGCGCAAACTCATCCAGCGCAGCGATTGTCCCGCTCAAATCATGCGTCAGGTACAAGGAGCCAACGCGCGGAATTGCCACTTCCCAATGGTTGCGACGCTCGTTCATATCGGGCCAGGCCAACAGCCGCAGCGGTTCGCCCGCGCCTGTCGCCGGGCGTGTCCAGGAGCCTTCGATAGCCGCCACTTTCTGCGGCTGAAACTTCAGGCTGTTCTGACCATGCAGATCGCCGACCACAACCTGCACCGGGATCAGTACGGCAATCGCCCACAGCGTCATGGAAAACGCCAGGCGTGCGCGTGGATTGTCTGGCGCCTTCAACAGTTGCCACGCACTGGCGCCAGCCACCACGGCTGCGGTGCCGAGCAACGCGGCCAGCGTCATATGGATCAACCGATAGGGAAACGACGGGTTGAAGATGATCGCCCACCAGTCTTCGGCGATAAAACGACCGTCTGCCGCAATCGAGTAACCGGCGGGTGTCTGCATCCACGAGTTGGCCGAAAGAATCCAGAACGCGCTGATCAACGAGCCCACGGCGACCGCACACGTGGCCAGGAAATGCAGACGCGGTCCGACCTTCTTCAGACCGAACAGCATGATCCCGAGAAAACCGGCTTCCAGAAAAAACGCCGCGAGTATCTCGTAGAACATCAGCGGACCGAGAATATCCCCCGCCTGCACCGCCAGCCGTGACCAGTTGAGTCCGAACTGATATTCCAGAATCAGTCCCGACGCCACGCCTACTGCCACATTGAGGGCAAACACCTTGAGCCAGTAGCGGTAGACATCCAGATAAACCTTACGCCCGGTTTTCAGCCACAGCGCTTCGAGAATCATCAGAAAATTGGCCAGGCCGATGCTCAACGCCGCCAGCACGATGTGGAAACTGATCGTGATCGCGAACTGCATTCGCGCCGCCATAAGGGCTGACTCAACGTTTTCCATAAACGTATCCGGTTTGAAGTCCCATGGGCATGTCGCCGTCCTTAATTTATCGCCTGATGAAGGTTCGACATCACCGCCAACCGGCAAATTCAGCGCAGGTAGCGATCTGCAATGCCTGCCGGGCGCTGTTCATGCAGCCTGCACGAAGGCTTTTTGCCGCATGCGGCGCAAACCATTGATCCAGCGCGGTTCAGGGTTGCGCTGCAAGTTGGCACAGCAAATGCGATAGCTACAGGCGAATCCCATAGCGCCGTGGCACAACGGCCTGTGTACAACCCGTGATAGCAGAGGCAACCACCATGAACGCCATCGACCTTCTCAAAGCCGACCATGAAAAAGTAAAAGGCATCCTCACCCAACTGAGCGAATCCACCGAACGCGCGTTGAAAAAACGCACCGAGTTGCTGGCCAAGCTGGAAATGGAAATCTCGATCCACACGCGTCTGGAAGAAGAAATCCTCTACCCCGCGTTTAAGGAAGCGGGCGGCAAGGAACAGGACATCATGTACTTCGAAGCCAAGGAAGAGCACCGTACGGTGGACTCCCTGGTGCTGCCGGACCTGAAAATGACCGACCCGGGCACGCCGGAATTTGCCGGTCGGGTGAAAGTCGTCAAGGAGTTGCTGGAGCACCACATCGAAGAGGAAGAAACAGAAATGTTCCCTCAGGCGAAAAAGCTGTTGGGTAAAGCGAAGCTCGATGAACTCGGAGCGCAAATGGAGGCCATGAAGGCCAGCTACAAGAAAGACATGGCGGCCGGCAATATGGCTGCGTAATGCTTTGAGCCGATCCAGAGCCCGGCGTACTGCCGGGCTTTTTTTGCGGTCGATGGCCTGCCCCAGGTCTTGGTGGCTTAGAATTGCCGGCTTTTGCCGCAAGGGATTTGCATATGCAACGCATCGTCATTCTGGGCAACGCCGGCAGTGGAAAGTCGACCTTGGCCCGGGAAATCGGCCAGCGTCTGGACGTGCCCGTTGTTCACCTTGATCCGCTGTTCTGGGAGCCTGGTTGGGTCGAGCCGGATGAGAAAGCTTTCCGTGAGCGGGTACGACAAGCCGTCGCCGGTGATGCATGGGTAAGTGAAGGCAATTATTCCCGACGCACCTTCGATCTGCGCCTGGCCCGTGCAGACCTGATCATCTGGCTCGAAACCCCGCGACTGACCTGCCTGCGACGGGTCATCATGCGTAGCGCACTGAACCGGCCACGCGCGGATCTGCCGGCAGGATGTACCGAACGACTGGATAAAGCCTTTCTGGGCTTTCTGAAATATGTCTGGCACTTTGACCGAGTCAATCGCCCTGCCAGCGAGGCCAGGCGAATGACGATAGCACCGCAGATTCCGGTTGTTCACCTGAGCGGGACGCGGCAGATTTCGGCGTTTGTGGCGGGTCTGAACAAGCCTGCACGCACATCTCTTGGTCACAGCATCGAGGGCTCGTCGAAAAAACCATGCATTTGAATATTTGCAGGTGGGGTGCTTTTTCCGGGCGCCTGCCCATAGAGGCGGCACTGTTGAAGAAATGCTTAAGCGATTTGGACAATCGCCACATCCTCGCGCAAGCTCAAGCCGTGCAACACACTTAAGGAGCGTTAACCTTCATGGACGACACCATCACCTACCGCATCGCAACCGCAGAAGATGCACTGACGATGTGCGAGCTCGGGCAATTACTCAACGCCTTACACCACGCTGCCCGTCCCGATATTTATGCTGCCGCCACCGAAGACTTCTCCCGCGACCTGCCACATTGGTCGGGCATTTTCGAGAAGCCGGATCAGGTAGCTTTTATCGCGCACGTCGGCGATCAACCCGCCGCATTCATTACGGCCAGCCTGTCGGCCAGTTCGCCACCGCTTATGCAGCCGCAAAAGATTGTGCGCATCGGCTCGATATGTGTCGCCGAGCGGTTCTCCGGCAAAGGCATTGGTCGGGCGCTGATGCAACTCGTCAGGGATTGGGCGATTGAACATGACGCACAGGATTTGCGCCTGACAGTCTGGCCGTTCAATGAACGTGCGGCACGCATGTATGCGGAGCTCGGTTTCGAGGATCGCGCAGTTGAAATGGGCATGCGTCTGGTATGAGCAGGCAACGCCGACTAGTGATGATCGTCCTCGGTTTGGTGGTGTTTTACATGGGACTGTGGGCGGCGTCTCAGTGGTGGGAAAAAGCGTTGGCGACCCCTTACGGCGACGCTGACATCAGCCCCGATGGCTGCGTCCGGGTCCAGGCATTCAGGCCTTATTGGGTGTTGCCAAACTCCTTTCATCCTCAGTTCCACCCGGACGATCCGCAAGATCTGTCCTGGTTCATCCGTTGGGAGAGCCCGGCGTTTTTCCGCTTATACGATAATCGTGACGGTCAGTTGCTCGGCGTAAGCAGGATTTACGACCTGGTGGCCAATGGGGCGCCGGTGTCCTGGGGCTCCAGAGACCACCCTTCCGTTATGGTCGGCCTGATCCAGATTGTGATCTCCCGCCCGACTGCGCGCGTAACCGGCCGTATTGATCGACGCTCAAATGCAGATGCCAAAACGCGTCTACCCTCACTTGATTCCGGGTGCGGGGCATTCGTCCATGGAAGAAATGCCGGCCCGACGATCAAGGCTGTTCGGGACTTTATTGTGAGGTAAGGAATTGATGTTGCCTGCACCCCGGCCATGCGTCAGGATGCCTGCCCTTTTGGGCCGGAGACAGCGACACTTGCTTATGCGACTCTCTGGTCAAGGCGAGCGAGAAACCCTTCGTTCGTCGATATTCAACAGACAACCCGAGTCATCAACATGAACCGCCAGAAAAAACTGAAGCAGTTGTTCAGGGAAAAAGCCAAAAAGGCCAGCGCGAAACTGGCCCCGAAAAAGGAAAAGTACATCAGCAAGGCTGACCGGCTGAAGATGGCTGAGGAAACTGCTGCCGAGCCGGTCGTTTCTACCGATAGCTGAGGCATCGCCCCAACGGCCTCAACCGATCTTGATCACCACCTTGCCGAACGCCCCTTTCGCCAGAGGCTCGTACGCTTGGCGGGCTTGCTCGAACGGATACACCTGATCGATAACCGGGCGGATCTTGTGTTCGTTTGAGCGCGGCAATCGGCAGCGTTGCCGCTTCTTCGTCGCTCATGTTGGCGGGCGCGCCGACGGCGCTGTCGGGTATTTTTCGCCCAGCGTCTGCAGCGTACGCTCAACGCCTTCAGCGAATGCCGACTTCAAATCGCCCGACTAACGCGCCGCATCACCGCATAACGCCGCCAGGGTGCAACCCGTGGAGCGCCCATCGTGTGATCCCTGGATTTTGCACACGATCTGCGCGATTTCGCGCGTGGTATTGAAAAGCCTCGCAGATCAAAAGGCAAAGTCACCATTCAATAGGCGTACTGAAAAGAATGTCACTCGAACTCTCGCGAAAGCCTCAAGATTTTGAGGCTTTCGCGGCAGGCAATCCCTGCTTGTTGGTTACTTCAGTTTGTTCTGAAAGAAGGTAGCCAACTTGTCGAAAGGAATCAGATTGACACGATCATAGAGGTCAACATGCCCAGCACCCGGGATGATAACCAGCTCCTTGGGTTGTCCGGCGAGCTTATAGGCCTCCTCGCTGAACTCCCTTGAGTGCGCATCAGCGCCGGCAATGAACAACATCGGGCGCGGAGAAATCGTCTCGATATCATTGAACGGGTAGAAGTTCATGAACTTGATGTTGCTCGTCAGAGTCGGGTGCGTCGTCAACTCTTTAGAGGAACTGGACGGTGTGTACTCGCCGCGGGGTGTGCGGTAGAAGTCATAGAACTCGCGTTGAATGGGATGAGTGTTTTCATCCAGTTGATGTACCGTGCCGCTGGTGTAAGCGGTTTTACCGCCAGCGAACTCGACATCACGCTGCTGTGCCGCTTGCGCAATGATCGCCTTTCGTTGCTCAAGCGTTTGCGAGTGCTTCAAACCATTGCGATTGGCTGCGCCCATGTCATACATGCTGACCGTTGCGATGGCTTTCATGCGCGGGTCGATCTTGGCCGCGCTGATGACGAAACTGCCGCTGCCACAGATGCCGATTGCGCCAATGCGCTCCTTGTTGACGAATGGCTGTGCACCGAGAAAGTCCACTGCCGCACTGAAGTCTTCGGCGTAGATGTCCGGCGAAACAGCATTGCGCGTACGCCCCTCGCTTTCACCCCAGAACGACAGATCCAGTGACAGAGTCACGAAGCCCTTCTCGGCCATTTTCGTGGCATAGAGGTTAGCGCTCTGCTCCTTGACCGCGCCCATCGGGTGGCCGATAACAATTGCCGGGGTCTTTGATTTTGCGTCGAGGTTTTTCGGGATGAACAGATTCCCCGCCACATTCATTTGATATTGGTTTTTGAAGGTGACCTTCTGCACCGTCACTTTTTCGCTGGTGTAAAAATTATCTGCGCCGTTGGACATATCGGCTCCTGTTGCTGAGAGTGAACTGACAAGAAGCGTTAATAGAACAATGAGTTTTTTCATTGGAATCCCTGTTGATTCGGATTGATCAGTCTTTAGAGAACATCACGCGCACATCCCCTCGCCCTAGCGCCTGAGCCATGTCAGCGATGTCATCCACACGCCCGACCCGGGTGTAGGCGTACGTTGAGTTAAAGGTTGAATAAAAAACCACCAGCGTATCCGCGCCATACAACATCAAGTCACCGCTGTGGATTGTTCCTGGTTTGCTCGCGTTGGCAGGTAAAGTTTCTGGAAGGCTGGCGTGCTTCTCATTGCCGTTGAGATCACTCATCTCAATTGTTAACGGCAGTAGCCTGGCAAACGCGCCAGCGGCGGCGTTGTCGGCCAAAGTGATGGCGAAGCGTTGTTCCCCGACGGTCATCCACATGCGAGATCTCTCCGGTTTTAAAGACGCCGACGCGGCATCACCTACAGCGACGTAACCGCCCAGCACGAGCATTGCAGACAGCAAACCAAGCCAGCGAAGTGCTCTCATTGCCCATCTCCCGTAAAGTTGTATGTCTCAAGCGGATTGCGATATTGGGGAGCGTGATGTCAGCAACGTCACGAATGCGGCAAGCAGCAGCACGCCTGCGCTAAACACGAAAGTGCTCTGATAGCCGCCATGATCGAAAAGCAGTCCGCCGATGTTTGAGCCCAGGGCGATGGCCAGTTGAATCACCGCCACCATCAAACCTCCCCCGGCCTCGGCATTGTTGGGTAAGGCCTGCGCGATCCAGCTCCACCATCCGACTGGCGCCGCGGTGGCCAACAACCCCCAAAAGCCAAGCAGTGCGGCAACGACTACGACCGAGGCGCCAAGCGGAATCAATGCCAAAGCAATCAACGCCATCAGCACCGGTATGGCTATCAATGTCCGGAAGAGACCGCGTTTTAAAAACCGCCCAATGATCAGAGTGCCGATAAAGCCTGCTACTCCGATCACCAACAGGATCAGCGACAGTGTGGATACATCGACACGCGTCACCGTTTCGAGGAAAGGTCGCAGGTAGGTAAACAGGGCGAACTGCCCCATGAAAAAGGCGCCGCACCCGGCCATGCCGATTGCGACAGATCGGTTCTTCAACAGCTTCAAGGCATTGCCCGTTCCCGACGTGCGCGGCGCTACCTTCATGGTCGGCAGGCTGATCCACAGCCAGATGAAGGCAATCGTCGCTACGGGCACCAGACAAAAAAACGCCCCGCGCCAACCGATGATCGAGCCCAGATAGCTGCCCAGCGGCGCGGCGATCACGGTAGCCAACGCATTGCCGCCATTGAAGATGGCCAAGGCTTTGGGCACCTGCGAGGCGGGCACCAGTCGCATCGCGGTCGCAGCGGACATCGACCAAAAACCACCAATGACCACACCGATCAAGGCACGACCGACCATGTACGTCAGGTAGTTGGGGGCCAGTGCGACGATCGCGCCGGAAGCGGCCATCAACGCTGCCAATGCCATCAGCAAAATCTTGCGGTTGAGGGTTCCAGCCATCCAGGAGAGGGTCAGGCTGCTTAAAACGGCAAATGCTCCGGAGATCGCAATGCCCTGCCCGACCATCCCTTGCGTCACCTGAAGATCATCGGCCATCGGCGTCAGCAGACTGACCGGCATGAACTCCGACGCGATCAGCGCGAAGACACAAAGCGTCATTGCAAAGACGCCGCTCCAATGAGCAGGCGCGTTCTGGGGAGCGGAGACAGCGACCATTGGGGCCTCATTAGCATTCATATTCATGCCGACAATGGTGACGAGTGAACGCGAGCGCGACTAGCTAATGAATACTTAACAAGGTTATAAGCTCAGCTAATCAATCGACTGTGACGGCGTTTACAAAATGGTCAGAAGAAATCTCAACGATCTGCTGTCGTTCGTAACGGTGGCGCGCGAAGGCAGTTTTACGCGCGCGGCAGGCGTACTGGGCGTCACGCAGTCTGCCCTGAGTCAGGCCGTCAGCGGTCTGGAAGCACGTCTGCAAATCAGGTTGTTGACGCGAACCACACGCAGCGTTTCGCCGACCGCTGCCGGCGAAAGGCTGTTGCAGGCGATCGGCCACCGCTTCGATGAAATCGAAACGGAACTGGATATCCTGACGGACCTGCGCGACAAGCCGGCCGGCACGGTACGCATCACCTGCGGCGATCACGTTTTGCGGACAACACTCCTTCCAAAACTCACCGCATTGCTACACGAATACCCCGATATCAATGTCGAATTCGACGTCAATTACGGGTTCAGAGACATCGTGGCGGATCGTTTTGATGCGGGTGTGCGTCTTGGGGATACCATCGACAAAGACATGGTCGCCGTTCCGATAGGGCCGCCCTTACGCATGGCCGTCGTAGCCTCGCCAGCGTACTTCACCGCGCACGAGCGCCCGAAAAATCCACGAGACCTGATGAACCACAACTGCATCAATCAGCGTATGCAGACATCAGGCGGGCTCTATGTGTGGGATTTCGAGCGGCGCGGTAAACAAGTGAACGTGCGCGTAGACGGCCAGCTCATTTTCAACACGTCCACCCACATCGTCTATGCCGCTTTGGCCGGGCTGGGCATTGCCTACCTCCCCGAAGAGGAGTTTGAACCGCATCTTCAGGAAGGCCGGCTCGTGCGGGTTCTGGAAGACTGGTGCTTACCATTTTCTGGATATTACTTGTACTACCCCAACCGTCGGCAACCTTCGCCTGCATTTACATTGGTTGCGAATGCGCTGCGCGAAGGGGTTTAGTGGGCGAGCCTATGCTCTGATATTTGTTATTTTGACCGTGCCCCGGGGATTCATGCTCTTCAAACATCAGCCAAGCGCGGCGGCAGGAGGGTAGCACCGACAGCTTGCGTTCAGACCGTTCGACAGGTTAACCACGCCCCCCAGAACAGGCTGCTAAAAAACCGCGTAGCCTCGCCGAACCCCGCCTCATGCAGCAACGCCTGAACCGCCGCCTCGGAATGTGGCGGGTCCGCGCCCTGAAGAATCTTGCCAAGCTTTGCCCTCACCTCCTCCGCATTGGCGCCCTGTTGCCGCCAGCGTTGACCCCACGCTTCCAGCAACAACGGTTGACTGGCGTAAGCGTAATGATTGCCTGCCACGATCAACGGCGCGCCCGGTTTCAAGCGAGCCTTGATCGATTGCAGGATGGCGTGTTTTTGCTCGTCGCCATTCAGGTGATGGAGTACGCCGATCAGGGTCGCTGCGTCGAATGACTCGTCCGCTGGCAAGTCGTCGACGTGCCCCAGATGCACCTTCGTTGTGTGCAGCAAGTTGTTGGCCTGCAAGTGCTGCGTCGCGGCTTCCAGCATTGGCTCGGAAGGATCAACTGCGGTGAAGCGCCAGTTCGGCTCCAGCGTGGCCATTGCGATGATTTCCTGCGCCGTACCGCCAGCTCCGACGACCAGCACTTTAGCCGACCGCGAGTGACCGAGACTGGCGGCCAACATGCACGCCGCAAGATCGTGACAGGCATCGTAACCGGCCAATGCGATGCGGCTTTGCCTGGCGTATTCACTGGCGCGGGAGGTATCGAATTTATCGGCGGGATTGGCAGTGGATGAGTTCAATAGGCGATCTCCTTGTCTTTGCAGCAAGGTACGCCGAGAAACCGAATAAAAAAAATGCATAGATTTTATGCGGTGCATTCCTGCGGGGAATGCATGCCTGGAGCGGCGCTCAGCGGTCGGCAAAAGCAGACACTGAACGCCACGTATTTACCTAAGGCCTATCGCGTGAGTAGAATGCGATTAATTATCAATCATGTACTTGCTGGGATTCCAATGCGCAGCGACGAAACACTAGGTACTGCAGATCTAGGGCTGCTCTATCGCACCCACCACTCGTGGTTGCACGGCTGGCTGATCCGACGCATTGGATGTCGCGATAACGCAGCAGATTTGGCGCAGGACACCTTCGTACGTCTGCTCAAATCCCGTCAGTCCAGCCCCTTGCGCGAACCACGCGCCTATCTGAGCAGTATCGCCCGCGGACTGATGATTGATCAGTACCGTCGTCGCGAACTCGAACGTGCCTACCTGGAAAGCGTCACGTTGCTGCCTCAACACGAGGTTCCCTCGGAAGAAAGCCGGCTGATGATTCTTGATGCGCTCGAGCGCATTGACCGCATGCTCGGTACGCTAAAACCGAGAGTTCGCCAGGCGTTTTTATTTGCCCGACTCGACGGTCTGACCTGCGCGCAAATAGCCGAGAAGCTGGGTGTCTCCCGCGCGACGGTGGAACGCGACCTGGCCACGGCCCTGCAACACTGCTATCGCTTGCGTTATGTCGAGGCGTGAGCCGCAGGCGCTGGATCCGGCGATTGTCGAGCAGGCGATTCAATGGCAGGTGCGCCTTCGCTTCAATCAAGCCGATGAACAAACACAGCGCACTTTCGAGCACTGGCTGCAGGAACGCCCAGAGCATGTGTTGGCGTGGCAGCGTGTGGAAACGCTTGGGGATGAACTCACAGGCGTGCCAGCTCAACTGGCCCGACAAACCCTTGATGGCACCGATCATGGATTGCGTCGGCGGGAAAGCCTGAAGCTACTGGGCATATTGGCGACTGTTGGCACGGCAGCCTGGCTCGGCCGGGACTACACACCCGTACCCGCCATGCTTGCGCAGCAACGCAGCAGCACCGGCGAGCAACGACGCTTCCAACTCGATGATGGCAGCCTTATCCAGCTCAATAGCGATAGCGCCGTCGACAACGATTTCGACGCCCAGCGACGCCTGCTCATTCTGCGACGCGGTGAAATCATCGTGAATGTCGGCGCGGATCAACACTCGCCTCAAGCGCGACCGTTCTGGGTGCAATCACGGGACGGGATCATGCGCGCTCATAGCTCCCGTTTTCTGGCACGCGAGCTTGACGATGGCACTCTGGTCGCGGCTAAGGAAGGATCAGTCACGGTATTCCCCGGTTCCAGTCAAACTTCTGCAAGCCGCAGCGTCCAGGCCGGACATCAGCTGCTGTTCACATCAAGTGGCGCCCAAATGGTCAGGGACAACGGTCTTGATCTATGGAGCTGGGGTGACGGGGTGATCAGTGCGCGCAATATGCGCCTTAGTGATTTCATCGGGGAGTTGTCGCGTTATCGCTCCGGGGTATTGCGCTGCGCCGAAGAGGTCGCTGATCGTCGCGTTTCCGGCACCTTCCAGCTCGCCGACAACGATCAGGTCCTGGCTTTGATCGCGCAGTCACTGCACTTGCACATTGATTATCGAACCCGTTACTGGGTGACCGTGACCGCTGCCACCTGAATCCATCAGAACTTTATATAACCTGAAAAATAATGAGGTGGTTTCTCATTCTCGTTCGACTACTAAGGAAGGCCGGAATACAGGCCAGTCTGCCGATGTCCTTTCTTGGAGCGAGAAAATGAGTTCGTCCCCGGTTTCACAGCGCCATCCATTAAATCGTGCCTTGCACGGTGCGATCCTGGGTTTGATCGTAAGCAGCTACGCATTGCCATCGCTGGCGCAAACGTCGAGCGCTGACCACAGCAATCAAGTCAAGCAGTGGAACATCGCTGCGGGCCCACTGGCACCGGCGCTTGATCGTTTCGCGCGCGAGGCTGGCATCAGTCTTTCCTTCGACGCGTCGAGTGTAGTGAACCGCACCACTGCTGGCGTGAATGGCACGCTCGATACGTCGGCAGCGCTGTCATCGTTGCTGCAGGGGAGCGAATTGCAAATCCAACAGCAAGGCCCGAACGCCTACCTGCTGCTCCCTCAGGCAAAGCCCGCCGGCCCGCTGGAGCTGGACGCAACGGACGTCGAGGACTACCGCCTTGCCCCCCTCATCATCAATGCCAAGGTCAGGGTCAGTGCCGACGACGCCAACTCGGTGGTCGCCAAGGAGCTCTGGGTTGGCGGCAAGGTGGCAACCAGCATTCTCAATACACCGGCATCGGTGTCGGTTGTTACCAACAAGGAAATGGAGCAACGCAGCGTCAGCACCACGGAAGAGGCGCTGCAATACACGCCGGGCGTGGTCAGTGACTTCTATGGTACGGATGACCGCAACGACTATTTCCAGATCCGGGGCTTCCAGGCCACTACCTACCGTGACGGCTTGACCCTGAGTTCGATGCGCGGCGTACGCGAAGATCCATTCGCTTATGAGCGCATCGAGATTCTGCGTGGCGCCAACTCCACGTTGTTTGGCCCCGCGGACCCCGGCGGTTCGGTGAATTTCGTGACCAAACAGCCGCGCTTCGAGCAGTTTGGCCAAGGCTATGTGACTTATGGTTCGTTTGACCATGTCGAGACAGGCATCGATGTGGGGGATGCGCTGAACGACGAGAAAACCCTGGCTGGCCGCTTTACTGCCAAAGGCCAGAACAGCGACCGCGAGTACGATCACTCACAGGACGACAACCAGTTGTTTATGGGTGGCCTCACTTGGGCACCGACGGATTACACGTCGGCCACGATGATTCTGGACTACCTGAAAACCGAAAGTTCGCCCAACAGTGGTGGCTATCCGCTGGACAAGGAATACGACCGCAGCAAGTTTTATGGCGAGCCCAGCTACAACTTCCACGATGTCGAGCGCACCAGCCTCAGCGGTAACGTCACCCATGACTTCGATAACGGCTTCGTACTGCGCAGCAATCTGCGTTACAGCAAGTTGACCGATGATTTTGGCTACGTTTACCTCAGCGACAGCGCCGCACGTGTCGGTACTACCGTTGACCGCTATATGTTTGGAACGGACAGTGAGGCCGACCAGTTCAACGGCAATCTGATGCTGCAATACGATGCCCGATTCGAGAACATCGACAGCAGCAGCCTGGTGGGCGTGGAGTACCTCGATTCGACCACCAAGGAAAGCTCGATCTACGCCCTGACGACCCCGATTGACATTGCAAACCCCGTGTTTACTGGCGTTTCACGCTCAATCGCGCCGTATGCCGTAAATAAGCGAGACGCGACCACCAAGGCCGTATTCCTTCAGCAGAACCTGTCGTTCTACGAACGTTTCATCGTCACCGGCGGTGTGCGTAACGACTCGATGGACCTGACCAGCAAAGGCTTGCAATCCACTGAGAAAGACACCTTCTCCGAAACCTCCTACCGAGGTGCGTTGACCTATATCGTCAACGATGAGGTGTCCACCTATGTGAGCATGGTGGAATCCGTCTCGCCCCCGCAGGTTGGCGTTACACCGCAGACGGGCAGGCAGTACGAAGTGGGCGTGAAATATGCGCCGATGGGGATGGACGCACTGTTTTCCGCTGCCGTTTATGACCTGACCCAGGAAAACGTCACCATCGCTGTGGTGCTGCCGAGCGGCATCATTGAACAACAGACGGTAGGCGAGTCGCGGGCGCGTGGCCTCGACCTGGAAGCCAAGGCGCAGGTGACGCAGAACCTCAGCCTGATCGGTGGCTATTCCTACATGGAGTCCGAGGTACTGCGCGGTTCGTTGTACGACGGCAGCTCCCTGAAGGGTAATGAGTTCTCGACGGCACCCAAGCATTCCGCTTCGCTCTGGAGTTATTACGACGTCCCCGCCACTGATGTCAGCGTTGGCTTGGGTGCGCGCTACGTCGGCTCTTATTACTTCGATGCCGCCAACTCCGGCAAAAGCGATGGCACCACGCTGTTCGACGCCGCCTTCAACTACAAGATCGCCAAGGGCACCGACCTTGCGGTGAACGTCAGCAACCTGCTGGATGAACAGCACGTGGTCGGCTCCGGCACAGCGAACTTCTACAACCCGGGTCGCGAGATTACCGCCAAAGTGAGTTACAACTGGTAAGCAGGCGTGTAAGCCTTTTTTCCCTATAGGAAGCGGTGCCCGCTTTACCGCGGGCATCGTCGACTTGGCCATCAGTCGGCAAGGTGAAAGCAAGGGCGTTCGATCTTCATCGTTACGTGCCAGCTGTTAATTACGTGCCATTAGCGCGAGATGACATCGTATCGCTGACTAAGAACGTGACCCGGCAGGCACCTGGTGTGAGCCCAATCGCTTAAGTCGTCAGTTGGCAAACACTCTCCAGATTCACCCCATCAGGACCCAGTACGTAGGCCGCGTAATAATCGGAGTGGTACTGAGGCCTGATCCCGGGTGCACCGTTGTCCTGTCCGCCAGCGGCGATGGCAGCCGCATGGAATGCGTCGACGGCCTTATGACTCTGCGCCATCAGCGCGATATGAGCCCCGTAACTGGGAACGGGAGCGTCGTGCAGCCACAGGAATGGCTTGCCTGCGGAGCCGAACCCCAATCTCCGAGGCGTCGATTGCGGTGGTTCCGTCTCGATGCTCATTATCAATGTAATCCCCAAAGGCTCGAGCGCCTGCTCGTAGAAGGCGCGAGCATGCAAAATGTCCGAAACACCGATGCCCACATGATCGATTACTGATCCAGCAAATTTACTCATTAGGTAACTCCTCAAATGCCCGATTCGCTCGGCATGTTGGTAAGGCTCGCCATCCATAGACGAACGATGTTTCCGGTTGGGGCGGGTGAATCGCATCAGGAGCCGGCTAAGGCATTGTCGGAGTTCAGAGGAAGGTGAGCGTGGGACGAATCGGCCGCCCCATGTAACCTCAGACCTGAGAAGCTCCACCGTCAGCGAACAGCTCGGCGCCATTGACATAGCTCGAGGCATCGCTCGCCAGGAAGAGCGCAGCCTGGCCGATCTCGTGTGCCTGGCCGATCCGGCCAAGCGTGCTCTTCTCGTTGAGCAAACCGATCACCTGCTGCGCGTTTTCACCAAGCACGTCGCGTAGGGACGGGGTGTCCACCGGCCCGGGGCTGAGTAAGTTAATACGTACACCCGATCCTCTGATGTCGAGAATCCAGCTCCTCACCAACGCGCGTAATGCCGCCTTGGTTGCTCCATAAACGCTCATACCAGGTCCAGGGTTGATCGAAGAGGTCGAGCCGATGATGACAACGCTGCTCCCCTCGCCCATCAACGGCAACGCCCCCTGAACGGTAAAGGTGGTGCCTTTGACGTTGGTCGCGAAAACCCGATCGAAGCCCGCTTCAGTGATTGCACCCATAGGCTCGATTTCACCCATCCCGGCGTTAGCGATCAATACATCGATACGACCGTGGACCGCACCGATATGCCTGAACAGTTCCCCTAAAGAGGCAGGGTCCGAGATATCAGTCCGCACTGTAGAAACATTACCACCGAGGCGACTTGCAGCTTCATCGAGCTGTGGCTGGCGGCGCCCGGTGATGATCAGATCCGCGCCTTGGCTGACGAATGCTTCGGCGATTGCAAAGCCGAGGCCCGAGGAGCCGCCAGTGACCAGCACAACCTTGTTTTTGAATTGCATGGGAAAAACCTCAACAGTCGAAGATGTAGCGAACACTACATAATAAGAAAACCGCCTGCAAGTTATTTAGCAACCACTAAATAAAAGCACGCAGGCAAAGCGTATTTGAACTTGCATGTAGCGATCGCTAAAGTGGCGTACCAACTTGAGAGATAAGCCATGAACGAAAAACCCAGGCAGCGCCGTCCCGCCTTTGACCGAGAGCAAGGAATAGCCATCGCACAAGCACTGTTTCACCAGCGTGGATTCGACGCCGTCAGCCTCACCGACCTGACCGAGGCCATGAATATCAAACCGCCGAGCTTTTACGCAGCGTATGGCAGCAAGGCCGAACTGTTCGAACGAGCGATGAATCGCTACGCCGCAGAAAACGCGCTGCCGATGGACAGGCTGCTGGCACCGGATCGACCTCCCGCCGAAGCGCTAACCGCACTGCTAATTGCCGCTGCGCAGCAGTACGGACGAGACAGCGCTTTGCGTGGTTGTCTGATTACCGAAGGCCTACGCGCGGACGATCCGATCGCTCGAAACATGGCCGAGAAATTTGGCGATGCCGGAATCCAGGCGATCCGCCGTTATCTGGACCACGTCCGCCCGGACGCTTCGCAGACGCTGACCGACTACATCCTGATCACCCTGCGGGGGCTATCTGCGGCGGCATGCAGTGGAATGTCCAGCGAGCGCCTGGAGAACGCCGCACGGATTGCCGGCAGGTTGCTTGCCCATGAGCTCAAGTCGGGCGACAGCGCGGTGGAATCCGGAGCAAACATCTCGACCGTGGTATCCAGATGAAATCATGCGACACATCGGTTCCATACTGCTCCGGCAGGAAAGCGCGGATCTCACGCACCGTCACGCCACGGGCGTACATGGCAATGACCTGGTCATCGAAGCCTGTAATACGACGTTCATGCTCTTGACCGGGTGATTCCACAGCCGAAACCACCCATCCATTCCCTGCTAATCTCCCCCCATGAAAACCGCCATCATCTCCGACACCCACGGCCTCCTGCGTCCCGAAGCCCTGACCGCCATCCAAGGCTGCGACCTCATCCTCCACGCTGGCGACATCGGCAGTCCCGAAATCCTTGATCAGCTATCCCAAATAGCCCCCGTCCAAGCCGTGCGCGGCAACAATGACCTCAACCTCCCATGGGCTGCCAACATCCCCGACCACCTCAGCCTCGATCTCAACGGTTGGCCAACCCTGTTGATTCACGACATCGCAGACGTCCCTGCCCTCCTCGCCGCCAATACCCGACTCATCATCACCGGCCATTCCCACAAGCCGTTAATCGAATGGCGCGACAACTGCCTCTATCTGAACCCCGGCAGCGCCGGTCGCCGTCGTTTCAAACTCCCCGTGACGCTGGCCCTGCTCGACGTGCGTGCAGACGCACTGGAACCGCAGCTGATCCACCTCCTGCCCTGAAACTTTTCCGCCCCATCCGGCCCGATCACCTAACCTCATAGACTGTGTGTTCCCTTCGAGCCCGTCCTACCCATGCGTAACACGATGAAGTCGTTGTTTCTGGTCGCTTTCATGCTGCTCGTTTCCGGCAGTTTTTCGCTGCGGGCTGCGGATCTGCCGGCGCCTTCCGCGACGGCTGAGGCGCCGTTGCCGGCGATTAATCAAAGTGATCTGCAAGCGCTGCAACAACGTCTCGATGCGCTCAAGCAGCAGATCTCGTCGGCGAACAATTTCAATCAGCTCGAAGGGCCGCAGGATCGGGTTCAGGCTTTTATGCTGGATGTCGATCGGTTGTCGGCGTCGTTGTTGCCGCAGCAGGCACAGTTGGCGGTGCAGTTGGGGGTGTTGGGCGCGGCACCGGATGTCGAGGCGGCGGCGGAGCAGGCAGACATCGTCGCGCAGCGGGCGGCGCTGACGGAGCAGAAGAACAAGGTCGATGGCACGCTGAAGAGTCTGGCGGCGTTGAAACAGAGTGCCGCGGATTTGATCACACAGATCGCCGGTATCCGCCGCACGTTGCTTGAGAGCGAATTGACGCTGCGCACACTGAGTGTGCTGAATCCGGATTTCTGGGCGCCGCTGGTCAGTCCTTCAGAGAGTGATGCCCAGCGTTTCAATTATTTCTCCGACCAGATCCGCAAAACCTGGGCGACGGTATGGGCGCCGGGTGAGTACTTTTTCACGCTGGTGCTGATGCTGATCGCATGGCTGGTGTGGACGCTCGGACGGCGGCTGGCCGAGCGAGGGCTGACGTGGGTGTGCATTCACCGCATGCCGGAGGGACGCTTGCGGCGCAGTGCGCTGGCGTTTGCATCGGCGCTGGCGACAATTGCCACCACCGCCCTCGCCTTGCATTTGCTGTTCTACGCCCTCACTCGGCAAGCTCCATTGACGCCCCTGCTGCTGACGTTCTCCGAAGAGTTCGAGAAAGTCGTCTATGCCTGCGTCCTGATCACAGGTTTGAGCCGCGCGCTGTTGGCGACGGAGCATCCGTCGTGGCGTTTGCCAGCGATTGCCGATGAAGTGGCGCTGGCCCTCAAGCCTTATCCGCGCATCTTGTCCTGCACATTGCTGGTGTTGGTGACACTGGTGCAGGTCAGCAATGCGACGGCAATGAGCAGCAAGATTGTGCTGGCCGGCCGTGGCGTGGTCGCCATGGTGGTCATGGCGATCATCGTGACGATGCTGCTGCGTGTTGGCAAAGTGCGCAAGGCGTTGGCTGCGACTCATGACCCGCAGACGAGCAGCACCTTCGCCGGAGTGATTTTCACCGTCGCCAGCATTTCAATGGTTGTTTCGACGGTCGCGCTGCTGACCGGTTACGTGTCGCTGGCACGCTTCGTCACGTATGAACTGGTGTGGGCGTACATCGTGCTTGCAGGGTTCTACCTGTTGATTCAGGTAGTCAAGGACGGTTGCGAGTTCGCGTTTTCGCCCAGGTATTCAAGCGGCAAGGCGCTTGAGCATCTGTTCGGGATTGGTGATCGACGGCTGGATCAGATAGCCATCCTGATATCCGGCATCAGCCGCTCCGTGCTGTTGCTGTGCGCGGTGATCACGCTGTTTGTCGGCGGCATCGGCACCACGCTCGGGCAGTTGACAAGCAACATCCTGGCGATTCTCGGCGGCGCCGGGTTACGCAAGCTGAACATTGTTCCCGCTCATCTGCTCAACGCGGTGTTGGCGTTGCTGATCGGCATCTGGTTGATCCGCGCCCTGCGCCGCTGGCTGGACAACGAGTTCCTGCCCAAGACCGACATGGACCCGGGCATGTGCGCGTCGCTGAGCACGCTGTTTTCCAATATCGGTTACGCGCTGGTGATCTTGCTGACACTGTCGTCGCTCGGCGTGCAGTGGACCAATCTGGCGTGGATCGTCAGCGCACTGTCGGTGGGCATCGGTTTCGGTTTGCAGGAGATTGTGAAGAACTTCGTCTCAGGCCTGATTCTGCTCACCGAGCGCCCGGTGAAGGTCGGCGATCTGATCAGCATCAGCGGCGTCGAGGGTGACATCCGCCGGATCAATGTGCGCGCCACGGAAATCCAGCTCAGCGACCGCTCGATCGTGATCGTGCCCAACTCGCAACTGATCTCGCAGAACCTGCGCAACGTCACCCTCGGCGGCAGTGCCCAGGGCGTGGCGTCGCTGGAGTTGATGTTCCCGCTGGATATCGATCCCGAGGAGGTCAAAGAGCTTCTCCTCAACACCTACGGCGAGAACGAAAACATCCTCGACAAGCCGGCGCCGTTTGTGCGTTTCAGCCATTTGTCGCCGGACGGGATTACGTTGACGGTGACGGGGTATGTCGGCAGCCCGAGGATTGTCGGGGTGACCAAGAGTGATTTGCTGTTCGAGGTGCTCAAGCGGTTGGGCGCGGCAGGGATAGCGTTGGCGAAGCCGGCGTCGAGTGCTTGATCAGGTTCGATATTTTCGCTGGCTGATGCGCCGCTATCGCTGGCAAGCCAGCTCCCACAAGTTGCCGGGTGTTTAAAGAATCTTTACCTGACGCCGATCACTGTAGGAGTGAGCCTGCTCGCGATGAGGCCATTTAGAGACTGGAGCCTGCTCCGCAGTCCATTGGGGGATGAATCCTCGCCACAATGCGGACACGAATAGAAATACTCACGCGCATTTTGTCCTTGTGGCCCGTAATCACCAGCCCTTATAAACCAGCCTTTCAGTCACGAAATATTAGGAAACGAACATGAGCGACACCTGGAACGAAGGGTATTTCACCGACGAAGGCTACACCTACAGCTATAGCCGGGAAATCAATCCTGTCTTCCAGCGTTATTGCTTGTTGCTGCGCGGCTTTGCCAGCCTGGAATCGAGCGAAAGCTATCATTGCGAACTGGGCTTCGGCCAAGGCGTATCGATCAATATCCATGCCGCCGCCAACCCCGGTTCCTATGTGGGTACAGACTTCACACCGTCTCAGGCCGCCTTTGCCAGTACGCTGGCCAGCGACTGGAACAGCGATGCCCGGCTGTATGACGACAGCTTCGCGCAACTGCTGGCCCGTGATGACTTGCCGCAATTCGACAGCATCAGCCTGCATGGCATCTGGACCTGGGTCAGTCGCGACAACCAGCAACTGATCGTCGAGTTTGCCCGTCGCCATCTGAAACCGGGTGGAATGCTGTACGTCAGCTACAACTGCTTCCCCGGATGGTCGCCCGCAGCGCCACTGCGCAACCTGTTCAGCCTGCATGATCGTTTCACCAAGTCGGCGTCTTCCGGCCCGGATCAGCGTATTGACGCTGCTCTGCAATTCTCTGAAGCGCTGTTGGCCGCTAATCCCAACTACGCCAGCGCAGCGCCGAACCTGGATGCCAAACTTCAGAGCATCAAGGGGCAGAATCGCCAGTACGTCGCCCATGAATACTTCAATCGTAGCTGGGATTGCATGTATTTCACTGACGTGGTCGACGCCATGGCCCCCGCAAAACTCGACTACGTCACCACCGCTGTGCCGCTGGACTCGGTCGACCCGCTCAACCTCAGGCCAGAGGGTATGGATTTCCTGGAAGGGATCGAGCATCCGATCATGCGCGAACAAGCGCGTGACTATTTCGTCAATCAAAGTTTCCGACGTGACCTCTACGTGCGCGGCGCCACCCGGCTGTCGACCGCAGAGCAGCGCCAGGCATTGTTCAATACCCGATTCATCCTGCTGCAAGCGCCAGAGAGCGTGCCTGTCCACGTTCGCGGGCCTGCGGGTGAAGCCTCGCTGCAGACGGAGATCTACGGCCCGGTACTTGAAGCGCTGGCAGCCAACGACTATGCCCCGAAAACCTTGCGCCAGTTGTCAGCCGCCGCGTCCTCACTGGCTTCTGACGATGTGCTGCAAGCGCTCAACGTGCTGATCGGCATGAATGCCGTGGCACCGTGCCAGAGCGAAGCTGCAGAGAAAGGCGTGCAGGCGCGTTGCAACGACCTGAACCTGGAACTGTGCAAACGCTCGCTGCTGAACGACAAGATCCAGGTGTTGGCCAGCCCGGTGACCGGCGGCGGCATCACCGTCAGTCGTTTCGAACAGCTGTTCCTGATATCGATCAAGCATGGCCAGGAACAACCCGCCGAATGGGCACAACTGGCGTGGGCCATCCTCGGCGAACAAGGCGAAGTCCTCGTCAGGGACGGCGCGCCGCTGGCGACCGCCGAAGAGAACGTCGCAGAGCTGACGCTGAGTGCCCAGGTATTTGCCAGTAACAAACTGGTGATTCTCAGAGCGTTGAACATCGTCTGACAGGCACACACACGCAAAAGCATCGCGCATGAAAAAACCGGCTGAAGAGGCCGGTTTTTTTGTCACTACAGGGTCGGTTTCGTCCGCGGCAAGCGCATTAGCTCCCTCGCAGCTCAGATCATTTGCACTTGGCCAACACCACCTGACAAGTATTCGGCGTGCCGCCTGAGCGCCCGGCATAACGAATACAGTTGTTCATGGATTTCTGCCGCGCCATGTTCAGGCTGGAGCCCCAGGCCAGACCGCCCTCGCCCACCGTCGGCAACGCCTTGGCGTAACAACTGTCGCCTACGCCGGAGGGCGGATAGTGTTTGCGGTTCGAGCAGCCGGCGCTCAGCGTCAGGCTGAAAACGATGAGCGCAGGCAAGAGCCACTGCGAGCATCGGTGCCGAGGTGTTCCGATCATCGCGTCGCTCCTGTCGCATGAGGGTTGTGACTCATTCAGTCTAGCTGCACTGAACGCGCCCCTTTGTAGGAGCTGTCGAAGGCTGCAATCAAAATCTAAAGATCGCAGCCTTCGGCAGCTCCTACAGGGAGGTCGTGGCCTGGCGATACTGGCGCGGGGTGAAACCGGTCGAAGCCGCGCCGCAACTCAGCGAGCAGATTCGGGGCGGTTTGTTCTTTCCGCGCACCGGGCACTTCATTGATCCTTATCGCGTGGACCGCGTTCCAATGTGGGAGCGAGCCTGCTCGCGAAAGCTGACGAATAAGCAACGCAGTGTCATCAGGCAAAAAAACCGCCGTCCCGATCAACCAGGACGGCGGTTTTTTGTGACCGCATTGGGATTATGCGTCGTAAAACGGGGCGACTGAGACGCGACTGCCGACGAAGAAACTATCCGCCACCAGCCGCAACGGCTGAAGGTCGAGGTCGCTGGCCTTGTCACCAATCAACTGCTGAAAGTGCCGATAGACCGCCGCATATTCACCCTCCCGCGAAACGGTCTGGCGCACACCGTCGATGCTCAACAACGCGCCACCGTTGTCCAGTCGCAACACCCCTTCGGCGCAACGAATTTCGATGCTCCAGAGTTCGTCGTGGCCGTGGTCGAAGTCGAACTCGGCACGTACATCGAGGTGGCGTGCGTCTGACATTTTGATCGACGCGGCAATCGGTGACTGGCAGTTTTCGGGAACGCGCAGTTCGGCGGACTCGACAAACAACGGCAGCGCCAGCAAGTGCGTGACAATCGACAAGGCATTGATGCCCGGATCGAAAACGCCGAGACCGCCCGGCTGCCAGATCCAGGTCTGGCCGGGGTGCCATTTGCGCACGTCTTCCTTCCAGTCGATCTGCACGCTTTGCAGGGTGCGCGTGGCGAGCCAGTCGCGGGCGGCGGCAATGCCGGGGGCGTAGCGCGAATGCCAGGCGAACAACGCGCTGACGCCTTGCTGCCCGGCCAGGCTGACCAACGCCATGGCCTCACCTAATGTGGCGCACGGCGGCTTTTCCACCAGCACATGTTTGCCGGCAGCCAGCCCCTCTTGCACCAAAGCAAAGCGCCCTTGCGGTGGTGTGCAGAACGCGATCGCATCAACCTGCGGGCCGTTGGCGAGCAGCTCGCTCAGGGACTGAAAGTTTTCAACGCCGGCGCAAGGCTTGCCCTGTGTGGCGACAGACACCAACTGGAATGCGGGATTGGCGTTGATCGCCGGAACGTGTTGATCCTGGGCAATCTTGCCGTAGCCCACCAGACCGAGACGGATCGGTTGCATCAATGACTCCTGTTTTTATCTTGTTTTAGTCAGCGAGCCGGCAGATTACCCGCAATCACCGCGTTCGTCTGTCGGTGCAACGTCACAACGACGCACAGGATCAGGCAAGCATTGCACAGGAATTCAACACTTCACGCCCGGATCACAACGCGGCCCTTGTCGCCGGGATTTGACAGGCAACGCATAGCTCGACAAAGTCGCACCCCTTTTGCGGCCACCAGTGCCGCAAGTCAGTGTTGAACAGGGGTTGTCGTTGAACGAACACACATTGTCCATGCGCCTGGAGCGCGTAGCGGCGCACGTGCCGGCCGGCGCGCGACTGGCCGATATCGGCTCCGATCACGGCTATCTGCCGGTGGCGCTGATGCGCCGTGGCGTGATTGCAGCGGCAGTGGCTGGCGAAGTGGCGTTGACGCCGTTCCGCTCGGCTGAACGCACGGTGCGCGAGAACGATCTTGAACAGCACATCACCGTGCGTCATGCCAGCGGTCTGGCGGCAATCGAGCCTGGCGACGCAATCACCGCGATCAGCATTTGCGGCATGGGCGGCGAGACGATCCGCGACATTCTTGAAAGCGGCAAAGCAAAGCTTGGCGGCGCCGAACGCCTGATCCTGCAACCCAACGGCGGCGAACAACCCCTGCGCCAATGGCTGATGGATAACGGCTACTGCATCCTCTGTGAAGAACTGCTGTGGGAGAACCGTTTCTACTACGAAATCATCGTGGCCGAGCGTGCAGATTCCGTCGCCTACACGGGTCCGGAGTTGTACTTCGGGCCACTGCAGATGCAAGCGCGCAGCCCGGCGTTTCTGAGCAAGTGGCAGCGCATCCTTCGCGAGAAACAAAAGACGCTTGGCCAGTTCGCCCGAGCGCGGCAGGCGTTGCCCGAAGCCAAAGTGCAAGAGATCACGCAACAAGCGCAATGGATCACCGATTTATTGGCTTGAGTGGCGTACGCCTGATCGTAATGACCGCTTCGCTTCAATCCTCGGCGCACATCCGTTGCGACCTAGGCTCCTGAACAACTCCCCCGCCAAGACCCTCAGTGGAAGGATCCCGCAGGGTTCGCCCCTCTCGATTTGATACACCGCATCACAAATGAAGTACCTCAAGGCGTATTTATCAATCGCGCGCCACTTCTTAAAGTTCACTCCAACAGCAGCCCATCATCCCGACAGGCTGGCTAGTGGAGTTACTCCAATGCCTTTCATCAGCGTACGCATCACCCGTGACGGCGTCACTCGCGAGCAAAAAGCCCAGGTGATCAAAGAGATCACCGAGACGATGGAGCGAGTACTCAACAAAGACCCAAAACTCACGCACATCGTGATTGAAGAAGTCGACACGGATAACTGGGGTTATGCCGGTATCACCACCACCGAGTACCGCCAGCAGCTAGCGGACGAACAGTCATGAGCCGCAAGGTGAAAATCGACTTTGTCTCGGATGTGGTCTGCCCGTGGTGCGCCTTGGGCGCTACGGCACTTGAGCAAGCGATTGCGAATCTGGCCGGTGAGATCGATGTTGAACTGACCTACAAACCGTTCGAACTGAACCCGGATATGCCGGCCGTCGGTGAACACGCCGTCGAGCACATGATGCGCAAATATGGCCGTAGCGCTCAGCAAGTGGCGGAGCGCAACGCGATGATCATTCAACGCGGCAAAGACATCGGCTTTAGCTTCGACCTGGAAAAACGCAGTCACTTCTTCAACACGTTCAATGCACATCGCCTGTTGTTTTGGGCGCACATCGAAGGCCGGCAACGTGAACTCAAGCAAGCCTTGTTACGTGCTTACTTCACCGACGGCAAGAACCCGGATGACGCGCAAACGCTGGTGAATCTGGCGGGCGAAGTCGGCCTCGACACCGGACGTGCGCAAGAAGTGTTGGCGAGCGGCGAGTTCAGTCAGGAGGTCCGCGAACTTCAGCAGTTTTATCAGGCGCGGGGCATCAATTCGGTCCCGGCGATGGTGCTCAATGACCGAGAACTGATGTCCGGATCGCACTCGGTCGCCGAATACCAGCAAGCGCTTCGGCAGGCGGCACGAGAGACCTCTCACGCCTGATTTGCAGATTTTTCTACTCAATCTCTATCGATTCAATGAGGAATTCATCATGAGCACTTCCAATAAAGTTGTAGTGGTCACCGGCGCCTCGCAAGGCATTGGCGCAGGCCTGGTCAAGGGTTTTCGCGATCGCGGGTATCAGGTTGTCGCGACGTCTCGCTCCGTCAAACCGTCGTCAGACCCGGATATTCTGACCGTCGCAGGCGACATCGCTGATCCGCAAACCGCCGAGCGGGTGATCCGTGAAGCCGTTGCACGCTTTGGTCGCATCGACACACTGGTCAACAACGCGGGCATCTTCGTCGCCAAGCCGTTCACCGATTACAGCAAAGAAGATTACGCCCAGGTCGTGGCGACCAACATGGGCGGCTTCTTCTACATCACCCAACTGGCCATTGCCGAGATGGAAAAAAACCGTAGCGGCCACGTCGTCAGCGTTACCACCAGCCTGGTCGACCACGCGATTGACGGCGTGCCTTCGGTGCTGGCTTCGCTGACCAAGGGTGGCATCAACGCGGCAACCAAATCGCTGGCCATCGAGTACGCCAAACGCGGCATTCGGGTCAACGCGGTTTCGCCAGGCATCATCAAGACGCCAATGCACGGCGTGGAAACCCACGAAGCGCTGGGCAATCTCCACCCGGTTGGCCATATGGGCGAGATTGATGACATCGTGCAAGCGATCCTCTATCTGGATAACGCGAACTTTGTCACGGGCGAGATCCTGCACGTCGACGGTGGCCAGAGCGCAGGTCATTGATCCAGCCGCTGTCCTTGCCACAACAAACGGCACCGTCGGTCTATACCGGCGGTGCCGTTTGTTGTGGTAAATACCGGAATGAAAGATCCGTTGAGCCTCGGTGTAATCGATTATGAAGCGCCACTTTGAAGACTTGCAGCTGGGCAGTATCGAACTCTTTTGCCTCGCCGCCGAAGCGGGCAGCTTCACCGCGGCCGCGCAACTCGCCGGGGTGACACCGGCAGCGGTGAGCCGGTCGATTCTGCGGCTTGAGCAACGGTTCGGTGCTCGGCTCTTTGCGCGAACCACGCGCAGCATTCGCTTGACCGAGGCCGGTAACAACTTCTTCGTCCAGTGCAACCAGGCGCTGACCCAACTGGTTGAAGCTCAACAAGAGGTCATGGGCGCACAGACAAGTGCGTCAGGAAGATTGCGCATCAGCCTGCCCACCACTTACGGGCATCACCGCATCCTGCCGCTGCTGCCAAAGTTTCGCGCGCTGTACCCCGCCGTCACCGTCGATATCCACTTGGGGAATCGCAACATCGACTTCGTCGCGGAGGGCTACGACTTGGCAATCCGCGTCCGCGCCCAACCGGACTCAACGATGATTGCGCGGCTTTTAGAGGACGCCAAACTGGTGGTGGTCGCCTCGCCCGGGTATCTGCGCAAGGCCGGTACGCCGCAGACGCTGGAGGATCTGGTGGACCACGAGTGCATCCAGTTCGAACTGCCCAGCAGCGGACGGCGGATTTCATGGCTGTTTCAGGAAAATGGCGGCGATCGCGAGATTATTTCGGACGGCGGTTATTCCTGCTCCGACGATGTGCTCGGTGGCGTGACCCTGGCCAAGCACGGCGCCGGGGTGTTCCAGACCTACAAATTCATTGTCGAACAGGAATTGGCGGATGGCCGTCTCGTCGAAGTCCTGCAGCCCTATAAAGGTCGCTCCAGACCTTACACCTTGCTGTATCCGCACGGCCGCTACGTGCCGCAACACGTGCGGGCCTTCGTTGATTTTCTGCTGCAATATCGGGATCAATGGGCGGCGCTTTAGCCGACCGTCGAACTCAAACGCTGAGCAGTTGCCGGGTGGTCGCCATCGACGTATTCAGCGACTGCCCGGTGCGCTGCAACTTGTTCAGCAGGCTGGCGCCCAACCACATCTGGTACAGGGTTTCCGCCAACCGCCGGGCATTGCCCTGAGGAAGGCTGTTTTCAGCCTGGCCCTGCTCGATGCACAGGGTAATGCGCGACACCACTTGTTCGGCGCCATCACGCAAGGTGAGGCGCATCGACTCGGACAGGTCGGCGACTTCGGCGCTGAGTTTCACCACCAGACACTCATCGCCATGCCCTTCGAGCGTGCAGCGGTTCTGCCAGCCCAGCCAGTAATCCATCAATCGCTCATAAGCGGTCAGCCCCGGCAACGTCAGGCGTCGCTCCATGTCGGCGAGGTAGCCGACAAAGTAATCCTCGAGCAAGGCCTGGCCATAGAGCTCTTTGGATTTGAAATAGTGATAGAACGAGCCCTTGGGCACGCCAGCGGTTTGCAGGATTTCATTGAGGCCGACACTGGTGAAGCCCTTCTCGGCCATCATTCGGTGGCCGGTATCGAGCAAGTGTTGGCGGGTGTCGTCGTAGGTCGGTTTCATGGGGCGCAAATTACCAGACAATAGACCAGTCGTATATTTCCAGGGAACGGGAGTTTGCCATACCTGTCAGTGAAAAACCTGCGCAGAAAAAATTACTAGACGACTGGTCTAATTGGAATCTATGCTGCGCTCCGACAACTCATCTCCCGGTGTCGGCGTTTCGCAAATCCGTTGCGCAGCGACGCCACCTGATCAACCAAGGGTGCTTTATGAAAATCTTGATGGTTCTGACTTCGCACGATCAACTTGGCGACACCGGCAAGAAAACCGGCTTCTGGCTCGAAGAGTTCGCCGCTCCTTACTACGCCTTCAAGGACGCCGGCGCCGACGTCACGCTGGTGTCCCCGGCCGGTGGCCAGCCACCGCTCGATCCGAAAAGCGACGAACCCGACGCACAGACCACCGAGACCGATCGCTTTCGCAATGATCCGGCCGCCCAACAGGCATTGGCCAACACCGGGCGTCTGGCGGATGTTCGGGCGGATGATTTCGATGCGGTGTTCTACCCGGGTGGCCACGGTCCATTGTGGGATCTGGCCGAAGACAAGCAGTCGATCGCTTTGATCGAAGCCTTCGACCGCAGCAACAAGCCGCACGGTTTCGTTTGCCACGCACCGGGCGTACTGCGCCACGTTTTGAATGCCGAGGGCAAGCCGCTGATCCAGCATCGCCAGGTCACCGGTTTCACTAACGCCGAAGAGGCCGCGGTCGGTTTGACCGATGTCGTGCCGTTCCTGATCGAAGACGAGTTCCAGCGTCTTGGCGGTTACTACTCCAAGGTCGCCGACTGGCAAGTTCATGTGGTGGCCGACGGGCAATTGGTCACTGGCCAGAACCCTGCCAGCTCCGCAGCGGTCGCCGAAAAATTGCTGAAGATGCTCGGCTGATTTTTCACGCCAAGCCTCACGCGGGAATAACACCCGAACGCCGTGCGCGTCATGCACGGCGTTTTTTTACGCTCACTCAATAGTTGACTGGTCTAATAAACCAGTAAAAAAGGTCATTCATGAACAACAGTAGTTTCTTCACCCCCACCCGATTGGGCCTGCATACCCTGAAAAACCGCATCGTGCTGCCGCCCCTCACCCGCCAGCGCAGTACCCAACCGGGCAACATCGCCAATGAATTGATGGCCGAGTATTACCAGCAGCGCGCCGGCGCGGGTTTGCTGGTGACCGAAGGCACGCAGATCGAGCCACGGGGCCAGGGTTATGCCTGGACGCCGGGCATTCACACCCCCGAGCAAATTGCCGGATGGCGCAAAGTCACCGATGCCGTGCATGCCGTCGACGGGGTGATTTTCGCCCAGCTCTGGCACGTGGGCCGTGTGTCGCACAGCGCGTTGCAACCTGGCGGTGCGGCGCCGGTATCGGCTTCCGCGGTGGCGACCGATCGGGTCAGTGTGTTCATCGAAACCGCGCCAGGCAAAGGCGAGTTGGTGCCGCCGTCCGCACCGCGCGCGTTGAGCGCTGATGAAGTTCAGGAGCTGATCCAGCTCTACATCCAGGCAGCACGCAACGCGATGGACGCCGGTTTCGACGGCATCGAACTGCACTGCGCCAATGGCTATCTGGTCAACCAGTTCATCTCCGCCCACAGCAATCTGCGCACCGATCAATACGGTGGTTCGCTGCACAATCGCCTGCGTTTTCTGCGCGAAGTGGTGGCGGGCGTCGCCGAGTGCATTGGCAAGGAGAAGGTCGGCGTGCGCTTCGCACCGCTGTTCACCACCACCGATGAGGCGCGCACGTACCTGGGCCTGGTCGAGGAAGATCCGCACAACACCTATATAGAAGCGATCAAGGTGCTGGAGGACGTCGGCATTGCTTATCTGTCCATCGCCGAAGCCGATTGGGACGACGCGCCAGCGATGCCGCAAACCTTCCGCCAAGCGGTGCGCGATACCTTCAGCGGCGCGATCATCTATGCCGGGCGCTACAACGCCGAATCCGGTGCGCAGTTGCTCGACTCCGGTCTCGCCGATTTTGTCGCTTTCGGTCGGCCGTTCATGGCCAACCCGGATCTGCCTGCGCGAATCGCCAATGGCTGGCCGCTGAATGCACTGAACCCGGCCACGGTGTATGGCGGCAGCGCTGAAGGTTATATCGATTACCCGGCGTACCCCGGCTAGCAAAAAAACCTATACAAAATCAACTTTTCGTACAACTATCTGAGTAAGGACTTTCCCACCACTGGCTACCTCTATTGCCTCTCATCAGGCTGATTGCGTTCGAATGAAGACTGTTAACCGCTTGTGCCTGGTCCTCGGTGACCAGTTATCTTTCGATCTCGCCTCGTTGCAAGGGCTTGATCGCGAACGCGACACCGTCCTGCTGGTCGAGGTGATGGAGGAAGCCAGCCATGTTCCTCACCATCCGCAAAAAATCGTTCTGGTGTTCAGCGCCATGCGTCATTTTGCTCAGGCGTTGCAGGAGCAAGGCTTTCGGGTGCAGTACGTCAGGCTCGACGATCCGCAAAACACCGGCGCTGTGCCGAGTGAGTTGCAGCGCTGGCATGCGCTTCTAAAGCCGGACGAGTTGCACCTGACCGAATGTGGCGACTGGCGTTTGGAGCATTCGCTGCGCGATTGTGGTTTGCCCATCCATTGGCACAGTGACAGCCGTTTTCTATGCACCCGCGCCGAGTTCGCCGATTGGGCGGCTGGTAAAAAGCAGCTGCGCATGGAGTACTTCTATCGCGAGATGCGCCGCAAAAGCAGGCTGTTGCTCAATGGCGACGGTACTCCGGTGGGTGGCGCGTGGAATTTCGATGCCGACAACCGCAAGTCGCTGCCCAAAGGCGTGAAGCCGCCCTACCCGCTCAACTTCAGCGCGGACCCTGTCACTCAGCAAGTCCTCGCTTTGGTGCGCGAGCGTTTCGCCAGTCACTACGGCGCTGTGGACGACTTCAACTACCCGGTGACCCACGCCGACGCCCAAGCGCTGTGGCAATACTTTCTGGATTTCGGTCTGGCCGGTTTTGGTGATTATCAGGACGCCATGGCCAGCGACGAGCCGTTTCTGTTCCATGCGCGCATCAGTGCCGCGCTCAACATCGGCTTGCTCGATCTGCGGCAACTGTGCAGCGACGTCGAGTCGGCCTATTGGGCGGGCAGCGTTGCCCTGAACGCCGCCGAAGGCTTCATTCGGCAACTGATCGGCTGGCGTGAATATGTGCGCGGGGTCTACTGGCTGAAAATGCCTGACTACGCCGAAGGCAACTCATTCGGTAACACCCGGCCATTGCCGGAGTTCTACTGGACCGGCGAAACACAGATGAACTGCATGCGCCAGGCCATCGGGCAAAGTCTCGAACATGCCTATGCACACCACATCCAGCGGCTCATGGTCACGGGCAATTTCGCCTTGCTGGCCGGCATCGCGCCGAGTGAGATATGCGAGTGGTATCTGGCCATTTACATGGACGCGTTCGACTGGGTCGAGCTGCCCAACACCCTGGGCATGGTGATGCACGCCGATGGCGGATACCTGGGCTCCAAGCCCTACTGCGCCAGCGGCCAGTACATCAAGCGAATGTCCGATTACTGTCGCGACTGTGCCTACAAGGTAAGTGAAAGCACCACCGACAATGCCTGTCCATTCAATGCGTTGTACTGGCATTTTCTGATGCGCCACGGCAACCTGCTGCGCAGCAATCAGCGCATGGGCATGCTCTATAAGAACCTCGACCGCATGCCCGAAGCCAAACAGCAGGCTCTTTGGCAACGCGGGCAAATGCTGCTCGACACGCTGGATAACGGGCAGTCGTTGTAGATCCGCAAGCGCCGCCCTTCAAGGCTGCAACTTATGTAAGGCGCGCCGTGTCAATGGGTCACCCGTAGTGTTCGTTTGCAACGCGTTGAACGAGCCCGGACCACAATAATCAACCAGGCGTGAGTGGTGAAAATCCTGAAACATCTAACCCGCGAAGCGCTTGAATCCGAAGTCATGCGTCTGCGCCAGGCGCTGGAAACCAGCGCAGGACAAACACTCGTCAGCGGCGCACAGCGCGATATCGCCGCGCAACTGGCCGCCAGCCGTGCGGCGCTCGCCGCCAGTGAAGCGCGCCAGCGGGCGATCTTGGAGTGCGCGATCGATTTCGCCATGGTCGCCACCGACCCGCGCGGCAACATTACCGAAGGGAACGCCGGCGCCGTCAATGTCATGGGCTGGAGCGCCGAAGAAGTACTCGGCCAGAGCGCCGCGATTTTTTTCACGCCGACGGATCGCGCCACGGGTCGCGTTGAATTGGAAATGCAACGCGCTTTGCTTGAAGGGCGCGCCTCCGATGAGCGTTGGCACCTGCGCAAGGACGGCCAATTGTTCTGGGCGTCGGGCGAACTGATGCCGCTCTATGCTGACGATCAATCCCACTTGGGCTTCGTGAAAATACTTCGTGACCGCACCCAGGAGCATCTCGCTGGCCGTGCACTATTCGAATCGCAAGAGCGTTATCGCCTGGCGCTCAAGGCCACACGCGATGCGGTCTGGGACTGGGATCTGCAGACCCGGCAGATTGTCTGGAACGAAGCCCTGCAACAGGCTTATGGATTCCCGTGTGCGGCCATCGGCTCGACGAGTGAATGGCGTTTTGCCCAGATCCATCCGCAGGATCGCGAACGCGTCGAGGAATCGATACGCTCGGCCATCGACGGCAGCGGATCGACCTGGAGCGCCGAGTACCGCTTCCGCTGCCAGGACGGTTCCTACGCCGAAGTGCTTGACCGCGGCCACTTGATCCGTGACGCCGACGGCCGCGCCGAACGCATCATCGGCGCGATGCTTGATCTGACGCGCTCGCGCAGTGCCGAAACGGCGCTGCGCCTGAGCGAAGAACGCTTCAGCACCATTCTGGAAACCATCGAAGCCGCATTCGCCATCGTCAAGGTCAAATTCGACGCCGACGATCGTCCGGTGGATTACTACTTCGTCGAGGCTAATCCGGCGTTCGAACGTCAATGCGGGGTCAATCTGCGGGGTAAATGGGTGACCGAGTTTGCACCCAATCTGGAAAAGTTCTGGTTCGAGACCTACGGGCACGTGGCCAAGACTGGCGAACCGGCGAACTTCGAAAGTTACGCCAACACCTTTGAGCGATGGTTCGACGTGCGTGCCGTACGAGTCGGCGATCCGGCCGACCGGCAAATCGCGATCCTCTTTAATGACGTCACCGAACGACGCGACGTCGAAGAGCGCCTGCGCGTCAGCGAAGCACTCGCGCGTGAAAACGTCGAGCGTGTACAACTTGCCCTCGCCGCCGGCGCCATTATCGGCACATGGCACTGGGACCTGCCGACCGATAGCTTTACCGTGGATGAAGCCTTCGCCAAGGTGTTCAATCTCGACCCGGCTCTGGGCCGCACCGGTCTGAGCCTGGAACAAGTGGTGACGACCGTTCACCCTGACGACCGGGACGGACTCATCGGTGCGATTAACGAAGCGATTGCCCGCGGCGGCGCCTATTCACATCAGTATCGGGTGCGCGACGCCGATGGAAAATACAACTGGCTCGAGGCCAACGGGCGCGTCGAGTGCGCCGACGACGGTACGGCGCTGCGCTTTCCCGGCGTGCTGATCGATGTGGAAGAGCGGCGCAGTGTCGAGGCCGAGCGCGATCGGGCCAACGCGGCACTGCGCGCGCTCAACGACACCCTGGAACAACGTGTAATCGCGCGCACTGCCGATCTCATGCAAGCCGAGGAAAAGCTGCGGCAATCTCAGAAAATGGAAGCCGTCGGGCAACTCACCGGAGGCCTGGCCCATGACTTCAACAATCTGCTGGCCGGCATTTCCGCCGCCCTGGAGCTGATGCAAAAACGCATCGCTCAGGACCGCTTCAAGGACGTCGACAAGTATTTGGCCACCGCCCAAGGCGCGACCAAACGTGCGGCGGCGCTCACCCATCGACTGCTGGCGTTCTCCCGGCGCCAGACTCTCGATCCGCGGCCAACGGACGTCAACACACTGATTGTCGGCATGACCGAGTTGATCCAGCGCACCGTCGGCCCGAGCATTCGCTTGAAGACGTTGGTGGCACCCGATCTGTGGCCGGCGCTGGTCGATGCCAGCCAGTTGGAAAACGCTCTGCTGAATCTGTGCATCAACGCCCGCGATGCCATGCCGGATGGCGGCAGCATCACGGTGGAAACCGCCAATCGCGCCGTGGCCGTCGAGTCGGTTCGCACGCTGGACATTCCCGAGGGCGAGTACCTTTGCCTCTGCGTGACCGACACCGGCACCGGCATGAGCACTGAAGTTATCGCCAAGGCCTTCGACCCGTTTTTCACCACCAAACCGCTCGGACAGGGCACAGGCCTTGGGCTGTCGATGATCTACGGCTTCACCAAACAATCCGGTGGCCATGTGCGTGTGCATTCACAAGTTGGCCAAGGCACCACGATGTGCATCTACCTGCCACGCTATCGCGGCGAAGCAAAACAAAATCACGACGCCACCCGCAGCACGACAACACCGCTGGTTAAAGCAGGCGAGACCATTCTTATCGTCGACGACGAACCCACGGTGCGCATACTGCTCAAAGACGTGCTCAGCGAACTCGGCTATACCGTGCTGGATGCGACTGACAGCATCGAAGGCCTTGATACGTTGCGCTCCAACGCGCAGATCGACCTGCTCATCACCGATGTCGGCTTACCGGGCGGCATGAACGGCCGGCAAATGGCCGACGCGGGCCGGGAAATCCGCCCGAAACTCAAGACCCTGTTCATCACCGGCTACGCAGAAAACGCCGTCATCGGCAGCGCTCAACTAGGGCCGGGGATGCAAGTGCTGACCAAGCCTTTTGCGGTCGACACGCTGGTGTCGCGGGTCAGTGATTTGCTGTACGAAGCGACAAAGCCGTAACCCGCAACCGCCCCCTGTAGCTGCGGCACGCTGCGATCTTTTGATCTTGATTGTAAAAATCACAATCAAAAGATCGCAGCCTCGTTTCACTCGAATGCTCCTACAGGTTTGTGTGCTGGCCGAAGATCTGTGAGCGACGCACAAACCTGTGGGAGCGAGCTTGCTCGCGAAGGGGCCGTGTCAGTCGACAGACATGCTGAATGACACGGTGCACCTGCACTGCACGCCGACAGAAACGACACCATGCTATGCTTCAAAGGAGAAAATGAGGGTTTCCAAATGACCAGATCAACCACTGACAGCGTTGCGGCCGAAGTTCGCCAGCTCGCCAAAGAACACCAGGTTACCGCCGACCGAGATAGCCTGAGCCGTATGGCAGTTACGATCACACGCTTGGCTGGCGATGTCGTGGAGCTGGACGGCGTTGAGCAATTGCTCGTCAACCTCAAAAGAAAAGGTGTTTTAAGCAAAACAGAGATCATGGCCCTGCAAGGACGCTACCTGCAGGAAAAAAGGCGCTGCAAAAAACAACTCAGCGCATGACCTTCGACCCCTTCGGCGATTTCGATACAGCAGGTTATCTTCAAAACTCGCTCAAACTCAAAGACCCCATCGAAGTAAAGGAGTCTGAGCACCTCTCATTCGAAGCCAGTATCGATGAGGCTCTTGCCTATCTAGCCAAGAAAAAGCCCATCGACTACAAAACCATCCTCAAAACCCACGAAATCCTATTCTCCGGTTTTTACCCTTGGGCGGGGAAAGACAGGAATGAGCTGGTTCCCCATCTGGCAGTTTTCAAGGGATCGAAAGACGATCCTCATCACACGATATTTGAGCGTCCGGAGCTGATCAAAAGGTCAGTCGAATACGCGCTTGAACTCGCAGCCAACAAGAAACGCTTCCGGACCCGACCGGGTGAGGTAATGGGCCAACTGGCTTCTGCTCACCCCTTTCTGGATGGCAATGGACGCACAATCCTGCTGGTTTACATGGAACTGTGTTTTCGGACCAAATTCGCCATCGACTGGTCAAAGACAAGCAAGGACGACTACTTGCGAGCGCTCAGCGAAGAAATTCGAGATCCTTTCCAAGGCCATCTGGATGATTACCTGGCGCCTTTCATCGTCAACATCTCCAGCCGAGAAGAATGGCCAGAAATGATTGGCCGTATAACGGGACTGGATGGTCTGGACAAGGAAGGCATTACGTACCAGAGTCTTGATGATCCAGAGGTTCAGCAGCTCTACAAAACGTACCGGGCGCGGCCTTTCGAATGATGGTCATCTGGGAATTCTGATTTTGTACCGCAGAAGAACCAAAAGCCTGCTTTTCAGGGCAGGCTTTTCGTCAGTCGCCGTCGACTTACTTTTGCTGCGCCGTCAGCGCCGCATAACCATTCATCAAGTTGCGATAGTTCGGGATCCGCTGCGACAGCAGATTACCCAGTCCTTCGATGTCGTTGCGCCAGTCGCGGTGCAGCTCACAGGCTACCGAGAACCAGTTCATCATCTGTGCGCCGGCCTGAGTCATGCGGATCCATGCGGCTTGTTGCACGGTGGTGTTGAAAGTGCCGGAGGCATCGGTGACCACGAACACATCAAACCCTTCGGCCAAGGCTGACAGTGTCGGGAATGCCACACAAACATCGGTGACCACGCCAGCAATGATGATCTGCTTGCGGCCGGTGGCTTTGATCGCCTTGACGAAGTCTTCGTTGTCCCAGGCATTGATCTGGCCTGGACGGGCGATGTAGGGCGCATCCGGGAACATCTCTTTCAGTTCCGGTACCAGTGGGCCGTTCGGGCCTTGTTCGAAACTGGTGGTGAGGATGGTCGGCAATTCGAAGAACTTCGCCAGATCGGCCAACGCCAGAACGTTGTTCTTGAATTCGTTCGGCGAGAAGTCCTGCACCAGAGAAATCAAACCGGTCTGGTGGTCAACCAGCAGTACTACGGCGTCGTCTTTGTTGAGGCGGTTGTAGGTTGGCGTGTTCATCTGTGCAGTCCTTTTTAGTTGGGGAAGTTCTTGTTGCGTTCAAGATGGGCTCAGATTACTGACACTCCAGCGCTGGATAAATCGGCTGAAAAGCGTTTGACCGTCAACCCAAAAAGGACAATCCAAAACATCGATCTGAATCCCCTCGCGCCTTCGGGGTCGATGGGTAAGGCAGGTTCGCTGACAGAGGAATAAACAGATGCACCCAACCACGCCTGACGGCCGTTATTTCGTGGTCAAAGAACGGCTTTGGCGATGCAGCAACCCGTCTTTGGACCCGCAACAACGCCAGCATCTCGTCGACGACTTGATGACTGCGCGACGCGAAATCAAAGCGGCGAAGTCGCTGGGTGACCCGCAAGAATTGAAAACAGCCAGGGCGCATGTGCAAGCCGCCAAAGTGGCACTGGGCGAACGTGGCCCGGTCTGGTGGGAGGACGGCAGTGCGGATTACAACCGATACAAAGTGAGCAACACGCCGTATGCCGAGTGGTATCAAACGCTGAAGCCGCAAAGCGATTAAAGCGTTCGCTACCTGCGCAATGAGTGCTGACAGATGAGTCAGTCAAGTCGAGCCGTGCTGTCACGTGGCGTCAGCTGGAACGGCAACACCACATGTCGGGCAGGCAACGGCTGCTTCTCGATCAGCGCAATCAGCATTTCGACGGCTTTCTCGCCGAACATTTCCGCCGGTTGGGAGATGGTTGTCAGCGGCGGATCGCAATAAGCCGCCATCGGAATGTCATCGAATCCCGCCAGCGAAATATCCTCCGGGACGCGCAACCCCTGCTCCTTGATGCGCTTCAACGCACCAATCGCCATCTCGTCATTTTCACAAAACAGCGCACTCGGCCGGTCAGCGAGCGCAAGCATTTTTCCGGCGCCGGCATAGCCCGCAGCCAGACTGAAATCCCCGTGACAAACAAGCGCATCGTCCAGCGCAAGGCCCGCCTGGCGTATCGCCTGCTCGTACCCCGCCAGACGATCTCGCGTCAGCGGACTGCCTTTCGACCCTTTGATCAGGCCTATGCGCCGATGCCCAAGCGCAATCAAATGCTCGGTCATCGCCTTGGCGGCCGCGACGTTGTCGAGGCTGATTGTCGGATGACGCCCTTGCTGGATCACTTCGCAGGCATTGACGATCGGCGGCAGATCCTTCCCCGCCATTGAGCCTTCGAAGGGATCGAAGGCGCGCAGTTGAATCACGCCATCCGCTTGATGGGCGTACACCAGATCGGCGAACTGGCGTTCCAGTGCTTCGCGGCCCTGAGTGTCGCAGAGCAACAATCTGTAGCCGGCGGCGTGCGCAGCCTTTTGCGCACCGCTGATGACCCGGGCGAAAAACGTGTTGGCAATGGTCGGGACCAGAATCACCAGGTTCCCGGTTTTGCGTGAGCGAAACTGCACCGCCATCAGGTTCGGCCTATACCCGGCCTGTTCGACGGCAGCCATGACCCGATCGCGGGTGTCGGGCAGTACGCGCTCCGGCGACTTCAGCGTTCTTGACACTGTTGCCACCGAAACGCCCGCCAGCCGTGCCACTTCGCGGATATTGGACAAATCTGGCTCGCTCTTTCAATCAAATCGGCCGCCGAGCTTACCGCACAGCGGCGCGCGCCGAAACGCCGACATTCGTCAGGCGAGGTTTGACAGCGGTGCATTTCAAGCCTAGATTTCGCCTGCGATGTAACCGGTTACATAATAGACAACTTATGCACTCTCCACAGAGACAATTGCCATGATTGCTGCTGCTCGAAGAATAAGAATGGGCTTCGTCGGTGGGGGTGAAGGCGCCTTCATCGCTCAGGCACACCGGCAGGCCGCCGGCCTCGATGGTCGCTTCGAACTGGTCTGCGGTGCGTTCAGCCGAGACGTGCAAAACAATCAGCGCAGCGGCGCCGCACTCGGGCTGCCCGCGCAACGCTGTTATGACACCTGGCAAGACATGCTCGCCGCCGAATCCATGCTGTCGCCCGCTCAGCGCATGGAACTGCTGGTGATCGTCACGCCTAATCACTTGCACGCGCCTGTTGCCAGCGCAGCGTTGAGCGCCGGTTTCCATGTTTTCAGCGAGAAGCCTGCTGCGCTCAATCTGGCCGAAGTGCAGGCGCTCGAACGCGTCGTCCGCAGCAGCCAGCGAATCTACGCGCTGGCGCACACGTATCTGGGTTACGCGATGGTCTGGCAGGCCCGGGAAATGGTCGCCAGCGGCGTTATTGGTCGCCTGCGCAAAGTCCTCGTCGAATACCCGCAAGGCTGGCTCAGCACCGACGTCGCCGGCCAAGGCAACAAGCAGGCCGACTGGCGCGACAACCCAGAGCAATCGGGCATCGGCGGCTGCATCGGTGACATCGGCACTCACGCGTTTTCCCTGGCTGAGTTTGTCGCCGGTCAGCCCATCGAGTTCATCAGCGCGATGCTCGGCTCGCATTTCAGCAGCCGTCAACTGGATGACGACGCCGCCATGTTGTTCAAAATGGCCGACGGCGCCAGCGGCGTGTTGATCGCCAGTCAGGTCTGCGCCGGTGAAGAGAATCCGCTGAAAATTCGTCTGTATGGTGACAAGGGAGGCCTTGAGTGGCGTCAGGAAGAGCCCGCCAGTCTGACCCACCGACCATTGAACGAACCCATGCGCGTGCTGCGATCCGGTCTCGGCCAAGCGTGGTTATGTGAAGCTGCAACCCGACGCATGCGCCTGCCCGCCGGGCACCCGGAAGGTTATCTGGAGGCCATGGCCAATCTGTATGGCGACCTCGCGCAGGCGATTCTTGCGGGCACGAGCGGCCCTGATGCGCCAGGCGTACCCGGCATAGAGACCGGCCTGCGCGGCATGGCCTTCATCGAAACGGCTATCGCCAACCATCGCGGTGATGCCAAGTGGAGCGAAATACCTCGCCAGTCAATCGGAGCATCCGCCAATGAAAACTGATCAAACAAACCCTGGCGGCATGCGCGGCCCGGGCATCTTTCTCGCGCAATTCATCTCGGACGAAGCGCCCTTTGACTCCCTCGCCAACATTGCACAGTGGGCGGCCTCGCAAGGCTACAAGGCCATCCAGTTGCCGACCCTTGGCACGCGTTTCATTGATCTTGAGCGCGCCGCCGACAGTCAGGATTACTGCGACGAACTCATCGCAATCTGCGCCAAGGCCGGTGTGGTGATCAGCGAATTGTCGACGCATCTGCAAGGCCAACTGGTCGCGGTGCATCCGGCGTTCGACAGCCTCTTCGACGACTTCGCCCCACAGGATGTGCGCGGCAAGCCGCAAGCGCGCACCGAGTGGGCGATCAACCAGATGAAGCTCGCGGCGCGCGCCAGTCAGCGCCTGGGGCTGACAGCCCATGCAACCTTTTCCGGCGCCCTGCTCTGGCCGTATGTCTACCCGTGGCCGCAACGACCTGCCGGTCTGGTCGAGCAAGGTTTTGCTGAACTGGCCAAGCGCTGGCTACCCATACTCGACTGTTTCGACGAGGCCGGTGTCGACCTGTGTTACGAAATCCATCCCGGCGAAGACCTGCACGACGGCGCCTCTTTCGAACGCTTTCTTGAGGCGGTGAATCATCATCCGCGCGCGGCGATTCTGTATGACCCGAGCCACTTGTTGTTACAGCAGATGGATTATCTGGGCTTCATTGATCGCTATCACGAGCGCATCCGCATGTTTCATGTGAAAGACGCAGAGTTCCGTCCCGATGCACGCTCCGGTGTCTACGGCGGCTATCAAGGCTGGGTTGATCGTCCGGGCAGATTCCGCTCGCTGGGCGATGGCCAGATCGACTTCAAATCGATCTTCAGCAAGTTGACCCAATACGACTTCAACGGCTGGGCCGTGCTCGAGTGGGAATGCTGTCTGAAAGATGCTGCGCAAGGCGCTGCCGAAGGCGCCGCATTCATTGAACAACACATGATCACCAAGACCCGCAAGGCGTTCGACGACTTCGCCAGCGTGAGCGCTGACGCGCAATCGAATCGACGTCTTTTGGGGCTCCAAGACCACTGATTTACCGCTGTTACCGACATAAAAATAATACGGTGATTGAAATGAACGTAATGAATGCGCGACTCAGCGTCATGATGTTTTTGCAGTTTTTTATCTGGGGTGGCTGGTTCGTCACCCTCGGCACCTTCCTCACCACAACGCTGGCGGCCAGCGGTGGGCAGGTGGGGATGGCGTTTTCGACCCAGTCCTGGGGAGCGATCATTGCGCCCTTCGTCATTGGCCTGATTGCCGATCGATTCTTCAACGCCGAACGCATCCTGGCGGTGCTGCACCTGATCGGCGCAGTGCTGCTGTTCCAGCTCTATCGGGCGGCGGATTTCAGCGATTTTTATCCCTATGTGCTGGCCTACATGATGGTCTACATGCCGACGCTGGCCCTGGTCAATGCGGTGGCGTTCCGCCAAATCAAAGACCCCGCCCTGGAGTTTTCGCGCATACGGGTCTGGGGCACCGTCGGCTGGATTGTCGCCGGCATCGTCATCAGCTTCGGCTTTGCCTGGGACTCCCAACAGGCCATCGCGGCGGGCGGCCTGCGCAACACTTTCCTGATGTCTGCCGTTGCGTCGCTGGTATTGGGGCTTTACAGCTTCAGCCTGCCGAACACCGCCCCGCTGAAATCCACTGAAGGGTCGGCAAGCCTGAAGCAGATGCTGGGTGTGGATGCGTTGAGTCTGCTCAAGGATCGCAGCTATCTGGTGTTCTTCCTCGCGTCCATTCTGATCTGCATTCCCCTGGCGTTTTATTACCAGAATGCCAACCCGTTCCTCGCCGAAATCGGCGTCACCAATCCGACGGCGAAGATGGCCATCGGGCAAGTGTCCGAAGTGCTGTTCATGCTGCTTCTGCCGCTGTTCATTCAGCGCTTCGGCATCAAGATTGCGTTGCTGGTCGGCATGCTGGCCTGGGCGCTGCGATACGTGCTGTTTGCCTTCGGCGATAACGGTGATCAGGCGTTCATGCTGCTCATCGGTATTGCCCTGCACGGCGTTTGCTACGACTTTTTCTTCGTCTGCGGGCAGATCTACACCGACGCCAAGGCCCCAGAGCGCTTTCGCAGCTCGG
Organism: Pseudomonas iridis; assembly: GCF_017980685.1. Classification (GTDB taxonomy): domain Bacteria; phylum Pseudomonadota; class Gammaproteobacteria; order Pseudomonadales; family Pseudomonadaceae; genus Aquipseudomonas; species Aquipseudomonas iridis. Next base: position 58,249 of record NZ_JACXXO010000019.1, read on the forward strand.
CTCAGGGCCTGATTACCCTGGCGACTTACGGTTTGGGCATGCTCGTCGGCTTCTGGATCGCCGGCCAGATTACCGACCACTTTGCCTCACCAAACGGGCATGACTGGCGCAGCATCTGGCTGTTTCCGGCCGGTTTCTCGGTCGCGGTGCTGCTGCTTTTCTGGCTGACGTTCAAGGGGCGGGACAGCGACAAGGCGGTGGTCCCCTCACCCGTTTAGACACTATCGTCCCCTGTAGGAGCTGCGGCACGCTGCGATGTTTTGATCCTGATTTAAAGATCAGAATAATCGCAGCCCCGCTGCACTCGAATGCGCCTACAGGATGTTGTGTGTTCAGTTGAACGAACTAAAGCCTGCTTTTCAGGGCAGGCTTTTAGTCAGTCAGCGTCGACTTATTTTTGCTGCGCCGTCAGCGCCGCATAACCATTCATCAAGTTGCGATAGTTCGGAATCCGCTGCGACAGCAGATTGCCCAGTCCTTCGATGTCGTTGCGCCAGTCGCGGTGCAGCTCACAGGCTACCGAGAACCAGTTCATCATTTGTGCGCCGGCCTGAGTCATGCGGCTCCATGCGGCTTGTTGCACGGTGGTGTTGAAGGTGCCGGAGGCGTCGGTGACCACGAACACATCAAACCCTTCGGCCAGTGCCGACAATGTCGGGAACGCCACACAAACATCAGTCACCACGCCGGCAATGATGATCTGCTTGCGGCCAGTAGCCTTGATCGCCTTGACGAAGTCTTCGTTGTCCCAGGCGTTGATCTGGCCTGGACGGGCGATGTAGGGCGCGTCCGGGAACATCTCTTTCAGTTCCGGTACCAATGGGCCGTTCGGGCCTTGTTCGAAACTGGTGGTGAGGATGGTCGGCAGTTCGAAGAATTTCGCCAGATCGGCCAGGGCTAAAACGTTGTTCTTGAACTCGTTTGGCGAGAAGTCCTGCACCAGAGAAATCAAACCGGTCTGGTGGTCAACCAGCAGTACTACGGCGTCGTCTTTGTTGAGGCGGTTGTAGGTTGGAGTATTCATCTGTGCAGTCCTTTTTAGTTGGGTAAGTTCTTGTTGCGTTCAAGATGGGCACAGATTACTGACACTCCAGCGCTGGATAAACCGGCTGAAAAGCGTTTCACCGTCAACCCAAAAAGGACAATCACGCGACGCTGATCACGGATTTAGCTGCGATCCCGAACTTCGCGGCGATCCTTGTCATACTGTTACCCGCTTCACGTGTGCAATAAACCAAGGAGATGTTCATGCTCGGACGCCCCTCGCCAGAGCCGAACACAGACAACCCCGCATCCCTGAAAGCCGTGCGCGCCGGATCGACGTTCCGCCTGACGGTGAGTTTCATGCTGGTAGTGGTCATGGCCTTCCTGGCGGTCGAGAGCTGGCGAACCTGGCGCGACTACCGTGCAGCCTTCGATTCTGCGCGCAACTCGGTGACCAATCTCGCCCGCGCCACGGCCCAGCATGCCGAAGACACCATCCGCCAGATGGACGTGCTGACTGCCGCCCTGAGTGAGCGGATCGAAGGTGATGGCCTGCAAAACCTCGATGTCCCGCGCATCCATAAGTTGTTGGTGCAGCAATCGACAATCATGCCGCAGCTGCACGGTTTGTTTATCTACGGCCCTGATGGACAGTGGATCGTCACCGACAAGGAGGTGACGCCCGAGACCGCGAACAACGCCGATCGCGATTATTTCCAGTACCACCGCACCCATGAAGATCGCCATGTGCGCATCGGCGATGTGGTCCAGAGCCGCTCCACGAAAGACCTGATCATTCCCATATCACGCCGGCTGAACAATGCCGATGGCTCGTTCGCCGGCGTGTTGCTGGGCACGGTCAAGGTCAGCTACTTCGTCGATTACTACGGTGACTTTCGCATTGATGACAAAGGCGCGCTGGTGCTGGCCAGGCGCGACGGCACCATCCTCGTGCGCCGCCCGTTCATCGCCTCGGTGATCGGCAAAAGCCTGGCCAACAGCGAGATCTTCAAGACCTATTTACCCATCTCCAACTCAGGCATCGCGCAAGTGCGCGCCGTCGTCGACGACACCGAGCGCTTGTATGGCTATCGCGCCCTCACGACCTATCCAGTGGTGGTCGAGGCGGGTCTGTCGCGTGATTCAATCATCGAACCCTGGCAGCAGGATTTGCTGAAGAACGGCTTCGTGCTGGTGTTTCTGATTCTGGTGCTGAGCTGTTTCGGGCTCATCGTCCTGAGCCAGTTGCGCCAGCGTATGGCGATGGAACGACAAATCCGCCACGCCCATCAGACCATGCGCGACATGGCATTGACTGACGCCCTGACCGGGCTCGGCAACCGTCGACGCCTGGACAATTCGCTGGCCGATGAAATTCGATTGACCCGTCGCCAAGGCTCGGCGCTGTCGTTGATCATGCTCGATGTCGACCACTTCAAACGCTACAACGACCAATACGGGCATGCGGCGGGTGATGATTGCCTGAGCGCGGTCGGGCAGGCGATCCAGCAAGCGGTCAAACGCCCGGGTGACCTGGCCGTACGCTATGGCGGCGAAGAGTTCACCGTGTTATTGCCCAATACCGACAGCGCCGGGGCGATTCAGGTCACCGAGGACATTTTGCAGAGTATTCGTGCGCTGAAGCTGGAACATGCCGGACATCCTCTGGGGTATGTCACAGCCAGTGCCGGCATAACCACACGTCATCCCGTCGACGACACGGTCACGTCGGCCTCGTTGTTGAAAGCGGCCGACACTTGTCTCTACGAGGCCAAGCAACAGGGGCGCAACCGTTGGTGTTTAAGTTCGACGGTGATGAGCTGATAGCGCCTTCCTCGCTCGGACGCGTCACTTTTTCTTACACCTTTTGTCGCCCTGCGACACCCTGTCAGCCGATCGAAAACCGACTCGCCGGTTCAGTTTGGTATCATGCGCCGCTTTTACGGTTAACCCACCCCGCCGGTCCTGCCGACTGACGGGCTGCAAAAGGCGGTATTAGATGACGGCTTTGTTGACTCGCCGCAAGGTACTTGCGGGAATGGGCGTACTCGGGCTCGGCCTGCTCGCCGGCTGCGACACCCGCGGCCAACTGTCGTACAAGTACGGCAAGGATCTGAGCAACAAGATCATGGGCCGCACCTTCAAACTGAAGGACACCGACGGCGATACCATGACCCTGTCGAGCTTCCGCGGCCTGATGCCGATGGTGTTCTTCGGCTTCACCCAGTGCCCGGCGGTCTGCCCGACCACCCTGGCCCGCGCGGCAAAAATCAAAAAACTGATGGGCAGGGACGGCGATCGCTTGCAGGTGATCTTCATCACCCTCGACCCCGAGCGCGACACGCCGCAAATCCTCGACGCCTACGTCAAAGCCTTCGACCCGACGTTCGTCGCGCTGTACGGCACGCTTGAGGAAACCAAGGCCACGGCCAAGGAATTCGACGTGTTTTTCGAGAAGGTGCCGGCCGGCGACACCTACACCATCTCGCACACTTCCACCAGTTACGTCTTCGACTCGCGCGGCGAACTGCGCCTGGGTCTGTCCACCTCGCTTTCGGCAGAAGAATGCACGGAAGATTTGCTTACTGTTATGGAGGTTTGCTAATGCAACCGGTTCTGAACAACATCAAACGCGCGGTACTCGGTCTGTCCCTGCTGGGCCTGGCCTTTCAGGTTTCGGCGCAGACCAAGGTCGACGATGCGTGGGTGCGTGCAACCGTGCCGTCCCAATCCGCCAGCGGCGCGTTCATGACCCTGACCGCCGACAGCGACAGCAAGTTGCTCAGCGTCGCGACCCCAGTGGCCAAGGACGTGCAGATCCACGAAATGAGCATGAAGAACGACGTCATGAGCATGGGCCCGGTCAAATCGGTCGACCTGCCGGCTGGTAAAGCCGTCAAGCTTGATCCGAACGGTTACCACGTCATGCTGATGGGCCTGACCGGTCAGTTGAAAGAAGGCGAATCCGTGCCGCTGACCCTGACCGTGGAAAACGCCAAGGGCGAAAAAGAAACCGTTGAAGTGAAGGCCAGCGTGCGTTCGCTGACCAACATGGAAGGTCACGATCACAGCAAAATGCATTGATCTGACTAAGCGGTAACAAAAAAAGGGGCGGCCTGATCGTTGATCAGTCCGCCCCTTTTTTTGCTTTTGCTGTGCACCGCATCAACGCTTGCGGGCCAATGCGTTGCGCACGCTCTCTCGTGACATCCCCGATCCGGAACGGGGCACGGCTGGAGCTGCGCTTACCTGAGCCAGCTGTTCCTTGCGCTTTGCCACTTGGCGCCACTGGTAACCGAAATATCCGGCTGCAACGAAAAACCCCAGCCAACCGAAAACCGACCCGACGAAGAACCACAGCCCGAGGGTGATCAGCACGGTTTTCCAGGTGAACAACTTCAAGCTGTCATCGGCAGGCACTGGTTCAACCGGCGTCTGGTGCGCCACAGGTATTTTCTGCACCTCGTTCAGATCAAAGCGCAGCGCGAAGTCCGCGCCGGGAACATGGGCGTCAAGTCGATCGCCTACAGCGGAATGCACACGCACCTCGCCATTAACGACCGACACCGAGCTGAAACTGATCTGCCTTTCGTAGTGAATCTCGCCGTTGACCAGCGTCACGACCGTCCGTTGTTCGGCCTTTGAGGTTTCGCGCATGTCGATTCCTTGAGAGTTGCACGTCGAAGATGTGCACAGGGAAAGTCCGTTGAGCGCAAATGCTACTGAGTGGCCATTACCCTGTCCAGAAAGCAAGACGTTAAATGCCAAGGATGAAGGGCTGTAGCCAAGCTGATGGAAAGCCTACTTTACATCGGGAGAAAATTCAGCAAGCATGTAAAGGGTCTTTTACATAGGAAGTAAAGCATGAAGCGGTATTACCTCGAAATGGGCGCGGCGTTGACTCTCTACGTGTTGGTGCTGATCGCGTCATTGATCGTCTCGCAGTACCTGATGGAGGCCAACATTGCGCTGCGTTCAGCCGTCGCCCTGACGCCGATCCTCCCGGCAGGTTTAATGTGCTGGGCCATCGTGCGCAACATGCGCCGCATGGATGAAATGCATCTGCGCATCCAGTTCGAAGCACTGGGCTTCGCCTTCGCCGCCTCGGCACTGCTGACCTTCAGCTACGGCTTTTTGGAAAACGTCGGTGCCCCGCATATTCCATGGACCTGCGTCTGGCCGGTGATGGGCTTGATGTGGATCCTCGGCCTGCAGATCGCCCGGCGCCGCTACCAATGAAAAACCGCCTCAAGGCACTGCGCGCCGAGCGCAAATGGTCTCAGGTCGATCTGGCTGAACGCCTGAACGTGTCGCGCCAGACCATCAATGCCATCGAAAACGAACGCTACGATCCAAGCCTGCCGCTGGCCTTCCAGATTGCCCGGGCGTTTGAGCTGTCGATTGAAAGCATTTTTGATGATGGCTTGAACTGAGCAAAAGTCGGTGCATGCGGATTCCAGTTTCGGTTAAACAGCCTGAAACAAAAAAACACCTGCACCGATTCGCCTGCCGTATCCCGGTTAATTGTCAGACACCCGACCCTGACTGGGCTCCAGGCCGGCGCCCACGCTTACAAGTTCTCCCGACATCGGATCAACTTCAAGTTTTAAAAGGCGATCAGACAGCTGACCCTTGGTATCATCGTTCACACTTTTTTGACGATTTAATGACTGGAAGGTCTTTTTTTTGTGAGCGCTCTTTTTCGCTGGTTGCGGCAACCACATGCCCGCCTGTTCTCTCTGATTCTGCTGGTACTGATCGTGCCGGTGTGCCTGCGCGCGGCGCTGGACTGGTCGACACCGCTTGGCTACTTGTCGGATTTGGCTATCGGCAGTCTGCTGGTGGTTCTGCTGCATCGCCGGGCATGGTGGCTGGCGATGCCGGTGCTGCTGTTCTGGGCGCTGTTGGCGGTGGCAACGGCCGAGTTGGTCAGCGCTGTTGGCCGTTTGCCGAATCCTTCCGATCTGCATTACCTGATTGATCCGCAATTTGTCGAAAACTCCACCGGTGGTGGTTTGGCGCATCCGGCGCTGGGCATCACATTGCTGCTGGCCTTGGCGTTCTGGCTGCTGACGCAGTTCACCGGTCGCGGCATTGTCCGCCCATCCCTGCCCCGCGCGGTCTGGAGCGCGCCGCTGGTATTGTTCGCCGCGCACTGGGGCACGCAGAATCTGTGGCCGAGCGAGGACGATCCGTGGCGCGCGTACAACCTGCCGCATCAATTGCTCGCCACTCAGGTCGCCGATATTCAGATTCAGGCCGAGGAATGGCTTGACGGTGATGTCGAAGAAGCCACACCGGCGATGGCCGGGCTCACCGACGTCGACCTCAACGGTCAAAAACTGCTGGCCGGGCCGGGGCAAGCACGCAACGTCTTGATCATTGCCCTGGAAGGCATTCCCGGGGCTTACATCCGCGCCAATCGCGAAGCCATCGGCAGCCATTATCAGGAAGACCTCATGCCCAACCTCAGCCGCTGGGCCGAGCGCGGCATGAACACTCCGGATTACGTTCTGCACACGCACCAGACCATTCGCGGTTTGTACGCGATGCTCTGTGGCGATTACGACAAACTCAACAACGGCACGCCCAAAGGCGTGGAAATGCTCACCCAGAAAGAACGCAATCAGGCCTGCCTGCCGGCACAGTTGCGCAAACATGGCTTCAGCACCCACTACCTGCAAGGCGCCGGCCTGCGCTTCATGGCCAAAGACAAGATCATGCCGCACATCGGTTTCGATGCGACTCATGGCCTGGAATGGTTCACCAATGCCAACTACCTGGAGTTTCCGTGGGGCAAGGATGACAAAGCGTTCTTCGAGGGTGCGCTGGATTACGTCGGCCAACTGAACAAGCAGAAACAGCCGTGGATGTTGACGTTGTTGACGGTGGGCACGCATCAGCCCTACTCCGCGCCGGAGGAATACCTGGAGCGCTACGAGACACCCAAACAGGCCGCCGTCGGTTATCTGGACGATGCCCTGGAGCAGTTCCTCGCAGGGCTTGAGCGCCAAGGTGTGCTCAAAGACACGCTGGTGGTGATCACGTCCGATGAATCCCACGGCATCGACGGCGTACGTCTGGCCTCGTCATGGGGCTTCAATCTGACGCTGGCGCCGGAGCAGCCAAAACTGCCGCGACTAAATGCCGGGGTCTATGGTCATGTTGATCTGAGCACGTCTATCCTCGACTACTTCGACCTGCCGGTGCCGTCCGCGCTGAGTGGCCGTTCGCTGTTTCGCGACTACGATTCCGGTCGCGAAATCATGTCGTTCACCAACGGCAAACTGCGCTATCACGACGGCCAGGGCATCTTCTCCGAATGTGACATGCCGCGCCGCTGCCGCTATTACGAAAGCGCCGGCTTCATCGCCGAGAGCGCCACCTTCAAGGGCAGCTACAGCGGCCAGCGCGCCCGGCAAGTCGCCGCCCGCGCCACGGCACTCGACCTGTCGCTGCTGCGCACCCCGCTCAACCATCGCTATCAGTTCGGCAGCACCAACGTCATTGCGCTGCAAGCACAAATCAACGACGACTGGGCCGACAACCTGATCGGCGCGCAATACCTGGAAATGCCCAAGGGCTCGCACACCCGCGTGCGCCTGACCGTACGCTCTGTCGATCCGCAACAGGCGGCGTATATCCAGCTCAAGGCCAAGGAATTCGAGCAGGACGTGCAACTGGGCTTGCCAGCAGAAATGGTCGCCACGGCGGATCAACCGCTGGAGATGGATTTCAGCTTTGATAACCCGCAGCAGCGCAAGGCGTTCTCGTTCCATTTGCTGGGTTATGGACTGGGTGCGGTGGAGGTGACGGATTTCAGTGTGATTACTGAAATACCGGGGCAGGAAGATATCCTGGATGAAGTGTTGGAGGATGAAGCGGGCCAGTCCAGCTGACGCACCCGGCAATCCGATCAATCGCACAATCCCTGTAGGAGCTGCCGCAGGCTGCTCCTACAGGGGGTTATGCGCTATGCCGAGTGAGGGTTTTGCAGCAATATCTACGGTAAAAGGTTCTGGCTATCAGCGTCCAATAGTCGGGCTATTAGCCGACTCGCCCACTCGGGTCTAGCCTTACAAGTCCGAAGTCGGCACGAGCCGGCCGTCGCAGACCTGATAAGGACCCGAACATGGCAAACGAATCGAAATGCCCGTTCAACCACGCCGCCGGTGGTGGTACGACGAACCGTGACTGGTGGCCGAATCAACTCAACCTGAAGATCCTGAGTCAGCACTCGCCCAAGTCCGATCCGCTGGGCAAGGACTTCGACTACGCCAACGCCTTCAAAAGCCTGGACTTCCAGGCACTGAAACAAGACCTGCGCGCACTGATGACCGACTCCCAGGACTGGTGGCCGGCAGACTTTGGCCACTATGGCCCGCTCTTCGTGCGCATGGCCTGGCACAGCGCCGGCACCTATCGCACCGCGGATGGCCGCGGTGGTGCGGGCTCCGGCCAGCAACGTTTTGCCCCGCTCAATAGCTGGCCGGACAACGTTAGCCTCGACAAGGCCCGTCGCCTGCTGTGGCCCATCAAACAGAAATATGGTCGCAATATTTCCTGGGCTGACCTGATTGTTCTCACCGGTAACGTCGCGCTGGAATCCATGGGCTTCAAGACCTTCGGCTTCTCCGGTGGTCGCGCGGATGTCTGGGAACCGGATGAAGACGTGTACTGGGGCTCGGAAAACGAATGGCTGGGCGGCGACAGCCGTTACGGCAAAAGCAAGGAGCCGATGCAGGAGCCTGGTGACGGTACTCTGGTCGCCGAGCCGGATTTGCATGGCAAAGAAGAAAGCCGCACCGACCAGGGTGAACGCAATCTGGAAAATCCGCTGGCCGCGGTGCAGATGGGTCTGATTTATGTGAACCCGGAAGGCCCCGAGGGCAATCCGGACCCGGTAGCGTCGGCACACGACATTCGCGAAACCTTCGGCCGCATGGCCATGAACGATGAAGAAACCGTGGCGCTGATCGCCGGCGGCCACGCTTTCGGCAAAACCCATGGCGCCGGCCCTGCCGATAACGTCGGTGCTGAACCGGAAGCCGCCGGGCTGGAAGAACAAGGTCTGGGCTGGAGAAACAGCTTTGGCACCGGCAAGGGCGCTGACACCATCACCAGTGGCCTCGAAGTGACCTGGACCACCACGCCGACCCAGTGGAGCAATAACTACCTGGAAAACCTGTTCGGCTTCGAGTGGGAGCTGACCAAAAGCCCGGCTGGCGCGCACCAATGGAAACCGAAAAATGGCGCGGGCGCTGGCACCATTCCCCATGCCCATGACCCGAACAAACGTATCGACCCGACCATGCTGACGTCTGACCTGGCACTGCGCTTCGATCCTGCTTACGAGCAGATCTCCCGGCGTTTCCTGGCCAATCCCGACCAGTTGGCCGATGCATTTGCCCGCGCCTGGTACAAGTTGATCCACCGCGACATGGGCCCGCTGTCACGCTACCTCGGCCCGGAACTGCCGAATGAAGAGTTGCTATGGCAAGACCCGATTCCCGAGGTCACTCATCCGCTGATCGACGATAACGATGTGGCCACGCTGAAAAACAAAGTGCTGGCATCGGGGCTTTCCGTCTCGCAACTGGTTTCGACCGCATGGGCGGCGGCGTCGACGTTCCGTGGTTCGGACAAACGCGGTGGCGCCAACGGCGGTCGCCTGCGTCTGGCACCGCAGAAGTTCTGGCAGGCCAACCAGCCTGAGCAATTGGCCAGGGTCCTGCAAACCCTCGAAGGGATTCAGGGCGAGTTCAATGGCGGCGCAACCGGCAAGAAAGTTTCGCTGGCCGACCTGATCGTGCTGGCGGGTAATGCCGGGGTCGAGCAAGCGGCGAAAAATGCCGGCCACTCGGTCACCGTGCCATTTTCACCGGGGCGTACGGATGCGACTCAGGAGCAGACCGACGTCGAGTCATTCGGTTTCCTCGAACCGATTGCCGATGGCTTCCGCAATTACAGCAAGGGTAAATACACCGTAGCGGCAGAGGCGCTGCTGATCGACAAGGCGCAATTGCTCACCCTGACCGCGCCGGAAATGACTGTGTTGCTCGGCGGTCTGCGGGTGCTGAACACCAACGTCGGGCAAACCCGCCACGGCGTGTTCACAAGCCAGACCGAAGCGCTGACCAACGACTTCTTCACCAACCTGCTGGACATGGGCGTGGAGTGGAAGCCGACCTCACCGGACGCGGACGAGTTTGAAGGCCGCGACCGTAAAAACGGTAGCGTGAAATGGACGGCGACGCGGGTTGATCTGGTGTTTGGTTCCAACGCGATATTGCGGGCAGTCGCGGAGGTGTATGCGAGTGCGGATGCGAAGGAACAGTTTGTTAAGGACTTCGTCGCTGCGTGGACGAAGGTGATGAATCTGGATCGGTTTGATTTGAAGTAACTGACTGTAACGCAAGAAACTGTGGGAGCTGGCTTGCCAGCGATAGCGGTAGATCATTCAACATTGATGTTGGATCTGACACCGCCATCGCGGGCAAGCCCGCTCCCACATTTCGATCTGCGTCAAAAGCGGCCCCCTCACCCCAGCCCTCTCCCGGAGGGAGAGGGAGCCGACCGAAGTGTATGGCGCCATACATCGACCTGAAACATCGAGCCGATTATGGATTCAAAGCCATTCGCTCAAGTCGGTGCAGTTCGCAAATATTCCCGGATCAGTCCCCTCTCCCCCCGGGAGAGGGTTAGGGTGAGGGGAAGCCACAAACGCTTCCTCAAGCCAGGCTCTTGCTCACCACCTCATACACATCACTCGACAGCGACCCGGAAGCCAGAATCCGCTCCAGTTCGCCTTTCATCAACGCCTGACGGGCGCTGTCGTATTTGCGCCAGCGCGTCAGCGGTGCCAGTTGGCGCGAAGCGATTTGTGGGTTGAAGCCATTCAGCTCGATCACCAGATCCGCGAGGAAGCGATAACCGGAGCCATCCGCCGCGTGGAAGTTGATCAGGTTCTGCCCGGCAAAAGCCCCCACCAGCGCACGCACCTTGTTCGGGTTCTTGATGTTGAACGCCGGGTGCTGCATCAGCGCTTTTACCCGCGCAAGACCGCCCGGCAACGTGCTGCCAGCCTGCACGCTGAACCACTGATCCATGACCAGCGGATTGTCCTTGAAGTGCTCGGCGAAACTCGCCAGCGCCAGGTCCTTCTGCTCATCAAAAGGCGAGTTGACCAGCACGGCCAGCGCGGTCAGACGCTCGGTCATGTTGTCGGCCGTTTCGAATTGCTCCAGCGCCGCTGCCAGCACTTCCGGCTTGCCGCTGAGCATCAGGTACGACAGCGCGATGTTCTGCAGCGCACGACGGGCAAAGTGCTCGGCCTCGGCCACGTACGGGGTTTTCTTCGACAGGTCGCGGTTGGCCTGATAACGCAGCCACAGCGCCTCGAACAAACCTTCAGCCAGTTGCTTGCGGGCAAACTCGCGAGCGATATGGATCGCATCAACGTCTGCGACTTCGCTGATTTCGGTCAGGTACGCCTCACCCGGCAGCGAGAGCATCTCGGCAACCATCGCCTGATCCAGCGATTCATCGGACAGCACGGTGCGCAGTGCCGACACCAGACGCGGGTCGAGCTTCAGGCTTTCGCCCTTCTGCTGCTGGCCGATCAGTTCTTGCAGCACCTGTACCGACAGTTGCTGACCGGCATCCCAGCGGTTGAAACCGTCGCTGTCGTGCTGCATCAGGAACATCAGTTGATCGCGGTTGTACGGGAAGCTCAGTTTCACCGGCGCCGAGAAACCGCGCAGCAAGGATGGCAGCGGCTGTTCAGCGATATCGACGAAGGTGAACGTTTGCTCAGCCTCGGTCACCGAGATCACGCGGGTGGTGCCTTGGGCCGACGCTTCGCCGCTCAGACGCAGGGCGATCTCATTGCCTTTGCTGTCGAGCAGGCCCAATTCAACCGGGATCACGAACGGCAGTTTTTCCACCTTGTCCGGGGTTTCCGGGCAGCTTTGGCGGAAGGTCAGGCTGTAGGTTTTCGCCGCAGCATCGTAGGACTCGCTCACTGCCAGACGCGGCGTGCCGGCCTGGCTGTACCAGCGTTTGAACTGGGTCAGATCAACACCGTTGGCGTCTTCCATGGCCTTGATGAAGTCATCGCAGGTCACGGCTTGACCATCGTGACGGTCGAAGTACAGATCGCTGCCTTTGCGGAAGCCTTCGGCGCCCAACAGGGTGTGGATCATGCCGACCACTTCCGAACCCTTTTCGTACACGGTCAGGGTGTAGAAGTTGGAAATCTCGATGAAGCTGTCCGGGCGCACGGCGTGGGCCATGGGACCTGCATCTTCGGCAAACTGGTGGGTGCGCAGGTAGGCGACATCCTGAATGCGCTTGACCGTGGCCGAGTTCATGTCGGCGGAGAAGCCCGAATCGCGGAATACGGTGAAGCCTTCCTTGAGCGACAGCTGGAACCAGTCGCGGCAGGTCACGCGGTTGCCCGACCAGTTGTGGAAGTACTCGTGGGCGACGATCGCTTCGACCCGCTGGTGTGCGGCGTCGGTGGCGGTTTCGGCGCGGGCCAGCACGGCGCTGGAGTTGAAGATGTTGAGGCCCTTGTTCTCCATGGCGCCCATGTTGAAGTCATTCACGGCGACGATCATGAAGATGTCCAGATCGTACTCGCGACCGTAGACCTCTTCGTCCCAGCGCATCGACTTCTTCAGGCTGTTCATGGCGTGCTGGCACTTGTCGATGTTTTCCGGTTCGACGTAGATGCGCAGCGCGACTTCACGCTTGGTCATGGTGGTGAAGGTATCTTCAACGCACCACAAGTCACCGGCCACCAGCGCGAACAGGTACGCCGGTTTCATGAACGGATCTTCCCACGTTGCCCAGTGCCGGCCGTCTTCGCCCGGGCCCGAGGCAATCGGGTTGCCGTTGGATAGCAGCACCGGATAGCTGTGCTGTTCGGCCACCACGGTGGTGGTGAACTTGCTCATCACGTCCGGGCGGTCGAGGTAATAGGTGATTTTGCGGAAGCCTTCGGCCTCGCATTGAGTGCAGAACATCGTGCCGGACTTGTACAGGCCTTCCAGCGCCGTGTTGGTTTCCGGGTGGATCCTGACGCTGGTGTCGACCGTGAAGGTTTCGCTGGTCGGCTGCAGGATCAGGTTGTTTTCGCTGAGCTGATAAGCATCGGCACTCAGCTCCTGATCGGACAGCGTCACCGACAGCAGTTCCAGTTGCTGGCCATCAAGCACCAGCGGCGGCAGGCCCGCGCCACGCGCCGGGTTGCGGCGCATCACCAGTTGCGCATGGACCAGGCTGTGGTCCTCGAACAACTCGAAGGTCAGGTGCGTTTCGTCGATCAGGTACTCGGGCGCCTGATAGTCCTTGAGGTAAATCATCTTCGGTTGTTCGGTGCGCATGCTGGAATCCTTATTGATGCACGGCGAGCTGATAAGCCGTGTACTTGCGAATATTGATCACGCCGGTGTCGAAGATCAGGTACTGGCCCTTGATTCCCAGCAGCGTGCCTTCGGCAATGGGGTTCTTTTCCAGGTTGAAGCTGACGATTTTGGCCGGGTATTGCTCGACCGGATAGCGGATTTCGAGAGGTTCTACATCGGCAATCGTCTGAATGGCTTGTAGGCCGAATCGCTCCTGCAAGCCTTGCAGACCTTCGGCGCAGCTTTCAAACAACTGATCACGCACCTGCGCCAGATCCACAGACACCGCATCGCCCTTGAGCAACGCACGCCAGTTGGTCTTGTCCGCCACCTGACTGCGAAACAGGTCTTCAACGAAGCCTGACTGCTGGCGCGTAGACACACGCATGATCGGCAATGCCTGACTGGCGCCCTGATCGAGCCAGCGCGTCGGCAATTGGGTTGCACGGGTAATGCCGACCTTGATGCCCGAGGAATTGGCCAGATAAACCACGTGGTCGGTCATGCAAAACTGCTGGCCCCACACCGGATCCCGGCAGGTGCCCGCATCGAAGTGGCAGCGTTCCGGGCTCATGATGCACAGGTCGCACTGCGCCAGTTTGGTCATGCACGGGTAGCAATACCCTTGGCTGAAACTGGTTTTGGTCTTGCGCCCGCAATGGGTGCAGTGGATCGCCCCCAGATACTCCAGACGCACCGTCGTGCCGATCAACGGGTTGACCGGCACCTCGACGTCATCCAGACGAAACGCATATTGCACGTTCGGCCCGTCAAGGCGCGCCGACATTTTGCTGATTGCACCGCGGCCAATCTCGATCAATGGATGGCATCCGACTTGAACAGGATGTTCGGCACTTCGATCGACTTCGATGCACATTCTTGCGGGCCCATGTAACCGGTGCGCTGGTCTTCAGGCAGGTTCTGGATTTCCCAGGCGATCATCGCCTGCAGCGACAACTCGCGCTGTTCGGCGGTGAGCTTGCCACCGTCGGCCCACTTGCCGATTTCCACGGCCAGTTTCAGGCTCTCGTAGATGTCCGGGGTGATGTTCTTGATCATGTCGTTAAAAGAGGACATCTGGGTCTCCGTGCTCTTTATCTACAAACTAAAATTAGATGGCCAGTTTACGGCGGTTATACAAACCACCCAACAAACCGGTGAAGCATCCGATGAGTAACCCGCTGACATGCGCGGCGTTGGCGATTTCGCCGAAACCGATCATCGAGATCAGCCCGGACATGCACACCACCAGCCACACCAGCATCATCACCAACACGCCGCGCGGCAGGCGATAAGCCGGGTTCGGCGCCAGCAACTGGAAGATCCAGCAATGCCCAAGCAAGCCGTAAAGCACGCCGGACAGGCCACCGAACAGGGTCGCGCCGCTCCAGACAAATTGCGCGTAGTTGGAAACGAGGCTGAACAATAAGGTCAGGCCGATCAGATTGATGCTGCCCTGACGCGACTCAATGCGCCGCCCCAGCTCCCAGTACCACATGCCATTCATGGCCAGGTGCAGGATGCCAAAGTGAATCAGCATCGGCGTGACCAGACGCCACCACTGCCCCGCCGCGAGGCTGTCGGCCAATGGCGTGAAGTGGATGTACTCGCCGATCACGCGAAAATCGAGGAAGGTCAGCCAGCGAAGGGTTTCAAGATTTTCGCCGAGGAAGGTCAACCCGCCGACTATCAGGCTCAGCAGCAGGATGAACCCGGTAGCCTTGGCATGCTTCAGTTGCTCGGCAAAACCGGGGCGCTTGAAAGTCTGGGTAACCGGGATATCCAGCTGCTGATCCGGGTCGCCCGCCGGAAAACGCTCGTACAACGAACGCACGTCGTCGCTGATCTCCGCAGGCGCCCAGAGCACCTGCTCGCCCGCCTCTTCACTGACTCGATGGGGCACTTGCATGCGTTGCAACAGCGTGACGAAACCGCTCAGATCCACCGCCAGGGGCAGACGCAATACCGCTACCGAACTCATTGCAGGACCTCCGGCCGCTCGACATCGACCCAGACAAATTTATGCGGATCCAGACGCGTTTCCTGATCCAGACGATAGGCGACGAGTTTGCCGTAGAGCACCGCACTGTAATCCAGACACGCGAGGTTCGGGCGGATCGGCGCCGGTTTGCCGCTGCGCCAGTAGTGGCCGACGAACAGCAATGGCTCATCGACACCGTAGCGCAGCAGGGAATTCTTTTCGGTTGAAGTCAGTGGGATTTGCGCCACCGGTTCCGGCAATGCATCAGGCTGGAAGACAATGTCGCCGTAGGTTTTCGGATCGTCTTCCCAGAATTTGGTGCGGAAGAACGAACGCACCAGACCATCGCCACTGGTCATGGTCTGGCCGTCGGGCAGACGCATGTCGGTACCGCGCAGCAAGCGGTCGAACACGGTGCAGGCGAAACTGCCGGGCACTGCCGAAGCCTGGAGAAAGTGTTCATCGATGCAGCCGTCGGGGAACAACGCGCGCAACGGCTCGATCAGGCCGGCATCCCAACAGGCATGCACCACGCGAAAACGCCCGGCATCGACGAACAGCGGCAGTTGATAGAACCACTGCTGGAAGTCATGCCAGTCGCCCGGATGGTCTTCGAATTGCGTCAGTGTTTCATGCAGCAGGCGCGCATGGCGCGGCGTGTGTTCGCGCACGAACTGCTTGCCGCTGCCCGGTGGCGCCGGGGTGCTCCAGCCCAGAGCGTTGAATTCGTGGTTGCCCATGATGCACAAGGCCTGACCGGCCTCGACCATGTCATGGACGATGTGCAGCGCCTCGCGAATCCGCGGGCCGCGGTCGATGATGTCGCCGACGAACACGGCCATGCGCGATGGATGCCGCCAGACCCCGCCCTGCTTGTGATAGCCGAGGCGATCAAGCAAGTGTTCGAGGGTCAGCGCGCATCCGTGCACGTCACCAATCAAGTCATAACTGCGCGCGGGATCGAGCATCAGTCGCCTCCACCACCCAACTTGCTGCCCCAGCCGAGCTTGGTCCGGCAGACTTCATAGTAGTTGTGGTCGAGCGGGTGAATCAGCCGCAGCTTTTGCGCTTTTTTGCTGACGGTGATGGTGTCGCCCGGCGCGCAGGTGAAGTGGTTCTGCCCGTCGCAGGAGACTTGCGGGTAGATCTGCATATCTTTGGACACGACGATTTTCAGCTCACTGTTGCCATCGACCACAATTGGCCTGCTGGACAACATATGGGGGTACATCGGCACGATCACAATGGCGTCGAGCTTGGGATGCATGATCGGGCCACCGGCAGACAGCGCATATGCAGTGGAGCCGGTCGGCGTGGCGACGATCAGGCCGTCGGCCTTTTGGCTGCAGACGAACTGGCCGTCGATGTACAGCTCGAACTCGATCATTCGCGTCGACTTGCCGGGGTGCAGCACCACATCGTTGAGCGCGTCGCCCTGTCCGATGGCCTCGCCGTGGCGGCGAACTTCGGCTTGCAGCAGAAACCGGTTTTCCACCAGGTAATGGCCGTCGAGCACTTTGGCAACTTCGACTTCCAGCTCATCCGGGCGAATGTCGGTGAGAAACCCGAGGCTGCCACGGTTGATCCCGAGCACCGGCGTATTGTGTTTGGCCAGCGCTCGGGCGGCGCCGAGCAGGCTGCCGTCGCCGCCGACAACGATGACCATGTCGCAGACTTCACCGAGCATCTTGCGCGACGATGTTTGCAGGCCATGCCCCGGCAGGACTTCGGCGATGGTGTCTTCGAGGATCACATGCAGGTGACGATCGAGCAGAAACCGTTTCAGTCGGCGGACGGTATCCAGCACCTGAGAACTGCCCAGGCGACCGATGATGCCGATATTACGAAATTGCTCCATGGGACCTCTGCGGACAATCGAAAACGCGAAAAACCCGATTATGGGCGAAAGCCGCCGTTAGACAAAATCCTTTCAGCCTCAAGGGCGGGCGCGTGTTTAAGGCTATGCTCGCAAGATGATCCTATTTCCCGACCTGCTGCAGCTACCCCACCGATTACGCCATCCGCACGTGCGCGATCTGGCGTGGGTGATCCTCGCCCCGCCGATGCTCGCGACCACGCCGTGGCCCCAGCGCCATCCGCTGGCGGGCAGCGACTGGGTCAGCGATCCCGAGCGACTGGAGCAATGGCTGCGTCAGCTCGATCACGACAGCAGCGGCTTGCTGCACTGGTTGTCCCAGGCGCGCACGCGGCGTCTGGGCTTGTATTACGAGCGGCTGTGGCAGTTTGCCGTGCAGCACGCGCCGGGCATTGAGTTGATCGCGGCCAATCTGCCGATCCGCCGTCAGGGGCACACCCTTGGCGAGCTGGACATGCTGCTGCGTGATCGCGACGGCGTGCATCACCTGGAACTGGCGATCAAACTCTACCTCGGCCCGCAAAACGGCGACGGCCAGGATCCGGCACAGTGGCTGGGGCCGGGTTGCCATGATCGACTGGATCGTAAACTGGCGCATCTGGCCGAACATCAACTGCCCATTTCGGCGCGCCCGGAAAGTCGTGAAACCCTGGCTGCACTGGATATCGAGGCCTTCAGTGCGCAACTGTGGCTGGGTGGATATCTGCTGTACCCGTGGCCCGGCAAGTCGCAATCACCGAATGGCGCGCATCCGCAGCATTTGCGTGGCAGCTGGTTGCATCAGAAAGACTGGCCGGCATTCCTGGCGCAGCGCCCGCCGGGACGTTGGCAACCCCTGCCCCGCCATGCCTGGCTGGCGCCGGCGCATTACCCGGCGGATCAGACCTGGAGCCGTGAGCATTTGCAGATGTGGCTCGAGGCGCTGGAACCCTTGGCGCCAGCGCAACTGATGGTGCGCCTGACCGAGAATGCGCGAGGGGAATGGGAAGAGGCGGAGCGGCTGTTTCTGGTGTCCGACCTTTGGCCGAATGTCCCCGGGCAACCCTGAGAATCTGTGGTGTTCATACCGGCACCATCGCTGGCAAGCCAGCTCCCACAGGTTCTACGTGCACCGCGAATCCAGTGGGAGCCGGCTTGCCAGCGATCGGGTCAACCCGGTCAAAGGGATAAGCGCAATGCCAACGCCGCCAACGTCACCAGCAACACCGGCACCGTCAGCACAATCCCCACCCGGAAGTAATACCCCCAGCCAATCCGGATCCCCTTGCGCTCCAGCACATGCAGCCACAGCAAAGTGGCCAGACTGCCAATCGGCGTGATCTTCGGCCCCAGGTCGCTGCCGATCACGTTGGCGTAGATCATCGCCTCCTTGACCACTCCGCTCGCCTGACTGGCATCAATCGACAAGAGCCCTATCAGCACCGTCGGCATGTTGTTCATGATCGATGACAACAGCGCCGTCAGCACGCCGGTTCCGAACGCCGCGCCCCACACGCCATATCCGGCGAAACCATCGAGCCAGCCCGCCAGATACCCGGTCAATCCGGCATTGCGCAGGCCGTAGACCACCAGATACATGCCCAGCGAGAAAATCACGATCTGCCACGGCGCCTCTTTCATCACTTTGCGCGTGGAAATCTTGTGGCCACGGGCGGCGATCGCCAGCAGCAGCGCCGCGCAGACAGCGGAAATCGCGCTGATCGGAATGCCCAGCGGTTCCAGCGCGAAACAGCCGATCAGCAAAATCGCCAACACCGCCCAACCGGCATAGAACGTGGCTTTGTCGTGGATCGCGGTTTCCGGACGCTCAAGCTGTTCGGGGTCGTAAGCCGCCGGAATATCGCGACGGAAAAACCACATCAGCATCCCCAGCGTCGCGGCCACACTGACGAAGTTCACCGGCACCATCACCGCCGCATAGCGGTTGAAGCCGATGTTGAAGAAGTCCGCCGAGACGATGTTGACCAGGTTCGACACCACCAGCGGCAGGCTTGCGGTGTCGGCGATAAACCCTGCCCCCATGACGAACGCCAGGGTCGCTGCCGGCGAAAAACGCAGTGCCAGCAGCATGGAAATGACAATCGGCGTAAGAATCAACGCCGCTCCATCATTGGCGAACAGTGCCGACACCAGCGCGCCGAGCAGCACCATGAAGGCAAACAGTTTGCGCCCGCTGCCCCGACCCCAGCGCGCCACGTGCAATGCGGCCCAATTGAAAAAACCGGCTTCATCAAGCAGCAGACTGATAATGATCAGCGCGACAAAAGTGCCGGTGGCGTTCCAGATGATTTGCCACACCAGCGGGATATCACTGAGGTGCACCACCCCAAAGATCAGCGCCAGCACCGCGCCCAACGTCGCACTCCAGCCGACACCGAGGCCTTTGGGTTGCCAGATCACGAGGGTAATGGTCAGTAAAAAAATCAGTGACGCAAAGAGCATTCGTAACAACCTTCAATAGGGGAAATAAGCCAATCCACAAAACCTGTGGGAGCGCGCTTGCTCGCGAAGAGGCCTTCAGCCACACATTATGGGTGGCTGAAAGTCCGCCTACGCGAGCAAGCTCGCTCCCACAGGGTTTCGGTTAAGAGGTCATTACTTTTTGTGTTGTTCGACGAACTGCCCAAAGGCATCAATAAACTTTTGCAAGAACGGCTTCACCGACTCGCTCAATTTACCCGCCTCATCAAATGCCGAGCCCGCGCCACCCAAATAGGCTTCCGGTTGCTGCATGCAGTGAACATCAAGAAATACAAACGACTGGCGCAGGTGCTGGTTCGCGCCAAAACCACCGATTGCCCCCGGCGATACACTCATCACCGCGCCCGGCTTGCCGCTCCAGGCGCTCTTGCCGTAAGGCCGCGAGCCGACATCGATGGCATTCTTCAGCGGTGCCGGCACGGAACGGTTGTACTCTGGCGTCACAAACAACAACGCGTCGGATGAACCCACTTTTTCACGGAAAGTGCTGTAGGCTGCGGGCGGTGAATCACCGTCGATGTCTTCGTTGTACAGAGGCAGGTCGCCGATCTCGACAATCTCAAGCTTCAGGTTCGCCGGCGCCAGCTCAGCCAGTGCCAAAGCGACCTTACGATTGATCGAAGCTTTACGCAGGCTACCAACCACTACTGCGACGTTGTAGACATTGCTCATGGAAACTCTCGACTGTCAGTGGGGGAGCCACTAGTTATAGATGATTCGATGACGATTTCACCAGCAGAGGAGGGAAATTCCCGCCTGCTGATTATTTTTTTCCTGTAGGAAAACTTACAGCACCTGATGACGGTCTACCAAGCCGCAAATCAAGCGTTTTATCTCCAGAGGTTCTAAGCAGATGGCAGCAGTACTCGTCGGTCAGTTCCATGCAAGAGATGCGGAAGGCCGCGTTTATTCCGTGCATGAGTTCCAGGAATCCACTCCGTCGGCGGACGGAATCACCGGCAAGGAGCCCGTCACCACTTACAAACTGGCGATTGGCGATCGCATCGAGAAACTTGATGACGCTGAATTCAAGCTGGTTCAGTCGGGCATTATCCTGACGCGCGAACCTGAGCCAATCGTCGCTTCATAAGCGTGCGTTATGAGCAGAAGTCATATGCGCAGACTTGGGGTAGGATTCGGCCTCTGACCCCACCTGCTGAACATGGACTTCACGCATGCGTTTACGCCATATCGAAGTGATTCAGGCGCTCTTGCAGACTGGTCACATGGGCACCGCCGCCGAATGGCTGCAGTTGCCGGTGACCGAAGTCGAAGAGCGTTTGCGCGAAGCCGAGAGTCAGTTAGGGTTCATGCTGTTCGCCAGCGTTCGCGGGCGCCTGCAATCGACGCCCGAAGCGCGGGCGTTGCAGGTGGAAATCGCGCACGTTTACGAAGCGCTGGAACCGGTGCAACGCCTGGCCAGTAGCCTCAAGCAATACCTCGCACCGCCGCTGCGCATCATCGGCACCCCGCCGCTGGCGCAACAATTACTCCCGCACAGCCTGGCCGCCCTGCGTCGACGCCTGCCTGACGCACCGTGCAGCCTGCTCAGCGCGCCGACCCGCGACATCGTCCGCAGCTTGCTGCTGCGCGAAAGCGATCTCGGCTTGAGCTTGCACGACCCCGAACACCCCGACATTCATTGCCAGCCACTGGCCCAGAGCAAGCTGCAACTGCTCGCGCCGCACGGCTGGCTGCAACCCAGACAAAAGTACATTTCCCTACAGGATCTGGCGGGCCAGACGATGGTCGGACTCGAGGGTCAGGACCCGTTGAGCCCGGCGCTGGATCACAAACTCCAGGCCGTGCGTCCGGCGCCGAGTATCCAGACCCGCGTGCAAACCCACCAGATGATGCGCAGCATGGTCGAGGCTGGTGAAGGGCTGGCCATCGTCGACCCGTTTACCGCGCTCGGAGCGCGTGCGGCCGGGCTGGATGTCTGTCCGTTGTCGCCTGCCGTGCCGATCAGCCTCTACGCCCTGACCTTCAAACACGCCGCACCCTCATCGGCGATTCAGACGTTACTGGCGATCATCACGGAACAAGCCGAGGCGATGTTGTCGAACTGAGCGGATTTTCCAGCGGGTTATCGAACAATCGATACCAGAACAGCGCCTCTTCGGCGGTGTTCGGATCAATACCGCGATAACGCAACTTGTCGACGCCGCCAATCACATACCCGCATCGCTCATACAGCCGACAGGCGCCGAGGTTGTTGTTCTGGGTTTCCAGCATGATGCCCGGCAGCTTCTTCTTGCGACTCCAGAACTGCGCCACATCCAGCAATGCCTTGGCCACGCCATGGCGACGGGCCGGCGCGTGCACCGCCAGTTCATCAATATGGGCAAAGCCGTTCCAGTTGGTGCTGATCACCAGATGGCCCACCGGCTCATCATCGAGGTAGGCCATGAATATTGCGCTGTCGGCAGCTTTGTGAAAGCTGCTGAATTCCTCGGGATCGATACCATAGCACTTGCGGTACGGCACGATGGGCGTCACCCGCCACTGGTCGACGGGCTTGCCGATAACAGCGGCACCATACGCCGCGACTTCAAAACTGAAGTCGCTGCCCCAGATATAAGGCGCAAAACCTTCATCGGCAACCCGCACCGACAGCCCTGGGTGTTTTGGATTCATGACCGGTTGCATGCTCGCAAAGCTCCTCATTCCTTGACGCAATCGACGGTGTAATGCCGCCCATTGCCTTCGTCTTCATGTTGCAGTCCATGTACATCAGCAACGAAACCCTGGAAGCTGCTATCGAACGTGCGGGCGAATTTCAGGTAATCGATGATCGAGCGAGTCGACTCGGTAAAGCGCTCACCGGGCATGATCAACGGAATGCCCGGCGGGTACGGCACCAGCATCACGGCGGCAATCCGCCCTTCCAGCTCGTCGATGGGCACCGCCTCGACTTCACCACGTACCAGATGATCGTAAGCGTGGGCCGGCTTCATGGCGATTTCCGGCAGCACCGTGTACATGCGTTTGAGATGCCTGGCAGTGGCATTGCTGCGATAACAGGCGTGCAATTGATCGCACAAATCCCGCAGGCCCATGCCGCGATAGCGTGCGGTATCTTGCTGGGCAACACACGGCAGACACGTCGCCAGACTTACATTAGCGTCGTAACTGCGCTTGAACTCCAGCAACTCGGTGAGCAACGTACTCCATTTGCCTTTGGTGATGCCCATGGAGAACAACACCAGAAACGAATACAGCCCGGTCTTCTCCACCACCAGCCCACGCTCCCAGAGGAACTTGCTGACCACCGCCGCCGGGATGCCCTTCTCGCTCAACGCGCCACCGGCGTTCAGGCCCGGCATCACCAGCGTGACCTTGATCGGATCGAGCAACACGTAATCGTCGCTGACCTCGCCGAAACCATGCCAGTCGGCGTCGGGTTTGAGCAGCCAGTCCTCGGTGTGGACGCGGTCGATGCCTTCGACACCCGGCGGCTGCCAGATCGAAAACCACCAGTCATCCGCCGCGATGTGCAGACGCAGATTGGCCAGCGCACGGCGAAAACTCAGGGCTTCGTCGAAGGTTTCCTGCAACAGCGAGCGCCCGGCCGGGCCTTCCATCATCGCCGAGGCCACGTCCAGCGAGGCGATGATGCTGTACTGCGGCGAGGTCGAGATGTGCATCATGAATGCTTCATTGAAACGATCACGATCCAGTTGCCGCGCGCCGCCGTCCTGGACATGAATCATCGAGGCTTGACTGAACGCGGCCAGCATCTTGTGAGTGGAATGGGTGGTAAACACCAGAGGACTGTCTTCGCTACGCGAAGTGTCCATGCCATAGCGCCCGGCGAAGAATTCGTGAAACGCCGCATAGGCGTACCAGGCCTCGTCGAAATGCAGCACTTCGACGCTATTGCCCAGGCTTTGTTTGATCAGTTCGGCGTTGTAACAGAGCCCGTCGTAGGTCGAGTTGGTGACCACCGCCAGTTTCACTTTCGGCGCGCGCCCCTTGGTCAGCGGACTGGCGTCGATCTTGGCCTGAATCGATTCGCGGCTGAATTCGCTCAGCGGTATCGGGCCGATAATCCCCAGTTCATTACGCTCCGGGCACAGGTACAGCGGGATCGCGCCGGTCATGATGATCGCGTGCAGCACCGACTTGTGGCAGTTGCGATCCACCAACACCAGATCATCGCGAGCGACCATCGAATGCCAGACGATCTTGTTGGCGGTCGAGGTGCCGTTGATCACGAAAAAAGTGTGGTCGGCTCCGAAGTTGCGGGCTGCGCGGGCTTCCGCCTCGGCGAGCGGGCCGGTGTGATCGAGCAGCGAACCGAGTTCGGGCACCGATACTGACAAGTCGGAACGCAGAGTGTTTTCACCGAAAAACTGATGAAACGCCTGCCCCACCGGACTCTTGTGATACGCCACGCCGCCGCCATGGCCGGGGGTGTGCCAGGAATAATTGGAGTCGGCAGTGTGTTGCACCAGCGCTTTGAAAAACGGCGGCAGCAAACCGTCGAGATACTTGCGCGCCGCCCGCGCCACTTGCCGGGCCAGGAACGGTACGGTGTCTTCGAACAGGTAAAGGATGCCGCGCAGTTGATTGAGCTCGGCCATGGCGTCGGCAGGGGCATTTTCCAGGGTGACTTGCTCGCCCAGGGCAAAGATCGGCAGATCCGGCGCCCGCACCCGCGCGAGGCTGATCAGTTCGGCCATGTTCTGCAAAAGATGCGAGTCGGTGCTGGCGTCCTCGGCGGCAATCAACACGCATGCCAGACCATGATGGGTCGAAGCCACCAGACGCCCTTCCGCGTAGTCGGTGGCCGAAACGATACTGAAACCTTCCTGCTCCAACTCCCGGGCAATGCCGCGGACACGATCGCCGGCGACCGTGTCGGCCCTGATATCACGATGGACAATCAACACCGGAAATTTCAAGTCTTTGTACATGAGGCTCAGTGTCCTGAGGCGGCGGATTCGAATCCGCCAATGCATTCAGGGTAGAGGGTTGCAGCGAAAGTGGCGAGGGTGGCCAGTTGTCAGCAACGCGATCTTTTGATCTTCAAGCCTGCGCGTCAGCCTCGGCAATCTGCGTCCACAACGCCGGGCCACCGGCCGACTTGGCAATGATCTCCAGCCGCACCAGATGCGCAGCCAGTTCATCTTCAGTCGCACGAATGATCCGTGCAGGCTGGCGATCAGCTGGCAAGCGACGAATCTCGGTAGCGGAGTTGTCCGAACCATCGCCCGTGCCATTGCCGTCGGAGGCGTTGCCGGCCAGCGACAGACTGGTCTGGCCACCGGTCATGGTCAGGTAGACGTCGGCGAGGATCTCGGAGTCGAGCAAGGCGCCGTGCAGTTCACGGCCGGAGTTGTCGACGCCATAACGTTTGCACAACGCATCGAGGCTGTTGCGCTGACCCGGGTGACGTTCCCGGGCCATCATCAAGGTGTCGAGGATCGAGCAGTGTTGCGTGATGTCTGCGAGATCCTGGCGCCCCATCAAGGCGAATTCGTTGTTGATGAAGCCAACGTCGAACGCCGCGTTGTGGATGATCAGCTGCGCGCCTTTGATGAACTCGAAAAATTCATCAGCAACTTCGGCAAAGCGCGGCTTGCCGACGAGGAATTCGTTAGTGATGCCGTGGACGCCGATGGCGCCTTCGTCACTCTCGCGATCCGGTTGCAGGTAAACGTGGAAATGCCGGCCCGTGAGGCGCCGACCGATCAGTTCGACACAACCGATTTCGATAATCCGGTGACCATCGGTCACCGGCATGCCGGTGGTTTCGGTATCGAGTACAACGGATCTGGTGGCCATCAGTGCTCAGCTCTCAACGGGTCAATCGGGCAAAACGCGGATCTTAACACGCTCACGGGGTGTATCTGCCTTGGCGCGTTATAGTTCTTCGCGAGCAGGCTCGCTCCTGGAGGGGGATTTGTGAACTGCACAAATCCCCCTCCAGGCGCGAGCCTGCTCGCGAATGGGCGCTACGGTGAAATTGGAAAAAATCAGCTCTGCTTGTAACCGCGCACTTCATCAACGCCACGGTTGGCCAACTGGTCAGCCCGCTCGTTACCGTGATGACCAATGTGCCCGCGCACCCACTTCCAGGTGACCTTGTGGCGGTTGACCTGCTCGTCCAGCTCTTTCCACAGATCAGCGTTCTTCACTGGCTCTTTGGCAGCTGTCTTCCAGCCGCGCTTCTTCCAGTTGACCATCCACTCGTTGATGCCCTTCATCACGTACTGCGAGTCGGTCACCAGCAGCACTTCGCACGGACGCTTCAAGGCTTCGAGGCCGCGGATCGCGCCGAGCAGTTCCATGCGATTGTTGGTGGTGTTGGCTTCGCCGCCCCACAGTTCCTTTTCGACGCCCTTGCACACCAGCAAGGCGCCCCAGCCGCCCGGGCCGGGATTGCCCTTGCAGGCGCCATCGGTGAACAGTTCTACGCTTTCAACGGTTTCACTCATGCCAATCTATCCAGAAAAAATGCGAGCCTCGCCAATCGCGGATCGACGATGACTGCGGCCGAAGCAAGTCCGGCCACTATAAAAAGAAGGGTTTACGGTTCGATGCGGCGGCGGTTGACCTTGGCCATCGGCAGCGGAATCAGCTTGCCCATCGGCTCGCGTCGCTCCTGACGCAGTGGGCGTAGCCCGACAACAATCTTGCGCGCCACCAATAAGTAGAAGCCGCCTCCCGACAGTTGCCAGTCACCGGCCTTGCGTTCCCAGCCGGCCAGGCGGGCCTGCCACTTGGGCGACGCGAGCGGCGGACGATAGCACCCGAAGCGGCGTTTCTCCAGCGCAAAGCCCAGCAGATTGAGCCAGTCGGCAACCCGCGAAGGCGAGATGCAGCGTGCCTTGCGCAAGGCGTCGTGAGCAAACGCATGGCGCAGGCCCCAGGTGCTCCAGGGGTTGATGCCGATAATCAGTAAATGCCCGCCAGGGCGCACGCTGCTCGCCGCTTCGCGCAACAGACCGTGAGGTGACAGACAGAAATCCAGACCATGCTGCATCACCACCACGTCGGCGGCGTGCTCGCTCAATGGCCAGGCCTGCTCTTCACAGACGATCTCGACACCCGGCAACGGCGCACCGAGCCGCACGTTGCGCTGTACTTGCGGCGCTGACGGCGGGGTTTCGGCCGAGGGACCGTAGTGCACCAGATAGCCACCGAAGAACCGGGCCAGCTCGTCTTCGAGCATGCGCCGCTCTTCATCCAGCAGAAATTGCCCGAGCGGGCCCGATAGCCATTCACGGGCGGCACTGATCAACGCCAGCCAGTCGGGATCTGCCTGAGCGAACGCTTTATCGGTCATGTCATTCTCCAACGCGCCAGGAACTACTAAGATGCGCCAATGTTTTCCGCTTGGCGAATTCCGACGATGATACAGATCAGTGCCCTGCCCGCGTTCACCGATAACTACATCTGGTTGTTACAGGATCACCGTACCCAGCGCTGCGTGGTGGTCGATCCAGGCGATGCCGCACCCGTGCTGGCGTGGCTCGACGCCCATCCTGGCTGGGTGCTGAGCGATATCCTGATCACCCACCATCATCACGATCACGTCGGCGGCGTCGAGCGCCTGAAACAGGCCAGCGGCGCCACCGTTTACGGCCCGGCCAGCGAAAACATTCCGGCACGGGACGTGGCCCTCAAGGACAACGACAGCGTCAGCGTGCTCGGCTGGGACTTCGATGTCTACGCGGTGCCCGGTCACACATTGGGACACATTGCCTATTATCACCACGGCTTGCTGTTTTGTGGCGACACGCTGTTTGCCGCCGGTTGTGGCCGCTTGTTCGAGGGCACGCCTGAGCAGATGCACCACTCGCTCAGCCGGCTCGCCGCGCTGCCTGAAGATACGCTGGTCTATTGCACCCACGAATACACCCTGAGCAACCTCAAGTTTGCCGCAGCGGTTGAACCGGGCAACGCGGATATTGCCGCCCGTCTGGAAAAAGTCACCCGGCAACGGCAAAACGGTGTCATGACCCTGCCCTCGACCCTGGCGCTTGAAAAACTTACAAATCCGTTTTTACGGACCACTGAAACATTGGTTACACAAAAAGTGGACGAACGGGACGGCGCTCAAAACCGGGCCCCGAGTGAGGTTTTTGCGGCTCTGCGGGCATGGAAAGATACGTTCTAAGAGCCCCATGGCCTGATACAAAAATTCTGAATGGTTGACCGCAAGGGGTGCACTTTCTAGAATCGCCCGACATTTTTGCCCGGAACTTACTTCCAGCCAATGTCGTCATCCATACGTAAGTCCGTCAATTCAGATGCGTTGACCCGCCTGGCGCAAGCCATCGCGGTGGCGGTGTCTGCCACGCTGGCGGGCTGTTCCAGCCACGCCCCGCAGCCTGAAGCGACCCATACGCCGAACATTGCTGCGCGAGCCAAACAGAAGCCGATCTGGCTGACCGAGAAGCCCAGCCCACAGGCTCCCCAGGATGTCTGGGAGCGCATGCGCCAGGGTTTCCAGTTGCAGGAAGGCCTGGGCGTGAACCCGCGCATCGAGCAGCAGCGCCTGTGGTTTGCCAGCAACCCCTCTTTTCTTGAGAACGCCGGCGAACGCGGCAGTCTCTATATCCATTACATCGTCGAACGCCTCGAAGAACGCAACATGCCGCTGGAACTGGCCCTGCTGCCAGTAATTGAAAGCTCGTACAACCCGATGGCCTATTCCCGGGCCCACGCGGTAGGTCTCTGGCAATTCATTCCTTCCACCGGTCGTTACTTCAACCTGCGTCAGACCCGTTTCTACGATGGCCGTCGCGATATCACCGCCTCGACCACCGCAGCCATGGATTACCTGACCCGTCTGCACGATATGTTCAACGGTGACTGGCTGCTGGCGCTGGCGGCCTACAACGCCGGCGAAGGCACAGTGAGCCGGGCGATCGAGCGTAACGAAAAGCTCGGCCTGCCAACCGACTACTGGAACCTGCCGCTGCCAGCGGAAACCCAGGCCTATGTGCCAAAGTTGCTGGCCCTGTCGCAAGTGGTCCTGGCGCCGGAAGCCTACGGCGTCAATCTCAATCCGATCGCCAACGAACCGTACTTCCAGGTCGTCGAAATCAACCAGCGCATGGACTTGTCGAAAGTCGCTGCAGTGGCCAACATCGACGAAGACGAACTGTTCCAGCTCAACCCGGCGTTCAAGCAGCGCACAACCATCGACGGGCCTCAGCATTTGCTGGTGCCGACGTCCAAGGCGCAACTGCTGACCGCCAGCCTGCAAACCATGCGCCCTGACGAGCTGATCAGCCCGCGCTCGCTGAAACCGGTGTTCGACGGTGCCGATCCTGCCGAAGTGGCGCAGCTCAAGCGCGCCTACCGCGTGAAGCGTGGCGACAACCTTGGCACCATCGCCAAGGCCAACAAGGTTAACGTCAAGGATCTGCAACGCTGGAACAAATTGACCGGCAAGAACCTCAAGATCGGTCAGACCCTGGTGATGCAGGACAACACCAAGCGCAGCCCTTCGCGCAAAAGTGGCCGGGTCAACACCGTAATTGCGGCGAACAGCAAGGCCAAAGGCAAGGCCGAGAGCGCCCAGCAGACCAAGTACAAGGTCAAGCGCGGCGACACCCTGTATGTGGTGGCCAAGCGTTTCAATGTTGAGATGCAACATCTCAAGCGCTGGAATCCGGGTGCCGGCAAGGCATTGAAGCCAGGGCAGATGCTCACGGTTTATTCGCCGCATTGATTGATAAAACAGCCCCTGAATTTCAGGGGCTTTTTTTCGACGGGTGTCTGGCTTGAACTCGGGGTGCCTGGTAGATCCATCCCCCTGACCCTTTCCCTCCGGGAGTGGGTCAGGGTGAGGGGTTCTTCGGCAAGAGGATTAACAGCCCATTACCCGGCTATCTTTTTCCTGTCCAGACAAGCTGTTACTGTACGGCCCACAAAGCCCAAGCCGCCTGGATCAGATCTGACTTGAAGCGTCCCCTCCTCCTGCTCCTGATCAGCCTGGCCTTGAGCTCACCCGCAAGTGCGACGATTACCGAAAGTCACGGTTATGCGCAATTCGGCACGCTCAAGTACCCGGCCAGATTTACCCACTTCGACTGGGTCAACCCGCAAGCGCCCAAGGGCGGTACGTTGCGGGTAATGGCGTTCGGCACCTTCGATACGGTCAATCCGTATACCTTCAAGGGCACCAGCCCGGTTTCCACAGGGAATTTCCTTCAGTACGGCATCAACGAGCTGAACGAACCACTGGTGGTCGGCACCGGCCAGTATTCGCCATCCGGTGACGAACCGGCATCCAGCTACGGCTTGATCGCGCAATCGGTGGAGTACAGCGAAGATCGCAGCTGGGTGGTGTTCAATCTGCGCCCGGAAGCACGCTTCCACGATGGAACTCCAATCACCGCCTACGACGTGGCGTTCTCCTACCGATTGCTGCTCAAGGAAGGTCACCCGCTGTATCGCACCGCGCTGCAGGAAGTGCTGCGGGTCGACATACTCAACAAGCAGCGCATTCGTTTCGTGTTGAAGCGCTCAGGCAACCCGCTGTTGATTCTGCGCCTGGGCGAATTACCCGTGCTGCCGCAACACTACTGGAAAGACCGCGACTTCAAGGCCACCACCTTCGAACCGCCGCTGGGCAGCGGCCCGTACCGCATCACTTCGGTGACGCCGGGGCGCCAGCTGATCTTCGAGCGGGTCAAGGATTACTGGGGCAAGGACCTTGCGGTCAATCGTGGCAAGTACAATTTCGATCGCATGCAAGTCGAGTTCTACCGTGACAGCGACGTCGCTTTCGAAGCCTTCAAGGCCGGCGAGTTCGACATCTACATCGAGCATCAGGCGAAGAACTGGGCCACCGGCTACAACTTCCCGGCCGTGCGCCGCGGCGAGGTGATCAAGGCGCAGATCGCGCATCAGATCCCGACCCAGAGTCAGGGCCTGTTCATGAACACCCGCCGAGCGACCTTCGCGGACACCAGAGTTCGCGAAGCGCTGGGGCTGATGTTCGACTTCGAGTGGACCAACCGCGCGCTGTTCAGCAATGCGTACAAGCGCACCACCAGTTACTACCCCAACAGCGAATTTTCCGCCAGCGGCCTGCCGGTCGGGCACGAATGGCTGATGCTCAAGCCATACAGGGAGCAACTGCCGGCCAAGCTGTTTACCGAGCCGTTCACCCTGCCGCAGACCGACGGGCGCGGCGTTCCTCGGGACACCATGCGCAAGGCCCTGGCGCTGCTTGCCGAGGCTGGCTGGAAGCTCAATGGCCAACGCCTGCAAAACGCCGCTGGCCAGCCATTTCGCTTCGAGCTGTTGCTGGTCAATCCGAACCTGGAACGCCTCCTCCAGCCGTATATCGAGAACCTCAAAAGTATCGGTATCGACGCGCGCCTGCGCACCGTGGATCGCGCCCAGTACAAACAACGCCTCGATCAATTCGACTTCGACATGATCCTGATGACGCTCAGCCAGACCCTCAGCCCGGGCCTTGAGCAATGGCAGTACTTCCATTCCAGCCAGGTCGGGATCAAAGGCAGCAAGAATTACGCGGGCATCGCCAATCCGGTGGTCGATCACCTGCTCGAACAATTGCTTGCCGCGCGCACCCGCGACGAGCAGGTCGCCGCCGGCAAGGCCCTTGATCGCGTACTGCTCTGGCAGCACTACAGCATTCCCAACTGGTACCTCAATTATCATCGCCTGGCCTACCGCAACCGGTTGGCCTTTGTCACCACGCCGCCCTACACCCTGGGCCTGAGCTCTTGGTGGCTGAAGTCTTCGGAGAAAGATCAATGAAACCGATCCGCGCCCTGCTCGTGCAGGCCAGCGGCCTGCTGTTCGCCGGGCTGGCTTTTGCCGCCCCGCAGCACGCCTTGACCCTGTACAACGAGCCGCCGAAATACCCGGCCGACTTCAAGCATTTCGACTACGTGAACCCCGACGCGCCCAAAGGCGGGACTTTTCGCCAGGCCGGGTCCGGCGGCTTCGACAGCCTCAACCCGTTCATCAGCAAAGGCGTACCTGCCGAAGACATCGGCCAGATCTACGACACCCTGACCAAGCACAGCCTTGACGAGCCCTTCACCGAATACGGCCTGATCGCCGGCAAGATCGAAAAGGCCCCGGACAACAGCTGGGTGCGGTTTTACCTGCGCCCCGAAGCGCGCTTCCAAGATGGTCACCCGGTACGCGCCGACGACGTCGTGTTCAGTTTCGAGACGCTGACCAGGGAAGGCTCGCCGATGTTTCGCGGCTACTACAATGACGTCGCCGAAGTTATCGCAGAAGATCCGTTGAAAGTGCTGTTCAAATTCAAGCACACCAACAACCGCGAACTGCCGCTGATCCTCGGCCAGTTGCCGGTACTGCCCAAACACTGGTGGGCCGGGCGCGACTTCACCAAAGGCAACCTGGAAATTCCGCTCGGCAGCGGCCCCTACAAAGTCACCGAAGTGAAGGCCGGGCGCTCGGTGCGCTACGAGCGGGTCAAGGATTACTGGGGCAAGGACTTGCCGGTCAATCGCGGCTTTTACAACTTCGACACGATGACCACCGATTATTACCGCGACAACACCGTCGCCCTCGAAGCGTTGAAGGCCGGTCAATTCGATTACTGGCTGGAGATGACCGCGAAGAACTGGGCCAACGCCTACAACATCCCGGCCGTCACCGAGGGTCGGTTGATCAAGGAACAGATCGCCAACGGCAACCCGACCGGCATGCAGGGTTTTGTCTTCAACCTGCGCCGCCCGGTGTTCCAGGATGTTCGGGTACGTCAGGCGCTGGGGCTGCTGCTCGACTTCGAATGGACCAACAAGCAATTGTTCAACGGCGCCTATGTGCGCACCCGCAGTTATTTCGAAAACTCGGAAATGGCCGCCACCGGCCTGCCCGACGCCGATGAGCGGGCGATCCTCGACCCCTTTCGCAGCAAACTCCCGGCGCAGGTGTTCAGCGAAGCCTTCGAGAATCCGAAGACCGACGCCAGCGGCATGATTCGCACCCAGCAACGCGAAGCCTATCAACTGCTGCAAGAGGCTGGCTGGAGGATCGTCGACGACAAAATGGTCGACGCTAGCGGTAAACCGGTGGTCATCGAATTTCTGCTGACACAGACCGATTTCGAACGTGTGCTGCTGCCGCTCAAGCGCAACCTCAGCGACCTCGGCATCGATCTGGTGATTCGCCGTGTTGACGTCTCGCAGTACATCAACCGCGTGCGTTCGCGGGATTTCGACATGATTGTCGGCAGTTTCCCGCAGTCCAATTCGCCGGGTAACGAGCAGCGCGAATTCTGGATGAGTGCCGCCGCTGACAAGCCGAGCAGCCGCAACACCATGGGTCTGAAAGACCCGATCGTCGATCAACTGGTCGAGAGCCTGATCAACGCCGATACGCGCAAAAGTCTCGTGGCCCATGCCCGCGCGCTCGACCGCGTGTTGCAGTGGGGCTATTACGTGATCCCCAACTGGCACATCAAGACCTGGCGCGTCGCGTACTGGAACCACATCGGACACCCGAAAATCTCGCCCAAGTACGATATCGGAATTAATACCTGGTGGGTCAAACCCGACGCGAAACCGGCGATAGAAGTCGAAACCAAACTGCAAGCCGACCCTGCGGGCACGGAGTAATCAGATGCTGGCGTATATTTTTCGGCGACTGTTGCTGATCATCCCGACCCTGTTCGGCATTTTGCTGATCAACTTCGTGATCATTCAGGCTGCGCCCGGCGGGCCGGTCGAGCAGATGATCGCCAAGCTCGAAGGCTTTGAAGGCGCCACCAGCCGCATTGCTGGCGGCGGTGCCGAAGTGTCGGTGGCCGGTTCCGCCTATCGCGGTGCGCAGGGTCTCGACCCGGCGCTGATCAAGGAAATCGAGCACATGTACGGGTTCGACAAATCGGCCCCGGAACGTCTGTGGATCATGGTCAAGAACTATGCATCGCTGGATTTTGGCGACAGCTTCTTTCGCGACGCCAAGGTCATCGACCTGATCAAGGAAAAGCTGCCGGTATCAATCTCGCTGGGGCTGTGGAGCACGCTGATCATGTACCTGGTGTCGATCCCGCTGGGGATCGCCAAAGCCACGCGGCACGGCAGTCACTTCGATGTCTGGACCAGTTCGGCGATCATCGTCGGCTACGCGATCCCGGCGTTCCTCTTCGCGATCCTGCTGATCGTGGTGTTTGCCGGCGGCAGTTATCTGGACTGGTTTCCGTTACGCGGCCTGACCTCCAACAACTTTGACGAATTGAGCCTGGGCGGCAAGGTTCTTGATTACTTCTGGCACCTGGCGCTGCCGGTAACGGCATTGGTGATCGGCAATTTCGCGACGATGACCCTGCTGACCAAAAACAGCTTCCTCGACGAGATCAACAAGCAGTACGTGGTCACCGCCAAGGCCAAGGGCCTTACCCGTCACCGCGTGCTCTACGGTCATGTCTTCCGCAACGCCATGCTGCTGGTGATCGCCGGGTTTCCGTCAGCGTTCATCGGTATCTTCTTCACCGGCTCGTTGCTGGTGGAAGTGATTTTCTCGCTCGACGGCCTCGGTCTGATGAGTTTCGAAGCGGCGATCAACCGCGATTACCCGGTGGTGTTCGGCACCCTGTTCATCTTCACCCTCCTGGGGCTGGTGGTGAAACTGATTGGCGACCTCACCTACACCCTGGTCGATCCGCGCATCGACTTCGAAAGCCGGGAGCATTGAGATGAACCTGTCCCCTCTCAACCGCCGCCGCTTCGAACTGTTCAAGGCCAACAAGCGCGGCTGGTGGTCGCTGTGGCTGTTTCTGATCCTGTTCGGGCTGAGCCTGGGCGCCGAACTGATCGCCAACGACAAACCGCTGGTGGTGCACTACGACAACAACTGGTACTTCCCGGCGATCAAGCGCTACCCGGAAACCACCTTCGGCGGTGAATTTCCGCTGGAAGCCAACTACAAGAGCCCGTACATCCGTGAACTGCTCAAGGCCAAGGATGCGTGGGTGCTGTGGGCGCCGATTCCGTACAACTATCAAAGCATCAACTACGACCTGAAAGTCCCGGCCCCTGCCCCTCCGTCGGCGGACAACCTGCTGGGCACCGATGATCAAGGTCGCGATGTGCTGGCACGGGTGATTTACGGCTTTCGCATTTCGGTACTGTTTGCCCTGACGCTGACCATTCTGAGTTCGATCATCGGCGTGTTTGCCGGGGCCTTTCAGGGCTTCTATGGTGGTTGGGTCGACCTGGCCGGACAGCGTTTTCTGGAGATCTGGTCAGGGTTGCCGGTGCTGTACCTGCTGATCATTCTGGCCAGTTTCGTCCAGCCGAATTTCTGGTGGCTGCTGGGGATCATGTTGCTGTTTTCGTGGATGAGTCTGGTTGATGTGGTGCGTGCCGAGTTCCTCCGTGGCCGTAACCTCGAATACGTGCGCGCAGCGCGGGCGCTGGGCATGCAGAACGGGGCGATCATGTTCCGCCACATTCTGCCCAACGCCATGGTGTCGACCATGACCTTCATGCCGTTCATCCTCACCGGCGCCATCGGTACGCTCACCGCGCTGGACTTCCTCGGTTTCGGCTTGCCGGCCGGCAGTCCGTCGCTGGGCGAACTGGTGGCCCAGGGCAAATCCAACCTGCAAGCGCCATGGCTGGGCATGAGTGCGTTTGCGGTGCTGGCGCTGATGTTGAGTTTGCTGGTGTTTATCGGCGAGTCCGCTCGCGATGCCTTCGATCCGAGGAAGTGAAATGAATCAGGACAATCTGATCGAAGTGCGCGACCTCGCCGTCGAATTCGGTGTCGGCGAGCGCCTGCACCGGGTGGTAGAGGGCGTGAGCTTCGACATCAAACGCGGCGAAACCCTGGCACTGGTCGGCGAATCCGGCTCGGGCAAATCGGTGACCGCCCACTCCATCCTGCGTTTGCTGCCGTACCCGATGGCGCGGCATCCGGCCGGCAGCATCAATTACGCCGGGCAAAACCTGTTGGGCCTGAGCGAGAAAACCATCCGCCACATCCGCGGCAACCGCATCGCGATGATTTTTCAGGAGCCGATGACCTCGCTCAATCCGCTGCACTCGATCGAGAAGCAGATCAACGAGGTGCTCGGCATCCACAAGGGGCTGACCGGCAAAGTCGCGACCAGGCGCACGCTGGAGCTTCTGGAGATGGTGGGCATCCCCGAGCCGCACAAGCGCCTCAAGGCCCTGCCCCACGAATTGTCCGGCGGCCAGCGCCAGCGGGTGATGATCGCCATGGCTCTGGCCAACGAGCCGGAACTGCTGATCGCCGATGAACCGACCACGGCGCTGGACGTGACCGTTCAGCTGAAAATCCTCGATTTGCTCAAGGAACTTCAGGCCCGATTGGGCATGTCGCTGCTACTGATCAGTCACGATTTGAACCTGGTGCGAAGAATTGCGCATCGCGTATGTGTCATGCAGCGCGGTTGCATCGTCGAACAGGCATCGTGCGCAGAGCTGTTCCGTTCGCCGCAGCATCCGTACACTCGGGAATTGCTCGGCGCGGAGCCCAGCGGAGGCCCGGCGACCAATAAAATCGGGGCGCCGCTGCTTGAGGTCGAGGACTTGAAAGTCTGGTTCCCGATCAAGAAAGGCCTGCTCAAGCGCACGGTGGATTACGTCAAGGCAGTGGACGGCATCAATTTCAGCCTGCCTCAAGGTCAGACTTTGGGCATTGTGGGCGAAAGTGGTTCCGGTAAATCCACGCTGGGTCTGGCGATTTTGCGGCTGATCGCCAGCAAAGGCGCGATCCGTTTTGAAGGCAAGCAGCTAGACTGCCTGACGCAGAACGAGATTCGCCCGTTGCGCCGGGAGATGCAGGTGGTGTTTCAGGACCCGTTCGGCAGTCTGAGCCCGCGGATGTGCGTCAGCGACATCGTGGGTGAAGGCCTGCGGATTCACAAGATGGGTACCGCCGCCGAACAGGAAGCGGCAATTATTGCGGCATTGAAGGAGGTAGGTCTGGATCCGGAAATCCGGCACCGCTACCCCCACGAATTTTCCGGTGGGCAACGGCAACGCATCGCCATTGCTCGAGCGTTAGTGCTCAAACCGGCGCTGATCCTGCTGGACGAGCCGACTTCAGCGCTCGACCGGACGGTGCAGCGGCAAGTGGTGGAGCTGTTGCGTTCACTGCAAGCCAAGTACAACCTGACGTATTTGTTCATCAGCCATGATCTGGCTGTCGTCAAAGCGCTGAGCCACCAGTTGATGGTGGTCAAGCATGGCCAAGTGGTCGAACAGGGAGACGCGCAAG
Organism: Pseudomonas iridis; assembly: GCF_017980685.1. Classification (GTDB taxonomy): domain Bacteria; phylum Pseudomonadota; class Gammaproteobacteria; order Pseudomonadales; family Pseudomonadaceae; genus Aquipseudomonas; species Aquipseudomonas iridis. The sequence goes on from NZ_JACXXO010000019.1 coordinate 95,204, forward strand.
CAATCTTTGCCGCCCCTGAACATCCGTATACACAGCAGTTGCTGGAAGCCGCTTTTTTGGCACCAGCCACTGCGCAATAACCTGAAAGAGGAGCAACACATGGGTTTTCTCGCCGGTAAGCGCGTACTGATCGTCGGTGTCGCCAGCAAGCTGTCCATCGCATCCGGCATCGCTGCCGCCATGCATCGCGAGGGCGCTGAGCTTGCCTTCACTTATCAGAACGACAAACTGAAAGGTCGTGTTGAAGAATTCGCCCAAGGCTGGGGTTCGAGCCCTGAGCTGTGCTTCCCGTGCGACGTGGCCAGCGATGAAGAAATCGCCAAGGTCTTCGAAGCACTGAGCAAGAAGTGGGACGGCCTGGACTGCATCGTGCACTCCGTTGGCTTCGCCCCGGGCGACCAACTGGACGGCGACTTCACCGAAGCCACCACCCGTGACGGTTTCCGCATCGCTCACGACATCAGCGCCTACAGCTTCGTGGCCCTGGCCAAAGCCGGCCGCGAAATGATGAAAGGCCGCAACGGCAGCCTGCTGACCCTGTCGTACCTGGGCGCCGAGCGCACCATGCCTAACTACAACGTAATGGGCATGGCCAAGGCTTCGCTGGAAGCTGGCGTACGTTATCTGGCCGGCTCCCTGGGCCCGGACGGCACCCGCGTCAACTGCGTATCGGCTGGCCCGATCCGTACGCTGGCCGCTTCCGGCATCAAGAACTTCCGCAAGATGCTGGCCGCCAACGAAGCGCAGACCCCACTGCGCCGTAACGTCACCATCGACGAAGTCGGCAACGCCGGCGCGTTCCTGTGCTCTGACCTGGCGTCGGGCATCAGCGGTGAAATCATGTACGTGGACGGCGGCTTCAACACCACCGCCATGGGCAACATCGAAGAGTGATCTCGATGTAGAAAAAACCGCCTTTCGAGGCGGTTTTTTTTCGCCTGCGCAAAACTCGCGCACGGGCGATAACTATGTACCACCGGAGGTTCTCCCCGTCGTTCGACAATCGGCGCTCAGCGGTTTTCAACCGCCTATTGGAGAACACAGATGAACAACACCGAATCAGATCCAGCGGCCGACCAGGACCAACAGGCATTGATCCAATGTCTTATCAACGAATTGACCGAAGTGCCCGTCGCAAATGCCATGGCGCCCTCGCGCACCCTTGAGATTCCGCGCGGCTGCCTGTTACGCGAGTGGACCGAACTGTACTGGACCGCTCTGCAGCGCCCGGACTTTCTCTATTGGGCCAGTCAGTTCGACGTCAACCTTGATACTTTCAGCCTCAAAGGCGAGACCTTGCAGGCACTGACAGCGTCGCACGCAGCGCCCGTCCTCAGGATATTCACCCTGGAAGACGATTCCGGCTGGTGGCGAATGGCGCCCACCTTGCTGTCGATTTCACAAAGAATCGATCCGGCAGGGCTCGGTTTGCCCTGTATCGGCGGTAAATCCGCCAACCCTCAATCCCGTTTTCCGCGCCGGCTGGTGCTGGCGTTCTACGGCTATCCAGAACCGCAAAACCCTCAGCAGGCGCAGGTGATTGTCAATGAGCTGAAAACCAGCGCAATTGCCGCGATCAACAACGACGGCTACACGACGTCGGCGGTGATCAGAGAGCGCACCGCGCAGCTTGAAGACTATCGGACCATCGCGGCAGAACTGGAGCAGGCCCTGCAGGCCATAGAGAAACGCAAACAGCCTTTCGTCCAGTCTCGCATTGCCGCTAAGTCGGTATCGCTGATCTCCTGCTCTTTAATTGCCAAGACAGAGTCTCAACACAACCTCGGCCACGTCATGACGCAATACGGCTTTGTGCTGCCGGACAATGCCGAAGGCACCCGCGAACTGATCCTGCGGTTGCGCGAAGCGAAGTGGCCTCTCCCACCCTTTGTCAGTGGCTACGTGCAGACCAATCTGCTTATCAAGCGCTACCAGGAAGCGTTTGGTGACATTGAGAACTGTGAGTACATCATCGGGCGCCTGGAGGCGCTGAGTTGGAACAAGGAAAGTACCCAGACGATCAGTCTGGAGGAGTTCAGCAAACCGGAACCTGCATCGACGTTGGGGCGACTGGTGGCCACGCGCAAGGAATTACTGCTGGGGTTCAGGAACATTCAGGCTTTTCAAGCGATTCTCAAAGACAGAAACCTCCCGGCGGACAGTCAGTTGCTTGTGACCGAATCAGGTCGGGTAGGCACCGTCGGCAACAATCACAACTGGATTGCCCTGGGGCGGCAAGTCGAGCGACACGCGGAATTGAAAGTGTTGCTGGAGAAGCTAAAAACCCTGGCAGGCGATGCGGGAGGAGAGATACGTACCAACGGTAAAGTCAGTCTGATACAGATGATGCGCTACTACGAAATGGACGTACCTGAAAACGTCGGCTCTGCCCGACTCACCGCCCAGTGGGAAAAAACCCTTTTGATACTGCATCCGGTGCACATGGACCACTGGTATCTGTTGGGCCCTCCCGGTAATGAAACTGAACAGTTTACCTCGCAGGAACGCCAGGTCATTGTCGACGCCACTGCAGCGTTTCTGCCTTCAGGCTCGGCCCCGCTGATCGACTATTTGAGCGAAGGCATTGAAACCGACCTGCCCCGATCCGCTCTGTACGCCAAAGCGGACTACCTGTTCAACCAGATCCTGAGCGCACCCCGGGCCCAGGATCTGGGCAACCTGTTGTTGAGCAAATTCAGATTGACTGACATGGCAAAGGCACTCAACGCGATAAACCGTGAGCGCCTGGTCCTGGCTGCCCTGATATTGAGTCTCGACCCGAGTATGGGAAAGCACACCCGACGGATCATTGCCCAACCCTTGAACGACCGCTTTTTCTGGGGCGAAAGTTTCAGCGAAGTGCGCCGCTTTATCGACGCTCAACCCGGCCTGACGCCAGTCAAAAACAAAGTACTGGCCACACACCTGATGCTATCGGGCATAGCGCCAGAGTTTCTGGTCCGTGATATTCCCGAGTCCGTCGGTTACATGAGTTCGTGCCGTTGGGTCATGCTCAAACAGATGGTGTTGTACATCGAACAGTTAAAAACCGGACTGGCGCGCGTGATGACGTTCGAACAATTGATGACCCTGGCCAAACATCCAATCCCCCGATTCCAGACCTTTCAGACCGGGCTCGCGTGCACATCGGTGCTGGTCGACTGGGCCATTGCCAGAGGCTTGATCCACCCAGAGCCCGGCCTTGACGTCAGCACCTACGACTCGTCCACGCTGGCAAAGGCCGGCACGGCCTTCCGCGAGCACACTCACCAGTTGGACCAACTGAGCCGTGACGGTTTTCGCTCAGTCTTCCCAACGCCCTATACCGTGGCATTGGCTGACCTGCGCAGCATTTTCCCCAATCACCGTCACCTCGAAGATAAGGTTCTGGTCTGGACCGACGCAATCGCAGCTACGGAAACCGATCCGCCGCAATATTCCCTGGTGGATCTACACATGGCCAACCGACTGATGCCCGACATGACGGGCTGGAGCTCCAGGCGTGCCCAACTGAACCTGGAAACAATGGCGCCGCAGTTTTCCAGACTGAAAGAGGTCTGCGGGCAGTTTTCTTTCGCCCTCACCACCCACTTGGCTCAGATGAAAAAGGCCAGCCTGGCCTTGGTCAAGGAAGCGTTTTGCGAGTTACCTTTGCAACAACGGATTGATATCGAAGATTCCACACTGGAGCTGTTTGCACTGAGTCCGGTGTCGCAGCCAGGCGCGGCAGTTGAACCGCGGAACAACTCGGGACCATTCGCTGTAATTGCGCTGCTACGCGACTACACGCCCCGGGTCTTCGAAGTCTTCGTCCGACACTCGCAGGTTCAGTTGCGCAGGGATATCGACTGGACGTTGTTGACGCCAACAGCCGACCGCGCGGCACCGCCTTCACTGCCAATAGACGGGGAGGCATACCAGCGAGGAACTCGCCCCAAAAGCCCGGCGAACTGCAAGGTCAGGATTGAACGTCTCAGCGTCGAGGGAGCGCCATTCGCGCGACAACCCGTAACGGTGCCCGACACCTTTTCATCCGCCAAGGTCAACGCCATCGCCCAAGCCGCAGTCAACCAGTTGTACAAAGTGCACGAAGCCGCGGCGCTGGAGCGTGCAATGACCGCCATTGATCTGAACGACACCGAAACCTGCCACTCGACGTGGATGGCGTTCTATCAGGCGTTGAGTCCGTCCGAGTGATGAAATTTCACTCATGCAGGATCTTCTGGAATGCTCGAAATCTGAGTACACCATAGCCCTTGCGGGAGTGGGCTTGCGCGCGATGGCGGTGGCACTTTCTGAATCCTTGCCACCTGATACTGAGCCATCGCGAGCAGGCTCACAGCTACATGGTCCGTGGTGTATCGGTTGTGTTCAGTACGTGTCACGCCTTGGACAGATCCATTTTGTATCCTGCACCGGGGGCGCCCTCATGCAGTGCCGCCTGAATTTCGGCGTACAAGGCATTTGCCTCGGCGGTAGTGATTGATCGCGAACAATCGCGCAAAACCACATGCAAAAGCACATTTTCCTGCCCCGGCAGCAGGCCGAGCCGTTCGATGGCTTGCACTGGAAGATCCGCATACGGCCAACGTCCCTTTATCTGCATCTCTTCAATCCAGTCAGCGCAATCCCCCGCCGCCTGCAACATCCTTTCAGTCAGCACTTCCTCACTTAGGCCTGGCGTTAACGCCAATGATATATCCCGTGCAATTGAAGGCAGGCGCGATACCGACGTCCATGGACTCAGATCATGCATTTGCGCCTGCACGCGCACGTTCTGATCACGCAACAAGCGAATATCAGGAATTCCTTTACGTAACATCGTGAGGCGATCCAGCCCCATCCCAAGCGCCAGCCCGCCATGTCGCAACGGGTCAATGTTCAAACGCTCCAGCAAAGACTTCGCTATAAGGCCGCACTCAATGACCTCCACCGGCGTGCCGTCCTTGAGTACGTTCACTTCGATTCCACCCTCGGTGTAGTGATGTGGGCTATCGCTGTAAATCCAGGGTTTTTCTGGAGCAGCAACTTTGAGAATATCGCCGATCAGACGCAATAAATTTTCATGTGATGCCAGTTCTGGATCGCCCAATACCCAGATATCCATTTGATGAGGCTCCGCACAATGCCAGCGATCCCGGCTATCACGCCTGAACGTTATTCCCGGCGCAGCCAACAAGACCGCCTGCCCCGGTTGTCGAACCTGAGCGGCTAATTGAAGCGCCCTGGGGATCTGACTCGTGGTTTGGGTTCGCAAGAGGGAGTGTTCATCGACCCATCGGGTGTGTTCACTACCCAGCGTGATCTCTTTCGGGTCGTACCCAAGTAATCCGTAATTTTCTTCAGCGGAGACGATCCTTGGTCCAACTTGCAACTGGGCTCGAGGCCAGCCATTTTCGGCAAGCCCCAGAAGAACTTCATCGAGCAATAGCCGTACTGCGTGGTCAGGATTGCTTTTTTCAGTTAGATCGTCCAACAGCAAAGCCTCGTGAACAGATGCTTCTGTCAGGTATTTCTTTGATACGTGCACTGTGCTTCCCTCCGACCACGTTTTATATAAACCCGAAAACCATAAATAAACCTAACTACAAAACATCCACCCCTCACAACAACAAAAGCCACTGATATTCAATTTTCAGATCGGTACTACAGCCACAACCCAGACAAATAATTAAAAGCGCGCCTCCGATAAAACAGATAGATAAAATTATTCTTAAAAACTCAAATCAACCGTTTAGCAAATCAAAAAACTCATGTACTAATTTATCTCTCCCAAGCAGTCCTGGGAGTAAAAAACAAAAACTGAAAAAGGAAAATCAACAGCCTCAAACTTCTGCTCCGCAGCAATTTTGAACATTCGCTTTTGATGCAACGGTCGGTGCTGAGCATGTTGAACTCCAACCAGGGATTTTCCCTGTCTGGTAATAACGCCACAGCCTCAGTTTCGATTCACTCTCACGCAAAGCCTTACGCGCTGCTGCCGGAAGATATCTGGCAATTTTGTTCAGTCCGTTGCGGAGTTCTTTGAAGTCCACTACGCACATATGAACCATGAGGAGCCCAGCCCATTTTATTTTACCGGCACATTAAGAGTCGCAGGAATATTGACAGTACTCAGAAAGCCAAACCCAACATTACCAGAGGGCTTGAAATCCTCACTTAGATGGCTTAGTGATCGCATAGCTCAAGAAGGTGCGACTATATCGATAAAGGACAACACCATAATTTCATTCAAGATAAACGACGAGGAGCAAATAAAACTCCTTGATCTTGCTGCCGGCAATAGAGGTCTGAAACTGACGGAGTTTGCCATCGGGGTGAACGAAGCTATTACGCCAGACATTGACTACAAAATGAATTCACAAATGAATGAAGGTATCAGCGGCGTTCATCTAGCGATTGGTGACGGTTCATCAGGCTTTCACATCGACTTTCTTAGTCCATCGGTATACGTAACTCCTTTGCACACAATATCCGAGCAGGCGAATGCGTGAACACACGCCTGCTCGTGCCCCGATATCAACTACGTTTCAACACCTGCTTATGCGCATACATCGCCCCGTCCGCATCGGCCAGCAACCGATCCACGGTTTCATGGCGCTGCGGGTCATATTCGATCTGGCCGACGCTGAAGCGGATGGCGTAGCCGCGGTGCAGCGTGGCGTTACGTTCTTCGAGAATTTCCTTCAGACGTGCCATGACTGCTGTAGTTTCGATGTGGCTGGAGCCGGTCAGCAGCGCGACAAATTCATCGCCGCCCAGGCGTCCGACCACATCGCTCTCACGAAAGGCGATGCGCAGCACATCGGCGAAAGTCTTCAACGCGTTGTCGCCCTCGGCATGACCGTACAGATCGTTGATCTGCTTGAAGTCATTGAGGTCAAAAAACAGCAGCGTTGCCGGCCGTTTGAGCCGTGCGCAGGCGTCCAGTGCATGCTGGGCCAGTTGCTTGAAGCCGCGACGATTGGACAGCAGCGTCAGCTCGTCCATGCTCGCCATTTGCACCGCTGTCAGCTCTTGCTCGGCCATTTCGGCCAGATCACGCAGCAGTGCACGCTCCTCGTCGTCTAGCTCACGGGGTTTGGTGTCGATCAGGCACAACGTGCCCAACTTGTTGCCAGTGGGCACGGTCAGCGGATAGCCGGCGTAGAAACGAATGTTCGGCTCGCCGGTCACCAACGGATTGTCATGAAAGCGCTCATCCTCGCGGGCATCGCGCACCAGCAGGAGGTCATCCTTGAGAATCGCGTGGCCGCAGAAGGAAACGTCCCTCGACGTCTCGGTAGCATCGAGCCCGACACAGGATTTAAACCACTGGCGGTCCTTGTCCACCAGCGTCACCAATGCAATCGGTACATTGAACAGGCGTTTGGCCAACCGCGTAAGTCGGTCGAAACGCTCTTCGGGAGCCGAATCCAGAAGATTGAGGCCGTGCAGCGCCTGGATACGCGCCTCTTCGTTGGCAGGTTTTCGGGGAACCAGCATCACACACTCCATTGGCATCAGTGTTCCTAAGAGTAGCGCTAATTCTCCTCGGCCTCACCCAATCAACCACCCACTACAGGACATGGCCCCCCAGCATCGGCCCAGAGCTTGAACTGGTTCACGAATATGTCGTGCGGCACCGGCACTGGCGCGCGGCCGGTGCCGGGATTCCAGCCCCAAAGGACCAGTTTGTCCTCGCTGACATGTTTGATCAGCGCGGCGAAATCGCGGTCGCCATTGCTCGAGCGGTCTTTGATCATCGCGCACAGCTTGTCCGGCGGCAGGCCGATCCAGGCCATTTTGTGCGCCGCTGGCGGCAGGCTCCAGTGCGGCGCCCCCGGAGGGGCATGGGGGCCGTAACTGGCCGGTGGATTGTTTTCAGCATGACAAGTGGCACAAGGCAAACCGGCGGCGCCCTTGCCGTCCATACCGCGCACCACGCTCATCGCATGAGGAATGCCGGCGTCGAATTGCAGCGGCGAATCGCCGGGAATGTGACAGTTCTGACAGCGCGGACTCTGGAACACCTTCTGCACCGTGGCGAAGGCTTTCAAGGCCTCCTGCTCGTCGGCGAACAAATCCGCGGCATAGCCGCCCAGACCGACCAACACCACCGCTCCCAAGACCAGATGTCGTTTCATCTCATACCCCCGACAGTTGCAGCGGCAGTTCGCGCAGGCGTTGCCCGGTCAGGGCGTACACCGCGTTGGCCACCGCCGGTGCGGTCGGCGGCACACCGGCCTCGCCGATGCCGCCAGGTTTGTCGCTGCTGGGCACGATGTGCACCTCGACCACCGGCATTTCGTTAAGCCGCAGCACCTGATAATCGTGATAGTTGGACTGCACGACCGCACCGTCCTTGAGCGTGAGCTTGCTGTGCAGCGCCATGCCCAGACCGAAGGTGATGCACGATTCCATCTGCGCCGCGATGCTCTGCGGGTTGACCGCAATCCCACAGTCCACCGCGCACACCACCCGATGCACGCGAATCGCCAGATTGTCCTGGGACACCTGCGCGACCTGCGCCACATAACTGCCAAACGATTCGTGCACCGCGACACCGAGGGCGTGGCCCTCCGGCAGCGGCGCTGTCCAGTTGGCCTTTTCCACCGCCAGATTCAGCACGCCGAGATGACGCGGATGTTCCTTGAGCAATGTTCGCCGGTATTCGACCGGGTCCTTGCCCGCCGCCGCGGCCATTTCGTCGATCAGCGATTCCATGACAAACGCCGTGTGGCTATGCCCCACCGAACGCAGCCACAGCACGTTGATTCCGGTCTGCGGTGAATGCAGATCGACCTGATGGTGGGCCAGACCTTTGACGTACGGACTGTCGCTGACACCTTCGACGGACGTCGGGTCGATGCCGTTCTTGACCATGGTTGCTTCCAGCAACGTGCCAGTCATGATCGACTGCCCGACCAGCACATGCTGCCAGCTCAGGGGCAGCCCATCCGCGCCAAGGCCGATTCGCGCCTGATGCAGGAACATCGAGCGGTAATAACCGCCGCGGATATCGTCCTCCCGCGACCACACGGTTTTCACCGGCAGACCCGCCGCTTTCGCCACTTGCACGGCTTCAGCGACAAAATCCGAAGTCGGATTGGCCCGGCGGCCAAACCCGCCGCCGAGGAATTCCGTGTGGATTTCCACCTGCTCGGGCTTCAACCCGGTGATTTTGCCGGCAACCATTTGGTCGAGCGTCTGAAACTGCGTGCCCGTCCAGATTTCACATTTCTGCTCGCTGATTTTCACCGTGCAGTTCAACGGTTCCATCGGCGCATGCGCCAGATAAGGCACGCTGTACTCGACGTTGATCTTCTTCGCCGCTTTGCTGAAGTTGCCCTTGGCATCGCCGGCCTGACTGGCTGATGTGCCCGGCGTGGTGGCCAGTTTGCGAAAGCTTTCCAGTAGTTTTTCGCTGCTCAGATCCGCGTGAGGCCCCAGGTCCCAATCGACTTTCAGCGCATCGCGGCCCAGTTTCGCCGCCCAGTAATGCTCCGCAATCACCGCGACGCCACTCGGTACCTGCAGCACTTTATGTACGCCAGGGATCGCCAATGCTTGAGCGCCTTCGAAGGATTTGACCGTCGCCCCGAAAGCCGGCGCGCGGGCGACCATGGCGGTCATCAAACCCTCGAATTGCACGTCCATGCCGAACTTGGCGCGGCCGGTGATTTTCTCCGGGGTATCGAGGCGTTTGGTCGATTTGCCGATGACTTTCCAGTCCTTGGCCTCCTTGAACGTGATGGACTTCGGATCAGGTACCGGCAGTTGCCCGGCGGCGTCCGCAAGTTCGCCGTAGGTTGCGCGTTTATCGCCAGCAATCACCACACCCGATTCGGTGCGAATCGTCGAAGGCGCGACGTCGAAGCGCTTGGCCGCCGCTTCGACCAGCATCTGCCGGGCCGTTGCACCGGCCAACCGATAACGGTCGAACTCCATCCAGGTTGACGTCGAGCCGCCAGTAATCTGCATGCCGCCAAAAGCGGGCATGCCGTAATCCGCCGCCGACGCGGGCGAATGTTCGACGCGGATGGTCGACCAGTCAGCATCCAGTTCTTCGGCGATCAGCATGGTCAGGCCGGTCCAGATGCCCTGGCCCATTTCCGAATGCCCGAGCAGTACGGTGACGCTGTTGTCGGCGCCGATGCGCAGAAAGGCATTCGGCGCAAAGACTTTGCCCTCACCCTCCGCCGCCATGGCAAACCGATGGCCGCGGGGCACGGCAAACGCCACCACCAGACCGCCGCCCAACAGGACACTGCCTTTGAGAAAACCGCGACGCGATACGGGACTGTTCATCGTTTATCTCCCCGTCAGGTTCAGCCGATCTCGGCCGCACGTTTGACCGCTGCGCGAATTCTTGGGTAAGTGCCGCAGCGGCAGATGTTGCCGGAGAGCGCCTGATCGATATCGCTGTCGGTAGGTTTGGGGATTTTCGCCAGCAAGGCAGCGGCCGACATGATCTGCCCGGACTGGCAATATCCGCACTGCACCACATCGAGTTCGGCCCACGCCTGCTGCACAGGGTGCGAGCCATCCGTGGACAAACCTTCGATGGTAAGGATTTTCTGCCCATGGGCGACGGCCGTGGCCGGGGTGATACAGGCACGCAACGGCGCACCATCGACATGCACGGTGCACGCGCCGCACTGCGCCATGCCGCAACCGAATTTGGTGCCGGTCAGGTGCGCGACATCGCGCAGGACCCAGAGCAAAGGCATGTCCGCCGGGACGTCGAGCTCTTGATCCTTGCCATTGATATTCAAAGTCAGCATCGGGGTTTTCCTCAGACTCACGGTGTTCTGAAGGGGCTTCACTGCGGCCATAAAAGCCTGCGCGCGCCTCGGCTTATCCCTTTCAGCAAAGCCTAATTTGCGCCTCAAGCCAGACGTGGCGACCACCGGTCATGCACATGTCGACTTTAATCCTACAGTTGATAACGGCTCGCACTGCGCCGCCAGAGGAACACTCGTACCAGCGAACCGATTCGCGAACATCTCGCGGATTGTCCTCCATATGTGTCAGGAGTAGCGAACATGGGATTTGTCACCACCCAAGATGGCGTCGAAATTTTCTACAAGGACTGGGGACCGAAGGACGCCCCGGTCATCCACTTTCACCATGGCTGGCCGCTCAGCTCCGACGACTGGGATGCACAGATGCTGTTCTTTCTGGGGCAAGGCTTTCGGGTGATTGCCCATGATCGCCGTGGCCACGGACGTTCGAGCCAGGTCTGGGACGGTCACGACATGGATCACTACGCCGACGATGTCCTGGCGGTGGTCAACCATCTGGGCGTGAAAAAAGCCGTGCACGTCGGCCACTCCACCGGCGGCGGTGAAGTCATCCACTACATCGCCCGCCATGGCCAGGACAAAGTCCTCAAAGCCGCGATCATCAGCGCGGTGCCACCGCTGATGGTCAAGACCGAAAGCAACCCGGGTGGTTTACCGAAATCGGTGTTCGATGACTTGCAGGCACAACTTGCGGCCAATCGTGCGCAGTTCTATCGCGATGTGCCGAGCGGTCCGTTCTACGGCTACAACCGACCGGGTGCCGAGGCGCAGGAAGGGGTTATCGCCAACTGGTGGCGCCAGGGCATGATTGGCGGCGCGAAAGCGCATTACGACGGCATCGTGGCGTTCTCGCAGACCGATTTCACTGAGGATCTAAAGCGCGTGACGGTGCCGGTGCTGGTGATGCATGGCGAAGATGACCAGATTGTTCCCTATGAGAACTCGGCGCCTTTGTCGGCGAAATTGCTGCCAAACGGCACGTTGAAGTCGTATCCGGGGTTCCCGCATGGGATGCCGACGACTGAGGCTGCGACGATCAATGCGGATTTGTTGGCGTTTATTCGCGGGTGATCATTCCTGGAGTCAGAGACTTGGCCCGGTAGAAGCGAGCCTGCTCGCGAAAGCGGTCTGTCAGTGAATATCAAGCTGACTGACCCACCGCTTTCGCGAGCAGGCTCGCTCCCACAGGTTCTGAGTACATACCAACTTGAGTGGTGAGAAACGCAGGCGGTCGGCTTTGGGTCTTATGGTGTGCTCACCCCTCACCCCAGCCCTCTCCCGAGGGAGAGGGGGCTGATTTATGGGCTTTTCAACACTCGAGTTCGACTCGGTATCCCACGTCGGCGTACCTCTCGCCAACACCTCGGTCAGTCCCCTTTCCCCACGGGAGAGCGGCTGATTTATGGGCTTTTCAACACTTGAGTTCGACTCGGTATCCCACGTCGGTGCACCTCTCGCCAACACCTCGGTCAGTTCCCTTTCCCCACGGGAGAGCGGCTGATGTATGGGCTTTTCAACACTTGAATTCGACTCGGTATCCCACGTCGGTGTACCTCTCGCCAACACCTCGGTCAGTCCCCTCTCCCTTTGGGAGAGGGTTAGGGTGAGGGTCTGCTTTTGGCTGTTTAAATGCCGCTCTTGATCTTGTCCAGCGGCCCCGTCACGCACTAGTCCTCGGAACGCCCACGCCCCTCGCGATCCCGCTCGTAATGGTGAGCGAGAGGAAGCGCCGGCAGCCAGGACTCACGCCGAATCGTCCAGAGCTCATAAGTGGGCTTGAATTGATCAGGCTGATCGAGCGACCCAACGTTCACCTCAACTTCATCAGCCGAACGCGTAAACACGGGAGAACCACAGCGTGGGCAAAAAAACCGCCCATTGTAGTCACGCGTTTCGCCAGTAACCTTCACTGCGCTTTCAGGAAAAATCGCCGAGGCTGATCTGGCTTAATGATTCTGGACACCCCTAAAGGGCGGTAATCTACGCCCAACGACGAGGTGTGATTTGACCAGACGCTATTTTTCGACAGATTTCAAACGGGATGCGGCTTGCCTGGTTTTGGAT
>NZ_JACXXO010000001.1 GCF_017980685.1 Pseudomonas iridis
TTCGGCGGTGACCTGGTTGTAGGCGCCATAACTGTAGGCGCGGGTGGCGCCCGTAGGAGAAGTCGTCTGGATCAGTCGGCCAATGGCGTCCCAATGCTGACGCGTGACCGCACCGTGTTCATCAGCAATGGTAGTCCTGCGCCCCAGTGCATCGTAGGAAAAGCGCCGCACACCCCATCGGGCAGGGTTTCTTCAACTAGCTGACCAAGGGTGTTCCAGACAAACACATGCCGACTGGTGTCCGGGTAACGGATCGACAGCAGCTGCCCGCGAGCGTCGTAGTGGTAATGCGTGACCTGACCATCGGGATCGACCGCCTCAGTGACATCGCCCTGAGCATTGCGCCGGTAGGTCCATACCGCGTCGCCACGGGAACGGCTGTGCAGGAAACCGTTGCGGTACTCGTAGGACGTTGGCACATCGTCCGGGGGAAGCAGCGCGATCAGCCGTCCGAGATCGTCGTAGCGGTATTCGGTGACGGCGCCTAAGGGATCCTGCTCGGCGACCAAACGGCCCGAACCGTCGTAGGCCTTGAGGTGTTCGCCGCCATCGGCCTCGACCTTGCGCACCAGTCGTGCGCGGTCATCGTGGACGTAGGTTTCTTCGGTGCCATCGACGTAATGCACGCCGACACTGCCGTCGTCATGCCAGGCATAACGCGTGTCCATCTGCGAGAACGACGCCCAGTGCCTGACGCAACGCGCCGATTTTCCTGAGCGTTCCCACTCCCAGAAGAAACTCGCGCCGCCCGTGAGTTGGCGCTGCAGGATGACGTGCTCATCGTCGTAGTCGTAACGCTCGCTGTCGCCGACCGCGTTACGCGCCTCGACCAGACGCTGATAGGCGTCGTAGCGATAACTGACAAGGGTGTGTTCGGTGTGCCAAGGCTCGGCAAGGTTCAGCGCCGAGTCAAAGCGCTGGTAATCAACCGCGATCAGATGCGACCGGTCATAACGCAACAACAGCGCCCGACCCGCGCCGTTGTCCAGACGCTGAACCCGATCCTGACGATCCCGAACAATGCGCAGACGATTGCCATACGCATCACTAACCGCCGTCAGACGCCCGGCCCGAAAGTGATAAAACCGCGCCGCATCCCCCGCCAGCGCGAGGATCAGTTCTTCCGGTTCATCCCCGAAAAAAATCGCCGCCCGCGACAGGCTGTTATGAATCGCCGGGCGCTCAACACTCGGCAGCGGGAACCGCGTACGCCGGTTTTCATGGTCAACCCAAACAACACAGTCGACATCGAACTCCAGCCGATGCGCCAGCGAATGACTCCAGCCAAACCCCAGCCCGACATTGATTTCGGCGGCACTGGTGCGATACAGCCTTGTGAACTCGAATGGCAGCAGCCCATCGAGCACGCCATCGGTCAGGGTCAGCAGTTCCTCGCCGGTAACCATCGACACCGGGCAGCCGTTGGTGCAGGTGAGTGGCACACAATCGGCGCTGTTGCCGTTGGGGTTCTTTGCCTGATCCGGCGAATCGTCGTGGTGTTCGTCTTTTTTCAGCAAGGTGTTGCGCTTGGCATTCCAGCGCAATTGCATCCGGCCTTTTTTGATACCGGCGGCGATCCCACGCGCGGCAACAGTCTTGTATTGATCAACGTACTTGATGAAACCGCTGACGATGCCGAACATCGCCTTCACCAACCGCACCAGCGCCGACAGCAGTTGAACCGCGTGACCTGCCAGACGTAGCGTCAGATAAGCGATCCCTCCACCGCCACTGGCGAAAGTCAGAATGACGGCAATCAGCACGTCGATCAGCACTTGCACCATCATCATCGATACCGCTTGCGCGGTTTTACCGGCGATCTGGCTCGGCGGCAGCATCTCCAGCCACAGGCTGGCGGTACGCAACAGCAAACACAGCGCCGCTTCGTCACTGACCAGTAACTGAAGCTTCTCCATGACCTCAGGAGCCGTGGACGCCAGATCAATCAGGTCAGTCGCGCCACTGCCCAACCGCTCGGCAAACTGGCCCGGATCCTTGAGAATGTCCGACAGCATTCCGATGCTGTCCCACACCCCCTCGATCGCCGCCCAACTGCCGGCGAGCATGCCGTTGCCCGCCGCCGTCGCCACCGAATGCGACCACTGCGGCTTGAACCCTTGCCATTCGCCGCGCAACCAGTCATCCAGCTCACCGGTTAAACCGTCATAGGACTTGAACAACGCCCTGACCTGTTCCGCGGTGACCTTACCGTGCACATGCACGCGATAGAACTTACCTTCTGTTCCCCTGAATTCGCCCTTGCCTTCGGCGTCGAGGGTGATGGGTGTTGTTTCGCCTCCATCCACCGCCACCACATCGACCACGATGTTGCCCAGCGGAATGTCGTAGACCGATTCGAACTTGCTCTCGATCAACATCAATCCGCCCTTCGGGCACTGGACGACATTGGAGAAAAATGCGTCGTCGCTGCTGCTGACGGCCGTCGTGCGGTTGCCGAAGCGGATGATCCGCTCCATGCCCACCAGTGACGGCAGATCAGCGGCGTGGCTGACGGTGTCGGCCGTGCGGCTGGCCCAGTGTTCGAGCTGTTCGCGGTAGAGACTGAGGGTGTCGGGGAAGCTGTCGAGTGCTTGCTCGATGCGAGTGATAGCTTCCATCAACGCACGTCGGGGTGCTGGGCGGACTGAGTTACCGGGTCGAACATGAGCGTTCCCTCGCGCAAAAAATAGGCGCGGGAACTGTGCGGGGGATCAGTCAGAAAAGAAGTCAGGCAAGTAGGCGATGGCCGTAGGACTTATCTGCAAAACAGCAAAAACCTAAACGGACAAACAAAACGCAAACGGGGCGTGAGGTTTACCTCACGCCCCGTTTATCGGACGACACAAATGGATTTACTGCGTTGAATCTCAAGCACCGAGCTCTTTCAATTTAAGCTCGGCCAACGGGTGCCCGGCCTTGGCGGCCATTCCCCACCAGCGCGCGGCTTCGGCAGGGTCTGGCGCTTTGCTCGCGGTGCCAGCCAGGCTGATCACGCCAACCTGATAGGCCGCTTTGCCATCACCTGCCAGAGCCGCCAACCGCAACAGCCGCACGCCTTCTTCACGCGCTCCCAGCCCCACACCGCGAAAGGTCAGAATGTGGCCATAGAAGCTTTGCGCGCCGACATCACCGAGGTTGGCCATGCGTGCAAACTGACCTTCAAGCCAGCGCCACCCGCGAGGCTGGCGCACAAACCATGACCAGTGAAACAGCCTGCGAGCCAGCCAATAGCTGGCCCGCGCCTTGAGTCGTAGAAACACTCAGGCCTCCGCTGATTCCGGGTATTCATATTCGAAAACCCTGACCACTTCCGATGCATGCCAGGACGCTGCGGCAACGCCATCGGACGGCCCGGAAAACCGCCCCAGACGTTCGACACATTCAAAAAAACCGGTGCGCGGCAAACGACTCGCGCCTTGGCTGATCACCAGCGAGCTGCGCAACGGCTGTTCGGCCTTGGCATCCAGCGCGGCCAGGTGCTCAAGCGCGGCAGTCAAGGTTTGCATCGCCGGTGTCGGCAATTGCAGCCGTTCAAGCAACGCCCGGTAGGTCAGCAGATGACGCTGTCGGCGCGCCTGGTCCAGTTCACCGAGTAATCCGTCCCAATGTTGACGACTGATGCGTACGCTCACGATTCATCCCTCCACCCTGGCACCGTCAGCTCCCAAGCGAGGCTACGCCGAATCGCGGCGTCAGGCAGACGCTCACCACTTTCGATCATGGCCAGATATGACGGGCTAATGCCTACCGTGCGGGCCAACGCCTCGATGGCGATGCCCTTCCCTTCGCGCAAACTGCGTAGTTGATCCAGACCTGGAAGAATCGGGTCCGACGTTGCCGCGAGCGGCTCTGGAGCCTGCTGCGACGGTGCTTCTTTAATACCTGCTGCTTTTAGTAGAGCCTGATACTGAGCCCAAGGCAGAACCGCGTATTCGGGTTCGCCATCGCGTGCAATTATCTGAATATCCATGACTACCCCGTAGGACAACAACACTTAGCGAGTCGGCACTTTTCCCTAGAAGTGTAATCCTAACAGCGGCCAAGGTCGCGAGGGGTATCTATCTGTCTGCGGGCTGGTTGAATCAGGGCTTTTTCGGCCCCTGGAGCTGAAGTTGTTCGGGGGTATCGGGCAAGCGTTCCGCGATTGCCAGTTTTTCCGGATTCTGGCGATTGCGCCAGAGCCGGAAGGCACCGAGTTCATCGTCGAGGACTTTCATCAGCCAGGCGAGGACGGCGATGTCATCGAGCATGCCGAATACCGGGATGAAGTCCGGAATCGCATCGACCGGGCTGAGAAAGTACATCAGGCCCGCGACCACTGAAACCAGGGCCTTGCCACTGATCGCCCGGTACTCTCCGCGCCAGTAGGCCAGACACAAAGCCTGAAGCAAACGCAGGTCATCCTTGAGCTTGCCGAGCCGATTGCCTTGCGCCGCGCCTTTGCTGGCCACCGCGAAAAGCAAGGTCGGCAGACGACCGCGAGCCAGCAGGCGGCCAGCCAAAGGCAGGAATCGAGCGAAATTCCACGGAGCTTTCATCTATTCCTCCCGTTGAAATGTTATCCACACAAATTGTGGATAACCTTGTGAACAGAGCTGCATTTGCGCGCTGAGAGCCCCGTTTTATAAGGGCTGCGCTCAGATCGGGCGTTTTTTACTCACATAAAAAACCCCAATATTTCATTGACTTGGCGGCTCAGGGCGTCTAGCGCGGGCAGCCTCAAAGCCTATGACTCTTCTGACCGGCGTCGGTTCGCTTTGTTTACCCTTCTCAAGGTCCAGATGCAACAACGCCCCGCATAAGCGAGGCGTTGTTGTCGAAGCCGTTACCGATTACTTGGCAGCGGCGTCTTCTTTGGCTGGATCCTTGATGGCCAGCAGTTCCAGGTCGAAGACCAGAACCGAGTTGGCCGGGATTGCCGGGCTTGGCGATTGCGCACCGTAAGCCAGATCGCTAGGGATGTACAGTTTGTACTTCTCGCCAACGTGCATCAGTTGCAGACCTTCAACCCAACCCGGAATCACGCCGCTCACCGGCAGATCGATCGGGCTGCCGCGCTCGACGGAGCTGTCGAAGACGGTGCCATTGGTCAGCTTGCCAGTGTAGTGAACGGTCACTACGTCAGTAGGCTTAGGCTGTGCGCCGTCGGCTTTCTTGACCACCTCGTATTGCAGGCCGGAAGCGGTAGTCGTCACACCAGCCTTCTTCCCGTTTTCTTCGAGGAATTTCTTGCCGGCGGATGCCGACTCTTCGCTCATCTTGGCCATGCGCTCTTCGGCACGCTTTTGCAGCGCGGCGAAAGCTTCGACCAGCTCTTCATCTTTCAGCTTCTGTTCTTTCTTGCCGACGGCATCTTCGATGCCCTGGGCTACCGCTTTGGAGTCCAGATCATCCATGCCTTCCTGAGCCAGGCTCTTGCCCATGTTCAGGCCGATACCGTAGGAAGCTTTTTGCGCCGGGGTTTTCAGCTCTACGCTGGTCTGCGAATCACAACCCGCAAGTACCAGGCTAACCAGGGCTACCGCCGCCGCCAACCGATGCTGTTTCATGCTATTTCCTTGTTCATGCGCCGAAAGGGCAATCGAGTAAAGCCGCGAGCTTATCAGGCCGCCACGACCAATGGCTACCGGCATGAGAGCAGGAAACTTCCGATAAGTTCAGGGATTAAAACGCATTCGGGCGCAGACACGATGAAGCTTCTGTCATCTGCCGACGACAACGACCGACTCTCCTTGCTCCAACATCTGGACTAATGGCCACTTGCCACACAAGGTCAGGCTCAGGCATAACAGCGCAACAATTCGACAAGGATGTTTAACTTGCGTCTCTTACTCCGCGTGCTGACCCTGATCGCGCTCCTGCTGGGACTCGTCCTTGCGGTGGTTTTGTATTATGTCGCCAACCCGAAATTGCCCTTCTACACCCCAGCCCAGCAGGTGCATTACCTGAATCAGTGGACTGAACAGGAGCGGCAGACCTATTACTTCACGCCCCAGGGCACACAGGTCAAAGGGCTGCGCTATGAATGGTTTCAGGCATTGGAGTTGCCATTCTCGCAGCAGCGCTTCGCCTCCCCTGAATACCTCGCACGCTTTGGCTTTTTGATTGATCCGCAGCAGAAAGCCATGCCAGACAACCCTGGCAACCTTCCGGTCGGTTTCGCACGACACCAGAATCCTCGCAGCTCCGAGCAATATCTGGACATAACTTGCGCGGCTTGCCACACCGGTGAACTGCGTTTCAACGGTCAGGCTGTGCGCATCGACGGCGGCACGGCACAGCATGTCCTGCCTTCCAGCGTTCCTACGTTACGCGGTGGCAGTTTCGGACAGGCATTGGTCGCCAGTCTGACCTCGACTTACTACAACCCGTGGAAATTCGAACGCTTCGCGCGAAGCGTTCTGGGCGATGACTACGACGCTCGCCACGAACAGCTGCGCAAGGATTTCAAAGCCTCGCTGGACACCTTTCTGAAAGTCGCCTGGAACGACACTCACCGTGGCCTTTACCCAACCGAGGAAGGCCCGGGCCGTACCGATGCGTTCGGGCGAATTGCCAACGCGACATTCGGCGACGCGATTTCCCCCGCCAACTATCGCGTGGCCAACGCGCCGGTGGACTACCCGCAATTGTGGGACATGTGGACGTTTGACTGGGTGCAGTGGAACGGTTCGGCGCAACAGCCGATGGCGCGCAATATTGGCGAGGCTCTGGGCGTCGGCGCGACTCTGAACTTCTTCGATGCCAACGGCCAGCCGATGCAAGGCGATGACCGCTACCCCTCCAGCGTGCGCGTGCGCGACCTGAATAAAATCGAAGAAACCCTGCAACGTTTGCAACCGCCCGCCTGGCCTGAGGAGCTGTTCGGTGCGGTCGACAAGGCGCAGGCCGCCAAGGGCCGTGCGCTGTTTGCCGAAAACTGCGCCAGTTGCCACGTCCCGCGCAGGACTCAGGAAGGCGACCGCTGGGTGCAGCATTTGCACATGTTGCCCGTCGCGGTGATCGGCACCGATCCGAACGCGGCCAACAACGTTGCCAATCATCGTTTCGACCTGACAGCCCTGCAATGGAATCTGCAGGAGCTGGAAAAAATGGACGTAAAACTGCATCCGTCGCCCAAGGAACCGCTGGACCTTGGCCAGTTGTCCGTGGCCAAAGGCCTGGCGTACGTCACCGCATTCGTCGAGAACCGTGCTTATCGCGAGGCAAACGTCAGCCCTGAAGAAAAACCCCGCCTCGACGGCTTTGGCCTGCCTATCGGCGTGCGCGAAAAGGTTGCGTACAAGGCGCGCCCACTGGCTGGCGTCTGGGCCACCGCACCGTTTCTGCACAACGGCTCGGTGCCGAGCCTTTATCAGTTGCTGTCGCCACAGGATGAGCGCGCCACTACCTTCTATAAAGGCACCTTCGAATACGACCCTCGGCATCTGGGCTATCGCACCGACGCCTTTACCAACGGCTTCCTGTTCGATACGCGGATCAGCGGCAATCGCAACAGCGGTCATGAATTCCGCGCCGGCGAACGTGGCAATGGCGTCATCGGCCGCCTGCTGCAACCTGAAGAGCGCTGGGCATTGCTGGAATACCTGAAAGTTCTCGGCGGCCCATTGGAGGCGCAACTGCCATGATCTCGACCTTCAAGAAAGAACTGCCACTGCTGGCCCGATTCTGGCTTTGGCTGGGACGTCTGCTAGGCAAAACCCTGTTGATCCTGCTCGCCATCGGCCTGCTCGGCTGGGCCATCAGCACTGCGTGGTTTGCCTGGCAGCATCGTGGCCCGGTGTCGGCACTGGAACAGATCCCGGCCGATGAGGCCGGCATGACTCAGGACGTGATCCAAACGGCCGTGCGCATCGTCGATCAACACCGTGAAGGCACGCGCTATCTTCGCGATGCTCACGCCAAGGCTCATGGTTGCGTAAAAGCTGAAGTGAAAGTATTGCCGGGGCTGGCTCAGTCGTTGCGACAAGGCGTGTTCAGTGAGCCGGGCAAAACCTGGCAGGCGATGATTCGTCTGTCCAACGGCAATGCCTACCCGCAGTTCGACAGCATGCGTGATGCCCGGGGCATGGCGATCAAACTGTTCGACGTTCCCGGCAAACAATTACTCGAAAACCGCCAGCAGCAACATGAACAAGATTTCGTGATGTTCAGTCACCCGAACTTTTTTGTCAGCGATGTCGCCGAGTACCGTCAGAATGTGGCCGCGCAGGCTGACGGCAAAAAGGTCATGGCATTTTTCCCCGGATGGGACCCACGTACCTGGCAGATCCGGCATTTGTTTATCGCCTTGGCAACCCTGTCGCCGGCCCCCAAGAGCCCGACAGAGACTACGTATTTCTCGGTCTCGCCGTATAAATTCAGTGAAGCCAACGCCAAGTTCAGGGTGGCACCGGCCCCCGACAATTGCCCGGCGTACACCCTGCCCCGGCAAAATCAGGATCTGCCGAATTTCCTGCGCAGCGCCTTGACCCAGCAGTTGTCGACGGATCGCGTCCCCGCGTGTTTTGTCTTGCAGATTCAGCGTCAGGACGCCAACCGATA
The DNA here is from genome assembly GCF_017980685.1 of Pseudomonas iridis. Classification (GTDB taxonomy): domain Bacteria; phylum Pseudomonadota; class Gammaproteobacteria; order Pseudomonadales; family Pseudomonadaceae; genus Aquipseudomonas; species Aquipseudomonas iridis. Next base: position 8,545 of record NZ_JACXXO010000001.1, read on the forward strand.
CATGCCCATCGAGGACACCAGCATCGAGTGGCGCGAGCGCGATGCGCCCTTCGAAACCGTGGCCCATATCACGCTGCCTGCGCAGGACTTCGACACCCCGGCGCTGAATCTCGCGTGCGACAACCTGTCGTTCAACCCGTGGTTTGGCATTGAGGCGCATCGGCCGATTGGCGGAATCAATCGCTTGCGTAAAGCCGTGTATGAGGCCGTGAGTGACTATCGACATAGCCAAAACGCCACACAATAGCGGAACAGGCAGACTACCCCGGCGATCGGATTTAATCCCCGATGGGCTGCTAAGCGGCCCCCAAGATCTAAAATTCTGAGCCCGCGGTGCAAGCCATCGGGAAATCAAGTCCCATCCCCCCGGGACTTGTGTGTGGCACACAAAAAGCCAAACGCCAGACAGCAAAAAGCCCGCACTAGGCGGGCTTTCTGTGGCGATCTGGCGTTCAGTGTTCCAGATTACCGAATATGGCGCAGCGGACGGGACTCGAACCCGCGACCCCCGGCGTGACAGGCCGGTATTCTAACCGACTGAACTACCGCTGCGCGAAACGCTTGAAACGAATGGTGGGTGATGACGGGATCGAACCGCCGACATTCTGCTTGTAAGGCAGACGCTCTCCCAGCTGAGCTAATCACCCTTCGCTTCGTTACGGGACGCATTATGCCACAAGTTTTCGTAACGTGTTGATTTAATTGAATATTTTTTCAAATAAATCCGAAAACAGGTAAAACGACACATCCCGCGGGTACAACCTTGGAGCAGAAAAAAACCCGCCTTGGCGGGTTTTTCCGTGGTGACCTGGCGTTCAGCGTTCCAGGTTACCGAATATGGCGCAGCGGACGGGACTCGAACCCGCGACCCCCGGCGTGACAGGCCGGTATTCTAACCGACTGAACTACCGCTGCGCGTAACACATGAAACGAATGGTGGGTGATGACGGGATCGAACCGCCGACATTCTGCTTGTAAGGCAGACGCTCTCCCAGCTGAGCTAATCACCCTTCGCTTCGGTGTGGCGCGCATTCTACGGAGCGACCCCACCTCTGGCAAGCACTTTTTTAAATAATTTTCCGAGGCCTTCCAAAGGCTTAGAGAAGGGTTGGCCTATGCCACGGCGAAGACAATAATGCCCCCCTTTGTATAAAGGAGAGACTCACCCCATGTGGTTCAAAAACCTGCTTATCTATCGCCTGACCCAAGACCTGCCTGTCGATGCCGAGGCGCTGGAAACTGCACTGGCCACCAAACTGGCGCGTCCATGTGCAAGCCAGGAGTTGACCACCTACGGTTTCGTCGCGCCGTTCGGCAAAGGCGAAGATGCTCCACTGGTGCACGTCAGCGGCGATTTCCTGCTGATCTCTGCGCGTAAAGAAGAACGCATTCTGCCGGGCAGCGTCGTACGCGATGCGGTCAAGGAAAAGGTCGAAGAGATCGAAGCCGAGCAGATGCGCAAGGTCTATAAGAAGGAACGCGACCAGATCAAGGATGAAATCATCCAGGCCTTCCTGCCGCGCGCCTTCATCCGTCGTTCGTCGACCTTCGCTGCCATCGCGCCGAAACAGGGGCTGATCCTGGTCAACTCGGCGAGCCCGAAACGCGCCGAAGACCTGCTGTCGACTCTGCGTGAAGTGATCGGCACCCTGCCCGTTCGCCCGTTGACCGTGAAAATGTCGCCAACCGCGACCATGACCGAATGGGTCACCACGCAGAAAGCCGCCGACGACTTCTATGTGCTGGACGAGTGCGAACTGCGCGACACCCACGAAGACGGCGGTATCGTGCGTTGCAAGCGTCAGGACCTGACCAGCGAAGAAATCCAGCTGCACCTGAGCACCGGCAAAGTCGTTACTCAACTGTCGCTGGCCTGGCAGGACAAGTTGTCGTTCATGCTCGACGACAAGATGACCGTCAAACGCCTGAAGTTCGAAGATCTGTTGCAGGATCAGGCGGAACAGGACGGCGGTGAGGAAGCCCTCGGCCAACTGGATGCCAGCTTCACACTGATGATGCTGACGTTCGGCGACTTCCTGCCGGCGCTGGTTGAAGCATTGGGTGGCGAAGAGACTCCGCAGGGGATCTGACCTGCCTTTTGTGTGAAAGCTTAAAAGATCGCAGCCTTCGGCAGCCTCTACATCTGGAATGCATTTTCCTGTAGTAGCTGCCGGAGGCTGCGATCTTTTTGCTGGCGACGTATGCTTAGCTTCCTAACGCTTTCGCATAACAAGGAACAAGCCATGCGCGCACTGGCAGCACTCAGCCGCTTTGTCGGCAACACTTTCGCTTACTGGGTTCTGATTTTCGCCGTTGTGGCCTTCCTGCAACCTTCGTGGTTTCTCGGCCTGAAGAGCGCGATCGTGCCGTTGCTCGGGCTGGTGATGTTCGGCATGGGCCTGACCCTCAAACTCGATGACTTCGCCGCCGTCGCCCGCCAACCCTGGCGTGTGGCGCTGGGCGTGGTCGCACATTTCGTGATCATGCCGGGCATGGCGTGGTTGCTTTGCCAGATTTTTCATCTGCCACCAGAGATCGCCGTCGGCGTGATTCTGGTCGGTTGCTGCCCGAGCGGCACTTCATCCAACGTGATGACCTGGCTGGCCAGAGGTGATCTGGCGTTGTCGGTGGCCATCGCCGCCGTCACCACCCTCCTCGCTCCGCTGCTGACCCCGGCGCTGATCTGGCTGCTGGCCTCGGCGTGGCTGCCGGTGTCGTTCATGGAGCTGTTCTGGTCGATCCTGCAAGTGGTGCTGTTGCCGATCGTTCTGGGCGTGGTTGCGCAACGTTTGCTGGGCGACAAGGTTCGTCATGCGGTGGAGGTGTTGCCGCTGGTGTCGGTGGTGAGCATCGTGATCATCGTCACCGCTGTAGTGGCGGCCAGTCAGGCCAAAATCGCCGAATCCGGTGTATTGATCATGGCGGTGGTGATACTGCACAACAGCTTCGGCTACTTGCTGGGCTACTTCACCGGGCGTTTGTTCAACCTGCCGCTGGCGCAGCGTAAATCGCTGGCACTGGAAGTGGGCATGCAGAACTCGGGGTTGGGCGCCGCGCTGGCCAGTGCACACTTTTCGCCACTGGCGGCGGTACCGAGCGCCTTGTTCAGCGTTTGGCACAATATTTCCGGGGCGCTGCTGTCGACGTATTTCCGGCGGATGAGCGAAAAGGAAGATCGCGAAACGTTGGCACAGCAGGCGACTGACTGACCTGCGAACTTGATCCCCGGATTAATGCTCGTCAATATGTTGCGTAACGCGGGGACGACCCTGCGGCTCGATCGAGTTTTAATCTGGGGACGACCCCGTCAACCGATGGAGGTCTTTCATGTCCTGGATCATTCTGTTTTTCGCCGGTCTGTTCGAAGTCGGCTGGGCCGTCGGCCTCAAATACACCGATGGCTTCAGCCGTCCACTCCCCACCGCACTTACCATTGCAGCCATGGCCGTCAGCCTTGGCTTGCTGGGCCTTGCGATGAAGGAATTGCCGCTGGGCACGGCCTATGCGATCTGGACGGGCGTGGGTGCCGTGGGCACGGTGATTGCCGGGATCATTCTGTTTGGTGAGTCGATGGCGCTGATTCGCCTGGCCAGTGTGGCGTTGATCATTACCGGGTTGATTGGCCTTAAGGTCAGCGCTTAGGCTTCTACCGCTTTCGCGAGCAGGCTCGCTCCCACATTCAACCGCGTTCCGTCAGAGGAATACGATCAACTGTGGGAGCGAGCCTGCTCGCGAAGAGGCCCTTAAAATCGCCGACTATCTAACTGCCCCGCGCAACTCCCCCACCAACCCCTGCAGCTTCATCGGCTCAGCCGCTTCCACCGCAACAGCAGAACCGGCCACCAGCGTCACCCGCGACCACAATCGCCGAAACACGCCTTTGTTCGGATCGCGACTGAAGAAACTCCCCCACAACCCCTGCAATGCCAGCGGAATCACCGGCACCGGTGTCTCTTCGAGAATCCGCGTCAGCCCGCCCTTGAACTCGTTGATTTCGCCATCGGTCGTCAACTTGCCCTCAGGGAAGATGCACACCAACTCACCGTCCTTCAGATATTGGGCGATCCGGCTGAAGGCCTTTTCGTAGATCTGGATGTCTTCGTTGCGCCCGGCAATCGGAATCGTACCGGCCGTGCGAAAGATAAAGTTCAGCACCGGCAGGTTGTAGATTTTGTAGTACATGACGAAGCGAATTGGCCTACGCACTGCACCGCCAATCAGCAACGCATCGACGAACGAAACGTGATTACACACCAGTAACGCCGCACCTTCATCCGGAATCGCGTCCAGGTTGCGATGTTCGACGCGGTACATGGAGTGGCTGAGCAGCCAGATCATGAAACGCATGCTGAACTCGGGGACAATTTTGAAGATGTAGGCATTGACGCCGATGTTGAGCAGCGACACCACAAGGAACAATTGCGGGATCGACAACTCGACCACACTCAGCAGCACGATCGACACGATGGCCGAAATAACCATAAACAGCGCGTTGAGAATGTTGTTGGCCGCGATCACCCGTGCCCGCTCGTTCTCGGCAGTACGCGACTGGATCAACGCATACAGCGGCACGATGTAGAAACCACCGAAGACACCGAGGCCGAGAATGTCGAACAGCACCGCCCAGGTGTGGCCGAAACTCAGCACTTCAATCCAGCTATGGCCGGTGACGCTGTCGGGTATTCCCCCGGAATGCCACCACAGCAGCAGGCCGAACACAGTCAGACCGAACGAACCAAACGGCACCAGACCGATCTCGACTTTGCGCCCGGAAAGCTTCTCGCAGAGCATCGATCCCAGCGCGATCCCGACCGAGAACACTGTGAGGATCAAGGTGACCACGGTTTCGTCGCCGTGCATCCACTCCTTGGCGTAGGCCGGGATCTGCGTCAGATAAATCGCCCCGACAAACCAGAACCACGAGTTGCCGACTATCGAGCGCGACACCGCCGGCGTCTGGCCCAAGCCCAGTTTCAGGGTGGCCCAGGACTGGCTGAAGATGTTCCAGTTCAGGCGCATATCCGGGGATGAAGCCGCCGCGCGGGGAATGCTGCGGCTGGCCAGATAACCCAGCACTGCAATGCCGACGATGGCGATCGACACCAGCGGCGCGTAGTGGGTCGAGGACATGATGACCCCGGCGCCGATGGTGCCGGCCAGAATCGCCAGGAACGTGCCCATCTCCACCAGACCGTTGCCACCGACCAACTCTTCTTCGCGCAAGGCTTGCGGCAGGATCGAATACTTCACCGGCCCGAACAGCGCCGAGTGGGTGCCCATGGCGAACAACGCCACCAGCATCAGCCACAAATGATCGAAGAGAAAGCCGACGGATCCCACAGCCATGATGGCGATTTCCGCCAGTTTGATCAGACGGATCAGCGCGTCCTTGGCGAACTTCTCGCCGAACTGCCCGGCCAGCGCCGAGAACAGGAAGAACGGCAGGATAAACAGCAACGCACACAGGTTGACCCAGATCGAGCGGTCACCTTCGATGGTCAGCCGATAGAGAATGGCGAGGATCAACGACTGCTTGAACACGTTGTCGTTGAACGCGCCGAGCGACTGCGTGATGAAGAACGGCAGAAAGCGCCGGGTGCGCAGCAGGTTGAACTGTGAGGGGTGACTCATCTTCCGTGTTTCCCTGATGTTTAAGGTAGAGAGGCCTGGATTCTGCTTATTGGAATGCCGATCCACGATCCAGGCCACACCTTACCTAAACTTTTCAGGTTATTTCTTCAAACCTGCAATGCACGGCGAGACAAACAGTTCGCCGCGCCACGCTCCTTGTACGGTGCGCGTGCCAACGATCAGCCACATCACCGCCAACAATGTCACCAGCACGCAGCCGACTACGCTGAAAAAGCCAAGGTTCAGCGTACTGGCGAGTTTCAGGGTCGCCAGCGAATACACGCCCAACGGGAAGGTGAACCCCCACCAGCCGAGGTTGAACGGAATGCCGTCACGCAGATAGCGAACGGTGATCAGCAACGCCATCAGCATCCACCACAACCCGAAACCCCACAGGGTGATCCCGGCCACCAGACCGATGCCCGAAGCGATTTCGCCAATGCCCGGCAAGCCGTTGGCAGCGAAAATCGCCGGTGCTTCAGCGCCCATCAACAACATGCCGAGCGCACCGGTGCCGATTGGCCCGAGTGCCAGCCAGCTCGAGGCGGCCATGTTTTCGTGGGGCAGTTTGTGCAGGGCCATGCGCAACAACAGGATGGTCAGAATGCTGAACGCCACCGGCAGGGAAAATGCCCAGAGCACGTAGCTTGTGGTCAGCACCACCAGTTGCGAGTGAGCATCGGTCAGGTGCGGCGCGAGCAGACCACCACTGGCCGCCGCGACTTCTGCTGCCACCACCGGCAACAGCCAAACGGCAGTCATCTGGTCGATGCTGTGTTCCTGACGGGTAAACATCATGTAGGGGATCAATACGCCACAGGCCAGCGACATCGCCACATCGAGCCACCACAGCACTTCAGCAAGATGAATCACGCCGCCGCCCCAGCGCGGCAGACCGAATAGCAGAAAGCCGTTGATAATCGTCGCCAGGCCCATGGGAATGGTGCCGAAGAACATCGAGACGGTGGAGTGGCCGAATATCCGTCGCGCTTCGTCGAAGAACAGAATCCACCGCGCCGCGTACGCAGCGGTAAACAGCGTGAACAACAGAATGTTGAACAGCCACAGCGCTTCGGCCACTGCGTGCAAACCGGGAATCGCCACTGGCAAATTCGCCAGCGCCAAGGCCAGCACGCCGGTACCCATGGTCGCGGCGAACCAGTTCGGCGTGAATTGACGGATCACTTCACGCGGGTGCTGAAGTTGGCTGAGCGGCTTGATGCCGGGTTTCGCGCTGTTGGGACAAATCATCATGGAATCCTCTCCTCTCGTGAGGTTGAGTCCATGGTAGAACCGAATCGAATATCTATATAACGGGTAATTTCTCTAACTGTTATCTGTTTTACCAATAAGCGGTCAGACGCTGCCTTCACTCTCGATCACCAGAATCCGCGCGGCGCCCTGCGGATGAGCGACGTGCTCGGTGCCGACCGAGGCGTAAAAGATGTCGCCAACGTCGAGCTGCACCTGTTTTTCCTCGCCGTTTTCGCGATAGCGCATCTGCACCTGCCCATCGAGCACCACAAACACCTCTTCGCCATCGTTGACGTGCCATTTGTACGGCTGATCGGTCCAGTGCAGGCGCGTGGTGATGCCGTTCATGTTGGCGATATCAAGTGCGCCCCAGGCGCGTTCGGCGGTAAACGACTTGCTGCGAATAATTTTCATGGATGCCTATTCCTTGCGGCGTGCCAAGCCAGAAACCACAGCAACAAACAAAAGGCTGAAGCCCCAGCCAGCGAGAATTTCGCACCACATCACAAACCGGACCCAGCGTTTGGCACTGAATAAGCCCCGCATCTCCGCCAGCCAATTGGACTTGGGGGTTTCAATGAGCGGAGCCCAGTCGTTTTCCTGATGTAGATCGACCAAAGGCAGTAGTAAATCCAGAGAAAAAGCTATTGGACTGAAACCGGTGTATTCCTCTCGCAACGCACCGCAAAGATACCAATTACCTGGACCTCTGAAAGCCTCTGGCAATTCAATGGGGAGGCGATCATGGCGCTTTTTCAGCCACACTGTCTCCCGGTCGGGTCGACAGGTTTCATAGGCTTCGTTTTGAAAGATCAACGGGTTGCTTGGTGCAAAAACCCCGTCACTCGCAGCATCCCAATAGACCAACGTGCAAAAGCCCCACACGAGTGCAAACCAAGGCAACAGGAGCATCGGACGGTAGCCGAAAGCTGTCAGATAGCCGTAGAGAAAATGCAAAAGCTTCGCTGAACATGAGTAAAGTCCACGAAAAAAGTAGTTCCAGCTTTTCGGTGATTGGCCAATCCGGCCAAATCTGCGCAAGCAATGCTCGTATTCAATGCCCACTTCCTTGGCTTCTTCGGTATGTCCCATAGAATCCAGTACCTGCTGCAATTGGCGCCAAGGCTGGGGGCGAAAATGTTCTGCTGGTGACAGAGGAGAGGTCTCGTCCTTCTTCAAGCATGATTTCTGCTTTTTAAGCCAGGTCATGCGCTCGCTGACCCTCATTGGCTTATGGATATCTACAGAATCGTAAATAAAGCCATTCAAAATCGGGCGCTCTCCCCAAGAGTCGAGATCATCGTTGATGGTCGTAACGCTTGCACCTAAAAATGAAATCTCAGTGGGGGCTGGTTTAAGCTTGCGCAAACAAAGCGTCCCTCTGACCCTTACTTCATTTGCCATTAACTCCTGAATCGAGGCACCGTCGAATTCGATGTTTCCTTCAACCTCCAAGCCTGAAATGTGCAATCGCCCGTTGATTTCACAGCCTTCTCTAAAGAGAGCATTACCCCGAATGAACGCGCGCTCAAGAATTAAGGCCTCACCGCCTCCAATCGCTTGGAGTTTTGAACTTCTACAACTCAGTTGCCCTAAAATTCTTGCACCCAGAAGGTTCACAATACCTTGCGACGAAAATCCGTTTCTGAGAAAAACAGGGCCATTGATGACAGCGCAATCAAGATCAAGCGCTTGGCCTGTCTCGACGACAAAAGACCCATTCTGACAATTGAACTGCCCCCCTATTTCTGCAGATCTGAAACGCACCAAGCCTTTCGCTGAAAATCCACCGCTGAGAGAAACACTTGTACGAATATCGGCAAAAGATGCATTGAGGGACTCTTTGCCACCGCCATCAAATTGTGAACCGGTGCATTTCAACGAGGCTGAAATTCGAGCAGAGGTAAGTTCGACTACTCCCTCAGTATTTGTGGATATAAATGACAGAGCGTTATTTACAATGAGTCGCTCACCCAAAAACGACTTAAGTGCGCAGTCTTCGAATTTGAGCAAATGATCAAAAATCGCCCCTCTGACATTTAAGTCTTTTTCAAACCTGCACTTTTCAAAAACGACAGGTGTTGACACAGTAATGCCAACGAGGAATAGCGGACCCTCAATGAACGCACCTTGCAGTTGCAGATATTCTCCGAGGAAGGCGCCTTTGGAGTAGGTAAGGATCAGAGAACGTAGAAAAATTGCTCGGACGACATTTTCATCGGTCGACGCGTCTGGCAGGGTTTCGCCAATTCTGGTGATAACTCCCTGTTTGAAACAGTCCAGCAAACGCTGCTCAGCAGGGCGAAATCGTCCTTTGCTGTCTTTCAAACGTCCAAGTAACTTCAAACTATCTTCCATTTTAGTTCACTCAAATAAACACACTGCCAACGGGGTGGGCATGTTAATGAGCTGGCGTTTTGCTAGCAACCGGGTATTTATCGATGGAACGATCAAGGGGGGCACCGCGCAGCAATACCCTGCCGCAACAGTCCAAGCAGCCCTCCTATCGATAGGACAGCCAAGACTGTGCCGTAAAAATTGGTCGTAACAAGTAAACCGAAAATATGAGCCAAGTATCCGGCCAATAACGCCGGCAAACAAAACGCCAGATAACTCAGCACATAAAACGCCGACATCAGGCCCGCCCGCTCATGGGGCAAGGCCAGCGGCACCAGACTGCGCACCGCGCCGAGAAAGCCCGAGCCAAAACCGCAACCGGCGACCAGTGTGCCGAGGAAGAACAGCGACAGGCTGGCGCTGTGCACGCCAAGCAGAATCAGCACCAGACCGCTGGGCAATAAGCTTGCGCCCAACTGCAAGGCGCGCGTGGCGGGACGATTGCGCAAGATGAAGATCATCAGCGCCCCGGTCACGGTCAATGCCGCTACGGTTGCGCCGCCGATCAGGTTGGACGTGGAGCCTGTGGCGGTGCGCACCAGCGACGGTGCGAGCGATGCGTAAAAACCACCGAGCGCCCAGGTCGCGGTATTCAGCGGCAGGACTCGCCACAGCGTTGCGCGAGCCTGGACCGGCACATGCAGTGTCGGTCGCAACGACGCCCATGCGCCCGCTTGCGGGGTAACGCTTTCGGGCAGCCGCCAGACATACAGTGCCTGCCCCACAAACAGCACGAGCAGTAACCAGTAGGTCAGTTGCAACGGCGCCGGCGCGAACTCCGCCAACAAGCCACAGCCCATGCCGCCCAGCGCCATGCCCAGCAATGGCGCGACGCTGTTGATCAACGGTCCTTGCTGACGGTCAATGTCGAGCAATGTGGCGCTGAGGACCGCAGTCGCCATGCCGGTAGCGAAACCTTGCAGCACGCGCGCGCTGATCAACCACGTCACGCTGTCGGCGCTGATGAACAGCAACATCGCCAGTGCGTTGAGCAACACGGCGGTGAAGATCACCGGTTTGCGCCCCAGATGATCGGAGAGCGAACCGACGGTTAATAGCGCCGCCAACAGGCTCAGGGCGTAGACGCCGAAAATCAGGGTCAGCACCGCTGCCGAGAAGTGCAGTTGATCCTGATACAGGTGGTACAGCGGTGTCGGCGCGGTGGAAGCGGCGAGAAAACTGAGTAAGGTAATCGCCAGAAACCACAGGCTGGGACGGTTGGACGCTAATCGGGACTGGGGGTTAATCATATGCACACTCCGCAAAAGCTAATTTTTTGCTTTTGCGGAGTGTGCTACCGCTCAATGCTTAAAGCAAATTCTTTGTGTTAAGGTCTGACGCATGGCTATTAAAGAAGGTTTACGCCCCGGCGGACGCAGTGCCCGGGTGCAAGAGTCGATACATTCGGCAGTCCGCGCACTGCTGCAAGAGCAGGAGCGCTCGACCGTGACCGTCCCGCAGATTGCGGCGCGTGCGGGCGTTACGCCGTCGACGATCTATCGGCGCTGGGGCGATCTGGCGGCGTTGCTGGCCGACGTCGCCCTCGCCCGCATGCGCCCCGACAGCGAGCCCGCAGAAACCGGCAGCCTGCGCAGCGACATCCGCGCATGGGCCGAGCAATATCTCGACGAGATGAGCTCCGAGCCCGGGCGCAACATGATGCGCGACGTGCAGGCGAGCGCTACGCCGGGGTATTGCGTGGCGATCATCGGCGCGCAGTTGCAGACCATTATCGAGCGCCATCCCAATGAGGCGGCGCCCAGTGTTGATCAGTTGATCAATCAGGTCGTGGCGCCGGTCGTGTTCCGGATTCTGTTTTCAGCGGCGGCGCTGGAGGTGGATGAATTGCACCGACTGATTGATATCGCGTTGCAGCAGGACTAACGCCATCGCTGGCAAGCCAGCTCCCACAGGATCTGTGGAGCTCACAAATTTTGTGTTCACTGAAGATCCCTGTGGGAGCTGGCTTGCCAGCGATGAGACCTTGACGGTCACCGCAGAACCACCCGGTTCCATTCCTGCGACACCCCGCCACGCCACGACCTTGGTCGACACTGACTAACCGCCGCGCGCATGCGAGACTGTCCGCCCGGGCAGGAGTGCCGGGGAGTCTTTAGTCGGGAGTGTTGCATGTCGTTGTCCACCGGGCTGATCGCCGCCGTCGCCCTGGCCTATATGGCCATCATGTTCGCCATCGCCTTCTACGGCGACCGTCGCAGCACGCCGTTGCCGCCGCGAGTGCGCGCGTGGGTCTACAGCCTGTCGCTGGCGGTTTATTGCACCAGTTGGACATTTTTCGGCGCGGTCGGCCAGGCGGCTGAACAGTTGTGGTCATTCCTGCCGATTTACCTCGGGCCGATATTGCTGTTGGTCGGGGCGCCGTGGGTCTTGCAAAAAATGGTGATGATCAGCAAACAGGAGAACATCACCTCCATCGCTGACTTCATCGCCGCGCGCTACGGTAAATCGCAATCGCTGGCGGTCGTCGTCGCGCTGATCTGCCTGGTCGGCGTCCTCCCCTACATCGCCCTGCAACTCAAGGGCATCGTCCTCGGTGTGAACCTGTTGATCGGTGCCGGTGCCGATGCAATGGGCACGCGCGCCCAGGACACCGCGTTGATCGTGTCACTGGTGCTGGCGCTGTTCACCATCGTCTTCGGTACGCGCAACCTAGACGCCACCGAGCACCACCGCGGCATGGTGCTGGCGATTGCCTTTGAGTCGCTGGTCAAGCTGTTCGCCTTTCTCGCCGTCGGCGCGTTCGTCACCTACGGCCTCTACGACGGTTTCGACGACCTGTTCAATCAAGCCATGCTCGCACCGCGCCTGGAGGAATACTGGAAAGAAACGATTAATTGGCCGTCGATGGTGGTGCAGACAGGCGTCGCGATGATGGCGATCATCTGCCTGCCACGGCAGTTTCACGTCACGGTGGTCGAGAATATTGATCCGCAGGATCTGCGCCTGGCCAAATGGGTGTTCCCCGCGTACCTCGCGCTGGCTGCACTGTTTGTAGTCCCGATCGCTTTGGCCGGTCAGATGCTGCTGCCGAGCGACGTATTGCCCGACTCGTTCGTGATCAGTCTGCCGCTGGCTCAGGCCCATCCGGCGTTGGCGATGCTGGCGTTTATCGGCGGCGCGTCGGCGGCCACCGGCATGGTCATTGTCGCGAGTGTGGCGCTGTCGACCATGGTCTCCAACGACATGCTGTTGCCGTGGCTGCTGCGGCGCAATAACGCCGAGCGCCCGTTTGAAGTGTTCCGCCAGTGGATGCTGTCGGTGCGCCGCGTGAGCATTGTGGTGATTCTGTTGCTGGCGTACGTCAGCTATCGCCTGCTCGGTTCGACGGCGAGCCTGGCGACCATCGGCCAGATTGCCTTCGCCGCCGTGACCCAACTGGCGCCGGCCATGCTCGGCGCGCTGTACTGGAAACAGGCCAACCGGCGCGGCGTGTTCGCCGGTCTCGCCGCCGGCACTTTCCTGTGGTTTTACACGCTGGTTTTGCCGATTGCCGCCCACAGCCTCGGCTGGTCGCTGAACAGTTTCCCGGGGTTGGCGTGGCTGCACAGTAACCCGCTGAACCTGCCAATCAGCCCGCTGACCCAAGGCGTAGTGTTGTCGCTGGCCGGCAATTTCACGCTGTTTGCCTGGGTTTCGGTGCTGTCGCGCACGCGGGTGTCGGAGCACTGGCAGGCTGGGCGATTCATCGGTCAGGAGATCAGCGCCCGGCCCAGTGCGCGGTCGATGCTGTCGGTGCAGGTCGACGATCTGCTGCAACTGGCGGCGCGGTTTGTCGGTGAGGAGCGTGCTCGCCAGAGCTTCATTCGATTCGCCTACCGCCAAGGCAAGGCTTTCAACCCGAACCAGAACGCCGACGGCGAATGGATCGCCCATACCGAGCGCTTGCTGGCCGGTGTCCTGGGCGCTTCTTCGACGCGAGCGGTGGTAAAAGCCGCCATCGAAGGTCGGGAAATGCAGTTGGAGGACGTAGTCCGAATCGCTGACGAAGCCTCAGAAGTCCTGCAATTCAACCGCGCTCTGCTGCAAGGCGCGATTGAAAACATCACCCAAGGCATCAGCGTGGTCGACCAGTCGCTGAAGCTTGTCGCCTGGAACCGACGTTATCTGGAGTTGTTCAACTACCCGGACGGTTTGATCAGCGTCGGCAGGCCAATCGCCGACATCATTCGCTACAACGCCGAGCGCGGGTTGTGTGGTCCCGGCGAGGCGGAAGTGCATGTCGCACGTCGTTTGCACTGGATGCGTCAGGGCCGCGCGCACACCTCAGAACGCCTGTTCCCCAACGGCCGGGTGATTGAGCTGATCGGCAATCCGATGCCCGGTGGCGGCTTCGTCATGAGTTTCACCGACATCACCGCGTTCCGTGAAGCCGAACAGGCGCTGACCGAGGCCAACGAAGGCCTGGAACAACGGGTCAGCGAGCGAACCCAGGAACTGTCGCAACTCAACGTCGCGCTGACCGAAGCCAAGGGCACCGCCGAAACCGCCAACCAATCGAAAACCCGATTTCTCGCGGCAGTCAGCCATGACTTGATGCAGCCGTTGAACGCCGCGCGACTGTTCTCCGCCGCCCTCTCCCACCAAGACGACGGCTTGAGCAGCGAGGCGCAGAAACTGGTGCAGCATCTCGACAGTTCGTTGCGTTCGGCCGAGGACCTGATCAGCGATCTGCTGGACATTTCCCGCCTGGAAAACGGCAAGATCAATCCCGATCGCAAGTCCTTTGCGGTGAACGAACTGTTCGACATTCTCGGCGCCGAGTTCAAGGCGCTGGCCCAGGAGCAAGGTTTGACCTTCCGTGTGCGTGGCAGCCACATGCGCATCGACAGCGACATCAAGTTGCTGCGGCGGATTCTGCAAAACTTCCTGACCAACGCTTTCCGCTATGCCAAAGGCCCGGTATTACTCGGTGTACGGCGGCGCGGCGGGAAGTTGTGCCTGGAAGTATGGGATCGCGGACCGGGCATTCCGGAAGACAAGCAACAGGAGATATTCGAGGAGTTCAAACGTCTCGACAGCCATCAGACGCGCGCCGAAAAAGGCCTGGGGCTTGGGTTGGCAATCGCTGATGGCCTGTGTCGCGTACTCGGGCATACCCTGCGCGTGCGCTCGTGGCCGGGGCGCGGCAGTGTGTTCAGCGTTACGGTGCCGTATGCGCGCACGCAAATCATACCGGCCACTGCCGCTGTGGAATTGAACGGCAAATTGCAGAACGGCGCACAAGTGCTGTGCATCGACAATGAAGACAGCATTCTGATCGGCATGAACAGCCTGTTAAGCCGCTGGGGCTGCCAGGTCTGGACGGCGCGCAATCGCGAGGAATGCGAGGCGTTGCTCAGTGACGGAGTGCGGCCGCAACTGGCGCTGGTCGACTATCACCTGGATCACGGCGATACCGGCACCGAGTTGATGGCGTGGCTGCGCACGCGTCTTGGCGAGCCGGTGCCGGGCGTGGTGATCAGCGCCGACGGACGCCCGGAGATGATTGCGCAGGTGCATGCGGCGGGGCTGGATTATCTGGCCAAACCGGTGAAACCGGCGGCGTTGCGGGCGTTATTGAGTCGGTATCTACCGCTGTAAACGTACCGCTGCCGTCTTCGCAAGCAAGCTCGCTCCCACAATGTTCAGATGATTCATGTGGGAGCGAGCCTGCTCGCGAAGCTTTCCAGACTATTCCGGCAACTCAACCAACCCATCAACATCCGTCATCGCCCGCTCCAGCAGATCCGCCGGCAAGCTTTTGCTCGCCCGCGCGCCCAACAGTTTGAGCTGCTCACTGCGGCTGACCAGGTTGCCGCGCCCTTCTGTCAGTTTGTTGCGCGCCGAGCTGTAGGCTTTGTCCAGTTGTTGCAGACGATTGCCGACTTCGTCCAGATCCTGAATGAACAGCACGAACTTGTCGTAAAGCCAGCCGGCGCGCTCGGCGATTTCCCGCGCGTTCTGGCTTTGACGCTCTTGCTTCCACAGGCTGTCAATGACGCGCAATGTCGCCAGCAATGTGGTTGGGCTGACGATCACGATGTTGCGGTCGAACGCTTCCTGAAACAGCGATGGCTCGGCCTGCAATGCCGCCGAAAACGCGGCTTCGATCGGCACGAAGAGCAAAACGAAATCGAGGCTGTGCAGGCCCTCCAGGCGTTTGTAATCCTTGCCGGCCAGGCCTTTGACATGGTTGCGCAGTGACAGTACGTGCTGCTTGATCGCGATCTGTCCGAGCGTGTCGTCCTCGGCCGCGACGTATTGCTGATAAGCCGTGAGACTGACCTTGGAGTCGACCACTACCTGTTTGTCGCCTGGCAGATAAATGACCACATCTGGCTGGAAACGCTCACCATCCGGGCCTTTGAGATTGACCTGCGTCTGGTACTCGCGGCCTTTCTCCAGACCAGCGTGTTCCAGCACGCGTTCGAGAATCAACTCGCCCCAATTGCCTTGGGTTTTCTGGCCTTTAAGGGCACGGGTCAGGTTCGTGGCTTCGTCACTCAAACGCAGATTGAGCGCTTGCAGACGCTCCAGTTCCTTGGCCAGCGAAAAGCGTTCGCGGGCCTCGGCCTGGTAACTTTCTTCCACACGTTTTTCGAAAGATTGAATGCGTTCTTTCAACGGATCGAGCAACTGACCGAGGCGTTGTTGGCTGGTTTCGGCAAAGCGCTGCTCACGCTCGTCGAAGATTTTGCCCGCCAGTTCGGCGAACTGCGCCCGCAATTCATCACGCGAACCTTGCAGATCATCGAGGCGCTGTTGATGGCTCTCCTGCTGCTCGCGCAGTTCGGCGTTCAGCGAAGCCGCCTGCGCGTCGAGACGGCGCAGTTCGGCCTCCTTGTTGGCGCGCTCAAGGTTCCAGGCGTGGGAGGCGTCACGGGCGTCGTCACGTTCTATCTGCAACAGCTCGACTTCGCGGCGCAGGGCTGCCAGTTCTGCTTGCTTGGCGGCGTTGGCCTGGCCAAGGTCGGCGATTTCATCGCGGCCGGCTTCCAGTTGCGCGTTGAGCCCGTCCTGCGCCAGTTGCGCCATGGCCAACCGCTCTTCCAGCAACGCCACCTGCGCTTGCCCGTTGCTTGCCCGACGTTGCAGTTGCCAGGCCAAAGCCAACAACGGCAGCCCAGCGCCTGCGAGACCGAGCAATACGCTGGTCAAGTCCATAGCCATAGCGACTCCTGCCGATCGGTTAAAGCCTGAAGGGTAACCAAGGTGTCAGAACTTGGACAGCTCAGTCTTCGAGCAGGCCGAGTTCCACTTGGGCACGATGATCGCCAGCGCGAGCAGCCTGACGCAGCAGATCCTGACCGATGCGGCGATCGCGTGCATTACCACACTCGCGGCACATCAACTGGCCGAGGCGGCTTTGCGCGGCAACCACTCCTTCGCGCGCCGGTTGCTTGAGCAGGCGGCCGGCAAGGTGCTTGGCATTGTGGCTTTCGCTCAGGCGCGGGCTGTCGAGCAGCCATTCGGCCACGCGCACGGAAAATCGCTTGGGCGGGATAACAGGTGGGGGTTGTGAGGTAACAGGGTCTGATACTGAGCGAAACTTCATAAAGCACTGTGGGACAGATCGGAAGGCGCGCCACTCTACTCTCTTTTTCTTACAGGTAAAGTCGAAATAAAACCCGGCACGCCCGTCCTAGAGCAAGCGCTCGGGACAATCCACAGAAGCTGTGGATAAGTCAGTGGACAACCGTCCTCCAACCCTCGCAAAGCCTTATGGAATGGGGCCCGCAGTCAAACTGACGATTTTTTCACCAACAAAAAAAAGCGATGTTTTTCATTGACTTAAACTTTCGATACAGGCAGCCATCAAGGTCAGGTTTGATATGACAGTGCCGTTACAGCCTGTGCAAGTAATGTGCACAAGTACCTGTTACCCGGTTATATCGGTGCGCTGTTTCGGGTCGTTTTGCGCTCCAGGCTGGGGATAAGCGGCTTCTCGACAGGGCCGCGCACGGTTTTGTGGCGACGAGTGGTCACCCTGGGGTTTCGTTTGTTATCCGATTACCGCCCCCGCAGGGAAGATCGCACCCACAATGGGCTGCGTTTTCTTGTAGAACACAACTTTTTTGGCGCAGGGTTTGCTTTACCAATTTCGATCCGTTACTATCCGCGGCGTTAGTACCAAGCTGAAAGTCAATTCCGGTCGAACATATCCCCACGGTGCGCCTTCCAACAAGAAGCCCTCACCGAAAAAAGCGGATACGACCCCTCGATGGTTTCCAGGTAAATCTTGCGACGACACAGCCTTTGAATGATGCAAAGGGTGTTGCGAAGACCGATTACTCTGACCGAACCAACCTGCAAATTGATCAGGATCTTCACCCCGGGCCCAGAACCTTTGCCCTTGATGTGTTGCCTGTCCTCCTAAGTACCTACCTGCCAGCCCAAGCGCGCCAAATTATCAGCGCTTCAAACTGGCTGCTTTGTTCCAGTCGGGTTCTTCGTTCGACCAATGGTGGTCGACGTTACTGGAACGTTTTAACGTTGCACGGTTCTTATCCGTGTCATTTGTAGGAACACCTAATAACTATGTCGACTCAAATCCATACTCAGGACGCCATTCGCGCCCTAACCAACGCTTTTGCTCCAATGAACTGCCTGATCATGGCCGCTCGCAAAGGCTGCTTCAGCTTCACACTGGTCAACGAACACGGGATCGCCCGCCACAGCGAGCGTCTGTATCCCGATCAGTACTCCAGCGCCGAACCGCTGCAGGCTGTTATTGATCGAACGCGTCAGGCACTGGTTGCCTGAGAGCCGAAAAGGCTGCAACAAACGAAGCCCCGCTTAAAACGCGGGGCTTTTTATTGCCTGATGTTTCACTTTTAAGCCTTTGCGCCTAAGCACCATCGGATATAACGGTTATAACGTGCAGCCGGAAATATTTTAAAAACAGTCCTTTACGTCGCGAATATGACACTACACTTCAACTCAAGCGGCGTTGTCCGCTTCCGGCGAGCCTGAACCGATCCACCGCTGCCAAGGCCCCTTTCAGGTGTCGCCGCCCAATAACAAGATCGAGGGCTTTATGGGTATCGCTGCCAGCGAACTGTGCCGCTACGTGATTCGCCCCACGCTGATCTATCTGGGACGTCACTGCGCCACCGCCGAATCACTGTTGCTGGGCATCGCGGCCAGCCAGTCCGCCCTCGGCTCCGCCCTGCATGACCGCCGTGGACACGGCCTCTACCGCATTGCCGAGCATCGCCATCAAGCACTGTGGGATGACTATCTGGCGCTTGATCCGGAACGTGCCAGCCTCGTCCGCGGACTGGCCAGCCAACACGCATTTCTCAGCGGGCCGCACCTGGAATTGACCGTCAATCTGCGTTACGCCACCGCTATCGCCTGGCTGCTGGTCGAAGAACAAAACCCCACCCTCCCCGACCCGAACGACTTGCTCGGTATGGCGCGAATCTGGCGTCAGACCTTCCAGCCTCAAGGTCGTCTGCGCGATTTCACCTGCGCCTGGCAGACTTGTGTTTCACCGCTGAATCAGGTCGCTTGCTGACCGTCCAGTTCCGCAAGATCCTGTAACAGGTCGCGAATTTGGTCGGATTGTCCTACAAAACCGCTCTAAATCAAGGCATTCAGGCTATAGCGCTGGGACGAAAATGTTGGTAATTTTCGCCCCGGTGATCACCAGGAGTTCTAATAATGAAAAAAGTAATGCTCAAAACCACCCTTAGCCTTGCCGTTACCTTGGCATCCACGCAGATTTTCGCCGCTGGCTTTGCCATCAACGAACACAGCATTAGCGGGATGGGGACTGGGTACGCCGGGCGATCTTCTTCTGCCGATGACGCAAGCACTGTTTATGGCAACCCTGCCGGCATGTCGCGCATCAAGCGCGAACAAATCACCGGCGGCGCTGCATTCCTCGACGCATCGACCGATATCAGCAATGCCAGCTCCAACCCGAATGGCGGGAGCAACAAAGGCGACATGGTGCCCTTCACCGCCGTACCTATGGGCTACTACGTCAAGCCAATCGACGATCACTGGGCATTCGGTTTCGGCGTTTACGTGCCGTTCGGCCTGATCACCGACTATGAAAACAACTTCGCCGGCCGCTACTTTGGCAGCAAGTCGGAAGTGCAAGTCATCACCTTCCAGCCGACCATCAGCTACGCCTTCAACGACAAGGTGTCGATCGGTTTCGGCCCGACCATTAACCGCATCGACGGCAAGCTGGAATCCAACCTGTCAATCACCCCGGCCTTCCCCGATGGCAAGGTCAAGATCAAGGGTGACGACACTGCGCTGGGCTACAACATCGGTGTATTGGTACAAGCGACCGACTCCACCCGCGTTGGTCTGACTTACCACTCGAAAGTCGACTACAAGCTTGAAGGCGACACTAAGGTCAACTACGGCGTACTGGGCCTGGCCGGGCTGAGCTCCAGCCAGAAGTACGACGCTTCGCTGAAGATCACCACACCTGAGTCGGTGGATCTGTCCGTCACTCAAGCGATCAACGATCAGTGGACGGTTTACGCCGGTTCGACTTTTACCCGCTGGAGCCAGCTGGATAAAATCACCGTCGAGAACTCCGGCGTTCAGCCTGCACTGGCCGGTCAGTTCGGCGAAATCAACGAAGACCAGAACTGGCACGACTCCTGGGCGTACGCGATCGGTACTTCGTACCAGTTGAACAAGGAATGGGTGCTGCGCACCGGTCTGACCTTCGACCAGTCGCCGACCAACAACGTCGACCGTTCGCCACGCATCCCGACTGGCGACCGGACCATCTTCAGCGTCGGTGCCGGCTGGAGCCCGACCGAAGACCTGACCATCGACGTCGCCTATTCGTACCTGAAGGAAGAGTCGGTCAACGTTCGTAACGAAAACAATCGTGGCCAGACTTACAACGCCAAGTATGAAAACTCGGCAAACGGCTTCGGCGTCGGCGCTACCTACCGCTTCTGATGCTATCGGGCGGGGCTAACCCCTCGCCCACTGAAAAGCCCCGCTCTCTTTGCAGAAGGCGGGGCTTTTTTGTGCCTGACTTGTTAACCCCTGTAGGAGCAGCGTGCCGCAGCTCCTACAGGGAAAGCGCAAACGCCCTGAGTTTCAGGGTTTCAGCGGTTTCGAGGCGATAGCTTTTTCGATCGCCGCAATAAACTCCGGATCATCCGGTTTGGTCAGGCTGGAGAAGTTGGCGATCACCTTGCCTTGGCGATCCACTACATATTTGTAGAAATTCCACTTCGGCGCGCTGCTCTGAGCGGCCAACACCTGGAACATATGCGTGGCATCATCGCCGCGGACTTTCTGCGGCTCGGTCATGGCAAACGTCACGCCGTAGTTGGCGTAGCAGACCTTGGCGGTCTCGACGCTGTCCTTGGACTCCTGCTTGAAGTCATTGGAAGGCACGCCGAGCATTTCCAGCCCCTGCGCCTTGTAGCGCTGATTGAGCGCCTCAAGGCCTTCGAATTGCGGCGCAAAACCGCAGAAGCTGGCGGTGTTGATCACCACCAGCGGTTTGTCCGCGTACTGCTTGCACAGATCGATGGATTCCTTGGCACGCAACTTGGGCAGCGAGCCTTGCAACAATTCCGGACAGTCAGCGGCCTGGGCCAGGCCAGTCAACCCCATCAGCAAAACAGGAACAGCACACCAGCGCATCAGCATGTCGAGCATCCTTGAGCAGTCATCAGCCTTCGAAGTTACTCGCCAAGCACGTCTCTAGCAAATGCTCATGCCCAACTGCATCAAGGCAAGGCCGCCCTGATGCCAGCCCCACCACACCAGCGCCAACAATGCAGCAGCCAGTGCGGTAATGACGATTCGCGGCCAGAAACGGCTCATGCGACGCTCACGCGAGGCTGCAGACGTTCGACCGGACGCTCGCGCACCGGCCAGTTCAACGCCGCCGCCAGCAGACTCAGAAGCACCGCCACTTGCCAGATCAAGTCATAACTCCCGGTACGGTCATACACCACCCCGCCCAGCCAGCCGCCGAGGAACGAGCCGAGCTGATGGAACAGGAACACAATACCTCCGAGCATGGACAGGTTTCGCACGCCGAACAAGGTCGCCACCGTGCCGTTGGTCAATGGCACCGTCGACAGCCACAGGAAGCCCATGGCCATGCCGAACAGATAAGCCGTCGTGGTCGTCACCGGCAGCCACAGGAATAGCACGATCACCACCGCCCTCATCAAATACAGCGCCGTCAGCAAACGCGGTTTGGACATACGTCCACCCAACCATCCGGCCGTGTACGTGCCGAAGATATTGAACAGCCCGATCAACGCCAGCACCGTAGTGCCGACGCTGGCCGGCAGATGTTGATCGACCAGATACGCCGGCAAATGCACTCCGATAAACACCACCTGAAACCCGCAGACGAAGAAACCGAGCGCCAACAGCCAGAATCCGGAATGCGAACAGGCTTCGCGAAGGGCTTCGGACAGCGTCTGCTCATGACCCAGTACCGGCAGCGGCTTGTCCTTGAGCATGCTCACCAGCGGCACAATCATCGCCACCAACAGACCCAACACAAGCAATGCGGCCGACCAGCCGAGCCAACCAATCAGTCCGAGCGTGCCCGGCAACATGGCGAACTGCCCGAACGACCCGGCGGCACTGGCGATGCCCATGCCCATGCTGCGTTTCTCCGGCGGCACGGCCCGCCCGACCACGCCGAGGATCACCGAGAACGAAGTGCCGGACAGGCCGATACCGATCAGCAACCCAGCGCTCAATGACAACGTCATCGCCGAGTCGGACAAGCCCATGCACACCAGACCCACGGCGTAGAGCACACCGCCAACCAGCACTACTTTCGCCGCGCCAAAACGGTCGGCCAGCGCGCCGGTGAACGGCTGCGCCAGACCCCAGATCAAATTCTGCAAGGCAATGGCGAAGGCGAATACCTCACGCCCCCAGCCGAACTGCGCACTCATCGGTGAAAGGAACAGGCCAAAGCCGTGTCGCACGCCCAATGACAACGCCAGGATCAGCGCACTTCCCAGCAACACCCAACCGCACGTACGCCACATCGATGTCATTCTTATTCTCCAGTCGCGGGTATATACCCGCTTGAGTTCGAACGAACTGGCATCAAGCCAGTTCGTCGAGCAATTTCAGCAAGGTTTCACGCTTCTCGGCGCCCAGACGATCAATCAATCGCTGTTGCGCCGCTTCCCAGGCCGGCAAGGCTGCTGCCAGACGTTGCGCACCCGTTTCCGTGAGACAGACGATGCGATTGCGCATGTCTTCACCCTCAGCCAGCGCCACCAGCCCCTCGCCTTCCAGCACCCGCAGATTGCGCCCGAGGGTGCTGCGATCCAGGCCCATGGCTTCGGCGAGTTCGGAAATGCTCGGCTGATCCAGACGTTGCAGATTGCACAGCAAAGAATACTGAGCAACGTTGATCCCGAAGCCGTCGAGAGCGCCGTCGTAATGCCTGCTGACGCCACGAGCGGCGCGACGCAGGTTGGTGCACAAACACTGAGAAGGAAGCATGATGCGTGTATATACCCGCGACTGTGTTAAATCAAGTTATAGATAACGATCGCAGCCTTCGGCAGCTCCTGCATTGGGATGCTTACCCTGTAGGAGCTTCCGAAGGCTGCGATCTTTTGACGTTAAAGCAGCACGATTCCAACCAGCACCGCCATCTCCAGCAATTCCAGCAGCGCCCCGGCGGTATCGCCGGTCGTGCCGCCTAACCGCCGCATCATCACATGCCGCAGCCAGATAAACACGCCGACCGCCACCAGCAGCGCAATAATCGCCTGGGACCCGGCAATCGCCACGCAGGCTAGCGCGCTGCCGCCCAGCACCCACCAACCCGCCTTGCGCGGCAGATGATCGGCCAGTGCCTGCCCCAAGCCACCCTTGCGCACGTACGGCGTGGTCAGAAACAACCCCAGCAACGCAGCGCGCCCAAGCAGCGGCGCGATGATCAGCACCAGACCTTGCTGCTGCTCGATCAGCGCCAGCAACGCAGCAAACTTGAGCAGCAACACTAGCACCAGCGTCACCACCGCAATCGGCCCGCTGCGCGGATCTTTCATGATCGTCAGCGTACGTTCGCGATCGCCGAAGCCGCCGAGCCAGGCATCGGCGCTGTCCGCCAGGCCATCAAGGTGCAATGCGCCGCTGAGCAATACCCAAATCGTCAACAGCAATGCCGCATGCAATAGCAGCGGCGCGCCCGCCAATGCCAGGTTCAGCCCCCAAAGAATCACCCCGAACAGCAATCCCACCAGCGGATAGAACAGCAGCGAACGCCCCAGTTGCCCGGGCTCCGGCATCCCCGGCAGACGAATCGGCAGACTGCTGAGAAATTGCAGAGCGATCCACAGCGGCAACATGTCAGCGACCTTCCTTGAGCGACCCATCGGCTTCAACGCTCAGCGAAAACAGCGCACCGTGCATAACTTCTACATTGAGCAATTGTTCACGCGGCAATCCCCGCGCCCGCGCCAGCAGCAGGCGCATGACACCGCCATGACTAATCAGCAACACCCGCTCACCGGAGTACGCCGTTTCAAGGCGCGCGACGGCCGCCAGCACCCGCGCGGAAAAATCGCTGACCGGCTCACCCTGCGGTGGCGTAAACGCATACGGATCGGCCCAGAACAGCCCTAACGCTTCGGCATCCGTCTCCATCAGCGCCGCCGCGCTCTGCCCCTCCCACGCGCCGAAATGCAGTTCTTGCAAATCCTTTTCCAGATGCACCGGCAGATTCAGCTGCTCACCCAACTCTGCGGCAAACCGCGCACAGCGCTGCAACGGCGAACTGACCAAGCGATCCCACGGCCCCCCTTCGCTCACCGCTTCGCGCATCTGTGCCCAACCCTTTTCGGTGAGCGCATCGTCGAGGCTGCCGCGCAAACCACCGCCGAGTTCGGTTTCACCATGGCGCAGCAGATCCAGACGCAAGGTCATGCCGGACGATCCGCCACCGCCGCTTCCGCGAACGTTGCCATCTGCCCGTGCAGATCACACGCCAGACGCAACAACGGCACCGCCAACGCCGCACCACTGCCCTCGCCCAGGCGCAGTCCCAGTTCGAGCAGCGGTTCGGCGCTCAGGGTTTCCAGTACATGACGATGGCCCGGCTCGGCCCCGCGATGGCCGAACAGCAGCCACTCGCGACAGGCAGGATTCAAACGCACCGCCACCAGCGCAGCGACGGTGCAGATAAAGCCGTCGACCAATACCGCGATACCTTCCTGCGCACAGGCCAGATACGCGCCGACCAGTGCGGCGATTTCGAAACCGCCCACATTGAACAGCGTCTGCAATGCATCACCGCGCTGGGCCGCGTGCAGGGCCAGGGCGCGCTCGATCACGTGCGCTTTATGGCTGACGCCTTCGGCATTCAGGCCAGTACCCGGGCCGGTCAGATGCATCACCGGGCAATCGAGCAAGGCACAGGCCAGGGCACTTGCCGCAGTGGTGTTACCGATGCCCATTTCCCCACCGATAAACAGCTGAGTGCCGGCAGCTTTCGCCCGCAGCACACTGTCGCGACCAGCCTGCAACGCCAATTCGCCCTGAGCCTGAGTCATCGCCGCGCCCTTGGCGAAATTCGCCGTGCCCGGGCCGATGTTCAGGTGGCGCACGCCCGGCAGGTTCAGCGACGGCGTCACCGTGCCCAGATCCACCACTTCCAGTTGCGCATTGAGTTGACGCGCGAGCACGCTGATCGCCGCGCCACCGCTGACGAAGTTGAGCAACATTTGCCCGGTGACTTCCTGCGGGAATGCCGACACGCCTTCAGCGACCACACCGTGGTCACCGGCAAAAATCGCAATCCAGACCTGCGCAAGCGTCGGCTTGACCTGCCCTTGCAGGCCGGCCAGTTGTACCGCCACCGACTCAAGACGCCCCAGCGAACCGGCCGGTTTGGTCAGTTGCTGCTGCCGTGCCGCCGCTTGTTCAACGATATCGGCATGCACCGCTTTACACGGATTGAGCCACCAGGCTTGAGTCATAACGCAGGTCCTTTCAGGGTCAGGGGCAGGCCGGCGACGGTCAACACGACACGCTGACAGCGCTCAGCCAGGGCTTGATGCAGCCAACCGGCTTCATCGACGTAGCGGCGAGTCAATTCGCCCAGCGGCACGACACCCATTCCGGTCTCGTTGCTGACAAAAATGATTTCGCCCGGCAGTGACGCCAGGCAGTCCAGCAGGGCGTCGCGTTCGGCGACGAGGCCTGTGGCGTCTTCGAGCATCAGCAGATTGGTCAGCCACAGCGTCAGGCAATCGACCAGCAGGCAGCGCTCGGCGCTGGCGTTTTCACGCAGGATGCGGGCGAGTTGCAGCGGCTCTTCGATGAGTGCCCATTCGACAGGACGGCGCGCGCGGTGATGGGCGACACGCTCGCTCATTTCACCGTCCAGCGGCTGGCTGGTGGCGATGTAGGTGACGGCCAGCGCGCTGTCGGTCGCGAGTTTTTCGGCGAGGCGACTTTTGCCGGAGCGGGCGCCGCCGAGGATCAGCTGAAGCATGGGGACATCCTGAAAATTATCTGTTGAGGCAACCGGCCCCGTCACTGGCAAGCCAGCTAACACAGTGATCGCGTTAGCCGGATCACCTCAGCCCCCTGTGGGAGCTGGCTTGCCAGCGATGGGGCCATGACATTCACCCTGGATCCCACAGAGCTGACGCAACAACCCGGTATCCAGATGCTTTTCCACCAGATCCGCCAAGCGCTCGATATCGCGCTCACGCAACCCGTGGTAATCCACCGTTTGCACATCGCTCAATCCAGCCCAGCGCAGCAACGCCGAACTGGCTGCCGGCGATTCGAACAAGCCATGCAGATAGGTGCCGAACACCTGACCATCCGCACTCTGCGCACCGTCACAACGACCGTCATCCAAGCGCACCGCTGCGTTCTCCAGCGCCGGCCCGGTGGTCACGCCGGCATGAATTTCGTAGCCGCTGACTTCGGCATCTTCCAGCGCCAGACGACCGCGCACATTGCGCAATTGCTTCTCGGCTTCGAGCTGCGTTTCGAAGGCCAGTAAACCCAAACCGGCACTGGACCCGGGCGCGCCCTCAAGACCCAGCGGATCGTGCACGTGCTCGCCGAGCATTTGCAGACCGCCGCAAATACCCAGCACTTTGCCGCCGTAACGCAAATGGCGACTGATCGCTGTGTCCCAGCCATTGGCCCGCAGATACGCCAGATCACTGCGTACACTTTTCGAGCCCGGCAGAATGATCAGATCGGCCGGCGGAATCGCCTGTCCCGGGCCGACAAAATGCAGATCGACCTGTGGATGCAAACGCAGCGGATCGAAATCGGTGTGGTTGCTGATGCGCGGCAGCACCGGCACCACGACTTTCAGCACGTGTTCGGCCTTGTCGGTCTGGCGCTGATCGATGCCGTCCTCGGCCTCAAGATGCAGATCCATCACGTACGGCAGCACGCCCACCACCGGTTTGCCGGTGCGCTGTTCCAGCCAGTCGAGGCCCGGTTGCAGCAGCGCAATGTCGCCGCGAAAACGGTTGATGATGAAGCCTTTGACCCGCGCCTGTTCGCTCGGCGACAGCAGCTCCAGCGTGCCGACCAAATGGGCAAAAACTCCGCCGCGATTGATGTCGGCAATCAGCAGCACCGGGCAATCCACGGCCTCGGCAAACCCCATGTTGGCGATGTCGCCGGCGCGCAGGTTGATCTCCGCTGGCGAGCCTGCGCCTTCGACCATTACCAACGGATACGCGGCGCTGAGGCGATCGTGGGAGGCCAGCACGGCTTGCATCGCGATGGCTTTGTAGTCGTGATAGGCGACGGCGTTCATGCTGGTGACGGCGCGGCCATGGATGATCACTTGCGCGCCGGTGTCGCTGTTCGGCTTGAGCAGCACCGGGTTCATGTCGGTGTGCGGTTGAAGATTCGCCGCTTGCGCCTGCACCGCTTGCGCGCGACCGATCTCGCCGCCATCAGCCGTCACCGCGCTGTTAAGCGCCATGTTCTGCGGTTTGAACGGCACCACCGCTACACCCTGACGGGTGGCCCAGCGGCAGAGTGCCGTCACCAGTGTGCTTTTACCGGCGTCGGATGTGGTGCCCTGCACCATCAGGGTTGTCATTGGGTTTCCTTGGCGAACGCTTGCAGCGCTTGTTCGAGGCGCGCCTCTTCAGCGGCATCGGCAGGCAGGCCGAAACGCAAGCTGCTGTTGTGTGTGAAGAGGCGCAGGAGGATGCCGCGTCGGGCCATGAATTCGTGCAGCGCTTGCGCCTGATCGGTGATCAACCATTGAAACAGCGCGCAACCGCCCTGGGGGTTAAAGCCGTATCGCGCCAGCAACGCGGCCAGTCGCTCACTCGCCTCATCGCTGCGTATCCGCTGGCGTGCATGACCTTCGGTGTCTTGCAGACAGGCCTGGGCGAGCACCCGGGTCGGCCCGCTGACCGCCCACGGCCCGACCTGCTCGGCGAGCAGTTTAAGAAATTTGCGCTCGGCCAGCACAAAGCCCAGTCGCACCCCGGCCAGCCCGAAGAACTTGCCAAACGAACGCAATACGACCAGGCCCACCAAATGCGTGTGCGCGGCCAGACTCAATTGTGGCGTGTTGTCCATGAACGCTTCATCGACCACCAGCCAGCCACCGCGCTGCGCCAGCCGCGCATGCCAGTCGAGCAAACGCGCCGGGGTCAGGCTCAGGCCCGTGGGATTGTTCGGGTTGACCACCACCAGTACGTCGAGGTTGTCGATAAAGAACTCGACTTCCTGCTCCAGCACTTCGCGCACGATGTAACCGCTGCGGCGCCACGCCTCGGCGTGCTCGGCATAACACGGCGACAACACGCCGACCTTGCCGGCCCGGCGCAAACGCGGCAGCAACTGAATGGCCATTTGCGAACCGGCCACCGGCAACACCTGCGCCGCACCGTAGTAATCACACGCCGCCTGCTCCAGACCATCGTCGGTTTCCGGCAAGCGTGCCCAGGCGCGCAGCGGAATATCCGGGATCGGGAACGGCCATGGAGCCAGACCGCTGGAAAGATCCAGCCAATCAGCCTCGGCGATGCCGTGATCGAGTGCAGCCTTGCGCAGTCGGCCACCGTGCTCAAGCATAGAATTCAGCTCCCACGCAAAGAATCAGCAGCCATAACCATACCCCGCGCTGGACCAATTGCCAGCCACGGTCGATGGAATCGGCATCGGCAGGTGTGCCCTCGCCAAGTTGCGGACGGTCATGCAGTTCGCCGTGATAGATCGCCGGGCCGCCCAGTTCCACGCCCAGCGCGCCCGCGCCTGCCGCCATTACCGGGCCGGCGTTGGGGCTGTCCCATTTTGGCGCCTGTGTACGCCAGCACTTGAGGGCCAGTCGGGTTTTGCCCAGCAGCGCGTAGGTCAACGCCACGAGGCGCGCGGGAATGTAGTTGAGGACGTCGTCGATTTTTGCCGCACACCAGCCAAATCGCTCGAAACGTTCGTTGCGATACCCCCACATCGCATCAAGCGTATTGCTCAAGCGATAGAGCACCACGCCCGGCGCGCCGGCCACGGCAAACCAGAACAACGCGGCAAACACCGCATCGCTGCCATTCTCCAGCACCGATTCGGTGGCAGCACGGGCGACCGCATTGCTGTCGAGTTCGCTGGTCTGGCGGCTGACCAGATAGCCGACACGCTTGCGCGCCTCATCCAGATCATCGGCGCGCAACGCCTTGGCCACCGGCTCGACGTGCTCGCCGAGGCTGCGCATGCCGAGGGCGCAATACAGCGCGAGGATCTCGACGATCCAGCCAACATAAGGCGCCCAGGAAAACGCAGTGGCGAGCAACGTCAGCGGTAGCACCGCGATCACCCACGCGGTGAAGCCATGACTGCGCCAGCCACGGCCACCGGCGTTGAAACGTTGCTCGATGCGTCCGGCAAAGTTGCCGAACGCCACCAGCGGATGCCAGCGTTTCGGTTCACCCAGCAGCGCATCCAGCGCCACTGCGGCGACACTCAACAACGCCACACTCATTGATTCACTCCCCAATAATTTTCATACAGCAATTCATTGAGCGGACGCGCCTGCGCCCACCCCTCAAGCACCAGCATCGGCGCCGGATAGAATTCCTTGACCGGGCCCAGGCACAACACCGCGAGTGGCTTGGCGCCTTCCGGCAATTTCAACAGATCGGCCAGCGCCTGCGGCTCGAACAGCGAGACCCAGCCCATGCCCAGACCCTCGGCGCGGGACGCCAGCCACAGGTTCTGGATCGCACAGGACAGCGACGCCATGTCCATTTCCGGCAGCGTGCGGCGACCGAAGATGTGTTTTTCGCGATCGTCCATCAACGCGGCGACCAGCACTTCCGCGCAATCATTGATGCCTTCGACCTTGAGTGTCATGAACTCATCGCTGCGCTCGCCGAGGGCAACAGCGGTGCGAATGCGTTCTTCTTCCACCAGGTTCTGGATCTGCCCGCGCAGGGCTCGGTCGCTGATGCGAATGAAGCGCCACGGCTGCATCAGGCCGACGCTCGGGGCCTGATGCGCGGCTTCGAGCAAGCGCCGCAACAGTTCCGGCGCGACGCTGCCACCGGTGAAGTGGCGCATGTCGCGGCGCTCGGCGATGGCTTTGTAGACCGCTGCGCGTTCGGCTTCGGAGAATGCGTTGTCTGTCATGGCCCCATCGCTGGCAAGCCAGCTCCCACAGTGGGCGGTGTAATGCCTGAAGAAACGCGATCCCCTGTGGGAGCTGGCTTGTCAGCGATGGCGGCCTCAAGGTCAGGCGCAAACAGTGCTGCGATAGCCGCAGGATTCGACGGAAAGTAGAAGTGCACGTAAGAAGCGGTCATTCGCCCATCGCGATAAACCGCCTCCGCCCCACGCCCACCATTCGGGCTCAGCCCACGGGCAATCGGGGTCAATTCAGTCGTCGTCAGGGAGTGATGATAAGTGTGCCCACGCAGCGAGCCCTCCGGCAGATCAACCGCTTGCAGCGCCAATGCCGCCAGACGTTTTTGCATCACCGCATCGCCGCTCAGCAAACCGACCAGTTCGGCGCGGGTGCCTTCGACATCAGTCAGCGAATCGAGCAGATAAAGCATGCCGCCACACTCGGCCAGCAATGGTTTGCCCGCCGCATGGTGCGCGCGGATCGCGTCGAGCATCGCGGTGTTCTGCGACAACGCCACGTGGTGCAATTCCGGGTAGCCGCCCGGCAGATACAGACTGTCCGCCTCAGGCAATTGCGTGTCGCGGATCGGCGAGAAGAAACTCAACTCGGCACCCATCGCCCGCAGCAAATCGAGGCTGGCGCCGTAGGTGAAGGCAAACGCCTCATCATGGGCGATAGCGATTCGCACACCTTGCAATAACGGTTCTGCAGCGATCACTTGCGGCGCCGCGAACTCCACGGCCGGTGGCAGCGCTACCTCGCAACTGCTGGCAAGCGCTTGGGCGGCGGCGTCGAGACGAACATCCAGGTCATTAAGCTCGCTGGCCTGCACCAGACCCAGATGACGGCTCGGCAGCTCGATCCCGGTCTCGCGGGACAGCGCGCCGTACCAACGCAAACCCTCGGTGAGGCTGCCTTCAAGCAGTTGTGCATGACGCAAGGTACCCACGCGATTGGCCAGCACGCCCGCAAACGGCAAGTCCGGCTGATAACGCGCAAGGCCCAGCGCCAATGCGCCAAACGTCTGCGCCATCGCGGTGCCGTCGATCACGCCGAGCACCGGTACACCGAAATGCCGCGCCAGGTCAGCGCTCGACGGTGTGCCGTCAAACAGTCCCATCACGCCTTCGATCAAAATCAGATCGGCTTCGGCGGCGGCTTCCCACAGCAGGCGACGACTTTCCTGCTCGCCGACCATCCACATATCGAGTTGATAAACCGGCGCACCGCTGGCGCGCTCGAGAATCATCGGATCGAGGAAGTCCGGGCCGCATTTGAACACGCGCACCTTGCGCCCCTGATTGCGATGCAAACGAGCGAGCGCGGCAGTAACGGTGGTCTTGCCCTGACCGGAGGCCGGCGCGGCGATCAATACCGCCGGGCAGTGACGTGGCTGATTCAAAGTTCGACGCCCTTCTGCGCTTTGATGCCAGCCTGAAAGGCGTGTTTGAGCATGCCCATTTCGGTGACCGTGTCACCCATCTCGATCATTTCCGGCTTCGCCCCGCGACCGGTGACGATCACATGCTGCATCGGCGGACGCGCCTGCAAATCGCTCAGCACCTGATCGAGATCGAGGTAGCCGTGCTTGAGGGCGATGTTCAATTCATCGAGCACCACCAGACCGATCGACGGATCACGCAGCAACTCGCGCGACACCGCCCACGCAGCTTCGGCGGCAGCGATGTCGCGTTGGCGATCCTGAGTCTCCCAGGTGAAGCCCTCGCCCATCACGTGAAAACGCACCTGCTCGGGAAAGCGGCGGAAGAACAGCTCTTCACCGGTGCTGTTGCGACCCTTGATGAACTGCACCACGCCGCACTGCATGCCGTGGCCCATGGCGCGGGCGAGCATGCCGAACGCCGAGCTGCTTTTGCCTTTGCCGTTACCGGTCAGCACCAGCACCAGGCCGCACTCGTCGGGCGAGTTGGCGATGCGTTCATCGATCACGGCTTTTTTGCGCTGCATACGCGCCAGGTGGCGTTCGTCACGCTCGGGGGAATCAGTCATGGGGGAGCTCTCCGTTGAGGCTGGATAACGGCGGGCAGGCACAAGAATAGACGGCAAAAAGCCTGGCATCGCCCACCGTGATGCCGCTGGATGGATCAGGCCGGTCTCCGGGCTCATGAGCGGCGTTCGCCTGACTGCGCGCCTTCCCGCTGTTAAGCAGTGGCACAAGACGCAGTTTTCACTCATTTACCGTTGCGGGGGCAGCGCCGGGATCGTGGTTGTTATTCGCTTGAAAACAACCCTCACCGGCTTCCCTGTTTCACTCTGTCGACGCAGGTCACAGAGCACCTGAAACAAGCCGCGAAGGTTAGAGGGTTGGGGGTGGAGCGTCAATTAAAGAGGGGGGGATCGGGCGAATAACTGCCGCCGATCAATTATCTGACGCCAATCTTGTGCCACGCTGAAACAAATGATATCAAAGAGCCATGCTTTTACCGCAAAAGCACACCACAACAATAAGGATGATTACCATGCAAGGCATGATCATCAGCAATCCGCGCCTGGAATTCCTGCGCCCGGTACTAGAACGCTGGTTTGACTGTATCGACCGCTACAACGCCGTGCGCGGCGACAGTGACACGCCCTACTGGCACGACGAGAAAGCCAATCTCGGATTGCTCTGCGCGGCCGCATGGATGGCCGAACTGGTGACATTGCGCGACACCGCCACGCGCAAGCAGAACGAGGAAGGCGAGCGCAACGCCCGCGCCGATCTGTTTCTGGCGAGTGCCGAAGACCGCGCATTTATCCAGGCCACGCAACGCTGGCCACGCGTCAACAACCTCAACCTGACTCAACCCTTGCTGGATATCACCCACGACGCCAAACGCCTCAGCTACGCCAGCGACCTCAAGCTCGGCTGTCTGTTTGTCGCCCCGCAAAAAGCCCAGCACAGTGCCAGTCCGGAAGAATTGCAGGACATGGTCGACGACCTGCAAAAGGAGCACACCTGCGCCGTCGCCTGGTATTTCCCCTACGCCTATCGCAAATTGCGCAATGAGGCCGGCAATTATCACCCCGGCATTGCCGTGCTGTTCAAAGAGGCCCGCGGCTGAGCAGTTGAACCATCGGGCTTGTGCGATCCTCTATGACTAGGAATGCATTCATAGGGAAGATCAGCAATGCGCAAGCCCCAACTCGTTTTCGTCATCGCCCTCGCCGGAGGGCTCGCCGCCTGTGGTGAATCGTCCAGCCTGCAGGTCATCGACGGCACCGGCCCGTCACCGAAACTGCCCGAACCCAACAAGACCCTGATTCCGACGGTGAATATCGCCCCGGCGGTCGGCTGGCCCGCGGGCGGCAAACCGACCGCTGCGGCAGGCACACAAGTCGCTGCGTTTGCCGAAGGGCTCGATCATCCGCGCTGGCTCTACGTGTTGCCCAACGGCGATGTGCTGGTAGCAGAAACCAACGCACCGCCCAAACCTGATGACAGCAAAGGCGTGCGCGGCTGGGTCATGGAAAAAGTCATGGGCAAGGCCGGCGCCGGCGTACCAAGCCCCAATCGCATTACCCTGCTGCGCGATGCCGACCACGACGGCGTGGCTGAAACGCGCACGGTATTCCTGCAGAATCTCAATTCACCGTTCGGCATGACGCTGGTTGGCAACGACCTGTACGTCGCCGACACCAATCGCCTGCTGCGCTTCAACTACGAACCCGGCGCAACCGAAATCAAGACGCAGCCGATCAAGGTTGTCGATCTGCCTGGCGGCACGCTCAACCATCACTGGACCAAGAACGTCATCGCCAGCAAGGACGGCAGCAAACTGTATGTCACGGTCGGCTCGAACAGTAACGTCGGCGAAAACGGTCTGGATAAAGAGGAAGGCCGCGCAGCGATCTGGGAAGTGGACCGTGCAACCGGCAATCATCGCATCTTCGCATCGGGCATCCGCAACCCCAACGGTCTCGCGTGGGAGCCCACCAGTGGCGCGTTGTGGACCGCGGTCAACGAGCGCGACGAAATCGGTAGCGATCTGGTCCCGGACTACATCACCTCGGTCAAGGACGGTGGCTTCTATGGTTGGCCGTTCAGCTATTACGGCCAGCATGTCGATGTGCGCGTCGAGCCACAGAACCCCGACCTGGTCGCCAAAGCCATTGCCCCGGACTACGCCGTTGGCCCGCACACAGCTTCGCTGGGTCTGACGTTCGCCGAGGGCAACAAGCTGCCAGCGCAGTTCAAGGAAGGCGCATTCATCGGCCAGCACGGCTCCTGGAACCGCAAACCGCACAGTGGTTATAAAGTGATTTTCGTACCGTTCGCGGCGGGCAAACCAACAGGCCAGCCGGTGGATGTACTGACCGGTTTTCTCGACAAGGACGAGAACGCACTGGGTCGCCCGGTGGGCGTAGTGATCGACCAGCAAGGTGGCTTGCTGGTGGCTGATGATGTGGGGAACAAAGTGTGGCGGGTGTCGGCCACCAAGTGATTTTAGATCTGCCCTGAAACAACTGTGGGAGCGAGCCTGCTCGCTCCCACATTGGGTTTGGTGTTGTCCCTGTTATGGGTTATGCGCCAGATGTTCCGGCTGCAACACCCGCTTGGCACTCAGATAAGCCTTCTGCCAATACGCCTTCGACAGGCTATCGAGCTTCACCGTGCCGCCGGTTGCCGGCGCATGTACGAAGCGCCCTTCCCCGACATAAATTCCCGCATGACTGACCTGCGAACCGCCATTGGTGGCGAAGAAGATCAGATCGCCAGTCTGCAAACCTTCCTTACCCACATTCGGCGCCTGCATCACGATCAGGTCGCGCGTGGTCCTTGGCAGCAAAATACCCGCCGCATCACGGTAAACAAAGCCGATCAGCCCACTGCAATCAAATCCCGTGTCCGGCGTATTGCCGCCCCAGCGATAAGGCGTGCCAACCAGACCTAGCGCGCGAAACAGCACGTCTTCAGCAGCGGGCGAGAATGATTGCGAGGGGCCGAATACCACCGGAGCGCGAACCACGGGTGCTGGTGGCGGCGTACGGCTGGCGCAGGCGCTGAGCAGCGCTGCGAAAAAGATCAATGTGAGGCGGGCCGACATGGTCATAAGCAGAACATCCTGATCTGGCTGCGGCTTTTTCTGCCGGAGGGGCAGAAAACAAAACCGCCTGCGTCAGCACGCAGGCGGTTTGCCATCAATATAGATTCAGGATTCTAGCGGCTACGCGGCAAACTTCAAGTAAGACTTTAACTTCACCTTGTAAAGTCTAGGTCTACTCCGTTGCCGGTAGCCTGATTGCCGCTGCGATCGCAGCGACATCGGGGAATTACTTGCGAGCGGTGACGACGGTCGGAGCGTTAGCCAGAGCGCGTTTCGCTTCGATGAAGGTCTTGCTCCAGTAGCTGTCACCCAGGTTGTCGATGCGAACACCGCCACTGCGACGACTGCTGGAGTGAATGAACTGGTTGTCACCCAGGTAGATCCCGGCGTGACTGACACGGCCGCGACGACCATTGGTGGCGAAGAACAGCAGATCGCCCGGCTCAAGGTTTTTGCGCGAAACCAGCGGCGCATCCACATTGATCATTTCGCGGGTCGAGCGTGGCAGGTTCATGCCAGCTTCTTCGCGGAACAGGTAGCCGATGAAACCACTGCAATCGAAACCGGCTTCAGAGGTACCGCCGAAACGGTAACGGGTACCGATCAGGGACATGCCGCGTTCGAGGATACTGTCGGCCAGAACTGGCATCTGGTAAGGCTTGTTGCCGTTGAAATCCGACAGTTCTTTTTCGGTGTCCAGTTCTTCCTGGTAAATAACGGAAGACTGGGCAGTGACGGAATTCTTAACCTGTTGAGGCTGCTCTTGAACTGGAGAATGAGCAGCGCAACCGTATAACAGGGTGACGAGTGCGAGAGGCACGAGGGGTGCGAAGCGCTTTAGCATGGGCACGACCGTGGCTGATAGTTGTAAAGAAGGCGAGACTATGCCCGCTATCAACCTCATTTGCAAATTCAATCGATCTTTTTGTGACTTCTCGGTTTCTCGTTTACATCTAAGCGCTTAAGCCCATTTGAACCGACACGCGCTCTGCACACCGTGTAGAAAAGCGGATTTTCTGGCGCCTGAAATACGCCCCCCCCTGGAAGCCACAGATTGCAAGGGCCAGCTACCAGCCCAGCGTTTCTTTCAGGAAGGGAATGGTCAGCTTGCGCTGAGCCTGCAGAGAAGCCTGATCGAGCTGTTCCAGCAGATCAAACAGCGCGCTCATGCTGCGGGTGCCACGGGTCAAGATGAAATGCCCGACTTCATCGGTCAGATGCAGACCACGACGCGATGCGCGCAATTGCAGGGCACGCAATTTGTCTTCATCGGAAAGTGGGCGCATCTGGAAAATCAGCGCCAGCGTCAGGCGTGATTTCAGGTCAGCCAGTTTGACCGGCAGCTCGCGTGGCGAGGTGGACGCGGCGATCAGCAGGCGCCGACCGCTGTCACGCAGACGATTGAACAGATGAAACATCGCCTCTTCCCAATCAGCCTTGCCGGCAATCACCTGCAAGTCATCCAGGCAAACCAGTTCGTACTGTTCAAGGTTGTCGAGAATTTCGGTGCCGCGATCCATCAACTCGGCCAGCGGCAGATATACCGCCGGTTCTCCCATCTGCTCGAAACGCAGGCAAGCAGCCTGCAACAGATGCGTACGCCCTACGCCGTGCTTGCCCCACAGATAGATAAGGCTTTCCGTCCAGCCGGCGTCGGCTTCGCATAAGCGCTCGACATAGCCGAGTGCAGCGGCATTGGCGCCTGGGTAGTAGTTGATGAAGGTGGCGTCGTCACGCAGACGCACACCTAGGGGCAGCTGAATCGGTTTCATGCTGACTGAACAGTTCTCAAGGAACCGTTAGTGGCCTCTGTGTAAAGTTGGCGAAGTTTATACCCGTGAAGCTAAGCGCACAATGCGACAGAGTCCAAGCAAAATCAAAGGTTTGCGTTAACGCACTGGTTTTATGACAGTTTCTCTGACGCAGTCGAGCCACTATTCCCCGCAAGACACGGGCCAACCCGGCCATTCGCCGGGTCGCCCATCTGCGCTATAACTGCGGCTCATCAGCACCACTATAAATGTCGGAGTCCTTGTACAAGTCGTGCATATGGCGCACCAGCACCATAATCACCGCCGCCACCGGCAGCGCCAGCAACACGCCAGTGAAGCCAAACAGCTCGCCGCCGGCCAGGATCGCGAAGATCACCGCCACCGGGTGCAGGCCGATCCGGTCGCCTACCAACAATGGGGTCAACACCATGCCTTCCAGGGCCTGACCGACCATGAACACCGCGACGATCCCAACCATGGGATACAGATCACCACCGAACTGGAACAACCCGGCAACCAACGCCGCACCGATGCCGATCACAAAGCCCATATACGGCACGATCGCCGCCAACCCCGCGATCAACCCGATCAACAGCCCAAGTTCCAGGCCGACGATCATCAGCCCAGCCGCGTAAATCACCCCCAGCGCTACCATCACCAGCAACTGGCCGCGCACGAATGCACCGAGCACTTCATGGCATTCACCGGCCAGCGCGACGATGGTTGGCTCACGATCACGCGGCAACAGGCTGCGGATCTTGGCCATCATCAGGTCCCAATCGCGCAGCAAGTAAAAACTCACCACCGGGATCAGCACCAGATTGGCCAGCCAGCCAATCAGCGCCAGACTCGAGGCCGTCGCCTGGTTCAGCACCACACCGACAATATCGGTGGTCTGACCCATGTGCTCACTGATCGCAGCCTTGACCTTGTCGAATTTCCAGAAGCCGTCCGACAGCCCCAGCTTCGACTGCGCCCACGGCACCGCCGAGTGCTGCAGCCAGTCGAGCATCTGCGGCACCAGTTCGTACAGGCGCAACAGCTGTTTGGCGAGCATCGGCACCAACACCAGCATCAGCGCGGTGAAGATCAGCGTGAACAACGTGAACACCGCGATAACACCCCAGGTGCGCGACAAACCGAGCTTCTCCAGCCGATCCACCAGCGGATCGAACAGATACGCCAGCAACAGCGCCACCAGAAACGGCGTGAGGATCGAGTGCAATAACCACACAAACACACAAAGCAGGACTATCCCACCGAGCCAGAACCAACGCCGCGTATCGGCCATGTACAACTCCTACTGCTTCTATATAAGGAAAGACTTACCAGCGAAACCGCAATGACGGCGCAGCAGGGGCCGGTGCCGGATCCGCGACAGGTTCCGCACCCGCAACCACAGGCTGCGGCGCTGCCACCGGAGTCGGAGCTTCGGCTGGCAGTTCCTGCAACCTGGCCAGCGACAACTGCGCGCGCATCTGATCGGCACTGCCATTGACCCGATAGACGATACGATCGCCATCTACACTTTGCAGACGCACGCCAAACGGTTCGAGTAACCGCAACAGCGCAGCGTAACGTTCCAGATTCATGCCCTGCACTTCCAGAGTCTGCTGCCCGGTTGCCCCTGCCTTGGCGGCAAAGCGTGGCGCCAGGCGCTGGGCGACGGCAAGCATCACTGCATCCGCCACGGCGGCCTGATCCGGCCCCTGCACACTGCCCGCTTCTTTTTGATCACCTAGCCACAAATGCCATTTGGCCTGCCACTGACCACTCTCTTCCCGCGCATGCACAGCCAGCAGGGCGTCAGCGTTATAGCGCTCCGACGCATCGCGCAAAGGTGCTGCATCCGTGCCTTCGAGTGCCGGCGCCGTGGCGACCAGTTGTTCACTCAGATCAGCCAGCGGCAAACGCAACGGCAAACCACGATGCTGAGCCGCCGTGCGCAACGGCGCGGCAGCAGCCTGACCATCACCCACCAGACTCGAACCTTCGGCCGAGTCGTTCAGCCACCAGCTCAGTATCGACGGCCGGCTGGCGCCCCACAGGGATAACCCGGCGCGACGCAGTGCCTGCTCGGTACTGCTCGGATCGAAATCGACTTTCAGCACCTCCGGCGGCCCGGCATCGAAACCGAACTGACTGATGATCTGCTGCGGATCCTTGCGAACGGCTGCCAACCCCGGATTTTGCGCAGCTTTAGGGTCACCGGTCAGGCGCAATACCAACGTATCCAGCGCGGCCTGAGTCGCGCGCTCACGCTCCTCCGGAGCCTGACCCTGGACCGGCTCACGCACTTGATAAAGGCCTTTGAGGTTTTCGGCATGACTCGCCAGGCTGACCACAGACAAACAGCCCACAAACAACAATTTACAAAAACGCATGGAGAATTCCCGTCGACAGGAGCGGCTGGAACAGGCCGCGTGAACCGATTTGGCAAGGCTGTGACAGTCTGCCAGCACCAAACATTCACACGGCGGCGGTAAGTTTTTGCACAGTGATAACGATAGACGGTTAATTGCCACACCTTATACAGGCAGCCGTACGCCTCAATTGCAAAAAATTTCGGGTGATATGGCCCTGCCCGTCGGTACGAGGATGGCCGCTGCCCCTCAAGCCTGATAAAATCGCGCGCCTTCGCAGACCGGCAACAGCCGGGCACCTCGAAACTCGCGTGAGGCTATCGCCCCATCGACTTCGGCGCCCCGCTGAACTCGGTCGTTACCCCTGAATCCCCCCTAAAGGCCTGGATCATGAGCAAGCAACCCTCCCTGAGCTACAAGGACGCCGGTGTAGACATCGACGCCGGTGAAGCATTGGTCGAACGCATCAAGAGCGTCGCCAAGCGCACTGCGCGTCCGGAAGTCATGGGCGGCCTGGGCGGTTTCGGCGCCCTCTGCGAAATCCCGGCCGGCTACAAGCAGCCCGTACTGGTTTCCGGCACTGACGGCGTCGGCACCAAGCTGCGCCTGGCCCTGAACCTGAACAAGCACGACACCATCGGTATCGACCTGGTCGCCATGTGCGTCAACGACCTGGTGGTGTGCGGTGCCGAGCCGCTGTTCTTCCTCGACTACTACGCCACCGGCAAACTCAACGTCGAGACCGCAGCCCAGGTTGTGACCGGCATCGGCGCCGGCTGCGAACTGTCCGGTTGCTCGCTGGTTGGCGGCGAAACCGCTGAAATGCCTGGCATGTACGAAGGCGAAGACTATGACCTGGCCGGCTTCTGCGTCGGCGTCGTGGAAAAAGCCGAAATAATCGACGGCTCGAAAGTCGCCACCGGTGACGCGCTGATCGCCCTGCCTTCGTCCGGCCCGCACTCCAACGGCTACTCGCTGATCCGCAAGATCATCGAAGTGTCCGGCTCCGACATCGAAAACATCCAGCTCGACGGCAAACCGCTGACCGACCTGCTGATGGCCCCGACCCGTATCTATGTGAAGCCGCTGCTCAAGCTGATCAAAGACACCGGCGCCGTCAAAGCCATGGCCCACATCACCGGTGGCGGCCTGCTCGACAACATTCCGCGCGTGCTGCCAAAAGGCGCTCAGGCCGTGGTCGACGTCGCCAGCTGGAATCGCCCGGCCGTCTTCGACTGGCTGCAAGAGAAAGGCAACGTTGACGAGACCGAGATGCACCGCGTTCTGAACTGCGGCGTCGGCATGGTCATCTGCGTGGCTCAGGAGCACGTTGAAGTTGCGCTCAACACCCTGCGTGACGCTGGCGAACAGCCTTGGGTCATCGGCCAGATCGCAGTCGCTGCCGAAGGCGCTGCTCAGGTCGAACTGAAGAACCTTAAGGCTCATTAATGTCCGCAACCTGTGATGTCGTGGTGCTGTTGTCCGGCACCGGCAGTAACTTGCAGGCCCTGATCGACAGCACGCGGACCGGCGAAAGCCCGGTCCGCATCGCTGCGGTGATTTCCAACCGCGCCGACGCTTACGGCCTGCAACGCGCCAGTGACGCGGGTATCGCCACCCGCTCGCTGGATCACAAGGCTTTTGAAGGTCGCGAGGCCTTCGATGCTGCCCTGATCGAACTGATCGACGAATTCAATCCCAAACTCGTGGTACTGGCCGGTTTCATGCGCATTCTCAGCGCTGACTTCGTACGCCATTATCAGGGTCGCCTGCTCAATATCCATCCTTCGCTGCTGCCCAAATACAAAGGGTTACACACTCATCAGCGCGCGCTGGAGGCCGGCGACACGGAGCACGGCTGCTCCGTCCACTTCGTCACCGAGGAACTCGATGGCGGACCACTGGTCGTACAGGCAGTAATACCGGTAGAGTTGCACGACACGCCGCAGAGTCTGGCGCAGCGAGTGCATGCTCAGGAACACTTGATCTACCCCATGGCGGTACGCTGGTTTGCCGAAGGCAGGCTTGCACTCGGGGGCGAAGGTGCTTCACTGGACGGCCAGTTACTCGCGGCCAGCGGCCATTTGATTCGACACTAGGAGATATTATGCGTCGCGCCCTGCTATTTGCTTGCGCACTGCTCGCCCTGCCTTTTGCGCAGGCGGCAGACCTTCAACCGTTCTCCGCCAGCTACACCGCCGACTGGAAACAGCTGCCGATGAGCGGCACTGCCGAACGCAGCCTGTCAAAGGATGCCAAAGGCGTCTGGACGCTCAGCTTCAAGGCGTCGATGATGATCGCCAGCCTCACCGAGACCAGCACCCTGACCCTGGACAAGGACACGTTGTTGCCTCAGTCCTACCACTTCGAACGTGGCGGTCTGGGCAAGGCGAAGAAGGCTGATCTGGACTTCGACTGGACCAACAAACTGGTCACCGGCACCGACCGTGGCGATGCGGTGAAAATCCCGCTGAACCGCGGCATGGTCGACAAATCGACTTATCAGCTGGCACTGCAACATGACGTCGCCGCCGGCAAGAAGACCATGAGCTACCAAGTGGTCGATGACGGCGAGATCGATACCTATGACTTCCGCGTGCTTGGCTCGGAAAAAGTCGACACCAAGGCAGGCAAGATCGATGCGATCAAGGTCGAGCGCGTACGCGACCCGACACAAAGCAAGCGCATCACCGTCCTCTGGTTCGCCAAGGATTGGGATTACCTGCTGGTTCGCCTGCAACAAGTTGAAACCGACGGCAAGGAGTACAACATCATGCTCCAGGACGGTACGGTCAACGGCAAGGCTGTGAAAGGCAGCTGACCCGAAGTGATGTGAAAAAGCCCCGCGATTGCGGGGCTTTTTATTGCCTGAATGTTGGTCTGAAGAATGGTGCAAGGCTCGCCCCTCACCCCAGCCCTCTCCCGAGGGAGAGGGGGCCGACCGAGGTGTCTGAGGTTTGACATCGACCTGAAAGATCGAGTCGATTATGGATTCTCCAAATCGAGATCAGGTCGGCGTAAATCGCCAATCTCCCACGGTCTGTCCCCTCTCCCCTTGGGAGAGGGTTAGGGCGAGGGCAACCCCGGGCTCACCACACACTCAAACTGAAAACCTGGCCACCATGCTGTTCAAATCCACCGCCAATCGCGATAACTCCTGGCTCGCCGCACTGGTCTGATTCGCACCCGCCGACGTCTGCATCGCCAGATCACGGATATTCATCAAATTGCGATCCACCTCCCGCGCCACTGCCGCTTGCTCTTCCGAAGCACTGGCGATCACCAGATTGCGCTCGTTGATCACGGTGAATGCCGAAGCAATTTCCTCCAGCGCAGTGCCGGCCGACTTGGCCAGGTCCAGCGTCGCACGCGCCCGCACATTGCTCTGCTGCATCGAACCGACCGCTGAATC
Organism: Pseudomonas iridis; assembly: GCF_017980685.1. Lineage (GTDB taxonomy): Bacteria > Pseudomonadota > Gammaproteobacteria > Pseudomonadales > Pseudomonadaceae > Aquipseudomonas > Aquipseudomonas iridis. Next base: position 51,027 of record NZ_JACXXO010000001.1, read on the forward strand.
CGTGCCTTGCTGAATGCCACCGATCATCTGCTCGATTTCCTGAGTCGACTGCTGAGTGCGATGCGCCAGCGCCCGCACCTCATCCGCGACCACTGCAAAACCGCGTCCGGCATCGCCAGCCCGTGCGGCTTCGATCGCCGCGTTCAACGCCAGCAGATTGGTCTGCTCGGCGATCGAGCGGATCACATCCAGCACTTTGCTGATGCCATGAACCTTCTGCGCCAGATCTTCCATCTGCGTCGCATTGGCCGTCACATCCTCGGCGAGGGATTCGATTGACGACACGGTCTGCTGCACCTGCTGGCGACCATGCTGGGCAATGCGATCGGATTCGCGCGAGGCCTCGGAGGTCGCCACGGCATTGCTGGCCACCTCCTCCACTGCCGCAGTCATCTGATTTACCGCTGTCGCAGCCTGTTCGATTTCCAGACTCTGCTGGTGCAGCCCACGCGTAGCGTCTTCCGTGACGCAACTCAGCTCTTCCGACGCCGAAGCCAACTGACTGGACGACTCGGAAATTTGCCGAATCGTGTCGCGCAGGTTGTGCTGCATGCTTTTGAGCGCTTGCAGCAGCCGCGCCGGCTCGTCCTTGCCGGAAATATTGATGTCACCGGTAAGGTCGCCGCCGGCCACTACTTGCGCCACGCCCAAGGACTGCGCCAATGGCAAGACAATGCTGCGCGTCAGCAACAGCGCCAGGCCGATGGTGATCAGCGCGGTAACGCCGATCATGACCCCGACCCAAACCCGCGACTGAGTGAACACCAGCCGCGCGCCCTCGGTGGCGAGATTGGCATTGTGTTTGTTCAGTTCGACCAACTGACGCAGGACAACGGCGATTTCATCGGCCAATGGGCTCATCTCGCCATTGAGAATGCGCGCCGCCTCCTCCACCCGGTTCTGCGCAGACAACTGCAAGACTTGCGCCTGAAGCTCCAGATATTGATGCTCGGCCACCTTGAAGCGATCGAATAACTGGCGCTCTTCAGGCAGCACGATCAGCACGTCATAACGCTGCTGGGCCTCACTCAGCACGCCGCGCAGCTCATCTAGCTTGGCCACATTCTGCTGCAACGCCTGCGGATCACGATTGAGCAACAGGCGCATGGTCAGCGCGCGCAGGCGCAACATGTCCTGACTCATCTCGCCAACCGCCATCACGCTCGGCAGCCAGTTATTGTCGACCTCGTCAGACTGGGCGCGCATGTTCGACATTTGCAGCAGAGCGAACGCCCCGAGAGCGCACACCATCAACGCCAACAGGCCAAAACCGAGGCCGGCACGCGGGGCAATATTGAGACTACGGATACTCATTAATTTGGCTTCCTTCCAAAAGCGCTGCATCAACCTACAGCGGGTTGCTCTAGAAGGTATCGGCCCGGAAGAAATTTGCGTAAGACGAAAACGCGATATCAAAACGCCTTAATGCTTCTAACCCTCGGCATTAACGATTCAGCGCGATTTTGCCGGACTTGAGCGCTGTTCGCGGCAATATCGCCAAGAAGTTATCGCGCGCGACCTTTTGCGCAATTTCTTCCGGAAGCGCATTGAGGAAAGGCACGAAGTTGTGCATTTCCTCACCGAGCTTGTTGAATCGCCCTACGACATCCGAGCCGAGCATGAAGCGCTCCGGGTATTTCTTTACCAGCGCCAGCCATTCCGGGCGTGGCTTGCCGTGTTCATCCAGCAGATACGGCGTGAGCATGCTCCACGACAGATCAATGAACAGATTCGGATATGCCTCGAGCATGCGTGTGAGCGTCGGCAGGAGAAAGTCGAGTTGTGTCTGGTGCCGATGGATTTCCGCGCTGGTGCCGGCGTGCGCCCAGATGAACCGCGTGTGCGGGTGATTACGCAGCGGCTCTTCGATTTCCTGCAGGTACAGCGGATTTCTCTCACGCTTGGAAGTGATGTTGGAGTGCACCATTACCGGCAGATCGTTTTCTGCCGCCAGATGATAAATCTTGGTCATCGCCTCGTTGTTGGCGCGCGGCGTGTCACCGGACGTCAGCGCCGTCAGGTCGTCATGCCGCGTGAAGACTTCGCCAATGCCTTGCCACAGCCCCGGATACAGTTTGAGCATCCGCTCAATATGCGCCGCGGAGTTCTTATCGTTAGGGTTGAAGCCTGACAGAAACGGATGAAAGTACGGCCGCTGCTCAGGCGTCAGTTTTTGCACGGCATCAGCGACGATCACGTCGGTGGCGCTGTACCAATAGGCGTCGGCATCATCACCGGCGTAATAGCGCGGGCGCTTCGGTTCATCCTCATGCCACTTCTTCGCCACGGGAATGCCGGAAATCATCACATGCTCAATGGAGTTTTCCTTCATGGCCGTCAGCAATTTCGGCATGCCGGCGGTTTCCTGGAAAAAATCCACGTAGTGCAGGTGCGCATCGCTGTAGGTGTATTCGCGGGCGCTGGCGTTACCGGCAAACACCAGCAGGCAGGCAAGACTCAGACGATACAGGGACACAATTAATCTCCGACAAGTAGGCATAGCCTAGACCCCGCCCTGCCCCCAAGGGTTCATCCCGCAGGAAAGTGGAACGCGTGCCGCTGGCAATGCTCTATAACTGCAAGGTCTTTTTGATCGAACGACTTTTCCTACTGCCAGTGAGGTTCACATGACCGTTACCGTCAATACCGTCTCCGCTGAAGGTTTTCGTCACACTGTCCAGATCGATGAACACGAACTGTTTGCCGACGTACCGGCCTCTGCCGGCGGCGAAGGCACGGCGCCAGAGCCGCACGATTACTTCGACGCCGCACTTGGCGCCTGCAAGGCCCTGACCCTGAAGATGTACGCGAAGAAGAAAGACATCCCGCTGACCGGCGTGGGTGTAGAGGTCAAACGCGATAACAGTGAAGAGCAGAAAGGCAAATACGCCCTGCACGTCACCCTCACCCTCAAAGGCGTGCTCACAGACGCCCAGCGCGAGGAACTGCTGCGAGTCGCCGACCGCTGCCCGATCCACAAGCTCATGACCACCAGCGAAGTCAGCATCGAAACCCATGCCCCACTAGGCTTCGACAGCCAATAACCCTCCTGATGCCAGCGGCGGGTTATGCTTCTGGCATCACCCGCTCAGCCTGGAATGCACCATGGACACGCAACCCCTGATCATCCGCCCGCGAGCCGAAGACGTCGAAGGCCAGCCGATTCTTCGTCCGTTGCCGTCAGCCAAATGCCGCAGCGTCGGGCCATTCGTGTTTTTTGATCACATGCTCGAAACGGTTTATCCGACGGGCAAAGGCATGAACATCCGACAGCATCCGCACATTGGCCTGTCGACACTGACCTATCTGTTTGAAGGCCAACTCCAGCACAAGGACAGCCTAGGCTCCGATCAGGTAGTCAGCGCTGGCGATGTCAGCTGGATGACCGCCGGCAGCGCGATTGCCCATGTTGAACGCACGCCGGAGCCGCTGTGGGACCAGAGTTTCACGATGCACGGTTTGCAGATCTGGCTGGCCTCGCCCAAGGATCACGAACAAGGCCCGGGGCATTACAGTCATCACCCGGCAGCAACCTTGCCGGTCAGCGATAACCTCGGCGTGCAGATTCGGATGATTGCCGGGTCAGGCTTTTGTCTGGAATCGCCAGTCCCGGTGCTTTCTCCTACGTTGTATGCCGAAGTGAAGATGCAAACGGCGACCACATTGCTGATTCCCTCAGAGCATGAAGAGCGAGCGCTGTATGTATTGAGTGGCGATGCACAACTGAACGGCGAAACGGTCGAACCCCACGCGCTGGTGGTGTTGCCGGTTGGGAAAGAAATGAGTCTGTTTGCCGAGAGCGAGGTTCACGCCGTGGTGTTCGGCGGCGCACCGCTGGATGGACCGAGGCGGATCAACTGGAATTTTGTTGCGAGCGATCCGGCAGCGATTGATGAGGCTCGACGCAAATGGGCGGCCGGGGAATGGCCAACGGTGCCGGGGGAAATCGAGCGAATCGAACTGCCCTGAAATTTGTATTGCCCTTGAGTCAGCCATCGCTGGCAAGCCAGCTCCCACAGGTTTTCGCGTCGAACACAGGCTTTGCTAACGGCTCGATAACTGTGGGAGCTGGCTTGCCAGCGATGAGGCCCTGTCAGACACCGTCCAAGTCAGTGCCTGACAACTGAATCAGCCCCTGAACACTTCATCCAGCAAATCATGCATCGACTTGAACGCCCGTTTGGCCGTCTTCGCGTCGTACATCATCTTGCCCGGCACATTGGCGTGCGGGTCGGTAAACGAGTGCACCGCACCGCCGTAGCTCAGCAATTGCCAATCCACCTTCGCCGCGTTCATCTCGTCTTCGAAGGCCGGCAACTGCTCCTTTGGCACCAACGGATCGGACGCGCCGTGAAGCACCAACACCGAACCTTTGATGTTCTGCGCATCCGCAGGATTCGGTGAATCCAGCGTGCCGTGGAACGACACCGCCGCTTTTACCGGCGCGCCAGTGCGCGCCAGATCCAGCGCACAGCAACCGCCAAAGCAGAAACCGAACACCGCCAGCTTCGACGTATCGACTGCCGCTTCGCCCTGGGTCTGCAACTGCTCGAACGCAGCCTGCATACGCGTGCGCAGCAGTGCGCGATCATCCTTGAGCGGCATCATCGCCGCACCGGCCTGATCAGCGTTCTGCGGACGCACGGCCTGACCGTAAACATCAGCGATCAACACCACGTAGCCCTTGGCCGCCACCGACCTGGCGATTTCTTCAGCGCCAGCGCTGACGCCCATCCAGTTCGGCGCCATCAACAAACCCGGGCGGGCGCCTTTGTGCTCGGCGTCGAATGCAAGCCGACCTTCATAAGGCTGGCCATCAATCTGATAGATCACGGAACGTACTGTGACTTGGCTCATTTCTGACTCCTGATTGCTTGAACACCAGAATGAAAAAACCCGCCGAAGCGGGTTTTTCTACAACTTCATCAAACCGACAGTTCGACCAGCAGCTTGTTCAGGCGGCGCACATAAGCGGCCGGGTCCTTCAAGCTGTCGCCGGCAGCCAGGGCTGCCTGATCGAAGAGGATGTGCGACAGATCGCCAAACCGCTCTTCGCTCTGCTCGCCGTCGAGTTTCTCGATCAGCGGGTGGCTCGGGTTGAATTCGAAGATAGGCTTCGAATCCGGCACCTTCTGACCGCTGGCCTCGAGGATCTGACGCATTTGCAGACCCAGGTCCTGCTCGCCGATGGCCAGAATGGCCGGCGAATCGGTCAGACGATGGGAAACCCGCACCTCAGCAACGGAATCGCCCAGCGCGGTTTTCAGACGCTCGACCAGACCTTCTTTGGACTTGGCGACTTCTTCTGCGGCCTTCTTGTCCTCTTCCGAGTCCAGATTGCCCAGGTCCAGGTCACCGCGTGCCACGTCAACGAAGGACTTGCCGTCGAAGTCGCTGAGGTAGCTCATCAGCCACTCGTCGATACGGTCGGTCAGCAGCAGTACTTCGATGCCTTTCTTGCGGAAGACTTCCAGGTGCGGGCTGTTTTTGACCTGCGCGTAGGTTTCGCCGGTGAGGTAGTAGATCTTGTCCTGACCTTCCTTGGCGCGTGCCAGATAGTCAGCCAGACCGACGATCTGCTCGCCGTCGTCGCCATTGGTCGACGCGAAACGCAGCAGACCAGCGATTTTTTCCTTGTTGGCGAAGTCTTCTGCCGGGCCTTCTTTCATGACCTGACCGAAGTTCTTCCAGAAGCCCTTGTACTGCTCAGGCTCGTTCTTCGCCAGTTTTTCCAGCATGTCGAGCACACGCTTGGTCAGCGCCGACTTCATCGAGTCGATGATCGGGTCTTTCTGCAGAATTTCCCGCGACACGTTCAGCGACAGGTCGTTGGAGTCGACCACGCCTTTGATGAAGCGCAGGTAGAGCGGCAGGAACGACTCGGCCTGATCCATCACGAACACGCGTTGCACGTACAGCTTCAGGCCTTTCGGCGCTTCACGCTGGTACAAATCGAACGGTGCGCGGGCCGGCACGTACAGCAGCGAGCTGTATTCGAGTTTGCCTTCAACCTTGTTGTGGCTCCAGGCGAGCGGGTTCTCGAAATCGTGGGCGATGTGCTTGTAGAACTCCTGGTATTCCTCGTCCTTCACTTCGGTGCGTGGACGAGTCCACAGAGCACTGGCGCGGTTGACGGTTTCCCACTCGAGCGCTGGCGCCTCTTCGCCTTCGGCAGCCGTGACTTCTTTCGGCAGCTCGATCGGCAAAGCGATATGGTCGGAGTACTTCTTGATGATGTTGCGCAGACGCCAGCCATCGGCGAACTCGTCTTCTGCAGCTTTCAGGTGCAGGACGATGCGCGTGCCGCGCTCAGGTTTTTCGATGGTGGCGACTTCGAACTCGCCCTCGCCTTTGGACGACCAGTGCACGCCTTCGCTGGCCGGAGTGCCGGCGCGACGGCTGTACACGTCAACCTGGTCGGCAACGATGAAGGCCGAGTAGAAGCCAACACCGAACTGGCCGATCAGGTGCGAATCCTTTTTCTGATCGCCCGACAGATTTTTCATGAAATCGGCGGTGCCCGACTTGGCGATGGTCCCCAGGTGGGTGATCACATCGTCACGGTTCATGCCGATACCGTTGTCTTCGAGGGTGACGGTCTTGGCGTCCTTGTCGAAGCTCACACGGATTTTCAGATCTGCGCCACCTTCGAGCAACTCAGGCTTGGCCAGGGCTTCGAAGCGCAGCTTGTCGACAGCGTCAGAGGCGTTCGAGATCAATTCGCGAAGGAAAATTTCCTTGTTGGAATACAGCGAATGGATCATGAGGTGCAGCAGCTGCTTCACCTCGGTCTGGAAGCCCAGGGTTTCCTTTTGAGTTTCCACACTCATGGTCATCAAACTCCAATCAGATGGCATTGGCCGCGACCCGAATGGTCTGCGGCGGGTTGTCATCTGAGTTTGGGGCAGTGTTCAGGATTTCAAGGGCTCATCGATTTTGAAATGCGCCCGAGCCGTGGCAATCGGTTCGCTTTCGGTACTTTGCCACGCCGTAATCGCAACGTTCGCCACCCGCCGACCCTGTCGGCAGACCTGACACCTGGCCCAAGTGTCGCGAAACTGCCCGGCGCGCAGGTAATCGAGGGAAAAATCGATGATCTTCGGCACACCCGGCGCCCCGGTAAAAATCAATAAATGCAGGGCTGCGGCCAGCTCCATGAACCCGGCAATCACCCCGCCATGAATCGCCGGCAATAAAGGGTTACCAATGTTGTCCTTATTCGCCGGCAGCTTGAACAGCAAGTCATCGCCAACGCGAGAGCACTCGATGCCGATCAGCCCGGCGTACGGAATCAACTTGAGCAGCGGTGCGTAGTCGCCTTGCGCATGGGCCCGCTGCAACTGACCCTTGAGGTCGTCGCTCATTGGCCCTCTCCCCTGATAGCGCCACCAAAACCCTTGGTGCCCCTGATGTTTTTGCCCATGCGCATGAAAGTGCCAACGACGTGGGCAATCGGCTGCTCGGGATCATCCTGATAAGCGAAGCCGCGAGCGAAGATCACATCGGTCGTCACTCGATAGCACTGGGCGAAGCCGAAAACGTCTTTGTTGGGTTCTGCGGCGTGCATGTAGTCGATGCGCAGATCAAGGGTCGGGCAGACTTCGAATTCCGGCAGTACGCACAGGGTCGACATGCCGCACGCGGTGTCCATCAAAGAAGTGATAGCGCCACCGTGTATCACGCCTGTCTGCGGGTTACCGACGATTTTCGTGCTGTATGGCAGGATCACCGTGAGCCCATCGGCAGAGGCGCTGTGCACTTGCAACCCAAGGACGTGGCAGTGTCGCAACGCCGAAAGAAATCGCGTCGCACGCTCAAAAACGGGGTTTTCAGCCATATGATAATTACTCTCGTTAGAGCCTTTTGCCAGTAGTAAGAAAAACCGCAAAAGTTCCACTGAAAAAAGATCTTATATATCTGAAACAAATGAGGAACTTAACCCTCAGCGCCGAGTTCTTAAGGCCAGTAGTTATTTTCCATAAGGAGAAACACCCCATGCGTAAGACTTTAGCTATTGCCTTGATGTTGACCGCTTCCCTCGGTCTCGCTGCCTGCGATAAAAAATCCGAGGACAAAGCTCAAGATGCAAACCAACATGCTGAACAAGCTCAGCAAGACATGAACAAAGCTCAGGATAAAGTGAACGACGCTGCGAAAGAAAACGCCGAAGCTGCCAAAGCTCAGGCTGAATCGAACGCCGCTGCACAAGAAGAAGCCGCCAAAAAGCAATAATCCGCTTTCTGGTGTGACAAAAGAAAACCCGCCAAGTGCGGGTTTTCTTTTGCCTGCGTATTGTCGGCAATGACTTTTTAGAGCAGAACAGTTCTAAAAGTCGGACTAATCATCAGCAACAACGAACACACCAGGCCGACCAGCCAGATCAAGCTGCGCAATGCAGGCTTATCAGCCAGGTAGAGCAACAAGTAGAGGATCCGCGCGATTACAAAAATGATCGCCAACGTATCGATCAGCCATCCCGCCGTTTGCGTGGTATGCGCCATAAGCACCCCCACTGCGAACAATATGAATGCCTCGATGCTGTTCTGGTGCGCCGCCAGTGCTCTCGCACCGTAACCAGTGAGCTGTGCCTGCTGTTGACGCGGCAGGTGGTTGTTGTAACCGCCCTGCTCTTTCATGGCCTTGCCCACCGGCAGGCGCGCGATATAAATCAACAGGGCACTGATAAACACACACCAGAACGGAATACTCATGAAACGACCTCTTTGTTCGCCTCGGGAATGGGCGCCTCTGTAGGGGTATAGACCATGACATCCAGAACGTCGGAATGAAACTCGCGGCGATACAGGACGACGACCACTCCGGCACTCATCAGCATGAACAACCAAGGGCTGACAAACCACGCCAGCATACTCATGCCGAAGTAGTACGAGCGCAGGCCGAAGTTGAACTGGTTGGCCGCCATCGAAATCACCCGCGCCGCTCGCGAAGCGAAGGCTTTGCGCTCCAGCTCCGAGACTTGTCGCTCACCGATCATCGGCGCCGAGCCCACCAGAATCGCTGCGAAGTTGTACTGGCGCATGCACCAGCTGAACGTGAAAAACGCGTAGACAAATACCATTGCCAGGCACAGCAACTTGATCTCCGACATGCCTTGCGAGGCCTGCTGCACCATCGGAATATCCGCCAGCAATGACACCGCACGGTCGGAAGCGCCCAGCACGGTGAGGATACCTGCAAGGATAATCAGGGTGCTGGATGCGAAGAACGAGGCGTTACGCTCCAGGTTGCCGATCACGCTGGCGTCCGCAATGCGGTTGTCGCGCAGCAACATGCGGCGCATCCAGTCTTCGCGGTACAGGTGCAGCACGCTGGCCAGACACGCGGTGTCGCGAGCCTTCCAGCCGGCGTAGCGGGTATAGCCGCCCCAGCAGATGACAAACCAGAGTGCGGCGAGCAGATGAATCAGATTGGCCTGGATGAACGACATGCGGTTCCTTGTGGAGTATGGATGCTACCTGTGGGAGCGAGCCTGCTCGCGAAAGCGGCGTATCACGCAACATTGATGGCGGCTGACACAACGCTTTCGCGAGCAGGCTCGCTCCCACATTAGGACTTCGGCAACCCTTCGACGTTAGCCTAGGAAAAAAGACACTGCCTGATGCCCATAAAAAATGCCCCGTATCGATTGATACGGGGCATTTCTGTTTAAGCGTCACCGGCCCGCTTATGACGGGCCTGGTGAACGTCAGGCGATGGCACTACGACGTTTGCCCAAGGCGTTATCGATCGCCACGGCGAACACCAGCGTGATCACGGACGGGATCAGCCATGCAAGGCCCTGCTCGCTCAGTGGCAGCGTTGCAAGCGGTCCAGGCATCCAGCCTGCCAGATCGGCGCCTTTGAGCGCGTCAACGCAGCCGAACAGGAACGACACCAGCATGACCGGGCCGACGATGCGCACCTGCTCGTTCCAGAAGCTCGAGCAGAAACTCAGGGCGACCAGAACGATGCACGGTGGGTAAATCGCCGTCAGCACCGGAATCGAGAAGGCAATGAGGTTCGTCAGGCCCAGGTTGGACACCAACAGGGAGAACACAGCAAGAATGATCACCAGCGTCTTGTAGGACAGTGGCAGTACGCGGCTGAAATATTCGGCGCAGGCGCAGGTCAGGCCCACCGCCGTCACCAGACACGCCAGCGAGATCAGCACCGCAAGGAAACCGCTGCCCAGCGAACCGAAGGTGTGTTGCACATAAGCGTGCAATACCGCCGCACCGTTGGTGGCACCGACAGCCACTTCATGGCTACCCGAACCGAGACGGAACAGGCTGACATACACCAGCGCCAGGCCGACTCCGGCAATCAGCCCGGCGATGATCGCGTAACGGGTGATCAGCGCTGGCGACTCGACGCCACGGGAGCGAATCGCGTTAACGATGACGATACCGAACACCAATGCGCCGAGGGTGTCCATGGTCAGGTAACCATTGATGAACCCCTGGGAGAACGGCGCCGCCACGTATTCAGGCGTGCCGTGACCGATATCACCGGCCGGCAAGGCGAAGGCAGCGATGCCCAGCACGGCCAGCGCGATGATCTTCAACGGCGCGAGGAAACGCCCGACGGTATCCAGCAAACGGCCCGGATACAGCGAAATGAAGAACACCAGCAGGAAATAAACCGAGCTGTAGAGGAACAGCGCCAACGGGCTCTCGCCGGTCAACGGCGCCAGGCCCACTTCGAACGACACGGTCGCAGTACGCGGAGTAGCGAACAGCGGGCCGACCGCCAGGTAGCACGCGGCAGCCAGCACACCACCGGCAATTTTGCCGATCGGGCTGCTCAGGGCATCCATCGCTCCACCGACCTTGGCCAGCGCAACCACGGTGATCACCGGCAAACCGACTGCGGTGATCAAAAAGCCCAGCGCCGCCATCCAGACGTGAGGTCCGGCCTGCAAACCGACGATAGGCGGGAAGATGATGTTACCGGCCCCAACGAACAGGGCAAACGTCATAAAACCGAGTGCCAGGATGTCCTGACCTTTCAAAACTTTCATTAAGGAAATACCACACTACTGAATCGGAATTTAGAGGGGGATTGCCCTGTGGGATTAGGGAAATGCTGTCGATCCGTATGGGACTGACCCGTAACGCGCGGTGCATGCCTTGTGGGCGGCAGACGCAAAAATGGCGGCTAGCCTAACGAATTTGCCTGACAAACGCACTGTTAGAGGGCGAACTATCCGATACCCGACGTTTCCGTGTCGCGTTTATGTATGAAAAGCAGCTCCAGGCTACAAGTTTCAAGCGGCAAGCTTTTGTCTTGTAGCTAGCAACTTGAAGCTTGGAACCGCTCTGAAACGACAAAGGCCACCCGAAGGTGGCCTTTGTTTGGTAAAGCGTCAGCTAAGCGGGAAGCTTACTTGACAGCCCAACCGGTCAGCTCGGACAAAGCCTTGCCGATGTCTGCCAGCGAACGCACGGTTTTAACGCCTGCGTCTTCCAGGGCAGCAAACTTCTCGTCTGCAGTGCCTTTGCCGCCAGAGATGATTGCGCCAGCATGGCCCATGCGCTTGCCCGGAGGAGCAGTCACACCAGCGATGTAGGAAACAACCGGCTTGGTCACGTGTGCCTTGATGTAGGCAGCCGCTTCTTCTTCAGCCGAACCGCCGATCTCACCGATCATCACGATCGCTTCGGTCTTCGGGTCTTCCTGGAACAGCTTCAGGATGTCGATGAAGTTCGAACCCGGGATCGGGTCACCACCGATGCCGACGCAAGTCGACTGACCGAAGCCGGCGTCAGTAGTCTGCTTCACAGCTTCGTAGGTCAGGGTGCCGGAACGCGAAACGATACCGACCTTGCCTGGCAAGTGAATGTGACCTGGCATGATGCCGATCTTGCATTCGCCTGGGGTGATCACGCCTGGGCAGTTAGGGCCGATCAGGACTACGCCCAGTTCGTCGCACTTAACTTTAGCGTCCAGCATGTCCAGGGTAGGAATGCCTTCGGTGATGCAGACGATCAGCTTGATGCCGCCGAAAGCCGCTTCCAGGATCGAGTCCTTGCAGAAAGGAGCTGGAACGTAGATCACGCTGGCGGTGGCGCCAGTTTGAGCAACAGCATCTTTCACGGTGTTGAACACTGGCAGACCCAGATGCTCGGTGCCGCCTTTACCAGGAGTAACGCCACCGACCATCTTGGTGCCGTATTCGATGGCTTGCTGGGTATGGAAACTACCTTGCGAACCGGTAATACCCTGGCAGATAACTTTGGTGTCTTTATTGATCAGGACGCTCATTATTTGCCCTCCGCAGCTTTGACAACTTGTTGAGCAGCGTCGGTCAGGCTGGTAGCAGCGATGATGTTCAAACCGCTTTCTGCCAGTACTTTAGCGCCCAGCTCAGCGTTGTTGCCTTCAAGGCGAACAACAACCGGGATTTTCACGCCGACTTCTTTCACAGCGCCGATGATGCCTTCGGCAATCATGTCGCAACGAACGATGCCGCCGAAGATGTTGACCAGTACTGCAGCGACGTTGGTGTCGGACAGGATGATCTTGAACGCTTCAGTTACGCGTTCTTTGGTAGCACCACCACCTACGTCGAGGAAGTTGGCTGGCTTGCCGCCATGCAGGTTGACGATGTCCATGGTACCCATGGCCAGGCCAGCACCGTTGACCATGCAGCCGATGTTGCCTTCCAGCGCTACGTAGTTCAGTTCGAACTTGGCAGCGTGCGCTTCGCGCGGATCGTCTTGCGACGGATCGTGGAAAGTTTTCAGCTTAGGCTGACGGTACATTGCGTTGGCGTCGATGTTGATCTTGGCGTCGAGGCAGTGCAGATCGCCGTCAGCCTTGATCACCAGCGGGTTCACTTCCAGCAGAGCCAGGTCGTGATCCTTGAACAGTTTGGCCAGACCTACGAAGATCTTGGCGAACTGAGCAACCTGCTTGCCTTCCAGACCCAACTGGAATGCCAGCTCGCGACCCTGGAATGGCTGAGCGCCAACCAGTGGATCGATAGTGGCTTTCAGAATTTTTTCTGGAGTGTCGTGAGCGATTTTCTCGATGTCCACGCCACCTTCGGTGGAAGCCATGAACACGATGCGACGGCTCGAACGGTCAACGACAGCGCCCAGGTACAGCTCTTTAGCGATATCAGTGCACGATTCAACCAGGATCTTGGTGACTGGCTGGCCATTGGCGTCAGTCTGGTAAGTCACCAGACGCTTGCCCAGCCACTGCTGTGCGAAGGCTTTGGCGTCTTCTTTGCTGCGAACCAGCTTAACGCCGCCCGCTTTACCGCGACCACCGGCGTGGACCTGGGCTTTGACAACCCACTCGCTGCCGCCGATTTTGTCGCAAGCTTCTGCTGCTGCTTCTGGGGTGTCTACTGCGTAACCAGTGGAAACTGGCAGGCCGTATTCAGCGAACAGCTGCTTACCCTGATACTCGTGAAGATTCATGCTTTTTACCGTCTTCGTTAGGTACTGCGCATTCGGCGCTGCGCTCGTGATGAGTGCCGCGCCACCTTTGACTGCTGCTTGCGTAGCTGAGCTACGCAAGACTGCGTCCAGCGGACATTCCGCGGTGAGTCTTGCTCGCAAGGCTCACGACGGGCCGTTACCGCCGTGGTTTCTTATTGTCTGTTAACGCTTCTTGCGGTTGGCAATGTGGATGGCGCCGCCATTCACAGCCAGAGCAGCTTCGTGCAAGGCTTCAGACAGGGTCGGATGGGAGAAAACCATCATGCCCAGGTCTTCAGCACTGGTGCCGAATTCCATACCGATCGCGCCCTGCTGAACCAGTTCTGCAGCGCTCGGACCAATTACGTGCACGCCCAATACGCGGTCAGTCTTGGCATCAGCGATGACCTTGACGAAACCACCGGTATCGTTGGCGGCCATGGCACGGCCGGAAGCGGCGAACGGGAAGGTGCCGACGTTAACTTCAACGCCTTCAGCTTTCAAGGCCTGCTCGGTTTTGCCAACCCACGCGATTTCCGGGTGAGTATAAATAACCGAAGGGATCAGGTCATAGTTCATCTGGGCTTTGTGGCCCTTGATGCGCTCGACAACCATGATGCCTTCTTCCGAAGCCTTGTGAGCCAGCATCATGCCGCGAACCACGTCACCGATGGCGAAAACGCCCGGTACGGTGGTAGCGCAGTGATCGTCAACGTGCACGAAACCGCGCTCGTCCAGGGTCACGCCGCTGTCGGCAGCCAGCAGATCAGTGGTCACCGGACGGCGACCAACGGCTACGATCAGCTTGTCGAAAGTGATGGTCTGTTCGCCGTTGGCATCGGTGTAGTTCACAACGACTTCGTCGCCATTCACTTTAGAACCGGTAACGCGAGCGCCCAGCTTGATGTCCAGACCTTGCTTAGTCAGGGTTTTCAGCGCTTCCTTGGAAACAGCGGTGTCCGCTGCCATCAGGAAGGTGTCCAGTGCTTCGAGGACAACCACTTGCGAACCCAGACGCGACCAAACCGAACCCAGTTCCAGACCGATTACGCCAGCGCCGATAACGCCCAGGCGCTTGGGTACGGCCTGGAATTCCAGTGCGCCAGTCGAATCGACGATGACGTTCTGATCAACCGGAGCCGGTGGAATGTCGATCGGACGCGAACCTGGTGCCAGGATGACGTTTTCAGCTTCGATGATTTCTACCGAGCCGTCTGGCTTGGTGACTTCGACTTTCTTGCCGGCCAGCAGTTTGCCGTGGCCCTGGATCGAAGTAACGCCGTTGGCCTTGAACAGAGTGGCAACGCCGCCGGTCAGGTTCTTGACGATGCCAGCCTTGCGGCCAACCATCGCAGCAACGTCCATTTTGACTTCGCCGGTCGAGATACCGTGAACGTTGAAGCTTTCTTTCGCTTCCTTGTATTTCCAGGAGCTGTCGAGCAGCGCCTTGGAAGGAATGCAGCCGACGTTCAGGCAGGTGCCGCCCAGGGCTTGCTTGCCTTCGGCGTCGGTGTACTTCTCGATGCAGGCAGTGGTCAGACCCAGCTGCGCGGCCTTGATGGCAGCCACATAGCCACCAGGGCCAGCACCGATCACTACTACGTCAAATTTCTGCGACATTCAAAAAATCCTCTTTAGCGAAAAGCTTCAAGCCGCAAGCTTCAAGCTGCAAGCCCACCCGCTCGCCTTGAGCTTGAGGCTTGTAGCTGAAAGCTTGCAGCTGCTTTTTAGATATCCAGCAACAGACGAGCTGGGTCTTCCAGCAGGTTCTTGATGGTCACCAGGAAGGTCACAGCTTCTTTGCCATCGATCAGACGGTGATCGTAGGACAGTGCCAGGTACATCATCGGACGGATAACGACCTGACCGTTGATGGCCATCGGACGCTGGATGATGTTGTGCATGCCCAGAATCGCTGCCTGCGGCGGGTTGACGATCGGGGTCGACATCATCGAACCGAAGGTACCACCGTTGGTGATGGTGAAGGTACCACCGGTCATCTCGTCCATCGACAGTTTGCCGTCGCGGGCCTTCTTGCCGAAGGTGGCGATGCCGCCTTCGATTTCAGCCAGGCTCATCAGTTCGGCGTTACGCAGAACCGGAACCACCAGACCGCGGTCGCTGGAAACAGCAACACCTACGTCGGCATAGCCGTGGTAAACGATGTCGGCACCGTCGATCGAAGCGTTGACGGCCGGGAAGCGTTTCAGCGCTTCGGTAGCAGCCTTCACGAAGAACGACATGAAGCCCAGACGGACGCCGTTGTGAGACTTCTCGAACAGGTCCTTGTACTTCGAACGCAGCGCCATGACTTCAGTCATGTCGACTTCGTTGAAAGTGGTCAGCATCGCCATGTTCGACTGCGCTTCAACCAGACGCTTGGCCACTGTGGCACGAACGCGGGTCATCGGAACGCGCTTCTCGACGCGGTCGCCAGCGGCGAACACAGGAGCAGCAGCCGAGGGTGCAGCAGCCTTGGCAGGAGCGGCGGCCGGAGCAGTTTTC
The DNA here is from genome assembly GCF_017980685.1 of Pseudomonas iridis. GTDB lineage: Bacteria > Pseudomonadota > Gammaproteobacteria > Pseudomonadales > Pseudomonadaceae > Aquipseudomonas > Aquipseudomonas iridis. The sequence goes on from NZ_JACXXO010000001.1 coordinate 66,962, forward strand.
TTGGCTTCAACAGCGGCAACCACGTCTTCCTTGGTTACACGGCCATCTTTACCGGTGCCTTTGACGGACGCCAGGTTGATGCCGTTTTCTTCAGCCAGTTTGCGTGCAGCAGGCGCGGCGATAGCATCTTCGTCGGTGCCGGCAGCAGGTGCAGCAGCAGCTTGGGCAGCGGCCGGAGCAGCAGCGGCAGCCGGAGCAGCGGCAGCAGCGCCACCCGCTTCGATGGAGCCCAGGACTTCGTCGGACAGAACAGTGTCGCCTTCGTTCTTGACGATAGCGCCCAGTACGCCGTCGGCAGTCGCCAGAACTTCCAGTACGACTTTGTCAGTTTCGATGTCGACGATCAGGTCGTCACGCTTGACGGCGTCGCCCGGTTGCTTGTGCCAGGTGGCAACGGTGCCATCGGCAACCGATTCCGGGAAAGTGGGGGCTTTGATCTCGATAGCCATTATCTGTAGTTCCTTAAATTCGGTTTCAGGTGCGCGAAGGCGTTAAACGGTAAACGCGGCTTGCAGCAGTTTTTCCTGCTGCTCGGCGTGCATCGATGCGTAACCACAAGCAGGTGCAGCAGAGGCATCACGGCCCGCGTACTCGAGTACGAGAGATTTGTCGTGTTTGCCAACGATGCGGCGCATGTGGTGCTGGCTGCAGTACCAGGCCCCCTGGTTCATCGGCTCTTCCTGACACCAAACGATATGTTTGAGGTTGGTGTACGGAGCCAGGACTTCAATCAAGTCGTCCTCAGGGAATGGGTACAGCTGCTCGATACGCACGATGGCGATATCGTCACGGCCTTCGGCACGGCGTTTTTCCAGCAGGTCGTAGTAGACCTTGCCGCTACACAGAACAACGCGCTCGACCTTGTTCGGGTCCAGTACATCGATTTCCGGGATAACGGTCTGGAACGAACCCTCGGCCAGATCTTCCAGGGTCGAGACAGCCAGCTTGTGGCGCAGCAGCGACTTCGGAGTCAGGACGATCAACGGTTTGCGCAGCGGGCGAATCACCTGACGACGCAGCAAGTGGTAGATCTGAGCCGGCGTGGTCGGTACCGCTACCTGAATGTTGTGCTCGGCGCACAATTGCAGGTAACGCTCCAGACGAGCCGAAGAGTGCTCAGGACCCTGACCTTCATAACCGTGCGGCAGCAGCATGGTCAGACCGCACAGACGGCCCCACTTGTGCTCGCCACTGGTGATGAACTGGTCGATAACCACTTGGGCACCGTTGGCGAAGTCGCCGAACTGGGCTTCCCAGATCACCAGCGCATCCGGCGTGGTGGTCGAGTAACCGTATTCGAACGCCAGAACGGCTTCTTCCGACAGGAACGAGTCGTACAGGTCAAAACGTGGCTGACCGTCGTACAAGTGCTGCAGCGGAATGTAAGTGCCCGCATCTTTCTGGTTGTGCAGAACAGCGTGACGGTGCGAGAACGTACCGCGGCCGATGTCCTGACCAGTCATGCGAATCGGGTGACCTTCGAACGCCAGGGTCGCGTACGCCATGGTTTCGGCGTAACCCCAGTTGATCGGCAGGCCGCCGGCTTGCATCTTCTGACGGTCTTCGTAGATTTTCGAGACCTGGCGCTGAACCACGAAGCCTTCCGGAATTTCCAGCAGCTTGGCGGACAGTTCCTGCAGGGTCTTGAGGTCGAAGCGAGTGTCGTGACGCGCGGTCCAGGCGTGGCCCAGATACGGACGCCAGTCCACGAACAACTCTTTGTTCGGCTCTTTGACCAGGCTTTTCACTACGTGCAGACCGTTGTCCAGCGCGTTGCGGTATTCGTCGACTTTCGCCTGAACACGCTCAGCGTCGAGCACACCGCTCTGAGTCAGACTGTCAGCGTACAGCTCACGGGTAGTGCGCTGTTTGGTGATCTGCTGATACATCAGAGGCTGGGTGCCGCTTGGCTCGTCAGCTTCGTTGTGGCCGCGACGACGGTAGCAGACCAGGTCGATTACCACGTCACGCTTGAACTGCATGCGGTAGTCGATGGCCAGCTGAGTCACGAACAATACGGCTTCCGGATCATCGCCATTCACATGGAGGATCGGCGCCTGGATCATTTTCGCAACGTCGGTCGCGTACTCGGTGGAACGCGAGTCCAGCGGGTTGCTGATGGTGAAACCAACCTGGTTGTTGATCACGATGTGCACGGTACCGCCGGTCTTGAAACCGCGGGTCTGCGACATCTGGAAGGTTTCCATCACCACGCCCTGGCCGGCAAATGCCGCGTCGCCGTGGATGGAGATTGGCAAAACCTTCTCACCGGTAGGGTCGTTACGACGATCCTGACGGGCACGAACCGAACCCTCGACCACCGGGGAAACGATTTCCAGGTGGGACGGGTTGAACGCCATGGCCAGGTGAACTTCACCACCGGTGGTCATCACGTTGGACGAGAAGCCCTGGTGGTATTTAACGTCACCGGAACCCAGCTCGACCTTCTTCTTGCCTTCGAACTCGTCGAACAGCTCGCGCGGGTTCTTGCCGAAGGTGTTGACCAGCACGTTGAGACGGCCACGGTGGGCCATGCCGATCACGACTTCCTTGGTGCCATACGAGCCGGAACGTTGAATCAGCTCGTCGAGCATCGGAATCAGGCTTTCGCCGCCTTCCAGACCGAAACGCTTGGTACCCGGGTATTTGGTGCCCAGGTATTTTTCCAGACCTTCGCCGGCGGTGACGCGCTCGAGCAGGTGGCTCTTGATGTCGGCGGAGTACGTTGGACGGCCGCGCACGCTTTCCAGACGCTGCTGGAACCAGTGACGCTGCTCGGAATCGGTGATGTGCGTGAATTCAGCGCCGATGGTGCGGCAATATGTCTGCTGCAACGCTTCGTGAATTTCGCGTAGGCTCGCTTCCTCTTTGCCGATGAACAGGTCGCCGGCACGGAAGGTCGTATCAAGATCGGCATTGGTCAAGCCGTAATGATTGATCGACAGGTCTGCAGGTGCAGGACGCTGCCACAGCCCCAGCGGGTCAAGCTGGGCTGCCTGGTGGCCACGCATACGGTAGGCCTGGATCAATCGCAGCACTTCAACTTGCTTCTTCTCGTGCTCACTGCTCACGCTGCCGGCGGAAACCGGTTGAGCGCGGCGCTGGTTCTTTGCCAGCAGCACGAAATGATCGCGAATCGTGGAGTGCGAAACATCAGTGGCAGAGCCGCCGTCGGCAGGCAGCTTCTGAAAGTAGGTGCGCCACTCTTCTGGCACAGCGTTAGGGTCGTGCAGGTAGAGCTCATAAAGCTCTTCCACATAGGCAGCGTTTCCACCTGAAAGGTAGGCGCTGTTCCACATGCGCTGCATCACGCTTTCTTGCATGCTTGGTCACCCTCGGTTAGGGGAACACCATCGATGTCGACACCGAGCAAACTTGCAGAAGTCCGAATGCAGCGACTAAAACAAGCCACTTAGGATCACACTGATAGTCCGGGTACCAGCCCGGATGCCCCTGCTTGTCTCATTTCTTCAAAATAAGAGCCGCAGCTTGTGGCTGCTGCTCTGGTTATAGCCATGACGCGGGTTGAAGCCCGCGCCACAGCCTCTACGGTGCAGCGGTTACAGCAGCTGAATCACACGCCGCTCGAAAGCAGCATGTTACGGATGTGACCGATGGCCTTAGTCGGGTTCAGGCCTTTCGGACATACGTTGACGCAGTTCATGATGCCCCGGCAGCGGAAAACACTGAACGGGTCATCCAGCGAAGCCAGACGCTCGGACGTCTTGGTGTCACGGCTGTCTGCCAGGAAGCGATAAGCTTGCAGCAGTGCGGCCGGACCCAGGAATTTGTCCGGGTTCCACCAGAAGGACGGGCAAGAGGTCGAGCAGCAAGCGCACAGAATGCACTCGTACAGACCGTCGAGCTTTTCACGCTCTTCAGGGGACTGCAGACGCTCGATGGCCGGAGCCGGCGTGTCGTTCTGCAGGAATGGCTTAACCTTCTCGTATTGCTTGTAGAAGATGCTCATATCGACAACCAGGTCACGGATAACCGGCAAACCTGGCAGCGGACGAACGATCAACTTGTTGCCTTTTACGACAGCGGACAGCGGCGTGATGCACGCCAGGCCGTTTTTGCCGTTGATGTTCATGCCGTCGGAACCGCAAACACCTTCACGGCAAGAGCGACGATAGGAGAAACCCTCGTCCTGCTCTTTGATCAGGGCCAGCACGTCCAGCACCATCAGGTCTTTACCACCGGTATCAACCTGGAATTCCTGCATGAACGGCGCGGCGTCCTGATCAGGGTTGTAACGATAAACGCTGACTTGCAACATGGCGGCCACCCTTAATAAGTCCGAATCTTAGGTTCAAAAGTCGGAACAGTTTTCGGCGAGAAATTCACGGCACGCTTGGCAACGCGCTTGTCACCCGGGAAGTACAGGGTGTGGCACAGCCAGTTTTCGTCGTCACGGTCTTCAAAGTCTTCACGGGCGTGCGCGCCGCGGGACTCTTTACGGACTTCGGCCGCAATGGCAGTGGCTTCAGCGACTTCCAGCAGGTTTTGCAGCTCAAGCGCTTCGATACGCGCAGTGTTGAACGCCTGCGACTTATCGTTGATTTTCACGTTGGCGATACGGGTGCGCAGGTCTGCCAGTTGGGCAATACCTTTCTGCATGTATTCGCCGGTACGGAATACGCCGAAGTAGTTCTGCATGCAGCTTTGCAGCTCGCGACGCAGCGTAGCGACGTCTTCGCCATCGGTACGGCTGTTCAGTGCATTGAGGCGCGACAGGGCAGCGTCGATATCAGCTTCGGTGGCGTCATCGTATTCGATGCCGTCAGTCAGTGCTTTCTCGAGGTGCAGGCCGGCAGCGCGGCCGAAGACCACCAGGTCGAGCAGCGAGTTGCCGCCCAGACGGTTGGCACCATGAACCGATACGCAAGCCACTTCGCCGACGGCGAACAGACCATGAATGATCTCGTCCACGCCTTCAGCGTTCTGGGTGATCGCCTGGCCATGAATGTTGGTCGGAACACCGCCCATCATGTAGTGGCATGTCGGAACAACCGGAACCGGAGCAACAACCGGGTCAACGTGTGCGAAAGTCTTCGACAGTTCGCAGATGCCTGGCAGACGGCTGTGCAGCACTTCTTCACCCAGGTGATCGAGCTTGAGCAGCACGTGGTCGCCATTCGGACCGCAACCGTTACCCGCGATGATCTCTTTAACCATCGAGCGGGCAACAACGTCACGACCGGCGAGGTCTTTGGCGTTCGGAGCATAACGCTCCATGAAACGCTCGCCGTGCTTGTTGATCAGGTATCCACCTTCACCACGGCAACCTTCGGTAACCAGTACACCGGCGCCGGCGATGCCGGTTGGGTGGAACTGCCACATTTCGATGTCCTGTACCGGCACACCCGCACGCAGCGCCATGCCGACGCCGTCACCGGTGTTGATCAGGGCGTTGGTGGTGGACGCGTAGATACGACCTGCACCGCCGGTTGCCAGAACAGTAGCCTTGGCGCGGATGTAGGTGGTTTCACCGGTTTCGATGCAGATAGCGATCACACCGACGAACTCGCCCTGAGCGTTTTTCACCAGGTCGACAGCGTAGTACTCGTTCAGGAACGTGGTACCGGCTTTCAGGTTGCCCTGATAAAGGGTGTGCAGCAGTGCGTGACCGGTACGGTCGGAAGCGGCGCAAGTACGGGCAGCCTGCCCGCCTTTACCGTAATCCTTCGACTGACCGCCGAACGGACGCTGGTAGATGCGGCCCTGTTCGGTACGCGAGAACGGCATCCCCATGTGGTCCAGCTCATAAACAGCAGCCGGGCCTTCCTGACACATGTATTCGATAGCGTCCTGGTCACCGATGTAGTCGGACCCCTTGACGGTATCGTACATGTGCCAGCGCCAGTCATCGTTCGGATCGGCAGAAGCGATCGCGCAGGTGATGCCACCCTGAGCCGATACAGTGTGCGAACGAGTCGGGAAAACCTTGGTGATCACGGCAGTCTTGTGACCGCCCTGTGCCAGTTGCAGCGCAGCGCGCATGCCAGCACCGCCACCACCAATAATGATGGCGTCGAAAGAAATCGTTGGAATGTTAGCCATGAATCAGATACCCCAGAGAATCTGCACACCCCAGACGAAGTAAGCGAACATCGCAACGCCGCAAACTGCCTGGAAAAGGAAACGTACTGCGGTCGCGGACTTGCCCAGCGCCATTGGCGTCAGGTAGTCGGTCGCGATGGTCCACATGCCGACCCAGGCGTGAGCGCCAAGGGCAACGAGGGCCAGCAGACTGAAGATACGCATCCCGTTGTGGGCGAACAGGCCGTGCCACTGGTCGTAGCCAATGCCCGGATTCGCTGCGAGGTATCCGATCAGGAAGATGAAATAAGCCGCGAGAACAACCGCAGACACACGTTGCGCCATCCAGTCATAGAGGCCCGAACGCGAAAGGTTCGTAACGCTGGTTACCATATCCAAACTCCTGCCAGAACGATCAGCACCACGGAAATGGCGACGATGATTTTCGAGCCCAGGCGGCCGCCTTCCAGCGTCTCACCGATGCCCATATCCATGATCAAGTGGCGCACACCGGCTACCAGGTGATACAGCAGAGCGGACAGGAGGCCCCATGCTACGAACTTGGCCAGCGGGCTGGTCAAGCATGCCTTCACCTCGGCAAAACCTTCCTCGGAATCCAGGGATTTGCCCAATGCATAAAGCATGAAGCCCAGGCCCAGGAAGAGGATGATGCCGGAAACACGGTGAAGAAACGACGTAACGCCGGTGATGGGGAGTTTGATGGTCCTTAGGTCTAGGTTTACAGGTCGTTGGCTTTTCACGGCTTTTTTTTCACACTGAAGAGCCCCTAACAATCAGGGCAAAGTTGTTGGGGAGTGCACTGGTCAGGTAACCACCACCCAGGGATGCGACCCCCAATAAAGCAGGCCCAAAAGCCCTTGGCGGTCGGTGGCCGAGTATAGACAGTTAGGCTACTAATGACAACGCAATCACCTACCCCAAATAGCGCATTGCACAAGTCGTATAAAAGGCGTAAATGGCAGTCAATTTCGAGGAAAAAGGGCAGTTAAAGCCTTCTGGAGCAAGACTTTAGGCAAATTGACATTCGAATTTATCTCACTATAGTGGTGCGGGCCCTGCGTGGGGGGTCTGTCTGATGGTTCAAGCATAAATAGGAGGCCACATGGCTGACAAAAAAGCGCAGTTGATCATCGAGGGCGCAGCCCCCGTCGAGCTGCCCATTTTAACCGGCACCGTTGGTCCCGATGTTATTGATGTTCGGGGCCTGACGGCCACGGGCCGCTTCACTTTCGACCCGGGTTTCATGTCGACCGCCTCGTGCGAATCGAAGATCACCTATATCGACGGCGACAACGGCATTCTGTTGCACCGCGGCTACCCGATCGAACAGCTGGCTGAAAAGTCGGACTACCTGGAAACCTGCTATCTGCTGCTCAACGGTGAACTGCCGACTGCAGAACAGAAGGCCCAGTTCGTCAGCACCGTGAAAAACCACACCATGGTTCACGAGCAGCTGAAAACCTTCTTCAACGGTTTCCGTCGCGACGCCCACCCGATGGCCGTCATGTGCGGCGTAGTCGGCGCCCTCTCGGCCTTCTACCACGACTCCCTCGACATCAATAACCCGCAGCATCGCGAAATTTCCGCGATCCGCCTGGTTGCGAAGATGCCGACCCTGGCAGCGATGGTTTACAAGTACTCCATGGGTCAACCCATGATGTACCCGCGCAACGACCTGACGTACGCGGAAAACTTCCTGCACATGATGTTCAACACCCCGTGCGAGATCAAACCGATCAGCCCGGTGCTCGCCAAGGCCATGGACAAGATCTTCATCCTCCATGCCGACCACGAGCAGAACGCATCGACTTCCACCGTGCGTCTGGCGGGCTCTTCGGGTGCCAACCCGTTCGCCTGTATCGCCGCCGGTATCGCCGCACTGTGGGGCCCTGCCCACGGCGGTGCGAACGAAGCCGTTCTGACCATGCTTGACGAGATTGGCGATGTGTCCAACATCGACAAGTTCATCGCCAAGGCCAAGGACAAGAACGACCCGTTCAAGCTGATGGGCTTCGGTCACCGCGTTTACAAGAACCGCGATCCTCGCGCGACTGTAATGAAGCAGACCTGCGACGAAGTATTGAAGGAACTGGGCATCAACAACGATCCGCAACTCCAACTGGCCATGCGCCTGGAAGAGATCGCGCTGACCGACCCGTACTTCATCGAACGCTCGCTGTACCCGAACGTCGACTTCTACTCGGGGATCATCCTCAAGGCGATCGGCATTCCAACCAGCATGTTCACTGTGATTTTCGCGCTGGCACGTACTGTTGGCTGGATCTCCCACTGGAAAGAGATGCTCTCGAGCCCGTACAAGATTGGCCGTCCGCGCCAGTTGTACACCGGCTACGAGTCGCGTGACATTACCAAGCTGGAAGACCGCAAATAAGATTTGTCTTGCGATAAAGTCTTAGGGTTGCACCGGAAACGGCCTCTATTCATATAGGGGCCGTTTTTGTTTGTTTGGTCTCAGCGGCCTGTGGGCCGACTGTGTTTTTGGTTGCGGGCATATCCGTTTTTGCGGGTGTTACCTATGTGCCTGAACTCTTCTGTTACCTATGTGGTTGATCCATTCATGCCCCTGGCGTACGGCACTTCGCTGAGGCTCAGTGTTCCCTCGCGACGGTGTCCATCCGGGGGCATCGCTTGCGGTTTGCTTCGCTGCACCTCCTGTCGATGGATGCGGCTTCGCCGCACGGCGCTGCGCGCCTACCCCCTGATGAACACCTACGCTCGGCCTGCCGATGGGGCAAAAAATCAAAAGCCAAAGCCAAAGCAAGATCACAAACCAGATCAAGAGCCCCTCACCCTAGCCCTCTCCCGGAAGGAGAGGGAACTGATCGAGGTGTTTGGCAGAGCTACGCCGACCTGGGATACCGAGTCGAACTCAGATTCTGAATCAGATCAATAGCCCCTCACCCTAGCCCTCTCCCGGAGGGAGAGGGAACTGATCGAGGTGTTTGGCAGAGCTACGCCGACCTGGGATACCGAGTCGAACTCAGATTCTGAATCAGATCAAGAGCCCCTCACCCTAGCCCTCTCCCGGAGGGAGAGGGAACTGATCGAGGTGTTTGGCAGCGCTACGCCGACCTGGGATACCGAGTCGAACTCAGATTCTGAAAAGCCCAAAAATCGGCTCCCTCTCCCTCGGGAGAGGGCTGGGGTGAGGGGCGAACCCAACCCAAAACCTAAGCCGACCGCATCGCTCTCCCAGCACTCAACAGGATGAGCGTTAGCTCGGCTGCAGCTTTTGATCTGTAAGGCGACGCCGGAAGGCTTCGTTCCGGCTTTTGAGGCGCTTGTCAAAAGTGACCCGCCGTAAGGGCGGAACCCTAAGCCGCCGTCACCGCAGCAACGGATATGTACACGATCCACACAAAAAACACAGTCTGCCCGATAACCGCCCACAAAAAATGCCCCGATCTCTCAACCGGGGCATTCAGAACAACATTACAAAACCATCAAGCGATCAATGCGAAACCGCCCCACTTGCCCCCAACCCTGTCTGCGAACGCACAAACTGAGGGAAGAACAAAGCACGTTCCCGGTCCGCAGCCGCCGACTTGTCAGTGATCGAGAAGAACCAGATCCCCACAAACGCAATGATCATCGAGAACAGCGCCGGGTACTCATAAGGGAAGATCGCCTTCTCGTTATGCAGAATCTGCACCCAGATGGTCGGGCCGAGAATCATCAGGCCAACAGCGCTGACCAGACCCAACCAGCCACCAATCATCGCCCCACGAGTCGTCAGCTTCTTCCAGTACATCGAAAGCAGCAGCACCGGGAAGTTACAGCTCGCCGCGATCGAGAACGCCAGGCCAACCATGAACGCAATGTTCTGGCTCTCGAAGAGGATACCCAGACCAATCGCCAGCACCGCCAGGGCAATCGTGGTGATCTTCGAGACGCGAATCTCGTCCTTCTCGTTCGCCTTGCCCTTCTTGATAACGCTGGCGTAGAGGTCGTGAGAAACCGCCGAAGCACCCGCCAGGGTCAGGCCTGCCACTACAGCGAGGATGGTCGCGAAGGCAACCGCCGAGATGAAGCCAAGGAAGATGCTACCGCCGACCGCGTTGGCCAGGTGCACCGCCGCCATGTTGTTGCCGCCCAACAGCGCGCCAGCAGCATCTTTGAAGGCCGGGTTAGTGCTGACCAGCAGGATCGCGCCGAAGCCGATGATGAACGTCAGGATGTAGAAGTAGCCAATGAACCCGGTTGCGTACAGCACGCTCTTACGGGCTTCCTTTGCATCACTCACGGTGAAGAAGCGCATGAGAATGTGCGGCAGGCCAGCGGTACCGAACATCAACGCCAGACCCAGCGAGAATGCCGAAACCGGATCCTTGACCAGACCGCCCGGACTCATGATCGCTTCGCCCTTGGCGTGCACCTTGATCGCCTCGGAGAACAGCGTGTTGAAGTCGAAGTTAACGTGCTTCATCACCATCAGTGCCATGAACGATGCACCCGACAGCAGCAACACAGCCTTGATGATCTGCACCCAGGTGGTTGCCAGCATGCCGCCGAACAGCACGTACATGCACATCAGCACACCGACCAGAATCACCGCAACGTGGTAATCCAGACCAAACAGCAACTGGATCAGCTTGCCCGCACCCACCATTTGCGCGATCAGGTAGAACGCCACCACCACCAGCGAACCGCAGGCGGACAGCGAGCGAATCTGGGTTTGCCCGAGGCGGTAGGACGCCACGTCGGCAAAGGTGTATTTACCCAGGTTACGCAGACGCTCGGCGATCAGGAACAGAATGATCGGCCAGCCCACCAGGAAGCCGATCGAGTAGATCAGGCCATCGTAGCCGGAGGTGAACACCAGCGCGGAAATCCCCAGGAAGGACGCCGCCGACATGTAGTCACCGGCAATCGCCAGACCGTTCTGGAAACCGGTGATCTTGCCGCCCGCGGCATAGTAGTCGGCCGCGGAGTTATTTTTCTTCGAGGCCCAGTAGGTGATGTACAAAGTGGCGCCGACAAATGCCACGAACATCAGGATTGCGGGAATGTTCAGCGGCTGCTTGGCCACCTCACCGGTCAAGGCATCAGCCGCCCAGGCACCCGGTGCGAAAGCTGCAACGCTCAATAGAGCCAGTAGACGCCGGATCATTGCTGAGCCTCCTTGAGAATCGCATTGTTCAGGTCGTCGAACTCGCCATTGGCGCGCTTTACGTAGATGCCGGTCAGGATGAAGGCCGAAAGAATCAGCCCGACACCGATAGGAATGCCCCAGGTAATGGAGGACTCAGGACTGATCTTCGCGCCCAGAAGATGCGGCCCGTAGGCGATCAGAAGGATGAAACCGGAGTAAAGCCCAAGCATGATCGCTGAAAGAATCCAGGCGAACTTTTCTCGCTTGCTAACCAGTTCCTTGAATCGGGGACTGTTTTGAATCGAGAGGTAAATGCTGTCGTTCATTGTTTTTATCCTCGCAGCACAGATTATTGTTGGAACGATATCCACTGTATGCGGCTGCGAGCCAGGTTCCAGACGACCTTAGTAGTAGAACGCCATGTCAGCTTTGCCATTTTCAAGCACATATAAAAAACTGTGGGAGCTGGCTTGCCAGCGATTGCGTCATGCCAGTCGACTGATTAGCCAACTGACAGACCGCTATCGCGGGCAAGCCCGCTCCCACAGGGTTCGCGGTGAAAAAGCTATATCGGGTTATTTAGTCCAGTCAGCCACGCGCTCCGGGTGCTTGGCTACCCAGGCTTTGGCGGCGGCGTCAGGTTTTGCACCGTCCTGAATCGCCAGCATCACTTCGCCAATTTCGTCTTTCGAGGCCCACTGGAAGTTCTTCAGGAACTTCGCCACTTCCGGCGCTTTGGCATCAAGCTCTTTGCTGCCGATGCTGTTCACGGTTTCAGATGCACCGTAAACGCCTTTCGGGTCGTCGAGGAAACGCAGTTTCCACTTGGCGAACATCCAGTGCGGTACCCAACCGGTGACGGCGATGGATTCGTTTTTCTTCTCGGCGCGGGTCAGTTCGGCGATCATGCCGGCGCCGGAACTGGCCTTGAGCGAGTATTTGTCGAGGCCGTAGTCCTTGATCGCCTGATCAGTCTTGAGCATCACACCTGAACCGGCATCGATGCCGACGATGCGATTTTTGAAGGTGTCGTCGGTTTTCAGGTCTTCGATGGATTTGGCTTTGACGTACTCCGGCACGATCAGGCCGATTTTTGCATCCTTGAAGTTCGGGCCGTAGTCGACCACCTGATCCTTGTTCTTCGTCCAGTAATCACCATGGGTTACTGGCAGCCAGGCCGAGAGCATGGCGTCGAGTTTGCCGGTGGCCACACCTTGCCACATGATCCCGGTGGCGACGGCTTGCAGTTTCACGTCGTAGCCGAGTTTCTGCTTGATCACTTCGGCCGCCACGTGGGTGGTCGCGACGCTGTCGGACCAGCCGTCAACGTAACCGATGTTCAGGGTCTGTTTTTCAGCGCTGGCGAAAGTGGAGCTCATCGCAAGCGCCAGAACGGCACCTGCGCTTAAAAGTCGTCGCATCTTCATCGTTACTTCCCCGAAATGCTGCGCCCGACGGATGCCGGGCATCGTCAACGTATTGTTATGGTGCACAGCGCCCCCATCACGCCCGACCGCACACTCATTCGAACATCAGCGCGATTTATCAATAAGGGTTACTGACGGTTTCGATCATCAACCTGACGCCCGAGGCGACCTGCTCTGCCAGCGACCTCAAGGCAACGAGAAACGACATTAGAAGGCCATTAACCACGTCTATATAAATGACGCCAAATAATCCGCCCGAACTTTGCATGTCAAAATCATGCGAGCCACCTACCGCCGGATAAATGCAGGTAACATGCGTCGCTTTGCAGCCACTCGGCCTGACCATGTCCGCGACGTCCCGCTTTCCTTTTCTCCCTTATCTCTTCGCCTGCCTGCTCGGACTGTTTGCCTTCGGCGGCTTCTGGTATGGCCTCGGCAAACCGGTGATCCTGCCGGACGCCGCGACACCGACGCACAAGCTGCAATGCGCCTCCTACACCCCGTTCGACAAAGACCAGTCGCCATTCGACGTACCGTTCAAGTTGCGCCCGGAGCGCATGGACGCCGACCTCGCCCTGCTCGCCACCCGCTTCGAATGCATCCGCACCTACTCGATGTTCGGCCTTGAAGCACTGCCGGATCTGGCGCGTAAACATGGCCTGAAATTGATGATCGGCGCCTGGGTCAACAGCAACCCGGTAGACACCGAGAAGGAAGTCGATCTGCTGATCGCATCGGCCAACGCCAACCCGGACGTGGTCAGCTCGGTAATCGTCGGCAACGAAGTGTTGCTGCGCAAGGAAGTCACCGGCGGACAGTTGGTGAAGCTGATCAACAAGGTCAAAAGTCAGATCAAACAACCGGTGACGTACGCCGATGTCTGGGAATTCTGGCTCAAACACCCGGAAGTCGCGCCAGCGGTGGATTTCCTGACCATTCACTTGCTGCCGTACTGGGAAGACGATCCGTCGAATATCGATGCGGCGTTGCAGCATGTGGCGCAGGTGCGCCAGGTATTCGGCAACAAGTTCGCGCCCAAGGACGTGATGATTGGCGAAACCGGCTGGCCGAGTGAAGGTCGCCAGCGCGAGACGGCACTGCCGAGCCGGGTCAACGAAGCAAAGTTCATCCGTGGTTTTGTTGCCATGGCCGAGAAAGAAGGCTGGCATTACAACCTGATCGAAGCTTTCGATCAGCCATGGAAGCGTGCCAGTGAAGGCGCGGTTGGCGGGTACTGGGGGCTGTTCGATGCCGACCGTCAGGACAAAGGCATACTCGCGGGGCCGGTGACGAACGTGCCGCACTGGAAGCAATGGCTGGCGGTCGGCGGTCTGATTTTCCTTGGCACCCTGTTTCTCGGCGGTCGAGTGCGCAATACGCGCTCGGCGTTGGTGCTGCCGCTGTTGGGCGCCCTCGCCGCTTGCTCGATCGGGGCCTGGGGTGATCTGGCATTTGTGACCACACGATTTGCCAGTGAATGGCTGTGGGTCGGCTTGCTGACGGCCTTGAATCTGTTGGTGCTGGCGCATGCCGCGCTGACCTTGAGCGCTCGTACGGGCTGGCGTGAACGCATCTTCAATCTGCTGGAGCGGCGTGCCGGATGGCTGGTGGCGGCCGCCGGGTTTGCGGCGGCGGTGATGATGCTCGAGATGGTGTTCGATGCACGTTACCGCAGCTTTGCCACCATGGCATTTGTGCTGCCTGCGCTGGTTTATCTGTGTCGACCGGTGAACGTGCCGCGTCGGGAGATTGCTCTGCTGACGTTCATCATAGGCGCCGGCATTGCGCCGCAGTTGTATCTGGAAGGCATGCAGAATCAGCAGGCCTGGGGTTGGGCACTGGTCAGCGGGTTGATGGTTGTGGCTTTGTGGCGCTGCCTTCGCGTTCGCACCCGCTGATCTTCAGCGTTTGTACCGGCCTCTTCGCGAGCAGGCTCGCTCCCACATTAGATCTGGGTGTTACCCCATATCCCTGTGGGAGCGGGCTTGCCCGCGATGACTGACCGTTATGCGCTACGGGAAGCCCGGACCAGGCGCAGCCCCGCAATCACCCCTGCAAACACCGCCAACGTCGTGTTGTACAACGCCAGTGCCGGCAGCCCGAACACCAGCGCCAACACCGCCAACCACCACCCTGCCCGCCCTGGCACGACAAAACCGATCAGCGCACTACCCAGTGCCGCCCAGCCCAATACCTTGAAGTGAATCATCAGCCCAAGATTGGCTCGCAGCTGACATTCCCAACGGCTGGCCTCATCGACGCAGATCCCCACCCATTTGCCATCCTCCATGAAGCCATAACGCGCGCCGTAGCTGGCGGCCAGCCACAATGGCAACAAAACGAGTAAAAGAATCACGGGCAAGCGGCGGGACATGAAGCACTCCAATCTTCGGAAATCGGCGGCCAGCTTAATCCGCCGCCAACCATACGCAAGCAATAACAACTGTTAACTAGTCATCCAATCAGTGCAAAGTGTATCGTCCAGCTACTATTACTCCGAATTCTGCCTGTTTGGTGCCGCGGTATGGCACTTTGGCGCAAGCGCGGTGGTCATAGCCTGCGAACTTCATTCGGCACCTTCCTCTTAGGGATTCAGTCATGCTCCATTCCTTGCGCTTCGCCGCGCTGTTTAGCGGCCTTATTTTGAGTGCGTCCGCACTGGCGGTGGATATCGACGCCGCCAGTTATGGCTATCCCCTGACCAACCCGTTCGAGGCGACCATCGCCACGACTCCGCCGGACTTGCGCCCGGAACTGCCGTTGGACGACGACATCAATCAATCGGACCGCAGCGTCACTCTGCGTCCGGAGCGCGAGTTCATCCTGCCGGACAACTTCTGGCCGGTGAAGAAGCTGACCTACCGCATCGCCGAACAGGACAAACCCGCGCCGCTGATCTTCCTGATCGCCGGCACCGGCGCGCGCTTCGACAGCACCCTCAACGAATATCTGAAAAAGCTCTACTACAAGGCCGGCTACCACGTCGTGCAGCTGTCTTCACCGACCAGCTTCGACTTTATCAGCGCTGCGTCCCGCTTCGCTACGCCGGGCATTACCAAAGAAGACGCCGAAGACATGTACCGGGTGATGCAGGCCGTACGGGCGCAAAATCCGGATGTGCCGGTCACCGACTATTACCTCACCGGTTATAGCCTCGGTGCACTGGATGCCGCATTCGTCGCGCACCTGGACGAGACCCGTCGCAGCTTCAACTTCAAGAAAGTTCTGCTGCTCAATCCGCCGGTCAATCTCTACACCTCGATCACCAACCTCGACAAACTCGTGCAGACCGAGGTTAAAGGCATCAACAACAGCACCACCTTTTATGAACTGGTGCTGGCCAAGCTGACCCGCTACTTCCAGCAGAAAGGCTATATCGATCTCAATGACGCCCTGCTTTACGACTTCCAGCAGTCCAAGCAGCATCTGACCAACGAGCAGATGGCGATGCTGATCGGCACTTCGTTCCGCTTCTCGGCAGCCGACATTGCGTTTACCTCGGACCTGATCAATCGTCGCGGCCTGATCACCCCGCCGAAATACCCGATCACTGAAGGCACCAGCCTCACGCCGTTCCTCAAGCGTGCGCTGCAATGCGACTTCGATTGCTACCTGACCGAACAGGTCATTCCGATGTGGCGCGCGCGCACCGACGGCGGCAGCCTGCTGCAGTTGATCGACCAGGTCAGCCTGTACGCACTCAAGGATTACCTGCACGACAGCCCGAAAATTGCGGTGATGCACAACGCCGACGACGTGATTCTCGGCCCGGGCGACCTTGGCTTCCTGCGCAAGACCTTCGGTGATCGCCTGACCGTTTATCCACTGGGCGGCCATTGCGGCAACATTAACTACCGCGTCAACAGCGACGCGATGCTGGAGTTCTTCCGTGGCTAAATATCTCCTGCTGGTAGCAGCGTTCCTCTGTGCAGGCGTGGCCCAGGCCGACAACAGCAAAGCCAATGCACCGGTGGTGGTCGACAGTGACGGTTTCAAGGAACCGCTGTCCAAACTCAAGTTCAACCCGGGCCTGGACCAGCGTGAATTCGAACGTTCGACGCTCAATGCGCTGGCCGTCTATGACCCGCTGGAGTCGTGGAACCGTCGGGTTTACCACTTCAACTATCGCTTCGACCAATGGGTGTTTCTGCCTGTAGTCGACGGCTATCGTTACGTAACGCCAAGCTTCTTGCGCACCGGCGTGAGCAACTTCTTCAACAACCTTGGCGATGTGCCGAACCTGGTCAACAGCCTGCTGCAGTTCAAAGGCCAGCGCTCGATGGAAACCACCGCGCGCCTGTTGCTCAACACCACGATCGGCATCGCCGGCCTGTGGGACCCGGCCACCGCCATGGGCCTGCCGCGTCAGAGCGAAGACTTCGGTCAGACTCTGGGCTTCTACGGCGTACCGGGCGGCGCCTATTTCGTCCTGCCAATTTTCGGCCCATCCAACCTGCGTGACACCGCAGGTCTGGCCGTGGACTACACCACCGAATCGGCGATCAACTTCCTCAACGTCTCGGAAGTCAGCTCCAACCACCCGGAAGTCTGGGCCCTGCGCGCGGTGGACAAGCGCTACCAGACCGGCTTCCGCTACGGTCAGCTGAACTCGCCGTTCGAGTACGAGAAAGTGCGCTACGTGTACACCGAGTCGCGCAAGTTGCAGATTGCCGAGTAGATTCGGCAGGTACAAAAAAGGCCATTCGATGCGAGTCGAATGGCCTTTTTTCATGAAGATCAAAGGATCGCAGCCTGCGGCAGCTCCTACATTGGGATGGAGTACACCCTGTAGGAGCTGGCGCGGGCTACGATCTTTTAGCCTTTCACAGCTTTCCAGATCTTGCCGATTACCGACACAACCGCCAGCACCACCGCACCGGCAATAATCCCCGCCACTCCATTGAGCAGCACCGGCACCACAAACCCCGCGCTACCCGCCGCTGCGCCAACGCTTTCAACCCAGTGATGAACCACCGGCACGCCGTGGGTCAGGATGCCGCCGCCGACCAGGAACATCGCCGCCGTGCCGATCACTGACAGGGCCTTCATCATGTAGGGCGCGGCGACCAGAATGCCGTTGCCGATTTTTTGGGCCATTTGCCCAGGCTTCTGGGTCAGCCACAGACCCAGGTCGTCGAGCTTGACGATGCCGGCCACCAGGCCATACACACCAATGGTCATGACAATAGCGATGCCGGACAGCACGATCACTTGCTGGGTCAGCGTGGCGCCAGCCACGGCACCCAGGGTGATGGCGATGATTTCCGCCGAAAGGATGAAGTCGGTGCGGATCGCGCCTTTGATCTTGTCCTTCTCGAACGCCACCAGATCAGTCGCAGGATCGGCTACGGCCGCGCTCAGTTGCGCGTGATCAGCGTCATCTTCAGCCTTGCTGTGCAGAAATTTGTGCGCGAGCTTTTCGAAACCTTCAAAGCACAGATACGCACCACCGACCATCAACAGCGGCGTCACCAGCCATGGCACGAACGCACTGATTGCCAGCGCCGAGGGCACCAAAATCAGTTTGTTGAGGAACGAGCCCTTGGCCACCGCCCACACCACAGGGATTTCCCGCTCGGCGCGTACGCCGGAGACCTGCTGGGCGTTGAGCGCCAAATCATCGCCGAGCACCCCGGCGGTCTTCTTGGCGGCCATTTTGGTCATCAACGCAACGTCATCCAGAACGGTGGCGATATCGTCGATCAGCACCAGCAAACTGCTTCCTGCCATGAATCCTGTTTCCTTCTATGTATGAATGTTGCGAAGCATAACGCGACCGCAGGCCACATGGGGCATTGTTGAGCGCTGCGCGAGGCCGGTGCTACCATGCGCCACCGCCAGAACAGGCAAGGAACCACCGGGTTTATGAGCACAATCCGCGAGCGCAACAAAGAACTGATCCTGCGTGCTGCCAGTGAGGAGTTTGCCGACAAGGGCTTCGCTGCGACAAAAACCAGCGACATCGCCGCGAAGGCAGGATTGCCCAAGCCCAACGTCTACTACTACTTCAAGTCCAAGGAAAACCTCTACCGCGAGGTGTTGGAAAGCATCATCGTGCCGATCTTGCAGGCTTCGACTCCGTTCAACGCCGACGGCGTGCCGAGCGAAGTGCTCAGCGGCTACATCCGCTCGAAGATCCGCATCTCCCGCGACCTGCCGTTCGCTTCCAAGGTGTTCGCCAGCGAAATCATGCACGGCGCCCCGCACCTGAGTGCCGACCTGGTCGAGCAGCTCAACGGTCAGGCCAAGCACAACATCGACTGCATCCAGACCTGGATCGACCGCGGCCAGATTGCCCCGATCGACCCCAATCACCTGATGTTCAGCATCTGGGCCGCCACCCAGACCTACGCCGACTTCGACTGGCAGATCTCGGCGATCACCGGCAAGGACAAGCTGGATGAAGCGGATTATGAAGCCGCGGCGCAGACGATAACTCGGTTGGTGTTGAAGGGGTGTGAGCCGGATTGAGACCTAGTCGCGGCCATCGCTGGCAAGCCAGCTCCCACAAGTTTCTGTGCCGAACACAAATTCCGTGAACGACACTGGTCCCTGTGGGAGCTGGCTTGCCAGCGATAGGGGCAACCCGGTGTCAGATCAAATCCAAATGGCATCCCACAGGGGATAGTCGCCGAGCTTCTCAACCAGACCTGCCCGTAGTGGGTTGGCGACGATATACCGCGCCATTTTCACCAAATCATCCTCCTTTCGAAGTGCCCGGTCATGATAGCCCTGCTGCCATAGCTGCCCACTTCTGCCACTACAAAGATTCACCTCCCGAGTAATCAGGGACTTGGTCTCGCGCATCAGCTTGCGCAGTGAGCAGTTCTCCAACTCAACGAGCCAATGAAAGTGGTCGGGCATGACTACCCACGCCAGTGATTTTGCCAACCCAAGATCTTGTGCCCGGCGCAATTGGTGAACTACCAATCTACCCAACGCAAAATCGGCAAAAACCGGCTCGCGACTCAGTGTATTGGTTGTCAGTAGATAAACTCTGTTGGGCTCGGCATAGCGGCCGGCTCGCAGACGATGTGATGCGGGGAGATCAGGCAATCCATTGCCCCTTCATGATGAGTTCATCAGAAGGCTAGACCTCAGTGATCCATCTGGCTGATTTAGTCTTTTTTCTTCATGTGTCCATCAAGCCGCCATCGCTGGCAAGCCAGCTCCCACAGGTTTTTGAGTCGAACGCAGAACGGGTGAACGACACAAAACCTTGTGGGAGCTGGCTTGCCAGCGATGACTATCGGTCAGACGCTAAAGATCAAGCAGCCACCCCCGCATCCGCCCTCAAATCCAGCGCCTGCACCGCTTTGATCGCCACCTGCTCATCAATGTCCGACAGGTCGCCGCTAATCCCGATCGCACCCAGCAAATTCCCCGCCTGATCGCAGATCAACACACCGCCCGGTGCCGGCACGACGCTGCCCTGCCCCGTGCTGTTGAGTGCCGCGAAGAACGCCGGGCGTTGTTGAGCATCCACTGCCAGCAGGCGTGAGCCCTTGCCCAGCGCAATCGCGCCCCAGGCTTTGCCGATGGCGATCTGCGGGCGCAGCAGGCTGGCGCCGTCTTCGCGTTGAAGGGTGATCAGGTGGCCGCCGGTATCGAGTACCGCGATGGTCAACGGCGCGGCATTGATGCCCCGCCCTGCGCTGATGGCTTCGTTGACCAGGTTGACTGCGACTTTCAAGGTTAAAGCGCTCATGGTGCCGTCCTCATTTTGTTATAGGGAAAGTCGTGGAGCTGCGCTTAGGTGCCGCAGTCCGATGCAACAAATAGAACACAATGAGTTATTTTTTTGTATACAATAATTCTCGAAAAGCGCCACATGCGACGAAAAGCCACAGCAGAACCGGCTTCCGACGAATGAAACAGTCGCTTGAGAAAATGGATTGACCTGCGCCGTCCGCCGTGAATACACTCTGCGCAAAGCAACTTGTATACAATTACAAAACGTAAAGAGGCACAAAACCATGAGCAAAATGAGAGCAATCGAAGCCGCCGTTCTGGTGATGCGCCGTGAAGGGGTTGATACCGCTTTTGGCATTCCGGGCGCTGCAATCAACCCGCTGTACTCCGCCTTGCAGAAAGTCGGTGGCATCGATCACGTCCTTGCTCGCCACGTTGAAGGCGCCTCGCACATGGCCGAGGGCTACACCCGCACCAAGGCCGGCAATATCGGCGTGTGCATCGGGACTTCCGGCCCTGCCGGTACCGACATGGTCACCGGGCTCTACAGCGCCTCGGCCGACTCGATTCCAATCCTCTGCATTACCGGCCAGGCACCCCGCGCCCGTATGCACAAGGAAGACTTCCAGGCTGTCGACATCACCAGCATCGTCAAGCCAGTCACCAAGTGGGCAACCACTGTGCTGGAACCAGGCCAGGTGCCTTACGCGTTCCAGAAAGCTTTCTTTGAAATGCGCTCCGGCCGTCCAGGCCCTGTGCTGATCGATCTGCCTTTCGACGTGCAGATGGCCGAAATCGAATTCGACATCGACGCTTACCAGCCGCTGCCATTGGCCAAGCCGACCGCGACCCGCGTTCAGGTCGAGAAGGCTTTGGCCCTGCTCGATCAGGCCGAGCGTCCATTGCTGGTGGCCGGCGGCGGCATCATCAACGCCGATGCCAGTGATCTGCTGGTCGAGTTCGCTGAACTGACCGGCATCCCGGTCATCCCGACCCTGATGGGCTGGGGCACCATCCCGGACGATCACCCGTTGATGGTCGGCATGGTTGGTCTGCAGACTTCGCACCGTTACGGCAACGCGACCATGCTGAAATCCGACGTGGTGATGGGCATCGGTAACCGTTGGGCCAACCGTCACACCGGTTCGGTTGACGTCTATACCGAAGGGCGCAAGTTCATTCACGTCGACATCGAAGGCACGCAGATCGGCCGCGTATTCACACCGGATCTGGGCATCGTGTCCGACGCCGCTGCCGCCCTGACCGTGTTCATCGAAGTCGCTCGTGAGTGGCAAGCGGCCGGCAAGCTGAAAAACCGCAGTGCCTGGCTGCAGGATTGCCAGCAGCGCAAAGCCAGCCTGCACCGCAAGACCCACTTCGACAACGTGCCGGTCAAACCGCAGCGCGTGTATGAAGAGATGAACCAGGTGTTCGGCAAAGACACCTGCTACGTCAGCACCATTGGTCTGTCGCAGATTGCCGGCGCGCAGTTCCTGCACGTCTACAAGCCGCGTCACTGGATCAACTGCGGTCAGGCTGGCCCGTTGGGCTGGACCATTCCGGCCGCACTAGGCGTGGTCAAGGCCGATCCGAGCCGTAAAGTCGTGGCCCTGTCGGGGGACTATGACTTCCAGTTCATGATCGAAGAACTGGCGGTCGGCGCTCAGTTCAAACTGCCTTACATCCACGTCGTGGTGAACAACTCGTACCTGGGCCTGATTCGTCAGGCACAGCGCGGGTTTGAAATGGACTACTGCGTGCAGCTGTCCTTCGATAACCTCAACGCGCCGGAACTCAACGGTTACGGTGTTGACCACGTCGCAGTTGCCGAAGGCCTGGGCTGTAAGGCACTGCGTGTGTTCGAACCATCGCAAATCGCCCCTGCCCTGCGCAAGGCCGAACAGATGATCGAAGAGTTCAAGGTGCCGGTGATCGTCGAGATCATTCTGGAGCGTGTGACCAACATCTCCATGGGTACCGAGATCAACGCCGTCAACGAATTCGAAGACCTGGCGCTGGTCGGCAACGATGCGCCAACGGCGATTTCGCTGCTTGATTGAACGTAATTAGCTCCCTCTCCCCCCGGGAGAGGGCTGGGGTGAGGGAAAGGTTTTGCGGTGCTCGCAAAATCGGGATCAGACTCAGGATTCCCCCTCACCCTAACCCTCTCCCCCAGGAGAGGGGACTGATTGCGTTCAGTCTGACCCACCGTGTCAAATCCGTTTTTAGGAGACCACCATGCCGCGTTTCGCAGCCAACCTGTCCATGCTGTTCACCGAACAGGATTTCCTTGCCCGTTTCGACGCCGCCGCCAAGGCCGGTTTCAGTGGTGTTGAATACCTGTTCCCGTACGACTTCAGCTCTGCCGAAATCAAGGCCAGGCTCGACGCCAACGGTCTGACCCAAGTGCTGTTCAACCTGCCGGCCGGTGACTGGGCCAAGGGCGAGCGCGGTATCGCGTGCCTGCCGGATCGGGTTGAAGAGTTCCGCGCCGGGGTTGATCTGGCGATTGCTTACGCACAAGTGCTGGGCAACACCCAGATCAACTGCCTGGCCGGTATTCGTCCGCAGGGCGTTGACGATGCCACCGTTGAAAAAACCTTTGTTGCCAACCTCAAGTACGCCGCCGACAAGCTGCAAGCGGCGGGCATCAAACTGGTGATGGAAGCGATCAACACCCGTGACATTCCGGGCTTCTACCTGAACAACACGGCGCAAGCCCTGTCGATTCGCGAGCAGGTCGGCAGCGCCAATCTGTTCCTGCAATACGACATCTATCACATGCAAATCATGGAAGGCGATCTGGCCCGCACTCTGCAATCACACCTGGGCGAGATCAACCATGTGCAGCTCGCGGACAACCCGGGGCGCAACGAACCCGGCACCGGTGAAATCAACTATCGGTTCCTGTTCGAACACCTCGATCGCATCGGTTATCAGGGTTGGGTGGGCTGCGAGTACAAGCCGCTGACCACCACCGAAGCAGGCCTCGGCTGGCTGAAAACCCACAACGCAATTTAAGAACACTGCACAAACCCTGTGGGAGCGAGCCTGCTCGCGAAGAGGCCGGCACATTCACCATCAGTGGCGCCTGGCATATCGCATTCGCGAGCAGGCTCGCTCCCACATAAAAGCAACTCCCCCTATTTGCTTGAGCAAGACAAAAACAAGAGGATTTTCTCATGGCTAAAATCGGATTTATCGGCACCGGCATCATGGGCCACCCAATGGCGGCGAACCTGCAGAAAGCCGGTCACAGCCTGTTCCTGTCGGCGCACCACGACGCCGCGCCTGCCGACCTGGTTGCCGCTGGCGCCGTCGCTTTGGCCAATCCGCGCGAAGTCGCGCAGGAAGCTGAATTCATCATCGTCATGGTGCCGGATACCCCGCAGGTCGATGACGTGCTGTTCCGCGCCGACGGCGTTGCGGCAGGCATCAGCAAAGGCAAAATCGTCATCGACATGAGCTCGATCTCGCCGACCGCCACCAAGGCTTTCGCAGCGAAGATCAACGAGAAAGGCGCGCAATACCTCGACGCGCCAGTGTCCGGCGGTGAAGTCGGCGCCAAAGCTGCGACCCTGAGCATCATGATCGGTGGCGACGCCGATGCCTTCGAACGCGCATTGCCGCTGTTCCAGGCCATGGGCAAGAACATCACCCTGGTCGGTGGCAATGGCGACGGTCAGACCGCCAAGGTTGCCAACCAGATCATCGTTGCCCTGAACATCCAGGCTGTCGCCGAAGCGCTGCTGTTCGCTTCGAAAAACGGTGCTGATCCAGCCAAGGTGCGTGAAGCGCTGATGGGTGGTTTTGCCTCGTCCAAGATTCTCGAAGTACACGGCGAGCGCATGATCAAAGGCACCTTCGATCCAGGCTTCCGCATCAGCCTGCACCAGAAGGACCTGAACCTGGCCCTGCAAGGCGCCAAGGAGCTGAACATCAACCTGCCGAACACCGCCAACACTCAGCAAGTGTTCAGCACCTGCGCGGCGATCGGTGGCAGCAACTGGGACCACTCGGCGCTGATCAAGGGTCTGGAACACATGGCCAACTTCTCGATTCGCGACAAGAAATAATCTGCGCCTATGGCTCGCTCCCTGTGGGAGCGGGCTTGCCCGCGATGGCATCAACTCGGTCTGCCTGAACGACCGCAGCGCCTGAATCGCTGGCAAGCCAGCTCCCACAAGGACCGCGTCGCTACACCGTTGTCGCTTTATCCCAATAACAAGAATTCCGGGAGCCCGCCATGTCGGTCGATCCGCAACAACTGCTGCGCGAGCTGTTTGCTACAGCCATTGACGCGGCCCATCCGCAGCAAGTCCTCGAAGCCCATCTGCCTGCCGATCGTACCGGTCGGGTGATCGTCATCGGCGCCGGCAAAGCCGCCGCCGCCATGGCGCAAGTGGTCGAGCGCTGCTGGCAGGGTGAAGTATCTGGCCTGGTTGTGACCCGTTACGGTCACGGCGCCCCGTGCGAAAAAATCGAAGTGGTCGAGGCCGCGCATCCAGTGCCGGACGCTGCCGGTCTGGCCGTCGCCAAACGCGTGCTGGACCTGGTCAGCAACCTGAGCGAAGACGACCGCGTGATTTTCCTGCTGTCCGGTGGCGGCTCTGCTCTGCTCGCCCTGCCAGCCGAAGGCATCACGCTTGCCGACAAGCAGTCGATCAACAAAGCCCTGCTCAAATCCGGCGCGACCATCGGCGAGATGAACTGCGTGCGCAAGCACCTCTCGGCGATCAAGGGCGGCCGACTCGGCAAGGCCTGCTGGCCGGCGACTGTTTATACCTATGCGATTTCCGATGTACCGGGCGACCTCGCCACGGTCATCGCTTCCGGCCCGACCGTGCCCGACCCGAGCACATCAGCCGAAGCCTTGGCGATCATCAAGCGCTACGGCATCGAGATCCCGGCGTCGGTACGCACCTGGCTGCAAAGCCCCGAGTCGGAAACCGTCAAACCCGGCGACCCGAGCCTGGCTCGCAGTCATTTCCAGTTGATCGCCCGTCCGCAGCAATCGCTGGATGCCGCCGCGGTGAAATGCCGTCAGGCCGGTTTCAGCACGCTGATCCTCGGCGACCTGGAAGGTGAGTCGCGTGAAGTGGCGAAAGTCCACGCTGGCATCGCCCGCCAGATCATTAATCACGGCCAGCCATTGGCGGCGCCGTGCGTGATTCTCTCCGGCGGCGAAACCACCGTGACCGTGCGCGGCAATGGCCGTGGTGGCCGCAACGCCGAATTCCTCCTGAGCCTGACCGACATCCTCAAGGGCCAGCCCGGCGTCTACGCCTTGGCCGGTGACACTGACGGCATCGACGGCTCGGAAGACAACGCCGGCGCCATCATGACCCCGGACAGCTACGCCCGCGCCGCCGCCCTTGGCCTGAGCGCCAGCGACGAGCTGGATAACAACAACGGCTACGGCTACTTCCAGGCACTCGACGCGCTGATCGTCACCGAGCCGACCCGCACCAACGTCAACGACTTCCGCGCCATTCTGATCCTTGAGAACTCTAAATCATGACGCCTGATAAAAAGGTCAAAATCCTCGCCACCCTCGGGCCTGCGGTCGATGGCATCGACGCTATCCGCGAACTGGTCGAGGCCGGGGTCAATATCTTCCGCCTCAACTTCAGCCACGGTGATCACGCCGACCACGCCAAGCGCTATCAGTGGATCCGTGAAGTCGAGCGCCAGCTCAACTATCCGCTGGGCATTCTGATGGACCTGCAAGGGCCGAAACTGCGCGTCGGCAAATTCGCTGACGGCAAGGTGCAGTTGCATCGCGGCCAGGCATTCCGTCTCGATCTGGACGCAACACCGGGCGATGAGCGCCGGGTGAATCTGCCACACCCGGAGATTATCGAAGCGCTGGAAGCGGGCATGGATCTGCTGCTCGACGACGGAAAACTGCGCCTGCGCGTGGTCACCAAATACGCCGACGCGATCGACACCACCGTGCTCAATGGCGGCGAACTGTCGGATCGCAAAGGCGTGAACGTGCCACAAGCGGTGCTCGAACTCAGCCCGCTGACCGCCAAGGATCGCCGTGACCTGAGTTTCGGTCTGGAACTGGGTGTGGATTGGGTCGCACTGTCGTTTGTGCAGCGCCCGCAAGACATTCTCGAGGCCCGCGCACTGATCGGTGACAAGGCGTTCCTGATGGCGAAAATCGAGAAGCCGTCGGCGGTTGAGCAACTGCGTGAAATCGCCGAACTGAGCGACGCGATCATGGTGGCTCGCGGTGATCTGGGCGTAGAAGTCCCGGCCGAGAGCGTGCCGCAGATCCAGAAAAACATCATCACCACCTGCCGCGAACTCGGCAAACCTGTCGTCGTCGCGACGCAAATGCTCGAGTCGATGCGCTTCTCCCCTGCCCCGACTCGCGCCGAAGTCACCGACGTTGCCAACGCAGTGGCCGAAGGTGCCGATGCGGTCATGCTGTCGGCGGAAACCGCGTCCGGCGAGTATCCGCTGGAAGCAGTGCAGATGATGAGCAAGATCATCCGCCAGGTGGAAAACGGTCCGGATTATCAGACGCAACTGGACGTCAGTCGGCCGAAGGCTGAGGCCACCGTGTCCGATGCGATCAGCTGCGCGATCCGGCGCATCAGCAACGTGTTGCCGGTGGCCGTTTTGGTCAACTACAGCGAGTCGGGCGCATCGAGCCTGCGTGCATCGCGGGAACGGCCGAAAGCACCGATCCTCAACCTGACGCCGAACCTGCAGACCGCGCGCCGTTTGAGCGTGGCATGGGGCATTCACTCGGTGGTCAACGATCGCTTGCGTCAGGTCGATGAAGTCTGCTCGACCGCACTGGAAATCGCCCAGGCGCAGGGAATGGCCGAGCGTGGTGACACGCTGCTGATCACTGCCGGCGTGCCGTTTGGGCAGCCGGGGTCGACGAACTCGCTGCGTATCGAAACATTGATTTAAGCCACACCGTTTCAAGCTCAAAAAGCACCTGGGGAATAGCGGTAATTCCTTCAATCAAAATGCTTGAGCGCTACAACTGGCCTTATCGTCAGCAGGCTGGCTCCCACATGGGTTTTGTGTCGTTCACAAGATCAAGACTGAACAGAGATTCAGTGTGGGAGCCAGCCTGCTGGCGATGCGGATGACCCGGTTTCCCTGACTTTCAGAACTGCCATGCCTGCCAAACATTTCAATACCCACTGCCCCGACTGGGCGGAGGCTTTGCTCAACGGTTTCAGTCAGATATTCCTCCAGCGCCATCCACTGTGCGGCCTGCTGTGTCTGCTGGCGATCCTGCTGACCGCGCCAGTGCTGTTCGCCGGTGCGCTGCTCGGCGCCGTCGCCGGATTGCTCACCGCGCAACGACGCAACTACGCCAAGGCTGATCGCCAGGCCGGGTTGTTCAGTTACAACGGCGTGCTGCTTGGTTTGTTGCTGAGCCTGTATTTCCCGTGGTCACCGCTGCTGCCGCCGCTGATTCTCGCCGCCGGGGGCTTGAGCGCGATGCTCACGCAACAATGGCTCAAACATGTGTACCGCAGCCGATCCATACCGGCCTACACCTCGCCGTTCGTGGCCATGAGTTGGGGGTTACTGCTGTTCGCCGAACCGTTGGCGCCGATGGCTCACGTCGAGATGAACCTGCTCAATCTGCTCGCTGCCGAGTTCAAAGGGCTCGGCCAGGTGATGTTCCTCGGGCATCCATTGGCCGGGGGGTTGATTGCCATCGGATTGCTGATCGCTGATCGCCGCGCTTTTGCCTGGGCACTGCTGGCTTCTGCAATCGGTCTGGCGTCCAGTTTGCTGCACCACGAAACCAATTCCGCGCTGCTGGGCCTGGGCAGCTACAACGCCGTGCTCGCAGCCCTCGCCTTCAGTGCTCAACGCGAACAACCGTGGTTGCCATTGCTCGGCATCGTCCTGGCATTGCTGATCACACCGCTGTTCGCCGCCATGGGTCTGGCCACATTGACCGCGCCGTTCATCCTGGCCTGCTGGCTGATCCGCGTCGGTATCCAGATGCTTGGCAAAGCCAACGTCGACAGCACGCCTTGCGCTCAGGGGGAGAATCAACCTAGGCTGCGCTGATCTTTGATTCAGGCATTATTCATGGACAGCAGCAACTGGCGTGAACGGCTTTACGTCATGATTTTCCAGAGCGACACCCTCGCCGGACGGCGCTTCGACGGCATTTTGCTGTTGATCATCCTCGCCAGTCTGGTGATCGTGATGCTCGACAGCATCGACAGCATTCACCAGAACTACGCCAACGTGCTGGCCTACATCGAGTGGGGTTTCACGATCATCTTTCTCGGTGAGTACATCCTGCGTCTTTACTGTTCGCCCAAGCCGCTGCGCTATGCCTTCAGTTTTTACGGGCTGGTGGATTTGCTGGCGATCGTGCCGGGCATTCTCGCGCTGTATTACAGCGATGCGCAGTATCTACTGATTATTCGCATCATCCGCATGTTGCGGATTTTCCGCGTGCTCAAGCTCAGTCCGTACCTCAAGCAAGCCAATTACTTGATGTCGGCGCTGCGCGGCAGCAAACAGAAAATCGTGGTGTTTTTGGTCAGTGTCTGCACGCTGGTGACGGTGTTCGGTACGTTGATGTACGTGATCGAAGGCCCGGAGCACGGTTTCACCAGCATTCCCAAAGGCATCTATTGGGCTATCGTGACCCTGACCACCGTGGGGTTTGGCGACATCGTGCCGAAAACGCCTCTGGGTCAGGTGATTTCGTCGCTGGTGATGATCACCGGTTACTCGATCATCGCCGTGCCTACCGGGATTTTCACCGCCGAACTGGCCAACGCCATGCGCGGTGAACAGCTGCAACATGATTGCCCTGTGTGCAAGAAGAACAGCCACGAACATGGCGCCGCGTTTTGCTCGCGATGTGGCAACGCGCTGTTCAAAAAAATGGAATAAGCAAAGAGTTTTTTAATCTTTAAACGACTATGTCCGAACCGTTATAGTCAGTGGCAATTAAACATCACTCCCCTGTAGCAGACACAACAAGGAATGCGCAGTGAAAAAACTCTTTGGCGCCTCACTTCTCGCCGCTGGTCTCGCGTTCGGCAGCGTGGCTCAAGCCGCACCGACCCTGCTCAACGTTTCGTACGACGTGATGCGCGATTTCTACAAGGACTACAACACTGCGTTCCAGAAACACTGGCAAGCCGAGCACAACGAAAACATTACTGTGCAGATGTCCTTCGGCGGATCGAGCAAACAGGCGCGATCGGTGATCGACGGCCTGCCGGCTGACGTCATCACCATGAACATGGCAACTGACATCAACGCCCTCGCCGACAACGGCAAACTGGTGCCGGAGAACTGGGTCACACGCCTGCCGAACAACAGCGCGCCGTTCACTTCCGCCACCGTGTTCATCGTCCGCAAAGGCAACCCGAAAGCCCTGAAAGACTGGCCGGATCTGCTCAAGGACGGCGTACAAGTAATCGTGCCGAACCCGAAAACGTCGGGCAACGGCCGCTACACCTACCTGTCGGCATGGGGCTATGTGCTGAAGAACGGCGGTGACGAGAACAAGGCCAAGGACTTCGTCGGCAAACTGTTCAAGCAAGCGCCGGTGCTCGATACCGGTGGCCGCGCCGCCACCACCACGTTCATGACCAACCAGATCGGCGACGTGCTGGTGACCTTCGAGAACGAAGCCGAAATGATCGCCCGCGAGTTTGGCCGTGATCAGTTTGAAGTCGTCTACCCAAGCGTCTCCGCTGAGGCCGAGCCACCGGTTTCCGTGGTCGACAAAGTCGTCGACAAGAAAGGCTCGCGTGCGGCAGCTGATGAATATCTGAAGTACCTGTGGTCGCCACAAGGTCAGGAAATTGCTGCTGCCAACTACCTGCGCCCGCGTGATCCGGCGGTGCTGGCGAAGTACACCGATCGTTTCCCGAAAGTCGATTTCCTGTCGGTTGAGAAGACTTTTGGTGACTGGCGCACCGTGCAGAAGACTCACTTCAATGACGGTGGGGTGTTTGATCAGATTTACACGGGGCAGTAAGGCTTAAGTGGCAATAAAAAAGGCGACCTCGGCAGGTCGCCTTTTTTGTGTACACAGCATCCCCTCACCCCAGCCCTCTCCCGAGGGAGAGGGAGCCGACCGCGTTGTTCTGCGTCATGCGTCGACCTGAAAGATTGTGGCGATTATGGATTCGGTTACGCTCGTTCAAGTCGGCGTATTTCTCAAGCATCCCCCAATCAGTTCCCTCTCCCTCGGGAGAGGGCTAGGGTGAGGGGGAGCTTGTGATCATAAGCACGCTATCGAACAGATGTAAGTGAATGTATCATCGACGCTCATCCGTCGGACGCCTGTCCATCCAGGATGACACGCTGAAACACACCAACATTGCGCACCTTGATAACTGATATCAACCAAAGGCGTCTTCTGCCCGCCCGGTTTGTCCCATAGCCTCACCGCATTCCTTTCGCTGGATCGAGAAACCCTATGACCGCCACGACTCACGCAATGACCCGAGGCATGGTGCTGCTGTTCGCTTTTTGCTGCGGCGCCATCGTTGCCAACATCTACTACGCGCAGCCGATCATCGGCCTGATCGCGCCGGACATCGGTCTGACCGACACCATGGCCAGTTTCATCGTCTCGCTGACGCAGATCGGCTACGCGCTGGGCCTGTTCTTTCTGGTGCCGTTGGCGGACCTGCTGGAAAACCGCCGGTTGATGATCATCACCACGGTAGTCGCTATCGCCAGCCTGCTGGCTGCGGCGTTCACCGATCAACCCAACCTGTTTCTGCTGATCTCGTTGCTGGTGGGCTTCAGTTCGGTGTCGGTGCAGATCCTGATTCCATTGGCCGCGCATCTGGCGCCTGAGGAATCGCGCGGTCGCGTTGTCGGCGGAATCATGGGCGGTTTGTTGCTGGGCATCCTGTTGGCGCGGCCGGTATCGAGCGTGGTGGCCGACCACTTGGGCTGGCGCGCGATGTTCATGATCGCGGCGGCGCTGATGGCGGCGATCAGCGTGGTGTTGGCGCTGACAGTCCCCAAGCGTCAACCGGATCACAGCGCGTCCTACGGACAACTGCTCGGCTCGTTGTGGACGCTGCTGCGCCAGCAACCGGTGCTGCGTCAGCGTGCGTTTTATCAGGGCTGCATGTTCGCCGCGTTCAGCCTGTTCTGGACCGCAGTGCCGCTGGAACTGGCGCGCAATCATGGCCTGTCGCAAACCGAGATTGCGATCTTCGCCCTGGTCGGCGCCATCGGTGCCATCGCCGCGCCAATCAGTGGCCGCCTGGCCGACGCCGGCCACACCCGAATCGCGTCCTTGCTGGCCATGCTGTTCGCCAGCCTGAGCTTCCTGCCCGCCTTCATCCACCCGGCCTACAGCGTCATCGGCCTGGCCGTGACCGGCGTCGTCCTCGACTTCTGCGTGCAGATGAACATGGTGCTCGGCCAGCGTGCGGTGTACTCGCTGGACGCGAAAAGCCGTGGTCGTCTGAACGCGCTGTACATGACCAGTATCTTCATCGGCGGCGCTTTCGGCTCGTCGGTGGCCAGCGCGGTGTATGAGCATGGCGGTTGGTTATGGATCGTGATTGTCGGCAGCGTATTTCCGTTGCTGGCGTTGCTGCGATTTTTGAGTGCGTCGCGAAGACGGTCGCTGGCGACAGCGTAAAAATGCAAGAGCAGAGCGGGCATATCCGCCCGCGATGCCATTTAACACTGAATCAATTTCAAGACTGTCACATTGATTTTCGTTTATTGCGATTTTCGTTTAATTCGAATAACGTTCCTGGCATCCCCTTTTAGATTGCTGGAACATCCCTATGTCGATAGTCATTCAACCCGCCATCAACCTCCCCGTTGAACGCGAAGTCAAAGCCGCCGTCGAGGGCAAACGTGCGCTGGCCGCTTACCTTGCAACTCAATTCGAAACCCAGCACATCCAGATTTTCGATGAGCAGAACGAAGCCCACCTTGTCGAATTGCCCACCTCCGCCCTGCGCCTTTTGGTCGACATCCTTGCTGCGCTGGCAGAAGGCGATGCCGTAAAGGTAGTACCGATCCACGCTGAACTGACCACGCAGGAAGCTGCCGACCTGCTTAACGTCTCACGCCCGCACCTGATAAAGCTGTTGGAAAGCGGCGAGTTGTCCTACCACAAAACAGGCAAGCACCGACGTGTGCGCTTTGCCGATTTGATGGACTATAAAACCCGGCGAGACACCGCCAGCGAGCAGGCAATGAAGCTTCTCGCAGAGCAGGCACAGGCACTAAGGACAGGATACGAGTGAGGCACTCCTCTTTCACCGCTGTATACGATGCATGTGTTTTGTACCCGGCTCCGTTGAGAGACTTTCTGATGTGGCTCGCGCTCTCCGGCCGGTTTCGAGCGCGATGGACGAAGGAGATTCACTGCGAATGGAAACGCAATCTATTGAAGAACCGAACTGACCTGACAATGGAACAACTGGATCGAACATCGGACCTAATGGATCGGGCGATCCCCGAAGCCTGCGTCATTGACTATGAGGATCTCGTCACGGGACTGACACTGCCAGACAGAGATGACCGCCATGTTCTGGCCGCCGCCATACGTTGTGGAGCGGGTGTGATCGTGACCTTTAACCTTAAAGAATTTCCCGATGTGCTCCTGGCTCCGTTTGGCATAGAGGCGCAACATCCAGATGAGTTTGTCGAAAATCTATTTCATCTGGATCCGTCAGCCGTTGTTGCAGCCGCTCAGCGTCAGCGCCAGCAACTGAAAAATCCTGTGATGGATATCGAATCGTTTCTGAATCTTCTGCAACGGCAGGGGCTGCCTCGATCGGTTCAGGCTCTTGCAAGCTATCGCGCGATTCTGTGAGCTCCCAACACGCACACAGCAAAACGGCGATCCGAAGATCGCCGTTTTCATTTACTGCCCGAATTTCTTGCCCAAACCCGGCGGCACGCCATGGATGTTGGTGTCTTCCCATGGGCCGTTGGGGCTGACCGCGCGGCTCCAGCCGTTGTTCCAGCGGTAGTAGGTGCGCTGGCGATAGAACGTATTGGTCTGATCGTCGAGGACGTAGACGCCGAGTTTCTGATCCCAGTGGCTGTTGCCGCCCGGTGGCGGGGCGAAGCTGGCCGAGGTGCGCGGGACGGGTTTTGCCGGTTTGGCCGGGATACTTTTGCCTGGGGTCGGCGAAGTCGACGGGGTCGGGCTTGGCTGTGATGGCGGAATCGGCGGCAGGTTGGTGGTCGGTTCCGGTCGTTGCTGCACCGCACATGCACTCATGCCCAGGGCCAGTGTGAGGACTGTGATTCGGGCGATGGTGTGCATGTCGGTGCTTTCCTGTGGTTCCGGTTATTTATCCGGGCTGTCGATGGTCAGTTTTTGCGGCGCGGTGGTGCTGCTGGGCAAAGGCCCGCTGCGACCGACCCATTCACCAGCAGTCGGTTTGCCTGCACGGGAGACGCGCGCAACCAGTTGGACTTCAGGGAAGTTCGACAGTTTCAACTGCGGCATCATCGCATCGGCATCGCCCAGTTCGACAGTCACTGGCAGATCAGCCACGGTCAGGCGCTTGGCCGCCAATGGCGCCGGCGGGCCGGACGTAGCGCGGGCGAAAATGAACACGCTGTCGCCCGGTTGCACCTTGCCTTTGAGTTCGCTGGCCAGATCGACGCTGACCGTCAACAACGCGGCTTTCGGCGCTGTGGCCTCAGTGACTGCGCCGCCACTGGCCTTGAGACGCTCGGCTGCTCGTTCGATTCCGCCTTGCAGCGCGGCCCGGGATTTGTCGTCCGGCGGCAGTTGCGCCAGCAAGCGGTTCCAGTAATCGATGGCTTGCTGATAACGCTCGCCTTCAAACGCGGCGATGCCGAGCAGGCCGAGGCTGGTCACTTCTTTCGGATCAGCCTTCAGTGCTTCGTCGGTCAGGGCCTGAATCTTGTCCGACCACTTTTTACCGTCGGCAAAATACTGTGCCTGCGCCCACTGACCAAGCAACTCCGGTTGGCGACCGGCGAGGCTGGCAGCGCGCTCGAACATCTTCGCCGCGTCCGCGGGACGCTCCTGAGCCATGTAGGTACGGCCGAGGAAATACAGGCCTTCAGCGGAATCCGGTTGCGCCGCAACGGCGCGCTCCAGACGCTGGGTCATCTCTTCCATCGACTGCGGCGCCTGGGCAAATTCGCGGGTCAGTTCAACCTTGTCGGCTGCGCCAAAGTGCAAGTACAGCGCCAGGCCCAATACCGGCACCAACACGGCAGCCAGCAGCGGCAACGGCTTGCCCAGTCGGGACACCCGTGGCGCAACGACACCTTCGGTATCGGCGAGCAGTTCACGCGCTGCTTCAGCGCGGCCGCTGTCCATTTGCACGGCATCGAGTACGCCTTCGGCCTGTTGCGTTTGCAACTCGGCGACGCGCTCCTGATAGAGCGCGACGTTCAGGGCAGTTCGGTCCTCTTCACGCTGGGCGCGACGTTCACGCAATACCGGGATCAGCAGAAAACTCAGGGCGACCAGTAGCAACAGCCCTGCGGCGAGCCAGAAATCAATCATTCTTGGTTTTTTCCAACAGTTGGTCGAGGCGCTGACGTTCTTCGGCAGACAGCGATTGCGGTGTCTCGGCGCGTTGTCCGCGACGGCGGCGGACGATCACGGCGATCACCACAAAACCACCGAGCAGCAGACCGGCCGGGCCAAACCACAGCAGCGCGGTCTTGGCGTTCAGCGCGGGTTTGTAGCGGACGAAATCACCGTAGCGATCGACCATGAAGTCGATGATCTGCTGATTGTCCTTGCCCTCGCCCAGCATGCGGAAAATCTCTTTGCGCAAGTCGGCGGCAATCGGTGCATTGGAGTCGGCGATGTCTTGATTCTGGCACTTGGGGCAGCGCAGTTCCTTGGTCAGTTCGCGGAAACGCTCGCGATCACCTTCTTTGGCGAACTCGTAAGTGTCGATGGCCGCGTGAGCCACGCCGACCAGACTCAAACCCAGCACCATGGCAGCTAAAAAGCGCTTCATGGCTTGGCCTCATCGACCAGCGCCTGGTACTTGGCCGCGAGTTTTTCGCGCCAGACCTGCTCGTCGATCACACCGACGTACTTGTCGCGGATGATGCCCTTGGCGTCGATGAAAAAGGTTTCCGGCGCGCCATAAACACCGAGGTTCAAGCCCAGCGAGCCTTCGTCGTCACGGATGTCGAGCTGATAAGGATTGTGGAACTCGGCCAGCCACTTCAAGGCATCGGCGTTGGTGTCCTTGTAGTTGATGCCGTAGATCACCACCCCGCGCTCGGCGAGCTTGTTCAGCACCGGATGCTCGACCCGGCAGGAAATGCACCAGGTGCCCCAGACGTTGACCAGTGCCGGTTTGCCGAGAATATCGGCTTTGGTCAGGGTTTTATCACCCTGCACGTTTGGCAGGGAAAACTCCGGAAATGGCTTGTTGATCATGGCCGACGGCAGTTCCGCCGGATCAAGGTACAGGCCGCGATAAAGGAATACCGCCACCAGCAGAAAAATCGCCAGGGGCACCAGCATCAACCAACGTCTCATGCAGCCGCTCCTTCCATGCCCAGCGCTTCACGCACACGGGCTTTAACCTTGACTCGGTAGCGTCGATCCATCGCCGCCAGCAACCCGCCGAGACCTGTCAGCAAGCCGCCGAACCAGATCCAGCGCACGAACGGTTTGACGTGTACGCGCACCGCCCAGGCGCCGTTTTCCAGCGGCTCACCCAATGCGACGTAGAGGTCACGGGTGAAACCGGCGTCGATTCCGGCTTCGGTCATCACCGAATTCTGCACCGTATATAGACGCTTCTCAGGGTGCAGCACGCTGATTTCCTTGCCGTCACGGATCACCCGGATTGTGCCTTTGTCGGACGTGAAGTTCGGCCCTTCGAAGTGCTTGGCGCCTTCGAACACAAACTGATATCCGCCCAGATCCATCGACTCGCCCGGCGCCAGACGCAGGTCGCGTTCGGCACTGTTCTGACTCGACAACACCACGCCCAACGCGCAAACGGCGATACCGAGGTGAGCGATCTGCATGCCCCAATAGCTGCGAGTCAGCGTTGGCAGGCCTTTGATCAGGCCTTTGTGGCGCGTCTTGTCGAAGATGTCGCGCACACCGGCCAGCAATACCCACGCGGCGAGCAGGAAGGTGGCGATCACCGCCCAATTGAAATCGCCGTAAGCAATACCGGCGATCACGGCCAGAGCAACGCTGCCGAGCAGGACCGGAGCCAGCATGTTCAACAGCCATTTCACCGGAGTGTCTTTCCAGCGCACGAGCATCCCCACCGCCATCACCATCATCAACAGCGCCATCAACGGAATGAACAAGGCATTGAAGTACGGCGGGCCGACCGACAGTTTGGCGCCGCTCAAGGCATCGAGAATCAGCGGATACAAGGTACCAAGCAGGATCATTGACGCCGCCACGACCAATACCAGGTTGTTGCCCAGCAGCAGTGTTTCACGTGACCACAGATTGAACCCGACCTGGCTTTTTACAACCGGTGCGCGCAACGCAAACAGGGTCAGCGAACCACCGACGACAAACAGCAGGAAGATCAGGATGAACACGCCGCGCTCCGGGTCGGACGCAAATGCATGCACCGAAGTCAGCACACCGGAACGTACCAGGAACGTACCGAGCAGGCTCAGCGAGAAAGCGGCAATCGCCAGCAACACCGTCCAGCTTTTAAACACGCCACGTTTCTCGGTAACCGCCAGCGAGTGAATCAGCGCGGTGCCGACCAGCCATGGCATGAACGAGGCGTTTTCCACCGGGTCCCAGAACCACCACCCGCCCCAGCCGAGTTCGTAGTAAGCCCACCACGATCCGAGGGTGATACCGATACCGAGAAAGGCCCAGGCAACGATGGTCCAGGGACGCGACCAGCGCGCCCACGCCGCATCAAGACGCCCGCCCATCAATGCTGCGATGGCGAACGCGAATGCCACCGAAAACCCGACGTAACCCATGTACAACATCGGCGGATGAACAATCAGGCCGATGTCTTGCAACAAGGGATTCAGGTCGGCGCCATCGCTGGGCATTTGCGGCAGGATGCGTTGAAACGGGTTGGAGGTGAGGATCAGGAACAGCAGAAAACCGATGCTGATCATGCCCATCACCGCCAGCACACGGGCGAGCATCACTTGCGGCAACTGGCGCGAGAACACCGACACGGCGAACGTCCAGCCGCCGAGGATCATTGCCCACAGCAGCAACGAGCCTTCGTGGGCACCCCACACCGCGCTGAATTTGTAATACCACGGCAACGCGCTGTTGGAGTTATTGGCCACATAAGCCACGGAGAAGTCATCGACCATGAACGCGTAGGTCAGGCAGCCGAAGGCGAACAGCAGAAACGCGAACTGCCCCCACGCGGCCGGCTGGGCCAGACTCATCCAGAAGCGGTCACCGCGCCAGGCGCCGACCAATGGCACCACGGCCTGCACCAGCGCAAAACACAGCGCCAGAATCATCGCCAGATGGCCGAGCTCGGGAATAAAGATTGCGGAAGTCATCAATCAACTCTCCTTCGCTGGGGTCGGGGCGGATTGACCGCTGTCTTTCAAGGCTTTGGTCACTTCCGGCGGCATGTACTTCTCGTCATGCTTGGCCAGCACTTCATCAGCGACGACGACACCGTCGGCGTTGATCTTGCCCAAGGCGACAATGCCCTGCCCTTCGCGAAACAGGTCTGGAAGGATGCCGCGATAGGTGATGGTCACGGACTTCTTGAAATCGGTGACGACGAATCTGACGTCCAGCGAGTCCGGGGAGCGTTGCAGGGAACCGGCCTCCACCATGCCGCCGGCGCGAATGCGCGTACCCTGCGGTGCTTCGCCATTGGCGATCTGGGTTGGCGTGTAAAACAGGTTGATGTTTTCCTGCAGCGCGCTCAAGGCCAGGCCGACAGCAGCGCCGACCCCGACCAGAATTGCCAGAATGATGATCAGACGCTTTTTACGCAGCGGATTCACTTGCCGTTCTCCCGGCGCAGACGACGCGCCTCTTGTTGCAGATAGCGCTTGCGGGCGGCAATTGGCGCCGCGACGTTGAGGACCAGTACCGCCAGACAGATGCCGTAGGCCGACCAGACATAAAGGCCATGATGGCCCATGGCGAGGAAGTCGCCGAATGAAGCAAAACTCATCGCGCGCCCTCCAGACTGTTCTGCACTTCTTCTTTCACCCAACTGGCGCGGGCTTCGCGCTTGAGCACTTCGAGGCGCATGCGCAGCAACAACACGGCGCCGAAGAAGCAGTAGAAACCCAACACCGTCAGCAGCAGCGGCAGCCACATTTCGACGGGCATTGCCGGCTTTTCAGTGAGGGTGAAAGTCGCGCCTTGGTGCAGGGTGTTCCACCACTCCACCGAGTATTTGATGATCGGGATGTTGATCACGCCGACGATGGCCAACACTGCGCAGGCCTTGGCGGCGCTGTCGCGGTTGCTGATCGCGTTGCCCAGCGCGATCAGGCCGAAGTACAGGAACAGCAGAATCAGCATCGAAGTCAGGCGTGCATCCCAGACCCACCAAGAGCCCCACGTCGGTTTGCCCCAGATCGCCCCGGTGACCAGCGCCACGGCGGTCATCCACGCGCCGATCGGTGCGGCGCATTGCAGGGCGACGTCGGCCAGTTTCATCTTCCACACCAGACCGACCACACCGCACACCGCCAGCATCACGTAGATCGACTGAGCGAGCATCGCGGCGGGCACGTGAATGTAGATGATGCGAAAGCTGTTGCCTTGCTGATAATCCGGCGGCGCGAAGGCCAGGCCCCAGACAACGCCGACACCAATCAGCAGCAACGCTGCAATGCTCAACCACGGCAAAAACTTGCTGCTGATGCCGTAGAACCACTTGGGCGAGCCGAGCTTGTGAAACCAGGTCCAGTTCATACTGTATCCATCACGGGTGCCGCTCATCGGTGTGAGCTGGCATTTGGGTCATGCCTTTCCTGAAAAAAAGCGGTTAATTTTTAACCAGACCTCATTATTATTCGCCGACGCTGATCTTCAGGCCAGCCGCTATTGCAAAGGGTGTCAGGGTTATCGCCAGGGCGGTCAGGCTCCCAAGCCACAGCAGATAACCGGTCGCCGGCATGCCTTGCAAGGCTGCCTGCAAGGCGCCACTGCCGAGGATCAACACCGGGATGTACAACGGCAAAATCAGCAGCGCCAACAACAGGCCGCCACGCTTCAAACCCACAGTCAGCGCCGCGCCCACCGCGCCGAGCAAGCTCAGCACCGGGGTACCCAGTAGCAACGACAGCAGCAATACCGGCAGGCAGGCAGCAGGCAAACCGAGCATCAACGCCAGCAAGGGTGAGAGCAAAACCAGCGCCAGCCCGGAAAAGAGCCAGTGTGCCAGCACCTTGGCCAAAACCAGAAGTGGCAGCGGGTGCGACGAAAGGACCCACTGCTCCAGAGAGCCGTCTTCGAAATCACTGCGGAAAAGCCCGTCCAGCGAGAGCAGCACGGATAAAAGCGCCGCCACCCAGACTAACCCCGGGGACAGGTTTTGCAACACTTGAGTTTCCGGGCCGACGGCCAGCGGGAACAAAGCGATGACGATGGCAAAGAAAATCAGTGGATTGGCCAGCTCCGCCGGGCGGCGAAACAGCAATCGGGACTCACGGGCAACCAGCAGGCCGAACACACTCATACTGCCCAGCTCCCCAAATCGATGTCGCGATAACCCGAAGGCATCCGTGTCAGGGTGTGGTGCGTGGTCAATACGACGAGACCGCCGCGCTCACAGTGTCCGGCCAGATGTTCTTCGAGTTGTGCCACGCCCTGCTTGTCGAGGGCGGTAAACGGCTCATCGAGAATCCACAGCGGCGGGCTATCGAGGTACAGACGCGCCAGCGCCACCCGGCGTTGTTGACCGGCAGAAAGACTGTGACAGGGAACATCTTCGAATCCGCGCAATCCTACCGCTGCCAGTGCTTGCCAGATCGCATCGCGTTCGGCGGGCTGATGCAGGGCGCAGAGCCACGACAGGTTTTCTTCCGGAGTCAGCAAGTCCTTGATCCCGGCGGCATGGCCGATCCACAACAGATTGCGCGCCAGTTCACTGCGTTGCTCGGTCAATGGCTGACCATTGAGCAGGACCTGACCTTCGGTCGGCTGCATCAGACCGGCCAGCAAACGCAGCAAACTGGTTTTACCGCTGCCGTTGGGGCCGCTGATCTGCACCATATCGCCGCTGACGAGTCGCAATTCGAGATTTTCGAAGAGCAGCCTCAGATCACGTTCACACGCGAGGGCAACGGTTTGCAGGACAGGACTGGTCAAGGGATCACGGGCCTTATACGGTTCAAGTCGGCTCTGGCGCGGCCGTTAAAGAGATGCAGCATAAATGCAATGACGGCTCGATCTAGAGAGCTGCGTCAAACAATTGCTATGTTTTTTGAACGAAGCGCAAGACGGGCGGCATTATACATGTCGTGCCTTACTCTCAAGAGTGCAATTTCCTCAGGTTGTGTCCGCGTATGACAGGCGAAATGAACATCCTCCCGCTCCCAACGACCACCCCGGCGACCGTTCGCCCGCAGGTCGGTGAGTTGCTCAAGCTGCTGACACCGGTCGAAGGCTTGATCGGGACCGGCCAGAGCGCCAAGGCAGAGGTGTTGTCGCTCAAGCAGGCGGATCAGACGTTTGAACTGCTGCTCAAGGTAACGCTGGACGGCGGTCGCCAGACCACCGTGCAAGCGACCAGCAATCTACCGCTGGCGCAAGGCACCAGTCTGGCGATCACTCAGCCGTCTGCGGGTAACCTGGCGATTACCGTGCAACAGGCCATTGCCAGCAGCGTTGCCGCCCTCACCCGCATCGACACGGCGCAATTGCCAGTGGGCACCCTGCTGCAAGGCAAAGTGCTGACCTCGCAGGTGCTCCCGCAAACGCCGGGGCAAGCGACGGTGTTTCGTTCGATGGTCAGCCTGCTCAATACCGCCTTGAGCGGCAGCACATTGACCGTCGACAGCCCGCAGCCACTGCGCATCGGCACCCTGCTCTCGGCGTTGGTCGAAGATTCACAAACGTTGAAATTCCTGCCGCTGAGCAGTCGTCAGGAGCAATTGGCCGTGAGCCAGCAACTGGTCGGTCAGCAAGGTCGTCAGGCTTCATTGACCGGTTTGCTGAACGCGCTGCAAAACCTGCCAGCCAACACCGATCAAACGTCCACGGATTTACGCGCGGCGGTAGATCGCCTGCTCGCCAGCCTGCCGAACGTGCAACAACTGAGCACCGCCAAAGGCGTCGCACAGGCCTTGGCCAACAGCGGCATGTTTCTCGAAGCCAAACTGCTGACTGGACAAACCCCGACGCTGGCGCCGGACATGAAAGCCGATCTGCTCAAACTGGTCGCGCAACTGACACCGGGCCTGCCGAGCAGCACCAGTTTCAACGCCATCATCGCCGCCAACACCCTCGCGCAGGCGATGCCGAGTTTCGTACGCAACGCCCTCGGCATGCTCGGACAGGTCAGCGCCAAACCGCTGCCCAGCAGCTTCCCGCTGCCCGACCGTTTGCTGCAAAGCCAGGACGGCGAAGGTGATCTGGAGCACTTGCTGCGCCTCGCGGCTGCTGCCATCTCGCGCTTGCAAAGCCATCAATTGTCGAGCCTGGAACAGACGGGCGTCACCGATGACGGGCGGCTGCTCAGCACCTGGCAGCTGGAAATTCCCATGCGCAACCTGCAAGACATCGTGCCGTTGCAGGTCAAGTTCCAGCGCGAAGACGCGCCGGAGAAAGAACCGCAACCAAACGAGCGCCGCGACGAACGCGAGCCGAAACAGCAACTGTGGCGCGTCGATCTGGCGTTCGACATGGAGCCGCTCGGGCCGATGCAGATTCAGGCGCAACTGATCGCCGGCAGCCTGTCGGGCCAGTTGTGGGCCGAACGGCCTTACACCGCCGATCTGATCGAAAACAACCTGTTCGCGCTGCGCCAGCGCCTGCTGGATCGTGGGCTCAACGTTGGTGATATCGACTGCCACCACGGCACCCCGCCACAAGGCAATCAAACCCGTCTCGACCACCGCTGGGTTGATGAAACCGCATGAATGACGCCACCGCTCCACGCCAGGCCATCGCCCTCAAGTACGACGGCAACCACGCCCCGACGCTCACCGCCAAAGGTGATGACGAACTGGCCGAAGAAATCCTGCGGATCGCCCGCGACTGTGAAGTGCCGATCTATGAGAACGCCGAACTGGTGCGACTGTTGGCGCGAATGGAATTGGGCGACAGCATTCCCGAAGAGCTGTACCGCACCATCGCCGAGATCATCGCGTTTGCGTGGAATCTGAAGGGGAAATTCCCCGAGGGACACGACCCGGATGCGCCGATGGTCGAGAAGGACGTCACCCTGCGCGGCGATGATTATTAAGCCTTAAAAGCAAAAGATCGCAGCCTTCGGCAGCGCCTACAGGGTTATCTACCCACCTGTAGGAGCTGCCGAAGACTGCGATCTTTTGATTTTTCTTGCAGCTTTCTGCTTGAAGCTTCTAGCTGCTCTTATGCAACTTACGCATCAACTCCGCCTCAGCCTGGGTCAAGCCACAGGATTGAGTCAGCTCATCAACGCTCGCGCCCATCCCCACCAGTTTCGCCGCTTGGGCGAACGACAGGCTGGATGGATCACGCTGTTCCAGCTGAACGATTTTGTCCGGCAACGGACCGACTACCGCACGCAGTTCGTGCAGGGCTTCGCCCATGCGCACATTGCCGTTCTGATAATCGTCAACGCGCTTGGCCAGTTCCTTGATGCGCTGATCACGCAGCGCATCGTCCTCGGCCTGTTGCGCAGCGATCACCCGCTGCGCCTTGATGTACGCCAGAAACATTGCCAGCGTGCCTGCCCAAAAGAGGAACAGGACAATGACCGCAACTTCGAGAATCAATCAGATGTTCTCCAGGTCCGACCACTCTTCTTCGCTCATCATCTTGTCCAGCTCGACCAGGATCAGCAACTCGTTGTTCTTGTTGCACACGCCCTGGATGAACTTGGCCGACTCTTCGTTACCGACGTTTGGCGCGGTTTCGATTTCCGACTGACGCAGGTAAACCACTTCGGCCACGCTGTCGACCATGATGCCGACGACTTGCTTGTCG
Organism: Pseudomonas iridis; assembly: GCF_017980685.1. Lineage (GTDB taxonomy): Bacteria > Pseudomonadota > Gammaproteobacteria > Pseudomonadales > Pseudomonadaceae > Aquipseudomonas > Aquipseudomonas iridis. The sequence goes on from NZ_JACXXO010000001.1 coordinate 110,355, forward strand.
GCTTCGATGATGACGATACGGGTGTTGTCGCTGATCTCGCCGGTGCTCAGGCCGAAGCGCTGACGGGTGTCGATCACGGTGACCACGTTACCGCGCAGGTTGATGATGCCCAGCACGTAGCTTGGCGCACCCGGCACCGGAGCGATCTCGGTGTAGCGCAGCACTTCCTGAACGCGCATCACGTTGATGCCGTAGGTTTCGTTGTCCAGCTTGAAGGTCACCCATTGCAGGATCGGATCTTCAGAACCCTTTGCCGCCGTCGCCTTGTCGTTCATACCCTAGCCCCTCGAAGTACCGCCCCTGGCGGTGTATGTTCTGTGCCCCGCCATGCGTATGCCGGTGCTTGTCTGTTATGTAAGTGTTAAGTCGGTTTGTGGTTCGGCTTACTGCCGGGCATGTGCTTTGCCCCGCCGCTGGCGATCAGCTCCGCAAGAGCTGCGACATCGAGCAAGGCGCACATGTGTTCAATCACGGTGCCGGCAAGCCATGGCCGCTGACCCCGATGACTTCTCCATTTGATTTCATTCGGATCAAGACGCAACGAACGACTGACCTGATGCACCGCCAGGCCCCACTCGTAACCTTGTACCGAAATCACGTACTGCAAGCCCTGACGGAAATCATCGCGATAGCGATCCGGCATGACCCAACGCGCGGTGTCCAGAACTTTCAGGTTGCCGGCCTGGCTCGGCAGAATCCCGAGGAACCATTCCGGCTGACCGAACAGCGGCGTCAGCTCGTGACCGGCCAGCGAGTAGATCGAGCCCAGGCACACCAGCGGCACCGCCAGGGTCAACCCGGCGACATCGAACAGCAGGCATTCGAAGGCTTCGGAGGCCCAGGCCGGACGGCCGTCGGTGTCGACCGGCGGCGGTGTGTTGCTTGGCGGCAGATGCACTTCCACCAGCGGCGTGACGAGCGCTTGAACAACCGGTTCGGCCGCTGGCGCTTCTGGCTCTGGCTCTGGCTCGACGGGTTCAGGCACGGCTTGCAGCAACTGCGTTTGCATAAGCGGCGCAAGGGTCGATACCACGCGCACAGGTTCAGCCGTTTCGAGCAACACCACGGGCGCCCTGGCCGCTTGGGCGGGCGCAGCGACCGGCGCAACAGCTCTGGCCGCTTTCTCGGCATCGCGCGCCTGCTCTTCAAGCACCGCCGCCTGGAACTCATCCAGCGCTTCGGCGCTTTCAATCACCTCAGGCTGGGAAGCGACCTGCACCGGCAATTCGTCCGGGATCTCCTCCAACAAGCTGTCCAGATAGGACTGCAACGCCATCTGCGGCTTGGAGGTCAACTTCACCGGCCGATTCATACACAACCCCCTGTAGGAGCTGCGAAACGCTGCGATCTTTTGATCTTTTCAGAAGCGCCACAAAGCCAGATCAAAAGATCGCAGCCTGCGGCAGCTCCTACACAGGGCAAAATCATCTCAAGCCACCTGCGCAACAAGTTGTTGCGCCAACAGATGCTTGAGCAGCGCGCGGTAAGCCAGCACACCACGACTCTTGCCGTCGAATTGCGAAGGCGTGACACCCGCGCGGCTGGCGTCGCGCAGACGCGTATCGACCGGGATGTAGCCCTGCCAGATATCGTCGGGAAATTTGTCGCGCAGCACGCGCAAGGTGCTCATCGACGCCTGAGTACGGCGGTCGAACAACGTCGGCACGATGCTGAACGGCAGCGCCTGTTTGCGTGAGCGGTTGATCATCGCCAACGTGTTGACCATGCGCTCCAGGCCTTTGACGGCCAGGTGCTCGGTCTGTACCGGGATCACCAGTTGCTGGCTCGCCGCGAGGGCGTTGACCATCAGCACGCCGAGCAACGGCGGGCTGTCGATGACCGCGTAATCAAAGTCCTGCCACAACTGCGCCAGACTCTTGGCGATCACCAGCCCCAGGCCACTTTGCCCAGGCGACTGGCGCTCGAGCGTTGCCAGCGCGGTGCTCGATGGCAGCAGGGAAATGCGTTCGTCACTGGTCGACAGCAGCAACTGCCCGGGCAAGCCTTGCGGCACGCTGCCCTTGTGCAGGAACAGGTCGTAGTTGCTGTGTTCCAGGCTGTCGGGATCGTAACCGAAATAGCTGGTCATCGAGCCGTGCGGGTCGAGATCGACCACGACCACGCGCTTGCCCGCCTCGGCCAGCAATCCGGCTAAAGCGATGGAAGAGGTGGTTTTACCGACCCCACCCTTTTGATTGGCGACTGCCCAGACTCTCATTCAGTTCTTTCCTCCCGACCGAGATGCTCGGCCGAGACATGGCTCAGCGTATTAATGCGGGTGACGGAGAATTGACGGCACTCTCGCGTCCCGGCGTCTTGACCGGGGTCGGTGCAGTTTGTGTGCCAGCGCGCTTCAGTGCGGCGTCCGGTTGCGCATGAGCGGTCCCGGTACCCGTCAGGCTGCGGCGCACATCCAGATTGCGCGACACCACCAGCACCACGCGACGGTTTTTCGCCCGGCCTTCGGCGGTGGCGTTATTCGCTACTGGCTGGAATTCACCGTAGCCCACAGAAGCCAGCCGACCAGGATTGACGCCCTGCATCGCCAGCATGCGCACGATGCTCGCCGAGCGCGCCGAGGACAGCTCCCAGTTGGTCGGGTACTGCGCGGTGCGGATCGGCTGGTCGTCGGTAAAACCTTCGACGTGGATCGGGTTGTCGAACGGTTTGAGGATCGCTGCAACCTTGTCGATGATGTTGAAGGCGATGTCGCTCGGCATGGCGTCGCCGCTGCCGAACAACAGGCTGGAGTTGAGTTCGATCTCGACCCACAACTCATTGCCGCGCACAGTCATCTGGTTGGAGCTGATCAGGTCACCGAATGCGGCGCTGATGTCGTCGGCAATGCTTTTCAGCGGATCGCTGGCGCCGGCGATACCGGCGTCAACCTGCTCGGCGTCCTTGACCAGCGGTTTGGCCGGGGTCACGGTCTTCGGTCTCTCGTCGCCAATCTGGATCGGCTTGAGCGCGCGGTCGGAGTCGGTGAAGACCCCGACCAGCGCTTCGGAAATCTCCTTGTACTTGCCTTCGTTGATCGACGAAATCGAGTACATCACCACGAAGAAAGCGAACAGCAGCGTAATGAAGTCGGCGTAGGACACGAGCCAGCGCTCGTGATTAACGTGTTCTTCCTGATGCCTGCGACGAGCCATAGTCCATTACCCCCATCAATCCATGAAGCCCTGAAGCTTCAGCTCGATAGAGCGCGGGTTTTCACCTTCGGCGATCGACAAGATCCCTTCCAACAACATTTCGCGATAACGCGACTGCCGCAACGCGATGGACTTCAGTTTGGCCGCTACCGGCAACAGGATCAGGTTGGCACTGGCCACACCATAGATCGTCGCAACGAACGCCACGGCGATGCCGCTGCCCAGTTGCGTCGGGTCGGCGAGGTTGCCCATCACGTGGATCAGGCCCATCACCGCGCCGATGATGCCGATGGTTGGCGCGTAGCCACCCATGCTTTCAAAGACTTTGGAGGCTTCGATATCGCGCGCTTCCTGGGTGTAAAAATCCACCTCGAGGATGCTGCGGATCGCTTCCGGCTCGGCGCCATCGACCAGCAGTTGCAGGCCTTTGCGCGAGTAGTTGTCAGGTTCGGCGTCAGCCACCCCTTCCAGCCCGAGCAAGCCCTCCTTGCGCGCAGTGAGGCTCCAATTGACCACGCGGTCGATGCCGCCAGCCAGGTCCACGCGTGGCGGAAAGAAGATCCACGCGAGGATCTGCATCGCGCGCTTGAACGCGCTCATCGGCGATTGCAACAGCGCGGCACCGATGGTGCCGCCTATTACGATCAGTGCCGCCGGGCCGTTGGCCAGCGCACCGAGGTGACCACCTTCCAGGTAGTTGCCGCCGATGATGGCGACGAACGCCATGATGATCCCGATAAGGCTTAGAACATCCATCAGATACACGCCTCGACGATGTGCTTGCCGATGTCGTCCAGACCGTACACCGCGTCAGCGAGGTCGGCTTTGACGATGGCCATCGGCATGCCGTAGATCACGCAGCTTGCCTCATCCTGCGCCCACACCGAACTGCCGCCCTGCTTGAGCAGACGCGCGCCTTCACGGCCGTCAGCGCCCATGCCGGTCAGCACGACCGCCAGAACTTTGTCGCCGTACGACTTGGCTGCAGAACCGAAGGTGATGTCCACGCACGGCTTGTAGTTCAGACGCTCGTCGCCCGGCAGGATTTTCACCGCCCCACGGCCGTCGATCATCATTTGCTTGCCACCCGGTGCCAGCAGCGCCAGACCCGGACGCAGGATGTCACCATCCTCGGCCTCTTTGACGCTGATGCGGCAGAGCTTGTCCAGACGCTCGGCAAAGGCTTTGGTGAACGCCGCCGGCATGTGCTGGATCAGCACGATCGGCGCCGGGAAATTCGCCGGCAACTGCGTCAGCACGCGTTGCAGCGCAACCGGGCCACCTGTCGATGTACCGATAGCGACGAGTTTGTAGGCCTTGCGTTTCGGTGCCGGCGACGAAGCACTTGCAGCCGGCGCGCGGGTCGGCGCCGGAGCAGGTGCCGGACGTACCGGTGCGCTGCTGGTGTGGCTGCTTTGGCCACTGAAACTCGATGCAGCCGGGGCCGGCGTCGGCGCAGGGGCTGGAGCAGCAACAGGCGCAGGCGCGCTGTAGGCACTGAAACGACGATTACTGCGCGAGATGCTATGCACCTTTTCGCACAGCAGTTGCTTGACCTTCTCGGGATTACGCGAGATGTCTTCGAAATTCTTCGGCAGGAAATCCACCGCGCCGGCGTCCAGCGCATCCAGGGTTACCCGGGCGCCTTCGTGCGTCAGCGAGGAAAACATCAACACCGGGGTCGGGCAGCGCTGCATGATGTGCCGCACTGCCGTGATGCCGTCCATCATTGGCATCTCGTAGTCCATGGTGATCACGTCAGGCTTGAGCGCCATGGCCTGATCGATCGCCTCTTTACCGTTGGTTGCCGTACCGACAACCTGGATGCTCGGATCCGCTGAAAGAATTTCCGAGACGCGGCGGCGGAAAAAACCCGAATCGTCCACCACCAGGACTTTGACTGCCATAAACACTCCATTAGGTGCAGCGGAGCGTCATCGCCCCGCCGCCCCGGATTCAAATACGCCGTGCGGCGTAACGCTTGAGCATGCTCGGAACATCAAGGATCAGCGCGATACGGCCGTCACCAGTGATGGTGGCGCCGGACATGCCCGGAGTGCCCTGAAGCATTTTGCCCAATGGCTTGATGACCACTTCTTCCTGGCCGACCAGTTGATCGACGACGAAGCCGATCCGCTGGGTGCCCACCGAAAGGATCACCACATGGCCTTCGCGCTGCTCTTCGTGAGCGGCGGAGCTGACCAGCCAGCGCTTGAGGTAGAACAATGGCAAGGCCTTGTCCCGCACGATCACCACTTCCTGACCGTCGACGACGTTGGTGGTCGACAGATCGAGGTGGAAGATTTCGTTGACGTTGACCAGCGGGAACGCGAACGCCTGATTGCCCAACATGACCATCAGGGTCGGCATGATCGCCAGGGTCAACGGCACCTTGATGACGATTTTCGAGCCCTGGCCCTTGGTCGAGTAAATGTTGATCGAACCGTTGAGCTGGGAAATCTTGGTCTTCACCACGTCCATGCCGACACCGCGGCCAGACACGTCGGAGATCTCGGTCTTGGTCGAGAACCCAGGGGCAAAGATCAGGTTGTAGCACTCGGTATCGCTCAGGCGATCGGCTGCATCCTTGTCCATCACACCGCGTTTTACCGCGATGGCGCGCAGGACGTTCGGGTCCATGCCTTTGCCGTCATCGGAAATCGACAGCAGGATGTGATCGCCTTCCTGCTCGGCGGCCAGCACCACTTTGCCGCCACGGGCCTTGCCCGAAGCTTCGCGTTCTTCCGGCGACTCGATGCCGTGGTCGACCGCGTTGCGCACCAAGTGGACCAGCGGATCGGCCAGGGCCTCGACAAGGTTTTTGTCGAGGTCGGTTTCTTCGCCGACCAGTTCCAGGTTGATTTCTTTCTTGAGCTGACGGGCCAGATCGCGAACCAGACGCGGGAAGCGCCCGAAGACCTTCTTGATCGGTTGCATCCGCGTTTTCATCACCGCGGTCTGCAAGTCAGCCGTGACCACGTCGAGGTTCGACACAGCCTTTTGCATGGCTTCGTCGCCGCTGTTCAGGCCCAGGCGCACCAGACGGTTACGCACCAGCACCAGCTCGCCGACCATGTTCATGATTTCGTCCAGACGCGCGGTGTCGACCCGCACGGTGGTTTCGGCTTCGCTGGCCGGTTTTTCCGGCGGTGGCGCAGCTGGCGCACGGGCCGGAGCCGGTGCAGCAGCGGCCGCAGGTTTTGGCGATTCGGCTTTCGGCGCAGGCGTTGCGGCCGGGGCCTTGGCGGCAGGTTTTGCGACGGCGGCAGTGCTACCGGCAGACGCGGTCCCTACTTCAGTGAACTTGCCTTTGCCGTGCAATTCGTCGAGCAGCGATTCGAATTCGTGATCGCTGATCAGATCGCTGCCGGCCGCAGCCGCCGCCGGAGCAGCAGGCGCAGGCACCGCGGCAATCGCCGATTCCAGCGCATCAACGGCAAAGTTGCCCTTGCCGTGCAACTGATCGAGCAGCGCTTCGAATTCGTCGTCGGTGATGTCCGAGCTGTCGCCCTTGGCCGGTGCCGCAGGGGCCGCCGCCGCTGGGGCCACAGCATCAACCGCGAACTGGCCTTTGCCGTGCAGTTGATCGAGCAACGACTCGAACTCGGCATCGGTGATTTCATCGCTGGCTGCTTCAGTTGCAGCAGGCGCAGCGGCAGCCGCCGGAGCTTCGGCCTGAGCCTTGACGGCGTTCAGCGAGTCCAGCAACTGTTCAAATTCGTTATCGGTGATGTCGCCCGAATCGCTTTCGGCAACCGGTGCCTCGACGACTTCTTCAACCGCTACGGCATCAGCCGATTGCGGTTCGGCCAGACGCGCCAGGGCGGCCAGCAGTTCAGGCGTAGCCGCCGTAATCGGGCTGCGCTCGCGCACTTCGGTGAACATGCCGTTCACCGCATCCAGTGCTTCGAGCACAACGTCCATCAGTTCTGAATCAACGCGACGCTCACCCTTTCGCAGGATGTCGAACACGTTTTCGGCGATGTGACAGCACTCAACCAGCTCATTGAGCTGAAGGAAGCCGGCGCCCCCTTTTACAGTGTGGAAACCGCGAAAAATTGCGTTGAGCAGATCAGCATCATCCGGCCGGCTTTCCAGCTCGACCAATTGTTCTGACAGCTGCTCAAGAATCTCGCCGGCCTCAACCAGGAAATCCTGAAGGATCTCTTCATCGGCGCCGAAGCTCATTAAGGGGGTGCTCCTACAGGTCTAAAAACCTAAAACTCAAAATCCAAGGCTGGATAGCAAATCGTCCACATCGTCCTGACCGGACACAACGTCTTCTCGTTTATCGGCATGAATCTGCGGACCTTCACCCTGCGAGAGATGTTTTTGTGGATCTTTTTCAGCGAGCATCGCCGCACGGTCATGTTCGATGCCCGCAAAGCGGTCCACCTGACTGGCCATGAGCACGAGTTTGAGCAAATTGCTTTCGACTTCGGTGACCAGTTGGGTCACACGCTTGATCACCTGACCGGTGAGATCCTGGTAATCCTGAGCCAGCAGGATGTCGTTCAGATTGCTCGACACCGCACGGTTGCCCGTGCTGCTGCGTGACAGAAAACCGTCGACCCGGCGCGCCAGTTCGCGGAACTCTTCGGCCCCGACCTCACGACGCATGAAGCGACCCCAATCGGTACTCAAGGCCTGGGCTTCATCAGCCAGACCATTGACCACCGGCGTGGCGCTTTCCACCAGATCCATGGTGCGGTTGGCCGCGGCTTCCGTCAGCTTGACCACATAGCCCAGGCGTTCGGTGGCGTCGGTAATTTGCGACACTTCCTCGGCCTGCGGCATGTTCGGATCAATCTGGAAATTGACGATCGCACTGTGCAGTTCACGTGTGAGCTTGCCAACTTCCTGGTACAGGCCACGGTCACGGGTCTGATTGAGCTCATGGATCAATTGCACAGCGTCGCCGAACCTGCCCTTTTCAAGGCTTTCGACCAGTTCGACCGCATGTTTTTTCAGGGTCGATTCAAAATCGCCCTGTGAAGATTCTTTGTGGTCCATAGCTCCCCCGTGGCGCAGTTTCTCAACCGATGCGTTCGAAAATCTTCTCGATTTTGTCTTTCAACGCCTGGGCCGTGAAGGGTTTCACCACATAGCCGTTTACACCGGCCTGGGCTGCTTCAATGATCTGCTCGCGCTTGGCTTCAGCGGTCACCATCAGCACTGGCAGGTGCTTGAGTTTTTCATCGGCGCGCACGTGACGCAGCAGGTCGATACCGGTCATGCCCGGCATGTTCCAGTCCGTTACCAGAAAGTCGATGCTGCCGCTGTTGAGAACCGGAATGGCGGTAATGCCATCGTCAGCCTCGACGGTGTTGGTGAACCCCAGATCGCGCAGCAGGTTCTTGATGATCCGCCGCATCGTTGAGAAGTCATCAACGATGAGGATTTTCATGTTCTTGTCCAATTCGACCTCCAAGCAGTCTTAAACGCGCCCAGCACCTGGACGCGCCATTTCATTCAATCCGGCGTAACACTCAAAGACTGTCTGGAGCACAACAGAGCAAGACCGGTGCCGTTCATCACCGCACCAGCCTCGTTCGCAGTGTCCCCACACTGCCTTCAGCGCGCTCGCCACTCCCCCAAACGCCCCCGCAAACGGGCCGCGCACTGGCTGTGTAACTGGCTGACCCGCGATTCACTGACGCCAAGGACTTCACCGATCTCCTTGAGGTTCAGCTCTTCGTCGTAGTACAGCGCCAACACCAGTCGCTCACGCTCCGGCAAATTGGCAATCGCGTCCGCCAGCGCTGCCTGGAAGCGTTCATCTTCCAGATCGCGTGACGGCTCAAGATGAGCACTCGCGCCATCCTCGTGCAGCCCTTCGTGTTCGCCGTCCTGCAACAGGTCGTCGAAACTGAACAAGCGGCTGCCCAGGGTGTCATTCAAAATCCCGTAATAATCGTCGAGACTCAATTGGAGTTCGGCCGCAACTTCGTGATCTTTAGCATCACGGCCGGTTTTAGCTTCAATCGAGCGAATTGCGTCGCTGACCATACGGGTATTGCGGTGAACCGAGCGTGGTGCCCAGTCCCCTTTGCGCACTTCGTCGAGCATCGCGCCGCGGATTCGAATGCCCGCGTACGTTTCGAAACTGGCGCCTTTGCTGGCGTCATATTTGGTCGAGACTTCAAGCAGGCCGATCATCCCGGCCTGGATCAGATCCTCGACCTGCACACTCGCCGGCAACCGTGCCAGCAAGTGGTAGGCAATGCGTTTGACCAGTGGCGCATAACGCTCGATCAACTCGTACTGCGCATCACGTGCCGACTTTTTGTAGTAGTTCATACCGCTTGCGGTCATATGACAGGCCCTGCCGTTTGCTGCACGAGGCGCTCGACGAAGAATTCAAGGTGGCCGCGCGGGTTGGCAGGCAGCGGCCAGGTATCGACCTTCTGTGCAATGGCCTTGAACGCCAGTGCGCACTTGGAACGCGGGAAGGCTTCATAGACCGCACGTTGTTTCTGCACGGCCTTGCGCACGCTTTCGTCGTAAGGCACGGCGCCGACGTATTGTAGGGCCACGTCAAGAAAGCGATCCGTGACCTTGGTCAACTTGGCGAACAGGTTGCGCCCTTCCTGCGGGCTCTGCGCCATGTTGGCCAGGACGCGGAAGCGGTTCATGCCGTAATCGCGGTTGAGCAACTTGATCAGCGCGTAAGCGTCGGTAATCGAAGTCGGCTCGTCGCAGACCACCAGCAACACTTCTTGCGCGGCGCGTACGAAACTGACTACGGAGTCACCAATGCCCGCAGCGGTGTCGATCACCAGTACGTCGAGATTGTCGCCGATGTCGCTGAACGCCTGAATCAGACCGGCATGCTGAGCCGGGCTCAGATGCACCATGCTCTGAGTGCCCGATGCAGCCGGCACGATGCGAATTCCGCCCGGGCCTTGCAACAGCACGTCGCGCAATTCGCAGCGGCCTTCGATTACGTCGGCCAAGGTGCGTTTGGGCGTCAAACCCAGTAGAACGTCGACGTTCGCCAGCCCCAGATCGGCGTCCAGCAGCATGACCCGACGGCCAAGCTCTGCCAGCGCCAGAGACAAGTTCACTGACACGTTAGTCTTGCCGACGCCACCTTTGCCGCCAGTCACCGCGATAACCTGTACGGGATGCATGCTGCCCATGTTATTTCTTTACCTTGTCTTGCATAGACGGAGGCCACATTACTGGCTGCGCGTTCACAAACGGAACAATGCATGGCAGACCATCGATGTAGGTACAAAAATTGTTCATGATTACCTCAGCCTACCTGCTTGGTCGGGCTGTGATAGATATCAGCGAACATGTCAGCCATGGCTTCTTCGCTGGGTTCTTCCTGCATTTGCACGCTGACGGCGCGGCTGACCAGTTGATGACGGCGCGGCAGATGCAAATCATCCGGAATCCGTGGGCCATCGGTCAGATACGCGACCGGCAATTCATGACTGATCGCCAGGCTCAACACTTCGCCAAGGCTGGCCGTTTCATCCAGTTTAGTCAGGATGCACCCGGCGAGCCCGCAACGCTTGTAACTGTGATAAGCGGCGGTTAGAACCTGTTTCTGGCTGGTGGTTGCCAGCACGAGATAATTTTTTGAACGGATGCCACGTCCGGCCAGACTTTCGAGCTGCATACGCAGTGCCGGATCGCTGGCCTGCAGGCCGGCGGTATCGATCAGCACCACGCGTTTGCGCAGCAGCGGGTCCAGAGCCTGCACCAGCGACTGACCCGGATCGACGTGCGTTACCGGAACGTTGAGAATCCGGCCCAGGGTCTTCAGTTGTTCCTGAGCGCCGATGCGGAAGCTGTCCATGCTCACCAGCGCGACATTCTGCGCGCCGTACTTGAGCACGTAGCGGGCAGCAAGCTTGGCCAGCGTAGTGGTCTTGCCCATGCCGGCAGGGCCGACCATGGCAATCACACCGCCCTCTTCCAGCGGCTCGACTTCCGGTACGGCAATCATCCGCGCCAGGTGCGCCAGCAGCATGCGCCAGGCCTGACGAGGTTCTTCGATATCCGTGATCATCGCCAGCAGGTCGCGCGACAACGGGCCGGACAGGCCGATCCGTTGCAGACGGCGATACAGGTTGGCTTGCGCCGGGCGGCTGCCTTGCAGCTGATTCCAGGCGAGAGTGCCGAGCTGAACTTCCATCAGCTCGCGCAGGCTGTTCAATTCAAAACGCATCGAATCCAGTGCACGCGGATCAATCCCGCCTGACGATTGCGCAGGTGCCGGGGCCGGACGCGCCGGGGCCGAGTAAGTCGGCTCGCTCAACGGTTCGGCAGCAGTCAGCGGCAGACCGGCCGTCATTGGCAAACCGGCGAACAACTGGCGATTGGTGTCGCCGTCGGCTTCGCCCCGCAGGCTCAATTCGGCCTGGGCGGTGACGATGCGCGACTGGGTCTTGCGCAGCTCGTCTTCGAGTTCCATGTTCGGAACCCGTGGCGCGAGCGCCGACAACTTGTAATCCAGCGCCGCCGTCAGTTCGACGCCGCCGGCAATGCGGCGGTTGCCAATGATGGCGGCATCAGCGCCCAGCTCATCACGAACCAGCTTCATGGCCTGACGCATATCGGCGGCGAAAAAACGCTTAACTTGCATAAACCACTACCTCAGCCGTTGGGCCCTACTGTCGCAACGATCGTCACTTGCTTGTTGTCCGGTATTTCCTGGTAGGCCAGCACGTGCAATCCAGGGACTGCCAGGCGGCCAAAGCGCGAGAGCATCGCGCGGATCGGGCCGGCTACCAACAGGATGACCGGCTGACCTTGCATTTCCTGCCGCTGCGCCGCTTCGATCAGTGAACGCTGCAGCTTCTCGGCCATGCTTGGCTCCAGCAGAACGCCCTCTTCCGAGCCTTGTCCTGCCTTCTGCAGACTATTGAGCAATATCTGTTCCAACCTTGGCTCCAGAGTGATAACAGGTAGCTCAGACTCCGTGCCTACAATGCTTTGGACGATTGCGCGAGATACGCCGACCCGCACAGCAGCCACCAACGCGGCGGTATCTTGACTCTTCGCGGCGTTGTTGGCGATGGCTTCGGCAATGCTGCGGATATCCCGTACCGGCACATGCTCGGCCAGCAGCGCTTGCAGCACCTTGAGCAACTGCGACAACGAAACCACGCCCGGCACCAGCTCTTCCGCCAGTTTTGGCGAGCTTTTGGCCAGCAATTGCATGAGTTGCTGCACTTCCTCGTGGCCGATCAGCTCGCTGGAGTGCTTGTACAGAATCTGGTTCAAGTGCGTCGCGACCACGGTGCTCGCATCCACAACGGTATAACCCAGCGATTGTGCCTGCGCGCGCTGGCTGATTTCGATCCACACCGCTTCCAGACCGAAAGCCGGATCTTTGGCGTTGATACCGTTGAGCGCGCCGTAGACCTGACCGGGGTTGATCGCCAGTTCGCGATCCGGGTAAATCTCGGCCTCGGCCAGGATCACCCCCATCAAGGTCAGGCGGTACGCGCTCGGGGCCAGATCGAGGTTGTCACGAATGTGCACAGTGGGCATCAGGAAGCCCAGATCCTGCGACAGCTTCTTGCGCACGCCCTTGATCCGCGCCAGCAATTGCCCGCCCTGATTGCGATCCACCAGCGGGATCAGGCGATAGCCGACTTCCAGGCCGATCATGTCGATCGGGGTCACGTCGTCCCAGCCAAGCTCTTTGGTTTCCATGGCGCGGGCCGGCGATGGCAGCAATTCCTGCTGACGCTTGACCTCTTCCAGCGCGACGACTTTGGCCACGTTCTGTTTTTTCCAGAACAGGTATGCGGCGCCGCCAGCCAGTGCGGCCATGCTCAGGAACGAGAAGTGCGGCATGCCCGGCACTAGGCCCATGACCGCCATCAGACCGGCAGCCACTGCCAGCGCTTTCGGCGAGGCGAACATTTGGCGGTTGATCTGCTTGCCCATGTCTTCCGAACCGGAAGCACGGGTCACCATGATCGCCGCTGCTGTTGATAACAACAGTGATGGCAATTGCGCCACCAAACCGTCACCGATGGTCAGCAAGGCGTAAACCCGGCCAGCGTCACCGAAGCTCATGTTGTGCTGGAAGATACCGACGGCCATACCGCCGATGAGGTTGATGAACAGAATCAGCAGGCCGGCGATGGCGTCACCACGGACGAATTTGCTCGCACCGTCCATGGAACCGTAGAACTCGGCCTCTTGGGCGACTTCCTGACGGCGCGACTTTGCCTGGTTCTGGTCGATCAGACCGGCGTTGAGGTCGGCGTCGATTGCCATTTGTTTGCCAGGCATCGCATCGAGGGTGAAACGTGCGCTCACCTCGGAAATCCGCCCGGCACCCTTGGTCACCACGACAAAGTTGATGATCATCAAAATCGCGAAAACCACGATACCGACCACGTAGTTACCGCCGATCACCACCTCACCGAAGGCCTGGATCACCTTACCGGCGGCGGCGTGGCCGTCCTGACCGTGGAGCATCACCACCCGCGTCGATGCCACGTTCAACGCCAGCCGCATCAGCGTCGCGACCAGAAGGATGGTCGGAAACACCGCAAAATCCAGTGGCCGCAGGGCGTAAACGCACACCAGCAGCACGACGATGGACAAGGCAATGTTGAAGGTAAAAAACACGTCCAGCAGGAACGGCGGAATCGGCAACATCATCATTGCCAACATGACCAGCAGCAACAACGGCACGCCCAGATTGCCACGACTGAGATCGGCAACGTTTGAACGAGCACTGTTGAGTAACTGAGAGCGATCCACCGGTTTTCCCCGTTCCTTTAAAGCAAACTTTTGACGCCCAGAGCGGGCTCATGGCGGGTACTGCAAGAAGCTTTCCAACTTTTGCCGGAGATTGAAACAGATGGGTTGATCGAGGCTTTTCTGCTGGCCGGGAGGGCTTTTTCGCGAGCAGGCTCGCTCCCACAGGGAACCGCATTCCAAATGTCAGAGTGAGATGCATTCCAAACTGTGGGAGCGAGCCTGCTCGCGAAGGGGCCATAAAATCCGGCGCGATTCTTTGATTTAAGCGAAGGTGTTTATCAGACACTTGCAGACACGGGTTCCAGGCTACGAATCCTTGCGCCTTTGCCTACAGCTACACCAGAATCCGCCGGCTTGTGCGCCTTGGGGGTGGACCCTATTGTTGAGCCGTCGCTGATTTCTCAGTGATCGGGTTTAGCAGCCCGGGTTATCTCTAGACGCACAAATTCCGTTGCCGTTATGGCGGCTTTGCGTGGGGCACTTCGGTGCGCCGGGTTCTAAAGTCCTGGTCTGCTAACCCGCGTATAGCCGCCACCCCTTTCGTTAGCCGCGAGATGCCTGCGTAACACTCGCCTCGGCCAAAACCATCGCCCAAGACTTCGCCCGCCTCTTGCCAGCATCGCAGCGCAGGACGCTGTTGGGGATCGCGCAACTGATCACGCTCGGCGAACTGGCGGTGAATCGGGTAATGGATAATCTGGAGTTGCCGCAGTAGCAAGGATCCATGGCGAGCTCTCCATGCCTCCATCGACCTCACAGCCAACCCAGGTTTTCGCGCAAAAAGAACCGCCACCCTATTCAATCGGGATGGCGGTTTTTTAATTCGATCGGCAGCTCGGTCATCTGCATTGCGGCCGTAGCTGCCGACGGCTGCGATCATGTGATTACGAAGAAAATCAATACCGCAGATTTGTGGCTTCGACGCCAGCCGTAGTCAGTTTGTCAAACTCGACCGATCCACCCACGTTGATCTTTACACGCGCAGCTTCGGCCAATGGGATGCTGAACGTGTACTCCCTGGCGGCCAGGAGTGCCCCGGCAGCTGCGCCAAAAGAAATACTCTGCGTGTGATGGTCTGGATCAGGCTTTATCAAGCCTTTACCGGTTTCCGGATCGTAGCGACTGAATGTACCCTTCATTGTCACGCTCCCTTGCTTTGCTCCTGATGACCGCGCAAAAAATGCTGCCGTAACCATCGGCCATGACGTCGCGCATCTCATACCTGCGTCGCAGCGCTGACAATCGTTCCCACCGATACTGCGAACACTATTACGCGGCCGTCAGCACCTGCTTGGGCGTAATCTCGCCGAAGGTCAGTTGCTTGCCATTGATGTACCGCGCACCGCGGAACATTTGCTGACCATCTACCTCCACCAAATCCTCATGCGCGTACATCAGCACGACCCTGGTTTCCGGTGCCTTGCCCGCCCGTACCGCCGAGTCGCCCTCAAGCAGGTTAAGCGCCCATTGAAAATGGATGTTCGGCAAATCCGCGATGCCAATGTGGC
Organism: Pseudomonas iridis; assembly: GCF_017980685.1. GTDB lineage: Bacteria > Pseudomonadota > Gammaproteobacteria > Pseudomonadales > Pseudomonadaceae > Aquipseudomonas > Aquipseudomonas iridis. The sequence continues at coordinate 125,755 of NZ_JACXXO010000001.1, forward strand.
GCGAGGCATCCGGCAATCGCAAATCCTGACGAGCAGTCACGCGCAGCTTGCTACCGACCACTTCGAACACCGGCTTGCCATAACGCAATTCCAAACCCGCCCCCTCCGCCCATTGATCCATGTAATAACCGGGCGAGGTGAACAGTGCGAACAGCGCCTGGTTGTCGCGGATGTTGCCCGCCGCATCAAACAGATAGTTATAGGAATAGTGATAAGCCAAGCCGTCCAGCTCGGGCCTGATCGCGTTGATCGGAGTGTCGAGATAACCCGGAATGTAGACGTTGGCCATTTGCACAAAATGGGTGAAATCCAGCCCCATGTCGAAGGTGACCGTATAACGAATGGCCCGCTCTTTCGGGTTCTCCTCCAACCGCCCTGACACATACTCCAGCGTCATTCCTTCAAGCTTGCGATAGATACGCTCTGCCATGATCGTGCTCCGTGGATGCGGAGAAAGTCCGCAGTCCATGTCACCGAATTGCGCAGCAGCCGTCTACTGTAAGAACTAACAGGTGCGGAGGCTTTTCAGACAGACGGCTGCGCTCAGGAATCGCGCCGCAGATCCGGCGGAATCGGCAAATCATCCTTGAGCGGATCCGGACGCTTACCTTTGCCGGCCTGGTATTGGCGGATCTGATAGACGTAGGCCAATACCTGGGCAACGGCCAGGTAAAGCCCACCGGGAATTTCCTGATCGAGTTCGGTCGAGTAGTAGATCGAACGCGCCAACCCCGGCGATTCGAGGAGCATGACGTTATTGGCCACGGCAATTTCGCGGATCTTCAGTGCCAGGAAATCACTGCCCTTGGCCAGCAGTATCGGCGCCCCGCCCTTTTCCGAATCGTATTTCAGCGCCACGGCGTAGTGGGTCGGGTTGGTGATGACCACGTCGGCGTCGGGAATCGCCGCCATCATGCGTCGCTGGGACATTTCGCGCTGGGTCTGGCGGATGCGCTGTTTGACCTCCGGCCGACCTTCCTGATCCTTGTGCTCGTCGCGCACTTCCTGCTTGGTCATCTTGAGCTTTTTCATGCTCTCCCAGATCTGCACCGGGACATCGACCGCCGCGATGATGATCAGGCCACAGGCCAGCCACAGCGTGCTCCAGCCGACCAGCACCACACTGTGAATGATCGCCAGCTCGAGTGGCTCATGGGCAATACGCAGCAAGTCATCGACGTCCGCAGCCAACACCATCAGGGCCACGGACAAGGTGATCAAAAACTTGGCCAGCGCCTTGAGCAGTTCGATGATGGCCTTCATCGAGAACATCCGCTTCAGGCCGGCTCCCGGGTTCATCCGGCTGAACTTGGGCGCCATGGAGCCTGCTGCGAACAGCCAGCCACCGAGGGAAATCGGCCCGATCAGCGCGGCCAGCAGCAGCGTGATCATGATCGGCTGAATCGCCACCAAAGCGAGTTTCCCTGACTGCAAGAGAAACGCGCCCATGGAGCCCTGGTCCATGATCACTTCGCGCGACAGCGTGAAGTTCAGGCGCATCAGGTCCATCAGGTCTTCGGCAAGCATGCCGCCGAACACCAGCAGCGCGCCGGAACCGGCCATCATTACAGCGAGGGTGTTGAGTTCTTTGGAACGGGCAATCTCGCCCTTCTCACGGGAATCCTTTTTACGTTTCTCCGTGGGGTCTTCTGTTTTGTCCTGACCGCTTTCGCTTTCTGCCATGACTCAGCGCGCCCGTGCGAGTTCGCGTAGCAACTGCAAGGCCTCGGTGGCCAGCGGCTGATACTGATTGAGAATATCCGCCAGACCGACCCAGACGATGAACAGCCCGAGCACCAGCGTCAGCGGAAAACCGATGGAGAAAATGTTCAGTTGCGGCGCGGCGCGGGTCATTACGCCGAAAGCGATGTTGACCACCAGCAACGCGGTCACTGCCGGCAGCACCAGCAGCAACGCCGCCCCCAGGACCCAGCCGAGTTTGCCGGCCAGCTCCCAATAATGCGCGGTCATCAGCCCACTACCCACCGGCAACGTGGTGAAGCTCTCGGTGAGGACTTCGAACACCACCAGATGGCCGTTCATCGACAGGAACAACAACGTCACGAGCATGGTGAAGAACTGCCCGATCACCGCCACCGAAACGCCGTTGGCCGGGTCGACCATCGAGGCGAAGCCCATGCCCATCTGGATCGCGACAATCTGTCCGGCCACGGCAAATGCCTGGAAAAACAGCTGCAGGGAAAAGCCAAGCACGGCGCCGATCAGAATCTGCTCGGCAATCAGCAGCAAACCACTGAGATCAAGCGGACTCACCGTTGGCATCGGCGGCAGGCCCGGGACAATCACCACGGTGATCGCCACGGCGAAATACAGGCGCACGCGCCGCGGGATGAGAGTCGTGCCGAATACCGGCATGACCATCAGCATCGAGGCCACGCGAAACAGCGGCAACATGAACGTCGCCACCCAGGAACTGATCTGGGTGTCGGTCAGCTGAAGCAGCGACTGCATGGCTTAGCCGATGACCATCGGGATGTTTTTGTACAGCTCGATGATGTATTCCATGAACGTCTGCACGATCCACGGACCGCCGACGATCAGGGTCACCAGCATCACCAGCAGACGCGGCAGAAAGCTCAAGGTCTGTTCGTTGATTTGCGTGGCCGCCTGAAACATCGCCACCAGCAAGCCCACCAACAGGCTCGGCACCACCAGAATCGCGACCATCAGTGTGGTCAGCCACAGCGCCTCACGAAAGATATCGACCGCGACTTCCGGCGTCATGGCGAGACACCTCCGAAACTGCTGGCCAAGGTGCCGATAATCAGCGCCCAGCCATCCACCAGCACGAACAGCATGATCTTGAACGGCAGCGAGATGATCAGCGGCGAGAGCATCATCATACCCATCGCCATCAGCACACTGGCCACGACGAGGTCGATGATCAGGAACGGAATGAAGATCATGAAGCCGATCTGGAACGCCGTTTTCAGCTCGGACGTGACGAACGCCGGCACCAGAATTGTCAGTGGTGCCTGATCCGGGGTGGCGATGTCGGTGCGCTTGGACAGGCGCATGAACAACTCAAGATCGCTGGTGCGCGTCTGGGCGAGCATGAAGTCCTTGATCGGCACCTGGGCTTTTTCCACCGCTTGCTGGGCGGTGAGTGTTTCCGCCAGATACGGTTGCAGCGCATCTTTGTTCACCCGGTCGAACACCGGCGCCATGATGAACATCGTCAGGAACAGCGCCATGCCGGTGAGGATCTGGTTCGACGGCGTCTGCTGCAAGCCCAGGGCCTGACGCAGGATCGAGAAGACGATGATGATCCGCGTAAAACTGGTCATCAGGATGACCGCCGCCGGGATAAAACTCAGCGCGGTCATGATCAGCAGGATCTGCAGACTGACCGAATACTCCTGCGCGCCGTCGGCGTTGGTGCCCAGCGTGATCGCCGGGATCGACAACGGATCGGCGGCGAACGCCAGCGGCGCGGCCAGCATCAGGGCCAGCGTCAAGACGATGCGTAGCGCACCCATTACTTCTTATCCTTCTGATCCTTGCCGAGAATCCTCAGCAGATGCTGGGCAAATTCCGGCGTCGCTTTCTCGCTGGTGCTCGGCACCTCGACCGGTTCCTTGAGCACGTGCAGCGCGGTGATGGTGCCGGGGCTCAAGCCGAGCAGAATCTGCTCATTGCCGACCTGCACCAGCATCAGACGGTCACGCGGGCCGAGCGCGCGCGAGCCAATCAGCTCGATCACCTGCCCTTTGCCCGCCGGCCCTGCCTGCTGCACCCGACGCAACAGCCAGGCGAGGAAGAAGATCAACCCCAGCACCAGCAACAGGCCGAACACCAACTGCGTCAATTGCCCGGCCACGCCACTGTTGACCATCGGTGCGGTGGCAGCGGCAGGCGCGGCGTGGCTGGCCACCGGTTCGGCGGCCAACACGCTCAGGGGCAAGGCCAGCAGAGCCCAGAGAAACCTTTTCACTCAGCGCAGCTTCTTGATGCGTTCGCTTGGGCTGATCACGTCAGTCAGGCGGATGCCGAACTTCTCGTTGACCACCACTACTTCGCCGTGAGCGATCAGCGTGCCGTTGACCAGCACGTCCAGCGGCTCACCGGCCAGGCGATCGAGCTCGATCACCGAACCCTGGTTGAGTTGCAGCAGGTTGCGGATGTTGATGTCGGTGCTGCCGACTTCCATCGAAATGGACACCGGGATGTCGAGGATCACGTCCAGGTTCGGGCCGTCCAGTGTCACTGGATCATTGCTCTTCGGCACGCTGCCGAACTCTTCCATCGGCAGACGCGAGCCGCTGGATGCATCGGCCGCCAGCAGTGCGTCGATTTCGGATTGACCATCACCGGTCTCTTCCAGGGCAGCAGCCCATTCGTCAGCCAGTGCCTGATCGTCCTGGGCGTTCATATCGTCGTTCATCATTTGTCCTCGGCGGGCAAAAATTCAGCTAAATGTGGGGGTGAAAGCGCCGCTTCAGCGACGCTCGATCGGCTCGATCACCTGCAACGCGAGGTTGCCTTTGTGCGAACCCATCTTGACCTTGAAGGCCGGCACGCCGTTGGCGCGCATGATCATTTCGTCCGGCATCTCGACCGGGATCACATCCCCCGGCTGCATGTGCAGGATGTCGCGCAGCTTCAACTGGCGTCGGGCCACGGTGGCACCGATCGGCACGTCGACATCGAGCACGTCCTGGCGCAGGGCGTTGACCCAGCGCTCGTCCTGATCGTCGAGGTCCGACTGGAAACCGGCGTCGAGCATTTCACGCACCGGCTCGATCATCGAGTACGGCATGGTCACGTGCAGGTCGCCGCCACCGCCATCGAGTTCGATGTGGAAGGTGGAGACCACAATCGCTTCGCTCGGGCCGACGATGTTGGCCATGGCCGGGTTCACTTCCGAGTTGATGTACTCGAAATTGACTTCCATGATCGCCTGCCAGGCTTCTTTCAGATCGACGAAGGCCTGCTCCAGCACCATGCGCACCACGCGCAATTCGGTCGGGGTGAATTCACGCCCTTCGATCTTGGCGTGACGGCCGTCGCCGCCGAAGAAGTTGTCCACCAGTTTGAACACCAGTTTGGCGTCGAGGATGAACAGCGCGGTGCCGCGCAGGGGTTTGATCTTGACCAGGTTGAGACTGGTCGGCACATACAACGAGTGCACGTATTCGCCGAACTTCATCACCTGTACGCCACCGACGGCAACGTCCGCCGAGCGGCGCAGCATGTTGAACATGCTGATGCGGGTGTAGCGGGCAAAACGCTCGTTGATCATTTCCAGAGTCGGCATGCGTCCACGGACGATGCGATCCTGGCTGGTCAGGTCGTAGCTTTTGACACTGCCGGGTTCGGCAGCGTTATCGGTCTGTACCAGACCATCGTCGACGCCATGCAACAGCGCATCGATTTCATCCTGGGACAGCAGATCCTGCACGGCCATGTCGTGTTCCTACTGCAGTACGAAATTAGTGAAAAGCAACTGTTCGATCACCACTTTGCCCAGCTCTTTCTGCGCCACTTCCTGCACGCTGGCGGTGGCCTTCTGGCGCAACATTTCCTGGCCGACCGGGGTCGCCAAGGTGGCGAAGTCCTGACCGGAGAAGAGCATTACCAGGTTGTTGCGGATCACCGGCATGTGCACTTTCAGCGCTTCCAGGTCGGCCTGGTTACGCGCCAGCATGGTGATGCTCACCTGCATGTAGCGCTGACGGCCGTTCTGGTTGTAGTTGGCGACAAAGGCGGGGGCCATCGGCTCGAAAATCGCCGGCTGCTTGCCGACCGGCGCTGCTTGGGCGGCATCGGCAGGCTTGCTCTGAGCGCTGTGCATGAAGAACCAGGTCGCCCCCACGGACGCACCAATGGCCAACAACAACGCCAGCACGATCACAATGATCAGCTTGAGTTTGCCTTTGGTTGCGGGGTCTTTTACTGCTGCTGTTTCGCTCTTCGCCATGCCAATAATCCGTCACTATTCGGGTTTTCACAGTCGCACGGCAAGGCAAGAGCAAGTGTTATGCCAGAAGTGTTGGAGGGGAGGACGGGCACCATAAAACAACTGTGGGAGCGAGCCTGCTCGCGAAAGCGTTGTAACAGTCGACATAAAGTTGAATGTTAAACCGCATTCGCGAGCAGGCTCGCTCCCACAAGGGCGATCAGTGCTTTATCAGGCGTAATAATCGACTGCGCTGGTACCGATCACGCTGGTGGTTTGAACGGCTGCTTCAGCAACAGCGGCAGCTGCCAATTCTTCATCTGCCGAATCCAGTCGACCACCGCCAGCGCTGGTGCGGCCGCTCTGGCCTTGTTGCGCCTGTTCCTGACCTTGCTGACCCTGCCAGCCACGGCTCTGGTCGGACACATTGACGTCGACCTGGCCCATGCCCTGCTGGTTGAACATCTCACGCAGGCGATGCATCTGCCCGTCGAGCGCTTCACGCACGCTCGGGTGCGCACTCATGAACGTCACTTGGGTTTGCTGGTCCGGGACCATGTTCACGCGGATATCCAGACGACCCAATTCGGCCGGCTGCAACTGAATGTCCGCCGCCTTGAGATTGACGCTCGACAGATACATGACGCGGTTGACCACTTCTTCGGTCCAGCCACTCTGATGCATGGCAATCGGCTGATTGACCGGCACAGCGTTCGCGGTCTTCGGTGTAGCAGCCTGGGTCAGCGCCGCCAGACGGTTAGCGAAGTCATCGACGCGGGTGTCGCTGGTGGCGGACTTGAGGTCTTTGAGACCGTCATCGAGTAGACCGCTGAAGGCTTTGTCACCGCCCTGACTGGTGCTGTCCTTGTCGGTCTGCACGTCGAGCATGCTCGCCATGCCCGCGGCAAAAGTCTGCGCCGAAGTCAATTCACCATCGGCCTGTGCTGGCGCAGCTTTGGGCTGAGCCTGGCTAGCGGCGGAAATATGCCCCCCCTGCTCCATCGCCATACGCACGGCAGGCAGTGAATCAAGCGGATCAGCCGAAGGGTCGAACTCGCTGTCGGTGCTGGCCGCCGGGTCTTTGACCATACTCGCCAGCACGGCAACTTCCGGAGTTTCGTCCTGGGCCGGTGCGGTCGCTGCAACCACTGGAGCCGCTACGACGGGCGCCGTCACGGTCGGCTGCACGATACCAGCCAATGCCGGATCCAGCGCCGGGTCAACCACTGCAGCGTCATCGACAGTGGCGTCGGCTACCGGCGTCTGTGCGCCTTCGTCGCTGGCAGCCTTGTCGTCGCTCGATGCCGCTTTGTCAGCAGGCAACGCCTTGCCGCTATCGGCAACCGCCGGCTTGGGAGCGGCAGACTGATCGGTGCCTACGTCCTTTTTGCCACTGGTATCTGCAACCTTGTCACGCGTCGATTTCACCGAATTATCAGCAGAGATCGCAGGCTTGTTCGAGCCCTGATCGGCGAATACTTTAGCGAAGCTTGAAGCCTTGGTCCCAGCGTCTACGGCCATTGCCGACGATTTGGCAGACGCGGCCTGAGCCTTGGCCTGGGCGGCGTTCTGAAGAAGAATGTTGGGGGTCGCAGGCATGAAACGGTCTCCGCTGCACTGGGATCGAAGGTACAGTTATGGAGTTATTAGCAAGCGCCGGGCCATATTTGCCTAACACTTGAGAAAAGCGCCGAACGGAGGAGTCAGTGGAGGTGGATGTGCTGTCGCTCGTTTTCGTAAACAGGGCGCACATTGGCAAATTCGCCGCTGATTTCAGCCACCAGTTTGACGTTTTCTGCCGGGCTCTTGTTTTTTGCGTCCGACTCAAGCTCCTGGCACAGCGCTGCCAGTCGAACAGCCCCCATATTGCTGGCGCTACCCTTGAAGCTGTGCGCAACCTCCGAAAGAACCCTGGCGTCAGCGGTCTTTTGCAGCTCATGCAATCGGCTTTCGGAATCGCTCAGGAAGGTATCCAGCAGGTCCGGATAACTGTCTTCCATCACTTCGCGCAAGGTATCGAGTACCTCGCGATCAACTTGTTTATCTGCCACTTGTTCACTCCTTGATCAAGAATTGCGCCGATTATGCCTCAACCTCCCAGAAAAACTCCACGTGGGCACTACGACCTTCGTCCGACCAACGGGCGTTGCGCCCCAATTGCCGGACCAAGCTGACACCACGCCCCGACAAACGGACACCGTCCAGCGGCCGTTCCATCACCCGCGCCACATCAAATCCCTTGCCGCTGTCATCGACACGAATGACCAGACAGCCGCCCGCACCTTGCGGCCTGACCTGCAAATGCACACGCACATAGCCGTCCTGCAAGATCTCCAGACGCGCGTTGCGCTGTTCATAATAGCGGGCGAACCCTGCGGCATCGCGCTTGAGGCTGGAGTCGAGCGCCAGCACCCCGTGCTCCAACGCATTGGAATACAACTCCGCGAGCACACTGTACAGCGCGCCGCTTTGCGTGCGCAGGCCGTGCACTTCCAACAGCAATTGCAGCAGGTAGGGCAAAGGGTTGTAACGCCTGAGCGTAGCGCCACGGAATTCGAAGCTTACCGACCAGTCCAGCGGGCTCAATTGGCCGCTGTCGGAATACACGGGCGCCGGCGGATGAACCTGCTCAGGCTCCAGCAGACTGACCTCGACCATGCTCACATCGTCGCGAGCCTCACCGCGAAAATCCCGCAGCGCCCGCTCGATGTCCTCGAACAGCCGGTCCGGCTCACGGTTGGCGGCAAATACTTGCTGTAAACGCTCGACGCCGAACAATTGATCGTTGGCATCGCTAGTGTCGATCACCCCGTCAGACAACAGGAAGACCCGATCACCGACGGCCATCGGGTGCACCTGTGTACCGTCATCAAATGCTTGCGGGCTGAGCACACCCAGCGGCAAATGCCGTGCGGCCAACGGTATGCGTTCACCGCTGGCGATCCGGTGCAGATAACCGTCCGGCATGCCGCCGTTCCACACTTCAACCGAGCACCGCTGAAAGCTCAGGGACAGCAGCGTCGCGCAGCAAAACATGTCCACCGGCAGAATGCGTTTGAGCTTGGCATTCATCTCGCGCAGGGTTTCGGACAAGCCGTAACCCTTGGCTGTCATGCCATAAAACACCTCCGCCAACGGCATGGCCCCCACCGCAGCCGGCAAGCCGTGCCCGGTGAAATCGCCGAGCAGCACGTGCATGTCGCCCGCCGGCGTGTACGCCGCCAGCAACAAATCACCATTGAACAGCGCGTAGGGGGATTGCAGATAACGGATGTTCGGCGCACTCAAGCAACCGGAATGCGCGACTTTATCGAATACCGCTTTGGCAACACGTTGCTCGTTAAGCAGGTAGTCGTGATGCTTGGCGATCAGGTCGCGCTGTTGCAGCACCGTGGCCTGCAAGCGGCGCAAGCGGTCCATCGCCTTGATTTTGGCGGCAAGGATCACCTGGTTGTAGGGCTTCGCCAGAAAGTCGTCGCCGCCAGCCTCCAGACAACGGGCCAGCGCTTCACTTTCAGTCAGCGACGTGAGGAAGATGATCGGTACCAGCGTTTCACCGGCCAGTGCCTTGATCTGCCGCGCAGCCTCGAAGCCGTCCATCACCGGCATCATCGCGTCCATCAGCACCAGACTGGGCTGCTGGAGACGGAAGATATCGACGGCTTCGCTACCATTGGCTGCAGTTAATACTTCATGGCCCTGACGGCGGACGATGGTCGACAGCAGCAACCGGTCAGCGGCGCTGTCTTCGGCGATCAGGATTATCAGCGGCTCTTGCGCCTGCATGGCCGTCAACTGATGTCAAACAGCTTGTCGAAGTTGGAGATGGCGAGGATCTTGCGCACGTCGGAGTTGCTGTTGACCACGCGAATGTCGGAATTATCGCCACCGGCGTGATCGCGCAGCAGAAGCAGCATGCCCAGCGCAGAACTATCGAGGTAGGTGGCGTCTTTCAGGTCGACCACGATGGACTCAGGTTTTTCATTGAGTCGCTCGTAGGACTCGCGAAATTCCTGATGGCGACCGAAATCGAACCGCCCTTTGACTGAAATCGTCAGTTTATGACCATCGGGAGAGACTTCTGTAACGACTGACATTGACTGGCTTCCTTGTCATTAACAAACGTCTACAAGGTTTAGCACTTGGTAGACGCAGGGGCAAGGTGCAACGCAGGATCAAATGTGGGAGCGAGCCTGCTCGCGAAGGCGTCGTGTCAGTCAACATTTCAGTCAACTGGCAGATTGCATTCGCGAGCAGGCTCGCTCCCACAGGGATATCGCAGTGGTTTAAAACGGATCATGCCGTGGCAAACGCTGGGACAACTCATCCAGCAACTTCTGCTCGCGCTTGTCTTCCAGGCGTTGCGCCTCTTCGCGATACCGCTGGACCAGTTTGCGCAGGCCTTCGACCTTGGCGAACGCTTTCTGCCATTCGTCACGCGCCTTGTCGAGATTGTTCTGGTGCCAGACCAGGCTCTGGCGCTGCTGATCAACAGCCGTATCGAGTTGCGCGAGAAACCCCTGAAAGCCGAGCAGCCATTGCCCGCTCACGCCAGTGCTGCCGCGTACGATCCACTGCTCGGAGTAATCCAGACGAAAGGCGTTCAGGTCGGCGAGTTTGCTCTCAGCGACCTTGACCTGACCCTGAAAGTAACCCATGCGCTGCACGGCGGTTTTCTCGGCCTTCTCGGCCATGTCCACCACCGGCGCCAGGCGCGCGGCTCGGCTGACGGCCATAAACGGTTACCCGCCCGCCGCAGGGGCGAACAAGGTTTCGAGATATGCCTGGCTTTCGCCCATGTTGATTTTGTCGTTCAGACCCTGACGCTGATACCTGACCAACTGCGCCTGCAGGGAAATCGCCAGGTCGGTCTCGCGGTCGCCACCGGCGACATAGGCACCGACGCTGATCAAGTCGCGACTCTGCTGATAACGTGACCACAGCTGCTTGAAATATTGCGCGCGCTGCATATGCTCCGCCGAGACCACCGCCGGCATTACCCGGCTGATTGACGCTTCGATATCGATGGCCGGGTAGTGCCCTTCCTCGGCCAGACGTCGCGACAGCACGATGTGACCGTCGAGCACGCCCCGCGCCGAGTCGGCAATCGGGTCCTGCTGGTCATCGCCTTCGGATAACACGGTGTAAAACGCGGTAATCGAACCCCCGCCTTTCTCGGCATTACCGGCGCGCTCCACCAGTTTCGGCAGTTTGGCGAATACCGACGGCGGATAACCCTTGGTCGCTGGCGGTTCGCCGATGGCCAAGGCAATTTCCCGCTGGGCCTGGGCGAAACGGGTCAGCGAATCCATCAGCAACAGGACGTTCTTGCCCTTGTCGCGAAAATACTCGGCGATACGTGTGCAGTACATCGCCGCGCGCAAACGCATCAAGGGTGCGTCGTCCGCAGGCGAGGCGACCACCACCGAGCGCCGGAGGCCTTCTTCACCCAGGCTGTGCTCGATGAATTCTTTCACTTCCCGACCGCGCTCACCGATCAGCCCGACGACGATAATGTCGGCCTCGGTGAAGCGGGTCATCATGCCCAGCAATACCGATTTACCGACACCGGTACCGGCGAACAGACCCAGACGCTGGCCACGACCGACCGTCAGCAAACCGTTGATGCAACGGATGCCGACGTCCAGCGGTTCGCTGATCGGGTCACGGTTGAGCGGGTTGATCGTCGGGCCGTCCATCGGCACCCAGTCTTCGGCTTTCATGCCGCCCTTGCCGTCCAGCGCACGACCGGCGCCATCGAGCACACGACCGAGCATGCTCATGCCCATCGGCAGGCGACCGGTATCGGCCAAAGGCACCACGCGGGCGCCCGGGGCAATACCGGCGACGCTGCCAACCGGCATCAGAAAGACTTTGCTGCCGGAGAAGCCCATGACTTCCGCTTCCACCTGTGAAGGATGGTAGCTGTCGTCGTTGATCACCAGGCAGCGCGTGCCCATGGCGGCGCGCAGGCCTTCGGCTTCCAGCGTGAGGCCGACCATGCGCAGCAGGCGACCTTCAAGAATCGGCGCCCCGGCAATTTCAGTAGCCTCGGCGTAAGTGCTCAGGCGCTTGGCAAAGCTGGTGCGTTCAAGGCGCATCGTCGGCGTCCGCGAGCGGCTCTTCAGTCACGGCAGCCGGTTTGACGTCTTCGGCAATGTCCAGAGTCAAGTCCGCCGCCGCCGGATGCAGGGACTGTTCGTGCAACTGATTGAACAGTTTGTCCATGACCTGCGTCACACGCGATTCAATGCTTGCATCGATGCGGCTGTGCGCCGTCTCAACCCGGCAACCGCCCGGCATCAGCGCTTCATCCTCGACAATGCGCCAGGTTTCTTCGTGACGTTCGCGCAGGGCTTTGGCCTGTTCGAAGTCCTGCGGATTGACGAACAGGCGGACATTATCGACACCCAGCGGCAACAGCTTGAGGGCGTCGCGCATGACGTGTTCGATCTGGCTCGAATCGATGGACAATTCGCGCTTGATCACCTGCTTGGTGATGTGCTGAACGAGATCAACCAACGATTTTTCGATCTGTGTGTCTTGCTCGGCGATGGGCTCAAACAGGTTCGCCATCAATTGCTCAAGGCTGGCCAGTTTCGCCGCCAAGGCGACTTCAGCCTCTTGGCGCACCTTCAAAGTGGTGCTGTGAAAACCTTCTTTTTCGCCGGTCGCGAAGCCTTCGTTATAAGCCTCCTGACGGATGCTTTCGAGTTCTTCCAGGGTCAGTGGCTGGACTTCTTCCAGCGGCACTTCTTCCATTTCCGGCGGTTCGGGCTCGGGCTCAGGCTCGGGTTCCGGTTTTGGCGGATCGAAGCTTGGCATCGCCCAGGACTCGAAACCGCGGACATCACGGGCACGGATCAGATCCGTCACATCGTCGTCGTGCTTGTCCATGGGCTTAGATCATTTCCTCGCCGCCCTTGCCACCGAGCACGATTTCTCCGGCTTCGGCCATACGGCGGGCGATGGTGAGGATTTCCTTCTGCGCGGTTTCGACGTCGCTCACGCGCACCGGTCCTTTGGCCTCGAGGTCGTCGCGCAACAGTTCGGCGGCACGTTTGGACATGTTCTTGAAGATCTTCTCCTTGACGCCTTCGTCCGAACCCTTGAGGGCCAGGACCAGCACGTCGGAGGACACTTCGCGCAGCAGCGCCTGGATCCCGCGGTCGTCGACATCGGCGAGGTTGTTGAACACGAACATGAGGTCTTCGATCTGACCGGACAGGTCTTCGTCGACTTCGCGGATCGAGTCCATGAGCTGGCCTTCGATCGAGCTGTCGAGGAAGTTCATGATGTCGGCCGCACGCTTGATGCCACCCAGGGTGGTGCGCGAGGCATTCGAGTTGCCGGAGAACTGCTTCTCGAGAATCTGGTTGAGTTCTTTCAATGCCGCCGGTTGCACGGTGTTCAACGAGGAGACGCGCAGGATGATGTCCAGACGCACCTTGTGGTCGAAGTTGCCGAGCACTTCACCCGCCTGATCGGGGTCGAGGTAGGCAACCACGATCGCCTGAATCTGCGGGTGTTCGTAACGGATCACGTCGGCAACGGCGCGCGGCTCCATCCATTTCAGGCTGTCGAGACCGCTGGTGTTGCCACCGAGCAGGATGCGGTCGATCAGGCCGTTGGCCTTGTCTTCGCCCAATGCCTGGGTGAGCATTTTGCGCACGTAGTCGTCGGAACCGACGCCCAGGCTGGTCTGATCGCCGACGATGTCGACGAACTCGCTCATGACCTGTTCGACCTGCTCACGATGGACATTGCCCATTTGGGCCATGGCCACACCTACACGCTGAACCTCTTTGGGGCCCATGTGGCGCAGCACTTGCGCAGCATCGGTCGAACCCAGGGACAGCAGCAGAATCGCCGCTTTGTCGACCTTGGTCAGCTTGAGGGTTGCGGCTCGGTTATCACTCATCTGCGTTAATCCACTCTTTCACGACCTGAGCCACACGGCCCGGATCTTCAGCCACCAGGCTCTTGATTGCATTCAGTTGCGCGTCATAACCCTCACTCGGGCTCGGCAACAGAATGCTCTGCGGACCACCGAGGCTCACGCGGTCGTTGGACAGTTCGCCATCCAGGCCGCCCATGCCTCCGAGTTCCACGTCGCTGCCCAAACCGGCCAGCTCCTTGCCTTTGCCGCCGCCGGTGATGTTGTTGAGCACCGGACGCAGCACACCAAACACCAGCACCAGGATGAACAATACACCCAGCACTTGTTTGACGATGTCCCAGAACCAAGGCTGGGAGTAGAACGGAATTTCGGCAAACACTTCACCGCGCTCGGCGGAGAACGGCATGTTGATCACGCTGACGCTGTCGCCACGGCTGGCATCGAAGCCGACCGCGTCCTGCACCAGACGCGTAAAGCGGCCCAGTTCGTCGGCGGTCCACGGCGCGCGGGTGGTTTCACCGTTGGCCGCGTTGACCTTGACCTGATCGTCGACCACTACCGACACCGACAAGCGATTCAGGCGACCCTGCTGCTGCTTGGTGTGGCTGATGGAACGATCGAGCTCGAAGTTCTTGGTGGATTGTTGACGCTTGTCTGCCGGGTACGGCGCAAGCATCGGTTGCCCGGTGGCCGGGTCCATGATCTGCTGGCCGTTGGCGTCAACCAATGGCTGACCTGGCTGCACCATGGCGGCCGGAGCGGCTGCACCCGCAGTGGTTTGCGGCGCCGAAGCCGGCGACGGCGGCTGGTTGCTCAAGGCACCAGGCACACCTTGCGGGCCATTGCTGGCGGTGCGTTGCTCGCTGACCGACTGCTCGCTGCGCAACGCCGGTTGATCCGGGTTGAACTGTTCGGCAGTAGACTCGACGGCGTTGAAATCGATATCGGCCGAGACCTCAGCCTTGTAGCGATCGTTGCCCAGCACCGGTTGCAGAATGTTGTGGACGCGCTGGGTCAGCATGCTTTCCATGCGGCGGCTGTAATCGAACTGCTTGCCGGCCATGGTCATTTCGGAGTTTTCCGCCTGATCAGAGAGCAGGTTGCCCTTCTGGTCGACGACGGTGATCTGCGATTTGCTCAACTCGGGAACGGAAGTCGCCACCAGATTGATGATCGCCACTACCTGACCCGGCTCCAGCGAACGACCGGAATACAGCTCGACCAGAACCGAAGCACTTGGCTTGCGCTCATCGCGAACGAATACCGAACTCTTCGGAATCGCCAGGTGCACGCGGGCACCCTTGACGTTGTTCAGGCTGGAAATGGTTCGCGCCAGTTCACCTTCGAGGCCGCGACGGTAACGGGTCGCTTCCATGAACTGGCTGGTACCCAGACCCTGCTCCTTGTCGAGGATTTCATAACCGATGTTGCCGTCGCTGGGAGTGACACCAGCGGCTGCGAGCTTGAGCCGCGCACGGGACAAGTCATCGGCCTTGACCAGCAAGGCGCCGGAGCTCGGTTCGACGTTGTAAGGGATGTCGGCGGCGGCCAGTGTTTCCATGACCTGCTTGGCGTCCAGGCCGGCAAGGCTGCCATACAACGGACGGTAATCCGGCTGCTGCGACCACAGCACCACGGCAAAGCCAATCGCCACGCTCGCAGCCAGGCCGACCAACAGGCCCACCTGACGCAGCATGGTCATCTCGGAGAGGTTTTCCAGGAAGGACAGGCCGAACAACGGCGGTTTGCCGTCTATCGGGGTGGCCTTGGCCGGAACGTTATCGGCGACTGCTTCTGCCATGACTCAATCTCGTCCTTATACCGGCATCTGCATGATGTCTTGATAAGCCTGAACCAGTTTGTTGCGCACCTGGGTCAGAGCCTGGAACGACACGCTGGCTTTTTGCGAAGCGATCATCACGTCCGTCAGATCGACGCCGCTCTTGCCCACTTCAAAGGCGTTGGCCAACTGAGTCGACGCCTGCTGGGTATTACTGACTTTGTTAATCGCCTGACCGAGCATGTCGGAAAAGCTGCTGCCCGCCAATTCAGGGACAGCGGCAGTCGATTTCGGCGCAGACATGGCGTCTATTTTCATAGCCTTCATGTCCATCATCAATCGATTGAATTCAATACCTTGGCTCATGGTCTACTCTCTTGGGCGGCCCGCAATTTTTTGACACTCACTCGGCGGGTACACAGGTATTAGCAACAAGGGTGCCAGCTCATGGCCGGCCCTTTCAGAAAAGCGTTTTCAAACATTGCGCCAGCGATCAAGTGGCGAACAGATAACCTTCGACGTCCATCCCGGCATCGCGCATTTGTGCCAGCTTGTAGCGCAGGGTGCGCGGGCTGATGCCGAGCTTTTCCGCTGCTTCCTTGCGTCGGCCGCGCTCGCTGCGCAAGGTGTCGATGATCATCTGAAACTCCCGGCGGCGCAGGTCATCGCCCAAGGCTCCGGCCGAATCAGCATCGATTTCGACTTCACGAATGACCGCAGGCGTCGGCACTGACACAGGCAACGCAGCAAACATCACCGGCCCGGCCAGGCAGAAATCCTGCGGCTGAATCACGCCGCCCTGCTGCAAGATCAACGCACGCTGAATCGCGTTATCCAGCTCACGCACATTGCCCGGCCACGGGTACGCGGTCAGGCACGCTTGCGCCTCAGGCGAAAGTTTGGCCGCTGCATGCTTCATTTTATTGACGTGCTTGGTCAGCAACCGCTCAGCCAGCGGCAAGATATCGGCAGTGCGCTCGCGAAGTGGACGCCACGCCAGAGGGAAAACCGACAGACGGTAGAAAAGATCTTCACGGAAGCGCCCCGCCGCCACTTCTGCGGCCAGATCACGGTTGGTCGTGGCGACCACACGGATATCAAGGGTAATCGGCTTGCGCCCGCCGACCCGTTCGACTTCACGCTCTTGCAGCACTCGCAGCAGCTTGGCTTGCAGGCCGAGAGGCATTTCGGAAATTTCGTCGAGTAGAATCGTGCCACCATCCGCCTGCTCAAACTTGCCCGGATGCGCAGCGATGGCGCCGGTGAACGAGCCTTTTTCGTGACCGAACAGTGTGGCTTCGAGCATGTTGTCGGGGATTGCGGCGCAATTGATTGCGATGAACGGTTGAGTTGCGCGATGGGATTGCTGATGAATGTAGCGCGCCAGCACTTCCTTGCCGGTACCGGACTCACCGGAGATCAGCACCGTGGAATCACTGCGGGCCACTCGCGCCGACAGCTCCAGAAGCTGGGCACTGGCCGGCTCGACCGCAATCGGGCCTTCGACGTCAGTTGCACCGACGCTGCCAAGCGCATGTCGCGACACCAGATCGAGCAAGGCCTTGGGCTCGAACGGCTTGACCAGATAATCCGCAGCACCCTGGCGCATCGCATCGACGGCACGCTCGACGGCGCCGTGGGCAGTCATCAGCAACACCGGCAACTGCGGCTGACGCACTCGCAGCAGCGAGAGCAATTGATGACCATCCATACCGGGCATGTTCACGTCACTGATCACCAGGCTGAACGCTTCGCGCGCCACCGCCGTCAACGCTTCTTCAGCGCTGCCGACCGCGTGGTAATCATGGCCAGCCAACAGCAACGTATCAGCCAGCGCTTCGCGCAACGAACGGTCATCCTCGACCAGCAACACCTTGATGCCCATGTCTTTTACTCAGCTCCGTGGACAGCGCAAAACAGCGGCAGGATCACCTGCGCGCACGTGCCGCGCCCGACTCGCGAGCGCAGCTGCAATTCTCCCTGATGTGCTCGCGCCACCGCTTTGACCACGGTCAGGCCCAGGCCAGTGCCGGTGACCTTCGTGGTAAAAAATGGCTCGCCGAGTCGCGCCAGCACCGCAGGTTCGATCCCGCTACCGGAATCGCTGATGCACAGACGCAGGGTGTTGTTGCGGGTGTAGCAATGCACTTTCAGGCGCACCTCGCCGGCGCTGGCCTGAATCGCGTTTTCGATCAGATTCAAAAGCGCGCCGACCAGCGTGTCACGGTTGCACAGCAACTCACCGGCATGACTGTCGCACTGCCAGCGAATCGGCAGATCCTGTACGTGGGTCAGGGCCGCAGCTTGCAGCGCCTGCATCAAGGCATTGGGTGTGAGGCGATCCGTCAGCGGCAATTCGCCGCGAGCGAACACCAGCATGTCGCGCACCTGATGCTCCAGCTCGTGCAGGCGCTCTTTAAGACGCCCGGCGAAACGTTGCTGAGTGGCGACCGGCAACTCCTGCTCAGTCAAATGACTGGCGTAAAGCAATGCGGCGGACAATGGCGTGCGGATCTGATGAGCCAGCGAGGCCACCATTCGCCCCAGCGAGGACAGACGTTCGTGGCGCGCCAGCTGATCTTGCAGATGACGGGTTTCTGTCAGGTCGTTGAGCAACACCAATTGCCCAGGCTCGGCATCCAGCGAACGCGTGGCAATCGACAGGCGTCGACCGTTTTTCAAGGAGATTTCGTGACCGTCGTCTTCACGCGGGGCGAAGCAGCGAGCAATCACATGGCGCCACAACTCGCCCTCCAGCGGCAGACCGAGCAAGTCGATG
The DNA here is from genome assembly GCF_017980685.1 of Pseudomonas iridis. Lineage (GTDB taxonomy): Bacteria > Pseudomonadota > Gammaproteobacteria > Pseudomonadales > Pseudomonadaceae > Aquipseudomonas > Aquipseudomonas iridis. The sequence continues at coordinate 144,134 of NZ_JACXXO010000001.1, forward strand.
GCGGCGGGATTGGCTTCGCGCACGATGCCATGACCGTCGATCACGATGACGCCACCGGGTAACAGATCAAGAAGGTTTTGCAGACGGTTGGCCAGACGTTCTTTTTCCGCCAGCTCCTGCATGCGCTGGGCACTGACCACGGCCAGTTCACCCTTGAGCTCGGTGACCCGCGCTTCAAGCATGCTGTAGGAGTCGGTCAGTTGGCTCGACATCTGACTGAACAGCTCGAAAGCCTGCTCAAGACCCTGGCGGCTTGCCTGCTCTACGGACGAAGGTTGCCCCTCGGGATTGGAGGCAGAGATCTGGGCGGCTTGGGGCATTGTGCTCTCTCGCTTGGCTGACCGTCAGTTAAACGGAACGTTGCGAGGGATGTAGCAATACCCGTGCCTAAAAAAAACTGCTTATAAATGAAGCAGTTGAAAAACAGGCGTCAATCCTCCGCCTGTTCGTCACCGTCGCGCCGGCTCATGCCGTACTTGCGCATCTTCTCCACGAGCGTGGTGCGGCGAATGCGCAAGCGCTCTGCCGCGCGCGCCACAATGCCATTGGCATCGTCCAGCGCCTGCTGAATCAGGCCCTGCTCCAACCCACCGAGGTAGTCCTTCAGGTCCAGGCCTTCCGGCGGCAACATGGCGTTGGCGGTGAAGTCCGGCGTATGACCGTTGATTGCCACACGCTCTTCGAGATCGCTGCGCAGGCTGTCGACCAATTGCTCGTCTTCGTCGTCGACGTAGCGGAATTTCTTCGGCAACTCGACCACGCCGATCACCCCGTACGGATGCATGATCGCCATGCGCTCCACCAGGTTGGCCAGTTCGCGGACGTTGCCCGGCCAGCCGTGACGGCACAGCGACATGATTGCCGCCGAGTTGAAACGGATCGAACCGCGCTTTTCGTGTTCCATGCGCGAGATCAGTTCGTTCATCAGCAGCGGGATGTCTTCGACACGCTCGCGCAGCGGTGCCATCTCGATCGGGAACACGTTCAAGCGGTAGTAGAGATCTTCGCGGAATGTGCCGATCTCGATCATGCTTTCGAGATTCTTGTGGGTCGCCGCGATGATGCGCACGTCGACGCTCTGGGTCTTGTTGCTACCCACGCGCTCGAAAGTGCGCTCTTGCAGCACGCGCAGCAGTTTGACCTGCATCGGCAGCGGCATGTCGCCAATTTCATCGAGGAACAGCGTACCGCCGTTGGCCAGCTCAAAACGGCCGGCTCGGCTGGTGATGGCGCCAGTGAAGGCACCCTTCTCGTGGCCGAACAGTTCGCTTTCCAGCAACTCGGCCGGGATCGCCCCGCAGTTGACGGGTACGAATGGCCCGTCGCGACGCTTGGAGTGGTAATGCAGGTTGCGCGCGACCACTTCCTTGCCGGTGCCCGACTCGCCGAGGATCAGCACACTGGCGTCGGTGTCGGCCACTTGCTGCATCATCTGGCGCACGTGCTGAATCGCCCGGCTGGTGCCGACGAGGCTGCGGAACAGATTGGGTTCGCGATGACGGCCACGCTCGCGGGCCTGGTCGTACATCTCGCGATAGACCTGGGCACGGTGCAGGGAGTCGAGCAATTTGCTGTAGCTGGGCGGCATTTCGAGGGTCGAAAGCACTCGGCGACGCTGGTCTTCAGGCAAGTCGATGGAAGAATTATCGCCCATTAACAAAACCGGAAGGAACTCATCCCAGGTTGAGAGTGTCTTTAGCAAGCCCAAAAGCGCGCCAGGAGCATTTACAGTCCCGATCAGTACGCAAATGACCTCACGACTAGACGACAAAGAGCCGACTGCCTGCTGCCAGTCATGGCTGCCGCAGGGTAAATTTTCTTCGCCGAGAAAATTTAGAATCACCGCCAGGTCGCGGCGGCGAACGCTATCGTCATCGATCAGCAGAATTTTGGTTTCACGCCACATGCAATAGCAACTTCCCTAGTCAACTCAATGCCCGAAAAATGGGGCAAGCGAGACGCTTGCAGGACACCATGTGCCTGTAGACGCCTGAAATCTGAAAACAGCCACTAGTTAAGTCAAAAAACCGTGCACAGTCAAATTTATGGCGCACATGTTTGGATTAACTGGAGGTTAATTAGCCAAACAGATGGTAAACCTTTGCCGCCTTCTGCGCTTGGGTGATCTGCGACATCTCGTTGGCTATCGCCTGCCGCTCCCCCATGGCCACCTCAAGAAGCTCCTTGTAGACATGGAGCAACTCCTCAAGGTTATCGCGCAACGCGACCTCGTCCATCGAAGCCTCACTCAAGACGTCTTCCATGCAGGAACGGCAAGCCAGATCCAACTCGCCAATGGCTTCCCAATTGCGCTCGGCCAAGGCACTGACCAATGCTTCACGGGTATCGGCAATTCGCTGCAATACAAGACTCATGGTGATCTCCTTAGAACTGGGGGCCTGATGGAGCGATGCCGTCCCAGCCTTCCTTTACGGTGCGCAACAGACCGGCAACTTCGTCGAGAATACGCGGATCAGTCTTGAGGTTGGCCTCTGCGAGTCGCTTCATCATGTAGATGTAAAGCTGGTTGAGCTCACCCACCGAGTCGGCACTATTTTCCAGATCCAGGCCTTCACACAAGCCGCCGATAATGCCAACGGCCTTGCTGATGGCCGTGCATTTGGCAGAAATGTCCTTGCGCTCGATGGCGCCTTTGGCCTGAGCGATGCGCTCCAGGCCGCCTTCCATCAGCATTTGCACCAGACGGTGCGGACTTGCTTCGGACGTCTGCGCATGCGCGCCGACTTTCTGATATTGCCGAAGGGCTAACATTGGGTTCATGTTCTACCTCATTGCCACAATGACTCGTATAACCAGTGTATCGCCAACGAGTCACAGAACTTTAGATCAATAAGACAAAAACCCGGCACACGCCGATAAAGCGTAGCCGGGTTTTTGTCGTGCTTGCCTGTTACTTCGCGGATTGCTGAGCGTTCAGCGTACTAAAGAATGACGTGATGTTGCTGGCTGTGGCCTTCATCTGCCCTACCAGCAAGTCCATGGCGTTGTACTTGGCAGTCAACACCTTGGTCAGGTTGGCGACACGCAAGTCCAGCGCCAGTTGCTGGTTGGTCAGGTTGCGCGTGTTCTTGGTGAGAATCGCCATTCGCTGATCAAGCAAACCGGTGCCGAGCTTATCGTCCGCTGGCGGCTTGAGGTACGGATCCACCGCTTTGCTCATACGCGCCAACAGACCATTGGTGTCGTCGGTGCCGGAGAACAACTGCTGAACCTCGCCAGTCATGCCTGGCTGGGCCATGGTTTTGGTGAACGCGTTGGTATCAAACGTCAGGTTACCGGTGTTGCGGTCGGTCATCACACCCAGCTGGGACAGCACGGCCAGCGGACCACCAGCACCCGGCGCCGTCAACTCGGCACGAACGCTGGCAATCAGCGAACGCGGCATCGCATCGCCAGTGAAAGCCGCTTGTACGGTCAGCTTGCCATCTGCGTCCGACGTCGCCTTGGACAAGGTGTCGATGGTAGTTTTCAACGTGTTGTAAGCGTCGACGAACGACTGAATCGAGGCCTGCAGACCCTTGGTGTTGGCATCCACGCCGATAACAGTCGGGGTACCCGCCGTTGGCGCGCCAGCGCTGACCGTTGTCAGATTCAGGGTCAGGCCACTGATTGCACCGGTCACCGTGTTGCTTTTGCTGGTGACCTGAAGGCCGTCGATGGTCAACTTGGCGTCTTTCGCAATGTCGCTGACGGCCCCTGAGGCGCCTGCAGCCGGGCTAGTGCCCATCGGCTGGGTACCATCGATTTCCAGACCGGCGATACCGCTGACGCTGAGGTCAGAGCCTTCGCCAGTCTTGTTCGAACTGATCACCAGGCGCGAAGCACCGGTGCTGTCGGTCACAATGTTGGCGGAGATGCCGTTGGCGCCCTGAGCCTTGTTGATGGCGTCACGGGTGGTCTGCAAGGTGGCATTGGCCGGGATGTCCACATTGTAATCAGTGCCATTTTGACTGATTTTCAGGGTACCAGTCGGAATGGCACTGGCGGCGCCGCCGGCAAAAGAGGCACTGGCGATTTTCGAGCCGGTGGCCAGCTGGTTCACGACAACACTGTAATTACCCGAAACCGCGGTGCTATCGGCGGTGGCGTTCAAAACGGCGGTATTGGCCGAAGTCGCGGTGAAGCCGGCAAATGCAGGATTGGTCTTGCTGCCCAGATTGGTCATTGCCGTCTGGAACGCGGTCAGCGCGCTCTTCAACGAACCGATACCGGAAATCTTCAGCGTGTTGGCTTTGGTCGCGGTATCGATTTGCGTCTGCTTTGGTGCCTTGTCGGCGTTGACCAGCGCAGTAACGATCGCCCCGATATCCAGGCCGGAACCCAGTCCGGAACCCGGTAGAATTGGACTTGCCATGTGCATCTCCCTTCAGATTGTTGCCATTCTTTTGACCGTTACACGCATCTTGAGAACGTACAAACATTATTCATGCCAGCTATCAGGCCTTGGCGTCGAACAACACATGACTTGCGTTGGCGAGGCTGTCTGCCAGCTTGAGGGCTTCTGCGGAGGGAATCTGTCGAACGATTTCACCCGTCTCGCTTGCGATCACCTTGACGATGACCTTCCCGGAATGCTCATCGATAGAGAACTCCAGATTGCGCTTGATCGATTGAACAAACTTCTCGATCTCCTGCACTGCCAGTTTCAACTTGGCATCGTCCGTATCCTGACTCTTGGCAGCGACCGGAGCTTCAGCCTTGGTAACTTCAGGCGTCTCTGACGGTTTGTCAGCAACCGGCGTTACTGGCTTGGGAGCCGGATAAGACAGGTTAAGCTTCACGCTCATGTCCATGCTCATCACCTCCTGACGTAAAAAGGCGAGAGAGCACGACTAGCGCACTCCCCCGCCCAAACTTGTTCCGAAATTACTGAAGCAGTTTCAGTACAGCGGAAGGCAGTTGGTTGGCTTGAGCCAGAACGGAGGTCGAAGCCTGCTGCAGAGTTTGCTGCTTGGTCAGGTTAGCAGTTTCTGCGGCGAAGTCGGTGTCTTGTACACGACCCTGTGCAGCAGTGGTGTTCTCAACGATGTTCTGCAGGTTGGAGATGGTGCTGGTCAGACGGTTTTGCGAAGCACCCAGGCTGGCACGGGTATCACCGATCGCAGCGATAGCGGCGTCGATTGCAGTGATAGCGGCGTCGATATTGGTACCGGCGGTAGCAACGTCAGTACCGGTCAGAGCCAGAGTACCTTTGTCTACGGACAGGCTCACGGCGTCGAACTTGGAGTTCAGTACCAGGTCGATGTGGTTGGCAGTACCAGTGTTTGCGCCAACTTGCAGAGTCACAGTACCAGCCGAACCGTCCAGCAGGTTTTTGCCGTTCAGGTTGGTGGAAGCAGCGATACGGCTGATTTCGTCGGACATGTCGGCGAATTCAAGGTTGGTTGCTTTCTGGTCAGCAGTGCCGTTGGTGCCGGTACGTGCTTTAACAGCCAGTTCACGCATACGCTGCAGGATGTCGGTAGTAGCTTGCAGAGCGCCTTCAGCGGTCTGAGCAACGGAGATACCGTCGTTGGCGTTCTGGATAGCCTGGTTGCCACCGCGGATTTGCGATTGCATACGGGTGGAGATCTGCAGGCCAGCGGCGTCGTCTTTAGCGCTGTTGATTTTCAGGCCGGAAGACAGGCGCTGCATCGAAGTCGACAGAGCGTCGGAAGCTTTGTTCAGGTTTTTCTGAACGTTCAACGATGTGGTGTTGGTGTTTACTGTTAAAGCCATGACGAATTCCTCGTTGGTTGGGTACTGCGGCTTCCGGCCCTGGCAACCGCCGGGTATGGCCTAGAGAACCTTCGTAATAGTTATCGTCGGGAATGCAGGTTGCTTGAGGGCTTTTTAAAAAATATTTGCCATCACCCTGCCACCCCAGAGAAAACAAAGGCTTAGCCGCCCCTCACTTTCGAAAAAATGACGCCATAAAACCGACCACTGCGCAAACCTGCGGGCCAGCGCGGTTGCCCGCCCTCAGGCTGGCATGGCCGTCAGCAGTTCGATCAGTTCGTACTCCATGGAGTCCGCCAGCCCCAACCAGTCCTGGCGCTCCTGACAATCGAGCATTTGCGTCAGCACCTGCGCCCACATCTGCTGGACATCCGCAGGCGCGGACTGCAGTAACTGCTGCGCACCCTCGAAGACCTCGACCATGCTTAGCGCCGCCTCGACGTCACGTCCCAGTCGAAACAGACTTGCGCACTCGCGGCACTCGTTGATGCATTGCGCCATTGCCGTCATTGCACAAACTCCTGATTGAATTGTGTGCCGGCGATCAGCGCGCCCGCTCTGCTGCTATTGAAAAACTCAACCTGGGGATGGGCGGCGATGTAGCGTTCCAGAACACATAAATAGCCACGGAAGTTCAGTTGTGTGCTGACGCGCTGACCATGCCCGTCACGCACCCAATGCCGCGCCTGATTCACACTCGGCCCAAGTTCACCGTCATTCCAGCCAGCATGGGTCTTGTTCATCGGGAAGGCGAAGTCGGCGCCAAACAGAGTGATGCGCGTCGCGCCCATTTTCACGGCAAGGTCCACCGCCGGATGAATCACACTGCCGCCGACATGCAGTTCGCCTCGCGGATATTCCTCGCGCAATGCCGCATAAACCGGGCTTGCGGAATATCCGCCGTAGCGCTTGCCCTTCCAGGCGCGCAAAACCTCGGGGTCGCTCATCGGCAAATAGACCAGAGGAATGCCTTCGGACTGTTCAAATGGCAGATGACGGAAGCTGATGAGCTGATCGATGCTCACCACCAGATCCGGCACCACACCGTGCTCACGCAGCGGTCGATAAGCGGTGTCGACACAGATGAACAGCGGACGCTGCGCCTGAGCCCGCACTTTCGCCAGCCGTTCAAAATGCCCCTCCAGCGTCGGCCCCGTGGCGATCACGTAGACGTCCCGGTCGACGCAAGTGCCGAACAGTTGCGCCACATCATCATCGCCCAGCAGCACTGGCAAGCAATCCTGCAAGCGTTGCTGAATGACCGGCGACTGCGGATCGAATTCACGATTGTTGAAGCTCAGGTGCACTTCACTGACCAGCCGATCACGGATCTTTGCGTTGAAGTCATCAGCCAGCAGCATCTCGGCCGGCAGGGCAAAAAACGGCGTGCAGATATCAGAAAGATCACCGGCGTAAAACAGTTCCACGCGCGGATCCTCCAGCCACTGGCGCTGATCAAGCAACTGCACGACCAGCGCAAACAGAGCGCCATTGAGAATATGCACATACAACCGCTCAAGCCCGGCGCGCTCCAGCAACACCGCAGGCAAATCGCCTAGGCCGGTGCCGTAGACATGCAATTGCGCTTTATCCGCCAGGCTGGCTGCCTGAACACGGGCTTCATGAGTACGGTCATGGCGACTGGTGAGTTGAACGCCGTTGACGCTCAGGGTCGAACCGAGCCCCTGCACCAGTTCAGCCTGAACCGCCGCACTGTCTTCGGCCATCAAGCGCTCGAACAGCGCCGGCCAGCGGCGCTGAAGGACTTCGGCGTTGGCCTGGAAAAACTCGCTCATGGCGCCTCGCGCTCCGTTTCAGGCAAAAAAATAGCGTTCAAGGTTAACCTTGAACGCTATTTTTGTATCCGCCGTTTTTAATCAGGCTCAGGGGCGGAAGATGATCGCCGAACCCCACGACAGACCGACACCGAAACCACTGAGCGCGACGCGCTGCCAGGCGGAATCGATTACGTGCTTTTCCAGCAGCAGCGGAATACTCGACGACACAGTATTGCCGGTCTCGACCATGTCCTTGATGAACTTCTCAGGCTCGCCTTCAAAGCGTCGCGCCACGGCATCGACAATCGCCGCACTGCCCTGGTGAATGCAGAAGGCATCGATATCATCAGCTTTGAGACCGGAATCATCGAGCAACTCGTGCAAGTGCGCCGGGACTTTGAGCAGCGCAAAGTTGAACACCTGACGACCGTTCATGAAGAACACACCATCGGTGACTTTCAGGTGTGGCGCGCCGGAACCGTCGGTGCCGAACTTGGCCTTGCCCAGCGCCCAGGTCGGATCTTCACCCATCCAGGTCGCGGTAGCGGCATCACCGAACAGCATGGTGGTGTTGCGGTCTTCCGGGTCAACGATTTTTGAATACGGATCGGCGGTGATCAGCAGGCCGTTCTTCAGGCCGGCGGCCTCCATGAAGCCCTTGATCGCGTAGATGCCGTAGACATAACCGGAGCAGCCCAACGAAATATCGAACGCGGCGACATTGGTAGGCAGACCGAGTTTGTCCTGCACGATCGCGGCAGTGTGCGGCAGGCCTTCTTCATCACCGTTCTGGGTGACGACGATCAAGGCATCGATCGATTCACGCTTCAACTCAGGGTTGCTGGCAAACAGCGCGTTGGCTGCTTCCACACACAGATCGGAGGTTTCTTGATCAGCGTCTTTGCGCGGCAGGAATGCCGAGCCAATCTTGCCAAGGATGAATTCTTCATCCTTCTCGAATTTTGCACCTTGTGCGTAATTGTCCACGCCGGCTACAGGAACGTAGCTCGCAATGCTTTTTATGCCAATCATTACGGCTTCCCAATAAAAAACAGCTCAAGACCACCGCTCGCAAGGATTCGAGGGGCGCCGACAAACAGAAAATGGTTGCCACGAAGGGCAACCAAGGGGAGCGCAAAGGGCTATCACTGGAACCGAAAACGGGCCAGGCGCCATCTCCCCGATCAATACAATACAGTGAAGATGCGCGTTATGACTCGCAGGTCACGCTATTTTGCCGAATCCCTTACAGATTGGTTATTCGACCAATGACCAATCCAGCGGCGTACCGCGCTTGATCGGCGCGCGAGCGCAGCGCCCGAGCACGGCATCGGTGTGCTTGGGCGGCAGGCCGAGGCCGGGGCGAATGGCGCGCAGATTGTCCTGCGTAAAGGGGTCACCGGCGGCCATGTCGGCGGTCACGTACAGCGAGCGGCGATACACCACCGACTTGAGTTCGGCTTCGGTTGCGCCGTATTGCACCTTGCCGAGCGCTTGCCATGCGCGTTCGGTTTCCACCACCAGGCTGGCCATCTCGGCCGGCTCCAGCGAGAAACTGGCATCCACCCCGCCCGCCGAACGGTCGAGGGTGAAGTGCTTTTCCACCACCGTCGCGCCGAGCGCCACGGCCGCCACCGAGACGCCAACGCCCATCGAGTGATCGGACAGCCCCACTTCACAACCGAACAAATCACGCAGGTGCGGGATCGTCCGCACATTGCTGTTTGCCGGAGTCGCCGGATAAGTGCTGGTGCATTTGAGCAACACCAGATCCTTGCACCCGGCTTCACGGGCAGCGCGCACGGTTTCATCGAGTTCGGCAATGCTGGCCATGCCGGTGGAGATGATCAGCGGCTTGCCGGTGGCGGCGACACGGCGGATCAACGGCAGATCGGTGTTTTCAAAACTGGCGATCTTGTACGCCGGCACGTCGAGGCTTTCGAGAAAATCCACGGCCGTGTCGTCGAACGGCGTCGAGAACGCGAGCATCCCCAGCTCCTTGGCGCGAGCGAAGATCGGCGCATGCCATTCCCACGGTGTGTGGGCCTGCTCGTACAAGTCGTACAAAGAAGTGCCGGCCCACAGGCTGCCCGGGTCTTTGATGAAGAACTCGCCCTCGGCCAGATCCAGCGTCATGGTCTGGGCGGTGTAGGTTTGCAGTTTCAGAGCGTGCGCGCCGGCCTTGGCGGCGGCTTCGACAATTTGCAGGGCCACGTCCAGCGACTGGTTATGATTGCCGCTCATCTCGGCAATGATGAACGGCGGCGCATCGGTACCGATCAGACGGTCGCCAATCTTGAAACTACTCATGAACGGTGTTCCCTTTATTCAAACTGGAGTTCAGCCCGTCGGGCAGCAATTGCGCATCGTCCAGTGTGGCGTGACTTAACTCGGGCACACCATCGGCTAATGCCGCAGCGACTCGCAATGCACCGCGCCCATCGACCATTTGCCGAGAACGTTCGGCCAGGCTCTGGCGCAGATAAAAATTAGCGGCGACAAAACCAATCGCGTCACGCAACTGCGCAACGCTGACCTGCTCGCGCGCGCCCATGAATACATGTGCGCCCGCTGCCGCCATCACCTCGCCGTTGACCTGCTGGTTATTCGACACCGCTATACAGATCGTCGGCAAACCCAACGCCGCTCGCTCCCAACTGGTGCCGCCACCGGCGCCGATAAACAGATCGGCCTCGGTCATGCGTTGATGGAAATCGCTGACAAAACTGTGCAGACGCCAGTTTGGCCGCGTTTGCGCCAGTGCCTGCATCTGCGCCCATGCCGGGTTGTCGACACCGGCGACGAAGTCCACTTCAAGCTCAGTAAAATCGGCCAACGCCAACATGGCGTGATGGGTCTGCATCGCCGCGTCGAAACCGCCGAAGTTAACCAGCACTCGCCGGGCTTCGGGTTTGATTTCGATCGCCGGGCAATCGAACTCTTCACGCAACATGGCATAGCGCGGGCCGAGCAGTGTGCGGCAGCCCTCGGGCAACAGCGGCGTGTAGTTATCGCTGAGGCCGGACAAATTCTGATTGAGCAGCAAATCAACGCTGTAGCGCCGAGTGGCGAGATCGTCGACGGCAGCAATACGCGGCGCCCAATGCCGTGCGGCGGTCTGCCAGTGATGATCGAGGCCGTAATGGTCGGCGATGATCCAGTCGAATTCGGCGTGATCTTCCAGCAGCAAATCCAACGCATCGATGTCGGCCTGCCAAGGCAGCATCGACTCGATGGCCTGCTGGGGGTCTTCATCGGGATAACGACCGGGCAACGCAAAAGTCTCGAAACCTTCGCCGCTCAGTGCATCGAGTCGATGCCCCGGCAACTGCCGACAGGCAAACGCGACATGACTGCCCTGCTTGCGCAGCACCCGCGCCAGCGTCAGGCAGCGGGCGATATGGCCGCTGCCGATGGTGGGTGAGGCGTCGGCGCGAATCAGGATTCTCATTGCAACTCTCCGCCGGCCTTGAGCGCGGCGTAAAGGTATTCGGCACGTTTCCAGTCTTCAGGCGTATCGATGTCCTGCACCAGATGCCGGGGCAAAATCACCGGCAGGCTGACGGGCGAATAGACCACCTCGCCGCGCAGCCACGCATCCGTGCGGCCCCAATAAAACTGCCCGGCATCCTGAAACGCTTCGGGCAGATCCTGCGAACGGGTGTTGCGAAACTCGGGATACAACGCCGTCAACGCGCCCTGCCCGTCCAGCGTCAGCGCACGCTGCACCGGGAACCCGAAGTTGCACACGGAGAAAGCGAAAGATTTTTCCGGATGCTGTGCAAGCAGCTCATACCCCTGACGCAGATAACGCGCCTGCAACAACGGCGCCGTGGCGTACACGCAGCAGGCGTAATCAAAGGCCGGCAGTTGCTGCAAGGCATGCACGATCACTGCGGCGGTGCCGGTAAAATCATCCGCCAGATCGGCCGGGCGCAAAAACGGCACATCAGCCCCGTGCGCCCGCGCGACCTCGGCGATTTCTTCGTCATCGGTACTGACGACAACCTGATCGAACAAGCCCGAATCCAGCGCCGTACGAATCGAACGGACAATCATCGGCACGCCGTCGAACGGCGCAAGATTCTTGCGCGGGATGCGTTTGCTGCCCCCGCGCGCCGGGATGATTGCAATGTTGCTCACGTTGCCCTACTCCTCAATCAGCAGCCGGCGCAATTGCTCGACCACGTAATCCTGCTGCTCCTCGGTCAGCAGCGGAAACATCGGCAGGCTGATCGCCTCGGCGTAATAGCGTTCGGCTTCGGGAAAGTCGCCCTCGGCAAAACCCAGTGCCTGATAGTAAGGCTGCAGATGCACCGGAATGTAGTGCAGATTCACGCCGATGCCGGCCGCGCGCAAGCCCTCGAACACCTGACGGTGACTGAGGCTGATGCGCTCGGTCTGCAAGCGCACCACATACAAATGCCAGGCTGATTCCGCGTCCGGTTGAGCGCTGGGTAACGTCAGCGGCAAGTACGTCAGCAACTGCTCGTACCGCGCTGCCAACTCACGACGCCGAGCGATGAAGTCATCCAGCTTGGCCAGTTGCGACAAGCCCAGCGCGGCTTGCAGATCGGTGATCCGGTAATTGAAGCCCAGCTCGATCTGCTGGTAGTACCAAGGGCCGTGGCTGGGCTCGTTCATCTGCTGCGAATCGCGGGTCATGCCATGGCTGCGCAGGCGTTGCAGGCGCTCGGCCAGGGCCGGGCGATTGGTCAGGACCATGCCGCCCTCGGCACTGGTGATGATCTTCACCGGATGAAAACTGAACACGGTCATCGCCGCAAATTCACCGCAACCCACCGGACGCCCGGCGTAAGAAGCGCCGACCGCGTGGGAGGCATCTTCGATCACGGTGAAGTTGTAGCGCTCGGCCAGCTCGCCAATCTTGCGCATGTCGCAGCTCTGCCCGGAAAACGCCACCGCCACCAAGACTTTTGGCTGTTTGCCGTCCTGTTCAGCCTGATCCAGTTTCGCCGCCAACGCGTAAGCATCGAGGTTCCAGGTCAGCGGATCGATGTCGACAAAATCCACGTCGGCGCCGCAGTAACGCCCGCAATTGGCCGAGGCCAGGAATGTATTCGGCGTGGTCCACAGACGGTCGCCCGGGCCAAGCCCCGCCGCCAGACACGCAATGTGCAGCGCCGCCGTGGCGTTGCACACCGCCACGGCGAAATCGGCCTGGCAACGCTCGGCCACAGCCTGCTCGAAGCGCTCGATGGTCGGCCCTTGGGTCAACCAGTCCGACTGCAACACCTCAACGACGGCATCGATGTCCGACTGATCGAGACTCTGCCGACCGTAAGGAATCATACCGAGAGCTTCGCGTGCAGCGCCGCGATCTGTCCGACCGAGAGGTAGTGCGGATTGGTGTCGGAGCGATATTCAAAATCTTCACTCACCGCGCGCCCATGCTCGCCAAGTTTGTCGACGGCAAAATCGACATCGACGCTGGTAAAGCGAATCGACGGCTGGATGGTGTAGTGATCCTCGAACTCAATAGTCATCCGCGCATCGTCCAGCGGCACCATCAACTCATGGAGTTTTTCCCCGGGACGAATGCCGACGTTTTTGTGCGGCAGATGTTCAGCCATGCCACGGGCCAGATCGACGATGCGAATCGACGGAATCTTCGGCACGAACACTTCGCCACCGTGCATCCGCGCGAAGCTGTCGAGCACGAACTGCACACCGTGGTCGAGGGTGATCCAGAACCGTGTCATGCGCTCGTCGGTGATCGGCAGCTCTTGCGCGCCATCGGCGATCAGCTTGCTGAAGAACGGCACCACCGAGCCACGCGAACCGGCCACGTTGCCGTAGCGCACCACGGCAAATCGGGTTTCCTGCTCGCCGGCAATGTTGTTGGCGGCGACGAACAATTTGTCCGAGAGCAACTTGGTCGCGCCGTACAGATTGATCGGGCTGGCAGCCTTGTCGGTGGACAACGCCACAACCTTTTTCACACCGTTGTCGATGGCCGCGGCGATGATGTTTTCCGCGCCGTTGACGTTGGTGCGAATGCATTCGGTCGGGTTGTACTCAGCCGCCGGCACCTGCTTCAACGCGGCGGCATGCACCACGTAATCGATGCCGCGCATGGCCTGACGCAGACGGTCAGCATCACGCACGTCACCGATGAAGTAACGCATGCACGGCGCGTTGAACGTCTGCTGCATTTCGTATTGCTTGAGCTCATCACGGGAGAACACCACCACGCGCTTGGGCTGGTACTGCTCCAGCAAGCGGCGGATGAAGTTGCGCCCGAACGAGCCCGTGCCGCCGGAGATGAAGATCGATTTACCGTTGAACATGTGTAATTCCTGTTCCCTGTCCGACGGACTCAAGCCAGCAACTGCGACCAATTGATCGAAGTGTTTTCAGCCAGGGTAAAGCCTTTGCCGGTCAGGGCCAGGTTGGCGTTGTAAGCCGGGTCCTGGGCAAAAGCGCTGCTCCATTTCTCGCGCAATGCGGCCAGTGCCTCAGGGGCTTGCGGTAATTCACCGGTGTGCAACACCTGGACCAGCGGCGTCCACACGGTGAGGTAACCGGCCTGCCCGGCCTTGAGGCACAGATCGACATCGCTGAAACCATCAGCAAAGGTCACTTCATCCAGGCCACCGAGCGCATTGAACAACTCTTTACGCAGCATCAGGCACGTCTTCGACACGGCCGAATAGTTCTGCTCGACCGACAGGCGCTGCATGTAACCCGCAGCACTGTGTTTCTCGCCGATGAACGCCGAACCGACGCCACCGTTCAGACCGAGAATCAAACCCGCCTGGGAGATTTTCCCGTCACGGCTGACCAGTTTGGCACCAACGATCCCGACTTCCGGACGCTGGGCATGGTTGAGCAACGAGTCGAGCCAGTTCGGGTTGACGACTTCGGCGTCAGCGGCCAGCAGAACCAGGCATTCACCCTGCGCCTGCTCGCTGGCAGCGTTATACAGCGCCACTTCGCCGAGTGTTTGATCGGCGCGCAAGACGTTCACTTTCGGATGGCGCAATGCACCCAGCCAGTCATTGACCGCTGCCGATTGATTAGCGTTTGCCGCCACCAGTACTTCATAGCGGTTGTAGCGGGTTCTGAGCAGCAGGCCTTCCAGGCAGCGGCGCATCACTGGCAAGTCATCAATGACCGGCAGAATGATCGACACCATCGGCTGCTCAGTGTGGCGGTAATCAATCTGCCAGGTGCCCGGCGCCGCCGAAGTCACTTTGGCCTGGTAGCCGCGATTGCCCAGATGGCGCAACAAAGCCTGACGCTCGTGGGCGTTTTCTTCCAGCGCTGCTGCTTGTGTGATCAACAACGGCTCGTCGAGATGCGCCAGACCGTCGAGGCCGCCCTGCTCAATGATGCGCAGCAGCAGGTCGAACTCCATCGCTTTGCTGAAGTCGGCCTGATAACCGCCGACCTCCAGCAGCACGTCGCGGCGCACAAGCCAATGGCGTGCCATCAGCGACGGGATGCTCTGCAGCAAATCAAGATTGAAGCCAGGGCGGAACACGTCCACCAGCGCACCTTCTTCAGTGCGCTGGATTTCATCAGTGGCCACCGCGCGAAGCCCCGTGGCCGACATCAGTTCCAGGCCGGCGCGCAACAGGCCGCTCGGCGTGAATTCATCACCCACGTTCGCCAGCAGCAACCAGTCGCATGGAGATTGCGCGGCGCTCAGGTTCAGTTTGTCGACGAGGCTGCCCGGCGTGACCCGGACAAAGTGCAAGGTGTTCTGTGCGGTGGTCGCGCTCTGCGGCTCGCCCGTGGTGAAGACGACGATTTTGAAAGCCTTGCTGTGACCTTCGACGAGGCTGTCGAGTGTCACTTGCAGCTTCTCGACGTTGTTGTCCAGATCCAGCAGGAAGATGCCGAATTGTGGACCGCCATTGTTCGCCGCCAGATGCCTGGCAATCAACGCAGCCTGTTCGGCGTCCGGCTTGCGGGCCGCCAGCCAGTCGAGCAAACGGCCCGAGAGCATCTTGCTGAAGACCGGGTAATGATCGGTGTCCGCCACTGCCGCCAGACGAGCATCCCACTCAGCTATCTTCTGCGCTTGCTCTTCTTCGCCCAGGGTTTGCAGTTGCGCCGTCAGGCGCTTGAGCACAGCGCGGTTGAACGCGTTGCTGTCATGGGCCTGCCACAACCGGTCGACGACACTTTGCGCCGTATCGTTATTGCGTGCCTGCAGCAGGTATTCCTGCCGGGTCCATACACCCTCGAGTTTTTCCAGCTGAATGCGACCGGCCGGCATCGCGTGCAGCAAAAACTCGAACTGGGTCAGCAAGTCAAAAAAGCGCTCGTTGTAGAAAGGCATCTCGACGTATTGGCGTGGCCCGAATTTGCGCTCTGGTGTCTTGGTAAGATTGCTCCAGGTGGACTCGAAAATCAGCTCGGTCGTCAACGCCCGTCCGGAGACCAGGCTGTCCGTCATGGCCGCGAAGCTTTCCAGGGCCAACGCCTTGCGCTGCGCCTGGTCGAGATCGGTGATACCGGTCGGCAAAGAGGCGAGGAATTCGGCGAAGGCTTCGCGCTCGCTCACCGACTTGGTATCGGTGTACGACAGCGCGTGGTAGACCTCGGTATTGTGGTCGGAGAAACCGATGTTGATCTCGCGCACGACATAAGGAATCGGCAGAATGCGCGCCTTGGCGTTCGCCAGCAGGTAGTAGGTGTGGCCGATTTCCTGCCATTCGAAACTGGTGCCCGGCGGCAATGCCGCGTACCAGTCCTTGATGATCGAGGTGCGGCACACGCCATAGAACGGCGGCACGTACTGGTGCATGAAATCGAGAACGCGATCCTCGGCACGCTCCGACGCGTAGTCTTCGCAGATTTTCTTGTCGCGTCGGTAGTAGCTGACGCTGCCGGCCAGCGCCAGGTACATCAGGCAGTAGCCGTGGCACAGCCCGTAGTCGCGGTTGGCCTCCAGGAAGTTGACTGACTCGGCCAGCGATTCATGCAGGATGAAATCGTCGTCAGCCGCGAACACCATATACGGCGTCGTCAGTTGCTCGACGCCGTAGGTCAGTTTGGCCTGCATCCCCCAGTAGGCGAATTGCGGCAGGTGCTGATAATCGACCGCGGAGAAATCACCTTCCGGGCGCTCGGAAGAAGAATCCAGTACCAAAACCTTGCAAGGCAGGCCGCTGTAGTACTGCAGCGCTCGACGCAAAAAAGCCGGGCGGTTGTGGGTGATCAGTACCACCGTCAGCAACTCGCTCAATGGCAGCTTGTTTTCAGAACCGTACTTGCCTTGCATAACTTCTCCCCACTACCGGCGAAACCGCCCGAAAAACACTTTAATGATGGAACGGATCAACGAACCCGACGCAGATAACCGTCCGAGGCGACCGTGATCAGCAGCTTGTCTTGCATCTGCTGGTCAATCTCGAAATCCTGATTCTCTTTGAGGTAGGCCCAAACCGCGGTTTTCGGGTTGTCACCCGGACCCCACGGGCGATCCGGGAAGGCATCGGCCGGCATGTCTTCAACCACGGTGTCCATGACCACGCAGTAGCTGTCCACCGAGACGAGTGGTGCATAAAGACGCAGCTCTTCGAGGACATGGTCGTGGGTGTGGTTGGAGTCGAGCACCACGATCACTTTCTTGCCGGCCGCAGCCTGACGAACCTGCTCGACCACTGCCGGATCGAGGCTCGAGCCTTCGATCATGCTGATGCGCTTGATCATCTGATGGCTTTCGATGGCCTCACGGTTGTGCGCACGGATGTCGCGATCGATGCCCAGCACTTCGCCGTGGCCCTGCAATTCGAGCAGCGAGGCGTAGTAAATGATCGAACCGCCGTGGGCGATACCGCACTCGATCACCAGGTCTGGCTTGATCCGCCAGATCAGTTCCTGCATTGCCATCATGTCTTGCGGCAATTGAATGATCGGACGACCCATCCACGAAAAGTGATAGGTGTATTTGTGTTTGGCCGACTGGTTGTAGAACTCCTGGGCCAACGCCTTCAGGTCCTTGTCCTGGCCTTGGGCAATTACTTCGGCCTGGCACTCCGCCTCGAAGGCTTTGATTACGTTATCGCTCATTGTCCGGTCTCACTGAAAAGTCATTTGATAGTCACGCTGCCAAAGGCATTCGCTTCGAGGCACATCAGTTGCTCTGCGGCACCTCAAGCAGATCTTGCAAACGGTCGACCACCGCCCAGAACGCCATGGGTTCGTGTGTCGGGTAGGGGTAATGCCCCAGGTTCAAATCAATCGAAGCGCCGCGTTCGCGCAGGCGTTGCTCGACGAGGGTTCTTACTGAAATCGGCTGGCCACTGGCGCAATTGATCACGCCGCTGAAGTCGCGTTGATGCAGAATCGCGGTGAGGTAACCGGCAGCGGTCTCGATTGGCAGAAAGTCGCGCAACTGCTCGCCGGCCGACATGTTGAACGACGCCTCACCGGCATCGACTGCACGGTCCAGCGCCGCCAGCAGACTGTTTGGGTTCTGCCCTTCGCCGTGCAGATAAAACAGCCGCGCCCATTGCAGGGTGAACGGATGTTCTTGCTGCAGGTTCTGCAAAAACAGGTGCAAGGTGTGCTTGGCCAGACCGTACGGATTGCTCGGCCTTGGCTCGGTGTTTTCGCTGAGCGGGCCGCTTTGCATGCCGTACTCGAAGCAGGTGCCGGTGACCAGAACCTGCTTCACCCCCGCCTCGACCGCACGCTTGATGAAGCGGTAATCGGCCATCAGGTTGTGCTCGAAATGGAACAGCGCCCGATAGTTCGGCAAACCCGGCCAGGCCAGATGAACCAGCGCATCAACGCCTTCGGTCAACGCGGCGATATCGAGATCGTCGGCGTGAATATCCGCCGCGACGAACTCGACATCGTTGATCCACGGCATGCCCTGCGCGGTTTCTGCGTTGCGTGCCACTGCACGAACAACACAGCCGCGCGCCAGCAATGCCGCGACCAGATGCCGACCGACGAAGCCCGTGGCTCCGGTTACGAGGACCTTCACAGCACTTTCAACTCAGGCACCGCAATCACGAAGCGGCCGTCCCACTGACGCACCTGCGCCAGTTGCTGACTGACTTCGTGCAGCAGGTTCCACGGCAGCACCAGCACGTAGTCGGGTTTTTCGATATCGATCTGTGCCGGCGCAACAATCGGGATGCGACTGCCCGGCAGAAACTTGCCTTGCTTGTGCGGGTTGGCATCGGCCACCCAGGCGAGCAGGTCCGGTTTGACCCCGGCGTAGTTGAGCAAGGTGTTGCCCTTCGCCGCCGCGCCGTAACCCACCACACGTTTACCATCAGCCTTGGCCTGCAGCAAAAAGCGCAGCAGTTCATGCTTGATTCGTTCGGCGGCAGGCGCAAGGGTCGCGTAGTACTCGGGGGTTTTCACCCCTGCATCAAGTTCAGCCTGCAACTGTTGTTGCACCGCTGGTTGCACCGGGCGACGCTCGCCGTCCTTGCGCTGCACGAATACCCGCAGCGATCCGCCGTGAGTGCTCAACTGGCTGACGTCGAAGACTTCCAGGCCGCTGCGTTCGCACAGGGTTTGCACAGCCGTCAGCGACAGATACGAATAGTGCTCGTGATAAAGCGTGTCGAACTGCGCGCCGGCCATCAGCGTCAACAGTTGCGGGAATTCGAAAGTCGCCACACCGGTCGGTTTCAGCAGTGCCGCGAAACCACCGAGGAAGTCGTTGATGTCCGGCACATGCGCGAGCACGTTGTTGGCAGCCATCAGGTCAGCGCCCCAGCCTTCGCTTTTCAACTGCGCGGCGGTGTCGCGACCAAAGAACAGCTCACGAATGTCCAGCCCCTTTTCCCGCGCCGCTTGGGCGGTGCTGCGGGTCGGCTCGACGCCCAGACACGGAATACCGCGACCAGCTACGTATTGCAGCAGGTAACCGTCGTTGGCAGCGACTTCGACCACGCGGCTGTCAGCGGACAGGCCGAAGCGTTCGACCATCTCGGCCACATAGCGCTCGGCATGGGCCAGCCAGGTGCTGGAGAACGAACTGAAGTAGGCGTATTCGGCATCGAACAGGCTGTCGGCGGAGGTGTAATCCTCGGTCTGTACCAGCCAGCATTGCTGGCACACGGCGACCTTCAGCGGCACCCAGTGCTCGGCCTGTTCGAGGCGATCGGCATGCACGTAGGCGTTGGACGGTGGCGAGGTGCCGAGGTCGATCAGCGGCAGGCTCAGCGGTGCGGCGCACCCACGGCAATTCATAGACGCACTCCAGCGAAGTGTTGATCGAGCGCGGGATGGCTGGAATCACGCGCTGACAAATTATTGACAGGCAACGGCCAGGCAATGGCCAGCCGTGGATCATTCACCGACAGACCGCCCTCATGCGCAGGGGCGTAATCGGCGCTGTGCAGGTAAAGCAATTCGGCGTCTTCGGTCAGCGTCTGGAAACCGTGGGCGAACCCGGCCGGAATCAACAGACTGCGACCGTCGCCGGCCTTCAGATGCTCGGCGTGCCAATGCAAAAAGGTTTCCGAATCCGGACGCAAATCGACCGCCACATCCCACACTTCACCGCGCAGGCAGGTGATCAGTTTGGCTTCCGGCGCATTCGCGTTCTGATAATGCAGACCGCGCACGCTGCCCTTCTCGCGGGTGCAGGAATGGTTGATCTGGCGGATATGAAACTCACTGCCAAACGCACTCAGACTGCCTTCGCAGAACAACCGGGAAAAGTGCCCGCGCTGATCTTCGAAGCGTTTGTGCTGGACACTGAACAGCCCGGCCAGCGGCAATGCCTGCAAGGAAAACTCGCTCACAACGCGCCTCGGTACAGGTTCAGTTGGCCAAGGGTGACGGCGCGCATGTCATCGCCGTTCTGCCATGCCAAATGCCAGTCGAGTGTCTGGGTCAGGCATTGCTGCAAGGTCCAGCGCGGTTGCCAACCGAGCAGTTGGCGCGCGCGGCTGCTGTCCAGACGCAGCAGACCGGCCTCGTGCAGTTCGCTCGGCTCGATGCGCAGACCGCGCGCTTGCGGCCAGCGGCTGGCGAGCAGTTCGACCACTTCGCCGACGCTGCACATGTCCGCCTCGCCGGGGCCGAAGTTCCAGGCACCGGCGTACTCCGGGCCTTGCTCGTAGAGGCCGGCAGCCAGTTGCAGATAACCGGCCAATGGCTCCAGCGCGTGTTGCCATGGGCGCACGGCTTGCGGGTAACGCAGGGTCACCGGCTCGTCTGCCGTCCAGGCTTTCAGCACATCGGGAATCAGCCGCTCAGGGGCAAAATCACCGCCGCCCAACACGTTGCCGGCACGCGCCGTGGCCAGGGCCAGACCGTGCTCGGCGTACTTGTCTGCCGGGAAGAAAGACGCCGCGTAAGACTGCGCCAACAGTTCGCAACAGGCCTTGCTGCTGCTGTAAGGATCGTGGCCACCGAGGGCTTCGTCTTCGCGGTACGGCCACAGCCATTCCTTGTTGGCATAAACCTTGTCGGTGGTCACCAGCACACAGGCACGTACGCAGCCGACCTGACGAATCGCTTCGAGCAGGTTGAGCGTGCCCATGACGTTGCTGGAATAAGTGCCGAGCGGGTCACGATAGCCTTCGCGCACCAGCGGCTGGGCGGCCAGGTGCAGGACGATCTCCGGCTCGGTGTCGGCAATGATTTCGAGCAAGGCACCGAGGTCACGCAGATCGCCGCGCTGATCATCGATGCCTTCGTGCACCCGCGCCAGTTCGAACAGGCTCGGTTCGGTCGACGGATCCAGTGAAAAGCCGCTGACTTGCGCGCCGAGACTTTGCAGCCACAGGGTCAGCCAGCTGCCTTTGAAACCGGTATGTCCGGTGACGAGAACGCGTTTGCCGCGCCAGAAATCCGCACTCAGGCCCATTGCTTCCATGGGGCCTCCCCGCTCTGCCACAGCGCTTCGAGATGGTTTTTGTCGCGCAGGGTGTCCATGGGTTGCCAGAAGCTGTCGTGCTCGAAGGCCTTGAGCTGTTCGTCCTGGGCCAGGCGGGCCAATGGCTCCGCTTCCCAAGTGGTGTCATCACCCGCGATGTACGGCAACACTTTTGGCGACAGTACGAAGAAACCGCCGTTGATCCAGCCACCGTCTCCACGAGGTTTTTCGGTGAAGCCAAGGACCTGATCGCCTTGGCGTTCGAGGGCACCGTAGCGACCCGGCGGCTGCACCGCAGTGACGGTCGCCAAGCGACCGTGAGCCTTGTGGTAATCGACCAGTTGGCGAATGTTCAAATCGGAAACGCCATCGCCGTAGGTGAAGCAGAACGCTTCTTCATCCTGCAGGTAACGGCCAGCGCGCAGCAGACGGCCACCGGTCATGGTTTCTTCGCCGGTGTCGATGAGCGTGACGCTCCAGGGCTCGCTGTAATTCTGGTGCACGTCCATGCGGTTTTCGCGCATGTTGAAGGTGACGTCGGAGGTGTGCAGGAAGTAGTTGGCGAAGAAGTCCTTGATCGCGTAGCCCTTGTAGCCGAGGCAGATCACGAAGTCGTGAATTCCGTGGGCGGAATACTGCTTCATGATGTGCCAGAGAATTGGCTTGCCGCCGATCTCGATCATCGGTTTGGGCTTGAGGTGCGACTCTTCACTGATGCGGGTGCCGAGGCCACCCGCCAAAATAACTGCCTTCATCGTCTCCCCTCTTGTTCGTCACCGGGCTGCGCACAGCTTTCTTGAGCGTTGCGGCCTACTGGCTAACCTTTTTGCCGGTTCGGGCGCAGGTGGGATGCCCGCGAGCGCTCGTTTTATGGCGATTTGAGGGGGACTTGCAGGAAACGCGCCAGCTCCGTGCGCGGTGTGTCGCAGTACGTGCGGCCATGAAAAAGGGATGAATCCGTCACCGGACTCATCCCTTTCATCGAGCTATTTCAATGATTGGAGCGGATCAGCCAAACATGTTGAACCCATCATTGATCGGCAGAACATCACCGTTGGCTGCCATGAAGTGCTCGATGGTATTGTAGCCAGCGAACCATTCCTGCAGTTTTACACCTTGGGCGGTTGGATCGGACGGAGAGAAGTAGCCGTCATTGAGGTACAGGTCGTTGCCCACCCGGTCCAGTTGCAACGTATCAGCCGAACGGATGTTGTTCAGGATCAACGTGTCCGTACCGCTAGTGCCGTCATCACGGATGGTCACCAGCCGGCCAGTATTGACGACATAGGTATCGCCGCCTTCGCCACCGTTGGCAAAACCGGTGGCTTTCATTTGCCACGGGTAAGTAACGTTACCGCCGAAAGTCAGCGCGTCATTGCCCGCGCCACCAAGCAGAACGAAGTTTTCGCCGGTACCGAGCAAATCATCGCTACCGTCGCCACCATCAGCAGTACCGCTGACGACTTGAATCGTGTCGTTGCCAGCTTGACCAAAGGCGAACGTTCCACGGTCATCCGGAGCGCTGATGATGAGGTCATTGCCATTGCCGCCGTACAGCATGTCGGCTTGCGGCCCACCGGCAGCCACGTCAACCGCGAACGGCCCGAGCTGGGTGTAGAAACTGCCGTAAATGACATCGTTGCCATCGCCACCGTAAATGGTGTCGTTGCCCAGACCACCCTCAAGCCCGTTGGCCAGCGAGTTGCCGGTCAGCGTGTCGTTGAAGTTGGTGCCGATGAGACTTTCTACGCTGATGAGCACATCGCCCTGTGCATCACCGCCCTGATTAATACCGGTCTGCAGATTAATGTTCACGGCGGTGGTGTTATTGACGTACCAAACGGTGTCGATGCCTTCACGGCCGTCGATCACGTCGGCGCCAGCGCCACCCACGAAGTTGTCATTGAGCGCTGTTCCGGACAGGGTGTCGGCAAACTTGCTGCCCTGGAAGATCTCGATACCGGTAAAGGTATCGCCAGCGGCATCGCCAGCATTGACGTTGGTTTTCAGGTCGATGGTGACTGCACTGTCCGACGACTCATAGCTGACCATATCCAGGCCGGTGCCGCCATTGAGTGCCAGCGCTGCGGAGTTGCCAACGAAGATGTCGTTGTACTTCGAGCCCGTGATCGCTTCGATACTGTTGTAGGTATCGCCCGTCGCGATCCCGGTGCTGATGCCGGTTTTCAGGTTGATGCTCACGCCCACGGTGCTGTCGTCATAGGACACAGTGTCCATGCCCCCACCACCGATGAACTGGTCGGCACCACCTCCACCGTAAAGCAGGTCATTGCCATTGCCACCGGTGATGATGTTGTCGATCGCGTTACCCACACCGGTGAACGAACCGGTACCGGTATAAGTCAGGCGCTCGACGTTGGCCGCCAGCGTGTGATCCTTGTAGCTGACGCGTACTTCATCGTTGCCGCCGCCAACCTGTTCGATGACGGTTACGCCACCGCCGTTGACGTAGTAGATATCGTCGCCCGCACCACCGTCGTAAGTGGCGAAGAGGTAGGCGTCAGTGGTGAAGGTGTCGTTGAATGCCGAACCGATGACTTTCTCGACGTTGGTCAGGGTCACACCCTGCGAGTCGCCACCGACACCCGGCAGACTGGTGCCCGGACGGATATCGATATTCACGGCCGCGGCCGAGGTCGAGTAGTCCACGGTGTCGAAACCTTCACCGCCATCGACGCCCGAAATCCGGCTGTCGACCACGAAGGTATCGTTGTATTTGGAGCCCGCAATGACTTCGATACTGTTGTAGGTATCGCCTGCACCGATCCCCGAGTTGACCCCGGTTTTCAGGTTGATGTTGACCGCCACCGTGCTGTCCAGGTACGACACCGTATCGCGACCTGCACCGCCGAAGAACTGGTCGGCACCTCCACCGCCGTACAGCATGTCGTTGCCGTTACCGCCGGTGATGATGTTGTCGGTGGCATTGCCCCAGCCGGTGAACGAGCCAGTGCCGGTGTAGGTCAGGCGTTCGATGTTGGCTGCCAGTGTGTGGTCCCTGTAGGTCACGCGCACTTCGTCGTTGCCACCACCAACTTGCTCGATGGCCGTCACGCCACCGCCATTGACGTAATAGATGTCATCCCCGGCGCCGCCCTCGTAGGTGGCGAAGAGGTAGGCGTCGGTGGTGAAACTGTCATTGAACGCCGAGCCGATAACCTTTTCGACGCCGGTCAGGGTAATGCCCTGAGAATCGCCACCGACACCTGCCAGACCAGCGCCCGGACGGATATCGACGTTAACGCCTGCAGCCGACGTCGAGTAATCGACGGTGTCAAAACCCTCACCACCGTTGACACCGCTGATTCGGCTATCGACCACGAAGGTGTCGTTGTATTTTGAGCCAGCGATCACTTCAATGTCATTGAATGTATCACCCGCACCGATCCCCGAAATAACGCCGGTTTTCAGATTGATATTCATGGCAACCGTGCTGTCGCCATAGGACACGGTATCGCGACCCGCACCGCCGAAGAACTGGTCGGCACCACCACCGCCATACAGCACGTCGTTGCCACTGCCGCCGGTGATTATGTTGTCGCTTGCGTTGCCGATGCCTGTAAACGCACCGGTACCGGTGAAGGTCAGCCGTTCGATGTTGGCTGCCAGTGTGTGATCTCTATAGGTCACGCGAACTTCATCGTTGCCGCCACCAACTTGCTCGATGGCCGTCACGCCGCCGCCATTGACGTAATAGATGTCATCCCCGGCGCCGCCCTCGTAAGTAGCGAAGAGGTAGGCGTCGGTGGTGAAGGTGTCGTTGAATGCCGAACCGATGACCTTTTCGACGCCGGTCAGGGTAATGCCCTGCGAATCGCCACCGACACCTGCCAGACCAGCGCCCGGACGGATATCGACGTTAACGCCTGCAGCCGACGTCGAGTAATCGACGGTGTCAAAACCTTCTCCGCCGTCGACGCCACTGATTCGGCTATCGACCACGAAGGTGTCGTTGTACTTGGAGCCAGCGATCACCTCGATACCGTTGTAGGTATCGCCCGCGCCGATCCCCGAGACGACGCCGGTTTTCAGGTTGATGTTCATGGCAACCGTGCTGTCGAGGTACGACACGGTGTCGCGACCGGCGCCGCCGATGAACTGGTCGGCACCGCCACCGCCGTAGAACACGTCGTTGCCGCTGCCGCCGGTGATGATGTTGTCGAGGGCATTGCCCCAGCCGGTGAACGAGCCAGTGCCGGTGTAGGTCAGGCGTTCGATGTTGGCTGCCAGTGTGTGGTCTTTGTAGGTCACGCGCACTTCATCGTTGCCGCCGCCAACTTGCTCGATGGCCGTCACGCCGCCGCCATTGACGTAATAGATGTCATCCCCGGCGCCGCCCTCGTAGGTGGCGAAGAGGTAGGCGTCGGTGGTGAACGTATCGTTGAATGCAGTGCCAATGACTTTTTCAACACCGGTCAGGGTATCTCCCTGTGCATCACCACCAACGCCTGCCAGGCCTGTGCCTGGTCGGATATCGACGTTGATGCCGGCCGAGGACGCCGAGTAATCGACAGTATCGAACCCCTCACCGCCATTTAATTTGTCCGCACCGGCGCCGCCGATGAGGATGTCATTGCCGGCCCACCCATTGATCTCATCATCACCACTGGTACCCGTCAGCGTATCCGCGCCGTTTGTCCCGTTTATTACAGCCATTACTTCTTCCTTGCCTTGTTGTGAAACCGGTACCCATTCGCGTGGCGATCACGTCGTCGCAGCGAACGCTAAAAAGAGCCGAATGTGTTGATATCGACAGGAAACGATTACAGCTTTAGCTGCGGTAAAAAAATGTCTCGATATTGATTCAAACACGAACCTCACAGGCAAAAAAAAACAGGCGACTGCCAAGTCGCCTGTTTTCTTCATGGTGGCCAACGCAAATCGATCAATCCGCCAGCCATCCGCTTTCCCAATAACGCAAGTTATCGCCGCGCAAGATGTAGTCGCGCAGCACGACTTCGCGCAAATCGTCACCCATGCGATAGCTGGCGTCCGGGTCGGCCAGGTGCATGCGGATTGCCTGCAGCCATTCGTCCGTGGTGTTGGTCTTGATCCGGGTGCACGGCAGATAGCCTTGGTAGGCCTCGGTGTTGGTGCAAATCACCGGGTAACCGCAGGCGCCGTACTCCAGCAGACGCAGGTTGCTCTTGCAGTCGTTGAAGATGTGGAACTCCAGCGGCGCCAAGGCCAGATCAAGATTGAGACTGGCCAGTTTCGCCGGATACGCGTCGAGGGCAATCACCCCGTGAAACTCATGCATGTACGGGAGCAGGTCGTCCGGGCACATACCAAAAAATACCCAGTCGACTTCATCCGCCAGTTCGCGCACGACATCAGCGATCACCGCCAGGTCACCATGGTGACTGGTACCGCCGCCCCAGCCGACGCGGGGTTTTTTCGAGGTCCGGCGCTGGCTGCGCAGGTTGCTCCAGAATTCTTTGGCCAGCATGTTGGGCACTACACGAATGTCGTGATGCATATCCGACAATGCGTTGGCCAACGGCTGAGTCGAGACGACGACGCGATCGCACATGCCGATCGCACGGCGAACCAGACGCTCCATCTGATGCTTGTCCGGCATGTTGCGGATATGCGCATTGCGATGGGGAACATCGATGACGTAGTCATCCAGCTCATAGATTCGCCGCGCATTGAAGTAGTCACGCAGCACTGGCATCTCGTTGATCGGCCCTTCGGCATAACGGCCCTGCAGAACAATCACATCAGGTGACAGACGCTCGATTTCAACAATCGGCGGCAGGTTCACGCTATAGCGAATCTGCCCCTGCACCCTGCCTGCCGCTTCGAGTTCGATCAGCGGTTGGGTCACACGATAGTGCCCGACGGCGGAGGCATTGATCGGCAGCCCGAGAATTTTCGGCAAGGAGCTATTGCTGAAAGGACTCCAACCACTGCGCAGGCCCGGCTCGAGGGTGAAACTCGAACGGGTGGCCCCGTTCAACGACAGGTTGGGATTGTAGGCAGGGTCACGGGCAACCACCGGCAGCCAGCGCTTGTAGAAGGTTTTTTCCTGCTCGCTGTGTGAGATTGCGGCTTCATCAATGATCGACTCGACGGGTTGCGCGCCGAGCGCCAGCACCGCGTAAGGGGTCCAGACCACCAGATAACCTTGCCGGGCGACGCGCAGGGCCAGGTCCACTTCGTGCAGCGTGCGCGGCAGGCTCTGCTCATCCAGACCGTCAACCGCATCGAACACCGACTTGCGCACCATCAGGCAATCAGCCCCGACGGCGCTCAGGTCCTGGACCGCCTGCAACCGGAACATGTACCCGGCGGACTGCATCGCCTGCCCATAGAACGGCACACCGGCCGGCCCCTGCAAGCCCAGAACCAGCCCGGCATGCAAGACATAGCCATCGGGATTGAACAGTTTGGCACCGACGATGCCCACTTCCGGACGCTGGGCGTGGTTGAGCAACTCGTCGAGCCAGTCACCCTGAGTGATCACCGCAAAGGGGTTGAGTAGCAGCACGTACTCGCCCCGCGCCTGGGCAACGGCAAAATTGCGCAAGGCTGCGACGTTGCCCTGCTGCGGGTACGTCAACACCCGCACTCGATCGCTGCCCAATTGCGCCATACCGCTCAGCCAGGTACGAGCCTGCTCGGTCTCGCTGCCGTTATCCACCAGCAGCAGCTCATATTCGCTGTACGCGGTTTTCTCCAGCAGGCTCTCGACACAACGCTGCAACGCTGAAATCTGATCGCGGGTAGAAATGATGATCGAGACCAACGGCCGGTTCACATGCCGGTAATCGACTCGATTGAGCAACTCGACGCTGCCGCGACGGATGTCGTGGGCGATCCCCAGACGATCAAGATGGGTCGCCAGCAATCGCGCGTTGTTTTCGGTCACTTCAGGCAGCGATAGCCACTTGGCCAAATCGAATGTCGACTCGATGGCGATCTCGGCCAGATGCCCGACCACCTGAGTGCCCTGATCTTCAACCATCCGCCACAACAGGTCGTGAGGCGCCAACTCAGTGAACGTCGAATCGAAACCGCCGAGCGCCACAAAGGCATTACGCTGGAACGCCAGGGCGCGACCGACATAAGGATAGGTGCGCATCAAGTCGAGGTTGAAGTCGGGCTTAAATGCCGGCTCTACCGACTCACCCGCCCGCAAACTGCCTTCATCGCTGTATAGACATTGCAAATCGCTGTTGAAGGCGATTCGCTCGGCCATCATCAGCAAGGCAGGAGGCACCAGACGGTCGCCGGCACGCAGCAGATAAAACCAGTCGGCTCCCTGCAACTGTGGCAGCAATTCATTGATCTGTTGCAGGCGATCGTCCTGCAGCGGCAAATGGAACACACGTCCGTCCAGTACCGGCTCAGCGCAACTGGAAGACAACACCAGTGTCAGCTCGGGCGCATAGACCTGCGCGGCGAGACTCTCCAGCGTACGTTCCAGCGCTGCAGAACTGCCCTGATCATCAAGCACAATGGGTACGATTCGCGGCGTGGACGGCCAGCCTGCCAGCGTGTCCGGCAACAGTCTGCGCTGAACGTCAGTGAGCGCGCGGCACGCCAGCCATTGCGTATAGAGTTCGGAAAAACTCTGACTGCTACCACCAACCGCCCATATCTGAGCGCTCTGTTTGGTACCGAGCGTACGGCTCAGCGGCAGTTCTTCCCAGACCCGTGGCGACTCGTCTGCCTTGGGTATCGGCACATAACGCACCCAACCCTTGGCAGGCGCAGATTCTCCGCTGCGCGCCTTGAGCATTTGCATCAGCCATTGCCGCTCGATTTCGAGCGCGTCTTTCATGGCTTGCTGGCCGCTCAGACGATCGGGATACAGGCGTTCGACACTCAAAACATGGTTGGACATGACCACGTTGCCACGCCGCATCAGACACACAAACAGCGCAAAATCGAGGCTCGCCACAAAGCAGTGCTCCGGCTGCGTCAGCGCCGGCAACAACTCCAGAACATCGGTGCGACGAAACATGGCACTGCTGAAACCACCAAGGATGTTCGACGGGAACGCCTCGAAGATTGCCAGCAAGTCGTCACCCTTGAACAAACCACTGATTGGTGACAGCGGCGTGTTTTCCAGACGTGAAGGCAGCACCATGTCGTCGGCGTCCCAGAGCAGACGCTGGGCCAGCACCAGATTGACCTCGTCACGTTCGGCCAGCACGCGAGCCTGATACTCGATACAGCTGGCAAACAGATGATCGTCGTCACACAAGAACTTGATGAACTCGCCCTGAGCCTGATCCAGGCAGGCTTTCAGATTGCCGATCATTCCCAACGTGTGCGGATTACGCACGTAACGCACAGTGACGCCGGACTGCTCGACAACCGACTTAACGATGTCTTCGATCTCACTGCCGCGACTGTCATCGCACACAATGATCTCAAGATTGCCATAGCCCTGACTGACGGCACTGCGCAACGCCCGCTCGAAAAAACGCGAATTGAAGGCAGGAATAACAAGGCTGACAAGGGGAAGTGAATTCACGGCGGACTCGCAAGCGGCGGGACCCCGCCCGGAACAGCGAGCCCTCTGAAACCGCGAAAAAAGACATTGGAAACTAAAGAGCCGAGCTAGCGGGCGCTTGCGCGCCCGTTACCGTCAGATCTTGTTGAACAAACCCAACTGACTGATCTTGCTGAACGCCAGTTGCGCGGCCTGCAACATGGTCTGTTGCAAGGTCAGGCGGGTCATGACTTCAGCCGGATCCGAATCACGGATCGAGCCCTGGGTCGTGGTGTTCGCTGTGCTCAGGCTGTCGTTGGTGGCGGATTGCATATCCAGCGACTGGCCACGGGCACCGATGGAAGTAACAGCGGTGCCGATCTGATTGGTGGCGGCGTCGATGTTGCCGATACCTGCTTCCATGGCGCCCTGCAGTTTCTGCTTGGCCACCGGGTCGCCATCGATTGGCGTATTCAGCGCGGTAATCATCTGACCCAGGGTGTCGAGCACGTTCTGAGTCTGGTGGTTGTTTGGCTGAATCGAGAATTGATCGCCAGCTGCCGGGGCGCTACCCAAAGCGAACGTCACACCGGCTGCCGTCGCGTTGCTACCGGCCACAGTGCCCGAAGACACAGGCTTGCTGTCAGCAGTTACCGGCGCCGCGTACAGGTCGAACGCAGTGGCGCTGGTGAACTTGAGGATCGCCCCGCCCTGCGGAAATGCCGCAGTGTAGGCCGCCTGGTCGGTGATGCTGGAACCGGTGATCACCGCCGTCGAGGAGTTACCCGGGCTACGCGACGTGGTGAACGTGTCCGGTGTCACCGCCAGTTGAAAACTATGCCCGGCAATGACCGCATCCGGGTTGGTGTCACCGGCCTTCAGGTTGATGTTCAGCTTCATGTCGACACCGCGGAAACTGAAGCTCTGGTTGCTGCCGCTGGTGTTGCTGATCACGCCGTTCTTGCTGGCGTCAGCAGTTACGTCGTTACCCAGGGCGTCGGTGATCTTCATCTGCGTGCTGCTGACGAATTCGACGGTGTACGGCTGACCGCTGGCGAACTTCGAGTTATAGGTGGCAGCGGTGCCAACGGTACCGTTGGACAACACGACGCGACCGTCATCCACCGCGGGGGCAGTCAGGCTGGTGTTGGTGCGACCGGTGTTGATGGTCTGCTGGAATGCATCCCAACCGGTGGTATTGGTGCCGACCGTCAGGCCATCGCCGATGCCCAGATTGATGGTGGTCTGGTCACCGTTGTAGCTGTAGGTGCCGTCGGTGTTTTGCGAATACGGCGCGGTGTCGGTTTTCGAACCGGAGAACAGGTAGTTGCCGTCGGCATCCTTGGAGTTCATCAGGCCCAATACCTGTTTCTGGATCTCGCCCAGTTCCGAGGCGTAAGCCTGGCGATCCTTGTCGGTGATCGTGCCGTTGTTGGCGGCCAGGGACAGTTCCTTGGCGCGGCTCAACGCCGTGGTGATGGCATCCAGCGTGGATTCCTGCACGGTCAACGCACTCTTGGTGCTGCTGATATTGGTGGTGTACTGCTCCAGCATCGCGGCCTGCTGACCCAGTTGCAGCAGGCGACCGGCACCGACCGGATCATCAGCGGCGGTGTTGATGCGTTGCAGGCTGCTCGCCTCGCTGGCGCTGGCCAGCGCCTTGTTGAAGTTACGCTGATAGTCCGCAGCTTGCGTTCCGTAATACTGGGCGGTGGAAATGCGCATGAATTACGACTCCTTAAAGGCTGTTGATCAGCGTGGCGAAAGTTTCCTGCGCAGCTTTGATGATCTGCGAAGACGCTGTGTAGTACTGCTGGTATTTGACCAGGTTGCCGGTTTCTTCATCCAGGTTGACCCCGGACAGCGAGTCACGCGCACCGGCAGCCTGCGTCAGGATCGCCGTGGTGGCTTCCACGTCTGACTTGCCTTGTGCGGTCTTGGTACCGACGTTGGTCACAAGTTTGTTGTAGGCGTCGGTCAGGCTGATGCCCTTGCTCGCCGAACCGGTGTCGACGGTCTGTTTGGTTTGCAGGCCAACCAGCGCCTGGGCATTGCGGTTATCCGAAGAGGCCGCGCCGGTCATGTTCATGGTGAAGGTTTCGCCAGCCTTCGGCGTGCCGCCGACGGTGGTCTGCACGGTGAACGTCTTCTGCACGTTAGGCGTGACCGAGGTGTCCATGATCTTGGCGCCGTTGGCATCGACCATGCCCACTTTCAGGTCCAGGGTGTTCGCCTGCCCCGGAACGATCGTACCGGAGCTGATGAGCCCGCCCTTGGCGTCGACCATGGTGTACGGCTGGCTGCCGCCGCTCGCCTCGCCGAACACCAGTTTGACCGGCGTCGAATATTTCAGCGCAGTCTGCATTTCGGCCTGGGCGGCCGGGTTGTAGATGTTGATCTTGTCGGTGAGCGTCGGCTGGGTAAAAGTGCCCAGACCGTTGGCGCTGGCCACACCAGTCAACGGGCCCGCTGCAGCAATTTTCTTCGGATCGGTCAGTACGGTCTGGATGCTCGCTGCCGCATTGCGCGTCGGCGTCACTTTGAAGCTGTCGCCCGCGCTCAACGCGCCGCCCTTGAGGGCCAGACTGAAGCCGTCGATCACCGGCGGTGGCGTCGTGTTGGTGCTGAACGTCCCCATGTCGGTGCCGTCGGAGCGCTTGACGCTGTAATCGGTGGCGCTGGTGAACGTCACCTGGTAATCGCTGGTGGTCAGCTTGCCGGTGTCCTTGATGGTGACATCAAGGTTGCCCGAGCCCGCGCTGTTGCCCGACTGCGCAATGCTGCGCTGGCTGATCAGCGCGGCACTGTTGATATTGTTGAAAATCGCCGCGCCGAAGTCACCGTTCTTGTCGATGCCCTGGGCTTGCTGGCTGTTGATCTGATCGGCGATGACCAGCGCTACACGCCCCAGCTCGTTGAGCGACGGGTCGAGCACTTCTTTGCGATAAGTCAGCAAACCGCCGATTTCGCCACCGTTGATCACCGAAGTGATGTCGATGGTGCTCGAACCGCGATCCATCTGGATGCCCATGCGTGTCGGGTCATCCTTGCTCGGCACGGTGCTGAGGGAGTTGGTGGTGTTGCCGATGACCAGCGGCTGGCCGCTGCCGACATACACATCGAAACTGGTGCCACGCTCGACGACTTGCGCGCCGGTCAGTTCGGACAACTGACGCACGGCCTCATTACGGCTGTCGAGCAAATCGTTCGGCGCACCGCCGCTGGTGGAGATCTCACCGATCTTCTGGTTGAGCGCGGCGATCGAGTTGGCCAGTTTGTTCACCTGGGCGGTCATGTCGCTCAGGCTGCCGTTGATCGTGGTGTTCTGGTCGTTCAATTGCTTGGCGATGGAGTTGAAGCGACCGGTCAGCGCCTGTGCGCCGGTCAGCACCGATTGACGGGAAGTGTCATCGGTGGCCGAAGTCGATACGCCCTGCATCGAGGTGAAGAATTTCTGCAACACACCGGTCAGGCCGGTGTTGACGTCGGACAGCGTGCCGTCCAGCGGTTTGGCTTGCGCCAGAAACGACGCCGATTCGCTGTTGAGCGAAGTCGCGGTGTGCAACTGGGTTTCCAGGTACGAGTTGTAGACCCGGCGCACGTCGGCCAGGGTGGTGCCTGTGCCGATGAAAACGCTGCCGTACTGCTGCGAGGATTTGGTGCCCTGCACGGTTTGCTGGCGCGAATAACCGGCGGTGTCGACGTTGGCAATGTTGTTGCCTGTCGTAGCCAAAGAGGACTGGCTAGCCGACAGCCCCGACATCCCGATATTGAGCAAACTCATGGTTCAGACCTTATACCTTGTGCCTTATAAAGGCGTGGTGGAAACGCCCGCCGCAGCGTAGTTTTCAAAACTGTTCATCTGCTTGGCTATCTGCGAAATCTTGCTCGCGTAGTTCGGATCGGTTGCGTAACCGGCCTTCTGCAACTCGCGTACAAACTGTTCTGGGTTATCGGCCGACTTCAGCACTTCTTGATAACGATTATTGGACTGCAGCAAAGTCACCAGATCGTGGAAGCTGTCCTTGTACGAGGCATAGGAACGGAACTGGGCCGTCTCCTTGACCATCGCGCCATTGCGGAACTCGCTGGTGATTGCCCGGGCCGAATCGCCCTGCCAGTTGCTGCTCGCCTTGATACCGAACAGGTTGTGGCTGCTGCTGCCATCCTGCGCGCGCATGACCGATTTGCCCCAACCGGTTTCCAGCGCGGCTTGCGCCACCAGGTAACGCGGATCGACGCCGATACGGTCGGCGGCTTCCTTGGCCATCGGCAGCATGGTGTTGACGAATTCGTCGGCAGAGCTGAAGGCTTTTTTCGCCGGTGCCAGCGGAATCTGCGCCACTGCACGGCCGTAAACCTGCATCTGGCCGCCTGAGGCTTTCTCGGCCTCGGCACGCGCCAGCCAGTCGCCGTTGTACAGCGGGCCTGTGCCCGTGATGGCAGCAGTCGTGGCGCGTTGCGGCAATTGAGTTGTCGCGGCAGGCGTTGCCGACGGCACCAGCCCTGCGAGCAAACGATCAGCCAGTTTCGGCGGCAAGGCCAGACGGCGCTGGTTGATCAGTGCCATATCATTGCTGTGCGCGAGCTGGGTGTTCGGCGCATGCACCGCACGCGAGGCCCACAGCGGACGCTCGCCATTGAGGCGTGACAACGGGCCAGTACCGACGGTGCCGGCCGCAATCGGCGTGGCGACATTAGCGGCAGCGGCTTTCGCGGCTTCCTGCTTGGCAGCGGAGGCAGCTTCAGCTTCGCCCGGCGCCATCGGTTTGTTCTTCGACATCTGGCGCATCAGCACGTCGGCCAGGCCAATACCACCGCCCTCGCGGGACATGGAAACGGCCAGTTGCTGGTCGTACATTTCCTGATACTGCTTGGCCGCCGGCGTGTTCAGCGGATTGTCTTCGCCCAACGCATTAGTGGCAGAGCGCATCGACTTGAGCATTTCACCGAGGAACAGCGATTCGAATTCCTGCGCAACTTTGCGCATGTTCGCATCGCTGTCCTTGTCGCCGACCTTGAGCTGATTCAGA
Source organism: Pseudomonas iridis (assembly GCF_017980685.1). GTDB lineage: Bacteria > Pseudomonadota > Gammaproteobacteria > Pseudomonadales > Pseudomonadaceae > Aquipseudomonas > Aquipseudomonas iridis. The sequence continues at coordinate 178,979 of NZ_JACXXO010000001.1, forward strand.
CGATTGAGATCGGAGTAGGAACCCGAATCGCTGCTGCCGACCAGACCGCTTTTGCGCATATCCATAGTGGCCGTCCTCAGATCACGATCAGGTCGGCTTGCAACGCGCCGGCCTGTTTCAGTGCTTCAAGAATCGCCATCAGGTCGCCCGGCGCCGCGCCGACTTGGTTCACCGCACGAACGATCTCGTCGAGGGTGGTGCCCGGGCCGAATTTGAACATCGGTTTGGCTTCCTGTTCGGCATTCACTCGCGAACGCGGCACAACAGCGGTCTGGCCGTTGGACAACGGACCTGGCTGGCTGACGATCGGGTCTTCGGTAATGGTCACGGTCAGGCTGCCGTGAGTCACGGCGGCCGGCGAAACCTTCACGTTCTGGCCGATGACGATGGTGCCGGTGCGCGAGTTGATGATGACTTTGGCGACGGCCTGCCCCGGATCGACTTCGAGGTTTTCCAGGATCGACAGATAGTCGACACGCTGGCTCGGATCGAGCGGCGCGGTCACGCGAATCGAACCGCCGTCGATGGCTTGTGCGACGCCAGGGCCGAGCATGTCGTTGATCTTGTCGACGATGCGTTTGGCGGTGGTGAAGTCGGAACGGTTGAGGTTCAGCGTCAGGCTGTTGCCCTGGTTGAAACCGCTCGGCACCGAACGCTCAACCGACGCACCGCCAGGGATGCGACCGGCCGACGGAACGTTGACGGTAATCTTCGAACCGTCACGACCTTCAGCATCGAAACCACCGACAACAAGGTTGCCCTGAGCAATGGCGTAGACGTTGCCGTCGATACCCTTGAGCGGGGTCAGCAACAGTGTGCCGCCGCGCAGGCTCTTGGAGTTACCGATCGACGAAACGGTGATGTCGACCTGCTGGCCCGGCTTGGCGAACGCTGGCAGATCGGCACTGATCGACACCGCCGCGACGTTCTTCAACTGCACGTTGCCCGATCCCGGCGGTACCTTGATACCGAACTGCGAGAGCATGTTGTTGAAGGTCTGCAGGGTGAACGGCGTCTGCGTTGTCTGGTCACCGGTGCCGTTAAGCCCGACCACCAGGCCATAGCCGATCAACTGGTTGGAACGCACGCCTGAAATACTGGCGATGTCTTTCAACCGTTCGGCTTGTGCATTGAACGCCACCGGCAACAACAGCGCGGCCAGCATAAGGCTTTTCAAATTCAACGTAGCCACCTAGAAAGGGAACAGCGGGCTGAGGAAGAAACGGTCGAACCAGCCTGGCTGACTCGCATCGGCAAACGCGCCGGTACCCGAATAGGTGATGCGTGCATCGGCGACGCGAGTCGACGACACGGTGTTGTCGGTGGCGATGTCATCGGCGCGAACCATGCCGGCGATGCGCACCAGCTCGTCGCCGGTATTCAGCGTCAGCCACTTCTCGCCGCGCACGGCAATGATGCCGTTAGGCAAGACGTCGGCGACGGTTACGGTGATCGAACCGGTCAGGCTGTTGCTCTGTCCCGACTTGGCATCACCCTTGGTCGAGCGGTCGGCGCTGTAACCGGCGTTCAGGCTCAGGTCGCCGCCACCAATCGGGTTGTTGGTGGTCAGGCTGGAACCGAACAACGAGGTCAAACCGATCGAGTTGTCGCTGTTCTTGTCCATCTGCGAGTTGGCGTTCTTGCTCGCCTGGGTGCGCTCGTTCAGGGTGATGGTGATGATGTCACCGACCCGGAACGCCTTGCGGTCGCTGTACAGGTTCTGCTCGAAACCGGCCTGATAGATCGAGCCATTGTTGGCAGCCGCCGGCAACGGCGTGCGCGGCAACACCGGAGCGTAATAAGGGTCATTGGGCCTGGGCGTCGGAGCGACGCAGCCCGCGAGCGAGACGACCCCACTCAATGCCAGAACAGATACAAAGCGATTCATGACCCTACCTCACGGTGTTGCAGGCGACCTCATGGCCGCCTCATAGACTTGATTACAGATTCTGCGTTACGAACGAGAGCATCTGGTCGGCGGTGGAGATCACCTTGGAGTTCATCTCGTAAGCGCGCTGAGTGGTGATCATGTTGACCATCTCTTCAACGGTGCTGACGTTGGATGTTTCCAGGGTGTTCTGCAGCGTGGTGCCGAAACCGGCCAGGCCCGGAGTACCGACTTGCGGCGCACCGGAAGCGGCGGTTTCCAGGAACAGGTTGTTGCCCACGGCTTGCAGACCGGCCGGGTTGATGAAGTCAGCGGTCTGCAGGTTGCCGATCACTTGCGAGGCAGCGTTGCCCGGCAGCGTGACGGAAACGGTGCCGTCATTGCCGACGGTGAAGGTTTGCGCGTCGTTCGGGATAACGATTGCAGGCTCCAGAGCGAAACCACTGGCGTTGACGATCTGGCCATTGGAGTCGAGGTGGAACGTACCGTCACGGGTGTAGGACGTGGTGCCGTCCGGCTGCAGAATCTGGAAGAAACCGCGACCGTTGATGGCCATATCCAGCGGCTGCTCGGTGGTTTGCAGGCTGCCGGCGGTGAAGTTTTTCTGGGTGCCGACGATGCGCACACCGGTACCCACTTGCAGACCCGATGGCAGCTCGCTGTCCTGAGTCGACTGGGCGCCTGGCTGGCGTTTGATCTGGTACAGCAAGTCCTGGAACTCGGCGCGGTCACGTTTGAAACCCGTGGTCGAGACGTTCGCCAGGTTGTTGGAAATGGTGGTCAGGTTGGTGTCCTGAGCGGACAGACCCGTTTTGGCAACCCATAGAGCCGGAAGCATTCGATTCTCCTCGTGCGCCTGTTTTACGGCGCGACGTTCTGATAATTAGCTGATCTGCAAGACCCGAGCCATGGCCTGGTCGTCGTCTTTGGCGGTGTTCATCATCTTGATGTGCAACTCGAACTGCTTGGCCAGGGCCAGCACCGAGGTCATCTCTTCGACGGCATTGACGTTGCTCGACTCAAGGAAACCCGACACCAGTTTGACGTTGGCATCGGCCTGCGCCGGCTGGCCGTCCTTGGTGTAGATCGAGCCGTCGAGGCCTTTATTCATGTTCTTGATGTCCGGGTTGACCAGTTTGATCCGGTCGACTTCGGCCATCACACGCGGGCCTTCGCCCATCGCACGAATACTGATGGTGCCGTCTTCACCGACTTCGATCTGCTGCTCGGGTGGAACGGCGATCGGACCGCCATTGCCCATCACCGGCATGCCGTTGCCGGCGCGCAATACACCGAGGGCATCGACATTGAGGCTGCCGGTGCGCACGTAGCTTTCGCCGCCGCTCGGGTTCTGCACGGCGATCCAGCCGTTGCCGGTCACGGCGACGTCCAGGTCACGTCCGGTCTGCACCAGCGACCCAGGAGTGAAGTCGGTGGCGGGCCGCTCGCTCATGGCAAACGCACGCGCCGGAAAGCTGTCACCGAACACCGGCATCGAACGCGCCTGCTCCAGGTCGCGCTGAAAACCGTTGGTGGAAATGTTCGCCAGGTTGTTGGCATGAGCCCTTTGCGCCAGCGCGTTTTGGCTCGCGCCGGTCATTGCTACATAAAGGTACTTGTCCACGCTCTTTCCTCTGCATGCCGGACGTTTGCCGCCCACTGCTGTACTGCTGAGCCATAAGCAATTTGCAGACCAACTTTTTTCTGGCAGCGCGAAGCCCGGCAAACAAAGGACTTGAGGGGGGGTGCGGGGAAAGGGGAAATGTACCGAAGTCGAAAAACCGGCGGTGTTGTGCCGGTAGGTGGCAAAGGCTGACGCCGAAGTTGTCAGTACTGCTCGCGAAGAGGCCATCAAAGCCAATGGAGTTTTTGACTATGACTCAGACTTGCCAACCTCATACTCTCGCAATTTATTGGCAATGGTCGTGTGCGAAACGCCCAGTCGCTTGCCCAACTGCCGACTGCTCGGGTGCTCCGAATACAATCGCTCCAACACGGCTTTCTCGAAGCGCCCGACGATCTCGTCCAGCCCGCCCTCCAGCGAAAAATCGCCAAGCGGCTGACGCACGCCGTAATCCGGCAGACGAATATGTTCGGCTTTAACCATACCGCCGTCACACAGCGAAACGGCCTGGAACAACACGTTTTCCAACTGCCGCACGTTGCCCGGCCAGTGGTAATGGCTGAGCCGATCCATCGCCGCCGGCGCCAGTTTCGGCAGCGAACAGCCAATCTGCCGACTGGCCTGATCGAGGAAGTGCTCCACCAGCGGCGTCAAACCGTCGAGGCATTCGCGTAGCGGTGGAATGTGCAACGACAGCACGTTCAAGCGGTGATACAGATCCTGGCGAAACTCGCCCCCCGCGCACAACTCGGACAGGTCCACCTGCGTCGCGCAAATCACCCGTACATCCAGATAAACCTCTTCATCACTGCCAACGCGACGGAAGCAGCCGTCCTGCAGAAAGCGCAGCAGTTTGACCTGCAAGCGCGGACTCATTTCACCCACGCCATCGAGAAACAACGTCCCCCCCGCCGTCAATTCCAGCAGACCAAGCTTGCCTTCGGCCCGCGCACCTTCGAAAGCGCCGGGGCCATAACCGAACAGCTCGGTCTCGGCCATCGACTCCGGCAGACCCGCGCAGTTGAGCGCCATCAGCGGCGACTGCCCGCGCGGACTGGCGAGGTGACAGGCGCGCGCCAGCAACTCCTTGCCCGTGCCGGTTTCGCCTTCTATCAATAGAGGTGCATCGAGTGGCGCCATCCGCCGTGCTTCACGCACCACTGCGGCCATGACTTTGGAGCTCTGAAAAATGCTGTCGAACCCGCGCAGCTCCTGCTTGCGCACGTTGTAGATGCGCTCGCCGACGCGGTCGGCGCGGTGCAGGGTCAACACCGCACCGGCCATGGCTTCGCTGTCGTCGTGTTCCGATTGCAGCGGGGCGATATCGGCCAGAAACACATCGCCCTTGACCTTGACCCGCATGCCGTTGATTCGCGATTTATTCGCCCGCACCAGTTCCGGCAAATCGAAATCTTCGGCATAGCGCGACAGTGGAATCCCCGGTACTTCATCGACCCGCACGCCGAGCAACTGTGCCGCCGCGCGGTTGGCGGCGACGATCGAGCCTCCCATGTCGATCGACAGCACCGGAAACTCCAGCGCACCGAGCAATGCGTTCAATTCCATGTGCCGGCGCTCGCTCGGCATCAGCCCTACCCGCTTGACGCCGAACACCCCGGCAATCGCTTCGAATTTCGGCCGCAGCGCCTGGAACTGGATATTGATCAGGTTCGGGCAATGCAGATAGATCGCGTTGCCATGCTCACCGCCGACCTCGCCGCGCGCGACGTTGATCCCGTACGCCACCAGCAAATTGAGGATGTCGCGCAGGATGCCGATGCGGTTCTGGCAGTGGACTTTGATACGCATATAAATGACCCGACAGACCAGTAAAAAGGTTGAACACAGACCCTGTGGGAGCGAGCCTGCTAGCGAAGGCGGCGTCACATTCAGCAGTGATGTGTCAGACAAACCGTATTCGCGAGCAGGCTCGCTCCCACAGGGGATACTTTCTGCCGAGGCACGCAGATAGTTGTCAAGATTATGTGACAGCTACCGACCTTTTCAAACCCGTGAATCACTGTAAACGCGAGATATTCGTCAAAGCGTAACGATTACTTTACGAATTAAAGAGAAATTTCCTACGCACAGGTGATTCAACCTGCTGCATATCAACGCGCTCTCAGGTAATTCTGAGTCCATCGCTGGACATAACAAGAACGAATTCCCCTAGCAGGAGAGCAGTATGAAGCAGACGCAATACGTGGCCCGCGAGCCCGATGCGCAAGGTTTTATCGACTACCCCGCCGAAGAACACGCGGTGTGGAACACGCTGATCACTCGCCAACTGAAAGTGCTCGAGGGTCGTGCGTGCCAGGAGTACCTGGACGGTATCGAAAAACTCGGTCTGCCCCACGACCGCATCCCGCAACTGGGCGAGATCAACAAAGTGCTCGGCGAGACCACCGGCTGGCAGGTCGCCCGTGTCCCGGCGCTGATCCCCTTCCAGACCTTCTTCGAATTGCTCGCCAGCAAACAATTTCCGGTGGCCACGTTCATTCGCACCCGCGAAGAGCTGGACTACCTGCAAGAGCCGGATATTTTCCACGAGATTTTTGGTCACTGCCCGTTGCTGACCAACCCGTGGTTCGCCGAATTCACTCACACCTACGGCAAACTAGGCCTGCAAGCCACCAAGGAAGAGCGCGTTTACCTCGCGCGTCTGTACTGGATGACCATCGAGTTCGGCCTGGTCGACACCCCGCAAGGCAAACGCATCTACGGCGGCGGCATCCTGTCTTCGCCCAAAGAAACTGTTTATTCGTTGTCGGACGAGCCCGAGCATCAGGTATTCGATCCGCTGGAAGCGATGCGCACGCCGTATCGCATCGACATCCTGCAACCGCTGTACTTTGTCCTGCCGAACCTCAAGCGCCTGTTCGATGTGGCTCATGAAGACATCATGGCCATGGTCAGACAAGGTATGCAGCTAGGTCTGCACGCGCCGAAATTTCCGCCAAAACCAAAAGCGGCGTGACCCGCCACTTTTGCTGACAAGTGAGTCTGTCAGTTGCCGCCACTTTGCTTTAGCGTGGCGGCATTGACGGCCAATATAAAAAAACACCTCCAGATTTCAGGAAGCCCACCATGTCTACTTTGAACCAAGCCCACTGCGAAGCCTGCCGCGCCGATGCGCCACAAGTCAGCGACGAAGAACTGCCGATCCTGATCAAGCAGATCCCTGACTGGAACATCGAAGTTCGCGATGGCGTGATGCAACTGGAAAAACTGTTCCTGTTCAAAAACTTCAAGCACGCGCTGGCCTTCACCAACGCCGTCGGCGAGATCTCCGAGGCCGAAGGTCACCACCCGGGCCTGCTGACCGAATGGGGCAAAGTCACCGTGACCTGGTGGAGCCACTCGATCAAAGGCCTGCACCGTAACGACTTCATCATGGCCGCGCGCACGGATGAAGTAGCCATGACCGCTGAAGGACGCAAGTAATGCACTTTGACGCCATCGGCCGGGTACCCGGCGACCCTATCCTCGGTTTGATGGAGGCGTATGCGCAGGACCCTAACCCGCGCAAATTCGACCTGGGCGTTGGCGTCTACAAGGACGCCCAGGGCCTGACGCCGATCCCTGAAGCGGTGAAAATCGCCGAGGCGCGGCTGGTCGAAAGCCAGGACACCAAGACCTACATCGGTGGCCACGGCAATCCGTTGTTCGGCAAGGTCATCAACGAGCTGGTGCTTGGCGCCGGTTCGAAACTGCTCGCCGAGCAGCGTGCAGGCGCCACTCAGACGCCGGGCGGCACTGGCGCCCTGCGTCTGGCTGCCGACTTCATCGCCCAATGCCTGCCGGGCAAAGGTGTATGGCTGAGCAATCCGACCTGGCCGATCCACGAAACCATTTTTGCGGCGGCCGGGGTCAAGGCCAGTCACTACCCTTATGTGGGCAGCGACAACCGTCTCGACGTCGAAGCGATGCTCGCGGTGCTCAATGAAGTGCCGAAGGGCGACGTGGTGTTGCTGCATGCGTGCTGCCACAACCCGACCGGTTTCGACCTCAGCCATGACGACTGGCAGCGTGTGCTGGACGTCGTGCGCAGCCGTGATTTGCTGCCGCTGATCGACTTCGCCTATCAGGGCTTTGGCGATGGCCTGGAGCAGGATGCGTGGTCAACCCGGTTATTCGCCGCTGAACTGCCTGAGCTGTTGATCACCAGTTCCTGCTCGAAAAACTTCGGCCTGTATCGCGACCGTACCGGTGCGCTGATCGTCTGCGCGAAAAGCGCCGACAAGCTCATCGATATCCGCAGCCAACTGGCCAACATCGCCCGTAATCTGTGGTCGACGCCGCCGGATCACGGTGCATCTGTGGTCGCGACGATCCTCGCTGATCCAGAGCTCAAAGCCCGTTGGGCTGACGAAGTGGAAGCCATGCGCTTGCGTATTGCGCAATTGCGCAGCGGCCTGGTCGAAGCGCTGGAGCCGCACGGGTTGCGCGAGCGTTTTGCACACATTGGCGTGCAGCGCGGGATGTTCTCCTACACCGGCCTGTCGCCGGAGCAAGTGAAACAACTGCGCGAGCATCACAGTGTGTACATGGTGAGTTCGGGTCGGGCCAACGTTGCCGGCATCGATGCGACGCGCCTGGCGCTGCTGGCCGACGCAATCGCCGACGTCTGCAAGTAACACCGCAATACCCTGTAGGAGCTGCCGCAGGCTGCGATCTTTTGATCTTTTTTAAAGCAAGATCAAAAGATCGCAGCCTGCGGTAGCTCCTGCATTTGTTTTTGCAGCAATCTTTTGCTTCCCGCCCTCCCCCTGCGGCCATTTGTCGCAATAAATTGAATTAAAAGTCTGATTGTCATTTTTCCTGCTGTATCCTGCGCAAGCTTTCTGAAAGCGCGGATCTACCAGATCTATCAACAGACTTAGCGAGGAGCGCAACCATGCACGAGATTCCTAATCTCCCCTTCCCAAGCCTGCACGAGCCTGAGCAGACGACCATGCAACAAGCCGGCGCCGCACAGGCCGAGCCTGAAGAAGCTGCTGAGAGCCGTCCGGCCGACAGCGACGAGTAAGCAACACCCGCCGTACAGACCGTGTGGAAAGCGCTAAGATGCGCTTTCCACACTGCCTGAACCGAGCCCGCCATGACCGACGAATTCTCCGAAAGCCAAGCTGCCGTCCTGATCGGCGCCACCGAGAAAATGATCGAGATCTGGAGCCGCCTCTCTCCCGAGAAACAAGCCGCCCTGCTCGCCCGTTTCGGCAGCGAAGAAAATGCCCTCGCTGCACTGGTCACCACGCAACTGGTTGCTCCCGCCAAACCCTGAAGTCGCCGCCAGGCAAATAGTTTTACTTTTCCCGCCCCAGATTTTTTCTCGCCGGTATCATGAGCAGCCTATCTATTGTGCTGCTCCCGTGGATCTTTACCCATGTCGTCCTCTATGTCCGAGCCCCAGCGCCCTATGAAGGTTACGCTGCAGGTTGTTTCCATCGTCCTCTTCACCTTTATCGGTTATCTGAACATCGGCATTCCGCTAGCAGTGCTGCCGGGCTATGTCCACAGTGATCTGGGTTTTGGCGCGGTCGTCGCCGGGCTGGTGATCAGTGTGCAATACCTCGCTACCCTGCTCAGCCGCCCATACGCCGGCAAGATCATCGACAACAAGGGCAGCAAACTGGCCGTCATGTATGGCCTGGCCGGTTGTGGCCTTAGCGGCGTGTTCATGCTGATTTCCGCGTGGACGCCGAACCTGCCGATGCTGAGCCTGATCAGCCTGTTGATCGGGCGTCTGGTATTGGGCAGCGCGGAAAGCCTGGTCGGCTCCGGCTCGATTGGCTGGGGCATCGGCCGCGTCGGCGCAGCGAACACCGCCAAAGTCATCTCGTGGAATGGCATCGCCAGTTACGGCGCACTGGCGATCGGCGCGCCGTTCGGGGTGTGGCTGGTCAGTCGACTGGGCTTGTGGAGCATGGGCGTGAGCATCATCTTGCTGGCCGTGCTGGGCCTGCTGCTGGCGTGGCCGAAAACCGCCGCCCCGGTGGTCGCCGGTGAGCGCTTGCCGTTCATGCATGTGCTTGGCCGGGTTTTCCCGCACGGCTGCGGACTGGCGCTGGGCTCGATTGGTTTCGGCACCATCGCCACCTTCATCACCCTGTATTACGCCACGCAGCATTGGGACAACGCGGTGTTGTGCCTGAGCCTGTTCGGCGCCAGTTTCATCGGCGCGCGGCTCTTGTTCGGCAACCTGATCAACCGCCTCGGCGGCTTTCGCGTGGCGATTGCCTGTTTGTCGGTAGAGACACTGGGGCTGTTGCTGCTGTGGCTGGCGCCGGATGCGCATTGGGCCTTGGCGGGCGCGGCACTGAGCGGTTTCGGCTTCTCGCTGGTGTTCCCGGCGCTGGGCGTAGAAGCGGTGAATCTGGTGCCTGCGTCCAGCCGGGGCGCGGCAGTCGGCGCCTACTCGCTGTTCATCGACCTGTCGCTGGGGATCACCGGGCCGTTGGCCGGGGCCATTGCTGCCGGATTCGGTTTCGCCTCGATCTTCCTGTTCGCCGCCCTCGCCGCGCTGAGTGGCCTGGCGCTGAGCGTGTACCTGTACAAGCACACGGCGAAATACCGCGAAGACTAGAAATCCACCTTGCCGCGCCCGGCCTTGATGCTGCCGCGCTTGGTTTTCGATTCGAGCCGACGCTTCTTTGAACCGAGGGTCGGCTTGGTCGGGCGACGTTTCTTCTCAACTTTGGTGGCGCTGACGATCAACTCCACCAGACGTTCCAGCGCATCGGCCCGGTTGGCTTCCTGCGTGCGGTATTGCTGGGCCTTGATGATCAACACGCCGTCGCTGGTGATGCGACTGTCGCGCAGCGCCAGCAACCGTTCCTTGTAGAACTGGGGCAAGGACGAGGCCGCAATGTCGAAGCGCAGGTGCATGGCACTGGAGACCTTGTTGACGTTCTGTCCACCGGCACCCTGGGCGCGAATGGCCGTCAATTCGATCTCGGCATCCGGCAGATGCACATTGTTGGAAATCACCAGCATGGAAAAGCGTCCGTATTCAGTACGCGCAGGATACCGCGAAAACCCTCTCGAACCTGACGAAGATCCACTGTGGGAGCGAGCCTGCTCGCGAATACGCAGTGTCAGTCGAAAATCGTTCAACTGACGCACCGCCTTCGCGAGCAGGCTCGCTCCCACAGGGAATTCGCAAAAGGCTCAGAAACAACAAACCCGGCACATTGGCCGGGTTTGTTGTTTGTGCAGCTTGCTTACTTGGCGGCAGAACTCGCCGCGTGCAGCGCCTGCTGCGCGCCACGCTTGTTCTTGATCACGTAGCAGACCCACATGAACACGACCCACACCGGAATCGCGTACACCGAGATCTGAATGCCCGGGATCAACAGCATCACGCCGAGAATGAACGCGACGAACGCCAGGCAAACGTAGTTGCCGTACGGATACCACAGAGCCTTGAACAACGGCGTCTGCTTGGTTTTGTTCATGTGCTGACGGAACTTGAAGTGCGAGAAGCTGATCATTGCCCAGTTGATCACCAGGGTCGCCACAACCAGCGACATCAACAGTTCCAGCGCATGCTGCGGGATCAGGTAATTGAGCAGCACCGCCACCAGCGTTACCGCCGCGGAGGCCAGAATCGAACGCACCGGCACGCCGCGCTTGTCGATTTTCGCCAGCGCTTTCGGCGCATCACCCTGCTCGGCCATGCCCAGGAGCATGCGGCTGTTGCAGTAGGTGCCGCTGTTGTATACCGACAGCGCAGCGGTCAGCACCACGAAGTTGAGAATGTGCGCGGCAGTGTTGCTGCCGAGCATCGAGAACACCTGCACGAACGGGCTGCCGCTGTAGGAATCGCCAGACGCGTTGAGGGTTGCCAGCAGGCTGTCCCATGGGGTCAGCGACAGCAGGATCACCAGGGCGCCGATGTAGAAAATCAGGATCCGGTAGATCACCTGATTGATCGCTTTCGGGATCACGGTTTTTGGCTTGTCGGCCTCGGCTGCGGTGAAACCGAGCATTTCCAGGCCACCGAACGAGAACATGATGATCGCCATGGCCATCACCAGACCGCTGACGCCGTTGGGGAAGAAACCACCGTGGGACCACAGGTTGCTGACCGAGGCTTGCGGGCCACCGTTGCCGCTGACCAGCAGGTAGCTGCCGAGGGCAATCATGCCGACAATCGCCACGACCTTGATGATCGCGAACCAGAATTCGGCTTCACCGAAGACTTTGACGTTGGCCAGGTTGATCAGGTTGATCAGCACGAAGAACCCGGCAGCAGACACCCAGGTCGGGATCTCCGGTGCCCAGTAGTGGATGTACTTGCCGACCGCAGTCAGCTCCGACATGCCCACCAGAATGTACAGAATCCAGCAGTTCCAGCCCGACAGGAAACCGGCAAAGCCGCCCCAGTACTTGTGCGCGAAATGGCTGAAGGAACCGGCCACCGGCTCTTCGACGATCATCTCGCCCAACTGGCGCATGATCATGAAGGCGATGAAGCCGCAGATGGCGTAGCCGAGGATCATCGACGGGCCGGCGGATTTCAGGACCCCGGCCGAGCCGAGGAACAATCCTGTACCGATCGCGCCACCGAGGGCGATCAGTTGAATATGTCGATTTTTCAGGCCGCGTTTCAGCTCGCCTGATTGCGAGGGTTGTCCACTCATGAAAAAGGTCTCACGCAAGGTTTGATGATGTTCAGTAGACGTTGCTGCAAGGTTGCGATTTCAAGCAGCCCCGATCAAACCCCAGCGCAGGCACCAGGAGTTCAGCTTTTTTACAACGGTCATGCGTCACCTGTTTGTTTTTATCTGTGACGAAATCGAACCCGATACGCTTGTGGCGCGGCGGAGTGAACAAGGCGTATAGCCTTGAGATTCATGCGATTACGCAGAGGGTCACAGTTAAAACGCGGCGCATTGTACACCGCTAACCCCCTGCCGCCAGACCCCGCTGGATCAGCGTGTCGGTTGCCGGGATTGCGTGTGTCCGCCTCGAGACGCTCGAGCGGCTGCAAAAATTGAGTCAAGCCTTTGCGGGCCATCGACGGGAACGGCAGGAAAACCGTCCCACGGTGAGAAGTGGAAATCAGTCACGGCGTTCATTGCGCCTCCTTCTTGTTATGCACCTGCACGGCAGGTATGAGGCGCATCTCACCCTTCAAACGCCTCTGAAACAAGCGCGCCAGAGCCTTGCGCAGCTCCAGGCCGATGGGGCTTCGGCAGGTTTTCCTTACAGCGTTGACATCAGGCTCCTTTCACTGGGGTTTACCGCAGATTTCGTAAACATTTATTTACAGACCGTAACGAAGAGTTTCCATTTCAGAAATTTCTGTCAGACGTCTGCAAATTGACGGTAGCTAGCTTGCTAACGATCCGAACGCTTAGTTTTTTGTTTTTAAATAAGAAAACCGCCGCCAAAAACAGAATAAAAAATCTATTTAAAAATTAAATGAATGATTTTTTGCATTGTAAAAATCCCTGAACTAGGTTCTTCACGTCTCGCCGGCCAACTCGACCGGCCAGTCACAACCGTGAAAGTCATCTAGGAGATCGACCATGCAAGCATTCGAAAAAGACTTGGATAGCGAACTGCAACTGGACGAATGGTTTGAAGCACCGACCCACGAGGCCGCCGTAGAAATGATGCAAGCCGACGCGGTCGTTCCGTTCGGCACGGCGATGTGGCCTCTGTAAAGACATCACCGGGCAGGCACGATCGGGCCGGTCGTGCCTGCCGCTTTCTTCACGGTCAGTCAGGGAGGACTCATGGATAAGCCCCGCGCGATCTCGCATTTCCTTTACTACCTCGAACATCATCCAGCCCTCGCCGGTCTCGACTCGGCGCAGGTATTGCTCGGCCACACCGCCGATTACGAAGCCCTGACCGGCGCAATCGCCGAACAGGCCGGCGATCATCCGCGTTTCAACTTCAGCGCCCGGCGCCTGGATCTGGAAAGCACCGCAGCGCTGACCTTGGCGATAACCGACAGCGATCTGTACATTTTCTTCTACGACTCTTCCACCCTGCCTAACCCAAGCCCCGACGGCCCGGAGTTTGTCCGCGCGCTACAAGCGGTCATGGCGCAAAACTGGAAGAAGTCACTGCTGTTCAAGGATTACGGCGATTATTTCTACGACACGTTCAGCGTCACGCCGCAGCGGATTGCCGGCCTGAACAGCCACCTGATTCAGCGCATGTCCCAGGCCACGACGCTGAGTTTCAAGGATGACATCGGCTCATGGTTTGAAACGCCGATGAGCAGCATCAAGAAGTGGACCGACATCAATGGTGTCGGCAACTTCGACCTGACCCCCGGTGAAATCGCCACCCACAGCGAAGAAATCAACGGCCACGTGAAGTTCAAGGGCACCTTCCTCAGCACCATTCCGTTTGCGCGCAAGTACGGCGTGCTGGAGTCGCCGCTGGAGTTGTGGATCGAAAACTCGACCATCAGCCGCATCGCCACGGATGTGCCGGGCCTGGAGCATGACTTCAACAAATACCTGGATGCGAATCCGTCGAACCGGCGGATCGAGGAACTGGGGATTGGCACCAACGAAGGCGTGAAAGACCTCTATGCGCGCAACGCCGGGTTCGAGGAACGCCATTGTGGCTTGCATCTGGGGCTGGGTGGCGGGGCCAAGGGCAGCCATCACCTGGATCTGATCTTCTCTGGAGGGGTGTTGGCGCTGGATGACAAGCCGGTGTTTGATGGGCGGTTTGTGTTCTGATTCTGGAAATCATGGGGCTGCATTGGCCTCATCGCTGGCAAGCCAGCTCCCACAGGGATCTGCGGTGTTCACAGGATTTATGCAACGCAACAAAAACCTGTGGGAGCTGGCTTGCCAGCGATGAGTCCCTCAAAAGCACTACCCCACTTTCACCAGACGAAAAAAAACGCCAACCCTGCGGTTGGCGTTTCTGCTTTAGCTTGAAGCTTGCCGCTAGAAGCTCACCGCTGCCTTATTCCGGTTTCTTGCGACCGAAACCCGGACGCTGGCCGGAACCTGCCGGTGCGCCGCGACGCTTGCCCGATGGCTTGTCTTCGGCCAGTTTGATCCCCGGACGCTTTGGTGCAGGTTTGGCCGGACGCTTGTTGGTGGTGTCCGCTGGACGATCCGCCACTGGCGTGCCACGACCGGCAGGTGCACCCCGCTCGCCACGCTCGGTGCGACCGTTGGCCGGACGAGGAGCGCGCTCGCCGTCACGGACAACCGGCTTGCGACCCGGTCGCTCGCCTTCGATGTGCGGCTCGCGCGATGGACGCGGGCCGGTCGGAGCACCAGCGGCAGGACGCAGCGTACGCACGCGCTCGGTCTTGCCCATCGGGCGCGACGATTTGCGCTGCAGACGCTCAAGCTTGTCTTTGCTCTTGGCGTTCAGTTGCGGCATCGCCACCGGTGTCAGACCCACTTCAGCACTCAGAATGTCGACTTCGTACTGGCTCATTTCGCGCCAGCGGCCCATCGGCAGATCCGAGTTGAGGAACACCGGGCCGAAACGCACGCGCTTCAGACGGCTGACCACCAGGCCCTGGGATTCCCACAGACGACGAACCTCACGGTTACGACCTTCCATCACCACGCAGTGATACCAGTGGTTGAAGCCTTCGCCGCCCGGTGCCTGCTTGATGTCGGTGAACCTGGCAGGACCGTCTTCCAGCACCACGCCCGCCTTCAGGCGCTCGATCATTTCGTCATCGACTTCACCGCGTACACGCACGGCGTACTCGCGGTCCATTTCGTACGACGGGTGCATCAGACGGTTGGCCAGTTCACCATCGGTGGTGAACATCAGCAGACCGGTGGTGTTGATGTCGAGACGACCGATGTTGATCCAGCGCCCTTCTTTCGGACGCGGCAGCTTGTCGAACACGGTCGGACGGCCTTCCGGGTCGTCACGGGTGCAGATCTCGCCATCGGGTTTGTTGTACATGATCACGCGGCGCACCGATTCGGCAGCCTCTTCACGCTTGATCACTTTGCCATCAATGGTGATAGCGTCGAGAATGTCGACGCGCAGACCGAGGGTGGCGTCTTTGCCATTGACCTTGATCCGGCCCTGGGTGATCCAGGCTTCCACGTCACGGCGCGAGCCGACGCCGATACGGGCGAGGACTTTCTGCAGTTTTTCGCCTGCTGGGCCGATTTCCTGGTCGTCTTTCTGATTGATGTCACTCATCTGGGCACCTCCCGGTGTGGTCTGTTCAGCCGTCCTGAGCTGGGCGTCTGAAGCATTGGAATCTGGGTTCTTCACCGAAGGGATCGGCGAAGGGTCGCGAATCATACGCGGATGTGCGGCATCGCGCATCAGAGACTAGTCGATCAGGCCAAGGTTATTTCTTTTTCCGCCGACCGGCGCCACCGAGTTTGATCAGGCGCAACGCCGCTTCGGCCAGTACAGTGCGCTTGTCGTCCTTGTCGAGTTTCTTCCAGGCCTTGATTTCGCGCTTGCTGCGCCCGCAACCGAGGCAGATGTCGTCGGTGAATTTGCAGAGGCTGATGCAGGGGTCTTTTGTAGAACTCATCAGATACTCCAGATGTACAGCGCTCCATGTGGGAGCGAGCCTGCTCGCGAAAGGGTCCTGTCAGTCGACATCATCGTTGCCTGATACACCGCATTCGCGAGCAGGCTCGCTCCCACAGGGGGCAACAGTGTTCTTGAGGAAGGATCAGTCCTCGAACTCGCGGCGTTCGGCTTCGATGGCTTCGGCCAGGGCGCGGGCTTCGGCTTCTTCTTCGCTCAACTCCGGTTCGGGTTCTGGCGCGGGTGGCTCCAGAGCCGCCACGGCAGCGAGCAGTTTTTCCCGAGCTTCGGCTACGCCCAGAATGTCCTCTTCAGGTTCGGCTTGCGGCTCTTCGTCGAGTTCAACTTCGTTCACCGGCTCGACAGTTTCGATCTCGGTCGACGGTGCTTCGGCATCGGCATCGGCGCCATCGCGCAACAAATCGTCGAAGTCGGTCTTGATCCCCTCCTCCATGGTGTCCAGTTCCAGCAACAGCGTATGGAAACTGGTTTCTTCTTTCTCTTCCTCCGGCTCGGCGCTGGCGTCGGCCAGTTCCTGCAAGCCTTGCGGCACCGGGGCGTCGTCGAAATCGAGTATCGGGTCGGCTTCCATCTCGCGCAGTTCGGCCAGCGGTGGCAGGTCTTCCAGATTCTTCAGGTTGAAGTGATCGAGAAACCCCTTGGTAGTGGCGAACATCGCCGGTTTGCCGGGCACATCGCGGTAGCCGACGACGCGGATCCACTCGCGTTCGAGCAGGGTTTTGACGATGTTGCTGTTGACCGCTACGCCCCGTACGTCTTCGATCTCGCCACGGGTGATCGGCTGGCGATAGGCGATCAGCGCGATGGTTTCCAGCAGGGCCCGGGAATAACGCTGCGGCCGCTCTTCCCACAGGCGCCCGACCCACGGCGAAAACTTCTCGCGGATCTGCAAGCGATAGCCGGACGAGACCTCTTTGAGCTCGAACGCCCGGCCCTCGCAGGACTTGCCCAGCAGGGTCAGGGCTTTCTTGAAGACTGCCGGTTCAGGCCGTTCGCCTTCTTCGAACAGTTCAAAAAGGCGCTCAAGGGATTGCGGCTTTCCCGAGGCCAACAGAAAGGCTTCAAGCAGGGGCGCCAGCTCGCGGGGTTCAGTCAGGTTCATGTTTCGACTCGTTATTCGGCTCGGGCTCGCACGTGGATCGCGGCGAACGGCTCATTCTGCACCAGCTCGACCAAGGATTCCTTGACCAGTTCAAGGATCGCCATAAAGGTCACCACTACACCCAGGCGACCTTCTTCGGCGGTAAACAGCTCGACGAACGGCACAAAACCGCCGCCCTTGAGCCGCTCCAGCACATCGCTCATGCGTTCGCGGGTGGACAGCGCTTCGCGGCTGACCTGATGGCTTTCAAACATGTCGCCACGGCGCAGCACTTCGGCCATGCACATCAAAATCTCTTCCAGCGCCACGTCGGGCAACAACTTGCGCGCCCGGGCTTCAGGGGCGTCGAGCTTGGGCACGACCACATCACGGCCAACCCGGCTCAAGCCGTCGATGCCTTCGGCAGCAGCCTTGAAACGCTCGTACTCCTGCAGGCGACGGATCAGTTCGGCGCGCGGGTCGTCCTCTTCCGCCTCGACGGTTTCGGCCCGTGGCAGAAGCATGCGCGATTTGATCTCGGCGAGCATCGCAGCCATCACCAGATACTCGGCGGCCAGCTCCAGACGCACCGACTGCATCAACTCGACGTAGCCCATGTACTGGCGAGTGATTTCCGCCACAGGGATGTCGAGGATGTTGATGTTCTGTTTGCGGATCAGGTACAGCAGCAGGTCGAGCGGGCCTTCGAAGGCCTCAAGAAAGACTTCCAGCGCATCCGGCGGAATGTACAGGTCCAGCGGCATTTCCATGACCGCCTGGCCATAGACCATGGCGAACGGCAGTTCCTGCTGGGCGCCGGCCTGAGGATCGGCAACGGTTTCCACTGCGGACATTCAGGCCTCGACCATGAACGGGGTCGGATCGCCGCAACCGACGCGGACTACTTCAGGATCGTCGCCCGTCAGGTCAATCACGGTGGAGGCCTTGATGCCGCCAAAACCGCCGTCGATGATCAGGTCCACTTGATGCTCAAGCAATTGACGCATTTCGTATGGATCCGTCATTGGATCCTCATCACCGGGCATGATCAGCGTCACGCTCATCAGCGGCTCGCCAAGTTCGGCCAGCAGCGCCAGCGCAATCGGATGGCTGGGAACGCGCAAACCGATGGTGCGCTTCTTGGGGTGCAGCAACAGGCGCGGCACTTCACGGGTGGCGTTGAGAATGAAGGTGTACGGCCCCGGCAAATGCGCCTTGAGAATACGGAAGGTGCCGGTATCGATCTTGGCGTAGTTGCCCAGTTGCGACAGGTCGCTGCAGATCAGCGCGAAGTTGTGCTTTTCGTCGAGCTGACGCAAGCGTCGAACGCGCTCGATAGCGGTCTTGTCGCCGATTTGGCAACCGATGGCGTAGGAAGAGTCGGTGGGATAAATCACGACCCCGCCCTTGCGGATGATCTCGACCGCCTGTTTGATCAGGCGCGCTTGCGGGTTTTCCGGATGTATCTGGAAAAATTGACTCACGTTCTCTACCTGTTCAGACGGCGGCAATAACTGTGTCATGTTTGAACCGACACCACAGGGGTGGAAGGTCCTCGGGAACCGGCCGGTACTGGCCGATCTCGGACCAACCTCCAGGGCCATGAAAATCACTGCCGGCGCTGACCAGCAGACCGAACTCACGGGCAAGGATTGCCAGGCTGCCCACCTGTTCCGCGGGCTGATGGCCATTGACCACTTCAATCGCGTGCCCGCCCGCTTGAATATAGTCGGCAATCAGCTTTCGGCGTTTGCTGCGGGTGAAATCGTAATGCCACGGATGCGCCAGGCTGACCCAGGCACCCGCAGCGCGCAACGTGCCAACGGTGTCTTCGAGCGTCGGCCAGTGTTGTTTGACGTCGCCCAGCTTGCCGGCGCCAAGCCATTTGCGGAAGGCTTCGGCGCGATCCTTTACAAAACCTTCACGGACCATCCAGTCGGCGAAATGTGGACGGGCCGGGGCGTTGCCGCTGTCGCCCAGTTCCTGCTGGATCTGCCTCGCGCCATCGAGGGCACCGGGCATGCCCTTGAGGGCGAGCTTGCGGCTTATTTCTTCCGACCGCAGCCAACGCCCATCGTGCAATCTGGCGATCGCCTCGACCAACGGTGCGGCATTGACGTCGAAACCGTAACCCAACACATGAATGGTCGCCCCTCCCCAGGTGCAGGACAACTCGACACCGTTGACCAGTTGCATCCCCAGTTCGGTCGCGGCAGTGCGCGCTTCGGCGAGGCCTTCGAGGGTGTCGTGGTCGGTCAGGGCCAGGACTCGCACGCCGTTCTCGAACGCACGCGCAACCAGAACCGCAGGCGCCAGGGCGCCATCGGAGGCCGTGCTATGGCAGTGCAAATCAACATTCACGGAGAGTTGTAACCTCAAATCAGCGAGCGCTATCGCGCGCCCATATGTTTGTTATTATGCCGCCACATCCAGCTTCTGGCTCTCACTGTGAAACAATTCATCGATTTCATCCCGCTTTTGCTGTTCTTCATCGTTTACAAACTTGATCCACGGGTCGTCGACATCGCTGGCCATGAAGTGACTGTAGGCGGTATTTACAGCGCCACCGCGATGCTGATCATCAGCTCCCTGGTGGTGTATGGCGCGCTTTTCATCCAACAGCGCAAGCTGGAAAAGAGCCAATGGCTGACCCTGATCGCCTGCCTCGTGTTCGGCAGCCTGACACTGGCGTTCCACAGCGAGACCTTCCTGAAATGGAAAGCCCCGGTGGTCAACTGGCTGTTCGCCGTCGCCTTCATCGGCAGCCACTTCATCGGTGACCGCCTGCTGATCAAACGCATCATGGGCCACGCGCTGACCCTGCCGGATCCGGTGTGGACCCGTCTGAACATCGCCTGGATCGCCTTTTTCCTGTTCTGCGGGGCCGCCAACCTGTTCGTCGCCTTCACCTTCCAGAGCATCTGGGTGGACTTCAAGGTGTTCGGCAGTCTGGGCATGACCGTGCTATTCCTGGTCGCGCAAGGCGTTTACCTGTCCCGTCACCTGCATGACGCCGATACCACAACACCAAAAACCGAGGACTGACATGCTCTACGCAATCATTGCCACCGACGTCGCCAATTCACTGGAAGCTCGCCTGGCTGCGCGCCCTGCGCATCTGGAACGCCTGCAAGCGCTCAAGGGCGAAGGTCGTATCGTATTGGCCGGCCCGCACCCGGCCGTCGACAGCAATGATCCGGGCGCAGCGGGTTTCACCGGCAGCCTGATCGTTGCCGAATTCGACTCCCTGAGCGCCGCGCAAGCCTGGGCAGATGCCGATCCCTACATCGCGGCAGGCGTTTATGCCAACGTGATCGTGAAGCCGTTCAAGCAAGTCCTGCCTTAAAAAGTCCGGTAATGAGGAGATTCATCTCCTCATTACCCGCGACACGCCTGTAACACTGAACCTTGTCTGTTCATCACACTCTCAATCGCTCATTATTCTCGTTTGCCTGCCGACAACCTGCCCAATATCCATTTGGAAACAGGTGTCGCGATGCGCAAGGGTCCGTTGTGTCTGATGTTGGTCACGTTATCGATCATGGCGCCTGCCCATGGTGATGAAACCACCGAAGGCGGCAGCTCCACGCCATTGTCATTAAGTGCCGGCAGCCAGATCACCGAGTTGCAACAGCGCCTCAAAGTGAGCGAGCAGCAGCGGGAAGAACTGAGCAAACAACTGCAAAATGCCGACAACCAACGTGAAAGCGCTCAGCTCGCCCGGTTGCGCCAAGAGAACCAGCGCCTCAAGCTGCAACTCAAGGAAGCCCAGGCCAGCCCGCTGCCGCGCTTGTTGACCGATCAGCAGCAGTGGTTCGTCACGGGTGCCGGAGTAGCGCTATTGGCGCTGCTCTGCGGTATCTTTGCCAGTGGGGCAAGCCGAAAACGTCGGCAATGGTTAAATTGAGTGAGTCATGAGCGAGCTGTTAATTATTGATGATGACCAGGAGCTGTGTGAGCTCCTGAGCAGTTGGCTAAGCCAGGAAGGCTTCCAGGTACGTGCCTGCCACGATGGCCAGAGCGCCCGCAAGGCCTTGGCCGAAACCGCCCCGGCGGCGGTGGTGCTGGACGTGATGCTGCCCGATGGCAGCGGTCTGGAATTGCTCAAGCAATTGCGCAACGATCACGCCGATCTGCCGGTGTTGATGCTCTCGGCCCGTGGCGAACCACTGGACCGGATCCTCGGCCTGGAACTGGGCGCTGACGACTACCTGGCCAAACCGTGTGATCCCCGTGAGCTGACCGCGCGCCTGCGCGCCGTACTGCGCCGCAGCCACCCGGCGGCCGTGTCGACGCAGCTTGAGCTGGGCGACCTGAGTTTCAGCCCGGTGCGCGGCGTGGTCAGCATCGACGAGAGAGAACTGACCCTCACCGTTTCCGAAAGCCGTCTGCTCGAAGCCCTGCTCAAGCAGCCCGGCGAGCCGCTGGACAAACAGGAACTGGCGCAACTGGCCCTCGGCCGCAAGCTGACCCTGTACGACCGCAGCCTCGACATGCACGTGAGCAACCTGCGCAAAAAAATCGGCCCGCACCCCGACGGCCGCCCGCGCATCGTTGCCCTGCGCAGCCGCGGTTACTTCTACTGCCTGTAACCCTGCACGGCCTCCTGCATTGCGATGACGAAGGCTGCGATCTTTTGATCTTGCTTTAAAAACAAAATCAAAAGATCGCAGCCTTCGGCAGCTCCTACATGGGGTCGCGGATCGATTTGCGTGATTGTTTGTCAGGTCGATGACAAATCGTGTTTACCCAAGCTTTACATAGCGCTGACCGCCGCTGACCTTGATCTGCGTAATCTGAACTCATCCGGAACGTACCGGGAACGAGACAAGGAGATACACCATGCGCAAGACTCTTATCGCTCTGATGTTCGCTGCCGCTCTGCCAACCGTCGCCATGGCCATGCCGCAAGACGGCGGCCCGATGGGTGGCCCGCTCGACGGCCCACGCCACGGCGGTCAGATGCACGGCATGCACGGCAAAGGCCCGTACAGCCAACTCGACCTGTCACGCGAACAACGCGAGCAGATCCGCAAGATCATGGGCGAGCAGATGCACGAGCGTAAGCAAGTGGTCGACAAGTACCTGGAAAAACTCTCGCCGGCTGACCAGAAAGCCATGAAGGATGAGGTGGCAGCCAACCACAAGAAAGCCGAGGCCGATGTTCGCGCCGTGCTGAAACCGGATCAACAGAAGAAATTCGACGAGATCCAGAAGAAAAAAGCCGAGCGTCGCGCCGAATGGGCTGAGTTCAAGGCGTGGAAAGCGCAACAGCCGCAAAAAGCGCAATAATGTTTTAACCACAGGCCCGACGGCTAACACCGTCGGGCCTGTTCACATCTGCCCTCTGCAGGAGGTGCGGCACGCTGCGATCTTTTGATTCTGCTTTTGAAAAACAAGATCAAAAGATCGCAGCCTGCCTTAGCTCCTGCAGGGGTTACGCGTTTGATTGAGGATTTTCTGTGCGGTCATTGTTCTGGCGTATTCTCGCAAGCTTCTGGCTGGCCATCGCTCTGGTTGCAGGGCTGTCCATTCTCTTGGGGCACATGCTCAATCAGGACGCGTGGATCCTCAGTCGCCATCCGGGCCTCAACACCCTCGCGGCTGAGTGGACGCAGAGCTACGAAGCACAAGGCGAAGAAGCCGCTCAGCAGATCCTTCAACAACGCAAGCGCCAGTACCACATCGACGTTCAAGTGCTGAACGAAAGCGGAGACCCGGTCGTGCGCGGTACCTTCCCCCGTCGTGCCGCAGCCTTCGAAGCCCGCCAGAACAACGATGACCGACGCCTGCCGTGGCGGCGCCTGACCGATGAGTTCACCAGTGAAAAAACCGGTGACACCTACCTGTTCATCTACCGCATCCCACATCCCGAACTCGACTCCTGGCACCGCGAAAGCCTGCTCTGGCCATTGAGTGCGCTGGGCATTGCGCTGGTGGTACTGACCCTGTTCAGCTTGCTGGTGACTTTCTCCATCACCCGTCCGCTCAGCCGTTTGCGCGGTGCGGTACATGACCTGGGGCAGGCGACTTATCAGCAGAACAGCCTGGCCAAACTGGCCAACCGCCGCGATGAGTTCGGCGTGCTCGCCAACGACTTCAACCGCATGGGTGCGCGTCTGCAAAGCCTGATCGGCAGTCAGCGTCAGTTGTTGCGCGACGTATCCCATGAACTGCGTTCACCGCTGGCGCGGCTGCGAATTGCCCTGGCGCTGGCAGAGCGCGCCAACCCTGAAGAACGCGAAAAACTCTGGCCACGACTGACCCGCGAATGCGATCGCCTGGAAGCGCTGATCAGTGAAATTCTGGTGCTGGCGCGGGTCGATGCCGACAACGCCAGCGCTGAAGACGTGGATGTGAATACGCTGCTGAGCGCCCTGCAAAAAGATGCGCAGTTGGCGTCGCCGGAACAGACCGTACGATTGGATATCGAGCCGCAGCTGAGTCTGAAGGGCTGGCCGACCATGATCGAGCGCGCCGTGGACAATCTGCTACGCAATGCGCAGCGCTTCAATCCCCAGGGTCAGGCGATTGAAATGCAGGCCTCGCGGCAGGGTGAGCGGATAGTCATCAGTGTTCGCGATCATGGCCCGGGGGTTCAGGCCGAACACCTGAGTCAGTTGGGCGAGCCGTTTTATCGGGCGCCGGGGCAGACAGCGGCGGGCCATGGTCTGGGCCTGGCGATTGCCCGACGTGCGGCGGAGCGGCATGGTGGAAGTTTGATGCTGGCGAATCATCCTGACGGCGGGTTTGTTGCCAGTCTGGAATTGCCGCTGGTGCCGGGGGCAGTCGTCCAACTCTAAGAGCCACCCTCATCGGAACGCCGCCCAGCCCTCTCCCGGAGGGAGAGGGGGCCGACCGAGTTATCTGGCGCTATACATCGACCTGAAATACCGAGTCGATTATGGATTCAGCAAAGATCGCTCACGTCGGCGTATCTCGTGAGCATCCCCCAATCAGTCCCCTCTCCCTCCAGGAGAGGGTTAGGGTGAGGGGCTTTTGATCTTCAGGCCTTACCAGGCCAAGCGCTGACAAACTCCGCCAGATCGACCTTCTCCGCCACTCGCGGCTCTTTCTGCGGTGTGCCGAGGTACAGGAACGCAATCACCTCCTCGCCCTCCTCCAGCCCCAAGCCTTTCGCGACATGCTGCGAATAAGCCAGATCCCCGGTACGCCAAACCGCACCAATCCCCTGCGCATACGCCGCCAGCAAAATCCCGTGGGCGGCACACCCGGCGGCCAGCAACTGCTCGGCCTTCGGGTACTTGACGTGTTCCTGCAGTTTCGCGATCACCACAACCACCAGCGGTGCACGCAGCGGGCCATTGCGCGCCTTGTCGATCATGGCTTCAGTGATTTCGCCTTCCTGCTTCTGCGCAGCTTCAGCCAACAGTTCGCCCATCTGCTCGCGCGCAGCGCCTTCGACGGTCAAAAAACGATACGGCTGCAAGTGCCCGTGATCCGGCGCGCGCAACGCGGCGGCAAACAGGGCTTCGCGCTGCTGCGCCGTAGGGGCCGGTTCGACCAGTCGTGGAACGGAAACACGGTTGAGCAAAGCGTCGAGAGCCTGCATCGGCCACCTCCTGAAAAAAATATGCGGCTATTCTAGCGGTATCTGCCAAAAGGATGCCGGTTTACATGCCCTGCCCCACGGGTAGAATGGCGCCCTTCCCCTATCAGCCCGAGCAGACTTCATGGCGTTGCCGACCTTACGGATCATTGGTTTCATCATCGGCATCTTCCTGATCACTCTGGCAATTGCCATGGTCGTGCCGATGGCCACCCTGGTGATTTTCGACCGCACCGGCGATCTGCCGTCGTTCCTCTGGGCGAGTATGATCACCTTCGTTGCCGGCCTCGCACTGGTGATTCCGGGCCGCCCGGAACACATTCACCTGCGCCCGCGTGACATGTACCTGCTGACCGTCAGCAGTTGGCTGGTGGTGTGTATTTTCGCCGCGCTGCCGTTCCTGCTGACTCAGCACATCAGCTACACCGACTCGTTTTTTGAAAGCATGTCCGGCATTACCGCGACCGGCGCGACCGTGCTTAACGGCCTCGACAGCATGTCCCCCGGGATTCTGATGTGGCGTTCACTGCTGCACTGGATTGGCGGCATCGGCTTTATCGGCATGGCGGTGGCGATTCTGCCGCTGCTGCGAATTGGTGGCATGCGCCTGTTCCAGACCGAATCGTCGGATCGCTCGGAAAAGGTCATGCCCCGCTCACATATGGTGGCGCGGCTGATCGTGGGGGCGTATGTCGGCATCACCATCCTCGGCAGCCTGGCGTTCTGGTGGGCCGGGATGAGCCTGTTCGACGCGATCAATCATGCGATGTCGGCTATTTCCACGGGCGGATTCTCGACCTCCGACCAGTCCCTGGCCAAGTGGACGCAACCGGCGGTGCACTGGGTGGCGATCGTCATCATGATTCTCGGCAGCCTGCCGTTCACCCTGTACGTGGCGACGATGCGCGGTAATCGCCGCGCGTTGATCAAGGATCAGCAGGTGCAGGGCATGCTGGCGATGTTGCTGGTGACCTGGCTGGTGCTCGGCACCTGGTACTGGTGGACGACCCAACTGCATTGGCTGGATGCGCTGCGCCATGTGGCGCTGAACGTGACGTCAGTGCTGACCACCACCGGTTTTGCCCTAGGCGACTACAGCCTGTGGGGCAACTTCTCGTTGATGTTGTTCTTCTATCTGGGTTTTGTCGGCGGCTGCTCCGGGTCGACGGCAGGCGGGATCAAGATCTTCCGCTTCCAGGTGGCCTACATCCTGCTCAAGGCCAACCTTAATCAGCTGATTCACCCCCGTGCAGTGATCAAGCAGAAGTACAACGGTCACCGGCTCGACGAAGAGATCGTGCGTTCGATTCTGACGTTTTCGTTTTTCTTCGCCATCACCATCTGCGTGATCGCCCTGCTCCTGTCGCTGCTGGGCGTGGACTGGATGACCGCGCTGACCGGCGCCGCCAGCACCGTGTCCGGCGTCGGCCCGGGCCTTGGCGAGACCATCGGCCCAGCGGGCAACTTCGCCACCCTGCCGGATGCCGCGAAGTGGATCCTTTCGTTCGGCATGCTGCTCGGCCGACTGGAAATCATTACGGTGTTTGTACTGTGTATACCGGCCTTTTGGCGTCACTGACGGCGTTGAGCGCCTTGGCCAACCGCGCCCGGTAATCACCGGGCGTGCTGTCGAACCAGCGGCGGAAGGCACGAAAAAAGTTGCTCGGATCGGCAAAACCCAACAGATAGGCGATTTCCAGCAGGGTCATGCTCGGCTGCGCCAGGTACTGTTCGGCCAGTTCGCGGCGAGTGTCATCGAGCAACTGCTGAAAACTCGTGCCCTCCTCCTGCAGCCTGCGTTGCAACGTGCGTTGCGAGAGGTGCAGAGTCTGCGCCACCGCATCGCGCTTGGGCTCGCCCTGAGGCAATAACCGACAAAGCACCTGTCGCGCCTTGTGGGTCACACGGCTTTCGGAAAACCGCGCCAGGTACTCTCCCGCAAAGCGATCGTGCAACAGCGCCATGGCCTCGTTGGCGGTGGGCAGCGGCGCCTCCATGTCAGCGCGTTCGAAGATCAGCGCATCGTAAGGCGCGCTGAACACCAGCGGCGCATGGAAAGCGTGTTTGTAGGGTTGCAGATCAGCCGGCTCATCGCCCTGCAGCAACACTTTGACCGGATGCAGCGTGCGCCCGCTCAGCCAGCCGCACAGGGCGAGCGCACAGGCCAGCGACGCTTCGGCGCTTTGCCGGGTGGGCGGCAGGTGATCGCCGTGCACCGTCAGAATCAGCGCGTAACCTTCATCCAGCAGACGAAAACTCAGGTCAGCGCTTTCGGCAATGATTCGTTGATAGCGCACCAGCCGTTGAAAGCCTTCGACCAGGGTATTACTGGACATCAGCGCGTAACCGGCGACATGAAACGAGGCCGGGCGCACCACTTTGCCCATGTTCAGACCGATGGCCGGATTGCCGGACACCTCCACCGCCCGTTGCCAGAGCCGGGTCATGGAGTCTTGCGGGAAACGCGCATCCGGATCATCCAGAGCCGAGTAATCCAGCCCCAGTTGCTTGAACAGAACCCGGCAATCCAGGCCGTCCATCTCCAATGCTTTGACAATCCCCATCGCCCAGCTTGCAGAAGTCGTTCGTTCGCTCATGGCGTTTTTCTTTTGCATGGCGGGTCGCCTGTTGCGGCCCGATTTGCGAAGGATACTAAAGTGGCGCCAATTGTCACTGGCCCACCCCCATGATCACTCTAGACTCAAATAGGCTACCCGCAGCACAACTCGTCGCCAGAACAATAACCACAGAGATCGCAGTCGTGGAAAACATCAAGCATTTCAAAAGCTTCGCCGAGTTCTATCCGTATTACCTCAGCGAGCACAACAACAGCACCTGCCGTCGCCTGCATTTCATTGGCACGACCTTGGTTATTTTCATTCTCGCGCTGACCATCGCCAAAGGCGCCTGGCTGCTGTTATTGGCCCTGCCGCTGGCGGGCTACAGCTTCGCGTGGGCCGGACATTTCTTCTTTGAAAAGAACCGGCCGGCGACATTCCAGCATCCGCTCTACAGCCTGCTTGGCGACTTCGTCATGTACCGCGACATGATTCTGGGTCGCGTGGCGTTCTGAAAACAAGCAACTACGAGGATTGCCGATGACCGTCAGTGCCCGCTTCACTCATATGCAGAATGGCACCCAGGAAGACTGGGCGATCATCGCCGCAGACTTCAGCGCCTATGCCAAGCAGTTGCCATCACGCATCATCACCCACCTGAAATTGCTCGAAGGCGATTTCGGCGGATTCCCCGTGGATCGCCTGACCCACTCGCTGCAAACCGCCACCCGCGCCTTTCGCGATGGCCGTGACGAGGAATATGTGGTGTGCGCCCTGCTGCACGACATTGGCGATACGTTGGGCTCGTACAACCATCCGGACATTGCGGCGGCGATTCTCAAGCCGTTCGTCAGTGCCGAAAACCTGTGGATGGTCGAGAAACACGGGGTGTTTCAGGGTTACTACTTCTTTCATCATCTGGGGATGGATCGGCATCTGCGCGAGCAGTTCAAGGAGCACCCGCAGTTTCAGGCAACCGCCGAGTTTTGCGCCAGATACGATGCAGCGGCGTTTGACCCGGAGTACGACACGCTGCCGTTGAGCTTCTTTGAGCCGATGATGGAGCGCTTGTTTGCCCAGCCGAAGAATTCGATCTACAAAGCGGCGATGGAAGAACACACCCCGGCTTGAGAACACCACAACTAAAAATGTGGGAGCGAGCCTGCTCGCGAATGCGGAGTGTCAGGCAGTAAAGCTTTGCCTGATGTATTGCATTCGCGAGCTGGCTCGCTCCCACAGGGTTCTCTTTCGCTCAGGCGGGTTCGGCAACCTTGGCAGCCTTGAGTTCGGCCTCACGCGCCTGCGCATCCGCCAGGCGATACAACTCGATCGTGCCGTCCCAATGCTCGATCAGCGCCGTGCACGACTCCACCCAATCGCCGCAGTTAAGGTAATCCACGTCGCCGACCTTGCGGATTTCGGCATGGTGAATGTGCCCGCACACCACACCGTGCAATTCGCGCTTCACACATTCATGGGCGATGGCTTCTTCGAAGTCACTGATGAAGCTTACCGCCGTCTTCACCTTGTGCTTGAGGTACGCCGACAACGACCAGTAACCGTAGCCATATCGCGCGCGCCAGTGGTTGAGCCAGCGGTTGAGCGTCAGGGTAAATTCGTAGGCCGAGTCGCCGAGAAAGGCCAGCCAGCGGTGATAGCGGGTGATCACATCAAACTGGTCACCGTGTATCACCAGCAAATGGCGCCCGTCAGCCGTGACGTGCACGGCCTCGTCGACCAACTGGATATTGCCCAGAATCAGCTTCGAGTAACGCCGCAGGAATTCATCGTGGTTGCCGGTGACGTAGATCACTTCGGTGCCGCGCTTGCTCATGGTCAGCAAGCGGCGGATCACGTTGGTGTGTGCCTGCGGCCAATACATGCCACCGCGCAGTTTCCAGCCGTCGATAATGTCACCGACCAGGTAAATCCTGTCGGTGTGGTAGCCCTTGAGAAATTGCGACAAATGCTCGGCCTGGCAATCCCGCGTGCCCAAGTGCACGTCGGAAATCCACAAGGTTCGCACCCGTTGTTTGCGGCTGGGTTTGGCGAGCTCGGCGCTGGTCATGGGCAACCCTCTGGATGTTTTCGCCAGCTTGCGCGCGCCCGGTTAATCGTCCATGACAGCCGCGAGTCAGTCCTGTGACAACGCACTCGGGAGGCGCCGGTGTAGACTTTCGGTCACTTCGGAGACGACCTGCCATGCGACCGATCCTCACCCTGCGTCATTACTCTCACGACCTGATCGTCCACAGCCACGACCACGCGCAACTGGTGTTCGGCTTGTCCGGCGCGCTGGATTTCGAGGTCGAGGGCTGTGGCAGTCAGGTGCGTCAGCAGAGTTTCGTGGTCATTCCAGCCGACGCCCACCACGCCTGCGGCAGTCCGCAAGGCAGTCGTTGTCTGGTCATGGACATCCCTGACGAGCAATGGCTGCTCGATTCACTGGGCGAGCACGCCGAAGCCAGCCGCCGCCTACTCGACAAGACCGCCCGGTTGTCGCTGGATTCAGGACAAAGCCAGTTGGTCAGTTGGCTGGCGAACAGCCCGGTTGGCGATCCGCTGATTGCGCAGCAAGGCGCGGTATTGCTGCTGGCCAGCCTGAATCATGCGCAACCTGTCGAACTCACCGCCCGGCGCTTGCCTTACGCGGCGCTGGATGCGCACATCGAGCAGCATGCTGCTTATCCGCTGCAAGTCGCTGATCTGGCGCGAATCGCAGGATTATCCAGTGCACGCCTGCACGCGCGCTGCATGGCTGAATGCGGGCAGACGCCGATGGACTACATCCGCAGTCGGCGCCTGCACAAGGCTGTGACCCTGCTGCGTGAGACCGTTCTGCCGATTGGCGAAATCGCCAGTCGGGTCGGCTACAGCTCGCAAAGTGCATTTGCGGCAGCGGTGCTGCGCGAGTTTGGCGCCTCGCCGGGTCAATTGCGGCGCGAGGCTGGCGACAAAGGACAATAGTTTGCCGACAGATTTATGGGCTGCGACACGTTTCAATAGGTCTGTGAATCTGAGTTTGAATTAAGGACTGCAATGACTCCGCGTACCGCCCTCGGCGCCCTGCATATTGGCGCTCTGATGTTTGGCCTGACCGGCGTGTTCGGCAAACTCGCCGCCGCGTCCCCTGCCGTGATTGTCTTTGGACGTGCCGCTTTCGCCGTCATCGCGCTGGCATTTTTTGCCCGATTCGCCAGCCAGCACGGTTGGCAAAAACTCCAGGCCGTGGATTGGCGGCGTCTGCTGCTCAGCGGTGTATTGCTGGCCGGGCACTGGGTGAGTTTTTTCATTTCGGTGAAGGTCGCGGGTGTAGCCATCGCGACGCTTGGCTTTGCCAGTTTTCCGGCGTTCACGGTGATTCTCGAAGGGCTGATCTTTCGCGAGCGCATCCGTGCCAATGAAATTCTGCTGGTGGTGCTGGTGAGTATCGGTCTGGTGCTGGTGACCCCGGCGTTCGATCTTGGCAGCGGTGCAACCATAGGTTTGCTTTGGTCGGTGTTGTCCGGGCTGCTGTTTTCCCTGTTGTCGCTGACCAACCGCGCCAGCTCCGGGCGAATCCCGGCGGTGCAGGCAGCGCTCTGTCAAAACGTCGTGGTGGCTTTGTGTCTGTTGCCGGTGGCGGCGCCGCAACTGAGCGAAGTGCGCGCGTTGGACTGGTTGTGGATCGCCCTGCTCGGCGTGTTCTGCACCGGCGTCGCCCACAGTCTGTTCGTTGCCAGTCTGGCAGTGATCAAGGCGCGCACCGCTGCTGTGGTGTTCGCCATGGAACCGGTTTACGGCATCACGATCGCCTGGTTGCTGTTCGATGAGAACCCGACGTTACGCATGCTGCTCGGCGGTGCGCTGATCATCGTCGCCATCGTGGTGTCGGCGCGAATGTCAGGCAGTGCCGACAAAAAAACCGTCGCCGCCGAAGCCGCGTCTCACTGAGTGCGGTCGTTGTGGCCGAGGTCGCGATCAGGATCGATCTGGTCGCGTACCCGCTGCTTCAACACCTTGGCCTCCGGGAAACCGCCATCAGCCTTGCGCTCCCAGATCTGCACGCCATCACAAGTGATGTGAAACACCCCGCCCGTGCCCGGCACCAGCGCCACTTTGCCGAGGTCGTCGCCGAAGGTGCTGAGCAGTTCCTGCGCCAGCCACGCCGCGCGCAGCAGCCACTGGCATTGGGTGCAATAAGTGATGACAACTTCTGCTTTTGCGACAGTCATGTTCAATGAAACTCCGGAGACAGAGGGCGCCGCTATAATACCCGGCTTTATCGCTTGCCCCGAGACTCACAATGCGCCGTCTGCTGTTCTGCCTGCTGCTTGGTTTTCTTCCTTTGTTCGTGCTTGCCAGCGAAGCGCCGCGACCGAAAGTCGGCCTTGTGCTGTCCGGTGGGGCCGCTCGTGGTCTGGCGCACATCGGCGTACTCAAGGCGCTGGAAGAGCAAGGCGTCAAGATCGATGCGATTGCCGGCACCAGCATGGGTGCGGTGGTTGGCGGCTTGTATGCCTCGGGCTACAAGATCGACGAACTGGAAAAGCTCGCCCTGGAAATCGACTGGCAGCAGGCGCTGTCCGACGCGCCGCCCCGGGAAGACGTGCCGTTCCGGCGCAAACAGGATGACCGCGACTTTCTGGTGAAGCAAAAACTCAGCTTTCGCGACGACGGCAGTCTCGGCCTGCCACTGGGCGTGATTCAGGGGCAGAATCTGGCGCTGTTGCTCGAAAGCTTGTTGGCGCACACCAGCGACACCCGGGATTTCGACAAGTTACCGATCCCCTTCCGCGCCGTGGCCACCGACATCGCCAATGGCGAAAAAGTGGTATTCCGCAAGGGCCATCTGCCCCAGGTGATTCGCGCCAGCATGTCGATTCCGGCGGTGTTCGCGCCGGTCGAACTCGACGGCCGCCTGTTGGTGGACGGCGGCATGACCGACAACATTCCGCTGGATGTCGCGCGGCAAATGGGCGTCGACATCGCCATCGTGGTCGACATCGGTACGCCGCTGCGCGGTCGCAAGCAACTGAACACTGTGGTCGATGTGCTCAACCAGTCGATCACCCTGATGACCCGGCGCAACTCTGAAGAACAACTGGCCGCGCTGAAAGCCACTGACGTGTTGATCCAACCGTCGCTGGCAAGCTTCGGCGTGACTGATTTCGGCCGCGCCCAGGAAATGATCGATGCGGGTTATCGCGCAACCCGAATCCTTGATGCGCGCCTCGCCAGTCTCAAGCCTGCCGAGTCCCAGGACGCCGAACTCAACGCCGCCCGAGCGCCGGGTCAACGTACGCCGATCATCACCGCGATCAAGGTCGAGAACGATTCGAAAGTCGACGACGACGTGATCCGCTACTACATTCGCCAACACATCGGCGAACCGCTGGATCTGGGTCGATTGCATTCGGACATGGGCACCTTGTACGGCCTCGACTACTTCGAACAGGTGCAGTACCGCGTGGCGCACAAGGGGCAGGATCACACCCTGGTAATCAGTGCCCGCGGCAAACGCAGTGGCACCGATTACCTGAGGGTCGGCCTGAACCTGTCAGACGACATGCGCGGCAGCAGTGCTTTCAACCTCGGTGCCAGTTACCGCAAAAACGGCATCAATCGTCTCGGCGCGGAATGGTTGACGCGTGTGCAGATTGGCGACACACAAGAGCTGTACAGCGAGTTCTATCAGCCGCTGGACGTTGGCTCACGCTACTTCATCGCGCCATCGGTGGTGTTCGAGGCGCAAAACGTCGATGCGGTGCTCGACAATGATCCGGTCGCCCAGTACCGCGTCGAGCGTTACGGCATGGCCTTGAATGTCGGCCGGCAAATCGGCAACAACGGCGAAGTGCGCTTCGGCGTCGGTGAGGCCTG
This sequence comes from Pseudomonas iridis, assembly GCF_017980685.1. GTDB lineage: Bacteria > Pseudomonadota > Gammaproteobacteria > Pseudomonadales > Pseudomonadaceae > Aquipseudomonas > Aquipseudomonas iridis. Next base: position 212,090 of record NZ_JACXXO010000001.1, read on the forward strand.
GGGCAAGGCCGATGTGCGCATTGGCGATCAGGACCTGCCCAGCGAGAATTTCAACGAAGGCTTCTATTCGCTGAAGTATTCCTACGACTCACTGGACAACGTCTACTACCCCCACGAGGGCAAAGACGTCAGCCTGACAATCCTGCAATTCGAACCGAGCCTGGGCTCGGATACGCGTTATCGACAGTGGGAGTTCAAATTCGACAAAGCCATGAGCCGCGGACCGGACACATTGATTCTGGGCGGGCGCTATGGCCGTACCCTCGACGACACCAGTGTGGTGACATCCAGCTTCCTGCTCGGTGGCGCGCGCCAGCTGTCGGGCTTTCGCGAGGATTCGATCTCCGGGCAGAACGTCAGTCTGATGCGGGCGGTGTATTACCGCCGGCTGACACCGCGCTCGTATCTGCCGCTGGACTTCCCGCTGTACGCCGGCGGATCGCTGGAGCGTGGGCGAGCGTGGAACAACGACAACGAATTCGACAGTGGTTACATCAATGCGGCGAGTGTGTTTATTGGCTTCGATACGCCGCTGGGGCCGTTGAATTTCAGTTATGGGCTCAATGATGCGAACGAGCAGGCGGTGTATTTGAATCTGGGGCAGACGTTCTGATCAAGGTTCAGGATTGAGGGTGCCTGGCCGGCCGCCATCGCGGGCAAGCCCGCTCCCACAGGTTGAGCGTCGTTCACTGCATTTTTGTTCGGCATCGATACTTGTGGGAGCGGGCTTGCCCGCGATGGCGTCATCAAGATCGCCGCAACAGTGACTGAAGCTCTCGAATTATCGGATCCCGGCCAAAAGGGTTCTGGCGGTTTGCTTCAAAGGCTCGTCCCCGTCCTTGAGCAACTCATTGAGCAGCGCAATCGCGCTGTCGATGTCGCCGTCATCGATGCAGGTCTGCGCCTGTTCGAGCTTCTCCGCCCCCGCCTCGTCTGGCGCTGACATCTGTAAATCCAATGGTTCCAGTGCCAGCGAGGGCAGCGGATCGGAAAACGCTTCAAGAAAGTCATCGTCCAGCGGCTGCGCCTCAGGCTCCGGGATCCATTCAAGCTCCGCGTCTTCACTGGTCGCGGTCTCTGGCAGGTCAAAGTCCTGCGGCAACACTTTCAGGCTGGAAGCGAAGCTGGAGTCGTCTGTTGCTGACTGAGCCAGTGCCGGGCGGCTGTCCTCCAGATCCCAATTGGAGTTCACCGACAACTCATCCAGATTCAACTCGAAATTGTCCTCAGGCAACGCAGGCCCGGCGACTACGACGGGAGCAATGCCAATGGCCGATGGCGTGACTGCCGCCAACGGCGCAGTGCCCAACAGCTTCGGATGCCGAGCGCGGATATCCAGCAAGGCTTGTGCAGCAACACCCTGTTCACGCAAATGACTTTCCTGCTGTTCAAACGCTGCGCTATCGCCCTGACGCCCTAGCACTTCGAGTAGCTGCAAACCAAGATCGGTGCGCTCCGGCTCTTTGTGCAGCGCGTCGCGCAACAGTCCGGCGGCTTCGCCGAGGCGCCCATAGGCCAGGTAAATCCCCACGGCTTCCAGCACATCACCCGCCGTCGGCTCTTCACGAGGATCGGCCGAGGCGTGAGCCATGACCGGTTCAGTCACCCCCTGTGAGGAACCGGCGTCATCCCCATCGGGCTCGTTGCTCAACGGTAATAACGGCAAAGGTGCATCGCCCTGCTGCTGTTGCTGGCGTCGACGGAGCACGAGCAACCCGGCCAATGTCACCAGCAACAGCAAGCCACCGAGTAATGGCCAGTTCAAACCGTCCTCTGCGGGCTCGATTGGCGCAGCGGCAGCTGTCGGTGTTGGTGTCGGTGTTGGTGCCGGTGTCACTACTGGCGCTGGCGGTGCCTTTTGCTGCTCGATCAAGCGTGCTTGCAGATCACTGACCTGTTTCCTGCCGTCGGCAATCTGCACATCCTGCGCCTGCAGTTTGGCGTTCAGCTCATCAAGGGACTTTTGCAACTGCTGGTTCTGCAACACGCTGGCTGCCAGTTGTTCGGCCAGTGCATCGTTGGCCTGCGCTGTTGTGGATGAAGGCGCGGCCGGCATGGCGCGTTTGCCCTGGGCCGCCAGTGGTGGCGCGGTCACGGGCTCGACAGTGGGAAATGCTGAGGATTGCGCGCGCGGGTCCGGCTCATCGGTAGCCGGCACGATACCCGGTGATCCCGGCGGATCGATCAGCACCGTGTATTCGCGCAGCAAGCGGCCATTGGGCTGATTGAGCTGCACCAGGAAATTCAGAAAGGGTTCGTTGACCGGTTTGCTGGAGGTCACCCGAATCATCTGGCGATTGCCATGCAGGATCGGCGTGAACTTGAGGTCGTTGAGGAAAAACACCCGCTCGACCCCGGCACGGCCGAACTCTTCTGCCGTGGCCAGGCTCACTGACAGATCGTTCTGCGTCAGTGTCCCGACATCGATCAGCGCAATATCGGCCTTGAACGGCTGATTGAGGGCTGAATGAATCGTGATCTCGCCAAGCCCCAAAGCCATCGACAAGGTCGAATAGCCGAGTGCGCCAGCGACCAATAATCCCTTGGCGTAAACGCGCAGTACCGTGTGCCAACTTGCGAGCATGAGCATCCCTTAAATAAGCAAAACCGACTTCTTATGCGTTCGCACATCCGGTACGAACACGATATTGCCTAGTAGTTCTTATAGTCTGCTCAGTGCGATCTCTCAAAAAACGGGTGCGCGGTTATGCCTCAAGATTTTTCCAGGTTGGCCAGAATGTGACCGTGAACACGCATGCACACCTTTAAATCCGCCTCGTCGACACCGTCGAACAATTCGTGGCGCAGTTGGGTAGCAATGGTTTCGATTTGTTCGATCAACGGCAGGGCCGGTGCACACAGGACAATTTTTTTCGCCCGGCGGTCTTCAACCACCGACTGGCGTTGCACCAGCCCTTGGCTTTCCAGACTATCGAGCAAGCGCGCGAGGGTGGGGCCTTCGACGCCAACGCTTTGCGCCAGCTCTCGCTGTGTCGGCGCTTCCTCGAAACGCGCCAGATGCAGCAGCACCAGCCAGCGCGCCTGGGACAGGCCAAGGCCGGCCAGACGCCGGTCCAGCTCGGCACGCCAGCCGCGGGACATCTGGGCCAGTTGCATGCCAAAGCGGTGTTGATCGGTTAACGGCATAAAACACTCATGGTTAGACGGATGTAATAGAGAAAAACTAATTATTAGTCAGCTAAGCATGAGCTGCAGCTATAGGCAAGTGTCGGCCTGTACTGAATCGTTACATCTTGAAAAGCCCCTCACCCTGACCCTCTCCCAAAGGGAGAGGGGACTGATTGGGGGATGCTGGAGAAATCCATCGATCTGAAAGGTCTTTACCGAATCCATTATCGACTCAGGCCTTCAGGTCGATGTAACCCGCAAGACACCTCGGTAGGCCCCCTCTCCCTCTGGGAGAGGGCTGGGCGGGCGGCGTTCCGATGAGGAGCTCTGAGGGACTAGGGCCCGAATTACATTTCAAACTCGGATTGCAGCGCAGCCCGCACGCAATAAAGGACGCCTTCAGGAACGCGACCTGCGAACAGTTCGGCGATTTCGGCGACCGGCGGCAATTCACCCTCGCCATCAAGAAACGCGTCCTGCACCTCGCCCATCAGCTCTTCAGGCAAGTCCAGGGCCTGCTCCAGTGAGAGTTGTTGCTTGCCGATCGCCTCGGCGAGCATGGTGTAGACGTTCTTTTCCGAGCACTGCAACTGCCCGGCAATCTGCATCGGGGTCATGCCCGCGCGGGCCAGGGTGATGAGCTCGTGACGCACATCGGCCACCACCTTCGGCGCCTCGACCTCGCCGCCGAGCACTTCGAGGAAAGCATCGCCGTAGCGCTCCAGCTTGCGCGCACCGACGCCGCTGACCCGGGCCATTTCCGCCAACGAAGTTGGCTGGCTGCGCAGCATTTCCAGAAGTGTCGAATCCGGGAAGATGACATACGGCGGCACGCCGTGTTCTTCGGCCAGTTTGCGTCGCAACGCACGCAGGGCTTCCCACTGCTCGCGCTCTTCGCCGCGCACCAATTGGCTGGCCTGGCTCTTGCTGCCGCTCTTGGCGGTGACCTGTGGTTTGAGGTCGCGGCGCAGTTCCAGTGTCACTTCGCCCTTGAGCAGTGGCCGGCAGGTATCGTTCAAACGCAAGCCGCCATAACCTTCGTGGTCGACATCGGCCAGTCCACGCGCAACCAATTGACGGAACAGCGAGCGCCATTCACTTTCGCTCAGTGCCTTGCCAACGCCGAACACCGACAGATGCTGATGACCGAAACTGCGAACCTTTTCGTTGTCCTTGCCCAGCAGCACATCGACCAGATGGCCGACGCCGTAACGCTGACCGGTGCGAAAGATTGCCGACAACCCCTGACGCGCAGGCTCGGTGGCGTCCCAGGTCTGCACACCGTCGACGCAGTTGTCGCAATGGCCGCAAGGTTCGGCCATCTGCTCATCGAAATACGCCAGCAGCGTCTGACGACGGCAACGAGTCTCTTCGCAGAGCGACAGCATCGCGTCGAGCTTGTGTTGCTCCAGACGCTTGTGACGCTCGTCGCCTTCAGAGTTTTGCAGCATCTGCTTTAGCATCACCACGTCTTGCAGACCGTAGGCCATCCACGCATCCGCCGGCAGACCGTCACGACCACCGCGTCCGGTTTCTTGGTAATACGCTTCGAGTGATTTCGGCAGATCGAGGTGGGCAACAAAACGCACGTTGGGCTTGTCGATGCCCATGCCGAACGCCACGGTGGCGACCATGATCAGGCCTTCCTCGTTGAGGAAACGCTTTTGGTTGAAGGCGCGTAGCTCGTTGGGCAGACCGGCGTGATACGGCAGCGCCGGGAAGCCTTGATCGCTCAGGAATGCCGCGACTTCTTCAACCTTCTTGCGCGACAGGCAATAGACAATGCCGGCATCGCTGCGCCGCTCGGCAAGAAACGCCAGCAACTGCTTGCGCGGCTGCTCCTTGGGCACGATGCGGTAGAAAATGTTCGGTCGGTCGAAGCTCGACAGGAAGCGCTCGGCGTTCTGCAGATGCAGGCGTTCGACGATTTCTTCGCGGGTACGCTTGTCGGCGGTGGCCGTCAGCGCGATGCGCGGCACAGTCGGGAACAACTCGGCCAGTTGCCCGAGTTGCAGATACTCGCGACGGAAGTCATGACCCCACTGCGACACACAGTGCGCTTCGTCGATGGCGAACAGCGCAATGTCGAGACTTTGCAGGAAGGACAACATGCGTGGCTGCACCAGACGCTCGGGCGCCAGATAGAGCATCTTCACTTCACCGCGCTTGATCCGCGTTGCCAGATCACGCTGCTGTTCGGCACTCAACGTGGAGTTCAGCGCGGCGGCCGCCACGCCCAGCTCTTCGAGAGTGGCAACCTGGTCATCCATCAGTGCGATCAACGGCGATACCACCACTGCCAGGCCATCGCGTAACAGCGCCGGAACCTGGAAGCACAGGGACTTGCCGCCACCGGTAGGCATCAATACCAGCGCGTCACCGCCACTGGCCACGCGCTCAATGATTGCACCCTGGCGGCCACGGAAACTGTCGTAGCCGAAGATGTCCTTGAGGACGCGTTGTGCCTGTTCGAGCATAAAAACTCCAAAAATCTACCGATACATCCCTGCTCAGGCTGGTTCAGAACAGCCAGGGCCGTTTAAACAAAACGTAAGAACGCATTGCACGACAACCGCAATGCGGGCAGGGATCGCAAAACGCGGCAGTATACCCGAGGCCTCCCCTGCACAGGGTGCCGCTGATAAGACACTGATAAACCTGCCACACATAAATCCCCTGTGGGAGCGAGCCTGCTCGCGAATACGGTGGGTCAGCCGATATAAAAGTGCCTGATACGCCGCATTCGCGAGCAGGCTCGCTCCCACAGGGTCAAGATACAGCCGGACAATCGCGGCAAATCTGCCACGCGGCTGGCTTGAGCGCGCAAGAAGGCCTAGAATTCCCGCATTATTGATTCCCCAAGGTAGCAACGTAATGTCCTTCGCTGAGCAACTGACCCGCCTGCAAGTCTTCCTCGACGCCGACGAGCTGCACGACGAGGCGCTGGATTACGTGGCCGCCCACGGTTACCTGACCGCGCTGTCGATCTGCTCCGAAGAAGTGTCAGAGCGTGAATGGATCGACGCCCTGTTCGCCGAAGAGCCGCATTACAGCGACGAAGCACAGCGTGCCGAGATCGAAGCCACCCTGATCGGCCTCAAGGCGCACATCGCCCGTCAACTGGCGTCCGATGAAGAATTCGAACTGCCGTGCGAGCTGGATCTGGGCGAAGACCCGGACGATTCGGAATTGCGCGGCTGGTGCATTGGCTTCATGGAAGGCGTGTTCCTGCGTGAAGCTGCCTGGTTCGAAACCGCCGAAGAAGAAGTCAGCGAAATGCTCCTGCCGATCATGGTCGGTTCGGGTCTGTTCGACGAACAACCCGAGTTCGAAGACATCGCTCAAGACGCCAATCTGATGGACGACATGATTGTGCAGATCCCGGAAGCCCTGACTGCGCTGTACCTGCTGTGCCAGGCGCCCGACGAAAAACCGGCGATCCTCAAGCCACGTCACCACTAAGACCCGGCCTATGGACAACCCCATAGGCAACCGCCCCCTGATGTTGCGCTACTTCCTGCTGGCCATCGGCTGGCTCAGCGTGGCATTGGGGGTGATCGGTATCTTCCTGCCCGTCCTGCCCACCACCCCTTTCCTTCTGCTCGCCGCCGCCTGCTTCGCGCGCAGTTCTCCGCGTTTCTATCAATGGCTGGTCGAGCATCCACGGCTCGGGCCATGGATCCGCGATTACCTTGATGGCAACGGCATTCCGCTCAAGGGCAAGGTCTACGCGATCGGGCTGATGTGGGCGAGCATTCTGCTCTCCTGCTATCTGGTGCCACTGCCGTGGGCGCAGGGGTTCATGTTGACCAGCGCGGTATTGGTGACGGTTTACATTTTGCGGCAGAAAACCCTGCACAAGCCTTGAGTCGTCGGTAAATGCTTGGCTAAAAACAGCGTCCCGTTGATACCGTTCATCTGAAAGCCTTGTGCACCTGTCAGATCTGACAGGTGCGCATTCTGCCGTTTAGCCGTTCAATCACTCCGTCATCTTCCTCAGCGGAGTCCTCGCCATGTCCAGCCCCATCGAACCTATGCTCCTTGAGGAACTCGGCATCCCCGGTCGCAGCAAAGACCCGGTGTCGACGGATCCCGATGTCTGGGGCATCAACATCGCCGCCGCGCTGGGCAACTTTCCGTTTCACGGCCTGCTCTGCGAGGCGGGGCCTTGGGGCAACATGGCGGAAGGCGACGAGTTGACGGTCGCTTGGGGCACCGGGCAGAACGTCTGGGTGGAAACCGTCAACAAGGAAGAAGTCAACACGCGACTGCGCATGTTCGTGCCTCCCCGGCACATGGTCGATGGCCAGTTTACGGTGTCCTATTCCGTCAAGCAGCTGGGCGCCAGCAAGCCTGAACCGTCCGAAGTCACGCAGGTGGTGGTCAAGCTGTCGCGCCCTGCCGGCCATGATGACAACGGTGACGGCGGGCATTCCAGGCTGATCATGATCATTCCCCAGGAGATTGTTGACGGCGGCATCGACAAGGAAAACGTGGCCGATGGCGTGGAGATCAGCATTGGCAAGGCCGATGGCACACCACCCTATCCCTACGCCGCAGCGGGCGATATTTGTCGCTTGAGTTGGGGCGGGATCTTCGTGCTCAGTGAGCCGTTGACCCAGGAACAGGCGGAAGGCAAGGCCCCGATCACCATCACCATCACGGAAGCGATCATTCGCGAGGCCGGCGATGCAGAGTCTCCCGGCGTGGCCGTGGTGTTCGAGGTGTACGACAAGGTCTTCAACCGTTCCGAGGACTGGAGCCCCGAGCAGCGTATAGAGGTGGCGGTGGATGCGACCCGGCTGATCGCGCCGTTGCTCAAGGAAACGCTGAACAACGTGCTGGACGTCGACAAACTGGGCGACGCCGATGGCACCGTGCAAGTTGTTGCCATGGATACGAGCAAGTTCAAAGTCGGAGACAAGGTATTCATCAGGATCAAGGGCACCCCCGTCGAAGGACCGCCGATTGATTGGGAACCGTCAGCAGGCGTGGAGTTGAAAAGTGTGCCGAGCGTTATGGAAACCAAGGCCCCCAACGCCGTGCTGCGCCAGTTGGCCAAGTCCCCGATCACCTTGTCTTTCCGCCTGGAAAAAGCCGACGGCTCCGCCGATCTGAAATCCAAAAACCAATTCATCCGCGTCATTGGCGAAGTCCAGCGGTTGGCCGCGCCGGAAGTGCTGGACGAGGACTCCGGAGCGCTGGACCCGACACTGCCCCAAATCCGTCTCGAGATCCCCTTCGACATATCCTTTGTCGAAGGCCAGGTCCTTCAGCCGGCCATGCTCGGTACCACGCCCGGCCTCAAACCGTACCTGCCTGAGCTGCCAGCGCGCCCCATCACCCACAACGACATCGTCGCGGCCAAACCACTGTTGTACAACATCGACGGCAAACACCTGGCCCCGGTCGACGGTGGCACGGCGGAGTTCTACTACCAACTACTGATTCCGAGCGCAGTGCTCACCACGCTGGACCCGTTCGAAGCCACCCGCGCCATTCGCGAGTCGATCCACACCGACATCCTGCGCATCGGCGAACCACGCCAGGAACTGCCGAAACCGGTCGTGGCCGGCGTGGTGGACGGCGTCCTGCCCGCCGACACCGCCGGCACCACCGCGACGATGATCTACAAAGAAACGGTCTCCGGCGATGATATTTTCATATCATGGTTCGGCTCGATCACCGGCGAATATTCCGACTCGATCAAGCTGAACGAATTTACCGCCGGCAAGGAAGTGCCGTTCACCATCCCGGCTGCGATGATCAAGGGCAATGAAGGCGGCACGGTCGAGGTCAAGAACGAGATCAAACGCGCGGCGGGCGGGACGAGTTATTCGGATACGTTGACGTTCAGTGTCGGCGTGGCGCTGGAAAATCCATTGCCTTTGCCGCAAATGCCACTCGCCAACGGTACGGGCGCGAGTGTGACGCTGGCACCTCTGGACGCTCAGAGCGGAGCCAAGGTCATCGTGGCCTACACGGGCATGAACGATAAACAAAACATCAAACTGACCATGACGGGCACGCCCGGCGCAGGCTCGCCGGAAATCCCCGCCAAACAAGGCGTCGCCAGTGGCAGCATCGAGTTTCTGATTCCTGCCGAAGCCATTGCGGCCAACATCGGCAATGCGACCAAAACCTTCACACTCAAATACGAAGTCAAGGCAGGCCAGACCATTCCATCCTTGCCCCTGACCGTCAACGTCACGCCATTGCCTGCGGCGCAAATGGACAAAATCAGCATCAAGCAAGCCGATGGTACGGAGCTGGATCTGTCGAAGGTGCCCACTGGCGCCACCATCGTCGCTGGCGCTTGGCCGTATATGGCCGTCAATCATCGGGTCAAACTGGAAATCAAAGGAACGAAAACCGACGGCGAAGAACTCAATCACGTGCTATGGATGTGGCCGTCATCGTTCGTCAACCAGAACTGGGCCACGACCGGTTCCTATGAACACCCACTGGCTTACAACCTCCTCAAGGACCTGGCCAATGACAGCACGCTGGAACTGCATTTTAAGGCCGCGTTGACCTTGAGCCGTGTGGAGGAAGAGGCGATTTTAGCGCCGGTGAAGGCATACACGATCAAGGCGACATTGGATTTGCAGCCACCGGCTCTTGTGGCTCCGGCCGAAGACCCGATTGATGTCTTGGCCTACCCGGAGGGTGTGGCGGTGCGCATTGAATTCCTTGATGCACGGAGCGACGACCGGGCACGGCTAGAGGAAGTCAATCCGCCAGTAGGTTCGCCGCAGTTTCCGTTGGTGGAGTTCAACAGCGATAAACAGGTGGATACGGTGTTGAGCCCCGCATTTCTCGCCGCGCGGCATGGAAAGGAGATCGAGCTGCTCTGGAATTTGCACCGCAACGGTGGGCAGGCTGGCAAGTCGCCCATCACACGAATGAGTGTGCTGAAGATTGCGGATGGGGATCCACGGTTGCCGACACCGAACATTGACGGCAATACGAGTTCAGAGCTGAATGTTCAAGGACTCGCAACGGATGCGCGGATTCTCGCGGCGAAATGGCCGGTGTTCGAGCCCGGGCAACCGATCTGGGTCAAGTGTGCAGGCTTTGACAAGAATGGTGACCCCGTCAGCATAGATGTCAGGTCGGGAGAGCCTAATGATTCAATGGATGGCTTGTCGGTGGAGGCGCCGGTTGAGTGGTTGAAAGAACTCAAACACGGGACTGAGCTGAAGATAACGTGCGCGGTTATCCTGGATGGGTCTGCTGTCAAAGCTAACGCGGTGACCTTTCCGCTACGTTCCTACGGCATAAAAGACATTTCACCTGTATATGAAAACTTTGATGGCACGCCTAATCAATGGATAAAAGTTCACCAAAGCATCGAACTCCCGACCATGACCATTACCTTTCTTTCAGGTGGCGGATATATAGGGATTTATTCCTCTATGTCCCGCCCGGAAATCCCCGGCAAACGTAGCAGGCAATTACTGCATCTTGGCTATCCCGATGGCTCATTATTAAAGTCACATAGATGCAAAATTGATCTCAAATCAGAATATTCAACAGTCAGTTTTTGGCAAAGCTGGACAAAAACCAATGACATTACGGCTTTTTTTTACAATACAGCGGGTCAACTGTTGGGAGAAAGACTATTTACTCAATCGCTTGAAGACGCCCATCTTGTAGAATTCACTTCAAACGGAATAAGCAGGATTGAAATAGAATGCAGATCAAACGATTGGATCGCGCTCGATCACTTTTCACTCATCGCCTGATCTGCGCAATGACAGGGTTTCCAGTAATTTGTAATTTGGCGACGGCTTTATCTAACCAGTGATTTAAACAGCAGGGCTTGATCGGGATTTTTCTGCTGACCGGGATGGCCCTTTCGCGAGCAAGCTCGCTCCCACAGGGAAACGCATTCCAAATGTGGGAGCGAGCTTGCTCGCGAAGGGGCCATAAAATCCGGCGCGATTCTTTGATTTAAACGAAGGTGTTTAAAAGACACTTGCAGACACGCCTTCCAGGCTACAAATTCTTGCGCCATTGCCTACAGCTAAGCCAGAATCCGCCGGCTTGTGCGCCTTGGGCCGGATCTCTATCGTGGATCGGTCGCTGACGAATCAGCGATCGGGTTTAGCGACTCGAACTCAAGTCAAAGGTGCATCAGCGTTCCAGGCTTCGTTGCGGATCTGTATGTTCGCGATTTCGTCATGGTGGCTGTATGCGGGAGACCTTCGGGTCTGCCGGGTGCCTTTGACCGGTTCGCTAACCTGCGTACAGCCGCCACCCTCCTGTTTAGCGACCGGTTGTAGCGGCTCCACTTCAAAGGAGCTTCACCATGATCAAACCAACACCCAACCCACCCGAAACCGACCCCACCTCCCCCTACGAATCCCTCAATTCAAAAAAACTCCACGACGCCGCCGACCGCGCCCTCGATCACTACCTCTGCCCACCCGGCTCCACCCCACCCCCACGCAAAACCCGCCGGATGTACGCCGTTACCGCAGACTTCAAAAATGAAGAACTGCTGGCCGACGCCAGTGAAACACTGGCCTCCGCCAGAACCATCGCCCATGACTTCGCCCACCTCATCCCCGCATCGCAGCGCAGGACGCTGCTGGGGATCGCGCAACTGATCATGCTCGGCGAACTGGCGGTGAATCGGGTGATGGATAATCTGCAGTTGCCGCAGTAGCTAGGATCTGTGACAAGCCTTGAATGAGGTGCTGTAGCTGCCGACGCCTTCGCCGGATCGCTGCCCGGAGCAAGCCCGCTCCCACAGAAATCGGTGTCGATCACAAGGCTGTGTTTACACCGGCGAACCTGTGGGAGCGAGCCTGCTCGCGAAGGCGTCTTCAAAGACTCCCCATCGCTCAAGCAAGCGATACAAACAACCGCTCGTCGGATACCCCTGCGCACCTGTCAGATCTGACAGGTGCGCAAATTCATCGACACAGGTTCAATCACTCCATCACCCAACTGGAGTGCCTTCCCGTGTTCGTCAACTACCTCAAGCCGGCATCCCCCCTGATTCCCACTGAGTGAGACTGCACCGGTCGTCATCAAAAAACGCCTGAATTCTCTTTAAGAGGACTTGCCTGATGCCTTCTCACAAGCGTTTCCGCTTCCCTCCCCTGACGGAAGGCAACAGCCCACTGGCGGTGCTGCGTCCCCTGCTGATTCCGGGGATGGTCGAGCCGGTGCAAGATGGCGATGGCGGGATCAGCATCAAGGTCGCCACCGATGACCCCGACGGCGTGCTGTGCGTCATCAATCCTTATCTGAGCCCCATGTGCGAGGGCGACAAACTCGAGATTTATTACAACGACACGAGAGTGCTCGAGCGATTCGTGGAGGCCGACGAAGTCAACCAGCGGGTGTTCTTTTATCTGCCCACGCCCGTCAAGTCGGGGTGGCTTGAAAACTGCCACTATGTGCTCACACGCAAAGGCGAGACCGAAGCCGATCCGCCCTCGGTGGCCTCGCGGATAGGGGTCAAGCTTTGCAAGCCGGGAAATCGTGACAAGGAACCGCATTTGCCCGACGGCCATTCAGAACTGAACATCGTGCAACTGCCGCCCGAGCTGGTCGATCAGGGCGTGATAGACGCCGAATGGGCCAAAAAAGGGGTACCGGCCACCATCCCTCATTATGTGTTTTGCACACCCAACGACAAGGTCCGTTTACAGCTGGGCGATTACCTGCTTCCTGCGCACCGCATCACGCCGGAGCAAGCCGAAGGCCAGCAGCCGATCGAAATCCTGATTGATCAGGACGCCATTCTCGGCGCCGGCGACGGTCTCAGACGGGAAATCAAATACGACATCAATGACGAAGTCTGGAACTGGGCCGACCGCCACTCCAAACGCACCTACATTGACGTTGACGCGGGCGGCTGGCGACTGGAGGCACCGATCATCAGGGAAGCCCTCAACGGCGTCATTACCATCAGGGATTTGAAAAAGCAGCCGGTGACGATTCAGATCCATGTCAGCAGCCAATACTTCGCTTTGGGCGACCGCGTGAAAATGACCTTCATCGGTACGCCGCCGAATAACGCGGAACCGCTCATCTGCAGCGAAACCCGCGACATCGATAACGTCCCTTCAGTGCTGGGAATCGAAGTGCCCTATGAGTTGATCAGGGCCATCGCCCAAGGGCGCGCCGATGCGTCTTTTATTCTCTACAAAAAGGACGGGGGCGACCCGATCTCTTCCAGGCGCGCTCTTGCCAGGGTAGAAGGCGACGTCAACATGCTCCCCGAGCCGAGCATCCGCGAACTGCTCGGCGACACCCTCGAACCGGACGAGCTCTACGCCACGGTCGACGTGCGCTACGCGATGAAAAATGGCGACCTGATCTGCCTGTTATGGTCTGGCATCAAGGCCAATGGCGATGCCTATCTGCATGAAGTCCCGCATATCGTCAGCGACAACGAAGCCAGGGAAGGCCTGGTCACGTTCTACGTCGATTCCCAGCACATCAGTGTGCTTGATAACGGCACGCTCGACCTTTCTTACGTGGTCGCGAACGATGCACCTGGCCTCCTCGACGTCAGAGAGTCCGAGCGGTTGCTGGCCAAGGTCGAGAAGGTCCGCGCGACATTGCCCCGTCCCGAGGTCGAGGAAGCCGATCCGCCGGGGGATGTGCTTGATCCGTCGAAGGTGTTCGACAGCGCTCATGTGCTGATCGGCGCGGAGGCGAACACTGTCAGCGGTGATGTATTGACGTATAGCTGGCGCAGCCTCAATCCCTTCGGCAGTACCAGCGACTGGGTGCCCATCACCACGGTGAGTGAAGGCAAGCCTGTGCGCTTTCGGGTGCTTGCAGAGTTCGTCACGGCGAATATCGGACAGCGTGTGAAAGTGCGGTTTTGGGTGCTGCGAGCCGCAACCGGACGGTATGAACATTCGGCCACGCTTGAATTGCTGATAGGAGAACTGATCGGTGAGCTACCGCCGCCCGAGGTGATACAGGCACCCGACAAGACGCTCAACCCAATGGATGGGTTGAACGGCGTGGACATCACCGCCAGCTACTCCAGCATGAACCCTGACCAGGACATGATCCGTTTGAAGTGGTCAGGAACGCCCGGCGCGGGCACCTCTGATGATCTGGAGCTGCCGGGCAGTCCCACTGGCACCGTTCCATTCCATTTACCACCTCCGGTGATTGGCGCCAATATTGCGAAAAGAGTGCTCGTGACATACGAAGTAACGCGCTACACCTATACAACGCCTTCGCAAACACTCGACTTGTATGTTTCAGGCTTCCAGGACCCTGAAAACGAACTGCCCCACCCGCAAGTACCTCAAGCACAGAACAAAGTCCTGGATCTGATGACATTCAGCGGCGATGCCAAAGCTGTTCTCGCTATCTGGCCATTCATTGCGCCCAAACAACGCATCTCGCTCTACCTCATCGGACAAACCACTACTGGTGCTACTTACACCATCAAAATTATTCCGGGTGCGGAAATAACCCCACCGCAAGTGACCAATGGCCTCAACGAAACCTTGCTCAGAAGCGAACTGATGAAACTGGGCCACTCCACGCCCGCCACCTTGATCTGCAAAGTCGCATTCGATGGCAGTGAAAAAGAGGACACTGCCTGCTTGTTCCCACAGCTACACCTGACCATCAGAACCCGCTACGACTACGTGCAGCCGGTCATCACCGCTGTGACGGACTCGCGGGGCGATGTCGAAGAAGGTGACAAAACCCGCGACAAAAAAGTCACCGTGACCGGCACGGCCACACGCAGCGAAACGGTCGAGCTGTTCGATGGGTCAACGACATCGATGGGCACGGCACTGGTGGCCGCCGACGGCACCTGGCGGCGTGAGATCGGCCCGTTGACCGAGAAGTCTTACAGCATCACCGCCAAGGCCCTTTATGACGCTGACCCGGTCTCAAGTCCTCCCAGAACCTTTACCGTCAAGTTCGCCCAAACGCCGGAAATTCTTTCCGTCAGCGACTCGCGATCGCCCATCCCGCCGGGCGGCACGACTTACGACAACAGTGTGCTGGTGGCCGGCAGCGCGACGCCAAACCTGCAGATCAAATTGCTGGAGAACAAACAGCCGGTCATTACCCTTGACGTCGACGATAAGGGTATCTGGAACCACCGCCTCAACGATCTGAAAGCTCGCTCCTACAGCCTCACTGCCGAGGCGTTGTACGAGATTGACCCTGCGACCAGTCCACCTCGGGATTTCGTCGTGGCGCAAGCGGTCACGCCGACGATCTCCCGTGTGAGTGACCTGCGCGGTGAGGTCGTCGCCAATGGTACGACCTACTACCGGACCGTCACCCTGACGGGCAAGGCCAGTCCAAACGAAAAGATCACCCTGCTCAATGCCGGTGCGGCCGTCCATACGGTGAATGTCAACGCCAGCGGTGATTGGCAATATGTTTTCAGCAACCTGAACCTGACCACTTACCGCCTGACCGCGCGAGGCGATTACGGCAGCAACCCGGTGTCCAGCCCTCCCCGGGTCTTTATTGTTGCAGCCTTTATTTCACCGAGGATTACCACGGTCACCGACTCGCGGGGCGATGTCGAAGAAGGTGACAAAACCCGCGACAAAAAAGTCACCGTGACCGGCACGGCCACACGCAGCGAAACGGTCGAGCTGTTCGATGGGTCAACGACATCGATGGGCACGGCACTGGTGGCCGCCGACGGCACCTGGCGGCGTGAGATCGGCCCGTTGACCGAGAAGTCTTACAGCATCACCGCCAAGGCCCTTTATGACGCTGACCCGGTCTCAAGTCCTCCCAGAACCTTTACCGTCAAGTTCGCCCAAACGCCGGAAATTCTTTCCGTCAGCGACTCGCGATCGCCCATCCCGCCGGGCGGCACGACTTACGACAACAGTGTGCTGGTGGCCGGCAGCGCGACGCCAAACCTGCAGGTCAAACTGCTGGAGAACAAACAGCCGGTCATTACCCTTGACGTCGACGATAAGGGTGTCTGGAACCACCGCCTCAACGATCTGAAAGTTCGCTCCTACAGCCTCACTGCCGAGGCGCTGTACGAGATTGACCCTGCAACCAGTCCACCGCGGAATTTCGTCGTGGCGCAAGCGGTCACGCCGACGATCTCCCGTGTGAGTGACCTGCGCGGTGAGGTCGCCGCCAATGGTACGACCTACTACCGGACCGTCACCCTGACGGGCAAGGCCAGTCCAAACGAAAAGATCACCCTGCTCAATGCCGGTGCGGCCGTCCATACGGTGAACGTCAACGCCAGCGGTGATTGGCAATATGTTTTCAGCAACCTGAACCTGACCACTTACCGCCTGACCGCGCGAGGCGATTACGGCAGCAACCCGGTGTCCAGCCCTCCCCGGGTCTTTATTGTTGCAGCCTTTATTTCACCGACGATTACCACGGTCACCGACTCGGTCAGCACGGTGGAGCAGAATGGAACGACCTATGACAGCGTCGTGACTGTCAAAGGCGAAGCCACCCCGCGCGAGCAGATCCAGATGTACGACAATGGCGCCCCCGTCGGTACGCCGGTCAGCGTCAATGCCGATAAACAATGGACAACGTCTGTCACCGGTCTGGCCATCCGCTCCCACAGTCTCACGGCCAAGGCCATGTATGACGTGGTTCCGATAGAGAGCCCGGCGAGAAACTTCAACGTCGCCGCCCACATCGCGCCGACGCTGACGTCTGTGCATGACGGCATCAGTGAAATCGGTAACGGCGGAACAACCAAAAGGACCTCGGTCACCTTGCGTGGCAACGTTACGCCCAACCGTGAAGTGCAGGTCTACGACTACAACAATCCAAAGCACACCGTGAGAGCGGTAGGCAACGCATGGAGTACCACACTGGCGGTGGGTGTGGGTGGTCATTCCTTAAAAGTAAAAGCTGTCAGCACCGGCCAGGAGTCTCAGCCGCCTCGTACCTTCACGGTACTCCCGGTGATACCGCCGCTGAACTTCAATACCAACTCCCAAACCTTGAGCGGCAGGATTTACCTCATTCCGGGGAGCGCAGTATTGCCAGCCTTCGGCCCAGGCACTTCGGTGCAGCACCAGGCGAGTGGTGGCCAACCTCCTTACGTTTATAGCTCTAGTAATGGAAACGTCGCATTCGTAGATTCGGCAAGTGGGTTCGTCACTGCGCGAGGTAACGGCAGTACAACGATTTCGGTAAGGGATGCGGCGGGCCAAGTGAAAAGCTATTTGGTGTCGGTAACAGGGGTGACGCAATGTTACGGATTAAGCGCAAACTGGTTGGCCAGGGTACGTGATGATGCACACAGTCGAGGCTTGAGGTTGCCTTCAATGGTCGAGTTACGGGCAATAAGCAGTTCTTTTGGAAATCGTTGGCCATTGGGTAATTCATTCTATTGGTCTGGTGAGTCGATACTTTATTGGCCCAACCCCAACCCGTTCTATCACTGTAGAAATCTGGTTACAGGGGAAGAAAAAGCGATTATAAATTTCACTGTGGTGCCCGGAGTGGGCATCACTCCTTGAACACTGACGAGGGTGAACGCCTGATCGAGGAGTATCAGCGGTTCCCCCCCCCCCCTCAGTTAGCACTCGTGTCGCTGACCCTATCTGGCTTGAACAGGCATTTGAATCACCCGCTACTCTTCAATCTTGAGGTTTGGCGAGCGAAGAGGTCAGACGAGCTTCGATAAGCAAAGTAGCTAAACGAAAAGACCGCCGCCCCGATTCAACGGAGCAGCGGTTTTTTTATGTCTGAAGGCATGGCTTCGGTATCAGGCAAAACCCGTTACCAGAGACAAGGCCGCTGTTCATCGACAGAACAGCGGCCGTTAAGGTATCTCGCTGATTACGAGACACCCTCCCCGTACCAGCAGTAGTTAAAAGCTGTACCTCACCCCCACATTCACCCCATACGGCTGCTCAATATGCTCCCCTTTGGCATAGTCCAGATCAGCATGCATCTGCCACCGCTCGGACATCGACACCGCCACACCCGCACCAAACTCTGCCCGGGAACCTGACAAGTCGTTGTTGAACACGTTGTCGTTGACCTTCACTTCGTTGTTCGAAGCAAATTCGTGAGCAATCGCCGCGCGAACGTATGGCTGGGCGACGGCCCCATTACCAAAACCGAAGTTGCGCCCGAATGTGGCGCCGGCCTTGCCGAGCAGTGAGCGCATGCGATCGCCGTCGGCTTCCATATCGTTATTGAGCGTGTAGCGTTTGCCCTGGATCTGCACCGCCGACAGTTGGGTGAACGGCTCGATGAAGTAGCCGTCAGCCAGTTTGATGTGACGCCCGAATTCCGCCGAACCGCCCACACCCCAATTGTCGTAATCGCCCTTGGTGCGGCTGCCGTCGCTCAGGCTGACCTTGGACTCGTTGTGAAAGCGGTTGACCTTGAACACGCCATCGAAGTAGTAACCGGTGTTACCGTCGAGCCAGGTGAGATAGGGTCCGAAGTAGTAGCTTTTCTGCTTACCCGAGGTACCACCATTCAGATTCAGATCGGACTGGCTCGTGCCGGCGAGTACCCCGACCAGCACTTGGCTTTCGCCCAGTCGAGCGTCGGCGCCAAGGGACAAACCCTGTTGCGTCTGCTGATAGCCGACACCCGAGCCATCGGCAACGTTGTACTTGTTACCGTACGTGCGGATCCAGCCGCCGGACTGCCCGCCGTTGAAACGCAGTTCCCCCATACGGCTGCGCAACGACGACAGCTCGCCGTACCACACGGTCGGGGCTGTGTTAAACAAGGCCAGAACCGAGCGAGCGCCGGGGCTGATGACTTCGGTGGTCGGGTCGAGAAACCACTCCTTCGCTCCCCCCTCGATTTCCCGACTGGCCAGGCTGTAAGACCAGGTGCCGACATCAACCCGCTGATCGCCGGCCAAGGCAAAATTTGCGCTGTCGATGGTGCCGGTACGCACCAGCGTCAACGCCTGCGGCGAAGCAGCGTCCAGGCCAGAGGCCGCAACCGCCAGCGTGAAGTTACCTGCCGAAGCGCCAATGACATTGAGAAAATCACGCTCACCGCTGGCAAAATCGCCCTTCATCGCAAAGGTGCCATTGCCGGAAAGTGAGCCGACATTGAGCGTGTAATACGTACCGGGGGCGTCCTGGGCGCCAAAGGTGACGGTGCCACCGTCCATGCCCAGCGCACCGATCGAATCGTTGCCGGTGAGTGTCCAGTTGGAGTTGCTGTTGACGTTCACGCTGTCGACGTTGTCGAGGCGACCCGTCAATTGGGAATAATTCTCCAGCGTGACGTTGGCGGTAGAGCTGCCGTCGACCAGCACATCACCCACCAGGAGGCCGTGGTTGAAAGCCAGTCTGGCGGTGCTGTTATCGGTGACGCTGATGGTACCTTCCAATGTGCTGTCAGCCACCGTCATCGTTGCAGTGGAAGCGCCTTGCACATCAAGGAGTACGCCGTTGCCGGCAAGCAAGCGTGTGAAATTCAGCACGTTTATCTGCGTCGTAACGCCCCCGGCGGCAAGAATGGCCGCTCCCGCCAGCCCCCGGACCTCAACGTTGTCCAGCGATACATTGGCGCCATTACCAAGACCCTCGATGTCGGGCCGTAAGCGAATACCGCTCGCCCCTCCCGTAATAGTCCCACCCTTGGCCCGTACCTCTGCACCGAACGAATTCAGACCGTAGCTGTTTGCCCCTGTACCGGTCAGGTGTGTGTCAGTCAACTGGATATCTGCACCACCACTCGCTTCTATCCCGGCCGTTCGGCCGGTAATCCGGCTCCCGCTGATCACTGCAGTTGAACCGGTCGTGGTACCGCGCTGCCGGTTGATCGACATGCCCATTCGAGTACCGCTCACGATGGCATCGGTCACATTGGCAGTGGCGTTGGAGACAGTGATACCCGCACTTCCGGACTGACCCGCATACGTCCCCCCCACAGCATTGAATTGCGCCCCCGTGGTGATCAACACTTCAAAAGTAGTCGCACCATTGGAATTCAACACGCCACCATCGCGGGCGCGATAGTTATCCATCCCAGTGTTTTGATCAATGTTCAGCGTTTCCCCCGCCTCGATGGACGTCAAGGCAACGGCAAAAGGGCTCGAAGAGAAAACTGGCGCCAGGAGCAACCAGGCCAAACGCTTTCTTGACAATATAAATGGATACCGAATTGGACAGATGCCCATACAACCTCCTTTAATTCAAAGCGGACAGTTCTCTAAATAACCGAGTGCTCAGGGGCGCACGGTACAAAGGAAAAGCACTTTATGCTGTAGGACGATTCCTGTTTTTCACGAAATTTATTTACCCTGTATGTAGACGTCAAAAGGCGGAGAAATATCTCCGCCGTTCGAAATGTTTACATTACTCCTCCTGAGTGCCTGGGCAATAAACCCCTTCATTATTGGCTACAACTACCCTCACCGCATGCGGATCGGAAGTATGAGGACGACCATCAAGTTCGGCATCATAGGTAATTGTTCCATTCCCATCTTTGATAGGCCTGAGGGCTGCATTGAACGGCAGGTAAACTTCAAAACCGCTCACATGCTCATTACCTTGCAGGGTTTTTTCGAACAAATAATCTTCGACATCAGGAGCACCCGGAGCGATAGATGACCCTACCCATTTGAAATTCAGCTTCAAATCCGTGACAAGTGAGCCGCCCCCTGCGATACGAACAATCGCGGCTTTACCCACCACTGGAATGTCGCGAAGAGAATCACAATTTAAAAACGTACGACCAGCCGGATTCGTATAGAGATTCTGAATAACGGGCTCTGGCAAGGTCACAGGAATGATATAGACATCAACTACGGTAGGTAACGATGGATTTTCATTAGTTCCGTTTGCCGGATTGCTAATGACGTAACGAGCAGTTTTTTTGCCATTTCGAGTCGCTTCGAATACAGAAGAGGGGAGTTTGAAAGGGATTTTGAAGCCAGCGGGTTCAGTCCCGTCAACTATGTATTGGCCCTGTGGAGGAGGAACTATTGTATCCTCCCATTTCAGCTTGAGGATGTCGCCGACCTTCAATGTTGTTGGATCAGGAATAGTCAGATCAACTTCGATTTCCTTGCCAACGTCACTTTCTACCAACGTGTCATCACCGGTTGATCCTTTGACCACCAGTGCTATCAGGTTCGGATTACCTTTGTCCGGATCGGGTTCAGGGTTGGTTGGCCCCGGGATCGACAGATCGATGTTTATATTTAGCCCCGTCGGTTCCGGATACAGGACGCTGTTTCGAACAATCGCGTAAGTCACATCTGCAGGCCGAGGACCATCACCATTGGCTGCCACATCCTTGTACGGTACATCGACAATAACCTCAGCGGTGCCATCCGTAGGCTTGTCCGCCTGCAAAATACCGTCGAAAGTGACTCGAGCCACATCGCCCGGCAGACCATCAGTGAATGGCGGTATGATCACGGCCACATTAGGAAAGGCTTCTTTCAAATCAACGACGCCATCATCGTTCGCAGGAACTTCTGGTGGTTGCAATGCGCTGGGTGCCCGCGTCAACCGAACATCGAATTTAAAGGGTTTAGAAGAGGGTCCAACATTGCCGACGCGATCCTCATACTTACAGTAGAAGACAAAACTCCCCTCCCCCCACGCCTCAATCGTGGTTTTTTTTAGCTCAAATTCAATGGGTGCAGTCGAGTCCTCGTCGACCGTAAAGGTATCAACAGGTATACCCGGATCACTCTTTCCGTAGTAAGCCGTATATATATCGCCTTGCTTGACGTCGTCAGGTGTCGGGATGATCATTTTAAAATCACCCAACGTATCCAGAATTTCACGCGTCAATAAACCATCCTTAATCTCATCGGGTGGTATTGCTTCACCTCCGGGCGCGCCGTGATTGGGAGCGACAGTATCGATGAAAAACTCAAATACATCCGAGACGTTTGGAACGCCGCCATAATCAACTTCGTACGTCAAGCGAAATGGGCCCGGAGTATCGGTATGTTTGCCCGGCAGCACCATGGGATAAGAAGGATCGGGCGGTATAGGCACCTCCTCCCATTCCGATACGCGTATCCCATCTTTATGTAATGCAATGAATGTCTCCCCCGGCACTGAGCCTGGCGGCACAACCATATCAATGATAGTTACATTACAGTCCGTCCCCTGCCGCGCCGCCTGCAGTTTCTTAATATTATCTCCCGGCAGAGCCGGTAATAGATTTTCAACTTCGGGGGGTTTCCCCGACCTTGTGCTCAACTTCTGACGCAAGGCAAACAATTTTTCGCGAGTACTCTCTGCCTTGGATAACTCTTTCAAGTTGGTCATTGCCTGTTCTCCTTATTGATGAACTCGCCCTTTCTGCTCCCACTACAAACTTCCAGGCAGATACCGGCCATTTATCGCGTTACACAACGCGAAAACATTTCAGTTTTCTTCGCATATATCATTGGTTGGTGAACATATGGCACCACTGGGCTGGGTACGATTGATGATCACGTAGCCCTCTTTTGACGTACCCCGAACGCCATTACTTTTTTTCAATCGGTAATAAACCAGCGCAGAACCGTAATTAACCATAGGCGCGATTAGCCGGTCGTAATCCTCAACAACAATATCGATGTCTTCACCGGGGTGCAGTGTCGTGAGTTCTTTTTCAATCTCCTCGTAAGTGCCCTCGATAGGATCGGTACCATTAAGTCCGCGGCAGCCCTGCCAGAACAGCGTCACCGCGTCGCCCTGCCTGATCAGCGGGTCAGCTTTGATTCTTACCGTGACCCCCTCCCAGAGCCTGGGTCGTGCGCAGCAGTGCAATGCGCCGTCCCTGTTTGCATGCGGAAATTCCGGCTCCTTCATGCCTTCGATCACGACAATCGATACGGCTACCGGGGTCGGCAACGACCGCTGCTGATTCACGCCATTGCTGGTGGTGTACCAGACTGGCAAGGCCGGATTCACTTTTTCGGTCTCGATAACGCGCCAGGGAACGGAAAACTCAACACATTTACCGGCAACATCGCCTGCTTCCACCTTATAGAACGCAACTGGGTCTGGGTGACTTCCCCAGTACAAGTGCAACAGCTGTCCCTGTTCGGGTGCGTCATACAGAGGCAGCAACACGCTGGCGGGCAAACCAAAATCATCCGAAAGCAAAGTATTCAGGGTTTGGCTTATTTGGCCGTATACCTCAACCAACGAGAGATCGTCGTTGATCAATGCCGGTGCCTTGTCATGATCCTGTCCGGCCAGCGTCAGGTTTACCGCCACCGAAATCTCTGGCGAGGGTGGCCCATAGGTTGCGCCCTGACGAATCTTGTAATAGACCTTGGCCCGCAAAGGCCCATTACCCTTGGCCTGCAAGGTCGGCCATGGCACTTGAACGGACAGCGGAAAAGCGACAGGGACTTCGTCGAGGGGCGTGTCGTCCCAAAAAACGGCCAGCCAATGTTTGGGATCGTTAAAGTCGTATTCATCGACTTCCACAGAAACACCGTCGCGGGCTTGCTGGCGATCGACAAGGCCTCTGGGTGACAGCGGCACCCGGGGAGGCCGCAGTGCCCCCGGTGCTGGCGTCAAGTCGACTTCGATAGTCGAAAGAAAGGAATTGGGGCCTTCGTTTCCCGCCCTGTCCCTCAGGTAGTAATAAAGAAAACGCTCGCCACTGCCCCATGCGCGAATTTCATCGGCGTACACGGTAATGCGCAAACGTCGGGCGGTGACATCTTCAGCGCTGAACTCCTGTTCGCGAATGGGTTTTTCCGAATCCGGGGGAATGGGTTTGTCAGTCCAGAAGTACGCGGCGCGATCGAAGGGCTCGACATCGGCGTACCAAGGCACCAGCACACTGACCTCCCCCTCCTGGGCAAGGAAGGTCTCGGTGATTGTGCCATTCAATTCGGGGGGAAACTCGACCGCGCCCGGCTTGTTTCCGAAGTTGGGTTTGATGGTATCGATGGTCAGGGTTTTACGCGTACTTTCATTCGGATTGTTTCCGTAAATGGAAATCTGGATCGAGACCTCATAAACCCCATGCGACAACAGGGCACGAGGTACTTTCAGGGACTGCGGGAATTCGATGGGATCATTGGTCGGATACCAACGCTCGTCGACCTTGCGGAAAACACCACCCGTGGTCATGAATCCCAACTCGACCAGATCGCTTTCATTCGGCGCAGGTCCTTGTTCAAAATCCATGAAAGTCACTTCCAGGTCTCTACCCAACGCCGCGACGGGCAGGAGTCCCCGGGGATCTTCCGGATCAATCACGGCTGGTACTTTGGGCGTGTCCAGCGCTGAGATCACGGGTGCAGGACCGCCAAATCGTGGCTGGTCGTCAGGCTTTTCGCGATAGGTCATGTCCAGACATCCTTTCCGAAGAACCGGTGCAGCGCGGCCTTCGCGCTAAACAGAGTGGTTTCATTAGATGCCGGGATGGAAAGTCTGCCTACTGTCAGAAATTACAGGTATTGCTACCGTTCGTCCGAAGTTTTGCGGAATGCGCGGGCTTACACCTGATAAACGAGAACGTTTAATCGAAACCTGCGGACACGGATATCGGCCACGGATTCTTGCGTCGTTGCCTACAGCTACGCCAGAATCCGCCGGCTTGTGCGCCTTGGGGACGGGTTCTATTGTGGGACGGTCGCTGACGAATCAGCGATCGGGTCTCGCAGCCCGCTGATCTCTAGACGCACAACACCCGTCCTTGTTATGGCGGCTGTACGTGGGAGACCTTCGGGTCTGCCGGTTCTAGAGTCCCGGTCTGCGACCCGCGTATAGCTGCCACCTCCTTTTCGTATCGCAGCGAAATGTGGCGGCTCCGTCGACTCTAGGAGCTTCACCATGATCAAACCAACACCCAACCCGCCCGAATTCGATCCCACCTCGCCTTACGAATCCATCGATTCGAGAAGGCTGAGCGAAGCCGCCGACCGTGCCCTCGACCACTACCTCTGCCCGCCCGACTCCACGCCACCGCCACGTAGAACCCGCAGAATGTACGCCGCTACCGCAGACTTCAAAAACGAGGAGCTGCTGGTCGATGCCTGCGAAACGCTCGCTTCGGCCAGAACCATCGCCAATGACTTCGCCCATCTCATTCCGGCATCGCAGCGCAGGACGCTGCTGGGTATCGCGCAATTGATCATGCTGGGGGAGCTGGCGGTGAATCGGGTGCAGGATAATCTGGAGTTGTCGGGCTGACGCTGGCGTGTTGCACACTCGAGTTACTCGTTGTCAGTTTTGGCCTCTTCGCGAGCAGGCTCGCTCCCACAGTTGATCGCGTTCCAATGTGGGAGCGAGCCAGCTCGCGAAGGCGACCTCACAGCCAACAAATATCTGCCGGCATGAAAAAACCCGCCGCCCCGATGATCGGGACAGCGGGTTTTGTCGTTTCTGCCTCAGATCAAACCGTATCCACCTTCAACGAATGATCATTCAACATCCCGCTGATGATCGTCGCTGTGTCGTGCCCGCTGGCAATCATTCCACCGGCGCCAGGCATGACGCCGTAGTGGCTGGCGAGGTTGACGCCGGCCAGATCGATCGTCTGGTTCGGCGTGGCGCCGGCCATGGCGCTGACGTCGATGCTGGTCATGACCGAGGCGCCGCTGCCGCTGACGGTGAAGTGCAGGTAGTCGTCGAGGGACGACGTAGTGCCGTTTTCGCCTTGCAGCAGTTGCGACAGGTCGAGCTTGTCGGTGCCGGGGGTGAAGTCGGTGATCAGGTCGTGGCCGCTGTTGCCTTTGAGCCACTGGAAGGTGTCCGCCCCTGCCCCGCCGGTCAGAGTGTTGTTGCCCATGCCGCCGATCAGCAAATCATCGCCGCCGCCACCGTTTAGGGTGTCGTTGCCCAGGCCTCCGTTGATCACGTTGTTATTGTTGTCGCCGGTCAGGCTGTCGTTGAAGTTCGAGCCGACGAGGTTTTCGATGCCGGTCAGGGTGTCCGTCCCGGCGCCAAGGGTGTTTTGCGCAACGAGCAGGCCGAGGTTGACGGTGACGGCAGCAGTCGCATGGGCGTAGCTGGCGGTGTCGGTACCGCTGCCACCATCGAGCAGGTCATTGCCCGCGCCGCTGTAGAGCAAGTCGTTGCCCGCGCCGCCGTGCAGCTCGTTGTTGCCTGAGCCTGCGGTCAGTACGTCGTTGCCGTCGCCGGCATTGATGATGTTGTTGCCGGTGCCCGCCACCAGCACGTCATCGCCTGCGGTACCGGTGAGGGTGTGGCCGTCCTGATAGCTGATGCTCACGTTGGCGGTGTCGCTGCCGCCATGATTGTCGTTGGCGGTGTATGTGCCGTGGTAGTCCGGGGTGATGTCTTGGGCACCGGCGTAGTTGAGCTTCATGGTCAACTGGTAGTTTTCCGATCCGTTGACGTTGCCACCTGAGGGATTGGTCAGGTTGGTGATGTGAATCTGGTAGACCGCGTTCGACGTCGCAGTGAGGGTTTGCCCATCCGCCAGCGCGATCCAGCCGCCGCCGTTGATCGAATACTCCATGCTGACGTTACCGGCCGCCAGGTTGTGGTCGAGGTTGAGGGTTTCACCCTGACGCAGGTTAACGGTGATGCGGTCTTCATCGTTGGCATTGCTGTTGGTCACGGCGCCCAGGTAGCCGCTGACCACCAGCACGGCGGTCATGGTTGCCGCGTTCGCCGAGAACGCACTACGGACGTTGGCCAGATTCTGGTTGGCCGCGTTATTGGCGTTGGTGCCCGTGAAATTGATCGCGCCGGTGCCGGTGAAGTCCGCCGCTTTCGACACCCAACCCGTGTTGAAACTGGTTGGCGTGGCGTTGAGGGTATCGCCGTTGGGGTCGGTGTCGTTGGCCAGCAACAGCTCACCCGGCACCACAATGTTGCCCGACAGCACGTTGGTGATGACGTGGTCGTCCATCGCCACCGGAGGCGCGTTGGGGATCACTTTTACGGTCAGCGTCGAGCTGGCCAGATCGCCATCGTTGTCGCTGACGGTGAAGCCGATATTTTCGGTGAGCACCACAGCGGTGGTTTTCTGCGAGGTGTAGGTGTATTCGCCCGTGTCGAGGTTGATCAGCAGCGTGCCGCTGTTGTTGGTGGCGATGCTCAACGTGTTGTTCGCGGTGTTGAAAGTGCCGTGATTGACGCCGCCGCTCGCGATCAGCGATCCCTGGCCACTGAGGGCTTTCGGGTCGTAGGTGTAAGTGGTGCCGTCGATCACGATGGATTTGATGAAACCGCCATCGGCGCCAAACGTGCCGCCCTCGCCCAGCAGCGAACCGGTGACCGGCGCGCCCTGCACGGTGCCCGACAGCACCGAGTTGAGCTGGTTGAGGTCAGTGACCACCACCGCGTTGGTATTGGTGTGGTTGATGCCGTCGTAAGCCAACGGATCGAGGTTGGCGTTGCTCACGCCGCTGCCGAGGCCGATCGCGTAGTTCTTGATGTTGTTGGCATCGAGGAAATTTTTCAGCGCGGCTTCGTCGGCGGCGTTGATGTCGCCCTCGTTAGGTTTGCCGTCGGAGAAGAAGTAGCCGACGTTCTGCGCCCCGGTGAGTTTGCCCGAGGTGTTGAACGCGGTCTGCATCACCGCAACGGCAGCGTCGTAGTTGGTGCCGCCGCCGGCGGTCAGGCCTGCGAGAATCGTCTTCGCTGTCGCGACGTCCACCCACACGGCAGTTCTGTCGGTGGCGTTGCTGCTGAAGGTCACCAGTTGCACTTTGACGTCGCCCAGATCGTCGTACTTGTCGAGCAAGGCACTGATCGCCTGCTTGGCCAGCGCCAGGCGCGACAGGCCCGGCACGCCCGAGGCATCGGCCATGCTGCCGGAGATGTCGAGAACGATCAGCAGGTTGGAATCGATCTCCACTGCTGTCACCGAGCGATCCGAGGCCACGGCTTTTGGCACGTCATCAACGATGTTGACGACGAGGGTGCTGGTGGTGGTGTTGCCCAGCGCATCGGTGGCTTTGTAGGTGAAACTTTCGCTCAGGGTGTTCGGCCCGTCGTTGGCGTTCGGCGAGGTTTTGGGTGCCGAAGTCAGCGTGTAGGTGTAAGTGCCGTCGGCGTTGAGCTGGATCTGCCCGTAAGTGCCGGTGGCGCTGCCAACCAGGGTGTAAGTGAGCGCGCCGCTGCCGCCGGTCACCGCACCGACCAGCGTGCCGCTGGCGGTTTCGCCGGTATTGCCAGGCTCGCTGCCGGTGACCGTGCCGGGTGCCAGATCCTGGCCGTCTTTACTCAAGTCCAGGGCCTTTTCGTAAACGGTCACGTCCTGATCGACCGAGGCGATAAGTTTGCTGTCGGCGACGTTGATGGTGATGGTCGTGGTGCTTTCGTCGCCGTCACTGTCGCGGATGCTGTAGGTGAACGTGTCGGTGGCGCCCGGTGGGCTCACCGAGTTCGGGTTGCTGTGGTAAACCGCGTTGCCCGCCGCATCGAGGGTCAGGTAACCGTAGGCGCCGTTGATGTTGCTGTTGAGCCCGCCGACGGCCGAGGTGGCGGTGTTGCTGCCGGCGCGCACGCCGATCACCGTAACCGCGCCATCGGCACCGTTGACGTCGTTGCCCAATACGCTGACGTTGATCGTGCCACCCTCCGCCACCGAGCCGGTGTCGGGTTTGGCGGTCGGCAGATCATCGACGATGTTGACGTTGATCTGACCGCTGGCGGTACTGCCATCGGTGTCGGTCGCCACCACGTTGAAATTCTCGGTGATGCTGTTGGCACCGTTGGCGTTCGGGTGGGTTTCGTTATCGACCAGGGTGTAGCTGTAGCTGACCACGCCCGTTGTCGCGTTGAACCCGGTGATGGTGAACGTGCTGCCCAGCGGCGAGACGGTTGATTGCGGGAAACCGGCGGCCACGCCATTGGTGACCACGGCGATGCCACCGACGCTGAGGGTTTGCAGACCATCGAGCGCGGTGACGGTGAAGGTGCCGCTCTGGGTCAGCGCCGAGGTGTTGGGGCTGGTGCCGTCGCTGAGGTGCTTCTCGTAGACGGTGAGTTCGCCGCCATTGACGTCGAGGTCGTTGAGCACCACCGGATCGTCATTGTTGTGGACGTTCAGCACCAGGTTGGCGGTGCTGGTATCGCCGTCGGCATCGGTCAGGGTGTAGGTGAACGTCTCGGTGCCGTTGCCGCCACCTTGCAGGTTTTTGAAGTCGGCGTCAGTGGCGTCGAGTGTGTAGGTGTAAGTGCCGTTGGCGTTGAGCACCAGCGTGCCGTACGTCCCGGTGAAAGTGCCGGGGGTAATCGGCCCGGTCGCCACCACGTCTGCGCCTTGCACATCGTTGGTCAGCACGTTGCCGCTCAGGGTCAGTTGGGTTTCCGAGGCCGTGTTGGCATTGCTGTCGTCCATCGCTTTGGGCACGTCATCGACAATGCTGACGACGAGGGTGCTGGTGACGATGTTGCCCAGCGAATCGGTGGCCTGATAGGTGAAGGTTTCGGTCAGGGTGTTGGCGCCGTCATCGGCATTCGGTGTGGTGGTCGCTGGCGATGTCAGGGTGTAGGTGTACGTGCCGTTGGGGTTGAGGACGATCTGCCCGTAGTTGCCGGTGGCACTGCCGACCAGCGCATAACTGATCGCGCCGACGGCACCGTTGACCGAGCCGACCAAAGTGCCGGACGCGGTTTCGCCGGTGCTGGTCGGGTCGCTGCCGGTGACCGTGCCGGGCGCTAGATCCGCGCCGTCCTTGGTCAGATCAAGCGCTTTCTCGTAGACGGTGACGTCGGTGTCGCTAACTGCATACAGTTTGCTGTTGGAGACATCGATGGTGATGGTGGTGGTACTTTCATCGCCATCGGCATCACGCACGGTATAGGTGAACACATCCACCGCACCGGGGCCATTCACCGTGTTGGGATTGCTGTGGTAAACCGCGTTGCCGTTGGCATCGAGGGTCAGGTAGCCGTAGGTACCGTTGATCTGCGAGTTCAAGCCACCGATGGCCGAAGTCGAGGTATCGGCACCGACGCGTACGCCGACCACCGCGCCCGTCACGGCCGGGCCATCGGCACCGCCGATGTCGTTAAGCAGCACGTTGCCGCTGACGGTGCCGCCCTCCGCCACTGACGCTGCATCGGAATAAGCGCTTGGCAGGTCATCGACGATATTGACGTTGATCTGCCCGCTGGCGGTGCTGCCATCGGTATCCGTGGCGACGACGTTGAAGTTCTCGGTGATGCTGTTCGCGCCATTGGCGTTCGGGTGGGTTTCGTTATCCACCAGGGTGTAGCTATAGCTGACCACGCCGGTCGCTGCGTTGAAACCGGTGATGGTCAGCGTGCTGCCCAGCGGGGTGGTGACCGATTGCGGAAAGCCTGCGGCCACGCCGTTGGTGACGACGGCGATGCCGCCAACACTGAGGGTTTGCAGACCGTCGAGGGCCGTCACGGTGAACGTGCCGCTCTGGGTCAGCGCCGGGGTGTTGGGGCTGGTGCCGTCACTGAGATTCTGCTCGTAAACAGTGAGTTCGCCACCGTTCACATCCAGGCCGTTGATGATCACCGGATCGTCGTTGTTATGGATCTGCAACACGAGGTTCGCGGTGCTGGTGTCGCCGTCGGCATCGGTGATGGTGTAGGCGAAGGTTTCGGTGCCATTGCCGCCGCCGGTCAGGGCTTTGAAATCGGCATCGCTGGTGTTCAACGTGTAGGTGTAAGTGCCGTTGGCGTTGAGCACCAGCGTGCCGTAAGTACCGGTGAACGTACCGGCGGTGATCGGGCCGGTGGCCACGCGGTCGGCGCCTTGCACGTCGTTGGTCAGGACGTTGCCGGTCAGCGTGAGTTGCGCTTCCGAGGCGGTGATTGCGTTGCTGTCGTCCACGGCGTTCGGCAGGTCGTCGACGATGTTCACATCGAGGGTCGCGTTGGCGGTGGTGCCGTTGTCATCGACCACGGTGACGGCGAACTGCTCAGGCAAATTGTTCGCGCCATTGGCGTTCGGATGGGTTTCGTTATCCACCAGGGTGTAGCTGTAACTGACCACGCCCGTCGTGGCGTTGAAACCGGTGATGGTCAGCGTGCTGCCCAGCGGCGTGGTGACCGATTGCGGGAACCCGGCGGCGACGCCATTGGTGACAACGGCAATGCCACCGATAGTCAGCGTGGTGACGCCGTCCAGTGCGGTGATGGTGAAGGTGCCGTTTTGCGTTAGCGCGGATGAGTCAGGCGCGCTGCCGTCACTGAGATTCTGCTCGTAAACAGTGAGCTCGCCACCGTTCACATCCAGACCGTTGATGATCACCGGATCGTCGTTGTTGTGGATCTGCAGAACGAGGTTCGCGGAGCTGGTGTCGCCGTCGGCATCGGTCAGGGTGTAGGCAAAGGTTTCCGTGCCGTTACCGCCACCGGTCAGGGCTTTGAAATCGGCATCGCTGGTGTTCAGCGTGTAGGTGTAAGTGCCATTGGCGTTGAGCACGAGCGTGCCGTAAGTACCGGTAAAAGTACCAGCGGTGACCGGGCCGGTGGCCACGCGGTCGGCGCCCTGCACGTCGTTGGTCAGGACGTTGCCGGTCAGCGTGAGTTGAGCTTCCGAGGCGGTGGTTGCGTTGCTATCGTCAATGGCGCTTGGCAGGTCATCGACGATGTTCACATCGAGGGTTGCGTTGGCGATGGTGCCGTTGTCATCGACCACCGTGACGGCGAACTGCTCAGGCAAATTGTTCGCGCCATTGGCGTTCGGATGGGTTTCGTTATCCACCAGGGTGTAGCTGTAACTGACCACGCCCGTCGTGGCGTTGAAACCGGTGATGGTCAGCGTGCTGCCCAGCGGCGTGGTGACCGATTGCGGGAACCCGGCGGCGACGCCATTGGTGACAACGGCAATGCCACCGATAGTCAGCGTGGTGACGCCGTCCAGTGCGGTGATGGTGAAGGTGCCGTTTTGCGTTAGCGCGGATGAGTCAGGCGCGCTGCCGTCACTCAGATTCTGCTCGTAAACAGTGAGCTCGCCACCGTTTACGTCGAGGCCGTTGATGATCACCGGATCGTCGTTGTTTTGGATCTGCAACACGAGGTTCGCAGTGCTGGTATCGCCGTCAGCATCGGTGATGGTGTAGGCGAAGGTTTCCGTGCCGTTGCCGCCGCCGGTCAGGGCTTTGAAATCGGCATCACTGGTGTTCAGCGTGTAGGTGTAAGTGCCGTTGGCGTTGAGCACCAACGTGCCGTAGGTACCGGTGAACGTGCCAGCGGTGATCGGGCCGGTGGCCACGCGGTCGGCGCCTTGCACGTCGTTGGTCAGGACGTTGCCGGTCAGCGTCAGCAAAGTTTCTGAAGCGGTCGATGTGTTGCTGTCGTTCACGGCGCTTGGCAGGTCATCGACGATGTTCACATCGAGGGTCGCGTTGGCGGTGGTGCCGTTGTCATCGACCACGGTGACGGCGAACTGCTCAGGCAAATTGTTGGCGCCGTTGGCGGTTGCGTGAGCTTCGTTGTCGACCAGGGTGTAGCTGTAACTGACCACGCCGGTCGTTGCGTTGAAACCGGTGATGGTCAGCGTGCTGCCCAGCGGCGTGGTAACAGATTGTGGAAAACCGACGGCGACGCCATTGGTGACCACGGCAATGCCACCGATCGTCAGCGTGGTGACGCCGTCCAGTGCGGTGATGGTGAAGGTGCCGTTTTGCGTTAGCGCCGCGGAGTCAGGCGCGCTGCCGTCGCTGAGGTTTTTTTCGAAGACGGTGAGTTCGCCACCCTCTACGTTCAAGCCGTTGATGATCACCGGATCGTCGTTGTTTTGGATCTGCAGAACGAGGTTCGCGGTGCTGGTATCGCCGTCGGCATCGGTGATGGTGTAGGCGAAGGTCTCCGTGCCATTGCCGCCGCCGGTCAGAGCTTTGAAATCGGCATCGCTGGTGTTCAGCGTGTAGGTGTAAGTGCCGCTGGCGTTGAGCACCAGCGTGCCGTAGGTACCGGTGAACGTACCGGCGGTGATCGGGCCGGTGGCGACTCGGTCGGCGCCCTGCACATCGTTGGTCAGGACGTTGCCGGTCAGCGTGAGTTGAGCTTCCGAGGCGGTGGTTGCGTTGCTGTCGTTAACGGCGTTTGGCAGGTCATCGACGATGTTCACGTCGAGGGTGCCGTTGGCAGTGGTGCCATTGTCATCGACCACGGTGACGGCGAACTGCTCAGGCAAATTGTTCGCACCGTTGGCGGTTGCGTGCGCTTCGTTGTCGACCAGGGTGTAGCTGTAACTGACCACGCCGGTCGTCGCGTTGAACCCGGTGATGGTCAGCGTGCTGCCCAGAGGGGTGGTAACCGATTGCGGAAAGCCTGCAGCCACGCCATTGGTGACCACGGCAATGCCACCGATCGTCAGCGTGGTGACGCCGTCCAGTGCGGTGATGGTGAAGGTGCCGTTTTGCGTTAGCGCCGCGGAGTCAGGCGCGCTGCCGTCGCTGAGGTTTTTTTCGAAGACGGTGAGTTCGCCACCCTCTACGTTCAAGCCATTGATGATCACCGGATCGTCGTTGTTTTGGATCTGCAGAACGAGGTTCGCGGTGCTGGTATCGCCGTCGGCATCGGTGATGGTGTAGGCGAAGGTTTCCGTGCCGTTGCCGCCGCCGGTCAGAGCTTTGAAATCGGCATCGCTGGTGTTCAGCGTGTAGGTGTAAGTGCCGTTGGCGTTGAGCACCAGCGTGCCGTAGGTACCGGTAAAAGTACCAGCGGTGATCGGGCCGGTGGCGACGCGGTCGGCGCCCTGCACGTCGTTGGTCAGGACGTTGCCGGTCAGCGTCAACGAGGTTTCTGAAGCGATGCCATTGCCGTCATCGACCGCGACCGGCACGTCGTCGGTGATGTTGACGTCGAGCGTTCCCGTGGCGGTGTCGCCATTGCTGTCGCTGGCAATCACGGTGAACTGTTCACTGAGATTGTTGGCGCCGTCGCCGGCCGCATGGGTTTCGTTGCCGTTGAGCGTATAGCTATAGGTGACCACGCCAGTCGCCGGGTTGTAACCGGTGATGGTCAGCGTATTGCCCAGTTGCGTGGTGATCGACTGCGGGAAGCCGACGGCCACGCCACCGTTGATCAGGTTGATGCCGCCGATGCTCAGACTGGTCAGACCGTCCGGTGCCGATACGGTGAAGCTGCCGCTTTGCGTCAGAGCCCCGCTATTGGCGGCAGAGCCGTCGGGCAGATTGGCTTCGTTTACGTTCAGTTCGCCACCGTCTGCCGCAAGCCCGCCGAGCGTGACCGGATTGTTCACCGGTGGCGGCGGAACAACAGGCACGACGATATCGCCGCCGTCGTCACCATTGTCGATGACTGCTTCGCGGCGTTCTTCGGGAAACTCGGGAATACCGTTAAACCCGGCAGTGGGGAAACCGATAACCGGATCGACCCGCCCGCCGACTTCCTCCAGCAACACAAAGCTGTGGCCGCCGCCCACCTCGCCCGGCGCACCCGTTGGGGCATTCGGGCCTGCAGCGGTGGCTTCAGCGGTTTTACTCGGGTCTTCACCGGCGGCGATGGCTTTCTGGATCTGTTCGACATCGGTCAGTTGTGCGTCGCTCGGGGTCAGCGCTTCAGCGACGTTCACCTGTGCTGCCTGGCCGGCCAGCAATTGGTCGGTCATGGTCACGTTGCTACCGCGGCCCAAGGTCAGTTCCTGGCCATTTTGCAGATGAACGGCAACCGCGCCCTCGGCCCCGGTGATCAGTTGATCGCCTGCAAACAGCCGATCCCCCTCAACCAGAACACGACGAGCACCGTCGGTGCCTTGAGCGAAAACCTGGCCAATAACCTTGGTGACTGTGCCGATGAGCGTTGCCATGTGAAATCCTCCGCTGCTGACCACCGTCAGCACTGGTTCGCGAAGCAGCCCATGGCTCAATCGGGTTGTCGGGGCGACGCTCGCACCCTCGACAGTTCGTTTCACAGGCCTTACCCGAGCGAGAAATTTGAGTGCTTTCAAGCACCTCCAAACCCTGATCGAGGCAACCAACCTGCTAACGCTACGTAACGGTGGTGAAGCACTCGAGTGACAAAAATCTGTCGCCCATCAACCGTTACGCGTCCCTCCCCTTCAGCAGTACTTCGCCGTATGTCGCAAAGTGAATGGAACTTTCCTCAAGCCTTTTTGCGCTCCCTAAAGCGCACAAAACAAAGGCTTTCGTGGTGAACAATGTGCTGCATTTTACAAACCGCATAAGTTTTTTTCGGAATAAGCCTTATGAAAATTTTTTCTTAGCTACGCTTCAGGATGTTCTTAGCTCTGTTGTTACAAGAGTGAAACGCTTAAACCTCATAATATCGTCAAATATTTGGCGACAGTAACACACCATCAGGACTCAGGGAGATGCACCCATGCGCGTTCTAACCCCCCTCTGCAGCGCGGTTTTGCTGGCCATGGCTTGCACTTCTCAAGCCCAGGCAATGAACCTCACGGAGGCGATTCAAAGCACTATCGCCACCCACCCGGAACTTGCGTCGCGCGTGGACGCGCGCCTTTCGGCTGATGAACAAGTCAAAGTCGCCAAGGGTGGTTTCTATCCATCCGTCGATTTGAACGCGGCTTACGGTCGCGGTTACAGCGACAACACCAACACCCGGGCCTTCGGCAATCACAACACCGAAATCCTCACCTACACCCAGTCCGAGCTGCGCATGCGGCAAATGATCTTCGATGGTTTCAACACGGCCAACGAAGTCGAGCGCACCAAAGGTGTGTCCAACTCGCGCGCCTACTACGCGCAAGGCACCGCGCAAGACCTGGCCCTGCGCACCATCGAGGTCTACCTCGAAGTGCTCAAGCGCCGCGAACTGGTGACGCTGGCGACGAACAACCTGCAGGCGCACTTGCGCGTCAACGATCAGATTGGCCTGCGCACCGAGCGCGGCGTCGGCAGCGCCGCCGACTCCGACCAATCGGTCGCCCGTAAAGCCTTGGCACAGAACAACCTCGACACCGCCGAAGTTGATCTGGCCGATGCCGAAGCCAATTTCTACAGCGTCGTCGGGCGCATGCCCGATGAACTGGAAACCCCGGCCTCGACTCGCGGCGAACTGCCCACCCAACTGCGCGAAGCCCAGCAGAGCATGGTCGACAACAACCCGTACCTGAAATCGGCGCAGGCTGACGTGCAGTCGGCCGAGAGCCAGTACGAAGTCGCCAAGTCGCCGTTCTACCCACGCTTCGATGCTGAAGCCGCCGTTGGTGCGAACAACAACGTGCAGGGTGACGAAGGTCACGACAACGAATGGCGCGTGGGCATTGTGATGAACTACAACCTGTTCCGTGGTGGCAGCGACAAGGCCCGACTGGCCGCGAACGCGCACGACATCAACCAGGCGATGGACATCCGCAACAACGCTCTGCGCCAGCTCAACGAGAACATTCGTCTGGCCTGGAACGCCATGGAAAATGCCAAGAAACAAACTCCGACCGCCCGTGAATACGCTGAAACCACCAAGCGCGTACGCGCCGCGTACCAGGATCAGTTCGGCCTTGGCCAACGCACCCTGCTCGACTTGCTCGACAGTGAAAACGAGCTCTACAACGCCAACCGTCGCTACACCGAAATCCGCTACACCGAGGAGTATTCGATGTATCGCGTGCTGGCCAATATGGGCCTGTTGCTGAGCAAACAACGGGTGGTGCTGCCAGCGGATGCGATTGCTTCTGCCGAAGTCAAAAACGAAGCACGCCTGCCAGAGCTGAAATAACCCTTCTGTAGGAGCTGCCGCAGGCTCGGGCTGCGATCGGACGATCTTTTGATGTTGGTTTTCCAAGATCAAAAGATCGCAGCCTGCGGCAGCTCCTACACAGGGCGATGTGCACACAACCAGGGGCGATCAATATGACTAGCATGGCCGGCGGCGGCAACGCCGGGGTCGATCCGCGGCTGAGCTTCGATGATCCGTTACTCGACGGTCTGTTGATCCTCTGCAAACTCCATGGCGCGACTGTCAGCCGCGCCAGCCTGAGTGCCGGACTGCCCCTGAACAAACAACGCCTGAGCCTGGATCTGCTGCCTCGCGCAGCCGCCCGGGCGGGGTTGCAGGCGCGGCTATTACGCCGCGAGCTGAAAGACATTTCCCCGCTGAATCTGCCGATTCTGCTACTGCTCAAAGACGGTCGCACCGCCGTGCTGCGGCGCTTTGGCGATGACGGCAAGGCGCTGATCCTGCCAAGCGAAGCCGATGGCGGCGAGCAGTGGGTCAGCCGCGAAGAACTCAGCGAACACTACAGCGGCCAGGCCTTGTTCGCGCGGCCACGGCATGAACTCGAAGACCTGCGCTCGCCGCTGGTGCCACGGGTGCATGCGTGGTTTCGCGACACCCTGAAGCTGTCTAAATGGCTTTACAGCGATGCAATTCTTGCCAGTTTCCTGATCAACCTGCTGGGCCTGATGGTGCCGCTGTTTGTCATGCAAACCTACGACCGCGTGGTGCCCAATCAGGCCACGTCAACCCTGTGGGTGTTATCGATCGGCCTGTTGATCGGCACCGGTTTCGAACTGGTGCTGCGAGTGGTGCGCGCGCATCTGCTGGACAGCGCAGGCAAGAAAACCGATGTGATCCTTTCCGCGACGTTATTTGAACGCATCACCGGCATGTCGATGAAGGCACGACCAGCAACCATCGGCGGTTTTGCCCAGAGCATTCACGACTTCCAGGGCCTGCGCGAATTCCTCACCGCGGTGACCCTGACCAGCCTGATCGACCTGCCCTTCGTGGTGCTGATGCTGGTGGTGATCGGCCTGCTCGGCGGCTGGCTGGTGGTGATTCCACTGCTGGCGTTTCCGTTGACGATCATCTTCGCGATGATCATTCAAGTGCGCCTGCGTGACACCGTGCAGAAGAGTTTGAGCCTCGGAGCCGAACGCCAGGCGCTGCTGATCGAGACCCTCGGTGGCCTGGAAACCCTCAAGGCCTGCAGCGCCGAAAGCGAGCGCCAGCACAAATGGGAAAGCACCCACGGCGCCCTCACCCGCCTCGACAGCCATGCGCGCAATCTCTCGGCGCTAGCCACCAACGGCACGTTGTTCATCCAGCAGTTCGCGGGGATGGCGACGATTGTTGCAGGGGTCTACAGCATCATCGCCGGCAATCTGAGCGTCGGCGCACTGGTGGCGACGTACATGCTCGGCAGCCGCGTGCTCGCACCGCTGGGGCAGATTGCCGGGCTGATTACCCGCTATCAGCAAGCGCAACTGACCATGAAAAGCACCGACGCGCTGATGTCGTTACCGCAAGAACGCGACGGCAAACAGCGGCCTCTGGAGCGCACACAACTGCAAGGCGCGCTGGACGTCAATGGCGTGACCTTCCACTACAACGGCCAGAACGCCCCGGCGCTGAGCAACGTCAGTTTCAGCCTCAAACCCGGTGAACGGGTCGGCATCATCGGCCGCAGTGGTTCCGGCAAAAGTACCCTTGCGCGACTGCTGATGGGCTTTTACGAACCCGAAGAAGGCCAATTGCTGCTCGACGGCCTCGACCTGCGCCAACTGGATGTCGCTGACCTGCGCCAGCAGATCGGTTACGTCGCCCATGATTTGCCGCTGCTGGCCGGCAGCCTGCGCGACAACCTGACCCTGGGTGCGCGCTACATCAGCGATTCACGCATGCTTGAAGTCGCCGAGCTGACAGGCGTCACCGAACTTGCCCGCCAACACCCGCAAGGCTTCGACCGGCCGGTGGGCGAACGCGGGCAACTGCTCTCCGGTGGGCAGCGCCAAGCGGTGTTGCTGGCGCGGGCATTGCTGCTCGACCCGCCGATCATGTTGCTCGACGAACCCACCAGCGCCATGGACAACAGCAGCGAAGACCAACTGCGCCAGAAACTGCATGGCTGGGTGCAAGGCAAAACATTGCTGCTGGTCACCCACCGCACCTCGATGCTGAGCCTGGTGGATCGGTTGCTGGTGCTGGATAACGGCCGGGTCGTCGCTGACGGCCCGAAAGAAGCGGTCATCGAAGCACTGCGCAAGGGCCGCGTCGGCTCGGCGGCGGTCTAGGAGTTGCGCCATGTCTGCTTCCTCAGATAGCAAATCACGCGGCTACTTCGACAGTTTCGGCAAAAGCGCCGAGGTCGAGTTCATGCCGGAAACCGCCGGGGCTTCATTGCAGGATTCGCCGCGCTGGTCGCGGATCACCGTGTGGCTCGCGGCGGCACTGTTGATCAGCGCAGTGGTCTGGGCCAAGTTCGCGGTGCTCGAAGAAGTGACCATGGGCGAAGGCAAGGCGATTCCGTCGAGCAAGGTGCAGGTGATCCAGAACCTTGAGGGCGGGATCGTCACCGAGCTTTTCGTCCGTGAGGGGCAAATGGTCAACAAGGGCGACACCCTGCTGCGTCTGGATGACACGCGATTTTTGTCGAACAAGGGTGAAAGCGAGGCTGATCGTTATGCGTTGACCGCCCAGGTTGAACGGCTGTCGGCAGAGGCCGAGGGGCGGCCGTTCAAACTCTCCGCCGAGGTGATCGCCAAGGCCCCGCAAGTCGCTGAAGACGAACGCTCGCTGCACGAACAACGCCTGCGGCGGCTGGCCAGTGAGCAACGCACCCTCAGCGAACAACTGCGGCAGAAGACTCAGGAACTGGCGGAATTTCGCTCCAAGCAGGGCCAGTTCAGTTCAAGCCTCGCCTTGCTGCAACAAGAGATGAACATGTCCGAGCCGCTGGTCAAAACCGGCGCGGTGTCGCCGGTGGAGATCCTGCGACTCAAACGCAATGCCGTGGAAATCCGTGGTTCGCTGAACGCGACCACCCTGGCGATTCCCCGCGCCGAATCGGCGATTGCCGAAATCCGCAGCAAGATCGACGAGTCGGAGCAAACCTTTCGTTCGGAAGCCGCCAAAGAGCTGAATGAGAAACGCACCGACCTGTCGAAAATCACCGCATCGAGCATCGCCATCGACGATCGTGTGACGCGCACCACGGTGACCTCGCCAGTGCGCGGGGTGATCAAGCAGATGAAGGTCAACACCATCGGCGGCGTGGTCCAGCCAGGCAGCGACATGGTGGAAATCGTGCCGCTGGAAGACAACCTGCTGATCGAAGCCAAAGTACGCCCACAAGACGTCGCGTTCCTGCATCCGGGCCAGAAAGCCATGGTCAAGTTCAGTGCTTACGACTACACGATTTACGGTGGCCTGAGCGCCAAGCTTGAGTTGATCGGCGCCGACACGATTACTGACGACAAGGGCAACAGCTTCTACCTGATTCAGGTACGCACCGACAAAAACCACCTTGGCGGGGATGTGAAACCGCTGCTGATCATTCCGGGGATGGTGGCGACAGTGGACATCATCACCGGGGAGAAAAGTGTGCTGGATTACCTGCTTAAACCGGTGCTCAAAGCGCGGACCGAGGCGATGCGCGAAAGATAAGATCAAAAGATCGCAGCCTTCGGCAGCTCCTACAAAAGCTGTGGCGCTCGCAAAATCCCATGTAGGAGCTGCCGCAGGCTGCGATCTTTTGATCTGGATTTTGTGGTGAATGATCTGGCCTCATCGCTGGCAAGCCAGCTCCCACAGTGCCCGTGTCGAACGCAAAACCTGTGAACATCACAAAAACCTGTGGGAGCTGGCTTGCCAGCGATGAGGCCGGCAAAAGCACCGATCATTTTTCAGCATGATTACGCTGAAACGTCTCCTGCCCCATCGCTGCAATCTGCCCCTCGATCAATGCTTCAAACGGTTTGAGCAACGGTTCGAAAGACGCTGGCGCTTCCAGCGTCTGCAATGCCTGCACAATCGCCTCGATGGTCGACAACGCCCCAGGCCCCGGTGCCTTGCGCAACCGATACCGCGACACCCCGCCTTCCGCCAGCGTCACCCGTGGCAACGCCATCAGCAGCGGATTGAGGTGCAGCATCTTGCGCGCCTTGCGCCAGGTGCCGTCGGGCACGACCAGCAACAGCGGTTCATCAGAAGCGCCATAAACCTGCATCGGCTGCGCATCGTCAGCGGGGAACAACAACCGCGCCTGATAGCCCGGCCGGTTCAGCAGTGTCGGCAAATCCTCAAATACCTCACCGACAATCAGCTCGGCATTGGTCAGCCCCAGCGCTGCCAGGCGCGCAGTATTCAACGCATGATTGACCTCGCTCGGGTGCTGCAACAGCAACACCCGGGTGCGGCTGTCGAGGCTCGGGATCAGCGGGCAAAGGCAATGAGTTTGTGGGCGCAGGCAGCGCGGGCATTGGGCTCTGGACATCATTTTTACGCCTGGTTGAGCTGGGCTTTAAGCAAATCGCGGAAAGTCTGGATCAGCGGTTCGCGGCTGCGGCCACGGCGCATAATCATCGAAAACGGCGCCTGGTAGCCGAAAGTCGCTGGCAGCAACACACGCAAATCGCCCTTGTCGGCCCAGGCCTGGGCGTAGTGCTCCGGCAGATAACCGATGTAGGCGCCGGACAGCACCAGAATCAACTGCGCCTCCATACTTTCTACCGTCGCCGCGCTGTGTTTGAAACCGTGGCGGGCCAGCTCTGCTTGGCTCCAGTAGCCACGACCGACCATGCGTTGCTGGGTGATGACTTGCTCGGGAATCCGTCGCTCGTTGAACAACGGGTGACGACTGCTGCAATACAGCCAGTGCTGTTCGCGGTACAGAGGCATGTAAATCAAACCGCTCATGCGCGTGGAGAACGCACCAATGGCCAGGTCGAGGCGGTTGTCCTGCACGCCGAGTTGCAGTTCGTAGGGGCTCATCACCGACAGGTGCAAATGCACGGCCGGGTGTTCCTGACTGTAGGCACCGATGGCTTCGGCGAACGGCAACGCCTTGTCGCTGACGGTGGAGTCGATCACCCCGAGGTTGAGCGTGCCGCGCAATTCGCCCTTGAGCGCGGCGGCATATTGCTCAAATCCTTCGAGCTCGGCGAGCAGACGCAGGGTTTCCTGATGGAACAGTTCCCCTTTGCTGGTGAGGCTGAACCCACCGCGGCCGCGATGGCACAACACCAGACCGAGCGCGGCTTCGAGCTGGCTCATGTAGGTGCTGATCGCCGAGGTCGAGAGGTTGAGTTCCTGCTGGGCGTTGGCGAAACCCTGATGGCGCACGACGCTGACGAAGATGCGTAACAGTTTCAGGTCGGGTAAAGCGTTGGCCATGTCTACTCCGGGCGTAAGAGATGTGTCGCCTGTTGAATTTCCCCTCACCCCAGCCCTCTCCCCAGGGAGAGGGAGCCGACCGCGGCGTCCTCGGGATGTGCATCGACATGAAAAATCGCGTCCAACTCAGGATTTGAAAGCCATGGAGATCAGCCCCCTCTCCTGGGGGAGAGGGTTGGGGTGAGGGCAAAAATCCCCAGCCGAGCCCACCATTCGAATCCGCCAAAGTCTAATCCCACCTCGCCCATTAGTTTAGAAAAATCTGAACTAAGTATTTGCCCGTAGCGATTCTTCCCCCTCACTACATTTCGCAGAATCGGCCCCACAGCGGCGTCCGATCCTTTGCTGAACGGCGCGCCGACATAAATAAAACAAAGACGATGAGGCCCTACCCGTGGACAAGATTCTTCACCAACCACTGGGCGGCAACGAAATGCCGCGCTTCGGCGGCATCGCCACCATGCTCCGACTCCCCCACTTGCCAACCGCTGCCGGCCTGGACGCTGCCTTTGTAGGCGTGCCGCTGGACATCGGTACTTCGCTGCGCCCTGGCACTCGCTTCGGGCCGCGTGACATCCGCGCCGAATCGGTGATGATCCGCCCGTACAACATGGCCACCGGTGCTGCGCCGTTCGATTCGCTGTCGGTCGCCGACATCGGTGACGTCGCGATCAACACCTTCAACCTGCTCGATGCCGTGCGCATCATCGAAGAAGCCTACGACAACATCCTCGAACACAACGTGATTCCGATGACTCTGGGTGGCGACCACACCATCACCCTGCCGATCCTGCGTGCGATTCACAAAAAGCACGGCAAGGTGGGTCTGGTACACATCGACGCTCACGCTGACGTCAACGACCACATGTTCGGCGAGAAAATCGCCCACGGCACGACCTTCCGACGCGCCGTCGAAGAAGGCCTGCTGGATTGTGACCGTGTGGTGCAGATTGGTTTGCGCGCCCAGGGTTACACCGCGGATGACTTCAACTGGAGCCGCAATCAGGGTTTCCGCGTGGTACAGGCCGAAGAGTGCTGGCACAAGTCGCTGGCGCCGCTGATGGCCGAAGTCCGCGAGAAAGTCGGCGGTGGTCCGGTGTACCTGAGCTTCGACATCGACGGCATCGATCCGGCCTGGGCGCCTGGCACGGGCACCCCGGAAATCGGTGGCCTGACGACCATTCAGGCCATTGAGATCATTCGCGGCTGCCAAGGCCTCGACCTGATCGGTTGCGATCTGGTAGAAGTCTCGCCCGCTTACGACACCACCGGCAACACCTCGCTGCTGGCCGCCAACCTGCTGTACGAAATGCTCTGCGTACTGCCTGGCGTGGTTCACCGCTGAGGGTCGGGGCATGAACGATCATGATCAGGTTTTGCATGCGGCGGCCGAGCTGGTTTCAGCCTTCGCACGCAATGATCGCGAAGCCTACTTCGGCGCGTTCAGCGCCGACGCCAGCTTCGTGTTT
Source organism: Pseudomonas iridis (assembly GCF_017980685.1). Classification (GTDB taxonomy): domain Bacteria; phylum Pseudomonadota; class Gammaproteobacteria; order Pseudomonadales; family Pseudomonadaceae; genus Aquipseudomonas; species Aquipseudomonas iridis. The sequence goes on from NZ_JACXXO010000001.1 coordinate 255,627, forward strand.
TACACCCTCGAACAGCCACTGCTGTCGCGCGATGCCTATCAGGCGTTGTGGGACAGCTGGCGCACCGAGGATGGCTTCGAGGTGCTTTCCTGCACCTCGAGCAACGCCTTCGTCAGCCTGCAGGGTGACGTGGCGATTTTCATCCATGACGTGGCCACCGAGCTGCGCATGCAAGGGGAGCAACACTTCAGCCAGGAGCGCGAGACGATTGTTTTCAAGAAACAAACGTCGAGCCTAGAACAACAAGGCCATTGGCTGGCCTGCCACGAACATTTGTCCGCAATGCCGGAAGGGCTGCCACCCCCTTAGCCAATGGTGACGCTCACGCACGATGAGCGCGCCTGATGATCGGAGCAGATCATGAATAACAACAACAATGAAAAACGCCTTAGCAGCATCGAAACAAACGGGGTCGAACAGATCCCGGATCATGAGCGTGACGCCCGGCCCAGCGACCTGTTTCGCTTGATCTTCGGCGGCGCCAATACCTTTGCCACGGCAGTGCTCGGCAGTTTCCCGGTGCTGTTCGGCCTGTCTTTTCAGGCTGGCGTCTGGGCGATTGTGCTGGGTGTGGTGGTCGGTGCACTGATCCTCGCGCCGATGGGCCTGTTCGGCCCGCTCAACGGCACCAATAACGCCGTGTCTTCCGGTGCGCACTTCGGCGTGCATGGGCGGATCGTTGGTTCCTTCCTGTCGTTGTTGACCGCTATCGCGTTCTTCTCGCTCTCGGTGTGGAGTTCAGGCGATGCATTGGTTGGCGGCGCCAAACGCCTGCTCGACCTGCCGGAAACCGACCTCACGCTCGGCCTGGCCTACGGGCTGTTCGCGCTGCTGGTGCTGACGGTTTGCATCTACGGCTTTCGCTTCATGTTGTGGGTCAACCGCATTGCGGTGTGGGCCGCGAGCCTGTTGTTCCTGCTCGGCATCTTCGCCTTTGCCCCCGCCTTCGACAGCCAGTACGCCGGCAGTGTGGCCATGGGTCAGGCCGGGTTCTGGGCGGCGTTCATCGGCGCGGCACTGGTGGCCATGAGCAACCCGATTTCCTTCGGTGCATTCCTCGGCGACTGGTCTCGCTACATTCCTCGCGAAACGCCGAAGGGCCGCATCATGCTGGCGGTGGTCGCCGCGCAACTGGCGACGCTCATCCCGTTCCTGTTCGGCCTGGCCACCGCAACCATCGTGGCAATCAAGGCGCCGGACTACATCGCGGCAAACAACTATGTCGGCGGTCTGCTGGCGGTGTCGCCGAGCTGGTTCTTCCTACCGGTGTGCCTGATTGCGGTGATCGGCGGCATGTCCACCGGCACCACGTCGCTGTATGGCACCGGTCTGGACATGTCGAGCGTATTCCCGCGGGTGCTCTCGCGGGTCAAGGCGACGTTACTGATCGGCGTGCTGTCGATTGCGTTCATCTTCATCGGACGCTTTGCGGCGAACCTGGTGCAGAGCGTGTCGACCTTCGCCGTGCTGATCATCACCTGCACCACGCCATGGATGGTGATCATGATCATAGGCCTGGTGGTGCGTCGTGGCTTCTACTGCCCGGATGACCTGCAAGTGTTCACACGCGGCGAGCAAGGCGGACGCTACTGGTTCTCCCACGGCTGGAACTGGCGGGGCCTGGGCGCGTGGATTCCGAGCGCGGCCGTTGGTCTGTTCTTCGTCAATTTGCCGGGGCAGTTCGTCGGCCCACTGGGTGAGTTGGCGGGCGGCATCGACATCAGTTTGCCGGTGACCCTGGGGCTGGCCTCGGTGGTGTATCTGACGCTGCTGCGCCTGTTTCCGGAGCCGGCGGCGGTTTACGGCCCGAAGGATGAACGCAGCCAATTCATGCCCCCCTCAGCGAAGCCCGAACTGGCCTGACACTTTTCCTCTGTGGGAGCGAGCCTGCTCGCGAAGACTTCGGCACATCCAGCATGGATGTCACTGACAGATCGCCTTCGCGAGCAGGCTCGCTCCCACAAAGGGCAGCTCCACCGAACCAATTTTGTTTCACCATAAAAAAGACAATCGGAGACACGCCATCATGGCTTTGGATTTATTCGTCGTCCTCATCTACGCCGCCGGCATGCTTTTGCTCGGCTATTTCGGTATGCGCAAGGCCAAGACCAACGAGGACTTTCTCGTTGCCGGTCGCAACCTCGGCCCGAGCCTGTACATGGGCACCATGGCCGCGACGGTGCTGGGTGGTGCGTCCACCGTCGGCACCGTGCGCCTGGGTTACGTGCATGGCATTTCCGGTTTCTGGCTGTGCGCGGCACTGGGTTGCGGCATCATTGCGCTGAACCTGTTCCTGGCCAAGCCGCTGCTGAAACTGAAGATCTACACCGTTACCCAAGTCCTGGAAAAACGTTACAACCCGATGGCCCGCTCGGCGAGCGCGGTGATCATGCTGGCCTATGCACTGATGATCGGCGTGACCTCGATCCTGGCGATCGGCACCGTGCTGCAAGTGCTGTTCGACCTGCCCTTCTGGGTCTCGGTGTTGCTCGGCGGTGGTGTAGTGGTGGTCTACTCGGCGATCGGCGGGATGTGGTCGCTGACCCTGACCGACATCGTCCAGTTCATCATCAAGACCGTGGGCCTGATGTTCATCCTGTTGCCGATCTGCCTGTACCGCGTCGGCGGTTGGGATGAGCTGGTGCTGAAACTGCCGGCCACCGCGTTCAACTTCACCAGCATCGGCTGGGACACGATCATCACCTACTTCATGATCTACTTCTTCGGCATCCTGATCGGTCAGGACATCTGGCAACGGGTGTTCACCGTCAAGACTGCCAAAGTCGCCCAGTACGCCGGCAGCATCGCGGGCGTCTACTGCGTCCTCTACGGTCTGGCCTGCGCCCTGATCGGCATGGCCGCTCACGTGCTGATCCCGGATCTGGACAACGTCAACAACGCGTTCGCCGCGATCGTCAAACTGTCGCTGCCGGACGGCATCCGAGGCCTTGTGATCGCTGCCGCACTGGCCGCCATGATGTCCACCGCCAGCGCCGGCCTCCTCGCCGCCGCCACCACGCTGACCGAAGACCTGCTGCCGAAACTGCGTGGCGGCAAGCCATCGAGCCTGCGCATCAACCGCCTGTTCACCCTGCTGACCGGTGTTGTCGTACTGGGCATCGCGCTGGTGGTAAACGACGTGATCAGCGCCCTGACCCTGGCCTACAACCTGTTGGTGGGCGGCATGCTGGTTCCGCTGATCGGTGCGATCTTCTGGAAACGCGCGACCACCTCCGGCGCCATCGCCAGCATGGGCCTGGGCTTTGCCACCGCGCTGTTGTTCATGTTCAAGGACGGTCTGGACGCCAACACCCCGATCTACTACAGCCTGGCTGTGGGTCTGGTGAGTTTTGTGGTGGTTAGCCTGCTGTCGCCGCGCCCTGCGACGGTGGCCAGCGCGATCTAAGTTTGATGTGACAACTGATGCTTTCTTCGACGGGTGTGGCGTCGGTTGCCACACCCGTTTTTTTCGCCTGGAGGAAAGTGCGAAGACCGCAAATGACTTGAGCCGTTTTTTGCTGATGATCGGGCGGCATTGAAAACAAAAAATCGCAGCCTTCGGCAGCTCCTACACCGTTCTCTGTAGGAGCTGCCGAAGGCTGCGATCTCTTGATCTTGAGTCTATTGACCCTTCACATCAGGGACATTACCGCCGACGAGGTTGGCGCCGACGCTGTTCGTCGTCAGTGCGGATCGGTACCGGTTGCAGAGGCGGTTCGATCAAGCCGAGGGCAACACCCAAATCATGCAGCCAGTTCTGAATTTTCTCTTTCATCGTCATGCCCCCCTTCAGGGTAGTGCCGAGCGACCGGAATTCTGAGGCCGCTTCGCACTGATAATAGTCCGAAGTCCTACGCAATGCTCGGCCAAATCCGCAATGATCTGTTACTGAATTGAACAGAGTGCGCCGCCATTGGTTCAAGCCGTTTCCAGGGATTCAACCAAAGGTGCGGGATAGACAGCTTGCTGCACCTCAATCCACGCATTGAGATTGGCGCCGACCATGCCCCGACGCCACATGAGCCATGTTGTCGCACCCGCGAACGGCTCGGCCAACGGATGCACTGCGACGCTCTCGCGCCCCGGCAGGCTGGCCAGCATCGACTCCGACATCAGCGCCACCCCGCTGCCGGCAATCACGCAGGCGAGCATGCCTTGATAGGACTCGATCTCCATCGCCCGGCCCATTGCCGCGTGGGCATGAGCGAACCATGCCTCCAGTCGCATTCGATAGGAACAGCCGCGACGAAAGGTGAACACCGAGCGCCCTTCGACATCACTGGCGCTGTGCACGGGCGGATGATCGATCTCGGTGATCAGCACCAGCCTTTCCTCGCACAGCGCCACGCCGTCGAGCCCGGCCAGTTGCAGCGGCCCGTCTACCAACGCCGCGTCGAGGCGCCCGGTGAGCAAACCTTCCAGTAACTCACCACTCGGCGCCGACTGCACTTGCAGGTTCACCGCCGGATATTGCTTGTGATAGCGCGCCAGCAATGCCGGCAGATGGATGGCTGCGGTGCTGTACATCGTGCCCAGCACAAAATCCCCCGCCGGTTGCCCGCCCATCACCGCCGCGCTGGCCTGATCGCGCAGGGCGAACAGTTTGCCGGTGTAGTCCAGCAAGACTTTTCCCGCAGGCGATAGCTGCAAACGCTGACGCTCACGGACGAACAATTCGACGCCCATTTGCTCTTCAAGCTGCTTGAGCCGTGTCGACAGGTTCGACGGCACTCGGTGCAGGCGTTCGGCGGCGCGGGTGATCGAACCTTCCTCGGCGACCGCCTGAAAAATCCGCAGTTGGCTGAACTCCACAACCTTTCTCCAGAACAGAACAAGTTACTCACTATTATTCAATTTTAAAGAAAGTCAATCAGTCCTAGCCTGACGGTCATTGATCTTGCCAACGGAATCCAGACCATGTCGCCGCTGATTCGCTTATCCGCCTGCTTCGTCGCCCTGATGATGGCCATGGGCATCGGGCGCTTCGCCCTCACCCCACAAATGCCGCACCTGCTCAGCGAGGGGCAGTTTGACCTGACTGCCGCCGGTCTGATTGCCGCGGCCAATTACCTCGGCTACCTGCTCGGCGCGGTGGATGCGATGTTCGCCCATCGTGCGCGACAGGTGCAGCGGCGCCTGCACGGCGGCTTGTGGCTTTGTGTGCTGCTGACACTGGCGTCGTTCTGGGCGAATGGCTTCTGGGCACATCTGCTGCTGCGCTTCGGAACCGGTGTGGCGAGTGCCTGGGTGCTGGTGATGATTACCGCGCTGAGTCAGCCACTGGCGGTGGCAGCGGGTCGCCCACGGCTGGGAGCGCTGGTCTTTGCCGGGCCGGGTTTGGGGATTTTTCTGACAGGGTTGCTGGCACTGGTCTCACATCTGTTGAACCAGACGTCCGCGACGTTGTGGCTGATTTATGCTGCGGCCGCGTTGGTGATGATGCTGGGGGTCTGGCGACTCCTGCCACAACCGGTCGCCGCGAAGGCCATTGATGCAGCGGCCGTCAGTCCGGCGAATCGCGGCATTGGCCGTCTGGCGTTGATTTACGCGCTGTATGGCGTCGGTTACATCATTCCGGCCACGTTCCTGTCGCAAATGGCCAACGCGCAGTTTCACGGGCAATGGCAGGCCGATCTGTTCTGGCCGTGCTTCGGCCTCGGCGCCGCCATCGGCGTTTTACTGGTGAGCCTGCGTCGTCACGAACCGCACACCACGCGTCACTGGTTGATGGCGACGTTGTGGCTGCAAGCCGCCGGGGTGTTCGCCTGCTTGCTGGGCAGCGGCTGGGGGTTGGCGCTGGGCGTGATCTTCTGCGGGACGCCGTTTCTGGCCTGCATGCAACTGGTCATGCAACGCTCGCGGGAACTGGCGCCGCACGCCACCCAGCGTAATGCCGGTATGCTCACCGCCTGCTTCGCCATTGGCCAGCTCAGCGGCCCGTTACTCGCCGCGCTGAGCAGCCATTTCAGCGGTGGCTTGCAGCCGGCGTTGGTGATCGCCGGCAGTGGTTTGCTGATTGCCGGCGGTCTGGCGATGCAATCGACGGCTACTGGCCCAGCGCTTTGCGCAAACGCCGACGCAGCCACTGTTCGGCACTGACAAAAGTGATGCCGAGCAGCACCAGCACAGCACCGATGACGAAGTTCAGGCTCAGTTGTTCACCGAGCAGCAACACGCCGAAGGTGACACCGAACAGCGGCGTCATGAACGAGAACACCGCGAGGTTGGCCGCCAGATAACGCCGCAGCAACCAGAACCACACCAGGTAGCTGAAGAACGACACCACCAGCCCTTGAAACAGCACGCTGGCCACCGCCACTGCGGTCAGGTTGACATGGCCGATCTGGCCGCTGAACAGTGCGATCAACAGCAGGCCGACGAAGCCGACGATCAACTGATAGAACAGGGTCAACGTCACCGGGGCTTCCGACAGCCGCGAGGCGCGCACCACCACCGTGGTCGCGCCCCAACAGGCACCGGCCAATACACCAAAGGCATCGCCCAATAACATGCGCCGATCGAGGTTGCCCCACGACACACCACCGGCAAACGCAATCGCGATACCGATGAAGGCGAGCAAAATCCCCAGCCACTGCAACGGTCGCAAACGCTCACTGGCAAGGAGAAAATGCACGCCCAGCGCGGTGAAAATCGGCGCGGTGTAGAGGAACACGGACATGTGCGCTGCCGTGGTCAGTTGCAAGCCTTCGGAGATAAAGAAGAACTCCAGCCCGAACAGCGCACCGGCCAGCAAGCCGCCGCGCCAGGTGCTCCCGACCTGATCCCAACCGCCCTTCCAGCAGATCAGCAATCCGACCAGCAGCGCAGAAATCCCCGAGCGCCCCGCCGCTTGCATCACCGGTGCGATGTCAGGTGCAGCCCACTTGATCATCACCTGCTGCACGCCCCAGATCAGGCACAGACCGATCATCACCTGCAGGGCAAAACGGTCGGCATTGCGCCGCTCGACAATCACCGCAACACCTCGAACACACACAACATGGCAGCCATCCATTGGTCAAAACAAAACCCCGGATCAATGTCCGGGGCGAAGAGTCGTGGCGTCGATTATTAACCAGTGCGACAGAAAAAGCCGTCTGGAAAAGACATTTAATTTGTCTGCTGCGTCAGTGGTGAATGGCTGCCGGCTGCGCCGCCAATCGCTGGCAAGCCAGCTCCCACAAGTTCGTGGCGCCTGACCCTGTCTAGCGCTCGACACAAAACCCTGTGGGAGCTGGCTTGCCAGCGATGAGGCCAGCTCAATCAACGCTGTTCAGGAGTCTGACTTCACCAGCCGTTTCGACACGACAAAACCAACAGTACAAGCCACAGCAGTGGCAAACGTCCCCCACGCCCAATCGAGCAAAGTCACTTGCACCGACCATCCGCGCAATGTCGCCCAATTGGTCAGGTCATACGTGCCGTACGCCACGAGCCCCAACAGTGCGCCCATCTTCGCTGCCCTCTGCCAGTTCAGCGCAGGCAACACCACGAACACCACGCAACCGAAAACATACAGGCAATAAAAAACCGCTGCCGGTAAGAGCAGCGGTTTTTCGAGCATCAACGGACCGAGCAGTTCGCGATAGGTCGGCGCCATCAACAGGCCAAGCCATATCCCGTCGAGCAACAGAAACGTCACCAGCGTTGCAACATAAGCGATCAGCGCTTTCTTCATCATACGACCCTCGATGTTGGAGTTGCTGCAGGCTGCGATCTTCTGCCGTTGAAGATCAACAGATCGCAGCCTTCGGCGGCTCCTACATGGGGCTGGTGCGCGATCAGCTTAGTTCAATGCGATCCGCATGAATGACGATCTTGCCTTCCTTGTACAGCGAACCGATGGCCTTCTTGAAGTTGCCCTTGCTGACACCGAACAGGCTGCTGATCAATGCCGGATCGCTCTTGTCGCTGACCGGCAGGGTGCCGTCATTTTCGCGCAACTTGGCCAGAATCTTCGAGTTCAGACTGCTGGCCGCTTCCTGGCCAACCGGTTGCAGGCTCAGGCTGATCTTGCCGTCGGCGCGCACTTCCTTGATGAAGCCTTTTTCGCTCATGCCGGCGCGCATGAACTTGAAGATTTCGTTCTTGTGAATCAAACCCCAGTGCTTGTTGTTGATGATTGCCTTGAAGCCCATATCGGTAGCTTCGGCAACCAGCAGATCAACTTCCTGACCCGGGCTGTAGGTGGCCGGGGTTTTGTCGAGGTAGCGATCCAGTCGCGCAGTGGCGGTGATGCGGCGGGTGTGCTTGTCGAGGTAGACATGCACCACGCAATATTCGCCGGCAGTCATCTGACGCTTCTCTTCGGAATACGGCAGCAACAGATCCTTTGGCAAGCCCCAATCGAGGAACACACCGATGCTGTTGACTTCAACAACTTTCAAACTGGCGAATTCACCGACCTGAACTTTCGGTTTTTCAGTGGTCGCGAGAAGTTTGTCTTCGCTATCCAGATAAACAAATACGTTGAGCCAGTCTTCATCTTCGCTGGGAATATCTTTAGGGATATAACGGTTGGGCAAAAGAATTTCGCCGTCGGCACCGCCGTCCAGATATAAACCGAAGTTAGTGTGTTTAACCACTTGCAAACTGTTGTAGCGCCCGACTAAAGCCATTTCCAAAACCCTCATTGCGTGGGCGGCATTCTACCCGTTTTTACCGTGAACGTTCGCCGGCAAAACGGCGAGGCCGGGAAAATCTGCGCAACGCCTTGATTCTCCTTGGTCGAGCACGCACGCGGTGCCACTCGTCAGACTGATCCGGTGCCCAGCGCAAGACCGCCACAGCACCGCAATGCATGGATGTTCTTAACTAAAACAGCAGGTTAGCGAAGTATTTCGAATATTTAACCGAGAATAATCCACCTTGAAGGTTGGTTATTCCGGGGGATATTTACCGAGCTATTGTCAAGTTATTCCTGTACGATGCCTGGCCGAGTTACTCTTCTACAGGTTAATGGCCGCCATGCGTGTAAAAGCATCCACCAGCAAAGCAAAGCCAGCCCCAGCCGTTGAAACAAGCGAATCGATCAACGATCAGATTGCTTTGTTCCTCAAGTCCGGCGGCGAGATCCAGCAAATTGCCAAAGGCGTCAGCGGCCAGACGTTCGGTCCGTCCAAGCAGATCAGCCTGGGCAAGAAGTAATCCCCGGTAATAAACCCGTCCCTGGGCGCTTTGAGCTTCGAAGCGTCTGGACTGGCACCGCAAAATCCCTCTCCGCTTAAAAAACACTCATCCATTCTTTGAAAATCGACGAACGGCCATCAATGCCGCGCATTCGCCGGTATCCTTGCACGCGTCTAGATCAAGCGTTTCAGCAGGCTCGCTGCCCTGCGCTCGCTGTACATGGAGTGACGCATGCGCAAATCATCCTGTTTATCGCTCGCTGGCCTGCTGGCTTGTTCGACTGCGCACGCGCAGATTTTCCAGCGTGAACTCGGTGATTTCGACCTCAAGCTCGGCACCACGCCCTCTCGCAGCATGGCGCAAGGACTGGTCAAACCGGCGTCCACCGGCTCGTTTCATGGCGGACTCGACCTCAGCCACGACAGTGGCCTCTATATCGGCCAGTACGCGCCGAGCATGGGCATCACGCCGGGCAAGAACCTCGAAATCGATTCCTACGTCGGCTTTAAACAACCTTTCGACGAAACCCTCGGCTACGAAGTGGGGATGATTCACTACAGCTATCCCAAAGTGGACACCCTCGACAGCCAGGAATTGTTCGGTGGCCTGACCCTGCTCGGCAGCCGGTTCGGCATTGCCTTGAGCAACGATCCGGATAAACAGAACAACACGCTGTTTGCCGATCTGCGCGGCAATCAACCCTTCGGCATTGGTGTCAGCATGAAATACACCACCCACCAACTGAATTCGCCGGTCGCGGTGGACGGTGGTTACGTCAGCAGTTTTACCGATTGGTCGGTGAAATTGTCCCGGCCTTTCATGGGCGTCGACCTCGACCTGATCTACAGCAACTCCAGCCTCAGCGGCAGCGATTGCTCGGCTTATTCCGGGCACAACAGCGAGTGCGATGGCCTCGTCACACTCAAGGCTGCACGCGCGTTCTATTGATTGGCTGAACTGCCGGGTTCATTCTGCGTTCACATGAGAATCAGACCCTACGGCTGGCCATCGCAAGGATTCGCCTATGTCTCGCTGGTTCAAACACATCGCTGCCCTGTTGATTTGCACCCTCGCCCTTGGCGCCTGCAGCCGCGTCGGCCTGGCGTATCGCAATCTCGACGTGATCATCCCGTGGACGCTCGGCGACTACCTCGACATGAACGGCGAGCAAAAAGGCTGGTTCAACGAGCGCCTCCAGGAACACCTGAGCTGGCATTGCACCACGCAATTGCCGGGGTATCTCGACTGGCTGGATCGTTTGCAAACGATGGTCGAAACCAATCAGGTCACTGACGAAGCGCTTCAGGCGCGCACCGTGGAAGCCAAAAACGCCATTGCCGAAACTGCGCGGGAGATCACCCCGTCAGCCATCGAACTTCTGCAAGGCCTGGACGACCAGCAGGTGGCGGAGATGAACGACGCGTTCGCCAAGGACCTGCGCAAACGCCAGCAGGATTACGTCAAACCGCCATTGGCCGAGCAGATCAAGGAACGTGGCGAGCGCATGGAGAAACGTCTGAACGACTGGCTCGGCCCACTAAGCGCGACACAAAAACAGCGGGTGTTCGCTTGGACTAACGCCTTGGGCGATCAGAACACCCAATGGATTGCCAACCGTGAGCACTGGCAGAAGCAGTTCAGCGCTGCGGTTGCACAGCGCAAAAGTCCCGAATTCCCACAACGTATCGAGACCCTTCTGATCAATCGCGAGAGTTTATGGACCGCGGATTACCGCAAGGCCTACGCCAACACCGAGGCACAAGGACGAGCAATGGCAGTCGACCTGATGGCCGAGAGTACGCCGCAGCAGCGTAAGCGGTTGCTGAAGAAGATCGAGGGTGTGCGTAAAGATTTCAATGATCTGAAGTGTTTGAAGGCTGCACGAAATACTTAAGATCAATGCAAAACCAATGTGGGAGCGAGCCTGCTCGCGAATGCGCTGTGTCAGACGCTTTGATGGTGGCTGACATACCGCATTCGCGAGCAGGCTCGCTCCCACAAGGGAGATTACTTCGAAGTCAGGCTATCTGCGCTTTGGACGCCACTTCATCAAACGTCCCCTCTGCCAGTGCATCTTCCTGTTCATCCAGCACCTGACGCGGATGGTCATTCCCGGGAATGCTGCTGTCGATCAGGCTCAACAGGCTCGATCCCCGCGGAGTCAGACTGAAGTTATTGCCGGTGCTGCCTTCATCTTCGCCACGTGGCTCAATGTAACCGCGCAATAGCAGCAACCGCTCATATTCACAGGCCAGCGTTTTCAAGTGATCCAGATTCTCGATCGGCTCACCGGCGCTGGCTTTCGCTGCCGCGTAATCCTCGGCGTATTTACGAGGGGCGAAGCTTTCGCCAGCGCTGTTCTGCACTTCATGCAGCAATCGCTCAATCAAATCCCAGTTGTAAGTCGTCATCCTGATTCAACCTCCGGTGCGCGTGATTTAGGGCGCGTTCATAGGTTGTGACCCGGGCGTGCCGCAGCCGTTCAGCCGCATTTTGCGCAGCGACCGACCGGCGGTCTGTCGAATTCCCGGCGGGTTAAACGACTAGTCTGAAACAGACGGTTTCAACCCCGCAGGAGAAATCATCATGAACGTTGAGAATCATCCGGTGGTATCGCGCGAAGAATGGCTCGCCGCCCGTAAGCAACACCTGATCCATGAAAAAGCATTCACCCAGGAACGTGACCGCCTCAGCGCGGAACGCCGCGCACTGCCTTGGGTAAAGATCGATAAGGACTATCATTTTCAGGGGCCAAACGGCGAACTGAGACTCGCCGATCTGTTCGGCAAAAACAGCCAACTGGTGATTTACCACTTCATGTTCGCCAAGGGTTGGGAGCAGGGCTGTAAGGGTTGCTCATTCCTCAGCGACCACATCGATGGCGCCAATCAGCATCTGGCCCATCACGACATTGCCGTGGTGGCTGTCTCCCATGCACCGTTCAACGAGTTTCAGGACTTTAAACGGCGGATGGGCTGGAGGTTCGACTGGGTGTCGTCAGAAGGTTGCGACTTCAACTATGACTTCGGCGTTTGCCCGGATGCTGAAGAGGTCGCAGCTGGAAAGGCTATCTACAACTACGAAAAGACTGACAGCGCGGAGGAAGAGCTGCCGGGGCTGAGCGTGTTTTATCGCAATGATAAGGGTGAGATTTTTCACACCTACTCAACGTATGCCCGAGGGCTGGACATGCTGGTCGGCGCGTACAACTACCTCGACCTTACGCCCAAGGGCAGAAATGAGGACGAGATCATGGAATGGGTGCGCCATCATGACCGGTATGAGGGGGTAAACCGATCCAGTTGCTGCCACGAAACTTAGTCTTGGATACCGTGTCATCGCCATTGTGAGAAGCCTCGCTCCCATGAAGTCTGCGAAGGATTGATGGGAGCGAGACTGAACTTTTAACAGGCCAAAGCCCTCAACCGTTTAACCCGCCTTAACCGGAACTGAGGCCTGCTCCCATGAAAACCCTGATCAAGCTCACCCTCGCTGCCACCCTCGCCTGCGCCCTGCCCGTTTGGGCCTGCACGCCCGAAGAAGCCACGGCCAAACGTGAACAACTGGCCAAGGAAGTCACTCGACTCACCGAACAGAATCCAGCCAAGGCCAAAGAGATCAATGCTGAATTGCAGAAGATGGACCTGGGCACGGCCAGTGCGGATTTGCCGGACAAGTGCCAGTTGATTGATCAGCGGTTGAAAGAGCTGAATTCGGCTGAGAAGAAAGCAGACAGCTAAAAATCAAAAGGTCGTCCGAACGCGGCCCGAGCCCTCGGCAGCTCCTACATGGGATTGATGGTCCACCTGTAGGAGCTGCCGAAGGCTGCGATCTTTTTGAGCCTGAAAATGCATAAATGCATTTATTTTATTGCACAAATGCATATTCAGGCTAAGGTTACCTCGAGCAAGGAGATCGGAACGCGCCATCCAACATGGCACCCCTTTACACCGATCGCTCAGTAACACCGCAACACACTCACAAGCTGGACGCTTGTTTTCACTCATGGAGGATTGAAAAATGTTAACCAATGAAGCAACCCGTTTTACCGCCGAGACCCTGCCAAGGTGTCTTATCGGCCACCTGGTCGACCCGCAACTGGTCGACGTCGAAGCATCGGCGCAGCCCCGCGCATTCGCCGCTGGCAGCCTCAACTTCACGATGCAGAAGCAAACCCAGACCAACTGGTGCTGGGCGGCCGTTTCCGCTTCAGTCGGCAACTATTACGGCACCGGGTCGTGGACTCAGTGCGGTGTTGCCAGTTCGGAATTGAACCGCAACTGCTGTAATCAGCCGGGGCCGTGCAACGTCTATGGCTACCTGGACACCGCCCTGCGCACCACGCGCAGTTATAACGGCATGAATCAGGGGTCGCTGCAGATGTCGGCCATTCAGAACCAGATCAACATGGGCCGCCCCGTCGGCCTGCGCTGTGCCTGGTACGGCGGCGGTGCGCACTTCCTGACGATCTATGGCACCAATGGCAACTACGTACTGGTCGCAGACTCGATCTACGGCTATTCGACCCGCACGCTGAACACATTCCCCGGTTCTTACAACGGCGGCGGCAACTGGACCAACACTTACTTCACCGCAAAAAACCAGGGGGCGACCTTATGAACCTGACTTATCCAAAGGCGCCTTCCAACGGCGTACAGACCTTGCGTCCGGCTCTGCAAGCCGCCCTGCAAACCCAAGGCTTTGGCGCCAACCGCCAATTCGCTAACGCCTCACCTGCGAAGATCAGCCTCAGTGAGGCCTGGCGCGGTTACTCGCTGAATCTGGAGGACTTGAGCAACGGCAAAGGTCTGCAAGACGCGCGGCTGGGCGACTGGCATTACCTGGTGTTCGCCGATGGCGTAACGATTGCCGATGCGCAACTGGCCGAAGTACGCGGCCACGTCGAATTTGCCTCGTTGAACCACGGGACATTCGCCGCCGCTGCCGTCGGTGCGCTGAAACTGGCGGAGCAGTCGCCGGCATTGCAGGGCAAAACCGTGGAACCGCGGCTGCTGTTCGTCTCGGCACTGCACGTTGTGGCGATCTGGCTGCACGCGGACGGTGAAGATCTGCTGATTCCGATTGAGCCGACGCCCAAGGAACTGGCGACAACCCGGTTGTACAACGAGGCCGCGCTGCTAGCGTTGCTGAAACCGGCCGCTGACACGGCAAAGCAACGTTTTGATGCCGACACCAGCGGTCTGCTCGGGAGCTGACAAATCCCGGCCATAAAAAAACCCGGACACTGTCCGGGTTTTTCATGCGCCTGAAACGACTTACTCAGCCGCTGGCTCTGCCGGCTTGCGGCGCTTGAGCGGGGCCATGCCGTCGCTGCTGACCAGAGCATCTGGCTTGGGACGGTTGACGCTCTTGCGCTTGGTCGGCGTCTTGGCGGCAGTTTTCTTCTTGTCACCCTTGCCGTCGGTCTTTTTCTTCTTCACGCCAACGGCTTTGCCCGAGGCCTTGACCTTCTTCGGTCCGCCGTAGGTGCCTTTGACTTCCTTGATGGTGCGGCGCTCGAAGCTCTGCTTCAGATAGCGCTCGATGCTCGACATCAGGTTCCAGTCGCCGTGGCAGATCAGCGAGATCGCCAGACCGTCGTTACCGGCACGGCCGGTACGACCGATACGGTGCACGTATTCGTCGCCGCTACGTGGCATGTCGAAGTTGATCACCATGTCCAGACCATCAACGTCCAGACCACGGGCCGCAACGTCGGTCGCCACCAGAATCTTCACACCCCCCTGCTTCAGACGGTCGATCGCCAGTTTGCGATCCTTCTGGTCTTTCTCGCCGTGCAGCACGAACGCCTTGTATTCCTGAGCCACGAGACGGCCGTATATGCGGTCGGCCATGGCGCGGGTGTTGGTGAAGACGATGGCTTTCTGGTAGGTCTCGTTGGCCAGCAGCCAGTTCACAATCTGTTCTTTGTGCTGGTTGTGGTCAGCGGTGATCACCTGCTGACGGGTGGTCGAATTCAGCTGGCTGACCGCGTTGAGCTGCAAGTGCTCAGGGTTGTTCAGCACCTTGGCGATCATCTCGCGCAGGCCCGAACCACCGGTGGTGGCGGAGAACAGCATGGTTTGCTGACGGTTCGGGCATTCGTCGACCAGACGTTGCACGTCTTCGGAGAAACCCATGTCGAGCATACGGTCGGCTTCGTCGAGCACCAGCACTTCGACTTCCTTGAGGTCGAGGTTGCCGGCGTTCAGTTGCTCGATCATCCGGCCCGGGGTGCCGATGAGGATGTCCGGCACCTTGCGCAACATGGCGGCCTGGACCTTGAAGTCTTCACCACCGGTGATCAGGCCGGACTTGATGAACGTGAACTGCGCAAAGCGTTCCACTTCCTTCAAGGTCTGCTGGGCCAGTTCACGGGTCGGCAGCAGGATCAGGGTCTTGATGCTGACGCGAACCTTGGCCGGGCCGATCAGGCGATTGAGGATCGGCAGGACAAAAGCGGCGGTCTTGCCGCTACCGGTTTGCGCAGTCACCCGCAAATCACGCCCTTGGAGCGCCAGCGGAATGGCCGCGGCTTGCACAGGCGTTGGCTCGACAAATTTCAGCTCGGCCACAGCTTTTAGCAGGCGTTCGTGCAGGGCGAATTGGGAAAACACGGGTGCTACCTCGAAGATATGCAAAAAAACAGCTGCATAGGTTACCGGTTTCGAGCGCTCAGGCCGAGTTTCTTTATACAAACGGCGTGAATCAGTGGCTTTTTTGTTGCTCGATTTGTCTCTTACGGTAATACACAGCGGCTTAAATGCTCTAATCGCCCATCGCGCCTTACAGAAGAATCGTTTCTCTCATGGATTTCAAACAGCTCTGGCTCAACGCCCAGGACCTCTGGGGTACCCTCGAACAGCATCCGATCTTGCAGGCCGGTCTGGCCTTGACGGTTTTACTGGTGATCGCGCTGGTGCTCGGACGAGTGGCGCGTTATCTGATTCTGCACGCCAGCCGCATGCTCGGTCGTCAACCGGCCCTGCACTGGATCAACGACTTTCGCCACAACAAGGTGTTTCAGCGACTGGCGCAGATGACGCCGTCGCTGGTCATCCAGTTCGGCCTGCATCTGGTGCCCGAGCTGAGCAAAACCGCGATGACCTTCCTCGGTAACGTGGCGCTGTCGTTCACCATCCTCTTCCTGCTGCTGTCGATCAGCGCCCTGCTCAATGCCCTGCTCGATATCTACGCGCGCACCGAACACGCCCGTACGCGCTCGATCAAAGGCTACGTGCAACTGGCAAAAATGGTCCTGTACGTGTTTGGCGCGATCATCATCGTCGCCACGCTGATCGATCGTTCGCCACTGTTGCTGCTGTCGGGTCTGGGTGCGATGTCGGCGGTGATCCTGTTGGTCTACAAGGACACGCTGCTGTCGTTTGTCGCCAGCGTGCAATTGACCAGCAACGACATGCTGCGGGTCGGCGACTGGATCGAGATGCCGCAGGTCGGCGCCGACGGTGATGTGGTCGATATCACTCTGCACACGGTCAAGGTGCAGAATTTCGACAAGACCATCGTCTCGATCCCGACCTGGCGCCTGATGTCCGAGTCGTTCAAGAACTGGCGCGGCATGCAGCAGTCCGGTGGCCGGCGGATCAAGCGCAGCCTGTTCATCGATGCCAGCGGCGTGCGCTTCATTCGCGATGACGAGGAAGCGAAGTTGTCCCAGGTGCATCTGCTGACCGACTACATGGGCCGCAAGAAAGCCGAGCTCAAGGCGTGGAACGAGGCGCAGGGTAATGTCGCGGCCATGTCGGCGAATCGCCGGCGCATGACCAACATCGGTACCTTTCGCGCTTATGCGCTGGCTTATCTGAAGAGCCACCCGGAAATTCAACCGAACATGACCTGCATGGTCCGCCAGATGCAGACCACGGCGCAGGGCATTCCGCTGGAGATCTACTGCTTCACCCGCACCACGGTGTGGGCGGACTACGAGCGGATTCAGGGGGATATTTTCGATTACCTGCTGGCAGTGCTGCCGGAATTTGGACTGAGCTTGTATCAGCAGCCGAGTGGCGGGGATTTGCGCTCGGGGTTGATGCCGGCGGTGTTGGGCGCGGCCAGCATCCCAGAGCCTGAAAAACACCTGATGTAACCCACGATCCGTGTAGGAGCTGCCGAAGGCTGCGATCTTTTGATTGTGCTTTTAAGAGCAAGATCAAAAGATCGCAGCCTGCGGCAGCTCCTACAAGGGCTTATGCGGTGCGTCTGATACCCAGTCGGCTGATCCATACAGCGGCAAGGATGACACTCCCGCCAAGGAACAACCTTCCCAGTTCCTCATGCTGATTCCAGATCAGCAGGTTCAGCAGCAACCCCACCGGCACATGCAGGTTGTTCATCACAGCCAATGTGCCGCCATTGACCATGCACGCTCCCTTGTTCCACCAGTACAAGCCCAGCGCGGTCGAGACCAGACCGAGGAACACCAGCACACCCCATTGCAGCGGCGCCTCCGGCAGGAAGTTCGATTTGCCGAACAACAGAAACGCCGGCAGCACCACCGCCAGTGCGCCAAGGTAGAAGAAGCCAAAGCGCCGGTAATGCGGCAGATCGCTCGGGTGTTTGGCCACCAGATGCTTGTACAACACTTGCCCGGCGGCATAGGTGAAGTTGGCCAGTTGCAACAGCAGGAAGCCCATGAAGAAGTCCGGGTTGATCCGGTCGAAGCGAATCACCGCTGCGCCGCCCACCGCCACCAGTGCTGCGATCAGCGCCCACGGGTTAAAGCGCCGGTTCAAGGCATCTTCGATCAGGGTCACGTGCAGCGGCGTGAGGATGGTGAACAGCAGCACTTCCGGCACCGTCAACACGCGAAAGCTCAGGTACAGGCAGACGTAGGTCACGCCGAACTGCAACGCGCCGATCAGCAGCATGCCGCGCATGAACGCCGGCTCCACCGAACGCCAGCGAGTCAGCGGGATGAACACCAGCCCGGCCAGCACCACACGCACCAGCACCGCGAAGTAGCTGTCGACATGCCCCGCCAGGTATTCGCCGATCAGACTGAAGGAAAACGCCTGGATCAGCGTGACAAAAAGTAGATAGCCCATGATCGCCCCTGTTTTGAATGGCGGCGACGATAGCGGTTTTTTGGCTTCACTGCGAATCGACTGGATACGCACAAATCCCCTGTAGGGGCTGTGTCCGCCTGCAAATCCCGGGCAAAAAAAAGCCCGATCTCGCTAATGCGTTCAATCGGGCTACGGCACTCAGGAGCAACAAGTGCAAAGGGAGGTTCGATGCGCGTAAAGCCTTGAAGGGGTTGCGCCAGAGCACTAGAACATCCAGTGATTATCTGGCGATTAACATATCAAGCGACCTGAGAAAGCCTGGCATTGGCCTGGTTCAGGCCCTTCTCCTGGAAGTCGCCGCCCAGGTTCATGCCTTCGGCGTGAATGAAGGTCACGTCGTGGATGCCGATGAAACCCATCACCTGACGCAGGTACGGTTCCTGATGGTCGGCCGGGCCGCCAGCGTAGATGCCGCCGCGAGCCGTCAGCACGTAGGCACGCTTGCCGCTGAGCAGACCTTGCGGGCCGGTTTCGGTGTATTTGAATGTCACGCCGGCACGCAGCACATGGTCAAGCCAGGCCTTGAGGGTGCTGGGGATCGCGAAGTTGTACATCGGCGCGGCCATCACCAGCACATCAGCGGCGAGCAGCTCGTCGGTCAATTCGTTGGAGCGGTCCAGCGAAGACTGCTCGCTGTCATTGCGCTGTTCGGCAGGCTTCATCCAGCCGCCCAGCAGGTTGATATCGAGGTGTGGAACCGGGTTGACGGCAACGTCACGGACGGTGATCTGATCGGCCGGGTGCGCCGCTTTCCACTGACTGATAAAGGTCTGGGTCAGTTGACGGGAAACCGAATCTTGCTGGCGGGCGCTGCTTTCGATGATCAGAACGCGGGACATGTTGTGTAGCCTCCATCCGAGAATGTTGTAGGTCGATGGAGTAAAGGTTAAGCAGTATCGTATCGATGAAAAAGCGCAAATAATTGCTGCAAAGCATCGAATAATTCGTTTAGATGCATTCAGCCCTGCGGGAGCGAGCCTGCTCGCGAATACGCAATATCAGTCGGCACACACGTTGACTGATCCAGCGCATTCGCGAGCAGGCTCGCTCCCACAAGGGACTGGTACTACTTCGGCGTGCAGGTCAGCTTGATGCGCAGCTTGATGATCTCGCGGGTGAACTTGGCCGTGGCGTTCTTGTGTTTGCCGGCGGGCACATCGATGGTACGGGTGCGTGGCGCTTCCGGACCATTATTGAACACCGCTTTGCAGGTCGCATCGACATCGCCGTAGTTGGCCACCCGAATCGAGCCAATGTCGTTATCGGTGTCGAAGGTCTCGTAGTCGATCTTCATGTCGTTGAGGTCTTTCTGCACGTCGATCGGATACGCAAACGCCGTCAGCGGCAGCAGCGCCAGCAGCACACAACAGAATTTTTTCATTCGGCAGTCTCCATAAGGGACAGCCAGCTTAGGACAAGAGGAGCTATTGATGAAAGCGCCCCGCGTGACCCTTGATCAATGGCGAACATTGCAGGCCGTGGTCGACCACGGCGGATTCGCCCAGGCCGCCGAGGCTTTGCACCGTTCGCAATCGTCGGTGAGCTACACCGTCGCCCGCATGCAGGACCAACTCGGTGTGCCGTTGCTGCGCATCGACGGGCGTAAAGCAGTGCTCACCGAGGCCGGCGGCGTACTGCTGCGCCGCTCGCGACAACTGGTGAAACAGGCCAGCCAACTGGAGGACCTCGCCCACCACATGGAGCAAGGTTGGGAAGCCGAAGTACGTTTGGTCGTCGATGCGGCTTACCCCAGCGCTCGCCTCGTCCGCGCACTGACCGCGTTCATGCCGCAAAGCCGTGGCTGCCGGGTACGCCTGCGCGAAGAAGTGCTGTCGGGCGTGGAGGAAGTCTTGCTTGAAGGCGTGGCTGACCTGGCCATCACCGGGTTCAGCATTCCCGGTTACCTCGGCGCAGAATTGAGCGATGTCGAGTTCGTTGCCGTCGCCCACCCGGAACATCCCTTGCATCGTTTGAACCGCGAACTGAGCTTCCAGGACCTGGAAACCCAGATGCAAGTGGTTATCCGTGACTCCGGCCGCCAACAACCACGGGATGTCGGCTGGCTCGGCGCGGAACAGCGCTGGACCGTCGGCAGTCTCGCCACCGCCGCAACCTTCGTCAGCAGCGGCCTGGGATTTGCCTGGTTACCACGGCACATGATCGAACGGGAATTGAAAGAAGGCTCGCTCAAGCTGCTACCGTTGGATCAGGGTGGCAGTCGCAACCCGAGTTTCTATCTGTACTCGAACAAGGACAAACCGCTGGGCCCGGCGACGCAAATCCTCATCGAACTGCTGCGCACCTTCGACACGTTGCCGCTGGATGCACCGTTCGCCGCCCCTGAACAAGCCTGACACGGAGTTCACCGATGGCGTATTTCGAACACGACGGTTGCAACCTGCACTACGAGGAATATGGCCACGGCACACCGCTGTTGCTGGTCCACGGGCTCGGCTCGAGCACGCTGGACTGGGAAATGCAGATTCCTGCGCTGGCCGCACGCTACCGGGTGATCGTCCCGGACATCCGCGGCCACGGGCGCTCGGACAAACCCCGGGAGCGCTATAGCATCGCCGGGTTCAGCGCCGATCTGGTCGCACTGATCGAGCACTTGAACCTCGGCCCGGTGCACTACATTGGCCTGTCCATGGGCGGCATGATCGGTTTCCAGCTGGGTGTCGATCAGCCGCAACTGCTCAAGAGTCTGACCATCGTCAACAGCGCGCCCGAGGTCAAACTGCGTTCGCGCGATGACTATTGGCAGTGGTTCAAACGCTGGAGCCTGATGCGCGTGCTCAGCCTGGCAACTATCGGCAAGGCATTGGGCAGCAAGCTTTTCCCCAAGCCGGAACAGGCCGATCTGCGGCAGAAAATGGCCGAACGCTGGGCAAAAAACGACAAACGTGCTTATCTCGCCAGCTTCGATGCGATTGTTGGCTGGGGCGTTCAGGAACGACTTTCCCGAGTGACCTGTCCAACGCTCATCGTCAGCGCCGACCGTGACTACACACCCGTCACGCTGAAAGAAACCTATGTAAAACTGCTGCCCGATGCGCGGCTGGTGGTGATCGCCGATTCGCGCCACGCCACCCCGCTCGATCAACCCGAACGCTTCAATCAAACGCTGCTGGAGTTTCTCGCCGCAGCCGATATTCATCCTCAGGATCACTGACCCATGCTGAAAAAAATCGCCCTCGCCGCCGGTACCGTGCTGTTTGCCGCCAACCTGATGGCTGCCACCCCGGCCAAAGCGCCGCACGTGCTGCTGGACACCACCAACGGCCAGATTGAAATCGAACTGGACCCGGTCAAGGCGCCGATCAGTACCAAGAACTTCCTGGAGTACGTCGACAGCGGCTTCTACACCAACACGATTTTTCACCGTGTGATCCCGGGCTTCATGGCTCAGGGCGGTGGTTTCACCCAGCAAATGCAGCAGAAAGAAACCAAGGCGCCGATCAAGAACGAAGCCAGCAACGGCCTGCACAACGTTCGCGGCACCTTGTCGATGGCGCGCACCTCCAACCCGGATTCGGCCACCAGCCAGTTCTTCATCAACGTGGCTGACAACGCTTTCCTCGACCCGGGCCGTGATGCCGGTTACGCGGTGTTCGCCAAAGTGGTCAAGGGCATGGACGTGGTCGACATCATCGTCAACTCGCAAACCACCACCAAAAGCGGCATGCAAAACGTGCCTGTCGACCCTGTGATCATCAAGTCGGCCAAACGCATCGACTAAGTTTCGCGGGGCATTTCGAGCGGCGGCGGCCTCGGGCCACGCCGCTCACACTGATAAAAGGAGAGCCCGTATCCGGGCGATTATCTGATGCTCTATCGCCGTTTCGAACAACTGATCGACATATTTCGCGACGCCCCGACGGCGGCCCCTCCAGATCGTGTCTGGCCCTTCTATACCTATTACCTGAAGCAGGTCTGGCCGAGTTTCGCCGCCCTGCTGGTCGTTGGCCTGTTTGCCGCGCTGATCGAAGTGGCGCTGTTCAGTTACCTGAGCCGCATCATCGACCTGGCCCAAGGCACACCCAACCCGAATTTCTTCAGCGACCACGCCCTCGAACTGACGTGGATGGTGGTGGTTGCGCTGGTCCTGCGGCCGATTTTCTTTGGTCTGCACGATCTGCTGGTGCACCAGACCCTGAGCCCCGGCATGACCAGCATGATCCGCTGGCAGAACCACAGTTATGTACTCAAGCAGAGCCTGAACTTCTTTCAGAACGACTTCGCCGGGCGCATCGCCCAGCGCATCATGCAGACCGGCAACTCGCTGCGTGATTCAGCGGTGCAAGCCGTCGATGCGTTGTGGCATGTGGTGATCTATGCGATCAGCGCACTGGTGCTGTTCGCCGAGGCCGACTGGCGCCTGATGATCCCGCTGCTGGTGTGGATCGCCGCTTACATCGGCGCGCTCTACTACTTCGTGCCCCGGGTCAAAGAGCGCTCGGTGGAAGCCTCCGACGCGCGCTCGAAACTGATGGGGCGGATCGTCGACGGCTACACCAACATCGCCACACTGAAGCTGTTTGCCCACACCAACTTCGAACAGCATTACGCCAAGGAAGCCATCGAAGAACAAACCGTCAAGGCGCAAATGGCTGGCCGCGTGGTCACCAGCATGGACGTGGCGATTACCACCATGAACGGCTTGCTGATCGTTGGCACCACCGCCCTGGCGCTGTGGTTGTGGACGCAATCGTTGATCACCGTCGGGGCCATTGCCTTGGCGACTGGCCTGGTGATCCGCATCGTCAATATGTCCGGCTGGATCATGTGGGTGGTCACCGGCATCTTCGAAAACATCGGCATGGTCCAGGACGGTTTGCGCACCATCTCGCAACCGGTCAGCGTCACCGATCAGGAGCAGGCCAAACCGCTGGCCGTGGCCAATGGCGAAGTGCGTTTCGAGCATGTGGATTTTCACTACGGCAAGAAGCGCGGGATCATCGGCGACCTCAACCTGACCATCAAACCGGGTGAAAAAATCGGTCTGATCGGCCCGTCCGGTGCAGGCAAATCGACTCTGGTCAACCTGCTGCTGCGCCTCTACGACGTCGAGGGTGGGCGCATCCTGATCGACGGCCAGAACATCGCCGAAGTCGGCCAGGAAAGCCTGCGCGCACGTATCGGCATGATTACCCAGGACACCTCGCTGCTGCACCGTTCGATCCGCGACAACTTGTTGTACGGCAAACCTGATGCAACCGATGCCGAACTCTGGGACGCAGTGCACAAGGCCCGCGCCGACGAGTTCATTCCGTTGTTGTCCGACGCAGAAGGCCGCACCGGGTTTGACGCCCATGTCGGCGAGCGCGGCGTGAAGCTGTCGGGTGGCCAGCGTCAGCGCATCGCAATTGCCCGAGTACTGCTCAAGGACGCGCCGATCCTGATCATGGACGAAGCGACCTCGGCACTCGACTCGGAAGTTGAAGCGGCGATCCAGGAAAGCCTGGAAACCCTGATGCAGGGCAAAACCGTGATCGCGATTGCCCACCGCCTCTCGACCATCGCCCGGATGGATCGCTTGGTGGTGCTGGAAAACGGCAAGATCGCCGAGAGCGGCACCCACGCTGAACTGCTGGCTCACCGTGGTTTGTATGCCCGGTTGTGGGCGCATCAGACCGGGGGGTTTGTCGGGATCGATTGATCATTGGGTCAATACAATTCCAATGTGGGAGCGAGCCTGCTCGCGAAGGCGGAGTGTCAGACACCATCGTTGTTGTCAGACATACCGCTTTCGCGAGCAGGCTCGCTCCCACCGGATTTGCAATGATCCTGAACGACTGAAATCCGCCACGGCCCTTTAACCACGGGCGCTGGCGGTTTTTTTCGCCTGCTGGAAATCCGTGGAAAGCGTGCTGTACTCAGCGAAGGTTCCAGCAGGGAACCTGTCGTAAGTCCGCAAGGACGCGCAACTCGATGCAGTCTCGATAGCAAGCCTATCAAGGACTCTTCTCATGTCTTTGTTCAAACGTTCAGTTACGGAGTTGCTGGGTACGTTCTGGCTGGTGTTGGGCGGTTGTGGCAGTGCGGTGATCGCCGCCTCTTCACCTTTGGGAATCGGGATGCTGGGGGTCGCCCTGGCGTTTGGTCTGACGGTGCTGACCATGGCCTTTGCCATCGGCCACATCAGCGGTTGTCATCTCAACCCGGCCGTGTCGGTAGGCCTGTTTGTCGGCGGTCGTTTTCCGGCCCGGGAACTGCCCGCCTACATCATCGCCCAGGTGCTGGGCGGGATTCTGGCGGCAGCGCTGCTTTACTACATCGCAAGCGGCAGGGAGGGTTTCGACATTGCCGCCGGTTTGGCCTCCAATGGTTATGGCGAGCATTCGCCCGGCAAGTATTCGATGGCTGCCGGATTTGTCACCGAGCTGGTGATGACCGCGATGTTTGTGATCATCATTCTGGGCGCCACCGACAAACGGGCTCCGCCAGGGCTGGCACCGATCGCCATCGGCCTCGCGCTGACGTTGATCCACCTGATCTCGATTCCAGTGACCAACACCTCGGTCAACCCGGCCCGCAGCACCGGGCCGGCGCTGATGGTCGGCGGCTGGGCGATCGCGCAGTTGTGGATGTTCTGGGTCGCGCCGTTGATTGGCGCGGTGGTCGGTGGCGGGATCTATCGCTGGTTGGGCAAAGAGGAAACCTGAGGGATGCCTGAGCTCCCTTTGTAGGAGCTGCCGAAGGCTGCGATCTTTTGATCTTGATGTTCAAAAAACCAGATCAAAAGATCGCAGCCTTCGGCAGCTCCTACAGGGGATCTAGGTTTGGCGGTAGGGCAAGGCTGTTTTTGCTTCCTCGGCATAGGCCAGAACGCCAGCGCGTTCCTGTTTCAGGAAATCCTTCACCGCGGCTTTCAATCCGGGATGGCGCAGGTAATGCCATGAATGCGTGATCACCGGTTCAAAGCCACGAATCAGTTTGTGCTCGCCCTGAGCACCGGCATCGAATCGCTGATAACCCTGGGCAATCGCGTAGTCCATGCCCTGATAAAAACAGGTTTCGAAGTGCAGCCGATCAAACTCGGCCAGACAGCCCCAATAACGTCCGTAAAAACTGTCGCCCCCCACCAGACTGAACGCCATGGCCACCGGCCGTGAGCCCTGTTTGGCCAGCACTACGCGAATCGCTTCGGGCATGCGCTCGGCCAACAGACTGAAAAACTCCCGGGTCAGATACGGCGTTTGCCGACGCACCGCGTAGGTATTGGCGTAGCAGGCGTAGACGAAATCCCACTGCGCCTCGTCCAGCGCTCCTCCCTCCAGCCATTCAAACTCGAAGCCCTGCCCCGCCACTTGCTCGCGTTCCTTGCGCATCTGTTTGCGCTTGCGCGAAGCGAGCACGTCGAGGAAATCCTGAAAGTCGCGATAGCCGCGATTCTGCCAGTGATACTGACAGCCAATGCGCTGCAACCAGCCCGGCTGTTCGGCCATGGCGGCGTCGGTGAACGCATCGGTGAAATTGATGTGGGCACTGGAAAGCGCTTCTATTTCCAGATAACCGGGCAGGCTCTTGAGCAGCTCGAAACCGTCCTCGACCCTGGCGGCCAGCAGCCTCGGCCCACTGACGGGACTGAACGGCACCGCCGTCAAAAGCTTGGGGTAGTAATCGATTCCGGCGCGGGCACAGGCATCGGCCCAGCCATGATCGAACACGTACTCGCCGTAGGAATGCCACTTGCGATAACTGGGCAGCGCCGCGACCAGCCGATCGTCTTCGATATGCAGCAAATGCTCCGGCTGCCAACCGGAGTGGGGGCCGACGCTGCCGCTGTCTTCCAATGCACTGAGAAACGCATGGCGCAGAAAGGGCTGATTGTCCGGCACCAGTGCATCCCAGGCATGTGAGGAAATTTCTGACAGGTTTTGCAGACGTTGCAACGGCATCAACAAGCTCTCCACAACAGGACTCCAGCGCCCGGCGAGTATCGCCGATTGCGCCGCAATGCACACCCGCAATCGGCCGACAGCGCTCTAGATCAATAGTTCGCGATCGACGCACACGGTCATCATCTTGCCATCACTGTGCCACCGCACTGTCATAAACCATCGCGATACTGGCGCCTGTTTTTAGAGCGCCGGGTTCTAACCCGGACACTGTTTTCCGACCTCGATTGTCGGTTGTGCCCAGGATGGTCAAGCCATCCCCTCTCATCTTCGGAGATTGCTATGCGTCTTGCTTCCACGAAAACTGCGGCGGCCCTTTGCGGTGGCTTGTTGCTGGCCATGAGCGTTCCGGCCAGTGCTGCAGTCGACGCCAAACTGCTCGACATGCTCAAGGCTAACGGTTCGATTTCCCAGGCGCAGTACATTGAACTGCAAACTGAACTGGCCAAGGATCAGAAGGCTCAGCAAATCGCGCAGCAAGCGCAGCAAGAGACCAACGAACAAGTCGCGGCTGTCGCGAAAAAGACCAATGAACAAAGCGCTTTCGACCAGAAACTGGCGTGGGCGGCGAAGACTCAGTTCAAGGGCGACGTGCGCATCCGTCAGGAAACCATCAAGATCGATGGCGAACCGAACAACGGCGGCCGCGACAAGGATCGTCAGCGCATCCGTGCCCGTCTGGGTGCCTACACCGAGATCAACCCGCAAGTGGACACCGGTATCCGTATCGCCACCGGCGGCGGCGACGATGCCCGTTCGACCAACCAGGATCAGGACAACTACTTCGACAAGAAGCAGATCTGGCTCGACCTGGGTTACATCGATTACCACCCCGATCAAATCAAGAACCTGCACGTGATCGGCGGCAAGATGCTGCAACCGTGGGTGAGCATGGGCGACGTGATCTGGGATGGCGACATCAACCCTGAAGGTCTGGCCGTTACTTACAAATACCCGCTGGGCAGCAGCGCCGAACTGTTCGGCAGCCTGGGTAACTACAACCTCAAGGACAACGTCGATGGTGACGGCGTGCAATTTCGTCACGACCTGCGCCTGACCGCCGGCCAACTGGGTAGCCGCTTCAATATCACCGACAACCTGAAGCTGACCTTGGGCGGCAGTGTCTACGCTTACCAGAACGACGAGGACAGCCGTTGCACCGGCACTTCCACACCGTGCGCCCTGGCGGTCAACGGCAACTCGGCAAACAACGAGTTCCGCCTGTACGAAGGTTTCAGCCAGGTCGACATCGGCGGTCTGCCAATGCCGCTGTCGTTCTACGGCCAATACGTGAAGAACAACGATGCCGTGACCGATCAGGACACTGCCTGGCTGCTCGGCGCCAAGTCGAAGGTCTTTGGTTTCAACCTCGACTACAACTATCGTGACGTGCAGCGCAACGCTGTGGTCGGCGCCTTCACCGACTCCGACTTTGCCAACGGCACCACAGGTTCGCGTGGTCACAAGTTCAAGGTCGGTTACGACATCGACAAAAACTTCGCTGTCGGCGCGACGTACTTCCTGACCAAGGCAGACTTCGCCAGCCGTACCCAGCGTGATGCAGATACCAACACCCTGCAGCTGGATGCGGAAGCCAAGTTCTAAACAGCAGCAATCAATAGCCTGACGTGGGCGGGACGATCCCCATCATCCGTTCGTTTCACCCACGCGGGGCTATTTCAGAATGCGCCCCCCCCTGCGGCAGCTCCTACAGAGGCTTGTCTTCCCGTCGTTGCTCGGCCAGGCGTTCGGCCAGCGCATCGACACCCTCTTCGGGTTTTTCCGGCATCGCTTTCAGCGTCGCTTGCATCAAACGCATCTGGCGAATGAAACGCCGGCAATTGCGGCAGAACATCAGGTGATGACGCACCATCAGTTTTTCTCGAAAGCTGAGTTGGCCATCGAGATAATCGCTGGATCGTGCCACTTGCTCCTTGCAGGTCAACATTCTCCTGTCTCCTCAAAATGTTCCACGGTCGCGAAGACCTTTAAACGTGCCCGATGCAGCAGCACGCGGACATTGGAGAGCGATATCTCCAGAAGATTACAGATCTCTTCCAGTTCCAGCCCCTGACGTTCGCGCAACAACAGCACACTGCTTTGCAGTTCCGACAGGCTCAGCAGCGTGTGCTCCAGGCATTCGCGCAGTTCGCTTTCGGTCAGCAACGCTTCGGGCGTGTCTTGGTGCCAGGCAAACGGTGCGACCAACCAATGGCCGTCGCCGGGAGAAAAACGATCATCGTCTATCGTGCCGTGGGGCGACGGCAAGTCATCCATCAGCACTTCGCGACGGTTGAGTTTATAGCGACTCTTGGCAGAGTTGGCGGTGATGGTCAGCAGCCAGGTCTTGAGACTGGAACGGCCTTCGAAACTGCCGATGTGGCGCACCACTGACAGCCAGGCGTCCTGCACCACTTCTTCGACGTGGCGCTGACCGACGATTGCATATGCGACGGCGCGCATGGCGCTGTGGTAGGTGGTGACCAGTTCCTTGAAAGCCTGTTGCTCGCCTGCAAGCAAACGCGCGAGCAGTTGGGTGTCGTCAGCCGCCATCCATCAATCTCCTTGTTCCGACTTCGAAAATGATTGCGGCAGGACTCGCTCAAAGCGTCTCCTGCCGCCATTTCCGAAAACTACAGCGTTCCAGCCGATTCGGATGTAGGAAAGATCGGCGCGATTATGAGGAAATTAAACCAATTTTCAACGCTTGCGCAGAATCACGCTACCGATCGAATAGCCTGCACCGAACGAACTCAGCACCGCCAGCGAACCGCTCGCCAGATCATCCTGATACTTGTGGAAAGCAATCACCGAGCCCGCCGAGCTGGTGTTGGCGTAGGTGTCGAGAATCACCGGCGCTTCTTCTTCGGTCGCTTCGCGACCCAGCAACTTGCGCACGATCAGGTGGTTCATGCTCAGGTTGGCCTGGTGCAGCCAGAAGCGCTTAACGTCGCCGACGTTGAGCTGGTTCTCTTGCAGATGCTCGCCGATCAGTTCGGCAACCATCGGGCAAACATCCTTGAATACCTTGCGGCCTTCCTGCACGAACAGCTTGTCGCGGGCACCGATGCCCTCTTCCGCCGCACGGTTGAGGAAGCCGAAGTTGTTGCGGATGTTGTTGGAGAACTTTGTCAGCAGTTTGGTGCTGACCACGTCGAACTGGTGCTTGGACGTCGCCAGATCGGCGCGTTCGATGATCACCGCAGTCGCGGCGTCACCGAAGATGAAGTGGCTGTCACGGTCACGGAAGTTCAGGTGCCCGGTGCAGACTTCCGGGTTGACCATCAGGATCGCCCGGGCCTGGCCCAGTTGCACGCTGTTGGTCGCTGCCTGAATGCCGAAGGTCGCCGAGGAACAGGCCACGTTCATGTCGAAACCGAAACCTTGAATGCCCAGCGCTTCCTGGACTTCGATGGCGATGGCCGGGTAGGCGCGTTGCAGGTTGGAGCAGGCAACGATGACACCGTCGATGTCAGCGGCAGTTTTGCCGGCACGTTGCAGGGCCTGTTCGGCAGCACCGATGGCCATCTGGCAGAGCACCGACCATTCGTCGTTGGACCGCTCCGGCAGGCGCGGGGCCATGCGTTGCGGATCAAGAATGCCGTCCTTGTCCATGACAAAACGGCTTTTGATGCCCGAGGCTTTTTCGATGAACGGTGCGCTGGATTCAGTCAGTGCCTGGACTTCGCCGCTGGCGATGGCCTCGGCGTTGTCCGCGTTGAACTGTGCGACGTAGGTATTGAAAGACTGCACCAGCTCTTCGTTGGAGATGCTGTTGGCCGGGGTATACAGGCCGGTGCCGCTGATGACGACGTTATGCATGGTCGTTTCTCTAATCTGTTCAGGCAGAAAGTGCTGGAACCGTCGTACCAACACACAAAGGGTCTATTCCCATCCGGGGGACGCAAACCTGGCATCGCTTTATTCCGCTCCGGGACACGGCCGAAGGCTCTGGGTCGCGAACGCGGCGTTTATGGTCGCGAAGTTTGCCATAAACCCAAGGTTTTGGCCCCTTTCTCACGCACAACCCAAATCCCGACGTGGGAGCGAGCCTGCTCGCGAAGGCGGTGTGTCAGTCACCGCGATGGTGTCTGATACAGCGCTTTCGCGAGCAGGCTCGCTCCCACAGTGGGATTGCGTAGGGAGCAAGATCAGGGCTCGACCTGAGTCCACTGCTTGTTCAGGCGTTTGTCGGAGATCGGCACTTTCGTCCCCAACTGCTGGGCGAACAGCGAAACCCGATACTCCTCCAGCCACCAGCGGTACAACTCAAGCTGCGGATCGCGTTTGCCTTCCTGGGCGTGCTTGGCGGCGCGAGTCTGGTATTGCGCCCAGAGGCCAGCGAGTTCACCGCTCCAGACCCGATCCTTCTGCACCTGCGCGCCGAGTTTCTCGAAACGCTGCTCGACAGCTTTCAGGTAACGCGGCAACTCCTTGAGCCACTGCATGGGCGTTTCCCGGACAAAGCCCGGATAGACCAGATTACTGATCTGCTGCTTGATGTCATTGAGCGCCACGGCTTGGGCGAGGTCGATCTTGCCCTTGAAGCGCTTTTGCAGACCGTGCCAGATCTTCAGGATCTCCAGCGTCAGCCGCGCCACACGCTCGGCGTGTTCAGTCCAGCTGCTGCGCTTGCGCTCGGCCAATGCCGCCAGCCCTGCGCCGTCACGGGGCAACGGGTCTTCGCCCTCCAGAATGCAGCTGTCGAGGCTGGCCAGCAAAATGTCTTCAACCAAGGCATCGACCCGACCCAGATCGCGGTAGAGCAAACCCAGTTCGGTCTGCCCCGGCAACTTGCCACGCAGGAATTTGGCCGGCTCGGCCAATTGCTGCATCAACAAGCGCTGCAATGCACGACGATGCTGAAACTCGGCTTCGGCCGGCGTCGAGAATCGTCCTTCCTTGACCGTACCGCCCTCTTCCACCAGCGCCGGATACACCGTCATCGACAATCCGGCGATCTTCTGCTGAGTTTTTTCTGCCACCGGGGCGAAGACTTTCGCCTCCACCGGTTGCTGACTTTTAGCGCTCTGCGGCACGGCCAGTGCGGCCTGACTGGCTTGGGCAAAACGCGCGGTCAGCTCGGCCAGATCTCGTCCTTCGCCAAGAAACTTGCCTTGGCCGTCGACGATTTCCAGGTTCATCCGCAGATGCCCTTCGACCCCTTGCTCGGCCTCTGCCCAGGCCTCATCGCTGACCCGTGCGCCGGTCATGCGCAACAGCTCACGGCCCAGAGCTTGCGGCAGCGAACCTTCGGCGAAGGTCATGCGTTGCAACGCAGCCTTGATGAAGTCCGGCACCGGCACGAAATTCTTGCGCAGCGCTTTCGGCAGGTTACGCACGAGGGCGATGCACTTGGCCTCGATCAACCCCGGCACCAGCCATTCCAGACGCTCCGGCGGCAACATCGGCAACAGCGGCGCCGGCACACGCAAGGTCACGCCGTCACGCGGATGATTGGGTTCAAAATGATAGGTCAGGGCCAGCTCCAGATCACCGATGTGCAGGGTGTCCGGGTAATCCCGTGCGGTGACTTCACTGGCCTCGCGGGCCAGCACGTCTTCTTCACGCATGATCAACAGCTGCGGATCTTTCTGGCTGTTGATGCGATACCAACTGTCGAAGGTCGCCGTCTGGTGAATCTCTGCCGGCAAGCGTGCATCGTAGAAGGCGTACAGGGTTTCTTCGTCGGCGAGAATGTCGCGACGACGGGCCTTGGCTTCGAGTTCGTCGAGCTGTTCCAGTAGCTTCTGGTTAGCGGACAGGCACTTGGCTCTGGATTGAATCTCGCCGCGCACCAGACCTTCACGGATAAACAATTCACGCGAGACCACCGGGTCTACCGGACCGTAGTGCACCGGCCGGCGGCCAACCACGATCAGGCCGAACAGGGTGATCTGCTCGAACGCCACGACCTGGCCGCGCTTCTTCTCCCAGTGCGGTTCGAAGTGGTTTTTCTTGATCAGATGCCCGGCCAGCGGCTCGATCCAGTCGGCGTCGATCTTGGCGACCATGCGTGCGTAAAGCTTGGTGGTCTCCACCAGTTCGGCGGTCATCAGCCATTGCGGGCGCTTCTTGCCGATGCCTGACGACGGATGAATCCAGAAGCGTCGTTGACGCGCGCCAAGGTAATCGCCGTCCTCGGTTTTCTGGCCGATCTGGCTGAGCAGCCCCACCAGCACCGCTTTGTGCAGTTTCTGATAATCCGCCGGCTCTTTGTTCAGGCTCAGCTGCATGTCGCGGCAGATCAGGCTCAACTGACGATGGGAGTCGCGCCACTCGCGCAAACGCAAGTAATTGAGGAAGTTCTTGCGACACCAATTGCGCAGCGGACTGGCCGTGAGCGCCTGGCGCTGCTCTTCAAAACCACGCCACAGATTGACCAGCCCGGCGAAGTCCGAGTCGATATCCTTCCATTGCGCGTGGGCCTGATCGGCGGCTTGCTGACGCTCCGGCGGACGCTCGCGCGGGTCCTGAATCGACATGGCACTGGCGACGATCAGCACTTCCTGCAGACTGCCAAGCTTGGCCGCTTCGAGCAGCATACGCCCCATGCGCGGGTCCACCGGCAGGCGCGCCAATTGGCGGCCGAGCGGGGTCAACTGGCTGTTGCGATCGACCGCCGAGAGTTCTTGCAGCAGATTGAAACCGTCACTGATCGCCTTGCCGTCCGGCGGCTCGATGAACGGGAACGCGGTGATTTCGCCGAGGCGCAGATGGAGCATCTGCAAAATCACCGCCGCGAGGTTGGTGCGCAGAATTTCCGGATCGGTAAATTCCGGGCGGCCGATGAAGTCTTCTTCGCTGTAGAGGCGGATGCAAATGCCCGGCTCGACCCGGCCGCAGCGACCTTTACGCTGGTTGGCACTGGCCTGGGAAATTGCTTCGATCGGCAGGCGCTGGACCTTGGCGCGATAGCTGTAGCGGCTGATGCGCGCGGTGCCGCTGTCGATCACGTAACGGATGCCCGGCACGGTCAGCGAGGTTTCGGCAACGTTGGTCGCCAGCACCACACGACGGCCCGGGTGCGACTGGAAAATCCGCTGCTGCTCGGCCGGTGACAGACGCGCATACAGCGGCAGAATTTCGGTGTGCTTGATCTGCGCCTTGCGCAGCATATCGGCGGCGTCGCGAATCTCCCGTTCGCCGGGCAGGAACACCAAAACATCACCGGGGCTGCGGCGTTCGCTGCGCTCATAAGCGGCGATTTCGTCGAGGGTGGCGAGGATCGCCTGATCCACGGTCAAGTCATCTTCGACACGGTTGCCCTCTTCGTCCTGCTCCAGGGTCAGCGGGCGATACCAGGTGTCGACCGGGAAGGTTCGGCCGGACACCTCGACAATCGGTGCATCGTCGAAATGCCTGGAGAAACGTTCCAGATCGATGGTTGCCGAGGTGATGATGACTTTCAGATCCGGGCGACGCGGCAGCAGGGTTTTCAGGTAACCGAGCAGAAAATCGATGTTGAGGCTGCGTTCGTGGGCTTCGTCGACGATGATCGTGTCGTAGCGCTCGAGGTAGCGGTCGTTCTGGGTTTCCGCCAGCAGGATGCCGTCGGTCATCAGTTTGATCAGGGTGTTGGAGTCGCTCTGATCTTCAAAACGCACCTGATAGCCGACCAGCGAGCCGAGCGGCGCCCCGAGTTCTTCGGCGACGCGGCTGGCGACGCTGCGCGCAGCGATCCGGCGCGGCTGGGTGTGGCCGATCAGACCGTGTTGACCCCGACCGATTTCCAGGCAGATTTTCGGCAACTGGGTGGTTTTACCCGAGCCGGTTTCACCCGCGATGATCAGGACCTGATGCTGCTCCAGTGCCTTCTTGATTTCGTCACGCTTGGCCGCAATCGGCAGGCTGTCGTCGTAACGAATGACCGGCAGGCTGGCCTTTCGCGCCAGCACCTGATCACAAGACGCCTGCATGCGCGTCACCCATTGGGCCAGCTTGGCCTCATCGGGATTCTTGCGCAGCTCAAGCAACTGCCGCCGCAGCCGGTGGCGGTCGGCGAGCATGGCGTGATCGAGATTTTTCAACAGTTTGTCGATGGAGGGCGATTCGTCGGTCATCGGGTACGCAATTCGGTCGTCTATTTATGCAGGGGGCGGATTGTCGCAGATTTGGCGGATTTGTGGCGTGTCAGGGGGATTGCTGCCCCTCACCCTAGCCCTCTCCCGAGGGAGAGGGGACCGATCGAGTCAACTTTGCCAGCTCCGCCGACCTGAACGAGCTTCACCGAATCCATAATCGCCAAGGTCTCTCAGGTCGATGGATAACGCCAGACAACTCGGTCAGCTCCCTCTCCCTCCGGGAGAGGGCTGGGGTGAGGGGCTTTTTTGGGTTCACTCGTTGTCCAGGCCTTTACGCCGATACGGGAAAACATCAATCACTTTGCCGGCGCGAATCGCGTCCTGCAGGCTTTTCCAGTAATCGGCGTTGTACAACTCGCCATGCAACTGATCGAACAACTTGCGTTGCCCCGAATCAGCAAACAGGAACGGCGGAAACTCCTCGGGAAACACATCCAGCGGCCCGATCGAATACCACGGCTCCGACGCCATTTCATCCTCCGGTGTGCGCGGTTGCGGGATGTGGCGGAAGTTGGCTTCGGTCAGAAAACAGATCTCGTCGTAGTCATAAAACACCACCCGCCCGTGACGGGTGACGCCGAAGTTCTTCAACAACATGTCGCCGGGAAAGATGTTCGCCGCCGCCAGTTGCTTGATCGCGAGCCCGTAATCTTCCAGCGCTTCATGCACCTGCGCATCGTTGGCGTTTTCCAGATAAAGGTTGAGCGGGGTCATCCGCCGTTCCGTCCAGCAGTGGCGGATCAGCACCGTGTCGCCTTCGACCGACACCGTAGACGGCGCGACCTCCAGTAATTCCTCGAGGCACGCCGGCTCGAATTTGCTCAGCGGAAAACGGAAGTCGGCGAATTCCTGGGTATCGGCCATGCGCCCTACCCGGTCGACGCTTTTCACCAGTCGATACTTCTCGATGACCGTGGCACGGTCGACGTTTTTCGACGGTGAAAACCGGTCCTTGATGATCTTGAATACGGTGTTGAAGCCCGGCAGGGTAAACACGCTCATGACCATGCCACGCACGCCCGGCGCCATGATGAACTGGTCATCGGTGTTGGCCAGGTGATTGATCAGCGCCCGATAGAACTCGGACTTGCCGTGCTTGTAAAAGCCAATCGAGGTATACAACTCGGCGATGTGTTTGCCCGGCAAAATTCGCCGCAGAAAACCGATGAACTCGGCCGGCACCGGCACATCCACCATGAAATACGAGCGGGTGAAAGAGAAGATGATCGACACATCGGCTTCGTCGGTGATCAGCGCATCGATCTGAATCCCGCGCCCTTCGCGGTGCAGCAGCGGAATCACCAGCGGCCATTGCTCATCGCGGGTGTAAATGCGCCCGACCAGGTACGCGCCCTTGTTGCGGTACAGCACCGAGGAAAACAGCTCGACGCTCAGTTCCGGGTCTTTGCACACCCAGTCCGGGAGGTTTTCACGCAACTGCGCTTCGAGACGGCGCAGGTCGCCGGGCAAATCGGCGTAATCCTCGCTGAAACGGTAGTCGGCAAAAATGCTCGCGAGCATCCCCGACAATTGCCCCTGCGGCTTGTACGTGCGGGTTTGCGCAGCCCGCGCTCGGCGCAGGCTCGGGCGGGTGGTGTGGATGAACATGCAGCCGTCGCTGATCAGGTCATGGCTGAACAGCCCGCAGAAAATCGAGTTGTACCAGGTCTCCGACAGTTCATCGTCGAAGCGCAGGTCGATGACGCTGATGTAGGCGCTTTTCACCAGCGGCCAGCAGCTGACATTCATCAGCGTTTCGTCGTCGAAGTATTCGCGCAGCCGGGCGATGGTTTCGCCGACTTTTTCCTCATAGAGGTTGATTCGCGCCGCCGACGCCGTTTGCGTCTCCTGCCAGCGCGCCTGCTCGAATCGCTCCCGGGCGCCATCGGTGATGCGGCGGAAATGCTCGCGGTAGTCATCAAAGCCATCGAGGATCATGCGGGCGATGTCGGTGGCGGGCCATTGCTGCGGCATAGATGAAACCTCTGCGTGCATTCGTGATGCCTGAGCTTAGCCACGGAACAGGCATGAGGAGAAGTGCAATTTCGGCCAAAACCGAAGCGCAGACGTACGGCGTGGCATTTTTTGCCAGGCATTCCTGCCGGGGACATTTAAATGCCCGATTAGCGGTTGCCATCGTCAGGAGGCTCGGCAACACTCTCGTCCCGATCAAGCAAGGAGCCCGCCGTGAGCCCTGTCGATATTTTCCGTATGTTGTCGCTGGCTGCCATCTGGGGTGCGAGTTTTCTGTTCATGCGCATTATTGCGCCAGTGATCGGCACCATTCCGACGGCGTTTTTTCGTGTGTCGATCGCTGCCGTCGGCCTGCTGGTGATCCTCGGTCTGATGCGCATTAGCTGGGATTTCAAGGGCAAGCTGAAAACCCTGATGCTGCTCGGCGTGATCAACTCGGGGATACCGGCGACGCTGTATTCGGTCGCGGCTCAAGTGCTGCCAGCCGGTTATTCGGCGATCTTCAACGCCACCACGCCATTGATGGGTGTGTTGATCGGCGGGTTGTTCTTCAGCGAGAAACTCACCACGGCCAAACTGGCGGGCGTGTTTCTCGGATTGTTCGGTGTGGGCGTGCTGACGCGCGCCGGTCCCGTGGCCTTCGATATGCAATTGCTGCTGGGCGCCCTCGCCTGCCTGCTCGCGACCACTTGTTACGGTTTTGCCGGATTTCTTGCACGGCGCTGGCTGGATCAGGCCGGCGGGTTGGACAGTCGTCTGTCAGCCGTGGGCAGCATGCTCGGCGCGACACTGTTCCTGCTGCCGCTGTTCGGTTACAGCGTGGTAACTCAACCGCCAGCGAGTTGGGGCGGCTGGGATGTCTGGCTGTCGCTGCTCGGTTTGGGCCTGGGCTGCACCGCGTTCGCCTACATTATTTACTTCCGCCTGCTCAGCTCCATCGGCCCGGTCAAATCGATGACCGTGACCTTCATGATTCCGCCGTTCGGGGTGTTATGGGGGGCGTTGTTGCTGGATGAGCCGTTGTCGATGGCTCACGTGTACGGCGGGGTGTTGATTGCGTTGGCGTTGTGGCTGGTGTTGAAGCCGGCGGTGGTGAAAAAACTGTAGGTGCCATCGCTGGCTGCGATCTTTTGACTTTAAAGATCAGGATCAAAAGATCGCAGCCTGCGGCAGCGCCTACAGGGGTCGCGTCATCGGGTTTTGCGGAACACGAAGGCCAACCCGACAATGATCAACAGCATCCCCAGCACGCTCAATGCCGCCAGGCGATTACCGAAAATCAGGTAGTCCATCACCGCCGTCACCGCTGGCACCAGATAGAACAGACTGGTGACATTCACCAGATTCCCCCTGGCGATCAGGCGATACAGTAGAAGCGTCGCCAGTACCGATACCACCAGCCCCATCCACAACACCGGCACGATGAAACCCGCACTGTGTTCGAAATGAAACGGCTGGAACGGCACAAAGATCCCGCACAACAACAGCCCGGCCAGGTACTGCACCGGCAGCGTGCCGAGGGGATTTTCGGTGATGCGTTTCTGCATGATCGACCCCAGCGTCATGCTCCCCAGCGCCAGCAGACCAAACATCATCCCCGCCCACGACATGCCGGCCAGACCGATGCCCTGGTAAACCACCATGATCAGGCCCGCCAAGCCGAGCGCCAGCCCGAACAGCCGGCTCGCCGAGCGCTGCCGCTCCATTAATACCACCGTCAGAATCGGCTGCACGCCCATGATGGTCGCCATCACACCCGGGGTGATTTGGGTGTTCAGTGCCAGCAGATAGAAAATCTGATAAGCCCCCAACAACACCACCCCCGTGGCGATCGCAAACAGCATCGGCCTGCCGCCCTTGGGCAGTTTCAGCAATGGAATCAGCAGCACCAGCCCGCACAGGGCGATGGCAAAGCGAATGAACAGGAAGGCAAAGGGTGACGCGTGGGCCAGCCCCCATTTGGAGAAGATCGCCCCGCTGCTCCACAGCAGAACGAACAGGCACGTGGACAGCGCCGCAAGCGCGGACTTTTTCGAAAGGACAAACATGAATACCACCTGTAGTCAGGCAAATAGCCAACTCAGCCGAAGCTGAAATTCAGTAGGTTTTTTCAGGCGGGCGCAGGGGTCAGCAAAAAATGCCGATCAGCCCGAAACACCAACGCCCGGCGGTGGCGGCGCAACTGCGCGCTCCGGCGTGCTACTGACAGGTGGAGGGTAATGACTGATCTGCTTTGGCTGCTGATTCCCGCACGGCAAGACGCCAGCGTTGACCGCTGAATCGACTACCGCGTTGATGAGGGATGCAGGCATTGGGGCTGATCTTCTTGGGATAGAGGTGTGAGTCGTATGGCTCACGAGGGCCGACTATAACCATCGCGGGACATGGATTGCAATGATTTGACCAAAGGGCCAGCAGCGACGGACGGGGTCAGGTGAATAGGCTTTCGAGGCCGGCTAAACCCGTCGACGCAAGCCATCGCTCAGCGCAGGAGGCAAAGTGAGCAAATCGACGAAGAAGCCTTCCCGCGGAAAAATCGCTCCCAACGGCAGAAAGCCCGGTGGCGTAGCACTGACCGCCAGCCCTGCAGTTACTTGTAATAGGCACTGAAACCGAAGAGCCAAACTTACTCGCCGCTGGCCGCCTGTAAATTTTTCACAGGCATAAAAAACCGCTCACAAGGAGCGGTTTTTTTTACTTCTGTAGTCCAGCCTCAACCAAACAACCAATACCCCAACAACGTCAGCACAACTACCGCCAGCACCGGACGCATCACCCGGTAAGCCTTCGGATTACGGCGCTTCCACTGTTTGACCACGCCGCTGAACCGGTCACTGAAGTTCTTGCTCCAGGCATAGGCCTGGTTGATCCCGCCGACGCGTTCATCGTCAAGGTTCTGCGGTGCGGTGGCGCGGCCGAGCCAGCCGCTGATGAAGCGGTTGATGCGGGTCATGAGGCGATTGCTCAGTGGACGTTCGACGTCGCAGAACAGGATGACGCGGGTCTTGTCGGTTTCGTTCTTGACCCAGTGCACATAGGTCTCATCGAACATCACGTCTTCACCGTCGCGCCACGCGTAGACCTGGCCGTCGACGAAGATCCGGCAATCATCGGAATTGGGCGTCGACAAGCCCAAGTGATAACGCAAGGAGCCGGCAAACGGATCGCGGTGCGGATTGAGGTGACTGCCGCCGGGCAGCAACGCAAACATCGCGCCTTTGACGTTGGGAATGGCACTGACCAACGCCACGGTTTTCGGGCACAGGGTCTCGGCCGATGGCAGCGGTTTGTCGTACCACTTGAGGTAGAAACGCTTCCAGCCCTTCTTGAAGAACGAGCCAAACCCGGCATCGTTGTTCTTCTCAGCCGCGCGGATATACCCCTCATCGAACAGGTGCATGGCTTCGTCGCGGATGGTTTCCCAGTTGTCGCGCAGTACGTCCAGTTCCGGAAACTTGCTGCGATCCAGATACGGCTTGGAGGGTACGCCGGAGAACAGGTACATCAAGGCGTTGTAAGGCGCGAACAGTGCCGAGTGGTTGACGAACTGGCGCAGCACCGGCAAGCGCGCTTTACCGCGCAGATGCACATAGAGGATGCTGCCGACAAACAGCAGCAGCACCGACACCTTGGCGGCTAACGAATAGGTCATCAACGACTCCTTGAATAAAAACAACGCTGCACAATGCCCTTTACCCGGCATGGCAGCCGGCCATGATAAACACTACCGGCCTGAGGCAAAACCCGTTCAACCTAAAATTCAGTGTTAAGGATTGCGTAACAAAGCATTTATTAACATAAGGGTCCTGAACCTTGGCTGATCCAAGTCAGACTTGCGCGCCCAAGGTCACAACAGGATCAAAAGATCGACGTCGCCTGGCGATCTTTTACTTGCCTGGTTACTGCTGATTCTCCTGCTCGGTGAACAGATCGCTGAACAGCATGCTCGACAGATAACGCTCACCCGAATCCGGCAGGATCACAACGATCGTCTTGCCCTGCATTTCCGGCGTCTCCGCCAAGCGAACCGCCACGGCCATCGCCGCGCCGCAAGAGATGCCGCACAAGATCCCTTCTTCCTGCATCAGACGCAGCGCCATGGCCTTCGACTCTTCGTCGGTCACCAGTTCGACGCGGTCGACCATCGACAAATCCAGATTCTTCGGCACAAAACCGGCACCGATGCCCTGAATCTTGTGCGGGCTCGGCTTGATCTCTTCACCGGCCAGCGCCTGGGTAATCACCGGCGAGGCCACAGGTTCCACCGCCACCGAAGTGATCGGTTTGCCCTGGGTATTCTTGATATACCGCGAAACGCCGGTAATGGTTCCGCCGGTACCTACACCAGCCACCAGCACGTCAACGGCGCCATCGGTGTCGTTCCAGATTTCCGGGCCGGTGGTTTTTTCATGGATGGCCGGGTTGGCCGGATTATCGAACTGCGCCGGCATGAAGTATTTGTCGGCATCGCTGGCAACAATCTCCGACGCCTTTTCGATCGCGCCTTTCATGCCTTTGGCCGGCTCGGTCAACACCAGTTCGGCGCCCAGCGCTTTCAGAACCTTGCGGCGCTCGATACTCATCGACGCCGGCATGGTCAGCATCAACTTGTAACCACGGGCGGCAGCCACGAAGGCCAGGCCAATGCCGGTGTTGCCCGACGTCGGCTCGACGATGGTCATGCCCGGCTTGAGTTTGCCGCTGCTTTCGGCGTCCCAGATCATGTTGGCGCCGATCCGGCACTTGACCGAATAACCGGGATTGCGCCCCTCGATCTTGGCCAGGATGGTCACACCGCGGGGCGCGATGCGGTTGATCTGCACCAACGGCGTATTGCCGATGGAATGGGCATTGTCAGCAAAGATACGGCTCATGGCTGGGTCCTTATGCAGCATTGAATTTAGCGCTCCAAGGTATGCCTGTTGCCCATCACAGTCCAGTCGGGTCGAACGTCTGTCGACGTGCGCAGTCAATCGCTTTATATCGTTCGGGAATCGTCACCATGAAGCGTCGTTACAGCTGGCCGTTATGGGCCTTCGCCACCGTCATTGTGTTACTGGTCGCCTTGCACATCGCCCTGCCCTACCTGGTGCGCGACTATCTGAATGACAAACTGGCGGACATGGGTGATTACCGTGGCCAGGTGACCGATGTTGACCTGGCGCTGTGGCGCGGCGCTTACAAAATCAACGGCCTGAAAATCGTCAAAGTCGACGGTAAGGTACCCGTGCCGTTCGTCAATGCCCCCGTGATTGATCTGGCGGTGAGCTGGCACTCGTTGTGGTACGACCATGCGGTGGTGGGCGAAGTGCAGTTCTTCAATCCCGAAATCAACTTTGTCGACGGCGGCGCCAACAAGCAGAACTCCCAGACCGGTCAAGGTACTGACTGGCGCGAGCAATTGGGCAAACTCCTGCCGATTACCCTCAACGAAGTGCGCATCAGCGACGGGAAAATCACGTTCCGCAACTTCAACTCCAAACCGCCCGTGAACATGAATGCAACCAACGTCGATGCCAGCATCTACAACCTGACCAACGTGGTCGACACCGAAGGCAAACGCGATGCGCGTTTCGAGGGCAAAGCCTTGTTGCTCGGCCATGCCCCTCTGGAAACCACGGCGACCTTCGATCCGCTGAGCAACTTCGAAGACTTCGAGTTTCGACTTCGCGCAAAAGACATCGAGCTCAAGCGCATGAATGACTTCGCTTCCGCCTATGGCAAGTTCGATTTCAACGCCGGCCATGGTGACGTGGTGATCGAAGCAAAAGCCGAAAAAGCCAAAGTCACCGGTTACATCAAACCGCTGCTGCGCGACGTCGATGTGTTCGACTGGCAACAAGACGTCGAGAACAAGAACAAAGGACTGTTCCGCTCGGTCTGGGAAGCACTGGTCGGCGGTACCGAAACCGTGTTGAAGAACCAGGTCAAAAACCAGTTCGCTACTCGCGTAGAACTGAGTGGCAATGTTCATCAGCAAAATATCAACGCGTTCGAAGCGTTTTTGCAGATTTTGCGCAATGGATTTGTTCAGGCGTTCAATGCTCGCTATGAGCGACCGAAGCCGGATGAGGGCTGAGTCAACATGTGACGCCCCATTCAGAGACTGAATAAGCCGTCTGCGTTCACAGTCGACCGGGCTGCGCGTTATAGTCGGGGCATCCGATTATTTCGCCCCCGCCCTGCCCGTTCAGGTCGGCGTTACCGTTCGAGGATTAGCAGATGAAGTTCGAAGGCACCCAGGCCTACGTTGCCACCGATGACCTGAAGCTGGCAGTCAACGCCGCCATCACCCTGGAGCGGCCGCTGTTGGTCAAGGGGGAGCCGGGTACCGGCAAGACCATGCTCGCCGAGCAACTGGCCGAATCGTTCAACGCCAAGTTGATCACCTGGCACATCAAGTCCACCACCAAGGCCCACCAGGGTCTGTACGAGTACGACGCGGTCAGCCGTCTGCGCGACTCGCAGCTGGGCACGGAAAAAGTCCACGATGTGCGCAACTACTTGAAGAAAGGCAAGCTCTGGGAAGCCTTCGAGTCCGAAGAGCGGGTGATTCTGCTGATCGACGAAATCGACAAGGCCGACATCGAGTTCCCGAACGACCTGCTGCAAGAACTCGACAAGATGGAGTTCTACGTTTACGAGATCGACGAGACGATCAAGGCCAAGAAACGCCCGATCATCATCATTACTTCCAACAACGAGAAAGAGTTGCCAGACGCCTTCCTGCGTCGCTGCTTCTTCCACTACATCGCCTTTCCCGACCGCACCACCCTGCAGAAAATCGTCGATGTGCATTACCCGGACATCAAGAAGGATCTGGTCAGCGAAGCGCTGGACGTGTTCTTCGACGTGCGCAAGGTGCCGGGCCTGAAGAAGAAGCCATCGACTTCGGAACTGGTCGACTGGCTGAAGCTGCTGATGGCCGACAACATCGGCGAAGCAGTGCTGCGTGAACGCGATCCGACCAAAGCGATCCCGCCGCTGGCAGGCGCGCTGGTCAAGAACGAACAGGACGTGCAACTGCTTGAGCGCCTGGCGTTCATGAGCCGTCGCGGCACC
Source organism: Pseudomonas iridis (assembly GCF_017980685.1). Classification (GTDB taxonomy): domain Bacteria; phylum Pseudomonadota; class Gammaproteobacteria; order Pseudomonadales; family Pseudomonadaceae; genus Aquipseudomonas; species Aquipseudomonas iridis. Next base: position 298,863 of record NZ_JACXXO010000001.1, read on the forward strand.
CGCTAAGAGGCTGATGCCATGTTGCTCAACCTGTTCAACGAAATGCGTGCAGCCAAGGTGCCGGTATCGGTACGCGAGCTGCTCGACCTGATCAACGCGCTGAAACAGCGCGTCACGTTCGCCGACATGGACGAGTTCTACTACTTGTCACGTGCGATTCTGGTGAAGGACGAACGGCATTTCGACAAGTTCGACCGTGCGTTCGGCGCTTACTTCAATGGTCTGGAAAAGCTCGACGATCACCTGCAGGCGCTGATTCCCGAAGACTGGCTGCGCAAGGAGTTCGAGCGTTCGCTGAGCGACGAGGAACGTGCGCAAATCCAGTCCCTGGGTGGCCTGGACAAGTTGATCGAAGAATTCAAAAAGCGCCTGGAAGAACAGAAGGAACGCCACGCCGGTGGCAATAAATGGATCGGCACTGGCGGCACCAGTCCGTTCGGCTCCGGCGGGTTCAACCCGGAAGGCATTCGGGTCGGCGATGCCGGCAAGCGCCAGGGCAAAGCGGTGAAAGTCTGGGATCAACGCGAATACAAAAACCTCGACGACTCGGTGGAACTGGGCACCCGCAACATCAAGGTTGCCCTGCGTCGCCTGCGTAAATTCGCCCGCCAAGGCGCCGCAGAAGAGCTGGATATCGACGGCACCATCGACCACACAGCCAAGGATGCCGGTCTGCTGAACATCCAGATGCGTCCGGAACGCCGCAACACGGTGAAGCTGTTGCTGCTGTTCGACATCGGCGGCTCGATGGATGCGCATGTGAAGATCTGCGAGGAACTGTTCTCGGCCTGCAAGACCGAGTTCAAGCATCTGGAGTATTTCTACTTCCACAACTTCGTGTACGAGTCGGTGTGGAAAAACAACATGCGCCGTACTTCCGAGCGCACTTCAACCCAGGACCTGCTGCACAAGTACGGTGCCGACTACAAAGTGATCTTCATCGGTGACGCCGCCATGGCGCCTTATGAAATCACCCAGGCCGGCGGCAGCGTCGAGCACTGGAACGAAGAGCCGGGATACGTGTGGATGCAGCGGTTCATGGCGAAGTACAAGAAGCTCATCTGGATCAACCCGTATCCGAAAGATACGTGGGGGTATACCTCGTCGACCAATATCGTCAGGGATTTGATCGAGGACCAGATGTATCCGCTGACCCTTCGCGGGCTGGAAGAAGGGATGCGGTTTCTTTCCAAATAATTTGGGTTGTCAGTGATGGCCCCTTCGCGAGCAGGCTCGCTCCCACAGGTGCACATAAAGTTTGTGTACAACCAGGAACACTGTGGGAGCGAGCCTGCTCGCGAAGCTTTTAGCTATTCAGAAAGCGCTGCAAATACTCGACATGTTCGCGGTGCGCAACTTCCTGCACCACCGGCCTCAACCGCACCTGCGCCCCAGGCAGGCGCTGTGCCAATCTCGCCACCGCCAACGGCGTCAACGCCCCCAGCCGCGGATAGCCGCCAATGGTCTGCCGGTCATTGAGCAACACAATCGGCTGCCCGTCCGGCGGCACCTGCACCGCGCCCAGCGCAATGCCCTCGGAAATCATCGGCAACCCTTGATATTGCAACGCCTTGCCTAACAGGCGAATACCCATGCGATCGGCGCGACTGTCGAGCGTCCAGGCGCTGTTGAACACGTCAAACAGACTCTGCCCGCTGAACTGACCGATTTGCGCACCGAGCACCAGATCCAGCGGCTCATTCGAGCGCAGGTCCGGTTGCCGCTGATGCGTTACTTCGCGCAGTTGAGCGGCTTCGCCGTGATAGCTCAGCATCGAGCCTTTGGCCAAGGGCAAGCCCATGCCATCAAGTCCGCCAAGCTCTTCGCGCACCACCGTTGCACTGCTGCCCAATACCTTTGGCGCGTCGAAGCCACCGGGCGCCGCCAGATAAGCCCGGGCACCGAGCAATGGCTGGGTGAACTGCAATGTCTGCCCTTTGCTCAATTTGAAACTGCGCCACGGCGCCAACGCCTGGCCGTCGATCAGCGCCCCAAGATCAGCCCCGGCCAGCGCCAGCAAGCAGTCCTCTTCGGCCACCACCGTAAACCCGCCCAAGGTGATTTCGATGACCGGCACATCCAGTCCATTACCCAGCAACCAGTTGGCCCAACCCATCGAACACCAATCCGCCGCGCCGCCCTGAGTCACGCCCAGATGCCGCACGCCAAAGCGCCCGGCGTCCTGCAACAGGCACAGCGGTGTGCTGGTTTCAATCGTCAGTCGGCTCATGTCAGCGCCTCCAGCGGCGTGTCATCTCCGCCCAGGTTGATGAACTCGGCATGACTGACCGCTTCGAACCGCACCGTGTCACCAGGCTGCATCAGGCTGTAGCCGTCAAGATTGCGATCAAAGAGCTTCGTCGGAGTGCGACCGATCAGGTTCCAGCCACCGGGCGATACGACGGGGTAAGCGGCAGTTTGCCGCTCGGCAATACCGACGCTGCCAGCCGCAACTTTCTTGCGCGGGGTATTCAGACGCGGCGCTGCCAGAACTTCTTCGACCAGCCCCATGAAAGCAAAACCCGGCGCAAAACCGAGGGCGAACACCTGGTATTCCCTGGCACTGTGGCGACGAATCACCTCCTCCACGGCCAGACCGCTGCGCTCGGCGAGCAAGCTCAGCTCGGGGCCGACACTCAGGTCGTACCAGACCGGCAACACGTGGCACTGGCCGACGGTTCGCGCATCTGGCGACATATCGATCAACGCCTCAGCGATCAATTCCCGCGCCTGCTTCGGACTCAACGATGTCAAATCGTAATGCACCATCAATGTGGTGTAGGACGGCACCAGGTCAATCAGCTGCGCGCCGAACACCTCACGCAACCGCACGCTGGCCGCGAGCATCCACGGCATGTTGGCTTCGGCGATTTCATCGAACAGGCGCAGCATCAGGCAATCCAGCGCCACCACTTCAATCCGTGGATTCATGGCGCGCTCTGCTGATTCAAAGCCTCACGGATGCGCTGCACGGCAGCCACCGAACTGGCGTTATCGCCGTGCACGCACAGGGTGTTGGCCTGCAAATGCAATGCACTGCCATCGCTGGCAGTGAGCGCGTCACCACGAGCGATGATCAAGGCTTGCTCGATGATTTTTTGCGGGTCGTGATGCACAGCGCCCGGCTGGTGCCGCGAGACCAGTCGGCCGGCGCTGTCGTAGGCGCGGTCGGCGAAGGCTTCGAACCACAGGGTCACGCCGTACTCGTCACCCAGATGCTGCGCCGCCGCATTGTCGCGGGTCGCCATGAGCATTAGCGGCAATGCGCGATCGTAGGCGGCAACGGCCTGAATCACTGCGCGCAACTGCGCAGGGTTGGCCATCATGTCGTTGTACATCGCGCCATGGGGTTTGACGTAACTGACCCGCGCGCCCTGGGCTCGGCAGATGCCGTCGAGGGCGCCAATCTGGTAATGCAGGATGTCTTGCAACTCTTGCGCGGAATAGGCCATGGAGCGGCGACCGAATCCGACCAGATCCTGATACGCAGGGTGCGCGCCAATCTGCACGCCGTGGCTGAGCGCACGGCTGACTGTTTTACGCATGATGCCCGGATCGCCGGCATGGAAACCGCAGGCCACGTTGGCGCAATCGATGAAGGGCATGACCTCGTCATCCAGACCCATGGTCCAGCTGCCGAAGCTCTCGCCAATGTCGCAGTTCAATAACAGGCGGCTCACGGTAAACACTCCTGTAGCGTCTTGTCTTTCTATCCGTAGGACAAAGCCCGTTGGGCAATGCCCCGCAGGTTATCAGTTACTGCGCGTCCAGTTGCTTGCCGCGAGTCTCCGGCAGGCTCAACGCCGCGAGAATCACCACGCCGTACGACACCGCGGCAAAGGCCCCAATGCCCACGCTCAATGGCACTTTCTCGCTGAGCAGACCGATAAACAGCGGAAACAGTGCCGCCAGTGCCCGGCCGATGTTGTAGCAGAAACCTTGGCCTGAACCACGAATTCGCGTGGGGAACAGCTCAGTGAGAAACGCGCCCATGCCACTGAAAATCCCCGAAGCAAAGAACCCCAACGGAAAGCCCAGCCACAGCATCACGCCGTTGCTCACTGGCAATTGCGTGTACAGCAGAACGATGGTGAACGAACCGACGGCGAAGAGGATGAAGTTCTTCTTGCGACCCAACAGGTCGGTCAGATAGGCGCTGATCACATAGCCGACATAAGAGCCGACGATGACCATCGCCAGATAACCGCCCGTGCCGAGCACACTCAAGCCACGCTCGTTTTTCAGGAAGGTCGGCAGCCAGGAAGTGATCGCGTAGTAGCCGCCCAGCGCACCGGTGGTCAGCAACGACGCACGGATTGTGGTGAAGAGCATGCCGGGGGCGAATATCTCGTAGAACTTCGCCTGATTTTCCGGAGTTTGCGCAGCCTTGGCCTCGCGATAGATCTCCGGGTCTTTGACCAGACGCCGCACGAAAATCACGAAAATCGCCGGAACAATGCCGAGGATGAACAGCGCCCGCCAGGCGTCTTCCGGCGGCAATACCGAAAACAGCAGCGCATACAGAATCGCGGTCAGGCCCCAGCCCAACGCCCAACCGGATTGCACCATGCCGACTGCTTTGCCGCGATCCTTGGCGCGGATCACCTCGCCGATCAGCACTGCGCCTGCGGTCCATTCACCGCCGAAACCGAAGCCCATCAGGGTGCGAGCGATCAGCAGTTGTTCGTAGTTTTGCGCGAAGCCGCACAGGAAGGTGAAGAAGGCAAACCACAGCACGGTCAGTTGCAGCGTGCGCACGCGACCGATGCGGTCGGAGAGAATGCCGGCGACCCAACCGCCAATGGCCGAGGCGATCAAGGTGCTGGTGTGAATCAGTCCCGCTTCACCGGTCGTGATGCCCCACATCGCGATCAGGGTCGGCACGACGAAACTGAGCATCTGCGTGTCCATGCCGTCCAGACCGTAGCCGATCTTGCAGCTCCAGAACGTGCGGCGCTCCTGTTGGTTGATGTTGCGATACCAGTCGAACGGCCCCGGACGCGCCGATGGCTTGGATAGATCGATAGTGTCGGGAGCACTCATGGCAAATCTCCGCAGGTTTTTTATTGGTCTTGTTCGCAGCCCCGACGACGCCTATCGTGGGAACCGGATGCGCCGATTTTTCGTCTCGTAGCCCTGCTGCGTCCAACGAATAAAACCCCGCCTTAGGCATAAGAAAAACTTGTCACCCGAGCCTTGCCCATGAACCTGAAGTTTCTCGAGACCTTTGTCTGGGTCGCCCGGCTGAAGAGTTTTCGTCTGACCGCCGACAAGCTGTTCACCACCCAGGCGTCTATTTCCAGCCGCATCGCGGTGCTTGAAGGCGAACTCGGTGTGAAGCTGTTTTTGCGTGATTCGCGTGGCGTGAGTCTGACGCCCGAAGGCTTGAAAGTGCTGGACTATGCCGAGCAGATGCTCGACACCATGCAGGCACTGAAGCAATCGATCGAGACCCGTTCGAGCAAAGTCGGCCGTGTGCGTATCGGTGTCATGGACACGGTGATTCACACCTGGCTGAGCCCGTTGGTGGCGCAGATGACCGAGCTGTATCCGCGAGTTGAAATCGAGTTGGTGGCGGATACGTCGCTCAATCTCTGCGATCAGCTGCAAAAAGGTTTTCTCGATCTCATCCTGCAAACAGACCTGGTGCGCCATGAAAGCGTGCGCAGTCTGGAACTGGCCAGCCATCCGCTGGGCTGGATCGTCGCCAGCAATTCGATCTACAACCGCGAGTACGCCGATCTCGCCGAACTGGCACAGGAGCGGATCATCACCTACTCGAAAAACTCGCGACCGCATCAAGACATTCTGGCGCTGATGCAGGCCAGCGGCGTGTTGGCGCCGCGCTTGAACTGCGTGAATTCGGTGTCGGCGATTACCCGGTTACTGCGTGACGGGTTTGGCATTGGTGCGCTGCCACCGGTGCTGGTGGCCGAAGAGTTGGCGCGGGGTGAACTGACCTTGCTCGCCATTGATCAGTGCCCACCGAATTTGCAGGTGGTGGTGTCGTGGCGGGTGGGTGTGGAGTGGGTCGAGGAGATTGTGACGTTGTGTCAGCAGGTGTTGGCGGGGTATGCGCGCAAGGTGGGCACGGGTTATATCGAGCTGCCCTTTTAAAAATCAAAAGATCGCAGCCTGCGGCAGCTCCTACAGAGATCAGTGTAGGAGCTGCCGCAGGCTGCGATCTTTTGATCTTGAGCTTTTACAGGCCGCGCACGTCCCGGTCTTCGATCGGCCGGCTCTGGCGCAGGCGCCTGCCGCCCAGCACCACCCAGTCGATCAGCCGGAACAGGCATTCGATGCCGAACGACAGCAATAACGCCCCGCTCATGCCCCAGATCATGGCTTCCGGCGTCAGCAGAATCTGATAGCTGTAGCCATTCCAGGTTTCCTTGCGAATATCCGGATCGGCGGCCAGCACCACTTGCAGGAAGCGGATGTACCAAGGGCCCTGCATCGCCTGGAATTGCTTATCCAGTGCAATCTGACGGTTGAGCATAGTGCTCAGGCTGTCGGCATCGCTGCGAAACACAGGGTCTTCACTGGCGCGGTAATGCGCGACCAGCGCCTGAATGTCGCCCTTGAAGAACTGCTCGGCAGTGCCCTGAAACCCGCGCAGACCGGTCTGCGCCTCGATCAGATGCGCCTCGACCCGCTTCGCGTAATCGTTGATGAATCCCGGCACCTGGACACCGATCAACAGGCCCGCCGCAAACAACACCAGCCGTAGATAACTGAGCAACATGGAGTGCAATCCTTATTCGGTCTTGCCCTGACTTACGCATTCGCCGCGTCGCCACAGGCTCCATTGGCCCGGTTCGTAGCGGGTCCAGGTTTCGTTTTCGGTCAACGGTTCAGTCGCAATGACCGTCACCACATCGTTTGGCGTGGTTTCGGCCTGAAAATCTACGATCACGTCGACATCCTTGAGCCGCGCCGGACCGAACGGTGCGCGCCGGGTGATCTGTGCCAGTTTGGTCGTGCAATAGCAGAACAGCCAGTCGCCGTCGCTGAGCATGCAGTTGAACACGCCTTTGCTGCGGTATTCGGCGCACGCGGCGACCAGATCCGGCAGCAGCACTTCTATATCGACCGGCTCGGGAAATGCTGCACGCACGCGGTTGAGCAAATCGCAGAACGCCGCTTCGCTGTCGGTATCTCCGACCGGGCGGTAGAAACTTTTGATCGGGGTGAAGTCGGCGAGTTGGCCGTTGTGCGCGAAGCACCAGTTGCGCCCCCACAGTTCGCGGACGAACGGGTGGGTGTTGGACAGGCAGACCTTGCCGACATTGGCCTGACGGATGTGGCCAATGACCACTTCACTCTTGATCGGATAGCGCTGAACCAGGTTGGCGACTTCCGACTCGCAACTCGCCGCCGGATCCTGGAACAGCCGCAGACCGCGGCCTTCATAGAACGCAATGCCCCAACCGTCGCGGTGCGGGCCGGTGCGACCGCCGCGCTGCATCAGCCCGGTGAAGCTGAAGACGATATCGGTCGGCACGTTGGCACTCATGCCCAGTAATTCACACATGTGCGGACTCTCGGGATTACAGCCGCGGCTCGACCCGCATGCGCTGCGGATTGTTCGGTACCGGCGGGCGACCGTAGCGGTCGTCTCCGGCGCCGCCGAATGGTTGATCATCGTCACGATCGTCGGCGCGGGCGGCGGCTTTGGCAGCTTCAGCCTGTTCGCGGCGAGTTCTGGACGCGCGCTCGATCGGCAAGCGGATCAGCACGTAAATCAGGTAGATGCCGAAGGCAATCATGCCGTACATGAACAGATCGGAGACCGCCCGCCAGGCGTTGTTGCCCACCTTGAACGCCAGATCCAGCGCAGTGATGGCGATGGCCGGGGCGACCATTTCCTTCACCGGATCAACGATAGTCGGGCTGAACAGCAACACTGCCATCAGTACACGAAGTGGCTCGCGCAACCAGCGCCACATCCAGCGGGTCAGGCGCATCCATACCAACAGGCAGCCTACAGCGGCAAAGCCGTAGAGGCCCCAGGCGATCAGATAGTCGTTCTCGGTCATGGTGTCCATGGCAAGGCAGGCAAAGAGGCGCTTATAGTAACGACTTTTCGCCCGCCAGGCTTGTCACAATAGACACACAACCTGTGAGAGCGAGCCTGCTCGCGAATACGGACGGTCAGTTGAAACATCATTATCTGACCCACCGCTTTCGCGAGCAGGCTCGCTCCTACAGAGGCTGCGGTGATTTCCAGAGCGGCGAAAACCCTGATTCCGTACATTGTCCGAGAGCCTTCCATGCCCCAATCCGCCAACGTCATCAGTGCCCCGATTGCCCGCAAGGCGGCCGGTGCCGACCCGTATGCCTGGCTGCAGGAACGCGACACCGACGCGGTGCTCGATTACCTCAAGGCTGAAAACGCCTATCAGGAAGCGCAAACCGCCGATCAGGCCGGGCTGCGCGAAACCCTGTTCGAAGAGATCAAGGGCCGCATCCTTGAAACCGATTTGTCCCTGCCCTCGCCGTGGGGTCCGTACCTTTATTACACGCGCACCACGGCGGGCGATGAATACGCTCGGCATTACCGTTGCCCGCGCCCGGCGGACGACAGCCTGACCCTCGACGAAAGCCGCGAACAGCTGCTGCTCGACCCGAACGTGCTGGCCGATGGCGGCTTCTTTTCGCTGGGTGCTTTCAGCATCAGCCCCGATCACCAGCGTCTGGCCTACAGCGTCGATGCCTCGGGCGATGAAATTTACACCCTGTTCGTCAAGGAACTGTCCAACGAAAAGGTCAGCGAACTGGAATTCGAAGACTGCGATGGCAGCATGACGTGGGCAAACGACAGTCTGACGCTGTTTTTCGGCGCCCTCGACGACACTCATCGCCCGTACAAACTGTTCCGTTATCGCCTGGACGGCACCGCGGCCGAAGAAGTGTTCCACGAACCGGACGGGCGCTTTTTCCTGCACTGCTACCGCTCAAGCTCCGAGCAGCAATTGCTGCTGTCGCTGGGCAGCAAGACCACCAGCGAAGTCTGGGCGCTGGACGCCAACCAGCCGCATCTGCCGTTCACTTGCCTGGCGCCTCGGGTCGAAGACCATGAATACGATGTCGATCACGGCATGCTCGATGGCGCGTGGACGTGGTTTATCCGCACCAACCGCGACGGCATCAACTTCGCGCTGTATCAAGCGCCGGATACGGGTGTCGCACCGAGCGAGGCCGACTGGCAGAACCTGATCGCGCACAGCGATACGGTGATGCTCGACGGCGTGACCCTCAACACCGAAGCGATGACCCTGAGCCTGCGCGAAGGTGGACTGCCGATCATTGAAGTTCACCCACATGGCCTGACGCCTTATCGCGTGCAATTGCCGGACGCGGCCTACAGCCTCTACGTGCAAAACAGCCTGGAATTTGAAAGCGATCGCATTCGTCTGCGCTACGAGGCCTTGAATCGCCCCGCTCAGGTACGCCAACTGATTCTGGCGACGGGTGACCAAACCGTCCTCAAGGAAACCCCGGTGCTCGGCCCGTTCGACGCCGACGCCTACGTCAGCCAGCGCCTGTGGGCGACCGCTCCGGACGGTACGCAAGTGCCGATCAGTCTGGTGATGAAACGTGAAATGGTCGGCAAACCGGTGCCGCTCTACCTCTATGGGTACGGCGCTTACGGTTCGAGCCTCGACCCGTGGTTCTCCCATGCCCGTTTGAGCCTGCTCGATCGCGGCATGGCCTTCGCCATCGCCCACGTGCGCGGCGGCGGTGAGCTGGGCGAAGCCTGGTATCGCGCCGGCAAGCAGGAGCACAAGCACAACACCTTCAGCGACTTCATCGCCTGCGCCGAGTTTTTGATTCTCAACGGCATCACCACTGCGCCACAACTGGCGATCAGTGGTGGCAGCGCCGGCGGTTTGCTGATTGGCGCGGTGCTTAATCAGCGGCCGGATCTGTTTGGTGTGGCGATTGCCGAAGTACCGTTCGTCGACGTACTCAACACCATGCTCGACCCGGAGCTGCCGCTGACCGTCACGGAATACGACGAGTGGGGCAATCCCGAAGACCCGGACGTCTATGAGCGGATCAAGGCCTATGCGCCGTACGAAAACGTCAGCGCGCAGGATTATCCCGCGACGCTGGTCATCGCCGGCTACAACGACAGCCGCGTGCAGTACTGGGAAGCGGCCAAGTGGGTGGCGAAACTGCGCGCGAACAAGACTGACGACAACGTGCTCCTGCTCAAGACCGAATTGGGCGCAGGCCATGGCGGAATGAGCGGGCGATATCAGGGATTACGTGACGTAGCGCTCGAATATGCATTTGTTTTCAAGGTTCTGGGGCTTGCCTGAGGAACTCCGTCGGTCACTTGGGTCTTAATTGCAGACCCAAGAGGCCGATACCCCACAAATCCAATGTAGGGTTCATATAGCGCCTGAAACCGAGAAAACAAAAAGACAGCAATGACATGTCAGAACCAACCTTACTGAACAACGAAATCCGCGACTGGCTGATGGATTGCGGCCTGTTCGATCAATTGCTGCTCGCGGACTTTGCCGCAGCATCCGGCTACTTCAGCATCAGCACCGTGGCTGAGGGCGAGGCGATTTTCCGTGAAGGCGATGCCGGCAGCTTCATGTGCATTCTTCACACCGGCCAGGTCGCCGTGCAGAAAACCGGGCCCGACGGCCAGGTCATTACCATGGCCACGCTGCGCAGCGGTCGGGCATTCGGAGAAATGGCCGTGCTCGATGGCGAGCGACGTTCGGCGACGTGCATCGCGGCGAGCAATTGTCAGTTGCTGAACCTGGGCAAGGATTCGCTGGAAAAAATGCTCAACGACGCACCGAAGATCGCCGCCAAGATCATCCGCGCCCTCGCCGTTTCGCTGTCCAAACGCCTGCGCATGGCTGACGGCCAACTGGCGGCGCAGCAGATTTAACCGCCCGGGGTTTTCGCCTTGGTGCCGTTCGGCTCGATGCCCGGTAACGGTTGATCCTTGCTTGGCGGGCTGGGCATTTCGATCGGCACCAGCGGTGGGCTGCCACTGCCGGCGCCCGATTTGGGAATGTTGATCGGTGTGATCTGTGGGTATGGCGTCGGCGTTGCGGTGCCGGGCGAGCCGGGCTGCGGCGCCGGGCTGACCGGAATGGCCTGCTGTGCCTGCGCTGCAGTAATCGCGAGCGCGGCCAGGGCAATGACCGTTAGAATGGTGCGCTTCATCAAGGGCTCCGTTTGGCCTTAGTCTGCGCTCAGGCTACTCCCAACGGGCCTGCTTGCCTTCCCCCTTGTAGAGATTTCCATGAAACGTTTTGTTCTGCTCGACACCACCCCGATCCCTGAAAGCGGCGGTGCCCTGTGCCTGTTCGAGTATGGCGAGGATTTCGTCATCAAGATCCAGGGTGGCGACGGCGGGCAGTTGATGAACACGCGCATGCACGGCTCTGAAGATGCCTTGGCCGAGATCCCTTGCCGCAAGGTCGCCGGGCGTCCGGATTCGCGGGTGCTGATCGGTGGCCTGGGCATGGGTTTCACGCTCGCCTCTGCGCTCAAGCATCTGGGCAAAACCGCCGAAGTCGTGGTCGCTGAACTGGTCCCGGGCGTGGTCGAGTGGAACCGTGGTCCGCTTGGCGAAAAGTCCGGCCGCCCGCTGCTCGACCCGCGCACGGTGATCCGTCAGGAAGACGTTGCCAATGTGCTGCAGAGCGAGCCGAACGGTTTCGATGCGATCATGCTCGACGTCGACAACGGCCCTGAAGGCCTGACCCAGAAGGCCAATAGCTGGTTGTACTCCGCCGCCGGGCTGAACGCCTGCGCCAAGGCCTTGCGCCCCAAAGGCGTACTCGCCGTATGGTCGGCCAGCGCCGATCGGCAGTTTTCCGACAAATTGAAGAAGGCCGGTTTCAAGGCCGAAGAAGTGCAAGTCTTCGCCCACGGCAACAAAGGCACGCGCCACACAATCTGGATTGCCGAGAAGCTCAAGGGCTGAGCTAAACTGCGAACATAACCGTCTTTAGTCTTCTGCAAAGGTGAACCCATGAGTTCGTCCACCCCCACCAACACGTCGAAGCTCGATCGCATCCTCGCCGACAACCAGCGCGACAAGGAAATGGGCTACCGCGACAAGGCCCTGAAGATGTACCCGCACGTGTGTGGCCGCTGCACCCGTGAGTTTTCCGGCAAGCGCCTGAGCGAACTGACCGTGCACCACCGTGACCACAACCACGACAACAATCCGCAGGACGGCTCGAACTGGGAGTTGTTGTGCCTGTACTGCCATGACAACGAGCACTCGCGTTATACCGACCAGCAATACTTCAGCGAAGGCTCGCTGAGCACGCCGAAGATTGCCAAGGCGACGCACAATCCATTTGCTGCATTGGCCGGGCTGATGAAGAAAGAAGACTGATCTTCATGCCCACACTGGCCTCATCGCTGGCAAGCCAGCTCCCACAGTGATTTGGGTCGATCACAATTTTGTGTACCCCCGAAATACCTGTGGGAGCTGGCTTGCCAGCGATAAGGCCGGATCAGACACGGCAGATATCGAAGCTGCCCGCCCTCCCCCAATCCCCGTATAATCGCGCTCTTTTTCCCGAAGGCTCCCCGCTCGTGGCAGACAAACGTTACAGCTGCATTGGTTTGTACAACCCAAAATCACCGGAGAACGTCGGTTCGGTGATGCGCGCCGCAGGCTGTTACGGCGTGGCGTCGGTGTTCTATACCGGCAAACGTTATGAACGCGCCGCCGATTTCGTCACCGACACCAAGCGCGTGCATTACGACATTCCGCTGATCGGTATCGATGATCTGAAAAAGATTCTCCCGCTCAACTGCGTGCCAGTCGCTGTGGAACTCGTGGAAGGCGCCCGCCCGCTGCCGGAATACACCCACCCGGACCGCGCGCTGTACATCTTCGGCCCGGAAGACGGCTCGCTTGATAAAGAGATCCGCGACTGGTGCGAAGACGTCGTGTACATCCCGACCACCGGTTGCATGAACCTCGCCGCGACGGTCAACGTTGTGCTCTACGACCGCATGGCCAAGGGCCTGAATACCCGCTCCGGGCCAAAATTCCGCTGAAGCGTCGCACATCCGATGGAACAAGCTGACCGCTCTGGCAGTCAGCTTGTTTATCCATTATTCATTGCCTGGAGAAAGATCATGACCGAGCTCAAACGCGTCGAGCGTATCGAATCCACCCCGTTTCAGTCCCAATCCGACCAGAATGTTCAGGGCTGGGAGCGCATTGGCTCACTGGCCGGCGGCGTAGTGATGGTCGGCAAGGGCCTGCGCCGTGGCGGTGTGTTCGGGTTGATTCAGGTGGCGATTGGCGGTGTGGCCATGGCCCGCGGCATTACCGGGCACAGTTCGGTGAAAAGCCTGTTCGAGAGAAGCCGTCAGGACATGAACAACGTGCGGGCCAAGATTGAGCGCGCCGGTGAAGAACTGAGCAAGCTGAAGGCCAACGCCGAGGCCGCGACCAGCACCGCAACCGTTACTGGCAATGATTCGGTGAAATCGCCGAAAGCCGGGGTTTGATTCTGAGTTGGCGATGAGGCTCCCGGCCTCATCGCTGGCAAATCAGCTCCCGCAGGGTTTTGGAGTGTTCACGGAATCTGTGCCATTCAGATAAACCTGTGGGAGCTGGCAAGCCAGCGATGGCGGTATTAATAAACAACACATTATCCAGGACGTTTGTTCGTTAACCCGCGCGGAAAATCAGATGATCTTCCCAGTCATCCTCTGCCACGCTGCCTTCGGCGAGCATGCGCCCGGACTGGGAAATCCTTTCGTGGTGCACCGCATCTCGGTCGCCGCACACCAGGTGATGCCACAACGGCAGATCCTTGCCTTCGCTCACTAGTCGATAACCACAAGTCGGTGGCAGCCATTTGAACTCTTCAGCCTGGCCGGGAGTGAGCTGGATGCAGTCCGGGACAAACTTGATGCGGTTCGGGTAGTCGCTGCACTGGCAGGTTTTCAGGTCCAGCAGTTTGCAGGCGATGCGCGTGTAGTAGACGCTGTTGTCTTGCTCATCCTCGAGTTTTTGCAGGCAGCACAGGCCACAGCCGTCGCACAGCGATTCCCATTCCTCAAGATCCAGTTGATCGAGGGTTTTGCGTATCCAGAACGGTTCGACTTTGGCGGCCATGGCTCAAGCATCAACATCAGGTGGTGAAAAGGCCGCCAGTCTAGTGCCGAAGGCCCTGCGGGCCAAGCGCTGGCGACTGCCGGTTGCCCCGCACTTGTCAGTTTCTGTGGCGACGCGATCAATAACCGCGATTGAAATCCACTTCCCCGCGCAATGCTTCACCCGCCTGATACGCCTTCAAGTTGTCGACAAACAACTGCACCATCAACGCCGGAGAAGTCGGTGCCGAGCTGTGGCCGGTGAGCAGCAAGCCCCACGCCGTCCAGAATGGGTGACGTTGCGGCAGTGGCTCCTGACGGCAGACGTCGATCACTGCGCCCGCCAGATGACCTTCCTTGAGGGCCTCCACCAGATCCGCATCGACTACTGCTACGCCGCGCCCGACGTTCATGAACAACCCGGTCGGCTTGAATTGCTTGAACAGCGCCGCGTCGTAGATATCGTGGGTGTGTTCGGTATTGGGCAGCAGGTTGACCACGTAATCCACTTCGCCCACCAGCCGCGGCAGATCCGCCATTGAGCCGACCTCGACAAACGGCGCCTGCTCGCGGGCACTGCTGGCGATGCCGTACAACTCAACGCCGAACGGCAGCAGAAACTGCGCCACGCTCTGGCCGATGTCGCCGGTGCCGACGATCAGCACCTTGCGCCCGACCAGACTCTGGCCGGTGCGGTTGTCCCATTTACGCTCGACCTGGCTGACCAGCCGTGCCAGCACTTCGCGTTCGTGGCCGAGCATATAGGTCAGCACGTATTCAGCCATCACCTGGCCAAAAATCCCCACCGCGCGGGTCAAGCGATAATCCCGGCAGAGGCCGTCGGCGAGCAGCGGTGTGATGCCGGCCCAGGTCGATTGCAGCCATTGCGGTTGATGCCCTTGGCGCAACAAGGTCGCGAGCAGATCCGGCTGTCCCAGCCACACCGGGCAGTCGGCAGCCAGTTGAGCCAGTTCAGCCGAGTCGCCGCTGGTCAGCACTTCGAGCTCCGGCGCCGCCTGTTGCAGCAGCCGGGCGTATATCGCGTGGTCGTGTTCAGCAATCAGAACGCGCATCTTCAAACCTTTCGCAAATCGTGCAGATGGCCGCAACATTCATCGCGGCCATCGCGTTAAAAACAGTTCCAGGGTTAACGAGGCCCAGAACAGGGCCTCGCCGGTCACATTGGGTCGTTGCGGCGCAACAACTCTTCGGGCAAGTGCTCGATGTACTCGTCCTCGGCCGGTGGCATTTGCAGGTGATAGCCCTGCTTTTCGAGGTTTTCCAGCACCACGACGATATCTTCGCTGGCCAGTTTGCGCTCCGGCGACAGCACCAGATTGAACGAGTGTTTCGGCTTGCCGAACGCCAGCATCAGGGCTTCCGGAACACGCTCAAGCTCATCGCTCTTGAGCACATAGAGGTACATGCCGCTGCGTTTCGAGCTTTGGTAAATGGAGCAAATACGTTTCAAGGCTGTTCTCCGGCGGTGGCCAGGCTGTCGAGCAGCTTCTGGCCCATGAGTTCGCGGCGCCAGCCACGCAGCGACTCAGGCAATTGGTAAGGACCCCCGGGGTAGCCGCTTTTGACCAGGGCTTCGAGGGTTTTCTTGCGCAGCATCAGTTCCGGGGCGATGTCCAGACGCTCGGCCTCGGCTTGCCCCAGAGCGCGCAGTTGCTTGATCAGCGCGGCCGCTTCGATCGGCAATGGCTCCGGCACAGCGGGCGGCCATTGATCAGGGCCCACACTGCCAGAGCGCTTGATCAGATCAAGCAGAAATTCGCCGTCCTGACGCACGGTACGCGGGTGCATGTCTTCGATCTTGCCCAACGCACTGAGCGAGTCCGGTTGCGTGCGGGCCAGCGGCCACAGCGAATGCTCGCGCACGATACGGTTGCGCGGCAGGTCGCGGGCGCGGGCCTCGCGTTCGCGCCAGGCGCACAGTTCGCGCAGCACGGCCAACTGCGCACGGGACAGTTTCCACGCCAGTTTGGCGTCGCGATAAACCTCGTACGGATCGGTTTCGCGACGCAGGTTGGCGACCAGTTCAGCGCCATCCTCCAGTACCCAGGCGAACTTGTCGTCAGACAGTTTCGGGCGCAACTGTACGAAAACCTCCGCCAGATGCACGGCATCTTCGGCGGCGTAGCTGATTTGCGTGTCGGACAACGGACGCTGCAACCAGTCGGAGCGGGTTTCGCCCTTCGGCAGTTCGATGCCGAGCACTGATTGCACCAGCCGCGAATAACCCATCGAGAACCCGAGGTTCAGATAAGCGGCGGCCAATTGCGTGTCGAACATTGGCGCTGGCAGGCTGCCTGTCAGGCGCAACAGGACTTCGAGGTCTTCACTGCAGGCGTGCAGGACTTTAAGCACCGCCGGGTTTTCCAGCAGTGCGGCCAGTGGTTGCCAGGCATTGATGCTCAGCGGGTCAATCAGGTAGGCGCGTTTGCCGTCGCCAACCTGTAACAGGCCGGCAATCGGGTAGAAGGTGTCGACCCGCATGAATTCGGTGTCGATGGCCACGAAAGGCAGCTGCTGCCACTCGGCGCAAAATTGCGCGAGGCTTTCGTTGTCGCGAATCCAGTGAATATCGATGGCCACACGGCTCTCCCTTGAAGAATGGCGCGCAGTATATATCGCCACTGGCGGTTTCCGCGCCTCAACTGGACAAGAGCTTGATGAAATCTCCCGCCTGAAGGAAGAATAGTCTTACAAGGTGAGTCTGCTGGCTCACTCTTTGGCCAACACCCCGTCGATCACCGCGCCACGGCAGCCCGCGAACATATCCAGATCCTGCTGGTAGACCGAGCTGTGCACTTCCAGCAGGCCCAGCATCGAATGAAACAGGTTGTCCTGGCTCAACGGCTTGTCGCGACTCATTTGCAGGCAATGCGTGTCGACCGAGTAGGACTTCTGATAGCTGTCGGAGAACCACGCCAGCATGGCGACATGTTTCTGCTGCTCCGGCGCCAGCATGTAAGGCGTGCCGTGAAGGAACAGGTTGTACTCGCCCAGCGACTCCCCGTGATCAGACAGATACAGCATGGCGGTATCGACCTTGTCCTGATTGCTACGCAACACATCAATCAGACTCGACAGCACATGGTCGGTGTACACCAGCGTGTTGTCGTAACCGTTAACGATACTTTCGCGGCTGCAGTTGTTCAGTGCATTACTTTCACAGACCGGGGTGAAGTGCTCGTACTCCTTCGGATAACGCTTGAAGTACTCCGGGCCGTGACTGCCCATCTGGTGCAATACCAGCACGGTGTCCTTGTCCAGATGATCGATAAAACCCTGCAGGCCTTGCAGGAGAATTTCGTCGCGACATTCGCTGTTGGCGCACAACGTCGGGTCTTTCAAGTTGCTGACGTCTTGCACAGTGACGCGATTACAGGTGTCTTTGCAGCCGGACTGGTTATCGCGCCAAATCACGTCAATCCCCGCGCGCTTGAGCACATCCAGCAAACCCTCTTCATTCTTCGCCTTACTGGCGTCGTAGTTCTTGCGGCCCATGTTGGAGAACATGCACGGCACTGAGACCGCCGTTTCCGTGCCGCAGGAATGTACATCGGTAAACGCAATCAACCCTGCTTCCTTGTCGAGTGTTGGCGTGGTGTCGCGGTCATACCCGAGAATGCCAAAGTTCTCCGCCCGCGCACTTTCACCCACCACCAGTACGGTCAAGGATTTGCGCGGATGATTCTGCAAGGCAACATCGCGCTGAGCATCTTCGCCGATCTTGACGAATGGCTGCTGCGCAGAAGCGACTTGTTCACGCAAATAGCCGGCCGATGCGCCGATGTAGTTGCTCGGCACCAGCATCAGGCGCAATTCGTGGTGATTGCGAAACAAGGATGACAAACCCTGGTAGTTGGCCAGCGCCACCCCACCGATGACCGCCACTGAGGCAAAGCTCACAATAACCTTGCTGAACAACTCGCGGTGCCAACGGCGGTAGTTGACTGGAACTTTCCACAGTAACCAGGACGGCACCACACCTAAAAAGACTATATAAGCGAGCAACTTCAGAGAAAGCAGATCACGAACTTCGGTGACATTGGTTTCAGCGAAGTTACGCAACATTCCCGCATCGATCAACACACCATACTGGCTCATGAAATAAGCCACACCGGCGCTGATCAGGAACAGCAACATCAGTACCGGTTTCAATACTCGGCGAAACGCCAGGAAGGTCAGCACAATGTTGAAGGCCGCGAAGATCATAACCCCGAAAGCGACACGCATGGCTATGCCCTTGGCATCCGCCGAGGTAATCGCGAACAGGTGCTGCCAAAGCACAAAGTTGAATCCAGCTAAAAAAAACGCACTGGCACACAACGTCACCCATTCCGGGCGCACGGCTTTTAACTTCAACATGATTAAGGATATTCCTGAAGAGAAGTGCCATCGCCAACTGTGAAAAGTTCATTGACTCGGACAGCACAAACTTTAAGCAGGAAACCATCAATTTTTTGTGAAAAAGAAGATAACGATTAGTTGGTTGATGGCTAAAAGCCAAAACTTGCGAAGTATTTGGGAATGATTCAGGTCTGGTTCAGCGAATCGCAGGATCCTCCTGCAGGGGGTCGCGAGGTTATTTGATTTTTAGGTGGGGTCGTGGATTTTCTGGTTTGCCCCAGTCAGGTGAGTACGCGCCTAATCGTCAGCCTTCGGTTTTAAGGTCTGAACATGGAAAACGTCCGCATCACCGCCCGCCCCGCAACCTGGCTCATGCTCGGCATCGTCTTGGTCGGCCTTAACCTGCGCCCATCGATGGCGGCAGTTGGTCCGCTGTTATCGGCGATACGTGGCGATATTGCGTTGAGTTTCAGCGTCGCCTCGTTGCTGACGATGCTCCCTGTCATGGCGATGGGATTGGCAATGTTTTTCGCAATGGGCATCAGCCAGCGCCTCGGTGAGCAACGCACGGTACTGATGTCGCTGGCCATCATTGGCCTGGCGACCGTGGCACGCCTGTTTGTTGATTCGGCCGCCGAGCTGATTGTCAGTGCCGTGCTCGCCGGGTTCGGGATCGCCCTGATTCAGGCCTTGATGCCAGCGTTCATCAAGTCGCGTTTTCCCGACAACGTGGCGCTGTGCATGGGCCTGTATGTGACCTCGATCATGGGCGGCGCGGCCATCGCCGCCTCGTTTGCACCACTGGTCATGTCACGCACTGGCAGTTGGCGCGTCGGTCTGGCGATATGGGCAGGGCTGGCGCTGCTGGCATTGTTGTTCTGGTGGGCACAGCGGGCGAATACGCCTCGGGACTCGGCGCCAGCTGTAAGAAAACAATCCTTCTTCACACATTCCCGCGCTTGGTTACTCGCAATCTTCTTCGGCCTGGGGACAGCGTCCTACACGTGCGTGCTCGCCTGGCTCGCGCCGTACTACGTTGAAAAAGGCTGGAGCGAACAAAACGCCGGGCTGTTGTTAGGTTTTCTGACCGCCATGGAGGTGATTTCCGGCCTGGTAGTGCCCGCCATCGCCAATCGCAGCCGTGATCGTCGTGTGGTGCTGATGGCGCTTCTCGGGCTGATCATTGGCGGTTTCTGTGGACTGATCCTCAGCCCGCAATCCCTCAGCCTGTTGTGGCCGTGCCTGCTGGGTCTGGGGATTGGCGGCTTGTTTCCGATGAGCCTGATCGTCTCGCTCGACCACCTCGACAACCCGCAGCGCGCCGGAGGGCTGACCGCCTTCGTACAGGGAATCGGCTATCTGATTGCCGGGCTCTCGCCACTGATGGCGGGGATGATCCGCGATCAGCTGGGCAGCTTCGAATGGGCGTGGTGGTCACTGACCGCAGTGATGGTGGTCATGCTTCACATGGTGTGGCGTTTCGATCCCCGGCATTACGCACGCCAGTTCCAATGATCGGGCTAGAGGCCTCTGGCCATGTTTCAGCGGTTTGATTGATGAAGTCGTCTTACTAAAACTTTCTGTCCCACAACTGTCCGTGAAATGTCCTACAAGGCTTTGTCCTGGAACCATCGTTCCGTTAGGATCGTTCGCACACGTTTGCGCGTATTCAGCGCAAGGAGCACAGCGAGACAGTACGGATGCTGAACAGTAACTTGCTTCGAAAACTCGACATGCAGGATCTCATGGTGTTTGTCGCCGTGTATGAGCAGAGCAGCGTCACCGATGTTTCGGAAACGCTGTTTGTCAGTCAGTCCACCGTCAGTTATTGCCTGAAAAAACTGCGAACCAGTTTCGAAGACGAGCTATTCATCAACACTCGCACCGGCATGCGCCCCACCTACAAGGCCTGCAGCATGTACGGCCATGTGCAGAAGATTCTTGAAAGTATCAACCTGTGCCACGCCGGCGCCCCGGTGTTCAACCCGACCCAGCAAGCGGTCACGTTCAACATCTGCGCTCCGGAATATTTCGAGCAACTGATTCTGCCGCGCCTGTTGAAACGTTTCGACTTCGATGACTTGCCGGTGATGGTCAACGTGCACAAGTTCGAAACTGACGTCCCGGCCGACGAATTGCGCGACGGCAGCCTTGATCTGGTGATCAGTTTCGGCCCCAATTTTCACCGCCACCACACTGACCTGAAATCGCGAATGTTGCTGGAGGATGACCTGGTCTGCGTCTTCGACAAACGCGCCACGCCACTGGAGCCGCGCCTGAGCCTGCAAGCGTTCACCGAGCGGCGGCATGTGTTCCCGACACCCTGGACGTCCACCACCAATATGGTCGACGGTTGGCTGGCACGGCAGGCACAGAAACGCCAGATCGTCGCGCGCTCGAACAGTTACAGCGCCGCACTGAAGATGATCACCGGCACCGATTTCATCCTCACCCTGCCCCGGCGCATCCAGCGTTTACTCACCAACGACGCGGTGTTTAATCACTGTGAGGCGCCCAATGGCCTGCCGGGATTCACCCTCGATATGCAATGGAGCCAGAACGCCGATCAGGACAGCGCCAACGTGTGGCTGCGCGAGCAAGTGATCAAGGTGTGCAGCGAGCTGGAAGCAGGCTAAATGGCGGCTTTACTGTAGGACTCGCGGTCGATATCCAACAGTTCCACACACAACTGCACCTCGACGCCGGCCGGCCATTCGCAAAGCTCCTGCAACACCGCCAGCAGACTTTGCGACAGCTGCTTCTTGGTCTCCGCCGAACGACCGCTGAGCAGTGCCAGCTTCACATGCACAAACGCCCGCTCGCCCATGGCCGTGCCGACCTTGAAGGTTTCAACCTTTACCGCACGGCTCTTGATATCGAACTCGGCGGCGAACTGACCGGAACCCACCAAAGTGTTGTTTAGCCGGATCAACGCGAGGTCGGCGTTCAACTGCGGCAGGTTGGCGGTGTATTCCATGTGCAGGTGTGGCATGGGGATGCTCCAGTCAGCGGGTTGGGGGGGCATACATATAACACAGCAAATCGCAGCGCCCTTGTTGGGGTCACGCCGGGATCAGAGGTCTTTCGCTCATGAACGCTTCAAGCCGCGAGCGCAACCAGCGCTCGGCCGGGTCGCTGTCGACGTGGCTGAGCCAGACCATCGACAGGTCCAGCGTCGGCGTCTTGAACGGGAACGGTTCTTTGAACAGCAGTCCGGAAGTGGCCATGGCTGCGGCGGTGTAGTCCGGCAGGCTGGCGATCAGGTCGGTGCCGGCCAACAGCGCCGGCAACGCGCTGTATTGCGGCACCGACAGTACCACCTGACGGGTACGACCGAGTTCCGCCAGCCACTCGTCGGCGAAGCCGCTGACGTTGGCCGTGTGGGACACCAGCACGTGCGGACGCGCGCAGTATTCATCGAGGGTCAGCGGTGTATCGGAGGCGTCGGCACGCAGGATGCTCGGCTGAATGTGCCGCAGCAATTTGCGTTTGGCATTGGCCGGCAGGCCACGGGTCTGGCTGATGCCGACGGTGATGTCGCCGGCGGCCAGCAAGTCGGGAATCCGCCAGTAATCGACGTGTTGCACAACGAACACGACGCTCGGTGCTTCCTGACGCAGCGCGCGCAACAGCGGCGGCAGCAGGCCAAACTCGACGTCATCGGACAGGCCGATGCGGAAGGTCATGGTGCTCACCGCCGGATCGAAATCGCGGGTCAGGCTCAGCGCCACCGACAGCGAATCCAGCGCAGGCTTGAGGTGGCGAAAGATATCTTCGGCGCGGGCCGTCGGCTCCATACGGTGGCCGACGCGAATAAACAACGGATCGTTGAGCATCGTGCGCAATCGGTTGAGCGCCGAGCTGATGGTCGGCTGGCCGAGAAACAGCTTTTCCGCCGCGCGGGTGACGTTGCGTTCGAGCATCAAGGTCTCGAACACCACCATCAGGTTGATGTCAGCCTTGCGAAGTTCATTGCGGTTCATCCATAGCCCCCTGCTCCCCGGAATGCGGGCAGTGTAGAAAGGCCTGGGGGGCGGCGTCCATCGTCATGATGCGTCGGTCCACCGGCAAGCGATTCAAACCCGTCCAACTGACCAACTCAAGATCGAGCAACTGACGAAAAAACCTCATGGGAGCGCGGGAAAAGTCTGTCGAGAAAGAACGCCATACAGCCAATCAACCGGACACACCAGACGCTCTGGCTCAAGCCCTTCAGAAACATCCTCCAACGATTGGAAACAAATGTCCGATGGCCAAAAAAACCGCCTGCGCTAGGCTTGCGTCGATGCGCCACACAGGCTGTCGCACGTATTAATCGCATGGAGCGAACTGAATGTATTTCGAGATTTACAGGCAATCCAGAGGCACCCCCACTACAGGCAAAGGCCAATGGCGTTGGAGACTGCGCGCGGGCAATCACGAGACCATCGCCAGTGGCGAGTCGTATGTGAACAAGGCGGATTGTTTACACGTGATCGAGTTGATCAAGGGTGCGCAGGGGGATACACCGGTTAAGGAAATTTAACCGCGAGAGTCACTGCGCGACACCGTCCTCCAGCCTTTTCCTTTTTTTCTTTAACGACTAGCGGGCCTCCTTTCCTCTCCTACGCTCTGCGGCGCATGGGGTCATCCGGCCCGGTTTCACCCAATCATTGAACTCAAAAGGAGCCGCAGAAATGGCTAGAGATAAAGCGAAAGACGACAAGCATTTCAACTGATGCAAAGCCCCACAGGTTCGTCCTGGGGGCTTTTTCTGTGTTTGATAAGAGGTGTCGGCAGACGCAGAACCAGAGCTTGAGAGCCTAAACCAGAAACGAAAAAGCCCCGTAGATTTTCATCTACGGGGCTTTTTCTATGTATGGCGGAGAGATAGGGATTCGAACCCTAGGTACCGGTGAAGGTACAACGGATTTCGAATCCGTCCCATTCGGCCACTCTGGCATCTCTCCAACGGCGCGCATCATAACAACACTTTTACCGAAAGCAAACCCTCTTTCGAAAAAATCTGCGTGCTATCAGATGCTTGCGTCGATTAAAGCGGTACGCCCAGACGATTGGCGACTTCTTCGTAGGCTTCGATAACGTCACCGAGGCCCTGACGGAAGCGGTCCTTGTCCATCTTCTTCTTGGTGTCCTTGTCCCACAGACGGCAGCCGTCCGGGCTGAACTCGTCGCCCAGGACGATGGAGCCGTCGCTGAATACGCCGAATTCAAGCTTGAAGTCGACCAGCAGCAGGCCGGCGTCGTCGAACAGTTTGCTCAGGACTTCGTTGACCTTGAGCGACAGTTCTTTCATGCGGACCAGTTGCTCGGCGGTGCCCCAGCCGAATGCCACAACGTGGGATTCGTTGATGAACGGGTCGCCCTTGGCGTCGTCCTTCAGGAACAGTTCGAAGGTGTACGGATTGAGCTTGATGCCCTCTTCCACACCCAAGCGCTTGACCAGGCTGCCCGCGGCGTAGTTACGCACGACGCACTCGACCGGGATCATGTCCAGCTTCTTCACCAGGCACTCGTTGTCGCCCAGCAGTTTGTCGAATTGGGTCGGAATACCGGCCGCTTCGAGCTTCTGCATGATGAAGGCGTTGAACTTGTTGTTCACCATGCCTTTGCGGTCGAGCTGTTCGATGCGCTTGCCGTCGAACGCCGAAGTGTCGTTGCGAAACAGCAGGATCAAGCGGTCAGCGTCGTCGGTCTTGTAAACCGATTTGGCTTTGCCGCGGTAGAGTTCTTCACGTTTTTCCATGATGGGCTCCGCTTGCTAAGTAGGTGGGCTAGGCGATGTGGCGCCAGTCGAGCCCTGAATCTTGATCGGCCAGTTGCAGCCAGTCCGGGTCGCACCCAAGGGTGTCGACAAAACATTGTCGGGCCAGCTGCGGCAAGTTGTTCTTGCTGCTCAGATGAGCCAGGACCAGATGTTGCAGCCCCTGCCAGCCCAGCTCGGACACCAGGAATGCCGCCTGATGGTTGTTCAAATGTCCCAGCTCGCCGCCCACCCGCTGCTTGAGAAAGTACGGGTAATGACCACGGGCCAGCATGTCACGGCAATGGTTGGATTCGATCATCAACGCATCGAGATCCCGATAACCGTCCAGCACCCGCTCGCAGTAGGAACCCAGGTCGGTCAGCAGGCCGAAGCGCCGCTGCTCGATGTCACTGAATACATACTGGGTCGGTTCCTGCGCATCGTGGGCCACGGCAATGACCCCGATATTCAGTGCACCGATCTGCAGTTGCTCGCCGCCGGCCAGAAAGCCTGCGGGCTCAATCGGTTTGCGCATCCCGCGCAGTGTGCCGCGACTGAGGTAGACCGGCAGATTGTAGCGCCGAGACAGCAAACCCACGCCATGCACGTGGTCGGCATGTTCGTGGGTTACGAGTATCGCGCTCAGTTGCGCCGGGTTTACACCCAGGCGCAACAGGCGTTTTTCGGTTTCCCGCAGGGAAAAACCACAATCCACCAGCACATACGTATCAGCACTGGCGATCAGCGTGCCGTTCCCTTGGCTACCGCTGCCGAGAACGGCAAAACGCATGTGATCAGCCCAGGTTGTCCTGAATTACGCTCAACACTTTGCGCGCCACGTCAGCCGGCGCAACGGTGTTGATGTTTTTCTCGACGGTCACCTGAATGTTCTCGCCAACCTTGCTCAGGCGAACCTGATAACGCTCGGCACGGGCTTCAACTTCTTCCTTGCTCGGCGCGCTGCCGAACAGGCCGCTGAAGAAACCAGGCTTGTCGTCTTTGTTCTCGGCTTTTTCGGCCAGGTTGATGTAGTACAGGCCCAGGCTGCGGTTGATGTCTTCAACACGCCATTCACCTTGTTCCAGTGCACGGCCAACGCTCGACCAGGCACGGTCAAGGTCGGTACCGACGTTCAACACCGGGTTACCGCTGCCGTCTTCGTTGAGACTGACGCGGCTCGGGGTATCGAAATCACGGGACGCCAGCATCGACACCGAACCGCCCTTCTCGGAGATACGGCTCATGCTCGCGAGCATGTCGTCGACCAGAGCGGCGTCCAGACCCGTGTTGACCGACCGGTTGGTGAAGGCCACATCGGCGCTGCTGCCGGCAGGACGCTCGGCGCTGACCACGTAGATTTCACTGGTGTTGCGCTGCACGCCTGGCTCGATCCGCACACGAACGCGGGTTTCGCTGTCGGTGCTGACGCCGGCTGCGCTCAGACGCTTGGCCATTGCTGCCGACAGCTCGTCGGAGTGCTGCCAGGTGGTGGTGAATTCGCCGGTTTGCGGACGCTGTTCATCCAGACGGAAACCGTTGTCCTGGAAGAACTGCACAGCCACTGGCCAGACTTCGGCCGGTGGATGCTGGGCCACGACCCAACGGGTATCGCCACTCTTCTGCAGCGAGTAGTCGCTGGCATCGGCAACGGCCGACAACGGCTGAGGACGTGGAACCACGTACTCGCCCTTGGCGGTGTCGTCAGCGACGTTGCGCGGGATCGGCAGCAGCGGATCCAGACGCTTGGAAGTGCTGACGTCCGCTGGCAGTTGCATCGGTGCAGTCTGTTGCGCTTGCAGGTAATCGCTACCACGGTCGCGGAAATAACCTTCCGGCCCCCAGACCCATCCGCAGCCGCTGGTGCTGGAGATAATCAAGGCAAGTGCGGAAAGTCCGGCCATTCGCTTCATGCGTTGTACTTCCTCAATTAAACCAGGACGCTGCACTGGCGCAGGGCCGAGCGAAGCGTTTCATGACAAGGAGTGCTCAGCCAGGTGAGTGGCAGGCGGATGCCTTCGTGCATCAGGCCCATTTCAACCAAAGCCCACTTCACCGGAATCGGGTTGGCTTCGATGAACAGGTCTTTGTGCAGCGGCATCAGTTTTTCGTTGATGGCCCGTGCGGTCTCGGCGTCGCCCTTGAGCGCGGCCTCGCACAGATCAGCCATTTCGCGCGGAGCGACGTTGGCAGTAACAGAGATATTGCCCTTGCCGCCCAGCAGGATCAGTTCGACGGCGGTTGGATCATCGCCGGACAGCACGATGAAGTCCTTGCTCACGCCATCGATGATCGCTTTGGCACGGACCAGATCGCCGGTGGCTTCCTTGATGCCGATGATGTTCGGCACGGTGGACAGGCGAATCACGGTCTCGGCCTGCATGTCGCAAGACGTGCGGCCAGGAACGTTGTAGAGAATCTGTGGGATGTCGACCGATTCAGCGATGTGTTTGAAATGCTGATACAAGCCTTCCTGAGTCGGCTTGTTGTAGTACGGAACGACCAGCAGGCAGGCATCGGCGCCGGCTTCCTTGGCGTTGCGGGTCAGCTCGACGGCTTCGCGAGTCGAGTTGGCGCCGGTGCCGGCGATCACCGGAATGCGGCCTGCAACCTGTTTGACCACGGCTTTGATGACGGCGATGTGTTCTTCTACATCAAGGGTTGCCGACTCGCCGGTAGTACCGACCGCGACAATGGCATGGGTGCCGTTCTTGAGGTGGAAGTCCACGAGTTTGCTGAGGCTGTCCCAGTCAAGACGCCCTTGTGCATCCATGGGAGTGACCAGTGCCACCATACTGCCCGCAATCATGAAACCGCTCCTGCCGGAAAAAGAGAGCGGTAATGGTACTGGCGCCAAGATGCTTGCACAAGCAAAGTACTGCGCTGCCGCCATTCCCCTTGGCGTCGCTTTTCGCTACCCTTCAGACTTTGATCGGTACTGATCAGCTTGTACGCCGGGTTTCAGCCTCCCTTTTCGGCCTCCCAGGCCCCGTTCCAGCGTCGCATCGACGCGCTCCCGTTGAGTGGAGCGAGCCGCGAGCGCTTGCCGGGGCTTTCTGAACGGACAGCCTTAATGGGCACACGGGCACTCTGCGGCGATCAACGCCCGTAAACCTACCGACCGCTCATCGCTTTAGGAATGCTGCATGTCCACCCCCACAGTTCGCGAACAATTCCTTGTCATCAGTGCCCTCGGCGCCAACCCCATGGAGCTGACTAACGTCCTGTGCCGCGCCAGCCATGAAAATCGCTGCGCCGTGGTTACATCCCGCCTGACCCGCCATGGCGAGTGCAGCGCGCTGATTCTCGAAATCTCTGGCAGCTGGGACGCCCTCGCACGCCTGGAAGGCAGCCTGTCAGGTCTCGCCAAGAAGCACGCGTTCACCGTCAACGTGGTGCGCAGCGCACCATTGGAGAACCGTCCGCAGGCGCTGCCATACGTGGCTTACGTCAGCTCGGCGTATCGTCCGGACATCATCAATGAGCTGTGCCAGTTCTTCATGGATCACAATGTCGAACTGGAAAACCTGACGTGCGACACGTATCAGGCACCGCAGACCGGTGGCACCATGCTCAACGCCACGTTCACCGTGACCCTGCCGGCCGGCACCCAGATCAGTTGGCTGCGTGATCAGTTCCTGGATTTCTCAGACGCCATGAACCTCGATGCCCTGATCGAACCCTGGCGCCCACAAAACCCAATGTAAGGAAGCTTTCATGGCCGTTGTCATCGACCAACCGGTTGCGGATTTCGAAGCACCTGCCACCAGCGGGCAAACCGTCAGCCTGTCTGCCCTGAAGGGCAAGCAAGTGGTGATCTACTTCTATCCGAAGGACAGCACCCCGGGCTGCACCACCGAGGGTCAGGGCTTTCGTGATCAGTACGCGGCGTTCAGGGCCGCCAATACGGAAATCTTCGGCATCTCCCGCGACAGCCTGAAGTCTCACGAGAACTTCAAGGGCAAGCAGGAGTTTCCGTTCGAGCTGATCAGCGACAAGGACGAGGCTGTCTGCCAGTTGTTCGACGTGATCAAGCTCAAGAAGCTTTACGGCAAGGAATACCTGGGTGTTGATCGCAGCACGTTCCTGATTGATAAGGACGGCGTGCTGCGTCAGGAATGGCGTGGCGTGAAGGTGCCGGGGCATGTCGATGCGGTCCTGGCTGCCGCTCAAGCGCTGAATAAAGCCTGAGGATCAAAAAGATCGCAGCCTGCGGCAACTCCTGCATGTTCGATGTCCGATCGCATATTGTGCGGTGACACCGAAAACTGCAGGAGCTACCGCAGGCTGCGATCTTTTGTTTTAAAGCAGCGGCGCCACCACGGGTTCCTTACGCGGCCAGGCATCGAGCACTGCCTTGAACAGCGTCGCCAGAGGAATCGCAAAGAACACACCCCAAAAACCCCACAACCCGCCGAACAGCAGCACCGCGCAGATAATTGCCACCGGGTGCAGGTTGACCGCCTCGGAAAACAGCAACGGCACCAGCACGTTGCCATCCAGTGTCTGGATGATTCCGTAGACCGCCATCAGATAAATGAATTGATCGCTCCAGCCCCACTGGAACAACGCAATCAGCAGCACTGGCACGGTCACCACTACCGCGCCGACATACGGCACCACCACCGACAAACCGACCAGCAACGCCAGCAGCGCGGCATAGTTGAGCCCGAGTGCGACGAAAGCGATGTAAGTCACACCGCCGCAAATCACGATCTCGATGCCTTTGCCGCGAATGTAATTGGCGATCTGCCGGTTCATTTCCTGCGCCACTCGCGTGATCAGCGCCCGCTCACGTGGTAGGTAGCCGCGCACCCACTCGCCGATCATTGCCCGATCCTTGAGGAAAAAGAACACCAGGATCGGTACGAGCACCAGATAGATCATGATGTTCACCAGCAGCGGCAGACTCGACAGCGAAAACGTCAACGCCCACTGGCCGAACTTGCCGATCTCGCCGCGCGCGGCCTCGATCGCCTGCAACACTTGCTCATCGGAGACCAGATGCGGATAGCGCTCCGGCAGCAGCAGCAGCAAAGATTGCCACTTGGCGAGCATGCCCGGCAGCTCATTGAACAGCGTAATCAACTGGTGCCAGAGCAGCGGCAACACCACGACAATGAACAGCATCAGCGCGCCCATGAACAGCGCAAACACCAATCCCACCGCAACAGCGCCTGGTACGCGCAGACGCTCCAGCGTCACCACCAGGCCCTGCATCAGGTATGCCAGCACCATCCCGGCCAGTACCGGCGCGAGCATGCCGCCGAGGGTGAGCACCGCGGTAAACGCCAGCACCAGCAGCACGGCAAGCACCACGGCTTCCTCATCGGAGAAGTAGCGCTGAATCCAGTCGCGTAACACTTTGAACATCAATAATCCTTAGGTTTTGGCGATGTCGGTTTCAGGCTTTTTTCAACCAGTAACGGTAGACGCCCGCTTCGTCTTCTTCGCGCAGCAGCGTATGACCGGCCAACTTGGCAAAGGTGCGAAAGTCGCGCTGGGAGCCCGCATCGGTGGCGATCACCTTGAGCACCGCGCCGCTTGCAAGCTTGTTGAGTTCCATTTTTGCCTTGAGCAACGGTAACGGACAATTCAGGCCGCTGGCGTCCAGCTCTGCGTCATGGGCTAAAGCGTCAGTCATTGCGTCACTCCGTATCAGGTCAGTCGAGCAGCCTAGAATATCTGGTCGCAAGCCCGGTGTCCGGCTACAGTAAGGTCTTTGTCTTCTAAGGCTTTGTGCATGACTTTTCTGCGCCCTACCCTGCTGACGCTCGCTTGCCTGCTCGCCTCACCAGGCTTTGCCGACGATCTGCCGTCACTCGGCGACGCCAGTTCTGCCATCGTCTCGCCGCAACAGGAATACCAGCTCGGTCGCGCCTGGCTGGCCATGTTGCGCAGCCAGGTTTCACAGCTAAATGATCCGCAACTCAAAGACTATGTCGAATCCAGCGTTTACAAGCTGGTGGAGACCAGCCAGGTCAGCGACCGACGCCTGGAGTTCATCCTGATCAACAGCCCTCAGCTCAACGCCTTCGCGGCGCCGGGCGGCGTGGTCGGGGTCAACGGCGGTTTGTTCCTCAACGCACAGACCGAGGGCGAATACGCTTCGGTGCTGGCTCACGAATTGGCTCACCTGTCGCAGCGCCACTTTGCGCGCGGCGTCGAAGCTTCGCAACGCATGCAAGTGCCGATGATGGCGGCGCTGCTGGCCGGCATCGTGATTGCAGCGGCCGGCGGCGGTGACGCCGGGATCGCGACCATTGCCGGTACTCAGGCAGCGGCGCTTCAGGAGCAGCGGCGTTTCTCCCGCCAGAACGAGCAGGAGGCCGACCGTATCGGCATCCTCAATCTGGAAAAGGCTGGATACGACCCACGCTCGATGCCAACCATGTTCGAGCGCTTGATGCGTCAATACCGCTTCGACGCCAAACCACCGGAATTCCTGCTGACTCACCCGGTGACCGAATCACGGATCGCCGACACCCGCAACCGCGCCGAACAGGCCAGGCCCGGAGGCATCGAAGATACCAAGCGTTATCAGCTGATTCGCGCCCGCGTGCAGTTGATCTACGAAGAGACACCAGGACTGGGCGCCAAGCGTTTCCGTGCGCAACTGGACGAGAACCCTCAAAACGACGTGGCCCGCTATGGTCTGGCCATCGCGCAGATCAAGGGCGGTCAGTTGAACGAGGCGCGGGAGAACCTCAAACAGTTACTGGCCAAAGCTCCGAACGAGATCATCTACAACCTCACTCAGATCGATCTGGACATCACCAACAATCGCCTGCCCGATGCCCAGTCGCGGGTTGAGCGAATGCTCACGCAATACCCCGGCAACTATCCACTGAATCAGGTTCGAGTCGATCTTCTGCTCAAGCAGAACCGCGCGGCGGATGCCGAAAAAGCGCTGGAAGGATTGCTCAAGACTCGCCCGGATGATCCGGATGTCTGGTATCAGGTTGCCGAAACCCGTGGCTTGTCTGGCAACATCATTGGCCTGCACCAGGCGCGTGCCGAATACTTTGCCTTGGTCGGCGATTACCGTCAGGCGATCCAGCAACTGGATTTCGCCAAGCGCAAGGCTGGCAGCAACTTCCCGCTGTCCTCGCGGATCGATGCCCGCCAGCGCGAGCTGATGGAGCAGGAACGCATGGTCAAGGACATGATGGGCTGACGCTTCTTCGCGATTGAAATGCTTCAGGCATAAAAAAACCGCCTCTTTCGAGGCGGTTTTTATTTACCGCTCAATCCGGATTATTCAGCCAGCTTGAAGGTGATGAAGCTCGCACGGCCTTGACGCAGAACGCGCATCGACACCGAACGGTTCTTCGGCAGCGCCTTGGCGATCTCGGCGAACTCCTTGCTGGAGCCGATGGCCTGGTTGTTCAGGTGAGTGATGACATCACCCGGTTGCAGACCGATCAGGGCAGCAGGACCGTCCTGCACTTCCTTGATCACCACACCACCTTTGAGGTCGTAGGTTTTCTTCTGTTCAGCCGTCAGCTCGGCCACGGCAACGCCGAGGCGGTTGCTGCTGGTTTCAGCGCCAGACTTCGGCAGCGCATCCAGCTCTTTTTCTTCATCCGGGATAGCGCCAACCGTCAGCTCGACGTTTTTGCGCTTACCATCACGGATCACTTCCAGATTGGCTTTCGCGCCAGACTTCAGTGCGCCAACCAGATGCGGCAAATCGGCAGACATGACGATCGGTTGACCGTTCATGCTCAGGATCACGTCGCCCACTTGCAGACCGCCCTTGGCAGCCGGACCGTCATCCTGAATCTGTGCAACCAGCGCACCGGCCGGTTTATCAAGCCCGAACGATTCGGCCAGATCCTTGTTAACTTCCTGGATGACTACGCCCAGCCAGCCGCGGCTGACCTTGCCACCGCTCTTCAATTGATTGGAAACGTCCATCGCCACATCGATAGGGATCGCGAACGAAACGCCCATGAAGCCGCCGGAACGGGTGTAGATCTGCGAGTTGATCCCGACCACTTCACCGTTCAGGTTGAACAGCGGGCCGCCGGAGTTGCCCGGGTTGATCGGCACGTCGGTCTGGATGAACGGCACGTAGTTTTCGTTCGGCAGGCTGCGGCCAACGGCGCTGACGATGCCTTGGGTAACGGTGTGGTCAAAGCCGAATGGCGAACCGATTGCCACTACCCACTGACCAGCTTTCAAATCCTGGGATTTGCCGAGTTTGAGTACCGGCAGATCCTTCCCTTCGATTTTCAGCAGGGCCACGTCGGAACGCGGATCGGTGCCGACCAGTTTGGCTTTCATTTCGCTGCGATCAGCCAGACGGACGAGAATCTCGTCTGCATCGGCAATCACATGGTTATTCGTCAGGATGTAGCCATCCGGGGAAATGATAAAACCCGAACCCAACGACTGCGCTTCACGCTGACGATCGCCACGCGGCGAACGCTGCTGAGGTGGCATGCCGCGTTCGAAGAACTCGCGCAGCATTGGCGGCAAGCCTTCAAGGTCAGGCATCTGCTGGTTGACTTTGCGATCCGGCAGTTTCTGCGTGGTACTGATGTTCACCACCGCCGGCGAAGCCTGTTCGACCAGTTGGGTGAAATCAGGCAGATCGGCCGCTTGCGCAGCAGGGATCGCCTGACCGAGCAACAGCACGGTGGCGAAAATGGAGAGATAAGACTTCAAGCTAGGTATCGACATACAGCTCCCGTTACGACGAGCAGGGTTAAGCGATATGGAGCAAGGAACACCGGAAACCACCGTCCGGCATTTTTGTTCCGGGAACAACAAACAAGGCCAGAGCCGTGAGGCTCTGACCTATAAAAAACTTTTGGAGTATTTGCAAATGAAAATGCTCAGCAAACATTTCCAGCTCTCGACGACGAAGTGGAAATGAATGTAATCAGCTCACTGCTTGCTGGTTGCAGAGACATCTTGATTACGCATCGACAGCGCGATTCGTTCGGCGGTGCCAATCGGAATCTCGCCGACAACCGTCACCATTATTTCGCCCTCAGGTGTCGTCAGGCGTCGGGATACCGCGACAGTAGGGCCTAACTGCGTCCGGGTGTCGGTAACGGTAGCGCCGTTCAAAGGCTCAAGGAAAACCGAAAAGCGCGCCAGACCATCGTCGTACATCAGACTAGTAACCTGAACCTTGGTTTTTGGGTCTTTGTGCGACGTGCTGCTGGTCAGCTCAAAACCCGGCGGTAGCCAGTCCGAATGCCACATCTGAGCGGTCTTGACGGCAGAAGCCTTGTCACTGTCGAGGCTAATAACCTTGCAGTCGGCATCTGCCAGCAAGTCTTTATCCGTCGGGACATTGTCAGTATCGAGGCTGGTGAACTGGAAACGTTCGAGCAATTGCCCCTTGTCGTTCAACAGCAACGACTTCAGCGGCAAACCGGTTTGCTTGTCCAGGTGCAACTCAAAACCGTAACGGTGCTGGTCACGAGGCGTCAGCGATACGATCACTGCGTCTCGACCAGCCACGCGCGACTTGCCAACGACGGCAAGTTCATACCAGTTTTTCAGCTTTTTGGGATCGAGAGGACGGGCGGCAGCGTTCGGAGAATCTCCCAGTCCTGCAATCAGGGTGCCGCTCACGCATTGAGTATGTCCATCAATGCGCACGACTTCCTGTGCCGAACCGTCGAGCTGAAGCAAACGCTCGCGGACCTGACCATTCTGGACACGATGCCAGATGTTATGGGTAGAAAAACTACCGTTACGCTCGTAAACGAAAGTACCGTGAAAGCTTTGCTGCTGCTCGGCCTGGCCCAGACGGATCAACCAGTCCTGGGCCTCATCAGCGTGGGCTGGAACAACGAACCAGCCACTGAGCAGAAGCGAAAGTAGAGGTATGGCGCGCATGATCCTCCTTATTGGTTTTCCAGGCTTGCGGCACGTGCATAAGGCAACGCGCTTTCAGTACCTTCGAGCGCAGCTTGCTGAGCATGCTGGCGCAGGTAGCTTGGCAGACGCTGATCATGCCAACCCGGTTGACCTTGCAATACACCGTTGGCCATTGGGCCTGTGGCTTCGGAGCTCTCGCTGTAGCCTGCCAGAACAGCCGGGCCTTTGACCTGCGGAGTGGCCAGGGTTGGCTGGTTGGACTGCTGGGCCAGTTCAACACCGGCAATTTCGTCCTGGTTGTACAGGCGAACACCAGCCAGAACGGCAACAGTTACCGAGGCTGCAACAGCCAGACGGCCGAGGTTGCGCCATGGGCTGCGAGATACTTTGGCCGGGGCCGTTTCGTCTTCCAGCGCAGCAGACACTGCCGCAGCGATATCCAGACGTGGCAGCAGCAGATCCTTGTGCATGGCTGCCCGAGCGATCTGGTAACGAGCCCAGGTTTCACGGGTTTCAACGTCGTCCAGCGCATTGATCACTCGACGCAATTCCAGTTCGTCCGCTTCGTTATCCATCACTGCGGACAGCGATTCCTGCAGGGCTTCACGACTCATGGCGTTCCTCTCTTGGCTG
Source organism: Pseudomonas iridis (assembly GCF_017980685.1). GTDB lineage: Bacteria > Pseudomonadota > Gammaproteobacteria > Pseudomonadales > Pseudomonadaceae > Aquipseudomonas > Aquipseudomonas iridis. The sequence goes on from NZ_JACXXO010000001.1 coordinate 333,553, forward strand.
TCGCCGCTGTCTCAGTTTTCCTGCAACAACGGCTGCAGGGCTTTATCGATGGCTTCCCGAGCGCGGAAAATCCGGGAGCGCACGGTACCCACCGGACACTGCATGACGCTCGCAATGTCCTCGTAACTCAGACCATCGAATTCACGTAAAGTTAAAGCCGTACGCAAATCCTCTGGTAGTTGCTGAATGGTTCGATGGACGGTGCCTTCGATCTCATCCCGCAACAGTGCTCGTTCTGGTGATTCGAGATCCTTGAGGCCATGATCGCCGTCGTAGAACTCTGCATCCTCAGAGCTTACATCGCTATCCGGCGGCCGACGGCCGCGTGAAACGAGGTAATTCTTTGCCGTGTTGATGGCAATACGATACAGCCACGTATAAAACGCACTGTCACCGCGAAAGTTTCCAAGTGCTCGATACGCCTTGATAAAGGCTTCCTGAGCTACGTCCTGGGCTTCATGGGTGTCGTGCACAAAACGCACGATCAACCCGAGAATTTTGTGCTGATATTTCAGCACCAGCAGATCGAAAGCTCGCTTGTCGCCACGTTGAACGCGCTCGACCAGCTGCTGATCCTCTTCCTGGGTTAGCATGAACACTCCTCGATAGGCCCGGAGGAGACTTGCATAACTAAACGACCAGACTTGCAAACATAGACTCGGGCTTTTCGCAAAAGTTCTCCCCCTCCAAGCAAGTTTCCTGCGGGCTCTGATTTGGCACGCACGAAAAACGCAGCGCGGGATAAACCGGCTGCGCGAATAATCTTGTCATCGGTTTCGCCGGTAGGAACCCAGATCGCAGATTCCTCACTGAAACCGACACTGTCCCTTTTTCTGGCACGGTCTATTGATCTTGGGCCTTTGGCAAAAGTTCCAATTATTTATAGCCGCACCTGCCCGACATTGAGCAACACTGAACGGAAAAAGGCTGTTTCAGCGCCGATACAGTCGCCTTCCCCCGAAACCGAGGAAAAATTCTTCCGACGAAGTACCCGGCTTTTTCCGTCACAGTAGTTTCACAATGCCATCTGGGCACGGCTATTGTGCCGACCTGCCCCTCTATATACTAGTGGGCTGTGTGGCTGTCTTGACTCGCCGATTCAGGTGTCATGCGCCAACCCCGACCCGGGTCGCTTTGAGCGGAATGCTGAAATGAGCCAACAGTTCCAACACGATGTTCTGGTCATTGGCAGCGGTGCTGCCGGTTTGAGTCTTGCGCTGACCCTGCCAGGTCATCTGCGCATTGCCGTATTGAGCAAGGGCGATCTCGCCAACGGCTCGACGTTCTGGGCCCAGGGCGGAGTCGCTGCCGTGCTGGACGACACCGATACTGTCGAATCCCACGTCGATGACACCCTGAATGCGGGCGGCGGCCTGTGCCATGAGGACGCCGTACGCTTCACAGTCGAACACAGCCGCGAAGCCATCCAGTGGCTGATCGACCAAGGCGTGCCGTTCACTCGCGACGAACAGTCCGGCACTGAAGACGGCGGTTTCGAATTCCATCTGACCCGCGAGGGCGGCCACAGTCACCGGCGCATCATCCATGCAGCCGATGCTACGGGCGCTGCGATCTTCAAAACATTGCTGACCCAGGCCAAAGAGCGCTCGAACATCGAACTGCTGGAACAGCGGGTGGCAGTCGATCTGATTACCGAACGACGTTTGGGCATGGACGGCGATCGCTGCCTCGGTGCCTATGTGCTCAACCGCGCGACCGGCGAAGTCGACACCTACGGCTCGCGCTTCGTGATTCTGGCCTCTGGTGGCGCGGCCAAGGTTTACCTCTATACCAGCAATCCCGACGGCGCCTGCGGTGATGGCATCGCCATGGCCTGGCGCTCGGGCTGCCGGGTGGCGAACCTGGAATTCAACCAGTTTCACCCCACCTGTCTGTACCACCCACAGGCCAAGAGTTTCCTGATCACTGAAGCCCTGCGTGGTGAAGGCGCGCATTTGAAGCTGCCGAACGGCGAACGCTTCATGTATCGCTTCGACAAGCGCGCCGAACTGGCGCCGCGCGACATCGTCGCCCGGGCCATCGACCATGAAATGAAGCGTCTGGGCGTCGACTGCGTCTATCTCGACATCAGCCACAAACCCGAAGCGTTCATCAAGACGCACTTCCCGACTGTTTATGAGCGCTGCCTGGGCTTTGGCATCGACATCACCAAACAACCGATTCCGGTCGTTCCCGCCGCGCACTACACCTGCGGCGGCGTAATGGTCGATCAGCATGGTCGCACCGATGTGCCGGGCTTGTACGCCATCGGCGAAACCAGCTTCACCGGCCTGCACGGTGCCAACCGCATGGCCAGCAACTCGTTGCTGGAGTGTTTCGTCTACGCCCGGTCGGCGGCGGCAGATATTCTGGCGCAACTGGATGACGTCACAGCGCCAAGCACCCTACCCGTCTGGGACGCCAGCCAGGTGACCGACTCTGATGAAGACGTAATCATCGCGCACAACTGGGATGAACTGCGGCGATTCATGTGGGACTACGTTGGCATCGTGCGGACCAACAAGCGCTTGCAACGGGCTCAACATCGCGTGCGTCTGCTCCTGGACGAGATCGACGAGTTTTACAGCAACTATAAAGTCAGTCGCGATTTGATCGAGCTGCGCAATCTCGCGCAAGTGGCGGAGCTGATGATCAGCTCGGCCATGGAACGCAAGGAAAGTCGCGGCCTGCATTACACCCTCGACTACCCTGGCCTGCTGCCCGAAGCGCTCGACACTATTCTGGTGCCGCCCACCTACGTCGGCTGAACTTGAGCCGCACTCGCAGGCGTCGATGCAAATCCGTCGCCTGCGAGTCCCGTGGTACGCAGATCGATCTGACGCGCCACTCACCGCGCAAACGAAAACGCAGCACCACGATCAGCGGCAGTGCAAGGCTGTCCGGTCGCAACTGCACCGCTTGCCAGCCATCCGCCTGATTCCACAATTGCCAGCCGTCGCCGTCTCGACGCAAACCGCGCATTGCCTTGGGATGACTGAGCAGAATCTGCCGCGGCAACACCCAAAACCCGTGAAGCAGGCAAACGAAAGCCCCGAGCAAGCTCGCCCATAAGGGAATGGAAAGCACAAACAAGGCACCCAGAGCGAATGCCTGGGCCAACAGATACGCCGCCAGCAACTGCCGTGAGGCATGCCAGCGGCATTCGGACGTATTACTTGGGCTGAACACGATCCAGGATCATGCGAACCATGCGTTGCAGCTCCGGATCTTCGGACTCGTTGCGCTCCATGAACCAGCCGAACATGTCCTGATCCTCGCAAGTCAGCAGACGGACATACAGATCGCGATCGACTTGGTTCAGGTTTGCGTAAACCTCCTGCACAAATGGCACCAGCAACACGTCAAGCTCAAGCATGCCGCGACGGCTGTGCCAAAAGAGGCGATTCAGTTCAACTTGTTCGACCATGGGGCCCTCCTCAAATTTGGCGGCAAGTATACAGCCCATATGCCGCTCGCACAGTCGGCTTTGGTCGGGCACCACCGATCCTTTATCAACTACCCATTTCAACAACGCGCCCTTATGATGTGCCCCAGTCTATTTACCCTGCGAAGACCCATGGCCGATTCTGCTTTTTTCTGCACCCTGTCTCATGAAGGCGTTCTCGCGGTCCGCGGCGCGGATGCCGGAAAATTCCTGCAAGGCCAGTTGACCTGCAATATCAATTACCTGAGCGAAACAGCATCCAGCCTGGGCGCTCGCTGCACGCAAAAAGGCCGGATGCAATCGAGTTTCCGCATTCTGCTCGAAGGCGACGGTGTGCTGCTGGCGATGGCCAGCGAATTGCTCGAGCCGCAACTGGCGGACCTGAAGAAGTACGCGGTGTTCTCCAAGTCGAAACTGACCGACGAAAGCGCCGCCTGGGTGCGTTTCGGGCTGAGGTCGGGCGATGCAGCGCTGAGCAGTCTCGGCCTGGATCTGCCCATTGAGACCGACAGCGTGGTACGCAACGACGGCCTGATTGCAATTCGCGTCTCGCCGGATCGTGCCGAACTGTGGGTACCCGCCGATCAGGCGCAAACCATCAAACACACGTTGTCGATAACCCTGCCTGAAGGTGAACTGAACCAGTGGCTGCTCGGCCAGATCCGCGCCGGTATCGGTCAGGTCATGCCCACCACCCGCGAGCTGTTCATCCCGCAGATGCTCAACCTGCAGGCCGTCGGCGGCGTGAGTTTCAAGAAGGGTTGTTACACCGGTCAGGAAATCGTCGCGCGCATGCAGTACCTGGGCAAACTCAAGCGCCGTCTGTATCGCTTGAGCCTCGACGCCACACAATTGCCGGAACCCGGCACGCCATTGTTCGCGCCGAGCCACAACAGTTCGATCGGCGAAGTCGTACTGGCTGCTGGCGCCGGGCAAAACATTGAACTCCTGGCAGTGTTGCAGGCCGAAGCTGCAGAAGCGGGTGATCTGCATTTGGGCACCCTTGAAGGGCCTGCGCTGCATCTGCTCGATTTGCCCTACGAACTGGATCGCGACCGCGAAATCCAGCGCTGATCGCAGCATTTGTTGCAACACCCTAGAGAGCCTAAATGAACGAACTGGCGGATAAGATCCAACAGGATTTGGTTGAGGCCATCGATAAAGATGAGCTGGTTCTGCCAACATTGCCGGAAGTAGCCTTGCAAATTCGCAAGGCTGCTGAAGATCCGGAAATCAGCGTCAGCGAGCTGAGCAAAGTCATCGGCCGTGACACGGCGCTGTCGGCGCGCCTGATCAAAGTGGTCAACAGCCCGCTGCTGCGCGCGGCGCAGGAAGTCACCGACCTGCATACCGCCATCACCCGCCTGGGCATCAACTACAGCAGTAACCTGGCGATCGGCCTGGTGATGGAGCAGATTTTCCACGCCAGTTCCGAAGTGGTGGAACAGAAAATGCGCGAAGTCTGGCGCAAGAGCCTGGAAATCGCCGGGGTCAGTTATGCGTTGTGTCGTCGTTATACCCAACTCAAGCCGGATCAGGCGGCGCTGGGTGGACTGGTGCATCAGATCGGCGTGCTGCCGATTTTGACCTACGCCGAAGACCACTATGAACTGCTCTCGGATTCGGTCAGCCTCAACCATGTAATCGACCACCTTCATCCGTTGCTCGGCGACAAGCTCTTGCGCGTCTGGGATTTTCCGGAACGACTGGTGGAGCTGCCGGGGCTGTATCAGGATCTCAAACGCGACTCGGTACAGATCGATTACGTCGATCTGGTGCAGGTGGCGAGCCTCTATTGCCACAAGGGCACTGACCATCCGTTTGCGCGGATTGATCCGCTGAGTGTTCCGGCGTTCAGGAAGCTTGGGATTGATCCGGAGAACAAAGCGCTGTGCGCGGATCTGGAAGAATCGCGCTCGATGTTTTACTGATCGAGAACCGCGACGCGCCCTTCGCGAGCACCTCGCTCCCACATTGGAATGCATTCCCCCTGTGGGAGCGAGCCTGCTCGCGAAGAGGCCGGCAAGAACCCCGCAGAATCACCCCGCAATAAAACTCACCCGTACCTTCAGCCCTGCCTGTTCACCATCATGCAGCGTGATCTGAGCCAGATGTGCCCGGCAGATCTCGCCGACAATCGCCAGCCCCAACCCCGACCCCGCCACCTGCTGATTACGCCGATAGAAGCGCTCGAACACTCGATCGCGCTCTTGCAGCGGAATCCCCGGCCCGTCGTCTTCAACCTCAAGCACTGCCGGGGTCAGCACGCGCAAGATCACGTTGCCGCCCGGCGGCGTATGCGCCAAGGCGTTATCCACCAGATTGCTCAACAACTCATTCAGCAGCGTCGGCTCGCCACGCAGCCACACCGGTTCATCGGCCTCCAGCGCCAGCGCCACCCCGCGCTTGTGCGCCAGTGGCGCCATGGCCATGCCCAACTCGCGGGCCAACTGGCTCAGATCGAGCAACTGCGCACCGCCCTCGGCAATCGCTCGGGCGCCATTTTCGACGCGCGCCAGCGACAGCAATTGATTGGCCAGATGAGTCAGACGATCGGTGCCTTGGGCCGAAGATTCCAGCGTCGTCCGCCAGACCTGCGGGTCATTTGAACGCAGCCCCAATTCCAGCCGCGCCTTCAACGCCGCCAGTGGTGTGCGCAACTCATGCGCCGCATCGGCGATGAACTGCGCCTGGCGCTCGAACTGACCCCGCAGGCGCTCGGTGAAATGGTTGAGCCCGCGCACCAGCGGCCAGAGTTCGTGTTGCACTTCCACCAGTGGCAATGGCCGCAAGTCATCGGGTTGGCGCTCTTCGACTGCCGTGCGCAAACGCTCCAGCGGACGCAGTGCGGCGCTGACGGCAAACCAGACCAACAGCAAGGCACCGATCGCCAACATACCCAAACGCAACAGCGTATCGGCCGCCAGACTGCGCGCCATGCTGACGCGGGCTTCGTCGGTTTCGGCCACGCGGATTTCCGCCATGCCATTCATGTTCGGCTCGCTCACCGCTTTGAGCAAGCTGACCACGCGCACGTTCTGTCCTTTGTAAGTGGCATTGTAGAAACGCGCCAGCGCCGGATAGCTGTCAGTTCTTGGTGTACCGGGAGGTGGCCCGGGGAGGTTTTCGTAGCCGGAAATCAGCTTTTGATGAATGTCGTTGACCTGGTAGTAAATCCGTCCGGCGCTGTCGTAAGCGAAGGTATCGAGGGCCACATAAGGCACGTCGGCACTGAGGCTGCCATCACGTTGCGACAGGCCAGCGGCGATGGTTCGCGCCGACGCCAGCAACGTGCGGTCGTACGCCGTGTCGGCCGCCTCGCGTCCATTCCAGTAAGCACTCAAGCCGCTGGCGAGCATCAACACCACCAGCAACGACGCCAGGTTCCACAGCAACCGCCAACGCAGGCTGCTGGGCTTATGCATCGCGGCTTTCCAGCAGATAGCCGAGGCCGCGGAAGGTCACGATCGCGACCGGTTGACCGTCGAGTTTCTTGCGCAAGCGGTGCACGTAGATTTCGATGGCATCGGGGCTGGCCTCTTCATCAAGACCAAACACCTGCGCGGCCAGTTGCTCTTTGCTCATGACTCGCCCCGGCCGGGCGATCAGCGCTTCGAGCACGGCTTGCTCGCGGGACGTCAGCGTGAGCAGTTCCTCACCGAGTGAGAAGCGTCGGGTGTCGAGATCATAGGCCAGCACCCCGCAGCGCTGCTGGCGTTCACCGCCCAACACACTGCGTCGCAACAGCGCTTTGACCCGGGCTTCCAGTTCGGTCAGTTCGAACGGCTTGGCGAGGTAGTCGTCGGCGCCAAGATTGAGGCCGTGCACCCGATCTTTCACATCGCTGCGCGCCGTCAGCATCAGCACCGGCAGATTTTTCCCGCGAGCCCGCAGCCGCGCCAACACCTCAAATCCGCCCATGCGCGGCAGGCCGACATCGAGGATCGCCACGGCGTATTCCTCACTGCCCAGTGCCAGATCGGCAGCCACGCCATCGTGCAACACATCCACGGTCAGACCGGTGCTCTTGAGCGCCTGGGCGACGCTTTCGGCCAGTTGCAGATGGTCTTCGACGAGCAGAACACGCATGGATTTTTACCTCGTTCAGGGATGGCCGACGCCACTCTTTGCCGCGGAGTTTACAGCCGCAACCGCCACTGTGAAGCCCGAAAACATTGAAAGCCAACTGAAAGGTTAGCGAAAGGTTAGGCCGTTACAGTCGATTTACGGAGAGTTTCGACTGCCGTCGCTGCTGCCACACAGCGCTACGAAAAACGCCACGAAGCGTTTTCGACCAATAAGAACAATAATCGGAGTACGCCCGCATGCCGTCCATGCAGCCCCAGGTCCTTGTGCCTGTTCGCCCTTCCCGTATCAGCCACACCGCCCTCGCCAGTGCAGCCGCCCTCGCGGGTTTTTCGCCGTTGAGTTTTGCCGACTTCATTGAAGACAGCAGCGCCAGCCGAACCCCAGATCAACCATGTAGTACAAAGCGGCCCTTTGAAGGAGGTCGCCGTGCGTCTACGCAATGCCATTGACCGATCCCGCGACTCCGCTCGCCATGCAGACGAAGTGCGTTTGCTGATGAGCAATAACATTGGTCTTTGGTAAATGCCTGTCAGTGAAAAACACGTCAAACAACAACAATGCCCGTGGAGAATCGAATGAACCTGTCACTGCGTAAAGTTGCACTCGCCGCCAGTTGCGTGCTGTTCGCTGGCCAACTCATGGCCGAACCGAAGCGCCCGGAATGTATCGCTCCGGCGTCGCCCGGCGGTGGTTTCGACCTGACCTGCAAACTGGTGCAGAGCGCGCTGGTCAACGAAAAACTGCTGTCCAAACCGATGCGCGTGACCTACATGCCCGGCGGTGTTGGCGCGGTGGCTTACAACGCAGTGGTTGCGCAGCGGCCAGCCGATGCCGGCACGCTGGTGGCGTGGTCGAGCGGTTCGCTGCTGAACCTGGCGCAAGGCAAGTTCGGACGCTTCGATGAGAGCAACGTGCGCTGGCTCGCGGCAGTCGGCACCAGCTACGGTGCCATCGCGGTGAAAAGCGATTCGCCCTACAAGACCCTCGACGATCTCGTTCAGGCATTGAAGAAAGATCCCGGCTCCGTGGTCATCGGTTCCGGCGGCACCGTCGGCAGCCAGGACTGGATGCAAACCGCACTGATCGCCAAGGCTGCCGGGATCAACCCGCGCGAACTGCGTTACGTCGCCCTCGAAGGTGGCGGCGAGATCGCCACCGCCCTGCTCGGCGGCCACATTCAGGTTGGCAGCACCGACATCTCCGACTCCATGCCGCACATCCAGAGCGGTGACATGCGCCTGCTCGCGGTATTCGCTGACAAGCGTCTCGACGAACCGGAAATGAAAGAAATCCCGACCGCTCGCGAGCAAGGCTACGACATCGTCTGGCCAGTGGTTCGCGGTTTCTACCTGGGGCCAAAAGTCAGCGATGAAGACTACGCCTGGTGGAAAGATTCGTTCGACAAACTGCTGGCCTCCGACGAGTTCGCCAAGCTGCGCGATCAGCGTGAACTGTTCCCGTTCGCCATGACCGGCCCGGAACTGGACACCTACGTGAAGAAGCAGGTTGCGGACTACAAAGTGCTGGCCAAAGAGTTCGGCCTGATTCAGTGATCGCCTCTGTCTAGCGGCCGCAGCCCCCGTTCGCGGGGCCGCGGCACAGGAGTTTCCCATGCTCTTACAACGCATTTTCGCTTCGGTGCTATTGCTGGCCTGTGTCGGCCTGGCACTGATGGCGTGGCCGTACCAAGCGGCTTTTTCCTACGAACCGGTGGGCCCGCGCGCCTTCCCTCTGCTGATGCTCGGCCTGATGGGCGCAGCGCTGCTGTACATGGTGTTCCGCCCGACGCCGATCGAACACACTGAAGACGAGCCGCCACTGGATCGCCAGACCCTGACCAAGATCAGCATCTGCGTCGTGCTGTTGCTGGTGTTCGCCGGCCTCTTCGAACCCTTGGGCTTCATTCTCAGCAGCATGCTGATCGGCATTCCGATGGCGCGTCTGTATGGCGGTCGCTGGATGCCGAGCGTCGTGGTGACCACCCTGATGGCCATCGGTCTTTACCTGCTGTTCGACCGTGTGATGGACGTTCCGCTGCCCCTCGGCCTGCTCGACGTTCTGGAGAACTGATATGGATACTCTTGGCTATTTGGGTCAGGGCTTCGGCGTCGCGCTGAGCCCCTACAACCTGGTGACCGCGCTGTGCGGCACGCTGATCGGCACCGTTGTCGGCCTGTTGCCGGGGCTGGGCCCGATCAACGGCGTGGCGCTGCTGATCCCGATCGCATTCGCCCTCGGCCTGCCACCGGAGTCGGCACTGATTCTGCTGGCGGCGGTGTATCTGGGCTGCGAATACGGTGGCCGGATCAGCTCGATCCTGCTGAACATTCCGGGCGAAGCTTCCACCGTGATGACCACCCTCGACGGCTACCCGATGGCCCGCAAAGGCATGGCCGGTGTGGCGCTGTCGTTGTCGGCGTGGAGTTCGTTCATCGGCGCCTTCATCGCCACGTGCGGCATGGTGATGTTCGCCCCGCTGCTGGCGAAATGGGCGATTGCCTTTGGCCCGGCGGAATACTTCGTGCTGATGGTGTTTGCGATTGTCTGCCTGGGCGGCATGGCTGGTGATCGACCACTGAAGACATTTATTGCGGCGTTGATCGGTTTGTTCCTGTCGACGGTCGGCATCGACGCCAACAGCGGCGTGTACCGTTTCACCGGCGATAACATTCACCTGACCGACGGCATTCAATTCGTCGTGCTGGTGCTGGGCCTGTTCTCGATCAGCGAAATTCTGTTGCTGCTGGAGAAAACCCATCGCGGCCAGGAAGCGGTGAAAGCCACCGGTCGAATGATGTTCAACTTCAAGGAAGCGGCGTCGGTGTTCACCGTGAACATCCGTTGCGGCCTGCTCGGGTTCATCATGGGCGTGTTGCCGGGTGCCGGTGCGACGCTGGCCAGTGCCGTGGCCTACATGACCGAAAAACGCATCGCCGGGACCAGCGGCAAGTTCGGTGAAGGCGATGCCCGTGGCCTGGCCGCCCCGGAAACCGCCATTGGTGCATCGGCTTGCGGCGCCCTGGTGCCGATGCTGACGCTCGGCGTTCCGGGTTCGGGTACCACGGCGGTGATGATCGGCGCGCTGTCGCTGTACAACATCACTCCGGGGCCGCTGTTGTTCCAGCAACAACCGGACATCGTCTGGGGCCTGATCGCGTCGTTGTTTGTCGCCAACATCATGCTGGTGATCCTCAACATTCCGATGATCCGCATCTTCACCCGCATCCTCGCCGTGCCGAACTGGGCACTGGTGCCAGTCATCGCGATCATCACCGGCATCGGCGTCTATGCAGTACACGCGACCACCTTCGATCTGTTCCTGATGGTCGGCATCGGCATCTTCGGTTACATCCTGCGCAAGCTCGACTTCCCGTTGTCGCCGGTTCTGCTGGGTTTCATCCTCGGTGGTCTGATGGAGCAGAACCTGCGTCGCGCGCTGTCGATCTCCAACGGCGCACTGGAAATCCTCTGGTCGAGCCCGATCACCTTCGGGGTCTGGGTACTGACCGCGATCATGTTGCTCGTGCCGCTGCTGCGCATCTGGCGCAAACGTTCGGTCGCTCGGCGCGCTATCGCCGATGTTTGATCGGCTGTCGCTAAAGTCCTGGTGGGGAACCCCGCTGGTCGGTCTGCTTGGCGGTTACCTCGCCAGCCAGATCGGCTGGCCGTTGCCGTGGATGGTCGGCTCGTTGCTGGCGATCATCCTCGTGCGCTGCCTGACCCCGTGGCAACTGACGGAAATCCCTGGCGGGCGCAAATGCGGCCAGTGGATCGTCGGGATCGGCATTGGCCTGCACTTCACCCCGGTGGTGATGGAGCAGGTGCTGAGTCATTTCGGTTTGATCTTCTTCGGTGCGCTGGTCACCAGTTTGTCGGCGGTGGTTGGCGTGTGGTTGATGCGCCGCACCGGTGAGGACCGCGCCACGGCGTTTTTCTCCAGCATGCCCGGTGGCTCCGGGGAGATGGTCAACCTCGGCGCACGCAACGGCGCAATGCTCAGCCATGTCGCGGCGGGGCAAAGCCTGCGGGTATTGGTGGTGGTGCTGTGTGTGCCGGCGGCGTTCAAGTATTTGCTTGGCGACGGCACGCCAATTTCTCATGCCGGCAGCGTCGATTGGCGCTGGCTGGCCATCCTGTTTCCGGCGGGCGCCCTGCTCGCCTGGATCTGGCAGCGCCTGCGCCAACCCAATCCATGGCTGTTCGGGCCGTTGCTGGTGAGTGCGGCGGTGAGCATCGGCTGGGATCTGCACATCGGCTTGCCCGATGGCGGCAGCCAGATTGGCCAATGGTTGATCGGCAGCGGATTGGGTTGTCACTTCAACCGGCAGTTTTTCAGGCGTGCGCCGTCATTCATGGGCCGCACGTTGATCGGTACGGCACTGACCATGTTGATCGCAACCTTGGCGGCGCTGGGACTGAGCGCTTTAACGCATCTGGATCTGCGTTCGCTGACGCTGGGCATGATGCCCGGTGGTATCGCCGAGATGAGCCTGACGGCGGAAACCCTGCAACTGTCGGTGCCGCTGGTGACGGCGATGCAGGTGATGCGGCTGTTGTTTGTGCTGTTTCTGGCCGAGCCGTTGTTCAAGTACTGGAATCGTAATCCCGAGTAAGACCGAGTTGGCTTCATCGCTGGCAAGCCAGCTCCCACAGTGTTCCGGGGTGTGCACATAATTTGTGGTACGCACTGAAACCTGTGGGAGCTGGCTTGCCAGCGAAGGGGCCCTTCGGCAAACATCAAACGGGCGGCAACCGCCACTCAATCGGCGTCTCGCCATTCTGCTCAAGAAACTTGTTGGTCCGGCCGAAGTGCCCGCATCCCAGAAAGCCACGATAAGCCGACAGCGGCGACGGATGCACCGAGGTCAGCACCAGGTGCTTGGTCGCATCGATCAGCTTCTGCTTGCTCTGCGCATGAGCGCCCCACAGCATGAACACCAGATGCGGTTGCCGCTCGCTGACCAGTTCAATGATCCGGTCAGTGAAAAACTGCCAGCCCTTGTCCTTGTGCGCATTGGCGTTGGCGCGCTCGACGGTCATGGTGGTGTTGAGCATCAACACGCCTTGATCCGCCCAGCTCTGCAAGTAACCGTGGCTGGGGATGTCGATGTTCAGGTCGCGCTTCAACTCTTTATAGATGTTGACCAGCGACGGCGGCGCTGGCACGCCCGGTTGCACCGAGAAACACAAGCCGTGGGCCTGGCCCGGGCCGTGGTAGGGGTCCTGGCCGAGGATCACCACCTTCACTTTATCCAGCGGCGTGGAGTTCAGCGCATTGAAAATCAGCGGCCGTGGCGGATAGATTTCCTTGCCGGCCGCCTGCTCCTGCTGCAGAAAGTTGCGCAACTCTGCCATGTAAGGCTGGTCGAATTCAGCACGCAGTGCCTCCTTCCAGCTCGGTTCGAGTTTGATACGGTCGTCAGCAGTCATGGTCATACCCGGCAAAAACAATGGGGCGAACCCTAGGAAAGCCGGCCACGCTTGTCAATTGATCTGACGCAGATCCGGCACTTTCCCACGCAGCGATCATACTGATCGTTCAAATTTCCGATCGAGGTCACGATGAATCTGCACTTCGAAGAACTCTGCGGCACCGCCGGCGCCCGCATCGGTATCGCCAGCCTGGATGCTGAAAAATCGCTCAACGCGCTGTCGCTGCCGATGATCAACGCCCTTAGCGACAAGCTGGACGCCTGGGCCAAAGACCCGCAAATCGTCTGCGTGCTGTTGCGCGGCAACGGCGCCAAAGCCTTCTGCGCTGGCGGTGAAGTGCGCAGCCTGGTGGAAGCCTGTCGCGCGCATCCCGGCGAAGTCCCACCGCTGGCAGCACAGTTTTTTGCGGCCGAATACCGATTGGATTACAGCCTGCACACCTATCCGAAACCACTGATCTGCTGGGGCCACGGTTATGTGCTGGGCGGCGGTATGGGTCTGTTGCAAGGCGCCAGTACGCGGATCGTCACGCCGAGCAGCCGTCTGGCGATGCCGGAAATCAGCATCGGGCTGTATCCGGATGTCGGCGCCAGTTGGTTCCTGGCACGGTTGCCGGGCAAGCTCGGTCTGTTCCTCGGATTGACCGGCGCGCACATGAACGGCCGTGACGCGATCGATCTCGATCTAGCCGACCGCTTTCTGCTCGACGAGCAACAACCGGAGCTGATTGAAGGCCTGCTGCAACTCAACTGGCAGGAACAGACCGCCATGCAGCTCAACAGCCTGCTCAAGGCCTTGCAGCAGGAAGCTGCGGCGCAAATGCCCGAGGCGCAGTGGCTGCCGCGTCGTCAGCAAATCGACGAACTGCTCGACGTCAGCGACGTGACCTGCGCCTGGAAAGCCATCAGTCTGCAGCGCGACAGCAGCGATCCGCTCATCGCCCGGGCAGCAAAAACGCTTAGCGAAGGCTCGCCGCTGACCGCCCATCTGGTCTGGGAACAGGTTATCCGCGCACGGCACATGTCGCTGGCTGAAGTCTTTCAGATGGAATACACCCTGAGCCTCAATTGCTGCCGTCATCCTGAGTTCAGCGAAGGAGTTCGGGCACGGTTGATCGATAAGGATCAGAAACCGCACTGGCATTGGCCGGACATCAGCAGCGTGCCGGATGCGGTGGTTGAGGCGCACTTTCACAAGGTGTGGGAGGGTCGGCATCCGTTGGCGGATTTGACGGCTTACTGACTAAATCGCAGACACAAAAAAGCGGCGCATCATGCGCCGCTTTTTTTGGCGGGTCAGTTACCAGCGATTGCCACGTCCATTGTGGTCGCGCCGACCGCTGTGGCGGTCGTAATTGCCGCGACCGCGGCGGTCGTTGTCCCAACCGCCGCGACGGTGGCCGTCCCAGCGACCCCGATCATTACCGTGCCAGCGACGGCTCTCGTAGTACCGCGGGGCCGGTTGATAATAGCGCGGGGCCGACTGGTAATAACGCGGTTGCTGATAGTAACGCGGCGCTGGCTGGTAGTAGCGCGGGGCCGAGTAATACGTGCCGCCAGTGTTGTAGTACGCCGGTGCGGGTGATGTGTAGACCTCAGACCTGTAATAAGTGTCCGCGTACGAATACGGGGCACAACCGGTGACGGAAAACATCAACGCAGCAAGCAGAAGAATTCGTCGATACATGGCGGCCTCCTGGACCGCGGGTAGCCACACCAGCGACGCTGGCAGGCGTCAGTCTTTTATTCGGTGACTGACGAAAGATCAGACATCGATTTCCGAATCTGGTGCGATTCCGCAACAAGTTGAAACAAGTGATTATTAAACGCCACTATCCCCTTCAGGAGTGAATTTCCTCGCGATAGCGATTCACCGGCCAAATCGACATTGACTGACCTGCTGCATTCGCGAGTAAGCTCGCTCCCACAAGGCCCTGCGCAATTTGCACGACTACAGGAACGAACATTCGCGCCGCCCATGGAGCAGTTATTTCCGCACAGTGCCTTTAGAATGCTGCCATCGGGCCATTATCAACGGAACTGCCATGCCGCTTCGTTCTCCGCTGTACTCCCAACGTTCGTTGGTACTGACGCTGATCGCCCTGCTCGGCGCTGGCTTCCTCGCCACCTCGCTGCTGAGCTACTACGCCTCGCGCGCCTCGATCCGCGACAACATCGTCAACACCGAATTGCCGCTGACTTCCGATACCGTCTATTCGGAAATCCAGAAAGACCTTGTCAGACCTATCCTGATTTCCTCGATGATGTCCCGCGACACATTCATGCGCGATTGGGTGGTGAACGGTGAGCAGAATCCCGAGCAGATGACCCGTTATCTCAATGAGGTCATGACCCACTACGGCGCCTACACCGCGTTTTTCGTCTCCAATACCACCCTCACTTACTACCACGCCAAAGGTGTACTCAAGCAGGTCAGCGTCGATGAGCCGCGCGACGCTGGTACTTTCGCGTTAGGGACATGGAAGATCCGTACGAGATCAATGTCGACCCGGATCTGGCCAACAAGGACAACCTGACGTTCTTCATCAATTACAAGGTCTACGACTACCACAACCGCTTCATTGGCGCGGCCGGCGTCGGTCTGACCGTGGACGCGGTGATCAAACTGATCGACAAGTATCAACAACGCTATCAACGCAGCGTTTACTTCGTCGACACCTTCGGCCGACTGGTACTGACCGGTGCCGAAGGCGGGCCTGAAGGCGCGCATATCGGGCAAAGCCTCGCTGAAGTCGACAGCATGAAAAGCCTGGTCAGCCTGTTACCCAAACCCCACAGCGGCAGCTACGAGTATTCGACCCATGGCCAGGGGCACTTCCTCAACGTGCGGTTTATTCCGGAACTCAACTGGTACCTGTTTGTTGGTAAACGCGAGGATGGCGCGCTGATTGAAATCCGCCAGTCGCTCTATCTCAATCTGCTGATCTGTCTGCTGGTAACGTTGATCGTGTTGGCGCTGCTCAATCGCGTGATCAAACGGTTTCAATCGAAGATCCAGGCCCAAGCCACCCTTGACAGCCTTACCGAACTGACGAACCGCCGCGGTTTCGACCTGCTTGCCGCTCAGGCTCTGCACGAAGCGCAGCGTGAAACCAGACCGCTGACGGCGCTGCTACTGGATCTCGATCACTTCAAGGTGTTGAACGACACTTATGGTCACATGGCCGGCGATCAGGTGTTGATCGGGTTTGCGCGGGATCTGCAAAGTTGCCTGCGCCATGCCGATATCGTTTGCCGCTGGGGCGGCGAGGAATTCATCGTATTGCTCAAGGACACCGACGGCGACACCGGCCAGAAAATTGCCGAGAAGATTCGCCAGCACATCGAACAACAGGAATATGCCTACAACGGCCACACCCTGAATCTGACCGTGAGCATCGGCGCAACCACCCTGCAGCGCGATGACACCTTGCACAGTCTGCTGTCGCGGGCCGATCATGCGATGTACCGGGCCAAACAAACCGGCCGCAATCGCACCTGCGTGGAAATGCCTCACTCGACCTATGCCTGAATCTGACGTTAAACCCGACCTCTGCCCGGCCTGCGGCGCCCGCAACGATTGCAGCCTGGCTGACCCGCGCACCGCCGACCGCGCCTGCTGGTGCTACGGCGTGAGCATTGATCCGGCGGTGCTCCAAGCCTTGCCGCCAGCACTGCGCGACAAGTCCTGCCTGTGCCCGCGATGCGCGCAGGTCGAGGCGCAACTGCAAGCGGCCGGTCAGCCGATCCCGTAAGATGCGTGCCCCTTGATCCGTTGAAACCTGAACATGCGCGTCGACCGCTTCCTCAGCAATCTGCCCCGCTACAACCGTCAGCAGGTTCGCCTGTTGCTGGTGGAAAAGCGCGTGCGCGTTGACGGAAAAGTCGTCAGTGACCCGCACAGTGAAGTTCTTGAATTCAGCCGTGTCGAAGTCGATGACGAAGTGTTGCAACTCGGCAAACCGGCGCGCTACTTCATGCTGCACAAGCCACCGGGCTGCGTCAGTGCCACTCGCGATCCGCAACATCCGACCGTGCTCGACTTGATCAATGAACCGGACAAGGACGAACTGCACATCGCCGGGCGCCTGGACTTCAACACCACCGGGCTGATGCTGATCACCAACGACGGCGCCTGGTCGCGGCGCCTGACCCAGCCGCAAACCAAATTGCCAAAGGTCTATTACGTCGAGACCGAGCAGGAAATCGGCGCGCAATATGCGAGCACGTTTGCCGAAGGCATCTACTTCGCCTTCGAAGACCTGACCACGCAACCTGCGCAGCTGGAGCTACTCGGATCACGCTCGGCACGCCTGAGCATCGTCGAGGGCCGCTACCATCAGGTGAAGCGCATGTTTGGCTTTTTCAACAACAAAGTGCTGCGTCTGCACCGCGAATCCATGGGCCCGCTGCGGCTCGATGACGCGCTAAAACCGGGCGAGTATCGCGCTTTGCGCACCGAAGAGATTCATTTGTTCTAAGCAGCCGACCGCTCAGCAGAAGTTGTCGAACAATTTACCTGCGGCACTTGCGCGATCCTGCTCCCCCTGCTTGAATCAGGACGTCGGCCGAAATGTGACCGATGAGTCACACCATACCTCTAAGAAACTTTTTGCCGGTCGTCGGCCCTCAAGGGCTGCGCCTCAGCCGGCAGACTGCCCGCCAATAACAATACCCGTCGACCGTAGTCATGGATCGACATGGGCCAAGCAAATTCCAGGCGTATGCCTACCTGTCACAAAGCTCGTGCAATGTCTATTTGCGCGCATACCCGCTTGCTTGCCAGGAGTCTTATGACATGAGGCCAGAAATCGCTGTGCTGGATATACAGGGTCAGTATCGGGTTTACACGGAGTTCTATCGCGCAGACGCCGCAGAAAAAACCATCATTCTGGTCAACGGCTCGATGGCCACGACTGCGTCGTTTGCACAAACCGTGAAAAATCTGCACCCGCAATTCAACGTGGTCTGCTACGACCAGCCCTACGCGGGCCGGTCAAAAGCCCACAACCGTCACGAGAAACATCTGACGAAGGACGTTGAAGGGCAAATTCTGCTGGAATTGATTGACCACTTCGCCGCCGAACACGTGCTGTCGTTCTCCTGGGGCGGCGCCGCGACACTGGTTGCCCTTGCTAACCAGCCACGGCGCATCGAAAAAGCGGTGATCAGCTCGTTCTCGCCGGTGATCAACGCGCACATGCTTGATTACCTGGAGCGCGGCGTCGATTACCTCGGCCAGCGTGACGGTGATCGGGTCGGGCATCTGGTCAACAGCACTATCGGCAAACACCTGCCGTCATTGTTCAAACGCTTCAACTATCGCCACGTCAGCAGCCTGGCCGAGCACGAATACGGGCAGATGCACTTTCACATCAGCGACGTGCTGCACAGCGATCGTCAGTGCTATTTAAACGCGGCGAAGAAGATCAACGTGCCGGTACTGTTTCTCAACGGTGAATGGGACGAATACACCGCCGCCGAAGATGCGCGTCTGTTCGGCAACCACGTGGCACAGAGCACCTTCACCACCGTGCAAGCCACCGGGCATTTTCTCGACATGGAGCACAAAGCTGCGTGCCGGGACAGCCAGAACGCCTTGCTGGGCTTTTTGAAACCGGCACCGCAGGCGAGCCGAACGCGGTACTCGTTTGTTCAGGATCAACATGCACTGGCCATTTGAAAGAGCGTCATCGCGAGCGAGCCTGCCGGGCTAACCGTTTTGTTTACGCCCCCCGCAGTGCTCGCTTGCGATCGACCGATTCAGCGCTGTAATGCCTTGCGCAAAAAAAGAAAAACTTCAAATTCCCCGCCGAGTCTGGTACAAAGTCAGCCGCTCTGAGCGGGTATAGTTTAATGGTAGAACAGTAGCTTCCCAAGCTTCCGACGAGGGTTCGATTCCCTCTACCCGCTCCACTAAAATTTTGTCTCACGTTGTTTTTTTACGGGAGATGCAGAACAGAAAAAACCGGCCTTGATGGCCGGTTTTTTTGTGCCCGAAAAAGGGTTACATCTGACATTTGAAACAACGCAAAAGCCTGCAACACACTCTCAATGCCTTCTTCGCCTCCCTCTCTAGACTGCTTCCAACCACTGAGCGGATTAGCAACGGATGACCGCTCGGTGATGACATTGTTGCCCCCAGATCATCGGTAGGTATAGCACCCACCAAGCACACCACAAGGAGGTGTTGTGGATAGCCGTTTTAATCGGTCAGCTCGTCGCAGACGGTTGGTATTTAGTGAGGATCAGAGGCAGTCACCACCACTTCAAGCATCCGACAAGCCTGGACTGGTCACAGTGCCACATCCGACGAAGGATCTGCTGAAGAGAACGGCCATCAGTATTTTGAAGCAGGCGCTGCTTTGACTGGCTCAGTCAGCAACCATGGAGATCAACGAATATGCTCTATCCGATTGCGATTTCAATAGGTGATGAAGAACACGCCTGGGGCGTAGATGTGCCGGATATTCCCGGCTGTTTTTCGGCTGGCGACGATCTGGATGATGCCGTCGCCATGGCTCGCGAAGCCATCGAGGGGCATTTCGAGATTCTGGCCGAGGACGGCGCGCCGATTCCGGCTGCCAGTAAACTGGGGCTGCATGTGGCCAATCCGAAATACGCCGGATGTGCGTGGGCAGTGGTGGATATTGATGTCGTGAAGTATTTGGGAAAAGCCCAGAAACTCAACATCACGCTGCCTGGGCATTTGCTCAACCGCATTGATGAATATGTCCTGCATCACCCGGAGGAGAAGAGTCGTTCAGGGTTTCTGGCTTCGGCTGCCTTGAAGGTGTTGCAGCAGGGTTGAGACGGTGATCGAGGCCGCCACCGGCGGCGTCGTGAATTTACAATGAAATCGTGCGCCAACATTACAGTTCTCCAACACTCAATCGGTTCTCACCTTGCGCCTGCGCCGCTAGCATTTACCCATCGACCACCACCCTCCCCCTGCGCGGCCATCGACGAATACGCGTCATCACTTTCGAGGGAACCCAATGCGGCCACTTTGCCGCTGACGACCGAACTCAAAAGAGCACTCCCCATGACTCAAAACATCTACGACGATCCCGAATTCTTCCAGGGCTACAGCCAGATGAACCGCTCCATCGGCGGCCTCGATGCCGCGCCGGAATGGCCTGCGCTCAAGGCATTGCTGCCCTCCATGCATGGTTTGCACGTGGTGGATCTGGGTTGCGGCTATGGCTGGTTCAGCCGCTGGGCCAGCGAGCACGGTGCGGCCAATGTGCTGGGGCTGGACGTCTCGGAGAAAATGCTGCAGCGAGCACGCGACACCACTTCGGTGGCGAACATCCGCTACGAACGCGCCGACCTGGAACAACTCGACTTGCCCGCGTGCAGTTTCGACCTGGCCTACAGCTCGCTGGCCTTGCATTACATCAAGGATCTGCCAGGACTGTTTGCCCACCTCTACGCAGCGCTGAAACCGGGTTCACATTTTGTGTTTTCCATCGAACACCCGATCTTCATGGCGCCACGCAATCCCGGTTGGCTGATCGACAGCGAAGGTCGTAAGCGCTGGCCGCTGGACAGTTATCAGCTGGAAGGCGAACGGATGACGAATTGGCTGGCCGACGGGGTGATCAAGCAGCACCGTACTGTCGGAACTTTGCTCAATTCACTGATTGGCGCTGGATTTACTATTCGCCATGTCAACGAGTGGGGGCCAAGCGATGCGGAAGTGGCAGCGCAACCGGCGCTGGCTGAAGAGCGTGAGCGGCCGATGATGATGTTGGTGGCGGTGCAAAGATAAATCGCAAAAAGGGCCGATCACATCGGCCCTTTTTTCATTTCAGCGCGTCGCCACAATAAACAACCGCGGAAACGGCAACAGCACCGAGCCATCCGCCAACGCCGGATAAGCCTTCTCAACCTCAGCCAGATACCGCTCCAGATACTGTGCCCGCTCGCTTTCAGTCAACGGACTCAGAAACGGAATCAGCCCACTGCCCTTGAACCACTCGACCACTCCGCCAGCGCCATCCGACAGCTGATGGTGATACGTGGTGCGCCACACATCGACCCGCGCGCAATGCGGTCGCAGCATCGAGAAATACTCGCTGGCGCTCGCCATGTCCGTACGCTGCCCGGCAGCGTCAGCGAGTTTGCTTGCCCACGGGCCATTCGCCGCGACTTCACGCATCAAGCGGTGGGAGGCCTCATTGAGATTATCCGGCATCTGAATTGCCAGACTGCCGCCCTCCGCGAGCTTGCCCGCCAGCGCCGGCAGCAACGCCGCGTGATCGGATACCCATTGCAATACCGCATTGGCAAAGATCACATCGAAAGGGCCTTCATCGGCCCATCGATCAATCTCGGCGACATCGAACTGCAACTGCGGCAAGCGCTTGCGTGCGGCCGCGATCATGTCTGCCGAGCTGTCCAGCCCACTGACTGTCGCCCCAGGAAAACGCTGCACCAGCAACTCCGTCGAGTTACCCGGGCCGCAACCGATATCGACCACCGATCGCGCTTCAGCCGTGGGAATCGCCGCCAGCAAATCACGGGCCGGGCGGGTGCGTTCATCTTCGAAAGCGACGTACTGTTTGGCGGACCAACTCATTGCGTTCTCCTGTCATGGCGAAAAGCGAGTGCTGCAACGATACCGTTACCAACGAAAACTGGCTCCCCTACCAACGTCGCGCAGGTTTCCTGGATTTGTAAGTAGAATTTTCATCAAGCCGTCAGTGTCTGAATTTCAGGCACCCAACAACAAGGAACACGGCTATGAAATTCGCGAAGATTTCCCAGAAGCTTGCCCTGTGGGCCGGCAGTCCCAAGACGTTTATGGGTGCGTTGATCCTGATTGGGCTGTGGGGAATGAGTGGGCCCATTTTTGGTTACAACGATACGTGGCAGCTGATCATCAATACCTCGACGACGATCATCACGTTCCTGATGGTGTTCCTGATCCAGAATACGCAGAACCGCGACACCGACATCCTGCATTTGAAACTTGATGAATTGCTGCGGGTAAACAAGGAAGCACAAAACGCGATGCTGGGGCTGGAGGCGCTGGACTTGAAGCAGCTGGAAGCGCTGCGCAAGCACTACCGCAGCTTGGGCGAGGGCGAGGTTTTCGATCTTGAGGGGTTAGGCGACAAGGGTAAGGCGAAGCAGGATTTGAATGAGTGCTGATGCAAAAATCTAAAGATCGTCCGATCGCGGCCCGAGCCTGCGGCAGCTCCTACAGAGGATTTGTGTAGGAGCTGCCGCAGGCTGCGATCTTTTGATCTTTTGTCCAGGTCAGCGGCTAGCTTGAAGCGACCGAGCCATCTGCAGATGATTCTGCAACTTAGGCAAGGTCTCATCGGCGAAAGCCTTGATCTCAGGCACGGTGGTGGTTTGCGCCTCCTGCTGAATCTGCTGGATCGCCTCTTCAGTGGCTTTGACCTGACTGGCGGCGTACGCCTGATCAAAGGTTGCGCCGTCTTTCACTTCAGGAATCAGTTCCTTGGCCTTGTCGGCCATTTCTTCACGCGGCGCGACGGGCAGGTCGAGCTTTTTCGCAATCTTCGCCAAATGCTGATTGGCCGTGGTGCGGTCGTTGATGACGACGATGGTGAAATCCTTGACCTCTTTGGATTCGGTCTTCTGATGCGCCAAACGGCTGGCTTCGATGTCGGCCATGCCTTTGGCCGAAGCATCGTTGATGAATTCGGCAGGCGACTGGGCAAAAGCACTGCTGGCGAACAATCCCAACAGCGTGACAAAACTTATACGACGTACCTGGGTGGCCATCCGGCTCATGGTCGCGCCCTCCTTCTTGCTGAATTCAAGCGGGAGCTTGCGCCCCCGCCTCTCAATCAAAACTACCTTCACCGACTACTTCGATTTCTGAGCAGGCTTGCGGCCCGTTTCTGTTTTCGCAGGCTCTTTATCGACCGTCGTTGTGGTGGTTTTCCCACCTTTGCGACCAGCTTCAGAAGCCTTCGTTCGATCGTTGGCGAAGTTTCCCGAGTTCGAGTTTCTTGAATTAGGCATGATTCTCTACCTCTTGGTATTGATCGTGGCGAGCAGGTGCCCGCCTAGATTGAGAATTTTCTCACCGGCAAAGGTTTAGAAAAATTGCCATCGCTGCGACGAACGGCGAACCCGCGGTGCGTAGATCAAGCCTTGTTCGGCATCAATCCCGGCAACGCATGCAGTAGCGCATTGATGGCGAAACCGATGAACATCACGCCGCACAACCGAGTGATCAGCAGTTCGTGACGCTGGTACACCGTGCGCACTCGCTGCGCGCCCACAACACCAATCAGAATCGCGTAGGCGAGCAGTCCACCAAGGAAACTCAAGGCGATCAGCGCTGGCAACATCGACCAGTTGAGCAGCTCGGCGCGGCTCGACAGCAGCGCGGTAAACGTCGCCACCGCCACCGGATAGGCTTTGGGATTGGTCAGGCCGAACAAAATGCCGTGCCAGAAGGGATTGCGCGCCGCGCCCTGCGGTTGATCGTCACTGCGCCGTTGCGCACGCACTGCACGCCAACCGAGCCAGAACAGGTACAAGCCACTCAGTACGCCAAGCACATCAAACGCGGTGCTGCCGATTTCCCGTGCACCGACAATCGCGATCAGTGCGGTGCTGCACCACACCACATCGCCCAGCAAATGCCCGCAGAGAAACCCCGCGCCAGCACGCCGCCCATGCGCCGCGCCGATGCCGAACACCGCCAGTACGCCCGGCCCGGGCGTGATGCCGTAAATGAAACCCGAGGCCAGCACGGCCATTAGCAACGATGGAGTCATGGGTTACCTGCAAACGCGAGAATACGAGGCGGCCAGTCTATATCAGCGAAAACGGTCTGTTCACGGGGCGTCGTAAAAACGCATGCCGGCATACGGTTTTTGCCGACACGCCGCCAGCCGCGAAGCGAGATCGCCGACGTGAACTTCGAGCTGATGGCCGTCAGGATCGAGAAAGTAGAAAGAAGCACCTTCACTGCGGTTATCCCGCCATTGCTGAACGTCTGCCGCTTTTAGTCTCTGTACCAAAACCGGGAAATCCGCCGCGCTGAGGCTGAAGGCGTAGTGGGTGTAATCGCCGTACGCCTGGGCACTGCGTCTCGAATCAAGCGAAAGGCACAACCACAGCCCCGGCAGCGACAGATAGGCGCCGGTGTCCCACGTCGCTTCGACGCGCAACTGCAGCACATCGCGGTAAAACGCCAGGCTGCGATTCAGGTCGCTGACGGCAAGGGTCAGGTGGTTGAGGCCGGTGAGCATCGGTTCAGTAACCTCTGAGATCTTCAGGGACGCCGTATTGCTGGCCGTCGTAGGTCAACGTGATTCGGGTTTTCTTCAGGTGAGTGGTTTTGGAAACACACTCGTTGCCCGACTTGGAGTCGTTCATTTTGCTGGCGCTGGTGGTGATGATCAAATCGGCGAAACCATGGTGACTCGATGGACCTATCTCGACACTCCTGCGGACCTGATTGGTATAGCCCTCGCAATCGCTCATGAATTCACCATTGTTTTTGTAGACCACCAAGCCTTCCAGAACCGGGCGCAGGTTGTTGCCTTCGCGGACGTACAACGCCAGATCGGTTTTTTCGTAGGGAATGGCATGGGAGCTGTGCACGAACTTCGAGCGCAGACCAAACGCGCGAACATTCGGCGCCAGTCGGTAGCGACCGGTGTCAATGCGCAGGTCATCGAAGCGCACGGCATCGGAGTTGTAAGCGCCGGGTTTGCGGTAAGTGGCGATGGGATTTGCATTGCTGGCGTTGACGATCGACAGGTCCAGATCGAACACCCCGGCATCGTCGTCGCCGGGGTCGGCCAGGTACGTGGATTTGACCGCGATCGCCTGAGTCGGGAAGGCCGGCCAGACGATGCAGCGTGACAAGGATTGGCCGTCGAAGGCCTTGGTGGTGCAGGCGGCCTGGGCATGGGCGGTGATGGCCAGAATACCGAGGGCGATAAGGAGTCTGGTAGGGGTGAGCATGGTTCTTCCTTGATAAGAGTGTGTGTCCGCAGGTGAATCAGAGCCCCTTGAGACCTGGTGGCAGGACGTAATTCTTTCCGTCGTAATGCAATGTTGTCAAAACCGGTTGGCGTACAGTCGTCTTGTCTTCACAAGCGTCGCCTTCAACCTCAACACCGCACACCCGATCAATCCAGACTTCACTGTCACTTCCCGCTCCTTGCTAACGTTTCAGCCGCGCACTATCCCCTGCTCAATCCTGCGATTCAACCAATTCAACGCCTGATCCCCGCCCCGGCGCTTATGCCACGCCAGCACAAACGTGAACGGCGGAATCTCGAACGGTGGCGGCACGACGACAAGTTCGCGCGGGTCGATGTCCCGCAAGCCCCGTGACGACACCGTAAGAATCAGATCCGTACCGCTGATGAACTGTGGCGCGACGTTCCAGTGCGGCAGGCTGATGGCGACGCGGCGGCGCTCACGCAGTGACGTTAACGCGCGTTCGATTTCCGGCGTGCCGCTGCCCCGCATTTCCAGCAACACGTGCGGGCGGGACAGGTAGGTCGGCAGATCCAGAACGCCGTCGGCAGGCAAACTGGCGCGATCCAGCAGGCACACGTAGCGCTCTTCAAACAGCAGCGTGCTGCGCAATTCGTTGGGCATTTCCGGGAACACGCCGGCGGCCACGTCGATATCGCCGTTGAGCACCCCTTCCAGCATGCCTTCGCGACTGGCGTGGCTGATTTGCAAGTCGATGCCTGGCGCTTCGCGGCGCAAGGTACGGATCAGCGTGGGCAGGATGATCGCCGCGCCGTAGTCGGACATCGCCACGCGAAAGGTGCGGCGCGCACTCGCCGGATCGAAGGTGTTGGGGGCCAGCAGCGACTGCACCTGGGCCAGCGCTTCGGCCAATGGCGCGACCAGCTCGAGCGCCCGCGCGGTAGGAACAAGGCCAGAGCCTGCGCGCACCAGCAATGGGTCACCAAGCAAGTCACGCAATCGCGCCAGCGCATGGCTGACCGCCGGTTGGCTGAGGTGCAGGCGCTCGGCGGCACGGGTGACGTGTTGCTCGCTGAGCAAGGCGTCGAGGATCACCAGCAGATTGAGGTCGATACGGCGCAGATCATTCATCTGGTGCATGTAATTGATGACAAAACGGAATTTAAATCTGCGCGACGAATAGCCTAGAGTCCAGCAAAACCTGTTGGAGGATGATCATGAGTACGTTGCAGTGGGCCGGTCTGCTCGCCTTGGCCGCTTTCGCCGGCGCCGTGGTGCCGTTTCAAAGTGCGATCAACAGCAATCTGGCGCGAGGGCTGGGGCATCCGTTGTGGGCGACATTGGCGTCACTGCTGGTGAGTGTGCTGGTGTTGTTGCCGGTGATTCTGGCGTTGCGCTTGCCGTTGCCGTCAGTGGCGTTCATCAGCAAGGCGCCGTTGTGGATATGGGCCGGTGGCGCGTTCGGCGTGTGCTTTGTGGCGCTGGCGGTGATGCTTTTGCCCAAACTCGGCGCGTCGGGATTTGTCGCGCTGGCGTTGGCCGGACAGGTCATTGCCTCGATGGTGCTGGATCACTTCGGGCTGTTTGGCTTGATGGAAAAGCAGCTGACATTGCCGCGAGTATCTGGCGCGGTGTTGCTGATTGCGGGGGTGGTGTTGATTCAGTTTGGTGGGGTTTTCGAGAGGAATGTGGCGGTTGTTGGGTAACCTGAGAACTCAATAGATTTGCAGTGCCTGCAAATCAGTCTTCGCGAGCAGGCTCGCTCCCACAATTGAAATGCGATTCACTGTGGGAGCGAGCCTGCTCGCGAAGGGGCCGGTTTGACTGGGTCGAAATTATCAGGAAAGCACTGACCTCAAAACGCGTTGCGGAAAATCTCCTCGATCTGTCGCTGATCCGCCGCGCGTGGATTGGTCAGCCCGCAAGCGTCTTTCAGGGCGTTGGTGGCGAGTATCGGAATGTCCGAGAGTTTCGCGCCCAGGTCCCGCAAGCCGCCCGGAATTTCCACGTCTCTGGCCAGGCAACGGATCGCCGCGATCGCCGCCTGAGCACCCTCTTCCGGGCTCAAACCATGCACATCGGCACCCATGGCGTGGGCGACATCGGTGAGCCGCTCGGCACACACCAGCGCATTGAACGTCTGCACATGCGGCAGCAGCACAGCGTTGCAGACACCATGAGGCAAGTCGTAGTAACCGCCCAACTGGTGCGCCATCGCGTGCACGTAGCCCAGCGACGCATTGTTGAACGCCATGCCGGCGAGAAACTGCGCGTAGGCCATGTTCTCCCGTGCGGCAAGGTCGCTACCGTCACGCACGGCCAGACGCAGGTTGTTGCTGATCAGCGCCATGGCCTTCAGGGCGCAGGTGTCAGTGATCGGGTTGGCGGCGGTCGAGACGTAGGCTTCGATCGCGTGAGTCAGCGCGTCCATGCCAGTGGCAGCGGTCAGGCTTTTCGGCATCGCAACCATCAGCGCCGGGTCGTTGACCGACAGCAGCGGCGTGACGTTACGGTCGACGATGGCCATTTTCACGTGACGCGACTCGTCGGTGATGATGCAGAACCGGGTCATCTCGCTGGCGGTGCCGGCGGTGGTGTTGATCGCGATCAGCGGCAGTTGCGGCTTGCTCGATTGATCAACGCCTTCGTAATCGCGAATCTGCCCGCCATTGGTCGCACACAGCGCGATGCCCTTGGCGCAGTCGTGAGGCGACCCACCGCCCAGCGACACCACGAAATCACAACGACTTTCCTTGAGCAGGCCCAAACCGCACTCGACATTGGCGATGCTCGGGTTCGGTTTGGCGCCGTCGAAAATCACTGAATCGATGTCCTGCATCGCCAGTTTCTCCGCCACCATGGCCGCCACGCCAGCCTTGGCCAGCCCCACGTCGGTGACGATCAGCGCCTTGCGAAAACCGTAGTTGCGGATCGCGACCATGGCTTCGTCGAGGCATCCATTGCCCATGATGTTGACCGCCGGAATGAAAAAGGTGCTGCTCATCGTGTGACTCCTGACTGGGGCCGAATCGACAGCTGCGATCCGACGGGTAAGCACAGGATCGACCGATCGGTCACGGCGTATGTTGATCTGGCTCAATGTCCGCTCGTGATAAAGTCACCGCCCATCAGCCCCTTTGTTTTGAGATGTGCCAAGTAATGAGCGATTTTCTGGATGTCGACGCCACCCTCGAAGACTGGAATACCCTGCGCGCCGCAACCGGCTTCAACGGTTTGCTGGTGGGCAACGGCGCCAGCCGGGCCGTTTGGGATGACTTCGGCTACGACTCGCTGTTCGAAAACGCCCGTACCGTGGAAGAAAAACCCCTGAGCGCGTCGGAGTTGGCGGTGTTCGACGCGATGCAGACGCACAGCTTCGAGCAGGTCCTCAGCGCCCTCAAAACCACCAGCCGGGTGAACAAGGCGCTGGCCGTCAGCTCGGCCGCACCGCGCAACCGCTACTACGCGATCAAGGAAGCGTTGATCAACACCGTGCACGCCATTCACATTCCGTGGCGGCTGGTTCAGACCTCAACGCTCACCACGCTGAATGAAGAACTGGCGCGCTATCGCACGGTGTTCACCACCAATTACGATTTGCTCAACTACTGGGCGATCCAGCATCGCAGCGAGGCCATCGACGACCTGTTCAAGGGTGCCAACGCCAGTTTCGATATCAGCGAAACCGCTACGTCCAAACCGCGTTTGCTGTACCTGCACGGCGGTCTGCACCTGGTACGCAATCAGGATGGCACCGCGCGCAAACTGACCTCGACCGAGGGCACGCTGCTCGGCAGTTTTGCGATCAACAACACGATCAAGACGCTGGATGACGTACCGCTGTTCGTCACCGAAGGACCGAGCGCCGACAAGCTCAAGACCATTCGCAGCTCGGATTACCTGTCGTTCTGTTACGAGCAGTTATTGGGCCACAGCGACAGCCTGTGCATCTTCGGCCATGCCTTGGGCGAGCAGGACAACCACATCGTCCGGGCCCTGCGTCTGGCAAAACCGAAGGTTGTGGCGATCTCCATTTATCCGCGCAGCGCGGCGTTCGTTCAGCATCAGAAGCGCCATTACGCGAAGGTGTTCGAGGGGACGGGGGCGCAGTTGCGCTTTTTTGATGCGAAGACCCATGCATTGGGCAGTCCGAAGCTGTCGGTGCCCGTCGAGGTTTGATGTCGCCAGGACCGACGCCTTCGCGAGCAGGCTCGCTCCCACAGGGATTATGGTTGGATCGGATCGTGTGGTTTGACCCATGACACTGTGGGAGCTGGCTTGCCAGCTCCCACAGGGATTTGTATTGGGTTGGAAAGTGGAATCAGAGGACCGGCAGGGTCTTGTCCTTGATGGTCTTCGTCGGGCCATTGGCCTTGACGCTGGCGATGCCCTTGTCACACGCCGCATCCGAGGAGTAGGCCTCGCTGCTGCCGATGACCTGATGATTGGCCGCTTTTAGATTGAAATACGGATGACCATCCTTGGTGGACTTTTTCTCATAGCGCTCATCCAGCGGACTGTTGGTCTGCACCGACGCAATGCCGCCGTCGGCTGCTGCGCGGGTGGTGTAGAGCTCGCTGGTGAGAATAGTTTCGGCGTTGGCAGCCTTGAGTACAAACCTGAACTGGCCGTTGCTGCTTTTACTCACTTCGTACCATCCGGACATGCTCGTTTCTCCTTGGCGGTTGAGAGGTTTCGCGCTTCAGAGTAAAGACCAACCTCAAGCTTCTGTCGCCTGTACTGACGCCATCGCTGGCAAGCCAGCTCCCACAGAGTCCGGGTCGTTCACAAAATCCTTGTACCGCACACAGAACCTGTGGGAGCTGGCCTGCCAGCGCTGGCGGCGACTCGGTATGGGTTATTTCGCCACCGCCCGCACCACCGACAATGGCGGCGAATCCACCCGCCGCTGACTCAGATACCGCGTGCAACTCACCCGCAAGAACGAAGCAAAATTGACCACCTCACCGCGGTAATCCATCACCTCTTCATACAGCTTAGCGATCAGTTGATTGGTGGTCATGCCGTCGATCTCGGCGATTTCGCCGAGGATGTCCCAGAACTGATTCTCCAGGCGCAACGTCGTCACCACCCCGCAGATACGCAGCGAGCGAGAGCGCGATTCATAGAGGATCGGGTCGGCCTTGACGTAGAGCTCGCACATGGACGAAACCTCGTTACAGGGTGATTTGGGTGCCCAGCAAACCGAGGAAACCGGCCAGCCAGTTCGGATGCGCCGGCCAGGCTGGAGCAGTCGCCAGATTGCCTTGAACGTGGCCGTCCGTCACCGGAATGTCGATGTACGTGCCGCCCGCCAGTCGCACTTCAGGCGCGCAGGCCGGATAGGCGCTGCACTCGCGACCTTCAAGAATGCCCGCCGCTGCCAGCAGCTGCGCGCCGTGGCACACCGCTGCAATCGGTTTGCCGGACTTGTCGAAGGCACGCACCAGATCCAGGACTTTTTCGTTCAGACGCAGGTATTCCGGAGCCCGACCGCCAGGGATCACCAGCGCGTCGTAATCGGCCTCACTGGCACTGGCGAAATCGAAATTCAGCGCGAACAGGTGACCGGGTTTTTCGCTGTAGGTCTGGTCACCTTCGAAGTCATGGATCGCGGTGCGCACGGTCTGGCCTGCGGCTTTGTCCGGGCAGACCGCATGGACGGTGTGCCCGACCATTTGCAGGGCCTGGAATGGCACCATCACTTCGTAGTCTTCGACGTAATCGCCGACCAGCATCAGGATTTTTTTCGCGGCCATGGTGAGGACTCCTCTGGGAAATGCTTGGGAGTATTCAGGGTAGACCTTATCCGAAGGCTGAGGTAACAACCGGCTACTACCTGCAAGACCGCGTAATCGTTCTTCGCGAGCAGGCTCGCTCCCACAGAATCAGAGAAAGCCGTCAGCCTTCAGGAGCGTTTCCAGGCAGTGCTCGCTGATGTGGTAGAACGCCTTCAACTCCTGGATTTTCACCAGCATCTGAGCCGGATCCACCGGCTCTGCGCGTTTCACAGCCAGAATCATCTTGTTCTTGTTGGTGTGATCCAGCGAGATGAACTCGAACACTTTGGTCTCGTAACCACAGGCTTCCAGGAACAGCGCGCGCAGGCTGTCAGTGACCATTTCCGCCTGCTGACCGAGGTGCAAACCGTATTGCAGCATCGGCTTGAGCAGCGCCGGGCTCTGGATCTGCAGGCGGATCTGTTTGTGGCAGCACGGCGAGCACATGATGATCGACGCGCCCGAACGGATGCCGGTGTGGATCGCGTAGTCAGTGGCAATATCGCAGGCATGCAGGGCGATCATCACGTCCAGTTCGCTCGGCGCCACGCTGCGCACGTCACCGCATTTGAACACCAGCCCCGGATGATCCAGTTTGGCCGCCGCGGCGTTGCACAGGCTGACCATTTCTTCACGCAACTCGACGCCCGTGACTTCGCCCTCGGCTTTCAAGGTATTGCGCAGGTAGTCGTGGATGGCGAACGTCAGGTAGCCCTTGCCCGAACCGAAATCCGCGACCCGCACCGGTTTGTCCAGCGCCAGCGGTGACGATGTCAGGGCATGGCTGAAGACTTCGATGAACTTGTTGATCTGCTTCCACTTGCGCGACATCGCCGGGATCAGCTCGTGCTGGGCGTTGGTCACGCCCAGGTCCCTGAGAAACGGCCGGTTCAGGTCCAGAAAACGGTTTTTCTCGCGGTTGTGCTCGGCCGACGGTGCCTCACGCAATTGCTGGGGTTGGCTCTTGAACAGCGAACTCTTGCCCTTTTTGCTGTATTCGAGCTGAGCTTCGTCAGTCAGCGTCAGCAAGTGCGCATTTTTGAACGAGGCTGGCAGCAGGGCGGCAATGCTCGCAACGCCTTCGCTCAATGGCAGGTTCTTGGTGATGTCGCGGGTTTTGTAGCGATACACGAACGACAGGCAGGGCTGAGCCTTGACGGTCACCGGTTTGATGATGACGCGCTGCAAGTCCGCTTCTTCACCGACGTATTTGGCCAGCACCAGTTTGATGAAACCGTTCTGCTCGAGGCTGGTTTGCAGCAACTCGATGAACTGGGCGTGGTGGTCCGGCGCGGGTTTGGCTGATGGCGCGGAGGGGGCGGTAACGGACATGAACAAGCGGCCTCGGGCGGGGCGAATCGGGAATGGCGGGTATTTTAGGGGGGATGGGGGTCGGGGACACGCTCTTATTTACCGAACGGTTTTAAATGAGGCCCTCACCCTGGCCCTCTCCCAGAGGTAGAGGGGACCGATTGGGGGATATTTGAGGAACTCACCGACTTGAAAGACTGGCGCTGAATCCATGATCGACCCGATTCTTGCTTGGCAGTGAATCCACAATCGACGGGGTTTTTCCTCGATTCTGAATCCATAATCGACGCGATCTTTCAGGTCGATGGACAGCGGCAGACACCTCGGTCGGCCCCCTCTCCCTCCGGGAGAGGGCTGGGGTGAGGGTCTGGATCTCAAGTCATCAAACTTGTCAGGCCAACACCACCAACCGGTTCGGCAACTCATTGCGCACCTGCGTCACCGGCACATGCACCTTGAGCAATTCCCCACACGCCTCGATGCAGGTCACAAACCCCTCAAGCGTGCGCCCCTGCCGTACCTGCTCGGTAAACGCGGCGACAATCACATCCCAGCTGTCATTGCCCAACCGCTTCGAGATCCCCTCATCCACCAGAATCTCCACATAGCGCTCGGCCTCACAGACGAAAATCAGCACGCCGGTGCTGCCCACGGTGTGATGCAGGTTCTGTTCGAGAAACTGTCGCCGCGCCAGGTTCGATGCGCGCCAGTGGCGTACACGGCGTGGCACCAGATGTGTGGTGATCTTCGGCAGGCGAAACAGCAGGCACAGCACAATGAACAGGCCCCACTGCACCAGCAACAGGCTGCGCAGGGTCAGCCAGCCGGTCAGATAATGCACGACGCCCGGCACCACCAGCGCCAGCAGGCTGGCCCACAGCAGCGGGATGTATGCGTAGTCATCGGCGCGAGCCGCCAGCACTGTCACCAGTTCGGCATCGGTGTCGCGCTCGACCCGTGCGATCGCCTCGGCGACTTTGCGTTGTTCGTGTTCAGTCAGTAATGCCATGTCAAAAAGTGCCTGCTCATTATTCTTTTAATGTCACCAGCCGCCGGACGAACCACCGCCGCCGAAACTGCCCCCGCCGCCGCTGAAGCCCCCACCGCCACCGCCGCCACCAAATCCGCCGCCACCGCCAAAACCTCCGCCGCCACCGGAGCCGCCACGGCCGGTCGGCAGGATACCGAGCATCTGGCAGACAAACACCGTCAGGATGAACAACATCACCAGAAAAACGAACAACGTCGGATGGCGCGAGATGAAATCGCTCTGCGGGTCCCCGCTGGACTCATACACCGTCGACGGCTCGTCCAGCGGATTGCCGCCCAGCACAACCAGCATCGCCGCCACGCCGTCGCTGATGCCTTTGCTGAAATTGCCGGCCTTGAACGCGGGCGTGATGACTTGATGGATGATCACCGAGGTTTGCGCATCGGTCAGCCGGTCTTCCAGGCCATAACCGACTTCGATACGCAACTTGCGCTCGTCACGGGCAACGATCAGCAGCGCGCCGTTGTTTTTGTCCTTTTGCCCAATGGCCCAATGACGACCAAGCTGGACGCCATAATCCTCGATGGTGGTGCCTTGCAGATCGGGCAGCGTGACCACGACCAATTGCTCTCCGCTGGCCTGTTCGTGGGCCTGCAACTGTTGGCTCAATTGCGCGCGCATCGATGGCTCGATCATCTGCGCCTCGTCCACCACGCGCCCGCTCAGCGCCGGGAACGTCAACTCGGCCCGGGCGCTGACGGCGAACATCCACAACATCAGCACCAGACCTATTTTCAACACACGCATGGGCAACCTCGAATCAGAACTTCACTTCCGGGGCCTTTTCCGCACCGGGCGTGGTGGCTTCGAAGGTTTCACGCATCGGCAGGTCGCTGTACATCACGCTGTGCCAGAGCCGACCGGGAAAAGTGCGGATCTCGGTGTTGTACTTCTGCACCGCCAGAATGAAATCGCGTCGCGCCACGGCGATGCGGTTTTCGGTGCCTTCGAGCTGCGATTGCAGGGCGAGAAAGTTCTGATTGGCCTTCAGATCCGGATAACGCTCGGACACCACCATCAAACGGCTCAATGCGCCGCTCAACTGATCCTGCGCCTGCTGGTACTGCTTGAGCTTCTCGGGATTGTCGAGGGTACTGGCATCAACCTGAATCGACGTGGCTTTCGCACGGGCTTCGATCACTGCGGTCAGGGTTTCCTTTTCGTGGGCGGCGTAGCCCTTCACCGTTTCCACCAGATTGGGAATCAGGTCGGCGCGGCGCTGGTACTGGTTCTGCACCTGCCCCCACGCGGCCTTGGCCTGTTCGTCGAGGGTCGGGATGTTGTTGATGCCGCACGCGGTCAGCAACGTCGCCAGCATCAACAACGTGGCGACCTGCAAACGCGAGCGATAGGTTGGACTTACATTCATTGCAGTGATGCTCCCTGACACATTTCATTAAAAAGCCGAGCGCGAAACCTTCTCAGCCGGTGGTTGGGGCATAATCGGCCGCGCCACTGGATTGCGACCGGTCAATGGGCTAAAAAGTGCCTGCGCGGTCGAGCTGCCTGCGGTCAACGGTGTTTTTTTGGCTTGGCGTTTTTGCGCCCGCACCCGAACAACAATAGTCGCTCCCTAAATTTTGGCTGGCCGGCATTGCATTGCCGTTTTTGCCCTTGAGAAAAATATTCATGAAGAAGCTGTGTTTGCTGGGCCTGTTCATCAGTCTGGCCAGTCATCAAGTATTGGCCGCTGAGACCTCGGTTCCTCTGGAAAACAAGGACGCCTTCATCAGCAACCTGATGAAGCAAATGACCCTCGACGAAAAGATCGGCCAGTTGCGCCTGATCAGCATCGGCCCGGAAATGCCCCGCGAGCTGATCCGCAAGGAGATCGCCACCGGCAACATCGGCGGCACGTTCAACTCGATCACCCGCGCGGAAAACCGTCCGATGCAGGACGCTGCCATGCGCAGTCGCCTGAAGATTCCGATGTTTTTCGCGTACGACGTGATCCACGGCCACCGTACGATTTTCCCGATTCCGCTGGCCCTCGCCTCGAGCTGGGACATGGACGCCATCGGTCGCTCCGGGCGTGTTGCCGCCAAAGAGGCCGCTGCCGACAGCCTCGACATTACCTTCGCGCCGATGGTCGACATCTCCCGCGACCCGCGCTGGGGCCGTAGTTCCGAAGGTTTCGGTGAAGACACCTACCTCACTTCGCGCATTGCCCGAGTCATGGTCAAGGCCTATCAGGGCGATGCCCCGAACACGGCCGACAGCATCATGGCCAGCGTCAAGCACTTTGCCTTGTACGGCGCGGTCGAGGGCGGTCGCGACTACAACACCGTCGACATGAGCCCGGTGAAGATGTACCAGGATTATCTGCCGCCGTACCGCGCCGCGATCGATGCCGGCGCCGGTGGCGTGATGGTGGCGCTGAACTCGATCAACGGCATTCCGGCCACCGCTGACACGTGGCTGATGAACGATCTGTTGCGCAGGGATTGGGGCTTCAAGGGCCTGGCGGTCAGTGACCATGGCGCGATCTTTGAACTGATCAAGCACGGTGTGGCGCGCGACGGTCGTGAAGCGGCGAAACTGGCGATCAAGGCCGGCATCGACATGAGCATGAACGACACCCTGTACGGCAAGGAGCTGCCAGGGCTGCTCAAATCCGGCGAGATCGAACAGAAACACATCGACAACGCTGTGCGTGAAGTCCTTGCGGCCAAGTACGACATGGGCCTGTTCAAGGACCCGTACCTGCGCATCGGCAAGGCTGAAGATGATCCGGCCGACACCTACGCCGAAAGCCGCCTGCATCGCGCCGAGGCCCGTGACGTCGCGCGTCGCAGCCTGGTGCTGCTGAAGAACCAGAACGAAACCCTGCCACTGAAGAAGACTGCAAAAATCGCGCTGGTCGGCCCGCTGGCCAAGGCGCCGATCGACATGATGGGCAGTTGGGCTGCCGCCGGTCGTCCGGCGCAATCGGTGACCCTGTTCGACGGAATGAACGCACTTATCGGCGACAAATCGAACCTGATTTACGCCCGTGGCGCGAACATCACCAGCGACAAGAAGGTGCTCGATTACCTGAACTTCCTCAACTTCGATGCGCCGGAAGTGGTTGATGATCCGCGCCCGGCCAACGTGCTGATCGATGAAGCGGTAAAAGCCGCCAAGGATGCCGACGTGATCGTCGCAGCCGTAGGCGAGTCCCGTGGCATGTCCCACGAGTCTTCCAGCCGCACCGACCTGAACATCCCGCAAACACAGCGCGAGCTGATCCGCGCGCTGAAAGCCACCGGCAAGCCGTTGGTGCTGGTCTTGATGAACGGCCGCCCACTGACCATTCTCGAAGAGAACCAGTCGGCCGATGCGATTCTGGAAACCTGGTTCAGCGGCACCGAGGGCGGCAACGCCATCGCTGACGTGCTGTTCGGCGACTACAACCCGTCGGGCAAACTGCCGGTGACCTTCCCTCGCTCCGTTGGGCAGATTCCGACCTACTACAACCATCTGAGCATTGGCCGGCCGTTCACACCGGGCAAACCGGGCAACTACACCTCGCAGTATTTCGATGACACGACGGGCCCGCTGTTCCCGTTCGGTTACGGTTTGAGCTACACCGATTTCAGCCTGAGCGACATGGCGCTGTCCTCGACCACCCTGAACGCCAGCGGCAAGCTCGACGCCAGTGTGATGGTGAAGAACACCGGCAAGCGTGACGGCGAAACCGTGGTGCAGCTGTACATTCAGGACGTCACCGGTTCGATGATTCGCCCGGTGAAAGAACTGAAGAACTTCCAGAAAATCATGCTCAAGGCCGGCGAACAGAAAGTCGTGCACTTCACCATCACCGAGGAGGAGCTGAAGTTCTACAACGCCCAACTCAAGTACGCGGCCGAGCCCGGCAAGTTCAACGTGCAGATCGGTCTGGATTCGCAGGATGTGACGCAGCAGAGCTTTGAGTTGCTGTAACTGCAAGCACACCGCAAACCCTGTGGGAGCGAGCCTGCTCGCGAAAGCGGTCATTCAGATAAACAATTGCTGACTGACACACCGCCTTCGCGAGCAGGCTCGCTCCCATATTGGATTTAGGGTGTATTCAAAATCGGTTTACCCGCGACGGTCGAGGATGTTAACCACCACTCGATCCACCCAGCCCCAAACCCTCTGTTTCACCCGCCGCCACAACGGCCGCCTCTGCCACTCCTCCAGACTCACCCGCTGACTCAAGCCGAAATCCTTGTCGAAACTCGCCACCACCGCTGCCGTCAACGACGGATCGAGCGCCTCAAGATTCGCCTCCAGATTGAAGCGCAAATTCCAGTGATCGAAGTTGCACGAACCGATGCTCACCCAATCGTCCACCAGCACCATTTTCAGGTGCAGGAAGCACGGCTGGTATTCGTAGATCTGCACGCCGGCCTTGAGCAGTCGCGGGTAGTAGCGATGCCCGGCGTAGCGCACGGACGGGTGATCGGTGCGCGGCCCGGTCAACAGCAGGCGCACGTCGACACCTCGGTCGGCGGCCTTGCGCAGCGAGCGGCGGATTTTCCAGGTCGGCAGGAAGTACGGCGTGGCCATCCAGATACGTTTTTGCCCGCTGTTCAGCGCCCGAAACAGTGATTGCAGAATGTCGCGGTGCTGGCGGGCGTCGGCGTAAGCCACGCGGCCCATGCCCTCGCCCATGTCCGGCACCTTGGGCAGACGCGGCAAGCCGACACGCGCGGATGGCTTCCAGGCACGGCGATGGCGGTTGGCGATCCACTGGCGGTCGAACAATAGCTGCCAGTCGAGCACCAGCGGGCCGCTGATTTCCACCATCACTTCGTGCCACTCGCTGGTGTCGTGCCCCGGGGTCCAGAACTCATCGGTGACGCCCGTGCCGCCGACCACCGCCAGCCGCTGATCAACCAGCAGCAGTTTGCGGTGGTCACGATAGAAATTGCCGACCCAGCGCCGCCAGTGCAGGCGATTGTAGAAGCGCAGCTCAACCCCCGCGTCGGTCAAGCGTTTACGCAGGCTCAGGGTAAACGCGAGGCTGCCGTAGTCGTCGAACAGGCAGCGCACGTGCACACCCCGTTCGGCGGCCAGCACCAGCGCTTGGACGATGGTTTCGGCACAGGCGCCAGCCTCGACGAGGTACAGCTCAAGTTCGATCTGCTCCTGGGCGCCGGCAATCTGCTCAAGCATGCGCGGGAAGAATTGCGGGCCGTCGATCAACAGCTCGAAACGGTTGCCGTCACGCCAAGGGAAGATCGCACCGCGCATGTCAGCGCGCCGTAAAAATCAATACCGCACCCACCGGCACCGACAGACTGATGGCCGACAAATCGGCCAATTTACGCAGGCTTTCCAGCCCTGGGGCAAGATCGAAATCCTCGGCGTTGATCACCACTGGCTCCAGTGTAACCACCTGGAAGCGTCGATCATCAAGACGCGTTGCCAGCAGCTCGGCCGGGTACTCGTGTTGCTTGCCATGCAGAGTGACGGTCAGCGGCAGACGCAACTCCAGTTGCGCACCGGGGGCCAGATCGTTGATCGGGCGCAGGTCGATCTGGGTGGTGATGGTCGCGTCGGGGAATTGCTCGATCTGGAACAGCTCCTTGCGCATGCGCTCGTCACGCAGCGGGATGCCGCTGTTGATCGAATCCATCTCGACCTCGACCTCGGCGCGACCGTTCGGATCGACCTTGCCATGCAGCACCAGAAAGCGCTGCACTTCGGAGATGTGGGCGTTTTTCGTGCTGACAAACGACAGCCGTGACGACTCGCCGTCCAGGTACCAATTGGCCTGCGCCGGCAACGCAGCGGCAGCCAGCAGCAGGCAGGACAGGGTTTTGTAGAGGGAGCGGTTGAACATTGCGGACTCGTGGGGGCGATAAACCTGAGCCGAACATTAACTGGCTGGGGCGTTATTGCAAATCGAAGATCAAAAGATCGCAGCCTGCGGCAGCTCCAGGGTTTTCCGTTTGCAGGGCAATTGTGTGTTCAGGGGTTGAGGCGGCAGCCCTGGCGCTCACTCAACCATTGCGCGCTGTTGCTGCGGCCCATGCCGCTGACGCTGATGGTTTTGCTATCGACGTCATCGCTGAAGCCGCTGGTTGGCAGCCACTGCTTCACATAGCCGCGGCAATATTCGGCGTCGTTGTTCATGACGTAGCGGCACGAACAATATTCCTTCGCTGTGTAGGCGCTGATGATGTCCGGGAAGGCCCAGAGGTTCTCGCGCTCATAGGCGATCCAGCCGAGCAGCACGACAAGCAACACCAGCAAGAACCGCTTCATGGCCGCACCGCCGCAAGCACACGCTTGAGCAGTTCGTTGTGGCGGTAGCTGCCGTCGCGATCATCGGCGTAGCGCACGATCACCAGTTTTTCGCTGGGGATGACGTACAGCGCCTGGCCCCAATGACCCAGCGCGGCGAAGGTATCGGGCGGTGCATCGGCCCACGGTGACGATGCGCCTTGCGCCGGGCGATTAAGCCACCAGTGGCCGCCGGGCACGGCTTCATCCTGATGGGCCTCGTAACCGGCGAAAGGTTGCAGGTTGAAGGTGAGCCATTCCTTGGGCAGCAATTGCCGATCATTCCAGCGTCCGTCGCGGGCCATCAACACACCGACACGCGCCAGATCCCGCGCGGTCAGGTAGGCATAGGACGATGCGACGAACGTACCGTTGGCATCGGTTTCCCACACGGCATGACGGATGCCCAACGGTTCGAACAGTGCTGTCCACGGATAGTCTGGATATCGCTTTGGGCCGACGATGGATTTCAAAGCTGCCGCCAGCAGATTGCTGTCACCGCTGGAGTAACGGAATGCCTGCCCCGGTACGGCGTAGCTGTGGTGATCGGCGGTGAATCGCGCCATGTCCTGGTGACCACGGGTGTAGAGCATCGCCACCACCGAGGATTTCAGCGGGGCGTATTCATAGTCTTCCTGCCAGTCGATGCCCGAGGCCCAATGCAGCAGATCGGCAATAGTGATCGCCGGGTGTTTCTCCAGCGCCGGGTAGAACTTCACGGCTGGATCATCGAGCTTGAACAGGCCTTCACCGTAGGCAATGCCGAGTACGGTGGCCATCAGACTTTTGCTGATGGACCAGGTCAGGTGTGGGGTTTGTGCGTTAGTCGGGCCGGCGTAGCGCTCGTAGATGATCTGGCCATCGCGAATGATCAACAGGGCATCGGTGCGAATGCCCTGGCGAGTGGCATCGTCGCGGGGTGGGAAGGCGTAGGCCTGAAGATCCTCAACCGCTGTGATCTGCTGACCAACCGGCCACTGTTCGCCGGGCCATGATTCGGCCTGAACGGTGAAGCTGATCAGCAGCAGAAACAGCGACAGGCCTTTGAACATGGTGAGGGCTCTTGGGGAGAACCTGCTGAGCGTAGTCGGGGCTCATGACAAATTGGCGATCCTGGCTGTTCATAAGGCCGTCATCGCTGGCAAGCCAGCTCCCACAGGGTGAATGGTGTCCAGACAATCTGTGGCAATCACACAATCCTGTGGGAGCTGGCTTGCCAGCGATGGGGCCCGTCAGATCACCGCCAAAGCCTTGGCCAGGCGCTTGGCTCTAGCGTTGGCGGCCAACTGCATCACCGCCTGATCACGCTGCCACATCTGCGCCCATTGCGGATCACCTTCGCTTAACGCTTGGTCAATCTCGGTGTTGAGCGCATCAAACTGCGCAAACAAACCACCGAGCAACACATGCCCCGCCGGATTGTTCGGCGGCTGTCGACTCATCTCCGCACACCCGGCCAGCAGCGCCAGCAAGCGCAGTTGCAGGGTCTGTGGCCAGTCGCTGTCCTGCCCGACGCCGTACAACCAGGCGGTCATCGCGCTCAGCACATAGACATCTTCCAGCGTGCGAAACGGTTTGACATAAGCATCCCAGCCGTCCCCCGCGAGCAACTCGCACAGAGCCCCATCGAGATGCAGCCGGCCATGGCTGATGTCGGGCATCAACGGCAGAGCCGGCAGTTTTTCCACCGTCACACCGGGCTCACCGGGATACACCACTGCCAGACTCAGGCGCGGCGTTGCGCCGGCCTCTTCACTGCGTGCGGCGATCAGCAGCCAGTCCGCCGCATCGCCGGCGGTGACGAAATCCTTGGCGCCACTCAAGCGTAAATCCGTCAGCCGCGTTTGCATGTCGGCCGGACGCAGGCTGCGCTGTTCGGTCGCACACAACGCGCCGAGGCTCAGCGGTGCGCTCGGCCACAACATGCGCAATGCCGCTTGATAACCGACCAGAAACGCCAGCCCAGGCGTCGCCATCCGCCGCCCGCCCGCCACCGCCAATTCGAACGGCGTGACGTTGCCCAACTGCTGCAACAACGTCGCAAAACCCTCGGCCAGGTCAGCAACGGCGGGCAATCGTTCACGGCTTTGCAACAGATCTGGCCAGGGCATAAG
Organism: Pseudomonas iridis; assembly: GCF_017980685.1. Taxonomy (GTDB): domain Bacteria; phylum Pseudomonadota; class Gammaproteobacteria; order Pseudomonadales; family Pseudomonadaceae; genus Aquipseudomonas; species Aquipseudomonas iridis. Next base: position 374,976 of record NZ_JACXXO010000001.1, read on the forward strand.
AGGCTCCTTGTGGGCTGTCATATAAGCATCACCAAAGGTTCATGGCGATGACACCGGGGCTACATAGCCTGACTTTGCACAACACGGCTGCATAAAGAAAGTCGATCGGCTGCAACCCATGACGGGTTCAAGGCCCGTACGGAGATTCAAATGACTCAGATCGCCCGCATCAGCGACACCGGCAATGAACGCCGTCTGCAAGCCGAACGCCTGATCGGCGCCGAAGCCTTGCAGCAAGCCCAGGCCCTGCGATTCAGCGTCTTCAGCGGCGAGTTCAACGCCAAACTGAAAGGCGCGGAACTGGGTCTGGACATGGATGATTATGATGTTCACTGCAGCCACATCGGCGTGCGTGACCTCAACACTGGTCGCCTGGTCGCGACCACGCGGTTGCTCGATCACACCGCCGCGAGCAGCCTTGGCAAGTTCTACAGCGAAGAAGAATTCAGCCTGCATGGCCTCGCCCATCTGCAAGGCCCGATCCTGGAAATCGGCCGCACCTGCGTCGACCCGGCCTACCGTAACGGCGGGACGATTGCAGTGCTGTGGGGTGAATTGGCCGAAGTGTTGAACGAGGGCGGCTACAGCTATCTGATGGGTTGCGCGAGCATCCCGATGCAGGACGGTGGCGTACAGGCCCACGCGATCATGCAGCGTCTGCGCGAACGTTATCTGTGCACCGAAAACTTGCGTGCCGAGCCAAAAAAACCGCTGCCAACCCTCGATATTCCGTCGAACGTGATCGCCGAAATGCCGCCGCTGCTCAAGGCTTATATGCGCTTGGGCGCGAAGATCTGCGGCGAGCCGTGCTGGGACGAAGACTTCCAGGTCGCCGACGTGTTCATCCTGCTCAAGCGCGACGAACTCTGCCCGCGCTACGCCAAGCACTTCAAGGCGGCCGTGTGATGAGCCGGTTGCGGGTTTACGCGCGGATCGCGCGAGTGCTGCTGGTGGTATCGCTGGGATTGACCATGGCCAGTCTGTTCGGCGTGTTCGAGAGGATTGGCCTGGCGCACTCGATGGAACGTCGCCAGCGCTGGTCGCGCTTTTTCATGGCGCGCCTGAGCAATGCCCTGCCCTTTCGCATGACCGTCCACGGTGAACTGCCAAAGCAGCCGATGTTGTGGGTCAGCAATCATGTGTCGTGGACCGATATTCCGCTGCTGGGCATGCTCACACCGCTATCGTTTCTGTCCAAGGCCGAAGTGCGCACCTGGCCGGTCGCGGGTTGGCTCGCAGCCAAGGCTGGCAGCCTGTTTATCCGCCGTGGCTCGGGCGACAGCCAGTTGATCCGCAAACAGATGACCCGGCACCTGCAAACCGATCATTCACTGCTGATGTTCCCGGAAGGCACGACCACCGATGGCCGTTCACTGCGCACCTTTCACGGTCGCTTGCTGTCGGCGGCGATTGATTCAGAGGTGATGTTGCAACCGGTGGCGATCCGTTATCTGCGTGACGGCGAAGTCGATACGTTGGCACCGTTCATTGGTGACGATGATCTGCTGTCGCACCTGATGCGTCTGTTCAGCAATGATTGCGGCGACGTCGAAGTGCATCTGCTCAAGCCGATCGCCTGCGAGGGCCGGGAACGTGCGGCGCTGGCGTTTGAAGCGCAGCAGGCGGTGCAGAAGGTGTTGTTTGGATCGATTCCGGAAACCCGACAATCCCCAATGCGCCCGACAATCGCCGCCTGAAATACAAATTCAGAAATCACCCTCGGCCCCTGTGGGAGCTGGCTTGCCAGCGATAGCGGTAGACCAGCCGACACGAATGTTGAATGTGCTGACGCCATCGCTGGCAAGCCAGCTCCCACAGGGATTCAGGGGGTTGCTGGAGACTGGGCGAAATCCTGGAGTTGCGGATAGAAAAGTCGGAAGTCTTCACTCAGCGGCTCATACAACCGCCGCAATTCCTGCATCGCCCCCGCCAGTTCCTCTGGCCGGCTCAATCGCCGGGAGATCCCGCGCAGCACCTGATCAAGCACTTCAAACTCCTGATACGAGCCCAACCAGTCATTGGCGACCATGTGCGGCGCAATCTTCGCCAGGCGCTCGGGCAATTGCGGTTCGCGGGACAACACTCCATAAACGTCAGCGGTGAACTGCGCCAGCGGTTGATCCGCGTACAACCGCCAGTCCCGCGCCAGACAGTGGTCGAAAAAGACATCAAGGACGATCCCGGCATAACGCCGACGGGTATCGGAAAACCGCCCCAGCGCGATGTCCACCAGCGGATGGCGATCAGTGAACACGTCAATCCGTCGATGCAGTTGAATCCCCGCCTCGATCTCCGGGGCAAACTGGCCTTGCAGCCGGCCTTTGACGAAATCGCCATACAGACTGCCGAGTAATTGGTCGGGGCGCTGGCCACCGAGATGCAAATGTGCAAGATAGTTCATGGGCGCAGCTTAGCACCGCGCCCTCGTTCCAATACACCCAGCGTATCGTTATAACCCGATATACCGATTTGTGCGGTCGTCAGATCAAAATCATATTGGTATATCGCGAAGTAGCGATTTAAAGTTCGCCTCATCGCGATATAGCGTTTTACACACCGAGCACCCTGCCATGAACCTTGACCTCGACGAAATAATAAAAGCCCTGGCACACCCAGTACGGCGAGACATCCTCAACTGGCTGAAAGACCCGAAAGGCGAATTCCCGGAACAGTTGCACAACCATGAGTACGGCATTTGCGCCGGGCAGATCGATCAACGCTGCGGCCTGTCGCAATCAACCGTGTCCGCCCATTTGGCGACCCTGCAACGCGCCGGACTGATCAGCAGCCAGAAGGCCGGTCAATGGCACTTTTTCAAACGTAACGAGGACGTCATTCAGGCGTTCCTCAGCACACTCAGTAAAGAGCTCTGACCCTTAACGTCAGCCAGCCCACAAGGAAACAACGATGCCCCTCTCGCTACTCATACTCGCCTTGAGCGCCTTCGCCATCGGCACCACCGAATTCGTCATCATGGGCCTGCTGCCCGATGTGGCGGCCGACCTCGGCGTGTCGATTCCCGGCGCCGGCTGGCTGGTGACCGGTTACGCCCTGGGCGTGGCCATTGGTGCGCCGTTCATGGCACTGGCCACCGCCAGACTGCCGCGCAAGGCTGCACTGGTCGCGCTGATGGGCATCTTTATTGTCGGCAACCTGCTCTGTGCAATGGCCAGTGACTACAACGTGCTGATGTTCGCCCGTGTCGTCACCGCGCTTTGCCACGGTGCGTTCTTCGGTATCGGTTCGGTGGTAGCGGCAGGTCTGGTGGCGCCGAACAAACGCGCTTCGGCAGTCGCCCTGATGTTTACCGGTTTGACCCTGGCCAACGTCCTCGGCGTGCCGCTGGGCACCGCATTGGGTCAGGAGGCCGGCTGGCGTTCGACCTTCTGGGCAGTGACCGTGATCGGTGTGATCGCGCTGATCGGCCTGATCCGCTTCCTGCCGGCCAAACGTGACGAAGAAAAGCTCGATATGCGCGCCGAACTCGCCGCCCTCAAAGGCGCCGGTATCTGGCTGTCGCTGAGCATGACCGCTCTGTTCGCTGCCTCGATGTTCACCCTCTTCACCTACGTCGCCCCGCTGCTCGGCGATGTCACTGGCGTCTCGCCAAAAGGCGTGACCTGGACGCTGCTGTTGATCGGTCTCGGTCTTACCGTCGGCAACATCATCGGCGGCAAGCTCGCAGACAAACGCCTCGCTGCCACCCTGATTGGCGTGTTCGTGGCGATGGCGGTGATTTCCACGGTGTTGAGCTGGACCAGCGTCGCGCTGATCCCGACTGAAATCACCTTGTTCCTCTGGGCCACTGCTTCATTCGCAGCCGTACCGGCACTGCAAATCAACGTAGTGACCTTCGGCAAAGCTGCACCGAACCTGGTCTCGACCCTGAACATCGGCGCGTTCAACGTCGGTAACGCCCTCGGCGCCTGGGTCGGCGGCAGCGTCATCGCCCACGGCTTCGGCCTGACCAGCGTGCCTCTGGCCGCCGCTGCCCTGGCAGTGCTTGCCCTGCTGGTGACCCTGATTACTTTCCGTCAGAACGGCAATGCCGAACTGGCCCCTGCGACTCACTGATTAACCACTTAAACCAAGAGGGTTGTATTTCATGGCAACTATTTTCGATCCGATCAAACTGGGCGACATCGAGCTGGCCAACCGCATCATCATGGCCCCGCTGACCCGCTGCCGCGCTGACGAAGGCCGTGTGCCAAACGCGCTGATGGCCGAGTACTACGTACAACGCGCCTCCGCCGGCCTGATTCTCAGCGAAGCCACTTCGGTGACCCCGATGGGTGTCGGCTATCCGGACACCCCGGGCATCTGGTCGAACGATCAGGTGCGTGGCTGGACCAACGTGACCAAAGCCATTCACGCCGCCGGCGGCAAGATCTTCCTGCAACTGTGGCACGTGGGCCGGATCTCTCACCCTTCGTATTTGAACGGTGAAGCACCGGTCGCACCGAGCGCTATCCAGCCCAAAGGTCACGTCAGCCTGGTGCGTCCAATGGCCGACTACCCAACCCCGCGCGCACTGGAAACCGCTGAAATCGCCGAGATCGTCGACGCGTATCGCACCGGTGCCGAGAACGCCAAGGCGGCCGGTTTTGATGGCGTGGAAATCCACGGCGCCAACGGTTACCTGCTCGACCAGTTCCTGCAAAGCAGCACCAACCAGCGCACCGACAATTACGGCGGCTCCCTGGAAAACCGTGCCCGCTTGCTGCTGGAAGTGACTGACGCGGCAATCGAAGTCTGGGGCGCCGGTCGTGTCGGCGTGCACCTTGCACCACGCGCTGATTCCCACGACATGGGCGACGACAATCTGGCTGAAACCTTCACCTATGTGGCACGTGAGCTGGGCAAGCGTGGCATCGCCTTCATCTGCTCCCGCGAGAAAGAAGGCGCCGACAGCCTCGGCCCGCAACTCAAGGAAGCCTTCGGCGGCCCGTACATCGCCAACGAACGCTTCACCAAGGACAGCGCCAACGCATGGCTGGCCAGCGGCAAGGCTGACGCCGTGGCGTTCGGTGTACCGTTCATTGCTAACCCGGATCTGCCGGCGCGCTTGAAAGCCGATGCGCCGCTGAACGAGCCACACCCGGAAACGTTCTACGCTAAAGGCCCGGTTGGCTACATCGACTATCCAACGCTGTAAGCCTTGACGCAGAAACGCAAAAGCCCCCGACTTGTGAGTGTCGGGGGCTTTTTTGTGTTCGCCTGGAGATTGATTGCGCGGTGTGAGACCTGGCCCCTCACCCCAGCCCTCTCCCGAGGGCGAGGGAGCCGATTCATGTGGCTTTCGAACCTGAGTTCGGCTCGTATTTCAAGTCGGCGCAACTTGAAAGATCACCTCGGTCAGTTCCCTCTCCCTTGGGAGAGGGCTAGGGTGAGGGGCTAGCGGCCTACACGGTTTAACAAGAGCGACACAATTCCCCTACAAAATCCGTCATTCACTCCCTGTAAACTGCGCGCCACAAATCTGTATAAAAGCAGGCCAACTGACATAAGCTGTGCCAATTACAGATTGTTCATTTGCGCAGGCTGGGGCTCAGCCGCAGCATGTCCAGTCCTGTGTCGACCCAACGCTCGGCTTCGGCGTGCAGCTCGAAGCTGTCCGGAGCCAATAGCCACCCATAGAGGAGGCCATCGATATAGGCATGAATGCTGATGGCCGCACGGACAGTGTCGAGATCTTCCGGCAACTGGCCGCGATTCACCGCATTACGCAGGGTCAACCCGATACGCAGATTGCAATCGAGACTGGCCGTCCGGCGCTGCTGGCGCAGATCGCACATTTCATCGGTGAACTCGCACTTATGAAACAGAATTTCGTTGATGCGACGGGTCTTCGGGTCCAGCGCAACTTGATGAAACAAATGAATCAACAATTTGCGCATGCAGCCCAACGGGTCGAGTTCATCTTCGCTTTCACTGGCTTTGGCCAATTCATCCAGCGGCTCATGCAAGCTGTCGAGCATGGCCTGCACCAGATCGGCCTTGTTGCTGAAATGCCAGTAAATGGCGCCGCGCGTGACGCCGGCCATTGTCGCGATATCCGCCAAAGTCGTGCGGGCCACGCCCCGTTCATAGAACGCTTTCTCTGCCGCTTCGAGAATCTGGCTTCGCGTTTCCTGAGCTTCTTCTTTGGTACGACGGACCATGGCAGTAAAACCTCAAACAGGATTTTTCAGGGATGGATTGAACATCCGCTGAACAAAGAGGGGGTCGATCTCTCTTGAATCGGCTCCCCAGCCTACAATTTCAAACCTTGCAACGACTTTTGTAACAGGGTGGGTACGTGGCCAAGGTGTTTACAAACAACCATGAACGTAAGTATATTACTTAGCAAGCTACTTATCCACCCGATAGTATTTTTTTACCCTTCCACACTTCTTGTGCGTTTTTTGCGCGCCTGACCCGAGGATCTTCATGCAATTCAAGCCAGCTGTTACCGCTCTGGTCACTGCCGTCGCCCTGGCATCGCTGCTCAGCGGATGTAAAAAGGAAGAAGCGGCACCGGCCGCTCCGCCTCCTCAGGTCGGCGTCGTCACCCTGCAACCACAAGCGTTTACCCTCACCTCCGAGCTGCCGGGCCGCACCAGTGCGTTCCGCATTGCTGAAGTGCGACCACAGGTCAACGGCATCATTCTCAAGCGTCTGTTCAAGGAAGGCGGCGATGTCAAAGCCGGCCAGCAGCTCTATCAGATCGATCCGTCGGTTTATGAAGCGACCCTGAAAAGCGCCGAAGCCAACCTGCGTTCGACCAAGTCGATCTCCGACCGCTACAAGCAATTGGTCGATGAGCAAGCCGTGAGCCGTCAGGAATACGACACTGCCGTGGCCAACCGCATGGAATCGGAAGCGTCCTTGCAGACCGCACAGATCAACGTGCGCTACACCAAGGTCTACGCGCCGATTTCCGGTCGCATCGGTCGCTCTTCGGTCACCGAAGGTGCGCTGGTCAACAACGGCCAGACCGACGCGATGGCTGTGATCCAGCAGCTCGATCCGATCTACGTCGACGTTACTCAATCCTCGGTTGAAATGCTGGAACTGCGTCGCGAGCTGGAAAGTGGTCGCCTGCAAAAGGCCGGCGACAATGCTGCCGCAGTCAAGCTGACCCTCGAGGACGGCAGCCAATACAAGCTCGACGGCAAGCTGGAATTTTCCGAAGTCTCGGTTGACCAGACCACCGGTTCCGTAACCCTGCGTGCCGTGTTCCCGAACCCTGATCACACCTTGCTGCCAGGCATGTTCGTCCACGCCCAGTTGCAGGCCGGCGTGAACAGCGCCGCGATCCTCGCGCCACAGCAAGGCGTGACCCGCGACCTCAAAGGCACCCCGACCGCACTGGTTGTCGGCCCGGACAACAAGGTTGAACTGCGTCAGCTCAAGGCCAGCCGCACCGTAGGCAGCCAGTGGCTGATCGAAGATGGCCTGAAAGCGGGCGATCGTCTGATCACCGAAGGTCTGCAATACGTCAAACCTGGTGTCGAAGTAAAAGCCAGTGAAGCGACCAACGTCGGAGTAAAGAACCCGGCCCCCGCACAGGCAGCTGATAAAGCCGCCGGCGGCAAAGGGGAGTAACCCATGTCAAAATTCTTCATCGACCGTCCGATTTTCGCCTGGGTAATTGCCCTGGTGATCATGTTGGTCGGGGCACTTTCGATCCTGAAATTGCCGATCAACCAGTACCCGAGCATTGCGCCACCGGCCATTGCGATCTCCGTGACCTACCCGGGCGCCTCGGCGCAAACCGTGCAGGACACCGTGGTCCAGGTGATCGAGCAACAGCTCAACGGTATCGACAACTTGCGTTATGTGTCCTCGGAAAGTAACTCCGACGGCAGCATGACCATCACCGCGACCTTCGAGCAAGGCACCAACTCCGACACCGCGCAGGTACAGGTTCAGAACAAGCTGAACCTGGCCACCCCGCTGTTGCCGCAGGAAGTGCAGCAACAAGGTATCCGCGTGACCAAGGCAGTGAAGAACTTCCTGCTGGTGATCGGCGTGGTGTCGCGTGACGGCAGCATGAGCAAGGACGACCTGTCCAACTACATCGTGTCGAACATGCAGGACCCGATCTCCCGTACTGCGGGTGTCGGCGACTTCCAGGTCTTCGGTGCCCAGTACGCGATGCGCATCTGGCTCGATCCGGCCAAGTTGAACAACTTCAACCTGACCCCGGTCGACGTCAAAACCGCGATTGCTGCGCAGAACGTTCAGGTGTCCTCCGGTCAGCTCGGCGGTTTGCCGGCCGTGCAGGGTCAGCAGCTTAACGCGACCATCATCGGCAAAACCCGTCTGCAGACCGCCGAGCAGTTCAAAGAGATTCTGCTCAAGGTCAACAAGGACGGCTCGCAGGTCCGCCTCAAAGACGTTGCCAGTGTGGGCCTGGGTGGTGAGAACTATGCGATCAGCGCCCAGTTCAACGGCAGTCCGGCATCCGGCCTGGCGGTAAAACTGGCCAACGGTGCCAACGCCCTCGACACGGCCAAGGCCTTGCGTACCACCATCGACGGCCTGAAACCATTCTTCCCGCAAGGCATGGAAGTGGTATTCCCGTACGACACCACTCCGGTGGTGACTGAATCGATCAAGGGTGTGGTTCACACGCTGATCGAAGCAGTGGTGCTGGTGTTCCTGGTGATGTTCCTGTTCCTGCAGAACTTCCGCGCCACGGTCATTACGACCATGACGGTGCCGGTGGTACTGCTCGGTACATTCGGCATCCTCGCCGCCGCCGGTTTCAGCATCAACACCCTGACCATGTTCGGTATGGTGCTGGCCATCGGCTTGCTGGTGGACGACGCCATCGTTGTGGTGGAAAACGTCGAGCGGGTGATGAGCGAGGAAGGCTTGTCGCCCAAGGAAGCGACCAAAAAGTCCATGGGTCAGATCCAGGGCGCACTGGTCGGTATCGCGCTCGTACTGTCGGCGGTACTGCTGCCGATGGCGTTCTTCAGCGGCTCCACGGGTGTGATCTACAAGCAGTTCTCGATCACGATCGTTTCGGCTATGGCCCTGTCGGTACTGGTTGCCCTGATCTTCACCCCGGCGCTCTGCGCAACCATGCTCAAGCCGATTCCGAAAGGCGAGCACGGTACGCCGAAGAAAGGCTTCTTCGGCTGGTTCAACCGCAACTTCGACCGCGGCGTGCGGAGCTACGAACGCGGTGTCGGCAACATGCTGACCCGCAAGGCGCCGTACTTGCTGGCTTACCTGCTGATCGTCGTCGGCATGATCTGGCTATTCACTCGCATTCCAACCGCGTTCCTGCCGGAAGAAGACCAGGGCGTTCTGTTCGCCCAGGTGCAGACGCCGGCGGGCTCCAGTGCAGAGCGCACTCAGGTGGTCGTGGATGAAATGCGTGAATACCTGCTGCGTCCGAACAAGGATGGCGGTGAGGCTGACGCGGTGGCTTCGGTGTTCACCGTAACCGGCTTCAACTTCGCCGGTCGTGGCCAGAGCTCGGGTATGGCGTTCATCATGCTCAAGCCGTGGGGCGAACGAGACGCTGATAACAGCGTGTTCAAACTGGCCGCCCGTGCTCAACAGCACTTCTTCAGTTTCCGCGACGCGATGGTGTTTGCCTTCGCACCACCCGCAGTACTGGAGTTGGGTAACGCCACAGGTTTCGACGTGTTCCTGCAAGACCGTGCCGGTATCGGTCACGAAAAACTGATGGCAGCACGCAACCAGTTCCTTGGCATGGCGGCGCAGAGCAAAGTCCTGACTCAGGTGCGTCCGAACGGCTTGAACGACGAACCGCAGTTCCAGCTGGAAATCGATGACGAGAAGGCCAGCGCCCTTGGCGTTACCATCAACGACATCAACAACACCTTGTCGATTGCGTTGGGTAGTAGCTACGTCAACGACTTCATCGACCGTGGTCGAGTGAAGAAAGTGTACATACAAGGCCAGCCGGACTCGCGCATGAGCCCGGAAGACTTGAAGAAGTGGTATGTGCGCAACGCCTCCGGCACCATGGTTCCGTTCTCCGCATTCGCCAAAGGCGAGTGGATCTACGGGTCGCCGAAGCTGGCGCGCTACAACGGTGTGGAAGCGGTAGAAGTGCTGGGTGCTCCGGCGCCGGGTTACTCTACCGGTGAGGCCATGGCGGAAGTCGAAGCGATTGCCAAGAAACTTCCTTCGGGTGTCGGTATCTCCTGGACCGGTCTGTCCTATGAGGAACGTTTGTCCGGCTCGCAAGCACCAGCGTTGTACGCCTTGTCGCTGCTGATGGTGTTCCTGTGTCTGGCGGCGCTGTATGAAAGCTGGTCGATTCCGATCGCGGTCATGCTCGTGGTTCCACTGGGGATCATCGGTGCGTTGATGGCCACCAGCCTGCGCGGTCTGTCCAACGACGTGTACTTCCAGGTGGGCCTGTTGACAACCATTGGTCTGGCAGCGAAAAACGCCATTCTGATTGTCGAGTTCGCCAAGGAGCTGCATGAGCAAGGGCGCAGTCTGCGCGAAGCGGCGATTGAAGCCTGCCGCATGCGTCTGCGACCGATCATCATGACGTCGCTGGCCTTCGTGCTCGGTGTTGTGCCGTTGGCAATCTCGACCGGTGCCGGTTCGGGCAGCCAGCATGCAATCGGTACTGGCGTGATTGGCGGTATGCTGACGGCCACGATCCTGGCGATCTTCTGGGTCCCACTGTTCTTCGTCACCGTGTCTTCCATTGGTCAGCGTAAAAATGCCGACAAGGATGACGCCATAGAAACTCCTAAAGAGGCTGGCCAATGAGCAAGTCGCTACTCTCCCTCGCAGTCGCCGCCTTCGTGCTGAGCGGTTGCTCGCTGATACCTGACTATCAGCAGCCTGAGGCCCCGGTCGCAGGCCAATACCCGCAGGGGCCGGCGTACTCGCCGGCCCAGGCACCGGCGCAAGCCGCTGCCGAGCAGGGCTGGAAGCAGTTTTTCCATGACCCGGCCCTGCAACAGCTGATCCAGGTTTCGCTGGAAAACAACCGCGACCTGCGTGTCGCGGCACTGAACATCGACGCTTATGCGGCTCAATACCGCATTCAACGTGCCGACCTGTTCCCTGCGGTTTCGGCCAATGGCAGCGGCAGCCGTCAGCGTCTGCCGGCGCGCGCGTCGCAGACCGGCGAGTCGATGATCAGCAGTTCGTACTCCGCCACCGTCGGCATCAGCGCCTACGAACTCGACCTGTTCGGTCGGGTGCGCAGCCTGAGCGAACAAGCGTTGCAACAATACTTCGCCACTGAAGAAGCGCGTCGCAGCACCCAGATCAGTCTGGTCGCCAGCGTCGCCAACGCCTATCTGACCTGGCAGGCCGACAAGGAACTGCTCAAGCTGACTCAGGACACCCTCGGTGCCTTCGAAGAAAGCTACAAGCTGACCAGTCGCAGCAATGAAGTCGGTGTGGCCTCGGCACTGGATCTGGCGCAGTCGCGCACCTCGGTGGAAAACGCCCGGGCGCAGCTGGCGCGTTACACCCGCCAGGTGGCTCAGGACGAAAACAGCCTGACCCTGCTGCTCGGCACCGGCATCCCGGCCAATCTGCAAACGGCCAAACCTCTGGCCGATGACCTGCTCAGCGACGTACCGCCGGGCCTGCCATCGGACCTGCTGCAACGTCGTCCGGACATCCTTCAGGCCGAGTACAACCTGAAGGCCGCCAACGCCAACATCGGCGCCGCCCGTGCAGCGTTCTTCCCGAGCATCAGCCTGACCGCCAACGCGGGCACCCTGAGCCCGGACCTGTCCGGTCTGTTCAAGGGTGGTTCGGGGACGTGGCTGTTCCAGCCGCAGATCAACCTGCCGATCTTCAACGCCGGCAGCCTGCGCGCCAGCCTCGACTACGCCAAGATCCAAAAAGACATTGGCGTGGCGAACTATGAGAAGTCCATTCAAACGGCCTTCCAGGAAGTCGCCGATGGCCTGGCCGCACGCCAGACCTACACCGAGCAATTGCAGGCGCAGCGTGATTTCGTACAGGCCAACCAGGATTACTACCGCCTGGCCGAGCGTCGTTACCGCATCGGTGTCGACAGCAACCTGACCTTCCTCGATGCCCAGCGTCAGCTGTTCAGCGCCCAACAAGCGCTGATCACCGACCGCCTCGCGCAGCTGACCAGTGCGGTCAACCTGTACAAGGCATTGGGTGGTGGCTGGAATGCGCAGACTGCGCAAAACGAAACACAGAAAGAAGAAGCACCGAAGATGAAGTTGTTCTGATCATCTGCTGAACACAAAGAGCCCACCTTATTGGTGGGCTTTTTGTTGCCTGCCGGAAAGTTGTGTTGTCTGGGCGGGCGCTATCGCTGGCTTGCCAGCTCCCACAGGGTTCTCGGGTGTACCCGGGGTATGTGAACAACCCAAAAACCTGTGGGAGCTGGCTTGCCAGCGATAAGGCCATCACCTGCATCGCAAAACCCGGCCCAATCTTGCGTTCGATAATCGCCCCAAAACCGCTTTCCCCGATTGAAACCCCGCCTCCGCGCCCCGCACCATTCATCCCACAAAACCAATAACATCAGGTTCGACACCATGCCCCCGCGCCCTGCCCTGTCCGGCTGATCACCGCCGCTCATTCCGAAATCTGCAAGCCAATGCCCGCCGCGAAAAACGCCGGCACCGGACTCCGTTCGCCCCAAAAAAATAACAAGAGAAACTGCAATGACCCACCCAACTGCGCCGTACGCATTCCCCGGCCTGATCGCCTTGGCACTGGCTTGCGCGGCTTTGCCCGTTGCGGCTGAAGAAGCCGGTTTTGTCGAAGGGGCCAAGGTCAACCTGAACCTGCGCAACTTCTACATCAACCGCAACTTCACCAACCCGACCAAGGCTCAGGGCAAGGCTGAAGAGTGGACGCAAAGCTTTATCCTCGACGCCAGATCCGGCTTCACCCAAGGCACCGTCGGCTTCGGCATGGACGTGCTCGGGCTGTATTCGCTGAAGCTTGACGGCGGCAAAGGCACTGGCGGCACGCAACTGTTGCCGCTGGATCATGACGGTCGCCCGGCGGACAACTTCGGCCGCACCAACGTCGCGTTCAAGGCGAGGCTGTCGCAGACCGAAGTGAAGGTCGGCGAATGGATGCCGGTACTGCCGATCCTGCGTTCGGACGACGGTCGCTCGCTGCCGCAAACCTTCCGCGGCGGTCAGATCACGTCGAAAGAGATCGACGGCCTGACGCTTTACGGCGGTCAGTTCCGCGCCAACAGCCCGCGCGACGACAGCAGCATGAGCGACATGTCGATGACCGGCAAAGCGGCGTTCACCTCTGATCGTTTCAACTTCCAGGGTGGTGAATACGCTTTCAACGAAAAACGCACGCAGATCGGTCTGTGGAATGCCGAGCTCAAGGACATCTACAGCCAGCAATACATCAATCTGGTCCACAGCCAGCCACTGGGCGAATGGACCCTGGGCGCCAACCTCGGTTTTTTCTACGGCAAGGACGACGGCAGCGCGCGCGCCGGGGATCTCGACAACAAGACCTGGTCCGCATTGTTCTCGGCAAAATATGGCGGCAGCACCTTCTATGTCGGCCTGCAAAAACTCACCGGCGACAGCGCGTGGATGCGCGTCAACGGCACCAGCGGCGGCACCCTGGCCAACGACAGCTACAACGCCAGCTACGACAATGCGCAGGAGCGTTCCTGGCAGGTCCGCCACGACTACAACTTCGTAGCCCTCGGCGTTCCCGGCCTGACGCTGATGAACCGCTACATCAGCGGCGATAACGTACACACCGGGACCATCACCGACGGCAAGGAGTGGGGCCGCGAATCGGAACTGGGCTACACCGTGCAGAGCGGCGCGCTCAAGGACTTGAACGTCAGATGGCGAAATTCGACCATGCGCCGGGATTTCAGCAATAACGAGTTTGATGAGAACCGGTTGATCGTCAGCTATCCGATCAGTTTGCTCTAACCTCCCCCTCTGTAGGCACTGCGATCTTTTGATCTTGAAAAATAGAATCAAAAGATCGCAGCGTGCCGCAGCTCCTACAAAAAAGGCCGTATCAAGACGCCACCCGTCAGGTCAGCTGGAGCTTTTTTTGCTGGCGAGTAGAGTTTAAAAACCTGAAGGACTCAGGCGTACAACCCTACCCACTTCCGTTATCTGTTGTAGTTGGTCCCTCAAGACTTGAGCCAGGTTGTCACGGAAGACACTGCTGATCACCGGAGGACCACCTCATGATCGCTCGACTCAAAACGGCACCCGACTGGGATGCCAAGGCTTACCAGCAGTTTTCCCGTCTCAGGCAACGCCCGGTCAACGAATTGCTCGACCGTGTCGACCTGCAAACCCCACAGCGTATTTACGACCTTGGTTGCGGCACGGGCATTGCCACTCAGTTGTTGGCCGAGCGCTGGCCACACGCGCAACTGCAGGGAATCGACAGCTCGCAGCAAATGCTTGAACAAGCCCGCTGCCTGCCGATCAACGCATCGTGGCAGCACTGCGACGTGCTCGAATGGCGACCCGAACAACCGGCTGACCTGCTGTTCGCAGCGGCGGTTCTGCATTTCATCAACGGTCATGAAACGTTACTGCCGAACCTGCTGGGTCTGCTAAATGATGGAGGGTGCCTGGCAGCGCACATGCCGGACTGGCGCGATGCATTGTGGTATCGACTGATGCTCGACACCCTCGACGATGCCGGCCCCGGCAACACGCCACTGGGCACACCGCAACTGCGCCAGCGCATGGCGGCGCGGCCCTTGCTGTCACTTGAGGATTACTACCGTTTGCTCGCACCGTTGACCGCGTCGCTGGACATCTGGGAGACCGAGCAATTGCAGGTGGTTGACGGCAAGTCGCCGGTGTATGACTGGATCAAAGTTTCGGCGCTAAGGCCGGTGATGCAGGCGCTGACGTCGGAGGAACAGGCGCGCTTCATTTATCACTTTCTGATGCGTGTGCATGCGCATTATCCGCAGGAGGAAAACGGGCACACGCTGTTTCCGTTCAAGCGCATTTTCATTGTGGCCACAGTCTGAAGATCAAAAGATCGCAGCCTTCGGTAGCTCCTACTATGCAATGCAATCCCCTGTAGGAACCGCCGAAGGCTGTGATCTTTTCAAACCCGACAATCACTCCCGGGATTCAACACCCAGCTCATCCCACACCGACTCAGCCAGATGAAACGTCGCGTTCGCCGCCGGAATCCCGCAGTAGATCGCGCTCTGCATGATCACTTCCTTGATCTCGCCACGGCTCACGCCGTTATTGGCCGCCGCGCGCAGGTGCAGTTTCAGTTCGCCCTCGCGGTTCATGCCGATCAGCATGGCGATGGTGATCAGGCTGCGGGTATGCCGAGGCAAACCTGGGCGGGTCCAGATGTCGCCCCAGGCGTGGCGGGTGATCATCTCCTGAAATTCCGAGTTGAACTCGGTCAGTGTGGTCAGGCTGCGATCGACATGCGCGTCGCCCAACACTGCGCGGCGGACCTGCATGCCTTCGTCGTAACGTTGTTTCTCGTCCACAAAAACTTCCTCACTGAGCCTTTAAAAAAGCCAACACGCGATCGCTGAAAGCTATACCTGCCTGCACGTTTGAAAGGTGCGCCGCGTAGAACTCGGCGTACTCCGCACCGCGCACATGCTCCTGAATGAAGTGGCCACCGGACGGTGGCGTCACAGCGTCTTCAGTGCCGGCGATCACCAGCAGCGGCACGTTGATGGAGGCCAGTTGTTCCCGGAAATCGGCATCGCGCACCGCCGCGCAATTGGCCGCATAACCTTGCGGCGAGGTCGCCGCAAGCATGTCGGTAATCTGCTTGGCCGCCGCCGGATGGGCTTGGGAAAAGTCCGGGGTAAACCAGCGGCCAATCGACGCATCGCGCAGGGCAACCATTGCTGACGCACCGTCACGCAGCACGGTTTCAATGCGCGGATTCCACACTGACGGATCGCCGATTTTCGCTGCCGTGTTGCACACGATCAGTTTGTGCAGCCGATGCCCGGCATTGATCCCCAGCCACTGACCGATCAACCCGCCCATCGATAACCCGCAGAAATGCGCACGCTCGATATGCAGCGCATCCAGCAGCCCGAGCACGTCGTGGCCCAGTTGCTCGATGCTGTACGGCCCCGGCGTCACCAACGACTTGCCGTGCCCGCGGGTGTCGAAACGCAGCACGCGAAAGTGCTCGGTGAATGCCGGCATCTGCACGTCCCACATGTGCAGGTCGGTGCCCAGCGAGTTGGACAGCACCAGCACCGGCGCATCGACCGGGCCTTCAATTTGATAGTGCAGTTCGCCATCGGCGAGTTGAACGAAAGCCACAGCCCTCTCCTTCAGACAGTCAAAGCGTTGTGTTCGGCCACCGCACGCTCGACCCAGACCTGCGCCTGACCGAGGTAATGGGCGGGGTTCAAAAGATTATCCAGTTCAGCGCTGCTCAATTGCGCAGTGACCTGCGGTTCGTCACCGAGCACGGCGCGCAAGTGGCGCTGTTCGGCCACGGCACGTTTGCAGCATTGTTCGAGCAAGTGATGCGCGATGTCGCGGCCGACCCGTTGTGCGAGCACGATACTCACCGCTTCGGCCAGCACCAGCCCTTGAGTCAGGTCGAGGTTGCGCGCCATGCGTGCGGCGTCTACCTCCAAGCCATCCGCCAACAGGCGCGCCTGTTGCAGTGAGCCCGAGACGAGGCAGCAGATTTCCGGCAAGGTTTCCCATTCGGCATGCCACAGACCGAGGCTACGCTCGTGCTCCTGCGGCATGGCGCTAAACAACGTCGACACCAGCCCTGGCACTCGCGTGGCGGCGCCGATCAACACGGCGGCGCCGACCGGATTGCGCTTGTGCGGCATGGTTGACGAACCGCCCTTGCCCGGTGCCGAAGGCTCGAAAACCTCAGCCGCCTCGGTCTGCATCAACAGACTGATGTCGCGGCCAAGTTTGCCGAGGCTGCCGGCGATCAAACCCAGTACCGCACCGAACTCCACCACGCGATCACGCTGGGTGTGCCACGGCTGTTCCGGCAAGGTCAGTTGCAGTTCTTCGGCCAAGGCCTGGGCAATCGGCAATGCCTGTTCGCCCAATGCCGCGAGGGTGCCCGACGCTCCGCCGAATTGCAGCACCAGCAAACGGGGTTTCAGCTCGCGCAAACGCTGGCGGCTGCGGGTCACGGCGCCGAGCCATCCGGCGATTTTCATGCCCAGAGTCACCGGTGTCGCGTGTTGCAACCACGTGCGCCCGGCCATTGGCGTTGCCGCGTGGCGCTGAGCCTGCGCAGCAAGAGAATCGGCCAGCTGCGCAAGATCGCTTTCGATCAGATCCAGCGCCTGACGCAATTGCAGGACCAACCCGGTATCCATTACGTCCTGACTGGTCGCACCCAAATGCACATACCGCTCGGCCTCGGCGTCGGTTGCGGCAATCTGCTTGCCCAACGCCTTGACCAGTGGAATCGCCGAATTGCCCGCCGTGGCAATCGCCTCGCCCAGCGCTGCGAAGTCATAGAGGTCGGCGCGACAGGCCTTCTCGATGGGCGCAACAGCGCTCGCCGGAATCAAACCCACCCGCGCCTCGGCCCGGGCCAGCGCCGCTTCGACGTCGAGCATCGCCTGCACACGGCCCTGATCACAGAACACTTCGCGCATATCGCGGGCGGTGAAGTAGGCATCGAACAATTGATTGCCCGATCGCTGAGTCATAAAAATCCTTGCCGGCGCGGGCCATCGCGGCCCGCGCACATGGGGTTACAGATCGTGGTGCAAATATTTCGCCTGCTTCGGCAACCGCAGGCTGAACAGGAAGGCCACCGCCATCATCGCCGTGACGTACCAGTAGAAGACGTTTTCCATGCCGCCAGCCTTGAGGCTCAGCGCAACGACTTCCGCCGAACCACCGAAGATCGCGTTCGCCACCGCATACGCCAGGCCGACGCCGAGGGCGCGGACTTGCGGCGGGAACATTTCGGCTTTCACCAGACCACTGATCGAGGTGTAGAAACTGACGATGGCCAGCGCCACGGTGATCAGCACAAACGCCAGGAACGGACTGCTGACACTTTTCAGGCTAAGCAAGATCGGCACCGTGAACAACGTACCGAGAGCGCCGAACCAGAGCATCGAACTGCGTCGGCCGATCTTGTCGGCGAGCATGCCGAACAGCGGCTGCATGCACATATAAAGGAACAGCGCGCCGGTCATGATGTAGCTCGCGGTCTTGGCGTGCATGCCGGCGGTGTTCACCAGGTATTTCTGCATGTAAGTGGTGAACGTGTAGAAAATCAGCGAACCACCGGCGGTGTAGCCAAGCACGGTGATGAACGCGGCTTTGTGATCGCGGAACAACGCGCGGATGCTGCCGGCGTCCTTGTTCTCGCGCATTTCCTTGCTGGTGGTTTCTTTCAGCGAACGGCGCAGGAGCAGCGAAATCAGCGCCGCCACCGCACCGACCACAAACGGAATCCGCCAGCCGTAGGCACGCAGGTCGTCTTCAGTGAGGAACTGTTGCAGCACCACCACCAGCGACACCGCCAGCAATTGTCCGCCGATCAGCGTCACGTACTGGAAGGAGGCAAAAAAACCGCGCTGGCCCTTGAGCGCAACTTCGCTCATATAGGTCGCGGTGGTGCCGTACTCGCCGCCCACCGACAGGCCTTGCAGCAGACGTGCGAACAGCAACAGCACTGGCGCCCAGACGCCGATGTCCTTGTAAGTCGGCAGGCAGGCGATGAGCAACGAACCGAAGCACATCATCAGAATCGAGATCAGCATCGAGTTCTTGCGGCCGTGCTTGTCCGCCACCCGGCCAAAAATCCAGCCGCCAATCGGCCGCATCAGGAAGCCTGCGGCGAACACGCCAGCGGTGTTGACCAGTTGTACGGTGGGATTGTCGGAGGGGAAAAACGCCGGGGCGAAATAGATCGCGCAGAAGGCGTAGACGTAGAAGTCGAACCATTCGACGAGGTTGCCGGACGAAGCGCCGACAATCGCGAAGATGCGCTTGCTGCGCTCTTCGCCGGTGTAATGGGCGGTCTGGGTTGTCATTATTTTTCACTCAATAGGGACAGTCAGAGTCTAGACACACTTTGCAACAGTCCCGTTCCACAAGCTGGAACATCAAAAGATCACAACCTTCGGCAGCTCCTACAGAAAGCACATTCCAAATGTAGGAGCTGCCTAAGGCTGCGATCTTTTGCTCTTGATCTCAATAATCGAAGAACACCGTCTCGGCATCAGTGCCCTGCAAAATCACATTCCAGTGATAAACCCCCGACGCATCCGGCCTGGCCAGCAACGTCGCACGACGTTCGGCCGGCACGCATTCGAGCAGCGGATCAGCAACGTTGGCCGGCTCACCCTCAAAGTAGATTCGCGTCAGCAAATGCTTCACCAACCCGCGTGCAAACACCAGCACCACCAGATGCGGCGCCTGGGTCGAGCCCTTCAGGCCCTCAACCGTACCCGGTTTGATCGTGGTGAAACGGAAGCGCCCCTGCGCATCCACCGGCACCCGGCCAAACCCTTCGAAATGCGGATCGAGGGGTTTGTCCTGCTCGTCTTCCGGGTGGTCGTACTTGCCAGCGGCATTCGCCTGCCACACTTCAAGCATGGCGTCGTTGACGACATCGCCATTGCCGTCCACCACTTGACCGGTGATCGCCACGCGCTCGCCGAGGGTTTGTTCATTGGCGAGGTTTTCGCGGTTCAGCCAGGTCAGGCCGATGTGGTAATACGGCCCGACGGTGTGGGACGTGGTCGCAGTCAGCGTCATCTTATTTCTCCATCGGCGTGGCTTCACGCCCGCGCAGCACGATGTCCCAGCGATAACCGAGGGCGTAGGACGGAATGGTTTTCTCCAGATCGAAACTGGCGATCAGACGTTCCTTGGCCGACGTGTCTGGCACGCAGTTGTAGATCGGGTCGTAGGCCAGCAGCGGATCGCCGGGGAAATACATCTGTGTGACCAGTCGGGTGAGAATGCTCGGCCCGAACAGCGAAAAGTGGATGTGCGCCGGGCGCCAGGCATTGTGATGGTTACCCCACGGATAGGCGCCAGGCTTGATGGTCTGGAACTGATACCAGCCGTCCGCATCGGTCACGGTGCGGCCGGTGCCGGTGAAGTTCGGGTCCAGCGGCGCGTCGTGCAGATCGCGCTTGTGGTTGTAGCGGCCGGCGGCGTTGGCCTGCCAGATCTCAACCAGAATCCCCGGCACCGGCAAGCCGTTTTCGTCGAGCACACGGCCATGGATGATGATGCGCTCGCCCTGCGGCTCGCCGTCGTGTTGGGCGGTCAGGTCGTTGTCCTTCTCGGCAATACGCTCGGCGCCGATGGTCGGACCGGTGATTTCCGACAGCGAATGCGGCAGAAACACCAACGGCTTGGACGGCGAGCGCAGATTGGTGGATTGATACGCCGGGTGCAGGTACTCAGGCTGGGTGCCTTCCTGCGGGCGACGGTAACCAGGCTTGTCAGACATTTCGATTTCCTCTGTTCTTCTTCGTCACGGCGGCGTCAGACGCGTTCGATGGCCAGGGCCAGACCTTGGCCGACTCCGACGCACATGGTCGCCAGACCTTTCTTGCCACCGGTCTTTTCCAGCTGATGCAGGGCAGTCAGCACCAGCCGTGCACCGCTCATGCCCAACGGGTGCCCCAAGGCAATCGCGCCGCCGTTGGGGTTGACCTGCGCGGCATCGTCCGCCAGCCCTAATTCACGCAGCACCGCCAGGCCTTGGCTGGCGAAGGCTTCGTTGAGTTCGATCACATCAAAATCACCGACCGCCAGACCAAGGCGCTCGATGAGTTTGCGCACCGCCGGCACCGGGCCGATGCCCATCACCCGGGGCGCTACCCCGGCACTGGCCATGCCCAGCACTCTGGCGCGGGCGGTCAGGCCGTGTTTTTTCACCGCGTCAGCCGAGGCCAGAATCAGCGCGGCAGCGCCGTCGTTGACCCCGGAGGCATTGCCGGCGGTGACGGTTTTGTCCGGGCCGTTGACCGGTTTCAGTTTGCGCAGGGCTTCAATCGTGGTGTCGGCACGCGGATGTTCATCTTGGCTGACCACGGTTTCGCCCTTCTTGTGCGCAATCCGCACCTCGACGATTTCTTCGGCGAAGTAGCCGGCTGCCTGCGCGGCCGCAGTACGTTGCTGACTGCGCAGGGCGAAAGCGTCCTGATCCTCGCGGGAAATTTCATAGTCATCGGCGACGTTGTCGGCAGTCTGCGGCATCGCATCGACGCCGTACTGCGCCTTCATCAACGGGTTGATAAAACGCCAACCGATGGTGGTGTCTTCCAGTTTCATGTTGCGCGAAAACGCCGCCTCTGCCTTGCCCATCACAAACGGCGCGCGGGACATCGACTCTACGCCGCCGGCAATCGCCAGCTCCATTTCGCCGCTGGCGATAGCACGGAACGCGGTACCGATCGCATCCATGCCCGAAGCGCAGAGGCGATTGAGGGTCACGCCCGGCACGGTTTCCGGCAGGCCCGCCAGCAGCAACGCCATGCGCGCGACGTTGCGGTTGTCTTCGCCGGCCTGGTTGGCGCAACCGAGGAACACCTCGTCGATTGCGTTCCAGTCCACCGATGGATTTCGCTCCATCAACGCCTTGATCGGCACGGCAGCCAGATCGTCGGCGCGCACGGCGGCCAGACCACCGCCGAAACGGCCAATGGGGGTGCGAATCGCGTCGCAGATATAAACGTCACGCATCATGCTTCTCCCGGTGCCTGACCGTGGGCCGCCGCGGTGCGCGCTTCGAGATCGCGCAGCGCGGTCAGTTCGACTTCGCTCGGTTCGGCAGTGGTGTCGACGTTGTCGGCAAAACGGATGGCCCAACCGGTGGCGGCGATCACTTGCTCGCGGGTCACGCCCGGATGCAGCGCGGTGACCACGAACTCATGGGTGCCCTCTTCCGGCTCCATGGTGCACAGGTCGGTGATGATGCCGACCGGGCCAGCGCCCGGCAGGCCCAGGCGCTTGCGCGAATCACCGCCCTCGCCATGCCCGACCGAGGTGATGAAATCGAGCTTGTCGACAAACGAACGCGCCGACTGTTTAAGGATGATCAACACGCTTTTCGCCGAACCGGCAATCTCCGGCGCGCCACCGGCACCCGGCAGACGCACTTTCGGCGCGTGGTAGTCGCCCACCACGGTGGTGTTGATATTGCCGAAGCGGTCGACCTGCGCCGCGCCGAGAAAACCGACGTCGATGCGTCCGCCCTGCAACCAATAGCGAAAAATCTCACCGGTCGGCACCACGGTGTCAGCGGTTTCCGCCAGTTCGCCGTCACCGATGGACAGCGGCAACACGCTTGGCTTGGCGCCAATCGGGCCCGATTCGTAGATCAGCACCACGTCTGGCGACGAGGTCAGGCGTGCGAGGTTGGCAGCCTTGGAGGGCAGGCCGATACCGACGAAGCACACCGAGCCGTTTTTCAGACGACGGGCCGCCGCGACGGTCATCATTTCATTGGTGGTGTAAGTCATTACTTGGCCTCCGAAGCAGCGGCCAACTTGGCCTGGAATTCGCTGAAATCAGCGCTGCCATGGATGTATTCGTTGATCCACGCAGTAAACGTCTCACGGTCGCGGGCGATCGGGTCCCACGCCTGATAGAAACGGTTATCGCGCTCGTTGTAACCGTGGGCGTAGGACGGGTGCGCGCCACCGGGCACATGGCACACCGCACTCAGGGCCCAGGTCGGCAGAACACAGGAATTCATCGGGGCATTGAGGTCATCGACAAGCTCTTCGACGGTGACAATGCAGCGCTTGGCGGCCAGTGCGGCTTCCTTCTGCACACCGAGAATGCCCCACAGCAGCACGTTGCCTTTGCGGTCGGCTTTCTGCGCGTGGATCACCGTGACGTCCGGGCGCACCGATGGCACCGCCGCCAATACTTCACCGGTAAACGGGCAAGTGACGGACTTGATCAGTGGATTGACCTTGGGCAAGTCGGAACCGGCGTAGGCGCGCAGCACCGCGAACGGTAGGCCCGAAGCGCCAGCCACGTAGGCATTGGCCAGGTCGGCGTGGCTGTGTTCTTCGATTTCCAACGGCTGCGGCCATTGCTTCTCGACCGCGTCGCGCAGACGGTGCAGCGAACCCACACCTGGATTACCACCCCAGGAGAAAATCAGTTTGCGCGCACAACCGGCACCGATCAGTTGGTCGTAGATCAGGTCAGGCGTCATCCGCACCAGCGTCAGATCTTTCTTGCCCTGACGAATGATTTCATGACCCGCCGCCGTAGGGATCAGGTGAGTGAAGCCTTCGAGCGCAACGGTGTCGCCGTCGTTGACGAATTGCTTCACCGCGTCGTGCAGCGAAAGGATCTCAGCCATGGAGCGGGCTCCCGTTTTTGTAGTGGATCGCCAGTGATAAAAAGGCGCGAGGTTCAGCGCCGGAGTCACTGAAGATTAAGCCTGTGAAAATCACCAGACAATCCGATAATCGACTGAGTGTTCGTTTATCGAACAGATTGTTGTCAGCCTAACAATCAGATCAAAAGCTTCGTCGGAGCGGCGCCCGAAGCAAGCTCGCTCCCACAATTTGAAATGCATTCCATTGCGGGAGCGGGCCTGCTCGCGAAGGGGATGGAACCTTCAACGAATATTCATACGATGAAACTCAAGTCGCATCCGCATGACTGACCATGCCCTTGATCACGACAGCAGCAGTCGCCAACGCCGCCGGAATCACCAATGCCGTCAACACCTGCTCAAAATTCCAGCCCAATCCGAGCAACGTCGCGCCCATCCACGCCCCGAGAATCGCGCCAAAGCGGCCGATCCCGAGCATCCACGACACACCGGTCGCCCGGCCCTGGGTTGGGTAGAACCGCGCTGCCAGTGACGGCATTGCCGATTGCGCGCCGTTGACGCACATCCCCGCTACCAGTACCAGCGTCGCCAGCAGCGTGATGTTGCCCAGGCTCTGCCCCACCGCGTAGGCAAACACCCCGGCCAACAGGTAAAAAGTGCCGATGACCTTGTGCGGATTGAACCGGTCCATCGCCCAGCCTACGCCGACCGCGCTCAACACCCCGCCGAACTGGAACAACGCACCGATGAACGCTGCCTGCTCCATGCTCGCGCCGCTGTCACGCATCAGCGTCGGCAGCCAACTGGTCAGCAGATAGACGATCACCAGGCCCATGAAATAGGTCAGCCACAACAATAAGGTGCCGGTGCTATAGGTGCCGGAGAAGATCACCGCAAACACGTTGCGTGCCTTGACGGTTTTCTGTTCCGGCACGCTGAAGCTTGAAGCCTGGGCGACGGTAACCGGATCGATTGGCGCCAGCGTCTTGCGCACTTTGTCAGTGCCACGGTTGCGCACCACCAGATAGCGCGCCGACTCCGGCAGCCAAAACACCAGCACCACGGTGAGAATCAGCGGCAGAATCCCGCCGATCAGCAACAGGCTGTGCCAGCCGAACGCCGGAATCAGCTTCGCCGAAATGAACCCGCCACCGGCCATGCCGAGGTTGAAGCCGCAGAACATGCTGGTCACCAACAGCGACTTCTTGCGCTCCGGGGTGTATTCCGAGAGCAGCGTAGTGGCGTTGGGCATACCGGCGCCCAGGCCCAACCCGGTGAGGAAACGCAGGACCAAAAGCTCTTCGATGTTGGTGGCGTAGGCCGACGCCAGGCTAAACGCGCCGAACAGAAATACCGCGCCGACCAGCACGACTTTGCGCCCGAAGCGGTCTGCCAGAGGCCCGGAACCGAGTGCGCCGAAGACCATGCCGATCAACGCGGCGCTCATCACGGGGCCGAGGCTGGCGCGGTCGATGCCCCAATCCTGCGACAACGCCGGGGCAATAAACCCCATCGCCGCGGTGTCGAGGCCATCGAGAAACACAATCAGGAAACACAGGATCACCACTCGCCACTGATAGCGCGAGATCGGTTGAGCATTGATGAAGGTCTGCACGTCGAGGCAGTTACCCACAGCGGACTGAGGCTGGTTCATTATTTTTATTCCACGCAAAAAACGCAGTCGAACGGCGGCCGGCCAGAGAGCGGCACAGGCACAAGAATAGAAGGTCGGGATCAGGCGTTGCGTTGAATCCGGCGACAGCGATCAGTGCGGAGACAGTCGGGGAGCATGCGCATGGTGAGTTGCCTCTTGTCATTATTATGGGAGTCGGCAGTCCGGCGAGCTCATTCACATCGGCGCCGGATGACGCTGCCGCGACATTAATGATCCAGGGGTTTTAGCGTCAATTCGATAAACGCAACACTGTGCGTTTATCGAACAGCTTCATCAGGCAAACAGCTGCGCACTGAGGTCGCGACTGGCGCTGAGCAGGCCCGGCAGAAAGCGCTGCTCCAGCTCGGTACGGCTGACACGACCGGCGTGGGTGCTGACGTTGAGCGCCGCCACCACTTGGCCGGAAGCGTCGTAAACCGGTACGGCAATCGAGCGCAGGCCTTGTTCCAGTTCCTGATCGACAATGCACCAGCCCTGCTGCCGCACTTGCTGCAAGCATTCGAGCAAGGCGTCCGGGGTGTGGATCGTGCGGCTGGTCTTGGCAACGAGTTCGGCGTGGTCGAGGTATTCACCTAACGACGTGTCGTCCAGCGCCGCCAGCAGAATCCGCCCCATCGACGTGCAATATGCCGGCAGGCGCCCGCCCACCGACAGATCCACCGAGATCAAACGCTGGGTGGTCGCCGAACGGGCGATGTACAGAATGTCATCGCCCTCCAGCGTGGCCATGTTGCAGGCTTCGTGCAGTTGCTCGCTCATGCGGTCGAGGTACGGCTGAGCGGACACGGCCAGCGGCGTCGACGACAGATAAGCGTGGCCGAGGGTCAGCACTTTGGGCAGCAACGAGTAGGTGCGACCGTCCGTGGTGGCGTAGCCGAGTTTGATCAAGGTGTGCAGGCAACGGCGCACGGCAGCGCGGGGGATTTCCGTGCGATGACTGATCTGGGCGATGGTCAGGTGCCGTTTGCGCTCCTGAAATGCCTGAACCACCGCCAGGCCACGGGCCAGCGAGGTCATAAAATCCGGATCCCCCGTCAGCGCCTGAATGCGCTTGGCCGGCGAGGCGACGATCGGCGGCGCCACGGAAGTGAAGGAGTTGCGCATTTGATCGTTCATTTCAGGTCCTTATCCGGCACGGATCGATGGCTATACAAGCGGCTCGCGGCGGGATGCACAAGGGTTGCGACGCGAAGATTGGGCGATTATCGAACCGCCGACCGATTATCGCAATTGATCCGGTAGTGTTTGCCTGACCTCATGTGACGTTTGCTGACTTCGTCGGCACATTGAATTTTCGTCTGAGTTGCTCGACTAAATGACGTCAAAAACAGATCACTTGGCAAATAACGGTCTGTGCGCAGTTCAACTAGCGATAAAAGTTGCGAGTAACAAAACAATCACACATCCGGAACCGTTTTTAACTTGGCAAAGATAGTCATTCCCGAATCGACCGCTATAATGCACCTCAGTGGGATCCCGTTCTCAAATACCGGGGTCGCCACCCGCTGACGCGATGTCCATCGCTGTCGGCCCCGGCCAGCGCCTGGCACTTATTGTCAATGTAACGCCAACGCTCGCTGAAACTGGAAACTGATGCTGCGTCAGTTTTAATCTGGTGCCGTAGCCGCCTGCTAGACGCAAGTCTTGATCGTCTTGCCGATCCCAGCAACGCCTGTTCAGGTGTTGGCCTTCGGTAGATTGCTCAATCGATTCGTTGCAGTGCGTTTCACCAGACATTTAACTCAACTCATACAGGTAGCACTGTGACGAAAGACGAACTGCGCGCGGAACTTGAGCGCCAGGAACAACGTTA
Source organism: Pseudomonas iridis (assembly GCF_017980685.1). Classification (GTDB taxonomy): domain Bacteria; phylum Pseudomonadota; class Gammaproteobacteria; order Pseudomonadales; family Pseudomonadaceae; genus Aquipseudomonas; species Aquipseudomonas iridis. The sequence continues at coordinate 401,741 of NZ_JACXXO010000001.1, forward strand.
CAAGGAAGTTTACGGCGGGGAAGTCACCACCTACGCCGCTCAGCCAGAACCAGAACGCAAGGCGTGGCGCAAGCGCCCCACCGTTCAGGATCAGGTCTTCAAGCAGGAAATCGAAAAGATCGAAAAGGAACTCAAAGCCGAAGAGCCATGAGCCAACCGGTTTTGATATTCGAGGGTCAGTGCGCACCGTTTACAAGCGCGGTGTGATGACGATGCCCTGTGCGCCCGCTATCCGCGGGCAGCAGCCATTGCCCCGTCCTACAGGGTGATAGGAAGCTTCTTACAGGTTTCATTTATATTTCAGACAAGCGTATGAGCCCGTGTTTTATGGGGCAAAAGCCCCGCCATCACTGGCCTTTCCCAATAAAATCAGTAACTTGAAAGACCCTGCGCGCCGCTTGGTTTTAATGCGCTGCAACAAATTAATTCGAAGAAGAGTGTTACTGATTGGCAGGTAGGGCATCGATTTCGAGACTTTTCTGGCATAATCGCGCCCCCTTACGACCGGGTCAGAAAACCTTCATGATCGATTTATTCAGCGGACTGGATGCTTGGGTGCTTGTGAGCCTCCTGCTCGCCCTGACATTCGTCCTCGCCTTCGAGTTCATCAATGGATTTCATGACACCGCTAACGCGGTAGCCACTGTTATCTACACCAAAGCCATGCCGCCTCACCTGGCGGTGTTCTTTTCCGGCGTGTTCAACTTCCTCGGCGTTCTGCTGGGTGGCGTTGGCGTGGCGTATGCCATTGTCCATTTGCTGCCGGTTGAGCTGCTGATCAATGTGAACACCGGCCACGGGCTGGCGATGGTGTTCTCGTTGCTCGCCGCGGCAATCGCCTGGAACCTTGGCACCTGGTACTTCGGTATCCCGGCCTCCAGCTCGCACACCCTGATCGGTTCGATCCTCGGTGTCGGCCTGGCCAACGCCCTGATCAACGACATTCCGTTGGCCGATGGTGTGAACTGGCAGAAGGCGATCGACATCGGCGCCTCGCTGGTGTTCTCGCCAATGGCCGGCTTCCTGATCGCGGCGCTGGTACTGATCGGTCTGAAATGGTGGCGCCCGCTGTCGAAGATGCACAAGACGCCGGAACAACGCCGCAAGCTCGACGACAAGAAGCACCCACCGTTCTGGAACCGTCTGGTTCTGGTGATCTCGGCCATGGCCGTAAGCTTCGTGCACGGCTCCAACGATGGTCAGAAAGGCATCGGCCTGATCATGCTGGTGCTGATCGGTATCGTACCTGCGCAGTTCGTCCTCGACCTGAACAGCACCACCTACCAGATCGAACGCACCCGCGACGCGACGCTGCACCTGAGCCAGTTCTACCAGCGCAACGCCGATTCGCTGGGTGAATTCCTGGCCTTGGGCAAGAGCGTGGAAGGCGACCTGCCGGAGAAATTCCGCTGCAACCCGCAGCAGACCGAACCGACCATCACTGCCCTGCTGCACACCCTTAAAGGTGTTGCGGACTATCACTCGCTGTCTTCGGACAGCCGTATTGAAGTCCGTCGCTACCTGCTGTGCCTGGACGACACTGCGAAGAAAGTCGGCAAGTTGCCTGGTCTGGAACCCCGCGAAAAGGCTGACCTCGACAAACTGCGCAAAGACCTGACCACCACCACCGAATACGCCCCGTTCTGGGTGATTCTGGCGGTCGCTCTGGCCCTGGGCCTGGGCACCATGGTCGGCTGGAAACGCGTAGTACTGACCATCGGCGAGAAGATCGGCAAGCAAGGCATGACCTACTCGCAAGGCATGTCGGCGCAGATCACTACCGCGACCCTGATCGGTATGGCCAACATCTTCAGCCTGCCGGTGTCCACCACCCACGTCCTCTCTTCGGGCGTGGCCGGTACCATGGTCGCCAACAAGAGCGGCCTGCAAGGCGGGACGGTTCGCACCATCCTGCTGGCCTGGGTACTGACCCTGCCAGCGACCGTGGCACTGTCGGCCGGGTTGTTCTGGCTGGCGTCCAAGGCGCTGGGTAGCTGATAGATAGCTGAAATGAAAAAGGCGCGATTCGAGAGGATCGCGCCTTTTTTTGGTTTGGGGGCTTGGGGGCATATCCGTTGCTGCGGGGGTTGCCTCTGGCGGTTTCGCCCTTACGGCGAGTCACCTTTTCCAAACGCCGGAGTGCCGGCCCAGCGAAAAGGTGACCCGCCGTAAGGGCGAAACCGCCAGAGGCAACCCCCGCAGCAACGGATACAAACCCAAAACCCCAAGAGCCTGGTCGGCCCACAGGCCGCCAAGGCAAAAAAAAAGGGCAACCGAAGTCGCCCAAAATGCCTTGCGTGCTCATCAATCCAGAAGAATCACTTCTTGCGCTTATTCGCATCCTTCCAGATAAAAAATCCAAACCCTGCAAAAAACAGAACCATGAGGCCGACAGTCAGCACTCCGGCAAAAACCACGTTATCGAAAAACATGACTGGCCTCCTGAACCTGCTCTGCTGCGATGGAACTAAGTTACCCAAACACGCAGGCGCAATAATTGACCAGGATCAAGTCCGGCCAACACAGAATGCAAAGGAAGGGAAATAACTGACATGCATCAACGGATGCAGGAGGAGATCAACGCTTTTTTGGCTTGTTCTTCGGTTTTTTCTTCGGCTTCCCCAAAGGCATTGCCTGCTCGAAGGCATTGCGCACTTCGTTCAAGCGCTTCTCTTTGATGTCATGTACGCGCTTGGCACGCTCAGAATTGAGGTCGATCAGTTTGTCGTCTTGGCTCATGGCAACATACATCGCTAAAAATAATCACAACTGCCGCGACAACGGCAGGACTGCGCCAATAATGCAGCCTGACGCCAACGCTGACCAGTCGCCAGCACCAACGCTCTAAAACATTTCATGTAAACGACGAATCTCAGATCTCGATATCGACCCACAAACCCTGACGCGGCTGATCTTCCATCAGCGGCACGACGGGCACGGTGTTGTCGGCATTGAGTTCATCACCAGGCACGGCGAGGTGTTCTTCAGGGTCTTCATCGGCTTCGCGGCGACGGCGATCGCGCTCCTGCTGGCGACGCTGTTCTTCGCGCAGCAGCAAACCGTCCTCTTCAGGATCACGCTTTTGCAGATCGATCGTGCTTTCGTTCGAGCTTTCCTGCACCGGCACTACTGGAGGAATGTCCGGTCGCTGACGAATCGGATCCTGCTGGGAAGTGACTGGCACAACGCTCAAGGGGAGCATCGGTGGCAACATATAAGAGATCTCCTGTCAGCAGGCTATCGGCTGCGGCGAAGGTGCCTTGAGCCACTGGTCGCAAACTTGTGACAGGGTTGGCACTCACTGGTGCCCCACAACCTTCGCAAACTGACAGATGACCGCATTAGGCGTGCTACAGCTTGTGGCTAAAAACTTGCCGCTGCGCCTAATCCTTTGGCCCTGAAGCCTGCATTCCGTTAAGATAGCCCGCTTTTTCAAGGTGGGAGTCAGGCAGCATGGCGCAGCAGTATCAACCGGGGCAACGCTGGATCAGTGACAGCGAAGCAGAGCTTGGTTTAGGCACCGTTCTGGCACAGGATGGCCGCTTGTTGACCGTGCTTTACCCGGCCACTGGCGAAACCCGCCAGTACGCGCTACGGAATGCGCCCCTCACCCGCGTGCGGTTCTCGCCCGGTGACAGCATTACCCACTTCGAAGGCTGGAAGATGACCGTCCAGCAAGTCGACGACGTCGATGGCCTGATGGTCTATCACGGCCTCAACGCGCAGAACGAAGCCGTCACCCTGCCGGAAACCCAGCTGTCGAACTTCATTCAGTTCCGTCTGGCCAGCGACCGTCTGTTCGCCGGGCAGATCGACCCGTTAGCGTGGTTCTCCCTGCGTTACAACACCCTCGAACACACCAGCCGCCAGTTGCAATCCTCGCTCTGGGGCCTGGGCGGCGTGCGCGCGCAACCGATCGCGCACCAGTTGCACATCGCCCGTGAAGTCGCCGACCGCATCGCGCCACGCGTATTGCTGGCGGATGAAGTGGGCCTGGGTAAAACCATCGAAGCCGGTCTGGTGATCCATCGCCAACTGCTCTCGGGCCGTGCCAATCGCGTGCTGATCCTGGTGCCGGAAAACCTTCAGCACCAATGGCTGGTGGAGATGCGCCGCCGCTTCAACCTGCAAGTTGCGCTGTTCGACGAAGAACGCTTCATCGAAAGCGATGCCGCCAACCCGTTCGAAGACACCCAACTGGCGCTGGTTGCGCTGGAGTGGCTGGTCGAAGACGAGAAAGCCCAGGACGCGCTGTTCGCCGCCGGTTGGGACTTGCTGGTGGTCGACGAAGCGCACCACCTGGTCTGGCACGAAGAAAAGGCCAGCCCCGAGTATTCGCTGGTTGAGCAACTGGCCGAAGTGATTCCTGGCGTGTTGCTGCTCACCGCGACCCCGGAACAACTGGGTCAGGACAGCCACTTCGCCCGTCTGCGCCTGCTTGATCCGAACCGTTTCCATGACCTGGCCGCCTTCCGCGCCGAGAGCGAAAACTATCGCCCGGTGGCCGAAGCCGTTCAGGAGCTGCTGGACAAAGGGCGCCTGTCGCCTGAAGCACACAAGACTATCCACGGTTTCCTCGGCAACGAAGGCGAAGCCCTGCTGACCGCGGTCAACGATGGCGACACCGAAGCCAGCGCCCGTCTCGTGCGTGAACTGCTCGACCGCCATGGCACCGGCCGCGTGCTGTTCCGTAACACCCGCGCCGCCGTGCAGGGTTTCCCGGAACGCAATCTGCACCCGTACCCGTTGCCGTGCCCGGACGAATACCTCGAACTGCCGCTGGGCGACCACGCCGAGCTGTATCCGGAAGTCAGCTTCCAGGCGCAGCCGGATGCAAATGAAGAAGAGCGCTGGTGGAAATTCGACCCACGCGTCGAGTGGCTGATCGATCAGCTGAAAATGCTCAAGCGCACCAAAGTGCTGGTGATCTGCGCCCACGCCGAAACCGCGATGGACCTGGAAGACGCCCTGCGCGTGCGCTCCGGCATCCCGGCCACGGTGTTCCATGAAGGCATGAACATCCTTGAGCGCGACCGCGCCGCCGCCTACTTCGCCGACGAAGAGTTTGGCGCGCAGGTACTGATCTGTTCGGAAATCGGCAGTGAAGGTCGCAACTTCCAGTTCGCTCACCATTTGGTGCTGTTCGATCTGCCGGCGCACCCGGACTTGCTGGAACAACGTATCGGTCGTCTCGACCGGATCGGTCAGAAGCACATCATCGAACTGCACGTGCCGTACCTGGAAACCAGCCCGCAAGAGCGTCTGTTCCAGTGGTATCACGAAGCGCTGAATGCGTTCCTCAACACGTGCCCGACCGGCAACGCCCTGCAGCATCAGTTTGGCCCGCGCCTGCTGCCGCTGCTCGAAGAAGCCGACGACAGCGAGTGGCAAGCGCTGATCGACGAGGCGCGCACCGAGCGCGAGCGTCTGGAACAGGAGCTGCACACCGGTCGCGACCGCCTGCTGGAACTCAACTCCGGCGGTTCGGGCGAAGGCGATCAGCTGGTCGAGGACATCCTCGAGCAAGACGATCAGTTCGCCCTGCCGATCTACATGGAAACCCTGTTCGATGCGTTTGGCATCGACAGTGAAGACCATTCGGAAAACGCCCTGATCCTCAAGCCAAGCGAGAAGATGCTCGACGCCAGTTTCCCGCTGGGCGACGACGAAGGCGTGACCATCACTTACGACCGCAACCAGGCGCTGTCGCGCGAAGACATGCAGTTCATCACCTGGGAACACCCGATGGTGCAGGGCGGCATGGATCTGGTGCTGTCCGGTTCGATGGGCAACACCGCCGTCGCGCTGATCAAGAACAAGGCGCTGAAACCGGGCACCGTGTTGCTGGAACTGCTTTACGTCAGCGAAGTGGTTGCCCCGCGTTCGCTGCAACTGGGCCGTTACCTGCCGCCGGCCGCCCTGCGCTGCCTGCTGGATGCCAACGGCAACGACTTGTCGTCACGCGTTTCGTTCGAGACGCTGAACGATCAGCTCGAAAGCGTGCCACGTGCCAGCGCCAACAAGTTCATCCAGGCCCAGCGCGATCAGCTGACGCCACGGATCAACGCCGGTGAAGAGAAGATCACCCCGCGTCACGCCGAGCGCGTGGCCGAGGCGCGTCGCCGTCTGGCGGCCGACACCGACGAAGAACTGGCGCGCCTGACCGCGCTGCAAGCGGTCAACCCGACCGTACGTGACAGCGAACTGGTTGCGTTGCGCGAGCAGCGTGAGCAGGGCCTGGCGATGCTGGATAAAGCGGCGTTGCGCCTGGAAGCGATCCGGGTATTGGTAGCGGGTTAAACCGCCCTGCTTCACCGGTGAAAAACAAAAAGGCCCGCAGCGATGCGGGCCTTTTTGTTTGCCTGTTATTTGGCCAGTGATGCTAATGGCCCTTTCGCGAGCAGGCTCGCTCCCACAGTTTGGAATGCGTTCCTATGTGGGAGCGAGCCTGCTCGCGAAGGCGGTTATGCAGTCGCTACCGAAACATCAGGCTCAACCACCGCCACCAGCCCCTCTTTCATCCGCTGCGCATCGCGCACAAAACACCGCGCCGCCAAAAACAGAAACACCATGGTCAGCAGCAGCGCCACCGGAATCAGGTACATCGCGTCATGCAGCCCGACAGCCTTGAACGCTTCGGTCATCTGCTGCGCCCCAGCTGCCAACATTGCCGTGTGCGCGAAATGATCCGACAACGCACCCACCACCACTGGCCCCAATCCTCCGCCCAGCAAATACAGCCCGGCAAAGAACAACGCCATCGCCGTGGCCCGCAGGCGCGGTTCGACCACGTCCTGAATCGCCGTGTACACGCACGTGTAGAAGTTGTAGGCAAACAGCCAACCCAGGCTGAACACCGCAACAAACAGACCAATCTCGATCCGTCCGGCGTGCAGCGCCCACGCCGTGCACAGTGTCGAGATGATCAGGCTGAATGCCGCAAACAACAGACGACCGTTAGCCACCCGCTGGTGGATTTTGTCGGCAATCCAGCCGCCGAGGGTCAAACCGATCAGCCCGGTCACGCCGACGATCACACCGGTCGCCACCGCCGCTTCCTGCAACGGCATCAGGAAATACCGCTGCAGCATCGGCACCAGAAACGAGTTGCAGGCATAAGTGGCAAAGTTGAAGCACAGCCCCGCCATCACCAGCCACAGAAAAGTCGGCACAGCGAGGATGCGGCGGATCGGCTTGTCGACTTTCTCCTGCGACACCTGCACGCTTTCCGCCGCCCCGCGCTTGGGTTCCTTGATGAAAAACATGAACACCGCCAGCAACAAGCCCGGCACGGCGGCGATAAAGAAGGGTGCGCGCCAGCTGTCGAACGCCTTGACCATCCAGCCGATGGTGAAGAACGCCAGTAGCAACCCCAGCGGCAGCCCCAGCATGAAGATGCCCATGGCCCGCGCCCGGCGATGAGCCGGGAACAGATCGCCGATCAACGAGTTGGCGGCCGGCGCATAGCTGGCCTCACCAATGCCGATGCCCATGCGCACGATCAGGAAACTCCAGAAACTGCCGACAAGCCCGTTGACGGCGGTCAACGCACTCCATGTCGCCAGCCCCCATCCCATCAGTTTGCTGCGTGAACCCGTATCAGCCATGCGCCCAAGCGGCAACCCGGCGATCGCGTAAACAATGGTGAATGCCGTACCGACGATGCCCAGCTGAAAGTCGCTGAGGTGCCATTCCATGCGGATCGGCTCGATGATGATCGCCGGGATGGTGCGGTCGAAGAAGTTGAACAGGTTGGCGAGGAACAGCAGGAACAGAATGCGCCAGGCATTCGCCGCTTGGGTCGAGTTCTGCATGGGTCCGTCTCTTTATTGTTATAGGGCTTCACTGCCAACGCATCCGAGCCCGGAACCTGCAATCTAGTCAGCGCAGCGGCGGCTGTCTGTGATCATTCGTCTGCCTGATATAGGGCCATGTCACTGTAACGAAACGTAAGCCCTTGATAAGTCTGCAATCCCCGTGAATCCGGGGCTTTTCCGGCAAAACCTTGCCATAAAAAAATAGTTTCAAGCCCCCCTTCCCATTGCCGTTGCGAAGCCTAGAATGGCCGCCGGATCCGTCCGGATCTCCCGATCAATCCCTTTGATACCCTCCCCAATGTCCGAAGTCAGTCCGTGTCTGAATTGCGGTGCCTGCTGTTCCCATTTTCGCGTGTCTTTTTTCTGGGGTGAATGTGCTTCGTCCGGGGGGACAGTGCCCGATGAGCTGGTGACTCAAATCTCTCCCAGCCGGGTGGCGATGAACGGCACCGACTGCAAATCGCCTCGATGCACCGCATTGGAGGGTGATGTTGGCAGCACCGTGAGCTGTTCGATTTATGACAAACGCTCCAGCACCTGCCGTGAATTCGAGTCGTCTTGGGAAAACGGCGAGCAAAATGTCGATTGCGACAAGGCGCGCGCCCGTTTCGGACTGCCTCCCTTGCAACCGGACTGGGCCGAAATCCCGTTTGAGAAGATCGCCTGACTCTTAGTGCCAATCGCTATGACGCTAATGCCGAAATCATTAGCGCCAATGTGCCACTATCGCTTGCTCCCCGAAAACCGCCTCTATACTTCTGTCTTCAGCCAGCGTTAACCGCGCGGTAGGACTTCAGAGACGGGGCGTGCTATAGAGTGGCTTGGTTTGCAGTTCGTTACCGAGCTGCCAGAGAGCGGGCAGGTCATTCTTGATTGCACACATAATCCCTTGCTGGTGCTGGTGGCCTATCTGGTTGCTTGCGCCGCGAGTTTTGCCACCCTCGATATGGCCGAGCGGGTTGCCCACGCCGACGACCCGAGTTCCCAGCGATTGTGGCGCTGGATAGGCGCCACCTGCCTGGCCGGCGGCATCTGGGCCATGCATTTCATCGGCATGCTCGCCTTTCAGGCGCCGATTGAAATCCAGTACGACCTGCCGATCACCCTGTTTTCCCTGTTGATCGCCCTGCTCGCCTCGTGGCTGGCGATGTACACGCTGAGCCATGCGCAGCCAAGCCTGGTGCTCTACCTGAAAACCGCACTGCTCATCGGCCTCGGCATCGCCGGCATGCATTACGTGGGTATGGCCGCCATGCAATCGCGCGCCACTGCGTACTACGAACCGTCCCTGTTTGCGCTGTCGATCGCTATCGCCATCGGCGCCAGTTTCGCCGCGCTGTGGGTAGCCGGTTACTTGCGCGAAGGCAGTGGCATGGCTCATCAACTGCTCAAATACAGCGCGGCGCTGATTCTCGGCGCGGGCATTTTCAGCATGCATTTCACGGGAATGGCAGCCCTGCAACTGGTGTTGCCCGAGGGCAGCCTGCCCGCGACGCCCGTCGATACCAGCCAGCTGCAACTGGGCCTGACGGTCGCGCTGATCATTCTGTTGATTCTGAGCAGCGCGATCAGCGCAGCGCTGTTCGACAAGAAACTGCAGAACAAGGAAAACGACCTGCGCCGGGTCAACGCCCTGCTCAGCCAACTTGATCAGGCGCGCATGGCGCTGCAACAAGTGGCCAACTACGACGCCCTGACCAACCTGATAAACCGCCGCGGCTTCAATCAGATCTTTGCCGAGAAGCTCAGCCAGAAAACCACCGAAGGCGGCATGCTCGCGGTGATGTTTCTCGACATCGACCATTTCAAACGCATCAACGACAGCCTTGGCCACGACGCCGGTGATGCCCTGCTCAAGGTCATTGCCAATCACATCAAAGGTTCGGTGCGCAGCCATGAAGATGTGGTCGCGCGTTTCGGCGGTGACGAGTTCTGCATCCTGATCAGCCTGCGCGACCGCGAAGAGGCGCGCAACATGGCCCAGCGGATCATGGCCAAGATGAAGGAGCCCATAGAACTGGCCGGACGCCGCATGGTGATGACCACCAGCATCGGCATCAGTCTGTTTCCTGAAGATGGCAGCACCTGCGAAGAACTGCTCAAGCACGCCGATCTGGCGCTGTATCAATCCAAGGGCGCCGGGCGCAATGGCCTGCACTTTTTCAGTTCCAGCCTGAAAAACCGCGCGACCCTCGAATTGCAACTCGAAGAAGAACTGCGCCACGCACTGCGCGAAGAAAACGGCCTGACGCTGTATTACCAACCGATCTTCGAACTGAAAACCGGTCGGGTGACCAAACTCGAAGCACTGATCCGCTGGCAGCATCCGATTCGTGGTCTGCTGACACCTGACGCTTTTATCAGCATCGCGGAAAACAATGGCCTGATTGCCGAACTGGACAACTGGGTGCTGCGCCGGGCCTGCAAGGACTTGGGCGAGCTGTCGAAACATGGCTGCGAAGAACTGAAAATCGCCTGGAACTGTTCACCGTTGAACCTCGCTCGCGAAGAACTGGCCGACGAAATCGAAAATGCGCTGCGCATTGCTGGCGTCGCTCCGGAACGTCTGGAACTGGAAGTCACCGAAAATGCCTTGATGGGCAATATCGCCAATACCCTGGTGCTGTTGCGGCAGATCCGCGCTCTCGGCGTGTCGCTGTCGATCGACGATTTCGGCACTGGCTACTCGTCACTGGCTTACCTCAAGCGCTTGCCGCTCAACACGCTGAAGATTGACCGTTCCTTCATCCTCGACATTCCCAAGGCGACAGCAGACATGGAGATCGTCCAGGCGATCATTGTCATGGCCCACACCCTGCATTTGCAGGTGGTCACCGAAGGCGTCGAAAGCCTGGAGCAGTACGAATTCCTCGAACGCTCCGGCTGCGATTTCATTCAGGGTTACTTGCTCAGCCGCCCGGTGCCGCTGGACGAGCTACGCCCGGTGCTGGAAGAAATCAATCAACGCAAACAATCACACTCGGTCAATCCGTTGATTCTGGCGCGCGGTACATTTGCACCAGTGTCGCTGGATCCTTCGCCAAAAAGCCCTGCGCCCCATGCAGGCGCATCAGTTGTGCGGCCAATCCGCTGATCGGCGTGGCCGAGCCTTGCTCGCGGGAGAATTTCACAGCGGTGTCGAGATCCTTGAGCAGCGTGCGTACGTGCCACTTCACCGGTTCGAAACGGCTCTCGGCCATTTGCGGGGCGAGGATCTGCAACGGTTTCGAATCGGCAAAACCACCGGCCAACGCTTCAGCGATCAAGCGCGCATCGACCCCGGCCTGCTCGGCCAGTGCCACCACTTCGGCGATCACCAGTGCATTGCAGGCGACGATCATCTGATTGCAGGCCTTGGTCACTTGACCGGCACCTACGCCGCCCATGTGCGTGACGCGCTGACCAAGATTGAGCAGCACCGGGCGTACGCGCTCAAGATCTGCCGCCTCACCACCGACCATGATCGCCAGAGTGCCGGCCTCGGCGCCGACCACCCCGCCTGACACCGGAGAGTCGAGCCAGGCCATGCCGGTTTGACTCAGCAATTGCGCGGCCATCTCACGAGTGGCCGTAGGTTCCAGGCTGGAAAAATCCACCAGCAACTGACCGCCCTTCGCGCCCTCGGCGACACCGGCCGGGCCAAATACCACCTCGCGCACCACGGCGGTATCCGCCAGGCACAACATCACCACGTCGGCGTGTTCGCACAGCTCGGAAGGGCTGGCGACCTGTCGGGCGCCGGCCGCGACCAGTGGCGCGCACTTGGCCGGATTGCGGTTCCACACCCTCAGCGGATAACCCGCCGCCAGCAGACGTCGGCACATCGGCAGGCCCATCAGGCCAATTCCGGCAAACCCCAACGATGGTAGCGATGACATCATTTAGCCTCCTTTTGATTAAAGATCGCCGAATAATGGCCGATTCATCAACGATCAGGAAAGGATTCCCCCCAAGCGACAGTCAGGCCAAGTCCCTGACGCTAGGGCCAAATTCGCGCAAAAAAGACGCGACATCTTATTCCGTGAGGTTCGCTGACATTCAGTCACCGGGCCAACCCAGTCCAGGTACATGGCGCACAATGACTTCTAAAAACAATCCCGCCACAGCGGTATCCGATCTGACTTTGAGCCCGGCCGTAAACAGCCCGTCATCGTCCAAGCCATTGGTTCCCTCGCGCCCGCTGTCGACCCAGCAATACCTGTACTTCACCGAAACCAACACCGACCGTATCCTCGACAACCTCGACGGTTTGCGCGACATGGTGTTCCCGCGCCCGCCGCATCTGGAAGGCGATAACGAGCAGCACAGCGATCAGGAATTCCCGTCGGTGTGCCTGATCGGCCTCGGTCGCTGCGGCTCCAACATCGCCCTCGATGTGGCGGAGTTGGTGTACAACGCGCGCAAGTTCTACCTCAATGAATTCAACAACGAAGACCGTGCAACCGACCGGCGTTTGGCCGACAAGGGCTACAGCCCGGCGCAGTGGATCAAAAACAACCTGCGACTAGGCACCAGCAAAGCGAGCAAACCGGTGTTCCTGGTGGAACCGCTGGTCATGCTCGGCGACCTCGACAAGGACATCGCCGGACGCATCCGTTTCTCGCGCAAGAGCGAAAAGAGCGGCTTCCTGCGCGACTACAGCAAAATGAAAATCATGGACTTGTCCGAAGTCCACGCCGGTGGCGCCGGTAACGCGCCGATCCTCGGCCAGTATCTGGCGAAGATCATCCTCAACAAGGACACCCAGCGTTTCTCCAGCCCTGACTGGAAAATGATCCACTCGTACCTGATCGACAGCTGCGGCATCAAGGCCAACCAGTCGCGCCTGTACTTTTCGATCTTCAGTGCCGGCGGCGGTACGGGTTCGGGCATGGCCTCGGAGTTTGGCCTGGCCCAGCAGCACTCGTACATGAACAAGACGTTCGACACCAAGCCGATGGACGAGCACGACGGCAAAAGCGGTCATTCGTTCGTGTTTGAACCGATCTTCACCAGCGGCATCTGCGTGCTGCCGAACATTTCCGATCACCGCAGCGAAATGTCCGAGGCGCTGCACATCAACGCCGGTCGTCTGCTGTGCAAATACCTTTCGGAAGAATGGGATTTTTCCTACAACTTCGCCAATGAAGACAGCAGCGAAGCCAGCGTCATGGGCCGTATCCGCCCATGGAACGCGATGATGCTGATCTCCAACGACATCATGCGTTACGCCGAAGAGAACGATGACGGCAACATCCAGAACATTGATGTCAATGCGATGGAGAAACACGCCAACCAGTACATCTCGCAGCAGATCTTCAACATTCTGACGGCGCAGGCAGTCACCACCGACTACGACCAGAACTACTTCCGTCGCGCCGGCATCGACATCGGCGAAACCATTCGCCTCGACGCCAACGACCTGTTCATGAGCCTGGCCGGCCCGGTGGCGATCGCCTACGCCGAATCGGTGGTGCCGGAAACCCCGCCACCGAGCAGCGACAAGTTCAAGGTGTTCGATAAAGAACCGCAGCGTCTGAACATCGACGACTTGTTCTTCCGTTCGATCGACCTGCCGCACTTCAACAAAGTCACCCAGGCCATCGAAGGCATCAGCCTGTTACCGATCGAGTCCAAGCGCTATCGTGCCTCGCTCGAGCAGTACAAGAATTCCGGCTACGACGCCGCTGCCCTGCACGACCTGCATTTCTTCAAGAACTGCTCGTCGGTGGTCTCGATCGTTTCGCTGCCCAAAGACTACAAGCTGTCGTACATGGATTTGAACCGGTTGAAGACGCACCTCAACAGCCTGTTCCCCAATACCACGCTCAAGCGCTACGCACTGGTGATCGGCGCCTCGGCCAACCTGTCGCTCACCACCTTGATCGCCAAGAGCCCGTGCCTGTCGGACGACTTCCTGACCCTGATCGTCGCGTTCATCAAACGCTGCTTCGCGAAAAATCCGTACCGCTTCGACGAGACGCTGGATAACTCGATCCTCGACTTCATCATCAATGAAGAATTCGACGAAGACCGCATCGACGAACTGCTCAACGAGTTCGAAAACCCGGCGAAGATCCTCGACACCAACTGGTACGCGATCAAACCGATGTACGAAAAGAAGTACCGCGAACTGATCAACGATAAAGAGAAGTTTGTCTCGATCAACGACATTCGTCTGTCGCGTGATTGCGTGAAGAAGTCGATCAAGTACCTGCGCGAGATCTACCGTCACCGGATTGGCAAGACCAAGGTTATTTCGCTGAATAACCATACCGGGAAGTCGTTTACGGTCTGATCCAGGACCGAGTTGCCGCAATCACTGGCAAGCCAGCTCCCACAGGTTTTGGGTCGTGCGCAGGTTGTGTGTTCAACACCGACCCTGTGGGAGCTGGCTTGCCAGCGATGAGGCCATCAAATTCACTGAAAATATCAGCCGATCCAACATCCAGAAACAATTAAGCAGCCGTCAGGTGGCTTACCAAACTGTGCTCGTTACGTTTACGTCACCGTTATGCCACCCCTGCCTGTGGCGAATCTCTACGGCAACGTGCCATCACGCTACTCGGCTACACACTTTCTCTGGATGAGATCGCGCACCAACAAGGTGCGCTCGCTTATTCGCCCGCCCTTTCCTGGATCAAAATCCACGGGCTGACCACCACTGCCCACAGCACAGGGTCACGCTCGAAAAGATCCAGCGCGCGCGATTCAGACAGCTTGGCGACCTTGTCTTCGGCCAGCCAGGCAGCGACTTTCTCGCCTTCATCAGACGCCACGGCTTCGGCGGCGGCGATCAGATCCAGGCTCGGGTCGACCCACAATAGGGCACCCTTGGCGAAGAACGGCTCCAGCTCCTTCCAGGTAATAGATGCGGTTTCACCAAGCAGCTTGGCATAGAGGGTGCTAGGTTCTTGGTTCATGGGTTCTGTCCGGAAAAGAAATCGACGCGAATAATAACGTCGGTGGTCCGCCAGAAAAACCCGGTTGCAAAATGCTGCACCGAACGAAAAGCGCAGGAAGGCCAAGGAATGCTGTTGATTGGGATATATGCCCACGAACGCCCCGCCGCAATTCTGTCTTTTTCATTCAAAAATGCGACACCCTCAAGTTTTGTCCCTCGGCGCCTGCTTCCCAGGCCAACAACCGGCGCTCTACACTGTACCGGTACAGTTGCCGAGGGCATTTCCGGAAGGTATCGCAAAGATATCTGACCCGGTTCTGCTGCTACGGCGCCAGAACTCAAAAAAAAATTACAACAGTAAGAGTGGAGCACTATGACTAAGGCTACTAAGCAGATTTCCAAACTGTTTGCCGCTATGGTTCTGGCCGGGGTTGCCAGCCATTCGTTCGCAGCTGACACCATCAAAATCGGTATCGCCGGTCCCAAGACCGGTCCAGTAGCCCAATACGGCGACATGCAGTTCAGTGGCGCGAAAATGGCCATCGAACAGATCAACGCCAAGGGCGGCGTCGACGGCAAGAACCTCAAAGCCGTTGAATACGACGATGCCTGCGATCCAAAACAAGCGGTAGCGGTTGCGAACAAGGTCGTCAACGACGGCGTCAAGTTCGTGGTCGGTCACCTGTGCTCCAGCTCCACTCAACCGGCTTCGGACATCTACGAAGACGAAGGCGTGATCATGATCACCCCGGCTGCCACCAGCCCGGACATCACCGCCCGTGGTTACAAAATGATCTTCCGTACTATCGGTCTGGACAGCGCCCAGGGCCCTGCCGCCGGTAACTACATCGCCGATCACGTCAAACCGAAAATCGTCGGCGTGCTGCACGACAAGCAGCAGTACGGTGAAGGCATCGCCACTGCCGTCAAATCCACCCTTGAGAAGAAAGGCACCAAAGTTGCCGTGTTCGAAGGCGTCAACGCCGGCGACAAGGACTTCTCGGCAATCATTGCCAAACTCAAGCAAGCCAACGTCGACTTCGTTTACTACGGCGGCTACCACCCGGAGCTGGGCCTGATCCTGCGCCAGGCTCAGGAAAAAGGCCTGAAAGCCAAGTTCATGGGTCCGGAAGGCGTGGGTAACGACTCGATCACCCAGATCGCCAAAGACGCTGCCGAAGGCCTGCTGGTGACCCTGCCGAAATCCTTCGACCAGGACCCTGCCAACATCGCTCTGGCTGATGCATTCAAAGCGAAGAAAGAAGACCCGAGCGGCCCGTTCGTTTTCCCGTCCTACTCGGCCGTGACCCTGATCGCCGAAGGCATCAAGGCTGCCAAGTCCGAAGACCCGACCAAAGTGGCGGAAGCCATTCACGCCGGCACCTTCAAGACCCCGACCGGCGACCTGAGCTACGACGCCAAGGGCGACCTCAAGGACTTCAAATTCGTCGTCTACGAGTGGCACAACGGCAAACCTAAAACTGAAGTTTCGCCTCAGTAAGGCATTGCCAAACTGACTGCCAATAAAGCCCACGGCGTGCCGTGGGCTTTGTTTTACGAATGTATAGGGCCGCGCTGGCGTGATCCGCCAGTCTCCCCACCTGAAAATCTCAAAACCGTCATCAGCGGTTCGCTGGCAAAACCCGGATTCGAAGTGGATAAAGATCCACGGGGCCGGGCGGGAAAATGACTCCACCAGTGAAATGCGTATCAGGTTTTTAGGAGCGCTGTAATGCCTGACATCTATCACTTCTTCCAACAGCTGGTTAACGGCCTGAACGTTGGCAGCATGTATGCCCTGATCGCCATCGGCTACACGATGGTTTACGGCATCATTGGAATGATCAACTTCGCCCACGGCGAGGTGTACATGATTGGCTCCTACGTGGCGTTCATCGCCATCGCCGGGCTCACCATGATGGGACTCGACAGTGTCCCGCTGTTGATGACGGCGGCGTTCATCGCCAGCATCGTCGTTACCAGTTCCTACGGTTACAGCATCGAACGGATCGCCTACCGCCCCCTGCGCGGCAGCAACCGTCTGATCCCGCTGATTTCCGCCATCGGTATGTCGATCTTCCTGCAGAACACGGTTCTGCTGGCGCAAGACTCCAAGGACAAAGCTATCCCCAACCTGATTCCGGGCAACATCGTCTTCGGGCCAGGTGGCGCACAAGAAGTGCTGATTTCATACATGCAGATCGTGGTGTTCGTGGTCACGTTGATCGCCATGCTCGGCCTGACACTGTTCATCTCTCGCTCTCGTCTGGGTCGCGCCTGCCGCGCCTGTGCCGAAGACATCAAGATGGCCAACCTGCTCGGCATCAACACCAACAACATCATCGCCCTGACCTTCGTCATTGGTGCTGCGCTGGCGGCCGTTGCGGCTGTGCTGCTGAGCATGCAATACGGGGTGATCAACCCGAACGCCGGTTTCCTCGTCGGCCTCAAAGCCTTCACCGCCGCGGTACTGGGCGGGATCGGCAGCATCCCCGGCGCCATGCTCGGCGGGTTGGTGCTTGGGGTGGCGGAAGCTTTCGGTGCCGATATCTTCGGCGACCAGTACAAGGACGTCGTGGCTTTCGGCTTGTTGGTTCTGGTGCTGTTGTTCCGTCCGACCGGCATTCTGGGCCGTCCGGAGGTTGAGAAAGTATGACTAGGAATCTGAAACAGGCACTGTTCAGTGCCTTGCTGGTGTGGGCCGTGGCCTACCCGGTACTGGGTCTGAAACTGACCATCGTCGGCATCAATCTGGAAGTGCACAACACCAGCACGGCTGTTCTGGCGACCATCGCCATCTGCTCGGTGCTGATGTTCCTGCGCGTGCTGTTCAACCAGCAGATCAGCAAGGCCTGGCGTTCCTCGCCGGGCATGCCGCTGATCCCGGCCAAGGCCAGCAACTTCCTGACCCTGCCGACCACCCAGCGCTATTTCATCATTGCGCTGATCCTGCTGGCGCTGGTGTGGCCGTTCTTCGGCTCCCGTGGCGCGGTGGACATTGCAACGCTGATCCTGATCTACGTGATGCTCGGCCTGGGCCTGAATATCGTCGTCGGTCTGGCCGGTCTGCTCGACCTGGGTTACGTCGGCTTCTACGCCGTCGGCGCCTACAGCTACGCGCTGTTGTCGCACTACTACGGCCTGAGCTTCTGGATCTGCCTGCCGATTGCCGGCCTGATGGCGGCGACGTTCGGTTTCCTGCTGGGCTTCCCGGTATTGCGTTTGCGCGGTGACTATCTGGCGATCGTGACCCTCGGCTTCGGCGAGATCATCCGTCTGTTCCTGCGTAACCTGACCGACATCACCGGTGGCCCGAACGGCATCAGCAACATCGACAAGCCAACGTTCTTCGGTCTGACCTTCGAACGCAAAGCCGCAGAAGGGATGCAAACCTTCCACGAGTATTTCGGCCTGCAGTACAACTCGATCAACAAGGTGATCTTCCTTTACCTCGTTGCCCTGTTGCTGGCGCTGGCGGCACTGTTCGTCATCAATCGCCTGCTGCGCATGCCGATCGGCCGTGCGTGGGAAGCGCTGCGTGAAGACGAAATCGCTTGCCGCGCGCTGGGTCTCAACCCAACCGTGATCAAGCTTTCCGCGTTCACCCTCGGTGCTGCGTTCGCCGGTTTTGCCGGCAGCTTCTTCGCGGCCCGCCAAGGCCTGGTGACACCTGAGTCGTTCACCTTCATCGAGTCGGCGATCATTCTCGCCATCGTCGTGTTGGGTGGCATGGGCTCGCAGCTGGGCGTGATCCTCGCTGCCGTGGTGATGATCCTGCTGCCGGAAATGATGCGTGAGTTCAGTGAGTACCGCATGTTGATGTTCGGTGCCCTGATGGTGTTGATGATGATCTGGCGTCCACAAGGTCTGCTGCCGATGCAACGCCCACACATGGAGTTGCGAAAATGAGCCGCGAGATCCTTAAAGTTGAAAACCTGAGCATGCGCTTCGGCGGCTTGCTGGCGGTCAACGGCGTGGCCCTGACCGTGAAGGAAAAACAGGTGGTTGCATTGATCGGGCCGAACGGCGCGGGCAAGACCACCGTGTTCAACTGCCTGACCGGTTTCTACCAGCCTAGCGGCGGCAGCATCCTGCTCGACGGCGAGCCGATTCAGGGCCTGCCCGGCCACAAGATCGCCCTCAAAGGCGTGGTGCGCACCTTCCAGAACGTGCGGTTGTTCAAGGACATGACGGCGGTCGAGAACCTGTTGATCGCCCAGCACCGTCACCTGAACACCAACTTCCTGTCCGGCCTGTTCAAGACCCGGGCGTTCCGCAAAAGCGAGCGCGAGGCGATGGAATTTGCCGAGTACTGGCTGGATAAGGTCAACCTCAAAGAGTTCGCCAACCGTACTGCCGGCACCCTGGCGTACGGTCAGCAACGTCGTCTGGAAATCGCCCGCTGCATGATGACCCGTCCGCGGATCCTCATGCTCGACGAACCGGCCGCCGGCCTGAACCCGAAGGAAACCGAAGACCTCAAAGCGCTGATCAGCATGCTGCGTGAAGAGCACAACGTCACCGTGCTGCTGATCGAGCACGACATGAAACTGGTCATGAGCATTTCCGACCACATCGTTGTGATCAACCAGGGCACGCCTCTGGCCGACGGCACGCCGGAACAGATCCGCGACAATCCTGAAGTGATCAAAGCCTACCTGGGGGAAGCGTAAATGCTGCAGTTCGAAAACGTTTCCACCTTCTACGGCAAGATCCAGGCCCTGCACAGCGTCAACGTCGAAGTCCGTCAGGGCGAGATCGTGACCCTGATCGGCGCCAACGGTGCCGGCAAGTCCACGCTGCTGATGACGCTGTGCGGTTCGCCGCAAGCGCACAGCGGCAGCATCCGCTACATGGGTGAGGAACTGGTCGGCCAGGACTCGTCGCAGATCATGCGCAAGAGCATTGCCGTGGTTCCGGAAGGGCGTCGGGTGTTTGCCCGTCTGACCGTTGAAGAAAACCTCGCCATGGGCGGATTCTTCACCGACAAGGGCGACTATCAGGAACAGATGGACAAGGTTCTCGGACTTTTCCCACGCCTGAAAGAACGCTTCGCCCAACGCGGCGGCACCATGTCCGGTGGCGAACAGCAAATGCTCGCCATCGGCCGTGCGCTGATGAGCAAGCCGAAACTGCTGCTGCTCGACGAGCCATCGCTGGGTCTGGCACCGATCATCATCCAGCAGATCTTCGACATCATCGAACAGCTGCGCAAGGACGGCGTGACGGTGTTCCTGGTCGAGCAGAACGCCAACCAGGCGCTGAAAATCGCCGACCGTGCGTACGTTCTGGAGAACGGCCGCGTGGTGATGCAAGGCACCGGTGAAGCGCTGCTGACCGACCCGAAAGTGCGCGAGGCGTACCTCGGCGGTTGATGGGTTGCGCCAAACAAAAAAACGGCCTTCGGGCCGTTTTTTTATTTATAACTACTTCGAATTATCAAGTAATTCTGCACACCAAAATTTTACCTCCCATGTTTCATGGCATAGTTAATCGCGTCCTGAACAGTTGCGATATTTTCGGCGACATCGTCTGGTATTTCCATACTAAATTCATCCTCAAAAGCCATGACCAACTTAACCGTATCCAAGGAGTCCGCTCCTAAATCATCTACGAAAGAGGCTGAACCCACAACAAAACTTGGCTCAACACCCAAGTGATCTACAGTAATATTTTTCACCCGATCTTCTATAGTACTCATTTGATACTCCTCAATCCCTGGCCGATGCGATTCCGCGCTTCCTTGAGAAATTTCGCTTCAGCACACCGCCTTAATAGGCTCGATAGCGAAACAAGGACTAACACCCTTGATAACATGATCACTTCTCAATCTTTGAAATGAGCGTTTCCTTGGGAGATAAAAGCCCAATAACTCGCAGCAAGTTATTCACAGCACATAGAGTTCCGACATCCTCAAGAGTTGCCTTCTTATTAAAAATACGTCGAAGACAAAAATACAACTGCATTTCCCCTAGTGCGGCGCCGTCATGAACCATGTTCTCATTGAGGATTACCTTGGCGCTGTCGTTAATCTTATACTCTAAATATTTTTCCAACTCAGCCTTTTTCATACACTTTCTCCTTATTAATGCGCTAACGAAGTTTTACTATAATCAGATGAACAATATTCGCCACTGTCAGAAATGACAGTTTTTTATACTTATCAGCGATAGACAACCGACATTTATTTCATATCTGCACGAGGCGCTAATACTCGTTCACCACTAGTTGCTTCAGCACCAAATTCCTAAAAACAAGAAAAATGGCCCTCCGGCCGTGTCTTTTTTACTCTCCGCTCTGTAGGAGCTGCCGCAGGCTGCGATCTTTTCACTGTAAAAAAAACAGGATCAAAAGATCGCAGCCTGCGGCAGCGCCTACACGGGGGAGTATTTTTGAAAAAAGTTTTGGCTGGGCTGTAACGCATCGCCATGTCGTTTCTCTAGAGGGACAAGCAAGCGCATTTCGCTTGTAAAACCCCAAGCTGAATCTGGAGAAACACCATGACTGCTACTACCCGCGCCCTGTCCGCCACCGCACTGGTTCTGGCCCTTGGCTCCGCGCTGAGCATCGCTAGCGTTTCGACCGCTCAAGCAGCCGACACCAAAATGGAAAAATGCTTCGGCGTGGCATTGAAAGGCAAGAACGATTGCGCTGCGGGCGCTGGTACCACTTGTGCCGGCACCTCGAAAATGGATTACCAGGCCAACGCCTGGAAACTCGTTCCGGAAGGCACCTGCGCCACCACCGAGAGCAAGACCTCGCCGACCGGTTTCGGTCAGATGACCGAGTTCAAAGCCAAGTCCTGATCTGCCGCCTGCCTGAGTGACGATCATGTTCACACCCCACGACCATGCCCTCCCACGCACTCAGGCAGCCTGCGCAGCGCTCCCGCCCCGTGCCGGGCTGGGGCTCAAGACCGGGCACTTTCGCGAAGTGCTCGGTTCGCAGCCGGACATCGGCTTTTTCGAAGTCCACGCCGAAAACTACATGGTTGCCGGCGGTCCGTTTCATCATTTTCTCGGTTTGATTCGCGAGCAATATCCGCTGTCGCTGCACGGCGTGGGGCTGTCCATCGGGGCCGAAGGGCCGCTGGACGTTCAGCACCTGCAACGCCTGAAGGATCTGATCGAGCGTTATCAACCCCACTCTTTTTCCGAACACCTTGCCTGGTCCAGCCACGGCCCGGTGTTCCTCAATGACCTGCTGCCACTGGCCTATGACACGCCGACGCTGAACCGCGTTTGCGCGCACATCGATCAGGTGCAAAACGCCCTCAAGCGGCCAATGCTGCTGGAAAATCCGGCGACCTATCTGGCCTTTCAACGCTCGACTATCGACGAAGCGGACTTCATTGCCGAAGTCATCCGTCGCACCGGCTGCGGCTTGCTGCTGGACGTCAATAACGTCTACGTCTCGTGCATCAATCATCAGCGCGATCCAATGGCCTATCTCGATGCCCTGCCGTTGCACGCCGTCGGCGAAATTCATCTGGCCGGTTTTGCCGAAGATTCCGACAGCCTCGGCGACCGCTTGCTGATCGACGATCACGGCGCGCCCATTGATCAAGCGGTCTGGGATTTGTATCGCCAAGTGCTGGAACGTGTTGGCCCGGTGGCGACGCTGATCGAGCGTGACAATCAGGTGCCGCCGTTCAACGTGTTGCTGGCCGAAGCGCAGCAGGCCGATGAGTTGTTGCAGCGTGCGAGGCGTTCGTCATGAGCACCCACGCCGCCTTCTGCGCCGCGTTGCTCAACCCTGGATCGCCCTGCCCCGAAGGTTTGTGCAGTGCCAACGGCGCCGATCCTGAGAGCCGTTTTGCGGTGTATCGCAACAATGTGCAGAGTTCGTTGATCAACGCGCTGGCAGACAGTTACCCGGTGGTCATGCAATTGGTTGGCGAGGCATTCTTTCGCGCCATGGCGGCCATTTTCGTCCAGGGCCAGCCGCCGCGAAGTCCGTTGATGAGCCGTTACGGCGAAGATTTTGCGGATTTCATCGCAGGGTTCGAACCAGCCTGCAGCGTGCCCTATCTGGCCGACATCGCGCGCCTGGAACACTTGCGCACCCGCGCCTACCACGCCGCCGATGCCGAGCCAGTGCGCCCGGAAGAGATCACCGCGGCCCTGAACACCCCGCAGGTTTTGAGCGAACTGCGTTTCGAACTGCATCCGTCCCTGCACCTGCTTGATTCAGCCTATGCCGTGGTTGCGATCTGGGCGGCGCACCAGCAGGAAGCAACACTGGCCGGCATCGACATCACCCGCGAACAGCACGCTCTGGTACTGCGCAACGGCCTGGAGGTTGAAGTGTTTACGCTCGAACCCAGCGCCAGCACGTTCATTCGCCATTTGATCGAAGGCCAGCCACTGCTGGCGGCGGCAGAAAACAGTCCGCCATTCGATCTGGCCCAAACCCTCGGTCTGCTGATCGCGCACAACGCCATCACTCATCTGAAACTCAAGGAACAGCCATGAACAACCTGATCATCCGTGCCATCGCGCTGCTGGAAAAAATCCCCCACAGCCTGATCGCTTTTCTTGCACGCTTCTCGATTGCGGCGGTGTTCTGGAAATCAGGGCAAACCAAGGTCGAAGGCCTGGCCATTGATCTGATCGACGGCACCTTTCAATTGGGCTGGCCACACTTGGCCGGCTCGACGATTCCGCTGTTCGAAAGCGAATACCACGTGCCGCTGCTTTCACCCGAAATCGCCGCGCACATGGCGGCGTTTGCCGAGCATTTCTTTCCTGTTCTGATCCTGATCGGTTTCGCTACACGCTTTTCGGCGTTGGCGCTGCTGGGCATGACCCTGACCATTCAGTTGTTTGTGTACCCGGATGCATACCCGACCCACGGCACCTGGGCGGCGGTGTTGCTTTACTTGATGGCAACCGGGCCGGGCAAGCTTTCGATCGATCACCTGATCGCCCGCCGATTCGCCAGCTGAGCAATTGCGTGTGGGAGCGAGCCTGCTCGCGAATACGATTTCACATTCAGCAAATGTGTCGCGCCATGTACGGCTTTCGCGAGCAGGCTCGCTCCCACGGAGACTGGAGTGAAACCGGAATTAGCGCTGAAGGCGATCGAGCGCCTCGCCGCTGCGCTTGAACCAGCCGATCAAATAGTCTGCCAATACCTGCGTGCGTTTAGGCAACCCGCCTTGATACGGGTGCACCAGGTACATCGGCATGCGCCGGGTCTGGTAGTCGCGCAGGAGCCAGCGCAATCGCCCGTCTGCCAATTCTTCTTGCAGCAGGTACGAAGGCAGCCGGGCGATGCCGGCGCCGGTGAGAGCGGCTTTCTTGAGCAGATTGTAATGGTTGCTGGCGAACGGTCCCGACACCCGCACGCGCAGTAATTCGTGTTGCTGGTGGTACAACCATTCCTCGCGACCGCTGTAGTGACTGTTGAGCAAACAGCGGTGTTCGGCCAGCGCCTGCGGCGTCATTGGCTCGCCGAAGCGCTCGAGATAATCGGGACTGGCACACGTCATTTCCTGCCAGGCCAGCAGCGGTTTGGCCACCAGTCGTTCGTCATTGGCGACCTCGCTACGAATCGCCAGGTCAAATCCATCCCGCGAAAGATCGCGATAGCTGTTGTTCAGTTCCAGCTCGATCTGCACTTCGGGGTATTGCTGCGAGAAATCCAGTAGCAGACCGTCGAAGAAGGTTTCCCCCAGCGAAACCGGAACCGTCATACGCACCGGGCCGGCCATGTCGTCCTTCAATCGCGCCAGTGCCTGACGTGCCCTTTCCACTTGGACTACAAGTGCCTGCGCCTGTGGCAACAATGCCGCACCGGCGGCGGTCAGGCTCAACCGTCGGGTCGTACGCTGTAGCAGGACCACGGAAAACCGCGTTTCCAGCTGACTGATGCGCTTGGACAACTGGCCTTTGCTACAACCCAGTTGCTGCGCAGCCAAGGTGAAACTGCCAGCTTCGATCAACACGGCAAACGCGGCCAGATCATCCATTTCGCTCACGGATTGTTTCCATTTGAAAACCAAAGGTTGCCCATTAGCGCGTTTATCCGCAGGAAAAACCACTCTAGTTTGAAACCTCGTTCAATCACTTGAGGTACAGCACGATGAAGATTCTGTTGATAGGCGCTGGCGGCACCATCGGTTCGGCCGTGGATAAAGAATTGTCGCAACGCCACGAGGTCATTCGTATCGGTCGTACCAGCGGTGATTTTCACGTCGATATCAGCGACAGCACGTCGATCCGCAAGCTCTTCGAGCAGACCGGCAAGTTCGATGCACTGATCTGCGCCGCCGGCAACGTGACATTCGCCCCGCTGGGAGAGATGAGTGAAGACAGCTTCGCACTCGGCCTCAAAGACAAACTGATGGGTCAGGTCAATCTGCTGTTGATCGGCCGTGAATTCGCCAATGACGGCGCCTCGTTCACGTTCACCACTGGGGTGCTCAGCCACGATCCGATCCGCAGTGGCGCCTCGGCTGCACTGGTCAACGGTGCGCTGGACAGCTTCGTCCGTGCCGCCGCCATCGAACTGCCGCGCGGTTTGCGAGTGAACTCGATCAGCCCGACGGTTTTGCTGGAGGCGATGGATGGCTACGCCCCGTACTTCCGTGGCTACAAGCCAGTTCCTGCGGCGGATGTGGCGTTGGCCTACGCCAAAAGTGTCGAAGGCTTGCAGACAGGCCAGACATTTCACGTCGGTTGATGAGACTTAGTTGATCAGGGTCGGCAAAAGTCTTTTGGCCACGGGACGTTCTATCGATATCCGAAACCTCTCCCTCAAAACGGAGTGCACCGTTGCCGTGGTGACCGGCAGGCCATTGATCGATACGGTCAATGGCTGCCCCATCGCTGCAAGGCTCACTTGTTGAGCGCGCTTCGCCGCTTCGGCCGTCAGGGTGACTGATAATTCGACGTGGTCCGGGTTGGCCCCGTCTTGATCCTCAAGCAGTATTTGCAGCCGTTTGAAGTCTGCAGAAGAGGTAAATTGGAGGTCGGCTGCCTGGCCAGCGCCGGCTCCCGCCATCATCAACAGCAACATCATGGTTTTCCATTGCATCCAAATCTCCTTCGCCACCGCTCCTCGACAGCGCATCACTATGCAATGGCGCTGGAGGCCACTCAATAGCGTTTACACAAACCTTGTGATCGGCGGCTGGCCTCAGTAACGTGGCGGCACTTGTCTGGAGAGTCGAAGATGCGTGTTGCCCGTTCGTTAGTCCTTGTTGCCCTGTTGCCGTTATTCGCCGCGTGCCAGTTGTTCGATGGCCAGCGTGAAAGTGCCTCCCACGTGGGGCAGACACGGATGCAGGGGCAACTGACCGCTGCCGACGGCAAACTGGTGTTCCAGCCGTGTCAGGATCAGCGTCAATACGTGATCAACGACATCGGCGGCACCAGCGTCCTGCAAGAGGCCGCCACCCTCGCCGATGAACAAGGCAAGCTGTTCGCCGACGTGCGCGGCAAGGTCGCCGGCGACCGACTCGATCTGACTCAGTTGTATCGCGTCGAGCGCTCCGGCACGGCCTGCGATGACCCCAATTTCAAGCTGTTGATCCTGCGTGCTGCCGGCCATGGCCCGGAATGGAACGTCAAGGTCAGCGGCAAAGGGATGGTCATCGACCGCGACGGTCAGCCACCACTCGCCG
This sequence comes from Pseudomonas iridis, assembly GCF_017980685.1. GTDB lineage: Bacteria > Pseudomonadota > Gammaproteobacteria > Pseudomonadales > Pseudomonadaceae > Aquipseudomonas > Aquipseudomonas iridis. The sequence continues at coordinate 428,070 of NZ_JACXXO010000001.1, forward strand.
TGCCTTATGTTGAAGAACAACTGGGCGACGGCCGCTTCAATCTGAGCAGTGAAGCCAACAATCAGCGCATCGAATTGTGGGTCGCACCGCAGCGCTGCGTCGACAGCAGCACTGGCAGCGTGCAGCACATGAGCGCCGAGCTGCGTATCGATGGTCAGGTGCAGCGCGGCTGCGGGTATTTCGGCGGATCGCGTAACGACTGAGTGTTTTAGCCTCACCGGATCCGGCCTTTGCGGCTTATAATCGCGGCCTTCAAACGCCCTGGCGCAGTTGTGCGCCCCGCGAACCCGGATCCTCGCCATGTTACGAATCACTGAACTCAAGCTGCCAATCGACCATCCCGAAGAAGACCTGCGCGCTGCCATCGTGCAGCGTCTGGGCATCGCCAGCGATGACTTGCTCGATTTCACCTTGTTCAAGCGCAGCTACGACGCGCGCAAAAAGTCCTCCGAACTGTGCTTCATCTACACCATCGACCTCAACGTAAGCGACGAGGCCAAGGTGTTGGGCAAGTTCGCCGACGACCGTAACGTCAACGTGGCGCCGGATGTCAGCTACAAATTCGTCGGCCAGGCGCCGAGTGACCTGAACCAGCGCCCGATCGTGGTCGGTTTCGGCCCCTGCGGAATCTTCGCCGGCCTGCTGCTGGCGCAAATGGGCTTCAAGCCGATCGTTCTGGAACGCGGCACCGAAGTGCGCCAGCGCACCAAGGACACCTGGGGCCTGTGGCGTAAAAGTGTGCTTAACCCTGAGTCCAACGTACAGTTCGGCGAAGGCGGCGCGGGTACATTCTCCGACGGCAAGCTGTACAGCCAGATCAAGGATCCGAAGTTCCTTGGCCGCAAGGTTCTGCACGAGTTCGTCAAGGCCGGCGCGCCGGAAGAAATCCTCTACGTCAGCAAGCCGCACATCGGTACGTTCCGTCTGACCGGCATGGTTGAAAACATGCGCGAGCAGATCCGCGAACTGGGTGGCGAAGTACGCTTCCAGGAGCGCGTCAGCGACGTGCTCATCGAAGACGGACAATTGGTCGGTGTGCAACTGGCCAGCGGCGAAACACTGCACTCCAGACATGTGGTTCTGGCCCTCGGCCACAGCGCCCGCGACACGTTCCGCATGCTCCACAGCCGTGGCGTGTTCATGGAAGCCAAGCCGTTCTCGGTAGGCTTCCGTATTGAACATCCGCAATCGCTGATCGACCGTGCGCGTCTGGGCAAGTACGCCGGCCACCCGAAACTCGGCGCCGCCGACTACAAACTGGTGCACCACGCCAAGAACGGCCGCTCGGTCTACAGCTTCTGCATGTGCCCGGGCGGCACCGTGGTGGCGGCGACTTCCGAGCCGAACCGGGTGGTCACCAACGGCATGAGCCAATACTCGCGTAACGAGCGCAATGCCAACTCCGGCATCGTTGTCGGCATCACCCCGGAAGTCGATTATCCGGGCGGCCCGCTGGCCGGGATCGAGTTGCAGGAACGCCTGGAATCCCACGCGTTCATCCTCGGCGGCAGCGATTACAAGGCTCCGGCGCAACTGGTCGGCGATTTCATCAACGACATTCCTTCGACCGAACTGGGTGAAGTCGAACCGTCGTACAAGCCGGGGGTCGCGTTGGGTGATCTGTCGCTGGCTCTGCCGGATTTCGCTATTGAAGCGATCCGCGAAGCCTTGCCGGCGTTCGAGAAGCAGATTCGCGGTTACTCGCTGCACGATGCGGTGTTGACCGGGATCGAGACGCGCACCTCGTCGCCACTGCGCATCACGCGCAACGAAACGCTGCAGAGCATGAACGTGAAGGGTTTGTTCCCCGCCGGTGAAGGTGCGGGCTATGCGGGCGGGATTCTGTCGGCGGGCGTGGACGGAATTCGGATTGCCGAGGCCGTGGCTCGGGACATTCTGGGCCTCAAAGCGTAAATCTCAAGATCAAAAGATCGCAGCCTTCGGCAGCTCCTACAGGAATGTATTCTCTTGTAGGAGCTGCCGAAGGCTGCGATCTTTTTGCTTTTAAATGTTGGCGCGCAGGACCGAGGTTGGTAATGCCTCACCGCGTTCAGCACTTGCCGCCACTGCCTCGATCAACTCGTCCAGCTCATACCCCTGAGCCTTGAGCCATTGCTGATCGTAGTAGGTGTCGGCATAACGCTCGCCGCCATCGCACAGAATCGCCACGATCGAGCCCGACTCCCCCGCCGCTTTCATCTGCTGCGCCGCCATCAGTGCGCCAATCAGATTGGTCCCGCTCGACCCACCGACGTGCCGTCCCAGCCGCTGCGCCAGATAATGCATGGCCGCCAGTGACAAGGCGTCCGGTACCTTGACCATCGCATCGATCACTTTGGGCAGGAAAGACGCCTCCACCCGTGGCCGACCGATGCCTTCGATCCGCGAACCGCAATCCAGGCGCAGGCTGGCGTCGCCAGTCTGGTAGTAATCGAAGAACACCGAACGTTCGGCGTCCGCACACAACACGCGGGTGCAGTGCTGGCGATAGCGTACGTAACGGCCTAGGGTTGCGGTGGTGCCGCCGGTGCCGGGGCTGGAAATCAGCCAGCTCGGCTCGGGATGCTGCTCGTAGCGCATCTGCTGGAAGATCGATTCGGCGATATTATTGTTCGCCCGCCAGTCGGTGGCGCGCTCGGCATAGGTGAACTGGTCGATGAAGTGGCCGCCGTGCTCGCGAGCCAGGCGTTCGGATTCGGCGTAGATCTGCGTCGGATCTTTCACCAGGTGGCTTTGCCCACCATAGAAAGCGATCTGGGCAATTTTCTCCTTGGACGTGGTCGCCGGCATCACTGCAATGAACGGCAGACCCAGCATGCGCGCGAAATACGCTTCGGAAATCGCCGTCGAACCGCTGGACGCTTCGATCACCGGCGCACCGGGTTTAAGCCAGCCGTTACACAGTGCATAGAGGAACAATGAGCGGGCCAGGCGATGCTTGAGGCTGCCGGTCGGATGACTGGATTCGTCTTTGAAGTACAACTCGATGCCCGCAAAACCCGGCAACGGCAAGGGAATCAGGTGGGTGTCGGCGCTGCGCTGAAAATCCGCTTCAATGATGCGGATGGCTTCGCGGGCCCACTGTCGGGTGTCGCTCATGGTCAGGGTTCTCGGTCGAATCGGGCAGGAGTTCAGCCTCCTCGAAGGCTCTCCCGCAAGCTTAGAAAAATTCCTGCATCGCGCACAGATACAGCTGCGTCTCAATGTGCCAGGCAACTGCTAGGCTGACCTTGGCTTTACACAAGACGCGTTGTAACGACATATAACAAAAAAGAATATAACTTTTGTTTTAACAACTAACAGTACGGGTTAGGGTGTTCCACCTTTTTGACTTTTCGATGGAGAGCGACCTTGCCTCTGCGTAGCACTTTCACGCGTTTCTTTCAGTTGGAGGCTGCCAGCGGTCTATTACTGATCGCCGCGGCCATCCTCGCTTTGATTATCAACAACTCACAGCTTTCGTGGCTGTACAGCGGCCTGCTCGACACCCCGGTGGTGGCGCAGGTCGGTGCGTTGAAAATCGCTAAACCCCTGTTGCTGTGGATCAATGACGGTTTGATGGCGCTGTTCTTCCTGCTGATCGGCCTGGAAGTGAAGCGCGAAGTGCTCGACGGCCAGTTGTCCAAGCCATCGCAGCTCGTCCTGCCCGGCGCGGCCGCTATTGGCGGCATGCTGGTGCCGGCACTGATCTACTGGTTCCTCAACCGCGACAACCCCGCTGCCCTCGACGGCTGGGCGATCCCGACCGCCACCGACATCGCCTTCGCCCTCGGCGTGCTGGCTCTGCTTGGCAAACGCATACCGGTGTCGTTGAAACTGTTCCTAATGACCCTGGCAATCATCGATGACCTCGGCGCCATCGTGATCATTGCAATCTTCTACTCAGGGGATCTCTCGACCCTCTCGCTGGGTCTGGCAGCGGCCTGCATCGCCGCATTGGTGGCGCTGAACCGCCTCGGCGTGGTCAAGCTTGGCCCGTACATGATCATCGGCCTGATCCTGTGGGTGTGTGTGCTCAAGAGCGGTGTGCACGCGACATTGGCCGGCGTAACTCTGGCCTTCTGCATTCCGCTGCGCACGAAAAACGCCGAGCCTTCGCCGCTGCTGACCCTCGAACACGCGCTGCATCCATGGGTCGCCTACGGCATCCTGCCACTGTTTGCGTTCGCCAACGCGGGCCTGTCGCTGAGTGGCGTCACCGTCGAAAGCTTCACCCATCTCGTACCCATGGGCATTGCCGTGGGCCTGCTGGTGGGCAAGACCGTCGGTGTGTTCGGCCTGACCTGGCTGGCCGTGAAGACGGGCATCGCCGCCCTGCCTCAGGGTGCCAACTGGGGTCAGGTGCTGGGCGTCGCGATTCTTTGCGGGATCGGCTTCACCATGAGCCTGTTTGTCGGTTCGCTGGCCTTCGTTCCAGGTGCCAGCGAATACGCAGGCATGGACCGGATGGGCATTCTGACCGGCTCGCTGTTCGCCGCGTTGATTGGTTATGCGGTAACGGCGGCGGCCAGTCGCAAGAGCACGATTCAAAGCGCCTGAGACGCACATTTCTACAAAAAGCAGAGCCCCTCAATGCGAAGGGGCTTGGCTCTGAACCCGGCAAGTGTGCTATATCTTTCGTAGAAGCCAGCACTTTCTCAACACAGTTATCTGGAGTCATCCATGTCACGTAAAGCAGAAAAACGCCCAATGACGGACGATCAGATTGCCGTGCAGGAGTCCCGGATTCCAGATATTGCTCTGAAGGCATTCAGCAACGCCTATAAGATGGCTCTTGCCAACGGCGCATCGGTTCTTGTTGCTAAAGATGGCCAGTTGTTTGAAGTAACAGAGAATAGCTCGATTGCTTTGCGCTCAATCGGCACTTATGGAAACCTGAAAAGCGGTACTCGCCTACACATCAATAAATCTTCAAAACGGGTTACTTTTTGAGCACACCAAGAATACGGATATTTGCAGGCCCGAACGGATCAGGAAAAAGTACCTTCAATCGCCTCGTTCCCGCACATTTACTGGGCAATTACATAAATCCTGATGACATTGAACGCTCAATAAAAGACACCGGGTATTTTGACTTCACCTCCTATCGTATCGAAGCTCATAAAGAATCTATCTTTGACTTTTTCCGTGAGCATCCCCTACTTCAGAAATCCCCGCACTCGCTAGCAAAGCTCGATTCCCTCAAGATTGATGGTGAACGCCTAAGCTTTTCAAATACTGAAATCGACTCCTACGTCGCATCAGCGCTTTCCGATTTCATACGTAGATCATTGATCAAAGAACGCATCAGTTTTACGTTCGAAACCGTTATGTCCTCCTCAGACAAAGTCAGCCTGCTCGCCGAAGCCCATCAGTCCGGTTACAGGGTGTACGTTTATTACGTCGCTACCGCCGATCCTCAGATCAACATTGCCAGGGTTGCCTATCGTGTGTCCCAAGGCGGGCACAGCGTTCCTCCGGACAAAATAGAAGCACGTTACTGGAGGTCTCTTGAGCTTCTGTCTGAAGCCATCCTGACATCCAACAGAGCGTACATTTTTGACAACTCGGACGAAGGTAGTGAAGGATTGACGCAAATAGCGGAGATCACTGATGGCGAGCTTATTGAAATCAAATCAGACATCCAGCCCCCTTGGTTCAAAGAATTCGTGCTCGATAAATTGATTTAGTCGAACAATCCCTACCTCTTTAGCGACTCGTCCTACAGCCACAACTTTCCCACTTCGTTAACGTCGTGCAGCCCTTTCCAAGGGGCTGTCGATGGATGAACGAAAGGACGATCAGTGGCTCGCAACAAGGACATTCCCCGGGTTTCCAACCCACCCGCGGGCGACGGCCATCACGTCACTTACCGCTATATGACGTCCAGCGAACTCGCTGAACGCGATGCCCGACAAAACGCTTATGACGCCATGTTGGCGCGGCAGGATGCGTTTGAGCGTGCCCGTGAAGTTGCCGCCAAAAAGCCTGAGTCCATCCGCGCCGGCTGCGTATTTGCCAAGTCCTGCAAGTTGCCGGACGCAATCATTGATTACTCCAATCCTTCGGGGATGGTGCCGACCGATAGCCTGAAGGATTACGGCGAGCTGATCGTGCTTGGCGCCCGTGAAGCTGATGCGAGCGGCGCTGTTGCGCTGAAGAAAATAAGTTCGACAGCCATCCCGACGGGGATCGGCCATTTTGCTCTGGCAGGTTCTGCCTTCGAAGCGCTGCCCGCCATCGCCGCCAGTACTGCAGCGGCCACCCTGGTGGGACTGGTCGCGCTCTTCATACCGTCAAGCCTTGGCGACAGCGCTCTCTACACCGACGAACAACTGCGCGCGCTCAAACAGGCCCGCACCCGCGTACGCTTGCGAATCGAACAGCAGGCCGACGGTCGCCTCAAGGGCTACGCCTTCTATACCGGCAAGAATCGCGACTGGGAAATGGTGGATGTCGCGCAATTCATCGTGCGCGACGGCCAGTTCGTCGCGGTTCTGGATAAAGACAAAGGTATAGAGCTGATCTGGACGCCAGCCGTGGATGGCTCAGACATCTTCGGTATTCCGGCGCTGGAGGCCGCCCCGCAGACACCGCATATCTGGGTTTATCCACCGACGAAAGCGGCGGATGGGATTCTGGTAAATCCGGTTTATCCGCCGGAGTACGAGGATTTTATTCTGGTGTTTCCGGTGGGTTCGGGGGTAAGACCGCTGTATATAGTGGTTGCGCGTCCGGTATCGGGTGACCACGACTACCATATTCCCCCCAAGTTACTGCCTGCATTCCCCGACGCAAAACCGGTTCGTAACAAAGGGCATCGCAAGCGCTGGGAAAGCAAAAAACGCATTTATGAGTGGGACTATCAACATGGAGCGGTCGAGGTTTATAACTGGGAAGGGGATCATCTCGGCGAGTTCGATATACAAACGGGCGAGCAGACGGGTAAAGCAAAACCTGAAAGACGCACTACAACCAAGTGACGATCGAGTATTGAACAATGATTTTTTTAGCTCTTTCTGGATTTTTCCCAGAATCAAATCCAGACGACTCTCTGCAATATGACAAAGATGTACCGCAGACTTCTGAGCAAGCAGTTCTCAACGTTATGGGATGGAAATCCCTGAAAGACGTACCAATGGGTGAGCATGACCTGACGCAAACCCAAGCGAGAGAAATCATGCAGCTCGTCAATACGCCCTTCAGGGACGATTTGATTTACTGCATCGGTCTTTGTCGCGAAGACTGAAAAACTTGATTCAAAAAGGCAAAGTCCACAAAAAACCCCGATCAGCTCACCTGATCGGGGTTTTCTTTACCCTGAATTTCGCTTAGTGCGAAACGCGGCTAGTCCCGCCAACAGTCGAAATCCGTACCCGCTCGCCGACACGGAACACTTCATTTTCCTGAACCTGCTGCACATAGGCGCGCATGCTGCCGTCGTCTTCACGAACGGTGATTTCCACGCCTTGAGTACGGGTCAGGCCTTCTTCGGTTGCGGAACCGAGCAGACCACCCGCCACCGCACCGATGACAGCAGCAACGATACTGCCCTTGCCGCCGCCGATAGCGCTGCCACCAACACCACCGACCACAGCGCCTGCCGCGCCGCCAATCGGGGTCTTGGTGCCTTCGATTTTGACCGGACGCAGGGATTCGATGGTGCCCATGCGAATCGTCTGCACGCGACGCGCTTCGTCACGGGAGTAGGAGTCACCGGTCAGGTTCGATTGGCAACCGGTAAGCAACATCGCCATCGTGGAAAAGGAAGCAACCAGCAGAACAGACTTACGCATAGCATCAACTCCAAAAGAACATCTATTCATTAAACTCCGCAGCTTGACGTCTGTCACGACGCAGTGCGGATAAATTGGCTTTCATTCAGGCGAGGTACAGACGCCTGTGCTCTTCCCTCAGAATCCCAACCTTAGCGCCAAATGACCGATCCTGCGCCACCGCCCCGAGGATTTTCATGGATTACTTCATCATCGTCGTTACCACCGTCGCCGGTCTGTACTTCCACGGGTGGCTGTACTTGCGGATCAAACGCTGGATGGACCGCGACCTCGCGCTGTCACTGGCCGGCAAGGATGAAGGCAAACGTGCATTCATGCTCGATCAGTTGGCCCGCGCTCAGTCGCTGAAGATCAAGCGCAGAGACCTGCCGATGTGGCTGGAGGCCGCAGCGGCAGGCTATCTCGCTCGGTAGACTGCTTAAGGTGCCAGACGTTCAAGAATCCAGTCGGCGCCTTGCAAACGGTAGTTGAGGCGATCGTGCAGTCGGCTGGCACGGCCCTGCCAGAACTCGATGCGCTCGGGCAGCAAGCGGTAACCGCCCCAGTGTTCCGGGCAATCCGGCTGGGTATCGCTGAAGCGCTGCTCGGTGGCCTTGAGCAAATCTTCCAGCTCCCCTCGCCCGTTGATCACCCGGCTCTGCGGCGACGCCCAGGCACCGAGACGGCTGCCCAATGGACGCACTTGATAATACGCATCGGACTCTGCAGGCGTGACTTTCACCACCCGACCTTCGATGCGCACCTGACGCTCAAGGGTCGGCCAGAAGAAGGTCATGGCCGCGAACGGATTCGCCGCCAGATGCTGACCCTTGGCACTTTCGTAGTTGGTGAAGAAGGTGAACCCCTGCTCGTCCAGGCCCTTGAGCAACAGAATGCGGCAATGCGGACGCCCGTCCGCATCTACTGTGGCCACGGTCATGGCGTTGGCTTCAACCGGCGCCTGCTCGGTTTTCACAGCATCGGCAAACCACTGGTGGAACAGCGCAAACGGCTCGGCCGGGGCTTGCGCCTCGGTCAGGCCATCACGGGTGTAATCACGACGCATATCTGCCAGAGCCTGGGTCATGGCGCATTCCTTTTCGTTAGCGGATCACTTCTTGGCGGCATCGGTGGCGGCGACTTTCTTGTCGGTCGCCGCGGCTTTGGCTGGAGCAGTCTTCTTTGCTGGAGCTTTGGCCGGAGCCTTTTTCGCCGGAGCCTTGGCGGCAGCTTTCTTGGCCGGGGCCTTTTTGGCGGCTGGTACAGCAGCTTTCTTCGCGGCCGGGGCTGGCGTCACCGGTTTGGCCACTGGCTTGACGTCTTGCGCAGCAACCAGGGTCACTGGCTTCGGCGCCGGCATGTTGTATTTGCTGAGCAACGCAACCATGGTGTTTTGCGGGGTCACCAGCAGTTCAACACGACGGTTCAACGCACGGCCTTCAACGCTGTCGTTGGCCGCACGTGGCGCTTCAGAACCCATGCCGCGCAGCATCAGACGATCACGCTGCAAACCGCTGAGGCGGAAAATCGCCGCAATGGCCTGGGCCCGTTCCTGACTCAGTTTGACGTTGGCTGGAGCAGCACCGCTGGTGTCGCTGTGACCCAGTACAAGCACGGCAGTTTTCGGGTCGGCTTCGAGGATTTTCGCCACCCGGGTGAACGGGCCGAGGGTGACTGGCAGCAACATCGACGGGCGATCCGGGTTGAACGAACCTTCAACCGGCGCGGTGACCACCAGCACGTTTTCGCGGCGCTCGAGTTGCAGATTGCTGTCCTTGATGGCGGTGCGCAGACGCGGCTCGTAATCGTCGAGCCAGGCCTGGGTGACTTTCGGATCCGGCATCGGCACCGCTTTGGTCACAGGCTTATCCTTGCCGCCGAACGGCCACCACCATTTTCCACCTGCGTCAGCTTCAGCCTTGGCGAAGGAGACCGGTTTCTTGGCTTCAGGTGCTACTTCGGCCTTGATGTCAGCTTTGGCAGCGGCATCATCGGAGCCGAACGGCCAGTACCACGGATTGCTGCTTTCAGCCTTGGCAACCGGCGCGGTGGCGGCAGGCTTCAGCGGCGCCGGAGCTGGAGTCGGTGCAGGCTCATTGGCCGCCACTTTGTCGGAAGAACCGAACGGCCACCAGGTGCCGCCGTCCGCGTCGTTTTTAGGAGTCTGTGCACAACCGGTGATCGCAACACACAGGGCCAGGGCGAGAGTCGTTTTAGCTGACATTGAAAATCCACAAAATGAAGTAATGAAAAATCAGAGCACTTTCGCCCGGATAAACAGACGCTTTGAATCGAAAAACCTTTCGAGGTTCCGGCCCTGGAACCTCGGGTGATACTTTACAGACAAGTGGCTAGCACCCGCGCGAGCTTCTGCGCACGCGGATCCATCAAGACGTACGGTCCAAGCGTATTTGTCACAAAACCAAACGCGACATCGTGCTCCGGGTCAGCAAAACCGATGGAGCCGCCCGCGCCCGGATGACCAAAGGCCCGTGGGCCGAGGCCATAGGTGGCGTTGGGCACGTCCGGTTGATCGAGCATGCAGCCCAGACCAAAACGGGTGCGGGTCAACAGGGTCTTGTCTTCGCCGAGGCTGTGCTCGCGGGTCAGTTCCTGCAGCATGTCGCTTTCGAGCAGGCTGCCATCAAGCAGTCCCGCGTAGAACCCGGCCAGACTGCGCGCATTGCCGTGGCCATTAGCCGCCGGTTGCTGCATGCGGCGCCATTCCGGTTTGTTGGTGCTGGTGAGCACCGACGGCGGATTGGTGAAGGCGCGGGTGGTCATGGCAGTGGGTTCACGCATCGTCGTTTGCAGCAGTCGCTGAGCAGCGGCGTCGCCAGCATTACCCTTGCCGCGAGCGATATGCGCCACGCGATAAAACTCTTCATCCGCCAGACCGACATGGAAATCCAGCCCCAATGGCTTGGCGACACGGGCGACGATCGATTCACCCGGCCCGCGACCGTCGGCCCGGCGGAGCAGTTCGCCGACCAGCCAACCGTACGTGATCGCGGCGTAACCGTGACCGGTGCCCGGCGTCCACCACGGCGCTTCAGCCGCAAGGGCGTCCACCATGGTTTGCCATTCATAAAGCGCTTCGGGCGCGAGCAGTTCGCGCAGGGCCGGCAGACCTGCCTGATGACAAAGCAATTGACGCAGGGTGACGGATTCTTTGCCGGCGGCGGCGAATTCCGGCCAGTAGCGCGCAACCGGAACATCCAGTTGCAGTTTGCCTTCGGCAACCAGTTGCAACGCGGTGACGGCCGTGAAGGTTTTCGTGCAGGAGAACAGGTTGGCGATGGTGTCGCTGTGCCAGGCTTCGGCGCCATCCTTATCGGCAGTACCGGCCCAGAGATCGACGACGGTTTCTCCGCCGACCTGAATGCACAAGGCTGCGCCGCGTTCCTGGGGATCGTCGAACAGTGCGGCGAAAGCCTCGCGCACCGCTTCGAACTGAAGCTCGTAATGTCCCTGAATCTGCACCCGCAACTCCCCCGCGAAAACGCTCTACAAAGTGGCCCGCATTGTTCCAGTCCTTGAGGGGTTTGGGAACAGCTGTGGGCTCGGTGGTCATCTCCAGGTGATCCTGGCTATCTGAAACTCAGTGACCATTGCCGGAATGCCCGCCCGAGTGTCCAGCCCCTGGCCCTTTACCCGCCTCACCCTTGCGGCCGCCTTCAGCTTCATGAGCCGCCGCAGCCGGCGGTTTCGCGGCCTCTTTGCCCAGTTGATCGACAGCTTGCAAATTGCCCTTGCGCACCGCGTCAACAAATCCTTGATACGGCAGATCCGTCACACCGACCAGGCCGAAGTGCCCGTTCTCGCCGTCCAGCAGACGCCCGGTCACGGGTTGATCGAGAAACTGGAACCAGTGAACCCCGACAATCGACGACTCGTTCAGCGCCTGCTTGAGGAAGTTGGCGTACGCCGCGCCGCGATCCTCTTCCCTGGCCAGTTGCGTCACGCCGCCCCAGAACGGGCCGCGATCGGTCGAGCCAAAGTTGAACTCGGTGATCAATACCGGTTTGTCCAAAGCGCCCAGCGCGGCAAAATCGTAACCGTCCTGCGGCTTGAGGGTGTACATGTTAAAGCTCAGTACATCGCAATACTGCGCGCACGACGCCACTGCTTCTGGAGTACTGACGGCGAAACGACCGCCGAGCAGCAGTTGATTCGGCGCATGCCATTTCAGCGAGTCGGAGATGGTCTTGAAATAAGTGTCAGCGAAGACTTTCTGGAAATATTTGAAATCGGCTTCGATTTCCGGATGCTCCGGGTTCGGCATGGGCGGCACGAAACCCGGATCTTCCATCAACTCCCACGCCGGCAGATCGATACCCCATGCCTTCGACAGCCCCGCCTGGTTGCGGTATTTGTCACGCAACTGCTTGAGGAACGCGCGTTTGGCCGGTACGTCGGTGGTCATTTTCAACGTGCCGTAAGCCAGCGCGTAACGCGATTGCGCATCGTCGCCGGGACCGGCCCACGCCAGTTCGTTATCGGCGAAATAGCCGATCAGCCATGGATCGTCGCGATGATCGCGGGCTGCGATGGCCACGGCACGCTCGGTCGCCATGGCGAAACGCGGGTCGAACGGATCGGGCATCGCGCCCCACCAGTCGTTGCCGGTGCTGATGCTGGTGTAATCGCCGACGATCGACAGCGGCAAGGTGTACGGCACGCGCTCGGCATCGACCACGGCGTCTGCACTCCAGTTGCCGAGGGTGTTGAAACCCCAGGCCTGAAGACGATCAAGGGTATGACTGGCCCACTTCTGCTCATCGACCGTGGCAGTACACGGCGTGGCAGCGGGCGGTTGGGCCGCTGGCGCAACCGATTCCGCTTTGGCCGCCTCAGCGACGCCAGCCCTGGGTTGCTCAGAGGTGGCAATCGGTTCTGCGGCATTGACGGCGGTTTCCTCAGCCGCGCCGGCCTTGGCCGCTTCGGCCACCCCGGCCTTGACGTCGCTGTCGGGTTTGCACGGTTCGCCATTCAAGCGCTGCAGGTTGGCGCCATAGAAGTCATACCAGCGCCCGTTGCCGTAGCCTCGGCCCTGATCGGCACCGTTGCCACCACGGTTATCGCCTTCGCCGAAATGGCTGGCGAGCGGTTCACCGGGTTTTGGCAGGGATTCGAACATCCACTCGCGCCCGGCCACGTAGGTCTGATTGACCTCGGGGCTGACGGTGTTGACGCCGAGGGAGTAGAACGGATGCCCTTCAGGCGTCACCAGGTACCAGCGGCCGTCACGTTTTTCGGTGCGGAAAAAACCACTGGCCTTGAACGCAGGACCTTTGCTCCAGCCACCGAACTTGTCCAGTGAGGACTTTTCACGCTCGGCAAGCCAGGTTTTCAGCTGTTGCTGTTCCTTGGCGGCGGCGGATTTGAGTTGTTCGTCACTGGAGATTTTTTCCGGCCATTTGCTGCGGGTCGATTGGCCGTAAGCGTCGACCAGATTGCCGTACACCGCTTGCGTGATCCCCTCGCCGTCCTGCACGCCAAAGCGCTCAAGAAGCAGGCTTTGGGCAACTTTCGGCTGATCCAGCGACAGGCTCACCGATACCACTTGGCTGCGATCAATCTCACCGCTGCTGCTGGCCAGCAGAATGCGCTGGCCATCTACGGTCATCGGCATCGGTGGCCCGGCCTTCATGCCCTGGCTCAGTGGCGAACTTGCCACCAACGGCACCAGCAAGGTTTGCGCCGGGCCCGCCGGCAGATCGACACGACTGGTCAGCGTCTGGCCGTTGTTGCTTTGAATCTGCACGTAGACCGTCACGGCCCAGTTCATCGCGCTCTGAATGCGCAGGCTCATCATGCCGGACTGCGACCAGTCCCAAGCGCCGGTTTGCGGGGTCAGACGCAACGTCGGGCGTGCCACCGCGTTGAACGTCACGCGGCGCAGCACTTCACCTTCAGCGGTTTGCTCGGCGTTGGCTTGCGGCAGGTCGGCGTTTTCCGTGGCGATTTTCACCACGTCGGCGGGACGGACAAAGTTGAACAGAGTCTGCTGGCCAGCAGGCGCCGCCAGCAACGGGGCAGCAAAGATCAAGGCAAATACGGCAGGCAACGAACGGCGGATCATAAGAACGGAGTTCTCCCTAACGACCAAATGGCCAATGGAAAAGCGATGGCAGAGAGATAGACAACGCGGCGGGCAAAACTGCCCACCGATGTCTCAGGATATTTCACGACGGAAAGGAGGCAACGCATTGAGGATCGCCTTGCCGTAGCGCTGGGTGACCAGCCGCCGATCGAGCAAGGTGATGGTGCCGCGGTCTTCTTCGGTACGCAGCAGACGACCGCAGGCCTGAACCAGCTTCAGCGAGGCATCGGGCACCGAGATTTCCATGAATGGATTGCCGCCCCGGGCTTCGATCCACTCCGCCAGTGCCGCCTCGACCGGGTCGTCCGGTACCGAGAACGGGATCTTGGCGATCACCACGTGCTCGCAATACGCGCCCGGCAAGTCGACACCCTCGGCAAAACTGGCCAGACCGAACAGCACGCTGGAATCGCCGCCATCGACCCGCGCCTTGTGCTTGTTCAGGGTTTCCTGTTTCGACAGGTTGCCTTGAATGAACACTTGCTTGCGCCAGTCACGGTCCAGACCATCGAACACGTCCTGCATCTGTTTGCGCGAAGAAAACAGCACCAGCGTGCCGCGTGAGCCTTCGACCAGGTCCGGCAAATCACGGATGATCGCCGCCGTGTGGGCAGGAGCGTCGCGTGGGTCGGCCTTCAGATCCGGCACCCGCAGCACGCCGGCATCGGCGTGATGGAACGGGCTCGGCACCACGGCGGTGACGGCTTTCTTCGGCAGACCGGCACGCATGCGGAAGCGGTCGAACGTGCCGAGGGCGGTCAGAGTGGCCGAGGTGACCAGGCAACCATAGGCGACATTCCACAGGCTGCGACGCAAGGTTTCAGCGGCGAGAATCGGGCTGGCGTTGACCTCGATATCAAACAGCGAACCGCTTTCGGCCAAGGTCAGCCAGCGCGCCATGGGCGGGCTGTCTTCCGGGTCTTCGGCGGTGAACGCGGTCCAGAGCTCCCAATTGCCGGACGCCCGCGACAACAGGCTGCCGAACAGTGGATACCATTCTTCGGCCTGATTGCTGGCGATGCCGATATTGACCTCGCCATCCATGCCTTCCTTGAGCAGGTCGGTCAGGCGCGTGAACAGGTCATTGAGGCGGGAGAAGCCTTTTTTCAGCTCGATGCCCATTTCACGCATGTGCTCGGGAATGACCCCGGCGACAAAGCGATGGCGCGGCCGCTCGCGGCCTTCGACGTCTTCGCCGGGTTTGAAATCGGCAACTTGCTCGCAGGCGCTGAACATGAACTGCTGCTGGGCCTTGATCTCACGCGCCAGCTCCGGCACTTGCTCGATCAATTTGCCAAGATCGCCCGGCAGTGGGTGTTGGGCCAACAGCTTGGTGAGGTTCTTGGCGGTGGTTTCCAGCCAGTCGGCAGTGGAACGCAAACGCGTGTAATGGGCGAAATGGCCGATCGCCTTGTCCGGCAGGTGGTGGCCTTCGTCGAATACGTAGATGGTGTCGCGGGGGTCGGGCAGCACGGCGCCGCCGCCCAATGCCAGGTCAGCCAGGACCATGTCGTGGTTGGTGACGATGACATCAACTTTGCCCATACCTTCGCGCGCCTTGTAAAAGGCGCACTGGCCGAAGTTCGGGCAATGGCGGTTGGTGCATTGGCTGTGGTCGGTGGTCAGTCGCGCCCAATCGGCGTCTTCGAGCGCGGTCGACCAGCTGTCGCGGTCGCCGTCCCATTTATTGCCGGCGAGCTTCTCGATCATGCTGGTGAACAGCTTCTGACTGGCCTCATCGACCTCGATCTTGAAGCCTTCTTCTTCGAACAACTGAGCGGTGGCGGTTTGCGCGTGGCCTTCCTGCAACAACATGTCGAGTTTGGACAGACACATGTAGCGACCACGGCCCTTGGCCAGCGCGAAGCTGAAATTCAGCCCGCTGTTGCGCATCAGGTCAGGCAAGTCCTTGTAGACGATCTGCTCTTGCAGGGCCACCGTCGCGGTGGCGATCACCAGGCGTTTGCCGGCAGCTTTCGCCGTCGGAATCGCCGCCAGGCTGTAGGCCACGGTTTTACCGGTACCGGTGCCGGCTTCCACCGCGACAATCGCGGGGTCGCCACTGCGCCGGCCTTCGTCGTCGGTGTCGATATCCCCGAGGACTTTGGCGATTTCAGCGATCATCAGGCGCTGGCCGTAACGCGGCTTGAGGCTCTTGGCCTCTAGAAAACGCGAGTAGGCGCCCTGGATCGTGGTTTTGAGTTCAGTGCTGATCATTGAGTGTCGGGCGCAAAAACGCTGGATAAATTTTCAGTGATTCGGTTCGGCGGCTATCATACCCCGCTAATCGATATCGCGCAGATCGGAGTACCCCAATGACACTTTTTAGCCTCGTTTATCCCCTGCATGTACTGGCCGCTTTAGTCTGGGTCGGCGGTATGTTTTTCGCCTGGATAGTCTTGCGCCCCGCGGCTATGAAGGCTCTGGACGGCCCCAATCGGCTGACGCTGTGGGTAGAAGTATTTCAAGGTTTTTTCCGCTGGGTCTGGGTCGCGGTGATCCTGTTGCCAATCAGCGGCGTGGGTAT
Organism: Pseudomonas iridis; assembly: GCF_017980685.1. Classification (GTDB taxonomy): domain Bacteria; phylum Pseudomonadota; class Gammaproteobacteria; order Pseudomonadales; family Pseudomonadaceae; genus Aquipseudomonas; species Aquipseudomonas iridis. The sequence continues at coordinate 444,457 of NZ_JACXXO010000001.1, forward strand.
GCTGCATCTGCAGCAAGTCGGGTTCGAGACCGCACCGAAATACGTGCAGGTGATGATGGGTTTGTATGTGGTGATGACCGCGCTGTTTATCCGGATTCAGGGGCTGATGCTGCCGGAGTTGCGCAAAGCGGTTGAAGCGAAGGACTGGCCGGCGGGTGCGGCGGTGCTGGGGCGGATTCGGCGGGTGGTGGGACTTAATCTGATTGTCGGGTTGGTGCTGGTGGCGATTGCGGCGGCTCGGCCGATGTTCTGAAGTACGGACGCTGAAGATCAGGAGCCCTCACCCTAGCCCTCTCCCAGAGGGAGAGGGGACCGATCCGGGGATATTCGAGAAATACACCGACGTGAAAAATTTGCCGTGAATCCACAATCGACACGATGTTTCAGGTCGTTGGATATCGTCAGACACCTCGGTCGGCCCCCTCTCCCCTTGGGAGAGGGCTGGGGTGAGGGAAAGCTTTTAAAGGCGTTGCACAGTCACCGCACCCGCCGCACCCACTGGCCCCGGCTGACCATCAGCGCCAGCCTTGCCGCTCTTGCCGCCATCGGCGCGGTACACCAGGCAGCCCTTGGACTTGCCACCCTTCCCCGCCTTGCCGCCAACACCCGCCGGGCCACCGGCGCCGCCAGCCACATTGACCTTGATCAGCTCGACCGGAAATTCGCGCGGTACTTCAAGCCGCACCAGCGCGCCCGGTGCACCTGGCTGGCCATCGCTGCCGTCACTGCCATCCGCACCGTGCCCGGCCGAGCCATAGGTGCAGCCCGGATCTTCACCGTTGCCACCATCAAGACCGACAAACCCCGGCGCGCCCGTGCCACCGCGCGCATCGACTTGCAGCTGCGATGCGTTCAATGCCTTGAATTGCAAATTCAGATTGCGCCCTGCGCGGGCGGCTTTTTCATAAGTGCCCGGGGCTCCACGAGCGGTGATCCAGCTGCCTTCGCTCAGTTCTGCGCGATTGACTTTCATGTCCAGCGCCTGCTCACCCGGAACGATAGCGATCCGCGCTTCATGGCCGAGGCGCAACTCACCGACACTCAACTCAGTCACATTGGCGGGAATCAGCAAAGTGCCGTAATCGGCCACTTCCAGTTTTTCAAGTTGCAAGGTGCCGGCGGTGTTTGGCAGGCGCATCAGGGAATTGGTTTCGACGCTGACCACCTGGGCACAGGCCAACGGGCTGATAAATGCAGCGAGCAGACAAAGTTTACGCATGGGAAGAAGCCTCCGGAGCGGCCGGGGCCGGGATGGTTTGCAGGTGGAATACGCCGAACAACAGGATGCGGCCACGATCACGCCAAGGGTGCGGGCGCCCCTTGAGGCTGCGATTGCACAGCAGCATTTCGAGCACATGGATCAGCAACAGCAGACCGCCGGCCAGATTGACCAACAGGTGCAGCGGATGTACGAACGGCACCAGCTGATTAGCCAGCACCACGCAGCAGAACAGCAGGGTCAATAATCGCCCCAGCCCCCAAAACACTTTCATACGCTCCCCCGTGTTGCGAATTATTCTTTGGGCGCACAGTAACGGCTTCTGCGGGGGATAAGCCAGAGGCAAAAATGAAAAATCATTATGCAGCCGCCAAATGGCTGCCGGATCGACACTAATCGCCGTCCGACAGCTCTAGCTTGCGGACTACAGACCCATCCTAACGATTGATATGTAACTCCACGCGACGGTTTTGCGCGCGGCCCTCGTCCGTTGCGTTGTCAGCCACTGGCTCACCCTCGCCACGCCCTTCACTGGTGAGTTTGTTCGGTGCAAGCCCCTGACTCAGCAGGTAAGCGGCCACACTGCTGGCGCGCCGTTCCGACAATGCCTGGTTATACGCATCCGAGCCTTTGCTGTCGGTATGACCGATCACCTTGATGCTCACCACGTCGGCGTTGCGCAGTTTGTCCATCAGGGTATCGAGCTGAGCTGTCGCTGCCGGGGTCAGGTCGGACTTGTCGAATGCGAACAACACATCGCCGGCATCGCTCAAGGTGACAACTTCGGTTTGCGTCGCCGGTTCGACCGGTTTTTCAACGACCGGATACTGCGGCAGTGGGCAGCCACGGTGATCGACTGGCGTGTTGGCCGGGGTATCCGGGCAACGGTCGCGACGGTCGAACACGCCGTCGTCGTCTTCATCGCCATCCTGGGCGTAACAGATCAGTCCGCCGGTTAAAATCCCCAGCGCTGCGCCGCCACCGGCCCAGCCAGCGCTTTCAATAGCGCCGAGCCCGCCGCCGACCAGCCCGCCAAGAAGGCTGCAGATCGGCCACGTACGTTGATTGAGGGGGGCAGTGCCATCGCTGTGAGTGGCGCAACCGGTCAGCAAACTGCCAAGCAGCAGCACCGGCAAGACGGACCTTGAGAAAACAGTCATTGTGAAAGCTCCTGTGTCACCGGCCCATACCGGTTACACAGGAGTAAAGACCCGCATCCGCGACTGCACAAGCCGCGGATGCAAGAGGACTAACGGTTGATTTTGATTTCGGTACGACGGTTCTGAGCACGACCGTCAGCGGTTTTGTTATCCGCAACTGGCTGGCTTTCACCGGCGCCGGTCACCGAAACGAAGCTGCCCTGCGGTATGCCGCTCTCGACCAGGTACTTGACCACCGAGTGTGCACGACGATCCGACAGTTTCTGGTTGTAGGCATCGCTGCCCACGCTGTCGGTGTGACCGGTGACGGTCAGTTGCGCAGTCGAGGATTCCTGTTTCAGGCGCGTGGCGACCTTGTCGAGCACCATTTTGTCAGCGCCGGTCAGCGTGGCTTTGTCGAACTGGAAGTGAACATCGCGGATGACGATGGTTTCTTCCTTGACCACTACGGCTTCTTCAACCACTGGCGCAGGGACGGGTGGAGGGCAACCATCTGCATCGACCTGCACACCTTTAGGCGTGCCCGGGCACTTGTCGCGGCTGTCCGGCACGCCATCGCCGTCTTCGTCGCCATCACCGTGCACCCAGCAATAGGCCGCCGCCATACCACCGACGATCAGCGCGCCGCCGCCCGCCCACGATGCACTCTCGGTCGCGCCGAGACCGGCACCGACGACACCACCGACCGCCGCACAGGTCGGCCAGTCGGTTTTCTGCAAACCTGCGCAACCAGTCAACACACTGGTTAGCAGAACCAAGGGTAATGCTGTCCGAACTATGCTCATCTAGTTTTCTCCTGAGGGATCGGCTTGAAACCGATTCAGGGAGTAAAGACCGGAGTTTTAATCTCCGCCAGCAATAGACGACTGCTGTTTGCCACCGTGTTCACAGGACTTCGACGTTTTTGCTGGAAACCTGCGAGACAGGGCTCTTTGCTGCCGCAGTCAGGCAGGCTAGTCTTGGCGGTCTGATTGAGGAGCTTCGATGAACGCCGCCATTTCTTCCCGCACGCCCCAACAGGCGTTAGCCGCTTTGCTGGATCGCTATGCCCCGGCGCGCTTGCTGCTGATCGGCGCCAGTGAATTCCCGGCATTGGCCGCTTTTAAAGCAGCCCACCCGGACACCTGCGTGGCCCATGCCGCCCCGGGAGCCTTGCCTGCTGAACTGGCGGCGCGGCGTTTCGATCTGGCCCTTGTAGTCGATTGCCTGGAACATTTGCCCAAGCGCGACGGCCTGAATCTGCTGGGTGGCATTCGTAATCTCAACGCCAGTCGCATTGCGGTGCTGGCGGATCTGTCGGCCAGTGGCTGGCAGGAAACCGATTTCTATTCGCTGGCGCTGCAAGCCAGCGAGCGCTTTGCCCGCGACGAGCAAGTTCTGACTCTGTTCACCTATGATCTGCTTGACTACAAACAAGTCCCCGACTGGCTCAACTCACGGTTCTGGGCCAATCCGGAAAACTTCGGGAAATATTGGTGGTAATGCAATGAGTACAGCCATTTGCCCTTGCGGCAGCGGCAATCTGCTGGATGCCTGCTGCGGTCATTATCACGAAGGCCTCCCGGCCCCGTGCGCCGAAGCCTTGATGCGCTCGCGCTACAGCGCCTATGTGCTGGGGCTGATCGATTATCTGGTGGCGACCACCCTGCCCGCCCAGCAAGCAGGGCTGGACCGGCAATCAATCGGCGCCTGGAGTGCGCAAAGCACTTGGCTGGGCCTCGAGGTCGAAAGCTCGGAAGTCTTCGGCGGCCAGCCGGAACACGCCTTTGTCACCTTCACCGCGCGCTGGCACGACAGCCAGGGCGAACACAGCCACCGCGAACGCTCTTCATTTGTGCAGAACGCCGGGCGTTGGTATTTCATCGATCCGACGGTGCAGTTGAAACTGGGGCGCAACGACAGTTGCCCGTGCGCCAGCGGGCAGAAGTTCAAGAAGTGCTGTGCGGGTTACTTCGGCGCTTGAGATGAAAAAATCGGCCAATCTTTTAGGGCTAGGCTGAGCGACAAAAGGAGCTACTCCATGTTTGCTCAACGACGCGCATTGCAATCCCTCGCCTTTTTCCTGTTTCTGGGGCTCGGCGGCTGCGCCTCATGGTTCGCCGACGATACCCGCGACCCCGCCGTGCATCTGGTAAAAGTCGAAGTGGTGCGCGCCAAACTCCTCGAGCAGAAGTTCATCCTGCACTTTCGCATCGACAATCCCAACGACAGCGATCTGACCGTGCGCGGCCTGGAATACCGTATTCATCTGGCTGACATGTTGCTGGCTGAAGGCGAGCATGAACACTGGTTTACCGTCGGCCCCAAACACAGCGCGTACTTCAAAGTGCCGATCCGTACCAACCTGTGGCCGAAGGTAAAAGGCGTGGTGAAAATGCTGAAAAACTCGAAGCAGCAGATTCCCTATCGATTGCAGGGGGAAATGGAAACCGGTTTATTCATCGCTCACTACGTGCACCTTGAGCGCAATGGCGTGATAATCCCCGCCGATTTAATTCCGGAGCAACACCGATGACCCAACAACCTCATGTCCATGGCCCTGATTGCAACCACGATCATGATCATGACCATCATCACGATCACGACCACGGCCATGTTCACGGCCCGAACTGCGGCCACGCCCACCAGGAACCGGTGCGCAATGCCCTGAAAGACGTCGGCCGCAACGACCCTTGCCCTTGCGGCAACGGCAAGAAATTCAAGAAGTGCCACGGGGCGTGATGTTCCCGGCGAACTATTCCTTCGCCTGATCAACCGCCTTCGCGAGCAGGCTCGCTCCCACAGTTGACCGGTGCCAGGCAAGACACCTGTGTGCACCGCAAATCCTGTGGGAGTTGGCTTGCCAGCGATGAGGCCGCGCTCCCGGCCGAAATGTCACCTGATACACCGCTATCGCTGGCAAACCAGCTCCAGCAGTGACGGAGTTCCTTCAGTTGCCATGCAATCTACTGTGGGAGCGAGCCTGCTCGCGAAGAGGCCGGCCCATTCAGTAATGGTTCAGCCTGCCGCCAGAATCTGCTCAACCCTGACCACCGTCGCATACTCCCCCTCCAGATTCCCCAGCGACATCCCATGCACCTCTTCAGCTGAACGCGGCGTGCCGAAAAAATCAGCCTTGTCGAAGGTGAAGCACGCATCCTCCGCGACCCACGCATCAAACCCCAGGTTGCCTGCCGTGCGCGCCGTGGACTCCACCGAGTTGTGGGTGGCGACGCCAACGATGATCAACTGCCCGATTCCCGCCTCACGCAGGCGCGCTTGCAGCCCAGTGGCGCAAAAAGCGTCCGGCACTTGTTTCTGAATCAGCCATTCGCCATCCCGAGGCAAAAATCTCTGCTGAAACTCCACCCCTTCCAGCTCGGGCCAGAACACTGAATCCGGCGAGCGCGACAGGTGCTGCACATGAATCACCGGCCGCCCACTGCGCCGCCAAACACTCAGCAAATCGAGGATGCGTTCTTCAGCCAGTGGATTATTGCGCCGCCCCAAGCGCGGATGCAGGATGCCTTTTTGCTGGTCGATGATGATCAGTGCAGCGTTGGCCTGAAGCTCCATGGCGGTTTTCTCGCGAGGGTCATTTGATTTGTCGCAGTTCAGCATCTCTCCCTTCAACCAGGCAAGCCATGAAATGATCATCGATCAGTGGCAAGAAATAACCACTCGCCCCGCTTGCGCGGCATCCTCCTGCTCACTAACGTAGCGCCTTTATTGCGCCCCCAGCCTCTACACCCCCGCAGGAGCTTTGCCATGGCCTCGCCAGCCCTCACACATTTTCTTCCCCGGTTCGGCGTTGCCGCAGCAGTGGCCGGTGTTTTGAGCCTGACCGGTTGTCAGACCTGGAACGCTCAGGACACCCTCCCGCCCACCTCTGGCGTGCAACCGCTCAAGGGTCTGGCGCAGAACGTTTCAGTGCGCCGCAATGCCATGGGCATGCCGTTGATCGAAAGCAACAGCTTCCACGACGCCCTGTTCGCCCTTGGCTATGTCCACGCCAGCGACCGCATCAATCAGATGGTCACCCTGCGCCTGTTGGCTCAGGGCCGTCTCGCGGAAATGTCCGGCGCGTCGATGCTCGACGCCGACCGCTACATGCGCGCGGTCAATCTGAAGAAGAGCGCCGGTGAGCTGTACAAAGCCTCCTCACCCCGGCTCAAGCGCTTTTTCGAAGTCTATGCGCGGGGCGTCAACGCCTACCTGTTCCGCTATGCCGACAAGCTGCCGGGCGACCTCGCCTCCAGTGGCTACAAGCCTGAATACTGGAAACCAGAAGATTCGGCGCTGATTTTCGTCCTGCTGAACTTCAGCCAGTCGGCCAACCTGCCGGAAGAAATCGCTTCGCTGGTACTGGCACAGACCGTCACCACCGACAAGCTTGCATGGCTGACCCCGTCGTCGCCTGACGAAAACCTGCCGCTGGGCGAAGCCGACAAGCTGCAAGGCCTCAAGCTCAACGGGCAGATCCCCGGCCTGAGCGAATTGAGCAGTGCCAGCCAACAGCTGTCGACGTTGAACCTGCTGGGCGCGATGTCTTCGAACAATTGGGCCATCGCCCCGCAACGCAGCCGCAGCGGCAAAAGTATTTTGGCCAGCGACAGTCACGGCCCGTTGGCCGCGCCGTCGCTGTGGAGTTTCGTGCAGATCCGCGCGCCGAAATATCAGGCTGCCGGCGTGACCGTTGCCGGTCTGCCGATGGTGCTCGGTGGTTTCAACGGCAAAGTGGCCTGGAGCATGAGCAGCGTGCTCGGCGACAATCAGGATCTGTTCCTGGAAAAAATCCGTCGCCAGGGCAGCAGCCTGACCTACGAGGTCAATGGCAAATGGCAGCCACTGGGCGTGCGCAACGAAACCTACTTCGTCAAAGGCCAGCGGCCGATTCGCGAAGCGGTGTACGAAACCCGTCACGGCGCACTGCTCAACAGTGCCAAGGCTGCGGCGCAAGGCAGCGGCTACGGCCTGGCCTTGCAGACGCCAAGCTTCACCGACGACAAATCGCTGGACGCATTTTTTGATCTGAGCCGTGCACAGAACGTTGAACGCGCGTCGGACGCCAGCCGGGAAATCCGCGCCATCGCGTTGAATCTGGTGTTCGCCGACGCCAGCAACATCGGTTGGCAAGTCACCGGGCGCTTCCCCAATCGCCGTGAAGGCGAAGGCCTGCTGCCATCGCCGGGCTGGGAAGGTCGTTATGACTGGGACGGTTACGCCGACCCGATGCTGCACCCCTACGATCAGGACCCGGCGCAAGGCTGGCTCGGCACCGCCAACCAGCGAGTCATCCCGCATGGTTATGGCATGCAGTTATCCAACTCCTGGGCTGCGCCGGAACGCAGCGAGCGTCTGGCAGAACTGGCCGGCAGCGGCAAGCACGACAGCCGCAGCGTGATCGCCATGCAATACGACCAGACCACAACTTTCGCCGGCAAACTGAAGAAAGTCTTCGACGCGCCAGGCATGAAGCAGCCGCTGAAACAGGCGATTGATGCCCTGCCGGAAGCCGATCGCAGCAAGGCGCGTGAGGCGTTCACGCGGTTGATGGCGTTCGACGGCAAGCTCAGCCCGACTTCGGCCGATGCGGCGATCTACGAACTGTTCCTGCAAGAAAGCATGAAACAGATCTTCCTCGACGAACTCGGTCCCGAATCCAGCCCAGCGTGGAAAGCGTTTATCGCTAACGGCGAATTGTCCTACGCGGCGCAGGCCGATCATTTGCTGGAGCGCGAGGACAGTCCGTTCTGGGATGACCTTCGCACGCCGCAAAAAGAAGACAAGGCCGTGATACTCGCCCGCAGCTTGGCGGCGGCGATCAACGCTGGCGACAGTCAGTTGGGCGGTGATCACAAAACCTGGCAGTGGGGCAAATTGCACAGCTATGCGTGGAAGAACGCCAATGGCCAGACCGTTCGCGGGCCGCTGGCGGCAGGCGGCGATCACACGACGCTGAATACTTCGGCGTTTGCCTGGGGTCAGGACTTCACTACTACCCGCGCGCCATCGATGCGCTTTATCGTCGACTTCGGTCAGACCGAACCCTTGATGGGGCAGAACGGCACAGGGCAGTCGGGGAATCCGCTTAGCCCGAATTACCTCAATGGCATCGATCAATGGCTCAAGGGGCAGTACATCGGATTGCCGATGCAGCCACAGAACTTTGATCGGGTTTATGGGAAAACGCGTTTGACCCTGACCCCGGGCAAGTAACGAAGATCAAGAGCCCCTCACCCTAGCCCTCTCCCAGAGGGAGAGGGGACTGATCCGGGGATATTCGAGAGATACACCGACCTGAGCGAGCTCACCCGAATCCATAATCGACTCGGCTTTTCGGGTCGATGTAAATCGCCGGACAACACGGCCGGCCCCCTCTCCCTCCGGGAGAGGGCTGGGGTGAGGGTAGCTCTCGAAAATCCATAGAACTTCTCACCACGCGCCAACCTCATAGCTAACAAGCCCCCCATTCTGGCAATGACATGGATCTTGTTATCGCGCGCCCGGAAGGTTTGTACTGCCCTGCCGGGGATTTCTATATCGACCCCTGGCGCCCCGTCGAGCGTTCAGTGATCACCCATGCCCACGGCGATCACGCCCGCACCGGCAACCAGCACTATCTGGCCAGCAGCGCCAGCGAAGGGATTCTGCGCTCGCGCCTGGGACAGGACATCAACCTGCAAACCCTCGCGTACGGCCAACGCCTGACCCATCACGGTGTCACCTTGAGTTTCCACCCGGCCGGTCACGTGCTCGGCTCGGCGCAAGTACGCCTGGAATATGGTGGTGAAGTCTGGGTCGCCTCCGGCGATTACAAGATCGAGCCGGACGGCACCTGCGCGCCGTTCGAACCGGTGCGCTGCCACACTTTCATCACCGAATCGACCTTCGGCCTGCCGATCTATCGATGGCAGCCGCAGGCGCAGGTGTTCAGCGAAATAAACGAATGGTGGAAAGGCAATATCGCCGCCGGCAAGGCCAGCGTGTTGTTCTGCTATTCCTTCGGCAAAGCCCAGCGAATCCTCCACGGCATCGACGAAAGCCTCGGGCCGATCCTCAGCCACGGCGCCGTCGAACCGTTGAACCGGGTTTACCGCGACGCCGGCGTATACCTGCCGCCGACGATCTACGCCGGTGATGTGAAAAAAAGCGATCCGATCATGCGCCAGGCCTTGGTCATCGCCCCGCCGTCAGCCGGCGGCAGCACCTGGATGAGGCGCTTCGGTGACTTCAGCGACGCGTTCGCCAGTGGCTGGATGCGCCTGCGCGGCACGCGTCGGCGGCGTGGAGTCGATCGCGGTTTCGTGCTGTCCGACCACGCCGACTGGCCCGGTCTGCTATGGGCGATTGAGCAGACCGGCGCCGAACGGGTGATGGTCACCCACGGCTCAATTGGTGTGCTGGTGCGCCATCTGCGCGAGCAAGGTCTCGATGCCCAAGGCTTCAACACCGAATACGGCGATGACGAAGAAGATAGCGCCGCTGCCACTCCGACCATTGCAGAGATACCAGCATGAAAGCCTTCGCCGAGTTGTACGCCGAACTCGACGCCACCACGTCCAGCAACGCCAAACTGGCCGCCATGCAGGCCTACTTCGCCAAAGCCGAACCGCAAGATGCGGCGTGGGCGGTGTACTTCTTGTCCGGTGGCCGGCCACGGCAACTGGTGCCGGTGCGGATCCTGCGCGAACTGGCGGTCGCGGTCTCCGGGCTCACGCCATGGCTGTTCGAGGAGAGCTATCAATCGGTTGGCGACCTTGCGGAAACCATTTCGCTGGTACTGCCGGAAAACCCGCACAGCTCCGACGCCGGCCTCGCCGAATGGATCGAGGACAAATTGCTACCGCTACGCGGTGAAACCCCGGAGTCTCTGTCACTGCAATTGCCCGCACTGTGGGCGCAACTGGATCGGCCGAGCCTGATGCTGTGCATCAAACTGATCACCGGCAGCTTCCGCGTTGGCGTATCGAAACTGCTGGTGACCCGCGCGCTGGCGTCGATGGCCGGGCTCGACAGCAAACGGGTCGCCCAGCGTCTGGTGGGTTACACCGACCTGTCGAATCGGCCCGATGCAGCCAGTTATCTCAAGCTGATCGCCGCAGAATCTGCCGACGAGCATGCTCAGCGCGGTGGCCAGCCGTACCCGTTTTTCCTCGCGCATGCCTTGTCGCAACCGGTTGAAGAATTCGAAGCGCTGATCGGCCCTGCCACCAATTGGCAGGTGGAATGGAAGTGGGACGGCATCCGCGCGCAAGTGGTCAAGCGTGAAGGCCGGTTGTGGGTGTGGTCGCGCGGCGAAGAACTGGTGACCGAGCGCTTCCCCGAACTGGATGTGCTGGTCCACGGTTTACCCGATGGCACGGTCATCGACGGCGAAATCGTGGTGTGGAAAAGCACCCGTCCGCACACCGAAGACGCCTTTGATCCGCAATCGACCGAGCCGCCCGCGGTGCAACCGTTCGCCCTGCTGCAACAGCGAATCGGGCGCAAAACCCTCGACAAGAAAATCCTCGAAGACGTACCGGTGGTGGTGCTCGCCTACGACTTGCTGGAATGGCAAGGCGAAGACTGGCGCAATCAGCCGCAAGCCCGGCGCCGTGCGCAACTGGAGGATGTCATCGCCCGCTGCAACAGCCCGGTGTTGCTGCCCTCGCCAGTATTGACCGGCACGGACTGGTTCGACCTCGCCCGTCAGCGCGAAGCCTCGCGGCGCCTGGGCGTCGAAGGCATGATGCTCAAGGCACGCGATTCTTTATATGGCGTGGGCCGCACCAAAGACATGGGCGTGTGGTGGAAATGGAAGGTCGACCCCTTCAGTGTCGACGCGGTATTGATTTATGCACAACGCGGTCATGGCCGCCGCGCCAGCCTGTACAGCGATTACACCTTCGCCGTGTGGGATGGCCCGCCCGAGTCCAGTCAGCGCGCACTGGTGCCGTTCGCCAAGGCCTATTCAGGACTGACGGATGCCGAAATGCGGCAGGTCGACAGCATCGTGCGCAAAACCACCGTGGAAAAATTCGGCCCGGTCAGCAGTGTAAAACCGAGCCTGGTGTTTGAACTGGGATTTGAAGGCATCGCCCTCTCGCGCCGGCACAAGAGCGGAATCGCCGTGCGTTTCCCGCGGATGCTGCGCTGGCGACAGGACAAGACTGTGGACGAGGCCGATAGCCTGGCGACGTTGCAGGATCTGTTGGCCTGACCCTCACCCGCGATCGTTTCCACGCACCGCACGGGAACGATCTCGCACGCAAAAAGTGCATCACATCTGCGATGCCCGTTTCCGTGCATCAATTTTCTGCTTATCTATTAATCCCACCTTTTAAAACACTTGTTCGGGACTATGGTTCGGAAATTGCTACTTTCTATAGGTCGTACGCGTTCCAGTAACAATAATTCTGCGCCACAAGCGCTCATATTGGTTCTTAGGGATTGAATAATGAAAAAAGCATTGCTGACCCTTTCTGCACTGGCGTTGTGCATGGCCGCTGGCTCCGCGCTGGCCAAGGAATACAAAGAGCTGCGCTTTGGCGTTGACCCTTCGTACGCACCGTTTGAGTCGAAAGCGGCCGACGGCAGCCTGGTAGGTTTCGACATCGATCTGGGCAACGCGATCTGCGCCGAACTGAAGGTCAAGTGCAAGTGGGTCGAAAGTGACTTCGACGGCATGATTCCGGGCCTCAAGGCCAACAAATTCGACGGTGTGATCTCGTCGATGACCGTGACCCCGGCTCGCGAGAAAGTCATCGATTTCTCCAGCGAACTGTTCTCCGGCCCGACCGCTTATGTGTTCAAGAAGGGTTCCGGTCTGAGCGAAGACGTCGCGTCCCTCAAGGGCAAAACCGTCGGCTACGAGCAAGGCACCATTCAGGAAGCCTACGCCAAAGCCGTGCTGGACAAGGCTGGCGTGAAGACTCAGGCCTATCAGAATCAGGACCAGGTTTACTCTGACCTGACTTCTGGCCGTCTCGATGCCGCCATTCAGGACATGCTGCAAGCCGAACTGGGCTTCCTGAAGTCGCCAAAAGGCGAAGGCTACGAAGTCAGCAAGCCCGTCGACAGCGAATTGCTGCCGTCCAAAACTGCTGTCGGTATTAAGAAAGGTAACACTGAGCTGAAAGCGCTTTTGGATAAAGGTATCAAAGCGTTACACGACGACGGCAAATACGCCGAGATTCAAAAGAAACACTTTGGCGATCTGAATCTGTACAGCGGCAAATAATGCCCCGGCGCCCATCCTCGATGGGCGCCTTTTCCATCCGCTCAGGTTGCTGATTTATGTTCGAAAACCTCTTACAAAATCTGGGGCTCTCCGCGTTCAGCCTTCAGGGTTTCGGCCCGTTGCTGTTGCAAGGCACCTGGATGACCATCAAATTATCGGCGATGTCGCTGCTGGTGGCCGTGTTGCTCGGCCTGCTCGGCGCCAGTGCCAAGCTGTCAAAAGTCAAACTGGTGCGTCTGCCCGCCCAGCTCTATACCACGCTGATCCGCGGGGTGCCGGATCTGGTGCTGATGCTGCTGATCTTCTACAGCCTGCAAACCTGGCTGACGTCGCTGACCGATTACATGGAATGGGAATACATCGAGATCGACCCGTTCAGCGCCGGTGTGCTGACCCTGGGCTTCATTTATGGCGCGTATTTCACCGAAACCTTTCGTGGCGCGATCCTCGCCGTCCCACGCGGGCAGGTTGAAGCCGCCACTGCGTATGGCCTCAAACGCGGCCAGCGCTTTCGCTTCGTGGTGTTCCCGCAAATGATGCGCTTCGCCCTGCCGGGCATCGGCAACAACTGGATGGTGATGCTCAAGGCCACGGCGCTGGTGTCGATCATCGGTCTGGCCGATCTGGTCAAAGCCGCGCAGGACGCCGGTAAAAGCACTTATCAACTGTTCTACTTCCTGGTACTCGCCGCGTTGATCTATCTGCTGATCACCAGTGCCTCGAATTTCATCCTGCGCCGGCTTGAACGCCGTTATGCCGCCGGTTCCCGGGAGGCCGTACGATGATCGAACTCCTGCAGGAATACTGGAAAGCCTTCCTTTATACCGACGGCCAGAACATCACCGGGCTGGCGATGACGATGTGGCTGCTCAGCGCTTCGATCTTCATCGGTTTCATTGTGTCGATTCCGCTGTCGATCGCTCGGGTTTCCCCGCACTTCTATATCCGCTGGCCGGTTCAGTTCTACACCTACCTGTTCCGTGGCACGCCGCTCTACATTCAACTGCTGATTTGCTACACCGGCATCTACAGCCTCGCCGCCGTTCGCGAGCAGCCGATCCTCGACAGCTTCTTTCGCGATGCGATGAACTGCACGATCCTCGCGTTCGCCCTGAACACCTGCGCCTACACCACGGAGATTTTCGCCGGGTCGATCCGCAGCATGAACCACGGCGAAGTCGAAGCGGCCAAGGCCTACGGTCTGACCGGGTGGAAGCTGTATGCCTACGTGATCATGCCTTCGGCCCTACGTCGTTCGTTGCCTTACTACAGCAACGAAGTGATTCTGATGCTGCACTCGACCACCGTGGCCTTCACCGCGACCGTCCCCGACATCCTGAAAGTCGCCCGGGACGCCAACTCGGCGACCTTTCTGACTTTTCAATCGTTCGGCATCGCCGCGCTGATTTACCTGACCATTACTTTTGCGCTGGTTGGCCTGTTTCGCCTCGCCGAACGCCGATGGCTGGCCTTCCTCGGACCGACTCACTAAGCCCCGCTCTCAGGATTAAAGAGAAAGAACATGCGACACCAGATACATGACCTGCTGGCCCCGCTGCCGGGGACCGCACGACAGATTCACAGTTTTCACTTTGGCCCGGAACAGGCCAGAGGCAAGGTCTACATCCAGTCCTCGCTGCATGCCGATGAATTGCCCGGCATGCTCGTGGCCTGGCATCTCAAGCAGCGCCTTGCCGAGCTGGAGGCGGCCGGCCGTTTGCGCAGCGAGATCGTGCTGGTACCGGTGGCCAACCCGATCGGCCTCGAACAAGTGCTGATGGACGTGCCACTGGGCCGCTACGAACTGGAGAGCGGGCAAAATTTCAATCGCTGGTTCGTCGACCTCAGCGAAGAAATCGGCAACGCCATCGAGGGCCAGCTGGGCGATGACCCGCAACGCAACCTCGAGCTGATCCGCACCAGCCTGCGCCACGCCCTCGCCCGCCAGACCGCCTGCACGCAACTGCAATCACAGCGCCTGACCCTGCAACGGCTGGCCTGCGACGCCGACATGGTGTTGGACTTGCACTGCGATTTCGAATCCGTGGTTCACCTCTACACCACGCCCGAAGCGTGGCCGCAGGTCGAGCCGCTGGCGCGTTACATGGGCTCGCAGGCCAGTCTGCTGGCCACTGACTCCGGCGGACAGTCGTTCGATGAGTGTTTCACCCTGCTGTGGTGGCAACTGCGGAAACGTTTCGGCGAACAGTTCGAGATTCCGCTGGGCAGTTTTTCAGTGACCGTAGAGTTGCGCGGTCAGGGCGATGTCAATCACCCCATGGCCAGCCGCGACTGTCAGGCGCTGATAGATTATCTGATCCAGTCCGATGCCATCGTCGGTGAGACAAAACCGCAGCCGCCATTGCCGTACCCCGCCACGCCACTGGCCGGGGTGGAACCAGTGACCACGCCGGTCGGCGGCCTGCTGGTGTACACCGCCACGGCGGGGCAATACCTGGAGGCGGGCCAACAGATCGCCGAAATCATCGACCCGATCAACGATCGCATCACCCCCGTTCATTGCACCACTGCCGGCCTGATGTACGCCCGTTCGCTGCGGCGCATGGCCACGGCCGGCATGGTGATCGCCCACGTCGCGGGCGCCGAAGCCTATCGCAGCGGCTACCTACTTTCGCCTTGAGGATGTCTGTCCCATGTACAAACTGACCGTTGAAGGCCTGCACAAAAGCTATGGCGACCATCAGGTGCTCAAAGGCGTGTCGCTCAAGGCCAGGACCGGCGACGTGATCAGCCTGATCGGCGCCAGCGGCTCGGGCAAAAGCACGTTTTTACGCTGCATCAACTTTCTCGAACAACCCAACGCCGGCGCCATGAGCCTTGATGACCAGGCCATCCGCATGGTCACCGACCATCACGGCATGCACGTCGCTGACGCAAGTGAGCTGCAACGCCTGCGCACGCGACTGGCGATGGTGTTTCAGCACTTCAACCTGTGGAGCCACATGACCGTGCTGGAAAACATCACCATGGCCCCGCGCCGGGTGCTGGGTTGCAGCAAACAGGAAGCCGAGGATCGCGCGCGGCGCTATCTGGACAAGGTCGGCTTGCCGGCACGCGTGGCGGATCAGTACCCGGCGTTTCTCTCCGGTGGCCAGCAGCAACGCGTGGCAATCGCCCGGGCATTGGCGATGGAGCCGGAAGTCATGCTGTTCGACGAACCGACCTCGGCACTGGACCCGGAGCTGGTGGGTGAAGTGCTGAAGGTGATCCAGGGTCTGGCGGAAGAAGGCCGGACGATGATCATGGTGACGCACGAGATGAGCTTTGCCCGCAAGGTGTCCAGCCAGGTGTTGTTTCTGCATCAGGGCTTGGTGGAAGAGGAAGGTGCCCCCGAAGACGTGTTGGGCAATCCAAAAAACGAACGCCTGAAGCAATTCCTCAGTGGCAACCTGAAATAAGCTACACACGTAAACCCTGTGGGAGCGAGCCTGCTCGCGAAAGCGGTCTGTCAGTCACATTGATTGTGAATGTTCTGCCCCCTTCGCGAGCAGGCTCGCTTCCACGGGAAATCCATCACCCACAAAATTAAACTTGTCCTGCCACGCTGCGGTCATTGGAAGAACCCCTCCAGAGCGCGCGCAGCCGGCATGGCGAAATCTCCCGACCTTGCAAACACCTGGTTCAGCGCCCGTACCTGGAAACCCTTCGTCTTTCAGAAACAGGTCTGGGCCGCCGTAAAAAACGGCCAGTCAGGACTGCTCCACGCCAGCACCGGCGCCGGTAAAACCTATGCGGTGTGGTTTGCCGCGCTCAACCGTTTCGCTCGATCCGCGCCGGTTGTTGAAACGGTGCGCAAACGCAAACCCGTTGCCGCCCCCCTGACCGTGCTGTGGATCACGCCGATGCGCGCCCTCGCCGCCGACACCGCCCGCGCTTTGCAAACGCCGGTGACCGATCTGCAGATCCCGTGGAGCATCGGCCTGCGCACCGGCGACACCAGCAGCAGCGAACGTGCGCGCCAGAGCCGACGTCTGCCGACCACGCTGATTACCACCCCGGAAAGCCTGACGCTGCTACTCGCCCGCGCCGACGCACACAGCGCACTGTCGACCCTGCGCATGATCGTCGTGGACGAATGGCACGAATTGCTCGGCAATAAACGCGGCGTGCAACTGCAACTGGCCCTCGCCCGCCTGCGTTATTGGCAGGCAGACCTGATCGTCTGGGGCGTCTCCGCCACGCTCGGTAATCAATCCCACGCCGAGCAGGTGCTTATCCCACAGGGCGGTGGCGTCAGCATTCAGGGCCAGAGTGAAAAAACCCTCAAGGTCGACACCCTCCTCCCACCGACCATCGAACGCTTTCCCTGGGCCGGACACATCGGTCTGAAGATGCTCCCGCAAGTAGTCGCCGAACTCGACGCCTGCGCCAGTAGCCTGGTGTTCACCAATACCCGGGCGCAGTCGGAAATCTGGTATCAAGCGCTGCTTGAAGCGCGGCCGGACTGGGCCGGGTTAATCGCTTTGCACCACAGCTCATTGTCCCGTGACACCCGCGACTGGGTAGAGCAGGCATTGAAGGACGGCCATTTGAAGGCCGTGGTCTGCACGTCCAGCCTGGATCTGGGCGTGGATTTTTTGCCGGTGGAGCGCGTGCTGCAAATCGGTTCGGCCAAGGGTGTCGCCCGCCTGATGCAGCGCGCCGGGCGTTCCGGACATGCACCGGGACGTACCTCGCGGGTGACGCTGGTGCCCACCCACAGCCTCGAGCTGATCGAAGCTGTCGCTGCCCGCGATGCCGTGGCGCAACGGCGTATCGAACCGCGACGCTCACCACTCAAACCGCTGGATGTGCTGGTGCAACATTTGGTCAGCATGGCGCTGGGTGGCGGATTTATCCCCGAGGAGCTGTACGAAGAAGTCCGCGGCGCCTGGGCTTATCGTGATCTGACGCAGGCGGATTGGGCGTGGGCGCTGGCATTCGTACGTCATGGCGGGATGTCTCTGACGGCGTATCCGGATTACCGACGAGTCGAACCGGATGAGCACGGTGTCTGGCGCGTGCCAGATGCGCGCCTGGCGCGGCGGCACCGCATGAGCATCGGCACCATCGTCAGCGACGCGAGCATTCAGCTGAAGTTCTGGAGCAAGGGTGGCGGCGGCAAGCAACTGGGCAGCGTCGAAGAAGGTTTTATTGCGCGGCTCAAGCCCGGTGATGGCTTTCTGTTTGCCGGACGTTTGCTGGAGCTGGTACGTGTGGAGAACATGACCGCCTACGTCAAACGCAGCACCGCGAAAAAAGCCGCCGTACCGCGCTGGAATGGCGGGCGCATGCCGCTTTCCAATGAATTGGCCGAGGCGGTAGTGACACGCTTCACCGCCGCCGCACAGGGTGATTTTGTCGGGCCGGAAATGCAGGCGCTGCGCCCTTTGCTGGAAACCCAGGCGCGCTGGTCTGGCCTGCCCACGACGCACAACTTACTGGTCGAAGTACTGAAATCCCGCGAAGGCTGGCACCTTTTCCTCTATCCGTTTGCCGGTCGCCAAGTGCACCTGGGGCTCGCCAGTCTGCTCGCGTGGCGTGCCAGTCAGCGTCAGCCGGTGACGTTCTCGATCGCGGTCAACGATTACGGTCTGGAGTTGCTCAGTGCCACACCGGTTGATTGGTCGCAGCAACTTGATGCCGAACTGTTCAGCCCCGAACATCTGCTGCGCGATGTGCTGGCCAGCCTCAACGCCGGTGAACTGGCCCTGCGACGTTTTCGCGAAATAGCCCGAATTGCCGGGCTGGTGTTCGCCGGCTACCCCGGCGCGCCAAAAAGTACCCGCCAGGTGCAGGCCTCCAGCGGTTTGTTTTTCGAGGTTTTCAAACAATATGACGCCGACAACCTGCTGCTGGCGCAGGCCGGGGAAGAAGTCCTGCGAGAGGAACTGGATATTCACAGGCTCGAACAGACGCTGGAGCACATCAATCGCATGAAACTCGACGTACACCTGATCAAACGTCCTACACCCTTAGGCTTTCCGCTGCTGGTGGAACGCATGCGCGAGAGCATGAGCTCGGAAAAACTCGCTGACCGGATCAGACGGATGGTGGGTGATCTGGAGCAATCAGCCGACAAGGGCAAGGGCTGATGAATGCGCCCTACCCCGTTCGTCTGGCCGGTGAGGAGCTCTGGTTGTTACCGGAAAAGGCCCTGTATTGGCCGGAGCAGCAAGCGCTGTTAATCGCCGATGTGCATTTCGGCAAGGCTGCCGCCTATCGCAGCCTCGGTCAGCCGGTTCCGCAAGGCACGACGGCGAGCAACATCGCCGTGATTGATCGACTGTTGGCGAAACTGCCCTGTCGGCAACTGATCTTTCTTGGCGATTTTCTCCATGGCCCGGGCTCCCATGCGCCAGGCACGTTAAACGCGCTGTCCGAATGGCGGTCGCGCCACGCTGATCTGCCGATGACGCTGATTCGCGGCAATCACGACAAACGCGCGGGTGACCCGCCCGCATCGTTGAACATTCGCGTGGTGCCGGAGCCGCTGTTGCTTGGCCCGTTCGCCTTGCAACACGAGCCCGATCCCCACGCCGAAAGACACGTGCTGGCCGGGCATGTGCATCCGGTCTATCGGCTGCACGGCAAAGGCCGGCAGAGCTTGCGTCTGGCCTGTTTCAAACTCGGCGAGCGCATCAGCCTGATGCCGGCGTTCGGTGCGTTCACCGGTGGTTATCAGGTCAACCGCGACGAAACCTGCAGGATTTTTGTTATCGGTGACAACGAAATTTGGCCAGTCAGTTGAAGTCTTTACGGACCTCTACTGACCGACCATTCATTTAGCGCGTCATTCAGCGCGTTTTTTAGTGCAAATCAGGCGACAGGTGCCGGTGGCGGCTCATCCGGAAGGGTCGGTTCGCCCGGCTCGGTCGGTTGTTCGTTGGGGGTGTCGGGATCAGGCTGACCAGGAATCCCGCCGGCCATGCTGATGGGCGGATGTGCCAACAAGGACCAGGCTAAAACGCCAATCTGATTGGGCTCAAGCCTTGCCAGTTCGGCACTGATATGCGGATCGATCTTCATGGGGCACTCCTCGGCGAAGGCCCGTTTTGCCAGACACAAAAACGGGCAGTACACCCCATAGAGTGTCTACCCGCCAAAGAATTCCCGACATCCGCCGGATGGACGAATCAGGTACGCGGCAGAGTCACGCCACGCTGGCCCTGATACTTGCCGCCGCGATCCTTGTAGGAAACTTCACATTCCTCGTCGGATTCAAGAAAGAGCATCTGCGCCACGCCTTCGTTGGCGTAGATTTTTGCCGGCAGATTGGTGGTGTTGGAGAATTCCAGGGTCACGTGACCTTCCCACTCAGGCTCGAGCGGGGTGACGTTGACGATAATGCCGCAACGCGCGTAGGTGCTTTTACCCAGGCAGATGGTCAGCACATTGCGTGGAATACGGAAGTATTCGACGGTGCTGGCCAGGGCGAAGGAGTTCGGCGGAATGATGCAGACGTCACTATGGATGTCGACGAAGCTGCCGGCGTCGAAGTTTTTCGGATCGACGATGGCCGAGTTGATGTTGGTGAACACCTTGAAGTGGCTGGTGCAACGCACATCGTAGCCGTAGCTCGACACGCCATAGGAGATCACGCGGTTGTCGTCACTGCCACGCACCTGGCGCTCGACGAACGGTTCGATCATGCCGTGTTCCTGCGCCATGCGGCGAATCCACTTGTCCGATTTGATGCTCATGGCGGGTGTCCTGAATAGCGAGGTGGAAAAATTCTGTCCGGCATCTTACCGGTCGCGCCGCCGCGTTCAAAGTGCGCGGTGCAATTCTCGCCGAACACCCTGGATTTGCGGACTCTGGCGACGAACTGTCACACCGCCGATCCCGAAATTAAAGAAACCTTCGCAAGAAGCATTGGCACATTCCGGAAAAAGGGTTAAGGTGGCGCCACTGTGCTGCTTGTGTCACTGAGAATCTCTACACGATATGTTGAATTTCGATCCAACCATCTACAAGAATTTTTCCTGCTCTTTGCACTCAGTCTCGGCCAGGGTTCTTCCTGTGTCGCAGTTATCTTTGTTCAAGGAGTTACACCATGTCTAATCGCCAAACCGGTACCGTTAAGTGGTTCAACGATGAAAAAGGCTTCGGCTTCATCACCCCACAATCCGGTGACGACCTGTTCGTTCACTTCAAAGCTATCCAATCCGACGGCTTCAAAAGCCTGAAAGAAGGCCAACAGGTTTCTTTCATCGCTACCCGCGGTCAGAAAGGCATGCAAGCTGAGGAAGTACAAGTTATCTAACTTGTAGCTTCTTTAGAAAAGAGCCCCGCCCTTAAAAGCGGGGCTTTTTTGTGGGCGTCTGTTTTTCAGGCGCAAAAAAAAGATCGCAGCCTTCGGCAACCCCTCCTGAATCCAGGGGCTGCCGAAGGCTGCGATCTTTTGCTTTACGTTACCAAGCCACGCCAAACCCAGCGGTATAACGGGTCTTGTTCAAATCTGCATCATTGGTACCGCTGATGATGTCACGCTCGGCCTTCAGGTTCAGCGAGGCCCACTCGGTGACCTTGTAGCGCAAGCCCATCTCGGCATCCAGCGCGTAATTGGCCACGTTGGACAACGGCTTGCCAACTTCGCCGTTGGTGAAGAACTCGACCTTCTTGCCGATCAGGTAGCGGTTGTAGTCCCACTTCATGGCAACGGAATAGAAGTTGTCCTTGCTGCCATCCTTGTATTCGTAATCGGTGCGGTTGAGCAGCGAGCCCAGCGAGAACGCACCCAGTTCATCATCCCAGAACTGGTAGCCAGGACCGGTA
Source organism: Pseudomonas iridis (assembly GCF_017980685.1). Taxonomy (GTDB): domain Bacteria; phylum Pseudomonadota; class Gammaproteobacteria; order Pseudomonadales; family Pseudomonadaceae; genus Aquipseudomonas; species Aquipseudomonas iridis. The sequence continues at coordinate 465,818 of NZ_JACXXO010000001.1, forward strand.
CCGACGACACGCTGACGCGCCAGCTCTTCGATGTGATCGCGCTTGTAGTTCAGACGCCCCTGCCAGAACCACTGATCGGTCAGGAAGCGGTCCAGGGAGTACTCGGCGCGCCAGTTGTCGGTGGTGGTCACATCGTCCTGAACTTCACGGTTGTATTCGCCTTCGGCAATGTGCCGCCAGCGACCGTGCCGCGCCGTAGTCTTGAAGCCGATGTCGTAATCGTCGGTGTCCTTCTCCGCACGCTGATAGTCCAGCGCCAGATCGACATTGCCTTTCCACACCAGATCCTCGACCACCGGTTTGGGCTTGAGAATCTGCTGAATGCTCGCCAGTTCCACGGTCTTTGGCGCTTCGCCATTGGCCAGGGTGACCTTGCCGTCGTCAGCCGCGGTCAGCGATTTGGACATTTCACCCGTGTAGGCATCCTGCTTGACCAGCAGATGCTGATCACTGTCCAGGGTTTTGACTTCTTTCCAGTCAATCGTGACTGCCCCGGCATATTTGGTCTGGATCAACAGCTTGCCGCCGTCGAACACAGTGATAGTGCCGGTCAGCTTGTCACCGTTCTTCATCCAGACGGTGTCGGCAAGCAGGGGCGTGGATGCGCTACAAACAGCAAGGCACAGCAAGGTTCTGGAAAACATAAGCGAATCGAAGGCTCAAGTTTGCGTAAAAGGATCGGCATTATCCGGAGGAATAAGACCCTGACAAGGAGTGACCTGACTATTTCCATTGAGTTCATTTCTCAACTGGCCGATCAGGGTTTACGCTTCAGGCATTAATTCGACCCCGTTCAGGAACCGCGTACGTGACAGACCCGATCCATGAAGGCGAAAGCGAGGCGCAAATCCGACGCACGGCGCTCTACTCGACCCTTGCGCAAGTGCCCGCAGGTAAAGTCGTCAGCTACGGTCAATTGGCTGATCTCGCCGGGTTGGGGCGCGCTGCCCGCTGGGTCGGCCGCACGCTCAGCCAATTGCCCAGCGACACCAAACTGCCCTGGCACCGCGTTCTCGGTGCCGGCGGTCGGATCAGCCTGCCGGCAGGCAGTCCCTCGGGCGATGAACAACGCGCGCGTTTGCGCATGGAAGGCATTACCGTCCTGAACAATCGTGTGGATATTCAACGCCATGGCTGGCGTCCGGTAGAGCACTGCGGTTAGAGTGCGCGCTTTGTTCCCGCAATCTTGAGGCAGACTTCAGCCCATGCCCCGTAAAACCTGGCGCGCCGCGCTCGCCGCCTATGCCAGTCCTTCGACGCTCGTGCTGTTGTTGCTGGGTTTCGCCGCCGGCCTGCCGTACATGCTGGTGTTCTCAACGCTGTCGGTCTGGCTGCGTGAAGCCGGCGTGGCCCGTGAAACCATCGGCTACGCCAGCCTGATCGGTCTCGCCTACGCATTCAAATGGGTCTGGTCACCGCTGCTCGACCAATGGCGCCTGCCGTTGCTGGGCAAGCTTGGCCGTCGCCGTTCGTGGCTGGTGCTTTCGCAGTCACTGGTAATCCTGGGCCTGATCGGCATGGGCTTCTGCGATCCGCAGAAGCATCTGTCCTGGCTGATCGCCATTGCGGTGATCGTTGCCTTCGCTTCCGCGACCCAAGACATTGCGGTCGATGCCTATCGCCTGGAAATTGCCGACGACAGTCGACAAGCCGCTCTCGCTGCAAGTTATATGTCCGGCTATCGCATAGCCGCGTTGCTGGCGACTGCCGGCGCATTGTTTTTCGCTGAAGGTTTTGGCTCAACCGGCTTCAACTATCAGCACTCGGCCTGGGCCGGCACCTACTTGCTGTTTGGCGCGCTAATGATCCCTGCCCTGCTGACAACGCTGTTCATGCGTGAACCGCCTGTACCGTTGCGCACGCAGTTGCAGGCCGGGCGATACACCTTCATGCATCAACTGATGTCCGTGTTCGTGCTGATCGTCTTGCTGGTGTCTGTGCCGGCGATGTTCACCCAGCTCTACAACACCGATTTCGCCAGCGTGCTGTTCGAAGGCGCCAGCCTGCTCGACCTGCTGCTGGAAGACCGTGCCTTCCTGCGCGCCATCCTCTATACGCTGCTCACCGCATTGTGCCTGTCGGCCATGGGTCGTCGCGGACTGGCACCGGTACTGACGCCGGTCAACGACTTCATCCTGCGCTACCGCTGGCAAGCACTGCTGCTGCTCGGATTGATTGCCACCTATCGGATGTCGGACACGGTGATGGGCGTGATGGCCAACGTGTTCTATATCGACCAGGGGTTCACCAAGGATCAGATTGCCAGTGTCAGCAAGATATTCGGCCTGATCATGACCCTCGTCGGCGCCGGCATGGGCGGACTGCTGATTGTGCGTTTCGGCATTCTGCCGATCCTGCTCATCGGCGGCGCAGCGTCGGCGGGCACCAACCTGCTGTTCCTGATGCTCGCCGACATGGGGCCGAACCTGCAGATGCTGATGGTGACCATTTCCCTGGACAACTTCAGTTCCGGCTTGGCGACGTCTGCATTTGTCGCTTACCTGTCGAGCCTGACCAACCTGAAGTTCTCCGCGACGCAATACGCGCTGCTCAGTTCGATCATGCTCCTGCTACCGCGCCTGATTGGCGGCTATTCCGGGGTCATGGTCGAGAAGTTCGGTTACCACAACTTCTTCCTGATCACTGCACTGCTCGGCGTGCCGACACTGGTGCTGATCGCGCTGCACTGGTTCCAGGAAAGCCGCCGCGAAGGCCCGACGCCGACGCCCGAGCCTGTACCGACGCCACTCGCGGACGAATCGTAAGACGTTTCGCCAACGGCGGGAGGAATCCCGCCGTTGGACCTCACTGCCGGCCGCACTTCTGTACGTCAGCAAAACTCGCCGGTACACTGCTCCGTCATTTCCAGTCTTAGCAACCGACAACGGCCAACCATGCGCACCAGTCAATTTTTGCTCGCCACACAGAAAGAAACGCCTTCCGATGCGGTCGTCATCAGCCACCAGCTGATGCTGCGTGCCGGCATGATCCGCAAACTCGCCTCGGGCCTGTACACCTGGCTGCCGATGGGCTTGCGGGTAATGCGCAAGGTTGAAGCCATCGTTCGCGAAGAAATGAACGCCGCCGGCTCTCTGGAAGTGTTGATGCCGAGCACCCAACCGGCCGAGCTGTGGCAGGAATCGGGGCGCTGGGAAGAATACGGCCCTGAGTTGCTGCGCTTCAAAGACCGCCACGGTCGTGACTTCTGCGCGGGCCCGACCCACGAAGAAGTGATCACCGATCTGATGCGCAACGAGTTGAGCAGCTATAAGCAGCTGCCAATCAACCTGTACCAGATCCAGACCAAATTCCGTGATGAAATCCGCCCACGCTTCGGCTTGATGCGCGGCCGCGAATTCATCATGAAGGACGCGTACTCCTTCCACGCCGATCAGCCGTCGCTGCAGGTCACTTATGACCGCATGCACCTGGCGTATTGCAACATCTTCACTCGCCTGGGCCTGAAATTCCGCCCGGTTGAAGCCGACAACGGCTCGATCGGTGGCGCCGGTTCCCACGAGTTCCACGTGCTGGCCGAGTCCGGCGAAGACGATATCGCTTTCAGTAACGGCTCCGACTACGCGGCGAACGTCGAGAAGGCTGAGGCAGTGCCGCGCGAAACTTCGCGCCCTGCTGCGAGCGAAGAGCTGCGCCTGGTCGATACGCCAGACACCAAGACCATTGCCGCGCTGGTGGAAAAATTCAATCTGCCGATTGAAAAGACCATCAAGACCCTGATCGTGCGCGCCGAAGAAGAAGGCAAGCTGATCGCGCTGGTCATTCGTGGTGACCACGAACTCAACGAGATCAAGGCAGCCCAGCAACCTGGCGTTGCCAGCCCGCTGGTCATGGCCACCGACGCCGACCTGCGTGACGCGATTGGCGCCGGCGCCGGCTCGCTCGGCCCGCTGAACCTGCCACTGCCGATCATCATCGACCGCTCGGTCGAACTGATGAGCGACTTCGCTATCGGCGCCAACATCGACGACAAGCACTACTTCGGCGTCAACTGGGAGCGCGATCTGCCGGTTCCAACCGTGGCCGACCTGCGTAACGTGGTTGCTGGCGACCCAAGCCCGGACGGCAAGGGCACGCTGGAAATCGCACGCGGCATCGAAGTGGGGCACATCTTCCAGCTGGGCAACAAGTACAGCAAAGCGATGAAGTGCGAAGTGCTGGGCGAGAACGGCAAGCCTGTCACCCTTGAAATGGGTTGCTACGGTATCGGCGTGTCCCGTGTAGTGGCAGCCGCCATCGAGCAGAACAACGACGAAAACGGCATTATCTGGAGCGACACTCTTGCGCCGTTCCAGGTCGCCCTCGTACCGCTGCGCTATGAAACCGAGCAGGTGCGCGAAGCCACCGACAAGCTGTACGCAGAACTGACTGCGGCCGGTTTCGAAGTGCTGCTGGATGATCGCGACAAGAAAACCAGCCCGGGCATCAAGTTCGCAGACATGGAACTGATCGGCATTCCACACCGGATCGTGGTCAGTGACCGCGGCCTCGCCGAAGGTAACCTAGAATACAAGAGCCGTACCGAAGGCGAGGCGCAAGCGCTGCCGGTGGCTGACGTATTGTCCTTCCTTCAGGCCCGTATCCGCCGCTGAAACCAGATAGAGACGTCATGTTCAAGCGAAACACCTTGGGCCTCGGAGGCACCGCCCTGTGCGGTGCCCTGCTGGTCAGCGGCTGTGCCAATCACATGTCACAACGCAGCGAGCACGAAGAGCGGATCGAGCGAAAACTGCTCGATCACCGCCTGCAGATTGATGTCGGTGAGCCCAAGGTGCTTGAGCTGCCGCAGCGACGCGTAAAGATCAACGAGCAGAAGACTTTCGAAGTCACCGAGTTCGAAGTCACCCGCCGTTACGATCGTTACACGCCTTACCAGCCCTGGCGCGAGGTCTACGAGATTCCGTTGGGTGCGGTGGCGGTGGTCGGTGGCGTCGGCGCGAACGTGGTCAACGTCTTCGCGCTCGGCAATCTGCCGGACAGCGTGACCCGGGACTGGCTCAGCTACGGTTTTGCCGGGCTCAACCCGTTCATGAACGTGCAATCCAACGGTCGTGCGCAACAGAACCTGGCCGGCATCGATGAAATCCAGCGCGACAAGCGCACGGAGTATTCGAGCCTGCCGTGGAGCGAGCGTCCAGTGCAGGTCAAGGCTGGCAAGCAGACCTTCGAGATGACCACCGACCGTAACGGCGTGTTGCGTCTGAACCTGCTCGACAGTCCGTTTGCCGAGAATGATCTCAACCATGTCGGCAAATTGCAGATCAGCGTCGAGGATGCCAAGGATGACGTGCACTCTGACTCATCCCTGATGATCAGCAGCCACCTGCGCGGCAAATTGCTGGAGGCGCACGGGCTGATCTACGACGATCTGGAAGATGACGAAGTCAGCGAGTGGGTCCACCGGGTCAAACGTCTCTCGGAACTGGGGCTGGAAGAAGAAGCCAGCGAACTGGAACAGAGCTTGATCGAGTTGACGCGCAACGATCCTGAGTTGCAGGCTGAGTTTCTCAAGTCGCTGACCAAGGATGCCGGGCGACTGGTCGCGGATCCGGGACCGAATTAACAGCAGAAGCTTCGCGAGCAGGCTCGCTCCCACATTGAATGTGTGCATGACACAGAACCAATGCGGGAGCGAGCCTGCTCGCGAAAGCGATATCAGCAACACCACCACAGCTACCGCTCAAACAACTCCATCTGCTCAAACCCGCCCCGCAAGTCCTCCAGCCTCACCCCGACCCCAAGCAACCGCACCGGTTTACCCCCGCGATTGAATGCTTGCGTCAGCATTAACTGATAACTGCCCAGATCCCGCCCTGCCCCGGCCTGCTCCAATGTGGTCTGGGTGAAGTCATGAAACTTCACTTTGACGAACGGCTTGCCCGGCCGATAACTGCTGTCGATACGGGCCATGCGGGTTTTCAGGGTTTCGAGCAGCTCGGGCAACTTGTCCAGGCAACTGCGCAGATCCGGTAGATCAACGTCGTAGGTATTTTCCACGCTGATCGACTGACGGCGACTGTCGTTGTGCACCAGCCTGTCATCGATCCCACGAGCAAGACTCCACATTCGCTCACCGAAACTGCCGAATTCGCGCACCAGTGCCAGCTTGTCCCACTCGCGCAGGTGCTGACAGTCGACGATACCGAGTCGGCCCAGTTTGTCAGCGGTGACTTTGCCAACACCGTGCAGCTTGCTGACGGGCAGACCGCTAACAAAGTCTTCGACCTGATCCGGGGTTATCACAAACAAACCGTTGGGCTTCTTCCAGTCGCTGGCAATCTTCGCCAGAAACTTGTTCGGCGCCACGCCTGCGGAGACAGTGATATGCAACTGATTGGAAACGCGACGGCGGATGTCCTGGGCAATGCGCGTGGCACTGCCGCCGAAATGCGCGCTGTCCGACACGTCGAGGTAGGCTTCATCCAGCGACAAAGGCTCGATCAAGTCAGTGTAATCAGCAAAGATTGTGTGAATTTCCTTCGACGCTTCACGGTAAGCATCCATGCGCGGCTTGACGATGGTCAGGTCGGGGCACAGCTTTAGAGCGTGACCGGAGGACATGGCCGAGCGCACGCCATACGCCCGCGCCTCGTAATTACACGTGGCAATCACCCCGCGCCGATCTGCCGACCCGCCCACCGCCAACGGCTTGCCGGCCAGACGCGGGTCATCGCGCATCTCGATGGCGGCGTAGAAACAGTCACAGTCGACGTGGATGATTTTTCGCTGAGTCATGTCAGAAAAGGAAACGTGGCGAACCGGATCGGCAGTATCTCACTCACAACTGTATATAGCACCAGTGGTCAGAATGTTCTTTTCCTTCGGTAGGAAAGCTCCTGTGAATTTATTTTCTCAATCGAAGAACGACCGCCAATAGAGCTGAAATCCTTGCTCCGCCTGCCCTGCGGCCTGTTCTTGCCATCAAGAAAAGCGCTAACCGATTGAACCTCAACGAATTTTATCCAGATTGAAGGTTGACACCCCGGCGATCCTCTGTAGAATGCCGACACACAGACGCGGGATGGAGCAGTCTGGTAGCTCGTCGGGCTCATAACCCGAAGGTCGTCGGTTCAAATCCGGCTCCCGCAACCAAACATCAAAAAAGGCTACTCGAAAGAGTGGCCTTTTTTGTGCGCGCTTGTTTTGCAAAAGAAAGACTGCAGGGAGCGCCCTCCTCCAAACGGGAATTCGTTGCATTTCTTAGGGTTACCCGTCACATGCGACAGTTTGACGCGATTTCGCACTTATTTGACCCTTTACGGGATTAGCGGTTGACACCCCGCCGTTCGCCTGTAGAATGCCGCCACACAGACGCGGGATGGAGCAGTCTGGTAGCTCGTCGGGCTCATAACCCGAAGGTCGTCGGTTCAAATCCGGCTCCCGCAACCAAACATCAAAAAAGGCTACTCGAAAGAGTGGCCTTTTTTGTGTCCGCTGAAAAAGTCCTTTCGCAACAATGAGCTGTCATCGTGCAGTGAACCTTCCAGGATCATCAGAAACGCCGAGTTGCGACTATGTGAGTCGCGGCGCAGACGCCTGCAATCCATGACTGCCCTCGCCGAGCCTCGACGAGAGGCGTAATATTTTGTGATTATTTTTTTCCACAGGGATTGGTAACTTGGCTGGATACCTCCATCCTGTCGCGCACAATCCAAGAGGTGATTGATGCGCGCCAACTCGTCTGATCCACAAGGCAATATCACAGCGGAACACCCGATCAAACCCGAGCGTTTGCGCTTGCTGGATCGGTTAAGCAAATATCGTCAACCCATCGGTCTGGCGGTCACTCTGCTGCTGTTTGCCATCGCACTGATTGCCTGTCGCCATCTGCTCGCCGAACTCGATCTCGATGCCTTGCACGACTCGATTCTCGAGGTACCGAAACCTGCCCTGCTCGGCGCGCTCGGTGCGACCGTGGTCGGCTTCATTATTCTACTGGGCTATGAATGGTCGGCCGCCCGCTACGCTGGCGTGACATTGCCACCACGCACGCTGGCCCTCGGCGGCTTCACCGCGTTTGCGATAGGCAACGCGATCGGCCTGTCGCTGCTGTCCGGCGGCTCGGTGCGCTACCGTTTATATGCACGGCTTGGCGTGAGCGCATCGGAAGTTGCGCACATGACCTTGTTCGCCAGCCTGTCGCTGGGCTGCGCCTTGCCACCGCTGGCCGCACTCGCGACCCTCAGCGATCTGCCCGGCGCATCCCAGGCCCTGGGGTTGTCTGAAGGATTGCTCGGCACTGTTGCTGGCGCCGTACTCCTGCTGGGCGCGATTCTGGCGATCGGCATCTATCGTCGGCGTCTGCCGGAACAACCATTCGCGCACAATCTGCTGGTCAAGGCCGGCCGCCGCACCTTGCGCCTGCCGGGTCGACGCCTGACGTTCATGCAACTCGTCATCACCGCCCTCGACGTTGCCGCTGCCGCCACCGTGCTTTATCTGTTACTGCCGGAAGCCCCACCGTTTGGCGCGTTTCTGCTGGTGTATCTGTTGGCCCTGGCCGCTGGTGTACTCAGCCATGTGCCGGGCGGCGTCGGAGTATTCGAGGCGATTCTGCTGGCCGCGTTCGCCAATCAGCTTGGTGCCGCGCCACTCGCCGCTGCGCTGCTGCTGTATCGCCTGATCTACGTAGTGGCACCGCTTCTGGTGGCTTGCGTGCTGCTGCTGATCAACGAAGGCCAGCGCCTGTTTCAGACCCAGACCATGCGCGCAGCATCCGGTCTGGCTGCGCCGATTCTGGCGGTGCTGGTATTTCTGTCCGGCGTGGTGCTGCTGTTCTCCGGCGCCACCCCAGAGATCGACACGCGCCTGGAACACATCGGTTTTCTGATCCCGCATCGACTGGTCGACGCTTCGCACTTCGGCGCCAGCCTGATCGGCGTGCTGTGTCTGTTGCTGGCCCAGGGCTTGCGACGCCGGTTGTCGGCGGCGTGGATGCTGACCACCATTCTGTTGCTGGTCGGCGCCCTGCTCTCGCTGCTCAAGGGTTTCGACTGGGAAGAAGCCTTGTTGATGACCCTGACGGCAAGTCTGCTGGCGGTGTTCCGCCGCTCGTTCTATCGCCCGAGCCGCTTGACCGAACTGCCGTTCTCGCCGCTGTACCTGGTAGCCAGCCTGTGTGTGCTGGGTGCTTCAGCCTGGTTGTTGCTGTTCGCTTATCAAGACGTGCCATACAGCCATCAACTCTGGTGGCAGTTCACCCTCGACGCCGACGCCCCACGCGGTCTGCGCTCGCTGCTCGGCGCCGCAGTACTGTTGCTGGTGATTGCCCTGACTTGGTTGCTGCGCACCGCGCGCCCGGTCATTCACCTGCCAACGCCGGACGAACTGGATCGCGCCTCAAAGATTCTGATGGCATCGTCTCAACCCGATGGCGGCCTCGCCCTGACCGGTGACAAGGCGTTGCTGTTTCACCAGAACGACGAAGCGTTCCTGATGTACGCCCGCCGTGGCCGCAGTCTGGTAGCCCTGTACGACCCGATCGGCCCCGGCCAGCAACGGGCCGAGATGATCTGGCAGTTCCGCGACCTGTGCGACATCCACCACGCCCGCCCTGTGTTCTATCAAGTGCGCGCGGAAAACCTGCCGTACTACATGGACATCGGCCTGACTGCGATCAAGCTTGGCGAAGAAGCGCGAGTCGACCTCACCCGCTTTGACCTCGAAGCCAAGGGCAAGGAGATGAAGGATCTGCGTTACACCTGGAACCGTGGCACCCGTGACGGCCTGTCGCTGGAGATCCATGAACCGGGTCAGGCGCCGATGGATGAGCTCAAGGTGATTTCCGATGCCTGGCTGACCGGCAAGAATGTGCGCGAGAAAGGCTTCTCCCTCGGCCGTTTCAGCGACGATTACCTGAAGCATTTCCGCATCGCGGTGATTCGCTTCGAAGGCCGCCCGGTGGCGTTTGCCAATCTGCTCGAGACCTACAGCCATGACCTGGCCAGTCTCGACCTGATGCGCGCACACCCGGACGCGCCAAAACTGACCATGGAATTCATGATGGTCGGCCTGATTCAACACTATAAGAGTCACGGATACGCGCGCTTCAGCCTGGGCATGGTGCCGTTGTCGGGGTTGCAACCCCGGCGTGGTGCACCGCTGACCCAGCGTCTGGGCTCGATGGTTTTCCGCCGTGGTGAGCAGCTGTACAACTTCCAAGGCTTGCGCCGCTTCAAAGACAAATTCCAGCCTGACTGGGAACCCCGTTATATGGCCGTGCCCGCCGGACTCGATCCGTTGGTGGCGCTGGCCGACACTGCTGCCCTGATCGCGGGCGGCTTGACTGGATTGGTGAAACGCTGATGATTCAACGCTCCCTGAAGTACATCCTGGCCGCGCTGATCGTGCTGGCCGTGATTGCCGGCGGCGGTTTCTGGTACCTCAAACGCCCGGCACCGGAACCGACCCTCGAACAGCTCAAACCCGCCGATGGCACCGCCATGACCCGCGTCATCCCTGGCACCAAGCCTAGGGCGCAGGTGCTGGTGGCCGTCACCGAAGAGCAGAAACTCAGCGACAAACAGCTGAGCACCCTGAGCCGCAGCGCCTCGGCGCAGATCGTTCAGGTGATTCTGCCCAAGGACTGCCTGCTGCAAAGCCGCGCCCTGCAAACCGGTCTGCGTGAACTGAACGGCCCGGCCACACTCGTGAGCGGCATTGGCCCAGGCGCCGTGCTGGCCTGGCGCTGGTTGTCCGAGCAGAAGGACGACAAGGCTCAGGCCATCTCCGTCGACCTCGCGCTGGAAAAACCCGGTTGCACTCACCTGCTGCCGAAAGCCGCCGCCCACGGCCACTGGCTGGTGGCGTGGAACGACAACCCGGACGACGCCAGCGCAGGTTTTGTGCGCGATCAACCGAACGCCGAAACCAGCATCAGTGACTACGACATCAACCTGCCGCAAGTGCTGAACAACGAACTGCGCAAGATCCTCGTCGGTGGCGACAAGGCCAATGGTGGTCTGGCGATCCCGGTGGTTGAAGTGCCGGCCGGTCAGGCCAAGGACACCGTAACCCTGTTCCTCTCCGGTGACGGCGGCTGGCGAGACCTGGACCGCGACGTGGCCGGTGAAATGGCCAAGATCGGCTACCCGGTCGTCGGCATCGACACCCTGCGCTACTACTGGCAGCACAAGAGCCCGGAGCAAAGTGCGCTCGACCTGACCGAACTGATGCAACACTACCGGCAAAAGTGGGGCACCAAGCGCTTCATCCTCACCGGTTATTCGTTCGGTGCCGACGTCCTGCCGGCGATCTACAATCGCCTGCCGGACACCGAGCAGCAGCGCGTCGACGCAATCATCCTGCTGGCCTTCGCCCGCACCGGCAGTTTCGAAATCGAAGTCGAAGGCTGGCTCGGCAACGCCGGCAAAGAAGCCGCCACCGGCCCGGAAATGGCCAAGCTGCCACCGGCCAAGGTTGTGTGCATCTATGGTGAAGAAGAGGCCGATGAAAGCGGTTGCACTGACAAGACTGCGGTGGGTGAAGCGGTGAAACTGCCGGGTGGTCATCACTTCGATGAGAACTACCCGGCGCTGGCAAAGCGTCTGGTGGACTTGATCCAGAAGCGTCAGGCGGCTGAAGAGTGATCTAAAGCCCCAACAAAAAGCCCCCGGCGCCGTAAGGCACCGGGGGCTTTTTACATTCCGGCAGCCGCCAAAATTTCCCGTGGGAGCGAGCCTGCTCGCAAATTCGGTGGGTCAGTAAACAGATTCGTTGACTGACAGTACGTATTCGCGAGCAGGCTCGACTCCAAGTTGATGATCGATGGATTCATTATCAAAGTTGAACATCTATCCAAGTTACATCATCTCCGGGAGCGATAAATTCGCTGTCCGGCGCCGCCAACAAACTGCTTTGCTGCGCTTGAGATAAGTCCGCCCAGAAGCCATCCGTTACGAATACCAGCCGCCCTCCGACGGCGACCGGGTAATGAATAAAGTCAGGGTTTGGAGCACGATTAACCTTCAAGCATCGCGTTACCGAGTTTCGAGCTGGATCTTGTGCCAGCTCACGATGCGAGCGGTCTCGCCTCCAATTGGCCTTGCAGTGAGGCGGCGTGATCCACTCGATTATGTTCTCTGGCGTTACTACACCGCACGAACAATCCCCCTCATACGCGAGCGTGAGTTTCCCATAAGCAGCTAAACCGACCAGATAACAAGTGGTTCCTGCCTGATCCGTAAACAAAACGGTGTGAAGCTCCGCCAGCATCGAACCAAGTAACTGCTCTACTGCTTCGTGCTCTGTGATATCGCTCCCCAGATCCAAGTGTTTGGAGTAGGCCCGCAAAATACCTTTTACGAAGCTTTCAGCGAGTTGGCCACTGCCGGGCCTGGAGGTACCGTCAGTAATGACGAACAACCCACTGTCGCCGTCGCAGATCGCCCCGGCATAGTCATGATTGGCTTTCCTGGTTCGTCCAACTACTGATCGGGTGTTGTATCTCATGCGCTGGCCAGTTCCTTCATACGCATGTGGATGACTCTCCCTCTACCCGGGTTAGCCTGCACCGAGCCCGAGCTTTCAATAACGTATTCGATGCCACCAAGCTCTATGAGCTCGCAAATCCCATTAATAATAAATTGCTTGAGTTCAAAATCAGCCTGACGAACCTCCTCCAGAAGCTCTGGACGACCATCAATCAAGATGATCATATCTTCGACGTCTTTGTGGTAAGGATCGCCCGCTCCGCGACCGCTAAAGGCCTCCAGTTTCGTCGCAAGAAAATAGGCAGGTTTAAATATCTGGATTACGGTGCCACTGGGCAACGTGAATTTATCGGCCTTTGCCAGACCCTCCACGAACCAGCGGTTGGCATATCCGAGAACAGCAGGGTCAGAAGGCATCACGTCAACGACAACGTCGTTGAAGCGAAAACGACAGTTGACTTCATCCTCCCCAGTGATCTTGAAGTTCTTGGCTGCCAGCCTTTCCGTCAAGTGATGCCAGGCACTAATACCCGCCAACTCGATCACTAGATCAACATCCTCAGTGAAACGAATATCGTCCAGCACAGCAGCATCCGTAACCAGCATGGCTGTCGTGCAACCGCCGACAAAGGCCACCTCCTCGAGAAATGCCTCTCCCAAGCCATCGGCGACAAATTCTATGAGTTCATAGTTGTGATCCGCATTTGACGACATGTTATTTCAACCCCATCCCCGCTTTTAGAATGTTGATTGCCACACCACACTCTCGGGGACCACCAAGACGGATCGCATCCGCAAGCGCCAGATAGTGATAAAGGATTCTGTCCCTTTTCACCGCTTCCGGCACAGTCTTGTAGAGAGGCGCTATCGCCTGACCACGTTCAGTCCCAAAAGCATCCGGCCAAACCGGAATCAACCCACCAGCGCTCTTGATACTTTTAGAGAGAGCTGGCGCTGCAAAGCCTGTTGGAATACCGCGAACCATCACGCCCGGCTTTACGGGAAAAAAGTATTTCAGAGCGTGCTCAGTGATTTCCAGCAATTGTCGCCGATTAACTTTTGGAAGCCCTGTATCGTAGTCATTGGTGAGCAGTCCGGCGTCACGGCACCTGGCGATAGCGTTTGAAACCTCACTTTTGCTCAGCCCAAGAGCCGTAGACAATGCACGCAACGAGTAACCTTCGCTCCAGCTCGCTAACGATGGAACAGGCACCGGTTCCGACCACCCCTCCCAACCAGCCTCAATGCCCAAGGTCGGATCAAACTCCTGGCGACGGAACATAGTGTCTTCACCATCAGTGGAGTAGGTAATCAGTGGCTGCCCAACGGGCCCTCCCGCCGTCATTCGACTGATCACATAGGGCTTCAGGAGCTCCTCAACTCTGCTCGAATTCGACTCAGACTCCATCTGCCCAAAGAGATTCTCTTCCTGGGCGTGAAGGCTGGCCATCCTGAACAAAAGTAAAATGTCTTGACTCTTCATGAAGCTAGAAACTCCAAGTGTCCACATTCCATAAAACGTGGACACTTGTCTCATTGAAAATATTAAAGAGTCAAGCCCTTTGGATGGTCCGCCATGTATCGAACGCGAATCCTTGCGATTTCATCCGTCCGCTACAACATCGCAGAGTAAGCAACCTGAACCGTCAGCAACGTTTAGTTTCGTTTACTTCCAGTCTCGCAATATCGGATGACGCCCACAGACCTTGTAGGCAAACTCCGAATCGCGTGTTGCGGCGCCTTGCCGCCCTGTTGTGCTGTTTTTTGACGGGATACTCTCCAGACGTCGCTGACCCATTCAGCGATCGGGTGTGGTAACCCGGAGAAACCAGCGCAACAGCACGTCCATCACGTTATGGCAGCTGTGCGTGGGACGCCTTCGGGCGTGCCGGTTTCCTTGGTTCCCGGTTTACCACCCTGCGTACAGCTGCCTCCTTTCGCGTGGTAACGAAAGTCGCGGCACTTCGAACCAAGGAGTAACACGATGACCGAAAATGATCCGCACGGACCAGCACACCTTAAAACCATCGGCTTCACCCCCTTCCTCTACAACTCAAATGAAGCCTTTTTCAACGTTCGCTCCGGCATCCCGATCATCGATGCCTTGTCCCAATCCTCCGACCTGCTGTACCTCGCCAAATCCTTCGCAGAAGACGCTGCCTACGCCAAAGACACCGACCGTCACGCTTGGGCGGCGCACTATCTGACGGTGATGGGCAAGGCTCTGATTGACGATGTGATACAGGCGCTGCTACCACGACCAGCGCGCACGAAGACCGAGTCTGAAGAAGAGTTACCTGTAAGCAAGTAACACAGCCAAACCCTTGTGGGAGCGAGCCTGCTCGCGAATGCAGTGGATCAGCCATCAGATTCCTCGACTGACACTACGCCTTCGCGAGCAGGCTCGCTCCCACAGGGGATTGATGCAGGAATCAGGTGGGACCCGCAGGCACAAAAAAGCCCCCGCCAGCCACTAGGCTGACGGGGGCTTTCAATGGGGTGGGGATTACATCTCGACTTGCGTCCCCAACTCAATCACCCGGTTCAGCGGCAGATTGAAGAACCTCAGGTTGCCGTTGGCGTTCTTCAACATGAACGCGAACAACGCCTCGCGCCAACGCGCCATGCCTTCGAGTTTCGAGGCAATCACCGTTTCACGGCTGAGGAAGTACGTCGTGCGCATCGGGCTGAAATCGAGCTCATCCAGATGGCACAGCTTCAACGCCAGCGGCACGTCCGGCTCGTCGGTGAAGCCGAAGTGCAGGATGACCCGGAAGAAGCCGTCGCCGAAGGCATCCACCTCGAAACGCCGGGATGGTGGTACGCGCGGGATGTCTTCATAAACCACCGTCAGCAGCACCACTTGCTCGTGCAATACCTGGTTATGCAACAGGTTGTGCAACAAAGCGTGTGGCACCGCGTCGGAACGCGCAGTGAGGAACACCGCGGTGCCCTGCACGCGATGCGGCGGTTGCACGCGGATGCTGCTGATGAAGATCGGCAGCGGTAGCGCACCTTCGTCCAGACGCTCGACCAGCAATTGCTTGCCGCGCTTCCAGGTGGTCATCAGCACAAACAGCGCGATACCGGCGATCACCGGGAACGCACCGCCCTGCACGATCTTCGGCACGTTGGCGGCGAAGTACAGACCATCCACCAGCAAAAAGCCGAGCAACACCGGTACCGCAAGGATCGGGGGCCATTTCCACAGCAGCAGCATCACTGCCGACACCAGAATGGTGGTCATCAACATGGTGCCCGTCACCGCCACGCCATAGGCAGAGGCCAGCGCGCCGGACGACTCGAAGCCCAGCACCAGCAGCACCACGCCAACCATCAACGCCCAGTTCACCGCGCCGATGTAGATCTGGCCCTGCTCGTCACTGGAGGTGTGCTGGATGTACATGCGCGGAATGTAACCGAGCTGGATCGCCTGACGGGTCAGGGAGAACGCGCCGGAAATCACCGCTTGCGAGGCAATTACCGTGGCCATCGTCGCCAGCCCGACCAGCGGAATCAACGCCCAGCTCGGCGCCAGCAGATAGAACGGGTTACGCGCCGCTTCCGGGTTTTCCAGCAGCAAGGCGCCCTGACCGAAGTAGTTGAGCATCAGCGCTGGCAGCACCAGCAGGAACCACGCGCGGGCAATCGGCTTGCGGCCGAAGTGTCCCATGTCGGCATAAAGCGCTTCGGCACCGGTCAGCGCCAGCACCACAGCGCCGAGAATAGCCACGCCCATACCAGGATGGACGACGAAGAAATTCACCGCCCACATCGGGTTCATCGCGTGCAGTACTTCAGGCGAGTGGCTGATGCCGTAGACACCGAGGGCGCCGAGCACGAGGAACCAAGTGACCATGATCGGCCCGAAGAGAATGCCGATGCGTGCCGTACCGTGCTTCTGAATCAGAAACAACGCAACCAGCACGACCAGTGACAGCGGCACCACCCAGTGATCAATGCCATCGAACGCCAGGCCCAAACCCTCAATCGCCGACAGAACGGAAATCGCCGGGGTGATCATGCTGTCGCCGTAAAACAGCGCCGCACCGATCAGCCCGCAGACCACCAGCAACGACCGCAGCTTCTTGCGTTCCCCCGCTGCTCGCCGCGCCAGCGCGGTGAGTGCCATGATCCCGCCCTCGCCCTGGTTATCGGCGCGCAGCACGAACATCATGTATTTGATCGACACGACCCAGATCAGCGACCAGAAGATCAACGAAAGAATGCCCAGCACGCCGTCGTGATTGACGGGCACACCGTAACCGCCGGTAAACACTTCTTTGAGGGTGTACAACGGGCTCGTGCCGATGTCGCCATAAACCACCCCGACCGCCGCGACCAGCATGCTCAGCGGTTTAGAGGCCGAACCCTCGGCGCCTGCCGCGTGACTACTTGCCTGACCCATCCAACAACTCCTGATTCCAGACCGGCTTCTTCGAATGAAGCACTATGCTTTGTGGTGTAGCATGCGCGTTTTTACGCCTTGTAACAGACGTTTTCTTGACTGTAAAAATTCAGTAAAGCGCAACGGCGCGAAGCATAGCGCAGCACTCGTCGTATTTCCCTGCATAAAGCTGGTCAAGAGAGCTGCTCGTCGATAGAATTGCGCACTTTTTGATCAGAGGCGCGCCCTAAGCGCCCATCCGTCGATTCCCGCGCCAGGCAATCGATGTCACAAAATACCGAGGTTAGACATGTCCACCACTCCTGCGCCAGCCAATCCAAAGGTTGGCTTCGTATCCCTGGGTTGCCCGAAAGCTCTGGTCGACTCCGAACGGATCCTGACCCAGCTGCGCATGGAAGGCTATGACGTGGTGTCCACTTATCAGGACGCCGATGTCGTGGTGGTCAACACCTGTGGCTTTATCGACTCGGCCAAGGCTGAATCTCTGGAAGTGATCGGCGAAGCGATCAAGGAAAACGGCAAGGTCATCGTCACCGGCTGCATGGGCGTGGAAGAAGGCAACATCCGCAACGTGCACCCGAGCGTGCTGGCCGTGACCGGTCCGCAGCAGTACGAGCAAGTGGTCAACGCTGTGCACGACGTCGTGCCACCGCGCAAAGACCACAACCCGCTGATCGATCTGGTGCCGCCGCAAGGCATCAAGCTGACCCCGCGCCACTACGCCTACCTGAAGATTTCCGAAGGCTGCAACCACAGCTGCAGCTTCTGCATCATTCCGTCGATGCGCGGCAAACTGGTCAGCCGTCCGGTCGGTGATGTGCTCGACGAGGCCCAGCGACTGGTCAAATCCGGCGTCAAAGAGCTGCTGGTGATCTCGCAAGACACGAGCGCCTACGGCGTTGATGTGAAATACCGCACCGGTTTCTGGAACGGTGCGCCGGTGAAAACCCGCATGACCGAACTCTGCGAAGCGCTGAGCACGCTGGGCGTCTGGGTGCGTCTGCACTACGTTTACCCGTACCCGCACGTCGACGAGCTGATCCCGCTGATGGCCGCCGGCAAGATCCTGCCGTACCTGGACATCCCGTTCCAGCACGCCAGCCCGAAAGTGTTGAAGTCGATGAAACGCCCGGCGTTTGAAGACAAGACCCTGGCGCGGATCAAGAACTGGCGTGAAATCTGCCCGGACCTGATCATCCGTTCGACCTTCATCGTCGGCTTCCCGGGCGAAACCGAAGAAGATTTCCAGTACCTGCTGAACTGGCTGACCGAAGCCCAGCTCGACCGCGTCGGCTGCTTCCAGTACTCGCCGGTTGAAGGCGCACCGGCCAATGACCTCGACCTGGACATCGTGCCGGACGACGTCAAGCAGGATCGCTGGGACCGCTTCATGGCGCACCAGCAAGCCATCAGCTCGGCGCGCCTGCAACTGCGCATCGGCCGCGAAATCGAAGTGCTGGTGGACGAAGTCGACGAGCAAGGCGCGGTCGGCCGCTGCTTCTTCGACGCCCCGGAGATCGACGGCAACGTGTTCATCGATAACGGCAGCAACCTCAAGCCGGGCGACAAGGTCTGGTGCAAAGTGACGGATGCTGACGAATACGACTTGTGGGCCGAGCAGATCTGATCTGAACGTCAAAAGCCCCTCACCCTAACCCTCTCCCAGAGGGAGAGGGGACTGATCGCGTTGTTCTTCCGAGCCGCGTCGACTTGGAGTTTCGAGTCGAACCCAAGCTCTGAAAACCATGAAGATCGGCTCCCTTCCCCCCTCGCCCCCTTGGGGGAGAGGGCTGGGGTGAGGGGGTAGATTTAGCCAGCGACGAATCCACCAAGCCGTACACCGCGACAAAAAGACCCAAAGCCCCGCTCTTTTTTGGAAGATGCGGGGCTTTTTTACGGCTATCGTTTATCTGGGGACGGACTCCCTTGAAATGGACAAGAGGCAAACGCGCATGCGCCACCATTCGGTCATCCACACGCCGAAACTCAGCGATTATCAGGAACTGACCCAGGTCTGGGAGGCCTCGGTCCGCGCGACCCACGATTTTCTGCCCGACAGCTATATCGAGTTGCTGCGCAAACTGGTGCTGACCCGCTACCTCGACGCGGTAATGCTGATCTGCACCAAGGACAGCCACCAGCGCATCACCGGGTTTGCCGGTGTTGCGGCAGGCAAGATCGAGATGCTGTTTATTGACCCCGCGCATCGCGGCCAAGGCCTGGGCAAGCAATTATTGCGTTACGCCATGGAGCACCTGAACGCCGATGAACTGGACGTCAACGAACAGAACCCGCAAGCGCTGGGGTTTTACTTCAAGCAGGGTTTCGAAGTGATCGGACGCTCGGAGGTCGATGGCATGGGCCAGCCGTATCCGCTGCTGCATATGCGGTTGCGCCAAACCGAGCAACGCTCGGGTAACGGCTGACACAACATGGATCCTTGTGGGAGCTGGCAAGCCAGCTTCCACAACTAATGCGAACGCACCGAAATGGAACCGGGCTTAACCGGCGCCACACAGGTACAATGCACACCCCTTTTTTGTTACGGCCCTGTCATGACTGACCCGATTCGCCTCTCCAAACGCCTCATCGAACTGGTCGGTTGCTCCCGCCGGGAGGCCGAGCTGTTCATTGAGGGCGGCTGGGTCACCGTGGACGGCGAAGTCATCGACGAGCCGCAATTCAAGGTCGAAGGCCAAAAGGTCGAGCTCGACAAAGACGCCAAGGCCACCGCGCCTGAGCCCGTCACTATTTTGCTCAACGTGCCGGCCGGCATCGATACCGACAGCGCAATGCAGCTGATCAGCGCCGAAACCCTGAGCGAAGAGCACCGCTACGGCAAACGCCCGTTGCGCGGGCACTTCCTGCGCCTGAGCACCAGCGCCGACTTGCAGGCCAATGCCAGCGGTCTGCTGGTATTCACCCAAGACTGGAAAATCCTGCGCAAGCTCACCGCCGACTCCGCCAAGATCGAGCAGGAATACGTGGTTGAAGTAGAGGGCGATATGGTCGCTCACGGCCTCAACCGCTTGACCCACGGCCTCACCCACAAGGGCAAGGAGTTGCCGGCAGTCAAAGCCAGCTGGCAGAACGAAAACCGCCTGCGCTTTGCCATGAAAAACCCGCAGCCGGGGATCATTGCCCAGCTCTGCCAGGCCGTTGGCTTGAAGGTTATCAGCGTGCGCCGCATCCGCATTGGCGGTGTGTCCATCGGCAAGGTGCCAGTTGGCCAATGGCGCTACATGTCCGGCAAAGAGAAGTTCTGACGACTCTGTTTTGCCGCCTCACATTTTCGGCAGCGCCCCGCGCGATGCCCACAGCGAAAGATCAGGATTGCTCACATGATTCATAACGACGTATTGCGCAGCGTGCGCTACATGCTCGACATCAGCGACAAGAAAGTCATTGAAATCACCAAGACCGGCGGCATGGAAATCGCCCTCGAAGACCTGGTGAAATACCTCGACAAGAAAGAAGAAGACGAAGAAGGCTTCGTGCGCTGCCCGGACGAAGTGATCGCGCACTTCCTCGACGGTCTGGTGATCTTCAAACGTGGCAAGGACGAAAGCCGTCCGCCGCAGCCGATTGAAGTGCCGGTGACCAACAACATCATCCTGAAAAAGCTGCGCGTAGCCTTCGAACTGAAAGAAGACGACATGCACGCAATCCTCAAGGCTGCAGAGTTCCCGGTGTCCAAGCCTGAGCTGAGCGCGCTGTTCCGCAAGGTTGGCCACACCAACTACCGTCCGTGCGGTGATCAACTGCTGCGCAACTTCCTCAAGGGCCTCACGCTGCGCGTGAGAGCGTAAAACCAGCTACGAGCCGCAAGCTGCAAGCTCTTACTTGTAGCTTGCAGCATGCAACTCGAAGCTGGCCGCATGGCCCCCCATTCCTCGCAAAAATAGTGGCTACGCTTTTCGCGTCTGACGACTAGGGTGTATTGATCCCTAACACTCAGGACTCGCCATGCACCCGTACTTTTCCCTGCAAGGCCGCACCGCTCTGGTGACCGGCGGCACTCGTGGTATCGGCAAAATGATCGCCAAGGCCTTCGTCGAGGCCGGCGCCCGCGTTTTCGTCTGCGCCCGGGATGCCGAAGCCTGTCATCAAACGGCCGAAGAACTCGGCGCGCTTGGCATCTGTCATGGCATCGCTGCGAATCTGGCGACTGAAGAAGGCGTTCAGGAACTGGCCGCACGATTGGCCGAGCAGATCACTCATCTGGACATTCTGGTGAACAACGCCGGCACCACCTGGGGCGCGCCGCTGGAGAGCTACCCGGTCAAGGGCTGGGAGAAAGTCATGCAGCTCAACGTGACGTCGGTGTTCAGTTGCATCCAGCAGTTTCTGCCGCTGTTGCGCAAGGCCGGCTCAGCGGCAAATCCGGCGCGGATCATCAATATCGGATCGGTGGCGGGGATTTCCTCCTTCGGCGAGCAGGCCTATGCCTATGGGCCGAGCAAGGCTGCCTTGCATCAGTTGTCACGCATTCTGGCACGCGAACTGGTGAGCCAGCACATCAACGTCAACGTGATCGCACCGGGCCGATTCCCGAGCAAGATGACCCAGCATATTGGCAACGATGAGCAGGCATTGGCCGAGGACACGGCGCTGATTCCGATGAAGCGCTGGGGGCGAGAGGAAGAAATGGCGGCGCTGGCGATCAGTCTGGCGAGTACGGCAGGGGCGTACATGACCGGGAATATCATTCCTTTGGATGGTGGGTTCAGCCTCTGAAATCGGCGGTGAAGCTATCGCTGGCAAGCCAGCTCCCACAGGGTTCTTGAGTGTTCGCATCATCTGTGTACACCACAAAATCTGTGGGAGCTGGCTTGCCAGCGATGGCGTCAGCCCTGCCACCACCAGACTTGAGGTTGGAAGGGTTATCATGCCCGCCCTGATCCCGCTTCTGACCTCAAACCATGACTTACAGCGTCTCCCCCATCGGCTTCGTCCGCTCCTGCTTCAAGGAGAAGTTCGCCATCCCGCGCCAACCGCAATTGGCGCCCGCCGCCCGTGGCGTGCTGGAACTGGTGCCGCCGTTCGATCAGGGTGACGCCGTGCAGGGTCTGGAACAGGTCAGTCACGTCTGGCTGCTGTTCCTGTTCCACCAGGCTCTGGAAGAAAAACCGCGTCTGAAAGTGCGCCCTCCCCGGCTCGGCGGCAACAAGTCCATGGGCGTGTTCGCCACTCGCGCCACCCACCGCCCGAATGGCATTGGCCAATCCGTGGTCAAACTGGACAAGGTCGAAGCCAATCGCCTGTTCATCTCTGGTATCGATCTGCTCGACGGCACGCCGATTCTCGACATCAAACCTTACGTGCCTTACGCCGACATCATCCCCGACGCCTCCAACAGCATCGCCAGCGCTGCGCCGCAACTGATTGACGTGCAGTGGACGGACACAGCGCTGCAACAAGCGCACACACACGCACAGCGCCTGGCCGAGCCATTGGTCGAGTTGATCGAGCAGTGTTTGGCGCAGGATCCGCGCCCGGCGTATCAGACGCCAGCGCCGGAGCGTGAATACGGCGCACAGTTCTGGGATCTGGATGTGCGCTGGCATTACCCTGTGCCTGAGCAGATTCGCGTCCTCGAAGTCATCCCCGCCGACGCGTAAGCCCCGAAAACCAAAAAGCCCGCGCTGCCTTTTCGGGCAACGCGGGCTTTTTGCTGTAACACCACAACACCTATTGTGGGAGCGAGCCTGCTCGCGAAGACGTTGTGTCAGCCAACATAAATGTTAATGACAGATCGCATTCGCGAGCAGGCTCGCTCCCACAGGGAATGTGTCTTACTTCTCGACGAACGCACGCTCGATCAGGTAATCACCCGGCTCGCGCATGCGCGGCGAGACTTTCAGGCCGAAGCTGTTCAACACTTCGCTGGTCTCGTCGAGCATGCTCGGGCTGCCGCACAGCATCGCGCGGTCGTCCTGCGGGTTGATCGGCGGCAGGCCGATGTCGCTGAACAGCTTGCCGCTGCGCATCAGATCGGTCAGGCGACCTTCGTTCTCGAACGGCTCGCGGGTCACGGTCGGGTAGTAAATCAGCTTGTCGCGCAGCGCTTCGCCGAAGAACTCGTTCTGTGGCAGGTGCTCGGTGATGAATTCGCGGTAGGCGACTTCATTCACATAGCGAACACCGTGGCACAGGATCACTTTTTCGAAACGCTCGTAGGTTTCAGGGTCCTGAATCACGCTCATGAACGGCGCCAGACCGGTGCCGGTGCTGAGCAGGTAAAGGTGTTTGCCAGGTTTCAGGTCATCCAGTACCAGCGTGCCCGTAGGCTTTTTGCTGATGATGATCTCGTCGCCTTCCTTCAGGTGCTGCAACTGCGAAGTCAGCGGGCCATCAGGCACCTTGATGCTGAAGAACTCCAGATGCTCTTCCCAGTTCGGGCTGGCGATCGAGTAAGCGCGCATAAGCGGGCGGCCATTTGGCTGCTGCAGGCCGATCATCACGAACTGCCCGTTCTCGAAGCGCAGGCCCGGGTCGCGGGTGCACTTGAAGCTGAACAGGGTATCGTTCCAGTGATGAACACTGAGGACACGCTCGTGGTTCATGTTGCTCATGTACGTTTGACTCCTGGATATTGGGTCTGCGCGTCTCTTGAAGCCAATGATGGCAGGCCGACGGTGCGCAATTGCATCGCATTCTAATAGCGACGACAATATCTGTTAACTGGATTATTAAGATAAGGGTTATCGGTTATATCGATATGCGATTTACTCTCCGTCAACTGCAAGTCTTCGTCGCCGTCGCCCAGCAGGAAAGCGTGTCCCGTGCTGCGGGTCTGCTCAACCTCTCACAATCGGCGGCGAGCACCTCGATCACCGAACTGGAGCGCCAGTCCAGCTGCCAGCTGTTCGACCGAGCCGGCAAACGGCTGAGCCTCAACGCCCTCGGCAAACAGCTGTTGCCGCAAGCGGTGGCCCTGCTTGATCAGGCCAAAGAGATCGAAGACCTGCTCAACGGCAAGTCCGGTTTCGGCTCACTGGCAGTCGGTGCGACGCTGACCATCGGCAATTACCTGGCGACCCTGCTAATCGGCAGCTTTATGCAACGCCATCCGGAAAGCCAGGTGAAGTTGCACGTTCAGAACACCGCTAACATCGTGCAACAGGTCGCTCATTACGAAATTGATCTGGGTCTAATCGAAGGCGATTGCAGCCACCCGGACATCGAAGTGCAGAGCTGGGTCGAGGATGAGCTGGTGGTGTTCTGCGCGCCGCAGCATCCACTGGCCAAACGCGGTAGCGCGAGCATGGAAGAGTTGACGCACGAGGCGTGGATTCTGCGCGAGCAAGGCTCCGGCACGCGCCTGACGTTTGATCAGGCCATGCGTCACCATCGCAGCGCGCTGAATATCCGACTTGAGCTGGAACACACCGAAGCGATCAAACGCGCAGTGGAATCGGGGCTGGGGATTGGCTGCATTTCGCGGCTGGCACTGCGTGATGCGTTCCGGCGCGGCAGCCTGGTGGCGGTGGAAACGCCAGATATGGATCTGGCGCGGCAGTTCTACTTCATCTGGCATAAACAGAAGTACCAGACCTCGGCCATGCGCGAATTTCTCGAGCTGTGCCGCGCTTTCACCGCGGGTGTTCAGCGCAGCGACGAGATCGTCTTGCCGACTATCGCTTAAAGCAGAATCACTGCCCACACCAGCGCGATCATGCTCAACGCCACGAATTGCGCGGCGCTGCCCATGTCCTTGGCGTTCTTGGACAGTGGGTGCAGCTCCAGCGAGATGCGGTCGATGGCCGCTTCCACTGCCGAGTTCAGCAGTTCGACGATCAGCGCCAGCAGACACACAGCGATCAACAGCGCCTGTTCAACACGGCTGACATTCAGGAAAAACGTCAGTGGCACCAGCACCACATTGAGCAGCACCAATTGGCGGAATGCCGCTTCGCCAGTGAAGGCTGCGCGCAGACCATCCAGCGAGTAACCGGAAGCGTTAAGAATGCGTTTCAGGCCGGTCTGGCCCTTGAAAGGTGACATAAAGTAGAAACCAACCAAAAAGGAGTGGGAAAGCTAGATCAACCAAAGTCAAAAAAGCGTGAACGCGCCAGCCATTACTGGCTCGGAATTGACTCCAGTTGTTGCAGAAGCAATGCCGCCTGAGTTCGGGTACGCACATTCAGCTTGCGAAAGATCGCCGTGACGTGGGCCTTGATGGTCGCTTCCGACACACTCAACTCATAGGCAATCTGCTTGTTCAACAGGCCTTCGCAGACCATGGTCAATACGCGGAACTGCTGGGGTGTCAGGCTGGCCAGGCCATCGCTGGCGGCTTTGGCTTCGGCAGAAACGCTGACCGCTTCAAAAGCTTGCGGCGGCCAGAACACATCGCCATCGAGTACTTTGCGCACGGCTTCCTGAATCACGCTGAGGTCGCTGGACTTGGGAATAAAGCCGCTGGCGCCGAACTCGCGGGATTTGACCATCACCGAGGCTTCTTCCTGCGCCGAGACCATCACCACCGGAATTTGCGGGTATTGGCCGCGCAACATCACCAACCCGGAAAACCCGAAAGCGCCGGGCATGTTCAGATCCAGCAGGACCAGATCCCAGTCAGCCTTTTCTGTCAGACGCGTTTCCAGTTCGGCGATGCTTGCCACTTCCACCAGCCGTACATCCGGGCCAAGGCCCAGTGTCACTGCTTGATGCAGGGCGCTACGAAACAGGGGGTGATCATCGGCAATCAGGATGTCGTATGTGGCCATTTTTCAAATGATCCTGTTTTTTGATGGCAGACCCGGTCTATTCGGCTCTGGCCAAAGCAACTCAAGATGCCGCTTGCAGCGGCATCCACAGGGGCACGTTCAACGCCAATAACCAGCAAACACGGCGTTTCAAACCTTGGCAGCACCCTAATCGGCGCCAAGCATGCCCAGCGAAGACGGGGTGGTCAAGCAACACGGTCGCCGCGATGTGCAGTATGGGCCACTATTGGGCCAAGTCCGCCTGCGGCTTTCGTATAAAGGGTTGCAACTCGGCGTGGGCCGGCGTCGATTCATTCATATCCAATTGCTGTTTGGCGCCCAGATAATGCTGGCTGAACACATCGAAATAAGCGTCCAGCGCCGACGCTGCGTCGCTGTCACCTGCCAGTTCCAGACACAGCGCCGCGACTTCGGCGGTGCACAGGTGCTCACTGCGGGTCGAGCGGCGCAATCGGTAGCGCGACAGTTTGTCGGGCAGCAGGCTGAGAATCGGCAAGCGCTCAAAATACGGGCTCTTGCGGAAGATCTTGCGCGCCTCGGTCCAGGTCGCGTCCAGCAGAATAAACAGCGGGCGCTTGCCGCTTTCGAGCTCGACGGTATTGGTCACCCGTGACGGCTCGACATATTCCCCGGGAAACACCAGATATGGCTGCCACTGTGGGTCATTGAGCAGTGCCAGCATCTGCGGGTCGGGCTCGGTACGTGACCAGATGAATGCGTGGTTATCCCGTACCACATCAGCAATCAGCCAACCGGTGTTGCTCGGTTTGAACACTTCCTTGCCGGTCATGATCAGGCACACACCCGAGCGGGAGTCGACGCTTGGCCGCCAGGCGCACAGGCAATGACTGATGATTACCCGACAGTCACGGCAGCGCTCGGAGCGAAAGCCTCGGGCCTGAATCGGCTTGATACCCTCGTCCTCGCGCTGATCACGCAAGCGGGCTACGGCGTTGGGGGCATGATGGATCACGGGCGGCGCCACACAGCAGGGAAACTCGACACGAACGACACTCGGCAGGGCAATAAAGACCGGAAGTTTACCAGAGCGACAGGGACAAACCTGTACCGTCCAGACCGGCTCCCCTATAATTCGCCGCCACTGAACGCACAGTCACGTGGCTGGTCGAAACACCAGTCACTGAACCAGGAGAGTTTCATGCTGCGCCTTATCGTTCCCACCGCTGCCATTCTGCTGGCGTCGTCCTTCACCGCTCAAGCTGCATCCTTGAGTGAGCAGAATCTGAACAGAGAGCTGCGCAACGTCGCCGCCCAAAGCAGCGTCGGCACGCCACGGGCAATCAACGAAGACATTCTTGATCAGGGCTACACCGTTGAAGGCACTCAGTTGATCAATCACCTGAGCGTACAAAAGAGCCACGCCGACAAAATGCGCGCAGACCCCAAAGCCGTGTATTTCCAGTTGGGTGCTTCGGTTTGCAACAACCCATCGTTCCGCAAGCTGATGGCCAAAGGCGCGATCATGCGTTACGAATTCACCGAAGTGAAAACCAACAAGGCTGTTGGCGCTGCCAGCTACCAGGATTCGGATTGCCCGAAAGCCGCTCCGGCGAAAAAGAAGTAATCATCGCGAATTGGCGCGCCGCTGTTCATCCTCGGCGCGCAATTCGGCCACCAAGGCCTGTAAATAACGAGAACGCCGCTCCCCGCCTGCCAACCTTCGGCAGCACTCCTCTTCGAGACTCACCTGATTGGTCTCGGCTGACGCCTTCAACATCCGATACAGCTGCGTATCGATTTCCAGAATCACTCTGGCCACGTATCACGCCTCCTTGCTACCCACAAATCCTTGAATAGCGTGCTCCTTGCGTACGGTCAGTAATGCCAAGTTGTAGCAAGGTGCCTGTAGGTTAGTTAATCAGAGGGTTTGCCGTTCGGCGCACGTTCGGACGAACGGTGAAATCATCGACCGGACAATCAACAAGCGATTGCCATCCGCCGCGCTGCAGCGCAATGATCAAGTCAGCGCAATCACGCGCAAGGGTCTAGATTCAGAGTATTCACGATCAGTTGTCAGCGGCAGGAAAAGGAACTGTCGATTGTGTGTTTTCGCAGCGCAACCCTGACGCCGCATGTCAGGGCGACCCGCTCTGTGCAGAAGGAGACGTTGAATGCCTTACCAACCGAATGACCTGCTCAGCCGTCATTTTCAGGAAAGCGGCCCCGACCTCATCAGCCAGGTCGAAGAACAACTCAACCGTGTTTCCACCAACAGTCCAAATATTCCCATCTACCGAGACATGATCCTGACTGTGCTGCGCATGGCCCAGGAAGACCACAACCGCTGGAACGCCAAGATCACGTTGCAAGCCCTGCGCGAGCTGGAGCAGACGTTTCGGGTTCTGGAACAGTTCAAGAGCCGACGCAAGGTCACTGTGTTCGGCTCAGCGCGCACGCCGGTCGAGCATCCGCTGTATGCATTGGCCCGGGAACTCGGCGCGAAACTGGCGAGTTCGGACATGATGGTCATCACTGGTGCCGGTGGCGGCATCATGGCCGCCGCCCACGAAGGCGCAGGACGTGATCACAGCCTCGGGTTCAACATCACCCTGCCTTTCGAACAACATGCCAACCCGACCGTGAACGGTACTGGCAACCTGCTTCCGTTTCACTTCTTCTTCACCCGCAAGCTGTTCTTCGTCAAGGAGGCCGACGCATTGGTGCTGTGCCCGGGTGGCTTCGGCACGCTGGATGAAGCACTGGAAGTGCTGACACTGATCCAGACCGGCAAAAGCCCACTGGTTCCGGTGGTACTGCTGGACGCACCGGGCGGTACGTTCTGGCAAGGCGCGATGGATTTCATCCGCCAGCAACTGGAGGAAAACCGCTACATCCTGCCGACCGACATGAAGCTGATGCGATTGGTCTACACCGTCGAGGAAGCGGTGGAACAGATCACCCAGTTTTATAGCAACTTCCACTCCAGCCGCTGGCTCCAGGGGCAATTCGTTATTCGTATGAATCACAAGCTCAGCGATCAGGCGTTGGAGCATATGCAGGAAGCCTTTGCCGATCTGTGTTTGAGCGGCCATTTCCATCAGCATGCCTACAGCGGCGAAGAACACGACGACGCCCAATTCAGTCATCTGTCGCGCTTGGCTTTTGCCTTTACCGCCCGCAATCAAGGGCGCTTGAGGGAGTTGGTGGACTACATCAACTTGCCGGAAAACTGGGCCCATTCCGAACCGCAAACCGCCCAACGCAGCCGAGAACCTTCCAAGGTAATTTGAAGGCAAAAAAAAACGGCCCGCTATTTTCATAGCGGGCCGTTTCGTTTCAACCGTTCAATCGTCCATCCCTCTGCCACTGAACAAGCGGTTGATCATCTCCATCGAGAAGCCCCGATACGCCAGGAAGCGGCCTTGTTTGGCCCGTTCCCTGGCATCAATCGGCAAATGCCCGGAGAATTTCCGTTGCCAGGTTTCCTGAAGTTGCTCCTGCCAACTGATACCGCTTTCGCGCAGGGCGAGTTCGATATCGGTTCGTTGCAAACCACGCTGGCTCAGCTCCTCGCGAATTCGCAGAGGGCCATAACCGGAACGGGCTCGGTAGGAAACAAAGCTTTCAAGATAACGGGCTTCGGAAAGCAACCCTTCTTCCGTCAAACGGTCGAGGGCTGCTTCAATCATTTCCGCCTCAGCGCCGCGCTGACGCAGTTTACGCGTCAGCTCGACTCGACCGTGCTCGCGACGTGCGAGCAGGTCCATGGCGGTTCGCCGCACCGCGACGAGGGTATCGAGTACAAGTGTCATTCAAAGACTTCAAACGTCGACATCGGCCTCAGCCATATCGTCGACTTTGTCCTTGGCCAGCGAAGCCTTGACGTCTGCCGCCGGGGCCAGCAGTTTGTCACGCAGTTGCTTCTCGAGCTTCTTGGCGATTTCCGGATTGTCTGCCAGGAACTTGGCCGAGTTGGCCTTGCCCTGACCGATCTTGGTGCCTTCATAGGCATACCAGGCGCCGGACTTCTCGACGAAGCCGTGCAGCACGCCCAAGTCGATCATCTCGCCGTTGAGGTAGATGCCCTTGCCGTAAAGAATCTGGAACTCAGCCTGACGGAACGGCGAAGCCACCTTGTTTTTCACAACCTTGACGCGGGTTTCGCTGCCGACCACTTCGTCGCCTTCTTTCACCGCGCCAGTGCGGCGGATGTCGAGACGAACCGAGGCGTAGAACTTCAGCGCGTTACCACCGGTGGTGGTTTCCGGGCTACCGAACATCACGCCGATCTTCATGCGGATCTGGTTGATGAAGATAACCAGGCAGTTGGCGTTCTTGATGTTACCGGTGATTTTACGCAGCGCCTGGGACATCAGACGGGCTTGCAGGCCGACGTGCATGTCACCCATTTCGCCTTCGATTTCAGCCTTCGGCACCAGTGCAGCCACGGAGTCGACGATGATCACGTCAACGGCGTTGGAGCGCACCAGCATGTCGGTGATTTCCAGAGCCTGTTCGCCGGTGTCAGGCTGGGAAACCAGCAGGTCATCAACGTTGACGCCCAGTTTGCCGGCGTACTCAGGATCGAGGGCGTGTTCGGCGTCGACGAATGCGCAGGTCGCGCCAGCTTTTTGAGCCTGGGCGATCACGGACAGTGTCAGAGTAGTTTTACCGGAAGATTCAGGACCGTAGATTTCAACGATACGGCCTTTTGGCAGGCCGCCAATGCCGAGTGCAATGTCCAGACCCAGAGAGCCAGTGGAGATAGCCGGGATCGCCTGACGGTCCTGATCGCCCATACGCATTACGGCACCCTTGCCGAATTGACGTTCGATCTGACCCAGGGCCGCAGCCAAGGCTTTCTTCTTGTTGTCGTCCATTAAAGTCCTCACGTAATCAATAAGGCCTGACGGCCAACACCTGTATAAGTAGCCAGTATTATTCCACAGCGTTCGCGGATCGCCTACCCCTGATTTTCGATTTCTCGTGCCGCTAGTCGCATGAGCCCCTCTAGCGCGGCCTTCACCGTTTGTCGGCGGACTTCATCGCGATTGCCCGCGAAGTGCTGCACTTCACTGGTCACCACATCGCCAACGCCCCAGGCAAGCCACACGGTGCCCACCGGTTTGTTTGGCGTGCCACCGTCGGGCCCGGCCACACCGCTGACCGCCACGGCGAACCGCGCCAGGCTCTGTGCCTGCGCACCCAGCACCATCGCCTCGACCACCTCGCGACTGACTGCGCCCACCGAGTCGAACAATTCGGCCGGCACATTCAGTTGCTGGGTTTTCTGCCGGTTGGAGTACGTCACGTAACCGGCCTCGAACCACGCCGAGCTGCCTGGAATCCGCGTGATGGCTTCGGCAATCCCGCCGCCGGTGCAGGACTCGGCGGTGGTGACGTGGGCATTGAGCACTTGCAGACGTCGGCCAAGCTCGGCTGCCAGTTGAGTGATCTCTTTCACGTTGCTCTCCGGATCGTGTGGAATGCGTCCACCGTACACGAGCCGGTTGTGCTTTCAATACACAAGCTTATTCAAAATGTTCGGGCGCCAACGCTCTGACATAGGCCTGACAGGCCTGCAAGGCAATCAGTCCGCGATCGCCTTCGTCGGTGATGGCGACAATTCGTTGAGCATGCGCCGGGTCAAGTCGGGCGCGTACGGTTGCATGATCCACGCCGCCGGTGCCGGCGGCGGCTGGCACTGCACAGCCTGCGGCAACGTCGCCTGCGTCGAGGAGGACTGACAGGCGCACATCAGCAGTGGCAAGACGATCGCGCAGGCGATCCTGATCACGTTGGGCATCGCTCAGCGCTCGATAGTGGGTTTGTTCACTGGCTGCTAGCCGCTGCTCGAGGGCCAGACGTTTATCCTGCTCGGCTTGTTGCGCGGTGGCTGCGGTCAGGGTCAGTTGATTGAGGACTTCTGCGTTTAACCGAGCCTGTTCGGCCAGTTGCCGACCGTAGCGCCAGTCCTGAAGTTGCCAGGCCAGTGCCGCAGCCCCCAGGGCCAGCAACGCCATGCCGATCACTCGCCAGGTGATTGGCATAACACCGCCCTCGCCCGCGCCCAGATCTCGAGCCGATCCTGCAAACCGTTCAACCCGCCATTGATACGCCGGGTGATGGTGTTGAACTGATCGCGATCGGCGAGCTCGTTCAAGCCATTCTTTTCCCAGAACCACGCGGCGGACTCGGCGGCCCATTGCGGCTGCTCCAACAGTTCCGGTAAGGACAGCAACCGCTCATCGCCGAACAGGCCGAGGCTGCATTGGCGGTAGTTGCTGCGACCGGTTATCTGGATCAAACCGCGACCGCGGTATTTCTGCCCGTCGCCATCGGCCTGCGGCGTGTTGCCTAGACGTAACGCCAGCGTGCCGGTGTCGTATTTGCTCAGGTACTGGTTGTTGCCCAACTCGCGCACGTATTGCAACTGGCCCGATTCGTGGCCGACTTGCGCAAGAAATGCAGCGACACGTTTAGGCGTATCGATGCGGTGGTTGGCCATGGCGCTATTGAGCGCAGAAACAAAAACGCCCGCTTGGGAGCGGGCGTTGGGCATGATGTTTAAAAGGTTGTTTTCATTTATTTGCATGATGCGTAATCCTCCCTGGATGCCCGGATTGAATCATGGTTGGCGGCAGAGACCTGCTAGGCATTTTTATCAGAAGTTTTCCGGCGACGGCGTCTTCATGAAGTCCTGGTGATTTAAAGTGTCGCAGCCAACCACCTCGGCGCTAGCGGCCGATGCTCGCTGAACGGGAAAAAAGAAACCTGCGGCCAATCTCGCAGCGCCCGTCGATAGGTTTGCAGTTCGGCGTATTGCTCAGTGGTCAACGTGGTGCCGCCGCCGTCCTCAAGCTCATCGCGATCGCGGGCTACCAAACCGTCAGTGGCGGCCAGTTGCGCGGTGCGCCAATGACGTTCGGCGTCGGCGGCTTCCTCTGCCGAAGGAGGCGGTGGGTCAACCAGAATTGGGAAACCGTTATCCGCCCGCACACCAATGACTTTTGCAGAGACCGACAGTTGTTGCAGAAGCGAGGTCCAGTAGGCTTGAGGAATTTCGATGACGTCGTCGGGAATGTCCGACAAATGGATACCCGGTACATAAACGCCCCGGGTGCTGGCGCTGAAGAGAACACTGTAGACGTTCATTCAATAACCCTTCACCTGATAGTGGACAGTCCAGCCAGCCGAGACCGTGCCGAGATAACTGCGGATTTTCAGATGGCACCCGAATTTGTTTGCCGGCGGGTTGCCATTCATAATAACCATGGCGCTATCGCCCCCGGCATGAGTCGCCACGATGTTGCTGAATGCATTGGGGAAAGCGATAGGGAATACGACATTGACATCGCCATTGGCGTCCGAAACTGCCGCCCCCCACTGCTCGATGACGCCGCTCGCAAACCGCTGATAGCCGGCATCGCCAAAGACACCGGAATGAACCGACGCGAACCGGTCGCTGACCGAGCCGCCGTAGAGGCGCCAGTCGCCGCCTGTACGGAACAACTGCGCGGAGTCACCGATACCCAGTACCAGCGATCCCACCGTATTGCTGCTGACAATACGGTCGTTCGCCGCCGGGTTGATCGTCAGCACACCGGTGCCAAGATTGAGGATGGTCAGCGTGCTTGCGTTCATGACACTGGTGGAGACGGGCATCGTGGCTGTGATCGCCGCGCCGCTGTAGAAACTCACAACTCCGCCCACCTGAGCCGCCGTCAATGCGGTGCTGGTCACATAGGTCGTAAAACCGGAAAACTGCAAACCGCTGCGAGCCACAAACCCGGTGGTGGCGATGGTCTGACTGTTGTCGAACTGCGGCGCCGTTGCAAACAATCGATTGCCACGCAGGGCCGCCAGCAGTTGATCGGTCTTGGCTTCAGACGCGGTGAGGCCGGCGGCCTGAATGACATTCAGCAACTCCTGTGTGACGCCGTTGCCCCAACTGGCCGGAATCAAAGACCCCGGTTTGCCGGCGATCGGGTCTTCATCGACAAACCTGCCGCTGACGAGACCGGCACTAGGGACACTGTTTGGATAGTCCACTGCACTTCTCCTTATGTATAAATCAGATGTTTATCGTTGTGCAGGGCACAGCGGGCCAGGTAATTCCCTCGGGGAAATTGGCCTTTTTCTCGATCCGGTTGAGCTCCACGCTGTAGAGCTTCCACTCGATCAGCAGCAATTGTTCATCGTGACTCGCATCACCAATGTCTTCGGCGTATTGCAGGGGGGCGATACGCAGGACTGCTTCGCGCAACAATGCATCGCGCTTGTCGAGAAATTGTTGTTTGACGCACGACAAGCGAGCCTGCGTATCCAACACCCAGGCGTTATCGCGCCAGATATGGAACTCACCCGGCCACGGCTGCGCGGTCAGGGTGTCAGGCAGCTCCCCCAGTTCGGTCCAGATCAGTTGAGCACCGCCGTCCTTGCGATAAACCACACCACGACGGTCAATCACTTCACGGGGTACGCCGTTGATCAGCGCCCAGCTGCGGCCGGCTTCCGGTTCAGGCAGCTCGAACGACAGTTCAACGGCATTGCCGGGAAGCTGGACGCCGATACCCGGCGTGACAATGAACTCGACGGGCCCGGACAGAGCGCCCGAACCATCAAATAGATAATTGAACATAAGTGCCTCAGATGAGTTTGATGCGGCCGGGATAGGCGATGTTGCGAGGTCGGGATTTGAAGGAGTAGAGCAAAGTGGCTGCAGGATCCATCTGATAGCTGGTACCTGCTGGAAAGATCGGGCCGCCATTGCTGAGTCCCGATATGTATTGCGACTCCTCCCGAGTATCTGCCCCTACAGCTGCCAGGCTATCCGTCCAGCGGGATCCAACGGCGCCACCGCCATTCGCCCCCATTGCATACGAATGCGTGGATCCGGGCTGGAAGGTTCCCATAACGCGCCCTGAGTCCACGCCACGGCCTTCGTCCAGAACCCGCAGGAATTCCCCTCGTCCTTCAGGGCCACGAAACGTCGTCGCACCGTCACCCGTGGTCCATTTCCCCTCGGTGCCTAGGCGTAAAGCTTCTGCTCCCAGCATTCCCGATTGTTGGGCGTGGTCCCATAGCCAGGGCCATTCAGCACGCTTCATGACAGTGCCATTGAGCGCACCGTATCCACCGGGACTGAGCATCAGGGTCGTTTCGAAAAACGGACGTCCCAACGGGGTGTTGTCAAACCGACCGACCGGCCACCAACTCCCCGCCCCATCACTGCGCAAATGCCACCAATCTCCCCCCCCCATCAATACGAAAAACGGGTAGCCGCTGGCTGAAAGATGTGTGTGAAAGCGGATGCGATCAGCGCCGGACGTATGGATGACCATGCGATTACCACTGTTGTCGAACCGGCGCAAAATCACGTCACGCACACCAAGTGCGACGTTGGCCGGTGGCAGCAACAAGGTCACAGGCCCCAGGCTGCCGTCGACCAACACAAGACCAAGCTCCTGCTCGCTGAGCGTCCTGGACGCAGCCAGTCGAGTGATGATCGAGCGCATAGGACTTGCACTCGCGATGATCGACTGAATCGCCTTGTACAACTGGCCGGTATCGGATTCCGAAGCCACCAGTCCACCGCCAGTAATTACACTCAGAATCTCCTGAGTAACGCTGTTGCCCCACACCGCCGGAATCAACGACCCCGGCGTACCTGCCACCGGGTTTTCATCGACGAAGCGGCCATCGACCAAGCCGACGCTGGGGACGCTTTTTGGATAATCCATTGTTTAATTTCCTTTACCTGGAACATTGACGGGGGGCGATGTCGACGACGCGGCATCCGCTCACTCGGCGGCCATCCAGACAGGCTTTTTCGGGCGGGACCGTTTGGAGGGGAATTTCTTTGCCTGGGGCCACTTGCGCAGCGCCTGCAGATAGCTCAAAAGCGCCTGGTAGTCAGCGTCGGAAAGCGTGGTGGCTTTCATCAGTTCCGCTTCGTCCCGATGGCGATCACGCAGCCAGACCACGCGATCAAATTCTTTATCGCGCCATGCCTTGGCTTCTGCCGAGGCGTGCTCGTCGGTAGGTGCCGCGGGTTCAATCAGAATCGGCAGACCAAGATCATCATGGCCTCTCTCCGTGCCGGGGGCCGGATTGGCGATCACCGACTCATAACGTGCCTCGTCAATTTCAACGGCATCGTCCGGAAGGCTCGTGTGATAACCCGACAAATAGGTGTTGCCGGTGGTGCGGCTATAGAAACGTTTCATTTCAGTTCCCCACCCCCAGGACAGTAACAAAACCGTTGCCACCAGAATTACTCAAGACTTGAACCTGGCTCGGATCAAAGTAGGTAACCAATGGTGGAGTGATGATGTCGAAAAAAGGCGCGTTTGCGCTGTGTGAGTAACTTGCCCACGTCGCGGCACATTGGGTCTTGAAAGCCACCGGCCAAGGTTTTGCAGCGTAGGTTTTATCGGCAGCGATGGTGATCAGGACCCACTGGATCATGAATCCCCCCAACCAACTCGGAAAAGCGATATAGCCATTCGCGCCGATACTGTATGAAACACCAAACCAGAGTTTTTTCGGGGTGACGATAGTGGTGTCATCCGTCCCCGCATTGACTTGGGCCTGAGTAGCAATTCGCGCCCAGCCAGAAACCGTTTCCGTGGCTTGAACCACTTTCTTTTCGATCGCTTGAAACACGCGCTGCGGCGTCATCAGACGACTATTGCTGGTACCGGCTTCGGCTTCATCCTTGCTTGCGAAAGATTCAGTTTTGTTCTTCTCGACAATCGCAGAAATCGCCGCTTTGAGCTGCGTGCTATCGCCTTCGTCAGGCACAAGTCCGGCAGCAGTAATCGCGTTGACTATTTCATCGGTAACACTGTTGCCCCACCGAGCCGGAATCAACGACCCCGGCGTTCCCATCAACGGGTTCTCATCGACAAACTTCCCGTTCACCAACCCGGCGCTGGGCACACTTTTCGGATAATCCATTGCATCACTCCCTAGTCATAGTTGATGTGCACCTTGGTATGCGCCGGCGCGCTGCGGTGGATCAGGCATTCCAGTGCCGAGCCCGGGTTTACGCCGAAGCGTTCGCCCCAGTAACTCGCCCCGAAGCGTCGACCCAGCAGCAAGCGGCCGCCGGTGTTGAGCGTCCACATGAATTGCGCTTCCCAGGTGCCGAAATGCGCCGAGCCAAAACGCGCGCGCCCCATGCGTGGCGCTTCGTGCTCGGTGATGGAGGCGTTGGGGTAGCCCTGGCTTTTGGCGATTTCGAGGTAGTAACCGACCGCCTGACTGCCAACCGCGAGCAAGCGCCGGCGCACGGCGAGACGGCGGTCGTCGAACAGGGGTTCGGCGCCCAGGCACGGGTCGGGCAGGTTCATTACCCGTTCCCAGTCCGGTACCAGTTCGCTGACGCCGGCGGGGTCCATTTCGTTGAGCAGATCGGCGGCGCGGGCGTCGAGGCGCGCCAGTTCGACGGCGACGCCTTGCAGCACTTCTTCAAGTTCCGGAACCCGCTCCGGGTCCCATGCGGGACCTGATGGCAGCAATGCGCGAAGTTGCGCCTGATATTGCGCGGCGGTTCTTATGCCCCCCATACGCAACCTCCGAAGGTGAGCAGTTCACTTGGGGCGGCGGGCACATCGACGACCGGTGCGGTGAGCGTGTGATCGTATTCGCCGCCAGCGCTGCTGATAGCTTCGCGGATGTGGCTGATCAGCAACGGCACGCCAAGATCGGCTTCACGGTTGTGCAAGTCGCGCAACTGCGCTTCGACGGCGGCACGCACAGCGGTGGTGTCGGGATTGACGCTTTTGAAGCGATACACCACCGGCACTTGAATCGGCTTCTGCACATGCACTTCGGCGGTGACCGGGCGCAGCGGTTCGATGTAGTCCTGAACTTCTGCCAGTTGCTCGTCGTTGGGTACTGGTTGCGGATCGTCGTCACGCATGATGAACACCGTCACCGTGCCCGGGCCGAGCAAACCGCCACGGCACCATGCGCGGGTCACGCCCGGCACTTCCAGCGCCCAGGTCTCGTAGTCATTGGCCGAACCGCCATGGGGGATGACGCGATAGGAGCGGATCACCCGCGAGCGCAGCGACTCCAGACTTTCGCGCGCCACGCCCCCGCTGAGTCCTGGCGCCAAAACGACAAAACTGGTGCCGACAATGCCGGCGATCGGCTGCACCGGGGTCAATGCCAGACCGGCATCGGCGTTGCCCAAACTGCCGGCATCCAGCGCGGCGATGGTCGTGGTGTTGATGCCATTGGCGGTGGTGCGCGCCGTGGTCACTTTGTAGGTGCGACCGTCGTTCGTTTGCAGCAACGTGTCCACGTCCAGCACTGCGCCGGCCATCGCGGTGAAACTGACGCTGCCGCTGGCCGCTTGCGCGGGTTTGCGCGGCTGGTTCAGACGCAGCGCGGCGATGCGTTCCAGGGTCGACTCGTCGGCTTTGTCCGGCAGGATCTGCTCGGCGATCCAGTCGAGATAACCGTACAGACCATAAGCGGCGCCGCCCAAGGTGCGGGCCAGCACTTGCGCATCGGACTGGCGCAGCGAATCGCCGGCCAGGTCGCTTTGGGTGCGCTTGATCAGCACCGGCAGCGAAGGGGTTTCAAACGGCATAGATCACCTGCCAACTGTTATCGGGGTTGATGTCCAGACGTTCACCGTCGGCCAGGGTCAGGACCGTGCGCAGGTTCAGGCGCTGCGCGTCGAGGCGTTCGCTGATGATGTCGATGGCGCTGCAATGGCCGTCGTCGATCAGCCATTGCAAGGCTTCGCGGGCATAAAACTCGGCGTCCATCTGGGTCTGTCGGGTCAGCTTGACCCGACGCAACAGCCACAGACGCGAGCCGATGCGATCGTCGGCAACGGTGGGAAAAGTGTCGCCCCACCAGCCGTAGCGCTCTTCGTCGTCGAGGGCGTCGTCATCGGCGGCGCGACGCCAGCTGAACAGGCTGATGAGCACGGCGCGGGTCAGCGCGGCGTGGAGGTTCTGGCTGATAAACATCACTTGCCTCCTGCCGGTGCGCCGGTCTGGCCGTTGCCGGCCTGCACGCCGACGTGCACGTGTTTGATCTGGCTGATGCCGCCGGCGAGTTGATCGCCAGTGGACACGATCTTGCCGGTCTGGTTGATCACCGGCGTATCGAAGTTCACAGCGGTACTGGCGCGGATGTTCAGCGTGGCGGTCTCGATGTCGATGATCCGCCCGCGCTTGAAGTGAATCTTGTCGCCCTCGTCGGTGTAGATCGCCACTTCGCCACTGGCGAGCGATTGCAGGCGGTAGCGGCGATCGGCGACCACCAGGGCGATAGCGTGGGAGCGGTCACCACCCAGAAATGTGACGACACCTTCGGCGCCGGGCAGCGGGTTGCTGGTGAAGCCGTAAGGTTCGAAGTGTTCGAGGTCATCGTTGACTTCGCCGGCGGTGAGGCGCATTTGCAGCGATTGCAGCTTGGATGCCGAATTGGCGAGCACGACAGTGCCGCGCGCCAGGAGGCGTGTCAGTAGGCTCATGAATTGTCCTCAAAGGTAGGCACCACGCGATCCACTGTGGGAGCGAGCCTGCTCGCGAATGCGGTGGATCAGGCATGTGATGTTGAAGCTGCCAGCGCTTTCGCGAGCAGGCTCGCTCCCACAGGGTCCGGAGTCAGGCTCAGTTTTTTTTCGGCGGCGTTGGATCAGGATCGAAGGTGTGCGGCGGGGCCATTTGCAGCGTGGTCACCGAGCCTTGCGCCGACAGCGAATAAGTGACCTTGGAGATCAGCATGTCGCCATCGAATCCGAGCACCGGATCCTTGACCTTAACCAGCGTGTTGTGACGCCACAGATCACCGTTGGCCTGGCGCCAGCCCTGCACCTGATAGGTGGTGGTTTGCGCCCGCCCCATGCGGGTGGCGCTTTCCCATTGGGCACGTTGCTGCGCCAGCTCAAACGTCAGCGCGGTGCCCTCGTTGATGATCGTGGTTCGTCGACGTTTGAAGCTCAGGTCGGCCGCTGTCGATTCAACTTCGCTGACGGCCGCCCCGCTCTTCTTGTCCGAGCCTTTTTGCTGACCGATCACCCGGTATTCGGAGAACACCTGGCTGTGATCCATCGCTGCGCTAGCCGACAAGATGTTCTTGCCCAGCTCCAGCGCATCACTGGCGCGCCCGCCACTGCCGGGCTTGGCCAGTACCAGCCGGCCTTGCTCGTCATCGGTGGAAAACACCCGGAACAACGAGAGCAAACGGTCGATCGACTGGAACACCGTTTCACCCGGCACAATCGTGTGCTTGGCCAGCCGCGAGGTCTCGGGAATTTCGTTGACCACCATCAACGAATACTCCATCGCCAAGGCCTGGACAATGCTCAGCAACGGTTGCTCCTGCCATTGATTGGGCCGGTTGGTGGCGGCGCAATCGACCAGATCCTGAGTCTTGGAACTGCCCTCGACACTCAGGCTGATCTGCCGACCGTCGTAGGTGATGGGCGCCTTGAACACGTAACCGGTGAGGACCAGATCCTTGCCGATCTTCACTTCGCACGGGTCGCCGGGCTTGATCCGCTGATCAACCGTTTGCCCCGGCCATTGCCAGGTGATGTCGAGTTTGAAGGTGCGAAACTGGCGCTCCAGATCAGCCGTGATTTGCACGCTTTTCCAGCCGCCGTACTCCATGTCGTTGACTATCAACGTAACGCGGTTATCCATCTCGCTCATGGTTCACTCCCCGGAGACTTTCACGTCGTTGGGCGAAAAACCCGGATGAGATATCCCGTTACGCTGAGTCACTTCGGTCACCCGAGTTGCATCGCCAAATTGCTTGTAGGCCACGACCAGCGCCGGAAAGCTCTCCTGAAAGGATTTGCTGACTTGCCGCACACCGGACGACGCCACGGCCTTGAGATGCGCAATCAGCGCCTCTTTCACATCGCTGATGGCCTGAAAATGCGCGGGGTCGGCCTTGTCCAGCATTGGATTGATCGCTACGGCCACAGCGTCACGCAGAGCCTGCATGTCGTCACTGACCGGGACTTCCTGCCGGGCCACCGGGCTCGTCGCCTGTTGGCCTACCGATGGCGTCGATTGCAGCTTCACCGGGGTGGTCGCCACCGGCATCGATGCCACCCATTGCGCCACTTTGACCAGCATTGTGTCCTGCACCAGATCCGCCATGGCTTGCGCCGCCGCGGTGGTGTCCTTGCCAGTGGTGATCTTCGGTGCATCGGCCTTGCGGATGGCTTCGAGTTGTTGCGACACGTCGGCAATCACGCCACGGTAGCCCTCCTTCGCGAACGCCTTCAGCTCCTTGATATCGCCGAGCAAACCCTTGAACTCCGCCGCCACTTCCTTGGGCAGTTCCTTGACGGCTTTGACCAGTTCGGTGATCTGTCTGTACTGCTCGATCAGCGGTTTGAGCTGTTCCTTGATCACCTCATAAACCCCGGTCAGGCTGTTGCGCAGATTGGCGATACCGATCCGCGCAGCCTTGATCAAGGTCATCGCCTGTTCGAAGCGTGCCACCGCCGAACCCAGCAAAGTGTCAGCCTTGGACAACAACACTTTCTGCGTACTGACGGTTGCCGTCGGAAACGGCAACGGCTGATCGGGATAGAACTTCAGCGCGAACGTGACCAACCCACCGTCCTGGCGGGTGTGGGTCATGTCGCACTCGCCGACTTTGACTTGCACGCGCCCGAGCCATGGATGCACCAGCTCACCGCTACCCGCCTCCAGCGCCTTGAGCAACTTGTCGCGCTGCTCCAGGCAATCGGCGCCGACAATAAATGCCGTCACCTCATGAGTCCGGGCCTGCTGACCGAGATCCTCAAAAAACGGCAGGTCACGCTGCGGATATTCATGCAACTGACCTTTGCGACCGACCGGGGTTTTCGCCTGATCGATCCAGAACCCGACACCGCGAAAGGATGCCGGCAACAAACGGTCACGCCAGTTCATTGGAACCTCCTGCCGACAGTGAGCGATAGCCGATGCGCGACGACAGCGCCAGGCCCGGTTGATTGGTTTGCGGTTGATCGGTACGCAGCCCGGCCGGCGCGTTTTCGAAGCGCACGGTGAGGCCGCCCTCGAGTTGCGTGCGGTTGTTGGCAGCGCTTTGCTGGATCAGCGTGTTGGAGGTTTGCGACAGAGAGCCGGCCTGCAGGGCCGGTTTTTCCGGCGTAGTTCCGGGTGCCGCCAACGGGCTCGGTGACGACTCCACGGTGCCTTTGAAAAACACCGGCGCCAGTTCGCCTTTACCTTCAGCGTTGGTCTTCAATTGGGCTTGAGTGAAAACATCCACCCTGGCCTTGGCATCAGCGATCAGCTCGCCGAAACCGCCGTTGAAAAACGCCTTGATCGGTGCGATGGCGTCCTGAAACTTCTGCGCCCACTTTTCGATCCAGGCGGTAACCGGTGCCCAGTTCTCGATGATTTTTTCCAGCGGTGACCAGCCCAGTTGCTCGCGAATAACCGCGTACATCGCCACAAACGGCAGCTTGATGTAACCCCAGATCGCGGTGAACACACTGACCACCCCGCCCCAGACAGCCTGAATCACTTCCAGCGGCGACCAATCAAAGAAGCCTTGCAGGAAAGTCTGCACAGGCACCGAGACCGCCCTGAGCAAATCCCAGATCGAAGAGAACAGCCCGACCAATGGCCCCCAGTTATTCACGACCAGCCCATGAGGCGAATAGTTGAACCAGGTCTTGAAGAACTCCATCACCGGCGCCGCGACAGCCTTGACGCCCTCCCATAACGCCGCGAAAAAAGCCGTGACCGGTCCCCAGTTACTGATCAATTGCCCCAGCGGGGTGTAACCGAACATCGTCTTGAAAAACTCGGCCATCGGAATGACAACCGGCGCAATTTTCTGCCAGAGCCCGATGAAAAACGTCGAGACCGGTTTCCAGTTGGCCACGATCAAACCGGCAGCCAAGGCAATGCCAGCGGCAATCAGCATGATCGGGTTGGCCTTCATCACCATGCTCATCACGTCGAACACCTGGGTCGCGCCGGCCACAGCGGTTTGCATCGCCGAGAAAGCGATAGCCCCCGCCGCCAGGCCTTCGACCAGTTGCGGGTTGTCGGCGAGGATACCGCTGACCTGAGTAAGCATCGGCTCAAGTCCGACGACCAATGCACCGACAGCGGGCACCAGCGCGGCATCGATTGCGCCCGTGACCTTTTCCATCGACGCACTGAACACGTTCATGTTCTGCGCAGCGACTTTCGGTGCGGCGGGCAGGTCGACGGTTTTTGCCGTCGCGCTGACCTCGGTCAATTTGCCCTGAAACGTCGCCGCCGACTTGATCCCGTCCACGAACGGCGTAATCACGCTGCCGCCCTTGAACAGACCACTGATGTCCAGTTTGCCGAGACCGGTCTGCTCAAGATTTTTCTTGAAACTCTCGACATTGGCCCGAAGGGCGCCGAGTTTGGGCGACAGTTCATCGATGCCCGTGATCAGCACCGGAGTTTTCACTTTCTTTTCTTCGTCTGCCATCACTGCACCTGCTGCATCGCATTGATCCGTTGCGCGTGCTCCAGCGATTCACGGAGCACATCCAGTGGCCTGGCCATCATCTGTTCGGGGTCAACCTTCCAGAACCAGGCCAGGTCATAGGCGACTGCGATCAGGTCGGTGATGGCGCCGACGCCGCACTCATGAAAAAACTTGCAACGGCCCAGCTCAGCGCATTGAGGTCAGCCAGATCCAGCTGGTTGACCGACGACGGCGGAATGCCGGCGCACACGGCGATGTATTTGGCCGCGACGTCCATGTCGAGGCTGACTTCTTCGCTCTTATCGATCTTGTACGGCAGCGCCTTGATCGCTCGCACTTCCTGCACCGTCGGACGGCGCAGGACGAGTTCGGTCAGGGGCTCGCCGTGAGCTTCGATCGCAACCTGAAGCTTCACGGCGCCGCTCATTGCCAGGTCCCCTTGATGCCTTCGAATTTCAGTTCGATGGTCGCGTCATCGCCTTTGGAGACTGGCTCTTCGACCAGGTAAGCGCCGGCCAGCACATAGACTTTGCCGTTACTGAATTCGCAGGTGACGGTGATATCGGTGCCGTCGATCAGCTTCTTCAGCGGGAAGTCGGGGGTGTGCAGCGCAGTCACTTTGAACGACGGTGCGATGTCGGTTTCCTTGTAGAAACCAGGTACGACGGTTTCGCGTTTGACCGCCATCAACGGGGCTTCGCAGCCGCCATTGATAGTCAGTTGTGCGCCGTCGACCTTGACGTAGCAGGTGCCTGCAATCAGTTGACCCATGGTGTTACTCCCTTTAATAAAAAAGCCCACGCGAGGTGGGCTGAATGCTTGACGTCAAACGCTGCGATCAGGCTGCGTCGTCGTATTGCAGGCGGAATTGGTTGAGCAATGCGAACACGCGCAGACCGTTGATGTAATCCGGCGGGAACAGTACGTTCACGCGGCTCGGGTCCTGCACGTCGCGCTCGACGATCAGGTGCTCGGCGAACAGTTTGGCATTTTCTACGTGGCCTTCCAGTTCGAGCTTGGCGTACTGGGCGATCAGTTCACCGCGAATGGTGCTCGGGGTGACGATTGGCTGGCCGGCGCCGAAACGGGTACCGTCGGAAGCCAGTTTGTGCCGGCCGTACTTGCTGGTGATCACGCTTTGCAGACGACGCACGATGAACGCCGACTGGTGCATGGTTTCGCTGTCCAGGTAGGAGTTGTCAGCCTGGCCGTAAGCGTTTTTCTGGTAGGTGGTGATCGAGCGCTGGATGCGCACGTAGCCGCCTTCGTAGTACGCGGTGGCGATACCGTAGTTGAGCAGCGACTGACGCTCGGTCAGGGTGAAGCGCTCGCTCGCCGGCGCCGGATCGACACCCGGCAGGCTGCCGCTTTGGGTCGGACGGCTGGCGTCGGCGGAGATGAATACCGAGGTGCGTGCAGCCAGTGCGGCGGCTTGTACCCAGACCGGTTGCGGTACGCCCGGCTCCAGCGCCTGAATGGTCATGTGCTGATCGTTACGCGCCTGGCCTGCAGCGACCAGAGTGCCGACGGTGCCGCGTTTGGCGCTGTAGACGTGACCGAACAGTTGCTTGGCCCACGACCAGCGACCGGTGCTGTCATCCATGACTGCTTGCCAGGTGTTGAGGGTGGCCAGATCCGACCACGGCAGCGCGATGAACTCGAACGGCTCGTCACCCAGTGCCGCGACAGCAGCGATCTGATCGGGCACGCCGGCGCCGCCGGTCATGGCGGTGACTGCGCTGGTCAGGCCAGCCGGGGTTTCTTCGCCGTTGCTCTTGCCCAGGCGATTGAATTGCAGGCTGATGTCATTGCCGCTGTCGCCAGTCCATTTGGCAGACAGGGTGACCACGCCGTCGGCCGCTGCCGCACTCAACGGGAGATCGGCACTGGCATTGATTTTCTGCGCCAGCGCAGTGGCTGCCTGAGCAGCGGT
Source organism: Pseudomonas iridis (assembly GCF_017980685.1). Classification (GTDB taxonomy): domain Bacteria; phylum Pseudomonadota; class Gammaproteobacteria; order Pseudomonadales; family Pseudomonadaceae; genus Aquipseudomonas; species Aquipseudomonas iridis. The sequence continues at coordinate 510,776 of NZ_JACXXO010000001.1, forward strand.
TGCACCGTTGACCACGGTGGCTTGCACGCGCACGCCGCCGACATACAGGTTGAGCAAACCCGCCTGAGTCGCGGTGCCGGTCAGGGTCAGCACGCCTTTGGCGACGGCGCCTTCGGCGTTGTGCAGCGGCAGGCACCAGATCTCGCCAATCGGGTCGGCCTTGCGAAAGGTCTCGTACATCGAGGCGAGCATCGAACCCTGACCACCAATGCTTTTCGCCAGTGCAACGCTGGAGACCAGCACCAGTTTGCCGACTTCGCTCGGGGCGACGTTGTCGTTGACCTGGGCGACGATCAAACGGCGCATGGTCGAGCTCGCGCTATTGGCGGCCGAGTTGTCCATTTCGGCATAGAACAGCGGTACACGAATGTCCGCGGGGATGTTGCTGAATCCGATCGCCATTATTTGGCTCCCTGTGGTTTAGCCGCTTTTGCGGTTTTGAGTGTGATATCGCCGTCGGCCAGACGCCGGCGCCACCAGGCACTGTCCAGCACTTCACGGCCTTCGAGGGGCAGCAGATCGCCCGCCTCCGGGTCAGGTACGGCGCGGCCAGCAGCCGGCAGCACGGTGATGCGATTGCTCATGGGGTTACCTCAGAAGAGAAAGTCATTTCCACGCGCCCATCGGGGCCCGGGCGTTTCAGGTTGGGGTCGGCGGGGTCGATCGCATCGACTCGCACGGTGGCCCCGGTAAAGGACGACAAACCGTCCAGTTCGCGTTCGTGCCAGCTCTGCGCAGGTTGACCGGGCAGATTGCGACCGAGCTGGAACTCGGCAAAAAAGCGCAACCGGTAAAACACGCGGCTGCTGTCGATCGAGACCATTTCGCCGCCGTCATAAACGATGGCGTTGTAGTCGTTGTCAGGCTTGAACCCCACCAGCGCGCGCCACAGTTCGCCGCGCAGGTCGTGCAACAGATCCAGCGCTTTTGTAGCGTCGGTAGCATCAAGCGCGAGGACGATTTCGAAGCGGTCGCGGATCGGTTGAGTGATGAGGTTTTGTGCGGTGCTGCTACTGGCCACATCGGCCATTGGCAACACATGGGCCGAGGGTGTCGGCAGATCGGGATTGCCTTGCAGCAATGCCAGATCAACACCTACCGCAATGTGACTGGCCAGGCTGGGGCATTGCGCACGCAACTGCGTGAGGATCGGAGTGATCTTCATGGGGGTGTTCCAGAGTTGGGGGAGTTATCGCAGACCCAAATGTGGGAGCGAGCCTGCTCGCGAAAGCGGTGGATCAGTCGCCATCAAAGTTGAAGGTGCCGGCCTCTTCGCGAGCAGGCTCGCTCCCACAAAGTTTTTGCAGGTATCAGGCTTTCGGATCGAGGCAAGTCGCATCGATCAAGCAGCGATAGCTGTTCTCGCGATTGCCGCTGGCGGTGACCTTGTCGATCGACCAGCGTCCACGCATGAAGTCAGGCCATGTGTCGTCGAGCAGCACAAGGCCTTCGGCAGCCAGCCTTGGATTGCCCGGACAGGTGATTTTCACCTTGTACTTGTGCCGCAACATCTTGCGCACTTCGCCTTCGCCGACGGCGATGGCCTGCGCTTCATTGGGTTGCTTCTGGCGGATAGTCTTGAACGGTGCAAGCCCCGTTTCGATCCAGCGCAAGACGCCTGTAGCCGCATCCACAAAACAGGTTTTGCAGCCCTTGGCCTGTTCGCGGGCGGATTCCTCCAGCGTGGCGCTGATGAAGGCATGATCACCGGGCCGGTTGTTGCTGGTGACTGACAAGGTGACGTTGGGCAAAATTTTGCCCGACAGTGACTTGGTCTGACCGGGCCGCGCCAGCACGTACACATCGTCGTAGGGTTTGGCGATCACGTTGTACTTTTTGGCCAGGCGCGTCAGAAAGCCCATGTCGGTTTCGTTGGACTGGTCGACGTGATCGATTTTGATCAACGAAACCTCTGGAGCGACACGCGGTGAAAAGCCATGCCGCAAGACCAGTTCACGAAACAATCCACCCAGCGTCGTTGGCCCGTGGCTGGCGGTTCGGCGCTGCTTGAAGCCGGTTTCATCATCCTTGCTGAACGGCGCTGCGGTGGCCACCAATGTCAGGCGAAACGGGAACAGCGTCGGCGTCAGGCGCGTCACTTTGAACTGGCCTTTGTCGACCATTTCCGTTTCCCGATAACCGACCATCAGGCCGATTTTTCCGCCGAGACTTGGCAGCCCTTCAAGGCCCTCCAGGTCGATGGTCAAGGTCAATTGATCGGACTCGAAACCGGCCGCATCGATGTGTTCCCAACTGATCAGGCGTTGATTGAGCAAGGCCGCATTGGCCCCGTAGATTTCTACTGCCGGGGTAAAACCCAGTGCCATGTAACCTCCTTAATCCCAGGCCGTGACCGGTTTGATGGCTGCCGGTTTCGAGTCAAGTTCGGGCAGCGTCACCCACACGCCCGCAGACAAAACGGGACCGTGTTCGGCCAAGGTCGGGTTGAGTTTCCACAGCGCCTCTTCGGCGGCGTCATCGCTACGACCGGTTTCGCGGTAGAGCAGCAGATTCACCGAATCACCGGCCACGCTTCGAACCTTACGCATTGTTGAACTCCGATAATCCGATGACCCACTTGACCACCATCGCGGTGCCATCATCGATGACCTCGCTCTGGTTTTCGTCGATGCTGTTGATCCGCCACAGCCCCCAGTTACGACCGATGCCATCGATCAGCGGCAGCGGTACCCGCAGTGCCTGAAGCGCACGCAACTCATCGAGCCGCTCCATGGCGATGGCGTACATCGAGGTGCCGCTGATGGTCAGGGTTTCCGGCTTTTGCCCGGTCTGGCTCGACTTGGGTTTACTGGTGAGGATCGGCAGTTCCGTCCAGCCGCCATCGGATTTTCGCGCCAGCGTGCTGTAGGCGAAGTTTCGCGACAGGCCGAAGATGAAACTGCCCAGTGCCATTTGTTGTTTCATCAGGCGACTCCATCGGTCAGGGCTGCGTCACGGCGGGTGGCGAGCGAATGGCTCCCCATTAGCGGAGTAAATTCGTTGCTGAATTGAGATCTCAGGTGAAAGTCGACTAACTGACCGATCTTTTCGACGCTGCCCGGATCGCTGCAATACACCTGAACGGTGGGCGCGTAAGTGGATGGTGCAGTTGGCGCCTGAGCAGTGGCCAGTTCCCGACTCACCTGGGCCGGAGCTTCGAGTCTGTTCGGTGCGGTACTGCCAAGTTTTTCGCCCAGAAGGGAACCGCCCTCACTGCCCAGCCAGCCGCCAATCAAGCCACCGAGGACGCTGCCAATCGCCATGCCGGGGGGGCCCGCCACGCTGCCGAGAGACGCGCCGAAAGCAGAGCCGGCGAGAGCGCCGGCCATTCCACCGCCCGCTCCACCGATGCTTTTAGCTATCTGGGTGTCGTCACCGCTGGCCACCCCAGATGCCAAACCTGCGAGGCCCACAGCCGTTTTTACAGGCCAAGGCATTGCACGTGACAGAGGGCGCATTGCAGCAGCGGACGCCTCCAGAAGCGGAGCCCGCACCCGCGAAGTTTGATCGAGTATCTTCAAACCGGTACCTGCAGCAGACGCCCCCGTTGTAGCGGTGGCGGCACCTGTGAAAACGGACAGGCCTTTATCCACGACTTTCTTGCCAAACCGGTCTTTGATGTCGCTGCCAATGGCATCGAGCGCCTGATCGAACAACGGTTTGAGGAACGCGCTCACCGTCAACACAACACCAGCGGTTTTCGGATAGGTTTCAGTCAGCTCACTTAGTTTGTCGACACCTGCAGAGGCCAGCGTATCGCTGGAGGGCGCCAACGCATTGCCTTTGGCGACGGCCAGCCGCTCGCTACGGGCATTCAGAATATTCAGCTGTCCTTGCTGAGTATTGGAAAGAGCCAGGGCAGCTTGTTTAACCGAACTCTTCTCGCCCAACTCTGAAGTCGCGTATCGCTGCTTGTCTTTGACCTGCAAGAACGTCTCATTCACCTCACCAAGGTTTTGCGAGAGTTTCTGCGCGGCATCACCGCCATCGGAGAACAACGTCCTGGCCAGAACCGCACGTTGCTCTACCGGTCTGGCGTTCAATGCGGCCAACACCGTAAGCAACGCACCTTGTGCAACGTCCTTGTTCGGATCACGCATCGCCGCAGCCACTGCCTTGGGATCGAGCTCCAATTGTTTCCACGCGCCCTGCTCGGCGACAGATACCTGGTCTCCCTTACTCAAGGCAGTGGAGATGCTCTTCAACGCAACGCCCGCTTCACCTTCCTTGGTTCCGCTGTTCAGCAAGGCTGCCGACAGCGCCGCGGCTTGCTCGGGTTGGAAACCAGCGGCAATCGCCGCATCACCGGAGTGCTGCAATACGGAGCCGATGTCTGCCGCGTTTACATCTCCGGGCATCTTGCCCATGTGGTGGGTCGCATCCGCCAGATCGATAGCCTGATCTCGGGTCAGTCTCATCGAGGTACGCCAAGCCGTCATCATCTCGGCGACTTGTAGCGCAGGCACCTTGAACGCCGACGCGGTGATTGCAACATCGTCGGCAAACTTCAACAGTTCGTGCTGTTTGTCTGAGGCGTTGGGCAAGTCGATGCCGATTCCCGCCTTGGCGCCCAGCGCCGCAGCATTGACCAAATCAACCCCGGAGGTTCCTCCGGCAGCCACCAACGGCGCACTGGCCATGATCAGACTCGCCTGAGCCACCTCCTTGCCCTGCGCTGGAGTAATCCGGGCTACTTCGCTCAAGGTGGCGGCGGCTGAGTCCATTGCAACAGATGCTTTGAGCGCCTCGGGAGGTGCGACGCCAGCGCTCTTGTCTGCAGACTTTTGTCCAGCCAATCCACCGTCGCTGCTGACCAGGTTCTGCGACAAAGAGCGTTTGGTCGCCAAGGTGAGATTTAAGGAATCAATGGCTGTGGTAAGCGAAACGATGCGATCACTTACCGTGATCAACGTTTGTCTAAGGTCGGCCACTAGATCCTGGCCTAAACCTGTTGTTGCTGTACTCGTTGCCGCAGTGATCAAGCTTATGTTGCGATTCGCAGTACTCGCGCGCTCATCGGCGTACATGAGCGTAGTTTTGCTCTCTGCCATGCCGCTCTACTCCTGTTTCACGCCAAGGCGAGTGATCGCTATGTCGTAGCGGCGCAACGCCTTTTCGGCGTCCCATTCCAGAATTTCCGCCTCACTTACCGGGTAAATGAGCGGCACGATATCGAGGATTACTTCGATGTCGCGTTCCGAAAGTAGGCCGCCGGCTGGTTTAAAAAATCGTCTATGCGCACCTGCAATTGTGTCCAGTCCGGGACGCTCAACAGGGCCAGATCGGGGATCATCAGGCCGGTGCAATGGGCGGTGATGAACTCGGCGCGCTCTTTGGCCGTTTTCAGTTTCTTCATCACTTTGGTGGCGCGCAGCACCGGCATTTCCAGGCTCAGCGAGGTGACTGTGCGGCCGGTGATCGCGAGCGGTTGCAGCAGTTGGATTTGATCGGGATCGTCGGACTTTTCCGCGTTTTCAACCTGATCGAGAAAGTACGACGCCGCGCGGGTCGACATTTCGTGCACGTACTGGGCGATGCTCACGTAGTCCGGGCGTTTGAGCTGGTCGAGTTCCTTGACCGACAGGCCGGTGGCCAGCAACGCGAGTTCGAAGAACTGTTCGTCTTCGTCATCGCCGGCACGTTCCAGCGCATCTTTCTGCGCGGCGTAGAACAGCGGCTTGAGCTGGATCGTTTCGATCTGCGAGCCGTCGTCACCGGTGATCGGCGACAACAGGTCATGCTTGGGTGGCATCCACGACATGAATGAATTCCTTGGTGATTCTTGGGGATTACTCAGTTTTTTCTGCCAGTCACGCTGGCCCACTGTGGCAGCGAGCCTGCTCGCGAAAGCGGTCGTTCAGTCACATTGATGTTGAATGTGCCCAAGCCTTCGCGAGCAGGCTCGCTCCCACAGGTTTTTGCTCTGCGCCGGGTTACGGCATCAACACCGCACGCCGCGCATCACCGAGGATGTCGACGCCGTTGAGCACGAACTTCTGGGTGCGTACGTCGATGTCGATCACCGGTACGCCGTTTTCCAGACGGTTGTAGGTGCGGCAGGAAAGTTCCAGATTGGTCTTGGGTTTTTCGCCCATTTTCACCGCCGTTTCCTCAAGGGATTTCAGCTTGCCGCCGACGGTGTGGTAGGTGAACCAGGTGTTGCCATCCTGATCCTGACCGGCTTCACGCACGTTCAGCAGAATGTCGTCGCCAAGGTTCACTCCCAGCGCCAGCATCACTTCTGTACCCATGCCTTGCAGGGTCAACTTGGCGTTGAGGGCTTTGCCACCCTTGACCATTTCTTCAACAATGAAGCGGCCGCCGCGCATCTCTTCCACGTCGAATTCGATCTTCGGCGGAGTAAATTCTTCCACGGTCGCCGACAACGGCAGGCCTTGCAGAGTGGCCGCGATGGCCTGGCGATTACGGTTGGTAAACATTAGAGAACGTCCTCCAGGAACTGCTCGATGATTTCATCGCGGGCGTTGAGTTGATAAACCATGTGTTCGTTCGGCGCGTAGCGGCCGTAGTCGATGACCACGTACCAGGTGCCGTTCTTGTACTTCTCGACGCTGTTGAGTTCCGGGTGCAGGTACACGCTGCCGCCAGGAATGGTTTCGTCGGCGACCAGGGTTTGCAGCCAGTCGTTGATGCGCTTGACCTCCTGATCCATGAAGGACTTGGTGAGGTTCTTGGCCATGGCTTTCTGGCCGGCCTTGACCAGTTTGCGGCTGATCGCATCTTCAAGGCCGACGTAGCTGATGAACTTGCCGGTGATCGAGCGGTTACCCAGCAGCGAGAAGCCGCCGAGCACAGTGCGGGCGTAGTAGCTGACGCCGTAGCGGTTGAGCAGATCGCCTTCGGTGGAGGTGTCGAGGATGTTGTATTCGACCACCCGCGAGACGTCTTCGGCGTAGGTCACCTGGTTGCCCGGGCTCTCCCACTGCTTGACCTTGGCCAGCGCGGCAATCGCCAGGCTGGAGGGCGACAGGAAGACGTTTTTCTTCGCCGCTTTGGAGTAAACGGCGGGCATGTTGTGCACCACCAGGCAACGGTCGAAACCGAGATCCGCGCCGCCCAGTTCCTGGCTGTAAGTCACTTGATCAGCGACCGAGGCGTCCTTGCCATCCAGTACCACGCGGGCCTTGATGCGCTTGCCGAACGAGGCGAACTCGCTGGCCACCGCTTTGGTGCCGGTGAAGCCCGGCGCGCCGATGATGGTCAGGTCTTCCGGGACACTGCCCAGCGCAGCCAGACCGAGCTTGCGGCCAGTCGCCGGCTCAACGCCGCCGATCACTGCGTTGACGGTATCGGCCGGGGTCGCACCCGCTTCGACGATCACGACATACACCGGCACCTTGACCACTTTGAGGATCTGGTAAACCGCGTGATACAGCGTGCCCTCTTCCGAACCGGTCGGGTCCAGCAGTGCATGGGTGGTGAAGCTATTGATGCGGAACGGTGCTCTACGCGGAATCAGCGGATCAGCCTTCGGCGCGGTGCCGACCAGACCGATGACGTTGTCACCCAGGCCACCCATGGCCTCGGGGGATTCAGTGGCATTGACGGTAATGCCGTTGTGCTCGAAGTTCAGAACCTCAGCCATGTTTAGTCAGCCTTCTTGGCAGCGGCCTTTTTGGCCTGAGTGGAGGGTGTTTTCAGTTCAAGTCGACCGGCGATGTGCAGCGCACTGGCCTCGACGTCGAGCAGATCAAGGTCTTGACCGACGCTCGACCAGTGCCCACCGCCGGTGGGGAATGGGACGAGCACGGTGTAGGTTTGGCGGGTTGCCATTTTTCGTTTCTCCATAAACGGGAAAGCCCCTCGTGGGGAGGGGCTTGGCGGGTGTTGAGTGTTTTACGTGGATATAAAAACGCCCCGGGGTGCGGGGCGTTTATTGATGTGCCGAGATGAGTGTCACGGGCTCAGAATCTGGCCAGCCTTCCTTGAGCATTTCGTCTGTGTAAGTGTTGGCCTCAAGCGCATTCAACAGGTCCAGCTCGCGATCAAAACAGGCCTGCACGTGTGCCCGCACTGCCTTCGCGATTTTGATAATTTGCGAGTCCCTCAATTCGGCGAACCCAGTGACTGTTTTGAAATTGCAGCGATATCCAGCATCGAGAACTGCGGACAGCCCCATGCTGGCAATCAATGCTTGGCTGTCTCGCGTGGTGTCAATTGACAAGCCATCGACAACAATGCCGACACCTTCACGCCGGAAACGCTCATCTGCTATAACCTGCGCCTGTCGTCCGCGCTCCACTTCCGATGCGTCAAATCCGAAAGCCGCCTCAAGTTCCTGAATGGCGGGTTCGTGATCAAACAAAACTTCACCATCACTCAATACCCAGTCAGGCTCGACAAAACGCAACGACACACCATTATTTGAATATGCTCGATACATACGTAATTCCTAGAAAGTGTAAAAAGTAACGTAGCCGTTATTGGCTGCCGGGCCATTGTTTGCCGAGTAGTAGATTGTCAGCGGTGATGCCAAAGCCAAATCTGAAAATGGTGCCAAACTGCCCATGTTCACCGAACCACCAGAGCCAAATACAATTGAGCCAAAACCTGTCGGATCCGAACACAAGGTTAAGGTGCTACCAGCTGGATTCGTTGCGCTGTAATCACATGGGCATACCCGCCAATCGACTTTGCATTTCGCGGCACAAGACCATTCAACGAAAGTGCTGTGAACACGGACGCGAAACCATTGCTTAAAAATCTCTTTGCTTCAGTTGCAATTGAGCGGTCGGTCTGAGTCCCCCCCTGCAACTGTCTATTGGCGTTAGTTTGCCAAACGCTAACCAACGCGCTAGCGGTGTATCCCACCGGCATATTAGTGCCGCCGTAGACCTCTGGAACAACAGCAGCCGTCGCATTGACGCCGAGCAACTTCGCAATTTTTGTATCAGGGTTATAAATAACGTAAATGCCAACAGTCCCGCTGAGTGGGGCGGTTCCTGAATCCATCCCCCCGGCACCGACACTTGCCAGATTGATTGAAAGATTGATGTTCTTCAGTTTGTAGTGGCCACTACCCAACTGCTCAACGATCAATTGATCAGAGGTGATCGTTGCTGTCGCAGAAGGAGCAGCCACCGTCATACGCAAATTGCGTACTTGTCCGACCAAAGGCCCATTAACCTGCGACGCTTCAACTCTCGAGGCCAACGCGGCGATATCGATGCTTCCCTGATTGATCGGAGCGTTCCAGGCTTTGATGCACCACATTACCGCTAGGTTGCGCGGGCGCGTTTCAGTGCCCACGTTTCCCGTTATTGGGACATCCGAATTGGCGCCAGTTCCAGCACCGCTGATCACAACGGCTAGACCGGAACCCGATCCTGTTGCCGTAGTGACTGTATGCCGGAGAGCGTGCAAGTGGGACTGAAACTGGTGGTTCTGCCAACTGCCAACGGTTCGACCAGCATCCACTCCGCGCCCATGATCCCAACCTCGCAGGAATTCGCCGCGGGATTCCGGCAACCGGAAGTTGCCTACACCCTCATCGCCTTTGTTGAATTTCGTACCGAGATCAGCCGCCAGATCCGGATAAGTCGCAATGCTCTGCACACTGCCATCCAGCTCCAGATAACCAGGCGCGACGATCCCCGTCGGGAATGCCAGAACAGCACCCACCGGTACCGCAGATTTGAGACGCTCGACTTCCTTGGCCAGTGCGGCTACGTCGATGGTTCCCTGGTTGACCGGGGCATTCCAGGCTTTGATGCACCACATGACGGCGATGTTGCGAGGTCGAGCTTCCAAGCCTCCAGAGCTATTGAATCCTGCAGAGAAGTTGCTCATCACAGCTGTATTGCCGTTATCGACCACTACAGCACTAGGATTGCTGCCGGAGGCATTGGCAAAAGCCTGCATGCGTGTGACGGTATGGGCATGCGACTTGTTGTCGTCGGCCTGCCAACTACCAAGACCACGTCCAGCATCAATTCCCCGCCCATGATCCCAACCACGCAAGAACTCCCCCCGCGCCTCAGGCAGTCGGAAATTCCCGACACCCTCATCACCCGTATTGAACTTGCCGCCCAGATAAGCGCTCAAGTCCGGGTAAGTCGCGCTGCTTTTGACGCTGTTATCCAGCTCAAGAAAACCCGGCGGCGGAGCATCTACCGGGAACGCAACAATCGAGCCCACCGGCAATGCCGAAGCCTTGGCGATCAGCGCTTCAACTTCGGCCTTGGTGTAAGAGTCCTTGATGCCGAAACCCGCCAACGTCTCAGGATTTGCCCCGGCAGTCGCCCGTCCATATTCATCAACGGTCAGACTCTTGTAAGTACCGGCAGTAATTCCGGTGCGCCCTGCCAGCATCTTGAATGTCAGTGCAGTAGTGCCCAAGGTGATCGGCGCATTGGTAGTCAGGTGCCAGAGCGAATCACCGTTCGCCTTGCCCTCCTCCACCATGACCGTCAGGCCCGGCGTGACTTTGGCACTTGTGCTGGCATCGTTCGCTCGAACCCAGTCACCGTTGGCAACAATCCATAGGCCGTTGTCCTTGGCCAAAGTCTGGTTCGCCAGCAACACGCGATCACCGGCAATTACCGCCACACCGTCAATCTGCTGCGCGCCTTTCATCACCACGTTGCCAGTTGCAGCGACGCGCACCGACTGTTTGCCATCCAGTTTGCCGAGTTCTTCGGCCAGGTAGCTCATGACCCAGGCACGAGTGGCTTTGACGACGGTGTCATCAATCAACAACGTCACCAGCGACGCGTTACTGGTCTCGAAAATCGAACGAATATAAAACTCTTTACCCGACCCCGAGTTGGCCAGAATCGGTTTGAACGACTCCGGGTACTTGACGATGGCGTAGAGAACACCGGTGTCAGTCCACAGCCCCGCTTCGCGCACATACCAGCCGCCAACATCTGGCGGGATGGTCACTTCAGCGAGCAGCCAGCTCGGGTTCTTCTCGTCCTGAAACAGCGCATTGAGCGGCCCGCGCCAGACTTCGCGTTTGAGCGCGGTGGCGGTTGCGGCCGGGTTGTAGACTCCGCCCTCGCCGCCGTCACCGACGGAAATCTGCGTCAACTTGATCGGCGTGCCCGCGGCCTTTCACGCCGTTTCGTAGGCAATCCCTGCGTTGGTGAGCAGGGTGTAATAGTCAGCCATTCAGGCCCCCTGAGGATAAATAGTGGATGTTTCGACGGTGTACATACCGGCAGCCATGAATGCCTCTCCCGAGGTTTCAAGCCCTTCGATGAACACCGGATAAACCGTGGTCAGTTCGCCGCAGAAGGTCGCGGCGCCGATGTAATGGCTGCCGAATGCACTCAGCCCGACCGACACCGACAGAATGTCCCGTTCGCTCTTGGCATCCGCCAGACGGCGGTCGAGACGGGCGTCGATTTCGGCGCTGTAGGGTTGGTCGCTGAAGGCGCGCACGGAAAAACTGTACGGCGCGCCGGGCGGTGTCTGTTCGTACCAGGCGCGGATTTCCGGGCGCAGTTGCAAACCCTTTGCGGCGTTCTCCAGCGCTTTGCGAGTGCCGGCCTGGCGCGCGGTGGGCCAGGCGAGTTCGACGGTCAGGCGCTTTTCCGCTTCCGGTGCAGTCGTGCTCCATTCAGCGACGCCACGATCGGCTGCCAGATACGGCAGAAACGCGACAGGCGTTTCGCTCGGATTCATCAGTTCGGGAAACGGCGGCGCGATGCGATCAAGCAGTGCGCCGAAGCCAAGATCCAGCCCTCGCTCCAGTGCCGAACTGTTCGCCGGCAGCAACGTCGGGCGCTGAGTTTGATCGCTCATATTGTCAGCACCTCGACTTCGACTGCCGTGCAGTACGGCGCTTCAAACGCACTGGTGATGATCGAATCCAGCGGCTCAAGAATTTGCAGTTGCACGGCGCCGGCGCTGTGCAGCGTGTAGTCGATCCAGCTCGGATCGACCCGGCCTTCGAGGCGATGACAACTGTCGGCGTAGGCCTGCAATTGTTGTTGCGCGGCGACTTTGGTCAGACCCGAGTCCGGGCCGGAATTGATCTTGGCAACGACACGGATTTTGTAGCGCTGAATGGCCGCAGCCTTGACCGTGACCCGATCTGTTTCCGGGCGAACATCGGGCCGGGCAAAGTGTTGGCGAACGCCATTGAGCAATGCCTCGGAAGGCGTGCCGTCACCGTCGCGGGAAAGCACAGTGACCTGCACTTCGCCGGGCGCGGTGCGGCGACCGTTACCATCCTTGACCTGCGCGGCGAGACCGTCGGGGTTGAAGGTGTAAGTGACGTTCACCACGCCGGCATCGGACGACTCGACTTTCACTGTCGGCCGCTCGCCGAGGGTGAACACTTCGCGGCGATACTGCATTCGCGAACCCGCCGCCGGGGCATGGGGCGCGAGGTAATAACGCAGCCGCGCATCGTCGTCGCTTTCATAAATCGCCGGCACCGGTGGGAAGGCTGCCGGATCGCCCGGATCGAGCAACTGACGCTCCAGGCCCATGTCGGCCAGCCGTGCATCGAGGTTGCTGCCGGTTGCCCACCACGCCAGCATCTGCTTGATACGGGCGTTGTATTTGCGTTCGTGGGTTTGCAGCCGGACACAAAACGCTTCAAGCGCAAGCGTCAGCAATTCGCTTTCGTTTTCCAGGCTGCTTTTGAGTTTCGCTGCGCTGTCCGGTGCTCGGGCGCCGACGTATTCGACGACGAAGGTCTTGAACTCGGGGAGCAGATCTTCGAAGGCTTCGACGGTGATCAGCGAAGGTTCGGCCAATTGGTTCTGGCCGGGGATCAACATGCTCATGTCACTACCTCGAAAGTCTGTTGACGGTTTTTCCAGGTGCCGGCGAAACGCAGCAACAGACCGGCGCCCTGGCGGCTGGCGACGATCACGCTCGGCTGAAAATCGCTGATCCCGTTCTGCGTGTTGTAGAACGCCTGAGCCGCGTGGCTCTGAGCCAGAAGCAGGACGTCGTCGCCGAGGTTCTGCCCCAGCAGCGTGGGGATCAGCGAGCCATAGAGGGGCCTTTTTTGCCGGGTGCCCAGCGGCGTGGTCAGGGCTCGGGTCGCGCGCTGCACAAACTGCAGCCAGTCGTCGACCGTGGCCCCGCTGTCTCTGTCGATTCCGATCATGGGAGGCTCTTGAATCAGGGACTGATAACACGGCCCTGGTGATCCACCAATGGGCCGCTGAAGTGAACGCCCGAAGCGTCGATGGTCAGGCCGACGGCGCCCAGTTGCAGGTTGATCACCTGCGGGGTCAGCGTCAGTCGCGCCGGGCCGATGCTCAGTTCAAGCGATTCGCGAGACCCGTTGAACGCCGCCGGGCCATTAAGCCAATTCAGCGTATGCGTGGCGTCGTCATAACCGCTTTCGCTGCCGTCCTGATGCACGCGGCGCGTCAGCGTCGGTACAGTCGAGGTGGGCGGAAAACGATCACTGTTCAAGCCGAACAACGCCACGCTCTGCGCGCCGCTTTCACCGCTGCCGTAATTGAACAGCAGGCACTGCTCGCCCACCGTCGGTATCCGCGATTCGCTTTGAGCGCCAGCGCTGGGGTTGAAGAACTTGATCGATGGCGTCAGCAATCCACCGTGGCTGACCTTGCAGGTGTTGCTCGCCGCGTCGGCTTCCTGACAGATGCCGATGCGGCAGAAACTTTCGGCGCGTCGGTGCAGGTCTTCGATCTCCGCTTCCATCTCGGCCAGCCGTTCAATGATCGGGCCCAGTTGCATGCGCAGTAATGCGTCAAACATCGGTCAGGCCTCCAGCGTGGTGTATTGGTCGGGGTCGTCGATGTTGCTGACTTCCCAGGTACGGGCGAATTTCGGGATGCCCAGCGGGTCGTCGAGCAAGGTCGGACCGAGGTAAAGGGTCTGGTTGAATGACAACGTCCAGGTTTTGTATGGCTGCTCTGTGCGGATGAGCAATGACGGCAAGCCATCGATGTTCATCGGCAGATCGCATTGATCGCCGGGCAGGCTCCAGCGGTTGTCGGTGATCAGGTTTTTCAACACGGCAATCAGATCGCACGCTGCAAATGCCGTGGCGGCAAGCGCCGGGACGACTTGCAACGACACCGTCATGACATGAGCAATTCGCCCATCAGCGGCGCGCACTCCCGATGCATTTCGGTCGAAGTCGATTAACACCCAAGCCTGTTCGCCAGGTGCGGTGAAATCGTCGTGATTGCCGACATTGAGGTTGAGCGCGGCGGTGTTACGCAGCGTCGTCGCGATAGCTGTAAACAGTTGCGACGGCTGCTGGATCGGTGTGGGCATGCATGACCTCCTTTTCAATCGTCCACGCGCAGCCCTGCCGCCAAAATGGCGGCACGGAGAAACAGTCGGGGTTATGGCTGGTCGCGCGGCGGAACTTCGCAGACGCCGATGCGCTTTGCGGCCCAGCGTTCGTACAGACCGATGGCCACGTCGGCGCCGGCCATGGCGGTCAGGCAACCAAACGCGCCGGCGGCCCAGATCGACAATCCTGCGGCATACAGCAGCATGATCGCCGACACGCCGCAGATCATGCAGGCGCCGGAGCGCAGGGCCAGGCGCCGCAGCAGTGACCAGCCACGGGCGCCCTCTTTGTCTGCGCGCCACATTTCGCCGGACACCCCGCCCACTACGGCAAGGAGGATGACCAGCCAGATCGGCATTTCTGCCAGCGCTTGTTGCTCGCTTGTCATGTCACGCCTCCTGAGGGTGATTGATGAAAGAAAGGGGCGTGAGCAGGCAACACCCGATCGGTGGCGCTTTTCACGCTTGAAGTAAATACAGCAGCTTTCTGGCTATAGGCGTTACAGACGTTCAACAATGACGTTGTCGATAAAGGCAAAGTTGGTGTTAGGGTTCTGCTCGTTGGAAAATGCCACGGTAGTCTGCGACGTGGTTGCGGTGAAATCGTAGGTAATGGGGGCCCACTCTACTGCAACGCCCTTAGCCGTCGGTGTGTTGAATGTGGCTGTTTGTCCAGCCACTTTCACCTGAACAACACCGTCGCCGGAGCGGCTGGCAAACCGGGAGTTACCCGCACTGAAGGTCAGTCGATACTTGGCACCTACCGCGGTGGCGAAGTTCTGCTGAATCCCACCACCATTGCCGTAAACATAATTGGCGAGATCAACGATCATTACGCCATCTGCAGCCACAGAGCCACCAATCGCATTCGGCATATTGAAGTACTCCGCACCGGACAAAAAAGTTGTCCAGCCGGTGATGGCATTCGCTTTCGCCGGAGTGTCCAGAATGCAGCCGCCACCGCATGTCGATTGTTCAAAACTGCCATTGACCAACAGGTTGGCTGCAAGAACGTTTGTACCCGTGCCGAGCAGCACAGCGCAGGACAGGAGCGGAACGAGGTATTTCTTCAACATATGTTTTCTCTCGATTATGAGTTTTGTATCAGGGGAAATGCCGTTGGATCGCATCCAATAACGAAGGCGCCTTCACGCCGGTGATACGGCGTAATGCGCTAAACGAGGTAGGCATTCCAAAAAGCCCGGCCATTGGCCGGGCTTTTCAGTAATGCGCTCCTTCGCCTTCCTTTAAATCCTGTGTTCAAAAAAGGAAGCTGACTTTTCGGCGCTACTGGCGCGGTACGAGTCCATTCAGATTGTTTTTCCGACCGCGGTCCCTGCCCGCCGGATAACTGCTTGTGGTGCTTTACGCTGCACACCCGGGTCAGTTGCCAACCCTCTGAACCGTTAAGGCCGGTTCATCGCTGCCTGTTCTTGTGGAACTAAAGAGCTTTCGTTTCCAGCCGCTTTGTCGAGCGGCTTGGTGGCAATAATATGCATGGATGCATATACAGTCAATGCACAAATGCATTTATTTATGCGCAAGAAATGCGCTCACGCATGAAAGCCGCATAGATCAAGGTTCCGAGGTCTTTTGACGGGCGAAAAAAAACCCGCCGATGGCGGGTTTTATCTGAAAGCAGTGTGATTACCGGGCGTACATGCCCCACCAGAAGACGTGACCAAGGATGACGATTTGCTCCTCCTGGATTTCCTGGAAGCTGTAGTCCTCGTCCGGGTGCTCGTCACGATTGAAGCTGCGCAGGCGAATGCCGGTAGGCAAGCGATAGAGTTGCTTCACCCGCAACTGGCCGTTGTGGTTGATCGCGTACAGATCACCATCAATGATGTCGCCGATGCCGCACTTGCCCGCGTTGACACCCACGGTGGCGCCGTCACGCAGTACCGGCAACATGCTGTTGCCACGCACGGTCACGCATTTGGCCTGGTCGAACTGCACACCGTTATGGCGCAGGCTGCGCTTGCCGAAGCGCAGGCTAGAGCGTTCGCTCTCTTCGATGACGAATCTTCCTGATCCTGCTGCCAATTCAACCTCGCGAAGAAACGGCACCGACACCTCGTCGTCATCGACAGGTGTGTCGTCGTCCCACAGCATTATGTCCTTGAGTTCTGCGTGTACGTCACCGCGCCCGGTACCCGCCGACGGCGCGACATCCGCGCGCCCGCGCAACTGATCGGTGCTCACGGCGAAGTACTCGGCGATCTTCGAAATATGTTTATCCGAAGGATCGACGATCTTCCCGCTGAGAATCCGCGAGAGAGTGGATTGAGGCACGCCGGTGCGACGGTGGAGCTCCGTGGGGGAGATCCCGTGCTGATCGAGCAGTGCTCTTAAGACGGAGGATACGTTGCGTTTTTGCATAACGCGCATAATGCTTGAAGTTATTCGCCAAGACAAATGCTGATTTGCATAATCAATGCATATAGCGTCTTTTCGACGAAGGAAATACACAGCGACCCGCGATGCCTGCGTCGAGCAGACTCCCCATGGTAACCTTGCGCCCATCGCGGAAAAGCCCGGTCGTTGTCCCCGCTTTTGCCCTACATCTTTTAACGAGTTGCCTGACAATCCGATGAATAAAGCCGTCTCCGATCTGTCCTCCCACACCCCGATGATGCAGCAATACTGGCGCCTGAAGAATCAGCACCCGGATCAGCTGATGTTCTACCGCATGGGTGACTTCTACGAGATCTTCTATGAAGACGCGAAGAAGGCCGCCAAGCTGCTCGAAATCACGCTGACTGCGCGCGGGCAATCGGCGGGACAGGCGATTCCGATGTGTGGGATTCCTTACCACGCCGCAGAAGGTTACCTGGCGAAACTGGTCAAGCTTGGCGAGTCGGTGGTGATCTGCGAGCAGGTCGGCGATCCGGCCACCAGTAAAGGGCCGGTTGATCGTCAGGTGGTGCGGATCATCACGCCAGGCACGGTCAGCGACGAGGCGCTGCTCGATGAGCGCCGCGACAACCTGATTGCCGCCGTGCTGGGCGACGAGCGCCTGTTTGGTCTGGCGGTGCTGGACATCACCAGCGGCAACTTCACCGTGCTGGAAATCAAGGGCTGGGAAAATCTGCTGGCCGAGCTTGAGCGGGTCAACCCGGTGGAACTGATGATCCCGGATGACTGGCCGCGGGATCTGCCGGCGGAAAAACGCCGGGGCGTGCGGCGTCGTGCGCCGTGGGATTTCGAGCGTGATTCGGCGCTGAAAAGTCTCTGCCAGCAATTTTCCACCCAGGACCTGAAGGGCTTCGGTTGCGAAAACCTGACACTGGCCATCGGCGCTGCCGGATGCCTGCTGGCCTATGCCAAGGAAACCCAGCGCACCGCCCTGCCCCACCTGCGCAGCCTGCGCCACGAACGTCTCGATGACACTGTTGTGCTCGACGGCGCGAGCCGGCGCAATCTGGAGCTCGACACCAACCTGGCCGGGGGCCGCGACAACACTCTGCAATCGGTGGTCGATCGCTGCCAGACCGCCATGGGCAGCCGTCTGCTGACGCGTTGGCTGAACCGTCCGCTGCGTGATCTGACCGTACTGCTGGCGCGTCAGACATCGATCACTTGCCTGCTCGACCGCTATCGTTTCGAAAAACTGCAGCCGCAACTCAAGGAAATCGGCGACATCGAGCGGATTCTCGCGCGAATCGGCCTGCGCAATGCGCGTCCGCGTGACCTTGCGCGCCTGCGCGATGCCCTTGGTGCGCTGCCGGAACTGCAAGTAGCGATGACCGATCTGGAAGCACCGCACCTGCAAAGTCTGGCGACAACCACCAGCACTTACCCGGAACTGGCGGCACTGCTGGAAAAAGCCATTATCGACAACCCGCCTGCGGTGATCCGTGACGGCGGCGTGTTGAAGACCGGTTACGACAGCGAACTCGACGAGTTGCAATCGCTGAGCGAAAACGCCGGCCAGTTCCTGATCGATCTGGAAGCCCGGGAAAAGGCTCGCACCGGGCTGTCCCACCTGAAAGTCGGCTACAACCGTATTCACGGCTACTTCATCGAGCTGCCGAGCAAGCAAGCCGAATCGGCACCGGCGGATTACATCCGTCGCCAGACCTTGAAAGGTGCCGAGCGTTTCATCACGCCAGAGCTGAAAGAGTTCGAAGACAAGGCGCTGTCGGCCAAGAGCCGCGCCCTCGCTCGCGAAAAGATGCTCTATGAGGCGCTGCTGGAAGATCTGATCAGCCAGTTGCCACCGCTCCAGGACACCGCCGGCGCGCTGGCCGAGCTGGACGTGCTGAGCAACCTCGCCGAACGCGCACTGAATCTGGATCTGAACTGCCCGCGTTTCGTCAGCGAGCCGTGCATGCGCATTACTCAGGGTCGTCACCCGGTGGTCGAGCAAGTCCTGACCACGCCGTTCGTGGCCAATGACCTGAGTCTGGATGACAACACGCGGATGCTGGTGATCACCGGCCCGAACATGGGCGGTAAATCCACCTACATGCGTCAAACTGCTTTGATCGTGCTGCTGGCACACATCGGCAGCTTCGTGCCGGCGGCCAGTTGCGAACTGTCGTTGGTTGACCGAATCTTCACCCGGATCGGTTCCAGTGATGACCTGGCTGGTGGCCGCTCGACCTTCATGGTGGAAATGAGCGAAACCGCCAACATCCTGCACAACGCCACCGAACGCAGTCTGGTGCTGATGGACGAAGTCGGACGCGGTACGAGCACCTTCGACGGCCTGTCGCTGGCCTGGGCTGCGGCCGAGCGCTTGGCGCATCTGCGCGCCTACACGCTGTTCGCCACGCACTATTTCGAACTGACCGTGTTGCCGGAAGCCGAGCCGTTGGTGGCCAACGTCCACCTCAACGCAACCGAACATAATGAGCGCATCGTGTTCCTGCACCATGTGCTGCCAGGGCCTGCAAGTCAGAGCTACGGCCTGGCGGTCGCGCAACTGGCGGGCGTACCGAGCGAAGTCATCGTGCGGGCGCGGGAACATCTGAGTCGACTGGAAGAGACCGCGCTGCCCCATGAAGCGCCGAAACCGGTCAAGGGAAAACCCGCAGCGCCGCAACAAAGCGATATGTTTGCCAGTTTGCCGCACCCGGTGCTGGATGAGCTGGCTAAACTGGACATTGACGACATGACTCCGCGTCGTGCTCTGGAAATGCTCTATGCGCTGAAGAACCGGATATAAGCACTGAAGAACCGGATATAACGCAAACGGCTTCAAGCTGTTAGAATCTCGCGCGGTTTGGGATGCTGCTGGCTAATAGCCTGGCCAGCAGACATCGCTCCCGAACCTGGCGACCCCAACCGTGAAGGGGCAACGCTGCCGCCGCCTGAGGAGAGAACTAGAAATGACCTTCGTCGTCACCGACAACTGCATCAAGTGCAAGTACACCGACTGCGTAGAAGTCTGTCCGGTGGACTGCTTTTACGAAGGCCCGAACTTCCTGGTGATTCACCCGGATGAGTGCATCGACTGCGCCCTGTGCGAACCAGAATGCCCGGCCGTAGCCATTTTCTCCGAGGACGAAGTTCCGGAAGAGATGCAGGAATTCATCCAGCTGAACGTTGAGTTGGCAGAAATCTGGCCGAACATCACCGAGAAGAAAGAATCTCTGCCGGATGCCGAAGAGTGGGATGGCGTCAAAGGCAAGATCAAAGACCTCGAACGCTGATCTGTCACGCGCTCGAAAAAAGGCCCCTCTTGCGGGCCTTTTTGCTTTTGCGGTTTTTACTTTTTTGCAGACAAAAAAAGGGGCGGTTTGACCCGCCCACATTTTTCCCTATTCCCTGTGTTCCCTTTCATCGTCCTGATGAATCGCATCCTGCGATGTCCATTCCCCTCTTCCTTGAAGGGCGTGTCTGTCCGTCGACACAACCCCGATACTAGAGAATTTCCCGGCAAGAGCAATGCGTCCTGAGCGCTCAAACGGTTCGTCACAAGCGATTCATATTAAAAAATAAGCTTATTAATCAATAGGTTAAAATCATCCCATCAAAAAACAGACGCCTTCCACCGTGTAAAAATAACGAACACTTACGAAACAGTAAGAAAAGGCTTACAGAGCGAGACTACAAATCTCGACCGATAGCTTTTGTAGGAGTTGCCGAAGGCTCGGCCGCGATCGGAAGACCTTATGACTTTGCTTTTAAGAGTCCAGATCAAAAGATCGCAGCCTTCGGCAGCTCCTACACACAAAGCCGAGATTCGACGCGAATTCCAGGCAACAAAAAACCCCGAACCAGTCGGGGCTTTTTGCGGGTGGTCGTTTGAAACGCTTACTGGAACAGCGACTCGCTCGACAGGCCATTCTTCTCAAGGATTTCGCGAAGTCGCTTGAGGCCTTCTACCTGGATCTGTCGTACCCGTTCCCGGGTCAGGCCGATCTCCAGGCCTACATCTTCCAGCGTGCTGCTCTCGTGGCCGCGCAAGCCGAAGCGGCGGATGACCACCTCACGCTGCTTGTCGGTCAGCTCCGACAGCCATTGATCGATGCTCTGCGACAAGTCATCGTCCTGCAGCAGTTCGCATGGATCGGTCGGACGATCATCAGTAAGTGTGTCCAGCAGGGTTTTATCCGAATCCGGACCCAGCGAGACGTCGACCGAAGAAACACGCTCGTTCAGGCCCAGCATGCGCTTGACCTCACCTACCGGTTTTTCCAGCAGGTTGGCGATTTCTTCGGGTGAAGGTTCGTGGTCGAGTTTCTGCGTCAGCTCCCGTGCAGCCCGCAGGTACACATTGAGCTCCTTGACCACATGGATCGGCAACCGGATGGTCCGGGTCTGATTCATGATCGCGCGCTCGATGGTCTGACGAATCCACCAGGTCGCGTAGGTCGAGAAGCGGAAGCCGCGCTCGGGGTCGAACTTTTCTACCGCGCGGATCAAGCCGAGGTTGCCCTCTTCGATCAGATCCAGCAGCGACAGCCCCCGATTGACGTAACGCCGGGCGATTTTCACCACCAGCCGAAGGTTACTTTCAATCATGCGCTTGCGCCCGGCCGGATCGCCACTTTGCGACAAGCGCGCAAAATGAACTTCTTCCTCGGGGGAGAGCAATGGGGAAAAGCCGATTTCGTTGAGATACAACTGCGTGGCATCGAGTGCCCGAGTGTAATCGATGTATTTATGTTGTTTGAGTGAAGCAGATTGTTTGGATTTGGAACGAACGGAAGGTGGAGCAGCCCCTTCATCATTCGACATCGAAGATTCCGAATCGATGCCGGCCTCCATAAGGAGAACCTCATCGTCGATGTCAAACTCCGGCACTTCTTTACTGAGAGCCATTGTTATAGTCCTTTGGTGAGTTCGACCCCAAGCTCAAGCGACGCCTCTATCCTTGGCAACGCTGGAGCCTGTCCCCTCTACGCGACGGAACAGGCTGGATTGCAAATCAACGCCTTGGCAGGAACTGCAGCGGATCTACTGGTTTACCTTGTCGGCGAATCTCAAAATGCAGTTTCACCCGGTCTGTACCCGTTGACCCCATTTCGGCAATTGTCTGTCCGACTTTGACCTGCTGTCCCTCCCGAACCAACAGCCTGCGGTTATGTCCGTAAGCACTGACGTAGGTTTCGCTGTGTTTGATGATGACTAATTCGCCGTAGCCCCTTAAGCCACTCCCGGCGTAAACCACCGTCCCATCAGACGCAGCTAAAACAGGCTGTCCCAAATCTCCGGCGATATCAATTCCTTTATTCAAACTACCGTTTGAAGAGAATTTACCAATCAGAATGCCATTAGATGGCCATCCCCAGCCGTTCGGGGCTGGGCCGGCAGGAGGCATTGGAGCCGGGGTTTGCTTGTTGGCGACGGACGGTACAGCACCCGCAGAACCGCGGGTTGTGGTGGTCGTTGTGCCATTTGCCTGGCGCCGGATTACCGTGGTTTTGCTGGACGATGAAGGCGAGGAACTGGCGCTGCTCACCACGGCAGTCGGCGTTGATCCGGTACGCCCGTCGAAGCGAATTGTCTGACCCGGATGGATCGTATACGGCGTAGGAATATTGTTCCGCGCCGCGAGGGCTTTGTAGTCCCAGCCGTAGCGAAATGCGATGGAAAACATCGTATCGCCCGGACGGACTACATATTGACCGGTCGTCACGGTAGGACGCTGTGCGGCCGCGCCGTTGCGATCGACTACCCGGACATTGCTCGATTTGGTGCTGGAGCAACCCACCAGCAAGGTGCTCAAGACAAGGCCAGTCACCAGGCGCTGAAAGCTCGTGTTACCCATACGCTGCGCAATGACAGTGAGACTCACCCGCCGCTCCCTTTGTGGTGGCTGAAAAATTCGAATGCCGAACTCCGGCATGAGGTGTCGCAAGTATAACGGGCCGAATCGGCTTTACCTTTAATGAAGCGAACTCGCTTCACGCACACGTTTGCAAGCTGACAATCTGCTGCGTTTAAACGATCGCTGCTGGTGTAAGACCGAGGCCAGCGAAAGGAATTCAGCACCGTTGAACAAATGCTCAGGCCAGTGGCCCATTGAGCAATGGCACGAAACGCACGGCGCCTAAAACGTGTCGAGAAAAACCATTTTCTTCGCGCACGATCAGCATCAATTGCTGCACTTCTCCGGAACCGACCGGAATCACCAATCGCCCGCCCGGTGCCAGTTGATCAAGCAACGCTTGCGGCACATCGGTGGCCACGGCAGTGACAATAATGCCGTTGTACGGTGCCAGCGCCGGCCAGCCTTCCCAACCGTCCCCCCAACGAAACACCACGTTGCGCAGGTTGAGTTCGACCAGACGTTCCTTGGCCCGATCCTGCAAGACCTTGATGCGCTCGACCGAGAACACCCGCTCAACCAGTTGCGACAACACGGCAGTCTGGTAACCGGAACCGGTGCCGATCTCCAGCACCTTGTCCAAGGGGCCCGCCTCCAACAGCAGCTCGCTCATGCGCGCCACCATATAAGGTTGGGAGATGGTCTGGTTATGGCCGATCGGCAGCGCAGTATCTTCATAAGCGCGGTGCGCCAACGCTTCGTCGACGAACAGGTGACGCGGCGTGCGCCGGATGACTTCCAGCACCTTGGCGTTGGACAGACCTTCTTCATACAGACGCTGGATCAAACGCTCCCGGGTGCGCTGGGACGTCATGCCGATGCCGCTACGCATTCTGTCTTCGTGTTCACGAGCCATCAGCGCAATCCCTCCAGCCAGCCATCAAGACTTCTGAAGGCATCGTTGAAGGTGCGATCGAGCTGCAGTGGCGTGATGGAAACATAGCCCTGCATCACCGCATGAAAGTCAGTGCCCGGGCCGCCATCTTCGGCATCGCCAGCGGCAGCAATCCAGTAACCGGCCTTGCCACGCGGGTCGACCACTTTCATCGGCGCCGCCGCCCGGGCACGGTGCCCCAGTCGGGTCAGCTGGATGCCGCGAATGTGGTCGATCGGCAGATTGGGAATGTTCACGTTGAGCACCGTGCGCGGCGGCAGATCAAGCCCGGCGTGGGCTTCGACCAGTTTGCGCGCAAAGTAGGTCGCTGTAGGAAGATTATCGACCTGGCGTGAGACCAGCGAGAAGGCGAACGATGGGCGCTCGAGGAAACGTCCTTCAAGGGCCGCCGCCACCGTCCCGGAATACAACACGTCATCGCCAAGGTTGGCGCCGAGATTGATCCCGGAAACCACCATGTCCGGCTGGCGCTCCAGCAACCCGTTCAGGCCCAGATGTACGCAGTCGGTTGGCGTGCCGTTGAGGCTGATAAAGCCGTTGGCCAGGTATTGCGGGTGCAACGGACGGTCGAGCGTCAGCGAACTGCTGGCGCCGCTTTTGTCCTGCTCAGGGGCGATAACCACGCACTCGGTGTAATCTGCCAGCGCAGCATAAAGCGCGGCGAGACCGGGTGCGGTTACCCCATCATCGTTAGAAATCAGAATACGCATGGGCTGTCCGTCTGCCCCACCGGCACCAGATCAACGAGCTCGCGCACCAATACAGTGGCGAAGCATCCGGCCGGGAGGACGAATTCCAGTTGCAGAATGTCAGGCTGGGGATAATGCCACGTCAACCCGCCAATGGGCAGCCGCAGGATGCGACGTTCGTGACTCATGCCGGCGTTGATCAACCAATCGCGCAGATCCGCTTCACGCGCGGCAATCCCCTGCTCCAGATCATGGACAGTGCCAGCGGCCGGGGAGTCACCTTCACCCCACTGCGGGCCGGTCGGATGCAGATCGAGAATCGCCAGACGCGGGTCGCTCAATTCAGCTTCACCGGCCGGGAAGAAACTACGGCTATCGGTGAAAGCCAGCAGATCGCCGACCAGCGCGCGCTGCCAGGTGCCATCCGCCACACGTGCAGCCAACACCTGGTTAAACAGAAAACTGCGCGCCGTCGACAGCAGTCGCGAGCGTACATTGCGCTGCTCCGGCAATGCCTTGCGCGCCGCCCACGATCGGGCATCGACGACGTTGCCGCCGTCATGGCCGAAACGCTGGGCGCCGAAATAATTGGGAATACCTTGTTTGACGATCAGTTGCAGGCGCTCTTCAATCGCGGCTTTGTCGCCGGCGAACTGCGTCAGGCGCAACGTGAAACCATTCGCCGAATGCGCACCGCGTTGCAGCTTGCGCTTGTGGCGAGTGGTCTTGAGGATTTTCAACGTGTCGTTTTCCGCCGCCGACAGATCAGGATCTGCCTTGCCCGGCAGTTGCACACTGAACCACTGACGGGTCAGCGCCTGACGGTCCTTGAGACCGGCGTAGCTGACAGTACGCAGCGGCACACCGGCAGCCTTGGCGATACGCCGTGCGGCTTCCTCGGTGTTCAGGCCACGCTTTTCCACCCAGATCCACAGGTGTTCGCCGTCGCCGCTGAACGGGATATCCAGCACTTCATCCACCTGAAAATCTTCAGCGATGGCTTTCAGTACCGCAGTGCCGAGGGGTTCGCCATAGGCGCGCGGGCCGAGCAATTGCAGTTCATTCATGCGCGCAGCAACAAAGCAACGGAGTGCACGGCGATGCCTTCTTCGCGACCGACAAAGCCAAGCTTTTCGGTGGTGGTAGCTTTCACGTTCACTTGATCCAACTCAACTTGAAGATCCGCGGCGATCAGTGCGCGCATCGATTCGATATGCGGGGCCATTTTCGGCGCCTGGGCAACGATGGTGTTATCGACGTTGCCGACTTTCCAGCCCTTGGCGTGGATCAGACCGACCACATGACGCAGCAACGCTCGGCTGTCGGCGCCCTTGAATTGTGGGTCGGTATCCGGGAAATGTTTGCCGATATCGCCCAGCGCAGCCGCGCCGAGCAAGGCATCGCTCAAGGCGTGCAGCAGGACGTCACCGTCGGAATGAGCGAGCAGCCCGAAGCTGTGTGCAATGCGCACGCCGCCCAGAGTAATGAAATCGCCTTCAGCGAAACGGTGCACATCATAGCCGTGGCCAATACGCATAAAAAAAACGCCCCGATTTTTGTCAGGGCGTGATTCTACCTGCATTAGCCCCGAAGGGCTTGTGCGTGATGCTGCAAGTGGTCGTCTATAAAGCTTGAGATGAAGAAATAGCTGTGGTCGTAGCCCGGTTGCAAGCGCAGCGTCAGCGGATGACCCGCTTGTTTTGCCGCTTGTTGCAAGGCTTCGGGGTTGAGCTGAGTCGCGAGGAAATCATCGCGATCACCTTGATCGACCAGCAGCGGGAGCTTCTCGTCAGCCTCGGCGATCAGCGCACAGGCATCCCACTCTTTCCACTTCGAACGGTCTTCACCCAGATAACGAGAAAATGCCTTCTGCCCCCACGGGCAATCCATCGGGTTGTTGATCGGCGAAAAGGCCGACACCGATTGATAACGCCCCGGATTGCGCAAGGCACACACCAACGCACCGTGGCCACCCATGGAGTGGCCGCTGATACTGCGTTTATCGGACGCAGGGAAATGCGCTTCAACCAGTGAAGGCAATTCCTGCACGACATAGTCATGCATCCGATAGTGCCGCGACCAGGGTTCCTGCGTGGCATTCAGATAAAACCCGGCACCGAGACCAAAGTCCCACGCGCCATCCGGATCGCCCGGCACATCGGGACCGCGCGGGCTGGTGTCCGGTGCGACGATGATCAGACCGAGTTCAGCAGCCATGCGCAACGCGCCGGCCTTGTGCATGAAGTTCTCGTCGGTACAGGTCAGCCCCGACAGCCAGTACAACACCGGCAGCTTGCCGCCCTGCTCCGCCTGCGGTGGCAGGTACACGGCAAATACCATGTCGCAGCCCAGCACGTCGGAACGGTGACGATAGCGCTTGTGCCAACCGCCAAAACTCTTCTGACAGGAGATATTTTCCAGGTTCAAGGGGGTTCTCCCAGCTGCAAGCGGCAAGCTTCGAGCTTCAAGAAAAGGCAAATGCGCTCTTGCTTGCAGCTTGAAGCTTGTAACCTGGAGCTGCTTTTAAAAGTGGATGACGGTACGAATGCTCTTGCCTTCGTGCATCAGGTCGAACGCCTTGTTGATATCTTCCAGACCCATGGTGTGGGTGATGAAGGTATCCAGCGGAATTTCACCGCTCTGGGCCATGTCGACATAGCTTGGCAATTCGCTGCGGCCACGTACGCCGCCGAATGCCGAACCGCGCCAGACGCGACCGGTGACCAACTGAAACGGACGGGTAGCGATTTCCTGACCGGCACCGGCTACACCGATGATGACCGACTCGCCCCAGCCTTTGTGGCAGCACTCGAGGGCGGCGCGCATCAGTTGCACGTTGCCGATGCACTCGAAGGAAAAGTCGACGCCGCCATCGGTCATGTCGACGATGACTTCCTGAATCGGACGATCGAAGTCTTTAGGGTTTACGCAATCAGTCGCCCCCAGCTGCTTGGCGATTTCAAACTTGGCCGGGTTGATGTCGATGGCGATGATGCGCGCGGCCTTGGCCTTCACCGCACCGATGACTGCTGACAGACCGATGCCGCCCAAACCGAAAATGGCCACGGTGTCGCCCGGCTTGACCTTGGCGGTATTGAGCACTGCACCGATACCGGTGGTGACGCCGCAACCGAGCAGGCAAACCTTTTCCAGCGGTGCGTCTTTAGCAATTTTTGCCACGGAGATTTCCGGCAACACGGTGTATTCCGAGAAGGTCGAAGTACCCATGTAGTGGAAAATCGTTTCGCCCTTGTAGGAAAAACGCGAAGTGCCATCCGGCATCAAGCCTTTGCCCTGGGTCGCACGAATGGCCTGACACAGGTTGGTCTTGCCCGACTTGCAGAATTTGCACTGGCCGCACTCCGGGGTGTAGAGCGGGATAACGTGATCGCCTACAGCAACCGATGTCACGCCTTCGCCGATCGCCTCAACGATGGCGCCGCCCTCGTGGCCGAGGATCGAAGGGAAGATCCCTTCCGGGTCAGCGCCGGACAAGGTGTAGGCGTCGGTATGGCAAACACCGGAAGCGACTACCCGCAGCAGCACTTCACCAGCCTTGGGCATGGCGACATCCACTTCTACGATTTCCAGCGGCTTCTTGGCCTCGAAGGCAACGGCGGCGCGCGACTTGATCATGCTGACTCTCCCGTGAATCCATTAAATAAAAAAGCAGACAAGGAGTGTAATACATGGCCTGACGATGAATAATCAGGCCAAAAGCAAAACATTATTGCCATACAGGGATAATCCTGATGTCCGAAAACCGCTGGGAAGGCATCGACGAATTTGTCGCCGTTGCTGAATGCAGCCAATTCACCGCCGCTGCTGAACGTCTTGGGGTTTCTTCCTCGCACATCAGTCGACAAATCGTACGACTGGAAGAGCGTTTGCAGACGCGCCTGCTCTATCGCAGTACCCGCAGGGTGACGCTGACCGAAGCCGGGCAGACATTCCTGCAACACTGCCAGCGATTGCAGGACGGACGCGAAGAAGCCCTGCGCGCGGTCGGCGATCTGACCAGCGAACCCAAAGGCATGCTGCGCATGACGTGCGCTGTTGCCTATGGCGAGCGATTTATCGTGCCGCTGGTGACACGGTTCATGGGGCTCTACCCGCAACTGCGCATCGATATTGAGCTGAGCAATCGCCAACTCGATCTGGTGCACGAGGGGCTGGATCTTGCGATTCGATTGGGACGATTGCAAGATTCACGACTGGTCGCGACGCGCCTGGCGCCACGGCGTATGTATCTGTGCGCGTCACCGTCCTACCTGGAACGGTATGGACGACCACACAGCCTGTCGGAACTGAGCCGGCATAATTGCCTGATCGGCAGCACCGACATCTGGCAGCTTGAGCAAAACGGGCGGGAATTTTCCCAGCGAGTGCAGGGAAACTGGCGATGCAACAGTGGGCAAGCGGTGCTGGATGCCGCTTTACAAGGGGTCGGGTTGTGTCAGTTGCCGGACTATTACGTGCTGGAGCACTTGCACAGCGGCGCATTGATTTCGTTGTTGGAGGCGCATCAGCCGCCGAATACTGCGGTGTGGGCGCTGTATCCGCAACAGCGACATTTGTCGCCGAAGGTGCGCAAGTTGGTGGACTTTCTTAAGGAAGGGTTGGCCGAACGGCCAGAGTATCGGATTTAAGATCAAAAGATAGCAGCCTTCGGCAGCTCCTATAGGGGGATTTGCCGCGACAAAAACCACTTTAGGAGCTGCCGCAGGCTGCGATCTTTTAGCGGCGGTTGGCCCAACGCTGACGTAACCACTCCAGATCTTCGGGTCGGGTCACCTTGAGGTTATCCGCACGCCCTTCGATCAGACGGGGTGCCTGCCCCGCCCACTCCATCGCCGAAGCCTCATCGGTAATCACCGCATCCGCCACCAGGCTGTCCGCCAATGCGCGATGCAGCGCACCGAGGCGGAACATCTGCGGCGTGTAAGCCTGCCAGATCACGCTGCGGTCAACGGTTTCAACCACACGACCGTGCTTGTCGATCCGCTTCAGGGTGTCGCGCGCGGGAACCGCCAACAAACCACCTACCGGGTCATCCGCCAGTTCAGCGAGTAATTTGTCGAGATCATCGCGACTCAGATTGGGCCGTGCCGCATCGTGCACCAGCACCCAGTCCTCATCGTCCGCACCTCGCGCGTGCAGATGCAGCAAGGCATTGAGCACCGAACCGGAACGCTCGGCACCGCCGTCAACGCGCTGAATACGCGGATCGTTGACGCATGCCAGGTTCGGCCAGTAAGGATCATCGACGGCAAGACTGACCACCAAACCCTTGAGGCTCGGGTGATCGAGGAAACAGCCGAGGCTGTGTTCGAGAATTGTGCGCCCGCCCAGTTGCAGATATTGCTTGGGACGGTCCGCGGCCATTCGGGCACCGACGCCCGCGGCAGGAATCACGGCCCAGAAGGCCGGCAGGGAATTGATCATTGAGCCAACTGGTAAAGGGTTTCGCCGTCCTTGACCATGCCCAACTCGTGACGAGCCCGCTCTTCAACAGTCTCCATGCCTTTCTTCAACTCGCTGACCTCAGCGTCCATTACCCGGTTACGCTCCAGCAAACCTTCGTTCTCGGCATGTTGCTCAGCAATCTGCTGATTCAGCTCGGCGACTTGCGCCAGACTGCCATTGCCCACCCACAGGCGGTACTGCAGACCGGCCAGCAGCAGGAGCAAAACGAGAAACAACCAGTAAGGACTGCGCATCGAATATCAGGTATCCAGTGAAAAAAGACAGCCACGCCAAAACTTTGCAGCGTCTGATAGCACGAAGCCTGGAAAATCCAGGCTTGTGCTGTTAAGGCATCAGATTAGTGGCAAATCCATCGCTGTCACGACTTTTTCGACACAATCCGGTGTCCTTTTATCAGTTTCAGCTTAACCGCGGAACTCGCTACGACCGTTGTACTTGGCTTTGCCATTCAACTGCTCTTCGATACGCAGCAGTTGGTTGTACTTGGAAACGCGGTCGGAACGGCACAGCGAACCGGTCTTGATCTGGCCAGCCGAGGTGCCCACAGCCAGGTCGGCAATGGTCGAATCTTCGGTTTCGCCGGAACGGTGCGAGATCACTGCGGTGTAACCGGCAGCCTTGGCCATCTGGATGGCTTCCAGGGTTTCGGTCAGGGTGCCGATCTGGTTGAACTTGATCAGGATCGAGTTGGCGATCTTTTTATCGATGCCTTCTTTCAGGATCTTGGTGTTGGTCACGAACAGATCGTCGCCCACCAGCTGCACTTTCTCGCCGATTTTGTCGGTGAGAATTTTCCAGCCAGCCCAGTCAGACTCGTCCAGACCGTCTTCGATGGAGATGATCGGGTAACGCTCGGTCAGGCCTTTGAGGTAGTCGGCGAAACCTTCAGCAGTGAACACCTGGCCTTCACCGGACAGGTTGTACTTGCCGTCTTCGTAGAATTCGCTGGCTGCGCAGTCCAGGGCCAGGGTCACGTCGGTGCCCAGCTTGTAACCGGCGTTGGCCACGGCTTCGGAAATCACTTTCAGCGCGTCTTCGTTGGAAGCCAGGTTAGGCGCAAAACCACCTTCGTCGCCGACAGCAGTGCTCAGGCCACGGGCCTTCAGCACAGCTTTGAGGTGATGGAAAATCTCGGTGCCCATGCGCAGACCTTCCGAGAAAGACTTGGCGCCAACCGGCTGAACCATGAATTCCTGGATGTCGACGTTGTTATCGGCGTGCTCGCCACCGTTGATGATGTTCATCATCGGAACCGGCATCGAGTACACACCCGGGGTGCCGTTCAGGTTGGCGATGTGAGCGTACAGCGGCAGGTCCTGATCCTGTGCAGCAGCCTTGGCCGCAGCCAGGGACACGGCGAGAATGGCGTTGGCGCCCAGGGTCGCTTTGTTTTCGGTACCGTCGAGCTTGATCATCGCGTGATCGAGGGCTTTCTGGTCGCTCGGGTCTGTGCCCAGCAGCAGATCGCGGATCGGACCGTTGATGTTGGCTACCGCTTTAAGCACGCCCTTGCCCAGGTAACGGCTCTTGTCGCCATCACGCAGCTCGAGTGCTTCACGCGAGCCAGTGGATGCACCGGACGGCGCGCATGCGCTGCCGATGATGCCGTTGTCGAGAAGCACGTCCGCTTCCACGGTGGGATTGCCACGGGAGTCGAGAACTTCACGACCTTTGATGTCGACGATTTTTGCCATTGTTGTAAACACTCCAAAGTTGACGAAAACGACGCAGCTAGAGGAAATCTTTTTACCGTCGGCAAGGGGGTGCAGCGGGCAGATTTGCAGACGATAACGCTCATGCCCGAGGGCATGAGCGACAAATCGTGCGGTACTTTACCGGAGAATTGAGGTTTACGCGGTTTCTACCGTCGGAAAACTCTTAACCAGTTCGTCCAAGGCTTTGAGCTGGGCCAGGAATGGCTCCAGTTTGTCCAGACGCAAGGCGCAAGGGCCGTCGCATTTGGCGTTGTCCGGATCCGGGTGAGCTTCGAGGAACAGACCTGCCAGACTTTGGCTCATGCCAGCCTTGGCCAGGTCCAGGACCTGTGCACGGCGACCGCCGGCGGAGTCGGAACGACCGCCAGGCATTTGCAGCGAATGGGTCACGTCGAAGAATACCGGGTACTCGAACTGCTTCATGATGCCGAAGCCGAGCATGTCGACCACGAGGTTGTTATAGCCGAAGCTCGAACCACGCTCGCAGAGGATCAGTTGATCATTACCCGCTTCAACGCACTTGTTCAGGATGTGTTTCATTTCCTGAGGGGCGAGGAACTGGGCTTTCTTGATGTTGATGATCGCGTTGGTCTTGGCCATCGCCACGACCAGATCGGTCTGGCGCGACAGGAAGGCCGGCAACTGGATGATGTCGCAGATCTCGGCGACGACCGCGGCCTGTTCAGGCTCGTGGACGTCGGTGATGATCGGCACGCCAAAAGCCTGCTTGATGTCCTGGAAGATGCGCATGCCCTCTTCCAGGCCAGGACCGCGATACGAGGTCACAGAAGAACGGTTGGCCTTGTCGAAACTGGCCTTGAACACGTAAGGGATACCGAGTTTTTCGGTGACCTTCACATACTCTTCGCAAACCTGCATGGCCATGTCACGGCTTTCCAGCACGTTCATGCCGCCGAACAGCACCATGGGTTTGTCGTTGGCAATCTCGATGTCGCCGACGCGGATGATCTTCTGTGCCATCGGGGTTACGCCTTCTTCTGGTGTTGAGCCAACGCTGCTTTGACGAAGCCGCTGAACAGCGGATGGCCATCACGTGGTGTCGAGGTGAACTCAGGGTGGAACTGGCAAGCGACGAACCATGGATGATCCGGTGCTTCAACCACTTCAACCAGGGCTGCATCAGCGGAGCGACCGGAAATCTTCAGGCCGGCCTCGATGATTTGCGGCAGCAGGTTGTTGTTCACTTCGTAACGGTGACGGTGACGCTCGACGATCACGTCCTTGCCGTAGCAATCGTGCACTTTGGAGCCGGTTTCGAGCAGGCATTCCTGAGCGCCGAGGCGCATGGTGCCGCCCAGATCGGAGGCTTCAGTACGCACTTCCACGGCACCGGTGGCGTCTTCCCACTCGGTGATCAGGCCGACAACCGGGTGGCCGCTGGCGCGATCGAACTCGGTGGAGTTGGCGTCTTTCCAGCCCATGACGTTACGAGCGAACTCGATGACCGCCACTTGCATACCCAGGCAGATACCCAAGTACGGAACCTTGTTTTCGCGAGCGTACTGAACGGCAGTGATCTTGCCTTCCACGCCGCGCAGACCGAAGCCGCCCGGAACGAGGATGGCGTCAACGCCTTCAAGCAGCGCAGTGCCCTGGTTTTCGATGTCTTCGGAATCGATGTAGCGCAGGTTGACCTTGGTACGGTTGCTGATGCCCGCATGGCTCATCGCTTCGATCAGCGACTTGTAGGCGTCCAGCAGTTCCATGTACTTGCCGACCATGGCGATGGTGACTTCGTGTTCCGGGTTCAGCTTGGCATCAACCACAGCTTCCCACTCGGACAGATCGGCACCGCCGCACTGCAGACCGAAACGCTCGACAACGAAATCGTCCAGCCCCTGCGAATGCAGAATGCCCGGGATCTTGTAGATGGTGTCGGCGTCTTCCAGAGCGATGACCGCACGCTCTTCAACGTTAGTGAATTGCGCGATCTTGCGACGCGACGAGATGTCGATCGGGTGATCGGAGCGGCAAACCAGCACGTCAGGCTGCAGGCCGATGGAACGCAGTTCCTTGACCGAGTGCTGGGTTGGCTTGGTTTTGGTTTCGCCGGCGGTGGCGATGTACGGCACCAGCGTCAGGTGCATCAGCATCGCGCGCTTGGCGCCGACTTCGAATCGCAGCTGACGGATGGCTTCGAGGAACGGTTGCGACTCGATGTCACCCACGGTGCCACCGATTTCGACCATCGCCACGTCGGCATCGCCTGCACCCTTGATGATGCGGCGCTTGATTTCGTCGGTAATGTGCGGAATCACCTGGATGGTTGCACCCAGGTAGTCACCACGGCGCTCTTTGCGCAGCACGTGTTCGTAAACACGGCCGGTGGTGAAGTTGTTGTTCTGGGTCATGGTCGTGCGGATGAACCGCTCGTAGTGGCCCAAGTCCAGGTCGGTCTCGGCGCCGTCGTGGGTGACGAACACTTCACCATGCTGGAACGGGCTCATGGTGCCCGGGTCGACGTTGATGTACGGATCCAGCTTAAGCATGGTGACCTTAAGCCCCCGCGCCTCCAGGATAGCCGCCAATGAAGCCGAGGCAATGCCTTTCCCCAATGAAGAAACAACACCGCCCGTGACGAATATGTAGCGCGTCATGAAAAACCCTAGAAGTCTGCGTTAAAGCGGTACGAGCCGCCGGGGAAAGCGAAGGAAGGCCGAAGCCCCCGATCACCTGCATTAATCACAGTGCACCTTTCAAAAAAACCGCCGCGTTGGGACAGACCGGCAGATGAAACACCGGTACGTTGCTCGCTACACATTTTTTGGAATCGCCCAGCAAAGACTGCTTGGTAATCGGCAACTCCTGCAATTCAGGCGAATCCACAGAAGTTGTATCAAGAAGGGAGCGTAGTCTACCGGAATGCCCCTTTCATCTCAAACCTAGATCTTCGTCTGTTGGCTGCCAATGCAATTTCCAGCCGTCCTGCGCATTGCCATCAAGGCCCGGCAGATTCGCCACTGCGAGCAATTCCTCACCGCGAAACAGCAGCGGCAATCTGCCACGCACGAAGGCCGGCACCGCACGCTCGTTGAGTAACCGTTTGAGATCACGATGACCACGATCGGCCAGATGCATCACTTCGCCGCCCTGACGGTAAGCAATGCGCAACGGCCCGCAAGGCGTCTTACCACTGAACACGGCGCTCCCGTTACCGGACAAGCGTAGCGGTGATGTCGGGGTGTGCCACTCGCCGCCGATCACTGGCGCACGCAACCAGTCGCCGCTCAGCCACCAGAGACGACCGGCGCTGCGGTGCAACTCGCCATCGGCCAGACGCCAGACCGGCGATGCATCGTGGGCGGCAGCGCACACATCCGCCCATCCCGACCAATGGTCAGTATCAGGCAGCCGAGTCAGTGGTTCGAGCCAGTGGCTCAATGCATTTCGCTGGCGGGCCACGGACAACGCCGCCAACGGTGCCAAATCCAGCGACGGCACACCCAGCCATTCGAAATCAGTCGAGGCTTTGGCGTGCGCCAGATCGATCTCTGCCAGCTCATCCAGCAAGCCTTGCGCTTCACGCAGATGCGCGGCGCTGCGGGCCATGTTGGCTTGCGCTTGCGGCCAGCGCCCGGTCAGCAGGGGCACGATCTGATGACGCAGGTAATTGCGCGAAAACTGCCGATCTTCGTTTGACGGGTCTTCGATCCATTGCAGCTGGTGCGCCGCGGCGTAGGCTTCAAGTTCGGCGCGAGTGACGTCGAGCAAAGGCCGAACCAACGTGCCCTGCCCCAACGGACGCTGCGCCGGCATTGCCGAAAGCCCACGCACGCCGGCACCGCGCAACAGACGAAACAACAGGGTTTCCGCCTGATCGTCGCGGTGCTGACCGGTCAGCAAAACGTCGTTGGACTGGTTTACCGAACCGAACACCGCATAGCGCGCATCCCGCGCCGCCCGTTCAAGACTCCCGCCCGGTTGCACCTTCACCCGCTCCACTTGCAATGGAATGCTCAACGCATCGCAGACCGCCTGGCAATGTTCCGGCCACGAATCGGCTGCAGCCTGAAGGCCGTGATGGATGTGGATGGCGCTTAGCGTCGGGAGGGACTCGG
The DNA here is from genome assembly GCF_017980685.1 of Pseudomonas iridis. Lineage (GTDB taxonomy): Bacteria > Pseudomonadota > Gammaproteobacteria > Pseudomonadales > Pseudomonadaceae > Aquipseudomonas > Aquipseudomonas iridis. The sequence goes on from NZ_JACXXO010000001.1 coordinate 546,184, forward strand.
TTTTGGCGAGATGGGCCAGCAGATGCAGGAGGACAGTGGAATCGAGGCCGCCGGAGAAAGCGACGCGCCAGTTCCTGGCATTGCGCCAGGCTGCAAGATTAAGCAAAAGCCGGGAAGGCAAATCAATCATGGACTGCCCCATATCGTTCTCTTTGCCTCAATCAAATGTGGGAGCGAGCCTGCTCGCGAAGACGATTTAACATTCAACACATTCGTCGATTGTCATACCGCTTTCGCGAGCAGGCTCGCTCCCACATCAGATATCGCGTTTCGACTTAGAGACCGTAGCTCATCAGTCGATCATAACGGCGCTTGAGCAGCGCTTCGTTGTCGAACTTCTGCAGCATCGCCAGTTGCGAGCTCAGCTCGGCACGGATCGACGCCGCAGCGGCTGCCGGGTCACGATGCGCGCCGCCCAATGGCTCGCCGATAACCTTGTCGACAATGCCCAGGCCTTTCAGACGCTCGGCCGTGATGCCCATCGCTTCGGCGGCATCCGGCGCTTTCTCGGCGGTTTTCCACAGAATCGAGGCGCAACCTTCCGGCGAAATCACCGCGTAGGTCGAGTACTGCAACATGTTCAACTGATCGCACACGCCGATCGCCAATGCGCCGCCGGAACCACCTTCACCGATAACGGTGGCGATGATCGGAGTTTTCAGGCGCGACATGACACGCAGGTTCCAGGCGATCGCTTCGCTCTGGTTGCGCTCTTCAGCGTCGATGCCAGGGTAGGCGCCCGGCGTGTCGATGAACGTCAGGATCGGCATTTTGAAACGCTCGGCCATCTCCATCAGACGGCAAGCCTTACGGTAGCCTTCCGGACGCGGCATGCCGAAGTTGCGGCGAACCTTCTCGCGTACTTCGCGGCCCTTCTGGTGACCGATGATCATCACTGGCTGGTCGTCCAGACGGGCAATACCGCCAACGATTGCAGCGTCGTCGGAGAAATGACGATCGCCGTGCAGTTCGTCGAACTCGGTGAAGATGTGCTCGATGTAGTCCAGGGTGTACGGACGTTTCGGGTGACGTGCCAGGCGTGCGATCTGCCAACTGGTCAGCTTGCCGAAGATGTCTTCGGTCAGCGTTTTGCTCTTGTCCTGCAGGCGGGAGATCTCATCGCCGATATTCAGCGAATTGTCATTACCGACCAAGCGCAACTCTTCGATCTTGGCTTGCAGGTCGGCGATCGGCTGTTCGAAATCTAGAAAATTCGGGTTCATAGGCGTCCGTCTTGGGTCGTGTCCCAAATGAGCTTGGGCCGGCCGGTTGTCTATTCGCGCCCTACCTTAAGGGAGAGGCGCGCTGAGGTCGAGATTAAAAATTCAGGTTGCGGGCAAGTGCAATGATGGCAACTGCCGGTCAACGGTATTGGAGGAAGACGTTGTCTCGCCCGAACTGGTCACGCAGGGCTTGAATCAAGGCATCCGCCGGATCGATTCGCCAGGTCTCGCCGAACTGCAGCAAGGTCTTCGCATCAGGGCTGGTGTACTCCATGGTGATCGGGCACGCCCCGCGATGACGCTTGAGCAGATCACCCAACCAGCGTAGCTGATCGCCTTTGAGATCCTGCGTCTGCAACTTCAGACGCAGGCTCTCGGCGAGGTTGGTGCGTGCATCTTCCATGCTCATCACCCGCTTGACCCGCAGGCGCAGGCCACCGGAGAAGTCGTCGTTACTGACTTCACCTTCGACCACCACCATCGCATCGGTCTGCAGCAGCGACTGCGCCGAGTGGAACGCCTCGGCAAACAGCGACGCCTCGATCCGCCCGGAGCGGTCGTCGAGGGTGATGAAGCCCATCTTGTCGCCCTTCTTGTTCTTCATCACCCGCAGGGCAATGATCATCCCCGCCACGGTTTGCGTATCGCGCGCCGGTTTCAGGTCGATGATGCGCTGACGGGCGAAACGACGAATTTCGCCTTCGTATTCGTCGATCGGGTGGCCGGTGAGGTAAAGGCCCAAGGTGTCTTTCTCACCCTTGAGGCGCTCCTTGAGGGTCAGCTCCTTGGCCTTGCGATGCACCGCATAAACATCGGCGTCTTCCTCGACGAACAGCCCGCCAAACAGGTCGGCGTGGCCACTGTCGCGTGTACGGGCGGTCTGTTCGGCTGACTTGATTGCCTCTTCCATCGCCGCCAGCAGCACGGCGCGGTTGCGGTCGATATTGGCCTGATAAGCCTTTTGTTCGTCGTGGAAATACGGGCCGAGACGATCCAGCGCACCGCTGCGGATCAAGCCGTCAAGGGTGCGCTTGTTGATGCGTTTGAGGTCGACGCGGGCGCAGAAGTCGAACAGATCCTTGAACGGTCCCGCCTGACGCGCCTCGGTGATCGCTTCCACCGGGCCTTCGCCGACGCCTTTGATTGCGCCGAGGCCATAGACGATGCGGCCGTCGTCGTTCACCGTGAACTTGAACTCCGAATTATTCACATCCGGCGCATCGAGACGCAGCTTCATGGTGCGAATTTCTTCGATCAAGGTCACGACCTTGTCGGTGTTGTGCATATCCGCCGACAGTACCGCCGCCATGAACGGCGCCGGGTAATGCGTCTTCAGCCAAGCGGTCTGATACGACACCAGGCCGTAAGCGGCAGAGTGAGACTTGTTGAAGCCGTAACCGGCGAACTTTTCCACCAGGTCGAAAATGTTACCGGCCAGGTCCGCGTCGATATTGTTGGTCTTGCAACCTTCAATGAAACCGCCGCGCTGCTTGGCCATTTCTTCGGGTTTTTTCTTACCCATGGCCCGACGCAGCATGTCCGCACCGCCAAGGGTGTAACCGGCCATGACCTGGGCAATCTGCATCACCTGTTCCTGATACAGGATGATGCCGTAAGTCGGCGCCAATACAGGCTTGAGGCCTTCGTACTGGTAGTCCGAGTGCGGGTACGCGAGTTCGGCGCGACCGTGCTTACGGTTGATGAAGTCGTCAACCATGCCTGACTGCAGCGGGCCCGGACGGAACAGGGCCACCAGTGCAATAAGGTCTTCCAGGCAGTCGGGCTTGAGCTTTTTGATCAGCTCTTTCATACCGCGCGACTCGAGCTGGAACACCGCCGTGGTTTCGGCTTTTTGCAGTAGCTGATAGGTCGGCTTGTCGTCCAGCGGGATGAACGCGATGTCCAGCGGCGGCTGATCGACCTTGGCACGGTCGCGGTTGATGGTCTTCAGCGCCCAGTCGATGACCGTCAGGGTCCGCAGGCCGAGGAAGTCGAACTTCACCAGTCCGGCGGCTTCAACGTCGTCCTTGTCGAACTGGGTCACCAGACCGTCGCCGGCCTCGTCGCAATAGATAGGCGAGAAGTCAGTCAGCTTGGTCGGCGCGATTACTACACCACCGGCGTGCTTGCCGACGTTACGCACAACGCCTTCGAGCTTGCGCGCCATCTCCCAGATTTCCGCGGCTTCTTCATCGACCTTGATGAAATCGCGCAGGATCTCTTCCTGTTCGTAGGCTTTTTCCAGGGTCATGCCGACTTCGAACGGAATCATCTTCGACAGACGATCCGCCAGGCCATAGGACTTGCCCTGCACCCGCGCCACGTCACGCACCACAGCCTTGGCGGCCATGGAACCGAACGTGATGATCTGGCTTACCGCGTTGCGGCCGTACTTCTCGGCCACGTAGTCGATGACCCGGTCACGCCCGTCCATGCAGAAGTCGACGTCGAAGTCGGGCATGGAAACCCGTTCCGGGTTAAGGAAACGTTCGAACAGCAGGTCGTATTCCAGCGGATCGAGGTCGGTGATCTTCTGCACATAGGCCACCAGCGAGCCGGCACCCGACCCACGGCCCGGGCCTACCGGCACACCGTTGCTCTTGGCCCACTGGATAAAGTCCATAACGATCAGGAAGTAACCGGGAAAGCCCATCTGGATGATGATATCCAGCTCGAAATTCAACCGGTCGACGTAGACCTGACGCTTGGCGTCGTAATCTTCGGTGGTGTCTTTTGGCAACAAAACCGCCAGCCGTTCCTCCAGACCATCGAAGGACACCTTGCGGAAATACTCGTCGATGGTCATGCCATCGGGAATCGGAAAGTTGGGCAAAAAGTGTGTGCCCAGTTTTACTTCGATGTTGCAGCGCTTGGCGATCTCGACGGTGTTTTCGATTGCGTCGGGAATGTCGCTGAACAGCTCGGCCATTTCCTCGGCGCTTTTGAGGTATTGCTGATCGCTGTAATTCTTCGAGCGCCGAGGATCGTCGAGGGCACGGCCCTCACCGATGCACACCCGGGTTTCGTGGGCGGCAAAGTCTTCCTGATTGATGAAACGCACATCGTTGCTCGCCACCAGCGGCGCACCGAGCTTGTCGGCCAGGGCCACGGCGCCGTGCAACTGCTCTTCATCGTTAGGGCGACTGGTGCGCTGGATTTCCAGATAGAAGCGGTCCGGGAACACCGACATCCACTCACGCGTCAGGGCCTCGGCTTCGGCTGGGTTGCCACTGATCAGCGCCATGCCGATCTCGCCCTCTTTGGCGGCGGACAGCATGATCAGGCCTTCATTCGCCTCGGCGACCCACTCGCGCTCGATGATGATCATGCCGTTGCGCTGGCCTTCGATGAAGCCGCGCGAGATCAACTCGGTGAGGTTGCGATAGCCCTTGGCGTTCATCACCAACAGGCTGAGCCGGCTCAGGGGTGCGTCCGGGTCCTTGTTCGACAGCCACAGGTCGGCGCCGCAGATCGGCTTGATGCCTGCGCCCATGGTGTTTTTATAGAATTTGACCAGGGAACACATGTTGTTCTGATCAGTGACCGCAACCGCCGGCATGTTCATGGCGGTCAGTGCCTTGACCAGCGGCTTGATCCGCACCAGCCCGTCGACCAGGGAGTATTCAGTGTGCAGGCGTAGATGAACGAATGAAGCCGGCATAGTGATCCTGTCCAGTTACAGAGAGACAACAAGGCCCGGATTGTACCGGGCCTCGAACAAAACATCAGCCTTGCGACTAAACCTGCGTCAGACCTTCCAGTGCCTCATAAGCCTGACGCACCGGGGCGAACGAGCGCCGGTGAATCGGCGTCGGGCCCAAACGGACCAACGCTTCCAGATGAACGGGCGTCGGGTAGCCTTTATGGCCGCCGATACCGTAACCCGGATAGATCAATTCGAATGCGGCCATTTCGCGGTCACGACTGACCTTGGCCAGAATCGATGCTGCTGCAATGGCTGGAACCTTGCCATCGCCCTGCACCACCGCTTCGGCGCGCATGGGCAAGTGCGGACAGCGATTGCCGTCGATCATCGCCAGTTTCGGCTGAATGTGCAGCCCGGCCACCGCGCGCTGCATGGCCAGCATGGTCGCGTGCAGAATGTTCAGCTCGTCGATTTCTTCGACTTCGGCACGGGCGATGCACCAGCTCAGGGACTTCTCGATGATCTCGTCGTAAAGCTTTTCACGCTTGGCTTCGGTGAGTTTCTTCGAGTCATTGAGACCGAGAATCGGCCGGTTCGGATCGAGGATCACCGCTGCCGTCACCACCGCACCGCACAACGGGCCACGACCGACTTCATCGACACCGGCGACCAGCTCTTCAACTTCGGCAACCAGAGTGAAATCCAGGCCCATCTGCATATCTTTCTTGCTCATCGTGTTTGACCGACCAGGTTCAGCACGGCATCCGCCGCTTGGTTGGAAGCATCCAGCCGCAGTGTGCGATGGATCTCGTCGAAACCACGGGTCTGCTCTTCGCCGCCCTCGATCAATGGCGACAGGGTCTGAGCCAGCGCCTCGACTGTCGCATCGTCCTGCAACAATTCCGGCACCAACAGGCGCTGGGCCAGCAGGTTCGGCAGGGACACGTACGGGCTCTTGACCATGCGTTTGAGAATCCAGAACGTCAGCGGTGCCAGGCGATACGCAACCACCATCGGCCGCTTGTACAACAGCGCTTCAAGGGTCGCCGTGCCGGAAGCGATCAGCACCGCATTGCACGCGGCCAGAGCCAGGTGGGATTTGCCATCGAGCAACGTCACCGGCAGATCACGGCCGGCGAGCAGCTCTTCAAGTTGCACACGGCGCTCCGGACTGGCGCACGGCATGACAAAACGCACACCCGGACGCAGGGCTCGCAAGCGCTGGGCAGTATCGAGAAACAACGCGCCGAGACGACCGACTTCACCGCCACGGCTGCCGGGCATCAACGCGACCAGAGGCCCGTCTGGCAGGCCCAGCTCGGCACGTGCGGCGGCGCGATCGGCTTGCAGCGGTATTGCGTCGGCCAGCGAGTGACCGACGAACCGCACTGGCACGCCTTTCTCTTCGTAGAATTTGGCTTCGAAGGGGAACAGCGTAAGCATCAGATCGCAACCTTCGCGAATCTTCAGCACGCGCTTCTGCCGCCATGCCCACACCGACGGGCTGACGTAATGCACGGTTTTGATCCCGGCCTGACGCAGCTTGAGTTCGATATTGAGGTTGAAGTCCGGAGCATCGATGCCGATGAACGCGTCAGGCTTCTCGGCAATCAGCATGGCAATCAGCTTTTTGCGACGCTTGAGCAACTCGCGCAGTCGGCCGAGAACCTCAACCAACCCCATGACCGACAAGCGCTCCATGGGAAAATAGGAAGTCAGGCCTTCGGCCTGCATCAACGGACCGCCGACGCCGATGAACTCGACTGACGGGTTTTGTGCCTTGAGGGCACGCATGAGGCCGGCACCGAGAATGTCACCGGAAGCCTCCCCCGCCACCAGCGCAATACGCAGACTGGCCATGATCAGCGGGTGATGCCGCGAGTCGACGACTCGATGGAGTCGCGAAACACCGCGACTTCCGGGAACTGAGCAGCAGGTCCTGCCAGGTCGACCAAGGCCTGATCAACTGTCAGCCCTTGGCGATAAACGGTTTTATAGGCACGGCGCAGCGCGTGGATAGCGTCTTCGCTGAACCCGCGACGGCGCATGCCCTCGAAGTTCATGCTGCGCGCTTCGGCCGGGTTGCCAAATACCGTGACAAAGGCCGGAACATCTTTGCCGATCGCCGTGCCCATACCGGAAAAACTGTGGGCGCCGATGTGGCAATACTGGTGAACCAAGGTGAACCCGGAGAGGATCGCCCAGTCATCGACGTGCACGTGACCAGCCAACGCGGTGTTGTTGACCAGGATGCAGTTATTGCCGATGACGCTGTCGTGACCGATGTGGGCATAAGCCATGATCAGGTTGTGATCGCCCAGCGTGGTTTCCGAACGGTCCTGAACGGTGCCACGGTGAATCGTTACGCCTTCACGGATGACGTTGTGGTCACCGATCACCAAGCGGGTTTCTTCGCCCTTGTACTTCAAGTCGGGCGTGTCTTCGCCTACCGAAGAAAACTGGTAGATGCGATTGTGTTTACCAATGCGGGTCGGACCTTTGAGGATCACATGCGGCCCGATCACGGTACCCTCGCCGATTTCCACACCTGCGCCGATGATCGACCACGGGCCGACCTCGACGCCGTCAGCCAGAACGGCCGACGGATCGATGATTGCGCGAGGGTCAATCAAACTCATACTTTTTGTTCCGCACAGATGATCTCGGCCGAGCAGACCGGCTTGCCATCAACCGAAGCCTGGCATTCGAACTTCCAGATCTTGCGTTTGCAGCTGATGAACGTCGCTTCAAGAATCAACTGGTCGCCCGGCTTGACTGGCTGACGGAAGCGCAGTTTGTCCGAACCAACGAAGTAATACAGGGTGCCGTCGGCCGGTTTGACGTCGAGCATTTTGAAACCGAGGATCCCGGCAGCCTGAGCCATCGCTTCGATGATCAGCACGCCCGGCATGATTGGGTGCGCAGGGAAGTGACCATTGAAGAACGGCTCATTGATGCTGACATTCTTGTAGGCGCGAATTCGCTTGCCTTCAGTGTCCAGATCCACCACCCGGTCCACCAGCAGGAACGGGTAACGGTGAGGCAGGTATTCGCGAATCTCGTTGATGTCCATCATTTCGGGGGGAAGCCTATGTAAAGATTGGGAGCGCGACTGACGCGCACTCCTCTAGCAAATCAAGGAGGCAGTCTAGAGGCTGTGCACACTTGATATGGAAATGGTATCAGCCATCTGATGAAGCATTGCCGTCAGGGGTCACTTCCCCTACGCGCTTTTCCAGCTGTTTCAAACGTCGCGCGATGTCATCGAGCTGACGGATGCGTGCCGCGCTTTTGCGCCATTCGGCAGCCGGTTGCATGGCTGTGCCGGAAGAATAGGCGCCCGGCTCGGTAATCGAGTGGGTCACCATGGTCATCCCGGTCAGGAAAACGTTGTCGCAAATATCAATGTGCCCGACCAGACCGACACCACCGGCCAGCATGCAGTGCTTGCCGATTTTGGTGCTGCCGGAGATGCCCACGCACGCAGCCATCGCGGTGTGATCACCGATCTGGACGTTGTGAGCAATCTGGATCTGGTTGTCGAGCTTTACACCATTACCGATCACGGTATCGGCCAGCGCACCGCGGTCGATGGCGGTATTCACGCCGATCTCCACATCGTCACCGATGGTCACACCACCAATCTGGGCGATTTTCTGCCAGATACCCTTCTCGTTGGCAAAGCCGAAGCCTTCACCACCGAGTACGGCACCGGACTGGATAACCACACGCTTGCCGATGCGCACATCGTGATACAGCGTCACCCGTGGAGCGAGCCAGCCGCCCTCACCGATTTCACTGCGTGCACCGATAACACAATGGGCACCCAGAGTGACCTGCGCACCAATCCGCGCACCCGCCTCGATCACCACAAACGCACCGATACTGGCAGTTGGATCAACCACCGCGTCAGCTGCAATTACCGCCGAAGGATGAATACCCGCAGTGGCTTTTGGCTTGGAATCGAACAGGTGAGAGATGCGTGCGTAGGCCAGATAAGGATCCGGCACCACCAATGCGTTACCGGCAAAACCCTCGGCGTCCGCCTCTTTGAGCAGCAACGCTGCTGCCTGAGAACCGGCAAGGAATTTGCGATATTGCGGATTTGCCAGAAAGCTCAACTGAGCTGGGCCAGCCTCTTGCAAAGTGGCTAGCCCAGTAATTTGCTTCTCCGCGTCGCCACGCAGGGTGGCGCCGAGGAACTCGGCCAACTGGCCGAGCTTGATAGTCACGGTCATGGGTTACTTCAGCTGATTCATGCGCTCGATAACCTGGCGCGTGATGTCGTACTGAGGCTTGACATCGATGACTGCGCCACGCTCGAACACCAGGTCAAAACCACCTTTCTTGATGACTTCTTCCACTGCGCCATCCAGTTTTGGCTTCAGTTGCTTGAGCATTTCGCGGTCGGCAACGGCTTTGGCTTCGTTCAGCTCCTTGGACTGGAACTGGAAATCACGGGCCTTCTGCTTGAATTCAAGTTCCAGACGCTCGCGCTCGCCTTGCTGCATCTTGTCGCCACCGGCCATCAGACGATCCTGAATTCCTTTGGCGCTGCTTTCCAGAGTCTTCAGCTTGGTCAGTTGCGGACCGAACTTCTTCTCGGCATCCACGGCGTACTTCTTCGCCGCGTTGGATTCCAGCAAGGCCATCTGATAGTTCAGGACCGCGATTTTCATGTCGGCGAACGCCGGGCCTGCCACCAGTACGGAGGCCAGGAGAACCAATTGAGTCAACTTACGCACGATGCACTCCTACAAAATCCATTGTCGTTATCTTGGGTCAGACGCTTAGAACGTCTGGCCGAGGGAGAATTGGAACACTTGAGTTTCAGCGTCATCCGGTTTCTTGATCGGCATGGCCAACGCGAAGCTCAGAGGACCCAGCGCGGTGACCCAGGTCACGCCCACACCGACGGAGCTTGCCATGTTGCTCAGGCTGATGTCGTTGCACTGAGTAGCGGAAGTCGAACCGACGGTAGCGTTGGTAGTCTTCTCGCACTTGGAGTCGAATACGTTACCCACATCCCAGAATACCGAAGTACGCAGGGAGCGCTGATCTTTGACAAACGGCAGCGGGAACAGCAGTTCAACACCACCCTGGATCAACACGTTACCGCCAAATGGCAGCGGATCCTGATCCGGGTCGGCCAGCGTACCGGTGTTACCGGTCTTATCTGCGCCACGACTCGGCGTGCTTCGCGGGCCAAGCGTACTGTCCTTGAAACCACGAACCGAGTTGAAACCACCAGCATAGTAGTTTTCATAGAACGGCAAGCCGTCAGTCGAACCGTAACCATCGCCATAACCGAGTTCGGTGTGCAGACGCATGGTGTAGTTTTCGCTCAGCGGCTGGAACAACTGGCCACGGTAATCAAGTTTGAAGAACGACAGGTCGCTGCCCGGAATGGTGCTCTCCAGGGTCAGGCTCTGGGAACGGCCACGGGTCGGCAAAACGCCTTTGTTCAGGGTCGATTCGGACCAGCCGGCCGAAGCCTTGAAGTTCAGATAGCTGTCACCTTCCTTTTTGACGAAGTCAAAAATCTCGTCAACGGTGTATTTACCTGTATTGATCGTGTCTTGCTGAGCAGACAGACCGAAGGTCAGTCGCGAAGTCTCGCTGATCGGGTAGCCAACGTTGACACCGGCGCCCAGGCTGTCTACGGAGTAGCTCGAGATATCGGCATCGAGTTCATCGTAGTCAGTGGTGCGGTAGAACGCGTTGTAACCCAGACTTACGCCATCGGCAGTCCAGTACGGGTCAACATAGCCGAAGTTGTAGCGGCTCTGGTATTCGCTTCGTGTCAGACCGATGCTGACGCGGTTACCGCTACCGAGGAAGTTGTTCTGGGTGATCGAGCCGCCGAGGATCAGACCGGCACTCTGGGCGAAACCGACACTGGCGGTAATCGAACCCGAAGCCTGCTCTTCAACGCTGTAGTTCACATCAACCTGGTCATCGACACCCGGAACGGCCGGGGTTTCGACGTTGACTTCTTTAAAGAAGCCCAGACGCTCAAGACGGGTCTTGGACTGGTCAATCAGGTAGGTCGAAGCCCAGCCACCTTCCATCTGACGCATTTCACGACGCAACACTTCATCTTCCGACTTGGTGTTACCACGGAAGTTGATGCGGTTGACGTAGGCACGCTTGCCCGGATCGACGGCAAACAGGATGTCCACGGTGTTGTCATCATCGTGCGGCTGAGGCACCCCGTTGACGTTGGCGAAAGTGTAACCCTCGTTACCCAGACGACGGGTGATCAGTTCAGAGGTTGTGGTCATCAGCTTGCGCGAGAACACCTGGCCTTTCTGCACCAGCAACAAGGACTTGATCTGGTCTTCAGGAACTTTGAGGTCACCGCTGAGTTTGACGTCGCGAACGGTGTACTTCTCGCCTTCGGTCACGTTGACAGTGATGTAGACGTGCTTCTTGTCCGGGGTGATGGACACCTGGGTCGAAGCGATATCCATGTTGATATAGCCGCGGTCCAGATAGTAGGAACGCAGACGTTCCAGGTCACCGGACAGTTTTTCACGGGCATATTTGTCATCGTTCTTGAAGAACGACAGCCAGTTGGTGGTCTTCAGCTCGAACAGGTCGGTCAGGTCATCCTCAGGGAAAACCGTGTTACCCACCACGTTGATGTGCTGAATGGCCGCAACAGTGCCTTCGTTGATCTTCACTTTCAGGCCGACGCGGTTACGCGGCTGCGATACCACTTCGGTATCGACCGTAGCCGAATAGCGACCTTGCGCGACGTACTGGCGCTGCAGTTCGTTACGCACGCCTTCGAGGGTGGCACGCTGGAAGATTTCGCCTTCGGCCAGACCGGACTGCTTGAGGCCTTTCATCAAGTCTTCAGTGGAGATCGCCTTGTTGCCCTCGATCTCGATACTGGCAACCGACGGACGTTCGACGACCGTGATCACCAGAACGTTGCCTTCGCGGCCCAGCTGGATGTCTTGAAAGAAACCGGTTTTGAACAACGCACGAGTGGATTCCACCAGGCGACGATCATCCGCCTGCTCGCCGACGTTCAACGGCAAGGCACCAAAGACACTACCCGCGGAGACCCGCTGGAGGCCATTGACGCGAATATCAGAGATGGTGAAGGACTCGGCGTGAACTTCGGCGATCATCAATACGGTGAGAACCGCAGTTAGCAGCAGACGTTTCATGAAGTCCTTTCTTATTCCAACTGGCAATAAACAAACTGCCGCAAAATGCGGCAGATTCGCAATTCAGCGAAGCGTTACAGTCGACCCAGATCGTTGACCAGAGCAAGCAACATCACCCCGACCACCAAACTGATACCGATCTGTATCCCCCAACCTTGCACCCGATCCGACAAGGGACGACCACGCGCCCACTCGATCAGATAAAACAACAAATGCCCCCCATCCAGTACAGGAATGGGCAGCAAATTCAGAACACCCAGGCTAATACTCAGATAAGCAAGGAAATTCAGGAAATCAGCGACACCCGACTGGGCAGAAGCGCCCGCCACTTTAGCAATGGTTATCGGTCCACTCAAGTTTTTTACCGAGAGCTCGCCGAACAGCATTTTCTTGAGCGAATCCAGCGTCAGGATGCTCATGGTCCAAGTACGACGGGCGCCCTCGCCAATCGCGGCCAACGGGCCATAACTGACTTCGCGGATCATCTCCGGCGGCCAGTCGATCGCTTTGACACCTGCGCCCAGATAACCGCTTGGCGCCTTGCTTTCACCGCGCGCTGCCAAAGTGACAGGAACGTCGATTTGAGCACCATCACGTTCGACCCGCAGCAAGATTTTGGTATCAGGACGCGTACGAACGGTATCGACCACTTGCTGCCAGTCATTGAGCGCCTGACCGTCAAGAGACACCAGGCGATCACCGGCTTTCAGGCCAGCGGCCTGGGCCGGGCCTTTTGGGTCCAGCTCGGCGAGCACAGGTGGCAGGGCCGGACGCCATGGACGAATCCCCAGAGAGCGGATCGGATCAGGCTCATCAGCCCCCTTGAGCCATTTATCCAGCGTCAGCTCACGCGGCGAATCCGCCGTAGAGCCCTGCTCGCGCACCAGCACCTGCAGCGAGCCGCTTTCGCCGAGCCGGCGAACCAGCTGCAAATTGACGGCGGCCCAGCCGGAAGTAGGCTCGCCATCAATCGCGACGATCTCCTGACCTGCACCCAGACCAGCCTTCGCGGCGATGCTGCCGGATTCGACCGCACCGATTACCGGGCGGACCTGCTCACTACCGAGCATCGCCAATACCCAGAAGAACACCAGGGCCAGAAGAAAGTTGGCGATGGGGCCAGCCGCGACAATAGCAATACGCTGGCGAACGGACTTGCGGTTGAACGACTGATCGAGCTGATCAACCGGGACGTCGCCTTCGCGCTCATCGAGCATCTTGACGTAGCCACCCAGCGGAATCGCAGCGATGACGAACTCAGTACCTTGCTTGTCGTGCCAGCGCAGCAGCGGCATGCCAAAGCCTACGGAAAAGCGCAGAACCTTGACGCCACAGCGACGCGCGACCCAGAAGTGGCCGAATTCGTGAAAGGTGACCAGCACACCCAAGGCGATCAGGGTGCCGGCAATCATATAGAGCGCGCTCATCTACTTTCTCCGCAATCCTGTTCAGTGCTGCTTGAAACCATTGTGTTGCAAAACCTATCGGTCGTGACGAGCCAGCCATTGCTCGGCCAGAACTCGCGCCTTCGCGTCCGCCGTGAACACAGCGTCGAGATCATCCAGCGCTACGACCGGCTCGAGGTTCAAGACTTCCTCGATGATACTCGCGATTTCCAAGTAACGAACCCGTCCGTCGAGAAACGCTGCCACCGCCACTTCGTTGGCCGCATTGAGCATCGCCGGTGCGCTGTGGCCCACCTCGGCCGCTTGCCGCGCCAGACGCAGGCACGGGAAGCGCTCTTCATCCGGCGCTTCGAAGTCCAGACGCGCGATCGCAAACAGATCCAGCGGCGCGACGCCGGAGTCGATACGCTCCGGCCAGGCCAGCGCGCTGGCGATCGGAGTGCGCATGTCAGGATTGCCCAACTGAGCCAGGACCGAACCGTCGACATAATCGACCAGCGAATGAATCACGCTTTGCGGATGAATCACCACCTCGACCTGCGCTGGTTTTGCATCAAACAACCAGCAGGCCTCGATCAGTTCGAGACCTTTGTTCATCATGCTGGCCGAATCCACGGAAATCTTGCGGCCCATTGACCAGTTCGGATGCGCACACGCCTGCTCAGGTGAAACATGCGCCAATTCACTCATGGGTGTCTGCCGGAACGGCCCACCAGAAGCTGTCAGTAAAATCCGACGGACTCCGACCTTGCTTAATCCGCTGGCGAAATCCTGTGGCATGCACTGGAAAATCGCATTGTGTTCGCTGTCGATTGGCAGCAGCACCGAACCACTCTTGCGCACAGCCTGCATGAACAGGGCGCCGGACATGACCAGCGCCTCTTTGTTAGCCAGGAGAATCTTCTTGCCTGCTTCGACAGCCGCCAGCGTCGGACGCAGGCCAGCGGCACCGACGATCGCCGCCATGACCGCATCGACTTCCGGCGCAGAAGCGACCTGACACAAGCCAGCCTCACCCACCAGCACACGGGTCGCCAGGCCGGCTGCACGCAAATCGTCCTGCAAACCGCGAGCTGCAGCGACTTCCGGCACCACGGCAAATTGCGGCACGTGACGGATGCACAAGGCCAACAATTCGCTGAGGCGCGTGAAACCGCTCAACGCGAACACCTGATAACGCTCAGGATGACGCGCAATCACATCAAGGGTGCTCAGACCAATCGAGCCGGTAGCGCCCAGTACGGTAATCAGTTGCGGGCGGCTCACGGCGCAGCCATCCACAGCAACACGGCAAACACTGGAATGGCAGCGGTCAGACTGTCGATGCGATCAAGCACACCGCCATGACCGGGCAGCAGGTTACTGCTGTCCTTGATGCCGGACTGACGCTTGAACATGCTTTCGGTCAGGTCTCCCACGACCGAAATGAAGACGATCAGCGCAGCGCCAATCAGCCCCTTGAGCAACTCGGCCACCGTCCAGTCACGCACCAGGCCGACAATCGCGGTGATCACCAGGCTCAGCGCCAGACCACCGTAAACGCCTTCCCAACTCTTACCGGGGCTGACTTGAGGAGCCAACTTGCGCTTGCCAAATTTACGGCCAGAAAAATAGGCACCGATATCTGCGCCCCAGACCAACACCATGACTGCCATGATCAGCCAGTTACCCAGCGGGTACTGCTTGATCTGTACCAGACCTTGCCAGGCCGGCAGCAAAATCAGCAAGCCGATCACCAGTTTGGTGGCCGCACTGGACCAATGCTCACTGGAACGTGGATAGGTCAGCACCAGATACGTCGCGACCGCCCACCATAGCACCGAAGCACCGAGCACCCAAGGTGCGAGACCAGGCAGCACATACATGACGAACAGCATCAACGCGACGACAGCGGCAAAACCGACGCGGAACGATTGTGCAGTGAAGCCCGCGAGTCGCGCCCATTCCCAGGCGCCCAGGCTCACGACCAGACCGATGAACAGCGCAAAACCGGAACCTTCAAGCAGGAAAAACCCGCACAAGGCGATCGGCAGCAGGATCAGCGCGGTGATGATTCGTTGTTTAAGCATTAAACCCGGGCTCCAGCTTCGACCTGTTCGCTCGTTTTACCGAAGCGACGTTGGCGCGAAGCGAAATCGGCCAGCGCATTGCGCATGGCATCGTGTTTGAAGTCCGGCCAGAACAGGTCGGAGAAGTACAATTCGGCGTAAGCCAGTTGCCACAACAGGAAGTTGCTGATGCGGTGCTCGCCACCGGTGCGGATGCACAAGTCCGGCAGCGGCAGATCGCCGGTTGCCAGACAGGTTTGCAGCAGATCCGGAGTGATGTCCTCCGGACGCAGATGCCCGGCCTGAACTTCACGTGCAAGACGCTGTGCAGCTTGTGCGATATCCCACTGACCGCCGTAATTGGCGGCAATCTGCAGGATAAAACGGTTGGCACCCGCGGTCATGGCCTCGGCTTCGCGCATCGCGACCTGAAGCTCCGGATGAAAGCGCGAGCGATCGCCGATGATGCGCAGGCTGATGTTGTTGTCGTTAAGGCGCTTGGCCTCACGACGCAGCGCCTTGAAGAACAGGTCCATCAAAGCGCTGACCTCATCGGCCGGGCGCTGCCAGTTTTCACTGGAGAAAGCGAACAGGGTGAGCACCTCGACCTTGGCCTCGGCACACACCTCGATTACCGCACGAACCGCATCCACGCCCGCCTTATGCCCGGCGACACCCGGCATAAAGCGTTTTTTCGCCCAGCGATTGTTGCCATCCATGATGATCGCGACATGGCGCGGCACCGCGGACGGCGCAGTCTGCTTGGTCTTGTCCATTAAAAACTCGACCCTTATACGGCCATCAAATCCGCTTCTTTCTGCTTGGTAGCCGCGTCGATATCAGCCTCAGCCTTGTCGGTGAGTTTCTGAATATCGGCAGCAGCGCGACGCTCTTCGTCTTCGCTGATTTCTTTGTCTTTAACCAGCTTCTTCAAATCGCCCAGCGCATCGCGACGGATGTTGCGCACGGCAACACGAGCGTCTTCAGCGGCACTGCGTGCCTGCTTGGTGAAGCCCTTGCGGGTTTCTTCGGTCAGGGCAGGCATGGAGATCAGCAACAACTCGCCCAAGTTGGTCGGGTTGAGGTTCAGACCTGCGCTCTGGATCGCCTTGTCGACAGCCGCCAGCATGTTGCGCTCGAAAGCCACGACTTGCAGGGTGCGCGAGTCTTTTACGGTGATGTTGGCCACCTGGGTAATGGAGGTATCAGCGCCGTAGTACGGCACCATTACGCTGCCCAGAATGCTTGGGTGAGCCTTGCCGGTACGAATCTGACCAAATGCGTGGGCCAGAGAGTCCAGGGATTTCTGCATACGCTCTTGAGCGTCTTTCTTGATTTCGTTGATCATTGTTGACCTTCCTCGATCAGGGTGCCTTCAGCGCCGCCATGCACGATGTTCAGCAGGGCGCCGGGCTTGTTCATGTTGAATACACGCAACGGCATCTTGTGGTCGCGGCACAGGCAAATAGCTGTCAGGTCCATTACACCCAGCTTGCGATCCAGTACTTCATCATAAGTCAGATGATCGAACTTCTCGGCATGCGGGTCTTTGAACGGATCTGCGGTGTAGACGCCATCGACCTTGGTCGCCTTGAGGACGACATCGGCATCGATTTCGATTGCACGCAGGCAGGCTGCCGAATCCGTGGTAAAGAACGGATTGCCGGTACCGGCTGCGAAAATCACTACGTCTTTGGAGTTCAGGTGACGCATGGCTTTGCGGCGATCATAGTGATCGGTCACGCCCACCATCGAAATGGCCGACATGACGATTGCCGAGATATTCGCACGTTCCAGCGCGTCGCGCATGGCCAGGGCGTTCATCACAGTGGCCAGCATGCCCATGTGGTCGCCTGTCACCCGATCCATACCGGCTTTGCTCAAGGCTTCGCCGCGGAACAGGTTGCCACCGCCGATCACCAGACCGACCTGTACGCCGATGCCGACCAGTTGGCCGACTTCCAGCGCCATCCGATCCAGCACTTTTGGATCGATCCCGAACTCTTCCGAGCCCATCAGGGCCTCGCCGCTAAGCTTGAGTAGAATGCGTTTATAGCGAGCCTGATAACCACTGCCCTGCTGAGCCATTGCGAATCTCTCCTGCGGCGTATTTAAAATTCTTTGCGAGCTGTTTTCAGCTGGCGTTCACTCTAGCTTGGCGCTGCTTCAGCGCCATCGGAACATGGCTTTGTAAGTCAGTTCCAAGTGGAAACCAATAAATAATTGGTTACCCCATCTGAAAAGAGGCTGCGCGCGTGAGCGGGCAGCCTCTTTCGGGCGACAGTTGAAAACCGTCTTACTGCTTGGCGGCAGCCAGCTGGGCAGCAACTTCTTCAGCGAAGTTGTCGACCGGCTTCTCGATGCCTTCGCCTACTTTGAAGTAGGTGAAGGAAACGATTTCAGCGCCGGCTTTCTTGGCCAGATCGCCGACCTTGATTTCAGGGTTCTTGACGAACGCCTGCTCAACCAGGCTCGCTTCAGCCAGGAACTTGCTGATACGGCCTTTGATCATGTTTTCAACGATGTTTTCTGGCTTGCCAGCGATCTTGTCAGCGTTCAGGCTCAGGAAAACGCCCTTCTCACGCTCAACCGCTTCAGCGGAAACTTCCGATGGCAGCAGGAATTCAGGGTTGGTCGCCGCTACGTGCATGGCGATGTCCTTGGCCAGCTCAACGTCGCCGCCTTTCAGAACAACTGCAACACCGATCTTGTTGCCGTGCAGGTAACCACCAACAACATCACCTTCAACGCGAACCAGACGACGGATGTTGACGTTTTCGCCAACCTTGCCTACCAGTACCAGGCGATCAGCTTCCTGCGATTCGATCAGAGGCTCAACGGTAGTGAGCTTCTCGTCGAATGCTTTTTTGACGCTGGCAGCAACGAATGCCTTGAAGTCGTCTTGCAGAGCCAGGAAGTCGGTCT
The DNA here is from genome assembly GCF_017980685.1 of Pseudomonas iridis. Taxonomy (GTDB): domain Bacteria; phylum Pseudomonadota; class Gammaproteobacteria; order Pseudomonadales; family Pseudomonadaceae; genus Aquipseudomonas; species Aquipseudomonas iridis. The sequence continues at coordinate 564,613 of NZ_JACXXO010000001.1, forward strand.
GCGAGTTCACTTCCAGCAGAACGGCAGACTTGCCGTCTTCAACCAGAGCGATCGCGCCTTCAGCAGCGACGTTGCCGGCTTTCTTGGCGGCCTTGATGGCGCCCGAAGCACGCATGTCGTCGATGGCTTTTTCGATGTCGCCGCCGGCCTTGGTCAAGGCCTTTTTGCAATCCATCATGCCTTCGCCAGTACGCTCACGCAGTTCTTTAACCAACGCTGCAGTAATCTCTGCCATTTTCAAATTCCTCTTGGATAGGTTTTCAACCATTCCACCCGATCGAACGGGCGTTCAATTCTTCCCGAAACACCCTTGTTAGCCGCTGCACGTTACAGATGCTGTAGCTGCGCTGTTAACAAATGGTTTTCGAGGTGGCAAAAAGGGGGCCAAGCCCCCTTTTTGCTTACTGAGTCAACGCCAGGGCGTCAATTACTCAGCTGCAGCTGCCGGAGCTTCTTCAGCTGCGAACTCTACAGTGCCGCCGCCAACATTGCTGCGACCACGGATAACAGCGTCAGCCATCGAACCCATGTACAGCTGGATAGCGCGGATTGCGTCATCGTTGCCTGGGATGATGTAGTCAACGCCTTCCGGGCTGCTGTTGGTATCGACAACGCCGATTACCGGGATGCCCAGCTTGTTGGCTTCGGTGATCGCGATGCGCTCGTGGTCAACGTCGATCACGAACAGTGCGTCTGGCAGACCGCCCATGTCCTTGATGCCGCCCAGGGAGCGATCCAGCTTCTCAAGATCACGAGTGCGCATCAGCGCTTCTTTCTTGGTCAGCTTGGCGAAAGTACCGTCTTCGGCTTGAACTTCAAGATCACGCAGACGCTTGATGGAAGCACGAATGGTTTTGAAGTTGGTCAGCATGCCGCCCAACCAGCGGTGATCGACGTACGGCGAACCGCAACGTGCTGCTTCTTCAGCAACGATCTTGCCAGCCGAACGCTTGGTGCCGACGAACAGAATCTTGTTTTTGCCCTGGGCCAGACGCTCTACGAAAGTCAGAGCTTCGTTGAACATTGGCAGGGTTTTTTCAAGGTTGATGATGTGAATCTTGTTACGCGCGCCGAAAATGTATTTACCCATTTTCGGGTTCCAGTAACGGGTTTGGTGACCGAAGTGCACACCGGCCTTCAGCATATCGCGCATATTGACTTGGGACATGATAGTTCCTTAATAAGTCGGGTTTGGCCTCCACGTATCCCAATGACCAACCAGTGGCATTAAGCCAAAAGCACCCAGGTCATCGTGTCGACACGTGTGTGGATTTAAGCCTTTCGGGGTATCCCCGGAAAGCGGCGCATTTTATATCACAAGGAAGGCAGAAACGGAACTCGAAATCTGCAATGACACCAAGGACATGGGCTCAGCCCTCTTGGAATCGGCGCCGCGGGCACCATTGTATAGACAGAAGCGATGCATGCAGGCGCGGATTTGCTCCTCTCGTCTGCTAGAATCGCGTTTTTCAGGGTCGCAAAAAACGCACACCTGCCGCCCTATCCGTAACAGCAAGCGCCGCCGAGCGCAAAGAGAGCCTGTATGACCGTTAACCTCAAAACTCCCGAGGACATCGCTGGCATGCGTGTCGCCGGCAAACTGGCCGCCGATGTGCTGGAAATGATTGCCGAACACGTCAAACCGGGCGTTACCACCGATCAACTGAACCAGATCTGCCACGACTACATCGTCGACGTGCAGCAGGCCATCCCTGCTCCGCTCAACTACAAGGGCTACCCGAAGTCGATCTGCACCTCGATCAACCACGTCGTCTGCCACGGCATCCCGAATGACAAGCCGCTGAAAAACGGCGACACCCTGAACATCGACGTCACCGTGATCAAGGACGGTTACCACGGCGATACCAGCCGCATGTTCCATGTCGGTGAAGTGCCGGTGTGGGCCGAGCGCCTTTCGCAGATCACTCAGGAATGCATGTACAAGGCCATCGAGATCGTCAAACCCGGCTGCCGGCTCGGCGACATCGGTGAAGTTATCCAGAAACACGCAGAAAAGAACGGCTTCTCGGTGGTTCGCGAGTTCTGTGGCCACGGCATCGGCAAGGTGTTCCACGAAGAGCCGCAGATCCTGCACTACGGCCGCGCCGGTACTGGTATGGAACTGAAGGCCGGCATGACCTTCACCATCGAGCCGATGATCAATCAGGGCAAGGCCGACACCAAAGTATTGGGCGACGGCTGGACCGCGATCACCAAGGACCGCAAACTCTCGGCCCAGTGGGAACACACCCTGCTGGTCACCGACACCGGCTACGAGATCTTCACCCTGCGTGCCGATGACACCATTCCACGCATCTCGGCCTGATCCACAAACGCTCCCAGCCTTATAGAAGGAAAGCCAATCGATGCCGCAGGTGGATCCCGAACTCTTCGACCGTGGCCAGTTCCAGGCTGAGCTGGCCCTGAAAGCGAGCCCCATCGCCGCCTTCAAGAAGGCGATTCGCCAGGCCCGCGAAGTGCTTGACGCACGTTTTCGCAGTGGTCGTGATATTCGGCGGCTGATCGAAGACCGTGCCTGGTTCGTCGACAATATCCTGCAAAAGGCCTGGGAGCAGTTCAACTGGAGCGAAGACGCGGACATCGCGCTAGTCGCAGTCGGCGGCTACGGCCGGGGCGAATTGCACCCCTACTCGGACATTGATTTGCTGATCCTGCTGGACAGCGCCGACCACGAAGTTTTCCGCGATTCGATCGAGCGGTTTCTCACATTGCTGTGGGACATCGGCCTGGAAGTCGGTCAGAGCGTTCGCTCGGTGGACGAATGCGCGCAAGAGGCACGCGCCGACCTGACCGTGGTCACCAACCTCATGGAAAGCCGCACCATCTGCGGCCCCGAGCGTTTGCGTCAACGCATGCTCGACGTCACCAGCACTGCGCACATGTGGCCCGCCAAAGAGTTTTTCCTGGCCAAACGCGCCGAGCAGAAGGCTCGCCACCACAAGTACAACGATACCGAATACAACCTGGAACCCAACGTCAAAGGCTCGCCCGGCGGACTACGGGATATTCAGACGATTTTGTGGGTTGCCCGTCGTCAGTACGGCACGCTGAATTTGCGTGCACTCGCCGGCGAAGGTTTCCTGGTGGAGAGCGAGAATGCGTTGCTCGCGTCCTCCCAGGAATTCCTCTGGAAGGTGCGCTACGCCCTGCACATGCTCGCCGGGCGCTCCGAAGACCGCCTGCTGTTCGATCATCAGCGTTCGATTGCAACGTTGCTGGGGTTCGAAGGCGATGACGCCAAGCACAGCATCGAAAACTTCATGCAGCAGTATTACCGGGTGGTGATGAGCATCGCCCAGCTTAGCGACCTGATCATCCAGCACTTCGAGGAAGTCATCCTCGCGCCGGAAGACGAAGCGCCGCCACAGCCGATCAATTCGCGCTTCCAGCTACATGACGGCTACATCGAAGCGCGCAACGACAATGTGTTCCGCCGCACCCCATTCGCCATGCTCGAGATATTCGTGCTGATGGCCCAGCAGCCGGAAATCAAAGGCGTGCGCGCCGACACCGTTCGTCTGCTGCGCGAACATCGTCACCTGATCGACGACGATTTCCGCAACGACATCCGCAACACCAGCCTGTTTATCGAGTTGTTCAAATGCAAGATCGGCATTCATCGCAATCTGCGACGGATGAACCGTTACGGCATTCTCGGGCGCTACCTGCCGGAGTTCGGTTTTATCGTCGGGCAGATGCAGCACGACCTGTTCCACATCTATACGGTCGATGCACACACGCTGAACCTGATCAAACACCTGCGTAAGCTGCAGTACACCCAAGTGTCGGAAAAATTCCCACTGGCCAGCAAGCTCATGGCCAAGCTGCCGAAACCCGAGCTGATTTATCTCGCCGGCCTGTATCACGACATCGGCAAGGGCCGGCATGGCGATCACTCGGAGATCGGCGCGATCGATGCCGAGGCGTTCTGCCAGCGCCATCAGTTGCCGGTGTGGGATAGCCGCCTGATCGTCTGGCTGGTGCAGAACCACCTGGTGATGTCGACAACCGCCCAGCGCAAGGACTTGTCCGACCCGCAGGTGATTCACGATTTCGCGCAGGCAGTCGGCGATGAAACCCGTCTCGACTATCTGTACGTGCTGACCGTGGCCGACATCAACGCGACCAATCCGACGCTGTGGAATTCGTGGCGCGCCAGCCTGTTGCGCCAGCTCTACACCGAAACCAAGCGGGCGCTGCGTCGCGGTCTGGAGAACCCGGTGGATCGCGAAGAGCAGATCCGCCAGACCCAGAGCGCGGCACTCGACATCCTCGTGCGCGGCGGCACCGATCCGGACGACGTCGAACAATTGTGGGCGCAACTGGGTGACGACTATTTCCTGCGCCACACCGCCGGCGACGTGGCCTGGCACAGCGATGCGATCCTCCAGCAACCCGTCGATGGCGGGCCGCTGGTACTGATCAAGGAAACCACCCAACGCGAGTTCGAGGGCGGCACACAGATCTTCATTTATGCGCCGGATCAGCACGACTTCTTCGCGGTGACCGTGGCGGCGATGGATCAGCTCAACCTGAACATTCACGACGCCCGGGTTATCACCTCGAGCAGTCAGTTCACCCTCGACACCTACATCGTGCTCGACAACGATGGCGAATCCATCGGCGACAACCCTGTGCGAATCAAGCAGATCCGCGACGGTTTGACCGACGCTCTGCGCAATCCGGACGACTACCCGACGATCATTCAGCGTCGGGTGCCGCGCCAGCTCAAGCATTTCGCGTTCGCGCCGCAGGTCACTATCCACAACGACGCGCAACGCCCGGTCACCGTACTGGAATTGACCGCGCCTGACCGACCAGGTCTGCTGGCGCGGATCGGCGGCATCTTTCTGGAGTTTGACCTGTCGCTGCAAAACGCCAAGATTGCAACGTTGGGCGAACGAGTGGAGGACGTGTTCTTTATTACTGATGCGAAAAATCAGCCCTTGTCCGATCCGCTGCTGTGCAGCCGCTTGCAGGATGCGATTGTCGAGCAGTTGAGCGTCAGCCATGAACCCGATATCAATCTTTCGCGCATCAGTATTTGAATGCGCGACCTGATTTAACTGCTTTGCACGAGACCCCGCAACGATGAACAACGCTCTGAACCAGCTCCAGCCCTATCCGTTCGAGAAGCTCCGCGCCCTGCTCGGCACCGTGACCCCGAACCCGGACAAGCGCCCGATCGCGCTGTCCATCGGTGAGCCGAAACACCGCTCGCCAGGCTTTGTCGCCGAGACACTGGCAAACAGTCTGGATCAGATGGCGGTGTATCCAACCACGCTCGGCATCCCGGCCCTGCGCGAAGCCATCGCCGGCTGGTGCGAACGCCGCTTCGGCGTTCCGAGCGGCTGGATCGACCCGGCCCGCAACGTGTTACCCGTCAACGGCACCCGTGAAGCGCTGTTCGCCTTCACCCAGACTGTGGTCAATCGTGGTGATGACGCGCTGGTGGTCAGCCCGAACCCGTTTTATCAGATCTACGAAGGCGCGGCGTTCCTGGCCGGCGCCAAGCCACATTACCTGCCGTGCCTGGACGATAACGGCTTCAACCCTGATTTCGACGCTGTTTCAGCGGACATCTGGAAGCGCTGCCAGATTCTTTTCCTGTGCTCGCCGGGTAACCCGACAGGCGCGCTGATTCCGGTCGACACCCTGAAAAAACTCATCGCCTTGGCAGATGAACACGACTTCGTGATCGCCGCCGACGAGTGCTACAGCGAGCTTTACTTCGACGAGCAGACTCCGCCGCCGGGCCTGCTCAGCGCGTGCGTCGAACTGGGTCGCAAGGATTTCAAGCGCTGCGTGGTGTTCCATAGCCTGTCCAAGCGCTCGAACCTGCCCGGTTTGCGTTCCGGCTTCGTTGCCGGCGATGCCGAGATCCTCAAGGGTTTCCTGCTATATCGCACCTATCACGGCTGTGCGATGCCGGTTCAAACCCAACTGGCCAGCGTTGCCGCCTGGAATGACGAAGAACATGTGCGCGCCAACCGCACCCTGTATCGCGAGAAATTCGACGCAGTACTGGAAATCCTCAGCCCGGTAATGGACGTGCAGCGTCCCGATGGCAGTTTTTATTTGTGGCCAAACGTGAAAGGTGACGACGCGACATTCTGCCGTGACCTGTTTGCCGAAGAACACGTGACCGTGGTGCCAGGTTCGTACTTGTCCCGCGAAGTGGACGGCGTCAATCCGGGCGCAGGCCGGGTACGGATGGCGCTGGTTGCACCACTTGCCGAATGCGTTGAGGCGGCACAGCGGATCCGCGCGTTCATTACTCGCCAACAGTAATCATGGCCCGCACCGGGCAATCCGGTGCGGGCATCAACCGTTGTGATATAAGCGTTTACAACGAGCACATTTACTCTTCTTCCTGCTCGGTCTAACTTCCCCCTTGAAACGCTGGCCATTGTAGAGCGACCTTAATCGCGCGAACTTCTACTAAACCGAGCCTGCCGAAAACCAAAACCCTATTACCCTCAAACACAAAGACCTTGACGCCTGCTTAATCAAGGCAACACCTTTGCAATCAATAAGGATATTGACCATGCACAATTATAATTTCGTGAGAATGGCAAAACCGAAAGACAACTCCGAGCGCTTATCGGAAAACAATAACGGCACGCCAGCAGCGCGTCGTAAACGCTCCTTGGGTTACACAACCAAGTTCTGGGAGAATGCCAGCACCATCACCATCTCTTTCATGCACGACCTGCCCGACGAACTGAAATACCGAATCGAACTAGGCATCCGCAAGTGGGAACCTTTCGTCAGCCTTGCCTTTGAATTGGTCGAAAACGTGCCTGGAATGATTCGGATCGCCCTGCAAGGAAAAGACAGCTATTCGTTTATAGGGACCGACGCGATGAAAGTGGATTTCAACGAACCCACAATGGTTTTGGGCACCGCGCCGGACTCACCGATTTTCGACCACGTGGTCCAGCATGAATTTGGCCACGCACTGGGCTTCCACCACGCCCATTTGCACCCGCAGGCGCGCATCCCGTGGAACAAGGAAGCAGCCTATGAGTACCTGGCCAAGCATCATGGCTGGACAAGGGAGGACGTAGACGACAACCTTTTCGATCTGGAATTTCCGCAAGCAGCCATCTTCGGCGACTACGACAAACACTCCATCATGCATTACCCGACTAGCAACCTGATCTATGGAAATGAAGCGGTTGGCCTCAATTTGACGCTTAGCGACAAGGACAAGGCCTTCGCCAGGAAAATCTACCCTGCTCTCAACTATGCGCAGTTGCCTGCCTGAGCATGTCAGCGCCAATCCAGCGATTTTCAAGTGACGCGTAACCGTGGTGCCGGACTCGCCCCTGCTCGCAACATTCAAATATGACGTAACAGTCTATATAACTGTGCACTGCACTTGTCTGTCGGCCAAGTACTAGTCTCGACTTGCACTATTCGCCGCTTCCGAATAACTGCCGATTCTTAATTTCAAGGACGAAATCCACCATGCACGAACTGACAGATTGCAAACTTATACAATGGCCCGACGATAAAGAGGCTTACGCGGCAGCCATCAATGAAAACCCGGCTAATGCCGGCACAACGAAAAGTTCAACTACCGGCAACCGCCGTAAACGCTCGACATTTAATTATTCAAAGCTATGGGCAAACGGCCGTGCCTTGAAGATTGCCTTCATGGACGAACTCGAAGCGGATCATAAAGACAGAATCATCAAGGCAGCCAGTCAATGGTTGCCGTATATCAACCTGAAATTCGAGTTCGTTGACGACCTCGTGGGTGACATACGCATCGCCACTACCAATAACTTCAACAGCTCAATGCTCGGCACCGACGCGTTGTTGATTCATCCTGATGACAGAACCATGGACCTGGGCGTGAAACCGGATCATCCAGACTTCGAAGTCATCGTGACTCATGAGTTTGGTCACGCCCTTGGCGCGATGCATGAACACCAGCATCCGCAGGCGAAAATCCCCTGGGATAAACCAAAGGTCTACGAGTTCTATCAGAATCGCGAAATGGGCCCGCTTGCGCCCGCGCAAGTCGACCACAACCTGTTTACCCCTTTCGACACGCTGGAAGCGATTTACACGGCCTACGACAAAAGGTCGATCATGCATCACCCGGTGGCGAACGATCTGACAGTGGGTGACTGGGAAGTCCCCATCAATCGCAAGATCAGCAAAAAAGACAAACAACTGATGAAATTACTTTATCCGAGGTAAGCCAACTCGAACCGGGGGATTCCATCACTTCACTACCCCCAGATTGGCCTCACTCAGGTCCAGTTCACCCAACACTTCTCGCAGTACGTCATCGCCAATCTGGTGATGGCGGCTGAGGCTATACAACTCCAGTCGTTGCGCCCGCAACGCTTTGAGGCGCAATCGGCGCTCCAGCAGATCCATCTGGAACGCCAGCGCCTGGGCTTCCGCCGAATCGTTGAACACCTCCAGTTGATGGCGGTATTCGGACATGATCCGCGCCTTCAGTTCCGCCGCCAGCGCAGCTTGCGCGGCGTCGTGCTGATTAGCCTCTTCGGTTTCGAGCGCATGAATCGCGGCCTCGGCCGTCTTGCGCCAGGCATCGCGGACCTCTTGACGACGCTTGTCATCAGGGCTTTTTTCGATGCCACGCAGCAACAACGGCAAGGCGATGCACGCCGATACCAGCGACAACAGGATCACCCCCGCAGCAATAAAGATCAGCAGATCACGCTCGGGAAAGGCGTCCGCCCCCATCAACATTGGCACCGACATCACACCCGCCAGTGTCACCGCACCGCGCACGCCGCCGACGGTCAGCAGCCAGCAGGATCGCGCAGTCGGCACTTGCGTCAGCGCACCTTTACCACGCAACCGCCGCAACAACACCGATAAGCGCCAGATGCTCTGTACCCAGATAAACCGCAACAGCACCAGCGCGAGGAAAATCGCGATCACATCGAGGCAGCGGTAAAACAACGCCGGCCACAACGTCGGTTCATGGCTGACCACCGCTTTGATGATGTCCGGCAGCTGCAGACCGAGCAGGAGGAAAATCAAGCCATTGAAAGCGAACTCCAGCAGCGACCAAACGCTGCGATTGAGCAATCGCGTGCTGGTCTGGCGCGGCAGCAGATCGAGCCAGCTCTGCATCATCCCCGCCGCCACCGCCGACAGAATGCCCGAGGCGCCAAGGCGTTCAGCCAACACATAAGCCGCAAACGGCAGCAGTAACATGAAGACCACGTGGGTCGCCGGATCATCCCACCCGCGAGCGATCATCCACGAACGCAAACGCCCGACCAGCCAACTCAGCGCCACACCGACGGCCAGGCCGCCGACCGCCACCAATACGAATGTCAAACTGGCGGTGGCCAGCGAGAACACGCCCGTTACCGCAGCGGCCAAAGCAAACTTGAACGTCACCAGGCCCGACGCATCGTTCATCAGCGCTTCGCCTTGCAGCATGTGCATCAAGGGGGTCGGCAAGCGGTTTTGCGAGATCGCGGAGACGGCCACGGCATCAGTCGGCGACAGCACTGCTGCCAACGCGAACGCCACCGGCAGCGGAATCGTCGGCAATAACCAATGAATGAAGTACCCGGCGCCGACCACAGTGAACAGCACCAGCCCCACGGCCAGTGTCAGGATCGGGCCACGCAGGTGCCAGAGTTCGCGTTTGGGCATGCGCCAGCCATCGGAAAACAGCAGCGGCGGCAGGAACAGGAACAGAAACAACTCGGGATCCAGCGCTACGTGCAAACCAAGGGTCGGCCAGGCCAGCAAGGCGCCGGCGGCAATTTGCACAAGTGGCAGCGGCAGTGGGATAACCCGTCCGACCAGACGCGAAACGCTGACCAGCATCAGCAGGATCAGGACGGTGTAAGCGGTTTGCATAAATCAAAATCTCGGACGATCGACAGCGTTGAACTGCCATATTAGCCGTTTAGGCTGCGCCTGACCGTTGCACCTATGTCGCACGCCGACACTGATCCCCGTGCAGGAGCTGCGCACGCTGCGATCTTTTGATGTTTAAGAACAGAATCAAAAGATCGCAGCCTCGCTTCACTCGACAGCTCCTGCAGGGATTTGGTGCAGGGTAATGAAGCCGGGCGCCCGAAACGCTTTGGTCATGGCATAATCCGACACCATTTTTTTCCAGCACCTGTAAAGGGGGCAATTCCTTGACCGTTTCAAGTAAAACGTTGCACCTTTTCGGCATCAAAGCCTGCGACACCATGAAAAAGGCGCGCACCTGGCTTGATGAACACGCTGTCGCCTATGACTTTCACGACTACAAAACCGCCGGTATCGACCGTGAACACCTGATCCAATGGTGTGACGAGCACGGCTGGCAAACGGTGTTGAACCGCGCAGGCACGACCTTTCGCAAACTCGACGACGAACGTAAAGCCGATCTCGACCAAGCAAAAGCCATCGAACTGATGCTCGCCCAACCCTCGATGATCAAGCGCCCGGTGCTCGATCTCGGTGACCGAACCCTGATTGGCTTCAAGCCAGATATCTACGCGGCCGCTCTGAAGTAAGCAGCCCGTCACTCTTTGTAGAGGTATTCACATGTCCAACTCTCTGTTCAGCATCGCTTTCGGTGTCGGCACGCAAAACCGTCAGGGCGCCTGGCTCGAAGTGTTTTACGCACAGCCACTGCTCAATCCTTCGGCCGAACTGGTCGCTGCTGTTGCGCCGATCCTCGGTTACACCGAAGGCAACCAGGCCATCACCTTCACCACCGCACAAGCGGCGCAACTGGCTGAAGCAGTCAAAGGCATTGACGCCGTTCAAGGCAAACTGCTAACCCGTCTGGCCGAGAGCCACAAGCCACTGGTCGCCACTTTGCTGGCTGAAGACGCGCAACTGACCTCCACGCCTGAGGCGTACTTGAAGCTGCATCTGCTGTCGCACCGTCTGGTCAAGCCGCACGGCGTGAGCCTGGCCGGGATCTTCCCGCTGCTGCCGAACGTTGCATGGACCAGCCAGGGCGCAATCGACCTGAGCGAACTGGCGGAAATGCAACTCGAAGCGCGTCTGCGTGGCGAGCTGCTGGAAGTGTTCTCGGTGGACAAGTTCCCGAAAATGACCGACTACGTGGTACCGGCCGGCGTGCGTATCGCTGACGCCGCGCGTCTGCGTCTGGGTGCTTACGTGGGCGAAGGCACCACCGTGATGCACGAAGGTTTCATCAACTTCAACGCCGGCACCGAAGGCCCGGGCATGATCGAAGGCCGCGTGTCGGCTGGCGTCTTCGTCGGCAAGGGTTCGGACCTGGGCGGCGGTTGCTCGACCATGGGCACCCTGTCGGGCGGCGGCAACATCGTGATCAAGGTTGGCGAAGGCTGCCTGATCGGCGCCAACGCCGGTATCGGTATTCCGTTGGGCGACCGCAACACTGTCGAGTCGGGCCTGTACGTGACCGCCGGCACCAAAGTCGCGCTGCTGGATGAACACAACAATCTGGTTAAAGTTGTGAAGGCCCGTGAACTGGCCGGCCAGACCGACCTGCTGTTCCGTCGCAATTCGGAAACCGGTGCGGTGGAATGCAAAACCCACAAATCGGCGATCGAGCTGAACGAAGCACTGCACGCTCACAACTAAATTGCCGTAGGCACCTGTGGGAGCGAGTCTGCTCGCGATGCTTTTGGCGTCTTCAAGGACGCCTTCGCGAGCAGGCTCGCTCCCACCAGGTTTGGCGTACATCCCGCCCATCTTCTCCAGGGCTGAAAACCGTGATGATTCCTTCTCCCTGGCGCGCCGATTTCCCGGCCATCGCCGCCCTGCAACGGCAAGACCAGACCTATCTGGATAACGCCGCCACCACCCAGAAACCTCAAGCCCTGCTCGACGCGCTGACGCATTACTACGCTAACGGCGCGGCCAATGTGCACCGCGCACAACACCTGCCCGGGGCCCATGCCACCCAGGCGTTCGAAGACAGTCGGCTGAAAGTTGCGCAATGGCTCAATGCCGGTGACAGCGGACAGATCATCTTTACCCACGGCGCCACCAGCGCGCTGAATCTCCTGGCTTATGGCCTGGAACATCTTTTCCAGCCGGGCGATGAAATTGTCATCAGCGCTCTGGAGCATCACGCCAACCTGCTGCCGTGGCAGCAACTGGCACAACGTCGTCAACTGAAGCTGGTGATCCTGCCACTGGACGCCGACGGTTTGATCGACCTCGCCGCCGCTGTGCACCTGATCGGCTCGCGTACGCGCTTGCTGGCGGTCAGCCAGTTGTCCAACGTGCTCGGTGCCTGGCAACCCTTGCCGGCGCTGCTGGGCATGGCCAAGGCGCACAACGCACTGACCGTGGTTGATGGCGCGCAAGGTGTGGTTCACGGTCGGCATGACGTGCAGGCACTGGGTTGCGACTTCTACGTGTTTTCCAGCCATAAGCTGTATGGCCCCGATGGCCTCGGCGTGCTATTTGGGCGCAACATGGCGCTTGAACAGCTAAAGCCGTGGCAGTTCGGTGGCGAAATGGTCCTGGAAGCCAACTATCACGACGCACGTTTCCGCCCTGCTCCACTGGGTTTTGAGGCGGGCACGCCGCCGATTGCCAGCGTGATCGGCCTCGGTGCGACCCTCGACTATCTGGCCGGGCTGGATCAGGACGCGGTATCAGCACACGAAGCGGCGTTGCATGACTATCTGTTGCGCGGCCTTGCGGCGCGTAACGGCATTCGTCTGCTGGGCAAACCGCAACTGGCGCTGGCCAGTTTTGTTGTTGAAGGCGTGCACAACGCCGATCTCGCACACCTGCTGACCGAGCAAGGCATTGCCGTGCGTGCGGGTCATCACTGCGCGATGCCACTGCTGAAGCGTTTCGAGTTGGCGGGGGCGATTCGGGTGTCGCTGGCGCTGTACAACGATTCCGAGGACCTGGAACGGTTCTTTGAAGCGCTGGATCAGGCGCTGGAGTTGTTGCGATGAGCTTGCCGGTAGAGGCCGCCGAGGCGCTGCAAACGTTTCAGAATGCCGCCGGCTGGGAACAGCGGGCGCGGTTGTTGATGCAGTTTGGTGATCGTCTGCCGCCGTTGAATGACGCGCACAAGTGCGACGCCAACCGGGTACATGGCTGTGAAAGCCAGGTGTGGCTGGTCGGCGCGTTACAGGATGGCCACTGGCAGTTCGCAGCGAGCAGCGATGCACGGATGATTCGTGGATTGGTGGCGTTGCTGCTGTTGCGAGTCAATGGCCTGACCGCTAATGAGTTGCAGCAAGTGGATTTGCCGGACTGGTTCAGTCAGTTGGGGCTGTCGCGACAGTTGTCGCCGTCACGCAGCAATGGCCTGAATGCTGTGCTCAAGCGGATGAATGAGTTGGCAGGTTGATCGCCTTCGCGAGCAGGCTCGCTCCCACATGTGAACGCATTCCAGTGTGGGAGCGAGCCTGCTCGCGAAGGGGCCATCACTGGCAACCTCAAACCTGAGGTTTGACCCGCTCCGCCGGGCGCCGAACACCCGCCACAATCTTGTCCACAGCCTTGGTCGCCGCAACCATCCCGAACGTCGCCGTGACCATCATCACCGCGCCAAACCCGCCTGCGCAGTCCAGCTTCACGCCGTCGCCGACAAAACTCTTCTGCAAACAAATGCTGCCGTCCGGTTTCGGATAGCGCAGTTGCTCGGTGGAGAACACGCACGGCACGCTGTAATGGCGGGTCACGGTGCGCGAGAACCCGTAATCACGGCGCAATGTCGAGCGCACTTTCGAAGCCAGCGGATCGTTGAACGTGCGGTTGAGGTCACAGACCTGAATCAGCGTCGGATCAATCTGCCCACCCGCGCCACCGGTGGTGATGATCTGAATCTTGCGGCGCTTGCACCAGGCGATCAGCGCCGCTTTGGCGTTGACCGCGTCGATGCAGTCGATCACGCAGTCGATGTTCGGCGTGATGTATTCGGCCATGGTCTCGCGGGTGACGAAATCCGCCACGGCGTGCACCGTACAGTCCGGGTTGATCCCGCGCAGACGCTCGGCCATCACCTCGACCTTGGGTTTGCCGACGGTGCTGTCCAGCGCGTGCAACTGGCGGTTGGCGTTGCTGACACAGACGTCGTCGAGGTCGAACAGCGAAATCTCGCCCACGCCACAGCGCGCAATGGCTTCCGCCGCCCAGGAACCGACGCCACCGACGCCGACGATCGCCACATGGGCCGCGCGCAAGCGCTCCATGCCTTCGATGCCATACAAACGGGCAATGCCTGCAAACCGCGGATCTTCTGTACTCATGACCATTACCCCAAAAACCGGCGCGCATTATAGGGCTACGCAGCCACAAGTTTTAAGCTTCAAGCGACAAGTGTAAGAACTTAAGTCAACGGCACTTGCCAAATGTGAGTAATTTCCCCGTCCGTTGTACGACTGGCGAACTACCGGTGTAGGATGCGCGCCCCTTTGGCGTATAGCCTACCGATCCTTCGTTCCACAGCCTTTGGAACCCGAAACAGCTATGTCATCGCGTAAATTTGGTCTCAACCTGGTGGTGGTTCTGGCAATCGCCGCCCTGTTCACTGGTTTCTGGGCGCTGATCAATCGCCCGGTCTCTGCGCCCAACTGGCCGGAACAGATCTCCGGTTTCTCTTATTCGCCGTTCCAGCAGGGACAGTACCCACAGAAGGACCAGTATCCGTCTGACGACGAGATGCGCCGCGACCTCGAGATCATGAGCAAGTTGACGGATAACATCCGTATCTACTCGGTCGACGGCTCCCTGCAAGACATTCCGAAACTGGCTGAAGAGTTCGGTCTGCGCGTGACTTTGGGGATCTGGATCAGCCCCGATGAAGAGCGCAATGAACGGGAAATCACTCGCGCCATCGAACTGGCCAACACGTCGCGCAGTGTGGTTCGCGTGGTGGTCGGTAACGAAGCGATCTTCCGTAAGGAAATCACCGCTGAACAACTCAGCGTGCTGCTCGACCGGGTTCGTGCTGCGGTAAAAGTGCCGGTCACCACGTCCGAACAGTGGCACGTCTGGGAAGAACACCCGGAACTGGCCAAGCACGTTGACCTGATCGCCGCGCACGTTCTTCCTTACTGGGAATTCATCCCGGTCGACAAGGCCGGCCAGTTCGTTTTCGACCGTGCCCGCGACCTGAAAAAGATGTTCCCGAAAAAACCGTTGCTGCTGTCTGAAATCGGCTGGCCGAGCAACGGTCGCATGCGCGGTGGCGCTGATGCGTCGCCGGCGGATCAGGCGATCTACCTGCGCACGCTGGTCAACAAGCTCAATCGCCAGGGCTTCAACTACTTCGTGATCGAAGCGTTCGACCAGCCGTGGAAGGCGAGCGACGAAGGTTCGGTCGGCGCGTATTGGGGCGTGTTTAACGCCGCGCGCCAGCAGAAATTCAATTTCGAAGGCCCGGTGGTAGCGATCCCACAGTGGCGCGTGCTGGCAGTCGGCTCGGTCGTGCTGGCGCTGTTGTCGCTGACGTTGCTGATGATCGATGGCTCGGCGCTGCGCCAGCGTGGACGCGTCTTCCTGACCTTTATCGCCTTCCTTTGCGGGTCGGTGCTGGTGTGGATCGGTTACGACTACAGCCTCCAATACAGCACGTGGTTCAGTCTGACGGTGGGTTTCCTGCTGGCACTTGGTGCGTTCGGGGTGTTCATCGTGTTACTCACCGAGGCCCATGAACTGGCCGAAGCGGTGTGGATTCACAAACGTCGACGCGAATTCCTGCCGGTGGTGGGTGACTCGGACTACCGCCCGAAAGTGTCGATCCATGTGCCGTGCTACAACGAGCCGCCGGAGATGGTCAAACAGACCCTCGACGCCTTGGCGGCTCTCGATTACCCGGACTACGAAGTCCTGATCATCGACAACAACACCAAGGACCCGGCGGTGTGGGAGCCGGTGCGCGACTACTGCGAAACCCTCGGCCCGCGCTTCAAGTTCTTCCACGTTTCGCCATTGGCCGGCTTCAAGGGCGGCGCGCTGAATTACCTGCTTCCGCACACCGCCAAGGATGCCGAAGTGATCGCGGTCATCGACTCCGACTACTGCGTGTCGCCGAACTGGCTCAAGCACATGGTGCCGCACTTCGCCGACCCGAAAATCGCCGTGGTGCAGTCGCCGCAGGATTACCGCGACCAGAACGAAAGCACCTTCAAAAAGCTCTGCTACGCCGAGTACAAAGGCTTCTTCCATATCGGCATGGTCACCCGCAACGACCGTGACGCGATCATCCAGCACGGCACCATGACCATGACTCGCCGTTCGGTTCTGGAAGAGTTGGGCTGGGCCGACTGGTGTATCTGCGAGGATGCCGAACTCGGTCTGCGCGTATTCGAAAAAGGCCTGTCGGCGGCGTATTACCACGACAGCTACGGCAAGGGCCTGATGCCGGATACGTTCATCGACTTCAAGAAGCAGCGCTTCCGCTGGGCCTACGGTGCGATTCAGATCATCAAGCGCCACACCGGCAGCCTGCTGCGCGGCAAGGACACCGAATTGACTCGCGGTCAGCGCTACCACTTCCTTGCGGGCTGGTTGCCGTGGGTCGCGGACGGCATGAACATCTTCTTCACCGTCGGCGCGCTGCTGTGGTCGGCGGCGATGATCATCGTGCCGCAACGGGTCGATCCGCCGCTGCTGATTTTCGCGATCCCGCCGTTGGCGCTGTTTGTGTTCAAGGTTGGCAAGATCATCTTCCTGTACCGTCGCGCCGTTGGCGTGAACCTCAAGGATGCGTTCTGCGCCGCGCTGGCCGGGCTGGCGTTGTCGCACACCATTGCCAAAGCGGTGTTGTACGGTTTCTTCACCAGCAGCATTCCGTTCTTCCGCACGCCGAAAAACGCTGATAACCACGGTTTCTGGGTGGCGATCTCCGAAGCACGCGAAGAGCTGTTCATCATGCTGCTGTTGTGGGGCGCGGCGCTGGGGATCTATCTGGTCAACGGCATGCCGAGCAACGACATGCGTTTCTGGGTGGTCATGTTGCTGGTGCAGTCGCTGCCGTATCTGGCCGCGCTGATCATGGCGTTCCTGTCGTCGCTGCCAAAACCGGCGGCGGCGCCTGAGCCCGCACCGGCCGTCTAATTCCTTGTCGATGCACTAAACGGCGGCCAATGGTCGCCGTTTTGCTTTAAGATAACCGCCATTTTGCGGGGCTTGGCGTGATAACCGGTCTTACTGACCGAACTCAATCCCCTGTGGGAGCGAGCCTGCTCGCGAAGGCGTTGTAACAATCACCGATTATGTTGACTGACACACCGCATTCGCGAGCAGGCTCGCTCCCACATTGGCCCTTGCCCAATTTCAAGTTTTCGGAGTTTTCCATGACGGCCCACGCCGACCTTTCGCCGACCCTTCAACTCGCCATCGACCTGATCCGCCGTCCGTCTGTGACGCCGGTCGACGCCGACTGCCAGAAGCAGATGATGCAGCGCCTGGGCGATGCCGGTTTCAAACTGGAGCCGATGCGCATTGAAGACGTGGATAACTTCTGGGCCACCCACGGCAACAACGATGGCCCGGTGCTGTGTTTCGCCGGTCACACCGACGTGGTGCCGACCGGTCCGGTGACTGCCTGGCAGATCGACCCGTTCAACGCGCTGATCGATGAACACGGCATGCTCTGCGGCCGTGGCGCGGCGGACATGAAAGGCAGCCTGGCGTCGATGACCGTCGCCGCCGAGCGCTTCGTCGCCGACTACCCGAACCACAAAGGCAAGGTCGCCTTCCTGATCACCAGCGACGAAGAAGGCCCGGCGCACCACGGCACCAAGGCTGTGGTTGAGCGTTTGGCCGCACGTAACGAGCGTCTGGACTGGTGCATCGTCGGCGAACCGTCGAGCACCACGCTGGTCGGCGACGTGGTGAAAAACGGCCGTCGCGGCTCGCTGGGCGCCAAGCTCACCGTCAAAGGCATTCAGGGCCACGTGGCCTATCCGCACCTGGCCAAGAACCCGATCCACCTCGCCGCGCCAGCGCTGGCCGAACTGGCCGCCGAGCACTGGGATCACGGCAACGATTTCTTCCCGCCGACCAGTTTCCAGATTTCCAACGTCAATTCCGGCACTGGCGCGACCAACGTGATTCCGGGTGATCTGGTGGCCGTGTTCAACTTCCGCTTTTCCACTGAATCGACTGTCGAAGGCCTGCAGAAACGCGTTGCCGACATCCTCGACAAACATGACCTGGACTGGCACATCGATTGGGCGCTGTCCGGCCTGCCGTTCCTCACCGAGCCGGGCGCACTGCTCGACGCGGTGTCGGCGAGCATCAAGGACATCACCGGTCGCCAGACCAAGGCTTCGACCAGCGGCGGCACCTCCGACGGCCGTTTCATCGCGACCATGGGCACGCAAGTGGTTGAACTGGGCCCGGTCAACGCGACCATTCACCAGGTCAACGAGCGTGTGCTGGCGGCCGATCTCGATGTGCTGACCGAGATTTACTACCAGACCATGATCAAGTTGCTCGCCTGATGCTCGCGTGCCCGATCTGCAGTGAGCCGCTGAATGCGGTGGACAACGGCGTGGTCTGTCCCGCCGGGCATCGTTTTGACCGTGCGCGGCAGGGTTACCTGAACCTGCTGCCGGTGCAGCACAAAAACAGCCGCGATCCTGGCGACAATCAGGCGATGGTCGAGGCCCGCCGTGATTTCTTGAACGCCGGGCATTACGCACCGGTGGCCAAGCGTCTGGCCGAGCTGGCGGCGAGTTACGCGCCGGCACGCTGGGTCGACATCGGTTGTGGTGAGGGTTACTACACCGCGCAGATCGCCGATGCGCTGCCGGATGCCGATGGCTACGCACTGGACATCTCGCGTGAAGCCGTCAAACGCGCCTGCAAACGCAATCCGCAACTGACCTGGTTGATCGCCAGCATGGCCCGCGTGCCATTGGCGTCGGGCAGCTGCCAGTTTCTCGCCAGCGTCTTCAGTCCATTGGATTGGGAAGAAGCCAAACGCCTGTTAAGCGTCGGCGGCGGATTGATGAAAGTCGGCCCGACCAGCGGCCATCTGATGGAACTGCGCGAAAGCCTGTACGACGAAGTGCGCGAATACACCGACGACAAGCATCTGGCCCTGGTGCCGCAAGGCATGGCGCTGGCGCACAGTGAAACCCTGGAATTCAAGCTGACGCTGGACAAGCCGCAGGATCGCGCCAACCTCCTGGCGATGACACCCCACGGCTGGCGCGCCAGTGCCGAGCGTCGTGCAACAGTGATCGAGCAGGCCGAGCCGTTCGAGACCACTGTGTCGATGCGCTACGATTATTTCGTTCTTCAATAACTATTGGTCTCGGGCAAATGCCCGGGGCCGGCTAAATCCGCGAATGGATTTTTCAGACCCGCAGTGAGGACATCCATGCGCCAACCGGACATCGAGATTTACCTGAAAGACGCCGACGTCGACCACAAGGCCATCTCCGCCTGGCTCGGCGCCGCGCTGGGCCCGTGCAGCGACTGGGTACAGAAAGGCCAGACCTACAAGTGCAAGGCCGGCAACGTCCCGGTCACCTGGCTGCCAAAAGCCGTGGGCAAGTGGAACAGCCTGTACCTGGAAAGCGATGCGACCCCGTGGGACGACGACATCGCCTGCGCCCGCGCAGCCTTTGCCGCGCTGAACGTCGAAGTGCGTTGCGCGCCGGGCACGTGGGTCGAGGAAGAAGGTGAGGAGACGGCGGATCGCTGGATGCGTATCAGCGAAGACGGTGAAGAAGAGATCACCTGGAAAACGGCATAAAAGCAGCTGCAAGCTACAAGCTGAAAGCCTCGAGCTGACCGCTTGTAGCTTGTAGCTTGTAGCTCGTAGCTTGTAGCTTGTAGCTTGTAGCTCAAGCCTACAGCCCGACTACATCCTCAGCCTGCAAACCCTTCTCCCCCGTCACCACGGCGTACTCGACCTGCTGACCTTCCGCCAGCGAGCGGTGCCCTTCGCCGCGAATTGCGCGGTAGTGCACGAATACGTCCACCCCGTCTTCGCGCTGAATAAAGCCGTAGCCCTTGGCGTCGTTGAACCACTTCACGTTGCCGGTTTCACGTGTTGCCATCTGTTCATACTCCTTTTTTATTATTGGACAGGCTTTTCGCAGGAAAGCCTTTGAGGAACGTCAGCCTGTGTCCGGCGGCCATTGAAGGGCCCCGGCGACAGAATGCCGAGTATAAGACAGGCGCGAAAACTCTCAACAGGAGATTACTTCGCCGCTTTTTTGCCGATTTTCGATGAATCCGTCACACTAGGGGGCGTTCTTCATGAGTTTTCACGCCGCACGAAAACTCATGAAGAACGCCCCCCTGCCCACCCGAGCAAACGCTCGGTTCTATCCACTCACGCAGAAGCCGTATGACCCGTTCCCCGTTCCGCCGTCTTGTGTTTGGCACCTTGCGCCGACTGTTGTATCTCTGGGTTCGCTCGGAGACCATTAACCAGTCGTCGTTCACCCTCAACCTCGACCGCAGTCGTCCGGTGTTCTACGTCCTGCAAAACCCTTCGCTGACCGATCTGGCCGTGCTCGACACCGAGTGCACCAAGGCCGGCCTGCCACGGCCAGTGCTGGCGGTGTCGGTGGGTAATCTGCTGGAGCCGGCCGCGTTCTTCTACTTGACGCCGGACCCGGACTGGCTCGGCCGTCAGGACAAACGCGGTGCGCCGCCGACCCTGACGCGTCTTGTCAGCGCCCTCACCCAGAACGCCGCCGAAGACGCGCAGATCATTCC
Source organism: Pseudomonas iridis (assembly GCF_017980685.1). Classification (GTDB taxonomy): domain Bacteria; phylum Pseudomonadota; class Gammaproteobacteria; order Pseudomonadales; family Pseudomonadaceae; genus Aquipseudomonas; species Aquipseudomonas iridis. The sequence goes on from NZ_JACXXO010000001.1 coordinate 585,298, forward strand.
GGTCAGTGTGTTCTGGGGCCAGTCGCCGGACAGCGAATCGAGTCCGTGGAAGCTGTTGTTCGCCGACAGCTGGGCAGTCACCGGGCGCTTGCGTCGACTGCTGAGCATCATGATTCTCGGGCGCAAGACCCGCGTGCAATTCTCCGCGCCAATTCATCTGCGCGAACTGATCGATCACAACAAGGGCCACGAACGCACCGTGCGCATGGCCCAGCGAATCCTGCGCGTGCACTTTCGCAATCTCAAAGCCGCCGTTATCGGCCCGGACATTTCCCACCGGCGTAATCTGGTGAAGGGTCTGCTCAACCAGCCGCTGGTCAAGCAAGCGATCCTCGACGAAGCCGAACGCGAAAACATTTCGCCGGAAAAAGCCAAGGCCCAGGCCCTGCGCTATGGCAACGAGATCGCCTCGGACTACACCTACACCGCGATCCGCTTTCTTGAAGTGGTGCTGAGCTGGTTCTGGAACAAGATCTACGACGGCATCAAGGTCAACCACATCGAAGGCGTACAGAACGTCGCGCAGGGTCACGAAGTGATCTACGTGCCGTGCCACCGCAGCCACATCGACTACCTGCTGCTCTCGTACCTGCTGTTCCGCAACGGCCTGACCCCGCCGCACATCGCCGCCGGGATCAACCTGAACATGCCGGTGATCGGCAGCCTGCTGCGCCGTGGCGGCGCGTTCTTCATGCGCCGCACGTTCAAGGGCAACCCGCTGTACACCTCGGTGTTCAACGAATACCTGCACACCCTGTTCACCAAAGGTTTCCCGGTCGAATACTTCGTCGAGGGCGGTCGCTCGCGCACCGGACGCATGCTGCAACCGAAAACCGGGATGCTCGCGATCACGATGCGCAGTTTCCTGCGCTCGTCGCGGATGCCCATTGTGTTCGTACCGGTGTACATCGGTTACGAGCGGGTGCTGGAAGGTCGCACCTACCTCGGTGAACTGCGCGGCGCGAGCAAGAAGAAAGAGTCGATCTTCGACATCTTCAAAGTCATCGGCGCACTCAAGCAGCGCTTCGGTCAGGTCGCGGTCAACTTCGGCGAGCCGATCAAACTGGCGGAGTTCCTCGACAGCGAACAGCCGGACTGGCGCCAACAGGAACTCGGTCCGCAATTCAAACCGGCGTGGCTCAACGAAACCACCCATCGTCTCGGCGAAAAAGTCGCGCAGCATCTGAACGAAGCGGCGGCGATCAACCCGGTGAATCTGGTCGCGCTCGCCCTCCTGTCGACCACACGCCTGGCGCTGGACGATCGGGCGATGGCACGGGTGCTGGATCTGTACCTGGCGCTGCTGCGCAAGGTTCCCTACTCGCCGCACACCACATTGCCCGAAGGCGATGGCCGCGCGTTGATCGAGCATGTGAAGGACATGGATCTGCTGTCCGAGCAAAACGATGCGCTGGGCAAGATCCTTTATCTCGACGAGCAAAATGCCGTCCTGATGACCTACTACCGCAACAACGTGCTGCACATTTTCGCGCTGCCGTCGCTGCTGGCGAGCTTCTTCCAGAGCACCTCGCGCATGAGCCGCGAACAGATCCTGCGCTACACCCGTGCCCTGTACCCGTACCTGCAATCGGAGTTGTTCATCCGCTGGACGCTGGACGAACTCGACGCCGTGGTCGATCAGTGGCTGCAAGCGTTTGTCGAGCAAGGTCTGCTGCGCTTCGAGAAAGAGGTGTACATGCGCCCGGCGCCAAGTTCGCGGCACTTCGTGTTACTGACCCTGCTGTCGAAAAGCATCGCGCAGACCTTGCAGCGCTTCTACATGACCGTGTCGCTGCTGCTCAACGCCGGGCAGAACACCATCAGCGCCGAAGAACTGGAAGACCTGTGCACCGTCATGGCCCAGCGCCTGTCGATCCTGCACGGCCTCAATGCCCCGGAATTCTTCGACAAAAGCCTGTTCCGCCATTTCATCCAGACCCTGCTCGACCTCGACGTTTTGCGTCGCGACGACGCCGGTAAACTGAGCTACCACGAACTGCTCGGGGAACTGGCCGAAGGCGCGGCCAAACGCGTGTTGCCGGCGGAGATTCGCTTGTCGATCCGTCAGGTGGCGCTGCATCGCAGTGAAGATGCGGCCGATCAAGTCACCGCAGAGCCCGAAGTTTGATGTTTACCTGTAGGAAATCAGTCATGAAAAAACTCACCTTGCTCGCAGCCGCCACTCTATTGAGCGCCTGCCAATCGACCACACCCGCCGGCAAGGCCAGCCTCGACGGCGAAGTGTTCTACCTGCAACGCATCGCCCTGCCACCAAGCGCGACCCTTAGCGTGAGCCTGCAAGACGTATCGCTGGCCGACGCCCCGGCCGTGGTGCTCGATGAACAGAAAGGCCCGGTCAAAGGTCAGGTGCCACTGCCGTTCCACTTGACCTACGATCCGGCGCAAGTCAAACCCGGCCACCGCTATTCGGTCAGCGCACGCATTGAGGTCAACGGTGAACTGATGTTCATCACCACCGAAAACCACGCCGTGCAACTCGACGGCAACGATCCGCAGCCGCTGAAAATCCGCGTCGACGCCATTCGCTAATTGCCTATCAAGGAAGCTGCCATGTTCCGCCCTACCCTTCGCTTCGCCGGCCTGTGCGCGGGCCTGATGATCTCCGCCAACGTGCTGGCGCTGTCGCTCGCCGACCTGTCGCAGCAAGACGCCACCGGCGGCCTCAAGGATGCCCTGACCCAAGGCGCGCAACTGGCCGTCAAACAATTAGGTACCCCGGGCGGTTTCTCCAACAACCCTGACGTGAAAATCGAACTGCCCGGCAAACTCGGCAAAGCCGCCAGTAAGATGAAAGCCTTCGGCATGGGCGCCCAGGTCGAAGAGCTGGAGACCGCCATGAACAAAGCCGCGGAAACTGCCGTAACCCAGGCCCAGCCGATCCTCGTCGACGCCGTGAAGAAAATGAGCGTCGCCGACGCCAAAGGCATCCTCAGCGGCGGCACCGACTCGGCCACCCAATACCTGGACAAATCCAGCCGCGAACAGATCCGCGCCAAATTCCTGCCCATCGTCAAACAAGCCACCGACAAGGTTGGCGTGGCACAGAAGTACAACTCGTTCGCTGGTCAGGCTGCTGCGTTTGGCGTTGTCGATGCGAAGAGCGCGAACGTCGAAAACTACGTCACCGAGCAAGCGCTCAACGGCTTGTTTGAAATGATCGGCAAACAGGAAGAAACCCTGCGCAAGAACCCGGCCGCTGCGGCGACGAGTCTGGCGAAGAAAGTGTTCGGCACGTTGTAAAGTTCTGAACGACAAAAAGCCCGCTGAACCTCACAGGTCCAGCGGGCTTTTTGTTGCGCATCAGGTTTGCGGATCGACTTGATCGAGGACGCGGTTCACCGACAGCTCTGCGAGGGAGATCATCTGCTGAATACCCAGAAGATGACTACACGTCGGGCCACCCTGGGTGAACGCCAGTTCCGTGGCCATGATATTGGCTGAGGCCAGCGTTTCACAGGCGTGAGCGAGTAGTGTTTCGGAATCGGCTTCGGGGAGGACGGTGAAGATCGTACTGGGATGATTAATGGGTTTGGGCGGGTTTGGCGTGGGTTTGAACATGGCGAAATCTCCTGAAGTAGTGGAGCCGCCACCGTTCGCTGCGAAACGAATGTTAGGTGGCAGCTGTACGCAGGTTCGCAGACCGGGACTTCAGGCACCCGGCATACCCGAAGGTATCCCGCGCACAGCCGCCATGACACAGGCATAAAAAAGCGCCCGTTTTCGGATGTTGGACGCTGTGTGTCTGAAGTTTAACCGGGCTGCGAAACCCGGTCGCTGATTTTTGCAGCGACGACCAAAGGCTAGAAATCGCACGTCCGACGGACAACCTGAAAAACATGTGGGAAGGTTCTTAGTTTTTGTCACACCGTTAAACAACTTTGCTTTTCAGGCCGCCTTCGCGAGCAGGCTCGCTCCCACAATTTGGGCTCGGGGCATTCAGATAGAAAACCGGGAGCCTGTCGGACGCCATCGCTGGCAAGCCAGCTCCTACAATTTCGGCACGCGCATTCAGGAAGAGATCGGTCGGCTGTCAGGCCGCTTTCGCGAGCAGGCTCGCTCCCACAATTTGGGCTCGGGGTAGTCAGATAGAAAACTTGGAGCCTGTCGGACGCCATCGCTGGCAAGCCAGCTCCCACAATTTCGGTCGCGCGCATTCAGGCAGAGATCGGTCGGCTGTCAGGCCGCCTTCGCGAGCAGGCTCGCTCCCACAATTTGGGCTCGGGGCATTCAGATAGAAAAGCGGGAGCCTGTCAGGACGCCATCGCTGGCAAGCCAGCTCCCACAATTTCGGTCGCGCGCATTCAGGCAGAAATCGGTCGGCTGTCAGGCCGCCTTCGCGAGCAGGCTCGCTCCCACAATTTGGGCTCGGGGCATTCAGATAGAAAACCGGGGGCTATCAGGACGCCATCGCTGGCAAGCCAGCTCCCACAATTTCGGCACGCGCATTCAGGCAGAAATCGCTCGGCTGTCAGGCCGCCTTCGCGAGCAGGCTCGCTCCCACAATTTGGGCTCGGGGCATTCAGATAGAAAACCGGGAGCCTGTCAGGACGCCATCGCTGGCAAGCCAGCTCCCACAATTTCGGCACGCGCATTCAGGAAGAGATCGGTCGGCTGTCAGGCCGCCTTCGCGAGCAGGCTCGCTACCACGATTTGGGCTCGGGGCATTCAGATAGAAAACCGGGGGCTGTCAGGACGCCATCGCTGGCAAGCCAGCTCCCACAATTTCGGCCGCGCGCATTCAGGCAGAGATCGGTCGGCTGTCAGGCCGCCTTCGCGAGCAGGCTCGCTCCCACAGAAAAACAAAAGCCAAAGCCAAAGCCAAAGCCAAAGCCAAAGCCAAAGCAAAAGCAAAAGCAAAAACAGCACCCCCCCCCGCCCCGCTTCGCTTCTCACCACTCAACAGGATGAGCGTTAGCTCGGCTGCAGCTCTTGATCTTGCCGTACCGGCCCCTTCGGCAGGCTGAGTGGAGGGATTGATCCGGGGGTGGGCGCGAAGCGCCGTTCGACGAAGTCGAATACATCGAAAGGAGGTGCAGCGAAGCAAACCGGAAGCGATGCCCCCGGATCAATTCCGGAGCGAAGGAACCCCGAGCCCCAGCGAGCGGGCCGAACGCCGGGGCCCAGACCTTTGGTTCCTTTGGGGCGTTTGCCAAAGGGACTCGCTGTAAGAGCGAAACCGCCAGCGGCAACACCCGCAGAAACGGATATTCACCCAAAACCCCCAGAGCATGGTCGGCCCAAAGGCCGCCAAGCCCCAAGAAGATCACCCCTCCCGACGAACCCTGAACCAAGCCGCATACAAAGCAGGCAAAAACAAAAGCGTCAGAGCCGTAGCCACAATCAACCCGCCCATGATCGCCACCGCCATCGGCCCGAAAAACACACTGCGCGACAACGGAATCATCGCCAGAACCGCCGCCAGCGCCGTCAGCACAATCGGCCGAAAACGCCGCACAGTCGCCTCGATAATCGCCTGCCAAGGCTTCAAACCCGAGGCAATATCCTGCTCGATCTGATCCACCAGAATCACCGAATTGCGCATGATCATCCCCGACAGCGCGATCGTCCCCAGCATCGCCACAAACCCGAACGGCTGACGGAACACCATCAAAAACAACGTCACCCCGATCAACCCCAACGGCGCCGTCAAAAACACCATCGCCGTGCGCGAGAAGCTACGCAGTTGCACCATCAGCAACGTCAACACCACAACAATGAACATCGGCACCCCGGCGTTCACCGACTTCTGCCCACGCTCCGAATCCTCCACCGTACCGCCGACATCCAACAGATAACCGTCCGGCAATTCAGCGCGAATCGAATCCAGCGTCGGCATGATCTGCTTCACCAGCGTCGCTGGCTGCTCCTTGCCATAAATGTCCGCACGCACGGTCACGTTCGGCAGACGATTACGGTGCCAGATGATGCCTTCTTCAAAACCGTATTCAAGCGTGGCGACCTGCGACAACGCCACACTGCGACCGTTATCAGTCGGTACCGCCAGGCTCGGCAACAACGACAACTCGGTGCGCTCATGCACCGTGCCGCGCAGCAGAATCTCGATCAATTCGTTGTCTTCGCGATACTGACTGACGCTCGAACCGGTGAGCGAACTCTGCAGGAATTTCGCCAGATTGGCGGTGCTCACCCCAAGTGCCCGAGCGCGATCCTGATCGATATTCAGGTACACAACCTTGCTCGGTTCTTCCCAATCCAGATGCACATTGGCCACATGCGGGTTCTCGCGAACCTTGGCCGCCACCTTGCGCGCCAGCGCGCGGACTTCTTCGATGTGCTCACCCGTGACGCGGAACTGCACCGGATAGCCAACCGGCGGGCCGTTTTCCAAACGCGTGACTCGCGAACGCAGTGCCGGGAATTGCTCGTTGAGCGTGCTGATCAGCCAGCCCCGCAGCGCCTCACGCTCCTCGATGTTTTTCGCCAACACGACAAACTGGGCGAAGCTCGCCGCCGGCAGTTGCTGATCCAGCGGCAGGTAGAAACGCGGTGATCCGGTGCCGACATACGCTACATAGTTGTCGATACCGGCGTGCTCCTTGAGCATCGCTTCCAGGCGTTTGACTTCGCCAGTGGTATTGGCCAGCGACGCACCCTCGGCCAGTTTCAGATCGACCATCAATTCCAGCCGATTGGAGGCCGGGAAGAACTGCTGCGGCACGAAACGGAACAACACCACCGAGGCGATAAACAGCCCGACCGTCAACACAATCACGGTTTTGCGGTGCGACACACACCACTCCACCACACGTCGAACCCGCTGATAGAACGGCGTGCCATACGGGTCAGCCTGACCATCGGCAGTGCCATGTTTAGCCGCATGAATTTTCGCCAGATCCGGCAGGAGTTTTTCCCCCAGATACGGCACGAACACCACCGCCGCCACCCATGAAGCGAGCAACGCGATCGTCACGACCTGAAAAATCGAACGGGTGTATTCGCCAGTACCGGACTGCGCCGTGGCAATCGGCAGGAAGCCTGCGGCGGTGATCAACGTACCGGTAAGCATCGGGAACGCGGTGCTGGTCCAGGCGTAGCTCGCCGCGCGAATGCGATCGAAGCCCTGTTCCATTTTGATCGCCATCATTTCCACGGCAATGATCGCGTCATCCACCAGCAGCCCCAACGCCAGCACCAGCGCACCGAGGGAGATCTTGTGCAGGCCGATGCCGAGGTAATACATGCAGGCGAAGGTCATCGCCAGCACCAGCGGGATGGTCAGCGCCACGACCATGCCGGTGCGCACGCCAAGGGAGAAGAAGCTCACCAGCAACACGATCGCCAGCGCCTCGACCAACACTTGAACAAACTCGCCGACCCCGGTTTTTACCGCTGCTGGCTGGTCGGAGACTTTGCGCAATTGCATGCCGGCCGGAAGGTTTTTCTGGATCCGCGAGAACTCGCCTTCCAGTGCCTTGCCGAGCACCAGAATGTCGCCGCCGTCCTTCATCGCTACGGCCAGACCAATCGCGTCTTCAGCCATGAAGCGCATGCGCGGCGCCGGAGGATCGTTGAAACCGCGCCGCACGTCGGCGACATCGGAGATACGGAACGTTCGATCGCCAACGCGGATCGGGAAGTTCTTGATCTCGTCGACTGTCTGAAAATTCCCCGTGACCCGCAGCTGCAAGCGCTCGCTTCCCGTCTCGAAGAAGCCTGCGGTGGAGACCGCGTTCTGCTCTTCCAGCGCCTGTTGCACCGCCGCCAGCGGCAAACCGAGGGTGGCGAGTTTGACGTTGGACAGCTCGACCCAGATCTTCTCGTCCTGCAAACCAAGCAAGTCGACCTTGCCGACATCCTTGACCCGTTGCAGCTGAATCTGGATGCGGTCGGCGTAATCCTTGAGCACGGCGTAGTCGAAACCGTCGCCGGTCAGCGCGTAGATATTGCCGAAGGTGGTGCCAAATTCATCGTTGAAAAACGGCCCCTGAATCCCCGGTGGCAAGGTCTGGCGAATGTCGCCGATCTTCTTGCGCACCTGATACCAGAGCTCGGGAATGTCCTTGGAATGCATCGAGTCGCGAGCAATGAACGTGACCTGAGATTCGCCGGGACGCGAGAAGGAAACGATGCGTTCGTACTCGCCGGTTTCCATCAGTTTCTTTTCGATGCGCTCGGTCACCTGGCGCGAAACCTCCTCTGCCGTAGCGCCCGGCCAGCGAGTCTGGATGACCATGGCTTTGAAGGTGAACGGCGGGTCTTCGCTCTGGCCGAGCTTGGTGTAGGACAACGCACCGACGATGGCCAGCAAAAGCATCAGGAACAGTACGATCTGGCGATTACGCAGCGCCCATTCAGAAAGGTTGAAGCGCATCGGGGCTTACTCCTTGTCCGCCAGATTGACCACACGGTTGGAGCGATCAACGGGTCGCACCTGCTGCCCTTCGAGCAGTACATGCACACCAGCGGCGACCACCCAATCATTGGCGTTCAAGCCTTCGAGCACCGGCACGACTTTCTCGCCGAACGGGCCGACACGCACCGGGGTTTTCTTCAATGTGTTGTCGGCGCCAACGACCCAGACGTAAGTCGCGCCATTTTCAGCGGTCAGCGCCGAGAGCGGCACCGACAGCGATACGGCATCGGCCGATTGCACGAACACCCGGGCGCTCTGACCCAGTTCGGCCGGGACCTTGCCGCTGGTAAAGGAAATTCGCGCGGCGAAGGTGCGCGATCTTGGGTCGGCAGACGGCGACAGCTCACGAATCTGCCCGGCGAAGCGCTGATTCTGCTGGGTCCAGAGTTCCACCGACACCGGTTGCCCGACCTTGAAGCGGCCGAAGCTCTGCTCCGGCAGGCTGATCAGTACTTCACGTTCGCCATCGGTGGCGAGGGTGAACACGGTTTGCCCGGCGGCGACCACTTGCCCTACTTCGACCGAACGCTTGGCCACCACGCCATCCTGTGGCGCGCGCAGCACGGCGTAACTGGCCTGGTTGGTCGAGACGTTGAATTCGGCTTTGATCTGCTTGAGGCGGGCTGCGCCGGAGCGGTAGAGGTTTTCGGCGTTGTCGTACGCGGAGCGGCTGACCATCTGCCGATCCATCAGGGTTTTGTAGCGGTCGCGCTCGGCACGGACGAGGTTGAGATTGGCTTCAGCGGCGGAAACCTGAGCGCGGGTGGCTTCCAGTTGCAGGCGCACGTCCTGCGGATCGAGTTCGGCGAGGGGTTGGTCAGCCTTCACGCGCTGACCTTCATCGACCAGTCGTCGGCTGACTTTGCCGCCAATGCGGAACGCCAGATCGGGTTCGTAGCGGGCACGCACCTCGCCCGGATAACTTTCCATCGCCTGCGCCGAAGGCTCTGGGTGCACCACCATGGCCGGTCGTACGGTGACTTGCGCCGCCTCTTCCTGGCCGCACGCGGACAATAAAAAAACCAGACTGACTGGCAATGCAAATGGCCACGTGAGGTGCAGTGCATGGCGGAACATGATGACGGACCTTTCGCTAATGGTGCTTGGAATAATTATACTGGCGGGTATGTTATTAATAGCAAACTCACCAGTCCAGTAATAAAAGCGAAGAATGTCGAACAATCTTTCAGCTCCAAACGGCCCGGGCCGCCCCAAGGATCTGGCCAAGCGCCAGGCCATCCTCGATGCGGCGAAAACTCTGTTTCTGAGTCACGGCTATGCCAACACCAGCATGGACGCGGTGGCCGCCGAAGCGGGGGTGTCTAAACTGACGGTCTACAGCCATTTCAACGACAAGGAGACGCTGTTCTCTGCCGCCGTGATGGCCAAATGCGAGGAGCAATTGCCGCCGCTGTTCTTCGAGTTACCGGCCGGCATTGCCGTGGAAAAGGTGTTGCTGAACATTGCCCGAGGCTTTCATCAGCTGATCAACAGCGACGAATCGGTAAATCTGCATCGCCTGATCATGGCGCTGGGCAGTCAGGATCCGAAGCTGTCGCTGATCTTCTTCGAGGCAGGCCCGCAACGCATGGTGCAGGGCATGGAGCGGTTGTTGACGCAGATCCATGACAGCGGCGCGCTGAGTATTGATCTGCCTCGCAATGCGGCGGAGCATTTTTTCTGCCTGATCAAGGGCGCGGGGAATTTCCGCTTGTTGTATGGCTGTGGTGAGCCGTTGGGTGAGGAAGCTTCAGAGAGCCATGTGCGGGAAGTGGTGGGGTTGTTTATGCGGGCTTACAGACCTTAGCTTCTGCGTTGTCTGCACTGCCGCTATCGCTGGCAAGGCAGCTCCCACAGGGATCATCGTGTGACCAGTAGTGCACACTCCCCCCTTTGGGAACTGGGTGTGAGCACAATTTGTGTGCACACCGCAAAAACCTGTGGGAGCTGGCTTGCCAGCGATTGGCAGCGACTCGGTATTAAGGTTTTAGCGCTTTCTTGGGATAGATGTCATACCGGCTGGACTTGCCATCCAGCGCATGACTCGGCTTCGGGCCCTCAATACACGGTGCCTTGCGCGGGCGTTTGACCACCACGCGGTGCGTCGCCAGCGCCAGCGCCGCTTCGAGCAACGCAGGCGCATCCGGATCATCGCCAACCAGCGGGCGGAACAGGCGCATTTCCTTCTTCACCAGTGCGGTTTTTTCGCGATGGGGAAACATCGGGTCGAGGTAGATCACCTGCGGCGGCTCGCCTTCCCAGTTGCGCATGACCTCGATGGAGTTGCCCTTGAGCAACCTCATCCGCGCCACAATCGGCGCCACATCGAAATCTTCCGCCGCCCGCGTCAGACCATCCTCCAGCAAGGCACCGATCAGCGGCTGACGCTCGATCAGGCTCATCTCGCACCCCAGACTGGCCAGCACGAACGCATCCTTGCCCAGACCCGCCGTTGCATCCAGCACCCGCGGGCGCACGCCTTGAGCGACGCCGACAGCCTTGGCAATCATCTGCCCGCTGCCACCGCCGTACAACCGACGATGCGCCGCGCCACCCTCGACGAAGTCCACGCGCACCGGCCCCGGCGCGTCCGGTCCCAGTTGTTGCAGTTGCAAACCCTGCTCGCCGACCTGCAAGGCAAACTCGCCGTCGACCACTTCAAGCGGCAGGCCCAGGCGCTCGGCCCACTGCTCGGCTTGCGCTGCGTAGGTCGGGCCGAGAGCTTCGACATGGATGCGGCAGGCCGCGGGTTGCTCAATCATGGAAAACACGCTCAAAAATTTAAGGATCGGCAAAAACCGCCGATAACTCATTCAACGCGCATTTTGCCAGAGCTGAGCGTCAACCGAAAAAAATGTCAGGCATTCTTCCCACATCGATTGGCTACATCTCGCCCCATGGCGATTTCAGCCGTCATAACACTCAAGCACTGAGCGGCGTCAGCCACCTGTGGCAGGATTTCTTTGCCCAGGCGATGGCCGAGCAGACGAGTGATGTGGTGCCGGCCTGCGGCACGTTTCCCCCGGTTGACCTGACCAGCCCGGAAGAACCGACCGTCGGCAGCGAACTGCACGCACACATCATCAGCCAGCGCGAATGCGATGTGGTTGAAACCCAGGTGCGTCCGCCAGAGCCGCTGTTCCTGCCGATCGCCGAGTTCGAAATGGAGCTGCTGGACAAACCGTTCCCACCGTTCCCGCCAGAAGAAATCAAGGCTCAACAAGGGCAGCAGGACTTCGACAGCAGTTGGGTTCGTCCGATCGTGATCAACAACGGTCAACCGATTCCGGAACCGGGTGCCGCGCCGCAGAAGCGTCCGCTGTATTTGCCGATTGCCGAGTTCGACCTGGACCTGCTGCAAAAGCCTTACCCGCCATTCCCGCCGGAAGAAATCGTCGAGCAGCAGAAAGCCCTGGACTTCGATAACGGCTGGGCACGCCCGATTGTCCTGCAGAACCTGCGCATCGCCGCTTAAACCTCAGCGACACACGCTCCAGCGCCCGACATCGACATGAAAGTGATTGCGATGGGCGGCGTTGTAATCAGGACTCAACACCACACTGAACGCCTCACAGGCGCCGTCGCGCACCTGACGCAGAAACTGTGCGTCCTGATTTTGCTTGGGCCAGTCTTTGAGCACGCTGACGGTCCGGCCATCGGCCAGCCGAAAACCGGCGATATCCAGCGCATCGGCACTGGCATGGCGGCTGAGCGCGCCACTCTCGCGGTTATAGATATTGCGACAGGCAAAGCTGCCGAGGTGATCGAGACGCGCGACGTTCTGGCCGTAAATGGCCTGTGCAGCGGGTTGCAGCGAGTGCCGTTCGAACATCGCGTACGCGACTGCCAGCGGACAACTGGCGAGAAAGCTGCTGCTCAGCGCCACCTCGCCGCCCTGCACGCGCAAAGCGCCGATCAGCGGGCACTTGGCACCGGGGCTGTCGGACTGCGGCGTGACGCGCAATGCAGAACTGCTCAGCGCCTGGGCGCAGAGTTCGGGATCACCGCGCAAGCGCATCAGCTTGTAGCCGGTCAGCCAGTTAGGCGTGGCTTTGACGTCCAGGGGCGCCCACGGATTAAATTGCGCCGGCACCTCCAGCCAACCACGCCAGACACTGATCGCAGCACCGCCGATGCTCAGTAGAATAAACAGCGCAATCCAACGTCCCATGCTCAGCCTTTGAAAAACTGATTGGCTTTGGCGTACGGCATCGACTGCGAAGTGAAGCCGAAGGTGCCGGACTGCTGGATCTCTTCAGCCGCACGGAAAAACTCACCGAACGCCGCCAGTGCGAGTGCCGAACCGGTGCTGATCCGGCGCACGCCCATTTCTTCGAGTTGCTGCACCGTGAGTTTCAAACCGCCGGACATCAACACATTGACCGGTTTCGGCGCCACCGCCTGCACCACTGCAATCACTTCTTCGGCGGTGCGCAAACCCGGCGCATACAGCACGTCGGCGCCGGCCTCGGCAAAGGCCTGCAAGCGGCGGATGGTGTCGTTGATGTCGGGATTGCCGTGCAGATAGTTTTCCGCCCGCGCCGTCAGGAGAAAGGGAAACGGCAGCGTGCGCACCGCGGCAACTGCGGCTTCGATGCGCGCCACAGCCTGTTCCAAGCAATAGATCGGTGCGTCTGCGCGGCCCGTTGCATCCTCGATCGAACCGCCAACCGCGCCCGCCTCTGCTGCACGCAACAAGCTCTTCGCGCACTCGGCCGGGTCGTCGGCGAAACCGTTTTCCAGATCCACCGCCACCGGCAAATCGGTCGATGCGACTATCGCCCGGACGTTGGCCAAGGTGTCATCCAGGTTCAAGGCACCATCGGCTTTGCCCTGGGAAAACGCATAACCTGCGCTGGTGGTCGCCAATGCCTGATAGCCCAGGCTTGCAAGCATCTTCGCCGAGCCGGCATCCCACGGATTAGGAATGACAAAAATCCCCGGACGCTCATGCAGGGCTTTGAAGGCTTGGGCTTTACGGGCTTGTTCGGTAAGGGCTTGCACGTCCATCGACTGGCTCCAGGCAGGAAACGAATCTGCCTCAGAGCAGGCCAAGTTGCTCCGCGGCGGGCTCTCTGTATAGCTCAGGCAGAGATGGCAGGCCAGGCAAACGTTGCATCAGTTGTGCGTGAAAACGTTGCGCGAGCTTTGCTGCCAGCAGGTTGTCGGCGGTGTGCAGGAAGATGTACGGCGTGCGGCCCTCTTCAATCCACTCGGCAATTTTCGCCACCCAAGGCACAAGAAACGGATCGTTGGCTTCCAGTTCCGGATGGCCGATAAAGCGCACTTGCGGGAACTGCGTGAACGCCGCCGGACGCGTCGGTACTCGTGGTTTTTTCGATTGTGCGTGGATGACCGAAGAGTCGGTCGACAGGCAACTGAACAGCGCACGCGGATCGAGGCAGATACGCTCCACGCCCCGATCAAGCAGCAGACGATTGAGCAATCGCTCACTCTCGCCCTTGGCGAAGAACTGCTCGTGGCGCACTTCCACCGCCAGCGGGCAGTCCAGCGCATCGATGAATGCCGCCAGTTCCGGCAGCCGATGCGGTGCGAAGCCTTTCGACAGTTGCAGCCACAGCGGCGATACACGCTCGCCGAGGGGTTTGAGTAATTGCAGGAAGGTTTCGGCGGCGGTCAGTTGTTCACGCAAATCGCCGCCGTGACTGATGTCGCCGGGGAACTTGGCGGTGAAGCGAAAATGCGCAGGCATAGTCTCGGCCCAGCGCTGCACGGTGGCGGGCGAAGGGCTGGCGTAGAACGTCGTGTTGCCTTCCACCGCGTTGAACACTTGGGAATAGAGGCTGAGGAAATCCGAGGTTTTTGCATCTACCGGGTAAAGATACTCGCGCCAGGCGTTTTCACTCCAGGACGGGCAACCGAGGTAGTAAGGCAGATCCATCAGATGTACAGATCGAGGCCCAGCACGTCCGCGTCCCAATCCACAAAACCGGCGGTGCTCAGGTAGCTGGCCAGAGCCATCGCTACACTTTTCTTCATCGTTCGGTGGTAGATCATGTCTTGCTGACGGGCGGGCAGATTGGCCAGGCGTTGCGCGGAGGCTTTGGCAGCGCGGGCGGCCATTTGCTCCTCAGTCGGAAATTCCAGCTCGCCGTCGATATCATCAACGGATTCGTCCAGCGCCGGATTGCCTTTGCGAGGCTTGCGCTTGATGGGGTAGGACTGAGTGGAAACGCCGTCTATACGCATAAAGTCATGCTCGGTATCAATGATGGCAATTTAGCGGCACTTGACCGACTTAGCAAACTGCCGAGTGATAACTAGAACACATAAAGAGCAAAAGGTTTAAAACGCGGGATCAGAAACTGACGATTGGCGTCTGGAAGATCAAAAGATCGCAGCCTTCGGCAGCTCCTACAGTTGGAATACGATCCCTGTAGGAGCTGCCGAAGGCTGCGATCTTTTAAAGGCTTAACGGGCTTTAGGGGTGGCCACTTTGTCGCGCAGGTAAACCGGTTGTGCATCATCCGCCGGGATCGCCTCACCGCGCTCCCAGGCAAATCGCGCCAGCGTCAGCAGGTCTTCGGCATGAGGCAGCATGCCGGCATCGGAGCCGGTCGGATTGACCGCGATGCGTTCGGCGTAACTCCAACCGGTGCCCGCACCGAACCAGTTGCCGCGGGCATCGGCCGGCAGTGCCGCGACTTGCGGCGGCAACACCGCTTCAGCTCCGACCAGACGCATCTCGCCCGCCGTTTCGCGGTAGCAGCCCCAATACACTTCATCCATCCGCGCATCGATGGCCGCGGCCACCTGGCTCACGCCATGTTCACGAAATGCGCGCTGCGCCAGCACGGCAAGGTTGGACACCGGCAACACCGGACGATCCAGCGCGAACGCCAGCCCCTGCACCACGCCAATGGCGATGCGCACACCCGTAAACGCACCCGGGCCGCGGCCGAAGGCAATTGCGTCAACCGCTTGCAACGTCGTGCCGGCGTCGGCCAGCAATTGCTGGATCATCGGCAGCAGTTTCTGCGCGTGCAGGCGCGGGATCACCTCGTAATGGCTCGTGACCTTGCCGTCATGCAGCAAGGCAACGGAGCAAGCTTCAGTCGCGGTGTCCAGGGCCAGCAAGGTGCTCATCGATGTTTCCAAAACAGGTGGGAAAAAAGTGCGTCAGTATAAACAACTACGGCCCGCAAGCGGGCCGTGGATGATGCCGCCACTCAGACTTTTCAGCTCAGCGCTTCAAGCACCTTGGCGGTGATGGCTTCAACCGAACCAACGCCCGGGATGTGGCTGTACTTTGGCTTGCCGTTGGCAGCGGACAGCTTCTGATAGAAATCCACCAGTGGCTTGGTCTGCGAATGGTAGACCGACAGGCGATGACGCACGGTTTCTTCGGTATCGTCCTTGCGCTGTACCAGTTCGTCACCGGTGATGTCGTCTTTGCCGGCAACTTTCGGCGGGTTGTAGACGATGTGGTAAACGCGGCCGCTGGCCTCGTGAACGCGACGACCGGCGATGCGTTGAACGATCTCTTCGTCTTCAACGGCGATTTCAACCACGGCGTCCAGCTCGACACCGGCAGTCACCAGTGCTTCAGCCTGCGGAATGGTGCGCGGGAAGCCGTCGAACAGGAAGCCGTTGGCGCAATCAGGTTGAGCGATGCGGTCTTGAACCAGTGCGATGATCAGGTCATCCGACACCAGGCCGCCGGCATCCATGATGCTCTTGGCTTGAACGCCCAGCGGAGTACCGGCCTTGACCGCTGCACGCAGCATGTCGCCAGTGGAAATTTGTGGAATGCCGAATTTCTCGGTGATGAACTTAGCCTGAGTACCTTTACCGGCCCCGGGAGCTCCCAGCAGAATGACGCGCATTAGATGTGCTCCTCAATTTTTTTATAAAAAGCTTTTACAAAACAAAGGCCTCGCCTCTTGGGACGAATCCTGAAAAATACGGGTCGTGGCCGCACAAACGGCCAAAGGCTGATCAAGATACACAGCAGGCTGCGCCCACACAAGACGCCAAAAGTCGGAGAAACCGACGCCCGCCGCGACTTTGGGACGCGGTGACCCAAGTCGCAACCCCATCATTAACTGTCGCCTGGCGAAACATTTCCTGAAAATATTCTGCAGCACCCGACGCATGCACCGGGTGCCCTGCCCCGCCGAAAAAACCTTAGCCGGTATTACGCAAACCGGCGGCAATCCCCGCCACAGACACCAGCAACGCCTGCTCCACAGGGCTGCCCTGCTCGACATTCTGCTGTCGCGAACGGGCGAGCAATTCGGCCTGCAATAGATGAAGCGGGTCGAGGTAGGTATTGCGCAGGCGGATGAATTCCAGGGTGTCCGGACTGTGCGCCAGCAGCTGCGACTGCCCGGTCAGCCCAAGCACGACTGCGCACGCCTGCGACAATAGGTCGCGTAACTGCGCGCCCAACGGCAGCAAGTCCGGCTCGACCAGGCGCTGGTCGTAAGACAGCGCGATATCGGCGTCAGCCTTGGCCAGAACCATCTCCAGCATGTCGATGCGCGTGCGGAAGAACGGCCATTGTTCGCGCATCTGCCCGAGCAATTCGCCTTCGCCGCGCTCCAGCGCTTTGCTCAGCGCCGACTCCCAGCCGAGCCAGGCGGGCAGCATCAGCCGTGTTTGTGTCCAGCCGAAGATCCACGGGATCGCCCGCAGACTTTCGATGCCGCCCGCGCGGCGCTTGGCCGGACGACTGCCCAATGGCAAGCGCCCCAGTTCCTGTTCCGGAGTGGACTGGCGGAAATACTCGACGAATTGCGGATTTTCCCGCACGACCTGGCGATAGGCGCTGACACCATCAGCGGCCAATTCGTCCATCAAGTGGCGCCATTCCGGTGTTGGCGGCGGCGGTGGCAACAGCGTCGCTTCGAGCACCGCCGCCAGGTACAGATTGAGGTTTTGCTCGGCGATGTCCGGCAGGCCGAATTTGAAACGAATCATTTCTCCCTGCTCGGTGGTGCGGAACCGCCCCGCTACCGATCCCGGCGGCTGCGACAGAATCGCCGCGTGTGCCGGACCACCGCCACGGCCGACAGTGCCGCCCCGACCATGGAACAACAGCAGTTCGACTTGCTGCTCACGGCAGATTTCCACCAGCCGTTCCTGGGCGCGATATTGCGCCCACGCCGCTGCGGTGGTGCCCGCATCTTTGGCCGAATCGGAGTAACCGATCATCACTTCCTGCGGACCTTGCAACCGTGCGCGGTAACCCGGCAGCAGCAACAGACGCTCCATCACCGGGCCTGCGTTGTCGAGGTCGGCGAGGGTTTCAAACAATGGCACCACACGCATCGGCCGCAGCACGCCGGATTCTTTCAGCAGCAACTGCACGGCGAGTACGTCGGAGGCAGCGCCCGCCATCGAGATCACGTAGGAGCCCAGCGAGGCGCCGGGCGCGGCGGCGATTTCCTTGCAGGTGTTGAGCACTTCGGCGGTGTCGGCGGACGGTTTGAAATGCGCTGGCAGCAACGGTCGACGATTGCTCAGTTCGTGGGTCAAAAAGGTAATGCGTTGTTCTTCATCCCAATCCTCGTAGCGGCCAAGGCCCAGGTAATCGGTGATTTCAGTCATTGCCGAACTGTGCCGTGTCGAGTCCTGACGCACATCGAGGCGCACCAGGAACAAGCCAAACGTCACCGCCCGGCGCAGACAGTCAAGCAATGGGCCGTCGGCGATCACGCCCATGCCGCATTCGTGCAACGAGTTGAAACACAGCTCCAGCGGATCAAGCAGATCACGATTGTTTTGCAGCACATCCGCGGGCGCCGGCGTCGGTGCGGTCAGCGCTGCATGCGCCCAGTTGCGCGTGGAGCGCAGGCGTTCGCGCAATTGCTTCAGTACCGCCCGATACGGTTCGGCGCTGTCACCCGCCTGGGCCTTGAGTGCGTCACTGGCCTGCTGCATCGACAACTCGGCAGCCAGATGATCGATATCGCGCAAGTACAAGTCAGCGGCCATCCAGCGCGCCAGAAGCAACACTTCACGGGTCACCGCAGCGGTGACATTCGGGTTGCCGTCACGGTCGCCGCCCATCCACGAGGCAAAGCGAATCGGCGCAGCCTCCAGCGGCAAACGCAGGCCTGTCGCGGCATGCAATGCCTGATCGGCCTTGCGCATATGGTTGGGGATCGCCTGCCATAGCGAGTGCTCGATGACCGCGAACCCCCACTTGGCCTCATCCACCGGCGTCGGGCGGGTGCGGCGGATTTCTTCGGTGTGCCAGGCTTCGGCGATCAGCCGTTGCAGGGTGTTGTGAATTTGCTCGCGTTCGGCGCTGGTCAGGTCGCGATGATCCTGTGCGGCGAGTTGCGCGGCGATGGCGTCGTACTTCTGGATCAGCGTGCGCCGCGCCACTTCGGTCGGGTGAGCGGTCAGCACCAATTCGATTTCCAGTCGCCCAAGTTGACGGGCGAGGGATTCGGCACTGTGGCCTTCGTCGCGCAAACGAGCGAGCAACTGCGGCAATACACGGGATTCGAACGGCGCGGGCTGGGACTCTTCGCGACGATGGATCAACTGATACTGTTCGGCGATGTTTGCCAGATTGAGAAACTGGTTGAACGCCCGTGCCACCGGGAGCAATTCGTCTTCGCTCAATTGATTGAGGCTGGCGCTCAGTTCTGCATCCATCGAGCCGCGGCGGTCGGCCTTGGCGCCCTTGCGAATCTGCTCGATCTTGTCGAGAAATTCCTCGCCGTACTGGTCTCGAATAGTATTGCCCAACAGCTCTCCGAGCAGGTGAACATCCTCGCGCAAGCGTGCATCAATATCGGTCATCAGCAGTTCTCCAGCGGTAATCCGGGCGGCCTGTAAACGAGTGCATGACGCAGAGAGTGCCGCTCTACGGCGCTTCTTACAAGCAGGCGACGAAGGGACTTTAAACCTTGTGGCCGAAAGCTAGTCTCAACAGTAAGCCGCATAAAGGCTTGCCGCCGGCCCCGCCGGACACTCACCCAAGCCTGCTACAGCAGGTGCGACATGAGGTCATCATGAAAATCCGTGAACTCGCCCAGCATTGGGAAGAAAACGCCAAGGGTCGCCTGACCGACACTGGCTACACGATTCATCTGGACGTCGAGGCCGCTGCGCGTCTGGCAGCGATTGCCGAGATGTACCCCAAACGCCACCCCGAAGAACTGCTCGGCGAACTGATCGGTGCAGCCCTTGAAGAGTTCGAAGCGAGCCTGCCATATGTGAAAGGCTCGACGGTGGTTGCGACGGATGAGGAAGGTGATCCGCTGTATGAAGACGTCGGGCCAACGCCCCGTTTTCTGGCGCTGTCGCGGCGGCATTTGCAGGATTTGTCATCTGCTGAAAACAAGCAGAAACACTGACGGAACAACACAAAACCTGTGGGCGCTGGCTTGCCAGCGATGACGTCAGTCCAGTCCCGGACATACTGAATCTGATGACCTCATCGCTGGCAAGCCAGCTCCCACAGGGAACATATTTGTCCTTCAATACAGGGTCGCTTTCGTCATTTCTTAAGCCCCCGCGTACCACTCCACTTCGCCAAAGTTCCCGCGTTAGAGCCTTGTCCATTCGGTCAAAACTTTTTTTGGCGATAGGCCATCTTTTCTGAACTTTTGAAAACAGCCGCCGGTCGGACCCTGTAACCACGCCTGGAACGAGCGTTTCAAAAACGCGCTGTTACAAGACGCTTACGGCTCCTCGACCAGGATGGATTCAGATGTATTCAGGAGATGCCTAATGGAGTTGAAGACCATGAAAAACCAAACCTCGTTTACCCACCTGCGCGGTCTGAAACTGGCCGCCCTGGCAATCGGCACCAGCTTCGTACTGGCCGGTTGCGCCGGTAATCCACCGACCGAGCAATACGCTGTGACCCAATCCGCGGTTAACAGCGCCGTCAGCGCCGGTGGTACCGAGTTTGCGGCCGTTGAAATGAAGCAGGCGCAGGACAAACTCAAGCAAGCCGAAATCGCCATGCACGACAAGAAGTATGACGAAGCTCGCAGGCTGTCCGAGCAAGCCGAGTGGGATGCTCGCGTAGCAGAACGCAAAGCTCAGGCGGCCAAGGCTGAACTGGCTGTGAAGGATTCCCAGAAAGGTGTTCAGGAACTGCGTCAGGAAAGTCAGCGCACTGTGAAGTAAGCGCGCATCCCGACCGCAAAGCTGAAACTCTTACCGATAGAAAGGACGACAAATTATGCGTAAGCAACTGATGATTCCCGCTCTTCTGGCCGCAAGCGTTGCCTTGGCTGCCTGCTCCACCCCGCCTAATCCGAACCTGGAAAACGCACGCACCAACTACGCCGGCCTGCAAGCCAACCCGCAGGCGAGTAAAGTAGCGGCGCTGGAAACCAAAGACGCCAGTGAGTACCTGGACAAGGCCGACAAGGCCTACTTGGACAAGCAAGACGCGGCCAAGGTCGATCAACTGGCTTACCTGACCAACCAGCGCGTGGAAGTGGCCAAGCAGACCATCGCCCTGCGTACCGCTGAAAACAATCTGAAGAACGCCGCTGCCCAACGTGCTCAGGCGCGTCTGGATGCTCGCGATCAACAGATCAAACAGCTGCAGGAAAGCCTCAACGCCAAGCAGACCGATCGCGGTACGCTGGTGACTTTCGGTGATGTGCTGTTCGCCACCAACAAGGCTGACCTGAAGTCCAGCGGTCTGGTGAACATCAACAAACTGGCCCAGTTCCTTCAGGAAAATCCTGATCGCAAAGTGATCGTCGAGGGTTACACCGACAGCACCGGTACCGCCAGCTACAACCAGACCCTGTCGGAGCGTCGCGCCAACTCCGTGCGCACTGCACTGGTGAAAATGGGCGTTGATCCAGCGCGCATCGTCGCTCAGGGTTACGGCAAGGAATATCCGGTTGCCGAGAACGGCAGTGTTTCCGGCCGTGCGATGAACCGTCGCGTGGAAGTGACCATTTCCAACGACAACCAGCCAGTGATGCCACGTTCGGCTGTCAGCTCGAACTAAGCTTCACGCTGTAACGCAAAAGCCCCGCCTGAGCGATCAGGCGGGGCTTTTTTGTTGAAGATCAAAAGATCGCAGCCTTAGGCAGCTCCAGGTGAAATGAAATCCCATGTAGGAGCGGCCGAAGGCTGCGATCTTTTGATTTTAAGGCTCCAGCTTCTGCGGAGTCTCTTCGCCCATGCAGCGCACGGCTTTTTTCTGGGCATTGATCAGCACGCCGGTCAGACCTTTCTGCTCGGTATCAAACAACACCAGCACACCATCAATGCACTGTGCCACTTGCGGTGCAGGCTGCAGCGAGATTTTGTAATCCTCACCCGGAACGGTCTTGAGCATGGTGAATTCGTTAAGCAGCAGCGCATCCTCAGGCTTGGCGAAGTGCAGGTAGCCGTAGTACCACAGGGCGCCAACGGTGCCGAGGATGCTGCAGATACCCGTGATGATCAGCGGGATGGCGTTACGTTCTTCACTCATTGCGGACTCTCATCTTCAGAATTCGGGGGTTTCGGGTAATTGGGGATTTCGCCGAGACGGCGCAGTCCGTTGAAATGCTCGGGATCGTCAAGATAGCGCAGCATCACCTGACGCCAGACCGGGTCGCCGAAGGTCTGCACATGACCGCCGCGCGTCAACTGCAACACGCGCGGAGGCGGCGCAGCTTGATACAGACGGATGCCATTGGATAGCGGCACCAGCGGATCATCGATGCTGTGGAAGATCAGTTTCGGCACGCCGTTGAGTTGCGGCATGGAATTGATCGCACTGTCACCGTCCGGCACCAGCCACGACAGCGGCACCTGAAACGGCCAGGTCAGCCACGAAGTGCTGAGGGCATATTGGCCAACGCTGCGATAACTGGCGGGCACACCGTCGAGCACCAGGGCCTTGAGTTGCTTCTGCCGCTCGGGATGCTGCACCAGCCAATGCACGGCCATCGAGCCGCCGAGGCTCTGCCCGAGGAGAATCAGCGGCTTGCCTTTGATTTCGGGGGCCTTGTCCAGCCAGGCGAAGGCCGCGTCGATGTCCTGATAGATCGCCGGCAGGCTCGGTTCACCCTCGGACAAGCCATAGCCGCGATAGTCCACCAGCAACACTTGATAGCCGTTTTTCGGTAACCACCAGCTCCCGCCCAAATGCATCGGCAGATTCCCACCGTTGCCATGCAGGTGCAGAACCGTACCTTTGACCTCGACACCCGGTTTGGCCGGCAGCCACCACGCGCTCAGCTTGAGGCCGTCGGCGGTGGTCAGGGTGACGGTGCGGTATTCGAGCCTGGCTTTTTCCGGGGTGAAGATTTGGCCTGGCTCGGGATAGAACAACAGTGAACTGCAACCACCGAGGGTCAGGAGCAGGCAGAAGATGCCGAGGATTCTCATCCGGTGAAACCTCGCGAATGTTCGGGTTGGAACACAATAATGGTGGCAATAAACAACCCTGTGGGAGCTGGTTTGCCAGCTCCCACAGGATTTACGTCAGGTTTAGAGGATGTTGGAATAGTCCGCCTCAATCCGGTCCAGACTCAAATGGTTGAGGAAATTGGAGAAACACATCCACGCCGACAAAGCATTCAAATCACGGAACTGGTCCGGCAGATATTTCGGCGCCACCACCAGCCCCTCATCCACCAACTGGCGCAAGGTGCGCATGTCTTCCAGGGTGGTTTTGCCGCAGAACAACAGGGGAATCTGCTCAAGCTTGCCCTTGCGCACGGCCAACTGAATGTAGTTGTAAACCATGATGAAGCCCTTGAGGTAGGACAAGTCTTTGGTGAATGGCAGACCCGTCGGCGTCGAGCCACGGAAAACCCGACTGGCGTTGCCATAGCTTTCCGCCATTTCAAAGCCCTGCTCGCGGAAGAACTCGAAGATCTGCAAGAAGTCCGCACCCTCCTCGACCATGTGAATGGCGCGAGTACGGTTGGTCAGTTTGCGCAGACGGCTCGGGTAGGAGGCGAAGGTGATGATTTCCATCAGGATCGCCAGGCCTTCCTGAGTCACCGTTGACGACGGCGGGCCCTTGGACAGAAAGGTGCAGATCGGCTGGTTCAAACCATTGAGCGTAGTGCCGACGTGCACCAGACCCTCGTGAACTTCCAGTGCGCGCACGTCGCGATCGTTGAACATCGCGTCGGTGCGGATCTTGATGTAGTCGGCGCCCGCCGCCGCGTCGGCAACGATGCCGTCGGACTCGAACACGCGAATGGTTTCCTCGGCCTCGCCGAACACTTTGTTCAGACGGGTTTGCAGCAGGTGCACGGCGTCCTTGGCGGTGAGGGTTTTCGGCTCGTCCTTCAGGTCGCCACGGCCATCGATGTTGTTCAGATAGTCGGACATCATCAGGCCGAGGTCGGCCAAGGTCGGGTCACCGGCGTGGAATGCGTCGGACGCAGCGCCGTACAACTCTTGGGAGATCAGACCGAAATCTTCGGTGCCGCGCGCTTCGAGCATACGCACCACCATGCGGTATTCCTTGCACATGCGCCGCATGATCTGCCCGACCGGGTTGAACTGGCCGAGCTGGCGAGTGATGTCGCGCTCGATGTTCTGGAATTCCAGTTTGACCTTGCTCGAATCGAACGCCAGCGGCCGGTTCAGGTAGTAGTCGCGATCCACCGCCGGCATTTCCTTGCCCTTGGCCTTGAGAAAGCCCTTGCGGATGCTTTCGTCCCACTTGACCGCATCAAGAACACGGATCGGCGTCTGCGCCAGCACAATGCGATCGGACAATATGCGTATCGACTGCTGGTAATCGTCCACCCGAAACTCCTGTAAAAAACGTGACGTACTGAATTATTTCGCGCCGGCCCTGCGCTGATAGCGCGCCGCTTCGACAAAGACATCGGAATTGGCCGGATCGTCGAGGTAAGCGAAAACTTTATCGAAGTTGCTATCGACCAGAACGCCATCGCCGTCGTCGGTCTGGAAGGCCTGACCGTCGAGGGCTTTGTGCTGGATTGCCTGATTGATCTGCTCGAGATCGAGGTTGTACACCACCAGTTCATGTTTGTCGGTAAGTTCGAAACCGGCGATGGTGTAGTGGCCACCGAACTGCGCCGGCACTTTCGCCGACAGGTACCAGCGATTGCCACGGTGCGAAACGGTGAACGGATAGGCTTCGCGCTCACGGGGTTTGGCTTTGAAATAGGTGACGGCCTGATAACGGTTGTTGCCCAGACGGGTCAGCTCAAGGTTCATAGGCTCGCCCCAGGCATTGACGCTCGACCACTTGCCGAGCAGGCCCATGGGCGCCGGATCACTGGTGGACAGCGGCGACTTGAACGTCACCAGACAGCCACTGAGCAGCAGGAACGACAAGGCGATCAGCACGCCACGCCAGGCTTTCATTCGACACTCCCTATGAACCTGAATCACCTTCCCCTGTAGGAGCTGCCGAAGGCTGCGATCTTTTGATCCTGATCTCTAAAAGCAAGATCAAAAGATCGCAGCCTTCGGCAACTCCTACATTGGGATCCGCATCAGACGAACCACATTGCGTTACACCGAAGCCAGCACCAAATGCATATACCGCGTCAGAATGCCCAGCATTTCTTCCTCGGCCAAAGGCTCGGCGTCGTTGAGCAGGCCCTGATATTCCATCCGTCCGATAATCGCCGTCAACACCTTGGCATCTTGCTGCGGTTCACGCGAGCCCAATACCTGAAACAACTGGCAGGTGCCCTGCAGCAAAATCTGCTGATGCGAGCGCACCAGAATCGCCAGGCGCGGGTTGAGCAGCGCTTCCTGACGGAATGCCTGCTCGGCCATCAAATGCTCGCGACGGTTGAGCAGCTGTCGTTGCACGTAATCGGCCATCAACCGCGCAATATTGTCGGCCAGTTGCGAGCGCGACTCGGGGCTGCCGTCGCCGCTGACGACCATATCGCGCAGCAGCCCTTCGTTGTTGTTCCACAGCTTGGCCATGTATTCGGCACTGCGTTCAACGTATTGGGCAAAGGTATCGGTGAGCAGGTCATCGATGTCCTTGAAGTAATAAGTGGTGGCCGAGAGAGGCACCGCCGCTTCGGCAGCCACGGCACGGTGGCGTACGGCGCGCACCCCATCACGCACGACAATGCGCATCGCCGCATCGAGAATGTCCTGACGACGCTGCTCACTGCCCTGTCGGCTGGCCTTGCGACCCTGGTACTGAACACTTTCAGCGACCGCAGTGGCGATACCCGCTGCACCTTCTTGAGCGATTGCAACCATCACGACAGGCATTCCTCTGTTATTTGAAAAGTAACCAAACGATACATTTGTACCAGACAGGCAATAAAAAGCCGCCTGTTTTAGGCGGCTTTTTAACTGAAACGTTTACGCTTGCGGTCGCATGTGCGGGAACAGGATCACATCGCGAATCGACGGCGAGTTGGTCAGCAACATCACCAGGCGGTCGATGCCGATACCTTCACCGGCCGTTGGCGGCATGCCGTACTCCAGCGCGCGAACGAAGTCGGCGTCGTAGTGCATGGCTTCGTCGTCGCCGGCGTCCTTGTCGGCCACCTGCGCCATGAAGCGCTCGGCCTGATCTTCCGCATCGTTCAACTCGGAATAGGCGTTGGCGATTTCACGGCCACCGATGAACAGCTCGAAACGGTCGGTGACGTTCGGGTTGTCGTCATTGCGACGCGCCAGCGGCGACACTTCGAACGGGTACTGAGTGATGAAGTGCGGCTGCTCCAGCTTGTGCTCGACCAGTTCTTCGAAAATCATCACTTGCAGCTTGCCCAGACCCTCGAAGCCCAGCACCTTGGCGCCGGCCTTCTTGGCGATGGCGCGAGCCTTGTCGATGTCGTTCAGATCATCGGCGGTCAGCTCAGGGTTGTACTTGAGGATCGAGTCGAACACCGACAGGCGCACGAACGGCTCGCCGAAGTGGAACACCTTGTCGCCGTAAGGCACGTCGGTGCTGCCCAATACCAGCTGCGCCAGTTCACGGAACAACTCTTCGGTCAGGTCCATGTTGTCTTCGTAGTCGGCGTAAGCCTGGTAGAACTCCAACATGGTGAATTCAGGGTTGTGACGGGTCGAGACGCCTTCGTTACGGAAGTTGCGGTTGATCTCGAAAACCTTCTCGAAACCGCCAACCACCAGACGCTTGAGGTACAACTCAGGCGCGATACGCAGGAACATTTCCATGTCCAGCGCGTTGTGGTGGGTTTCGAACGGCTTGGCCGCAGCGCCGCCGGGAATGGTTTGCAGCATTGGCGTTTCGACTTCGAGGAAGTCGCGCTGCATCAGGAAGCTGCGGATGTGCGCAATCACTTGCGAACGTACGCGGAAAGTCTGGCGCACTTCTTCATTGACGATCAGGTCAACGTAGCGCTGACGGTAGCGTTGTTCGGTGTCGGTCAGGCCGTGGTGCTTGTCCGGCAGCGGGCGCAGCGACTTGGTCAGCAGACGCACGGTGGTCATTTCAACGTACAGGTCGCCTTTGCCCGAACGGGCCAGGGTGCCTTCGGCAGCAATGATGTCGCCCATGTCCCAGGTTTTCACCGCGGCCAGGGTTTCTTCGGACAGGGTCTTGCGGTTGACGTAGACCTGAATGCGACCGGTCATGTCCTGGATCACCATGAACGAGCCACGGTTGAGCATGATGCGACCGGCAACCTTGACCGGGATTGCAGCCTCTGCCAGCTCTTCCTTGGTCTTGTCCGCGTACTGTTTCTGCAACGCATCGCAGTAGTTGTCGCGGCGGAAGTCGTTCGGGAAGGCATTGCCCTTGGCGCGCTCGGCAGCAAGCTTTTCCTTGCGCAGGGCGATCAGGGAGTTTTCTTCCTGTTGCAGGGCTTGCGGATCGAGTTGTTGGTCGCTCATGTCTTTAGATATTCCATCAGGTTCGTTGCCCCCGGGCCTTGCAGCCCGGGGATCGCCAGCAGGGCTGGCTCCTACAGGGATCGCGTTGAATCAGCCGATCCTGTATTGCGTCTTTTACAGCCCCGATTTCAGGCTGGCTTCCAGGTATTCGTCGATGTCGCCATCGAGCACCTTGTCGCAGTCGCTGCGTTCGATGTTGGTCCGCAGGTCCTTGATTCGCGACGCGTCGAGCACGTAAGAGCGAATCTGGTGACCCCAGCCGATGTCGGACTTGGTGTCTTCCAGCGCCTGGGAAGCGGCGTTGCGCTTCTGCATTTCCTGCTCGTACAACTTGGCCCGCAGCATTTTCATGGCGGTGTCCTTGTTGGCGTGCTGGGAACGCTCGTTCTGGCAGCTGACCACGGTGTTGGTCGGCACGTGAGTAATACGTACGGCCGAGTCGGTGGTGTTTACGTGCTGACCACCGGCACCCGAGGAACGATAGGTGTCGATCCGCAAGTCTGCCGGGTTGATTTCGATTTCCACTTTGTCATCAATCTCTGGCGAGACGAAAACCGCGGAGAACGAGGTGTGGCGACGGTTGCCGGAGTCAAACGGGCTCTTGCGCACCAGACGGTGCACGCCGATCTCGGTCCGCAGCCAGCCAAAGGCGTATTCACCCTTGATGTGCACGGTCGCGCCCTTGATCCCGGCGACTTCACCGGCGGACAGTTCCATGATGGTCGCGTCGAAACCGCGTTTGTCAGCCCAGCGCAGGTACATGCGCAGCAGGATGTTGGCCCAGTCCTGGGCTTCGGTGCCGCCGGAACCGGCCTGGATGTCCAGGTAGGCGTTGTTCGGGTCCATCTCGTGGCTGAACATGCGGCGGAATTCGAGCTTGGCCAGGTTGGCCTCGAGACGGGCCAGTTCAGCGACGACATCGCCCACTGCGCCTTCGTCGTTTTCTTCGACAGCCATGTCGAGCAGGTCGCGGCAATCGGCCAGACCGCCGTTCAATTCGTCGAGGGTATCGACGATTTGCGCCAGCGCAGAGCGCTCGCGGCCCAGCTCCTGGGCGTATTCAGGTTTGTTCCAGACACTCGGATCTTCAAGCTCGCGATTGACTTCAGTCAGACGCTCATGCTTTTGATCGTAGTCAAAGATACCCCCGAATAGTTTCGGAGCGCTCGGACAGGTCCTTGATGGTGTTCAGGATCGGGTTGATTTCCATGGCGGGCAGCACTCGTTGGCGAACTTTTGAAAGCCGGCGAGTATAACGTAATCGGGCTGTAACGGCAGCCCGTCTGGCGGCTTCATGGGGAATGGAATGAGGTTTTCTGTCGGTGTTGAGATTGCCTGCCCTCACCCTAGCCCTCTCCCAGAGGGAGAGGGGACTGAATGGGGGATGGTCAAGAGTTACGCCGACCTGAAATGACTTTATCGAATCCATAAACCCCAAGCTTATAGATCCATAATCGCCAAGGTCATTCAGGTCGATGTAGGACCAAAGACACCTCGGTCTGCCCCCTCTCCCTCTGGGAGAGGGCTGGGGTGAGGGGAAGGCCGTTACTCGATGCCGACCTGATTACGCCCGTTGTTCTTCGCCAGATACAACCCGCGATCCGCCGCCGAGATCAGCAACCGGCAGTCGCTGCCCGCCTGCGGCACCATGGTCGCCAGACCAATGCTGATAGTCAGGCTCGTCCCTTCGCTGGGCGCAATGTGTGGAATCTTCAATGAAGCCACGGTCTGGCGCAGTTTTTCCGCTACCAGCCGTGCGCCGCCCGGTGAAGTATTCGGCAGCACCAGCGCAAATTCCTCGCCACCGTAACGCGCTGGCAAGTCCGACGGGCGCGCACTGGCATCGCGAATGGCCGTGGCGACCTTGCGCAAGGCTTCATCGCCTTCGACATGGCCGAACGTGTCGTTATAGGACTTGAAGTAGTCGACGTCGATCATCAGCAACGACAACTGGCTCTGGTCACGCAACGAGCGGCGCCATTCCAGCTCCAGGTATTCGTCGAAGTGACGGCGGTTCGATAGCCCGGTCAGGCCGTCGGAGTTCATCAGGCGTTGCAGCACCAGGTTAGTGTCGAGCAGCTGCTGCTGACTGACGCGCAGCGCACGGTACGCCGCGTCCCGTTGCAGCAACGTCATGTAGGAGCGCGAGTGATAGCGGATGCGCGCCACCAGTTCAATGGTGTCCGGCAGCTTGACCAGATAATCGTTGGCCCCCGCGGAGAACGCCGCGCTCTTGATCAGCGGGTCTTCCTTGGTTGACAGGACAATGATTGGAATGTCCTTGGTCGCCGGGTGATTGCGGTACTCGCGCACCAGACTCAAGCCGTCGAGACCGGGCATCACCAGGTCCTGGAGAATGACCGTCGGCTTGATCCGCACCGCTTGCGCAATGGCTTGATGCGGGTCGGAGCAGAAGTGGAAGTCGATGTTTTCTTCGTTCGACAGCCCACGGCGCACGGCTTCGCCGATCATCGCCTGATCGTCTACCAACAACACCATGGCGGCATTTTCGTCGGTTTTAATGTCGTCGATCTGTAAGTCATTCATGGGCTGTCACCTGAGTACCGCGGGGGCCAGGATTGCGGATAAAACTGTTCATAGGGACCGAGGATTTTCAGGCCTTTATCGAACTGACAAACAAACGCGATGAGCTTGAGAAAAAAATCGAAGCGCGTTATTCCCAATGGGTCTCGGCTACCGGTGGCAAGTCAGCGCCACCCGGAGTGCTGTTTGTCAGCTTGCAAAAGCAGTGGTACGACCTGAACACAGAGGCTGAGCGGATTCAGACCACCGCCGAAGCACGCGTTCGAGCACTGAAGCCTCCCCGCCTCTTCCTCTGGGACGCGGAGAGCTACAAGCCAAAACCCCTCGAACGTCTGGCCAAAACCAACATTCCGCTGCGCGAACTCAGCAGTGCTTCTTCCACATCGATCCTTAACCACATCAGCCTGAAACATCTGGCTCAAGCGGGTGGCAACGCGTTCCAAGGCCAACTTAAAGAGCTGGCGACCAGTTTGCCCAAGTCGATTGCCAAAGAAGCAGACGATGATCGTGTGTTCAGTGATTGGCTGGAACAGGAAGGCGCGCTGCAATTCGATGAAAAAGGCCCATGGTTCGATGAGCATGGTCTGTTCCTGCCAGAAAAATTCTTCGCTGCGCTGGAAGCCAAAGGCTACAAAGTCGAAAGCATCAAAGCCGAAGCCAAGAAAAAAAGCTGGGGCGAAAACCTCAAAGCCATGGTTTTCGAAGATAAACAGCTTCGTAACCTCATGCTTTTTGACAACAGCCCGCAGGCCCAACTGGTGCGCTGCCTGCTACCGGAAGGTGCCAACCTGCTGACCGAAGTCAAAATGGAAGGGCCCACGTTGAAAAGTGGCAGTCCCCAACTCGCCAACGTTGAGGTCGCGCTGGATGTGGCTGCATGGCGAGGGGAAGTGACCTTGCTGAAATTCGAGTACCCCAAACGGGCCAAGGCCGAGCCTTGGACCGCTCAATACACCGCCCACGACGGCAGCGTTCGCAGCGTCAACTTCGGCAAACTATCCCTTGATCTGGAGGCCAAGGCCTGGGGATTCGCCGGTGCGAGCCTCATGCTGTCGCGCGATCTCACCCTCGATCAAAAAACCGGTTACACCAGCCTTGTCGGTGTGGACCTTGCCGAGAAATCCGGCGACCTCGCCAAGTACGAGATATTCGCCGGCGCCCAGGCCGGATGCAAAGTCACCGGCAAACTGTTCTGGTGCCCGCCACCCAGCGTCCTCCCCCCTGCCCCAGTACCCAATCGCGTATTAGCCAACCAATGGCGCCCGTTGGCCAAACTGGAAGTCGAAATGGCCGTAGCACTCGGCGCAGGCATGTCGGGCGATATGCACCTTCGCATGCAAAACGGACACCTTTTACTGTCAATCAAGGGCTCACTGGTCTGGGGCGCGGGGGTTAAAGGTTATTTGACCTTTGAGGTAGGCTACGACAGCATCGTTGCATTGACGGAACTGGTGCGACAGGAAATGGCCGCGAACCAATACAAGGATCTAGATTGGGTGGATAAAGAAGCCTCAGCCTATATGGAAAAACTGAGCTTCCTCGGCGCCACAGGTATTGATGTGGTATTTGCGTACGTGCGTGGGTATGCAATTGTTAAAGAGATTTTTGATGCGCTGACCGAAGGGGATCGGGGTGGGCAGATTGCTTACACTCTCGTTCTAGATAATGAGCAGCAAGCAATGCAGGATTGGGTATACAACCTACTCCCTCAAGCTTTCGGCCCCTTACTGATGACACTTAGTTCTACACCCAGAGCTTTTTCAGTACAGGCCGAACAAGAAAATAGAAGTTTCAACGAAGAAGAGGCACAACAGCTACAACAGCGGGCAATTGAACGCTGTTTAAATTGGATATCTACCAAGCCTGATGCAAACAAGCAATTTGAAGAGTCTATTATTTGCATGAATCGGGACGGTACCCGACCGACGCAAGCTGGTTTTTCATATTGCAAGAACAAACTTAATCTTGATTCATTTATGGCAGAACCTGTGATGCCTCTTGACAATACAAGCATTCGCGCACGCGCCCGATATCGTGATCACGCATCAAAACTCGGCGCCCGCATAAATAGTTTCTGCGAATATAGTATAACTTATAAAGGACCTGCATTCGCCCCAACAAAAAACATTAAAGCAACCTACAAGGGTCCTAACATTGATCAATAAAATCATTACAATCTTTCTTCTTTCAATTTTTTTTTCTGGTTATGCCGTTGCTGAAATCACGCCAGAGCAACAGATAGCAAAAGAGCAAGGCCTAGCACTCTTTCAGCAAAATAATTGGCATAAATCCCAACTCTTACTAGAGGATGCAGCAACAGCCGGCGACCAGACCGCACAGTATTATCTAGGTGAAGCAATACGCTTGAGTAAGCGTTACACAACTGCCGAAGCAAAAAAATGGTACGAAGCAGCAGCTGAACAGGGCAATCTTTATGCAATGCTGCGCCTGAGCAATAAAGATGATCTTTGCAGTGAATTAGGAAGCTGCGACGGTCGGAGCGCAGGGGAATGGCGAGAACAGGTTTTAAAATTAGCCCACGAGCGCGCTGAAAAAGGCGACACAGAGGCGATGACTGTTTTATTCATAACCAAACAAGGTCTTAAATGGTTAGAAAAAGCTGCGGAAGCAGGAGATCACATAGCACAAAATACTCTTGCGGGAGTTTACAAAGACGGAGATGGATGGTTCTTGGTCCCTGGCAGTCGAGATAAGGCTGTTAATAAATGGTACAAATTATCCGCTGAAGGTGGTTACCCACGAGCCATGTATCTTTATGCCAACTACTTATATACGCACGGCGGAAAAAAAGAAGAAATGGCCTACTGGCTGAGAAAATCCGTCGAAGGTGGATATATTAATGCAATCGGCACCTACGCACTTAGCGTAGCTCATATCCCAGATGACTTAGGGTATCCTCAAGATTTAGTGCAGGCGTATGGGCTTGCCTATTTACTTTCAAAGCTTGAGGGCGGTGGAATTGCTTCCGAAGATGGAAAAGAAATTCTTCCTGAAATTGCCGAAAAAATGACAGAAGATCAAGTTAAGCAAGGTGTGGCATTCGCCAAAGATTGGGAAAAAACGCGCCCTCCGCTTTCGTATTACGTTCCGATTTATGGCTATTGAAAGTAATAAAAAAGCACCAATCAAATGTAAAAGATCTTATTCAAAAATTAAGACAACCAAAGAACTTCACCCAGGAACCATGTATTGATTAAGAAACTATTTTTCGGCGCGCTAACTTCAGTCATCTTTTGCAGTTCCGCTGCTGCCGAATTAACAGCTTTGCAAAAAACAGCTAAAGACTCCGGCATTGCGTTGTTTCGCCAAAGTGATTGGTATGATTCTCAACCGCCTCTAAATATAGCGGCAGAGGCGGGAGACTCAGAAACTCAATATTATTTAGGTGAAGCGATTCGTCTCAGCAATCGCTACACAACTGCCGAAGCACAGAAATGGTACGAAGCCGCAGCCGAGCAGGGCAGTCTTTACGCGATGCTTCGACTGAGTAATGAAGAAGATTTGTGCGGAGCTATGGGTACCTGCTCCGGAAAGACCGCAGCAGAATGGCGAGAGCAAGTTTTAGAAAAAGCAGGCGAGCGAGCGGAGAAAGGTGATACGGAGGCAATGACTGTTCTATTTACGGCGGGCCAGGGTCTGTCGTGGCTAGAGAAAGCGGCTGAAGCGGGTGATAGTTATGCCCAACAACTTTTGGCTAGCGCTTATAAAAGTGGCGCTGGATGGTTCTTGATTCCTGGCAGTAGAGAAAAAGCAATAATCAAATGGTTTAAAGCATCATCTGAAGGTGGTAACCCAAGAGGTATGTTCCTCTATGCGAACTATTTATATGACCATAACGGCAGTAAAGAAGATATAGCATACTGGGTCAAAAAAGCAGCGGAACACAGCCACATAGATGCAGTGGGCACCTACGCATACAAAGTTTCAGACCCATCTAACGAACTAGGTTACCCAGAAAATCTGGCTGAAGCTTATGGCTTGACGCTTTTACTTTCGAAACTCGGGGCAGGCTCAGCACCTGAAGATGCGAACAGACTGCTCCCAGAACTGGAAAAAAAAATGAGCCCTGAAGAAATAAAAAAAGCAACGGAGTTCTCTAAAGACTGGGAAAAATCTCACGCGCCTTTATCTTATTTTGACCCCATTTACGGGTACTAGTCATACCGCTACAACCAGAGAAAAACAAACAAAACAAGGGAGATGGATTTATTTAATAACAACTACAACTAAATGAACCCATCCTATTTTGCTGACTCTTTTTAACCGTTTTAGCACCATACCCACGACTTCAAAGTCATTATCAACGGATCGAACATTGATCAATCGAGCAATCTTAAGTTTTCTTATACTCCTTTTCTTATCCAACGCTTCCGCTGGACAACTGAAAGAGTTCGAGGCAAAAGCCAGAGATAAGGGAGCTATTCTTTATCAACAAGGAGCATGGACTTCCTCGCAACCGTTTCTGCGAGTTGCGGCCGAGGCCGGCGATAAAAAGTCTCAATACTTTCTGGGCGAGGCGATACGACTGAGTAATCGATACATGACGGAGGAAGCCAGAAACTGGTACGTAGCTGCGGCACATCAGGGCTACCTATACGCCATGTTACGTCTAAGCAGTAAAAAGGATCTGTGCAACTTATTAGATGATTGTGCAGGGAAAGTTAATATTGACTGGAGAGAGCAAACTTTAAGAATTGCTCGTGAGCGTGCCGAAAAAGGTGACACTGAGGCAATGGTTGTGCTGTTTACAGCAAATCAAGGATTGGAATGGCTAGAAAGGGCCGCTGAATCGGGTGATACGTATGCTCAAAAACTACTCGCTAGTGCTTACAAAAGTGGAGAGGGCTGGTTCTTGATACCCGGCAGTCGCGAGAAAGCAATTAAAAAATGGTTTAGGGCTTCAGCAGAAGGAGGTTACCCCCCGGGTATGTACCTGTATGCAAACTATTTATATGAACACAATGGCAGTAAAGAAGAGATCGGAAGTTGGCTCAAAAAAACAGCCGAGTCCGGGCATATAAACGCACTAGGGGGCTATGCACTAAACATCGCCCATCTTCCAGACACTTATGGATTTCCTCTAGATTTGGTTAAGGCTTACGGCTTCACCTACTTAATAGCAAACCTCAAAGGCGGAGCAATCGCACCGGAAGACGCAAGATTGAATCTCCTGGAAATTGCAAAAAAGATGCAACCTGAAGAAATAAAACAGGGAATCGCACTTTCTAAAGAATGGGAAAATAATCACCCCCCTCTTTCTTACTATGCTCCCATTTACGGCTACTAAGCTGTTTCGCTGAAGGGTAGGTTTGCAAAACGCAGAATTTCATCAACACAAAATTGCAAAAAAATCGCAGCCCAACGCTGCGATTTTTTCTTTCGTACCGTTTACACAGCAGCCAACCGCACCTGCTTCTCCAACTCCACCTTCAACCCCGGCTCCAGCTTCAACTGCCGCGCCAATTCATCCAGGTAGCTCTTCTCCATAAAGCTCTCCTCGTCCACCAGCATCACACTGGCGATGTACATCTCTGCCGCCATCTCAGGCGTGCTGGCCGCGCGGGCGACGTCTGCTGGGTCGAGGGGTTTGTTGAGTTCGGCGTGTAGCCAGTGTTGCAGTTCCTGATCGTTGTCGAGTTTGGTGAATTCGCCTTCGATCAGTTGGCGTTCTCGGTCGTCGATATGGCCGTCAGCTTTGGCGGCGGCGACGAGGGCCTTGAGGATCGCCTGGCTGTGCAACTCGACCTGCGCTGGAGGCAAGCGGTCGAGGGTTTGGGGTTCGCCTTGTGGTGCGGTGCCTTTTTGCGCGTTCCAGTTGCCGTAAGCCTTGTAGGCCAACACGCCCAGCGCGGCGAGGCCGCCGTAGACAGCGACTTTGCCGCCGACATTACGCGCCTTTTTACTGCCGAGCAGCAGACCCATGGCGCCCGCCGCCAATGCACCACCACCCGCGCCAGAGAGCAGACCGCCAAGGCCACCGCCGCCGGAAGACCCGCCAAGCAAGCCACCCAAGCCACCGGCCGCCGATTTGTTCTGCGATCCGCCGGCCTTGTTCTGTAACAGATCCTGGCCGGATTTGAGAAGTTGATCGAGCAATCCACGGGTGTTCATGTTCCGCCTCCAAACTGGGGTTATCAGGATCTATAAGGCCCTCAGCCTAGTTCGAAAGTGCCCCGGAGAGACTCACAAGTGTGCTTCCAGATGTTGCTCGCCCTCGCCGCCACGGCCAGCCTCTTGACTACGCGTACAGCGAGCATTTCCTTCAGACAAAAAAGGGCGGACTGTTAAGTCCGCCCCTTCTTCATTTCAACTCAAAACCGCGAAACACTCCTCATCGCGTCCACCAGATAGCGCATCGCTATCCGGTCGCTCTCCGAAAGCTCTCGATAACGCTCCACCAGTTTCAGTTCATCAGAGCTGAGCCTGCGTCTTCTACGGCCGCTGCCCAGGCAGGGAAAGATGCCCAACATGTCGGTGATGCCTTGTATTTTTACCATGGACGATGTCCTTCTCTAATACGTCAAAGAACTGCTAAACCACCACATCGCCCTGCCCTTTTCAGCAGCGTCGAGTGCCCCACCGGTCTGAACGTTCGCGACCGGTCATGCCCATAGAATAGAAATTAATTCGGCGCTGGAAAGAGTTATTTAGAGTAATTAGTCGAGAAAAGCAGATATGTCGTATAAATCAGAAAGCGCTGTCGGAAAAAATACAGACATGTCTTGTTTCATTGCCAGTCAACGTCTTGTAATCAATCATTTCTGCTCGACAATCGAACGGTTTAAGCTGTCCGGCATCTGTTTATAGTCCGTTGCGTTTGGTCGAAGGCTTGTCCGAACCGTTTTTTATGATCCAGCACGTGCCAGGAAAGGCGCGGGATTGCACACGACAGGTTGTATTTATGCACCGCAGGAATTTGCTCAAAGCGTCCATGGCCATTGCGGCTTACACCGGTCTTTGCGCCACCGGCCTGCTGGCCAGTCGTGCCTGGGCTGCCAATGGTGGCGCCGCCGATGGCGAGGCGCAGTCCTTCGATTTCGAAGCGCTGAAGCGTCAGGCCAAGCAACTCGCTGGCAACGCCTATCAGGACACCAAACAGGTGCTGCCGCCGACCCTGGCGACCATGACCCCGCAAAACTTCAACGCGATCCGCTACGACGGTGAGCATTCGTTGTGGAAGGAGAACAAGGGTCAACTGGACGTGCAGTTCTTCCACGTCGGCATGGGTTTCCGCCAGCCGGTGCGCATGTACAGCGTAGATGCCAAGACCCGCACCGCCCGCGAGGTGCATTTCCGTCCGGCGCTGTTCAACTATGAAAACACCTCGGTCGACACCCAGCAGCTCAAAGGCGACCTGGGTTTTGCCGGTTTCAAGTTGTTCAAGGCTCCGGAACTTGATCGGCATGACGTGCTGTCGTTCCTCGGCGCCAGCTATTTCCGTGCAGTCGATGCCACTGGCCAATATGGCCTTTCGGCGCGCGGGCTGGCGATCGACACTTACGCTAAAAAACGCGAAGAATTCCCTGACTTCACCAAGTTCTGGTTCGAGACGCCGGACAAGAACGCCACGCGTTTTGTGGTGTATGCCCTGCTCGATTCGCCGAGTGCCACCGGCGCTTACCGGTTCGACATCGATTGCCAGGCTGAACGCGTGGTGATGGAAGTCGACGCACACATCAATGCGCGTACTGCCATCGAACAATTGGGCATCTCGCCGATGACGAGTATGTTCAGCTGCGGCACCCACGAGCGCCGTATGTGCGACACCATTCACCCGCAAATCCACGATTCGGATCGCCTGGCGATGTGGCGTGGCAACGGCGAGTGGGTCTGCCGCCCGCTGAACAACCCGGCAACCCTGCAATTCAACGCGTTTGCCGACAAGGATCCGAAAGGCTTTGGCCTGGTGCAGACCGACCATGAGTTCGCCAACTATCAGGACACCGTCGACTGGTACAGCAAACGTCCGAGCCTGTGGGTTGAACCTACAACCGCGTGGGGCGAAGGCTCTATCGATCTGCTGGAAATTCCTACAACCGGCGAAACCCTCGATAACATCGTGGCGTTCTGGACACCGAAAAAACCGGTGGCTGCCGGGGATTCGCTGAATTACGGCTACAAGCTCTACTGGAGCGCCCTGCCGCCGGTGAGTACGCCACTGGCGCGGGTGCACGCCACGCGTTCCGGGATGGGCGGTTTCGTCGAAGGCTGGGCACCCGGCGAGCACTATCCGCCAGTCTGGGCGCGTCGTTTCGCCGTGGACTTCAACGGCGGCGGTCTCGATCGCCTGCCGCCAGGCACCGGGATTGAGCCGGTAGTCACCTGCTCGAACGGCAAGGTGCAGGACTTCAGCGTGCTGGTGCTGGATGACATCAAGGGCTATCGGATCCTGTTCGATTGGTATCCAACCAATGACAGCGTGGAGCCGGTTGAGCTGCGGTTGTTCATCCGTACCAATGACCGCACGTTGAGTGAGACCTGGTTGTACCAGTACTTCCCGCCGGCGCCGGACAAGCGTAAGTACCCTTGAGGGATCTCTAGCGTCTGATCGGACCCCATCGCTGGCAAGCCAGCTCCCACAGTGGTTGGAGTTGAACGCAGATTTTGTGTAAAGCGCCAAACCTGTGGGAGCTGGCTTGCCAGCGATGACGGCAGCACCAGCAATAAATTACTGAGGCATAAAAACAAAGCCCCGGCCATCACTGGTCGGGGCTTTTTGCTTTACCGCTACTGACTCAGTCGCGCAGATCAGACTCATGAATCGGCTGATCACGATGGGTCGCGCGCTGATATTGCGCCGGCCACACCGCTTTGCGTCCCCCCAGATCATCATCGGCGTGCAGCGGCCAGTACGGATCACGCAGCAGCTCGCGAGCGAGGAAGATGATGTCGGCCTGACAGGTGCGCAGAATGTGCTCGGCCTGGGCGGGCTCGGTAATCATTCCCACAGTGCCGGTGGCAATGCCTGACTCCTTGCGCACGCGTTCGGCGAAGCGGGTTTGGTAGCCCGGCCCAACGGGAATCTCAGCGTTGGCTGCGGTGCCGCCCGACGAAACGTCGATCAAGTCCACTCCGAGGGTGTGCAGGCGACGCGCCAGCTCCACGGTTTCGTCAGGGTTCCAGCCGTCCTCGACCCAGTCGGTAGCCGACACGCGGACAAACACCGGCAACTCTTCCGGCCAGACAGCGCGAACGGCTTCGGTGACCTGCAGCACCAGGCGAATGCGATTTTCGAAGGAGCCGCCGTACTGATCCCGCCGTTGATTACTCAGCGGCGACAGAAACTGATGCAGCAGGTAACCATGGGCCGCATGCACTTCGACCACACTGAAGCCCGCCGTCAGCGCGCGCTTGGCGGCATCCACAAAGGCTTGAATGACGTCAGCGATCTGCGCCTCATCGAGCTGTTTCGGTTGGGTGTGTTGCGGGTCGAAGGCAATCGGTGAAGGGCCGACCGGCGTCCAGCCACCATCATCGGGTTTGACGCTGCCATGCTTGCCGATCCACGGACGGTGAGTGCTGGCCTTGCGCCCGGCGTGAGCCAGTTGAATGCCGGCGACCGCGCCCTGAGCAGTAATGAATCGGGTGATGCGTTGCAGCGGTTCGATCTGGTCGTCGTTCCACAGGCCAAGGTCTTCGGCGGTGATCCGCCCGTCAGCCGTGACCGCCGTGGCTTCGGTGAATACCAGCCCGGCGCCGCCCACCGCGCGGCTGCCGAGGTGCACCAGATGCCAGTCGTTGGCCAGGCCGTCGACGCTGGAGTACTGGCACATGGGCGATACGGCGATGCGGTTGGGCAGGGTCAGTTGGCGAAGGTTAAAAGGTTCAAGCAGCAGACTCATGGGGCACCTCTCAAATCAGTGGGCAGGCTCCAGGGTTCTGTTTGAAAAGTCGACGAGTGACAGGAAAAGGTGCAGCACCCGCCCCCGCGGGCAAAAAATTCGACAAGACGTCACAAGGCCAATCAAGCAGTGCTTAGAGCCTAGTCGACAACCGGGGATGAGGGAGGGTTCAGAGTAATTCTGTGTGTGAAAGTCCGCCTTCGCGAGCAGGCTCGCTCCCACAAGGACAACACCGTACCTGTGGGAGTGAGCCTGCTCGCGAAGGGGTCAGCGCGGTTCGATGTGGGCAATCATCAGTTGCACGGTCTCGTTGCCACGAAACTCGTTGACGTCGAGTTTGTAGGCCAGTTCGACCCATTGAATCGTCGGGTTGGGCCAGATATCACGATCGATACCGAACGCAATGCCGTCGAGTTTCACCGAGCCGCATTCACTTTTCAGCACCACTTTCAGGTGACGCTCGCCGACTACGCGCTGCTCGACCAACTGGAACACACCGTGGAACAGCGGCTCAGGAAAGTGTTGCCCCCACGGCCCGGCATGGCGCAGGGCGCGGGCCAGTTCGAGATGGAATTCTTCAACGGCCAGCGTGCCATCGGACAGCAAGCGCCCGGTCAGGTCCTCTTCGCGAAGCTGCCTGCGCACTTCGGCGTCGAATGCTTCGGCGAATAACGGAAAATTTTCTTGCGACAAGGTCAGGCCAGCCGCCATCGCGTGGCCACCGTACTTGGCAATCAGGTTAGGGTGTTGCGCCGCGACCACGCTCAACGCATCGCGAATATGGAAACCCTGCACCGAACGCCCGGAGCCCTTGAGCAAACCGTCGCCAGCGTCGGCAAAGGCAATGGTCGGACGGAAATAACGCTCTTTCA
Organism: Pseudomonas iridis; assembly: GCF_017980685.1. Classification (GTDB taxonomy): domain Bacteria; phylum Pseudomonadota; class Gammaproteobacteria; order Pseudomonadales; family Pseudomonadaceae; genus Aquipseudomonas; species Aquipseudomonas iridis. The sequence continues at coordinate 625,746 of NZ_JACXXO010000001.1, forward strand.
TCCGCGAGGCCAGAATACCGATAACACCCTGGTGCCATTCAGGATCAAACAGGCACAGGCCAAACGGCATCGACTCGACGGGCAGATCCTTGAGCTGGGCCAGCGCTTCACGCTGCATGCCCTGCTCGATGGATTTGCGATCCTGATTCATGCCATCCAGTTGCGCGGCCATTTCCCGGGCGAGGTTGGTGTCGGCGGTGAGCAGGCATTCGATGCCCAGGCTCATGTCATCCAGACGCCCGGCGGCGTTCAGCCGTGGGCCGACGATGAACCCCAGATCGGTTGAAGTGATGCGCGCTGCATCACGCTTGGCCACTTCGAGAATCGCTTTGATCCCCGGCCGCGCGCGCCCGGCACGAATCCGCTCCAACCCCTGATGCACCAGAATCCGGTTGTTGGCGTCCAGCGGCACCACGTCAGCGACGCTGCCCAGCGCCACCAGATCGAGCAGTTCGCCGATGTTCGGTTGCGGCGCGTTCTCGTACCAGCCGAGGCTGCGCAGGCGCGCCCGCAAGGCCATCAACACGTAGAAAATCACCCCGACCCCGGCCAGTGCCTTGCTTGGGAACTCGCAGCCCGGCTGGTTTGGATTGACCAGCGCATCGGCCAACGGCAGTTCATCGCCGGGCAAGTGGTGGTCGGTGATCAATACTTTGAGCCCGGCCTTCTTGGCGGCAGCCACACCTTCGACGCTGGAGATGCCGTTGTCGACAGTGATCAACAATTGCGGCTCACGGGTCAGCGCAACTTCGACGATTTCCGGGGTCAGGCCGTAGCCGTATTCAAAGCGGTTCGGCACCAGATAGTCGACATGCGCCGCGCCCAACAAACGCAAGCCGAGCATGCCGACGGTGCTGGCCGTCGCGCCATCGGCATCGAAGTCACCGACGATGAGGATGCGCTGACGTTGTTCCAGCGCCGTCACCAGCAGGTCTACCGCGGCCTCGATGCCCTTGAGTTTCACAAACGGGATCAAGTGCTTGAGGCTCTTGTCCAGCTCCACCTCGGACCGCACGCCCCGCGCCGCGTACAAGCGGGTCAGCAGCGGCGGCAGATCACCGAGAAATGGCAGAGTGGCAGGCAGTTGGCGAGGTTCGATGCGCATGGGGTGACGGAGACTTCTCTTGAATACGTAGGATTAATCAGCGATGGCGCGAATCAGCCGCGCTCGCCTTGCAGCCATTGCAACTGGACTTCGTGTTGACCACGGTCGTCGGTGACGAAAATCGTCCCTTCGCTGATCATCACGTCCCACTTGATGACGCGGGGCATGTCCTTGGCCAGGGTTTCCAGGACTTCTTGCGGGACGGCGGCGATGTTGACGTTTTTCAGGTTCTTGATCGCCGGGATCACCTTGGTTTCCCACACGCGCAGGCTGCCATAGGCGAGCAGGCTGGTGCGCTCGGTACGGCGCGAGCACCAGGTCAGACGGTCGGAATCAGGCTGGCCGACTTCGATCCAGTGCAGGACACGGTCGTCCAGGCTTTTTTCCCACAGCGCAGGTTCATCCACATCTGACAGACCACGGCCAAACGACAACTGCTCGTTGTACCAGAGGGCGTAGGCCAGCAACCGCACGGTCATGCGCTCTTCGGTCTCCGAAGGGTGACGGGCGATGGTCTGCTTGACGCTCTCGTAGACACTGCGGTCGAGGTCGGTGAGGTTCAGTTCAAATTTGTAAGTGGTGGAAGGCTGGGCCATGAACGGGCTTCTTGATACGAGGAAAGTCGGCAAGTCTAACCGATGCGGTAGGCAATCATCGAATTGATGGCGATCAACTTGGGGCGCCTGACGGCCGGCTATGTTAAAACGCTGTATACGCTCAGCCTTGTCCTACAGGATTCTGTATGCCGTTCGCCAATAAACCGCTCAGCGGTGTGAAAGTCATTGAATTGGGTACGTTGATTGCCGGGCCATTTGCCTCGCGCATTTGCGGCGAGTTCGGCGCCGAAGTGATCAAGATCGAATCGCCGGACGGCGGTGATCCGCTGCGCAAATGGCGCAAGTTGTACGAAGGCACGTCCTTGTGGTGGTTTGTTCAGGCGCGCAACAAGAAGTCGCTGACGCTGAACCTCAAACACCCTGACGGTTTGGCCATCCTGAAAAAACTGCTCGCTGAAGCCGATATCCTGATCGAGAACTTCCGCCCGGGCGTATTGGAAAAACTCGGTCTGAGCTGGGAAACCCTGCACGCCTTGAACCCGAAACTGGTGATGGTGCGCCTCTCAGGCTTTGGCCAAACCGGGCCGATGAAGGATCAACCGGGTTTCGGAGCCGTGGGCGAATCCATGGGTGGCTTGCGCTACATCACCGGTTTCGAGGATCGACCGCCGGTGCGCACCGGGATCTCCATCGGCGATTCGATTGCGGCGCTGTGGGGCGTGATCGGCGCGCTGATGGCGCTGCGTCATCGTGAGGTCAACGGCGGTTTGGGCCAAGTGGTTGATGTCGCACTGTATGAAGCAATCTTCGCCATGATGGAAAGCATGGTGCCGGAGTTCGACGTGTTCGGTTTCATCCGCGAGCGCACCGGCAACATCATGCCCGGCATCACGCCCTCCTCGATCCACACCAGCGCCGACGGCAAGCATGTGCAGATCGGCGCCAATGGCGATGCGATTTTCAAGCGTTTCATGCTGACCATCGGCCGTGAAGATCTGGCCAACGACCCGATGCTGGCCAGCAACGACGGGCGCGACAGTCGACGTGACGAGTTGTATGGGGTAATCGATCGCTGGGTCAATTCGCTGCCACTGCAAACCGTGCTGGATCTGCTCAATCAGGCCGACGTGCCGGTCAGCCGGATCTTCAGCGCCGAGGACATGTTCACCGATCCACAATATCTGGCCCGGGAAATGTTCCTGCACGCCAAATTGCCGGATGGCAAACCCTTCAAGATGCCCGGCATCGTGCCGAAACTCTCAGAGACACCGGGCTCCTCCGAATGGGTCGGGCCGCAGCTTGGTGAACACAATGCGCAGGTACTCCACGATCTTGGCTACGACGAGAAGCAGATCGCCCGGCTGCGTGAAGACGGAGCCATTTGAGCTGAAACGCCTGCAGATATCGGACGCTCCAAACGCCCTCCACTGGTGGACGTGGCGGCTGTTCGGCCTGTTGTTTCTGCTGGCCCTGCCGGCCTGGGCACAGGCGAAACCGACGTTGATCTGGTTACTGCGCGACATGCCGCCACTGACCATTTTCGAAGGTCCGAAAAAGGGTCAGGGAGTCATCGACCACCTGATGCCGATGCTGATCGCCGGCATGCCGCAATACGAACACACGCTGATGCGGGTCAACCGCGCCCGGGGCATTCAGATGCTTCAAAACGCAACCTTCACGTGCGACCCGTCGCTGATGTGGAGCAAGGAGCGGGCGCAATGGATCGCTTTTTCCATCCCGGCGTTCCGCGCTGTCAGCAATGGGCTGGTGGTGCGCCAGAAAGATCACGACGTATTGGCGCCTTTTCTGGTGGACGGTGAGGTCGATCTGGCGGCGCTCCTGGCCAATGGCGAAGAAAAGGTCGGCGTCGTCGCGGAGCGCAGTTACGGTGAGTTGGTCGACAATTTGCTGCGCCAGGCACCGAAGGATTCACTGACCGCTCATTACGGCAACGACGCCCTGAACAGTCTGCTGCTGATGCAGCGCCTCGGGCGGTTGCAGGTGGTCTTGGGATACTGGCCGGAGATCCGTTATCAGGCTCAATTGGCGCACATTGCCGAAGACGAATTGCGCTTCTATCCGATTCGCGACAACGGCAAATATCTTTCGGGTTACATCGGCTGCTCCAACACGCCTCAGGGGCGCCAGGCGATCACCGAGATCAACCAGTTGCTGCGCACCCTCCCTCACGATCCATTGAACCAGCGCTACGCCGACTGGCTCGATCCTGAGAGGCGCACCGATTACGTCGAACAGGCCCGAAGGTTTTTCGAAAATCAATCGGCGCATTGAATAAATTGCGGACAAAAGAAACCCCGAGAAGTGGGGAGACGACTCGGGGTTAAACGTGGCCTACATAAAGGCCAGTAGCAGCAAGCGACAAGCACCGGAGCACAATGCTTGATCTTGCTGTTACGGGGTCTGACTGACAGGGATGCAGGAAGGTTCCCACAAAGGACATTTCATTTTTCAAACCGCCGGACGCTTATCCAGAGCTGCATTGCGCAAGGCCGCGATCACGCAGGGTTCCAGGCGTCCTTCGGCAATCAGGATGTCACGGTGCAGGCCGTCGACAACATCGGTCAACTGACGCTTGTCGGTCAGTTGCGCCTGATTGAATTCACGTTCCACCACAATCGCGCCGCTGCTGTTCTTCAAGCTCACCAGGCATTCGCCATGAGCACCGTTTGGAGACAACGAAACCTGATACGGGCTCAGAGCCTCACCGAGCAATAGACTGATACTTTCCATCTCGATCTCCACTCAATAGTCCGAAAACATTGTGTCTGGGGCATGTCTACAGTAAATGACAATCGGCCCGAGAAGAAAGTTCTGTATTCCGGTCGCAAGCATTGGAGTGTCACCGGTCTGTCAGAGCATGCACGGCGAAGGTGACAGAAAAAAAACCGTACGCATCAAACCTCGGCGGGTTGCAGGGGCGCGATCAGGTAACTGTCCAGCAAACCTCGCATCAATACCGCCGATACCGGCGTTTGCAGACGTCCCAACAGTCGCAATCGATGAGTGCTCAACAGCGGCCCGAGATCGTTCAGCAGTCTCGGTGCGACCGCGCCCAATAGAATCAGCGCACGCGCCTCACGCTGCACCGCCAGATGCTGGATCAACGCCAGGCCATGGCCGCCCTTGAGCTGTGGATCGCAAATGGCGATGTCGACCGCACCACGATGATCCAGCGAACACAAGGCCGATGCCAGCGACGGCGCGGTGAGTACGTTATAGATGCCGATGGCATTGAGCATTTGATGCAATGCCATCATCTGAAACGGATCGGGTTCAAGAATCAGGACTTTAAGCGAGCGCATGGGCGACCTCTGGGGCGACAATCGCGGACTCACACCGCATTTATCGTCCACTCTAGGGCAGCCCTCTTAAGCCTCCCATCGGAAAAGTAGCCGCGTCTTATAGGACATTTCCGATCTTCAGTGCTGACATCGGCACCCACTTTCCGTCCGACGCTGGGTTATGTCCGTCCACCCGCCCAGCAAACCACGCAGATTGCCGTCGGCACTGTAGAACGGCACGGTCCACTGATAGACCTCGCGGCGACCGCTCTTGAGCTGCAAATAGCGCTTGCTGAAGCGCGACTTGCGCGTGCGCAACTGCACCATGAACTCGTTGTGCAGCATCAGCGCTGTCGCTTCGGGCAACGCATCGCTCTCGATCAATAGCCGCCCCTGAATCTGATCCAGCCGAACCGAAAGCGCCTCTTCGTAACTGCGGTTGCACATGATCAAACATCCCTGCAGATCACGAACGAATATCGGATCGGGCATGGAGTCGATCAGCGCATGTTGAAAGGCCAATTGATCGCCAAGGCTTTTCTCGGCCGCGCGCCGCTGCTTGATGACCACCGTCAGCCGTCGGTTCCACACCAGCGAGAGCAGGCCGAATATGCCAGTGACTACCGCTGCCCAACAGCCCCACTCAATTATCCGTTGCCAGAGCGAAGGCGCCGGAGCCGGGGATATACCCTCCAGCCATTTGAGGCGAATGGCGCGCAGTTCGGCCGCGGGAAACGCCTCCAGCGCCTTGTTGAGGATACTCAAGAGTTCGGGCATGCCTTTGCGTACCGCCAGGTGCTCAGCCTCCCACTTGCCCTCCACCAGAGCGCCAACCTTGAGCAACCCCAATGGATAAAGCTGCGCACCGATTTCGTTTTCGATGGTTGCGTAGGCCTCACCGCTCTCGACCAGTGCCCGCGCTTCGGCGTAGGTCTTGACCGAGCGGATCTCGATCGATGGGTATTCGCGGCGGATCACATTCTCCAGAGCATGCCGGGCCGGTAGCACCAGCACCCGCGTGGCCAGTTGCTCCAGAGACTCGACCGATGGCGCTCCGGCGCGGCCGACAAACACCCACCCTGCGCCGCCAAATGCATGACTGAAATCCAGAAACACTTTGCGCTCATCGCTCATGGCCAGGGTGGTACTCATCTCCGCCTGCCCACTCTCGAGACGCTCAAGCATCTGATCGGTGGAAAACGACTCGTGATGCTCAAACCGCAGCCCGGTCATCGCAGTGACGCGCTTGAGCACATCAATGTTCAGACCGCTCCAGTGCCCATGTTCATCCTGAAACAGATACAACGGGTACTGCACCGACGCCACCGTCACCTTGGGGTTGTCGCGAATCCATTGGCGCTCGCGGGCGTCCAGCTCGACAGGCTGGACGCCAAGCAAGTCGGCGTTTTCATGCAGTGCCAGTTGCGCCGCCACACTGCAGCGCACCAGTCCCATCACTGCGAAAAAGACCAGGCAAACCAGTGCCGGTTTCAATCCTCTATAAAACAGCATTGCCACATCCTTCGTGATCGACTCACCCGTCCTTCGTGGGTGAAAACCCGAACAGTGTGGCAGTAGAAACAAAAAAGCCCGTCAGGAGACGGGCTTCAAAATGTGACAGCTTTCGCGGGCTTAAAGTGGCTTGCCGCGGTTGCCATGCTGGCTGACAAAGGCCTGCACGGCTTTCAGGTCATTCGGCAGAACGGTGCAGCGCTCATTTCGCTCAAACAAATCAGAAAGATGTGCAGGGAGCTCGAGAGCTTTTCCTACACCGGCCTTCTCCACCGCATCCGGGAATTTCACCGGATGGGCAGTACCCAAAATGACCATCGGGATGTCCAGGCTGCGACGGCACTCGCGCGCGGCTTTGACACCGATGGCCGTGTGCGGATCCAGCAGTTCACCGGTCTGCTCGTAAACGTCGGCAATGGTTTCACAGGTCTGCGCATCGTCGACGGCCAACGAGTCGAACAGTTTGCGGGCTTCGGTCCAGCGCTCTTGTTCGACGCTGAACCCACCGCCCTGCTTGAACGAATCCATCAGCCCGGCAATCGCTGCTCCGTTACGACCGTGCAGGTCGAACAGCAGGCGCTCGAAGTTCGACGAGACCATGATGTCCATCGACGGCGACAATGTCGCGTGCAGGGTTTCCTTGACGTACTGGTTACCGCTCATGAAGCGGTGCAGGATGTCGTTGCGGTTGGTGGCGACGATCAACTGGTTGATCGGCAGGCCCATGTTGCGCGCCAGGTAACCGGCGAAGATGTCGCCGAAGTTGCCGGTCGGCACCGAGAACGACACCGAACGCGCCGGGCCGCCCAACTGCAGGGAGGCGTGGAAGTAGTAAACGATCTGGGCCATGATCCGCGCCCAGTTGATGGAGTTCACTGCCACCAGACGCGTGCCTTTGAGGAAGCTTTGGTCGGCGAAGCTGGCCTTGACCATTTCCTGGCAGTCGTCGAAGTTGCCTTCAATAGCGATGTTGTGGATGTTCTCGCCGAAAATCGTCGTCATCTGGCGACGCTGCACTTCGGACACACGGTTGTGCGGGTGCAGGATGAAGATGTCGACATTTTCGCAGTGCTTGCAGCCTTCAATGGCAGCCGAACCGGTATCACCCGAGGTGGCACCAACGATCACCACGCGCTCGCCGCGCTTTTCCAGCACGTAGTCGAGCAGACGACCGAGCAGTTGCAGGGCAAAGTCCTTGAACGCCAGGGTTGGGCCGTGAAACAGTTCCAGCACCCATTCGTTGCCGTTCAGTTGACGCAGCGGCGCGACGGCACTGTGCGAGAACACGCCGTAGGTTTGTTCAAGAATCTTTTTGAAATCGGCGTCCGGAATGCTGCCGGTCACGAACGGTCGCATAACCCGAAAGGCCAGCTCGTGATACGGCAGGCCAGCCCAGGAAGCGATTTCTTCCTGCGTGAAACGTGGCAGGACTTCCGGGACGTACAGACCGCCATCGGTGGCGAGACCTGCCAGCAGGACGTCTTCGAAATTCAGGGCCGGTGCCTGGCCGCGGGTACTGATATAACGCATGAGGGCAAACCTTTGGTTTGAGCTGCAAGCTTCAAGCTACAAGCGCAAGAAAAGGCCGAACCGCTTTGTCTTGCCGCTTATGGCTTGCCGCTTGTAGCTGCTGTTAATTCAAATGTTCGACACGGATCCGCACAACCGGACCGTCCACGCCGGCCAGGGCCTCGAGAGCGGCGATCGCATCGTTGATCCGCTGTTCCACCACTCGGTGGGTCAGCAGGATCATTGGCACCAGACCGTCGTGTTCCTCGACTTCCTTCTGCATGATCGACTCGATGTTGATGCCACGCTCCGAGAGGATGCTCGCCACCTGAGCGAGAACGCCCGGATGGTCCTTGGCCTGAATGCGCAGGTAATAGGCGCTTTCACAGGCTTCGATCGGCAGGATCGGATGGGCCGACAGCGAATCCGGCTGGAAGGCCAGATGCGGTACGCGGTTTTCCGGGTCGGAGGTCATGGCGCGAACCACGTCCACGAGGTCGGCGATCACTGACGAAGCCGTCGGCTCCATGCCAGCGCCAGCACCGTAGAACAGGGTCGAACCGGCAGCGTCGCCGTTGACCATCACCGCGTTCATCACGCCGTTGACGTTAGCGATCAGACGATCGGCCGGGATCAGCGTCGGGTGTACGCGCAACTCAATGCCGGCGTCAGTGCTGCGCGCCACGCCGAGGTGCTTGATGCGATAGCCCAGCGCTTCAGCGTAATTGACGTCAGCCGTGGTCAGCTTGGTGATGCCTTCGGTGTAAGCCTTGTCGAATTGCAGCGGAATGCCGAACGCGATGGAGGCCAGAATCGTCAGCTTGTGCGCCGCGTCGATGCCTTCAACGTCGAAGGTCGGATCGGCTTCGGCGTAACCCAGTGCCTGAGCTTCGGCCAGCACGTCTTCAAAGGTGCGACCCTTCTCACGCATTTCGGTGAGGATGAAGTTGCCCGTGCCGTTGATGATCCCGGCGACCCAGTTGATCCGGTTGGCGGACAGGCCTTCACGGATCGCCTTGATCACCGGAATGCCACCGGCCACTGCCGCTTCGAACGCCACGATCACGCCTTTCTCGCGTGCCTTGGCGAAAATTTCATTACCGTGAACGGCAATCAGAGCCTTGTTCGCGGTGACCACATGCTTGCCATTCTCGATGGCCTTGAGTACCAGCTCGCGGGCAACGGTGTAGCCGCCCATCAGCTCTATGACGATGTCGATCTCAGGGTTCGTGGCCACTTCGAAGACATCGTTGGTAATCGCAATACCGGTCGTCTGGAACTGAGGCTTTGGCGTGCGCATGGCAATTTGTGCCACTTCGATCCCACGCCCGGCACGACGAGCAATTTCCTCGGCGTTGCGCTGAAGTACGTTGAAGGTTCCGCCACCGACGGTCCCTAACCCACAGATGCCTACTTTGACCGGATTCACTGTGAACTCCCCATAAAACGGCCGACGCAGGGTCGGCCGGAAAACAACCGCGTGCTCGCGGCTCTCTATTAATGGCCCGGCGATGCTACCACCGGACCATGATCGTCAAAGGCTGACCGTGACGATGCGAATTACTTGGCGCCCAGCGCCAGTTTGGCGACTTGTGGCGCCGGCTGATAGCCCGGAATGACTTGTCCGTCGGCCAAAACGATGGCCGGTGTGCCGTTCACGCCAATCGACTGACCGAGGGCGAACTGTTTGGAAACCGGGTTCTCGCACTTGGCGGCCTTGATTTCCTTGCCATCGACCATTTTGTCCATGGCGGCTTTCTTGTCTTTGGAGCACCACACGGCTTGCAGTTGCTCGTCACCCGGCGAACCGAGGCCCTGACGCGGGAACGCCACATAACGCACTTCGATACCGCGCTTGTTCAGCTCAGGCACTTCGGCGTGCAGTTTGTGGCAGTACGGGCAGGTGGTGTCGGTGAATACGGTGATGTGCGATTTGGTTTCGCCCACGGCCGGGTAAACCACGGTTTCGGCAACCGGAATGGCGTTGACCAGTTTGGAGACGCCCAGACGTTCGGTCTTCTCGGTCAGGTTGACCGGCTTGCCGTCCTTGAGCTGAAACAGATAGCCCTGAACGATGTACTGGCCGTCGGCGCTGGCGTACAGCACGCGGCTGCCCTTGAGCTTGACTTCATACATGCCTGGCAGCGGGCTGGCGTTGATGCTTTCTACCGGAACCTCGAGTTCGAGTTTTTCGAGGCTTTGACGAATTGCTTTGTTGGCCGCGTCATCGGCGACGGCAAAGGTACTGACCAACGCAATGGCTGCGGCGGCGAAAATCTGGGTCAGACGCATGAGAACTCCTGAAGGCGGACAAATGGATCGATCAGAACGCCCGTGCCGAAACACCGGGTCATAACCGTCCACCGTGCAAACCGGCAAAGCCTAACACATAAGGCCACGGTGGCCGAATGCGCCTGTCACAACACTTGTGGCCACGTTGATCAGCCTCTGGGGTGGTGCTTGGCGTGCAGGTCCTGCAAGCGTGCCCGGGCGACGTGGGTGTAGATCTGCGTGGTCGAGAGATCGCTGTGCCCAAGCAACATCTGCACCACGCGCAAGTCCGCGCCATGGTTGAGCAAATGCGTGGCGAACGCATGGCGCAAGGTGTGCGGCGACAGCGACTTGCCGATCCCGGCGACCTTGGCCTGATGCTTGATTCGGTGCCAGAAGGTCTGGCGAGTCATCTGCTCGCCCCGCTGACTGGGGAACAGCACGTCACTGGGCCGGCCGCCGAGCAGCTCGCTGCGACCGTCACGCATATAACGCTCGACCCAGACAATCGCCTCCTCGCCCATCGGCACCAGCCGCTCCTTGCTGCCCTTGCCCATCACCCGCAGCACGCCCTGACGCAGGTTGACCTGTTCGAGCGTCAGACTGATCAACTCGGTGACCCGCAGACCACAGGCGTAAAGCACCTCAAGCATGGCGCGGTCGCGCTGACCGATGGCTTCGCTCAGATCCGGCGCTTTGAGCAGTGCCTCGACGTCGGCTTCCGATAGTGACTTGGGCAGCGGCCTCCCGAGTTGGGGCATGTCAATGCGTAGCGTCGGGTCAACGGTGATGATCTTTTCTCGCAGCAAATACCGATAAAAGCCACGCACGCCGGAGAGAAATCTGGCAGTAGAGCGTGGCTTGTAATTTTGCTCCAGGCGCCAGGACAGATGATCGAGAATGAGTTCGCGACCGGCGTTGATCAGCTCCAGGTTCTTTTCCTGCAGCCAGCCGTTGAATAGCGCCAGATCACTGCGGTAGGCGTCGCGGGTGTTGTCGGACAGGCCTTTTTCAAGCCACAAAGCGTCGAGGAATTGGTCAATCTGCGGATGGTCGATGGCAGGCATGGGCGCTCAAGGCATGCAGTCTCAAAGAATGCACGCAAATGAAGAGTGAACTGTAGGAATGGGCGCTAGTCTTTCATAGCCCGCCATTTCAAGGAACAGGGAGCTTCAATGAACGAACAGCAAATCCTGATGGCGTTTGGCGCAATCGGAGCGGCGGCGCTGGGGTGCCAGTGGCTGGCCTGGCGCTTGAAATTGCCGGCAATTTTGTTTCTGTTGCTGACCGGCATTCTGGTAGGCCCGGTGCTGGGCTGGCTTGATCCACAGGAAATGTTCGGCCCCCTGTTGATGCCGCTGGTGTCGCTGGCAGTGGCGTTGATCCTGTTCGAGGGCAGCCTGACCCTGCATCTGTCGGAATGGCGCGAGATTGGTAGCGTCGTCCACCGACTGGTGACTATCGGTGCGATCTCGACCTGGATAGTCATCGCGGTCGCGACCCACTTTCTGCTCGGGTTCGACTGGATGCTGGCCATTCTCTTCGGCAGTCTGACGCTGGTGACCGGGCCTACGGTGATCGTACCCATGCTGCGTGTGGTGCGCCCAAAAGCGTCTATTGCCAACATTCTGCGCTGGGAAGGGATCGTCATTGATCCGATCGGCGCCCTGCTCGCCGTTGTGGTCTACAGCTTCATCATCGCCAGTGCCGAGGGGCATGGCCTCAAGCAAAGCCTGTTCACTTTCGGCGGCGTCATTTTGTGCGGCGCGGTGTTCGGGATCGTCGGTGGCTGGGTGCTGGGCACGGTCATTCGTCGGCAATGGCTGCCCGAGTACCTGCATAACCTCGCCTCCCTGGCGGCAGTGCTGGGGATTTTCATTGCGTCCAACGAGGTCATGCACGAGTCCGGCCTGCTGGCGGTGACGCTGATGGGCATGTGGCTGGCCAACATGAAGGGCGTGGATGTGCGGCACATTCTGCACTTCAAGGAAAACCTCAGCGTGCTGCTGATTTCCGGATTGTTCATTCTGCTGGCAGCGCGTCTGGACCTTTACGCCCTGATCGGATTGGGGCCGCTGGTGTTGATTCTGTTGCTGGTGATTCAGTTGATCGCCCGGCCGCTGAACGTACTGCTCAGCACCGCCGGTTCCAGCCTCAGTTGGCGTGAGCGGGCGCTGTTGTGCTGGATTGCCCCACGGGGAATAGTGGCGGCGGCGGTGTCGGCGATTTTTGCGATTCGCCTCGACGAAGCCGGACATGAAGGTGCGCTGCTGCTGGTGCCGCTGACCTTTGCGGTGATCATCGGCACGGTGGTCCTGCAAAGTGCCACGGCGCGCCCCCTTGCCCGACTATTGAAGGTCGCCGAGCCGGCCCCCAGCGGTTTTTTGATCGTTGGCGCGAATGGTCCGGCGCGGGAGCTGGGCAAGTCGCTGCAACAACTCGGCAGCCGGGTTTTGCTGACCGATTCCAGCTGGGAAAACATTCGTGCCGCACGCATGGAAGGCATACCGACGTACTTTGGCAACCCGGCGTCGCAGCATGCAGATGCGCACCTGGATCTGGTCGGGCTGGGGCACTTGCTGGCGCTGTCGCCGTCAGGAGAACTCAACACCCTGGCGGCAATGCGCTTTCGCCACGACTTCGGGCATCAGCGCCTTTTCGGATTGGCGAGCGGTCATGAAAGCCGCCGCAGCGATAAGCATCGGGCGAGTCTGGAGCACCGTGGTAATCAGTTGGGCAGTGAGGCTCTCACTTACGCGAAACTGGCCAGCCGGCTGAGTCAGGGTGCCGAGTTGTACAGCACGACGCTGACGGATGGGTTTGGCTGGGATGATTACCGCGCGCTGCATGGTAATCGGGCGACGCTGCTGTTCATGCGCGATGACAGTGGATGGGTGCATGTGGTGACGCCGGAGACTACGGTGAAGCCGGGATCCGGGTGGACAGTGTTGGCTCTGATTCAGCCTGAGATCAGCGGCGCCTGACCTGACGTCTTCGCGAGCAGGCTCGCTCCCACAGGTTGTGTGCCGGACATGAATTTCGTGTTTACCCTGATCACTGTGGGACGAGCCTGCTCGCGAATGACGCGACTCAGTTCTGGATCAGGCAGCAAACCCTGGCAGCACCGGCACCGGGCGCTTGTCATCATCAATTGCCACAAAGCTGAACTGACCATGAATCGCTTTCTCGCGACCGTCGCAGCTCATGCTCTCGACAAACACTTCCACTTCGACCTTGAGGCTGGTGTTGCCGACCTTGATCACTTTCCCTACCAGCTCAACGATGGAGCCCGCCGGGATTGCATGATTGAAGTCGATGCGGTCAGTGGACACGGTCACCAGCGGCAAGCGGCAGAAACGCGTGGCGGTGATGAACGACACTTCATCCATCCACGCCAGCGCAGTGCCGCCGAACAGGGTGTTGTGGTGGTTGGTGGTCGGCGGAAAGACAGCTTTGGTGACGCGGGTCACCGAGAGTTCGGTGCGGCGTTCGATTTCCTGGTCGCGGAGGGTCATGGTGTTACTGCTCTTGTGTGACGGGCTTCCGAATGAAAAGCAAGATCAACAGATCGCAGCCTTCGGCAGCTCCTACAGGGGAGATTTGGTGAATTTCGGACAACAAAAAAGCAGCCCGAAGGCTGCTTTTTTCTGCATCGGAAGCTGGACTTAAGCCAGTTTTTCCTTGATGCGAGCTGCTTTGCCCGACAGGTCGCGCAGGTAGTACAGCTTGGCTTTACGTACGTCACCGCGACGTTTAACAGCCATGCTGTCGATCTGCGGGGAGTAGGTCTGGAAAGTACGTTCTACGCCAACACCGTTGGAGATTTTACGTACGGTGAACGCACTGTTCACGCCGCGGTTACGCTTGGCGATTACAACGCCTTCGAACGCTTGCAGACGGGAACGATCGCCTTCCTTCACTTTCACCTGAACGACAATGGTGTCGCCTGGGGCAAAGGTAGGGATTTCTTTGGTCATCTGCTCTGCTTCGAGTGCAAGGATGATTTTGTTGGTCATGCTGTGCTCCTAAGGTAAATCAACTGATCTACCATCGATACGTTGTTAACTATCGTCCCGCTCGCGGATATATTCCTCGAGCAGCTTCTTCTCTTCTCCAGAAAGCGAGCGGCTTTCCAGAAGATCGGCGCGTCGTTCATAGGTCCTACCAAGGGACTGCTGTAAACGCCAACGCCGGATATGCGCGTGATTGCCACTTAGCAACACGTCGGGAACACGCTGATCCGCATACACCTCAGGTCGGGTGTAGTGCGGGCAATCCAGCAAACCATCCGTAAAGGAATCTTCCTCAGCGGAGTCCGCATGCCCTAAAGCTCCAGGCAGCAGCCGTGTAACCGCATCGATCAGGACCATGGCCGGCAGCTCACCGCCAGACAGTACATAATCGCCAATCGACCACTCTTCATCGACATGAGCCTCAATAAAGCGCTCGTCAATGCCTTCATAGCGGCCGGCAATCAGGATCAATGCATCCGATTGTGCCAACTCGCGTACCGCCGACTGATTCAGTTGACGGCCTTGGGGGGACAGGTAAATAACCTTCGCCTCCTCCCCGGCTGCTGCCTTGGCCTGAGCCAGCGCATCTTCCAGGGGCTTGATCTTCATCACCATGCCCGGACCACCGCCAAACGGGCGATCGTCCACAGTGTGATGCCGATCCGTCGTGTAATCTCGCGGATTCCAACAGGTCAGCTGCAAGAGCCCCTGTTTGACCGCACGACTGGTGATGCCGTAGTCGCCAATGGCGGAAAACATCTCGGGAAACAAACTGATCACTTCTACGCGCAAGTTAGCCACGCTTAGAAGTCCGCGTCCCAATCCACCTTCATCTCGCCCGCTGCGAGGTCGACTGCCAACACGCATTGCTCCGTATAGGGCAACAGGCGTTCGCGATCATCCAGGCTGCCAGCGCAAGGCTTGACTACCATTACATCATTGGCGCCGGTTTCCAGAAGATGATCGATTTTCCCGAGCAGCTGGCCCAGTTGATCAATGACCTTCAGACCTTCGAGTTGGTACCAGTAGTACTCACCGTCGGTCAATTCAGCGAACATGTTGCGTGGCACGCAGATCTCGTAACCGGCCAGAAGACGAGCTTCTTCACGATCATCAAGATCCTTGAGCTTTGCGACCAGGAACTTATCGCTCCCGCGTCCACTGACCAGCTCGACCTGTTTGACATTGCCTTCGCGCTTGAGCGTCCAGGTTTTGTACTGCAACAGGTTTTCAGTCGGATCAGTAAAGGAATAAACCTTCACTTCGCCGCGAACGCCATGAACAGAATAAATTTTGCCAATAACGATCAAATCATCAGCAACAGCAGGCGTCGCGTTCATATTGCTCAGGCCGCAGCCTTGGCAGTTTCCTTCAACAACTGAGCAACGCGCTCAGAAGGTTGTGCACCAACGCTCAGCCAGTAGGCTACGCGCTCTTGGTTCACGGACAGACGGATTTCCTGACCACGGGCAACAGGGTTGAAGAAGCCAACCTGTTCTTTGTGGGAGCCGTCACGCGGGTTACGCGAGTCGGTTACGGTCAGGTGGTAAAACGGGCGCTTTTTGGAGCCGCCAAGGGCAAGACGGATTGTTAGCATGTGAACATCGTTCCTGTAGTCGGTGCTGCAAATCTAAATGCACAGCGGGCATAGGTGCCCGAAAGGCCGCATATTCTAAGGAATATCCGGACTTTTGCAAATGACTTTTTCCGGCGCCTATGGCATGCCGTGCAGATTTGCATATAGAGCCGTCGTTTAAAACGGCCAGTCAGCTCCCGCCAAGCGCGGGTTTGCTGTTGATCCCGCATCCTTGCGGGGCCTGCGCCGGTGCGACGACCGGCGAGTTTCTGCGATCTCGCCTCTCTCATTTCACTCACTTTTGGCGAGACGCAGCCATCAGTGAGCAGAATGGGTGAGGCAGGACACCTTACATTTTTGGCATGCCGCCGCCGGGCAACATACCGCCCATGCCGCGCATCATTTTCGCCATTCCGCCTTTGGCGGTGAATTTCTTCATCATCTTCTGCATCTGCTTGTGCTGCTTGATCAAGCGACCGATGTCCTGCACCTGAGTGCCGGAACCCATGGCAATCCGGCGTTTGCGCGAACCGCTGATCAGCTCAGGGTCGCGGCGCTCGGCCGGGGTCATGGAGTTGATGATGGCTTCCATCTGCTTGAACTGCTTCTCTGCGGCGTTCTGGGCATTGCCCATTTGCGACAGGTTGACGCCGCCGATGCTCGGCAGTTTGTCCATGAGACCACCGAGGCCGCCCATGTTTTTCATCTGTTGCAGCTGATCGCGGAAGTCTTCGAGATCGAAGCCCTTGCCCTTCTTCAGCTTTTTAGCAAGCTTGTCGGCTTTGTCTTTGTCGAGGGTCGCTTCAGCCTGTTCGATCAGGCTGAGCACGTCGCCCATGCCGAGAATCCGCGAAGCGATACGCTCAGGATGAAACGGATCGAGCGCTTCGCTCTTCTCGCCCATACCGATGAACTTGATCGGCTTGCCGGTGATGGCGCGCACCGACAGGGCAGCACCACCACGTGCATCGCCGTCGACCTTGGTCAGGATCACACCGGTCAGCGGCAGTGCATCACCGAAGGCCTTGGCCGTGTTGGCGGCGTCCTGACCGGTCATGGCATCGACCACGAAGAGGGTTTCGACCGGGTTGATCGCGGCGTGCAGCGCCTTGATCTCGCCCATCATCTCTTCGTCGATGTGCAGACGACCGGCGGTGTCGACGATGACCACATCAATAAACTTGAGCTTTGCTTCTTTAATAGCTGCGCTGGCGATGTCGACCGGCTTCTGGCTCAGGTCGGACGGGAAGAAGGTCACACCGACTTCACCGGCCAGCATTTCCAGTTGCTTGATCGCTGCCGGGCGGTAAACGTCCGCCGACACGACCATGACCGACTTCTTCTTGCGCTCTTTAAGGAAGCGCGCAAGTTTACCGGCCGTGGTGGTTTTACCCGCACCCTGCAGACCGGCCATCAGAATGACGGCGGGCGGCACGGCGCTGAGGTTCAAGTCTTCGTTGGCTGCGCCCATCAGGCTTTCGAGTTCGGCCTGGACGATCTTCACGAACGCCTGGCCCGGCGTCAGGCTGCGCGACACCTCGGTGCCGACAGCGCGCTCCTTGACCGAATTGACGAAGTCCTTGACCACCGGCAGGGCGACGTCGGCTTCAAGCAACGCCATGCGCACTTCACGCAGGGTGTCTTTGATATTGTCTTCAGTCAGCTTCGCCTTGCCGGTGACATGGCGCAGCGTCTGCGAGAGACGGTCGGTTAAGTTTTCAAACATTGCGCGATCCTTTCAGGCCCTGTGTAGACCGGGATAATGGCGGCCCAGACCGGAATCAACATGTGCTCGGCGAGCCTGCGGCGTGGGCAGGTCGCGGATTATAGCGAAGACTGCGTCTGGCGGACACCTCGCTGTCAGCTTCCTGAGTCTTTCGTGTCATGGGGGTTCTATGCCAAACTCAGCGCCTTTCGGGCTTGCCTAACAGGATTTATGCTCCCCTTGTCACCCAGTTTGCTGACTACCCTCGCCGCCGCCCTTCTATACGCCGCTGCGACTATTTATCAGAGCACTCGTCTGGCCACCGGCGCCAAGGCGAACAAGCGCCTGCTGGTTACGCTCGGCGTCCTCGCCGTGGTGGCTCACAGCGCCAGCCTGCTCACTCATTTGCTGACCCCGATCGGTCTGGGCCTGGATTTCTTCAGTGCCTCCAGTCTTATCGCGGCGGCAGTGATCGCCCTGACGCTGCTCGCCTGCTCGCGGATTCCGGTCGAGAACCTGCTGGTGTTGCTCTTCCCGCTGGGTGCGATCACCGTGTTGCTCGCGCAATTCGCGCCGACCGGCACGGTGCAGATCATCGATGAAGAGCCGGGTATCCTCGCGCACATTCTATTGTCGATCCTCGCCTACGGCATGTTCACCATCGCGGTGTTCCAGGCCTTGCTGCTGCTGGTGCAAGACCACCAGCTCAAGCACAAGCACCCGTCCGGGCTGATCAAGAACTTCCCGCCGCTGCAAACCATGGAAAGCCTGCTGTTTGGTTTCCTCTGGGCCGGCTGGACGCTGCTGTCGCTGTCGTTGATCTCCGGGTGGCTGTTCGTCGAGAACCTGTTCGCCCAGCATCTGGTGCACAAGACCCTGCTGGCGTGCCTGGCCTGGGTCGTATTCAGCGTGCTGTTGTGGGGCCGCAACCGTCTCGGATGGCGTGGCCACAAGGCGATTCGCTGGACCCTCGCCGGTTTCTGTCTGCTGATGTTGGCGTATTTCGGCAGCAAACTGGTTCGTGAATACATTCTGCACATCTGACGGGCGGCATAAATGGACGGTTTGCCCATAGGGCCGATGCTCGCGGTATTTGTCCTGCTGGTTTTATGGTCGGGGCTATTTACCGCCGTCGAAATCGCGCAGCAGCACCTGCTCGCACAACGCACCGCCTCACGCGCCAGCGATAAACCGCTGGCGAAGCTGAGCTTCCCGCTCGACAGCCTGATCCTCTGCAACACCCTGTGCCGTGCGCTCGCGGTGGTGATCGCCACGTTACTGGCAATTTTCCTCTGTGAAGAAAACGGCCCTTGGGCGGCGTGCCTGGGTGTCGGTGCGGTGTTGTTGGTGTTTGCCGATTACTTCCCGCGCACCATCGCCCGGCGTTATCCGGATGCCGTGCTGGCGTTTGGCAATTCGCTGCTGGCGGTGCCGCTGAAGATCATTTATCCGTTGGCGTGGCTGTTCAGCCGCATCAGCGCTTTGCTCCTGGCGCCGCTAGTGCGCAAAGCCCAGGTCGTGCAGCAAAGCGAAGACGATGAGCCGGTTGATCGTCACGCTGACCCGGAGCACCCGGTTCGCGCGCACCCGGTGTCGGGCATCCACGCCCTGGACAACATTACGGTCAACGACATTCTGGTACCGCGCAGTGACGTCGACGGTATCAACCTCGACGACCCGATCGAAGAAATCATCGAACAACTGCGCAACACCAAGCGCACGCGCCTGCCGCTGTTCCACAGTGATATCAACCAGGTTGAGGCCGTGCTCAACACCCGGCAGATTCGTCACTTGCTGAACAATAACGACCTGACCCGCGAAGCACTGCTGGCCGCCAGTTACGAGCCGTACTTCGTACCCGAAAGCACACCGCTGCAGCTGCAACTGCTCAACTTCCACAAGCAGCAGCGACGCTTGGGCATGGTGGTCGACGAGTACGGCGAAGTGCTCGGCATCGTCACGCTGGAAGACATTCTCGAAGAGATCGTCGGCGAATTCGAAAGCGAGCACAGCCTCGATAATCCGCACATTCACCCGCAAGCCGATGGCCGCATGATGATCGACGGCGCCGCCTCGATCCGTGAATTGAACAAGTGCCTGGGCTGGCACTTGCCCAGCGATGGGCCGAAAACCCTCAATGGCCTGGTAACCGAGGCGCTGGAAACCATTCCCGAAAGCGCTGTTTGCCTGAAGATCGGCCGTTATCGGCTGGAGATTCTCGAGACCGAGGAGAACCGGGTGAGCAAGGTGCTGATCTGGCATACCTCTTCTGTACCTGTTCTGGTGCCTGCCATTTAAAAGCGCAAAAAATCGTCCGAAGGCTCGGGCCGCGTTCGGACGATCTTTGCTCTTGTTCAATCGTTAGCCACCTTCCTATAATCGAGCCGGCTTACCCAAGCCCTGCCGAGCCTTGTGCTTACCCCGCACAAAACAGGTCTCGACCGTTTGCGCTTCACTCCGACGACTGTTCCTACTCGAAACAGCGCTCGCGTCTCATCCCACATCCCTGGGTGCTCAACCATAATAATTCGCTCCACCGGAGCTCATGACTGTCAGGGATCATTGCATGACGACCAGTACCGCTTTCAGCGAAACCGCATCTGCCCAACCGACCAACTCCGCCACCCGCGTGGCGACGGCGAGTTTTATCGGCACCGCGATCGAGTTCTACGACTTCTATGTCTACGCCACGGCTGCCGCACTGGTGATCGGGCCGGTGTTCTTTCCGCAAACGTCCGGCACCGCGCAGATGCTTTCGGCTTTCCTCACCTTTGGCATTGCCTTCCTCGCTCGACCATTGGGTTCGGCGCTGTTCGGTCACTTCGGTGATCGCATCGGGCGCAAATCGACGCTGGTCGCCTCGCTGCTGTTGATGGGCGTCTGCACAACGCTGATTGGTGTGCTGCCGGGATACGACAGCATCGGGGCCTGGGCGCCGATTTTGTTGTGTGTGCTGCGCTTTGGTCAGGGCCTGGGATTGGGCGGTGAATGGGGTGGCGCCGCGCTGCTGGCCACGGAAAACGCGCCGAAAGGCAAGCGAGCCTGGTTCGGCATGTTTCCGCAACTCGGTCCTTCGATTGGTTTTCTCGCCGCCAATGGTCTGTTCCTGACGCTGGCCATGACGCTGGATGACGAACAGTTCCGCAGCTGGGGCTGGCGCATTCCGTTTCTGCTCAGCGCAGCGCTGGTGATGGTCGGTCTGTACGTACGTCTGAAACTCCACGAAACGCCAGTGTTCGCCAATGCCATGGCGCGCCAGGAGCGGGTCAAACTGCCTCTGGTCGAACTGTTCAGCCAATATTGGGCGCCGACCCTGTTGGGCGCGGCGGCGATGGTGGTGTGTTATGCGCTGTTCTATATCTCGACGGTGTTTTCCCTGAGCTACGGCGTGTCCACCCTGGGTTACAGCCGTGAGACGTTCCTGGGGCTGCTGTGTTTTGCCGTGTTGTTCATGGCCGCCGCGACGCCACTGTCAGCCTGGGCCAGCGATCGTTATGGACGCAAACCGGTGCTGATCATCGGCGGTGTACTGGCGATTCTTTCGGGGTTTCTGATGGAGCCGCTGCTGACCCAGGGTTCGACCTGGGGCGTGGCGCTGTTTCTGTGCATCGAACTGTTCTTGATGGGCGTGACGTTCGCACCGATGGGCGCGTTGTTGCCGGAGCTGTTCCCGACCCACGTGCGCTATACCGGCGCGTCGGCGGCGTACAACCTCGGCGGCATTGTCGGAGCCTCGGCGGCGCCGTTCTTTGCGCAGAAACTGGTGGCGATGGGCGGTTTGAGTTATGTCGGCGGGTATATTTCGGGAGCGGCGGTGATCAGCTTGATCGCGGTGCTGTGCCTGAAGGAAACGCGCAATAACGATCTGAATCAGATTGCCTGACAAAAGATCAAAAGCTTCGCGAGCAGGCTCGCTCCCACAGGGTCCGTGCAGTACACAGAATTTGTGAATACAGCCGAAACTGTGGGAGCGAGCCTGCTCGCGAATGCCGCGCCTCAGTCTTAGAGATCTACAACAACAGCCTGAGCAGCACGGGTCGCCTTGGCACGAGCAGCCTCAATCGACTCGTCCCGCGCCAATGCCACACCCATCCGGCGCTGCCCATTCACTTCAGGCTTGCCGAACAGACGCAGCGCCGTATCCGGCTCGCTCAGCGCAGCACCCAGGTTGGCGAAGGCTGTCTGGGTCGACTGCCCTTCGACCAGAATCACCGCCGAAGCCGATGGGCCGAACTGACGGATCAGCGGCACCGGCAAGCCCAGAATCGCCCGGGCATGCAGGGCGAACTGCGACAGGTCCTGGGAAATCAGGGTGACCAGGCCTGTGTCATGGGGACGCGGCGAAACTTCGCTGAACCACACCTGATCACCTTTGATAAACAGCTCGACACCAAACAGACCACGGCCACCCAGCGCCTCGGTTACCGCTTTGGCAACACGCTCGGATTCCGCCAGCGCAACCGGGCTCATGGCTTGTGGCTGCCAGGATTCCTGATAGTCGCCCTTCTCCTGACGGTGACCGACCGGTGCGCAGAAGGTCGTGCCACCGATGTGGCGCACGGTCAGCAAGGTGATTTCGTAGTCGAAATCGATGAAGCCTTCGATGATCACCCGACCTTTGCCGGCACGACCGCCCTCTTGGGCGTAGTCCCAGGCTTTCTGTACGTCATCGATGCTGCGCAGCAGGCTCTGGCCTTTGCCCGACGAACTCATCACTGGTTTGACAACACATGGGAAACCCAGGTCTTCAACAGCTTTGCTGTAGTCCTCGAAGGTGTCGGCGAAGTGGTACGGCGAGGTCGGCAGGTCCAGCTCTTCGGCGGCCAGACGACGGATGCCTTCGCGGTTCATGGTCAATTGCGCAGCGCGAGCAGTCGGGATCACGGTGAAGCCTTCAGCTTCCAGCTCGACCAGAGTGGCGGTGGCAATGGCTTCGATTTCCGGCACGATGAAGTGCGGCTTCTCGGCTTCGATCACTGCACGCAGGGCGGCACCGTCGAGCATGTTGATCACGTGGCTGCGATGCGCGACCTGCATGGCCGGCGCGTTGGCATAGCGGTCGACGGCAATCACTTCAACACCCAAACGTTGCAGTTCGATCACCACTTCCTTGCCCAACTCACCACAGCCACACAGCAATACGCGGGTCGCGGTTGGCGACAATGGAGTTCCGATACGGGTCATCTCAGGTCCTCAAAGAAGCGGATCATCGAGGAAAGCGTCGCCATGCGCGCTTTCCGTGGGGAGAAAGCGCGGCATTTTACATGAACCCGAGGGTTTGGCTTCAGCTGGCGACGGCCTGTTTGCGATCGCGCCAGGCCATGATCAACCAGACGGCGGTGACGCCAGCAAACTTCGAGACCAGCGCGGTGATGATCACTGGCGGCGTCAGGGCGTCGATCATGCCGAAAAAGATGAAGGTGTCGAGGGGAATGCTCAGCGCCGAACTGATCCACAACCGGTCGCGCAATGGGCGCTTGGTGATGCTGAAGACCAGCCAGTCGATGCATTCGGAGACCGCGAACGCCGTGGCGCTGGCCAGAGCGATGGACGGATCGGACGTGACGTAGGACAACACCAGCGCTGCCAGCATGGCAACGATTGCGCCATGGCCGAATCGGGTTTGCACCATGTCCCGCAGCACGAACACCAGACCGCCCCATGCCGACCAGATGATGTCCAGGTGTGGCGCGGTGGAGAAAGCGAAGTTGATGAGTACAACGCTGCTGATGTAGGCGATGAGGAAAATCATGGGGGCGACCTGTCAGATTGGCGCACAGGTTACTGGAGCGGTAGATCAAGAGCCACCCCCTCACCCCAGCCCTCTCCCCCAGGGGGGCGAGGGGGAAAGGGAGCAGATCTTCGCGCGTTTCAAATCCGGCGCTCGGCTCGGTATATCAGGTCGGCGTATGGCGAAAGACACCTCGGTCACTCGAATCGATCACGATTTCGAAGGCATCATCCAAACCAACCCACTCGCCTTCGCCCGCTCATGACACAACCCCAACACCGCCCGCCGCTCATCGTTATTCATACGGCTCCAGCGCGTAATCTCCTCAACCGTACGCTGGCACCCGGTGCAAATATCAGCCTCATCCAGCGCACAAATATTCACGCACGGCGAGGCGACTGGTCTTTCGGGCGTAGTCATTCCTCCTGCTCAACCAGATCGCGGGCATAACGCTGAGAGTTGTGCACATAGTGGGCGGCGCTGGCTTCGAGCATTTTCTTCTGCGGCTCGGTCAGCTCACGCACGACTTTGCCCGGCGAACCCATGACCAGCGAGCCATCGGGAATTTCCTTGCCTTCACCAATCAGCGAATTGGCGCCGATGATGCAGTTTTTGCCGATCTTCGCGCCATTGAGGATCACCGCGTTGATGCCAATCAAGCTGTAATCGCCAACCGTACAGCCGTGCAACATGGCGTTATGGCCAATGGTCACACCGGTGCCGATGGTCAGGGGGAAGCCCATGTCCGTGTGCATTACCGTGCCATCTTGCACGTTGCTGTTCTTGCCGATCAGGATCAGCTCGTTGTCGCCACGCAGTACGGCGTTGAACCAGACGTTGGCGCCCTCTTCCAGCTTGACCTTGCCCACCAGTACAGCGTTGGGGGCGACCCAGCTCTGTGGATGGGTCTCGACACGGGCGTCGCCCAAGCGGTATTTCATCTTGTTTTCCTCAGGGCTCACGGGTGGCCATTCGAACGATGGCTATGATTTCAGGTGTGGATAAAACTTTTAGGCGGCTGATGCAGGCTGATTTTCGCGTCATAGAGCAGATTGATCAACTCGACGATCATGATCGCCGTCAGCCCCCAGATCTTGTACTCACCGAATCGATAGCTCGGCACATACCAACTGCGGCCCTGATAGTCGATGCGATGGGTGTGCTCACGGGGATCTGTACGGAAAAATTCCAGCGGGACGCTGAACACGGCGGCAATTTCTGCATCGTTGGGCTGGTATTCGACAAAATCGGGGATGACGGCGACATAAGGCGTGACTTTGATGCCGTGCAGGGAGATCAGCGGACTGAGCGGACCGATCACTTCGACCAGTCCTGGCGGCAGACCGATTTCTTCTTCGGCTTCGCGCAACGCGGTGAAGATCAGATCGGGGTCTTCCGGGTCGCGACGCCCGCCGGGGAACGCAACTTCGCCGCCGTGGGTCGAGAGGCCGCTGGCCCGCAGGGTCAGCACCAGTTCCGGCTCGTCACTGCGGGTGATCGGCACCAGAACGGCGGCCTCCGGAAAACGTTTGTCGGTCTCCAGCGTGCGCGGTGTGTGGTTGCTTACCCTATGCAGTAGCTCGTCCAGCATGAGTGTTCTCGATCTGTGCCTTACCCTGCATCATGCACCAATCATTGCAGCCGCCCAACCCCCTCAAGGGACCATGTCGCGAAACGACAACTTGCCGACCGACACCGCTGCACGCCAAGATAGGCGCAGCCTTCAGGAACCCAAGCATGAAATTTTGCAGCCATTGCGGTAACCCGGTGACCCAGCGCATTCCCGAGGGCGACTCGCGACTGCGATTTGTCTGTGACAGCTGTCAGACCATTCACTATCAAAACCCCAACATCGTCGCTGGCTGTGTCGCGTCCTGGGGTACTAAAGTGCTGCTCTGTCGCCGCGCCATCGAACCGCGCCTCGGTTACTGGACCCTGCCCGCCGGTTTCATGGAAAACGGCGAGACCATCGAGCAGGCCGCGATCCGCGAAACCGCCGAGGAAGCCTGCGCCCGGGTGCGCAACCTGAGCATCTATACCCTGATCGACGTGCCGCACATCAGTCAGGTGCATGTGTTCTTCCGCGCCGAGCTGGCCGAGCCGGAGTTTTCTGCCGGCCCCGAGAGCCTGGAAGTGCAGCTGTTCGACGAGGCCGACATTCCATGGGACGAGCTGGCTTTCCGCACGGTGGGGCGTACTTTAGAATGCTTCTTCGCGGATCGGCGCGCCGAGACCTACCCGGTTCGTTCCGAATCGATTCCGCCGCTGGCCCAGCCGGTCATTATTTGATCCGGCGACGGCACCGGCTAGAAGATCAAAAGATCGCAGCCTGCGGCAGCTCCTACACTTAACGTCATATTTGCGTCACTCCCTGGGGAATCGTTTCAATGCGCTGGTTGCTTGCCCTGTTCTGCCTGTCGTTCGCTATGGTCTCGCAAGCGTCATTCGTGACCACCGTGACGCCTTCAAATACCCCGATGATCGAAAAAGTCCTGGTGCTCAAATCGGCTCATCGACTGCAGTTGATTGCCGACGGCAAGCCGTTCAAGACCTACCGCATCTCGCTTGGCAAGGGCGCGAAAAAAGGGCCGAAACTGATCGAAGGCGACAAACGCACGCCTGAAGGTTTCTATTGGATCGACTGGCGCAAGACCAGCGAGAAATTCAACCTGTCGATGCACATTTCCTACCCGAACATCACTGATTCGGCCCGCGCCCGCCGTGAAGGCGTCGAGCCTGGCGGGATGATCATGATTCACGGCACGCCGGACACGGAAGAAAACCCCGAAGACCTGCTGCACACCCTGGACTGGACCGACGGCTGCATCGCCATGCGCAACGTCGATATGCGCGAAGTGTGGAGACTGGTGCCGGACGGCACGATGATCGAAATCCGCCCTTAAGCCATTAATAGTGACCATTGGTCACTCCTGAAAAAAATAAATCAAAAGATCGCAGCCTGCGGCAGCTCCTACAGGGTTGATACCACTTCCTACTGTAGGAGCTGCCGCAGACTGCGATCTTTTGCGTTTTACAGTCCAGCCCTAATACCACTTAAAGCCCACCGACCCAAAACCCGCCATTTCATTGGCCTAATGGCCATTTCACTGCGTTGACATGGTATTCAAGTGGTATTAATTTCCGCCCCACAAGCGAGCCACTACAATCCAATACTCGCGCCGGAAATGACCGACCTGAATGACCTCCACGTCCTACGCCCCGATGACTCCCAGCCGACGCCGCTGTACCTGCAACTGGCGCGCAACCTGGAAGCGGCGATTCATTCCGGTCAGTGGAAAGCCGAACAGGCAATGCCTTCGGAGCGCAATCTCAGCGAGCAGCTCGGCATCTCCCGAGTCACCGCACGCAAGGCGCTGGAAGTGTTGTTCGACCAAGGCCTGATCCGGCGCTTGCAAGGTTCCGGCACGTTCATCACCCCACGCCTGGAACAACCTCTTTCACGCCTTTCCGGCTTCAGTGAAATGCTCCGCCTCAAGGGCTTCGTGCCCAGTTCGCAATGGCTGGAGCGAGAAATCACCCTGCCGACCCACGAAGAACTGATCCGCCTCAGCCTGTCGCCGAACGACAAAGTCGCGCGCATGAAACGCCTGCGCAAAGCCGACGACACCGTGATGGCCATCGAGATGAGCACCCTGCCCGCCTCGATCATGCCCAAGCCGCAAGCGGTGGGCGATTCGCTCTACGAATACCTCGACGGCATCGGCAAACCGATCGTCCGCGCCTTGCAGCACATTCAGGCGATCAACGCCTCGGACGAGTTCGCCGCCCTGGTCGGCATCGCCCCCGGCACCGCCATGCTGCTGATGACGCGGGTCGGCTATCTGGAAGACAACACGCCGATCGAAGTCACCGACACCTATTGCCGCAACGACTACTACGACTTTGTTGCAGAGCTGCGTCGTTAAGAGCAGCCATAAGCGAGAACCAAAATGTCCGAAGACAACATCCTCACCGCCAGCGGCTGGGTTCGCGGCCGGCTGATTCACGAACACGGCAAAGTCGTGTCGATCGAAGGCGAGCCCTGCGATCCGGCAGACAACGACCTGCCGTATCTACTGCCAGGCTTCATCGACCTGCACGTTCATGGCGGCGGTGGCAAAGACATCATGGAAGGCGCCAGCGCTTTCGAAACCATTACCAAAACCCACGTGCGATTCGGCACCACCTCGCTGCTGGCCACCACCATGACCGCACCGAGCGCAGAGATTTCCAGCGTCTTGAAAGAGGTCGGCGAGTTCTGCGAGCAGCGGCCCAAAGGCAGCGCACGAGTACTCGGCGTGCACCTTGAAGGCCCGTATATCAATCCCGGCAAACTCGGCGCCCAACCGAACTTTGCCCACACCGCGTTGATGGCCGAGGTCGAAGAATATCTGGCGCTGGCGCCGATTCGCGTGATCACCATCGCTCCGGAAATCGCCGGCCACGACGCTTTGATTCGTGAACTCAGCAGTCGCGGCATCCGCATGCAGATCGGCCACACCCTCGGCAGTTACGAGGAAGGCGTCGCCGCACTGGACGCCGGCGCGACCAGCTTCACCCATTTGTACAACGCCATGAGCCCGCTGCATCACCGCGAACCTGGGATAGTTGGCGCGGCACTGGCCCACGCAACATTCGCCGAGCTGATTCCGGATTTGCTGCACGTGCATCCCGGCGCCATCCGCGTCGCCCTGCGTTCGATCCCGTGCCTGTACTGCGTCACTGATTCGACCGCCGCCGCCGGCATGCCCGACGGTGAATACAAGCTCGGCAGCCACACCGTGACCAAATGCCTGGGCGGCGTGCGCCTGCCTGACGGCACGCTGGCCGGCAGCACGCTGACCATGGATCAGGCCCTGCGCAATCTGGTGAAGATCGGTTTGCCGATTGCCGAGGCTTCGCAACGTCTTTCGCAATTCCCCGCCGACTACCTCGGCATCACCGAACGCGGGCGCCTTGAACCGGGCGCCTGGGCCGACTGCGTGCGGCTGGATCGCTCACTCACACTGACCGCCGTCATGGTCGAAGGAGAAGACATTGACTTCAAAAATGCTTGAGGAGGCGCTGTCCTCGTTCGAGGCCGTGCAAGCCCAGCTGCAACAGCTCGACCCGCAACTGATCGAGATCGCCGGGCGCCTGCGCCGTCAGCCGCCGCAAGTGGCAATGACCGTTGCGCGCGGCAGCTCCGACCACGCGGCGAGCTACTTTGCCTACCTGACCATGCAGCAACTGGGCGTGCCCGTGGCGTCGTTGCCGATGTCGGTGGTGACCATGCAGCAGGCGCCGTTGAAGGTCAGCGGCCAAGTCGCTTTTGCCTTCTCGCAATCGGGTCAGAGCCCGGATCTGGTCAACAGTCTGCGTCTGCTGCGCAAACGTGGCGCACTCAGCGTTTCCATCGTCAACGCCGCCGATTCGCCACTGGAAGCCGCGTGCGAATTCAGCGTGCCGCTGCTCGCCGGCACCGAAAGCAGCGTCGCCGCGACCAAGAGTTTCATCGCCACCCTCAGCGCCAGCGCCCGTTTGATCGCGCACTGGAAAGAAGACAGCGAACTGCTTGAGGCGCACAACGCCCTGCCCGAAGGCTTGCGTGCAGCAGCCCAGCAGGACTGGAGCGTGGCCATCGACGCCCTGCGCGATTGCGAACGCCTGATGGTCATCGGCCGTGGCGCCGGTTTTGCCATTGCCCAGGAAGCGGCATTGAAGTTCAAGGAAACCTCGGCGATCCAGGCCGAAGCGTTCAGCAGCGCCGAAGTGCGTCACGGCCCGATGGCGCTGATTGACGAGCACTATCCACTGTTGGTGTTCGCTCCACGCGGTGCCGAACAGGCCGGGCTGCTGAGCCTGGCAGCCGAAATGCGTCAACGCGGTGCTCGCGTATTGCTGGCCGCACCGGATGACGTGAGCGAACGCGACCTGACCCTGACCCGCGCCGAACACCCGGCCCTAGACCCGATTCTGGCCATCCAGAGTTTCTACGTGATGGCCGCAGGTTTAGCCGTGGCCCGAGGCATGGACCCGGATCAACCGCGCCACCTGAGCAAAGTGACGCGCACGCATTAACCACAGATACACAACTCTGTAGGAGCTGCCGCAGGCTGCGATCTTTTGATGTTGACGTCCCGAAAAACAAGATCAAAAGATCGCAGCCTTCGGCAGCTCCTACAGGGGCCAGCGAATTTCCTGATGAGACCGAGCCATGCAAAACAACAATAAAGAGCTGACCCTCAGCGCCCCGCTCAGCGGCCCGGTGCTCACGCTCGCCAAAGTCCCGGACGCGGTGTTCGCCAGCGGTGCGATGGGCGATGGCATTGCCATCGATCCACTCAACGACACCCTGTATTCGCCATGCGCCGGGGTGATCATTCACGTCGCCCGCACCGGCCACGCCCTCACCGTGCGCGCCGACAATGGCGCGGAAATCCTTCTGCACCTGGGCCTCGACACCGTTGAACTGAACGGCGAAGGCTTCTCGATGCTGGTCAAGGAAGGCGTGCGGGTCAGCAACGGTCAGCCGCTGTTGCGCTACGACCTGGACAAAGTCGGCCAGCAGTGCAAAAGCCTGGTCAGCCTGTTGATCCTGACCAACAGCCAGGATTTCCAGGTGCTGCCGATCACCCTGAAAGCGGTGAAAGTCGGTGAGCCGTTGCTGCACATCGTGGCGCGCAACGCTTCGGCGGCGAATGCGCAAGAGATCGGCGGGCCTGAGGTTAACGGTCATGTGCTTGTCGCGCATCGAGGCGGTGTGCATGCGCGCCCCGCGGCGCTGATTCGTCAAACGGCGCAAGGTTTCAAAAGCCAGTCGCAGCTGCATTTCGCCGGCAAATCGGCGCCGTGCAACAGCCTGATCGGGTTGATGGCGCTGGCGATCGGCGAGCAGGATGAAGTGCAAGTCAGCTGTCAGGGACCGGACGCCGAAGCCGCGCTGCAAGCGTTGCTCTGCGCATTGGCCACCGCACTGCCGGATGATCATCACGCCGCCGCACCTGTGCGCGTTGCATCCCCCAAGCGCCCGGCCGAGGCTGGCGTATTGCAGGGTGTTTGCGCCGCACCGGGTTTGGTCGGTGGGCCATTGTTTCGTTTGAACACCATCAACTTGCCAGTGGACGCCGGCAATAACGATCTGCTGGAACAGCAGCAGAAACTTGAGACTGCGCTGATTCAGGTGCGCAACGAAATCAACGGCACCCTTGCCCAGGCGATAAAACAACGTAACGCCGACGAAGAAGCCATCTTCGCCGCGCATCTGGCATTGCTGGAAGACCCGGCCCTGCTCGACGCTGCACAGCAATCCATCGACCAGGGCAGCGCAGCAACGCACGCCTGGAGCCAGTCGATTGATGTCCAGTGCGAAGTGCTGCAACACACCGGCAGCGCGCTGCTGGCCGAACGCGCCAACGATCTGCGCGACCTCAAGCAACGCGTGTTGCGCGCCCTGCTCGGCGAGGCCTGGCACTACGATGTACCGGCCGGCGCCATCGTCGCTGCCCATGAACTGACGCCGTCGGATCTGCTGCAACTCAGCGCGCAAGGTGTGGCCGGTTTGTGCATGGCCGAGGGCGGCGCGACTTCTCACGTGGCAATTCTGGCGCGCGGCAAAGGTCTGCCATGCATGGTTGCACTAGGTTCAGCACTGCTCGATCAACCGCAAGGCCAAGCGGTGGTGCTGGATGCCGATGGCGGTCGGCTCGAACTGACGCCGAGCGCTGATCGAATGGCCGAAGTCCAACAAGCGCAAATCGACCGCCAGCAACGCCGCGATGCGCAGCAAGCCAAAGCGCATCTGCCGGCCGAAACCCGCAACGGTGTGGGCATCGAAGTCGTCGCCAATGTCGCCTCAAGCGCTGAAGCTGCAGACGCCTTCGCCAACGGCGCCGATGGCGTCGGCCTGCTGCGTACCGAATTCCTTTTCGTTGATCGCCAGACCGCACCGGACGTCGAAGAACAACGCTTTGCCTATCAAGCCGTCATCGATGCGATGGGTGACAAATCAGTGATCATCCGCACCATCGACGTCGGCGGCGACAAGCAACTCGACTATCTGCCGCTGCCCACCGAAGCCAATCCGGTGCTGGGTCTGCGCGGTATTCGTCTGGCTCAGGCACGGCCGGAAATCCTTGATCAGCAACTGCGCGCGCTGCTGCAAGTCAGCCCGTTGCAGCGTTGCCGGATCCTGTTGCCGATGGTCACTGAAGTCGATGAGCTGCTGCACATCCGTGATCGCGTCGACGCGTTGTGTCTTGAACTGAACATCACTCAACGCCCGGAAATCGGCGTGATGATCGAAGTCCCCGCCGCCGCATTGCAAGCCGAGCAACTGGCCGAACACGCAGACTTCCTGTCCATCGGCACCAACGATCTGTCCCAATACACCTTGGCCATGGATCGCGACCACGCCGGCCTCGCCGCACGGGTCGACGCCTTGCACCCCGCGCTATTGCGCCTGATCGCCATGACCTGCGAAGGCGCGGCGGTGCACAAGCGTTGGGTCGGTGTCTGCGGCGCCCTTGCCTCTGACCCGCTGGCGACGCCGGTGTTGATCGGCCTCGGCGTCACCGAATTGTCGGTGAGCCCGGTGCAGATCGGTGAAATCAAGGATCGCGTGCGTCAGTTGCACCAAGCCGAATGCCAACGCCTCGCCCGCGACCTGCTCAAGCTGAGCAGCGCCGCCGCGGTGCGTCACGCCTGCCACCAACACTGGCCTCTGCGCTAATAACAACAAGAAGGAGAACCGCCATGTATCAACTCTTCATCGAAGGCCTGCAACGCCTGGGCCGCGCGCTGATGCTGCCGATTGCGATCCTGCCAATCGCCGGCCTGCTGCTGCGTCTGGGTGACACCGATCTGCTGAACATCGCGATCATTCACGACGCCGGCCAGGTGATCTTCGCCAACCTGGCAATGATCTTCGCCATCGGCATCGCAGTCGGTTTCGCCAAGGACAACAACGGCACGGCGGGCCTGGCCGGGGTGATCGGTTATCTGGTGATGATATCCACCCTTAAAGTGCTCGATGCGAGCATCAACATGGGCATGCTCGCCGGGATCGTCAGCGGCCTGATGGCCGGCGCACTGTACAACCGCTTCAAGGACATCAAGCTGCCGGAGTATCTGGCGTTCTTCGGTGGCCGGCGGTTCGTGCCGATTGTCACCGGGTTCGCGGCCGTCGGCCTGGGCGTGGTGTTCGGCTACATCTGGCCGCCGATCCAGCACGGCATCAACGCTTTCGGCGCCTTGATGATGGAAAGCGGCAGCATCGGCGCGTTCGTCTTCGGCGTGTTCAACCGCCTGCTGATCGTCACCGGCCTGCACCACATCCTCAACAACATGGCGTGGTTTGTGTTCGGCAACTTCACCGACCCGACCACCGGGGCACTGGTGACCGGTGACCTGTCGCGCTACTTCGCCGGCGATCCGAAGGGCGGCCAGTTCATGACCGGCATGTTCCCGATGATGATCTTCGGCCTGCCCGCCGCGTGCCTGGCGATGTACCGAAACGCCCTGCCGGAACGGCGCAAAGTCATGGGCGGGATTTTCCTGTCGATGGCCCTGACTTCATTCCTGACCGGGGTGACTGAGCCGATTGAATTCGCCTTCATGTTTCTGGCGCCGCTGCTGTATCTGCTGCATGCGTTGCTGACCGGGTTGTCGATGGCGATCACCAATGCGCTGAATATTCATTTGGGCTTTACCTTCTCTGGCGGCTTCATCGACATGATTCTCGGCTGGGGCAAATCCACCAACGGTTGGCTGGTGTTTCCTGTCGGCCTGGCTTATGCGGTCGTCTATTACGGAGTGTTTGATTTCTGCATTCGTCGCTTCAATCTGAAAACGCCGGGCCGAGAAGATGTCGCTGTCAGTGAGAAAGCCGTACTGACTGAAAACGAGCGCGCCAGTGCCTACATCAAGGCATTGGGCGGCGCTGAAAACCTGCTGACTGTCGGCGCTTGCACCACGCGATTGCGACTGGAGATGGTTGATCGCAACAAGGCGTCGGATGCTGATCTGAAAGCGCTGGGTGCGATGGCCGTTGTGCGTCCGGGTAAAGGTGGGAGTTTGCAGGTGGTGGTCGGGCCGCTGGCCGACAGCATTGCCGATGAAATTCGCTTGGCGATGCCGGCATTTGGCCGTGCTGTTATTGCCGAATCTGTTGCAGTTCTCGAAGAGCCAAAAGCAGTGATGGTCGCGGGCGCCGAGGCACAGAAATGGCTGAATGCCCTGGGCGGCGGCGCCAATGTGCTGCAACTGGATTGCATTGCCATGAGCCGGATTCGTCTGTTGCTGGCGGATGGCAAAGCACTGTCCGAGGCGCAGTTGAAAGAGCTGGGTTGTCAGGGTGTCAGCCAGTTGGAAGGTGGGGTTTGGCATTTGCTGGTGGGGGATAAGGCCGCGAGTTTGAGCGGGGCGATTGAGGCTTTGGTCAGTCGCAGTGAGGTGAGTGCCAAGGTTTAGACGTCTGGTGTCTGGACTGGCCTCATCGCTGGCAAGCCAGCTCCCACAGGGGCATGTGTTTCAAACTGTGGGAGCAAGCCTGCTGGCGATGCACGGTGACACGGTCGTCAGGTTTGCGGGTCGACTCGATCCAGCGCTCGGTTTACCACCAGCTCGGCGAGCATGACGATTTGCTGGATGCCTAACGCCGTACTGCGCTGAGAACCGCTTAGCTCATTGGCGAAGTTGCTGGCGGCGGTGCTGGCGCTGGCCAACGATTCAACGGCGTGAGCGAGCAGGCTTTCAGTGTCGACCTGCGGGCAGACCATGAACATGGTGCTCGGTCGTCGGGGCTTGGCGGGTTCGGGGCACAGATAGAAGTCGAGGGCGCGCTTGATGGCTTCGCGGTTTCGGGCCTGCTCTTCGGCGCGCAGGGCCTCTTCGAGTGGGGTTTTGGTTTCGGGTGGGTCGGGGACGGGCTTGGTCATTGCAATGATCTCTAATCAAATGATTGAAGCCATCACTGGTCGTTTCTCACGCGACGAAGAGGTGGCAGCTATGTGCGGAGTGAGAAACCGGTAAGAGATCAACCCGGCCGAACCGAAGTCCGCCCGCACACAGCCGCCATAGAACATTACCGGCAGCAAATGAGCTGGCGGCGATTATGGTGCTACTGACGTTTGATTAAAACCTCTTACCGGGTTCTCACACCCGATCACCGATTCGCGGTGACAACAAAAGACTAGAGACCTGACGTCCGACGGACAACCTGAAAACCTTGTGGGAAGGTTCGGGTTATTAGACACATCGTTAAACAGCCAAAAGCAAACCCTCACCCTAGCCCTCTCCCAAAGGGAGAGGGGACTGACCGAGGTGTTTGGGCGAGATACGCCGACGTGAAATACCGAGCCAAACTCAGGTTTTGAAAGCCCACAAATCGGCCCCCTCACCCCAAACCAAACTCAGATCTGAAAGCCCACAAATGGGCCCCCTCTCCACGAGCCAAACTCAAGTTTGAAAAGCCCAAAAATCGGTCCCCTCTCCCTCGGAAGAGGGCTGGGCGGGCGGCGTTCCGATGAGGCGCAGCCCCAACACAGAACGAAAGCCGATCCCATGCTTTTCCACCACTCAACAGGATGAGCGTTAGCTCGGCTGCAGCTCTTGATCTTGATTCACCGACCCCGTCGGCAGGCTGAGCGGAGGGATTCATCCGGGGGTGGGAGCGCAGCGACCGTTTGGCGAAGCCAAACACATCGAGAGGAGGTGCAGCGAAGCAAACCGGAGACGATGCCCCCCGGATCAATCCCGGAGCGAAGGAACCCCGAGCCTCAGCGAGTGGGCCGAACGTTGGGGCAAGCGTTTTTGGTTACTTTTGAGGCGTTTGTCAAAAGTGACCCGCCGTAAGGGCGGAACCGCCAGCCGCAGCACCCGAAGAAACGGATATTCAGACAGCCAGCCAGAACATGGTCGCCTGTCAGGGCGCCATCGCTGGCAAGCCAGCTCCCACAGTGGGATGAGTTAACACACAAAATCGCAGGCAACAAAAAACCCGCAGACAATCACTCATCTGCGGGTTTCCTGTTCAGCAGCGCAGAAGATCAGAAATCTTCCAGCCGCCACACTTCATAAGCCGGCGTCTCGTACGGATGACTAAGCTTCAAAGCCGCCACAACAGCAACAATCAACTCATCCGCAACAACAAGCTCAACCTTCCATTCCTCAACCTGCTCGACCCGCCCCGCCTCACCGATGAACGGCTGACTACCGTCCAAAGGCCGAAACTGACCAGACCCGAGCACCTGCCAGGCACAGTGGTCATAGTCACCGATCCGCCCACCACCGGCAGCGAACACAGCCCCTTTGACCACCTCGACATGACTGTCAGGAACGAAAAACGCCAGCTTGTACACAGGCCTCAGTTCACCCAAACGCGAGCATTACGGAACATACGCATCCAAGGTGCGTCTTCATTCCAGTCTTCCGAACGCCACGAGTTCTGCACGGCACGGAACACACGTTCCGGGTGCGGCATCATGATCGTCACACGGCCATCACGGCTGGTGAGACCGGTAATCCCGCGCGGCGAACCGTTCGGGTTGGCCGGATACGATTCAGTGACCTTGCCGTGGTTGTCGACGAAACGCATCGCCACGCAACCGGACAGATCGGCTTCCAGCAGTGCTTCTTCGCTGGAGAACTCGGCGTGACCTTCACCATGAGCGATGGCGATCGGCATACGCGAACCGGCCATGCCTTGCAGGAAGATCGAGTTCGACTCCTGAACCTGCACCATCGCCACACGCGCTTCGAACTGCTCGGAGCGGTTGCGCACGAAATGCGGCCAGAACTCGCTGCCCGGAATCAGCTCGTGGAGGTTGGACATCATCTGGCAACCGTTGCACACGCCGAGGGTGAAGCTGTCGTTGCGCTCGAAGAAACCCTGGAACGCATCGCGGGCGCGGCTGTTGAACAGTGCCGACTTGGCCCAGCCCTCACCGGCGCCGAGTACGTCGCCGTAGGAGAAACCGCCGCAAGCCACCAGGCCTTTGAACTCGTTCAGGTCGACACGGCCGGCCAGAATGTCGCTCATGTGCACGTCGATCGCGTTGAAACCGGCGCGGTCGAACGCGGCGGCC
The DNA here is from genome assembly GCF_017980685.1 of Pseudomonas iridis. Lineage (GTDB taxonomy): Bacteria > Pseudomonadota > Gammaproteobacteria > Pseudomonadales > Pseudomonadaceae > Aquipseudomonas > Aquipseudomonas iridis. Next base: position 662,091 of record NZ_JACXXO010000001.1, read on the forward strand.
ATTTCCACCTGACCGTTGACGCCCTGCTCACGCAGCACGGCAACCTGTGGGCGAATGCCTTTCTTGATGTAAGGCGCGGCGATGTCCTGATTGACGTCGTAGCTCAGCTTGACGCTCAGGCCCGGGTTGTCTTCTTCGAGCAGCACGTCGAACTCTTGTTCGGCGCAGTCGGCGTTGTCGCGCAGACGCTGGATCTGGTAGCTGGTCTCAGCCCAGGTACGTTGCAGCAAACGACGCTGGCCTTCGAACACGGTGTCACCGTTGAAGGTGATGTTGATCTGGCCGTTGTTCATTGGCTGACCGATCACCGACACGCAGTCGCCCAGACCGGCAGCGCTGAACTGCGCGAGGATATCCGGCGTGGCGTCCTGACGAACCTGGATCACCGCACCCAGTTCTTCGTTGAACAGGATCGCGGCGATGTCAGCCGAGGTTTCAGCCAAACCGTCAAGGTTCAGGCTCAGACCGCAGTGACCGGCGAAGGCCATTTCCACGACGCTGGTCAGCAGACCACCGTCGGAACGGTCGTGGTAAGCCAGCAGGTGACCGTCGGCGTTGAGGCCCTGGATCACGGCGAAGAAGGCTTTGAGATCTTCAGCATCATCGACGTCCGGCGCTTGCGAGCCGAGCTTGCCGTTCACCTGAGCGAGGATCGAGGCGCCCATGCGGTTCTGACCGCGACCGAGGTCGATCAGGATCAGGTCGGTGGTGCCCTTGTCCATGCGCAGTTCCGGGGTCAGGGTCTGACGGATGTCAGCCACTGGCGCGAAACCGGTCACGATCAACGACATCGGCGAGGTCACGGTTTTTTCTTCACCGTTGTCATTCCAGCGCGTGGCCATGGACATCGAGTCCTTGCCCACCGGAATGGTGATGCCCAGCTCAGGGCACAGTTCCATGCCGACCGCTTTCACGGTGTCGTACAGACGTGCATCTTCTCCAGGGTGGCCGGCAGCGGACATCCAGTTCGCCGACAGTTTGATGTCGGAGATCTTGTTGATGCGCGAAGCGGCAATGTTGGTCAGGGTTTCACCGATGGCCATGCGGCCCGACGCCGGAGCGTCCAGCAGAGCCAGCGGAGTGCGCTCGCCCATCGCCATCGCTTCACCGGTGTAAACGTCGAAACTGGTGGCGGTCACGGCAACGTCGGCCACCGGAACCTGCCATGGGCCGACCATTTGGTCACGGGCAACGAGGCCGGTGATGGTGCGGTCGCCGATGGTGATCAGGAAGCTCTTGCTCGCAACAGCCGGGTGATGCAGAACGCGTTCGATGCTTTCGGTGATGTCGAGATTCGACGGATCGAAGTCATCACCCAACTCGGCTTCACGAACAACCGAACGGTGCATGCGCGGGGCTTTGCCCAGCAACACTTCCAGTGGCATGTCCACCGGGTTGTTACCGAAGTGGCTGTCGGTGACGGTCAGTTGCGGTTCGGCGGTGGCTTCACCCACGACGGCAAACGGGCAACGCTCACGTTCGCAAATCGCCTGGAAGCGCGCGAAGTCTTCAGGGCCCACGGCCAGCACGTAGCGTTCCTGGGATTCGTTACTCCAGATTTCGTGCGGGGCCATGCCCGGCTCGTCGTTTGGAATATTGCGCAGTTCGAAACGGCCACCGCGCTCGCCATCGTTGACCAGTTCCGGGAAGGCGTTGGACAGACCGCCCGCGCCGACGTCGTGGATGAAGCTGATCGGGTTCTTGTCACCCAATTGCCAGCAACGGTCGATCACTTCCTGGCAACGACGCTCCATCTCAGGGTTTTCACGCTGTACGGAAGCGAAGTCCAGATCCGCCGAGCTGGTGCCGGTGGCCATGGAGGAAGCCGCGCCGCCGCCCAGACCGATCAACATCGCCGGGCCGCCGAGCACGATCAGCTTGGAGCCAACGACGATTTCGCCTTTCTTGACGTGTTCTTCGCGAATGTTACCCATACCGCCGGCCAGCATGATCGGCTTGTGGTAACCGCGAACTTCGTCACCGTGCGGCGTGGTAATCGATTGTTCGAAGGTACGGAAGTAACCCGTCAGGGCCGGACGACCGAATTCGTTGTTGAACGCGGCGCCGCCGAGCGGGCCTTCGATCATGATGTCGAGGGCCGTAACGATGCGCTCAGGCTTGCCGTACGGCACTTCCCACGGCTGTTCGAAGCCCGGGATCTGCAGGTTGGATACGGTGAAACCGGTGAGGCCAGCCTTTGGCTTGGCGCCACGACCGGTTGCGCCTTCGTCACGGATCTCGCCGCCAGAACCGGTGGATGCGCCCGGGAACGGGGCAATCGCGGTCGGGTGGTTGTGGGTTTCAACCTTCATGAGGATGTGCACCGGCTCCTGCACCGCGCCGTACTGGCGGGTTTCAGGATTCGGGAAGAAACGGCCGGCAACGTTGCCGACGATCACCGAGGCGTTGTCCTTATAAGCCGACAGAACGCCTTCGCTGTGCATCACGTAGGTGTTCTTGATCATGCCGAACAGGCTTTTTTCCTGGTTTTCACCATCAATATCCCAACTGGCGTTGAAGATCTTGTGGCGGCAATGCTCGGAGTTGGCCTGGGCGAACATCATCAGTTCGATGTCGTGCGGGTTGCGCTTCAAACCGTTGAAGGCGTTGACCAGATAGTCGATTTCGTCTTCAGCCAGGGCCAGGCCCAGTTCGGTGTTGGCCTTTTCCAGCGCGGCGCGACCGCCGCCGAGGATGTCGATCGCCGTCAGCGGCTTCGGCTCGGCATGGCTGAACAGACCGGCTGCCTGCTCAAGGTTGCCGAGGACGATTTGCGTCATGCGGTCATGCAATACATCAGCAATCTGCTGCGCTTGGGCGTCGCTGAACTGACCGGCAACGTAGAACGCGATGCCGCGCTCCAGACGCTGGATCTTGCTCAGGCCGCAGTTGCGGGCGATGTCGCTGGCCTTGCTCGACCATGGCGAGATGGTACCGAACCGCGGCAACACCAGGAACAGACGGCCGGTCGGCTCTTGAACCGGAACACTTGGACCGTACTTCAGAAGGCGCGCAAGCACCTGCTGTTCGTCGCCGGTCAGGACGCCGGTAACTTCGGCGAAGTGAGCGAATTCAGCATATAAGCCACTGACAGCCGAAACTTTCTGGCTCAGTTGCTCAAGGAGTTTGCTGTGGCGAAAGGCAGAAAGGGCAGGAGCGCCGCGCAGGATCAACATCTTCGGGACAGCCTCGGGAAGGGGTGTGCTTTGAGGCCGTGCATTCTAGCCTAAACCGCCCTCAACATCACCCGAAACGCTACGCACGGTTGCACTCGGGTGTCGATCTGTGTTTCTGCCTCGAGAGTCAAATTTACGGGACACGTGAACAACGTTAATTTTTACTGTAACAAAATGCCCTTCACGCCCGTTTCTGCGGGGTTTCGGCTGGTTTTGTGATCTCTAGCAGAGTCGCCCTGCACTGTCGAGATATGGCGCCCGCAGTCCTTTGCGTATACTGCGCAAATGTTTTTCCCAACGGCTTTGCGTCCGCGGTACGCCAAATGGCTGATCGCAACCGGACTCTTCCTGATGCTCGGCGGCTGTGTTGATAAACCCAACACACTCGAGCGCGTAAAGGAGGATGGCGTGCTGCGGGTGATTACCCGAAACAGCCCCGCCACCTACTTCCAGGATCGCAGTGGTGAAACCGGCTTCGAATACGAGCTGGTAAAGCGCTTTGCCGACGATTTGGGTGTCGAACTGAAAATCGAGACTGCCGACAATCTTGACGACCTCTTCAACCAGATCGGCAAACCCAACGGGCCGGTGCTGGCGGCTGCCGGTCTGGTCAGCAGCGACCAGCGCAAGCAGCAGGTGCGATTCTCCCACTCCTACCTCGAAGTCACTCCGCAGATCATCTATCGCAACGGCCAGTCGCGGCCGACCGACGCAGCAGATCTGGTCGGCAAGAAGATCATGGTGCTCAAGGGCAGCACCCACGCCGAGCAACTGGCCGAGCTGAAACAGAAATTTCCCGGCATCGAATACGAAGAATCCGACGCTGTCGAGGTGGTCGACCTGTTACGCATGGTCGATGAAGGCCAGATCGACCTGACGTTGGTCGACTCCAACGAAGTGGCGATGAATCAGGTGTATTTCACCAACATCCGCGTGGCCTTCGACCTTGGCGACGCGCGCAGCCAGAGTTGGGCGGTAGGCCCGGGCGAAGACAACAGCCTGCTCAACGAGATAAACAACTATCTGGACAAGGTGCAAAAGAACGGCACCCTGCAGCGCTTGAAAGACCGCTACTACGGTCACGTTGACGTGCTCGGTTACATGGGCGCCACCACGTTTGCCCAGCACTTGCAGCAGCGTCTGCCGAAATACGAACAACACTTCAAGAACTACGCGAAGAAAGAGAAAGTCGACTGGCGCCTGCTCGCCGCCATCGGTTATCAGGAATCGCTGTGGCAACCGACGGTCACCTCGAAAACCGGCGTGCGCGGTTTGATGATGCTGACCCAGAACACCGCTCAGGCGATGGGCGTGTCCAACCGCCTCGACCCGAAGCAGAGCATCATGGGCGGCGCCAAGTACATCGCTTATATGAAGGATCAGCTTGATGATTCGATCAAGGAGCCGGATCGCACCTGGTTTGCACTGGCGGCGTACAACGTCGGCAGCGGGCATCTGGATGACGCGCGCAAACTGACGGCCAAGGAAGGTCTGAATCCGGACAAGTGGCTGGACGTAAAGAAAATCCTGCCACGTCTGTCGCAGAAACAGTGGTACAGCAAAACCCGCTACGGCTACGCCCGAGGCGGCGAGCCCGTGCATTTCGTGGCGAACATCCGTCGTTACTACGACATCCTGACCTGGGTGACCCAACCGCAGCTTGAAGGTGATCAAGTGGCCGAGGGCAACCTGCATGTGCCGGCGATCGACAAGTCCAAGCCTGCGCAAGAACCTGCCCCGCTTTAAAAACACCCCAAAAACAAATGTGGGAGCGAGCCTGCTCGCGAAGGCGTCGTGTCAGTCGATATCATCTTTGACTGATACACCGCTTTCGCGAGCAGGCTCGCTCCCACAGGTGGGGTTGTGTTGCCGCTTAGTGTTTGGCAGCCGCCAGAATCAGCGCTTTCATCTCAGCCACTGCAGACTTGAAACCCACGAACAACGCATGCGCCACCAGCGCATGGCCGATGTTCAATTCGTTGATGCCCTTGATCGCCGCGACCGCTTCAACGTTGTGGTAGTGCAGACCGTGACCGGCATTGACGATGAGACCCTGCGCCAGACCAAACGCCACACCGTCCGACACACGCTTCAACTCTTCAGCGATTTGCGTCGGGGTTTCAGCGTCGGCATAGCGTCCGGTGTGCAGTTCAATCGCCGGTGCGCCGACACGTTTGGACGCAGCAATCTGGCGCTCGTCGGCGTCGATGAACAGCGACACTTCGCTGCCGATTTTCGACAGACGCTCAACCGCAGCCTTGATCCGCGCTTCCTGCCCCGCCACGTCAAGACCGCCTTCAGTGGTCAGCTCCTGACGGGTTTCCGGTACCAGGCAGATGTGCGCCGGGCGAATAAGCTCGGCGAACACCATCATTTCTTCGGTGACGCCCATTTCGAAGTTCATGCGGGTTTGCAGCACATCCTTGAGCAGCAGCACATCGCGTTCTTGAATGTGGCGGCGATCTTCACGCAGGTGTACGGTGATGCCGTCGGCGCCCGCCTCTTCCGCGTCCAGCGCAGCCTTGACCGGATCCGGATAGCGCGTGCCACGGGCCTGACGCAGAGTGGCGACGTGGTCGATGTTCACGCCAAGAAGAATGCGATTGCTGGTGGTCACGGATGCGCTCCTGAATTGAGAGATTCGGCGCACAGCATACGGTGAGATCAGGGCTTGCGAAACAGTTCGCGACTGACGAGGGGGCGGCCGCCCAAGTGAACGGCCAATGCCTGACGCATCAAACGCTTGGCAGCGGACAAAGCACCGGGGGCCGACCAATCGGCTTCAGCCATGGCCAGCAGTTCGGTGCCATTGAACAGCCCCGGCTGCAACAGATAGACGCGCTCAAGCCCTGCATCCACTTGCAGGCGATAAAGTCCGTCCGGCGCGACAGGTTCGCCGTGAACATCAGTGTTCATGGCGAATCCGTAGCCAAGATCATCCAATAATCGCCACTCGAAGGAGCGCAGCAAGGGTTCCAGCGGTCGACCTTCAGCCAGGGCCGACAGCGTGGCGGCGTAGTGATCGAACACTGCCGGATGCGGATCTTCGGCGGGCAGCAAGCGAATCAACAGTTCGTTGAGATAGAGGCCGCTGAACAGTGCCTCGCCGACCATCCAGGTCGCGGTTCCGGCACTCTCCATGCGCCCGACGTTCTTCAGTTCACCCTTGCCGCGAAACTCCACTTCCAGCGGCACGAATGGCCGCGCCAGTGTCCCGGCCTTGCCCCGCGCACTGCGCAACACCGCCCGCAGCCGACCTTGCGGCGTGAGGAAGTCCACCAAAGCGCTGGTTTCGCGGTACGCGCGCGAATGGAGGACGTAGGCGGGTTGGGCGGGAGGTGGGCTTTGCGACATTGAGTTCTCGATGAAGAAACGCAGTTTTACACACAACCCAAAACCACTGTGGGAGCGAGCCTGCTCGCGAAAGCGGAGTGACAGTCAACATCAATGCTGAATGTTACATCCTCTTCGCGAGCAGGCTCGCTCCCACAGTGAGTATCGGTGTTCTTGAAATCAGTGCTTACAGATCGCCGTAACCCAGCGAACGCAATGCACGCTCGTCGTCGGACCAGCCGCCCTTCACCTTGACCCACAGGTTGAGCATGATCTTGGAGTCGAACAGCAGCTCCATGTCCTTGCGCGCTTCGGTGCCAATGCGTTTGATACGCTCGCCCTTGTCGCCGATGATGATCTTCTTCTGGCCATCACGCTCAACGAGGATCAAGGCGTGGATGTGCAGAGTCTTGCCCTGCTGCTTGAATTCTTCGATCTCGACGGTGATCTGGTACGGCAGCTCGGCGCCCATCTGACGCATGATTTTCTCGCGCACCAGTTCGGCGGCAAGGAAACGGCTGCTGCGGTCGGTGATCTGGTCTTCCGGGAAGAAGTGATCATTTTCCGGAAGGTGGTTGGCAATCACCTTTTCCAGCGCTTCAAGGTTGTGCCCGTGCTGCGCCGATATCGGGATGATCTGCGCGTTCGGCAGCTGTTCCTGCAACCACGACAGGTGCGGCATCAGCTCGGCCTTGTCTTCGATGCGGTCGGTCTTGTTCAGTGCGACGATCAGCGGGCCGGTCACGTACTGCACGCGCTCCAGAACCATCTGGTCTTCGTCGGTCCACTTGGTGCGATCGACCACGAAGATCACCACATCGACGTCTTTCAACGCCGCCGAAGCGGTCTTGTTCATGTAGCGGTTCAGCGCCTTTTCGCCACCCTTGTGCATGCCCGGGGTGTCGACGTAGATCGCTTGCACGTCACCCTCGGTCTTGATCCCGAGCATGTTGTGGCGAGTGGTCTGCGGCTTGCGCGAGGTGATCGCGAGCTTCTGGCCCAGGATGTGGTTCAGCAGCGTGGACTTGCCCACGTTGGGACGGCCGACGATGGCAACATAGCCACAGCGAGTTGCGTTTGTATCAGTCATTGCCATTCTCCACGCCCAGGGCAATCAGTGCTGCGGCGGCCGCTACCTGTTCGGCAATACGACGGCTCACACCCTGACCTCGGCTTTTTTCATTCAGTAAGACAACTTCGCATTCGACGAAGAAGGTTCGGCAGTGCGGCTCACCCTGGATATCCACCACTTCGTAACGTGGCAGGTCACAACCGCGCGATTGCAGATGTTCCTGCAGGCGGGTCTTGGGATCCTTGTTGGTGTCGACCAGCGTCAGGCCTTCGAACTCGCCGGCCAGCCAGGCCAGTACGCGTTCGCGGGCGACGTCCATGCCGGCGTCGAGGTAAATCGCACCGATCAGCGCTTCAAGGGCGTCGGCCAGAATCGATTCGCGACGAAAACCGCCGCTTTTCAGTTCTCCGGAACCCAGACGCAGATAATCGCCGAGGTCGAAACCGCGAGCCAGTACGGCCAGCGTCTCACCTTTGACCAAACGTGCGCGCAAACGCGACAACTGGCCTTCGCGGGCCAGCGGGAAGCGATCAAACAGTGCTTCGCCGGCGACGAAATTGAGGATGGCGTCACCGAGGAATTCCAGGCGTTCGTTGTTGCGCCCGGCAAAACTGCGGTGCGTAAGGGCCAGGAGCATCAACTCCTGATCCTTGAAGGTGTAACCGAGCTGACGCTCGAGACGGCTTAATGAGGCGCTCACGGTTTACCCACGCTGTGTTCAAAGCTGGATTCCACCGCCATCGCCGGGATACGGCGCAGGCCTGGGACAATTAACGCTGTGTTCAAAAATTAAATCCTGGCGATTGCGAAGCCGATTGTGTCGACTCCAGAAATGCATTCGGCGCTGTGGTCAACAGCGCCGTGTGTGATTACTTGATCAGGCCAACCCGCGAGAAATTCGGCAGGTGGCTGAGTTTCGGTTCCGGCCAGCTCATCCAGACCGCGAAGGCCTTGCCGACGATATTCTGGTCGGGAACCATGCCCAGCAGATCCTTGGGAATGTTCGGATCATCCCAGTAACGGCTGTCGTTCGAGTTGTCGCGGTTGTCACCCATCATGAAGTAGTGCCCGGCAGGCACTGTCCACGTACGATCCGGCGGGGTGCGGTAGCGGCTCATTTCCTTGCGGATAAGGTGCTCGGCTGCGCCGAGTTTTTCCTTGTAGAGCTCTGCGCTGCCCAGCGTGCCCGGCTCGGAGCCGACCAGTTGCTCGGCAATCGACTCGCCATTGACGAACAGACGCTTGTCAGCGGTGTACCGCACGGTGTCACCCGGCAGGCCCACTACACGCTTGATGTAGTTGACGGCAGGGTCGCTCGGGTAGCGGAACACCATCACATCGCCACGCTGAGGATCACCGACTTCGATGATTTTCTTGTCGATCACCGGCAGGCGGATCCCGTAAGAAAACTTGTTCACCAGAATGAAGTCGCCGACGTCCAGGGTCGGTTTCATCGAGCCGGATGGAATCTGGAACGGTTCCACCAGGAACGAACGCAGCACCAGCACGATGAACAACACCGGGAAGAACGACTTGCCGTATTCAACCAGCAGCGGTTCCTTGTTCAGTTTCTCGACCACCACCCCGTCAGGCTGGCTGACGCTGCCCTGATAGGAGGCAATGGCAGCACGCCGACGCGGCGCGAGGATCAACAGATCAAGCAACGCCAACAGGCCGCAGACGAAAACGGCGATGACCAGCAACAGCGGGAAATTTAGTGACATAGGACCTAACTATCCAACCTGAGCACTGCAAGGAAGGCTTCTTGTGGAATTTCCACGTTGCCGACCTGCTTCATGCGTTTCTTACCGGCCTTTTGCTTCTCCAGCAGTTTCTTCTTACGGCTGACGTCACCACCGTAGCATTTGGCCAATACGTTCTTTCTGAGTGCCTTGACGGTTGTCCGGGCAACGATCTGACCACCGATGGCGGCCTGGATCGCGACGTCGAACATCTGACGCGGAATCAGTTCTTTCATCTTCTCGGTCAACTGGCGACCTTTGTAGTGCGAGTTGTCACGGTGCACGATCAACGCCAGGGCATCGACCTTGTCGCCGTTGATCAGCACATCCAGTTTCACCAGATTAGCCGATTGGTAACGATCGAAATGGTAGTCCAGCGAAGCATAGCCGCGGCTGGTGGATTTGAGACGGTCGAAGAAGTCCAGGACCACTTCGTTCATCGGCAGGTCGTAGGTGACCTGCACCTGATTGCCGAGGAACAGCATGTCGACTTGAACGCCACGCTTCTCGATGCACAGGGTGATGACGTTGCCCAAGTGTTCCTGCGGCACCAGAATATTGGCCCGCACGATCGGCTCGCGCATGTCTTCGATCGACGACACATCCGGAAGCTTGGATGGGTTGTCGACGTAAATCGTTTCACCGGTTTTGAGCAGCAGCTCGAAAATTACCGTCGGCGCCGTGGTAATCAGGTCCAGGTTGTACTCGCGCTCGAGTCGCTCCTGGATGATTTCCATGTGCAGCATGCCGAGGAAGCCGCAACGGAAGCCGAAGCCCAGTGCGTCGGAGCTTTCCGGGGTGTATTGCAGCGACGAATCGTTGAGGGTCAGCTTCTGCAACGCTTCGCGGAAATCTTCGAAGTCGTCGGAGCTGACCGGGAACAGACCGGCGTAAACCTGCGGCTGGATGCGTTTGAAGCCTGGCAGCACTTCAACGTCCGGCGTCGAGCTCAGCGTCAGGGTGTCACCTACCGGCGCACCGTGAATGTCCTTGATGCTGGCGATGATGAAGCCCACTTCGCCGGCCTTCAGATCAGCCGTGGCGGTATGTTTCGGGTTGAACACGCCAACGCTGTCGACCAGATGGATCTTGCCGGTGGACTTGACGAGGATCTTGTCGCCCTTCTTCACGCGACCATGACGGACACGCACCAGGGAAACAACGCCCAGGTAGTTGTCGAACCAGGAATCGATGATCAACGCTTGCAGCGGATCTTCGATATTGCCGGTTGGCGCAGGAATGGTATGCACCAGACGCTCGAGTACTTCGTCGACACCCAGGCCGGTCTTGGCGCTGCAGGTGACGGCGTCAGTGGCGTCGATGCCGATGATCTTCTCGATCTCGTCCTTGACGCGATCAGGGTCTGCCTGTGGCAGGTCGATCTTGTTCAGTACCGGCATGACCTCAAGGCCCTGCTCGATCGCGGTGTAGCAGTTGGCCACGGACTGGGCTTCAACACCCTGCCCCGCGTCGACGACCAGCAATGCACCTTCACACGCAGCCAGGGAACGGCTGACTTCGTAGGTGAAGTCGACGTGGCCCGGGGTGTCAATGAAGTTCAGCTGATATTTGATGCCGTCTTTGGCGGTGTAATAAAGGGTGACGCTGTGGGCCTTGATGGTGATCCCGCGTTCACGCTCCAGATCCATGGAATCCAGTACCTGGGCTTCCATTTCACGCTCGGCCAGGCCGCCGCACATCTGGATGAAGCGATCGGCCAGCGTCGACTTGCCATGGTCAATGTGGGCGATGATGGAGAAATTGCGGATATGACTCAAATCACTCACGGATCAACACTCAAAAAGGCTGCAGGCATAGCCCGCCGAAAAATAGCCGGGAATTGTACCTGATACACGGCGCAAGCGTCACGCTCACCTGTCACCCGGATAGCATGCAAAAACGCCCCGATCTGTCGACCGAGGCGTTTTCAAGGTTAAACAGTGGATGAAAGCTTGTTCATCAACCGGCTCGTCTAAGCAGCCAGACACCCGCCAGCGCACAAACCCCGGCCGGTACCAGCACCGCAAACAAGGGCGAGAAACCGAACACCAGGCTCGACGGCCCGAGCAAATCCTGGACGATGCGGAAGGTGAAGCCCACCAGCACGCCCGTGAACACACGCTGCCCCAAGGTCACCGAACGCAACGGGCCGAAGATAAAGGAGATCGCCATCAGTACCAGCGCAGCGGTAACCAGCGGCTGCAACACCTTGACCCAAAATGCCAGCCAGTAACGACCATTGCTCAGCCCCTGTTCAGCCAGATAGTGGATATACCCCCACAAACCGCTGATCGACAGCGATTCCGGCGCCATGACCACGGTGCTGAGCAATTGCGGGCTCAGTGCCACATCCCAACGCTCGGTTGGCATGTTCACGACTTCAGTGCTGCGCTCATTGAACTTGGTGGTCGACACGTCGCTGAGCTGCCAGTGATCGCCGTCGAACTCGGCCTTTTTGGCAAAGCTCGAACTCAGCAGGTGGCGCTCCTTGTCGAAGTGGTAGCGGGTCACGCCATACAACAGGCCGTTGGGTTGCACGGCGTTGATGTGGATGAACTCTTCACCCTGACGGTGCCACATGCCGTGCTTGGCGCTTTGCGCGTCGCCACTGCCCTGAGCCAGCGAGCGGTTGGCCTGGGCCATGCTTTCGGTGGCTGGCGCGACGTATTCGCCGATCAGCACGCCGGCCAGCATCAGCACCAGCATCGGTTTCATGACCGCCCACACGATACGGCCGATGGACACACCCGCGGCGCGCATCACGGTCAGCTCACTGCTGCTGGCCAGACTGCCGAGGCCAATCAGACAGCCGATCAACGCCGCCATCGGCAGCATTTCGTAAAGACGACGCGGTGCGGTCAGCAGCACGAAGCTCAGCACGTCAACCAAGGTGTAGGTTTCGCTGACGTCACCCATTTCATCGATGAAGGCAAACAGTGTCGCCAGGCCGAGAATGATCGCCAGCACAGCGATGATCGCCATGAAAACGCTGCTGCCGATGTAGCGGTCGAGTTTAACCACGAGCCACCTCCAGCGCAGCGGCACGACGGCTGGCCATCTTCAGGCGCAGCGGCTCCCAGTAGAGCAGGCCGAGGCCGATGAACAGGAAGATCGCATGCACCCACCACAAGCCGAGCGTCGGGTGGATCTTGCCTTTTTCAAGGGCGCCGCGCGCGGCAATCAGGATGGTCAGGTAAGCCATATAAAGAAGAATCGCCGGCAGAAGCTTGAGGAAGCGCCCTTGACGCGGATTGACTCGCGACAGCGGCACCGCCATCAGGGTCACGATAAACACCAGCAACGGCAAGGACAGGCGCCATTGCAGTTCGGTCTTGGAGCGGATGTCGTCACTGCCCAGCAAGGACGACGTCGGCATGGCGTCACGGTCGGTGACTTCTTCACTGACGTCCGGCTTGGGCAGCAGCACGCCATAGTTCTCGTAATGAATGGCGCGGTAATCAGCCTGGCCCGGGCTGCCGTCGTAGCGATAGCCGTTATCGAGGATCAGGTAACGATTGCCGTCGGGGCGGATTTCCTGACGACCCGACTCGGCTACCAGGACGGAAATCCCACGGTCCTTCTGATCGGCGCCGAGGTTCTTCTGCGAGATGAACACGCCACCCAGATTGACGCGATCATCGCTCAGGGTTTCGGTGTAAGTCACCCGACTGCCGTCGCGCAGGGCCTGGAAGCGACCAGGCTCCAGGGTGTCGAATTCGGTCAGCGCGTCCTGCTTGTTCAGCAGCAACTGGAACTGGTTGGCACCTTGCGGCGCCAGGCCCAGGCTCAGCCATGCCACGACCAGCGCAACCAGCGTCGCCGGAAACAGGGTCATGCGCAGCAGCTTCTGCTGACTCATGCCAGTGGCCGAGAGCACGGTCATTTCGCTTTCGAGGTACAGACGACCGTAGGCCAGCAGGATCCCGAGGAACAGGCCCAGCGGTAGAATCAGTTGCAGGAAGCCCGGCAGGCGAAAGCCCATGATCAGGAACAGCGAGCCCGGATCGAGCTGACCGGCAGCGGCCTGCGCAAGGTATTTGATAAAGCGACCGCTCATGATAATGACCAGCAGCACCGCACTCACGGCACTGAGGGTCAACAGAACTTCGCGGGACAGATAACGGAAGACGATCAAACCAGACACTCCAGGGTTGTCAGGCTAAGGCGGCCAAACAAGCAAACACACCGACCGGCCCGCAACGCAGAGCCGTCGGAAAAAGATGCGGCATTATCCTGTGATTGAGGGCGCCTGTCACTGCGCACACTCATCCTCGCACGCAATACGTTGAAGATCGTACAACCCAGGGGGCGCTCTCAATTAGTTTTCACACCGCGCCGGGGTCTGCTGTTGTGCAGGGCAAGGCGCGAGAATCGTGGATTGGTCATTCCAGATAAACATCGAGCAACGCAGCCCTGCACAACAGCAGGCCCGGCCCTTTGGGTTGTGCCTTAAAGCCGGCCAGTCTGCGTTGCAAGCCTTGGAAAGGAACAACCACTCCCAGCGGCCTGCGCCTTGCATGGCCGGCTTTAAGGCGACAACGCGGTGTGGAAACTGAGCGAGAACGCCACCTAGGGTTGTCAGGCGCGGGGAGCGAGGTTCAAACTGCGGCCCTTGTCGCAGGCTTTGGCCTGCGCTCTTCTATTTATAAGCAGGCGACTGCGGACACCGTCGAACGCCTGCGTGTTGACCATTCATTCAGGGATCCGGACATGGAACTGGTTGTAAAAAGCGTTAGCCCAGAAACGTTGAAAACCGCCACCCTGGTGGTTGCCGTCGGCGAAGGCCGCAAACTCGGCGCTGCTGCCAAGCAGATCGACGAACTGAGCGGCGGCGCCATCAGCGCCGTCCTCAAGCGTGGCGATCTGGCCGGCAAGGTCGGTCAGAGCCTGCTGCTGCACAGCCTGCCGAACCTCAAAGCCGAGCGCGTGTTGCTGGTCGGTGTGGGCAAAGATGAAGAACTGGGCGATCGCCCGTTCCGCAAAATCGTGGCCGGCATCCTCAACACCCTGAAAGGCCTGAATGGCAGCGATGCCGTGCTGGCGCTGGACGAAGTCATCGTCAAGGGTCGCGACAGCTACGGTAAAACCCGTCTGCTGGCCGAAACCCTGGTCGACGGCGAGTACAGCTTCGATCAATTCAAGAGCGTGAAAGCCGAACCGCGCGCCCTGAAAAAAATCACCCTGTTGACCATCAAGGCTGCACAAGCCGAAGTACAGCGTGCAGTGACCCACGCCACAGCAATCGCCAACGGCATGGCCTTCACCCGCGACCTGGGCAACCTGCCACCGAACATCTGCCACCCGACGTTCCTTGGCGAGCAAGCCAGGAATCTGGGCAAAGAGTTCAAGGATCTGAAAGTCGAAGTCCTCGACGAGAAGAAGATCAAATCCCTGGGTATGGGCTCGTTCTACGCCGTCGGCCAGGGCAGCGAACAACCGCCCCGCCTGATCGTCATGCAATACAACGGCGGCAAAAAATCCGAGAAGCCGTACGCGCTGGTCGGTAAAGGCATCACGTTCGACACCGGCGGCATCAGCCTGAAACCGGGCGCCGGCATGGACGAAATGAAGTACGACATGGGCGGTGCTGCCAGCGTGTTCGGCACCCTGCGTGCCGTACTCGAGCTGAAACTGCCGATCAACCTAGTGTGCATCCTCGCCTGCGCCGAAAACATGCCAAGCGGCAATGCAACCCGTCCGGGCGACATCGTCACCACCATGAGCGGCCAGACTGTGGAAATCCTCAACACCGACGCCGAAGGCCGTCTGGTGCTGTGCGATGCCCTGACCTACTCCGAGCGCTTCAAGCCGCAAGCGGTGATCGACATCGCCACCCTGACCGGCGCCTGCGTGGTTGCTCTGGGTGCACACACCTCGGGCCTGCTGGGCAACAACGACGAACTGATCGGTCAACTGCTCAGCGCCGGCCAGACTGCCGACGACCGCGCCTGGCAACTGCCGCTGTTCGACGAATATCAGGAACAGCTGGACAGCCCGTTCGCCGACATCGCCAATATTGGCGGGCCGAAAGCCGGCACCATCACGGCTGCGTGCTTCCTGTCGCGCTTCACCAAGAACCTCAACTGGGCGCACCTGGACATCGCGGGCACCGCGTGGACCAGCGGCGGCAAGGACAAGGGCGCCACTGGCCGTCCGGTGCCTCTGCTGACCCAATACCTGCTGGACCGCGCCAAAGCCTGAAACCGCTGACGAGCGGCGTCACTTTCGGGTGACGCCGTTTGCCGCTCTGGAATCGCAATGACCAAAGTCGACTTCTATATCCTGCCCAGCGCCGATCCTTCCGCGCGCCTGGACTTCGCCTGCAAGCTCACCGAAAAAGCCTGGCGCATGGGCCACCGCATCTACCTGCATTGCAGCGATGCCGCTCAGCGTGATGATCTCGATGCGCGCCTGTGGGCGTTCAAGGGCGAGAGCTTCGTACCGCATGGCCCGGCCGACAGCGAACCGGACGGTTTGATTGTCCTGGGGCTGGGCGATGACTGTGGTCAGCATCAAGACTTGCTGGTCAATCTCGACCTGAAAGTCCCGGCTTTCGCCAGCAAATTCGCCCGTGTGGCGGAAGTGGTGGTAGAAGATCCGACCATTCGCGCCGCTGCGCGGGAGAGTTTTCGCTTCTACCGCGAACAGGGCTATCCTCTGCAAGATCACCGTTTACAGCGACTCTGAGCATTCCAATGGACACTCCGAAACCGCAGCAAAAGTCCGCGCACTTGCTGGATGATCTCGAATCAATCCGCCAGTTGCTCGGCGATGACAACCTGCAACCGCCACTGCTGACCGATACGGTCGATGACGGTGAGCAGGAACAGATTCCGATGTTGTTCGATCCGGTTGGCAGCGAACCGCCAGCCGTTGAACCGCCGCAGGCACCTGTTGCGCAACCTGCAGCGACTGTCGACAAAGGCCCCGATGCCCTGCTGCACCTGGACAGCGAACTGCGCGCCGCCGCGCAATTGATCATGCAAGACGTGATCGACGACTTCGCCCCGCACATCGAAACCGAAATCAAACGCCGCCTAGATGCGCGGATGGAACGGCTACTCAGTCAGTACGAATAACCTGCCCTCCACGCGCCGGACCCGCAATTGAGTGGCAGCCCCAGCAAATCGCCAGCGCTAAATTGTCTGACTGCGATGCCAATCCAGTACTTTCGCATGTCGGGGGGTGGCAACCATTCCGCCTCCCCGGCTCACAAACGCTTGCGCCCAGTGATCTGGAACAGCGGTATTCACAGACCTGTAAAAATCAAACAGCTCGCTACTGCTTTCAATAATTGTCCACTGTCCTTGATTGACCATCGCTATCGGAAACGGTCCCGGTCGAGCCACCGCCCCCAGATATCCATTATCCCGTTTGACCTTATCAAATTCATGTCTCCACATATGGGCCACAAAGTTCACCTGCGGTCCATGACGGATCATATTCATCGAAGTGTTATCGAATGGCCTCACCGGGTCCAGTTCTGCAATAGCATGATTTAGCGAATCCATTACTTGTGCCTCTTCGACACTTCCCGAACCGGGCACGATGCCTTTTCCTCCTTTAACTTGGATAATGTCGTGCATGTCGTAATCTCCCGTGTAAGGTGTGACGACTTTAAACTTTATCCAAGCATCAACCAGCTCGTGCTCTACTGGATTTTGCAAGTTAACGCGATAAGAAACATCCTCTTCACTTATGCTATTGCGCGCATAGATCCCTCGAACACCTGCCCTGTTCCACTGTCCCACTCGCCCGACCAACCCACTCCTTTCAGCTTGTTCAAGCAGCGCCTCAGCCCTCTCGCCATAGGCCGACTTCAAAGAAGCGGGTTTAATGGTTTTTTCAAGAATGTTATGCCCTTTGGCCGCCGCACCCTCACCCAACGCCTTGATCGTGTGACTGCCTGACTCTGTTACACTTACTGCAACGCTGTGCTCTTTTGAAACCTTTTCGAAGGCTGGCATATGCAGAGGATGGACAAAAGTCTCGCCAACCAACTGCCTCGCTTCCTGCCCTTCTTTATACAATCCATTGGTATCGCAAAACGTGACCGGGTTATTCCCGACCATGACAAACAAGTTTATGCCATCCTTCGTCCCCGCCGGGTCAGCGCTTAACCAGCGCCCCACCCAAGGCTGATAATAACGCCAGCCATAGTAATAAAGTCCTGTCGCGTCCCGCTCCTTTCCCGAATATCTGATGGTTTTGAAACTTGCCTCTACTGCATCTCTAGTCGTCCACACCGCCGTCCCGCCGTACGGGTAATATTCTTCCTGGCTGATAACTTTCCCTTCGCCGTCCACCTCCAGTCCGCTACTACCGATCAGATTGTCGTAGCTGTAACGATACTGATTATTGCTGATGCTCTTCGGCTTCCGCCCGTCCCAGTGCAGTACCCGCACCGGTGACCGACCGGATGTTCCCACGCTGATGACCTGCAAACGCTCGGTCTCAAGTGCGCTGCCAATCGGCGCCCTCAGTTCCAGCGAGGGCAGATAGATGACCCGCTGCAGCCGCGTACGGTTACTGACTTTCTGCGAGCTGAACTTCATTCGTCGCTGACTGGCGCTGTCATAACGGTAAATTTCACTGTCGTCCACCGCGCTGTCACGCATTACCGGCGTTACCTTGAAGAGCTCGTTACGTGCGCTCCAGAGAAGCGGCTGTCCGGGTTGCAGCACCTTCTGCTGCCCACTCGTCGTGAACAACGCGTCAACGTCTTCGGGATTCTCTGTGAGGGTGTTCAGTACACCGCGATTGCTGCGATTGCTGATCGTTATGTCTGTGATCTGGTTATTGTTCGTGGCTGGCGCACGGTGGCGGATCTGAATCAGATTGCCGGCCGCATCGTAGCTGTATGCGCGGGTATAGTTCGTGTAAGTGGCGTTGTCGGAACTGGCTACGGGAGGGAAACTGTCTCGCCCATCAGCATTCGCCATTTGCCGTCCGGTTGCTTTCACCACTTGATAGAGGCTGTCGTAGACATAGGTGTTCCCCGGCACCACTTTCTGATTACGCCAGAAGCGGGTCTCTTCCGAATCGCTACGTACGCCAAGTACGTTGCCTACCGGGTCATACTCATAGCTCAGATCCTGCAATACCTTCGCCCCGCAGACATGCCCGACCGGCCGGGCCGTTTCAATCCTTGCCAGACGTTGCGTTTCGGCCTCGTAAGTCCAAAGGGTCAGCACACCGTTACCATGCTCTTCGCGCAGTGCCTGCCCCGTCGCCGAGTACGCTCGAGCCTTCACGACAACCTGCTCCGTATGGCCCTTCACCGTCAGCCAGCTGCCCGCGAGAAGACCTGCCACATCGTACGTCACCCGCTGCTGGTTGCCTGCAGCATCCGTGGATGCATACACCGCGCCCGTCGCATCTATGACGGTCAAATGCGTAAAGTCTTCTGCGGCCAGCGAGCCATTCCAGACCGAGGCATTTCCGCCCCGCCAATCGACGACCGTGTCCGGGTCATCTGCATCCTTCAACAGGCGACGGGTAATGGACTGCGGTACACCGGTCAGCGCCACGCTGTTTGACTGAACCAGACCCGCCGCATCGTAGTGACTCACACATTGTCCGGCCAGGTTCAGCGCGACTTCAGCATCACTGTTTCCTGCGTACACCAGAAGCTCGCTGATCCGGCAGACTTCATCGGCGGTCTGCTCGGTAACGCTCACCAATCTACCCGGAAGGTGACTTTCCTCGTATTGAAAGGTACGGGTCACAACCTGACTTCGGTCTGCTCCTTCGCCAACACCGGGAATGTTGTTCGCCACCAGCAAAGAACGACCGGCGGCGTCAGCCAGCGTCACGCGGCTGCCATTGTCGGCGCCTTGCAGACTCAGAACGCTACCAGAGAGACTGGCGATATAAACAAAGTTGGCTAATCCGGCTTCGCTCAAGCGCGGATCAGCGCTCTGCGCCAGGAATCCCCGGGCATCGTACTGATGAAGGGTAATACGCTCACTTGTAATCGTCGGTGAATCGGGATGGCGGTGGTAGCACAGATCCCGAATCCTCAGATTACGGGCATCGAATACCGTGATCGATGGCGTGTTGGCATGAAGTGATGTTTTGAGTTTGTGCATTTAGTCTGTCCCTCGTCAGAAAAGTATTAGCAGAGAACGCACGCCGTCGCCCACGCAGTCGTGACGGATTCGCCCCGCTCGCCCTCGGCCCCATGCCTCGCTATACTTCCCGGCTTTTCCTGAATAAATGCCAATAGGGTCCCGCCGCGCATGGATAAGACCTACCAGCCGCACGCCATTGAAACTTCCTGGTACAACACCTGGGAGTCCGAGAACTACTTCGCACCGCAAGGCGCGGGCGATTCCTACACCATCATGATCCCGCCGCCGAACGTCACCGGCAGCCTGCACATGGGTCACGGTTTCAACAACGCGATCATGGATGCTCTGATCCGTTTCCGCCGCATGCAGGGTCGTAACACCCTGTGGCAGCCGGGCACCGACCACGCTGGTATCGCCACGCAGATGCTGGTGGAACGTCAACTCGAAGCCAAGGGCCAGAGCCGTCACGATCTCGGCCGCGAGAAATTCCTCGAGAAAATCTGGGAATGGAAAGATGAATCCGGTGGCAACATCAGCCGTCAGATCCGTCGCCTCGGCTCGTCCGTTGACTGGAGCCGCGAGCGCTTCACCATGGACGACGGTCTGTCCGAAGCGGTTAAAGAAGCGTTCGTGCGCCTGCACGAAGACGGTCTGATCTATCGCGGCAAGCGTCTGGTCAACTGGGACACCAAGCTGCACACGGCGATTTCCGACCTCGAAGTGGAAAACCACGACGAGAAAGGTTTCCTGTGGAACCTCAAGTACCCGTTGGCTGACGGCGCGAAAACCGCTGAAGGCAACGATTTCCTGATCGTCGCGACCACCCGTCCGGAAACCATGCTCGGCGACTCCGCCGTCGCGGTGAACCCGAACGACGAGCGCTACAAAGCCCTGATCGGCAAGTTTGTCGAGCTGCCACTGGTTGGCCGTCGCATCCCGATCATCGCCGACGATTACTGCGATCCAGAATTCGGCACCGGCTGCGTGAAAATCACCCCGGCCCACGATTTCAACGACTACGAAGTCGGCAAGCGCCACAACCTGCCGCTGCTGAACATCTTCGACAAAAATGCCCACGTACTGCCGGCCTGTCAGGTGTTCAACCTCGACGGCACGCTGAACGAGAGCATCGATGGCAAGATCCCGGCTGAATACGCCGGCCTCGATCGTTTCGAAGCGCGCAAGCAGATCGTTGCCGCGTTCGACGCCGCCGGCCTGCTGGTCAGCGTCGACGACCACGGCCTGAAAGTGCCGAAAGGCGACCGGTCCGGCACCATCATCGAGCCGTGGCTGACCGACCAGTGGTACGTGTCGACCAAGCCTTTGGCCGAGCCCGCGATTGCTGCTGTCGAAGACGGCCGCATCCAGTTCGTGCCGAAACAATACGAAAACATGTACTTCTCGTGGATGCGCGACATTCAGGATTGGTGCATCAGCCGTCAGTTGTGGTGGGGCCATCGGATTCCGGCCTGGTACGACGAGTCGGGCAAGGTCTACGTCGGTCGCGATGAAGCCGAAGTGCGTGCCAAGAACAACCTTGGCCCGGACGTTGCGCTGCAACAGGACAGCGACGTTCTCGACACCTGGTTCAGTTCGGGTCTGTGGACGTTCTCCACCCTCGGCTGGCCGGAAAAAACCGAGTTCCTGAAGAAATTCCACTCCACCGACGTGCTGGTCACCGGTTTCGACATCATTTTCTTCTGGGTCGCCCGGATGATCATGATGACCATGCACCTGGTGAAGAACGAAGACGGCACGCCGCAAGTGCCGTTCAAGACCGTTTACGTGCATGGTCTGGTGCGTGACGGCCAAGGCCAAAAGATGTCCAAGTCCAAGGGCAACGTCCTTGACCCGCTGGACATCATCGACGGCATCGACCTGGAAACACTGGTGCAGAAACGCACCTCGGGCCTGATGCAGCCGAAACTGGCGAAGAAGATCGAGAAGCAGACCCGCGACGAGTTCGCCGACGGCATCGCCAGCTATGGCACCGACGCCCTGCGCTTCACCTTCTGCTCGCTGGCGTCCACCGGTCGCGACATCAAGTTCGACATGGGCCGCGTCGAAGGCTATCGCAACTTCTGCAACAAGATCTGGAACGCCGCGCGTTATGTTCTGGACAAGGGCGAAGACTGCGGCCAGAACGGCGAAGCCTACGAACTGTCGCTGGCAGATCGCTGGATCATCTCGCAACTGCAGCGCACCGAAGCCGAAGTCACCCGTCAACTGGATCAGTTCCGTTTCGACCTTGCGGCGCAAGCGCTGTACGAGTTCATCTGGAACCAGTACTGCGACTGGTATCTGGAATTGTCCAAGCCTGTGCTGTGGGACGAAAACGCTCCGGTCGAGCGCCAGCGCGGCACTCGTCGCACGCTGGTTCGCGTACTGGAAGTGGCGCTGCGTCTGGCGCACCCGTTCATGCCGTTCATCACTGAAGAAATCTGGCAGCGCATTGCACCGCTGGCCGGTATTCAGGGCAAGACGATCATGCTGCAACCTTGGCCAGTGGCCAATGAAGAGCGCATCGATCCGGCTGCCGAGAGCGACATCGAGTGGCTCAAGGAGCTGATGCTCGGCACGCGTAACATCCGTGGCGAGATGAATATCGGCCCGGGCAAACCACTGCCGATCTACCTGAAAAACGTCAGCGCCGAAGACCAGCGCCGTTTGACCGAGAACGAAGCGCTGCTGAAGAAGCTGGCGCGTCTGGAGTCGATCACCGTCCTGGCCGCTGGCGAAGAAGCACCGCTGTCCGCCACCGCACTGGTCGGCGAGATGGAAGTGCTGGTGCCGATGGCCGGCCTGATCGACAAGGCTGCTGAACTGGCGCGCCTTGACAAGGAAATCCTGCGTCTGCAGGGCGAAGTCCAGCGCGTTGGCGGCAAGCTGTCCAACGCCGGTTTCGTCGACAAGGCCCCGGCCGAAGTCATCGAGAAGGAACGCGCCAAACTGGCCGAGGCTGAACAGGCCCTGGGCAAGCTGGCCGAGCAGCACGCGCGGATTGCCAGCCTGTAACGGTAAATCGCAATGAAAAAGGGAGGCCCGTAATGGCCTCCCTTTTTTATTTCTGCAACACGCCCCCTTCGGCAGCTCCTACATGGGTTCGGCGTATTCGACCTCAATGTGGGACAATACCCGCCACTTTCAGCCATACCCGAATCGACCACGCCCATGAACGCCCCCCGTACACCTCGCCCGCCGCGCAAGAAGCCTGATTCCGCCACCTCGGCCAAAGCCGTGGAACCGCGGGAAAAGGCCAGCCTGCACCCGCGCAATCGCCATCAGGGTCGTTACGACTTCCCGGCGCTGATCAAAACCACGCCGGAACTGGCAAAGTTCGTGATCACCAACCCGTACGGCAAGGAAAGCATCGACTTCGCCAGCCCCGACGCGGTGCGCGTGTTCAACCGTGCGCTGCTCAAGTCGTTCTATGGCATTCAGCATTGGGACATTCCGGCAGACTACCTCTGCCCTCCGGTTCCGGGCCGTGCCGATTACGTGCACTTTCTTGCGGACCTGCTGGCGAGCATGAACGAGGGCAAGGTGCCGCGCGGCGCGATCGTCAATGTGCTGGACATCGGCATGGGTGCCAACTGCGTGTATCCGCTGATCGGCAACAGTGAATACCGCTGGCATTTCCTCGGCTCGGAAATCGACCCGACGGCCGTTGCAGCGGCCAAGGCGATTGTCCAGTCGAACGACCTGAGCAAGGTCATCCAGCTGCGCCAGCAGGAGAATCGCAAGCACATCCTGATCGGCTTGCTGGAACCAGGCGAGCGTTTCGACCTGACCATGTGCAACCCGCCGTTCCATGCCTCGATGGACGAAGCGACCAAGGGCAGCGAGCGCAAATGGCGTGCACTGGGTAAAGCTGATCCGAAACGCAAGTTGCCGGTGCTGAACTTCGGCGGCCAGTCGGCAGAGCTGTGGTGCGAGGGAGGTGAAGCGCGCTTCGTGACGCAACTGATCGCCGAAAGCGCCAATTTCCAGCACAAGGTGCTGTGGTTCAGCACACTGGTGTCGAAAGCCTCCAACCTGCCGGCCATCGAAACCGCGCTGAAAAAGGCTGGCGTACTCGAAAGCCAGGTGGTGGAAATGTCTCAAGGGCAGAAACAGAGCCGTTTCGTGGCCTGGACCTTCCAGACCAAGTCCGAACAGCAGATCTGGCGTCGCGAGCGCTGGACGCGCTAAACATTGCATCGACCGACGCAGGTCGATTCTGCTCGCGAAGGCGGCGTGTCAGTCAACTTTAAATATCGACTGACCCACCGCTTTCGCGAGCAGGTTCGCTCCCACATGGGATCGGGCGGCATCGCCAAATCGCAGACACAAAAAAACCGTGCCCGGATCGCTCCGGTGCACGGTTTTTTATTGCTGCGTCTTACTTGTTCACAGCGTCGGTCAGGCCTTTGGCCACAACCAGCTTGATCACTTTCTTCGCAGGGATTTCGATGGCAGCGCCAGTCGAAGGGTTACGGCCAGTGCGGGCAGGACGCTCGGTCACTTTCAGCTTGCCGATACCTGGCAGAGTGATTTCGCCGCCGTTTTCCAGCTGATCGGCAACGATTTGGCCCAGTTGGTCCAGAGCGTTACGCGCGGTGGTTTTCGGCGCGTCGATAGCTTCAGCGATGTCGGCGATCAGTTGGTCTTTAGTAAGAGCCATGTAGTGTTCCTTCCCTATCAAATTCATATGGATTGCAGAGTGCAGTGTCAGCCATCGAGCCCGATCTTCTGGATCTGGCACCCTCGGCGATAACCGCGACGAGTCGGGTTATAGATACCGAAATCAGGGTTTGGTTCGACCTGACAAATGCTGATTGCACGCTTAACGCAGTGACTTCGCGTAAGACCGGGCAAAACTAGCACAGAGACAAGGAAATATCCGCCTCTAGCTACCCATTTGGTCAGCTTTATTGCTCTAAACCGGTAAAAAACTGCATAAGGGTCGCACAGGGCCCAGGAATTGCCCTTCACCCGGCGCCAAAACCAGTGATTGCGGTACACTGGGCGCTTTTTCGGGGGAGCCTGCCCTCCTCCCATCCAACAGCCGAGAAGCCCATGCCGATCCGTCATTGCATCGTCCACCTGATCGACAAAAAACCCGACGGCACGCCCGCAGTTCTGCACGCCCGTGATTCTGAACTGGCGGAGTCGGCGGCCATCGAGAACATGCTCGCCGACCTCAACGAGAGCTACAACGCCAAACAGGGCAAAGCCTGGGGTCTGTTCCATCCGGAATCTGGCGCGTTTCCGTTCAGTGGCTGGCTGAAGGAGTACATGGAAGGTGGCAGAGACTTCACCGCATTCAGCAAAGTGGCGGTCGAGCATCTGCAGAAGCTGATGGAAGAGTCGAACCTGTCGGTCGGTGGCCACGTGCTGTTCGCCCACTACCAGCAAGGCATGACCGACTACCTGGCCATCGCCCTGCTGCACCACAGCGAAGGCGTGGCCGTCACCGACTCGCTGGACGTGACCCCGTCGCGCCATCTCGACCTCGGCCAGCTTCACCTGGCCGCACGGATCAACGTTTCCGAGTGGCAGAACAACAAGCAGTCCAAGCAGTACATCTCGTTCATCAAAGGCAAAAACGGCAAGAAGGTTTCGGAATACTTCCGCGACTTCATCGGCTGCCAGGAAGGCGTCGACGGCCCGGGCGAGACCCGCACCCTGCTCAAGGCTTTCAGTGACTTCGTCGAGAGCGAAGACCTGCCGGAAGAGTCCGCTCGCGAGAAAACCAAGACGCTGGTCGATTACGCCAGCAGCCAGGCGAAACTCGGCGAGCCAATGGGCCTGGAAGAGCTCTCGGAGCTGATCGACGAAGAACGCCCGAAAGCCTTCTACGATCACATCCGCAACAAGGATTACGGCCTGTCGCCAGAGATACCGGCAGACAAACGCACCTTGAATCAATTCCGCCGCTTCACCGGTCGCGCCGAAGGTCTGTCGATCAGCTTTGAGGCACACCTGCTGGGCTCGACGATCGAGTACGACGAAGAGAACGGCACCCTGATGATCAAGGGCCTGCCAACCTCGCTGACCGATCAGCTGAAGCGCCGCAACTGATGCTCGGCAATGTGCTGAAGAAGGTCGCGCTGGTTCTGCTGGTGGTCGTGGTTTATCAGAACTGGGGCAAGATCGAGCGGGTGTTCAACCCGTCGCAGATGGTGGCTGAGCAGACGCGGGCGCAGGCTAATGTCGTGCTCTATGCCACAGACTGGTGCGGCTACTGCAAGCAGACCAAACGCTTTCTCGACAGCAAGGGGATTGCGTTCAAGGAATTCGACATCGAGAAGGATGCCGAGGCGCGCAAGGCGTACGAGGCACTGGGTGGGCGCGGAATTCCGCTGATCGATGTGAATGGCACGTTGATTCGCGGGTTTGATCCGGACGAGATACTCGCTGCATTGAAATAACAGCAAGATCAAAAGATCGCAGCCTGCGGCAGCTCCTACAGGTGCAGCATCAATCCCACTGTAGGAGCTGCCGCAGGCTGCGATCTTTTGCTTTTAGCGTGCTTCGATACGGAAACCGAACCGCGGAAAGTGCACATGCACCACGCCGCCACGCTCGTCTTCGCGACGCACGATCAGCTCCTCACGACCGGCAAACAGCAACTCACCCACCACCGGATCAACCCCGTAATCCGTCGCGGCAATTGCCACCTGCTGGCCTGCCTTGAATCCGTTCGGGTCAACAAACTGTTCATCCGGCAATGCCGCTGGCGTCGCATTGCGTGCAACCTCCAGCGCCTCCTCGGACGTCATTTCGCTCGCAGCGCCATGCCCGAAGCCCAACACACGTCCCAGCCACGCGACGACGGCTGGATACTCATCCACCAGAGGCGCTGTCACGTGGGTCGCCTTGAGAAACCACATCGGGTGCGCCAAAGCAAAGTCGGCAATCGATGGATCGCCGAACAGGAAGTCACCTTGCTCGCGCTGCAACTGCTGCTCCAGACGCGCCATGATCGTCGGCCATTGATGCTTGGCTTGCTCGGTAGACAAACGCGTAGCGCTGCCGCCACTGAACAGGCCGGCACGGTCGGCCATAAACGCCTTGATCGCTTCCGGCGGTAATTTGCCGAAACGCACGGCAACCGATTCCGGCTGGAACACCAGGCTGACGGCATGCTGGAACACCACCGAGTCCGCCCACGTCGCGAAGCTGGCGGTGGTCATCTCCTGACCTTCGGGGAAAAACGACGGCTGCGCCTTCTCTTGCTCCAGTCGGCGGGCGATCAACGAAGTGTCGCAATAGATGTCAGCGCCGATCTGCAACACTGGGGTTTTGCGATAACCACCGGTCAGGGCGGTCAGATCCGGTTTCGGCATTACCGGCGAGATATTCACCGAGCGCCAGGACAGACCTTTGAAGCCCAGCAGCAGACGGGCCTTCTCGGCAAATGGAGAGGTCGGGTAATGATGCAGAATCAACTCGGACATGCTCGGCTCCGCCGCTCAGAAAGTGAGTCGGCAGCTTAGCGCGCATTTACTTAGCAGCCTACAGATCTGGCTGATGGGAACCGATCAGTCAGATTGATAAGACGAGTGTGGCCCCCGAACGAAAAAAACCGCCTCAGCCGAAACCGAGGCGGTCGTTCTCACCTCAATAAACCTTACATAAAGTCATCGAAGTGATCTCGCAGGAATTCGTAAAAGCGAACCGCTTTAAACGATCTCCATACGAGGCTCAGAGTACGCAGCAATAGCTTCATACGTATTGGCCTCCAGTCGGGAGCCAAACCTCCAGCGCGCTTACCGGACCATGTACGCCTTCGGAATACACGCTAGCGTATCCAGTGAGGCGGCCGATTGAGACACCCTTCGAAAAATCATTCCGGCACGGGAGCAACTCCGTGTCAGAGGGCATGAAACCGTTACGCCAATCAGCCAAGCCTCACTAGCTGCACTGTCATGCGAGCGGATGGAGAGTAATCGCGTTTCAGAACCGCCGTTTAAACAAATCGATCTGAAATCGCGCTCTTCCAAAAATCGCCTCAGGCTTGCTCGATGGCAAAAAGACGAATAATCTTCACCCACGCTAGTGTATCCAGTGAGAACAGTAATCCCGGCCGCAAACCGAGGTTTACGAAAAAAACCGCCCCGCAAGGCGGCTTTTTTTTGCCTGCCATTTGCGTGGTAGTCGTCTCTATCCGCAAGGATTTCTACCACCCGACAGAATCTGATCAGTCAGATTGATAAGACGCGACCAGACACTCCTTCGCGCTCTTGCGCAGTTTTTTGATCAACCGCTCCTGCCGCAAGGCGTCGCTCTTGTCGCGACAAAGCTCGGTGTAAACCAGTGCCGTGGCCGGGCTGGACAGGAAGAAGCGCGCGCCTTTGCCGCTTTGGTGCTTGGCAAAACGGCGCGCGGGATCGTTGCTGATCCCGCAATACAACGAACCGTTGGCCGCGCGCACGAGGTAGACGAACCAGGACTTGCTCACTGGCTCGACAACATCGACAGATTTTTCGCTAAGGCTGGTCACTTCGGGATCAAGACGCGTAGGAAACAGGCCGCGATCTTATCAGCGACCGGCCTGAAATGCCTTCAGTCCCTTCAGCGCCTGGGCACGTACAGCGTTGCGCACCAGAGGCGTCCAGCCCAGCAGCAGACCTTTGAAACCCAAGGCCTGACGCGACCAGCGCCACAGATCGAAATGATCGTGGTGCTCGCAGATCTTGCCATCTCGGAACACGAAGCGTGCCTGGATATCGTTGACCACGACGTTGCCGGTCTGGCTGAACAAATACGTCGCCACCCAATGCGCGCCGCCGCTGCGCTCATCGGCGCGAACGTTGTCGAAAGTCAGCGAAAAGTCTTGGGCGCGGGTGGTGAGCATTCGCCACATGTCGCCAGCATCGCGCCCACGCAGCTCACCAAAGGCCGGGTCGCTGAACACCACATCGTCGGTGTAACACGCAGCCATGGCCTCGGCGTCGAGGCGCTGGAAAGCCTGATAGAAGCGGGTGATCAACGCAGCGTGGGCGTCACTCATGGGCAAACTCCAAGGAATGGACAGATTGCCAGCACGATAATCTGCACAGCGCGCAAACACTATCGGCATTCGTGCACCGAATACCATTAGCGTCTTCGTTCAGCACAAATCCTGTAGGAGCATTCGAGTGCAACGAGGCTGCGATCTTTTGATCCTGGTCTTTAAAATCACAATCAGAAGATCGCAGCGTGCCGCAGCGCCTACATGAATCAGATTTTTTCGCTTGTGACCTGCACGTACAACGTACGCCCGGCGCCGAGGCCCGCGATGATCGCCCCCGTGCCAATGATGCCGAAGATCCAGCCCACCGCATTCCAGCCGCCCGTCCAGTCATGCACTACGCCGACTGCAAACGGCCCCATCGACGCCAGCGTGTAGCCGAAACCCTGGGCCATGCTCGACAGGTTGGCTGCGACATGGGAGTCACGCGAACGCAGCACGATCAACGTCAGCGCCAGACTGAATGCACCGCCCTGCCCCAGACCGAGCAGAATCGCCCAGCCCCACAGGCCTTCGATCGGCGCATACAGACAACCGAACAGACCGCCGAGGGTCAGCGCCATCACCACCACGATCGCCAGACGCTGATCCTTGCCACGAGTCGCCAGCCACGGCGCCGCGAGTGAACTGGCGAGCTGAACGATCACCGAACCGGACAGTACCAGGCCGGCCTGGGTCGGCGTCAGACCGCGCCCAATCAGGATCGACGGCAACCAGCCGAACACGATGTAGGCCAGCGACGATTGCAGGCCCATGTACAAGGTCACCTGCCACGCCAGCGGATCACGCAACAGTCCGCGCACGCGATAAGCAACATTGTGCGCACCGTGTTTCTGGCCGACTTGTGGTAGCCAGAACACCGCAGCGACCAGCGCCGGAATCACCCAGAAACCCAGACCCACGGCCCAGCTGCTGCCGAAGTGTTCACTCAACGGTACGCTCGATCCCGCCGCCATCGCGGCACCGAGACACAGCGCCATGGTGTAAACGCCCGTCATGGCGCCGGCGTGTTTGGCGAAGTCGCGTTTGACGATGCCCGGCAGCAGCACGCCAATGATGCCGATACTGGCGCCGCCCAATACGCTGCCGGCAAACAGACCGATCTCACCGAAATTGCTGCGCAGGATAATCCCGCCTGCGAGGGTCAGGAGAATCCCCAACACCACTCGCTCGGCACCAAAACGCCGCGCCAGAATCGGCGCCAGCGGTGCAAACAGACCGAGGCACAGCACCGGCAACGTGGTCAGCAGACCCGCCTGAGCGGCAGACAGCCCGAGGCTTTTCGATACGTCGCTAAGCAGCGGCGCCAGGCTCGACAGCGCCGGACGCAGGTTCAGCGCCACCAGAATCAAGCCCAGCAGCAACAGCCATGGCCGGCGCACCAGCGGATGGCTTTGCTGTACTTGTTCGTCATCAGCCTCGGCATCGATCAGCAGCTCTTCGAGCTCTGCCGTGCGTTTCGGGGCTGTGGATATCTCGTTGCGGGGCATGGATTTCTCGGTTTCAAGGTTCATTGATCAACTGCCTCGATAAGGCTTTGGCCCGTTCCGGGTCGCGTTGTTCGACGGCATCGAGCAACTCGATGTGCAGGTCGAACACTTCCTGACGGCGCGGAACGATGTTCAGCGTCTGGCGCAATTGCGCGCCGACGATGCTGGAAAAATAGCGATACAGCTCGCTGAGCGTCGGGTTATGCGCGGCGTCGACCAAACGGCGGTGGAACACCAGATCGCAGGCGATGTAGGTGTCGAGATCGCCGTGGTAATGGCTGCCGCTTGTGCCGAGCGCTTCACGCAAGGCGACGAGGTCTTCATCGGTGCGGCGCAACGCCGCGAGGCCGATGGCCTCGACCTCAAGGATGTGCCGGGTTTCCCGCGCCTGTTCTAGCGAACAACGCGAGAGCGCCTTGAGGGTGTCCAGCGGATCAATCACCGCACGCAGATAACTACCGTCGCCCTGGCGAATTTCAATCAACCCGGAAAACGCCAACACGCGCATGGCTTCACGCACGGTGTTACGGCTGATGCCCAGCTCGGCGCACAGCTCGGGTTCGGTGGGCAATCGCTCGCCGACCTGCCAGGTGCCGCTGTTGATGCGCTGACGCAATTGATCCAGGGCCTGATCGACCAAGGACCGCTTAACAAGAGGAGAAATGTCTGACATAGGATTCGCCCTTTCATCCAATCATAGGATGAATTTTCCGACATGTTAGTCAGACCCGTGTAGGACGGCAACCACCTAGGGTCAATCGGAGGGAAATGAAGCGGGATTTTCGATTAGTCAAAATTACCCTTTAAGGGTAATTTCAGGGACAGGGTTTTGGTTTCTTATGGAGAAGAACACGCCCCATTACGACTTGGCGGTGATCAAGGCTGAGGTCCGGCGGCTTGGCAGACAAGCCTTCACCAAGACCGCGGAAAAAACCGGTCTGGATCTCGGTTTCAGTTTCACAGAGATGCGAGAGATCGTTTTCGAGTTGCAGAACAGGATGTTGTACAAATCGATGACCAGCTACGACGATCATCGAGTCTGGCAAGACGTGTATCACATCAACTCAAAAGACCTGGAGATTTACATCAAGGTGACCTACCGCCCCGGTGGCGGCCCACCGATAATCTCCTTCAAGGAGAAAAACCCATGAAAACCCGGCAATGTTTCAGCTGTGGTGCCCGTGAGGGAATGAGGCATTTTGAGGGGCGCGGCGAAACCCTGAGTGTCAAAGGCATGGAGCGCCGCGTGGATGATCTTTCTGGCTGGGAATGTCAGCAATGCGGGGAAGTCGAATGGGATGACGACACCGATAGTGCTGATCGCTATACACAAGCAGGTGATGAGTTAGTTATCGCTGCCCGGCAAATGATCGGTGTCGAGATGAAGCGCATACGGCGCAAATTACACCTGACGCAAAAAGAGACGGTGCAACTGCTGTCAGGTGGAGGCCATAACGCATTTTCCAGGTACGAGCGCGGTGAAGTATTACCACCCAAGGCGCTGATGTTGCTGATGCGACTGTTGGATCGTTACCCGTACTTGCTGACCGACGTGAAAACCCTGGGCGAAGGGGCAGACTTGCGCGGAGCGTTCAAATACACCGAGCACAAAGAACACGAAACCCTCACCGTATCCTGACCCCCAAAAAACAAACCCGGCACAAGGCCGGGTTCGTTTTACACATCAGCCATCAATGCAGAATCTGGCTCAGGAACAGCTTCGTCCGCTCATTCTGCGGATTATCGAAGAAGTCGTTCGGTGCCGCCTGCTCAACGATCTCGCCCTTGTCCATGAAAATCACGCGATTGGCCACGGTGCGGGCAAAGCCCATTTCGTGGGTTACGCAGAGCATGGTCATGCCGTCTTCGGCCAGACCGATCATGGTGTCGAGCACTTCTTTCACCATCTCAGGATCGAGCGCCGAAGTCGGTTCGTCGAACAGCATGATTTTCGGTTTCATGCACAGCGCGCGGGCGATTGCCACACGCTGTTGCTGACCGCCGGACAGTTGCCCCGGATACTTGTGCGCCTGCTCCGGAATGCGTACGCGCTCCAGGTAATGCATGGCGATTTCCTCGGCCTTGCGCTTGGGCATCTTGCGTACCCACATCGGCGCCAGGGTGCAGTTCTGCAAAATGGTCAGGTGCGGAAACAGGTTGAAATGCTGGAACACCATGCCGACTTCACGGCGGATCGCTTCGATCTGCTTGAGGTCGTTGGTCAGTTCCACGCCATCGACGACGATGCGGCCCTGCTGGTGTTCTTCCAGACGATTGAGGCAACGAATGGTGGTCGATTTGCCAGAACCCGACGGGCCGCACAGGACGATACGCTCGCCCTGTTTGACGTTGAGGTTGATGTCTTTCAGCACGTGGAACTGGCCATACCACTTGTTGACGCCCTGCATCTGAATAATGCCTTCAGGGCTCACAGGCTTTTTGATTGCTTCACTCATTACAGAACTCCTAACGCTTGTGGCCAGTGTCGAGCTTGCGTTCCAGATGCATGGAATAGCGCGACATACCAAAACAGAAAATCCAGAACACCAGGGCGGCAAACACGTAGCCTTCGGTGGCCATGCCCAGCCATTTCGGATCGGCAGCGGCTTGCTTGACGCTGTTGAGCAGGTCAAAGAGGCCGATGATGATCACCAGACTGGTGTCCTTGAACAGCGCGATGAAGGTGTTGACGATGCCGGGGATCACCATTTTCAGGGCTTGGGGCAGAATCACCAGGCCCATCGAACGCCAGTAGCCCAGGCCCATTGCAGCCGCCGCTTCGTACTGACCTTTAGGGATCGCTTGCAGACCGCCGCGCACCACTTCAGCCACGTAGGCCGACTGGAACAGGATCACGCCGATCAGCGCCCGCAGCAACTTGTCGAAGTTCATGCCTTCGGGCAGGAACAGCGGCAGCATTACCGAAGACATGAACAGCACCGTGATCAACGGCACGCCGCGCCAGAACTCGATGAAGGTCACGCAGACCACTCGAATCGCCGGCATGTTCGAACGTCGACCCAGCGCCAGCACGATGCCAAGCGGCAAGGCGCCAGCGATACCTACGGTGGCGATCACCAGAGTCAGCATCAAGCCGCCCCACTGGCTGGTCGCGACGGTTTGCAGGCCGAATACGCCGCCGTGCAGCAGGCACCAGGCGACAATCGGATAGATCACCAGAAAGCTCAGCCCGTACACCGCTTTACGCGGGAAGCGCGAGATGAACAGTGGCGCCACGCCGATCACTGCCAGCCACACGGTCAGGTCCACGCGCCAGCGCAGGCCGGTCGGGTAGTAGCCATACATGAACTGACCGAAGCGTTGCTGGATGAACACCCAGCAGGCGCCCTCCTTGGTGCAATCGGCCTGGGTGGTGCCGATCCAGTTGGCATCGATGATCGCCCACCCCAGAATCGGCGGAACGATCAGGTAGATCAGGTAGAACGCGAACAGCGTCAGCAAGGTGTTGAGCCAGCTGGAGAACATGTTCGCGCGCATCCATGCCACTACGCCGATGCTACTGCTCGGAGGGGGCATGTCGGGTTTGAAAGTATGAGTACTCATGCGCTTTTCCTTACCGCTCGATCAGCGCAATGCGCTTGTTGTACCAGTTCATCAGCAGGGAAATGCTGATACTGATCGCCAGGTACACGCTCATGGTGATCGCAATCACTTCGATCGCCTGACCGGTCTGGTTCAGCACGGTGCCGGCGAACAGCGAAACCATTTCCGGGTAACCGATACCGGCAGCCAGCGAGGAGTTCTTCGCCAGGTTCAGGTATTGGCTGGTCAGCGGCGGGATGATCACTCGCAGGGCCTGGGGAATGATCACCTTGCGCAGGGTCGGGCCTTCACGCAAACCGAGCGAACGGGCCGCTTCGGTCTGGCCGTGGCTGACCGACTTGATCCCCGAACGCACGATTTCGGCGATGAACGCCGCGGTGTAAACGGTCAGGGCCAGGGTCAAGGCCAGCAGTTCCGGGATAAGCACCCAGCCGCCAACGAAGTTGAAGCCCTTGAGCTCGGGCATTTCCCAGTGCAGTGGAGCGCCGAAGATCAGCGCGCACAAACTCGGGATCACCAGCAGCATCGCCAGACCCACCCAGAACTTGTGGAACGGCTCACCGGTCGCTTCGAAGCGCTTGTTGGCCCAGCGGCACATCAGCACGATGCCGACGATGGCCACCACAATACTGATCACGAATGCCCAGAAACCGTCAGCTGCCAGCGCGGCCGGCATGTTCAGGCCACGGCTGCTGACAAAGAAAGTGTCGCCGAAGTTGTGGCTGTTACGCGGTCCCGGCATGGTCAGGAACACCGCGAAGTACCAGAACAGGATTTGCAGCAGGGGCGGAATGTTGCGGAAGACTTCCACATACACGGTCGCCAGCTTGCTGATGATCCAGTTGGGCGAAAGACGCGCGACACCAATGATGAAGCCCAGCAGAGTCGCCAGGATCACGCCGATGATGGTCACCAGCAATGTATTGAGCAGACCGATCACAAACACGCGGGCATAGCTGTCCGCTTCGGTGTAGTCGATCAGGGTTTGAGCGATGCCGAACCCGGCACTGCGCTCCAGAAAGCTGAAGCCGGAGGTGATGCCCCGGTGTTCAAGGTTGGTTTGCGTGTTATCGAACAGGAACCAGCCCAGGGAGACGACGGCCACGATAGTGACAATCTGAAATACCCAGGCGCGCACTCGCGGATCGCTGAGGCTGAGCCTCTGCTTTGGTGCGCCGATTGAATTTTGCATGAAGTGCCCCGGAAAAAATGGAACAAGAACATCACCCGGCGGTTGGCCCGCCGGGTGATAGAACCATTAGCGCACTGGTGGTGCGTACTGAATGCCGCCGTTGTTCCACAGGGCGTTCAGGCCACGGTCGATTTCCAGCGGAGTGTTCTTGCCGAGGTTTTTCTCGAACACTTCACCGTAGTTGCCGACCTGCTTGACGATCTGCACGACCCAGTCCTTCGGCAGTTTCAGGTCTTTGCCGTATTCACCGTCAGCGCCGAGCATACGAGCGACGTCCGGATTCTTCGTGGACTTGGCTTCAGCTTCGACATTCTTCGAAGTGATGCCAGCCTCTTCAGCGTTGAGCATGGCGTAGCCAGTCCAGCGCACCACGGCCAGCCACTCGTCGTCGCCGTTACGCACGACTGGACCCAGTGGTTCCTTGGAAATGGTTTCCGGCAGAACCACGTAGTCCTTCGGCGAAGCCAGTTTGCTGCGCTGGGCGAACAGCTGGGATTTGTCGGAAGTCAGCACGTCGCAACGACCGGATTCCAGCGACTTGGCGCTTTCATCGGAGGTGTCGAAGGTGATTGGGGTGTACTTCAGACCGTTGCCGCGGAAGTAGTCGGAAACGTTGAGCTCGGTGGTAGTACCGGCCTGGATGCAGATGGTTGCGCCGTCCAGCTCTTTGGCACTTTTTACGCCCAGTTTGCTGTTTACCAGGAAGCCGATACCGTCGTAGTAGGTAATGAAGCCCGGGAATTTCAGGCCCATGCCCGCATCACGGGAGCTGGTCATGGTGGTGTTGCGCGACAGGATGTCGATCTCGCCGGACTGCAGCGCGGTGAAGCGCTCCTTGGCGTTCAACTGACTGAATTTGACCTTGGTTGCGTCGCCGAATACGGCAGCGGCTACTGCGCGGCAGAAGTCAGCGTCGATGCCGAGGATCTTGCCGGTAGCGTCCGGTACCGAGAAGCCCGGCAGACCGTCGCTCACACCACATTGCACGAAACCTTTCTTCTGCACGGCATCCAGGGTTGCACCCGCCTGAGCGAACCCGCTGACGCCGAGTACTGCTGCTGCAGTCACGATCGCCAGAGTGGATTTCAACATCTTCATTCAAACCTCCAGTTTTGCTCTTGTTGTGTCGGAGCTTGAGTCCAGTCGCACCCTTTTGAGGCGGTGTTGACCCTAATTGGCTTTTTATTGGGTCAACCGACGTAAAGACCTTCGCTATGAGTGTTTCAGGAGAAAATCCACATCATGGACAACTCACTTCTCACCAATTGGCCGAACGGGCTGTAGCCCTTTCATATTCGCTAAGCCCATGGCGGCCATTGGCGAACATCCATTACCGGATTCTTTGCATCCCATCGTCAGGCGTTCACTGATAGTGTTACCGCAAGACGCGAGATCGGTTGCACGCTTTAAGCCATAGCAAAGCCCGTACCACACCGGCCGCTGAAGCACATAAGCGACAGGTCAATAGCAAAACTTGTACCCTTGCGACATCTTCTTAACGGATCAACCGGGCGCGCACTTCAATCACGCACTCAATGAGAGCGCCCGCACATATTTGGAGCAGACATGACCGAGCCCTTGATTCTTCAGCCTGTTAAGCCCGCAGACGCCTGCGTGATCTGGCTGCACGGCCTCGGCGCCGACCGCTTTGACTTTCTGCCAGTCGCCGAGGCGTTGCAGGAAAGCCTGCTGAGCACACGCTTCGTACTGCCGCAGGCGCCGACCCGTCCAGTGACGATAAATGGCGGATATGCCATGCCGAGCTGGTACGACATCAAAGCCATGAGCCCGGCGCGCGCGATCGATCGTGATGAACTGGAAGCGTCGGCCGATCACGTCATTGAATTGATCGAAAACCAGCGCGCCAGCGGAATAGACGCCTCGCGGATTTTTCTCGCGGGTTTTTCCCAGGGTGGCGCCGTGGTTTATCACACCGCTTTTCTGAAATGGCAGGGGCCGTTGGGTGGCGTGATGGCGTTGTCGACGTATGCGCCAACATTCAGTGATGAACTGCAGTTATCTGCCAGTCAGCAACGAATTCCGGTGCTGTCATTGCACGGTCAGTTCGACAACGTGGTGCAAAACTCGATGGGCCGCACAGCTTATGAGTATCTGAAAGCCCATGGTGTCACCGTGACATGGCAGGAATACCCAATGGAACACGAAGTGTTACCCGAGGAAATTCGCGATATCGGCACCTGGCTGAGCGAGCGCCTGCGCTGATTCTGCGCACAACGTCTGCCCTTTGATCATCACACTACGCCGCGCCCGTTTCTTGCATTACACTGGCCGGCGTACATTCCTTAACCAATTGATGAGATGACCGTGCTCGAAGCACTCAAGAAAATGTTCGGTAAAAGCGAGGCTGAGCAGCTCGCGCCAGTTACCCGTGCGCCGTCGCACGCCCCCGGTCATCGCAACGATGCCCCGCAGGCCGACCGCCCCGCTCCCGCAGCGGCACCGAAGCAAGAACCGCAACCTGCACCGGCCGCGCCAGTCGCCGCCGAGCCTGCCCGCAGCGAAGCGCCAAAACCGCTCAAGCCGCGTCGCGAACCCAAGCCCAAGGCTCCGGTCATCCCGTGGAAACTCGAAGACTTCGTCGTCGAACCTCAGGAAGGCAAAACCCGCTTTCACGATTTCAAGCTCTCACCAGAACTGATGCACGCCATTCAGGATCTGGGCTTTCCTTATTGCACGCCGATCCAGGCACAGGTGCTGGGCTTCACCCTCGCCGGCAAAGACGCCATCGGCCGCGCCCAGACCGGTACCGGTAAAACCGCCGCGTTCCTGATCTCGATCATCACTCAGTTGTTGCAAACCCCGCCGCCGAAAGAACGCTACATGGGCGAACCCCGTGCGCTGATCATCGCGCCGACCCGTGAGCTGGTGGTGCAGATTGCAAAAGACGCTGCCGACCTGACCAAGTACACCGGCCTCAACGTGATGACGTTTGTCGGCGGCATGGATTTCGACAAGCAGCTCAAGCACCTTGAAGCGCGCCACTGCGACATCCTCGTTGCGACACCGGGCCGCCTGCTCGACTTCAACCAGCGCGGCGACGTGCATCTGGACATGGTCGAGGTGATGGTGCTGGACGAAGCCGACCGCATGCTCGACATGGGTTTCATCCCGCAGGTTCGGCAGATCATTCGCCAGACTCCGCCGAAAAGCGAACGTCAGACGCTGCTGTTCTCCGCGACTTTCACCGAAGACGTGATGAACCTCGCCAAGCAGTGGACCACCGACCCGTCGATCGTCGAGATCGAATCGCAGAACGTGGCCAACGAAAACGTCGAGCAGCACATCTTTGCCGTGGCCGCTGCCGACAAATACAAACTGCTCTTCAACCTGGTCAACGATAACGGCTGGGAGCGGGTGATCGTGTTTGCCAACCGCAAAGACGAAGTGCGCCGGATCGAAGAACGCCTGGTGCGTGATGGCATCAACGCCGCGCAACTGTCTGGCGACGTGCCGCAGCACAAGCGCATCAAGACGCTCGAAGGTTTCCGTGAAGGCAAGATTCGCGTACTGGTCGCCACCGACGTTGCCGGTCGCGGCATCCACATCGACGGCATCAGCCACGTCATCAACTTCACTCTGCCGGAAGTCCCGGACGATTACGTGCACCGCATCGGCCGTACCGGTCGTGCCGGCGCCGATGGCGTATCGATCAGCTTCGCCGGTGAAGACGACTCCTACCAGTTGCCGTCCATCGAAGAGAAGCTCGGCCGCAAGATCAGTTGTGAAACACCTCCCACGCATCTGTTGCGTGCAGTTGAGCGCAAGAGTCCAGAGTAAGTGACACGATAGAAAAGAAGCGCAGCCGGCAACGGACTGCGCTTTTTTTGTGCCCGGCTTTTTTTCCGGAGGATCTTGCCCGACAAAACTAAAAGTCCATAATAGACAAATAAGTTTATATTTCGCATCCGGAGCCTGACATGTCCAGTACGCCCTACGTGATCGACCAAACCCAGGCCCGTGAGCTGCTGGCCCGCATTGATGTGCCGCAGACATTGCGCAAACTGTTCCGCGATCTCGCCGCCGGTAACGCGGTACAACCGGCGCAGCAACTGGTGGAATTCCCGCAGGGCGCTGGTGACTTCATCAATTATCTGGGTGTGCTGGCCGAAGACGGTGTGTACGGCGTGAAGACCTCGCCGTACATCGTCCGCGAGCAAGGCCCGTTGGTGACCGCGTGGACCTTGTTGATGTCGATGCAGACCGGCCAACCCTTGCTGCTGTGCGATGCCGGCGAACTCACCACAGCCCGTACGGCTGCGACCACCGCAGTGGCCGTCGATGCCCTCGCTCCGCTGGATGCGCGGCGACTGGCGATCATCGGCAGCGGCAAAGTCGCACAGGCGCATCTGCATTACGTGAAGTCTTTACGCGACTGGCAAAGCATCAGTGTGTATTCGCCGAGCCTGCAGGAGGATCCTGAAACCCAGGCGCTGCTCACAGCCGCAGCTCCCGGCCTGACGATTGCAACCCGTCTTGAAGCCGCCCTCGCCGATGCCGATGTGATCATGCTCTGCACTTCGTCCGCGGGGCCGGTGATCGACCCGGCGGCACTGAGCAAACCCGCGTTGATCACCTCGATCAGCACTAACGCTCCCCGCGCCCATGAAGTGCCGCCGCAAAGCCTCAACGACATGCAGGTGTTCTGCGACTACCGTCTGACCACGCCGGGCTCGGCGGGCGAAATGCTGATTGCTGTTGAGCAACATGGCTGGAGCACGGACTCGATCATGGGTGACCTCGCCGATCTGCTCAGTGAAAAAGTGCAACGCCCGGATTACCACCGTCACGTGTTTTTCCGCTCGATCGGGCTGGGCCTGGAAGACATCGCCCTGGCAAATGCGATTTATCACCTGAAGCACTGACACCTCGATCCCTGTGGGAGCGGGCTTGCCCGGCTCCCACAGGATTTGCGACAACTTCAACTTTGCAGTTCAACGTGGAGTTTTTTCATGAGCCAGGCAGATTTCATCATCATCGGCGGCGGGATTGCCGGC
This sequence comes from Pseudomonas iridis, assembly GCF_017980685.1. Taxonomy (GTDB): domain Bacteria; phylum Pseudomonadota; class Gammaproteobacteria; order Pseudomonadales; family Pseudomonadaceae; genus Aquipseudomonas; species Aquipseudomonas iridis. The sequence goes on from NZ_JACXXO010000001.1 coordinate 701,746, forward strand.
GCTTCCACCGGTTTCTGGCTGTCGCCTCACGCCAAAGTGATCGTGCTGGAGCGTGAGTCTCACCCGGCCTATCACTCCACCGGGCGGTCCGCCGCCCTGTTCACCGCGGCTTATGGCACACCGCAGGTACGCGCGCTGACTCAGGCCAGCCGTGAGTTTTTCGACCAGCCGCCGGCCGGTTTCTGCGAGCACCCGCTGCTGACCCCGCGCGGCGAGATGACCGTGGATTTCACCGGTGACGCCGCCGAACTCAACAACCAGTACCTGAGCGCCAAAGCCACGGTGCCGGAAATGCAAAGGCTCAGCGCCGATGACGCCTGCGTGCGCCTGCCGATCCTGCGCCGGGAAAAAGTCCACGGGGCGATTTACGACCCGACAGCCTGTGACATCGATACCGACGCCCTGCATCAAGGCTACCTGCGCGGGATCCGCCGCAACCACGGCGAGGTGCACACCGACTGCCAGGTGCTGAGCCTTGAGCGCGATGCCAACAATGTCTGGCAGGTGCAGACCAATGGCCAGACCTTCAGCGCGCCAGTGATCATCAACGCTGCCGGCGCCTGGGCTGACAAGATCGGCGTAATGGCCGGTGCACAATCGCTGGGCCTGCAACCGAAACGCCGCGCCGCCTTCATCTTCGCCGGGCCAGAAGGTGTCGATATCCATCAGTGGCCGATGCTGGTCAGCCTCGACGAATCGTTCTACATGAAACCTGATGCCGGCATGTTCTTAGGCTCGCCAGCCAACGCGGACCCGGTCGAACCCCACGATGTGCAGCCTGAAGAACTGGACATCGCCATGGGCATCTATCAGATCGAAGAAGCCACGACGCTGACCATCCGCCGCCCGACTCGCACATGGGCCGGCTTGCGCAGTTTCGTCGCCGACGGTGATTTGCTCAGCGGATTCGATGCGCAGGTGCCGGGCCTGTTCTGGGTCGCAGCTCAGGGCGGGTACGGCATCCAGACGTCACCGGCGATGGGCCAGGCCAGCGCCGCACTGGTGCGCGGTCTGCCATTGCCCGAGCAACTGCGTCAGTTCGGCCTGAGCAGCAACATGCTCTCCCCTGCCCGGCTCGGTTAATCCGCGCTGCGGATGACGCGCCCAACCGATTGCGGCAAACTCGCAGCGCCCCTGTTCATGTGGGCGCTGACGCTGCCTGGAGCTCCACTGTCATGACCGCCCCCGAACTCGACCCGGCACTGGATAACTTCCGGGCCATCGCCGACGCCATCGCCACGCTGTTCTTTCCCCACGCCGAAGTGGTGCTGCACGATTTGCGCACGCAAAAAGTCGACTACATCGCTAATAACCTGTCCAAACGCGAGATCGGTGACGAGTCGTCACTTGAAGACATGCTCAGCGAGGATGTCAGCGAGCGGAACATCGGCCCGTACGAAAAACTCAACTGGGATGGTCAGAAAATTCGCAGCCTGAGCAGCGTATTGCGCGACAGCGAAGGCCTGCCGCTGGCGGTGCTGTGTATCAACCTGAATATTTCGCTGTTCGAGAATGCCAAGGCTGCGCTGGACCTGTTCCTGTCGCCGAGCAAATTGATCCCGCAACCGGACTCACTGTTTCGCGATGACTGGCAGGAGCGCATCAACACGTTCCTGCACGCCTGGCTGCGCGAGCGCCAACTGAGCCTGAATCTGCTGACCCGCGATCACAAACGTGAACTGGTGCTGGCACTGCATGCCGAGGGCGCGTTCAAGGGCAAGAGTGCCTCGAACTACGTGGCCAATGTGCTGAACATGGGCCGGGCGACGGTGTACAAACACCTGAAGGAATTAAAGGGCTGAAGAGCCGCGGTGATGGATCTGACCCCATCGCTGGCAAGCCAGCTCCCAGAGGGATTTTGATGTACACAAAATCTGTGTACGACTCGATCACTGTGGGAGCTGGCTTGCCAGCGATAGCGGACGATCAGTCGCCGTAAATGTCCGACTTGAAATACTTGTCGGAAATCTTCTGATATTCGCCACTCGCGCGAATGCCATCGATGGCGCTATTCAACTGGCTGACCAGCTCAGTATTACCCTTGCGCACCGCAATCCCCGCCCCCTCGCCGACATACTTTGGATCCTTCAGCTCCGGCCCGACGAACGCATAGCCCTTGCCGCGTGGCATCGACAGAAAGTCATTCAGCGGAATGGTGTCGGCAAAAATCGCATCAAGGCGACCGGCTGCCAGGTCCATGTAGATCTCTTCGTTATTGCTGTAGCGCTTGACGTTGACGCCCTTGGGCTCGAACACCTCGGTGGCATAGCGGTCGGTGGTGGTTGCGCGCTGCACGCCGACATTCTTGCCCTTGAGGCTGGCGTATTGATCATCGACCGTGGCGCCGTCCTTCATCACCAGCCGCGAGGACGTGAAGTAGTACTTGTGGGTGAAATCCACCGACTTCTTGCGGTCTTCGTTGATGGTCATGGACGACAGTGCCATGTCGATTTTCTTCACTTTGAGCGAAGGAATCAGACCGTCGAACTCACCCTCGACCCACACGCACTTGGCCTTCATCTGCGCGCACAGGGCATTGCCGATGTCGTAGTCGAAACCGACGATTTCGCCTTTGTCGGTTTTCGAGGCGAATGGCGGGTAAGCCGCTTCAATGCCGATACGCAGGGTTTTCTCGGCGGCGAACACGCTGCTGGAAGCCAAAAGGCTAAGGGCCAGACCGGTGATGAGGGGAAGTTTCTTCATGTTCGTTCTCTCGCGGGTTGTTGTTGGTTTGGCAAGATGAAGAAGAGCAGCTGGGAGCGGGGAGCTACGAGCGGCAAGACGAAGCTTTTTTGTACTTGGAAATCCATATTGGACTTATAGGTACAAATCGTCAATTAGGGAGGAGAGAGTGTCTGCGAGGTTTTTGGTGTTGCAGATGACCTCATCGCTGGCAAGCCAGCTCCCACAGTCTTTCGCGTCGTGCATATATTTTTTGCGCACCACTGAAACCTGTGGGAGCTGGCTTGCCAGCGATGACTGACTGAAGAACCCTACAGGACTATTTGTTCCAGCGATCCGCCGCCGCATGATCACTGTCGCGCCCTTCCACCCAGCACGGGCCGTCACTGGTGTTTTCCTTCTTCCAGAACGGTGCGCGGGTTTTCAGGTAATCCATGACGAAGGCGCAGGCGTCGAACGCAGCCTGGCGATGGGCGCTGGCAGCGCCGACAAACACGATCGGCTCGCCCGGTTCCAGCGCGCCGATGCGGTGCAGCACTTCCAGTTTCAGCAACGGCCAGCGCTGCTCGGCCTCGATGGCGATCTTGCCGAGGGCTTTTTCAGTCATGCCCGGATAGTGTTCGAGGAACATCCCCGCCACATCCAGGCCATCGTTGAAGTCGCGCACGTAACCGACGAAGCTCACCACCGCGCCGACGCCGACATTGGCCGCGTGCATCGCATTGACTTGCGCACCCGGATCGAACGGCGTGGCCTGGACACGAATCGCCATGGATCAGCCTCCGGTCACAGTGGGGAAAAACGCCACTTCGTCACCCTCGACCACCGGTTCGTCGAGCTGGCACAAGTCTTCGTTGCGTGCGCACATCAGGTTCTGCTCGCTCAATACCTCGGCGCCTTCACGCTGCGCCAACAGCGCGCGCACGTCATCGACGGTGGTGAAATCACCGTCGACCGTTACCGAGTCAACGCCCAGCGCTTCACGGTAACGGGCAAAAAACTTAACTGTCAGCTTCATGCTTGATCCGCCTGAAAGTGCCCGCTCTTGCCGCCAACCTTTTCCAGCAGACGCACGCTGTCGATGGTCATGCCGCGATCCACCGCTTTGCACATGTCATAGATAGTCAGCGCGGCGACGCTGGCAGCGGTCAGCGCTTCCATCTCGACGCCGGTCTGCCCGGACAATTTGCAACGGGCGACGATGCGCACGGTGTCTTCGCCTTCAGCGCTGAGCTCGACTTTGACGCCAGTGAGCATCAGCGGATGGCACAGGGGAATCAGATCGCTGGTTTTCTTCGCCGCCTGAATGCCTGCAATGCGCGCGACGGCAAATACGTCGCCTTTGGGATGGCCGCCACTGACGATCATCTGCAACGTTTCGGGGAGCATGCGCACCAGCGCTTGGGCCGTCGCTTCACGAAACGTCACGGCTTTTTCAGTGACGTCGACCATGTTGGCGCGACCTTGGGAATCGAGATGAGTCAGCACGGGATTACTCCTGATCAGGAGCGGGGATTGTAAACCTGCGAGTCAAATTTCCGCATCATTGATTATGAAATCACCACCAATCCAGTGGGAGCGAGCCTGCTCGCGAAAGCGGAGTGTCAGGCAACATCAATGTGACTGATACACCGCTTTCGCGAGCAGGCTCGCTCCCACCTTTTGATTTTGCATTCACGCATAAAAAAACCGGGCGGCTTTTGGCCGCCCGGTTTGTTGCGAAGGACTACAAATGCGTTTCGGCGTATTCAGCCAGGATCGAGCGAGGCACCCCTTGCAGGGTGATGTGCACACCGTTGGGGAAATCCTTGAAGCGTTCGGTCAGGTAGGTCAGCCCGGAGCTGGTCGCGGACAGGTAAGGGGTGTCGATCTGTGCGAGGTTACCCAGGCACACCACTTTGGAACCAGCGCCGGCACGGGTGATGATGGTTTTCATCTGGTGCGGCGTGAGGTTCTGGCATTCGTCGATAAGGATCAGGCTCTGCTGGAAGCTGCGACCGCGAATGTAGTTGAGCGATTTGAACTGCAACGGCACTTTGCTGAGGATGTAATCGACGCTGCCATGGGTGTTTTCGTCATCCATGTGCAAGGCTTCGAGGTTGTCGGTGATAGCGCCCAGCCAAGGCTCCATTTTTTCCGCTTCGGTGCCGGGGAGGAAACCGATTTCCTGGTCCAGGCCCTGTACGCTGCGGGTGGCGATGATGCGCCGATAACGCTTGCTGACCATGGTCTGCTCGATCGCAGCGGCCAACGCCAGAATGGTTTTACCGGAACCGGCCGCGCCCGACAGGTTGACCAGATGGATGTCCGGATCGAGCAGCGCGTACAGCGCCAGGCTCTGGTAGATGTCACGCGGCTTCAGGCCCCAGGCTTCCTGGTGCAAGAGGGGTTCCTGATGCAGATCGAGAATCAGCAGGCGGTCTTCGTCAATCTCCTTGATCCAGCCAACGAAGCCCTGTTCGTCGATGATGAACTCATTGATATGCACCGCCGGCAAGTTGTCGATCAACTTCACTTCGTGCCATGTGCGACCGTGGTCCTGACGGGTTTCAACCTTGCTCACCAGGTCCCAGAAAGAGCCGGTCATGTTGTGATAACCGTTGGGCAGCAGGGACACGTCATCGACCAGTTGGTCGGTGCTGTAATCCTCGGCCGCGATCCCGCAGGCGCGCGCCTTGAGGCGCATGTTGATGTCTTTGGTCACCAGAACCACAGGTTTCTGCGGATCACGGGTGTGCATATCGATGAGTTGGTTGATGATTTTATTGTCGTTCAGATGCTCGGGCAGAATCAGGTTCGATTCGGCCTGCTTGCTCATCAGAATTGACAGCAAGCCCTTCGGACCGCCCTTGCCGCGCTGAATCGGCACACCCAGCTCGACGTCCTCGGGGGAGGCATCGCCCAGGGTCTTGTCGATCAGCCGGATGGCCTGGCGGCATTCGGCGGCAACGCTGTGATGCCCGCTCTTGAGCTTGTCCAGCTCTTCCAGCACGGTCATCGGGATGGCGACGTGGTGTTCTTCGAAATTAAGCAGGGCGTTTGGATCGTGAATCAATACGTTGGTATCGAGTACATAAAGGATTGGCTGGTTGGAAGGGCTACGTCCGTGATCATCCATACTCGGTCACCTTTGTCAGAGCCATTCGACGCAATACCTCTACAGTGCTGCGCCTCGAAGTGACTGCCGATTCATCTGCCGGGCTTTTATTGAAAGAGGCAGGTGACTTGCACACAAAGTGGGTCTTGGAAGACGCCACCTGTGTTGCAGGTTTCGGCGGTCTGTCTTCGTAATACTCCAAAACCCATGACAGGAAAAAGCACTTTGACGGTTTTTTGAAGTTTATTTTGCAGAGTGACGAAAAGCCCTTGGCGGACTGTCCAGACCTCGCTAAAGTCGGAAGTCCGCCTGCATCGAATTCTGCAAAAAAATCGCCCCAAGCCCAATGTTTTCGGGCTTTCTTAGTTTCTCAGCGAAACCCGTCCAGACAGTCTTCCCAACCGATGCCGCTTTGCGCGGTTTGCGTGATCAGCCACGGCATGGCGGTCTTCACGGCATCCTGTTTCATGTTGAAATTGATCACCCCGTGACGCCACAACAGCATCAGGGTCAGCACTCGCTGCGCACTCTGCGGACCTTTGAGTTTGCCTGCACCGTCCGCGGCATCGATGTCCCACAGCGCCACTTGCAGGCCCTGCGTGTTAAAGAAGCCTTTTGCATCGCTGCGCCGCTGGCCATCCGGCGGACGGAACAGCGGTACATAATTTTCCGGCAGTTTGTTCTTCACCAGATCGGCACTGCGGCGCACCGAATCCTGCCAGTCCTGCCAATGGCTGTGGGAGCGGAACTCCCAACCCTGCACGCCGACGCATTGCTGCGAGAACGTCGCTTGCAGGCCGCTCACGGAACGGTCACCCAGTCGCGCCTGAACATCCTTGCCCAACATGAAGAACGTACCGCTCATGCTGGCCTTGCGCAGGTACTCGGTGAGCCAGTCGGTGTTGTCCGGTTGCGCGTTGGCGGCGCTGTCGAAAGTCAGCAGAAACAGTCGATCATGCATCTCCTCGCCGTTGCGCTCATAGTCGCCGAAACGATCGATTTCGCTGCTGGTCTGCGGGAACAACGCAGCCTTGCGCAGCAATTCGTCCAGGTACTGAAGATGGAAGATCCGGCTTGGCTCGGCCCACCTGGTGTAATAGCTGTCATCACTGACGACGAATTTGGCGGCCTGCTCACGCAGCGTAGGCAAGTCTTCGACGAGGAAGCAGAAAGAGGCGTCCTGATCGCAACTTTGCTGGGCGTAGTTGTAGTTGGCAAGCAAGCGCTGCCAAAGGCGCTCGCGCAGGCTGTTGACGGCATCCAGATTGACCGTGCGCAGGCCCAGACGCTGAGCCAACGCGGCCTCCGTCATCGATTCGGTGCCGAGCAAGCCGCGGGCAAACATGAGGATTTCCGCCCGTGAAGCGACGTCGAACAGCGTCGGGCTGGTCAGTTGCTCAGGCCAGGTGCTGCGATCCAGCGTCGCCACATCGCCCGGCGCCGCGATGGCACCGAAGCTCAACAGCCACGCGGTGAATAAAAGAACAATGCGCAATGGGGTGTCTCCGTTACAAACCCGGGCGGCACTATAGCTGATGTGCAGGGTACAAGGACGCTACCCTCACCCCAGCCCTCTCCCGGGGGGAGAGGGAGCCGATCTTCGTTGATTTCAAAATTTGAGTTCGACTCGATAGCTCAGGTCGGCGGATATCGAAAGAACAACCCGGTCGGTCCCCTCTCCCTCCGGGAGAGGGTTAGGGTGAGGGAAAAATCCACCAGCCGTCGCAAATGCCCGAGCTTACCCCTGCCTATAACCCCCATAGCTGGAGTCAACACCGACAACCCCCTAGAATCGCCTCCACGATTAAAGGAGACGACTTCATGCTGATGGTGATTTCCCCCGCCAAGACCCTCGATTACGAAACGCCGCCGGCAACCCAGCGCTTCACCCAGCCGCAATATCTGGACCATTCCCAGGAACTGATCCAGCAGTTGCGTGAGCTATCGCCGGCGCAGATCAGCGAGCTGATGCACGTCTCCGACAAGATCGGCGGGCTCAATGCCGCGCGTTTCGGCAGCTGGACGCCAGCGTTCACCCCGCAAAACGCCAAGCAGGCGCTGCTCGCGTTCAAGGGTGACGTCTACACCGGTCTCGACGCGCAGTCCTTCAGCGAAGCGAATTTCGATTACGCGCAAAAACACCTGCGCATGCTCTCCGGCCTCTATGGCCTGCTGCGCCCACTGGACTTGATGCAACCGTATCGACTGGAGATGGGCACCAAACTGGCCAACGCGCGCGGCAAGGATTTGTACGCGTTCTGGGGCACGCGCATCAGTGAATGGCTGAATGAAGCATTGGCCGAGCAGGGCGATGATTTGCTGCTCAACCTGGCGTCCAACGAGTACTTTTCAGCTGTCAAACGCACCGCGTTGACTGCGCGAATCATCAATGCCGATTTCAAGGATCTGAAAAACGGCCAGTACAAGATCATCAGCTTCTACGCAAAAAAGGCCCGTGGCCTGATGAGCCGTTTCGTGATCCAGGAAGGCATCAACGATCCCGCCCAGCTCAAGCAGTTCGATGTTCAGGGTTATCGTTACAGTGCTGAACAGTCGAAACCGGACAATCTGGTGTTTTTGCGCGATCACGCCCCCGAATAAAGCATGCCTATTGCACGACTCTTTCTACCAAGAGTCGTGCAGCTCGCACGATGTCGAAAATCCCTCGCCACATATGCCATTTTTATGGCGCCATAAAATCAACCCCCTCTTTTCTAATGGTTAGTTTCACTCGACACTGATCATTTTTTTCAGTAGTGGCACCTAAATTTTTTCACTGTAGTGGCACAAAACTATCTAATGTGATTATTCGCCTGTTATTAAAGGTCGAAAACGAAAGTGCCATCAATTTGAGATTAGTGCCATCTACGACAATATTTCAAGAAATTTCAGCTTTCGCGATGAGTGGACAGGAACTTCGTCCAAATGCATAGCTCATACCACCGGTAACGATTCTCGCCGAGTTTGTACGAGATAACTTACGCAGGGCAGATAGTCATGTAACCAAGTTGTCACAGCAACTTGCCTAGATGACTAACTAGTCTGAAAACAAACTGAAGTACAGGAGATACGCTCCATTAATATCCCCTGCAAGGCCATGACCACGCCCCTATAAACGTGCTCGCCTGAGTACACAACCGCTTGATTTGTATGGCTATTCGCCTGACGTCAAGCGCGCAAACCGATTGCACCAAGGTCTCCAACAATGGAGATCGGCTGCATAACAGGGCAGGTCATAACAACAAGGCCTAGTTGCGCACACCTTGAGTGCACTTATTTAGACACTCGAAAATTAGTATGCCTGCACACGGCATTGTGACGCCTGCGCGCCGCACTTTCGAGTGCACTTTTAACGCTGAACACCATTAACTCCGGCCTTCTTTGGCCTGATATATACAGAGGTAATTGCGATGCGCATCAGCATATTTGGTTTGGGTTACGTTGGCGCAGTTTGTGCCGGTTGCCTGTCTGCACGGGGCCATGACGTCGTGGGCGTCGATGTTGCCAAAGACAAGATCGATATGATCAACGCTGGCAAATCTCCGATTGTTGAACCCGGTCTGGGCGAGCTGTTGCAGCAAGGTATTCAGAACGGTCGTCTGCGCGGTACGACTAACTTCGCCGAAGCGATTCGTGACACCGATCTGTCGATGATCTGCGTCGGTACGCCGAGCAAGAAGAACGGCGACCTGGAACTCAACTACATCGAGGCCGTGTGCCGCGAGATCGGTTTTGTCCTGCGTGACAAGACCACCCGCCACACCATTGTGGTGCGCAGCACCGTACTGCCGGGCACTGTCGCAAACGTTGTCATCCCGATCCTCGAAGATTGCTCCGGGAAAAAGGCTGGCGTCGATTTCGGCGTTGCGGTCAACCCTGAGTTCCTGCGTGAATCCACCGCGATTGCCGACTACGACCTGCCACCGATGACCGTCATCGGCGAGTTCGACAAGGCCTCGGGCGACGTTCTGCAATCGCTGTACGAAGAACTCGACGCACCGATCATCCGCAAGGACATCGCCGTTGCCGAGATGATCAAGTACACCTGCAACGTCTGGCACGCCACCAAGGTGACCTTCGCCAACGAGATCGGCAACATCGCCAAAGCCGTCGGCGTCGATGGCCGTGAAGTAATGGACGTGGTCTGCCAGGACAAGACCCTCAACCTGTCCCAGTACTACATGCGCCCAGGCTTCGCTTTCGGCGGTTCGTGCCTGCCCAAAGACGTCCGCGCCCTGACCTACCGCGCCGGTTCGCTGGACGTCGAAGCGCCACTGCTCAACTCGCTGATGCGCAGCAACGAATCGCAAGTGCAGAACGCCTTCGACATCGTTGAAAGCCACGACAAACGCAAAGTCGCCCTGCTCGGCCTGAGCTTCAAGGCCGGCACCGACGACCTGCGCGAAAGCCCGCTGGTGGAACTGGCCGAAATGCTGATCGGCAAGGGTTACGACCTGAGCATCTACGACAGCAACGTCGAGTACGCCCGTGTTCACGGCGCGAACAAGGACTACATCGAGTCGAAGATCCCGCACGTGTCGTCCCTGCTCAACGCAGACTTCGATTCGGTGATCGACAACTCCGACGTGATCATCCTCGGCAACCGCGACGAAAAATTCCGTGCGCTGGCTCAGCAAGCGCCGGACGGCAAACAGGTCATCGACCTGGTCGGCTTCATGGCCAAAGCCACTGACGCCGGCACCCGTACCGAAGGTATCTGCTGGTAAAGCAGCCCTAAGCGACAAGCTTCGAGCTGCAAGCCAAAGCGTTTCGCTTGCAGCTCGCCGCTTGCGGCTTGAAGCCTTCTCACCTTCGGATGACGGTTATGTCGAACAAGCTCAAACATTTTTTTCTGCAATCCGCCGGCTGGCTTTTTTATCTCAGTCTGCTGATGGGCCTGGCCTTGATGCTGCCCACGTCCACGTTCGACTCCGAGTCGAAGGACTTCATTTTCCTGATTGGCGCCGTGGGTATCTGGCGCTACTCGATGGGTGCAACGCACTTTGTGCGCGGCATGATTTTTCTCTACATCGTCTACCCGCACCTGCGCCGTAAAGTGCGCAAGCTGGGCAAGGCGGCAGATCCGTCGCACGTGTACCTGATGGTCACCAGTTTCCGTATCGACGCGCTGACCACAGCGCAGGTCTACAGCTCGGTGATCCGCGAAGCGATCGACTGCGGGCTGCCGACCACGATGGTCTGCTCCATCGTCGAAATGTCCGATGAGCTGCTGGTCAAAGCGCTGTGGGCGCGCATGAATCCGCCGGATCGAGTGAAACTCGACTTCGTGCGCATTCCCGGTACCGGCAAACGCGATGGCCTGGCCTACGGTTTCCGCGCGATCTCCCGGCACCTGCCGGACGACCGCGCCGTCGTCGCCGTGATCGATGGCGACACCGTGCTCGCCGAGGGCGTGGTACGCAAAACCGTGCCGTGGTTCCAGATGTTCGGCAACGTCGGCGGCCTGACCACCAACGAATTCTGCGAAGTGCGCGGCGGCTACATCATGAGCGAATGGCACAAGCTGCGCTTCGCCCAACGTCACATCAACATGTGCTCGATGGCCCTGTCCAAACGCGTCCTGACCATGACCGGCCGGATGTCGGTATTCCGCGCCTCCGTGGTGACCAATCCGGACTTCATCGCCGACGTGGAAAGCGACTCCCTGCAGCACTGGCGCCTGGGCCGTTTCAAGTTTTTGACCGGCGACGACAAGTCGAGCTGGTTCAGCCTGATGCGCCTTGGCTACGACACATTCTATGTGCCGGACGCGGCAATCCACACCGTGGAACACCCGCCGGAAAAGAGCTTCATCAAGGCCAGCCGCAAACTGATGTTCCGCTGGTACGGCAACAACCTGCGCCAGAACTCGCGAGCGCTGGGCCTGGGCATGAAACGCCTCGGTGCCTTCACCTCGTTGGTGCTGTTCGACCAGCGCGTGTCGATGTGGACATCGCTGCTCGGCCTGACCGTGGCAATCATCGCCAGCTTCAAGTACGGCACCGCGTTCATCCTGGTGTACCTGCTGTGGATCGGCATCACCCGCCTGATTCTGACGCTGCTGTTGTCCTGCTCCGGTCACCGGATCGGCCCGGCCTACCCGGCGATTCTTTATTACAACCAGATCGTCGGTGCGCTGGTGAAGATCTACGTGTTCTTCCGCCTCGACCAACAATCCTGGACTCGCCAGCCCACTTCCCTGACCCGTGATCTCGCCAGCTTTCAACGTTGGTTCAACACTTGGTCGTCTCGGACCATGACCTTCTCCGCCGGCAGCATTTTCGTCGCCGTGCTGCTGATGATGGTCTGACCCGCCCCTATTGAATTAACAAGGAAATCGCCCCTATGAATACCGCCGTCAACGCCAACGTAGTGCATGAATCCGAAGCCCAGCGCCAACACGCCCGAGTGAAAATCCCGGCCAAACTGCGTTTCTTCGGCCCTGACCGGACACCGCTGGAAACCCGCGTGCTGGATCTGTCCGCCGGCGGCCTGGCGTTCAACGCCGGGCAGATGCCGCTGACGATCGGCCAGGTGCACAAGGCTCGCCTGCAGTTTGTGATCGACAACCTCGGTCTGGCCATGGACGTCGAGCTGCAGGTGCGCTCCTTCGACCGCCAGACCGGCCGCGTCGGTTGCCAGTTCCAGAACCTTGAGCCGCAGGATATTTCCACCCTGCGCCACCTGATCACTTCGCACCTGGCCGGCGACATCGTCAGCATGGGTGAAGTACTGGCGACCCTGCAGCGCGACAACTTCACCAAGGCGCGCAAGGTCAAGGACGGCGGCCACGGCATGACCCCGTTCGGGCGTCTGAAAGCCGTGACGTTCAGCGCCGGAATCTTCGCGGTCGGCCTGGTCGCGGCGGGCTTCATTGCCAAATCGGTGTACGGCATGTACTTCGTCAGCCACGCGCAGGCCGGTCTGGTCAGCGTACCGGGCATGAACATCACCATGCCGCGTGACGGCACTGTGCAGAGCCTGATCAAGTCCGACGGCGTTGCGGCCAAAGGCGCGCCACTGGCGACCTTCAGCACCAGCATGCTCGACGTGCTCAAGGGCCACATGCAAGAAGATCAACTGTCGCCCGCCAAGGTTGAAGAACTGTTCGGCAAGCAAATGACCGGCACCCTCACCTCGCCGTGCGATTGCACCGTGGCCCAGCAACTGGTGGCTGACGGTCAATACGCGAGCAAGGGCGATGTGATCTTCCAACTGGTGCCACGCAACACCGAGGCCAATGTGGAAGCACGCTTCTCCTATCGCCAGTTCGGCGACGTGCGTCCGGGCACCCCGGTGAGCTTCCAGATCGCCGGCGAAGACAAGATCCGCACCGGCAAGATCGTCAGCAGCACCAGCCTGAAAAGCGCCGACCTGTCTTCCGACATCCGCGTACAGATCAAGCCTGACGAGTCGCTCGACAGCAGCCTCGCCGGCCGCCCGGTGGAAGTGAACAGCGACCGTGGCCCGAACCTGAACTGGCTGATCGACAAAGCCATGGCTGCCGGTCTTTAAGTCGAGGACATGCCTGTGACTATCACCAGTCTTTTCAGAACGCCACGATCCCTGTGGGAGCTGGCTTGCCAGCGATCGGATCAATGTGGTTTAGCTGAAACACCGAGTCGCCTGAATCGCTGGCAAGCCAGCTCCCACAAAGGATCAGTGTGTGCATTGGCACTGGCAGTGTCTCTGGCCGGTTGCGCCGGCCTGCCCGATCAGCGCCTGGCCAACGAAGCGCTCAAGCGTGGCGACACCGCCACCGCTGCGCAGAATTATCAGCAACTGGCCGATCTGGGCTACAGCGAAGCGCAAGTGGGCCTCGCTGATATCCAGGTCGATAGCCGCGACCCTGCGCAAATGAAACAGGCCGAAGCGACTTATCGCGCAGCGGCCAGTGTTTCGCCGCGTGCTCAGGGACGTCTGGGGCGCTTGCTGGTGGCAAAGCCCGGTTCGACCGAGGCCGAGCACCACGAAGCCGAAACCCTGCTGAAAAAAGCCGCCGCCAATGGCGAACGCAACACGTTGATCCCGCTGGCGATGCTCTACCTGCAATACCCGCGCAGCTTCCCGAACATCAACGCTCAGCAGAAGATCGATCAGTGGCGCAAATCCGGCTACCCGGAAGCAGGTCTGGCGCAGGTGCTGCTGTATCGCACCCAGGGCACTTACGACCAGCATCTGGATGACGTGGAAAACATCTGCAAAGCCGCGCTCAACACCACCGACATCTGCTACGTCGAACTGGCCACGGTCTATCAGAAACGTGCCCAGCCCGAACAACAGGCCGAGCTGATCAAGCAGATGCAGGCCGGTTACAGCCGCGGCACCGTCACCGCTCAGCGTGTCGATTCGGTTGCCCGTGTGCTGGCAGACTCGACCCTGGGCAAGACTGACGAAAAAACCGCGCAGTCGCTGCTTGAGCCAATTGCTCCGGGCTACCCGGCGTCGTGGGTCACCCTCGCGCAATTGCTCTACGACTTCCCGGAACTGGGCGACGTCGACCAGATGATGAAGTACCTGGACAACGGCCGCGCCGCCGACCAGCCGCGCGCCGAGCTGTTGCTGGGCAAGCTCTACTACGAAGGCAAAGTGGTCCCGGCCGACGCCAAGGTCGCCGAAGAACATTTCCAGAAAGCCGTCGGTCGTGAAGTGGCCGCCGACTATTACCTCGGCCAGATCTATCGCCGTGGTTACCTGGGCAAGGTCTATCCGCAGAAGGCCCTCGACCATCTGCTGACCGCTGCGCGCAACGGCCAGAACAGCGCCGATTTCGCCATCGCCCAACTGTTTTCCCAAGGCAAGGGCACCAAGCCCGACCCGCTCAACGCTTATGTGTTCAGCCAATTGGCCAAAGATCAAAACACCCCGCAGGCCGATGAGCTGGCGACCACTGTCGCTGCCCAATTGCCGCCCGAGCGCCTGGCCGAAGCCCAGCGCCTGCTGCAACAGGAACGGGCCAGCCGTGGCGCCCTGAACCCGAACACGCTGCAACTGCACGCCCTGCAAGAAGAAGACGGCGAGGAAAAACTATGAAGCTCAATCCATTCGTGAAGGCCGGTATTGGCCTCACCTTCGCGCTGATCTGGTCTTGCCCGACACTGGCCGCGATGACTGAAAGCAAAAACTTCGGCCTGGAAGTGAAAGTCACCGGCCAGTCCGAAGACGACCGTGACCTCGGTACTGCCAGTGGCGGCGACGTCAACGGTGTCGGCCTCGACCTGCGTCCGTGGGTCTACGGCGAGAGCGGTGCGTGGAGCGCCTACGCCATGGGCCAAGCGGTGACCTCGACCGACATCATCGAGACCGACACCCTGCAGCAGTCCGACAGCGACGGCACCCAGACCACCGACAACGGTGATCGCAAGACCAAGAAAAACTACCTGGCGATGCGCGAATTCTGGGTCGGCTACAGCGGCCTCACGCCCTACCCCGGCGAGATGCTCAAACTCGGTCGCCAACGCCTGCGCAATGACGACGGCCAATGGCGCGACACCAACATCGAAGCGCTGAACTGGACCTTCGACACCACCCTGTTGCGCGCCAACGCCGGTGTTGCCGAACGCTTCAGCGAGTACCGCACTGACCTCAAAGAGCTGGCGCCCAAAGACAAGGATCGCCTGCACGCTTACGCCGATGCCGCTTACCAGTGGACACCGGGCAACTGGGTCGGGATTCGCGGTCACCATACTCACGATGACGGCAAACTCGACTATCCGGAACCCGGCGTTGCCGGCGATTCGCTGGACAAGAAAGAGAATGGCGACATCAGCTGGATCGGCCTGACCGCCGACAGCGATGCCTATAACTGGCGCAACACCAACACCGTCAACTACTGGGGCAGCATCACCGGCATGAGCGGCGACCGCGACACGGTCAACGCGCTGAACGCCGATGGCAGCCGCCCGACGCAAGCCAAACGCAGCGATGACGTCAACGGCTGGGCTACTGACATCGGTGTGCGTCTGCGCCTCGATCCACAGTGGCAAGTCGGTGCCGCCTATGCCCGCGCCAGCGCCGATTACGAACAGACCGGTCTGGAAAGCAACCGCTCGAACTACACCGGTACACGTTCACGCGTTCACCGTTTCGGCGAAGCGTTCCGTGGCGAAATGAACAACATGCAGACCGCTACGTTGTTCGGTTCGTGGATGCTCAATGACGAGTACGACGCCAGCCTGATCTACCACAAATTCTGGCGCGTCGACGGCAACAAGCCAGTCGGCAGCAACGGTATCAACGCCGTCGAGAACAACACCGACGACGTCACCGGCGCCATCTTGTCCAGCACCTCGTTGCCGCTTGAAGACGGCAACAAGGACATGGGTCAGGAGATGGATCTGGTCGTCACCAAGTACTTCAAGCAAGGCCTGTTGCCAGCGGCGTTGAGCCAGTCGATCGATGAGCCTTCGGCCCTGGTGCGTTTTCGTGGCGGCGTGTTCAAGCCGGGCGATGCCTACGGCAAAGAAGTCGACTCGTACATGCACCGCGCGTTCATCGACGTGATCTGGCGCTTCTGATGCCAACCGCCAAGGGAGTGCCCGACATGAACAGTGCCCGCAAAGGCTCACTCAGCCTGCTGGCCGGCGCGATGCTGCTGGCCTCGGCAGGTGCCTTCGCCAGCGTGGAGCCGGCCAAGCCAGCAACCACGGCGAAAGAGCTGCAACAAGCCAAGACGTATACCGTCAGCAGCGCACCGACCGAGGCGCTGAACCTGGCCGCGCCGACACTGCCTGACATCTCCGGCTACACCGCCGAAGCCGCCGCCGCGAAGATCGTTCGCAGCAAAGCGGGCAAGGTCAGCGTGCGCCGGATGATGCAGGAAGACGCCCTGAAGGACTTCATCGGCGGCGACAACAAGATGGCTGAATGGGTGGTGCGTCAGCACGGCATTCCGCAGGCGATCTTCGTCGACGACGGCTACATGAACCTCAAGGATCTGGCGAAGAAACTGCCCAAGCAGTACTTCAGCGAAACCGCGCCGGGTGTGTACCTGGCCAAGTTGCCGATCGTGGTTGGCCGCAAGGGCATCCTCGACATCGACGGCCAGACGCAGGAATTGCGCCTGTCCCAAGAGGCCGGGTCGTTCCTGGTCAACGACGGTCAGCTGTTCGTGCGTGATACCAAAATCACTGGCTGGCGCGAGAAGGAAAACGGCCCGGCCACCTTCCGCTCGCCGAAAGAATTCCGCCCGTTCCTGCTCGCCTGGGGCGGTACCGAGACTTACATCGTCAACAGCAAGATGGCCAGCTTCGGCTACGCCAACAGTAAGTCGTACGGTGTGAGTATTTCCCAGTACACGCCGAACATGGCCAAGGTCCTCAAGCGCGCCGAGCCGACTGGCTGGATCGTCGGTTCCGAGTTCTCGGACATGTGGTACGGCTTCTACTGCTATGAAACCCGCGACTTCGTGGTCAAGGGCAACACCTACAAAGACAACATCGTCTACGGCATCGACCCGCACGACCGTTCACACGGCCTGATCATTGCCGAGAACACCGTTTACGGTACGAAGAAGAAGCACGGGATCATCATTTCCCGCGAAGTGGACGACAGCTTCATCTTCAACAACAAAAGCTACGACAACAAACTCTCGGGCCTGGTGATCGACCGTAACAGCGTCAACAACATCATTGCCTACAACGAGATCTACAAGAACCACACCGACGGCATCACCCTCTACGAGTCTGCCGACAATCTGCTGTGGGGCAACAAGGTCATCAGCAACAAGCGCCACGGCATCCGCATTCGTAACAGCGTGAACATTCGCCTCTACGAAAACATCGCCATGGCGAACGGTCTGACCGGCGTCTACGGCCACATCAAAGACCTGACCGACACCGACCGCGACATCGAGCTCGATCCGTTCGATGCGCAGGTGTCGCTGATCGTGGTCGGCGGTGAACTGGCGGCCAATGGCAGCGGCCCGCTGTCGATCGACTCGCCGTTGAGTGTTGAGCTGTATCGCGTATCGATGCTGGCGCCGACCAAATCCAGCGGCATCAGCTTCAACGGCATCCTGGGCGAGCGCCAGGATGAAATTCTTGACCTGCTGGTGCGCCAGCAGAAAGCCGTGCTGATCGACCCTGTCGAACGCCAGACCGAAATGCAGGACTGAGGATAATTTTATGCACCCACACTTGATCAAATTACTCAGCCTGTCGGCCCTGACCATGGGCATTCTGGCGGCCAGCAATGGTGCCCGCGCAGATGAAGCCAGCGCCGTCACGCCGCCCAAATTCACCGCTGATCCGTGCTGCAACCTGTGCCCGGAAGCGCATGACGCGAAGAACTACACCACGCGTTATCAGCAGAACTTCACCACGCTGGTACAGGCGCAAGGCGACTGGCTGTTCCGTACGCAAGAAGACCTGCGCACCGAATTCAACACCACCCCGGCCGGCTACAAACGCATGCAACAGCTGCACGATGCGTTCAAGAGCAAAGGCGTCGAGCTGGTGATTGTCTATCAGCCGACCCGAGGCCTGGTGAACCGCAACAAGCTCAACCCGCAGGAAAAAGCCGCGTTCGATTACGAGAAGGCGCTGGGCAACTACAAGACCATGCTCGGCCGTTTCGCCAAGATGGGTTACGTGGTGCCGGACTTGTCGCCGCTGACCAATGAATCGCTGCCAGACACCCTGCCCGCCCACGACTTCTACTTCCGTGGCGACCAGCACTGGACACCATACGGCGCACAGCGCACGGCAAAAATCGTCGCCGAGAAGGTCAAGCAGATCCCGGCCTTCGCCGACATTCCCAAGCGTGAGTTCGAGACCAAGAAGTCCGGCCGCATGGGCAAGACCGGCACCTTGCACAACATGGCCGGACAACTGTGCGGTACCAGTTACGCGATCCAGTACATGGACCAGTTCACCACCGAGCCGAAAGGCGAAGCGGGCGACGGCGACCTGTTCGGTGATTCCGGCAACCCGCAAATCACCCTGGTCGGCACCTCGCACAGCGGCAAGAACTACAACTTCGCCGGTTTCCTCCAGGAGTCGATTGGCGCCGACATCCTCAACGTCGCGTTCCCGGGCGGTGGTCTGGAAGGTTCGATGTTGCAGTACCTGGGCAGCGACGAATTCCAGAAAACCCCGCCGAAAATTCTCATCTGGGAATTCTCGCCGCTGTATCGCCTCGACCAGGAAACCATCTACCGCCAGATGATGGCGCTGCTCGACAACGGCTGCGAAGGCAAAGATGCACAGATGACCGGCAGCGCCACACTGAAGCCGGGCAGCAAACAAGAACTGCTGGTCAACAGCAAGAACCTGAACCTGCAGAACAGCAGCCATCAGGTCGACATTCGCTTCGCCGACACCTCGGTGAAAACCCTGCAAGCCACCCTCTGGTACATGAACGGTCGCCACGAGGACATCAAGATCGAGAAGCCGGAAACCTCCGACACCGACGGTCGTTTCGCCTTTGAGTTGCGCACGGACGAAGACTGGGCCTCGCAGAACCTGCTGGCAGTCGAAGTCCAGGGCCCGGAAGCGGGCGCCGCGCCACAGAAAGTCGAAGCGAAAATCTGCAAACGCAACGTATTCCCGGGCGCTGGGCAACAAACCGCTCAGGTCGGGCAATGAGGTCTGCTATGCGAAATCCGAAATTGAAAACTCTTTTAGCGCCGACGCTGCTCGGGCTGGCGATCTTCGCCGGCACCGCGCAGGCCGCCGCGCCATTGCGTCCACCTCAGGGCTATTTCGCCCCGGTGGATAAATTCAAGACTGGCGACAAAAGCGAAGGCTGCGATGCAATGCCGACGCCGTACACCGGCGCGCTGCAGTTTCGCAGCAAATACGAAGGCTCGGACAAGGCTCGTTCGACCCTGAACGTGGAGTCGGAAAAAGCCTTCCGCGACACCACCAAAGACATCACCACGCTGGAACGCGGCACCGCCAAACGCGTGATGCAGTTCATGCGCGACGGTCGCCCGGAGCAGCTCGAATGCACGCTCAACTGGCTGACCGCGTGGGCCAAGGCTGACGCCTTGATGTCGAAAGACTTCAACCACACCGGCAAGTCGATGCGCAAATGGGCGCTGGGCAGCATGGCCTCGTCGTACATTCGCCTGAAATTCTCCGACTCGCATCCGCTGGCGCAGCATCAGCAGCAAGCGCAGTTGATCGAGGCGTGGTTCAGCAAAATGGCCGACCAGGTCGTCAGCGATTGGGACAACCTGCCGCTGGAAAAAACCAACAACCACTCGTACTGGGCTGCCTGGTCGGTAATGGCGACGTCCATCGCCACCAACCGCCGCGACCTGTTTGACTGGGCAGTGAAGGAATACAAGGTCGGCGTGAATCAGGTCGACGCCGATGGTTTCCTGCCGAACGAACTCAAGCGTAAGCAACGCGCCCTCGCCTACCACAACTACGCCCTGCCGCCGCTGGCGATGATCGCCAGTTTTGCCCAGGTCAACGGTGTCGATCTGCGTCAGGAAAACAACGCCGCGCTGAAGCGTCTGGGTGATCGGGTGTTGTCGGGTGTTAAAGACCCGGATGAATTCGAGAAGAAGAATGGCAAAGAGCAAGACATGGACGACCTCAAGGTCGACTCCAAATTCGCCTGGCTCGAACCGTTCTGCACCCTCTACACCTGCCCGGCCGATGTGATCGAGAAGAAGCGCGATATGCAACCGTTCAAGACCTTCCGCCTTGGCGGGGATCTGACCAAGGTCTACGACCCGTCCCATGAAAAGGGCAACAAAGGTTCGTAAGACCAGACGCAAAACCTGTGGGAGCGAGCCTGCTCGCGAATACGGTCTGACATTCAAAAGTGATGTCGACTGACACGACGCTTTCGCGAGCAGGCTCGCTCCCACAGGGGTCAGTGTCAGGTTTAGAGATTTGTGAGTTGGCCCTCCGGTTTTTCGGTGGGGGGTTTGGGGGGGCTTTGGCCCTTGACTGTTGGTTAAAACTGGAGAGATCGGGATGGTATTTTCATCCAACGTGTTCCTGTTTCTGTTCTTGCCGATCTTTCTCGGCATGTACTACCTGAGCGGAATTCGTTATCGCAATCTGCTGCTGCTACTCGCCAGCTACGTGTTCTATGCGTGGTGGCGGGTGGACTTCCTGGCGCTGTTCGCTGCCGTCACGCTGTGGAACTACTGGATCGGCCTGAAAGTCGGTGCTGCCGGCGTACGGACCAAACCGGCGCAACGCTGGCTGTTGCTCGGCGTGGCAGTGGATCTGTGCATCCTTGGCTACTTCAAGTACGCCAACTTTGGTGTCGACAGCATCAACGCGATGATGACCTCGGTCGGTCTGTCGCCGTTCATCCTGACCCACGTGCTATTGCCGATCGGTATCTCGTTCTACATCTTCGAGTCGATCAGCTACATCATCGACGTGTATCGCGGTGACACCCCGGCGACGCGCAACCTGATCGACTTCGCGGCCTTCGTGGCGATCTTCCCGCACCTGATTGCCGGCCCGGTTCTGCGTTTCCGCGACCTCGCCGACCAGTTCAACAACCGCACGCACACCCTCGACAAGTTCTCCGAGGGCTGCACGCGGTTCATGCAGGGTTTCATCAAGAAGGTCTTCATCGCCGACACCCTGGCGGTAGTTGCCGACCACTGCTTCGCCCTGCAAAACCCGACCACGGGCGATGCCTGGCTGGGTGCGCTGGCGTACACCGCGCAACTGTATTTCGACTTCTCCGGTTACAGCGACATGGCGATTGGTCTGGGCTTGATGATGGGTTTTCGCTTCATGGAAAACTTCAAGCAGCCGTACATCAGTCAGTCGATCACCGAGTTCTGGCGTCGCTGGCACATCAGCCTGTCCACCTGGCTGCGTGACTACCTGTACATCACCCTCGGCGGTAACCGTAAAGGTACGTTGATGACCTATCGCAACCTGTTCCTGACCATGCTTCTGGGTGGTCTGTGGCACGGCGCGAACATCACCTACATCGTCTGGGGCGCCTGGCACGGCATGTGGCTGGCCATCGAGAAAGCGCTGGGCCTGAACACCTCGCCACGCAGCCTCAACCCGATCCGCTGGGCCCTGACTTTCCTGCTGGTGGTGATGGGCTGGGTGATCTTCCGCGCAGAGAACCTGCACGTTGCCGGTCGCATGTACGGCGCGATGTTCAGCTTCGGCGAATGGTCGCTGTCGGAACTCAATCAGGCCAGCCTCACCGGTCTGCAAGTGGCCACTCTGGTGGTGGCGTACGTGACGCTGGCGTTCTTCGGCCTGCGTGACCTGTACACCAATCAGCCACCGGTCAAGGCCAAACCTGAAGTCAACGTCGAGGCCGACGGCCCTGCCACTGCAACTCCAGGAATGATCAAAGCGGTGCCCGGCGACAACCCGGCAAGCATCCACGAGCCAGGCTACACCGTCGGCGTCGAAGCCCAGGTGCAACCGGCCTACTGGACCGCTGACTGGTCGCGCTACGCAATGCGCGCCGTGATTCTGCTGCTGTTCATTGCCTCGATTCTCAAACTCTCGGCGCAAAGCTTCTCGCCGTTCCTTTACTTCCAGTTCTGAGGGATCTGACATGACCCGCTCATTACGCATCTTCTACATCGCCCTGTTCCTGGTGACCCTGCTGGTCCTGGGTCTATGGTCGGTTCGCAGCTTCTTCGGCTTCAGCACCAACGCCGAAGCGACGGTGCTCAACGGTCGCTGGACCAAGGCTGTGGAGACTCATTACGACGAAGAGTTTCCGATCAAGCGCCTGGGTACCAATCTCTGGGCCGCGCTGGATTTCAAACTGTTCAACGAAGGTCGTCCGGGCGTCGTGCTCGGTCGCGATCAATGGTTGTACAGCGATGAGGAATTCAACCCGATCGTCAACGAAGAGCTGAACCTGCAAGGCAATTACGCGCTGGTCGAAGGCGTGCGCCAGACCCTCAAAGACAAAGGCGTGAAACTGGTGATGGCGATCGTGCCGGCCAAGGTTCGTCTGTACCCGGAGCACCTGGGTGAAGTGAAACCGGCGAGCATTCACGCCAACCTTTATGAGGACTTCCACGCACGGGTTGCCGCGGACAAGATCCTTGCACCCGATCTGCTCAAGCCATTGCAACAGGCCAAGCAGAACGGTCAGCAAGTGTTCCTGCGCACCGACACTCACTGGACCCCAGAGGGTGCCGAAGTTGCCGCCAACACCCTGGCCAAGACCATCGCCGACAAGTTCCCGCTCAGCGGCGAGCCGCAGCGTTTCGTCACCACGCCGGCGGAAAAGGTCACGCACAAGGGCGATCTGCGTCTGTTCCTGCCGCTTGATCCGCTGTTCGAAAACCTGATGCCGGCGCAAGAGCCGCTGCAAAAGCGCAAC
The DNA here is from genome assembly GCF_017980685.1 of Pseudomonas iridis. Lineage (GTDB taxonomy): Bacteria > Pseudomonadota > Gammaproteobacteria > Pseudomonadales > Pseudomonadaceae > Aquipseudomonas > Aquipseudomonas iridis. The sequence continues at coordinate 724,817 of NZ_JACXXO010000001.1, forward strand.
ACCGTAGCCGCTGGCGAACAACCTGCCGGTGACGACGCCCTGTTCGCCAACAGCGAAGTACCGGTCGCGCTGATCGGCACCAGCTACAGCGCCAACCCGAACTGGAACTTCGTCGGTGCGCTGAAACAAGCGCTGCATAGCGACGTCGTGAGCTACGCCGAAGACGGCCACGGCCCGATCCTGCCGATGCTCAGCTACCTCAAAAGCGATGACTTCAAGAACAGCCCGCCACAAGTGCTGATCTGGGAGTTTCCTGAACGTTATCTGCCTGTGAACAACGAAATCGGTGACGCCGACCCGCAGTGGGTCGCAGAGCTTAAACAAGCCGGCGCACGCCAACAAAACGTAGCTGCAAACACTAAATCCGAGACGCCCGACCGGGCGCAAAACTGAAAGAGAGGTACACCATGACTTTCACTACTACTCCTCGCCGTCTCGCTAAAAGCTTCGCTCTGGTTGCTGGCCTCAGCGTGCTTTCCGTACCTGCCTTCGCGGGTGGCGATGCTGCCCTTTACGGCCCTACGGCGCCAAAAGGCTCGAGCTTCGTGCGCATCTATAACGCCAGCAACGCTGAAGTCAGCGCCACCGTTGGCAGCACCAACCTGAGCGATGTTGCGCCACTGGCCAGCAGCGACTTCAGCTTCATGCCGGGCGGCGACTACAGCGCCAAGGTCGGCAGCCAGACCCTGCCGGTGAAACTCGCCGGTGATCACTACTACACCCTGGTCAACAACGCTTCCGGCGCGCCGCAACTGATCGAAGAGCCGCCGTTCAAGAACAAGCAGAAATCCCTGGTGCGCGTGCAGAACCTCAGCGACAAGCCGCTGACCCTGAAAACTGCCGACGGCAAGACTGAAGTGGTCAAAACCGTTGCGGCCAAGGGCCGTGGCGAACGTGAAATCAACCCGGTGAAAGTCAGCCTGGCGCTGTACGAAGGCGACAAGAAAGTCGGCGACGTGAAGCCGGTCGCTCTGGAGCGCGGTGAAGCGGCGGTGCTGTACGTCACCGGTTCCGGCAGCAGCCTGTCGCCAGTCTGGGTGAAACGCCCGGTATCGACGCGCTAATCAATTTTCCGAACTGACCCGGCTCCCTGTGGGAGCTGGCTTGCCAGCGATGCAGACACCGCGGTTCTGCAGATGCACCGAGGTGATGCCATCGCTGGCAAGCCAGGCTCCCACAGGGACCGAGGTGAGAGTTCGGGTACGAAACAAAAACAAGAGTGAAACGACACAGCGTTCGTGGCTCTAACCCAATCGATTTTATGGAGTAAACAATATGATTCCGGTGATCTTGTCAGGTGGTAGCGGCTCACGTCTTTGGCCGCTTTCGCGCAAGCAGTTCCCTAAGCAATTCCTCGCCCTGACCGGCGAACACACGTTGTTCCAGCAAACCCTGGAACGCCTGGTGTTCGAAGGCATGGACACCCCCATCGTGGTCTGCAACAAGGATCACCGCTTCATCGTCAACGAGCAGTTGGCCAACCGCAAACTCGAATGCCAGCGCATCCTGATGGAACCGTTCGGCCGCAACACTGCGCCAGCCGTGGCGCTGACCGCGATGATGCTGGTCAATGAAGGTCGTGACGAACTGATGCTGGTGCTGCCGGCCGACCACGTGCTGGAAGACCAGAAAGCCCTGCAACGTGCATTGGCCCTGGCCACCGTCGCTGCCGAAAACGGCGAAATGGTGCTGTTCGGCGTACCGGCGACCAAACCGGAAACCGGCTACGGCTACATCAAGTCCACCGCTGATTCGCTGCTGCCCGAAGGCGTCAGCCGCGTCTCGCACTTTGTCGAAAAACCTGACGTCAAACGCGCCACCGAGTACGTCGAATCTGGCGGTTACTACTGGAACAGCGGCATGTTCCTGTTCCGCGCCAGCCGCTTCCTCGAAGAGCTGAAAAAACACGATCCGGACATCTACGACACCTGCCTGCTGACCCTTGAGCGTAGCGCGCAGGATGCCGACACCGTCACGCTGGACGAAGCCACTTTCGCCTGCTGCCCGGACAACTCCATCGACTACTCCGTCATGGAAAAAACCCAGCGCGCCTGCGTCGTGCCGCTGACCGCCGGCTGGAGCGATGTTGGTTGCTGGTCGTCGCTGTGGGAAGTCAACGAGAAGGACGCCAACGGCAACGTCACCAAAGGTGATGTGGTGATTCAGGACAGCAAGAACTGCATGATCCACGGCAACGGCAAACTGGTGTCGGTGATCGGTCTGGAAAACATCGTTGTGGTCGAAACCAAGGACGCGATGATGATTGCCCACAAGGACAAGGTCCAGGGCGTCAAGCAGATGGTCAACACCCTCAACGAGCAGGGCCGCAGCGAAACGCAGAACCATTGCGAAGTCTATCGTCCGTGGGGTTCATACGACTCGGTGGACATGGGCGGGCGTTTCCAGGTCAAGCACATCTCGGTCAAACCGGGCGCGTGCCTGTCGCTGCAAATGCACCACCACCGCGCCGAACACTGGATCGTGGTCAGCGGCACCGCCGAAGTGACCTGCGATGACAACGTGTTCCTGCTCTGCGAAAACCAGTCGACCTACATCCCGATCGCCTCGGTGCATCGCCTGCGCAACCCGGGCAAGATCCCGCTGGAAATCATCGAAGTGCAATCGGGTTCGTACCTGGGTGAAGACGATATCGAGCGCTTTGAAGATATCTACGGCCGCTCCACCCCGATCGAGCGCGGCGTGTCGGTGAAAACCATCGCGCAGTAAATCGATCCGCAAGACAAGAAGTCCTCGCCCAACCCACTGCGTCCCCTATCCGCAGCAGGTTGGGCTTTTTTACGACCTTCACGCCACATTACGATTTACAGTCGTAGCTTTCGAATGCCATTTACCGACTTTCACTGCCCCCGGGATCTTGATTTCAAGTGTTCCGTGGAACGACTTGTCGAGACTGTCCAACATTGTCCGTGAATTCATTCTTCCTACTTGCACCGGACTGATTCCAGAATTGCCTAACAGCACTGCCTTCAACTCTTTCAACCGGCCTTTTATCATCGGAACTGCGCTCATATCGGATGAGTGTTTCGGATCGAGCACATCCGGAGAAGCAAAAAACTCAAGGCTATCAAAGCTGTCGCCAAATGCTTCCTTGAGCCCCCTGTCGTCCTCAAGGTCATACTCTGCGAAATGCGTCATGCCCGCGAGAAATCTGCGCTCGTTCACCTCTCCGTTTATGGCCAAAAGAAAAAAGGTAAATCCCATATTTCCTGCCTTGGTCCAATCCTTCTCGCTGGTATTCCCACTTTTTCCGCCCAACTTCATCTTCTGACTAATGACCAGAGAAAAATTTGACTTGATCTCCATATGAGACGGCACCGCTCCTTTGTTTTCGCGATTATAAGAATAGTGGCGCAAGGAAAATCGCAGAGGCGTGGTTTTTTCAAGTACCGCAGGTGATGCCTTCGCTGTCTTGAACTTCAGTTTGCCTTGGGTGATTTCGCTCATCATTGTGTAAGGCAGCACTCTGTCGGTGTCACTGTAATTTTCCTTGAACGACTCAAATATATCGATTGCGGTGCCTACCGCCGATTCAGATACGGGCTTCTCTCCATATTCGTCAGAAAACGTCAGCGGATTATTGCGAACCATTCGAAAAAGATTGAGGCCATCTGCCTCTACTCCCGCCGGGTCCGGATTAAGCCAGCGCTGCAACCACGGCATGTAATAGCGATAACCGTAGTAGTACAGCCCCGTCGCATCCCGCTCCTTGCCCGAATAACGTAGGGTTTTGTAACTGACTTCGGTGTCCTTGCTCCACGCCGTCTCGCCAAACGGGAGAAATGTTTCCTGACTGATGATGCGGGCATCCTCGCCCAGCTCCAGACTGGTCGAGCCCAAATGATCAGTATGGCTGTACCGATAGAGGTCGTTGGCGCCAGTCGGTGGTGCACTGTCCCAATGTAAAACCTGTACGGAATTGAGACCGCCCTCGGCGCTGATGACTTGCAGTTGTGCTGCGCTGCTACGGTCACTGCGCAATTCCAGTCCCGGTAAATAGCGTACTTCGCCGACGACGCCGCGAGAGTTTGTCTGCAATGAACGCGTCTTGCGCACCCGCTGTCCGCCACCGTCGTAAACGTATTGCTCGATGTCATTGAGCCCACTGACCCGCTCCACCGGCGTGACCGACTGCAACTCATTACGCAGACCCCACGTCAACGAGCGCCCTGCTTCCAGCGTCCGCAGATTTCCACGGGGATCGAACGCCGCGGCGATTTCCTCTTCCGTGGGCGGTACGTCGTTGCGATAAGGCAGACAGCGATTGCTGCATCGCGCGGCTTTGAGCTTTCGTCCGCTGCGCATACCCACATGCTTGAGCTCAAGCAGGTTGCCGGATTCGTCGTAGCGATAGCTCTGGCGGTAATTGCTCAACGCCGCCGGATCATTGCGATCCAGAGACTCTGGCCCCTGACTCGCGGCCCCCGCCTCCCACCCGGTTGCCTCGCTCAATTGGTACAGACTGTCGTACGTAAACCGACTGATGGGGTCGATGCGCTGATTGGCGAAATAACGAATCGGCAGTGCCTTGTCCTCGATGCTCAGCACGTTGCCCACCCGGTCATATTCGTAGCGAAGAAGCTGCAACGCCGTGCCGTTGGCCTTTACAGCACTGCGCTCAAGCAGGCGACCATCTTCGGGCCGATAGGTCAGTGCTGTCAGCACCCCGTTGCCCGCCAACTCCTGCGTGACTTGTCCGTCAGCGTTGTGGGCTATGTCAGAGACCAGCGTTTGCGGCCCGGTTTGATGTTTCAGTTGCAGATGACTGGCGCGCAGACGGCCATCGAGGGTGAACTCGCTGAAATGCCGATTGCCCCGCGCATCGACCTGTTCGATCACCTGGCCCTGTGGCCCGAAACGCCATCGGGTCGTTGCGCCCTCGCCGGGCTCCAGCAACCGTGCCCGTTCATCAATCGGTTCGGGCCAATCCGGCATACCGGGTTGCAGGGTTGCAGGGTGAAATGTCGGCTGTTTTCGCAGCATTGGCCGCTGATGGAAAAGCTTTCGAACAGCAGACTGCCCGCCGGATCATCATGGCGAAGCAACTGGCCGAGCTGGTTGCGGGTCGGGTCAGCCGCATCGGGCTGGCCATACATGAAGCGTTCGACGCATAGCCGAGGTTGCGATTCGCCTTCTTCAAACACCGCCAACGGACGCAGCATCAGATCGTGTTGTGTTTCGCGACGAGTGCCACGACTGTCCCAATCGAACAGCACGTGCGCCCCCACACCGTGCAAGGCGATCTGCATGCCGGCATCAACGCTGTCCGAGCGCAGCACCTGGCCGTTCAGCAAATACACCGAAGTCAGATTCGCCGGAGTCAGCGGATCGCTCATGTGCAACGACCATAAACGTGGATCCCACTGGGCGACAGCGCGCCCGGCTACGTCATGCAACGTGCGGTTGATGCGGGTTTGAGCAGGTTCAACCACCTCGGTGCGGCAATAGTCGACCGTACGAACCGGCAACCCACGCGGGTCGTGCGCCGAAAGCGTCGGTGTTCTGCTGTGCACGTTCATGTGGTTTGCTCCGCACGGTCGCGACGTCCTTTTCGTCTGTCGGCATCAAAGCAGTCGGACGGCATGAATGCCTACTGTCAGAAATTACAGTTCCGACCAACGGTGCATTCGCTTGCGCAACGAATGTCTATTGGGGCGTCCCTTAGGTAGGATGGTGCGCAAGAGTTCAAGGAGCGTTCAAACATGTTCATCGGCGTCCTGCTGGTCATCACCTGGCTGATCCTGTTGCTGCGCTATCCCGCCAAGGCTCTACCGGTTTCGGTCGCAGCGGCCGTCGGTCTCGCGCTGGTGGCGATGTGGGTGGTGTGGCTCGATAACCGCGAGGTCAAGCAACTGGCACGTCTGGAACTGCGCATCAGCTATGCGCCCGAACAATGCCCGGCAGATCGACCGCTGCAACTGAAGATGAACAACGGCAACGACGTCCCGCTGACCGAACTGCGCTGGCGCATCGCGGCCTACGCACCGGGCGATACCGTCAATCTGGCCGATAACCAATACACCGCGCCACGCTATCGCGGCCCCGGCGAGTTGCAGGCTGGCGGCAGTTGGGAAGATTGCCTGCCGATGCCGCCGCTGCGGCCTGGTTATCGCCCACAAACCCTGGAGTTTCGCGCCGAGCGATTGCAGGGCAGCTTCTCCGACTGATCCCCTTCCCCCACCGTTTTGCACAAGGAACGCGCCATGCCTGTTGCGTTGATCACCGGTTGTTCCAGCGGCATCGGCCGCGCCCTGGCGGATGTTTTCACAAGCGCCGGTTACGAAGTCTGGGCCACCGCGCGCAAGTCTGAAGATGTCGCCGCGCTGACATCAGCCGGGTTCATTGCGGTGCAGCTCGACGTCAATGACGGCGCGGCCCTGGAGCAACTCGGCGAGCGAATCAATCAGCAACACGGCGGCCTCGATGTGCTGATCAACAACGCCGGTTACGGCGCCATGGGCCCGCTGCTCGACGGCGGCGTGCCCGCCATGCAGCGTCAATTCGAAACCAACGTGTTCTCGATTGTCGGCGTCACCCGCGCACTGTTTCCGGTGCTGCGCCGGGGCAAAGGGCTTGTCGTGAATATTGGCAGTGTGTCCGGTGTTCTGGTCACGCCATTTGCGGGCGCCTACTGTGCCTCGAAAGCCGCCGTACATGCCTTGAGCGACGCGTTGCGTATGGAGCTGGCACCGTTCGGCATCCGCGTGATGGAAGTCCAGCCCGGGGCGATTCAGTCGAGTTTCGCAAAGAATGCCGGGCATGAGGCCGAGCAGTTGATCAACGAGCAGTCACCGTGGTTTCCCTTGCGTGAAGGCATTCGCGCGCGGGCCAAGGCGTCGCAGGACAAACCGACGCCGGCCCGAGACTTTGCTACTGAACTGCTTAAAGCCGTGCAGCAGAGCAAACCACCACGGCTGATCCGCATCGGCAATGGCAGCCGCGCATTGCCGATGCTGGCGGCGTTACTGCCCAAGGGGTTGCTGGAGTCGACGTTGATGAAGCGGTTCGGCTTGCGTGGGCAACTCTGAGAGCGGGTTGAGCCCATCGCGAAATCTCAACCCCAGCCCTTCATGAAATCAATGAACGCCCGCACTTTAAGCGGCAAATGCCGGGTATCCGGGTACAGTGCGTACACGCCTTGCTGGGCAAAACGGTAGTCCGCCAACAAGCGCTGTAACCGTCCGGCGTCGAGATCTTCCTGGATCAGCCACTGCGGCAGAATGGCCACGCCCTGCCCGGTCAATGCAAATGCCCGCAGCGTTGCCGAGTTGTCCGCAACGATCGCGGTCGTCCCCGGTTTTGGCTGATAGAAATGCTCGCTGCCGGCCGGGTCGGTGACCGTCATTTCCGGTACGCGTCCATGTCCCAGTGTCGGCATCGACTCCAGCGCTGCCAGGGTGCTGACGGGAGCGAACTGCTCGACCAACTCAGGCGCCGCCACTGCAAACACCTCGAACGTCGACAACTGCACCGCGCGCAGATTGGAATCGTGCATGCGCCCGAGACGAATCGCCAGATCAAAACGTTCAGAGATCAGATCCGCGTGGGTCGAGGAAGTGGACAGGTGAATATTCAATTGCGGCTGCTGCTGACGAAACACTTCCAGCGCCGGCACCACCTGCGCCAAAGCAAATTCCACGGTGGTGGTGATGCGCAACGTGCCCTTTAGCTGTGAGTGCTCGGAACGGGCCTCCTCGATGGCCAGTCGCGCTTCATCCAGTGTGCGCAAACAGCGCCGATAGAAGCGCTCGCCGGCATCGGTCAGCGCCAGTTGCCGGGTGTTGCGGGTGAGCAACGTGACGCCCAGCTCCTCTTCCAGCCGTTTGAGGTTGAAGCTCACCACCGCCCGCGTCTGCCCAAGCGTATCGGCGGCGGCGGTCAACGACCCGGCCTCGACCACGGCTTTAAAGGTGTCAAAACGGTCCAGGCTGACCATGTACACGGCACTCCTTGTCAAAATTATTTTGACAAACTAGCAGCCAAACCAGCGTTTTCCTATCGCCAGAAGCGCCCTACCCTGCACGCCTCATCACAGGGAAGTCGCCATGGCCTACCGCTCAAAAGTCGCGCTGGTGTATCTGCTGGGTTTCGCCCTTGATCTGCTCAACATGTTCGCCGCCAGCATTGCCTACCCGGACATCGCCCGGCAGTTGCACGCCTCGGTGACGCAACTGGCGTGGATCACCAACGCCTACATGCTCGGGCTGACGCTGATCATTCCGATGAGCGTGTGGCTGGCGGCACGGGTCGGCGAGCGCCGGCTGATCCTTGGCTCGTTGCTGGTGTTCGCCATCGCGTCTGGACTGGTGGCTCAGGCCGGGTCGATTGAAAGCCTGATCGGCTGGCGGTTGCTGCAAGGGCTGGGGGGCGGGTTGCTGCTGCCGGTCGGTCAGGCCTTGGCCTACCGAGAGTTTCCTGCGACGCAGCGCGCGCACTTCACCGGTGTGGTGCTGTTGGTGGCGCTGATGGTGCCGGCCCTGTCGCCGGCGGCCGGTGGACTGATTGTTCAGGCGTTGTCGTGGCGCTGGATTTTCTACCTGAACATGCCGATGGCGCTGCTGGCGTTCGGACTCGGCCTGCTCTGGTTGAAGCCCGACCAACCCACCCGCGAACGACCGACACTGGACGCACGCGGCCTGCTGTTGGCCGTGTCGGCCCTGAGCCTGTTGCTGATTGCCGTAAGCCTGGCAAGCGCAACCGCAACCCGTCACCTGGCTGGCGCCGTGCTGCTGCTCAGCGCCATAACCTTGTGCGTGTACGTGCGCGATGGCTGGCGAAAACCTGGTGCGGTGCTTGACCTGCAACTGATCAAGAATCCGTCATTGCGTCTGGCCATGCTGATCTACCTGTTTGTGCCGGGCATCTTTACCGGCACCAACATGCTTGCCGTGCTGTACCTGCACGACCTCGGTTTCGGTGCGGCGCAAACCGGTGCACTGATGCTGTCCTGGGCGGCGGCTTCGGGACTGGCGATCATGCTTGGCAAACGCAGTTTCAACCGGGTCGGTCCCAAGCCGCTGCTGATCGCGGGCATGCTTTTGCAAAGCCTGGGCATTGTCATGCTGATGCAGATCGAACAGCCCGCAGCCGGCCCGTTGATCCTCGCCTATGCCCTGATGGGCCTGGGCGGCAGCCTGTGCAGCGTCACCGCGCAAACCCTGGCGTTTGTCGGCATGAGCGCGGAAAAAATGGGCCACTCCAGCGCCCTCTGGAACATCAATCGCCAGCTCGGTTTCTGCCTCGGTGCGGCGCTGCTCAGTTCATTGCTGGGCGCCTTGGGCGCCAACGGTTTCAAATACTGCTTTCTCGCCGCCGCGCTGCTCACGCTCTTGCCGATGGCCGCCGTGCTGCGTTTCGATGCGAGCAAAGTGCTCGCGCTGCTGAACTCACCTGCCCTTCAGGAAAAATCCACATGACTGACCACACCGACTACTTTGCCGAAGTTATCGAAGCGCACGAGGCCATCGAACGATGGTTTGCCGTGGCAGAGGACGAGACTGCTCTGGAGCAATTACTGACACGCTTTTCACCCCGGTTTTCGATGATTACGCCGCTGGGTCGCGTGCTTGATTTCGAAGCCTTGCGGGGATTGTTTCAAATGGCCGGAGGCAAGAAGAACGGGTTCAGGATTGAGCTCAGCGAACTGCGCGCGATTGCGTTGCACGACCGTGGCGCGACGGTGAGTTACCGAGAACAGCAGACGGATGCGAGTGGGTTGCACACGGACCGGCGCTCGACGGTCGTGTTTGAAAAACTCGATTCCGGGCGGCTGGTCTGGCTGCATTTGCAGGAGACGTTTTGCGGGGTTTAGACGTTCGGCATGTTCTTGCAGGACCGAGGCGCCTGCATCGCGGGCAAGCCCGCTCCCACAGGTTTTGCGGCGCGCTCAAAAAACTGTGGGAGCGGCTTGCCCGCGACGGCCGCAACTCGGTCTGCCTCAGTTATCCACAACGTCCTGCTTCACCACCACCGTGCAAGTAATCCCCGCCGCCAACAGCACACCCTCCGGTACTTCATCGATGTGAATGCGCACCGGCACCCGCTGCGCCAACCGGACCCAATTGAACGTCGGATTCACATCGGCAATCAGCTCGCGGCTTTCAGGGTTGTCACGGTCGTAGATGCCGCGGGAAATACTTTCCACATGGCCCTTCAGCACTTCGCCGCTCATCAGTTGCATGTCGGCCTTGTCGCCGACGCGCACGTGCGGCAGTTTGGTTTCTTCGAAGAAGCCGTAAACCCAGAACGAGTTCATGTCGACCAGGGCCATTTTTGCCTCGCCGATGCGCGCGTAGTCGCCGCGATGCACGTTGAGGTTGGTCACGTAGCCATCCACCGCCGCGCGCACTTGCGTGCGTTTAAGGTTGAGTTCGGCGGCTTCCAGTTGCGCTTGCGCGTGCTGATAATCGGCCAGTGCGGCGTCTGCGATGTTGCTGGCGTCGTCGCGGTTCTCCCTGGAGATCACCAACGCATCCATGTCGGCGCGACGATGCGCGTTGACCTTGCGCATCTCCCATGTCGACTTGCGCGAAGCGACCAGCGACTGCGCCTGTTTCACCGCAATACGGTAATGCTCCGGGTCGATCTGCATCAGCAAATCGCCCTTCTTCACCAGGTGGTTGTCGCGAACCGGCACGTTCACCACTTCACCGGTGACGTCGGCGGCGACGTTGATGATATCCGCCCGCACCCGGCCGTCGCGGGTCCACGGCGTGTCCATGTAATGCACCCACAAGGTCCGACCGATCCACAGCGCAAGGGCCAGCACCAGCAGCGTCGCAAGCAGGCTGAAAAACTTTTTCATCAGGACGTTCTCAACGGTAGACAGTCAGCGACATCGCGCCGAACAGACAGGTAAACAGACTCAGGCGCAGCAGCGCCGGGTGCCAGAAGAAGCGGTACAGATCGAACCCCGACAAGAACCGGTCCACCGCCCAGGCCAAGGCCGCGGCGATGAAAAACATCAGGGTCATGGTTGGCATGTACACGCCGTGGAAGGCGATTTCACGAGGCATGGGCAAGTCCTTCGGGCTTGGCGGGTGCGAGCATGGCAAGCGGTGATTGCGGGTCGAGCAAGGACGTGCGGATAAAGTGCAGATAGCTCTTCACCCGACGCAACGCCGAGGTATCGAAGTGCGGCGCGAACGGTTCATCGGTGGCCGCGACACGACTGATCGCGTGGTCGACCGCGACCAGTGCGCGCTCCAGATTGCTGGCGTTGGGGTACAGAAACAGACGCACCAGTGCACGGCCCATAACGCGGATTGCCTGACGCCACGGCTGCGACTCGGCGTACGCCGGATGCACCGGCAGAATCGCCTGTTCCTTGCGCAACTCGATGATCGCGTGGCCGACTTCAAGCACCACGAACATCCAGCGCAGCAGACTCTTTTGTACCTTCGGCTCACCGGCCGCCAGACCGTAGGCCTGATGCAGCAGATCGCGGGTGCGGCTCTCGAAACTCGAGGCCAGCCCTTTGAGTTTGCCGCTGATGGCATAGACCACTTGCCCGCGCAGATCCTGCTCCAACCGTTGCCACAACCAGCGGCTGTTCGGCGGCAGAATAATCGCCCCGGCAGCCGCGCAGACCAGCATGCCGATGACCATGGCGATGTAGTCATTGATGAAGGTGTACGGGTTGTAGACCGTCAGGTTGTCCGGCACGGAACCGGTGCTGAAGAAGATCAGCAAACCGAGACCGACACCGGCGTATTGTGGCCGCGACGTAAGAAACGAGCCGAGCACGATCACCGGCGCGAGCATCACGCACAGCAATGGAAAACCGTCGATCCACGGGAAGATGAAAAACATCTCGAAGAAACCGATCAGCGCGCCGAGAAACGTGCCGCACGCCATCTGGAATGCCATGCGTTTCGGGTTCGGCGTAGCGGCGGACAGGCCCACCGTGGCGGCGGCAATCAGGGTCATGGTCGCGCCGCTCGGCCAAGCGGTGGCCACCCAATAACTGCCCAGCACGATCAGGATGAACGAGGCGCGAATCCCCGACGCCGCCGCTGCCCACCAGTTGGTTTGCGGGGTGAACGGCTCGTCCCAACGCTCGCGTTCGTGACGGTGATCGGCCAAGGACGCGTGGGTCTGTGCATAACTGTGCAGGTCATCGACGAAGCGATAGAGCAACTCGTAAGCGGTGTGGAAATCCAGTTGCTCGGCGTCGCTCGGCTCACTCTCCTGAAACGTCGTGCGCAGGCTGCGCACCCGCGCTGGCAGGCCTTCTTTGTAGGTCGCAAGCGCCGTCGCCAGGCGTGCGGCATCGGGACTGGTCAGGGCACGACCGCTGAAGCTGTCGAGCACTTCGGCCAGGTCCTGCAGACCCGGCCTGATTGCCGCCACGACGTGTTCCTCGCCATTGCCGCGCAGGCGTTCAAGCAACTGGTGCAGGGCATTGAAGCGCGTGGTGATGCCCATGAACTCACTGTTCAAACGGCTGAGGCGACCATTGCGCCGGCGCATGTGCGGGTCTTCGAACACCGTCACGCTGCGCAGCCCTTCCAGCCCCACCGCCTCGGCAATGAAGCGTACGTTGGTCGCCTCAAAGGATTCGGTTTTGCTACGCCCGCGCAAGCCATCGGTGACGAACAGCGCGAATACGCCGAAACGCTGATACAAAGCGTTGCGCATCGCCGCGCTGGCGGTTTGCGGCAGGATCGCGGCGCTGACCACGGTGGCGCAGAGAATCCCCAGTGAGATCTCCAAAACCCGCCACACAGCGGCCATGAACGCGCCGTCGGGGTGCGCCAGCGCCGGCAACCCGACCATTGCGGCGGTGTAACCCGCCAGCACGAATCCATAGGCGCGGAAGTTACGGCAGCGCGCGGCACCCGCCGAGCAGATGCCGACCCAGATCGCCAGCGAGCCGAGGAACAGTTCGGTGTTCTGCGCAAACAGCGCGATCAACGTGACCATCATCGCCGAGCCGGCCAGCGTGCCCAGAAAGCGATAGAAACTCTTGGCGAAAACCTGCCCGCTTTGCGGCTGCATGACGATGAACACGGTGATCATCGCCGTGCGTGGTTGCGGCAATTCCAGACGCATGGCCAGCCACAGGGTCAGGAACGCTGCAAGCAACACCTTGAAGATATAGACCCAGGTCACGCCATCGCTGCGCGCCCAGTCAAAAAAACCGCGGCGCCATTCCAGCGAGTAGAGCCAGCGCAAAGGTGCGGGCAAGGGAGTCATTCAAATGTGCTCAATGAGATTCGGTCTGGTCGCAGAGCCTGTGGGAGCGAGCCTGCTCGCGAATGCGTTTTCATATTCAACGTTGATGTCGACTGATAAACCGCTTTCGCGAGCAGGCTCGCTCCCACATTGGGTCGTGTTCAATGCAGGAGAGCCGGGGTTTTCGGGGCCTGGGTTTTCTCGACACTCGGCACGTCATTGCCAGCACCCAGTCCGCCACCCAGCGCCGTCACCAGTTCCGCATGCGCACTCAACCGCGCCGCCTGCACCTGCTGTTGCACTTGCTGCTGTTTGAACAGCAACGTTCGTGCGTTGAGCACGTTGAGGTAATCGGTGAGGCCGCGCTGATAAGCGATCGTCGCGATGTCGTAAGTCTTCTGCGCGGTGGCCACGGATTCGGCGGCGAACCCTTGCTGCTTGTCCATCGACTCACGGCGAATCAACTGGTCGGAAATATTCTTGAGCGCATTCACCAGTGTCTGGTTGTAATGCGCCACAGCGATGTCATAACCGGCCGACGCTTCACCCAGTTCGGCACGCAGTCGCCCGCCATCGAAAATCGGTAAGGAGATTGCCGGGCCCACGTTGTAATTGAGTTTCTTGCCGGTCAAAAACTCCAGCGCTCCACCGCCAGTGGCCATGAAACCGAGGCTGCCGACCAGATCGACGTTGGGATAAAACCCGGCGTGCGCCACATCGATGCCACGCGCCTGCGCCGCCACTTGCCAGCGGCTGGCGACCACATCCGGACGCTGACCGAGTAATTGCGCGGGCAGTGCCGAAGGCAGTTTCAGCGCCGCACCAAGCGACAGCGTCGGGCGCTGCAATTGCGCGCCCGCCCCCGGCCCTTTGCCGGCCAGTGCGGCGAGTTGATTGCGACTGAGGGCGATCTCTTCGTCCAGCGCATCAAGTTGCCGATGAGTCTCCGGCAACGGCGTTTGCGCCTGGCTGACTTCAAAGTGCGTGCCGATCCCGCCGTCCAGACGCTTTTGCGCCAGATCGAGAATCTGCTGTTGCTGCGCAAGCGTGGCCGCGACGATGTCGCGCTGGGCGTAATGCAGCGACAGCGCGACGTAGGCGCGCACGATGTTGTTCTGCAACTCCAACTGCGCCAACCGCGCCTCGGCAACGCTCATGTGCGCCAGATCCACCGCCCGTTCGCTGGTATTGCTTTCGCGGCCCCAGAGGTCGAGGGCGTAGCTGAAACCCAGCGCGGCGTTGTTGTCCCAAGTGGTGGTATTGGCCAGCTCACCCGGGCCGTAGAACTGATCGGTCGGCCAGTTGTGGCGCTTGAGGGTCGACTCGCCATTGATCTGCAATGACTCGGCCGCTTCAGCGACACCGGCCATGGCTTTGGCCTGACGCACCCGCGCGGCGGCCATGGCCATGCTCGGGCTGCCTTGTATGGCGAGGTCGATCCAGCGGTTCAGTTGCGGGTCGCCGTAGGCTTGCCACCATTGTGCGGCGGGCCAATTGGCGTCACGGGCGGCGTGGGCGATGGCGTCGTCGGTGGCCAGTGCATTGGCTTGCAGCGCCTTGCCCTGCGGGGAAATACCTTCGGTTGATAAGCAGCCGCTGAGACCCAGGGCGAAAGCCAGAACACTGAGCGGCAAAAGCGCTCTGTTGATGCGACGCGGCACAGCTGCGAATTCCTGAGAAGGGGATATGGCGGGGCTTACTCACTCTGTAGGAGCTGCCGCAGGCTGCGATCTTTTGATCTTGATCCCTTAAAACAACATCAAAAGATCGCAGCCTTCGGCAGCTCCTACAAGGAACGGCGCAATTCTAGGTGGGCGCCTTGGCCGCGATAAGCTGGGAATCCTGTGAATCTTTGTTACCGTTAACGAGATAATCCCTTGGTCGGGGGTTTCGACCCCAAAACTTCGTGTCACAATTTGCCATCTGCCTTGAGAGCATCCCATGGACACTTTGCAAAACATGCGCGCCTTCAGTTGCGTGGCCGAAGCCGGCAGCTTCACCGCCGCCGCCGTGCAACTCGACACCACCACCGCCAACGTTTCGCGCGCGGTCTCCAACCTGGAAGCCCACCTGCAAACCCGACTGCTCAACCGCACGACCCGGCGCATCGCCCTGACCGAGGCCGGCAAGCGTTATCTGCTGCGCTGCGAACAGATCCTCGCCTACGTCGAAGAAGCGGAGGCAGAAGCCAGCCAAGCCCACGCCCGCCCGGCCGGACAGCTGAAAGTGCACACCATGACCGGCATCGGCCAGCACTTCGTCATCGACGCCATCGCCCGCTATCGCAAGACACACCCCGACGTGACCTTCGACCTGACCATGGCCAACCGCGTGCCAGACCTGCTCGATGAAGGCTACGACGTCTCCATCGTCCTGGCGCGCGAACTGCCGGACTCGGGCTTCGTCTCGCAGCGTCTGGGCATCACCTACAGCATCGTTTGCGCCTCACCGGCCTACGTGAAAGCCAACGGCTGCGCGCAAAAGCCCAGCGACCTGCTCAACCACGCCTGCCTGCGCCTGGTCAGCCCGGTGATCCCGCTGGAGAAATGGGCATTCGACGGCCCGGAAGGTCAGGAAATGGTCACCATCAACAGCTCGCCATTCCTGGTGAACTCCGCCGACGCGATGAAAACCGCAATCATCAGCGGCATGGGCGTCGGCGTCCTGCCGGTGTACGCCGCCATCGAAGGTTTGCGCAACGGCACGCTGGTGCGGGTCATGCCGAACTACCGCTCGCAGGAACTGAACCTGTACGCGATCTACCCGTCGCGCCAATACCTGGATGCGAAGATCAAAACGTGGGTCGAGTATCTGCGCGGCTCGCTGCCGGAAATTCTCGCAGCGCATCAGGCAGAACTGGCCGCCTACGAACTCAGCGGCAGCCTCGCCGGCGCCCGCGTCGCCAACTGACGTTAAACAAAACGCGCCTCCTGTAGGAGCTGCCGCAGGCTGCGATCTTTTGACCTTGATGTTTAACAATCAAAAGATCGCAGCCTACGGCAGCTCCTACATTTCGGGGTTTTCGCGGAAGTTTCCGACAGGTTTTGAAGGTTGCTCGTCGGAAGTGCGGTGGATAGGGTTTGGGGGTCGCTGACGAATCAGCGACCGGACTTGGTCGTCCGGGTTTAGAATGGCGCACTTTTCAAGCTTGCTTAATGGCGAGCTGTGCGTGGGAGGGCCTCGGCCCTGCCGGGTTTCCATTCCCTGGTCGACCAACCCGCGTACGGTTCGCCACCCTTCTGCTTGGTCGCAGCGTCTGGCGAACTCCACATCCCGAATGGAGTTTCACCTTGAAAAAGCCGACACCAAACCCACCAGAAATCGACAACACCTCCCCCTACGAATCCCCCGATTCGAAGAAATTCCACGAAGCCGCCGAGCGCGCCCTCGACCACTACCTCAAACCCAATGCCCTGACGCTGCGCTTCCACAAACCCAGCACCATGTTCCAGGTCGCGCCTGATCAAGACAACGAAAGCCTGCTGGTCCACGCCTGCGAATCACTGGCACAAGCCAGCCTCATGACCAGCGACATCGCCGCCTACATCGACCTCCCGCAACGCCGCACGATACTGGCGATTCAGCAGATCATCATGCTGGCGGAACTGGCCGTGAATCGCGTCCTGGATAACGTCGACATCCCCCAACCCGCACCACACAGCTGACCCCTTGCAGGAGTGAGCCTGTTCGCGATGGCCGGCTCACATTCAACATCGTTGGTGCCTGACACATCGTCATCGCGAGCAGGCTCACTCCTACAATTTGAATCGCATACAACCTGCTAAAAATCGGTCGGCTGTCAGGCCGCCATTGCTGGCAGACCAGCTCCACACAAAAGCAACAGCAAGATCAAAAGATCGCAGCCTGCGGCAGCTCCTACAGGGGGGGCGAGTACAACCCGCCAGCGGCAGAGCCGCACCACTCAACAGGATGAGCGTTAGCTCGGCTGCAGCTCTTGATCTTGATCCACAGATCCCTTCATCGCCCACGCACGCGTTGCCAACTTATTTTCAACACACTGCGAATCCTGTAGGAGCTGCCGCAGGCTGCGATCTTTTGACCTTGATGTTTAAAAATCAAAAGATCGCAGCCTACGGCAGCTCCTACATTTCTGGGTTTTCGCGGAAGTTTCCGACACGTTTTGAAGGTTGTCCGTCGGAAGTGCGGTGGATAGGCTTTGGGGGTCGCTGACGAATCAGCGACCGGGTCTGGAAAACCCGATTTCAACTACCAAAGCTCATGGCATACTGCGGCGCTTTTTCTGCTCGCGATGTTATGGCGGCTGTGCGCGGGAGGCCCTTGGGCCTGCCGGTTTTGGTGAGTTGGCCGGTTTTTCCAGTCCGCGCACGGCTGCCACCCTTACGTCTGGAAAACGAAAAGTGGCGGCTTCAACTCAACTTGCCATGAGTATGTTCACCATGAAAAAGCCAACACCCAATCCGCCCGAAGCGGATAACACCACGCCTTACGAATCCCCCGATTCGAAGAAATTCCACGAAGCCGCCGAGCGCGCCCTCGACCACTACCTCAAACCCAATGCCCTGACCCTGCGCTTCCACAAACCCAGCACCATGTTCCAGGTCGCGCCCGATCAAGACAACGAAAGCCTGCTTGTCCACGCCTGCGAATCACTGGCACAAGCCAGCCTCATGACCAGCGACATCGCCGCCTACATCGACCTCCCGCAACGCCGCACGATACTGGCGATTCAGCAGATCATCATGCTGGCGGAACTGGCCGTGAATCGCGTCCTGGATAACGTCGACATCCCCCAACCCGCGCCACACAGCTGACCCCTTGCAGGCTCGCTCCTACCGCTTGAATCGCTTGCGCCTGCGTGAAATATGTCCCCGCTGACGAAGCAGCTCCCACAGCTATTGAGCAGGCTTGGCTAATTTCGCCACTCTTTCGAGACCTGAAACGTCGATGAACGATCCATTTGCCTCTAATGGTGGCTGTGTGCCGCTTTGGAACTTCAACTTGAATACAGCACGGAAAGTCCCAGCAATCGGGTCAAACGTCACATTAACGGATCCGCTGTCATCGCCAGCTGAATAAGGGATACTTTCCTCTTGGCCGTCTGAATTTTTCTCATACAAAAAATAGATAAATGACCAGATTTTTCCACCCGCTGTATATTCATGTTCTCCATTTTGAATATCGGCTTCAAAAAGGATTTGTAATACCGCACGCCTTTGCGAATCGAACGTTTGATTGGCGCTTACCAGCACGTCGCGACCATCCGTTTCAAACCTTTCAACACTTCCGTTGAATGGCGAGAGGTTCCCGAGCAGCAAAGATGCCCTACCTTGCACAGCTTTCTGGGAAACGGCATTTACACCCACTTCTTTTTTCATAATAAATTCCATTTACAAGTAAATATCGGCACGCTGTGTGGGTGTAAGTTTCTCTGCAATCAAACGTTTCCGCACCTGACAGAAATGACAGTCATCCAGAACCTTTCGCGATAAAAAGCATGATTTTATTTAGAGAACGACCAAAAATTGCGACCCTTCAGATTTCTAAAATGCTGATCTAGATAGCAACGGCACGCTGGCGCAGATATACCCAACTACCCCTCGCCGCAAATCAAACCCAAGGGCAAGGTCGGCCCAAAGGCCGCCAAGACAAGCCAAACCCCACAAAGAAATGTTAGCGTGCTTGGCAATCTCAGAAAGAAAGCCAAAGCCGAGCCCAAGCCCAATGAAAAAAACAGTCCTGGCCTTCAGCCGCATCACCCCAGCCATGATCGAACGCCTGCAACAAGAGTTCGACGTCATCGTCCCCAACCCGAAGGCCGGTGACATCAGCGCCCAATTCAACGAAGCCCTGCCCCACGCCCATGGCCTCATCGGCGTCGGCCGCAAACTCGGCAAGGCTCAACTCGAAACCGCCGCCAAACTCGAAGTGGTCTCAAGCGTGTCGGTCGGCTACGACAACTACGACCTCGACTACTTCAACGAACGCGGGATCATGCTCACCAACACCCCGGACGTGCTCACCGAAAGCACCGCCGACCTCGCCTTCACCCTGATCATGAGCAGTGCTCGCCGCGTCGCCGAACTCGACGCCTGGACCAAGGCCGGCCAATGGCAAGCCAGCGTCGGCGCCCCGCTGTTCGGCTGTGACGTCCACGGCAAAACCCTCGGTATCGTCGGCATGGGCAACATCGGCGCCGCCGTCGCCCGCCGGGGTCGGTTCGGTTTCAACATGCCGATCATCTACAGCGGCAACAGCCGCAAGACCGAGCTTGAGCAAGAACTCGGCGCACAATTTCGCAGCCTCGACCAACTCCTGGCCGAAGCCGACTTCGTCTGCCTGGTGGTGCCACTCAGTGACAAGACCCGCCACCTGATCAGCCATCGTGAACTGTCCCTGATGAAGCCGAGCGCGATTCTGGTCAACATTTCCCGTGGCCCGGTGGTCGATGAACCGGCACTGATCGAGGCGCTGCAAAACAACCGCATCCGCGGTGCCGGCCTCGACGTCTACGAAAAAGAACCGCTGGCCGAGTCACCACTGTTCCAGCTGAAAAACGCCGTAACTTTGCCGCACATCGGTTCGGCCACCCATGAAACCCGCGAAGCCATGGCCAATCGCGCCCTCGCCAACCTGCGCAGCGCGCTGCTCGGCGAACGTCCGCAGGATCTGGTGAACCCGCAAGTCTGGCGCGGCTGAAATAACGGGCAAGTGCCGCAGGGTACTTGCCCCCTACTTCCTTACATACACAACTTGAAAATCAACAACAAACCAAATTAAACAGCCGCGTTATAAGCTCCGCATGATTATCGACCTAACGATAAACAAATGGAGAGCAAATACCGTGGACAACTTGAGCACCGAAAAACTTATTCGTTACAGCAAAGTAATATTAATGGCGTACATCAGCATCTTTGGTTTGCTGGTCATGATTCAGAACTTCACAGACTATGAATCCAACTACACCTACGTGGCTCACATCCTCAGTATGGACACCACCACTGCCAGTGAAACCATCAAGTACCGAGCCATTGAATCACCGATGATTCATCACCGAATCTACTGGTTCATCATCAATGGAAGTTACTTACACCGTGCTCTGCCTGATAGGCACCTATCAGCTTTATCGCAACATCAACGCGAGTGCGGAGGAATTCCACGAGTCAAAAAAATTCTCGATCATGGGCATACTGGCGGCAATATTCATTTATTACGTCTGCTTGCAAACGGTGGGCGTCGAATGGTTCGACATGGACACTTCGCAATCATGGAACGCCAAGGACTGGGCACGGCATATTGTTGATTTCATATTCCCGGTGATGATTTACATCACATTGAAAGTCGAGCGCTGAAGATTCAGCGCTCGGTGGTTTCACACCAACTTGCCTTGGCTCGGCATTTCCAATGTCCGGGGTTTACGGAATACCAGCACATTACCCAACATCACCAGAACCAGCCCCACCAGCGCTGGCGCTGTCCATTGATAACCTTCGGCAAAGGCCGAAACATTCAGCGCCACCACCGGGAACAATACCGTGCAATACGCTGCGCGTTCAGGGCCCATGCGCCCGACCAGCGTCAGGTACGCGGTGAAGCCAATGACCGAGCCCGGAATCACCAGATACAGTAGCGAACCGACGTAACGAGGTGACCAGTCCATGTCGAAGGGAATGCCTTTGACCAGACACCACACCGACAGCATCGCGGCACCGTAAGCCATGCCCCAGGCGTTGGTGGTCAGCGGTTTGAGCCCGGCCTTCTGTTGCAGGCTCGAGAGCATGTTACCCGCCGAGAAACACAACGTACCGCACAGTGCCAGGCCAAGACCGAGCAAGGTTTGCGGCGTAGCCTGATGGCCGGCCAGTTCCGGCCAGAACAACAGGCCCAGGCCGAACAACCCCAATCCCCCACCCATCAACACATTGCGGGCAATGCGCTGACCGAAGAACACCCGTGCATTGAGCGCATTCCACAAGGTGGCGGTGGAAAACACCACCGCCACCAGACCGCTGGGAATCCACTGGCTGGCGGTCAAAAAGCACATGAAGTTGACGCAGAACAGACACACGCCCTGCGCCACACAGATCAGGTGCCCGCGCCGGTTCATCGGTTGCAACCGGCGGCTGAGCAGCAACAGCGCAAACAGCACCAGCGCGGCCAGGCCAAAGCGATAGACGATCGACACTGGAATCTCCACCACGCCCAATTGCCATTTCAAGGCAATCCAGGTGGTGCCCCAGATCAGCACGGTCAGCAGATACAACGACAGGTTCATGATGGACACTCCTCAATTGGATTTCAGTGTCCGCTGCGGCCTGAAGACCACGCTTGCATAAACTTGCGCTTTTGTCGGCCGACTGGCTGGCAGCGCGAAGGCGACGGAGTAGGATGCAAGTCGTTGAAGAGAACCGATCATGGCCGCCATCGAAAACCTGCAAGTCTTCCAGGCACTTAACCGCTCGCCGAACGCATGCCTTGTGCACAGCGCCGAGCTCGGTGACGGTTTGTCTGCGGCCCTGTGGACCAATCACCACGACGCCCAGGAATACGAAGCGCCGAGCCATCACACCCTCTCGTGCTATATCGCCGGTGGCACTGGCACGTTTCGTCGCGGTCAGCCGGGCCACAAGGGCGGGCCGGACAAGCTGTGCATCCTGCCGGCGGATCACGAATCAGGCTGGGTGATCAATGGCGATATCCGCCTGGCACACCTGTATTTCAGCGCCGAACAATTTGCCCTCGGTTGCGTGACGTTGCTCGATCGCGAGCCGCGCGAGATGCAACTGCGCGAGCAGACCTTCCTCGAAGATCCGCAGCAAGCGCAGCGCTTTCGGCAATTGCTGAACCTGAACTGGGACGAGCCGGCCGAACGTTTGCTGACCAGCAGCATTGCCCATGAATTGATCAGCCATACCTTGCTCAGTCAGGTCGGTGCGCGGCAGGGTTTACGTTTGAAAGGCGGGCTGGCACCGCACCAACGCCGGCAACTGGTGGACTTCATCGACAGTCAGTTGGCCGAGCCGATCAGCCTCGGGCAACTGGCCGGGTTGTGTGCGTTGTCGGAGTATCACTTTGCGCGAATGTTTCGCGTGAGCTTCGGGCTGCCGCCGCATCAATACGTGCTGGCCCGGCGTTTGAGTCGGGCGCGGGAGTTGTTGCGCGGGACGGCGTTGCCACTGGGAGAGATTGCACTGGCGTGCGGATTTGCCAGTGCGAGTCATTTCACCAATCGTTTCAAGCAGGTGTTGGGTGGGACGCCCGGCGAATATCGGCAGGCGTTTTTGCGTTAGATCAGTGATTTTCGCTGTCTGTCAGGGCCTCATCGCTGGCAAGCCAGCTCCCACAAAGTCTTCAGTCGCTCAAGAAATATGTGCTCGACCCAGATCCTTGTGGGAGCTGGCTTGCCAGCGATGAACGATGACGCGGTTGCGGATCAGAACTCCAGGGTGCTCGACAACGAAACCTGCCGCGAATCCCCCATCGACACAAAGAACCGGCTCGCCGACGAGGTGTAATAAGTGCGGTCGAACAGGTTCTTCACATTGAGCTGAAACTTGACCTTCTGCCCTTCGATTTTGGTGTCGTAAGTGGCGAACGCGTCGGCCACGGTGTAGCTCGGCAGATCGAAATCATTCACCGCATTACCCGCCCGCTCGCCGACGTAGCGCGCCCCGGCGCCAACGCGCAACTGATCGCCGCCGATCACGCTGCCGAAGTCATACACCGCCGACAATGAGCCGCTGTTCTTCGCCACGTTTTGCAAACGCTTGCCCTTGTATTCCGGGTCTTCGGTGACTTCGGCATCGGTGTAGGCGTAGCTGCCGATCATGCTCCAGCGGTCGCTCAACTGACCGGTCATGTCCACTTCCAGACCCCGGGAGCGCACTTCACCGACTGCGCTGTAAATCGTTGTCGGGCCTTCGGAATTGGCCACCAGCACGTTGCGTTTCTTGATGTCGAACAGCGCGATATTGCCGGTGATGCGCCCCGGCATGTCCAGCCGCGCACCCAGCTCCCACGACTTCGCTTCTTCCGGCGCGATGCTGCCGTCGAGCACGGTGCTGCTGCCGCTCAGCGGAGCAATGGTCGAGTTGGGTTTGAACGATTCGGTGTAGCTGCCGTAGAACGACAACTCGTCGGTGTAGCGATACACCAGACCTGCGCGCGGCACCCATTTCTGGCCATTGCTGTCGGTGTTGGCCTTGAACGGCACGCCTTTGCCGGCGTACTGGTCGTACTCTTGAAAACGTCCGCCGGCGACCAGAATCCACTGGTCGTTGAGGTGGATGGAGTCCTGCAAAAAGACCGAGTCGCTGCGCAGTTCATCGGTCTGTGCGCTGTCGGCGGCGCTGACCGTGGAGCCCTCGACTTCACGACCGTACACCGGGTTGGTGTAGCTGAAGGTGCTCAGGCTTTTCTGGCGGATCAGGTCGACGCGGTAGATCTTGCGGTACTCGTCATCGACGCCGAACACCAGGTCATGCTGCATGCCCAGCACGTTGACCTTGCCTTCGAGGCTGGCGGTGGTGAAACGGTCGGTGCTGATCGCGCCGTGGGTGCCGTCCATGTTGCGGGTCAGCGTGCCGTTTTGGGTGTTTATGGCGGTCACGCGGACCTGGCTGGCGTCGTAGGTTTCGCGGTTCCAGCTGTAGCCGAAGTGGGCTTTCCAGTCGTCGTTGAGTTCGTGATCGGCTTCGAAGTGATACAGATCCGAACGCCCTTCCATGTCGTTGAACGGCTCGTCGAGACGTTGCTTGCGCGAGATGTCCAACGGGTGATTGGTGCGCGGATCGATCAGCGTGCCACGGTCGAACGGGGAGAGAAACTCGCGATGTTCATAAGCGAATAACAGCTGGGTACGTTCGCCATACCAGGCCAGCGAAGGGGCGATCAACGTTTCCCGATGAGTGCCGAAATTGCGCCAATAATCTTCGTCGACATGATCCACCACCATGCGATAGGCCAGCCCGGAATCGCCTAGTGCGCCCGTGCTGTCGAAGGTGCCGCCGCTGCCGTTCTTGCCGTCGCCGTAGGTCGACCCGGTGTAGGTCAACGCATTGTATTGCGTCAGTTCAGGTTTCTTGCTGACCAGATTGACCACGCCGCCCGGGTCCTGAATACCGTACAGCAAGGAGGCCGGGCCTTTGAGCACTTCGACGCGATCGACCGTGGCGTTCATGCCACGCCCCTGCACGATCGGCATGCCGTCGCGCATGATCGAGCCGTTGCGGTTATCACCGAAGCCGCGGGTCATCACCGAATCCTGGGTGCTGCCCAGCGTGTTGCCCTGGGTGATGCCGCTGACGTTGGCCAGCGCGTCGTCGAGATTGCGCGGCGCCTGATCGCGAATGACCTGCGCCGGGATGACATTGACGGTCTGCGGGATTTCCTGAAGCGAGGCCGAGGAACGCATCACCGAGCTGGTTGGCGGCGGCTGGTAACTCGTCGACTCATTGCGCATCGAGGTGATGGTGGTGGCGCCCAGATTCAGCGCGCCTTCGGTGGGCTGCGGCTCAAGTGCCAGGGTGTGACTGTCGGTGCGGCGGAAGCTCAGGCCGGAACCGGCAAGCAGGCGTTGCAGCGCTTGTTCTGCATTCATCTGTCCATTGACGGCTGGCGCGGTGAGGCCGTACGGCGCTTCATCGGTGTAGACCACGCTTTGCCCGGTGACGCGGCTGAAGTCGCTCAGGGCTTGCGGCAACGGTTTGGCAACCAATGCGAAATTGAATTGCTTTTGCGCCTGGCTGTTGACGGTTTCAGCGGCGAGCGCGACGCTCATTGGCAACAGCGCCAATGCCGAAAAACTTAATGCCGAAACGCCCAACCATTGTTTGACCGAACCCGATTTTGCCCTGGACTTCATTGCTCAATGACCTGTGTAGAACCGCAACGGATGCGAATGACTCGCAGTTTCAGTCACTACACGGATGGGGCTCGGGTTTACCTCACTATATTTCTGAAATTATTTTTCGAGAGATGTGTGTCTGGTCTGACGCCTTCGCGAGCAGGCTCGCTCCCACAGGGGATCGCATTTCAAAATGTGGGGAGGTGTGTTGTCTGGTCTGACGCCCGCACGAGCAGGCTCGCTCCCACAGGGGATCGCATTTCAAAATGTGGGGAGGTGTGTTGTTTGGTCTGACGCCTTCGCGAGCAGGCTCGCTCCCACAGCGGATCGCATTTCAAAATGTGGGAGCGAGCCTGCTCGCGAAGGGGCCGGCAACGTCAGCGCAAAATAATCATCTGCCCAAAAACCCGATGCTGCTCAAACCCCAAGACTCCTTGCAGGGAATTGAGCACTGCCTGCGGATCCTTGCTCGGAAAACTGCCGCTGACCCTGCGCGCCGCCAGCTCATCGTTGAGCAAGACGATCCGCCCCGGGTAATAGCGGCGAAGATCCTGCACCACATCCGCCAGCGTCGATTTGTAGTAAGTCAGCCAGCCTTTGCGCCAGGCCAGTTGCGCCTCGCTGTCCACGACATGCAGTTTTTCCGCAGTCCCATCACCGTAAGCCACTTGCTGGCCGGCGGTGAGAATCTGCTGCTCGCCCCCTTGATCCGCTGTCACGCCGACGCGCCCGGACAACACCGTCACCTGCGCTCCATGGGGTTGCAGACGCACTTCGAATTGCGTCCCGAGCACCCGCGCCTGGCCCTTCTCGGCCTCGACCACAAAGGGATCGCCCGTGTGCGTGACGCTGAAAAACCCGGCGCCGCGACGCAACTGCACATGGCGCTCGCCCTGGCTGAAATCCACGGCAATGGCACTGTCGGCGTCCAGCGTCACTTGCGATTGATCGGCGAGAGTTACGGTGCGGACTTCGCCCGGTGCAGAAACATAGTCGGCATTGAGATCATCCAGCCAACGCTGCGGTTGCCAGCCCGTTCCGAGGCTGATCATCAGCACCAGACACGCGGCCATCGCCAACCCGCCGGACCAGCGCAAGAGCGGCGGACGACGCGGGCGATCCATGGCGTTGAGATAGCCTTGCAGCGCGAAAGCCTCTTCATCGGCCAACGTTTTCGCCGGGCCTTCACTCAATTCCCAGATTACCTGCGCCTGGGCGTAGGCCTCGGCGTGGGCGGGGTCGGCGCGCAGCCATTGGCTAAACGTGAGTTGATCCCCTGCTCTGGGCCGATCATGCAACAGGCTCAGCCAGGCGAAAGCGGCCTGTTCCTGGGCGGGCGTCGGAGTGACGCGGTCGGTATGCTTCACGTTGCTTTCCCTGGCGTGCGTGGCGCGGGTTCGCGCAGGCTGGCCTTACAGGCCTCGAGGGCGCGCATCATATGTTTTTCCACGGCGCTCTGGGACAGGCCCATGGCTTTGGCGATGTCCGCGTACTTGCGGCCGTGTATTCGATTGAGCAAAAAGATCTGCCGGGTGCGTTCGGGCAAGGCGCGCAACGCCGCTTCGACATGGCGCAGATCATTACCGGCTTCGAGCGCGGCTTGTGGTTCACTGCCGTGGCTGTCCGGCTCGTCGGGTTGCCAGCCTTCGTTGACGCGCACCCGCGTGCCTTCACTGCGCAAATGGTCGATGGCGATGTTGCCGGCGCAGCGCAACAGGTAGGTGCTGAGTTCCTCGACCTGTACCAGCGGCCGACGCCAGAAACGCAGAAACAGATCCTGCACCAGATCCGCCGCCGTCGCCCGGCAGCCAACGCGGCGGCTCACCAGCGCTTCCATCTGTGAACGCTGGGAGAGGAACACCTGAAGAAAATGCGCACGCGCGCCAAGCGGCTCGTCGTCGCGCGATTCCGGGGGATGGCCGATCAGCACGTCAGCACTGCGCCCAGGCTGCGACCGGACTGGCCAACAGACTCAAACCGGCCAGCGCCAAAGCCAGACGCGGGCGATACGGCAGCAACAGCACCAACGCCAAGCCGCTGAGCATCAGCACCGCGAACCAATCGACCAGACCCAGACTCCAGCCGTTGGCTGTGACGGCCGCCCAAAGCGACAAACCCAGCAGCAGCCACCCCGCCAGCTTCAGGGCCTGACCCCGTCGCGTCGACGGTTTATGCCCGAGCAATTCATCGTGGTGCCGAGGCATGGACAAACACAATGCCGTGAACCCGGCGTAGCACAGTAAAAGCGCCAGCAGCATCAGTTTGTCCCTTGCTCGAGCGTGACGGGCCGAGGCATTTCGCGGCGAGTTTTTTTCACGCTGACGGTGTTGCCGACGCGCTGCATTTTCCACGCGGCCCACGCCAGAAAAACGCCTGTCCCCAGACAGGTCAGGTCGAAACCGGCGAGCACCCAATCGCCCTGCGCAAGCGTTACGCCAAGGTTCCACGGCGTGGTCAGCGCATTGATCAAAGGCACCGCAATAAACAGCAAGGCGCCCAACGCCAGCTGTTCAACCCAGGCTTTGCGTCCAGGGCGCAACAACGCATGCGCGACGCTCAAACCCCAGGCGATAAAGAATGCATTCACTTCCCAATCGGCGCGCCCGGCCAGACTCACGGGCAACAGCCGATTGGCCAGGAAGAACACCGCCACCGCCGTCACCAACCCGGCCATGCTGGCAATGTTCAGCACTTCCACCAGCCGCAATTCGAACGGTATGACGCCGCTCTTGGCGTGTTTGAGCTGACGCTTGCCGAGCCAGATCACCAGCCCGGTGCCGATCATCGCCGTGCCGGCCAGACCACAGATGAAATACAGCCAGCGCAATACCGGCCCGGCGAAATGGCCCATGTGCAAACCGTAAAATGCGCCACCGACGGCCATCGCCACAGGTTGCTCCGGCGTGCTGCCGAGCATCTGCCCAGTGACACCGTTGAAGGTCACCGCGCGACCGAAATCGTGCACCACTCGGTCGCCCGCGCGGGACAACACTACCGTGGCATTTGCATTGCCCGGATTGCTCACGGACAGTCGTGCGGTGGTGCCACCCGACCATTGCTCACTGGCCTTGGCCAGCAATGGCGCCATCGGTGCCAGTGCAGCAGGAATGTTGGCCCGTTCCGGGGTTTTCGACGCAGGAAAAACCTCATCGTAGAACTTGCGAACGTCGCCACCATAAGACGCCACGATGCTCGCGGGCATGACCATCGACATGAAAATCACCAGACTGCTGTAGGTGATCATCAAGTGAAACGGCAGCACCAGAACGCCCACCGCGTTATGCCCATCGAGCCAGGAACGCTGGCCTTTGCGCGGGCGGAACGTGAAGAAGTCCTTGAAGATTTTTTTGTGGGTGATGATCCCGGTGATCAGCGCGACAAACATCACCATGGCGGCAATCGTCGCCAGCCAGCGGCCCCATGGATAAGGCATTTGCAGCTGGAAATGGAAGCGGTAGAAGAACTCGCCGCCCATGCTTTCGCGCCCCTGCACCTCGTCACCGGTTTGCGCGTCGAGGGTTTTCGATTCGAAGCGGCCACGCTCGCCGGGTTTGGCTGGCGCCTGTTGCCAACGCACGGTCAGGCCGGGATCACGGGCATTGGGCAAGTCGATCAGCCAACGCGTGGCGCCGGCCGCATGTTGTTGCAGGTAATCCTGCGCCAGCGTCAGGCTCGCCTCGGCATTGATTGGCCATGCGGGAATTTCCGGCTGCATCCAGTGACTGGTTTCGTCGTTGAAGTAAGCCAGGGTTCCGGTCAGGAAAATCGCAAACAGCAACCAGCCGAACACCAGCCCGGTCCAGGTGTGCAGCCATGCCATGGCCTGGCGGAAACCCTCTTTCATGCGAAACCCAACCCCCGCGCCGCGCCGGAAATGGTCGCCAGAATCACACTCGGCACCAGCAAACCGACCCATGCCGACCACGCCGTGCGACAGGCAAAACACCAAAGCACCGCGACCAGATAGACCAGAAAGGAAACGGTCATGCCCGTCACTACGGCTTCGGCGCGGCTCAATGGCAGCCACATCGTCAGGGTGACACTGGCCAGTGCGGCCACCAGATAGCCGCCAAACACCGCCGCCAGCACCCGCGAGGTAACGGCCAGACGATAGGACAGCGGGAGTGTGGCGAGTTTGGCTTTCATGTTTCGACCCTGAAACGAAAAACGTCCGGCCGACAAGCCGGACCAACAGGCGATCGAGTTTAATGATAAATATTCTCATATGCAAAAGCATCTGATTGCCGGCAAGCCACCTGCGCCCCTACAATGCGAACCATTCTTGTTCTCTAACGCATGCTTTCTGCCGCAGAGCGAAAGCGCCCGGAGCACTACCGTTGCCATCCGCCCATCCCGTCGAATCGCTTTATCAGGCTCACCACAGCTGGCTTACCGGCTGGCTGCGGCGCAAGCTCGGCTGCCCGGACAGCGCGGCGGATCTGGCGCAGGACACCTTTATCAAAGTGCTCACCGCGCGCGAGCCACCGGTGATCATCGAACCACGCGCCTTCCTCACCACTCTCGCCAAACGGGTTTTGTTCAATCACTACCGCCGCCAGGATCTGGAGCGCGCCTATCTGGAAACATTGGCGCAGATGCCGGACGTGGTGGCGCCGTCGGAAGAAGACAAAGCAATCATCCTGCAAACCCTGATCGAGCTGGATCAGTTGCTCGATGGTCTGCCACGTCAGGTCAAACGCGCATTTCTATTGGCGCAGATCGATGGCCTGACCTACCCGCAGATCGCCGCCGAACTGGATATTTCCGTGGCCACGGTCAAACGTCATCTGAACAAAGCGGCGCTGCGCTGCTATTTCGCGCTATGAATCAAGCGCCGGATTTTTCCTCGCAAGTGGCTGAGCAAGCGGTGCACTGGCTGATGGAAGTGCAGCAAGGCACGCTGACCGCGCGCCAGCAACTGGCGTTGCAGCAGTGGCTGGATGCCCACAGTGAGCACCGCCGCGCGTGGGAACACATTCAACGAGTCAACCAGCGTTTACGCGGTGTTTCTTCACCGCTGGCGCATGCGGCATTGAACAGGCCGAAGTCCGGCAGCCGACGTCAGGCACTGAAACTGCTGCTGATTCTCGGCGCCGGTTCTGCCGCCACCTGGGGCCTGCGCGAGCACAATCCGCTGCCTCCGCTGCTCGCCGATTACCGCAGCCCGATTGGCCAGCGTCGCAAGATCGGGCTGGGGGCGGACGATCAGTTGCAACTGAACACGGGCAGTGCGGCAGACGTGCGCGTCGATCAACGGTTGATCCGCTTGCTGGAAGGCGAAATCCTCCTGACGGCCGCGCAACCGTTCGAAATACACACCGCGCAGGGCATTCTGAAAACCCGGGGCGCAAGGCTCAATGTGCGGCAATTTGCCGACCGCACACAGGTTGCGCTGTTTGCAGGTCAAGTCGAACTGGCCACCAGCGAACGCGCGCCGATGCTGCTGCCCGTCGCTCGCCAACTGAGTTTCACCACGACTGCCGCCAGCGACGCCAAACCACTGGACGCCAACAGCGGCGCCTGGGCGGACGGCATGTTGGTGGCCGCGCATATGCGCCTCGGCGACTTCCTCGAAGAACTGGGCCGCTACCGGCGCGGGCAGCTCAATTGCGATGCCAAGGTTGCCGGGTTGCTGATCTCCGGGACGTATCCGCTGGACGACAGTGAGCGGATTCTCGATCTGCTGGAAATCAGCTTGCCGGTGAAGGTGAAGCGCTTTACCCGCTATTGGGTCAGCGTCGAGGCGCGGGTGTAACCGCAGGCTGCGATCTTTTGATCTTGAAAATAAATGAGCCGTTTTTCAGATCTGGCGTGACAGAGAAGGAAAGCCCCTTGATTCAACCTTCTCAGGATCATCCACCATGCACCCCACCCGCCTCACGCCACTGGCCCGCTGCCTGCGCAATCTCATCCTCGGCGCCAGCCTGAGCTTCAGCGCCCTGCCCGCTGCAATGGCCAGCGATGCCAAGGCGTTTCACATCGCACCGTCTTCGCTGGAAAACGCCCTTAATCAATTCGGCCGTGAAGCCGGGGTGCTGATTTCTTTCGGTTCGCAAGTCACCAGCGGCGTGCAAAGCCGTGGTCTGGAAGGTAATTACACGACCGAGCAAGGTCTGGATGCATTACTCGAGGGCACCGGTTTGCAAGCCCGCGCCGAGGGCAACAACGCTTTCAGCCTGCAACCGGTCAATGATGCAGCGCTGGAGCTGGACACCTCGAAAGTCGTCGGCGACTGGCTCGGCGACGCCGCGCAGATCAACGTGTTTGAACATCCCGGCGCCCGCGACGTGATCCGCCGCGAAGAGTTCGAACGCCAGGGTGCAACTCAGGCACGCGATGTGCTCAACCGTATCCCCGGCGTCAACGCTCCGGAAAACAACGGCACCGGCAGCCATGACATGGCGCTGAATTTCGGCATCCGTGGTTTGAACCCGCGCTTGGCGGCACGCTCGACCGTGTTGATGGACGGCATCCCGGTGCCGTTCGCGCCTTACGGTCAGCCGCAGTTGTCGTTCGCGCCCATCAGCATGGGCAACATGGACGCCGTGGACGTGGTGCGCGGCGGCGGTGCAGTACGTTACGGCCCGCAGAACGTCGGCGGCGTCGTCAACTTCGTCACTCGCGCGATTCCTGACGAGCCGACGGTCAAGGGGGGCTTTCAGACCGAGACCAGCCCTTCGTCGAGCCACGACGGCTTCAAGACCAGCGCCAATCTGCTGGCCGGCGGCACCAACGCCAACGGTCTGGGCGGCGCCCTTCTGTATTCCGGCACCCGCGGTGGCGACTGGCGCGAACACAGCGACACTGAAATCGACGACCTGATCCTCAAGGGCAAATATCAGCTCGACGATGCCAACAGCTTCAACGCCATGGCCCAGTATTACGAAGGTAAAGCAGACATGCCCGGCGGTTTGAACGTCGCTGATTACGATGCCGATCCGTACCAATCGACGCGCCCGAAAGACCAGTTCTGGGGCCGTCGCACGATGTTCAACTTCGGTTATCGCTATCAGGAAGATCGCCGCGAATTCACCGCCAACACGTTCTTTACCAAAACCCTGCGCAGCGGTTATCTGGATCAGGGCACATTCCTGTCGCTGTCGCCACGCGAGTATTGGGTGCGCGGTTTCGAAACCCGTTTCGCCCAAGGCTTCGACCTCGGCCCGACCAGCCATGAAGTCGGCGTCGGCTACCGCTACATCAACGAGGCCGGCCACGAATTGCGCTATCGCACGCCGATCGCCAGCAACGAATACCCGACCACCAACAGCCGTAACGACCGCGACACTCGGGGCGGCACCGAGGCCAATGCATTCTTCGTCGACGACCGTATCGACATCGGCAAATGGACGATCACCCCGGGCGTGCGCTACGAGATGATCGAATCCCGGCAGACCAACAACCTGACCAACGTCAAATACAAGGGCGACTACAACACCGCACTGCCGGCGTTGAACGTGCTTTATCACCTGACGGATAGCTGGAATCTGTACGCCAACACCGAAGGCTCGTTCGGCAGCGTGCAGTACAGCCAGATGCCCAACCGCGTGACCAGTGGTGAGGTCAAACCCGAGAAGGCCCGCACCTGGGAACTCGGCACTCGCTATGACAACGGCGCATTGCGCGCGGAAATCGGTGCGTTCCTGATCAACTTCGACAACCAGTACGAAAGCAACCAAACCAACGATTCGGTGATCGCCCGTGGTGAAACTCGCCATCAAGGCATCGAGACCAGCATCAATTACGCGCTCGATGACTTGAGCCCGGCACTGGCCGGCTTCGACGTCTATGCCTCCTACGCCTATGTTGACGCGTCCATCCGCGAAGATGGACCGAACAAGGGTAATCGCGTGCCGTTCTCTTCCAAACACAAAGGCACGGTTGGCGTCGGTTATACCGAAGGGCCGTGGAAGTTGAATCTGGACAGCAGCTTCCAAAGCGACCAGTTCGCCGACAACGCCAACACCTCAAAAGAAAGCGCTGACGGCAGCACCGGCAAGATCCCGGGCTACATGCTGTTCAGCAGCCGTGCGGGTTACGACTTCGGGCCGCAACTGTCGGATTTGAATGTGGCGGTGGGCGTGAAGAACATCTTCAACACGCAGTACTTCACGCGGTCGTTCGATGACAACAACAAAGGGAAGTATGTGGGTGAGCCGCGCACGGTTTATGTGCAGACATCTGTGGCGTTCTGATGTTTTGAAAAGCCCCTCACCCTAACCCTCTCCCAGAGGGAGAGGGGACTGATTGGGGGATGCTGCAGAGATACGCCGACCTGATAATGCTTCACCGAATCCGTAATCGACGCGGTATTTCAGGTCGAAGCAATAAACCAGACACCTCGATCGGCCCCCTCTCCCTCCGGGAGAGAGGGCTGATTGGGGGATGCTGCAGACATACGCCGATCTGATAATGCTTCGCCGAATCCGTAATCGACGCGGTATTTCAGGTCGAAGCAATAAACCAGACACCTCGATCGGCCCCCTCTCCCTCCGGGAGAGGGCTGGGGTGAGGGTTTGGAGCCTGAGCCGTGCACAACCTCCAGCAACACCACAAACAAAAACGGGCCTGCATCAGCAGGCCCGTTCTCATTGGGTGACTTGAATAATCAGCGCATCAACTGTTGATCGCTGCCTGTTCGTTCTCTAGAAACTCTTCTTCCAGCAGCGAATCGTTCGCTTTGCTGAACGGCACCACAGCGGCGCGTGGTTTACCTCGCAGTTTGCCAAAAAGGTGTTCCAGCGCGTGCTCGAGTTTTTCGGCAGCGCCATCGATCGCCAGTTCCAGCGAATCGGCTTTATGGGTAACGGAAACCGGTTGATGGCCTTTTGGCCGCGCTTCCAGTTGGCAGCGCAAGTCATGGGGACCTGGTTTGTCACCGTTCTCGTCGCTCAGATGGACTTCGACACGGGTAAGGTCTTCTTCATAACGTTCGAGCGTGCTCTCAATGGTGGTGCGTACCCACTCCTCCAGTCGTTGACTACTTTGAATATGGTTATCGCTGTTGACTTGGATTTGCATAGTTCATCCCTTATTTCAGCTAGCTCGCGAGGGGCCTCGAATTGAATTTCCTGACCCCTTGGTTACAACAATCGGCCCGACCGTCGAACATTTCAACCCCTGAAAAAAGATAAATATTCATTCGCAGAAAAAGCCGGACAACCGGACAAAGCACTGGTAAGGTCGGGAGTTGGGTCGCCATGCCTTCCTGCAAAATCTGCTCACAATTGCCCGTCGTTCAACGGGTGCAAGCTGCGAAAAATCCCTGCCTCCTCTACCAGCCAGTCATGCACTGCACGCACGCCCGGATGACTCAACGCGCCCGGCGCATACAGCAACACGTAACGTTTGTGATTGGGCACCGATAGCCCGAACGGCACGATCAACGCGCCCCGCTCCAGCTCATCATTGAGCAATGTGCGCCGCGCAATCGCGACGCCCATGCCGGCAATTGCCGCTTCGATGGTCAGGTGATTGCGATTGAAGGTATGCCCACGCCGCACGTCGGCGCCTTCGAAGCCGATCGCATTCAAATAAAATTCCCATTCCGCATATTCATAACTGCCGCGCCAGGCGGTGATGTCGTGCAACAAGGGGAAATGCACCAGGTCCACCGGCCCGTGCAGCGGCGGGCGACCGCGCAAGAGGCTTGGCGCGCACACCGGGAAAATCTGCTCATCGAGCAACGCTGTGGATAACAAACCCGGATAACTGCCGTCGTTCAGGTCGATGGCCAAATCGAAATCGCCCTCATGCAACGGCACGCTGCTGTCCTCGGCCACCAGTCGCAACTGGATGTCCGGGTAACGCTGCTGTAAACGCGGCAAACGCGGCGTCAGCCATTTGCTGAGGAACGATGGAATGGAACGCACCCGCAGGATCCCGCTGATCATCCCGGCATCCAGTCGACGCAATTCGGCGTCGATGCTGCCGTACGCCTCATTCACCGTGATCGCCAGCCGCTGGCCTTCCGCACTCAATTCCACGCCCCGCGCACGCCGGTGAAACAGCCGAAAGCCGAGGCGCTCTTCCAGTTGGCGGATTTGCTGGCTGACCGCGCCCGGCGTGATGTGCAGCTCTTCAGCACAACGGGTGAAGGAAAGGTGCCGCGCGGCACAGGAAAACACCTGCAGCCAGACGTAGGTCTGCGCATGCAATTGACGACTCATCGTTTAGTCCTGCTAAAGGCTGTCTTAGGAAGTTTCGTTGGTCACGTCCGACCGAGCGAGGCAGTATCGCCGACATTGCGCTTGTCCGACAAAAAATGGCAGCGATTCCTCCTCCATTGCTTGTAAGGGTTTAGCATGGCTATCAGTGTTTTCGATCTATTCAAAGTGGGCATCGGCCCGTCCAGTTCCCACACCGTCGGCCCGATGCGCGCGGCCGCGACCTTTGCTCAAGCGCTGAGCGATCAACGTCTGCTCAATGATGTGTACCGCGTTGAAATCCGTTTATACGGGTCGCTGTCGGCCACCGGCGTGGGTCACGCCACCGACCGCGCCACGATCATGGGCCTGATGGGCGAATGGCCGGACAGCATCGACCCGACGACCATCGATGCGCGCATCGAGCAACTGCGCCACACCGGGCAACTGCCCCTCGCCGACGGACGGTCGATTGCCTTCGACTGGCAACGCGATCTCCTGCTGCTGGACGAGAGCCTGCCCTACCACCCCAATGCCATGTCGCTGACAGCCTTTGGCGAATCTGCCGAGCTGTTCACGCAGACGTACTACTCGGTCGGCGGCGGCTTCATCATCGAAGCGGCGGAAGCTGAATCAGGTGTCGCGCCGTCGGGTGACGTAGTGTTGCCTTACGATTTTTCCAGCGCCGCCGAGCTGTTGTCGCTGTGCAAGCAGCACAACCTGCGGGTGTCCGAGCTGATGATGGCCAATGAACGTGCCTGGCGCAGCGATGCGGACATCCGTCAGGGTTTGCTGCATATCTGGTCGGTGATGCGCGAGTGCGTCGAGCAGGGCCTGCGCCACGAAGGCATCCTCCCCGGCGGTCTGAAGGTGCCGCGCCGTGCAGCAAAACTGCATCGCAGCCTGCTGGAAATCGGCAAACCGAATGTGATCAGCTCGACGCTGTCGGCGATGGAATGGGTCAACCTGTTCGCCCTCGCCGTCAACGAAGAAAACGCTGCCGGCGGGCGCATGGTCACCGCGCCGACCAACGGCGCGGCGGGGATCATTCCGGCGGTTTTGCACTACTACATGAAATTCAACCCGGACGCGTCTGACGATGACGTCGTCGCTTTCTTCCTGTCCGCGGCCGCCGTCGGCATTCTGTGCAAGAAAAATGCGTCGATCTCTGGTGCCGAAGTCGGTTGTCAGGGCGAAGTCGGCTCGGCCTGCGCCATGGCTGCCGCCGGCCTGGCCGAAATACTCGGCGCCACTCCCGAGCAACTGGAAAACGCAGCCGAAATCGGCCTGGAACACAATCTTGGCCTGACCTGCGACCCGGTCGGCGGCCTCGTGCAAGTGCCGTGCATCGAACGCAATGCGATCGCTGCGGTGAAGGCCATCAATGCCACACAAATGGCCCTGCGTGGCGACGGTAACCACTTCATCTCACTCGACCGGGTGATCCGCACCATGCGCGATACCGGCGCCGACATGCATGACAAATACAAAGAGACTTCACGGGGCGGTCTGGCGGTGAACTGGGTGGAGTGCTGATCCGCCTGACTGCACTGTCTGCGCTCACCTGCCCGAAAATAGACCAGAAATGAACAAGGCGAGCCCAGTGCTCGCCTTGTTCTTGCCGGATTCATTGTTCGACAATTTTCCCGGCATGCACCTTGCTAACGCTACAGGAGCAATTTCGCGAAATGGCCACGGAATGGCCGATGGTCTGGTTGGGAGAACCAACCCGATGACGGCCGGTCAACAACTGCACGTTCAATCAGGCGGTGACGCATCATGGACAATCCTTTTCAGATCATTACCGATGCCTTCGCGCCGGACTATCAGATCAACCTGAGCATTCAGGGCCTGGACGGCAGCATCATGCTGACCCTGTCCAACAGCGGCCGGATCGTGGCCAAGCGGATGATCAGCGCCGAACAGCGCAATGACCCTAAACGCCTCAAGCTGCTGGTGCAAAGCATTCAGTTCGGTATCGCCATCGAACAGGGCCACAGCGCCATGGCGATTCTCGAAGCCATGACCAGCGGCGACGGGCTGACCCCGCCACCGCCACAGATCAAAGGCCAGCCTCGGCCATCGGCCGGTCTTTAGAGTTCGCCCTTCTCGACATCGGGATGCTCACTCGAACCCGTACCGACTTTGCGTTGCGGGTATTCGATCTTCACCGAAGGAAATTGCGACGACGCGTAACGCACCACCAGAATCGAAAATGCCAGCAGCAGAATGCCGCCGCACAGGTAGATGATGCCCATGTCCGGCGGATTGTGGTGCGAGACATTGGAGATCAGCAGTCGCGTCAGCGCAGTGATCGCCACGTAGATCAGGAAGCGCACCGGCATGTGGTTGGTCTTGAAATAAATCCCGACCATCGCCCCCAGTTCCAGATAGATGAACAGCAACAGAATGTCATCGATCTTGATGTGCCCGACTTCGAGCATCCCGAGAAACTCCATCACCGCGGCATACGCGGTCACCGCACCAATGGCGAACAGCGCCAGGTAGTGGAAAGTCTCGACGAACAGGTTGCCCAGGGACTCGGCCAGTTGATGCACTTGTTGCCGCAGTTTCTCGGCCCAGTTGATTTTCACGATGATGTTCCTTAGCCCGATTCGAGCGGATGATGCGTGTTGGACGTGACGGTTTTCTGCACGTGCCTGATTTCATGCAGAAACAGGGCCACGCATCATGGCGATGTGCCGCAAAACCCGCGCTGTGGCGTTTGGTCGCACATGCCCTGCTCAGGTGGGGTGAGCCTGCTTGCGAATCGCAGTCACGCGGCTCGGCTGACAAACCCTGAATTCGGTCTACATTGAAATGCCACTACCCAAAGCGCAGGGATTCGCTTATCCTTTTCGCTGTATATAGATACAGTAGTCGCAAAGACAACTAAATGTGAAGGCATGTGAGGTGGTGAATGGCCGTCGAAGTGGTATACCGCAGCAGCCGAGATCTGGAGCGCTTGTTCATGGATAAAGCCGAAGCTGACCGTCATGACAAAATGCTCGAACTGGCCGAATATCTGGCCGATGTGTTGCAAAAAGCCGTTCCGTCCCTGACTGAACAGCAAGTGGAAGAAGCCGGGATCTACATGGCGAAGAACCGTGATGTATTCGCCCGGGCCTTCAAGAGCCAGCCTGATGCACTGTCGGAGCTGATCAATGCGCCGGCCGAGCCGGTCGAAAAAGCCGAGGCGGAAGAATCTGCCGAAGCGCCGGTCAAGCCAGCCAAAGCGGCGAAAGCTGCAAAGTAGTTGATGCCCGAATTGAATAGGCCCTGAGTCAAATGGCTCAGGGCCTTTTTCATGCCTGCGAAACTCAGCGATACAAAACTCTTTCCGCCAACTCATCCGCCACCCGCGCCGGTGAACGTTTCTCCGCCTGCGCATGGGCAAAAACTTCAGTCAGCCGCGAGCTGATTTTCGACAGGTGCGCGGTAATGGTGGTCAATTCCTCACCGCGATGTTTCAGCGAGACGTAAATCAGCCCACCCGCATTGATCACATAATCCGGCGCATAAAGAATGCCGCGCCGTTCCAGTTGATCGGCCACATCCAGATGCGTCAGCTGATTGTTCGCCGAGCCCGCCACCGCCGCGCAGCGCAGTTGCGCCACCGAATGGCTATTGAGCACACCGCCCAGACCACACGGCGCAAGGATGTCGCACGGCGTGCTGAGCAACGCATCGTTGGCGACAGGGTGAGCATTAAGCTGTTCCATCGCCAGTTGCACCTTGCCGTGGTCGATGTCGCTGACCAGCAACTCGGCGCCGGCGGCGTGCAGTTGCTCGGCCAATGCATAACCGACATTGCCCAGGCCCTGAATCGCCACGCGCAAGCCTTCGAGGTTGTCACTGCCCAGGCGCGCCATCGCCGTGGCACGAATGCCGGCGAACACACCCATCGCCGCGTGCGGCGCCGGATCGCCGGCCGAGGTGGTGCTGGTGACGTGTTGGGTCTGTTGGGCGATGCAATCCATGTCCGCCACCGAAGTGCCGCTGTCGATGGCGGTGATGTAGCGACCGTCGAGCTGGTCGATGCAACGACCGAAGGCTTCGAACAGCGCTGCACGATTTTCAACATGAATCGGGCGCACGATGACCGCAACCCCACCGCCCTGCGGCAAACCCGCCAACGCGGCCTTGTAGCTCATGCCCTGAGCGAGGCGAATGGCGTCCTCGACGGCGGAGTCGTCGTTAGGGTAGGCAAGATAACGACACCCGCCCAAGGCTGGGCCCAGGCGGCTGTTATGGATGGCAATGACCGCCTTCAACCCGCAAACCGGGTCGACGCTAAGGTGCAGCGATTCCAGGCGAGTGCTTTGCATGAGCGCAAACATCGTTGGGCTCCCGAATCACTTCTTGTAGAACGCCAGTATAGGCTTGCGCCTGAAAATTGCTGGAGCGCACCGGAATAAGCAGGCGTGCCGACGAAGGCTTTACGGCATATCTCTCAACCTGTTCACCGAGCCACTGGACGAATGCCACGGACGGGGCTAAAACGAGGCATTCCACGGAGATTTCGATGAGCCCGCGCCAACGCTTTTTCGAGTGCCTGCACCGTTCACCTCCCGCGCTGTTCGAAGCCGCGCTGTGGATGGCCGCCGAGCACGAAAAAGCAGTCGACCCCGAGGCGCTGCTTGTGGAGTTCAAGGATCTGCAACAGCGTGTCAGCTACGGTTTGCCGATGTTGCCAGTCAGCGAGTTGGCGCAGCCGTTATTGCGGCGCATGAATGATCTGGGCTTTGCCATGGATGACTTCACCCCGCTCCGTCCGCAGGCCGCTTTAATACATAAAGTCTTGCAGACCCGTCGCGGGCAGCCGCTGGCGTTGGCATTGATTGCACTGGAACTGGCGCGTGGTCTGGAGATTCCCCTGGTCGGGGTCAACTTCCCCGGGCACTTCCTGTTGCGCGTGCCCGGTGCCGATCATCTGCTCGATCCATGCGGCGGTCGCCGCTTGTACCCCAACGACTGTCGTGAGCTGTTGCAGCGCCAGTACGGGCCCAACATGAAACTCAATGCCGAGCATTTGTTGACTGCCACGCCGGTGCAGATGCTGCAGCGCCTGTCGCGCAATTTGCGCCAGCTTCACCTGACTCAGGATGACTTCATCGCCGCGCTGATTGATGCCGAACGCGTGCTTGAACTGGGCGATGCCGGCGCCGCCGATTATCTGGCCCGGGCCAGCCTGTATCAGCGGCTCGACTGCCCGAACGCCGAGCGGTTTGATCTGGAACACGCGTTGTTGCTCAGCGATGACCCGATCCAACGGCTGCGCCTGACCGAACGACTCGGGCATCTGCCGCCGAACTCAGTCGTCCACTGACAGCAAAAGATCTTCAGCTTTTCAGTGCTTGCTCCACCACCGACTGCCCGACGGTTTCCGAGGGCGAACGCACCTGGATGATCAGCAATGCGGCGATGACGGCCGGAATCGCGCAGAAGAAGAAAATCTGCTGCACCGGAATGTGCATCGCCAGCAACAGGCTGCCGAACAATGGCCCGAGAATCGAACCAAATCGCCCCACACCCAATGCCCAACCAGTGCCGGTGGCGCGCACATGCGCCGGGTAGAAGTTACTGGCGAAAGCGTTCAGCGTCAGTTGCCCGCCAATGATGCAGAACCCGGCGGCACGCAGGCCACCAGATAACGCGGATTGTCGTGGTTAAGCCCCAGCACAATCGTGCACAGCGCAGCGCCTGCAAGCACGCCGGACAACAGTCGCACCTTGCGTTTCAAACGGTCGGCGAACCAGGCCATGCAAATCGCACCCAGGGTGCCGGCGAACAGGAACATCGACGTCACCAGATTGGCTTCGTTAAGTTTCAGGCCACTTTCCAGTAGCAGCGACGGCAACCAACTGATCATGAAGTACAGCAAGATCAGGCTGACGAAGAACGTCGCCCAAATCAGTAAGGTTGGCCGCGCATAACCATTGCGGAACAGTTCGACCACGGTCAGTTTACTGCCCTGCTCGCGTTGATTCTGTTCGACCGAGGCCAGCGGAGGTTGCCAGTCCGGCAACATTCGCCCGGTAACTCTGCGCAGCCGCGCATAAGGTGGCTGATCACGCAGCAGGCGCGGCAAGGATTCGGGCAGCACCCACCAGAGAAACGGAAACAGCAGCAGCGGGGTCACACCGCCGGCGAGGAACACTGCCTGCCAACCGAACTGATCGATGAAACCGGCGGCAACAAAACCACCTGCCGCACCACCAAACGAGAAGCCACAAGCCGCCAGCGTGACCATCAAGGTGCGTAAACGTGGTGGCGAATAATCCGACATCAGCGCCATCGCGCTAGGCATTGCACCGCCCATGCCGATGCCGCAGATAAAGCGAGCGACCATCAGGGAGTTCAGGGAGTCGGCGAACACCATCAGCAGGGTCAAACTGGCGTAGATCAGCACGCAAGCAAGCAGAATTCGCCGCACACCAAAACGGTCGGCCAGCGGTGTCACTGCGAGGGAGCCAATGGTGAGGCCTAGCAGGTTGGCACTGAATACAGGTCCGAAGGCGGATTTTTCCAGCCCCCAATCCTGCGCCAGCGCCGGCACCACGTAGCCCAGCACCTGGGCGTCATAACCATCGGTGACCAGCAACAAGGCGAGCAGGATCAAGAGCAACCACTGATATCGGGACACAGGACGGGCGTCGAGTGCCGCCCGGAAGCTGGCAATCTGGTTGTGCATCGCGAGGTACCTTTTTGTTTTTATGGTTTGGTGGTTCACCGCCGAACCTTGTGGGAGCGAGCCTGCTCGCGAATGCGGCGTGTCAGCTATATGAATGGAGACTGACACTCAGCCTTCGCGAGCAGGCTCGCGCCCACACGGGGGCTTACGGTGTATCTGGCTGGTTTGACGGGTGAGCCTGGATGAACGCTGGATGTTCGGCCGCCAATTCCGAAACACGGCAAATCCGCGGATAAGCCTCAAGCGAAACATTGAAGCGCTCGGCCGCGTACAACTGCGGAATCAGATACACGTCCGCCACGCACGGCCACTCACCGAAACAGAATCCGCTATCGCCAATCAACTGTTCCACCGTCGTCAGCCCCTGGCTGATCCAATGACTGATCCACTCCATGACCTGCGGTTCGTCATGCCCCGACTGCCGCAGTCGATTGAGCACGCTGACGTTGTGCAACGGATGCACATCGCAACCGATCACCGCCGCCACGCCGCGCACATGGGCGCGGGCAGCGAGGTCTTCGGGGAGTAGCGGCACCTGTGGATAACGTTCCTCCAGGTACTCGATGATCGCCGGTGACTGAATAAGCAGCTCGCCGTCATCGGTGCGCAAGGCCGGCACGCGGCCCTGTGGATTGATCGCCAGATACGCCGGCTGCCGATGTTCGCCACCGGGCGCCGCGATCAAGTTGACCGGCAACGCCTGATAGTCGAGACCTTTTAGCGCCAGTGCGATTCGCACCCGATACGACGAGGTCGAGCGGTAATAGGTGTAGAGATCCATGAGCCGCTCCTGTCAGCGCGCCGCCAGCACTTTGCCGCGGCATTCGCCAAAGCCGATCGAGGCGAAACCGTCACGGGCACAACGCGCGCGCAGAATGATTTCGTCGCCATCTTCAAGGAATTTGCGCACTTCGCCGGACGCCAGTTCGATCGGCTTTTTACCACCCTCGGTGATTTCCAGCAGGCTGCCGAACTGACCGTTTTCAGGACCGGACAGCGTGCCCGAACCGAACAGGTCACCGGCCTGCAACTGGCAACCGTTGACGCTGTGATGCGCGACCATTTGCGCGACGGTCCAGTACATGTAGCGGGTGTTGCTCAGGGTCAGGCGATGAGCCGGCAGATTCTGCTCGCGCATGGTTTCGGTGAGCAGCAGCACTTCCAGTTCGATGTCGAATGCACCGCCGTCCTGATCGCGCTTGTCGAACAGATAAGGCAGTGGCTGCGGATCGCCTTGCGGACGTGCCGGTTGTGCGGTGCGGAACGGCTCCAGCGCTTCGGCAGTGACGACCCACGGCGAGACGCTGGTGATGAAACTCTTGGACAAGAACGGCCCCAGCGGCTGGTATTCCCAGGCCTGGATGTCGCGAGCCGACCAGTCGTTGAGCAGGCAGAAACCGGCGATGTGTTCGGCCGCATCACCGATGGCGATCGAGTCGCCCATCTCGTTGCCCTGACCGATCCAGATGCCCAGTTCCAGCTCATAGTCCAGACGCGCGCATGGGCCAAAAGTCGGCTCGGTAGCACCGGCCGGCAGGGTCTGGCCTTTAGGACGACGGACGTCGGTGCCGGACGCACGCACAGTGGACGCGCGACCGTGATAGCCGATTGGCACGTGCTTGTAGTTCGGCAGCAGCGGGTTGTCCGGACGGAACAGTTTGCCGACGTTCTGCGCGTGCTCGATGCCGACGTAGAAGTCGGTGTAATCGCTGATGCGCGCCGGCAGATGCATTTGGCAATCGGCGGCCAATGGCAGCAGCTTCGCACCTTGAGCTTCGATGTCGCCGCGCTGGGTGCTGGTTTCGCTGAACAGTTCCAGCAAACGTTCACGCAGGGCAACCCGCGCCTCACGACCGAGGTCGAAGAAGGCATTCAACTGGCCGCCACGGGTGGCTTCGACAG
Source organism: Pseudomonas iridis (assembly GCF_017980685.1). Taxonomy (GTDB): domain Bacteria; phylum Pseudomonadota; class Gammaproteobacteria; order Pseudomonadales; family Pseudomonadaceae; genus Aquipseudomonas; species Aquipseudomonas iridis. The sequence goes on from NZ_JACXXO010000001.1 coordinate 768,576, forward strand.
CGCTGCGAGCGGCGCCATCGAACAGGCCCGCTTCAAGGGCAACATGCAGATCGAAGATGTGGTCGCCAATGGCCACACCGCTGCGCGGTTCTGAACCGTTGATGCTGAACACACCCAGTGGCAGGTTCTGCAGCGGGAAATCGGTGTGGCCGTTGGCCGACGCAACCCAGCTGCGGGTGATGGAATTCTGAGTCATGGGTTATCTCCGGGTCGGGTCGAACGTGGCGGGCAATGTGGCCCAGCAAGCGTCGTAATGGGGTTGCAGTTGTGGGCAGTCGAGGGCGAAGCGGCTAGGGCGCAACACTTGGCTGGTCTCGAACATGAAGGCCATGGTGTTGTCGATTTTCGCGGGTGCAAGCTCGGCGTTGATCGCTTTGGTGCAGGTCTCGCCGTCCGGGCCGTGAGCACTCATGCAGCTGTGCAGCGAGGCGCCGCCGGGCACAAAGCCTTCGGCCTTGGCGTCGTATTCGCCCTGGATCAGGCCCATGAATTCGTTCATCAGATTGCGGTGGAACCACGGTGGACGGAAGGTGTTCTCGGCCACCATCCAGCGTGGCGGGAAGATCACGAAGTCGAGGTTGGCCAGGCCATGCACGCTGGTCGGCGAGGTCAACACGGTGAAGATCGACGGGTCGGGGTGATCAAAACTGACCGTACCGATGGTGTTGAATCGGCGCAGATCATATTTATACGGCACGTTATTACCGTGCCAGGCCACTACGTTCAGCGGCGAATGATTGAGCTCGGTGGCCCACAACTGGCCGAGGAATTTCTGCACCAGCGTGGTGGGTTGTTGCAGGTTTTCGTAGGCGGCGACCGGGGTGAGGAAATCGCGCGGATTGGCCAGACCGTTGCTGCCGATCGGCCCCAGGTCCGGCAGGCGCAGCGGCGCGCCATGGTTCTCGGCAACATAGCCGCGCGCTTGCGGATCGAGCAGTTCGATGCGGAATTTCAGACCCCGTGGCAGCACGGCAATTTCCAGCGGCGAGACTTCCAGCACGCCCAACTCAGTGGCAATGCGCAGACGCCCCAGTTGCGGCACCAGCAGCAGTTCGCCGTCAGCATTGAAAAACACCCGCTCCATCGAGCGGTTGGCCGCGTAGTTATAGATGCTGATGCCCGAAGGTTTCTCGGCGCCGGAATTGGCCGCCATGCTGACCAGTCCATCGATGAAATCGGTCGGTTCGGCCGGCATGTCCAGCGGATTCCAGCGCAGGCGATTGGGGGTTACTTCACCCAAAGGCCCACCGGCCAGTTGCCGCTCCAGTTTGACGAACGCCGGGTGATTGGCCGACGGCTGAATGCGGTACATCCAGGTGCGCCGCGCTTCGCTGCGGGTCATGGTGAACGCGGTGCCGGAAAACAATTCGGTGTACAGGCCGTAGGGGGCTTTTTGCGGGGAGTTCTGGCCGACGGGCAGCGCGCCGGGCAACGCTTCAGTACTGAATTCGTTGCCGAAACCGGACTGATAAACCAGCGTCGACGCGATTGAATCGAGGTTCATGGAGCCTCCTGAACAGGGAGTCGGCAGTGGCCCATCGCTCTGGCTCAGAGGTTTCGGCACGCCGGGGTTGTTATTATCGTAATTCGATTACGCATAACGTAATTTGCTCGCTATCCAGCGTCAAGCTATAAAGACGCCCATTCGTATTGGAACCCGGCCGCACCATGGAAAAAACCAGCGACAGTAACGGCAAACAGAAAGTCCGCTCCGCCGAGGTCGGCACCGACATCCTCAAGGCTTTGGCCGAGTTGTCGCCGTCCACCTCGCTGTCGCGCCTGGCCGAACACGTGCAGATGCCGGCGAGCAAGGTTCACCGCTACTTGCAGGCGTTGATTGCCAGCGGCTTCGCCGAGCAAAACCCGGCGACCAACCACTACGGTCTGGGCCGCGAAGCCCTGCGCGTGGGCCTGGCGGCACTCAACAGTATGGACGTGCTGAAAGTAGCCGCCCTGCCCCTGTCGGAACTGCGCGACGAACTCAACGAAACCTGTTTCCTCGCGGTGTGGGGCAATCAGGGAGCAACCGTGGTGCACATCGAACCGGCGGTGCGAGCAGTGACGGTGGTCACGCAACTGGGTTCGGTGCTGCCGCTGCTCAGTTCCTCGACAGGACTGGTGTTCAGCGCCTACCTGCCGCATCGGGAAACCGACGAATTGCGCGAGCGGGAAATCGCCGTCGCCGAGCATCCGCTGAAGGACGAAACCGCCTACGCGACGTTGTGCGAACAGATCCGCGCGCGCGGCCTGCATCATGTCCACGGCTTGCTGATGCCGGGTGTGGATGCCTTGTCGGCACCGGTGTTCAATGCCGTCGGACAAGTGGCGGCGGTACTGACCATCGTCGGCCCGACCTCGTTGTTCCATGCCGACGAAAACGGCCCGGCGGCGCAGCGGTTGTTGGCTGCGACGCGGGCCGTGAGTTGGCGGATGGGGTTTGACGCCTAGGCGTATTCGTTGATCCGCTAGTCAGCGACTTTCGGATGGGTTACAGCAACACAGTTTTGCTGTCGCCCGCCGCTTGCTCTTCCAGAATCTGTTTAATAACTTCTAGCAAACGTTCATGGCTGAGGGACTGCTGGGTTACCGATGCGACCAGGCCAACAATTGTATTGCCGTCCCCGATCAGTTGAATCAAGGTTTTCTGGGCTTTGGTGGCTTCTTTACCGCCCGGCACCAGAGAGGCTAGACCCAACAGTGCATCCTTGATGCTATTGAACGCCGCTGCTCGATCGCCATATCGATAAGCTGTCGCACCTTCCACCACGTTCTTGGTGATCTGCACCACCGTGAGCGCCAGGCCCACTGGCGGAACAACGAGGCTGACTACGCTAGCAGCCGCTACCACCGCGTCATACACCAACTTGCCGATGATTTCGTTGAGGCTGGTGGTCTGCGCATCAACATCGGAAATGATCCGTTCGATGCGCTCGTCATAGGTCGCCCGCATTGACAACACGCGACTGTTGTTCTCAAGTACAGGGAGTCTTTCGTTTATATTGTTGAACTCAACATTGTTAATGAACGTCCCCATAATTTGCTGATCCATGTACTTCACTCGATCGTAGAAATACTGACCCAGCCCGTTTTCCTTGATCGCATTGAAGAACTGGTTCAACGGACGAAAATGGACGCCATCCGGTGCATTAGGCGTATATAAAATTTCCTTAATGACGCGACCTTGTACAAGTCGAAAAACATAGACCCCTTCAACCATACATCTTTTCACATAAAACTTGAACATAGCACTGTACTGGACACTAGAGGGAGCCTCTCCGAATGGCGGGAAATCTAACGCCGAGTCAATATTATAATTTTCAATCAGAGCAAAAATCTGATCACTCTCACTACTTGCCAATGTGCCCGCGTAAGAACTCATCAAAAGCGCACGTTTCATTTCTGCTTGCTGTGTTTTTAAATGAGCTTCTCGCCTGAGCGCATAATCCTTATGTTGCTTGTTCAAATAAGCGGCGCGAAGCATGGCAATATATTTTTCTCCGGGACGTAGCGCCCGCGACCACGCCGCCAAGTAACGTATATCGAGCATCGGCAGCGCAGGATGCTCCGCAGCCACACTGAAACGCGGATATCCAAGGACGTGCCTCCCCCATTGCTCGGGGACCTCAAACGATGTTTCCTTGATGATGAGCTGGCTGAGCGAAACCTTTTTACCTTCGCTCAGCTCAATGAAAATCTGATCCGGGTTTACCTGCACTGTTTGCCCGAGAGCTTTTAAATGTTCCTCGATTTTTTGCTTTATCAGGTCGTAACTAAAACGCTCATAAGCCAGAATGCTGGTTTCGCGAGTTCCTAAAGTGTAGAGCGCTTTGATTTCGGTGTTCAAGCGAGCGAACTGCTGGTGCGATTCAACACGCGCGTTTCGCCACGCCGTAGGGTGGGCGAGATCTTCCTGCGCCTGATCCCAAGCAATCTGATGAAAAACTGCCTCTCCAAGAATTCCTTCGGGAGCAACAGGCCACTCGGTAAGCGTCGCTCCTTTCCAGGCGCTGGGAAGTTCACGCAACGTGGCGATGTACTTCGCCAAAGTGCCTCGTTCCGCCGGATGCGCCTGCGCAGTCAGGTAGCTGATGCCTTCTACGGTTCTTACCCAACCCGCCACGTGAAATTGCAGTTCGCGGATATTAGGGAATTCAAACCAGTCCTGGCCCTCAGGTGAGCCCGGCGCGTAAAGAACGCAGGCGCCGAACAGATTGGCTTTTTGCTGGTAAACAATCAGATCCCTGAAACCGAAGCGGTAGCCATTCATCACGAAAGCAGACGCCGAAATACTCCTGTCACCCTGCATGAAGCGTTCAACCATCGCCATACTGGATTGACTGAGATGCCCCTGCAAGGTGGCAGCAAACACACTGTAGGCAATGCGCGTTCCGAGAACTTCCAACAGCGCGATTTGCACGTTGTAGTCGTTAAATACCTTACGACGCCCTGCCCAGAAGTCTGCACGGAGGTTAATGTTCGAGAGCCAGCTCTCCACGCGCGACTGAGTCAAGCCCGATGGAACCGGCCCTTCGAAGATCATCTCAAAGCGTTGATTACGATCATGTAATCCGAACAATACCAACTCGGTAAACGTGCGCTTGTCTTCTTGGACTAGTGTACGCTGAGCAATCTTCAACTTATAACGGCATACCAGCTTAATAGTGTCAGGATCAAGCGAAACGCCCAAGGCGCTATTGAGCCACGCTTTAGCACGTGCCGAGGCGAAAGCTTTCAATGATGCCTTATCGCCGAGTAACTGGTCACGCCGAGACTCTTGGGCGACCATGTTTTCCATTAAGCTCTCATGCCGCTGTCGCTGCTGTTGACTGACGCCAGACAACCACGCCGGCACACCGACTTCAGACTCTTTCATAACGCTCATGCTCAACTCCTTGTTTTCAGCATTAATTAAATGACAACTCGTCATTTATCGAATGCAGCGAAGTTATCAAACACAAGCCTTTAATAAAATCGAACTTACGTTACTTTATAAGTAAAAAGACAACCAAACATCTCCGCAAAAAAATCACATAAAACCCGTACCACACCTATAACAAAGCCACTATAGCTCAAGCCCGAGCAACTTGGCACTTGCGACCGCTTGAGTTCTTCGCTCTACGCCCAACTTTCCATGTATCCGCCTGGCATGAGTCTTTACTGTATGCAAAGAAATAAACAGCTCATCTGCAATTTGTTGATTGGAATGGCCCTTGGCAATCAAGCGCAAAACCTCCAGCTCACGCTGACTGAGCAAACCACTGCCGCTCGCCACTTCAACAGTGGCCGGCTCCGAAACCGTGTTTGCCAATAGTTGCGACAGCCCCGGGTGGCGCAGCTGCTGCTCACGCAACGCCTGATGCAGCCCATATTGACGACTCAGCTCCAGACCCTGCTGCAGGCTGGCGCGCGCCGAAGCCTGATCACCCAGGGAAAAGGCAACTTCTGCCATCGCCAGATGCAAGTCGGTTTCCAGAATGAGCATCCTGCAGCGCTGCGCCGTTTCGAGCAGACGCTGTAACCGGCCCATCGGGTTGTGCGCCGATCCTGAACCTACCTCGGCAAGGATCAACAAGTACTCGACGCGGGGTATCAACTCAAGAGTCGCCGGAGGCGCCTGCAAGGCATCCGCTCCTTGGTAGTGCCGTAACAGGCGTGTCATCGCCTCGCACGCCAGCTCATGACGGCCCTGCTGCAGCCAGAACAGACTGCTGACTTGCAACACCACGCCACGATAAACCGTGTCTGGAATCTGCCGCTGTTGCATCAGCCGTTCCGCATCGCGCAGCCACACGAACGCTTTCTCGTAATCCGCCTGATTGGCAGCCAGTTGCGCCAGCCCCAGATAGCCGTAGAGGGCACGCTTGTCATGGTTGCGCCCGCAACCGTCCAGACCGGACTGGAAAAAATTTGCCGCCAATACATCCTGGCCCTGACTCAGCGCAAGACGCCCGCGACGCAGCGCAATCCGTCCCAACAGCGGGGTCAGGCGGATCGGTTGCCGGACGAGTAAATCATGCACGCCTGCCAAAAGACTTTCAGCCCGAGGTGCCGCGCCGCGTTGTTCGAGCAATTGCCCGTGATCAAGCTCCAGCAGAGCTTCGAAAACCAGCGAGCCTTGCGCCCTTGCCAGACACAGTGCCTGGCGATTACGGGCGTGGGCGGCGTCCAGCTCGCCACGCAACAAAGCCTGCTGGGTCAACCCTGACAAACACATCACCCGAGCGATCCAGTTATCGAAATCGAGTGCCTCCAACGCTTGCGAAAAGTATTCGTGAGCGCCCTCCATTCGCCCTTCCAAATGCAGCAACCACCCCTTCAACGTTTGCCAACGCGCAATCAACTGCCGCTCATGAGCTGGCGAAGGCTGCGGCATGAACCGCCCCAAATGCTCGATGCATTGCGCCGCCTGTTCAAAACGACCGGCGAAGAGCAATGCAGCGGTAATCAGACCGACCAGCTGCGGCGTGCTCAGGGTCAGCTCTTCATCCTGATGCTCATGCAATTGCAGTAACAGGACCACGGTTTGCTCTTCAAACAAATGCTCGAAGCTGAAGTGCTGCAACAGGCTGACGGCGATTTCATGTTCTTCGGCGAGCAAGGCTTGCTCGAAGGCCGAACGCCAATCCTGCCGCCAGGAAAACCACTGACACGCCCTTCGATGCCAGGAACGACCTGCGGGCCATTGTTCGTCGCGCATCACCCGCGACAACGGTGGAAAAACCTGCAGCCAGTCGGCCGAGTCGTGCCATGGCTCGATAAAGCAGCCCAGTGTTTGCAACGTGCGCAGGCACTGTGCGCCCTCCCCGGCACCAAACAGATGCTCACACAGCTCGGCATTGAAGCGCGGCAGATGCGCGAGCACGCGCCAGTTCTCGGCCAGCTCCGGTGTGAGGCTATTGAAGAGTTCGTGTTGCAGATAATCCAGCAGCGTATCGACCCGTTGCTGCGGCTGATTACTTTGCGACCAGTCACACTTTTGCAGCAGCGCCATGCGCACCCCGGCGCACCAACCGCCGGTACGCTGGACGATACGTGCAGCAACACTGCCAGCCTGCTCGGGCGACAGATGTCGCAGCGCCTGGGCGATTTCGTCCGGGGTCAGGGCTAGCGTCGGGGATTCGCATTCGTACAGTTCGTCGTCGAGCAACAGCCGCGGCCAGTTGCATTGCGGCCGTCGGCGGGTGCCGATCCACCAGGTGAGCGCCGGACTACTGACCGTCAGCAAGCGGTCGAGCAACGCATCCAGCGCTGGATCCGGCAGCCGACAGTAGTCATCGATAAACAGCCAGGTCGGCAACGACCAGCGACTCAGCGCAGCCACCAGGCCGGACTCCGTTGTGTCTGCCAGTCCCAACGCCCGTGCCAATCGCAGACAAAATTCGTCGACCCTGATTGCGGCACCCGCCAGCGGTAGCCAGCACACTTCGCAGTGTGGCGGCGCCTGAAGCAGGCACTCGGCGAGCAACGCGCTCTTGCCGCTGCCGGCGGGCGCACAAATGAGCCTGACCCGTGCCACCGACTCCAGCAATGGCTCGCTCAATCGCGTGCGTTTCTGGTGATGGGAGGACAGTCTGGGGAGAAAACCAGGGCGATCCAGACAAGCTGTCATGGCGGTCATCGGATGAGCCTTTTTATAGTTGTGAGCTCACCCTAGCCCTCTCCCGACAGCTTGTTGACAAGTATTCAGCACGCTGATTGGCGGCCATAAAAAAGGCGACCATGCGGTCGCCTTTTGTTCAGCCGATGTATCAGAACCGTTACCGCACACCCTCTGTACGCAGGGCCGATGGTGTGTAGTCGGCAGCCTTGGCTTCGAAGCCGAATTCATAGCTGTGCTTCTCTTCGTTCTTCATCCCCAGCGCGATGTAGCGGCCGGCAATAATGTCGTAGAGCGCTTCGAGGGTGTAGGCCTGAGCCTGGTGATCGTAGTAGTACTCAGCGTGACCTTCGGCGACGCGCCACAGTTGCCCGCGACCGTCGTAGTGATCGGCGAGCGCGACTTGCCAGCTGTCCTCGTCGATGTACATGTGGCGCTTGGCGTAGATGTGCCGCTCGTTCGCCTTGACCGTGCCGATCACTTCCCAGACGCGGTGCAGCTCATAACGCGTCAGGTCCTGATTGATGTGCCCGGCCTTGACGATGTCGTCGTACTTGAGCTTCGGCGAGTCGAGTTTGTAGCTGTTGTACGGAATGTACATTTCCTTTTTGCCGACCAGTTTCCAGTCGTAACGATCCGGCGCACCGGAGAACATGTCGAAGTTGTCCGAAGTGCGCAGGCCATCGGCGGCGGTGCCCGGGCCGTCGTAGGCCACTTGCGGCGCGCGACGTACGCGCCGCTGACCGGCGTTGTAAATCCACGCCAGGCGCGGCTCCTTCACCTGATCGAGGGTTTCGTGCACCAGCAGCACGTTACCGGCCAGCCGCGCTGGAGCCGTCACCGACTGCTTGAAGAAGGTCAGCACGTTGGCGGCTTTTTCCGGGTCGATATCTTTCATCAGTTGCGGCACGGCGATCTCTTCTTCGAAGCGGATCGGCGTGTAGCTGCCGTTGGTTTGCGGCGTCACTTGGGTGATGATCCGCTTCACGTTGCCGCCGTGATAACGGGTGATGTGGTTCCACAAGACTTCCACGCCATTCTTCGGAATCGGGAAGGCGTAGTAGCGATTGCCGGTGAAGTTGGCCAGGCCGTTACCGTCGTTGATGGTGGTGACGTTAAGGGCGCTGCGCTTGGCCGATTCGTAGATTTCCGGTGGTGCGGCGACGGTACGATGGGTCGGGTAGACCGGGATCTTGTAGGTCTGCGGATAGCGTTTGAACATCGCCACCTGACCTTCAGACAGTTTGTTCTTGTACTGATCGACGTTGGCGGCGGTGATGGTGAACAGCGGTTTTTCATTGGCGAACGGATCGGCAAGAAAGCCTTTACTGTCTACCGCTCCGGCGTTTTTCGCGAGGCCGCCCGTCCATGCCGGGATCGAGCCGTCGGCGTTGCCGGCCTTCTCGGCGCCGAGCGGGGTCAGGCTGGAGCCTAGTTTGTTCGCCTCATCCGGCGACACCGCCGCCATCACGTTGGCCGCCAACAGACTCAGGGCCAGCACACCGCATTGCAGAATCATTTTGCGCATTGCTTTCATCCTTCTCGGGCAGATCAGAAGTTCACACCGAAGCTCAGAGCGACGAAGTCACGGTCTTCGAGGACGTTGTAGTCGCCACCGAAAAAGTCGGTGTAGCTGAGGCTCGCGGTGTAGGTGTTGCGGTAGTCGGCATCGACGCCGACGCTGATCGCTTTGGCGCCTTCGTTGAACAGGCCGTTGGGGCCATAACCGGCGACGTCGTGCGACCACGACAGGTTGGGTTTGAGGTTGATCCCGCCAATCACGTTGGCGTAATCGAGGATGGCGCGGCCACGGTAGCCCCACGAAGTCGAGGTGACGAAGCCGTCCGTGTCGCCACCAAACCCGTACTGGCCGTACACCGAATCGCGGCCATAACGCAGCTTGCTGCGCGACTCCAGACCACCGACCCGCACCACCGCCGCTTCACCGACCAGGGTCAGGCGTTGGGCGCCCAGCACTTGGTCGAAGAAGTGCGTCAGGGTGCTTTGGATCTGCGTCACTTCCTTGCGACGATATCCTGTGTTGTCCGAACCCGGCGAGGTGGTGATCGGCGAAGCTGCGCCGCCGGCGATCGGGTTGAGCAATGCCAGCGTCAGGTCATTGGTGCTGACTTGCACCGGAGCGTTCGGCCGGTAGCTGATCTCGCCGGTCCATGCGGTGCCGGTGGACAGCGTGGTAGAGAAACTCGCGCCGTACAGGCGAATGTCTTCCGGGTATTCGAGGTAGTAGCCACCGCGCCCGAGCATCACACTTTGCGCCAGGCCCGAACCGCTGCCGGGTGTCAACTGGTTGGCGATGCCGACCATGCCCGGCAATGCCGCGAGCGTCGACAGGCCTGCGGTGGTGGTGCCGACTGTTGGCGTGCGGCTGTGGTAGTTCATGAAATAGAGGCCGTACTCGGTGTCGTCGCCGAGCCAGCGCAACGCCGTGCCCCACTGCCCGGAATCCCGCGCATCGCGGTCGCCGCCACGCGGGATGACCACGCCTTCGCGGGTGACCTGAATGCCCTGGCCAAACGCGGTAGTCAACGGCACCAACGGCGCAATGGCCGGGTTGCCGACGGTATAGCCGCTGGTGCAGCCGTCCGCCACCACGTCGACGCCGAAGAACGTCCCGCAATTGTCGACAACGGTCTGGTCCCACTCCAGTTGATAGAAGCCTTCGATGCTCAACTGGTCAGTCAAGCCCTGAGAGCCGAACAACATGTTCACCGGAATCAAGCCTTCCTTGATCTCCGCACCGGGGCGACGGAATGCCGACACGTCGATCGGGTTGATGCTGTTGATGGAGTTGCCGATGAAAGTACTTTCGCCCCAACTGACCACTTGTTTACCGGCGCGCACGGTGCCCGGCAGATCGCCGATGGAATAGTTGTGATAGACGAACGCATCGAGAATCTGCGCGCCGGACGACTTGGCGCCTTCCTTGCGGCCACTGTCGCTGATCTGCTTGAACTCGCGGTCTTCGTCCTTGAGCTCGAAGTCGTACCAATATTTGCCACGCACGAACACACCGGTATCACCGTACTTGAGTTCGAGGTCGTGAATGCCTTTGACGATTTTCGAGAAGGTCTCGCCCTTCTTGAAGTTCAAACGCCCGTCATCACCGGTCGAGGATTGCCCGGTCCCACCGTTGACCGTACCGACCAGCGACTTGTCGGCATCGCGCATGCCCCAACTCGCACCGACCGACAACGACGAATCGAACGTGCCTTCGATTTCTCCGATATTAAAAGCGACCGCGTGCGCTTGGGCGCAGCAACCCAAAGCCACCGCGGCTGCCAGCGCCTGCGGTGTGAAGATGGCGCGCATTGTTTTTGTTGTCATGCGTCTTCCCCGGTGAGTGACAGAAGGCCTCACCCTACTGCCGCGTGACCGGGTCGATAAGCGCACCAAGGAGGTATTCGCGCTGTCGCTCGAAAGGATGAACGCCCATGCAATACGCGGCTTTGCATCGACCATGGATCGGCTGGATAGAGGATCATCAGTGCCGCGCATGGTGCACATCAGCCTTTGCAGACTGTTGCATGCCCCGTAACAGTGCATGTCTGGAATCGGTATTTTTCCTACAGGGCTGAAACCGTATTCTGAGCGGGCTTTCACGGCATGCGCCGAAAGCCCCCAGCCTTGGCTACTGAGCAATTCAGGCCACTGTTGACAGATTTCAGATGAATCGATGATTCGGTTTATCGCCCCGGTGTTCACTGACGTTGATTTGTAGCTCCTTGATCCAACGTCTTACCTTGGCCGCTGCGTTTGCAGCGGCCTTTTTTATGGCTGTTGAAAAAGGCATCCCTACGAACTGTAAAAATATTCCGAGAAAAGCGTCGGACCTTTCCTGCTGCGCAGAAGAATCCTCCTCACTTCGTTATTAGTCTGCGAAAAACCTCTCAAAACAACGCCTTGTTACTTACGAGCTTCTCGGATTTTGCAACAGCAATTCTGATGTAACTTGAAACACCTCAAATATTCGCCGGTGACACGGAAGTCACTATCGCCCGCGCCTACTTTCCAGCGAGCTGCCACGTAATTCAAAAGGACATGAATATGCAAAGGCCTCCACCCTTGATACTTGATGCAACACATATTAATGCACCCGCCCCTGATCATTACGACCCTTTCAAGGAAAGCAATCAGGGCTATTCCTATAGCGGCATGTTTGGGCCGGCAGGCGCCAACCATAAAACCCGCGAACTAATGTACGAAACTCAAGTCGCTCTGGAACAGGAGTTCAGCGCGAAGTCCATCTCATTGCCTCAATCCATTGAGAATGAACTCGCTGCAACACGGCTGGAACGGTCAACCAGTCCACTACCACCCGCGGCAGCCATAGTCCGCGAACTGGATGTAAGAAATACCCTCATTCAACGCAAGTCCGCTCAACTTCACGAGCAGATCAATATTGCCAATCGTTTTTTTGGAAGTGATCCGCTGGGTAAAAACTTCAATGATTTTCTGAATCAGGCCTCGGCTATCCGGCGAACGAACCGCACAGGCCCGCCCGTGCGAGAGCTATGGAGTCAGTCCTATCGGGCGGCCCATGAAGCGAGGCTGCTAAATCAGACTGTCCAGCTTCTCAATCAACAGCAAATCAATGTGCAGAACTGGCTGTCCGCCGTGCTGGCCAATGATCAGGCGCAAGCGGCTGCCGCTGCGCAAGAAGCCCAGCGATTGGCTGCAGAACATGCGCGGATCGCAGCCGAACAACAACGGCAGAGAGAACTTGCCGAAGCAGTACACCGAGAGCAAGAGCAAGCCCGCGCTCGGGAACAGGCAAGGCTGGCCGCACTCGCAGAGAAACAACGCCGGGATGTTGAACAGGCTCGCCTGGCCGCTGAAGTGGCGCGGATCAATGCCGATGCTGAAGCTCGGGAAAGAGAGCGGATTGCGCAATTGAGGATCGCATTGGCTGAAGCACAAGCCAACGCTGAAACAGCCGCACGGGTGTTCGCCGCTGAGCAGGCTCGCCTTCAAGCGGAAATGGAACTGCGCATTGAGGCGATACAAAAGCAGGTTCAAGCAGATAAAAAGAGCATGGAACTTCGCCACAAAGTCCTTGATACCGCGACCGCCTTAGCCAAACGCCAAGCTCATCTGGCGACATTAGAGAACCAGCAGCAATTGGGAAATGAATCAGGGCTGCACGACATTGAACCGGACTTTACGACTGAGGCTGACGCTCAAAATCTGGGGCACCATTCGCCAGAGATTCAACGTGTTTATGCTGCGTCAGGAGTGGTGGCTTCAACCAGCCCGCATTTCTCCTTTGCTTCGACAGCCATACGTCTTCCACCGGCGACGTCTTCCGCAATTCTCAATGCACTGCGCTCAGGTTTACTGACCGTGAAAGCATCTGGCGCCGCGCTGTTCGGCAGCCCGGTGTTGATAGGTTTCGCGGCTTTATTGATGCCGTCACGCCTGGGAAACGGCGAGCGGTTTGCCATGAGCGTTCCATTTTCCGAGTTGTCGTCGGAGTCTGCGCAGACACTGCGCGATATAGCCGACCGACAAGGCACGCTGGAGATGCCGGTAGGGTTGGGCGTCCGGCCACTCGGCGCTGGCGCGGAAGTATTCGTCGCCTCGACCGATGACTTTCATATTCGCTCGAGCGTGCTGGTTCTGAATGCGGCTTACGACTTGCTGAATGATGTTTACGAGGCCGCGCTCCCGGATTCGCCAACCGACTTCCTGACCTGGACACCCGCCATCTCTCCGGGTAACAGCTCGACCGAATCGCCAATGGTCGAAACCGAGTCGACCGCATATTCCGGCGCACCGATTGTCCCGGTTGAAGGGCGTCTGGATCTGCATCCTATTCTGGTCGAGGGCTGGGAACGATTCATCATTGTGTTTCCGGATGACTCGGGGATTGCGCCGCTTTATGTGGTGTTTAGCTGTCCTTATGCGGGGGCAACCGTCAAGGGTAAATACAGTGGCCGTGATTTCAACCCTGACCAAATCGGGGGGGAAATTTTAGATTTGCAGTGGGTACCGGAAACCATTTCAGCGGAGGGAACAATTATCGTGAAATTACACATTTCGAAATTTCTGCAATCAGACGCCAATGAAATAATGCTTGATCGGCTGGAGCGTATTGCTCGTGGAGAACTTGAAGCCACTGACACTGACAAACGTTTCTACACTCATGAAATAAGAGAGTTCGAACGATTTAAAGCTTTAGGCTTTGGTGATACCGAGAGACCAGATATCGGTTCTCCGATCTGGAATAACGTTCACACTGCGACTTTGGAGGATTTCCAGCTAAAAGATGACCCAACTCTTCTTTATACCCCCGAAGCACTAAATGCTGCACTCGAGCAGGGAGAGCGTAATTATCAAAAACTGTTGAAGGAGATGTGGCAATGAGCACCGTCGAGATGATTGTTAAAAATGAATCCTTGGATGATATCGTCACCGTGTTTGCTTTAATTAAAGCAACACCGCATCTGGACATGATGATAAGAATCCACAATCGCGAACTTCTCAAAGAATATGGTGCGCTTGAAAACGCCTATACGCGGCTGATCAATGCCGGCGTGCTGGCAAACGGGGAAAATGGGCTCGCAGTAAAAGGGCCTAACTGGGCCCCGCCCGCTTATATGACAGAAAGAAGATACGTTTGAAATCGGGAGCCACCAAGCGCGAACGTCTTGGCGGCTCCGTACACTTTCAGAGCGAATACTTCTGCAAATTCGCCATCATTTCCTTCAGCGCTTCAATATTGTCCTTCGGATGCGCCGCCCCTTCGAAATCACAAATCTGCTGCCAATGTGCTGCGACATCTTCCGGCGAGAATCCTTCGCGCGGGTCGAACCCGGCGCCCAGGCTGCGCTCCCAACGCACCTTGCCCATCCAGCCACCGCCGACTTCGAACAACCCGGAAGTCTCCTGGCACTGCTCACTGGCCAGGTACACCACCAACGGGCTGACCAGTTCCGGTTTCAGTTGCTCGAACACTTGCGGCGGAATCAGTCCTTCGGTCATGCGCGTGCCGCCGGTTGGCGCGATGGCGTTGACCAGAATGTTGTTCTTGCGGCCCTCGATGGCCAAGGTGCGGGTCAGGCCGTAGAGGCCGAGTTTCGCCATGCCGTAGTTGGACTGGCCGAAGTTGCCGTAGATGCCGGAGGTCGAGGCGGTGAAGATCACCCGGCCGTAGTTTTGCTCGCGCAAGTGCGGCCACGCGGCGCGGGTGACTTTGTAGGCGCCTTCGACGTGCACGCGGTAGACCAGATCCCAATCGGCGTCGTCCATTTTGTGGAAGGTCTTGTCGCGCAGGATCCCGGCGTTGTTGACCACGACGTCGACGCGACCGAAAACATCCAGCGCGTTCTGCACCAGTTTGTCGCCGTCGGTGACCGAGTCGTGGTTGGCTTCGGCGATGCCGCCGGCTTCGCGAATTTCAGCGACCACGCGGTCGGCGGCGGAAGCGTTGGCACCTTCGCCCTGAGTCGAGCCGCCGAGGTCGTTGACCAGCACCTTGGCGTCCTGTTTGGCGAACAGCAAAGCGTGCGCCCGTCCGAGGCCGCCACCGGCTCCGGTGACAATCACGACTTTATCTTCGAAACGCACAGACTCATTCATCGCGGCAACTCCAGCAGGCCAAGGACAGTGACCCCGAGTGTCAGGCACCGGGCTTTCGGTCACAACGAACACGGCTGGGGCTGAATGGTGCGCGATAAGGCTGGGGGATGATGTGCAGCGCAATCAAAAGATCAAAAGATCGCAGCCCGAACCTGCGGCAGCTCCTACATGGTATGGGTGTAGGAGCTGCCGAATGTTCGGGCCGCGTTCGGACGATCTTTTGATCTGTCAGGAGCACGCCACTTTGCGCGGCGGCAGCGCAAAACGGTCACGAAACGCCAGGTAGTGCTTGAGCACCTGTACCGGCGCTTCGATCTGCGGATAGTGGCCAATATTCGGCAACAGCACGGTGTCGGCATCCGGTATCAACTCCCGGTAGCGCTCGACCATGTGCGCACCCGAGATCGGATCGACTTCACCATCGATCACCCGCATCGGCACTTCGCCGCGCTGCATCGCCGCCACCCAACGATCACGCTGCACTCGCCGTTCGGGGATGTAGTTAATCAGCTTGTGCATGATGCGCGGGCCGTGATTGCTGTCGACCAGGCTCCAGAAATCGTCCAGTTCGCTCTCGGTCGGCCCGGTCTGCGGACCGAAAATCTGGCGAAAGCTTTTCACCAGTGCATCGCGGGTAAAGGCACGGCCGATCATCCAGCCCAACGGGCTGAGCAACAGCTTTTGCATCAGTACCGGACGATGGGTTTCCGGAAACAGACCGCCGTTGAGGAACACGCAACTGGCGACTTCGATCTTGTCTTCGTAGTGCCGGGCTAGCAGCTCCTGCGCGACGCTGTCGCCATAATCGTGAGCGAGGATGTGAACAGGCTGCTCGACCTGCAAATGCGCGAGCAACGCCTGTTGCAGATCGGCCTGCTCAAGCAGGCTGTAGCGGTGATTGGCCGGTTTGGCCGAATCGCCGAAACCCAGCATGTCGCAAGCGATCACCCGATAACGCTGGGCCAGTGGTTGCCACAGGTAATGCCAATCCCAACTGGCGGTCGGGAAGCCATGGATCAGCAGCAGCGGCTCACCCTGCCCCGTCGTCCAGTAGCGGATCGACTGGCCCCGAAAGACAAACGTCTGGCTGCGTTTACGCCAGACACACAGTGGAATCTCGGCAAGAGGCATTAGAGTTTATATCCGGGGTCTTGTTTATCGAGTTTGCGCAGCAGCGCCGGCCAGGCCAGCGCGCCACCCATGCCTTGAGCACTTTTGGTCACGCCGGCAATCATCGCCTTGGCGCCTGCCAGAATCTGCGGTTCGATGGCGATCAGTTCAGCGCCGCCGGTTTGGGCCATCACCTGGATGTCGCAGGCGCGCTGGAAGGTGAACATCATCAGGAAGGTATCGGCGATGGTGCCGCCACAGGTCAGCAGACCGTGGTTATGCAGCATGAGGAAATTGTTCTCGCCGAGGTCGGCCTGCAAGCGCGCCTTCTCTTCGTGGTTCAGCGCCACGCCCTCATAGCCGTGATACGCCAGGCTCGACAGCACGAACAGCGACTGCTGGCTGATCGGCAACACGCCTTGCCTTTGCGCCGACACCGCCACGCCCGAAGCGGTGTGTGTATGCAGCACGCAAACCACATCGTGCCGAACTTCATGCACGGCGCTGTGGATGGTGTAGCCGGCCGGATTGATTTCGTATGGGCTGTCCATGAGTTTGTTGCCGGCCTGATCGACTTTCACCAGGCTCGACGCGGTGATTTCGTGGAACATCAGGCCGAACGGATTGATCAGAAAATCTTCGGTGCCCGGCACCTTGGCAGAAATGTGCGTGAAGATCAGATCGTCCCAGCCATGCGAAGCGACCAGACGATAGCAAGCGGCGAGATCGACGCGGGTCTGCCACTCGGCGGCGCTGACCTGCTCTTTGACATCAAGGGACGACTGGACGGGGGCTACGCTCACTGTGTGCACCTCTGCGTTCTTATTGTTCTGCTCGTGTCAGCAGTCTAGTCGGCGCAGTCGATCGCGTAGTTGCATTGCCAGCCAGCTTGATGACTGAACGGGTCAGCCATGCAAACTCCTTGGATCCATGTCAAAGCAACGACGCCAACAAAGGTGCGGCGAACAGATTGAGCAAGCCGGTCAAGACCATCACCAGCCCCGCCACGGAGCCTTCTTCGCCGCCCACTTCATGGGCCCGGCTGACACCGGCGCCGTGCGCACCGACACCAAACAGCGCGCCGCGCGCCAAGGCACTGCGCAACGGCAGCCACTTCAGCAACACGCCACCGAGCATCGCGCCAAACACGCCAGTGAACATCACGAACACTGCGGTCAGTTCCGGCACGCCCCCCAGATCCTGGGCCATAGGCATGGCAAACGGCGTGGTAATCGAGCGCGGCACCAGTGACATCGTCACCGAACTGTCGAGCGCCAGCGCTTTGGCCAGGCCGAACGAGGTCGCGATCGACGCAGCACTGCCGGCCAGCATGCCCAGCAGCAACGCCGACCAGTGCCGCATCAACAGGCGCCGCTGCTGCCAGATCGGCACGGCGAAGGCGACGGTAACAGGCCCGAGCACCAGCATCAGCCAGTGGGTGTTGCTCGAGTACTCGGCGTAAGCGGTGTGCAGCGGCACGGCGAGCGCCAGCAGCAGCGCCGGCACCAGAATCAGCGGCGACAACAGATAACGCCCGGTGCGGCGATAAATCCAGCGGCTGAACAGGTAAGCCAACAGCGTGAAGGCCAGCCAGAACATCGGCATCAGTTCAAGTTTCATGGGAATGCCTCATGCGCACGGCCAATTCCACGGTGAACGCGGTCACCAACATCACCATCAACGTGCTGGCAGCAATGACCAGCAGGATCCGCCAGCCGTCATTGCGCAGCAAAGTGCCGTAATCAAGCAGACTCATCAGCGCAGGAATGAAAAACAGCAGCATCTCGGCCATCAGCAAGCCAGCGCCCAATTGCAATGCCGCCGGTTTGACCCAACCGAACGCGAAAGCGAGCAGCAACAGCACCATGCCGATCACACCCCCGGGAACGGGCCAGGCCAACCATGCCGCCAGTTGACAGCCGAGCAGGTAAAGACCGAGCAGCACGGCGAGTTCGGTCACCAGGCGGGAAAGGTACTTGAGGGTAGCGGCGTTCATGATCAGCTCCTTACAGAGGCTCATTTTACGAAGCGCTCTACCATCCCTAAAGCGAATTGTTAGACTCACGACCATTCCAAAATGGAATCCGCTTATGGAATTCAAACAGCTGCGCAGTTTTGTCGAAGTCATGCATCAGGGCGGTTTCACTCAGGCCGCAAAAACCTTGCACATCAGCCAGTCGGCCGTGAGCAAACAGGTCGCACAACTGGAGCAAAGCATTGGCACGCCACTGCTTGAGCGCCTTGGCTCACAACTGCGCCTGACGGCCGCCGGCAGCGTGGTATTGCAACGCGCCGAAGGCATGCTGCGCCTGCGTAATGAGTTGCTCAGTGAACTGGATGACCTGAGTCAGCTGGCGCGTGGGGAACTGCGCCTCGGTTTGCCGTTGCTGGGCAGTGATGCGCTGTTCGCCGGAGCATTCGCCGAATACCGACGGCGCTATCCGAACATCAGCATTCAGTTGCTTGAGGGCGGCAGTCGCAACATCGAGCAAGCGGTGTTGAGTGGCGAACTGGAGTTGGGCGGCAGCCTGATGCCGAAGGATGCGCAGTTCGACTGTCAGCCGTTTTGCGACGAAAAACTCGACGCCCTGCTACCAGTGGATCATCCACTGGCGAATCGGGGCGAGATCGGGCTGGAGGAGTTGGCCGACACGCCGTTCCTGCTCTATCAACGCAGCTTCGTGCTCAATGACCGCTTGCTCCAGGCGTGTCAGCAAATGGGCTTTACGCCCAAGGAAGGCGGGCGCAGTGGTCAGGCGGATTTTCTCGCGGCGCTGGTCGCCGCCGGGCAAGGCGTGGTCCTGTTGCCCAGCGTCGTGGCGCGCGGTCTGGTGCGACCAGGCGTCGTACGCCTGGCCTTGCGAGCGCCGGATTATTTGCGCTGGGACATCGCTTTCATCTGGCGCCACGGCGCCTATCTGTCGAAGGCCGCGCAAGCCTGGCTGGCGCTGCTGCGCGAGCGGGCGATCAGCCCTTGAGCGCGCCGATCAGATCCGCCAGCCACGGCTCGGCGTCGGTTTCCGGGGTGACGCTTTCGCTGGCATCGAGGCGCAGCATGTCTTGCACTTCACGCAGGCCGAGCTCGCTGAAAAACAGTTCGCGCATTTGCTCACCGCCACCGCAGAAGGTGTCGCCGTAACTCGCATCGCCCAACGCAATCACCGCACCGGGCAAACCACGCCAGGCGGCCGGCAATTGATCGCGGATCATCGAATACAACGGTTGCAGGTTGTCCGGCAACTCGCCCATGCCGGTGGTCGAGGTCACGGCGAGAAACGCTTCAGGCGCGAAAGCCTGAACCTCGGCCAGGCTGGCGCGTGAGCTGTAGAAGGTTTCAAAGCCAGCGGCTTTCAGCAGGTTCTGGGCGTGGCGGGCGACTTCTTCGGCGGTGCCGTAGACCGAACCGGAGAGGATGGCGACTTTCATCAATCTGATCCTGAAGCTGAAAAAAAGAGCGGCGATAGTAACAGCCTCAGCCGTGAAGTTGCGATTCGCTCTCAATGAGCGCTGATGCCCTATGGACAGGCACCGCCGATCTTCTAGAATGCGTGCCACTGACAGCTCTGAGGGGAATCACGGGATGATCAGCGCCAGTTTGCTGCAAATGATGATCAACGCGTCGAACGACGGGATTACGGTCGCGGAGAGAGAGGGCGAGCAGGACAACATCCTGATTTACGTCAACCCGGCCTTCGAACGCATGACCGGTTACACCAGCGAAGAAGTCCTCTATCAGGACTGCCGCTTTCTTCAGGCCGGAGACCGTGACCAGGAGAGCCTGAAGCTCATCCGCGAAGCATTGCGTACCAACGGCTCGTGCCGGGAGATATTGCGCAACTACCGCAAGGACGGAACGCCGTTCTGGAGTGAATTGTCGCTTTCAACGGTAGAAAATGCCGATGACGGGCAGACGTACTTCATCGGCGTGCAAAAGGATGTGACGATTCAGGTCAGGGCTCAGCAACGTGTCGCGCAGCTTGAAGCCAAGGTCGCTGCCCTGGAAGCAGAACTCGCCGCCTTGAAAGCGACAAACGGTTAAAACAAAACATCGAACTGGTTGTCATTAACTACAATCACCAATGACTTTGTAACTATTCCTTTCGAGTTAGCCATGCAACGCGACGCACTCCTGACCCAGGATGAGCTGGATTTTATCCAGACCATGCAGCACAACCCGCAGCTCAATGTGCGGGATGCGACGTCGAGCCTGCTGGTTAACGGCGGTTCGCAGATCCGTGATTTGCTCACGCGTCTGGCCGCTCACGAGCAAGTGACTATTCAGGCCAACTTCGAAAACCAGCAAATGACGTTTCCGCTGCATCTAGTGGAAGACGAGTTTCATGCGCTGCACCTGCGTCTCGGTGTGCCAAGCATCTACGAAGATGGCCCGATGGTTCGTCCGTGGCGGCTGACACTTGAAGAGCCGGTGGCGCTGGAGAATGCCAAAGGCCAGGCGGGCACGCTGTGGGTTCACGAGGTTTCACATAAAGGTGTATTGCTGGAAGTGCGCAACAAGACCAAACCGCCCAAGCACTTCGCGCTGTGGTTCAGCCCTTCGGGTTATGAGCGGATCGCATTGCGCGGCAGTTTCGAGCGCGAAACCGAAAGTGGTTTCTACGCCTACGAGCTCAGCCAGACAGACAGCGACGAAACCGAGCGTCTTCGACAATTCATCCTGCAGCAACATCGTTTGACACACCCTGCCCTGCACACCTGATTCTCAGGTATCAAGCTTCCCTGCCAGAAACTGCATCATGCGCAGACGCATGTTCGCCCCTTCATTACCCAGGCACGCCACTGATGTTCCGGCCAAGCTCTCTTGCACCAGATCAGACGCATCGCCGGCGAGCATCAGCTGACAATCAAGACTCAAGGCGAGTCGATTCAGACGCCGGGGCAAATCGGCACTCGGGGCGTGGTTGGAAAACAGCACCAGTGCGTCAGGTTTGGTCTTTTCGCAAATGAGGGTCAGCTCATCGAGCGGCTGGCCGGTGGTCAACACCCGAACGCCCGAGTCATTGCCACTCAGAAACAACGCCGCCACCAGCAACTCAAGCTCCCGGCATTGCCCGGCCAGTGCACTGACGATCACCCGTCGCGGTTGCGAGCCACGCAGGGTGATGATCCGATGCAACACACGCGCCCGAAGAAACCCGTCGAAGAACAGCCATTCGCTGGTCTGCCCGAAGCCATCCTGACGCTGCAACAATTGCAGCCACAACGGCATCAGGATGTCTTGAAACACAACGGGCAACGCATAAGAAGAAAAGATCTGACCATAGACCTGGTCCAGTAGCTGATCATCGAAAGAGCTGATCGCTTGCTGGAGTTGCACCTGCCATTGCAGATAGTCGGCTAGCACCAGTTCATCAGGAATGATGTGCGCGAGGACTTTCAGCGGTTCGGTCTTGGCGAGGATCTTGCCGATCTTGCTGACCGCCACACCGCGATCAATCCAGTCGACGATGCTGCGAACACGCTCGATTTCGGTCATCGAATACAGCCGATGCCCACTGTCGGTGCGCACCGGCTGGATCAAGCCATAGCGACGTTCCCAAGCGCGCAGGGTCACAGGGTTGACCCCTGTCAGCCGTGCGACTTCACGGATAGGGAACAGCTCCTCGCTCTGGAGCGCAACAGATGTCTGAGAAACAGCGTGCGCATCTGTCATGACAGGCATTTGGCCTCAACTTCCGGGCTGGTGAATTGGATCCCATTCTAACCCCGATGCCCCGATTGCGTTCAAGTGCAGAAATGCGACGAAAGTCTCTGGTTTGAACACAAAAATCAGGAATAATCCTTGCTTGCTGAAAAGCGCAGGCCTCCACCCCGGCCTTGCGTCAGGCGAAACTCCTACCCGGAGTGACGCAATCGAGATACGGAGATACACAATGTCTACTTCCCCCGTCACGCTGATGGTTGCGCGTCGCGTCGCCGATGGCCGCTATCAGGATCTGATCGCCTGGCTGCGAGAAGGCGAACAACTGGCCACCGATTTCCCCGGTTATCTGGGCTCCGGCGTGCTCGCACCGCCGCCTGGCGATAACGAATTCCAGATTATATTCCGTTTTGTCGATGAACAGACTTTGCATGCCTGGGAGCATTCAGCCTCGCGTACCGCCTGGCTGGATCGTGGCAGCGATCTGTTTGCCCATCCCAAAGAGCATCGTGTCAGTGGCATCGAAGGCTGGTTCGGTACAAGCGTAGTCGGCCAGCGCCCGCCGCGCTGGAAACAGGCGATTGCGATCTGGCTGGCATTCTTCCCGGTGTCGCTGTTGTTCAATTTTGTCGTGGGCCCGTTGCTCGCTGACATGAGCCTTTTGCCGAAAGTGTTGATCAGCACGGCGTGCCTGACGCCGCTGATGGTTTATTTCTTTATCCCGTTGTCGACGCGGTTGCTGGCGAACTGGTTGAACAGCACGCCAGCGCGTCCGTTGCCGGTTACGCCGTCCGCGCAAAACCGCTAAAAGATCGCAGCCTCGTCGCACTCGAGTGCTGCTGCACAGCTGCAACATTGACGCAGTGCAGGAGCTGGCGAAGGCTGCGATCTTTTCAGGCGCGCCGCTGTTATAGTTTTTGCACCCACCGCGACGCGAGCCGTTCATGACTACAAACTCCGCCCCGATCCTGATCACTGGCGCCGGCCAACGCGTCGGTCTGCACTGCGCGCAGCGTTTGCTCGAAGACGGCTACAGCATCATTTTCACCTACCGCAGCGCTCGTCCCGGGGTGCAAACGCTGCGTGATCTGGGCGCCATCGGGGTATTCGCGGACTTTTCCAGCGAAGCCGGCATCCTCGCGTTCATCGCCGAACTGCACACCCACACCGACAGCCTGCGGGCGATCGTGCATAACGCCTCCGACTGGGTCGCGGAAACTCCGGGCAGCGAAGCCGAAGCGTTCAACCGCATGGTCAACATCCACATGCTCGCGCCCTATCTGATCAACCTGCACTGCGCCGACCTGCTCAAGCAGTCGACACCCGCCGACATCATCCACATCAGCGACGATGTCACCCGCAAAGGCAGCAGCAAACACATCGCCTATTGCGCCAGCAAAGCCGGGCTCGACAGCCTGACCCTGTCGTTCGCCGCCCGTTATGCGCCGGCGATCAAGGTCAACGGCATTGCGCCGGCCCTGCTATTGTTCAATCCCGACGACGACGCGGCCTACCGCGCCAAGGCCTTGGCCAAATCCGCGCTGGGCATCGAACCCGGCAGCGAAGTGATCTACCAGAGCCTGCGCTACCTGCTCGACAACCCTTACGTCACCGGCACGACCCTGACCGTCAATGGCGGAAGGCACGTCAAATAACGCTGTCCCGCGAGGATGTTCGATGACCCGCTCCCTGCCCGAGAACTACCGTGAAATCCTCATTGGCCTCGGCGAAGATCCCGACCGTGAAGGATTGCTCGATACGCCGGCTCGGGCGGCCAAGGCCATGCAATACCTGTGTCACGGTTACGAGCAGAGCGTGGACACTATCGTCAATGGCGCGCTGTTTGCCTCTGACAGCGACGAGATGATCATCGTCGCCGACATCGAGTTGTACTCATTATGCGAACATCACCTGCTGCCCTTCATCGGCAAGGCCCATGTGGCTTATATTCCCACTGGCAAAGTGCTGGGGCTGTCGAAGATCGCGCGACTGGTGGACATGTTCGCCAGACGCCTGCAAATTCAGGAAAACCTCACCCGGCAAATTGCCGATGCGGTGCAACAGGTTACCGATGCCGCCGGTGTTGCGGTGGTCATCGAGGCCAGACACATGTGCATGATGATGCGCGGTGTCGAAAAACAGAATTCGACCATGAACACCTCGGTCATGCTCGGCGCCTTCCGCGACTCGAGCAGCACCCGTCAGGAGTTCCTGCAATTGATTGGACGGAGCAAGTAAATGCCACAACTTCAGCCGGGAATGGCGCGTATCCGGGTCAAGGATCTGCGCTTGCGCACCTTTATCGGGATCAACGAGGACGAAATCCTTAACAAGCAGGATGTGCTGATCAACCTGACCATCCTGTACGCCGCGCAAGAAGCGGTGCGTGACAATGACATCGACCACGCGCTCAATTACCGCACCATCACCAAGGCAATCATCGCCCACGTCGAGGGCAATCGTTTTGCCCTGCTCGAGCGCCTGACCCAGGAGTTGCTCGATCTGGTGATGACCAACGCATCGGTGCTTTACGCCGAAGTCGAAGTCGACAAGCCGCACGCGCTGCGATTTGCCGAGTCGGTGTCAATCACGCTTGCAGCGAGCCGCTAGCTTCAAGCTTCAAGCGCCAAGCTGTAAACTTCGTATCACCGCCAACCATCTTGCAGCTTGAAGCTCGTCGCTTGAAGCTGTCTCGCAGAGACTCCCATGAACGAGCAACAACGCCTCGAACTCGAAGCCGCCGCCTTCCGCCGACTGGTCGCGCACCTAGACAGCCGCAAGGACGTGCAAAACATCGACCTGATGAACCTCGCCGGGTTCTGCCGCAACTGCCTGTCGAAGTGGTACAAGGCCGAAGCCGACGAGCGCCAGATCGAGGTCAGCCTCGACGACGCCCGCGAAGTGGTTTACGGCATGCCGTACGCCGAGTGGAAAGCCCAATTTCAGCAAGAAGCCAGCGCTGAGCAACAAGCGGCGTTCGCCAAAGGAAAAACCCATGAGTGACCTGAACACCCTGCGCGCCAGCCTCAAGAGCGGCGAACACGCTTTCGCCGACACCTTGGCTTTCATCGCCGCGGGCTATGACTACCAGCCTCAGGCGTTCAACAACGGTGGCGTGGAAAACGCCGCCGGGCAGAACGAAGGCTCGTGCAAGACCCTGGGTCTGGCGCTGCTGGAAGGCTTGAGTGACGAAGAAGCGCTGCTGGCGTTCGGCGAACATTACCGCTCGGTAGTGGCCACGCCTGAGGGCAGTGATCACGGCAATATTCGTGCACTGATCCAGCATGGCCTGGCCGGCGTGAAATTCACCGCCCAGCCCCTGACCCGCCGCTAACTTCAGCTGCAAACCCAATTCCTGTGGGAGCGAGCCTGCTCGCGAATACGGACTGACATTCGACATTGATGTCGACTGAAGCACCGCATTCGCGAGCAGGCTCGCTCCCACACAGGAACTGTGTTGAACCTGAAACTCGAGCACAAAAAAACCGGCCAATCGGCCGGTTTTTTTATGTCTGCGATTTAGAACGAAGCGTTCTGCAGACCGTCCAGGTAACGCTCGGTGTCCAGTGCCGCCATGCAACCGGCGCCGGCCGAGGTGATGGCCTGACGGTAAACATGGTCGGCCACGTCGCCGGCGGCGAAGATGCCTTCTACGCTGGTCGCAGTGGCGTTGCCGTCGCGGCCGCCCTGCACTACCAGATAACCGTCTTTCAAGGTCAACTGGCCTTCGAACAACGAGGTGTTCGGAGTGTGGCCAATGGCGATGAACACGCCGTCGACGGTGATTTCGTCGAAGCTGCCGTCATTGTTCTTCAGACGTGCACCGGTCACACCCATGTTGTCGCCCAACACTTCGTCGAGGGTGGCGTTGAGCTTGAGGATGATCTTGCCTTCAGCCACGCGAGCGTTGAGCTTGTCGATCAGGATCTTCTCGGCGCGGAAGGTTTCGCGACGGTGGATCAGGGTCACGGTGCTGGCGATGTTGGCCAGGTACAGGGCCTCTTCAACAGCGGTGTTGCCGCCGCCAACCACTGCAACCGGTTTGTTGCGGTAGAAGAAACCGTCGCAGGTCGCGCAGGCCGAAACGCCTTTGCCCATGAACGCTTCTTCCGACGGCAGGCCCAGGTAACGAGCGCTGGCACCGGTGGCGATGATCAGGGCGTCGCAGGTGTAAGTCGCGCTGTCGCCGGTCAGGCTGTAAGGCTTGGAAGCGAAGTCGACGGCATTGATGTGATCGAAAACGATCTCGGTTTCAAAACGCTCGGCGTGCTCGCGCATGCGCTCCATCAGCACCGGACCGGTCAGACCGTGGACGTCGCCCGGCCAGTTGTCGACTTCGGTGGTGGTGGTCAGTTGACCGCCAGCCTGCATGCCGGTGATCAGCAGTGGCTTGAGGTTGGCACGCGCGGCATACACCGCAGCGCTGTAACCGGCAGGGCCGGAACCGAGAATGATCACTCGCGAATGACGGACTTCAGACATGAATCTGCTCCTGTTGACCGGCCAATACTGCTGGCGCGGACGCCGGACTGCCGGCGGAATAAAAAAGGACTGTGGATAACCTTGGGGAAGGCATGAGCTCGACAGTCCTGTAAAAAGTTGGGTGCAGCGTATCGAGGGGGGCAAGATTAAGGAAATACGGTTTAACAATCCAGCTCATAGGTGGTCTCTATGCCGAGACACTGACGAGATGGACGTCTTTGTTACAGTGAATGTCGATCGCTCTGCCGCGCTTTCGGACGTGGTGCAAAGTCGGTAAGGTCGGCGCGTTTTCCCTTGCTCGGAGCACCCTATGCCCGCCCCTGTTCTGTCTGGCCCGCAATACCTGCGCGAAGGCCTCAAACTGGTTCTCAGTCCCGGCCTGCGCCTGTTCGTGTTGCTGCCGCTGGCGATCAACCTTGTGCTGTTCGTCGGATTGATCTATCTGGCCGGCCACCAGTTCAGTCTGTGGGTCGACACGCTGATGCCATCGCTGCCCGAGTGGCTGAGTTTCCTCAGTTATATCCTGTGGCCGCTGTTCGTGGTGCTGGTGGCGTTGATGGTGTTTTTCACGTTCACCATGCTGGCCAATATCATTGCTGCGCCGTTCAACGGTTTCCTCGCGGAAAAAGTCGAAGTGGTGGTGCGTGGCACCGACGACTTCCCGGCCTTCAGCTGGGGTGAGCTGGTCGCCATGGTCCCGCGTACCCTGGCCCGGGAAATGCGCAAACTCGGCTACTTCCTGCCTCGGGCGATCGGCCTGTTCATTCTCTCGTTCATCCCCGTGGTAAACATCATCGCCGCGCCGCTGTGGCTGTTGTTCGGCGTGTGGATGATGGCGATCCAGTACATCGACTACCCGGCAGACAACCACAAACTGGGCTGGAACGAGATGCTCGCCTGGCTGCGCGAGAAGCGCTGGCAGAGCATGAGTTTCGGCGGGATCGTCTATCTGGTGCTGCTGATTCCGGTGGTCAACATCCTGATGATGCCGGCCGCGGTGGCTGGGGCAACGTTGTTCTGGGTACGTGAGCGCGGTGCCGAAAATCTCGTGACTCAGCGCTGAAGCGCTCAAAAACAGCCCGTCACAAATCCATCATCCGAACGTCACAAGCACGACATGGCCTCAGCCGACACTGAGGTCATGACGACAGCTCTACATATCACTCTGATCAGCGAAACTTTCCCACCGGAAATCAACGGCGTGGCCAATACCCTTGGCCGCTTGTGCGATGGACTGCGCGCGCGTGGACATCGGGTCGACCTGATACGCCCACGTCAGGCCGACGATCCGCAGCGTACTGAAGACGATGGCTTGCTCTTGTGCCGGGGCTGGCCGCTGCCGGGCTATCCCGGATTGCAATGGGGCCAGTCGTCGATGCACAAGTTGCTGCGGCGCTGGAAGCACCAGCGTCCGGACGTGCTGTACATCGCCACTGAAGGCCCGCTCGGTCTGTCGGCGTTGCGAGCGGCGCGGCGCCTGGGGATTTCGGTGGTCAGTGGTTTCCATACCAATTTCCAGCAATACACCAGCCAATACGGCCTCGGTTTGTTGACGCGGCTCCTGACGCATTATTTGCGCTGGTTCCACAACCGTTCGGCGCTGACACTGGTGCCGAGTATCAGTCAGCGACTGGAACTGGAGCGGCGGCATTTCGAACGACTGGCGTTGTTGTCCCGAGGTGTGGACAGCCAGTTGTTTCATCCCGCCAAACGCCTGAATGCCCTGCGTGAGCAATGGGGACTGGGCGAGCGCGATATTGCGGTGATTCACGTAGGAAGGCTCGCGCCAGAGAAAAACCTCGGTTTGCTCAAACGCTGCTTTGAAAAGCTGCGCGACACTTATCCACAGCGCACTCTGAAGCTGATCGTGATCGGCGACGGGCCGCAACGCATGGCGCTGGAAAAAGATCTGCCCGAGGCGATTTTCTGCGGGTCGCAGCGCGGTGAAGCGCTGGCCGCGCACTATGCGTCCGGCGATGTGTTTCTGTTTCCGAGCCTGACCGAAACCTTTGGCAATGTCGTGCTCGAAGCGCTGGCGTCAGGGCTTGGTGTGGTGGCCTACGATCAGGCAGCGGCGGCGCAGCATATTCGCCACGGCTACAGCGGCGTGCTGGCGATGCCGGGCGATGAAGAGGCGTTTTGCGATGCGGCGGCGTGGTTGCTGGAGAAGTACGAAACGTTGCGCTGCGTGCGCCTGAATGCGCGCCAGCATGCGAGCCGCCAGGGGTGGGCGGCGATTATCGAGCAGTTTGAAGGGCATTTGCGCGGGGCGTGCGTTGGGGAGCAGATTGTCCCCAATGCACAGACATTGCCATAGATCTTTACTGGTCTTGAAGCCACCTTCGCGAGCAGGCTCGCTCCCACAAGGGATCTCCAGTGAACACAGGATTTGTGAATACCGGAGAAACCTGTGGGAGCGAGCCTGCTCGCGAAGGGGTCAGTAATGGCGCCGCTTAAACCAGCGTCATCAACGCCTCACGGCTGAACGGCAGAATGTCCTGCTCACGCCCTTCGCGCACTTTCAGTGCCCAATCCGGATCGACCAGCAGTGCGCGCCCCACCGCGACCAGATCGAATTCCTCTTTGTTCAGACGCTCGAGCAGGTTCTCCAGACTGGCCGGTTCTGCGACCTTGTCAGTGTTGACCATGAACTGCAGGAACTCGCCATCCAGGCCTACGCTGCCAACGGTGATGGTCGGTTTGCCGGTCAGCTTGCGCGTCCAGCCAGCCAGGTTCAGCTCGGAGCCGTCGAATTCCGGCTCCCAGAAACGCCGCGTCGAGCAGTGGAAAATGTCCACGCCAGCGTCGGACAGCGGCTTGAGGAATTCACCCAAGGCTTCCGGAGTTTGCACCAGCCGTGCGGCGTAATCCTGCTGTTTCCATTGCGAGAAACGGAAGATGATCGGGAAACCCTCGCCGACGGCTGCACGCACAGCCTGAATCAGCTCAATGGCAAAGCGCGAACGGTTGGCCAGACTGCCGCCGTATTCGTCAGTGCGCTGGTTGCTGCCTTCCCAGAAGAACTGGTCGACCAGATAACCATGGGCGCCGTGGATTTCCACGCCGTCCATGCCGATGCCTTGGGCATCCTTGGCCGCTTGGGCGAAGGCGCCGATCACGTCCTGGATGTCCTGCTTGGTCATGCCGTGCACTACGACCTGACCGTCCTTGAGTTTTTCCGACGGGCCATAAGCCGGCACGCTGGCGTCCGGTTCAGTGCCGATGCGGCGCACGCTACCGACGTGCCACAGTTGCGGAACGATCTTGCCGCCCTCGGCATGTACCGCGTCGACGACTTTTTTCCAACCGGCCAAGGGTGCTTCACCAAAGAACTGCGGCACATTCGGGTAACCGTTGGACGCAATATGGCCGACGGTGGTGCCTTCGGTGATGATCAGGCCGACGCCAGCAGCAGCGCGACGACGGTAGTACTCGATGACTTTGGAGTTCGGCACGCCACCCGGAGAAAACGAGCGGGTCATCGGTGCCATGACTACACGCGTCGGCAGTTCGAGAGTGCCGAGGTGGAACGGTTTGAACAAGGCTTGAACCGGCATGGGAAGACTCCGCAGGGAATGACTTTATGACGGCGATAATATTGATCGGAGAGCGCCTTGAACAGCACTATTGATCTGAATGATTAAGGGATAGAAACGAAAAGATCGCAGCCCCAGCAGTCCCTTGCAGGCGCTGCCGAAGGCTCGGGCCGCGATCGGACGATCTCTTGATCGTGATGGGTTAGCCCAGCGCTTTCTCGATTGCAGCAATCACGGTCGGATCATCCGGCACCGTGCGCGGCGAGAACCGGGCCAGCACGCGACCGTCCTTGCCAAGCAGGAACTTCTCGAAATTCCAGGTGATGTCACCAGGAAACTCCGCGCCCTCGCCCGCCAGCAGCCGATAGAGCTGATGACGCTCGTGACCATTGACTTCGAGCTTGCTCGACAAAGGGAACGTCACGCCGTAGTTGAGGCTGCAGAAATCCTGGATTTCCTGTTCGGTGCCTGGCTCCTGACCGGCAAACTGGTTGCACGGCAGGCCCAATACACTGAAGCCTTTACCCTTGAATTGCTGGTAGAGGTTTTCCAGCGCCGCGTACTGAGGGGTCAACCCGCATTTGGAGGCGACGTTGACCACCAGCACCACTTGGCCCTTGAAGGGCGCCAGCGGTAGCTCCTGACCATCCAGGGCTGTCAACTTAAGGTCGTGAAAAGCACTCATGACGAACTCCAGATTCCCGTGTTCTACTCGAAACAGCCACTTGGCGAGACCACCAAGGACAGCCGCGGACTAAAAAAGGCGCCCGCAGGCGCCTCTCCAGTACTCGAAGCTTAGCGCAGAAAATCAGTGCTGATGGCCACCTTCGCCATGGACGTGACCATGAGCGACTTCTTCCTGGCTGGCGTCACGGATAGCAACGATCTTCACTTTGAAGTTCAGGCGCTGACCGGCCAATGGGTGGTTGCCGTCGACAGTGACGTCGTCGCCGTCCAGGTCACGGATGGTGACGATTTGCATCTGGCCGTCCGGCGCCGAAGCGTGGAACTGCATGCCAACTTCCAGCTCGTCAACGCCTTCGAACATGCTGCGGCTCAGGGTGCTGACCAGTTCGGCAGCGTATTCGCCGTAAGCGTCTTCCGGTTCAACGGAAACTTCCAGTTCGTCACCAACAGCTTTGCCATCCAGGGCTTTTTCCAGGCCCGGGATGATGTTGCCTGCGCCTTGCAGGTAGACCAGCGGAGCGCCGCCGGCGGAGCTGTCGATGACCTCACCAGCGTCGTTGGTCAGGGTATAGTCGATGGAGACAGCCTTATTGGCGGCGATCAGCATGGGGCGAGACCTTTTGCAGAAGAATATAGAAAGACCAAGTTTAGCGAAGCAAACGCGCGAAAGCGAACACAACCCGGACAAACGGGATTCGACGATTACCGGCTTCCATCGGGACGAGGACGGTCACTGGGTGGCCGAGCTTTCCTGTGGCCACACTCAGCACCTGCGCCACCAGCCACCGTGGCAATCGCGCGCGTGGGTGCTGGACCCGGCGCAACGTATTGAAAAAATAGGCCAACCCTTTGCCTGCGGTTGGTGCGCTCAAGGCTCGGTTAGCGATAACCTTGGCGACTGAATTTCGGTAGGCAGTCACTTATAGATCGCCACCATTGCCATGCACCCTTAGAGAATTCGCATGCAAACTTTTTTTATCGCACCCACCGATTTTGGTGTGGGTCTGACCTCCATCAGCCTCGGGCTGGTGCGTACGCTGGAGCGGGCCGGGCTGAAAGTCGGTTTCTTCAAACCAATCGCCCAACCGCATCCGGGCGACACCGGCCCTGAGCGCTCCACCGAACTGATGGCGCGCACCCACGGCCTGAAACCACCACAGCCGCTGGGTCTGGCCCATGTCGAGCGGATGCTGGGCGATGGCCAGCTCGATGAGCTGCTCGAAGAAATCATCACCCTGTATCAGCAAGCAGCCGTCGGCAAAGACGTGCTGGTGGTTGAAGGCATGGTGCCGACCCGCAGCGCCAGTTACGCCGCACGGGTCAATCTGCATCTGGCTAAAAGTCTGGACGCCGAAGTGATTCTGGTCTCGGCGCCGGAAAACGAAGTGCTCGCCGAACTCTCCGGCCGCGTCGAATTGCAGGCGCAATTGTTCGGGGGTCCGAAGGACCCGAAAGTCCTCGGCGTGATCCTCAACAAGGTCAAGACCGACGAGAGCATGGAAGCGTTTGCCGCACGTCTGAAGGAGCACTCGCCGTTGCTGCGCAGCGGTGATTTCCGTCTGCTCGGCTGCATCCCGTTCCAGCCTGAACTCAATGCACCGCGGACCCGCGACGTCGCCGACCTGATGGGCGCACAAGTGCTCAACGCCGGCGACTATGAAACCCGCCGGATGACCAAAATCATCATTTGCGCACGCACCATGCGCAACACCGTCGAGCTGCTCAAGCCCGGCGTGCTGGTGGTGACGCCGGGGGATCGTGACGACATCATCCTTGCGGTCAGCCTCGCGGCGATCAACGGCGTACCGCTGGCCGGCCTGTTGCTGACCAGCGACACCCTGCCCGATCCGCGCATCATGGACTTGTGCCGTGGCGCCTTGCAGGCCGGATTGCCGGTGTTGTCGGTGAGCACGGGCTCCTACGACACCGCCAACCTGCTCAACGGCTTGAACAAGGAAATCCCGATTGACGACCGCGAGCGCGCGGAGATCATCACCGATTTCGTCGCCAGCCACCTCGACGCCAACTGGCTGCACCAGCGCTGCGGTACACCACGCGAGATGCGCCTGTCGCCGGCGGTGTTCCGTTATCAACTGATTCAGCGCGCCCAGGCCGCCAACAAACGCATCGTCCTGCCTGAAGGCAGCGAGCCATTCACCGTGCAAGCGGCGGCGATTTGTCAGGAACGCGGGATAGCCCGTTGTGTGTTGCTGGCCAAACCCGAAGACGTCGAAGCGGTCGCCCGCGCCCAAGGCATCGTATTGCCGCCTGGGCTGGAGATTCTCGATCCGGATCTGATCCGCGAGCGCTACGTCGAGCCGATGGTTGCCCTGCGCAAGACCAAAAGCCTCAACGCGCCAATGGCCGAGCAGCAACTGGAAGACACCGTGGTGATCGGCACCATGATGCTCGCGCTGGATGAAGTCGACGGCCTGGTTTCCGGCGTGATCAACACCACCGCCAATACCATCCGTCCGGCCCTGCAACTGATCAAGACCGCGCCGGGCTGCACGCTGGTGTCGTCGGTGTTCTTCATGCTGTTCCCGGAGGAAGTGCTGGTCTACGGCGACTGCGTGATGAACCCGCACCCGAGCGCCACCGAACTGGCAGAGATCGCCCTGCAAAGCGCCGACTCGGCCGCAGCATTCGGCATCACCCCGCGCGTGGCGATGATCAGTTACTCCAGCGGCGAATCGGCCACTGGCGAGGAAGTCGAGAAAGTCCGCGAGGCCACCCTGCTCGCCCACGAACAACAGCACTCGCTGCTGATCGATGGCCCGCTGCAATACGACGCCGCCGCCAACGAAACCGTCGCTCGGCAACTGGCACCGAACAGTCCGGTGGCCGGTCGCGCCACAGTGTTTGTGTTCCCCGATCTGAACACCGGCAACACCACACACAAAGCTGTGCAGCGCAGCGCCGACTGCGTCAGCCTCGGCCCGATGCTCCAAGGCCTGCGCAAACCGGTGAACGACCTGCCGCGCGGCGCGCAAGTCGACGACATCGTCTACACCATCGCCCTCACCGCGATTCAAGCCGCCAACCGACCTATGGATGTGTAAATGCTGGATTTCCTCCCTGCGCCGCTGCGCGGCGTGATCGCCTCACTGTTGTTGGCGCTCAACACGATTCTGCTGTGTTCGTTTCTGTTCTGCGTGGCGCTGATCAAGGCCTTGCCGTTCGCCTTCACCCAGCGCATCGCCGGTTGGCTGATGAGCCACACCCACGAAGCGTGGATCAGCAATAACAAGGGCTGGATGAACCTGGTGCGCCGCACGCGCTGGCACATCAGCGGCCTGCAAGGTCTCGACTACAACCACTCCTATCTGATTACCAGCAACCATCAGAGCTGGGTCGACATTCTGGTGCTGCAATACGTGCTCAACCGTCGCATCCAGCCGCTGAAGTTCTTCCTCAAGCAAGAACTGATCTGGGTGCCGGTGATCGGTCTGGCGTGGTGGGCACTGGGCTTCCCGTTCATGAAGCGCTACTCCAAGGCCTATCTGGAAAAACACCCGGAGAAAAAAGGCAAAGACCTCGAAACCACCCGCAAGACCTGCGCGAAATTTCGCAACAATCCGGTGGGAATCTTCAACTTCGTCGAAGGCACGCGCTTCACCACTGGCAAGCATGCACAGCAACAGTCGCCGTTCAAATACCTGCTCAAGCCGAAGGCTGGTGGCATTGCGTTCGTGCTGGATGCGATGGGCGAACAGTTGGAGTCGATCGTCAACGTGACCATCCACTACCCAGCCGGGCGCCCGGGATTCTGGGATTTACTGTGCGGCAACGTGCGAGACGTAGTGGTGCACTTTGAAGAGCTGAAGATTCCTCGGCAGTTCATCGGCAAGAATTACGATCAGGACGGTGAGTATCGTTTGCAGTTCCAGGGCTGGATCAATCAGCTGTGGCTGGATAAAGACGCGCTGCTCGAACAGATGCATCGCGAGTATCCAGCGAAGTCTTGAAGCGTCTGTTCTGACCTCATCGCTGGCAAGCCAGCTCCCACAGGTTTCTCTGCCTTACACAATATTTGTGTGCGCTGAAAATCCCTGTGGGAGCTGGCTTGCCAGCGATAGCCATCTTAAGGTCAAAAAAAAAGCCCGCCGATGATTGCACATCGGCGGGCTTTTTCTTGCGCTTGAAACTGGAAGCTTGCAGCTGCTTTATCGCTTAAATCGCGCCACGTTGACGCAGCAGATCCAGCACTTGCTTGACGCTCTCTTCCAGCGACAGCGCCTGAGTGTCGATCACCAGGTCAGCATTCAACGGCACGTCATACGGGAAGGACTCACCCGGAATATTATCGCCGCCCGCCGCATACAACCCCTGCGGATCACGCTCTGCACATACCGTCGGCGAAGCCTGCACATAGACCGTCAGCAAACGATCCTTGCCAATCAGGTCCTTGGCCTGCTCGCGCCCTTCAGCACTCGGCGCCACGAACGCCGCCAGAGTCAGCAAACCAGCCTCGTTAAACTGACGCGCCACATGCGCGGCACGACGCCAGTTCTCGGTACGGCCAGCGCGGTCCTGCGGCAGACCTTTATTGAGATCGTGACGCAGATTCTGGCCATCCAGCACAAACACCGCACGACCGAGGTCGAACAACTTGCGCTCGACCGCATAAGCCAGCGTGCTCTTGCCCGCGCCCGACAGACCGCTGAACAGCACGGTGGCCGGTTGCTGACCAAAGCGCTGCGCACGTTCTTCAGTTGCCACATGCGCCAGTTTGCCGTGGTGTGTCGTGGTGCCATGGGAAACAGGCTGAGCGACGATCATGCCAGCGCCAACGGTGCCGTTGGTCAAGCGGTCGATGATGATGAACGCGCCGGTGGTGCGGTTGCTTTCGTAACCGTCCAGGGCAATCGGCGCATCAAGCGCGATCCTGACCTTGCCGATTTCGTTGAGCTGCAAAGCGCTCGCCGGGCCTTCTTCCAGCGTGTTCACGTCGACCTTGTTGATGATGCTGGCAATCGAGCCCGGCACGTAACTGGTCGCCCGTTTGATGTCGTACTTCTTGCCTGGCAGCATCGGCTCTTCAGCCATCCACACCAGCATCGCTTCGAAGCTGTCGGTGACCGGCGGCACGTTGTCGGCATGCACCAACAGGTCGCCGCGAGAGATGTCGATTTCGTCTTCCATGGTCAGCGTGACAGCCTGGCCAGGCCCTGCATGCTCCAGCTCACCTTCGAAGGTGACGATGGATTTCACGCGGCTGCTCTTGCCCGACGGCAGCACCACGACCTCGTCACCCTTCTTGACGATGCCGCTGGCGAGGGTGCCGGCGAAACCGCGGAAGTTC
Organism: Pseudomonas iridis; assembly: GCF_017980685.1. GTDB lineage: Bacteria > Pseudomonadota > Gammaproteobacteria > Pseudomonadales > Pseudomonadaceae > Aquipseudomonas > Aquipseudomonas iridis. Next base: position 804,551 of record NZ_JACXXO010000001.1, read on the forward strand.
AGGTTTGGACGATTGACGTACTGCACCGGGAAACGCAGATCGGTGAAGTTGCGGTCGCCCGCCACTTCCACGGTCTCGAGAATTTCCATCAGCGACTGACCGGTGTACCAAGGCGAGCGCTCGGATTTGCTCACCACGTTGTCGCCTTTCAGGGCAGACATCGGCACGAAGTGCATGCTGGTCGGCTTCATCTTCAAGCCTTCAGCGAACTTCAGGTAATCAGCCTTGATCGACTCGAACACGCCTTCATCGAAGTCTTTCAAGTCCATCTTGTTGATGGCGACAACGATGTGTTTGATCCCCAGTAAGGACGCGATGAAGCTGTGGCGACGGGTCTGGGTCTGCACACCGTAACGGGCGTCGACCAGGATGATCGCCAGGTCACAGGTGGACGCACCGGTGGCCATGTTGCGGGTGTACTGCTCATGGCCGGGGGTGTCGGCGATGATGAATTTGCGCTTGGCGGTGGAGAAATAGCGGTAGGCGACATCAATGGTGATGCCCTGCTCACGCTCGGCCTGCAGGCCGTCGACCAACAATGCCAGGTCGATGTCATCGCCAGTGGTGCCGACTTTCTTCGAATCGCGAGTGATGGCTTCCAGATGATCTTCGTAGATCATCTTGGAGTCGTGCAGCAGGCGCCCGATCAGGGTGCTCTTGCCGTCATCGACGTTACCGCAGGTCAAAAAGCGCAGCAGCTCTTTACGTTCGTGCTGGCCCAGGTAGGCGAGGATGTCCTCGCTGATCAAATCAGATACGTGCGACATGACAACCCCTTAGAAATAACCCTGACGTTTTTTGTCTTCCATGGAGCCTGCGCCATCGTGGTCGATGACCCGGCCCTGGCGCTCGGAAGTTCGCGTCAGGAGCATTTCCTGAATGATGTCCGTGAGGCTTTCGGCCTCGGACTCCACCGCGCCCGTCAACGGGTAGCAACCAAGGGTACGGAAACGCACTTTCTTTTTGACGATGCGCGCTTTGTCTTCGTCGGACAGGTGTTCAAGGATGCGCTCGTCGTCGATCATGATCAGCGTGCCGTTCTTCTCGATCACTTCACGCTCGGCGGCGAAGTACAGCGGCACAATCGGGATGCCTTCGAGGTAGATGTACTGCCAGATGTCCAGCTCGGTCCAGTTCGACAACGGGAACACACGAATGGATTCGCCCTTGTTGACCTTGCCGTTGTAGACGTTCCACAGCTCCGGGCGCTGATTTTTCGGGTCCCAGCGGTGTTTGCTGTCGCGGAACGAATACACACGCTCTTTGGCGCGGGATTTCTCTTCATCGCGACGTGCGCCGCCGAACGCTGCGTCGAAACCATGCTTGTCGAGCGCCTGTTTCAGGCCCTCGGTTTTCATGATGTCGGTGTGCTTGGCGCTGCCGTGGGTGAACGGGTTGATGTTCTGCGCCACGCCATCCGGGTTGATGTGCGTGATCAGGTCCAGGCCAAGCTCTTCGACCATCTTGTCGCGGAACTTGTACATTTCCTGGAATTTCCAGCGGGTGTCGACGTGCATCACCGGAAACGGCAGTTTGCCCGGGAAGAACGCCTTGCGTGCCAGGTGCAGCATCACGGCGGAGTCTTTACCGATGGAGTACAGCATCACCGGGTTATCGAACTCGGCGGCCACCTCGCGGATGATGTGGATGCTTTCCGCCTCCAGCTGTTTCAGATGCGTCAGTTTGTCGACCATGGCTACTCACGAAAGCTTTCTTATGAACGGCCAGCGGGCCGTGTTCGAGCGAGGAATCCTAGCACAGCGACATCTTCTAATCAGGACGCCAACTAGAACGAAAGGACATATGAATATGCCCACTCGTTTGGGCGAAGGCATTCAATGTGGGAGCGAGCCTGCTCGCGAAAGCGTCGTGTCAGGCAGCGCTGTATTGAAGCGTAAATCGTATTCGCGAGCAGGCCCGCTCCCACCAGGATTTGTGCTGGATTCAAATGGGATTCGGGCAGTCGATGAAGATGTGCTCGAGAGCGAAGCGTTTTGCCAAATAGTCACCCAGAGCCTGCACGCCGTAACGCTCGGTGGCGTGGTGGCCGGCGGCGATAAAGCTGATGTCGTTTTCCCGGGCGCTGTGAAATGTCTGCTCGGAAGCTTCACCGCTGAGAAACAGATCGACACCCGCCGCCACGCCGTGATCGATGTAGCCCTGACCACCGCCAGTGCACCAGCCTACCCGGCGGATCATCCCGCTGCCTTCAACCAGCAGCGGTTCACGGCCCATCACTTCCTGGACCTTGCGGGCGAAATCGCGCGGGGTCATTGGCTCGTTCAGCGAACCGACAAGCCCGACTATTTTCAGATTATCCGGATCCAGCGGCCCTTCAACGGTGATGTCCAACTGACGCGCCAACTGCACGTTGTTGCCGACATCCGGGTGCAGATCCAGCGGCAAGTGATAGGCGAGCAGGCTGATGTCGTGCTTGAGCAACGTCTTCAAACGACGCTGCTTCATGCCCGTGACGCAGGGGTTTTCGCCCTTCCAGAAGTAACCGTGGTGCACCAGCACCAGATCGGCCTCGGCCTCGACGGCGGCATCGAGCAACGCCTGGCTCGCAGTGACGCCGCTGACGATGCGCATCACTTGCGGACGGCCTTCGACCTGCAAGCCGTTGGGGCAATAATCGGCAATTTTTGCACTGGCCAGGTATCGGTCGGCTTCTTCGACGAGGGTGCTGAGGGCAACGGCCATGAAAGACTCCTAAATATCCCGTTCAGAGGCACGCGCGGCCTCGTATAATGCGCGACATTATGGGCGGTCTGACTTCGCCTGCAACTTTTCCAGGACGTGTTTAATGTTCAAGGCGCTGCGTTTTTTTGGCTGGCCATTGTTGGCCGGTGTGCTTATCGCACTGTTGATTATTCAGCGATACCCGCAGTGGGTCGGGTTGCCGAGCCTCGACGTCAACCTGCAACAGGCGCCGCAGACCACCCTCGTGCAACAGGGGCCGGTGTCCTATGCCGACGCGGTGACGATCGCCGCGCCCTCGGTGGTCAACCTGTACACCACCAAAGTCATCAACAAGCCGGCGCATCCTTTATTCGAGGATCCACAGTTCCGCCGTTTCTTTGGTGACAACTCGCCGAAGCAGAAGCGCATGGAGTCGAGCCTCGGTTCCGGCGTGATCATGAGCCCGGAAGGCTACATCCTGACCAACAACCACGTTACCAGCGGCGCCGACCAGATCGTCGTAGCACTCAAGGATGGCCGGGAAACCCTGGCCCGAGTGATCGGCAGCGACCCGGAAACCGATCTCGCCGTCCTGAAAATCGACTTGAAAAACCTGCCAGCGATCACCGTCGGCCGTTCCGACAGCATCCGCATCGGCGATGTTGCGCTGGCCATCGGCAACCCGTTCGGCGTCGGCCAGACGGTGACCATGGGCATCATCAGCGCCACCGGGCGTAATCAGTTGGGCCTGAACAACTACGAAGATTTCATCCAGACCGACGCGGCTATCAACCCGGGTAACTCCGGCGGTGCACTGGTGGATGCCAACGGCAACCTCACCGGCATCAACACGGCGATTTTCTCCAAGTCCGGTGGCTCGCAGGGCATCGGTTTTGCCATCCCGGTGAAACTGGCGATGGAAGTGATGAAGTCGATTATCGAGCACGGGCAGGTAATTCGCGGCTGGCTCGGCATCGAAGTGCAGCCGCTGACTCAGGAACTGGCCGAATCGTTTGGTCTGTCCGGGCGTCCGGGCATTGTCGTCGCCGGGATCTTCCGCGATGGCCCGGCACAGAAGGCCGGCCTGCAATTGGGCGACGTGATTCTCAGCATTGATGGCGAACCGGCCGGCGATGGTCGTCGCTCGATGAACCAGGTCGCGCGCATCAAACCGACCGACAAGGTCACGATTCAAGTGATGCGTAACGGCAAGGAGATCAAGCTCTCGGCGGAAATCGGCCTGCGCCCACCGCCGGCACCGGTGCAGGAAAAACGAGAGTAAAAATTTATTCGCGTCAACGGCGCGAATAAAAGACATTCTCAAAAGGCATGTTATATTGTTTCAATCTGACAATTGGAACAACATAACATGTCGTCTCGAACAAAGGCCTCACTGCTTGGCCTGACTCTCGGTCTACCCCTTGCCTTGCTGGGCGATGCGGCCTTTGCCGAAGAGCCGCCACCGCTCGAACTGGACGCGATCAGCGTCACCTCCGATTACGAATCCCCCACCGGTCCAGTCAAGGGCTACCGTGCCACGCGCTCATCCAGTGCGACTAAAACCGACACGGCGATCCGCGATATTCCTCAGGCAATCAGCGTGGTGCCAGCCAGCGTGCTCAAGGATCTGGGCAGCACCAGCGTCGAGCGCGCGCTGGATTTCGCCGGCGGCGTATCGAAGCAAAACAACTTCGGCGGCCTGACGCTCTACGAATACAGCGTGCGCGGTTTCACCACCTCGGAGTTCTACAAGGACGGCTTCAGCGCCAATCGCGGTTACCCGAGCACACCGGACGCAGCCAATATCGAGCGTATCGAAGTGCTCAAAGGCCCGGCGGCCAGCCTTTATGGCCGTGGCGACCCGGGTGGCACGGTGAACATCGTCACCAAAAAACCACAGCCCGAAGCCTTTACCACGTTGCAGACCAGCGCTGGCAGTTGGGATCGTTACCGCACGGCGCTGGACGTCAACACGCCGCTCGATGAGCAGGGTGACGTGCTCTCGCGGATCAACCTTGCAGTCGAGGACAACCACAGCTTTCGCGATCACGTCGACAGCAAACGCGTATTCGTCGCGCCCTCGATCAGCTGGCAACTGAACCCGGATACGTCGCTGTTGGTGGAAAGCGAAATCGTCCGCCACAGCTCGACGTTCGACCGTGGCATCGTCGCGCCTGGCAATAAATGGAGCGGTGTTTCTCGTTCGACGTTCCTCGGTGAACCCAACGACGGCAACATCGACAACCACAACAATCTGCTTCAGGCGACGCTCGAGCATCATCTTAACGACAGCTGGAAACTGCGTCTGGCCAGCCATTACAAGGAAGGCAAATTGTGGGGCGACGCTTCCGAAAGTCGCCCGCTGAATACTGACGGTCATACCGTCAACCGCCGTTACCGCGAGCGCGATACCAACTGGCACGACAGCATCACCCAACTGGAATTGCGTGGTTTGTTCGACCTCGGCCCATGGCAGCACGAACTGCTGATCGGCACCGAATACGAGAACTTCCGCAAGAACGAGCGCGTCACCACCATCGCCGGCGGCCCCTACGCCATCGACATCTACAAGCCAATCTACGGCCAGCCGAAACCCAACGGCGCACGCTCGGGCACTGACACTTTCGAGCACCTCGAAAGCCACGCGCTGAACCTGCAGGATCAAATCGTCTTTACCGACAAATTGCGCGGGATGATCGGCGCACGCTTCGAACACTTCGAACAAAACATCGATGACCACAGCCGCAACGCCAGCAGCCGCCAGACCCACGACGCCCTCACTCAGCGCGCCGGCCTGCTCTATCAACTGACGCCCGACACCGGCCTGTTCGCCAACGCCTCGACCTCGTTCAAACCAAACAACGGCCTCGATGCGGCCGGCAAATCCTTCGATCCGGAGGAAGGTGTCGGCTACGAAATCGGCATCAAAAACGAACTGTTCGACGAACGTCTGAGCAGCACCCTCGCCTTCTTTCACATCGACAAGGAAAACGTCCTCGCGCTCGACCCTGCCACCGACACCAACCGCGCGATGGGCAAGGCACGCAGTCGCGGCTTCGATCTGCAGGTGACCGGCCAAGTCACCGATGCCCTGCGGGTGATTGGCGCCTTCGCCTACATCGACGCCGAAGTGACTCAGGGTGACGCCGTGATTCCCACCGGCAGCCGCATCCTCGGCGTGGCCAAACGCAGCGGCAGTCTGCTGGGTGTTTATGAATTTCAGGACGGGCATCTGCGCGGCTCGGACGTTGGCGCAGCGTTCACTTACGTCGGTGATCGCTCGGGCGAATCCGGCAGCGATTTCGAATTGCCGGCGTATCACACCGTCGACCTGCTGGCCCATTACAAGGCCAGCGACAACGTCACCGTCGGCCTGAACCTGAACAACGTATTCGACGAAAAATACTACGAGCGCTCTTACAGCAATTACTGGGTCAACCCCGGCGAGCCGCGCAATTTCACCGTCAGCCTGTCACTCAATCTGTAAAAGGAAGTCACCATGCAATACGGCAAAACCCTGCTGGTCATCGCCGCGCTGTTCGCCGGACAAGCCTCGGCCCATGGCCTGTGGACCGAACAACGGCGCGGCAACATCGAAGTGATCTACGGTCACGGCGCCGAAGACAACGCCTTCAAGGCCCAGAAAATCAGTGGCGCGTGGGCTTATGACGCGGGCGGCAAGATGATCCCGGTGAGCGTCGAGCGCCTGCCCGATCACGCCCGTCTCAAGCCGCTGAAAACACCCGCGGTCATGGCCGTGGCGTTGAATAACGGGATGTGGTCGCAAACCGCTGACAAGAAGTGGATCAACGAAGGGCGCAGCAAAGTGCCGGGCGCCGTCGAGGCGACGCAGACGTTCAAGTACAGCCTGGCGATCTATCAACCGGGGGCGAAGTTGCCCAAGCTGGATCAGATCAAGTTGCTGATTCTGCCGGAAGTTGATCCGCTGACGGTCGGGCCGGGCAAGTCATTGCCGGTGCGCGTGTTGCTTGATGGCAAACCGGCGGCGGGCGTCAAGTTGATCGGCGATTACCGCAGCGCACCCAATACCCTGAGCACCGAGACCGACAAGGACGGCCGTGCGCAGGTGCTGGTGCGAAATGAAGGGTTGAATGTGATTGCGGCACAGGTTGAGGTGCCGGTGAAGGACAGCGCTGATGTGGATAGTCGCGGGTTGTTTAGTTCGCTTACGTTTTTGGGTGAACCGCATCACGAATAAAAGCCCCCCTCATCGGAAACGCCGCCCGCCCAGCCCTCTCCCAGAGGGAGAGGGAGCCGACCGAGGTGTCTGGCGCCATACATCGACCTGCAAAACCGGGTCGATCGTGGATTCGGTAAAGAATTCCCCAGGGTCGGTGTAACGCTGAAGCATCCCCCAATCAGTCCCCTCTCCCTCCGGGAGAGGGTTAGGGTGAGGGGCTTTTGCTTTTAGAGATCACCAAGCCCATCGATCAGCGCCTGATTCTGCTCCGGCGTGCCAATCGAAATCCGCAGGAACTGCGCAATCCGCTCTTGCTTGAAGTGCCGCACAATCACGCCCTGCTCGCGCAACTTCGCCGCCAGCCCTGCTGCATCATGTTGCGGGTGACGGGCAAAAATGAAGTTCGCCGCCGACGGCAACACCTCAAAACCCTTGCCCTGCAATTGCGCGACAACCCACTCGCGGCTTTCGATGACCAAACGGCAAGTCTTGTCGAAATACTCACGATCCTCGAATGCCGCCGCCGCGCCGACGTTCGCCAGGCGATCCAGCGGATAAGAGTTGAAGCTGTTCTTGATGCGCTCCAGCGCCTCGATCAAATCCGGATGCCCCACCGCCAAGCCAACCCGCAGGCCTGCCAGAGATCGGGATTTGGACAGGGTCTGCGTCACCAGCAGGTTCGGATAACGATCCACCAGGCTGATCGCCGTTTCACCACCGAAGTCGATGTACGCCTCATCCACCACAACTACCGAGTTCGGGCTGGCGATGAGAATCCGCTCAACCGCATCCAGCGCCAACAGGCAGCCAGTCGGGGCGTTCGGGTTAGGGAAAATGATCCCGCCGTTTGGCTTGGCGTAATCCGCCGGGTTGATCTGGAACTGCGCATCCAGCGGCACCGCGTCGAAATTGATGCCGTACAAACCGCAATACACCGGATAAAAGCTGTAGCTGATGTCCGGGAACAGAATCGGCTGATCGTGTTGCAGCAAACCATGGAAAATGTGCGCGAGCACTTCGTCCGAACCGTTGCCCAGGAACACTTGATTGGTCTGCACGCCGTAATAAGTGGCGACGGCGTTTTTCAGCAAATCGCTGTTCGGGTCCGGGTACAGGCGCAGGTTGTCGTTGAGTTCGGTCTGCATTGCCGCCAAGGCTTTTGGCGACGGGCCGTAAGGGTTTTCGTTGGTGTTGAGCTTGACCAGTCTGGTCAGCTTCGGCTGCTCGCCCGGCACATAAGGCACCAGATCCTTGACGAACGGGCTCCAGAATTTGCTCATGTTCAGTTCCCCTTCGTTTCGTCTTTGATGCGGTATTCGGCGCTACGTGCGTGAGCGCTCAGCGACTCACCACGGGCCAGGACCGAAGCAGTTTTGCCCAGCTCGGACGCACCGGCCTCGGAGCAGAAAATGATCGAGGAACGTTTCTGGAAGTCGTACACACCCAGCGGCGAAGAGAATCGCGCGGTGCCGGAGGTCGGCAGCACGTGGTTCGGGCCTGCGCAGTAATCACCCAGCGCTTCGGAGGTGTGGCGCCCCATGAAGATCGCACCGGCGTGGCGGATCTGCGGCAACCAGGCCTGCGGGTCGGCGACCGACAGCTCAAGGTGTTCTGGCGCAATGCGGTTGGCGACTTCGATGGCCTGGGCCATGTCACGCACGTGAATCAGCGCACCGCGGCCATTGATCGAGGTTTCGATGATGGCTGCGCGATCCATGGTCGGCAGCAGCTTGTCGATGCTCGCGGCGACCTTGTCGAGGAACTCGGCGTCGGGGCTGACCAGAATCGCTTGCGCGTCTTCGTCGTGCTCGGCCTGGGAGAACAGGTCCATGGCGATCCAGTCCGGGTCGGTCTGACCATCGCACACCACGAGGATTTCCGAGGGGCCGGCGATCATGTCGATGCCGACCTGGCCGAACACGTGGCGCTTGGCAGTGGCGACATAGATGTTGCCAGGGCCGACGACCTTGTCCACTTTCGGCACGCTTTCGGTGCCATAGGCCAGCGCGGCAACGGCTTGGGCGCCACCGATGGTGAACACGCGGTCAACGCCGGCAATGCACGCGGCAGCCAGCACCAGCTCGTTGATTTCACCGCGCGGGGTCGGCACGACCATGACCACTTCGGTCACGCCGGCAACCTTGGCCGGAATCGCGTTCATCAGCACCGACGACGGGTACGACGCCTTGCCGCCCGGCACATAAAGACCGGCGCGATCCAGCGGCGTGACCTTCTGGCCCAGCACCGTGCCGTCGGCCTCGGTGTAGCTCCAGGAGTCCTGTTTCTGTTTTTCGTGGTAGCTGCGCACGCGGGCCGCGGCTTTTTCCAGCGCCTCACGTTGCGCTACGGTGATGCGGGTCAGGGCCAGTTCCAGGCGTTCGCGCGGCAGGATCAGGTCCGCCATCGAGGCGACGTCGAGACCGTCGAACTTCTTGGTGAACTCGACCAGCGCCGCGTCGCCACGCTCGCGCACAGCCTTGATGATGTCGAGCACGCGCTGATTGACCGAGTCGTCAGACACACTTTCCCAGCTCAGCAGATGATCCAGATGATGCGCGAAATCCGGGTCAGCAGCGTTGAGTCGGCGAATTGCAGTCGGTGCGGTCATAGCGAGAGCCTCATAGGATTGGCAAAAACTCAGGCGCCCGAAACTACCATTCGATCCGCTTGGGCACCTGAGAATTCTGGCTATGAGGCGGATAGACGGCGCGACCTGAGGTCGCGCAAGTAAATCAGCCGCGGTGTCGCGATTCCACTGCGTTGCGCAGGGTATCGATCAACGCCTGGATACGGGCGTGTTGCATTTTCATCGAAGCCTTGTTGACCACCAGGCGCGAGCTGATCGTGGCGATCAGTTCCTGAGGTTCCAGACCGTTGGCGCGCAGGGTGTTGCCGGTGTCGACCACGTCAATGATCTTGTCGGCCAGGCCAATCAGCGGAGCCAGCTCCATCGAACCGTACAGTTTGATGATGTCGACCTGGCGGCCCTGCTCGGCGTAATAACGCTTGGCAACGTTGACGAACTTGGTCGCCACACGCAGGCGGCCCTTTGGCTCGGCGGCGCCGATCTTGCCTGCGGTCATCAGTTTGCACTGAGCGATCTGCAGGTCCAGTGGCTCGTACAAACCCTGGCCGGTGTATTCCATCAACACGTCTTTACCGGCCACGCCGAGGTCGGCCGCGCCATGCTCGACATAGGTCGGCACGTCGGTGGCGCGCACGATCAGCAGGCGTACGTCTGGCTGCGTCGTGGGGATGATCAGCTTGCGGCTCTTGTCCGGATTCTCGGTCGGCACGATGCCCGCTTCAGCGAGAAGCGGCAGGGTGTCGTCAAGGATGCGGCCCTTGGACAGTGCGATGGTCAACATGGGAAACGTCAGTCCTTATCAAGGTACTCATGTCCGGTCGCAATCGGCGCCGGACACACATCGAGGTTTTCACGGATGAAAACCTCGATTCGAAACGAATTCAACGGACACGTCCCTGTGTCCACATGCAGTTATCAGCCCGGAACGCGACGGATCTTGGCGCCCAGCATCTGCAGTTTTTCTTCGATGCACTCGTAACCACGGTCGATGTGGTAGATGCGGTCGATCAGCGTATCGCCTTCGGCAACCAGTGCCGAGATCACCAGGCTGGCCGAAGCACGCAGGTCGGTTGCCATCACTGGCGCGCCCTTGAGCTTTTCGATACCGGTAACAATGGCCGTGTTGCCTTCAACCTGGATATGCGCGCCCATGCGGTGCAGTTCGTAAACGTGCATGAAACGGTTTTCGAAGATCGTCTCGATCACTGCACCAGTGCCTTCGGCAATGGCGTTGAGCGAGATGAACTGCGCCTGCATGTCGGTCGGGAACGCCGGATACGGCGCAGTGCGCACGTTGACTGCTTTCGGACGCTTGCCGTGCATGTCCAGCTCGATCCAGTCTTCACCGCAGGTGATTTCTGCACCGGCTTCGCGGAGTTTTTCCAGAACGGCTTCGAGGATGGTCGGATCGGTGTCCTTGACCTTGACGCGGCCACCGGTCACGGCAGCGGCGACCAGATAAGTGCCGGTTTCGATACGGTCAGGCATGACTTTGTAGAAAGCCGAACCCAGACGCTCGACGCCATCAATGGTGATGGTGTCGGTGCCGGCGCCGGAAACCTTGGCGCCCATGGCGTTCAGGAAGTTCGCCAGGTCAACCACTTCAGGCTCGCGGGCGGCGTTCTGCAACACGCTGCGGCCCCTGGCCAAAGCGGCGGCCATCATGATGTTTTCGGTACCGGTCACACTGACGGTATCGAAGAAGAAGCTTGCACCGCGCAGACCGCCCTCAGGCGCCTTGGCCTTGATGTAGCCGCCTTCGACGTCGATCACTGCGCCCATGGCTTCGAGGCCACGGATGTGCAGGTCAACCGGACGCGAACCGATCGCGCAACCGCCAGGCAGTGCGACTTCGGCTTCACCGAAGCGCGCAACCATCGGGCCGAGCACCAGGATCGACGCACGCATGGTTTTCACCAGTTCGTACGGAGCGATCAGGGTCTTGATGGTGCGCGGGTCGATTTCGACGCTGAGCTTCTCGTCGATCACCGGCTCGATGCCCATGCGACCGAACAGTTCGATCATGGTGGTGATGTCGTGCAGGTGCGGCAGGTTAGCCACCGTTACCGGGCCATCGCACAACAAGGTGGCGGCCAGGATCGGCAGGGCAGAGTTCTTTGCCCCGGAAATGCGGATCTCGCCATCAAGACGAGCGCCACCGGTAATAATCAATTTATCCATAAGAATCTCGACGCCCTTAGGCTCAGGTGCGCTCGGCCCAGGCCGCGCTGCTGAAAAATTTCATAGTAACCGCATGGATGCTGCCATCGGTGATCCATGGGTTCAAATGGGCATAGATCTGCTGCTGACGCTTCACCGGGCTCAACGCCGCCAGTTCATCGCTAATCACGTTCAGCTGGAAATTGCAGCCTTCGCCCTCAACTTCTACCAACGTTCCGGGCAGCTTTCCTTCTAGGAAGCTCTTCACTTCTACGGCCTGCATGCTCAACCTCAATCGGCGCCCTGTGCGCACGGGTCGGACATCATACAAAAAAGCCCCGCGCCTGCGAACCCCGCATGGCAGGACTCTGACGGGGGGCTTCTTTAATGATGCGGGTTCAGGGTTGCGCCAAGAGTTCGGTCAGCTCACTGACCTGAGCAATTTCGCGCATGTCTTCGGGCATCGCGCGGATGCTGACAGCCTTGCCGGCTGCCTGTGCATCGCGCATGAAACACAGCAGCAACGACAAGCCGACGCTGCTGGATTTCTTTACGGCCGAGCAGTCGATGACCAGCGAAGACGCCTTGCTGGACTTGATCAGCGCCTGACCTTCCTTGCGCAGATCAGGCCCGGTGCGGTAATCCAGCACTCCGCTGAGCAAGAGCTCGTCTACATCACTCATACGAACTGCGGCCTCATTCATTGCGCTGGCTTCTCGGCAGCTTTTTCGGTGGTTTCCTTGGCCTTGGCCACTTCCCCGGCCCAACCGTTGATGGTCGCGTCCAGATTGTTGCCATTGCGCTGCATCGCGTCAGCGAACTGATCACGGAACAGCTTGCCGATGTTGATACCGTTGATGATCACGTTGCGCAGTTTCCACTCGCCGTTGATCTTCTCCAGCGTGTACTGCACAGGGTAGACCGCGCCACTGCTGCCCTTGACGGTCATGTTGACGCTGGTGCGATCGCCCGACTCATCCTTGGCAGGTTCAACGGTGATGCCCTGGTTGTTGTACTCGAGCAAGGCGTTGCCGTAGAACTGGAACAGACCTTTCTTGAAGTTTTCCTGGAAGGTTTGCATCTGCGCCGGCGTGGCCTTGCGCGAATACTTCACCGTCATGATGCTTTTCGAAATGCCCTCGGCATCCACCACCGGCCCGACAATATTGTTGAGCGCCGCGTAGAAGTCGGTCGGATCCTGCTTGTATTTCTCTTTGTTGGCAGCCAGATCGGCCAGCAACCGGGTGGTTGTGTCCTGAACCAGTTCATGGGCCGACGTTGCAGCCACAGCGTTACCCATCAAAGGCAGAGCCGCCAGTAACACCAACAGGCTGCGTCGCAAGATAGAGATCATTCAAAAGCTCCTCATTTGGCGTCTTTGCTAACGGTATTGAGCAGGAATTTACCGATCAGGTCTTCCAGTACCAGAGACGACTGCGTGTCGTGAATGGTTCCACCATCCTTCAGAACGGTGTCTTCCCCGCCTACGCTGATACCGATGTACTTCTCGCCCAGCAGACCAGCGGTCAGGATAGACGCTGTGGAGTCGGTCGGCAGATTGTCGACTTTCTTGTCCACTTGCAGTGTCACCCGACCGGTGAAGCTGTCGCGGTCCAGATCGATTGCCGTGACTTTGCCGATGGTGACACCGGCCATGGTCACTTTGGCTCTGACCGTCAGACCGGCGATATTGTCGAAGTAGGCATACAGCTTATAAGTGTCGGTGGTCGAAGTCGGAGACAGGCCACTGACCCGCAACGCAAGCAGCAACAAGGCCAGGATCCCTGCCAGCAGGAACAGGCCGACACCGATTTCCAGGGTGCGGTTTTGCATCAGAAATCTCCAAACATCAAAGCGGTCAGAATAAAGTCCAGACCCAGTACTGCCAGCGAGGCAAACACTACGGTCTTGGTGGTGGCACGACTGATCCCCTCGGAAGTGGGCTCACAGTCATAGCCTTGGAATACGGCAATCCAGGTGACGACGAAGGCGAAAACAATACTTTTGATGACGCCGTTGAGCACGTCACTGGTGAAGGTCACGCTGTTTTGCATGTTCGACCAGTAAGACCCTTCATAAACACCCAGCCAGTCGACAGCGACCCACGAACCGCCCCAGATGCCCACCACGCTGAAAATCATTGCCAGCACCGGCAGGGAAATGAAACCGGCCCACAGACGCGGGGCAATAATGTATTTGAGCGGGTCGACACCGATCATTTCCAGGCTGGAAAGCTGTTCGGTGGACTTCATGTTGCCGATTTCCGCGGTCAACGCCGAACCGGCGCGCCCGGCAAACAACAGTGCGGTCACCACCGGACCCAGCTCACGCAGCAGTGTCAGCGCAACCATCTGCCCTACCGCCTGCTCCGAACCGTAGCTCGAGAGGATACTGAACCCCTGCAAGGCCAGAACCATGCCGATGAAAACCCCGGAGACCACAATGATCACCAGCGACATGACGCCGACCGAATGCAGTTGCTTGACCAGCAGGCCAAATCCGCCACTGATGCCGCCACGTCCAACCAAAGCGTGAAACAGGAACAGCGTCGCCCGACCGAACACCGCAATGGCGTCGATCGCCGCTTCGCCGAACCGGCGCACGCGTTCTATTAATGAAATTCTGCGCATCAGCGCTTCCCCAGAAGATCTGCGCGGTAGTCCGTCGCTGGAAAATGGTACGGCACCGGGCCATCGGGATTACCGGACATGAACTGACGGATACGCGGCTCATCCGAGTTCATCAACTCGTCCGGCGTACCCTGCCCCAGCACCTGACCGTCACCCACTACATAGATGTAGTCGGCAATGCTCGCGGTTTCAGCCAGATCGTGGGACACCACAATACTGGTGATGCCCAACGCATCATTGAGCAGACGGATCAGACGTACCAATACGCCCATGGCGATCGGGTCCTGACCGACGAACGGCTCGTCGTAAAACAGGATCTGCGGATCCAGCGCAATGGCACGGGCCAGAGCCACGCGACGCTTCATGCCACCGGACAGTTCATCGGGCATCAGCTCGATGGCACCGCGCAACCCCACCGCCTGCAATTTCAGCAAGACGATGTCGCGGATCATTTCTTCCGGCAACTGAGTATGAACGCGCAGGGGAAAAGCGACGTTCTCGAAAACATCGAGATCGGTGAACAGTGCGCCGCTCTGGAACAGCACACCCATATGCTTGCGCGCATCGAACAGATCGCTGCGCGACAGCGTAGGCAGGTTCTGGCCGTTGACCCAGACTTCGCCGCTGGCAGGGCGCAACTGAGCCCCCATCAACCGCAGCAGCGTGGTCTTGCCACACCCGGAAGGTCCCATGATGCCGGTGACCTTGCCGCGCGGGATGCGAATATCGACGTTATTGAAAATGCTGCGCGCACCGCGCTTGAAGGAAACTCCCTTCAGCTCGACCGCGTAGGCGTTATCGGCACTCATCTAAACTCCTTGCGATGCAGCCTCTCACTCGGACGCCTGGCTTTAGTGAAAAAGCACGTACGTCCCGGGCAGGCCGAACTGGCGGCGAACTATATCACTGCAAAGGCCAAGCGCCCAAGGCTTGTGCCGGCCCGTATTCAGCGAGATGACAGGTGCGGAGGCGCTTTTGCCGGGTTTTGGTAACGCGGGATGACAAAGCATGACGAACTTGCGTGAGGCTTTGCTACATAACCGCTATAATCGCCGCCTTTTCATCGGGCTATACGATTTCTGACATGAGCCAATCCAGCGACCTGATTCAATCGGCACAACGCACCATTCGCCTCGAAGTGGAAGCCGTACAAGGCTTGTTACCCCATATCGACGCCGATTTCGTACGCGCCTGCGAGATGATTCTGGCCAGCAAGGGCCGTGTGGTCGTGGTCGGCATGGGCAAATCAGGGCACGTCGGCAACAAGATCGCCGCGACTCTGGCCAGTACCGGCACCCCGGCCTTTTTCGTTCACCCGGCCGAAGCCAGTCATGGCGACATGGGCATGATCACCCGCGACGACGTGATCCTGGCCCTCTCAAACTCCGGCTCGACCAACGAAATCGTCACCCTGCTGCCGTTGATCAAGCGTCTGGGCATCCAGTTGATCAGCGTCACCGGCAATCCGGCCTCGCCGCTGGCCAAAGCCGCCGAAGTGAACCTCAACGTTCACGTCGAGCACGAAGCCTGCCCGCTGAACCTGGCGCCAACCTCGTCGACCACTGCAGCCCTGGTCATGGGCGATGCCCTGGCCGTCGCATTGCTGGAGGCTCGAGGGTTTACTGCTGAAGACTTCGCCTTCTCCCATCCAGGTGGCGCCCTTGGCCGCCGCCTGTTGCTGAAAGTGGAAAACGTCATGCACGCCGGGCAGGAGTTGCCGCAGGTTCAACGCGGCACGCTGCTCAAGGACGCGCTGATGGAAATGACTCGCAAGGGTCTGGGCATGACCGTCATTCTTGAAACCGACGGCAAACTCGCCGGGATCTTCACCGACGGCGATTTGCGCCGCACCCTTGATCGCAGCATCGATATCCGCAGTGCGACCATCGACCAGGTGATGACAGCCCACGGCAAGACCGCCCGGCCCGAGATGCTCGCCGCCGAAGCCCTGAAAATCATGGAAGACCACCGAATCAATGCGCTGGTAGTGGTCGACGAGGAGGATCGCCCGGTCGGCGCCTTCAACCTCTCCGATCTGCTGCGCGCAGGAGTCATGTAAATGAGCACCGATCTGCTGCAACGCGGCAAAGCCATCAAACTGGCAGTTTTCGACGTCGATGGCGTCCTGACTGACGGACGCCTGTACTTTCTTGAAGACGGTAGCGAGTTCAAGACCTTCAACACCCTCGACGGCCAAGGCATCAAGATGCTCATGAACGCCGGCGTGCAGACCGCCATCATCAGCGGCCGCAAGACACCCGTGGTCGAACGCCGGGCGAAAAACCTCGGCATCCCACACCTGTTTCAGGGACGCGAAGACAAATTGGTGGTTCTGGACGGTCTACTTGAGCAACTGGGCCTAAGCTATGAACAAGTCGCCTATCTGGGCGACGATTTGCCTGACCTGCCGGTGATCCGCCGCGTCGGGCTGGGCATGGCCGTCGCCAACGCCGCTGATTTCGTCCGCGAACACGCCCATGGCGTTACCCGCGCCCGAGGCGGTGAAGGTGCTGCCCGCGAATTCTGCGAATTGATCCTGCGCGCCCAGGGCCGCCTCGATGCGGCCAACGCCGCGTACCTGTGAGCCAAACCATGTTTAGCAAAAAATTTCGTAACTTCCTGCTGTTCGGCTGCATCGCTGCACTATTTGCAGCCGTCGGCTACTGGAACATCAGCCCGGAACGCTTCCTCGACAAGCCTCCGACCACGTCCGTGGAAAACCCTATCGACTGGTATGCGACCAACACGCATACCGTGCAATACCTGCCGGATGGCAAAGTGCAGTATGAAATGACATCCGACAAGGCCGAACACGTCAAGGCGACCGATGTCACGCTGGTTACCAAGCCCGACCTGAACATGTACCGCGGAACGGATTTCCCGTGGCACGTGACCAGCGAACGTGGCGAAGTGAATTCGGGCGGCACTGAAGTCGAATTGATCGATTCGGTACGCATCAAGCGCACCGATGAAAAGAACCGCGACACGCTGATCACTTCCACTCGCATGACAGTGTTCCCACAGCGGGAATATGCGCAGACCGAGCAACCCGTTAGAATCGAGGGCGCTGGCGGTGTATCGACTGGCGTAGGAATGAAAGCGTACCTGAAGGAAAGCAGGATACACCTGCAATCGAACGTAAGAGGACAGTATGAGGCTCGTTAAAACCCTCCCTATTTTGCTCAGTCTGGGCGCAGCACTGGGAAGCGTGAGCGCCTGGGCTCTGCCGAACGATCAAGAGCAGCCAATCCGCATTCAGGCCGACGATGCCCAGCTGGACGACAAGAACGGCGTAGCCACCTATAAAGGTGACGTGATCATCACTCAGGGCTCGATGATCGTAAAAGGCAACACCGTGACCATCACCCGCACCTCGACCGGTGATATCGACGTTGTGACGTCGGTCGGCAACCTCGCCTACTTCGAACAACTGCAGACTGCCGGCGACACCAAGCCCGTTCAGGGCTGGGGCGTGACGATTCAGTATCACGCCGCGCAAAATCGCGTCGTACTGATCGACAAGGCCAAGGTTGTCGATAAAGACAGCAACACCACCCAAGGCGAGAAAATCGTCTACGACACCGTGAAGAAACTGGCCAGCGCCGGTCGCGCTACCGGCAGCAAAGTCACCGAAGCGCGTCCGCGCATCGACATGGTGATCCAGCCGAAGAAGAAATCCGAAGAGAAAAACCAGTAATGGCAACTCTGAAAGCTCAGCACCTGGCCAAGGCCTATAAAAGCCGCCAGGTCGTGCGTGACGTCAGCCTGTCGATCGACAGCGGTCAAATCGTCGGCCTGCTCGGCCCCAATGGTGCCGGCAAGACCACATGTTTCTACATGATCGTCGGGCTGGTTCAGGCTGATCAGGGCCGTGTGCTGATCGACGATCTGGACGTCAGCCACCAGCCAATGCACGGTCGTGCAAAGGCCGGTATCGGCTATCTGCCGCAAGAAGCGTCGATCTTCCGCAAACTGTCGGTAGCCGACAACATCATGGCCATCCTCGAGACCCGTCAGGAACTCGACAAGGCCGGTCGTCGCAAGGAGCTGGAAAGCCTGTTGCAGGAGTTCCACATCAGCCACATCCGCGACAACCTCGGCATGAGCCTGTCCGGTGGCGAACGCCGCCGCGTGGAAATCGCTCGCGCGCTGGCGACTGCACCAAAATTCATCCTGCTCGACGAACCGTTCGCCGGTGTCGATCCGATTTCGGTCGGCGACATCAAGCAGATCATCCACCATCTCAAAGCCAAGGGCATCGGTGTTCTGATCACCGACCACAACGTGCGCGAGACGCTGGATATCTGCGAAACCGCTTACATCGTCAACGACGGTCAACTGATCGCCGAAGGTGACTCCGCTACCATCCTGGCCAACGATCTGGTCAAAGAAGTGTATCTGGGCCACGAGTTCCGCCTGTAAGCGCAAAGGTGCCCGGTGAGCCGCCCGGGCGCTGTATCGATTCAAGCAGAATTTAATACGCTTTAATTGTTACAGCGCTCTAGGCAAACACTTCAGTTTCAGGCATATAATTTGCTTAAGTTTGGCGCTTCGGCGCCCTGTAGTGGATGGCGCATCGCGCCGGCGAATAAGGTGTTAAGCCCCTGCCATGAAACCATCGCTAGTCTTGAGAATGGGCCAGCAGCTGACGATGACACCGCAGCTGCAACAGGCTATCCGTCTGCTCCAATTGTCGACCCTGGACCTGCAACAGGAAATTCAGGAGGCTCTGGAATCCAATCCGATGCTCGAACGCCAGGAAGAAGGCGAAGACTTCGACAACACCGATCCCTTGGCTGACAACGCCGAACAGAAGCCCAACACCGATATCCAGGAACCCTCCTACCAGGAAACCGCCCCAACGGTGGATAACCTCGAGGAAAGCGACTGGAGCGAGCGCATCCCCAACGAACTCCCGGTCGACACTGCCTGGGAAGATGTCTACCAGACCAGCGCCAGCAGCCTGCCGAGCAGCGATGATGACGAGTGGGACTTCACCACGCGCACTTCAGTGGGCGAAAGCCTGCAAAGCCACCTGCTGTGGCAACTGAATCTGGCACCCATGTCCGACACCGATCGACTGATCGCCGTGACCCTGATCGATTGCATCAACAATCAGGGCTACCTGGACGAAACCCTCGAAGAAATTCTCGAAGCGTTTGATCCGGAACTGGACATCGAACTGGACGAGATCGAAGCCGTTCTGCACCGCATCCAGCAATTCGAGCCTGCCGGCATCGGCGCCCGCAATCTCAGCGAATGCCTGCTGCTGCAATTGCGCCAGCTATCGGCCAAGACGCCCTGGCTGGCTGAAGCGAAACGTCTGGTCAGCGATTACATCGACTTGCTCGGCAGCCGCGATTACAGCCAGTTGATGCGCCGCATGAAGCTCAAGGAAGATGAGTTGCGCCAGGTCATCGAGCTGGTACAGAGCCTCAATCCACGACCGGGCTCACAGATCGAATCGACGGAAGCCGAATACGTCGTTCCGGACGTCATTGTGCGCAAGGACAATGAACGCTGGCTGGTCGAGCTGAATCAGGAGTCGGTACCTCGTCTGCGAGTCAACGCCCAGTACGCAGGCTTTGTGCGTCGCGCCGATACCAGCGCCGACAATACGTTCATGCGCAATCAGTTGCAGGAAGCCCGCTGGTTCATCAAGAGCCTGCAAAGCCGCAACGAAACCCTGATGAAAGTGGCCACCCAGATCGTCGAGCATCAGCGCGGCTTTCTTGAATATGGCGACGAAGCCATGAAGCCGCTGGTGCTGCATGACATCGCCGAGGCGGTCGGCATGCACGAGTCGACCATCTCCCGGGTGACCACGCAAAAATTCATGCATACCCCGCGCGGTATTTATGAACTGAAATACTTTTTCTCCAGCCACGTCAGCACCTCCGAGGGCGGCGAATGCTCGTCCACGGCGATCCGCGCGATCATCAAAAAACTGGTTGCCGCGGAAAATCAGAAAAAGCCGTTGAGTGACAGCAAGATCGCTGGTTTACTGGAGGCACAAGGCATTCAGGTGGCTCGCCGCACCGTCGCCAAGTACCGCGAATCCCTCGGGATCGCGCCTTCGAGCGAACGCAAGCGGTTGATGTAAGCCACGTTACAGCGTTCCAGTGGCAGGCTTTTCGGCCTGCCGCTTTATGCACTGGCAACGAAGGAGAAGCTGTATGCAAGTCAACATCAGTGGACACCAACTGGAAGTGACCGAACCTCTGCGCGACTACATCAATGAGAAACTTCAACGATTAGAGCGACATTTCGACAAGATCACCAACGTGCAAGTCACGATGTGCGTCGAAAAGCTGAAGCAGAAAATCGAAGCCACCTTGCATATCCCCGGCAGTGAAGTGGTCGCCAACGCAGAACATACCGATATGTATGCCGCGATCGACGCCTTGACCGACAAGCTGGACAAACAACTCAAAAAGCATAAGGAAAAGACCCAGAGCCTGCTCCAGGGCGCGACCGGTCGATAACCCCCTACCCCATGATCCGACTTGAAAGTATCCTGACCCCCGGCCGTTCCCTCGTGAACGTGCCGGGCGGCAGTAAAAAGAAAGCCCTCGAACAGATTGCCAACCTGATCGCCCGCGAAGTGCCGGATCTGGAGATGCAAGATGTCTTCGAGGCTCTGATTGCCCGTGAAAAACTCGGTTCTACCGGTTTTGGTAACGGCATCGCTATTCCTCACTGTCGCCTCAAGGGTTGCCAGTCGCCGATCAGCGCTCTGATGCACCTTGAAGCCCCTATCGATTTCGACGCCATCGACGGTGCGCCGGTTGACCTGCTGTTCGTACTGCTGGTCCCCGAAGCCGCCACCGATGCGCATCTGGAGTTGCTACGCCAGATCGCCAGCATGCTGGATCGCAAAGATGTGCGCGATAAACTGCGCAGCGCTTCAAGCAATGAAGCCTTGTACCAGGTTGTAGTGGACGAGCAGAGCGGGCAGTAATCATGCGCTTGATCATCGTCAGTGGCCGTTCCGGCTCAGGTAAAAGTACCGCGCTGAATGTCCTTGAGGACAACGGTTACTATTGCATCGACAATCTGCCGGCAGGCTTGCTGCCGGAACTCGCTGAGCGCGCACTGATCCACACTGAACTGGCGCAACCGCTGGTGGCGGTGTCGATCGATGCGCGCAACCTGCCAAGTCATCTCTCGCGTTTTCCCGAACTGCTTGAAGAAGTGCGCAGCCGCCATATCCAGTGCGATGTGCTGTATCTGGATGCCGACGAAGAGACCCTGCTCAAGCGTTTTTCGGAAACCCGTCGGCGC
Source organism: Pseudomonas iridis (assembly GCF_017980685.1). Taxonomy (GTDB): domain Bacteria; phylum Pseudomonadota; class Gammaproteobacteria; order Pseudomonadales; family Pseudomonadaceae; genus Aquipseudomonas; species Aquipseudomonas iridis. The sequence continues at coordinate 826,095 of NZ_JACXXO010000001.1, forward strand.
CACCCGCTGAGCAACGCCAATCGTTCGCTGGCCGAAGCGATCCAGGATGAAACTGCCCTGTTGGGGCCCATCGCCGACCTGGCCGATCTGAAGATCAATACCACCAATCTGAACCTGTACCAGTTGCGCGACACCATAAAGCTGCGTCTGCTGAGTCAGCCGGAGTCGGGCACGGCATTTCTGGTTGAGTCATTTGGCTTCAAACGCGGCATGCCGGTGGATGCGGATCTGGTGTTTGACGTGCGCTGCCTGCCCAATCCGTACTGGAAGCCTGAGCTGCGTGCGCAATCGGGGCTCGATGAGCCGGTGGCCGAATACCTGGCAGCGCAGCCCGAGATTGAAGAAATGTTCCAGGACATTTTCAGCTACCTGCACAAATGGCTACCGCGCTTCGCCGCGAGCAATCGCGCCTACGTTACTGTTGCCATTGGCTGCACCGGCGGGCACCACCGCTCCGTCTACCTGACCGAACGCCTGGGTCAGACTCTGCAGAAAACACTGAAGAACGTCCAGGTCCGCCACCGCGACCTCACCTAAAGGATTCACACCGCGATGCCTGCTCTGGAAATCGAAATCATCAACAAACTGGGTTTGCATGCCCGAGCGTCGGCGAAGTTTGTCGGGGTTGCCGGTCAGTATTCCGACTGCACGATCAGAGTAGGCCGCACACCAGAGACAACGGTTGATGGCAAAAGCATCATGGCAATGATGATGCTGGCAGCTGGCAAAGGCACCAAAATCTATCTGAGCACCGAAGGCCATCAGGAACAGGAAGCGCTGGATGCGCTGGTGGCGTTGATCAACAACTACTTCGACGAAGGCGGCTGACAGCCAAAATCAAAAGATCGCAGCCTGCGGCAGCTCCTACATTGGAATGCGTTTCCTGTAGGAGCTGCCGCAGGCTGCGATCTTTTGATCTTCAACCCAGCGCCGTATCCATCACCATCATCAAACAGAACCCGATCAGCAAACCAAGGCTGGCCAGCTTGTCATGACCATTGCGTCGCGACTCCGGAATCACTTCGTGGGTCACCACCAGCAACATCGCCCCGGCCGCCAGCGCCAGGCCTAACGGCAACAGCACCTGCGCCAGACTGACCAGCCACGCACACAACAGCGCAAACACCGGTTCGACCAGCCCTGACGCCGCGCCGATCAAGAACGCCTTGACCCGTGACATCCCCGCCCCAGCCAATACCAACGCAATTACCAGTCCTTCCGGTACGTCCTGCAAGGCGATGCCCATGGCCAGACTGTCCGCGTCCGGCATGCCGCCGCCGGCCGATACCCCGACGGCCATTCCCTCAGGGATGTTATGAGCAATGATGGCGAACACGAACAGCCAGATCCGCGGTGGAATCACCGGGTGCTCGACGCTGCCCACGAGCATTTCCGGTGACGCACCGGACACCTTGCGATCCACCAGATACAGGCAGAACGCACCGAGCATGATGCCGAAGCAGATCAGGCCACTCGCCGCCCACGGTGTCAGACCCAGGCTCTCTGCGGCTGCAATGCCCGGGACAATCAGCGAAAACGCCGTCGCCGCCAGCATCACCCCGGCACCAAACCCCAGCAGCGTATCGCTGAGCGCCTGTGGCATGCGCCGAATCACCAACACCGGCACCGCTCCGAGCGCGGTGCCGAGCGCGCAGAGTGCGCCACCCTGCAACGCCCGCGACAGCCTCGGTTCCAGATTCAGCCATTCCAGTCCGTGAGCTGCCAGTAAGGTCATGCCCGCCAGCAGCAACAGCGATCCCACTGCGTAACGAAACATACGCCCGCTTCCGACCGCCAGTGTCTCAGTGCCCATAGTCAGCCTTGAATTGTTTTTTTAGAAGACTTAAACCAGTGCAGCCTGATAGCGCGCAGCCACTTCAGGCCAATTGATCACGTTGTAGAACGCGTTGATGTATTCCGGCCGACGGTTCTGGTAGCGCAGGTAGTAGGCGTGCTCCCAAACGTCGAGGCCGAGAATCGGTGTGTTGCCGTTCATCAACGGACTGTCCTGATTACCGCTGCTTTCCACGACCAGTTTTTTCTCCGGGGTCACGCTCAGCCAGGCCCAGCCACTGCCGAACCGGGTCAGCGCAGCTTTGGTGAATGCCTCTTTGAAACTGTCGAGGCCACCCAGCTGTTCGTCGATGGCCTCGGCCAGCGCCCCGTCCGGTTTGCCGCCGCCGTTGGGTACCATGACTTCCCAGAACAGCGAGTGGTTGGCATGGCCGCCGCCCTGATTGATCACCGCCGCGCGAAGTTTTTCCGGCAACTGTTGAACGCTGGCCACCAGTTTTTCTACTGGCCATCCGGCATATTCAGTGCCTTCCACCGCAGCGTTGAGGTTGTTGATGTAGGTCTGGTGATGCTTGGTGTAATGGATTTCCATGGTCTGCGCATCGATGTGCGGCTCCAGGGCATCGTAGGCATAAGGCAAGGCAGGCAAGGTAAAAGCCATTTCAATGGACTCCATGGTGATGTGGGGCTGGTGCGCGGCGCGCATTGCCGGTATCCGGACGCAACAGACGCTGGGTGCGTGGGTATTCGCCGTGGTCGCTGATGAAATTCAGCAGCTCGACGTACGTTTTGCTGCTCTGACGCAACGCCGCTTCACGCAGCGCGAGGCGCTGACGTTCGTCCTGCATCGTCTGCAACAGCCGTTGATGAATGGCGCAAAGGTATTCGGCGCTTTCTTCCGGCTGATTCAGGCGCAAGTGCAGATCCGCCAGGTTGTGATGGGAGATGACGCAGGCCGCCACCGCTTCGTCGGCATCGGCCCAGCGTTCGAACAGCACTTGCGCCAGGGCCAGCGCCTGCAGATAAGCCTCACGGGCATCGATCAGCTCGCCCAACATGAAGCAGCGATTGGCCCGTTCGATCGTGCGTTTCCAGTGCTCCATGGTGAGCCTCCAAAGCGGTTGCGGGGATTACACGCCGCCAGCGGTGAGTTTCTCGGGGTTGAGCAACTCTTCCAGCTGACTGCGCGACAGGTCGGTGTGCTCCAGCGCAACGTCGATCACCGGGCGACCCTGTTTGTAGGCCTGCTTGGCGATTTCGGCGGCTTTCTGGTAACCGATGATCGGGTTGAGTGCGGTGACCAGAATCGGATTGCGCGACAGCGCTTCCTTGAGCCGCGACTCGTTGACCTTGAAGCTGGCGATGGCTTTGTCAGCCAACAGGCGACTGGAGTTGGCCAGCAACTCGATGCTGCTCAACAGGTTCTGGGCAATGATTGGTAGCATCACGTTCAGCTCGAAATTGCCCGACTGGCCGGCGATGGTGATCACCGAATCGTTGCCGATCACTTGGGCGGCGACCATGGCGGTCGCTTCCGGGATCACCGGGTTGACCTTGCCCGGCATGATCGACGAACCCGGCTGCAGGGCTTCGAGTTCGATTTCGCCGAGACCGGCCAAGGGCCCTGAGTTCATCCAGCGCAGGTCATTGGCGATTTTCATCAGCGACACAGCGATGGCCTTGAGCTGTCCGGAGACCGCTACGGCGGTGTCTTGCGAGCCGATCAGCGCGAACAGGTCTTTGCCTTGGGTGAACTGCACATGGGTCAACTGGCTGAGTTGACGGCTGAACCGCGCGGCGAACTCCGGATGTGCGTTGATTCCGGTACCGACCGCCGTCCCGCCCTGCGCGAGGGATTGCAGGCTTGGCAGCAGGTCCTGCAAATGACCGATGTTGGCCTTCAGTTGTTGCGCCCAGCCGTTGAGCACCTGGCTCATACGCACCGGCATCGCATCCATCAAATGCGTACGCCCGGTTTTGACGTGGTGATGCACTTGCTCGGCTTTGTGCTCGATGACCTGCACCAGGTGCAACATCGCCGGCAGCAGTTGTTCGTGCAGGGCCAGCGCAGCACTGACGTGGATGGTGGTCGGGATGATGTCGTTGCTGCTCTGGCCACAGTTGACGTGATCGTTGGCATTGACCGGCTCGCCAAGCAGGCGGCTGGCCAGGGTGGCGATCACCTCGTTGGCGTTCATGTTGGAACTGGTGCCAGAGCCGGTCTGGAAAATATCCACCGGGAAATGCCGCATGAAATCGCCTTCAAGCAAGCCTTGCGCGGCGTCGCTGATGGCTTTGCCCTGAGCGGCGCTGATCTGGTTGAGTTCGACGTTGGCCCGGGCTGCGGCGGCTTTGGCCAGGATCAATGCGCGGATGAATTGCGTCGGCATCGGTTTGCCGCTGATCGGGAAGTTATCCACTGCGCGCTGGGTTTGCGCGCCGTAGAGAGCGTCCACCGGCACCTGCAATTCGCCCATGCTGTCGCGCTCAATACGAGTGTTAGGGTCTGCCATCAGTAAATCCTTGGACTAATTCAATAAGTGGAATCGAGGGTTGCAACTCGCAGGTCGCCAGTTGCCAGGTGTAGCGTTGCCAGCGTTTAAGCCGGCATTTGCACAGCGACAGGCGCTCCATTTCACGCAAGGGACGCCAGGCTTGATCGAGACAGAGGCTGCGCCAGTGCCACGGCAACGCGATGTCGGTGGCCGTGTCGAGCAGCAATCGGAAGGAAGTTTCAGCGACGGTCCAGGGCGAGGTCGCCGTGCAACAGGACAGATACCGGCCCTCGGCCAGGTAATGTTCGATCAGGCGCGGTTCGTCAGGATCCATCGCGCATCGGATCTGACGACTCATCCAGCGCCAGCTTTCGAGGTACGGCTGCTCGTGCAAGGCAGAACTCATGATCCACGGCTCATTCGATAATGAGATTTATTATTAGATGATAATGAGAACCAACACAAGAGCGCTCTTTGTAGGGGCTGCCGCAGGCTGCGATCTTTTGATTTTGATTTTTAGAAACAAGATCGATCAGTCACAGCCATCGGCAGCGCCTACAAAAGCAGGCATAAAAAAGGCGCGCCACCCGATGGGGTGGCGCGCCTTTTTGCGTAGCAGATGGACGTTTAGCTGCCCGCCACCGTCATTCGCTCGATCAACACCGAGCCAGTGCGGATGTTGCTGCGCAGTTCCAGATCATTACCCACTGCGACGATCTGCTTGAACATGTCGCGCATGTTGCCGGCGATGGTCACTTCCTGCACCGCGAACTGAATTTCGCCATTCTCGACCCAGAAACCCGCCGCCCCGCGCGAATAGTCGCCGGTGACCATGTTCAATCCATGGCCCATCAACTCGGTGACCAACAACCCGCGACCCATGCGCCGCAACAATGCCGCTTGGTCTTCGTCGCCATGGGTGACGAACAGGTTGTGCACGCCGCCAGCGTTGGCGGTGCTCGGCATGCCGAGTTTACGGCCGGAGTAAGTACCGAGGATGTACGACACCAACTCGCCTTTCTCGACGAACGGTTTGGCGTAGGTCGCCAGACCATCACCATCGTAGGAGGCGCTGCCCATGGCGCGCATCAGGTGAGGACGCTCATCGATGGTCAGCCACTCCGGGAACAGTTTCTGGCCCAGCGTGCCTTCCAGGAACGACGATTTTCGATACAGGCTGCCACCGGAAACCGCCGAGAGGAAACTGCCGAACAACCCGCCCGCCAGTTCGGCGGAAAACAGCACCGGCACTTCACAGGTCGGCACCGGACGCGCGCCCAAGCGACCCGCCGCCCGCTGCGCGGCACGTTGGCCGATGCTCACCGGGTCGGCCAGCAACTCGCCCTGACGGCTCACGTCGTACCAGTAATCGCGCTGCATCTGGCCATCGGCTTCGGCGATCATCACGCAACTCAGGCTGTGTCGTGTCGACGCATAGCCACCGATGAAACCGTGGCTGTTGCCATACACGCGGCAGCCCTGGTGGGTGCTGAGTGTGGTGCCGTCGGCGTTTTTGATCCGCGCATCGGCATCGAAAGCGGCCGCTTCACAGAGCAACGCTTTCTCGATGGCCTGTTCCGGGGTGATGTCCCATTCGTGGAACAAGTCGAAATCCTGCTGATCCCTGGCCATCAACGCCGCATCGGCCAAGCCTGAGGCTTCATCCTCGGATGTGTGCCTGGCGATCGCCAGTGCGGCAGCCACCGTCTCGCGAATCGCATCCGGCCCGGTGGCGGAGGTGCTGGCAGAGCCTTTGCGCTGGCCGACATACAACGTGATGCCAAAGCCCTGATCGCGGTTGAACTCGACTGTTTCGACCTCGCGCTGACGCACGGATGTCGACAGGCCCTGCTCCAGCGACACCGCGACTTCACAGGCACTGGCGCCCTGGCGCTTGGCTTCGGCGATGATCTGCTCGACTTGTTCCTGCAGTGCCGGCAATGCCTGCGGGCCGACGCTTTGAACTGCACTCATGCTCATCTCCACTCAAATTCTGCTTTCGGCTGGGGTCATCGAGCGACCGGGCCGGACAAGCGGCCCCCGACTGGTTATCATGGCGGCGTTTCTTTGCGGACTGCCACCATGGTTGATTCTTACGACGACTCCCTCGATACGGGAGAAAAAAGCAAATCTCAGGTCAAACGCGAGCTGCATGCTCTGGTTGACCTTGGCGAGCGCCTTACAACACTCAAGCCTGACTTGGTGGCAAAACTGCCACTGACCGACGCGATGCGCCGTGCCTTGGCCGATGCGCCGAAGCACACCGCGAATATTGCGCGGAAACGGCATTTGCAGTTCATCGGCAAACTGATGCGCGATCAGGACACTGACGCGATCCTCATTTTGCTCGATCAACTCGATGCCTCCACTCGTCAGTACAACGAGCGTTTCCACAATCTCGAACGCTGGCGTGACCGCCTGATCGCCGGTGATGATGCCGTGCTGGAGAAATTCGTCCTGGAGTACCCGGACGCCGATCGCCAGCAACTGCGTTCCCTGATCCGTCAGGCTCAGCATGAGGTTGCGCAAAACAAAGCGCCTGCCTCAAGCCGTAAAATCTTCAAGTACATCCGTGAGCTGGACGAGACTCAACGCGGTCTGCGTTGATATTCGCCACCGGGTGGCCGCCCTGCGCGCCACCCGAAGCTCCATCCCTTCCTATGCGCCCGTGCCACTCACGGTGATCGCATCGATTTTCAGCGTCGGCTGGCCAACACCCACTGGTACCGACTGCCCATCCTTGCCACACGTTCCCACACCGCTATCGAGCGAAAGATCGTTACCGACCATCGACACCCGGCTCATCGCCTCAGGGCCGTTGCCGATCAACGTCGCACCTTTGACCGGCGCGGTGATCTTGCCGTCTTCGATCAGATACGCCTCGCTGGTGGAGAACACGAATTTGCCGCTGGTAATGTCGACCTGACCGCCGCCAAGGTTGGCGCAGTAGATGCCTTTCTTCACCGAGGCGATGATTTCGGCCGGATCGCTTTCGCCGCCAAGCATGTAGGTGTTGGTCATCCGCGGCATCGGCAGGTGTGCATAGGATTCACGACGACCGTTGCCGGTACGGGCTACGCCCATCAAGCGCGCGTTGAGCTTGTCCTGCATGTAGCCCTTGAGCACGCCGTTTTCGATCAGCGTGGTGCACTCGGTCGGGGTGCCTTCGTCGTCGACGCTCAGCGAGCCGCGACGGCCGCTCAAGGTGCCGTCATCGACGATGGTGCAGAGCTTGGAAGCAACCATTTCGCCCATACGGCCGCTGTAGGCGGAGCTGCCCTTGCGGTTGAAGTCGCCTTCCAGACCGTGGCCAACCGCTTCATGCAGCAGCACACCGGACCAGCCCGAACCCAGCACCACCGGCAGCGTCCCGGCCGGTGCCGGAATCGCTTCCAGGTTCACCAGCGCCTGACGCAGCGCTTCACGGGCATAACCCATGGCGCGGTCTTCAGCGAGGAAATAACGGTAGTCGGTACGCCCGCCGCCGCCATGGCCGCCGCGCTCACGACGACCGTTCTGCTCGACAATAACGCTGACATTGAAACGCACCAGCGGTCGAACATCCGCCGCCAGACCGCCGTCGGTGGAAGCCACCAGAATGCGCTCCCAGACCCCGGCCATGCTCACGCTGACTTGCTGGATACGCGGATCGAGCGCGCGCGTGGCGACGTCGATACGCTTGAGCAGTTCGACTTTCTCGGCACGGCTCATTACTTCCAGCGGATTGTCCGGCGCATACAACTGGGCGACGTCCTGAGTGGTGAACGCCTGCACCGTGCCGTTCTGCCCGGCTCGGGAAATCGAACGGGCCGCACGCGCCGCCGCACCCAGGGCTTCAAGGGTGATCGCGTTGCTGTAGGCGAAACCGGTTTTCTCACCGGACTGCGCACGCACACCGACACCTTGGTCGAGATTGAAACTGCCTTCCTTGACGATGCCGTCTTCCAGCGCCCAGGACTCGGAGATCTGGCCCTGGAAATACAGGTCGGCAGCATCGATGCCCGGGCCCGCCAGATCGCCGAGTACGCTTTGCAGGCTCTCGATCGTCACGCCGCCGGGCGCCAAAAGGTGATCACTGACTGAGGACAACAACTCGCTCATGGTTTAGGCCTTAAATTCGTGTTCTGAAGCAGGTCGCTGTGCGCCCTGCGAGAAAAACCGCCGATGACTCGTCACCGGCATCCGCGCCCTGATGGACGCTTGTTCATTACTATCGCGTTCGGCCAGCAACACCGCTTCGCCTTGATCCTGACTCGCCAGCACTCGGCCCCATGGGTCGATGATCGCCGCGTGCCCGAAAGTTTCTCGCGGTCCCGGATGGGTTCCGCCCTGCGCAGCCGCCAGCACATAACACTGTGTTTCGATGGCCCGCGCACGAATCAATACGTCCCAATGCGCCGCGCCGGTCACGGCGGTAAAGGCCGATGGGGCGGTAATCAACTCGGCACCGGCAGCGCGCAATTCGCTGTACAGCTCCGGAAAGCGCAGGTCGTAACATACGGTCAGGCCCACTTTGCCGACCGGTGTCTGCGCAACCACCACACCACTGCCATAAGCATAGTCATCGGATTCGCGGTAACGGCCTCGATTGTCCGCTACATCCACATCAAACAGATGCAACTTGTCATACCGTGCAACGGTTTCGCCCTGATCGTCGACCAGCAGCGAACACGCGTGTGATTTGCCCGTCGGTTGATCAACCGGAGGCAACGGCAATGTGCCGGCCACTATCCATAACTTGAGGTCGCGGGCGGTCTGTTTCAACCATGGCAGGATCGGTCCTTCGCCAAGGGCTTCAGCGCGGCCGATATCGGCGATGTCGCGACGGCCCATGGCGGCGAAGTTTTCCGGCAGTACCGCCAGCTTCGCGCCACCGGCCGCTGCCTGCTCAAGCAAGCGCCGGGCCTGGGCCAGATTGGCCAGCACGTCACTCTGGCTGACCATTTGAATCACCGCTAAAGACATGGCCGCTCCTGGCTGGAATGAATGACGACCTGTAGGAGCTGCCGCAGGCTGCGATCTTTTGATCTGGCTCTTATAAAACAAAAGCAAAGATCGCAGCCTTCGGCAGCGCCTACACGGGCGCTTGCCTCATGCTACTCAAAAAGGCTTGTCGAAAGTGATTTTCGGCTCTTTCCACGGACCTTTGACGGTGTATTTCACACTGGCAAAGCGTGACACACGGTCGCCGATGAGCTTGTCGATCAGGAACAGCGCCCCGCCGACCGCCGGAGCACCCACAAGCAACGCGGCAATCGGCAGGTTATTGGTCACCGGCAGCGTCACCAGCAACTTGGCGTCGACCTGTTCAGCCACCAGGTCCAACTTGCCGTTGAGCTCAATATTACTCGATGGCCCGGTCAGGCGAATTGGCTCTTTGGTATCGTAAACACCGTTCGTCGCCACCAGCAGGCCTTTGACCCGGTCATAGCTCAGCCCTTTGCCGAACAGGTCGGAAAAGTCCAGGCGCAAACGGCGGCCAATGGAGTTGAAATTGAGCAGGCCGAACACTCGCAAAGCCTGCGCGCCACCTTCCACCTCGACAAACTGGCCCTTGTTCAGCGACGCATCGAGGGTGCCGGAGAAACGCTTGGTCGCCAGCCACGCCGGCGAACCCGGCCAGCGACCATCGACATCCATGTGGAATTCTTCGCTGGTCACACTCGGTGCGAAGCCCCAGCCTTTGAGGACATCGGCGAGGTTCTTGCCGCCGATCCGGCCCTTGAACCAGCTAGTGCTGGAACCCGGTGCACCTTCCCAGCCGCCATTGCCCTGCAACAGGATGCCTTTGAGCCCCATGTCGAGATTGTTCATGGCGATCCCATTGCTGGTCGGGCGGATCTTCAGCGACCAGCCACCGACCAGATCCTGGCCCAGGAACAGTTGATTGATGATGATATCCAGCGCCGGGATTTTCGTCGGGTCGACAGACGCCAACGGATCAGGTGAATTCTCGTCAGCCTGCACCGTCGGATCCGGCGCCGGCAGTCGCACGTATTGCAGGTTCACCGCAATCGGCGCGTTTTTGGCGTCTGGCAGGCCAGCAGTGCCTTTGGCCTGCTGACTGTCGAGCGCCAGATTCCACGCCCCCGGTTTGCGGTTCAGCTGAACCGAGGCCTGATCCAGCGTCGTGCCGAATGCCGTCAGTTTGCCAATCTTGAAATCGGCACTGCTCAACAGTTGCTTGGCATTGCCACCCGGATCCTGTCCGGCGTATTTGCCAACCAGATCCTGCCAAGGTGCGACGTCCAGCTCCGACAGCACACCGCGAACCCGCAAACCCTTGGCGCCCGGCAATACGGCTTCGCCCGCCCCGAGGAACAACTCACCGCGCCCCTGGGCAAAATCAGTCGGCGGCGCAGCAAAGGTAAAACTGGCCAGTTGACCGTAACTGACCCAATAACGCCGCTCCTGCCCTTGCAGGGTCATGCGGAAAACGGTGTCTCGACCGACATCCGCCGTCATGCCAAACGGTGCTGGCAGATCGATCGCCACACCTTTGAGATTGGAGCTGACCATCAACTGGCTGTCGTTACCGTCCAGGTTCAGTTGCAACTGATAGGGAATCGTCCCGGACGCTGGCAACGGTTGGGTGACGCCGAGCCAGTCAGTCAGTTTCTTGACTTCGACCTGCCCCGACGCAGCGACACGGGTCTTGAGCTGGTTGGCGCTGCCATCAGCGAAAATCTGCGCAGTAACCGGCTTGTCGAACGCTCGGGCAGCGATATTCTGCCCGCTGAGACCCTTGGCGCTGTCGAAGCGGAAATCACCCTTGAGTTGCGTCAGCTCCAGTTTCGGCTCCGCCAGTTTCAGCCGCGCGTTGGCGGTCTTGAAGTCGACGACGATTTTCGGCTGATCGCCGCCCTTGTCCAGCGGCACGTCGAGCTTGAGCTTGCCTTGCAGATCGCCCGCGCCTTCCCAACCGGCAAAGGTTTCACCGGTACCGATCGGTGCAGCCTGAAGAATCTTCAAACCGTCACCCAGACCACCCGCAAACGCGCCGTCGAGGTACATATGGGTATGTTGTCCGGCCGGGACATGGGGAATGTTGACGAAGACGTTGCTGACCTGGGTGTCGAGCAATTGGCCTTTGCTGGCCCAGATCCGCACGCCGCTGTCCTCGATGAACACGTCGCCACTGACCTTGCTCACATGCGGCCAACCCGGCTGGAAAGCCAGTTCGGCGTCATGCACCTTGAAGAACAGACTGATGCTGCGATCAGCCTCCCCGGCGTTCTTGCTCAGCGAGCCTTGATACTGGAAGAAACCCTGATCCACCGCGCCCTTGAGAATTGCCGTACGCAGCCATTCATCCAGCGCCGGGCTCAACACTTCGGGCAAGTACTTGGCGGTATATCGGCCGTCGCCATCAACCAGACCGACCCGCAGGTCCATGTAGTCTTCCTGGCTGTGATCGAAATGCAGGCGAATCAGGAAGTCACCGGCAATCTTGCCCTCTTCGCCCAGCACCTTCAGGTACGGTGCGATCAGGGTGAAGCCATCCTTATCAAGCTTCCATGTGAGGCGGGCGTTGGCCTGAATGTACTGCCATGGCTTGGCGAAAATCGGATCGAGGTGCAGGACGAAATCCTTGCTGTCCATGCGCAACTCACCCCCATCGAGGTTGCCGCTGAGGCTACCGCTGACATTCCGCGCCGCCGGAGCGCCGTGATAGGCATCAAAACCTACGGAATCGAGGTTGGCAGCAAAGCCGAATTTGGTTCCGTCCGTGGCATTCGGGCGGAAATCCAGCAGGACATTGCGCAGGCCGCCGGTGACCTTCAGGCGCTCCACGGCTGTGGCGACACCCTGCGGCAATGGCCCCAACGCGTTGAGCAATGGGGTGATGGGGGTCAGGTCGAGGCGATCAGCCTGTAAGTGCCAGAGCTCCTCGACCTTGTCAGTGGCGCGGGTCTGCTGCACTTGCACTCGCGATTCCCAGCGGGTTTCACCGAAATTCATCGCCAGCGAATCGAAAGTGACCGTCGCGCCTTTGGCACTGGTTTCGTAATAGGCGTTGAGCGCCAGATTGTTGATCTGGATCGGCTTGCGCTCGGCGTAAGCACCGGTCAGTTGCGGGGCATTCAAACGAATCGCGGCACTTTGCAAAGTGCCCTCGGCCCAGTTCACCCATAGCTCGCCGCCGGCTTTGATCTCGGAGAAATTCCACTGCTGGGTCAGGCGCTCCGGCAGCCACTTCGACCAGTCGCTTTGCGGCAGGCTGGCGTAGCCCTCCACCGTGCTGTCGCGTAACTGACTGGGGCGAATCCGCGTGCGCAGGCTCAACGCGACAGGTTGGCCGTCAGGCAAGGTCAAGCGTGCATCAAGGCGTTGCCGACTGGCACCGGTCTTCAGATTGAGGCCGACATAGGTGAGCGTCATCGGCGGGTGATCCAGCGGCTGCAAGGTCACCTGGCTTTCGAGCACCGACAATTGCTGAATCATCTGCGAACGGTTGAACAGTTGCTCGGGATCCAGCGGTTGATCCTTCTGCACCGGCAAACCTTCCAGCGCCCAGGTGCCGTCCTCGGCTTCCTTGAGGCTGATTTTCAGGCCATTGAGTTCCAGATGAGCGATGCGCACTTGGCGGGCCAACAGGCTGGCCCAAAGATCGGGCACTGCCCGCACACGATCGAGGCGCAAGGCATTGGCGCCGTCGCCGACCATCACATCGTGGGCCAACAGGATTGGCGCAAAACCGCTCCAGCTGCCTTCCAGTTCGCCAATCTGCAACGGCATGCCGAGGGCGGCGCTGGCCTTGTCTTCGATGTCGGCTCGATATTCGGCCACCAACGGCGTCAGTTCGCGGCCGAGACTGACGTACAACGCCATCAACACCAGAACCAACGCGCACAGGCCCAGCCCCCAACGGGTGAGTGCGGCCAAAATGCGTGTCAGACGGTCCATGTCAGTTGGCTCCCATGGCAAAAATACTGCGAAAAGCTGAGGCCAGCCGCTGTGAAAAAAGGGTGATGCAGGGGTTCAGAGCAGCACCACGTCATATTGTTCCTGGGAATACATGGTTTCCACCTGGAAGCGTATGGTGCGGCCGATGAACCCTTCAAGTTCGGCGACATTACCGGATTCTTCATCAAGCAGCCGGTCCACCACTTTCTGGTTCGCCAGCACCCGATAACCCTCGGCCTGATAGGCCCGGGCCTCACGAAGGATCTCGCGGAAGATCTCGTAACAGATGGTTTCCGCAGTCTTCAATTTGCCGCGCCCCTGACAGCAACTGCACGGTTCGCACAGCACTTGCTCAAGGCTTTCGCGGGTGCGCTTGCGGGTCATCTGCACCAGGCCCAACTCGGTAATACCGATGATGTTGGTCTTGGCGTGATCGCGCTCCAGCTGTTTTTCCAGGGTTCGCAGAACCTGGCGCCGGTGTTCCTCATCTTCCATGTCGATGAAGTCGATGATGATGATCCCGCCCAGATTGCGCAGGCGCATCTGCCGGGCTATCGCGGTCGCCGCTTCGAGGTTGGTCTTGAAGATGGTTTCTTCGAGATTGCGATGACCAACGAAAGCGCCGGTGTTGACGTCAATGGTGGTCATGGCTTCGGCCGGATCAACCACCAGATAGCCACCGGATTTCAGCGGCACTTTGCGCTCGAGCGCTCTCTGGATTTCGTCCTCGACACCGTACAGATCGAAAATCGGCCGCTCGCCCGGATAATGTTCCAGTCGATCGGCGATTTCCGGCATCAGTTCGGCGACAAACTGCGTGGTTTTCTGGAAAGTTTCCCGGGAATCGATGCGGATCTTCTCGATTTTCGGATTGACCAGATCACGCAACGTGCGCAAGGCCAGGCCAAGGTCTTCGTAGATCACGCTCGGCGCGGCGATGGTTTTGATCTGTTCGTTGATCTGGTCCCACAGGCGCCGCAGGTAGCGGATGTCCATGAGGATCTCATCGGCCCCGGCACCTTCGGCGGCGGTCCGCAGAATGAAGCCGCCGGCCTCCTTGATGCCTTCTTTGGCGACACAATCGGTGACCACCTGCTTGAGGCGCTCGCGCTCGGCTTCGTCTTCGATTTTCAGGGAAATGCCAACGTGGGCGGTGCGCGGCATGTACACCAGATAGCGCGATGGAATCGACAATTGCGTCGTCAATCGCGCACCTTTGGAGCCGATCGGATCCTTGGTGACTTGCACTACCAGGCTCTGGCCTTCGTGCACCAGCGAGCTGATGCTTTCCACCGCCGGGCCTTCGCGCAGAGAGATTTCGGCGGCATGAATGAACGCCGCACGATCGAGGCCGATGTCGACGAAGGCTGCCTGCATACCCGGCAGTACCCGGACAATCTTGCCCTTATAGATGTTGCCGACGATCCCGCGCTTTTGCGTGCGCTCGACGTGGACTTCTTGCAGCACACCGTTTTCGACCACCGCCACGCGCGATTCCATCGGCGTTATGTTGATCAGAATCTCTTCACTCATGGCAGGATCTCGTTCAGGCGTGTTCACGATAATGGCCGCATCTTGTTCGTACGACGCTTATTGCGCGTTCAGGTTTTGCCAACAGGGTATGCCGAAATGGCCCAACAGTTCTGCGGTTTCGCAAACAGGCAGCCCGACCACCGCCGAATAGCTGCCATTGAGCCCCGCGACAAACACCGCGCCGAGCCCTTGAATGCCATAACCACCGGCCTTGTCCCGGGGTTCACCGCTGGCCCAGTAGGCAGCGGCCTCCTCGCGGCTGATCGGCCGGAACCGTACCAGACTGCGCACCACCCGCGACTCGCAGCGCTCGCCTTCGAGCACAGCGATGGCGGTCAGCACTTCATGTTCTTTGCCGGACAACATCATCAGCATGGCGCATGCATCGGCTTCGTCCACCGGTTTGCCAAGAATTTTGCCATCGAGCACCACCGCAGTGTCGGCGCCCAGAACGCAAAACGGCGCAGCCGATACAAGCGTGCGCCGCCCCGCCTCGGCCTTGCCGCGCGCGAGGCGTTCGACGTAAGCCGCAGGTGATTCTTCGGGGAATGGCGTTTCATCGATGTCCGCGCTGATGGCGGAAAAAGGAACGCCGATCTGCGTGAGTAACTCACGTCGACGCGGCGATCCGGAGGCGAGGTAAAGCAGTTTCATCAAAACATCCCCTGTTCAGTGCCCTGCTTCACCGGCTCAATTGATTTTGTAGCGGCGGCGTAATCCACGCAAAGCGAAGCTGATCCAGGGCCAGAGCAAGGCACTGGTCAGTGCCGGCAGCACCAGCGCCAGGGTCGGCTGACGGTTACCGGTCAAGGCACTGAGCCACAACTGCACCAGTTGCGCGAGCCCGAAAATCACCAGAATCACCAGGCACTGTTGCCACATCGGGAACATGCGCAGGCGCTGCTGCAATGACAGCACCAGGAAAGTAATCAATGTAAGAACGAGCGCGTTCTGCCCAAACAGATCGCCTTGCAACACGTCTTCGGCCAGGCCCAGGCAGAATGCCGTGACCATACCGACCGCGTGCGGCATGTAGAGCGCCCAGAACGTCAGCAGCAAGGCCAGCCACAGCGGACGCAGGATTTCCATGAAGATCGGTAACGGCGAAACGCTGAGCAATAGACCGACAACGAAGGTCAGCCAGATGATCCAGCCATTTCGGGAAGCTTTGACACCGACCATTATTCTCGTCCCCCAGTGGTGGCTGGCGCGGTTGCCGGCGGTTTGGCAGGTGGTTTGCTGGCGGCAGGAGAAGACGCCGGGGGTTTGGTCGCCGCCGGTGCGGCCGCAGGCGGCTTGCTCGCGGCAGGTTTGACCGGGGTCGCAGCAGGCGTCGTAGCCGCCGGCACTGGCTCGGTAGCCGGAGCAGCAGGCGCCGGCATGACCAACGGTCGGGAAACCACTGAGGCCGGCATCGGACCGCCGCCATGGGCATCCAGCTCTTCTTGAGCTTGCGCGGCGTCGTTGGCGCGCTCCTCGGCGGTGCGCGAGTCGCTGAACACCAGCAGCAGGTAGCGGCTGCGGTTCAAAGCAGCAGTCGGCACGGCACGGACGATCGCGAACGGTTGGCCCGAGTCATGGATCACTTCCTTGACCGTCGCCACCGGGTAACCGGCCGGGAAGCGCTGGCCAAGACCGGAGCTGACCAGCAAATCGCCTTCCTTGATATCCGCCGTGTCGGCGACATGCCGCAGTTCCAGGCGTTCAGGGTTGCCGGTGCCGCTGGCAATCGCCCGCAGACCGTTACGATTCACCTGCACAGGAATGCTGTGAGTGGTGTCGGTCAGCAGCAGTACACGGGAGGTGTAAGGCATCAACTCGACCACCTGCCCCATCAAACCGCGCGCATCGAGCACCGGTTGACCGAGCACCACGCCGTCGCGCTCACCTTTATTGATGATGATGCGATGGGTGAAAGGGTTGGGGTCCATGCCGATCAACTCGGCCACTTCGACCTTTTCGTTGACCAGCGCAGAAGAATTGAGCAACTCGCGCAGCCGAACGTTCTGCTCGGTCAGCGCGGCAAGCTTTTGCATGCGGCCCTGATACAGCAGGTTTTCGGTCTTGAGTTTTTCGTTTTCGGCGACAAGCTCGGTGCGACTGCCGAACTGACTGGCGATACCGTCCCACAGCCGTCCGGGCAGGTCGGTGATCCAGTAGGCGTCCATCAACACCAGCGACGCTTGTTTGCGCGCGGGCTTGAGCAGGTCGAAGCGGGCATCGACCACCATCAGTGCGACCGACAGCACGGCCAGCACCAGCAGGCGCACACCCAGCGAAGGGCCTTTGGCGAAAAGCGGTTTAATAAGCCGCTCCTCCCAGGCAAATGTTCTGTTTATTCATACGGCATCAAACCGGCCTGGATGAAGACTGACAGAAGATAAACGCCAACAGGCAGCACTGCAAAGTGCTGCCTGTGCGCTCACCCACGTATTGCCTCAGCGACTTATTCGCTCGAGAGCAGATCCATGGTGTGCTTATCCATCATTTCCAATGCACGGCCACCGCCGCGAGCAACACAGGTCAGCGGATCTTCGGCAACGATCACCGGCAGACCGGTTTCCTGGGCCAGCAACTTGTCGAGGTCACGCAACAGCGCGCCACCACCGGTCAGCACCAAACCACGCTCGGCGATGTCGGAAGCCAGTTCCGGCGGCGATTGCTCCAGAGCACTCTTCACTGCCTGAACGATGGTGGCCAGGGACTCTTGCAGAGCCTCCAGCACTTCGTTGGAGTTCAGGGTGAATGCGCGTGGAACGCCTTCGGCCAGGTTACGACCGCGAACGTCGACTTCGCGAACTTCGCCGCCCGGGTAAGCCGTACCGATTTCCTGCTTGATGCGCTCTGCGGTGGATTCACCGATCAGGCTGCCGTAGTTACGGCGCACATAAGTGATGATCGCTTCGTCGAAGCGGTCGCCACCCACGCGCACGGATTCGGCGTAGACCACACCGTTCAGGGAGATCAGGGCGATTTCAGTGGTACCACCACCGATATCGACGACCATCGAACCGCGCGCCTCTTCTACCGGAAGGCCGGCACCGATCGCTGCAGCCATCGGCTCTTCGATCAGGAACACTTCACGGGCACCGGCACCGAGGGCCGATTCACGGATGGCACGACGCTCAACCTGGGTGGATTTGCATGGAACGCAGATCAGCACACGAGGGCTAGGCTGCAGAAAGCTGTTTTCGTGAACCTTGTTGATGAAGTATTGCAGCATCTTTTCGCAGACGCTGAAGTCGGCGATCACGCCGTCTTTCATCGGACGAATGGCAGCAATATTGCCCGGCGTACGACCGAGCATGCGCTTGGCCTCGGTGCCGACAGCAACGACACTTTTCTGATTACCGTGTGTCCGAATGGCCACAACCGATGGCTCATTCAGAACGATACCGCGCTCGCGCACGTAAATAAGGGTGTTGGCAGTGCCCAGGTCAATGGAAAGATCGCTGGAAAACATGCCACGCAGTTTCTTGAACATGGGAAAGGGACCCTAGGCAACGCGTGGGTAAAAAAGTGCGGCAAACTCTAACAACGACAGGGATTTTGGGCAAGGCGCCAATATGTTAAATTGGCCGCTTTTCTGTGCACCAAGCCCCACAATCGCGGCCTTATGACCGTAGAAGTGCGGTAGTGTTCCGACAATCTAACACACGGACGCCGTCCGTTCTGTTTTCCACTGGAGAATCCCGATGGCACTAGAACGCTCCGACGTGGAAAAAATCGCGCATTTGGCCTGCCTTGGCCTTAATGATGCCGATCTTCCGCACATCACCTCGGCCCTCAACAGCATTCTCGGTCTGGTCGACGAAATGCAGGCTGTTAATACCGACGGTATCGAGCCATTGGCCCACCCGCTGGAAGCCAGTCAGCGCCTGCGCGCCGATGTCGTGACCGAAACCAATCACCGCGAGGCCTACCAGTCCATCGCACCAGCGGTCGAAAACGGCCTGTATCTGGTTCCGAAAGTCATCGACTAAAGGGAATGAGCCTGCAATGCATCAAATGACTCTGGCCGAGATCGCTCGTGGTCTTGCCGATAAAAAGTTTTCCTCCGAAGAGCTGACCAAAGTCCTGCTGGCGCGTATTTCCCAGCTCGATCCGCAGCTCAACAGTTTCATCAGCCTCACCGAAGAGCTGGCCCTCGAGCAGGCGAAAGCCGCTGATGCACGCCGGGCCAATGGTGAGAGCGGCGCCCTGCTGGGCGCGCCGATCGCCCACAAAGACCTGTTCTGCACCCAGGGCATTCGCACCAGTTGCGGCTCGAAGATGCTCGACAACTTCAAGGCTCCGTACGACGCCACCGTGGTCGCCAAACTGGCCGCTGCCGGCGCCGTGACCCTGGGCAAGACCAACATGGACGAGTTCGCCATGGGTTCGGCCAACGAGTCGAGCTGGTACGGCGCGGTAAAAAACCCGTGGAATCTGGAACACGTGCCGGGCGGCTCGTCCGGTGGTTCGGCGGCGGCCGTTGCCGCTCGTCTGTTGCCAGCGGCCACCGCCACTGACACCGGTGGCTCGATCCGTCAGCCAGCCGCGTTCACCAACCTCACCGGCCTGAAACCGACGTACGGTCGTGTTTCGCGCTGGGGCATGATCGCCTACGCCTCCAGCCTCGATCAGGGCGGGCCGTTGGCGCGCACTGCCGAAGACTGCGCAATTATGTTGCAAGGTATGGCCGGCTTCGATCAGAACGACTCCACCAGCATCGATGAGCCCGTGCCGGATTACTCCGCCAGCCTGAACGAATCGCTGCAAGGCTTGCGCATCGGTGTGCCGAAGGAATACTTCAGCGCCGGTCTCGACCCGCGCATTGCCGAGCTGATCCAGAACAGCATCAAAGAGCTGCAGAAGCTCGGTGCCGTGATCAAGGAAATCAGCCTGCCGAACATGCAGCACGCGATTCCTGCGTACTACGTGATCGCGCCGGCAGAAGCCTCCTCGAACCTGTCGCGTTTCGACGGCGTGCGTTTCGGCCATCGCTGCGAGAACCCGGAAAACCTCATCGATCTGTACAAGCGCTCCCGTGGCGAAGGCTTCGGGCCTGAAGTACAGCGCCGGATCATGGTCGGTGCCTACGCGCTGTCCGCCGGTTACTACGATGCCTACTACCTCAAGGCGCAGAAGATTCGCCGCTTGGTGAAGAACGATTTCATGACTGCCTTTAATGAAGTCGACATCATCCTCGGCCCAACCACGCCGAACCCGGCCTGGAAACTCGGCGCCAAGAACAGCGACCCGGTCGCTGCCTATCTGGAAGACGTCTACACCATCACCGCCAACCTCGCGGGCCTGCCGGGCCTGTCGATGCCGGCCGGTTTTGTCGACGGTCTGCCGGTCGGCGTGCAGCTGCTCGCTCCGTATTTCCAGGAAGGCCGTTTGCTCAACGTTGCGCATCAGTACCAGTTGAACACCGACTGGCACACCCGCACCCCAACCGGCTTCTGAGGAGACACACATGCAATGGGAAGTCGTGATCGGGCTGGAGATTCATACCCAGCTCACCACCCGGTCGAAAATCTTTTCCGGTAGTTCGACCACGTTCGGCTCCGAGCCGAACACTCAGGCGAGCCTGATCGATCTGGGCATGCCCGGCGTATTGCCGGTGCTGAACCAGGAAGCAGTGCGCATGGCGGTGATGTTCGGTCTGGCGATTGACGCCGAGATCGGTCAGCACAACGTGTTCGCGCGTAAAAACTACTTCTACCCGGATCTGCCGAAGGGCTACCAGATCAGCCAGATGGAATTGCCGATCGTCGGCAAGGGCCACCTGGACATCGCGCTGGAAGACGGCACGGTCAAACGTGTCGGCATCACCCGCGCGCACCTGGAAGAAGACGCCGGCAAGAGCCTGCACGAAGAATTCAACGGTGCCACCGGCATCGACCTGAACCGTGCCGGCACGCCGCTGCTGGAAATCGTTTCCGAGCCGGACATGCGCAGCGCCAAGGAAGCCGTGGCTTACGTCAAGGCAATCCACGCGCTGGTCCGTTATCTGGGCATCTGCGACGGCAACATGGCCGAAGGTTCGCTGCGTTGCGACTGCAACGTGTCGATCCGTCCGAAAGGCCAGGTTGAATTCGGCACGCGCTGCGAAATCAAGAACGTCAACTCGTTCCGTTTCATCGAGAAGGCGATCAACTCCGAGATCCAGCGTCAGATCGAGCTGATCGAAGACGGCGGCAAAGTGATCCAGCAGACCCGTCTGTACGATCCGAACAAGGACGAAACCCGTCCGATGCGTTCCAAAGAGGAAGCCAACGACTACCGTTACTTCCCCGATCCGGACCTGCTGCCAGTGGTCATCGAAGAGTCGTTCCTCGGCGAGGTGCGCGCCACCCTGCCGGAACTGCCTCCACAGAAACGCGAGCGCTTCCAGGAGCAATTCGGTCTGTCGGTCTATGACGCCAGCGTCTTGGCCACCAGCCGCGAACAAGCTGATTACTTCGAGAAAGTCGCCACCATCGGCGGCGACGCCAAACTGGCGGCGAACTGGGTGATGGTCGAGTTGGGCAGCCTGCTCAACAAGCAAGGCCTGGACATCGACGAGTCACCGGTTTCGGCCGAGCAATTGGGCGGCATGCTGCAGCGCATCAAAGACAACACCATCTCTGGCAAGATCGCCAAGGTTGTGTTCGAAGCGATGGCCAACGGTGAAGGCAGCGCAGACGAGATCATCGAAAAGCGTGGCCTGAAGCAAGTCACCGACAGCGGCGCGATCTCGGCGGTGCTGGACGAAATGCTCGCGGCCAACGCCGAGCAGGTCGAGCAATACCGCTCGGCAGACGAAGCCAAACGCGGCAAGATGTTCGGCTTCTTCGTCGGTCAGGCCATGAAAGCCTCCAAAGGCAAGGCCAACCCGCAGCAAGTGAACGAACTGCTGAAAAGCAAGCTCGAAGGCTGACCACAATGGAGCCAGAGCCAAAGTCTGGCTCCGATCCCTGTGGGGGCGAGCCTGCTCGCGAAAGCGTCATGACATCCGATAGAGATATTGAATGTGATGGCCTCTTCGCGAGCAGGCTCGCTCCCACATTGTTAATTGGGAGCTTTCGAATGAAACACCTGCTAGGCGCCTGCGCCCTGCTCTCCTTACTCGCCGGTTGCGCCAGCACTGACATCATCGACCCGCACGGTTACGACAAGACCGGCGTCGCCTCCTATTACGGAGCCAAACACCACGGTAAACGCACCGCCAGTGGCGAAGCGTTCAACCAGAATGCCCTGACTGCCGCCCATCGCCAGCTACCCTTCGGTACCCGGGTGAAAGTCACCAACCTGAAAAACGATGAATCCGTCGTGGTCCGTATCAACGATCGCGGCCCACACACCCGTGGACGCTTGATCGATGTGTCCCGCAAAGCCGCCGAACAACTCGGTATGCTGCGCAGCGGCACTGCACGGGTTCGCGTGCAGGCCCTCGACTGATGGAGCGCCGACCATTTTTGCCCTAGCCGATTTGCCGCTGATCAGCCTTATCGAATTGTTCGCCGGGCTGTGCCTGCTGATCTTCGGTGCAGAACTGATGGTACGCGCGGCAGTGCGCCTGGCTGCTCGCCTGCATGTGCGGCCGCTGATCATCGGCCTCACCGTGGTCGCGTTTGGCAGCAGTGCGCCGCAAATGGCCGTCAGCCTGCAAGCGGCACAGGCGCATACCCCGGACATCGCGGTCGGCAGTGTGATCGGCAGCAGTATCTTCAATATTCTGGTGACCCTCGGCCTGTCGGCGCTGATCATTCCGTTGCGGGTGTCGCGGCAGTTGGTGCGCCTCGACATTCCGCTGATGATCGGCGCCAGTCTGCTAGTGTTCTTGCTGGCCTGGAATAAAGAGCTCGGGCGCCTCGACGGCATTCTGTTGCTGAGCGCACTGGCGCTGTACCTCGGTTTGCTGCTGCGCCAGTCGCGGCATTCGGCACGACCGCATGCGGAACACCCTGAAACTGCGCCGGCATCGTGGTTCGTCAGTGCGCTGATGATCATTGTCGGCCTGGCCATGCTGGTGTTCGCTGGACGTCTGTTACTGGGCGCCGCCGTCGTGGTGGCCACTGACCTTGGATTCTCCGAGCGAGTGATCGGCCTGACCGTCGTTGCTGTCGGCACTTCGCTGCCAGAACTCGCGACGTCGCTGATTGCGGCTCTGCGCGGGCAGCGGGACATCGCCGTGGGCAACGTGATCGGCGCCAATCTGTTCAATCTGCTTGGGGTGCTTGGGCTTACTGCACTGATCGCACCGATGCCTTTGTCTGTCTCGCCCAATGCGCTGGATTTCGACCTGCCGGTGATGCTCGGTGTCGCCGTGTTGTGCCTGCCAGTGTTCTATTCCGGCTACCGCGTGACCCGCGTCGAAGGTCTGCTGCTGCTCGGTTTGTATCTGGTGTATGGGCTGCACGTGGTGTCGTTCACCACCGGCATGCCGCTGGCCGGCAAACTGGAACAGCTGATGCTGTTTTATGTTCTGCCGCCGCTGCTGGCGTTTCTGCTGTTCACGTCCGTACGCGCCTGGCGCCGCCAACACCACAAGAGGGATATGCCATGACCGAATCGAAGAAGTCCGGGGTTGAAGTCCGCCGTCAGGTAATGGGCGATGTGTTCGTTGATCGCGCCTTGGGCAATGCCACCGAATTCACCCAGCCGTTGCAGGATTTCGTCAACGAACATGCCTGGGGTGGTGTGTGGAATCGCGAAGGTCTGCCGCTGAAAACCCGCAGCCTGATTACCCTCGCCGCGCTGACTGCGTTGAAGTGCCCGCAAGAGCTGAAGGGACATGTGCGCGGTGCACTGAACAATGGCTGCACCGTGGAAGAGATTCGCGAAGCGCTGCTGCATTGCGCGGTGTACGCCGGGGTCCCGGCGGCGATTGATGCGTTTCGGGCGGCGCAGGAAGTGATCGACAGTTACCAGAAAAGCTAAAAGCTCGCAGCCTTCGGCAGCTCCTACAGTGAAATGCGCTCCCCTGTAGGAGCTGCCGAAGGCTGCGATCCTTTGATCTTGCCCTTCAGATCCACCCACCCCACTGCAAAATGAAGATCCCGAGATTGGTGGTGATCGCCGCCATCAACGTGGTCAGCACAATAATCGCCGCCGCCAGTTCATGATTACCCTGCGCCGCCCGGGCCATGACAAAACTGGCTGCCGCCGTCGGGCTGCCGAAGTACAGAAACAGAATTCCCAGTTCCGCCCCGCGAAAACCACATAACCATGCGCCAAGGGTCGCGAGCACCGGCAAGCCGATCATCTTCACCAGACTTGAGCTGAGCGCCATGTTGCCGCTCTTGCGCAGCGCCGCCAGCGACAGCGTGCCGCCAATGCAGATCAACGCCAGCGGCAAGGTGGTTTGCGCCAGATACTGGCCAGAGGTTTCCAGCCATCCCGGCAGACTGATCTTGAAGTAGGCAAACGGCGCCGCCGCAATCACGCTGATGATCAGCGGATTGCTGAACACACTTTTGCAGATGCTCCACGGGTCGGATTTGATCACCGGGCTGTAGACCGCCAGCACAATGGTCGAGAGCGTGTTGTAGAACAGGATCACCAGCGCCGCGAGAATCGCCCCAAGCGAAATGCCGTAATCGCCATACATGCTCGCGGCGAGCGCCAGGCCGATCACCCCGTTATTGCCGCGAAACGCGCCTTGGGTATAGATGCCGCGATCTTCGCGCGGACACTTGAAAATCGCCCAGCCCCACGCGACGGCGAAACTCACCAGCGTGGCAATCGAGAAGTAGATCAGCAGCGCCGGTTGCAACGCGGCGTGCAGGTCGGCATGCAGAATGCCGAGGAACAGCAGCGCCGGCATGGTGACGTTGAACACCAGCGACGATGCCGTGTGGATAAAGTTGTCGTTGATCCAGTCGATGCGCTTGAGCAGCACACCGAGAAACAGCATGGCAAACACCGGCGCGGTAATGTTCAGGGTTTCGAGGAAGATTGCCAGCATGCCGGGGAGCCTTGGGTGAGCGTCGTTAGGGGCCTAATGATAAGCCACAAGTCCCCCGGCGTCTGTGGGATCGCCTTCGCGAGCAGGCTCGCTCCCACACTAGATCGGCGATCGAATGTGGGAGCGAGCCTGCTCGCGAAGAACGATAACCCGGTCTCAGGTAATCGGCGCCGGATTAAACAACGTAATGTCGTTATGCAGCTTGTGCTTCTCAGCCCACGTCTGCTGTTTGCCGCTGGCAACATCCAGGTAGTAGTGGAACAACTCCCAACCCAGCTCCTCGATAGTCGCCCTTCCGGTCGCAATCCGCCCGGCATCGATATCGATCAGATCAGGCCAGCGCTGCGCCAGCTCAGTACGTGTCGACACCTTCACCACCGGCGCCATCGCCAGCCCGTAAGGCGTGCCGCGCCCGGTCGTGAACACATGCAGGTTCATCCCCGCCGCCAGTTGCAACGTGCCGCAGACAAAATCACTGGCTGGGGTCGCGCAGAAAATCAAACCCTTCTGCTTGAAACGCTCGCCCGGACCAAGGACACCATTGATCGCGCTGCTGCCGGATTTAACGATCGAACCCAGCGACTTCTCGACGATGTTCGACAACCCGCCCTTCTTGTTGCCTGGCGTGGTGTTGGCACTGCGATCCGCTTCACCCTTGGCCAGATAGCGGTCGTACCAATCCATTTCGCGCACCAGTTCCTCGGCGACGGTTTTGGTTTGCGCCCGAGAGGTCAGCAGATAAATCGCGTCGCGCACTTCGGTGACTTCGGAAAACATCACCGTTGCCCCCGCCCGCAACAGCAGGTCCGAGGCATAACCCAGCGCCGGATTAGCGGTGATCCCGGAAAACGCATCACTGCCGCCGCACTGCATCCCCAGGATCAGTTCAGAAGCCGGCACGGTTTCGCGGCGGCGCTGGTCGAGTTTCTTCAAACGCACCTCCGCCAACGCCATGATCTGCTCGATCATCTCGGTAAAACCGTGACTGGAATCCTGCAAGCGATACAGCCACGGATCGCTGAGATCGACCGAGGCATCGTCCTCGTGCATCACCTGCCCGGCCTGCAATTTCTCGCAGCCCAGACTGATCACCAGCGCCTCGCCGCCCAGATTCGGGTTGCGCGCCAGATTGCGCACGGTACGGATCGGGATGTAGGCGTCGGTGGCAGTGATCGCCACACCACAGCCGTAACTGTGGGTCAGCGCCACCACGTCATCGACGTGCGGATACTTCGGCAGCAGCTCGTCCTTGATGCGTTTTACCGCGTGATCGAGCACGCCAGTCACGCACTGCACGGTGGTAGTAATGCCGAGAATGTTGCGCGTGCCGACGGTGCCGTCGGCGTTGCGGTAACCCTCGAAGGTGAAACCTTCCAGCGGCGCCTGCGCCTCTGGCACCTCGGTGGACAATGGCAAGCTGTCCAGCGGTGGCGCGGTCGGCATGCGCAGTTGATCTTCCTTGACCCAACTGCCACGGGGAATCGGCTGCAACGCGTAGCCGATGGTCTGACCGTAGCGAATCACCTGGCCGCCCTCGGGAATCTCCTCGAGGGTGACCTTATGGCTCTGCGGCACAAAATCCACGGTCACCAGACCGTCCGGGAACTCGGTGCCGGCCGGTACGCCCTGGTCGTTGACCACAATTACTACGTTGTCCCGCTCGTGCAGGCGGATGTAGCGCGGCGAGTCGGAATGTTCAATCAACTGCATGACACCGCTCCTCAGGAATGCGCTTGAGACAATTTACCGCTGGCTTCAACACCGCCAGTGGTTGGCGGCTCTTTGAGCACCACACGTTTGATCGGGCCGACGATCACCAGATAGCTGAACACCGCTACCAGTGCGTTGGCACCCACGAACACCAGCGCCCATTTGAACGAACCGGTGGAGCTGATGATGTAGCCAATCACGATCGGCGTGGTGATCGAAGCGATGTTGCCGAAAGTGTTGAACAGGCCACCGCTCAGACCGGCGATCTGTTTTGGCGACGTGTCGGAAACCACTGCCCAGCCCAATGCGCCAACGCCTTTGCCGAAGAAAGCCAGCGCCATGAAGCCCACGACCATCCACTCAACATCAACATAGTTGCAGGCGACGATGCTGCTGGAAACCAGCAGGCCCGCGATGATCGGTGCCTTGCGGGCGAAGGTCAGCGAGTGGCCCTTGCGCAGCAGGTAATCGGAAATCACCCCGCCGAGGACACCACCGATAAAGCCGCAGATCGCCGGCAACGAAGCGATGAAACCAGCCTTGAGGATGGTCATGCCACGTTCCTGCACCAGGTAAACCGGGAACCAGGTCAGGAAGAAGTAGGTGATGCCGTTGATGCAGTACTGGCCCAGATACACGCCGAGCATCATGCGGTTGGTCAGCAACTGGCGGATGTAGTCCCACTTCGGGCCGTCGGATTTTTTGCCGCGCTGGTCCATGTCGACCATCCCGCCGTTATCAGCGATGTGCTTGAACTCGGCATCGTTGATGCTCGGGTGTTCCCGCGGGCTGTGGATAACCTTCAGCCAGATCAGCGAGAAGACGATGCCGAGGATACCCATGACGATGAACACGTGTTCCCAGCCGAAGCTGTAGACGATCCAGCCCATCAGCGGTGCGAACAACACAGTGGCGAAATATTGCGCCGAGTTGAAGATCGCCGAAGCGGTGCCGCGTTCAGCGGTCGGGAACCAGGCCGCGACGATGCGTGCGTTGCCGGGGAAGGACGGCGCCTCGGCCAGGCCCACCAGAAAGCGCAGCATGAACAGCGCAACAATCGCCGTGGACATGCCGAACTCACCGACAAAGCCTTGCAGCACGGTGAACAGCGACCAGGTGAAAATGCTCAGGGCATAGACTTTTTTCGAGCCGAAGCGATCAAGCAGCCAGCCACCGGGAATTTGCCCGGCCACGTAGGCCCAACCGAATGCGGAGAAGATATAGCCGAGGGTGACCGCGTCGATACCGAGGTCTTTTTGCAGGCTGGAACCGGCGATCGCAATGGTCGCGCGGTCGGCATAGTTGATCGTGGTCACCAGAAACAGCATGAGCAGGATCAAATAGCGGACGTGAGTCGGCTTTTGAGTCGGTTGCATGTAGATGTACTCCCACTGATTATTTTTATGCGCGGGTGAATCTTCTTTGGTCTGGCTTTTGTGGGAGCTGGCTTGCCAGCGATGCAGGCGACGTGGTGTATCAGTCACTCCGCGATGATGCTATCGCTGGCAAGCCAGCTCCCACAGGTATTGCTGGATCAGGAGCCGATGTAGCTGGTTTTCACGACCGTGTAGAACTCCTGCGCATAGCGACCTTGCTCACGTGATCCATAGGACGAACCCTTACGGCCACCGAACGGAACGTGGTAATCCACGCCGGCAGTCGGCAGGTTGACCATCACCATCCCGGCCTGGGAATGACGTTTGAAGTGGTTGGCGTACTTCAGCGACGTGGTGGCGATACCGGCCGACAGGCCGAACTCGGTGTCGTTGGCCATGGACAGCGCAGCGTCGTAATCGGCCACGCGGACGATGTTGGCCACCGGGCCGAAAATCTCTTCGCGGCTGATGCGCATCGATGCTTCGCTGTCGGCAAACAGCGTTGGCGCGAGGAAGTAGCCCTCGGTGTCACAGGTCACCAGACCACCGCCGCTGACCAGACGCGCACCTTCGGACTGGCCGATGTCGATGTACTTCATGTCCTGTTCAAGCTGTGCCTGCGATACCACCGGACCGATATCGGTGCCGGATTTCAGCGCGTGGCCGACCTTGATCGACTTCATACGCTCGGCCATGGCTTCGACGAATTTGTCGTGAATCCCGGCGGTGACGATCAAGCGGCTCGACGCTGTGCAGCGCTGGCCGGTGGAGTAGAACGCACTTTGCACCGACAACTCGACCGCTTGCTTGAGGTCGGCGTCGTCGAGAATGATCTGCGGATTCTTGCCGCCCATTTCCAGCTGGACCTTGGCCTGACGCGACACACAGTTGACCGCGATCTGACGGCCAACACCGACAGAACCCGTGAAGCTGATGCCATCGACTTTCGGGCTGTTGACCAATGCTTCGCCGACCACACGGCCGCTGCCCATCACCAGGTTGAACACGCCGGCCGGGAAGCCTGCGCGGGAGATGATTTCGGCCAGCGCCCAAGCGCAGCCCGGTACCAGATCGGCAGGTTTCAAAACCACGCAGTTGCCGTAGGCCAGGGCCGGAGCGATCTTCCACGATGGAATGGCAATCGGGAAATTCCACGGGGTGATCAGACCGACCACGCCCAGTGCTTCGCGAGTAACTTCGACGTTAACGCCCGGGCGCACCGACGGCACGTAATCGCCGGACAAACGCAGGCACTCCCCCGCGAAGAACTTGAAGATGTTACCGGCGCGGGTCACTTCGCCGATGGCTTCGGGCAGGGTCTTGCCCTCTTCCCGGGCCAGCAACGTACCGAGCTCTTCGCGACGAGCGAGAATTTCCGAGCCGACCTTATCCAGCGAATCGTGACGAGCCTGAATACCCGAAGTCGACCAGGCCGGGAACGCTGCGCGCGCAGCGTCGATGGCGGCGTTGACCTGAGCCAGATCTGCCTTGGCGTAGTCGCCGATGGTGTCACTCAACTCGGACGGGTTGATGTTGGCCGAGTAATCGGAACCGGCGACCCATTCACCGTTGATGTAGTTGTCGTAGCGTTTTGAATCAGTCACTGAAGTCGCTCCTCACGCAAAAGGCCGCTGATTGCTCGGCGGCCTCGGTTTTATCGGGTGTTATTGCGCGCCTTGCTTGTCGATCAGCGCGGCGAGCATTTCGTACTCTTCGCCAGTCAGATCGGTCAGCGGCGCCCGCACCGGGCCCGCGTCATAGCCGGCGATTTTTGCGCCTGCCTTGACGATGCTCACGGCGTAACCGGCCTTGCGGTTACGGATGTCGAGGTATGGCAGGAAGAAGTCGTCGATGATCTTGCCGACAGTGGCGTGATCTTCGCGGGCAATGGCGTGGTAGAAATCCATCGCGGTTTTCGGAATGAAGTTGAACACCGCCGAGGAGTAAACCGGCACGCCCAGCGCCTTGTAGGCGGCGGCGTAGACTTCGGCGGTCGGCAACCCCCCCAGGTAGCTGAAGCGATCACCGAGGCGGCGACGAATCGACACCATCAACTCGATATCACCCAGGCCATCCTTGTAACCGATCAGGTTCGGGCAGCGCTCGGCCAGACGCTCCAGCAGCGGCGCGGTCAGACGGCAGACATTACGGTTGTAGACCACCACGCCGATCTTCACCGATTTGCACACGGCTTCAACGTGAGCGGCGACACCGTCCTGGCTGGCTTCGGTCAGGTAATGCGGCAGCAGCAACAGACCTTTGGCACCCAGACGCTCGGCTTCCTGTGCGTATTCGATGGCTTGACGAGTCGAACCGCCCACGCCCGCCAGAATCGGCACGCTGGTTTCGCAGGTGTCGACGGCAGTCTTGATGATTTCCGAGTATTCGCTGGCGGCCAGGGAGAAGAACTCACCGGTGCCACCGGCGGCGAACAGGGCCGAAGCGCCATACGGGGCCAGCCATTCCAGACGCTTGATATAGCCCGCGCGGTTGAAATCGCCTTGCGCGTTGAAATCGGTCACCGGGAAAGACAGCAGGCCGGCAGAGAGGATGGACTTCAGTTCTTGTGGATTCATTATTCGAACACCCTGGTAGCAACGTTTTTTGTGATTGGATCGTTCAGCTATTCGCCGAGGTTGTAGGTCATCGTACAACTTAAAAAATAACCGTCAACTGCATTTCATCGTTGTGAGGGCTTTTTTGTCGGACAAGATTGTTTTCGATAGCTCCTACAGGTGGCTTTGCAATGAATGGAAATAGACGGTTTAAAACGAGACAGGCGGGATTTTCGTACCGTGCCAACCCGCCGTGAATGGATCACGGCAAACCTCGCATGGAGAGCGCCCCGATGGATTTTGCCCCACCCGAACTCCCGCAATTTCTGCCTCATTCGCCTGAAACGGCAACCGTGAACCTGTCGGCATTAAGCGACGAACTGATCGTGCAAGTGCCCGATTCCAGCGATTTCGCGGCGAATTGGAGCGTCTACGCGATTCTGGGCGATGACCCCGAGGAGCCCGAATGGGCGAGCGAAGAAGTCAACACTGGCACCTGGGAAGACGCCGAGGACGAGATGGAAAAACTGACGGGACTGCACATTCCGAAAGAAGCGCTAATACCGTACCTGCACAGGGAAATTGAACTGCGCTACAAGTTTCAGGACGAGTCCAGCATCGAGCCTTTCTCTGAGCCGCTGACGTTACAAATCGAGCCCAGATTCAGGACGCGCTTGAAGGTCCGGAGCGCCCTTTCAAAGCGAATACCGTTCGTCGGAACTGGTATTTCTTACAGGTGCGAGCCACGTTTGATCCCTGCCCTAATTGCCAGGGAGCGAACGACCCGGCTCCAAGGCGCATGCATTCAATGCGCTCATTCAAGGGTTTGAAACAGATAAAAGGATTTGATCATGACTGCACAAGAAAAAGCGCTACAACCTCCTTTTCTCCAAGAGGCCGTAGAAGGCGTACTTTACGTCGACCAACTCAAAGAACATGCCCACGGGCAAGTGGTGATTGGTTCAAACGCCAGTATGGGAGACGAGATCACTTTTAAGGTATGGACGACTACCGGTAACCATTGGAGTGAAACAAAAAGCGTGGATTCAGCACCGTCGGTAATGGTATTCGATATTCCCGCAGACACCTTTACAAAAAATATGCAATCAGAAGCCGGCTCCACCCTTCAATACTCCATGAAGAATGGAACACAGGATCTAGGGGAGTCCCCAGTTACGAAGATCCGGCTCGTAAAATAGCCGTCAATCACCCTTGCGCCTGCGCTTCTTCATGGGCCTGGCGCAGTCTTTCGCGGCTGTTGGTCAGGTGCAGACGCATGGCCGCACGCGCTGCATCGGAATCCTGACGGGCGATAGCCTCGTAGATTTCTTCGTGCTCACGACTCAAGCGACTCATGTAATGCTGCTGATCATCATGGGCCAGACGTGCGGAATTCAGCCGCGTGCGCGGAATGATGCTGGTACCCAGGTGAGTCATGATGTCGGTGAAATAGCGGTTGCCTGTGGACAGGGCGATTTCCAGATGGAACGCGAAGTCCGAGGCGACGGCGTCACTGGCGTGGGAAACGCTGTCGTTCAGCGCATCGAGCGCAGCGCGCATGGTCGCCAGTTGCTCGGGGCTGCGACGTTGCGCAGCAAGCCCGGCGGATTCCACCTCGAGGCTGATGCGTAATTCAAGAATGGCCAACACGTCACGCAGGGTGACGACGGTGGCCGGATCGATCCGGAAACCACTCGGGCTCGGTGTGTCGAGCACAAAAGTGCCGATGCCATGGCGGGTTTCTACCTGGCCTGCGGCCTGCAACCGGGAAATCGCCTCGCGCACCACGGTGCGGCTGACGCCATGGGCTTCCATGATCGCCGACTCGGTAGGCAATTTATCGCCACGCTTGAGCAGGCCGTCACGGATTTGCTCGCTGAGCACCGTCACCAATTCCTGAGCCAGGCTGCGGCGCTTGCGTGGGAAGCGCGGGGTGTCGATCAGGTTTTCCATGGTTGCATGTTGTCTCGAAAGTTCGGCTAGTGGGCATCATAGCTCAAGCGGGTTGTACGATCACTTTCCTTCATAGTTGTCCCCTGTGGGAGCTGGCTTGCCAGCGATGGCGTCAGATCAGTCCGCTCTACACTGACTGCTCGGCCCTCATCGCTGGCAAGCCAGCTCCCACAGGGATTGTGTGGCGATCAAGCAGTTACTGTTTGCTCAACCAAATGGCCGCTGTCGATTCGCACATGCCGCGGGTGGAACCGCTTGAGGCTGCTGCGGTGGCCAACACTGACAATGCTCAAGCCCGGCAACTGATCGATCAGCGCCTGATAAAGCGTGGCTTCGTCTTCCTCGTCCATCGCCGAAGTCGCTTCATCCATGTACAGCCAGTGCGGTGCATAAAGCATCGCGCGGGCGAAGGCCAGGCGCTGCTGTTCACCGGGCGAAAGCATCCGCTGCCAGTGATTGGCTTCATCCAGACGCGCGACCAGATGCGGCAAGCGGCAGGTTTCCAGCACTTGCGCGTAACGTTCTGCTGAATAGGTGTCACCCGCCTGTGGGTAACTCAAGGCCTCGCGCAGGGTGCCGATCGGCAGGTACGGTTTTTGTGGCAGGAACAGATAACGCGCCGCCGGCAGGCGAATGCTGCCGTGCCCCGCTGGCCACAAGTGCCCCATCGCCCGCAGCAACGTCGACTTGCCGCTGCCGGAACGGCCGCTGAGCATCACGCGATCACCCGGTTCAACGGTCATGTCGGCGTTGGTCAGCAAGTGACGACCGTCGGCCAGATCGAGCCCCAGGTTGTGGACTTTCAATTCACTGCCCTGATTCTGCACATCAATGGCCGGCGCACGTTGTTCATTGTCGGTCATGGCTTGACGGAAACTCAGCAGACGATCACAAGTGGCGCGCCAGGAAGCGAGGCTCTGGTACGCACTGATGAACCAGCTGAAACTCTCCTGAACGTTGCCGAATGCCGAGCTGATCTGCATCAGCTCACCGAGTTCGATCTTGCCGGAGAGATAACGCGGCGAGGCCACGATGAACGGGAAGATGATGGCCGCCTGACTGTAACCGGCGGTGAAGAACGTCAGGCGCTTGGACACTTTCATGATGTCCCAGAAGTTGTGCCAAACATTCCCGAAGCGAGCGCTCAACCGACGATTTTCGTTCGGTTCGCCGTTGTACAACGCAATGCTTTCGGCGTTCTCGCGAATCCGCACCATGGAAAAGCGCAGGTCGGCTTCGAAGCGTTGTTGCTGGTTGTTCAGGCCGATCAAACGACGACCGATCAAATGCGTCAGCCAGCTACCGACCACGGCGTAAACCAGCACGCACCAGAACATATAGCCGGGAATGGTGATGCCAAAAACTTCGATGCTGCCGGACACCCCCCACAAAATGATCGAGAACGACACCAGGCTGACGATATTGCGCAGCAGCCCGATACCCAGTTCAAGGGTGTTGGAGGTGAAGTTATTGAGGTCTTCGGAAATGCGCTGGTCCGGGTTATCGGTATAACCGCCCTGCTCCAGTTGGTAGTAGTTCTTGTCGGCGAGCCAACGCGAGAAATGCTTTTCAGTGAGCCAGGCCCGCCAGCGAATCGTCAGCATCTGGGTCAAGTAAAGCCGGTACACCGCTCCGACAATCGCCACCGCCGCTATCGCACAGAAATACAGAATCAGCCGCCAGAACGCCGCCTCGTCCTTCTTTTGCAACGCGTTGTAAAAGTCCTTGTACCAGGTGTTAAACCACACCGAGATGCCCACGCTGAGCAGCGAGAGCACTATCACCGCAATCAGCAGCGTCCAGGCCTGGACCTTCTCTTCACTGCGCCAATAAGGCGTGATGATCGCCCATACTTTGCGAAAAAACTGCCCGTGCACAGCATCGTTGACCGCGGAGTATTCAGCGTTCTGATTCATGGATAAGGCTCGATATAGATAAGAACAGACACGCACCGATCATAGATGATCGGCGCGTTTTATCGCGAGGGCTGGCGATGGTCGTTCAGCGCTGGTTCAGCGACGAACCGGGCGCTTCTGCAGTTTGCGCTGCAGGGTGCGGCGGTGCATGCCCAAGGCGCGGGCAGTGGCGGAGATGTTGCCTTCGTGTTCGGTGAGCACGCGCTGGATGTGCTCCCACTGCAGGCGGTCGACCGACATCGGGTTTTCCGGCACCAGGCTGTCGAGGTCGGCGTGCTCGGAGAGCAGCGCGGCCAGGACATCGTCGGCGTCGGCCGGTTTGCACAGGTAGTTGCAGGCGCCGCGCTTGATCGCCTCGACAGCGGTGGCAATGCTCGAGTAACCGGTAAGGATCACCACGCGCATTTCCGGGTCCAGTTCCAGCAGCTTGGGCAGCAGCACCAGACCGGAATCGCCGTCCATTTTCAGGTCGAGCGCGGCGTAGTCCGGGATATCGGCCTGCGCGATGGTAATGCCTTCTTCGGCAGAACCTGCGGTGCTGACGCGAAAACCGCGGCGGGCCATGGCACGGGCCATCACTCGGGTGAAGGTCGCGTCATCGTCGACCAGCAGCAAATGCGGCAGTTCTTCGCCTTCGACTTGGATTTCGTCACTCATGTTGGTCTCCTCGGGCGCCGTGGGGCAGGCGCAGCTCGGTGAGCGTGCCGCCTTCCTCATGACTATAGAGTTTCACTGAGCCGCCGGCGCGTGTCACGCTGGCCTTGCTCAAAAACAGGCCCAGGCCGAAACCTTTGCCCTTCGTGGTAAAAAATGGTTTGCCGATTTGCTCGGCGATGGCCAGCGGCACACCGGCGCCGTGATCGCGAATGCTGATGGTCAGGTTTTCCGTGTCCCAGTCCAGCGTCACTTTGAGGTTTTCCGGGCAGGCATCGGCGGCGTTGTTGAGCAGATTCAACAGGGCCTGGGTCAGATCCGGCGGCGGCGCCATGCGCGGCACCGTGCCCTGACCGAGACAGTGGAAGCGATAACTGGCTTCCGGACGCATCAGGTGCCAGCGGTTCAGCGCTTCGTCGAGCCAGAGGGTGACGTCCTGCATCTCCACCGCCAGACGACGGTTCGCTTCGGCGGCCCGCACCAGTTGCTGCAAGGTCTCCTTGCACAACTTGACCTGATCCTGCAGCACTTTCAGGTCGTCCTGCAGCAGCGGGTCGGGATGATCCTGCTGCATCTCCTTGAGCAACACGCTCATGGTCGCCAGCGGCGTGCCCAGTTCATGGGCGGCACCGGCAGCTTGCGTGGCGACGGCGAGCAACTGCTGATCGCGCAGGCCCTCTTCGCGGCGAATCGCCCGCAGCTCTTCCTGACGACGCAACTCTTCAGCCATGCGCGCAGCGAAGAAAGTGATCACCGCCGCCGCGAGGGCGAAGCTCAGCCACATGCCGTAGATCTGCAGGTTTTCGCGGGCGACCGGCAGGGTTTCCAGCGGGTAGAACCGCGTCAGCATCACGGTGTACAAGGCCAGCGCGATGCCGGACAGGATCACCGAATAGCGCCATGGCAGCGTCACCGCAGCAATGGTCAGCGGCACCAGATAATAGGAAACGAACGGGTTCGTGGAACCGCCGGAGAAATACAGCAGCGCGCTGTGGATAACCAGATCACAGGCCAGTTGCAGGGCGTATTCCAGCTCGGTCACCGGCCATGAAGTACGCAAGCGCACGGCGGTGAACGCGCACAGCAATATCGAGCAGCCGAGGGTCATCGCCAGTTGCACCCACGGCAACGGCAACAGCTCCAGCCAATAGGCCAGACCTACGGAACCGGCCTGCGCGGCGAGCACCAGCGTGCGGATGAAAGTCAGCCGCCAGAGGTTCTGGCGAGTGGCGGAAGTCAATTGTACGGGGGCGAGCATGAGCTCTCCTGATGAGCACTCCAGGCGGATCGCACGGAGTATAACCAAGCCGCGGCCTCCAGAGGCGAAAGTGCGGCAAACGACCACACCGGACAAGCTGCCAGTTTCGAGCCGCAAGCTACAAGTGAAAGCGTTTGGCTTGGCAGCTTGAGGCTTGCAACTTGAAGCTGCTTTCTGGAGTCTGATGGTTTCACGCAGGCCCGAACCAACACCTGCGCCCCCATCAAGGAGCTTTCATGCATACATTTCGCCGCAGCGCCGCCCTCCTCGCCCTGACCGTCGGCAGCGTCGCCAGCCTTCCAGCCCTGGCCGCCGATGAGTTGCACTACAACCAGATTTCCCTGCGCGCCGAAGTCAGCCAGGAAGTCGCCCGCGACCTGATGATCGTGACCCTCTACACCGAAGAACAAAACACCGACCCGGCCAAACTCGCCGCCGACGTCAGCACCACCATGAACAAGGCGCTGGCCCAGGCCAAGCAAGTCAAAGACATCACCCTGCGCCAGGGCAGCCGCAACAGCTACCCGATCTACGACACCAAGGGCCAGAAAATCACCGGCTGGCGTGAACGCGCCGAACTGCGCCTGGAAAGCGCCGACTTCGCCGCCCTGTCCAAACTCACCGGCGAACTGCTGGGCGAACTGAAAATGGGTGGCATGGACTTCGCCATCGCCAACCCGACCCGCAAATCCAGCGAAGACGCGCTGCTCAAAGAAGCCGTCAGCGCCTTCAAGGCCCGTGCGCAACTGGCCACCGACGCCCTCGGCGGCAAGGGCTACAAAATCGTCAACCTGAACCTCAACGCTAACGGTTACCCACAACCGTACATGCGCGCGCCGATGATGATGAAAGCCGCCGGCATGGATTCGGCACCGGTAACGCCTGAGGTTGAAGCAGGTACTAGCCAGGTGAGCATGACCGCTGATGGCTCGATTGAAGTGCTGATGCAGTGATGTGATGTGGGCTGAATGAAAAACCGGCGATCAGACAATGATCGCCGGTTTTTTTGTGCCTGGGATTTGTGGTGAATGCTCCGCCGCCATCGCTGGCAAGCCAGCTCCCACAAGGTCATGCGTCGATTTCAAAATCAGCACAAAAACCTGTGGGAGCTGGCTTGCCAGCGATGAACGATAACGCGGTCTCAAGCCTGCGGATCAACCCGATCCAGCGCCCGGCTCACCGCCAGCTCGGCCAGCATGATGATCTGCTGAATACCGAGCACCGTATTACGATGCGTGCCGCCCAACTCGTTGGCAAAGTTGCTGGCTGCGGCGCTGGCGGACGCCAGTGATTCACAGGCGTGGGCGAGCAGGCTCTCGGTGTCGACGTTGGGACAGACCATGAACATCGTGCTGGGTTGGCGCGGTTTTCTGGTTTCGGGGATGAGGTAGAAATCGAGGGCGCGTTTGATGGCTTCGCGGTTTCGGGCGAGGTCTTCGGCGCGCAGGGCTTCTTCGAGTGGGGTTTCGAGGGGTGGGTCGGGGACCAATTTATCCATGGAGCATTTCCTTACGAATGACGCCATTCATTTCCGATCTCACTCGAGAAACGAGGTGGCAACTATGTACGGAGTGAGATTACCGGTAAGGAAACCAACCCGGCCGAACCGAAGTCCGCCCGTACATAGCCGCCATAAAGAACTGCCGACAGCATGAACTGGCGACGATTATGGAGCGGCTTTCGCAGGTTTCCAAATTCAATAACCGGGAATCTCACCTCCCGATCGCAGAGTCTTCTGCGACAACCCAAGCCTAGAGAGCGAGCGTCCGACGGACAACCTGAAAACCTTGTGGGAAGGTTCTGGTGATTTCA
Source organism: Pseudomonas iridis (assembly GCF_017980685.1). Classification (GTDB taxonomy): domain Bacteria; phylum Pseudomonadota; class Gammaproteobacteria; order Pseudomonadales; family Pseudomonadaceae; genus Aquipseudomonas; species Aquipseudomonas iridis. The sequence continues at coordinate 863,995 of NZ_JACXXO010000001.1, forward strand.
CACGCGTCTAAACACAGCAAAGTAATCGGGTGACTGTGTGGGCCTCATCGCTGGCAAGCCAGCTCCCACAGAAAGCAAAAGCCAGATCAAAAGATCGCAGCCTGCGGCAGCTCCTACAGAGGGAGCAAGTACAACCCGCACGCGGCGAAGTCCGCACCACTCAACACAATGAGCGCAAGCTCGAGTACCGCTTTTGATCTTGATCCACGGGCGACGTCGGAAGGCTGAGTGGAGGGATTGATCCGGGGGTGGGAGCGCAGCGACCGTTTGGCGAAGCCAAACACAGCGAAAGGAGGTGCAGCGAAGCAAACCGGAGACGCTGCGCCCGGATCGATCCCGGAGCGAAGGAACCCCGAGTCCCAGCGAGCGGGCCGCACGTAGGAGCAAGCGTTTTTGGTTACTTTTGAGGCGTTTGTCAAAAGTGACCCGCCGTAAGGGCGGAACCCTAGGCCGCCGTTACCGCAGCAACGGATATACACACAAGTGCTAGATATGCCGAGATAGACGCTTCAGCAGGAAAAACGATATTTCCGCCAACACCCCCGCCCCAGCTACTCTTCCACGATTACCACCGCCGATTCCCCGGGGACCCCATGCCAAGATCCACCCTAAAACCGCTCTTGATCTCCCTCGCCCTAACAGCCATAGCCCCGATCGCCAACGCTGCCACAACCCTCGTTTATTGCTCCGAAGCCAGCCCCGCCGGCTTCGACCCCAGCCAATACACCAGCGGCACCGACTTCGACGCCTCCGCCGAAACCGTCTTCAACCGCCTCACCCAATTCCAGCGCGGCGGCACCGACATCGAACCGGGCCTGGCAACAAAATGGGACATCTCCAACGATGGCCTGCAATACACCTTCCACCTGCGCCAAAACGTAAAATTCCACACCACCGACTACTTCAAACCCACCCGCGACTTCAACGCCGACGACGTCCTGTTCACCTTCCAGCGCCTGCTCGACCCGCAAAACGCTTTCCGCAAGGCCTACCCCGCCGAATCCCCGTACTTCACCGACATGGGCCTGAACACCACGATCAAATCGGTCGAAAAACTCGACGGGCAAACCGTGCGCTTCAACCTCAACAACGTCGACGCCGCGTTCGTACAAAACCTCGCCATGAGTTTCGCCTCGGTGCAATCGGCCGAATACGCCGCTCAGTTGTTGAAGGAAGGCAAAGCCGCCGACCTCAATCAGAAACCGATCGGCACCGGACCGTTCGTGTTCAAGCGCTATCAAAAGGATTCACAAATCCGCTACACCGCTAACACGGCCTACTGGAAACCCGAGGATGTGAAGATCGACAACCTGATCTTCTCGATCACCCCGGACGCCGCCGTACGCCTGCAGAAACTCAAGACCGGCGAATGCCAGGTCAGCGGCTACCCGCGCCCGGCCGACATTGAAGTGATGGAAAAAGACCCGAACCTGCGCGTGCTGAAACAGGCCGGTTTCAACCTCGGTTTCCTCGCCTACAACACCACTCACCCGCCGCTGGATCAGCTCAAGGTGCGCCAGGCTCTGGACATGGCCATCGATAAACCGGCGATCATCAAAGCCGTTTATCAAAGCGCCGGCCAGTTGGCCCAGAACGCCTTGCCACCCGCGCAATGGTCATTCGACCCGAACATAAAAGACGCGCCGCACGACCCGGCAAAAGCCAGAGCGCTACTGAAAGAAGCAGGGGTTGCACCGGGTACAACCATCAACCTCTGGGCAATGACCGTGCAGCGCGCCTCGAACCCGAATGCGCGGATGTCGGCGCAGATGATTCAGCAGGATTGGGACAAGATCGGCATCAAGGCCAACATCGTCAGCTATGAATGGGGCGAATACATCAAACGCGCCAAAAATGGTGAACATGACGCGATGATCTATGGCTGGACCGGTGACAACGGCGACCCTGACAACTGGCTCGGCGTGCTGTACAGCTGCGCGGCAGTAAAGGGCAGCAACTACGCCAAATGGTGCGACCCGGCCTACGACAAACTGGTACAGCAGGCCAAGGTGTCCACCGACAAAACGCAACGGGTACAACTGTATCAACAGGCGCAACTGATCCTTAAACAACAAGTGCCGATTACCCCGATTGCCAACTCCACGGTGTTCCAGCCGCTGCGCAAGGAAGTCACCAACTTCCGTATCAGCCCGTTCGGTCTAACCCCTTTCTATGGAGTGGGTATAAATAAGTAACACCAAGCCCCAAGGCGGAGCGCACAACGTGACCAATGCACCGTTTTGGGGCTTGATTTGCACCGTAAAAACCATCCGCAAACGGTCAAATGCGTCAGAAGTTACACAGATGCGACATTAAGGTACGTTCGTGCCACCGTTTGAGGCCGCCGACCGCTCTGGATCTTGCATTGGGTATGGCGCCTGCATAAGTATCCGCAGGCACGACTCACGAGGTCGTACCTCAAATCAAAAAATGACAACAAATCATGAGGCCAACATGCTTAAACACGCGGTCATTCCGTTTTTAGTCGGCGCAGGCTTGTTAGCCTCCGCACCTTTCGCATCCGCTGCGACTAACCTGGTGTTCTGCTCCGAAGGGAGCCCGGCCGGTTTTGATCCAGGCCAGTACACCACCGGAACAGACTTCGACGCCTCTGCCGAAACCATGTTCAACCGCCTGACCCAGTTCGAGCGCGGCGGCACCGCCGTGATTCCTGGTCTGGCGACCAAGTGGGACATTTCCGATGATGGCCTGACTTACACCTTCCACCTGCGTGAAGGCGTCAAGTTCCACACCACCCCGTACTTCAAGCCGACCCGTGAGTTCAACGCCGACGACGTGCTGTTCACCTTTAATCGCATGATTAACAAGGATGACCCGTTCCGTAAGGCGTACCCGACCGAATTCCCGTACTTCACCGACATGGGGATGGACACCAATATCACCAAGATCGATAAAGTCGACGACCACACCGTCAAGTTCACCCTCAAGGAAGTTGATGCCGCGTTCATCCAGAACATGGCCATGAGCTTCGCCTCGGTGCAGTCCGCCGAGTACGCAGCCCAGCTGCTCAAGGATGGCAAGCCTGCCGACATCAACCAGAAGCCGATCGGCACTGGTCCGTTCGTGTTCAAGAGCTACCAGAAAGATTCCAACATCCGTTACACCGGCAACAAGGATTACTGGAAGCCTGAAGACGTGAAGATCGACAACCTGATCTTCGCCATCACCACCGACCCGTCGGTACGTATTCAGAAGCTGAAAAAGAACGAGTGCCAGATCACCCTGTTCCCACGTCCAGCCGACCTGAAAGCGCTGAAAGAAGACAAGTCGCTGAAGATGCCTGACCAGGCCGGTTTCAACCTGGGCTACATCGCTTACAACGTGATGGACAAGGTCAAAGGCAGCGACGAGAAAAACCCTCTGGCTGACCTGCGCGTTCGTCAGGCCCTGGACATGGCCGTCAACAAGCCGCAGATCATCGATTCGGTTTATCAGGGTGCGGGCCAACTGGCCGTCAACGCCATGCCGCCGACCCAGTGGTCTTACGACACCACCATCAAGGACGCCAAGTACGACCCTGAGAAAGCCAAGCAGCTGCTCAAGGAAGCCGGCGTCAAGGAAGGTACCGAAATCGTCCTGTGGGCGATGCCGGTTCAGCGTCCGTACAACCCGAACGCCAAGCTGATGGCTGAAATGCTCCAGTCCGACTGGGCCAAGATCGGCTTGAAAGTGAAGATCACCAGCTACGAATGGGGCGAGTACATCAAGCGTTCCAAAGGTGGTGAGAACCAGGCCATGATCATTGGCTGGAGCGGTGACAATGGTGATCCGGACAACTGGCTGAACGTGTTGTTTGGTTGCGACTCGCTTAGCGGCAACAACTTCTCCAAGTGGTGCGACAAGAAATTTGATGGCCTCGTCAAAGAAGCCAAGCGCACTACAGACCAGGGCAAGCGCACCGAACTGTACAAACAGGCGCAACACGTCCTCAAAGATGCAGTCCCAATGACACCTATCGCTCACTCGACGGTGTATCAACCCATGCGCGCCAACGTGCAGGACTTCAAGATCAGCCCATTCGGCCTGAACTCCTTCTACGGCGTCAGCGTCAGCAAGTAAAAAAGCAGCGGCGACGTTTTCAGCGTCGCCGCTGTTTTTCTGCCGATTAGTTAGGAATTTGCCTACAGCTGTTTCAACTCTGCTTTGTCAGGGAGATACAGGGCGTGTTGCCTTTTCCTACGAGTCTTTAGGACTCAACGCATTTACTGCCAGACCCACGGCTCCTACCGTCGGGTTCTGACCAGTGACTGCGTGGGCTAACGGTTTTGCTGTTCGTACTGGTTTGAGCTTGATGCAGCCACAACCTCCCTGGACGGGATCGCGGCGCATCGAAACAACACTAATAAAGAGGGAGCGTCATGCGCCATACCTTGGTTTTTTCCGCACTGCTGGGCGCCGGCCTGTTGGCCGCCACGTCTGCAAGCCACGCCGCCAGCAACAGTCTGGTGTTTTGCTCCGAAGGCAGCCCGGCCGGTTTTGATACTGCGCAATACACGACGGCCACCGATAACGACGCTGCAGAGCCGCTGTACAACCGCTTGGTAGAGTTCGAAAAAGGCGCGACCAATGTCGTACCGGGCTTGGCTACCCAGTGGGATATTTCCGAGGACGGCCTCAAGTACACCTTTCACCTGCGTGAAGGCGTGAAATTTCATACAACGCCTTACTTCAAACCAACCCGCGATTTCAACGCCGACGACGTGCTGTTTACGTTTAATCGCATGCTTGATGCGCAACAGCCATTCCGTAAGGCTTATCCGACCGAGTTCCCGTATTTCAACGGGATGAGCCTGAACAAGAACATTGCCAAGGTCGAAAAGACCGGGCCGCTGACCGTGGAGTTCACGCTCAACAGCGTCGACGCCGCGTTCATCCAGAACATCGCCATGAGTTTCGCCGCCATCCTGTCCGCCGAATACGCCGACAAGCTGATGGCCGAAGGCAAGCCGAGCGACATCAACCAGAAGCCGATCGGCACCGGGCCGTTCGTGTTCAAGAGCTATCAGAAAGACTCGAACATCCGCTACACCGGCAACCCGCACTACTGGGACCCGAGCCGGGTAAAACTGAAAAACCTGATCTTCGCGATCAACACCGACGCCTCGGTGCGCGTGCAAAAACTCAAGGCCGGCGAATGCCAGATCACCCTGCATCCGCGCCCGGCCGATGTTGAAGCACTGAAGTCCGACCCGAAGCTGCAACTGATCTCCAAGCCAGGTTTCAACCTCGGCTACATCGCCTATAACGTGCGCCACAAACCGTTCGACCAGCTCGAAGTGCGTCAGGCGCTGGACATGGCGGTGAATAAACAAGGGATTCTCAACGCTGTTTATCAAGGCGCCGGCCAACTGGCCGTCAACGCCATGCCACCGACGCAATGGTCCTACGACGACACCATCAAGGACGCCGCCTTCAACCCGGAAAAAGCTAAAGAACTGCTCAAGGCTGCCGGCGTGAAGGAAGGCACCGAGATCACCCTGTGGGCAATGCCGGTTCAACGTCCGTACAACCCGAACGCCAAGCTGATGGCCGAAATGCTTCAGGCCGACTGGGCCAAGATCGGTCTGAAAGTGAAAATCGTCAGCTATGAATGGGGCGAGTACATCAAACGCACCAAGAATGGCGAGCACGACGTCAGCCTGATCGGCTGGACCGGTGACAACGGTGATCCGGACAACTGGCTCGGCACGCTGTACAGCTGCGACGCCATCGGCGGCAACAACTACTCCATGTGGTGCAATCCGGCTTACGACAAGCTGATCAAGGAAGCCAAGGTCGTCACCGATCGCGACCAGCGCACCGTGCTCTATAAACAGGCTCAGCAGTTGCTTAAACAGCAAGTGCCGATCACGCCTGTCGCCCACTCGACGGTCAACCAGCCGCTAAGCACGCGGGTTGAAGGGTTCAAGGTGAGCCCTTTCGGCCGCAACGTGTTCTCGGGTGTCAGTATCGATTAACCCAACCGATTAGCCGCAACGCTGAGGGGGACTGTCTACCCCCTCACGCAAGCGCTTTGCCTAAATTCGCCAATAGGGCTTTTTGCAAACGTTTGCGATGTGTGAACGAGTTCTAAACCAATAACCGGCCAACCCAAAAAAGCCGGCATAAAAAGAAAGTAAAGGAGCTTCACCCATGAAACTGAGCAGCACCGCGATACTGGCCCTGGCCATCAGCAGCATCACCGCCGGAGCCCATGCTGAAAGCGTTAGTCAGGACTTCATCCCGACGCAACTGGCCAGCACCAGCGCCCAATCCGAAGCCAAAGGCTTCATCGATGGCCAAAGCCTGTCGGGTTCGACCCGTAACTGGTACGCCAACGAAGAGAAAAAGCGCGGCGGCACCTTCAACTACGAGCGTCATGGCGAAACCCTGACCGGCTCGCGCCGGATCAACTGGGTTCAGGGCACCATCCTGAACTACACCTCGGGCTTCACCCAAGGCACCGTGGGTTTCAGCACCGAAGTGGCGGCATACAACGCCATCGCACTGGATCGCAGCCGTGAGGACATCAAGGGCGGTTCCAACCGTACCCTCGCCCACTCCAACGGCGACGCTGTAGATCAGTGGAGCAAACTCGGCCTGGCCAACGTCAAGGCGCGTATCTCCAACACCACCCTGACCGCCGGCCGCATGAACTTCAGCAGCCCGATCGTCGACGTCATCGGCAACCGTCCGCTGCCTTCGAGCTTTGAAGGTGTGGCGATCCACAGTGAAGAATTCGACAACCTGTCGTTCGACCTCGCCACGTTCGACCGCGTGTCGCCACGTACCGAGCAGAGCCTGTCGAAATTCCGCACCGAATACAGCAACACCGGTGTTGAAACCGACCACGTCAACACTGCCGGCGTGAACTACCAGCCGCTCAAGAGCCTGAAAACCAGCCTCTACGCAACCCAGGCTGAAGACTTCTGGAACCAGTACTACTTCGGCGCCACTCACGAACTGGGCGACAGCTCGGTACTGAGCCTGACCACCGGCCTGAACTACTACAAGACCGTCGACGAAGGCAAAAGGTTGATGGGCCAGATCGACAACGACACCTACTCGCTGTCGTTCGGTCTGACTCACCAGGCGCACAGCCTGACCTTCTCGTATCAGGAAGTGAACGGTAACGAGTACTTCGACTACCTGCACGAAACCAACGGCATCTACCTGGCCAACTCCCTGCTGTCGGACTTCAACGGACCGAACGAGAAGTCCTTCCAGATCGCCTACGGCATCAACATGGCCGAGTACGGCATTCCTGGCCTGAAGTTCAACGCCTATAGCGCTCGCGGCTGGGGCATCGACGGTACTCACTACGTCGGTACCGCTTACGACGTGCGCAACATGGACGGCGAACACCATTACGAATACGGCGTCGGCTCCTCGTACGCCGTGCAAAGCGGCCCGCTCAAGGCCACCACTATTCGCGCGACCTATACCACCCACCGCGCCAGTGAAAACCAGTCTGACGGCAGCATCAACGAGTTCCGTCTCGTGACCACGATTCCATTCAACATCCTGTAAAAAACGCCAACCGACGGCTGACTCATGATGAGTCGGCCGTTCGGTTTTTTGTCTTCAACCGATTGCAGAGGGTTATCGATGAAAATGCTTCCCCTACGTGCGGCCGTCGCTGCCGCGTTGTTGAGCGCCGCCATCGGCGTCTCGGCCAAACCCTTGGTGGTCTGCACCGAAGCCAGTCCGGAAGGCTTCGACATGGTCCAGTACACAACTGCAGTCACTGCCGATGCGGTGGCCGAAACGATCTTCAACCGTCTGGTCGACTTCAAGCCTGGCACCACCGAATTGGTCCCGGCACTGGCCGACTCCTGGGAAATCAGCGATGACGGTCTGACGTACACGTTCCACCTGCGCAAAGGCGTCAAGTTCCACACCACCGAATACTTCAAGCCGACCCGTGACATGAATGCCGACGATGTGCTTTGGAGCTTCCAGCGTCAGCTGGACCCGAATCACCCTTGGCACAAACTGTCGAGCGTGGGCTTCCCGTACTTTGAAAGCATGGGCTTCAAGGAACTGCTCAAGAACGTGGAAAAGGTCGACGACTACACCGTCAAGTTCACCCTGACCCGCCGCGAAGCACCGTTCCTGGCCGACGTGGCCATGCCGTTCACCGCGATCTACTCCGCCGAGTACGCCGATCAGTTGCTCAAGGCCAACAAGACCGGCGACCTCAACAACAAGCCTGTCGGCACCGGCCCGTTCATCTTCCAGCGCTACGCCAAGGATGCGCAGGTTCGCTTCAAGGCCAACCCGGAATATTTCCGTGGCAAGCCGCCGGCCGACGCGTTGATCCTGGCAATCGCCACCGACAACAACGTGCGCCTGCAAAAGCTCAAAGCCAACGAGTGCCAGATCGCGCTGTATCCCAAACCTGATGACATCCCGAGCATCAAGAAAGACAGCAACCTGAAAGTTGATGAACTGAACGCGATGACCGTTTCGTACATCGCCATGAACACCCAGCACAAATACATGAGCGATGTGCGCGTGCGTAAGGCGATCGACATCGCCTTCGACAAAGCCGCTTACGTCAATGCGCTGTTCGGCAAGGGCAACGCGACCGTCGCGGTCAACCCGTACCCGGACACCCTGCTCGGCTACAACACCGAGCTGAAAAACCCGCCACGTGACCTCGACAAGGCTCGCGCCCTGCTCAAGGAAGCCGGGGTTCCGGAAGGCACCGTGTTTACCCTGTTTACCCGCAACGGCGGCGGCCCGACCAACCCGAACCCGATGCTGGGCGCGCAGATGATGCAGGCTGACCTGGCGAAAGTCGGGATCAAGATCGACATCCGCGTCATGGAATGGGGCGAAATGCTTAAACGCGCCAAGGCCGGCGAGCACGACATGGTCTCGGCCGGCTGGGCGGGCGACAACGGCGACCCGGATAACTTCCTGACGCCTATGCTCAGTTGCGAAGCCGCCAAGAACGGCGAAAACTACGCGCGCTGGTGCAACGAGAAATTCCAGGCACTGATCGACGAAGCACGGGCTAAAGTAGATCCGGCCGAACGCGCGAAGCTCTACGAACAGGCACAAGTGCTGTTTAATCAGGATCAACCGTGGATCAGCATGGCCCACACGCGGATGTTTACTGCAATGCGCAACAACGTAGAGGGCTATCACATCAGCCCCCTGACAACTAATAACTTCGCCACCACCCAGGTGAAGTAGATAAGAAACTCCCGGCCTCCCTGATCCCAGGGAAGCCGGGCACGCCTAACCGGCTGATGAGGTACCACACAAGATGTTTAGTTTTATTGCCCGCCGACTGGGGTTGTTGATCCCCACGTTTTTCGGCATCACCCTGCTGACTTTCGCGTTGATTCGCATGATTCCTGGCGACCCCGTGGAAGTGATGATGGGCGAACGTCGGGTCGACCCCGAAATGCACGCTCAGGCAATGGAACGCCTAGGTCTGAACAAACCGTTGTATGCCCAGTATCTGGACTACATCGGCAAACTGGCCCAAGGCGATCTCGGCGAATCCCTGCGCACCCGTGAGAGCGTATGGACCGAGTTCACCTCTCTCTTCCCGGCGACCCTGGAACTGTCCATGGCCGCCCTGCTGTTCGCCGGCATTCTGGGCCTTCTGGCCGGGGTGATCGCGGCACTCAAGCGAGGATCATTATTCGACCATGGGGTGATGGGCATCTCCCTCGCGGGTTATTCGATGCCGATCTTCTGGTGGGGTCTGATCCTGATCATGTTCTTCTCGGTAAGCCTGGGCTGGACGCCGGTATCCGGGCGGATCGACCTGCTCTACGACATCGAGCCACGCACCGGTTTCATGCTGATCGATACGCTGCTGGCCGATGACATGGGCGCATTCCTCGATGCCCTGCATCACCTGATCCTGCCGGCCATCGTGCTCGGCACCATCCCGCTGGCCGTTATCGCGCGGATGACCCGTTCGTCGATGCTCGAAGTACTGCGCGAAGACTACATCCGTACCGCCAAGGCCAAAGGCCTGTCGCCATCGCGTGTGGTATTCGTCCACGGTCTGCGCAACGCACTGATCCCGGTGCTGACGGTTGTTGGTCTGCAGGTCGGTACTCTGCTGGCCGGTGCGGTCCTGACCGAAACCATTTTCTCCTGGCCCGGCATTGGCAAATGGCTGATCGAAGCCATCGGCGCCCGGGACTATCCGGTCGTGCAAAACGGCATCCTGTTAATCGCCTGCCTGGTGATTCTGGTCAACTTCGTGGTGGACATCCTCTACGGCTTTGCCAACCCACGCATCCGTCATCAGCGCTGAGATCATGACCATGACCACTCCAGCTTCAACTCAAAATCAAGCGGTAGCAGTCGATCAAAGCCTGCTGTATCCGTCCCCGTACAAAGAATTCTGGCAAGCGTTTTCCAAGAACAAAGGTGCCGTTGCCGGCCTGATGTTCATGTTGCTGGTGATTTTCTGCGCGCTGTTCGCCCCTTGGGTGGCGCCGCATAACCCGAGTGAGCAATACCGTGACTTCCTGCTGACGCCACCGGTGTGGCTTGAAGGCGGGCAGATGCAATTTTTACTCGGCACCGATGAACTGGGCCGTGACCTGCTGTCGCGTCTGATCCAGGGTTCGCGCCTGTCGCTGCTGATCGGCTTGTCGTCGGTCGTGATGTCGCTGATCCCGGGGATTCTGCTCGGTCTGTTCGCCGGTTTCTTCCCGAAGATGATTGGCCCGACCATCATGCGTCTGATGGACATCATGCTGGCCCTGCCGTCCTTGCTGCTGGCTGTGGCGATTGTCGCCATCCTCGGCCCTGGCCTGATCAACACCGTGATCGCCATCGCTGTGGTGTCCCTGCCGTCGTATGTGCGTCTGACCCGCGCAGCGGTGATGGGCGAACTGAACCGCGACTACGTGACCGCCGCGCGCCTGGCCGGTGCCGGTCTGCCACGCCTGATGTTCATCACCGTGCTGCCCAACTGCATGGCGCCGCTGATCGTTCAGGCAACCTTGAGCTTCTCTTCGGCGATTCTCGATGCCGCGGCCCTGGGCTTCCTCGGTCTTGGCGTACAACCGCCAACCCCTGAGTGGGGCACCATGCTGGCCTCGGCCCGCGATTACATCGAACGCGCCTGGTGGGTGGTGAGCCTGCCTGGTTTGACCATTTTGCTCAGCGTGCTGGCAATCAACCTGATGGGCGACGGTCTGCGCGATGCGCTGGACCCGAAACTCAAGAATGCCGCCTGAGGAGATTCAAATGTCACTGTTGGAAATCAAGAATCTCAACGTTCGTTTCGGCGACAAGAACGCTGTGCCAGTGGTCGATGGCCTCGACATCAGCGTCGACAAGGGCGAAGTGCTGGCCATCGTGGGCGAGTCCGGTTCGGGCAAATCCGTGACCATGATGGCGCTGATGGGCCTGATCGAGCACCCGGGGATCGTCACCGCCGATGGGCTGAATTTCGATGGCAAGAACATGCTCAAGCTGAGCAACCGTCAACGTCGGCAGATCGTCGGTAAAGACCTGGCGATGGTCTTTCAGGACCCGATGACTGCGCTCAACCCGAGTTACACCGTCGGTTTCCAGATCGAAGAAGTGCTGCGCCTGCACCTGAAAATGTCCAGCAAGCAAGCCCGCAAACGCGCTATCGAACTGCTGGAAAAAGTTGAAATCCCGGGCGCGGCCAGTCGTATGGACGCCTACCCGCATCAACTGTCCGGCGGTATGAGCCAGCGCGTGGCAATCGCCATGGCGATTGCCGGCGAGCCGAAATTGCTGATCGCGGATGAACCGACCACTGCACTCGACGTGACGATTCAGGCGCAGATCATGGATCTGCTGCTGGCGTTGCAGAAAGAGCAGAACATGGGCCTGGTGCTGATCACTCACGACCTCGCCGTCGTCGCTGAAACCGCCCAACGTGTGTGCGTGATGTACGCCGGGCAGGCTGTTGAAGTCGGTCAGGTGCCGCAGCTGTTCGACATCCCGGCGCACCCGTACAGCGAAGCGCTGCTCAAGGCGATTCCGGAACACAGCCAGGGTGCCGACCGTCTGGCGACACTGCCGGGCATCGTTCCCGGCCGTTACGACCGTCCGCAAGGTTGCCTGTTGTCGCCGCGCTGCCCGTACGTGCAGGAAAGCTGCCGCGCGCAACGTCCGACCCTTGATCCGAAAAGCCACAGCCTCGCCCGCTGCTTCTACCCGCTGAACCAGGAGGTGGCGTAATGGCCGTCGTACTTACCGCCCGCGACCTGACCCGTCACTACGAAGTGTCCCGTGGCCTGTTCAAGGGCCACGCGACCGTGCGCGCGCTTAACGGCGTGTCATTCGAACTGGAAGCCGGCAAGACTCTCGCGGTTGTAGGCGAGTCGGGTTGCGGCAAATCCACTTTGGCGCGTGCCTTGACCCTGATTGAGGAGCCGTCATCCGGCTCGTTGAAAATCGCCGGCCAGGAAGTTGCCGGCGCCGACAAGGCCCAGCGCAAGCAACTGCGCAAAGACGTGCAGATGGTGTTCCAGAGCCCGTACGCCTCGTTGAACCCACGGCAGAAAGTCGGTGATCAACTGGCCGAACCGCTGTTGATCAACACCAACCTGTCCGCCGCCGAACGTCGCGAGAAAGTCCAGGCGATGATGAAGCAGGTCGGCTTGCGTCCAGAGCACTACCAGCGTTATCCGCACATGTTCTCCGGTGGCCAGCGACAGCGTATTGCGTTGGCCCGGGCGATGATGCTGCAACCGAAAGTGCTGGTCGCGGACGAACCGACCTCGGCGCTGGACGTGTCGATTCAGGCGCAGGTGTTGAACCTGTTCATGGACCTGCAGCAGGAGTTCAACACCGCTTACGTGTTCATCTCGCACAACCTCGCGGTGGTGCAACACGTGGCCGATGACGTGATGGTGATGTACCTCGGTCGCCCGGTGGAAATGGGCCCGAAGAACGACATCTACGAACGCCCTCTGCACCCGTACACCCAAGCGCTGCTGTCGGCGACCCCGACCATTCACCCGGACCCGAACAAGCCGAAAATCAAAATCGTCGGCGAACTGCCCAACCCGCTGAACCCGCCACCAGGCTGCGCTTTCCACAAGCGCTGCCCGTACGCGACCGAGCGTTGCAGCACGGAAGAGCCGGCATTGCGCTTGCTCGACAATCGGCAGGTGGCTTGCCACTACGCCGAGCAGTTCCTTGACGGTGCGGCGTAAGCATTTGCGCGAAACATGCAAAACCCTGTGGGAGCGGGCTTGCCCGCGATGACGTCGTGTCAGTCACCTGATTTGTCGACTGACACACCGCAATCGCGGGCAAGCCCGCTCCCACAGGGGATGTATTGATTCAGCGATAGCGTACCGAGCAAACCCCTTCTACCTCGACGACTCATCAGTCGAGGCAGACGGGGTTTTTCTTTGCCTGCAATCTACGTCTGGCTGTCGCCTTCATCCGGATCATCAGAGTCCGGCTCGTCAGTCATCGAGTCATCATCAGCAGTTCCACCCTGCCCCTGATCACCCGGCTCGGCCTCGGACTTGGCGAGCATCAGCCCGCTATGCCCCACCTGCCCGTTGAAGGCCTGGGAATCATGATCCTCGCACTCGGCCCAGGCCGTCGCGGTGCCGAGGGACAGCAGGACCATCACTTTCAACAGCAATAAAACACGCAGCAACCTGTTTTTCATGATCGATTCCATCCTGTGCAGGTGAAACATGAATGCCGAACCGGCACTGAATGAAATCTAGTTCCGATCAGCGGGGCTCACCAGATAGGACGCAACTGAACGCCCAGAAATGCCCTCAACCGACAGACAGGTTTCGAATAACAACCATAACCAATACTGCTAGCCCATGCAGGAGCTGACAAAGCTGCGATCTTTTGATTCTGTTTCTAAAACCAAGAGCAAAAGATCGCAGCGTGCCGCAGCTCCTACAGAGTTGGAAGTGGCAATAAAAAACCCCGCAGCTTTCGCGACGGGGTTTTGGGTGCAGCGGCCTGACGCTTAGTGATGCTCACGCGTCGCACGGAATTTCACGTCCGGCCAGCGCTCTTCCATCAGGGCCAGGTTGACCCGGGTCGGGGCGAGGTAGGTCAGGTGACCGCCGCCGTCGACTGCAAGGTTTTCCACTGCCTTGTTGGAGAATTCCTCGAGCTTCTTCTTGTCGCTGCATTCGATCCAGCGCGCGGAGTACACGGTGATTGGCTCGTATGAGCACTCGACCTTGTATTCCTCTTTCAGGCGGCTGGCGACCACATCAAACTGCAGCACACCCACGGCGCCGAGGATGATGTCGTTGCTGCGCTCCGGGAAGAACACCTGGGTGGCGCCCTCTTCGGCCAGTTGTTGCAGGCCCTGGCGCAGTTGCTTGGATTTCAGCGGATCGCGCAGACGCACGCGGCGGAACAGTTCCGGGGCGAAATGCGGGATGCCGGTGAAGCTCAGGGCTTCGCCTTCGCTGAAGGTGTCGCCGATCTGGATGGTGCCGTGGTTGTGCAGACCGATGATATCGCCGGCAAACGCCTCTTCCAGTTGCTCACGCTCGGAGGAGAAGAACGTCAGGGCGTCGCCGATGCGCACGTCCTTGCCGGTGCGCACGTGGCGCATCTTCATGCCTTTCTCGTACTTGCCGGAGCAAATGCGCATGAAGGCGATGCGGTCGCGGTGTTTGGGGTCCATGTTCGCCTGGATCTTGAAGATGAAGCCCGAGAACTTCTCTTCAACCGGCTCCACGGTGCGCTCGTTGGCGACACGGGCCAGCGGACGCGGTGCCCAATCGACGACGGCGTCAAGCACGTGGTCAACACCGAAGTTGCCCAGCGCGGTACCGAAGAACACCGGGGTCAGTTGACCGTCGAGGAACTCCTGCTGGTTGAATTCGTGGCAGGCGCCCTGCACCAGTTCCAGCTGATCGACGAAGCGATCGTACTCGTCGCCCAGATGCGCGCGCGCTTCGTCGGAGTCGAGCTTTTCGATGATTCTGGTTTCGGTGCGTTCGTGACCGTGGCCGGCGGTGTAGACAATGATGTAGTCGTCGGCCAGGTGATACACGCCTTTGAAGTCGCGGTAGCAACCGATCGGCCAGGTGATCGGCGCAGCCTTGATCTTGAGGACGGCTTCGATCTCGTCGAGCAGTTCGATCGGGTCGCGGATGTCACGGTCGAGTTTGTTGATGAAGCTGACGATCGGCGTGTCACGCAGACGGCAGACGTCCATCAGCGCAATCGTACGCGGCTCGACACCTTTACCGCCGTCGAGGACCATCAATGCCGAGTCCACCGCCGTCAGGGTGCGATAGGTATCTTCGGAGAAGTCTTCGTGGCCCGGGGTGTCGAGCAGGTTGACCATGTGGTCGCGATACGGGAACTGCATGACCGACGTGGTAATGGAAATACCCCGTTGCTTCTCCATCTCCATCCAGTCGGATGTCGCATGGCGGTCGGATTTACGGGATTTCACCGTGCCCGCAATCGCAATCGCCTTGCCCATCAACAGGAGCTTTTCGGTGATCGTCGTCTTACCGGCATCGGGGTGGGAAATAATGGCGAAAGTGCGGCGTTTCGCGACTTCGGCGGCCTGGTTGGTCATGGGAAATCGCCTGGCGGTGATTCAAAAAAGGGCCGCGATTATAGCCCAAGTCAATGTAATAACCGAACCGTTGAGCACATTAAGGGTGGCCAAATGCTGCCTTAGGTGGGAACCTTTTAAAGCACGGAGACGTCCATCCCCTGTTACAAATTTTCGTCAGGGGCTGAAAAATCAGCAAGTTAGCCTGACGAGGCTGCGCTCATGGCTCGCTTTCAGACCGCTTTTTGCCGGTGCTGAGGGAGCTGCTTTTCGCGAACGTTTATTCCCGGCAGCCAGGCATGGCATGCCGCACGGGACGGCGTTCGCCGACTATAAAAAAGGAGTCCGCCTGTGGCTATCCGCTATGGCAAAGGGCTGATGGGAGGTGCGGTGGTGATCGCGCTCCTGGCCCTGCTGGTCCACTGGATCGGCATCAACACGATCGAACACTACCGCGACGATTTGTTGTTTTACCTGCAAGCTCATCTGATTCTTGTCCTCGCTTCAATGCTGGCGGCCCTTGTCGTGGGCATCCCCGCCGGCATCTTTCTCAGTCGTCCGACCATGGTTGGCCGCGCTGAACGCTTCATGCAAATCTTCAATATCGGCAACACCGTGCCACCGCTGGCCGTACTCGCGATCGCCCTGGGGATTCTGGGCATCGGCAGTGGCCCGGCGATCTTCGCTCTGTTCCTCGCTTCTTTGTTGCCGATTGTGCGCAACACCTATGAAGGCCTGAAAAACGTCCAGGGTTCGCTCAAGGAAGCGGCCGTCGGCATCGGCATGACTCCGGGTCAGGTGCTGTGGCGCGTCGAATTGCCCAACGCCGTGCCGATCATTGTCGGTGGTGTGCGTGTGGCTCTGGCGATCAATGTCGGGACAGCGCCGCTGGCGTTCCTGATCGGTGCCAACAGCCTCGGCAGCCTGATTTTCCCTGGCATCGCCCTGAACAATCAGCCGCAACTGCTGCTCGGCGCCGTCTGCACCGCGCTGCTGGCCCTGCTGCTCGATGGCGTGGTCACCCTCGCCAGCCGTCTCTGGCTGGAACGCGGTTTGCGCCCGTCTTAAGGCCTCGGCAAAGGAATTCACATGAAACGACTTAGCTTTATCCTAGGCTGCATCCTGCTGTTCGCAGGAATCGCCCAAGCCGCCGACAAACCGGTTATCCGCCTCGGTGCCCGCGTGTTTACCGAACAGACGCTGCTCGCCGAAATCACCGCGCAATACCTGCGCAGCAAAGGCTACGACGCGCAGATCACCGGTGGGCTGGGCAGCAACCTCGCCCGCAGCGCTCAAGAAAGTGGCCAGTTGGACATGCTCTGGGAATACACCGGCGTGTCGCTGGTGGCCTACAACCATGTCACCGAAAAACTCGACAGCGCTCAGTCCTACGCCCGGGTGAAAGAACTCGACGCGAAAAAAGGCCTGATCTGGCTGACCCCGTCCAAGTTCAGCAACACCTACGCCCTCGCGCTGCCGAAAAAAGTCGCCGAGCAATATCCGCAGATCAACAACATCAGTCAGTTGAACGAAGTGTTGCAGGCTGAAGCCAAGACCAATCACCTGGTGGCACTGGACACCGAGTTCGCCAACCGCTCGGACGGCCTGCTCGGCATGGTCAAGCTCTACGACATGAACCTGAGCCGCAAAAACATCCGCCAGATGGATGCGGGCCTGGTCTATACGGCGCTGCGCAACGGCCAAGTGTTTGCCGGTCTGGTCTACACCACGGACGGTCGCTTGAGTGCCTTCGGCCTGAAGCTGCTGGAAGACGACAAACACTACTTCCCCGACTACACCGCCGCACCGGTGGTGCGTCAGGCAACGCTGGACGCCAACCCGAAACTGGCCGAGCAGCTCAAGCCACTGGCCGAACTGTTCGATGACGAAACCATGCGCCAGCTCAACGCGCGGGTCGATGTCGATCACGAAAGCCCGTCTGCTGTTGCCGCCGATTTTCTGCGCCAACATCCGTTGAATTAAGGGAGGAAAAGTCATGGAATTCTTGAACGCCTTTTCCCATCTCGACTGGCAGCAGGTGATGCACCTGACCTGGCAGCACATCACGCTGGTTGGCATCGCTGTCACGCTGGCGATCCTCGTCGGGGTGCCGCTGGGCATTCTGATGACACGCTTCCCGAGCCTCGCCGGCCCGTTGCAGGCCAGCGCCACGGTGTTGCTGACCGTGCCGTCGATTGCACTGTTCGGCCTGCTGCTGCCGTTCTACTCAATGTTTGGCCAAGGCCTCGGCCCAATGCCGGCGATCACCGCGGTGTTCCTATATTCACTGCTGCCGATCATGCGTAACACCTACCTGGCGTTGACCGGCGTTGAGCCGGGCATCCGCGAAGCCGCACGCGGCATCGGCATGACCTTCGGCCAGCGCCTGCGCATGGTCGAGTTGCCGATTGCGGTGCCGGTGATCCTCGCCGGTGTGCGCACCGCCGTGGTGATGAACATCGGCGTGATGACCATCGCCGCGACCATCGGCGCTGGCGGCCTCGGCGTGTTGATCCTCGCCTCCATCAGCCGCAGTGACATGTCGATGCTCATCGTCGGCGCGCTGCTGGTCAGTCTTCTGGCGATCTTCGCCGACCTGTTTTTGCAATGGCTGCAACGCTCGTTGACTCCAAAAGGATTACTCAAATGATCGAACTTCAAAACCTCAGCAAGACCTTCCAAAGCAACGGCAAAGACGTCAAAGCCGTGGATTCGGTGAGCCTGACCGTCAATGAAGGCGAAATCTGTGTGTTCCTCGGGCCATCGGGTTGCGGCAAAAGCACCACGCTGAAGATGATCAACCGCCTGATCAAACCGACCTCGGGCAAGATCCTGATCAACGGCGAAGACACCACCGATCTGGACGAAGTGACCCTGCGTCGCAACATCGGCTACGTGATCCAGCAGATCGGTCTGTTCCCGAACATGACCATCGAGGAGAACATCGTCGTGGTGCCGAAACTGCTTGGCTGGGACAAGCAGAGATGCCACGACCGCGCCCGCGAACTGATGAGCATGATCAAGCTTGAGCCCAAGCAGTATCTGCATCGTTACCCGCGCGAATTGTCCGGTGGTCAGCAACAACGCATCGGCGTGATCCGCGCATTGGCGGCAGATGCGCCGCTGTTGCTGATGGACGAACCGTTCGGTGCGGTCGACCCGATCAACCGCGAGATGATCCAGAACGAATTCTTCGAGATGCAGCGCGCGCTGAACAAGACCGTGATCATGGTCAGCCACGACATCGACGAAGCGATCAAGCTGGGTGACAAGATTGCGATCTTCCGCGCCGGCAAGCTGCTGCAGATCGATCACCCGGACACGCTGCTGGCGCATCCGGCGGACGACTTTGTCAGCAACTTTGTCGGTCAGGACAGCACGCTCAAACGTCTGTTGCTGGTGAAGGCTGAAGACGCGGCAGACAACGCGCCGTCGGTGAGCCCGGAAACCCCGGTGGCCGATGCGCTGGAATTGATGGACGAACATGACCGTCGCTATGTCGTCGTCACCTGTGCCGAGAACAAGGCGCTGGGTTATGTGCGTCGTCGCGATCTGCACCGTCAGACCGGCACCTGTGCGCAATATCTTCGCGAGTTCAACGCCACGGCGGCGTACGACGAGCATTTGCGCATTCTGTTGTCGCGCATGTACGAGTTCAACCGTTCGTGGCTACCGGTCATGGATGCCGAGCGGGTATTCCTCGGTGAGGTGACGCAGGAGTCGATTGCGGCTTATCTGAGCTCGGGGCGTTCGCGGGGGATGAGGACCAGTATCGTCTCGCCGGCTGAGACTGCGCAGGCTTAGAGCAGATTTCACGCCGCAGGGGCCGAACGCCCCTGCGCCGCGTAATCAGGAATAAGAAAACCCTGCACTATCTCGAATCAATCTCTTCACCTGTCAGAAATTACAGGTTCCGCCGAGGAAGTCTTGGATTGTAATGGTGCCTCCCAAAATGTTCCAAACCAAGGAACTGACCATGACAACCTCTAAAAACCCACACTACAAAGCGGGACCGCCCGTGTTGATTGCCGTAAGCAATCCCGATAATCCCAACAGAGTCCGGCAGGGTGATCATCTCACCAAGTATCCCTCGGCCTACATGCAGGATGCAGAAGGCCTCGATGTGCCGGGTAACTCCACGTGGACAATAAAAAGCAACGTGCCGCCATCACCTGGAATAACCGTTAACAAAGCACCCGGAAGCATGAATGGGATGCTTATAATTCCAAATGTTCAGTTCAGTACGATTGTGGACGTTGAAGTCTCTACTGTTGAATACCCACACCTGAAAACCATCTACCACGTCATCGTTGAAGTGTTCACAAGCAACGAGGGTGAACCGCACGACCAATGAAACTCCCTCGCGGGCCCGTGTCAATTGCTCCCTTGGGCGGGTCTCGCATCCTATCTCGCGGCCGTAAGCCCCTGCTTCGGGAACATCAGACTGTCATACCTGTCAGCTACATCAGTAGCCAAACACGGCATTACGACGAACGCGTGCAAAAACGCGACATTTTTAGTTGATCTCACGCCCCTCACGCCCTAAAGTTCGCGCCGAACGTCCATGCTGGAAACGATCCATCCGGCTCAAGTACTGACGACGAGACAGCAAGGCCAAGGGAAGCTTCACACCCGTGGCCTTTTTGCTTTCGGCGACATGCCTTGGGAAGTAGGCGAACCAAAGTGGGGATACGGAGGGCGTTCATTTGCACCCATTGTTTTTACGAGTTTGCCCATAGGAGCTCCCAGCATGTCGATCAACGTCGAAGATTATTTCGCGCGCACCACTTTTGACAAAATGAAGGCGTTTGCCGACAAGCAAGAAACCCCGTTCGTGGTCATCGACACCGCTATGATCAGCCAGGCCTACGATGACCTGCGCGCCGGTTTCGAATTCGCCAAGGTCTACTACGCAGTCAAGGCCAACCCGGCCGTCGAGATCATCGACCTGCTCAAGAACAAAGGCTCGAGCTTCGACATCGCCTCGATCTACGAGCTCGACAAAGTGATGGATCGCGGCGTCAGCCCCGACCGTATCAGCTACGGCAACACCATCAAGAAATCCAAGGACATTCGCTACTTCTACGAGAAAGGCGTGCGTCTGTTCTCCACCGACTCCGAAGCCGACCTGCGCAACATCGCCAAAGCGGCGCCGGGCTCGAAAGTCTACGTGCGCATCCTGACCGAAGGTTCGACTACGGCTGACTGGCCTTTGTCGCGCAAATTCGGCTGCCAGACCGACATGGCCATGGACCTGCTGATCCTCGCCCGCGACCTTGGCCTGGTGCCTTACGGCATCTCGTTCCACGTTGGCTCGCAGCAGCGCGATATCAGCGTGTGGGACGCGGCAATCGCCAAGGTCAAAGTGATCTTCGAGCGCCTGAAAGAAGAAGACGGCATTGAACTGAAGCTGATCAACATGGGCGGCGGCTTCCCGGCCAACTACATCACCCGCACCAACAGCCTGGAAACCTACGCCGAGGAAATCATCCGCTTCCTCAAAGAGGATTTCGGTGATGACCTGCCGGAAATCATTCTGGAGCCGGGCCGTTCGCTGATCGCCAACGCCGGCATCCTGGTCAGCGAAGTGGTATTGGTTGCACGCAAATCCCGCACTGCTGTCGAGCGCTGGGTGTACACCGATGTGGGCAAGTTCTCCGGCCTGATCGAAACCATGGACGAAGCGATCAAGTTCCCGATCTGGACCGAGAAGAAAGGCGAGATGGAAGAAGTCGTCATCGCCGGCCCGACCTGCGACAGCGCCGACATCATGTACGAGAACTACAAGTACGGCCTGCCGCTGAACCTGGCGATCGGTGACCGGATGTACTGGCTGTCGACCGGCGCGTACACAACCAGCTACAGCGCCGTTGAATTCAATGGCTTCCCGCCGCTGAAGTCGTATTACCTTTAACTGACGCTTTAAATGAAAAGGCCCATGCATGGGCCTTTTTTTTATTTGCGCAGCCAAGTCTCAAGTTGGTCAACCATGGCCATGAACGCGTCAGCCAGCTCCTTGGTCGCGGCCAATTTGAAATTCAACTCGCCCAGTTTCGACACACGTTCCGCCCTTAACAACTCGTTGATCGCCGTGTCCATGTGCGATCCCGTTGCTTCAAGAAACAGACTGACTCGCGAACTCACGGACGCCAGTGCGTTGAACAAAGTGCCTATATCAGTCTTGTATTCTGCGGCCCGGATCACTGCATCCGGGGAAGAGTAAGTGATATCCCAAAACGGCGTAGTGCGGGCTTCACGGAACAATTCCTGGACAATCGTTGGCTGGGCATGGCACTGGCAGGAGCGATGATCCATTGTCTTGGTAAACACCGACCTGAGCCCGAACGACTCGTCATGCACCTCGGCGATGGTGTATTTGAGTTGTTGAATCATCGCCCTGAGTTGATAAAACCGCAGTGCCAATTCGTGAACCAGATCGGGTACATCATTAGGCGGAAACAGCCTCCACGTCGGCGACCGGGACAAACTGTACCCCTTGAAATCCACCTTGCTGAGGGGCTCACTCCTCGATGTGCGACCGGTCATTTCCCGGGTCTCTTGCGCAAACGTAGTGAGATCCGCGACGTAAGCACTGCACAAATTCCGGGCTTCTTTTGTGCGCCCCCAGAGTTCTTGCAAATAGCGCTCATTGAATCGGGCATTGTTCAGGCGCGAATCACTGGCCAACACCGCGGGTGCATGACCGCTGGCTTTTCGACGGGCAAATACCACGGGGATGTTGTCGATGGTCGTGTGAAGAGAGCCGAGAAATCTTGTATAGCGATCCAGCTCGCGCCGCTGCGCGGCCGAGAGGTCATAGAAAAGTATGTTCATGACTATTCAAGAAGCGATGGGCGCGCAGCCCACCGCCCCCACTCCTTATTGTTGAACAGACTTCAGATACGTCACGACTTCGGTGATCCGGGCAATCGCGGCATCGGCACGCTCCTCGACAGGTTGTGACTTGTCCTGCCTGAAGTCTTGGCGGAAGGAGTCGAACCCGTTAACCAGATTCGAATACTCATTCACATAGCCCCAACGCCCCTCGTCCAGTTGATCCAGAGCGTTGACCAATTGAATTTTCCCGTCTATCCGGGCGATATCGCTTTTGTATTTCTTCAACTGCACCCGCAAGTCAGCGGCTTTATCCATCAGCGTGTTGTAAGCATCCAGCATGTTCAGAAACGAAATCGCTTCACCAATACCGGAGATGATTTTTTTCAGGGCGTCGATCGCCAGCATTGCAATTTGAACCTGCGGCGGTGCCAAACCCAGGGCTTTGAGATTATCCAGCGTTAATTGCGCTTCCTGGCCGATCTTCTCCACACCGGCTTTGGCGATCAAGTCGATCCCTTCGGATGCCGATTTCATCTGTTTTTCCAGATCGGTCAATTTCTCGTCGGATTTGACCTTCAATGCTTCCGTTACATCCCGATCCTGCTGCAGTGTGGCAATCCATTGCTGCGAAGTGGCGCGGTCATAGGCAGTACTCAGGCTGCTGCGAATGACTTTGAAGTCTTCATAACGCTCGGAGATTTTGTTGGAAGTACTCTTGAGTTCGTTTTCCATGTCTTCACGTACTTCTTCCACATCCTCGGGATAGGCAAGTTCGGCCTGATATCCTTTCAGCTTGTCCCGCGCACGCTCCAGATAAATGATGTCTGTCCGGGCCTGGTTACGCATATCAAATGTTGCTCTCTGAACAGCAATCGACAATTCATTCATGCTGCGGACAATGCCAGGCATATAGTTAAACTGTTCAAAAAGCATCTGCGCAGTGGTATTGCTTTTCTGCATGGCGGTCGAGTGAGCAAGCAACGCTGCCACATTGACTTGCGGATAAGTTTGATTATTTGGCAGCGAAAACATGATTCTCTTGCTCCTGAATGACTGAAGTTTGTTTCCATACTCTTTATCCGCTGCTGCAAACACGTCGAGCAGTTGATCAGCACTGGATTTTATCTGCTCCCACGGATCGATAATGGCGAGAATCTGATTCTTGAACCTGCGCAACGACGTGGCCTCATGCAGCGAATCGACCTCTTTGATGGAGGCTGTGATGTAAGTGCTCAACGCATTCCATACCAACATCAGATTTTGAGTTGCAACTTCAGCTTCGATCGCTACATAGTCGAGGTTTTGCAAGTCATCCCGTATCTTGTTCAAAGAAGTCAACGTTTGACTCTTGCTGGCCATTTTCTGATTGGCAGCCTGTTGTTCGGCTTTGAGATTGTTGCGCTTCTTGCGGATCTCTTCTGCCTTTACGCCCTGATAGATACCGAGAATCAATCCTGCGATGTTAAAGGTCGCAGCAGCCGCAATGGCCTCCTGCACCAGTTGATCATATTGTTTATTGAGTTCATCAATCTCCTTCGAGCGTTGATCGATCTCCCCTTGCAGCACCTGAATGTCCGCCTGATAGGTATTCCTCGAAACAAACTCCAGACGCAGTTTGATCTCAGGCAAGACTTTCTCGCGCATGTCCTTGCCAAAGCTGTCCAGTTGCTCCCGGACCCGTTCAGCTTTCTGATGGCATTGCCTGACTTTGCCCAGCATGTCATCAAGGTAGGCTTTTATTTCCGGAACATCGCCCTCCGGCAACGCGAGATCAGGAAGATTAGGGATCTTTCGCTTGAGTTCCAGATACTGTTCAGGGGTACTTATATTGTGTTCTTCCAGGTATCTGGATACTTTGAGATCTTCATAGATCTCGACTATTCCGCTGCCTGTACGGATGATACTGCCGGCAAAAATCTTCAGGTCGGTCCCCGTAAGCATGATTTTTTCACGCAACGGCGACCAACGTTTGGCGTGATCATAAGTAGTGCTGAATGTACGCAAAAAGTCTGCCGGTTTGAGGCCCAGGCCGCCGCTATCGCCTGCGCCGTAGTTCAAGTACGCAATAACATCCTGCAAGCGCACGGGCAAAGACAACCCAAGCACTTCATATTTTCTCAAACTGATAATCTGCTCTTTGGTTAGCTGAATACCGGTATCACGATTGTATTCATTACCCTCACCAAGCGAGGCACTGACAAACATGGCAGGTGCTTTCGTGGCGTTTTCGACAATCTTGTTATCTATCCTTAATCCCATAAGAGACTCCTTGTCTGCTTTGGATATTTATTAAAGTCAATTGCGATTCGACCTTGCCGAGTTTTAGGCCAACTCGATCACGGACATCGCAAAACAACCTTAGGACAACAAGATAAAAACCAACAAGCGCTTAAATATTAGCAATCACGACAACATAATTACTTACTCAAGTCATTAACGCCTGGCAAACCACTCACAACATTTAAATAACTAACGATAAAACCAGATCATTACGACGCCATCAACTGCGACAAGCGCAGCTTATAAGCGTCGGCCATTGCGCGAATGCGTAAGTGCGGTGCATTCATCAGCGACTCGCCTGCAACCCGCAGGAAGTTCGCATTGCCCCCCGCCAGCGCCTTGCGCAGCCAGACAAGGGCATCATCGATCCGGCCGTCGTCGGCGAGTATCGCCGCGTGGCTGAACTGCCCACGAAAATCACCGCCCTCGGCCGCACGGCGATACCAATCACGCGCGGCCAGTGAATCCTGCGGACAATGGCGCCCCTCCTCCAGGTAACGACCCAACAGATTCATTGATTTGGCGTGGCCCAACGCCGCAGCACGACGATACAAGATCAGGGCGTGCGCCTGGTTTTCGGCGATGCCGCGACCGGTGGCGAGCAGGTTAGCGAGGTTGTACATCGCCCAGTCCAGCCCGGCCTCGGCGGCGATTCGATAATGCTGCACCGCAACCGCGGCATCCGCCTCACAGCCCCAGCCATGTTCGTTGCAACGGCCGAGCATGTTGCGCGCCATCAGATGCCCTTGTCCGGCGGCGATGCCGAACCAGCGCAATGCCAAGGGTTGATCCTGCGCGATACCCCGACCATCGAGCAGGATCTGTCCAAGCAACGCCTGCGCTTGGACAACTCCCTCGCCCGCCGCCAACAGAATCGCCTGCGCCGCACGACCCGGGCTCTCTTCAAGCATGGCGCTGAGCTGTTCGCCGTCGAGGACTTCCTGACGGCGCAGATGAAAACTCATACCTCGACCCAGCGCCGCAACAAGTTGTGATAAGTGCCGGTGAGGCGAATCAGCGAAGGGTGATCGGGCAGGTCTTGCGTGAGCTGCTGAATCGCCCCGTCCATCTCGAACAGCAACGCACGCTGGCTGTCTTCGCGCACCAGACTTTGCGTCCAGAAGAATGAGGCGTAACGCGCGCCGCGAGTGACTGCGTTGACTTTGTGCAGGCTGGTGCCGGGGTACAGCACCATGTCGCCGGCGGGCAATTTCACCTGTTGAGTGCCGAAGGTGTCCTGGATTTCCAGTTCGCCGCCGTCGTAATCCTCAGGTTCGCTGAAGAACAGCGTGGCCGACAGATCGGTACGCACCCGCTCGATGCTGCCCTTGGGCTGGCGCACGGCATTGTCGATGTGGAAATCGAAACTGCCACCGGCCGTGTAACAGTTCACTAACGGAGGAAACACTTTGTGCGGCAGCGCGGCAGACATGAACAGCGGATTCTTCCACAGCCGCTCGAGCATCGCCGCGCCGATTTCCTTGGCCAGCGGATGGCCTTCGGGCAGTTGCAGATTGTGCTTGGCCTTGGCCGATTGAGAGCCGGCGGTGATCTTGCCGTCAGCCCAGTCTGCCTGTTCCAGCGCCTCACGAATGCGCTGCACTTCGTCCTTTTCAAACAGACCGGGGATGTGCAGCAGCATGGCAATGTCACCTGATGGCAGAGAGGCGGCAATGGTATTGATTCTTATTGTCCGTGTAAAACCCGCGGGACGAACGAACAGGCAAAAACCGTAAGGGCAAATTGTAAAGAATGTAAATTCATTGCGAATAACAATATTTCGCAATTGATACGAATACCCGTTTACCCTATATTCCGCCGCCTCAAATCCTTGGGGAGGGGAATAAAAATGGCACGTCAACCCGCACAATTACCGGTCAGTTCACCACGTCTGCTCGCTTCTGCAATTGGCGTGGCAATCACCGCCGGTTCCGCCGGCCACATGGTGTTTGCCGCCGAAAAGACTGAGAGCAAAGCCTCCGGCAATGCCATCGCCCTGGACGCCACCGCCATCACTGGCGAAGCGCAGGACTCGACGTCCTACCAGGTCGAGAAAGCCTCCTCGCCCAAGTACACCGCGCCGCTGATCGACACGCCGCGCTCGGTCACCGTTATTCCGCAGCAAGTCCTCAAGGACACCGGCGCCCTGAACATGCAGGACGCGCTGCGCACCGTGCCGGGCATCACCTTCGGTGCCGGTGAAGGTGGCAACCCGCAGGGCGACCGCCCATTCATCCGTGGCTTCGACGCCCAGGGCGACACTTACCTTGATGGCGTGCGCGACACGGGCTCGCAGAGCCGCGAAATCTTCGCCGTCGAAAACATTGAAGTCAGCAAGGGCCCGAACTCCGCCATCGGCGGTCGCGGCGCGGCGGGCGGCAGCATCAACCTGGTGAGCAAGAAGGCTCACTTGGGTAACTCGTTCGACGGTGGTTTCACCTGGGGCTCCGACCAGACCCAGCGTTACACCCTCGACGGCAACTACCAGTTCAGCGATACCGCCGCTGGCCGTCTGAACCTGATGAGCCACGAAAGCAACGTCGCCGGTCGCGACAAAGTCGATTACGACCGTTGGGGCATCGCGCCTTCCCTGGCCTTCGGTCTGGGCACCGACACCCGCGTCAACCTTGATTACTACCATCTGGAAAGCAACGACACGCCGGACTCGGGCATTCCGTACAGTTTTTCGAGCCCGCGCACCAAGTCCAATCCGGACAAGCCGTATGCCGGTGGCGACGACAGCAACTTCTACGGTCTGGATCGCGATTTCCGCAAGGGCCGCGCCGACACCGCGACGTTCGCCATCGAGCATGACCTGAACGACTCGCTGACCATCAAGAACACCCTGCGTCACGGCACCAGCATGCAGGATTACATCCTCACCCAGCCGGACGACAGCAAGGGCAACGTCAACAACGGCAGTGTCTGGCGTCGGGCGAATACGCGGGTCAGCAACACCGAGACCACCACCAACCAGACTGACCTGTTCGGCAATTTCTACGTCGCCGGCTTCAAGAACAGCTTCTCCACCGGTGTCGAGTACACCCGTGAGGAAAGCCAGAAGTCTTCGTACAACGTCAACACCGACACTACGCCGCGCACCACCAACGTGCCGGCCAGCAGCAACTGCACGCCGGCGATGATCGGTGCGTCCAGCGGCTACAACTGCACCTCGCTGTCGAATCCGAATCCGAACGATCCGTGGAATGGTGCGATTTCGCGCAACTACGCCGGCACCGACACCAAGGCCAACACCTACGCGCTGTATGCGTTCAACACCCTGGAGTTGTCCGAGCAGTGGCTGGTGAACATGGGGCTGCGGTACGACCACTTCGACACTGAATACAAAACCTACACCGCCGCCGGCGCTACCACCGCCAAGGGCGATGACGTCAGCGAGTTCGTTACCGGCCAGTTCGGCGTGGTCTACAAGCCTGCGGAAAACGGCAGCATTTATGCTTCCTACGCCACTTCGGCCACCCCACCGGGCAACACCCTCGGTGAAGGCATGGACGGCAACCCGTTGGGCGGCAGCAGAGATCGCGCCGGCAATCTGCTGAGCAGCGACATGGAGCCGGAAACCACCAAGAACTACGAAATCGGCACCAAGTGGGACCTGCTCAATGATCGCCTGTCGCTGACCGCTGACATCTTCCGCACCGAGAAAGAAAACGCCCGCGTGCAAGTCGATACCACCTCGTACGAGAACGCCGGCAAAACCCGCGTGCAAGGTGTCGAGCTGTCGGCCAGCGGCAAGATCACCGACAAGTGGCAGGTGTTCGCCGGTTACGCCTTCATGGACAGCGAACAGGTTGATGGCGGCCCGCTGAACCGCGCCACCGATGGCAACCAACTGCCTAACACGCCGAAGAACAGCGCCAGCCTGTGGACCACTTACCAGGTCACGCCGAAGCTGACGATCGGTGGCGGCGCGTTCTATGTCGACGACGTGTTCGGCAACGTGGCCAATACCACCATGGTTGATTCGTACGTGCGTTACGACGCGATGGCGGCCTACAAGCTGACCAAGAACGTCGACCTGCAACTCAACGTGCAGAACCTGACCGATGAAACCTACTACGACAAAGCTTTCTCGACCCACTTCGCCAGCCAGGCAGCGGGGCGTACGGCATTGTTGAGCACCAATTTCCACTTCTGACCGATGTGGGAATCTGTGGGAGCGAGCCTGCTCGCGAAAGCGGTGAGTCAGTTAAGTGGAGGCTGACTGACACGACGCCTTCGCGAGCAGGCTCGCTCCCACAAGGAATGCGCCGCAAGGCTTGGCCCCGTTCATTCAATTGAACGGGGCTTTTGTGCGTAATCAAGAAGCTTCTCGACAACCCACGGCATAATGCGCGCCGTGAAGACAATTTCCGAACGGACGGCGAGTGACGTGTTGAAGAAAACCCTGTTCCAGTTGCACTGGTTTTTTGGCATCACCGCAGGCCTGGTGCTGGCCCTGATGGGCATCACCGGCGCGGCCTATTCGTTTCAGGACGAAATCCTGCGGGCGCTGAACCCCTCGGTAATGCAGGTGGAAAAACAGGTCGCCGGCGTGCTGCCGCCCGTTGAACTGGTAGAGCGCATCGAAGCCACTTCGGGCAAGAAAGTCTCGATGCTGTCGGTGGAGACCGAAAGCGGCCACGCGGCAAAAGTATTCTTCACCCCGCCCAAGGGTGAACGTCGCGGCGAGATGCGCTACTTCGATCCGTACACCGGCGACTTCATGGGCGATGCCACCGGCCAGGACTTCTTCGGTCTGATGCTGCAACTGCACCGTTTCCTCGCCATCGGTGACACCGGGCGCAACATCACCGGCGCCTGCACCCTGATCCTGGTGTTTTTCTGCCTTTCGGGCCTGTACCTGCGCTGGCCTCGGCAGTGGAACAGCTGGCGCGTCTGGCTGACCCTGGACTGGAAGAAAAAGGGTCGCACCTTTAATTGGGACCTGCATTCGGTGGCAGGCACCTGGTGCCTGTTGGTGTATCTGCTGCTGGCGCTGACCGGGTTGTCGTGGTCATACGAGTGGTATAACAAAGGCCTGACCAGACTGCTTTCCGACGCTCCGCAAAACGAACGTGTGCGCGGCGGTCGCGGCCCGGCCCCACAAGGCCCGGCGCCAACCGCCGACTACGCCGCGATGTGGAGCAGCATCTACAGCGCCGCCGGTCCAGGCCTGTCTGCCTACAACATCCGCATGCCGCCCGTGGCCGGTCAACCGGCGACGGTGTTCTACCTGCTCGACAGCTCGCCCCACGATCGCGCGCTGAATCAGATCACTCTCGACCCGGCCACCGGCATCGTCAAACGTGTCGACCGCTATGCCGACAGGAGCTTCAAGGCGCAATTGCTGACCAGCATTTACGCGCTGCACGTTGGCAGTTATTTCGGCCTCGTCGGACGGATCATTATTACCGTCGCGGCGGTGTGCATGCCGCTGTTCTTCATCACCGGATGGCTGCTGTACCTCGATCGTCGTCGCAAGAAAAAGCAGATCAGGGAGGCGCGCAAAGGCTTCGAACCGCCGGCCGGCGATACCCCGGCGTGGCTGATCGGCTTCGCCAGCCAGAGCGGTTTCGCCGAGCAACTGGCGTGGCAGACCGCAGGCCAATTGCAGGCCGCCGGGTTGCCGGTGAAAGTGCAGCCGCTGGCGAATGTCAGCGAAAAGGATCTGCGTGAGTCGAGCAATGCGCTGTTTATCGTCAGCACGTTTGGCGACGGCCAGGCACCGGACAGCGCCCGTGGTTTCGAGCGCAAGGTTCTGGCCAAAGCATCGACACTCGACAACTTGAGCTACGCCGTCCTCGGGCTTGGCGACCGTGAGTATCAACACTTCTGTGGTTTCGCCCGACGCCTGCATCAGTGGCTGAGCGAGCACGGCGGCAGGCCCCTGTTTGCCCCGGTAGAAGTCGACAGCGGCGACCCGTACGCCCTGCATCATTGGCAAACCCAACTGGGCTTGCTCACCGGGCAAGCACCGGTCGACACCTGGCAGGCACCGAGCTACGAAAACTGGACGCTGTTGCGCCGTGAACTGATGAACCCTGGCAGCAGCGGTTCGCCGGTTTATCTGCTGAGCCTGAGCGCACCGAACACCAGCAGCTGGCTGGCCGGGGATCTGGTCGAAGCGCTGCCACGCAACTGCCCGTGGGCCATCGAACACTTCCTCGACGGCCTCGGCATTCGTGGCGAGACGATTGTGAAAATCAACGGCCTCGAAGAACCTCTGGAGGTGGCACTGGCCTCGCGCCAACTGCCCGAGCACCGCGCGCATCTGGTCGGCCTGCACGCGCAGGCACTGGTCGATGCCATGGTGCCGCTGGCCATGCGCGAGTACTCGATCGCCTCGATTGCCGCCGACGGTGTGCTGGAGCTGATCGTGCGTCAGGAACAGCACGCCGACGGCACGCTGGGCATCGCTTCAGGCTGGTTGACCGAGCATGCGCCGGTAGGCGGCAGCATCAGCTTGCGGGTACGCCGTAACAGTGGTTTCCACCTGCCGAATGAACCGCTGCCGATGATTCTGATTGGTAACGGCACGGGGCTGGCCGGTCTGCGCAGCCTGCTCAAGGCACGCACTGCTGACGCTCAGCAGCGTCAGTGGTTGCTGTTCGGCGAGCGTCACCGTGAGCACGATTACCTGTGCCGGGCGGAGCTGGAAGAGTGGTTGATCAACGGCGATCTGGCACGACTGGATCTGGCATTTTCGCGTGATCAGGCAGAGAAGGTTTATGTGCAGGATCGTTTGCGGGAATCGGCTGAGGAGTTGAAGAAATGGCTGGCGGAGGGTGCCGTCATTTACATCTGCGGCAGCCTGCAAGGGATGGCATCAGGCGTCGATCAAGTGCTCAACGAAGTGCTCGGCGCTGCTGAGGTCGAACGCCTGATTGAGCAGGGTCGTTATCGCCGGGATGTGTACTGAGTCTGTCGAAGAGCCCCTCACCCTAACCCTCTCCCAGAGGGAGAGGGGACTGATTGGGGGATGCTCGAGCAATACGCCGACTTGAACGCCCCTTACTGAATCCAAAGTCGATATGAGGGCGTTGTGCCGAATCCATAATCAACTCGGTCTTTCAGGTCGATGTATCGCGCAAGACATCTCGCTCGGCCCCCTCTCCCTCCGGGAGAGGGCTGGGGTGAGGGTGGCTTTTGATCTTCAAACCGGCTGCAGTTTCTGTTCGAACACACTGACCCCATTCAAATCCCGCAACACCACACTCATCTCCCCGCTTTGCCCCTCAATATTCACCTCGCCAAAAAACTGAAACCCGGCAAACGGTGACATGTTCTGCGCCGTCGGTGCCTTCTCGAACACCACTTCCGGCCCAAAGGTCTTATCCAGCGGATTAGGCCCGAAACTTCCGGCATTCAACGGCCCCGCAACAAACTCCCAGAACGGCTCAAAATCCTGAAACGCCGCGCGATCCGGGTGATAGTGATGCGCCGCGCAGTAGTGCACATCTGCCGTGAGGAAGACGAAATTGCGCACCTGCTGCGCCCGCAGAAAACCGAGCAATTCGGCAATCTCCAGTTCACGTCCCTGCGCCGGTCCCGGGTCGCCGTTGGCCACCGCCTCCCAGCGCGCAACACCCGGACTCACCTCGCCGTCAGGCACGCCCAGGCCAATCGGCATGTCTGCCGCGATGACCTTCCACTGCGCTTTCGAGGCCTTCAACCCGCGCTTGAGCCAATCCAGTTGCTCACGCCCCAGGAACGGTTTTGCTGCGCCGAGGTTGTCGTCGTTGGCCTCTCGGTAACTGCGCATGTCGAGTACGAAAACATCCAGCATCGGCCCGTACTTGAGCTTGCGATAAATTCGCCCGCCCGCGTCAGCCGCCTGCAAACGCATCGGCGAGTATTCCAGCCAGGCCTTGCGCGCTCGGCCGACCAGGGTGTGGATGTCTTTTTCCTGATAGCGCTCGTCGAGCTGCTTGCCGGGCGACCAGTTGTTGACCACTTCATGGTCATCCCACTGCCAGATCTGCGGCACTTCGGCATTGAAGCGGCGGATGTTTTCGTCCATCAGGTTGTAGCGATAGTTGCCGCGATAGTCGTCGAGGGTCTGGGCGACTTTGCTCTTGGCTTCGGTGGTGATGTTGCGCCACACCCGGCCGTTTTCAGTGGTCAGTTGCGCCGGTACCGGGCCGTCGGCGTAGATGGTGTCGCCGCTGTGGATAAAGAAGTCCGGCAAACGCAGACGCATGGCTTCGTAGATGCGCATGCCGCCGATGTCCGGATTGATGCCGAAGCCCTGGCCGACGGTGTCGCCGCTCCAGACGAAACGAATATCACGCCGCGCCGAGGGGGCGCTGCGCAAGTGGCCGAGCCACGGCTCGCTGGCGACGCCGCTGCGGGCGTCCTTGAAATACACGCGATAGAAAATCGCCTGATCGGCGGGTAACCCGGTGAGTTCGACGCGGGCGGTGAAGTCGCTGCGGGCATCCGCCAGCGCCGAAACGATACGCCGTGGATTGCGAAACTGGCTGCGGGTGTCCCACTCGACCACCATCCGGGCCGGGCGGTCGCTGCGGCTCCAGATCATCGCGCGGTCGCCTTGCAGGTCGCCGGACTGTACGCCATCGGTGAGTTGTGGCCGATCCTTGACCGATGCGATCACCGCCGGTGCCAGCCCCGGCATCAGCAGTCCGGCGCCAACAGCTTGCATGACCCGGCGGCGACCGAGGTTGAAATCGCTCATGCTGTTCTCCCTGGAAAAAGGAAAACTTAAGCACGCCTATATGAACTCGCCATGACACCACTAACCATTGTGGGAGCGAGCCTGCTCGCGAAAGCGGTGTGCCAGTCAACATACATGTCGCTGGCAGATTGCATTCGCGAGCAGGCTCGCTCCCACAGTTTTAGTGCGGTGTCAGGCCTTGGCGGGTTCCATTGCCAACTCCACCGCTTCCGGGCGTTTGACCGTCGCATACACAACGGCAGTCAACAGACTCCCCGCGACAATCGCCAGCAGATACAGCAACGCGTGGTTGATCGCATTCGGAATCGCCAACACAAACAACCCACCGTGCGGCGCCATCAGCTTGCAGCCGAAGTACATCGACAGCGCGCCGGTCAATGCACCGCCGGCAATGCTCGCCGGAATCACCCGCAGCGGGTCTTTCGCGGCAAACGGAATAGCCCCTTCGGAGATAAAGCACAGCCCCAGCACGAACGCCGCTTTACCGGCCTCGCGTTCAGTCTGAGCGAATTTGCGTCGAGCAATAAACGTCGCAATACCCAGACCAATCGGCGGCACCATCCCCGCCGCCATGGTCGCGGCCATCGGGGCATAACTCTGCGACGCCAACAGCCCCACCGAGAACGCGTAAGCCGCTTTGTTGATCGGCCCGCCGAGGTCGACGCACATCATGCCGCCGAGCAATACACCGAGCAGAATCGCGTTGGTGGTGCCCATGCTGTCGAGGAAATGCGTGAGCGCCGCCAGCATGTCCGCCACCGGTTTGCCGACCACGTAAATCATCACCAGCCCGGTGAACAGGCTGGCGAACAACGGGATGATCAGAATCGGTTTCAGTGCTTCAAGGCTTTGCGGCAACGCGACATAACGACTGATCGCCTTCGCCGCGTAACCGGCAATGAATCCGGCGACGATCCCGCCGATAAACCCGGCGCCCAGGGTGCTCGCCAGCAAACCGCCGATCATCCCCGGCGCCAGGCCCGGACGGTCGGCAATCGAATAGGCGATGTACCCGGCCAGCAGCGGCACCATCAACTTGAACGCGGTTTCGCCGCCGATCTGCATCAGCGCTGCCGCCAGCGTGCCTTCTTCCTTGAACGCGGTGATGCCGAACACGAATGACAACGCGATCATCAAACCGCCCGCCACCACCATCGGCAGCATGAACGACACACCGGTCAGCAGATGTTTGTAGACCCCGGTTTTCTCTTGTCTTGCCGAGACTTTGCCGTCGCTCGCGGCGCTTTCCTGCACGCCTTCCGCCAGCGCTTTTTTCAGCGTTTCTTCCGATTTTTTGAGGGCAACTCCGGTGCCGCAGCGGTAGATTTTCTTGCCGGCGAAACGCTCGGTGGCGACTTCGATATCCGCCGCCAGCAGCACCACATCAGCCTCGGCAATTGCCGTCGCGCTCAACGGTGTTTTCGCGCCGACCGAGCCTTGGGTTTCGACCTGCAAGTCATAGCCCAGACGCTTGGCCGTTTGCTGCAACGCTTCGGCCGCCATGAAGGTGTGGGCAACGCCAGTCGGGCACGCGGTGATGGCGACGATGCGCGGTGCACGGGCCGCAACAGCCGCTGGAACAGCTTCGGCAGCCACATGGATTTGCGCCTCTTCGGCGCCACGTCGCAGTACCGCTTCGACATCCTGCAGGGCTTGCGCAGGTGCAATCTGGAAGACCCGCTTGCCGACAAAACGTGTCATGTCGACGTTGCCGGTGGCGACCAGCAACACCCACTCCGCCGCCGCGATGGTGGCTGCCGACAATTCACGTTCGGGGTGCGCAGCGTCGACCACTTCGACGCTGGTGCTCCAGCCCTGACGCTGGGCCGCTGCATCGAGCAAACGGGCGCACAGCACACTGGTGACCATGCCGTTCGGGCAGGCCGTAACAATGGCTAACTTCATGACAAACCCTCTTATTGTTCTGTCAGGGGGCGCACGCGCACGCCCTGTTCGAGCTGCGCCAGTTGCGCGGCGTCGTTAATGCCGAAACCGATCTGCGTGACCGCGAGCGCAGCAATCGCCGTGGCCGTACGCAGGGTTTGCTCAGGCGTGTCGGCACTTAGCAAACCATGAAGCATGCCGGCCAGCAGCGAGTCACCGGCACCGACCGTGCTGGCGACGCTGACCTTGGGCGGCGAGGCATGCAGCGCCGAGCCGACGCTGAACCAGTTCACCCCGTCGGCGCCGTGGGAGATCACCACATGGTCGATGCCCTGAGCATGCAGATGCGCCGCCGCCTGGACCTCGGCCGCGCGGGAAACCACTTCGCAACCGAGTGCATCGGCCAGCTCTTCGGTGTTCGGCTTGATCAGCCACGGCCTGGCCTGCAACGCAGCGCGCAACGCTTCGCCGCTGGTGTCGAGGGCGACTCTCAGACCGAGTTGATTCAGCCGTTCGATCAGTTCACGCAACCACTGCGCAGTCACACCACGCGGCAGACTGCCAGCGACCACCACCGCATCGTGCCCCGGTGCAATCTGCACCAGACGATCGAACAACGCCTGTTGCGCCGCAGCATCAACCATCGGCCCCGGGCCGTTGATGTCGGTGATGCGCCCGTCGCGCTCAGCGATTTTAATGTTGCTGCGCGTCTCGCCCGGTACGCGGATGAATGCGTCAACAAAACCGCGTTTGGCGAACAGCGTTTCGAATGCTTGCAGGTTGTCTTCACCCAGAAAGCCGCTGACGGTCAGTTGATGGCCAAGGTCGGCCAGCACTTGGGCAACGTTCACGCCTTTGCCGGCAGCATGGGTGTGCATTTCGTCGCTGCGGTTGACCTGACCGGCCGTCAGCACCGACAGCTCGACCGTGAGGTCCAGCGCCGGGTTGAGGGTCAGGGTAAGAATCCTGGCCATTACAGGGCCTCCACTAATGCGCGCACTTCGTTGGCGCTGCCCACGCTGAGGGCTTGTTGAGCAACGGTTTGCGCCTGGGTCAGGCTGAGTTCGCGGATGCGTGCCTTGACCTCGGCAATGCTGCGCCCGGACACACTCAGTTCATCCACACCGAGGCCGACCAGCACCGGCACCGCCAGCGGATCTGCCGCCAATTCGCCGCACACGCCCACCCATTTGCCATGGGCATGCGCCGCACGCACGGTGATGTCGATCAGTTGCAGCACCGCCGGGTGCAAGCCGTCCGCCTGTGCCGACAGCGTCGGGTGACCGCGGTCGATGGCCAGGGTGTATTGCGTCAGGTCGTTGGTGCCGACACTGAAGAAGTCGACTTCTTTGGCCAATACCGGTGCGAGCAATGCGGCGGATGGCACTTCGATCATGATCCCCAGTTGCAGATCAGCCACCGGGATTTCCAGGCGCAAGCGCTCGGTCATGTCGCGGGCCTGACGCCATTCGTCGACGCTGCCCACCATCGGGAACATGATCCGCAGCGGCCGGTTATCCGCGGCCCGCAACAAGGCGCGCAATTGCGCTTCCATGATCTGCGGACGCTGCAACGTCAGGCGAATCCCGCGAACACCGAGGAACGGGTTTTCTTCCTTGGCGATCGGCCAATACGGCAGCGGCTTGTCGCCGCCAACATCCAGCGTGCGCACCACCAGCGGCCGCCCGGCGAGGCCATCGAGGACGCGGCGATATTCGACTTCCTGCGTGGCTTCGTCCGGCGCTTGCGGGTGCGCCATGAAAATCAGTTCGGTGCGCAGCAAACCAATGCCTTCCGCGCCCTGCTCCACCGCGCTGATCACGCCAGCGCTTTCGCCGATGTTGGCGAACACTTCCACGGCGTGACCATCGGTGGTGTGCGCCGGTTGATGGCGCTGTTCGGCGGCGGCTTTAAGGCGTTGCTCGCGGGTGTCGCGTTCTTCGACGGCGCGTTGCAACGTTGCCGCATCGGCGTCGACATGCAGACGACCGCGTTGCCCGTCGAGCAGCAACCGCGTGCCCGGCGCCAGCAACAGCACTGCCGCGCCAGCGCCGACCAGCGCCGGAATGCCGAGGGCACGGGCGACGATTGCGCTGTGTGCGGTCGCGCCGCCGCGCGCGGTGAGAATCCCTGCCACGCGCGCCGGATCAAGCCGCGCGACGTCGGAGGGGCCAACCTCGTCCATCACCAGAATGTACGGCTGCTCAGGCTCGCTTGGCGTCTGCACGCCGCACAGCTGCGCCAGCACGCGACGACCGATGTCGCGCAAATCCGCCGCACGTTCGGCGAGCAAGGCGTCCTGCAGCGATTCCTGTTGTTTGGCGGCCGCTTCGATCACCGCCATCCACGCCGCTTCGGCGCTTTCACCCTGTTTGAGGCGCGTGTCGACTTCATCGGTGAGTTCCGGGTCGTCGAGCATTTCCTGGTGGGTGATGAAAATCTCGCGGATCGCTTTGGCTTTGCTGCGTTCGATCAAACCTTGAATGTCGTTGCGCACGTCGCTGAGCGCTTGCTTGAGACGCTCGCGCTCGACGGCGGCGGATTCGCCACGCAACGGGTACTCGATGGTTTGTTGCACTTGAATATGCGCCGGGCCGATGGCGATACCCGGTGCGGCGGGGATCGCGTGCAACTGAGTACCGGACGCCGGGGCGATCAGCACTTCGGCGATGTCGGCGAAGACTTCGCGCTGCTGGCTCACGGCGGGCAGCGGCTCGACTTCTTCACCGAGGCCTTCCTCGATGGCGGCGAGCAGCGCAGGCAAGGCATCGGCGGCGATGCTCGGTTCGGCGATCAGTTCCAGCACCTGACCGCGACGGGCGCCGAGGCTGAGCAATTTGCTGAGGCTTTTCACCGACACGGCGCTGTCCTCACCGTCGACGATGCGCACGCGAATCTCGCCGTCAAAACTCTTCGCCAGTTGCGCGAGGATCTTCGCCGGCCGCGCGTGCAAACCGTGGGCATTGGCCAGCGCAATACGGGCGCTCGGCCAGTCGGCCGGCAACTCACCGCCGAGCACTTCAAGGACTTTACGGCTGCTGGTGGCCCGACCCAATTCATGGCCGCGGCCTTCGATGAGCAACGCACACAGGCGTTCCAACAGGGCCTGATGCGCCTCGCCGAGACTGGCCAGACAAAACAGACCGCTCAGTGGCTGACCGAGGTAACGCATCGGTTTATCCGGGGTGACAAACGCCAGGCCCGGACGCTTCACGGTTTGCTCGCTGTGCAGCCACCACAGGCCATCGCCCAATGGCAGCGCTTCGACTTGCTGCAATACCGCGGCGAAACCGTTGCTCACGCAATCGGCCTGGCGCAGCAGCCGCGCGCCACGCCAGACCAGTTCTTCAAAATCGTCAGCGGAAACGCCGAGGCCGATCATCTGCGCGTCGAGCGCCAGTTCCTGCGGTGCGCCTTGCAGCAGTTTCAGCAGCGCTTCAGGCGAACTGGCGCGACGCAGGGCCTGGCCCAGATCGGTCTCGCCGAGTGCACGGGTGAGCAGTTGCAGCAGGCGCAAGTGTTCGTCGGATTTGGCGGCAATGCCGATGGCCAGATAAACGATCTGGCCATCGCCCCAATCGACACCCTCAGGGAACTGCATCAGGCGCACGCCGGTGGTAAACACCAGCTCGCGGGTTTCAGGAGTGCCGTGGGGAATGGCAATACCTTGACCGAGAAAGGTCGAGCCCTGGGCCTCACGCGCCTGCAATCCTGCGAGGTATCCGTCAGCGACCAGACCATCGGCCACCAGATGACTGGCCAGCAATTGCAGAGCAGCGGGTTTATCCACAGCCGATTGGCCCATGGATATCTGCTCTATAGTGAGCTCGAGCATGCGATCTCCTTTTTGGCGTTTTACGGCGCCAGGTATTGTTTTGAATTGTTTGCAGCTTAGGCGCTGTCGGCCATCCTTTTCAGGGGCAATTTTGGCGGTTTTACGGCAGAACCGGCCAAAGGCGTCTAAAACGTAGAAAATACGCTTGCTGAAACGTTTAATCTAGATTGATCGGCACGTTACTCGATAATGTCTCATCCTTGAAGTCCAACTTGTCGGATGCGCGTAGACAATAAGTTGTCTGCCCTTATCGGGTAGGATTGGCGAAAATCTCGCGGCATGCTCGAAATAACAAGGAAATCCCGAGTTGAAACTCAGTGATATCGCGCGGTTGGCCGGAGTGTCCGTGACCACCGCGAGCTACGTCATCAACGGCAAGGCCGAACAGCAACGCATCAGCACCGCGACCGTCGAGCGGGTGCGCGCGGTGGTCGATCTGCACGGCTTTACGCCCAACCCACAAGCGGCGGGACTGCGCAGCCGCCATACCCGCACGTTGGGTTTTATCCTGCCGGATCTGGAAAACCCCAGCTACGCGCGGATCGCCAAGCTGCTGGAGCAAGGTGCGCGGGCCCGCGGCTATCAGTTGCTGATCGCCAGTTCCGACGATGCGCCGGACAGCGAGCGCAAACTGCTGCAACTGTTCAAGGCGCGCCGTTGTGATGCGCTGATCGTCGCCAGTTGTCTGCCACCCGGTGATGACAGCTATCTTCAGTTGCAGGCCAAGGGGCTGCCGATCATCGCCATCGACCGGGTCATGGAGCCGGAGCATTTCTGTTCGGTGATCAGCGACGACCGCGAGGCCAGTCTGCACCTGACCCAGAGCCTGCTCGATCCGCAGCTTAAACAGATCGTGCTGCTCGGCGCGCGCCCGGAACTGAGCATCAGCCAGGAACGTGCCGCCGGTTTCAGACAGGCTCTCGTCGATTTCAAAGGCGAAGTGCTGGTCGAGCACGCCGAGTCCTTCAGTCGTGACTGCGGCAAGCAATTGATGGAAGAACTCCTGCAACGTCTGGGGCATTTGCCGGATGCGCTGGTAACCACGTCCTACGTGTTGTTGCAGGGAGTGTTCGATGCGCTGCATGACTTCCCGCTGAAATCGCGGCCGCTGCGCCTCGGCACGTTTGGTGACACGCAACTGCTCGACTTCCTGCCGCTGCCGGTCAACGCCATGGCCCAGCAGCATCAACTGATCGCCGACAAGGCGCTGGAACTGGCATTGGCCGCTGTCGAGCAGTCGCAATACCAGCCTGGCGTGCAAGCGATTGCGCGGACCTTCAAGCAGCGTATTCACCGGGATTGATCCGTGGAGCTGATCGACAGCCACACTCACCTGGACTTCCCCGACTTCGACGCAGATCGCTCGGCGCTGCTGGCCGAAAGCCGCGCCCTTGGGGTGCGGCGGATGGTGGTGCTGGGCGTCTATGAAGGGAACTGGCAGCGGGTGTGGGACCTGGTGCAGAGCGATTCGGATCTGTACGCGGCGTTCGGTTTACATCCGGTTTATCTCGATCAGCATCGTCCCGAGGATTTACCGACCCTCGGCGATTGGCTGACGCGATTGCGCGGCCATCGGCAGTTGTGTGCAGTCGGCGAGATTGGTCTGGATTACTTCATCGAAACGCTGGACCGCGAGCGGCAGCAGGCGCTGTTCGACGCGCAACTGCAACTGGCGGCGGATTTCGATTTGCCGGCGCTGATCCATGTGCGGCGCAGTCACGCGGCAGTGATTGCCACGCTCAAGCGTTTTCGTTTGAAGCGGGCCGGGATCATCCACGCGTTCGCCGGCAGCCGTGAGGAAGCACGGGAATACATCAAACTCGGTTTCAAACTCGGCCTCGGTGGCGCCCCGACCTGGCCACAGGCGTTGCGCATGCATCGGGTACTGGCGGATTTGCCACTGGATTCGATTGTGCTGGAAACCGATTCACCGGACATGGCGCCTGCAATGTTCCCGGGAGTGCGCAACAGCCCGGCGCACTTGCCGGCGATTTGCACAGCGCTCGCCGATCTGATGAATATCTCCCCTCAACAACTTGCTGCGGCCAGCACTGCCAATAGCTGCGCCGTGTTCGGCTGGTAGCTGGAAACACTTTCCCCTGTGGGAGCGAACCTGCTCGCGAAATCGGTGTGTCAGACGACGCCAATCCCGCCGACAGATTGCATTCGCGAGCAGGCTCGCTCCCACAGGTATTTGAGCGTCTCAAACGCGAAAAGCGCTGATCAGCTGTTTGAGCTCCACGACCTGGGCGGACAGTGCGCGGCTGGCGTCTTCAGTCTGGTGCGCACCTTGCGCCGTGCGCTCACCTGCGCGGTTGATCTCGACAATGTTCTGGTCAATGTCATGGGCCACCGCCGTCTGCTGCTCCACCGCAGCGGCGATTTGCTGGTTCTGATCGACGATCATTCCGACGGCGCCAAGGATGTTTTCCAGCGCCTGCTGAACCTTTTCCGACTGCCCGACCGTGCCGCTGGCCATTTGATGGCTGACACCCATCGCCTTGACCGCCGCACCCACGCCGCCGTGCAGCTTGGCGATCATCTGTTCAATTTCTTCGGTCGATTGCTGGGTGCGTTTGGCCAGCGTGCGCACTTCGTCCGCCACCACCGCAAAACCGCGTCCCTGCTCACCCGCACGCGCCGCTTCAATCGCCGCGTTGAGCGCCAGCAGGTTGGTCTGCTCGGCAATACTCTTGATCACTTCCAGAACGCGGCTGATCGCCTGGCTGTCACTGGCCAGTTGATTGATCACCAGCACTGACTGATCGATCTCGCTGGCCAACGCAGCGATGCTGCCCTGCTGCGACTCGACCAGACCACGACCGCTGATGGTTTCGTCATTCACACTGTGGGCGCTGCTCACCGCCGCTGCGGCGCTGCGCGCCACCTCAAGGGATGTCGCCGACATCTGGTTCATCGCCGTGGCCACTTGTTCGATCTGCGAGCGTTGCCCGGCAACGGCCAGATTGCTTTGCGCCGACACACTTTCCACTTGCCCGGCCTGGCGTTCGACTTCGCCAACGGTTTGCCCGACCCGTTCAATCAAGTCGTGAATCTTCTTTACCGTGCCGTTGAACACTTCGCCCAACTCGCCTAATTCATCGCGGCTGCTGGCCTTGAAGTTGACTGTCATGTCGCCAGCCGCGACCTTGTCCATCATCGCGCCGAGGCGTTTGAGTGTGGTGCGGGTCGACGCGTAGAAGCCGCCATACAGATAGAAAATCAGCACGAACACCACCGACAACGCCACAGCCTGCAAGACCATGTGCGTGCGGTTTTGCGTCAGGCGCTGCTGTAATTGCGTGTCGAGGAATTTCAGGGTGGCTTCGTTGAGCTGGTAGGTCTTGTCGATGAGCGCAGTAGTCTGGTCGTAAAACGCCTGCCACGGTGCATCGAGCGTGTCGGCCATCACCACTTGTTCTTCGAACAGTTCGCTCGCCTGCTTCAGCGAAGTCTTACTAATGTCAGCCGAAGCGCTGAGCGTTTCGTGCGCGGCTTTGCTCGAGCCGAGGGCGTCCTGCAGTTTCAAGGCGTATTCGGCCTGGAGCTTTTCGATCTGCACCAGCAACTCGTCAAAACGGGTGCTCGACGAACTGTTGAGGAAACCCTGCCCCAGTGAATACGAGCCCATGGCCCGGCCTTCACCGAGGGTTTGCGTCACAGTGGGTGTGATCAGGGTGACGAGTTCGCTGAGTTGACGGATGTCGCCCTGGTTGTCGCGGCTCAGACCGGCCTGACTGGTGATGATCTGGCTGAAAATCTGCGCACTGGCCAACAATTTGCCGATCAACGCACTTTTGCTTTGCAGGGATTTTTCCGCTTGCTGGGCCTTGAACGCAGCAATCATTTCATCGCGCTTGCCGTCGAACACCTTGATCTGTTCGGGATCGTCGGTCATTGCCGCCAAGCCTTCCAGACGTGCCAGTACGGCTTGTTCGAGAGTGGTGATCTGCGATTCGACATTGCCCGCCTTGCCGGACTGGCCGAGGGTGACGTTGATCTGCACCAGATTGTTCAGGGTTTCCAGATCGCGGCGCAGGCTCAGGCTGCTGCCGAGCAAATCAAGGCTTTGCAGCTCGACCCGGGTGCCCTGGAATTCACGATAGGAATCGCGCACCAGATAGAAATTGGTCACCAGCATCGGCACCAGAAACAGCACGCTGATCAGGCTGAACTTCATACCGAAGCTCAGACGATTCATCAGCGAGACGGCGGGATAGAGCAAGCTCTTCACTGGAAGTCTCCCTTGGTTTTTCTTGTTTTTATTGGCAGGCGCGCGGGTACAGCAGATAGCCACTATCGCGCGCCATCTCTGTATAGCTCAAATCGAAGGGAGGTTTTGTAACTTAAGGTTAACGACAAAAAAGATCGCAGCCTGCGGCAGCTCTTCCAGGAAACACAGACCCAAAAGTAGGAGCTGCCGCAGGCTGCGATCTTTTGATCTTCAGACAGGAATCAGTGAATCAATACTGTCCACAAGGCAAACCCGGCATACCACAACACCGCCGCCCGCAGCAGCAATTCCCACAGGCAATCGAGGGT
Source organism: Pseudomonas iridis (assembly GCF_017980685.1). Taxonomy (GTDB): domain Bacteria; phylum Pseudomonadota; class Gammaproteobacteria; order Pseudomonadales; family Pseudomonadaceae; genus Aquipseudomonas; species Aquipseudomonas iridis. Next base: position 907,603 of record NZ_JACXXO010000001.1, read on the forward strand.
GTTGACGCCTTCCGGGCCGACCGTCGGCGGCGGGATCTCTCCCGCGGCCAACCCGACCTTGTTGATCAGTTGCGCAGCGCTGATGTTCCAGTTCAGCAATTCATGCAGCATCACCCGACTGACCGCAACGAAGTTGCCGACCAAGGCAAAACTTGCCGCCAACAGACGCACCGGCACCCAGTCAAAGGCATGGCGCAGTTGCGCGGCACGTTCGACCAGCGCCGGGTTCTGCCCGTGCTCCTGGGCCAGCGCCAACAAGCGATAGGCCAATGCCGCCACCGGACCGAGCAGGAAATACCAGAAAATCACGGCGAAGAAGCTTTGATAGGCCTGCCACAACAAATGCTCCTGCACCCGATCGAGCAATTGCTCGCCGTTGTCGGCACAAATGTTCAGATCGCGCTTGGCCACATGCGCCGCGGCTTGCAGATCCTCACGCCGCCAGGCATCGCGAAACGGCCCGAGACCGCCGAGCAGGTCGCCGCGCCCCAGGCTATAAATCACCACCAGCAAATGCACCGGCAGGGCCAGCAAGCCGTACGCCACCGGCTCCAGCACCACCAGCAACAGGGCCAGCAACGCCACCGGCAGCAGCACCAGAATCGTCAGTACCAGCCATGGCTGTTTGGCCAGTCGCTCGCTGGTTTCGAGTTTGTTCAGTTCGCGAATCCATCCGCCATCGCGTTGAACCCGATGGCGCAGGGCCGAGAATTTCTCGATCCAGAGCGCCAGCAGTAACACCAGAAAACTCATTGTCCTTCCTCTTGTGCCAGGGCCGCGCGGTAACGCGCCCAGTCGAATGCCGGGCCAGGATCGGTCTTGCGCCCGGGTGCAATGTCGCTGTGCCCGCAAATGCGGGCGCCGGTGATAGCCGGAAATGCTGTCTGCAACTGACGGGTCAGCGCCGTCAACGCCTGATACTGCGCATCGGTGAACGGCAGATCATCAGTGCCTTCGAGCTCAATGCCCACGGAAAAATCGTTACAGGTTTCGCGCCCTTCAAAAATCGACACGCCTGCATGCCACGCCCGCTCAAGACAGGAGACAAACTGGGTGACCTTGCCGTCACGTTCAATCAGAAAATGCGCCGAGACCCGTAAGTCGGCAATCCCTGCAAAGTAGGGATGTTCGGTGACATCCAGACGATTCTGGAAAAATTCCTGCACCTTGCCGGTGGCGAACTGCGCCGGCGGCAGGCTGATGTTGTGGATAACCAACAGGGAGATTTCGCCCGCAGGGCGCTCATTGAAGTTGGGCGATGGGCAAGTCTGCACCCCGTGACACCACCCGCTAGCGGGATCCAACTGCATACCGATTCCTTCAACGCCGACTGTGTTGGCGCCCAGTATGCCGTGATCGGCCCCCGGCGCGCGATCACTTGGCGCGATTGAGTCGCCGCAGATTGCCCAACACCGACTCCAGCGCCCGATCAAACAACAAGGTGTCGTCCAGCGCGCGCACCGCACCACGCTGGAACTCAAGAGCCAGGCCGATGCGACTGCGCTCCAGCACTTTCATGCCGGTACGGTCGACAAACACGTACTTGCCCGTCGCTTCTATGATTGCCGCGAGCTTGCAGCGCAGGGTGTTTTCCTCGTCCTCCTGAAACGCAACCCAACTGCCCAGGTGCAATTGAGCCACCTGCTGCAGGCCAACGTCGTGATGGGACAGACGCGCCGAGGCTAGCGCCGTTTCACCCTCTTGCGCCATTGGCAAGACGATCTGCCGCGACACCTCGATCATCGCCGGCGCTTCGGCCTGAGCAGATCCACCGGTACGCTCGAGCACGCGCACATGCAGCGTTTCCAGCTCAGAGAAAAATTCGCTGGTGGCAAACGGATCGAATGCGCAGCGGGTCAGGCCATCGCGCAGCGACTTGAGCAAACCCGGCACCAGCGCCAGCAGACGCATGCCAGCCTCAGCATCGTCGTGACGCTGAACGCTCCAGATGAGTTGCTCCATGGTCTGCGCATCAGCTTGCCATTCGGCGGACTGGTCGCCATGTTTGAGGCAGGTCAGCAGCAACACCTTGCTCCAGGCATCCTGCACGAAGGTCACCACCGACGGCGGCAAGACTTTGCCCAACAGTGCCAGATTCAACGCATGCTCGACGCGTCGCCGCGCCAGCTCGGTTTTCGCCCGCCCCTCTTCCGCATCGCGCAGACGTTGTTCGAGGAGTTCGCTGCGCCGACGCTGATCACTGGTGAAAGCGAGGAAATCCGCCAACAGTTCGGAGAATATCGCCGGATCATCGACAAAATCGGTCAGCAGGCGCTGCACCACTTGTTCGATGCGCAGATACAGACTGTCGCGCGCATCGCTGTCGCAATCCCCCCAGCCCATGGCCGCATCGGCAATTTCATTGAGCAGACGCCGCGCCGGGTGGCTGCTGCGACTGAAGAAACTCTTGTCGAGTACCGCGACCTTGAGCATCGGAATCTGCAATCGTGCGATCAAGGCCTTGAGCGAGTCCGGCAGATTGCGGTCTTCGAGGATGCAGTCGAAGACCATGGCGATCAGGTTGATCACATCCTCATCAGCGCCTCCGACGATCCGCGACTTGCCCGTTCTGACGCTGACCCGCGTCAGCAGTTGTTCGAGCTGGTTACGCAGGTCGAAATCGTCCTGCGCCGCCAGCGCCGGCACATATTGCTGCAAATGCGAGAGCAGGCGCAGCAGGTCGCGCGTGCTGATCGGCTGGGCGCAGGCGCCTGATTCGAGGCTCGGCGCAACACTGCCGCGCACGTTCAGCAGCAACGCCTGCAACGCAGCGAAAACTTCCTGGACACTCTCGTCCGCCGCTACAGGCTCGGCGCTTTCTTCGCGACTGATACTGGCCGCCGCACGATCAATCGCGCGTCGCGCCGGGGCCGGTTTCAACTCAGGCAACACGCCGGTGGCGCTGAGCAGCTGATTGGCTTCGGCATATAACTGTTCGGTGTCGGCCAGTACATAGCGCTCGAACAGCTTGAGCAGGATCAGTTTGACCTTGATCTCAACGCCCAGATTACGGCCGGCCTGCAAAAAGAACTCACAGAGCAGCGCCGGGCCGAGGGGGTTGTGTTGATCGGCAAAGGAATTATCCAGCAATGCGTTGAGGCGCGCGGTCAGTTGCCCCAAGGCGAAGCCATCACGCTTGAGCACGCGGCCGACCATGGTCTCCACGGCGACGGTGCGTTCCATGTCGTCGGTGCGCGGCGCGCAGTCTTCGAACAGCAACGGGTGCGCCAGCGTGTTGTACGCGGGTTGGTATTGAGTGAGACCGACAAAGGCTTCGAAGAACTGCTCGAGAAAGCCGCGCTCGATGTTTTTGCGTTTGAGGCGCAAGTCGCGCATCGCTTCAAAAAAGATGTTCTGCTCGACGTCGTTGCGTGCCCGGTCAGCCATTTCGAACAGGGTGTCGTCGGCATCATCGAACAGCTCCTGCAACCCATGGCGCAGTTGCTGGGCAGCCTTGTCGCGAACCTGAAGCAGAATCACAGGCAGGCGGGCGAGCGGCGAGTGATTCGCCTGATCGGCAGACGCCTTGTACAAAGGCACCACTTTCCCGTCGTTGTGCATCCAAGCCTCCTGAAACGGTGATTCTTTCGGTGAGTCAGGACACCGCCCCTGTGGGAGCGAGCTTGCTCGCGAAGGCGATCTGTCGGTGACATCGCGGGTGAATAACACCCGACATTCGCGAGCAAGCTCGCTCCAACAGGGTTCAACCCTTCAGCAAAAAAAGACGTCAACCCTATGACGTCAAATACAAGGCGGATTATCTTGCAAAAGATGTCGCCAGCGCCATAGGCGTCAGGGTTTCCCCTATGCCCGTCCAGCCACCCTCAACTGACCACGCCCCACTGGGGTTTGCTCAAAGAAATCGACCAGCTGCGGCCAGGCACGCAAGTTCTTGCCTTGGGTTGGCTCGCGCCATGCCCCTATAATCGAATCACTTTGTTTGTGGAGCCCGTTATGCCGAATCTACGTCTCGCCGATTTGACCGCCGAAATCGAAGCCAACGTGCGCCGTGCGTTGCTCGAAGACATCGGCAGCGGCGACATCACCGCGCAACTGATCCCGGCCGAACGTCTGGCCAAAGCCACCATCATCACTCGCGACGACGCCGTTATCTGCGGCACGGCATGGGTCGACGCGGTGTTTCGCCAGCTCGATCCACGGGTGGCGGTGCATTGGCAGGTAATCGATGGCGAGCGGGTCAAACCCAATCAGCCACTGTTTCATCTGGAGGGCCCGGCCCGTTCGCTATTGACCGGTGAACGCAGCGCCTTGAACTTCCTGCAATTGCTTTCCGGTGTGGCGACTCGCGCGCAGTATTTGGCAGACTTCGTGGGCGAGACTCAGGTCAAGCTGCTCGACACCCGCAAAACCCTGCCAGGCCTGCGTCTGGCGCAGAAATACGCCGTGACCTGTGGCGGCTGCCACAACCACCGCATCGGCCTGTACGACGCGTTTCTGATCAAGGAAAACCACATCGCTGCCAGCGGTGGCATCGCGCAAGCCATTGCCGCCGCGCACAAGATTGCCCCGGGCAAACCTGTGGAAATCGAAGTGGAAAGTCTGCAAGAGCTGAAGGAGGCGCTGGAGGCCGGTGCCGACATCATCATGCTCGACGAATTGAGCCTGGACGACATGCGCGAAGCCGTGCGCCTGAACGGCGGCAAGGCAAAACTGGAGGCCAGCGGCGGCATCAACGAAAACACGCTGCTGCCGATCGCCGAAACCGGGGTGGATTACATCTCGATTGGCGCGATGACCAAGGATGTGAAGGCGGTGGACCTGTCGATGCGTCTCAGCCTTTAAACAGCAGCGGCAAGTCCAGAGCTGCAAGCTGCAAGCCAAAGCTGTACCGCTTTGACTTGTCGCTTGCGGCTTGGAGCTAGTAGTTCTCGTCAAACGACGAGATTGTTCATCTCGCAGTACTCTTCCCACTCGACGCCGAGCACTTCAGCCGCCTCCTTGTGCAGAACAAGGCGCTGGGCCTCGAACTCCTCCGGCGTGCTTGTGTACTTGAGCGTCAGCTCCCACGGCTGCAAGCCCTGGGATTCAGCTTCGTCTTCGAACGCCCACTGGATCTGATCTTTCTGATCATCGGCACTCAAGTCCTTGATCTCCTCCTTCAGATCGGGCACGTCCAGAATGTACTTTTCCAGCGCTTGTTCGTGGCGTTGCTCTTGAGTTAATTCGGTCATGTCGTTCTCGCTGATCATAGGAATGGAAGATGGATCTGGATCATCAAGGATCTCTCTGACGCGGATTGTCCGGCCTTCGGAACCATTCGGGATCATCTGAAAACTGCAGGGCGATGCTCATGCAGGCACCGAATATAGGACGTTTGCATGAGGAATTACACGGCTCTTTACATCTCTCTCAAAAAAAGCTGACCTGCGGAACATAAATGCCGATTCCAAGTCGTAGCGATGTGCCACTTCGGCACTCATCCGCTGTTCACAAGGAAAACCAGTGATGCGCAGCTTTTTGAAAATTTCTTCTATTGTGTCCACGACTGCTCTGATCGCCGCTCTGGCGTTGCCGGCAAGCGCAATGGCTGTTGAGTTGAGCAACAGCAGCCCGTCCTATGGCGACAAGGTTCCTCTGATTCACAACGATTACGGCAAAGATGTCGTCATCCGAAGTGACATCAGCATCGATGAACTGAAAAAGATGCGTGACACCGTCAGCGACCAATCGCGCCAGATCGAAGAGCTCAAGCGCAGCAGCGGCTCCAGCTCCAGCTCCAGCGGCAAGGAAATCGACGAGTTGAAGAACAAGGTCAAAGAACAGGATCGTGAATTGGATACTCTCGGCCGCCAGGTTGAAGAGCTCAAGCGCAACAGTGGCTCAAGCTCCAATTCGAGCAGCAGTGAAATTTCAAACCTGAAGCAGAAGATCAACGATCAGGACCGAGCAATGGACCAGCTCAAACGTACCGTCGAGGATCTGAGCCGCAAGGTGAAATAAAGGGGATCGTGCCCGAGACAGGAATCGAACCTGCGACCTTCGCGTTACGAGTGCGCTGCTCTACCGGCTGAGCTACACGGGCGGTGGGATAAAACTAGCACCGGTTTTCACAAACGCAAAGTTCGCAGCGCCTGCACGGCTCACCGCAAGCTGCGATTTTTTATGGTTTTCCACAGACAAAAAAATGCCCCGCCGTTTTCACGGCGGGGCATTTTTATTGCGCTAAAGCTTTGGGGTGATTAAACGCCCGAAGCCTTGGCCGCTGCCACGTCTTTGATGGACAGCTTGATACGGCCGCGGTTGTCCACGTCCAGTACCAGTACTTCCACTTCCTGGCCTTCTTTCAGGATGTCGGTCACTTTCTCAACGCGAGCGTCGCTCAGCATCGAGATGTGAACCAGACCGTCCTTGCCCGGCAGGATGTTGACGAATGCGCCGAAGTCGACGATGCGCTCAACCTTGCCGACGTAGATCTTGCCGATCTCGGCTTCAGCGGTGATGCCCAGAACGCGCTGACGTGCAGCTTCAGCAGCTTCCTTGGTTTCGCCGAAGATCTTGATCGAACCGTCGTCTTCGATGTCGATCGAAGCCTTGGTTTCTTCGCAGATCGCACGGATGGTCGCGCCACCTTTACCGATAACATCACGGATCTTGTCGGTGTCGATTTTCATCGCGATCATGGTCGGAGCATTTTCCGACAGCTCGTTACGCGACTGACCAATGATCTGGTTCATCTGGCCGAGGATGTTCAGGCGCGCTTCCAGGGCTTGGCCCAGAGCGATTTCCATGATCTCTTCGGTGATGCCCTTGATCTTGATGTCCATCTGCAGCGCGGTCACACCTTTGGCGGTACCCGCTACTTTGAAGTCCATGTCGCCCAGGTGGTCTTCGTCACCGAGGATGTCGGTCAGGATGGCGAACTTCTCGCCTTCTTTAACCAGACCCATGGCGATACCGGCAACCGGCGCCTTCATCGGCACACCGGCGTCCATCAGAGCCAGGGAAGCGCCGCACACGGAAGCCATCGAGCTCGAACCGTTCGATTCGGTGATTTCCGAGACAACACGGATGGTGTACGGGAACACGTCAGCGGCAGGCAGCATGGCGGCAATCGAACGACGGGCCAGACGGCCGTGACCGATTTCGCGACGACCAGCACCACCCATGCGACCACACTCGCCCACCGAGAACGGAGGGAAGTTGTAGTGCAGCATGAACGGGTCTTTTTTCTCGCCTTCCAGGGTGTCCAGCAGTTGTGCGTCACGGGCAGTACCCAGAGTCGCGACTACCAGAGCCTGGGTTTCACCACGGGTGAACAAAGCCGAACCGTGAGTCTTCGGCAGAACGCCGACTTCGATGTTCAGCGGACGTACGGTTTTGGTGTCGCGACCGTCGATACGTGGCTTGCCGTTTACGATGTTTTCGCGAACGGTGCGGTATTCGATTTCGCCGAAAGCAGCTTTGACGTCGCTGGACGAAGGCTGGCCTTCTTCACCGGACAGCTTGGCCACAACCTGATCCTTCAACTCGCCCAGGCGAGCATAACGGTCGGCCTTGACTGTGATGGTGTAGGCGTCGGAGATCGCAGTGCCGAACTCGGAGCGGATAGCGCCCAGCAGTTCAGTCGCTTCGGCTTGTGGAGCCCAGGCCCAGGTAGGCTTGGCAGCTTCAGCAGCCAGTTCTTTAACAGCGTTGATCACAACCTGAAACTCGTCGTGAGCAAACAGTACAGCGCCCAGCATCTGGTCTTCGGTCAGCTCTTTGGCTTCCGATTCAACCATCAACACGGCTTCCGAGGTACCGGCAACGACCATGTCCAGGCTCGATGCTTTCTGCTGCTCGTAAGTCGGGTTCAGCAGGTAGCCGGTGCTTTCGTGGAAAGCAACGCGAGCGGCGCCGATCGGACCGTCGAACGGGATGCCCGAGATGGCCAGGGCAGCCGAAGTACCGATCATCGCAGCGACGTCCGGATCGGTCTTTTTGCTGGTGGAAACGACGGTGCAGACAACCTGCACTTCGTTCATGAAACCTTCTGGGAACAGCGGACGGATCGGACGGTCGATCAGTCGGGAAGTCAGGGTTTCTTTCTCGGAAGGACGGCCTTCGCGCTTGAAGAAACCGCCAGGGATCTTACCGGCAGCGTAAGTCTTTTCCTGGTAGTGAACGGAAAGAGGGAAGAAGCCTTTGCTTGGGTCTGCGTGCTTGGCGCCAACAACGGTCACCAGTACGGTCACGTCGTCATCAACAGTAACCAGCACTGCGCCGGAGGCTTGACGGGCAATACGGCCTGTCTCGAGGGTAACGGTCGACTGACCGAACTGGAATTTTTTGATTACCGGGTTCACGGTGTCCTACCTTCTTTGTGGCTCTTGGGGAACTGGTTTCTTGCGAAATTCTTGGGCAATGCCGGGAATCGGCCCGACGCCTGTCCAGGGTAAAACGTGTATCCAGATAAAACTTGAGGCTGGGAGCCTGCCGGAAGCCCGCGGAAAACCGCGGACGTCTGACAAACAACCAACCTCAGAGCGCAATCGCTTATTAGCGACGCAGACCCAGGCGACCGATAAGAGTCTGATAACGACCCAGATCCTTGCCTTTCAGGTAGTCCAGCAGCTTGCGACGCTGGTTTACCATGCGGATCAGACCACGACGGGAGTGGTGATCTTTACCGTTGGCCTTGAAGTGACCCTGCAGCTTGTTGATGTTGTGGGTCAGCAGTGCAACTTGCACTTCTGGCGAACCAGTGTCACCAACAGCTTGCTGGTAGTCAGCAACGATTTGAGCTTTTTCTTGAACGTCGAGAGCCATGAGGCAATCCTTTTATCAGGAAACTGTTTCAGAGAAACAGCTTCAACAGGCCAGGGACAAATCCCTGTATCTATAAATGAGTCGTGACCGTGCCTGTTAACAGCCACACTCGCCAGCCTGCTGTTACACAGGCTGGTTTCGGTCATTCTGACCGAATCAAACGACGTGGCGCGATGCGCCCGTCTTCGCTCACTTCACCGATGCCGATGAAGCGACCATTGTGATCCTGTACCCGCACCATGCCGAACTTCGGAGCATCCGGGGCACGTACCGGCTGGCCGTTGAGCCAGTAGAACGCGCTCGCTTCCGAGAAGTGCAGCAGCGGCCAATCCAGCAAGCCGCTGTCCGATGGCATCAGGAAGCGGTCGACCGCTTCGTTGCCGCCTTCGGCATGTACCGCTTCAAGCTCTTCGAGGGTAACGGTCTGCGCCAGAGTGAAAGGCCCGGCCTGGGTACGACGCAATTCTGCGACGTACGCACCACAACCGAGTTGCTCACCAATATCCTCCACCAGGGTGCGGATATAGGTGCCCTTGCTGCAATCCACCGCAAGCCGCGCAGTATCGCCTTCGAAGGCCAGTAATTCCAAGCGCGCAATAGTAACAGAACGCGGTTCACGCTCCACTACTTCGCCTGCACGTGCCAGCTTGTACAGCGGCTGGCCATCACGCTTGAGCGCTGAGTACATCGGCGGTATCTGACTGATTTGGCCGCGAAAATTCGGCAACGCAGCCTCGACATCGGCGCGACCAACGGTCACCGGGCGCTCCTGCAAAACCTCACCTTCGGCATCCGCCGTGGTGGTGGTCTTGCCCAACTGCGCCAGGGTTTCATAACCCTTGTCGGAATCGAGCAGGTACTGCGAGAACTTGGTGGCCTCACCGAAGCACAGCGGCAGTACACCGGTGGCCAGTGGGTCGAGACTACCAGTATGCCCGGCTTTCTCGGCGTTGAGCAGCCAGCGAACCTTCTGCAGCGCGGCGTTTGAGGTGAACCCCAGCGGCTTGTCGAGCAGGATGATGCCGCTGACGTTACGACGGATACGTTTGACCTGAGCCACCGAGTTACTCCTTGGTGTCTTCAGGTGCTGGAACGACAACGTGCTGATTGTCTTCAGCAACAGCGCGCTCGATCAGCGCCGACAGGTGCGCACCACGGACAACGGATTCGTCGTAGTGGAAGTGCAATTGCGGCACGCTGCGCAGCTTCATTTCGCGGGCCAGTTGCATACGCAGGAAACCTGCGGCGGCATTCAGTACCTTGATGCTTTGCGCGATGTCTTCTGCGTTGTCCTGCCCCATCACGGTGATGAAAATCTTGGCGTGACCGACGTCACGGCTGACTTCCACTGCGGTAATAGTCACCAGGCCGACGCGCGGATCTTTGACTTCACGACGGATCAGCTGGGCCAGCTCACGCTGCATCTGATCGCCGATACGTTGGGTACGGCTGTATTCTTTTGCCATGATTTGTTACCTGTTACTGCCCCACGGTGAAACCCGCAAGGTCTGAAAGCGGCAAACGCCCGGCCTGACAAAAGCCAGACCGGGCGTTGCGTTTAGAGTCCTGACGCCGTGCCGCGCATTTTCATGCGACGGCCCGACGCGGCCCTTGAAGTGCGCGAGTTAGAGGCTGCGAGCAACCTGAACCTTCTCGAAGACTTCGATCTTGTCGCCGACTTTGACGTCGTTGTAGCTCTTCACGCCGATACCGCATTCCATGCCGGCACGTACTTCGGAAGCGTCATCCTTGAAGCGGCGCAGGGATTCCAGCTCGCCTTCGAAGATAACGATGTCTTCACGCAGTACACGGATCGGACGGTTACGGTGCACAACACCTTCGATCACCATGCAGCCTGCGATCGCGCCAAACTTCGGCGAACGGAACACGTCACGCACTTCGGCGACACCCAGAATGTTCTCGCGAACATCGCTGCCGAGCATACCGGTCAGGGCTTTCTTGACGTCTTCGATGATGTCGTAGATCACGTTGTAGTAACGCATATCCAGACCTTCCTGCTCGACGATCTTCCGTGCGCCAGCATCGGCACGCACGTTGAAGCCGAACAGTACAGCGCTCGAAGCCAGTGCCAGGTTGGCATCGGACTCGGTGATACCACCGACACCGCCGCCGACTACGCGCACTTGCACTTCGTCGTTGCCCAGGCCATTCAGAGCGCCTTGCAGAGCTTCCAACGAACCACGGACGTCAGATTTGAGGACGATATTGAGCGTCTTCTTCTCTGCCTGACCCATGTTTTCGAAGATGTTTTCCAGCTTGCCGGCGTGAGCGCGAGCCAGTTTGACTTCGCGGAACTTGCCTTGACGGAACAGAGCCACTTCACGGGCTTTCTTCTCGTCGGCAACCACACTCATCTCGTCGCCAGCGTCCGGGGTACCGTCCAGGCCGAGAATCTCGACAGGGATGGAAGGACCGGCTTCCTTGATTGGCTTGCCGTTCTCGTCGAGCATGGCACGCACGCGGCCATAGTTCGAACCGACCAGAACCATGTCGCCTTGGCGCAGGGTACCGTCTTGCACCAGAACGGTTGCAACCGGGCCACGACCTTTGTCGAGACGCGATTCAACCACAACACCACGGCCTGGAGCCGACGGAGTCGCTTTCAGCTCGAGCACTTCAGCTTGCAGCAGAACGGCTTCAAGCAGGTCGTCCACGCCAGTACCGAGTTTCGCCGAAACCGATACGAACGGCGTTTCACCGCCCCACTCTTCCGACGTCACGCCGTGAACCGACAGTTCACTACGGATGCGATCGAGATCAGCGCCCGGCTTGTCGATCTTGTTCACTGCAACAACCAGTGGAACGCCAGCGGCTACCGCGTGCTGAACAGCTTCAATGGTCTGCGGCATCACGCCGTCGTCCGCTGCAACTACCAGGATCACGATGTCGGTCGCCTTGGCACCACGGGCACGCATTGCGGTAAACGCGGCGTGACCAGGGGTGTCGAGGAAGGTAACCATGCCGCGTTCGGTTTCAACGTGGTACGCACCGATGTGCTGGGTGATACCGCCGGCTTCGCCAGCAGCTACCTTGGCACGACGGATGTAGTCGAGCAGCGACGTCTTACCGTGGTCAACGTGGCCCATTACGGTCACAACTGGCGCACGGGAGAACGACTCACCTTCAAACTTCAGGGACTCGGCCAGGGAATCTTCCAGGGCGGTGTCGCTGACCAGGGTCACTTTGTGGCCCAGTTCTTCGGCTACCAGTTGAGCAGTTTCCTGATCAAGCACCTGGTTGATGGTCGCTGGAGTGCCCAGTTTGAACATGAACTTGATGATTTCAGCGGCCTTGACCGACATCTGATTGGCGAGATCGCCAACAGTGATGGTCTCGCCGATCTGCACATCACGCACGACAGGGCCGGTTGGGCTCTGGAAACCGTGAGCGTTGCGCTTCTTCAGCTTGGCCTTGCCGCGACCACCACGACGGAAGCCATCGCTTTCTTCGTCGGTAGTACGTGGCGCAACACGTGGCGCTGGCGCTTTCTCTTTGACCGATGCGCGATGCGGAGCGTTTTTGCGCTCGCCATCACCACCGCCACTGCGACGATTGTTGTCGTCGGCACGTGGTTTGTCCGGACGGCGCTGTTCGTTCTGCTTGTTACGAACGTCAGCAGACGGCGCTGGAGCGGCGGCAACCACCGGCGCGCTTTCACGTACCGGCTCAGCAACTGCAGCAGGAGCTGCAACGGCGGCGCTAGTCGCGGTTTGCGCAGAGCCAGGATTGCGGCGTGCTTCTTCTTCGGCGCGCTGCTTGGCTTCTTGCTCAGTCTTCTGGCGGGCAGCATTTTCTACTGCGCGACGCTCATCCAGTTCACGCTTGCGCTCGGCTTCGATTTCTTCCGGGCTGCGCTGTACGAAAACTTTCTTTTTGCGAACTTCAACGCTGATGCTCTTGCTACCAGCCACACGCAGGGTGCTGGTGGTTTTACGCTGCAGCGTGATCTTGCGTGGTTCTTCCACTTTCGCCTTGTGGCTGCTTTTCAAGTGAGTCAGCAAAGATTGCTTCTCACTGTCAGTCACATTTTCTTCGGCGGCGGTGTGCGGCAGACCTGCCTCACGCATCTGCTGCAACAGGCGCTCTACCGGTGTTTTGACCTCATCGGCCAGTTGTTTCACCGTGACTTGCGTCATGCACTTCTCTCCTCAGGCCGCGCCTAATTACTCGAACCAATGGGCTCGGGCGGCCATGATCAACTTGCCGGCACGATCATCGTCAATGCCGTCGATGTCGAGCAGGTCGTCAATAGACTGCTCGGCCAGGTCTTCGCGGGTAATTACGCCGCGCACCGCCAGTTCCATCGCCAAATCCTTGTCCATACCCTCAAGCGAGAGCAGGTCTTCGGCCGGATGGGCGTCTGCCAGCTTTTCCTCAGTAGCGATGGCTTTGGTCAACAAACGATCCTTGGCACGAGCGCGAAGCTCGTTGACGGTATCTTCGTCAAAGCCGTCGATGTTGAGCATTTCTTCCAACGGTACGTAGGCAATCTCTTCCAGGCTGGTGAAGCCTTCATCTACCAGCACCTGCGCCAGGTCTTCGTCGACTTCCAGCTCGTCAATGAAGTTGCGCAGGATGTCGCCGGTTTCTGCTTGCTGCTTAGCCTGGATGTCCGATTCGGTCATCACGTTCAGGGTCCAGCCAGTCAACTGGCTTGCCAGACGCACGTTCTGACCACCACGACCGATGGCCTGAGCCAGATTGTCTGCGCCAACGGCGATGTCCATTGCATGGGCATCTTCGTCAACGATAATTGCCGCAACCTCGGCCGGGGACATGGCGTTGATCACGAACTGAGCCGGGTTGTCGTCCCACAGGACGATATCAACACGCTCACCGCCCAACTCACCCGACACTGCCTGGACGCGCGAACCGCGCATACCGATGCAAGCGCCTTGCGGGTCGATGCGTTTGTCCTTGGAGCGGACGGCGATCTTGGCACGCGAACCCGGGTCACGGGACGCAGCCATTACTTCGATCAGACCTTCAGCAATTTCCGGCACTTCGATGCGGAACAGCTCGATCAGCATTTCCGGCGCGGTACGCGACAGGATCAGCTGCGGGCCGCGATTCTCGGTGCGGATTTCCTTGAGCAGCGCACGCAGACGCACGCCTACACGGAAGGTTTCGCGAGAAATGATGTCTTCACGAGCCAGCAACGCCTCGGCGTTGTTGCCCAGATCGACGATCACGTTGTCGCGGGTCACTTTCTTCACGGTGCCGGAGATGATTTCTCCAAGGCGCTCGCGATAGGCGTCGACCACTTGAGCGCGCTCAGCTTCACGCACTTTCTGCACAATGACTTGCTTGGCAGTCTGTGCAGCAATGCGGCCGAACTCGATGGAGTCGATTTTTTCTTCAACGACGTCGCCAACGTTGGCACCAGGATGCGTTTCGGCAACCTTGCTCGGCCAGGTTTCGATAGCCGGATCGTCAAGATCATTCTCTTCGACGACCGTCCAGCGACGGAAAGTTTCGTATGCCCCGGTGTGGCGGTTAATTTCCACACGCAGGTCAACTTCGTCTTCAAAACGCTTTTTGGTAGCAGTGGCCAGAGCCAGCTCCAGCGCTTCAAAAATTACGCTTGCCGGTACGCCCTTTTCATTGGATACCGACTCAACAACCAGCAGTACTTCTTTGCTCATCGTACGCCTCGCCTTTCGCAAGCCATTGGATCCGCGGGATCCGCGTCTCAGTCAAAACTGGGAATAATGTTGGCCTTGTCGATCATATCGATCGGCAACAGAAATTCATGGTCATCTACCTGCACCACGACATCCTGTTCTTCTACACCGCGCAGAAGGCCCTGAAAGTTGCGTCGACCTTCAAAAGGCGAACGCAGCTTGATCTTCACTTGTGCACCGACAAACTGGGCGAACTGCTCGATAGTGAACAGTGGGCGCTCCATGCCAGGCGAGGAAACTTCGAGGGTGTATTCAACGGTGATTGGATCTTCAACATCCAGGACACCGCTGATCTGACGGCTGACAATGGCGCAATCGTCCACCAGCACACCGCCCTCTTTATCGATATAAACGCGCAACATCGAGTGACGACCTTGAGCCGAAAACTCAATACCCCAGCATTCATAGCCTAGGGCCACGACCACCGGGGCCAGCAAGGCCTGCAACTCTTCTAGCTTGCTCGACACCTGAACCCCCTAGTGCATGTATGTGCATGCTATGCAGAATAAAAAAATGGGCGAAACGCCCATCCTTGAAACGCCGTCGAACAGCGGCGTTGAAAGTGTCCAGCTAACAAAAAGCCCCTTAAAAGGGGCTCTTTAAACTGGTTGCGGGGGCCGGATTTGAACCGACGACCTTCGGGTTATGAGCCCGACGAGCTACCAGACTGCTCCACCCCGCGACAAAGCTGGGGCGGAAGTATACGACCGATCCCTTATAGGGTCAATCTACCTTCCACCTGCAAGAAAGCCCGCAACAGCGGGCTATCCTGACTAATTGGTACCGAGAAGGGGACTCGAACCCCTACACCCTATGGGCACAACCACCTCAAGGTTGCGTGTCTACCAATTCCACCACCTCGGCAAAACTACAGTGAAACCCTTCTTACTTTTGCTCTTGAGCTGGAGGTACGTCAGTCGCTGGAGAAGCCGACTTTTGCTCTTGAAGCACCGGGACATCATCAGAAGCCGGTTGTTGCTGCTTAGGTACTTCCAACACTGCTGGATCTGGCAAACCTGCTTGAGTCAGCTGATGAGCTTTCTCTTTAGCAAAGTAACCTAACCCCAAGCTGGTTATGAAGAAACCGGCGGCAAGTATAGCAGTAAACTTACTAAGAAAGGTAGAGGAACCTTGGCTTCCGAAGACAGTATTTGAAGCACCTGCTCCGAAAGACGCGCCAGCGTCCGCACCCTTACCCTGCTGCAGCAAAACCAGAGCAACTACGCCCAATGCACCCAGCAGATGAAAAACGACTACGACTGTTTCCAGCATTTTTTCAGTTTCCCGCGGCGCGACAGATCGCACCGAACTCATCTGCATTCAGGGAAGCTCCACCAATGAGCCCCCCATCGATATCCGGCATGCCGAACAGTTCGACCGCATTGGCCGCCTTCACGCTGCCGCCGTATAGAAGCCGCACACCTCGTGCGACTTCAGAATTCTCTGCCGCCAACTGCTCACGAATGGCTTTATGCACATCCTGAGCCTGCTGCGGCGTTGCGGTCAGCCCGGTACCAATGGCCCAGACCGGCTCGTAAGCTATTACCGCCTTGGCAAAAGCACCTACACCCAGCTCCTCAATGATGCTGCCCAGCTGACGCCCGACAACTTCAAGAGTTTTACCGGCTTCGCGCTGCTCAAGGGTTTCCCCTATACACAACACCGGAATCAAGCCACATGCCTGTGCCGCTGCGAACTTGCGATTCAGCATTCCGTCTCGCTCGCCCATCATCTGACGGCGTTCGGAGTGCCCGACAAGCACCAGGGAACAACCTGCATCCACCAACTGACTCGGCGCAATCTCACCGGTCAATGCACCTTGCATGGATTCCACCGCAGAATTCTGCGCGCCGACCGAAATCGACTTGCCTTTCAAGCCATCAATCACTTGATTGATATGCAAGCAAGGCGGGAATACTGCGACATCAACACCGCTTGGCAAGGCCAGATGACGAAGGCCGTTGATCAGCTCAGCGACGCTGGCGCGGGTACCGTGCATCTTCCAGTTACCAGCTACCATAGGGCGACGCATGCTGTACCTCGTCGGTCAAAGTGGGCGCAGATGTTACCCAACACAATCATGGCTTGCAAGCCGTATCAGGCAGAAACTTCAGTTACCAGTTTCGCCAGTTCTTCGGCATAGCCGCGAACAAGGGTTTCGTCCTCGCCTTCGACCATCACGCGCACCAGAGGCTCTGTGCCGGACTTGCGCAAAAGCACACGTCCACGCCCCGCCATTGCCTGGGTTACGCGCGCGCTGGCTTCCTTGACTGCCGGATGCTCCAGCGGGCTTTCGCCACCGCCGAAACGCACATTGATCAGCACCTGAGGACACTTGCGCAACGCTTGGCGAGCGAGCGCCAGGCCTTCGTTACGCATTTTGAGCGCCATCAGCACCTGCAGAGCCGCAATGATCGCGTCGCCCGTCGTGGTGTGATTGAAGCAAACGACATGCCCAGAGTTCTCACCACCGACCAGCCAATTACGCTCCAGCAATTCTGCGATCACATAGCGATCGCCGACATTGGCACGAATGAATGGAATCGAAAGATCGGCGAGCGCCAATTCCAGACCAAGGTTACTCATCAGGGTGCCGACCACACCGCCCTGCAGCTTTCCACGCTCATGCAAATCACGCGCAATGATGAACAGCAACTCGTCGCCATCGACGATGGCGCCGGTGTGATCGACCATCAATACGCGATCGCCATCACCATCAAAGGCGATACCCAGGTCAGCGTGCTCTGACAATACTGCCGCCTGCAGCTGACCCATATGGGTCGAACCGCAGTTGTCATTGATATTCAGGCCATTGGGTTGGGCCGATAGAACGACAACGTCTGCACCAAGCTCACGGAAAACGCTTGGAGCAACCTTATAGGTGGCGCCGTGGGCGCAGTCGATGACAACTTTCAGCCCGGAAAAAGTGGTGCCGGTAGGCACACTGCTCTTGCAGAACTCAATGTAACGGCCTGACGCATCGTTGATCCGCGACACCTTACCGATCTTGCTCGACTCGACCACGGTCATCGGGGTGTCGAGCAGCTCTTCGATCATCAACTCCACCTCGTCCGGAAGCTTGGTACCTTTTCCGGAGAAGAATTTGATGCCGTTGTCATCATGCGGGTTGTGCGAAGCACTGATCACTATGCCAGCCTCAGCCTGGAACGTGCGCGCCAGGTAAGCAATGGCGGGCGTCGGCATTGGACCGAGCAGCATGACATCGGCACCTGCCGATGTCAGACCAGCCTCGAGCGCCGACTCGAACATGTAGCCGGAAATTCGCGTGTCTTTGCCGACCAGCACCTTGCAGGCACCCATCTTGCGGAACGCCATGCCGGCAGCCCAGCCAAGCTTGAGCATGAAGTCAGGAGTAATCGGATATTCACCGACTCGACCACGAATGCCGTCAGTACCAAAATATTTCTTGCTCATAAGTGCTCCATCATTTTTATTCGGCTGATTCGACGGCCGCGATCATCCGCACGACATCTATCGTTTGCGCCACATCATGGACACGCAATATACGCGCCCCCTTGACCGACGCCAGTGCCGCCAGAGCCAGACCACCATACAAACGTTCGCCCACAGGGCGATTCAATGCATGCCCGATCATGCTCTTGCGCGAA
The DNA here is from genome assembly GCF_017980685.1 of Pseudomonas iridis. Lineage (GTDB taxonomy): Bacteria > Pseudomonadota > Gammaproteobacteria > Pseudomonadales > Pseudomonadaceae > Aquipseudomonas > Aquipseudomonas iridis. The sequence goes on from NZ_JACXXO010000001.1 coordinate 925,706, forward strand.
ACACCCACCAGCAAGGGGCGACCCAGCGCATGCAGGGCTTCCATATGCTTGAACAAGCTAAGGTTGTGCTGCAGGGTTTTGGCGAAGCCAAAACCGGGATCAAGGATGATTCGATCAGCCGGAATACCTGCCAATGCACATCGCGCCATGCGCTCGGCGAGAAACTCGCCTACTTCCCGAGTCACATCATCGTATTGAGGATTGTCCTGCATATCACCCGGCTCTCCGAGCATATGCATGAGGCACACAGGCAAACCGGTTGCCGCTGCCGCATCAAGTGCCCCATCACGCCGTAGCGATCGCACATCGTTGATCAACCCTGCTCCCAGCCGCGCGGTTTCGCGCATCACGGCAGGTGTCGACGTATCGACCGAGATGATCACGTCGAGTTCGCGATTGATCAACTCGACAATAGGCGCAACGCGCTCGAGCTCTTCCAGCGGCGACACCGCGCGCGCGCCAGGGCGAGTGGATTCGCCGCCAACATCAACTAACGTCGCGCCAGCCGCAACCATGGCTTCGGCGTGGCGCAAGGCCTCGTCGAGCTGGTTGTATCGACCGCCATCGGAAAAGGAATCGGGAGTGACATTGAGAATGCCCATGACATGCGTCTGGGCCAAATCAAGAACCCGGTTGCCGCAAGGCAACCGGGTCAGGGACTGAACAGAAGTCATTTCAAACCTTAAACGTCAGCAGCCGGGCCGCCAATCGGTGTTTCCGGACGCTCATCCTGGACAACTGGAGGCGGCGGTGTACCGGTACCACCCGACCAATCGCGAGGCTCGCGAGGCGTGCGGCCAGCCATGATGTCGTCGATCTGTTCAGCGTCGATTGTCTCGTACTTCATCAAAGCATCAGCCATCGCATCGAGCTTGTCACGGTTGTCCGTGAGGATCTGCTTGGCCGTGCCGTAGCACTGATCAATGATGCTGCGCACTTCGGAGTCGATCAGCTTGGCAGTATCACCGGAGAAGCTGGCAGCCTGGCCACCACCGCCGCGACCGAGGAACACTTCTCCCTCTTCTTCGGCATACATCAGCGGACCAAGTTTTTCCGACAGGCCCCACTTGGTCACCATGTTTCGCGCAATCTGACTTGCACGCATGATGTCGTTGGAAGCACCAGTGGTGACACCGTCGAAGCCCAGGGTCATTTCTTCAGCAATACGGCCGCCGTACAGCGAGCAGATCTGACTGATCAACGCACGCTTTGACAGGCTATAGCGATCTTCTTCCGGCAGGAACATCGTCACACCCAGTGCACGACCGCGCGGAATGATCGACACTTTGTAGACCGGATCATGCTCAGGCACGACGCGACCAACAATAGCGTGGCCCGCTTCGTGATAAGCAGTGTTCTGTTTTTCTTTCTCGGACATGACCATCGATTTGCGCTCGGCGCCCATCATGATCTTGTCTTTGGCCAGCTCGAATTCCTTCATCTCGACGATGCGCTTGCCGCTGCGAGCAGCGAACAGCGATGCCTCGTTGACCAGGTTGGCCAGGTCGGCACCGGAGAAGCCCGGGGTACCACGCGCGATAACACCCGGAGCGACGTCGTCGCCCATTGGCACTTTGCGCATGTGAACCTTGAGAATCTGTTCGCGACCACGGATGTCCGGCAGACCAACAACAACCTGGCGGTCGAAACGGCCCGGACGCAGAAGCGCAGGGTCGAGTACGTCAGGACGGTTGGTTGCAGCGATCACGATGATGCCGTCATTCATTTCAAAGCCGTCCATCTCAACCAGCAACTGGTTGAGAGTCTGCTCACGTTCATCGTGTCCACCGCCCATGCCGGCGCCACGATGGCGACCGACGGCGTCGATTTCGTCGATAAAGATGATGCATGGAGCGTGCTTCTTGGCCTGCTCGAACATGTCACGGACGCGGCTCGCACCGACACCAACGAACATCTCGACAAAGTCGGAACCGGAAATGGTGAAGAACGGCACCTTGGCCTCGCCGGCGATTGCCTTGGCCAGCAAGGTTTTACCGGTACCCGGAGGGCCGACCATCAAGACACCGCGAGGAATTCGACCGCCCAGACGCTGGAACTTGCCCGGATCACGGAGGAACTCAACCAATTCGCCAACTTCTTCCTTGGCTTCATCGCAACCGGCAACGTCAGCCAAAGTGGTTTTAACCTGATCTTCGGACAGCAGGCGCGCCTTGCTCTTGCCAAAGCTCATCGGCCCGCCCTTGCCACCGGCACCGCCCTGCATCTGGCGCATGAAGAACATGAACACCGCGATGATCACCAGGATCGGGAAGCTGGCCACCAGAAGCTGGGTCCAGATGCTTTGCTGCTCAGGCTGCTTGCCTTCAACCACAACGTGGTTGTCGACCAGATCGCCGATCAGGCCATTGTCCTGAATAGCCGGACGAATGGTCTTGAAGCTGTCGCCATCGCTGCGTTTGCCGGTAATCACATAACCATCAACGGCTACGCGCTCGACCTTTCCATCCTTGACCTGCTGGATGAAGTCGGAATAGTTGAGGGTCTGCGGCTCGTTAGGGCTGGAGAAGTTGTTCATCACCGTCACCAGGACAGCCGCGATGATCAACCACAGGATCAGATTCTTTGCCATATCGTTCAATTAACTACCCTCTGAAGCAAGCTCCGCTACTGGCGCGCGCTTCGCATGATATTCACCGGCCTAACTTACTACATTACCTACAACTCTGGCAGGCGCCGTCTGTAACCCTTTGTGAAACACTTTCTACACAATATTCGTTAATGCGCCCGGAGCGAAATGCGAAAAACCTATCGCCCTGGTCGAATTACGTCGTTTTACTCGCTACGGCCGCGGTAGCCCCAAGCCAGCATGTATTGCTCTCGGGAACTGCCCCGGGACGAATCCGGCTTGATCATCTGGATCTTGTCGAACTTCTTGCGAGCATCCTTCAGGTAAACATCGAACCCTTCGCCCTGAAAAATCTTGATAACGAAATTACCACCTGGCTTGAGTATCCGCTCCGCCAAATCAAGAGCCAGCTCGCAAAGAAACATGGCTTTGGGCATATCCACTTCAGGCGTACCACTCATATTGGGGGCCATATCGGAAATCACAAGGTCCACCTGCGAATTACCCACGGCTTCAAGGATGCGTGCGAGCACTGCGTCTTCCGTGAAGTCCCCATGAATGAAAGTCACGTCAGGAATACTGTCCATCTCCAGGATGTCCGAGGCGATCAGACGCCCCTGACCACCGATCAGCCGGCTAGTGACCTGAGACCAGCCACCAGGCGCCGCACCCAGGTCGACAACGCTCATGCCAGGACGGATCAGCTTGTATTTCTCCTGGACCTCCAGAAGTTTGTAACTCGCACGCGAACGGTAGCCATCCTTCTGCGCCTGCTTCACATAGGGATCATTGACATGTCTTTTCAGCCAACCAAGGCTTGTCTTGGAACGCGCCATTGGGCACCTCGATGATAAGGGTCGTGATTAGTTGGGCGGATCCACGAACCCTCGGGTAAAATGGCCGCCATTTTACAGAATCCAGACGAAAGGGTCAGATTATGCCGCTCACTCCAGAGCAGAAGAAACAGTACAAATCCATTGGCCACCATCTGAAACCAGTTTTGACTGTGGCTGACAACGGTTTGACTGAAGGTGTGTTAGCCGAACTTGAACGCGCTTTGGCGGATCACGAGCTGATCAAAATCAAGCTCAACATCCTCGATCGCGAGTCGCGCCTGGCGTCCATTGCAGAGCTGTGCAAGGTCGGCAAGGCGGATCTGGTTCAGGTCATCGGCAAGATGGCACTGCTTTACCGCAAGAACTTCAGCGTCAACAAGCAGCTGTCGAACGTTCATCGCTTCAAGTGATGACAAGGGTCAAGGGTGTGCTTCGCGCACCCTGCCACTCCATCCCGGTACCGGTTGCATCACCAGCACCAGCCCGGAAAACCCCAGCACCAGATAACTGAACACCTGCCAGCGCTGCGCATCCGGCCAGCCGACACGCACTGCGAAATACATCGCACACGCGTACAACGCCATCAACAGCACCTGCCCGCGAAAATCCCGCCATAGACTGGCAAGGCCCTCGGCCTGTAAAAGCACCAAAGCCTGAAATATCACGCATGCAGCGGAAAAACCCACCACCAGCCCTTCAAATGCACTGGCAACTTCGTCGATCAACAGCGGCGCCAGGCCAATCTTGACCAACGCCGGCTGCAAACCGAAATGAATCAGCCAGAGACCGCCAACCCACAACATCTGGGTCAGCTGCCAAAGCATGGCGCCCGCATGCAGCGGGCGCCCGGTTTCAGATGTGACGGACTTCGACAATCTCGTACTCGATAACGCCGCCTGGCGTTTTCACGGCGACCGTATCGCCCTCTTCCTTGCCGATCAAGGCGCGGGCCAGAGGCGAACCGACCGAAATCTTGCCGAGTTTGAAGTCAGCCTCATCCTCACCCACGATGTGGTAAGTGACGCTTTCATCCGTCTCGACATTGGCGATTTCGACGGTGGTACCGAAGATCACTTTGCCGGTATGAGGAATGGTCGTGACATCAATGATGACCTGATTCTGAATCCGGCCTTCGATGTCACGAATCCGCGCCTCGACCATGCCCTGCTGTTCGCGGGCGGCATGGTATTCCGCGTTTTCTTTCAGGTCACCCAACTCGCGGGCCGTCCCGATGTCCTGGCTGAGCTTCGGACGGACAACCTTGGTCAGGTGAGTGTGTTCTTCTTCCAGGGCTTTCGCGCCCTGAACTGTCATTGGGTACTTGGTTATGCTCATGCCTTCAATCCTGCGTGTAGATCCTGCAAGCGACGCACGGTCTTTTCCGGACCGAATTTCAGCGCTTCACAGATAGCTTCGCCAGCAGCAATGGTGGTGGTGCAGTAAATCTTGTGCTGCAAGGCATTACGACGAATGGAGTAGGAATCGGCGATCGACTGGCGACCTTCGGTGGTGTTGATGATCAGCGTGACTTCGTCATTCTTGATCATGTCGACCACGTGCGGACGACCCTCGGTCACCTTGTTCACACGACGCACTTTCAGGCCTGCGGCTTCGATCAGCTTGGCAGTACCGGCAGTGGCAACCACTTCGAAGCCCAAGTTGATCAGATCACGGGCCACGCCTGCAACCAGTGGTTTGTCATCGTCACGCACACTGATGAATGCAGTGCCGCCAGTTGGCAGCACTTCGCTCGCGCCCATCTGGGCTTTGGCGAATGCTTCACCGAAGGTGTCGCCGACACCCATCACTTCACCAGTCGACTTCATTTCAGGGCCGAGGATCGGATCAACGCCAGGGAATTTGGCGAACGGGAAGACCGCCTCTTTCACGCTGTAGAAGTTCGGAATGATTTCTTTGGTGAAGCCGATTTCTTTCAGGGTTTTACCTGCCATCACGCGAGCCGCGATCATGGCTAGGGAAACACCGATGCACTTGGATACGAACGGCACGGTTCGGGAAGCGCGCGGGTTGACTTCGATGACGTAGATGTCTTCGCCTTGCAGTGCCAACTGCACGTTCATCAGGCCGACAACGCCCAGTTCCAGGGCCATTTTCTTGACCTGTTCGCGCATCTCGTCCTGGATGTGCGCCGGCAGCGAGTACGGTGGCAGCGAGCAAGCGGAGTCACCGGAGTGAACGCCAGCCTGTTCGATGTGCTGCATGATCGCGCCGATGACCACGTCTTTGCCGTCGCAGACCGCATCCACGTCCATCTCGATGGCGCAGTTGAGGAAGTGGTCGAGCAGCACCGGGCTGTCGTTGGACACTTTCACTGCATCACGCAGATAGCGCTTGAGTTCTTCTTCTTCGTAGACGATTTCCATCGCACGGCCGCCCAACACGTAGGACGGGCGAACCACCAGCGGATAACCGATCTTGGCCGCAGCGCGAATGGCTTCGTCTTCGCTGCGCACGGTAGCGTTTGGCGGCTGACGCAGGTTCAGGCGCTCAACCATTTGCTGGAAGCGCTCACGGTCTTCGGCGCGGTCGATGGCGTCAGGGCTGGTGCCGATGATCGGCACGCCAGCAGCTTCCAGGGCGCGAGCCAGTTTCAGCGGGGTCTGGCCGCCGTACTGGACGATGACGCCTTTCGGCTTCTCGACGCGGCAGATTTCCAGCACGTCTTCCAGGGTTACCGATTCGAAGTACAGACGGTCGGAAGTGTCGTAGTCAGTTGAAACGGTTTCCGGGTTGCAGTTGACCATGATGGTCTCGTACCCGTCTTCGCGCAAAGCGAGGGCGGCGTGTACGCAGCAGTAGTCGAACTCGATGCCCTGACCGATACGGTTTGGACCACCGCCGAGGATGATGATCTTGTCGCGACCCGACGGCGCTGCTTCGCATTCTTCCTCGTAAGTCGAATACAGATAGGCGGTATCAGTGGCGAACTCGGCAGCACAGGTATCAACGCGCTTGTAGACCGGGAACACTTCCAGCTTGTGACGATGAGTCCGCAGGTTCTTCTCGGTAACACCCAGCAGCTTGGCCAGACGCTGATCGGAGAAGCCTTTGCGCTTGAGCTTGAACATCAGATCGCGGTCGATAGCGGACAGACCCAGGGTCTTGACCTTCTCTTCATCCTTGATCAGATCTTCGATCTGTACCAGGAACCACGGATCGATCATGTTCATGCCGAAAATTTCTTCGACGGTCATGCCGGCGCGGAAAGCGTCGGCCACGTACCAGATACGCTCGGCACCCGGCACGGTCAGTTCGCGCTTAAGGATGCTCATGCTTTCCGGGTTGCTCAGGTCGAGCTTCTCGTCCAGGCCGCAAACGCCCACTTCCAGACCACGCAGGGCTTTCTGCAGCGATTCCTGGAAAGTCCGGCCAATCGCCATGACCTCACCAACCGACTTCATCTGAGTGGTCAGACGCGCGTCAGCCTTAGCGAATTTTTCGAAAGCAAAGCGAGGCAGCTTGGTGACGACATAGTCGATCGACGGCTCGAAGGACGCCGGGGTCTTGCCGCCGGTGATGTCGTTCGACAGTTCGTCGAGGGTGTAGCCCACAGCCAGTTTGGCCGCGACTTTGGCGATCGGGAAACCGGTGGCCTTCGAAGCCAGGGCCGAAGAACGCGATACGCGCGGGTTCATTTCGATCACGACCATACGGCCAGTGTCCGGGCAGATACCGAACTGCACGTTGGAACCGCCAGTCTCGACGCCGATCTCGCGCAGTACCGCCAGGGAGGCGTTACGCAGGATCTGGTATTCCTTGTCGGTCAGGGTCTGAGCCGGGGCAACAGTGATCGAGTCACCGGTGTGCACGCCCATCGGGTCGAAGTTTTCGATCGAGCAGACGATGATGCAGTTGTCCTTTTTGTCACGGACAACTTCCATTTCATATTCTTTCCAGCCGATCAGCGATTCGTCGATCAGCAGCTCTTTGGTCGGCGACAGGTCCAGACCACGGGCGCAGATTTCTTCGAACTCTTCACGGTTGTAAGCGATACCGCCACCGGTGCCGCCCATCGTGAACGACGGACGGATGATGCACGGGAAGCCCAAGGTTTCGAGAACCGCGTTGGCCTCTTCCATGCTGTGGGCGATACCGGAGCGCGGGCACGCCAGGCCGATGGACTTCATCGCCTTGTCGAAACGCGAACGGTCTTCAGCCTTGTCGATGGTGTCGGCGTTGGCGCCGATCATTTCCACACCGAACTTCTCCAGAACGCCTTCGCGCTCCAGGTCGAGGGCGCAGTTCAGAGCGGTCTGGCCGCCCATGGTCGGCAGCAGTGCGTCTGGACGCTCTTTCTCGATGATCTTGGCAACGGTCTGCCACTTGATCGGTTCGATGTAGGTCGCGTCGGCCATCGACGGGTCGGTCATGATGGTGGCCGGGTTGGAGTTCACCAGGATGACGCGGTAACCCTCTTCACGCAGGGCTTTGCAAGCCTGGGCACCTGAGTAGTCGAATTCGCAGGCCTGGCCGATAACGATCGGGCCAGCGCCGAGAATCAGGATGCTTTTAATGTCTGTACGTTTTGGCATGGGTTTGTCACTCAAATCCGCAGGTCAGTCGGCAAGCCGTCTTGATCGATTTCTGAAGCCTCGAAGGGGCCGCCGGTATCGGGGCCACCCTCGAGGGGCTTCTCTCTACAGTCTCAAGGCGAACGCTTAGCGTCGCTTGGCCATCTCGTTGATGAAGCGGTCGAACAGTGGCGCCACATCGTTCGGGCCCGGGCTCGCTTCAGGGTGACCCTGGAAGCTGAACGCGCTCTTGTCGGTGCGCTCGATACCTTGCAGGGTGCCGTCGAACAGCGATTTGTGGATCGCGCGAACGTTGGCTGGCAGGGTTTCTTCGTCTACCGCAAAACCGTGGTTCTGGCTGGTGATCATCACGACGCCAGTGTCCAGATCCTGTACCGGGTGGTTGGCACCGTGGTGGCCGTGGCCCATTTTCAGGGTCTTGGCGCCGGAGGCCAAAGCCAGCAGCTGGTGACCGAGGCAGATGCCGAATACCGGAATTTCGGTTTCCAGCACTTCCTTGATCGCCTTGATGGCGTAGTCGCATGGCTCCGGGTCACCAGGGCCGTTGGACAGGAACACGCCATCGGGTTTCAGCGCCAGTACGTCGGCAGCAGGCGTTTGCGCCGGCACGACGGTGACGCGGCAGCCGCGCTCGACCAGCATGCGCAGGATGTTGACCTTGACGCCGTAGTCGTAGGCAACCACGTGGTATGGCAGCTCGGAGGCTTCGATGGTCGCGTGGCTGTCGGTTTTCAGATCCCAGACCGTCGAGCGCCATTCGTATTGCTTCTTGGTGCTGACGACTTTCGCCAGATCCATGCCCTTCAGACCCGGGAAGCCTTGCGCTGCGGCAATGGCGGCTTCTTCAGAGATGTTGTCGCCGGCCATGATGCAGCCGTTCTGGGCGCCTTTTTCCCGCAGGATGCGGGTCAGGCGACGGGTATCGATACCGGCGATTGCCACAACATTGTTGGCTTTCAGGTAATCGTCCAGGGACATCGTGCTACGCCAGTTGCTCGCCACGAGCGGTAGGTCGCGGATGACCAGACCGGCAGACCAGACGCGATCAGACTCGGCATCTTCTGGCGTGGTGCCAGTGTTGCCAATGTGCGGGTAGGTCAGGGTAACGATCTGTTGGGCGTAGGAAGGATCGGTAAGGATTTCCTGATAGCCGGTCATTGCGGTGTTGAACACCACCTCACCAACGGTTTGACCGTCGGCACCAATGGCTTCGCCGCGAAAAATGCTGCCATCAGCAAGGGCAAGTATGGCTGGCTTAGTCAAGAAGACCTCCCGTAAATAACGCATGAAAGGGCGATCGCAGGTTGTAAAAAAGCGGAATGACGTATGGACACGTCACCCCGCTTGTTCACTGAATAATTCTGCGCGCTTTTAGTGGACACACTAAAGCTGTAGCTTACAGAAAAAGGCTTTTTTGGTCTACCGCCAATGAGCCCGAAAGGGCAGAGAATGCGACAGGGCGTCGCTTGGCGGATAAAACCGGGCTCAAACATGTGGTTTGAACCCGGCTTCTGTAGCATTTAATGCAGGTCGAGCACGTCTTGCATGTCGTAAAGACCCGGCGCGCGACCATCCAGCCACAACGCAGCGCGCACCGCACCCTTGGCGAACGTCATGCGACTGGAAGCCTTGTGCGTGATCTCGAGCCGCTCACCTTCACAGGCGAACAGCACCGTGTGATCACCGACTACATCCCCACCGCGCACCGTGGCAAAACCAATGGTTTCACGCTCGCGCACACCGGTGTGGCCTTCACGCCCATAGACCGCAACCTTCTGCAGATCACGATCCAGCGCGCTGGCAATCACTTCACCCATGCGCAAAGCCGTACCTGACGGCGCATCGATCTTGTGCCGGTGATGCGCTTCGATGATTTCGATATCCGCATCATCACCGAGCACACGCGCAGCCATATCAAGCAGCTTCAGCGACAGATTGACCCCGACACTGAAGTTGGCAGCGAACACGATGGGAATATCCTTGCCCGCCTCGGCCAACAGATGTTTCTGCGCGGCATCCAGCCCGGTCGTGCCGATGACCATTGCCTTGCCTGCCTTACGACAGAAGGCCAGGTTTTTCAGCATGACTTCAGGCAGCGTGAAATCGATCAGCACATCGAACTCATCCGCTACTGCTTCGACATGACCAGACAACGGCACGCCGATTCGCCCCAGCGATGCCAACTCACCGGCATCGACGCCGATCAGCGTGCTGCCCGGGCGAACGATCGCAGCAGTCAGCCCGGTCAGCGGCGCGCGCTGCTGCACGGCCTCGACCAGAATCTTACCCATGCGCCCGGCGGCGCCCATCACTGCAATACGTCGCATGCCGACTCCTTACAAATCGCCGAAGAAGCGCTTTACACCGTCGAACCAACCGGTGGTTTTCGGCGAATGACTGTTGTCATCGGCCAACGAGCTGCGGAACTCTTCCAGCAATTCACGCTGACGACGGTTCAGATTGACCGGGGTTTCGACGGCCACACGACACATCAGGTCGCCCGCACCACCGCCACGCACTGGCGCTACGCCCTTACCGCGGACGCGGAACTGTTTACCGGTCTGCGTGCCTTCGGGGATTTTCAGTTTGACGCGACCGTCGAGGGTCGGAATCTCCAGCTCGCCGCCCAACGCTGCATCGACAAAGCTGATCGGCACTTCGCAGAACAGATGCTTGCCGTCACGCTGGAAGATGTCGTGTTCGCGGACATTGATGACCACGTACAGATCGCCAGTCGGGCCACCCTGAGTCCCCGCCTCGCCTTCACCAGACAGACGGATGCGGTCGCCAGTATCAACGCCGGCCGGTACTTTGACCGACAGGGTTTTGTACTCTTCGACACGACCGTCGCCATGGCAGGAATCGCACGGATCGGAAATGATCTTGCCTTGACCATGGCAGCGCGGGCAGGTCTGCTGAACCGAAAAGAAACCCTGCTGCATGCGCACCTGACCGATGCCGCCGCACGTCGGGCACGTCGAAGGCGACGAGCCTTTCTTGGCGCCCGAACCATCGCACGGCTTGCAATTGACCAGTGTCGGCACGCGGATATTCACCGAGGTGCCACGCACTGCTTCTTCCAGATTCAGCTCCAGGGTGTAGCGCAAATCGCTACCACGCTGCGCGCCTCCACGGGAACCGCCGCGACCGCCGCCGAAGAAATCACTGAAGACATCGCCAAAGATGTCAGAGAAATTCTGACCACCGAAACCAGCACCGCCGCCACCCATGCTCGGATCTATACCGGCATGCCCATACTGGTCGTACGCAGCGCGCTTGCTCGAATCGGACAGCACTTCGTAGGCCTCGTTGGCCTCTTTGAACAGATCTTCCGACGCTTTGTCATCGGGATTACGGTCCGGGTGATGCTTCATCGCCAGACGACGGTAGGCCTTCTTCAGGTCCGCATCGCTTGCGCCACGCTCAACACCCAACACTTCGTAATAATCACGCTTTGCCATAAGTTCTTCGCACTCTTGAGGACGTTCGGCAAACCCCTCCTGAGGTGGCCAAACTCGTTGAGCCCCAATACAGGCCCGGACCCAACTCACGTCAATTCAACGATCCTGGTCTTTGATTCATGCGGTACTTTCGGCGCGAAAAGCAGGAGCATTCCCGGCCATACCACCAACACGCGAACCTTGTCGCATGCTGTAAAAATTCGCGTATTCCAGATACGCCAACGCGGGAGCAAGCTCCCGCGCGGCGACATCCTACCAGTCACCGCCTGAAGGCAGTCAACCGGCCGACCAACAACTTACTTGTGGTCTTTAACTTCTTCGAACTCAGCATCGACAACATCGTCGGCTTTTTCAGCCTTCTCGTCCTGCGGTGCTGCGCCTTCAGCAGGCTGAGCCTGTTCGGCGTACATCTTCTGAGCAACCGGAGCAGAGACTTTCGACAGCTCTTCGACTTTCGCTTCGATGGCAGCCTTGTCGTCGCCTTTCACAGCGGCTTCCAGAGCAACCACGGCAGCTTCGATCGCGGTCTTCTCTTCGGCGGTAACTTTGTCACCCGCGTCAGCGATCATTTTGCGAGTCGAGTGAACCAGTGCATCACCCTGGTTACGGGCGCCAGCCAGCTCTTCGAACTTGCGGTCTTCCTCGGCATTCGCCTCGGCGTCACGCACCATGCGCTCGATTTCTTCGTCGGACAGGCCGGAGTTGGCCTTGATCACGATCGACTGAGTCTTGCCGGTCGCCTTGTCTTTCGCGCCAACGTGCAGGATGCCGTTTGCGTCGATGTCGAAGGTCACTTCGATCTGCGGCACGCCACGTGGTGCAGGTGGAATGTCGGCCAGGTCGAACTTGCCCAAGGACTTGTTCTGCGTGGCTTGCTTACGCTCGCCTTGCAGGACGTGGATGGTCACGGCGCCCTGGTTGTCGTCGGCAGTCGAGAACACTTGCGATTTCTTGGTAGGAATCGTGGTGTTTTTCTCGATCAGCGCGGTCATCACGCCACCCATGGTTTCGATACCCAGGGTCAGCGGGCTGACGTCGAGCAGCAGAACGTCTTTCACGTCACCAGCCAGAACGGCGCCCTGGATGGCAGCACCCATGGCAACAGCTTCGTCCGGGTTAACGTCTTTACGCGCTTCTTTACCGAAGAAATCGGTAACCAGCTTCTGTACCAGCGGCATACGGGTCTGACCACCGACCAGAATCACGTCGTTGATCGCGCCAACGTCCAGACCTGCGTCTTTCATGGCGATGCGGCAAGGCTCGATGGTGCGCTGAACCAGGTCTTCAACCAGTGCTTCGAGCTTGGAACGCGAAATTTTCACGTTCAAGTGCTTAGGACCGGTGGCATCTGCAGTGATGTACGGCAGGTTGACGTCGGTCGACTGAGCGGACGACAACTCGATCTTGGCTTTCTCAGCGGCTTCTTTCAGGCGCTGCATGGCCAGCGGGTCACCTTTGAGGTTCATGCCGCTTTCTTTCTTGAATTCGTCAACGAGGTAGTCGATCAGACGAATGTCGAAGTCCTCACCGCCCAGGAACGTGTCACCGTTGGTGGCCAACACTTCGAACTGGTGCTCGCCGTCAACTTCAGCGATCTCGATTACGGAAACGTCGAAAGTACCGCCACCCAGGTCGTAAACGATCACGGTGTGATCGCCCTTGGCCTTGTCCATACCGTAAGCCAGAGCAGCTGCGGTTGGTTCGTTGATGATACGTTTAACGTCCAGACCCGCGATGCGGCCCGCGTCTTTGGTCGCCTGACGCTGGCTGTCGTTGAAGTAGGCCGGAACAGTGATAACTGCTTCGGTGACTTCTTCGCCGAGATAATCTTCGGCGGTCTTTTTCATCTTTTTCAGGATTTCAGCCGAGATTTGTGGCGGTGCCATTTTCTGGCCGTTCACCTCAACCCAAGCGTCGCCGTTGTCAGCCTTGGCGATCTTGTAAGGAACCATCTGGATGTCTTTCTGCACAACTTCTTCGTCGAAACGACGACCGATCAGACGCTTTACTGCGTACAGAGTGTTGTGCGGGTTGGTGACTGCCTGACGCTTGGCAGACTGACCAACCAGAATTTCGCCATCGTTGGCGTAAGCGATGATCGACGGCGTGGTACGCGCGCCTTCAGCGTTTTCAATAACTTTTGCTTTGCCGTTTTCCAGCACGGAGACGCAGGAGTTGGTAGTCCCCAGGTCGATACCGATAATTTTGCCCATGTTAACTCTCCCGAAACTTTGGATTTGGATGCCGCAGCAGTGGTGGCTGACTGCGGTAGCACTTAAACGCTTGACTTCTAAATGGGGGCCTTGCGGCTAATTTCAAGCCTGCTCATCAATAGAAGGCGAAACTGGCGCTGGTGCCTTGCTGACCACGACCATGGCCGGGCGCAGCAGACGACCGTTGAGCTGATAGCCCTTCTGGAACACCTTCAGAACACTGTTCGGCTCGACGTCTGCGCTTTCCTGCATGGCCATTGCCTGATGCTGAACGGCGTTGAACGGTTCGCCATGCGGATCGATCGCTTCAAGCTGATAACGCTTGAGGGTGTCGTGAAACATTTTCAGCGTCAGCTCGATACCTTCGCGCATCGGACGGATGCTTTCGTCGTCCGGGTTCGACAACTCGAGGCCGCGCTCCAGGCTGTCGACGATCGGCAGCAGGTCGCTGGCGAATTTTTCCAGCGCAAACTTGTGCGCCTTCTCCACGTCCTGCTCGGCACGACGACGGACGTTCTGCAGATCGGCAGCAACACGCAGAGACTGATCCTGCGCGGCGGCCAATTGCTCTTCGAGCACTTGTACACGGGTCGCCAGGTCGTCACCCGAACCCTCGGGCGCCTGATTGGCTTCTGGGTTTTGCTTATCTACTGTCTGTTCGTCAGCCATAGAATTCTCCTTTCAATATCGTCCGCGAGTTCGACTCGCGCTTCTGCCCCGATATATGGGGCCGCAAAATCAGTCTTCAAGGGGCTCAAGCATTAACCCTACAAAAAAGTGCTGCTTTTTTTCATTCCTCGATGAGCTAAGCATTTGCATTGCTCAAGCGAATCGACCTAAGTGAGGGCATTGTCAGCCCTGAACAAAACACTGTATAAATAACCAGACCTAAAGCCTGGGAGCGGCCTTTATGCTGGTGCACCTGTCCGTACATAACTACGCCATCGTTGAACATCTCGATCTTGAACTTGATCGCGGGATGAGCGTGATCACAGGGGAAACCGGCGCCGGCAAGTCGATCATGCTCGACGCCCTGGGCCTGACCCTTGGCGATCGTGCCGACAGCGGCGTAGTCCGCCCGGGCGCCGACAAGGCCGATATCCTGGCAACCTTCGACCTGGCCGATATCCCCGAAGCCAGCGCCTGGCTGGCCGAGCGCGATCTGGACATCGACGGGCCGTGCATCCTGCGCCGGGTGATCACTTCGGAAGGACGCTCTCGTGGCTATATCAACGGCACACCCTGCCCGCTTGGCGATTTAAAGTCCCTTGGCGAATTGCTGATCGATATCCACAGCCAGCACGAACATCAGTCTCTTCTGAAAACCGATACCCATCGTCGCCTGCTCGACGAATACGCTGGCGCGACCGACCTCGCCCGCCAGGTACAACTGGCGGCGCAACGCTGGCGTCAGACTCGCCAGGAGCTGGAGCGTCTCTCCAACTCCGGCGACGAACAGCGCGCTCGTCATCAACTGCTCAGCTACCAACTCGAAGAACTCGAAAACCTCGGGCTTGGCGATAACGAACTCGAACAGCTGGAGCAGGAACACAAGAACCTGACCAATGCTGAAACCCTGCTCGGCATTTGCCGACAAGTGGTCGAACAATGCAGCGAAAGTGATTCCGGGAATGTGTTGAATGCGTTGACCGCCAGCCTTAATCGCCTCTCGAGCGTGAACAACTCCGTTGGCGCCCTCGGCGAAGCCAGCAGTTTGTTGACCAGCGCGCAGATTCAGGTTGAAGAGGCCGTCGGTGAACTTAATCGCTTCCTCGATAACTTCGATGCCGACCCGGCACGCCTGCAATATCTGGAAGAGCGCCTCGACGCCATTTACACGCTGGCGCGCAAGCATCGGATCCAGCCAACCGAAGTCAGTGAAATGCAGCAAAAACTGCTGGATGAAATCGAAACGCTCAATGCCAATGACGAATCCATTGAGCGATTGGGCGAAGAGTTGGCCTCCTATGCCCGCCACTACCAGGAAAAGGCACGGGAGCTGAGCGATTTGCGCCATCAGGCCGCTGACAGCCTCGCCAGTGCGGTGGAACAGGAGATTCAACGACTGGGCATGCCGGGCGGTCGATTCACCATCGAACTGCGCGCCAACAGCAGCGACGAACTCTTGCCTAACGGCCTCGAACAAGTCGAATTGCTGGTAAGTGCCAACCCCGGCCAGCCGCTGAAGGCGCTGGCGAAAGTCGCATCCGGTGGTGAGCTTTCGCGGATCAGCCTGGCAATCCAGGTAATCACCGCACAGACATCTCGCGTTCCAACCCTGGTGTTCGACGAAGTCGACGTGGGCATCGGCGGCCCGACGGCTGAAATTGTCGGCCAGTTATTGCGTCGACTCGGTGAGCGCGGCCAGGTATTGACCGTCACGCACTTGCCGCAAGTGGCAGCTCAGGGGCATCAGCATCTGTTCGTACACAAGGTACGCGGGGAAGAGGCAACACACACCGCCGTCTCCAAGCTGAGCAAGAACGACCGTATAGAAGAAGTGGCACGGATGCTGGGCGGTATCGATCTGACCAAAGAGTCTCTGGCGCACGCGAAGAAGATGGTCGTCACCGCAAAAGTTTAAGAATGGCAGAAAGCACGAAGGCGACCCTTGGGTCGCCTTCGCTCGTTTCGCGAACCTGAAGTTCGCGCGACATGCTTACTTTTTCTTGCGTACGTACAGCACCAGATTGTGATCAACCATCTCAAAGCCATGCTTCTCGACGATCGACTTTTGAAGTTTTTCGATTTCTTCGTCGAAGAACTCGATCACTTCACCGGACTCCACGTCGACCATATGGTCGTGGTGACCACCGTCAGCCAACTCAAACACAGCGTGGCCGCCGTCGAAGTTGTGACGGACCACCAGGCCAGCGGCTTCGAACTGGGTCAGAACACGGTAAACCGTGGCCAGACCGACGTCCTCACCCGCCTCCATCAACGCCTTGTAGACGTCCTCGGCACTCATGTGACGCTGCTCTGTAGAGTCGAGCATTTGCAGGATCTTGACCCGTGGCAGGGTCACTTTGAGGCCAGCTTTGCGTAGTTCGCTATTTTCAACCATGGTCAGCTTTCTCGCGATGCTGCTTCGCAGCTTCTCTTAATACGGGTATGATCGGCGTTTACGTTGTCCCAGCCAAGATAGTGGAAGTCGCCCACCGATGCAAAACACCAAGCTCTTGCTAACCAGTTTCACCTTTGTGGGACTGCTCGCACTCGCCGGTTGTTCATTCCCCGGGGTTTACAAAATCGACATCCAGCAGGGCAATGTCGTCACGCAGGACATGATAGACCAGTTACGCCCGGGAATGACCCGGCCGCAAGTACGGTTTATCATGGGCAACCCTCTGCTTGCCGACACGTTCCATGCCGATCGCTGGGATTATCTGTATAGCCTGCAACCTGGTGGCGGTGAACGTCAGCAGGAACGCATGAGTGTTATTTTCAACTCAAACGACCAGCTCGTCAGCCTGTCCGGTGACTTTATGCCGGGCGTGAGCCGTGACGAAGCCATTCTCGGCAAGGACAGTGGCACCAACGTGACCGCTCCTGCTGAAAACGCCGAGAAGCCAACACCGGAAAAACCGGTGAAACCAGGTTCCTTGCTGGATCAGATCCAGAAGGACGTCGATGGTGTAGAAACCGTTCCGGTTCCGACGCCAGAGCCGCTGGACACCTCGCCGCAATAATTTGCGACGCAATAAAAAACCCGGAAATTCCGGGTTTTTTATTGCCTGCCGTTTGGCTTCTTACTGATTTCGAGCTTTCGCCTCAGCTGCCTTGGCAGCACGCAAACGCCGCACCTCTTTCGGATCGGCGAGCAACGGCCGATATATTTCAATGCGATCCCCCGCCTGAATCAGGCGAACCTCTGGATCAGCGATTACTTTGCCGAAGATCCCTACCGGGCATTCGGCCAGATCAAGCTCAGGGAATTCGTCGCCAATCCCGGATTTGAGCAAGGCATCACGCACAGTCGCCCCTTCGGGGACACTGACCATGCGCAAGACCTGACGATCAACGGCCGCATACACGACCTCTATCTCGATCACCGACTCAACCATGCATCTGTTTGGCACGCTGACAGAATGCATCCACCAGCGTATTCGCAGCCTGATTGAACAGCGGCCCCAGCGTGGCTCGCACCAACGGCCCGGCATAGTCGAACGACAGATCCAGGCTGATCTTGCAGGCCTTCTCGTTCAGTACCTTGAATACCCAGACGCCGTGCAACTGATTGAACGGGCCTTCTTCAAGGTTCATCTCGATGGATTGCCCCGGCACCAGCGTATTGCGCGTCACGAAATGCTGACTGAGGCCACCCTTGGCCACGCCGACACTTGCACGCATATGCTCAGGCGAGCTCTCCAGCACCTCGGCAGACGAGCACCACGGCAGAAATTCCGGATAACGCGCCACGTCATTGACCAGGTCGTAGAGAAATTGCGCCGGGTAAGGCAGCAGCGCCGATCGTTGAATATGTGTCGTCATGTAAGCGTTACTTCCAGAGCTGAGCGGCAAACACTACAAGAATGCCGATGGGCGCCACATAGCGCATCAAGAACAGGGACAGGGCGAACAGCGCCGGATTGCGGATCGACAACTCGTCGCGCACTGCTTCACGGCCCATCACCCAACCTGCAAACAACACGAAACACAAACCACCGAGTGGCAACATGATCCGCGAGGTGAAGAAATCGATCACGCCGAAGAAGTCCAGACCGCTTGCCGCACCCCATTGATAGAGGTGGAACATCCCGCCTTCGTTCACGAAAAACTTGGCTTCCTTCCAGATATTGAAGGAAAACACCGTGCCCAGACCGACGAACCAGCAGGTAAAAGCCAACCAGAATGTCACCCAGGCGCGGCTGATTTTCGTGCGTTCAACCAGGTACGCGACCATCGGCTCCAGCAGGGAAATCGCCGAACTCCAGGCGGCAACCGCCACCAGCACGAAGAACACTACCCCCATCAACTGGCCGAACGCTACGTTACCAAAGGCAAATGGCAGACTGACGAACATCAGGCCAGGGCCTTCGCTCGGGTTCAGGCCCGCGGCAAACACGATAGGGAACAAGGCCAGACCGGCCACCAGCGATACAAATGTATCGAGCAGCGCCACACCGACGACCGTGCCAGAGAGCGACGAATTCTTCGGCATGTAAGCGCCGTAGATCATGATCGATCCGACGCCCACGCTCAGCGAAAAGAATGCGTGGCCCATCGCTGGGAGTAATCCGTCGAGGACTTTTTCCGGGTGGAAGTCGAACATGAAATGCACGCCTTCCATGAAATGCCCGGTGGTCATGCTGTAGCCGAGCAGCACCAGAATCATCACAAACAGCAACGGCATCATGATTCGCAAGCTGCGTTCAAGCCCGGCGACCACGCCTTTGGCGATCACCAGCGCCGACAGCAGCATGAAAATCGTGTGCCAAAGTGTCAGGCGCCACGGATCAGCGATCACATTGCCGAAGTAGGCACCGACCTGAGCAGCCGTGGCACCTTGAAAGTCGCCACGCCCCATATCGATGATGTAGTCCAGCGACCAGCCGCCGACCACACTATAAAAAGACAGGATCAACAACGCCGTGATCATCCCGGCGAAGGCGCCCCACGACCACTTGCCCGAATGCCCGGCTTCCACCGCCAGCACCTTCAAAGCATTGGCCGGACTCTGCCGCGCGCGGCGGCCGATAAGGGTTTCAGCCAGCATGACCGGGATCCCGATCAACGCGATACATGCCAGAAACATCAGCACAAAGGCACCGCCGCCGTAGACCCCGACCATGTACGGGAACTTCCAGATACTACCCAGTCCCACGGCCGAACCGGTCGCGGCGAGTATGAATACCCAGCGGCTAGCCCAACTGCCGTGGACAGAAACCTTGTCTGTCGACATCGTTTATCACGCCCAAGCGTTAGAAAAAGAGGCCGCATTGTCCGGGATTCACTCAACCTGCTCAAGCACGCAGCATCACCGTAGCCGACAGCCGTTTATCTCCATATAATGCCGCCCCTATGGCTAAACAGAAGAAACACCCTACAGGGACCATCGCGCAGAACAAAAAGGCGCGACACGATTACTTCATCGAGCATAAGTTCGAGGCTGGTCTGGTCCTGGCCGGCTGGGAAGTAAAAAGTCTGCGGGCAAGCAAGCTGCAACTGGTCGACAGTTACGTGCTGCTCAAGGATGGCGAAGCATGGCTGCTCGGCAGCCACATCACGCCTCTGATGACCGCCAGCACCCACGTCATCGCTGACCCGACGCGCACGCGCAAGTTGCTGCTCAACCGCCGCGAGCTGGAAAAGCTCGCCGCGGCAGTGCAGCAAAAGGGTTACGCCTGCGTATGCCTGTCCTGGTACTGGAGCAAGCACATGGTCAAGTGCGAGATTGCTCTGGGCAAGGGCAAGAAGGAGTACGACAAGCGTGACACCGAGCGCGAACGCGACGCCGGTCGTGAGTTGCAGCGCGCGGTGCGCAACAAGGGCAAGGAAGACTAGTCTTCCCCCCAAAAGCAAAGATCGCAGCCTGCGGCAGCTCCTACATTGGGATTCGTATTTCCCTGTAGGAGCTGCCGCAGGCTGCGATCTTTTGCTTTAAACAATCACATACCCTTGCGCCGCTCAGCCCGAGCCATGCGCTGGACTTCCTGCCGCACCTCTTCCAGCACTTCCTGCACATACAAAATGTGTCGACTGGAAACTTCCCGCGCCTGCTCCGCACGCCCCTCAATAATCGCCAGATACAATTCCCGATGCTGGGTGATCAGCATGTCGCGGGTTTCCGTGCGTTGTTTGTACATGCCTCCGATGTTGGTCACGACGTTACGCTTGAGCAAATCAAACAACCCGCGAATCGTGTGCAACAACACCGCGTTATGACTGGCCTCGGCAATCGCCAGATGAAACTTCGCATCCGCCGCACCCTCTTCCGCCCGGCTCACTTCGTGATGACGCGAATAGCAGTCCTGTAACTCTTCGAATGCCGCAGTCAGCCGTTCGCGATCCACATCGGTTGCGCGCAATGCAGCGTAATAGGCGCACGATGCCTCCAGGGTATGCCGGAACTCCAGCAAATCGCGCTGCGCCTCAGGATTGCTTTCGAGCAGTTGCAGCAGCGGATCGCTGAACGTCGAGCCCAGCGATTCCACCACGTAGTTGCCACCGCCCTGCTTGCTGACCAGCAACCCCTTGGCCGCCAGTTTCTGAATCGCTTCGCGCAACGATGGACGTGAAACCCCGAACTGCTCAGCCAGCGCGCGCTCAGCCGGAAGCCGCTCACCGGACTTCAACGTACCCTCAAGGATCATCCCCTCGAGCCGCTCGACAATATCGTCAGACAAACGGCGCTGACGTATCTGATCAAACCCCATAACTCACTTCTCCACGAGCCCGACCGCTCGCCGGGCTCTCTATTCTGGCCTATCGGCGCCATCACGACACCTACCAGATGACACCGCCCGAACCGAATCAGATGACGTCTGCACCGCTCATTAGACAAAAGTTTCAGGGCGACAAATTGACACACCCGCATCAAGGCTTTTACCCTAGCCAACAGCGATTGTAAATTGGTCTTACCAATTAACCAAGAACGCTGACAGTGCCTGACCAACAACAATTAGGGGCCACCCCATATGCAAACCTGGCAACAGATCTACAGCCCGCTCGGCAGTCTTGGCGTTTCCGCTCTCGCGGCCGTCATTCCCATCGTTTTCTTCTTCCTCGCGTTGGCGGTGTTCCGCCTCAAAGGTCATGTGGCCGGCAGCATCACGCTTGCCTTGTCCATCGCTGTGGCTATTTTCGCCTTCCAGATGCCGGTCGACATGGCGTTTGCCGCTGCCGGGTATGGCTTCGCCTATGGTTTGTGGCCGATAGCCTGGATCATTGTCGCGGCGGTGTTCCTGTACAAACTGACAGTCA
Organism: Pseudomonas iridis; assembly: GCF_017980685.1. Taxonomy (GTDB): domain Bacteria; phylum Pseudomonadota; class Gammaproteobacteria; order Pseudomonadales; family Pseudomonadaceae; genus Aquipseudomonas; species Aquipseudomonas iridis. The sequence continues at coordinate 947,279 of NZ_JACXXO010000001.1, forward strand.
AAAGTGGTCAGTTCGAAGTTATTCGCAGCTCCGTACTGTCGATTACTGATGACCAGCGCCTGCAGGTGCTGCTGATCGGTTTCTGCTTCGGTGCATTTCTGGAAGGTGCCGCCGGTTTCGGTGCGCCGGTCGCGATTACTGCTGCACTCCTTGTAGGCCTGGGCTTCAACCCGCTGTACGCCGCAGGCCTGTGCCTGATCGCCAACACCGCGCCGGTTGCGTTTGGCGCTCTGGGGATTCCGATCATCGTGGCCGGCCAGGTCACCGGTATCGACGCCTTCAAAATCGGCGCCATGACCGGTCGCCAGCTACCGCTGCTGTCGCTATTCGTGCCGTTCTGGCTGGTTTTCATGATGGACGGCATGCGCGGCGTACGTGAAACCTGGCCGGCCGCGCTGGTGGCGGGCCTGAGCTTTGCCATCACTCAGTACTTCACTTCGAACTTCATCGGCCCGGAACTGCCGGACATCACCTCGGCCCTGGCCAGCCTGATCTCCCTGACCCTGTTCCTGAAAATCTGGCAGCCAAAACGTACCGCTGGCGCGCAAATCGCCGGCGCGACTTCCAGCGCCGCCATCACCGGCAGCGTCGGCGGTTTCGGCCAGAAGCGCGCCACCGCGGTTTCCCCATACAGCCTCTGGGAAATTTTCATCGCCTGGTCGCCGTTCCTGATCCTCACCGTGCTGGTGACGATCTGGACGCTCAAGCCTTTCAAAGCCATGTTCGCTGCCGGCGGCTCGATGTACGCATGGGTGTTCAACTTCGCGATTCCGCACCTTGATCAATTGGTGATCAAGACTGCACCGATCGTGGCCGCACCGACCGCCATTCCAGCTGTGTTTAAACTCGACCCGATTTCTGCGACCGGCACGGCGATTTTCTTCTCCGCACTGATCTCGATGCTGGTCCTGAAGATCAATTTCAAAACTGGTCTGACCACTTTGAAAGAGACACTCTACGAACTGCGCTGGCCTATTCTGTCGATTGGCATGGTGTTGGCGTTCGCGTTCGTCACTAACTATTCCGGCATGTCCTCGACCATGGCTCTGGTGCTGGCGGGTACTGGCGCAGCGTTCCCGTTCTTCTCGCCGTTCCTGGGCTGGCTGGGCGTATTCCTCACCGGTTCCGACACCTCGTCCAACGCCCTCTTCAGTTCGCTGCAAGCCACCACCGCGCACCAGATCGGCGTCAACGACACCCTGCTGGTCGCGGCAAACACCAGCGGCGGCGTCACCGGCAAGATGATCTCGCCACAATCGATCGCCGTGGCCTGCGCCGCGACCGGTCTGGTCGGCAAGGAATCGGACCTGTTCCGCTTCACCCTCAAGCACAGCCTATTCTTTGCAACGATCGTCGGTCTGATCACGCTGGCTCAGGCCTACTGGCTCACCGGCATGCTGGTGCACTAAACCGACAAGAAGACTACAAGCAACATGGAAATAACCGACGCCGGTTCGTGATTCCGGCGTCAGCAATTCACAACCCGGTCTGTAAGGCTGCTGAAAGCAACACTCTTTATATTCAGCAGCCTCAGCGGACGGATAACCGGGATAACCCGGAGACACGCCTGATGAGCGAGCTTTTTTACAACGCCGTGCCGAACGCGACCCGCGTGGCACCGCCACTGCCCGAACCTCGGCAATACCCCAGCGAGAAACCGTCGCGGGTCTACCTGTTCGGGACGTGCGTGGTCGATCTGTTCTACCCCGAAGCCGGGATGGACGCGATCCACTTGCTGGAGCGCGAAGGGATTCGGGTCGAGTATCCACAAGGGCAAAGTTGCTGCGGACAACCGGCCTACACCTCCGGTTACACCGAGCAGGCGCGGACGGTGGCGCGCTCGCAACTGGCACTGTTCGCCGGGGATTTTCCGGTGGTGGTGCCATCGGGCTCCTGCGCTGGCATGTTGCGCGAGCACTACGCCGACTTGTTCAAGGAAGAGCCAGAAACCTTGAAACAGGTTCAGGCCCTCGCGGCACGAACCTATGAATTGGCAGAGTTTCTGCTGTTCGTCTGCAAAGTGCAGCTCGAGGACAGCGGCGAGCCGGTAAAAGTCGCCCTGCACACGTCGTGCTCTGCGCGTCGCGAGATGAACACCCACCTGCACGGCCGCGAGTTGTTGGCGCAGTTGAGCAATGTGGAACGGGTCAACCACGACCACGAAAGCGAATGCTGTGGCTTCGGCGGGACATTCAGCGTCCGAATGCCAGATATTTCCGGCGCGATGGTGGCTGACAAGACCCGGGCGTTGAAGGAATCCGGCGCACACAGGATTTTGAGTGCCGACTGCGGCTGCTTGATGAACATCAACGGCTCGCTGGAGAAACAACAGGAAGCGTTGCGCGGCCAACATCTGGCCAGTTTCCTGTGGCAACGAACCGGAGGTGCGCAATGAGCACCTCCGCGATTATTCCTACGGTCGCCGTAGAAGAAGATTTCCGCACCCGGGCGCACAACGCCTTGGGTGACCCGCAGTTACGGAACAATTTCCGCACTGCCATGGATTCACTGATGACCAAGCGGGCAGCGGCTTTTGGCGATGCCCACGAAAAAGAACATTTGCGCGCACTGGGCAACTCGATCAGAGCCCGTGCGCTCTCCAAGTTGCCCGACCTGCTCGAGCAACTGGAACAGAACCTGACCCGCAACGGTGTGACAGTGCACTGGGCGGAAACGGTGGACGAAGCCAATGGCATCGTCTTATCGATCATCCGTGCTCACGAGGCGCGGCAAGTGATCAAGGGCAAATCGATGGTCAGCGAAGAGATGGAGATGAACCATTTCCTCGAGGCTCAAGACATTGAATGTCTGGAGTCCGACATGGGGGAATACATCGTCCAGCTCGACCACGAGAAGCCTTCACACATTATTATGCCGGCGATCCACAAGAATGCCGGTCAGGTCGCGTCCTTGTTCCACGACAAACTTGGCGTGGAATACACCAAGGACGTTGACCAACTCATTCAGATCGGTCGCAGAGTCTTGCGGCAGAAATTCTTCGAAGCGGACATCGGCGTTTCCGGCGTCAACTTCGCCGTGGCCGAAACCGGCACCCTGCTGCTGGTGGAAAACGAAGGCAACGGCCGGATGACTACCACCGTGCCGCCGGTGCACATCGCCGTCACCGGCATCGAAAAAGTCGTCGAAAATCTGCGTGACGTGGTGCCGCTGTTATCGCTGCTGACCCGTTCGGCGCTGGGCATTCCGATCACCACTTACGTCAACATGATCTCCGGCCCGCGCAAGGAGCATGAACTCGACGGCCCACAAGAAGTGCATCTGGTGCTTCTCGACAACGGTCGCAGCCAGGCCTTTGCCGACAGCGAATTGCGCCAGACCCTGAACTGCATTCGCTGCGGCGCCTGTATGAATCATTGCCCGGTCTACACGCGAGTCGGTGGCCACGCCTATGGGGAGGTTTACCCCGGCCCTATAGGAAAAATCATCACCCCACACTTGGTCGGCCTGGCCAAGGTGCCGGATCATCCGAGTGCGTCTTCGCTGTGCGGTGCCTGCGGTGAAGTGTGTCCGGTAAAAATTCCTATCCCCGCGCTGCTACGTCGCCTACGCGAAGAAAACGTCAAAGCCCCGGACAGCCCTCATCAAGTGATGCGCGGTCAGGGCAGCAAGTATTCGCGCAAGGAACGCTTTATCTGGAACGCCTGGGCCAGGCTCAATAGCTCGCCAACGCTGTATCGGCTGTTCGGCTTTTTCGCCACGCGCTTGCGCGCCCTCACGCCAAACAATGTTGGCCCATGGACGCAGAATCACAGCGCACCCAAACCCGCCGCCCGCTCACTGCACGACATGGCCCGCGAGCACTTGGCCAAACAGGGAGACCGCTGATGAGCGCCAAGCAAAATATCCTCGGCAAACTGCGCAAAAGTCTGATCGGCGCCACGCCGATTGCCGACGATTTCGATGTAGAACTGGTAACTCAGCCGTACACCTACAGCGCCGAACAGCGCATTCCGCAATTACGCAAATTGATGGAAGCGGTCCATACCGAGATCCATCTGACGTGCGATGAGGAATGGCCTGCACTGCTCGCACAATTACTGCACGACCGTCAGTTGCCGAGTCTGTTGATCGCACCGACGACACCTCACGGTGCAAAAATCACCCAACACTGGGCGAACAATCCTGATCTGCCGGCGTTGAAATCCTACGACCGGCCGATGGAAGAATGGAAAGCCGAGCTGTTCAACGATACCCCGGCCAGTCTCACCGGCACCCTGGGTGCCATTGCCGCCACGGGCAGCCTGATTCTCTGGCCAACCCGCGAAGAACCGCGCCTGATGAGCCTGGTGCCGCCCGTACATTTCGCCCTGCTCAAGGCCAGCGAAATCCGCGACAACTTCTACCAGGTGCAACATGAACTCCAATGGGCCCACGGCATGCCGACCAACGCGTTGCTGGTGTCCGGCCCGTCGAAAACCGCTGACATCGAGCAAGTGCTGGCCTACGGCGCCCACGGCCCGAAAGACCTCGTGGTGCTGATCCTGGAGGACCAATGACGCTTCCGGCGAATTTCCTGCGTGATGCGCAACAACTGATTCCGGCGGATCGCCGCTTCGACGATCCGCTGTCGACATTGGCCTTCGGCACCGACGCCAGTTTTTATCGACTGATTCCGCAACTGGTGATCCGCGTTGAATCCGAAGATGAAGTGGTGAAGCTGCTGCAATTGGCACAGCGCGATCATGTACCGGTGACCTTTCGCGCGGCCGGCACCAGTCTCTCCGGTCAGGCGATCAGCGATTCGGTGCTGATCGTGCTTGGGGATAACTGGAACGCTCGCGAAATACGTGGCCAAGGCACGCAAATCCGCCTGCAACCGGGGGTGATCGGCGCGCAGGCCAATGCGTGGCTGGCGCCATTCGGACGCAAGATCGGCCCGGACCCGGCATCGATCAACGCCTGCAAAATCGGCGGCATCGTCTCCAACAACGCCAGCGGCATGTGCTGCGGCACCGCACAAAACACTTATCACACGCTGGCCGGCATTCGCTTGGTCCTGGCCGACGGCACACGACTTGATACTGAAGACGCCGCCAGCGTCGCGGCGTTTCGTGCAAGCCATGGTGATCTCCTTGATCGCTTGGCGACGTTGAGCCGCGAGACCCGCGCCAATGCCGAACTGGCTGCCAGAATCCGCCACAAATATCGTCTGAAAAATACCACTGGCCTGTCGCTCAACGCCTTGGTGGATTTCGACGAGCCTGTGGATATCTTGAGCCACTTGCTGGTCGGCTCCGAAGGCACACTCGGTTTTATCAGCGCGGTGACTTACGACACCGTCATCGATCATCCGCACAAGGCTTCAGCGCTGATCGTATTCCCGGATGTGGAAACCTGCTGCAACGCGGTCACCGTGCTGAAAAGCCAGCCAGTGTCAGCGGTAGAACTGCTGGATCGACGCAGCCTGCGCTCGGTGCAGGACAAACCGGGCATGCCCGCTTTCGTACAACAGCTGTCGAACAATGCCTGCGCCCTGCTGATCGAATCCCGCGCCGCCTCTTCCACGTTGCTGCAGGAACAACTGGCGCAGATCATGGCGTCGATCAGCAGTTTCCCGGTAGAAAAGCAGGTCGACTTCAGCGAAGACCCCGTTGAGAACGCACGCCTCTGGGCGATCCGCAAGGACACCTTCCCCGCCGTCGGCGCCGTGCGTAAAACCGGCACCACGGTGATCATCGAGGACGTGACCTTCCCGGTTGAACAACTGGCGATCGGCGTAAACCGCTTGATCGAACTGTTCGAAAAACATTCCTACGACGAGGCGATCCTTTTCGGACATGCGCTGGAAGGCAATCTTCACTTCGTCTTCACCCAAGGCTTCAACAACCCGGAAGAAGTCGCACGCTATCAAGCGTTCATGGACGACGTCGCGCAACTGGTGGCGGTGGAGTTCGGCGGCTCGCTCAAGGCCGAACACGGCACCGGGCGCAACATGGCGCCGTTCGTTGAGCTGGAATGGGGCAGCGACGCCTACCAACTGATGTGGCAGCTCAAACGCCTGCTCGACCCTAACGGTATTCTCAACCCGGACGTGGTGCTCAGCGAAGATCCGCAGATCCACCTCAAGCATCTGAAACCGCTGCCGGCGGCTGACGAGATTATCGATAAGTGCATCGAGTGCGGCTTCTGCGAACCGGTCTGCCCGTCGAAAGGCCTGACCCTGAGCCCGCGCCAGCGCATCGTGATATGGCGCGATATTCAGGCGAAAAAACGCGCTGGGATCGACACCACTGAACTGGAAAAAGCCTACGAGTACCAAGGCATCGAGACCTGCGCCGCAACGGGTCTCTGCGCACAACGCTGTCCTGTAGGCATCAATACCGGCGAGCTGGTGAAAAAGCTTCGCGGCCGACACGCAACGCACAAGAAAACCGCTGACTGGATCGAAGGAAATTTCGCCAAGACGCTGCAAGGCGCGCGCTTCACGCTGCATGTGGCGAATGGAGCGCGGATGTTGCTGGGGGCGCCGCGTCTGGCGAAGTTATCGGCAACGCTGACCCGCGTGTCCAAGGGCCAGGTGCCGTTGTGGACGAACGCGATGCCACAACCGGAAAGAGCCATTCGCTTCAGTCCGAATGTGTCGGACGAACGCCCTCGAGTGGTTTATCTGGCTGCGTGCGTCTCGCGGGTCATGGGGCCGGCGGCGGGTGACAAAGAGCAGATGTCGCTATTCGACAAAACCCGTGGACTGCTGGAAAAGGCCGGTTACCAGGTGGTCTTTCCCGACAATCAGGACAACCTTTGCTGCGGCCAACCATTCGCCTCCAAAGGCTATGCCGAACAGGCCGAGCATAAGCGTCAGGAGCTGATCAGCGCGCTGCTCCACGCCAGTCGCGGCGGGCTCGATCCGATTTATTGCGACACCAGTCCGTGCACGCTGCGGCTGGTGCAGGACGTGGGAGATGTTCGCCTGGATCTGTACGACCCGGTGCGTTTCATTCGTACGCATCTGCTCGATCGGCTGCATTTCACGCCTCAGGAAGCACCGATCGCCGTTCACGTGACGTGCAGCACTCAGCATTTGGGGGAGAGCCAGGCGTTGATTGATCTGGCGCGCAAGTGCAGTAAGAACGTGGTGATCCCGGAAGGCATTCATTGCTGCGGTTTCGCGGGGGACAAGGGCTTTACCACGCCGGAACTGAACAGCCACTCGCTGCGCACGCTCAAGGATGCGGTGCAGCATTGCAGTGAGGGAATTTCCACAAGTCGGACGTGCGAAATCGGACTGACGCAACATGGCGGGATCGACTATCACGGCCTGGTTTATCTTGTGGATCGGGTCACCCGAGCGAAGGCCTGCTGAAGAAAATCAGAACCCTTGAGCGGGACGGTAGTCCACAGAACAGGCCTCGAACAGTCGGGGCCTGTCCTTCTTTCGTTGACCCTACTCACGGTCAGCGAAGTCCGGATTCCTCAGTGCAAGGAGATTTCCATGAAGCGTTCTGTACTGCTCGGTCTGTTCGTTACTGCCTCGATGATGGCGTCCACTTCGTTCGCTGATAGCAAACCATCCAGCTTGTGCGATGCGAATTTGCAGACAATCGACAACTCCAAGGCCCAATACCAGACGTCACCGGATCTGAATGCGCGCGTCTCGGCGAGTGTCAGCAAAGCACAGGCTCTCAAGGCCCAAGGCAAAACAGACGAGTGCCTTGTTGAAACCCAGCAGACCCTTCTGGAAATCCAGAAGTCTACGGGTGACACCAAAAAATGACCACAGACCGACTGGGTCGGCCTCATCGACATGTTTTGGAGAACCAACCTTTTCATACCATGTGTAAAAAAAAACCGAATTCCTGAGCGCAGCTATAGTCGATTGATCAAGCCCCAAGCAAACGAGGCTTGTAGCGACCTCGGAATAGCCGCCAGACCGCCCGGCAGCACCGAGACCAACCGTTCTAGGAGATACCTATGAAGCATTCTGCAATTGCTGGATTGTTCATCGCCGGTGCCCTGCTAACGTCGCCGGTATTTGCGGCAGACAAAGACCTTTGTGCCGGGAATCTTCAAATTATCAAGGACTTCGAGACCAGCCAGCCGGCTCTTTCGGAAAATACCGACGACAACATCAAAGCTGCCCGGGAAAAAGCCGAAATGGCTCAAAAAGCCGGGAATGACAAGGAATGCGTTGCGATCACTTCCAACGTAGTCACCAAAATACAAACTCGTAATCCTGAAAATAAATGACGTACCAGAAGGCCAACCTTCGGGTTGGCCTTGTCCGCCGATTGGCGTACACTGCGCAGGCTTGTTGCTCACCAGGATGTACAGAGCAATGAGTTCGGGGCCGTTTAGGATTCGACGCCGGTTGCGAAACTTTAGGTGCATGCCGAGTTGGTAACAGAACTCGTAAATCCACTGTTGCAACTTTCTATAGTTGCCAATGACGAAACCTACGGGGAATACGCTCTCGCTGCGTAAGCAGCCTTAGCCTTCCCTTCTGGTACCTTCGGGTCCAGCAATCATCAGGGGATGTCTGTAAACCCAAAATGATTGTCATATAGAACAGAATCGCCGTGCAGTACGTTGTGGACGAAGCGGCTAAAACTTACACAACTCGCCCAAAGCACCCTGCCCTTCGGGTCGCTGAGGGTTAACTTAATAGAAACGGCTACGCATGTAGTACCGACAGCGGAGTACTGGCGGACGGGGGTTCAAATCCCCCCGGCTCCACCAAACAAGCTATACAAATCAGGCACTTAGCGTTTATCGCAAGTGCCTTTTTTGTGCCTGAATGGGTGGTTTTGGCTCGGTTATGCCAGCTTAATGACAGCATTTGTAGTGCGATGTAGGGGGCGTTGCGATGTCGCGGACAACCGCGCAAAACCGTCGGCAATAATGAGGTTTTCATCAAGCTGGCGCTTGCGGTTCTGATGACGCCCGAATGATCAGGCCTCCCTCCAAACTATGATTGCCATAGACGTGCTGTATCCCGCTCCGGCGTGCATTTGTAGGTTGAGCGAATCAGGCCGGGCAAGTAGCATATTGCTATTATCAATCGATGGTCCGGCAAGGAAAGCAATTCATGAAAGTCACATTTAGAGGCTGGGAGCGTGAGGTCCACGCTCACAATCACGCCCTCAAACCGGTAAAGCACACATCTCAGGGGTTTGTTGAGGGAAAGAAAGGCCCGCTCGCCTGGCACGATGGTCTCAGCGCGTACGGTAAAATCGAAGGTGTGTCTCTTACCGGCTCGTTTTTGGCAGAGTTCGAATTTGAGCAAGCTGAGCTAAGAAGCTGGCTGCTGAATTTTGCAGGGTCGAATCCCGCCGAGGCTTTGCGATTGATGTCTGAGGCTCAGGCCGAAGCAATTATCGCTCTGAATTCTAAAGTTGCAGAAGAAGCCTAAAAGCCGAGTTCCCACTCGAGCAACTAAGCCAGGGAGAACCCCTTCCCTCAAGAGGTCCTCGACATTCGCCGATACCTTGATCGATTCATCTTCGTCGGCGTGGATGAGTTCTGCTGGATGGCAGCGTACTAATTAGAAGGAGTCAATAGTGACTACGTCGCTACAAAAATCATCTCCGAATAATCGTCTTGACGCCATCGTGGAGGGCCTCCTTCATGCTAGCGATATGGCGATCAAGCAAGCCGACTTGCCCCTGAGCCGAATGCCTGAGTATTTCATGGCCGTCCACGTAGCGCAGCATGTGGCGAGGTCGTTTTCAAACTTCGGTTTTCGTCTGGAAGCATCTGTCAAGCAAACATTGGCTGACGCAGGGGTTGATGAGACCGAAATCGACGACCTGCTTGGAAATGACTCACTGCGCGGGAATGGCCGATTTGACCTAGTGCTCCGAACGGGAAAGCTCGGAACACCAGCTCACGTAATGGAGTTTAAGAGAGGGTCGCGTAGTGCCCATTTGGCAAATGACCTAGCCCGGCTTGCCTATGTGACTAGGACGGTGCACGCGGGTGCCCGCCTGGAAACCAACTATCTTGTGTTCACCACAAAAAAATCAGAAGAGAAGTTGCGGTCAATGGTGCAAGCGGAAGAGGCCGCGCTGAAGCGTACCCACCCGAGAGCTCGTGGCAAGGTGGCGTTCGCCCTCAGGAGATATCAGCCCATCCCTCATTGGGCGAAAGATGACCAGAAGAAAATAAATTTGCACATGGCGGTTGCTGTATTTGAGATTAGCTATAAGAGCTGAGAGCTTCGCTCTGGCAATTGAAAGCGGAGGGCTTGCTCATGCGCCAGTCCTGGACCTTCCACGTCGCGCCGACGGCCAGCAGCAGGAGCGCCAGCACGCCAGCGGCCAGATCCTTCATCGACACGGGGCTCATGGCACGTCCTTGAAGAAGATGTGGTGCCCGAGGCGGAACGTCTGCGTGGCATCCTTGGCCCAGGCGGGCGGCTTCGGCATGGTGGTCGCGTAGTAGTGGGTCGCGCCGCCGGTGATGTCGGGCTCGGCGCCGGAGATCACCAGACCCGCCGCCCGCCGGGCCTGGGCGAACTGCTTCGGCGGGATCTCCTTTGCGCCGCTCAGGTAGGGATAGTTCGGGTCGTTCTTGTTCCAGCAACTGAACTGATATTTCTTCAGGCAGACGCCGGCGTAACCCTCGCCCCACCAATCCGGCCTGCCATCGTTGTGCAGGTCCATCTCGACACGGTTGCGGATGGTCCAGGCCACGGCGATCTGGCCGGCCAGGCCCTCACCCCTGGCCTCGCCCCACAGCGTGCGCGCGAGGATGTCGCGGTCTTTTTCAGTGACGGTCATGCTTTTCTCCAGGCAAAAAGAAACCCGCACTCGGCGGGCTGGATAGCTGAAATTTGTAGTCGTTACAGGTGGGGCGACGGTTGGCGGGCGCGCCTCTGACTGGTAGGCTCCGCGGCACGCTCTTCTGTCATAAAGGGGGCAGAGGAGAATAGAAACCCCGGCGATTGCGAACCGCCGGGGTTTTGTTATTTAGCCCACGAAAAAACCATCACTTGGCTGGCTTCGTTCGATAATAGTTTTAATAGGCTAGGTAAGGCGCCCATCCGGGTATGGACGACAAGCCCCAGGGCGCGGCATGCCAAACCAAAACATATCCAGCTATCAGCAACGCGGAAAACGCGATGACAAAAATTCGATTCATTCCTCACTCCTTGAGATTCGACATCCTTTCCGGCGAACAAATATAGCAATGCGACATCACGCAGTCACTGTTTGTCTCCGCCGGAATATTTGAGCTAGGATCCGGCGCACGTTCTCTGCCTATGAGGGTACGCAGAGAAAATAGAAGCCCCGATGGGCCAACCTCGGGGCTTTGCTCAATCCCCAGACGGAGAAAACCCCGAACGGGTCGGGGTCTTGGTGTAGTGCTTGGCGCCGCCTATCCTGACACCGGCCCACATCAGCCATGCCCTCCAGCGAGCAACGCCCTCGGCACGTAAAGCGCGATACAGGACGGCGTCGGCCTCCTTGCGCGTAACCTGCCCGTAGCTATAAAGGAAGTCGTGCACGGTCGCGGCATAGTTGCCGTACCCAGACACCAGCGCGAACAGCACGAACAGAAAGGCGTTGTGCAGCACCTGGATGCTGGCGAAGTCAGTGACGAATCCGGCCGGCACGATGATCGTGCGCTGATAATCGTCGGCCAGCACCAGGTCATCGAGCAGCTTGTACGTGCGCCTGTCGGTCTGCTCGGTTTTCAGTGTGGTGGTGAAGCGGCTCATTCCGGCCAACCCCCTTCCAGCATCTCGGCAGTGATCGATCCGTCAGCGACCGCGCCCAGCAGTTCAGCCTCCCGATTGAAGCAGGCCTGTACAAAAGCCCGGACCTGCGAGGCAATGCCCAGGATCTGCTCGCCCGTTAGATCAACGAAGCCCGTCGCTGCCTTCCATTTGATCCGGTACTCAGGATCGAGGGATGCAGCAAAGGCCGCACCCGTCAGCAACGACTGGCTGTCGCGCTCGGTATTGACCTGGACACCCTCCACGGTGACACCGCCTGTTTCTACTTGGAAGCGGCGTGCGGCAATCAGTTCTGGCCAGTCAGGCAGCTGCACCGGCTCTGGAATAGGAACCGCTGTCAGCTTCTCCCAGCCACTACCGGTCCAGCGTGCAACCTGGGTGCCGGTGAGCTTCATCGGTTTGGTTGGGGTGCTGCGCAAAGGCAGTGCGCCGTTTTCGTCAGCGACCTGTTCGCCCAGGTAAAGGCCCTGCTCATCCCACAGATAGAAAATCATGATGCCTCCAGGGCTTTAATGTAGGACTTCGGTCCAGCAGGCAGGACGACCTCTCTCAGCTTGAACTGAGTTGCTGTGTCGTATGCGTAGGTTGGAGTTGAGCGGGATACCTTCCCGGCGTCGCCGACCGCAATACCGAGCCCGGACAGGTTGTTACCGACTGCACGGACGGATGTCGTGCCAAATCCAGCGCTGACGACTCTCCACGTCTTGCCTGCGTCCTCGCTCTTTGTAACGATTCCACCATCACCGACCGCAATGAATGTTTTTGCTCTGTCGCTTGATAGACCGCGAATGGTGTTCGTCCCGAAGTTAGGTGTGGAAACTACGGTCCAAGTCAGTCCGGAGTCTTCGGTTCGGGATATCTTTCCAGATGCCCCGGCTGCAACGAAGGTCTCAGCGCCATTGCTTGAAATGGCCCATACAGGGGTGCCAGTGATAGCTGTTCCAGATGACAACCACGACGCGCCTCTGTCATCACTTCGGAAGGCTAAGCCACTATTGGATACAGCCATTACCACACCATCTGAGCCGGTCGTGACCGCCAAATGTGCATTGGACGTTGATAGTCCAGTGGATACCGCAGCCCAGCTGGCGCCTGAGTTGGTGCTGCGAAATGCCTTGCCGGTGTCACCTACAGCTACGAAGGTAGAGTTGCCGCAGTAAGCAATACCGTAGATTCCGGAACTGCCAAACCCGCTTGTGACAAGGTTCCAAGTGATCCCGTTATCAGTGCTTAGCGAAAGACGCCCAGAATCACCGACAGCGACCCATGTTCCAGAACCGTTATTGGCAAGGCCATTAATCGCTACGGCGGCAAACTTCGAATCAACCGCAGTCCAGGAAACACCCTGGTTCGTAGAGCGATACATCGCACCGGCAGCGCCTGCGGCAATCCATACCCCTTTCTTGTCTGTATCTACGCAAAGCAGGTTCGCCGATGACGGGATGGTGGTTGTGATCAGCGGCCACGCTGCGCCCATCACGCCTCCCAACAGCCCCAACACTGCGAAGAGCGCCGGGTACGCGGACTGCAGGTAGATCGATCCGTCCTCAATCAGGTATCGCGAACCAGGGTTTCGAGCGGTCACCAGCACGTCGCCCACGCTCTGACCCACGAAGGCGAACTCCACACCATTATTGGCGGGGTTGATGATCAGCGATTTACCAGCTCCGTTCAGGGCGGGCAAGCCTGCAGCCGACCCAGCAGCAGCGGCCGCTGCCTGGGCGGACGTTCTCGCAGACTCAGCAGCAACCCTGGCCGAGTTTGCGAGACCAACCTGCTCGGCTGCCGTGGTTGCAGATGCAGCCGAGTCAGATGCACTATCTGCCGCCGCATTGGCAGCGGCTTCAACTTGGGTCACTGCTTCATTGATCCCAGGAATCAGCTTGCCGTTGATATCAACATTGACTAGGTTTTGTTCGGCTGAGAGGTAGACGCCGGCCTTTTCGTCGAACACCGCTTCGGGATCGGTTGGCAACGGTGGATCGGGCATTAGTTTCAGCAGGGGGATTGCCATTAGGTGATGCTCCTTACTCTGAGCGTGTATTCGCCGCGGCCATAGGTAGGAAGGCCTGTATCGAAATCGTCGAAGATGCCAACGATCGCGGTGTATTCCAGTTTGCTGGACCCGACATAGAGCGCTGGGGTGTCTCCCGCATCGTCGAGGGTGCGCTGGACGCTGGATATCTGGTCGTCCTGAAGAACAACCTGAAAGTCGATTAACCTGCGCTTACCGCGCCGGGTGATGGTGATGCTGCCGTCGAACTCTTCCTTGATGGTCGAGTAGTTCTTGCGACCCAGATTGGTTCCGTAGACAGCGGTCCCGATGCCCTTGCCCCAGCCCAGCACCATAATGCCGACCTGAGCGGTACCACCCGGCGCGCTGACGATCACGCGGATATCAGCGTTGTTGAAGGGCGGCAGCTCGAAGTCAGCCAGGTTGTCCTTCGTCGTGAACTGCCCGAAGTAATACTGGTACCAGCTGCCGCCGGCCTTGAGCGACATGGAAAAGGTCTTGTCATAAACCGGGTCGGTTACACCTGGCACGGTCATGACGATACGGACGCTTGAAGCAAAAACCCCCACCAGCCCAATCGAATTGACGCGCTTGCCCGGACGGATCGTGAAGTCGATCAATTCGGGGTTTGAGGTGAAGGTGCCGATTTTCCAGGTGTTGCCAACGCTCTTGTTGAACATCCGGTACTTGTTGACCCAGCCCATGTTGAGCCAGGCGGATGGCTTCTCGGTGGTAGGAATGTCGGTGACCGGGTGGCGACCCGTGTTATCTGCGGTCGCCTCATAGTTGATCCGATCAATCGTTACCTTGTCGCCGACCTTGTAGGCGGTCGCAGAGTTGTACGCCGGATAATCCGCATCCGGCAAATTGCTCAGGACCAGCCGAGCCGGGGTTATCTCTATCCCCGGCACAACCTTCATTTCGCTCATGCAACCACCCTGGTATCGACTGTGCCGACGATTGGCACACCGCGATTCGCGATCTCATCGGTGTGATCCGCTGTGGCCTTGATGTGCTTGCTGATGTACTCGAAGTTGGTCTGCATCTCCCGACGCAGGCCGCGCAGCTCGGCGACGGTTGCCGCTTCGCCACCGCCCTGCCCCGAACGAGAAGACTGGCTCGACGCGCTGTAGATCTGGCTGGGCCGAGTGATTTCCAGATGCGGGCCGGTTTCACCCACTGCACCGCCCATGGCGAACGCCGGCAGACGCCCGGCATTCATCTGATCCAGTAGCCCGGTACCGAACATTCGCACCGCTGCCGCAGACATCATGTATTCACCGTTGGAAGCGCGAATCATCATGCTGTCTGAGGTGCCCGTGCCTGGGCCCGTGATCAGCCCGCCAGTGGCATAGCCCGGAACCTTCTGCCCGGCCAGGTAAGCAGCCGCTGCCGCTTTGGATGCCGCGATAGCCGCCTGGCTCACCGCGCCCTGGTACTTGCTCGCATCCAGCGCCAGTGCCTCCTTGGCAATGGTCTCTGCCGCCTGCTGGTAGGTGACCGCCCCGCTTTGCAGTTTGGCCGCCCAGTAGGACGCGCCCGCAGCCTCTGCCCCCCGACCCAGTACCGACTGATAAAGCGTCTCGACCAGCGCGGCATTGTTGCCCGGAGTGTTGGCCTTGCCGGCGCCAGTGGCCTGCCCTTGAAGCGCTGCCACGACCGCCGCGTTCATGGCATTGATCGCAGCCGTAACGCCCATGATCGAGTTGTCTACGCCGTTAAGCGCATCCATCTGAGCCTGGGCGAATTCGAGCTGCTGGTCGTACTGCGCCATCTGCGCGTCGTATGCCTCCTTGGCTTGGTCGATCTGAGTTTCCAGACCTTCCTGCAGCTTCTCGGCGGCAGTGAGCTGTTTGCCGTTGATGGCATTCAGCTCGGCGACCACGTTTGCAGTCCGGCCCTGGTCCCGGTTGAAGTCTTCAAGCGAGCTGTACAGGTCGGTGTTGTTGTCGCTGACCGTATTCAGCGCATCTTCAAGACCGGTGAAACCAGACAGCGAGCCGCCCGAACGTGCGGTTGCCAGCGCCGATTGCAGCGTTGCCCGAGCCTGAGACTGGAGCATCTTCACGGCATCGTCAGACGTGCCGCGCAGGGACTTCAGCGCAGATTCAAGCGAGTTGCTGACCGTGGAAAGGTCGGTGACAGCCTTCGACGCAGTGGCCGACATATCGCTTAGCGAGGTGTTGGTTGCGTTGTAGGCCTCGGTCGCTTTCTTCTGCTGAGCAGTGATTGCGCGCTGAACTGCTGAGAAGCTGTTCGACACACCTGCATTGAGCAAGTCAGCCGCGGCTTGCGCCTTGGCTACTGCAGCGTCGGCGGCCGCCTGAGCGGTCGACTCCAAGGCATCGAACACGGCCCCGGCTGCGCCCGACACGCCCATCAGCGTGTCGTACATCGCTTTTCCGCTTTCGGTCGTCAGTTTGGCAGCGTCCTCGACCATCTTCCGGAAAGCATCACGGGTTCCAGGAAGCGTTACCCCGAGCCTTTTAATCTCGGCAGTAGACTCCGCGATGGTGCGCGCGGTGTTTTCTGCCTCGCTGTAAAACGCGCCGTAGTAGTCGGCCTGGCGCTGCTTGAGGATGGCGTAAGCCGATGCGGCCGACTCAGAGGCCGCAGTCAGCTGCACGAACATCTGCCGACCTGCCTCGGTGGTCACGTCGATGGCCGAAACCATGGCGCGATAACCGGCAGCATTTTCGGGCAACACCACGTTCATCGCCTGGAACTGCGCACGCACCGCCGCCAGCGTATCTGCCATCCTCTCCGTGTCGCTGAAGAAGCCGCTGTAGTACGCATTGTTCGCGGTATTGAAGGCTTCAATCCCGCCCGCCATGGCGATCAGCTGCTCGGCCATCCAGCCGCTGGACAAGGACACGTCCAGAACCTTGACGTCCAAGTTCTTGAGGGCGTCCCGTACGGTGTACAGGTTGTTAACAAACTCGGTCAGTTGATCAAAGTTGTAACCGCCCAAGCCCGAACTGGTCGCCGTATTGATTGCCGAGACAGCCGAGTCGCCCAAACCAGCGAACCATTTATCCAGCTCTTCCTGGACAGCTTCCGCTGTCTTGCCCTTGGTGCTGATCTTACTGGCCGCCACGTTCAAGCCGTCGAGCACCGTCTCGCTCAGCTGAACGCCGAGCGCCGAAAACAGCCCCATGGAATTGAGCAGCTTGTCGTTATAGGCGGCGCCGAGCGCGCTTTCAGTCTCTGCGTCGAGGTCGCTATAGCGCGTTCGTTTCTTACTGCTCGAAAACAAGCCCCCTTTTTTCTTCTGGTAAATGTACTGCTGCGGATCGAACTCGCCATTTTCGACACCGAGGGAGATGCCGCCGTCCTTGGTCTCCCACGCGCCCCCGAACAGCTTCTTGCCCACCGCGCCCCAAACCGCCTGGTGCAAGGTCGAGCCGCTGATGATTGCAGCCAGCTTGCCACCCACCAGCTTGCTGTTGATCTTGTCCTGGATCTCCATGATCCCTGACTGCAGCGCAATCGGAGCCATAGTCGCCTTGCCCAGCGCGGTGTCGCCGCCGGTCGCCTGCATCTCACTCATGCTTGGGCGAACCCCGGCGTCGTACAGCTTGCCGGACTGGTACATGCCCATGATGACTGCCAGTGGCCACATTGCTGCTGCACTGCTGAGTGCGCCCGAGATTGACGCGGCAATACCTTGAGAGGCCGCCGCCGTGGTTGCACCGGCCACGCCGATGTTCGTGCCAATAGAGGCCGCACCCTCAGCAATAGCACCCTGAAGTGCAGCCGCCGTGATCCCTTCGGCGCCTACCGTCGCAGCGGCAGCAGCGGCCTGAGCAGCAGTCACCCCAGTCAAAGCGGCGGTAGTCGCAGCAGTCCCGGCAGCGGTCGCGCCAGTGATGGCAATGTTTCCGCCAATCAGACTGGTGAACCCGCTGGATAGCGTGCTGGCGATGTTCGACAGCATGTTGCCGTAATAGCTGGCACCGCCAGAGAGAGCGCCACTGACGCCGCCGGAGGCATAGCCCGAGGCAATCGACGAACCCACCCCGGTGAGATTGCTCCACGCCGAATACAGGTTTTTGCCGAGGCTGACCATGCCACCCCAGCCGTTAGCATCGCCCGCGGATCCGCCCTGACCCGTTGCGCTACCAAGAAGCTTGCCCCATATCGATGACAAGCCCTGGCCGTTGTCGGAACCAGTCAGCCAGTTGCTGATCGAGGCCAGCAGGGGCTTGGTGGTGAGCATGTGAGCGATTTCGCCCAAGGTCTGCTTGAAACCCTTCTTCAGGTTATCCCACAGGCTTTCCGCACCGCTGCCGATGTTGCCCCAAGCACTGGCAAAGGCCTCGTCGATACGATCGATTGCGCCCTCGGTCATCTGCCCCCAGATCGTGGCCTTGCTGCGGTTGACCTCGTACTCGTTGCCAAGCTTGGCCAGGGCATCCTGGTAGCTCGCTGCATTCTTTGGATACAGCGCCATTGCAGCGTTGAGTGCTTCCTGATCAGCGGTGTAATCCTTGAGCAGCTTCGCCTCCGGATACAGGCGCTCCATGATTCCGCCAGCGCTACCTGCCTGCTGAACAAGTTTGAGCGCCTCCTTCTGCGCCTCGGTCGCAGCCAGCATTTGTTTATATTCTTCGCTGCCGACTTCGATGTTCTTGCCGGCAAGCGCAATGGTCAGCGCCTTTTCCGCGTTGTACGCAGCCAGCGCATCGGCGCCCATCAGGGTGGCCTTGGCTTGCGCAATCAAGTCCGCCGTTTCTTGTTGAAGGTTGTACGCCGACTGGCTGACGTTGAGCTTGTCCTGCGCGTCCTGTTGGGCCTTCAGTGCCTTCTCCACTTCCGCCCGTGCCGCCGCGCCGGTTTTAAGCAGGGCCTCTTCGACCTTTTGCTGAAGGCTGAACTCGCGGGATTTGTCCGTACCGGCCAGGTATGCCGCCGCCAAACCGGTGGCCGACTGGATGGCGATATCGGCCTGGGCCTTGAGGTCGGTAAGGGCCTTAGCCTGGTTTTTCGCTTCGGTCGCCGCTTCCTTAGCGGCACTAGTGCCGCTTTTGGTTGCCTTAGTGGCTGCATCGTCCGCAGCCTTCTGGGCGTCCTTCGCGGCCGCAACCTTAAGGATCTCGGCCGCCATTTCCTTGGTGAGAAGCTTGTTCTCGGAAATGAATCGATTAGCAGCCTCTACTGCGGTTTTGTCCTGAGAGGTCGCGAGCTGCTTTTGCAGCTGCTCCAGATATTTCTGGCCCACGCCAGCCGCTTCCGCCTTTGCCGCAGCGTTTTCACGCTCGGCCTGGGTGAGAGCGTTGGTTTCACCGGCTAGCTGAGAGACCGTATCCTTCAGCTTGGCGAGCTGTGCGGCCGCAGTTGCCGAGGAGGTGCCACTTTCCTCAATAGAAACTGCCATCTCCTCCGTGACACCAGGAACAAGCCGCAGCTCATCAGCCACCGCCTTCCAGTCCACTACGATGCCAGAGGCCTGGTCCTTTGACGCCTTGCGCACACGATCAAGCGCCGCCTGTGTGTCCCCTGGCAGACTAACCAACCCTGCCATGAGGCCGTCAGCCCCCGCAGCCCCCATGCTACGAAGGTCATTCTCGAATTTGTCGGCCATAGCGCCAGACATTTGAGCAACCTTGCTCTGCGTATCGGCGATATTTTCCTGAAGCCCGCGCAGAGTCACCGACTTTCCGGCACGATCAAGCTCGTTGAACCGCTTGGTAAGCTTTTCGATAGGGTCAGCAAGATCACCCAGCTTCTTTTCCAGATAGCCGGTATTGTCTCGCAGGGTGAGAAACGCAGTGGCTGCGCCAATGGCGAGCATCGCTATACCTGCCGGGCCACCCAGCAATCCGAGCAGAGTTCGACCAGTTCCAACGATGGCTCCCTGCGCTGCTCCTACCGCTGTCGTAGCGCGAGCTTCCAACATGCGAGCTTCCGCAAGCTGCAGCGACAGTTGCTTTTCAACTGCCATGCCGCTGATACGGGTCTTCGAGGCGGCAAGCTCCTTCTCTGCAAGGAAAACCGCCGTTTGCGCTTTTTGCTGATCGGCCTGGGCCGCGAGCAATATGGCTGTAGCTTGGGCTCGACGAGCCATCGCGTCGTCAATGGCCGCCTTCGTCGCAAGGACAGCACCTGCAGCCGACGCGGCAAGCCCGCGAGCATAAGCTGCGAGAGTACCGGCAGCAGCGACACCAGCAACCTCAGCAATTGTTCCGAAGTTCTCAGCCAGCACTGATATTCCGGACGCAAGAATCCCAGTGCCGTCAGTTGTTTCGTTGAGCTGCCCGATGTACACAGTGAAAGCGTTGTTGAGCGCCACCATTGCATCGCGAACCGCTACGCCCATGCTGTCAGCGAGCAGGCCGTTCGCCTCAGCGCTCTTGCGCAAACCCTGAGTCAAGGTGTCGAGGCTGAGCTTGCCTTGCGCGCCCAGGCTTCGGATTTCCTCGGCAGACTTGTTTGTTGATTTTGAGAGAGTGTCGACAATCGTAGGCATCGCGGCGAGTATCGCCTGCCAGGAATCGGCCTCAACCTTGCCAGTCTGCAGCGACTTCGAATACGCATCGATGGCAGAGCTGGCCTTGTCAGCAGATGCCGAGTTTGTCACCAGAAGGTAGCTAAAACTGTCCATGACATCCATGGACTGGTCAGCGCTAAGCCCCATAGATCTAAGGCTGTCGGAGGTGCGGATGTAGAGTTCTTGCGCCTCTTCAAGTGGACGGTAGGTGCGATTTGCGGTGGCAAGCAATCGCTCTTGCACCGTGTTGTACTCGCCGAAGCTCTTGGTCGCCAGACCAATACGGTCGGACATCTGCGAGTAGGAGTCGGCAGTCTTGATTATGGTACCGATAGAAGCGGCGCCAATGGCAGCCGCCAAGGCACCCTTGATAAGCCCGCCAGCGCTTTGCGCGCTCGCCCCTGCGCGATCAAACGCAGAATCGATACGCCCAAGACTCGTATCCATTTTGCCGGCCGACTGCGCAACCGCCGCCTCGCCTCGGGCGATCTCCTGGCGGAGCTGTGCCGTAGTAGCCTCGATACGAATCAGCATGCCTTGAACGTCGGCGTCAGCCATTTACTTTCCTCCAGGCGAAAAAAACCGCACAACGCGGTTTGGGTAAATCGGTGTCTAGTCTTTTTTCCTGCCCATGGCCGCAACACGAAACCCCATACGCGCTTCCTTGGCCACGGCCTTTCTGTCGATCTTGTCCTTCTCCCCACCACCGCCGAATGGGTTCGTGTCGATCAGGAATTGACGCTTCGAATCCCAGGCCATGACGATCTCAACGACGGGCGTGTTCCAGGCTTCGCTCGGCGACCACCCCAGCCAGCCGGTGGCTATGTTGAATAGCTCATCGACTACGCTGAGGTCGGGATCCCGCTTTACTCGTTTCCCGACTCGGCCTGAGCTTCCAGCTCGGCATCACTCTTACCGGCAGGATTCAGGAAGCCTTTCAGATACGGAATGACCTGGCCGCCGGCGCTATCGATTCCTTCCTCGAACACGGCTTCCTCGATAGGCGCGGCAGCGTCTTTCTTGGCCAGGTTCACGCCGGTGCCGATCGCGACAATGAAGGCGATGGTAGACAGATTCGCAGTGCCCACCGATTGCATTGCAGGCAGGATCCCGCCAAAGCGACCTTCAATCGCTTTCATGGCTTTCAACGTAGGTTTCAGGGTGAAGACTTCGTCGCCGAGGGTGACTTCAACGGTGCCGTGGTTGGTCTTGGACATGGATATTTCTCTCTATCGAATGAAGAAGGGCTGACGCCGCAGGTTGCGGCGCCAGGTGACGCCGACCGATTAAGGCTCGATGACCTCGTACACTTCGGAGTTGATACCTAGGGTCACGGTGCGCTTGAGCACGCCCTCGACACTGATGCCGGTTTTCTTGTTGCTCATGACCTTGGCAGCCATGTAGTCAGTTTCACCGTCGACGTATACGACCTTGATCGGATAGTCATAACGGGAGCGATCCAAGAACGCTTCGACCAACTTGAGCTGGCCAGCATCACCAGCATCGAAGCCGATGGACAGCTCGACCGACCCAGCATCGGCCAGGCCTTTGAGATGCTTCGCTCGGCCTTCCGCCAAGCCGGCAAAACTCACATCGTTGATGGTGTCGCCGTAATCGCCGATGCTTTCCATTTCCCCGACTTCGACATAAATCAGGCCGGACAACAGGGTGATGGCGGCGGCATGATCTTTTGGCAGATCGGCAGTGAGGCGCGGACCGATGTAAATTCGCGTGCCAGCGCCGGTATTGATAGACATAAGCAGTCCTCCTGAGGACAGGTGATAAAGCCGCGTGGCGGCGTTGGTTCAGCGGTTTAGTGTTGGGTGACGATTCGCAGCGTGACGCTACCCATGAAGGTAACGCCGTCGGGCTCGCGGTTTGTTTGTTTGCGCTCGACGCGGATCGATACAACCCGGCCCGTAGCAAGCGGAAGAGGTCGTTCGTGAGTCGCCGCATCGATCTCGGCCATGAGGCGCTTCACTTCCTCCTGGCCCTTGAAGTCAGACCAAACCGACAAGTAAAAAAATCGGATGTCTCGGCGGCTCGCCAATGGATCGTTGTTGGTTGAGATTTCATAATCGAGCGAGACGTACGGAAAATCGGCGTTCATCGGCACGCTGTCGTAGACCGGGCAGGACACTTCCAATTCAAGCCTGTCGAACAGCGCAACCTGCAACGCGAAGGAAGGATCAGCCATTGCCCAACTCCTCGACCGCTCGCTTCAGCGTATTGCTGACCGCGTGTTTGATGCTGGCCAGGATGAATTCCCTGTTGACGTCATAGGCCGGGCGCAGCCAGGGATGCGCGGGTCGAGCTGGAATATCCGGATACTTTCCGAAAAACGTCGAGCCGTCTGACTTGTTCGTTGGCCGCTTGTTGCGACCGCCAGCCCTTTTGCCCTCGGTGTAACCTTTGGAGCCGCGCTCCACGATCCCTAAGTAGAAGAACCGCCTATTCAGCTTCTTGCCTCGAATCCCAACCTCAGCATCCAGCCCGCTCTTCGAGACAAAGGCTGTTAATGCAGCCGCACCCTCACCGGTATCCTTGGGGATCAGCTCCTTCATCGTGGACAGAAGCTTGTCCGCCGCTTCCTGCATTGCAGGCTTGAGCTCGTTGTCGAGCTGGGTGTGGATATTGCGCAGCATCTTTCTCAGCTTGAAGTCGCCGGACACTCGTGATCTGCGCGCAGCCATGGCTTACTCCTTGGCTGCCGCCTTTGGCTTCTTCGGCTTTTCGGTGACTGGTAGCGGCGCCGACTCAACAGGCACCGGCTCTACCAGCTTACGGTCGATCAAAGACTGGGCATCACCGGCACTGACAACAAACTCGTCGCCCGCGACCTTGCGACCCATGGGGCCAGAGATACTGGCCAAGGCACGTACTTTCATGTGGATAACCTCTAAGGGTTGGTGACGCTCGAGCACAACAGCCTGAGCATGGCGGGGTCCCGATCCGGCAGCGCTGCTACGATCAGATAGGTGCCCCTGGGAGATGCGATACGCATTCCAGCGACTACGTCGGGGCGGTACCGGATTTTAATTTCTGCGGTGACTTTCGCCTCAAGGCGGTCCGCCACCGGGGAAGTGCTACCGCTGGGAGTGGCGATCTCTGCCCAGATTTTGTCAACCTCTACCCAGACGGCCTCGCGACCGCCACCCGGGCGTTTAAGATCTTGAGACTGCATCAAGGAGCAGCGTTTGTTCATCGGGCCGGCTCTCATCAGAAGCGCTTCCTGTACCAGAGCAACCGTTCCACCGCGAGCGGCACGGCGGTTGAGATAGTCCCGATCACCACGGCCTCGCGGTTGGCGTACCAGTGCCCAACGAGCAGCAGTACCGCCTGCTCGACGTCCGGGGTGAACGCCATTTGCTCAGGACCGGTCGGCGCCGATTCGACGAGCTCGCGATCACAGTGCATGGCCACGTGCGCTTTCGCGGCTTCGAGGTAACCCGAAATGACCGCGTCCTCACCATCGCCATCGACCCGGAGATGCAGCTTTACGCGGTCAAGGTCGAGCATTTATTTGTTCTCGTTGGGCTTGGCGGATTTGTTGGCGGAGGGCTTCGCCTTCTCGACCAGGCCCTTCCCGATCAGTGTGTTTGCCAGTTCTTCGTCTTCGACGTCGAGAATCTGCCCGGCCTGAATACGGCCGCTGGCGGTTTTGAGCTTTTCAGGATCGCCTTCGAAGCCCCAAAGCACTTTCAATTCCATGGTGTTCTCCAACAAAAAAGGGGCCGTTAGGCCCCAAGGGATTGATCATTTTCCGATTCGAGTGGCTTACGCAGCCAGCGCGAAGCGACCTTTCACGAAGGCGAACTTCTTGCGAACAGCCAGGCCAAGACGCTCTTCCACCAGGATGGCGCGCTGGTTCTTGATGAAGTCGTCGTTGATCATGCCGACCTTAATGGTGAAGCCCATACGGTCGTAGATCCGTGCGCCCTGCTGGAACGAGCCGGTCAAGAACTCGCCACCAGTGGTTTCGCCATCGCCCTCGTCCATGCTGTCGGAGGCAACGACTGGGCGACCCCACAGCACCGGGGTGACCAGACCTTGCAGATTGGCGAACAGGTAGCGGTTTTCGCCGTCCTTCTGCAGCTCGATGTTCATCCAATCTAGATCGGACATAACAACGGCATCGGCCGGAAGCTTCGACTGCTTGCGCGCCTGGTAGATCGCACGGCGAACGGTATCGATGGCGGTGTCGCTGGCCTTGGTCAGAGCCGCATTGAATACGGTCGCCTGAGTCATGATGCCGTTCAGGTTGTTGCCGGTGCCGTCACCCTTCAGCAGCTGACCTTCGCGCTTCAACTCGAGATCGTAGCGCAACAGTTCCTGGATGTAGCTGTAGAGCTGAGGAACGTCGTCCAGTGCTTCATCGGTCACAGGCATCCAGACGGCGATCTTCTTGATCGTGTCGGTCACCTGCTCGAACGTCACATTGTTGGTCGGTTTGGCCCCACCTTCTGGCACCATCCCGGCACCCAGAGTGTGCAGCAGTTCGCGGAAGTACGTGAAAGCCTGGCCGGTCACTGGAGTGGTCGGGATCAAGTCACGAATCAGCAGATTCTGACGAGGAGCGCCTTGAATCACCGGATCGTATTGCGGAGCCACAAGGCCAGAGCTGGTGACCTTGGTCTCAGCCATCGCCGCCATGTCGGATTTGCTAACCTCGATCTCGGCCGAAGACTGATTTTTCTGAGCCAGCGCCTGGTACTTCTCGTTACCTTTGACGAAGTCGATGAAGCTTTTCTTCTCGCCGCCGGCCGCACGCAGCTTGACGCCCTTTTCTTCGAGCTTCTGAACCTGCTCGATGACGCGCTCGATCTCGCCTTTTTGGTTTTCGATCTGAGATTTCATCTCAGCGGTGACGGTGTTGCCCTTTTGCAGTTCATCGGCGACAGCGTCGTACTTCTTCTGCAAGCCACCGAAACCTTCTTTCAGTTGGTTTTCGAGCGAGCTTTTTACTTCTTGGATTTGATCGGTCATGGCGACACCTTAAAAAATTGGTCAAAAGTGCTGGAGAGTGTTTTCAGCTCTTCCACGATCGCCGTGGCCCCAGCGTCACCATCACGGTGCACTGCGGAATAGCCGAGCGAGGCGACTGCTGCCGCCTCCTTTTGGGAAAGGCCCATGCGGTCGCGCAGGGCCTTCTCAAAAATTCTGATGTCCGACTTAACGTCGGTAACCTGTGCCGCTGGGTTCATTCCGAACGGCACCAGCGAAGCCTCCCAGAGCTCCGCCTGTTTGATGATCCGCACGCTACGTCCCTCGCGCTCTTCATAGGCCGCGAGGATCGTGTTGAAACCGATGGACATGCTGTCTAGCGTGCCCTCCTTCATCAGTTCGTAAGCGTCACGGGCGTAGCTCACGGCCAAGTTGACCTTGCCCTTGATGTACAGGCCATGGTCGTCCTGACTGAACTCAGCGGAACCGACGAGCCGAGTCAGGTCATGGAACAGCGCCAGCTTCAAGCGGCCCGCACGGGTGGTCTTAACCTTCGTGAACGCACCCGGCAGAATCACGTCGTCACCCAGGTCGATGTTGTTGAATACCGCGGCGTAGCCCTCGAAGTTGCCGAGCTCGTCGCTGGCCTTTACTTCGAAGGGAACTTCAATCTTGCTTAGCATTGGTTTGCATCTCCCACCGGGTGACCCGGTCGTATTCTTCGCCAGCCAGAGGAGGAAGGTTTTCTTTGCGGCGGACTTCGTTGATGGTCATCCAGCCGGAGCCACCAGACCCGCCGAGAGCGCTACCGTAGTAGGTGGCCCGTCCAGCGCTATCGGCGCGCAGAATGCCCTCCACTACGAACTCGACGAACTGAGTCGTGCCGCCAAAGAGCTTGTCGTTGATCTCGTCCTCAATCGCCTTGATGTAGGGACTCAAGCCAAAGGTGATGAACCCGCTGGTCTGCTGCTCCAGGTTAGAACCCATGATTGAGGTCTTGCCCGCGCGGTTGGCCAGGTACAGCGGAACGCCCCAGATACCGGCAAGCGCCTCTTCCTGGAACTGCTGCGATTCGATGAACTGGCTGTCTTTCTGCGTCATGCCAGCCGGCACAATTTTCGGCCCGCCCTGCAACAACCCCATCTTGCCGATGTCTTCAACGTCGCCGTCACGGATCTTGGGGAATTTGGCGAGGACCTGCGCTTGTTGCTCCTCGGTCAGGAAGTTGTCGTAGATCACATAGCCGCCGGTGAAGCCACCTTTGCGCATGAACCGTGACGACCAGCTCTGAGCGGCCTTGGCCAAGCCCATCGCTTCCTTTTGAAATTCGACTGGGGACAAACCGTTGATGCCGTCAGCACTGAATATTTTGAAGTGCAGCATGAACTCGGGAGATACAGGGAAGCGCTGGCCGTTCGACGTCACCCAGTAAATGAGCTCGTCGTCAGTGTTCACTTCGACTGCGTCGGCACTCAACGGTATAAAGCCGATGAACTCCCCCGCATCGTTACGCTCGATAAGCGCGAACGCATTTCCTCGAAGCGCCATGTTGACGATGATGGCCTTGATGAAGTTGAGCATCGTCATGTAGGGGTTGGGCTTGCCCAGTAGCCGCGCCGCTCTGCTGTTGCCCTTCGCAAGCACCCGACCTGCTGGCAGATCGTCGTAAAGCTTTAGTGGAAGGCCAGATACGGTTTCGCTCAGTATTTTGATGCACGCCCAGACGATCGGGATGGCCATCGCTTTCTTCGGCGTTATCACCTCACCCGAGCGCGTCTCCCCGCCGATGTCGGTATTCACCTCGACGTACTGGCCCGTCTTTGGATCATTGAAGCCGAAGAAACTCCAGCTCATCGGGTTGTACCAGCGAGAAGCCATAGTGAGCCTATAGAAGTCCGGAAAATCCGTGTTGGAGGTAGTGGTCGAAATCGCCTTTGCTTTCCTCGACAGTTCCGAGGGTGGCTCCGAACGCCATCGCCAGTGCGGCCATGCCATCGATTCGACCGGTTGCTTTGTCCTTGGCAAACTTGCGCCCGCCTGCGGGGTCTTTCTGGATGACTGCGTTGGCCGCACACATGGTCAGCACCGGTGTCATACCGTGTCGTAGTCGTCCGTTCAGCAGTTCAGACTCCAGTGCGTCAATGGCTGGAGCCATGTCCTTGAAGCCCTGGCCGTACTCGACCAGAGGAAGATTTACACCTTGGGCTTCGGCGTCACGCTTGAAGAGATCAATCCGGTAGCGGTCGAATGCAATCGCCTGAATGTCACCGCCCAGGTCATTCAAGATCCGAGCGATGTCTACTGCCACGAATGCATAATCCACAGTCGCGCCGGGAGTGGTGATCAGCAGCCCCTGCCTTACCCACACGTCGTATGGCTCGCGGTCCCGTTTGGCTCGCTCCATCAGCCCCACCTCGGGAGTCCAAAAGAATGCCCAGGCGTTCCACTCCCCGTTGCGCTTACCGATCACAACAAACGCTGTAAGGTCAGTACGGAATGACAAGTCGAGACCACCGTACAGATCCAACCCATCCGGGCTGTCCGGCTCATCGCCGCATGATTCCCACACGCCCTTCGAGACGAATACCGATACGGTCGACACTCGCTGGTTGAGGCAAAGGTTTCGAAAGGTGTTCTCCGACGCTGGCATCCGATCTGCGCGCTCGGCCTGCTTCTCGAGATCCGATAGAGACCGAAAAGTCCCAAGAGCCGGGTTCGCTGCGCGCCAGGCAGCGGGGTCGGTGAGTTTGCAATCCTTCGGCGCCTCGTAGACGTGACTGACGATGTGCGGATCCTTGGAGCGCGCAGCATCGTCAAGCCAGACGCTGAACAGATCGCTGTCCTGCGCCGCCTGGGTGCTGATCGCAATCAAGAGCGGTGCTTCATGAGCGCCCTGCGCCGTGGTGATCGCATCGATAAAATCGTTCTGCGGACCTCGCACCTGACCAACCTCGTCGAGGATAGCCAGCACGGGCGACAGGCCGTGCGTTGTCTTTCCCTCGGCCGCCAGGGCTCGGTACTCGACATTGAGCGGTGTGCCCAGCAGCTTCTTACCGCTCGGGTTGATATGCACCAGCGCCTGAAGATCAGGGTTCAGGTTGATCATCTTCACCGCGAGGTTAAACACGATCCCCGCCTGCTCCCGACTCATGGCGCCGGAAACGATCTGCGAGTTCTGTACGGCTTCAGGGCCGACCAGGTGAACGAGCAGAATGCCGGCGATCAAACCAGTCTTGCCGTTCTTCCGCGCAATGCTCAGATAGGCCGTGCTGGTCCCGGCCGGGTTGTCGTAGATCGCCAGAATGAACTTCTTCTGGAACTCGTCGAGCACCAGAGGCTGACCAATGTGCTTGCCTTCCGGAACCCGGCAATATTTCTCGATGAACGCAATGACGCGCTCGCCGCGAGTGCGGCGCCTGACCGCCATCAGTGCATAGCCCGGGGGATCAGGTCGTCATCGTCCTGTTCTTCGATGACCTTCTCGGCCTGCCGTTGCTTGGTGGCCTTTTTGCCCTGGTCCCGTGAATCACCCTGCGTGGCGTGAGCATGAACCTGCAGGGAGCGTGACAGCGAAACCGCGCGACGACTCAGTGTCTCCAGCAGCGTGTGACGTGGGTTGATCACCGGCGTACCTCTGTCGTTAGTGATGATGTCGCCCTCCGCGTCGATCTCACGTTGCAGCTTCTCGATGGTCGCCAAGCAGCGGGCCAAGTTTCCCGCCAAGATCAAATCGGAGTCGGTCCAACTGTCTTTGGCGCGGGCGCGGACAATCGCGTCCCAGTAGGGTTGATCGCCATCGCGCAAGTGCACGGAGGCAGGTGGCTTGATCGGACCGGAAGATGCGGCCTGCATGGCGGCAACCGCCGACGACGAGCTATCAGAGCGGCTACGTCTGGCTGCCATAGAGTTCTCTTTGGGTTGGGAGTGGTATTGCTCGCGGCCGGTCAGGACCGAGTCTTGATAATCTTGTCCAACGCCTCTCGGGTCAGGCGCTCACGCTCGGCGTGTTCAAACTGTTGCGCTGCGAGGTGGGCTTGCCGATTGATTTCTTTGCGCTGTAATCTCGACAGCCTCGCGCGCGGGGCTGTGCGGGCGCCTAGCGCGCACAACAGATCATCGTGAGCGTCATCCATAAGGGTTCTCTATGCTGGCCGAATTTGGTTTTTGGAGGTTTTTCCGGGTTACGGATACAGAAGCAGGTCGAGGGCGGTCCTATCCAACGAGAACCCCTATCATTTGACCACCCCCTCTATCGCCGACTGACCGGTGATAGACTCTACCTATCGATGGTCGATCCTGCCAATAGCGCTGCCCTATCACCGATTCCAGTGATGGTTCGGGTCAACCGGCATGCCGGAGGTGTCGTGACCAGGGAGAATGCCGGTGCGCTCCTGCCGTTGCTTGGCGCCGTCATGGCAAGGCTTGCACAACGACTGCAGCGAGCTGGCATCGTGGAAGATGTTCTCGTCACCCTTGTGCGGGATGATGTGGTCAACCACTGTTGCCGCCTCAACCGTACCCAGCGCCTTGCATAGTCGGCAGGTTGGCTCTGCCTGCAACTGATGCCAGCGCAATCGATACCAGCGCTTGGTCTTGTAGAGCTGATGCCATGGCGAGTTGGTGGCCACCTATCGAGCCTCGAGGCTGATCTTGGTCATCGCCATGAGCGCACCGATCATTGCCTTGTCGGATTGCTTGGCAATCGCGACCACATCGGTTTCAGCCTTCATGACCTCAGCCTGATCCTCAGCCGACATCTCGCTGACCATGCCCTTCATCTGGTAGTACTCGGCCTTGTCACTCATGTTCCGCATCCTCGCCGCCTGTCGCGACACAATTTGCACTCTCGCGAAACGTGTCGCGACTTATCGAATACGACTCAATGAATTCACCGACTCGACTACAATCCAAATCCTTTCAAAGGAGTCGACTCAATGAAATTCAGCTGGATCATATTGATACTTTCGGCCGCTTCAGCATCGGGATGTGGGACGATCAATACGACGTTCCGGGATGATGCAGTGGCTAGTAATAAGCTGGCTCGCTGGCATTCCCATTGTGACTCGGTGCCGCGAATCTACAGCGGTACAGTGTTTGATTACTGCACACTAGACGCGGAGCAACGGCGAAGCACTGGCTTCGATGGATACCCTGCTCCCGCACTGATTGTTCTCGATATGGGACTCTCAGCTGTTACAGACACAGTCTTATTGCCTTATTCCATTTATCTTCAGAACAAGCATGGCGATATCAAGAAGGCCCGGTTCGAGTAGCACGCGAAATGACTACTTCCATGAGAAACGCGTCGCGACCTACTTGTCCTTTCTTCACAGGCGTCCGGTCGTGAGCTTCATGGCATCACCCACTAGGCGCGCTTGAAGGTTATTGTGATGGTCGGAATGATCGCGGCCATGAGTCTCCACAGACCATTTGTCGCACTAAAAACCTAGTGCGGAGTGGGTAAGCGAGTCTGGCTTAGGGATTGCACAGGGGTCGATTGTAATGGCCCCAGAGCGTCGGTAATCTGACGTAGCGGCACCCAAATAATGTTCATGACTCAGCGATACGCTTGGGCAGTCCACCGGAGATGTAACGTGTCAACTCTCAATGAAATCGCAATGAACCACGCGAGAATGACCAAGGCAAAGGAAGAAGGCTCGACCAAATTAAGTGAACGGCAGCTTCAACTACTCGGCGGCTTCGAAATCCCAGCCGTTGATGCGCAACAGCTAATTCCTTCGCGCCTCTTGGTCACACAGGACAGTTCGCTTGATCAAGGTGCCGGCTATTCGCTCTGACTGCGCTTGATCTGGGCGTCAACTTGATCGGCACACGTGTCCAGCAGCTTGATGGCCTTGTCCTTGAGCTCCCACACGTCGCCGTTGTATCGAAGGTCGGCGTCATCGTGGTCTACCCGCTCGCAGGGGATCAGCTCAGGGGCTTCAATTCTTACGGCCTTTGTCTGGGTTACCAGCGCTGGCTTTCCCGCGCAGGCCGTCAGGCAGAGGCTGAGCAGCCCAGTCACGAACAGGCTTGCTGTTGCGCTTGAGTTCTTCAAAGTCTTTCCTCGCCTTCTCGGCTTTCTTCTCGCTGGCCTTGATACGCTTGGCCAGATCGGCGGTGTAGTCGGCGTTGCGCTTGGCTTCTGCTCGCAGCGTGGTGATCGTGGCCTGGCTCTCCGTGTTCGCCTTAATGGCGTCATTCTTGCTTCGGGACTCAGCCTCCACCTCGCTACGTAGAGCGACGACGCGTGACTGCTGGATACCGATGAGCAAGATCCCCACCAATGCGATGATGATTGCAGCAGCGAAGGCCTTCATGCCGCATCTGCCTTGCGACCGAGGAACCTGATGATCAGGTCTCGGATCGCTGTGACACCGATGAAGCCAATAGCACCTCCAGCTGCAACGGAAAGGCTCGGCGGCCATTCCATCCATTCAATGATGCTGCTGGCAGAAAGGCTGAGCGCGCCACATATCAACGCCTCGAAGACGATCCGCCATTTGTTTGGCTCTTTGGCTTCGTACAGCACGCGCAACAGAGTAATGGTGAAGGCCATGATGGCGCCCTGCCAAAGCGGCGTGGAAAGGACCAGCCAGACCTGCGCCCAAAAGTCAGGATTTTTATCCGGCATCTTCATTTCTCTGCTCGCTTCTGAGCGACGTCATACGGGCGTGGTCTTTTGTTCGCGAGACAGCCCGTGATATTGATGGAAGCCATGCTGCTTTTCGCTAATCCTTCGGGCAGCGACAGCATCCTCAAACGAGTCGTGGTAACCGAGAAAAGTGATCACTCCACCAGAGGTGATTTTCGCCTCCCACTTTCGCTTCTCTGGATTCCAGCGAACGCCCATCACGCCGGTGCGATTGTCTCGGCGCATCGTTATATTTTTTTGATTTTCGGCATGCTCTACCAGGCGAAGATTCGCCAAACGATTATCCCTGCCATCGCCGTTGATGTGGTCGATAACTAGGGTGTCGTCGATGCTTCCGTGAACGATCACCCAGATGAGCCGGTGGGCATGGTAGAAACGACCCTTCACGCTTACCTGGGTATATTCCTTACCGGGGCTGAGCTTTCTAGTTCCAGCCACCACTCCTGACCGGGTCGAGTTCCACGCCTTAGTGTGCGCATCCGATGAGCCGCCAAGCAGAGGCTTTAACTTCCAGCGCAACAAGCCTGTATCAGGCTCGTACTCGAGCATCGCACACAGATCTGCTTGGCTCAGGCTGATTGGCCTTGCCATGGATTTTCTTGGCATGGACTTCATCCGGCTTCCTCCCTTGTGGGGAGCGTAATAAACTCGGCCCCAACAGCACTCCCAGCTCAGGGCTATGGGTGTGGGGAGCCGAAAACGAAAAACCCCGGCTAATGCCGAGGTCAAAAATAAGGTGATCCTGACCAGCCAGGACCCAGCAGTCGTTCAATAATTTTGGAATCTTTGCAAACGCAGTCGATCACTACCTCAGACGCAAAAGGGAGGCGGCATGAGCATCGACATTTTCACTATTCAGTATCTGCTACACGGCGAACCAAAAACCTTCGTCATCAGAACGAAAGGCATGAACACCGCTGACGCATGGCATTGGGCAAGCTGCGATGTCGGTATCGCGCCGATTCCAAAACCTGGTCGACCGCCTCTTAAAAAGTTTTCCAAACCGATGGCCGAAAGATATGGCATCGCCGATGTACGGTGGCGAGCATCTGAATCGGTCGACTGGTCGGATACGGCCACGTCGTGATTGTGGATATGAGAATACCCAAGGAGGCGCTTACTAGAATTCGGTGAGGGACTTTCCCCTCCTGTCCGTCAGCACTACTCCAGGGTAATGGAGCAGGAGTACGCTGACTGCCGGTGTTTATCGCACCACCGTACTGACCGGCTTATCGGTGTCCAGACATCCCCAAAGGGCCACTCTGGCAATGGTCATCAACAACATTGGCGGAAGGTGAAAGAGTCGAACTCTTACCGTTTCCGATAGCTCCGGGTTCAAACCGGATTGCCCACCACTGGGCGCCACCTTCCTAAAACTGTCTAAACGGCTAGGTCCTAAGGTATCTTGCGCGCCTTATTGACCAGGAGATTCTCGTGATGAGGGTAAAACGCACATTGGAAACTGATCGGTTTGAGGTTCAAAACGATGCAGGGAAAATCTACACCATCGTTGAAGAGACTCAGCAGAACGGGATCATCTCGAAAGGCAGCACGGAGTGGGAAAACGGAGCTAAATCCTATCGGATCGTGGATAACGGCTATTCCACTAGGCTCAGCGAGACGACGTTTCATAACTCTAGAACAGGCGAAACCTTGACTCGCACTTTGCGCGACTGAGCCCCTGAACCTGCAGGCTTCGTCACTAATGCTTACCGGTATAAAAAAGCCCAACACGATGGTTGGGCTTTGTCTGTTGTGTCGCGCTTGAAAAGCTGAACACGGTGCCATGAAAACAGGTGTTTATCCGCGTGGAAAGACTTTTTTACGCAGCCTCTCGAACTCGTTCCAGCGCGCAGTCAACCCAAGCCACGCCGGCCTTGATCACTTCCCGCGCTTTGGCTTCTCCGATCCCGGCCGCCCGGGCAATTCGCAGAGCAGGCCACTTGGCTCCAAAGTAAAGCCAGATGAAGTCGCCCATCTGCGTATCTCGACTGATCAGGCGGGCCACTGCGCCGTCGACGATCAGCGCTAGGTCATCGGTCAGGCTGTATTCCTTCACCCCACCAGTGCACGGCGTGTTGTCTCGAATCAGCGCATACAACGGCGACACGTAGCTCGGAACTCCCATGCCGTCCATGCGCCAGAAGCCCCACTGTTCCAGCAGCCACTCAGTGTCGCCCAGAGCCTTGCCCACGTACGTTCGTTTTTTCATGCTGCCTTCCTCGGGCTTGGCTCATCCATGCCGAACAGCTCCCGAAGCAGCTTGTTGGCGATCTTGTTTTTTGCGTTGCCTTCAGTGATCCAGCGCCGGGCGAACTCCTCGAAACCCAGGTTGGCGCGGGACGCGTGCCAGTCGGCAATAATGTCCATGAACGCCGCCGACCCGATCCGGCCATTGGTCTTTTCCAAAAGCAGGCGATTGCCCTGTTTCAGGAACTGGCACTCGACTGGGGTCAAGCTTTTGCGCGGCAGCGCCGCTGTTACGTTGTTCATAGCGTGGCACTCCGAACTTCCAGATATTCGTTGGCACTGATGTTGTTGCGCGATTGGGCGGAGACAGCAAAGCTCCACGTGCGATACGCGTCCGCCGGAGAACTGCCGATACCCACCCAAGGGTTGTCCTTGACGAAGCACCAGTAGGTGGACTGACGACCGATGATCGTTACCTTCGGAAGGCGTCCGGTGAACCCGATCTTGTGCTGAGCCAGCCAACCCTCGACGGCCGGCCAAATGATCGCTTGCTCGGCTTTGGCGAATGCCCCCTTTCCACCGGTGCTGTAAACCTCAGCGAGCCCATAGTCTTGGTTCGCCACCCACAGAATGAAACCGGTAGGCACGTGCCCGAGTTCGTACCCCTTCATCTTCCAAACCCAGTCTTCCGGAAAGTCACGGATCGAGGCGGCAATGCGCTCGGCTTCCGGGTATTTGGGCGCTTTCACAAGCACCGCACCTTTCGGGAGAATTTGTGCCTTGCCGTGTTCCAGCGATAGCGGCTGTTCAACCTCCACTTTCATTGTTTCGTCAGTTGGCGAACCAGCGCTCTGGGGCAAGCGAACGAAGACATTGCCCGGTTCGAGCGATCTATCACCGGTCAACCGGCGAAACAGTTTTTGCAGTTCGGAGATCATGCCTTTTTCCTCCCTTTGTACTGTTCGGAGAAGGGGCGGGCGATTTCCACCTCTTCCTGGGTGGGCTCGCGGCCCGCAAAGTTTACGAAACGGCCAAATTGACCTTGGCGCTGTACTAGGCATGAGCCAGCTTCCGCCTGGCGTCCCTTGTCGAGGATCAGCTCAGTAACTCCCTGTTCTCCCATTTCAGACTCTCGGTCGTAGTGCACCAAGATCACCGCGTCCGCATCCTGCTCGATCTGGCCACTCTCCTTGAGGTCGCTCGCTTGCGGCTTCTTGTTGGTCCGATTAGCCGGGCCACGGTTTAATTGAGCGAGCACCAGTATCGGGATGGCGAGCTCTCGACTGAGGTTCATGATTGCGATGGACACCTTGGCCACCGCATCCGCCCGGTTCTGTGACTTCCCATCACTCCCCACGATCTGCACGTAGTCGATCATCAGGATGTCCAGCCCGACCTCGCGGCGAAGCTTGAGCGCTTCGGCGCGAATCGCCGGCATCGTCAGCCCTGGCGTGTCCAGCAGGTAGAGTTCGGCATCTTTGATTTTTCCGGCCGCAACGCCGATCCGTGTCCACTCTTCCTGCTCCAGGCACTTGACCTCATCCATCCGGCGCAGATCTACGCCGCCCAGACTCGCGATCGTTCTCAACGTCAGTTGCTCGCCCGGCATTTCGAGACTGACAACCAGTCCGACGCCGCGACCTTGGGTGGCAACGTGATTCATGATCTGCAGGCCCAGCATCGTCTTGCCGCTACCAGGGCGACCGCCTATCACCACCATCGACTTCTGGCGCAGAAAGCCAATCAGCTTGTCGAGTTCCGCAAGCCCGGTGGATAGTTTCGGTGGCGCCCGATCGTTGAGCACGTCATCCATGTGGTCGAGCACCGACGGCAATACGTCGCTCATGCGCTTGTAACCGGCCTTGCCGGATGCTTGCAGGTCTCGCAGGTCCGCCAGCGCCAGGCCGCATTGATCGAGGATTTCATCCGCCGGAAGATCATCGTCGACGCAGGTGTCAACGATGCGCCCGAGGTCACGAAACTGGCGCACCAGCGCCCACTTCCTAACGGTCTGGGCGTAACTCTTCCAGTTAGCAGATGACGGAACGCCCCGGCAAATATCGATGGTGTATTGCAGGGTGGATGCTCCGCTTGGCAGGTAGCGCTGTATTGACCCGAGAGTCACTGCGTCAACTGGCATCCGCTGCCCATGGCAGTCGCAAATCACATCGAACAGCGCCGCGTTATCTTCGTGCCAAAAGTCGGCCGACTTCATCTGCAGGATGATCTCGTCCAGCATTCCGGCGCTTTGATTGAGCGAGGCAATCATGATTGCGCCCAGCACGCCCTGTTCTGCCTCAATGCGGTAATACTTGTCCTCTTGGTTCATGTGCGCCCCCGTGCCGAGGCCCAGGTGAAGCCGACCAGCAGCGCTTTGTTTTCGCGTAGCCGGTCCAGCGCCCGGGCTCCGATGTATTGCTCGAGGCTTGGTGTCGGCTTTCCGTCAGCGTCCTGTTTCGACGTGGCCGGCAGATTGGAGACGACCACAGTGGGGAGAACCATCTGATACCTACGATCAACGATTTCGTGGAGCACGCCCAACTCGTATTCGCTCCCCTTCTGCGCGCCGATCTCATCGATCACCAACAAATCAAAGCTCGCCAGTTCATTGATCACGTCGCCCTCCGTGTAACCGGAGTCCCGCGCCATTGAGCGCTTGAACACTCGAATAATCTCAGCGGCCGTGGTGATCACTGCCACCGCACCGTGCTGGCGAATAACGTGCTGAACGATGCCGCTGGCCAAGTGAGTTTTGCCGGTGCCGATATTTCCGCACATGAGTAGATTGCGGCCTGCCTGAAAATGCTCGCCGAAGTTATCGGCATAGCCCCGGCACGTTTCGAGCGCCTGGATCATGGCCGGTGTGTTGGCTCGATAGGTGGCGAAGGTGCTTTCGGCAAAGCGAGGCGTGATGCCAGAGCCCACCAGCGCGCTGTTGACGCTTTCCGCTTGCAGGTTGGCCAGCGCCAGCGAATGTTCCTCGCTGGGCCTAGGCGCCACGCGCAGGCCGTGGAATTGGCACTGCTTGCACGGACGCACAGCCATCGAACCATCGAACTGCTCAACCTCCGAGCGATCAACCGCGCCGTGCATAGGGCATTCGCCGGCGAAGGTGCGCTGTACAGGCTGGCGACGGAAATTAGAACGCTGGGCCATGGCCGCCCCCTTGATACATGTCGTCGGTGTGTTGCGGCAGGCTGATGTAGGACGAAGGCTTCCCGTTCTTCGCCCCAGCGCCTGGCAGAACCGAATCGGGATAGATGTCCGACCAGCTGCTCGTTGTGGACTTATCCAGCACCGCGTCAGGCTCTGGATGGTTGGCCAGCTTCTTGGCGATCAGCTCGCAGGCACGGAGTGTTAGCGGTGCCCGTTTGGCCTTTCGCATTTCACAGAAATCTGCCCACGCCTTTTCGGAAGCGTTCGCCGGTTTGGCGGTAAGCGGATCGAACTTCTGGGCTTTCGACTTCCCTCCTTTCTCTGGCGCCCTGTCGCCTTCTTTTTGGTTAAGGATGGTTAATGGGTGGTTAATGGATGGATTGGGTGCACGCTGTGCACCCCGTTCGGTCGTGGCGTGCACCCCGTTCGGTTCCGGCGTGCACCCCGTTGTGTCTTCGCGTGCACCCCGTTCAGTACGGGGTGCATCCTGTGCACCCCGTGAAAGATCAAGGTCATAGCACACAGGAACGCGATCTCGCTGGGTGATGTACGCCGCGGCAATTGCCTGATTGCCACGGCGGATCAGGCCGGCCGACTCCAACTCTCGGAGCCGATATTGAACCGTGCGAGGCGCCAGCCCAGTGTCCAGCGCAAGACTGGAAACAGCAGGAAAAGCAGCACGTCCGGACTGGTCTGCGTAGTTGGCCAAGCACAATAAAACGTGCCGCGAATGCGACTCGGTGACTTCCTGCTGCGCGAGCGCCCATGCCATGGCTTGAACGCTCATAGCTCCAACTCCCCAGTCACGCGGCGGATGAAGGCGTCGTATCCCTCGGCCATGACCAGCCCCTGATCTTCCAGCGCTTGGCGGTAGGCCTTGGCCGATCCATACAGAACCCAGCGATCGCGCTCTGGCAGTCCCTTGAAACGGCTGTAGCTCGGCCACGGTCCGGCGATCACCGATACCGGACCCTGTTCGGTGGATGAGATATGCGGGAGGCGGCTCATTGCAGAGTCTCCCCTGGCTTGCGGCCAATCCCGGCACCCATGGCTTCCACTGAGCCACCAGACAGACGTAACACCAGCAGGCGGAGTGCGGTGGTGGAATCAATGGAGAAAGTGCGTGCCTCATCAAGCGCCAGCCCTGTCGGCGAATGAT
Organism: Pseudomonas iridis; assembly: GCF_017980685.1. GTDB lineage: Bacteria > Pseudomonadota > Gammaproteobacteria > Pseudomonadales > Pseudomonadaceae > Aquipseudomonas > Aquipseudomonas iridis. The sequence goes on from NZ_JACXXO010000001.1 coordinate 985,585, forward strand.
CCATAATCAGGGTTCGCGTGCGATTGCTGTAGTTGAACGCTGCGCAAGCCAGTTGTTGATCGGTCAAGCCATCGAACGCTTCGTCAGGCAGACACTCGGCCGGGTACCCGACAACAGGGATTTTATTTTCTGGACGTGCCTCACCCGCCAGCAAGTGGCGACTCATTGCGTCAAAATGGTCTTTGGCAACCTGGTCTGCATCGTGGCCAGTCCTGCGCCGAAACAGCACCTTCAATGCATAGAACGCACGGATCAGATCAATGTGCGTGTCACCCTCTTGCTCGATGGTGTACTCGGGCTCGCTAATGACCTCAAGCGTGTCCTTGACGACCTCGAAGCATTTCAACAACAGCGCGGCGTCATTGTTTTTTTCGAAGAGGGCCTCGTCGATGTGCTCCACTGGCAGCGTCGATGGAAATTCAATAACGTTTTTCATTGGGCACGCTCCAGACGCTCAACTAGATTGCGCAACTTGCGCTTGAGCCGTGTGGTGAGGGCGCGCTGATCAAACCAGCGGCTGTACGCCCCCTGGGTGAACTCCACGACACCGCGATATGCAGGGTCTTCGAAATCGAAGCGGGTACGCTCGCCATTTCCTGGCCGGCCATGCGCCTGAAAATAAGTCGCGTACATCGCGCTCAGCTCGCGCTTCAGCGAGTTGCGCAGGATTTCGGCCTGCTGGAAGTCAATGGCGGCCTCGGCGATCAGGGTCATGAGTTGTTCGTAGGTAGGTTTCTTGTTCATGCTTGTTCTCCGTCGGCGCCAAACAGGTCAACCAGATCAATATCAAAAACGGCTGCCCAGGCAGCAGCCGGCCAGGCTTTAACGCCCTCGGAATAGCGCTTGTCTGGGACGGTCTCCGGGGTTACACCATTCGCCTTGCACCACCGGCGAAGGTTGACGAAGCTGAAACGCCGGCTGAGGGCGGCTTCGACCTTGAGAATGGTGGCGTGCCGAGTGCTGAAACCAAGCTCGTCACGCAGGCGCGCAGCCTCTCGCACAGCGGCGCTTGCTGTGGCCATGGCGGTTGCTTCACGTTTGGCACCGATCTGCGCCTTGGTTGCAATGGCGTGATCGCGCTGTTCGATGGCGAGCTGTTCGGAGCGCTTGGACTCCAGTAAGTGCTCCAAAGCTTGGATGTAGTTTTGAGGCAAGGCTGGCGCCTGCTGTTGACTCTCAAGCTCATTGAGTCGAGCCAGAACTCGACGGCGAACACCTTTTGACTCGCGCATCGCAACCAGCTTGCACTGATCACGAGTGAGGCGAAGAGCCTCGGACGGGCGCCCAGGTCCATCCGCCTTTATTACGAAAGTTTCGTAATATTCACCATCCAGCTCATCGCGGCACCGCGCAACAAAGTCGTTGTGCCGGACTTGCGATTCTCCGAACTCAGCGCGAGCCTCATTGACCAGCATCAGCAGGTCGTTCGTGGGCATGGTGACGGCATGGTCGTCTTGGAATTTGGCGATGGTCATATAGCGACTCCAGCCATGGTGACGAGGGTTTCGGGCGTCTCACCTGTGAGGGCAGCAAGGCGGCCAAATACGTAGTTGTGGATATCGGCAGAGCTAGCCCCTTTTGCATCGAAAGCGTGCAGTGCCATCAATGCACCTATCACGCGCTGGGCTTGGGCGAGTTTCTCCGCTGGGTCGACAGTGAGCTCGGCGCGTCGCAGAAACTCGTCAATCACTTCGAGCGCAGACCGACGCTCAATGCAGCCTGCGTTGAATGAGCCGTATAGCCGCCAAGGCGAACTTGGAAGTGGACGCTTGGACCTCTGGATAGTGGCTTTCATCGACATGCCTCCACATTGACCGCATCGTGAGCAGCGCCGGCGTGGCGATGCGGCCATAAGAAGTTACGACTAGCAAAAGTGATCGCTTCGAGACGGGCCTCGATTTCCGTAGCCATCGGGTTAGTCCCGCCGCCAAGTGCGGGAACTACCTGCGCCAGCAGGATTGAACGCAGCTCGTTAAACACAGCGCGGGCCTCATTCATGCGTGCCATGTCTTCTGGACTGACAAGCACGCCGCGCAGGATTTCACCCTCAATAACATTGAGGTCGATGAGTGACAGTGATGTACTCATGTGCGCGCCTCCGCAACCCGCGACACGTTTTTGGTATTCGCGTTTTGTGTCGCGGAATAGATCTCTTCGACTTCTTCCGAGGCTCGCGCAATGACGTCCTTGATCCATTCGCCACCGCTACAGGAAATCTCCAGAGCATTAGCCACCAGGGAATCCAGAGGGGAGTTCTCGATGGTTAGAGTTCCAGTAACTTCCAGCTGGTGAGTGAGATGCCGGATGATGCGCTCGGCGCATTGCAGGTCTTCCAGCATGCCTTGGGCGCAGTCGGCTGCTTTTCCGAGTTGAGCCGTCATTGGGCAGCCCTTTCGTCTGCGGCCCGATGCAAGCCGTATGAACCCGCATCCATAAGCGCCTTCCCGACTTCGAGAAGGCAATGAATGGCGTAAAGGTCATCAGCATCGGGCTCGCCATCAATAAAGCGGTTAACCATGCTAATGGTGGAGGCAAGGAGTGAGCTACCGACGTTCACAGCATCAATCGCTGCAACGTTTGGGTTGACGACGAGCATCTCGTGGCCGCCACGGGCGTAGAACGCCGTATCGCTCACCAGTGGTTTTACTGTTCTATCCAGTTGCGTTTGGTTTTGGGTGGTGCTATTTTTTGGGCGTGACATATCGTCTTCTCCGACGAAGATTCAAAGAAGTCCCCGGCAAGGGACTGATTAAGAAGCCAGCCTCGACAGCTGGCTTTTTGCTGTCTGGGGTTTAGCCAGACAGCAAATACAGGGATGGGCAGGCGTTCATGCCGAAGCCTGCAGGTTGTGGTTTTCTGGGCTGTCCAGGGCGAGGATCATCTGAAGATGGTTCCGTCCGCGCTCCACCTCGGCGATCAAGCCAGGTTTCTCGCGCTTCCAATCAGCGAGATCACGGCCGCTTGCGCTTGCCCGCGATTGACGATCATCAAGTTGCTTACAGGCGTGGTTGAACCGCCCCATCGCAGACGGGAAACCGCGAAGAAGCGCATCAATCTGCGTGTCGCACCAGACAGCGAAGTCGTCATCGAGCCACTGCGCGAAACGCACACCCAACTTCGGATGCAACCACGTCCCTGCCTTGCCGCGCCCCCTGACAGTCTCGACAAGTTTGAAGTCCGAAAATCGGACCTCATTGGCGAGGTGCCTTGTCATAGCTGCCATGTAACTCTTGGTGCTTGGAAGCTCCAGCCATTTGATGGGTTTCTTGCCGAAGCGTTTAGCGACTTCGGTGGCGTTGATCCAGCCGTCAGTGTTGAAGCGCACAAGTTGGCCCTGATACTCGAACGGAATGACGTTGTTCATCAGGCCACCTCGGTACTGGATGAATGAACAGATGGATTGCCCGACTCTTCGGAGATCAGCGATAGGCGTATCGTTTTACTCAGCATCGGGCCATTTCCAAGCCTTGAGCTCCTCGCGGCACACGAGGGAAAGCTTCTAATTTCTATAGCGGTGAACGTCCCGTCGAGCTGTTCAATGACGAGAACATCTCGACCGGTACGAATGGCCTTGCTCAGCGCACCTTGAGTCATACCTAGAAGCAAGGCTGCCTGTGGCTGACCGCGATCCTTTGCAAAATCTTTAAGATTGATCCGCTTCACGGCCAATTCTCCAAATAGAACTTTGGGAAAATAGTACCTATGGCATTTTCACAAAGCAATACCTTTGGCATTTGTGAAACTATTACCGATGGGAATATTATCAACTGATGAAAAAACCATTACCTGCTGACCGTAAAGAAGAATGCCTACGCTTGAAGGCAATTTTCACAGCCAAAAAGAAGCAGCTGAAGCTGACTCAGGAAAAGCTGGCTGAGCAACTCGGGATTAACCAGAGCTCCGTCTCACACTATCTGAACGGTGTGAACCCGCTGAACACAGAGATAGCGGCTGCATTCGCCAAAATCTTGGACGTGCCAGTTGCTGACTTTAGTCCGCGCCTGGCGGGGATCATTGAAATGGTTGCGTCGTCGCGCGTCACCGCAGACTCATTTCGGACAACCTGGGCTAAAACTGCTCGCATTATTGACGCGCCACCACGCGAGCAATACGTCCTAATTCCTCAGTATTTGGACGATAACTCTTTCGTGCCCAACGTGAACGACGAGCATCGCGGGCTGACCGAAGGTATGGTGTTCAGGCGCGGATGGCTTCAAGAAATGGGAGTTTCGTTTAGCAGTCTCAACATCGTTTATGCCGGCGACGATAGTATGGCGCCACATATTTTGTCCGGTGACGTGGTCATGATTGACACGTACAAGCCGACCTTGAAGGATGGTGAGGTATATCTCGTCCGTATGCCTGATGGCAGGACCAGCGTCAGGCGGGTAGCGCAGCAGATTTCGGGAAACTGGATGCTTAGGTGTGACAATCAAGACAAGCAACTCTTCCCCGACGAGGTTATCCCAAGCTCAGCAGCCGTCGAGCTCCCATTGATTGGAAGAGTGGTATGGCGCGGGGGCAGTGTGAGGGTATCCAGACCTTAGCCGTAAAAAAGCCGCCGCTTTGAGCGGTTTTTTTTGGCTTGTGAAAAATAATATTGCCAAAGGTATTTACTTAGATAATTACCTTTGGTACTTTTTACTCCATCGCACCCAGCATGGAGCTTCACCAAATGACCAACACCACTCTCACCGCCGGCAACTGGCAGGGCAATCTCAAGATGGGCCTAGCTCCTCGCGAGCTTGAGGCCACCCTTTGGGCTGCCGCCGATCTGACGGTGAAAGAGATTGGTCGCGTCATGGGCATCAGCCCAAATACAGCCGAGAAGCGTCTTGACGCTGCTCGCTTCAAGCTGGGCGCCAAGACGATGCGCGGCCTAGTCGTTGAGTGCATGAAGCGTCAGATCATCACCCCGATGGTCATCCTGCTGTGCATGGTGCTTACCGCCCAACAAGCCAACACCGAACAGTTCAGCCGCATACGCCGCCCAGGCGAGCGCAAGTTTGAAACCCGAGTGGCCATCCGCCGTATCGAGGCCGCTCAAACCGTTTAAGCCCAACTGAATTTTGCGAAAGCCAACAACGCGGCGGGCCATCGGCTTGCCTGAAGAAAACTATCAAGGAGCAACACCAGTGTTGATTTTGACCAGAAAGCCAGGCGAAACCATCCGCATCAACGACGACATCAGCGTCACCGTACTCGGCGTCTCCGGCCAGCAGGTACGCCTGGGCATCACCGCGCCGGCAGAAGTCGAAGTGCACCGCGAGGAGATCTACCAGCGTATTCAGGCTGAGCAGCAAGAAAAAGGTGACGCCCATGCGTGACACTCCATTCGATTCGAGAACCGCCGACAAGTTTGTCGCACGCCTGCCTGACGGCCTGCGCGCAGAGATTGAGGCAATCGCCAATGCCAGTGACCGCAGCATGAACGCCGTGTTTGTTCAGGCCGTTCGGCAGTACACAGACGGTCAGAAGCGCCAGCAACTGTTGCTCGATGCTCTGGCAAACGCTGCCACTTCCTGTATGCATATCGACGACCGCGTGCAGATGGCTGCCAATGCTCGGCGTTATGAGTGGCTGCGGGATCGGCAGATCATCGATGACCCCGACACCGACATTCTGGTGATGGCGGGCGATATCTACTTCACCGGCGCCGAACTCGACAAGACCATCGACGACGCGATGCGCCTGGCCCGCCTCGAGGAGTTGCATCCATGCGAGCAATGATCATTACCGCCCTTCTGTTGGTCGTCGGCCACGCCGGCGCCAACGAGCAAGTGATCAGCGTCCAGCACGACAGCGCACGCGGCGTGACCTGCTGGATCTTGAACAACACTGGCATCAGCTGCTTGCCGGATAGTTCGCTCCCAGAGAGCGGAACTATCGGGCGTAAGGCAGGCCGGGCGTCTCAGGCCAGTTCAGTGACTGAGAAAGGGCTTTCGGTGGCCACTCCGCTCTCACAGGACGAGAGGTTCAAGCTATGACCAGTCCGAACAGTTTTCTGGAACGCGACCGTGAGGGCGTCACCGGAGGCAACGAGTTTGCAAGCCTGGGCGCCCGCCTCGTTCGTTTCGGCCAGGCCCTTCAAGAGCCCAGCACCACCGTCAGTGAGTTATCCAGGCTGGCCGGCGCTTGCGGGATCTCGTTCAAACTCCGCGCCGTGGCCGACTCCGAGGAGCGGAATCATGAATGAGAGGATTTTTGGAGGAGCCTGCGGATTCAGCTGCAATGCTGCGCGCCTTGTCCACTCCCCACGAAAGCGCGGCAGTCATGGTCTCGTCGGTTCGCTCGGTGTACGCCTCTTCATGAATGATGCGAAGACTTTCGGAGTAAACGCCCAGAAACAATTGGGTAACACCCTGTCGAGAAAGTCTTACTTGAACATCAATAATGATTCCGTCGCTAACAACTTCACTATGAGTTCTGTGGTGAAGCTCGCAATCGGCCCACAACCAAAATGTCGATCCTCGATGTGGCATGTTCTTCCTGCTCCTATACCTAGAGACCATTTTGGAAACAAAACCGAACCGCTTAAATACTTGCAGTTATTCATGGAGTCAATAGCGTCTCATAAACGATACAGATGTAACGTTTTAGCAGCTCCATTGATTGGTATTGAAGAAGGGCGGTCCATGGCTAAGACAATTCTGCGGGTTCGCCAGGGAGCGATCGCCTACTACCTGAACGAGTCGTCTACCGGTGCCAAGAACAGCGGTCGTCGTTTCATCCTGAGTCGCACCAGCGACTACGGGAAAACCAAAGACGGCTGGATCAAGGTCAACACTGGCGAACACCAGGCGCCGCTGAATATCGCTGGTGACATTGAGCGGTTCTACGCCTGCGACAGTCTTTACGCAAGCAAGCCGCATCGCTCACATGTGGACCGCCATACCATTCGAGGTTTGGCCGGCAAGTGGGAGGGCGTGGCATTTCCAGCTCGCATGACGCATGGCCGTGACGCGACACAATCCACGGATAACGAAAACGTGTCGCGACACGAAGAGCGGTGAAGCTATGCGCTACGTGACCGTCAGGAAATTCGCCAGCGAGTCTGGCTACACAGAAGACGCGATCCGCTCAAAGATCCGTGACGGGATCTGGCGGCTCGGTGAGATATGGATCAAAGCGCCGGATGGCCGGACGCTTATCGACATAGAAGGATATGAGTCATGGGTAGAGGCGGGCGGGGAGTTCGGGCAGTCTCCGATTCGAGCATCGAAATCACGTTCATGTATCGGGGCGTCCGGTGCCGCGAGCGGATCACGCTCAAGCCCACCGCCACTAATCTGAAGAAAGCCGAGCAGCACAAGGCGGCGATCGAGCATGCAATATCGATCGGCACCTTCGACTATTCGGTGACATTCCCTGGCTCGGCCCGGGCGGCGAAGTTCGCGCCCGAGGCCTCCCGTGAAACCATGAACGGTTTTTTGACCAAGTGGCTCGAGGCGAAGAAGAAGCACGTCGCGAGCAGCACGTTCGATGGTTATCGAAAGCTGGTCACCCTGCGCCTGATCCCCGCCCTGGGCGACACCATGCTCGTGGACCTGAAGCGGAAGGCAGTGAGGGACTGGCTCGACACGCTGGAGGTGAGCAATAAGACGCTGAGCAATATCCAGAGCTGCCTACGCTCCGCGCTGAACGATGCCGCCGAGGAGGAGTTGATCGAGCTGAACCCGCTGGCTGGCTGGACCTATTCGCGCAAGGCCGCGCCGCCAAAAAAAGACGATGTCGACCCTTTCAGCCCTGAAGAGCAGCAGGCGGTGTTGGGCGCCCTCTCCGGCCAGGCGCGCAACATGATGCAGTTCGCCCTATGGACAGGATTACGCACTAGCGAACTGGTGGCGCTGGACTGGGGCGATATCGACTGGCTGCGGGAAGAGGTAATGGTCAGCCGTGCGATGACCCAGGCCAGCAAGGGAAAGGCGGAAACAACGAAGACCGCCGCCGGGCGCCGAAGCGTGAAGCTGCTCAGGCCGGCGATGGAGGCATTAAAAGCACAGAAAGCGCACACGTTCCTGGCGGACGCCGAAGTGTTCCAGAACCCGCGCACACTCGAGCGCTGGGCTGGCGACGGGCCGATCCGGAAAACGATGTGGGTGCCGGCGATGAAGAAGGCTGGTGTTCGGTACCGGAGGCCGTACCAGACCCGGCACACCTACGCGTCGATGATGCTGTCTGCCGGCGAGCATCCAATGTGGGTGGCCAAGCAGATGGGACATACCGACTGGCTAATGATTGGCCGCGTGTACGGACGCTGGATGCCATCAGCGGATGTCAGTGCGGGCAACAGAGCAGAAGAGCTTTGGAGTGCAACACCAGATGATGGAAATAATGTTGAGGGAAGATTTGATCCTGCTGCTCGATGATCAGGACGTTTGGAGGCTATAAAAGACAGCTTGGTCGAGCCTTTACGAAGACGAGAAAGGCCGATCTATGACAGCAATTTTCGGCGCCCAACTAATGACAGCTTTTCGACAGCATTCTAACGCCACCCTTTATAGGGCGCGGCATACAGCGCAAGGGACGCGGGTTCAAATCCCCCCGGCACTCAACAACAAAGCCCGCCCAGTGCGGGCTTTGTCGCATCTGGAGATTGGAGATCGGGATTTGATCACCAGACCGGTTGGACGGGCGTGCCACCCCGGCTCTATGCTTCGGGATACCCAGGCAATAACCCAAGGAATCTCATGAATATCTGGCTCGGCGCCGCACTGGCTGCCCTACTTTCACTGTCTGCCCATGCCGCGACTACCGACATCTCGCCAAGAATCCAGCAGGTCAACTACAAAAGCGGCTATGGCAGTGTGCAGTTCAAACAGTCGATCAAGGGCTATAAAACGGCTGAGTACAAACTCAACGCCAAGGCCGGGCAGATACTGACCGTGGACTTCAAGCCCACCAACACGTCTGCCTACTTCAACATCACCGCCAAAAATTCCGATTACGCCCTGTTCAACGGCTCGATGATGGGCAATCACTTTCTCGGCTCGCTGCCCGCCGATGGCGAGTACACGGTGCAGGTCTATCTCATGCGCAATGCTGCCCGGCGCAATGAGGTGGCCGATTACGCGATTTCACTGAGCCTCGCCAACGGCGACGCTGTGGATAACAAAGCGGCATTCGACCAGAACCTGGAGCTGCAGGGCATCCACTTTCATGTAAAAGCGGATCAGGTCGATGGCAAATCCATCGTGCGTATCGAACCCAAGGGCCTGGAAATCGATAACACGGTGCAAACCCGTCCGCTCAACGGCAACATCGTCCGCGCCGAGATTGGCGACCTGAATAACGACGGCTCACCTGAGATCTACATTTTCACCCGTACGCCTGGACGCAGTATGCCGGGCGAACTGATCGCCTACTCCGCCAACAACAAAAAATCCCTGAGCGAAATCTATCTGCCGCCCATCAGCGAAAACCCGAAAATCGCCGACGGATATCAGGGTGAAGATTCATTTGCCGTAGTGGAGAACACGCTGGTCCAGCGCTTCCCGGTTTACAACAGCGCCGACGCAGGTGCGGGCCGGACGGGGAAGATGCGGCAGGTTCAGTACAAATTGGTGGCGGGAGAGGCAGGGTGGATTTTGCGTGAGGACAAGGTGACGGAGTATTGAGCCAGACGCTCTTTCCAGTCGACAAGAAAAAGCTCGCTGCAACGGGCGTTTCTGCACTCACAGTGCCCCCGGCAATTACCCATTCATCGCTCTCACTTCCTACATTTCACGTCCTAGGAAATTTCCCTCAACACGCGTCGACTTTCATGAACTGGTGCACCAATTTCCACGGCGCTACCCTCCACGCTTCGCTGCCATCCAGCGGGCGGTTTGCCAGGCCGCAGCCGCCGAGATCGTTCACTCCACGGAGCTACGTCATGAAAAAAATCACCCGACTTACGCTTGTCGGTCCGGTCCCGGCCGACGCGCAAACGCCCGGTCAGAAAACCCACGCCAGCGTCACAGGCTCAAACCAACGCAAACCCCGCCGTACCGTGCCACTCAAGCAAATGTTCAGCGTGCGCGAAGATGTCGATACGATGACCCTGCTCACGCATGCCAGTGATCTTCTCGAATCCCTCGCGCTCATCAGCGCAAATTTTGCCGATGAGTGCGACGGCTCCCAGCGCCATATTGCGGTGGCCATCAAGCAATTGAGCGCGTTGGCCGAGATTGTGGTTTGCCGGGCACGGGATCAAGTTGTGCAGCAGGGCTCGCCCGCTTCACCGCCCCCTGAAGTGCGCCATTGATGGCTGAAGCGGGCGCGGAACGAGCGCTTGTCAGACCGGGTCAGGGCAACTCATCGAGATGAATTTTTCTTCACTGCTGCGACTCAACCAACGTTGTAAAGTCCGCTCGCTCATTCAAGAAACTACGGTTCGCCCGCGGCTCTCCCGCGGGCTTTTTTTGCCTGTTGTCTGGCTGCCTTCAGTAAACCGACTCACCTGAGATCCCCCCACAACTTTCCGTGCAGGAGCAGGCCACTCACAACCCGTTTGTATTTTCCGGCGCCCCGGGCAATTCTGTCCTTTGACACCCCTGCCCGGAGCGACCGATGCCGTTGTTGACCCTGCCCTGCCAACGCCTGACGCTCGCCATCCTTGCCCCGGATCAGGCAGAACTGGAAAGCGATTTCTATCAACGCAACCAGCGCCACCTCGCGCCGTGGTCGCCTATTCGTACGACCGACTATTTTTCCACTGCGCAGATTCGCCGCCGTCTCGAAATCCAGGCCAGCGCCTTCGACGCCGGGTTGGCGATGCATTTCGCGCTGCTGAGCGCGGACGGCCAGCAGATGATCGGTGCCTGCAATTTCAGCGGCATCATTCGCGGGGCGTTTCAGGCGTGTTATCTGGGGTACCACATCGACGCAACTCAGCAAGGCCAGGGCCTGATGCAAGAAGCGCTGGAGACCGGTATCGGTTACATGTTCGAGACCCAGAACCTGCACCGGATCATGGCCAATTACATCCCCGGCAACGAGCGCAGTGCACGGTTGTTGGAGCGGCTGGGCTTCGAGCGGGAGGGCTACGCCAAGGCATATCTGAACATTGCCGGACGTTGGCAGGATCATGTGCTGACTGCGCTGGTCAACCCGGGCTTCGAAGCACCGGGTCAGCGCGGGTCACGGCGTCTGGGGTGATCTCCACGGGCGCTCGCTGACAGGTGAATAGTGGCTTGCGAGCGCCTGTTACAAATTCTGTCTGACAAAAAACCTTTCAGCTCTCGCGTTTGCTGCCGATACAGACCTGCTAACACCCTTGCTGGCTCAAAAAACAACAATCTTCCAGCTTACCGACGATCAAGAAACACGAGTTTCTGGAGGATATTGTGATGAATAGCTGGTTCGGCAACATCAGCGTGAACATGAAACTGGGCCTGGGCTTCGGCCTTGTCCTGGCACTGACCTGCGTTTTGGCCCTGACCGGCTGGACCAGCCTGGGCGGCTTGATTGACCGCAGTAACTGGATGAGTGACATCACCCAGCTCAACTCCGGCCTGACCAAACTGCGAGTGGTGCGCCTGCAATACATGCTGACCAACGGCGACGAAACCGCCGCGCAGAATGTACAGACCACCCTCGACGGCTTCGCCGCGCAACAGCAGAAGCTCATCAGCAGCTTCAAGAGTCCGGAAAACGTCAAACTGCTCAAGGAGCAGGCGGCGACCATCGCCGAATACCAGACGTCCCTGAACAAAATGCGTAACGCCTATCGCACCGGCAACACCGCGCGCGACACCATGAGCGTCAACGCCGCGAGCGCGTACAACCTGATCGAGTCGATCGGTAAGCGCGTTCAGCAAATGGACATGAGCGAGCAGCGTTTCGAGCAGTTCCAGGCCATCAGTGCCGCCAAGGAAGCATTCATCCTCGCCCGTTACGAAGTGCGCGGCTACACCGCCACCACCAACGCCGAAACCGAGCAGAAAGCCATCGGCCAAATCGACGTGGCGATCGCCAGCCTCAAACAGCTGAACGTGCATTTCGCTGATACCCAGCCAGATGCCCTGCGTCAGCTGGAAACGGCGTTGACCAATTATCGCAGCGCGTTGATGGCCTATAAAAACGCCAACAGCGAAGCCGTGCAGGCGCGTAAGGAAATGACCGATCAGGGCGCCACCATCGTGACCCTGAGCGAGCAGCTGTATCAGATTCAGCTTGATCGTCGCGACGTCGAAAGCGCTCAGGCGCGTACCTTTCAGTTGATCAGCACCCTGCTGGCCCTGCTGGTTGGCGTGATTGCCGCGGTCATCATCACCCGTCAGATCACCCGCCCACTGCGAGAAACCCTGGCCGTGGTCGAGCGCATCGCCAGCGGCGATCTGACCCAGAACGTCACCATCACCCGCCGCGACGAACTCGGTGTGCTGCAACAAGGCATCGCACGCATGGGCGTCACCCTGCGCGACTTGATCAGCGGCATCCGCGATGGCGTGACCCAAATCGCCAGTGCTGCCGAAGAGTTGTCGGCCGTTACCGAGCAGACCAGCGCCGGTGTAAACAGCCAGAAGATCGAAACCGATCAGGTCGCCACCGCCATGCACGAAATGACTGCCACCGTGCAGGAAGTCGCGCGCAATGCCGAAGAGGCTTCGCAAGCAGCTGCTGCGGCTGACGGCGAAGCACGTGAAGGCGACAAGGTCGTGAACGAGGCCATCACACAGATTGAGCGTCTGGCCAGCGAAGTGGCGCGCTCCACTGAAGCCATGAGGGTGCTGCAACAGGAAAGCGACAAGATTGGCAGCGTCATGGACGTGATCAAAGCCGTCGCCGAACAGACCAACCTGCTGGCGCTCAACGCCGCAATTGAAGCGGCACGTGCCGGTGAAGCCGGTCGTGGTTTCGCCGTGGTCGCCGACGAAGTCCGTGGCCTGGCCCAGCGCACGCAGAAATCCACCGAAGAAATCGAAGGCCTGGTCGCCGGTTTACAGAACGGCACCCAGCAAGTCTCGGCAGTGATGAACAACAGCCGCGCCCTGACTGACAGCAGCGTCGCCCTGACTCGCAAGGCCGGTACATCGCTGGAAAACATCACCCGCACGGTGTCGAACATCCAGTCGATGAACCAGCAGATCGCCGCCGCTGCCGAACAGCAAAGCGCCGTGGCCGAAGAGATCAGCCGCAGCATCATCAACGTTCGCGACGTGTCTGAGCAGACCGCCGCGGCGAGTGATGAAACCGCCAAGTCCAGCGTTGAACTGGCACGGTTGGGTGGTCAGCTGCAGCAGATGGTGAGCCACTTCCGCGTTTGATCCTGATTTCGCGCTGAAGCCAAAAACCAATCGCGGGCAAGCCCGCTCCCACAGGGTTCTGAGTCGTTCACAGATGTTGTGTTCGACTCAGAACGTGTGGGAGCGGGCTTGCCCGCGATTGCGTTAGAACAGCCACCTCAGAATTCCCCCGCCTTATGTAGGAGCTGCCGCAGGCTGCGATCTTTTGATCTTGTTTTTAAAATCAAGATCAAAAGATCGCAGCCTTCGGCAGCTCCTACAGGGGCCAAGTTAATGGATCCTCACCGGGTGCCGCGTTGGCGCAATGCCGACGGCATGAAGTACGCGTCCTCAGGCGCAGGTTGGGCGAAGTCCACGGTTTCCGATTCTTCGTTGTCGAGGTTCTGCACGTAGTAACGGCGTGCCTGCAAGTCGTGGAAAACGTCGAGCGCACTCCAGGTGGTGGGCAGGTCGTAGAAGTTTTTCAGGTAGGCCATCGACACGCGCCACAACTCCCCTCGCCCGTCGTATTGATCGACCAGCGCAGCCCCCCAACTGTCCTCATCCAGAAACAGCACGCGCTTGGAATAGATGTGCCGCGAACCGGGTTTGAGGTTGCCTTCCACCACCCACACGCGGTGCAGCTCATAGCGGGTGAATTGCGGGTTGAGGTGGCCGGGGGTAAGCAGTTGCGCGTACTTCACGTCGGGGCTGCCGACTTTGTAGTTGTTGTAGGGAATGTAGATTTCCTGCTTGCCCTTGAGCTTCCAGTCGTAGCGATCCGGCGAGCCGTTGAACAGGTCGGTGTCGTCGGCAGTGCGCAGGCCATCGGACGAGGCGATCGGCGTGTCGTATGCAAGGTTCGGCGCGCGGCGCACGCGGCGTTGGCCGGCGTCGTAGATCCAGGCCTGGCGCGCACCCTTGAGCTGATCGAGGGTTTCGTGCACCAGTGCTGCACCGCCCGCCAGCCGTGCCGGACTTTTCACAAATGCCACGTAGTAGAAGAGGATGTTTTTCAGGTCGGCGAACTGTCCACCGGGACGGTAATAGTTGAACAGCGCTTCCTGCTGCGAGGTCACCAGCGCGAAGCTGCCGTTGCGCTGGACCGGCGCCTCGGAGGCACGCCGTACAACGTAGATGCCGCGATAACGGGTGATGTGATTCCACAGCACTTCGACGCCATCCTTGGGCACCGGGAACGGCACGCCACCATAGGCATCGGAAAACCCGCTGCCACCTTCGAGCAGCTTGGCCGAGGTCGCATTTTTCAGGGTGTTGTCGTACAGCCATTGCGGCGCCGATCCTGATCGGCGCGAAGGATAAACCGGCATCTGGAAGGTGTCGGGGTAGCTGTTGAAAAGCGCAATCTGGCCCGGGCTGAGATGGGATTTGTACTGATCGAGATTGGCTTTGGTTATGGTGAACAACGGTTTGTCCGCTGCAAACGGATCGGGGTGATGCTGGCCCGGTTTGTAGCCTGCCGGGGCCTGGGTGATGCCGCCGGTCCAGGCCGGGATGGTGCCCGCTGCGTTGCCGGCGCGCTCGGCGCCGAGTGGGGTCAGGGTGGTTTTCAGTTGTTCGGCTTGCTGGGGGGTGACGGCGGCCAGTGCAGTGCCGGCGGCCAAACTTAGCCACAACGCGAGTGATGTTTTTGTCAGCCTTGAAGTGTGAAACATGATTTTCTCCAGAATGCAGAAAACTGTGGGAGCTGGCTTGCCAGCGATAGCGGTGGGTCAGCCACCATTGATGTTGAATGTGCCGACCTCTTCGCGAGCAGGCTCGCTCCCACAGGGGCTGTGTGTAGCCTTCAAAGGAAATACTTGAGGTTGAACCCGACGTTGTCGCGATCGCGAATGCCGTTGTTCTGCCCGCCGCCGTAGAACTCGGTGTACTGCAACTCGGCCTCGAGCTTGTTCTGGTAGTTGGCCTTGATCCCCAGCGTGTAGGCCTTGCGACCTTCGATGGTGTTGCCGGCCTGATAGCTGTTGCCCTTGAAATCATCCTTGTAGACGACGTACGGCGAGACGTTGACCCCGGCGTAGACGTCGTTCCACGTGCCGTTGAGCATCGCCGTGTAGCTGTAGGAATCGCGGTTAACCTGATCGTCACGCTCACCGCCGGACACATAGGAATAGTTACCGGTGCCGGCGTAGTAACGATTGCTGCCGTCGAAAGCGGTGTATTGCAGGTTGCTGCCGCGCAGGTGCTCGGAGGCCAGTTCGAAGATGCCGAACAACGAGTCGAACGACCCGGTCGGACCGAAGTTGTAGATGGTGCCCAGCGAGGTATTGAACGCTTCAACGCGCTCGGCGTTGTTGATCTGGCTGTCGAGGGTGACCATTTGCCCGCCGACATTGATCGACTGGCCCGTTACCGCCGCAGCCGCACCGTTGGCCAGATCGCCGATCAGGTCGTTGGTGGCCGCAACACCGATGGGCAGGTTTGGCCGATAAGCCACTTCACCGAACACCGAGGCCTCGCCCAACGTGGTGTTGAAGCTGAAACCGTACATGCGGATGTCTTCGGCATAGCGCCGATGCGCCTGAATGTTGCCCATCACATCCGCCGTGGCCAGACCATCGGCGAGTGCCCCGGCCTGACTGCCGGCGACACCGGCCAACAGGTTGGTCAGGGCGTTCATGTCGATGCCGTTGTACCCACCCAGATCCGCCGCAATGGTCGGCTCCTTGGCGTGGTAGTTAACCAGGTACAGGCCAAACTCAGTGCTGTTGAGCTGTTCGGCGATGTAGCGAAAGGCAAAACCAAACTGGCCGTCGTTGCGCGCGTTGTAGTCCTTGCCGACGGACGCCACTTTGAGCGTATTGCCGTATGCCGGGGTCACGCCGTTGGCGTACAGCCCGGTGGATTGCAGGACCGGGCCGAGCAGCGGGTTGTTGCCCAATGCGCTGTACAGACCGATGACGTTGCCAAATCCTGGCACGGGTGTGTCGAGAGCGGTGCCGCTGAAATCGTTGTAGCCGGTGTTGCCGCCGTCGGCGAACAGATCGGTTTGCGAGTAGAACGTGCCGACCGGATCGATACGGGTTTCCTTCCAGTTGGTCTGGTAGAAACTCTCCAGGGTCAGGCTGTCAGTCAGGCCGATGTTGAAGCTCAGCGCCTCCACCGGCACCAGCACTTCCTTGACCTCGGCGCCGGGCAAACGGTACTTGGCCGCGTCCACCGGATTGGTGGTGTTGATGCCGCCGCGATAGAAAATCCCCTCGCCCCAGTTGAACACCTGACGGCCGACGCGCGCCGTCACCGGCATCTGCGCGACGTCCCAACTGCCGTGGACGTAAGCGTCGAGCATCTCGATCCGGGTGCCGGCGATGTCGCGGGTCTGGCTGGTGAAGCGGTCGTCCTGCGGGTAACTCTGGCTCGGTTGTGACGGATTGTTGTTGCGGTAGTAATCGTTGCGTTTATCCATCAGTTGGGTGTCGTAGAACGCGGTACCGCGCACGAACAAGCCGTAGTTCTGATAGTTGGCCTCAAGCTCTGAGGTGATCTTGTACACCTCGGAAACCAGCCCGGTGTCGAAGTTGCGATTACCGTCGTTGGTGTTGACGTCATCGTTGGTTTTGTCGCGCCCCTGCACCCGCCACAAGCGACCATAGGACAAGGTCGTGTCGAACGAGCCGGTGACCTGTTTATCCAGCACACTGAACTCGGCGGCCTGCACCCCGTCGACCGCGCAGAGTTGCAGCAGCCCTGCCAGGCCGACACCGGGTAGCACCGCACCAGACAGGCGCAATCGAGTGTTGATCATCTCTTCCTCCTTCCCTGTTTTTTATTGTTTTTGGTCCTGCCGCGATGGCTAGGGCGCTAGTCCCGCACTGATATAAATCCGGCTGTGCGCGCCGAAATGGCCGAGCAGTCTGAACAGCTGTTGATTGAGTGCCGGATGGTCGAAATCTTCCCGGCGCAACTGATTGCCGCTGCTGAAATCATTGGTGACCGGCGCCGTTTCCAGCCATTGGCCGATGGCTTCATCGAACGCGGCGGAGTCATCAACAGACTCGGCGCTGACCACCTCGCGCAGGTAGTCCACGGAGTACGGTGGATATTGTTTGTCCTGGGAAAAATCGGTGTAAGCGTCGAGCATCGGATGCGCTTGCCCGGCGCGTAGCAAGCGTCGCAGCCAGGTCGTCTGGTATTTCTCGACCTCCATATGCCGCGTCGCAACACGCTCGATTGACGCCTGTTTGTCGCCCGCAAAACCGGCCAGCGCCTTACCTTCCAGCAGCAGAAGACTGGCAAGATCGACGCCGGGCAACGGCTTGGCGTGATACGGCTGGGTCAGGTCCTGGACGTGGTGCAGGCCCCAGCCGAGAAAGCGATAGCCCCAGTAAGGATGGCCGCTGGCAAACGCCAGCCGCGCCAGGCCCATGTATTGATACGCGCGCCAGTGCGGCCAACTGCGCTCAAGAAAACCGGCAGCGGCATACACCACCGGGCTCTCGTGGAAGAACCCCATGTGGAAAGGAGCCTGGGAACTGTACTGAAACCGCGCATCGCCAAAAGGCTGCGGGCCGAAGCCGTATACCGCGCCGACTTCGCCCGGGTTGTCGCTGAACAGATTGATGTCGTGACCGTAATCCGGTTCGTCGGCAGCGCTGGCCAGCACCGCAAGCGGTGCGACTTTTTCGCCTTCAGCGACAACGATGAAGCGCTGCCGATTCCACGGCGAGAGCGTCTGCTCGACCATGACTTGCTCGGCGCCGAGGTGTTCGCGTTCGGGCAGATCCTTGCCCGGCAAAGGCTGGATCACCATCGCCAGATGAATCTGTGGATTGATGCGCAGCGCGGTGAGGAAATCGTGGCGCAGGTTGTGCCCCTGCACGGCAGGCATTTGCAGATTGTCGGGGCGCGCAGGGTATTGGGCGAAGTGCTCGCGGGCGAAGCGTTCCTGTTGCTCGAGCAGCGCAACCACGGCCGGGTATTGCTGCGCGAGAAACTGCTCCAGCGGCTCGACTTCGACTTGCGGCGCATCCCGCAACGCAGGCAAATCCTGCAACGCCAGGTAGCTGCCCACCGTATGGTTCGACCAGCCCCAAGCGCTCGGGGCCGTTGCAAAAAGCAGCAACAGGAGGAATGTCAGCTTCATTGCTTGTGATTCTTATTGGAGATGCCGTGGGGGATGAGCCTAACAACCGACCCCGCCGCTGACACTGTCCAATCTCACCAGAAAAGGTCTCCGATAGCGCCATATGAGCGCCGTCGCAATTTGCCCCTCTCCCCTGTAGGAGCTGCCGCAGGCTGCGATCTTTTGATCCTGTTTTTTAAGATCAACATCAAAAGATCGCAGCCTTCGGCAGCTCCTACAGGGGGGTTGCGGTGTTTTCTTAAGCGGGGTAACCGGTGATTTTCCGGATGCTTTGGTACAGCGGCTTGAGCTGGCGATACATGCGCAGGTAGACCTCTTTGTACAGTTGCTCGTAGATTTTTTGCGCCTCCGGTTGCGGCATGAACACCGCGCCCACCCGGGTCATCGCCGCGATGGCCGTGGGGAAATCCGCATGCAGTCCCAACCCCACCGCGCAGCAAATCGCCGCGCCCAGGCCGGACGCTTCGTACACGTGCGGACGCTCGGCGGGCAAGCCAAAAATGTTCGCCGTCAGCTGCATCGCCGCATCACTTTGCGAACCGCCGCCAGCAACACGCAGCCGTTTGACCGACACCTTCGAACGCCGCTCGATGTTCTCCATACCCTGGCGCAAGGCATACGCCAGCCCTTCCAGAATCGCCCGGTAAATATGCGCGCGGGTGTGCACATCGCCGAAGCCGATCATTGCGCCTTTCGCTTCCACGCCCGGCTCGCGGATGCCTGGCGACCAGTAGGGTTGCAGCATCAAACCCATCGATCCCGGTGGCACCGCATCCACCAATGCATCGAACAATTGCTCGGGCTCGATGCCCTGCTCTTTCGCCTGCTGCATCTCGCGCAAACCGAACTCGTTCTTGAACCAGCTGACCATCCAGTAACCGCGATAAATCATCACCTCGCAGTTGAATTGATCCGGCACCGCCGACGGATAAGGCGGGATCAGCGGGACGATTTCCAGATAGCGCGAGCGGGTGCTGGTGATCGTCGCCGTGGTGCCGTAAGAAAGGCACACCGTGCTCGCATCGACCACGCCGGAACCGACCACCTCGCAAGCCTTATCGGCCCCGGCAGCAATCAGCGGCAGCCCTTCGGGAATTCCGGTGTGGCGGCTGGCTTGCGCGGTGATGTAGCCGAGGGTTTCACCGGGTTTGTGCAGGGTCGGCAGTTGCTCGGGGCGCACGGCCAGGGCCTGCCATTTCCAGTCACTCGGCGCGGCCCACTTAAGGTGTTTGAAGTCGAAGGGCAAGTAGCCGACGCAACACCCCACCGAATCGACAAAACGCCCGCACAAGCGATGGGTGAGAAATCCCGAGAGCAGCAAAAACTTGTCGGTCGCCGCCCACACTTCGGGCTGATGGCGAGCGATCCAGTTCGCCTCGGCCTGGGCGCGAAAATGGTCCACGGTGGCCTGCGCGCCGACCAGTTTGAACAGCCACCCCCACGGCCCTTTTATTCCACCTTCGACCTCACTCTGGCGTTGATCGAGCCACAGGATCGCCGGGCGCAACGGTTTGCCTTCGGCATCGACATTGATCACGGTGCCGCGCTGTGTGGTCAGGGAAACGCCGGCAATCTCTGAGCGATCAATGCCGGTTTGTGCCCAGACTTGCTGGCAGGCCTCGCCGAGTTTCGCCCAGTAATATTCCGGGTCCTGCTCGGCCCAGCCCGGCTGTGTCGAGTAATAGGCCTGCAACTCGACTTTGCCCTTACCGAGCAAATTACCCTGCAGATCGAAGAGCAGCGCGCGCACGCTTTGGGTGCCGTTGTCGATAGCCAACAGGTAGCGCTTGTTCGGGTGGTTATCCATGGAGCTCTCTTCAAGGGGCATCAAGGCGTGGCATCCGGCAAACCGTGATGGCGTTGCCACAACGCCTGATAACGCTGTAACTCATGCTGCCAGTGTTCGTCGCTCCAACCCAGTCGCGGCTGACAGATCTGGCGGATGGCGGCGAAATAATCTTCGCCACCGCGTGGCAGCAACAGGCCCAATCGGGTGCGGCGCAGCAGCAGGTCATCAAGGTGCAGGACCATTTCTGCTTCGCAGGCAAAGGCCAGTTCCGCCCACAAGGTGTCGGTGTTGCCGACCGTGTCGTGACCCAGTTCCGTGAACAGTTGCGCCAGCCTTGGCAGGTCCCGGCCATGCCGCCCGGCCAGACGTCGCCACTGCTGCGCGCCAAGTCCGGGGATCGCCAGCGGTGGCACGGCGGCGAACACCGGCGCGGCGTCATCATCAAACGGCCGATCAAGCATCGCCGCGCAAGCCTTGAGTACTTCGATGGCTTGCGGGCGAAACGTCGTCAGTTTGCCGCCGGCCAGGGTCACGCAACCCGGTTCCTGCCACAGCACGTGCTCACGGGTTTCATTCGAGGGTTTGTCTTGATTCGCCCCCGCGCCACCGACCACCGGACGCACGCCCGACCAGGTCGACAGCACATCGGCGGCAACCACTTCGGCGCCGGGGAACTGTTGCGTGCAAGCCGCCAACAAATAGTCGAGTTCTTCAGCGCTGATGCTCGCGCTTTGATCCAGATTTTCGTGATGATCCAAATCCGTGGTGCCAACTACTGTCGCGCCTTCCCACGGAAAAACAAACACCGGTCGCCGATCACGCTCATGCAAAAAGGTGAATGCTTGAGCCACCGGCAGACGCCAGCCCGGCAACAACAAATGACTGCCGCGCAACGGGCGCAACTGCCGTGGTGCCTCGGCGGGTCGTAGCCGTTCAGCCCAGGCGCCGGTGGCCACGGCCAGCACGCCACAGCGCAATTGCAGGGACGCGCCAGCCTCGCAGTCCTCAACCTGAACCCCGCGCACGCGCCCGTCCTCACGCAGCAAATGCTCAACGCGCACGCCGTTTAGCACCACCGCACCGTCGGCCCGCGCCTCGCTCAACACACGCATCACCAGCCGCGCATCATCGGTCAGCGCATCGACAAAACAGGTGCCGCCGAGCAGTTCGGTTTCCTTCACCCCCGGCGCCAGATATCGCAGTTGCTGCGCGTCATGAAAACGGTGGCTGCGCCGCCCGGCCAGAGCGTCGTACACCGAAAGCAAACCACCCAAAACCCGTGGCCCGGGAAAGCCGCCGCGATAGTGCGGCATCATGAAACTCATCGGCTCGACCAGCCCCGGCGCTTCGTCGAGCAGGCGCTGACGTTCGCGCACCGAATCGCGGGTCAACCGCCATTGCCCCTTGGCGATGTAACGCAAACCGCCATGGACCATTTTCGACGATCGGCTGGACGTGCCCCAGGCAAAATCGCGCTGCTCCAGCAGCAGGCAGCGCCAGCCACGGCGCGCGGCTTCACGCAGGATTCCGGCGCCACTGATCCCGCCGCCGATGACAATCAGATCCCAGGTTTCATCGGCCAGCGTCGGCAAAACCTGCTGGCGCCACGCGGCGTTCCAGTGCGCAGTCATGGCCGTCATTCCGGCAACAGCGTGCCGGGGTTGAGGCGCCCGGCCGGATCGAAGTGCCGGCTCAGCGCCTGCAAGGTGTCCATCGCCAGCGCGCCTTTCTCGCGCAGCAGGTACGGCGCGTGATCCTTGCCCACGCCGTGCTGGTGACTGATGGTACCGTGGTTGTCGACGATGGTCTGGCTGGCCGCGTGCTTGAGCGCCTGCCAGCGCGCCAGCGTCGCGGGGTAATCCGCCGCAGGACGAAACACGTAGGTGGTGTAGATGCTCGAACCCTCGCCGTAAACGTGGGACAGGTGAGTGAACACATGCACCCGCTCGCCTTCAGCGGCCAAGGCATCGCGCAGGCTGTTTTCGATGAGGGTGAGCAGGTTGTCGACATTGCTCCAGTCGGTGGCGGTTTCGAGGGTGTCGACCACGTAACCGGCGTTCCACAGGTTCTCGCGCAGGTAGGGGAAACGGAAGCGATTCTGTGCCCATTTCTTGCCGAGCAAGGTGCCGGTGAATACGCCGCCAAAGGCTTTGAGATGCTGCCGCGCTTGCCTGAGCGACAGCGCATTTTGCCGACGATTGCCGGTCACGCCGAAGGTCAGCAGGCACTTGCCCTCGCCTGCTCCACGCAGGCTCAGGTACTTTTCCAGCCAGGCAATTTGCTGCGGATGGCCGGCCAACGCCAGTTGCGTTTCGGTCTCCACCGCGTTGGACAGGCGCAACATCGACAGCGGCACCCGCGCCTGAGCCAATTGGCGGATGGCTTGCAGCGCTTTGCTCCAGCTCGGCAGAAAAACGCCGTAGAAACGTTCATCGGCGGGCAGTGCACTGACCCGCACCTTGACCTCGGAAATGATCCCGAAACGGCCCTCGCAGCCCAGCACCACTTCACGCAGATCAGGGCCGGCGGCCGAGGCCGGGAACGTGGGGATTTGCAGTGGGCCGGCGAACGTTTCCAGCGTGCCCCCGGCGAACAATTGCTCGATCCGCCCATAACGCAGCGATTGCTGGCCGCTGGAACGGCTGGCGACCCAGCCGCCCAAGGTCGACAGCTCCCACGACTGCGGAAAATGCCCCAGCGTATAACCCCGTGCCCGCAGCTGACTTTCCACCTGCGGACCACTGGCACCGGGGCCGAAAGTCGCCAACAGGCTGTGTTCATCAAGGTCGATCAGACGATTCATCCGCGCCAGCGACACCGTCACCACCGGCCGCGCGGAATCCGGCGGGTTGATGTGCCCGGCCACCGACGTGCCGCCGCCGTAAGGAATCAGGCACAGGTCCTGTTCATGGGCGAGCCCCAGCAATTGGCGAATCTGCTCGGCTGTCTCGGGGAATGCCACCGCATCGGGATAATGGCCCAATGTGCCTTCGCGTAACGCCAGCCAATCCGGCAGGCTCTGGCCGCGAGCGTGCAGTAACCGGTCATGAGCGTCGACGCTGTACAACGTGTGAGCCCGCAACCGCGATTCAGGCACGCGGACCAGCGCTGTTTCCAGCGTCGCATCGGGCAGCGCTCGACCGTCGCCCAACCGTTCGGCGAGAAAACTCGCGCCCTGGGCCGGCAGTTCGACCACCGTGGTTGCATCTCCCCAGCCGTTCCAGCGTCGCATGCGTGTGTCCTTTTTCGGTTCTTATCAGCGATATTTCAGGCGTCCATACTAGTCGGCGGCCGAAAAGTGTCACGGTCGCATCCGGCCAGTTCGTGTAGCCAATTGAGTCAAACGTCGCGCAAGCGTCAGCCATTTACTTTAGCCGTGGTTTCAAATTACCTTTCAGGCATTCATCCGCTCATACCCGCTTTGATCAAGGGAATACGATCATGCAATCGCTCGGCTTCACCTCCGTTCCGCCGCTGCTCAAGTACCTGCGCCATGCCGAGCAACTGGGCATGGCCATCGAGCCTGCGTTGGCGGCGGCCGGGTTGCAGGCGCAGCAGCTGAGCGACAACACCCTGCGCTTGCCGGGTGAGGCGCATGAAAAGTTGCTCGATTATTTCTGCGAGCACTCGGGCGATCCGCTGTTCGGGCTCAACGCCGCGAATTTTGTGCTGCCCAATTCATGGAGTGTGCTCGGTTACATCACCATGAACTGCGCGACCCTGGGCGATGCGATGAGCCGCATCATGCCGTTCGAGAAACTGGTGGGCGACATGGGCGTCAGCCGCGCCGAGGTGCAGGATGGCCAAGTACACCTGATCTGGACCTGCCGTTATCAGCGCCCACGGATTCGTCGGCATCTGGTGGAAAACGTCCTCGGTTCGTGGCTGCAATATGCGCGCTGGATTGCTGATACGCAGATGTCGCCAGCGGCAGTCTGGCTGGAACATTCGTGCCCAGACGAGGTGACGCTGGCGCAGTACGAAGCGTTTTTCGATTGCCCGGTGCTGTTCGATCAGCCGTATTCAGCGTTGATTGTGCCGCCGGCGTATTTGCAGTTGCCCTTGCGTCAGGCCGATGCGCAATTGCTGCGCACGCTGGAAGAGCATGCGATGGGTTTGATGGCGACCCTGGAGGATGCGTCGCTTGCGCAACAGGTGAAGAGCATTTTGCGTCAGTTGCTCAAGGAGGGCCTGCCGCGCAAGGAGCAGGTGGCCGAGCACCTTGCCGTGTCGGTGCGCACGTTGCAGCGGCAATTGCATCAGGCGGGCACGTCTTATCAGCAAATTCTGGATGATCTGCGGCAGGAGTTGGCTGAGCACTATCTGTTGAACAGCACGTTGCCGATTCAGGACATTGCGCAGTATTTGGGGTTTACCGAACCGAGGTCGTTTCATCGCACGTTCAAGAGCCGGCGCGGGATGCCGCCAGGGGAGTTTCGGCAGACGCATCGGGGGTGATTGCGCGGGCCTCATCGCTGGCAAGCCAGCTCCCACAGGTTTCTCGGTGAACCACAAATTCTGTGTACGACTCGGTCACTGTGGGAGCTGGCTTGCCAGCGATGGCGTCAGTGGCCGCACCAAAAAACCGACAGGCAAATCCCCAATTTCCGATCGCAATAAACATCTTTTAGCGCAGACGTTTAAGGACACTCAGCGTTACGCGAAACCACCCACAAATCCTTGCGCCACTGCCTACGCCTAAGCCAGAATCCGCCGGCTTGTGCGCCCTGGAGCCTATCGGTAACTTGATTCCGTCACTGATTTCCAGTGATCGGGTTTAGTAGCCCGGCATGTTTGGGGCGTATAGCTCATCAGATCGACAGGCCTTGCCTGAACATTATGGTGGCTGTGCGCAGGGCGCCTTCGGGCGCGCCGGTTTCCCAGATCCCCGGTCTACTAACCTGCGCACAGCTGCCTCCTCTTCTTTTAGTAGAGAAGCGTTGGCCAGCCCTCAATGAGGATCTGGTAAATGTTCAAAGTAACGCCAAACCCGCCGGTCACCGACCCGGCCTCGCCCTACGAATCCCCCGATTCAAAGAAACTCCACGAAGCCGCCGAGCGCGCCCTCGACCACTACCTCGGCCCACCAACCGCCGAAATCATGGCCGCGCCTTACAAACCCAACGCGCTGTACATGGCCAGCCCCGAGTCCGATAACGAATCCCTGCTGGTGAATGCCAGTGAAACGCTCGGCTCGGCCACCGTCATGCTTCAAAACCACGTCGCAATGGTGGAAGGCACCCACCGCAAAACCCTGCAAGGCATCGCGCAGGTGGTGATGCTGGCAGAGCTGGCGGTTAACCGAGTGCTGGACAGATTAGTGCCGACCGAGTAGCGAAAAAGCCCGCTGGCAGACCGTAGTGGTTGGGCAGCGGGCTTTTTTGTTTGGCTTGCGATTTTTACCCTCACCCCAGCCCTCTCCCGGAGGGAGAGGGGGCCGACCGAGGTGTCTGGCGTTTTACGTCGACCTGACCGTCCGAGTCGATTATGGATTCAGCAAAGCAGATTCAGGTCGGCGTATGACTCAAGCATCCCCCAATCAGTCCCCTCTCCCTCCGGGAGAGGGTTAGGGTGAGGGGCTCTTCAGCTCAAACACAAATCGCATTGGTAAACACCAACCGATTCCCAAACGGGTCGGCAATAGTCATGTCCTGGCTACCCCACGGCGTCGCCTGAATCTGCGGATGGGAGAACTTGTATTCCTTGGCCACCAATTGCTGCTGAAACGCCTCAAGTTCATCGGTCTCGATGCGCAACGCCGAACCCGGCGAGGCATCGCCATGATGCTCGGATAAATGCAGCACGCATTCGCCACGCGACACCTGCAGATACAACGGGAAGTTCGCTTCGAAACGATGCTGCCAGTCGATCTTGAAGCCGAGGAAGTCGACGTAGAATTCTACGGCTTTGGCTTCATCGAAAATCCGCAGGATCGGGGTGGTTTTGCCGAAGCTCATGGGTTGCTCCCTGACTGGTTGGCCCAAGAGTGTAGCCGGGCTGGATGTCAGCACTTCGGCTTGATGATGGTTTTCTTTAGTCGCAATGTGCCACTACTGTGACGCACTGCGCGAAACGTCAACGAAAGCCGTCGCGCAAATCGCCCTGGCGCGCAAGAAACCGCCCTTCCCTTCGACCATTCGCCTGACCATCGCTGTAACTCAAAACGCCGTTGATCCACACCCCGTCAATCCCCTGCGCCGCCCGTTGCGGATCATGAAAATCAGCAACATCGCGCACGGTCGCCGGATCGAATAACACCAGATCCGCCCAGTTTCCTTCGCGAATCTCGCCTCTTTCCTTCAAGCCAAACCGCGCCGCTGACAGACCGGTCATCTTGTGCACCGCCGTGTGCAGCGGAAACAGTCCGACGTCACGACTGAAATGTCCAAGTACCCGTGGGAAAGCGCCCCACAGGCGTGGATGCGGGAACGGGTCTTCCGGCAGTCCGTCAGAACCCACCATCGACAACGGATGGGCGAGGATTCTTCGTACATCCGCCTCGTCCATGCCGTAGTACACCGCGCCCGCCGGTTGCAGGCGTTTGGCAGCCTCGAGCAGCGGCAGTTTCCATTCGGCGGCGATGTCGATCAGTTCGCGACCGCTGACTTGCGGGTGCGGCGTCGACCAAGTGATGGTGATGCGGTGGGCGTCGGTGACTTGTTTCAGATCCAGCGTCGAGGAACTCGCCGCATACGGATAGCAATCGCAGCCGACCGGATGGGTTTTCGCTGCCTCTTCCAGTGAGGCGAGCAACTGCGGACTGCGCCCCCAGTTGCCGACACCGGCACACTTGAGGTGGGAAATGATCACTGGCGACCTGGCGTGGCGCCCGATCTGAAATGCCTCATCCATCGCCTCCAGCACCGGGGCAAATTCGCTGCGTAGATGAGTGGTGTACACCGCGCCGAATGCCGTCAGTTCTTCGGTCAGTTGCATGACTTCATCGGTGGAGGCGCTATAGGCACTGGCGTAGGCCAGACCTGTGGATAAACCAAGTGCGCCAGCCTCAAGACTCTCGCGCAACTGCTCGCGCATCGCGGTGATTTCGGCAGGGGTTGCGGTGCGAAACAGGTCGTCGAGATGATTGCTGCGCAGCGCCGTGTGACCGACCAACGCGGCAACGTTCAACGTAGTGTTGGCCGCTTCGACCGCCGCGCGGTAATCGCTGAAGCGTGGATAAACAAACGCCGCTGCGGTGCCGAGCAGGTTCATCGGGTCCGGCGGATTGCCTTTCAAACTGACCGGCGAAGCGCTGATCCCGCAGTTGCCGACAATCACCGTGGTCACGCCTTGGCTGAGTTTTGGCAGCATCTCTGGCTGACGGATGACCACGGTGTCGTCGTGGGTGTGCACGTCGATAAAACCCGGCGCCAGCACGCGGCCGGCAGCGTCGATTGCTTCGGTGGCCTGGGCATCGCGCAGGTCGCCGATGCGCTCGATTCGACCGTTGAGAATCGCCACGTCAGCGCGATAGCCGGGTGTATTGCTGCCATCGATGATCAGGGCGTTGCGAATCAGGGTGTCGTACAGCATGTCAGTCTCCCAGCGGCAGGTGATCGTCGCCGCCACGGTATTCGTCGAGAGCGAGTTTGATGCGCCGCAGACGTTCTTGATTGTCTTCAGGACTGGCCAAGGCCAGCTCGGTCGCGAGCACGTCGATGGCGAGCAACATGCCGTAACGCGCCGCCGTCGGTTTGTAGATGAACGAGGTTTCTGCGCCTTGCAGCGGCAGGACGATGTCGGCCAGTTCCGCCAGTGGCGAATCGGCGCGAGTGATGGCGAGGATGCGCGCGCCGTAGTTGCGCGCCAGTTCGACGGTCTCCAGCAGCTCCGGGGTGATGCCGGTCAGCGAGCAGACGATGACGACCTGTTCGGCGTTGAGGCTGGCGGCGGTGACTCGCATCATCACCGCGTCATGGCAGACCGCAATCGGATAGCCGAGCCGTACCAGACGCACCTGCAATTCATCGCTGCACAGGGTCGAGCAGCCGCCCATGCCGAAGGCGTGGATCATCCGCGCCTGGCCAAGCAGTTTTACCGCATCAGCGAAACGCGATTCATCGAACCCGGCCAAGTGCTGACGCAGGGTGGTTTCGATATCGCCGACAATCTGCCCGTAAAACGCCGACTGTTCAGGCGTGCCCGCCGGGTCGAGAAAACGACTGCCCACGCCGCTGGCCTGGGCCAGTTGCAGGCGCAGATCACGCAGGTCGCGGCAACCGACGGTACGGGCAAATCGCGACAGCGTGGCGGTGCTGACTTCCGCTCGTTGCGCCAGCTCTTCAAGGCTGGCGGAGGCGGCAAAGCCGACGTCGTCGAGCATCAAACGGGCGATGCGGCCCTCGCCGGCGCTGAAGGAATCCTGACGGGCGCGGATCTGGTAGAGGATGTCCAAGGCGGCGGGCTCCGGTTACAGCAGGTAAGAAAGGCCGACAGTCAGACCGAAAGCGACCAGCGAGATCAACGTCTCAAGCACGGTCCAGGTCTTGAACGTCTGCGCGACCGTCATGTTGAAGTATTCCTTGATCAACCAGAAGCCGCCGTCGTTGACGTGGGAAAAGATAACCGACCCGGCCCCGGTCGCCAGCACCAACAGTTCGGGGTGTGGATATCCCAGACCAATGGCCACAGGCGCGACCACACCGGACGCGGTGGTCATCGCCACAGTCGCCGAACCCGTAGCGATACGCATCAGAGCGGCAAATAGCCAACCCATGAGCAGCGGCGACAGATGAAATTCGTGAGCGAGGCCGACGATCTGATCGGTCACGCCAGCATCGACCAGTATCCGGTTCAAACCACCGCCCGCGCCGACCAGCAAGGTGATGCTGGCGGTTGGCGCCAGACATTCATTGGTGAATTTGAGGATCGATTCGCGGTTGAAACCCTGGGCAATCCCAAGCGTCCAGAAGCTCAGCAACGTCGCCAGCAACAGCGCAATCACCGAATTGCCGATGAACAACAGGAACTGATTGAAACCGCTGCCCGGCGTCGAAATCAGGTTGGCCCAACCGCCAATCAGCATCAGCACCACCGGCAACAGAATGGTCGCCATGGTGATACCGAAGCTCGGCAGCTTGTCGCGTGGTTCGCGGTCGAGGAATTGTTTTTCGAGCGGGTTATCCGCCGGCAACTGAATGCGCGGGACGATGAATTTGGCGTACAGCGGGCCGGCGATGATAGCCGTAGGAATCCCGATCGCGATTGCATACAACAAGGTCTGCCCGACCGACGCCTGATACGCCTGTACCGCCAGCATTGCGGCCGGGTGCGGCGGCACCAATGCATGCACCACCGAGAGGCCGGCAACCATGGGCAAACCAACCATCAGGATGGAGACACCCACCCGTCGCGCCACGGTAAACGCAATAGGCACCAGCAACACAAAACCGACTTCGAAGAACAGCGGCAGCCCGACCAGAAACGCGATGCAGACCATCGCCCAGTGCGCGTTCTTCTCGCCGAACTTGTCGATCAACGTTCGCGCCATCTGATCCGCGCCACCAGACTCGGCCATCATCTTGCCGAGCATCGTCCCCAGCGCCACCACCAGCGCAATGTGCCCGAGCGTCTTGCCGACCCCGGCCTCATACGCACCCACCACACCCGACGGCGGCATGCCCGCTACCAGTGCCAGACCAATGGAAATCAGCGTGATGACAATGAACGGATTGAGCCGGTAACGGGCGATCAACACGATCAAAGCGATGATGGCCACGGCGGCATACACCAGCAGCCAATAGCCGAAAGAAGGCGTCATGCGGTACTCCTCGAAAGGGTCACGTTCGAATGGGTTGTGAAACTCATAAATCATTTCGAGATCGAGATT
This sequence comes from Pseudomonas iridis, assembly GCF_017980685.1. Taxonomy (GTDB): domain Bacteria; phylum Pseudomonadota; class Gammaproteobacteria; order Pseudomonadales; family Pseudomonadaceae; genus Aquipseudomonas; species Aquipseudomonas iridis. The sequence continues at coordinate 1,015,515 of NZ_JACXXO010000001.1, forward strand.
TCAAACCGCATGAAAGTAATTTTCGCGCAGAGGCAAGGGGTGTCGCGGATGGATATGTCTTGTCGTGATTAATGAAAATTGGGAGGCGGGATTTTCATGGCTGTCAGGCAAACACAAATCAAAATGTGGGAGCGAGCCTGCTCGCGAAGGCGGCCTGACAATCAACATCTCTAGCGACTGAAGCACCGATTTCGCGAGCAGGCTCGCTCCCACAGTTTTGATCGCATACCTCCAAACAGAATGCGCAAAACTTATGGGAGCTGGTGTACGACTCACACCATTTCGTTACGGATCCATTCAACCACCGAGGTGCGTTTCGGCGTCCAGCCCAGCAGTTCGCGGGCGTGTTTGCCGCGTACCCGGCTGTTGGAGCCGAGGCCGTAGTTGGCCATTTCATAGCCCCACTCGGCTTCGGCGTCTTGCAGTGGCCAGTCTTGTGGCTGGCCCAGGTTCAGGGCTTGGGCCATGGCGGTGGTCATGTCGATGAACGACGCTTCGCCGCTTTCGACAAAGTAGAACGTGCCCGGGACGTTTTTGGTCAGCGCCAGCAGGTACAGGGCGACGACGTCTTCGATGTGTACGTTGGACCAGATGTTTTGACCCGTGCCGACGTGGCGAACCACAGCGCTTTTGCGCGCCTGTTTCAGCAAGCGCGGCAATTGCACGCTGTCGCGGTTGACGCCCAGGCTGTGGCCGTAGATCAGGGTGTTGCAGATAACGGCCGAATTCACGCCGTCCTTCGCTGCATCGAGGATCAGGTTGTCGATGGCCACGCGTGCGGCTTTGTCGACGGTCGGCTCGGGGAGGTTGTCTTCGTAGTAGATGACGTCGCTCGACTTGCCGCCGGATGCATCGCCGACGATGCTCGAACCGCTGGTGTGCAGGAATACTTTGTTGGAGCCGCGCAAAGCGTCGAGCAAGGCTTCGACCGCGGCGCGATGGTCGCTGCTGGCGGCGTTGATCACTGCGTCGGCAGCGCGGGCCTGTTCGGCGAGCAGTGTTTGGTCGTCGAGGGTGCCGATCACCGGGGTGATGCCCAGTGCTTTGAGTTCATCGGCTTGTTCGGCGCTGCGCACCAGACCCGTAACATTGTGGCCGGCCTGAACCAGACCGGTAGCGATGGAGCCGCCGATAAAACCGGCAGCGCCGGTGACGAATACGTTCATGGAGAAACTCCCTGCGTGAGTAAGTGATGGGACGAGTATTGACCGACGACGGCGGCCGAAAAACCCGTCATCACCCAAATCACTGTTGCGCAGAGGTCACGAATCAACCTTTGAAATCGGCGCTGGCGTAAGCCGCGAGTTTGCTCTGGATGAAGTCGAGGAAGCACTGAATCCGCAGCGCCAGTTGCGAGTTACGGTAGTAAACGGCGTTGATCGGTTGGCGATAACCGCTGTTGAATTCCGCCAGCACGACCTTCAAACGTCCGGCGCGGATGTCGTCGATGGTCATGAAGTGCGACAGGCACGCGATGCCCTGCCCTTCCAGCGCCAAGTGCCGAACGGTTTCGCCGCTGGAGGCGCTGATGGCCGGGGTGATGGGCCAGCGGTCACCGTGCACGTAACGCAACGGCCACTGATTGAGGCCTTCGTTCTGGGTAAAACCGAGCAAGGCGTGTTCGCTGAGGTCGGCCACTTGCAGCGGCGTGCCGTGGGTTTTCAGATAGGCAGGGCTGGCGACGATCAGCAGCGGACTGCAACCCAGCGAACGCGCATGCAATGTCGAATCGGCGAGGGTGCCGATGCGGATGGCGACGTCGGTACTTTGTTCCAGCAGGTCAATGATCAGGTCATTGCTGTTGAGTTCGAGCTGGATGTCCGGGTAGAGCCGGCGGAATTCGTCGATGTAGGGCACGACCGCGTGCAGCATGAACGGCGACGCGGCGTTGATCCGCAGGCGTCCGGACGGGGTTTGCTGGCGCGAGGACAGGCGTTCTTCGAGTTGCTCCATCTGATCGAGAATCAGCTTGGCCTGCTCAAAGAAATACTTGCCCTCCTCGGTCAGGTCCATGCGCCGCGTGGTGCGGTTGATCAGCGTGGTATCAAGCTTGGCTTCCAGCCGCGACAGCGTGCGACTGACCGCCGACGGCGTCTGCCCGACCTGCTCGGCCGCGGCGGAAATCGAACCGCACTCGATCACACAGACGAAAATCTGCAACTCATCGGATCTGGCTTTCACGGGTGTCCTCTTTGAAATCGCCAAGATCGCAGCCTTCGGCCGCTCCTACAGTGAAATGCGTTCCCCTGCAGGAGCTGCCGAAGGCTGCGATCTTTTGCTGTTACAACCGATAGTAGCCCGAAACCACTCAAGCCTTGAGGCCAAACACCTCGCTCAAATGCTGCTCGTAGCGCGCCACATCATTCTCGATGTTCGGGCGCTTCATCACGTCGACACACAGAAACGTCGGTAACCCGGTCATGCCCAGAAACTCATTGGCCTTGTGAAACGGGAAGTACACCGCGTCCACGCCCTTGGCTTCGAAGAAGTCAGTCGGGTCATCGAAGGCTTGCTGCGGGGCGTTCCACGTCAGCGAGAGCATGTATTGCTTGCCCTGGACCAGGCCACCACTGCCGTACTTCTGCGACGCATCGGAACGGGTGCGACCATCGCTGGCGTAAAGGCTGCCGTGGCCTTCGGTGAAGACTTCGTCAACGTACTTTTTTACCGTCCACGGCGCGCCCATCCACCAGCCCGGCATCTGATAAATGATCACGTCGGCCCAGAGGAATTTGGCGACCTCTTCAGCGACGTCATAACCCTCGTCGATGAACGTCGTTTTGACGTCGACACCGCCGCGATCCAGCACGCTCAGCGCGGTTTCGTGCAGGGTGGTGTTGTAGCGACCGTCGGAGTGAGCGAATTTTTTACCGCCATTGAGCAACAACACTTTTTTCATGAGAAAGCCTCGGCGCAGCCATCGGGCTGGGTGAAGAAGGGAAAATTGAATGGCGGCAGGTTAACGATCGGCCTCGCGCGGAATAAGCCACGGTCGCGCAAAATACATTTGATTAAAAAGCACGAATCGATAGCTGATTGTTGCCGTAGCATTCGCAGCCATCTGAATTTGAGGAGTTGTTCCGATGAGTGAACGCCTGGGTTTCATCCTGCACGCCAAGACCCGTCCGGAAAAAGCCGCGGCTTTCGAAGCGCTGTTCCGTGCCTATGTCGAGCCAAGCCGCGCCGAGCCGGGCTGCATCGAATACCACATGCTGCGCGACAAAGAAGATCCGACGCTGTTCATCTTCTACGAGATCTGGGCATCCCAGGCGCATCTCGATGTGCACTCGAACCTGCCGCACATGAAGCAGTTTTTCGAGCAGCGCATGGAGTTTCTGGAGCGAGATTTCGACATTCGCTCGATCGACATGCTCAGTGAATCGTCGGCTAGCCGCTGATCAGCAAGTGGGCGCCGAGCGCGCCCAGACCGATGAAGAACACCCGCTTGAACAGCACCGCGCTGATTCGCTGACGCAGCCATTGGCCGAGCAACATGCCAAGCACTGCCGGAACCAGCGCCAGCAGCGAAGCGCTCAATTCACCGCCACCCAACGCGCCACGCCAGAGCAAGCCGCCGGCCAACGCCAGGGTCGAGACGGTAAACGACAGCCCGAGCGCCTGCACCAGTTCATCGCGATTCAAACCCAGCGCTTGCAGGTATGGCACTGCGGGAATCACGAAGACTCCGGTGGCCGAAGTGATAACACCGGTGATCACCCCGCAGACCGGCCCAAGCCATGGCTCATGGCGCGGCTTTATGTGCAGCGTAGGCAGCAATAGCCCGCTCAACGCATACAGCAACAGTGCCGCGCCCAGTCCGCGTACCACCCAATGTCCGCCGACCATGCCGATCGATAACGTGCCGATACCGGTGCCAAGGAAGATCATCAAAAGCATCGGCCAGAGGCGTTTGATCAATCCTTTCAAATGACCGCCGAACGCCAGTTGCCAGACGTTGGTCAATGTTGCCGGGATGATCAGCAACACAGCAGCCTGTGATGGGGCCATAGCCAGACCGAGCAGCCCCATGGCGACGGTGGGCAGGCCGAGGCCGATGATGCCTTTGATCAGGCCGGCCAGGATGAAAGTGGCGATCACCAGTAACGAAAAGGCAAGACCGAGGTTTTGGTAGAAATCTGCAAGTGTGTTCATGGCGCTAATGTGCGCCGGTCGAGGGCGGTTGAAAATCTGCCATATACTTAGCCTGCCTCTGCCCAAACAAGAGGCTGATATTTTTTTGATGCTGCTGGCCTCATCGCTGGCAAGCCAGCTCCCACAGTATTTTGTGTTGTGCGCAGATGTTGTGATCGACGCCGAAACCTGTGGGAGCTGGCTTGCCAGCGATGGTGCCAGCCCAGACACCGCAAAATCATGGGCTGCCACCATGCACTTCGACCTCACCGATCTGCGCCTCTACCTGCACATCCTCGACACCGGCAACATCACCGCCGGCGCCGCTCGCAGCCATCTCTCCCTCGCCGCCGCCAGCGCAAGAATCCGCGCGATGGAAGCCTCACTGGGCACCGACTTTCTCCAGCGCGGTCGTCGTGGCGTGACCCCGACACCGGCCGGCAAAGCGTTGGCCCACCACGCACGCGTCCTCGTGCAACAAGCCGAACGCATGCAGCAGGATCTCGCCGAATACGCACAAGGCGTCAAAGGTCAGGTGCGGTTGTTGTGCAACACCACCGCAATCACCGAGTACCTGCCGGAAGTGCTCGCGGACTTCCTGCGCAGCCATCCCAATCTCGACATCGACCTGCAAGAGCTGCCCAGCGCCCGCATCACCCACGCCTTGCGGCAGGGGGCGGCGGATCTCGGGATTGTTTCCGACGCGGTCGACACCAGCGACCTACAAACCCAGTCCTTTCGCGACGATCCACTGGTACTGATTCTGCCGCTGGATCACCCATTGTCTGACGCCGTCGAGGTCAGTTTCAGCGATGCCTTGCGCTACGACTTCGTAGGACTGAGCGCCGGCAGCGCACTGGCGATCTACCTTGAAGAACAGGCGTTGCACAGCGGCTCGCGCATGCAGATCCGCATTCGCGCCGACGGTTTCGACGGCGTGATGCGCATGGTCGGCCACGGGGCCGGACTGGCGATCGTGCCGCTGGCTGCCATCGAGCGCGCAACGCCACGCTCATTCAAAAGCGTTGCCCTCGACGAGCCTTGGGCGCGCCGCTCGTTGCTGCTGTGCGCGAAGGATTTCAGCGCTCTGCCGAGTTACGCCAAAGCACTGATCAAAGCCTTGACTCTCCCCTAAGGGGCAGACTTCATCCTTGGCTTTTTTACAGCAGGCACGATGACCATGGGCAAACGCATTCTGCTGATTCTCGGCCATCCTTCGACCAAGAGTTTTTGCGCTGCACTCGCTGAGCGCTACACACAGTCAGCACTCGATGCCGGACACGAGGTGCGCCAGTTGCGCCTTGGCGAGATGGTTTTCGACCCGGTGCTGCGCGACAGTTATCAACAGATCCAGCCGCTGGAAGATGACTTGAGCGCGGCACAATCCGACATCCTCTGGGCCGAACATCTGACACTGGTTTACCCGATCTGGTGGGGCGGTATTCCGGCGCTGCTCAAAGGTTTTTTTGATCGGGTGTTTCTTCCGGGTTTTGCCTTCAAATATCGCCCGGGTAAAGCGTTTCCCGAAAAACTGTTGGCCGGACGCACCGCCGATTTACTGGTGACCATGGATACTCCGCCCTGGTATTACCGCTGGATCTATCGCATGCCGGGGCTGCATCAGGTGCGCAAGACGACCCTCGATTTCTGTGGGATCAAACCCTTGCGCACGCTGACGTTCGGGCCGGTGCTCGGCTCAAGCGATCGGCAACGGAAAGCCTGGTTGGGACAGGTGCAGGCTATCGCCAGTCGCTGAGTCTGCCGATAATGCGCTGCGCTGTTACTTGTTGAAAAAAGGACTTATATGTACATCGGCCAAGCCGCGCAACGTTCCGGCACCACCATCAAAAGCATTCGCCACTACGAGTCGATCGGCCTGTTGCCCACACCCCGGCGACAGGGTAGCTACCGCCTCTACGATCAGCAGAGTGTCGAACTGCTGATCTTCATCAAGTGCGCCAAAGACATGGGTTTTCGGCTCAAGGAGTTGCAGGCGATCTTCTGCGAACATCACGGTGAGGCGATGCCGTGGGCGTTGGCACAACAAGCCATAGAAGCGAAAAAAAGCGAGATCAACCGCACCATGGCCGAACTCACACGCCAATATGCGCAACTCGAAGGGTTCGAAGTCGAGCTGGAGCGAGCCAGAGTCGAATGCCCGCTGGAGAAACTCTAACGATCTGCGCGTTTCTGAGCAGTTTGATGTCGAGTACAGACAACTGACCGGCGACCGGGCGCTATAGGGTGCGACTTCAGTTCACAGCCCACAGCCCGGAGTTCTCATGACCGCGACCGCCCCTATCACCGTTCTGCGCGATACCCATCCGCTGCCGGTACTCGACGCCTGCAAATGGGAAAAACTCGAAGGCGACCCGCACACCGTCAACCTCAACGCCTACACCAGCGAAGACGGCAGCAAGATCATGGGCACCTGGATCTGCACGCCGGGCAAGTGGCGCGTCGATTATGTGAAGTGGGAGTACTGCCACTTCCAGGAAGGCTACTGCGTGATCACCCCCGACGGCATGGAACCCATCCACCTGCGCGCTGGCGACATCTTCGTGGTTGAGCCGGGGATGAAAGGCACGTGGGAAGTGGTCGAGACGGTGCGCAAATATTTCGTGTTTGCCTGATGCAAAAAAGCCGGGGAACCACCCGACGTGGTTTCCCGGCAAACAATATCAGATACACGAAATTCTCTTGTGGGAGCGAGCCTGCTCGCGAAAGCGGACGGTCAGTCACTTCCTTGTTGAAGCGACCGCCGTCATCGCGAGCAGGCTCGCTCCCACAGCTTGTTCAGCGCTGCCCTTCAATTGCAGGCTTGCGATAGCTGTTGATAATCGCCGAGAAATCTTTCCCGCCGTCCCCGCGCTGGCTCATCGCCTGATACAACTGCTGCGCCACCGCGCCCAGTACAACTGGCTGATGTGCCTGACGCGCCGCTTCAGTCGCAAGGCCCAGATCCTTGAGCATCAATTCCGCACCGAAACCTCCGGTGTACCCGCGGGAAGCCGGCGCTGTTTCGACGATGCCCGGCCACGGGTTGTACATTTCCGAACTCCAGCAACGCCCGGTCGAACTGTTGATGATCCCGGCCAGCACCGACGTATCGATCCCCAGCGCATCGCCCAGCGCCATCGCTTCACTGACGCCAACCATCGAAATCGCCAGCAGCAGGTTGTTGCAGATTTTGGCGATCTGCCCGGTGCCGACTTCACCGCAATGAACGATGTTGCGGCCCATCTGCGCCAGCACCGGTTGCAGGGTGGCGAACAGTTCCGGCGTGGCGCCGACCATGAAGGTCAGGGTCCCGGCAGTCGCACCGCCCGTACCGCCGGACACCGGCGCATCGGCCATGGCCACGCCCTGTTTGGCGGCAGCCGCGGCGACGTCTCGAGCAGTCTGCGGATCGATGGTGCTGCAATCCACCGCCGGCACGCCTTTGCCAATGCCGGCGAGAACACCGTCTTCACCGAGCCAGACGCTGCGCACGTGCACGGCGGCCGGGAGCATGGTGATCACCAGTTCGGCGTCCTCGGCAGCCTCGCGGGCCGAAGCGCGGATGGTGCCGCCCATCTGCTCCAACTCCGCCAACACGGTTTTGTTCAAGTCGACCAGATTCAGCGAATGGCCAGCCTTGATCAGGTTGCGCGCCATCGGTGCGCCCATGTTGCCCAGACCGATAAATGCGATTTTCATGGCACGTTCCTCAGCGCAGGTTGATGGTGGTGTTCACGCCGTCGTTGACGCTGTCGTCATCGAACCAGCGCGCCGTGACCGTTTTGGTCTGCGTGTAGAACTGCACCACTTGCTTGCCGTACGGGCCGAGGTCGCCGAGTTTCGAACCGCGCGAACCGGTGAAGCTGAAGAACGGCACGGGCACCGGAATCGGGATGTTGATGCCAACCTGGCCAACATCGATTTCCGTCTGGAATTTACGCGCCGCCGCACCGCTCTGGGTGAACAGACCTGTGCCGTTACCGAACGGGTTGGCGTTGACCAGCGCAATCGCCTGATCAAGCGTATCGACTTCCAGCACCACCAGCACCGGGCCGAAGATTTCCTGGGTGTAGATCTGCATGTCGGTGGTCACGCCCGAGAACAGGGTCGGGCCGACGAAGTTGCCTTGCTCGTAACCCGGCACGCTGATGTCGCGACCGTCCAGCTCAAGCTTGGCGCCTTCCTTGATGCCGCTTTCGATCAGCTCGAGAATCCGCGCCTTGGCCTTTTTCGAGATCACCGGGCCGACATCGGTGCCCGGCTCGTTACCGGCGTTGACGGTGAGTTTCTGTGCCAGCGCTTTCAGGTCCGGCAGCCATTGTTTCGCCGCGCCCACCAGCACCACCACCGAAGTGGCCATGCAACGTTGTCCCGCCGCACCGAAACCGGCACCGACCAGCGCATTCAGCGCTTGCTCGCGATTGGCGTCCGCCAGCACCACGGCGTGGTTCTTCGCACCCATCATCGATTGCACGCGTTTGCCGTGTTTGCCGGCCAGGTCATAGACGTGAGTGCCGACAGCGGTCGAACCGACGAAGGACACGGCTTTGATGTCCTTGTGAGTGCACAGGCCATCAACCACGTCTTTGCCGCCGTGAACCACGTTGAGCACGCCCGCTGGCACACCGGCTTCAATCGCCAGCTCCACCAGCAGCATGGTCGACAGCGGATCTTGTTCAGAGGGCTTCAATACGAAAGTGTTGCCGCAAGCGATGGCCATCGGGAACATCCACAGCGGAATCATCGCCGGGAAGTTGAACGGCGTGATGCCGGCGCAAACGCCGATCGGCTGGCGCAGGGTGTAAGTATCGACGCCACCCGCGACGTTCTCGGCGAACTCACCCATTTGCAGGCTACCAATGGAGCAGGCGTGCTCGACCACTTCCAGGCCACGGAAAATATCGCCCTCGGCGTCGGCAATGGTTTTGCCCTGCTCGGCGCTCAGCACCACGGCGATGCGCTTGGAGTGCTCGCGGATCAGCGCTTGCAGCTTGAGCATGATGCGCATCCGCGCGCCGATCGGGGTCAGTTTCCAGGTCTGGAAGGCACGCTGGGCGGCGCTGACGGCGGCATCGACTTCAGCGGCGGTAGCGAACGGGACTTTGGCCAGCACTTGCTGGGTCGCCGGGTTGACGATGTCGTGCCACTCGGTGGTTTGCGACTCGACCCACTCGCCGTCGATCAGCAGCTTGACCTTCTGCAGCGTGGTTTCGTTGGGCGTAAGCGATGCGTTCATGCTGGTCTCCGAAACTTGTTTTTATCGTAGGAGCCAAGGCGAAAGGTTCGCCTTGAGATGAGGCGTGTGTCACGAGTTGGTTGTCGGACTGTTTTTGGAGTATAGATGTGCAAACTTCTAATAAGAACGCACATATAAGCCCGTCCATCATGCAAAAAAACATCACCTCTCTAGGTTCGCTGAACTGGGACGACCTCAAGTTTTTCCTCGAAGTCGCCCGCACCCGCAAAGCCAGCACCGCGGCCAAACGGCTGGCGGTCGACTACACCACCGTGTCGCGGCGGATCAGTTCGCTGGAAGCGGCGTTAGGCACGTTGCTGTTCGAGAAATCGCGGACCAGCGGCTTCGTGCTCACCACTGAAGGCCAGCGTTTACTGGGTTACGCCGAATCGATTGAAAGCACATTGCACATGGCCTGCGAGCAGGTTTCAGGCTCTGGCGTGGCGCTGTCCGGACATGTGCGCATGGGCTGCACCGAAGGCTTCGGCAGTTTTTTCATCACGCCGCAACTGAGCCATTTCGTCGACGCCTACCCGGCCATCTCGGTGGATATCCTGCCGCTGCCGCACTTCATCAGCCTGTCCAAGCGTGAGGCCGACATCGTCATCGCGCTGGAACGCCCGGAGCACGGACCGTACGTCTGCTGCAAACTCTGCGACTACCGCTTGCAGCTCTATGCGACCCAGGACTACCTCGACAAACACCCACCGATCCGCCGCCCGGCAGACTTGGGCAAGCATCAATTCATCAGTTATGTGGATGACCTGGCGTTCAGCTCGGAGCTGCTTTACCTGGCGAATGCGCTACCGGGTGCCAGCGCGAACTTGCGCAGCACCAGCGTGATCGCGCAATTCGTCGCGGCGCAGCAAGGTCGCTCACTGGCGATTCTGCCGTGCTTCCTCGCCGCACAGGACCCGCGTTTGTTGCCGGTGCTGCCGGAAGAAATCGACATCACCCGGCAGTTCTGGATGTACTGCCGGGAGGATCTGCGCAAGTTGAAGCGGATTACCCTGTTGTGGGATTACATCCGTGAGGTGACCGAGCGTAATCAGGATCTGCTGATGGGGCAGACCCGTGAGATGCAGTTCGCCGATTAATCGGCGCTGACCACAATCGAAACCCGGCGGTTTTCCGTGCGGCCTGCGGCAGTGTCGTTGGATGCCACCGGCTCGCTGCTGCCCAGCCCACGTAACTGTATGTTTTCTTGCTTCATGCCAACCGTGCCCAATACGTTGGCGACGCTCTTGGCCCGGCGCAATGACAGTTGCTGGTTGTAGGTTTCCTTGCCCGACGCATCGGTGTGGCCGTCGACCCGCACCCGCTCAATGCCCACGCCCAACAGGGCTTTGCCGATGCGCGAGACGATCTCGGTGCTCTGCGTATTGAGGCTCTCGACATCGCTGCCGAACAGCACTTTGCCGGACAGGCCGAACTCCCAGCCATCGTCAGTCAGCTCGAAGCCTTGTTGCTTGAGCACGGCAACCTGCGCCGCAGAGAGGCCTTTTTGCGGGGCGGTCTGGCAACCAGTCAGCGCCAATATGGCCATCAACATCAGCGTGGAAAACAGTCGAACAGGAAAAGTGAACACGGAAATTAGCTCCTTGTTTGAACGGGATTGACCGGGTACTCCGACCCCGCCGTGGATTGAGCGCCACGCGACAGGCGCTTGGCTTGATACATCGCCGCGTCGGCAGCGTTGAGCAGCGCACCGGGGGTGACGCCATGATCGGGGTAAACCGCGATGCCGATACTGAGCGACGTCACAACACTGGCGTCACCCGGCAGGGCGATCGGCATGTCCATGCTCGCGAGAATCTTGTCGGCGATGCGTTCGGCGTCTTCGACCTTGTGCAGAGGCGCGAGCAGTACGGCGAATTCGTCCCCGCCCAGTCGCGCGACCAAATCTTCTTCACGCAATTGCGCGCGCACCCGATTGGCAACCGCCACCAGTACCGCGTCACCGGCCGCATGGCCAAAGTTATCGTTGATGCCTTTGAAACGGTCGCTGTCCAAAAACAGTACAGCCACGCGCTCCTTGAGTTTGCCGGCATTGCGCAGGGCCCGAATCAAGCGGCCCTCGAAATAGGCACGGTTCGGCAACCCGGTAAGACTGTCGTGACTGGCCTGGTGGGCCAGGGTCTCGTTTTCGCTTTTCAGATGGGTTTGCCACGACTCCAGTTCGTCGAGCAAGGCGTTGAAGTCGTTGCCGAGGTTGTCGAGTTCGGCGATCTGCGCTGGCGGCACGCGCCGATCCAGCGCTCGCTCGCTACGGGCGGCGTGGGCCACAGCCGCGAGGCTGCGCAACGGGCCGATGATCTCGCGCAATTGTCGCCGCGCCAGATAGATCGCCACCCAGGCGCTGATGGCGGTACAGAGAATGATCCCCGCCAGACCGCTGAGCAGAAACCGCATCAGACTGCCGCCGTGACCGGTGAGCAGAACACGTCCGATCTCGCGATTCTGATGAGTGATCGGCAAGTCGATCGGCTTTTCCAGAATCGCCCGGGCGAGTTGCATTTCCAACTCAGAGATCAAACCGGTTTCCGGTCGCTGCCATCGCGCGAGCAGTTGACCTCGGGCATCCAGCACCTGAGCGTCTGCCACTTCTTCGGCCGATGCGATCATTGCCAGCGACTCAGTGGCGGCAGCCTTGTCGTTGAACACGACCGCCGCTTCCACGGTGTAGCTGATCGACCGGGCGATCAAATGCAGGTTGTGATCGGCATATACCCGCAACGCCAAAACGCCCAGCAGGGTCAGTGAAACACTGGCCATCGCCACTGCCACCAATGCGACCGTCAGGTGCCCACGGCCGAGAACCGAGCCTAACGTTGGGCGCGTATTGGATCTGAACAGTCTCATTGTGCCGCCGATTTGCGGCGTGACAACTGCAGCACGCTTGGATGAATGCGCACGCCACTGCGGGCAACAGAGTCGAGATTGACTTCGAAAGACACCTGCTCATCGCCGACGCGCAGACAGAACAGACTGCCGACCGTGCACGGGTCGTCGGCCTCGCTGATGCTCAGCACCGGGTGCCCTGTCAGCGAAGCAAACAGCCGACTGCGTTCATCTGCGGTGAGTTTGCCGATATACACCGCATCGCATTCGGTGACGATGGCCGGGTTGTCGGCCAGCAGACGATGCACGATAACGGGCCTGCCGGTGGCCTGAGTAGTGCCCTTGACCAGATCATCGGTGTATTCAGTGGGGCCGACGATGCACAGGCGCAGTTGCGCAGGCTCTACCGGCCAGCGTGCGTAGCTGAGAATACCCAGCACAACCTGGGTGACCGCCTGAGCCCGCTGTTCGGCCATGCTAGGCGGCGTTTGCGGTTGCGCGACGGCAGCGCCCGCCAGCAAACAGAGCAGACCGACAAGCACTGCGTGCTTGCAGCGAAATACGCGCTCTGTCGCCCAGACAGCCACCTTCATGCAGGGATTCTCTTGGATCGTAACGGAATGATGCCGCAACGATAGCACAGCGCTGAATCACCAGCGAGGCGCGGACTCCTGACCGGATGGTCAGTAGTCAGCCTCATTCAACGAAACCTTCATCCCCGGGGCTCGGTGCCCTCCTCCAGTTCCAGCATCAACCCGCTCAAGCGTTTTACCTTGCGCTGCACGGCCTCTTCAAACACTCCGGCACGCGGTTCGATCAAGGTGAACCAGTGCTTGGCCCGGGTGATGCCGGTATAGATCAGCTCCTTGGTCAGCACGGGGTTCAAGGCGTCCGGCAGGATCAATGCGGTGTGGGCGAACTCCGACCCTTGAGACTTGTGTACGGTCATCGCGTAGACGGTTTCGACATCATTCAAACGACTCGGCAACACAAAGCGCACGCCACCCTGGCCATCGTTGCGGGGAAAAGCCACGCGCAGCACCGGTTTACCGGCGGCAGGACCTTCGCGCTCGGGCAGTTTGAGGGCAATGCCAATGTCACCGTTCATCAGGCCCAGACCGTAGTCATTGCGGGTCATCAGCACTGGCCGACCTTCGTACCATTGCTGGTCGTTGTCGATCAGTCGCGCCTTGAGCAATGCCGCTGTGATGCGCTGGTTCAAACCTTCCACACCCCACGGCCCCTTGCGCACCGCACACAACAGCTGGAAGGTGTCGAATGCCTGCAAGACCTCGCGGGCCCAGTTGATCCAGTCCGGATGTTCGAGCGGCCTGTCGAGCGGTGGACGCTGATCACGCAGCACTTTCAGGTAATGCCGATAGCCTTGCGGTCCGTCGCCATGGCCATCAAGCAAGAGTCGCTCGAGGTGCAGATCGTGCTCGCCCTTGAGCGGCAACGAATACACATCCTCATACTGCCCCGCCACCAGCAACTGACGCGCCTCATCCGGCAACTGTTGATTGACCCGGCGTGCTAGCTGGCCGATACCGCTCCCTTCGCCAAAGCGCCGGGAGTGACGCAACATCACCACTTGTTGCGCCAGCGGATGGGAGCCGTCGAGGTCCTCATGCAAGCCGCTGGCCTGCAACGATTCACCGCTGACCGACTCCAGCCATTGCCGAGTCTGCGGGCTATACCAACCGCTTTCAGCGTCACGGCACAAATCCCCCAAAACGGCGCCGGCCTCTACCGAGGCTAGCTGATCCTTGTCACCCAGCAGCACCAGACGTGCATGGGCGGGCAGGGCGTCGAGCAGGTTGGCCATCATTTCCAGGTCGATCATCGACGCTTCATCGACCACCAACACATCCAGCGGTAAACGGTTGCCGGCATGGTGGCGGAAGTGTCGCGTACCGGGACGACTGCCCAGCAAGCGGTGCACAGTGGTCACGTCGCAGGGGATTTTTGCGCGTACGTCTTCGGCGACTTTCAGCGATTGCACTTGTTGGCTGATGGACTCGGTCAATCGCGCAGCCGCTTTGCCTGTCGGTGCAGCCAAGCGAATTCGCAGCGGATGACCAGCCTCCACCGCTGGCGCTTGCAGCAACGCGAGCAAGCGCACCACTGTGGTGGTTTTGCCGGTGCCCGGGCCACCGGTGACGATACTGAATGCACCGCGGGTAGCGAGGGCACAGGCGAGTTTCTGCCAGTCGATCACCTCATCGGTTTTGGCCGACCCGAACAGTTCATTGAGCCGTTGCGGCAGGTCATCCGGCGTCGCCTCACTCTGGGCGAGACGCTGACGCAACGCCGTATCGATGCGGCGTTCGTAAGCCCAGTAGCGCCGCAGGTATAAACGTTTTCCGGACAGCACCAGTGGGCGATTCTGCGCGGCTTCGCGGGTATCGGCTGCCAGCGCGACCAGGCCACTGCCCGCCAACGCTTTGCACCAATGCGCACCATCTAGCGCTTCAAGCAATTGTGAAGGCAGCAACAATACGCCCCCTTGCACGTCGCCTTCGGGTGGCAGCGACAAGGCAAAGTCAGGGGCTTTAAGGGTTTCGAACAAATCCAGACAAACATGACCGTGCCCGAGTTGATGACTGGTCAGCGCTGCAGCGAGCAGCACCAACGGATCGGTATCGGGCTCAAGCTCGTGCAGGAATGCGACGAATGCCTTGTCCAGCGCACGCAGCCAGCCACGCTCGACCCAACGGGTGAGCAACAGCAGCAAGTCATCGGCGCTTGTCAGGGGCGAAAGCCTAGACAGGCTGTCGGCTGCCAGCGGTGTCGGCAACAGATCGGCAAACGTGCGGCTCATAGCAGGACTCCCTGTTCCCATGCGGGTTCGGCCTTGGGTTCGGGTTTACCCTGGAACATCCGGTCGAGACGCTCGATCAACTCACGAGGCGGTCGGGCAAAGTACACACCGCGGCTGTCTGAGCGAGTGCCGCGCAAGAACAGGTACAGCGCCCCGCCAACATGCCGGTCGTAATCGTAGTCGGGCAAACGTGCCTTGAGCTGACGATGCAACGCCAACAGATACAACACGTATTGCAGGTCGTAGCGGTTGTCCAGAATCGATTGTTCCATGGCGTGTTCGGTGTAGGCCAGATCGTCCACACCCAGCCAGTTGGACTTGTAGTCGGCCACGTAATAGCGGCCATCGTGTTCAAAGGTCAGGTCGATGAAGCCTTTGAACATGCCGTTGAGTTGCACTGGCTCTGCGCCAACCCGGGCCACACCATTGTGGGTGAACTGGCGTACCAGTTCGTCGAGTTTCAGCACGTCGACTTTATGGCTGGCGAACCAGAATTCCATCTCGACTCGGTACTGTGTCAGCTGTTCGAGAATCACCGGTGGCCGCCCATCAGCGATTGGCAGGGGCGACTCGAGCAGGTGTTGCAACCAGTCACTGAGGGTGGTGATCCAGCCTTCCCAGCCACGCAGGTTGCAGCGCCGGCCAATCGCGTCCTCCAGCGCCTCGCGGGAGACGGCGAAACCGTCATCACCCGCCCACTCCAGCAAACCGTGAAGAAACGTTCCCGGATTGGGGCCACGGGGGAAGCGATGGATATCGGCGCCGCCGGTTATGATTTCTCGCGGTGCATCCGGGTCGAGGCGTTCGTCATCGAAAAGCTTTTGTGCTTGCGGGCTGTCCGGTGCTTCATCGCTGCCGACACTCAGCACATCACTGATGCGCAGCGCGCTATACGACGCGATCCACCAGTTCTCACTGGCCTTGCGCTTGGGCAGCAACGTGGCACTGAGGACGGCTTCATTGCGCGGAGGTTGGTAATGCTCGTCGGTGGGTTGCGGCATTTCGCCGATGTCGATAGCCGGGCAGTCTTGTTGCAGGTCTTGCAACCACCGGTTGAGTCCACTGGACTCACCCGAAGAGGCACCGCCACCCAGCAGATAGCCGAGCGCAGAAAGGTGTAGCACCGAGCTGTTGTTATTGCCACGTTTGAGATCCGTCACGCCTAACCAGCAGGCATGTTGCGCACGAGTCAGGGCGACATAGAGCAAACGCAGATCTTCGGCGAGACGCTCTTCGTCCGCTTGCGCAATCAACTCGACGGTCGGCCTGAGACTCACCTGAGCCTTGCCCGCAGCGTCGTGGTAATGCAACGGCAATCGACTACCGTCCACGGGTTTCGCCGAGCAGATGAACGGCAGGAACACCAGCGGATACTCAAGGCCTTTGGACTTGTGGATGGTCACGACCTTGACCAGTTGCTCGTCACTTTCCAGGCGCAGGATCTGCTCTTCACCCGCCTGACCCGACAGTGCCAGAAGCTCGGCCAGATGACGGATCAGCGCTTGCTCACCGTCCAGCTCTGCGGCGGCCTGCTGCATCAGTTCCGACAGGTGAAGAAGGTTGGTCAGCACCCGCTCGCCATCGCTGCGTGTCATCAAGGTCTGTGGCAAATGGAAGTCGTGAAGCAGGCGGCGCAGCATCGGCAGCACGCCTTGTTTGCGCCAGAGTTCGCGATAGCCACGAAACTGCATGACTCGAGCTTCCCAAACCAGTTCGTCCTGATTCAGCCGCTCCAGTTCAGCCAATGGCAAGTTCAGAGTGATACAGGCCAGCGCGGCTTTAAGCGAGCGTTCGACATCCGGCTCGGCGCAGGCTTTGAGCCAGGACAGCAGGTCGTGGGCCTCTTGGGCCGCAAACACCGAATCCTTGTCCGACAGATAAACGCTGCGCACACCGCGGGCGGCAAGCTCGCCGCGAACCGCTTGAGCCTCTTTACCGTCGCGGACGAGGATCGCGATGTCAGAAGGCCGCAGCCCTCTGAAATCTTCACCGTCCTGAACAAACCCCGCACTTCCGGTTTGCCCGCCATTGAGCAATGCCGTTATTTGGCTAGCACAGGCGGCCGCCAACTGTTGCCGATAAACCGCTCCCGACAGCGGTTGGTCTGTGGACAAGTGCCAGACATTCAATGCGCCAATGTCCTGTCCGGCAATCTGCAGTTTCTCTTTACGACCTTGCGATTCCACTGGTTGAAACGGCACCGGGTTCTCGCCGTTTTTCTCCCGGAACAAAAACGCGCCGCGTCCCAGCTCTCGGGACTCGGCGCGTTCGAATACATGGTTGACTGCTTTGACCATGCCGTGACTGGAGCGGAAATTGGTGCCCAGCGTATGCAGTCGGCCGGTGGTGGCCTGACGGGCACGCAAATAGGTGTAGATGTCCGCACCGCGAAAAGCGTAAATCGCTTGCTTGGGATCGCCGATCAGAAACAAACCGGTATCGGGGTTGTTGTCTTCGATGCGATAGATGCTTTCGAAGATGCGGTATTGCACCGGGTCGGTGTCCTGGAACTCGTCAATCAGCGCGACCGGGAATTGCTCACGGATCAACGTTGCCAGACGTTCGCCGCCGTCGGATTGCAGCGCGGCATCCAGGCGTAGCAGCATGTCGTCAAAACCCATTTCGGCACGACGGCGCTTCTCTTCTTCAAAGCGTGTGCCCACCCAATTGGCGGCGTGCTGCAGGACAGCGGCATCAGGTGTTGGCAGTGCATCAAGACTCGATTTGAGCCCGGACATAGCATCCAGCCCCGGGTGACTTGGGGCCGGCCCCTTCCACGCTTCGGCCATGCCGTCAGGGGTCAGGCGGGTGAAGCCAGTGCCGATGTCCAGTTGCTCCAAAGACTCGTCTTCGGCCCAAGCCTTGAGCTTCTCGAACCAAGGCTCAAAGTAACGCGCCTGCATCTTGCGACCATCGACAGTCTTGCTGGCAACGCCTTGATGACAGATGGCGAGCAACTCGTCCGCCCATTGACGCCAAGGCATCTTCAACTCGATCAATGCCGAGCGGCGCTCCTGCAAACATTCCTCGATAAGCTCAGCGGGTGCCTTGCCTTCATCGCTGTCGCGCTCGCTGGCGAACAGCCCGCGCACTCGGGGTAGCAACGCTGCAGGTCCACCCCAGTTGCTACGAACCCAATTCAGCGCATCACCCTGCATCGGGTAACAGAACAGCCGCCAGTAATCGCGCAGCACTTCACCGAGCAAATCGCTGTGATCGGTTTCCAGGGATTGAGTGAACAGACTGCCGCTGTCGAACGCATGCTCGCGCAGCATGCGCTGACACCAGCTGTGGATGGTCGAGACGGCGGCTTCATCCATCCATTGCGCAGCGATATCGAGGCGATTGGCACAGCCGGGCCATTGCTGAGGATCGAACTGATCGCGCAGGTCAGCGATCAATCCGTCAGGGGCCGGGGTCTCGTCGCGAAAAAACCTCGCAGCCTCGGCCAGTCGCGTGCGAATTCGCTCGCGCAGCTCTTTGGTCGCCGCGTCGGTAAACGTCACCACGAGGATCTGCGGAGGCAACAACTCGCGGGCAAACCCGCTCAACTCACCGCCGTGCCCGAGGATGAGCCGCAGATAGAGCGCAGAAATGGTGAAGGTTTTGCCGGTACCGGCACTCGCTTCGATTAACTGGCTGCCACGCAGCGGAAATGCCAGGGCCAGCGGTGTCTTCGTGCTCATGAGCGGGGGCCTTCGCTGGACAATGAACGCCAAGGGGCTTCATGCAGGGGGCGGTACAGGGTGTCGCACCAACCGGAGAACGTCTCATCCGCGAGTAATGCGTCGAAGTCGGCAAATTGTCGGGATAATGCCGGACTCTCACGGCGCTCACCCTCGCTGGTCTGCCCGTCACCTTCGTAGGCTTTACGGGCAGCAGCTTCAGCTTTGACTGGATCGGTCTGCGATAGCCAGGCGAATGCGGTCTTTACCGCAACCGGCAATGGTTGGCGCATGCCGGCCTGCCAGGCGAGGAGTAAATCGCCAAGGAGGCTAAACGCGCGGGCTTGCTCCATCGGCTCCAGCAGCACAGTGTCGTCACTGGCGACCAATGCCGTGGTCAGTGAAAGTCCGCTGGCGCAGGCGGCAAGATGATTGACCCACGGTTTGGTCAGCCGATGCCACTTACGACTTTTGATCGAGCCAATGCTGTTGGGAATGGTCGTGACTGCTAACAAGCCACCATCAGTGCGCTGATGCAGGCCTGCGAGCCAGCCCTCAAGCCGCAAACCCTGAAAATCGAGATTGACCGGGATGGCGCTGGTCACCGGTGTCGGCCACAACGTCAGTAGCTGTTGATAACGTTGCAACAGGTCAGGGAGCGGTTCGATCAGTTCCCGCTGCAGGCATTCGCCAAAACCGGCCATGGGCAACAATCCGCTGTTTTGCAGCCTTCGGGCCTGAGCCTCGAGTGCCTGATCGATATTGTCCGGTTGTCTGAGGGCAGCTTCGAGCAGGCTGTCGCTGAGCGTATAGCGCTGCAATGCGTCCAGCACAAAAGGTTCTTCATCGGCCAGCGGAGCTTCGGCGGCTTCGAAATACACCTTGAGGCGTTGGGTAAAAAAATGTCGTGTCGGGTTACGCAGGAAATCCTGCAGCAGGGCCAGGCTCAGAGGTTCTTCCTGAACGTAAGGCGTGAGTAATTCAGCGTGGGCCTGGGGCGCATGCTGTTGATGCAACACCTGCCACTCACTGGCATAGCTGAACAGTTGATCGCCTTCATGGAAATAGCGCGCACTGAACGGCTGCAGCGGATGCTCTTCGGTCATGGCGCCTAACAGATCCTGGCTTTCGTCGATCAATCGCCAGCCGCTGGCGAGGTGATCACGCAACTGGCCAATCAGCACGGACGCCGGTCGCTCACTGTTGTCGCGAATGCTGCGGCCGACCCAACTGATATAGAGCTGATCACGTGCCGACAAGAGCGCCTCGAGCAACAGATAGCGGTCATCTTCACGCCGCGAGCGGTCTCCAGGGCGGTAGTCGCTGCCCATCAGATCGAAATCCAGCGGGGGTTGCGCACGGGGGTAATCACCGTCGTTCATCCCCAACAAACAAACCAGCTTGAAGGGAATGGCGCGCATCGGCATCAACGTACAAAAGTTCACCGCACCGGCCAGGAAGCGCTGAGACAAACGCCCCTGATCCAGGCCGGCGAGCCAGGCTTCACGGACGACCGTCAGCGGCAGCTCATCTACCAGACCTACCGTCTCACAGGTCTCCAGCCAGGTTTCACGAAGCTCTTCCAGTTGGGTAAGCAAGTAATCGTCATGTTCATTACTGGCTTTGAAGAACAGCTGCATAAGCGCTTGGAGTCGCTGCCCCCACTCTTTGGGTTGAGCCGGTTGTGTGAGCTGCTGATGGGCGAGCTCCAGAGCATCGAGCAACGCTACCAACGGCCCGATCAATGCGGCATCCAGGCCGCCGATTTCATCATACGGTTCAATCCCTGAGCAGGCATTGGCGGTACCTACTGCATAACCCAAGAGCATTCGGCGCAGGCCAAAATGCCAGCTGTTCTGTTCAAGTTCGTCGGGCAGCCCGAGCCCGGCACGCTGCTCGGCGTTCATCCCCCAACGGACACCCGCCCCTTCTATCCAGCGATGCAGTGTTGGCAGGTCCCGCTCTTCCACGCCGAACCGGGCACGTAATGCCGGAACGTCGAGCAGGTCGAGGATTTCGCTGACGGGGAAACGACTGTCCGGCAGCTTGAGCAGGTGCTCGACCGCGATCAGTAATGGGTCGCGGCCACGCTGCCCCTGATCCGCCAAAGTGAAGGGAATGAAGCGTGGGTCATACCGGTCGAGTTGACCAAACACCGCGCGTATATGCGGTGCATAACTGTCGACATCCGGCACCATTACGATCACATCGCGAGGGCGCAGTTTCGGATTGGCACTGAAGCGCGCCAGTAGCTGGTCATGCAGGATTTCCACTTCGCGCTGAGCGCTGTGGGCAATGTGAAAACGGATCGAATCGTCTTCATTCAGATCAACAGCAGGCCAGTGCTCGCGGGTCTCGTTGAGTGGACGCAGCTCCAGGATATCGTCCTGAAGTTGATTGAGCAGATTGTGTGGCTCAGATTCGCTGAACAGGTCGATGCGGCCGTCGCGAAAGACGGCGCGGTAGCTGTTGGGATCGTCGTAACTGTCGAGCAGGTTGATGTAGTCGCGACCTTGCTTACCCCATGCTGCCAATAACGGATGGGCATGCTGGTGTAGTGTTTCGGGATCCAGCACGACGGGCATTCCGCTTTTGCGGGACTGTCGCTTGTATTGGTGACGCAGCAAATCCTTGTCGGCGACGATATCGGCCCAGTGGTGACGGCAAGGGTTATGTACACACAACAGAACCTGGCTGAAACGTGCGAGTCCGGCCAGCGCTTCAAGCACCTGGGCCGGTAACGACGAAATCCCGAAAACAATCACTCGCGATGGCAGTCCAGCAGGAGCTTTCGCAAGGTTGTTGATCCGCTCGATGAATCGCTGGTGAACGCCGGCGCGACTCTGCGCCATGCCTTGTTCACCCACGTCATTCAGTAGCGCCCGCCATAGTTCGGCTTGCCAGCAGCTGGTAGCGGGCAAAGGCTTTATCTCGCCTCTGACATTTCGTAATTGATGCCGCCCTTCGGCCCAATCCTCAAGCCAGTCAGCCCGATACACCTGATATTGGTCGAAAAGATCCGCTAGACGCTCAGACAATTGATAGCGCTTGCGCAAGTCAGTGTCGTGGGTAAGGAAGCGTTGCAGCGGCTCGAAATGCGCATGGTCGATGACCTGGGGTAGCAAACGCATGAGGCGCCAGGTTAGTGGCGCTTTATCGAGCAGGGATTTGGCCGGAATTTCTTCTCGCCCCAAAA
The DNA here is from genome assembly GCF_017980685.1 of Pseudomonas iridis. Lineage (GTDB taxonomy): Bacteria > Pseudomonadota > Gammaproteobacteria > Pseudomonadales > Pseudomonadaceae > Aquipseudomonas > Aquipseudomonas iridis. The sequence goes on from NZ_JACXXO010000001.1 coordinate 1,037,405, forward strand.
CCATGCGATAGAGCTGCCACATAAAGCTACCGGGCAGTTGAACATCAATCGCTGCGGCGATGCCGCAACCACCGAGGTCGCCTTCTTCTGGATCTTCAGCCAGAGCCAGCTTTAGCCATTGGGCGATGCCGTTACTCTGCACCAACGCAATTTCGTTCTCCAGGGGAGCCAGCGGATAGCGCCGCATGATGCTGACCACCAAGCTGCGCAGTTCGTCCAGGCTATTGCTCTGAACCACCATGAATGCAGCGTTGAGGGACTGGGCGTCCGGCATAAAGACTTCCTTGGAAAAGTACGAAAACCAGGTCAGAACCTTAGCATTGTCGGCACGCTATGACAGCCGGACGAGGTCCGTGAATGCTGTAAGAACTTTCCTGCGGGCAAAACAAAACCCCAACTGCTTTCGCAATTGGGGTTTCGGAATTTAATCTTGACGATGACCTACTCTCACATGGGGAAACCCCACACTACCATCGGCGATGCATCGTTTCACTGCTGAGTTCGGGATGGGATCAGGTGGTTCCAACGCTCTATGGTCGTCAAGAAATTCGGGTACTGAGTCGTGACCAGGTGGTCTCGCTTCAGCAAATTGGGTATGTGACAGCTTTCGGTGTTTTGTGAACATCGAACTTTCGGTTCGTTTCGTCTTCACACACCGCAATCTGGCCTTTCGACGCAAATTGCTTGGGTGTTATATGGTCAAGCCTCACGGGCAATTAGTATTGGTTAGCTCAACGCCTCACAGCGCTTACACACCCAACCTATCAACGTCGTAGTCTTCGACGGCCCTTCAGGGAACTCA
>NZ_JACXXO010000020.1 GCF_017980685.1 Pseudomonas iridis
AGCACGATCAGAGGAAAGAGCCGTGAATTAAAGACAAGAAGGGTCTGTTTTTCGGCCGACTTGGATTTTTTGAACCTCAAGCAGCGAGGGCCTCAAAAATCGGTGGGTACTTCAGACCTTCCTTAGCATCTGAGCGTCTATTACTTATTGATTAATTGTCGTGCGGACAGTTGGTTTTCTGTCTGCGCGCCATGAAACCTTTTATACCGGGTAAATACCGATGAGCACGATCCACGATCAGGCAATGAATTATGTCTACCAGCAAGTATTGCAGCGGTTGCTGAGTTTTTTCTCACGAGCGGAGCGCACGGCATTGCAGTTGCTGATCCAGCGACTGGCCGTGGCTGCTGGCGGCATGGAGAACATCGGTCAATTCAAAGTGCTGGTTAACCAGACCGGGTCGCGCGACAGCTGTTACACATTGGCGCTGCTGCGGGCAGCGCAATTGAGTATCGCCGGGCGTGCGCCCGGGACGTTTCAGCTACGGGTGGCGACTTTACGCTGGAACGGCAACAGTGACACGGCGCTGCAGAACATGCACCGCAGCTACGGCGCGCTGTTCCTCTATGACGATCCTCGGGTCGAGTTGTTGATGGTGGATCATCGCCAGGTCCTGCCATTCGACCATCAGGCACCGATCTGCGAAGAGGGGCGCGAGACCCATCGTCTAAACCTGCTGCTGCTGGGGCATCGAAGAACCTACAGCGAAGCGCTTGAGTTGTGGGACGACGCTTATTTGGCCACTGCCGAGTACTACGGTCAGATCGCCCGATGGAACAATGGTGTCGATGCCATGATCGGCAGTGAGTCGTTAAACCGCCAGAAGCACTTTCTCGACGGCTTGAGTCGCGCCGTTCAAAAAGCCGCCATTGCCGGTCCGCTGGTGACCTCTGCTGGCTTTGAAGCGCTGTTCCCGCTGCTCGACCGGCTGGGTGGTGATTACTATCGCGAGTTCTACACCGAAGAGGAGCGGGTAGCGTGGCGCCCGGAAGGTGAGTTCGAAGCGTGTCGGCGCACCGGTTTCATCAACATCAATGACATGATCGTTGGCAAGCTCGAGGAGCGCTGGCCGTTGCTCAGTGACTTTCTTGGGTTCCAGGCGGATGACCTGAGCCTTTATCAAAGTGACGATGAATATGCAGATCCTCTGGTCGCTGCGCATCTGCGAGGAATGCAGGCACGATTCATCGAGGGGAGAACCTACGAGGCCGGAGTCGGCGAATACCTGCACAACTACCTGATAACGATGCGTCGCAGACAGGTACCCGAGCCGGTTTGCGAACAGATGCTCGCCCATTTCGGCAATCTGCAGGATCCGCGACATTTGCGCATGCAGGCGGAAGGCTGGCTCTCGGCCGGTTTCGATTTGAACGATATCCAGCTGATGTGCCTGCTGTTTGCGCCGTTTGTTGATAGCGGGGCGGGGCTGGAACGGTTTCTGCGCAATTGTCATCCCGGCATGTTGGTGGCGTTGCCGGATCTGCACCGGGCAATGCAGGGCCTGCATGCGCCTGAGCAAGTGCTGAAGTGGATGACGGACGTCAGCGGGTTGCCGGTCAAATTGATTGTGCGTCTTTACTCGATGGGACCCGTTCGGTTACTTGCGTGCGGCGACAGCGCCAGTGCGGAGGAGGCGGGTACCGAGCCGACAAACGATCGATCGGCGGAAGGCTGACCGTGAGCCAATCGCCTAACCCTGAATCACAGCCCATGGATGCCGGCTCGTGAAAGCGTCGCGGGAAAACGACTTTGTTTATCAGGCTGTTTATCGCTACCTGACGCTGCTGATCGAGGAGGCAGGGAGCAGCTCGGCAGTGCGCCTGCCTTCCTTGCGGCAACTGGCTGATCGACTGAATGTGTCGATCTCGACCGTCCAGTACGCCTATTCGTTGCTGGAAAAGGAAGGTCGGGTTTATTCAATCGCCAAATCCGGTTATTACGCGAAAGCACTGCCCGCAATGGACGTGCCTGGTTGTGGCAGGGACCTGCTCGAAACCGTCTACGTCAATACCCAGCGACCGGGCATGTGTGTATTGAGCGCCGATGACCCGGCTTCGCTGCAACCGCTGGACCGTCCTTTGCTGATGCTTGAGCGGGAACTGCTGCGCCAGTACCCGCGCCAGCCGCAAGTACTGGTGCAGCCTTGCGGTGAGCTGGAGTTACGCACCGTACTGGCTGCGCGTTACACCTCATCGACGGTGAATTGCTGGCATGCCGATGACGTCTACATCGGTGCCGATTTGCGCGGGGTGCTGGAAATTCTGATTTCGGTGCTCGAGTTGCGTGGGGCCACCGTAGTGGTCGAGTCGCCGTGTGACTGGGTGATCCTGCGTCTGCTGGATTGCGCCCAAGTGCGGGTGATCGAGTTGCCACTGCTCGCAGGCGGGGTGATTGATCCGCAGCGCCTGGAGTCTTTGCTCAAGAAGGAACGGGTGCGCCTGATCCTGTTGTCCTCAGCGTTGAGCATGCCCCACGGCAGCCTGCTCTCTGCGACCAATCGACAAGCCATCGCCCATCTGCTCGGGTGTCATGGCACCTGGGTTCTGGAAAACGACTGCTACAGCGAGCTCGATGAAGGGATCGACTCCCAACGCCTGCGCCACTGGCTGGACCCGGATCGCCTGCTGGTGTTTTCCACGTTCGAGAAGTTCATCGGTGCTGAGGCGCCTTTCGGTTTTGTCCTGTCGCGCCATTGGCGCAGTGAGCTGCAACGTCATTTCCTGTTACGCGCCTATAGCTTGTCGCTAATCCGCCAGAAAGCGATTGCGAGATTGTTGGGTGGCGGACGGCTGGACCAGCATTTGTCGGTACTGCGACGGATGCTGAAGGAGCGGCGAACGCAGTTGATCCAGTTATTGCGCGAGCGCCTGGGCGACGCGTTGCAGGTTGTCGAGCCGCAGGGTGGGGCGACGGTCTGGGTAGGCTCGTTGCGTCCGGTAGACATGGGGAATGTCTTTCAGCGCCTGCTCAAGCAACAGATCATTATTGCGCCAGGGGAGTTGTTCAGCCTGCAGGGGTTGCATGCGCACCATCTGCGCTTGAGCTCATTGGGCCATGGTGACCACGATCTGGGGAATATCGTCGGGCTGCTGGGCGACGCATTGCGGATGGCACCCGAAAGTTAACGTTAAAAAACATCGGGAGTGTCCCGGATAGATCCCGTCGCACTACGGTCAAACTGCCAGTAAACTGCGTTCTATTCCTGAATCACTCTATTTCAGAGGTTTTTGCATGACACTCAGTCCTTTTGCGGGCAAACCGGCACCGGCAGAATTGTTGGTCGATATCCCGCGACTGGTAACGGCCTATTACACCGGCCAGCCTGACGCTTCCATTTCCACGCAGCGTGTGGCGTTTGGCACGTCGGGGCATCGGGGCAGTTCTTTCGACCTGAGTTTCAACGAATGGCACGTGCTGGCGATCAGTCAGGCGATCTGTCTGTATCGCGAGGCCCAAGGGATCACCGGGCCGCTGTTTGTCGGCATCGACACTCACGCGTTGTCGACTCCCGCGGGTGCCAGCGCTCTGGAAGTGCTGGCGGCGAACGGTGTGACCGTGATGATCGCCGAAGGCGACGAGTACACGCCGACTCCGGCCATTTCCCATGCCATTCTTTGCTACAACCGCGGCCGTACTTCTGGCCTGGCCGACGGCATCGTCATCACGCCGTCGCACAACCCGCCACAAAGCGGTGGCTACAAATACAACCCAACCAACGGCGGCCCGGCAGACACCCACATCACCAAGTGGATCGAGGCCAAGGCCAACGAGCTGCTGGCCAATAAACTGGCTGGCGTGAAACGCATCAGTCACGAGCAGGCGCTCAAGGCCAGCACCACCCATCGTCACGACTACGTGAACACCTACGTTGCCGATCTGATCAACGTGATCGACTTCGATGCCATCCGCGATGCCAAGCTGCATTTGGGTGTCGATCCGCTGGGTGGCGCAGGGGTGCGCTACTGGTCCGCGATTGCCGAGCACTACCGTCTGGATCTGGACGTGGTGAACAAGCAAGTCGATCCAACCTTCCGTTTCATGACCGTCGATTGGGACGGCCAGATTCGCATGGACCCATCATCGAGCCATGCGATGCAAGGCTTGATCGGTCTGAAGGAGCGTTTCGATGTGGCGTTTGCCTGCGACCCGGATCACGATCGCCACGGCATCGTGACGCCTTCCGGTGGCTTGCTCGCGCCGAACAACTATCTGGCAGTGTCCATCGATTATCTGTTCCAGAACCGTCCGCAGTGGCGTGCCGATGCTGGCGTGGGCAAAACCGTGGTCAGCAGCGGTCTGATTGATCGTGTCGCCAAGCGTCTGGGGCGTCGTCTCTACGAAGTGCCGGTCGGTTTCAAATGGTTTGCGGACGGGCTGTTTGACGGTTCGCTGGGTTTTGGCGGCGAGGAGAGCGCCGGTGCATCGTTCCTGCGCAAGGACGGCGGTGTATGGAGCACTGACAAGGATGGTCTGATCCCGGCATTGCTCGCGGCAGAAATGACCGCTCGCACCGGTCGCGACCCAAGCCAGGCCTATAAAGCGCTGACCGATGAACTCGGAGAGCCGTTCTCGGTACGCGTAGACGCCAAGGCCAACCCGGAACAGAAAGCCCTGCTGAGCAAGCTGTCGCCGGAGCAAGTCACTTCGACCGAATTGGCGGGCGAGAAGATTCAAAGCATTCTCAGCCACGCACCGGGCAATGATCAGGCAATTGGCGGCTTGAAGGTAATGACCGAGAACGGCTGGTTCGCGGCGCGTCCGTCAGGCACCGAAGACATCTACAAGATCTACGCAGAGAGCTTCATCAGCGACGAGCACCTCAAGCAATTGGTGGTCGAAGCGCAAACTCTGGTGGATGGCGCAATTTCCAGCAAATAAGCTGAAGTCCTTCACCGCAAGGGCTACCGAGCCAAAAAAGGGGCAACCATTGCGGTTGCCCCTTTTTTTGCCTCTGATCAGGCGATCAAGCCAAATCTACCAACACAATCTCACTGTCTTCAATCGCAGTAACGGTCAGCACCTGCTCATGCGCAACCGCCACACCGTCTCGAGCTTGTGCACGCAAACCATTGACTTCAATCACACCCGTAGCCGGCACCAGATAAGCGCGGCGTCCTTCGTCGAGACGATATTCCGCCGTCTCACCAGCCTTGATGTTCGCCGCCACCAGGCGAGCATCGGCGCGGATACGCAGGCTCTGATCATCGCCATCCTTACCGCTGGCAAGGGTCACAAACCCTTCACGCTGACCTTTGGGAAAGGGTTTCGCACCCCAGGACGGCGGGGCGCCGGTTTCGGTGGGCAGGATCCAGATCTGGAAGATCTTGGAGTCTTGGGCTTCCAGGTTGTATTCACTGTGCGCGATGCCCGTGCCGGCACTCATGACTTGCACGTCGCCAGCTTCGGTGCGGCCCTTGTTGCCGAGGTTGTCCTGATGGGTAATCGCACCTTCACGCACGTAGGTGATAATTTCCATGTCGCGGTGCGGGTGCTGCGGGAAACCGCTGCCGGCGGCGATTACATCATCGTTCCACACCCGCAGATTGCCCCAGCTCATGCGCTGTGGGTCGTAGTACTCGGCGAACGAAAAATGGTGATGGGCATCCAACCAGCCATGATGGGCGGCGCCCAGTGTGTTGAAAGGTCTGAGTTCAAGCATGATCGTCTCCTCAAAAGGTTCATGACGGGGCGCAGTTATCGCGCCCGGCCCAAGACCGGTGGTTTATGACGGCGATCATCTATCAGCCAAGTATCGATAAAAAGCGTAAAAAGTGCGGCATCAAGATCGAATAAGTCGATCAAAAAAACCTCGAAAATTTCTCATCCCACCTTCAGTTAATCGCCTAAACCAATGAAGCGTAAGCATTTCGCTAGAACCCGGCGTTAAATAAAGACACCATAGCCTTCAATAGCATATTTACTGGAGCCCGTCAGCGTGGCGCAACAAACTCCCGATCTTCCTCCCGAACTTCGCCCTTTGGCCGAGATGCAGTGGTTCAAACGGATGGCCGCACGTTTCTTCGGCCACGGTTTGACGCGTTTGCGCGCGCAACACCGTGCGTCGTGGCTGCATGGTCAGGCGGATGGCTTTCGTAGCGGTCACACCGCGGGTGTCGAGTACGGGTATAAAGAGGGCAAGCTCGAGGGGTTTGAAGAAGGTCGGCAAGTGCTGCTGATCCGCGACAGCCGCAACACCGAACATCGTCCGCCAAGCGTGGACAATCTCCTGTTCGACGACTGGCGCCTGCCGCTCACCGCTGAGCTGAAGAAGCGCATCAAGGCTGATGTCGCGCGTTTACTCCCCGCACACGCTCAGCCGAGCACTGCGCAATGGAAGATGATTTTCAGCGATACGCCTTCGACTTCCGTGGTGGCCGGCGCCGGAGCGGGCAAGTCGACCACGCTGGTCCTGCGCATTCTACTGTTGACGCACTATCTGGGCTTTGAGCTCGATTCAATGACCGTAGTGACCTTCACCCGCGAATCGCGCAAGGACTTCATCAACAAGCTGATCGAACTGTTTGCGCTGTGGGGGCGGGCGCTGAGCCTGAAACAGGCGCGTGAACTGGTGCGAACCTTCCACTCGCGAATCCTGCCGATGGTGCGCAGCCTGGCGGGTTTCGAGCGGTTGCAGGCTTTCGAGAACCTCAGCCATCGAGCGCCCGGTGCTGACGAGGAGGTCGACAGCAATCCGTTCGACCTGCGTATCAACGACGCGCAGCGCCAGCAGCTCAATGCCTGCTATCACCGATTGTTCACTCAGGACGAGCGTTTCCGCCAACTGATTCAGCCGATGGCAAAGGCCGGGTTGCAGCTCAAGGAGCTGGAGCGTGATAACCCCGATGTACAGAAGCGCATGGCCGTCACCGAGCTGGCGGCCAAGCGCGATGAAGAACTGTGCGATGCAATTGAAGATCTTTGGTTCGGCGCCGGTGCCTGGCCTATCAAAGGCATTGAGCCAAACCGGCAGACCTTCGAAATCAATGGTTCGACATTTCACTGTCACGGTTACATTCCAAGCCTTGATGCTTGGGTCGTACTCGGCTTTGACCCCAGGGAAAACGCCCAGCTCTGCCGAGCGAATGCGAAACTTTCGATACGTGCAGAGTGGGCAGTGAAGCGCACCCTGTTTCAAGCTTTCTGTCGTAAGCCATTGATTTGGCTGGATAGTTACGAATCGTCAAAACGCGTTTTGGCGACATTGGCAGGCGATGCCAGTGCGGGCCCGGGCTTCGATTACAAGGTCAAGGGTGAACTCGCTTCCGCGCCGTTGCTCGACTGTTTCGTGGCGGCGGCCGGGTTTATCGAGAACCTGGGGCTGGACGTACCGGACGCTGTTGGCCGCATGAGTTTCGCCAAAGATGACCCCGACCGGTTTTTCTTCGAGGCGCTGAGCCTGTTCTGGCGCGCCCTGGAAGATCACTTGCTCGACCAGAAGCCGCCGATCATGACCTACAACCGCATGTTCGCGCTGTTCAGCGAGCACTCGCCGGAAAACCTCAAACTGCTCAGCGATGAACTGCTGCGACCCATGTCGCACCTGATGATCGATGAATTTCAGGACGTTTCGCCACAGATCGTTTCGTGGATTCGCGCGAGCCTCTCGGAAATTCGCAGCCGTGGGCCGGCCATGCATGTCGGACGAGGCGCGCAGCGCTCGTCGCTGCTATGTGTGGGGGATGACTGGCAATCGATTTACGGCTGGCGCGGCAGTTCACCGAGTTACTTCATGGAGTTCAACAAGGAATTCCCGTCGCCGAGCACCACGCGAGTAATGCTCAGTGACAACTATCGCAGTCATCAACACATCATCGATGCGGCGGAACACATCGTCCGTGCCGCGCCCGCGATTCCCGGTAAGAAGGCCAAGGCGAGCGGCGAGCCCAAGCCATTGCAGCCAGTCAATGTGCTGGAACGCGATGATCAGGCGCTGGGCGAACGCCTGGCCGAGCATTATCGGCAGGGCCATTCAATCTTGATGCTTTATCGAAAAAGCAGCGATAAGTTATTGATAGAAAAGCATATTCAGTCAGTAGTTAATGTTGATTCGAGCTTGCCGTACGAGGCTCGTCGGTTGAAACAACTGACGTATCACAGTGCCAAGGGCCTGCAGGCAGACGCGGTGTTCCTGCTCGGAGACTGTCAGCATCTGACCAGTTCTCCTTACAAGAACCAGGTGTATCGCATGGCCGGATTGGGCAAAACCGGCGACAGCGAGCCGTATGACAGCGCGCAAAAGGACGAGATCTTGCGCCTGGCGTACGTCGGGATTACCCGCGCGGTCAGCCATTGTTATTGGTATGTCGAACCGCAGGAGCCGCAGGCGGTGAACATGCCCAAGGCGTCTGACCGAGTGGCGAAGGGCAAGCCATTCTTCGCTGATCATCGAGCAGAAAAGCAAACCGCGTGACCCACAAAAAAGCCCGCATCAATGCGGGCTTTTTGTTGTAAATCATAAGGTTATGCGTAATTCCTGAGAGACTCTGGAGGTATGAAAGCATCCAGCTCATCCTCCACAGCCTCGATAATTCGCTCGACGTCTGCCGCATTCATTACCGTTGCGCACGGGATGCCAGCGATAGCGATCATGGTTTCACCACTGGCTCGATCGAACAATCGGGCAATCATGCTGCCCGGTGCATCCATCGTTGCCTCGAAACCCATGGGATGAAAATGCCAGCGCATCAGCTGGCAGGCGTTGGGGAACGTGACTTTGCTTGACCCGTTATTCATGTGTTGCCCGCCTTCTTCATCGAGCGCTTCCTTTAGCTCATGTTAGGTGGGAAGAGCCTTCATTGGCTCAACCGGTGACTGACATTAAAAGTAGCATCTCAATGTGAAATTTCTGTGGGAATTTTCAGTTCATTTTGCGATTGATTCGTATTTTTTGATGTAAGTCACGGCTTACGCATTCGTCGCCAAAATGCCACCATGGATTAGTCATTGATGCCCGTGCCGAACTTCGGCAAGCTCGATTCTTTTTCGCCGAGCTCCTTATGCACGCCGACGACGACGGCCCCGCACAGACCCAGGCCACGACCGCCACGGTCATGCGCTATCACTTGAGCTGGAAACACCGCGACCTGGACAGCGTGATGGCGCTGTATCACCCGGACATTCAGTACAGCGATTTTTTCCAGAACCGCGTGCTCGGCCTCGACGAGTTGCGCGAGTACGTGCGTGTGAGCATGCCGCGCGAATCCGACGAAGCGCTTGAGCATTGCGACCGCATTCGCGTTGATGGCAACACTGCGTTCATTCAGTACGAAGTGACCCTGCGCGGCGGCGAGGGACTTGTGTCGTTCCGCTCCAGCGAGGCGATCACGGTCAAGGACGGGCTGATCTGGCGCGTAAATGAATATGCCTCGTTGGTGCGTGCACAGGTTGGCAACACGACTGCGCCGAGCCAGCGCCCGGCCGTCAGTCGCCTGGGCCTGTCGCCGCGTCAATTGAGTTTTATGGCCGACGATCTGCAGCAATACTTCGAACGCCAGCAACCGTACCTGGATCCAGAGCTTGACCTGCAACGGGTCGCGAAGGAGTGCGGGTACAGCCGCAATCAGATTTCTTACCTGCTTAATCAGGTGCTTGGGCAAAGTTTCTACCGCTACGTCAACCACGCGCGACTGCAGCATCTGCTCAAGTCACTGGACGATGCCGCGCCGCCAGTGCGCATCGATGAGTTGGCGTTCGCCGCTGGTTTCAATTCGTTGTCGGCGTTTTACAGCTGTTTCCGCCAACACACCGGCCTGTCGCCCAAGGCCTACGTTAAACAAATTTCTTTGCGGACACGCGCGCAAGACATCTCCTGAGGTCGCGCACTAGGATCGACGCCATCGAAGGTTTTCAGTGGCGGAGTCTTGCATGCCGGCGTGGCGCACTATCAGTTTGTGGATGGATCAACTCGACGAGCCGCTGATCGCGCGGCCCGAGCTTGAGCGGGATCTGGACGTAGACGTGGCGATCATCGGCGCCGGTTACACGGGGCTGTGGACGGCGTACTACCTGAAGAAGCACGCGTCGGGCCTGGACATCGCGATTATCGAGGCGCAAACCGCCGGGTTTGGCGCATCCGGGCGCAACGGCGGCTGGCTGATGGGCAATCTGCTTGGCGAGGAGCGTTTGCTCGCCGGCCTGTCCCCCGAGCAGCGTCGCGCGTCGTTTGATCTGCTGCACAGCATCCCCGATGAAGTCGAAGTCGTCCTCGAACGTGAAGGCATCGACTGTGATTACCGCAAGGGCGGCGTGCTGTACTGCGCGGCGCGCTATCCGGAACAGGAAGCCACGCTGCGCGACTACCTGGCCAAACTCCACGCCCAGGGCCTGACCGACGACGATTACCGCTGGCTCAGCCCCGAGCAACTGGCGCAGCAGATTCGTGTGGCCAAACCTTACGGTGGTATCTACGCTCCGCATGTGGCGACCATTCACCCGGCCAAACTGGTGCGCAGCCTGGCGCGCACCGTACAAGGCATGGGCGTGAAAATTTACGAAAACAGCCCCGTTACGCATTGGCAGTCGGGCAGTTTGCGCACGGCCAAAGCCCATGTGCGCAGTCGCTGGATCGTGCCGGCAGTGGAAGGTTACTCGGTGACATTGCCGCCATTGGGTCGCTACCAATTGCCAGTGCAAAGCCTGATCGTCGCCACAGAGCCGCTGTCCGCTGCTACGTGGGACGAGATCGGCCTCAGTCGCGGCCAGGCTTTCAGCGAATTCAGCCGCCAGGTCACTTATGGCCAGCGCAGTGCTGACAACCGTCTGATTTTCGGCGCCCGCGGTGGTTACCAATTCGCCGGCAAGCTGCGCCACAACTTTGACCTGACCCGCGATGAAGTCGAGCTGCGTCGTTATCTGTTCGGTGAACTGTTCCCGCAACTGAAAAATGTGCAGATCACTCACGCCTGGGGCGGCAACCTCGGCATGTCCCGCCACTTCAAGCCGCACATGCTGTGCGATCGGGCCAACGGCATTGCGTTGGCCGGCGGTTATGGCGGGGAGGGCGTCGGTGCCAGCAACCTCGGCGGCCGTACCCTGGCCGATCTGATCCTTGAGCGCGACAGCGAACTGGTTAACCAGCCGTGGGTGCTGCCGGACGGCGGGATTCATGCGCTGCGTGCCTGGGAGCCGGAGCCGTGCCGTTGGCTCGGTTACAACGCGATCATCAAAAGCTTCGTCCACGAAGACCAGACCCTCGCCAACCCGGCGACTGCGCCATGGCGGCGCAAACTCGCCAGCCAGGTGGCCGGGTTCATGGAAGGTTTCATGCACTGACAGATGTTTATTCACAAGACAGGTAACGCCATGAGCATCACCCAGTTCAAAAACACCGCCACGTTACAACTCGATGAATCCAACCCGGTCGCCGTGCCGCTTGGCGAGCCGATAGCCATTGCCTCAACGACCAGCGTCGAGCGCGACGATGGTGTCGAAACCGGCGTCTGGGAATGCACGCCCGGCCGTTGGCGCCGGCAGATCACCGCGCAGGAGTTCTGCCATTTCATTACCGGGCGTTGCACATTCACCCCGGACGACGGTGGCGAAACCCTGCACATACAAGGTGGCGACGCTTTGATGTTGCCGGCCAACACGCTCGGCATCTGGGATATCCAGGAAACCGTGCGCAAGAGCTACGTGCTGATTTTCTGATTGCTTGAGATTGCCTGCCAAACAACAATAGCCTCTACAGGAATCGACCCATGATCCGGAAAACCCTCACTCTGGCACCGCTGTTGCTGGTCGCCTCCATCAGTCACGCCGCCGAGACGGTCAAGGTTTACAACTGGTCCAGCTATATCGCACCGGACACCACGAAAAACTTCCAGAAAGAAACCGGCATTGGCGTTATTTATGACGTCTACGACAGCAACGAAACCCTCGATGGCAAGTTGATGACCGGCAACTCCGGTTACGACGTGGTGTTTCCGTCCAACCACTTCATGGCTCGGCAGATTCAGGGCGGCGCGTTGAAGAAGCTCGACAAGAGCCAGTTGCCGAACTGGAAAAACCTCAATCCGGTGTTGCTCAAGGCCCTGCAAACCAACGATCCGGGCAACGAGCACGGCTTCCCGTATCTGTGGGGCAGCACCGGCATCGGTTACAACGTTGCCAAGATCAAAGCGGTGTTGGGCGATGACGCGCCGGTCGATTCCTGGGATCTGATCTTCAAGCCCGAGTACATGGAAAAACTGCAGAAGTGCGGCGTCGCGATTCTCGACAACGGCCCGGAATTGCTCCCGGCGGCCCTCAATTACCTGGGCTTGCCGCACCACAGCAAGAACCCCGAGGACTACAAGAAAGCCGAAGCATTGCTGTTGAAAGTGCGGCCGTACATCAGCTATTTCCATTCCTCGAAGTACACCAGCGACCTGGCCAACGGCGATATTTGCGTGGCGGTCGGTTTCTCCGGCGACATCCTGCAAGCCGAGAGCCGCGCCAAAGAGGCGAAGAACGGCATCGAGATCGGCTATTCGGTTCCCAAGGAAGGTTCGCCCATCTGGTTCGACATGGTTTCGATGCCCAACGACGCTCCGGACGAGAAGGCCGGCTACGCCTTCATGAACTACCTGTTGCGCCCGGACGTGATGGCTGACATCAGCAACTCGGTGCACTACGCCAACGGCAATGAGCAGGCCGACAGCCTGATCGATCCGGCGATCAAGAACGACACCAAGGTTTATCCGACCCCGGAGATGTTGGGCAGGTTGTTCGCGCTGGAGGCAATGCCGATGAACATCGACCGGATTCGTACTCGGATCTGGAACAAGATTCGTACCGGTAGCTGAGATATATCGGTAAATGCAAAACCTGTGGGAGCGAGCCTGCTCGCGAAGGCGATGTTTCATTCAGCATTGATGTTGGATGAGCTTTCGCATTCGCGAGCAGGCTCGCTCCCACATGGGTTATCAGCGACTGTTATCGGTTGATATCAATGCGCTGGCACTTGCACTAATACAAAGCAAAAGTGAGACGCCTTCGACAAAAAACAACTTAGCCTTATTTAATAATTAAATAGAAAATCGTCAGACAATTAGGAAAAAACCAGACATCTGAAACATTCTTTCGACCGCACATGCTTTGTTTACGGGAGCTTCCCGGAATAGCTCGATTTGAATTCAAAAAAATGCTTTACGTCAGATTTCAAATTGTGTCAGTTTTCTTTCGCCTTCATTGGGCGAGTGATAGGACGATCTCGCCAGAGATTGTCGCTATCGGACAAAAACTGTTCCATTGCTTAACAAGGAAGTGTGTTTATGTCGAAAGTTAAAAAGAACGCTATTGATACCGCCGAACAGGCTTTCCAGCCTGTAGGGGCTGCGCAATCACTGGCAGCATCCAGCTCCGCCTGGAACCAGATCAATAGTTTCAGCCATCAATACGATCGCGGCGGCAATCTCACGGTCAACGGCAAACCCTCCTTCTCCGTCGACCAGGCCGCCACCCAGTTGCTGCGCGACGGCGCTGCCTACCAGGACAAGGACGGCAGCGGCAAGATCGAACTCACCTACACGTTCCTGACTTCTGCTTCATTTGGCACGATGAACAAGCACGGGATCTCCGGGTTCAGTCAGTTCAGTGCACAACAACAAAACCAGGCCAAGCTCGCCATGCAATCCTGGGCCGATGTGGCCAATGTCACCTTCACCGAAAAAGCTACGGGTGGTGACGGTCACATGACCTTCGGTAACTACAGCGGTGGCCAGGATGGCGCTGCAGCGTTCGCTTATCTGCCAGGCACCGGCGCCGGTTATGACGGCACCTCGTGGTACCTGATCAACAGTGGCTACACGGCGAACAAGAATCCGGATCTGAACAACTACGGCCGTCAGACGCTGACTCACGAGATCGGTCATAGCCTCGGTCTGGCTCACCCTGGCGACTACAACGCCGGTAATGGTAACCCGACCTATAACGATGCTTCCTACGGGCAAGACACCCGCGGCTACAGCATCATGAGTTACTGGAGCGAGAACAACACCAGCCAGAACTTCAGCAAGGGTGGCGTGGAAGCCTATGCCTCCGGCCCGCTGATGGATGACATCGCAGCGATCCAGAAGCTCTACGGCGCCAACACCACCACTCGTACCGGTGACACCACCTACGGTTTCAACTCCAACACCGGTCGCGACTTCCTCAGCGCTTCGTCGTCGAGTGACAAAGTAGTGTTCTCGGTCTGGGATGCGGGCGGCAAGGATACTCTGGACTTCTCGGGCTTCACCCAAAACCAGAAGATCAACCTCAATAGCGCCTCGTTCTCCGACGTTGGCGGTATGGTGGGTAACGTCTCCATCGCCAAGGGCGCAATCATCGAGAACGCCATCGGCGGTTCGGGCAGCGACCTGCTGATCGGCAACAGTGTGGCCAACGAACTCAAGGGCGGTGCCGGAAACGACATCCTCTACGGGGCCGGCGGTGCCGACAAGCTGTGGGGTGGCGCGGGTTCGGACACGTTTGTGTTCGCGGCAAGTTCGGATTCCAAACCGGGTGCTATCGATCAGATTCTCGATTTCGTCAGTGGTCTGGACAAAATCGACCTGACCGGCATCACCAAGGGCGCCGGCCTGCACTTCGTCAGCGCCTTCACCGGTGCGGCGGGCGATGCGGTATTGACCTCGTCGGGCGGCAACAGCCTGCTCTCGGTGGACTTCTCCGGATTCGGCGCGGCCGACTTCCAGGTCAGCACCGTTGGCCAGGCGGCAATCAGCGACATCGTGGCTTGATGTGAAACAAGAGGGCGGCGCGTGATGCGCCGCTTTCTTCGCTTGCATCGTCTTGCCCTGTAGGCAAGGCTACGCACTGGGGTGAAATTTCCTATGAGTCGAAACGTTTTTACCTACATGACGGTGGCGTGGCTGATGGCGACGCTGATGATGATTTCAGGAGAAACAAGCATGGCAAGCAGCCTCAGGCTCGAAGAACCCTCGGTATTTGCCGGGCAGTGGCAGGCGACGCTGAGTGCCCGCGAAGACAGCGCTGAAGCGCAAAAACTGCAGGACAAACCGTCGAATACCTGCATTGTCGATCTGCAATCCAGCCAGACGATCGGTAAAGGCGCTGACTGCTTGGGAGTATGGCTCGAAGAGGCGCCGATTGGCTGGTTTCCCGACCCGGACGGAATTTCGATCACTGGCAAGGAGGGTTCAAGAATCCAGTTCTTTAGCCGACAACGTGATGGGTTTTATCTGGCGACTTTGAAGTCAGGTCTGAAAATTACCCTCGAGCGCATTGCACAACAACCGTAAAGATCAATCAGACGACGAAGTTTTAATATAAGGCGTCAGTGTCAGGTTATAAGCGACGTGTTCAATCACAACTGCACTGTATTAATCAGAGCTAGTTGTTATGAATTTGTAAGCGTACAGCTTGGAAATATATTCCCGCGTTGCGCGGATAATCAATTTGAAGTCTCGTCAAAGATTGGCGAGAGTTAGACCTCAGGAATAATCAATGAAGATGGCGAAGGCCCCAGCCACCGCTCCCTTGTTCAAGGCATTGGGTGACTATAAAAGCATCCTGATCAGCGTTGGATGCTTTACGGCACTGATTAACGTGCTGATGCTGGTGCCCTCCATTTATATGCTTCAGGTCTATGACCGGGTGCTGTCTTCACAGAACGAAACCACCCTGGCGATGCTGTCGCTGATGGTTGTCGGCTTCTTTGTCTTTATCGGCCTGCTGGAAGTGGTGCGCAGTTTCATCGTGATCCGCATCGGCAGCCAACTGGAGCGCCGCTTCAACCTGCGGGTGTACCAGGCGGCGTTCGAACGCAACCTGTTCAAGGGCGAGGGCAATGCCGGGCAGTCGCTGGGCGACTTGACCCACATTCGTCAATTCGTCACCGGCCCGGCGCTGTTCGCTTTTTTCGATGCGCCGTGGTTTCCGGTGTATCTGTTCGTTATTTACCTGTTCAACGTCTGGCTCGGCGTACTGGCCACCGCCGGTGCGCTGTTGCTGATTGCCTTGGCATGCCTCAACGAATACATGACCAAAAAGCCGCTGGGCGAAGCCGCCGGTTTCTCGCAGCAATCCAGCCAGTTGGCCACCAGCCACCTGCACAACGCCGAAACCATTCAGGCGATGGGCATGCTCGGTTCGTTGCGTAAACGCTGGTTCCAGGTGCATTCGCGCTTTCTCGGTTTGCAGAATCAGGCCAGCGACACCGGCGCGGTGATCAGCTCTCTGAGCAAAACCCTGCGTCTGTGCCTGCAATCGTTGGTGCTGGGTCTCGGCGCGTTACTGGTGATCAAAGGTGACATGACCGCCGGCATGATGATCGCCGGGTCCATCCTGATGGGCCGCGTACTCAGCCCGATCGACCAGTTGATCGCCGTCTGGAAGCAGTGGAGCGGGGCGAAGCTGGCTTACCGGCGTCTCGATGCGTTGCTGCAAGCCTTCCCGCCGAGTGATGAAGCGATGGCCCTGCCAGCGCCCAAAGGCCAGATCACCTTCGAGCAAGTCAGTGCCGGCCCACCGGGGCAACGCGCTGCGACGTTGCACATGGTCAATTTCAATCTGGGCGCAGGTGAAGTGCTGGGTGTGCTCGGCGCGTCCGGTTCGGGTAAATCGACCCTGGCCCGAGTGCTGGTCGGTGTCTGGCCGACCCTGGGAGGCACGGTACGACTGGACGGCGCGGACATCCATCGCTGGAATCGCGATCAACTCGGCCCTTACATCGGCTACCTGCCGCAAGACATCGAACTGTTCAGCGGCAGCATCGCCGAAAACATTGCGCGTTTTAGCGAGGCCGATGCGCAGAAAGTCGTGGCGGCTGCCCAGCAGGCCGGCGTTCACGAAATGATCCTGCGCCTGCCGCAAGGTTACGACACGCAGTTGGGCGAAGACGGCAGCGGTTTGTCCGGTGGTCAGAAGCAACGAGTAGCGCTGGCGCGCGCCATGTACGGGACGCCAAGCCTGGTGGTGCTGGATGAGCCCAACTCCAACCTCGACACCGTCGGCGAAGCGGCGTTGGCCAGCGCGATTGCGCAACTCAAGGCCCAAGGCACCACAGTGGTGCTGGTGACACATCGCTCTTCGGTGCTGGCTCAGGCCGACAAGCTGCTAGTGCTCAACGAGGGTCGTCTGCAGGCCTTCGGCCCGAGTCAGGACGTGCTCAAGGCGCTGTCCGGCGCCGCCAATGAACAACCACGCGAGAAACCTGCGCAAGCACCGGGCGGGCTCAGCATGAGCCGGCAGTATCAGCCCACGACAAGGAATTCGGGTGTATGAGCAGCGCAAACATGAACACTGAAAACGAAGCGAGCATGGAGCACGCTTACATCGCTGAACGTCCGGAGCGTGACGCGAAATTCTTCGCACGCATGGGCTGGGTTCTGGCGATTGTCGGCGCGGGCAGTTTCTTCACCTGGGCGGCATTGGCGCCGCTGGATCAAGGCATTCCGGTACAGGGCACAGTGGTCGTGTCGGGTAAACGCAAAGCCGTGCAGTCGATGAGCAGCGGGGTGGTCAGCCGGATTCTGGTGCGCGAAGGCGAGATCGTTAAGCAGGGCCAGCCACTGTTTCGCCTCGACCAGACGCAAGTCGCTGCCGATGTGCAATCTTTGCAGGCGCAATACCGCATGGCATGGGCGAGTCTGGCGCGTTGGCAGGCCGAGCGCGACAACCTCAAGCAAGTGACCTTTCCGGCGGCGTTGAGCAATGACCCGGACCCGCGCCTGGCGTTGGTTCTGGAAGGTCAGCGCCAGTTGTTCAGCAGCCGCCGCGAAGCGTTCTATCGCGAGCAGGCCGGATTGCGCGCCAGCATCGAAGGCGCCACCGCGCAACTGGCCGGCATGCGCCGCGCGCGCACCGACCTCAATGCCCAGGCTGACTCGCTGCAACAACAGTTGAGCAACCTGCAACCGCTGGCCGACAACGGCTACATTCCGCGCAACCGCTTGATGGAATATCAGCGCCAGCTCTCGCAGGTCCAGCAGCAACTGGCAGAAAACACCGGTGAAAGCGGGCGTGTCGAGCAGGGCATTCTCGAGTCGCGCCTGAAGCTGCAGCAGCACAGCGAGGAATATCAGAAGGAAGTCCGTACGCAACTGGCCGAGGCGCAGCTCAAAAGCGTCACGCTGTCGGAGCAACTGACCTCCGCCGGTTTCGACCTGCAACACAGCGAGATTGTCGCCACCGCTGACGGCGTGGCGGTCAATCTTGGCGTACACACCGAAGGCGCCGTGGTGCGTCAGGGCGAAACCCTGCTGGAGATCGTTCCGCAAGGCACCACCCTGGAAGTGGAAGGGCACCTGCCGATCAATCTGATCGACAAGGTCGGCCCGCATCTGCCGGTGGACATCCTGTTTACCGCGTTCAATCAGAGCAAAACCCCGCGGGTGCCGGGCGAAGTCAGCCTGATTTCCGCCGACCAGATGGTCGATGAAAAAACCGGCGTGCCGTACTACGTGTTGCGCAGCAGCGTCAGCGATCAGGCCATGGAAAAACTCCACGGCCTGGTGATCAAACCTGGCATGCCTGCAGAAATGTTTGTGCGCACCGGCGAGCGATCGCTCCTCAACTATCTGTTCAAACCGCTGCTCGACCGGGCCAACTCTGCGTTGACCGAAGAATAAGGATGTTCAGCTGTATGAATAAGCTTTGCATGCTCGGGGCAGCATTGACGCTGTTCGCGAGTCACTCAGTCGTAGCGGCCATGGGGCCGTTTGAGATCTACGAACAGGCGTTGCGCAATGACCCGGTGTTCCTCGGCGCGATCAAGGAGCGTGATGCTGGCCTGGAAAACCGCGCCATTGGCCGTGCCGGGCTGCTGCCGCGTATCGGTTACACCTACAACAAGGGCCGCAACTCCTCGAAGGCCACCTCCCTTGATGAGCGTGCACGAAATCGCACCGATGACCGCAATTACAGCAGTTACGGCTCGGCCCTGACCCTGCAACAACCCTTGCTCGATTACGAAGCCTATGCGGCGTATCGCAAGGGCGTGGCGCAGTCGCTGTTTGCTGACGAAAGCTTTCGCGGCAAGAGCCAGGAACTGCTGGTGCGCGTGCTGGATAACTACACCAAAGCCTTGTTTGCCCAGGACCAGATTGATATCGCACAGGCGAAGAAGAAGGCTTACGAGCAGCAGTTCCAGCAAAACGAACACATGTTCAAGCAGGGTGAAGGCACGCGCACCGACATTCTTGAAGCCGAGTCGCGTTATGAGCTGGCGACCGCCGAGGAGATCGAGGCGCGCAACGAACAGGACGCAGCGCTGCGCGAACTGGGCGCACTGGTCGGCGTGCCGGCCGTGGATATCGGAGATCTGCCGCCGCTGGATCAGAACTTCCAGACCTTCGTACTGCAGCCAGCCAATTTCGACACCTGGCATGAAATGGCGGTCAGCAACAACCCGAACCTGGCCTCGCAACGCCAGGCTGTGGAAGTGGCGCGCTACGAGGTCGAGCGCAACCGCGCCGGGCACTTGCCGAAAATCAATGCTTACGCCTCGATGCGCCAGAACGAATCGGAAAGCGGCAACACCTACAACCAGCGTTACGAAACCAACACCATCGGTTTCGAAGTGAGCGTGCCGTTGTACGCCGGTGGCGGCGTCTCGGCCTCCACCCGTCAGGCCAGCCGCACCATGGAACAGGCCGAGTACGAACTGGACGGCAAGACCCGCGAGACACTGATCGAACTGCGTCGCCAGTTCAGCGCCTGCCTGTCGGGGGTGAATAAATTGCGCGCGTATCAAAAGGCCCTGAGCTCGGCGGAAGCGTTGGTGGTGTCGACCAAGCAAAGCATCCTCGGCGGTGAACGCACCAACCTCGACGCGTTGAACGCCGAGCAGCAACTGTTCACCACCCGCCGGGATCTGGCGCAGGCGCGGTACGACTATTTGATGGCGTGGACCAAGTTGCATTACTACGCCGGCACGTTGAATGAGCAGGATTTGGCGCGGGTGGATGAGGCGTTTGGTGTAGCTCATCGCTGAAGTGCATGACTTGAGAGCGGCCCCTCACCCTAACCCTCTCCCAAAGGGAGAGGGGACTGATCGGGGGATGCTTCAGAGATACACCGACGTGAACGTGTTGCACCGAATCCATAGCCGACCGGTTTTTACAGGTCGATATAAAGCGCAAGACCCCTCGGTCAGCTCCCTCTCCCTCGGGGAGAGGGCTGGGGTGAGGGGCTCCAGGCGACACTGCAAAAGTACCCGCATAAAACAATAAAAGTGAGTAGTGAACATGGACGTACGCATCAAGCCAATTTCGGTCGGCACGCTGTTGCTCGCAGTTTCTATATCCCAGGCCCACGCCCAATACCTGGAGACCGGTAAACCCGGTGATCCCGCCAGTTGGCGCAGCGCCGAGTTTCTGCGCGATTGGGGCCTTGCGCGCATGCAGGCCGATCAAGCCTTTGCTGCCGGCATTACCGGCAAAGGCGTGAAGATCGGCGCGCTCGATTCCGGTTTCGACGCCGCCCATCCCGAATTCGCCACTGAGCGTTACCACCCGGTGCTGGCCAACGGCAGCTATGTCGACGGCTCGCCGTTCAACGTCGACGGCACCCTAAACGCCAATAACGATTCCCACGGCACCCATGTGGTCGGCACCATGGGCGCCTCGCGTGACGGCACGGGCATGCACGGTGTGGCCTATAACGCGCAAATCTTTGTCGGCAACACCAACAAGAACGACAGCTTCCTGTTCGGCCCCACGCCCGATCCGCGTTATTTCAAAGCGGTATACGACGCTTTGGCCGATGCCGGCGTGCGCGCCATCAACAACAGTTGGGGCAGTCAGCCGCCGGATGTCAGCTACCGGACCCTGGCTGATCTGCACGCCGCCTACGCGCAGCATTGGAACAAAGGCACCTGGCTCGACGCCGCTGCCGACGTTTCACGACGCGGGGTGATCAACGTGTTCAGTGCCGGCAACAGCGGTTATCCGAATGCCAGCGTGCGTTCGGCGCTGCCTTACTTTCAGCCGGACCTTGAAGGTCACTGGCTGGCGGTCTCCGGTCTCGATCAGAGCAATCAGCAGAAGTACAACCAGTGCGGCATCGCCAAATACTGGTGCATCACCACGCCGGGCGCGAAGATCGACAGCACCATTCCCGGTGGCGGTTACGCGATCAAGTCCGGTACGTCGATGTCGGCACCGCACGCCACCGGCGCCTTGGCTCTGGTGATGGAACGCTACCCGTACATGAACAACCAGCAGGCGCTCGAAGTGCTGTTGACCACCGCCACCCAGCTCGATGGTTCGGTGACGGATGCGCCGACCGAGCGGCTCGGCTGGGGCGTGGCCAACCTGAACCGGGCGATGCACGGGCCCGGGCAATTACTCGGGGCGTTCGACGCCAATCTGGCGGCCGGGCAGAGCGATGTCTGGAGTAACGACATCTCCGACAACGCGCTGATCCAGCGTCAGGGCGAAGATCTCGCTGAACAGGTTACCTGGCAGCAAACCCTGCATGACAAGGGTTGGCAGAACGGCATTGCGCCCGGTGCCAGCCAGCAGGATCAGACCGATTACGCGGTGGGCATGGCCCGTGATGCCGCCGCCGCGGCGCGGGTTTATCAGGGCAGCCTGATCAAGTCCGGAGACGGACGCCTGTTTCTCACCGGGGACAATACCTATCGCGGCCCGACCACAGTCAATGGTGGCCTGCTGAGCGTCAACGGTTCGCTGGCTTCAGCAGTGACCGTCAATGATGGCGGCACCCTTGGCGGCTCCGGGCAAATCGGCTCGCTGATCGCCAACAGCGGCGGCCGCGTGGCGCCGGGCAACTCCATCGGCACCTTGAATGTGGCCGGTGACGTGACCTTCGCGCCAGGTTCGACCTACGCGGTGGAGCTGTCACCGACCCGCAGCGACCAGATCGTTGCAAGCGGCACGGCCACGGTCAGCGGCGCAACCGTCAGCCTGGCGCTGGAAAACAGCCCGACCCTGCTCAGTGCCTCCGAGGCGCAAAGCCTGCTCGGTCGCCAGTACAACATCCTGCAAGCGACAGGTGGTGTTCAGGGTCAGTTTGGCGCCGTGGTGCCGAATTATCTGTTCATCGGCGGCAGCCTCGACTACGCAGCGAACGGCATTCAACTCAATATCGAACGCAACGCGACCGCGTTCTCCAGCGTCGGCCAAACCCCGAATCAGCGTTCGGTGGCCACGGCTGTCGAAGGCTTGGGCGCAGGCAATTCGGTTTACGAAAGCGTGCTGCTGTCGGCAGACGCCGCGTCTGCGCAACAGGCCTTTCAGCAACTGAGCGGCGAAATCTACCCGGCCCTCGGTTCGATGCTGATCAATGACAGCCGCCAATTGCGCGATGCCGTCGGTGAGCGCCTGCACGATGCCTCCGCGACGCAAAACAACGGCTGGATCAAGGCCCTCGGCGCGTGGGGCAGCACCGATTCGAGCCATGACACGACGGGCTACAACACGTCGATTGGCGGTCTGCTGGCCGGTGTCGACGGCGCGCTGAACGAGCAGACCCGCATCGGTCTGGTCACCGGCTACAGCGACAGCTCGCTGAGCATGGGCTCGGGCACGCACTCGTCGGCCAAGGTCGACAGCTATCACTTCGGTGCTTACGCCGGGCATGAAATCGGCGCTTGGCGCCTGAGCACCGGCGCGGCCTACAGCTGGCATCGCGCCGATGTGAAACGCGATCTGCAGTACGGCAACGTCAGCGCCAAACAGAAAACCAAGGTTGATGCGGCGACGACTCAGGTGTTCGGTGAAGCGGCTTATCGACTGCACCTGCAACCGCTGGCGCTGGAGCCGTTCGCCAATCTGGCTTACGTGCATCTGGACACCGAAGGCTTCACCGAGAAGGGCGACGCTGCGGGGCTGAAAAGCTCGGGCGATCAGCGTGATGCGGTGCTGAGTACCCTCGGTGTGCGGGCGATCAAAACGTTCAATCTGTCGACTCGGCAAACACTGGATGTGAGCGGCCATCTGGGCTGGCAGCACAGCCTCACCGACATCGAATCTGAACAGCATCTGCGCTTTGCCAGTGGCGGCACGCCTTACAGCGTCGAGAGTTCGGCGCTGGTGCGCGATGCCGCGTTGGTCGGCGTGCAGGCCAGTCTGGCGTTGAGCAAGGACGTGCGCGTGAACCTTGATTACAACGGGCAGTTGGCTAGTCGCGAGAAGAGCCATGGCGTTGGGTTGAGCCTGAACTGGCAGTTCTGACCGAGGCCCTCAATTACAGGGGGGCGCTAGCTGAACATAGACGGATTTTTCGTAACACAACTAAGGAAGGTCGCAGGATGAAAAACAATAAAACCCCCGCGCAAACGGGTGGCTGCTTTGCCCTGAAAACGTTGACTGGCGCGGTGTTGTGCGCACTCGCCACTTGGGGCACGGCACACGCCGCGCCCTATGTGGAAAACGGTCGCACGGGCGATGTCGGCAGTTGGCGCAGTGCCGAATTCAAGGCTGACTGGGGCCTGGGCGCAATCGGTGCCGAACACGCCTACGCCGCTGGTTACACCGGTAAAGGGGTAAAACTGGGGATCTTCGATCAGCCGGTGTACGCCGCACACCCGGAGTTTTCCGGCAGTAATAAAGTCGTCACTCTGGTCACCAGTGGCATCCGCGAATACACCGACCCGTATATCCCTGTCAAAGCCGGGGATGCGTTCCGTTATGACGGTTCGCCCTCGGTGGGTTCCGACGGCAAGCTCGGTGCGCACGGCACCCACGTCGGCGGCATCGCGGCGGGCAGTCGTGACGGCGGGCCGATGCATGGCGTCGCGTTCGGCGCACAAATCATCAGTGCCGACAATGGCGACCCCGGCCCTGAAGACGGCATCGTCCGCGGTAACGACGGCGCCGTGTACAAGGCCGGTTGGGATGCGCTGATCGCCAGTGGCGCGCGGATCATCAACAACAGCTGGGGCATTGGCATCACCGATCGCTTCGACCTCGGTGGCCGCGATCCGGCGTATCCACACTTCACCGTCAACGACGCACAGGTGCAATTCAACGAAATCCGCACGCTGCTCGGCACCAAACCCGGCGGCGCCTATGACGGTGCGATTGCCGCGGCACGCAGCGGTATCGTGACGATTTTCGCCGCCGGTAACGACTACAACCTGAACAACCCGGACGCCATCGCCGGCCTCGGTTACTTCGTCCCGGACATCGCGCCGAACTGGATCACCGTCGCCGCGTTACAGCAGAATCCGGACCTGACCAGCGCCAATCCGTACATCATGAGTACGTTCTCATCGCGTTGCGGCTACACCGCGAGCTTCTGCGTCTCGGCGCCCGGCACGAAGATCTTCAGTGCGATCATCGAGGGCACCAACGCCGACAATCTGACCACCGCCTACAAAAACTACAACGGCACCTCGATGGCCGCTCCGCATGTGGCCGGCTCGATGGCCGTGCTGATGGAACGCTTCCCGTACATGTCCGGCGATCAGGTCGCCAGCGTGTTGCGCACAACCGCGACCGACCTCGGCGCGCCGGGCATCGACGCGTTGTATGGCTGGGGCATGATCAACCTGCGCAAAGGCATTGATGGCCCGGCGATGTTCGTCACCGAGCAGGACATTCCGAGCGAGTTTCGCATCGACGGCGCTTACGGCACCGGCCAGTTTGTCGCGGATTTGCCGGGCATCGGCGCGATCATCGATCAGGGCAAACCCACCGAGCGCGTGTGCAACGACATCACCTGTGGCCTCGATACCTGGCGCAACGACATTTCCGGCCATGGCGGTCTGACCAAGCAGGGGATCGGCACACTGGTGCTGACCGGCAACAACAGCTACAGCGGCCCGACCCTGGTCAATCAGGGCCGACTCGCTATCAACGGCTCGCTGGCCTCTGCGGTCACGGTGAATGACGGCGGCATCCTCGGCGGCAATGGCCGGATCGGCGCGTTGTCGGTGAACAGTGGCGGTACCGTGGCGCCGGGCAATTCGATTGGCACAATGAATGTCGCCGGTGACGTGACCTTCACGTCGGGTTCGACCTACGCGGTGGAACTGTCGCCAACCAGCAGCGACCAGATCCTCGCCACCGGTAAAGCCGTAATCGATGGCGGCACAGTGACCATGGCGCTGGAAAACAGCCCGACACTGCTGACCACTGGCGAAGTGCAAAGCCTGCTCGGTACGCAGTACAACATCCTGCAAGCGGCGGGCGGTATCGAAGGGCGCTTCGGCCAGGTGTTGCCGGATTACGCATTTCTTGGCGGGACGCTCGCTTACTCGGCGAACGGCATTCAACTGGCGGTGGGGCGCAATGACGCTTCGTTCGCCAGCGTCGGTCTGACGCCGAACCAGCGCGCCGTGGGTGCCGCTGCCGAGCGCCTGGGCGCGGGCAATGCGCTGTTCGAAACCCTGCTGGTGTCACCGACTGCCGCCGTCGCGCAGCAAGCGTTTCAACAGTTGTCCGGCGAGATTCATCCGGCCATCGGCACGATGCTGATCAACGACAGCCGTTACCTGCGCGATGCCGTGGGTGAACGTCTGCGCGAACGCGATCTGTTCGACGCCGGCGCGCCGACGGACGACCGCGGCAACCCCTGGGTCAAGGTGCTGGGCGCGTGGGGCAAGAGCGATGGCGGGCACGAAAATGCCGATTCCAACAGCTCCATCGGTGGCTTGCTGGCCGGCGTCGACGGCTTGATTGCTGAAGATACTCGTCTGGGTTTCGTTACCGGTTATAGCGACAGTTCACTGAGCATGGGCAGCGGCACGCATTCGTCGGCATCCGTCGACAGCTACCACTTGGGCGCGTACCTGGGGCATGAAATCGACGCACTGCGTCTGACCGTGGGCGGCGCCTATAGCTGGCACCGTATCGACGTGAAGCGTGATCTGCAATTCGGCGATGTCAGTGGTAACCAGAAAGTAAAACGCGATGCGAGCACCGCGCAATTGTTCACCGAAGCGGCGTATGACCTGGGCTTGCAACCGTTGAACCTGGAGCCGTTCGCCAATCTGGCTTACGTGCACCTCAACAGCGACAGCTTCACCGAGAAGGGTGACGCCGCCGCGCTGAAGGGCGGTGAAGACAATCGCGAGGCGGTGCTGTCGACCCTCGGCGTTCGCGCCAAGCGCACGTTTGCCCTGTCGGACAAACATCAGCTGGAACTGGGCGCGACCCTGGGCTGGCAGCACAACCTGAGCAGCGTCGATGCTGAAAACCATTTGGCGTTCGCCAATGGCAACAGCGCGTTCAACGTGCAGAGCGTGTCGCTGGATCGTGATGCTGCGGTGGTCGGAGTGCGCGCCGGTCTGGCGCTCAACCGCGATGTGCGGGTTAACCTGGATTACAACGGGCTGATCGGTTCGAACGAGAAAGACCACGGCGTGGGCCTGACGCTCGACTGGCAGTTCTGATTTCAAGGAAGAGAGAGCACAACATGGGACTGTTTGACTACAAAAATACCGATGGCAAAGCGTTGTACAGCGATGCCATCGCCCTGACGCTGTATGCCTACACCCCGACCGGCAAGCCATTGCCGGCCGGGGGCTGGGCGCCGGTTACAGCGACGGCGCTGGGCTATCAAGGCAAGGTCGGGCCGCAAGGCACGTTCTTCGGCGAGAAAGATGGCTTCACCAGCGCCGAGGCCGAAGTGCTCGGCAAGTACGACGCGGCCGGCAAACTGATCGGCATCGGCATTGCCTTTCGTGGCACCGGGGGGCTGGGTTACAGCGACACCTTCGGCGACATGAAAAACAATCTGCTGGCCGCCGTCGGGCCTTCGGACTACGCCACTCAATACGCGAAAAATGCCTTCGACAATCTGCTCAAGGCTGTTGCGGCGTTCTCCATCGCCCATGGCATTGGCGCCAAGGACGTGTTGATCAGCGGCCACAGCCTCGGCGGGCTCGGGGTCAACAGCGTGGCCGAACTGAGCGCCGGCAACTGGGGCGGGTTCTTCAAGGACGCCAACTACATCGCCTTCGCCTCGCCGACCCAGAGCAGCACCGGCAACAACGTGCTGAACATCGGTTACGAGAACGATCCGGTGTTCCGCGTGCTCGACGGCACCACGTTCAGCAGCGCATCGATGGGCAAGCACGACAAACCGCACGAATCGACCACCGACAACATCGTCAATTTCACCGACAACTACGCGTCGACCGCGCAGAACCTGGTGCCGTTCAGCATCGTCAATCCGATGAACTGGTCGGCCCACGGTTCCCTGGGGTATGCCGACGGCTTGAATCGGGTGATCGATTCGACGTTCTACGGCCTGACCCACAAGGACTCGACGATCATCGTCTCCAACCTTGAGGCATCGTCCCGGGGTAAAACCTGGGTCGAGGATCTGGGCCGCAGCGGCGAGGCGCACACCGGCAGCACCTTCATCATCGGCACCCAGAGCAACGACTGGCTCAAGGGCGGGGCGGGTAACGACTTCCTTGAGGGCTTGGGCGGTGATGATCGTTTTCGCGATGACGGCGGCTTCAACATCCTGCTCGGCGGCCAGGGCCACAACACCTTCGAGCTGCAGAAACCGTTGCAGAACTTCAGCTTCGCCAACGACGGTGACGGCACGCTGTATGTGCGCGACGCCTACGGCGGCATCAGCATGACCCGCGACATGGGTGCACTGGTGAGCAAGGAGTCGGGGTCGTGGTGGGGTAGCAAGGAGATCACCTGGGACGTCACGGCCAAGGGTTTGACCAATGGCAGCGAGCTGACCCAGTACAACCATTCGCTTAGCGGTGATGGCTACGGCAACGCGCTGCACGCCACGGCCGACGGTGACTGGCTGTTTGGCCTGGGTGGCGACGACACGCTGATCAGCGACAAGGGCCATGTGACCTTCGTCGGAGGCGGGGGTAACGATGTGATGAACGCGGTGGGTGGCAACAATACCTTCCTGTTCAGCGGCGCGTTCGGTTTCGATTCCATCAATGGTTATCAGGGCAGTGACAAACTGCTGTTCATGGGGGTCGAAGGCGCGGGGCAGGGCTACGACTACAAGCAGCATGCGTCGCAGGCAGGCGGCGATACCGTGCTGAAGATTGGCGAGTTTGCCGTGACGCTGGTTGGGGTAGGAGTGGCTAATCTGTCGGACGCAAGTTTCGTCTTCGCCTAGGTCCAAATGTGGGAGCGAGCCTGCTCGCGAAAGCGGTGTGTCAGCAATACAAGTGTTGACTGACACTGCTTCTTCGCGAGCAGGCTCGCTCCCACAGTAAAAGCAGCAAGTAGTTTTGAAATGCTCCGCGGCGTTCCGCAAGGGGCGCCCCGGCTGTGAGCTATCTCTGACAATTCCAACAAAAAGAGAGGCAATGGCAATGGGTGTGTATGACTACAAAAACTTCGGTACAGCCGATTCCAAGGCGTTGTTCAGTGACGCCATGGCCATCACGCTGTATTCCTATCACAACCTCGATAACGGCTTTTCCAGCGGTTATCAGCACAACGGTTTCGGCCTCGGTCTGCCGGCCACGCTGGTTACCGCGCTGATTGGCGGCAGTGATTCGCAAGGCGTCATCCCCGGTATCCCGTGGAATCCCGATTCAGAAAAACTTGCCCTCGAAGCAGTGCAAAAGGCCGGTTGGACGCCGATCACTGCTGCGCAATTGGGCTATGACGGCAAGACTGACGCGCGCGGAACCTTCTTTGGCGAAAAGGCCGGTTACACCAGCGCCCAGGTGGAAATCCTCGGAAAGTACGACGCCCAAGGCCATCTTACTGAACTGGGCATTGCCTTTCGCGGCACCAGCGGCCCGCGAGAAAACCTGATCCTCGACTCCATCGGCGACGTGATCAACGACCTGCTGGCGGCCTTCGGTCCCAATGACTACGCGAAGAATTACGTCGGTGAAGCCTTCGGCAATCTGCTCAATGACGTGGTCGCGTTCGCCACGGCAAACGGCCTCAGCGGCAAAGACGTGCTGGTCAGCGGTCACAGCCTCGGTGGATTGGCCGTCAACAGCATGGCGGACTTGAGCGGCGGCAAGTGGGGTGGCTTCTTCAATGACTCCAACTACATCGCCTACGCCTCGCCAACCCAGAGCAGCACCGACAAGGTGCTCAACGTTGGCTACG
Organism: Pseudomonas iridis; assembly: GCF_017980685.1. GTDB lineage: Bacteria > Pseudomonadota > Gammaproteobacteria > Pseudomonadales > Pseudomonadaceae > Aquipseudomonas > Aquipseudomonas iridis. Next base: position 28,971 of record NZ_JACXXO010000020.1, read on the forward strand.
AAAATGATCCGGTGTTCCGCGCGCTTGATGGCTCGACCTTCACCGGCGCGTCGATTGGCGTGCACGATGCGCTCAAGGAATCAGCCACCGACAACATCGTCAGCTTCAACGATCACTACGCCTCTAACGCCTGGAATGTGCTGCCGTATTCGATCCTGAATATTCCAGCCTGGATCTCGCACTTGCCGACTGCATATGGCGAGGGCATGAACCGGGTGATCGAGTCGAAGTTCTACGACCTGACCAGCAAGGACTCGACGATCATCGTCGCCAACCTGTCGGACCCCGCGCGGGCCAACACCTGGGTGCAGGACCTCAACCGCAACGCCGAAACCCACAAGGGCAGCACGTTCATCATCGGCAGCGACGGCAACGACCTGATCCAGGGCGGTAGTGGCCATGACTACCTCGAAGGTCGCGCCGGTAACGACACCTTTCGTGATGGCGGCGGCTATAACGTCATCCTCGGCGGGCAGGGCAGTAACACCCTCGACTTGCAGAAATCGGTAAACACCTTCGATTTCGCCAATGACGGCGCGGGCAATCTATACATCCGCGATGGCAATGGCGGGATCAGCATTACCCGCGACATCGGCAGCATCGTCACCAAGGAGCCCGGCTTTCTCTGGGGGCTGTTCAAGGACGATGTGACCCACAGCGTCACGGCCAGCGGTTTGAAGGCTGGCAGCAATGTGACGGCGTACGAATCCAGCGTGAAGGGCACCCACGGCGCCGATACGCTCAAGGCGCATGCCAACGGTGACTGGTTGTTCGGGCTCGATGGCAACGATCATCTGATTGGCGGCGCGGGCAACGACGTGCTTGTTGGTGGCGCGGGCAATGACCTGATGACGTCGGGTGGCGGGGCGGACACGTTCCTGTTCAACGGCGCGTTCGGACAGGATCGGGTGGTGGGTTTTACCGCCAACGACAAACTGGTGTTTCTTGGGGTGCAGGGTGTTTTGCCCAGCGATGACTTCCGTGCTCATGCTTCAACGGTTGGGCAGGATACGGTGCTGTCGTTTGGCAGTGATTCGGTGACATTGGTGGGGGTGTCGCTGAACAGCCTGAGTGGCGATGGCATTGTGATCGCCTGATGTTGATGGGGCGTCGGTAAGGACGCTTTCGCGAGCAGGCTCGCTCCCACAGTGGATTTGCGTCGACCAGGACCAGTGTGGGAGCGAGCCTGCTCGCGAAGAACGATAACGCGGTATCAGAAGTGACTCGATGGCCATTACCTGAATCTCAACCTGTGCAAAACAGGAAAAGCGGCCTAAAGCCAGCACGTGCGCACACGTTCTATAGCCAGCCGCCACTGAACACAGGAGATTCAAACGTGAAAGGTTTCAAAGGGTATGTCGGAATTGTGGGACTGGCGCTGTTATCGGCCAACGCCTGGGCCGATCTGCCTCAAAGCTCGATTCTGAGCCGTTACGGCATAACTACCGATGAATTGCCGAGCCCGGCGAAAACCGAAGTGGTTGAGCCGGTCGAAGAGAAAAGCCGTTTTCAGATCCAGCCCGAACAGCCCTTCGTGACCATTCGCCTGGGTGACGGCAAGCAGCCGCAGACCACCGGCAACCTGAGCATCGACCGCATGGCTCAGCAGGATCAGGAACGTTGCCAGCGTTTGCAGGGCGAACTGGCCCGGCGTGGTGGGCAGTATTTGCGTTGCGACGACACGATCCCCGGCATGACCCTGGATCAATAACACCGCGAATCCCCTGTAGGAGCTGCCGAAGGCTGCGATCTTTTGATCTTGAAAAAAAGATCAAAAGATCGCAGCCTTCGGCAGCTCCTACACAGGTCGTGTTTCGTCAGTCTTCTTCGCGCACGGTAGCCACTTCAGCCGCGCGTACTTTCACCTTGGCACCGGAAATATCCTCGAACTCATAGAAGCCGTCCTCGGTTTCGGTCTTCGGCATGTCCTTGGTCAGATACTGGGTGCCGTTCTGCAGGGTGACCACGGTCGGGCTTGCGCAACCGGCCAGTGTCAGCAAGGTCGCTACCGCGAGGGGGATGCCCAGAGTCTTGATTTTCATACCCATCTCTAATTCCTTAATCCATGTGATTCCGAACGATGTCGGTGTTCTAACGCGGTTGGTGCCATTCAACCAGAAAAAGTTCGATAGGCCGGCGAAAAAATGCCATTGATCCTTTTCCGTTTGCGCCGGGCGGGGCAGAGCTGGTATCTGTACGCATAACCAGTATTCGCTCCCCGTGGCCCAGAATTCCCGTGACTGCCAATCCACTCGACGATCCGTTCTATTACCTCAACAACTTCCGGCAAGTGCTTGAATGGCTTGAGCTTCGCTATGCCGATGTGATGGGTGAAGCAGAGCATGCGTTCCTGCGTGACTTCAAGGCGTTGCCGCGTGCTTCGCAGGGTTTGCTGGTGCGGTTGGTGATGCGTAAGGGTGCGCATTTTCGTGCTGGCAAACTCAACTACCCGGAAATCGGTGACATTGGCCAAGCGGCGCATCCGCTGCTGGAGCAGGGCTGGATCGACGAGCATGCAGCGCTGGCGATCACAGAGCTGTTCGACGTACTGCTCAAAGCCGAAATCCTGCAAGCCTTCGGCGCTTTCATCGAGCAGCCCAAGGGGCGCAAGGACGATTGGCTGCCTGCATTGGCCGAGCAGTTCACTGATGCGCGCACGCTGCGTGACTGGGCGCCGGCGCTGCAGGATCGCCTGTTCAGCCTGACCATCATGGAGCTGTGCGACCGCTTGCGGTTGATGTTCTTCGGCAACCTGTATCAGGACTGGTCGGAATTCGTGCTGGCCGACCTCGGCATCTTCACCTATGAAAAAGTCGAGTTCTGCGCCGATTCCCGTGGTTTGCGCACCCGTGAAGACGTCGATGCCTGCCTGTTTCTGCACCAATGCCAAATGCGTTTCGAGGCGGGTGAGCCGCTGGAAACCATTGTTGAGCAGGTCAGCGCCTTGCATTTCGACAACCCGTGGCTGGAACGTCGACGCGCCAAGGTGTTGTTTCAGATCGCCCAGTATTGCGAGCGCATCAGCGAGTTTGCCCTGGCTCTGGATATTTACCGGACGTGCGCCTATCCCGGTGCACGATTACGCATGATCCGGGTCTTGGAGCGCTGTGGCGAATACGGCTTGGCGCTGGAACTCGGCACGCTGGCTGAACAGGCGCCGCAAAGCGCGACCGAACAGCAAGGCCTGCAACGCATCCTGCCCCGACTGCGGCGCAAACTCGGTGGCCCGCCGCTCAAACGGCTGGCACCGCGACCGGTGGAGCGTCTCGATCTGCACTTGCCGCGCACCGATCCGGCGCGGTCTGTGGAGTTTCATGTGCAGGCGCATCTGCACGACGACGAGGGCCCGGTGCACTACGTGGAAAACAGCCTGATCAACTCGTTGTTCGGCCTGTTGTGCTGGCCGGCGATTTTCGCGCCGCTGCCGGGGGCGTTCTTTCACCCATTCCAGCGGGGGCCGGTTGATCTGCTCAATGAAGACTTTCAGCAACGCCGCGCCGAGCTGTTCCAGGCCTGTCTCACCGAGCTGGATGACGGTCGTTATGCCGATACCATCCGCCAGCGATTCGTCGCCAAGTGGGGTGTGCAGTCGCCGTTTGTGTTCTGGGGCGCGTTGAATGAAACGCTGCTGGAGCAAGCGCTGGCCTGTTTGCCCGCGGCCCACCTCAAACACTGGTTCAGCCGCTTGCTGCTCGACATCAAGGCCAACCGCGCCGGGATGCCCGACCTGATCCAGTTCTGGCCGCAGCACAAAACCTACCGGATGATCGAAGTCAAAGGCCCGGGTGATCGCTTGCAGGACAACCAGCTGCGTTGGCTGGAGTTCTGCCATGAACATCAGATGCCAGTGGCCGTGTGTTACGTGCAATGGGCGGAGCAGAGCGCTTGAGCTACAGCATTGCTGTGCGGGCGCTGTGCGAGTTCACCGCCAAGACTGGCGATCTCGACTTGCGCTTCACGCCCTCACCGACGGCACTCGAAGGCATTGCCGGCCATCGCACCGTGGCCTCGCGGCGCAGTGACAACTACCAGAGCGAAGTGGCGCTGGAAGGCACGTTCCGCCAACTGAAGGTCAAGGGCAGGGCAGATGGCTACGATCCGGCGCAGAACTGCCTGGAGGAAGTCAAAACCTACCGGGGCGACCTGAGCAAGCAACCGGCCAATCATCGGCAGTTGCACTGGGCGCAGGCGAAGGTCTACGGCTGGCTGATGTGCCGCAAACTTGATCTTGCGCAGATCAACGTGGCGCTGGTGTATTTCGACATCGTCAGCGAGAAGGAAACCTGTCTGGTTGAAGCGTTCAGCGTCGAGGCCTTGCAGGGTTTTTTCGAGCAGCAATGCAGCCTGTTTCTGTACTGGGCCGAACAGGAAATGGCCCACCGCGAGGCGCGCAATCTGGCCGCGCAGCAACTGGCCTTTCCCCATGCAGACTTCCGTCCCGGTCAGCGCCATCTGGCCGAATCGGTGTTCAAGGCGATCAGCACCGGTCGCTGTCTGATGGCGCAGGCCCCGACCGGGATCGGCAAAACCCTCGGCACACTGTTTCCGATGCTCAAGGCTCTGGCGCCGCAGCAACTGGACAAGGTGTTCTTCCTCACCGCCAAGACACCCGGGCGCAAACTGGCGCTGGACGCCAGCCAGGTGTTGTTCGACCAATCGGCAACCTTGCCGTTGCGCGTGTTGGAGATGGTCGCGCGGGACAAAGCCTGCGAACACCCGGACAAGGCATGCCACGGCGAATCCTGCCCGTTGGCCCAGGGCTTTTATGACCGCTTGCCCGCCGCCCGCGAAGCGGCCAGTCGCATCAACCTGCTCGATCAAGCCGCGATGCGTGAAGTCGCCGCGCAGCATACGGTGTGTCCGTATTACCTGAGTCAGGAGATGGCGCGCTGGGCTGACGTGGTGATCGCCGACTACAACTATTACTTCGATTTCAGCGCATTGCTGTTCGGCCTGGCGCAGCTCAATCAGTGGAAAGTCGCGGTGCTGGCAGACGAGGCGCACAACCTCGTCGAGCGTGGCCGGCAGATGTACAGCGCCAGTCTCGATCAGTCCACGCTGGGCACCGTGCGCAAAACCGCACCCGCACCGCTGAAGAATTCGCTGCAACGGGTCAATCGCGAATGGAACGCGCTGCATGCGCCGCAACTGGCGGCTTATCAGGCCTACGACAAAGCTCCGGAAAAGCTCTTGCAGGCGATTTCCCTGTGTTGCGCAGCGATTGGCGATTACCTCAATGACCATCCGCAAGGTCTCGACAGCGGTTTGCAGAGCTTCTATTTCGACTTGCTGCAATTTGGCCGGGTGGCGGAGCTGTACGACGCGCATTACCTGTTCGACATCAGCAAGCGCGACCTCGACCGCAAACGTCCGCTGTCGCAGCTGTGTTTGCGCAATGTGGTACCAGCGGCGTTCATCGGCCCACGCCTGAAGGCTGCGCGCAGCTGCGTGCTGTTTTCCGCGACCCTGAGCCCGCGCAACTATTACGCCGACTTGCTCGGTACGCCCTTTGATACCGTGTGGATCGACGTCGAATCGCCGTTCAGCGCCGAGCAGTTGCAGGTGCAGATCGTCAGTCGCATCTCGACGCGCTTCAACCATCGCCAGGCATCGCTTGAACCGATCGTCGAGCTGATCGCCCGCCAGTTCAGCGAGCGGCCGGGCAACTACCTGGCGTTCTTCAGCAGCTTCGATTATCTGCAACAAGTGGCAACGTTGCTGGCCCAACGGCACCCGCACATCACCCTGTGGCAGCAATCGCGGGGCATGGTCGAAGGGGCGCGACAGGCGTTTCTCGATCAGTTCACCGCTGACAGCCAGGGCGTCGGCTTTGCGGTGCTGGGCGGTGCGTTTGGTGAAGGCATCGATTTGCCGGGCGCACGCTTGATCGGCGCATTCATCGCCACCCTCGGGCTGGCGCAGCTCAACCCGGTCAATGAACAACTGAAACGGCGCATGGCGGCGATCTTTGGCGCCGGCTACGACTACACCTATCTCTATCCCGGCGTGCAGAAAGTGGTGCAGGCCGCCGGCCGGGTGATTCGCACCCGCGAAGATCGCGGGGTGGTGATGCTGATCGACGACCGCTTTGCCGAGAGCCGCGTCCAGCAACTGCTGCCGCGCTGGTGGGCGATCAATAATGAGGCGCCGGCTTCCCAATTCCCCGGATTGCCGCATACTTCCGTTCATGACAACGGCTGGTGAGTGTGATGAGCGATAACAACAAGTCTGCAGCGATCGAAGAGATGCGTTTCAGGCTTCTGATCGATGCGGTCGTCGACTATGCGATCTACATGATCGACCCCGACGGCATCATCACCAGTTGGAACTCCGGCGCCAAACGCTTCAAGGGTTATGAAGAGGCGGAAATTCTCGGTCAGCACTTTTCGCGGTTTTATACCGCCGATGATCGCGCAGCCGGATTGCCGCAACGGGCACTCGATACGGCGATCCGCGAAGGGCGATTCGAAGGCGAAGGCTGGCGCGTGCGCAAGGACGGCACCAACTTCTGGTCCCATGTGGTGATCGACCCGATCATTGACCCCAATGGCAAACTGCTGGGTTTCGCCAAGATCACTCGTGACCTCACCGACCGCAAGATGGCCGAGGAAACCCTCAAGCAAAGCGAGCAGCAGTTCCGACTGCTGGTGCAGGGCGTCACCGACTATGCGATCTACATGCTCAGCCCCGAAGGTCGGGTGAGCAACTGGAACCAGGGCGCCCAGCGGATCAAAGGTTACCTGCCGGAAGAAATCATCGGTCAGCATTTTTCGATTTTCTATACCCCCGAGGACCGCGAGCGCGGCGAGCCGCAGCGGGCGCTGGCGATAGCCACCGAAACAGGCCGCTTCGAGAGTCGAAGCTGGCGTGTGCGCAAGGACGGCACGCAATTTCTGGCGCACGTGGTGGTCGATGCGATTCGCGGTGAAACCGGCACGTTGCTCGGTTTTGCCAAAATCACCCGCGACGTGACCGAAGCCCATCAAGCCCAGCAGTCGCTGGAAAAGACCCGCGAGGCGCTGGCCCAGGCGCAGAAAATGCAGGCCATTGGTCAGCTCAGTGGCGGCATAGCGCATGACTTCAACAACCTGCTGACGGTGATTCTCGGCAATCTGGAGATCGTCCAGAAACGTATTGGCGACGACCCGAAAATCAACCGCCTGTTGGAAAACGCCACGCAGGGCGCTCTGCGCGGCGTGTCACTGACCCAGCGCATGCTGGCATTCGCCCGGCGTCAGGAGCTCAAGACCGAGTCGGTGGACATACCGCAACTGGTGCAAGGCATTACCGGCCTGCTTCGCAGTTCGCTGGGGCCGGGCATTCGCATCGATACAGATTTTCCCGAAGACCTGGAACCGGTGTTGGCTGACGTCAACCAGCTTGAATTGGCGCTGCTCAACCTGGCTACAAACGCGCGCGACGCCATGCCCGAGGGCGGCAGCGTGACCATTGCTGCGCAACGCGAAGTCGTGCTTGAACTCGGTCATACGGAATTGGCGGCGGGGCGTTACATTTGCCTGAGCATGACTGACACCGGCGAAGGCATGGACGCACAGACGCTCGCTTCGGCCCGCGACCCGTTTTTCACCACCAAAGGCGTGGGCAAAGGCACTGGTCTGGGTTTGTCGATGGTGCATGGCTTCATTGAACAGCTCGGCGGCCGCTTTATCCTCAAAAGTGAAAAGGCCAACGGCACTACCGCCGAACTGTGGATTCCGGTGGCCGGCGAGGGCGCGACGGCGGAGGCCTTGTTCCCGCCGGCCGCTCCGATCGTTGTGCCGCGGCTAAGCGTGTTGGTGGTGGACGACGACTCGTTGGTGCTGACCAGCACCAGTCTGCTGCTCGAAGACCTCGGTCACCGTGTGGTCAGCGCAACCTCCGGCACTGAGGCGCTGGCGCTGTTCGACCGAGGCGAGGTCATCGACCTGATGATTACCGACATGGCCATGCCGCACATGAGCGGCGCGCAACTGGCCCACGCGGTGCGGGTGCTGAAACCTGATCTGCCGATCATTCTGGCCACCGGTTACGCCGAGCGCCTGGAAGGCTTCGCCGCGCAGTTGCCGCGCCTGCCGAAACCGTTCACGCAGTTGAATCTTGTGGAGATCATTGCCCTGTCGATGAAATGAGCTTCGGGGATATTCGGCTGAACTAGTGTGAGGCAGGGGGTTTCTAAGTTTTTTACCTGCCCGGAGCCCGCGTCTCGTGTCTCGCATATTGACCCACCCGACCGCTGAAGAAATCCAGACCGAACATGACGCCAAGATGTTCGGCTCACCCAAGGAACGTCTGGACTTCTATAGGCGCGAAATCCAGTACGAAACCAGCATCCTCGCCAATCGCACCGATGCCTATCTGGCGGCGCAATCGTTCCTGGTGATTGCCTTTGCTTCGTGCATGTCCAACCTCAACCCGGAATGGGGCAAGTTGTTTACCTTGGTGGTGCCACCGTTTCTGGCGCTGTTGGGACTGCTCAGCTCGCTCAACGCCTGGCCTGGGATTCGCGCGGCGTACGACATCATCGACCACTGGCACTTCAAGCAGAGCCATTTGCTGCACAGCGAGCCTTTGATGGGTCTGGCGTACGACGAATCACCCCTGTTCAGCGAGACGGAGTCGAGCCACAAGGGCTACCGTAAATCGCTGTTGTTCTCGGTGCGCACGCCGTGGATTTTTGCCACGTTCTGGATGATGCTGGGCAGTTATGCGGTGTTTATTCAGGTAACGAATCCTGGGGGCTAGGTTTTGGCTACCAGAGTCGAAGATCAACAGCCCCTCACCCCAGCCCTCTCCCAGAGGGAGAGGGAGCGGATCTTGGTTGTGTTCAAAACTTGAGTTCGACTCGGTGTCTCACGTCGGCGTAACGCCTGAGAACAACACGGTCAGTCCCCTCTCCCTCGGGGAGAGGGCTAGGGTGAGGGGGCTTTTTCAGCCTATTCCGCCGTCTCCAACTCCCGACGCAACCCCTGCGAATTCTGCACCGACATCGGAATCGGCGGGAAATCCTCGTTCAGCACGCACAAATGCTCAATCGCATCGGCAAACTTCACATCGGCTTTTCGGCGTAAAGCCCGATAGTGCTCAAACTGTTCGAGATCCAGCTGCCCGCTTTCGAGTAGCTGATGAGCCGCGCGATTCAGCGCGTGTGCTTCTTCGAACAATTGACGATTGCGTTCCAGGGCCAAAGCCCTGCAAGCCTTGATTTGCGCAGGAGTCGAGCATTCTTTCATGACCGTAACCTTAAATATCGGGATTCCTTTTCAGGGCGCGATGCCGCAGGGGAACCGAACCTGCCGTACCCCGTCGCAGGGTGCGGCAGGGAGTTAAGGTTGTGACCGCCGGCAGTTGCAGAGCGATCCATTTTTTTTCATCAGAACATTCCGCAGTTATTGTCGGGAGCGCTTTTTGCGCTGTTCATATCGCGCAAGGATCGGTTGCGTACTGATGCCATGCAGCAAAATACTCAGCGCCACTATCGACAGCGTCAGGTCGGTACACAGCGTGGCCACCGAATCGCTCAGCCCATGATTCAAGGCATAAAACAGATAGAACAGGCTGCCGATCCCGCGAATGCCGAACCAGCCGATCAGCAAACGTTGCCGTCCCTGCAGCAAAGAACCCCACGGCATCAGCGCAACACAAAGCGGGCGAATCAGGCAGAACAACACGCCACCAACCAGTAACGCCCGCCAGTCCCAGTGTGCAATCAGCACAACACCCAGCAGTGTGACGAGAAACACTTCCATCGCCCGTTCAACCAGGCCACCGAACGACAACATGTCACCCATCATGATCCCGGCAGCAACCTGACTGTCTTCCATCTGTTCGGTATCGCCATGCACGGCATGCTGCGGTTCCGTATTCAGGTGACCGACTACCGGTTGCACCAGATGCTCGGCGGGCGGCTGAGTGGCTCCGGTGGATTGAACTTCCACCTGACGCAGGCCCAGTCCCGCAGCAAATACCGACAGAAAGCCATAGCCACCGATGGCTTCGGCCATGACATAGGCCAGCGCGATCAATGCCAGCGCCAGATAGTCATTGGGGCTCAGAGTGCTGTCTTCGTTATGGATACGTAATGACAGCGTCACGCGGCCGATGCCACGCCCCATCCAGTAACCGGTCAACAACCCGGCGGGTACAGCCCATAACACGCTGTCCAAGAACCAGTCCTGCCAGAGTCCGTTGTTGCTATCGGCCTGCAGTAATAGCAATCCTAGGATTACAAAAGGAAAGGCGATGCCGTCATTCAGCCCAGCCTCGCCGGACAGGCCGAAGCGCACGCTGTCGACGTCCCTCGCGTCGTTGACCTGGACCAGCGCCGCGAGCACGGGGTCGGTCGGCGCCAGAATCGCGCCGATCAGCAGCGAGGGCCCCCACGCGAGTTGAAAGCCCCAATGCAGCAACAGGCAGACGCCAGCGATGGTCAGTACCATCACCGGGCCGGCCAGGCCGAACGCGATCCGCCAACGCTTGTCGCTTAGCGGCAGGCGCAGTTTCAATCCGCAGACAAACAACGAAAAGAGCACCGCGACTTCCGTCAGGTGCTCCATCCACAACGAGGCGTCATCCAGCGACAGTTTCAGCAGATCCAGGCCACTGGGGCCAATTGCAACACCCAGCAGCAAGCACACCGCCGAGGTCGTCACCGGCATCCAGCGCAAATAGGAGGAGGTCAGCGCCAGCGTCAGCAACACGGCGCCGAGCACGGCAACCCACACGGTAAAACTCATGATTCATCTCTCGTACGGCCTGGTTTGTGGGTGGGTTGGTGCAACTCTTACAGAGTTGTGAGAACCCCGGGGTTACCAGTGACCCCGGGGCCGATCAGGGGCGATGCTCAGAGCATCGGTTTGCCGCCCGTGACGCCATAGCGTTGGCCGGTGATGTAGCTGGCTTCGTCGGATGCCAGCAGAACGTAGATCGGCGCAACCTCCACCGGCTGGCCGGGACGCCCCAGCGGGGTATTGCCACCGAAGTTCTGCACTTCTTCATCAGGCATGGTCGAGACGATCAGAGGCGTCCAGATCGGCCCCGGCGCCACGCAGTTCACGCGAATTTCCTTGGGCCCGAGCATCTGCGCCAGACCACCGGTGAAGTTGGCGATCGCACCCTTGGTGGTGGCGTAAGCCAGCAGGCTCGGCTTCGGCATGTCCGAATTGACTGAGCTGGTATTGATGATCGACGCACCGGGGCGCATGTGTTTGATCGCTGCCTGACACAGGCGGAAAATCGCCGTGATGTTGACGTCGAAGGTCATCACCCATTCGTCATCGGGGATGTCTTCGAAGTTTTCGTGGGTCATCTGGAACGCGGCATTGTTGACCAGCACGTCGATGCGGCCGAAGCGTTCAATGGTTTGATCGACCAGTTCCTGGCAATGGGACTTTTGCGCGAGGTCGCCCGACAGCAACAGGCATTGGCGACCGGCCTGTTCGACCCAGCGTGCGGTTTCCTTCGCGTCTTCGTGTTCATCGAGGTAAGCGACGACAACGTCAGCGCCTTCACGGGCAAAGGCAATGGCCACGGCGCGGCCGATACCGCTGTCGCCGCCAGTGATCAGGGCGATCTTGCCGGCCAGTCGGCCCGAGCCAACGTAACTTTGCTCGCCGCAATCAGGATACGGCTCCATTTTGCGTTGCGAACCGGGAACGGATTGGGCCTGCGCAGGGAAGGGTGGTTTTGGATAATCGGTCATCGTGGGTCTCCGAGTCTCATGGCGGGTATGGCCGGTTGACCCGGCAGGTTTGCCATGAGTTCGATCGGATTTGCGCTGACGGTTCTACATTGAGCAAAACCCCCGCCCCCCTGTAGGAGCTGTCGAGTGAAACGAGGCTGCGATCTTTTGATCTGTTTTTTAAGAGCAAGATTAAAAGATCGCAGCGTGCCGCAGCTCCTACAGAAGCGGGTTACAGACCAAGCGCCGACAGTCCCGGATGATCATCCGGGCGACGGCCCAGCGGCCAGTGGAACTTGCGCTCGCTTTCCTGAATCGGCAGGTCGTTGATGCAGGCATAGCGCTGGAACATCAGGCCGTTGTCGTCGAACTCCCAGTTCTCGTTCCCGTAGGAGCGGAACCAGTTGCCGGAATCGTCATGCCATTCGTAGGCATAGCGCACCGCAATGCGCGTGTCCGAGTAGGCCCAGAGTTCCTTGATCAGTCGGTAGTCCAGCTCTTTCGCCCATTTACGGGTGAGGAAGGCTTTGGCCTCTTCGCGGTTGTTGGCGAACTCGGCGCGGTTGCGCCATTTCGTCTCGAGGGTGTAGGCCAACGAGACCCTCTCGGGATCGCGGGAGTTCCAGCCGTCTTCGGCCAGGCGAACTTTCTCGATGGCCGATTCAAGGTTGAAGGGTGGCAATGGCGGACGTACCTGAGCTGCAGTAGACATGATCAGTCTCCCGATAGATTCAACGTTTAAACAACTTGTCTGGCCTATTAAGGCGTTACAGGTCCAATAACTTGCGCGCCATGCATTGCGCATTATCGGCGGCACTGTGATCACCCATCACAAGCGCTACGGTAATGGCGCCGTCAATCAGGATCAGCAGCTGTTTGGCCAGCAACTGCGGATCCTTGGCGCCATGTTCGGTACACAGCTCGCACACGTAGTCGAGCAGCTTCTGTTTATGTTCCCTGGCGATCAGACGCACCGGATCTTGCGCGTCGCCGGTCTCGCCGCTGGTGTTGATGAAGGCGCAGCCGCGAAAGCCCTCGGAGGCGAACCAGCCCTTGAGCACGGTAAACAGGTTGAGCAGGCGATCGGCCGGCGTTTCGGCCTGATCGACAGCGCTTCGGTACCAGTGCATCCAGCGCACATCGCGACGTTGAAGGGCGGCAGCCACCAACTCATCTTTATTGGTGAAGTAGCGGTAGATGCTCTTTCTGGAGACGCCGGCGGTTTTCACCAGAAGATCCATGCCCGTGGCGGCGATGCCACTTCTATAGATCAGCTTTTCGGTGACATCCAGAATGATGTCGCGGGTTGAGGTGTCTTTGATTTCGTTCATGTTGCGAACAGTAGAACGGGCGTTCTTCATTGGCAAGTTATTTTTCAAAGTCAAAAGATCGCAGCCTTCGGCAGCTCCTGCACGGGGATTGTGAATACCTTGCAGGCGCTGCCGAAGGCCGCGAACTTTCGATCTCTTTACAGACACTCACAAGACCCACAGGGATCGATGGTGTAAGCTCTCGGGTTCTTCGGATTCGACCCATTGCGAGCCCTATGCCGTTGCTCTTCAAACGTTCTCTGCTGCCTAAACTGCGCAGCTTTCCGCTGACCGCCGAGGCCGTGACCATTTTGTCCGGCGCCGCCGAGTTCCGCCGTTGCCTGCTGGAGAAAATCGCTGCGGCGACCCAGCGCATCTATGTCGTTGCGCTGTATTTGCAGCAAGACGAAGCCGGTCAGGAAATCCTTGATGCCTTGCACGCCGCCAAACTCGCGCGACCCGAGCTGGAAATCGCCGTGGTGGTCGACTGGCTGCGCGCCCAGCGCGGGCTGATCGGTGCCGGCAAGCAGCCGGGCAATTCGGCGTGGTATCAGGAAATGACCCGCACCCACCAGAGCGAAGTGCCGGTCTACGGTGTACCGGTGCAAACCCGCGAACTGTTCGGTGTGCTGCATTTGAAGGGCTTCGTGATCGACGATTGCGTGGTCTACAGCGGCGCCAGCCTTAACAACGTTTACCTGCACAAGTTCGACAAGTACCGTTTCGACCGCTATCACGTCCTGCAGAGCCCTGAGCTGGCGGACTCAATGCATCACCTGGTCAAACACGGCCTGATCGAATCCAAAGCGGTGCATCGTCTCGACCTACCGAATCTGCCGACCACCCGCAGCCTGCGTAACGATATCGGCGATCTGCGCAGCCGCCTCAAGCACGCGGCGTACGACACCAGTGCCGGCAGCACCGCCAGAGAAGGTTTGTCGGTCAGTCCATTGCTGGGCGTGGGCAAGAACAACCCGCTGAACCGGGCGATTCTCGAACTGATCGCCAGTGCGCAAAAGCAGCTGACCATTTGCACGCCTTACTTCAACCTGCCGCTGGGGGTGATCCGCGAGATCAACCGCGCGCTGGCCCGTGGCGTGAAGATCGATATCGTGGTTGGCGACAAGACCGCCAACGACTTCTACATCCCGCCGAGCGAGCCGTTCAGGGTGATCTCAGCGCTGCCGTACCTGTACGAGATCAGCCTGCGCCGCTTCGCCAAACGCCATCAGCGCAGCATCGACAGCGGTCAGTTGAACCTGCACCTGTGGCGTGACGGCGACAACACCTATCACCTCAAGGGCATGTGGATCGATCAGCGCTACACGCTGCTGACCGGCAACAACCTTAATCCACGGGCGTTCCGCCTGGACCTGGAAAATGCGTTGTTGATCGATGATCCCAAAGGCGAGTGGGTGGACCCGCGAGCGCAGGAGCTGAAGGCGATCTTCGGCCATACCTCGCGGATTTCCAGCTTCCACGACCTTGAGACCTTGCCGGAATACCCGGCCGGGGTGGCGAAGTTTCTCAAGCGCGTAAGTCGGGTGCGGATTGAGCGGTTGCTTTACCGGATTCTGTAACTTGATCCGGATGATGCGGCGAGCCTGCTGACGTCATCGCTGGCAAGCCAGCTCCCACAGGTCTGGCGGGTGTTCACAAAATCCGTGAGCACTCCAAAACCCTGTGGGAGCGAGCCTGCTCGCGAAGGGGCCAGCCCAGACGCTGGAAAACTTAATTCAGCCCCAACTTCCCACGCAACGTGGAAAGGTCTTCCGCCAATGTATTCACCGGCCCGACCAGCGCCTTGCGGTCGTTATCCTTGACCTTGTCATACGTCTCAAACCCGCCATCCTGGGTCTTGTACCTGGCCAGCACCTTGTTGACGGTGGCGAAGTTCTTGTCGACTTTCGCTATGAAAGCCTTGTCCTGCTGCTCGATCTGCGGGCGGAACAAATCGACGATTTTCTTCGCGCCATCGATGTTGCCCTGAAAGTCATACAGGTCGGTGTGGCTGTAGCGATCTTCCTCACCGGAAATCTTCGTCGCGGCCACTTCTTCCAGCAGCGCAGCCGCACCGCCCACCACTTTTTCCGGCGGGAAGGTCAGGCCGGCCACGCGGGTTTGCAGGTCTTGCACGTCTTTGTTCAAGCCATCCGCCAATGCATCAAGGCCCTGGGTGCTTTTCTGCGCGAACAGTGAATATTCGATGCGGTGGAAACCGGTGAAATCTTCAGCCTTTACGCCTTTTTCGTGGTCATCGACGCGAGAATCGATGGACGCATCGAGGTCACTGAACAGCTCGGCAATCGGCTCGATCTTCTCGTAGAAGACGCGGGTCGGTGCGTAGAGTTTTTGCTCGGTCGCCAGGTCGCCTTTCTTCACGGCGTCGGTGAATTGCTGGGTGTGGCTGGCCAGTTCATCGAGTTGTTCGGTGACGTAGATCTTATAGTCCGACACCGGACCGACCAGATCCAGCGGTGCTGTCGCGGCGAATGCCGACATTGGGGTGTTGAGCAATCCGAGGGTCAGCAATAACGCGAGTGGCGTCTTTTTCATGGGGGCGGCTCCAGTGTTGAAGTTGTTTTATGCGGCTGTTTTGGGTTGTGTGGCGTTGAGCAGCGAGCGCCCGATAAAGTCTTTGTCGCCCGTCACACCCGGCAGGGTGAAGAAGTAACCGCCGCCGACCGGTTTGAGGTATTCCTCCAGCGGTTCACCGTTGAGGCGGTTCTGCACGGTAATGAAGCCTTTTTCCAGATCTGCCTGGTAACAGATGAACAGCAGGCCCATGTCGAGCTGGCCGTTCTTGTTGACGCCATTGGAATAGTTGAACGGTCGGCGCAGGATCAGGTTGGCCTGGCTGGCGGCGGTGCGCGGGTTGGCCAGGCGAATGTGCGCGTCGAGCCTGGTCAGCTTGCCTTCCGGGTCTTTGCTGTAATCCGGGACCTCGCTTTCGTGGTGGCCGCCCATCGGCGCGCCGGTGTTCTTGGTCCGACCGAAAATGCTTTCCTGCTCCTGCAACGGCGTGCGATCCCAGCGTTCGACGAAGTTGCGGATGATCCGTACCGCTTGATAACTGCCGTGCGCCGCCCAGGCCGGTTCGTCGCTGCCCGGTTGCACCCATACCAGGCGATCCATGGCTTTATGGTCGTTGGAATCGGGGTTGGCCGAGCCATCACGGAAACCCAGGAAGTTGCGCGCCGATTGCGCCGGCACACCGGGTTTGGCCGGGGCTTGCGGCGGCACGCTGCCTTCCTGTTTCCAGCGCACCAGCAACAGGTCCGGCAGGTTTTTGACGATGTCGCGCAGGGCGTGGATGTTGGTGTCGGCGGTGTTGGCGCAGAACTGCAGACTCAAGTCGCCATGGCAGCAATCGGCCTCCAGCGCATCGTTGGGGAAACCGACCATGCGTTGCAGACGCTTGGGTTTGGCGTCCGCCAGGCCGAAGCGCTCATCGAACAGCGATTCGCCCACCGACACGGTGATGGTCAGGTTGTCCGGGGTGACGACCGGGCCGAGGATGCCGGAGTCTGGCGGCGGCAGTTTCGGATCGATCTGCGCGACCGGTCCGCCCTTCATCAGGAAGGCGATGCGCTCGTTGAGCGTGCGGAACAGTCGCTCGAGATCTTCGCGATCGCTGGCCAACACATCGAACGCCACCAACATGCCCGACGCCGGGCGAGGGGTGACGATGCCGGTTTGATGCACACTGTGGAAATCGTGACGGTCTTCGGTCTTGTCGCTGCTAGGTGCTTCGGTGACTTGCGCAGGTGCAGCCGCCATAACCGGGCAGCTCAGGGCTGATCCGGCCAGCGCGACACCGGCAGCGCCCATGCCCATCAGTACACGGCGGCGTTGCAGGTTGAGTTGTTCTGAATCTTTCATCGGTACGGGTCTTCTGCTTACAGGCCGGAAAGGCCAAGGGCTGGATCGATGCCATCAAGTACGTCGGCCAAAGCCTGAGCCTTGTCGGCGATCTGCTTGCGTTGCGCGCCGCTGATGGCGTCGTAGCTGGCGTAGCCGTCCTTGACCTTGTAGCTGTTCAGTTCGTTGTCGAAGCCGGCCAGCGTCTGGTCGATTTTCGGCAACAGTTCCGCCGCCGACTTGCTCAGCATCGGCCGCAGCAGATCGACCACTTTGTGTGCGGTTTGCAGATTGGCGGCGAAACCGTTGAGGTCGCTGTGGCTGTAGCGTTCTTCTTCACCGCTGGCGGCACGCACGTCGGCGAGGGTGTTGAGGTTGCGCACGACGATCTTGACCAGTTGCTCGGGTGGCAACGATTGCGCGAGCAGTTGCTGTCTCAGCGTGGTGACGTCGCTCACCAGACGCTGGGCGACGGCGGCGAGATCATCGAGTTGGCGTTGCTGGAACAGCGCGTATTCGATGCGGTGGAAACCGACGAACGCCGGATCCTGCTCGCGCTTCTCGAAGTAATCGGCGCGCGCATTGATGCGGTTGTCCAGTTCGGCCAGTCGCTGAGCCGCTGGGGCCAAGCGTTGATACGCCGCCCGCGCCGGCAGGTACAACGCCTGCGCCTGACTCAAGTCACCGCTGGCAATCGCCTGATTGAGCGCGGTGGTGGTTTTGATCAACGCGCTGCCCTGGCTGGCCAGATACACACGGAATTCCGACAGCGGCCCGATAAAGGCCACCATCGACGGCTTGGCTTTCGAGGCGGCGTCAGAAGCGGCGGTCGGTGTCACATGCAGGGTGCCGCGCGGGTTGCTCAGCAGGCCGCAAGTGATGGCGTAGTCGCCGGGTTGCAGGTTGGCATTGATCACCTGGCTCAGGCCCGGGGCGATGTTTTCACGCTCTTCGACCACCAGCACGCCGTCGAGGATTTCCCATTCCACCGCCCGTTCGGAGCGGTTGACGATGCGGAAACTGGCGCGACCGGCCGGGACTGTCAGGGCGTTCGGCTGGCAATTGCCCGGATGAATGTTGACCACCACTTCATCGTGGTTGTGCTGACGCTTGGCCGCGGCCATTTTCGAGGCGTACCAGAACAGGCCACCGGCGGCGATCATCACGATCACCGAACCGGCCAGCGCCCAACGCAAGGCACGGGGAGGCGAGGCCTGAGGAGTATTAGGCTTTGACATAAGTGCCCTTATTGGCTGGAAGCAGAAGACGATTGCGCGACAGGCTTGGGCGCGGGCAGAAAGAACATCGCCAGCGCCAGCAGCAGATAGATCAGGTATGCGCCAAGGGTGCTGACCGTCGGCGCATCCTGATAACCGAACATGCCGGCCAGCACCGAGCCCAGCGGGCCATCCATCGGCAGCGTCGCGCTGAAATCGAAGAGCACGGTTTGCAGGTGATTCCACACGCCGGCTTCATGCAGGGCTTGCACCGAATTGGCGAGAATTCCCGCGGCCACGACCAGAATGAACAACCCGGTCCACTTGAAAAATGCCGAGAGGTTGAGGCGCATGCTGCCGCTGTAGATGAGGAAGCCAACGATGATCGCCAGAATCAGGCCGAGCAGGGCGCCAATCGGCGCGCTCGGGCCTTCGCTCTGCTGGAACACTGCGAGCAAAAAGAACACGGTTTCCAGACCCTCTCGCGCCACGGCAAAGAAGACCATGGCGATCAGCGCAATCACCTGATTTCTGGACGAGGTCAGCGCCTGATCCAGCGAGGCGTGCAGCGAATGCTTGATCGACCGCGCGACCTTGCGCATCCAGAACACCATCGAGCTGAGAATCGCCACGGCCGCCAACCCGACTACGCCTTCGAACAGTTCCTGCTGCTTTTGCGGGAATTCGGCGCTGACCAGTTCCAGACCACCGCCGACCAGCAATGCCAGGGCTGCCGCGAGAAAAACACCGATCCACACGGCGGGCATCCATTCGCCGCGGCCGGTCTGTTGCAGGTAGCTGGCGATAATGCCAACGATCAACGCGGCTTCAATGCCTTCGCGCAGCATGATCAGAAAGGGAACGAGCATTCGGTATCCGCGGTGATTTAGATAGGAAGCTAAGTTGTAACATAATGACACTCATTCTCATATGGCAATCATTGACAAGAACCTGAACGCAAGCTGAACAACATGACGTTATGTTCAGCACAGAACCCTGTGGGAGCAGGCTTGCCCGCGATGGCGTCCTGTCAGTCAACAGAAATGCCAGCTGTTCCATTGCAATCGCGGGCAAGCCCGCTCCCACAGGGTTTTGCATTGTTTTCGGGCCAGCAACGCGCGGGTGGCTGCGGTAAGATGCCCGTCACTCAAAAACAACAAGGTCTGCCGCGTTCCATGTCGGAAAAAGACACCATCGCCGTGCAACTGGTGCGTGAAGCGCTGCTGCAAAGTTGCGCCCCAGGCGTGGCCAGGGAAGAACTGTTGAACAAGGTCGGCATTGCCCCGACCTTGCTGGAAACCGGCGAGGGCCGGGTGCCGGCATCGCAATATGCAAAGCTCTGGCGTCTGTTGGCTCGGCGGGGGGATGACGAGTTCTTCGGCATGGACCCGCGCAAGCTCAAGTCCGGCAGTCTGGAGTTCCTTTGCCGCAGCGCCATGGCACAACCGACGCTGGCAGCCGGTTTGAGCACGGGCCTGAGTTTCCTGTCGTTGATGCTTGAGCGCCTGCCGGCGCAACTGGTGCATCAGCAGAGTCTTGCGGAAATTGTCCTGCTTGAAGACGATCCGGAACCACGCCGCGCGTTTACCTACTTCACCTATTGGATGATCGTCCACGGCGTGGCCTGCTGGCTGGCGGGGCGGCGGATTCCGATCCTGGCCATCGAACTGCGCTGCCCGGCGCCGGACTTTACCGATGACTACCGGGTGATGTTCTCGGACAACCTGCGCTTTGATCGGCCACGCACGCGGATGATCTTTTCCGCCGATTGCCTCGATCTGCCGATCAAACGTTCCGCCGAGGAGCTCAAGCGCTTCCTGGCTCACGCGCCGGCCAACATTCTGGTCAAGTACCGCGACCCGCAGAGCCTGGCCAGCCGGATCAAACACGATTTGCGTCAGTTGCCTGCCGAGCAGTGGCCGGAAACTGAAGCGCTGGCCCAGCAACTGTGCATGTCGGCCTCGACGTTGCGCCGTCGCCTGGCCGAGGAAGGGCAGACGTATCAGGGCCTCAAGGACAGCGTGCGCAAGGAACTGGCGATTGTCTGGCTGGCCGAGCCTTCGATCAGCTTTGTCGAGATCGCCAGCCGCTTGGGGTTTGCCGATGCGAGTTCGTTCTACAAGGCGTTTCGCAAGTGGTCGGGGTCAAATCCGGGGCATTACCGGACGCTGATCCTTAACGAAGCCGTCTGATCCGAATTCCATGTTGGCTGATCTGGCCCCTTCGCGAGCAGGCTCGCTCCCACAGGGTGAACGCATTTCAAATGTGGGAGCGAGCCTGCTCGCGAAGGCGGCAATCCTGGCGGCACATTTCTTGAACCCTGGCCAAACCAGTCAGCCACTTTGATGGCTTTGACCATTGCCCCAAGCCCCTTACAGCGCGACTATCCCTCTGTTGTTTACGGTTCCCAGCCTAATAAAAACACAGAGGGATTCTGGCAATGCGCGACTACTTGTCTGCCACCGAACAGTTCAACTATCAGCACACTGTGGATGCCGCACTCAGCGGCTCGCTTGAGGCGCTCAACGCCTGCGTCGAATGTTGCGACCGCCATGCATTGCCGGGGCGCATCGCGCTGTTCTGGGAAGGCCGCGACGGCGCCAGCGCGACGTACACCTTCAGCGACTTGCAGGACAAAGCCGCGCGATTCGCCAATTTCCTCCTCGCCCAAGGCGTGCGCAAGGGTGACAAGGTCGCCGGCCTGCTGCCACGCAATATCGAATTGCTCATCACCGTTTTCGCCACCTGGCGTATCGGCGCGGTCTATCAACCGCTGTTCACCGCGTTCGGGCCCAAGGCCCTCGAACATCGACTGAACAGCTCCGGCGCCAAAGTCGTGGTGACCGACGCCGTCAACCGGCCGAAACTCGCTGAAGTTGCCGACTGCCCGACGCTGGTCACGGTCGGCGGCGCCAAGGGCCAGGGCATTGTCCGTGGCGATTTCAGTTTCTGGGCTGAACTGGCCAATTATTCCAACGTCTGCGAACCCGTGCTGCTGAGCGGCGAAGACCCGTTCCTGCTGATGTTTACCTCGGGCACCACCGGCCCGGCGAAAGCCCTGTCGGTACCGCTCAAGGCGATCGTCGCGTTCCAGAGTTACACCCGTGATGCGGTGGATCTGCGCCCGGAAGATGCATTCTGGAACGTCGCCGATCCGGGTTGGGCCTATGGCATCTATTTCGGCGTCACCGGCCCGTTGGCAATGGGGCATCCGATCACGTTCTACGATGGCCCGTTCACCCTCGAAAGCACCTGCCGGGTGATCAACAAGTATGGGATCACCAACCTCACCGGTTCGCCGACGGCCTATCGTCTGCTGATTGCCGGCGGTGACGAGTTCGCCAGGTCAATCAAGGGCAAGCTGCGGATCGTCAGCAGCGCGGGCGAACCGCTGAACCCGGAAGTGATCCGCTGGTTCGCTGACAACCTTGATGTGGTCATCCACGACCATTACGGCCAGACCGAACTGGGCATGGTGCTGTGTAACCACCACGGCCTCGACCATGCAGTTCACGCTGGCGCCGCCGGTTTCGCCTCGCCGGGTCATCGCATTGTGGTGCTCGACGAGCAGCATAAGGAACTGGGCGTCGGCCAGCCAGGCATCCTCGCCATCGACCGTGCCAACTCGCCGATGTGCTGGTTTGGCGGCTATGAAGGCGCACCGACCAAAGCCTTCGTCGGCGATTACTACCTGAGTGGCGACACGGTGGAGTTGAACCCGGATGGCAGCATCAGTTTCGTCGGCCGCAGCGACGACGTGATTACCACATCTGGCTACCGCGTCGGCCCATTCGACGTCGAAAGCGCATTGATCGAGCATCCGGCCGTGGTCGAGGCCGCGGTGGTCGGCAAACCCGATCCGGAGCGCACCGAACTGGTCAAAGCCTTCGTGGTGCTCAGCGCGCAATACCGCGCGGCACCAGAGTTGGCCGAAGAACTTCGCCAGCACGTACGAAAACGTCTGGCCGCCCATTCGTACCCGCGTGAAATCGAATTTGTCAGCGAATTGCCCAAGACCCCGAGCGGCAAATTGCAGCGCTTTATCTTGCGCAACCAGGAAATCGCCAAGGCTCAAGAGGCCGCGGCGCACAACGTTTCAGCTTGAATCGAAGGAAACAGTCATGCAGATCGAGAACAAGGTTTTTATCGTCACTGGCGGCGCTTCCGGCCTGGGTGCAGCCACCGCTGAATTGCTGGTGAATGCCGGCGCCAAAGTGATGCTGGTGGACATGAACGCCGAAGCGGTTGCCGCGCAGGCCCAACGCCTGGGTGCGCAAAGCGTCGTCGCTGACATCAGTAATGAAGCCGCCGCCGAAGCCGCCATACACGCGACCGTCACTGCATTCGGCAGCCTGAATGGTCTGGTCAACTGCGCCGGCATCGTCCGTGGCGAGAAGATCCTTGGCAAGAACGGCCCGCACGTATTGTCCAGTTTCGCCCAGGTGATCAACGTCAACCTGGTCGGCAGCTTCAACATGTTGCGCCTGGCCGCTGCGGCGATTGCCGAGAGCGAGGCCAATGCTGATGGCGAGCGCGGCGTGATCATCAACACCGCCTCGGTAGCGGCATTCGACGGCCAGATTGGTCAGGCCGCGTATGCAGCGTCAAAAGGCGCCATCGCCAGTCTGACCCTGCCGGCCGCCCGTGAACTGGCGCGCTTCGGCATCCGCGTGATGACCATCGCCCCGGGCATTTTTGAAACGCCGATGATGGCCGGCATGACCCCGGAAGTCCGCGACTCGCTGGCGGCCGGCGTACCGTTCCCGCCGCGTCTGGGCAAGCCTGCCGAGTACGCCGCGCTGGTTCGGCATATCATCGAAAACAGCATGCTCAACGGTGAGGTGATCCGTCTCGACGGCGCCTTGCGCATGGCCGCCAGGTAAGGAGGATTTGTCATGACTATTTCCAACGATCCGATTGTTATCGTCAGCGCCGTTCGCACCCCGATGGGCGGCTTTCAGGGCGAACTGAAAAGCCTCACCGCGCCGCAACTCGGCGCTGCCGCCATCAAGGCAGCGGTTGAACGCGCCGGTGTCGCCAGCGATGCGGTCGACGAAGTGCTGTTCGGTTGCGTATTGCCTGCGGGCCTCGGCCAGGCCCCGGCGCGGCAAGCAGCGCTCGGCGCCGGGCTGGATAAATCGACCCGTTGCACCACCGTCAACAAGATGTGCGGCTCAGGCATGGAAACCACCATCCTGGCCCACGACATGCTGGTCGCTGGCAGCGCCGATGTGGTGATCGCTGGCGGCATGGAAAGCATGTCCAACTCGCCGTATCTGCTGGATCGTGCCCGCGCCGGTTACCGCATGGGCCACGGCCGGGTGCTGGATTCGATGTTCCTCGATGGTCTCGAAGACGCGTACGACAAGGGGCGCCTGATGGGTACCTTCGCCGAGGAGTGCGCCGACACCAATGAATTCAGCCGTGAAGCGCAGGACGCCTTCGCCATCGCCTCGACCACGCGCGCGCAACAGGCGATCAAGGACGGCCGCTTCAAGGACGAAATCGTCCCGCTGACCGTGACCGTCGGCAAAGAGCAGGTGCTGATCAGCAATGACGAACAGCCGCCGAAAGCCAAACTGGACAAGGTCGCTTCGCTGAAACCGGCGTTCCGCGAAGGCGGGACGGTGACGGCGGCGAACTCCAGTTCGATTTCTGACGGCGCAGCGGCGCTGGTGCTGATGCGTCAGTCGCAGGCGCAGAAACTTGGTTTGAAACCGCTGGCGGTCATTCACGGCCACTCGGCGTTCGCTGATACTCCGGGCCTGTTTCCGGTGGCACCGATCGGGGCGATCAACAAACTGGTGAAAAAGACCGGTTGGTCGCTGGCCGAGGTTGACCTGTTTGAAGTCAACGAAGCATTTGCGGTGGTTGCGATGGCGGCGATGAAGCATCTCGATATCCCGCACGAGAAGCTGAACATCCACGGCGGTGCTTGTGCGCTGGGCCATCCGATCGGTGCGTCGGGTGCGCGGATTCTGGTGACGTTGCTCTCGGCGTTGCGCCAGAACAATCTGAAACGCGGCATCGCGGCCATCTGCATTGGTGGCGGTGAAGCAACGGCCATGGCCGTGGAATGCGTTTACTGAAGTTGACACCTGACCCTGTGGGAGCGGGCTTGCCCGCGATGGCGGTGGGGCAGACAGCCAATATTTTGATTGACACGGCCTCATCGCGGGCAAGCCCGCTCCCACAGGGTTTTGCGTAGCAAACCGGATTTAAGGACTCACCATGATCCCCAACGAAGACCAACAACAGATCCGCGACATGGCCCGGCAGTTTGCCGAGGAACGGTTGAAACCGTTTGCCGCCGAGTGGGATCGCGAGCACCGCTTTCCCAAGGAAGCCATTGGCGAGATGGCCGAGCTGGGCTTTTTCGGCATGCTCGTGCCGGAGCAGTGGGGCGGTTGCGACACCGGTTACCTGGCCTACGCCATGGCGCTGGAAGAAATCGCCGCCGGCGACGGTGCCTGCTCGACGATCATGAGCGTGCACAACTCGGTCGGCTGCGTGCCGATCCTCAAGTTCGGCAACGACGATCAACGCGAGCGTTTTCTCAAGCCGTTGGCCAGCGGCGCCATGCTCGGGGCTTTTGCGCTGACCGAACCGCAGGCCGGTTCCGACGCCAGCAGCCTGAAGACCCGCGCACGTCTGGAAGGCGATCATTACGTGCTGAACGGCTGCAAACAGTTCATCACCTCCGGGCAAAACGCCGGGATCGTGATCGTCTTTGCGGTGACCGATCCAGGTGCCGGCAAGCGCGGGATCAGCGCGTTTATCGTGCCGACCGACTCGCCGGGCTACAAAGTTGCCCGCGTCGAAGACAAGCTCGGCCAGCACGCCTCGGACACTTGCCAGATTCTCTTCGAAGACGTCAAAGTGCCGGTCTCCAACCGGTTGGGTGAGGAGGGCGAAGGTTACAAAATCGCCTTGGCCAACCTCGAAGGTGGCCGCGTCGGTATCGCCTCGCAATCGGTGGGCATGGCCCGTGCAGCATTCGAAGCGGCGCGCGATTACGCCCGTGACCGTGACACCTTTGGCAAGCCGATCATCGAGCATCAGGCGGTTGCTTTCCGTCTTGCCGACATGGCGACGCAAATCGCCGTCGCCCGGCAAATGGTGCATTACGCCGCGGCGCTGCGTGACAGCGGTCAACCGGCGCTGGTCGAAGCGTCCATGGCCAAACTGTTCGCCTCGGAGATGGCCGAGAAAGTCTGCTCGATGGCTTTGCAGACGCTCGGCGGTTACGGTTATCTCAACGATTTCCCGCTGGAGCGCATCTACCGCGACGTGCGCGTCTGCCAGATCTACGAAGGCACCAGCGATATTCAGCGCATGGTTATTTCGCGCAATCTTTGACCAGGAATTTTATCCATGACTTACGAAACGATTCTGCTGGAAAACCACGGCCGTGTTGGCTTGATCACTCTCAACCGGCCGCAGGCGCTCAACGCGCTGAACGCGCAACTGGTCAGCGAAGTGAACCAGGCACTTGATGCGCTGGAAGCGGATGGCAACATCGGTTGCATCGTTATCACCGGCTCGAAAAAGGCTTTCGCTGCCGGTGCCGACATCAAGGAAATGGCCGAGCTGACCTATCCGCAGATTTATATGGACGACCTGTTCAGCGACAGTGATCGCGTGGCCAACCGCCGCAAGCCGATCATCGCCGCCGTTAATGGCTTTGCTCTCGGCGGTGGCTGTGAGCTGGCGTTGATGTGCGACTTTATCCTGGCCGGCGACAACGCCAAATTCGGTCAGCCGGAAATCAACCTCGGCGTGCTGCCGGGTATGGGCGGCACACAACGTCTGACTCGCGCCGTGGGCAAAGCCAAAGCCATGGAAATGTGCCTGAGCGGGCGTTTAATCGACGCGGTTGAGGCTGAACGTTGCGGCATCGTCGCGCGGATCGTGCCGAGTGATGAATTGCTCGATGAAGCGCTGAAAGTGGCAGCAGTGATCGCCAGTAAATCGCTGCCGATTGCGATGATGGTCAAGGAAAGTGTGAACCGTGCGTTTGAGGTCAATTTGACGGAGGGTGTGCGGTTTGAGCGCCGGGTGTTCCATGCGGCGTTTGCGACGCAGGATCAGAAGGAAGGGATGGCGGCGTTTGTGGCCAAGCGGACGCCTGAGTTCAAGGGTAAGTAATTCGGTTGACAGCGAAAGAGCCCCTCACCCTAACCCTCTCCCGGAGGGAGAGGGGACTGACCGAGTTCTTTGTGAGCGATACATCGACCTGAGCCACCAAGGCGAGCTTAGGTTTGAGAAGCCAGCAAATCGCTTATTGGCAAACGCATCGGCCTTTCAGGCCGCCACAAGTGTCCCGTAGCATTCATCGTCAACTCGGTCTTTCAGGTCGATGTATAACGCGAGATACCTCGGTCGGCCCCCTCTCCCTCTGGGAGAGGGCTGGGGTGAGGGAAAGAGGGCCATCACGCTACAACTGGTAGTTCTTCAATTCCCGAGCAATCACCATCCGCTGAATCTCGCTCGAGCCTTCATAAATCTGGGTAATCCGCGCATCGCGGTAATACTTCTCGACCGGATAATCTTCCAGATACCCATACCCACCATGAATCTGAATCGCCGACGAGCAAACCTTCTCGGCCATCTCGGACGCAAACAGCTTGGCCTGTGAGGCCTCTGACAAACACGGTTTGCCCGCCGTGCGCAGACGCGCCGCATGCAAAATCATCAACCGCGCCGCGTTCAATTGCATGTGCATGTCGGCCAGCAGATTGGCGATGCTTTGGTGTTCGTTGATCGGCTTGCCGAACTGCACCCGATCCCGCGAATAAGCCAGCGCCGCTTCGAACGCCGCGCGGGCAATCCCCAACGCTTGCGCGGCGATGCCGATGCGTCCGCCCTCAAGGTTGGACAGGGCAATCGCCAGACCTTTGCCGCGCTCGCCAAGCAGATTGGCCTCGGGAATGCTGCAGTTGTTCAGCGTCACCGCACAGGTGTCGGAAGCGCGGATGCCCATTTTGTGTTCGGTGCGATCGACGATGAAGCCCGGTGTATCGGTGGGCACCAGAAACGCCGAAATGCCTTTCTTGCCCAGATCCGGGTCGGTCACCGCAAACACGATCGCCAGTTTCGCCCGTTTGCCATTGCTGACAAATTGCTTGGCGCCGTTGATCACCCACTGGCCATCGCGCAGCTCGGCGCGAGTGCGCAGGTTGTGCGCTTCGGAACCGGCCTGCGGTTCGGTCAGGCAGAAGCAGCCGATCACCGCGCCGCTGGCCAGATCCGTCAGCCAGGTCTGTTTCTGCTCGTCGCTGCCGTAGTTCATCACCGGGCCGCAACCCACCGAGTTGTGGATGCTCATGAACGCGCCAGTGGCGCCATCGCCGGCGGAAATTTCTTCCACGGCCAGCGCATAAGCGACGTAGTCGACGTAGGTCCCGCCCCATTCCTCAGGCACGACCATGCCCAGCAGACCCAACTCGCCCATCTTCGCCACGAGGGCGTCGTCGATCCAGCCAGCCTTTTCCCAGGCTTGCGCATGAGGCGCGATTTCGCCGCGGGCAAAGTCCCGGGCCATGTCGCGGATCATCACTTGTTCTTCAGTCAGTTCGAGATCGTGCATGGCTCAGCTCCCGCTCTCAGCAAAACCGTGGAAGAAACTCGCCACATGCGCAGCGTCCAGCGCGGCGAGGTTCGGCGGGTTCCAGCGAGGTGTCTTGTCTTTGTCGATCAGCAGGGCGCGCACGCCTTCGATCAGGTCACCGCGGGCGAACCACTGACGATCCAGATGCAGTTCGAGGGCGAAGCACTGTTCCAGGCTCAAGTGCCGGCCACGACGGAGCATTTCCAGCGTAACGGCCATGGCCAGCGGCGAGCGGGTTTCCAGCAGATCAGCCGTGGTGGTCGCCCATTCATGGCTGTTGGCAACGGTGACGGCGCGCAGTTGCTCGACCATGCTTGGCACGTCCGGCAGCGCGAAGAAGTGGTCGATGGCCGGACGCAAGGCTTCGAGTGGCGCATCGGGCAGGGTTTGTACGGCGTGTTTGGCCAACAGGTTTTGCAGCGACTTGAGCGGTGTGTCCTGCCATTCCATCTGATCGAGTTTTTCATCGAGGATGGCCAGTTTGCTGCTGTCCAGATACCAGTCGGCGAGCCCGCAATACAACGCATCGGCAGCGCGGATCTGCACGCCGCTGACCCCCAGGTATATCCCCAGCTCGCCGGGAATGCGCGGCAGGAAATAGCTGCCACCGACGTCCGGGAAATAACCGATGGCCACTTCCGGCATCGCCAGTCGGCTCTTCTCGGTGACCACGCGCAGATCGGCGCCTTGCACCAGACCCATACCGCCACCGAGGACGAATCCGTCCATCAGCGCCAGCACCGGTTTGCGGTAGTGGTGAATCGTCAGGTCGAGGGCGTATTCCTCGACGAAAAAATCTTCGTGCAGCGTGTCGCCGCTCTTGTAACTGTCGTAGAGGGAACGAATGTCGCCGCCAGCGCAGAAGGCTTTGTCACCGGCACCGCGCAGGACAACGGCGTGCACATCGGCGTCGCTCGCCCAGGCGTCGAGCCGCTGTTGCAGCAGGCGAACCATGTCGAGGGTAATGGCGTTGAGGCCGGTAGGGCGGTTGAGGGTCAGGTGACCGATGTGGTTGCGAACCTCGGCCAGCACTTCGTTTTGCGTGGCATCCATGGACAGAGTCCGCGGGGATGAAGCCTGAGCAGTCATCACTAACTCCCTGCTTTTATTGTCTTTATTCGAGAAGCTCGCGCGCGAGCGTTAACGGATCGTAACAGTGCAAATTTGCCCTGTACAACGAGGATATCTGCAGGGGCTGTGTGCATTTTTACATCAGGTGATGGAATGCAATGACAGTGTAGGAGCCTTCGGCAGCGCCTACACAGAAGTGTGGGGATTCAGGACGGGCGGGTGAAAACTTCACCAATGCTGCGCCGTTTGGCATGCAGTTCACTGGCGTGGATCAATTGCTCCAGGTCTTCAGGCGTGATGTCGATGAACGCCTCCATGTCGGCCAGCGCCAGTTTCAGGTCTTCAGCAGTAATCGCCTGACTGTCGACCGGGGCAACCACGGGGGCGGGTTCGGCGGGGCGTTTCGGGTAACGAATGCGCGTCAGGTTGTTGTAGGCCAAGGCGCTGGCCAACATGCACGCAGCCCCCAGCATCACTGGCTCCATGGCTTTCCAGTCCATGGCGATAGTCGCTGGGTCGGCCAGCACCAGCGTCAACGCCAACGCGCCGGCCGGTGGGTGCAGGCAACGCAACCAGCACATCAGAATCAACGCGATGCCCGCCGCCAGACACGCGCTGCCGAGTGTTCGGCCGAGCACATGGGCGACCAGCAAGGCCACGACACCGGCACACAGATAGCCGCCCAGAATCGACCAGGGCTGGGCGAGGGCGCCGGACGATACGGCGAACAGCAACACCGCTGAGGCGCCCAACGGGCCGATCAGGTGATAAGCGACTTCATGACCAAATACCTGGGCACACAACCACACGCTGAACAGCGTGCCCAGTGCCATGCCGATAGCGGCGCGGCTCCATTCGGTGGGGCGAGTGTTGATGGCAGCGGGCAACCAGCGAGCGAGCATGTAAAACCGATCCTTGCAAAAATCCGGGCAAAAAAAAGGACTTGTCCGGCAAATCCGGAAAGCCCTCGAAGTGTTCCAACATTGGGGGAGGAACGCGCACAGTGTGCCGATCAATCTCGATGCTGACAAATTCATATTAATGCAGTTTGAGTGCATTATCTTTGCATTGAAGCAGCCCTGCGTCCACTGACAAAACACAGATAGCCGCCCAGCGCCGCGAGACCACTGAGGGCGTAAAACATGCTCGGTGCCGGTGTGTGCATCAGCAGAAACCCGCACATTGCCGGGCTTAAAGCACCGCCCAGTGCCGCCAGATTTTGTGCGCCGTAGTAGCTGCCACGCAGTTCTTCCGGGGCGAGGGTGTCGACGAAGAGGAAATCCGCCGGGTAAATGATCATCTCGCCCAGAGTGAAGATGAACATCGCCACGCACCAGCCGACGAGGCTGTCGGCGACACTGAAGCCGATCAGCCCGACGATGAACAGCGCGGTGCCCCCGGCAATCCAGTACCGCAGGTGCTCGCGCTTGAGGAACCGGCCGATCTGATATTGCAGCAGGATCACTGTGATCGCGTTGCAGGCGAGCAGGGCGGCCATGGTGTCCAGCGTCTGTTGCTGAGTGTGGGTCACCAGCAGGTACTGCGACAGGTACAAGGTGAAACGCCCGTGCACCAGCGTACTGAGCAGGCAGCCGAGGGTGAACAGGACCATCGTGCGGTCGTTTTTCAGGATGATCAGGGTATTCACAAAGCTTTGCGGCTGGCCGAACGGTGATATCGGGTTCACCTTCCTGGCGGCGCCGAGCAGCAGGAATACACTGGCGCAGGCGATCGCACCGGCGACGATAAACGGCGCGCCAGGCTGAATACCGGCGATCACCACGCCGATCATCGGGCCGACGGCGTAACCGATATTGGTCAGCGTGTAGTTCAGGGAAAAAGCCTTGACCCGCTGGCCGACGGGCAGGTTCTCGCTGAGGATCGCCTTGGAGCAGATCAGGAACAGCGCCGAGGCGGTTTCGCTGATGATCAACACCAGCGTGACCAGATACAGATTCTGCGCGAAGGTCAGCAGGATCAGGCCGATGCCGCTTGAGAGCATGGTAAGGATCAGCAACTGGCGCTTGTCCAGGCGATCGATGATGTAACCGCCATACAGCGACAGCAGCGTGGCACTGAACACCGCAATGCCCAGCAGCAGCCCGACGTCCTGTGGGTTGAGGCCAAGTTTGTTGCTGAGGAACAAGGTCAGCAACGGGCTGATCAGGGCACGGCTGATGACAACTGTCAGCGAGCTGATCATCAGCCGGCGGATCAGGGGAGAGTAGGTGGCCACGAAGAGGTCAATGTCCTTATTTCAGATAGCCATCCTCAACCGGGTCTCGGTCACCGGTCAACCTGACACAACAAAATTCCCTCTGTAGGAGCTCAGAGGTCGCAATAACCGGTCAGGCGACGTCGGACGCGCGCGGCCATTGCTGCAGCGAGATCGGCAGTTTGCGCGATTCGCCACGGCCCATCGGGAAGTACTGGAAGCCATTGCGCGCCAACCGCTCGGCGTCGTACAGGTTGCGACCGTCGAAGATCACCGGGGTGTTGAGGCGCTGCTTGATCAAGTCGAAATCCGGCGCCTTGAACTGCTGCCACTCGGTGCAGATGATCAGCGCGTCGGCGCCGGGCAATACCGACTCAGGCGTGCCCATCAACATCAGTTTTGCTTCGTCCGGGTAGAGGTTTTGGGTTTCCTGCATGGCTTCGGGGTCGAACGCACGCACACTGGCGCCGGCGGCCCACAGTTCTTCCAGCAAGACCCGGCTCGGCGCATCGCGCATGTCGTCGGTGTTGGGTTTGAAGGCCAGGCCCCACAGGGCGAAAGTCTTGCCGCGCAGGTCGCCTTTGTAGAAGGCGTTGATACGCTCGAACAGCTTGTGCTTCTGCCGCTGATTGATCGCTTCGACCGCTTGCAGCAAGTCGCTGGAGCAGTGCGCCTGTTCGGCACTGTGGATCAAGGCGCGCATGTCCTTGGGAAAGCACGAACCGCCATAACCACAACCCGGGTAGATGAAGTGATAGCCGATGCGCGTGTCGGCGCCGATGCCCTGGCGCACCGATTCGATGTCGGCACCCAGGTGTTCGGCCAGTTCGGCGATCTGGTTGATGAAGCTGATCTTGGTCGCCAGCATGCAGTTGGCCGCGTACTTGGTCAGCTCGGCGCTACGCAGATCCATGAACATGATGCGGTCATGGTTGCGATTGAACGGCGCATACAGATCGCGCATCACGTCACGCACCTCATCGCCCTCGCAACCGATGACGATGCGATCCGGACGCCGGCAATCAGCGACGGCGGAACCTTCCTTGAGAAACTCCGGGTTGGAGACGATATCGAAATGCAGTAAACGACCCACCTTGATCAAGGCCTTTTCGATGTGCGTGCGCAAGGTATCGCCCGTGCCCACTGGCACCGTGGATTTCTCCACCAGAATCAGCGGATGTTCACGGTGACGGGCAATCGCATCGCCGACCGAGAGCACGTAGCGCAAATCCGCCGAGCCGTCTTCACGCGACGGCGTACCCACCGCAATGAACGCCACACGGCCGTGCTGCACGGCGAGTTTTTCGTCGGTGGTAAACAACAGGCGTTTCGAATCCAGCCCCTCACGCACCAGGCTGGCCAGCCCCGGCTCGAAGATGCTGACGTGGCCCTGACTCAGCAAGTTGACCTTGTTCTGGTCGATGTCCATACACACCACGTCATGCCCGACTTCTGCCAGCACAGCCGCTTGCACCAGACCGACATAACCGCTGCCAAATACCGTGATTTTCATGAAGCACTCCTGAATGCGGACGCACGAGCCAGATGAGTGTTGATCTGTTGTTGACCGCGATCAGGTTAGGCAAGGGCATGTTTCAATTCGTCTATCGCTCCTGCAACGTCCGCCCGGTTGTCTGAAAAACGCGGAAGTTCAAGGGCTTGGGATACCGGCCGGGGAATGCCTGATTGACTTTTAAGCCCTTGGCCGGCAGGTTGTGAGCCTTTTCCGGCAACCGGTCGCATTCAGGTTTTGCCGTTTTTTGTCATGTTGTAATGAACTGTTTTCCATTCAAGGCCGTTTCGTTTGATTGACTTGTCGAGTACCCCATCTTCCCCGTCCAACACTAATCCGCTGACGCTTTATCTGGCACGCCTGGCGCCTTCCAGCCAATTGACCATGCGCTACGTCTTGCAGGACGCCGCCGACCGCCTGGGTTTCGAAGACGTGAATCTCGAAGACATTCCATGGCACGGCTTGCAACCTGAAGATGTCGTTGCACTGGTGGCGGCTTTGCGTGAGGACAACTACGCGCCCAATACGTCTTCGCTTTATGTAAATGCCGTGCGCGGGGTGATGAACGAAGCCTGGCGCATGAGCCTGATCACTCAGGATCACCTGTTGAAAATGCGTTCGGTCAAAGGCATCGCCGGCACGCGGTTATCGCAGGGGCGCAATCTCAAACGCACGCTGATTCACGAATTGATGGAAGTCTGCGCCGCCGACCCACGCCCGCAGGGCTTGCGTGACGCCGCTGTGATTGCGCTGCTGTACGGTACCGGCATGCGCAAATCCGAGTCGGTGGATCTGGATTTGAATCAGGTCGATTTCACTGAGCGCAGCCTGACCGTCATCGGCAAGGGCAACAAACAACTGATCAAGTACGCTCCGGCGTGGGCGTTCGCAAAGCTCGATGCGTGGCTGGAACTGCGTCGCTCACAGCTCAAGGAAGGTGAAAGCGATGACGGGTTTCTGTTCAATCGCATCCGTCGTGGCAGCCACATCACCCGCGAACGCATCACCAAACACGCGATCTATTACATCGCCCGCCAGCGCGGCACACAGGTCGGGGTGAAGATCATGCCCCACGATTTTCGGCGTTCGTTCATCACCCGGGTGATCGAAGAGCATGATCTGTCGATTGCGCAGAAGCTGGCGCATCACAGCAACATCCAGACCACCGCCAACTACGATGTGCGTGACGACAACGAGCGGCGGCGGGCAGTGGATCGCTTCGATCTCTGATCAGGAGGCGGGAGGGCAACCGCGCGACCCACTGGCGGCCTGAGTGATTTGCGCGGCAAGACGTTTGACGTTGTTCTGCTGCGCCGTCACCAGTTCGTCGATGCTTGGCCCGGACGGCGTTTGCAGGACGGAACGGCAGGTCAGTAATGCGCTGTCAGCCTCGCCGAGTGGCCGCAAACGCCATTTGACGTCGATCAAACCGTACTGGCCGGGGATCGAATCGAAGCGCTGCACGTCGACGCGCACCGAGAGTTTCTGCTGGCCGCTGGCGCTGCTCAACTGGTCGACCAAGGCAGTGCGCAATTCATCCGCGAGCGTCGCGCCCCACCATTCAGTCTCCAGTATCGCCAGGCCACTGTTGCCCTGACGGATGACGATTTGCGCACGATCGACCTGCGGCGGCACGGTGATGCCTTCAATGGCGATCTCCGATCCGCTTCGGCCAGAACCCGGTTGTGCCGGCACCAGCGTGTGAAAGCTGATCGGATCGCTGCGACAAGCACCAAGCAGCACAAATGCAGCGAGCACGGTGATCTTCAACGGTAAAGCCATGGTTCAGCTCCTGTGCTCAATTGCGTGGCGGTCCTTTCAGGTCCATCGGCCCGGCGTTTTCGGGACGACCGCGAATCAACGATTCCGGATGACGACCCAGGTAGTCCGAGAACTCGCGCAGGGAGCGCGACATGCGAGAGAGCTCGTCGAGGGTCTCATTGATTTTTTCCCGCTGCGGTGAGTCATCGGCCAGCGTGGAGTTGGCGGACTGCAGGGTTTTGCTGACGTCGGCGAGGGTGCTCTGTACGCCCGGCAAGGTTTTCGCATTGAACTGGGTCAGGCCTTTGCGCAACTCGACCAGGTTGCCGTCGAGGTTGCTGGCGATCCGTTCCACCGGCAGTTTGTTGATTTTGTCGACCATCGCTTCGAGTTTTTCCTGCAACTGTTCGAGGCTGCCTGGCACGGTCGGTATGACCACGGGACGAGCCGTTGGATCGAAGGCGACTTTTTCGGCTTTAGGGAAGAAGTCCAGGGCCACATACAGTTGGCCCGTGAGCAGGTTGCCGCTGCGGGCCTGGGCGCGCAGGCCGTTGTCGATAAAGGTGCCCATCAGGCGTATACCGGCGGCTTCGTCGTTGGGGTCATGATTGAACGCCGTGAGCATTTTTTTGTATGCCTGGCCGAGGCGCTGCGGGTAAATGACGATGCCAACGTTCAGCGGGAAGCTGCGTTTTTTCGCGTCGAAATCCAGATTGATTGCTACCACCCGGCCTATTTCCATGCCGAGGAACTCCACCGGTGCGCCAACCTTGAGGCCGCGCAGGGACTGGTCGAAGCGCAAGCTCAGGTATTGCGCCTTGCCGTTCGGTGGGGCGAGGGCGGTCAACTGATCTTCGAACAGCTCGAAGTCTTTGTCATCGGCCGCTGCTACATCGTTGGGACTGTAATCCGGAGCACGGAAGGCGATGCCGCCGACCAGCATCGACGACAACGATTCGGTCTTGACCTGAAAACCGTTGGCGCCAACGCTGACGTCTATGCCGCTGGCGTTCCAGAACCGGGTGTTTTCAGTGACGAAGGCATCGTTGGGCGAATGAATGAAGATTTCGATGTCGACGCCTTTGCCGTCCTGGGCGAGGGTGTAGGCGACCACTTGGCCAACCTGGATCTTGCGGTAGTAAACCGGCGAACCGATGTCCAGCGAGCCGAGATCCTGGGTGTGCAGCATGAAGCGCTTGCCCGGTTCGCCGTAGGTGATCGGCGGCGGGTTCTCCAGCCCCTTGAACTGCTTGGCGCGGTTATTGGCCTGGCCGATGTCGGCGCCGATATAGTCGCCGGAGAGCAGGGTGTCGATACCGGAAACGCCGCCAGCGCCAATGCGTGGGCGTACCACCCAGTACTGCGAGTCTTCGCGGGTAAAGCTTTCGGCCTGCTTGGCCAGTTTGATGGTGGCGTTGACGCTTTTCTGGTCATCGCTCAACTCGACATCGGTGACCCGGCCGATGACCACGTTGCGGTATTTGACTTCGGTCTTGTTCGCCACCAGACCGCTGCCGGTCTTGAAGTTGACGGTGATGGTCGGCCCTTCCTGCATCAGGTTGTGCACCACCAGCGAAATGCCCACCAGCACCGCGATAATCGGCACGACCCATACCAGCGACAGGCTGAAGCGTCGGGTTTTTATGGGCGCCTGGCCCGGTGCTGGCGGCTCGTTGGTGGCTGACGACTTCATCCGTGTCCTCCTCTGATAATTGGGCACTGAGCGTCAGGAACGCAAAAGCACTTCATCAATATAGAAGTGCTTGGCGATAGAGCAAATTACTGACGATGTTGACGGTGATCGTTCCCACGCTCCTGCGTGGGAACGGTCAAATCAAGCAAGATCAAAAGATCGCAGCCTTCGGCAGGTCCTGCATGGGATCGTGTGTTAGCCGAGTATCTCGCGCAGGCGATACCAGAACATGCCCAGTGCCAGCAGGGGCGAACGCAGGGCCGGGCCGCCGGGGAAGGTCATGTGCGGCACGCCGCTGAACACGTCCATGCCCTGACTGTGGCCGGCGTCAATCGCCTCGCCGAGCAGTTTTGCGCACCAGTGAGTCACGTTCAGGCCATGACCGGAGTAACCCTGGGCGTAGAACACGTTCGGGTGCTGTTTCAGGCGCCCGACCTGAGGGAAGCGGTTGGCTGTGATGCCGATCTTGCCGCCCCACTGATAATCAATGCGCACGTCGGCCAGTTGCGGGAAGACCTTGAGCATCTTCGGGCGCATGTAGGCGGCGATGTCTGCTGGATCTCGCCCGGAGTAATGGCAGGCACCGCCGAACAACAAGCGCCGGTCCGCCGAGAGCCGGTAGTAATCGAGTCCGACCTTCTGATCACACAGGGCCAGATTGTGCGGGATCAGTTGCGCGGCGCGTTCTTCGGACAACGGCTCGGTGGCAATGATGTAGCTACCGGCGGGCAACACTTTGCCACTCAGCTGAGGTTCGAGTTCATCAAGGTGCGCGTTGCAACCGAGCACCAGGCTGCCGGCACGCACGGTGCCAGTGGCGCAACGCACCTGAGCCGTCGTGCCATGGATGATTTCCAGTACCGGGCTCTGCTCGAATATTTTCACGCCAAGTGAAGTCGCCAGTCGCGCTTCACCTTGCACCAGATCCAGTGGATGCAGGTGCCCAGAGCCCATGTCGATCAGACCGCCCGCGTAACCTTCGGCATTCACCACTTGCTGGCGAATCTGCTCGGGCCCGACCAGACGGGTTTCATGGGCGTAGCCGAGTTCGGCGAGGCTGACTTGTTCTTCCTTGAACGCGGCGAATTGCGCCGGCGTATTCGCCAGCTCACAGAAGCCCCAGCGCATATCGCATTCGATGCCGTTGTCTGTAATGCGCTGGCGCACCAGGTCCACCGAATCGATCCCGGCACGCTGTAAATAGCGCACACCTTCCTGACCCACATACTTGGCGAAACCTTCGACCTCGTGGCCAATCCCGCGGATCAATTGACCGCCATTGCGGCCGCTGGCGCCCCAGCCAATCCGCCGCGCCTCGATCAACACCACCGACAGCCCGCGCTGAGCCAGCTCGATGGCGGTGTTGACCCCGGTGAACCCGCCGCCGATCACGCAGACATCGACGCTCAGATCACCGTCCAGGACAGGGTAGGGAGTGGTCGCCCGAGCCGAGGCTGCGTAGTAGGAGCGGGCGTGTTCTTGGGTGTACTGATTCATTTGTTCGACTTCACTTTGCTCCAGGAACGGGTCATCAGACGCATGATTGCCTGGGGCGGGGTAGAGGAGATGTAGAGCTTGTCGAGCACCGCTTGAGACGGATAAACCTCAGGGTTGTTGACCAGCTCCTGATCCATGTACTGCTTGGCGGCCGGGTTCGGGTTGGCATAACCGACCGAACCGCTGACCTTGGCGATCACCTGCGGATCGAGCAGGTAATTAATGAACGCGTGGGCTTCTTTGGTATTGCCGGCGTCGGCCGGAATCGCCAAAAGGTCGAACCACAGGTTGGCGCCTTCTTTCGGGATCGCGTAGGCGATGTTCACGCCGTTCTTGGCTTCCTTGGCGCGATTGGCCGCCTGGAACACGTCGCCGGAATAACCGAAGGCCACGCAGATGTCGCCGTTGGCCAGGTCCGACACGTACTTGGACGAGTGGAAGTAGGTGATGTACGGGCGAATGCTCAGCAGTTTGGCTTCGGCTTTCTTATAGTCTTCCGGATTCTCGCTGCGCGGGTCCAGGCCCATGTAGTTGAGGATGGCCGGGTAGACTTCGTCGGCAGAGTCCATCATCGACACGCCGCACTGGCTGAGTTTCTTCAGGTTCTGCGGCTCAAACAGCACGGCCCAGGAATCGATGTGATCAATGCCCAGCACTTGTTTGACTTTGTCGACGTTGTAGCCGATGCCGTTGGTGCCCCACAGGTACGGCACGGAATGCTCGTTGCCCGGGTCGTTTTTCTCCAGCAGTTCGAGCAGTTTCGGGTCGAGATTTTTCCAGTTGGGCAGTTGCGCGCGGTCCAGTTTGAGGAACGCCCCGGCTTTTACCTGACGGGCGAGGAAGTGGTTGGACGGCACCACCACGTCATAGCCGGTGCGGCCGGCGAGGAGCTTGCCTTCGAGGGTTTCGTTGGAGTCGAAAACGTCGTAGATCACCTTGATCCCGGTTTGGCTCTGGAAGTCGGCGAGGGTGGTTTCACCGATGTAGTCGGTCCAGTTGTAGACGCTGATCTGTGGCTGGGCGTGGGCTACGGCGCTGAACAGAACGCTCAGGCTGAGCGGGATCAGGGATTTCAATAGACGCATATCGACACCTCTTTAAATGGTCTTTTTATTGTGTTGGGTAGGTGATGCCTTGCACAGACCCTGTGGGAGCGGGCTTGCCCGCGATGGCGGCGGCACAGGCAACATTGATAGCGAGGCTGCCGGCCTCATCGCGGGCAAGCCCGCTCCCACATGGATTGTGCAGATTTGAATCAGACGCTCATCATCAGGAACTCACGCTCCCACGAGCTGATCACGCGCTTGAAGTTTTCATGCTCGGCACGTTTCACCGCGACATAGCCACGGACGAACTTGCTGCCCAGGTACTCGGCGACGGTGGCGCATTCTTCCATTTGCGTCAGCGCTTCTTCGATGGTGATCGGCAGGCGCAGGTTGCGGCGCTCGTAAGCGCGACCCTCGACGCCCGCGCTCGGCTCGATCTTCTCGACCATGCCGAGGTAACCGCAGAGCAGACTCGCGGCAATCGCCAGATACGGGTTGGCGTCGGCGCCCGGCAAGCGGTTTTCCACGCGCATCGCCTCAGGGCTGGACGTCGGCACACGCAAGCCGACGGTGCGGTTTTCTTCGCCCCATTCGACGTTCACCGGCGCCGAGGTGTCCGGCAGGAAGCGGCGGAACGAGTTCACGTTGGGCGCAAACATCGGCAGGACTTTCGGGATGTACTTCTGCAAACCGCCGATGTAATGCAGGAACAGTTCGCTCATCTGCCCGTCAGCGGTGGCGAAGATGGGTTTGCCGGTGGCGATGTCCACCACGCTCTGGTGAATGTGCATGGCGCTACCCGGCTCGTCGCCAACCGGCTTGGCCATGAACGTCGCCGCGACGTTGTGCTTGAGCGCTGCCTCACGCATGGTGCGTTTGAATACGGTGATCTGGTCGGCCAGATCCAGGGCATCGCCGTGACGGAAGTTGATTTCCATCTGCGCCGGGCCGTCTTCGTGGATCAGTGTGTCGAGGTCCAGACCTTGCAGTTCGCACCAGTCGTAGACGTCTTCGAACAGCGGATCGAATTCGTTGGCGGCATCGATGGAGAACGACTGACGACCACTTTCAGCACGGCCCGAGCGGCCCAGCGGCGCCTTGAGCGGCAGGTCCGGGTCTTCGCAGCGCTGGGTCAGGTAGAACTCCATTTCCGGCGCAACAATCGGTTTCCAGCCTTTATCGGTGTACAGCTGCAAGACTTTCTTCAGCACGTTGCGTGGCGACAGTTCGATCGGGTTGCCGAACTTGTCGAAAGTATCGTGGATGACAATGGCGGTCGGCTCGATTGCCCAAGGAATCACATAGACCGCATCCGCCACAGGCTTGCAGACCATGTCGATGTCAGCCGGGTCGAGCAGGTCGTAGTAGATGTCGTCGTCGACAAAGTCCCCGGTTACCGTTTGCAGCAGCACACTTTCCGGCAGGCGCATGCCTCGCTCATGCAGGAACTTGTTGGTCGGTGCGATTTTGCCGCGGGCAATGCCGGTCAGGTCGCTGACCACACATTCAACTTCGGTAATCTTGTGATCTTTCAGCCAAGTGAACAGCTGATCGAAAGGGGCATTCATAAAGACCTCGTTATTGGTTTTATTGACGCCGGGGAGGGCGGGTTTCATCTTCCGCCCCTTCCCCTGTAGCGCGTTGACGACTATCTTGGGCGAGCCTTGCAGTTCCATCTATCCACTTTAGACACACCAAAGCGCACCAAAAGAGTGCGCAAGGTCACCCCATGACAACGTGCAATTCGCTTCAGGTTCAAGCGTTCAATACCGCCGATGTGGCCGAGCAAGTCCGCGCCACGCCGGGCTGGGTTCAGCATTACCAACAAATGTCGCCGGGCCATTTCGCCGGACAGATTCGCTATCTGGATCTGCAGGGTGTCGAGGTCTACGAAGAGCAGATGAACACCCGGGTCGAGCAAAATTTTAGCGCGCCATCGGGGGCTTTGGCGTTCTGTTTTGATCGCAGTGACAACGCGCTGTACCTGCTCAATGAAGAGAGCCGCAACATCTGGATCACCCCGGAGAACTACCAGGAAATTGCCGTGGTGTTCGGCCCGGAATTCGTCCGTCAGCACGGTCTGGATGTGGCCAAACTTGAAGGCCTGTTCATGGCGCCGCTCAATGGTGGGCAAAACGCCTTGTTCAGTCGCTGGTTAAGCTCGACTCTCACGAAGTTGACGCAACCCATTGATCTAGTTGAAAAAGAGGCGCTGACTCAACAGTTGCTTGAGGACTGTCTGTTCATCCTCGATAACGCGCGGGTGCATCTGGATCGCGGCGGCTTGCAGCGCCGGACTGAGGAGCGAATGATCATGAAGCGCATCGGCGAATGGGCGGCGGATTCACCCGAAGAGACGCTGAATCTGCTGGAGCTTTCGCACGTGGCGGGTGTTCCGTTGCGGCAGTTGCAGCAAGCCTTCAAGCACTTCACCGGGATGACGCCAAGCCATTGGTTGCGACTGCGCCGGTTGAACAGTGCACACCGCGAGTTGCTCAAGCGCAGGCCGACGGAAACCACGGTTGCCGAGGTAGCGATGCATTGGTCGTTTTGGCACTTGGGGCGGTTTTCCAGCAGCTACCGAGCGTTGTTCAAAGAGCTACCGAGCGAGACCCTCAAGCGTTCACACATGGCCTGACCCGTAAAAAGACCTTTGTCTCACCCGTGAAGTTAATTAGAATCAGTCTCATTTGAATCTAACTTCGCGCAGGGTCTCTTGAGATGATTGAAGCAGCGGCGGCCTCGGAGCAGAACCTGCACGACCTGTATCGGGATCACCGCGGCTGGCTGGAAACCTGGCTGCGTCGACGCATGGGCAACGCCTGGGATGCGGCGGATCTGAGTCAGGACACCTTCATGCGCGTGCTGTCCAGTGCGCAACCCCTGGCCGATATTCAGGAACCACGAGCCTATCTGCTGACCGTGGGCAAACGCCTGCTAAGCAATTTCTACACCCGCCGCCAACTCGAAAAAGCCTATCTGCAAGCACTGGCGCAATTGCCGGAGGAGAGCGTGCCTTCGCCAGAGCAGCGCTGGCTGCTGCTTGAAACCCTGCAAGCGCTGGACGAGTTGCTCGATGGTTTGCCGCGGCCGGTGCGCCGGGCGTTTTTGTGGAGTCAGCTCGAAGGGCTGGGTTATCGCGAGATTGCCGAGCGCTTGCAGGTTTCAGAGCGCACGGTCAAACGCTACATGGCGCAGGCATACGAGCATTGTTTGCTGGTGGATTTGTGATGCGTGTTGCCCCCAGCGACGAAACGCGTGAAGTGGCCCGCGCGGCTGCGCAATGGTTGGCGTTGCTGGAGTCGGGCGAGGCCACGGATGATGATCACACGCGCCTGCAACACTGGCGCAGCAGCGATCACCGCCATGAAAACGCCTGGCAGAAGATTCAGCTGTTGCGCCGACGCTTTATTGACCTGCCTTCGGCATTGGCCATGGCCACCCTGGATCGCCCGGATCCGGCACGTCGTGCAGCGCTGAAACGCGCACTCGGTCTGGCGGCGCTGGTGCCGGCGGCGTGGCTGATCAGCCGGCAACTGCCGCTGGACGCCTGG
The DNA here is from genome assembly GCF_017980685.1 of Pseudomonas iridis. Classification (GTDB taxonomy): domain Bacteria; phylum Pseudomonadota; class Gammaproteobacteria; order Pseudomonadales; family Pseudomonadaceae; genus Aquipseudomonas; species Aquipseudomonas iridis. The sequence goes on from NZ_JACXXO010000020.1 coordinate 70,996, forward strand.
CGGGCCGATCTGCACACCGGCACCGGTGAGCACAGTCAATTACAGTTGGCGGATGGCAGTTCGTTGCAGTTGAACACGGACAGCGCGGTCAATATCGATCTGGTCGCCCGTCAATTGACGTTGGTGCGTGGCGAGATGGCGCTCAAGGTTCCCGGCAATTCAGCCTTGATGATCAACGCACCTTACGGGCGGATCAGCGTCAGCCGCAGTGAAGTCTGCCTGCGCCTCAGCGAACGTGAATGCCGCGTTTCGGTGGTCAGTGGCGCGGTACAGTTACAGCCGCTGCAAGGGCAGGCGCTGATGTTGAATCAAGGCCAGCAAGTCAGTCTGCAAGCGTCCGGCGCCGGGCGTGTCGCAGCGTTCGATGCCCTGATGCCGGGCTGGCGTGAAGGTGTGTTGATGGCGCAGAACCAACCACTGGGGGATTTCCTGCGGGAGTTGAGCCGTTATCGGTCCGGGCTGTTGCGCTGGGATCCGGCACTGGAGTCTTTGCGCATCACCGGCAGTTTCCGTCTCGACAACACTGATCAAGTCCTTTCATTACTGGCAGCGAGTCTGCCAATCGACGTCCATACGCGCACCCGTTTCTGGGTTTCTCTCGTCCCGCGAAAAAACTTTGGCTAAAGGCTGTCCCTTTTTTTCGCCTCGCTGGTCATTTCAGGCAAGTGAACAAAATCGAGAGCTTTTTCCAATGCCCGCAGTATTCCCAAGTCGTTTGCGTCCGTTGTTGCAATTGAGTCTGCTGCTGAGCCTGAGTGCCAGCCCCTTGTTGATGTCGACCAGTTGGGCCGATGGCGCAGAGCGCCGCAGCTATCAGGTACCGGCCGGTAATCTGAGCGCGGCGTTGACGCGTTTTGCCGGTTTGGCCGGGGTCAATCTGTCGGTGGACCCAGCACTGGTCAGCGGGCGTAATAGCGCAGGGCTGTCTGGTGAATACGGGGTGGAGGAGGGCTTCACGCGCTTGTTGCTGGGCAGTGGTTTGCAGTTGCAGCCAGTGGGCGGCAATGCCTACATCCTGGTTCCGGCGGCGGACGGCAGCAGTGTGGAGCTGGCGCCGACCTCGATACTCGGCGCCACCGGCTCGTCGGATGCCGAGGTGTTTGCCGGTGGCCAGGTCGCACGGCGTGGCTCGCAAGGGCTGTTGGGGTCCAAGGACTTCATGGAAACTCCGTTCAGCATGACCACTTACACCAGCGAAGCGGTCAAGAACCAGCAGGCCCGGACCCTGGGAGATCTGATCGCCAGTGATCCTTCGGTGCGCGCGACCAATCCGGCAGGGGGGCGATACGAGCAATTCACCATCCGCGGCTTCAGTTTGTTCAACAGTGACGTTGCCTATAACGGCCTCTACGGCGTATTGCCAACGTACACGATCGACATGGAAATGGCCGATCGCGTCGACATCATCAAAGGCCCGAGCCAACTGATCAACGGCATTTCGCCTCGGGGCAGTGTTGGCGGCGGGATCAACGTGGTGCCCAAGCATGCTACCGACAAGCCAATCACTTCGTTGACGACCAGTTACGCCTCCAACAATCAGCTTGGTGGGGCAGTGGACGTCGGTCGACGTTTCGGCGAGGACAACCAATTCGGCCTGCGTTTCAACGGCGTCAAACAGTCTGGCGACACTGAATGGGATCACCAGCGTATCGATCGCGATATGGCGGTACTTGGCCTGGACTTTCGTGGCGATCGTCTGCGCCTGTCGACCGACATCGGTCATACCGAGCGCGATACTGACGCCCCGCAAGAACGTGTTCAGGTGGCGGCCAACGCGAAGGTTCCAAACGCCAACGACGTGCGAAACAACTACGCGCAGCCCTGGAGCCAGGCGCGAACCAAGGACACCTTTGGCACGGTCAACGGTGAGTTCGATGTCAGCGATTCGGTGATGGTGTACGGCGGTGTCGGTGCACGCAAAAGCAACCATGACTTCCTGCGCCACGCTGTTTCCGTCACCAATGACGCTGGCGATTTCAGCGTGCAGCCACGGGATTTCACTCGCGACGAGAACGTCCGTACAGCCACGGCTGGCGTGCGTAACTGGTTCCATACCGGCCCGGTCAGCCATGAGGTCAACCTGGCGGCCAGCTACTTCTACATGGACTTCGAAAACGGCGGCGCCCGCTATGCGGCAGGACGCAGCAACCTTTACGACCCGGTGACAACTGCCAAGCCCGGCACACCGACGCGTCAAGATGCCAAGGTCTATACCGAAAACCGCTTCAGCGGCGTGGCGTTGTCCGACACGCTGGGCTTCTTTGATGATCGCCTGTTACTGACCCTCGGCGCGCGCTGGCAGCGGGTCAAGGTCGACGACTGGAGCGATGACGTGAAGGGCGACACCGCTTACGACGAGGAAAAGATTTCGCCTTCGGGGGGCATTCTGTTCAAGGCGACCGACAAGTTGTCGCTGTACGCCAATTACATGGAAGGCCTGAGTCAGGGCAAGATCGCGCCTTCGACCTCGGTGAACGAGGATGAAATCTTCCCGCCATTCATCAGCCGTCAGGTCGAGGTCGGCGCGAAATACGATGCCGGTGCGTACGCATTGACCGCTGCAGTATTCCGGATCAAACAGCCAGCCTACGAAACCAACGCTACGACGCGGGTATTCGGCCCGAACGGCAAACGGCAGAACAATGGGGTGGAACTGAGTATGTTCGGTGAGCCGCTGAAAGGTTTCCGGCTGCTCGGCGGTGTGATGTATATCGACAGCGAATTGACCCACACCACCAACGGCACTTTCGATGGCAACCGCGCGCCGGCAACGCCGAAATACAACGTCAACCTGGGGGCCGAATGGGACGTGCCGACTGTGCAAGGGTTGACGCTGACCGGGCGCGGAATCTATTCCAGCTCGCAGTATCTGGATCAATCCAACGAGAAGGAAATCGACTCCTGGGAGCGCTTCGACGTAGGCGCGCGTTACGCGTTCAAAGTCGATGACAAAAACATTACCCTGCGTGCCAACATCGAGAACGTAATGGATAAACGCTATTGGAGTTCGGCGGGCGCTTCGGATGACAGCGAGCCGGGTTTGACGCTGTCGACGCCGCGGACTTATCTGTTGTCGGCGACAGTCGATTTTTGACGCTGAGGCGTGAAGGGCGGCAGCATCATCTTGTGGGTAACGTCGGTAAATGTCTTTGAATGTCGTCGATATACCGTTAACTATACTAAATGGTCGTTTAGTAGAGCTAACAGGAATAAGTCATCAATCAAGAGGGAAGGCCATGATTCAGCGCGATATGAAAGTTGATGAGCTAATTACCGCGCTGGATTTAGAGCCCCACGTTGAAGGCGGCTATTTTCGCAGAACCTATCAAGCCGACCATCTCAAAATGCTCGATACCGCTGGCGGCCCACGATATCTGATGACGTCGATCTACTATTTGCTGACCGAACAATCACCCGTGGGCCAGTTTCATTTCAACCAATCCGACATCCTGCATTACTTTCATCTGGGCGACGCCATCGAGTACAGCCTTATCCTGGCTGACGGTTCATTGCAGACGCTGGTGATGGGCAGCGATATTCTGGCAGGACAACATCTGCAATTGCATGTACCGGGTGGCATCTGGAAAGCTTCACGCTTGCTTGGAGGTTTACACGGATTTGGTTTGATCAGCGAAGCCGTTTCACCAGGATTTGATTTCGGCGATATGGAAATGGGTAATCGCGAGAAACTCACGACGCAGTTTCCTCAGCATCGAACACTGATTGAAAAGATGACGCGGGAGGAAGATTGAGCATGCGGCATTTAAGGAGGTTACCGGGTTCAAGGAACAGCGACGTCAGAAGCCGTGCGGGAGGTTTAATTCCTGTGGGCAACCGGGTCAATCTAGCAATATCTTGTTGCGTGTAATGTATATTATGTTAAATCGTATCTGTGGAGGTAATTACCAGCCTCTAAAGGCGCTGTGACTGTTAGCTAAAAATGATAAATCCCTGCTTAAAAATGATACCGACTTTTCAACAGGTTAGACTTTTCGTAGTAGGTGTTTATCTATGCTTGATACTAATAGCGGATAATTTTTTCCGACATTCCTCCGCACCTTGCACCCTGCCCAGGAAAAGCAGGCGGCTCCCCTGCTCCTGCAGCACCTGGAGCAAGCTGTTCAGTGGTTGGAGCGAGAGGCGGAGCAGGCGGCCGCGCGGCACGACCTGACAGGCATGTTGCGCAGTCGGCGTGACATCGCGCTGGTGCTGATTGGATTCTGGCGTGGGTTTCGTGGTGATGAGCTGTCACGTTTGCAAGTGGAGCACACCCAGGCGCAAACGGGCGTGGGCATCACGTTCTACCTGCCGCACAGCAAAGGCGATCGTCAGCACCTAGGAACAACCTTTCGCACGCCAGCCCTAAAGAAACTCTGCCCCGTCCAGGCTTATGTGAACTGGATTACCGTGGCGGGGATTGCGCATGGCCCTGTATTTCGGCGACTCGATCGTTGGGGGCACCTGGCAGAGGATGGCTTCAATGCCAACAGTCTCATTCCGTTGCTGCGCAGGGTCTTTCGGCGTGCCGGGGTACCTGCCGAGCTGTACACCAGTCACTCCTTACGCCGCGGGTTTGCTACGTGGGCTATCGCAAATGGCTGGGATATAAAGGCGCTGATGACGTACGTCGGCTGGAAGGACATGAAGTCCGCTATGCGCTACATCGACACGGCAGAATCCTTCGGCGCGTTGGCAATAAGTCAGCCGCTCACTTCATCATCAATTCCCCCAAGAGCAAGCGTTGACGGTTGCTGAAAATCCCTAGGGCCATGAGGTTCACATGGGTAGCCGTAGCCACCTGCAAGCCATGGCGGTTCTGGTTTGGTAGTTCTTGTCAATCGCAACACCGCTGCCAAGTTTTCGAAATTTGAAAACAGACCTCTTCTACACCAGCAAGGGGGATGGCAGAAACGGTCGGCTTCATGGGTAAGGGTGTGGCCACACACCGGCAGGTCGCGATCAGTAAGTTATAGCCGGCAGCTTCTTACGCGATTATCGCATCGTCCGCCATTGTACAAACCTACTAGTTGGTAGATAGTAAGTGCCTAAATGACGAACTTCGTACCCTCCAGACTTGCCCCCACCCGCACGGGAGAGACCGATGGACCTGCCCAAACTACCCCAGCTGCCCATTCTCGACCTCGCCCAGGCATCGCTCCTAATCATCTCGCAATCCTTAACTTCTGCAGGTATCAGGAAGACTGGAGTTACGATTGGTACATCAGCCTCTGATAATGAGGTCCTCTTGTGACCAGCGTGCCTCCCCTGCCCCCGGTTTTTTATGTCTTACCGACTGCTGCAGAGCCCGCCAACAAACCGCGAGCGGCAACCACTGGGCCGGATTTTCCGTCACAGTTGAAGGCTCAGTCTAAGTCCACTTTGGTACCACCAGGCCCTGCAAGCGTACTGGTGCTATCGGATTCAGCCGTGGATCTGTCGCGCCAGCCGGAAGTGGAAGCGATGCTGCAAATGATGGCAGGGCGCAAGATCACGTCCACTGTACCGAGCAAGGTGGGGCGATCGGTGCCTGGGGCCTTAGCGAGTGGCTTGACGATTCCGGACTACAGTTTCGCGGATCATACTTTTTTGGTCAGCGCCGAGATGATCAACCTTGCTCGCGCCGATGAACACAGTAGCGCTCCGTGTCCAGAGCCTGACGAAGAGTCGCCCGCGTTGCGCGGCGATTCCTTTGGGAGCGATTTCTTCGCTGACGCGCCTTGGGGCGGACTTAATGCGGCAGCCATTGCCGTGGCGCTGTCCGGAAGCATCCTCATCTGGATACCGTCCGAAACCGTTCGAGCGCCACTGCAATCGCCCCACATTCGGATTTGGCGCCGGCGCAAGCCTCATCCAGCCGAGAGCCCTCTCCCGGATCAGTCCGCTTAGGTCTTATGCTTGAAGTGATGTGTTCGCTTCTTTAGATCCCGCTAAACCAGTTATAGCCCTGATCTTCCCAATAACCGCCGGGATGATCATTACTGACGAAGATCTCAACGATGTGTTTGGGATTTTTGAAGCCCAACTTGGTCGGTACTCGAACCCGCAGTGGATAGCCGTATTCCGGCGGCAAAGTGACGTCGCCGAAATCCAGTGCCAGCAGTGTTTGCGGGTGCAATGCCGTCGGCATATCCAGGCTAGAGTAATAGCGGTCAGCACACTTGAAGCCGACGAATTTAGCGGTCGTGTCAGCCCCGATATGTTCCAGGAAGGTTTTCAGCGGCACGCCACCCCATTGTCCGATGGCGCTCCAGCCTTCTACGCAGATCAGGCGCGTAATGTCGGTGCGCTGCGGTAATTTGCGCAGCCCCTCTAGTGTCCACGGTGCCTTATCCCGAACCAGCCCGGAAACGGCGAGCGAATAATCGCTCAGATCGAGGTCCGGAATATCCTCCTGGCCGTAGAACGCGTTGAAGGGGAATGGCTTGGTCAATTGCGCCTGGGTGAACGTCGGCGCGAGTTTCTGCCCGCTGAACAGCCAGGCCTGAACCCGATCGTTCCAACGCGACATGGCCCATAGCACCTTGTCGACCTGATCGCCGTCCTGCAAGTTGCAACCGGTCAGCATCGCCATCGCGCCGACGGTTAAGCCACCGCGCAGGAAGTGGCGCCGCTGGAGGTTTTCCAACTGAAGCTGCTGTGCGGGTTCAAGTTTGATGCGCTCAATGGCGCGTTTTTTTGGCTCAATCATGGTCGAGTTTTCCGCCAGTGATCATGGGCATCAGCGTTTTAGGGACCAGCAGCACCAAGACCAGATGCACAACGACGAACGCGCCAATCACCGCCATCGCCGCGAAATGCACGTAGCGGGCAATGTCATAGCCGCCCAGGAGCGCGACCAGTTCTTGCAATTGAATGGGCTTCCAGATCGCCAGCCCCGAAATCACGACCATTGCACCTGCAGCCAGCACCACCCAATACATCAGGCGCTGCACTGCGTTATAGACACCCTTCTCGTGCACCAGTCGAAAACGCAGTGCATCCGTCAAATCACGTTTTACCGCCTGAACACTGATCGGCAAAAAATCACGTCTGAAATGCCGACTGAGCAAGCCATACAGCACATAGATGAGGCCGTTGATGAACAGCAGCCACATGAATGCGAAGTGCCAAGCCAGCGAGCCGCCCAGCCAACCACCGACCGTCAACGCCACCGGAAACCGAAAGGCGAACAGTGGCGAGGCGTTGTAAATCGCCCAACCGCTCATGAACATGCAGACCATGCACACGGCGTTAAGCCAGTGAGTGACGCGGACGGGCCAGGGATGGATTGCTTTTTTACTCATGTTTTTCGCTGCCTTGGAAGCGCTGCACCCGTTGATGCGAGGCCCGGCGGCCCCGCGCCAACAGGTTCAGGTGATTACATCGGTGGCTGGAAGCCATCTTTACCGACAGCAATACCGCGTGCGGTGGTGCCATCCTGAGCGGGGAACACGACAATTTTCGCGCCTTTGACCAACTCATCGGCTTTGCCAGGTTCTACGTAGGCGACGGGTACATTTTCCGGCACGACGAGTTGCTTCTCTCCGCCCTTGTAATTGACGGTCAGCGTGCGGCCATTGGCTTTGGACAATTTGCCCACGGTGCCGTTGGTCATGGTGCCTATGCTGCCATCCGCATTCTGCCAACCGTAATGGCCTTCACCGCTGCCCTTGAGACTGGACTCGAATACGGTGACTTCCAGCGCCTTCAGCGAACCGTCGGCCTGTGGAATGGCTGCAGAGCCAACGAAACTGTCAGCTTTGATCGACTCGATGTCAGCCTTTGACACCCGTTTGATATCGGTCTTGTCAGTCAGACCGATGGTCTGCTGTGCGCCAGATCGAGTAGCGAAAGTCAGCGTGTTGTTGCTGACACTTTCCACGGTGCCACGCAGCGGCTTGATCACCGGCATATCAGCCGCAGTGGCCATGACAGCAGCGCTGAGCATCAGCAAACCGAACGTGGTGGACAGAGCAGTCTTGAGCTTCATTGCGACAATTCCTCACTGGTTTATGTGCCGCCATCCTCGGCTTCCGACCGGGACCTCACGATGACCGCCGGATGACATTTTTGTCATTCGCGATGACGCTTGTGCAAATGACAGAAATGTAACCGACTCAACCTCCTCCGCTGGTTACACTGCAAGGCTGAGAGACCCGAGCGCCCCCTGACAATGCATATTCTGCTGATCGAAGACGACACCAAAACCGGTGAGTACCTGAAAAAGGGGCTTGGCGAGTCCGGCTACAACGTCGATTGGACCCAGCACGGCGCCGATGGCTTGCACATGGCGCTGCAAACGTCCTACGACCTAATCGTGCTGGATGTGATGTTGCCCGGCATCGATGGATTTCAAATCATCGAGCTGTTGCGCGCCAAGCAAGACGTGCCCGTGCTGTTCCTCACGGCCCGCGATCAGTTGCATGACCGCATTCGCGGCCTGGAACTGGGCGCCGATGACTATTTGGTCAAACCGTTTTCCTTCACCGAGTTGCTGTTGCGCATTCGCACCATCCTGCGTCGTGGCGTGGTCCGCGAAGCCGATCATTTTCACATCGCTGACTTGGAGCTGGACCTGGTGCGGCGCCGCGTCACACGCCAACAGCAAGTGATCGTGTTAACCAACAAGGAGTTCGCCCTGCTGCATCTGTTTCTGCGTCGTGAAGGCGATGTCCTGTCCCGGGCGCAGATTGCCTCGGAAGTCTGGGACATGAATTTCGATAGCGATACCAACGTCGTGGACGTGGCCGTCAAACGGCTGCGCAGCAAGGTCGACCAGCCCTACCCGATCAAGCTTATCCACACCATCCGCGGTATCGGCTATGTGTGCGAGGTGAGGCCATGCGGACCCGACGCCAACCATCCCTGACCCTGCGCTCGACCCTGGCGTTCTCACTGGTGGCCATGCTCGCCGTGGCCGGGGCCGGGTTTTATTTGTACCATTCGATGAAAGCCTCGGTCTTGATCTACAGTGATCACGCGGTCATGGGCCGTCTGGATCACTTTCGCAAGCTGCTGCATTACGAACTGGCTATCGAGAAGCTGCGCGACAGCCCGCAGATTTTCAAGAACATGCTCGACAGCGAAGACGACATTTTCATTATCGGGGAGCCCGGTCAACCGCCGGTGATCCTGGTCAATCCGTTGAACGTCACACTGCCCGATTTACCCGTGATCGGCCAAGAGGCGCAGCTGAGCGTCAACGACCTGCGCAGTGGCATGACCGACTCTGGCGCACCGCTGCGCACCGCTGCGCGCCGCTTCCGTCGTCACGACTTCGGGCGGGCGCGAAGTTCGCCTGACGGCTGCGCACATCATGGGCAAGGAAATGGCCATGCTCGCGGCGTTTCGCGAACGTATTTACCTGGCCGTGACGCTCGCGTTTCTGCTCACTGCGTTGCTCGGTTACGTGCTGCTGCGTCGCGGCCTGCGCCCGTTGCGCAAAATGGCCGCGCATGCGGCAAACATTACCCCCGAGCGACTCGACAGCCGGATGGACAGCGCCGACACACCAATTGAACTGCAACAATTGAGTGACGCCTACAACGCGATGCTTGATCGCCTGGCCAAGGGTTATCAACGGCTGACGCAATTCTCCGCCGACCTAGCTCACGAAATACGCACGCCGGTGGGTTCGTTGATGGGCCATTGCCAGGTCGCCTTGCGCCAGACTCGCAGTCAGGACGACTATCAGGCGCTGATCGCCTCGAACCTTGAAGAATTGGAGCGTATTTCCAGGATCGTCGAAAGCATCCTGTTCCTCGCTCGCGCTGACGAAGCGCAATCGGTGGTCGAGCGTCAGCCATTGTCGCTGCAAGATGAAACACAGCGCATCGCCGGCTATTTCGAAGGCTTGGCCGAAGAGCGCCAGATGACCCTCCAGACCACCGGTGATGGCAACGTGCAAGCCGATCCTTTGCTGTTGCGCCGGGCATTGAGCAATCTAGTGGCAAACGCGATTCGCTACGCCAATGAAGGCAGCGAGATCCTGATGCGGATTGTTGCAGTCGAAGGCGGATGCCGAATTGAAGTGGAAAATCAGGGCCCCGTGCTGAACGACGAAACCCTGCGCAAACTGTTCGACCGCTTTTACCGCGGCGATGCGTCCAGGCACCAAAGCTCCGATTCATACGGCCTGGGCCTCGCCATCGTGGTGGCGATCATGCAATTGCATGGCGGTGATGTGAGTGTTGAACAGCCCAAGCCCGGGACCATCCGTTTTTCGCTTTTATTCCCTACTGCTTGAGCGACACAACCAGACATTGCATATCCACTCTGTCTCTCGCAGAAGGCTAAGCTGAAAAATTAAACTCTTGATAGTGCCCTCTAGGTAAAGCTTTTTGTCAAAACCGCGAAACGTAATCCGGGCTTGGTTGGCGTTCCGAAACGGCTGTCTTCATAAGGAAAAAGCTCAGTCTCACCAGACTTGGAATATCCGCGTCGCTCATACCAAGCAATCAGAGTTTCACGAGCTTCTAGCACTGTCATATGGATAGCCTGAGCGCCTCGTGCCTGGCACCATTGCTCCGCAGTGCTGAGCAACCGACGCCCAAACTGGGCATTCTGTGTCTGTGGATCAACGGCAAGTGATCCCAGATACCAAGTGTGACCATTCATTGGCTCGACCCATACACAGCCTGAGAGCTTTTCGTACTGCTTCCATACCAATAACGTTGCGTGGGATTTTTCAGCGATTTCTGCTCGAAGCGTTGCTTGCGAACTGCGGTCTCCGCTAATGAGGCCAGCTTCCGTTGTCCAGCCACCCTCATCACCATCGCCACGATAAGCCCGATTCAGTAACGACACCACATCGGGAATATCAGCAGCACTGGCTGGCACTAAGTCGACCGAAGTCAAAACACTATCGATTGAGCTAATGGGCTGGGACGACTTGGTATCATTTCTGAAGATTTGTGCGTACAGCCTGGAAACGTTCGGAGTCAAATTTTGCTCTATCGGAACGATGAAATCTGACGGATCAGCGAGTGGCTTTGCGTAAATCACTTCATAAACACGATGCACCACGCCGGGTTCTCGTTCTTCACGATCAAAGCCTGGCATTATGCCGACGGCTGTATAACCCGCCTGTTCCAACGCTTGTTGCATGTAAGGGCTGATCGTCGTCGCCATGCCATAGATCAACCCCGCCCCCATGTGTTTGCCGATCTTTTCGCCTAGATTCTGAGCTGCAATGGCAAGGCTCGACTTCCGATGAGGCTTGGCCACAGCACCTACGCGACCGTAGATGACATCAGCCCCGTCTATTTTCTCCCAAGTCGCGATAGCGACGATCTCACCTTGGTGACGTACAACCACCGCTAAAATGTGCCGGTCGAGGCAGTCTGAAAACACCACCTTTTCTTCATAAAACATCCTGTTAAAAAATGCGCTGCCCATGCCCACGGAGATGGACGGAAACCACATCTTGAGAAAACTCATGGCGACGCCAATTTCGTCGCGATTCAGGTAGTCCCATTCATAATCCTCAGGCAAAGGGGTAATGCCTCGGACTTCGTCAATGGTCGGCCATTTCATTGTGATTTCCTTGTGATGCTTTGTTTCGCAAGACGGGTCGGTTTAAAGCGCAACGTAGTTTCGCTAGCAAAAGCGAAACAGTCAGCGCAGAAGTGCTCTGGATTCCCGGCTGGAGGTCCGTCCTCCTCTGCGGAGTTACCCAGCCGGTAAGCGTTTGTCCAGACAGGCTGCCCTTAGATTTGTGAGAGGCCACCGTCGACCATCAGTTCTATGCCGTTGACATAACTGGCGTCAGCAGATGCAAGGAAAAGTGCGGACGACGCTATTTGTTCCGGTTGGGCCATATAGCCCAGCGGCACGATTTGTCCTACGTGATTTCTGAGTGCTTCGATCTGGCCCTCATCCATCTTCAGTCCGTTGTCCATCAACGGTGTTCTGGTAAAGCCAGGGCTGAGCACGTTCGCGCGAATTTTTCGGCCTTTGAGCTCATTGGCCCAAGTACGTGCAAATGAACGCACCGCAGCCTTTGAAGCATTGTACAGACTCAGACCTTCCATCCCGTTGCTGGAACAAATGGAGGCTGTCAGAACGATTGACGAGCCATCCTTCATCAACGGCAACAGCGTCTGAACAGTGAAAAATACACCCTTAACGTTAATATCAAACATGTTGTAGTAAGCGGCTTCAGTCGTTTCGCCCACTGGGTTTTTTTCGCATATACCGGCATTGGCAAACACCGCGTCGAGTTGACCGTCCCGCTCTTCGACCAATGCCTTGAGGGAATCGAGATCGGCTTGCCGGGCGACATCGGACACCACCGCCACGGCTTTATCGCCCAGTGCAGTAACCGCAGCGTCCAACGTTGCCGCCGAGCGTCCAGTTATGTATACGCGTTTAGCACCCTCGGCTAACAGAGCTTGGGCAATTGCAAAGCCGATTCCAGTCGAGCCGCCCGTGACAACCGCTACTTGATTGATAAATTTGCCAGACATGTTTTGACTCCTAAGTAACGCAGTTATGGTTAGTTGAAAATTTGGCAACTGTTCGAGCTGGAGTCAGTCAAGGTTTGAGCTGACCGATACGCCGAAAGGAGTGACTTTTGATAAACGAGGCATCGAGGCATACACAGACAGCAGCGCTGAAATGACAAGGCAGGCAGCGATGCCCAGCAGGCAGGCAATAAAACCGGTGGCTAGCGAGGAGGGAGTTTGCACAGGAGAGGCCAGTGCGTAAAACACGCCACCGAGGACTGCCACCCCCAGCGCGGCGCTGATCTGCAATGCCGAATTGACTACGCCGGAGAGCATTCCCGATCCGCCGGTAGGTGCACGATCTATCACGGTTCGAATCAGTGTTGGCAGCGCCCAACCCTGGCCAAACCCGAGTAATCCTACCGCCAGAATCACCAACACCAGGTCAGGGCTTTCGCCGGTCGGCGCGATCGCAACGGCTGCACTAAGGATCAGACATCCGAATACCTCGAGCATCATGCCCATGGCAGGTACAAAACGGCCGAACCAGCGGATGGCAAAGGGTGTGGTCAGAGGGCCAATCAAAAAGCCCACACCAAAGGGAACGAACATCAAGCCTGAGACCAATGGCGTTGCGCCTAGCGCGTCTTGTAAATAAATCGAAAACGTTAAAAAAAATGCGGATATCACGTAGAAGAACAATACGCCCGCCAGCCCGGCGATCAGGCCGGGGGCTCGGCCGAGCTGCGGACTGACCAGCGGTGTGCCGCCTCGACGTTCCAGCGCACTTTCATAGCGCCAGAAGCCGGCGGCGACTATGGGCGAGCTCAGCAGCATCAGGCAAAGCCACCAAGGCCACCCTGCTTCCCTGCCCTCAACCAACGGCAGTACTAGCAGCCCGACCGCCAGCGCGCACAGCAATACCCCAATTCGATCTAAGGGCGCCGGGGTTTTACTTCGGGAATCGGGAAGCAAGGGCACGCCGCCGATAAAAACAGCGACGACGATGGGCAGGTTAATCAAAAAAATGGCCCGCCATTGCAGATCGAAAACGTTCGCCGAAATCAGCAGCCCCCCAAGCGCCTGGGCTACAACCGCCGCGAAGCCAATCGTCGCGCCATATACCGCTAACGCGCGCGAACGTTCGTGTTCCGGGAATAGCGTGTGGATGGACGCCAGTCCTTGCGGAGCCATTGCCGCAGCGCTCAATCCTTGCAGCACCCGTCCGAAGATCAATGTCGTCGGTGAGTTGGCCAGTCCACAAATCAGGGACGAAACGCCGAACCCGGCGATGCCGGCCAGGAACACTCGTCGGCGGCCCAGCAGGTCACCCAGGCGACCTCCCGTTATCAGAAAGACGGCATAGCTGGCGGCATAGCCCGAAATGACCCATTCGACTTGCGCGGGTGTAATAGCGAGGCCGCTGCGGATTGACGGCAATGCAACATTGACAATGAAAAAGTCCAGAGGCGGAAGAAACGCGCCGACTAGAAGAACAGCGAAAGCAAACCATCGGCGTGAATCCGCTGCTTGAGAAGAATCCGGTTTAGATGTCATTGGGTAACTCCAGAAAGACACGGCTAGCGCACATTGTGGGAGTCAGCCAGCGGCCGCGGCACTGCCAGAGCTGCACGTTTCTCGTGCATATTTGTAAGGGGGCTAGCGTCGGCCAAAATGATTTCACGTGTTACTTTCAATCAACTCGCCTGCCCGCCTCAGAGGTTACGAGCTGGCATGAAAATGCTCGCTTCCTGCAACAGGAACCCATTCCTTGAGAGGCGTGAGGTAGTGCAGTTCGAAGCGCCGGTATACAAACCTCCACTCGCTGTCACGACGTTCGAACCTATCGTGATAAAGGCCACTGACCTGCACCGGACCTTGCTCCATATCGTGGAACAGGCAATTGGCTGCCACTGTCCCAACAGCGCTGTCGCCCTCAATCTCAATCAGAGGGTTGGCCATCCAATGATGCATATGCGGCATCTGTCGCCAGCTCTGTTCAGCCATTGAAATGATGTCGCTCCGACTCCCTGCAGCTCCGAATCCGGGCAGGTCCAGGGTCGAATCCTCATGCCAGATCTGCTGCAATAGATCGGCATTCAAACGGTCGAACGCATTCGCATAAGCAGAAATGAGCGTTTCGATCGCCAGACGACTTTCAAGACGATCCAGTCGTGCGGCCAGTGCTTTGATGTTCATGATTTTTTCCTATTCGACTGAATCTGGCTGCGCTTGATTGACCCGCTGGAGTGAATGGCTCAACCAGTGCAAAACCACTCCGAGCGCCTCATCCGAATTGCGTTCGTAGATCAAACCGTGGCCATTACCGTGAATCCCGAAAGCAGGCAGATCCAAGTGGTCGACGCAGGCTCCGGCGGTTCGCAGAAACGGCACAATGGTGGTGGCAAATGTGGCGAATTTCGACGTCTCGCCCGTCAGCAGCGCGACAGGTATTCCTTTGAGTGCGGGTATCTGCAGCGTCGAGGAGTCGGCCGCTTGCACTTCCTGCGCCGAGGCGCGTGGAGGATCGAACGTGATCGGAGCAGCTGTCAGCCCCCAGTCCAGGGCACCGATGCCGGGTGTATCGCCGAAGACTGGACCCATCGGCTCAACAGCGACAATGGCTGCAATCAGCCCAGGCCTGCGATCTGCCAATAACCAGCCATCAGGACCGGAGGCCGAATGAGTGACGACGATTGCCTTGCCGATTCGGTCCAGTAGTTGAGCCAAGCGATCGGCATCCATGGTCTGGGAGGCCGCTAGGTCTGCGGGCATAGGGCCGTACCCTGCGATGAAGGCATCAAAGGCGCTTTCGTCGTCCGCAGAAAAGGGCCATTGGGTCTCACTGCCGCCCTTCGGAAAATAGACCTCTCGGGCTCGTTCATAGGAAAAAGGCGGCCCCATCGGACCCAATATTTTCGAGTGATACGGCGATCGCCCATGACCAGGCCTGTCGACACAAAACACGACGTGACCGGACTCGACGAAACGCTGAGCCCATCCGGGCCGGCCGTCCGGTGTATCGAACCATTCAGTGGCTTGCAACGTACCGCCATGGACCAACACCACGGGGTAAGGTTGGGTAATGAACTCCGGGGACTCCCATTCCACGTACATCGGACCTTTCTGGAATTGCTTGCCCTCTTGAATCACCCGTTCACCGGTGATCCAGAAGTGCCCACGGCGGGAAGTCTTTGGAGGGTTCATGTGCCATGGCTCTAGAGTCAGCGCAAACGCCGGAGAGTGTTGGGCCATGATTGAAAACGCTGACCAATCCTTGTTACCCAGTCCGCTCGCGACGGCCGCTTCCATTCTCGAACGCACCACTCGTGCCACGGGCAGGCTGAGCCCCCTCCCCTCGGCGGCCTGCAACGCAAGGTTCACGTCCTTCAACCCAAGCGATAGCTTGAAACCTGGTTCGTAGCGATCATCGACAATGTTTTGCCCATAGCGTTGGTAGCTGGGGCAAGCGAACAGGGTCTGGGTGACGACTTCGATGAATGCCGACGGACTCAGCCCATATTGTTCAGTGAGTAAACTCGCTTCAACCAATGACTGAATGGCTTGGGTGATCATCATATTGCCGGCGATTTTTGCGATGCCGGCATGCACAGGCCGATCGCCCAGGCGCCAAGTCTTTTTGCCGAGCACATCAAACAATGGCTGAACGCGATCAATGGCGGCTTCAGGTCCGGCCGCCAGAATGTTTAATTCACCCTTGGCGGCGACAGCAGGTATGCCGAAAACCGGCGCGGCAATGAGCACAAGCCCCGCCTCGTCATGTTCTTTCTGCAGTTGCTCCATCAACGCTGGCGACAGCGTCGACATAACGATATGGATGCAGCCGTCACAGGCCGTTTTTAACGCCGCTGACTCCAGCAGCACCTCGCGCACCGCCGTGTCATCGACGAGCATGCTGATCACCACCGGCTGTTGAAATGCAGTCGCCGCAGACGCCAGCACATCGATCTCACTTAACCCGGCAAGCGCCTCGGCACTGCGATTCCATGCACTCACCCGATAGCCCGCCTGAATGAGCAACAGAATCATGGCATGTCCCATGCTCCCGACACCTACAAACCCGATATTCATGTGAAGCCCTCCTGCTTGCCGCGCAAACATTGATAAATCAATTGTGTGGGGGGATGGGTTGCAACGGGACTGTCATTGCTGCATCTTCGCCGTTCATTTTCGTTAGAGGTGGGTCATGGACTGGAACGACTTACGCGTCTTTCTGGCGATAGTCCGTACCGGCTCGCTGGGCGCCGCCGCGAAGCAACTCGGCGTTAGCCACCCCACCGTAGGAAGGCGGCTTCACGTCCTTGAGCTGCACAGCGGGCAGGTTTTTTTCCGCCGCACCGGTCAAGGTCTTGTATTGACGGACAGCGGTGAAAGAATTCTGGGTCTGGCCGAGGAAATGGAGCGAAGCGCTCTTTCCATTGAGCGGCACCTGGCGGGCGACAGCGATCAACCTGAGGGACTGTTGCGGATTTCATCGGCGGACTGGTTCGCCTGCTATGTGCTGGCGCCTGTACTCAGCGAAATGTCGCGAAGGTACCCGTTGATCGTTCCAGAGGTGATCGCCGGACATCGCCTGTTCGATCTGACTCGTCGTGATGCGGATATCGCCTTTCGCATCGTGCCGTTCACCGAACCGGACATCGTTCAACGTCGACTGACGACACTCACCTACGGTCTGTACGTTGCGGCGCACTCGCCCTTCTCACTCTCGCAAGATGGAGAAGGCCTCGGGTTGATCCTCATGAGCACTGCTCAAGCTCACTACCCCGACGTGCTTTGGCTACAGCAGATGTTTCCCCGCGCCAAAACTGTGCTCACCAGCAGCAGCCGTACCGTACAGGCGCAGATGTGCGGTCGGGGATTGGGTGTAGCGGTTTTGCCACGCGCGCTGGGCGATGAGTTGACCGCCCTGAGATTGGTAGACGTCGGTAGTGAACCACCCGGACGGGATATCTGGATGGGCTATCACCACGACATGAGACAGATGGACAGGCTCCGCGCCCTCGCGGATCTCGCTGGGGAAATGATCGGTACGTAGGGCCTCCCTTTGCTCGGGTCAATCCCGATAAGAGGTGGCCGTCCAACGCAGTAAGTGCCTCGCAGGGCGTGGCAGCGCTCAGTGCGACGAAACGTAGGGGGAGGACGTCGTAGGCGCTGGAAGTGCGTAGGTGGCCTTCATCCACTGGATTTCCGCATGGGGCGGGCGGCCAAAGAATCGCTTGAATTCACGGCTGAATTGCGAGGGGCTTTCATAGCCGACGCTGAATGCCGCCGATGATGCTGACATGTTGTTGCGCAGCATCAGCAGGCGGGCCTGATGCAGGCGGGTCGATTTCAGGTATTGCATCGGTGAGGAATCGGTGACGGTCCGGAAATGCAGATGGAAGTTGGGCACACTCATGCTCGCCTCCTGCGCCAGGGCCTCGACGTCCAGCCGCTCCTGATAGCAGCTATGGATTTTGCGGATGGCGCGCGTCACTTTTCCGAAATGTCCCTGTGCGCCAAGTGCTGCGCGCATCGATCCGCCCTGCTCACCGGCGATGATGCGGTAATAGATTTCTCGCACCAGCGACGGACCGAGGATCTGCGCGTCGACCGGATGACTCATGGCTTCGATAAAGCGCAGTGTTGACTCGCTGAGCATCTCTTCCATTGGCGAGGAGTAGATACCTCTGGGCCGGGCGTGAGTTGGTCCAAAAGTGTCATCGATTTCCATGATCAGTTCGCCGGCCAGCTTGAAATCCAGTCGCATGTAAACCGCCAGCATCGGCTCTTCCTCGCTGGCGTCGGTTTCCATGGTGAACGGCACCGGCACCGAAACCACCAGGTAATGCTGGGCATCGTAAATGTAGACGTCGTCGCCCAAATATCCGAGCTTGCGCCCCTGACACAGGATCACGATACCCGGTTCATAAAGCACCGGCGTTCGGGTCAGCGGACGGTTGGAACGCAAAAAACGTATGTCATCCAGCGGGCTCAAGTTATAGCCTTCCAGCGGTGCCAGCTGTTTCATCAGCTGGACCATGCGCCGAGTGCGCTCTGTATTTTGGTTCATATGCCCCCTTTTTTCCGACGTTCTACTGTGCGTTCAGCGCCGGCGGCGCAGACCTTCAATCGACCCTCTGCCCAAGCCACTGACGAAACAGGGTCAGTGCCAACGACTCAGGCTTGTTCAGCGGCCAAGCGAAGTAATAGGAAAAGCTCTGGCGGTTGATCACCAGTTTGAAAGGCATACGCAAGAATCCCGCCTCCAACTCCTTGCTCACCAGCGATTTCTGCGCAATCGCCACACCGTGGCCTTCGATGGCGGCCTGATAGGCCAGAAGCGAAGTTTCGTAGCGCATGCCACGGTAAGGATTGACCTGATTGGCGCCGGCTTCGCGCAGCCACAATGCCCAGTCATCCAGGCGTGCCAGGGAATGCAGAAGAACCTGGTCGCCCAGTTGCTCCGGCGCGTGCAGATCGGCGGCAAAGCCCGCCCCTACCACTGGAATCAGCTCATTGGGAGTGAGCAACAGCGCCCCTGTGTGCGGCCAGTCACCGCCGCCCAGTTGAATCCCGCCATCGAGGTCCTCATGCTCGAAATCCAGCGCAACCGGCGACGTGGTCAGCTGCACGTCGATTGCCGGGTGGGCGATGTGAAATCCGGCCAGACGTGGAATCAGCCAGCGCACGGCAAAGGTCGCAGGGGCGCGAATCTTGAGCAACTGACGGCGTGACGAGCCACCGACGATGGCGTTGGTGGACTCGCGCAGTGCGTTGAACAGAGGCACGATGTCGGCCAGGTATCGCGTGCCCGCTGGCGTCAACTCCAGCCCGTTGGGCATGCGCTTGAACAATTGCACCGACAGGTAATCCTCCAGCGCCTTGATCTGTCGACTGACGGCTGCCGGGGTCACCGACAGTTCGTCAGCCGCGCGCGTGACGCTGAGCGACCGGCCGGTGGCCTCGAAGGCCTTGAGCGGATTGAGCGGCGGCAAGGGCCGAGAAGGAGCGCCATTGGTGTTCACTGAAAATCTCCCGGCTGTCGCCGCAGATGGCTGCGCCTATTGAGTATCGGAACTGCGCTTGCGGTCAAGGCGCACGCCCCAGACCGCCGCCACCAGAATGCACGGCAATAGTGAGGCGATCGAATAAACGATGCCAGCCAGCGGGTTGCCACTCCAGTTGACCAGCGCCAGGCAGATCATCGGCAAGAAGCCACCGAACAGTATGTTGCCGATCTGCTGCGACAACCCAAACCCTGTGGTTCGGCTCTGCGGTGGAAAGCTGTCGGCAATGAACGCTGGCAGTGGCGCCATGACCATTGCCGTTAGTGCCGCGAGCAACGTAATGCACGCGGTCACAGTGGGCCAGGCCTGGATTTTCGCTGACGCGACGATTTGCGAAAAACAGGGGTAAGCGACTGACGCCCACAGCCCCATGCCGATAAGCATCACCCACGCCCGGCCATAGCGATCGCTGACCGCGCCGAATAGCGGGTACAGCGGCGCGGCTATGAGGATGGCTACGCCAACACACAAATTTGCCTCGAAGACCGGCACAGCCAGTACATTCTGTAGGAAATACAGCATGTAGATGATCGAGGTGTACAACGTCACCGAGGTTCCCCCCTGCGCGCCAAACACTGCCACCAACAGGTTTTTCCATGAAGCGCGGCTGCCCAGGGTGTCGGCCAATGGCGAACGAGACACTCCTCCCTTCTCCTTGAGCGCCTGGAATACGGGCGTTTCTTCCATGCCGAGGCGAATGTACGTGGCGACGAGGACAATCGGCGCCGAGACGAGAAAAGGCACCCGCCAGCCCCAGGCTGCAAAGTCGGCAGTTGAAAGGTAAACGTTGAGCAGGGCGACCACCACCAGCGCAAGCAACAGGCCCAGGCTGGCCGTGCTCTGCAGGAAACTGGTGAACAGGCCGCGCCGCTCGCGAGGTGCATGTTCCATGACATACACCGCAGCGGAGCCGTACTCGCCACCCAATGCGATGCCTTGAACGATGCGCAGCAACAACAGGCACACCGGCGCAAATACACCTGCGGACTCATAGGTCGGCAAACACCCCATCAGAACCGTCGAGACGCCCATCAGCACCAGCGTTATGACAAAAGCCCGCTTACGCCCGATGCGGTCGGACATTGGGCTGAAAATCAGCGTGCCGAGCGGTCGCGCCAGGTAAGCGACACCGAACGTGCCGGCGGTGAGAATCGAAGAGACGAAGGGGTCGAACTCGGGCAGAAACAAGGCGCGCAAAGTGCTGCCGAGCGCGACGTAGACGAGGAAGTCATAGTATTCGAGCAGGGTGCCGAAGCTGGCGGTGCCCACCACGCGTGACATGCTGGGCCGATGAGAAGCAGTGACTGCGGTGATGTACATGGTGTGGTCCTTATTGTTATGGAGCTACAGCAAATAACGGATAACAGCAGGAGCAGGCATTACTGGGACGACGCGAGAAACGCTCGAACCGCGGCCTTGTGTTCAGCGCCACACAGCAAAATGGCTTGCACGCTGCCCGCTGTCTCCAGCGCCTGCGGCAAATCACTGGTGGCCGCCTGACGAACCAGGCGCTTGGCCAGGCGCAGCGCCTTGGGCGGCGCACTGGCGATGGCGCGGGCCAACTCGTCGACCACGGTGTCGAGCTCGTCGGCCTCCACCATGCGGTTGATCAAGCCCATCTGCAGGGCTTCCTCGGCACTGTGAAACTGGCTGGTCAGGGTCATTTCCATGGCTTTGGCAAGACCCACGGCACGGGTCAGGAACCAGGCGCCGCCGATGCCCGAGATCAAACCCAGGCGTAGAAAGCTTTCAGCCAGACGGGCGCCTTTTACTGCGACACGCAGGTCACACATCATCGCCAGGTCCAATCCCGCACCGATCGCCGAACCATTGATCGCTGCGATCACCGGGACTTCCACAGCCTGCATGGCCAGCGTTATGCGATGCAGATAACGGCGCAGGCCTTCCAGCACCTCTTCAGTGGCGCCCTGCATCAGGTCCTCGCCTTTGTGCATATCCTTCACATTGCCACCGGTGCAAAAGTGCCGACCGTTGCCGCGCAGCACCACGCAGTGAACATCGAGGCGGTCGTTGACGCTTTCCAGCGCCTCGGCCAACGCCACGCACATGGGTGTCGCCAAGGCATTGCCGGTTTCCCTGGCGTTGAGGGTCAGGTGCAGGACGGCACCGCGTTGTTCGATCAGTACCAGATCGGTTTTCTCGGGATTCATGGCGCACGCTCTCTTGTTGATCGGTGTTGTCATTGATGGGTAAAGCGAGGGTCACGACGCTCGAGGAACGCTTCGCAACCCTCGCGTTGGTCATCGAGGGCGAAGCTGCCGTGAAAGGCGCTTCTCTCGTAGGTCAAACCTTCTGCGAGCGTGGTTTCGAACGCTCGTGCCGTGGCGGCCTTTACCGCCAGCAGCACCGGCAGCGAATGCCGCGCCATCGACTGCGCGAGCGCCAGCGCAACGCTGGTCACCTCCTCATCCGGCACCACCCTGGAGATCAACCCGCAGGCCTGCGCCTGGGCAGCTGTGATCGGCTCGCCGGTCAGGTTCATTTCCATCGCCAGCGATTTCCCCACAGCCCTTGGCAGGCGCTGGGTGCCGCCCGCTCCCGGGATCAGTCCCAGCTTGATTTCCGGCTGGCCGAACAGCGCGTTTTCACCCGCGACGACGATGTCGCACAGCATGGCTAATTCACAGCCACCGCCCAGCGCGTAGCCGCGGACGGCAGCTACCAGGGGTTTGCGCAATGTGCTGACTGTCTGCCACTCAGCGGCGAGGTAATTTTCCCGAACGGCTCGTGCATAGGTCATTTGCGCCATCGCCTGAATATCGGCGCCGGCCGCGAAGGCACGCGCCGAGCCGGTGAGTACGATCGCGCGGGTTTCCGTGTCGGCATCCAGCGTTTGCAGAACACTGCCCAACTCCGTCATCAGCTCGCTGGTCAGCGGGTTGAGGGTGTTGTGGCTGGCCAGCGTGACCAACGCAACGGCGCCGTGCCGGTCAAGCCTCACGAGAGACGCGGTCATGCCATCACCTCCTGACGAGGACGCACACCCACCACGCCTGCTGCCTCGAACGCTTCTATTTGCTGCTCGGTGAAGCCCAGCGCGGCAAGGATTTCGGCGGTGTGTTCACCCACGGCTGGAGGAGGCATCAGCGGCGCGCCCGGATGGCTGTTAATGGCAAAGCCAGGCATGCGCAACACCCCCGCCTCGACATGCTGCAGCTCGATCTCGACACCACTCTGGAGATAGTGATCAGTGCAGGTCAGTTCATCGTAGTTGGCGACCGGCGCGCACAGGATGTCCTGCTGCTCCAGTTGCTGCAGCCAGTGAGCGGAGCCTCGGCGGACGAATCGTTGCTCCAGCAAAGGGTGAAGTTGGGCGCGGTTCTGCACCCGGGCTGGGTTGTCGAGGAATCGTTCATCCTGCACTAACTCCGGCAGCTCTAGCAGACCGCAGAGCGCAGTCCATCGCGCGGGATGATAGGCGGCGACCATGATCCAACCGTCGGCGGTTTTGAACGCTTCGTTCGGCGCCGCGTAGGGCGCTGCGCTGCCGGTTTTTTCAGGGGCTTGGCCGGTGGCCAGAAAGCTGCTCAGCGACAGGTGTTGCAACATCAACGTGCAGTTGTAGAGACTCACGTCCAGGTGCTCGCCACCGCTCTGATGCCGACGGCCATGCAGCGAGGCGAGTATCGATATCGATGACAGGTAGGCGGTGACCATGTCGGCGATGGGAATCGGCACTTTGGCAGGCGTGGAGCCAGGGTTGCCCATCATGCTCATCAACCCGGTCACTGCCTGGATGTTGCCGTCGACGCCAGGCCGTTTGTGCCACGGCCCCTTTTGCCCGTAGGCGGAAATCGAGCAATAGACCACCGTCGGATTCAGCGCTTTGACTGTGTCGTAATCCAGGCCCAGTCTGGCCATGACGCCGGGCCGGAAACTCTCGATCACCACATCGGCGTCACGCATCAACGCCAGCGCGACCATCCGGCCGTTGTCGCTTTTCAAGTCCAGGGCAATGCCGCGCTTGTTACGGTTAACGCTAAGCGACGTCACGCTCTGACGCTGCTGCCATGGAGGACCGATGGCGCGCCCCAACTCGCCGCCCAGCGGCTCGACCTTGATCACATCCGCACCCATATCCCCCAGCAGCATGCCGCAGACGGGGCCCGCCACAATGTGCGAGAAATCCACGACCTTTATGTTTTTCAAGCTGTAGGTCAGCATCGTCAACACCCTGTTGCGCACTTGTACGTGCGATTTATCGTTGAGGTCGAGGATAGGGAAAGCTGTCTTGACGCCGCTATCGACTTTATAAGCGGGGGGGCTTGAGTTTTTGTTAAGGGCACCGGCACCCGACGACGGGGGGCGCACCAGAACACTGTCACCCGCGCGCGCAAATGCGCCATGATGTTTAAGCACTCAACCACGCCGCAGGCAGCTCTAGAATGATCTTTAAGGACCCGCAAACGAATATCCGCGAACCGATCCAGTGGGAAGCCCACGCCTGCCTGCCGTTGCTCCCTAGTCAGGACATGTCTGGCCTGTCCGTCTACCGCAGCGCCGGTTTTCATCACGTATCGGTCAACGTGGGGATGGACATGACGCCATTTTCAGACGTGATCCGAGTGCTCGCCGGTTTCCGGCACTGGCTGGCGCAAAACGAAGGCGACTATGTCTTGGCAGGTACGGTCGCCGATATCCAGCGCGCCCGTGACGAGTGCAAGCTGGCGGTTTCTTTCGATCTCGAAGGTTCGAACATGCTGCAGCAAGACGTCGCCATGGTCGGTTTGTTCGCCAGACTGGGTGTTCGCCAAATGTTGCTGGCCTACAACCGCGACAACAGCTGCGCCGGTGGTTGTCATGGCGCGGGCGGCGGTTTGACCCCTCTGGGCCGCGAGGTGGTGAGCGAAATCAACCGGTCCGGCGTCGTCATGGATTGCTCCCACGCCAGCAAACGTTCAAGCCTGGAGATCATGGAGCTCTCGCAGCGGCCGGTGATCTTTTCCCATACCAATGTGAAGGCTATCCATGACCACCCGCGCACGATCGACGACGAGCAGATCCTCGCATGTGCCGCCCAAGGTGGCGTGGTCGGCCTCACTGGCCTGGGGATTTTTCTGGGCGACCCCGACGCTTCAGTCGCCACCTACATTCGTCAAATCGATTACCTGGCCGAGCGAGTCGGGACCCGCCACATCGGCCTCGGCCTAGACACCGAACTGCACCCCGACCACCGAGACCTGCCCGAGGGCGTGGAGGAGAACGATTGGTGGCCAGAGCAGCATTACGGACATATGAACGGCCATCGCCAATTACAGCCAGCAGCCCTCGAGCAGGTGGCTCGGGAGTTGAAGCGGATGGGCTACAGCGCGTCGGATGTTCACAACATCTACGGCGAGAACTTCCTGCGTGTGGCGCAATCCACGTGGCCGTCGCCTGAGACCCTTTGAGCGCACCCAGCCTTACGTATTAATTTCACGCACGGTCTTGCCGTTATTGGATTAGGCAAGCAATGGAGATGAATCGGCATTCGCAGCACTACCCGCGAAACGTAACTTGGGCACTCAGCTTTCATGCTGAATCAAATAGCAACGATTGGAGATCAGCCCATGTTAGTCGTCTACAACCCAGCCGATGGCAGCGAAGTCGGCCGTGTTCAGCAAAGCGACGCGGCCGCCGTCAACGCCGCCGTCGACCGCACGTGTGCAGCCTTTCCCGAGTGGTCCACCAAGCTTGCTAAGGAACGCGGCGATATGCTTCGCCGCTGGTTTGATAGCGTCAAGGCAGACAAGGAAGCGTTCGCCGAGTTGCTGTCGAAGGAAAACGGCAAGTGCCTGACCGAAGCCCGTGGCGAAATCGATTACGGTCTGGGGTTCATCGAGTGGTACGCCGAAGAAGCCAAGCGCGTCTACGGCGACACCATCCCAACCCATGACAAGAATGCTTCGGTCATGGTCACCAAAGAGCCCGTCGGGCCGGTAGCGGCGATCACTCCGTGGAACTTCCCGTTCATGATGATCACCCGCAAGGTCGCTACCGCCCTGGCGGCTGGCTGCACCATGATCATCAAGCCTGCCGAAGATACTCCGCTGACCGCTTTCAAACTGCTGGAACATGCACGCATGGCCGGTATTCCGGAAGGCGTTCTGGAAATGGTAGTGGGCGATCCCAAGCAGATCGGCGAGATCATCACCTCCGACCCGCGGATCCGTAAAGTGTCGTTCACCGGTTCCACCAACGTCGGTAAATTGCTGGCGGCGCAATGCGCGCAAACCATCAAGAAAATGACCATGGAGCTAGGGGGCAACGCGCCCTTTATTGTGTTCGACGACGCCAATATCGAAGAAGCAGTCAAGGGCCTGGTGGGTGCCAAGCTGCGCAACTCTGGCCAGGTGTGCATCTCGCCAAACCGGATTTTTGTACAGGACACGATCATCGATTCATTCATGGAAAAAGTGAAGGCTGCCGTGGCGGCAATCGATGTCGATCAGGGATTGCGGGAAGATTTCGTAGTGGGCCCGATGATCAACAGGAACGGCTTCGAAAAAGTCGTTGCGCTGGTCGAACAGGCCAAGGCTGCCGGCGCCAAGGTGCTGCTGGGTGGCAAACCCCACGCCAAGGGCGGGCTGTTCTATGAGCCGACCCTCCTCACGGGCCTGACCGACGATTCACCGCTTGCAAAGAATGAAATCTTTGGACCGGTGTTCGCCTTCTATTCCTTCTCTACCGAAGCGGAAGTCATCGAACGTGCCAACCAGACCGAGTTCGGCCTGGTCGCCTACGCCTACACCAGTGCGCTGGGGCGTTCCCTGCGCCTCTCCCGCCAGCTTGAGGCCGGCATGGTGATCCTCAACTCGGGATCTGTTGGCACCGTCTCGATTCCGTTCGGCGGTATCAAGCAATCAGGCTATGGCCGCGAAGGCAGCTACTACGGCATCGAGGAATACGTTCACGTCAAATACGTGCTGCTGGCTGGTGCCCAGCTGTAACGCACGCTGAAATTGCGCGGAGTACCACGCCCACTCCGCGCTCTTGCTCTCCCGATCAACTACTCTTTCTACGATTCGGACTGCATGGCTTTCAACTGCGTCAATGAGGCGATTCGTACCTGCCCGTACTTCAAAATCACCGCGCCCTCCGCGGCCATGATCTTGAGCTCCAGAGCCAAGGTTTGCCGTGTGATGCCGTCTATGCAGGCTACCGCGTCGACCGCCATGGCAAGTCGTTTATGATTCACGATGGAGTCGTCTGGGAAGTGCTGGACGAGTCAGGAGTGTGAAAAGGGCAAGTCACGTTATTCTGGCCGAACGCTGCACCCGTTGGCTGGCTCGATCCCTAAGGCAATAATCGACTCTGTCAGATCACGCCACACGCGATTCGTGAACCACCAGCGCCGTATTTAACCGGTGTGTCCGCATAGTTATCGCTGCCAGCATGAATGATCAGCGCGCGCCCCTTGACCTCTTTCAGTTGCTTCAATCTCGGCGCCAATACAGGCGCGGTGGCGGTGCCTTGCGGGCTTACCAACAATAAAGGCAGGTCACCCAGATGCCCGCGCCCATTCGGACCCGAATGCTTCAAGGTTTGTCCAGGGTCAAAATGTCCACCCGCTGCCATGGCCGGTGACTTCACACGGGTGCCAGGAGCGCAATTGCCACTGTCATGAACATGAAATCCATGGGGCCGGAAGGTAGTAGCTTCAAGTCGGGCGTAAACAACAGTCCGGCCTGTGTTTCCTTGATGACGATGTTTCCAATAGGAATCGGCGCATTAACAAGGCTCATCATACTCATGGGAACGGTTAAAGAGGCCGCTTGGGCGATGCCCACGGTCATAACGGTAAACAACCCCAGCAAAATACGTAGTTCCATCGGTTACCTGCCATTTCCAAGAAATAATTTAAAGAGGACGGAGGCTGAGTCCCATTCGGGTAGAACTAAACGAGTCAGCGATGAGACGTTATTTCCGGATCGGAATGCCTTTTTGAGGCATGCCACAACAAACGTCTTTAATGAGACAAAACAGGCCTGCTGGATAATTGCAAATAGCGTTAGCCCGCCGCGATGGAATGCGAGCCCGCGCCGTCGAATGCAAGTTCATTTGCAATTAATCTGGGCCAGAGCGTTCCGTCATTTGCAGATAATCTGAGCCGAAAAACGGGATAAATGCGAGCCCGCGTGTATACAAACGCGAGCCGCTACCTGTTTTTATGTCCGGAGCAGTCCCCGATTCTGTAAATACACACGCCGGCATTGCGCAGTAAATCCAATGGCGAACAAGCAGAACAGGATCAGCAAGGTGACCTTCACCACGCTCGCAGTTGGACCCGCGGCCAGAGGCTGGGAAGGTGGCAGTCGAGTTAGCGTTTCGTTGATGGCCGGCACCAACGACAAGAAGAAACTAAACGACAGCCCAAAGGCAGACAGATAAGGACGAAGCTTCCCGAAAAAGGTAAATCGAGGCACGAGCACACCGCCGAAAGCGGCAAGCAGGACCACGATGCCAAACGCATGCCCAGCGTTTAAACCTCCGGTACTGGAAACTCCGAATGACGTGATAACCGCTAACAATGTCCCCACCAAATACACTTTGCCGGAGCGTGTCGTTTTATCGATTTTGCTGTAGCGGGCAAAGCTGTAGATCCCCGCAATGACGGGAACCAGACTGATCACCGTGTGGATGATGCCTATAAATGACATGGGCTGGGTCATGGATATCTCTCAGGAAAAAAATCGGCGCCACAATTGCGGCGATTAGGAATAAGGCACAGATAATTCCAATGCCGTGTTGACTGATCGATTACCGACGACCCTATGTCTGGATAGGGCTGCCTGCAAATGGCCTGCAAAAGCCTCGATTTCACTAGAAATATTTTTCAAGCGCAGCCCAGCCTACTAGTAGGTAGTCTGCAGAGTCAAGCTAACTCCACCTCATATCAACCATGTTGACTTAAGGTCTTCGCAGCGTATAGGTTGTCGGCGGGCTGTGCACGCTTACATCGCGTACAGCGACCAAAGGCATTCCTCGCTCCTTACACGTATTCCAACAATAACTAGCGCAAAGGTGGCAACGGACTCAACGCACGGGGGCCGGCCACATAGGAAATCATATGACCGAACACGAGATCTCTGGGCTTCAAGCGCTGCGTGCGCTGATTCGCGGGGAAATACCCGCCTCTTCTATCGGCCAGACGATGGGCCTGACCGCCGTCATGGTCAGCCCTGGAAGAATTACGCTGGAGGCTCGACCTGACGATCGTCATCTGAACCCCGCAGGTGGCGTGCATGGCGGTTTTGCCGCAACGTGCCTCGATGGCGCTGCGGCGCTGGCGTTATTCTCAACGCTGGAAACGTCCACTCCCCATTCAACGATCGACCTCAACGTCAAATACGTGCGGCCGCTACGCGCCGGCCAGATCTACTGTGTCGAAGGATGGGTCGTTGAGCGTACACGGAGCCTGGCGATTTGCGATGCTCAAGTGGTCGATGATGCAGGCAAGCTTTTCGCCAAGGCCACCACCACGTTTGTCGTAACTGAGGGCTGATCCGATGAAAGTACTGAATGTTCAAAGTGCGGGCCGATTGGCCTGGATCGAGGCTCCGTCACCGAAGCTTTCCAGCGCCCACAGCGCGCTGGTCCGCCCTATAGCTTCCGCTTCCTGTGACCTGGACCGTCGACTGATTGCCGGTAGTACCCCCTTCAAACCGCCCTTTGCTTTAGGCCACGAATGTGTCGCCGAGGTGTTGAAAGTGGGTGAGGCCGTGCTGACCGTCCGCCGCGGCGATCTCGTTTCCGTGCCGTGGAAGATCGCGTGTGGGACGTGCCCGCAGTGCCTTGCCGGGCGTGCCACCGCATGCACCACAGTACCGCGCCACGCTGCCTACGGTGTGCCGGCAGGCGGCCATTGGGGCGGACTTTTTTCGGAAGTGGTCGACGTGCCATTTGCCGACGCGATGCTTGTCCCTTTGCCCGCAGGGCTCAACCCGCTGGCGGTGGCAAGCGCCAGTGACAACCTGACAGATGCCTGGGTCGCCACCAGTCGCCCAATCAGCACCCGGCCGGACGCCCGAGTTCTTGTGGTGGGTGGCACCGAAAGCCTCGGCGTGCTCGCTGTACAGATGGCCGTCGCCGCTGGAGCGGGCAGCGTCGATTATCTGGACGACAACGAATATCGTCGGGATCTCGCTCTGCGTAGCGGTGCCAACGTCGAACTGCCGACGGTACTTGACGAGCGTTACGACGTTGTCGTGTCCGCCACCCGTGATCATGAGTCGCTGCACCGTGGGCTGCTGGCACTGGCGCCGGGCGGACATTGCTCGTGCATAGGAATCATCTTCGACGATCCGAAGATCCCCCTTTTCGGCATGTACTTGCGCGACGTCACGCTTTCGGTGGGGCTCTGCAATGTACGCCCACACATTCCCAAGGTGTTTGACCTCGTCAGTAGCGGGCGCTGCGATCCATTGATGGTAAGCCCCACCGTGGTCTCGCCCGATGAGGCAACCGAAGCATTACTTGACCCACTCGCCAAGTGCATCATGGTGCGAGAGCGCATTACCTGATTTCAGTTCAGATTGTCTGCCAGTGTCGTCATGACGGACGTCCAGGCCTCTTGCCCTTCGACCCCTACAGTGCGAAAGGCTTGATCCAGAGTCTGTCTCTCCAATTCAGTGGCGGTCTGTTCCACCGCCCTACCCCCTTCCGTGAGCGCCAGCTGCTTGAAACGATGGCGTTCCGGGGAGCGGCTGAAACACACCAGATCCTGGTCGATCAAGTGCTTGAGAGGTCGATGTAACGCTTGCTTGCTGATGCCTAATGTCATCGCCAGATCACCGACGTTGATCTCATCTGCCCGGGCGATGATGTAGAGAACACGGTGATGCACGCGAGACAGGTCGCGCGTCGCCAGAAACTGATCGGCCTTGATGGTCAGCCCGCGAAATCCGAAATGCAGTAACTCAAGCGCATGATCGAGTGGATGCAGCGACTGCATGCTGACCGATGCTATGTTTATCTTTTTTTCAATGACCATGTGCACGGATTCCCTGAGCTCCGGCGCAGCCTAAACCGTAGTGGATACTCAGGGCAACTGCGACGCCGGTCCCATGCGTGCCATTTGCACAAGATTGGAATGGGGGAAAAAAGGAGCGTTTACGATGCAGGTGTTAGATAACCGGAGAAAGACCACCGTCAATACGTAAATTGACCCCGGTTATGTACCCGGCAACCGGGCTTGCCAGAAACGCGACGGCGGCCGCGATCTCGTCAAGACGACCGACTCTGCCGAGAGGAACCTGAGCAAACATCGGCAGGACCGCTCGCTCGACTTCTTCCCATGGCGCGTCTTTACTCGCCAAGCCACGTTCCTCGGCGACCTCACGAAACCGAGCATCAAGGGTGGCACTGTGTATCGTGCCGGGAGAGATGGCGTTGACCGTTATCCCCTCTGCGGCGACAGCTTTCGCCATGGAAGCGGTCATTGCGTTCAAAGCGGCTTTGGCCGCGGAATAGTCAGGCGCAGTGGGCGGCGGCATCGTTGCAGCCAGACTGGAGATGTTGATGACTCGTCCCCATCGCGCTTCCTGCATCCTGGGCAGTAGGCGCGTGGTAACACGTAGGGCTGCGAGAACATTTCGATCATAGGCAGCTGCCCAGGTATCGGGCTGTGTGAGGCTCCAGGAGTCTTTCGTGCCCCCTGAGCCGCCGGCATTATTGACCACAATGTCGATAGGACCCGCGAGCTTTTCCGCGGTGTCGACAAGTTGCCGGACTTGGTCATCTTCCGTCAGATCACCCACGACCACAAAGGCACTGCCGCCCAGCTTAATAATGTCCTTGGCCACTCGTTCTGCCTGAGTTCTATCGCGACCGTGAACGATGACGACTGCATTCTCAAGCGCGAGCTTTCTGGCGATCGCTTCGCCAATGCCTTTGCTGCTACCGGTGACCAACGCTTTCTTGCCACCTAATTGCAAGTCCATGTACCCACCTCCTATTCACGTATTATCAACGTCGCAAGGTAAATAGAGATGATGGATGAAACCAGTACGCACTTTTATGTGCCTATCAGTCAGGAACAACGTGAGATTTGTCTTGGGCCTGAGGGATCGACCTGGCACGTGGCTCGGGTGATTAGAATGATCCAGAGTCGATGGAAACTACCGATTCTGTTCAGGCTCTACGCGGACCCATCGATTCGCACACTGCAATTGAAGCGCGACCTGCCAGGCGTCTCGCAGAAGATGCTGACGGCCCATCTTCGCGAACTGGCCAGAGACGGCTTGATCGAGCGAATCGATTTCGGTGAAAAGCCTCTGCGTGTCGAGTATCAGATGTCACCAATGGGGCGCCAGCTTCTTCCTGTTCTGATTGCAGCGCGCAGATTTTCGACAAGCCATCCACCCGAGGCGGAAGATTCGTCAGAGGAGATTTGAACATCCGGGCTTAGGCGGGATCGGCGGAAGTGGTCACACAGCTGTTTTGAACGAGCCTTCTCAACGTTTTTTTTCAACCAATGGCGGGTTACCAGCGTCGAAGGTTTATTCGATGCGCTGGAAAACTGGACGCTGATCGAGGGGGCTCGCGGTTGCCTCTTTCTGAGGGCGTATAGCGAAACTGGCGGAAACGTAGCCGATGTAGCGCAAGCCGTTTCCGCCTATAGAACGCAACTGCGTGAACAGATCGAGAATGTCGTCACCCATCAAATCGGCGCCGCCGATGATGATCTCGTAGAGCAGATTCTTGTGCTGTTCGAAGGCGCGACTTCGACCTCTACTTATCGTGGCCCCAGCGCCATATCCACGGCGCGCTATAGCTGCTGTGATAATGGATCGGACTGATCGAAAGGAATAAAGCTTCCCGTGTATTCGCCATCAGACGGAACAAGCGCCCATGAATGTATTGACTGTTTTTTTTGCACCCATTCACAGACAAAACCCAGCCGCGGTCACGAATGCCTTCCACGAACCCTTTCTGGAAGCCGGCCAACACGTCGAGATGGCGCGCATAACAGAATCCCGCCATGCGCCCTTTCTATTATTGCTTGATAACCAACCTGTCGATGAGCGGGAGAGTAATCATGCCAAACATCTCGGGATCGCCGTATGCGCGAGCCGAGAGCATCGCACCATGAACGGTCGCCATAAATGCTTCTGCCTCGGAGCGAGGATCGCCGGACAGCATGAAAATACCTTGCTTGGCCCCCCGGTCAAGGACGGAAGTGAGCCATGCGGAAAGCGCTAGAAAGTGGGTTCGCACTTCTACCACCACCTCTTTCGGTAACACTGGAATCTGAGTCGCCAATAATGCGCAGACGCAGTAACTCTTTGTTGCATCGCCTATGCAGGATTGCCAATAGCCCATATAGGCGCGCAGTTGGTCTTCGGGGGCTGGACAATGGCGCTCAATTTCGCCAATCCCAGCTTCTGCTTCCTCTCGATACCGCATAACAAGCGTTCGTACAAGATCCACCTTGGTAGGAAAGTGGTGGTGAATACTCGCTTTGCGAATACCCACAAACTCGGATATATCCGCATAACTGAAGCCGTTGTACCCACCTGCGATAATGAGCGAGCGGGTACAGTTGAGAATTTCGTAAAAGGTGTTGGAGTAGTTTGTCATGGCCGGAACCTACCTTCTGGTAGGCTGAGAGTCAAGTATGTCGATTTTTGTCAAATGGGCAAGCCCGAGAGATGACACATCAGTGGCCAGACATCCATGCGCACGAGGCCCAAGGGCAGGCCAAATTTTTCGGATAGTTTGGGTATTAGGGAAACTCTGAAAAAGGCTTCCAGATTTGGTGAAATACCCGCCTCACAGGAATCGAACGGTTGAGTCCCGATGAAACAGATGTCCTTCGCCGATGCTGAGTACGCCGGCAAACGTAAGCAGAC
>NZ_JACXXO010000021.1 GCF_017980685.1 Pseudomonas iridis
AGCACGATCAGAGGAAAGAGCCGTGAATTAAAGACAAGAAGGGTCTGTTTTTCGGCCGACTTGGATTTTTTGAACCTCAAGCAGCGAGGGCCTCAAAAATCGGTGGGTACTTCAGACCTTCCTTAGCCATTTCTTTATTCTTTTAAAAAACAGGTTGAGCACGCGAAGGTATCGCTGCGCAGCAATCACACCACTGCCGGCTAAGGTCCACAACTGTCAGAAATTACAGGTAGGGCCTTTATTCCGACCAACGGCAACCTCGACTACCAGCCTCAGAGCCAACGCCTTCGCCTGCAACGCCACATCCGTCAACGCCGTGCTCTCCCACCACATCCCGCGAAGCAGCAGCCCCATGGCGAACAGCCGGTTCGCCGCGTATCCGTGTTCGTTCAGCACTGCACCATCAATCGCAGCCGCAATCCCCAACGTCAACGGCCGCACCTTTCAGCCACACCCAATACCTTGGGAGCTTTTACGCCACCACTCGATAACACGGTACATACGCCGCGCCGCCCGGTAGTTTCATCCGGTGCTGCGCAACGAAAGCTTTCAGCAGCGCATCGAGCGGTTGCATGATCGCTGCGTCACCACGGATCTGATACGGCCCGTGTTCTTCAATCAAGCGAATGCCTTTGTCCTTGACGTTGCCAGCGACGATGCCCGAGAACGCCCGGCGCAGGTTGGCCGCCAGTTCGTGCGGTGGCTGGTCGCGGTGCAACTTGAGGTTGGCCATGTTTTCGTGGGTCGGATCGAACGGACGCTGGAAGCCCTCATCAATCTTCAGCAGCCAGTTGAAGTGGAACGCGTCGTTGCGCTCGCGGCGGAACTGCTTCACGGCTTTAAGGCCCTGAGTCATCTGGCGCGCGACTTCAGTCGGGTCGTCGATGATGATTTCGTAGTGCTGCTTGGCCGCTTCACCGAGGGTCGCGATGACGAACGCGTCGAGCTGCTCCAGATACGGCGCAGCATGTTTCGGCCCGGTCAGGATGACCGGGAACGGCAAGCCCTCGTTGTCCGGATGCATGAGGATGCCCAGCAGATAGAGGAACTCTTCCGCCGTACCGGCACCGCCCGGGAAGATGATGATGCCGTGGCCGACACGCACGAACGCTTCCAGACGTTTCTCGATGTCCGGCAGGATCACCAGTTCATTGACGATCGGGTTTGGCGCTTCGGCAGCGATGATGCCCGGCTCGGTCAGACCGAGGTAGCGACCGCCGTGAATACGCTGTTTGGCGTGGGCGATGGTGGCGCCTTTCATCGGTCCCTTCATCACGCCGGGGCCGCAGCCGGTGCAGATGTCGAGGCTGCGCAGGCCCAGTTCGTGGCCGACTTTCTTGGTGTATTTGTATTCTTCGGTGTTGATCGAGTGACCGCCCCAGCACACGACGATTTTCGGCTCGACACCCGGGCGCAGGGTGCGGGCATTACGCAGCAGGTGAAAGACGTAGTCGCTGATGCCTTGCGAAGTGCTGAGATCGATACGTTGGCTGTCGAGTTCGTTTTCGGTGTAGACGATGTCTCGCAGGGCGCTGAACAGCATTTCCCGGGTGCTGGCGATCATTTCGCCGTCGACGAAGGCATCGGCCGGAGCGTTCAGCAGCTCGAGGCGCACACCGCGATCCTGCTGGTGAATGCGGATTTCGAAGTCCTTGTAGGCTTCAAGAATGGTCTTGGCGTTATCGACATGAGCGCCGGTGTTGAGGATGGCCAGGGCGCACTGGCGGAACAGGGTGTAGGTGCTGCCGGATCCGGCTTCGCTCAGCTGCTGCACTTCACGTTGAGAAAGGGTTTCCAGGCTGCCTTTGGGGCTGACCGAAGCATTGATTACGTGTCGTTGGGTCATGCAATGATCCTTAAAACGATGTCATCCCAGAACCAGGCGAATGGCATCCGAATAGTGTGTAGCCATGAATGAAGATGGCACGATCTGCGCTATACCGCCATGTCCCCGTTGGACGATGAAAAGATGAAAAGGGGCCCCAGCATAGCTAAATCCATCGCAGAGGCGATAATGCGCGGGCCCGTTTTTCTGTTGTGCCTCTTTTTCTTGCTCAAGGAAGTCATTAGTGATGTTCGAGATTCAGCCGATGGACGCCGCCACTTTTCGCCAGCAGACCCGCCGCAGCACGCTGATCATCGCCGTGCTGTTCCTGGTGCTGGCGATGTTGTTTTCAACGGTGGCGGTGCAGCTGTTCGGAGAACCGGGCGGCGATAACCTGCGGTTTAATGTCGGCGGGGTTTTTCTGGCATTTCTGCTGACGGCGGCATTGCTGCGCGGGCGCTTCTGGAATCAGAGCTGGATGGCGCCGGCGGTGTATAGCTGGCGGCTCAAGCGCAATTTGATGAGCGTGACCAATGTGATGCATCAGGTGACGGCGGCAGTGGAAAAGAATGACCCGATCGCGATGAAAGTGTTGCGCTTCTATCATCTGGGGCTGACGCAGATGCATGAACTGGATG
Organism: Pseudomonas iridis; assembly: GCF_017980685.1. Taxonomy (GTDB): domain Bacteria; phylum Pseudomonadota; class Gammaproteobacteria; order Pseudomonadales; family Pseudomonadaceae; genus Aquipseudomonas; species Aquipseudomonas iridis. Next base: position 2,464 of record NZ_JACXXO010000021.1, read on the forward strand.
GCAACTCCAGCGATCATGCGCAGTTGCATCGCGAAGTCGAGCAGCACAAGGAGCGGATGCAAGCGCTGGGTCTCGATGTCGACCAGCCACGCCTTGACCCGGCGTGGCTGGAGGCTTTGAAACCTGCGTCGCGTTAAAGCGAAATACGGCTGGCTCGGCGCTGTTTTCTCGAGCGGAACAATCGGCCGTAAACCAGCAGGTTGATTATCAGCACCACGCTGCCTAGCACCAGTTGAATCTGCGGTGTAAGCCCGGCCGGGTAGATGATCGGCCAGATGTAATGTTCGATGAAACCGCCGGCGTACTCGGTTTGTCCGGCGGCGTGGCGCATCAGGTTTTCCCAGTAGGTCAGGGGGCAGGTCAGGTGCAACACCTCGACCGCGAAGCCCCACGCGGCGGCCGGCAAGTGCAGCCACATCAGTCGCGGCCACTTGAGCACCAGCAGTCCGCCGAACAGCACGAATAGAATGAACAGCAAATGAAACAGCACCAGCCCGTCGGCTGCGATTCGGTACAGCATGTCGTCTCCCTGACGCATTTGTGATGGGTTCCATGTTACGCCAGCCGCGGCTCACGGACGGCGCGATTTAGCGCATTTGTTAGCCGGACATGGTGTTTGCTGTCAGCGTCGAGTGGTTACAAGTCGCGCGATGAAAACTGTTCTACGCTTTATCGACGATGAATGACTTCTGAAAGCGAGGCGGATATGGCAACTGAGAAAACGCATCTGGATGATGAGGATGAGCCATCAGAAGAAGAGGTCGAGCAACAGAAGAGGAGAGAGGAGCAGACCTGGAAACATGACGACAGCCGAGAGCTGTCGGATCGCGATCAGGAACGCCCGCTAAAGCCTTGAATGGTGAATTGCCAAAGCCCCGAATCAACGGGGCTTTGCGTTTCATAGGTCTTCGAACTGCGTTAAATCGGGGTGTGCCGCCCGATAACCCAGGGTTCGGTCGATCCAGGCATTGAGCTCGTTGACCATTACCGGCGCTTGGCCGGGATACTCATCAAGAGTGGTGCGCAGAATACGTTCGATGTCAGGGACTGAACTCAGGTTTCGGGTCTTGATGTAATGGCCGATAAAACAGTCGAGTTGAAAGCGTTCTGTCGTGGACAGATGAATACACTCCAGGCCACTGACCTGTTTGATTGCAAAATCGTCGCGCAACTTATTTCTCTGCAAGGCTTGAAGAAGTTATAGGGAATCCTGGTTTCTTGACTCTCTGGTCAACTGGTATACCAATTGGAAATGCGGCGCGCATGCTATCCGTAGCGAATGTAAATGTATGTATGACGATTGAAATGTCAGACAAGCGGTTAGTTCGCTCAAACGACTGTTTTATATACGCTTGTCTCAAGATTGAAACACCATTTGTAAAGCCTTTGCGCCACCTGTAGGAGCTGCCGAAGGCTGCGATCTTTTGATCTGGAAAAGCAAAAGATCGCAGCCTTCGGCAACTCCTACATAAGAGAGAACGTGTGGTGCTGGCAAATTTTCAGGCCACTTCAGCGATCAACTCGGGGCCTTGATTGCGTGAGTTGCCGACAGCTTTGACGACCTTGTGCCACTCAAACGCCGTTGCGTCTTCACCCTCGAACAGCAACATCTGCTCGGCTCGTTCCACCGGGGTCGCCGGGTCTAACCATTCGCGCGCCAGTTCGGCGTTTAGCACCACCGGTCGACGGTCGTGGATATCGAGCATGCCGCCCATACTGTCGGCAGTGATGATGACGAATCCATCGTCGTCACGAGCATCCGCACCCGGTGTCGGAAATTGCCCAATGGCGGCACAGAAAACTGGCCCATGATCCACCCGACGAATCAGCCATGGTTGTCGGGTTTTGTCCTCGGCATCGACCCATTCAAACCAGTTATCGACCGGCACGATCAAGCGGTGACGCCAGATCGCGCGGAAAAACGGCCCGTGCGCGACTTTCTCCACCCGCGCATTGATCGGCGCGGCGCGGTCCTTTGCCCAGTGCGGACGCCAGCCCCAGCGCAGGTTGTCCGCATACACACGTTGTTCGTGTTGATGCAGGACCGCCAGCGCGGTGGTCGGCGCTGCGTTGTATCGAGCCAGCGGCGCTTCGCCGACATGATTGATCAACGCATCGGGAATGCTCAGCACTGCGACGAAATCGTGAATGCCCCGGTACTGCGAGAGTCTTCCGCACATCGGCTGAATCTCCTGTAGGAAATATCAGCTTAGTTGGCTCTTTGCTTCACTCCCTGGCGGGGTGACCGGTGAACGTGTCGGCTCGTTTCAGCAGTCACTGGCGCACAGAGCGAGCGCTGGAACCAAACCCTGTGTACCTTATCCAACCTCGGCCCGCGAAGCCGAGCGCAGGGGTGGATAAGGGCGAGGGAGTTTTGCCAATCAATAAAATGAACGCAGTGGTCGGGCTCAAGGCAAAACATGACATCCGGATTCAAACTTTTTTGTGCAGCGGTCATCGCCCTGGTGCTGGCTGGCTGCATTGCCGCGCCCATTGAACTGACCGCGCAAACCGAATCCCGGCTGAAGGCTCAAGCGCCGGTGCGTTTTCTGCTGACGTTCGATGATGGCCCCAGCGCCTCGAGTTTCTGGAATCCATCAGCGACGGTGCTCGACAGCCTGAAAGACAACCCGGTGCAGTCGGGCATCAAAGCGGTATTTTTCGTCCAGACGCGTGCCCCCCGGGCTGGCAACAGCGAAATTGGTCGCGACATCATGCGGCGCGAGTTCGAAGAGGGGCATGTCCTCGGTTTTCATACAGCGACCCATTGGCACACCAACCATCGCTCGCTCACCCCGCAGGAACTCAAAGAATCGCTGACCAACGGCTCCGCTGACATTGCCGCCCTCACCGGAGCGCCGCCGAAGTTGTTGCGACCGCCATTCTGGAATTACGACAAACGCACGTTCGCCGCCTATCAACAGCATGGCTTGCAGGTGTTGCTCACGGATCTGAGTGCCAATGACGGCAAGATCTGGGGCTTCAACGCAAGCCCTCGCCGACGGGCGAACATGTTGCAGCAGCTGTCGAAAGTGCGTGAGCGCATCGCCCTGGGAGAGTTTCCGACAGTGGACGGTGTGATTCCTGTGGTGGTGACCTTTCATGATCTGAACCGCTATACCGCGCGGCACATGCGCGAATACCTGCAAATCCTGCTCGACAGCGCCGCGACCACCGGCGTGAGATTGGCGCAAAAGCCGTTTTATGACGATCACGCTGAATTGGAGAAGGCTGCGCTGGCGCGTACGGTTCGGCAAAGTTGCGAGTCGGTGCAGTTGCCGGGCATGTGGAACTGGATCTGGGATCACGACGCTCACTGACGGGACGCATGAAAAGTGTGATGGGGTTGGCGTTTTTCGGGGGCGGGGCAGTCATCGCCCATCTATGCTCTATGGATCGATCGATTCAACGCCTGAGGCGCCCCGCCATGCTTGCCATTGCCGACATCTGTCGCATTGTCGAATCCGGCTTTCCCACGTTTAAATGCGAGTGCATTTCAACGCCTCAGGGGCTGCTTCAAATCAAAGTCTATGAGCCCGGCAGCGGACGCGTCGAGTTGCTGCTCAACGGCGTTTCCCCGGAACATCTCGTCACGATCCGCGACATTTCCAACTTTATTGGCGAATTGCGTACAGAAATCAGTGCCGGCCGCAGGGCCTTCGCCGGTTGATGTTTATAAACGCCGTTGAAAGGCCCGGACGATGCGAAGCGTTGCTTCGCTGGTATCCAGATTCTGTACCGCGCCTAACGGAAACCAGATGCAATCAGTGATTTCGTTCTGCGGGCGCAACTCTTCTATGTTTAGCACCGACGCCTCATAGACATGATGTCGGGTTCCGCCGTATTGCAGTTCCATCAGGTAGAGCACTTCATCGGCATCCAGTCCGGTTTCTTCCTGCAATTCGCGCACGGCAGCGTCTGCCCGGGTTTCGCCAGGTTCAACTTTGCCGCCAGGCAAATTCCACCGGCAGCTGGGCTTGCGCACCAAGAGGATATGTCGATCCTGTTCGCAAATGACGGTTGCACGTACTTTCATCGGATGCCTGTTACTGCTGTCACAAAATAGAAACATAACTGCAATATTCGAGCCGAGCCTTTGATTAAAGGTTCCATTGACGTTGGAGCGTCGAGTATTGAGAGAAGTGCCAAATGCTGAACAGGCTTGCGTGGTGCGAGCGGATGCAGAAAACCCTAAACGCGTGTTCAGAGGCTTGAAGCGAGATAACGGGTTGTAAAAAAAAGCAGCCCCGGCTAATGCCAGGGCCTTGGTTTGCAGCGGTGGTAAGTGTCAGTGGACTTTGGTACGACTGATTGCCCGTGCCTTCACTTCCCTGGCGTACAATTGCAGCCGCTCTTCATCGCTTTGCAAGACCTCGCAGGATCTCAGCACTGACTGCGCGTCAGCCTCGTTACCAGATTTGCGCAGCTGCTCGGCGATGCGTTTCAGATCGACTGCCGACCAGCGCAGATCCGATGCGACGCTTTGCAAGTCGCGTTGCAGTTCATGTTCGTATTCGTTGAGACGCATGATCACCTCCGGAACATTCTCGGTAAAAAAGAGTAGTCGCATTTTTCACCCGTCGCGCGTGGTTTGTCTGTGATACCGCTGAATGGGTGTAAAAGATTGTCCAATCTCCACAGCGGGCGCGATGCCACGATGGATGTGTTGTCTGTTAGGCGGTACATTCACTTTTTTAGCAAAAGGAAACATCATGCGGATATGGATCGGGAGTCTGGCGTTGGCCATGTTGGCAGGGTGCTCGTTGCCGACTTCGTTGGTGCCGGGTGAGCCCAATGTCAGAAAGACCACTAGCAAGGCGCCCAAAGACTATGCCGCGTGCGTATTGCCGTTGTGGCAGAAGGATGTTGCGAAAACCTCGCAGGCATCGATCTCCAACGGTTACCGCATCACCGCGCCGAGCATCATCACGGCTGACGAAATCCTCGAAATCGTCAAATACAAGGACGGCAGCAGCGTGTCCTTGTACCAAGGCCCGCCGTGGGCCAAGTCCGGCTCGCTACGCCAATCTGTGCGTGATTGCCTGTAGCAATTGTCGGGTGCAAAAAAAAGCAGAAACCGGATTTCGGTTTCTGCTTTTTTTTTGGCTGGCGATACCAGTAGAGCGCGATCAGTCTGAAATGTCGGTCAGCGGGATGGTGCCGAAGTTGCCCTTTTTCTCGCGTCGATCCTGAATCCAGTCTTCGACTTGTTGGCCAAACTGCGCCGGCGCCTTGCGTCCAACCTTTCTGGCGATGTCGAGAATGGTCTGCTGGGCGAGGGCATCTTCCATGCGTTTTTGCGCGGTCATCATGGCGGCGTGGATCGAGCAGGTGCCTTCGATGGCCCAGTCCGGCGGATCCCCTTCAAACAGGGCGCAACGCCCGCGAATCTCTCTGCATTCGAAAATATTCTTGCGCCCATCAATGGCGTTGACGACGTCGAGCAGGGTGATTTCGTCTGCCGGCCGCGCCAGGCTGAAGCCGCCACGCACGCCTTCAGTGGCGACCACCACTTTGGCTTTGGCGAGTTTGGTGAAGATCTTTGCCAGATACTCCAGTGGCACACCCTGCAGTTCTGCGAGGTCACGCACGCTGGCCTCCCGACTGTCGCCACCGTTGGCAACCAGAAAGGTCAGGCAATGAATGCCGTATTCGACGCCTGCGCTGTAAAGAGCCATATAGAAGTCCGACCTGATTTGTCGTAAATGTTAGCAGGCTCACCTTTGGCCGGCAACGGGCGCGCGGGTGTAATTCCCTGCTTTCGGATATCCCTTTTTGCCGAAATATGCCTGTTTAATGGCGTTATGGCCTCCCTGTGTCAAGTATTTGAGCTATCGATGTTTTCGATGGCAACTATCACATAATCTGTCTTGTCCGGAAGATATACGACCAATACAGTCGGCTATATCGGGTGAGCAGTCATCCGCGAGTTTCAAATTTTTTTAGTTTCACGGTCCAGTGACTCCCGATCAGCACGAACTCTTCACTCCTTTTTTCCGTACGTGGCAATCAGCCCGGAGATAAACATGAAACAGCACATTCTGGTAATTGGCGCAGGTTTCGGTGGCATGTGGAGCGCATTGAGCGCCACGCGTCTGGTCGATATCCACGCTCGCGACAATGTTGAGGTGACCGTCCTCGCACCTCAGGCTGAACTGCGAGTTCGTCCGCGTTTCTACGAGCCGAATGCTCATCAGCTGGCTGCACCGCTGCATGAACTATTTGAAGCGGTCGGCGTTCACTTCATCAAAGGTGCTGCCGAGACCATCGACGTGGCGGGCAAAACCGTCGGATACACCGATGCCGCAGGCACCAGGCAAGTGTTTCACTTCGATAAACTGGTGCTGGCCTCCGGCAGCGGCTTGGCTCAGTCCGGTACGCCAGGCGTTAGCGAGCATGCGTTTGACGTCGACCGCATCGAAGCCGCCGTTCGCCTCGAAACCCATTTGAAAGGTCTGAAGGATTTGCCAGAAAGCACTGCACGCAACACCGTGGTGGTCGCCGGTGGCGGTTTTACCGGGATCGAAACCGCAACGGAAATGCCGGCGCGGCTGCGTGAAATCTTCGGCGGGCAGGCTGACATCAAGGTCATCATTGTTGATCGTGGGCAGAAAATCGGCCTGTCGATGGGCGAGCAGATCAGCGAATCCATCGTCGAGGCCAGCGAAGAGTTGGGCGTTGAATGGCGCTTGGGTGTCTCCGTGCAGTCTGTCGATGCCGAGGGCGTGACCCTGTCGGACGGTCAACACATCGACGCGAAAACAGTGGTCTGGACCACCGGTGTACGCGCCAGTTCGCTGACGGAGCAGATTCCCGCCGAACGCGACAAGCAGGGACGCCTGCACGTCGATGCGAACCTGAAAGTCATCGGCCAGAACGATATCTTTGCGACGGGTGATGTGGCTTATGCGGCCAGTGATGACATCGGCAATTACGCGCTGATGACTTGCCAGCACGCGATCTCGCTGGGTCGTCATGCCGGCAACAACGTCGCGGCGCAGATTCTCGGGGTTGACCCGACGCCGTATAGCCAGCCCAAATACGTGACCTGCCTGGACCTCGGCGCCTGGGGCGCGGTGTACACCGAAGGCTGGGATCGTCAGGTGAAACTGGTCAAACAGGAAGGCAAAGCGTTGAAGACCCAGATCAATACCCAGTGGATTTACCCACCAGCGGCGGATCGCGTCACTGCGCTCGCGGCTGCCGACCCGATGATTCCGGTCGCATAAACCCTCTGCGTTGCAAAAAAAATCCCGCTTCGGTTGATCCGCGGTTATGCGGCGGTGCTGATGGCGTTGGAGACGGGCGCGGATCTGATTTTGCAGGATGCGCAGGTTTCAGGCTTGGCGAAATGAGCTGTGACAGTTGCTCGTGAGGGTTTTTTCAGCGTGCGCCAGGCTTTGGAGTGCCGGCCGAAAATCAGGCCGGCATGTCTTTCAAGGAGCCACGGATCATGGATGATCTGGTCAAAGAAGTTATTCCGTTGTTGCAGTATCTGATTCCCGGTTTTCTATCGACGTGGATTTTTTATTCGCTTACAGCGTTCAGGCGGCCGGATACGTTTGGCCAGATTGTGCAGGCGTTGATTTTCACGTTTGTGATTCATGGGGCGGTTACAGGAATTGGTGTGGTCTGTTTGTGGGTGGGGGCGAAAGGGTTTTCTATAGGGAAATGGGATGGTAAGGCTGAGACATTATGGGCTTTCTTTTCTTCGTTGCTACTTGGACTGCTGGCCTGTTATTTGGCCACCAATGACAAATTGCATCGATGGTTGCGCAACAGAAACGTAACGAAACAATCTTCCTACCCGAGCGAATGGTTCTGCGCATTCGTCCAATATGATCGAGTCATTACCCTGCATTTGATCGACGAAAGGCGCGTACTTGGCTGGCCGATCGAGTGGCCGCCTGAGTCAGCCAGTGGGCAATTCGTGATGCAGAATCCGCGCTGGCTCGGCGATGATGGCAAGTCAGCGTCTTCTGGTGCCGAATTTTTGCTGATAGATTCCGCGAAGGTTAAATGGGTTGAATTCAGCCCGGAACTAGAGGATTGATCATGACCGCAAGAGCACCGCAACCCATGCCTAAGAAATACGAGCGCTTTTTCAAGGGGCCAGACGGGAAGCCGCTTGAGGAATCACTTTTCAAAGGGCCGAGCGCGCCACCGCCCTTGAAGCGCTAGCCAATCGTGGAAATTTGCTGACTCCCCGGCGGTCATCGCGATCCTCAAAGCGTCTCCACCAACCAATCCCGAAACGCCTTCAACGACGGCAGCGCTTCATTGCGCGGCGGGTACACCAGGTAATAGCTGCGTCGACTGGTAATCGGTTCGCCCAGTTGCAGCAATTCCCCATTCAGCAGTTCGTCCTCGACCAGAATCCGCGGCACCAGGCCCACGCCAATATTCGCCCGCACCGCCTGAATCAGATGCGCAGTCATTTCGAAGCTCGGGCCGATGCGCATGCTGCGATGCGGCAAATCGTGCTGGCTGAACCATTCTGTCCACGCTTGAGCATTGCTGCTGACGTTGAGTAGCAATTGCCCGGCGATGTGTTGCCCAGCGTCGTTGCGCTCGTCTTCGGACAGTTGCGTACTGGCGATGACCACCAGTTCCTCGGTGTGCAGGGGCAGGGCGGTCAGCCCCGGCCACTCGCCGCCACCCACACAGATCGCCGCGTCGATTTCACTGGTATCAAAATCGATGGCTTCGATGCGTGAGTGCAAGTGCACGGTCATGCCCGGGTGGGCGGTGTAGAAATCCTTGAGTCGCGGCAACAACCATTTCGAGCCGAAGGTCGGCAGCGTTGCCAGCCGCAGGCTATGGATGCCGGAGCCGAATGCCATGGCCTGCAAAGTGGCGCTGCGGATCTGCCCGAGTGCTTCGGCGAGTTCGCGCTGATACATGCGTCCGACGTCGGTCAGGACTACTTGCCGGCCTTCGCGGCTGAACAGGCGCATGCCGAGCATCTTCTCGAGGATTTGCACCTGACGGCTGACCGCACTTTGCGTCAGCGACAGTTCATGGGCGGCGCGGGTGTAGCTTTCGTGGCGCGCGGCAGCCTCGAAGGCCAGCAGTAACGACATGGAAGGCGTGAGCGTGCGCGGATTCATTCGTAAAAGTCATCAATAGCGGGTCGAATTTACGGTTGTCCCAACGTTCGTCAGCAATGAATATGGGCAACATGAGATGGCGGAGCCTGACGCAATCATTCGTTGCGTACAACTGTTCACTGCCACACGGCCCGATTTTTACCGAGATGTCCTGACCAATGATTGCCCAGCTGTCGCCCGCAACCGCGCAAACCTCCAATTACCAGCAGTTCCTCAATGCGCTGAAGGCCAGCGGTTTTCGTGGTGAAATCAGCGCCGACTACGCCAGTCGCGTGGTGCTGGCCACTGACAACTCGATCTATCAGCGACTGCCGCAAGCTGCGGTGTTTCCCATGGACGCTGAGGATGTGGCCAAGGTCGCACGACTGATTGCCGACCCGACCTACCAACACGTGGTCATCACCCCGCGCGGCGGTGGCACCGGCACCAATGGCCAGTCGTTGACCGACGGTATCGTCGTCGACTTGTCGCGGCACATGAACCGTATTCTGGAGATCAACGTCGAGCAGCGTTGGGTGCGCGTGCAGGCCGGGGTGGTCAAGGATCAGCTCAACGCCGCGCTGAAATCAGCCGGGCTGTTTTTCGCCCCAGAGCTCTCCACCTCTAACCGCGCCACCGTCGGCGGCATGATCAACACCGACGCCAGCGGCCAAGGCAGCTGCACCTATGGCAAGACCCGCGATCACGTGCTGGAGCTGGATATGATCCTGCGCGGCGGCGAGCGTCTGCACGGTCAGCCGCTTGCGGAGAGCGAACTTGAAGCGCAGTGCGCCCGCGAAGATCGGATCGGCGAAGTCTATCGTTGTGCGCGGCAGATCATTGATGAGCAAGGTGCGCTGATCAAGGCGCGCTTTCCCGATCTCAACCGTTGCCTGACCGGTTACGACCTGGCGCACCTGCGCGAGGCGGACAATCGCTTCAACCTCAACAGCGTGCTGTGTGGCGCCGAAGGTTCGCTCGGTTTTGTGGTTGAGGCGAAGTTGAATGTATTGCCCATCCCCAAACATACGATGCTGGTGAACATTCGCTACGCCGGGTTCATGGACGCGCTCCGTGATGCCCGGGCGCTGATGGCGCTTAAGCCGCTGTCGATTGAAACTGTCGACTCGAAAGTGCTGTTGCTGGCGATGCAGGACATTGTCTGGCACGGCGTTGCCGAGTATTTCCCACAAAGTCCCGAACGGCCGACGCTGGGGATCAACCTGGTGGAATTTTGCGGTGACGATGCCGAAGATCTGCAGCGCCGTGTCGAAGCGTTCGTTGAGCACTTGAGCAACGACCTTACCGTTGAGCGTCTGGGCCACACGCTGGCGGTAGGTCACGCCGCGGTGAACAAGGTTTACGGCATGCGCAAACGCGCCGTGGGCTTGCTCGGCAACGTTGCCGGTGAAGCGCGGCCGCAGCCGTTTGTCGAAGACACGGCCGTGCCACCGCAGCATCTTGCCGAGTACATCGCCGAGTTGCGCGATCTGCTCGACAGCCACGGTTTGCAGTACGGCATGTTCGGTCATGTCGATGCCGGCGTGCTGCACGTGCGGCCGATTCTCGACATGAAAGATCCGCAACAAGCGGCGCTGGTGCGGCCGGTATCCGATGGCGTCGCCGCATTGACTCAACGCTACGGCGGTCTGCTGTGGGGCGAGCACGGCAAGGGCCTGCGCTCGGAATATGCGCCCGCGTTTTTCGGTGAGCTGTATCCGGCGCTGCAAGCGCTGAAGGCCGCGTTCGACCCGTTCAACCAATTCAACCCGGGCAAAATCGCGACGGCGGCCAACACTGGCGCAGCACTGCTGAAGATTGATGAAGTGACCTTGCGTGGCGAACTGGATCGACAGATCGACGAGAAAGTCTGGCAGGACTACGGTGCAGCGATGCACTGCAATGGCAACGGCGCTTGTTACAACTTCGATCCTGATGACGCGATGTGCCCGTCGTGGAAGGCCACTCGTGAGCGCGCGCAGTCGCCCAAGGGCCGGGCGTCGTTGATCCGCGAATGGCTGCGATTGCAGGGTGAGGCGGGGGTTGATGTGCTGTCTGAGGCTATTCGTCGACCCGCGTTTTTCAGCACTTTTTGGCAGCGCTGGCGCAACAGCCGCGCGCAAACGCCGGACTTCTCCCATGAGGTCTACGACGCCATGGCCGGTTGTCTGGCGTGCAAATCCTGCGCGGGCCAATGCCCGGTGAAGGTCAACGTGCCGGAGTTTCGTTCGCGGTTCCTCGAGCTGTATCACAGCCGCTACCTGCGTCCGGCGCGGGATTATCTGATCGCGTCGCTTGAATACAGCATCCCCTGCATGGCGCGGATTCCGGCGCTGTATAACGGTTTGATGGGCGCGTCGGTGGTTCGACAACTGCTGGAACGCCTGGGCGGCATGGTTGATGTGCCGTTGCTCAGCCGTTTCGATTTCCACGCAGCGATGCGCCGTTGGCAGGTGCAGCCGGCGACGGTGCCGACCTTGTCTGCGCTGACCCAGACGCAACGCGAGCGCAGCGTGGTGCTGGTGCAGGACGCGTTTACCCGCTACTTCGAAGCGCCGCTGTTGGCGGATCTGGTTGAGCTGATTTCGCGGCTTGGCTATCAGGTCTATCTGGCGCCGTTCAGTGCCAACGGCAAGCCGCTGCATGTGCAGGGTTTTCTGTCGGCGTTCAACCGCGCGGCTCTACGCAATGCGCGACAGTTGCGCGAACTGGCGGATGTCGGCGTGCCGCTGGTGGGGCTGGACCCGGCCATGACCCTGGTTTATCGCCAGGAATATCAGAAAGTCCCCGGTATGCAGGCATGTCCGGAGGTCGCGCTGCTGCAGGAATGGCTGCTCGACGTGATGCCGGAACAGGCACCAGAAGGCACCGCCGAGACCTTCCGTTTGCTGGCGCATTGCACGGAAAAAACCAATGCACCGGCCGCGACCCGGCAGTGGGAGCAAGTGTTCGCGCGCGTGGGATTGAAACTGACCACTCAGGCCACCGGCTGCTGCGGCATGTCCGGCACCTATGGCCACGAAGCGCGCAACCGCGACACGTCGGCAGTGATCTACGAACAGTCGTGGGCGCGTCAGATCGACGCGCCAGCGCAGAAAGGCGAGGCGCTGGCCACCGGCTATTCGTGCCGCAGCCAGGTCAAGCGCCAGTCGGATCGGGCAGTGCGCCATCCCTTGCAGGTGTTGCTTGAGAGGGTGCGTCGCTGAGCGTTTCGTCGTCCGGCGCGTTATCCCAGATCAGTCGCGGGTCGAAGCTCATTGCCGAGAGCATGGTGAGCACCACCACCATGCCGAAAAACAGGATGCCCGAACGCGGTTCGATATCGCCCAGCGTCTGGAATTTCACCAGCGCCGCGACCAGGGCAACCACCAGTACATCGAGCATCGACCAATAGCCGATCAACTCGACGAATCGAAACAGCTTCGAGCGCTCCCGCCGCGCCCAGCCACTGTCGCGCTGCACAGTGATCAGCAACAGCGTCAGGGCTCCGAACTTGACGCCCGGCACGGCAATACTGGCGATGAAGATGATCAGCGCGATATCCCACGCACCGTGCTGCCAGAACTCCAGCACGCCGCTCATGATCGTGCTGTCGGCGCCGCTGCCCAGCATCGTGGTGTTCATCACCGGCAGCAAATTGGCCGGCACGTAAAACACCAGTGCGGCAAGCAGATAGGCCCAGGTGCGGGTGAGCGAATTGGTCTTGCGCCGATGCAGCGGGGCGTCGCAGCGCGGGCACTCATGCGGTTCGACGGTCATGTCGCAGGCCAGGCCGCAACTGTGGCACAGGCACAGGTTCAGCTCGCTGGCGGTCGCTGGTCGCTTCATAAGATGTCCCAGAGGTCACGGATGTCGCGGCCGGCAATACGGATCATCATCAGGCTCAGCACGGCCAGGGCGAACAGGCCGATCCCGGGCAGCACATCAAGCATTCCGGCCAGTTTGAACACGGCGACCATCGCCCCCAGTAAACACACTTCCAGCATGCTCCACGGGCGCAGCGTTTCCAGCCAGCGCATACAGACCTTGAAGCCTGGCGCGCGTCGGGATGAGAGGGCGAAACTCAGCACCCAGATCAGCAACACCAACTGAAACGCCGGGGCAATAATGATCGAGATTGCGGCCACCATCGCCATGAACGTGATCGGCCCCTGGCTCAGGGCGAGCACCGAATCCCACAGCGTCGCACTGTTTTTCAAGCCTTTGAGGCTGATGCTCATCACCGGATAGAAATTGGCGAACAGCCACAGCATCGCCGCCGTGAACGACAGGGCCAGACGCTGCTCAACGGTCAGTCCGTTGAAGCGTTCGAGCACCCCGCCGCAGCGTACGCAGAGGGTTTTCTGGTGTTTGCCGAGCACGGCTTTTTCATACACGCAATCGCAGTGCTCGCAGATGATCAGGCGTTCGGGGGCGATCATGAAAAGCGCTCGATATCGGGCCCCAAAAGCAGGGGGACCTGATCACTATAGAAGGCTCACGGCAATGGGCAACTTGCAGGGCATCGAGCGGCAGCATTTTCTGCTAACGATCAGCGGCGATCCAGCCACACCGTCTGCGCATTGCAGAACTCGCGAACGCCGAAGTGCGACAGCTCACGGCCAAACCCACTCTTCTTCACGCCGCCGAATGTCACGCGCGGGTCGCTGGCGGAATAACCGTTGATGAATACGCCGCCGGTTTCCAGCTCGCTGGTCAGTTGCTGTGCCAGTTGCACATTGGCGGTGTAGATCGTCGCGGTCAGGCCGAATTCGCTGTCGTTGGCCAACGCGACGGCATGCGCGCAATCGCGGGCAGTAATAATTGAGGCGACCGGGCCGAACAGTTCCTGTTTGAACGAAGTCATGCGATCGGTAACGTCAGCCAGCACGGTCGGCTCGTAGTAGTTGCCAGCCCCAGCGGTTTTGACGCCGCCGAGCAACAGGGTCGCACCTTCCTCGAGGGTGTCGCGCACTTGCTGATCCAGTTCATCACGCAGATCAAAACGCGCCATCGGCCCGATGTAAGTGTCGGCAGACAGCGGATCGCCCACCTTCAACTTGCGCGTTGCCTCAACGAATTTGCGGGTGAACGCTTCGACGACGCCTTCTTCGATAATCAGTCGCTTGGCCGCCGCGCAGACCTGACCGGAGTTCTGGTAGCGACCGATCACTGCGGCCTGAACGGCTTCGTCGAGATTGGCGTCATTGAGCACGATAAACGGATCAGATCCGCCCAACTCCAGCACGCATTTCTTCAGCGCGGCACCGGCCTGAGCGCCGATGGCCATGCCAGCGCGGACGCTGCCGGTCAACGTAACGGCGGCAATGCGCGGGTCGGCGATGGCGCTGGAGACGCCTTCTGGAGTGACGTTGATCACTTCAAACACGCCGGGGGCAAAGCCTGCGCGGGTAAACGCATCGCGCAGCAAATAAGCGCTGCCCATCACGTTAGGCGCATGCTTGAGAACGTAGGTATTGCCGGCGACAAGCGCTGGAACGGCACCGCGCAGCACTTGCCAGATCGGGAAGTTCCACGGCATCACGGCGAGGATCGGGCCGAGTGGGCGGTATTCGATGCGCGCCTTGCCGCCTTCAACCTGAGTCGGTTCAGCATCGAGCATGGCCGGGCCATGTTCGGCGTACCACTCGCAGAGCTTGGCGCATTTTTCGATTTCACCGCGGGCCTGGGCAATGGGCTTACCCATTTCCAGGGTGATCATGGTGGCCATGGCCTCAGCGGTTTCACGCAGCGCGCCGGCGAGGGCGGTCAGGGCGCGAGAGCGATCTTGCAACGGCTTGCGTTTCCACTTGCCGAAGCCGAAGGCGGCGCGGGTCAGCGCGGCATCGAGGGCTTCTGCGGATTCAAACGCGTAGTGGCCGATCTGCTCGCCAGTGGCAGGGTTGGTCGAAATGGCGTAGGTCTGGCTGGAAATCTGGCTCATGGCTTTCGTCCTGCGTGTTCATGGGATGGGCCTAGAGTAGGGTGGTGTTTGTGTTCTGGAAACTGAATAATAAAGATCGTTTCTTTCACGATTAGAGAATGACTATGGATCTGGTGCAGCTGGAAATCTTCAAAGCCGTGGCCGAACACGGCAGCATCAGCGCCGCCGCCGCGCAGATCCATCGCGTGCCGTCGAACCTGACCACGCGGATCAAACAGCTTGAGCAGGATCTGGGCGTCGATCTGTTTATTCGTGAAAAAAGCCGTTTGCGCCTGTCACCGGCCGGTTGGAGTTTTCTTGAATACGCACGGCGCATTCTCGATCTGGTGCAAGAGGCGCGGGCCACGGTTGCCGGTGAAGAACCCCAGGGAGCATTTCCTCTGGGTTCGCTGGAAAGTACCGCCGCGGTGCGCATCCCGGAACTGCTGGCGGCGTATAACCAGTTGCACCCCAAAGTCGATCTGGACCTGTCTACCGGCCCGTCCGGGACAATGATCGACGGCGTGCTATCCGGGCGTCTGGCCGCTGCATTTGTCGACGGCCCGGTGTTGCATCCGGCGCTGGAGGGCGTGCCGGCGTTTGAAGAGGAAATGGTCGTCATCGCACCGCTTAACCATCCGCCAGTCCAGCGCGCGGCGGATGTGAACGGCGAGAGCATCTATGCGTTTCGCTCCAACTGCTCCTACCGTCACCACTTCGAAAAATGGTTCAGCACCGACGCCGCCGTGCCCGGCAAGATCTTCGAAATGGAGTCCTATCACGGCATGCTCGCTTGCGTCAGCGCCGGCGCAGGCCTGGCGCTGATGCCACGCAAAATGCTGCAAAGCATGCCCGGCAGCGCGACGGTGAGTGTCTGGCCGCTGGCGGCAGATTTTCGCTACCTGACCACTTGGCTGGTGTGGCGGCGGGGCACGGTGTCGCGCAGCCTGAGCATGTTTGTGCGCTTGCTTGAAGAGCGCGGTGTGGTGCGTGCAGAAGAATAATTGTCACGGTGTGTGATTGTGGTTTTTGGCGCAGGGTGTCGGCGATGGCCACGAAAGTTTCCACGGATACGACCCGTGTCAAACGCCGGATCGGCTCACTGCGCTGCACCGTGTGGGTTGAGGCTGGCGATCAGTTCGTCGGTGCTGGCGATGACATGGGCGAAGGTCGGGCCGTTGAGTTCGTGAGCGGCGTGCATCATTTCCGCTTTGAGCGCGGCGGTGGCATCGCGCACCAAGGTGACGTGATAGCCCAGTTCAGAAGCATAGCGGGCGGTGGCTTCGATGCAGGTGTTGGCCAGCAGACCGGCGATGATCACGTGGGTGATGCCTTTCTGTTTCAGGCGAAAATCCAGATCGGTGTTGGCGAAACCGCTGGAGCCCCAATGTTCCTGAACCACGATGTCGCCGTCCTGCGGCGCGAAGTCCGGATGCCATTCGCCGCCCCATTCGCCACGGGCAAAATGGTGCATGTGCATGATCTTGCATTGGGTCGGGGTGGGGTGATCCCAGTTTTCGTAATCGCCTTTTTCCCAGCGATGATGGGGGACGATGACTACCGGAATCTGCAGGCCGCGCACGGCGCGGTCGAGTTTGCGCAGGTTGTCCAGTAAACCGATCTGGTCGGCCATCGGTTTGATCAGTGGGAAGACCTTGCCGCCCTCCGAGAGAAAATCGTTGTACGGATCGACCAGCAAGTAAGCGGTTCTGTCCAGCGGGTAGCGAGGTGGCAACATGGCTGTTTGCTCCGGCAAAGAGTTTGAACAGTGCGCAGGGCTCGTCCCGGCGCCATGTTGATATGATAATCATAGTAATCAAGAAAGAGGCAAGCGCTGATGGCAACAAATGATAGTCCGCCTGCTGACACGCTGTGCCCGGTGGCGCGGGCGGAGGCAATCGTAGGTGATCGCTGGACAGTACTGGTTTTGCGCGAGTTGTTTATGGGCAGCCATCGCTATGACGAGATCCTGGCGCAAACCGCTGGCACCCCGCAGATGGTCGCCGCCCGCCTGAAAAACCTCGAGGCGCACGGGCTGGTCGAGCGTCGTTTGTACAACGAGCGGCCGAAACGCTACGAGTACCACCTCACCGCGAAAGGCGAGGCGTTTTATCCGGTGGTGATTGCGTTGCGGGCATGGGGAGAAACCTGGTGCAAGGCACCGGAAGAGGGAGTGGCCGTGAACATGACCCACAAAACCTGTCATCACGACGCAGGTTTGGGTCCGCTATGCGACCACTGCGGCGAACCTTTGCAGCGCGCAGACCTGATCAGCCAGCCGCGAGTAGCCTACGCCGCCGAACGGCAGGCGCGGCGTGAGGCGTTCAAGGCGAAATAGCCTTGATCACGGCGTGCCGTTGCGGCCGTAAAGCAGATAACCGGGACGTTGGCTCAAGCGCTCGTAGTAGGCATTGACCGCGGGCAGGTGCGGATGAGCGAGCGGCGTCTCGAACCAGCGATTGACTGACAAGCCAATCGGGATATCGGCCAGGGAAAACTGCTCGCCGCTGACATAGGCGCCGGTTTTCTCCAGCTGCCGGTCGAGGATTTCCATGTTGCGCGACCAGTCCCGGCATCCAGCGGCCAATGCCTCCGGGTCTTGATAGTCCGGTGATTTGCGCACCAGCGACATGAGCGGATACGACCACGAGCGGTTCAGCTCCGAAGGCTGCCAGTCCAGCCACTGATCGATGCGCGCACGCTCGCGCGCATCCGCCGGATAAAGGTGCGAACCGTCAAAACGCGCCACCAGATAACGAATGATCGAATTTGATTCCCACAGGGTGAAATCACCGTCCTGAATCACCGGCACCATGGCGCAAGGATTGAGTGCGAGAAATTCAGGTGTGTCGGTGGATTTGAAGCCCGAGCCCCAATCTTCACGCTCGAACGGGATCTGCAGTTCGGCGCAGGTCCACAGCACTTTGCGCACATTGATTGATGAAGCCTTGCCTAGAATTCGCAGCATCGGGTTTCCCTCCTTGGTGGTCGTCGGTCGTGACAAATACCATAGTGCAATGCACAAGGCCCACATGACGTGATGCTGTTTCACCTGAGAATGACGCTTGAATTGTGGCGAGGGAGTCTGCTCCCTCGCCACAGGTTAGTGTCAGGTTTGATTGACCAGGGTTATCGGCTGAGAAACGCCAACAAATCCTCATTCAGCGCCTGCGCATGCGTCACCGCAAAACCATGTGGTGCACCGGCATAAACCTTGAGTTCAGACCCTTTGATCTGCGCGGCAGCCTGTTTGCCGGTGGTTTCGAACGGCACGATCTGATCGCCGTCGCCATGAATCACCAATGTCGGCACATCGATCTTCGCCATGTCCGGACGGAAGTCGGTTTCCGAGAAGGCAGTCACGCAGTCCACGGTGCCTTTGAGCGACGCCAGCAGCGCGACGTTCAGGGTTTGCGTCAGCACGCCATCGGAGACGGTCTGGCCCTGATTGGTGCCATAGAACGGCGCGGCAAAGTCAGCGATGAACTGCGCACGATCTTTCAGCAGACCGGCCTTGATGCCATCGAACACCGACGTATCTACGCCCTGCGGGAAGTCGGCTTTCTTGCCGAACAGCGGCGTCACTGCGCCCAGTAAAACCAACCCGGCAACGCGCTCGCTGCCGTGCCGGGCGATGTAGCGGCTGACATCCCCGCCGCCCATGGAGAAACCCACCAGTGTCACTTCACGCAGGTCCAGATGATTGATCAGTTGCGCGATGTCATCGGCAAAGGTGTCGTAGTCGTAACCGGTCCACGGTTGATCGGAACGGCCGAAACCCCGACGGTCGAAAGCGATAGTGCGATAGCCACGACTGCTCAGGTATTCCATCTGGTATTCCCACATGTCGGCGTCCAGTGGCCAGCCGTGGCTGAACAGCACGGGCTTACCGCTGCCCCAGTCCTTGTAATAGATTGCGGTGCCGTCTTGCGTGGTGAGCGTGCTCATGGAAACTCCTTGCGTCAGGGTTCTTCGAAGGGCGTGCATGGATTGCCGAAAAGGCAGCCTTCACTATCCCCGCAATCGCAACCGGTCACTTGTATGCAGGTGCTGGGTTGGATCTCGGCATCAGGGTTGTATGATGCAACCCTGAGCCACAAGGCCGATCACTGGTTTGAGGGAGTACGTTGACGTGAAGCGCAAAAGCCTGCAGGGCAATGCCTGCCCGGTTGCCCGGACACTGGACCTGATCGGTGACTGGTGGTCGTTGCTGATCATCCGCGATGCGCTGGAGGGCATACGCCGGTTCAGCGATTTTCAAAAGAACCTGGATATCGCCAAAAACATGCTCAGCGCCCGCCTCAAGGCGTTGGTGGAGCAGGGCATCCTGCAAACGGTGCCGGCAGCCGATGGCGGCGCCTATAAGGAATATGTGCTGACCGAACGCGGCAAGGCCTTGCAGACCGTGATTGTCGCGCTGTCGCAATGGGGCGGCGAGTTTATGTACGAACCGGGTGAGGCGGGATCAGTGATGGTCGATGCGAAGAATCGCCAACCGATCCGCAAGATTGAACTGAAGGCAGAGGACGGTCGCGTGTTGGCGGCGAACGAGGTGGCGACTCGGTTCGGCGTCGAGCATTGAAAAATCGTCTTTAACAGCGTCCTCGACGGACAAAGAAGGGGAGCGTTCATTCTGATGAATGCTCCCCCGTTTTCAGTTACGGAGTGCGCAACGGTTTTCACCGAAACGCCGGCACCACATGCTTGATAAACAACGCCAACGACTTCTTCTTCTCCTCATGCGGCAAGCTGTTATCACACCAAAAACTAAACTCATCCACCCCCAGTTCCTGGTAGTACTTGATCCGCGGAATAATCTCCTCCGGCGTACCAATCATCGCTGTCTTGTGCAAACTCTCCAGCTCAAACTCCGGACGCCCTGCGAACTTCTCCTCCGGACTCGGCGCAAGGAAGCCGTTCACCGGCGTTTCCTTGTTGCCAAACCACGCATCAAACGTGCGGTAGAACCGCGAGATCGCTTTCGCGCCGACTTTCCAGCCTTCCGGATCATCAACGGTGTGCACGTGGGTATGACGCAGGACCATCAATTGCGGGCGAGCTACGTCTGGATTGTTGTCCAGCGCAGTCTGGAATTTGTTCTTCAGATCGAGGACTTCTTCGTCGCCCTTCATCAATGGCGTGACCATCACGTTGCAGCCGTTAGCCACGGCGAAGTTGTGTGAATCCGGGTCGCGGGCGGCGATCCACATCGGTGGATTGGGCTTCTGGATGGGTTTCGGCACGCTGGTGGACGTGGGGAATTTCCAGATGTCGCCGTCGTGGGCGTAGTCGCCTTGCCAGAGGGCGCGGACCACCGGAACCATTTCTCGCAGGGCCTGGCCGCCGCTTGATGCGGGCATGCCGCCGGCCATGCGATCGAATTCAACCTGATAGGCGCCGCGGGCGAGGCCGACTTCCATGCGGCCGTTGCTGATGACGTCGAGCAACGCGCATTCACCGGCGACCCGCAGCGGGTGCCAGAACGGCGCGATGATGGTGCCGGCGCCGAGGTGGATGGTGGTGGTTTTGGCCGCGAGGTAGGCCAGCAGCGGCATCGGGCTTGGCGAGATGGTGTATTCCATGGCGTGGTGTTCGCCGATCCACACGGTGCTGAAACCACCGGCCTCGGCCATCAGGGTAAGTTCGGTGAGGTCTTCGAACAGTTGGCGGTGGCTGACGCTTTCGTCCCAGCGTTCCATGTGTACGAACAGGGAAAATTTCATGACGCTTCCTCGGATTTTTTGTTGTTGTGGCCGCAAAACTGCAGGAGCGAGCCTGCTCACGATGGCGTAGTGTCAGTCGCTATCTGCTTGCCTGTAACACCGCTTTCGCGAGCAGGCTCGCTCCCACATTTGATCTGCATGAGTCTGGAGGTTTTGATCAGGCCAGGACGGGCAGGGCGCCCATTTTGCCGTGGCAATACACCAGCGGACCGGCGCACTGTTCGGGCACGATCAGGTTCTTCACCGCGCCGACCATGATCGCGTGGTCGCCACCTTCGTATTCGCGCCACAACTCGCACTCGATCACCGCTGTCGCGTTGGCCAGAATCGGATTGCCCAGGTCGCTCAATGTCCACTCGATGCCCTGTGCCTTGTCCTTGCCTTTGCGGGCGAAGGCGTAGGCTTCGCTTTGCTGGCCACCGGACAGAACATGGATCGCAAAGCGTTTGTTCTTGATCAGTACCGGGTAGGAGTCGGAGCTGTAGTTGGGGCAGAACAGCACCAGGGCCGGATCGATCGACAGCGAACTGAAGGCGCTGGCGGTCAGACCGACGATCTGGCCGTCGTCATCAAGAGTGGTGATGACGGTTACGCCGGACGGGAACGAGCCCATGACTTGTTTGTAGATGGCGGCATCGATCATTGGGCAGTCCTCGGGTGTTGTGACGCGATTGTTATGTATTTGTTGGTCTGATGGTATACCAGTATTTGTTCTTTGCAAGGGCTTTTAAGCGGAGCCGATAAGCGTGGCTTTTGCGTCGAAAAGGCGATGTTCAACGGGATTTGAATAGGCACGAAGTGGGTGAATCTAGTACGAACACTGCCCAGCCATTCACCGGCTACTTGCGTTTGCGCATAACGGTGGTCATTCAAATTGGCCATATCGATCCCCTTTTGGCCCATCGCCCACTGTGATCCATCTACGCGGTCAGCAAGAATCAAAGCCACAACGAAACGCCAGACCTTTTTACCCTTGGCTATCTTTAGCCACTGCCGTGTACAGAACATAAAAACCATCGAACTCACGTCGCTTTTTGGGAAAACAACCATGGTCACGATGAAACGTATTCTGGGTGCCACCGTGTGTGGACTGACGCTGCTGGCCAGCACGGTCCAGGCCGAGCAGCGCGAACTGCGGGTGTATAACTGGGCGGATTACATCCTGCCGGCGGTGCCCAAGGATTTCGCAGCGCAAAGCGGCATCAAAGTGACCTGGGACACCTTCGACACTAACGAATCTCTGGAGGCCAAACTGCTGACCGGTAACTCCGGTTACGATCTGGTGGTGCCGTCGAACCAGTTTCTCGAGACCCAGATCAAGGCCGGTGTGTTTCAGAAACTCGACAAGTCGAAGTTGCCCAACTGGAAACACCAGGACCCGGAGCTCTTGAAGCTGTTGGGCAAGAACGATCCCGGCAACCAGTACGGCGTGCCCTACATGGTCGGTACGGTGCTGATCGGCTTCAACCCGGCCAAGGTCAAGGCGGCGCTGGGCGAGAATGCGCCGGTGGACAGCTGGGATCTGGTGTTCAAGCCCGAGAACATGGAAAAGCTGAAATCCTGCGGTGTGGCGATGCTTGATTCGCCGACGGAAATTCTGCCGCTGGCCCTGCATTATCTGGGCCTCGACCCGAACAGCCAAAACCCCGCCGACTACGAAAAAGCCAAAGAGCTGATGCTCAAGGTTCGCCCCTACGTCACCTACTTCCACTCCGCCAAATACATGACCGACATCGCCAACGGCGACATCTGCGTAGCCATCGGTTATTCCGGCAGCTTCTATCAGTTCGGCAACCGCGCGAAAGAGTCGGGCAATGGTGTCGTGGTCGACTGGCGCTTGCCGAAGGAAGGCGCGCCGATCTGGTTCGATACGTTCGCGATTCCGAAGAGCGCGAAGAACGTCGCCGAGGCTCATGAGTTTCTCAACAACCTGCTTGACCCGAAGGTCATCGCGCCGATCAGTGATTTCCTCGGTTACCCGAATGCGAACAAGGATTCGATGGCGTTGATCAACAAGGAAATCACTGGCAACCCGAACCTGACGCCGACCCCCGAGGCGCTGAAAACCCTCTACGTCGTCCAGCCACTGCCGCAAAAGGTTGAGCGTGTTCGCACCCGGGTCTGGACCAGCATCAAATCCGGTAATTGACAGCACGCAATTCTGTGGGAGCGAGCCTGCTCGCGAATGCGGTGGATCAGCCAACATAATCGTTGAATGACACGACGCCTTCGCGAGCAGGCTCGCTCCCACAGGGATTAGGGTGACTGGTTTTCCGGCGCTTTGCCCTTCGTCGTGATCAGGCTCAGCAGCACTGACCCGAAAATCACCCCGCCCACCACCGCCAACGACCATTCCACCGGCATGTGGAACCACGGCATCAATGTCATCTTGCCGCCGATGAACACCAGCACGATCGCCAAACCGTACTTGAGCAGGTGGAAGCGGTCGGCCATGTCCGCCAGCAGAAAGTACAGCGCCCGCAGGCCCATTATCGCGAAGATGTTCGAGGTGAAGACGATGAACGGGTCAGTGGTGACGGCGAAGATCGCCGGGATGCTGTCGACCGCGAACATCAAGTCGCTGGCCTCGATCAGCACCAGCACCAGAAACATCGGCGTGGCCCAGCGCACACCGTTTTGCAGGACAAAAAACCGTTCGCCATGAAAGCCGCTGGTAATCCGCATATGCCCCCGCACCCAGCGCAATAAAGGGTTTTTCTCCAGATCCGGTTGCTGATCGGCAAAGATCAGCATCTTGATACCGGTGATGATCAGGAACACCCCGAACACGTACAGCAGCCACTCGAACTGCGATACCAGCCACACCCCGGCAAAAATCATCACCGCACGCATCACGATCGCCCCGAGTACGCCGTACAGCAGCACGCGACGCTGCAACTCCGGCGGCACGGCGAAGTAGGTGAAGATCATCACGAAGATGAACATGTTGTCGATCGACAGCGACTGCTCGATCAGATAACCGGTGAGGAATTCCAGGGTTTTCTGTCGGGCGATTTCGCCGCCGAATTCACCGTTCAGATACCACCACAGCAGCCCGGCGAAGCTCAGCGCCAGCAAGCACCAGGCAATGACCCATGCCGAGGCTTCTCGCACTGAAACCCGATGCGCCTTGCGCCCGCCGAACACAAAAAGGTCCAATGCCAACATCGCAAGTACGAAGACGATGAAGGCGCCCCACATCCACGGTTCGCCGATATTGATGTTCGTTTCTGGCATGTCACGCTCCCTTGTTCTGGTTGTATCAGGGTCAGACGAGGCCATGCTAGCGACGTGTTTGGGCGAAAGAAAAATCGTTTATTTCTGGTTTAGAGTTCGGTTTTAACGAAGTGTTGACCCCGTGGATGATCGCGGATCAGCGAAAAAACTCCCCCGGCGTCTCCCCAAACTGCTGGCGAAACGCTGCAATAAACGCCGACGTCGAGTCGTAGCCGCAGGCCAGCGCGACGTCGGTGACGCGTTCGCCTTTTTCCAGTGGCGTCAGCGCTCCGAGCAGGCGCAAGCGTTGGCGCCAGGCGCGGAAGGTCAGGCCCGTGTCGCGCAGGAACAGGCGCGTGAGGGTTTTTTCGGTGACACCGAACTTCTCGCTCCAATGGCTCAGCGTGGTCTGCTGTTCGGGATGTTGCTCCAGGCTCTGGTAGATCTGCCGTAAACGCGGGTCTTGCGGCAGCGGCAACATCAGATCGATCTGTGGCGCTTCGGCGAGTTGATCGAGGATCACCTGGGCCAGCCGTCCGTGTGGGCCGGATTGATCGTATTCCACGGGAACCTGGCTGAAGGCGCGGATCAGTTCGCGCAGCAAGTCGCTGACACCGAGCACATGACAGTGCTCAACTGCCCAACCGGCAACGCTGCAATCGATATACAGGCTGCGCATTTCGGTGTGCGGCGAACTGAATACCCGATGCGGCACACCGGCCGGAATCCATACGGCGCGCTCCGGCGGCGCAACGAAGCGTCCGGCACTGGTCTGGACCTCAAGCACCCCTTCAATGGCGTACGACAATTGCACCCACGGATGGCTGTGGCGGCGGGTCAGTGCGCGATTGGGCAGGGATTCAGTGCGCCCGTACAGTGGCCGCGGCAGGCTGGGCAGCCCGGGAATGCTGCGCCGAATACTTTTGACATGTCCTTTAGGCGGCATCTGCAGGCTCTTCGGCGTTAGTCGGTAATTCCCGCTCACGTTAGAGTCGTCGGCACGCACTGGCAACCCCCGGATGAACACACCATGACGCGCCCAAGATTCCTGCCCGACAACTTCACCCTGACGCTGATCGGCGTCGTGCTACTGGCGAGTTTTCTACCTGCCAGCGGTCAGGTCGCGGTCGGTTTCGGCTGGCTGACCAACATCGCCATCGCACTGCTGTTTTTCCTCCACGGCGCCAAACTCTCCCGTGAATCGATCATCGCCGGCGCCGGTCACTGGCGTCTGCATTTGCTGGTGTTCGGTCTGACCTTCGTGCTGTTCCCGCTGCTTGGATTTGCCTTGAAACCGCTGCTGTCGCCGCTGATTGGCGACACGTTGTACATGGGCATGCTTTACCTGTGCGCGTTACCCGCAACGGTGCAATCGGCGATTGCCTTCACCTCGCTGGCGCGGGGCAACATTCCTGCGGCGATTTGCAGTGCGGCGGCATCCAGCCTGTTCGGGATTTTCCTCACGCCGTTGCTGGTGACGCTGCTGCTCGATGTCCATGGTGACGGCGGTTCGACCCTCGATGCGATCGTCAAAATCAGCGTGCAGTTGCTACTGCCATTCATCGTGGGTCAGATTGCCCGTCGCTGGATCGGCGCGTGGGTAGGGCGCAACAAGAACTGGCTGAAGTTTGTCGATCAGGGTTCGATTCTGCTGGTGGTTTACGGCGCGTTCAGCGAGGCAGTCAACGAAGGCATCTGGCATCAGATCCCGCTGATCGAGTTGCTCGGGCTGGTAGTTGTCTGCTGCATTTTGCTGGCACTGGTGCTAGTGGCGGCGACGTTGCTGGGCAAGGCCTTCGGTTTCAGTCAGGAAGACCGCATCACCATTCTGTTCTGCGGCTCTAAAAAGAGCCTGGCCACCGGCGTGCCGATGGCTCAGGTATTGTTTGCCGGCAGCACCATTGGCGTGCTGATCCTGCCGCTGATGCTGTTCCATCAGATTCAATTGATGGTTTGCGCGGTGTTGGCGCAGCGCTATGCGAAACGGCCGGAGTCGGTGCCGGAGCTGATGGCGCAGGTCGATCCATAACCCACACCGTCACCTGTAGGAGCTACCGAAGCCTGCGCCTACAGAATCCCTGCGTATTTCACCGCAGCGGCCGCCCGTGAGGGCACGTTGAGCGTGCGTAGTAAAGAAGACACGTGAATGCGCACCGTAAACGGTGAAATATCCAGTTCGCGAGCGATTTCCTTGTTGGTCTTGCCCTGGGCGATCAAGCGCAGGACGTCTTGCTGACGGGGTGTGAGCGGGGTGCCGGTCTCCAGCGGCAACAGCCCTGACGGCGCAAACTTCACCAGCACCTCGCCTTCACGAATCGCCAGAATCGCCTGACCGATTTCGGCCGGGGCAATGTTCTTGCCGATAAAGCCGTCAATGCCGACGGCCATGACGTCACGGATCAATGCTTCATCATCGACCATCGACACCACAATCAGCGTGCTGCGCGGCAAGCGCTGGCGCAGTTCGGCGAGCTGGCTGACGCCGGTCAGTCCGGGAAAGCGCAGATCCAGTATCAGTGTGTCCGGCTCTTCACCCACTGCCAGCAGCGCCCGCACCGCGTCCAGATCGCCGGCTTCGTCGATGACGGCTTCGGGCAGCAGTCGCTGAACCGTGCGCAGCATCCCCTCACGAAACAGCGGGTGATCGTCGGCTATGATAATTCGGCATGTCATGGCATGTCCCTCCCTGGGTCAGGCATTGCTCAAGGCTTGCACCTTAGCACCGGGCGCGATCGTTGCCTGTAGGCTGCTTCCGAATCTGACGATTGCTGCACAAGGACGTTTACCATGAAGTTCGAGAAAAATACCGAACTCGACCAGGCCAATCTGCGCATCATCATTGCCAGTATTGCCGTGGTTTACATGCTCATATTGGGTTTTTTGCCGGGCGAGCGCTTCGATACGTATCTACCGGTGATCACCTACATCATCGTGTTTCTGCTGGCCTCGATCGGGTTACGCCAGGCAATTGTGCGCTGGCCGGGGCATTACCCGGCACGGCGGATTTTCGCCATGGTCCACGATTACACCGGCACCTGCTTTGGTCTGGTGGTGGGAGGCGAGGCGGCGTTGCCCCTGTATGCGGTCATCATTTGGGTCAACCTCGGCAACGGCATGCGTTATGGCTCGCGCTATCTGGCGATTGCCACGGGCCTGGCGTTGCTGGCGCTGCTGTGTGTCTATCGCCTGACCCCGGTGTGGCAGGCGCAACCGTTCATGGTGTTGATGCTGATGATCACCAGCACGGTGATCCCGTTTTACGCCCATCTGTTGCTGGAGCGCACGCGCAAGGCGTCGGAAGAAGCGGTCGCGGCCAATCTGGAGAAGTCGCGGTTCCTCGCTCAGGCCAGCCATGACCTGCGCCAGCCGATTCACTCCATCGGGCTGTTTACCGCGTGTCTGCGCGAGTCGCGGCTGGGTGATGAGGAGCGTCGGCTGGTGGACAACATCGACCGTTCGCTGCTCAACGTGTCGCAGCTGTTTCGGTCCATTCTCGACCTGTACACCCTTGATAACGGACGGGTGTTGCCGAAGCTGCAAACCATCAACTTGCACGAATGGCTGACTGAACTGATTCACCAGAACGCCGAAGCTGCGCGCTGGGCTGGCGTCGACCTGCGCTTGCGCCCCTGTAAATACTGGGTGCGCACCGATCCGGTACTGCTGGCGACCATGGTGCAGAACGTGCTTTCCAATTGCTTCAAATATGGCGCGCATCGGCCGGTCCTGATCGGCGTGCGTGGGCGCGGGGCAGGGCTGGCCATCGTGATTTATGACCGCGGCAATGGTATCGCCGAGGAGCATTTGCCAAAGGTGTTCGAGGAGTTCTATCGGGTGCGGCAAGTGCGCGACAAGGATGTCGAGGGGGTGGGGTTGGGCCTGTCGATCGTCAAGCGACTGGGCCAGTTGATGGGTGTGAGTGTTGCTTTGCGTTCGCGGCTTGGGCGGGGCACGGCGGTGACCTTGTACGGATTGCCGATCGTCGCGCCGCCGCCATCAACGGTCAATCGTGATGAGGTGCGCCAGGTCGGTTTGCTGACCGGGTTGAAGGTGTGTCTGGTTGAGGATGATCGCAACGTGCTGCTGGCGACGTCAGCATTGCTGGAGCGCTGGGGCTGTGTGGTTCAGGCCGAGTTGGCGGCAGTGGATCTGGTCACCGACTGCGACATCATCGTCGCCGACTATGACCTCGGCACCCATGCCACCGGCATCGAATGCATCGATGAAGTGCGCCGGCAGAGAGGCTGGGCGGTGCCGGCGATGATCATCACCGGGCATGACATCGAAAAAATACAGGCGGCCCTGCACGACCGCCAAATTGCCATCCTGTCCAAACCCGTGCGCCCGGCCGAGCTGCGCGCGACCTTGCGCACCCTGCGCGACCGCCAGCCGGAACTCGCTGAAAATGTGCCGTAAATGATCATCGCGGCCGCACCACAAATCCCTGTGGCAGCTAGCCTGCTGCAATTTGCAAAGGCAATCCTTTACCGGACGGAGAAATTATTGCAGCGGAATCGGTGAAGCGCCTTTGGGCAGGCACGACAGCGGCGGCTTCATGATGCCCATGCCTGCCACGGCGACGATGACGCCGCTGGGCAATTCACAGTTGTATTCCCCGGCCGGGGTGTAGGCGGTGTAGTAGGTGAGGGTGCTGTCGTTGCGGATGTTGTCGATTCTCGATACCGGTTTACCGATCACCGTTTGCGCGCGTTCTTTCATGCTGGCTTCGGTGGGTTTGATGGTCTGGCAGCCGGCAACGCCGAGCAGCACAGCACTGATCAGAGAGATCTTGCAGAGGTTGGCATGCAGTTTCATGGTGTTTCTTCCTTGCTGTTGTTTTTGATTTCCAGGCACAACGATCCCGCACGCTGCACGCAGGCAGCGTTGAGGAACGTCGGGGTTGCGGGGGAATATAGCGCCGGGTGGCGGAGCGGTCGATTAGCACAAATGTGCTAGTGCGCAGCGGGGATATACAGGGGTTAGGCGTTTCCCTTCCTGCACGTTCTGCGCAAAGCTCAAATCAGTCTAAAAATCCCGCGCCGCCTCCGTAAGCCTTTGCTAGTCTCAAAGATGTAGGTGAAGACGCAGACTGATGCGCAAACGGATAGCAAGGGGACGTGGGGCGTGTTCCGAAGGGTGCACGGTTAGAAAGATCTCCGCGCTGAGATCCAGCCCTTATGCCGTGTGAAGCAGCCGAGGCACTACCTTTTTCAATTTGGCCCGGTACTGTGAGAAGCCTGATAAACCTTGTAAGCCAGAGACCAGCACTGGCCGCCTACTCGAACACCAAAGCCCGCTTCGTGCGGGCTTTGTCGTTCTTGCAGCGCTAGATTTTCGTCAGGGCATACGCCAGATCGGCGCGCAGGTCTTCGACGTCTTCGACGCCCACCGAAAGGCGTACCAAGCCATCGCCAATCCCCAGTTTCGCGCGGGTTTCGGGTGGAATGGTGGCGTGCGTCATGATCGCCGGATGCTCGATCAGGCTTTCAACGCCGCCCAGACTTTCCGCCAGGGCGAAGATTTTCACGTTCTCCAGAAAGCGCCGTGCGCCGGCCAGATCACTGTTCAGGTCCACGGAAATCATCCCGCCGAAACCACGCATCTGCCGTTTGGCCAATTCATGCTGCGGGTGCGATTCAAGGCCGGGGTAGTAGACGCGTTTGACCTGCGGTTGCTGTTCCAGCCACTGCGCCAGATCCTGCGCGTTGCTGCAATGACGCTCCATGCGCAGCGCCAGGGTTTTCACGCCACGCAAGGTAAGAAACGCATCGAACGGCCCGGAAATCGCACCGACCGCGTTTTGCAAAAAGCCCAGACGCTCGGCCAGTTCGGCGTTCTGCCCGACCACGGCGATTCCGCCGATCACGTCGGAGTGACCGTTCAGATACTTGGTGGTCGAGTGCAGCACGATGTCGAAACCCAGCTCCAGCGGGCGCTGGATGTAGGGGCTGGCAAAGGTGTTGTCGGCCACGCTGATGATCCCGCGTGCGCGGCAGATGCGGGCGATGGCGGCCAGATCCGACAGGCTCAGCAGTGGATTGGTCGGTGTCTCGACCATGACCATGCGCGTGTCGTCCTGTAACGACGCTTCGAATGCCGACAGGTCGGTCAGGTCGACGTAGCTGAAGCGGTGCCCGGCGCTGCGTTGGCGCACCTTGTCGAACAAGCGAAAGGTGCCGCCGTACAAGTCGTTGCCGGAAATCACGTGAGAGCCGGCGTCGATCAACTCGAGAACGGTGGAAATCGTCGCCAGACCGGAGGCGAACGCAAACCCGCGGGCGCCCCCCTCCAGATCCGCCACGCAGCGCTCGAGGGCAAAACGCGTCGGGTTGTGCGAGCGCCCGTAGTCGAAACCCTTGTGCACGCCGGGGCTGTCTTGCAGGTAAGTGGAGTTGGCGTAAATCGGCGGCATCAACGCGCCGGTGGTCGGGTCGGGCTCTTGCCCGGCATGGATTACCCGGGTCGCGAAACCTTGGGAATTGTTGTCCTGCTGACTCATGCGAGGGATCTCCGTAATTGGTTGAGCATGTCGACGCGTGTGATCAAGCCATGGAAGCCCGACGCGTCGGCGATGATGGCGACGAGGCCACGGCTGAGCACCGATTCCAGCTCAGCGAGGGGGGCGTCGGGCGCGAGGGTTTGCAGTTTGTCGGTCATCACGCTGGAGACCGATTGGCTGAAGCGTGCGGCGTCCTCATGCACACCCAGCAAAATGTCCGATTCGTCGATCACCCCGACCAGTTGTTTGCCTTCCACCAGCACGGGCAGCTGCGAGACATCCGCCAGGCGCATGCGCTGGAAGGCAGTTAGCAGCGTGTCATCGGGGCCGACGCTGATGACCCGGCCGTCTTCAAAACGTCGGGCGATCAAGTCCCGCAGGTCGCCATAGCCTTTGCGCTGCAACAGGCCCTGATCGGTCATCCACTGATCGTTGTAGACCTTCGACAAATAACGCGTGCCGGTGTCGCAGACGAAACTCACCACGCGTTTGGGCTCGGTCTGTTCGCGGCAATAACGCAGCGCGGCAGCGAGCAGGGTGCCGGTCGATGACCCACCGAGAATGCCCTCGGCACGCAGCAACTGACGGGCATGGTCGAAGCTTTCTTCATCGCTGATCGAATAGGCGTGGCGTACGCTGGAGAGGTCGGTGATCGACGGAATAAAGTCCTCGCCAATGCCTTCAACCGCCCATGAACCGGGGGTTGGCAGCGAGCCGTCGCGGCTGTATTGCGCCATCACCGAGCCGACCGGGTCGGCAAGAATCATTTCCAGATCCGGTTGCACCCGTTTGAAAAAACGGGTCAGCCCGGTCAGGGTGCCGGCCGAGCCGACGCCGACCACAATTGCATCCAGATCATGTTCGGTTTGCGCCCAGATTTCCGGCGCGGTGCTGCATTCATGGGCCAGTGGGTTGGCCGGATTGTTGAACTGATCGGCAAAAAATGCGCCCGGAATGTCTTTCGCCAACCGCGCGGCGACGTCCTGGTAATACTCGGGATGACCCTTGCCGACGTCGGAGCGGGTGATGTGCACCTCGGCGCCCATGGCCTTCAAGTGCAGGACTTTTTCCGTGGACATTTTGTCCGGGACCACCAGCACCACGCGATAACCTTTGGCGCGCCCGACCAGTGCCAGGCCCAGGCCAGTATTGCCCGCAGTCGCCTCGACGATGGTGCCTCCAGGGGTGAGGCGACCGTCACGTTCGGCGGCGTCGATCATCGCCAGACCGATTCGGTCCTTGATCGAGCCGCCAGGGTTTTGTGATTCGAGTTTGAGAAAGAGTGTGCACGGGCCGGTATCGAAGCGGGTCACTTGCACCAGCGGCGTATTTCCTATCAGCCCAAGTACGGCAGGGCGAGATTCCTTTGACATTCTTCACCTCTTGTTGGTGATTGATCGCGTTCCATTCGCGGGGAAAAGCTCGCCTGCAACATAGGCCGTGAAGGGATCTCCCGCAACCATCCGGTGGGCTGAAAAGCTCAACGATTTTGATCTAACTATAGAACTGAATTTGCCGGAGGGGGCGGGCGTTATGAGGGAGTAGGGTTATGCGGATTTGAACGCTGGGCAGAAAAAACTGTAGGCGTGAGGGGATACAAAAAGGCCCCGACACCACCGCTGATCCCTGTGGGATCAGCGGTGTTCACATATTTTCAACCCATGCAGATCCCGCTGAGGGAATGCAGGCAAATTGTGGCAAGGTCAGTGCTTGCTCATCAATCCGTGCAGCACACCCAGGCGCAATCCCGGTTCAGATGGCACCATCTGCGAGATGCCGAACGCCTTGAACGCGGCGAGCATCAGCACCAGGCCGCCGGGCAGGATGCTTTGGCGGTGTGGTTGCAGGCCCTGGAGCCTGAGCTGCCGGACGTTAGTCACTTCCAGCAGATGCAGCGACAGGCGCAACAGCCCTGCGTAGGTGATGCCATCCTCGCCGAAGTCGTTCAATCGGTTGGCCTTGAGCACTTTGGCGAGCATCCGTGCGGTGCCCGAGGAGCCGATGGTCTGCTGCCAACCCTGAGCGCGATAGCGTCGAGCGACTGTTTCAAACTGGAGGATGGCGACGCGTTCGGCTTCTTGCAGCGCACCGGGGGAAATCTCGCCGCCGCGAAAGAATCGCGCACTCAATGTTCCGCTGCCGATGGAAATGCTTTCGGTGAGCAGCGGTTGTGAGCCCTGGCCGAGGATCAATTCGGTAGAACCGCCACCGATATCGACCACCAGGCGCATGTCTTCGACGCCCGGTAATGCGTGGGCCACGCCCGCGTACACCAATCGCGCTTCTTCATGCCCTGAGATGACGTCGATGCGAAAGCCCAAATGCCGCTCCGCACTGGCCAGAAACAGCTGCGCGTTATCGGCCTCACGCACTGCACTGGTTGCCACTGCCCGCACGCGGCCCGGCTCGAATCCGCGCAGTTTCTTGCCGAATCGCGCCAATGCCTGCCAGCCTCGATCAAGGGCGAGGGTGTCAAGCGCACCACCGTCGAGCCCCTCGGCCAGACGCACCGGTTCGCGCAAGGTTTTCACTTCCTGAATCATCAGGCCTTTGCGACTGCGGACCGACTGGCCGATCATCAAGCGAAACGCATTCGAACCCAGGTCGATGGCGGCAAACAGCGAGGCGTCGTCTTTCATGGCAGTCCTTGCAAAGCATCCGTCGCGAGGCTCAAGACGGTTTGCGAGGACTCTGCCGTTATCTTGATGACATCCTGATGACGGGTCAGGGGCCGTTCAGTGAATTGTTGTTTGTCATGACACTGTCATTATTCGATACCCATACTGAGCTCAACACATCGCGTGTTCTTAAAGTTTTTGCTGCCATTTCTGGCAGCTTTTTTTTGACCAAAATTCAACAGATACAATCCTGTAGGGCTGCCTTGTGCAGCTCCTACCGGGGATTGGCCTAGCAGCCTTGAGGGGTTTCGCCTCGGGCCAGCCGCGCGTTGATGTCGTCGATCACCTCGGGTAACTCTGCAATGGTGTCGATCAGGTAATGCGGGCGCGAAGGGGCAAACATCGTGCTGATGCGCGTGCGCTCCTCGGCGAGTCTGTCCGACGGCAGCGCTTTGTATTGCTCGTAGGTCAGGCCCAGCGCGTTACCGGAGCAGGTCAGCGCCACCGTCCACATCCCCGCACTGCGACCCTCGAGAATTCCCGGCCAGGTGTCGTCAACCTTCACGCACGCAGCCACGTCATTGATGCCCAGCGCTATCACGTTAGCCAGCGCCTGTGCCGGATAAGGGCGACCATTGGGCACTCCATCGGTAGCGACGACGTGGTCAGCGACATAACCGTTTTTTCGTGCCAGCTCGATGACCCTGGCCATGACCACCGCCGGATAACCTGAGCACGAGCCGATCTTCAAACCCTTGTCACGCAACGCCGCAATGGCTTCAAGCGCGCCGGGGATCAACGCAGAGTGGAGGGCGATTTTCTCGATCTGCAGCGGCATGAAACGCTCGTAGATCGCCGTCACGTCGTCATCGGTCGGCAAGCGACCAAACGCGGCGCGGTAGCGTTCGCCAATCTGATCAAGGTTGCACAAAGTGCGGATATGGTCCCATTTGCCCATGCCCATCGGGCCACGAGCCTCCTCCAGCGACACGGCGACACCGAACTCGGCGAAGGCTTCGACGAAAATCTGCGTCGGCGCGAACGAGCCGAAATCAACAACGGTGCCGGCCCAGTCGAGAATCGCGGCTTGCACGTAAGTAGGTTGCTTGTACTGCATGATCAATCTCCGTTTTCAGGTGAGCGTGTGCCGTCCCTCGATATAGAGGTAGGCCGGTTGGAATAAGTGTTGAATCAGAGCATCGGTGAATTCGAGTCGAACAGCTCCGCGATTACCGGTCGGTTCCTGCGTATGCCGAGGCAGCACAAGTGGTATTCGATGAAGAACGGATGGTCGACAAAGGTGATCGGCTTGGTGCCCGGGGTTTCGGCGTACTCGACGGCCGAAACAAAACCGATGCCGATGCCTTTGACGATGGCGTGCACGATGGCCTCACGGCTGTTCAGTTGCATGACGCAGTTGAGTTCGATGTCGAGGCGTTTGCAGCTTTCTTCCACCAGTTGCCGGGTGCGTGCACTGGTCTCGCGCAGCACCCATTTTTCGCGGCTGATTTCGCTGACGTGAACCTGCTCCTGGCTGGCCCAGGGATGGTCGTCACGCACCACGGCAATGATCGGATAGCGGTGATACAAGCGCGTGTGGAAGCGCTGATCGAATTCCGACAGCGCCAGAATCGCCACATCGATATCAAAATTGAACAGTCGCGCCAGGGTTTCCTTTTCCGAGGAGAACGAGGTCTCCAGTTCGATATCAGGGTGGCGCTGCATTAGCTCATAAGTCAGGTTCATCGCGATCGGCGGCGACACGGCGCCGAGGCGCAGCATGCCGGATTTGCGTTGCTTGAAGCTCTGCAGCAGTTGCACCGCCTCATCCTCCTGACCAAATAGGCCCTGGGTAATTGCGTACAGCTTGTGCCCGGCCGCGCTCATCTCGATGTAGCGCCCGCGACGATGGAACAGTTCCACCGAGAAGGTTTTCTCCAGCGCGTTGACCTGCTCGCTGACGGTCGGCTGACCGATGCACAGAAACTCGGCGGCGAGGGTGAAACTGCCGGTCTTGGCCACGGCATGAAATGAACGCAACCACTTGTGGTACTGGTACATGCAGGCCCCGTCAGCGTCGGATGAACATTGCCACCGCCGCGCTGCAAAGGCAGGCGCTGGTGACCACGATGAAGATAAGAGACGTATTTGCCGTGGAGTCAAGCAAACGGCCGATCAGCGGTTCGGCCAGTCCGGCGAACAGATAGGACGAGAAGTTCATCACCCCGGTCGCCGTGCCCGCACGCTTGGCGCCGACCAGGTCAGGACACAGTGCCCAGAAACTCGACGCCGGGCCGTAGACGAAGAAGCCGCAAAGGAACAACGCGATCAGACCGACCAGACTGTGCGGCGGCAGGCTCCACATCCACAGACTGGTCGCAGCGCCGAGGACCATATAAAGCATGATCGCAAGATAGCGCCTGGAGCCGAACAGCTTGTCCGACACCCAGCCGTTGCTCAGGGCGCCGACCGCCATGCCGACGGGGAGGGCGACGGTGATCCACTTCGGATCGACCATGCTGTCGCCGCTTTTCCAGTTGGCGCCGAGAAAGTGCACCGGCACCCAGACGATCAGTCCGTAGCGCGCGGCGTTCTGGAAACCCAATGCCAGCGCGGCGATAAGCAAGCGTGGATTCTTCAGTACTGCCTTGTAGCGCTGCGCCGAGGACTCGACCGCGCCGTGGGCTGCTTCCTGATGTTTGTCGTCGGTGTTGGCGACGCCAGTATCAGTCAGCGGCTCGAAGCCAAGATCCTGAGGCCGTTCGCGAGCGACCAGATAGAAAATGATCCCGCCGGCCAGCATCAACAACACCGGCAAACGGAAGATCCAGCGCCATTCCAGTTGCAACACTTCCAGAATGACGATGGAGGTGACGTACGACAGAATCGACGCGCAACCCGCGGCGAAGGTGTAGAAGCCATAAACCTTGCCGCGCTCGCCGGCCGCCCACCAATTGGAAAGCAGACGGCTTCCCGGCGCCCAGCCGAGCGCCTGAAAGTAACCGTTAACGCCCCACGGCAGGATCAGGCTGGTGAGTCCACCGGCAAAACTGGTCACCCAATTCGCCCCGCACGACAGCACTGCGCCGAGGGTCATGATGCGCCGACCACCGAATTTGTCGGCGAGGTTGCCGTTGATTGCCTGGCCGATGGCATAGGCCCAGAGCATCGCGGCGGATGCCCAGCCGAGGGTTTCCTTGGTCAAGCCGAATTCGGCCTGGATACCCGGGATAGCGAAACCGAAGGTTTGTCGACCGGTGTAGAAAAACAGGTAGCAGAACATCGCCGCCAGCAACATGCGCCATTGGGCGACCCGGAACGAGGCAGAACGTACGGCGAGACCAGGCAGGGTTTGGGCACGATTCATGATCTTTTCCTTATTGTTGTGGGTTCCCGCCGAATGTCGGCAGCGGGTGCACTCTTTTTTGGTGCGACAGGAAATCACCGCAGCTTTTGGCTGCTGGCTGTGCTTGGGTTATTTAGCAATTGCGACGCGTCAGGCGGCCTGTGAACCGATGAAGTTCTTGCCGCGCGCGCCCTGCATCGCGAGATGGATGATGTCTTCGGCGTCCTTGGCCGAGACGCCATAATCGGCGAACTCGGTCTTCACGCCGAGGCTGTGCAGGAACTCGCGCAACTGCTGTTGGGCTTTGGCC
This sequence comes from Pseudomonas iridis, assembly GCF_017980685.1. Lineage (GTDB taxonomy): Bacteria > Pseudomonadota > Gammaproteobacteria > Pseudomonadales > Pseudomonadaceae > Aquipseudomonas > Aquipseudomonas iridis. The sequence continues at coordinate 39,167 of NZ_JACXXO010000021.1, forward strand.
AGGTCTTCGCCGAAGATGCGCTGCAAGGTGCGGTCGCGGGTAGCGTCATGGCCCCAGGCCAAACCCAGCACCAGCGGCAGAGTGAAGGAGCAGGCGATGCCGTGGGGCAGGCCGTGGCGCAGGGTCATTTCGTAGGAGATCGAATGCGCCAGCGCGGTTTTGGTGTTGGAAAACGCCAGGCCAGCCTTGAGCGCCGCCAGCGCCATGCGCGTGCGCAGCTCCTGGCTGGACAAGTCCTTATGCAGGCGCGGCAGGCATTCGAGAATGTCTTCAATGGCCGAGATTGCGAAGGTGTCGGACACCGGGTTGGCGTTGACATTCCAGATTGATTCCAGCGCATGCGACAGTGCGTCGAGCCCGGTGGAAACGGTGACGCCGGCCGGCACGGTGAGCATCAGTTGCGGGTCGATGATTGCCACGCGCGGCCAGGTGCATTCCAGGTGCAACGAATATTTTTTCTGGCTGGCGCTGTCCCAAATCGTCGCCCATGGCGTGACTTCACTGCCGGTACCGGCTGTGGTTGGCGCGGCGATCAACTGTTTGAAGCGCGGCGGGGTGAATGGTTTGCCGGTCGCCAGCAGCGCCAGTAATTCATCAAAACGTCCCGAGGCGGTACCGACAATCAACGCCTTGGCCGTGTCGATCGCACTGCCGCCGCCAACCGCCAGCACTACGTCGCACGTGTCGGCACGCTGCCAAAAATCTTCGTAAGTGCTGCGCAGGTGCGCGACATCCGGGTTGGGCTGCACGTCTTCGAAGACGTAGACCAGACGATCACCGAGCAACTTTTGCAGACGATCGACCAGTCCCAGTCCACGCGCTTCGGGGAAGGTGACGAGGGCGACGGTCTGTTGTTCGGTGAGGGCGTCAAGTTCTTGCAGGCTGCCCCAGCCGAAACGGGTATCAACTGGGTTCTGGAAGCGGGCAGTCATGGTGAATCCTTCTTGTTGTTGTCGGTAGTGGCGCCATACTCAGCGCCCGTCGGCAACGGCTCAAATCGATAATTCGCAGGTTTGAATCGGCTGAGGCGATAACAGCGTCCGCAACCGTTCATGGTTGCCAGGCTCTAGTGATTAGAACCGCTCTGGATCGCGGCGCGCAGCCGACTGGATACCGCATCGGCGACGATCACCATGAAGGTGATGACGATGATGCAGGTGGCGGTTTCCTGATATTTGAACAGCTTGAGGCTGCTCACCAGTTCGAATCCGAGGCCACCGGCGCCGACCATGCCGAGCACCGTGGCCGAGCGCAGGTTGACTTCGAAACGGTAGAGAATCACCGCGATCCATGCGGTAATGACTTGCGGCAAGACGCCAAACACGATCACTTGCAAGGGTCGGGCGCCGGTTGCCTGCAACGCTTCAATCGGGCCTTGATCGATCTCTTCGATGCTCTCGGCAAAGAACTTGCCGAGCATGCCCACACCGTGCAACGCCAGCGCCAGCACACCCGGGAACGGGCCAAGGCCAACTGCCGAGACGAAGATCAGGGCGAGGATCAACTCGTTGATGCTGCGGGTAAAATTGAGTGCCTGGCGGGTGGCGTGAAACACCAGCCGATTACGGCTCAGGTTGCGCGCTGCGAGAAACGACAGCGGAATCGCCAGCAGCACACCGAGCAACGTGCCCCAGATGGCGATCTGCAGGGTTTCCACAGCGGGTGCCAACAAGCGCGGCAGGATACTCAGGTCTGGCGGGAAGGTTCGCGAGAGGAAGTCGCCGATCTGCGGCAGCCCCGCAGCCAGTTCGCCCAGGCTGAGTTGGGCGCCTTGGGCGCTCCAGTTCAGCGTCCACAGCACGATCAGGACGACCGCGCCGAGGGTCAGCCAACTGCGTGTACTGCGGGGCCGGTCGCCCACCCACTGATAGTTGTTCGATTGCATGTTCAGGCCCTCGATGCGGCGCAGTAGGTCAGGTTCGGGGCCGCAGTGTCTGCGGACAATTGCGTGGATGGCTGCGGATAGATCCGCGCCAGATCGGCATCGGTCATGCTCGAAGCCTTGCCATCGAACACCAGATTGCCGTGAGCGAGGCCGACCACGCGGTCGCCGAATTCGCGGGCATATTCGATCTGATGCAGATTGCACAGCACGGTGATGCCCAGCTCGCGAGTGGCATCGCGCAGGTACTGCAGCACCAGTCGCGCAGTTTTCGGGTCGAGGCTGGCAATCGGTTCATCGGCCAGGATCACTTGCGGTCGTTGCGCCAGGGCACGAGCAATCCCCACTCGTTGCTTCTGCCCGCCGGACAGTGAATCGGTACGCTCGCCAGCCTTGTGCGCCAGTTCGACGCGCTCCAGGCATTGCATGGCCAACGCCACATCGTCACGCCGAAACAGCTGAAAAATCGAGGCGAGGGTACCAACCGATCCGAGGCGACCGGTCAGCACGTTCTTCAAGACACTCAGGCGCGGCACGACATTGTGGTGCTGGAAAATCATTGCCACTTCTCGACGCAAAACGCTGGTGTCGGGGCAGCCGAGGGCGTCGATACCGGCCACGCTCAGCGTCCCGCTATCGGCCTGCGCCAAGCGGTTGATGCATCGCAGCAAGGTCGATTTCCCGGCACCGGACTGACCGAGTACCACGACGAATTCACCAGCACCGACCTCAAGATCAATTCCGCGCAAAACCGGGTTGCTGCCGTAGTGTTTGGTCAGTTGGCGGATACTGATCATTTCATGCTCCGCAAATCGAGATCGAGCACCTTGGCGGTGTCGCGCACCACGTCGTAAGCCGCGTCAGTAGTGCGCTGAAAGCCATTAAGTACGCCCTGATCACCCCACGGTACGTCTTTGATCGATGCCAATGCGTCGGCGATTTTTTTCTTCAATTGCGGATCGAGCGCCTTACGCCAGACCATCGGCGATTCCGGGATCGGCTTGGAACTCCAGACCACCTCGAAGTCATCCTGCTTCACCACACCCTTGGCCACAGCGCTGGCGAAGATGCGGTCGGCGACGGCGGCGGCATCCACCTTTTTGTTCTCGACGGCGAGGATGCTGGCGTCGTGGGAGCCGGAGAAAATTACTCGCTTGAACAAGGTGTCCGGAACAAAACCGGCTTGTTCAAGTCCGGCCTTGGGGAACAGATGCCCGGAGGCGGAGCTTGGATCTACGAAAGCGAAGGTATGGCCTTGCAGATCAGCCAGCGAGTGAATGCCGCTGTCCTTGCGCGCCAGAATCACGCTTTTGTAAGCGCTCTGACCGGTCTTCTTGGTGACCGCCACGGAGAACGCTTCGACATCCGCCACTGAGGTCGCCAGCACATACGAGAACGGGCCGAGATAGGCAACGTCGAGTTTGCCCGAGCGCAGCGCTTCGATGATGCCGTTGTAGTCGGTGGCTACGAACGGCACCACCGGCATGCCGATTTTGCTTTGCAGATCGTCGAGCACTTGTTTGCTCGCCTCGATCATCGCCTGGGAGTCTTCAGACGGGATCAGGCCAATGGTCAGTTTGTCCTTGGCCCAGACCTGGCTGGCGCTCAGGGCGAGTACGGTAAGGCTGACGACACGCAGAAACTGGTTAATTGTTTTCATGGCATTCCACGGTGTGGTTGGGAGTTGCCACAGGCTAGGTCTGTCACGTGACAGTCATTCAATCAATTCAATATGGGAAACAGCAGCTAACTATTGATGGAGTCTATGGATGTCGAGCGCCAAACTGCGGGCTTTTCTGGCCGTCGCCCGTCACGGCAGTTTTAGTGCCGGAGCGCGGGCTTGCGGGCTGACTCAGCCGACCTTGACCACTCAGGTGCAAAGCCTGGAGCGTAAGCACAATGTCGAGCTTTTTCATCGACGCGGACGGCGGATCGAGCTGTCGGATGTCGGCCGGCAATTGCTGCCGATTGCCCAGCGCATCGCCTTGCTGGAACTGGAGGCGCACAACCTGATGCGCGACTCGGGGCGGCTCGACAGCGGCCAGCTCAAGCTGGGGGCAGTGGGGCCGTTTCATGTGATCGAGATGGTCGACACCTACCTGCAACAGCACCCGAACATCGACGTGTCGATCCGCGTGGGCAACTCGGCGCAGGTGTTGTCCGATCTGGAAAACTACGTGACCGACATCGCGGTGTTGGCCGGGCGTCAGGATGACCCGGGGTTGTGTGCGGTGCACTACGCGCGGCACGCGATCATTCTGTTCGCGCACCACGAACATCCGTTGGCTAACCGTGGCAGCGTGCGCCTGGAGGAGCTCGAAGGTCAGCGCTTGCTGCAACGCGAACCGGGCTCGACCACCCGTTTGGTGCTGGAGCAGGCATTGCACGCGGCGCAGGTCAAACCGCGTATCGCCATGGAAATCGGCAGCCGTGAAGCACTGCGTGAAGCGGTGGTACGCGGCCTGGGCCTGGGGGTGGTGTCGGAGGCGGAGTTCATTGCCGACCCGAACATCCGTGTGATTCGCATCGAAGGCGCGGCGCTCTACACCGAGACCTATCTGTATTGCCTGGCCGAGCGGCGTTCGAGTCGGCTGATCTCTTCGTTTTTCGACGCGGCGCTGGCTTGATTTGCAATTCTTGCTGATGCTTAGCTAATATACGAACCATATACACTTCGTATCGGATTTCGCTATGGGCATCGTAAAGATTTCAGAGGACATGCACGAGAACCTGCGCATTTCCAGCAACGCACTCAGCCGCTCGATCAACGCGCAAGCCGAGCACTGGATGCGCATCGGCATGCTCGCCGAACTGCATCCCAACCTCGACCACAGCGCGATCTGCCGTTTGCTGATTCGTGCTGAACAAAACGGCGGGCTGGACCTGCAACAACTGACTCAGGAAGACGTCACGGCATGAGAAACCAGATCAAGATCAACACCCCGACCGACATCGCTCAATCGCGCGCCGCCGGCAAACTCGCCGCGCAAGTGCTGGCGATGCTGGTGCCGCACGTCAAGGCAGGCGTCACCACCGATGAACTGGATCGGTTGTGCAACGACTACATCGTCAATGTGCAAAAAGCCATTCCCGCCAATGTCGGCTATCACGGTTTCCCGAAAACCGTGTGCGCCTCGGTCAACGATGTGGTGTGCCACGGGATCCCGTCGGGCACGCCGCTCAAGGATGGCGACATCGTCAACCTCGACATCGCCGTGATCAAGGATGGCTGGTTTGGCGATACCAGCCGCATGTATGTGGTCGGGGAGGCGACGCCTGAGGCGCAGCACCTGATCAAAACGACGTACGACGCCATGTGCGCGGGTATTCGCGTTGTAAAACCGGGCGCGACTTTGGGCGATATCGGCCACGCGATCCAGAGCCTGGCGGAGAAAGAAGGCTTCAGTGTGGTGCGTGAGTATTGCGGCCACGGCATTGGCAAGGTTTATCACGATGAGCCGCAGATCCTGCATTACGGCTTCCCGAATCAGGGCATGAAGCTCAAGGCCGGGATGATTTTTACCGTTGAGCCGATGCTCAATGCCGGTAAGCGTCACGTGAAAAACATGCCCGATGGCTGGACCGTGCTGACCAAGGATGGCTCGTTGTCGGCGCAGTGGGAACACATGGTGGCGGTGACGGAGACTGGGTTTGAAGTGCTGACGGCTTGGCCGGATGAGATTGAAGGGTTTGCGCCGATCAGGTGATACCCCGTCGCCTGCTTGCCCTCACCCTAACCCTCTCCCGGAGGGAGAGGGGACTGACCGAGTTGCCCGGCGTCAGATATCGACCTGAAAGATTGGCGGTGAATATGGATTCACTGCAGAACTTTCAGGTCGACGTACTTCTTCAATATCCCCGGATCTGCTCCCTCTACCTCTGGGAGAGGGCTGGGGTGAGGGGGTAAATCCCGCAGACAACACGCTATCAGTGAGCGCCAGCTGCCTTGTTCAGATCGCTTTCAGTCCATTCGGTATAGACGCAGGCGTCTGCAGTGGCCCAACGCACTTGCACCGGATCCCCGGCCTTGAGCGGCATACCCGCCGCCGACAACGCCTTCACCGTCATCGATGTGCCACCCGAAGTGACCACGCTGCAAGTCTGGCTTTCACCCAGAAACAGCACTTCCACCACCTTCGCCGAGACCTCGTTCCAACCGGCCGCCAGCGGTTCGCTGCTCGCCTGCGCCACGCTCAACGCCAGCGCCTTTTCCGGGCGCACCATCAGCAACACATCCTGATCGGTGTGCAAACCGGCCGTCAGCCGAATCGACAACGATTGCCCCTCAAAACTCGCCGCCGCATTGCCCTGCGCCTTGAGCTTGAGGAAGTTCGAGTTGCCCAGAAACGACGCAACAAACGCATTCGGCGGATTCTGGTAGAGGTCATACCCGCTGCCCAAACCGACAATCTTGCCGTGACTGAAAATCGCGATGCGCTGCGACAAACGCATCGCCTCTTCCTGATCGTGGGTCACGTAGACGATGGTGATGCCCAGACGCCGATGCAACTGGCGCAGTTCATCCTGCAAGTCTTCACGCAGTTTTTTGTCCAGCGCACCCAGCGGTTCGTCCATCAGCAGAATGCGTGGCTCGTAAACCAGTGCGCGAGCAATCGCGACCCTTTGCTGCTGGCCACCGGACAGTTGCGAAGGACGGCGATGGGCGAACTCTTCGAGCTGCACCAGTTTCAACATCGCATCGACACGCCGTTCGCGTTCGGCAGTCGCGAGTTTGCGGATCGCCAACGGGAACGCAATGTTGTCGCGCACCGACAGATGCGGGAACAGCGAATAACGCTGGAACACCATGCCGATGTCGCGCTTGTGCGGCGGCACGTTGACCAGCGACTGACCGTTGACGAGGATCTCGCCGCTGCTCGGCGTTTCGAAGCCCGCGAGCATCGACAGCGTGGTGCTCTTGCCAGAGCCGCTGGAGCCGAGGAAGGTGAGGAATTCGCCTTCCTTGATGTCCAGCGAGATGTTGTCCACGGCAGCAAAGTCGCCGTAGTGCTTGTTCAGGTTGCGCAGGCTGACCAGGGGTTTGTCGTTCTGCTGGGATGCGTCTTTGATCACGGCACTCATGTCGTACTCCTGGGCGCTCAGGCGCTGATTTGATTGCGCCGGCGCAGGGCGGCGGCGATCACCATGACCAATACCGACAGGCCGATCAGCAGCGTCGAAGCGACGGCGATCACCGGTGTCAGGTCTTGACGCAGGGTGGTCCACATTTTTACGGGAAGGGTTTGCAGCGTCGGGCTGGCCATCATCACGCTGAGCACCACTTCGTCCCACGAAACCAGGAAGGCGAAGAGGGCGCCGGCTACCATGCCCGGACGAATCGCCGGGAACGTCACCTTGAACACCGCTTGCAGGCGCGAGGCCCCGCAGATCACCGCTGCGTCTTCAATCGATTGATCGAACAGCTTCAACGAGTTGATGATCGAGATGATGGTGAACGGCAGCGCGACGATCACATGGCTGACGACGAAGGCGAACATCGTCCCGGTGTACCCGAGCTTGAGAAACAGCGCATACACCGCCACGGCGATAATCACCAACGGTACGATCATCGGCAGGGTGAACAGACCATAGAGCATCTCGCGGCCGGGGAAGCGCCCGCGCACCAAGGCAAACGCCGTCGGCAAACCGAGGGCCACGGCGCAGATCGTCGTCAGTACCGCGACCTTGAGGCTGGCCGCTGCGGCGTTCATCCAGTCGGGGTTGGAAAAGAACTGGCCGTACCATTTCAGCGTCCAGCCCGGTGGCGGGAACACCAGCCACTGCGATGAACCGAACGACAGCAGCACGATAAAGACGATCGGCAACAGCAGAAACAATCCGATCAGCCCGGTGGTGGCGTAGAGGCCGAAACGCATGCGCCGGCTCATTGCGTTGGGAGTCAGGAGCATGTCGGCTTACCTCGCGTTACTGGCGCCAACCGGGGATTCCGGCTGAAGCTTCAGGTAGAAGTAGAACAGCACCAGCGTGATCGCGATCAGCAACGCGGCGCCGGCACTGGCCAGGCCCCAATTGAGGAACGATTGCACCTGCTGAATGATGAACTCCGGCAGCATCATGTTCTGCGCCCCGCCGAGCAGCGCCGGGGTGACGTAGTAACCGAGCGACATCACGAACACCATCAAGCCGCCGGACGCCAGACCTGGCCGGCACAGCGGCAGGAACACCCGGAAGAAGTTGGTCCAGGGACTGGCGCCGCAGATCGAGCCGGCCTGCAGGATCATCGGATCGATGGCCTGCATGGTCGCCTGCAACGGCAGCACGATGAACGGGATCATGATGTAGCTCATGCCGATCACTACGCCGGTGAGGTTGTGCACCATTTCCAGCGGCTGATCGATGATGCCCATCGCCATCAAGGCTTTGTTGATCACCCCCGAAGCTTGCAGCAGCACCAGCCATGAGTAGGTGCGAGCGAGGAGGCTGGTCCACATCGAGAGCAGCACGATGTTGAGAATCCAGCGCCCCCAGCCGCGGGGCACCAACGTGATCGCCCAGGCCAGCGGAAAGCCCAGCAGCAAACTGAACACCGTTACCAGCCCGGCCACCGAAAAGGTGTTGAGCAGCACGCGGGCGTACGCCGAGTTGGCGAACAGTTGTTCATAGTTGCCAAGGCCAGGCACAGGTTCCAGAACGCCGCGCAACAGCAGGCCAATCAGCGGTGCAAGAAAGAACAGGCCGAGGAACAGCAGCGCCGGGAGGAGGTTGCCGGCACCGCGCCAGCGTTGTTTGAGGGACTCGGCTTGCGGCATCGCAATCGCCTTTTTGCCTTCGGCCGAGCCGGCAGCGCGTGCGGCGCTCCCGGTGGCAGTGGAGGGACGGGACGCAGTGGCCGCCATTTTCATTTGACCAGCCATTCGTTCCACCGTGTCGCGATGGCCGGACCGTTCTTGGCCCAGTACGCGAAATCAAGAGTGATCTGATCCTTAGCGTAGGCAGTCGGCAGGTTGGGGGCCAGCGTCGAATCCAGACGCTCCACACTGTCGAGGTTGACCGGGGCGTAGGCAGTCAGGTTGGAGAAGTCGGCCTGGCCCTTGGCGCTGCTGGCGTTGGCCAGAAACTTCATCGCCGCGTCCTTGTTTTTCGAGCCTTTGGGAATGACCAGAATGTCGGCCATGACCAGGTTCTGTTTCCAGCTCACGCCAACCGGGGCGCCGTCCTCTTGCAGAGCATGAACGCGGCCGTTCCAGAACTGGCCCATGCTCGCTTCACCGGACGCCAGCAGTTGCTGCGACTGCGCGCCGCCGCCCCACCAGACGATGTTTTTCTTGATGGTGTCGAGTTTCTTGAAGGCGCGATCCAGATCCAGCGGATAGAGCTTGTCGGCAGCTACGCCATCGGCCAGCAGCGCCAGTTCGAGTACGCCGGGGCTTGGCCATTTGTACAGTGCGCGTTTGCCGGGGTAGGTCTTGGTGTCGAACAGGGCGCTCCAGTCCTGCGGCTTGTTGGCGCCGAGTTTGCTCTCGTTGTAGCCGAGAACGAAGGAGAAGAAGAACGAGCCCACGCCGTGATCGCTGACGAAACGCGGGTCGATTTTGTCGCGCTGGATGACGTTGAAATCGAGGGGTTCGAGCAGGCCTTCAGCTGCGGCGCGCAGGGCGAAATCGGCTTCAACATCGACCACGTCCCATTGCACGTTGCCGCTTTCAACCATGGCTTTGAGTTTGCCGTAGTCGGTCGGGCCATCCTGTACGACGGTGATGCCGCTGGCCTTGCTGAACGGATCAGCCCAGGCCTGTTTCTGCGCATCCTGGGTGCTTCCGCCCCAACTGACAAAATTCACGCTCTCGGCGGCCATCGCGGCCTGGCCGGTAACGCTGAGCAGTCCCGCAAAAAAGATCGCGGTTGCAGCTTTGTTCAACACCATTTTCACGCCCTCATTGTTGTGTTTTTGAGCGGGCTTGCGTTGTTGCCCGCCTGTCGGGAGCAGTAGATGGACGTTCGTGGAAGTGTCCGGTCTATGGAATATCATATTATGGTATTCCAAGTTTTGTGCAAGCACTTTGCCTGACCGGTTATCTGGCGAATCTGCTTTTTGTGGCTTGAAATGCGAAACACTGTGGGAGCGAGCCTGCTCGCGAAAGCGGTGGAACAGCCAACATCTCCAGCGACTGAACCCCTGCTTTCGCGAGCAGGCTCGCTCCCACACTGGATTTGCGGAGGTCTCGGGTTATTCGCTGAAGGGGATGCTCTCGACCACCTCCAGGTCATATCCGGTCAGGCCGGCATACTTCAACGGCGGCCCCAGATGCCGCAGCTTGCCAACCCCAAGGTTCTGCAAAATCTGCGCTCCGGTTCCCACTTCAGAATAGATCCGCGATTGCGAGCGGCTGAACTGCCGTGGCGGTTGAATCAGTTGCGGAACCCGCTCCAGCAGCGCCTGCGAAGACTCATGATTGGCGAGCACCACCACAACACCATGCCCCTCTGCCGCAACCCGTTGCAGCGCCGCCCACAGCGTCCAGTTGCTTGGCCCGCTGTAGTCGGCGCCGACCAGATCGCGCAGCGGATCGATCACATGCACGCGCACCAGCGTCGGTTCTTCCCGGCGCAAATCCCCCATGACCATCGCCATGTGCACGCCGCCCTCGATGCGGTCCTCAAACGTGATCAGGCGGAACGTGCCATGCACTGTCGGCAAATCGCGTTCGCCAATACGTTCGATGGTGTGCTCGGTGCTCAAACGATGGTGGATCAGGTCGGCAATGGTGCCGATCTTGATTCCGTGCTGGCGCGCAAACACTTCCAGATCCGGGCGACGTGCCATGGTGCCGTCGTCGTTCATCACTTCGACAATGACCGAGGCCGGCGTAAAACCGGCCAGTCTGGCCAGATCGCACCCCGCCTCTGTATGGCCTGCACGGGTCAGCACGCCACCTTCCTTGGCGCGCAGTGGAAAGATGTGGCCGGGCTGCACCAGGTCTTCGGCGCGGGCGTCCTTGGCCACGGCAGCGGCAACCGTGCAGGCGCGGTCGGCGGCGGAAATACCGGTGGTCACGCCAACCGCCGCTTCAATCGACACGGTAAACGCGGTGCTGAACACGCTGCCATTGCTCGGCACCATTTGTTCAAGCCCTAGCCGCTGGCAATGTTCGTCGGTCAACGTCAGGCAGATCAGGCCGCGTGCTTCACGGGCCATGAAGCTGATCGCCTCGGGCGTGCAACAGTCGGCGGCCAGCAACAGGTCGCCTTCGTTTTCCCGATCTTCGTCATCGACCAGCAGGACCATTTTGCCGAGGCGATAATCTGCGATGATTTCTTCGATGCTGTTGAAGGCCATGCTGGACTCTCAGTGTTTGTTGGAAATATTATTGGTATACCATAATACATAATCGACAGAGAGGTCACTATGAAGGCGTACTGGATTGCTCACGTAGACATTGCCGATCCCGACCACTACAGCCAATACACCCAGCGCGCGCCGAAGGCATTCGCCGAGTTTGGCGGGCGGTTTCTGGCCAGAGGTGGTCGCAGCGAGGCGATGGAAGGACGCCAGGCACCGCAACGCAGCGTGGTGATCGAGTTCGAGAGCTTTGAGAAGGCTGTGGCGTGCTACCACTCAGCGGCGTATCAGGAAGCGAAAAGTTACCGCGAAGAATGGGCGAAGGCGGAAATCATCATTGTTGAAGGCGTTGCCCCGATGTAAGCAACACCACTTCACCCTGTGGGAGCGAGCCTGCTCGCGAAGGCGGTCGTTCATTCAACATTTGTATCGACTGACCCGACGCCTTCGCGAGCAGGCTCGCTCCCACACGGGGATAGGTGGGGATCAGCGGATAAAGTGAATCTTGCCGCTGTCATCATTGCCCACATAGATCCCGTAAACCCCGGCCTGGCGTTCCTCGATATAGCGTTCGAGGATCTGCCGGATCGCCGGGTAATAGATCTGCTCCCACGGGATGTCCTCGGGGGCGAAGAATTTATAGTCGAGGGTTTCCGGCCCGAACTGGCCGGTGATCTCCAGCGCGATAGCGCGAAAGATGATGTACACCTCGCTGATCTTCGGCACGCTGAAAATCGAGTAGGGCGAGAGGATTTCCGCGCGAACGCCGCTTTCTTCCCAGACTTCACGCAGCGCGGCCTGCTCGGTGGTTTCGCCGCTTTCCATGAAGCCTGCGGGCAGCGTCCAGGTGCCCGGGCGCGGGGGAATTGCCCGTTGGCACAGGAGGTACTTGCCGTCCTGCTCAATGATGCAGCCGGCAATGATCTTCGGATTGACGTAGTGGATGAAGCCGCAACCGCGGCACATCAGGCGCTCGTGCGTATCGCCCGGCGGTACCTGCTGACCGAGATCAGGTCCACCGCATTTTGGGCAAAAGCTCGGGCTGAACATGTCAGTGACCTATACGAGGTTCTTTGAGCGGGATGGGCAGGGTGATCGGTGGCGTGCCTTTGACAGCGATGCCGGTTTCTTCCTGCTTGCGCTTGAGGTAGTCCAGAGCAACGGCAGCGGCAGCGCGAACGTGGTCCACGCAAGCCTGATGCGCCAGCAGCGGATCGCCGCTCTTGATCGCCTCGACCATTTTTTCCATTTCCTGGTTACTCGCGCCGCGACGGTTTTCCTGAGACACCGAGGTCGCGCGCAGGTAGCTGATGCGTGCCTGCAACTGACGCAATTGCGTGGCCGCGACGTGGTTGCCCGAACCTTCCAGCAGCACATCGTAGAAACCTTGTACCGAGTCGATCACTTGCTGCAATTCGCCGTCCTTGAGCGCCTTGCGGTTCTCATCGAGGGCTTTCTCCAGGGCTTTGATGTCCTTGGCTTTGGCGCGCAGGGTGAACAGCTGCACGATCAGGCCTTCCAGCACGCAACGCAGTTCGTAGATATCGACAGCGTCGGCGAGGGTGATGATGGCGACGCGCGGCCCCTTGGCATCGGCGAACTCCACCAGGCCTTCGGATTCGAGGTGACGCAAGGCTTCGCGCACCGACGTGCGGCTGACGCCCAGACGATCGCACAGATCGCGTTCGACCAGGCGGTCGCCCGGCAGAAGCTGGAAGTTCATGATGGCGCTTCGCAGTTTATCCAGCACGATTTCGCGCAGGGTAACGGGGTTGCGATTGACCTTGAAGCTGTCGTCGAGTGGCAGGCGTTTCATGGGGTCCGCTCTTTACTATGGCTGTCCATGCCAGACGGGCATCAAAACAGCCGAGGGGTTAACTGGAGGCCTCGGCGTCGGCGTCGGCAAAGGCTTCGCGGGCCAGCCGGAAACTGTCCACGGCCGCCGGGACGCCGCAATAAATGCCGACTTGAAGCAGAATTTCGCGTATTTGCTCACGACTCAGGCCGTTACGCAAGGCGCCACGCACATGCAGCTTGAGTTCGTGCGGGCGGTTGAGCGCCGAGATCATCGCCAGGTTGATCATGCTGCGCTCCTTGAGCGACAAACCCTCGCGACCCCAGACATGGCCCCAGCAGTATTCGGTGACCATTTCCTGCAACGGGCGGGTGAAGTCATCGGCGTTCTCTATTGAGCGTTGCATATAGGCTTCGCCCAATACCTGAGTGCGGATTTTCAGGCCTTTTTCGTACTTTTCATTGTTCATGATGTTCGCCTCAACTCGATCCCTGTGGGAGCTGGCTTGCCAGCGATAGCGGTAGATCACTCAACATTGATATCGAATGTGATGCCGTCATCGCTGGCAAGCCAGCTCCCACAGGGTATTGTGTGAATCCGTCAGGCCAAGGTTGGTAGGGGACCCAGCTTGCCCTTGTGATAAATCATCGGCGTCACCGGTTGTGCCGGCAGAATCAGATTCTTCACCGCGCCAACGATGATCGCGTGATCGCCACCATCGTATTCGCGCCACAACTCGCACTCGATGATCGCCGTAGCCCTGGCCAGAATCGGGTTGCCCAGTTCGCTCAAATGCCACTCGATGTCTTTGGCCTTGTCCTTGCCTTTACCGGCAAAGGCGTAGGCCTCGGCAGTCTGCTCGGCTGAGAGCAAGTGAATGGCGAAGCGCTTGCTGTCGCGCAAGATCGGGTAGGTGTCGGAGGCGTAGTTGGGGCAGAACAGCACCAACGCCGGGTCAATCGACAGGGCGCTGAAGGCGCTCGCGGTGATGCCGACGATGCCGCCGTCCGGGTCGAGGGCGGTGACCACCGTGACGCCGGACGGAAATGAGCTCATCACGTCTTTATATATGCCGGGTTCGATCATGTCGCAGGTCTCCTAGCGCATCACAAACGGATCAGGCATTGGCGCCTGAGAAAGGTTGATCCACACCGTTTTCAGTTCGGTGTAAGCCAGCACCGAATCGATGCCGCTTTCGCGTCCATAGCCACTGTTCTTGAAGCCACCGATCGGTGCCATCGCCGACACTGCGCGGTAGGTGTTGACCCAGATGATCCCCGACCGCACATCCCGAGCCAGACGATGGGCACGGCCCAGGTCACGGGTCCAGATGCCGGCGGCGAGACCGAACTGTGAGTCGTTGGCAATCGCCAGCGCTTGGGCTTCATCTTTAAAGCGAATAACTGATGCGACAGGGCCGAAGACTTCTTCCTGCATGATTTTCATCGAATTGCTGTCGCACTCGAACAGTGTCGGCTCATAGAACCAGCCATCACCGAGCCCCGTCGGGCGCTTGCCACCGGTACGCAAAATCGCACCTTCGGCGAGGGCATCGGCAACCAGACCTTCAACCACCGCGAGCTGCTGCGCGGTGGCCATCGGGCCCATTTCACTGCTGTCTTCCTGCGGATTGCCGATGCGAATGCGCCGGGCGCGCTCCACCAGTCGACTGACGAACTCGTCGTAGATTTCGTCCTGCACCAACAGTCGCGAGCCGGACACACAACTCTGACCGGATGCCGCTTAAATCCCGGCAATCGCCCCGTTGATCGCGCTGTCCAGGTCGGCGTCGGCGAAGATGATGTTCGGCGATTTGCCGCCCAGTTCCAGCGACAGCTTGGCGAAGTTCTCGGCACTGCTGCGCACCACATGCCGTGCTGTGGCCGCGCCGCCGGTGAAGGCGATCTTGCGGATCAGCGGATGACGGGTGAGGGCGGCGCCGGTACTCGGGCCGTAACCGGTAACGACGTTGACCACGCCCGGCGGGATCCCGGCTTCGAGGGCCAGGCGCGCCAACTCAAGGATGGTCGCCGAAGCATGTTCGGACGGCTTGATCACAATCGTGTTGCCGGCGGCGAGGGCCGGGGCGAGTTTGATCGCAGTCAGATAGAGCGGGCTGTTCCAGGGAATGATCGCGGCGACCACACCCATGGCTTCGTGAACCGTGTAGGCGAACAGATCCGGCTTATCCAGCGGCAAGGTGCCGCCTTCGAGCTTGTCCGCCAGGCCTGCGGTGTAATGGAAAAACTCTGGCAGATAGCTGACCTGACCACGGGTTTCGCGGATCAGTTTGCCGTTGTCGCGGCTTTCCAGTTGCGCCAGGTGTTCCTTGTTTTCGGCAATCAGGTCGCCGAGACGACGCAGCAGTTTGCCGCGTGCGGTGGCGGTCAGGCCACGCCATGCCGGGCTGTCGAACGCGGTTTGCGCCGATTGCACGGCGCACTCGACATCCGCTTCATCGGCGTCGGGCAGCTCGGCCCAGGCTTGGGCCGTGGCCGGGTTGAGGCTTTCGAAAGTCTTGCCGGAGAGGGCATCGACCCATTCTCCGCCGATGCACATCTGGAAGCGTGCGAGCGTCATGCAACGATCCCCTTTATTTGATTTTGTCGGGAGTGCGCGAATTCAAGAAATTCCAGCAATGTCTGGTTGACCAGACGCGGCGACTCTACGGGCATCATATGCCGTTGCTCGGGCAGCACGGCAACCTTGGCGCCGGGGATGCGCAGGGCCAGTTGCTCGGCCATCTCCGGGGTCGAGCCCGGATCGAGCTCACCGGTGGCAATCAGCGTCGGCGCCTGAATGCTGCCCAGGTCGTCGGCGCGATACATGTCTTGCGTGGCGAACAGCTCGTAAGTGGTCAGGTAACCCTGCGGATCGTTGTTGGCCAGGGTTTGCCGCAACGCGGCGATCTGCGCCGGATTCGCCGCCTGATATTCACGGCTGAACCAGCGTGAAAGCGCCGCTTCGGCATTCGCGTCGGGCCCGTGTTCGGCGGCTTGCGCAGTGCGGGCGATGACGCCGGCGCGCTGCTCTTCGCTGCGGTTGAACACGCTGTTGAGCACCACCAGGCTTTGCAGGCGCTGTGGGTAATGCAGGGCAAATGCCCGCGCCACCAGGCCGCCCATGGAAAAACCGATCACCGCCGCCTCAGGCAAGTTCAGGTGATGGAGCAGCTCCAGCAACTGGTCGGCGTAACCGAGCAGGTTGGTGCCACTGGCCGGTCGCGGACTCGCGCCATGGCCGAGCATGTCGTAGGCGATCACCTGATATTGGCTGGCGAGGCCGACAATCTGGCCGCCCCACATTTCTTTGTTCAGGCCCACGCCGTGGATCAAAACCACGGGCTGGCCTTGGCCGGTCGCCAGGTAACTGGTGCCAGCCGGGGTGAGTTCAGCGGTGAGCCGAATCATGGAGCGCTCCTGCTTGCCTTTTTTATTGTGGTTACTGGGCTTTTTCGGCGGCCAGTTCTTCCAGATCGATGTAACGGTTACCGATGCGCGGGTGCAGACGACCACCGTCGGCGCAACCCAGCACAACGACGATTTCATCGGCACGCGGCGCGTCTTCGATCTGCATTTCCAGGGTGATGTAGTGCGAACGCAGGCCTTCGTCGTCCTTGTGCATCATCGGGATCTGAATCGAGGTACCCGGGCCGCCGCGCTTGTTGGTGAAGCTCAGATAGCTCTTGGCCTTGACCGCTTCGCGGTAGTGGTTGCCGAAGCGCAGGGTGTGGATCACGGCGGAGGCGTGTTCGATCTCGCCATCAGCGCCGACCACAGCGGCTTTGCCGTAGGCCTCGATTTTTTCTGCACCGCCAATGATCCCGACCAGACGCTCGACCATCAACGCGCCGAGATCGGAGCAATTGGCGCGGATCTGCGGCTTGAGGTCCTCCACAAAGCCGTTGCCCACCCAGGGGTTTTTCATCACCACGGCGAGGCCAACCATGGTCACTGGCTTGTCGGTGGCTTTGCCGCCTTCGATGAAGGTTTCTTCGACATAGCTGACGATCTTGCGAATTTCGAAACTCATGAGCTGCTCCGGTGGGGGGGGTTGAAAGTGTCTTCCCGTCTGATGGTATACCATAATACCTATCGCGCAAGTCCCTCTCGCAAGATTCGCCTCATCCATCCGGCGAATGGCGCTGTATTCAGCCGCCACCCCACATCCCCAATTCGCCTCAGGCCCCTGTGGGAGCGAGCCTGCTCGCGAAAGCGGTGGGTCAGCCAATAAAGAGGGTGACTGTTACCCCGCATTCGCGAGCAGGCTCGCTCCCACAATGGAAATCACTGGCAGCAGAAGCCTGTGTGCGGTTAACAAAAGATAACGTGGCGCCGATTGTCAGACGTTTCCAAAGCCCGATAGGATGAGCCAGCTTCCGAAGGGGCTCTGGATTGCGGGTTTCAGGACTACGCTTCTGACCAGCGATCGCTCGAACACCCTTGCGGCGCCCTTTAAGGCCAAATGGCCTAACAATAATAAATAGGGGAAGGTCTATGAGTCGTTGCCGCCCGCCGGCGTTACGCAACACCGCGTTGCTGGCCACAGCACTCTCGATGCTGGGCTTTGCCATGTTGTCGGCACCTGTGATTGCCGCCCAGGCTCCAGCCGATGTGGTTTATGCCACCGAATCAGCCAAAGCCGCGAAAAGCCTCATTCTTGACGTCGTCCACGCTGGCGCCCGTTTGGTCGCCGTCGGGGATCGCGGGCACATTCTGTATTCCGATGACCAGGGCAAGACCTGGACGCAGGCCAAGGTGCCGAGCCGGCAGTTGCTGACGGCCGTGTATTTTGTCGATGACAAGCACGGCTGGGCGGTCGGCCATGACGCGCAGATTCTCGCCAGCGAGGACGGCGGCCTGACCTGGACCAAACAATTCGAAGACCTCAAACGCGAATCGCCGCTGCTCGACGTCTGGTTCAAGGACGCCAGCAGCGGCTTTGCCGTGGGCGCTTACGGCGCGCTGCTGGAAACCACCGATGGCGGCAAAAACTGGGAAGACGTCAGTGACCGCCTCGATAACGAAGACCAGTTCCACCTCAACGCCATCGCTGCAGTGAAAGACGCCGGGCTGTTCATCGTCGGCGAGTCGGGCAGCATGTTCCGCTCCGCCGACGAGGGCCAGACCTGGGAAAAACTCGAAGGCCCATACGAAGGCTCGCTCTTCGGCGTGATCGGCACTGCTCAACCGCAGACGCTGCTGGCTTATGGCTTGCGCGGTAACCTCTACCGCTCAAGCGATTTTGGCAGCAACTGGGAACAGATCGAGCTGAAAGCCGCGCGCGGAACACTGGAGTTCGGCCTTTCCGGCGCTGCCTTGCTCGACGACGGCTCCATCGTCATCGTCGGCAACGGCGGTTCCGTGATCAGCAGCAGCGATAACGGCGAAACCTTCAGCGTGTTCAACCGCCCGGATCGCATATCCCTGTCGTCGGTGACCGCCGCCGGCGATGGCAACCTGATTCTGTCCGGGCAGGGTGGCGTCCACATCACGCTGCCGAACGGCGCCGAGATCAATAATAAGAAGGCGGGGCTATGACTTCCTTGAACACGCAAAACCAGGAAAAGGCGACGTTCCTCGAGCGCCTGATTTTCAACAACCGCCCGGCTGTGATCCTGATCTGCCTGGTGGTGAGCATTTTCCTGTTCTGGCAGGCCACGTTGATCCGGCCGTCCACCAGTTTCGAAAAAATGATCCCGCTGCAGCATCCGTTCATCGAAAAGATGATGGAGCATCGCAACGATCTGGCGAACCTGGGCAACACCGTGCGGATTTCGGTGGAAGCCACTGATGGCGACATCTTCTCCAAGGAGTACATGGAGACCCTGCGCCAGATCAACGACGAGGTGTTCTACATCTCGGGCGTTGACCGCTCCGGGCTAAAGTCGCTGTGGAGCCCGAGCGTGCGCTGGACCGAAGTGACCGAGGAGGGTTTCGCCGGCGGTGAGGTGATTCCGCAGAGCTACAACGGCTCGCAGGACAGCCTCGATCTGCTGCGCAACAACGTGCTCAAGTCCGGTCAGGTCGGCCGTCTGGTGGCCAACGACTTCAAGTCGAGCATCGTCGACATCCCGCTGCTGGAGTCCTACCCGGACCCGCAGGATCAGGGCAAGTTGCTGGCGCTGGATTACCGCAAGTTCTCCCATGAGCTCGAAGACAAGATCCGCAACAAGTTCGAAGCGCAGAACCCGAACATCAAGATCCACATCGTCGGTTTCGCCAAGAAGGTCGGCGACCTGATTGACGGTCTGGTGATGGTGGTGCTGTTCTTCGGCGTCGCCTTCGTGATCACCCTGATTCTGCTGCTGTGGTTCACCAACTGCGTGCGCAGCACCATCGCGGTACTTAGCACGACGCTGGTGGCGGTGGTCTGGCAACTCGGCTTGATGCACTTCTTCGGCTTCGGACTCGATCCGTATTCGATGCTGGTGCCGTTCCTGATTTTCGCGATCGGCATCTCTCATGGCGTGCAGAAGATCAACGGTATCGCTCTGCAATCCAGCGAGGCGGACAACGCACTTACGGCTGCACGACGCACGTTCCGGCAACTGTTCCTGCCGGGGATGATCGCGATTCTCGCGGATGCGGTGGGCTTCATCACGCTGCTGATCATTGACATCGGTGTTATCCGTGAACTGGCCATCGGTGCGTCCATCGGTGTG
This sequence comes from Pseudomonas iridis, assembly GCF_017980685.1. Lineage (GTDB taxonomy): Bacteria > Pseudomonadota > Gammaproteobacteria > Pseudomonadales > Pseudomonadaceae > Aquipseudomonas > Aquipseudomonas iridis. The sequence goes on from NZ_JACXXO010000021.1 coordinate 58,809, forward strand.
GCGGTGATCGTGTTTACCAACCTGATCCTGTTGCCGGTCGCCATCTCCTATGTCGGCATCAGCAAACGCGCTATCGCCAAGAGCAAGAAGGACGCGAACCGCGAACATCCGTTCTGGCGCTTGCTGTCGAACTTTGCCAGCCCGAAAGTTGCACCGATCTCCGTAGCGCTGGCGCTGGTCGCCTTCGGTGGTGGCCTCTGGTACAGCCAGAACCTGAAAATCGGCGACCTCGACCAAGGCGCGCCGGAGTTGCGTCCTGATTCGCGCTACAACAAGGACAACAACTTCATCATCAGCAATTACTCGACCAGTTCCGACGTGCTGGTGGTGATGGTCAAGACCAAGGCTGAAGGCTGCTCACGTTTTGAAGCCATGGCGCCGATCGATGAGCTGATGTGGAAGATGCAGAACACCGAGGGCGTGCAGTCGGCGATCTCGTTGGTGACTGTGTCCAAGCAGATGATCAAAGGCATGAACGAGGGCAACCTGAAATGGGAAACCCTGTCGCGCAACCCGGACGTGCTGAACAACTCGATTGCCCGTGCTGATGGTTTGTACAACAACAGTTGCTCGCTGGCGCCGGTGCTGGTGTTCCTCAACGACCACAAGGCGGAAACCCTTGATCGTGCGGTGCATGCGGTGCAGGAATTCGCCAAGGACAACAACAAGGACGGCCTGGAATTCATCCTTGCGGCGGGTAACGCCGGCATCGAAGCGGCCACCAACGAAGTCATCAAACAGGCCGAGTTGACCATCCTGATTCTGGTGTACATCTGTGTGGCGGTGATGTGCATGATCACCTTCCGTTCATGGGCGGCGACCTTGTGCATCGTGCTGCCGCTGGTACTGACTTCGGTACTCGGCAACGCGCTGATGGCGTTCATGGGCATCGGTGTGAAAGTGGCGACGTTGCCGGTGGTGGCGCTGGGCGTGGGTATCGGCGTCGACTACGGGATCTACATCTACAGCCGTCTGGAAAGTTTCCTGCGTGCCGGTCTGCCGTTGCAGGAAGCCTATTACCAGACCCTGAAATCCACCGGTAAAGCGGTGCTGTTCACCGGTCTGTGCCTGGCCATCGGCGTGTGCACCTGGATCTTCTCGGCGATCAAGTTCCAGGCCGACATGGGCCTGATGCTGACCTTCATGCTGCTGTGGAACATGTTCGGTGCGCTGTGGCTGCTGCCGGCACTGGCGAAGTTCCTGATCAAGCCAGAGAAACTGGCAGGGCAGAAGGGCAATTCGCTGTTTGCGCATTGATCTGAAGGGCTGAAACGACAGAGCCGCAACCTTAGGGTTGCGGCTTTTTTTGTGGATCAAGATCAAGAGCCCCTCACCCTAGCCCTCTCCCGGAGGGAGAGGGGGCTGACGGCGGTGTCTTTCGCCACACACCGACCTGAAAGACCGAGCCGATTATGGATTCAAAGCAAATCGTTCAAGTCGGTGTAGATCTCAAATATCCCCCAATCAGTCCCCTCTACCTCTGGGAGAGGGCTAGGGTGAGGGCAAGCGATCTAAAGCCTTAAGAAAGCTCAGCCCCCAACACAACACTCAACGCACTGCGCGCATCATCCAGCTGCACCAACGTCGCATGCCGCGCCCCCAGCGCATCGCGATTTTCAATGGCCGTCAAAATCGCCTTGTGCCGCGGCAACGCCAATTCATGCAGGTTCGGCCGCTGATTCGAATGCTTCAGCGCCTCGGCAATCGCCACCGACAACATGTTGCACAGGTTCGCCAACAAATCATTGTGCGTTGCATCGGCAATCCTGCTGTGAAAGTCCAGGTCCGGTTGCAGCAGTGCTTCCGGCGTCGGCGCCGCCTCCATGCGTTGGTAGGCTTCGCCGATGGCGGCGATGTCGGCATCGGTCGCATGCTGGGCGGCGAGGGCGGCGGCGGCAGGTTCGATGATGCTGCGCACGCTGGTCAGCACGTTGAAAAACTCGTTCTGCGGGCTGCTTTGCATCAGCCAGTGCAACACGTCCGGGTCGAGCATGTGCCATTCGCGGCGCGCCTTGACCACCGTGCCGACGCGCGGCTTCGAATACACCAGACCCTTGGCCACCAACACCCGCGTGGCTTCGCGCAACACCGGCCGGCTGACCGCGTACTCCTCGCACAACAAGGCTTCGGCGGGCAGTTTGTCATCGGGCAAAAAGCGTCCGGAGACGATCTGCTTGCCCAGTTCCTGGACAATGCGCGAGTGCATGCTTTTGCGGTCGGAAGGTTTACGGTAATCCATGGGGGGCGGCGCGATCCTGAGCGATGGAGATGCCGCGCATCATAGCAGGCACGGCATAATCTTGAGGCAGACACAGAAACCAAATGTGGGAGCGAGCCTGCTCGCGAAGGCGGCATATCAGTCAGATAGATGTCGAATGACACTCCCTCTTCGCAAGCAGGCTCGCTCCCACAGGGGGACGGCGGTGTTAGTGAGAGTGGCGGGGTACTTCCGCCCCACGGCAACCTACCAGGAAGTCAAAGTCACAGCCCTGATCCGCCTGCAACACATGGTCGATGTACAGCTGACGATAACCGCCCACCAGCAACTGTTGCGGTGGTTGCAGATCGGCCATACGCGCCGCCAGTTCGGCATCCGGAATGTCCAGGTGCAAACGGCCAGTGGCGCAATCGAGTTCGATCCAGTCGCCTTCCTTCACTGTGGCCAACGGCCCACCGGCTGCCGCTTCCGGCGCCACGTGCAAAACCACCGTGCCGTAAGCCGTGCCGCTCATCCGCGCATCGGAAATACGCACCATGTCGGTCACGCCTTGAGCCAACAGCTTGGCCGGTAGGCCCATGTTGCCGACTTCGGCCATGCCCGGATAACCCTTCGGCCCGCAGTTCTTCATCACCAGAATCGAGTTGGCATCAACATCCAGTTCCGGATCATTGATTCGCGCTTTGTACATGTCGAAGTTCTCGAACACCACTGCACGACCACGATGCTGCATCAGTTCGGCGCTGGCGGCGGACGGCTTGAGCACCGCGCCCAGTGGCGCGAGATTACCGCGCAGCACGCAGATACCGCCGTCAGCACGAATCGGGTTGTCGAGCGTGCGGATCACTTCGTCTTCGCCATAGATCGGCGCGTCCTTGGTGTTCTCGCCGATGGACTTGCCGTTGACGGTCAGGGCATTCGGATGCGGAATCAGGTTGGCTTCACCGAGGCGGCGCAGCACGGCTGGCAAGCCACCGGCGTAGTAGAACTCTTCCATCAGGAAACGCCCGGACGGTTGCAGATCGACGATGGTCGGCATGCCGCGGCCGATGCGGGTCCAGTCGTCCAGATCCAGTTCGACGCCAATGCGCCCGGCGATGGCTTTCAAGTGAATTACGGCGTTGGTCGAACCACCGATGGCGGCGTTGACGCGAATGGCGTTTTCGAAGGCCTCCTTGGTCAGGATCTTCGACAGTTTCAAATCCTCGCGAACCATCTCCACCGCACGCATGCCGGACATGTGCGCCAGCACATAGCGCCGCGCATCCACCGCTGGAATCGCCGCGTTGTGCGGCAGCGAAGTGCCCAGTGCTTCGGCCATGCACGCCATGGTCGACGCCGTGCCCATGGTGTTGCAGGTGCCCGCCGAACGCGACATGCCGCCCTCGGCCGCGAGGAAATCGTCAATGGTGATGGTACCGGCCTTGACCTGTTCGCTGAGCTGCCAGACCACGGTGCCGGAGCCAATGTCCTTGCCCTTGTGCTTGCCGTTGAGCATCGGCCCGCCAGTGACGACGATGGCCGGCACGTCGCAACTCGCTGCGCCCATGAGCAGCGCCGGAGTGGTTTTGTCGCAACCGGTCAGCAGCACCACGCCGTCAATCGGGTTACCGCGAATCGCTTCCTCAACGTCCATGCTCGCCAGGTTGCGGGTGAGCATGGCGGTCGGGCGCAGGTTGGATTCGCCGTTGGAGAACACCGGGAATTCCACCGGGAAGCCACCGGCCTCGATCACCCCGCGTTTGACGTGCTCCGCGATCTGGCGGAAATGCGCGTTGCACGGGGTCAATTCCGACCAGGTGTTGCAGATGCCGATGATCGGCTTGCCATGAAACTGGTGGTCGGCGATGCCCTGATTCTTCATCCAGCTGCGGTACATGAAGCCGTTCTTGTCGGCCGTGCCAAACCATTGGGCGGAGCGCAGGGTGGGTTTCTTATCAGACATGATCGATTCTCTTATTGTATGACTATAGTGTTCCAGCGATGGCCTAACATAAGCTCAAATTCGACGGTTTGGAAGTGTTGTTGGGTAATTAGTATTACTATATAGTCGTTTTCGACGGAGGGATGGTCCTGGCGGTTTTCCGCGAGAGGCGTCCCCCGAGGTTCTATAAAAACAACAATCGGAGACCGATCTCATGAGCCAGGAATTGCGCCTGATACGGCGCATCACACTGAAACTGATTCCCTTCCTGATCCTGCTGTACCTGATCGCCTATGTGGATCGCTCCGCCGTCGGCTTCGCCAAGCTGCACATGGGCGCCGACATCGGCATCGGCGATGCGGCCTATGGCCTCGGTGCCGGGCTGTTCTTCATTGGTTATTTCCTGTTCGAAATCCCCAGCAACCTGATGCTCGAACGCTTCGGCGCGCGGCGCTGGTTCGCGCGGATCATGATCACCTGGGGCGCGATCACCATCGGCATGGCCTTCGTCCAGGGCCCCCACAGCTTCTATGTCATGCGCTTTTTGCTCGGCGCGGCAGAGGCAGGGTTCTTCCCCGGCGTTCTCTACTACATCACCCAATGGTTCCCGGTGCGCCATCGCGGCAAGATCCTCGGGCTGTTCATTCTTTCGCAACCCATCGCCATGATGATCACCGGTCCCGTGTCCGGCGGTTTGCTGGGCATGGACGGCATTCTCGGCCTGCACGGCTGGCAGTGGCTGTTCATCGTCATCGGCACCCCGGCGATCCTGCTGACCTGGCCGGTGCTGCGCTGGTTGCCTGACGGTCCGCAACAGGTGAAGTGGATGGATCAGGCCGAGAAAGACTGGCTGACCGGCGAACTGAAAAAGGATCTGCAAGCGTACGGTCAGACCCGTCACGGCAATCCTTTGCATGCGCTGAAAGACAAGCGCGTGTTGCTGCTGGCGCTGTTCTATCTGCCGGTGACCCTGAGCATCTACGGCCTCGGCTTGTGGCTGCCGACGTTGATCAAACAGTTCGGTGGCAGTGATCTGGTGACCGGATTCGTATCGTCGGTGCCGTACATCTTCGGGATCATCGGCCTGCTGATCATCCCGCGCAGTTCCGATCGCTTGAACGACCGCTACGGACATTTGGCGGTGTTGTATGTGCTGGGCGCGATTGGCTTGTTCCTCAGTGCCTGGCTCTCGTTGCCGGTGGCGCAACTGGCGGCGCTGTGTCTGGTGGCGTTTGCACTGTTTTCCTGCACGGCGGTGTTCTGGACGCTGCCGGGGCGGTTCTTTGCCGGTGCGAGTGCGGCGGCGGGGATCGCGCTGATCAACTCGGTGGGCAACCTCGGCGGCTACATCGGGCCATTCGTGATCGGGGCGCTGAAGGAACACACCGGCAATCTGGCTTCGGGGTTGTACTTCCTGTCGGGGGTGATGGTGTTTGGGCTGATTCTGACTGGCGTGGTGTATCGCGTGCTGGAGCGTAAACACGTGTTGCCGGCTGACCAGTTTGCCGCGAGTGCCCGCGGTGCCACACGCACCTGACACGCCCCTGTGGGAGCTGGCTTGCCAGCGATGGCGGCGGCACATCCGACATGGATGTGTCTGACAGATTGCTATCGCTGGCAAGCCAGCTCCCACAGGGATCTGCGGTGTTTTTGAAGGAATAGGAGAAAAACATGCATCTGGTTCAATTCGAATTGAGTAACGGCGAACGCCGCGTCGGCGTGGTCGAAGGCGCTGTGGTGCGCGAAGTGCAGGACGCCCGCAGCGTGCGTGATCTGGCCCTTGCCGCCATCGAAGCCGGCGGCACTTTGGAGCAGCAAGTCAAAACCCTCGGCCTGGGCAGCAGCCACGACTATGCGCAATTGCTCAAAGACCTGCGCATTCTGCCGCCGCTCGATCACCCGGACCCGGCGCACATGCTGGTCAGCGGCACCGGTCTGACGCATCTGGGCAGCGCCTCGGCCCGCGACAAGATGCACCAGCAGGCCGGTGACGAAACCGCGATGACCGACACCATGAAAATCTTCAAATGGGGCGTCGAGGGCGGTAAGCCGGCGGCGGGGCAGGCCGGTGTTCAGCCGGAATGGTTCTACAAGGGCGACGGCAGCATCGTCGTGCGCCCCGGCGAAGCCTTCCCGTTGCCGCCGTTTGCCGAAGACGCAGGTGAAGAGCCGGAGATGGCCGGCCTGTACATCATCGGTCACGACGGCAAGCCGTATCGCCTGGGGTTCGCCGTCGGCAACGAGTTCTCCGATCACGTCATGGAGCGCAAGAACTACCTGTACCTGGCCCACTCGAAATTGCGCAGTTGCAGTTATGGTCCGGAACTTCGCGTCGGTGAGCTACCCCAACACCTTGCGGGTACCAGCCGCATCCTGCGTTACGGTGAAGTGCTGTGGCAGAACGAGTTCCTCAGTGGCGAGGCCAACATGTGCCACAGCCTGGCGAACCTCGAATACCACCACTTCAAGTACAGCCAGTTTCTGCGCCCGGGCGACGTGCACATTCACTTTTTCGGCACCGCGACCTTGTCGTTCGCCGATGGCATTCGCACCCAACCGGGTGACGTTTTCGAAATCAGCCAGGCCGAATTCGGCGCACCGCTGATCAATGGCATCGCCCCGGTTCAGGCTGTTTTCGAACCGGACAGCATTGGCACCCTTTAAGGAGATCCCATGACTCAGATTCTCGGTCACAACTACATCGGCGGTCAGCGTAGCGCTGCCGGCAACGTCAAACTGCAAAGCGTTGACGCGGCGACGGGCGAACAACTGCCTCACGATTTCATCCAGGCCACGGCCGAAGAAGTTGACGCCGCCGCCAAAGCCGCCGCTGCCGCCTACCCGGCCTATCGCAGCCTCAGCGCTGAGCGTCGTGCGCAGTTTCTCGACGCGATTGCCGACGAACTGGACGCGCTCGGCGATGATTTCGTCGCCGTGGTCTGCCGCGAAACCGCGTTGCCGGCTGGGCGCATTCAGGGCGAACGCGGTCGCACCAGCGGCCAGATGCGTTTGTTCGCCAAAGTGCTGCGCCGTGGCGATTTCTACGGCGCGCGGATCGACCTGCCGTTGCCGGATCGCCAGCCATTGCCGCGCCCGGATCTGCGTCAGTACCGCATCGGCCTCGGTCCAGTCGCCGTGTTCGGCGCGAGCAATTTTCCGCTGGCTTTTTCAACTGCCGGTGGCGACACCGCATCGGCACTCGCTGCCGGTTGCCCGGTGGTGTTCAAGGCGCACAGCGGTCACATGGCCACGGCCGAACTGGTGGCTGATGCACTGATTCGTGCGGCGGAAAAAACCGAGATGCCAGCGGGTGTGTTCAACATGATCTATGGCGGTGGCGTCGGCGAGTGGCTGGTCAAGCATCCGGCGATTCAGGCTGTCGGTTTCACCGGCTCGCTCAAGGGTGGACGTGCGTTGTGCGACATGGCGGCGGCACGCCCGCAACCAATCCCGGTGTTTGCCGAGATGTCGAGCATCAACCCGGTCATCGTCTTGCCGCAGGCGCTGGCCACTCGCTCGGAAAGCGTCGCTCGCGACCTCACCGCGTCGGTCGTGCAGGGCTGCGGTCAGTTCTGCACCAATCCGGGTTTGGTCATCGGTATTCGCTCGCCAGAGTTCAGCGCCTTCGTGCAACAGGTTGCAGGGCTGATCGGCGACCAACCGGCGCAAACCATGCTCAATGCCGGCACCCTTGGCAGTTACGGCAACGGCTTGCAGAAGCTGCTCGCGCACCATGGCATCGAGCATCTGGCCGGCAATCCGCAGCAGGGCAATCAAGCGCAGCCGCAGCTGTTCAAAGCGGATGTCAGCCTGTTGATCAACGGCGATGAAGTGCTGCAGGAAGAAGTCTTCGGCCCAACCACGGTGATTGTCGAGGTGGCTGATCAGGCGCAACTCAGTGCCGCATTGAACGGTTTGCACGGGCAGCTCACGGCGACGATCATCGGCGAGCCGGCGGACTTCCAGGACTTCGCGGAGTTGACGCCGCTGCTGGAGCAGAAGGTCGGGCGCATCCTGCTCAACGGCTATCCGACCGGTGTCGAGGTGTGTGATTCGATGGTCCATGGCGGCCCGTACCCTGCGACGTCCGATGCCCGTGGCACTTCGGTCGGCACACTGGCCATTGATCGCTTCCTGCGTCCGGTGTGTTTCCAGAACTACCCCGACAGCTTGCTGCCGGAACCGCTGAAAAACGCCAACCCGTTGCGCATCCAGCGCCTGGTGGATGGCAAGCCTTCGCGCGAAGCATTGTAAGGCAACACGCATAACCTGTGGGAGCTGGCTTGCCAGCGATGACTGCGGCACATCCAACATTGATGTGTCAGACAGATTGCTATCGCTGGCAAGCCAGCTCCCACACGGATCTGCATCGACAATAAGCTATCATTCGCTCTTTCCCCCCTAGAAAGACTGTTCACCATGACTGCCCAAACCCTTCTCAACGCCCTCGAACACTGCGGTATGGTCGAAATCGACGGCCTGCACGCTTTCGAATTCGCCCTCGATGAAGACGACAATCTGCACATCGAATGCATCGATGGCCGAGCGGCCAAGCATTGGGAATTCACGCCGGCGCAGGTCGCTGCAGCCACCTTCGATGATTCTCTGCAGAGCTGGTTGATCGTCGGTTATTTCAATGAGACCAAAGCTATCGGCGAACACCGCCTGGTCTGCCACGGCGACGTCGTCAGCAGCAGCGACGACGAGGATGAAACTGATGAAAATGCGTAAATTCTGGCCATTGCTGATGGCCGGCAGCGTCGGTGCGATGGGCCTTTCCAATGCATCCGCTGAAAGCTTCCAGCTGCTGGTCGGCTCTTACACCGCCGGCGCCAGCCAAGGCATCTATCGGATGAGCTTCGATAGCGCCACCGGTCAGATCGAAGCCAAACCACTGCAAGTGGTGAAAAGCGAAAACCCGTCCTGGCTCACTCTGTCCAAAGACCAGAAACGCTTGTTCGTGGTCAACGAAAACGGTCCAGGCCAGACCGATCCGGTCGGTCGCGTCAGCAGTTATGCAATCGATCCGAAAACCCATGCGCTTAGTCTGATCAATCAAGTCCAAAGCCTGGGCAACGAGCCGACCCATTCAAGCCTCAGTCATGACGCCAGCCATTTGTTCGTCAGCAACTATTCGGTGATGGAAGATCCGGGCGGTACCCTGGCGTTGTTGCCGGTAGGCGCAGACGGCAAACTCAAACCGGTGGTGCAGATGAGCGCGCACCCGGCGAGCCGGGTCAATCCCGAGCGTCAGGCGTCGAACCATGTGCACTCGACGGTCTCTTCGCCGGACGGCCGTTACGTGTTCTCCAATGATCTGGGCGCGGACAAGGTCTTCATCTACCAGTTCGACCCGAAGGCCAACCCGGAGCTGCCGCTGACACCGGCGAAAACCGCTGCCGTGCCTATGCCGGCGGGCAGTGGTCCGCGTCACCTGCTGTTCAGCGCTGATGGCAAACACGCCTGGCTGACCATGGAAATGAGCGCTCAAGTCGCCGTATTCGATTACAACGATGGCGTGCTGACCCAGACGCAATTGGTTGAACTGGCGGCTGGCCAGCCGACCTCGGACAAGGCTGCCGCTGCTTTGCATGCCAGCGCTGACGGTAAATTCCTCTACGTCAGCAACCGTGGCACCGCCAATCAGTTGGTCGTGTTCAGCATTGATCCGGCCACCGGCCAGCTCAAGGAACTGCAAAAACGCTCGGTGGACGGTGATCACCCGCGCGAATTCAGCCTCGACCCGAGTGGCAAATTCCTGCTGATTGCCAACCAGAAGAGCAATGAGATCGTCGTCGTTGAACGCGATGGCAAGACCGGCCTGCTCGGTAAAACCGTGCAGAAACTGGCGATGGATGCGCCCAGCGATCTCAAGTTTGTAGTGCGACAATAAGCCACAGGCCCCGATTCACGGGGCCTGTCTCTATGTATTAATCGCGCTGATAACTGCTACTGTTACAAAGCATTTCAAGCGATCAACCCTCGAGCGTTAAGTTGGCTCCACAGCCCAACCGGGCAAGCAAGCCAACCGAACACGAGGGTTACCGCCATGAACTTCAATCTCTTCTCCGTTATTGCCGCTTCCGCCATCTCCGCCACCGTGGTTCTGCCAGCCAGTGCCAACGTCGAGATCAACGGCAAAAAATCCCACGCCCAGAGCTACACCCAGAAATATCTGCAACAGAGCGCCAACTTCTACGCTGCGCTGGATCACAAAGCCCAACACTGAGCACACAGACAAAACTCCCCTGTAGGAGCTGCCGAAGGCTGCGATCTTTTGATCCTCAACGTCAAAAGATCCCAGCCTTCGGCAGCTCCTGCACGTTTGTGGGTGCGAAAAATCCTCGTGTAATAGGTTTTATTCAGCGCCGAAATAGACTGGCTTAATGATCAACGAAGCTGATGTTCACTATGGGAAACCCTGAGTGGTTGCCACAGCTTTTTTGATCGATTCTGTGGGCATCGAAACATGCCCACGGGAGAACACCATGGCCAGCGCAATCATCTCTTCTGCCAAATTCGGCGCCTACCTGGCCATCGGCCTTTACCTGGCGCTGGTGCTGATCGTCAGCATCTCATCGCAGATGGAACACAGCTTCGACGCACCGATTCAGGTCGCAAGTCCCGGTATTCAGTTCGAACACCGCTCGCAAAGCGTGATGGTCGACCCGGTGGAACTCGCAGGAGTCGGCGGCGCATGAAAGGCTACAGGCTTTGGGTTATCGCCAGTCTCGCATTGATGACTAACGGCGCATCGTTGCTGGGTATTGGTCAAGGCTCGGTGGGAGCGCTGGCGCGGGCCATAGAGGCCAATCACAACATCGCTCACAACATTGAGCGGGCGAATACGCTCGGGCTGCTGGCCGGCAATCCGCCGAGCAAGGCCGCAACGAATTTCCTCGGGCCGTTCGAAGTCGATTGCTCGGCCCTCGGCATGTGCCAGGTTTTGGCCTGACCCCGTGGTTATTTCTTCATGATCGAGGTAAAGAGCTCGGATTCGAGGAATCGCTGAAGCCACGCCTGCAAGCGAACGTACGGCGTTTGCGCGAACCACTCGCGATCGACATGGGCGAACTGGCGTACGAACGGCAGTAACGCCACATCCGCCAGGCTCGGATGATCCGTCAGCAAGTAATCGCGCCCTTCAAGCAACTCTTCGAGCCTGCGCAAAAACATCTCGCCCTCGGCCCGATAAACTTCCATCGGCTGCTCGGGATAGCGCTCGGCATATCTGTAGCGATTCAAATGGACCTTGAACACCTGATCATTGGCTTCGATCAACTCTGCAACCCGAGCATCACCGCTGAGCAACCAATCCTGCGGATCATTCTGTGCCAGCGCCCAGCGCATGATTTCCAGGCTTTCATCGATCACCCGACCGTCCGCATCCAGCACCGGCACCGTGCCTTTTGGCGAGATCGCGAGCATCTCGGCGGGTTTGGCCTTGAGGCTGACCTCGACAATCTCCACCGGTACGCCGCAATAACGCAGGGCCATTCGCGCGCGCATGGCGTAGGGGCAGCGGCGGAATGAATACAGCGTGTTCATTTCACCTCCAGCGTGCTCAAACCGTTGCCCTGGCGCAGCACTTGAATCTGCACCGGGATTCGCTCGTGCATCTCCTGCACGTGGGAAATCACCGCGACCTTGCGGCCCTGCGCCTGCAAGCCGTCGAGGGCATCCATCGCCAGTTGCAGGGATTCCGGATCAAGGCTGCCAAAGCCTTCGTCGATAAACAGCGATTCGATTTTCAGCGTACTCGACGCCATTGATGCCAGGCCCAGCGCAAGGGCCAGCGACACCAGGAACGTCTCGCCGCCGGACAACGAATGCACCGAGCGCAATTCGTCGCCCATCTCCGTGTCCATCACCAGAAGGCCGAGCATGCTGCCGCCGCGTTTCAGGCGATAGCGTTTAACCAGTTGGCGCAACTGCACGTTGGCGTGGTGCACAAGCAAATCGAGGTTGTAGGCCTGGGCGATCTTGCGGAAAGTGTCGCCCGTCGCCGAACCGATCAGCGCACTCAGACGTGCCCAGCGCTGGTACTCGGCGTAGGCGTCGGCGATTTGCTGCGCCAGTGCCTGATTGGCGTTCTGCCGGCGCTGGTCTTCAGCCTGTTCGGCGCGCAATTCGGCGCAGTGCTGCTCGCTGACGTTGAACTGGTTCTGCAGGTCAACGAGGGCGCTGGCGAGTTGTTCGGCATCGAGATTGCCGTTGTGCTGCGCCTGATGATCGAGCAAACGCTGATCGCGTTCCTGCAACAGCACTTTGGCCTGTTCGATGGCTTTTTCGTTGCGCTGCAAGTGTTGGCGCAATTCAGCCAGTTGCGTGTCATCGACCCGCAGCAGGTCCTCGAGACCGCCGTCGTCCAGCTCGGGATGGCGGGCGCGCCAGTCGGCAATTTTGCCGGCGAGATCCTTGTCTTCACTTTCCAGCGTTTGTAAACGCTCACGCTGGGCTTTGAGTTCGGCGGCGATCTGCACGAGTTGCGTGCTGATATTTTGCAGTTCTTGAGCCGTGCCGGTTTCGGCGTTACGCGCCTGTTCAACGGCGTGTTCGAGTTGCTGCTGCCAGTGCTCGGCGCTGCTGTGCTCACCGAGCAGTTGCGTGAGTTTTTGCTGGCAAGCCTGTTGTTGCTCGGCCAGCGCATTGAATTGCTGTTCGGCAGCTTGCGATTGCTGCACGCGGGTCTGCTGGCGATCCTGTTCTTTCTCCAGCGTTTGCTGACGTTGTTGCTGCTCGGCCAGTTCTTCCTTCTGCTGCTCGACTTGCGTCAGGCGCTCGGCAATCTGCTGGTCGAGCTGCATGAACGTGGCGGCCGGTTCAAGGCGCAAGGCTTCGAGAGTGTCCGCCGGCAGCAAACTGCCAAACGCGGTGAGTTCTTCATCAAGGCGCTGGCGATCGCTGCTCAACTCGCGCTGCTGGTTACTCAAGTGCTGCGCCGCTTGCTGATGCGCAGTTTCGGCCTGACGCAGTTGCTGGGTCAGGCGCGCGGCGTCCTGTTGCAGAGTGAGCAGGGCGCCTTGGCGTTGTTCGTCCTGAGCGATGCTCTGATTCAATTGCTCGTTTTGGCGGGTGAGCCAGGCGTCGCGTTTATCGGCGTCCTGATTATGCAACTGCGCGGACAGCGGATGAGCGTCGAGGCTCGGCGCCAGCGCCTGTTGCTGAGCGGCCAATTGTTCCTGTTGTTGCAGCAGCTCTTTTTGCTGAGCAATGACACCACCGACTTCGGCGCGCAGTTCAACCAGCTTTTCCTTGAGCTGATCGACCACTTGCTGGGCGTTGGCCTGTTCGCTTTCATCGTGGCGACCAAGGCTTTGCAGCAGCGCTTCGGGCTGATGATACGGGTGCTCGTTGCTGCCGCAGACCGGGCAGGGCTGATCGTCTTGCAACTGCGCGCGCAGCTCTTCGACACTGGCACTGCGGGCCAGACGCTGACGCTCCAGCAGTTCGCGGGTGACGTTGAGGGTTTGTTCGGCGACGGTCAGTTCGGCCTTGGTTTTTACGCCGTCCTGGGTCAGCCGCTCACGCTCCTGTTGGGCGCTGAGCTGGCGTTGTTGCAGCTCGCCGCTGCGCTTGTGCAGGTCCTGTTGGCTGACCCACAGGCGCGACAGGTCTTCGAAGGCGCGCAGTTGCTTGCGATTGTCCTGCAACAGATTGCCGAGAATGCCGATCTGCTCGGCGACGGCATCGGGTTCGGCGCCGGCCTCCTTGAACAGCACTTCGAGTTGCTGCTTTTGTGCGGCAAATGCTTCAGCGTTGCGCGTGGCGCTCTCTTCGAGCGAAGCCAGTTCGGCCTGACCTTTGTTCAAACGGTTGCCGATCAGCATCAGCTGTTGCAGGCGATCGCGGTAGGCATTCCACGCATCGCTCAACGGTGCAAGGTGAGCGCTTTGCTCAAGCCCGGCGGCGATGCGTTGCAGGCGTTCGGCGACCTGGCCCTGCTTTTCCAGCAAGGCTTGTATGTCACTCTGGCCTTGCGTGCAGGCGTGCTGTGCACTCTGTCTGGCATCGGCGCTGCTGGCTGCTTCTTTGGCCAGACGGGTGAGGGTGCTTTGCTCTTCAAACGCCTGACGCAACAGCGGGGCGTTCTCGCTTTGGCGCTGTTGTGCCTCGCTCAGGGCGACTTTCGCCGCCGTCAGATTTTGCTCCAGCAGTGTCTGCTGTTTGCTCAGTTCTGCGTGTTGCTGAGTATGCGCGGCAATCTGAGCAGCCAACGGTGTCAGCAGCGCATCCAGTTCGGTTTTACGCGCGAACTGGTGACGTTGCGGGCCGAGCTGCTCCAGGCGCGTCAATTTCACGCGCTCGCCGGCCAGACTTTCCCATTGTTGTTGCGCGCTGTGCAGCTGCTCGGTGGCGGCTTGCTGCGATTCCTGCAACAGGCGCAACTCCTTGAGCCAGCCGTGCTGCTGTTCAAGCTGTTTGAGCTGCGTCTGCTGCACTTTCAGTTGTTGCTGTGCGGTGTTGAAACGCTCATCCAGTTCCGCCCGCGCTTCGGGCGCAAGCGGGGTGACGCCGGTGGCCTGATCCTGCAACAGCTTGTGCGCTTCGCGGGCTTCCTTGGTCTTGTCGAAGGCGCGGCGCCCGAGCTGGGTGTACAGCGCGGTGTCGGTGAGTTTTTCCAGCAGTTCGCTGCGATCGTTGTCGTCGGCTTTCAGGAACGCGCTGAACTCGCTCTGGGCCAATAGCACGGCGCGGGTGAACTGTTCGAAGTTCAGGCCCAGCGCGGCTTCCAGTTGCGTTTTGTACTCGCCTTTCTGGCTGGCCAGTAATTGATCCTGATCGATGTCGCGCAGGCTCTGGCGGCTGGCCTGTAACTTGCCGCCAGCCTTTTCCCGTGCACGATTGGCTTCCCAGCGCGCACGGTAGCGACGACCGTCGATACCGACAAAATCCACCTCAGCGTAGCCTTCACCGGTGCCGCGACGCAGCAACGTGCGCGGGTCGCCGGTGGCGATTTCGCCGTCGGCATCCGGGACTTTGGCGTCACGGCCGGTGTTGTTCAAGCGCGGCACGGCGCCGAACAGCGCCAGGCACAAGGCGTCGAGCAGGGTGCTTTTACCGGCGCCAGTCGGGCCGGTGATCGCAAACAGACCGGCGCTGGCCAGCGGCTCAGCGGTGAAGTCGATTTCAAACGGCCCAGCGAGCGAGGCCAGGTTCTTCAAACGAATGGCGAGAATCTTCATGGCTGCTCGCCCTCCATTTGCACGTCCTGCAACAGTTCGGCGAAGTCCTTGAGCGTTTGCTCATCGACCTCGTTGCCATAGTTGTCGAGCCACGCGCGGCTGAACAATTCCTGGGGTGTGAGTTGGTCAAGTTCGATCAACGCGGTGCCGTCCTCCACGCCATCGGCACCCCGGTTGCCGGCGTATTCGGCGGCGATGCGCACCAGACGCACGGCTTTGCCTTGCAGGGCGGTTTCTACCTGATGACGCAGATCCGGTTGCGGCTCGTCGAGGCGCACGCGAACCTCCAGCCACGGTTGGCGCTGGGTTTCGGCCAGCAGATCGACGTTCGGCAAGTCCGCCAGTTGCACGAGGATTTCCGCCAACGGCGCTGGGCCGATGCGCTGCAAGTTGACAGCGCGGGGGATCAGTTTCGGTTCGACGCTGACCAGCGTGTCGCCATCCAGCGTGATATCGAGAATCTGGTGCTGATAACCAATCTCCGAGAACGACAACGGGATCGGCGAGCCGCTGTAGCGAATGCGCTCTTCACCGTTGACCTTCTGCGGTTTGTGCAAGTGACCGAGGGCGACGTAGCTGATGCTCGGACCAAACAGACTGGCGGGCAGGGCTTCGGCGTTACCGATGATCAGGCTGCGCTCCGAGTCCTCAGAAACCGAACCACCGGCCATGTGCGCATGGCTGATAGCGATCAGCGCCTGGCCCGGCTTGCGCTTGGCGTTGGCCGCTTCGATCAGCCATTCATGCACTTGGCCGATGCCACGCAAATAGTTGTCACCCAGATGCGCGCCGGTCACCTCCGCCGGGCGCAGGAATGGCAGCGCCAGGCACCACGCGGCGACTTCGCCGGTTTTATCCGGCAACGGCAGCAGCAAGCGTTCGGCATCCAGTTGCCCATCATCCAGCCACAACACCCGCCCTAACGCGTGGGTGCGCAAACGGCGCATCAACGGCGCGGGCAGTTCGATCCGCGAGCCGGAATCGTGGTTGCCGGCGATCATCACGATGGTCAGCAACGGCTGCTGCTCGTGGGCGCTGACGATGAAATCGTAGAGGCGTTCCTGGGCTTTGACCGGCGGATTGACCGTGTCGAAGATGTCACCGGCAATCAACAGCACATCCGGCTGCGCCAGTTTCAGTTGGCGCAGCAGCCATTCGAGGAAGCGCGCATGCTCGAAATCGCGCTCCTGGCCGTGCAGGTTTTGCCCAAGGTGCCAGTCGGAGGTGTGAAACAGACGCAAGGTGGACTCCGCAACAGATAAAGAGGTGATGGCCGCGGGGAAATGAGGGGCGGCGAAAGAGGGGAGAGTTTACTGGCAAAAGCGCAGACTTGCCCAAAGGCTTGATGGATCTGGAGTTCGCAGCCTGCAGGGTGGCTGTTCACACCGAAATGGAGGGGTAAACACAGATGTACTGTAGGAGCTGCCGAAGGCTGCGATCTTTTGATCTTTACTTCGGATAAAGCGGCGGCAGCCCGCTGTCACCCACCGGATCCTGCACCCGTTCCGCCGCCGGAATGGTGCGAATCGCCCGCCACAAATCCTCACCCTGCCAGTGCTGCCCCGTCTCGCTGTACAGCGCACCATTGAGCCCATCCAGCGCATCCGACAACGGCACAAACCGCGCCGCCATATCGGCCAGGGTTTCCGGTTGCTGACGGGCCCAGGCGTCCAGTGCCTGGCGGGTTGCGTGCGGGTCATTCGCCTGACTCGCACGCTTGATGTCGTCCATCAATGTGCGCGGGCTCGGGCCGGTTTGTGCGGCGCGCAGGATCGCCGGTTGCCAGCGCGCACGCCACCACAGGCCGAAGCCGAGCAGGGTGGTGCAGGCCAGAATGAGGGTGCTGAGTTTCCACCACCACAGCGTGTCATTGTCGACCGCGCTCGGTTGCAGGCTGCCGGTCGGGGTGTCGACTTGCAGGCTCGGGTTGTTGGCCACTTGCAGGGTGCGCGCCGGCAGGCTGGTGTGTTCCAGGTGATCCTCGAAGGTGTTCCACCACACCACGTCCACCGTTGGCAGGTCGATTAAACCGCTGCGGCTCGGGACCAGCGCTTCGCGTTCTTCACGGCTGCCGATCAGGCCACGGTCGCTGCTCTGGTTGCTCAGCACCGGTTGATCCGGATAGCGCCGCAGGCCGTTGACTTCAGTGGCAGGCATGGCGGGCAATTGAGAGCTGGCCAGGCCTTCGACCTTCAGGGTCAGGCTGCGTGTCAGCGAGTCGCCGACCTGAGTGTGTTCCGGCTCAGGGTTCCAGCTTTCGCTCAGGCTCAAGCTGCGGGCCGGCAGCCATGGCGCATCGATCGGGTAGGTCAGCGGTTTGGGTTTGACCGTGAGGGGGATTTGCGCGGAGCTGACTCGCATCAGTTTGCCGGGTTTCGGCCCCTGTGCGGTCGAGTCCTGGGCGGGCTGAGTCTCGACCAGCGTTGCGCTGAACGTCTGCGGCGCAATGGTCAACAAGCCGCTGTGCTGCGGGTAGATCGCATAGCGCATTTCGATCACGCCATGGCGCACGCCGTTGATGTCTTTCTCGTAGGTGCGCGTTTCACCGAGTTGCTCGACGCGCGCGTCGGCTATTTGCAGCGGGGTCAGGCTGCTGTCGTCGTACAGCGACACCGAATGGTAGATGCGCAGGGTCAGGATCGCCTGGGCCTGCACGTAGACGCTGGACTGATCGAGACTGGCCTCGATGAACACCGGGTCGAGGCTGTTCTTGTCCTCGCGACCATCGCTTTCGACCACTTGCACGGTGATCGGCTGGCTCTGGACATCGCCCACTTGCAGCGGCGGGATCAGCACGCTGCCGTTTTCCTTTGGCAACAGGGTGATGATCCAGCGCGTGGTGGCGCGGTTGTCGCCGTTGAGGGTGTTCAGCTGGTTGACCTGCCGCGTGCCGCGTACTTCGAACAGCGGTTCCAGCGGTGTCAGGTCGGGTTTGCCGAACTGGGTGACGTCGCTGGTTTCGAGGGTGAGTTCGACCGTCTCGCCGGAATTCAGGCGACTGCGATCCACGCTGGCGATCAACTCGGCCGCGTGCGCGGTGGCCGTGCAGATCAGCAGGGGCAGCAAGAGAACGGTGAAGCGGGTCATCGAATGTTTTCCTGATCCTGATGTTGTTGCTGTTCGTACCAGAATTTGCGTCGCAGCAATTCGCCGGGGTCATCCGGGATCTTGCCCAGCCATTGTTCCAGTGCCTGACGTTGCTCGCCTTCGAGGTTGTCCTCGCTGGGACGCAGCGTCGGCACGGTGTTCGTGTCTTCTTCCTCGTCACTGCCGGGCAATTCGTCAGGACCTGGCAGCGGCGGGGCGGTCGGTGGTGGTTCGCTGGCCGACTCGGCGGTCTGAGCCTCGCTGCGGGTTTCACTTTGTACCGCAGGTGGCGGCGCGGTCGCTGGCGGCGGTTCATCGCCGGGCAGGTTTTGCTCCGTCGGTTTGCGCTCCGGTTCAGCGGGCGGTGGTGTTTTTTGCAGCTTCAGCAGATTTTCCACCAGCGCCTTGTTGGTCTGCGCCGGACGCAAGTCCGGTTGCAACTCCAGGGCCTGTTCATAGGCATCGATGGCGGCGTCCAGCTCACCGCTTTTCGCCAGCGCGTTGCCTCGATTGTAGTGGGCGCGGGCATCGCTGCCTTCGGCGAAACGCTGGGCGGCGCCACTGTAGTCGCCGGCCTCGTACAACGCCACCCCTTGCCACTGATGATCGGCAAAATGTTGCGCCGCTTCGGCGGGGCGTTTCTGCTTGAGCAAGTGCAGCCCGCGCTGGTCGGGGCGCAGCCAAAGGTCTTCGAAGTCAAAAGCGTAGCTGGGCTGCGGCAGGCAGAACAGCAGCGGCAGACAGAACAACCAGCCGCGACGCCCGGCACACGCCGCCAGCAATAACAGCGGTAGCAGCAGCCAGTAACCCTGATCAGCCCAGGTGTCGAGGCGCACGGTCTGGCCGTCGTCGCGCAAGCTGCGCGGGCCATTGAGCAAACCGAGGGCGCCCAGATCGCCTTCGTCCAGCCGTGCGACGTGATAGTCGCCGCCGACGCTGTTGAGGAAGGCGCCAAGGCCTGGACTGTCGAGTTGCGGCACGCGGATCGCGCCTTGTTCGTCCTTGAGGAAACTGCCGTCCTCCTGAGCAATCGGCGCGCCTTCGGCGGTGCCGACGCCGAGCATCAACAGTTGCGCCGACTCACCGCTCAGCGCACGGCGAATGCCTTGGCGCTCTTCTTCATTCAGGGATGAGCCGATCAACAGAATCCGGCCCTGGCCAAGCGCGCCTTGTTTGAGCAATGCCAGCGCCTTGCTCACCGCAAGGTCTGCGCGATGACCGCTTTGCGGCATCAGCGAAGGCTTGAGGGCGTCGAGCAGGTTGCGACTGGTGGCCAGGTCATCCGACAGCGGCACCAGCGTGTGGGCACTGCCGGCGTAGACGACAATGGCGGTCTGCGCATCGCTGCGTGCCTGCAACAGGTCAAACAACTTGCGCCGTGCTTGCTCAAGCCGGGTTGGTGGTGAGTCGGTGGCGAGCATTTCCGGAGTCAGTTCCAGCACCACCACCAACGGATCAGCAGGTTTCTGACTGGTCTGCTCCACCCGCTCCCAACTCGGCCCGAGCAGCGCCAGAATCGTCAGCAGCCATGCCACGCCCAGGGCGACCCACGGCAGTTTGCTGTCGCGACCACTACCGCCGCTGAGCAGGGTGGCGTGGAATGCCGGCGGCAAAATCATCTGCCAGCGACCAGCGCGTTTTTGCCGATGCCAGAGTTGCCAGATCAGCCAGCCGAGCAACGGCAGTAGCAGCAACCACCACGGACGGAACCAGTGCGGCCAGAGGGCGATCATCGGCGCCTCCGCAGACGCAGGCGTTTGAGGCGCTCACGCCAGTCAGGCAGCGGACTTTGCAGGTACAGCTCCTTGTTGAACAGGCGTTGCAGCGGGTTGTCCGGCCACAATTCACGCGCGACCAACAACAGGCTCAGCCACAGAGTCAACGCCAGAGGCCAGTGATACAAGGCTTGCGCCGGGCGCGCCTGGGTCGGTTGCTGGGTCACCGGCTCGAGTTGGTCGAGGGTGTCCTTGATTGCTTGCAGTTCTTTGCCGTCGTGGGCGCGGAAATACTGGCCGCCGGTCACTTCAGCAATGGCTTTGAGCGTCGGCTCGTCGAGGTCCAGGCTCGGATTGACCCCGAGCAACGCGGTGGATCCGCTGTCTTCCGGATTGGCGCCGATGCCGATCGGATAGATCTTCACGCCTTCGCTGGCCGCCAGTTTCGCTGCGGTCAGCGGGTCGATTTCGCCGCCATTGTTGGCGCCGTCCGTGACCAGAATCAGCACGCGACTTTGCGCCGGACGCAGGCGCAGGCGTTTCAGGGCCAGACCGATGGCGTCGCCGATGGCGGTGTTCTTGCCAGCGATGCCGATCCGCGCTTCGTCGAGCCAGACACGCACGGTGTGGCGATCGAAGGTCAGCGGTGCTTGCAGATAGGCCTGGCTGCCGAAGAGGATCAGGCCAACGCGATCGCCGTCGCGACTTTCGAGGAAGTCGCCCAGCAGGTGTTGCACCAGAGTCAGGCGGCTGACGTCTTCGTCCTGCCATTGCATGTCAGGGAAGTCCATTGATCCGGACACGTCCACCGCGACCAGCAGATCACGACCGCTGGCAGCAATCGGTAGCGGTTCGCCAAGCCATTGCGGACGCGCAGCAGCGCTCAACAACAGCAGCCACAGCAAAATGAACGGTGCCTGTTGGCGCCACGCCGGCAGATTGGCCCGAGCGCGACGACGCGCAAGGCCTTCAAGGTCGGAGAGGAAGCTGACTTTCAATGCCGGCTCGCCGCTGTCGGCCACCGGCAGCACAAGGCGCATCAGCCACGGCAGCGGCAACAGGACGAGGATCCACGGCCAGGCGAATTCAAACATGCTTGCGAATCCAGGTGTCGACCGCTTGGGTCAGGCCGGCGATGGCTTTGTCGTCAAGTTTACATTCCGGTTTGTAGGCACCTTCAACCAGCACCATCCAGCGCGTCAGCCCGGCGGCCGGGCAACGGTTGTCGAGAAACGCCAGCCACTTTCGGCCATTGAGCGTGTGGCTCTGGCTATAAGGGTAATGGTTGCGGCACAGGCGTTTGAGCAGGCCGTTGAGTTGTTGCAGCCAGGCCCCGGCGGGAGCGCCGTCGTAGGGTTTGGGCATTTGTGCCAGTTCGGCGAGGGCGGCGATGCGCACCGGATCGAGCGGCTGTTCGGCGCGCACGACCGGACGTTTTTTCATCGGGATGAAACGGCGCAGACGCCACACGGCAAAACCGAGCAGCGGCAACAACAAAAGCAGCAGCCACCAGCCCGGCGCCGGCGGCCAGAAGGCAATCGGTGGCGGGGAGATCAGCGGTTGCAGTTGCTCGAGGCCGTTCATCGACCTTTCCCCGGTCGCTGCGGATTGAGGAACTCGCGCATCTGCTCGACCATTTCGCTTTGGGTGCTCAGCGGCATCAGCAATACCCGCAGCTTTTGCGCGAGCAATTCCCAGCGTGCGATACGGGCTTCGGCTTGGGCGCGATAGGTCTGGCGCAAGTCAAAATTGAGCGTGTCGAGTTCCAGTTGCGCGCCTCGTTCGGCGAATCGCAAAAGACCGGCGGCGGGCAGGGCGTGATCGAGCGGGTCGGACAGCGGCAGCATCAGCAGGTCGCAATGCCGCGAAAGCAAACTCAGTTGCTGCTCTGCGCTGTCAGACAATGCGCGCTCATCGCAAATCACGATCACCAGACTGCCCGGGCGCAATACCTCACGGGCGCGGCGCAGGGCCACGCCGAGCGTGTCGCGATCCGGTTCGCGCTCGGTGTGCAGCGACTGGTTGACCTTCACCAGACGGTTGAGCAGTTGCAGCAGGCTCTGTTTGCTGCGCCGTGGCTTGATTTCGTAGTGCTCGTTGTCGCCGAACACCAGGCCGCCGACCCGGTCGTTATGGCCCAGCGCGGCCCAGCCGATCAACGCCGCCACTTGCGCCGCCAGCACCGACTTGAACATCAGCCCCGAGCCGAAAAACAACCGCGTGCTTTGCTCGACCATGATGAAGATCGGCCGTTCGCGTTCCTCATGGAACAGCTTGGTGTGCGGCTCCTGGGTGCGAGCGGTGACGCGCCAGTCGATGGTGCGCACGTCGTCGCCGGCCTGATAAACCCGCACTTGATCGAAGTCGACGCCACGCCCGCGGAATTTCGAGTGATGCAAGCCGATCAGCGGGCTGCGCTGGCTCGGCGTGGAAAACAGCTGCACTTCGCGCACACGGTGGCGCATCTCGATCAGCTCGGCGAGGCTGACGCGGATGCCCGGTTCGGACGGCAGAGGGGCGTTCATGGGGGTCAAGCGACGGCTACGACGTCGAGAATCCGCTGCACCACGCGATCCTGGTCGATACCGGCGGCCTCGGCTTCAAACGACAGAATGATGCGGTGACGCAGCACATCAAACAGCACCGCCTGAATGTCTTCAGGGCTGACGAAGTCGCGTCCGGCCAGCCAGGCGTGGGCCCGGGCGCAGCGGTCGAGGGCGATAGAGCCGCGCGGGCTGGCGCCATAGGCGATCCACTCGGCCATTTCCGGGTCGAACTTGGCCGGTGTGCGCGTGGCCATGACCAGTTGCACGAGGTATTCCTCAACGGCGTCAGCCATGTACAGGCCGAGGATTTCCTTGCGGGCGGCGAAGATCGCCTGCTGACTGACCCGGCGCTCGGGCTTGGTCTCGCCGTTCAGCGCTTCGCCACGGGCTTGCTGGAGGATGCGCCGTTCGACGGCGGCGTCGGGGAAACCGATTTTTACGTGCATCAGGAAACGGTCTAGCTGCGCTTCCGGCAACGGATAGGTGCCTTCCTGCTCGATCGGGTTCTGCGTGGCCATCACCAGAAACAGCGGCGACAGCTCATAGGTGCTGCGCCCGACACTGACCTGGCGCTCGGCCATCGCTTCAAGCAGCGCCGATTGCACCTTGGCCGGGGCACGGTTGATTTCGTCCGCCAGCACCAGGTTGTGGAAGATCGGCCCCTGCTGAAACACGAAACTCCCGGTTTCCGGGCGATAGATCTCGGTGCCGGTGATGTCGGCAGGCAACAGGTCGGGGGTGAACTGGATGCGATGGAACTGGGCTTCGATGCCCTCGGCGAGTTCTTTGATCGCTTTGGTCTTGGCCAGACCCGGAGCGCCCTCGACCAGCATGTGGCCGTCGGCGAGCAGGGCGATGAGCAAACGCTCGATGAGTTTTTCCTGGCCGAGAATCTGCGTTGAAAGAAAGGTTCGCAGCGCCAGCAGCGCTTCACGATGTTCCATCGGTGACTGTTCCTGGAAAGGGGTGGCCACAGGCGCAAGGATAACGCCGGGGCTGGGGGCGTTACTTTAATCCATCGCGGGGGGTGGCGACTAACGGCATTTTGTAGAAAAGAGCAAAAGATCGCAGTCTGCGGCGGCTCCTGCATTGGAATGCGATCCCGTGTAGGAGCTGCCGAAGGCTGCGATCTTTGACGTTTTTACTCCTCAACCATCTGAAGATCAGTTAACAGAAGTTTAATTGCGACTGTATCGACCAATTCCTGCCAGGGGCCATCTTCAATAATCGCGCCGTTCTGCATGACGATGACCCGATCAAAGCGGTACAGATGGTCGACATCATGGGTGACACAGATCAATCCGCGAGTCGCAAACGTATCGAACAAAAGATCCCAAACCGGTGCGGCCAACTTCGGTTCAATGGAGGCGCTGGGTTCGTCGAACAGATTGAACCGCCCCGGCCTGTTTATCAGGCGAAGCAAAGACAGGCGTTTCGCCTCCCCACCGGAAATATTAGAGGCGTTCTCGGTGAGTTTGCGTTGCGAAACAATGTCCTCAAGATTTAAACGTTTAATCGCCAGGTGCAGGTCTGGCGATAGATCCATGCCAAACAGAACTGACTTGGCAAAACTGCCCTCTAGAAACTGCGGCGATTGAGGGCAATACCTCAACACCTGCAGATGTGTCTGGGCGTTCAGATCGCAGAGTTGCACCTCATCGATACTCACGTGAGCTCTCACTGAGGCGTTGAGCCCGGCCAGCGTTTCGAGCAAGGTGGATTTGCCGGCCCCACTGGGGCCAGTAATCGCAACCGACTGCCCTTGGTAAAACGTCATGGTTTTGCTGATGGTCAACTGAACAGCGTTGTTAACGCTGACGGCGCAGGGCTGAAGGACGAGCGTCGACTCGTTCTGCGACGTGATATCTGCTTGTCGACTGTCATCATCAAAGTCTGGCAGTGACAGCAGGTAGCGTAGTCTTCGCTGATCAGCCAGAAACTGATCGAGCACTCGATAACCTTCAGTCAGCGCTGAGATGTTGAGCAAAAAGCTTCCGGCAATGACGAATACGGCAACCAGTTGGCCAACGCTGACACTTGGCTCGCCTGACAACTGGTCAATGACTCCCCAACCCAGCAACCCTCCAGTAGACAAGCTGACAAAGAGGATTTTCGCTGCACTCAAGAACCCTCCGGAACTGGCCACCGTCACTGCCGCTTTGGCGTACTGCCGGAAGGCATGGTTCAAGGGTTGAGTTGCCGTATGCTCGGCGCTTTTCAGCTTTATCGATTTGCCGGTATTCAGGGTGCTGAAAAGCAGCGCACTTAGGGAAACTCTGAAAAAGGCTTCCAGATTTGGTGAAATACCCGCCTCACAGGAATCGAACGGTTGAGTCCCGATGAAACAGATGTCCTTCGCCGATGCTGAGTACGCCGGCAAACGTAAGCAG
>NZ_JACXXO010000022.1 GCF_017980685.1 Pseudomonas iridis
GTGAAAGCGGGCTGCATTACAACCGGCATCGGTATTACGACCCAAGGCTTGGGCGGTATTTGACGCCGGACCCGATCAAGTTGGCGGGTGGGATCAATCAGTACCAGTACGTGCCGAATCCGACGGGGTGGGTTGATCCGTTGGGGTTGAGCTCTAACTGCCCGCCGCCGAAGAAACCGGGTTGTGAGATGCCGGGAGGGATTGATGGGGCTAAGGTTGATGAGGGTGAGCCACAATTACCGGGCTTGATTCATGGCGTTGACCCACACTCAGTGAAGCGCACGCATGCAATTATGGGAAAAAAATCAACTACACACGTCGAAAAAATAAGAGATCAAATGCGAGCAGGTGGCTACGATGTCAGCTATCCCATAGACGTAGCAGAACATCAGGGCAACTTCTATATTCTAGATGGACATCACCGTGCAGCAGCTGCAAAACAAACAGCAACGCCTATAACTATAAAACTGATCACAAACATCAGAGAACACAAAGGACAGCTTAATACGATTGAAGAAGTCATTGATTCAGCGAACAACGTCGGACACGACCGATTGGAGCATCACAGAAGAAGATGAAAACAGATGATAAAAATCTTGAGGATCTAATAAATGACTTTCTTTCAAAAGTTGAAATTGGTACAGAGTTACTAGAAAAAAAATTTGGCACTCGGAATATTTTAAGACTTTGGCGGAGCAAGCAAATCGAACGCTGCGGTGAAATAACTGAAGGAATTCAATATGAACTGCACGGCGTAGGGTGCGCCATTCATTTCCCATCAGAATCAGTGGACTTCGACTATGGATCGAACAACAGAATCGACGGCTTTGATGTATGGCGCCTCTACATTTACGCTAGCGATAGGCCATCCAAATACAAAAAATACTGCAATCAAAAAATAGTTGAAAAGGAGTTTAAAGAATACATCGCATCAGGCCGAATAGAAAAAATGTCGCCATCAGATAACCTTTACATACGCGTGAACCCTGACTTAACTGCGAAATAACAAAAACATCGATGGCCTTCGTTCGTCTCAAAAATTGTTTACCAAACTTAATCTTCGCGAGCAAACCGGTCAGAATCAAGGGGCCTGAAGTACAGGCCCCGGAGATGAAATCAGCGCGCTACCGCGCTCGACTTCTAAGACAACTTATTGCTCGTCCTCTTCTTCATACTCCATATCCGCCTCATCCGAATCATTCAACGGCACCGTCGCATCGTCCATAACCGACCCCGGATCTTCATTCCCCGGATCGTTGATGAACGGCAGCCCGCTTGAACCTTTTTCTTCCTTGCCTTCAGTTTCGGGAGTCATGGCATACCTCGGCATTTCGGGGAGTGTATGACGTTCGAGACGCCCTGCCGCCAATCGTTCCCGAGTCCGATGAGCAGAAACGAAAAACCCGGCGCAAGGCCGGGTTTCTGTTTAAACATCAATCAACGATATTTGTTCTTATGCTTGTTCTTGTGTTTATGACCACCACCGGAATGAGACTTACCGCCATCGTCACCCAGGTTGTTGCCAACAGCACCACCTGCCGCCCCACCCAAGCCTGCACCGATGGCCGAACCGGTTGAGCCGCCCAGGCTATTGCCGACCACTGATCCGCCGGCGGCGCCGAGGCCGCCGCCAATAGCGGCTTCCGTGCGACTGCGTTTATCCGCCCCAACCGCACTGCCGGCCGCGCCGCCCAAACCTGCACCCACCGCAGCGCCAGTGCTACCACCAAGTTGTCCGCCAACCACGTTGCCCAACGCACCACCCAAGCCACCACCGACGGCGGCAGTGCCGTCGCCAGCAGCCATCGCGCCTTGAGCAACCAGCAATCCGAAAAACAGTGCAGATAATGACAATCGCATTTGAACCTCACAGTTCCCGAAGCGGGACAGTCCGCCCGTACAAGGGCTTATAAGCTATTGGAGGCGTTAGCGGGAAAAACGTTCAGCAACGGAAAAGCCCGACATCGAGTCGGGCTTTTTCTGATAGGCAATCAATCTCAGTGACGCTTGTGGCCTTTGGACAGGTTGCTGCCCACCGCACCGCCAGCTGCACCGCCCAAGCCCGCACCGATAGTCGCACCATTTCGGCCGCCGAGGCTGTTGCCAATCACCGAACCACCGGCCGCGCCGACACCGCCGCCGATGGCCGCTTTGGTCCGACTGCCCTTGCGTGCCGCCACCGCACTGCCCGCTGCGCCTGCTACGCCCGCGCCGATCGCGGCACCGGTGCTGCCGCCCATTTTCTGACCGACCACATTCCCCAGCGCGCCGCCCAGTCCACCGCCCAATGCCGCAGTGCCATCGCCGGCAGCCATTGCTCCTTGAACAAAGAAGAGGCCAAGAACCAAAGCAGGGAGAGTTAAACGCATGACGAAACCTCAAAAACAGAGAAGACAAAAAGGGCCGGGATTGGATGTCGCCAAAGGGCAAACGTCCAGACGGAACCAAAGCACAGCGAGCACTTGGCGCCGATTTGACCGCGATTCTGAAAAAGGTTTTACGACAGGCAAAAAAAAGCCCGCTGGGGAGACGGGCTGGAGACTTGCTTTCTAACGGATGGCTTCACCTTAATCCGGACTACGTGAAAAGTTTGTGAAAAAAAACGCAGTTCTTTTAAACCATCTGTAGAACGTGTCGGCGGTCAGCGATCAGACGTAAAAAACCCCGTTCAATGACGGGGTTACGTCGAGAAAGCTTATTTTCTGGCCCTTGCCATCACCTTGGGAAGGAATTTCGCCTTAGGCCCTTTTGGTGCCACGGATTTGATCTTGGCGTTCTGAATCGTGTCTTCGCCAAAGCCCGACTGGTACTCGCTCTGTCCGCAGCGTACGCAGTTGTTGAAGGAAAATTCAGCGCCATCGTCTTCGATATACGGTTGAGTCATGCCATCTCCCCTTCGTAACAGGTCGACACCGGCAAAACCATCTCGCCTGAAAAGTATCGACCACTCAGAATTTTGAGACTAGACGGTCATTACTGGACTTGTTATTCAGATCAGCCGACGCCCGACGAATGGCCTACAAAAATTCAACACCGCGGCGGCCCGCTCAGCGCAACTTCACCGCTGTGCCCGTCACGAACACCACAACCATGCCGCCCTTGCCCGCCGGCATGCTGATCTCGAAATCCAGCCCGACCACCGCATCTGCCTGTAAGGCACGCGCTCGTTCCTTGATCTCGTCGGTGGCCTGAATGCGCGCTTCTTTCAATGCTCTTTCCAGCGTTTGCGACCGACCACCAAAAAAGTCTCGCATACCGGCGAACATGTCACGGATCACATTGACGCCTTGCACCGACTCGGCACTGACAATGTCCAGATACGCGGTGATCTGCCGGCCTTCGATGGCGTGAGTGGTGGAGATGATCATGAACGTCGTCCTTTTACTGGCAATAAAACCGCGATTGTAATGCTCAAACCAGAATTCAGCCGACCACATCACCCACGTCGGCAAATTCCAGACACCAGAAACCACAAAACCCCTGACTTCTTTCGAAATCAGGGGTTTGTGTTTACTAAATTTGGCGGTGAAGGAGAGATTCGAACTCTCGATACAGTTTCCTGTATACACACTTTCCAGGCGTGCTCCTTAAGCCACTCGGACACTTCACCGTATCTCTTCAAACATGTTCTGTCTGTCGAGGCGCGCTAATGTAGTCGAAAGCTTTTCTGATGGCAAACTTTTTTTCAGAATTTTCATGCGGTTAAGAGAAAAAGTGGTTTTTCCCGTCGGCGGACCATGGCAAAGCGGCCAATCTCCGGTGAGTGCGCGCCTTCTATATAGAAGCAGAATGGCTCACCACGCTGGCTGCACCGGGAAACGGTGACCAGCGGGTCAGTCACGGCGCTTTACCTGGCCTGCGGTGGTGGGTAACGTCTGCCCATCTTTCTTACAAGGAATAGCGTCATGAGTGAGTTGATTTCCTACCACCTCGAAGACGGTATCGCGACCCTGACCTTGAGCAACGGCAAGGTCAATGCCATTTCCCCGGACGTGATTGCGGCGTTCAACGCGGCGCTGGATCAGGCAGTGACTGATCGTGCCATCGTGATCATCACCGGTCAGCCAGGCATTTTGTCCGGCGGCTACGATCTGAAAGTGATGACCGCCGGCCCGAAAGAAGCCGTGGCGCTGGTCACTGCGGGATCGACTTTGGCTCGTCGTCTGCTTTCCCACCCGTTCCCGGTGATCGTTGCTTGCCCGGGTCACGCCGTGGCCAAAGGCGCGTTTATTCTGTTGTCTGCCGATTACCGCATCGGTGTCGATGGCCCGTTCAGCATTGGCCTGAACGAAGTGCAGATCGGCATGACCATGCACCACGCCGGTATCGAACTGGCCCGTGATCGCCTGCGTCGCTCGGCGTTCCACCGTTCGGTGATCAACGGTGAGATGTTCGATCCGCAAAGTGCTGTGGATGCCGGTTTCCTCGACAAGGTGGTTGCCGCCGAGGAACTGCAAGGCGCCGCCCTCGCCGCCGCACGTCAATTGAAGAAGATCAACATGACCGCGCACAAGAACACCAAACTGAAGGTGCGTAAGGCGCTGCTGGAAACCCTGGATAACGCGATCATCCAGGATCAGGAGCATCTGGGTTAAACCCGGCTCACGCGATGAAGAAAAGCCCGACCGTCGTGTCGGGCTTTTTCTTACACGCTGGGCTGAACATGCCGTGGCTGCTCTAGGACGCGTCTGACAACCGGCTTGGAAACATGCGCTTAAACATCGGCTATCTCCGGACTCTATAGTGGCAATTGCCGAAAACAGTGCACATCCGTACACTGCGCCACCTTTTGCGCCGGTGGGGCCTGAAAATGCTGTTCGTGTTTCGTATGTTGTTGATGGGCCTGCACTTTATTCTCGCGGGTGTGCTTGGGGTTATCCTCGGCCTGTGCCGTCCATTCAATCCGGACAACAGCCGTCTGTGCGCCCGCCTCTACGCTCTGCCGGCGATGTGCATTTTGCGTCTGCGAGTGAAGACCGACGTCAGCGGCTTGATGAACAAGCCCGACAGTTGCGTGATCATCGCGAACCACCAGTCCAACTATGATCTGTTCGTGTTCGGCAATGTCGTGCCGCGCCGTACCGTGTGCATCGGCAAGAAGAGCCTGAAATGGGTGCCGTTGTTCGGGCAGTTGTTCTGGCTGGCGGGTAACGTGTTGATCGACCGAGGCAATGCGCAAAAAGCTCGCCAGTCGATGGTGACTACCACGAATACGTTGCAGAACGAAAAGACCTCGATCTGGGTGTTTCCAGAAGGCACGCGCAACCTCGGTGAAGAGCTGCTGCCGTTCAAGAAAGGCGCGTTCCAGATGGCGATTGCTGCCGGTGTGCCGATCGTTCCGGTGTGTGTCAGCAGCTACGTCAAGCACATGCGCCTGAACCGCTGGCGCAGCGGGAAAATCCTCATACGCTCGCTGCCGGCAATTCCTACTGCCGGGCTGACCATGGACGACATGCCCATGCTCATCGAGCAGTGCCGCGAGCAGATGCGCGAATGCATCGACGCGATGGATCGCCAACTGCAAGCTGCCTGAAAAACAAACCCGCCCTGTGCGGGTTTTCTTTTGCCGGGTGAACTGTGCAGATTTCACTGACTCTCAAGCAGCGACAAGGCTAAGCTCAAGCCTGGTCTCCCAGTCATCTGCCAAGAAGAAGTGAATCACCACCATGGGTCGAGTTGTTGCTGCTGCGGTGTACAGCGAGGGCAAAAAAGTCACCAATATTACCCTTGATGAAGGCGCGGCCTGGGCCGCGAAGACCGGTCACTTTGTCTGGATCGGTCTGGAAGAGCCGGACGCTCAGGAACTGTCCAATTTGCAACGCCAATTCAACCTGCACGAATTGGCCATCGAAGATGCCTTGGAAAAACATAGCCGACCGAAGCTGGAAACCTTCGGCGACGCTTTGTTTATCGTCACCTACTCGCCCATTCGTGAACACGGGATCCTGCAGTTCATCGAAACCCATATCTTCGCCGGCAAGGGCTACATCATTACCGCACGCAACGGTCACTCGGCGTCCTACGCCCATGTCCGCCAACGTTGTGAGGCGCGTCCGCTGTTGCTGGAGCATGGGGAAGATTTCGTACTTTATGCACTGCTCGACTTTGTCATCGAAAACTATCAGCCCGTGGGCGAAGCGATCCACGCCGAGATTGATGAGCTGGAGCGCAACGTGTTGTGCAGTGCGTTGAACGAGCACGACATTCAGAAGCTTCACGGATTGCGCCGCGATGTCGTGCGTCTGCGTCGCTATGCCGCGCCGATGGTGGAGATCAGCGAGGAACTGCAAAAACTCAGCTTCCCGTTCATCGACAAGAACATGCGCCCGTATTTCCGCGACGTGCAGATCCATGTGACGCGGCAAATGGAAGACCTGACGACACTGGCGGACATTGCCAGCCAGACCATCGAGATTGGCGTGTTGCTGGAAGCGTCACGGCAGAGCGTGGTACAGCGCAAGTTTGCCGCGTGGGCGGCGATTCTGGCGTTTCCGACGGCGGTGGCGGGGATTTACGGGATGAATTTCCAGAACATGCCAGAGCTAAGCTGGCATTACGGCTATTTTGGCGTGCTGGGATTTATCACGGTGGGTTGTGTGAGTTTGTGGGCGAGTTTCAAGAAATCGGGGTGGTTGTAACAGCAGAAGATCCCAGCCTTCGGCAGCTCCTACAGGAGTACTTGATCCCAATGTAGGAGCTGCCGCAGGCTGCGATCTTTTGATCTGCTGTTAGACAGTTTCAGGCTTGTGCGCCACAAACCGCATCATCCATTCCGCGACCGTAGCACCATGGTGTTCCTGCGCCAGGCTCGCCACGCCCGTGCTGTAAATCTGCGTACCCAAGGCTTCCTGTCGCAAATCCAGCAACGCGCGCGAGTAGTCGTGGATAAATTCCGGGTGGCCCTGGAAGCACAGCACCTGGTCATTAATGTGGTACGCCGCAAACGGGCAGAAATCACTGGATGCGATCACCGTGGCGTTTTCCGGTAGTGCGGTGACCTGATCCTGATGACTGATCAACAGCGTCAGCTCTTCACGCACCGGGCTCATCCACGGAGCCTTTGCCGCGAGTTTGTAGTTGTGGGTGCCGACACCCCAGCCTTGCGTGGCGCGTTCGCTCTTGCCGCCCAGCAACAGCGCCAGCAGTTGATGGCCGAAGCACACGCCGAGCAGCTTGTCGCCACGCTCGTAGCGATTCAGCAAGTATTCCCTGAGGGTTTCGATCCACGGGTCAGTGCCGAAGGAATCGGCCTTGCTGCCAGTGACCAGATACGCATCGAACGTCAGGTCGTCGCTCGGGTATTCGCCCTGCATCACGTTGTACACCGTGAACTCGGCGGCAATCGGTTGCTGCGAGAACAGGCGCTGGAACATCTGCCCGTAACCCTGATATTGATCGACCAGTTCTGGACGCAGGATGTCAGTTTCCAGAATGCAGATGCGTAACGACATAAAAAATACCTGACACGTGATGGGAATAATGAACACCCCAGAGCCTGCCCTGAAACACCCTGGCAAGGCAAGCCCCGGAATGCTCGTCGCCCTTAGAACATCTCACCTTTTGCCGCTTTATCCAGCAGCAGCGCAGGCGGTGCGAAACGCTCGCCATATTGCTCGGCCAGATACTGCGCCCGGGCGACGAAATCCTTTACTCCGTACTGATTGATGTACTGCAACGCACCGCCAGTCCACGCTGCAAAACCGATGCCGAAGATCGATCCTACGTTGGCATCCGCCGTCGAGGTCAACACGCCCTCCTCCAGACAGCGCACGGTTTCGATGGCCTGCACAAACAGCAACCTGTCACGCACGTCCTTCGGCGAAATCTGCCCGTCAGCCTTCTCGAAGCGCGTCTTCAATTCAGGCCACAAATGTTTCTGCCCACCGGCCGGGTACTGGTAGAATCCGCCACCTGCGGCTTTGCCCGGGCGCTTGTATTCGTTGAGCAGCAAATCAATCACGGCAAACGCCGGGTGTTCAATCAGCGGTTTCCCTTCTGCCTGTAAGTCCTTGGCGGTTTGCTTGCGGATATGACTCATCAGGCTGAGGGAAACTTCGTCGGAGATTGCCAGTGGCCCGACTGGCATCCCGGCCTTGCGCGCTTCGGTCTCGATCATCGGCGCGCTCACACCTTCACCGAGCATGGCGATGCCTTCATTGGTGAACGTGCCGAACACCCGCGAGGTGAAGAAGCCGCGACTGTCGTTGACCACGATCGGCGTTTTCTTGATTTGCAGGACGAAATCAAACCCGCGAGCGAGGGTTTCGTCGCTGGTCTGCGCGCCTTTGATGATTTCCACCAACGGCATTTTTTCCACCGGACTGAAGAAATGCAGGCCGATGAATTTGCTTTGATCCGGTACCACCGTCGCCAGCCCCGTGATCGGCAAGGTCGAAGTGTTGGAGGCAATCACAGCATCGGCGCCGACCACTTTCTGCGCCGCCGAAGAGACCCTCGCCTTGAGTTCGCGATCTTCAAAAACCGCCTCGATGATCAAATCGCAACCGGACAGGTCAGCATCGTTTTCGCTGGTATGAATCCGCGCCAGCACTGCCTCACGCTGCGCGGCATCCATCTGACCACGAGCGACTTTCTTGTCCAGCAACGCCGCCGAATGCGCTTTACCCTTTTCGGCAGCAGCCAGATTGATGTCCTTGAGCACCACTTCGATACCCGCCGAGGCGCTGACAAAAGCGATCCCCGCGCCCATCATCCCGGCGCCGAGCACACCGACCTTACGCGTAACGAATGGCGCAAAGCCCTGCGGCCGCGAGCCACCGGCATTGATTTCGTTGAGCTGAAACCAGAACGTGCCGATCAGGTTTTTCGAGATCTGGCCGGTGGTCAATTCTGTGAAGTAGCGGGTTTCAATCAAGTGCGCCGTGTCGAAATCCACCTGCGCGCCTTCCACTGCCGCGCAGAGAATTTTCTCCGGCGCCGGCAACGTGCCTTGGGTCTTGGTGCGCAGGATCGACGGCGCAATCGCCAACATCTGCGCGACTTTCGGATTTGAGGGCGTGCCACCAGAAATCTGATATCCCTTCACATCCCAACGTTGTACCGCCGTCGGATTGGCAACGATCCAGGCACGCGCCTTGGCCAGCAGCTCATCGCGATCGGCCGCCAACTCATCGATCAATCCGGCCTGCAAAGCCTGTTGGGGGCGGACCTTTTTGCCTTCGAGCAAATACGGCAGCGCCTTCTCGATGCCGAGCATGCGCACCATGCGCACCACCCCGCCGCCACCCGGCAACAAGCCGAGGGTCACCTCCGGCAGACCAAGTTGCACCGACGCATCGTCCAGTGCCACCCGATGATGACACGCCAGACAGATTTCCCATCCGCCGCCGAGCGCCGCGCCGTTGATGGCCGCGACCACCGGCTTACCGAGGGTTTCCAGCGTGCGCAATTGCCCTTTGAGGGTCAGCACCATGTCGTAGAAGGCTTTGGCTTCAGGCTTGCCAACCTTGATCAACTCATTAAGGTCGCCGCCGGCGAAGAAGGTTTTCTTCGCTGACGTGATGATGACCCCGGCAATGCTTTCTTTTTCAGCCACAAGCCGGGCGACGCAGGCGGCCATTGCCTCGCGGTACACGGCGTTCATGGTGTTGGCGCTCTGGCCCGGCATGTCGATGGTGAGGACGATAATGCCGTCCTGACCTTTTTCGTAACGAATGGCTTCGCTCATAACAAGGTTCCTTGAATTCGGGGTTCAGAGGCGTTCGATGATGGTGGCAATGCCCATGCCGCCGCCGACGCACAGCGTCGCCAGGCCATAGCGCAGGCGCCGGGTTTCCAGTTCATCGAGCAAGGTGCCGAGGATCGCGCACCCGGTGGCGCCGAGCGGATGGCCCATCGCGATGGAGCCGCCGTTGACGTTGACCTTGTCCGGATCGACAGCCATGTCCTTGATGAACTTCAACACCACCGAAGCAAACGCTTCGTTGACCTCGAACAGGTCGATGTCTTCCACGCGCAGGCCGGCCTTGGCCAGTGCCTTGCGGGTGGCCGGCGCGGGGCCCGTGAGCATGATGGTTGGATCGGTGCTGGTCACCGCCGTGGCAACAATCCGCGCCCGTGGCTGCAAGCCCAGCGCCCGCCCCTTGGCTTCGGAACCGATCAGCATCAGCGCCGCGCCATCGACGATCCCGGAACTGTTGCCAGGTGTATGTACGTGATTGATCCGTTCGACATGGCTGTAAACCCGCAGCGCCGTCGCGTCGAAACCCATCTGCCCCATCATTTCGAAACTCGGCTTGAGCTTGGCCAAACCTTCCAGGGTCGACTCGGCACGAATGAATTCGTCGTGATCGAGGAGGATGATGCCGTTCTGATCCTGCACCGGCACCAGTGACTTGTTGAACGAGCCATCGGCCCGTGCCCGTGCCGCTTTCTGTTGCGAGTGCAGCGCGTAGGCATCGACATCCTGACGGCTGAAGCCTTCAAGGGTGGCGATGAGGTCGGCACCGATACCTTGCGGGGTGAAGTGACCCTGCAGGTTGGTTTGCGGATCCAGCGCCCAGGCGCCGCCGTCGCTGCCCATCGGCACGCGTGACATCGACTCGACGCCGCCGACCACCACCAGGTCTTCAAATCCCGAACGCACTTTCATCGCGCCGAGGTTCACCGCTTCCAGACCCGAGGCGCAGAAACGGTTGATCTGCACGCCCGCCACGCTGACGTCCCAATCGGCCACTTGCACGGCGGTTTTGGCGATGTCCGAGCCTTGATCGCCAATCGGCGTGACGCAGCCCAGCACCACGTCATCGACCTGGCTGGTGTCCAGCGCCGTGCGCTGTTGCAACGCGGTAAGCAGGCCGGCCACCAGAGTGACCGGTTTGACGCTGTGCAGGGCGCCATCAGCCTTGCCTCTGCCGCGCGGCGTGCGTAATGCATCGAAAATCAAAGCTTGGGTCATGACGTCCTCGAACCTGTGCGGTGAGTGAATTCTTGTGCTCCCACTCTTGGCCTGCACGCTCAAGGATTCAATGACCACAGCGCTCAATGGTGTTGACGCACACGCTCAGACGGACGGTCATCAGGCATCGGGTGAACCGGTTCAGGTCGGCGAGTTGTCTAGCAAGCGGGCGGCGACGGAGCTGGCAATACGCCTCATACCTTTTTAATCGCTGACAGCTGCAGCCCCATATTAAATGGATCTAAGCCAAGCGTGACGCGGGCCCTAAGGTAGAACATGTACGTCGTGGTCGTCGGGTTTTGCCGAGGCAGGCGTTCTTTAACAGGAAGTGCATCGCTTGCCGTCATGGATATGCAGGCAGGCCTCAGGAAATAACAAAAAGGCGGTCAAGCCATGTTCAAACAACCGAAAGTTCGTCAAGCAGGGCTCATTCTTTTCGCCACGACACTGTTGCTGATTTTGCCGAACCTGACCAAGGTGATCGGCTGAATCAAGAAACAGTTGCTGGTTATCGCCACTGGAAGATGTACCTGGCCCGCTACCCGGGCCAGCGTGGCTGTGCCAATCTGTGCACATTTGCACGGCATGGACGGCGATTATTTGAAAGCGCTCATTGTGTTTGGGGCCTTGCTGCTAAGCATGCCCTTGTCAGCCGCACAGCTGGATTTACAGCTGGGCGCAAACAGCCGCATCTGGCAGACCGAGGAGCTACTCAAGCATCCTCAGGTACAAACCCTCACGGTAAAAAACGATGTGTCCTACAAGAAGGATATGACGTATCGCGCCGTGCCCGTGGCGGCGTTGCTGAGCGGAATCAAACCTGAGGATCATCTGCAAGCGGTAGCGCTGGATGGCTTTGCCGCCGAGTTGGCAGCAGCGCCGCTGCTCAACACCCAAGGCTCGCGTGCCTGGCTGGCGATTGAAGACCCCGCGCATCCGTGGCCGCCATTGTCGGCGGGCAAGCACAGCGCCGGGCCGTTCTATCTGGTGTGGACTGATCCACAGGCCGGCAACATCAGCCCTGAGCAATGGCCGTTCGAGGTCGCCAGCATCAAGCGCATGGCGCCCGTGGCTGAGCGCTTCCCGGCCCTGTTGCCGGACCCTGCGCTGAAAGCAGATGACCCCGTGAATCAGGGGTTCGCGCTGTTTCAGAAGAACTGCCTGGCCTGCCATCGCCTTAACGGTGCGGGGGATGCGCAGTTTGGGCCGGATCTGAATATTCCGTACAACCCGACCGAGTATTTCGGTGCGGACTTCCTAAAGCGATACATCCGTGATCCGCAGAGTTTGCGCCAATGGCCTCAGGCGAAGATGCCAGGGTTTTCGGCACAGGTGCTGCCAGAGGAGGATTTGCAGATGTTAGTGGGGTATCTGAAACACATGGTGGGGCGCAAGGTTAAGCCTTGATACCTTGAGCCTTGGGTGGTTATCACCGACCGCTATCGCTGGCAAGCCAGCTCCCACAGGATCACCACTGACTCAAAGTCAGCGCATAACCTGTGGGAGCTGGCTTGCCAGCGATAGCGGTATCCCGAATCTACTGCTGCTGGACAGAGATCACTGGGGTCGGCGATACGAACACCTTCGCATGCATCTGCTCGCACCCGCCGCCCCGGCGCATCCCGCGCACCGGGCAGGCATCCAGATAATCCAGACCCACCGCCAGCTTCAGGTGTCGCTCCGGTCGCGCCAGCTCATTGGTTACGTCAAAACTGTACCAGGCATCATCCAGCCACGCTTCGGCCCAGGCATGGCTGGCCAGGTGTTCGCAATCCTCGCTGTACAGATACCCCGAGACATACCGCGAGGGAATCCCGAGACTGCGTGCGCACGCCAGAAACGCATGGGTGTGATCCTGGCAGACGCCCGCCCGTCCGGCGAAGGCTTGCATGGCACTGGTGTCGACCGCGGTAGAACCGGGCGTATAGGTCATGTGCTGATTCAGACCGTGCATCAGATCGATGAGTGCCGTGCGGTCGCGGCGTTGCTTGCAGGATTTTTCCGCAAACCCGCGCAGTGCCTCGTCAGCCTCGGTCAACCGGGTAAAGCGCAGAAACGGTAGCGCCGACTGGCTCTCGTGTTCGGCCTCGCGCAATTCGTCGATATCAACCTGACCACGCGCACCGATGATGATCGCTTCATGTGGCTCGTCCATGGTCAGCACATGCAGGATGTTGCCGAACGGATCGAGTTGCGCGCGCACCGGGCGCGGCAGGTCGAGCTGCCAGCTCAGCACGTGTTGACGCTCGCTGTCGTGTGGGGTCAGCCGCAGGTACTGGATGCTCGCCCGCACCTGATCCTCGTAGTGATAGGTGGTCTCGTGGCTAATCGAAAGTCTCATGCAGCCTCCAGGTAGGAACTGTGAATGGCGTTACCCAACTGGCGCACCAGCGGGATGAATTCGGTCAGCCAGGCGTGCAGGCCTTCCTCGAGAATTTCGTTGATGCCGGTATAGCGCAGGCGCGCGTCCATTTCTGCCGCCAGGCGTTGCGCCGGTCGCCCGTTGGCACCGGGCAACTGAGCGAGAATCTGGTCGATCTCCTCGGTGCAGGCACGCAGCGAACGCGGTACGTCAGCACGCAACAGCAGCAGCTCGGCGACATGCCGGGCACCCGGGGCGTCACGATAGATTTCGGTGTAAGCCTCGAATGATGACAACGCTCGCAGCAACGCACTCCACTGGTAATACGCGTGGGCAGTGCCGTCACTGACGGCCTCGGCCTGATCGCCGGCCATTTCGTAGCGCGCATCGAGCAGCCGCAAGGTGTTGTCTGCGCGCTCGATAAAGGTGCCCAGACGAATAAAACGAAACGCATCGTTACGCATGATCGTGCCGTAGGACGCACCGCGGAACAGGTGCGAACGCTCCTTGATCCACTCGCAGAAACGACTCATGCCATAACGGCTGAGACCCTGCTCGGCGATCCCGCGAATTTCCAGCCACGTGGCGTTGATGTTTTCCCACATGTCCGCAGTAATGCGCCCACGCACCGCATGAGCACTGGCCCGCGCCGCGCCGAGACAGCTGTAGATGCTCGCCGGATTGGCCGCATCAAGGGCGAAGAAATGCAACAGGCGTTCGGCATGCAGCGCACCGTGACGCTCCAGATAATCGTCAAGGGTGCCGGTGATCAACAGTGGCATCGCCAGCTCGTGCAGACCATCGCCGCGACCGTCCTGCGGCATCAGCGACAGCGAATAACTGATGTCGAGCATCCGAGCGAGGTTTTCCGCCCGCTCCAGGTAACGCGACATCCAATACAGATCCGAGGCAGTTCTACTTAACATGGCAAGCTTCCTTCAATCCTCGACCACCCAGGTGTCCTTGGTTCCGCCGCCCTGGGAGGAATTCACCACCAGAGAGCCTTCACGCAGCGCGACACGGGTCAAACCACCGGGTACGACCCGGGTTTCGCGCCCCGACAAGACAAACGGGCGCAAGTCGATATGACGTGGCGCAATGCCGTTTTCGACAAAAGTCGGGCAGGTCGACAGTGACAGCGTCGGTTGTGCGATATACGCGTGAGGTTTGGCCTTGATCCGCTCACGAAAGGCGTCAATTTCCGCCTTCGTCGACGCCGGCCCCACCAACATCCCGTAACCGCCGGAGCCCTGGGTTTCCTTGACCACCAGATCTGGAAGATTGGCCAGCACGTGGGAAAGTTCAGACGGGTTGCGGCATTGCCAGGTCGGCACGTTTTTCAGGATCGGTTCTTCATC
This sequence comes from Pseudomonas iridis, assembly GCF_017980685.1. GTDB lineage: Bacteria > Pseudomonadota > Gammaproteobacteria > Pseudomonadales > Pseudomonadaceae > Aquipseudomonas > Aquipseudomonas iridis. Next base: position 14,639 of record NZ_JACXXO010000022.1, read on the forward strand.
GAGATAGAAGCGGATCATGTCGGTAACAAACGGGTAGACCGATTTGTCATCCGCCACGCCGGTGCCGATGGCATTGGCCAGTACCACATTGCCGGAGCGATAGGACGACAGCAGCCCCGGCACACCGAGCATCGAGTCCGGGTTGAACGCCAGCGGATCGAGGAACGCATCGTCGAGACGGCGGTAGATCACGTCCACGGCTTTCGGGCCGTCGGTGGTGCGCATGAAGACTTTGTCGTCACGCACGAACAGATCCGCGCCCTCCACCAGTTCAACACCCATTTCCCTGGCCAGAAACGCATGCTCGAAAAACGCACTGTTGAAGCGCCCGGGCGTCAGCACCACCACGCTGGGGTCATCGATGGGGCTGGAGCTTTTCAGGGTGTCGAGTAACAGGTTCGGATAATGGTCGATCGGCGCAATGCGCTGGGCGGCGAACAGTTCCGGGAACAGGCGCATCATCATTTTGCGGTCTTCGAGCATGTAGCTCACGCCGCTCGGGGTGCGCAAATTGTCTTCGAGCACGTAATAGGTGCCGTCGCCATCGCGCACCAGATCGACGCCAGAAATATGCGAGTAGATGTCGCGGTGCAGATCCAGCCCCTGCATCGCCAACTGATACTGCTCGTTGGCCAGCACCTGCTCGGCGGGAATGATCCCGGCCTTGATGATGCGCTGCTCGTGATAGAGATCGGCGATGAACATGTTCAACGCCTTGACCCGCTGAATGCAGCCGCGCTCGACGATCCGCCATTCGCTGGCGGGAATGCTGCGCGGAATGGTGTCGAAAGGAATCAGCCGCTCAGTGCCCTGCTCGTCCCCATAGAGCGTGAAAGTAATCCCGGCGCGATGGAACAGCAGATCGGCCTCGCGTCGCCGTTGTGCCAGCAGCTCATCAGGCGTGTCGGCCAGCCAACGGGCAAATTCCCGGTAATGCGGGCGAACCTGGCCGCCGGCATCGTACATCTCATCAAAATAGGTGCGGATCATGCCGTACTCCTTGTCACCCGGACCTACAGGCCTTCGCAAGGCCCGTGCCATCGGCATAAACGCTTTGATATCAATCGGTTGGATATTCACGTCGCAGGCGCCGCACCATTCCTGTGCGGCAATTGCCCCCACCTGATCGCCCCCGCTTCATTGCGACGCACTGCATCGCCTATCACCAGCATAGTCAGAGTTGATTTCACTGCTCGGCGTCAGCTACGGATAATCCGCGCATTCGCTGAACAAACTTCTACGCAGAAGTCTTCAGCCCCACTGATCCGCACTGCCAACGCAGCCCGCAAAGCCTTAACCCTGACCGGTTTCCTCTCCTTATCGGTCTTCCCTTTAGCCACCCTCTGCGGTGGCTTTTTTTTGCCTGTTTGAAACGTTTTGATTTCAAAAACAACAACGGCCGACCCAAAGGCCAGCCGTTGCTTACGTTCAGGCGGGGGATCAGTTCAGACGGTAGCGACTGCGCACCTCCTGCTTCACGCCCCAACCCTCGATGATGCCGCCCAATGGCTCGACCACGGCAGAAAAGCCCTGCTCGAAATCGCCAATATCGTCATAGGTTGCGTACATCACTTTGCTTAATTCCAGAGACCACGCGCCGTCGTCGCGCGCGCTGACCTGGGCATTGATGGATTCACCGCGAAATTTTCCTGCTGCCCTGCGCGCCCGCTCCTCGTCCGGGAAAATCGCGTAGAACTCGATGGGATGGAATCGGGAAAAATCGAAACCGCCTTCTTTCATGCGGCGCAGAACATTGCTGCTGATGTCTTCTTGATAGGCTGTGCTCATGAATCGTCCCCCTCGGATAGATGGATAGACTTTCCGTATTCCCGCCCCGGGCCTGACAGGCCAAAGCACTACTGCAACGTGGTTGCTGCGGGAAACAAGCATGTAGCTGACAAGACCAGACCTTAGCGATCCGTTCGCTGATCTCGCTTGCAGAGTAGCCCCAAGATAGAGCCGCTGCCAAGGCCTGGTGATTGAAGTGACAGGAAATTTTCAGACGGGAGTGATGCTGATGATTTCTATACCGTTCTGGGTTTTGAGGCTTTTGACGGCCGCATCGGGCGTACGCCCTTCCAGATCGTTGAGATCCAGTTTGGCGGCGACGGGCAGAAACCGTTCCTTGATGAGTTTGGCGGCGTGCTCGTGATTCGGGCATTCCTCGCACTCGAAGACTTCGTCGACTGATTCACCATGATCATCCACGAAAGTGACTTTCCACTTTTGCATCGGAGCCTCCTCGATCAAACCCACAAATGGGCTTACCTCTATCTCGACTTTCGGCGTGATTGATCGTTCAAAAGGATGCAGCGCGCGACCATGAATAAAACATCAGGGACTGTGCAGACAAGCTGTTGTGGGAGCGAGCCTGCTCGCGAAGGCGCTTGTCCATCCAGCAAAAGTGTTGGCTGACAGTACGATTTCGCGAGCAGGCTCGCTCCCACAGGGGTTTTGCCGTGTTCTATTAGTCGTTGCTTGGCTTGTTGATCGCCTGCAATACGTATTGAGGCATTGCAAACGCGCCGATGTGGATTTCCGGGTTGTAGTAGCGGGTGACGATGCCGCTGCCGATGAAGCGCTGTTGCAGGGTTTCGCGGCTCAGCTTGCGGTACGACGTGTTGGTCGAGCCCCAGGCGAAGGTCATCGAACCGCCGATGTAGGTCGGCACCGCCGCTTGATAGAAATGCCAGTCCGGGAACAGGCTGCGCAGGCGACCGGCAGTGGTTTTGACTTCTTCGATCTGCATGAACGGCGTGCCGTTCTGGGTCACGAGGATGCCGCCTTCGTTCAGGCAACGGTGGCAGGCCTGGTAGAAGTTTTCCGAGAACAGTACTTCGCCCGGGCCGATCGGGTCGGTGGAATCGGAAATGATCACGTCGAATTTTTCGGTGGTAGTGGCGACGAAGCGCATGCCGTCATCGATCACCAGGTTCAGCCGAGGATCGTCGTAAGCACCCTTGGAGTGCTCCGGCAGAAACTCTTTGCACATCTCGACCACGGTGCCGTCGATCTCGACCATGGTGATGTGCTCGACGCCAGCGTGCTTGGTCACTTCACGCAGCATGCCACCGTCACCACCACCGATGATCAGCACGCGCTTGGCGGCGCCGTGGGCGAGGATCGGTACGTGGGTGAGCATTTCGTGGTAGATGAATTCGTCGGCTTCGGTGGTCTGGATCACACCGTCAAGCGCCATGACACGGCCCATGCGCGGGTTCTGGAAGATCACCAGGTGCTGGTGTTCGGTGCGCACTTCGTGCAGCAGTTTTTCCATGCGAAAACGCTGGCCGTAGCCTTCGTATAGGGTTTCCAGGTATTCGCTGGTTTTGGTGACGGTCATGGTCAAGTGCTCCGATGAATGCGCGGGCCTGGATCGTGGAGACGATTGCCCGGGAAAGGCGCGCATTCTACGTTGCCAAAGATGACAGGTCGAACCTCACTTTATCTGCAAACCACAGAACCCTGTGGGAGCTGGCTTGCCAGCTCCCACAGGGTTCGAGATGGTTTCGAATGTAGCGGTCAGATCCGGACGTTGCCCCGTGGCCCGGCGATTGCCCAGATGATCAGGCCCAGCACTGGCAGGAGGATGATCAGCAGCACCCAGACGATTTTCATCCCGGTGGAGACGCCGCTTTTCAGCACATTGATGATGGCCCAGATATCGAGCGCAAGAATGATCAGGCCAATCAGACCGTTGAACGTGGAACCCATGGTGTCGCTCCAGAATAGTGGCATGCACTTTTAGGATAGACGGTCGCGTGCAGGGTTCCCTTTTATTGTGCTCAAACGTGAACGGCGACCTTCAAGGCTTCCAGCGAAGGCGCAGCGGCGATGCCAATTTGTGCACACAACTCGAGAACTTGCGGCACGTCGTTGCCGTAAACCAGCACCACTTGCAGCTCATCGTCGAGCAACTGGCTGAAGTTCATCAGCGTGTAACCGCCGTTTTCCTTGTTCAGGCTGCTCATCTGCACCTGAATACGGTTGAGGGCGGTCAGCGCTTCGGTTTTGGCCAGTTGCTTGGGCTTGAGGTTGAAGTCCACGGTCGGGCCGAACGAGGCGACGATCTGAGCGAACAGGTCGACGTAGGTGTCAGCCTGGAACAACACGGTCTCCGGCAGGCTGCCGACCACAACCCACTCGCCCAGTGCGATCGGGAAAGTGTCGTCGTAGTTGATGTCCGGGTTGGCAGCCAGAAAAGCGTCGGCATCGGCGTAGGCCTGTGCGGCTTCGTCGGCCACCTTCAGGATCTCGTCCTCGCCCATGCAGCCGGAGCTGATTTTGCTGATGAGATCGACGAGCGCGGCTTTCATGAGGGCGGATCCTGTGGCGAAGATGGTTTTTGAGGGCGCGGAGGATAGCGCACAAAGTAAAAGATCGTCAGCCCAGCAATTTTTCCAGCTGCGCCGTGGTGTCCACTGCACCCATGGTCCGGGCAGCGTCGAGCGCAGTAACGCCATTGGCATCCTTGGCTTTCGGGTCGGCGCCCTTGCTGATCAGATAGTCAACGATTTCAACACGGTTGAACATCGCCGCCATCATCAGTGCAGTCCGGCCATCAAAGGACGAGCCTTCGATTTCAGCGCCCGCTTCAACCAGTGCCTTGACCACCGCAAGATCGCCCTTGAACGCCGCACCGGCAATCGGGCTCTGGCCGTTGGCATTGCGCAACTCGGGATCAGCCTTGTGTTTAAGCAGCACCTGCACGGCATCGACATGGCCGTAATAGCTGGCAAGCATCAGCAAGGTATCGCCCTTGCTGTTTTTCAGGTTCACCGGCAAACCGGCGCTGACCAGTCGATCGAGCATCAGTGCATCACCGTCGCGCGCCTTGTTGAAAACCTGCTCGGTGAATTCGGCAGCTTCCTCAGGGGTCATCTGGCGGCTTTGGTCGGACATGGGGCAACTCCACTTCGGTCTATCGGAAAGTCGACAGTTTCCCGAGCCCGACGATAGCTGTCACCCCCTTTTTCTGAAAATCGCCCATAGCCAGAATCAATAACGGTATTTGCCCTGATGGATTTCAGCCAACACTTCATCGGTAACCTGCACGTAGGTTTGCGTGCCGGGTAGCCAGGCGAAAATCGGATCATCGCCTGTCTGAGCTGGGTCGAAACCTTCGTTTTTCAGACGCGTTTTCTGATATTTGAAGGTGCCGGTGGTTTCCATTTTCACCTTCACCCGCAAAAACAACGGCACCGCATAGGCCGGCAGGCGTTGCCGTGCGAACGCCAGCAATTCGGCGAAATCCAGCGTCGCCAAGGATTCAGCCGGGGTAATCGCCGCCATTCCGGCGCGGCCGTTGGTGTTGGGGATTTCCACGCCATACGCCACTGCTTCGCAAATCTGCGGATGCTGCAGCAGCAGGTTTTCGACTTCTGTGGTCGAGACGTTTTCGCCCTTCCAGCGGTAGGTGTCGCCCAGGCGATCAACAAACTGGGCATGACCGAAACCGATGTTGCGCAGCAGGTCGCCGGTGTTGAAAAAGCGATCGCCTTTGCTAAACACATCGTGCAGCACAACCTTGGCGGTCTTCTGTGGATCGGTATAACCGTCCAGTGGCGCCTTTTCGTCGATCCGCGCCAACAACAAGCCCTGCTCGCCCTTGCCGACCTTGCGCATGAAACCGTCAGCACTGCGCACCGGCTGGCCGCTGTCATGGTCGTAAGCCACCAGTTCCCAGGCCATCAGCGAAAAACCGATGGTGTTGTCGAAGTTGAGAATATTGGTGAAACCGATATTGCCGTCGCTCGCCGCATACAGCTCGCAGATGTGCTCGACGGCAAAGCGTGTCTTGAACTCGGCCCAGGCGCCGGGGCGCAAGCCGTTGCCGATCATCTTGCGCACGCCGTGACGGTTGTCGTCGGCGCTGGCCGGTTGATCGACCAGATAGCGGCACAACTCACCGACGTAACCAATGGTGGTCGCGCGATAGCGGCGCACGTCGCTCCAAAACTGACTGGCGCTGAATTTACGGCGTATCGCAAAACCCGATGCGCCGTTGATCGCCGAGCCCCAGCACACACATAGACCCGTGGCGTGGTACAGCGGCAAAGTGCAGTAGACGACATCGTCGGGGCGCATGTTCAGCGCGATCATGCCGAAGCTGGTCGAACTGCGCATCCAGCGACCATGCTTGAACACCCCGGCCTTGGGCAGGCCGGTGGTGCCGGAGGTGTAGATGTAGAAACACGGGTCGTCGAAAAATACCTGTTGGCTGCTTGGCGGATTTTCACTGGAGGCATCGACACTGGCGCTGATCAGATTGACGTAGCCTTCGGGCGCAATGCCCGGGTGATTGCAGGTGTCCTGATCGGCAACAAACCAGCTGCGCTGTGGCGCAATCGAGACCTGATCGCGCACCGCAGCGAACGCCGGCAGCAGTTCTTCGCCGACCACAATCGCCACCGGCGCGACCAGATTCACGCTGTGAATCAGCGTGTCACGGGTCAGCGAAGTATTGAGCAGCGCGCTGACGGCACCGAGCTTGGCCAGTGCCAGAATCGTCACCAGCAACTCCGGGCGATTCTCGATAAAAACCGCGACCACATCGCCCTTGCCGATGCCCTGCTCGCTCAGATAGTGGGCGATGCGATTGGCCCACTGGTTGACTTGCGAGTAGCTCAACGAAACCTCGCCCTGCAATAGCGCCGGGCCATCGGGGTTACGCAGAGTCGCTTGTTCGAACGTCCAGCCAAGGCCACAGCTTTGGGTCGGATCCGTGACGTTGGCGACCTTCATGCCCTTGACCACTCGGGGAATGGCCTTGGCAATCATCGGCAGCTTGCGGAGCATCATGCCCCAGGTAATCGTGTCGCTTGGCGCGTGACTCATGGAAGCTCCCCGTTCGACCTTGGCGTGGTGGCCGATGTTTTTTATTGTCGGGCTGATGCAACCGTCGCATTCGAGCGAGGGTCGAGACTGAAAGTACGTCAGCGCTTCTCAGGCTGTACACGCGGTTTTTGCAATGTTTTGTATCCGCCCGGGCGGCGGCGATGTCGATGATTCAGAAAAGCCCGATTGGTTCCGTTAATTGCTCAATGATCCCGCAAAATGCAGGATGCACGATGGCCATTCATGCAGTTTGCACGACACCTCAAAATCATCTTGTTTTTAAGCTATTGATTTGTAACGATTTTATTTTTATCCGGTGCTGGCACAATCACTGCAACCTCCTATGCATGCTTGCCATTCAAGTGCATACGGAGCTGAAAAACATGAGCCTGATTCAAGAAAAATTTACCTCCCTGTTCTCCAACTTCGACGTCACCACCTCGCCGCGTCCCGATGGCGGGATTTTGCTGACCCTGCGTAGTGCCGACGGCAAAGTGTTCAAACGTGCACTGTCGTATCAGCAACTGCATGCCGGCGACCAACTGTCCTGGGCAATCAGTGCGATTCGCCGTGACCTGGCCGAACAGGCCAGCGAGTTGCCGCAAATTGCGATGCTGCAGAGCCAGCAGCGCTTTGCCCTGCCGACGTATCACTCGCTGTAAACGCTTAAGAACTCGTTAAACAAAACAGGCCGTGGAGCTTTCGCTTCACGGCCTGTTTTTTTGTGCCCGGATTTCATGCAGGGTTTAGCGCAGACGTTAGAACGCTTCCGGTTCGATGCCGGTGAAGCTGTCGACGGTAACGTGGCCCGCCAGTTCTCCGCCATCGCGGGCCAGACCGCAGGTTTTCAGGCCCGCTGACTGAGCGGCGTCGAGCTCTTCGACGATGTCCGACAGAAACAGGATCTGCGCAGGTTCAACCGCGATCGCCTGTTGAATGTTCGTGTAAGACTGCGCCTCTCGTTTCGGTCCCGACGTGGTGTCGAAATAGCCGCTGAACAGCGGCGTCAGATCCCCTGCTTCCGAGCAGCCGAAGATCAGCTTCTGTGCCTGGATCGAGCCCGACGAGTACACAAACAGTTGATAACCCGCCGCGTGCCAGCGTTGAAGTGCTTCAACAGCATCCGGATAAACATGCCCCTTCAACTGCCCGGCCTGATAACCCTGCTCCCAGACCATGCCTTGCAACGCTTTAAGCGGCGTGGCTTTACGGTCTTCGGCAATCCAGCTCAAAAGGATTTCAACAACCCGTTCAACGTCGGCCTGCGGCTCGTTGCTGTCACGGCGTACGGCGTCGAGTTGCTCTGCGACATCGGCACGCTCAGCGTTCTGGCGCACGAAGTCCGGCAGGTGTCTGGCCGCGTAAGGAAACAGTACGTCGAAGACGAAACTGACGGCGCTGGTGGTGCCTTCGATGTCGGTGAGGATGACTTTGATCGACATGGGCTCAGTCCTCCAGACGCGGGAATCGCCCGGCGATGTCTTCGCCGGTGAAATTGGCAACCCAGCCGTCCGGGTTGTTAAACAGACGGATCGCGACAAAGTGCGGATGCTCGCCCATGTCGAACCAGTGCTTGGTGCCAGCCGGAACGGAGATCAGATCGTTCTTTTCACAGAGTACGGCGTACACGTAATCGTCGATGTGCAGGGTAAACAGCCCACGACCGGCGACGAAAAATCTGACTTCGTCTTCACCATGGCGGTGTTCTTCGAGGAACTTGGCGCGCAGTTCGGCTTTTTGCGGGTGGTCGCTGTTAAGGCTGATGACGTCGACGGTGACGTAACCGCGCTCGGTCATCAGTTTGTCGATCTGCTCCTGGTAAGCGCTGATCACCTCTTCCTGCGTGGCGCCGGGCTGGATCTTCGCGGTGGCTTGCCAGCGGTCGAAGCGCACACCTTGCTCGGCCAGAGTCGAGGCGATTTCTTCGAGATGGGTCAGCACCTTGTTCGGAATGTCAGGGCTGGAAACGTGATAGACGGACAAGCTGCTCATTGGGGCAATTCCTCGGTATCGGCCTTGCCGTCCGGTTCTTGCAGACCGGTCGGGCACAGCATTTCATCAGGCAAATGGGCGACTTCGGGTGAAGTCAGCCCTGGCGGTTCATGACGCTGCGGGTTTTCAACTCGCATTCAAACAGGAATTCAAAGGCTTCGATCTGGCGCAACGCGTCGTTCATCTGCGCGCCCCAGGTGTAGAGGCCGTGACCGCGAATCAGATAACCGACGCAATCGGGATGGGCGTCGAGCCAAGGCTGCACCTTGGCGGCGAGCCGCGCAATGTCCTGGTCGTTGTCGAAAATCGGCACGCGCACCCGGGATTCATGGGTCGAGATGCCGCTGAAGGCTTTTTGCAGTTCGTAGTCTTCGAACTCGATAAAGTCTTGCGGGGTCAGGCGCGACAGCACCGTGGCATTGACCGAGTGAGTGTGCAGCACCGCACCGATCTCCGGGCGCCAGCTGTAGAGCTGGGTGTGCAGCAGAGTTTCGGCGGACGGCTTTTTGCCCGGTTCCAGGCTGTTACCGGCAAGGTCGGTGGCGAGCACATCGTCCACACCCAACTGGCCCTTGTGCTTGCCGGACACGGTCAACAACGCTTCGCTGGCCGACAGACGCGTCGAATAATTGCTGCTGGTGGCCGGCGACCAGCCGCGACCATAAAGGAAACGCCCGGCGTCGACGATTTGCTGGGCGAGTTGTTCACGGGTAAGGCTCATGGCCTGTCCTCTTGCATACGTGTGGCAATGATAACGGCAGCAGCAAGCGCCGCGAGACTGGCAATACTAAAGGTCAATGTCGCCCCGAGGGCATTCCAGCTGTAGCCGGAATACAACGCGCCCAGCGCACCGCCGGTGCCGGCCAGCGCCGCATACAGCGCCTGGCCCTGCCCCTGTTGGCGCGCACCGAAGCTACGTTGCACGAACTGGATGGCAGCGGCGTGAAAACTGCCGAAAGTCGCCGCATGGAGAATCTGTGCGAACAGCAGCACCCAGAGAAACTCGGCGAACGAACCTAGCAGTAACCAGCGCAGGGCCGCCAGCAGAAAACTGGCCAGCAGCACCCGGCGTACTGAGAACCGCGCCAGAATCCGGCTCATGGCCATGAACATCAGCACTTCGGCGACCACACCGACCGCCCAGAGCATGCCGATCACGCCTCGTGTGTAACCGAGTTTTTCCAGGTGCAAAGTCAAAAACGTGTAATACGGGCCGTGGCTCATTTGCATCAGCGCCACGCAGCCGTAAAACGCCAACACACCGGGACTGCGCAATTGTTTGAGAAAGCCCTCCCCGCCCGGTCGGTTGCCCTGCGCCGGTTGCGCGTTCGGCACCCACAAGCTGCTGAGGACAATGCCGGCCATGATCAACACCAGCGCCGCTGGGTAGATGTCGAGGCTGAGCCATTCGAACAGGCGCCCCAAAGCGACCACGGTGATGATGAAACCAATCGAGCCCCACAGGCGGATCTGGCTGTAACGCGAGGTCTGGCCCTGCAGATGCGCCAGCGTGATGACTTCGAACTGCGGCAACACCGCGTGCCAGAAGAACGCATGCAGCGCCATGACCATCGCCAGCCAGGCGTAGCTCTTGCTGACGAAAATCAACGAGAAGGTGAGCAACGTGCACACCGCGCCGAAACGTACGATGGCCAGCCGTTTGCCGGTGTAGTCGCCCAGCCAGCCCCAGATGTTCGGCGCCACACAGCGCATCAACATCGGGATGGCCACCAGTTCGCCGATGCGCGCGGCGCTGAATCCGAGGTGATCGAAGTACAGCGCCAGAAACGGCGCCGTCGAACCGAGCAAGGCGAAATAGAACAGATAAAAACTGGACAGCCGCCAGTAAGGAAGCACCGCCACGCCCGTCAAGCCGCAGCGGCTTTGATATCTGCCATCAAAGCTGACGCAGCACCGGCGTGCTCACGCGCACATCGGCGTTCTGCCCACGGTGACGCAACAGGTGATCCATCAGCACGATGGCCATCATCGCCTCGGCAATCGGCGTGGCGCGGATCCCCACGCACGGGTCGTGACGGCCCTTGGTGATGACATCGACCGGGTTGCCATCGACATCAATCGAACGGCCCGGGGTGGTGATGCTCGACGTTGGTTTCAACGCCAGATGCGCAACGATCGGCTGACCGGACGAGATACCGCCGAGGATGCCGCCAGCGTTGTTGCTGAGGAAACCTTGCGGTGTCATTTCATCGCGATGCTCGGTGCCGCGCTGGGCAACGCAGGCGAAACCGGCGCCGATTTCCACGCCTTTGACCGCATTGATGCTCATCAGCGCGTGGGCCAGTTCGGCGTCGAGACGATCGAAAATCGGCTCGCCCAGACCCGGCATCACACCTTCGGCGACCACGGTGATTTTCGCTCCGACCGAGTCCTGATCACGGCGCAACTGGTCCATGTAGGCTTCCAGCTCGGGGACTTTGTCCGGGTCGGGGCTGAAGAAAGCGTTCTGCTCAACCGAATCCCAGGTCTTGAACGGGATTTCGATCGGGCCGAGCTGGCTCATGTAGCCACGAATGACGATGCCCTGAGTGGCGAGGAATTTCTTCGCAATCGCACCCGCCGCCACACGCATCGCGGTTTCGCGCGCCGAGCTGCGGCCACCGCCACGGTAGTCGCGCTCGCCGTATTTGTGGTGGTAGGTGTAGTCGGCGTGGGCCGGGCGGAACAGATCCTTGATCGCCGAGTAGTCCTTGGACTTCTGGTCGGTGTTGCGGATCAGCAGGCCAATCGAGCAACCGGTGGTGCGCCCCTCGAACACGCCGGAAAGGATTTCGACTTCGTCGGGCTCCTGGCGCTGGGTGGTGTGGCGGCTGGTGCCGGGCTTGCGGCGATCAAGGTCGCGCTGCAAGTCTTCGACAGAAATCTCCAGGCCCGGCGGGCAGCCGTCGACAATGGCGACCAACGCCGGACCATGGCTTTCGCCAGCGGTGGTGACAGAGAACAACTTGCCGTAGGTATTGCCGGACATGCAGGACGCTCCGTGAAATCAAACCCAAATTCGTGATGCGCGCCAGTATACGCAGGCTAACCGAGTAGTTCATCCTCGAACCTTAGTGGTGCTGGCGAGTCCAACCGGCATCTTGGCGAATGATGGCGTGATGATGCTGCGAGTTCTGATCTTGAGTCTTACCCTCTTTACTGGCTTTGCCCAGGCGACTGTCCTACAGCGCCCGATGTCTCTGGACACCGGCAGCGGCGAACTTTTCGGCTCGCTGTTGCTGCCAAAATCCGACAAGCCTGTACCGGTTGTCCTGATCATTTCTGGCTCAGGTCCTACGGATCGTGACGGAAACAACCCCGATGGAGGGCGCAACGACAGTCTCAAACGGCTGGCATGGGTGCTGGCCAAACACAACATCGCCAGCGTGCGTTACGACAAACGCGGCGTGGCCGCGAGCCTGGCCGCGACGCCGGATGAGCGCAATCTGTCAGTCGAGGCCTACGCAGCCGACGCGGTGGCGTGGGGACAAAAGCTCAAGGCGGATCCGCGTTTCGGTCAGCTGATTATGCTCGGTCACAGTGAAGGCGCGCTGATCGCCACCCTCGCTGCGCCAAAGGTAGACGCGGCAGCGGTGATTTCCTTGTCCGGCAGTGCCCGGCCGGTCGATCAGGTGATTCGTGAACAACTGGCCCGCAGCCTGCCGCCGCCTTTGATGTTGCGCAGCAATGAGCTGCTCGACAGCCTCAAGGCCGGTCACGTCGATGACAACGTACCGGCGCAGCTGCAAGTGATATTCCGTCCGAGCGTGCAGCCGTATCTGATTTCGCTGTTCCGTCAGGATCCCACGAAAGCGTTCGCGCAATTGCCAATGCCGGCGCTGATTGTCCAGGGCAGCAATGACATGCAGGTCGGTACCGAAGACGCGAAATTGCTCAAGGCTGCCAAACCGGACGCCAGGCTGGTGGTGATCGAAGGCATGAACCATGTCTTGCGCATCGTGCACAACGACATGAAGCGGCAACTGGCCTCCTACAAGGACCCGAATTTGCCACTGGCGGCAGAACTCGGCTCACAAATCATCGACTTTATTGACGGACTTCGCGCCCGATAAGCCTCAACTGGGGGCGTTTCAGGCAGTTTTCCAGCCTGATAGCCCTCCAGTCCTGAAGAAAACGGCCGATAAGCCTTTGTCGCCAGCGCAATCGCGGGTGACAAGCAGGGCTTGGACAGGATCTCGCCGTTATGACTGATACGCAGACTTCACCCGACACCACCGCTGAAAAAGACGTACCGCCAGCGGTCGAGCTGCCGTGGGCGGATGTCCACGCCGAGCACCACAAGATGCTCCGCCTGGCCCCGCTACAGACTGATCGCCACACCGGTGGCCGGCCGCTGCGCTTTGTCGAATTCGGTTACGCCGAGCGCAACAGCAAAGAGCAAAGCCTGATGCGCATGGCGATCAAACTGCCTGGCCAGCGCGTGCGCAAAGAACAGAATCACCTCGACGTATGGGTCGATCACACCACCAAGCGTGTGCATTTTGGCCCGGACAGCGGCTTGCAGATCGAACCGTTGAACCGTGGCATCGGCCGTTTCGTCGCTGCGCAAGGCATCAACTGGGCGAAAAAACGTTGGCCCACCTACACCGTCGACGGCATGGACTTGAACAACAAGGACGCGTTGAACGAGGACACTCGCCTGCGTCGCGATCATTTCCTGCGCGTGCATGGTTTTGACGTGGCGTACGCCGATGCGCAGCATTTGAAGGGCAGCGTCAAGGAAGTGCAGGTCGCAGACTTGCTCGGTGACTGGAACAGCGAAAAGCTGCAAGTCGTCGAAATTCTTGAAGCGGCACAGATGCTTCAACAGGCTGAGCAGAATCTGGCCGAGCAGGAAGTGAAGCTCAAAAAGCAGGAAGACAAGGTCAGCAAGTTCAAGCGCGAAGACGCCGGGCTGCGGTTCACCATTACTTGCCTGGTGGCATTTGCGGTGTTTCAGGCGGGGTTGTTGATCTGGATTGCAACACACCGCTGATGGCTTGATACCGCGGTGCGGCCATTCGCGAGCAGGCTCGCTCCCACAGGAAAATGCATTCCAAAGGTGGGAGCGAGCCTGCTCCGGGCGGCGTTCCGACGAAGCTTTTAGCGGGTTAAACGCGGGAAGCGAACAGCGCCTGATGATCGCGACACTGCTCTGCGGTCAGCATGAACACGCCATGCCCGCCGCGCGCGAATTCCAGCCAGGCAAAATCGACTTCCGGGTACAGCGCCTCAACGTGCACCTGGCTATTGCCGACTTCAACAATCAGCAAACCCTTCTCGGTCAAATGATCCGCCGCTTCGGCGAGCATCCGTCGTACCAGGTTCAGACCGTCATCACCGCAGGCCAGGCCCAACTCCGGCTCGTGTTGATATTCGTCCGGCATGTCGGCGAAATCCTCGGCATCCACGTAAGGCGGGTTCGACACGATCAGGTCGAAACGCTGACCCGGCAACCCATCAAAGCCATCGCCCTGCACGGTGTACACGCGCTCATCGACGCCGTGACGCTCGATGTTCTGATTGGCCACCTCCAGCGCTTCGAACGACAGATCCGCCAGCACGACTTCAGCGTTCTGGAACTCGTAAGCGCAAGCGATACCGATGCAACCGGAACCGGTGCACAGGTCAAGAATTCGCGCCGGCTCATCGCCGAACCACGGCGCAAAACGGTTTTCGATCAGCTCGCCAATCGGCGAACGCGGAATCAACACACGGTCATCGACAATGAAAGACATGCCGCAGAACCACGCTTCACCCAACAGGTATGCGGTTGGAATGCGCTCTTCGATGCGGCGTTTGAGCAAGCGTTGCAGATTAACCAGTTCATCGTCTTCCAGCGCGCAGTCCAGATAGCTGTCGGCGATTTCCCACGGCAGGTGCAGAGCGCCCAGCACCAACTGGCGGGCTTCATCCCACGCGTTGTCGGTGCCATGGCCGAAAAACAGATCCTCCCCATGGAAGCGGCTGACGGCCCAACGGATATGGTCGCGCAGGGTACGAAGTCGGGAAGTGATCACGGGGCAGAACTCCAGAAAAAACGACTGGCGATTCTACCAGCCAAAACGCCTCGCGACGACGCAGGAAAAACACCGGGCCGACCGTAGGAGTGTTCTGTTTTTCTTATCAGCTATTGAACAGAACGTGTAACTTGACAAGGCTGCAGGCCAATAACGACGGTGCCTACGATGGTAGCGATTCACAGAACCGCTCAGCCAGAGGACAATGCCGCAAAAGCCCCACCCCAAGGAGCCCCAGAATGTCCGTTCCAAAAACGATGTTTCAACTCAGCGGTCGCGGTTACGCGGCGGCCACACTGAGCCATGCGACCGTGGTCATCATCGATGCCCAGAAAGAATATCTCAGTGGCCCGCTGGCCCTGAGCGGCATGGACGCGGCCGTCGCAAACATCAAACAAGTGGTCGCGGCCGCCCGTGCCGCCGGTCGGCCGATCGTGCACGTGCGTCACCTTGGCACCGTCGGTGGCCTGTTCGACCCGCAAGGCGAACGCGGCGAATTCATCCCTGGCCTCGAGCCGCAGGGTGACGAAACCATCATCGGCAAACTGCTGCCGAGCGCCTTTCACGGCACCGAATTGCTCGATCGCCTGCAAAACCTTGGCTCGCTGGACCTGATCGTTTGCGGCTTCATGAGCCATTCCAGCGTCAGTACCACCGTGCGTGCAGCGAAGAACCTGGGTTTCCGCTGCACCCTGGTTGAAGATGCCTGCGCCACCCGTGACTTGCCCTTCAAGGGCCGTGTGCTGAGCGCCGAACGCGTGCAGGAGGCGGAAATGGCGATCATGGCCGACAACTTCGCCACCCTCGCCTTGACTCAAGAACTGATCTGATCGCCGCTTGATGAGCGGCTCATGCCGCCGCTCATCCGCAAAAGCCTCTCATTTGCCGCAAATGCCATAGCCTCAGGAACAACCCGGTCAACTCCCGGTCGAAGGGCCGATACCCATTGAGGAAGGTCGGAATGAAGTTATCCGATGGATTTGACGCACGCCGCTTGCGGCCCAAAGGCCAAAGCAACTGGCGTTTTCGTTTCGGTGCAGCGTTCGCCGCCATTCTGGCGACGTTTGGCGTGCTGCTGGCGATGGCCGGTGCTGCCAGCCTGCTGGGACGCCCGCCGGCGCTCGGTGACTTGAACGCCACGCCTATGGGCTCGGCGATCATTCTGGCGGTCGGTTTGCTGTTTCTGTATTTCGGTGTCGCCCTGTGGCGTCGCTGCCGCCGCCGCGCACGGCAATCGAGGGAACTGAACATGTCCCCGCACCTGATGAAAAAACACGACTGATCGACGGCCTGGCTTTTTGCCGGGCCGTTTTGTTTCGACTTGGGTAAACTGGCCGCCCTTCGCGGAGGCTGACATGCAAGACGACGATTTTTCCCTGTTCAAAAACGAGCTGCGCGGCGTCAAGCCGATCAAGCACGATCGCGCCGACACCGGCAAACCCAAGACTGACCGCGCACAGATCGCCAAGCTGCGCCAATCGGCTACCGTGCGCACCGACCAGGCGACCGTTGACGGTCTGTCGGATCAGTTCGTGATCGATGTAGGTCCGGAAGACGAGTTGATGTGGTCCCGGGACGGGGTTCAGGAAAGTCAGATGCGCAAGCTCAAGGTCGGGCAGATCCCGTTCGAAGGCAGCCTCGACCTGCACGGCATGAACGTGGAAAAGGCCCGGGAAACGCTATGGGCGTTTCTCGCCGAGGCGACCAGATTCGAAATTCGCTGCGTGCGCGTCACCCACGGCAAGGCTGTGCGGCTGGACGGCAAGCGGCCGATGATCAAAAGCCACGTCAACACCTGGCTGCGCCAGCACGCGCAAGTGCTGGGATTCTGCTCGTGCCAGGCCAAACATGGCGGCGCCGGCGCGGTTTACGTGATGCTCAAACGCACCATGATGGAAGGCCGCGACGAATAATCGCGTTACACCGAACTTGCAGGGGCGTGTCCGCCACCGTACCCTTGCTCTTTGCGAAAATCCCCACAGGTAGTTTCATGTCCCTGGAACAGAATTACACCGCGATTCTCGGCCAATTGGGCGAGGACGTCTCCCGCGAGGGCCTGCTCGACACGCCAAAGCGTGCCGCCAAAGCCATGCAGTACCTCTGCCGCGGTTACGAACAGACGCTTGAAGAGGTCACCAACGGTGCCCTCTTCAGCTCAGACAACAGCGAAATGGTGCTGGTCAAGGACATCGAGTTGTACTCGCTGTGCGAACATCACTTGCTGCCGTTTATCGGCAAGGCTCACGTCGCGTATATCCCGAGCGGCAAAGTGCTGGGCCTGTCGAAGGTTGCGCGCATTGTCGACATGTACGCCCGTCGCCTGCAGATTCAGGAAAACCTCAGCCGCCAGATCGCCGACGCGGTTCAGCAAGTCACAGGCGCCCTGGGCGTTGCGGTGGTGATCGAGGCCAAGCACATGTGCATGATGATGCGCGGTGTCGAGAAACAGAATTCGTCGATGATCACTTCGGTGATGCTCGGTGAGTTCCGTGAAAACGCAGCGACTCGCAGCGAATTCCTCAGCCTGATCAAGTAACTCGTCACACAAAAAACCCGGCGTTGATCGCCGGTTTTTTTTCGCCCGTGAAAAATCGGGTAAGCTGCGCGCCTTTCTCTATGTGCACCGTGAGGCTTTCAACGTGTTCGTCAAAGCGCTTCGTGTCGGCCTCGGCCAACTGGTTATTTTCGTCGACTTCATCACCCGTCCGGGCAAGAAACAGCGCCCCGCCGCTGCTCAGGCGCAAGTCGATGCGGCTGCCAAAGACCTGACCCTGTACCAATTCCACGCCTGCCCGTTCTGTGTAAAAACCCGTCGCAGCTTGCGTCGTTTGAACGTGCCGGTGGCGTTGAAGGATGCGAAGAACAACGAGAAGGATCGCCAGACGCTGCTGGAACAGGGCGGCCGGATCAAAGTGCCGTGCCTGCGCATTGAAGAGAATGGGCAGACGACCTGGATGTATGAGTCCAAGGTGATTATTGATTATCTGAATAAGCGGTTTGCGGCGGTCTGATGGATTGTGGTGTTGCTGATGGCCTCATCGCTGGCAAGCCACCCACAAGTTCTGTGAACGCCACAGATCACTGTGGGAGCTGGCTTGCCAGCGATGAGGCCAGTAAAGACACCGCAAATCCCAGCCATAAATAAACCGGCCCTCGAGCCGGTTTATCTGTTTTTCAGGCCGCTTTTTCTATCTGCGCCTGGCGCACCACCGCCGCCAATCGCTTCAGCCCTTCATCCAGTCGCGCCGGATCGATGTGGCTGAAATTCAAACGCAAATGCCCATGATGATTGTCCGGCTCCGGGAAAAACGGCTCGCCCGGCATAAACGCCACGTCATTGGCCAACGCTTGGTTGAGCAACGTGCGCGTGTCCAGCGGTTGTTTCAACGTCAGCCAGAAAAACAGCCCACCCTGCGGCACATCCCAGTCGGCCAGATCGGCAAAGTGCATGTGCAGCGCCGCTTGAAAGCCATCGCGACGCTCACGGTAGAAGCTGCGCAACTCATTTAAATGCTGCTGATATTTCTCGCTGCCGATCCACTGCAACGCCTGCCACTGGCCGATGCGATTGGTGTGCAGGTCCGCTGATTGCTTGAGTTTGAGCAGATGCGGGAACAGGTCAGGGCTGGCGATCAGGTAGCCGACGCGCAAACCCGGCAGGAGCGTTTTCGACACGGTGCCGGTGTAGATCCAGCTGGAGGTCTTCAGGCGTGCGGCGATCGGCTTGGCGCTGCCGCCGTCGAACGTCAGTTCGCGGTACGGCTCGTCTTCGATCAGGGTCACGCCGAATTCGTCGAGCAAAGCGGCGACCGCTGCGCGTTTGGCTTCGCTGTAGCGCACGGCAGACGGGTTCTGGAACGTCGGGATCAGATAGATGAACGCCGGACGATGCTGTTCCAGGCGAGTGCGCAGTTGCGCAAGGTTCGGGCCGTCGGCCTCCTGCTGCACAGTCAGGCAATCAGCGCCGAACAGCTGGAAGATCTGCAATGCAGCCAGGTAAGTCGGCGCCTCCAGCAGAATCTCGGTGCCTTTGTCGATGTACAGCTTTGCCGCCAGATCCAGCGTTTGCTGAGAGCCGCTGACCACCAGCACCTGACTTGCGTCGCAGGCCAGCCCCAACGCCCTCGCCTCAGCCGCCAAGGCTTCACGCAATGCTGGCTCGCCCTCGCTCATACCGTACTGACCGAGCGACAAGGGCATGTCGGCCCATTCGACTTTCGGCAGCATCGCTTCTGCCGGCAGGCCGCCGGCGAACGACATCACTTCCGGGCGCTGGGCTGCGGCGAGGATTTCACGGATCAGAGAACTTTTAAGGCGCGAGACACGTTCGGAAAAAGCCATGGAGGTCACCGGTAGCAAGGCGTGTGAAAAATGAGTCAAACTTGTTGACTGAAACTACGACAGCTTGAGCGAGTACGTCAACATGCTTGACCTTAAAAACCCCAGCAGTCAGCAGCAGGCCATGGAAGCGTTTTTCTTCGGTTATCAGGCGTTCACCGCCAAGGCTGACGAAATGCTCGAGCGCCGAGGCTTGTCACGGGTGCATCAGCGCATTGTGTTTTTCATCGCCCGCTACCCGAATCTGAGCGTCAAGGAACTGCTGGCCTTGCTGGGCGTGAGCAAGCAGGCGCTGAACATGCCGTTGCGCCAATTGCAGGAAATGCATCTGGTGGACAGCGTCGCGTCAGAGACGGATAAGCGTAAACGCCTGCTGGCGTTGACCGCCGAAGGCGCGAAATTTGAACAGACGTTACGGCGTGAGCAGGTGAAGCTGCTGGAGCGGGTGTTTGCCGAGGCTGGGGAGGCTGCGGTGAATGGCTGGTTGGCGGTGAATCTGGCGCTGGGGGACAGTCGGGCGGTTTTTGATTGACTGTCCTGGCCTCATCGCAGGCAAGCCAGCTCCCACAGGGTTATGAGCTGACCACAAAAATCAGATCCACAAATAAACACTGTGGGCGCTGGCTCACCTGCGATGAGGCCGACAAAGTCGATATATCCCTATCGACGGACTTTTCGTAAACAAAATAAAAAACAATATTTGCTTTATTTGTACACAAAAGCATAATCCACAGCGTGCGAGTTCCTGACCGCATGGTCAACAAATTCGCGTATGCCTCAAAGGGCCGCTGCCACCCCTCATGGGTCCGGCCCTGGAAATAACAATAAAACTCTTGAGGAGTACTCGCTGTGGAAAGCCGCAAATCCGAAGCATCGACGCTGGATCTCACGCCGCCAATACGCACTGGCTTGCTTGAGCGCCTGTTTAAACTCAGCTTGCATGGCACCACGGTGAAGACCGAGCTGATTGCCGGTCTGACAACCTTCATCACCATGGCTTACATCATCTTCGTCAACCCCAACATCATGGCCGATGCCGGGATTGACCACGGTGCCGCCTTCGTCGCCACCTGTATCGCCGCTGCACTGGGCTGCCTGTTGATGGGCCTGTACGCCAACTGGCCGGTGGGTCTGGCACCGGGCATGGGCCTCAACGCGTTTTTCACTTACACCGTGGTCGGCACCATGGGCTACAACTGGGAAACCGCCCTCGGTGCGGTGTTTGTCTCGGGTGTGTTGTTCATGATTCTGACCTTCTCGCGGATTCGCGAATGGCTGCTAAACAGCATTCCGGTCAGCCTGCGCCACGCGATGGGCGCCGGTGTCGGTTTGTTTCTCGGGCTGATCGGTTTGAAAACCGCTGGCATCGTTGTCGATAGTCCGGCGACTCTGCTCAAACTGGGCTCCCTGCATGAAGCTGGCCCCCTGCTCGCCGCGGTCTGCTTCCTGATGATCGCAATTCTCAGCTACCACCGCGTTTTTGGCGCGATCCTCATCAGCATCATCACCGTCACCTTGGCCGGTTGGGGCCTGGGCCTTGTGCACTATCAAGGCATCATGTCCGCCCCGCCAAGCCTGGCACCGACCTGGATGGCGATGAATGTGGCCGGTGTCTTCAACGTCAGCATGATCAGCGTGGTCCTCGCTTTCCTCTTCGTGCACATGTTCGACACCGCCGGCACCCTGATGGGTGTTGCCCAGCGTGCCAATCTGGTGAACGCTGACGGTCGCATCGAAAACCTCTCCCGCGCCATGAAAGCCGACAGTGCTTCCAGCGTATTCGGCGCCGTGGTGGGTGTTCCGCCCGTCACCAGTTATGTGGAAAGTGCCGCTGGCGTGGCCGCTGGTGGTCGGACTGGTCTTACCGCCGTCACTGTAGGTGTGCTATTTATAGCGGCGATGTTTTTTGCACCGCTGGCCGGCATGATTCCCGCCTACGCCACCGCCGGTGCATTGATCTACGTTGCAATGCTGATGATGGGCAGCATGGCCCACATCGAGTGGGACGAAGCCACCGATGCCATTCCGGCCATCGTCACCGCGATCATGATGCCGCTGACGTTTTCGGTCGCTGACGGTATCGCGCTGGGCTTCATCACCTATGTGGCGCTGAAGGCCGGCACCGGCAAGTTCAAGGAAATCTCCGTCAGCCTGTGGGTGCTCTGCGCGATCTTCTTCGCCAAGTTCATCTTCCTGTAAGCGGCACGCGGTTCAGGCTTCAAAACGGCCTCACCCTCGCGGGTGGGGCTTTTGCACATTCGTGAATACAACAAAAAGGAGCAAATGATGAGTCTGGAAACCTGGCTGCTGTTCAGCGGCGCTGCGCTGGTGGTGATCCTTATTCCGGGGCCACTGTCGTTGCTGATGATCAGCAACAGCCTGAATTACGGTTTGCGTCGTTCCTACCCGGCGTTTCTCGGCGGCGTGTTTGCCTCGATCTGTTTGCTCAGTGCTTCTGCGCTGGGTCTGGGCGCCCTGCTGCTGGCATCGGAAAAACTTTTCAGCGCGCTGAAAATCGTCGGCGCGATCTATCTGTTCTACCTCGCTTGGCAGAGCTGGCAGCAATCGCGCCAGCCCTCGGTGGCCACCGAAGTGCCGCAAGCCGCGCCGGTTCCCAGATTCCGCGCCTTGTTCGGTCGCGCCTTCGTGCTCGGCGCCAGCAACCCGAAAGACATTCTGTTCTTTGCCGCCTTCCTCCCGCAGTTTCTCAGCGCCGAGCAAGCGTTTCTCCCGCAACTGCTGGTCATGATCGCGACCTGGACGGTGCTGGATCTGCTGTGCAAATTGGCCTACGGATTGAGTGCCCACGGTGCAGCTCGATACCTGCGCAGCGGCAAGGGGCAGAGCTGGTTCAACCGCATCAGCGCAGGATTGTTCGGCGGAGCGGGCGCGGCTTCCCTGCTTGGCAGCCATTCCTGAGAACGGCAATCGGGTGATGGGTTTGGCACTGCTGTTGATCCGTGTGCACGGATTTCAGCAGTGACAACCGTGAATAAATCAAACTGAATCAGTTTTAAAAGTTACGTAATTTCATCCCGCGCAATTCGCAACACCAGGCAACAACACTTCGATATACACCCATCAAACTCCCTCTCTAATATAGCCGCGCAACTGACCATCCACGCCAGAACAAGGAAGTTCTATATGGCCCAGCGTCTACACATCCGCACGATTAAAACCGACTCCGAAATCCCGGCAACCAACGTTTGTTCGGCCGCCGACATTTGCTCGCCCCTATTCCCCTGTCCCTAGCGCTCTCGGCCGGCCTGTATTCCAGCGTAGCCCGACCGATCGCCGCCACCAAACCGCATAACACCCGACGCACGCCCGTTGCGATGTGTCGTGGTCGCCCTGCGCGCTAAACATTACAAGCCTGTTTATCGACCAATCTTAATCATTCAACCCGAAGTGTATAAATGTTAAAGCCGACGAAAAAAACCAACACCTCAAACATCGACAATACTTCCAGCGCAAGTAAAGCGGCGAACAGTTCAAACGCCGCTGCCCGCGCTCACAATCAGGTTGCGGACTTATCTATCAATACTCCCGATGCTGATGCTGCCCGACGCGCCAGCACCGACACGTCGATTGAAACACCACACTCATCAGCGGTCATCATCACGGACATTCCGGGATCACCTACGCGAGCTGCGATCCTCACCGTGGAATCGGCGATCCACATGATCACGTGGCCGAAAGAGCGCCTCGACGAACTGGTTCCATTCAGAGGCAATTCAGGGTTGTTCACCAGTAACGAAGGCACCCTGTTTGCCGATTTGAAAGGCCTGGGCAAGACAATGGTCGAGCGCAACAGCCAAGGTGAATATCAGGTGCCCTTCCCCTTCGTGCCCGGCGTGCCAGGGCCGATTCTGGCCAGGATCGACGGTGAACCGCATTGGCGCATCGAGCGTCCTGGCTGGGTAAAAAAAGCCGCGCAGACTCCGCCTCGCGAAATGGCGCCAGCCTTTGAATTTCTATCCCCCGGACTGGCGAAACTGCTGGAGCCCGCACGGCCGCAGGATGGCCTTCGTTACGACAAAACCGGCAGGACCTACGCAGATATTGCGGACGAAGGTACGGTGCTGATCCGCAAGAACAGCGACGGTGAATATCAGGCCAGCGACTTCAACGAGCGGTTTGCCTCGGGCCCGTCGGTGGAGCGCATCCCCGGCACGGATCTTTGGCGGCGAATCCCCGAACGGCAATCGTCCCCGCAAAGCCCGCGACTGTATATCCACGAGTCGTCCGACACCGATACAGACATCGGCACCCGCCCGGCAAAACGTCCCCGGCTGGAGGAGAGTGCCGAACCATCCGGACCGGCTGAAGTCTTGTACACCGCACCGCGAGTGTCCCGAGAGGCCGTTGAAAGTCCTTATTACTGGATGCAGTGGGGACATTACGACGGCCCGCCTCCAGGCCCGTCCACAAAGCTGGGCGGATTTGACTACGCGATCGTGCCACCAGGCTCGGCTGCCGATCGCTTGCCCCGAATGATTTTTTTGCAAAATCCCGAATCTCCAATCAGCCGCTTCGACGAATTCGAGCGGGTGATGCGAGAGACGCCGCCCCTCCAGCCTGTGGCCATCTATCGCTATAGCAACGATCCAATGGAAGTGCGACCGGCGCAGAAGCTCTTCCACAAACCCTTGTCGCAATCGGTCGCCGAGCGCTTCACCGATTTCTCCGAGGGGACGGCACAAACTGTCGCCAGAACCCTGTTCGAGCGCGCTGACAATTCCGCGCAAATCACTGCCACCGGGCTGCACCATATCTATGAGGTACTGACGCAGTGGAACTGGCGAGCCACCTCCGGCGTGCCGCCACTCGGCGATCCCATGCTCATGTTGCGAGAGGCCCCGCGTGTCGCACAGCACGGGCGAACCTTGCTACCGCTGACCGCCGCACCGGACGCGCCACTGCATAACCTGACCTTTGATCCGCAACGTTTCCCCGAAGACTGGAGTTACTACCTCAGGACCCTTTCGAACCAGGCCTTGAAGCAGTTGACCGGTGGCCTGCTGGTGCGTGCCGGTTATGACGTCTTCCCGCTGACGCCTCATCATCAACGGCCCACGCTGGTGTTCCGCGGTCCAGCCAGCGATGACGTGTTCATTCTGAAACTGGGGGTGGTCGAGGGTAATGCCATTGCCCTTCATACCCAGGCCGGCACCGAACTGCTGGACCCGGTTCTGCCCGCCAGCATTGGCCAGCCAGCGTATGCCGCAGTACAGGCGGCCCATGCGAAGAAGCAGTTGATCTGGCTGCTGGGCGGCGTGCTCAACGTCAGGTCGAAGCCCGACTCCGTGTTCATTATCCGAGAGCGCTGAAATCCGTGAACGGCGCCAGCCTGGCAGCGTGCCCCTGCGCTGCAAGGCTGTGCGCCCGTTCTGCCGCTTTTTCACCGACCGATCAACAGCCAGCAAAAATGAACAAGGATGCTCAAATTGCCCAGCACTCAGTCTTCCACGAATATCCATCTGGATGACGCCGTCGTCGTCACCGACATCGGCCTGCGCGCCAATCAGAAAACGCCCTCGACACTCGACATCAGCGCCGCCGAGGGCACGCCTGCGCACGCCACGCGCAACAGCAAAGCCTCGCAGCTGCGCATCGTCGACGAGCTCTTCGGCCCGTTACACATCGGCCCTTATTCCGTCACCCGGACATCCCTCGACGCTCTAGGCGCCACCCTGCTCGGAGAACAGCTGAACGGAAAAAACACTTTTTTCCGAGAGCCGAAACAATCCTTCTTGAACCATCTGCAGCTAGACCCGATAGCCATCGAAGCGCAGATGAAATTGACCACAGGCGCAGACGATTATTTGCTGCCTTCGCTGCTGTTCGAACTGGCGAGCATGCGCCCCCTGACTGCCCCGGCGATGCTCAGGGGAACCGATCCGTCGCTCGCCGATCCGCGCAAATACCGCCATGCGCTGGGCAAGCTGTTGAACGCTGCGCAACGACTCGATATCGGCGACACGCAACTGCCCGGACAAGCGCCCGGCCGCCTGCCCGGTTGGGTCAATCGCGCGAAAAGTGCGGGCATGGCCAGCATGGGCATGGGGCTGCAGTCATTTGGCGTCTACAGCGGCCTGCGCGGCCTGCATGACGCCATCCGCAACAAGAATGAATACGAGACGATATTCAACGGTGCCAGCGTCGCCGGTGAGCTGGCTTCAATGGTGGTTGAAGTGTCCGTGGCAAAAAAAGCAACGCTGATGATTCAGGCCAGTCGCAGTGCCTGCAAAGGCTTCGCCCACACGCGAATCGGCGTACGGCTCGGACGCTCGGCCGGATTGCTCGCCAGCGTCCTGACCCTGCCCTTCGACATCATCGCCGCCGTCGACGCTTTTGATGCAGCGTCCAAGGCCACGGGCAAGCAAGCTGTTGACCACTACGTCGAGGCCGGCCTGAGCGTCACCAGCGCCGCCATGACCGTGCTGCTGGGCAGCGCGGCGTTGGCAGGGTTCTCCGCGGCAGGCCCGGTGGGTTTTCTGGCCGGGCTGTTTCTGGTGGCCGGTGCCCGCGTGTGGGCCGGAGTGCGCGCCGTGGATGACATTGATGACTACATCGAACTGACCACCCATGAGCGACTGCGCACCGGCTGGTTTGCCTTCTGGGGCGTCGACCCCGACACCGCGGTGCAGAATCGTTATGACCTCGCCAAGGCAACGGCTGAGCACGCGAGGTTGCTGCAAACCACCGCGCGACGACTGCTCGACGGAACGCTCAAAGAACAGATTGAAGCCGTGGTCGATGGCGGCTTTGTCGCGGAATCGAACCCGGTGCAAATCCGCTTCTACAACTGGTCGCGGGAAACCATGGAAGACGCCACGGTCAGCCGTGTGCAAATTCAGGACACCGATGACACGCTGGACGCCCGTGGCGGGGTGAATGAGCAAACCCCGGGGGCGTCACTCGGCACTGCCGGCGAGCACAAGGGCGTGTTGTGGTTTATCGGCGGCGGTGACGACGACATCCGCGGCGTCGAACACAAACCCAACGTGTTTCATTACAGGAACGGCACCAAGAAGCTGACCGGGGGCAACAGCGGCGATCAGTTCGTGTTCAAAGACGCGGCCAATCAACTCAAGAACGCCTCGGCGCAGGGTCGGCTATCGGCACTCGACGGTGGCGAGGGCAACGACACATTGTCATTGGCCGATGCCATTGCCGAACCAGGCGCAGGCAGGCTGGGCTACCACGTAGACCTCAAGGCAGGGCTGATGTCGGTGATCAGCCTGGACGATTCCACCCATCAGCGAAAACTCGAGCCGCACACGTCCCTGACCAGCATCGAGAATGTGACAACCCTTGCCGGCGCCAGCAATGAAGTCATCGCCACGCAAGCAGCCAACATTATCCAGGCGTGGGGAGAGGACGATATCCACGCCGCCGAGGGCGATGACCGCATCGATGTGTTCGGCGCTCATGCCACAGTGCACGGAGGAGCCGGCAGCGATACCTACAGCATTGCTCACGTGGCCGGTCATGTGTCGATCATCGAGGATGGCGCGCAAGACAGCATCATCGGTCTGGACTGGCGCAAGGAACTGATTGTCAGCTGGACGCTGGAAGGTGCGCACCTGGTCATCACCTCGCGGTTCGATCTGGATGACGACCTGAGTCGAATTGTCAGGATCAAGGATGTCTACCAACAGCGCGGCGCGCAACGCGTGCTGCAAAATGCGAAATTGCTGTTCATCACCCGCGATGGTTTCCACCTGGTACCGGACCTGCCCGCCACACTCGACACCCCAGGGCCGATCACTCTGCAGGTGACGATCATCCGACCGGGCAGCACAGCCGGCCCGGTGATTGTCTACGAAGATGAACAGACGGATCCGCGGAAAAAACTTGAGCGTTACTACATTCCCCGAGGCGAACGCCTCACCACGCTGCGCATTACCGAGCACTCACCGAAAGCCCTGAGCATGGTCTACCTGGATTACGCCAGCCAGGAAATCTCCAGCATCGAGGCGTACTACAACGCCACGATCAAACGCGAGCTGGCGTTCGACCGCATCATGTATACCGAGTGCGGCCTGTCCCTGCGCTTCGGTCAACATGAATTGCTCATCAAAAACCTCGCCAGTTCTCACAGTGTCGGCACTATCGCCATCGGTGAGCGCTTGACTCGACCGGCCCTGGCGGTGAACCAGCCGATCATTCTGGTCATGAACGACGGCGTGTCGTGGCGGCTCGAACAACCGCCCGTGGCCGACGATTTTTTCGCCAACGAAACGTTTCGCAACAGCTCCTCCAGCGCCTGGAAAAGCAGCGTCGCGCTTCCCCTCAAGCCATGCGCCGGCCCCTACCCTTTTTATCGGCCTGCAGACAATCCCGGGCATCAGCTGCGCGCCAGCAACGCCTGCATCGGGTTGAAAAGCCTGCAAAGGCAACGCGCAATCGAGCATCTCGTCGGCGAGGGATCCACCTACCTCGTGCACCTGACGCGCAATATAACGTTGCGTATCTCGACCCCCGGTGCACTGGCCGACGCACCGGCGCAGTTGCCTTATTCATCGGTATGGGAGCTCGACGCGACGCAACTGGGCGCAGTCGAGATCAGCCTCGCCGACCATTTGCTGCGCATCGGCGAAGTCATTGTTCATCTGCCGCAATACAGCCAGCCCGACGACCTGATTGACCAGGTGCACGTCATCACCCGCGGGGGGATCGTGCACAGCGTCTACATCGAGTTCGACACGATCTCCGTCAAGCACATTGATGCGCGCTACTTCGATCCCGAATTCGACTACGCCAACGCGTTAGCAGCGACCCCTGCGCGAGCGCGACACTTGGCGGTGCAAAACGCCGTGGTCCGGGAAAACGCCTTGGCCCAGCCGATTTTTGATCCGCGCGACCGCAGTTGGGCAACGTCAGACGAGCCGCTGCACAAGCTCGCGTTCACCCAACTGCAGGTCTTGAACCGTTGCGACCACCAGCTTGAGGTTTGCCAGGATTTACTGCAGTTCGCCCTTCAGGCCGACCCGCCGGTGACCGCCGAGCAACTGATGGCGCTGAAGCAACATTGCCTCGCGCTGCTCTGAGACTCAGCCAGTGCGTTGAAATGGCGCGCGGTTTGTCCAGCGGCGCAGCGCACTGCGTCGCGCATGACACCGTAAACCGACCGCCTCGCCATCCGATGGCACCACCCTTTTATTCAGGAAGATATCTATGGCCAAGCCGCCCAGGAAAACCAGCGTAACCACGACGCCGCCCGCCTCTCCAGCCCCTAGGCCCGTTGCGGGTGTGGAAGTACCCCCCGCTTCGATCACAACCTCTCACGTCGTGGGCGCCGCTCATGCCCACAGTTCGACATCCTCCGCAACACCGACTTCCCCCTCTTCAGGCGGAGCGAACGTGCAATCGGCGGTGGTCATTACGGCTATTACGGACCCGTCGCGCGCCCGAACGCTGGGTGCCATCAGCGCCACAAACTGGCCGAAGGACAAAATCCATGAACTGCGACCCGTGTCGATCGACAGTGGCCTGTTCGAAGGTTTTGACGGACAGATTTACGCGTTCGTCGGCGACCGCGATTACATGTGGGTCGAGCGCCGCGCAGATGGCGAATATCGAAGTCCTTTGGTGACGCGGCCGGGTGCAGAATTGAGCTTCAGAAAACTCGAAGGTGAAGCCCGCTGGCATGCCGATTGGCTGCCTTTGCAGCCTGTACCCGACCCAGATGTGACGCGCAACGACGCTCGGCCCAAGCCTCTCGGGTTCATACCGCCATTTCTGGCGGCCACCCTGACCTCCCGCGAACACTCGGCGCAGGGCTTGCGTTACGACGCCGCCCACCGGCCCTATGTCGATACGCTCGAGGGCACCATCATGATTCATCGTCATCCGGATGGAAGTTATCAACAGAAATCCGCTGACCGCTTCATCCCGACGGGCCCGATGGTGGAGCAAATGGCGGGGCAGAAAATCTGGCGGTTCATTCAGAACGCCGAAGAGGGCCAGGCATCGAATCAACATTCGGCCAGTACTGATGGCGCCAGCGTTGACGCCATTGCTCAACCGGGCACGCGCGCCCACGGGGCAGAACGGCCACAGCCGCTGGCGAATGAACAATGGATAAACTGGGGCAAGGAAATAAAACCGGAAACCGGTGAATCCATTGCCATCAACGGCCGCCACTACCCTATCGTGCCGGCAGGCAACCAGACGAACGACGCCACACGCGTGTACTTTCTCAGCCATCCGGATTTTTCGCCGAGCCATTTCGAGACGTTCGAGCGCATGCTGCGCGAGGCGCCGGCCCTTCAACCCGTGCCGATCTGGCGCAGCACTGATACGCCATTGAAGGTACGCGTCGGCGAGAAATCGTTCACCCAGCCCCTGACGCAATCGGTCAGGGACATGTTCAGCGAGTTTTCCGATATCACTGCCCGAGCCGTCGCCAGAATGTTGTTCGAGCGTGCCGACAACTCGCGCACGATCACCTCCGCCGGTCTGTTGAAGCTGCAGTGGATAACCGATCAATGGCGGCGCAAGCCACTGGGCGCAGTTTCTTCGTTCGCCGACCCGGTGGACATGCTGCCAGTGGCGCCACAGGCGCAAATTGGTGGCCGAACCACCGTCCTGCTGCCGCCCGAGGTGGACGGCCCGCTGCAACGCCTGACATTCGACCCGCAGCGTTTCCACGAGGAGTGGACCAAATACCGCAGCAATTCGACGTTTGCCAGTCTCAGGTTACTGGTCAGCGGGGTGCTCAGACGCTGCGGCTACGAAGTGGCGCCCTTCACCCGCTTTCAGGATTGGTCGTCGCTGGTTTTCCAGGGCAGCAACCGGGACAAGGTCTATTTCATGAAGGTGGGACAAGTCACCGGCAACGCTTTTGCGCTGGGCCATTCCCCGGAGACGGAATTCGCCGATCCGCAGCTGCGGGCAAGGATTGGCAACCCCGCCTATACCGCCCTCATGCAAGCCAGGACGGAGGGCAAAATCGTCTGGCTGCAGGGCGGTGTCCTCAGTGACGGACTGGGCCGCTACTGTGTGTTCATCATCAGAGAAGCGTGACGTCAGCCCTGACACGGGGAGGCGCAGACGTGACGATTTTTGAGAACGATATATAGATACCGCCAGTGAAAAAACTGCTTCGAAGATGATGGAATTTCAATCATCAGCGGTACATACCCATGGCCAAACCTCCACGCAAAATCCCCTCTTCTTCGCCCTCCCCGGACGGCTCCGCGTTGCCCACCCGCTCGACTGCCGCGCAAGGCCCTGATCCCGTTGCAGCCGTGAGCGGGCCGGGATCAAGCAGGCAAACCCGCGCACCCGGCACCGATGAGCGCGCGGTCGAAACCACCGCCAGTGGAACACCTCGGGAAAGCGCTGTTGTCGTCAATCCGCTACCCGGAGCAACGCCCGAGCGAGTGGCGGCAGCCATGGCCATGATTACGCTGCGCCCGGAGCAGGTGGCTGCGTTGCGCGCCATTGACAACGAACCGGGGCTGTTCAAGAGCGAGGATTCAAGAACGTATGCCCACCTGGGCGAAGGCACCTACTTTCTGGCAGTACGCAACGCGGCCGGCGAGTACCAGGTGCCATTACTCGCCACCCCGCACTTGTCCGGCCCGACGCTCAGGAGAATCGACGGGCAGGCGCTGTGGCGCATCGAGGCGCCAGACTGGATGCGCGCCCCACCCTCTGACTCATCGCCCTCGGCGGGCACACCTGCAAGGCCTGCCACGCCGCTGTTCCTTTCGCGGCAACTGGCTGAGACGTTGACCCATCCGGACGACTCGAGCCTGGGACTTCGTTTTGACCGAAAAAAACGCACGTACGTCGACATTCAAGACCCGCAACCGGCAGATGCAAACCTGAGCAATACGGTGCAGGTGCGCAGAAATTCCGATGGCATCTATCAGCAATGCCATGCGGGAGAGCGCACACCCTCGGGGCCGCTGGTCGAACAGATTCCAGGCACCCGACTCTGGCGAGAAATATCCCGGACAACAACATCCGAACAGACGCACTCGCGGCCAGACGTCGATCAGCACGCTGTCAGGCCTGACTCCCCCGAACCGGGCCCGAGCAAGCGTCCGCGACTGGAGGCCGAAGAGCGACTCCCCCCCGATACGGACTTGTTCGCTGACCGCCTGCTGCTCGATGCCAGCGGCGCAATGAACCTGTCCACCGGTTACTGGCGCAACTGGGGCAAACCGCAAAAACCGGCGGACGCCTCAATAGAAATAGCCGGGCTTCATTATCCGATCGTGCCTCAGCCCCTGCAGGCCAATCCACGTCTGGTCTATCTGCAACACCCACGATTTGCGCCAGATCACTTTGACGCATTTGAGCGAATGCTGGTGGAAGAACCTGCGCTGCAACCGATATGGGCCGTCAAACGCGAGAGTGGTTGGGCCGTGATGGAAAATCGCATGCCGTTCGCGACACCGCTGACGCAGCAAGTCGCCAACTCGTTCAATTACATGACGCCCGACTCGGCGAGCGCCATTGCCAGGGAAGTATTTCGCCGGGCAGCCTATCAAAGGGCAATTGACGGTAACGGACTGGCGCGACTCAATCAGACCTTCCGGCATTGGAACGACAGGGCCAAAACCTTTTCACCCCGTCGCGATCTGAGCGATCCACTGATGATGCTGCCAACGCTGCCTACCCTGTTTGGCGTGACCGCACCTCACTGGAGGATCCACCTCCCGACCCGCACGGCCAGCGAGTTCCAGCGCCTGAACTTCGACCCCACGCGCCTGCCCGAGTGGAGCGCCTATCTGGCAGCACCTGACAGCGCCAACCTGCAGACCCTGTTCAGAACCGTGCTGCAGCACAATGGCTACAGCGTGTATGCCAGCAGTCGCGCACTCAACGAGAACGCCGTGGTGTTTCACCGAGAAGGGCTTGATGCCGTGTTTGTGCTGAAAATTCCGGATGACCCTCACAACCTGTTACACCGTGCCACGCTGCCGGGGTTCGAGATCGCCAACCCGCAATTTCGTGCCGTAGTGGGCGAGGCGGCGCACCAAAGGCTAATTTCATTTGTCAGCGAGATGAAAATCATCTACCTGGTGGGTGGCCTTGAACTGACAGGTGTATCGCCTGCGCTCTATATCGTGCGTGAAAGTTGACCACCTCATTAAAAAATCCGTTCGAAACTGATTCAGAGACAACTGGAGCAGCCTTATGCTGCTCCAGTTGGCGTGCCGGTTTTAATAAATAACCGACAGCAGTTTTCCGCAACGGGCGGTAACTTCCTGCTGATATACATCTGGAAAACCTGTAATTAGCATGACACCGCACATTTAAAGTAACTGAACAAGGAAGTTCAAATGACTGGCCCGGTGAAACATCAGTTTTCGATTCAGGATTCTGTAGTTGTTACAGATATTGGCGATACCCCCAACCCTTCCACGGACTCCACGATTGATTTTGATCGCGATGCCTCCGACAGCGGAAAAACCAGCTCCCACAGCAAGCCAAATCAATTAAAAGAACTCGACGATTTATTTGGTCCCCTGCAATTTGGGGCCTCCACGATCACACGCAGATCATTGGACGCCCTCGGCGCCACGGTTAATGGTCAACCATTGACGGGCGACAATACGCACTTTCGTATCCCCCGTCGTTCTTTCATCAATTCGCTGCAATTCAGTTACAGCGAAATCGAAAAACGCACCAAGGTCACAACACTCGGCAAAAACTACTTACTTCCAACATTCCTGTATGAACTGGCGTCGGCTCGTCCCGCGGACGCACCTCCGGTCATCAGGGAAGAAGCAGATGCGCCGCCGGATGCCAGTGGCTTTCGCAAAAAAACCATCCAGCTGTTGAATGCGGCACAAAAGATTGATCTGCGCCGCGTCAGCGCCAATCCAACCAACTATCCCTACTGGGCGTTGGTCAGACAATACAGCGTGCTCGGCCCAAGCCTCGGTATTCAACTTTTCGGAATATGGATGGGGCTGCGCGGGATCAACGATGCTCTTAAAGCAAAGAACGAAACCGATGCCTTTTTCAACGGTATCGGCCTGGTGACGGAAGGCGCCTCAATAGCTGTCGATGTGGTGACCACCCGGGTGGGCACGAGTTTGATAAAAACGGGGAGCGACGCCTTCAATGATTTCGCCAGGACCAGGGCTGGACTGCGATGGAGCCGCTCTGGCGAACTTATCGGCGGAGCACTGACATTGCCTTTCGACATCATGAGTGCCGTAAAAGAGTTCAAGACAGCCGAATCAAAATCCGGCAAGGAGGCTACCGCACACTACGTAAGCGCTGGATTGAACATTGCCAGCGCTGCCATGACGGTCATCCTTGGCTCCGCAGCGATGGCCGGGTTCTCGTTCGCCGGCCCGGTCGGTTTGATCGCAGGAGCGATGATGGCCATAGGGTCGCAAGTCTATGGGGCGGTGAGTCTGGTCGATGACATTGACGACTATATCGAACTCACGCTGGAGGAAAGATGGCGTACTGGCTGGTTTACGTTCGTGTTTATGGAGGCCGACCGCGACATTCTCGACCGCTATGAGATTGCCAAAGCCCGTGCTGCACATTCCAGCCAGTTGAAAGCAACGGCCAGAAAGTATCTCGATGAAACCATGAAAAACACCACAGAGGCGGTCGTCAACGGAGCATTCGAAGTGACGCTGCTTCCCAGGAGGGAATACACCACCAATTGGGGCCTGAAGACCTCGAAAATCGTTTACGTCCCGCAAATCCGGGATACAGACGATCTGATAGACGCCCGTGATGGCGTCACCACGCAAACACCTGGCGCCGAACTTGGCAGTGCCGAAAACGGCAAAAACATTTTATGGCTGCTGGGCGGCGGTAATGACACGGTCAGGGGAGTGGGCAAGAAACCGAATGTTTTCTACTTCACCGATGGCAGGAAGGACCTGACCGGAGGGTCCGAGAATGATCGGTTCATTGCGCAGGACGCTGCCCAGGTGCTCTACGGTGCCGATCCCGACGATGAAAACCACTCCACCCTGCGCGGAGGTGACGGCCACAATTCGCTGGAATTCATCGGTGAGCAAAAATTCAAGGCAGACGATCGCGGCTATGACATCGACCTGTCCGCCGGGACTCTGCATGTGTTTACTCCGGATTCATCGGCCGAAGATGGCAACCGGTACGCCTTCAAGGCGCTGCTGGAGCGTATCAACGAGATTCACACACTGGGCAACGGCACCACGAACGTCACCGGCTCAAGGGAAGCCGATGTCATCGTGGCGCAAGGCAAGGATACGATCCATGCCGGCGAGGGTGACGACATCATCTATCTGCACAAGGATGGGGCCGCAGCATTCGGCGAGTCGGGACAGGATACTTACAACATCCCGCTAACCATCAATAACGTATCGATAACAGAAGACGGTGTGGAAGAAAGCGCAATCGTACTCGATTGGAGAATGGATCTTATCGAAACATGGCGAGTCGTCAAAACCACGCTCGAAGTCACGTTGAAATTCGACTTCGATGATGCTCGTACAAGCAAACTGTATGTCCACGATGTGTACAGGCAGTCCGATGACACGCGGCTATTGATCAATAACAAACTGACTTTTGTCACCCGCGACAAGTGCCACCTCAAACCTGACCTGCCTGCACAGATCACTGGTGACCAATCCGTTGAGATTTTTGCCATCGTTACCCGCGAAGCAGGCCCGGAACCTGTCACGATTGTCGATCAATATTTGGCCCCCCACGTTCCGGCGAACACTTTCACCGATTACTACGTGCAGCGTCACTCATCTGCGAGCTCGTTTACATCCGGCAGGAGCGCACCTCTTTACGGTACGCGGATATTCCTCGATTACGACAGTTGCGAACTGACCGGAGTCCAGGCGAGGTACGAGACAGAAGTTGATTGGGTACATTCATCGCCTACGGACAAGATAGATATCGAGTGCGGGCTCAGTTTCCATTTCGGAAATAAAGTGGTGGTAATTGCCAGGTTTGCCAATCACAAGGAAATGACGCTCGAAGACGCGTTACTGAAAATAGTGAACAACCAGATCAATCATGCCTACTCTGGTCTTCAGGGACGGCAAGGTTCACAACGTACATTTGACGAAAGAAATGGTGGCGGCGCCGAGAACCTATGTTTATAGCCGCGGACGCAGTTCGCTGTCTTTTGCCAACATCGCCTTACCCTTGAAGATGAACCCCAAACCGTACATCTTCCGGCTGCCTGAACAGGCGCCTTACGAACTCGGCGACAGAAATTCCTGCAGTCAGTTGACGTTCCATCCTGGCCAATCCGGTATCACCAGCATCGAGGGCAACGGGGGAAACTATCTGGTACACCTGTGCAAAAGAATGATCTTGCGCCTATCCACACCCGGTGGCTTCGCGAATGCCGTCCACAGACTGGACTACTCATCCACATGGGACCTGGATGCCCATGCGCTGGGCAGCGTCACCATCGAATTGCAAGGAACGCAGTTGTATCTGGGGTCTACCACTATTCATGTGCCTGAATATGGCGGCGACGATCTTGTGGACCAGATGTCCATCATCGGTGCGCACGGGATCATTCATACGGTCGACCTGATCTTTGACATGATTTATATCGGCGGTCTGGACGGGCGATATTTCGAGCCACCCAAGGACGACAAATCCCCGTGGCCAGATGAGTTTGCCGAAATTGCGGACAAGGAATTGCGCGTCAATCACATCATCATGGCGGATGGCAGCGCAGGCTATTTGAAGTACAACCTGGCACAGCGCAAATGGATTTTGAGCAGTGATCCGTCCCGCGACATCAGTTATTCGCAATTGCTTGTACTCAATCGCTGCGAGCACCAACTGGGGAAAGCGTGAGCATTCTGATCATCCAGTTGCTCAATGGCGTTCACCATTTCGCAGGCGAAAAAAAGCCCGCAGTGTGAGCGGGCGAAAGACCAAAGAAGCTATATGCGCAGTCGCTTCCCGGCAGGGGCAGCCGCTTGGGGGTCAACTGCCCCGATACGTGGAGTAGCTGTAAGGCGAGATCAGCAATGGAACGTGGTAGTGATCCTGTTCGGCAGAGATGCCGAACCGCAGCACTACCACATCCAGAAACGCCGGCTCCGGCAGTTGCACACCACGGGCGCGGTAGTAATCGCCAGCGTGGAACTGAACCTGATAAACCCCGGTACGGTAGTCATCGCCCTGCAACAGCGGCGCATCGACCCGGCCATCGCTGTTGGTTGTCGCGCTGGCGACCAATTCCAGCTGCGAACCTTCAACGCGGTATAACTCGACCTTGATCGAGCTGCCCGGGCAACCGTGTGCAGCGTCCAAAACGTGTGTAGTCAAACGTCCCATTGATTCTGCGCGCCTGCCTGCATGGAGCAGTCAGACTTCGCGCCTCCCGAAGTCAGTTGAAAAGGAGACCGCACCGATTCGGAGCACGAAAAGCTGCGGCGAGCGACTGATTAAGACACTTTTCAAAAAAATTGTACACAATAAAAACGACATTTTTTGCTTCGTCCCCGCCATCCGGGGCTTTTCTCCCGGTCAACCCCGCAAGCGCATGAACATTGCACCTTACATCCATTAACTGACTAGTCAGGCAGGTTTCTTGCAGGCTCACGCCGATAGCAGCAAAAGATGACAGTCGGTGAAAAATGCGAAAATTCAGGCTTACAAAGTGCGATTAAAGTTGTATACAATCAGCCCATCGCTGTGACGCCAGCCTGCAATCTCATCGCCAGGCAGCCACGTAATCCCGACTTTGAATAAGTCATGAACAAGAAGGAAGACTGCAGTGAGCGCTGACTACCCACGCGACCTGATCGGTTACGGCAGTAACCCTCCTCACCCACACTGGCCGGGCAATGCCCGTGTCGCCCTGTCTTTCGTGCTCAATTACGAAGAAGGCGGCGAGCGCAATATTCTGCACGGTGACAAAGAATCCGAAGCGTTCCTCTCTGAAATGGTTGCCGCCCAGCCTCTGCAAGGCGCGCGCAACATGAGCATGGAATCGCTTTACGAGTATGGCAGCCGTGCGGGCGTCTGGCGGATCCTCAAGCTGTTCAAGGAATTCGATATTCCGCTGACCATCTTCGCCGTCGCGATGGCCGCCCAGCGCCACCCGGACGTGATCCGCGCGATGGTCGAGGCCGGTCACGAGATCTGCAGCCACGGCTACCGCTGGATCGACTATCAGTACATGGACGAGGCGCAGGAACGCGAGCACATGCTCGAAGCCATCCGTATCCTCACCGAACTCACCGGCGAGCGCCCGCTGGGCTGGTACACCGGCCGCACCGGCCCGAATACTCGTCGCCTGGTCATGGAAGAAGGTGGTTTCCTCTACGACTGCGACACCTACGACGACGACCTGCCCTACTGGGAACCGAACAACCCGACCGGCAAGCCGCACCTGGTGATCCCGTACACCCTCGACACCAATGACATGCGCTTCACTCAGGTGCAGGGTTTCAACAAGGGCGACGACTTCTTCGAATACCTCAAAGACGCGTTCGACGTGCTCTACGCCGAAGGTGCCGAAGCGCCGAAGATGCTCTCGATCGGTCTGCACTGCCGCCTGATCGGCCGTCCGGGTCGCATCGCTTCGCTCAAGCGTTTTATCGAATACGCCAAAAGTCATGAACAGGTGTGGTTCAGCCGTCGCGTCGACATCGCGCGTCACTGGCACGAAACCCACCCGCACCAAGAGGCCGCCAAATGAGCCGCTTTCAAACCCTGCAACCGTCGACCCTGAGCCGCGACGCCTTCGTCAAAGCCTTCGCCGACATCTACGAGCATTCGCCATGGGTGGCCGAGAAGGCCTACGACCTGGGCGCAGACGCCTCGATCGACGAGATCGAAACCCTGCACCAGCGCATGAGCGACATCCTGTTGAGCGCCGATCACGCCAGTCAACTGGCACTGATCAACGCTCACCCGGACCTGGCCGGCAAAGCCGCCGTCCAGGGCGAACTGACCGAAGCCAGCACCAATGAACAGGCTGGCGCCGGTATTCACCAATGCACGGCCGAAGAGTTCCAGCGCTTCACCGAGCTGAACGACGCCTACAAAGCCAAGTTCAAGTTTCCCTTCATCATGGCGGTAAAAGGCAGCAACCGGCATCAGATCCTCGCAGCGTTCGAAACGCGCATTCACAATTCGGCGGATACCGAATTCAAATGTGCGCTGGCGGAGATCAACAAGATTGCCCTGTTCCGTTTACTGACCCTTTAGCAAGCCTGACCCGAGCATGTCAGACGCGGAGAATGCCCAGGGTCTTGCAAGCATCCCCAGCCACTTATTTAAAGGCAGACAAGAAGAATGAAAGCTTACGCCGTACCTTTCGAGAAGTTCGTCAACCTGGCCGATGCCCGTCTGGGCACCAAAATCATCTCGGTCACCGATGACTGGTTCGCAGACGCCAATCGTCTGTTCCAACCGACCCCGGCCGTATGGAAGGAGGGCGTGTTCGATGACAACGGCAAGTGGATGGACGGCTGGGAATCGCGCCGCAAGCGCTTCGAAGGCTTCGACAGCGCCGTGATCCGCCTGGGCGTACCGGGTTCGATCAAAGGCGTGGACATCGACACTTCATTCTTCACCGGCAACTACCCGCCATCGGCCTCGCTGGAAGCGTGCTTCCTGGCGTCGGGCGAGCCTGACGAAAACACCCAGTGGACTGAAGTGCTGTCGGCCGTCGAGCTGCAAGGCAACAGCCACCACTACCACGAAATCAGCAACGACAAAGCGTTCAGCCACCTGCGCTTCAACATCTACCCGGACGGTGGTGTTGCCCGTCTGCGCGTGTACGGTGTGCCGCATCGCGACTGGTCGGCCGTTGGCGACAATGAGCAAATCGACCTGGCAGCCGCCCTTAACGGTGGTCGCGCCCTCGCCTGCTCCGACGAACACTTCGGCCGCATGAGCAACATCCTCAACCCGGGCCGTGGCATCAACATGGGCGACGGCTGGGAAACTGCACGTCGTCGCACGCCGGGCAATGACTGGGTGATCGTCGCACTGGGCCATCCGGGCGAGATCGAAAAAATCATCGTCGACACCCTGCACTTCAAGGGCAACTACCCGGACACCTGCTCGATTCAGGGCGCGTTCGTCAAGGGCGGTACTGACAGCCAGATCGAAACCCAGTCGCTGTTCTGGCGCGATCTGCTGCCAAGCCAGAAACTGGAAATGCACGCCGAACACACCTTCGTCGAGCAGATCAAGGCACTGGGCCCGATCACCCACATCCGCCTGAACGTGTTCCCGGATGGTGGTGTGAGTCGCCTGCGCGTTTTGGGCAAGGTCGCTAAACAAGGTTGAACCCAATCGCTGGCAAGCCAGCTCCCACAGGTTTTGTGAACGCCACAGACCACAGTGGGAGCGGGCTTGCCCGCGATGGCGATAGTTCTAACAACACAGAATTCGGATAAGAAGAACAGCATGCGCACACTGACGATTGAACCGCTGAGCAAAGAAGCCTTCGCCCCTTTCGGTGACGTGATCGAAACCGACGGCAGCGATCACTTCATGATCAACAACGGTTCGACCATGCGCTTCCATAAACTGGCGACGGTCGAAACCGCCACGCCGGAGGACAACGCGATCATCAGCATCTTCCGCGCCGACGCGCAGGACATGCCGCTGACCGTTTGCATGCTGGAACGCCATCCGCTGGGCAGCCAGGCTTTCATTCCGCTGCTCGGCAACCCCTTTCTGATCGTGGTCGCGCCCATTGGCGATGAACCTGTATCAGGCTTGGTCCGCGCCTTCGTCACCAACGGCAGGCAGGGCATTAATTACCATCGCGGCGTTTGGCACCATCCGGTGCTGACGATCGAAAAGCGGGATGACTTCCTGGTGGTTGATCGCAGTGGCACAGGCAATAACTGCGATGAGCATTTTTTCAAAGAGGATGAGCGTTTGATCCTCGCCCCCCACCAATAAGAGAAGGTCTGATCACTCGACAACAGAGTGACAGGCGAGAGGTAAAGACTGTGGAAGCACATCTGTTGGAATGGCTGAACCTGAGCGTGCGCTGGGTTCACATGATTACTGGCGTGGCCTGGATCGGCGCGTCGTTCTATTTCGTCTGGCTGGAGAACAACCTCAACCGCATCAACCCGAAAACCGGTCTGGCCGGTGATCTGTGGGCGATTCACGGTGGCGGCATCTATCACCTGGAAAAATACAAACTGGCTCCCCCGACCATGCCGGACAACCTGCACTGGTTCAAATGGGAAGCCTACTTCACCTGGTTGTCGGGGATCGCGCTGCTGTGCGTAGTCTTCTACTACAACCCGACGCTGTACCTGCTGGCACCGGGCAGCAGCCTGACCGGCCCTGAAGGCGTGGCACTGGGCATTGGCTCTCTGTTCGTCGGCTGGTTCGTCTACTCCTTCCTTTGCGACTCGGCGCTGGGCAAACGCCCTGCCCTGCTCGGCTTCATCCTGTTCGTGCTGATCATCGGCGCGGCATATGGCTTCAGCAAGGTGTTCAGCGGTCGTGGTGCGTACCTGCACGTTGGCGCGATCATCGGCACCATCATGGTCGGTAACGTGTTCCGCATCATCATGCCGGCGCAACGTGCACTGGTAGCGGCGATTGCCGAGAACCGCACGCCGGATCCGGCGCTGCCGGCCAAAGGCCTGCTGCGTTCACGTCACAACAACTACTTCACCCTGCCGGTGCTGTTCATCATGATCAGCAACCACTTCCCGAGCACGTACGGCAGCCAGTACAACTGGTTGATCCTGGCCGGGATCGCGGTGTTTGCAGTGTTGGTGCGTCACTACTTCAACACCCGCCACGACAGCCACAAGTTTGCCTGGACGCTGCCTGTTGCAGCGGTGGGCATGATCACTCTGGCGTACGTCACCGGCCCTGCGCCGATGTCGACCGCACCGGAAGTGGCCAAGGCTCCAGCGAAAATCGAGTACCAGCCATTGCCGGAAACTGCAGTGGGCGGTGGCTTGAAACCGGCTGAAGCGGCGCAACCTGCTGCACCTGCCGAACCTGCAGCAGCACCAGCGCAAGCCTCCAACGCCGGCCCAGGCTTCGACAAAGTGCACAACGTGATTCAAGAGCGTTGCACAGTTTGTCACTCGGCCAAACCAACCAGCCCGTTGTTCAGCGCAGCTCCGGCCGGTGTGATGCTCGACACCCCTGAGCAGATCCGCCAGAACGCGGCGCGGATCCAGGCGCAGGCCATCACCACGCAGATCATGCCACTGGGCAACATCACACAGATGACCCAGCAGGAACGTGACCTGATCGGTGCATGGATCGCCCAGGGAGCCCAGACCAACTAACCGTTGAAAGCATCGCTGGCAAGCCAGCTCCCACAGGGTTTGCACTGCCTGTGTGGGAGCTGGCTTGCCAGCGATTCGCCGCAACGTGATTGACCTGATGCAAAGAAACAGCTGTGAGCCACCCGGCAGCTGTTAATCACAAGAATAAAAAGATCCGAGGTGTTGCATGTCCGAGCTGTCCAAAGCGCGCATCCCCGACGCACCCGCCATTCAGCGTTTGCCCCTTTTGCAACTGATTCTGGTCGGTTTGCAACATGTTCTGCTGATGTACGGTGGTGCCATTGCGGTGCCGCTGATCATTGGACAGGCCGCTGGCCTGAGTCGTGAAGAAATCGCCTTCCTGATCAACGCCGACCTGCTGGTCGCCGGTATTGCCACCATCGTGCAATCGCTCGGTATCGGCCCGATGGGCATTCGCATGCCAGTGATGATGGGCGCCAGTTTTGCCGCTGTCGGCAGCATGGTCGCCATGGCCGGCATGCCTGGTATCGGTCTGCAAGGCATCTTCGGTGCGACGATCGCCGCAGGATTCTTCGGCATGATCATCGCGCCGTTCATGTCCAAGGTCGTGCGCTTCTTCCCGCCGCTGGTGACGGGCACCGTCATCACCTCGATCGGTTTGTCGCTGTTCCCCGTGGCCGTGAACTGGGCTGGTGGCGGCGTTGATGCCGAACAATTCGGTTCTCCGATTTATCTGGCCATTGCCGCACTGGTGCTGGCCACCATCCTGCTGGTCCACCGCTTCATGCGCGGTTTCTGGGTAAACATTTCCGTGTTGATCGGCATGTGCCTGGGCTACGTGCTTTGCGGCGCGATCGGCATGGTCGACCTCAGCGGCATGGCCGCTGCGCCGTGGGTTCAGTTCGTCACTCCGCTGCATTTCGGCATGCCGAAGTTCGAACTCGCACCGATCCTGTCGATGTGTCTGGTGGTGGTGATCATCTTCGTGGAGTCCACCGGGATGTTCCTCGCGCTGGGCAAAATCACCGGCCAGGAAGTCTGCCCGCGCATGCTGCGTCGCGGTCTGCTGTGCGATGCCGGCGCCTCGTTCTTCGCCGGTTTTTTCAACACCTTCACCCACTCATCATTCGCGCAGAACATCGGCCTGGTGCAGATGACCGGTGTGCGCTGCCGTTCGGTGACCATCGTTGCCGGCGGCTTGCTGATCGTCCTGAGCCTGCTGCCCAAAGCCGCGTTCCTGGTGGCATCGATTCCTTCAGCGGTACTCGGCGGCGCGGCGATTGCGATGTTCGGCATGGTCGCCGCGACCGGGATCAAGATCCTTCAGGAAGCCGATATCGGTGACCGACGCAACCAGT
The DNA here is from genome assembly GCF_017980685.1 of Pseudomonas iridis. Classification (GTDB taxonomy): domain Bacteria; phylum Pseudomonadota; class Gammaproteobacteria; order Pseudomonadales; family Pseudomonadaceae; genus Aquipseudomonas; species Aquipseudomonas iridis. The sequence goes on from NZ_JACXXO010000022.1 coordinate 57,395, forward strand.
TGCTGGTGGCGGTGAGCATCGGCATGGGCCTGATCCCGGTGGTGCGGCCGGAGTTCTTCGCACATCTGCCGATGTGGATGAGCCCGATCACCCACAGCGGCATCGCCATGGCAACGCTCAGCGCGCTGACGCTGAATCTGCTGTTCAACATTCTTGGCGGCGCTGAGCGCGCCGCGATCAACGACTGTAACGCGCACTCGCACTAAACGAAGTCTCCACAAAACCTGTGGGAGCGAGCCTGCTCGCGAAGACGTCATCAGCTTCAACATGTTCGTTGACTGATACACCGCTTTCGCGAGCAGGCTCGCTCCCACAGGAGAAAGCTCTGCGCCTCAAACAATAAAAACAAGAGGGAGCAACAGATGATTCGCACGCAATCGAGTTTGCTATTGAGCGGCGGCCTGCTCGCCGCATCCCAGGCCATGGCCGGCGATTTACTGCTCTGGCAGACCAACAGCCTCAGCTACCTGTACGGCAAGAACTTCGCGATCAACCCGTCGATCCAGCAGACGGTGACCTTCGAGCACGCCGACAAGTGGAAGTACGGCGACAACTTTTTGTTCGTCGACAAGATCTTCTACAACAGCCAGGAAGACCGCAACAAAGGCCCGCACACCTTCTACGGTGAATTCACCCCGCGCTTCTCGTTCGGCAAGATCTTCGACCAGAAAATCGAGTTCGGCCCGATCAAGGACGTGCTGCTGGCGATGACCTACGAATACGGCGAAGGTGAAAGCGAGGCCTACCTTATCGGCCCCGGCTTCGACCTCAAAGTGCCTGGCTTCAATTACGTCACCCTGAACATCTTCCGCCGCCAGACCGAAGGCCCACGCCCCGGCGATGGCGTCTGGCAGATCACGCCCGGCTGGTCCTACAGCATTCCGGTAGGCAATTCCGACCTGTTGATCGACGGTTATCTGGACTGGGTGGTCGACAACGACGAGAACTCGCGCGGCACCTACCACGCCAACCTGCACATCAATCCGCAGATCAAATATGACTTGGGCAAAGCCTTGGGCTGGAGTCAGAAGCAGCTGTATGTCGGCACCGAATACAGCTACTGGAAGAACAAATACGGCGTCGAAAACAGCCATAACTTCGACACCAATCAGAACACCGCCAGCCTGCTGGTGAAGGTGCACTTCTAAGATGGCCCGCAACTGTGCCCCATGCCTGTCGTCGGTGCTCTGTTGCGGGGCACTTGAGGCGAGGCCTGCGAGTCAGTATTCTCCGCGGCCTCTTGAATTCGGTCTAAAAAAAAGCCCGAATTTAATTCCTGACCAGCGGGCCAACTTATCCCGGCCCCGGTCAGTACCGAGGCACCCCGAAAACACGCTCAATCGACTGTTTTTCAGCAGCCGACGGGCGTTTTTTTGCTTTTCGAAAAGCCTTGGCTCAGCTCTTGCTAACAGCAAACAAGCTGACCGATCGGATGACTTTTTGCAGCAACGAAAAAAGGCGCCACACCAGAGCGCCGATCAAAAAAATAAACGTGGAACACCTACTTTGGGAGCAACCGAATGAAACGTATGTGCACCAGCCTGATGCTTGCGGGATCCTTGCTGGCCGGGGGGCAGGCCATGGCCGAAGGCCTCCTGCAATGGCAGGACAACAGCCTGACTTACCTCTATGGCAAGGACTTCCAGGTCAACCCGCGCATCCAGCAGACCGTCACCTTTGAACACGCTGACGGATGGAAGTACGGGGACAACTTCTTCTTCCTCGACAAGATCTTCTACAACGGTGAAAAGGACTTCAACAACGGTCCGAACACCTATTACGGCGAGTTCCAGCCACGCATCTCGCTGGGCAAGGTTCTCGACCAGAAGATCGAGTTCGGCCCGATCAAAGATGTCCTGCTGGCGATGACTTACGAGTTCGGCGAGGGTGACACCGAGTCCTACCTGATCGGTCCGGGCTTCGACCTGGCCATCCCGGGCTTCGACTACTTCCAGCTGAACTTCTACCAGCGTCACACCGAAGGCTCGCGCGCCGGTGACAACGTCTGGCAGATCACGCCGGTGTGGTCCTACACCGTGCCGGTGGGCAATTCGAACATCCTGATCGACGGCTACATGGACTGGGTGACCGACAACGATTCCAACTCAAAAGGCGACTACCACGCCAACCTGCACTTCAACCCACAGGTCAAATACGACCTGGGCAAGGCGTTGAGTTATGGCGAGAAGCAGCTGTATGTCGGTGTTGAATACGATTACTGGAAAGACAAGTACGGAATCGACGACACCGGTGCGTTCAAGACCAATCAGAGCGTGACCAACTTCCTGGTGAAGTTCCACTTCTGATGCGGGTATAAGTGGCGTCTGCAAGGACGCCATCGCTGGCAAGCCAGCTCCCACAAGTTCTTTGGTGTAGACAAAATCTGTTTACGACGCAAAGCCCTGTGGGAGCTGGCTTGCCAGCGATTGCCGCACCACCGATCTCAGGCTGGAACCACCGCTTCGGACAGCCCCAGAAACCGGCACAGCTCCTCCCGCTTGGCCAACGCATCCCGCCGCCCCAAATCAATCAGCTCGCTGCAATACCCCGCCTCGAACAGCAAATAACTCAACACCCCTGCCCCACTCGTCCTGGTCGCACCCGGACCACGCAAGAACAACCGCAACGCCGCCGGCAATTCCTGGCGATGCCGCGCCGCGATCTCATCAATCGGCTGACTTGGCGAAATCACCAGCACCTCCACTGGCGCCACGCCCAATGCGCGGGTCGGCGTGCCATCGGGCATCAGGTGACTGAACTGGTTCAAGCGCTCAAGCAACTCGATGTCGCTCTCCAGACTGTCAATGAACGTGCTGTTGAGCATGTGCCCGCCGATCTGCGCCAGCGTCGGCTGCTGACCGGTGTAGGTGCGTTCCAGCGGCTGCTGCGGATCAACCCCGCGCGGGTTGCCGCTGACGCCCACCACCAGCACGCGAGTCGCGCCCAGGTGCAGCGCCGGGCTGATCGGCGCCGATTGGCGGACCGCGCCGTCACCGAAATACTCCTCGCCAATCTTCACCGGCGCGAACAGCAACGGAATCGCCGAACTGGCCAACAGATGCTCCACCGACAACTGCGTCGGCACGCCAATGCGCCGATGACGCAGCCACGCATCGATCACGCCGCCACCCTGATAGAACGTCACCGCTTGCCCCGATTCGTAGCCGAACGCGGTCACCGCCACGGCGCGCAATTGCTTTTGAGCGATGGATTCGGCAATGCCGGGCAGGTGCAGTTTTTCATTGAGCAGTTCACGCAGCGGCGAACTGTTGAGCAGCGCCACGGGCACTTGTCGACCGATGCCGAGCAAGCTATGGCTGACAAACCGACTGGCCTGATGGATCACGCCAGGCCAGTCACTGCGCAGCACGCGATGGCTGCGAAAGCCCTGCCAGAACAGTGTGAGGCGTTCGATGGCGGCGCGAAAGTCGGTGGCGCCGCTGGCCAGGCTGACCGCGTTGATCGCCCCGGCCGAGGTGCCGACGATCACTGGAAAAGGATTGTCCGCGCCCAATGGCAGCAACTCTGCAATCGCCGCCAACACCCCTACCTGATAGGCCGCCCGAGCCCCGCCGCCGGAAAGAATCAAACCTGTGACCGGTTCAGCTGGGCTCATCGCAACACTCCATGATGCTTAGGGGGATGGGTCAATCAACCGCGTTTGGCGTACAACTTCGGCTCGCCCGGCGGACGGCTCTTGAAGCGGCGATGCGCCCACAGGTATTGCTCGGGGCAGGCCCGCAACGCGCTCTCGACCCACTGATTGATGCGGATGCAGTCGGCCTCTTCGGTCTCACCGGGGAAACCTTCCAGCGGCGGATGGATCACCATGCGGTAACCGCTACCGTCGGCCAGGCGCTCCTGAGTAAACGGCACCACCAATGCCTTGCCCAACCGTGCAAACTTGCTGGTCGCGGTCACAGTGGCGGCCTGAATGCCGAACAGCGGCACGAAGATGCTCTGCTTGGCGCCGTAGTCCTGATCCGGTGCATACCAGATCGCCCGACCTGAACGCAGCAACTTGAGCATGCCGCGCACGTCGTCGCGCTCCACCGCCAGCGAATCGAGATTGTGCCGCTCGCGCCCACGACGCTGAACAAAATCGAACAACGGATTCTTGTGTTCGCGGTACATGCCGTCGATGGTGTGTTGCTGGCCGAGCAGCGCCGCGCCGATTTCCAGGGTGGTGAAGTGCGCCGCCATCAGAATCACGCCTTTGCCTTCGCGCTGCGCCTGCTGCAAATGCTCAAGACCTTCGATGTGCGCCAGTTTTGCCAGGCGCTCGCGGGACCACCACCAGCTCATCGCCATTTCAAAAAAGGCGATACCGGTGGAGGCAAAGTTTTCCTTGAGCAGACGCTTGCGCTCGGCGGCGGACTTTTCCGGGAAGCACAGTTCCAGATTGCGTTTGGCGATGCGCCGCCGGTCGCCGGCCACGCGATACATCAACGCGCCCAAAACTCGACCGATGGTCAGCAGTGCCGGATACGGCAACTGCACAATCAGCCACAAAAGCCCCAGACCGCACCAGAGCGGCCAGAAGCGTGGAGCAAGAAATGCTTTTCGAAAACGCGGGCGATCCATTAAAGCTTCCGTAAATACAGTGGCCGCGCATTCTACATCGTTCGACCCGGCTTGCGGCTCGCGGGCGTTCTCGTTATAAGTCTCGGCACTTTTAGTGACAAGCCGTTGTATGCCGATATGAGCCAAATCCAATCGCCAGACCAAGATCCCGTGTTCCAGTTGAAGGGCAGCATGCTGGCCATTACCGTGCTGGAGCTGTCCCGCAACGATCTCGAAAGCCTTGATCGGCAACTGGCCGCCAAAGTCGCACAGGCGCCAAATTTTTTCAGCAATGCACCGCTGGTCCTGGCGCTGGACAAACTGCCGCCCGGCGAAGGCGCCGTCGACCTGCCGGGGCTGATGCGCATATGCCGTCAACATGGCCTGCGCACCCTGGCGATTCGCGCCAGCCGCATCGAAGACATCGCCGCTGCCATCGCCATCGACATCCCGGTGCTGCCGCCGTCCGGCGCCCGTGAACGACCGCTGGAAACCCCGGAAGTCGAAGTCAAAAAGAAGCCGGAAAAACCGCCAGAGCCGACCATCAAACCGACCCGTGTCATCACGACGCCAGTGCGTGGTGGCCAACAGATATATGCCCAGGGTGGCGATCTGGTTGTGGTTTCGTCAGTCAGTCCGGGCGCGGAACTTCTCGCCGATGGCAACATCCATGTATACGGCCCAATGCGTGGCCGTGCGCTGGCCGGCGTGAAGGGCGATACCAAGGCACGGATTTTCTGTCAGCAATTGAGCGCTGAACTGATCTCCATCGCCGGTCATTACAAGGTTTCCGAAGATTTGCGTCGCGACCCCATGTGGGGCTCGGGCGTACAGGTCAGCCTGTCGGGCGACGTGTTGAACATCATTCGGCTTTAACGGATACTGCCGCATTTTCCAAGCATCTCTAAAACGTAGCGAAAACGGCTCAAACGAAGTAGGAAAAAGGCCAAAAGCCAAATTCCAGCCAAGGCTGTCCGACTGCAGTAGTTTTCAAGAGATGTTTTTCAGGGGCTAAACAGTCCTTCTTCCTTAGGGGTGAAACACCTTGGCCAAGATTCTCGTGGTTACATCCGGCAAGGGTGGTGTGGGTAAGACCACCACCAGCGCCGCTATCGGTACCGGCCTCGCTCTGCGCGGCCACAAAACAGTGATCGTCGACTTCGACGTGGGCTTGCGTAACCTTGACCTGATCATGGGTTGCGAGCGCCGCGTGGTGTATGACTTCGTCAACGTGGTCAACGGCGAAGCCAACCTGCAACAGGCCCTGATCAAAGACAAGCGCCTGGAAAACCTCTACGTACTGGCCGCCAGTCAGACCCGCGACAAAGACGCGCTGACTGTCGAAGGCGTGGAAAAAGTCCTGATGCAACTCAAGGCAGATTTTGACTTCGTGGTGTGCGACTCCCCGGCGGGCATCGAGAAAGGTGCACACCTGGCCATGTATTTCGCCGACGAAGCGATCATCGTGACCAACCCGGAAGTGTCCTCGGTACGTGACTCCGACCGCATGCTCGGCCTGTTGGCCAGCAAGTCGCGTCGTGCCGAACAAGGCGAAGAGCCGATCAAGGAACACCTGCTGCTGACCCGATACAACCCGCAGCGCGTCAGTGATGGCGAAATGCTGGGCGTCGAAGACGTGAAGGAAATCCTGGCAGTGACCCTGCTGGGTGTCATCCCGGAATCCCAGGCTGTCCTGAAGGCTTCCAACTCGGGTGTCCCGGTTATTCTCGACGACCAGAGCGATGCCGGTCAGGCCTACAGCGATGCCGTTGATCGTCTGCTGGGCAAAGAAAAAGAACATCGTTTCCTCGATGTTACGAAGAAGGGATTCTTCGAGCGCCTGTTTGGAGGTAGGTAATGAACCTTTTTGACTTCTTTCGTGCCAACAAAAAGCCAAGTACCGCCTCGGTAGCGAAAGAGCGTCTACAGATCATCGTGGCGCATGAGCGCGGCCAGCGCAGCACGCCGGATTACTTGCCAGCCTTGCAGAAGGAACTGGTCGACGTGATCCGCAAGTACGTCAACATCGGTAACGACGACGTACATGTTGCACTGGAAAGCCAGGGCAGTTGCTCGATTCTGGAACTCAACATCACCCTGCCTGATCGTTAAGTCGATCCGGCAGTCGCTACGGCGGCTCAGGGCCATTCCGACCCCGGAATGGTTCTGAGCCGCCGTTGGCATTTGTTACGAGGCTGTTTTAATGCCGTTGTCCAACATCCACATCCTCCATCAGGACGCTGCCGTACTGGTGGTCAACAAACCGACCCTGCTGCTCTCGGTGCCCGGCCGCGCCGATGACAACAAGGACTGCCTGATTACCCGTCTGCAGGAAAACGGCTACCCGGAAGCGCGCATAGTCCACCGTCTGGACTGGGAAACCTCGGGGATCATTCTGCTCGCCCGTGACGCCGACACTCACCGCGAACTGTCGCGCCAGTTTCACGACCGCGAAACCGAAAAGGCCTACACCGCGTTGGCGTGGGGGCAGCCGGAACTGGACAGTGGCAGCATCGACCTGCCGCTGCGCTACGATCCGCCCACCAAGCCACGTCATGTGGTCGATCACGAATTCGGCAAACATGCGCTGACCTTCTGGCGTGTGCTGGAACGTTGCGGTGACTGGTGTCGCGTCGAGCTGACGCCGATCACCGGCCGTTCGCACCAATTGCGGGTGCACATGCTGTCGATCGGGCATCCGCTGCTCGGCGACGGTCTCTACGCACACGAGCAAGCGCTCGCCGCCTGGCCACGCCTGTGCCTGCACGCGAGCATGCTCAGCTTCACCCATCCGCAAACCGGCGAACGCCTGCGCTTCGAGTGCCCGGCGCCGTTCTGACAAACCCCGCAAAGCCCCATGTAGGAGCTGCCGCAGGCAGCGATCTTTTGATCTTGAGTTCCGTCAATCAAAAGCAAGATCAAAAGATCACAGCCTGCGGCAGCTCCTACACAGATCGCTTCAGATTCAATTCCCTGGTCAATGCGTTAAACTCCCGCCCATTGCTGTCTGGAGCTTCTTATGCGCGAAGAGTTGAACCAAGGCCTGATCGACTTTCTCAAGGCCTCCCCTACCCCGTTCCACGCTACCGCCAGCCTGGTGCAACGTCTGGAGGCTGCCGGTTTTGTGCGCCTCGACGAGCGCGAGCCATGGACCACCGAGGCCAACGGCCGCTATTACGTCACCCGCAATGACTCCTCGATTGTCGCGATCAAAATGGGCCGCAACTCGCCGCTGCACGGTGGCATCCGTCTGGTTGGCGCGCACACCGACAGCCCGTGCCTGCGGGTCAAGCCGCAACCGGAACTGCAACGCCAGGGCTTCTGGCAACTGGGTGTTGAAGTCTACGGTGGTGCGCTGCTGGCGCCGTGGTTCGACCGCGACCTCTCGCTGGCCGGCCGCGTAACCTTCCGCCGCGACGGTAAAGTCGAAAGCCAGTTGATCGACTTCAAGGCGCCCATCGCGATCATCCCCAACCTGGCCATTCACCTTAACCGTGAAGCCAACATGGGCTGGGCGATCAATGCCCAGACCGAATTGCCGCCGATTCTTGCGCAGTTCGCCGGTGACGAACGCGTCGATTTCCGTGCCGTGCTCACCGATCAACTGGCGCGCGAACATGGTCTGAACGCCGACGTCGTGCTCGATTACGAGCTGAGTTTCTACGACACGCAGAGTGCTGCAGTCATTGGCCTGAACGGTGACTTCATCGCCGGCGCGCGACTCGACAACCTGCTGTCGTGCTACGCCGGCCTGCAAGCCCTGCTCACTGCCGAAACCGACGAGACCTGTGTCTTGGTCGCCAACGACCACGAAGAAGTCGGCTCCTGCTCGGCCTGCGGTGCCGACGGCCCGATGCTCGAACAGACCCTGCGTCGTCTGCTGCCCGAAGGTGACGAGTTCGTCCGCACCATTCAGAAATCCCTGCTGGTTTCGGCCGACAACGCCCACGGCGTGCACCCCAATTACGCCGACAAACACGACGCCAACCACGGCCCGAAACTCAACGCCGGCCCGGTGATCAAGGTCAACAGCAACCAGCGCTACGCCACCAACAGCGAAACCGCCGGGTTCTTCCGTCACCTGTGCATGGCTGAAGAAGTACCAGTGCAAAGCTTCGTGGTGCGCAGCGACATGGGCTGCGGCTCGACCATCGGCCCGATCACCGCCAGCCACCTGGGCGTGCGCACCGTCGACATCGGCCTGCCGACGTTCGCCATGCACTCGATCCGCGAACTGTGCGGCAGCCATGACCTGGCGCACCTGGTCAAAGTGCTGAGCGCGTTCTACGCCTGCCGCGAATTGCCCTGATCCTGCGCGACGACCGTGCCCCCCCCTGTAGGAGCTGCCGAAGGCTCGGGCCGCGATCGGACGATCTTTTGATGTTGTTTTTAAGATCAAAAGATCGCAGCCTGCGGCAGCTCCTACGTAGATCAACACTCCTGACGCAAAATCGACCTAGACTCAAATCATCCCTTCTGACAAGGCAGTCACCATGATCTCGATGTCCTCTTTCCACGCCATGCTCATTCCCATCCTGTGCGGAATGATCCTGCTGGCCATCGGCTTCAACTTCCGCGACAAGAACGCGGGGGTGTTCGCGATGTGGATCGGCATGCTGACAATCCTCGCCACCGTGATCTACAAGATCCTCGCCAAACTCAACGAATAAACCCGCGCCCGGCTCGCATTGCTTTCGGCGGGCTCGTACACTTCAGCGAATCCGCCCCTTGCGAGGTTGACCGCCTAGTGTTTGCTCGTCTGTTTGCTCTGCCCTGTATTTTCCTCATCTGCCTGATGACGTTGCTGCCAGTGGCGCCTGCCCACGCGGTCGGTCTGCCGGGCCTGCTCAACACCGGCAAGGCGCAGCCCGAAGCCCAGGAACCGCTCGGGCAGTCCCTCGACGAAGTCATCAAGTCGCTGGAAAACGACAAGCAGCGCGCGCAGTTGCTGACCGATCTGAAGAAACTTCGCGACGCCACGAAAAAAGCCCAGGCCTCACCTGAACAAGGCGTGCTCGGCCTGATTGGCGGCACACTGAGCAATTTCGAGAAGCAGTTCTCCGGCGCCGACAGCCCGGTGACGCGCTGGTCCAGCGAGTTCGATCTGGCCAAGGATGAGTTCAAGGCGCTGATATTGCCGGCCAGCGAATGGCTGCCCATCATCTTTGCCTTCGCCATCATTCTGATGGTCTGGAGCCTGCTCGCCGCTGCGCTGATCTGGCTCGGTCATCGCGTACGCATGCGCTTCGGTCTCACCGAAGAACTGCCACAACACCCCAGGGCCCTCGACATGTTGCGCTTCGCTTTGCGCAAACTCGGGCCGTGGCTGATCGCCCTGGTGATCACCGTTTACATGAGCTACGCGCTGCCATCGTCACTGGGCAAAAGCCTGGCGATGCTATTGGCCTATGCGCTGGTGGTCGGCACCTGCTTCTCGGCGATCTGCGTCATCGCCTTTTCCCTGCTCGACGGCCCGCACCGCCATCGCGCGTTGTACATCCTGCGCCATCAGGCGTTTCGGCCGCTGTGGCTGATCGGCAGCTTCGCCGCGTTCGGTGAAGCCCTGAGCGACCCGCGACTGGTCGAAGGACTCGGCGTGCATCTGGCGCACACTGCCGCGACCATCGCCAATGTCCTCGCTGCGCTGTCGACCGGATTGTTCATCCTGCGTTTCCGCCGGCCGATAGCGCACCTGATTCGCAACCAGCCGCTGTCCCGCCGCCTGACCCGCCGCGCCCTCAGCGACACCATCGAAATCCTCGGCACCTTCTGGTACGTGCCAGCGCTGGTGCTGGTCGGCATCTCGCTGTTCGCCACTTTCGTTTCCGCCGGCGACACCAGCACCGCGCTGCGCCAGTCGCTGATTTGCACCGTGCTGCTGGTGTTGTGCATGGTGATAAATGGCCTCGTCCGCCGTCATTCACTCAAACCGCAACGCGGGCCGAAACGCCACGCGCTCTATTCCGAACGCCTGAAAAACTTCTTCTATACCCTCGCGCATCTGTTTGTGTGGCTGGTATTCATCGAACTCGGCCTGCGTGTCTGGGGCCAGTCGCTGATCGGTTTCGCCGAAGGTGACGGCCATGACATCAGCGTCAAACTGTTCAGCCTGATCGGCACACTGATTTTCTCCTGGCTGATCTGGATCCTCGCCGACACCGCCGTGCACCACGCCCTCACCCGCTCGCGCAAAGGCCTGGCCAACGCACGCGCACAAACCATGATGCCGCTGATCCGCAACGTGCTGTTCGTGACGATTTTCATCATCGCGCTGATCGTCGCTCTGGCGAACATGGGCATGAACGTCACGCCACTGCTGGCCGGTGCCGGTGTCATCGGTCTGGCCATCGGTTTCGGCGCGCAGTCTCTGGTCGCGGATTTGATCACCGGCCTGTTCATCATCATCGAAGACTCGCTGGCCATCGACGACTACGTCGATGTCGGCGGCCACCTCGGCACCGTCGAAGGCCTGACCATCCGCACCGTACGCCTGCGCGACATCGACGGCATCGTCCACACCATCCCGTTCAGCGAAATCAAAAGCATCAAAAACTACTCGCGGGAATTCGGCTACGCGATCTTCCGCGTCGCCGTGCCGTACAACATGGAAATCGATGACGCGATCAAACTCATGCGCGACGTCGGCCAGAAAATGCGCACCGACCCGCTGCAACGCCGCAACATCTGGTCGCCACTGGAGATCCAAGGCGTGGAAAGTTTCGAATCCGGCAGTGCGATCCTGCGCGCGCGATTCAAGACTGCGCCGATCAAACAGTGGGAAGTCTCGAGGGCGTTTAACCTTTCCCTGAAACGACATCTGGACGAAGCCGGGCTGGATCTGGCAACGCCACGCATGAGCGTGCAAGTGATCACCGCCGGTGGTGGCCAGCCGAAGGAATAGCACTTCGCAGCGACACTTGGGTCACAGGCAGGGAAGCCAGAAAAACAATAACCAAGGAGAAACCCAATGCAGCTGACACGCATTGCCCAAGCCGTTTTGCTCACTCTGTTCGCCAGCCACGCCAGTGCGGCAACAATGGAAAGCACCCGTGAACAGATCGCCGCACAGGCCAAACAGCTCGAACCCGAACTGCTGGAAACCCGCCGCGACCTCCACGCCCACCCGGAACTGGGCAACACGGAAAAACGCACATCGGAATTGGTCGCCAAACAACTGAAAGCCCTGGGCCTGGAAGTCAAAACCGGCGTCGCCCGCACGGGCGTAGTCGCCATCCTCAAGGGTGGCCTGCCCGGCCCGACCGTGGCCTTGCGCGCCGACATGGATGCACTGCCAGTCAAGGAAGTCGCCGACCTGCCATTTGCCTCCAAAGCTAAAGGCACCTACCTCGGCAAAGAAGTCGACGTCATGCACGCCTGCGGCCACGACGCCCACACCGCGATCCTGCTCAGCACTGCGAAAATTCTCACAGGCATGCGCGACACCCTGCCCGGCACCGTGGTGTTCTATTTCCAACCGGCCGAAGAAGGCCCAAGCGACTTCATTCCCGACGGCAAAAACACCTGGGGCGCGAAAATGATGGTCGAGGAAGGCGTGATGAAATCGCCGAAACCCGACGCCGTCTTCGGCCTGCACGTCTGGGCCGGCATCCCCGCCGGCCAGATCGCCTACCGCCCCGGCGCCACCCTCGCCAGCTCCGATGACCTGCGCATCAAAATCCTTGGCAAACAAACCCACGCCGGCCGCCCGTGGGACGGCATCGACCCGATCACCGTCGGTGCACAAACCATCGTCGGCCTGCAAACCGTGGTCAGCCGCCGCACCGATATTTCGTCTTATCCGTCGGTGGTCAGCATCGGCACCATCAATGGCGGCACGCGCTACAACATCATCCCCGAATCAGTCGACATGACCGGCACCATCCGCTCGTACGACTACGGCATCCGTCAGAAACTGCACGCCGACGTACGCCAGACCATCGAGAAAATCGCTGAAAGTGGCGGTGCGAAAGCCGATGTCACCATCATCGAAAAATACGACCCGACGATAAACAACCCAGCGCTGACGGACAAAATGCTGCCGACATTGAAGTGGGCAGCCAGGGATGACGTGGTGAATGCGCCGCTGGTGGGTGGCGCGGAAGACTTCTCGTTCTTCGCCAAAGAAGTGCCGGGATTGTTTGTGTTTCTGGGCGTGACGCCAAAAGATCAGGACATGAGCAAGGCTGCACCGAACCACAATCCGGGGTTCTTTGTGGATGAGTCGGCGTTGGTGGTGGGGGTGAGGACACTGGCCTCGCTGGCGACGGATTATTTGTATGCCAATGCGGGGGCGGGTAAATAAGCTTTAGGTGAATGTGGGGGCGCTTTCGCGAGCAGGCTCGCTCCCACATTTGGAACGTGTGCAGCCTGTCAGAAACAGGTCGGCTGTCAGGCCGCCATCGCTGGCAAGCCAGCTCCCACAAGGATTGAGTCCAACCGGCAAACCAATATCGCTTCGGCTTCTCACCACTCAACACAATGAGCGCAAGCTCGAGCACCGCTCTTGATCTTGCCGTGCTGGCCCCTTCGGCAGGCTGAGTGGAGGGATTGATCCGGGGGTGGGAGCGCAGCGACCGTTTGGCGAAGCCAAATACAGCGAGAGGAGGTGCAGCGAAGCAAACCGTAGGCGCTGCGCCCGGATCGATCCCGCAGCGAAGGAACCCCGAGCCCCAGCGAGCGGGCCGAACGCCGGGGCCCAGCGTTTTGGTTACTTTTTGGCGTCTGAAAAAGTGACTCGCTGTAAGAGCGAAACCGCCAGCGGCGACCCCCGCAGAAACGGATATTCACCCAGAACCCAATAGCCTGGTCGGCCCAGAGGCCGCCAAGGCCAAAGCCTCAAACCACATCAACCCCAACATGAATCGCATCATGTCGCCAAAACTCCAGATCACAATCAATCAACCGCTCATGCTGATCATAATTAACCCGAGCAATCCGCAACCCCGGGCTCCCCACCGAAACCCGTAAAGCCGCCGCCGCATCCACCGACAAAGACGTCGGCACAATCTCGAACCGCACTCGCCCATAGTGCAAATCGTAATGCCGCGCATACAACTCGGTAATCGACTGATTCAGATCAAACTCCAGAATCCCCGGAAAAAACTGCGGATTCAGATAATGCTCAACATAAAGCACCAGCCGCCCATCAATCCGCCGCGACCGACAAATCTGAATCACACTCGACAATGCCGGCAGTTGCAACCACGCACACACCGCCGCCGAAGCCGGTTGTAGTCGGGCCGAAATAACCTCGGTCGAAGGTACCCGCCCCTGCGCACTGACCATCGCGTGAAAGTGACTGCGCTGCATCAGGTTGTACGCCAGACGCGGCGGCGAAACGAACCAGCCCCGCCGCTCCTCACGATAAATCTGGCCCTGCGCCTCCAATTGCAACAACGCCTCACGCACAGTTATCCGCGTCGTGCCAAACAACTCACTGAGCTTGCGCTCGGCCGGCAATTTGCTGCCGGGCGCCAAAAGTCCGTGGTCGAGTTGCTCCTGCAAGACCTGGCCGATCGCTGTCACCGCTTTTGTTGCCTCATCGCGCATCAACGTTACCTATCTGGACTAGACCAGCACTGTTTCGGGGCAAGACTGCACGACGATCACGCCGTTTCCATGTGCTGCAAGCCTAGGCAGTGCAGATGACCGAGAGATGACAAAACGGCTCAACGGTCGCACTCAAGACTTGCAATACATCGGCCAAATCCCTTTCCTCCGGGGCTTTGGGCATGGTCTACGCTTATCGAGCAGCCGCAAAAACCGGGCAAATAAAAGGCCTGACACAAGGTCACCGACATCAAAGTGTCATCCAGCCCCCTTAAATTGGCTCAGGTATTGCTGACCTAGACCAACACAAACCGCAATCGCAGCGTTGAACACGACCAAGGAGCTTCGGAATGAAACAGCTTTTCCTGGCAACACTGTTAGGCTCGACCATTGCCATGTGCACCGCCGCCATGGCGGCCGACACCGATCTGAAAACCCTCGAAGCCGCTGCGAAAGCGGAAGGCGCCGTCAACAGCGTCGGCATGCCCGATGACTGGGCCAATTGGAAAGGCACCTGGGCAGACCTTGCCAAGAATTACGGCCTGAAACACATCGACACCGACATGAGCTCGGCTCAGGAAATCGCCAAGTTTGCCGCAGAAAAAGACAACGCCAGCGCAGACATCGGCGACGTCGGTGCTGCCTTCGGCCCGATTGCGGTCAAGCAAGGCGTGGTGCAACCCTACAAGCCAAGCACCTGGGATCAAATCCCGGACTGGGCCAAGGACAAGGATGGCAACTGGGCACTGGCCTACACCGGCACCATCGCCTTCATCGTCAACAAGAAGCTGCTGCACGGTTCTGAAGTGCCAACCAAATGGGCTGACCTCAAGGGCGGCAAATACAAGGTTTCCATCGGTGACGTGAGCACCGCCGCACAAGCTGCCAACGGCGTTCTCGCCGCAGCACTGGCCAACGGTGGCGACGAGAAAAACATTCAGCCTGCCCTGCTGCTGTTCGCAGACATCGCCAAGCAAGGTCGCCTGTCGATGGCCAACCCGACCATCGCCACCATGGAAAAAGGCGAGATCGAAGTCGGCGTGGTCTGGGACTTCAACGGCCTGAGCTACAAAGCCAAGATGGCCAACCCGGATGACTACGTGGTGCTGATTCCGTCCGACGGTTCGGTGATTTCCGGCTACACCACCATCATCAACAAGTACGCGAAAAACCCCAACGCCGCCAAGCTGACCCGCGAATACATCTTCAGCGACGCCGGCCAGACCAACCTCGCTCGCGGCAATGCGCGTCCGATCCGTGCCGAACACCTGCAATTGCCGGAAGACGTGAAGGCCAAACTGCTGCCGAACGAGCAGTACAAAAAGGTCACCCCGATCAAAGACGCCGATGCCTGGGAAAAGACCTCCAAAGCTCTGCCGCAGAAGTGGAACGAAGAAGTCATCGTAGAGATGAAATAAGGCGCCTGATCCCTACTGCGTAATCTGTTGAGATCCAAATGTGGGAGCGAGCCTGCTCGCGAAGGCGTTGTGTCAGTCGACATCAGTGTTGAATGATCTGGCGCATTCGCGAGCAGGCTCGTTCCCACAGGGGATCCGGGTTGAATTTCAAGTTTCCTGTTTCGCGGAGTTTTTGCCCCTATGAAGCACAACGTCATCCTTGTCGTGCTCGACGGCCTCAGCCATGAAGTCGCGCGCCACGCCATGGGGCATCTGCAGGCTTACGTTGGCGCAGGACGCGCCGCGCTCTATCAGTTGGAGTGCGAGTTGCCGGCCCTGTCCCGACCGCTTTATGAATGCATTCTTACCGGCGTGCCGCCCATCGACAGCGGCATCGTCCACAACAACGTCTCGCGCCTGTCCAGTCAGCGCAGCATCTATCACTACGCCCGCGACGCCGGCCTGATAACCGCAGCGGCGGCTTATCACTGGGTCAGCGAGCTGTACAACCGCTCACCATTTGTGGCCGCACGCGACCGTCACACCGACGATCCATCGCTGCCGATCCAGCACGGGCATTTCTACTGGAACGATCACTACCCTGATTCGCACCTGTTCGCCGATGCGGAAAACCTGCGCCTGCGCCACGCGCCGAACTTCCTGCTGATCCACCCGATGAACATCGACGACGCCGGGCACAAACACGGCCTCGACAGCTCGCAGTACCGCAACAGCGCACGCTCGGCCGACATCCTCCTCGCCGACTATTTGCAGGGCTGGCTCGACGCTGGTTATCAGGTGCTGGTGACCGCCGACCACGGCATGAACAACGACCGCTCGCACAACGGCCTGCTGCCGGAAGAACGCCAGGTGCCGCTGTTCGTCCTCGGTGACGCCTTCAGCCTAAGCGCAGACGCCATCCCCAAGCAGACCGAAATCTGCGGCACGGTCTGCGAACTGCTCGGCGTGCCCCACGACAAACCTGTGTGCCGGGAGCTGCTCAAATGAACGCTATGACTCGCGGCAAATGGCTGGCAGCCCTGTGCCTGGTGCCCTTCGCTTTATTCTTTATCGTCTTCGAAATCGCCCCGCTGATCTGGGTGATGATCAACAGCCTGCAATCGGAAGAATTTGGTTGGGGCGTTGAAAACTTCACGAAAATCTTCAGTTCAAAATTCTATTTGCAGGCGATCCAGTACAGCCTCGAGATCAGTTTCTGGTCGAGCGTATTCGGCATCATCATCGCCGTACTGGGTGCGTATTCCCTGCGCCGGGTGGATTCGAAACTGCGCAATTTTGTGAATGCGTTCGCCAACATGACCAGCAACTTTGCGGGTGTGCCCCTGGCTTTCGCGTTCATCATCCTGCTCGGTTTCAACGGCAGCATCACGATCATGCTCAAGCAGGCCGGGATCATTGAGGACTTCAACCTGTATTCGAAAACCGGGCTGATCATCCTCTACACCTATTTCCAGATTCCCCTCGGCGTGCTGCTGCTCTACCCGGCTTTCGACGCCTTGCGTGAAGACTGGCGCGAGTCCGCCGCGCTGCTCGGCGCCAACGGCTGGCAGTTCTGGCGCCACATTGGCCTGCCGGTACTGACCCCGGCACTGCTCGGTACTTTCGTGATCCTGCTGGCCAACGCCCTCGGCGCTTATGCCACGGTGTATGCGCTGACGACGGGCAACTTCAACGTGCTGCCGATCCGCATTGCCGCGATGGTTTCCGGCGATATTTCGCTCGATCCGAATCTGGCCAGTGCGCTGGCCGTGGTGCTGGTCGCGCTGATGACCATCGTCACCGTCGTGCATCAACTGCTGTTGAAGAGGAGCTACCATGTCTCGCGTTGAATCCGGTCCGGTCGGCATCTACCACCGCGTCGTGGTCTACCTGCTGTTCGCCATCCTCTTGCTGCCGCTGGTGGGCACACTGATCTACTCGATTGCCAGCAGTTGGTCGGCGACCATTCTGCCCAGCGGCTTTACCTTCAAGTGGTACATCCAGTTATGGAGCGACCCGCGTTTCCTCCACGCTTTCGGCCAGTCACTGCTGGTGTGTGTCGGCGCGCTGGTGCTGTCGGTGGTGCTTATCCTGCCGCTGCTGTTCGTGGTGCATTACCACTTCCCGAAACTCGATGCGCTGATGAACATCCTCATCCTGCTGCCCTTCGCGGTGCCGCCAGTGGTGTCGTCCGTGGGCCTGTTGCAGCTGTACGGTTCCGGGCCGATGGCAATGGTTGGCACGCCGTGGATTCTGATCGGTTGCTACTTCACCGTGGCGCTGCCGTTCATGTACCGGGCGATTACCAACAACCTGCAAGCGATCAACCTGCGCGACCTGATGGACGCTGCGCAACTGCTCGGTGCCAGCACCTTTCAGGCGGCGATTCTGGTGGTACTGCCGAACCTGCGCAAAGGCCTGATGGTGGCGTTGCTGCTGTCGTTCTCGTTCCTGTTCGGTGAGTTCGTGTTCGCCAACATCCTCGTCGGCACCCGCTACGAAACCCTGCAGGTCTATCTGAACAACATGCGCAATAGCAGCGGTCACTTCACCAGTGCGCTGGTTATCTCCTACTTCTTATTCGTGCTGGTCCTGACCTGGATCGCCAACATCTTGAACAAGGACAAAAGCGAATGAGCTATGTCAGCGTCCAACATCTGCAGAAAAGTTATGCGGGCACTACCGTATTCAGCGATATCGACTGCGAAATCAACAAGGGCGAATTCGTCACCCTGCTCGGCCCCTCCGGTTGCGGTAAATCCACCCTGCTGCGATGCATCGCCGGCCTGACATCGGTGGATGGCGGCAAGATACTGCTCGATGGCGTCGATATCGTGCCACTCAGTCCGCAGAAGCGCGGCATCGGCATGGTGTTCCAGAGCTATGCGCTGTTCCCCAACATGACCGTGGAACAGAACGTCGCGTTCGGCCTGCGCATGCAAAAGGTCAACGCCGACGACAGCCACAAACGGGTTACCGAGGTGTTGAAACTCGTTGAACTGAACGACTTCGCCGGCCGTTATCCGCATCAACTGTCCGGCGGCCAATGTCAGCGCGTTGCCTTGGCCCGCTCGTTGGTGACTCGCCCGCGATTGTTGTTGCTGGATGAACCCCTCTCGGCGCTTGATGCGCGAATTCGCAAACACCTGCGCGAGCAGATTCGCCAGATCCAGCGCGAACTCGGCCTGACCACGATTTTCGTCACACACGATCAGGAAGAAGCGCTGACCATGTCTGACCGGATTTTCCTCATGAATCAGGGAAAAATCGTACAAAGTGGCGATGCTGAAACCCTGTATACGGCACCGGTCGATGTGTTCGCTGCGGGCTTCATCGGCAACTACAACCTGCTCGACGCAGAGGACGCATCGAAGCTGTTGCAGCGCCCGATCAATCACCGCATCGCCATTCGCCCGGAAGCCATCGAATTGAGCCTCAACGGCGAGCTCGACGCGCAGATCCGCAGCCACAGCCTGCTTGGCAACGTCATCCGTTATCGCGTTGAAGCACGCGGTGTGGAACTGGTAGTGGACGTGCTCAATCGCTCGGCCGCCGATCTGCATCCCGACGGCCGGCGTCTGGCGCTTTCCATCGATCCGACGGCCCTGTGTGAGGTCGCTTAAAAGCAGCTGCAAGCTTCGAGATACAAGCTTCAAGCTGTAGACTGCGACGCATCTCATTTCAACTCTTGCAGCTCGAAGCTTGTAGCTCGCAGCTGTTCTCGGAGAGAACCGATGGCTTTGGCAATTTTTGATCTGGACGAAACCCTGATTCACGGCGACTGCGCCACCCTCTGGAGCGAGCAGATGGGACGCTTGGGGTGGGTCGACCCCGAGTCGTTCATGCGCAAGAACAACGAACTGATGGATGCCTACAGCCATGGCAAATTGCGCATGGAAGACTACATGGAGTTCAGCCTCGAGCCGTTGATCGGCCGCACGCCGGAAGAGGTCGAGCACCTGGTCGGCCCGTGGGTGGAAGACTTCATCGAGCCGATCATCTTCAGCGACGCGACCAAAACCATCGCCGCCCACCGCAAGGCCGGCGACCGGATCCTGGTGATCTCGGCCTCGGGCACGCACCTGGTCAAGCCGATTGCCGATCGATTGGGCATCGACGAAATTCTCGGCATCGAACTGGAAGTCGCGCACGGTGTGTACAGCGGCCACACCGTCGGGACCCTGACCTACCGCGAAGGCAAGATCACCCGCTTGCTGGAATGGCTGGATGCTGAAGAAGAAAATCTGGAAGGCGCGAGTTTCTATTCCGACTCACGCAATGACCTTCCATTGCTGCTGAAGGTGGATTTCCCGCACGTGGTCAACCCGGATCCGGTGTTGCTTGAGCACGCCGAAAAGTCCGGCTGGCCGATCCACATCTGGAAGTAAAAACAAAAGATCGCAGCCTTCAGCAGCTACAGGGCGTTCACTTTGCCAATGCAGGAGCTGCCGAAGGCTGCGATTTTTTGATCTTGCCGTTTTTTCAGCTAAGGCTGTCGTCGATCACCAAGACCAGTTTCCCCGCCACCGTATTGCTCGCCAGCTCCGCAAACGCCGCCTCGGCATCTTTCACCGGGAAAGCCTTTGCCAATTGCGGTTTCAACCGGCCTTCGGCAAACAATGGCCACACGTGCTGGCTCAGGTCACTGAACAGATCTGCCTTGAACTGATCGTCGCGGCTGCGCAAGGTCGAGCCCAGCAATTGCACACGCTTGGCCAATACCTGTGCCAGATCCAGTTTAGCCTCGCGGCCGCCCATCAGACCGATCAACACCCAGCGTCCATCCAGCGCCATCAGCTTGAGATTCAGCGCCGAATAATTGCCACCGACCGGATCGAGGATGACGTCGAACGGGCCGAAGTCGCGCAGGCTTTCCAGATCATCCGTGCGCACCACCCCGCCCTGCGCGCCCAGACTTTCACAGTAGGCCAAACGTTCGGCTGAACCGACGCTGACCCAGCACGGATTGCCGAACGCCTTGCACAGCTGAATGGCGGCTGAACCGATCCCACTTGCTCCGGCGTGCAAGAGAACTTTCTCACCCGGTTTGAGCGCCGCAAGTTGAAACACATTCAGCCAGACTGTTGCGTAAACCTCAGGCAATGCCGCCGCTTCGATCAGCGAAACACCGTCCGGAACCGGCAGCACATGCCGCCCGTCGACCACCACCTCTTCGGCCATCCCGCCCCCGGCCAGCAAGGCGCAGACCCTATCGCCTACCTGCCAGGACGAACCTGCGCCGACCTCGCTGATCACCCCCGAGCACTCAAGACCGAGTACCTGGCTGGCACCCGGCGGAGGTGGATAAAGCCCTGCCTTCTGTAATAAATCGGCTCGATTGAGGCCCGCTGCCGCCACGCGAATGCGAACTTGTCCTACATCACATGTAGGACTCGGCTCTTCAACCCATGCCACTTGACCTTCCACGCCTTGCAATGCCTTCACAGTGCCTCCATAGTGAGTCTGGACTGAGCCCGAAGCTGTAGCGCCGGGCTTTTTGCATTATGCGACCGGCTCTTGTAGAACCGGCGACTTCAAAGACGGCCTAATATGCGTTATCAATTGTCCCCGCGTCGAATCAGCATGAAGCATTTGCTCCCCAGCACCGCCCTAGCACTTTTCATCGGTATCGGCCTGTTGCCGGTGTCGGGCAATACATTCGCAGCCAACAGCTGGGACAAGTTACAGCCTGATCGCGACGAAGTGATCGCCAGCCTGAACGTCGTCGAGTTGCTCAAGCGTCACCACTACAGCAAGCCGCCGCTCGATGATGCGCGCTCGGTAATCATCTACGACAGCTACCTCAAGCTGCTGGATCCGTCGCGCAGCTACTTCATGGCCAGCGACATCGCCGAATTCGACAAGTGGAAGACCCAGTTCGACGACTTCCTCAAAAGCGGCGACCTCAACGCCGGGTTCACCATCTACAAGCGCTATCTGGATCGCGTCAAATCGCGTCTGGACTTCGCCCTTGCCGAGCTGAACAAAGGCGTCGACAAGATGGACTTCAACACCAAGGAGACCTTGCTGATTGATCGCAAGGACGCACCTTGGCTCAAATCCACCGCCGAACTCGACGACCTGTGGCGCAAACGCGTCAAGGACGAAGTCCTGCGGATGAAGATCGCCGGCAAAGAGCCCAAGCAGATCCAGGAAACCCTGACCAAGCGCTACAAGAATCAATTGTCGCGTCTGGACCAGACCCGTCCGGAAGACATCTTCCAGGCGTACATCAACACCTTCGCCATGTCCTACGATCCGCACACCAACTATCTGTCACCGGATAACGCGGAAAACTTCGACATCAACATGAGCCTGTCCCTCGAAGGCATCGGCGCCGTGTTGCAGAGCGACAACGATCAGGTGAAAGTCGTGCGGCTGGTGCCAGCAGGCCCGGCCGACAAGACCAAAATGGTGGCTCCGGCCGACAAGATCATCGGCGTTGCCCAAGGCAACAAAGAGATGGTCGACGTGGTCGGCTGGCGTCTGGACGAAGTGGTCAAGCTGATCCGCGGCCCGAAAGGCACCGTGGTGCGCCTGGAAGTGATTCCGGCCAGCAATGCACCGAACGACCAGACCACCAAGATCGTGCCGATCACCCGTGAAGCGGTGAAGCTCGAAGACCAGGCCGTGAAAAAATCCGTGCTGAACCTGAAACAGGACGGCAAGGATTACAAACTCGGCGTGATCGAGATTCCAGCCTTCTACCTCGACTTCAAGGCGTTCCGTGCCGGTGATCCGGATTACAAGAGCACCACCCGTGACGTCAAGAAACTGCTGACCGAACTGCAGAAAGAAAAAGTCGACGGCGTGGTTATCGACCTGCGTAACAACGGCGGCGGTTCCCTGCAGGAAGCTACCGAGCTGACCAGCCTGTTCATCGACAAGGGCCCGACCGTCCTGGTGCGTAATGCTGATGGCCGCGTCGACGTGCTGGAAGATGAAAACCCGGGCGCGTTCTACAAAGGTCCGATGGCACTGCTGGTCAACCGTCTGTCGGCCTCGGCTTCTGAGATCTTCGCCGGCGCCATGCAGGACTACCACCGCGCACTGATCATCGGCGGCCAGACCTTCGGTAAAGGCACCGTGCAGACCATTCAGCCGCTGAACCATGGCGAACTGAAACTGACCCTGGCCAAGTTCTACCGGGTTTCCGGTCAGAGCACCCAGCATCAGGGCGTCCTGCCGGACATCGACTACCCGTCGCTGATCGACACCAAGGAAATCGGCGAGAGCGCCCTGCCGGAAGCCATGCCGTGGGACACCATCCGCGCGGCGATCAAACCGGCGGCCGATCCGTTCAAACCATTCCTGGCACAGCTCAAGTCCGAACATGACACGCGCACCGCCAAGGATGCCGAGTTCGTGTTCATCCGTGACAAGCTGGCCCTGGCGCAGAAACTGATGCTGGAAAAAACCGTCAGCCTCAACGAAGCCGAACGCCGTGCCCAGCATGCCGACATCGACGCCAAGCAACTGGTGATGGAGAACATCCGTCGCAAGGCCAAGGGCGAAGAGCCGCTCAAAGAGCTGAAGAAGGAAGACGAGGACGCCCTCGCGGCAGCCGAGCCGGACAAGCTCAAACCAGAAGACGATGCTTATCTGAGCGAAACCGGGCGCGTTCTGCTGGATTACCTGAAGCTGAGCAACCAGGTCGCCAAGAAGTAAGGTGATGGCGATTTAATGCTGACGATCCCCGGATCGTCATCAAACAGTCATCATTCTGTCGTGCAATAAAGGACTGGGAGCCACTCTCTTCATCGAGAGGGCTCCCAGTCCTTTTTTTATCGCCAGAGATTGCCATGACCACGACCGAACAGCTGAGTGCCTTGAGCTCGATCCTGACTCAAAGCGGATTACACAGCCTGTTTCAGCCGATCATATGTCTCTCAGAGCGCCGCATTCTCGGCTACGAAGCCCTCACCCGCGGCCCGTCCAACAGTCCTTTGCATTCACCGATCGCGCTGTTCGCCGTGGCGCGTCAGGCCGGGCGCCTGAGCGAACTGGAGATCGCTTGCCGACAAAGTGCTTGCCGCCGTTTCAACGAGCAGCAACTGCCGGGCAAGCTGTTTCTTAACGTCTCGCCGGAATCCTTGCTCGAAGCCGCGCACCAGCCGGGGCGCACGTTGCAACTGCTGCAGGACTTCGGCATTCCACCTAGCCAGGTGGTCATCGAACTCACCGAACAGACGCCGATCGACGACTTCCAGTTGTTGCAGACCGCGTTGCATCACTATCGGGCCATGGGTTTTTCCATTGCGCTGGATGATCTCGGCGCCGGGTATTCGAGCCTGCGCCTGTGGTCGGAACTGCGCCCGGATTACGTGAAAATCGACCGGCACTTTATCGACGGTATCCATCAGGACGCCTTGAAGCGCGAGTTCGTCGGGTCGATCCTGCAAATCGCCAAGGCGTCACGGGCTCAAGTGATTGCCGAAGGTATCGAGTTGCCGGAAGAACTGGCGGTGCTGACGGAAATGGGTGTCGATCTGGTGCAGGGTTATCTGCTCGGCCGTCCGCAAGAGCATCCACCCCGCGATGCCCGCGCCTTGATGCCCAAACACGACAGCAGCGCTGTGGCGCTGAACGACGAAGGCAGCGATCTCAGCGCCTTGCTCAACGAGCAACCGGCCGTGGGGCGCGATACGCCGACCGCCACCGTGCTGGAAGCCTTCCGCCGCCAGGCCAATCTCAACTCGCTGGCAGTGCTCGACGAACAAGGTCAGCCGTGCGGCATCGTCCACCGCCACTCCCTGTCGGATGCCTTGCTCAAACCGTTTGCCACCGATCTGTTCGCGCGCAAACCGATCAGCCGATTGATGAACGACGACTTCCTCGCCGTGGAAATGAGCCAGTCGCTGCAACAGGTCAGCCGCCTGATCACCAGCCGCGCCCGCCAACGCATCGAAGAAGATTTCATCATCACCCTCAACGGCGGCTACCTTGGCCTTGGCCGGGTGATCGACGTGCTCAAACTGATCACCGAACTGAAAATCCAGCAAGCCCGCTACGCCAACCCGCTGACCCTGCTGCCCGGCAACGTGCCGATTCAGCAATGCCTGACCCGCCTGCTGCAGCAAGGCCGCGAGTCGGTCATCTGCTACGTCGACATCGACAGCTTCAAACCCTTCAACGACATCTACGGCTACGGCCGCGGCGACGAAGTCCTGCTGTGCCTGGCGCAATGCCTCAACGAACGCGTCGACCCCTCCCGCGACTTCGTCGGCCATATCGGCGGCGACGACTTCCTCCTAGTCCTTGGTCCCGAAGACTGGCGCAAACGCCTCAACCAACTGCTCGACGACTTTCAAAGCCAATGCCGCCGTTTCTATCGCCCTGAACATCTGGAGGCCGGATGCTTTATCGCGCCTAATCGCCAAGGAGTGCGGCAGGAGTTTCCGTTGCTGTCCCTGTCCATCGGTGTTGTGCATCTACAACCCGACGCCTGCGCGTACCTTGATGCCAGTCAGCTTGCGGAGATGGCTTCGCAGGCGAAGCACCATGCCAAGAATGTTCCCGGGTATAGCGTGCATGTAATTGATAGCCTCACTGCGACCGACATCCATCCACCGCAACTAATCGGACACGTGATTAAATAGCGACCAGATCTCTATGGGAGCAAGGCTACCCACGAGGGGCAAGTTGGCGCAGCTAATTGCTTACCTTGGTACTAGTTCCACAAGCAAAATCAACAGTGCCCATTTTTATTGAAATATCGTCCTCACCATGTAGATCTGTCCTCACCAGCAGCCTTCTCAAGATCTTCCCCCCAAACCTCTTTCGCCAAGCGGTAGATCTCTTCAAAAAAACAACGAGGGCTGTTTAACGAATACCATTCCCCCCTAGGCCAGCTGGATGTTTCGCACTCATCAATATCAAAAAAACCACTAAAATTATAGTTTGAATCTTCTAACGCCGACTCTAAAGCCTCAAACAAAACCAGCTTATGTCTATATGATAGATACGGCAGATTTAGACAATACTTCCTTATAAGCTTCTCTCTATCATCCGAAATATTCGGATTATATACACTGAGTTCGACACCTCGAGTCTCCTCTCGGTCATAGACATCAAAAACACCAACAAGCCAGCTAAATCTTGGATTGAAAGGCTTATTTAAGTACGGATCTTTCAACATCATTTCTTCTCCGATGGAAAACCTGTAAACGGTTCTTGCATGTTTGTCTTATCAAATTTAACCTCAAACCAGTTCATATTCTCATTCAGAATCGGATTTTGCGGATCGTTCCTGTTCGGTTTGTAGCCTCGCCCTGCACCAGGCAATTCGAACCTGACTATCGGAGTGTCATTCTGATCCTGCCCCGTATGCATAATTAAGCCATTTTTATCCCTGGTCATCGCCTTGTTTAATGCACCTAAATGCATTCGCCAATTATGGAATTGTGAGCTTGGGTTTCCTCTAGGTGGTATTGGAACGACGCCAGTGTGAGGATCAGCGCCATTGATTGCTCGCTGTTTTAGGGCTCGATCAGGAATTTCGGAACTGTGCTTTTTTACAGTGTGCATATCATAGAGTTCTTCATATTCATGTACCCGACGCTTCGCATTCTCTTCAGCCACCTCATCAAGCCTCGCCCGTCGCTCCTGCGCCGTCATTTTCGGCAGCGGGGGCGCACCCTCTTCGACGACCACTCGACCAGCCTCGTACCGCATCGGACGACGCGGTGCTGACGGCGGACAGTTGGAACTCAACCCCAACGGATCCACCCACCCCGTCGGATTCGGCACGTACTGGTACTGATTGATCCCGCCCGCCAACTTGATCGGGTCCGGCGTCAAATACCGTCCAAGCCTTGGGTCGTAGTACCGATGCCGGTTGTAATGCAGCCCGCTTTCCG
>NZ_JACXXO010000023.1 GCF_017980685.1 Pseudomonas iridis
TGAACTGAAGCGACCCGCTCTCGAAACCTACTTAACTCATTGAATCTCAAGGAGTTTTCCGTTTCGACTGCGCCGGAAGTGGGGCGAATTATAGACGTCTGGAATCTGCCGTCAACCGCTATTTTCGTTTTTATCGAAACTTCCGAAAAACCTGCTTATATATAGACGTCAGAGACATGAATGCGCAATATATTGCCCATTACCTACAACAATACCCCGCTCTTACCTTGGACGATGCCGCGCAATGAATGACCAACCCCGCTCTCTCGCCTCAATGCTATTCCCGGTTGGCCTGCTATTAATAGCCATGGCATCGATCCAGTCCGGTGCATCGCTGGCCAAAAGCATGTTTCCAGTGGTGGGCGCTCAGGGGACGACAACCCTGCGCCTGATTTTCGCGAGCGTGATCATGCTGTTATTGCTGCGCCCCTGGCGAGCAAAGCTGACAGCCAAGTCGCTACGTACGGTGATCGTCTACGGCATGGCGTTGGGAGGCATGAACTTCCTCTTCTATATGTCATTGCGCACAGTGCCGCTGGGCATCGCCGTTGCTCTCGAATTTACCGGCCCATTGGCCGTAGCTATATATGCATCCCGGCGTGCCATCGACTTTCTGTGGATCGGCCTGGCCATAGCCGGCCTGGTGCTATTGATACCGACGGGGGCGACAACCGCGGGAATTGACTTGGTTGGGGCCGGATATGCATTGGGTGCCGGGATCTGCTGGGCGCTATACATTCTGTTTGGTCAGAGGGCCGGTGCTGATAACGGCGTCACGACCGCAGCGTTAGGCGTGATGATCGCGGCGCTGTTCGTGGCTCCCATCGGCATCGTGCATGCCGGCGCAGCGCTATTCACACCCTCGCTGATCCCGATTGCGATCGGCGTCGCCATCCTGTCCACCGCCCTGCCCTACACACTGGAAATGGTTGCTCTCACCCGAATGCCCGCGCGAACCTTCGGCACATTGATGAGTATCGAACCGGCATTCGGCGCGCTGTCGGGCCTGCTGTTTTTGCAGGAATACCTCACGCTGTCACAATGGATGGCGATCATGTGCATTATTCTGGCTTCCGTTGGCGCGACCATGACCATGGGCAGCGCCGCCAAGCCTGCCATAGCGGCAGATTGAAACAGGATTTGACGAAGGTCTGGCAATTGGCGTTCATTTAGGCCATGTTTAGGCTCGCAACCCAATGCCAGATATGGATTTTTTCCGACAGGGATTTCGAAACGCCGAGAGCGCAAGCGAATACAGGCAGACCGGAGCATCAGACTCGCGGCCGCTATAAGGACGGTAATGAAACGAATTTTGATATTGATCGCCGTACTCGCAGTTGCGGGTTGTGCGGCGACCTCGAAGACCCAGGTGAAGCACGGCAAGAAAGGGCTGCACATCAACTGTTCGGGACTCTCGTCCTCTTGGGACAAGTGCTATACCAGCGCAGCCAACTCCTGCGCCCCGAAAGGCTACAAGGTCATCGCCAAGTCAGGGGATTCCGTAGAGGAGCCCGGCGACTATCCATTCGGTCTCAATCCCGCTGGCTACACTAGCCGCAGCATGATCGTCATCTGTAAATAGATCACGGCTGCCGGGAGATCTGACGCCCAATTTCGTCGCGGCTGGATTCCAGCACCTTGCGCTGAACGTCCGGCGTGGCCAGCATTCGCGCCACTACCAACGCGCCAACGCACTGCGACAGAATCGACCACGCTAGGCTGTCGCTCCCAAGTATCTGCGCCCAACTGTCCTGAAGTCTGCAGATCCACATCTGGGCCTGCTCACGCACCTGAACATCCGAACGGGCGATTTCCGCGCCTAACGACGGCAAAGCACAGCCGGATTCAGGTTGTTCTACGTGAGCCATGCTCAAATAGTGTTTGAGGCAACGCTCCAACCGCTCACGATCCTGCCCCCCCTGCCCGCCCAGCCGCTCAAGACTTTGCCCCAACTCCCGCTCGACGATGGCAGTGAACAACGCATCCTTGGATGAGAAATGACTATAGAAAGCGGCACCGCTCAGCCCTATAGCCTTCATCAAACCATCGACGCCGACCGTGGAAAACCCGGAGCGCTTGGCCGACAGCGCACTGCTCTGCAAAAGTTTTTCCTGGGTTTCCTGCTTGTGATTGGCGGAGTAACGCATGTTGTTTGCCCTCGAATTGACCACCTTGACGCTGGCCGAATCCTAGCATAACGTTCGTTCACTTAACGATCGTTTACCAAAGGGATTCACCCATGAATAACAAGAAGGTCGTATTGGTTGTCGGTGCGGGTGATGCCACAGGTGGCGCGATTGCCAAGCGCTTTGCCAAGGAAGGATTCGTTGCGTGCGTCACGCGGCGCAGTGCCGATAAATTGCAGCCGCTGGTAGACGCGATTCAGGCCGAAGGCGGCGAAGCTCACGGCTTTGCTTGCGATGCGCGCAAGGAAGAAGAAGTCATCGCGCTGATCGAAGACATCGAAGCCCGCCTCGGCCCGATTGAAGCTTTTGTCTTCAACATCGGTGCCAATGTGCCGTGCAGCATCCTTGAAGAAACCGCTCGCAAATACTTCAAGATCTGGGAGATGGCTTGTTTCTCAGGTTTTCTCAATGCCCGTGAAGTGGCCAAACGCATGGTAACGCGTAAACGTGGAACCATTCTGTTTACCGGCGCAACTGCCGGACTGCGCGGCTCATCGGGTTTCGCCGCATTCGCCGGCGCCAAGCATGGCATCCGCGCGCTCGCACAAAGCATGGCTCGCGAATTGGGCCCGATGAACATTCATGTTGCCCACATCGTGGTTGATGGTGCCATTGATACGGATTTCATCCGCAACAGCTTTCCCGAGAAATACGCCACCAAGGATCAGGACGGCATCCTCAACCCCGAGCACATCGCCGAAAATTACTGGTATCTGCACAGTCAGCCACGCGATGCATGGACGTTCGAGCTGGATCTGCGCCCCTGGAACGAACGCTGGTAAACCCACCGCCCATAACAATAAATAGAGAGCAGCGAAAATGACCAAAACCGTGGAGTTCTATTTCGACCTCGGCAGCCCTGCCACTTATCTGGCCTACACCCAATTACCCAGAATCTGCGCAGAAACCAATAGTCAGCTGACCTACATTCCGATGCTGCTGGGCGGTGTGTTCAAAGCTACGGGCAACGCTTCACCGGCAATGATCCCGGCCAAGGGTCGTTACATGTTTCAGGATCTGGACCGCTACGCCAAACGCTATGGTGTAGCTCTCAATTTCAATCCGCACTTTCCGATCAACACGCTGCTGTTGATGCGCGCCGTCACCGGCATACAACTGCGCCAACCGGAACGCTTTCAGGCGTTTGTGGATTGCTTGTTCACGGCGTTGTGGGTGGAGGGCAGAAATTTGAGCGACCCGACGATTGTGGCTGCCGTGTTGAGCGAACACGGGTTTGCGCCCGATGACGTCCTGGCGCTGACCAACGACGAAACAGTCAAGGCTGCGCTGAAGGACAACACCGAAACCGCCATCAAACGAGGCGTTTTCGGTGCTCCGACCTTGTTTATCGGCAATCAGATGTTCTTCGGCCAGGATCGTCTCGACTTCGTCGAGGAAGCATTGCGTCAGGTCTAGATCGAAAGAAACACGCGGGCGCTGATTTCAGCGCCCGCACATGCCGATCAGATTGCAACAGTACGCGTATTCAGCCACTCCAGCGCCGCACCGTCGAGCAACGGGCTCAAGCGCTCACGTACCTCAGCGTGGTAGGCGTTGAACCACTGTTTTTCTTCCTGACTCAGCAAGTCTGGCAGCAGACAACGCGTATCGATCGGGCACAGGGTCAAGGTTTCAAACTTGAGGAAATCGCCGAACTCGCTGCTGCCTGCCTCACGGTTCATCGCCAGGTTTTCGATGCGCACGCCCCAACGGCCCGGACGATAAGTGCCCGGTTCGATCGAAGTAATCATCCCCGGTTGCATCGCGGTCTGTGGTGCCGGCGCTGCCTGATAGGCAATCACTTGCGGGCCTTCGTGCACATTGAGGAAGTAACCCACGCCGTGACCGGTGCCGTGGCCGTAATCCACGCTTTCAGCCCAGATCGGCGCGCGCGCGATGGCATCGAGCAGTGGAGACAGAATGCCTTTCGGGAACTGTGCCCGCGACAGCGCAATCACGCCTTTCAACACGCGAGTGCAATCGCGCTTCTGTTCTTCAGTCGGCGTACCGACCGGCACCATGCGCGTGATGTCGGTCGTGCCGCCGAGATATTGACCACCGGAGTCGATCAGCAACAGACCGTCCCCCTCGATCACCGCGTGCTCTTCTTCAGTAGCGTGGTAATGCGGCATCGCGCCATTGGCATTGAAGGCAGCGATGGTATTGAAACTCAGCGACACATAATCCGGACGACGCTCGCGGGCAGCGGTGAGTTTCTCGTCGATGGTCAGCTCGGTAATGCGCTCACGACCCCAGGCCGATTCCAGCCAGGCGAAGAACTCGCAGAGTGCCGCGCCGTCCTGCTCCATCGCTTTACGAATATGCGCGGCGTCGGCTTCACTTTTTTGCGATTTGGCCAACGTGGTCGGGTTCAAGCCTTCGACCAGTGTTACGCCATTGTCGAGGTTATCCAACAGACCGCTGGTGACACGCGCCGGGTCCACCAGAAGGCTCGCGCCGCTCGGCACGGCGCGCAAAGCTTCGGACACTTCGCTGTAGTCGCGCAGTGTCACGCCGTCCTGTTCCAGCACTGCACGCAACGGCGCATCAACTTTGCTCAACGCAACGAACAGCGTCGCTTGTTGCTGATTGATCAGAGCGAAAGAGACGAACACCGGGTTGAACGACACATCGCCGCCGCGCAGGTTGAACAGCCATGCGATGTCGTCGAGGGTGGCGATGAAGTGCCAGTCGGCGCTGCGCTCCTGCAGGGTTTCACGCAGTTTGGCGAGTTTTTCGCCGCGGCTTACAGTCGCTTGTGGTGGTAGATGTTGATAAATCGGCGCGTTTGGCAGAGTTGGCCGGTCGCTCCAGACTTCCTCAAGCAGATCGATATCGGTACGCAGACTCGCGCCACGTGCTTCGAGCTTGCCGCTCAACGTACGCGCCGAAGCCACGGCCATCACAGCCCCGTCTACTGCAACCACGCCACCTTCAGGAGTCTGTTCAGCCAGCCAGTCCAGCGGACTCGGCTGCCCTGGTTGCAGCTTGACCAGTTCGATACCGCTGCCATTGAGTTCCTTGGTCGCCTGCTCCCAGTAACGACTGTCGGCCCAGACACCGGCGAAATCGAGGGTGACAATCAGTGTGCCGACCGAACCATGAAAGCCCGACAGCCACTGCCGTCCCTGCCAGTAACCCGGCAAATATTCCGACAGATGCGGGTCGGCAGAAGGCACCAACAACGCATGAATGCCTTCACGGCGCATCAGTTCACGGGTGCGCGCCAGGCGCTGGGGCACCGATCCTTCGGTCAAGGTCTGGGTACTCATCATGTCTCCTGCTAATCACTTATTCGTTATTGTTCGTAGCCATCGTTCGGCTGGTTAAAGCCCTGTCGCCCAGAATGCCGGAGCACTGGCGCAGGCGGTCTTGATCAATTCGCAAGCCTTGTCGACATCTTCTGCGGTGGTGAAACGGCCGAGGCTCAAGCGAATGGTACGTCCCGCCAGCCGCGCGTCATGCCCCAAGGCCAGCAGCACGTGGGATGGCGCGTTGCTTGCGGAGTTACAGGCTGAGGTCGCGGAAAACGCGATCGAATGGCTCAGCGCCGCGCTGTTGAATTCGCCCTCGCTGAACGTCAGGCTCAAGGTGTGCGCAATGCGCTGACTGGCACTGCCATTAAGACGTACGCCGGGCAGACTCAGCAATTGTTCGAGCAAACGTTCGCGTAACGCGACGATGGATTTTTTCTCTTCATCGAAAACGCCTGCAGCCAAAGCGAATGCAGCGCCCATTCCGGCAATCTGATGAGTCGCCAGCGTCCCGGAGCGCAAACCGCTTTCGTGTCCGCCACCATGAATCTGTGCCTGCACGCGTTGTTGCGCCCGTGGGCCGACGTACAACGCGCCAATGCCTTTGGGGCCGTAGAGTTTGTGCGCCGAGAACGACATCAGATCCACTGGCCACTGCGCCAGGTCGATCGCCACTTTGCCGGCGCCCTGAGCCGCATCGACATGGAAGAGCGCCTCGCGACCGCGGACGATTTCACCGATGGCCGGGATGTCGTTGACAGTGCCGAGCTCGTTGTTGACCAGCATCAGCGAGACCAGAAAGGTGTCATCGCGCATCGCCTCGCTGACCGCCTTCGGCGTGATCAAGCCATCAGCGTCCGGCACCAGATAGGTCACGGCAACGCCGGCGTCCTGCAACTGGCGGGCGGTATCGAGGATGGCTTTGTGTTCGATCTGGCTGGTAATGATGTGGCCGCCGCAGACACCGCGCGCCTGGGCAACGCCTTTCAGCGCGAGGTTATTGGACTCGGTGGCACCGGAGGTCCAGACGATCTGTTCGGCTTGCGCCCCGACCAGTTCGGCGACTTGCCGGCGGGCCTGCTCGACCGTCTGTCGAGCCTGCTGGCCAAACGCGTGGGAGCTGGAGGCCGGGTTGCCGAAATTACCGTGGAACCCCAGACACTCGATCATGACCTGGATGACCCGCTCGTCCACCGGGGTGGTGGCGGCGTAATCAAAATACAACGGACGTGTGTTCATAAAAGACTCGCAGAGCGTGTTCCGGGATCAGGAGGCTCGTGTCTGCAAACGGCACTGCGCAGCCTTGTGGGCTGCGCGTCGGTTCGAGAGCGTCATCAATACCTGATCGGATGCCGTTAAAGAAGAACAACTTCATTTAAAAGTGCGTAGGAACGCTCCTGAAGCCGAGCTTAACAGGCATCGGGTCGGCGGTTGAAGCAACGCGTCAGCTAAAGCTTTCAAGAAGTAACGGATACAACGAAATCACCAGCAATGCCGCCATGCCCCAGTTGAATACGCGCAACCAGCGCGGTTCCTTCAGCACATTGCGCAGCAACGTGCCACACGCGGCCCAGACGCCGACGCTCGGCAAATTGATGATCGCGAACACCGCGGCGATCACCACGACGTTGGTGAAGTATCCCTGCATCGGCGTGTACGTGCTGATGGCACCAATGGCCATGATCCACGCCTTGGGATTGACCCACTGGAACGCCGCGGCGCCCAGGTAGCTGATCGGTTTGGCTTCGCCCTGGGTATTATCACCGACCGGCCCCGAATGGGCGATCTTCCATGCCAGATACAACAGATACGCCGCGCCGACGTAGCGCAGGACCGTATAAAGAATCGGATAGGACTGAAACACTGCGCCCAGACCAAATCCCACGGCGACCACAAGGACGAAGAATCCACAGGTGATGCCGAGCATATGCGGGATGGTGCGGTTAAATCCGAAGTTGACGCCCGATGCCAGCAACATGGTGTTGTTCGGCCCCGGCGTAATCGAGGTGACAAGGGCAAACAGGGCAAAGCCCAGCAGTAAATCAAGCGAGAGGTTCATGGTGCAGTCCGTCAGGGTCATTCAGGTGTAGACCCTACCCCACGCGGCCCGGCAAACCCACGGACAGTTGGCTAATACTTCAAGCAGTACAGTTTGTTTTCAGCTAGGGCGCCCATGCAGCTGTACGGCACGTTCAGCACTCATCTCGCCCTGCTTGTCAAAACCGAAGGCCTTCTGTGGCTGACCAAGTAATCGGGCTTTTTTTGCATGGTATTCGTCAAACGACAAACCGCTGCGGTTCAGTGCCTCCATGGCCAGTTCCCGGGATTCTTCTGCCGAGTAGGGCCGCAATTCCGGAGAAACATGGCTGACACATCCGGCGAGTACGGAGACGGCGAGCAACAGCGAGACAGTCAGTAAATGATTCATGAGAGCGTCCTGGCGAGCAATATGGGGTCGATGGAGAAAGGCTACGCCCCGACACGCATGCGCAGAAATCAACGCTCTCAATAGTGGCTATCAGCAAATCGTCACCAAACCGCATATCTCTCCAAAGTGAGCGCCTGACAAAGCTGTCGATCTAACCGACCAGGTTGCAGTGCAACGCATCGTCGTGACTGCGGGCGATGCTGCTCAGTACCTGAAACGAATTGAAGGTCACTGTTTTCGCCTGATGGGCGCGGATCAACTCCCAGAAATCCTGCTCACCGCTTTCGAAACTGCGGAACGCCGCCTCCCCCGCCTCGCGAGTCTGCCATTGCAGCAAGCTCAATACCCGCCGACCATCGTCGCTGGCTTGCACGCTCGCGCTGACAAAACCCTGGTAGCGCTGGGCCAGGCGTTCAGTCTGCATCGACAGCGCCGAGACCAGTCCCGGTTGCTGCCGAGGCTCGATCTCGAATTCGATCAATTGGGTGAAGCTGCGGTTTTTCGCTGATGCTTGCATGAAATTCCCCACTTGGCTGTAAGGCGAATCTTGCGACTCGAAGAAGCGCAGGGTAAAACCTCTAGTTAAGTCAAGGTCAAGAGCAATTTCACCATGGTCACCAAGGAAAACCTGCACAAGCCCCTCACCGTCGGCGAAGTCGCGGCGCGCAGCGGTGTTGCGGTCACGGCCCTGCATTTTTATGAGTCCAAGGGTTTGATCAAGAGCCAGCGCAATGCTGGCAATCAGCGACGTTATGCGCGCGCCGTGTTGCGTCGAGTGGCATTGATCAAAGTTGCGCAGCGTCTGGGGATTCCGCTGGCGGAGATTGGCGAAGCACTGAAAGTCCTCCCCGACGATCGCGCACCGACGGCGGCGGACTGGAAGTTTCTATCGGAGCAGTGGCGCCGGGAACTGGATGAACGGATCAATCAACTGACGCTGTTGCGCGACCGGCTCAATGGCTGCATCGGTTGTGGCTGCCTGTCGATGGAGGCGTGTCCGTTGCGCAATCAGGGCGATGTGCTGGGTGAGCAAGGGCCGGGGGCGCACTTTTTGGATACGTAATGTGAGCTGCTGCTCGTCGGGCGAAATTCCTGGCCAGGAAGACAGTTCTATAGTGATTTTTCCGGGAATCCGGTGAAGCAACATTTCGGAAAATAAAAACAGGGAGAACGTCATGAGCGTCAAACCCATCCCCGAGGGGTATCACAGCATTACCCCGTATCTCGGCATCCAGAAGGCCGTCGAGGCCATCGACTTCTACAAGAACGCGTTCGGCGCCACCGAGGTCATGCGCCTGGCCATGCCCGATGGCAGCATCGGCCACGCAGAGCTGCGTATTGGTGACAGCGCAATCATGCTCGGCTCGCCGTGCGATCAAGGGCCATTGAGCAATCCGGAGCAAACCGTCTCCGTCGGTTTGCATCTGTATGTGACTGATGTCGACAAGTCATTCCAAAGGGCGCTGGATGCCGGGGCAACCGTGGTGTCCGAGGTCAAGGATCAGTTTTACGGTGATCGCAGTGGAACGTTGAAGGACCCCTACGGGCATTTGTGGTTTCTCGCGACCCACAAGGAGGATCTGACTGAAGAGCAGATCAAACAGCGGGCGATGGAGATGTTCAGCCAAGGCTGAATACATCAGCGTCCGAACCGACTCTTCCGCGAGCAGGCTCGTTCCCACCTTGGAATGCATTTCATATGTGGGAGCGAGCCTGCTCGCGAAAGCTCTTACGAATCCGGCATTGAAGCGGACTGGCACACTCCATCAGCCCGCCCCTCCCACAATACGTTGCGATGTCGAACAGAACGCGAAACATTTACTTTCACATTCCTTATCGGGATTTATCTCGCTCATCCGTCCTATAGAGATGCAGGCCGCTCGCGTAGGCAAAAGCCACGAGCGCCTTTCGGGGATACCCGTGCTGTGAAGCCCGCAGCCACGTGCCCTTTCACCGCTCTCTAGACGCGTAATCATGTCGAAAAAATCCCGTTCCAAACTGTGGTTCCTGATACATAGCTGGCTCGCATTACCGATCTGGTTTTTCGTCCTGATCGTTTGCGTGACCGGAACGCTGGCGGTGGTCAGCCAGGAAATCGTCTGGCTGGCCAATCCACAGATGCGTGCCAGTCAGCCATCGGACGATGCGCCGCTGCTCAGTTATGACCAGATTCTGGCCGCGATCAAAAAAGCCGAACCGCAGACCGTGGTCGAAAGCATCTCCCGCCCTGACGAATCGCACTTTGCCCTGGACGTCGAGGTCAGCTACCCGGATGGGCGCTCGCTGACGGTGTACGTCAACCCATACACCGGGGTGATCCAGGGCACCGCGCCAGCCTTTGACTTCAAGGCTTTCACCCGCGCCTTGCATGGTTGGTGGCTAGTGCCGTTCACCAACGGCTTCAGTTGGGGATGGTATCTGGTGTCATTCCTTGGCGTGCCGATGCTGGTGTCGTTGATTACCGGCCTAGTGGTCTATAAGCGATTCTGGAAGGGCTTCTTGCGCCCGACTCTACGTATTCGCCATGGCGCGCGTATTTTCTGGGGCGATTTCCACCGTCTCAGCGGTATCTGGTCGATCTGGTTCATTGCGGTGATCTCCATCACCGGTGTCTGGTTTTTGATTCGGGCCTTCCTGTTCGATAACCAGATCTCCATCTCCAGCGAGCCGATCATCCCGGCCATGTCCCGTGAAAGCGTGCCGATTTCGGCCGCCGGCACTCCGCCGCCACGTATCAGCCTGGACCGCGCCGTAGAAATCGCTCAGCAAAAGATTCCGGGGCTGGAGGCCAGTTTCGTCAGCCTGCCGGGTAACGCTTACAGTCACATGAGCGTTGGCGGTCGCGGCTGGTATCCATTGATGTTCCAGACGGCGACGCTCAATCCGTACAACGGTGAGATGGCGGCTACACGGCTGCTGTCCGATCGTTCCTCGCTGGAGTTCGTCACAGAATCCATGCGCCCGCTGCACACCGGTGACTTCGGCGGGATCTGGATAAAGTTGATCTGGTTCTTCTTTGGCCTGCTGCTGAGCATGATGGTGCTCAGCGGCTTGCTGATCTGGACCAAACGCACCGCTCTGGCCACCGCCAATGCGCTCAAGCGCGAGGACAAAAAAAACCGGATCAAGGTACAACCGGCCCTCAGCCGTGAGCCTTCGGAGGTCAGCCTGTGAGCAAGTCCACAACGATCACGCCGCCATCGCGACTGGGGCGACTTTGGCACAAATGGCGATTCCACATAAATGTCCTGTTGTTGCTGATCCCGCTTGGTTTCATGCCCAAGTATTTTGCCGACGCTTCACTGTTTCGCGGCGACAGCGGCCTGGGGCAACATGAAATCGGCAATATCCAGGTCGGCCCCTGGAGCCTGCGACTGGCCGAACTGCGCAACGAAGCCCCCACCCTCACGGGCCCGGCCGGCTATATGAAAGATTTCAGCGCGGCCCTGTGCGATGCCTGTGTCGACAAGGTCAAGGCCACTTACCTGCGCATCGGCAAACCGCGCAGCCTGCGCGCAGCCGGGGCGATTTTTTTCGGTACGCCATACCGTATGGGCACGCAACTGCCGATCCCGGAGAAGACCAAACCCGACGCCGAACTGTGGATCACCATGGAAGGCTGGGACGGCAGCATGCATCAGGCCTCGATTCCTTTGAGCCAGGCCTCCCCCGCCACCATCGACTGGCTGAACAAACAAGGAGCCAAACCATGACCTGCTCGCAACGCCCTTTCCGTCTGCGAATCAGCGCCGCGTTGTTGGTGCTGTGCGCCGGCTTCAGTGCAAGCGCACTGGCGCACAACCCGATGTGCGAATGCAAAGCCGTCGATGACGAACAGATCAAATGTACCGGTGGCTTCTCCGATGGCAGCGGCGCACCCGGAGTGACCCTGGATGTGATCGGTTACGACGAAACGATTCTGGTGCCGGGCAAGCTCGGCCCCGACTCGACAGTGACCTTCAAGAAACCCGGCGCCGAGTTCTACGTGCTGTTCGACGCGGGCCCAGGCCATGTGGTGGAAATCGACCAAGCGGATATCGAAGCGCCATGAGTACGCCCACCACACAGATCGTGCGCCCGGCCGGTGCCGGCCATGAAACCCTCAACGTGTTGCTGCTGTGCCTGCTGATCCTGGCGCTGGCAGGTTCCGTGGTGGCATGGCGCGGGGTGTCCCATGAACCGGAACCTGTCGCCAGCAATCAACTGGACGCGCGCCGCGACCTCAGCGCCGCCGAGCAAGGCATCTATGCCGACCTGCGCGTGACGCTGGACGAAATCCGCTTGCTGCGCGAAGAGCAGAAAACCCTGCCGCCCCCCCAAAATCTGGCGGACGAAGGTTTTGCCCCATTCGCTCAGGACGCGAGTTCGGTCGCTCGAGGTGGTCATGCATGGCAGATGCCGAGCGATGCCGCCTACTTCGGTCATAGCCAGACACCCTCCATCGCCGGTTCGTTTCTGATGCGTGTCAGCGCTGATAACCAGGCCGCGCCGGACATCTGGCTCAACCGTGACGCCGCACTCACGGCGCCTCGGGAGCTGACTGACGCCGCCCTGGCCGCCGCCGGCTGGAAACAGATCGTCGCGCAATACGATGCCGGGGTTACCCGCGAACATCGCCATTGATTCCTCGCCCTCACCCGAGAGAAGACCGCTTGCCCATGTCTATTTCATCTACACGCCGTCCCTTGTTGCGTCTGTTTCTGTTGAGCATTTGCACCTGCCTGCTGAGCCCGCTGGTCAGCGCCGATCCAGCCAAACGCCTGCGCATCGGCATTACCCTGCACCCTTATTACAGTTATGTGGCGAACATCGTCGGCGACAAGGCCGAGGTGGTCCCGTTGATTCCGGCCGGCTTCAATCCGCACGCCTACGAACCACGGTCCGAGGACATCAAGCGCATCAGTGGTCTCGACGTGATCGTGCTCAACGGTGTCGGCCATGATGACTTCGCCGACCGCATGATCGCCGCCAGCGAAACCCCGAACATCAAGACCATCGAGGCCAACGCAAACGTACCGCTGCTGGCCGCCACCGGTGTGGCTGCGCGGGGTGCCGGCAAAGTGGTGAACCCGCATACCTTCCTGTCGATCAGCGCCTCCATCGCGCAGGTCAACAACATCGCTCGGGAGTTGGGCAAGCTCGATCCGGACAATGCCAAGACCTACACGCAGAACGCACGCGCCTACGGCAAACGCCTGCGGCAGATGCGCGCTGACGCGTTGGCCAAGCTGACCCAGGCGCCGAACGCCGAGTTGCGTGTGGCCACCGTTCACGCGGCTTACGACTATCTGTTGCGCGAGTTCGGGCTGGAAGTGACGGCAGTGGTCGAGCCGGCCCACGGTATCGAGCCGAGCCCGAGCCAGTTGAAGAAGACCATCGACCAACTGCGCGAACTGGATGTGAAGGTGATCTTCTCGGAAATGGACTTTCCGTCTACTTACGTCGAAACCATTCAGAGTGAATCGGGCGTGAAGCTGTACCCGCTGTCGCACATTTCCTACGGCGAATACACCGCCGACAAGTACGAAAAAGAAATGACCGGCAACCTCAACACCGTGGTTCGGGCAATTCAGGAGTCTGGCGCATGACATCCAGAGAAACCCTGATCGCAGAAAACACCGAGTCCCCTGTAGGAGCGAGCCTGCTCGCGAAGGCGCCCGGCCA
The DNA here is from genome assembly GCF_017980685.1 of Pseudomonas iridis. Lineage (GTDB taxonomy): Bacteria > Pseudomonadota > Gammaproteobacteria > Pseudomonadales > Pseudomonadaceae > Aquipseudomonas > Aquipseudomonas iridis. The sequence goes on from NZ_JACXXO010000023.1 coordinate 13,533, forward strand.
AGCACCATCATTGTTGAATGACACACCTCAATCGCGAGCAGGCTCACTCCTACAGGTTTGTGGGCCGACCCTGGAATTTGCAGAGGTCTGCCTGACACTGGGCCGCACGACAATTCTCGACAACGTCTCCTTCCAGGTGCAGCCCGGCACCGTGCATGCACTGGTCGGTCCCAACGGCGGCGGCAAGAGTTCGCTGATCAAGACTTTGCTGGGGCAGATGCCGCATCAGGGTCGGTTGAGTCTGCAATGGCCCGGCGAGCCCGGCACCATCGGTTATGTGCCGCAGGCGCTTGAGTTCGATCGCGGCTTGCCGATGACGGTCGATGATTTCATGGCTGCCATGTGCCAGCGCCGCCCGGCGTTTCTCGGTTTGAGCAAGCACTACGCCGGCGCCATCGGCGAAGCGCTGGAACGGGTCGGTATGCAGGACAAACGCAAACGCCGCATGGGCGCGCTGTCCGGAGGTGAACGTCAACGGGTGTTGCTCGCCCAGGGCTTGATCCCTGCGCCACAACTGCTGGTGCTGGATGAACCCATGTCTGCTCTCGATGAGGCAGGGATCCGGGTCTTCGAACGCCTGCTCGCCGACTGGCGCGCGGCGGGCATCACCGTGCTGTGGATCGAACACGATCTGGAAGCGGTCGGCCGTCTGGCTGATCGGGTCACTGGCCTCAACCGTCGCGTGCTGTTCGACGCCACGCCACAACAGGCGCTAACACCGGAACGACTGCTGACCCTGTTCTCGACCCATCCACGGAGCGCTGCCTGATGAGTTACGAAGCCTTTCGGTTGATGGTCCAGGGTTGGGCCTCTTCCGGTTATCTGCCGGAGGCGCTGGCTTACGGTTTTGTGGTCAACGCGCTGCTCGCCGGCCTGTTGATCGGCCCGGTGCTGGGTGGGCTCGGCACGCTGGTGGTGGTCAAGCGCTTTGCGTTTTTCTCCGAAGCGGTCGGCCACGCAGCGCTGACCGGTGTGGCGATTGGCATCCTGCTGGGCGAACCCTACACCGGGCCTTATGGCAGCCTGTTCGGCTACTGCCTGCTGTTCGGCATTTTGCTCAACTACCTGCGCAACCGCACCGGTCTGGCGCCGGACACATTGATCGGTGTTTTCCTGTCGGTGTCGCTGGCCCTGGGCGCAAGCCTGCTGCTGATTCTCGCGGGCAAGATCAACGTGCACATTCTGGAAAACGTATTGTTCGGCTCAGTGCTGACAGTCAACGGCAATGATCTGGCGGTATTGGCCATCGTCGGCTCGCTGGTGATGGCCCTGGCGTTGCCACTGTACAACCGCATCATGCTGGCCAGTTTCAACCCGCAACTGGCGGCCGTTCGCGGCGTGGCGGTGAAGACTCTGGATTACCTCTTCGTGATTCTGGTGACACTGATCACCGTGGCCGCCGTGAAAGTCATCGGCGCAATTCTGGTGGGTGCCCTGCTGGTGATTCCGGCGGCGGCGGCGCGCTTGCTCAGCCAGTCGCTCAAGGGCTTTTTCTGGTGTTCGGTGCTGATTGCCACGGTCAGCACGTTGTGCGGGATTCTCGCGCCGATTGTTTTCGATCTGCCGATCCCGTCCGGCGCCGCGATCATTCTGGTCGCCGGTATTGCCTTCGCCCTCGCCGCCATCGCGCGCGGGGTTGTCCCGAGTCTGAAAGGGAATCTTGGATAAATGCTTTTTTCATTGCGCAACCTGACGTTGGCCATGGCCCTGTGCGGCGTGGTCTCCACACCTTTAATGGCCGCCGAAAGCGCCAAGCCCTTGCGAGTGCTGGCCTCTCTTCCGATCACCTATGGCCTGGGCGAGGTGCTGCTCAAAGGCACCGACGTCAGCCTCGAACGCGCGGCACCGGCGAACCTGCCGGGTAGCCGCCAGACCGCGTACTTCACCGGGCGCGGCGCTCCGGCACTGAATAAACTGGCCACCGGCGCCGATGCGGTGATCGGCGTGCGCTCGCTGTGGGCCGATGACCCGCTGTACCCCTTCGCCCGTCGCAGCAACATTCGTATCGTTGAAGTCGATGCCGCACGCCCGGTCGACGGCGCGTTGCCCGGCATCGCCGTGCAACCGGATTTGAAAGTCGACGGTTTGAACAGCCAGCCGTGGCTGGCGAGTAACAACATGGGGCGCATGGCAGACGTGATGGCCGCAGATCTGGTGCGTCTGGCACCCAGCGCCAAGCCGAAGATCGAAGCGAATCTGGCGCTGTTGAAACAACGCCTGCTCAAACTCAGCGCCGCCAGTGAGGCGCGTCTGGCCAATGCCGATAACCTGAGTGTGATGAGCTTGAGCGATCACTTCGGCTATCTGATCGGCAGCCTGAACCTTGAACTGATCGGGCAGGATCCACGTCCTGATGCAGACTGGACGCCCGAGGATCTGAAAAAACTCACGGCGACACTCAAGGAAAATGATGTGGCAGTGGTGTTGCATCACCGTCAGCCAACGGAAGCGGTGAAAGCGGCGATTGCCGAGTCAGGTAGCCGATTGCTGGTGCTGAGTATCGATGCCGAAGATCCGGTGGCGGAGCTCGAGAGCAATGTGGATTTACTGCTCAAGGGGCTGAGCGGGGCTTAACTTCAGTTGTACCGCGTTATCGTTCATCGCTGGCAAGCCAGCTCCCACAGGGTTTTGTTGTGTTCCACAAATGCGGTACACACCTCAGATCACTGTGGGAGCTGCCAGCGATGAGGTCCTGACAAAAACCCCGTATTCCGGACATGAAAAAACCCGCTGACTGTCTCCAGTCCAGCGGGTTTCTTTTTGCCGGTCAGCTTATTGAGCCGCAGCCAGCCCTTCCATCTTCTGGCGCAGGCTGAGTGGGCGCATGTCGGTCCAGACTTCTTCGATGTAGGCCAGGCATTCCTTTTTCAGGCCGCTCTTGCCCACGGTGCGCCAGCCTTCTGGCACGGCCTTGTAATCCGGCCAGATCGAGTACTGCTCTTCGTGGTTGACCACGACCTGAAAGAGGATGTCCTCACGGTCGAATACTGACGTCATGCTGGTTCTCCATCGTTGTAAGGGTGGGCTGCACGTCGGGTGCAGCCGGGTATGTAGAAAGAACGTTCGGCGCGCTGAAAAATTTACACAGCGGCAGTAGCGGCAGCCAATGCACGACCGAAGATCTCGGCAACGCGGTCGATCTCGACGGCGGTGATCACCAGTGGTGGCAGGAAACGCACGACGGCGCCATGCCGACCGCCCAGTTCCAGAATCAAGCCGCGCTTGAGGCATTCGCGCTGCACCAATGGCGCCAGACGCGCAAACGCCGGCGGATGGCCGAGCGCATCCGGGGTGCCCGTCGGGTCCACCAGCTCGACGCCCAACATCAGGCCACGACCACGGATATCGCCCATCTGCGGGAAATCACGCTGCAGGATGTGCAGGTGCTCGCTCAGGCGCTCGCCCATGGCGGCCGCGTGTTCGCACACTTTGTGTTCAAGCAGATAACGCATCACCGCAGAACCGGCGGCCATCGCCATCTGATTGCCACGGAACGTGCCAGCGTGTGCGCCCGGCTGCCAGGTGTCGAGCCAGTCGCGATAGACCACGACCGCCAGCGGCAGGCTGCCGCCGATAGCTTTGGACAGTACGACCACATCCGGAGTGATACCGGCATGTTCGAAGGCAAACATCTTGCCGGTGCGGGCAAATCCGCTCTGAATCTCATCGACAATCAGCGCTACGCCAGCCTTCTCGGTGATCCGACGCAAGCCGCGCAGCCATTCGATGTCGGCCGGAATCACTCCGCCCTCACCCTGCACCGCTTCGACGATCACGGCCGCTGGCAATTGCACGCCGGCCTCGGGATCGTTGAGCAAATTATCCAGATAGCTCAGGTTGGCCTTCACCCCGTCAGCGCCGCCGATGCCGAACGGGCAACGGTAGTCATACGGAAACGGCATGAACTGCACGCCGTTGCTGAGTAACGCACCCAGCGGCTTTTTCGGCCCCAGGCTACCCATCAGGCTCAAAGCGCCCTGGCTCATGCCGTGATAACCACCGGAGAACGACAACACGGTGCTGCGACCGGTGGCCGTGCGTACCAGTTTCAATGCCGCTTCCACTGCGTCAGTACCGGTCGGGCCGCAGAACTGGATTTTCGCTTGCGACGCCAGTTGTGCCGGCAGTAAGCCGAACAGATCCTGGACAAACTGATCCTTGACCGGGGTGGTCAGGTCCAGCGTGTGCAGCGGCAGCTCATCGGCCAGCACCTGCTGGATCGCTGCGATCACCACCGGATGGTTATGCCCCAGTGCCAGCGTGCCGGCACCGGCCAGACAGTCGATGAACGTACGCCCTTCAACATCTTCGACATAAAGGCCCCTGGCCCGCTTGAGTGCCAGGGGAATGCGTCGCGGATAGCTGCGGGCATTGGACTCCTGCTGTGCCTGACGAGCCAGCAGTGGCGATTCGTTGAATTCATACAACGTTTCCGCTGGCGCCGAGGTGACCCGGGCCGATGACTCTCTGATAAGGCTGGTGGCAACTGACATCTGTCGACCCCTCGATTCGCTATGGATAGTGACCAAAACAGCACACCGGACAGGTGCGCGTTCCAGTCACGGGGCGCACTTGCAGGTTTTCCTGTTCTGGAAACGCTTAAGCGAGGCAAGGATTTAGCCCCTGGAGCGACTGTTCATCCGGACATTGCCAGCGGCTTGGCCATAGGCAGGATCTGCAAGCCGTTATGCGCGAGGGAAGGTGCAGATTCGCGGTAACCCAAATGGCGATAGAACGCTTCGCCGGTGCGCGTGCTGTTGAGGTGGGCGGTGCGCACACCGCGTACCCGCAGCCAGCCTTCCAGATCGTTCATCAGCGCCCTCCCCACGCCACGGCGAAATGATTCCGGTTGTACGTGGCAAAGCACAACGTCGCCATCCAGACGGGCCATGCCGATACCGACCGGTTTGTCCGCCAGCATGGCAATACTCAGATAGAAGTGCGGATTCGCGAGCCAGGCACTGATGAAATCGGCAGACTGCTGCCGGGTCCAGTCACTGACGATCAACGGGTCGTTGCGGTGATCGAGCGCACAACCAAAACGGATCGAGCGTTCGATGATACGGCTGATGATTCCGACGTCGGCCAGAATGGCCGGACGAATGCAGACAGGTGCTTGCATGGCGCTGTTCCCTCAATCCATTGAGTCAAGGCTGGCGCCGACCTTAACGTCAGCGCCGCCGATTAACCAATGCAGAGAAGTTACATTTGATGTGCAGGCGTCAGAGGGATTGCAACGGCATCGTCAGCTCAACGCGCAAACCATCCGGGCGGCTGTCGAAATGCAGGGCGCAGTCGCAACGCTGGACGATCGCCTGGACAATCGCCAGGCCGAGGCCGCAACCGGTGCTCTGACCGTTGCGCCAGAAGCGCTGGGTAAGGTACTGCAAATCATCCGGCGCAATGCCCGGGCCATGGTCGCGTACGACGAAACGTACGCGGTTGCCGATGGTTTCCAGACGCAGCTCGACCGCACAATCCTCGGAGGTATGGCGCAGGGCGTTGTCGAGCAGATTGCGCAACGCGGCGATCGACAGGACCGCAGGCATTTGCAACGGTGCAGACGAGAGTTCGGCGGGCAGGTGCAGTTTGATCCGCAGACGCTCGCCACCCGTAGCGTCGGCAATCGCCAACCTGGCCACTTGCTCGGCGCTGTACTGCGTGCCGTCGTCGAAGGACAGACTGCCCTCGACCCGTGCCAGCAACAGCAGTTGCTCAAGCGTGCGGTGCAAACGGTCGGCGCCCTCCTCGGCCCGCGCCAGCGATTGATCGCGGGCGCTGCCCTCGGTCATGCGCGCCACTTGCAGGTGCGTCTTGATCGCCGTCAGCGGGCTGCGCAGTTCATGCGCGGCGTCACCGGTCAATCGACGTTCACGCTCGATGGTCTTGCCGATGCGCTGGAACAGCTGATTCTGGGTATCGAGCAGCGGCATCAATTCGCTGGGAAACGATTGCAATTGCAGCGGTTCGAGCGAGTCGGCATTACGTCGCATCAAGGCTTCGCGCAGGCGATTGAGCGGGGCCAGGCCTTGCCCGATTCCCAGCCACAACAGGCACAGACAGCCGAGCAACGCCACGCCTACCGGCACCGACGCCGCCAGCAGGATCGACATGTTCAGGGCTTCGCGCTCGATCTGCCGATCCGCCGTGGTAATCCGTACATCGCCCCGGGCGAGGGTGAAGCTGCGCCATGGTGCGCCGTCGATCATCTGATCGTGGAAGCCCATTTTCTCGGCTTCCAGCGCTTGCTCGGGATTGTTATGGCTGCGCGCGAGAATTTCCCCGCGCAACGAGCTGACCTGACAGGCCATGCCGCCGGGAATGTTCAGCTGTTCGGCACTGAAATGCGTGCCCTCGCCTTTGCTCGGCAATGTCGGCAATTGCTCCAGCAACCCGGCCACCATGCGCGCCGAAGCCACCAGACGCTGGTCGAGGGAAAACATCATCTGGTTGCGCAGATCGCTGAGCATCCAGGCCGCTGCCAGCGCCCAGATCAGCGCGAACGCGGCGCCAAGGGTCAGGCTCAAGCGCAGGCGCAGGCTCATCACTTGCCTTGATCTCCACCATCGGCCGGCCCCAGGCGATAGCCCAGACCGCGCACGGTTTCGACGATACCTTTACCGAGTTTGCTGCGCAGGTGATGGATATGGACGTTCAGCGCGTTGCTTTCCAGCTCATCGTTGAAGCCGTAGACGCTGTCCTTCAACTGCTCGGTGGACAGGACCCGACCGCGATTGTGCAGCAGTGCCTGCAACAGCGATTGCTCGCGCCGCGACAGGTCCACCGATTGCCCGGCCAGTCGGGTTTCGCGGCTGCTCGGGTCGTAGGTCAGCGCACCGTGCTCGATCAGGTTGACGCTGCGCCCGGCCACCCGCCGCAGCAAGGTTTGCAGACGCGCAAACAACTCACGCAAATCGAATGGCTTGAGCAAGTAGTCATCAGCACCGGCCTGCAAGCCATCTACGCGATCGGTGACCGAGTCGCGCGCCGTCAGGATCAGCACCGGGATCTCCAGGCCGTGCTGGCGTAACTGCTGCAACAATTTCAGACCATCTTCGTCGGGCAAACCGAGATCAAGCACCATCACATCAAACTCGGCAACCTTGAGCATCGCCCGGGCCTTGGACGCCGTATTGACATGCTCGACGGTCAAGCCTTGAGCCGTGAGACCGGCAACGATGCCACTGGCAATCAGCTCATCGTCTTCGCAAACCAATACGTGCATGGGAGCTCCCTGAGCAAAAACGCGAGTGAAGCAGGTGAGGATTAAGCGGCAATTATGGCTGTCACCGGGGGTAACGGGAAGCCGAGTCAAGAACAAGTCGTGCCTGCACGGCTGCATCGACTGTTTGGAACAGGTAAACAGCGCGCAACTAACGCCCCTACAAACAGCCCGTGAAATAAATCCCGACATATAGCCGCTACAATTTAATAACTACCCGAGATAGCCTGAGCAGGCACTAAAAACTACAGCTTCTTTAAAAGGACTTTAATAAACATGCCTGCATTGAATAACTTTGTTGCGGTCGACTGGCGCTCTGGCGCAGATCGCATTTACTTTTTTTTCAAGGATACCGACACCTATTCCCGGTTCAATATCGGCGGCGATGTTCCGAACGGCTATCCCGCCTCTATCAACGGCAGATGGGACACTTTCACGCCTTACATCCAGAACCTGCGCTTCGGCTTCACCACGACTTCTCTGGGTTTCAACACGCGCAGCGATGAAGATATCGCCTGGCTGTTCTTCTACTACGGCGATACCCCGGCCGTGTGCAAATACGACCAGGATACAGACAACGTTTCGGGCATCTACGCGTTAGCCGACACACTCTGGAAACCGATACTTCCCTACTTTGACAAAATCATTGCCGGCACCTGGACAGAGGTTTCCGGCCACCCTTTCCTGTTCAAATTCATTCTGAACGACGGTCATTATCTGAGCTTCAACTACAAGGCAAAAACACTCACCCGCAATGCCTTTGGTCAGAACCGCCTGGGCGCCCTGGCCCCTTACAAGGACCGGATCATCACGGCGGCCCAAAACGATCGAACTTTCGCCGACAGCTATTGGTATATTTTCCTCACCCATAACCAGTATCTTGTTTACAACATACAGGCCGACAAGCTCGCATCCGGCCCGCACACCATCAACGAAAGCAACTGGCCAGGGTTGTTACGCAACTGACCGGGCCGGCAGCGGCATCACAGGGCGCGGTTAATCATCGGTTAATCGCTACCGCCCATTGTGCCCCCACTTGCACAGGGACAAGGCTCCTCTCCATGCGTCATATTTTTCTACTGTTTGCGCTTCTGATCTCAGGCCTGGCCCAGGCGGGAAACAATCCTTTCGAGACAAAAGCGGATTTTCTGCCGGTCGATAAAGCGTTCGTTCTCACCTCCGAGCGCCTGGAATCCGGTGAAACCCAGCTGTTCTGGCAGATCACCGACGGCTACTACCTGTATCAGAAACGCCTGAAGTTCGACGGTTTGAGTGCTGCACAACAGCCGACGCTGCCCGAAGGCGAATCCCACAGCGACGAGTTCTTCGGAGAACAACCGGTTTATCGCCAAGGGCTGGAGGTAAAGATCCCGGCGACGGCGACCGGTCAAATCAAGGTCAGCTATCAGGGCTGCGCCGATGCGGGTCTGTGTTACCCGCCGCAAACCCGGGTCATTGATCTGGGCGGCAAAGCGGTCACGCCGGCCAATGCGCAAGCACCGGATGAAGCCCTGGCCAACAGCCTTCAGCAACGAGCACTGGGCTGGAGCCTGCTGGTATTTTTCGGCCTCGGCCTGCTGCTTGCCTTCACCCCTTGCACATTGCCGATGTTGCCGATTCTGGCGGGCATGATTGTCGGCAGCGGCGCGACGCCACGCCGGGGTTTCGCGCTGGCAGGCAGTTATGTGATCTGCATGGCGCTGGTGTATGCGGCGATGGGTGTGATTGCTGCGCTGCTCGGGGCGAACCTGCAAGCCTGGTTGCAAAACCCGTGGTTGCTGGGTGCGTTTGCCGCAGTGTTTGTGGTGCTGGCATTGCCGATGTTCGGCTTCTTTGAACTGCAATTGCCGGTGGCCTTGCGTGACCGACTGGAACACGCCTCGCGCAGTCGCAGCGGCGGCAGCCTGGTTGGCGCCGGCGTGCTCGGCGCACTGTCCGGTCTGCTGGTCGGCCCGTGCATGACCGCGCCACTCGCCGGTGCGTTGCTGTACATCGCGCAAAGCGGCAACGCCCTGCACGGCGGGCTGATTCTGTTCTCGCTGGGGATCGGCATCGGTGTGCCGCTGATGTTGCTGGTGACCGTAGGTAATCGCTTCCTGCCCAAACCCGGCGACTGGATGAACCTGCTCAAGGGCGTGTTCGGTTTCCTGTTCCTCGCCACGGCGTTGCTGATGTTGCGCCCGGTGCTGGACCCGTCGTTATGGCTCGGTCTGTGCGGCGCCTTGTTGTTGATCGCCGCCTACTGCGCGTGGAAGCAGTCCGAAGGCTTCGGCCGTGTCGCTCAGTTGTTCGGCGCCACTGCATTGCTGCTTGGGTTATGGGGCAGTTTGCTGATGATCGGTGCCGCCGGCGGCAGTGACGATCCGTATCAACCGCTGCAGGTTTACAGTGGCGACCGTGTCGCCAGTGCTGCGCCGAATGGTCATGATGCGTTCACCACCATCAAGGAACCGGCAGCACTGCAACGCGAGCTGGATGCCGCCAAGGCCCAGGGCCAGTGGGTGCTGCTTGATTACTACGCCGACTGGTGCGTTTCCTGCAAAGTCATGGAAAAGCAGGTGTTCGGCAAGGACAAGGTGATGCAGGCGTTGAGCGACGTACGCCTGCTGCGGCTGGATGTGACGGCCGACAATGCCGCCAGCCGCGAATTGCTCGGCCGCTATAAAGTGCCGGGGCCACCGACTTTTGTCTGGATCGGCGCTGACGGCGAAGAGCGCCGCAGCCAGCGGATCACCGGCGAAGTCGATGCCGATACGTTCCTGCAACGCTGGACCATCACCCGAGACGCCAACTAATGCTGACCTTCACCCTCGGCACCTTTGCCATCGCGCTTAACCATTTGCTGCTGATCAGTGCATTGGCACTGGCGACCTTCGTCGGTTGGCGAGTGGCCAAACGCGGTGGCGATAATCCGGAGTCGGCGCTGTTCAGTCTGTTCCTGATTGGTATGCTCGCGGCCCGCATCGCGTTTGTCGCGATGTACTGGAGCCACTACCGCAATGATCTGTGGCAGATCGTCGACCTGCGCGATGGCGGTTTTCTCGCCTGGCCGGGGGTCATCGTGTTGCTGCTCGTCGCACTGTATCGCGGCTGGCGTCGCCCGGGGCTGCGTCGGCCGCTGGCTTTTGGCGTGGCCAGTGGTGTGCTGTTCTGGGTGATGGCGACACTGTCATTGAACATCTACGAAGAGGGCACGCGACTGCCAGACATCTCCTTGCGTAACGCCGCCGGGGAAACCATCCAGCTCAGCGACTATAAAGGTGGGCCGCTGGTGATCAACCTGTGGGCCACCTGGTGTCCACCGTGCCGGCGCGAGATGCCGGTACTGGAAAGCGCCCAGCAGCAACGCCCTGACCTGACGTTCCTGTTCGTCAATCAGGCCGAAAGCATGCAAAGCGTTGCGACGTTTCTCGAAACCCAGGGCCTGAGCCTGACCAACGTGTTGTTCGACCGCAGCGGTCGTTTGGGTCAGGCCGTGGGTTCCATGGCATTGCCGACTACCCTGTTCTATAGCCCTGATGGTCGCCTGTTGGCCAGTCACCTGGGCGAGTTGTCGAACGCCAGCCTGGCTCGCGCAATGGAAAACTTCGACACCCCCAATTCAAACCCGAACCCGGCCTCCGCACCGGCCACTTCGTCAAGGAAACTGCCATGCCCCGCCTCCGCCACCTGCTGACGCTGACTCTGGGCACTGCCCTGTTGCAACTGCCGTCGGTTCAGGCCGCTGAAGAATTGCCTGCCGCGATCAAGCAGATCGAGGCCAAAGGCGCGAAAATCGTCGGCCAGTTCGATGCACCCGACGGCCTGCGCGGTTACGCGGCGCAATACCAGAACCGCGGCATGGCGCTGTACCTGACCCCGGACGGTAAGCACGTTCTGCTGGGCAACCTGTACGACGCCGACGGCAAAGACCTGAGCAGCGAACCGTTGCAGAAACTGGTGTACGCGCCAATGGCCAAGGAAGTCTGGGCCAAGTTCGAGGCGAGCAACTGGATTCAGGACGGCAACAATGATGCGCCGCGCACGGTGTACCTGTTCAGCGATCCGAACTGCCCGTATTGCAACGTGTTCTGGGAACAGGCCCGCCCGTGGGTCAAGTCCGGCAAAGTGCAGTTGCGCCACATCATGGTCGGGATCATCCGCGAAGACAGCCCGGGGAAATCCGCCGCGTTGCTCGCCGCCAAAGACCCGGCCAAAGCGCTGGAAGATCACGAAAAGGCCGGCAAGGGCAGTTCGCTCAAGGCCTTGAAAGACATCCCGGTAGCCGTGCAGACAAAATTGGCGGCGAACATGCAGTTGATGGACGACCTCGAATTGCAGGCCACTCCGGCGATTTTCTACATGGATGACAAGGGTGAGCTGCAACAGCAACAAGGCGCGCCGACGCCGGACAAGTTGGCGAAGATTCTCGGACCTAAATAAGCAAGATCAAAAGATCGCAGCGTGCCGCACATCCTTATAGGAGCTGCGGCACGCTGCGATCTTTTTCTCATCAGCGCCGCAAGTCGCGCTCAGCCAAAAACTTCAGCAACGCGTCATTCACAAACTGCGGATTCTCCAGATTGGAGATATGCCCCGCCTCCGGCACCAACACCCACGGGCAACCGATCAGCTCGGCCATTTCCTGTGCTTCCGTCGGCGGCCGTGGCTTGTCCTGATCACCGCACAGCACCAGGGTGGTCGCGGCGTTCAGCTCGCCCAGACGTGGCAACAAATCATCGCGACCGAAGGTGATGCGGCCCATGGGCACGATGCTTTCGCGCAGACGTTCGGATGAATACCCCGCGAGTTTGGCGCGCAAGTCCTGATACAGCGCCGATTGTGGATCGATGCCCGGGCGGAAGAAAATCGGTACTACGATGTCGAGCAACGCGTCGGAAATTTCGCCGCTTTCCTCAATCTGCTTGAACAGCGAGAAGTAGTACTGACGGGTTGGCTCAGGTTCGACGCCGACGTAAGTGTCCATCAGCACCAGACCGTTAAGCCGATGCGGTGCCGACAGTGCCAGGCGTACCCCCCACATGCCGCCAACCGACAGGCCGACCAAGGTGATCTGGTCGATATCTAGATGATCGAGCAACGCCTGCGCCTGACGCGCGATGTCATCCAGCGAAGTGGTGTTTTCCGGCAATCGCCCAGACTCGCCGTGGCCCCAGAGGTCCAGCGCAATCACCCGATAGTGCGGCGCCAGCGCGGCGATCTGCGGCGCCCACATGGCCTGATCCCACAGATAGCTGCCAGCCAGCAATACAGCCGGGCCTGTGCCTTGATCAATGTAGTGAAGTGCCTGTCCGTCAACCGTGAAAAAAGGCATCGACTAACCCCTCGTTTGCAAAAAGAGAACCGGCAGACTGAGCTGGCACTGCTCGACAGTCAAATGTCTGAAAGCAAAAAGATCGCAGCCTGCGGCAGCTCCTACAGAGAAATATACGTTTCCCTGTAGGAGCTGCCGCAGGCTGCGATCTTTTGCTGTTAAAGACCCTCCAGCTCCGCCATCAGATCATTCAACCGATCCACCTTCTCCTCTGTGATTTCACTGGCCGCCAGCCCGTCGATGTACTCGGCCAGTTCCTCTACCGTGCTGCATTCGAACATCGCCCGCAGCGGCACGTCGCGTTGCAGGGCTTTCTGTACGCGCGAGGCGATCTGCGTGGCGAGCAACGAGTGACCGCCGAGTTCGAAGAAGTTGTCGCGCACGCCAACCTGCTCGACCTTCAGCACCTCGGCCCAGATATCAGCCAGGGTTTGCTCCAGCTCGTTGCGCGGCGCCAGGTAATCCTGGCTTTGCAACTGACCGATTTCCAGTGCCGGCAAGGCCTTGCGATCAAGCTTGCCGTTGGCGTTGAGCGGCAGTTGCGCGAGCCACAGCCAGTGCAGCGGCACCATGTATTCCGGCAGTTCACTGCGCAGGCGTTGCTTGATGCGCTCCAAGCGTTCGCTCGGGTTTAGCGCAGAATCCGCTGCCACGAGATAGCCGACCAGATGCTTGCCATTGATGCCTTCCTGCACACCGACCGCCGCATCGCGGACTTCCGGTTGTTCGTGCAGACGCGCTTCGATTTCACCCAATTCGATCCGGTAACCGCGAATCTTCACCTGATGGTCGACCCGGCCTACGTATTCCAGCACGCCATCGCTACGGCGTCGCGCCAGGTCACCGGTGCGATACAAGCGTTCGCCCGGCGCGCCGAACGGGTTCGGCACAAACACCGGCGCGGTGCGCAGCGGATCGCTGACATAGCCGCGACCCACACCCGTGCCTGCCACGCACAATTCGCCCACTGCGCCCACCGGCACCAACTCCAGCGCGCCATCCAGCAGGTACAAAACGTTGTTGTCGGTCGGCGTACCGATCGGCAAATAACTGCCGCGAGTCGACGCCATATCGACGCGATAGAACGCCACGTCGTCCGAGCACTCCGCCGGGCCGTAAGCATTGACCAGACCGATGTCCGGGTAACGCAGCAGCCACTGGTGTGCCAGCTCCGGCGGCATTGCTTCACCGGTCGGCAGCATCCAGCGCAGACCGTCGAGGCTCAGACGATCCGAGGCGAGCATGCCCTGAATCAGCGACGGCACACTCTCCAGCACGGTAATGCCCTGGGCCTGCACATGCACCAGCAAACCTTGTGGATCGTGAGCGATGGTATTCGGCACGATGTCGACCCGCGCGCCGAACAGCGGCGCGGCAAGGAATTGCCAGACCGAAATATCGAAGCTCTGCGAAGCGGTTTGCGCGATGACATCAGCCTCCGTCAGATTCAGGTACGGCACCTTGCTCAACTGGTTGTTGAGCATGCCGCGCTGCTCGACCATCACGCCTTTCGGCTGGCCGGTGGAGCCCGAGGTGTAGATCACATAAGCAAGGTTGTCCGGACCACTGTGAATGCCAGGGTTCTGCGTCGATGTCGCCAGCGCTTGCACCTCTTCCCACACCAGCAGGCGTGGGCGGTGAGCACAGCTGAATTCATCGAGCAAAGTCTGCGCCTGTTCACGGCACGCCTCGCTGCACACCAGCACGGGCGTGCGGCTCAGCTCAATGATCCGTTGCAGGCGCTGACTCGGCAGACCCGGATCCAGCGGCAGGTAACCCGCTCCAGCCTTGAAGCTGCCGATGATCATGCCGAGCAGATCGAGGTTACGCTCGGCCAGCAACGCCACCGGTTGATCCAATTGCACCCCGGCTGCGACCAGGGCATGGCCGAGACGGTTGGCATTGTGGTTCAGCGCCTGATAGCTCAATTGAACATTCAGGCAACTGGCGGCAATACGCTCCGGATGCGCCGCGACCTGCGCTTCGAACAGCGAAACGTAGCTCTGCTCCAACGGATAGTCGTGGGCGCTCTGGTTGCAACCGTGGAGCAGGAAGTCCCGCTCGTCACTGCCCAGCAACGGCAGATCGGCCATGTCGCCATGGAAACCGTCAACCAGTGCCAGCAGCAGACGCTTGAACTCGCCGAGCATACGCTCGACCGTCGACTCGTCGAAGTAACGCTGGTCATACGACAGGTGCAGACCGAGGTCATCACCCGGGTAGCACACCGCCGTCAGCGGGAAGTTGGTGTGGGTCCGGCCCGAATCCGAGGTCGCGTTGAGGCTCTGCGCGCGGTCCAGTACCGAGACTTCTACCGGCGCGTTTTCGAACACAAACAGGCTATCGAACAGCGGCTGGCCTTTCGGCAGTTCGCTCTGCTCCTGAATGCTCACCAGCGGCAGGTATTCGTACTCGCGCAGTTGCATGTTGCTGTCGAGCAGACCGCTCAGCCACTGACGCACGCTGGTGCGCTGATCGTCCGCCGGCATCTGCACTCGCAGCGCGATACTGTTGATGAACAGGCCGACGGTGCGTTGCATTTCCGGCATGTCCACCGGACGCCCGGCAACGGTCACACCGAACAGCACGTCGCGATCACCGCTCATGCGCCGCAGCACCAACGCCCACGCCGCTTGAGCGAAGGTGTTGATCGTCAATTGATGAGCCTGAGCCAGTTCACGCAGTCGAACGCCATCCGTAACATCGAGACGGGTGTAGCGGTCACCGACGACCATGCCGCCGCTTTCGCCGGCATGTTCACGCAGGAACGGGCGGTCGCTCGGGATCGGCGTGGTGCGTTCAAACCCTTGCAGGTTTTGCTGCCACCACTGGCGCGCCTCCGCCAGGCTCTGACGTTGCAGCCAGCCGATGTAATCGCGATAACGCGGCGGCACGCTCAGTTGAGCTTCGCGACCTTCGCCAAGCGCGGTGTAGATCTCGAAGAAATCGTTCATCAGCAGCGAACGGCACCAGGCATCGATGAGGATGTGATGGTTGCTCATCATGAACCAGTAGCGCGCCGCGCCGACCTTGATCAGACGCAAGTGGAATGGTGCCTGGCTGAGCAGATCGAATCCGGCCTCGCGCTCGCTTTTCAGCAGGGCTTGCAGCTTGGATTCCTGCTCGGCGTCGCTGATGGCGCTCCAATCCAGATACTCGATTGGCGTGCGACCCGGCGTGTGAATCACTTGCAGCATATCTTCGCCAACGTTCCAGCAGAACGAGGCACGCAACGCTTCGTGACGACCGACCACGGCTTGCCACGCTTGGGCGAAACGCTCGGGGTCGAGTTCGCTGTTGATGCGATAGCGATCCTGCATGTAATACAGACCGGTGCCAGGTTCGAGCAGCGTGTGCAGCAACATGCCTTCCTGCATCGGCGTCAGCGGATAGACGTCCTCGATGTGCGCGGCCGGCACTGGCAACGCATCGAGTTGCGCCTGGGTCAGCTTCGCCAGCGGGAAGTCCGACGGCGTAAGACCACCGGCCTCGTCTTGCAGGCAATGCTCGATCAGGCTTTGCAATTCGCCCAGGTAGGCGTCGGCCAGATCATTGATGGTCTGCGCTTCATAACGCTCGGCGCTGAAGGTCCAGCGCAGCAGCAACTCCCCGCCGTAGACCTGACTGTCGACGCTCAACTCGTTCGGCAACGGCGCCTGCGGATCGTGGGCCGCGCCGACTGGCTCGTCCAACGGACGGAACAGCGCTTCGCTGCCGAAACTCTGGTCGAACTGGCCGAGATAGTTGAAGGTGATCGGCGCATTCGGCAGCGCGGCCATGCTGCGTTGGCTGAGGTCATCAGCCAGATAACGCAGCACGCCATAACCCAGGCCTTTGTGCGGCACGGCGCGCAACTGCTCCTTGATCGCCTTGATCGAAGCGCCCTGCCCTGCGGCCTGTTCGATGTTGTGCGGGGTCAGGCGTAATGGATAGGCGCTGGTGAACCAGCCGACGGTACGGGTCAGGTCGATCTCGTCGAACAGGGTTTCGCGGCCGTGGCCTTCGAGTTGAATCAGCGCCGACGGTTGGCCGCTCCAGCGGCACAGCACACGGGCCAACGCAGTCAGCAGCAGGTCGTTGACCTGCGTGCGATAAGCACTTGGCGCCTGTTGCAGCAATTGTTGGGTGCGCTGGGCATCGAGACGCACGCTGACGGTTTGCGCATGGCGATTCTGCTGGCCACCCTGCGGATTTTCACACGGCAGATCGGCGCTCGGGCCGGCCAGTTGGGTCTGCCACCAGTTCAGTTCTTCGCGCAGTGATTCGCTACCGGCGTAAGCCTGCAGCCGTGCCGTCCAGTCCTTGAAGGCACTGGTTTTCGCCGGCAGTTTCAGCGACTGCCCGGCGTCGAGCTGGCGATATGCGGTTTGCAGATCGTCGAGCAAAACGCGCCACGACACGCCGTCGACCACCAAGTGATGAATCGCAATGAACAGGCGTTGCTGACCGTGCGGGCCATCGACCAACAGGGCACGCAGCAGCGGACCGTGTTCCAGATCAAGGCTGCGTTGAGCATCGGCGAACAGCGCCTCGCACGTGTCCATCGACGCGACGTGCACTGACGACAAAACAACGGCATCCGAGACCGGTTGATGTGCCGCTTGCCACTGACCGCCTACCTCGGTGAAGCGCAGACGCAGGGCGTCGTGCTGCTCGATCACCGCCAGTAGCGCTCGCTCAAGAAGCTGCGGCTCCAGCGCGGTAGTCGGTTCCAGCAACAACGCCTGGTTCCAGTGCTGACGCTCAGGAATATCGGTGTCGAAGAACCAGTGTTGAATCGGCGTCAGTCGCGACTCACCAGCCACCAGACCTTGCTCGGCCGTCACCAACTCGGTGCGGCTGGCCACAGCGGCGAGCGTCTGCACGGTCTGATGCTGGAACAGGTCACGCGGACTGAAATGAATGCCCTGCTGACGCGCGCGGCTGACCACCTGGATCGACAGAATCGAATCGCCACCCAGCTCGAAGAAGTTGTCGTTGAGGCCAACCTGTTCGACGTTGAGCACTTCGCACCAGATCTGCGCCAGGGTTTGTTCGAGCTCGTTGCTCGGCGCCACGTAGTCCTGACGATTCAGTTCGGGGTCCGGCGCCGGCAGTGCGCGGCGATCCAGTTTGCCGTTGGCGGTCAGCGGCATGTTCGCCAGCAAAATCAGGTGGGTCGGCACCATGTAGTCCGGCAGTTGCGCCTTGAGGTGGGCCTTCAGAGCTTCGCGCAGTTGAGCTTGTTCAGCCTCGCTGTGCTCGGCAATCTCGGTGACAAGGTAGCCAACCAGTTGCTTGCCACTCGGCGCATCCAGCGCCAGCACCACCGCTTCGCGGATCGCATCGTGATCAAGAAGACGCGTTTCGATTTCACCAAGTTCGATACGGAAACCACGGATTTTCACCTGATGGTCGATCCGTCCCAGGTACTCGACCAGACCGTCGGCACGCTGGCGCACCAGGTCGCCAGTGCGATACATGCGTCCGCCATCAGCGGCAAACGGGTCAACGACAAACCGTTCGGCCGTGATACCCGGACGGTCGTGATAAGCCTGCGCCAGACCCGCGCCGCCGACAAACAATTCACCGGTCGCGCCTTGCGGCACCAGCGCCAGATCGGCATCGAGAATGTACGCCACGCGAGCGCCGATCACGCTGCCGATCGGTACACTGCCGGCGCCCTCTTCGAGCACGTCCGGGGCCAGACTGGCCAGCGGCATGACCACGGTTTCGGTCGGGCCATAGGCGTTGAAAAACAGGTTCGGCTTGAACGCCGCGCGAATGCGTTGCAGGTGTTCGCCGGTCAGCGCTTCGCCACCGGTGATGATCATCCGCACCGGCAGAATGTCGTTTTGCGTGGCCAGGAACTGCGCCAACTGGCTGCCGTAGCTCGGGGTGAAACCCAGGACGTTGATGCGATGGGTGCGGATCAGCCCGCAGATTTCCTCGGCATCCCACTGACCTTGTGCGCGCAATACAACCTGCGCGCCGCTGAGCAGCGGCACCAGCAAGCGCTCGGTCGCAGCGTCGAAGTTGATCGAATAGAAGTGCAACTCGCAGTCGTCAGGGCGCATGCCGAAACGCTCGATGACGGCTTGGCAATGCATGGCGATTTCGCCGTGGGACACCACCACGCCTTTCGGTTTACCGGTCGAGCCCGAGGTGTAAATCAGGTAGGCCTGATGCTGCGGCAGGCTGATAAATGGCAGTTCGGTGGACGGATACTCGGCCAGTGCGGCGCTGTCCTCTTCCAGGCACCAACTCGCCACGCTCGACGGTAGCTCGCCGAGGGCGTTGAACATCGCGCGATCACTGAGCAGCAGCCCGATGCGGCTGTCTTCAATCATGTAATGCAAACGGTCGAGCGGATATTCCGGGTCGAGCGGCACATAGGCGCCGCCGGCCTTGAGGATCGCCAGCAGGCCGATGACCATCTCCAGCGAACGCTCGAGCGCCAGACCAACGCGCACTTGCGGGCCAACACCGCGCTCACGCAGGGCCCAGGCCAGACGATTGGCGCGGGCGTCGAGTTCGGCGTAGCTCAAGGTCTGGCCGGCAAAGGTCAGGGCTGGCGCATTTTTGCGCAGCAGCGCTTGCTCGGCAAACAGGTGATGAATGCACTGATCGAGACGATGCTCGCCCGGCTCGACGCCGAGGCGGTCGAGCAGTCGCTGTTGCTCCGGCGCGTCCAGCAGCGGCAATTCGCTGAGGCGTTGTTGTGGGTCGGCGATCAGCGCTTCCAGGAGGTTGCGCCAATGTCCGGCCATGCGCGCGATGGTCGGCTCGTCGAACAGATCGGTGCTGTACGTCAGGCAGCAGCCCAGGCGATGGTCGAGGTCGGTGACCTCCAGGTTGAGATCGAACTTGGTCGCCCGCGCATCGTTGGCCAGGTACTCGACGGTCATACCGGCGAGCATACGGCTCTGCTGGAATTCCCAGCGCTGCACGTTGCACATCACCTGGAACAGCGGGTTGTAAGCGGCGCTGCGCGGTGGCTGCAAGGCTTCAACCAGATGATCGAACGGCAGATCCTGATGGGACTGCCCATCGATCACGGTGTGGCGCACCTGCTCAAACAATTCGTCGACCGACATCTGCCCGTCGAGCTGGCAACGCAGCACCTGAGTGTTGAGGAACGCGCCGATCAGCCCTTCGCTTTCCGGGCGGATACGGTTGGCCACCGGCGCGCCAATGCGCAGATCGGTCTGGCCGCTATAGCGGTAAAGCAGCGTGGCGAGTGCGGCGGTCATGGTCATGAACAGGGTCAGACCGTTTTGCGCATTGAACGCCCGGACCCGCGCAGCGAGGTCATCACTGAGGTCGAAACGGAACAGTTCACCCTGATGGCTCTGCACCGGTGGACGCGGACGGTCGCCCGGCAGTTCCAGCAGCGGATGTTCGCGGCCCAGTTGCGCGGTCCAGTAGTCGAGTTGACGCTGCCGCTCGCCGGACTCTAGCCAGTGGCGCTGCCAGACGCTGTAGTCGAGGTACTGCACCGGCAACGGCTCCAGCGGCGAATCGCGATCATCGACGAAGGCTTCGTACAACGCGCTGAGTTCACGGGCAAAAATATCCATTGCCCAGCCTTCGGTGACGATGTGGTGCAGGGTCAGGACGAAGTAATGCTCATGCTCGGCTGTCTTGACCAGACAGGCGCGCAGCAGCGGACCGGTTTCCAGATCAAACGGCAGATGCGCTTCTGCGTCGGCCAGTTGCTGAACGTTCTGCTCACGCAGGTCAGCCGCGAGTGTCGAGAGATCTTTCCAGCCCATGCGCACGCCAGTCTCGGCATGCACCTGCTGACGGGCCACGCCGTCGACACTCGGAAACGTCGTGCGCAGGGTTTCGTGACGCAGGATCAGCGCTTGCAACGCCGCCTCGAAATGTTCGACATGCAACACGCCACGCAGGCGCGCCATGCCGCCGACGTTGTACGCCGGGCTGTCCGGCTCCATCTGCCAGAGGAACCACATACGCTGCTGGGAGTAGGACAACGGCACTGGCTGGCTGCGGTCGACTTTTTCAATCGGCGGCTGTTGATTGGTGCGACCGCTGACCTGGATCTGGCGAATCTGTTCGGCGAAATCACCGAGTTCGCTGTGCTCGAACAAGGCGCGCAACGGCAATTCGACGTCGCAGCTCTGGCGGGAGCGGGAGATGATTTGCGTAGCCAGCAGCGAATGACCGCCGAGGGCAAAGAAATCGTCGCGCAGGCCGATTTGCGCCAGGCCCAGCACTTCGCGCCAGATCGCGGCGATCTGTTGCTCCAGTTCAGTGACCGGTTCGACATGCTCACGCACTTGCCATTGCGGCTCGGGCAAGGCGCGGCGGTCGAGTTTGCCGCTCGGACTCAGCGGCATTGCGTCGAGGCGCATCAGTTGCGCCGGGACCATGTACTCAGGGAGTTCGGTGGCCAGTGCGGTTTTCAGTCGGGCGATTTGCGCGTCCTCGTCTGCGCTGGCATCGGTCGCCGTGAAGTAGCCGATCAGTTGCGCGCCGGCAGCGGTTTCACGCACCAGCACCACGGCTTGGGCGACACCTTCCTGTGCGAGAAGACGTGCCTGGATTTCTTCCGGTTCGACACGAAAGCCACGCAGTTTGACCTGCTGATCGAGACGGCCGAGGTATTCGATCACGCCATCGTCAGTCCAGCGTGCACGGTCACCGGTGCGGTACAAGCGAGCACCCTGCTCGCCCAATGGATCGACCACAAAACGTTCGGCGGTCAGCGCCGGGCGACCGAGATAACCACGCGCCAGACCGATACCGCTGATGCACAGCTCACCGGGAACGCCCGCAGGTACAGGATTGAGGTCGGCGTCGAGCACGCGACAAATCACGTTGCCCAGCGGTCGGCCAATGGGCGAGCGCTCGCCATCAGCGGCGGTGCAATGCCAGTGGGTGACATTGATCGCGGTTTCTGTCGGGCCATAACGGTTGTGCAATTGCACTGCCGGCAGTTGCGCCAGCACGCGGTTGCGCAACTCGGCTGGCAACGCTTCGCCTCCGCAGAACACCCGGCGCAGGCTGGTGCATTCGGCGCTGAGCGGCTCGTCGATGAACAGCGAAAGCAGCGGCGGCACGAAGTGCAACGTGGTCACGCCATATTGCTGCACAAGCCGGGCGATGCGATGCGGATCACGGTGCTCACCCGGTGCAGCAATCAGCAAACGCGCACCCGTGATCAACGGCCAGAAGCATTCCCACACCGACACGTCAAAACTGATCGGCGCTTTTTGCATCAGCACGTCGGTTTCGTTGAGGCGATAAGTGTTCTGCATCCATTGCAGACGTTCAGCCAGTGCCGCGTGGGTGTTGCCGACGCCTTTCGGTTGACCGGTGGAGCCGGAGGTATAAATCACGTAGGCGAGGTTGTCGCCGTGCAGGTGCAGACCCGGGGCCTGGCTTGGCCAGTTTTCCAGATGCAGGGCATCCATGGCGATGACGCTGACGCCTTCGCGGGCCGGCAAGCGATCGAGCAATTCGGTCTGCGTCAGCAGCAAATCGACGCCGCTGTCACTGAGCATGTAGGCCAGACGCTCGGCCGGGTAATCCGGATCGAGCGGGACATAAGCGCCGCCCGCCTTGATGATCGCCAACAGGCCGATCAGCAGCTGCGGCGAACGCTCGGCCGCGATGGCCACGCAGACATCCGGGCCGACACCTTTGTCGCGCAGGTAGTGCGCCAGTCGATTGGATTGAGCATGTAGCTCGGCGAAATCGAGACTGCCGCCCTCCCACACCAGCGCGGTGCGTTGCGGGGTCAGGCGCAGTTGTTCGTTGAGCAACTCCGGCAGCCATTGCTCAGCCTTGGCGCACGGGGCGCTGCTCCAGTCTTTTTGCTGTTCGCTTTCGCCGGCAGTCAACAGTTGCAGATCACCGATGGCATGGTGCGGACACTCGCAGGCATCACGCAGAAGATTGCTGAAATGCTCAGCCAGACGCTCGATGGTCGCGGCGTCGAACAACTCGTCGGCATAGTCGAAGGACAAGGTCAGGCGACCGTTGCGGTCTTCTTCACTGTGCAATTGCAGATCGAACTTGGCTTCGCGGCTGTGCCACGGCAACTCTTCGGCGAGCAGACCGGGCAGGCGTTTGAGTGCGCTGATGTCACGTTGCTGATGGTTGAACATGACCTGGAACAAACCTTGTTCGCGGGCCTGCGGGAAGGCTTCGAGCAGTTGTTCAAACGGCAGGTCCTGATGGGCTTGTGCGCCGAGTGCAGCCTCGCGGGTTTGTGCCAGCAACTCGGTGAACGACCGGCGTGATTCAACGTCGGCGCGCAGCACCTGAGTGTTGATGAAGAAGCCAATCAGGCCTTGGGTTTCCAGCCGCGGACGGTTGGCATTGGGCACACCAATACGAATATCGCGTTGACCGCTGTAACGGTGCAGCAAGCTCTGGAACGCCGCGAGCAAGAGCATGAACGGTGTGGCATCGTGCGCTTGGGAAGTCTGCCGGATGGCTTCGCTCAGGCTGACGCTCAGACGTACGCTGTGGCGCGCGGCACTGCGAATGCGCTGCGCCGAACGCGGATGATCGGTGGCCAGTTCCAGCGTCGGATGCTCATCGCCCAACTGCGCTTTCCAGTAGGCCAGTTGCCGCTCGCCCTCGCCGTGCGCCAGCCATTGGCGCTGC
This sequence comes from Pseudomonas iridis, assembly GCF_017980685.1. Classification (GTDB taxonomy): domain Bacteria; phylum Pseudomonadota; class Gammaproteobacteria; order Pseudomonadales; family Pseudomonadaceae; genus Aquipseudomonas; species Aquipseudomonas iridis. The sequence continues at coordinate 36,689 of NZ_JACXXO010000023.1, forward strand.
CAGCTGCCGTAGTCGGCGTACTGGGTTGGCAATGGCGCGAGCTCGGTGCGCTGGCCTTGGGAAGCGGCGGCATACAGGCGCGAGAATTCATCGATCAACACATTCAGCGACCAGCCGTCAGCGATGATGTGGTGCATCGTCACCAGCAACTGGTGATCTTCATCATCAAGGCGAATCAGCGTCACCCAGAGTAGCGGGCCTTTTTCCAGATCGAACCGGGTACGCGCTTCGTCCTCGCGGATTTGCTCAGCGCGTGCTTCACGTTCATTGAGCGGCAAGTCGCTGATGTCGATCAGTTGCAGGTTGAATTCTGCCGCAGCATCGACTTGTTGCAGCGCCACGCCGTCGCGTTCGAAGAAGCGCGTGCGCAGGGATTCGTGGCGTTCGATCAGTTGCTGGAAGCTTGCGCGCAGGGCGTCTTCATCGAGTTCGCCGCGCAGCCGCAGCGCCCCCGGAATGTTGTAAGCGCTGCTTTGCGGATCGAGTTGCCAGGTGATCCATAAGCGATTTTGCGCCAGCGATTGTGGCATTGGCTCCGTGCGCGACAGGGAAGTGATTTCGCCTTGAGCGCTGCCGCCATCCTGTTGGTGCCGGGCCACGGCAGCGGCGAACGCGGACAACGTCGGCGCTTCGAAAAGCACACGCAGGCTCAGCGCCAGACCGAGCTCTTCGCGCACTCGGGCAATCACTTGCGTGGCAGCAATCGAGTTGCCGCCGAGCAGGAAAAAGTGATCGTCGGCATGGACCTGTTTGACGTTCAGTTGCGCAGCCCAGATCTTGCCGATCAGGGCTTCGAGCCCGGAAGCTCGCAGGGTCGATTCGGCACCTTGCGCCTCATCTGACGGGAACACCGCATAGCTGTCGAGGCTGCCATCGGCCAGACGACTGCGGCAGGCCGAACGCTGCAATTTGCCGCTGGAGGTTTTCGGCAATGCACCCGGATTGAGCAGAACCACCACGCTCGGTGCTTGCTGACAAGCCTCGGCCACCGCTTGGCGGATAGCTTTGATCAGCGCTTCTGGCGGCAGAATTTTCTGCACACTGCGGCTGATCTCCGCCGCGATCCCGATGCCCTCTTCGCCGTCCTGAGTCACCGCGAACGCCGCGACCCGGCCCTTGCGCACCACTTCCACTTCGCTCTCGATCGTCTTCTCGATGTCCTGCGGATAGAGGTTATGGCCACGCACGATCAACATGTCTTTCAGGCGACCGGTGATGAACAGTTCGCCGTCACGCATGAAACCCAGGTCACCGGTGCGCAGCCAGGTGCGGCCGGCGTGCTGGACGAAAGTCCTGGCGCTGGCCTCGGGGTTGCGCCAGTAACCGTGCGCGATGCTCGGGCCGGCCGCCCAGACTTCGCCGACGGCATTGTCGGCGAGCTCTTCAAGACGGGTTGGCTCGACGATCAGCACCGCGTGCTCTGGCTGGCTGATGCCGCAACTCATGATCGCGCTGCCATCGCCCGGCTCTGCACGGTTTTGCGCCAACGCCTGATCGTCCACGCGCAGCGCAGGAATACCCTTGCCCCGCGGCGTGCCGGCGACGAACAGCGTGGCCTCGGCCAGACCGTACGAAGCCATGAAACTGTCGGCACTGAAACCACACGCCGCGAATTTTTCGGCGAAGCGTTCGTTGGTGTCGAGACGGATCGGCTCGGAGCCGGAATAGGCCACGCGCCAGCGACTGAGGTCGAGACGTTCAAGCGCCGATTCACTGACCCGCTCGCTGCACAAGCGATAGGCGAAATCCGGTCCGCCGCTGATGGTGCCGCCGTATTGGCTGATCGCTTCGAGCCAGCGCAATGGCCGAGCGAGGAAGTACGCCGGCGACATGAGGATGCACGGCACGCCACTGAAAATCGGCTGCAACAGACCACCGATCAAACCCATGTCGTGGTACAGCGGCAGCCAGCTGACGATGACGTCATCGCGGTTCACGTCGATGCCGAAACCGTGGCGAACCAGCAGCTCGTTGGCGACCAGATTGCCGTGGCTGACCTGCACGCCTTTGGGCAGCGCGGTCGAGCCGGAGGTGTATTGCAGGAAAGCGATGTGATCGGCCGGCAGCGTCGGTTCAACCCAGCGCTCGGCCAAAGCGCTGTCGAGAGTATCGACGCACAACAGCGGCGGTGCGCCTTCGATCTGTTGCAAGGCATCGCGCAAGTCGGCGCTGGTCAGCAGCAGGCGCGGTTCGGCGTCGGCAATGATCGACAGCAGACGCTCTTGATGATGACGGCGGGCCGACTCTGGTGGATAGGCCGGCACCGCGATCACCCCGGCATACAGGCAACCAAAGAACGCCGCAACGTAATCCGGGCCGCTAGGAAACAGCAGCACCGCACGATCAGCAAACTCGGTCTCGGCCTGCAACGCAGCGGCAATGGTGCGCGCGCGTTGGTCCAGTTCGCGATAGCTGAGTACCACAGCCTGCTCTTCGTTTTCGGCAAGAAAACGCAAGGCCAGCCGATCCGGCGTCAGGGCCGCGCGGCGCTGGAGGGCTTGGACCAGGGTGCTGGGGAGTTCGAACGCGTCGGTCATGAGGTTTCCTGCCTGAATTCGGCTTGCTAGTGGAATCGGGTTACTGCGACACGCCCTCGCAGGGCATGCAGGGCGCGGTCTACGCCGACCGCGCAAGGCATTGGAATGCTGTCTGGCCGGGAGTCTTTATCCGGAACCATTCACCAATGAGAACGGATGACGTCTTGAAATAATTAGTCGGCAGGCTGGATCGCTAATGGGGCTGGGGTGCGGCGGCGTGTCGCAGTTCTCAGATCACAATAATTCAATGGATTGTTTCTCTTTCTCATTTGACAATCATTATCATTCAACATAATTTGTCGCTCGATGTGTAGGGCAGCCCGCCCCCAGGCGCCCCACTAACCTATTGGCAGTAAGGTGATTTCCATGACGGAACAAGTATCCACAAGCAGGTGCGATTCACCGCTACTTCAGGCATTCGTCGACAATCGACTGATTCTGGTCAAGATTGCAGCACGCATTACCGGCTGCCGGTCACGCGCCGAAGACGTGGTGCAAGATGCGTTTTTCCGACTGCAGTCGGCACCGCCGATCACCTCGTCGATCAAGGCGCAATTGAGTTATCTGTTCCAGATCGTGCGCAACCTTGCGATCGATCACTACCGCAAACAGGCGCTGGAGCAGAAGTACTCCGGCCCTGAAGAGGAAGGGTTGAACGTGGTCATTCAAGGTGCTTCGCCGGAAATCTCGCACATCAACTTCTCGACCCTGGAAAACATCGCCGATGCGCTGACCGAGTTGCCGAGTCGCACGCGCTATGCGTTCGAGATGTATCGCCTGCACGGTGTGCCGCAGAAGGACATCGCCAAGGAACTCGGCGTATCGCCGACCCTGGTCAACTTCATGATCCGTGATGCGCTGGTGCACTGCCGCAAGGTGTCAGGCAATCGCCGTGATTCGGTGGCTGTGGGTCGTCGTTAAGACCGCGTCGTCCGCACAAAAAAGATCGCAGCTTTCGGCAGCGCCTTCAGGGTTAACGCGAAACCCGTGTAGGCGCTGCCCAAGGCTGCGATCTTTTGCTTTACGGCATTATCAAGCCAACGTGCACCGATCAAAAAACCGCTCACGCCCCAACATCATCAGCGCTGCACGTTTGTGCGGGAAGTCGAATTCTTTTTCGCAGTGAAAGCATTGGTTTTGCATGTAGCCGATCATCTTCGCGTTGTCGGCACGCGGCTCGGCGACAATCCGTTGAGTCCGTGGTTCGTCGAGAAACAGGTAATGCACCAGCGCCGACAACCAACTCGCCACTTTGTGCGGGCCACGGTGCTCCTCCTCCCCCACCAGCATGTGAATGCCACGGTCGTAATTGTCGGCATCGTAGAACGGCGCGATGCGATCTTCCTTGGCCCAATAGGCTTCGAAATAGGCAAATGGCTGATCGTCGAAACAGCCGATCAGGGTCAGCGTGTGCGGATCGGCGTCGAGTTTGCTGAGGTATTCGCGATGCTTTTCGAGACTGCCCTGTTCGTCCCAGAAACTGGCGACTCGCGGGTTGTTCTGCCAGCGATTGAAGCGCGGCAGGTCTGCTTCGATCTCGACCGTGCGCAGGGAAATCCAGCAGCCGAGGCGCGCATCGAAACGTCGATAGACTTCACCGCGCGGCTTCACCGGTCTTAAAGGATGGCGCTTGCCAACACTGATCATCATTTGTTGGGGATAACAGCCAGTCAGCGATGTGCCGAGCCACGGTTGCGGCAATTGCCAGAACAGCGTGCGCTCGCAGCGGTATTCGCCGGCCACTTCAGTGCTCACCAACAGGCCACTGAGCAGGGCTTCGGTTGGCGGCTGGTCGAGTTGCCAAGTCAATTGCTGGCACGCCGGGTCTCGAGCAAACAACCAATAACAGGCTGCCCACAGGGCTTGCCCGGGCGGCAAGGCGAAACGCTCATCGATCTGGATCGGCCCTTTGGCCTCGCGATCAAGGCGCAGGCGAATCAGCGGTTGCCCGTCCAGGCTCAGGCTCAAACGGCTTTCGGTTGCATCGGCTACCAACTGGCTGCCCGAAGGCAGGGCCAGGGCAGTCAGGTCATTCAGATTGGACATGGGTCGGGCTCACGATAATCGTCGACAGTTCAACGATGTGACGTGAGCGGAAAGAGAAAATTTAGGCTAGAGGTGAAATCCCTGAGTCAGTGATCGTGCACTGGCACCACGGCAATCCGGTATGGATCGAAGATCTTCAGCATCTCACCGTTGTCGCGCAGGCCTTGTAGCAACTTGCTGAACGCTTCGCTGGTAATCGGCGCGGTCGGACGCAGGATGGCGTAGTGGTGGTAGACCTGATCGATGCGCTGGGACACCAGCAATTCATCGCGCACCTTTTCGTTGCGCAGCAGGTAATCACTCAGATAAGAACGGGTCACCAGCGCAATATCCGCGCGCCCGCGCAGCACCATCAACAGGTTGCTGTCGTGGGAATAGGTCAGCGTGGCCTTGAAGTTTTGCGCGAGGAATTTCGGGTCGGCATTGAAGTTGGCGAACTCGTAGTGATAGCCACTGAACAGCGCCAGACGCTTGCCGCTGAGGTCGGCAAAATAGTTCTGTTGTCGGCCGTCTTCGCGTTGGGCGACAAAAATCTCGGCGTCCTCAAGCCCCATATCGACGTCGTTGTGAGGGATTTCCTTCCAGCCCCACTCAGGGTTCTCGAAGATCGCCATGTCGATCCGGCCTTGCTTGAAATCACCGAAACGGCGCGGAATCGACGTCGGTACGAGGACGAACTTGTAGTCGCCTTGCAGCCGGTTCAATGCCTCGACCATCTGCGGCAACAGACCGGTGTCGGCACCGTTTTCGGGGCGAACGGTATAAGGCGGAAAGTGCGCGGCACCGACCCGAACCAATTGCGCTGCCTGAGCGGGCAATACCCATAATGCAGCCAGCGCTGCGAGCAATAACCTCGCGGCGGTCCGACTTGGCGAAGACTTCAAAACACCCCACTCCCCGAAAAAATACCGATCAATGCATTCAAGCTAGGCGGTTTCGCCCAGTTAGCCAGTTTCCCGGCCCGATAGAAAGCGCTTCAACGCTCTTCAAGCACCAGAATCAGGGCCTCATCAGCCAACTGATCAAGGCTCAGACTGCCGCCGGCACGGAACCAGGTGGTGGTCCAGGACAGGGCGCCGGTGAGGAAACGCCGAGTGACAAATACGTCGCCGCGAATAAACCCGGCTTCCTTGGCCTCCCCGAGCACCTGTAGCCAAAGGTCTTCATAAACATCGCGCAAGGCGAGGACTTTGGCCTGGCCATCCTCAGACAACGAGCGCCATTCGTAGACCAGCACCGCCATGGCTTCGCCGCTGCCGCCCATGATCGACTGCAATTCACAGCGAATCAGCGCCAACACGCGCTCGCGCACATTGGTCGCATCGGCGAGCGCCGCGCGCATCAAAGCGGTGTTGTAGCGAATGGTTTCCTCCATCACCGCGCGCAGGATTTCGTCCTTGCTTTTGAAGTGATGGAAAATGCTCCCCGACTGAATGCCCACCGCACCGGCCAGATCGCGCACCGTGGTGCGCTCATAGCCTTTGTTGCGGAACAGGTGAGCCGCCACTTGCAGCAGTTTGCCGCGGGCGCTGTCCGGGTCGGTCAACTGGCCTTGGTCGACCAATTCGCGCATGACCCTCAGGGCTTTTTGCTCGTCCACCCGTTCTCTCCTACAGTCGATCAGTCTGTTGCCCCCTGAAACCGCAGGGTTGCGCGCAATTTAAGCCGCCAACGATAACCAAGCAAGCGCTCGGGCAGAAGATATTTCAACTGTTTACAAACCAAGCGCTTGCTTGGTAGCCTCCAGACACTTCTGTCGCAGGTCCCTGAGTCGGAGATAAAAATGCCAACCACCGTCCGCATCGGATGCGCCAGTGCTTTCTGGGGTGACACCTCTACCGCCGCCGCCCAACTGGTGGACGGTGGACGCCTGGATTATCTGGTGTTCGATTACCTGGCCGAGATCACGATGTCGATCATGGCCGGCGCGCGCATGAAGGATCCGCAAGGCGGATTCGCCAGCGACTTCATCGAAGTCCTCACCCCGCTGCTGCCGCAACTGGCCGAGCAGAATATTCGCGTGATCAGTAACGCCGGCGGCGTCAATCCCCAGGCCTGCGCCGCCGCACTGCAAGCCGCCTGCGATACAGCCGGCATCAAGCTGAAAATCGCCGTGCTGCTGGGCGATGACCTGCAACCGCAATTCAAGCACCTCGCCTCTCAGGGCATTAGCGAAATGTTCACCGGTGCGCCATTGCCTGCGATGTGCGTCTCGACCAACGCCTACCTCGGCGCGCCCGGCATTGTCGAAGCGTTGCGCCTGGGCGCCGATATCGTTATCACCGGGCGCGTGGTCGACAGCGCTGTAGTCAGTGCCGCGTTGGTGCATGAGTTCGGCTGGTCGTGGCACGATTACGACAAACTCGCCCAGGCCGCATTGGCCGGGCACATCATCGAATGCGGCGCACAGTGCACCGGCGGCAACTTCACCGACTGGCGCGAGGTGCCGGACTACGAGCACATCGGCTTTCCAGTCGTTGAAGTCAGCGCCGACAGCCAGTTCATCGTCAGCAAGCCCGAGGGCTCCGGCGGGCTGATCACGCCACTGACCGTCGGCGAGCAGATGCTTTACGAAATCGGCGATCCGCAGGCCTATTTGCTGCCCGATGTAATCTGCGATTTCACTCAGGTCAAACTTCAGCAGCGAGGCAAGAACGCGGTGCAGGTGCATGGTGCCAAAGGCCTGCCGCCCAGCGACAAATACAAGGTCAGTGCCACGTATCCGGACGGCTTTCGCTGTACCGCCAGTTGCCTGATCGCCGGCATCGATGCGGTGGACAAGGCCCGTCGCGTCAGCCAGGCGATCATCGACAAGACGTCGGAAATGTTCAGCCAGCGCGGCTGGGCACCTTACAGCGAAACCCACATAGAATTGCTCGGCAGCGAAGCCACCTACGGCCCTCACGGGCAGCGCCACGACACCCGCGAAGTGGTGATCAAACTTGCCGTGCGCCATCCGAACAAGCAGGCGCTGATTCTGTTCTCCCGGGAGATCGCCCAGGCTGCAACCGGCATGGCCCCGGGGCTGACCGGCATCGTTGGCGGACGGCCGACGGTCTATCCGGTCATCCGTCTGTTCTCGTTCCTGATCGACAAAAGCGCCTGCAACCTGCACATCGACATGACCGGTGAAAATCACCCGTGTGCCCTACCCGCGCTGACCGCACTCGACAGCCAGGACTTGCCAATCGCCGAGCAACCACCCAAACCTCAAGGTCGCGCCGACGCCAGCGTCCCGTTGGTGAAACTGGCCGTGGCGCGCTCCGGTGACAAGGGCAATCACAGCAATATCGGCGTCATGCCGCGCAAGCCCGAATACCTGCCGTGGATCGCCGAAGCGTTAACGCCGGCGGTGATCGTCGACTGGATGCGCCACGTTCTGGACCCGATTCACGGCCGGGTCGAACGCTGGTATCTGCCCGGCACCCACAGCCTGAACTTCCTATTGGAAAACGCCCTCGGCGGCGGCGGTGTGGCCAGTCTGCGCATCGACCCGCAAGGTAAAGCCTTCGCCCAGCAACTATTGGAAATCCAGATCCCGGTGCCACAAAGCATCGCCGAACAGTTCGACTAGAGGGTGGCTTGCATGGCTTACGCGTCGATTTTCAATGCCGATTTGTTCCGCGGCCAGACCATCATCGTCACCGGCGGCGGCAGCGGCATCGGGCGCTGCACCGCTCATGAACTGGCAGCGCTCGGCGCCCATGTGCTGCTGGTCGGGCGCAAACCTGAAAAGCTGCAAAAAGTCGCCGCCGAAATTGCCGAGGACGGTGGTTGCGCGCATTGGCAGGCTTGCGATATTCGCGATGAGGAAGCGGTCAGACAACTGGTCAGCGAATTGATCGCTGAACACGGGCCGATCCATGGATTGGTCAATAATGCCGGCGGCCAATACCCCGCGCCGCTGGCTTCGATCAATCAGAAAGGTTTCGAAACCGTACTGCGCACCAACCTGGTCGGCGGTTTTCTGATGGCGCGGGAAGTGTTCAACCAGTCGATGAGCAAACACGGCGGCAACATCGTCAACATGCTCGCCGACATGTGGGGGGGCATGCCCGGCATGGGCCATTCGGGCGCGGCGCGTGCGGGCATGGACAATTTCACCAAAACCGCCGCGTTCGAGTGGGGTTACGCCGGGGTGCGGGTCAACGCGGTGGCGCCGGGCTGGATTGCCTCCAGCGGCATGGACACCTACGAAGGCGCGTTCAAAGCGGTGATCCCGACCCTGCGCGAACATGTGCCGCTCAAGCGCATTGGTACCGAATCGGAAGTCAGCGCGGCGATCGTGTTTCTGCTCAGTCCGGCGGCGGCGTTCATCAGTGGCAGTACCTTGAAAATCGATGGTGCGGCCAGCCTCGGCAGTCGGGCCTGGCCGTTGCACAAGGCGTCTCATAGTGAGTCGTTCAATGGTTTTCACCGGGCCTACCTTCCCGATGTGCTCAAGGACAAGGAGTAAGCCATGACGCAGATCCAGTCCCGACTCGACCCGCACAGCGAGGCGTTCGCCCGCAACCGTGCGGCGATGCTTACCGCCATCGAGCAAGTGCAGCAACTCGAACAGAACCTGCTGAACAAGGCCGCCGAAGCCAAGGCGAGATTCGACAAACGCGGGCAATTGCTGCCCCGCGAACGCCTCAATCTGCTGCTCGACCCCGGCGCACCTTTTCTCGAGCTGGCCAGCCTCGCCGGTTACAAACTGCATGACGACAAGGACGGCAGCGCGGCCGGTGGCGGCTTGATCGCGGGCATCGGTTACGTGTCCGGCATACGCGCAATGGTCGTCGCCAACAACAGCGCAATCAAGGGCGGCACGATCTCGCCAAGTGGCCTGAAAAAATCTCTGCGCCTGCAACAGATCGCCCAGGAAAACAAACTGCCGGTCATCACCCTCGCCGAAAGCGGTGGTGCCAACCTCAACTACGCAGCGGAGATTTTCGTCGAGGGTGCGCGCAGCTTTGCCAATCAGGCACGCATGTCAGCGATGGGTTTGCCGCAGATCACCGTGGTGCATGGCTCGGCTACGGCGGGCGGCGCCTATCAACCGGGTTTGTCGGATTACGTGGTGGTGGTGCGCGGCAAGGCCAAGCTGTTTCTCGCCGGCCCCCCGCTGCTCAAAGCCGCGACCGGCGAAGTGGCGACCGATGAAGAACTGGGCGGCGCCGAGATGCACGCGCAGGTTGCCGGCACGGCCGAGTATCTGGCCGAGAACGACGCCGATGGCGTGCGACAAGTGCGCGAGATTCTGCGGATGCTGCCATGGAACGAGCAACTGCCGTGGCTACCGGAGCCACAATACAAAGAGCCGCTCTACCCTGTCGAGGAATTGCTCGGCTTGATCCCGGACGATCCAAAAAAACCTTACGACGTGCGCGAAATCATTGCGCGGATCGCTGACGAATCGAACTTCCTCGAGTTCAAGGGCGAGTTCGACCAGCAAACCATTTGCGGCCAACTGAAAATCCAGGGTCGCGCCTGCGGCTTCATCGGCAACAACGGCCCGATCACGCCAAAGGGTGCGAGCAAAGCTGCGCAGTTCATTCAACTGTGTGATCAGAGCCAGACGCCGCTGCTGTTCTTCCATAACACCACGGGATTCATGGTCGGCACCGAGTCCGAGCAGCAAGGGGTGATCAAACACGGTTCGAAACTGATTCAGGCGGTGGCCAACGCACGGGTGCCTAAACTGACAATGGTCGTCGGCGGCTCCTACGGTGCCGGCAACTATGCGATGTGTGGGCGCGGCCTCGATCCACGGTTCATTTTCGCCTGGCCCAACAGCCGCACGGCGGTGATGGGCGGCGCACAGGCTGGCAAGGTGTTGCGCATCGTCACCGAAGCCAAACAGCACAAGGATGGTCTGGTGCCGGACCCGAAAATGCTCGACATGCTCGAACAGGTCACCGCGCAGAAACTCGACAGCCAGTCCACCGCGCTGTATGGCAGTGCCAACCTGTGGGACGACGGTTTGATCGACCCGCGCGACACTCGCACCCTGCTCGGGTACTTGCTGGATATTTGCCACGAAGCCGACATTCGCGCACTGCAACCCAACAGCTTCGGCGTCAGCCGCTTCTGACGGCCACGGATCTTACGGAGAACAATAAAAATGATCTTCACACCGGAACACGAAGCACTGCGCCGCACCGTCCGCCAGTTTGTCGAACACGAGATCAACCCGCACGTCGATGAATGGGAAAAGGCCGGACGCTTTCCGATCCACGAAATATTCCGCAAGGCCGGCGACCTCGGCCTGCTGGGCATTTCCAAACCGGAAAAATTCGGCGGCATGGGCCTTGATTACAGCTACTCGATTGTCGCGGCCGAAGAATTCGGCACCATTCACTGCGGCGGTATCCCGATGTCGATTGGTGTACAGACCGACATGTGCACCCCGGCGCTGGCGCGGTTCGGCTCGGATGAACTGCGCGAAGAGTTCCTTCGCCCGGCGATCACCGGCGAGCAGGTTGGCTGCATCGGCGTGTCGGAAGTCGGTGCCGGTTCGGACGTTGCCGGGTTGAAAACCACGGCGCGCAAGGACGGTGACGACTACGTGATCAACGGCAGCAAGATGTGGATCACCAACTCGCCGAGCGCTGACTTCATCTGCCTGCTGGCCAACACTTCGGACGACAAGCCGCACATCAACAAGTCGCTGATCATGGTGCCGATGACCACGCCGGGGATCAGCCTCAGCTCGCATCTGGACAAGCTCGGCATGCGCAGCTCGGAAACCGCACAGGTGTTTTTCGACGATGTCCGCGTGCCGCAACGCAACCGCATCGGCCACGAAGGCGCCGGCTTCATGATGCAGATGTTGCAGTTTCAGGAAGAACGCCTGTTCGGCGCGGCGAACATGATCAAGGGCCTGGAATATTGCGTCGACAGCACCATCGAGTATTGCAAGGAACGCAAAACCTTCGGCAATGCGCTGATCGACAATCAGGTCATCCATTTCCGCCTCGCCGAATTGCAGACTGAAATCGAATGCCTGCGCGCGCTGGTCTATCAGGCTACCGAGCAATACATTCGCGGTCAGGACGTTACCCGACTGGCATCGATGGCCAAGCTCAAGGCCGGCCGGCTCGGCCGCGAAGTCAGCGACAGTTGCCTGCAATACTGGGGCGGCATGGGCTTCATGTGGGACAACCCGGTGGCCCGCGCCTATCGCGATGTGCGGCTGGTATCGATTGGCGGCGGCGCCGACGAAATCATGCTGGGGATCATCTGCAAACTGATGGGCATTCTGCCGGGGAAAAAGAAATGAGTGGCCTGCCCGATTGCCAGACGCTGCTTTTGGAACTGCATGGCGGAGTGCTGCACATCACCCTCAATCGCCCGGACAGCCGCAATGCGATGAGCCTGCAAATGGTCAGCGAATTGCGCGCGGTGTTGGCGGCCGTTCGCGATGACCGTGCTGTCCGCGCCTTGGTGCTCAGCGGTAGCGGCGGTCATTTCTGTGCCGGCGGCGACATCAAGGACATGGCCAATGCCCGCGCCGAGGGTGCCGAGGCTTACCGGGATTTGAACCGGGCGTTCGGCGCGCTGCTGGAGGAAGCCCAGCACGCGCCGCAAGTGTTGATCTGCGTGCTGCAAGGCGCGGTGATGGGCGGCGGGTTTGGACTGGCCTGTGTCAGCGACGTGGCGATGGCTGATCACAAAGCGCAATTCGGTCTGCCGGAAACCAGCCTCGGTCTGCTGCCAGCGCAGATCGCGCCGTTTGTGGTGCAACGCATTGGATTGACTGAGACACGCAGACTGGCATTGACCGCTGCGCGTTTCGATGGTCATCAGGCGCGGCGTTTGGGGGTCGTGCATTTTGTCGAGCAGGATGGGCAAGCATTGGCAGAGCGGCTGGATGAGGTGTTGCAGCATGTCTTGTGTTGCGCGCCGGAGGCGAATGCCGTCACCAAACAACTTCTGCTGGCCAGTGCCGGGCAACCATCGACTGAGTTGCTGGATGAGGCGGCGCAGTGGTTCAGCGAAGCGGTGACAGGTGCTGAAGGCATCGAGGGCACCATGGCGTTCATGCAAAAACGCAAACCGGGCTGGGCCACCTAAAAGCTTCGCGAGCAGGCTCGCTCCCACAAGGGAAAGCATTCCAAATGTGGGAGAGAACCTGCTCGCGAAGAGGCCAGCACATACACCGCAACTTTCGAGGGAACAGCCCATGCCCGCCATCCAGAAGATCCTGATCGCCAACCGCGGTGAAATCGCCTGCCGTATCCAGCGCACCGCACAGGCCCTGGGCTACCGCACCGTCGCCGTCTTCAGCGACGCCGACACCGATGCGCTGCACGTACAAATGGCTGATCAAGCCGTGCCGATCGGTCCGCCCCCCGTGCTGCAGTCCTATCTGAACGTACCGGCCATTCTCGACGCCGCTCGCCGCAGCGGCGCCGATGCGATCCACCCTGGCTATGGTTTTCTCTCGGAAAACGCCGAGTTCGCCCGCGCCTGCGAACAGGCCGGCCTGATTTTCATCGGCCCAAGTGCCGACGCCATCGAATTGATGGGCAGCAAACGCTTGTCAAAAATCGCCATGCTCGACGCCGGCGTGCCGTGCATTGCCGGCTATCAAGGTGCAGCGCAGGACGACGCCACCTTGCTGAGCGAAGCCGAACGCATCGGCTACCCGCTGATGATCAAGGCCAGTGCCGGAGGTGGCGGCCGCGGTATGCGGTTGGTGCACAACGCTGCGAATTTGCCGGCGCAACTTCGCACGGCACGCTCTGAAGCCCTGAATGCATTTGGCAGCGCCGAATTGATTCTCGAACAAGCGCTGATCGACCCGCGGCACGTCGAAGTGCAACTGTTTGGCGATCACCACGGCAACCTGATTTATCTCGGCGAACGCGACTGTTCGATCCAGCGTCGCCACCAAAAAGTCATCGAAGAAGCGCCCTGCCCGGTGATGACCGCCGAGTTGCGCCAAGCCATGGGCGAAGCCGCACTGAAGGCCGGCCGCGCAGTGAATTATGTCGGCGCCGGCACCGTGGAGTTTTTGCTCGACGCGCGCGGGCAGTTCTACTTCCTTGAGATGAACACCCGCCTGCAGGTCGAGCACCCGGTGACCGAGTTGATCACCGGACTCGATCTGGTCGCCTGGCAATTGTCGGTGGCCGAGGGGCGGCCTCTGCCGTTGACGCAAGCGCAAGTCCAACTCAATGGCCATGCCATGGAAGTGCGGCTTTATGCTGAAGATCCTGCACAAGATTTTCTGCCGCAAACCGGGCGCATCCAAGGATGGGAACCCGCGTTGCAGCACGGCGCGCGGATTGACCATGGTTTGCATGAAGGTCAAACGGTCAGCCCGTTCTATGACCCGATGCTCGGCAAACTGATCGCTCACGGTGCCACCCGTGAAGAGGCCCGGCGCAAACTGCTGCGCGCGGTGCAGGACACGGTGTTGCTGGGCGTGCAAAGCAATCAGCGCTTGCTCGAAAGTCTGTTGCAACATCCACAATTCATCAGCGGTGAATTCAGCACTGGATTCATTCCCCAGCATTTCAGCGATCACCAAAGCCTGCATACACACACGCCGAGTGCCGAAGAACTGGCCATCGCAGCCGTGCTGTTTTATCTGGCATCGGCGCAACAACACCGCGCGCCATTAAACGGCTGGCGCAACAACGCCAGCGTGCCGCTGCATTATCGGCTGGGTCTTGATGAACAGAACTGGACCGCGCAACTGCTCAGGTGCGCAGGGGATGTGATTGAGGTGCAAATCGCTGAACGCGTCCTCGAACTGAAACTCATCGATCACAGCGCATGCTCGGTGACACTTGAAATCGATGGCTTGCGCCAACGCCACGCCTATCGCCTCGATGCCGGGCAACTCTGGCTGTTCACCCATCCCGGCAGTCTGCACCTGGAGGATCGAACTCACGCGGTGATCGGCAGTCAGACCAGCGTCAGTTCCGGCACCTTGAAGGCGCCGATGGACGGTGCCATTGTCGACGTACTCGTCAGCGAAGGCAGTGCGGTCAGCAAGGGTCAATTGCTGGTGGTGCTGGAGGCAATGAAAATGGAGCATCCGCTCACGGCCGGCATCGACGGCGTGCTCAAGCGGGTGCAGGTCAAGGTCGGCGATCAGGTAAAAAATCGTCAGGTTCTGTTGCAGGTCGAGTAGTCGCCCGAGCGCATCCGCGGGGTTTGACTACGCTCTGAATTATCAGAACGCGGAAATCAGGAACCCTGCGATGCCACACTGGCTGGTCATTGATCTGGAAGCTACCACCGATGAGGGCGGCTGGCCGGTCACGGAAATGGAAATCATCGAGATCGGCGCCACGCTGGTCGATCGTGCAGGACGTGAGCAAGATCACTTTCAGCGCTTCGTCAAACCGACACGGCGCCCCTTGTTGACGCCCTTCTGTCGCCAGCTCACGCACATCACCCAGGCCAATATCGACGCGGCACAAACCTTGAACGAAGTTTGGCCGGCGTTCGAACGCTGGCTTGCTCAGCATCAGTCACGCCTTGAAGGCTGGGCCAGTTGGGGCGATTACGACCGCAAGCAGTTGTTGCAGGAATGGCAGCGCCTGCAAATCGACAGCGGATTGAGCAAAGTGCCGCACATGAACCTCAAGCAACGCTTTGCCAAAGCCCGGCGTCTGGAGCGGCCGCTGGGGCTCAACGGTGCGCTTGCACTCGCTGGCATGCAGTTCAGCGGCCAGCAACATCGGGCGTTGGAGGACGCACGCAATACGGCGCGGCTGTTGCCTTTGGTATTGCCACTCTAGGGTCAATTCTCGACTTGCCGGACAGGCGCCGGGCAGGTGACGGCGTTGAAAGCCTTGTGCATACTGGCCGCCCCACTTTTTAGCCCTTTTCGAGGAATCGCCCATGTTTAAAGTCAACGAGTACTTCGACGGCACCGTCAAGTCGATCGCCTTTGGCACCGCTGAAGGTCCGGCGACCATCGGCGTCATGGCCCCGGGCGAATACGAATTCGGCACTGCCCAGCGTGAAATCATGCACGTGGTATCCGGCGCACTGACGGTCAAACTGCCAGACAGCACCGACTGGGAAACCTTCGCCGCCGGCAGCCAGTTCAACGTACCGGCCAACAGCAAGTTCCAGCTGAAAGTCGCCGTCGACACGGCTTACCTGTGCGAATACCGCGGCTAAACCGCTGGTTTCGAAGCACCAATGAAAATGCCCGTGTCCAAGGACACGGGCATTTTTTGTTTCAGTGACGGGTTACTCGAGAATCTCGACCGGCATTCCGACCTCAAGACGACCGTTGCTGTCATTCACCAGGTTCTGCCCGAACATCGCACCGTCAGCCTGCGCGCGGGTCTTTTGCAACGTCGCCAGCGGTTCGCGGTCAGCGCTGCGCTCACCGGTTTGCGGGTCGATGGTGGTGAGGATGCAGCGTGAGCACGGCTTGACCACGCGGAACTCGACGTCGCCAATGCGAATCCGCTTCCAGCCATCCTCGGCATAGGCCTCACTGCCTTCTATCACCAGATTCGGCCGAAAACGCAGCATTTCCAGCGGTCGTCCGACTTCCTGCGACAAATGCTGCAGCGATGCCTCACCGATCAGCAACAACGGAAAACCGTCGGCTAACGCGACCTGATCGTCATCCTTGCCAAAACCGGCTTGAGTCATGCGCGCGCGATCCAGAGGCATTTGCACCAGACGGGTCGGTTTACCAATGAAATCACTGACCCATTGCGCCGCCTCATCCCCTGCATCCGGCACCCGCAAGGTGTCTCGCCAAATGGTCACGCCGCGAAGTTCGGCGTCGTTACCGGGCAAGTCGATTTCGATCGAAGCACGTTCTGGCGCACTCAGGGTCAGGCCGCCGTGGGCATTCCACAGCGCTGACAGCTGGCTCATTTTCGCTTCGGCGCGCTGAGTCAGGAAACGGCCGCTGGCTTCGTCCACCAGCATCCAGCGTCGATCGCCATCAAGCCCCAGCTTGTCCAGGTCGATCCCTTGCAGAACCTCGCCCTTGCCGGATTTCAACGGATAACGATAAAGCGCGCTCAGACGCAGCATGGCCAACTCCCTGGTGGGCAAAAAAAGCCACCCTATACGAGCTTCAGCGGGTAATCAAAGACAGAGTTTGGATACTGCTGGCAATCCATGCAGGAGCTGCGGCACGCTGCGATCTTATGACCTGGTTTTTAAAGATCAAAAGATCGCAGCCTCGTTTCACTCGACAGCTCCTACGGAAGTTGTGGTGTTGTGATCAGGCCGGGACTTCATCAAGCATCAGGCGTTGGCGTACCACATCGACCAGTTTGTCCGGCTGGAACTTGGAGAGGAAGTTGTCGCAGCCGACCTTCTTCACCATGGATTCGTTGAAACTGCCGGACAGGGATGTGTGCAGCACCACGTACAGACCGCGCAGGCGTGGGTCATTGCGTATTTCGGTAGTCAGGCGATAGCCGTCCATTTCCGGCATTTCCGCGTCGGTGAACACCATCAGCAGTTTGTCGGTCATGTTCACGCCGGTGTCGGCCCAGGCTTTGAGCATGTTCAGCGCCTTCAAGCCGTCGCTGGCAATGTGCATTTTCACGCCGAGCTGTCCAAGGGTGTCACGCAACTGCGAGAGCGCCACATTGGAGTCGTCCACCAGCAGCACTTCGCGGCCACGGGCGCGCTCCAGGACCGGATCATCGAGTTTTTCGCGCGAGACTTTGGCGTTGTACGGAACGATCTCGGCGAGGACTTTCTCGACGTCGATGATTTCCACCAGTTGATCGTCGACCTTGCTGATCGCCGTCAGGTAGTGCTGACGGCCGGCGCTGGCCGGTGGCGGCAGAATGGCTTCCCAGTTCATGTTGACGATGCGATCTACACCACCAACGAGGAAGGCCTGCACCGAGCGGTTGTATTCGGTGACGATGATGGTGCTCGTCGGGCTCGGCACCAATGGACGCATGCCGATCGCTTGCGAAAGATCGATCACTGGCAACGTCTGCCCGCGCAGGTTGACCACACCGCAGACAAACGGGTGACGCTGAGGCATCAGGGTCAGCTTCGGCAGTTGCAGCACTTCCTGAACCTTGAACACGTTGATCGCAAACAACTGGCGCCCGGCCAGTCGAAACATGAGAATTTCCAGGCGATTCTCACCCACCAGTTGCGTGCGTTGGTCTACCGTGTCGAGAATGCCGGCCATCAATGACTCCTGGGCTTGTTCTGATGAATTCACTAAGAGGGGTTATCGGCTACGAATGCCGAATCTTGATCCCCATGGAAATCGCTTTCAAAATGCCATATCGGGGCATTGATGTCACATTAACATCATGCTTTACTGGCGTTGAGTTTTTCATCTGCTAAAGTCTTTGCGGCGCGACCACGGTTTGCACTGTAGGTTCCCGCGTCTAAGGGATTCCCCTAGTAACAATCAGGCCCAACCTGATATTCGCAATATCCAATAGCCATTAATGTGACGCCATTCTCATTGCATGAACGGAGTCAGGCTATTGTGTGCGATCGCAGTTCAGCGGAAAAAAACCCTCTGGAACCTCTCAGTCTGTGCTCCTGCACGTCTGGGCGCGATCTCCCGACGATCCACGATCGTCGTCACACACGGCATCCCCTCAGTAGCCATGATGTTGTGGAGATAAGCATGCCGATCGACCGTAAAGAGTGGGCGCAACGCTTCCCGGAATTTCTTGTCGAGGCTGAAACGCTCCTGGCCAAGTCCGAAGAATGCCTCAGCCATCTGCAGATGATCAGCAATGACAAAGATGCTATCGACTGCATGCTCAGCACCCTCCTCAAACTCGCAAGCAGGGCTGAAGCTCTGGCGCTTGAGGCGATTTCCGAGTTTTCCCTGCATATCTACGGCCTGCTCGATCTGGCACAGGATCACGTGGATCTGCACGAACAGGCCCTGGATGCGCTTAAGGAATGCTTCACACTGATGGCCTGGCAGCTTGAACTGGTCGATCATAAAACCGGGCAACTGAGCCTCGATAAAACCGAACAGACCTCACTGCTCGAAGCATTTGCCGCTCACGTCGGACAAACTCAGTTTCAACCAGCGCTGAAAACCAACCGCTTGCCATTGCTGAACTATTCGCAACGACAGGCCTGATTCGGCATGACGGTGATCGTCGAGGTTGCCGGACCACACCCTCATTGTCGTAATTGCATAACTCGTATCTGCCAGCGACAAATCAAATAAATATTCACACCGGACAACAGCGTGTATCTCCTGCCGGGCTAGGGGTTTGCCTGTGTCTGAAGAGTTCCAACTTCTGGCAATGCAGATATCAATCCAACTCAATATATCGATATTTCCATTATGGAACTCGCGTCCAACATGCCGTATTTCCTGACCCATTGGACATATATAGCAAACGCGACCAACGGTATCTTAAGTGGTATTATGCCGCCCACTAATTGCTTCCAAGTTAATGGCACAGTGACTCCAGAGAAAGGCATCCACCCGAAGTTGGTGATCCTGTACATTCACTGAATCACGTTGAAATTCTTAGCATTATTGGCACCCTTTACAGACAGAGACCTGCCAGCCACCGGCCGGTCTACCCGCAGCGAACATCCATTGGCTCCATCCGTTATGTACGCCAGCCTCAAGTCAATCACTACATGGCCTCCCTCCCGGGAAAATGCGCGTCGGTTCACACTCATACTGTGCGTCGCGGCAGCCCTTGGCAGCCTGCTGACCTACGGGTTTTCCGCGCAACTTTACCTGGGCGTTCTGTTACTGAACATTGCCGCCACCGCGTGTGTCTGGGTTCAATACCGGCTGTCACGCAAATCGATAAAATTCCAGCCACAGGAACTTGCTGACCGGCTGCTGGAAGTCCAGGAAAACGAGCGTCACCGCCTCAGCCGCGAATTGCACGATGATATCGGCCAATTGCTGACCGCCGCCAAGCTGCAAGGCGAATGGCTCAAACGACGCATGCCGGAAGATTTGCAGGAACACTGCACCACACTTTGCGAAACCCTCGAAGAGACGCTAAACAAAGTGCGCGATGTATCGGCCATTCTCAATCCCCGCCAGTTGACCAGCCTCGGTCTTGAGGCCAGCCTGCGAGCGCATCTGCTCAAGACATTGACCAACACCAGCGTGCACTGGAGTCTCGATTGCCAGCAGCGCCTCAATGGCATTCCGGAAGAAATGGCGGTCGCCGCTTTTCGCATCACCCAGGAAGCCGTCACCAATATTTTGCGTCATGCACAGGCGAAAAACCTGCTGATACGCGTGCAGCGCCTGCCGAAAGGCTTGACGCTGCTGATCAGTGATGACGGTCTGGGGTTCGCCCCGGCAGCCAATCCAGGTCGTGAAGGACAGCGGGGCATGGCCGGGATGGCCGAACGAATCGAGCAATTGGGTGGCACCCTTAGCGTTACCAGCGAGCCTGGCAAAGGCACTCAAATCGAAGCACTTCTCCCCTGGGCGCCGCGGGCACTCGAGCGGGCCAGTACGAATAAGGTTATGCGTTGACTTGCAACTTACTTCTGGTGGATGACCACTCGCTGATCAGGGCCGGCGTTCGCGCTCTGGTGCTGGATATTCCCGGTTACGCGGTTATTGGCGAAGCCAATGATGGCTCGCAGCTGCTCGAAATGGTCGAGCAGCTCAGCCCCGACATCGTGCTGTTGGATATTTCCATGAAGCAAACCGGCGGCCTGGAAGCCCTGCAACGACTCAAACGGGTGCGGCCACAGAGCAAAGTGCTGATTCTGTCGATGCACACCGATCCTGCATTGATCATGCAGGCATTGGAGTGCGGCGCTCACGGCTATCTTCTTAAAGACACCACGGCCACCGAGCTCGAACACGCCCTGGAAGCCTTGCGCAATAACGAGCGTTACCTGAGTCCGGCCATCGCCCACACCGTTATCAATCAGGCACTGACTCGCAATCAGAAGCAGCCGGAAATCGCCGAATCGCACAACCTCACGGCCCGACAACTGGAAATCCTGCGGCTGATCGTGCGTGGGAAATCCACCCGGGAAATTGCCAATGGCCTGGGCTTGAGCATCAAAACTGTCGAGACCCACCGCTCGCAGATCATGAAGCGCCTGCAAATCTACGATGTGGCGGGCCTGGTGCTGTTCGCCGTACGCGAACAGATCATCAGTCTGGACGATTGAGCGCCAGATTTTCGCTCAACAGCGGCGAGTCCTTCGGCAGGTGTATCTGCAACGCCGCCGGGCGCGCCTCGAAGCGCATGCTGTCACCCTCCAGAGGTTCCCCGTCAAGATTGATGTAAAGACCCTCGGCTACCTTGATTTCAACCCAAGGCAAGCGGGTTCGGACAAACATACTGTCGATGCCGAATCCATCGCTGAGCAGGTTTTTCAATGTCCCCACCAATTCTTGCGGCGCTGGCAGGATGCTGATATCCAGCAACCCGTCGTCAGCCATCGCCTGCGGGCATAAAACATGCCCGCCGCCAGCCTGGCGACCATTGCCTATGCCCAACGCCAGCAGCTCGCCACTCCAGTGGAAATCCGGCCCCTGCAGCTCGCCATAAGCGGCGTGCAGTTCGCTGAACCGGGTCAAACCAGTGAACAGATAAGCCGCCCCGCCCAGTACCTTTTTCAGATCCTCTGAAGTATTGGCCGTGACCTGACTGCCAAAACCGCCGGTGGCCATGTTGAGGAAAATTTGCCCGCCCACTTCACCCAGATCAATGTCACGCGGCGGTACATCGAGGAGTTCAAGCGCCTCGGCCGGCTCCAGCGGAATCCCCGCTGCGCGGGAAAAATCGTTAGCGGTACCCAAGGGCAAAAGGACAAGACTGGCTTTCCCCGGGTGGGCCGCAAGGGCTTCGGCGATGTCGCGCAACGTACCGTCTCCGCCGCCAGCGATAATTTTCGTGTACCCGTCCGCCAATGCTTGCTCGACCCAGCGCTGGGCATCCCCCGCCTCCCATGTCAGGCGCACCGCCAATTCCCAGCCTTGCTCGCGTTTGTCCTCGACCGCGGTGCGAACCGCCTCGTTGAGTGCCTGCTTGCCATGCAGAATCAACAGTGCCCGGCGTTCACTCATAGTGTCACTCCCTGAATTGAATCGGTTGAAACATCTTGACCACCGTGGCGCGCAAAAAAGCCCTGAGAATGGCAAATAAATCCTTCGTCTGGCTAAGGCGTCCTACGCAGCGGTATTTTTTCTTACAAAACATGAGGAAACGGCTTAATTGACCCGGCATGACAGTTGGTACACCGTGTGCGAGCGGTATCAATCATCAATCCGACTACACAAGGACGTGCACGTAATGAGAGGTTACTCCAAGGGTTTTAACAATTGGAAAGAGGGCAAATATTGCAGGCAGGGGTTTGAAGCAGCAGATGGATATCTCCATGCCAAGTCGTGAAGCCAGAATGCCAGTGAATCCGATTGCACCCCTCGCCGGATGTCGCGCGAATCACCAGTCCGATTTCAAGAAGACCACTGGAGAAGTTGATATGGAACCTCGTGTGACCGAACTGGAAACCCACCTCAAATATATTCGACGGGACATGGACGAAGTCCGCAGTGACGTCAGAACGATCAAACATCGTCTGGCCTACTCGGCGGGGGCAACCGCCGTAGTGATGGGCCTGCTGGGTTGGGTGGCCAACAGCCGGTTCGACCAGCTGGTTACCCTGCTGAGCCATTGACCGGATGAAACTTTGCAGGCACCGGCTGGATCAGCCCATGCCTGCATCTGCGAAACAGGATTCAGCCCAGGAGATCACTTAGCGGGATGAAGACGACCTCGTCTCCTTCGAGCAGTGTGCGTCCCTCCAGCACTTCCACCAATCCGTCTGCCCATGCGGCGCTGCGCAGCACACCCGAGCTCTGGTTGCGGTAAATAGTCGCCCGCCCCTGCTCAAGACGGCCCCGCAGATATTCACGCCGATTACCGGCAACTGGCCAGACAAAGCCCGCTGGTACCGTGAACTTCAAAGGCTCGACGTCCTGCACCCCCTGACGTCGCAACAGATAAGGCCGAGCCAGTAATGCAAACGTAACCAACGTCGAAGCCGGATTGCCAGGCAACCCGATAACCGGCACATTGCGGAAATGGCCGAATGTCAGCGGTTTTCCGGGCTTGATCGCTAGCTTCCAAAGGGCCAGCTCCCCTTCTTCTCGCAAGGCGATACCAAGAAAATCAGCTTCACCCACCGAGACGCCACCGGTGGAAAGAATCAGATCAACATCCTGCAACTCACCCAAACGGGCCCGGGTGGTGGCGAGATCATCCGGCAGAATACCGGCGTCGATCACTTCGCAGCCCAGACGCTCCAACCAGCTGCACAGCAACACCCGATTGCTGTTGTAGATCTGACCCGGCCCCAGCGGCTGCCCCGGTTCGACCAATTCGTCACCGGTAGAAATCACCGCCACGCGAACCTTGCGCACAACCTTGACGCCGGCACAGCCCAGCGAGGCAACCAACCCCTGCTCTATCGGGCCAAGCCGGGTTCCTGCCGGCAAGATCAACTCGCCGACCGTGGTTTCCTGGCCTTGCGGACGAATGTTCTGGCCAATCTTCATCGGCTGAATGAAGCGCACGCTTGCATCGGCCTGAACCTCAGCGTTTTCCTGCATTTCCACGCAATCGGCACCCGGCGGTACCGGCGCCCCGGTGAAAATCCGCGCGCACGTGCCGGGTTTCAGGGCTTGCGGAGATTGCCCGGCGAACACTTTTTGACTGACCGTCATGGCTTCGCCCGTCCAGTCGACCAGGTTCAGCGCATAACCGTCCATTGCGCTATTCGGCCAGGGTGGCAAATCCAGGGTCGAAATCAGGTCTTCGGCCAACACTCGACCCTCGACCTGCGCCAGCGGCAAATATTCGTGCTCGGCAATCGGTGACGCATCAGCCATTCCCAGCAGACGCGTCAGCGCAACTTCGACGGGCATCAGCGAGCCCGTCTTGCCCGGCTTACCCACGGGATTCACAAGGCGCGGCCTGCTTCAGATGAGTGACAAAATTGCATGGACGGTGACGAGCGTCCAGTTGCTCACCGAGAATGCCATCCCAACCCGTGCGCACGGCGTTGGTCGAGCCTGGCAGACAGCAAACCAGCGTACCGTTGGCCAGACCGGCCAGCGCACGGGACTGCACGGTAGAGGTGCCGATATCGGCCACCGATATCTGTCGGAACAACTCGCCAAACCCATCAACTTGCTTGTCTAGCAGGCACGCCACAGCTTCCGGTGTACTGTCGCGGCCGGTGAACCCGGTGCCACCGGTAATCAGCACAACCTGCACCACATCATCGGCGATCCAGTTGGCGACTTGCGCGCGAATTTTGTAGAGGTCATCTTTAAGCAAGACCCGCGCCGCCAGATTGTGGCCGGCCGCTGCCAGGCGGTCGACAAAGACCTGGCCTGAGGTGTCGGTTTCCAGAGTACGGGTATCACTGACAGTCAGCACCGCGATATTGAGCGGCACGAAAGGTACATCAGCCTTGGCTTTCATAGGCTCGTCCAGTTGTAGGAGAAACGGTGCGGTGTTATATCACAGCGCCCTGTTTTTTCGCCGCCCCTGTGGAGAGCTGCCATGACCTTTGAGACGCAACTGCCGCCCTGCTCCATTCTGCTCCTGGCGGGCGGGCGCGGCCAACGCATGGGCGGCCAGGACAAAGGTCTGGTGCAATGGCAGGGCGAACCGTTGATTGCGCACTTGCAGCGCAAGACCCGTCCGCTGACCGATGACCTGATCATTTCCTGCAACCGCAATCGCGAGCGTTACGCGCCGCTGGCCGATCAATTGGTGGAGGATGACGAAGGCGACTTTCCAGGTCCGTTGGCCGGAATTCGCGCAGGCCTCAAAGCCGCGCGACATTCGCACTTGCTGGTATTGCCTTGCGATGTCCCGCGGATCGACGATGCGTTGCTGCAAAGCATGCGCGAGTCAGCCAATCAGAATCCTGAAAAACCTTTAATGTTGTGGCATGACGAACATTGGGAACCGCTGTTGTGTGTGATTCCGACAGCCCTTTCATCGGCATTCGAAAACGCCTGGGACGCTGGCGAACGCAGCCCCGGTCGGGTCATGCGCGGGCTCGGTGCCATGGCACTGAAATGTCCCGACAACGACCCGCGACTGGCCAACCTCAACACTCCCGAACTGTTAAATGCTCACAACACTGTGTCAGACTGACACTATTCAAGGAACTCTCACGCCTTGTATACGTCTCAAGCTCAGTAACCAAAAGAATTCCCATTCGGAGACACACTCATGACTCAACGGACCCTCGCCACTTTCATGCTCGCACTGGGCCTTGCTACCCTCGCAGGTTGCTCCTCGCCTACAGTGATCACCTTGAATGATGGTCGCGAAATCCAGGCCGTCGACACCCCGAAATACGATGACGATTCGGGCTTCTACGAGTTCCAGCAACTGGACGGCAAAGAAACACGCATCAACAAGGATCAGGTTCGTACCGTTAAAGAGCTGTAAGCTCAACGGCGACGCCGGACACAAAAAAGCCCGCATTGATTGCGGGCTTTTTGATGGGCGCTCGAAAAGTTGCAACGACGTCACCACTGCAAGGTGATACGACTTTCGAACTCGCGCTCCTCGCCAGTGACCGGGTCGATAAAACGCAAGCCTTGCGCCAGAAGCTTCAACGGATGAGCGTAGTCATCTTCAACGTCCTTCAGTGCGTCCGGGTAAAACGGGTCATTGCAGATACTCGCGCCAAGGGCGGTCATGTGTACCCGAAGCTGATGTTTTTTGCCGGTCACCGGGTACAGGCCATAACGCCAAAGGTCGCCGTTCTTTTCCCGAACCTCCACAGCCGTTTCGGTGTTGCTGACACCGGGCCCCTCTTGCATTCGGAAAAACGGTTCGCCATCGACCAGACGGCTTTTGTGCACCAGGGGAAAATCGAGTCCAGGCAATGCCGGGGCAATGGCTTCGTAGCGCTTGTCGATCTGTCGCGTTGGAAACAGCGACTGATAGGCGGAACGGGTTTGCGGGTTGGCCGAGAAAATCACCAGCCCCGCGGTATGCCGGTCGATCCTGTGCAGGGGCACCAGATGGGGATTGTCCAGACGCCGGATCAGCCTGCGCAGCAAGGTTTGCTCTACGTACTCGCCGGCCGGCGTCACTGGTAGAAAATGCGGCTTGTCAGCCACCACCAGGTGCTCATCGGCGTAGAGAATCGACTCGACCACAGGGATCGGTTTTTCGTCCGGCACTTCGCGAAAGTAGTGAATGCGCAGGCCTTCCTTGTAGGGCAAATCCAGCGCAATCGGCTGACCGTGAGCATCCAGCACCCGCCCCCGAGCGATCCGGTCCAGCCACTGCTCGCGTCCAATGGCGCTGAAATGCTCGCACAAGCAATCGAGTACGGTCAGCCAGGCGCCGGGCGGCAGATAAAGCGTGCTGGCCTGATTCTGTGCAGCGGAAAACGTTGATGTGGACATATGAAAATTCGAACCCTCAAGGCAGGCCGGCATTATCCAGCACTGAGGGAAACGAACCTAGCGCAGAATCCTCAGGCCGGAATCGATTTGAGCGCCGCCGCGTCGGTGAACTCCTTGAGCCAGCGCAACACGTCGACAGCTTCCCAACGACCCGGGTCATACAAGGCGTACATCAGGCCCTGATACCCGACCACGTCCAGTTGCTTGTGATAACCGGCGCGCTGAAACAAGGCTTCGATCTCCGCAAAACACGTATTGAAATGCAGCTTGTTGAATGGCGTCTTGCCTTCCGTGACCAGCCCGTCCAGGCGCAATTCCAGAACGGCCTCGCGCACCACGTCAACCGACATCCGGTTCACGCTGTTCTTCAACTGTTCGACATTGACCACGGTTCGTCCCTCTGACCCAATTACTGTATGAACATACAGTAACCGAATAAGCCGGGAAGTGCCAAGGGATGGATTTGTGCTGGCGACCAGCGGGCGCTGCACGGGAACAGGCTAGCTCAGGAAATTCACAACCTCGTCGGCGCTGAATGGCCAGTCCAGTTCCGCTCCGGTGTCGACTCGCCGCAGCACCGGAATCCGCAGGCTATAAGCCTCATACCAGGATTCGTCTTCGGCGATATCCACCAATTCAACCAGCAAGCCGTGTTCGACGAGAGGCATCAGCTCAGCTTCAGCGACTTCACACAGATGACACCCCAGGGTGCCGAACAGCTGACATTCAGGAGGCATGATTGCTCAACCACAAATTAATCCGCCTATTCTAGGCCGCCACTGAAAACCCGTCGAGCCACCGCCGCCCAAAGGCTTGAGCGCATGCGCAACAGTTCGCGCGCAAAACCCTGATGCAAATCAGCGCACGCAAAAGACGATTACGCGATGCTTACGGTTTTTTTGCTTCTACGCTTGAGAAGCCAGAGCCTGACCTCGGAGTGTCCAGTGTTTGCCAACCTGTTGATCATCCTCGCCTCATCCCTAGTGGTGATTGCCCTGTTTCGCCGCCTGCGGCTGCCACCAGTATTGGGCTATCTGTGCGTGGGATTGCTGGTCGGCCCCAATGCATTCGATTGGGTCAATGAGAGTGAACATCTGCCCGACGTGGCGGAACTGGGCGTGGTGTTCCTGCTTTTTTCCCTCGGCCTGGAGTTTTCCCTTTCAAAGATGATCGCCTTGCGCCAATTGGTGTTTCGTCTTGGCAGTCAGCAAGTATTGGTCAGCGCGGCAGTGCTGGGCCTGTTATTGATGCTCTTGGGCATGCCGATAACGCCAGCGTTTCTGCTCGGCGCCGGGCTTGCATTGTCCTCCACGGCGATCGTGACCAAGGAATTGGGCAGCCTCGGTGAGGTGTTCAGCAGCCACGGGCAGAATGCGGTCGGCGTCTTGCTGTTTCAGGATGTGGTCGCGGTGTTGCTGCTGACGCTGGTGCCGGTTTTTGCCGGCAGCAGCGATCAGGCCTGGTACTGGGCACTGCCGCTGACGCTGGCGAAAACCGTGGTGTTGTTTGTCGGCCTGTTGCTGGCCAGTCGTTGGTTGCTGCCCCGGCTGTTCCACGAAGTCGCGGCCTCACGCTCGGCAGAATTATTTGTGCTGTTGGCGCTGGTGATTGTGCTGCTTACCGCGTGGCTGACTCACTTGCTCGGCCTGTCTCCCGCCCTGGGTGCTTTTCTGGCCGGCATGTTGCTGGGTGAAAGCCATTACCGGCATCAGATCGAAGCCGATATCCGGCCCTTCCGCGACATTCTGCTCGGGGTGTTTTTTGTCAGCATCGGCATGCTGATCGATTTGCAATTGTTCGTCAGCGACGGCCTGTTGATCCTCGGGCTGACTGTCGGCTTGATGATCATCAAAGGCGTCGTGGTGGCGTTGCTGGTGAAGTGGCGCGGCAGTGACAGTGAAACCGCATGGCGCAGCGGTCTGGCCCTGGCTCAGGGAGGCGAATTCTGCTTCGCGCTGATGGCGCAGATGCAACAGAACAGCATGCTGCCCGAAAAGCTTGGCGCCTTGCTGCTTGCAGCGACGTTCTGCTCGATGCTGCTGACCCCCATCCTGTTACGCGCCGCCCCACGCATCGCCACGGCCCTGCACCGCAAACCCAATGAGGAAGCACAGATCGAGCACATCAGCGCGCTCAACGCCGACCTCGACCAGCATGTGGTGATTTGCGGATACGGACGGGTCGGTCAATCCATCGGCCGCTTCATGCGTAACGCAAAGCAGCCTTACATCGCTTTGGACAATGACCCGGTGCGGGTACAGGAAGCCGCCACCGAAGAAAGTGACGTGCATTACGGCGACTCATCACGCGGTGACTTGCTCACCGCCGTCGGCCTGCTACGCGCAAAACTACTAGTGATTGCGGTGGATCAAACCGACGTTGCGATGCGCATTCTCAAGGAGGCACGTCGCCTCAATGATCAGATACCGATCCTGGTACGCACCCGCGACGACAGCGAATTGGCCGAACTCAAAGCTGCCGGCGCCAGTGAAGTGGTGCCGGAGCTGTTGGAATCGAGCCTGATGCTCGGCTCTCACGCCTTGATCATGCTCGGCTTGTCGGCGCGACAAGTACAAGAGAAAGCCGATCAAGTGCGAAGAGACCGATATCGCCTGCTGCACGGTTTTTATTCCGGAGCCAATGATGAAGAAACCTAATCCTGGCTCACCGCGCCGATCTTGTGCACCGACAGGTCGGCGCCGTAATACTCTTGTTCCTGACTCAGGCGCAGCCCATGCAGCGCCTTGATCACGCCGTAAACGACAAAACCACCGATCAACGCCACCGCCACGCCGAGCGCCGTGCCAATCATCTGGCTGATCAGGCTGACGCCACCAAGCCCGCCGAGCGCGGTCTGGCCGAAAATCCCGCAGGCAATCCCGCCCCACACGCCGCACAAACCGTGCAACGGCCAAACGCCCAGCACGTCGTCGATGCGCCACTTGACCTGCGCCGCCGTAAAGCACCAGACAAACAGCGCGCCGGCGATGGCCCCGGTCACCAGAGCACCGACCGGATGCATCAGATCGGAACCTGCGCAGATCGCCACCAATCCGGCCAGCGGGCCGTTATGCAGAAAGCCTGGGTCATTGCGTCCGACGATCAATGCCGCCATGGTGCCGCCGACCATCGCCATCAACGAGTTGACCGCCACCAGGCCGCTGACGCCTTGCAAGGTCTGTGCGCTCATCACGTTAAAGCCGAACCAGCCGACAATCAGAATCCACGAGCCCAATGCCAGAAATGGAATGCTCGATGGCGCGAAGGCCACCAGTCGTCCGTCGCGATAACGCCCGTTGCGCGGACCCAGCAACAGCACCGCCGCCAGCGCCAGCCAACCGCCCATGGCATGCACCACCACGGAACCTGCAAAATCATGAAACGCGGCGCCGAACCGAGCCGTCAGCCACGCCTGCAGACCATAGTTGCCGTTCCAGATCATCCCTTCGAAAAACGGATAGATGAACGCAACGATCAGCGCTGTGGCGCACAACTGCGGAACGAAGCGCGCGCGTTCGGCAATGCCTCCGGAGATAATTGCCGGGATCGCCGCTGCGAAGGTCAGCAGGAAGAAAAACTTCACCAGTCCATAGCCATGATCGGCACTCAGCACTGCTGCCGGCTGCATGAAGGTCACGCCGTAAGAGAT
This sequence comes from Pseudomonas iridis, assembly GCF_017980685.1. Taxonomy (GTDB): domain Bacteria; phylum Pseudomonadota; class Gammaproteobacteria; order Pseudomonadales; family Pseudomonadaceae; genus Aquipseudomonas; species Aquipseudomonas iridis. Next base: position 66,294 of record NZ_JACXXO010000023.1, read on the forward strand.
CCAGTAACCTATAAAGAAATAGGCCAGGGTCGAGACAGCGAAATCGCTGAGAATCTTCGACAGCGCGTTGACCTGGTTTTTCTGGCGTACCGTACCGACTTCCAGAAAGGCGAAACCGGCATGCATCGCCAGCACCATCACCGCACCGATCAGGATGAACAACGTATTGGAGCTGTGAACCAATGTTTCCACAGCGCTTTGCAGATTTTCCATAAAGAGGCAGACCTGAAAGATAAAAAGGCACCAAAGCAGTTCATGCACACATTTCATGCACCAAGTTACGCCCGCACAGTCATGAACCTGAAGGTCCGATGAACCGCTTTGGCGCACGAGATCGATGTGCTGGCACGAACCGGGATAATTTGCGTCAGGCTTTTGCAGCCTGTACGCCCGGCAACAGCGCACGCCTGACCGCCGACGCACCACGGCACAGCAAAAGTTGTACCAGTCATTTGTACTGAACCTTCACGCAAGGCTCATACTCGAACGATTCAGAAGCCACATATACGGAGATCCACCCATGGCCAGCATCAAGGCAAAGACTGCTCAAGACATCCTGATGAACGACTTCCAGACCCTGGTCGCCGACACCGAGCGGTTGCTCGAGCACACCGCCACTCTGGCCGGTGATCAGGCAGATGAGCTGCGTGCACAGATCCACGACAGTCTGCTGCGTGCACGCGAAACCCTGAAGCTGACCGAAGACACCCTGCGCGAACGCGGTCAGGCGGCAGTCACCGCCACCGAAGACTACGTGTCGGCCAATCCTTGGCAGTCCGTGGGCATCGCTGCCGGTGTGGGCTTTTTGATCGGCCTGCTAGCTACTCGGCGCTGATTATGTCGATCGGTGAATCCGGCCCGGCTGCGGGCACCTCATCCTCCACGCGGCGTCTGGGCGCCGCTGTCCTCGGCTTGTTGCACAGTCATGTCGAGTTGTTCGGCATCGAACTGCAGGAACAGAAAGCACGCACGGTCAGCCTGTTGTTGTTCGCAGGTCTGGCTTTGGTGTTTGCCCTGCTATTGCTTGTCGGCTTGTCGACGCTGGTGTTGATCGTATTCTGGGACACCTACCGCCTGCCTGCGATCATCGGCCTGTGCGTGTTCTATACCCTTGCAGCTGCGTTCTGCGGATTGCGCCTCAAGGCTGCGGTGTTCGATGAATCCTCACCCTTCCATGGCACGCTCGAAGAGCTGGCCAACGACCGGGAGCGCCTGCTGCCATGAGCCTGCCTGAACTTCCACACAACAGCTCACGTCGGGAAATGCGCAAGGCACTGATTCGCCTGCGCATGGAAATGCATCGGCAGGAAATCCGCCACGAAGCCGGGCAAGTGCTGCAACCTCTGCAGCGCATGCGTGGCATGTCGCAAAACCTGCAAGGCGGATTCGGGATCAAACACGCGCCGTTGTGGGGTGTTGCCGCGGTCACGCTGTTGGGTTTTGTCACCGGCAAAGGCGCGAAAAGCGGCGGTGTCGGTGGCCTGACTCGACTGATTCGCCTGGGAACCAGCCTTGGCCCACTGATCAGACTGGTCATGCAGAGTTCTGGCAAACGCTGAACTGACGTATCTGGCTACATTCTTGCAATGTCGGCGGGATTGACCTCTTTACCTGGAGGTTCAATCCCGCGTGCCTACCCGGTCGGCGGGTTCACTCAGAACAACAACGACTAAGGAGGCCTCGTGATCGACGGGCAACCGCTCGCCTGCTTTCAACCTTTCATCGATACCGCCACAGGGCGTATTGCAGGCGTCGAAGCACTTGGCCGTCTGCGCCAGGCTGATGGACAACTGACATCGGTCGGGCCGTTGTTCGCCGATCCGCGTACCCCCGCCATTGCCCTGCGCCGCCTCGACCGCCAGATCCGCGACAACGCCTTGAGCCGTCTGCACGAAGCCCCGGCAGACTGGTTTCTCAGCCTGAACATGTCGCCCCACTGGATCAGCCGTCTGCGCCCCGACCAGGCGCTGCCCAGCCTCAAACAAATGGCGCGACACAATGTCGATCCGCAACGCATCGTGTTCGAGATCACCGAACTTGGCGGTAACAGCCAACGTCTGGCCGAAGTGGTTGGCCGCTATCGCAAGGCGGGGGCGCGAATCGCCATCGACGATTTTGGCGCCGGTCACTCACAGCTCGATCGGGTGCTGGCCCTGCAACCGGACATTCTCAAGCTCGACATGCGCCTGTTTCAGGCCGCAGCCAGGGGCGGGCCAAGCAGCGACGTGGTCAAGGCCCTGGCGCAGATGGCCGAGAAGACGGGGTGCTGGATCATCGCCGAGGGCGTCGAGACCGAAGCACAACTGAATTTTGCCCTGGAATGCGGATCGCGTTATGTGCAGGGTTTTCTGTTCGCGCGGGCGCAAGAGGCGTTCTTTGCCACCGACGCGTTTGTGCAACGTTTTGCCGAACTGCGCCAGCGCTACGTTCAGCAGAAGCTCACCGAGCGAGGACGATTGATGCAGATGCGCCATCAACTCAGTGAATTGATGGCGATCCTGCAGAGCTGGGCACACGCTCGTGCGCCACTCAGCGCATTACCGCAACTGGACGCTTTCCCATGGCTGCTGCGGTTTTACCAATGCGATCGCCATGGCACGCAACTGACCCCCAATCTGGAATGGCGCCACGACGGCTGGGTATCTGATGACCGCTATCTGGGGCACAACTGGTCGTGGCGTCCGTACTTCTACCATTTGCTCGCCGAAGGCTGGGAGGAGCGGCGCCTGACCCTGTCCAACACCTACCGCGATGCCACCAGCAACCAGTATTGCCTGACGGCCGGGCAATTTTTCGACAACGGTGAGCGGTTGCTGTTGATCGACATTGATGCGGCGGGACTGTAGTTCCACTTGCAGGCGCAGACCTGAACCGGGAAGCTAGGGCAATTCATCCATCAGACGGAGAGAATCAGCCTTGGATTGGCAAACCCTGCTCAACCGCGAACGTCTAGGAAAGCCGCTGCACAGCCCGCAGGAACTTGGCCGCAGCCCTTTTCACAAAGATCATGACCGCATCATTTTTTCAGGCGCCTTCCGCCGCCTGGGTCGTAAAACCCAGGTGCATCCGGTTACCAGCAACGATCACATTCACACCCGCCTGACCCACTCGCTGGAAGTCAGTTGTGTGGGCCGCTCGCTGGGTATGCGCGTCGGCGAAACACTGCGCAGTGCGCTGCCGCAATGGTGCGATCCGAGTGACCTGGGCATGGTCGTGCAATCGGCCTGCCTCGCTCATGACATTGGCAACCCGCCGTTCGGTCATTCCGGTGAAGACGCGATTCGCCACTGGTTTCAGCAGGCGGCCGGGCGCGGCTGGCTGGATGGCATGAGTGAAGCAGAGCGCGGTGACTTCCTCAATTTCGAAGGCAATGCCCAGGGTTTCCGCGTGCTCACTCAGCTTGAGTACCATCAGTTCGACGGCGGTACACGCCTGACTTATGCCACCCTCGGCACTTATCTGAAATACCCGTGGACGGCCCGTCACGCGGATTCCCTCGGCTACAAGAAACACAAGTTCGGCTGCTATCAGAGCGAACTGCCGCTGCTGGAGCAGATTGCTCACAAGCTTGGCCTGCCACAACTCGAAGATCAGCGCTGGGCGCGTCATCCGTTGGTGTACCTGATGGAAGCCGCCGATGACATCTGCTATGCACTGATCGATCTGGAAGACGGCCTTGAGATGGAGTTGCTGGAGTACGCCGAAGTCGAATCGCTGCTGCTCGGACTGGTGGGCGATGACCTGCCGGAAACCTACCGCCAGCTTGGCCCGCAGGATTCGCGGCGGCGCAAACTCGCGATCCTGCGCGGCAAGGCCATCGAACATCTGACCAATGCAGCGGCGCGAGCCTTTGTAGAGCAACAGGATGCGTTGCTGGCCGGCACGCTGCACGGCGATCTGGTCGAGCACATGCATGGCCCGGCCAAGCGCTGTGTATTGAACGCCAAGGACATTGCCCGCAAGAAGATCTTCCAGGACAAACGCAAGACGCTGCACGAAATCGGCGCCTACACGACGCTGGAGATCCTGCTCAATTCGTTTTGCGGCGCCGCACTGGAACAACACAATGGACGCACCCCGTCGTTCAAGAGCCGGCGCATCCTCGATCTGCTGGGCAACAACGCACCTGACCCGCAAGGTTCGCTGCACACGTCATTTTTGCGCATGATCGATTTCATCGCCGGCATGACCGATGGCTACGCCAGCGACATGGCGCTGGAAATGACCGGTCGCTCCAGTCACTGACTTCGCCTCATTCAGCTGGCCGGAAATCCCGGCCAGCTGAATGCAAGGGGCTCACTTATCTGCACGATGCCATTAACAACGGCAAACTCTTGTCGATTTATAACGCAATGTAACCGCTAAAGACTACCCGCCAACTCGTCAGATCTCACCAAACTTAAACACTATTGAAAAAGCCAATTACAACCAGCATTTGCAAAAAGAAAAAGGCGAACTATAAGCCAATACGATTCCTGCACTTACTTACGCTTGACCTAGTTCAGCTGTAGTCTTTTTCCTTGTTAAATGTAGGAATTATCCGATAACACGACTGGAGCCATGTCAGCTCATGCGAGCGCTCATTCATCTGAGCTAAGGTGCGCGCTTTATTCGTGCTTGTATGGGATTTGATTATGAACTCCGTTTTTATTGTCGACGATCACCCGGTCATTCGTCTCGCCGTACGCATGCTGCTTGAACATGAAGGTTATAAGGTCGTCGGTGAGACCGATAATGGGGTTGATGCCATGCAGATGGTGCGCGAGTGCATGCCTGATCTGATCATTCTCGACATCAGCATTCCAAAACTCGACGGGCTGGAGGTGCTGGCCCGGTTCAACGCCATGAGTTCACCTTTGAAAACCCTCGTGCTGACCGCCCAGTGTCCGACCTTGTTCGGTGTTCGCTGCATGCAATCGGGCGCCTCCGGTTATGTATGCAAACAGGAGGATTTGAGTGAACTGGTCAGCGCGATAAAAGCCGTACTTTCCGGCTACAACTATTTCCCCAGCCAGGCGTTGAATCCGGTTCGCAGTGACGATGTTCGTTATACGGAACTGGAACTCTTCAAGTCCGTCAATGATCGCGAATTGATGGTTCTGCAATTGTTTGCCCAAGGTCGCACCAACAAGGAAATAGCCAAGGGGATGTTTCTCAGCAACAAAACCGTCAGCACTTACAAAAAACGTTTGATGCAAAAACTCAAAGCCAAATCCCTTGTAGAACTTATCGAGATGGCCAAACGCAACGCACTCGTGTGAGACCCCGCATGCCCAGCCGTTTAAAGGACTATCTAATTGCGTTGAGTGCAGGGTTTTTCCTGAGCGCCAACGTGTTCGCCATGCAGGGCGGCTCACCTGACTACAACTTACTCAGCCGGTCGGCAAACGAGTCGATGCCGGTCGCGTTTGAACAGTCTCAACGACAGTGGCTGCAAACCCGCCGCGAGCTGCTATTGGGCACTTCCGCGCCGGACTATCCGCCTTTCGACATGACCGTCAGTGGCCAGGACTACGAAGGTCTGACCGCCGACTATGCCGGGATTATCGGCGAGGCCACCGGGATGTCGATCCGGATCAAACGCTTTCCCTCCCGGGAGGCCGCGATTCGCGCGCTGGTCGATGGTCAAATCGACCTGCTCGGTACGGCCAACGGCTATGAAGCCGGCAACGCCAACCTTGCGCTGTCCGAACCCTACGCCAATGATCAGCCGGTGCTCGTGACCCGCGAGGACGAAAGCCGGACATTGACCGAAGGCCTGGCAGGATTGCGCCTGAGCATGGTTTATCACTATCTGCCGCTGCATGATGTCAAGGCGCTTTACCCCAAAGCCCTGATTACCTGCTACCCCTCCTACCAGAATGCGATCAACGCAGTCGCGTTCGATCAGGCCGATGTATTTCTCGGCGACACCATTTCCACGCACTACATGATCAACAAGGGCTACCTCAACAACGTGCGCATGGCCAATTTCGGCAAGCAGGAAGCCCACGGTTTCAGTTTCGCCGTACGCCGCGACAATCCGCAGTTGTTGGGCATTATCGACACCGTGCTCAAAGCGGTGCCGCGCAGCGAGCGTGAAAACATCGCCAAACGCTGGAGCGCCGGCAGCGATCTGCTGCTTACCGACAAAAAGCTGCAACTGACCCAACGCGAAGAAGCATGGCGCAACCGGCATCCTGTCGTCAGTGTGGTCGTGAATGAGGCACACGCGCCGCTGACCTTCTTCGACGGCGACGGCAATTTTCGCGGGATCAGCGCCGACCTTCTCGAACTGATCCGACTGCGCACCGGCCTGCGTTTCGAGATCCGGCGCAGTCGTAACGACGCGGAGATGATCCAGCAGATAGACAGCCATCAGGCCGACCTTATCGCCGCCCTCCTTCCGACTGCCGAACGGGAAAAAACCCTGAACTTCAGTCGACCCTATCTGGAAAACTCCTATGTCCTGCTGACGCGCAAGAGCGCCGACAGTCCGACCAATCTGGGCCAGCTCAAAGGCAAGCAACTGGCGATCGCCAAAGGCAATCCGATGGTTGAGTACTTGCGAAGCGAGTATCCCCGCATCCAACTGGTTGAGACGGCAGATACCTTCAGCGCGGTGTCCCTGCTGGCCGAAGGTCACGTCGATGGGGCAGTCAATTCACTGGTGATCGCCAACTACTTCATTTCCTCGCAAATCTTCGAACGAGCGTTGCAAATCACCACTACCATCGGCACCGGGCAGGCTGCGTTTTCGCTGGTAACCGCGCGTGACAACCCGGAACTGAACTCGATCATCAACAAAGCATTACTGAGCATTTCCCCCGAAGAACTGGGCGTGATCAATGGCCGCTGGCGTGGATACTCCACGGCTTCGCAAAATATCTGGCGCAACTACCAACGCCTGTTCTACCAGGTAATCATCGGCGCCTGCCTGCTCCTGCTGCTTTTGCTGGCGTGGAACGCCTACATGCGCCACCAGATCAAACAGCGCAAGGCGGCGGAACGTGCCCTGAGCGACCAGTGCGAATTCATGCGCTCGCTGGTCAACGGCACACCGCACCCTATCTACGTTCGCGACCGCCAAGGGTTGCTGCAAAGCTGCAATGACAGTTACCTCGAAACGTTCAATGCCAAGCGCGAGGATGTCATTGGCAAAAGCGTCATGCAGGGTACCGTGAGCAACGCTTTTGAGGCTCAAGCCTTCCACGCCGATTACCAGCGGGTCGTCGCAGAAGGCAATCCGCTGTTGCTCGACCGGCCGCTGCACATCGGCGGCCGACGTCTGACGATCTATCACTGGATCATTCCCTATCGCGATTCCAGTGGTGACGTGAAAGGCATCATTGGCGGCTGGATCGACATCAGCGAACGCCGTCAGCTGTTCGAAGACCTGCGGGCAGCCAAAGAGCAGGCGGATGAGGCCAACCGCGCCAAAAGCACATTCCTCGCCACCATGAGCCATGAGATCCGTACGCCAATGAATGCAATGAGTGAGGCAAATTGTAGAAAGGGCTAGAATCCAGTACCTACTAGGGGTTGAGAGCATCCATGAGAACAGCAAACCCACTGCCAAGGGCATTTTTCGAGGTGTTCCAAGGTGACGACACAATCAACGTTTATAGCTACATCCGCTTTTCATCCAAGGCTCAGAAGCTGGGCTTCGGGGAGATCCGACAGCTTGAACAGCTTAACCGTTTTTTCGAGCAATACCCCCAAGCAAGGCAGGTCGAACGCTACGAGGATTTAGGTGTTTCCGCCTTCAAAGGCAAAAACCTAAAATCTGGACAACTGGCCAAATTCGTAGAACGAATAAAGGCAAAAGAAATCCTGCCAAACGCCCTGCTATTGGTCGAATCCTTCGACCGCATTAGTCGCATGGGCGGGTATGACGCGCTTGAACTTATAATATCTATCATCCAAGCGGATTGTGCGATTTACACCCTATTTGACAATCGCCTATATTCTCGACGAAAGAAAGACAGCAGTGCAGATATAAGCTTAATTCAGAATATTTTGGAAAGAGCTAATGATGAAAGTCGGTCCAAATCAGAGCGTATTTCCGATGCCAAGGCACGGAACCTTTTAAAAGGTGAAAATGGCGGAGTTATCACCAAGCGCTGTCCTTTTTGGATTAACCTTGTAGACGGTAAATTCACTCTTAATGAGCATGCAAAAGCCGTAAAGCGCGCCACAGAACTATGCTTTGATATTGGGTTTCAGTCTATTGCCAAAGAGCTTAACCAAGAGGGGCATCCTAAAAAATACTCTGCCAAGACCATAGGAAATATTCTTCACCAGCAAGCAATATACGGTTCATATATTGCCATGGAGTGGGAAGCAGGGAAGCCAATACAAATTAAGAAGGAGATCAAGGGCTATTACCCTGCCCTTATCAGTGAATCAGAGTTTCATAGGATAAGCGCGAAGCTTAAAGAACGGCAAGACCCATCACTGGCAGGACGAAGAGCACAAGAATTCAGAAACATTTTGCGTGGCTTGGTCTTTTGCAAATGCGGTTCAACTTTTCGCTATCACGCACAAAAAAGTTTATACGTTGATTTGGTTTGTCAGGCTTCGACCGTAGGACAATGCTCATATGCAACGCCCGGTAAAGGCATCAGGCACCGATATGCATTGGTAGAGTCGATATTCCTGGCATATCAATCGCTCATTCCATTTCATCAAATTATCGTCAAGACGGATGACATTAAAGCGCTTGAAAAAGAGCATGAGGAAGTTTCTGGATTAATAATCTTGAAGGAGAAAGCATTAGGCAATAACTTTGCCATTCTCGAACAATCTTCCGAAAGCGCTCAAAAGTATATTTTGAGTAGGATTGATGAGGTTAGCCAAGAGCTAGACAAGCTTAAGGAAGATGAGCATATGTTAAGCGTGAAAATAAGCTCAATGCATTTGGCGAGCAAGTCTGACTTTAATGTGATGGAGATTTACCGCCTTTTGCTAACAGAAAGAGGGCGCATCAAAATAAATAATTTTCTTCGAGCGCAAAAAATTAAGCTCATTATAAGTCCAATCAAAAAGAAATACTTTGAGCTTGATATTTATCACGCTGACAAACACTTAGATACAATTGACGTAACGCCGGACGGTTACACGGCTCGATATAAACCTCATCTAAAATAACGCATATACAGCCCTAAAACGCACCCAATCAAGATTGGGCACCTTTTAGGGCTAAGTTAAAATCAGTCATGTGCGAAAATCATTGTATTTCCAGAGTCTGCCTGGGATTTGATCGTGGCTGTCAACTCAGCAATTGGTAATGCCTTGCTAAATAACCAGCCCTGCATTAATGCATCAGGGCAAATTTCTAAAATTGCTTTTTTTTGATGCTCTGTTTCCACTCCTTCAAAAACGACTTTAGCATTCAAAGTATGGGCTATTTCATAGACTTTTTTCAAGACAACCGCTGCTGGTGAATCTGTCCCAGCAGCTTGCGTGAAAGTCTTGTCAATTTTAATTACATCAACATTTAGTTTTGCCAAGTAAGCTAGACTTGAATATCCTGACCCAAAATCATCAAGCAAAACCTTGTAACCTGCAATTCGTAAATCATCAATTTTTCGTCCCATTTGACTAATTTCGCAGGTTGAACCTTCAAGTATCTCTATTGCAATTTGCTCTAGCGCCACATTGTGAAGGCTGGCTGTATTTGAAATATGATTAAGCAAGGCGCCATCCACTAAGTCCTTTGTACTCACATTAAAGGCTAAATATATTCCCGGATTGCTAGATAAACCTTTGGAGTATTCCTCAAATGCCTTACTGACAATTAATTCGTGGAGCTTTTTTTCTAAACCGAGCCTTTCAGCTTTCCTGATAAATACGTCAGGAGAAACTGCGCCGAATTTTTTATCGTGCCACCGCGCCAACACTTCAAAGCCTACAACGCCACCTGTTGCACCATGAACAATTGGTTGATAAGCAGTCGAAATTAGACCGTTGTTAATAGCGACTTTTAGTTTATAAGTCAGCGACCCTGTAACTTTACGAAATTGATGGACGGTATAAAACACCATTAACCCTAGCAAAGCCCCCAGCACCGAAATAAATGAGATTAGCCCGAACCTTTTCATGGAGAAAAAATTTGCAACAATATTTGCCTTGATGCAGATATCATATTTATCAGAGCAAATATCTGATGACGCTCCAGTAAATATGCTACTTTTTGTAAATTCTCCAAATGAGCGCCTTGTAATAGATCCGTCACGCGATGTCACAGAGGAACTGAGTCCTTCGGAGGGATGCTCATAAGGAGCAAATGCGGTAGGTGAGGTAACAACGAAGGAGTGCCCCTTTGCTGATATATCTATCTTTGTAGCACTAGGAAAATAACTTGATGCGCTGCGCCAAAGCCTCGCATTATTCTTTGTTAGCTGACCCTCTCCTTCAATATGAAAGGCTGGTGAAATCTTTCCCCACATAGCCGAACATATTACGTTATTACCTATAACCCTTCCTGAATCCTTTATGAAACGATAGTTGTAGGAGATTAATTTCATCGAATCTAAATCTAATGGAGAACATGACTCACTCGTCAATTTGTTTAGCTCGTCAAGAGCTGTGGTGAGGTTTTCTGCTACCATTTCGGCATGGTTTAAAAGAAAGGCTGAATAGGTTTCAATTCTAATATTAGCACTTGCTAGCCATATCACTTGTGAAGCACCAAGCGTAAGCCCCACGCCCAAAACCACGCTTCCAGCTATACAAAGAAGTGTGAATTTTTTATGAATCTCCATTGGCGCCTCCGACCATTCACCTATGAAAGGTTATGTCACATCCATCAAGCCTTGCATAGGGGCAGTGAAAGTATTTACACATCACGCTACGCGTGAGGGCGCTGGACAAATCCAGCGCAAAAAGCAGGCTGGACAAATCCAGCCAAAAGCAAAAAAGCAAAAAAGCAAAAAAGCAAAAAAGCAAAAAAGCAAAAAAGCAAAAAAGCAAAAAAGCAAAAAAGCAAAAAAGCAAAAAAGCAAAAAAGCAAAAAAGCATTGATCCCCAAATGCTAATATTTATGTATGGCTTATTCTAACCCGTTGGGCTTACCACCACACTTTGCTACGCAAAGACGCTTCGCTTGTGGTAGTAAGCACGGGTTCCTTGCCGGAATGGCAGAAGCTAAAAGCGCTCTACTCCAATATAACCATCAATATGAGGACAAAATGAATGGCAAAAAAATAACGTCAATGATATTTAAGACATTGAACTATACAAATGAGATTAAGAAAAAATCAACGAATGGGCACGGCGGTCGCCGTCAGTTATTCAAGAGTCTGCGCCACTCCCTGCGTATACCAGCAAGTCAGCCAAAAAAATTGGAATGGTTCGATGAGCAATCCCATCTTAACCTAATCTGGCTTCCTGAAACTGGCACAACCAGACTTGACGATTACCCGAAAGAACAGAGAGAAGCACTACTTGCAAAAATAACCGATGAGGCGGAAGCGCCAACAGTCGTTAAAGATAATAGAGCCGAACTACTGGAAGCACGCACAAAACTAAAAAACAAAGTCAATAACGCAAGCAAAAAAGAAACTGACGATGGAAGTATCCTCGCTTTTCAAAACATACTCAACGTCAAAGGCATTGCTGATACTGGACAGCTTATGTCTGACTTTGCTTTATTCGACATAAAACGAAAAAATCAGAAACTCGATACGGTGCGAAAATTTCTTGAGTGTCATAACGAGATCGAAAGCGGTCCAAAGCCTATAATAAGAAAAAACCAAGCCGTCATCCAAGAAGCGTTTTTTAAATTCCCATCTAGAAATGAAGTTTCAGGGGTTAGCGCAGAAGGTCGAATTGAATTAATCAAAGGTTTTTACCAGCAGGTGTTTCCTGAATACCCTATTCACTTCATCGTTTTACATGGTGACGAGGATATAAACAAGACAGACCATAGCGACCATCCGCATTTATTCATTTCCACAAAGAACAGTAAAACCGGGCGCTATGACTTGCGTGAGACGCAAATCAAAAAGGTTAACGCCTATCTGAAAAAGCATCGCCCAAGAACAGATCCGATTGGCGAGACGCCTGATTTTTTGGAGTCTCAATTATTGTTCGGGTATTTACAGGACATGTTCTATGCCTACACCAATAACAGACTATTGAAAAATACCCCTTACTACGCAAAAAAACACGAAAAGACCGAAGGGCACATGAATACACTCCGCCACATCAATGGCGAGGCTAAAAAGCCAAAATCAGAACGTGCGTTTAATCTCTATGAATTGGCAAAAATCAAAAGAGAGGAAGCGGAGAACGCTTTAAAACTTGCACAAGGACGAAAGCAGGAAGCCACTCATTATGTCCATAAAGCCCAGCAATACGTTAAAGCTCAGTTGACCAAGGCAGAGGACGCCATAGAACGCCAGAGGCTTGCAGAGGAAGCAACAGCCGAGGAACGTGAACAAGCAGATGCTTACCGCAGGAAAACTCAAAACCACATCAAAAATATTGAGAGTAAAAGTGCCGAGTCAGACCGTATTCAAGGAGAAATAACGGCAAGGATTGCCGAGTTAAAATTATTTAAAACAAACCTTGGTGATCTCATATCTGGTGTAGTCGGCTGGCTTGATGAATTATTCTATGAGAAACGTCAAGATATACAGGAAAAGGCTCTTGAACGAGCAAGACTCGCTTATTTAAGAATTCAGATAAATGATAGGACGGATGGTAGCGAATTCATAAACCAAGCTGATAGAGAAATAGACCAGCATTTGGAGGTTCTTGACGAACATCGTGAAGAACTTCCAGACCTGCCAGACTCAAAAACGATAAAGCAAAAAATAAAGCCAAGGTAATAACGAGGAGACCCAAAAAAACAAACCCCTTAAAATTTGCACTTTAAGGGGTAAATGTTATCTTGCTTGTAAGGAGTAGAAATTAGGGAGCGACCAAGCCTATCAATTTCTACGTTCAACGCTTTGTATATCCAATATACCATTTCAAGTTGATGTAGCAAGAGCCAGTCTCAAATTTTTTCTCCTAAATAACTAAAATAATTAGAGGAGAAAATGAACAATGCCCAATTAAGACTTGAAAACACATTAGAAGTATACAAGTCAAAACTTCCAGCAAAGCCCTACCACACAAACGATTACTACTTCGGAAAGAAGATAGGCGCGTTAAACTCAGCCCTTAAATCACACCATATTCAGCCTAATTCATTAACTCATAAATATTTTATGATATTTGACTTGGATGGTGATATGAGTGTATTGGATTGGGCAGATAAAGGTCTTCCTTCGCCACACCTTATTGTTAGGAATTTAGATAATGGTCGTTCGCACATGACCTATATCCTAAATACGTCAATCAAAAACGATGTAAGTGGTCGTTTAAAGCCTATTAAATACTGTTCTGATATTGAGCATGGGCTAGCTGTCAGGATTGGCGCAGATATGAACTATAACGGGCTTTTAACGAAGAACCCTTTCAAATCGTCCGCCTACAAAGTCTTTTCCTATGAAGATAAACCCTACGATCTCGATTACCTCAATGAATTTGTAGATAAAGACCTCGTTAAAAAACATAGAGACGAAAAAAAGAAAAAGAAAATAGAAGATGGATTCGCCTCTGGTAGAAACTGCACACTGTTTGAAAATCTCCGTTTATGGGCATATGCGAATTGGCACAGATGCCATCAGACAGAGCTACGCTCAAACATCCTTGAACAAGCGATGGTGTTTAATACGTTTGAGTGCCCGTTAGGTACAAGAGAAGTTGAAACCATTGCGAATAGCGTCTATCGGTTTATAAGTCGGAATTTCTCCGTAGAGAGGCTTAATGAGTTGAAAAGCGAGAGAGCTAAACAGTCAAGGCAGAAAAGCTCTGCAAATCTAATCTATGTCGATGGCAAGCCTTGGGAAGAAGAAGGCATCCCGAAACGCACCTACTACTATAGAAAAGAAAATAATGTGGATGCAGAGCGCCCGGTAGAAGCCCAAGATAAGCCTTGGGAGAAAATGAATATGAGCCGTAGAACGTATTATAGAAAGAAAAGCCAAGGGCTAATTGAGGTTGGCACTTTTTAATTTGGCACTAAAGTTGCACTTTTACTATATCAAGGATAATAGCCCCGTAAGGGGGGCGCATCTTGGCAGGACTTTACAGATGTGCAATAAAATAGCCGATACTCTGAATTATCTAAAACCTCCTGCGATCTATCACCCTCTGTATTACTCCTTTGAATGCTCCCCATATAGGAACTTCATATCTAATGCTTTGAACCAATATGGTTCTAGCATATTTTTTATGACTTTCACAAATCTTAGAGATCGCATCCAGCTTTATGCCAATGTCTTGCTGGTTATGCATCGTGGGGTTAAACGAAAGAAGAAACTCCAAGGCTTTAATTCCTTCAAGTTTATCTGTCACTATCAAATCTTCAAGCGCACGCAGGGACATGTGTATTTCATGTATGGCGAGTTCGTAATCGCAACTTCCTTTCATCTCACGCCCTTCCTTGGTCAAAGGGTAACTTATATGTACAATATTTTTTTGATTCTATCCCTGTAAGTCGTCCATACAGGAATTTCTAAGGATATGCTCTGCTCCAAAATAATGCGAGCATGAGGCTCGCACTGCTCATTCAGAATGCGCAAGGCACCAACTTTGATACTTAAATCGCTTTGATCGCATATGCTTGGGTTAAATGATAGTAGAAATTCTAAGATTTTACCTCCTTCAAGCCTGTTTGTTAAAGCTATCTCTTCCAAGGCTTGCATCGCGTCATTAATCCGATTTACTGCACTCTCAAAATCAGTTGCTTTATCCATAGAAGCATCCCTTTTTCGACATGATAAATCTATATTCACTTTTTTCGGTTGTCAAATTTTGATTTACCGATAGCAGTCGCACCAAGTTGGCGCGGACAAATGTTGCACTTTTACTATATCAAGGATAATAGCCCCATAAGGGGAAGTGACTTGGTAAGGCATCCCTCAATATGCATTTATAATTTCAGGCAAACAAAAAGCCCAATCAAGGGCTTGGTTTATTACTTGGCAATTAACTATTGGTATTTGCTCTAACGAAAGCTAGATCTATGGTTCCAGTACCATTTGAGCCACATAGAGCAACAACATCAGTTATTGTGTAATCTTTATCATACGTTACGGTATTGACGCTATCCCAGCCTACCGCTTTTTGTGCTCTGATAATATTGGCACAAACTTCGCCATTTGGAACATGAGTATAGGTTACTGTGAACGAACTAGGACTTTCTCCTGTTATATCAATCGTCCCGCCAAACACGTTGCTAATGCTTGAGCCATCGCTAGATACTTTTACGCTTTTAGGGTAGATACCAAGCTTTAGGGAAGGTCTGAAGTACCCACCGATTTTTGAGGCCCTCGCTGCTTGAGGTTCAAAAAATCCAAGTCGGCCGAAAAACAGACCCTTCTTGTCTTTAATTCACGGCTCTTTCCTCTGATCGTGCTGT
>NZ_JACXXO010000024.1 GCF_017980685.1 Pseudomonas iridis
CAGCACGATCAGAGGAAAGAGCCGTGAATTAAAGACAAGAAGGGTCTGTTTTTCGGCCGACTTGGATTTTTTGAACCTCAAGCAGCGAGGGCCTCAAAAATCGGTGGGTACTTCAGACCTTCCCTAATAAAGTTGCGACAGAAATCAGTACAAATCTTCCCGACGAATTCACGCCCGCATTGAATACGCCCAGCCGCCATCGCGCACTAAAAGCCATTCAGCAACTGGAGTTGCCGGTAGCGCGTAAAGAAAACAATTTTGTCGTCATAGGCCCATATAAACATAAGCAGGACGCGGCTCGAGTCGTGAAAGAGCTGAGTGAAAGTCATGGCGTTCGAGGATGGATGATGGCAGGAAATTGACATAGTCCAATTTAGCGCTGGGCCGACCTTGAACAACCAGCTACTTATTGCATGCCACAAGAGAGCATTCATGATCGCAAAAGAACTTAGAGCCGAACTTGCCCTGAAGAAATTCCTGGACGCCAATCTATGGATTCAGCTTGAACTCAGCGAGCTGAATTACAGCCTCGCTGAAAACTGCGGGCTCTCGCCAGAAGAATATCGCCTTAAATTTCTGAAAGAAGCATTTGAAGCAGAAGCCGACGCGCACGGCTGCGATTGCTGGGACTTCATCCTGCAGTGGGCGGCCGAAACCAAGGAAGAACTTGAATTGATGCGCGAAGAACGCATGAAAGAGATTTATGACTTTATGGACAATTAATAGACGCTACAAATTTCGTAACCTTTAAAAGCTCAGAGTTTCAAGATGAAAGACTAACTTCATCGGCGGGAGCATTACCCAATACTCCCGCCCTCCTCTCGGTTCAAACCGCCGTATAACTATCAACCACACGCCGATACTGGCTGGGGGAAGCGCCGATGTGCTGACGGAAAAACCGTGTGAAATGACCTTGCTCGGAGAACCCGAGGTTCTCAGACAACAGGCCCAACGTGCCACTGCGCTCACGCTCCAGCCAGGCAAAAGCCCGGCGCATGCGCGCGTCGTTAAGCAGCAGGGTCGGGGTCATGCCGGTGTCTTTCTTGAACAGCGCAAAGAAGTGTGCCCGAGACAGACCACAGGCCCGCGCGGCGTTGTCGATCGGGTTCGGATCATCGAGGTGCTCAAGCAACCAGGCGGTGCCACGGCGCACGCGCGCATCCCGGAACTCACCTGTGTTGGGCGCACCCAGTAGCGACAAATGCCGCCAGCTGGAAAAGTCCTCGATCAGTTCGATCAGGAAGTCGAACAGCATGAACTCCAAACGCTCTTTCGGCACGATCCCACAACCATGCGCTTCGGCGACCAGGATGTCGGCCAGGGTGCGATTTCGACTCGACAGCTCGATGCATGATTGGGCAAAAAAGTCCGGCCGACCGCTGAGCGCCAGCGATTGCTGGGCAGTGGCCAGCCAGGCGGGCTCTATGTAAAGCGCCAGGATTAGCGTGGCACCGGCACCCGGCTGCGGATCGTAGAAATGCGGCTCCCAGGCGTTGACCAACACCGCGGTGCGATCACTGAGCGGAACCCGTCGACCGTTAACGTTGAAGTAAGTATCCTCGCCGGACACTTTGACCAGCACATGGCATTCGGAATGGGTATGGGTGACCAGCGAATGATCCATATTCAGCAAGGCGACCCGGCCAAACCTGCCGTGGAAAACCCGTTGGGCAATCGACATCAGATTCCTCCTCGCTTGAAGCGATATTGTTATCGGCCTCAATGCATATCATCGGGGCGCTTATCTATTTCTCAAGCCCGTCGATCGGTCCATGGTTCAGCCAGACTTGGCTGGCCACTATCGCGCGCGAATGACCGAGCGTCTACCTCGACTTTCGCAGCCCCCACGTTCGTCGGAAAAACCGCCTTACAAGGCATGGCGTTCTTTGCCGTGATAAACGCGCAGGATATCGGCCACCACCGCCAGAGCGATCTCCGCCGGGGCCTTGCTGCCCAGATCGAGGCCGATGGGCATGTGCAAACGGGCAATCTGTTCATCCGTCAGACCACCGATGCGCTTGAGCCGCTCGGCGCGCTTGGCCGAGGTTGCCTGAGAACCCATGGCACCGATGTAAAACGCCGGGGTGTGAACCGCTTCCATCAGCGCCAGATCATCGATTCGAGGATCGTGAGTCAGCGCCACCACCGCAGTCGCCGCATGGCAACCACCAGCGGCGATGTACATCGAGGGCAGCACGCGTTGCATCTCCACGCCTTCGAGCTGCACATGCTGCATCTCATCCCGGGGGTCGCAGGCGATGACTTCGCAGCCGATGGCGCGGGCGAAACTGGCGCAAACTTCAGCGACCGGCGACAGCCCGGCCAGAATCAGTCGCAACGCAGGGCCAACACTGATGCGCACCGTCTCGTCGACGACTTGCACCCGCTCGCTGCCGTGTCCGATGTCTGCGTCCAGGCGCAAGGCTCCGCTGCTCAACTCGACATGGCGCAGCAGACGCCGCTGACCCAGTAACGCCGCTTGCAGACTCTCCAGGTGCTCGATCCATTCGAGACTCGCAGCGCGGTGCTCGACCAGCACGATCAGCACGCCACCACAGGGTAATCGCAGACGGTGGCGTTGCTCGACGCTGTCGCCATAACTGACGATCTGCGCCGGTTCGCGTAATTCACCGCGCGTCAGGCTTTCGAGAAACTCCTCCTCGACGCAGCCACCCGACAGCGAGCCGACGTGTTCGCCCGAGCCATTGGTCACCAGCATCGCCCCCGGCGCACGCGGCGCCGAGCCATAGGTGGAGAGCACCGTACACAGCCACTGGGCCTGCCCGGCGCGAGCCCATTGCAGTGCCTGGTCGATCACCTGAACATCGAGATGACGCATGTTTTCTGTACCTCAAGCAAAGCGTGGTGCTGCAGACAGGGTTACGTTTACGGTAACCTGCGAGCAACCTTGTTCAATCGTTGATTCAACATGTCGCCACAACAATTTCTGCAACTTGGGCCGCTGCGCCTGGAATATCGCCAAATTCCTGCGGCTGACCCATCGCGACCGACGCTTGTGCTGTTGCACGAAGGCCTCGGCAGCGCCGATCAATGGAAAGACTTCCCCCAGCGCCTGGCCCAGGCCAGCGGTTGCGGTGTGGTCACCTACAGTCGTCAGGGTTATGGGCAATCGAGCCCGGTAACCCTGCCGCGTCCGCTGAACTACCTGAGCAGCGACGGCCCTCGTGAACTGCGGCAATTGCTCGATGCCTTGCAACTGCCGCAAGTGGTTTTGCTCGGTCACAGTGACGGCGCCTCCATTGTCCTCGCCTATGCCGCCGCCAATGATCCCCGCGTATTGGGCAGCATTGCACTGGCGCCTCACGTGATTGTCGAGACCGAGAGCCTCGATGGCATTCGCCATACCACCGAGGTTTGGCATCAGGGCGAATTGCGCGAACGCCTGGCACGCCACCATGGGACCAATGTCGACGGCGCCTTTCACGGTTGGAGCGACAGCTGGTTGCACCCGGACTTTTCCTTGGACGATCTCGAAGCGCAGTTGGCTTATATCGAAAGGCCGCTGCTGGTCATTCAGGGTCGCGAAGACCACTACGCCACGCCCGAGCAACTGATGGTCATCCAGCGACAGGTGCCTGGGCCGTGCCGCTGTGTGTTGCTGGATAACTGCCGGCACTTTCCCCAGACCGAAGCGACCGAGCGGACCTTGCAGCTGATCTGCGAATTCCTGGAGCGCCTCCCCGCCTGAATGCCCCGAATGTGACTCAACCATCGATCACCTCATCCAGCGTTGCTACGCGCTCCTGTCGTTCGCGCCAGCGACGGACGACACCCAGTTCGATATCGAACATATCCAGCACCCTTCCTACAGTGTGATCGATCATGTCATCCAGGCTGGTCGGCTTGGCATAGAACGCAGGCACTGGCGGCGCGATCACCGCACCGAGTTCAGCCAACTCGGTCATGCTGCGCAGGTGATTGCGGTGCAGTGGCGTCTCGCGAACCATCAGCACCAGGCGCCGGCGCTCCTTGAGCACCACGTCGGCGGCGCGGGTCAGCAGCGTTGAGGTCACGCCGCTGGCAATTTCTGACAGGCTGCGTATCGAACACGGCGCGATGATCATGCCCATGGTTTTGAACGAGCCACTGGCAATTGCCGCGCCGATGTCCTGATTGATGTAGCTAACGTCAGCAAGGGTCTTGATCTGAGACCAGGACATCTCGGTTTCATGGGCCAAAGTAATCAGCGCCGACTTGCTGACCACCAGATGGGTTTCAATCGGCGTGTCGCGCAACAGCTCCAGTAGACGTACGCCATAAACGGCGCCGGAGGCACCGGAAATTCCTACGATCAGCCGCTGCGGCCGACTATTACTGGGAACGCTCATGGTCGCCTTCCTCTATCGGGCCTTCTTTGTAGAAATGGATGGCGTCGAGTGCGGTGGTCATGGTTTTGCCGATCATCTCGATGAACAGCATTGCCGCCGGGGTCAGTGGTCGACGGGCGTCGTGCACACAGACCATGCGCCGGCTGATCCCCGGCGCGGCCAGCGGATAGGCGCGCAACGCGCCTTCGTGCAATCCGCGATGCAAGACGGTTGCCGGCAGCACGCTGACCCAGTCGCTGCGACGCAAGAAGTCCTCAATGACCGCCAGATCGTCCACCTCCAACTGCGGGGTGACTTCAATGCCCTGGGCGGCAAGGTGCTGGTCGATGACCATACGCAGCCCGTGACGACGCGAGGGCAGCACCAGTTTGAATCCCGCCAGACTGGCCAACGGCAAGGGCAACGCTCCATTAAGGCGATTGGCTGCACCGGTGGCGACCAGTAGCTCCTCATCGAAAATGTCGTGGCCGATCAGGTGCTCATGCTGAAAGCTTTGGTTGATGACCGCGAAATCCAGCACGCCGGTCAGGACCTTCGCGATCAACTCCTGGCTGTAGCCCGAGGTGACGCTCAATTCAACCTGTGGCTGATGCTCGACGAAATGCGCCAGGGTGCTGGCCGACGCGTTGTTGGCGGCAGACGCGATCAGCCCGGCACTGATGCGTCCGCCGATCTGGCCGCTACGGTCGATCAGGGCCTGACGCGCCGCCAGCAGCTGGCCAAGAATCGGCATGAACAAACGATAAGCCTGATCGCCGGCCTCGGTCGGCGCCATGCCCTTGGAGCTGCGCTCGAACAACGTCTGCCCGAGTTCTTCCTCAAGCCTGGCGATCTGCATCGACAACGCCGGTTGCACGATATTCAAGCGCTGCGCAGCCCGGGTGACGGAGCCTTCCTCATAAAGGCAGGTAAAATACTTCAGATGGCGCAGCTCCATGGTCACCCTCGCGTGCGCGCTCAACCGAGCGTGCCGACGTTCTGATAAATGTGTTTGAGCTCGCTGAAATCCAGCAGCGCATCGACGCCATGCAAGCGCCCCAGGCCGCTCTTGCGGTAGCCACCGGTTTCCGCCTCGGCGAACAATTTGTTGTGGTCGTTCAGCCACACCGTACCGTTGCGCAGTGCCCGAGCGACACGCCAGGCGCGAGCGCCCTGCCCGGTCCAGACACTCGCCGACAGACCGAACTCGGTATGGTTGGCGCGCGCTACTGCCTCGGCTTCATCTTCGAAGGACTCCAGCACCAGCAACGGGCCGAAGATTTCCTCCTGGCAGAAGAACGCGCCGCTGTCGCGGTGGGCGATCAGTGCAGGGGCGAGGAAGGCGCCCTGACTCAGCGCGCCATCCGGGCGGCCGCCGGCCAGCAGCACCTCGTCGCAACAGTCCAGCGCCTCGGCGATGCGCCTCTCGACCTTGTCGCGCGACTGCCAGTCGATCAGCGGGCCCATTTGCGTCGCCGCCTCCAAACCGTGGCCCAGGCGGATTTCGCCGAGCGCGGCACTGAGCGCACGTTTCATCTCGGCAAAACGGCTGGCCTGCACCAGCACGCGCCGTGCGGCGGTGCACTGTTGGCCGGAAATGATGGTTGCTGCTGCCGCCAGTTTCGGTGCGATAGCCTCGACGTCGGTATCCTCGAAGACCAGGCAACAGGATTTGCCGCCGAGTTCAAGGGACAGCTTCTTCATGGTCGCTGCGGCGTCTTGCATGATGCGCTGGCCGGTTGCGGTGGAGCCAGTAAAGCTGAGCACATCTACCAGCGGCGAAGCCACCAGGTACGCCGCGCCGACATGCCCAGTTTCAGCGAACAGGTTGACCGCGCCGGCCGGTAGGCCCGGTAGGGCGAATAGCGGCTCGAGCATGGCCGCGTTGAATAGCGCGGTCTGCGGCGCCGGCTTGATCACCGCGGTGCAGCCGGCCGCCAATGCCGGGGCGAGGGCGCGCACCAGCAGCACCGCCGGGGCATTCCATGGAATGATCAGCCCCGCGACCCCGGCCGGTTCACGCAGCATGTTGGAGAACTCGCCAGGCGCCACCTCCATCACATGGCCGGGATTGTGTCGGGCCAGACCGGCATAATAGACAATCTCGGAAATCGCCCCGGCTATCTCGCCGCGCGATTGCACCAGGGCCTTGCCATTCTCGCGGGTGAGCAGCTGCGCCAGTTCCTCCTGGCGTGCCTTGAGGCCTGCGGCCCAATCCAGCAGCAATTGCTGACGCAGGCGCGGATTCTGTGACCACTGCGGGTTGGCGAAGGCGCGCGCGGCGGCGGAGACCGCCGCTTGCGCCTCGGCTTCGCCGCCATCGGCGAAGCGGCCGATCAACTCGCAGCTGGCCGGGTCGAAGCTGTCCGCCCAATGTCCCGCGTCGGTCCATTGCCCATCGATGAAATGTCTGCTTTGCATGAGTCCTCCGGTATTCCGTGGGTCAGCGAGCAGCGGTCGACCACCAGAACCGACCGCTCATTGAGTCGCTGTCAGAGCTGGTGTTCGGTAGCCGCTTTGGACGCGCGCTCGACCTGCTGCGCATCAACGCGAGCCTGGTCCTCGGGTTTGCGCGCCGCATCCGACATGCCATTGAACAGCGTGCCCAGCACGCCCTTGTTCAAGTCGCTGGTGCCAAACAGTGCATCGCAGATCGGAAAGGTCAGGTTGAAATTGCGCGTGTGCATGAAGTCCGGGTTGTGATGCAGGACATGCATGCGGCGCACCGTGTTGACCAGCGGCATGGCATCGAGCAGCGGATGCTCGAGGTGCGACAGCGTGTGCAGGCCTTCGTACATCAGGAAGTAGGCCGCCATCGTCAACATTGCGATATAGCCGGCGTTGGCCGTCCATAACGTGCCCAGCAGCAGGGCCAGCGGCAGCGCGGCCATCACGAACAACACCGGAGCGAATGGGGGAAACAGCAGAGCGCGCCAATCCTGATGGCCGTGATAGTCCAGCGTCTTGTGCGAGAAGAACTGATGGTGGGTGGCGACATGCCGCTTGTAGGCCGGCTTGAGCCAGCTCCTCGGGCTGTGTAGCAAATAACGGTGGCCCGCCCATTCGGCCCAATTGCCGAACAGGAACATCGGCACTACCACCAGCAACCACTCCTGCCAGCTCGCATCGACAATCTGGCTGGCGCAGTACCAGAGCACCCCGCCGGTGAACAGCAGGGTGAAAGCCAGGTGCATTTCGCCGCGATACCAGCTGGGTGTGGACGCACGATAGCTCTCGCGGTATGCGTGCGAACGCTCAACGATTTGTTGTTCACGATTCATAACGGTTTACCCTTTCAATGAAATATCGGCTGCGCATGGACTCCCCCTATCAGTGGGTCACCGAGCCGCCGTCGACCACCACAGTCTGGCCGCTCATGAAATCGCTGTCGGCGCTGGCCAGAAACAGCAGCGCGCCGACCAGGTCTTCCGGTACCGCCTCGCGCTTGATGCAGCGGCTGGCGATGTTGTTGCGCACGATGTCGCCGGCCCAGGCGGCGTTGGCCTGGACGTTGGCGCTCATGGTCAGGCCGGGGGCCAGGCAGTTGCAGCGGATGCCGGCGTCGCCGACTTCGCGCGCTATCGAGCGTGTCAGGGCAATCACCGCGCCCTTCGACGCGACATACGCCGCCATCATCGGCGCGCCTTTGAAAGCCGTTGCCGAGGCAATATTGACGATCTTGCCGTAGCCCTGACGGCGCATCACCGGCATTACCGCCTTCGCGCACTCGAAGGAACCGCGCACGTTGACTGCCATGATCCGGTCCCATTCCGCCGAGCTGGTCTGCTCGAAAGGTTTGAGTTCCAGGGTGGCGAACAACGCCGCGTTGTTGATCAGCACGTGCACACCGCTGAACTGCGCCACGGCTTCCTCGACCATGGCTTGCACCGCGGCACCGTCGGTCACGTCGCAAGCGATTGCCAGGGCCGTACCGCCCTTGTTGCGGATCGCGGCAGCGGTTTCGTCAGGCGCCTTCAAATCGCAGAGCACCACCTTCGCGCCCTCGGCCGCCAGCGCCTTGGCGTAGGTGGCGCCGATACCTTGGGCCGCGCCGGTGACGATAGCGACCTTGCCGGTCAATCTGTTCATTGCCATCTCCTTCACTTGAAGTTGCCTTGGGTTTCCGGAATCACCACGCTGCCGATCAGGTAGATCACCGACAGGCCGGCGGCGAAAATCGCCAGTACCATGGGGATCTGCGCGGGGCTGCTGCTGAACAGGGACACAAAGGTCGGCATGGTTCCACCGAGGGCGAAACCGATGTTCCAGGACAATCCTGTGCCGCTGGCGCGCAGCTCGGTGCTGAAGCGTTCGTTGAGGAAGATCAGGATCGGCGCGATGATCGCCCCGCCCATGAAGGCGATGCCCACGCAATACAGCGCAGTGCGGGTCAGCGAACCCGGCTCGGCGACACCGAGGAACATCATCGGCAAGCTCACCAGGTTAATCACACCCAGTAGCATGAAGGTCTTCTTGCGACCGATCAGGTCACTCAGGTAACCGAAGGCCAGTGCTCCGACAATGGTTGCCACCGACCCGTACATGAGCATCTGCGAAGTTTGCGTATGGGGCACTTTGGCGACCACGTTGAGCAAGGTCGGCAGATAACCGCAGGCCAGGTAATACGTTGCTCCGCCGCCGAATGTAATCAGCAGATTGACCAGCATCACGCTGCGGTACTCGCGACCAAACAGACGCTTGAGCGGCGACACGACCACTACCGCCGGCCCCTTGGTCTTGCGCGCTTGTTGCAGTTGCTGCCAGACCGGGGTTTCTTCCAGATAGCGGAACATCACCAGCCCGAAAAACGTGCTGAGCAGCCCGCAGAAGAACATGAAGCGCCAGCCCCAGACGTCAAATTCATCCCCGGGGAAAATTTCCGACAACACCAGGTAAGTGAACGACGCCAACAGCGCGCCCATGCCGGCACCGGCACCACCGATCAACCCGGACATCAGGCCGCGATAGCGCGGCGAGATGGATTCGGTGCCGATGGTGTGAGTGGAGGCCACGATGCCGCCAACGAAAATGCCCTGAATCACCCGCAATAGCAGAAACAGTATCGGGGCCAATATGCCGGCCTGATGAATGGTCGGCAGCGCGCCAAACAGTGCCGTGGAAATACCGACGCCGACCATCGACACCATCAACGCTCGCTTGCGGCCGTGCTTGTCGGCATACGCGCCGAAGATTGCCGAACCCAGGGGGCGCACCAGCAGGGCCACGGCGAATGAGGCGTATACCGCGGCCAGCGACAGTGTCGGGGTGTCCGAGGGGAAAAACATGCGGCCGATGATCGGCGCCACGTAGAGCAGAATGAACAGGTCAAACAAATCCAGCGCCCAGCCGAATGTCGAGGCAAATGCCGCCAGTAAGGCCTTGCCCGGTGGAATCTGCGGTGTATCGATAGCGGCGCTGGTTGGCGATGCAGTTGTTGTTGTTGTCGTGGTCATGGTTGCCTCACGCAAGACGTGTCTTGAGTTGGTTGGAACTATCGGAAACAGGCCGCTGAACACCAACGGCCGCCGGGTTCAATCGTGCGTCTGGAGCACGCGTTGCCAGTCTTGCGGCGCCGCGTGCGCTAGCTTGTCGAGTTCGACTTCCTGTTGGCCCGGCACCTGGATTCGTTTGAAGCGCATGGTCGGTGCCGACAGCGGCACCGTGGCGTCATAGCCCATCTTCGAGCCGACACCGTCACGGGTGGACGGGTCGAGTTTCGAGCCCTGGGATTCGTGGATCAGCACCAGGTCGCGGTCGGCCTGGAAACGGGTGGCAATCGCCCACTCGACTTCGGTGGGGTCATGAATGTCCACATCCAGATCCACCACGGTGACATGCTTGATGTCGTAGTGACCGCCCAGCGCGCCGAGGATGACGTTCTTGCCCTCGCCTTCGGAGCGTTTGTCGATCTGCACATAAAGGTGATAACGACACACTCCGCCCTTGCTCAGGTGCACGTCACGCACGCACGGAAAACTGCGGCGCAAGTGCGCGAGCATGGTCGCTTCGCGCGGGATGCCGCCGAGCAGCAAGTGTTCCAGGCCGCCGCCGACGATGGTGTGAAAGATCGGGTTGTGACGATGGGTTACGGCGTCGACTTCGATCACATGTCGCTCGGCGCGTTCGCCGTAGTACTGCGGAAACTCGCCGAA
The DNA here is from genome assembly GCF_017980685.1 of Pseudomonas iridis. Taxonomy (GTDB): domain Bacteria; phylum Pseudomonadota; class Gammaproteobacteria; order Pseudomonadales; family Pseudomonadaceae; genus Aquipseudomonas; species Aquipseudomonas iridis. Next base: position 10,481 of record NZ_JACXXO010000024.1, read on the forward strand.
CGGCCCTTCCATCTCCCGCGCCTTGGCCAGCAACCGGCCCTCGATGACGATCTCGGCGTCGGCAGGCACGCGAATCTGATGGGTCACGCAGCGCGTTACCGCCAGCGGACGGCCATGCAGAGCGCCGGCGATTTCCAGTTCGTCGTGATCGATCGGCACGATGGCCTGGGACGCCAGCAAGGTCAGCGGATCAGCACCAATTACCACCGCCACGTCCAGATCCTCACCCAGCGCCTCGACTTCCTGAAAGAAGGCCAGCGCATGGCGTGGCAGCAGCAATGCACCCAGTCGATTTGGGCTGCTCACCTGCAAGCGGTGAATCGAAACGTTCTGCACCCCGGTGCGCGGGTTGCGGGTAATCAGCAGGCCAGCGGTGATGTAAGGGCCGCTGTCGTACTCGTTGTGGGTGGGAATTGGTAGCAGTTTGTTCAGGTCGATCTCGCGATGCACCACTTGCTGACAAGCTGCATCGCTGACTTCCCGCCACGGCAGCGGATTGAGGCTGGCCGCCTCGAAACGCGCCAACACTTCAGCGGACTCCACGCCCATCGCCTCGGCCATCCACTGCCGGTCGGACAGCAGGCCGGAAACCACCGCAATCGAGTGGCCGCCAGGCTGGGGAAACAGTGAAGCGCTCTTGCCGTCCAGACGATTAGCAATCGCTGCAACGCCGAAACGCAGGTCCACGCCGGGACGTATCATTGCCAAACGCTGCTGGCGCTGCAAATGGTCGAGCCAGCCACGCAGGCTGGCGCCTGCTGGCAAGTCCCCGGCCATGTCGGCTTCGGGGGTGGAAAGGGTCACAGGCTGCATGGCCTTACCTCGTCATTATTGTTTTGGTGGCATGCCCGGTCACCCGGCGGCGGGTTAAAGAACGGCTGATAGAAGTCCTTGAGCAACAAGGTGGCGATGCCCATGGTTAGCGCGGCCATGGTGCCGAACAGCGCCCCGGCCAGTCCTGCAACGGCGATCCCGGCCATCCATTCGTGCATGTGCCCGAAAAATTGCGCAAAGGCCTGCAACGATGGAATCACCGCCGGGAATTCCTTGCCTCCGGAGGTGAAGTTTTTCGCGCTTTGTGTAGAGCGTCGAACCCAGAAACTGATCAACGCCAAGACCACCCTGTAGGCGGCCACGATGGTTAATACCAGCCAGCAAGAAGCCATAAGTGGAACTCCGATTTTTATATTTATTGGACGGATTTCGGTGCAGCCGATCTCACCCTACGAGCCCCGCAACGGGTTTTCTATTAACGAATATTGATGCGCCCTATCAGTTTCAGTGAAGGGGCGGCAGGCCCTGCTCTATAGGGAGGCACGCCGTTGCCGACATGCTCCCGGGCCTGCTCGCCGGTACGCATTTACTCGCCGGTGAACACTGCCGGACGCTTGCTGTGAAACGCTTCGACGCCTTCCTTGAAGTCCTTGGAGCTGCGCAGGCGGCTGTAGCAGTGACCTTCCATTTCGATCGCGACGGTCAGCGGCGCATCTTCGTTGTCGTTGATCAGTTTTTTCGCCGTGCGCTGAGCCAGCGGCGAGAAGCGCCGCAGTTCATCAGCCAGCGCATCGACGGTGTTTTCCAGTTCGGTATCTGGCACGACCTCGGTAGCAATACCCCAGGCATAGGCCTGGTCGCCCGTAATGCGCTTGGCGCGCATCACCATGTGTTTGGTGCGGGTGATGCCGATGATTTTCTGCAGGCGTGCGGAGCCTCCCGAGCCTGGGATCTGACCCAGGTTCTGCTCCGGCAAGGCGTAGCGCGTGGTTTGCGAAGCAACGCGGAAATCGCAGGCCAGGGACAATTCAAAACCGACGCCGAAGGTGTAACCACGGTTGGCGACGATTACCGGTTTTTCGCAACGTGCCGGTGCCGCAACGTTCCAGGCCAGCTTCGAAACGTGCTCCGGCGAAGCTTCAAGGAAACCCTTGATGTCGCCACCGCTGGAGAAGTGTTCACCCACCGAGCGCAGCACGATGACGCGCACATCTTTGTGTGCATCGAGGGCTTCGAAGACCAGGCGCAGTTGATCGCGCTGCCCCATGGAAATGACGTTCAACGGCGCCCGGTTGAGGATGATGTCAGCGCGCTCGCGGGACACATCGACTTCAACCTGGAAGCCATCGAACTGAGTGTCGAGAAATTGCTGGATCGCTTGTTGTTGCATTGGAGTGTCCTCTGGATGATTAGCTGATGGCCTTCAAGGCCTGTTCCTGAAATTGGGCCAGCAGCACGCGCCGCAGCACCTTGCCAACTGGAGATTTGGGAATCTGATCGATGAACTGGTAACGCCGTGGCCGCTTGAATTTGGCCAGGCCCGAAGCGATGCAATGAGCATCGAGGTCGCATTCCGACACCTCGGCGCGCAGCTTGATAAACGCTGCAATGATCTTGCCCCACTGCTCGTCAGGCAGACCGACCACCACCACTTCTTCCACTGCCGGGTGCAGAGAGAGCATGTTTTCGATTTCCGCCGGGCTGACGTTTTCGCCGCCGGTGATGATCAAGTCATCGACACGACCCGTGACGAACAGATCGCCTTCCAGATCGAAGTAGCCGATGTCACCGGTGAAATACCATCCGTCACGCAACGCCTTGGCGTTCGCCTCAGGGCGGTTCAGGTAGCCTTCGAACGCCTCGTCACTCGCCAGGTCGGCGATGATCTGGCCCTCCTCCAATGGGTTGGCCTGCACGTCCACCGTTTCAGCATCGATCGGTACCACGCGCACGCGCTGGTTCATTGCACTGCGCCCTGAGGAGCCGGGTTTGCGACTGGCCTGCTGGTCGATGGTGAAGGTGTAGATTTCCGAGCTGCCGTAATGGTTGACGAACAACTGCGGCTGGAACGCCTGCTCGACGCGACGCATCAAGCCGTCGCTCATCGGCGCGCCGGCAAAGCCGATTTTCTCCACACTGGCTACTCGCTCGCGGGCGAAGGCCGGGTGCTCGATGAGCATGTGGTAGAGCGTCGGTACGAGGTACAGGTTGCTGACCTTTTCCCGCTCGATGGCCTGCAGCGTGGCTTCCACGTCGAACTTCGGCACACAAACGAAATGCCCGTCGATCAGCGCCATGGACAGCAACGAACGCACGCCCATGGTGTGGTAAAGCGGCATGACACCCAGCGTGCACTCGCTCTGGCGGTAGAGGTTTTGCGCTACGTGGGCCACCGCCGCGGCGCGTTCACTACGGTGCCGACGGGGCACGCCCTTGGGCTTGCTGGTGGTTCCGGAGGTGTACAGCAGCAGTGAAAAGTCTTCGGCGTCGGCCTGCAAAATGATGTCGGAGGGGGTCTGCGAACACAGCTCCTCGAAACTCAGGTCGGTGTCGGCGGCACGGATACCGGCGGCGATCCGTGGCAGCCTGGTGGCGGCGCTGCAACCGGCCACCGCGGCCACGGTCGCGTCGTCGTAAGCCAGTGCGCGGATTTGCGCATCTTCGATGCAGTAGCCCAGTTCATCGGCAGTCGAACGCCAGTTCAACGGGGTCATGACCACGCCCGCAAACTGACAGGCCCAATGCAGGGTCGCCATCTGCCAGCGGTTCTGCATCGCTACCAGCAGTCGGTCACCCCGTTGCAGCCCAAGGCGTTGCAAGCCCCGCGCTGCGCTCTGGATATCGACGAACCAGTCTTCATAGGTTTTCTTCAACGCACCGTCACTGACCGCCACGGCGTGCGGTCGGCGTTCAACGGCAGCGAGAAAACTGCGTCCGAGATCGAACATTATTGTTATACCCCTTTGTTCGTTTGGCGCTGGGCAGCGACTTCGAGCACGGCCTGGACGATGCCGGTGTAGCCCGTGCAGCGACATAGATGCCCCGAAAGCATGTCGCGTACCTGGGTCTCGTCCGGGTTGGGTACCCGTTCGAGGAAATCCACGCAGGACATGAGAATGCCCGCAGTGCAAAAGCCGCACTGCAAGGCGTGATGACGGCGAAAGGCTTGTTGCAGGTCGCTCAGTGTGTCGTCGTCGGCCAGGGACTCGACGGTCTCGATACGCCGCTCGTGCCCCTGTACCGCGAGCATCAGGCAGGAACGCATGGCGACCCCGTCCACCAGCACCGTGCAGGCGCCGCAGACACCGTGTTCGCAACCGACATGGACGCCGGTGGCACCGAGGTCGTGGCGCAGGAAGTCGCAGAGTTGGGTCCGCGGTTCGGCCAGCGCTTCGCGGGAGCGGCCATTGAGTTCCAGGCGAATCGGAAAGGTTTGGTCGGCAGTTACACGCATGTTCAGACTCCTTCGATCATCTGATGACCCAGCTCGCGAACCAGTTGGCGGCGATAGGCGGCGCTGGCGTGCACGTCGTCTTGTGCATCGAGCGACCAGGCGGTTTGATTGAGCGCGTCAGGCAGCGCCGCACCCCGTGGCAGGCTGCGACGTTGCGGACGGTCGGCGACCCCGCCGATGCCGAGTTCGACCTGGTCCGTCCCGATGGCCGCGGCCAGGGAGACAATTGCAAAGTCGCCGTGGCGCATGGCGATTTCGCGGAAGCGATAGGTGATGCCTTCGCGCTTGAGCGGAAAACGCACCTCGACGACCAGCTCATCCGCACGCTTGTCGGTGGTGAGAATGCCTTGGAAGAAGTCGGCGGCCTTGACGATGCGCTTGCCTTTTTTGGACTCGAGAACGATCTCGCCGCCCAGTGTCACCAGGCACAGCGGCAACTCGGCGCTGGGGTCGGCGTGAGCCACCGAACCGCAGACCGTACCGCGATTACGCGTCTGGAAGTGGCCGATCCAGGGCATCGCCAGTGCCAATAAAGGCACCTCGTCCATCAGGGTCGAACGCGCCAGCAACTGCGCCTGTCGCACCCCGGCACCTACCGCCAGGCAATCCTTGCGCAGCTCGATATAGGCCAGCTCGGCCACATGATTGATATCGATCAGCAACTTGGGTTGAGCCAGGCGCATGTTCAGCACCGCCATCAGCGATTGGCCACCGGCGATGATGCGAGCCTCCTGGCCATACTCGGCGAGCAACTCAACCACCTGACGACGGGTTTCAGCCCGAACGTAATCGAAAGCAGCCGGTTTCATTGCGCACCCCCCTTGCCAAACAGCGCGCCAAGCGAGGCGCGCAGTCGCGCCCACCAGCCGGTGGAGATGGCTTGGCCGCTGACCCGTTGCGACAGGCGAGTAAAGATTTGTCCGATGATCACTTTCGAGGCCCCTTGCAACATTCGGCCGCCGACCGCGGCGACTTTGCCGCTGACCGCCACCTGGTATTGGTATTCCAGACGCGTGTGGCCATTTTCCAGTTCGACGAAACGCACTTTGGCCTGGCCCTGGGCCGAACCCATCGAGCTGCTGCCGGAACCGGACAGACGCAACGAATGCGGTGGGTCCAGATCACTCAGGGCCACCTTGGCCTCGAAGCGCGCACGGATCATGCCGACGCCGACGGTGACGTCTGCGCGGTATCGGTTCTCGCCTTCAAGCACGAGGTCGTGGCAACCGGGAATGATCGCCGCCAGCGTCTGCGGGTCGAGCAAGGTATCGAAGACCTGTTGCGGCGAAGCAGGAATCACCACCGAGTCGTTGGCCCGCAACGCGGGTCCACCGGCAGGTGCTGCGTCCAGGTCTTCGTCGGGCTCCATACCGGCGGGCCGAGGGGGCTCGTCGATCCCGATGAGCGTGCGTACTTTCGATGGTGTCAGTGGCAGACGGATGTCCGAGCGACCGAGGGCGTCGGCCACCGCGTTGGCGATGCACACCGGCGTGCTCATGTTGTTGCCCTCGCCCACACCCTTGGCGCCCAGCGGGGTGAAGGGCGATGGCGTTTCCATGTGCAGGATCACCGGTTCGATCACTTCCGGTGCGGTTGGCACCAGATAATCGGCGAAGGTCCCGGAGAGGAAGCTGCCGTCCTCACCGTAGGCGAATTCTTCCATCAGCGCCGCGCCGAGGCCTTGGGTGAAGCCACCACGAATCTGGCCGTCGACCAGCGCGGGGTTGAGCAGGCGGCCGGCGTCATGGCAGGTGACGTAGCGATCGATGTGGATCTCGCCGGTCATGCGGTCGATTTCCAGACCACAGATGTCGAAGACAAAGCCGTAGCACAGCGAGCTATTGACCTGGTCCTGGTCGTCCGGGGCCACCAATTGCGGCGGGCTCCAGAACGCGGTTTCGCGCAGACCGCCACTTTCACCTTCCGGTAGCAGGCCCGGCGACCAGTGGGTCGCACCGGCAATCCGATGGAATGGCGCCACCGCCCCGCCATTGACCACAAAAATCTTGCCGCCGGCGAAACGAATATCTTCGGGACTGGCCTGCAATTGCTCGCCGGCAATCACGGCGAGGCGATCGCGGATCTTCAGCGCGGCCTTATAGACGGCACCGGCCACAGCGCCGGCGAAACGGCTGGAATAGTTGCCCGAGGCAATCGACCAAGCGTCCTTCTGAGTATCCAGCTCGACGTTGACCACGATGGATTCCAATGCAACCCCAAGCACTTCGGCGACGACCTGAGCGACGGTGGTTTGATGGCCCTGCCCTTGCGGTGCCGAGGACACATGCACACTGACGTCACCCAACGGGCCGACGTTGATGGTTGCGGTGGCGACAGCGCCGTTTTTCGGACCGGCCTTGCGCCGCTCTTCGGGTGTCATCGCGGTGGTGATGTAACCCATGTTGGAAATCGAGGGTTCAATGACGGCGGCATAGCCAATGCCATAGATTCGACCTTCGGCCCGCGCCTGATCACGACGTTTGAGCAACTCGTCGAGTCCACCGTCAGCCGCCGCCAAGGCAATGCCAGCTTGGTAGTTGCCGGAATCGAGCAACGCACCGGCGGCCGCGCGATATGGGAAGGCATCGGCCGGCACCAGGTTGCGGCGGATCACGTCCAACGGATCAAGCTTCAACTGCACGGCGATATGTTGCAGCAGCCGCTCCAGGGCGAAATATACCTGCGGGCCACCGAAACCACGGTTCAGGCCGGAAGGGGTTTTGTTGGTCAGCACCACGCGGTTGCGCACTTGCAGATTGCGGATCGCATAGGCACCCGTCAGGTTGCCGTGCATGCGGTAGAAAGTCGCCGGTTCAGGCGCTCTAAGGTAGGCACCACAATCGTCGATCTGGTCATAACGCAAAGCGGTGATGCGCCCGTCTGCTTCTACCGCCGCTTCAATTTCGGTCACCCGATTGGTCGCCGAAGAAGCCCCCTGAAGATGTTCCAGACGGTCCTCGACCCACTTCACCGGTGCGCCGACCTTGCGTGACGCCAGCCCCATCATCACCACGTAAGGGAAAACCCCTTGCTTGATGCCAAAGCTGCCACCGGAATCTTTCGGTGTGCGCAAACGCAAGCGGTTGCCAGGCACATTCAGAGCCCGGGCCATGACCGTGTGTAATGCATAGGGGCCCTGGAAATTGGCCAGCACGTCATAAATGCCGGTGGCGCGCTCGTACTGAGCCAACACCACATAGCATTCAATGGGTGTGCAGGAACTGCGCGGAAACTTCACTTTGAGCGAGACCTTGTGCGGCGCCTGCTCGAAGGCCTGCTCCGGCTCGCCATAACGAAAGCGTCGTTCGTTGACCACGTTGCTGCCGACGGCTTCGTGCAGGATAGGCGCCTGTTCGGCGGTGGCCCGTTCTGGATCGATGATCGGGGGCAGCGGCTCGTATTCAACGCGCACACCTTCGATGGCGTCTTCGGCCAGATAGCGGCTCTCGGCGATCACCACGGCCACCGGCTCTCCAACGTAGCGCACTTTGTCGACGGCGACGCACCAGTGCTCCATCGGCTGACGTACACCCACCGGAAATGGCAGCGCCCAGCGTTTGACGTCTTCGCCGACCAGCACGCCGTGCACGCCTTTCATCAGCAGCGCACTGGAAAAGTCCACCGAGGTGATCCGCGCATGAGCGTGGGGTGAACGGATGATCGCCGCATGGAGCGTCCCCGGCGGGATCGCAGCGTCATCGGCATAGCAGCCGAGACCGCGCAACAATGCGGCGTCCTCGACACGGGCCTGACGGGCGCCGATGTGGCCGGTCTGATTTTCGGTAGCAGGTTGGAAACTAGTCATTTTTTCGCGGCTCTTGTTGTTATGCAGCGCGATAGCGTTAGAGCCGAGTGTGTGAGAAAGGCGCAGGGAGCGCCTTGCCTGGGGAGAGGGAGTTCTGCGTTGGAGTCTGACAATTTGCCTTAGCGTCTGATTTACAGGACTGGGACCCGACAGAATGGCCGCTCAGGGAAGGGACGCGGGATGGCTCAGGAACGCTTCGATTTCTGCGTAGGGCATTGGTTTGGCAAAGTAATACCCCTGAAAAATATCGCAGCGACTGCCCTTCAGGAAATCCACCTGAGACGCCGTTTCCACGCCTTCGGCGACCACCGTCAGGCTGAGGTGATGGGCCATGGAAATAATGCCTTGGGTGATCGCGGCATCGTGATTATCGGTGGTGATTTCCTGGATGAACGAGCGGTCAATCTTGATCTTGTCGATGGGCAAACGCTTGAGGTAGCTGAGGCTGGAAAAACCGGTGCCGAAATCATCAAGCGCAATGCGCACCCCCAACATCTTGAGCCGGTGCAAGGTTTCAATTGCCTGTTCAGCGTTATGCAACAGAAGCGACTCGGTGATCTCCAGCTCCAACTGCTCACCACTGAGACCATGTTTCTCCAGGGTGGCCTGGACACACTGGACGAAATTGCCACGCTGAAAATGCATCGGCGAAATATTCACCGCCATCGAGATGCCGGTGATGCCCTGCTCGCCTAACTGACGCAGCTGCGCGCAGGCCGTATCGAGTACCCAAAGGCTCAGCGGGATAATCTGACCACTGTCCTCTGCCACCGGTACAAACACCGCTGGCGAGATAAATCCTTTTTCGGGATGCTCCCAGCGCAGCAACGCTTCGATCCCGACCACCTGTAACGTTCGCGCGTCTATCTGCGGTTGATAATGCAACTTGAACGACTGGGTTTCGATTGCCTTCTGCAGGTCATTGCGCAGGCTCGCGTGCTCGCAAACACGCTGATTGAGATCGCTGGTGTACCACTGAAAATTGTTGCGCCCTTGCTGCTTGGCTTTGTACATGGCCATGTCAGCCTGCTGGATCAGCTGCATCGGCTGCTCGATGTGACCATCGCTCAGGGGGATGCCGACACTTGCACTTACGTGCAGGTCAATGCCCTGGATGCAGTAGGGTCTGGCAATGCTGGCCATCAATCGCTCCGTCACCGGAACGACGTCTTCATCACGAAGCAGGTCCGGCAGCAGAACGATAAATTCGTCACCGCCCATGCGCACGATGGTGTCACCGGGACGAACCTGCTGGGTCATACGCTGCGCCACCTCAATCAGCACCTGATCGCCGAAGTAGTGTCCGATCGAATCGTTGATGGATTTGAATCCATCCAGATCAATGCAAATCACCGCCAGACGACGCTTACGCCGACGACTGATGTGACAATCCAGCATAAGCCGGTCTTCAAGAGAGACACGGTTAAGCAAACCGGTCAGCCGATCATGGCAGGCGTTGAAGCTCAACTGGCGCTCGTAGTGCTTCTGCTCGCTGATGTCCCTGGCAACTCCGAATACCCCGACGATCTCGCCATTGACCATGATCGGCAGGTTGGAAATGTCCATGGTCAACAGCTTGTCGCTCACGTCGCGAACCCGTGCCTCGAAGCGCTGGGGCTCTCCGGTGCTGGCTGCAGAGAAATGCCGACTGACCCGTTGCAGGTCTTCTTCGACCACCAGATTGGCAAAGTGATGACCGATGAAGTCGGTTGCGGTAAGCGGCTTGAGCTTCAGGCCCGCTGGATTCACACTCTGGATGTTGCCGGCCAGATCGAGGGCGAACACCGGGTTTGGGTTATAGGTGAACAAAGAACGAAAACGTTGTTCGCTTTCCTCCAGACGTTGGCCGTCACGTTCATGGCGGATCGCAATGGCTGCCAGTTGGGCCGCGCAGGCCAGTCGCTGAATCTGCGCCTCGTCCGGCGCATGGGCGCGGTTCTGGTACAGGGCAAATGTACCCAACACGCATCCTTGATGGGAGAGCAAAGGCACCGACCAGCAGGAACGCAGGTTATGCCCCAGCGCCAGGCCGCGAAAACGCTCCCAGCTTGGGTCCCGGGCGATGTCTTCGGTGACCACCAGCTCGCGACGGAACGCTGCGGTGCCGCAGGTTCCTTCCTGTGGACCAATGGCCATTCCATGAATGAAATCTCGTGCGGCGGGTATTCATGGTGGTTCCTGAGGACTGCCGAGACCATCGATCTTCAAAGAGTCTGAAAAAGTGGCCGGCCGGGCACAATCCGCTCGCACTCCGGTCGCGCACTTTATAAAGCACCGACCTAGCCACAAAAAAGGCTCAGATCCACCATAAGAAACCGTATCAGATTGCTCCCATTCGGCCGGCTTCGCTGTCCTCAAGTCGCGGCAAAATTTCTCGGCCAACTTCTTCCACCACCTGAGCGGCATCGCGTTCGCCGTACTTGAAATTCAAAACCACATGGTTGACACCGGCCGCACTGAGTCCTTCGAGAAACTGCAGGATCACATTGCACCCGGCGCGCAATATCAAGTGAATTGGGCTCGGTGAATGGTCGGGATGTTCGGCCATTTCGATGTAAAGCGACTGCACGAAAGGCTTGAACACACCCGGTGCATAAGCTGTTACCGCTGCCTGCCAGCGTGCGACCATTTCCGCCTGCAATTGAAGACCGCGTGGGTAAGTGATCCAGCCATCGGAATTACGCGCAATCCCCATCGGCTGACCGCTGTCTCGGTCACCAGCGTCGGCAGGTGACTGGCGGGCTTGGGTATCTCACACCGAACATTTCGCCGTAAGGGGATTGCAGGAACTCCACGGCCCGGTCCCCCAATTCCACGACCAACACCAGGCGGCCACCGGACAGGCAATACACTGAGGCCGAAGCCTTGGCCGTGGGCAGCGGGTGGCGCAAGGTGAGTATGGAAGGGCCGCGTGGGATCTACTCTGCTGGTATTGATCCACTTACGGCATTAGGTATTGAGGCATGGTTGGCTGACGAGTGCAGGCGTGACGTAAAACTGCAGATCCAAGCCGAACGATAGCGACTTCGCGCCCCTAAGCCTGCTCGCCGACGTCAGCTGCACACGAAACCTGCTCAATTAATGACCAGCACATTGCAAGCCCTGTATTCCGCAGTGCCTGGGTCATTATCCACAGATATACCCACGCCCTTTGTGGATAGCTTTGACGCCTATACGCGCACTCCTAAGAAAAGCAGAGGCACTCTGCGGCCTGCGCAGCTCCCAATGGCTATTCGATCCTGGTATCTCCAAGAAGACTACCTCTACGCGGGAAGGCTCCGTCGGCCTGACGAGTACAAACCGATGGGTACCCTGTCGATGGCTTGTAAGAGAAGAGCACCTTAGATACTGAAAGCACCAAGAAAGGGCGACAACGTCGTCCTAAAAAACGTGCTAGAGAGCGCCAAAGCTGGCTTCAGCTCTACACGGAAACAATGAGGATTCCACCGAAAGCCAGACGATTTGTGGGAGTAAAACCGATAGAAAATAAAAAGGGGTCGCGAAATAAAATCTCGCAACCCCTTGAATTATATGGTCGGGACGGAGTGATTCGAACACTCGACCCCTAGCACCCCATAAAGGTAAATTATAATCCAGCGACGTCCTACAAGATCCAAGACCCTGTCATAACGCCCTGAAAATGTTGATTTTACCTGCTACCACTGTCCATTAGCATCCGCTAACATCCCCCTAAAGCTCATCTCAATTCACTACCAATTCACTACCAAGAGCAAGCGTATGGCCAACATTACAGATAAGGCGATGAAGGCCAAGCCTGGCCAAACCCATAAATGGTTGAGTGAAGTCGCGATTTGGGGCCATGGATCACTTCTGGCCCGCATCACGCCATCGGGTGACCGCCTTTTCTACTTCCAATACACCAATGAGGCAGGCAAGAGATACGCTCTCCCAATCGGAACTTATGGTGCTGGGGATGATTCCGCAACAATGACTCTTTCGGATGCACGACAGAGAGCAATGGAATTGGCCAGTCTTCATAAAACAGGCATCAAAAACATCCGTGAACACCTTGAGTCCGAAGAAACTGCACGTATCGCTGCCCGCAACGCCGAGCTAGCACGGTTAGACGAGGAGAGAGCCACTGCAGAAACCGAGCTAGCCCGCCAGGCATCCCGCAAGAGCGTTGCCGAGCTGTTTGAACACTGGGCGAAGATCGACTTGATCAATCGCAAAGATGGCGGCGCAGAAGTGCGTCGAATGTTTGAAAAAGACGTATTGCCCTTTCTAGGCCAATACGCCGTAGCAGACGTGAAAAAAGGCCACATCACAGAAGTGACTGACACCATGCTTGCCAGAGGCGTCAACCGTGCTGCAAAAATAGCCTTCTCCCTGATGCGCCAGATGTTCAGATTCGCAGTAGACCGTGACCTCATAGAGCACGATCCCAGCGCCAGTATCCGAAAAGCAAAAATTGGCGGTAAAGACGTCGAACGCGACCGAGTGTTGACTGATGATGAAATTCGTAGCCTTGCGAAGAAAGCTCCAGGGGCGGGACTTCTAATGACGACAGAAGCTGCAATCTGGATTGCACTTTCCACCTGCTGCCGCATCGGTGAGCTACTGAATAGTCGTTGGGAGCATGTGGACCTCAAGCAGCGCACTTGGTTAATTCCTGCTGAGCACAGCAAGAATGGCAAGCCGCATACTGTTTTCCTGTCAAACTTCGCTGTAAATCAGTTCGAGCGGGTTCAGAGCATCAATAGCAGTTCGGCCTGGTGCTACCCAAATACCGATAACAGTGGTCCAGTCAACTCCAAGACCGTGACCAAACAGCTGGGTGATCGTCAACGCCAGCCTGAGCAAGGAACAATGAGCCGACGCAGTGCTAAAGCTCAAAGCCTGCTGCTTCCGGGTGGTAAATGGACTCCTCATGACCTTCGTCGCACAGGCGCAACGTTAATGACCGCACTGGGAGTGATACCTGAAGTGGCTGAGCGCTGCCTAAATCACACCGAAGACAATAAGGTGAAGCGAATCTACCAGCGCCACAGCTATACATCCGAAATGACTGCCGCATGGCGCCTACTAGGCGAATACCTTGAGACACTTACTAATCCGAAGATTACAGACTAAATCCACCAACTGCTTATTTGAAAAGGTTTCAGTCATCACTGCAATGAGCATCCCATCATCGATCACCAAACCATCTCACAGCTAGTCGAGGGCAAGAACTCATCGCCCTGCTCCTCGCTAGCCCCTTTTCCGTTAACAAAAGGCGATGCGGTTGACTGAATGCGGTGATCCTCGACGAGGATGGTAGCCAGCATCGCCTTCCACACTACCAACCTCAACAACATCCGAGCACTCCATCGAAAGCCCGGAACAACGCCCAACACTCAAATCAAACCACCATTGACGAAGAAGTTATCGTCGGCGACTATTGATACTTAAACCTAAATTATTATTGTGCTCCATCACATGCTCAATAAGAGATTTCGGCTTTAATTTAACCTTATCCAAAAGCAACCCAGGATTGCGCAGCAAAGCCTGCCTAACTCCGTAATCGCCGCCATTCATCAGCACTTCCTGAATTTCTTTGGTCAAACCAGGGTTGTTGGCCAGATTAACTCTTACACTCTGCTCCGGATCATTGGCGAGCCTCTCCTGCACTTCCTTCGAAAGTTTTTGATGTACGGTAAGGATTATTTTCAACGCCGTATCAGCATTTTTCAAAAGCAGTAACTGCTCGCTCTCCGTCAACTCCGGACGCCTGGCGAATGCCTGCTTGATGCTGCTTGCGCCATTCTCAAGGAGTTGAGATTTTACACTGCTTGCAAGCGAGGGGTTTGAGATCAGAGCGGCACCAACCGAAACCTCTTTATCCAGGACCAGTTTGAGCAGCAAGGTTTCACTCAGTATCGGGTTGCCAGCCAGCGCTGCTCTTACCTTGGCATGCTTATCCTCTACCAACTGCTCAGCGGCACCGTCGGATAGTGTTCTGTTGTTTGCCAGATTCTGGCGCACAACCTGATCACTGTCGTTAGCGAGTGTCGTTTGGAGGACTTCGTTCAAATCCTTCCTTATGGAAAGAGTTCGACGGACCGCTGCCTCGCTATCCGTTGCCAGCTTCTGCTGCAACGTCACGCCTTTCGCCTGAGTTGCAAGCTTGATGCGTAGTTTCGAGTCAATCGTGCCGTCATCAATCTGGCGAATCAGCAAGTCTTCCGGCGCGTTCCCATTCAGGCAGGCCAATTCGAGCAGTTCGAGATCATACTGAGGACTGCCCTTGGGTATGTTTATACGAATGGACAGTAGGCGTTCCGGGCAGCGCGGGTTTTCGTAAACCGCTTTGATCACGCTACGCTGGGGATCCATCGCGAGCTTTTCCAACTGATCATCCGGGCAATCAGGATTGCTCGCGACCTCCTCACGCTTCACATGGTTAGGGTCGGCAGCCAACTTGATCATCTGTGCCACACTGTGTCCCTGATACTCAGAAGCCGGGCGCAACTTGAGTTTTTCGAACAACTCTTCGTACTTGCCGACCTGATCGCGCAGGGTTTCGCGTAGCGGGATGGTGGACTGGATCGCGTCTTCCAGCAGTTTCTGAGTCAATGCGCTGCCGTTAATGAAGGCGTTAGCCAAGGCTTCATTGACCGCATTCTCGATGTCAGCACCGCAGTAATCACGACACAGCTTTACGAGCTTAAATATCTCCAGTTCAGCAACCGTCTGGTGCGACTTGCCCAGGTGAATACTCAGGATTTTTTCCCGCTCCACGGCGTTAGGAAATCCAACATAGAAGATCTCGTCGAAACGACCCTTGCGCAGCAGCTCCGGCGGCAGTGCGCTGATATCGTTGGCAGTGGCTATGACAAAAACCGCACCGGTCTTTTCCTGCATCCAAGTCAGGAAATAGCCCAGCAGGCGCGCCGTCACTTCCGAAGCATTACCGCCCCCCATGCCAACGAAAGCCTTTTCCAGCTCATCAACCCAGAGAATGCAGGGGCTAACGGTCTCCGCCATACTCAGTGCACGGCGCATATTGTGCTCGCTTTCGCCGACATACTTACCGAGCAATGAGCCGATATCCAAACGCAACAGGGGCAACTGGAATAGGCTAGCGGCGACCTTGGCTGTCAGCGACTTACCGCAACCGGGCATGCCGGCAATAAGTACCCCTTTGGGCGCTTTGACTCCCCGTTTAGTGGCCTCGTCCAGCCGACGGATAATGGTGGAGCGCTGCTCCAGCCAATGTTTCAGGTTCTCCAGTCCACCGATATCGTCCAACTCCACGACGCTGGGGACCATCTCCAGCACACCGCTCTTGGCGATAATCTGTTCCTTTTCGTGGAGAATCGTCTTCAATGCACACGCATCCATTGTCGCGGCCTGCCGACCCATCATCCTTAATAGCTGAGCGATTTCGCTAACGGTCAGTCCACTCAGTCCTGAAACCACCTGATCATTCAGATTTTCCGGTACGGTCAATTGTCCGCTGGCTGCTGCCTGCGCCAGCAAGGCCTTGATTTCCTCGCGATCCGGTAGCGGTAGGGTGAGCAAGGAGACTTGAGCCTCGATCGGGGCAGGGATACAGACCGCCTCCGAGACCAGAATGACCGAGCATTCGCCGGCGTGATGACGTTCGATCAGGTTCAGCAACTGCTTAAGGCGTGCAATAGCGAGCGTGTTGTGTTCCAAGGCGAGTCGGGCGCCCTTGATCAAGATCAGTGACTGCTCCAGGTCCGCGTCCAACAGTGCTAACAGCGCATGTTCCAGCTCGGTTTTGCCGGACTCGAGATTGCTCAGTGGTCGCTTGTTGTCGAAGTCGACCCAACCATGCCCCAGGTTCCACTCATGGATACGCTTGAGCCCGAGCTTATCCTGAAGTCGGATCAGCAATTGATCGACACGGGCCTCTTCGGCGGACTGGATATAGATGGCGGGAGCGCCAGCCAGGAAATGCTCTTCCAGCTTGATTTCGAAATTCTTTTTGCTTTTCATGAAAGAGCCTCAGCCAAAAATCGAGTTAAACGCGCCTTTGAAAACATCTACTACGGCCGAGCCAACCTCTTTAATGGTTGCCGTCACTTTCCGAACAACCTTGCTGGCAACCTCGACAATCTTCCTGCCACCCTTTTCAATAAGCGTGCCCACCGCCTTCCCCGCTAAACGACCGGCAATGCCGCCAACAAGACCACCCACAGCCGTACCTCCAGGACCAAAAACGGAACCTAACGCAGCTCCCCATTTGGCGCCAAGTTGGGTGCCTTTTTGTTCGACTACTTGCGCCAGCGAGCGAGCGGCCACCATGGTTGTCTGCTCGATGGCATTAATTGCGGTATCGGCGAGGATGTCGCCCTGCCCCAGCTTATACAGCGCCTTGGCACGTTCCAGGCCGGTATAGGTAGTAGTCGCGATCACCTCGGTTGGAGTATCGCGGAAAAAACTCAGCCAACCGCTTTTGGCAGCAATCACCACGCCACCGGAAACGGCAACCTGCGCACCGATATGCCGGGTGGACTTCAGCGAACTGTCGAAAAATTCCTGCAGGGCCACGCTGGCCGGTGCGTTTTCATGGCCACGCATCCAATTCCAAGTGCGCTGCCCTAGGATGCGGGCACCGTGACAGGAAGCATTCAGGGCCGCATTCAACAACGCCTGATTGTTGATGTCCTTAGCAATGGCCAGACGGGAGTTTTCGTCCCAGATAGTCGGTTGCTTTTCGGTAGCGACTGTCGTACTGCCAATGGCGACGCCGGTAGGTACCGTAGTGTGACGAACATCCGGCTTGAGTGTCTGCGCCAGCGATACGTTGGCCGACTCCAGCATGTCCTGCACTTGTCCTGCGTACTCGCCCAGATTTAGGTCGGGATTATCCTGAGCGTCCTGCTCCAGCTCCTTGGCCAGCCAGTTAGCCGTGCTTTTCCCCTTGTCGAGGTGTCGTTGCAACGACTCTTTATGCTGAGTGGTACGTGTGATCGAGTCGATGAGCGTGCGCGCGACACTTTCGACTTCTGCGTTGTTTTCCCACAGATGCGGATACTTGTTGAATTCCTGCGTGAGCCACTGATCCAGTGGCATCTCATGGCGATGCTGGTCGTAGGAACGAATGAAGCTCCAGATGACCTCGACAGCCTTGGGCGCACTACCGGAGTCAGCGAATGCGACTTGGCTCAGCAAATCTGCTTGACGCTCGTGCTCGCTTTCATCGTTAAGCATTGGTTCAGAGACGTTCGACATAGAAAATCCGTTTGATTGGCTCATGGCAGAGTGTCCTTGGGGGGTCAGCAAGGGTGACAAAAAAGAAAGGAATGATACCCGGCAAAGTGCCTATGATCTCGCGAGTAAATGGCCTTTTGCCATAGCGCGACTCCACCCAGATATCACTGGACATTGCACTTAGAGACGCAGAAGCAACTCTGTTAACGTCCGCTCACTCAATCCACCCCGCATCGCGCATCTTCAACGATTCGCTCCCGCATTTCGGGCACTGTTTGAACCACTCCCCCGGCCCCAGCGCATCACACCGGGGTGCCACCGTTTTCTTCCAACCACATTCACCACACACAAACGTAAATGGCCTGGGCCTTATAGGCATCACTGCTCTCCTGAAATTTATCTATAGTCGTCTCCATCAGCGCTCTCAGCTACCGGGATACGCCTGCTCGATCTGCTGATCGAACTCTCCACCATACCCACAGTAATCACGCGGAATGCGCTCAATATCCTCGGCAATTTGCACAATCACCTCACGCAGCTCCAATTTCTCGAACCACCGGGAAGGAATCGCCGCAGCACCATACTGAACACCCAACAATTGCCCGGCAATGAGCCCGGTACTGTCGCTATCGCCATTGTGATTCACCGCTGTGATCACGCCCTCTTCGAACGAACGCGCTGCCAGGGCGCACCACAAGCCGATAGCCAGCGCTTCCTCGGCGACCCATCCGCCACCGAGATCGCCTATGCGTTGCGGGGTAGGCTGGTAGCCCTCGTAAAAGAAGAAAAGGACGCGCTCAATGAGGCCCCGTGTTTCTTCTATACCCGGCACTTGTCCATATTGAGCCAAGCTCTGAGTGACTGCGTGTTCCAGGCTGCCTTGTCGATCGACAATGCGCTGGAGAATATCGGCGAACATCCCTGCCGCCAGGTAGCCCGTAGGATGTCCGTGAGTCAGGTGCCCTGACTGTGCAGCGTAGTCAAAGGCGTTTGCAAAAAAGGCGCAGGGCGCAACGCGCTTCAAAGCGCCGCAGCCTTTGCTGTTGTTCTCGGCAACTGCGCCCAGCCGCGGACTGGCCTTGAGTGCTCCTAGGCAAGTAGTGCCAGGGGCGCGCCGAGACCAGAGTTCCGATTGCGTGATCAGCCAGCCGTCCACGCCAATCGGCATCGCCGTAGGGTAGTCTTGGGTTATCAGCCAGCGCAGCAAAGCATGATGAATAATGCTGGGGACGTGGCAAGTCCCTCGTGAGCTGCCGTGCACATACGCCCGCAGCAAGCCCTCTGCGGTGAAAAGCATCATCTGAGTGTCGTCGGTGATGGCGCCGGTGGTACCGAAAGCAGGGGAAAAATCAACGATACCTTGTGGACCGAACTTAGCTTCAATAGCTGACCATTCGAGAAACTCCACTGGGGCGCCTAGCGCATCACCGACGGCGCCGCCGAGCAGGCAACCCTTGATCCGTTCAAGTCTTTTCATGTCCTTTCCTCAACCCTCTGCAGGGATCAATTCCTGCAGAATCACCAGCTTTCTTTGCAACTGCTGAACGTGCTCTTTCTCGGCTCGCAACGCCGAACGCAGTTCGCGGTTTTCCATTTCCCAGATCCGCGCCCAACGCACATTTTTTTGGCAGCCCGTAGCCATCTGCCAGAGCTCACGCAATCTCAGACACTGATGCAGTAACACCAGCAGGATTGCTCCCATCATCAGCAATGCACCCGTCAACACCACTTGCGACATACTCATGTCCACTTCCTTTCGTGACTTCAATTCATTGTGAAGACAGACACACGATATGTAGTGCTAAACGACAGGTCTAGAATGTAGACTTATACAGGTAAAGTATTCGCGCACATGGAGAGGGCATGAAACGCAAGCAGTCCATCGAGCAGGTCCGCTGGGATCTGGCACTTCGCTATCGTTTGATTGAGACAGTTGCCTGGTGGGAGGGCCGGTTGACCACGGGACACTTGATGCAGAGCTTCGGCATCAGCCGTCAGCAGGCGTCCAAGGACATCAACACCTACATCACAGAACATGCGCCCAAAAATCTTACATATGACAAAAAAATAAAAGGCTACGTGCCCAGCAAGACGTTCACGCCGCTGTTCATCGACGACAGCGCTAGCGCCTATTTGCACCTGCTTTACCAGAACAACGAACGCGCCCCGCATATCGATGGACTCGCCCTGGCCTACGCCCACACCAAGGTGCTCGAAGTCCCGGATCGCCCGATTCGACCCGAGGTCCTGCGCCCATTGCTCAAGGCCTGTCGCGATGGCCTGCGCCTGGAAACCGAGTATGTGTCGCTCAACACCCCTAACGTGGAAATTCGCCTCATAGCCCCGCACACGCTGGTCTACACCGGTATGCGCTGGCATGTGCGGGCTTACTGCGAGAAGAACGGCCAGTACCGCGACTTTGTGCTCAGCCGCCTACGGGGGCAGCCGGATTTGCTCGACGAATCGCAGAACACTCGTGAGCGGGATGAAGACTGGAATACCGAGATACCCGTCATCTTTGCAGCCGATGGGCGATTGAACGCGGCGCAGAAGTCAATCATCGAAACCGACTTCGGCATGATTGATGGCCAGCTAGTGGTGCCCAGTCGCAGGGCGCTGGTGAAGTATGTATTGCAACGCTATCAGATCGATCCGAGAAACCAGGCCACTAATCCCGAGGCACAGCAAATCGTAGCAACCAACCTCAAGGAGCTGCGCCCCTGGCTCATGCATGACTGATCCTCAATCCTTTGAGCGAAGGCGTGTTGCCCCGAGTCGATCGCTCTCTGTCAGGCGTTTCGACTCGGCAACATCCATGTCCATCCGGCCGACATCTCGTGCCAGATACGCGTAGCGCTGATGTAGTTGTCGATCTCCCGGATCAACAGCTGCTGCGCTATGTCGTGATGGCCATTGAGGATGGCCAGATTTCGAGCGGTATGGCCCTCGTTGTTCTTCGCGTTCATATCAAGCTCGAACATCCTGTAGCGGTCAGTGAAGTACCTGACGGCCTTGAAGTGACCATTGATTGCGAGACAATGGATAGGCGTATTTCCGTCCACATCACGATGGTTGAGACTCCCGCCTAGCCGAAAACGCGTTTCAAGGGTTTTGATTTTTCCCTGCCTGGCGGGCAGATGCATGTATTTATAGTACGGCATGAAGCTGCCGAGGCCTTTCCAGTCCCGCCGTTGCTTGTCCCCCAGGGCACCGAGTGCCTCCAGCTTCTCGATCAGGGCGATTCGGTTCAGCCGGTAGGCGATGTCCAGTGGTGTGTCCCCTGCAAGATCTCGGTCATTGAGCGCCAGCGGGTCAAACGACGACAGATACTGCGTATTGTCGACAAGTACTGAAGCGTGCCAGTCCCCCAGGCCGAGCCCCTGCATGTCGTCTACACAACACTGCGTCGGGGCCAGAACCTTTTGCAGCAGAGCAAGCAAAGCGGGCGTGTATGACATGACTTCCTTCCCTGCTCCGGATTAGATGACAAGGCCCTCAGGGCCGCTATTCACACAGCGCGACAGCATTGGCAGTCGCCCCGTACCTTACGGCCATGCACAAACCGTTGACCAGGCTCATGTCTTGGGGGGTCAGGCAGCGTATGGCCGTCAGATCAGGGCTGGCGACGATACAGGCCAGGGATTTCGCCCGGCTGACGGCCACATTCAAGCGGTTTTTCGAATACAGGAAGCCAATGTCTCTGGGCAAATAGTCTTCATTCGAGGTCGCCATCGATACGATGACAATCTCTGCTTCTTGCCCTTGGAACTTATCCACAGTGCCTACACGAGCACCCGCTGGCAGCACCTGTTTCAACAACTGCACCTGCAGGTTGTAGGGCGCTACTACCAAGATGTTTTCGATGCACATCGCGTGATCGACGCCCTTGTTATCCACATAACGCTGCTGCAAGAAGTATGCGAAAAGCGCTTTGACTTGCGCCGCTTCTTCGTCCGAACTCTGGCTGTTGCCATCGTGCTCCACAGGGCAAAACATCAGTCCGCTGTCCGGCACCTCAGGTCGCTGGCCATCCAGCAGCAGCACCCGTCGCTCGGTGCCTGGCGCCGAAGAAAGTTGTCCTTCGTACACGGCTTGCGAAATGAACGAGCAAACGTTGGGATGCATTCGCCAGGTTTGCGCCAGAAACACACCCCGATCAGGCGCAATGGTGGGCGTGCCGTCCAGCAAATAGTCGAGGATGGAATCGCCGGAGCGGCCCGGATGCACGCCTTGCACCGGTTGCGACAATTGCATCTGATCGCCCATCAGGACGATGTTGCGCGCAGCCATGCCCATCGTGACCAGATTCGCCACACTCACCTGACCAGCCTCGTCGATGAAGAGATAGTCCAGTTGCTCAGTGAAGATGGGGTCGGCAAATAGCCAGGCGGTGCCGGCCGTCAAGTCAATGTTCGGCCCCCAGGCATCGAGAAACTCCCTTTTTTCCTCGATGGAACGGATGCAGCGGCCGGTGAACTCCGTGCCTTCACCCTCCGAGGATTTTTTCAATCCCGTGAAAGTGAATCCCTCTTCTTGCGCACGAGATTCAACCGCCGCCAGTAGGTTATTGATGGCGTGGTGCGAATTGGATGTTATGCCGATGCGCTTGCCCGCCTTGAGCAAATCAACGATGACGTGCGAGCCGGTGTAGGTCTTGCCTGCACCTGGCGGCCCCTGAATAAACAGCACGCTGTGCTCGAGGTTTCGCACCACCTGTTTGATGGCATCAATCGTCGGCAGGCTTGAATCAACAAGTGGTGCACCCGGCTTAATGCCCTTCACCCGAGGAGCGCGTCGATGCAGAAAGTCTGCAACCGCCTGGAAGCGCTGTTCGCCGGCCAAGAGGCTGTCGGCATAACGGAACAACGCCTTGCGTAGCGAAGTAGACGGGATCGGCCTCCCGGGAATCATGTCGAAGTAATCAGGCGGTGCATTTCTCTCGGTAGCCTTGAATGTCGCCAGACCGTTGTCATGGTCCAGATTAACCAGCTGTACGCTGGCCAGGGACTCGGTGATGACGCCCTGAGAACCGGTACGCATTTTGGTTTCTTGTAGTTCGAAACTGTACTCATACAGATAAGACCGATTGATCGGTTCCGGCAGTGTTTTTGTACGCTGCAAACCGGCCAGACTCTCGATATCTTCCAGCAGTTCCTCGGTTGTCATGTCCTGACGGCTGAACAGCTGCCACCACGTCGGCTTATCTGCGCGGCGGTGGAAGTCGAGTAACTGGAAGGTGAGCAACTTGACCTGTTCCTCGTCACTCATGGCCTCTTCGTCGGTGCACATCCTCCCCAGCAAACGATCGCGATAATCTTCCAGACGAATCTCGATCTCCTTTTGCTCCGCCATGGACTTCTCGCTTTCGGCTTCAGACCCGAGAAAAGCGCCTGCATTCGACGGTTTTATTTCCAACAGCCAGTCACGCAGAAGATAGGTCGATAGCACATCGTATTCGTTGTAACGCTCGATCTGCTCAAGCAACGCCGACTCACCGGTTTCTTTCCACCGCTCATAAAACACGATGCTCGCGCCGGCATTGGTGACGTTGCCATCGCGCTTGTCCATGTAAAAGTGCTCGATATTCTTGATCGAGTAGCTGGGCTCGGACACCCGGATCGCTTCGCGCACGACCTTGTACAGATCGATCATCTTGCCGTTGCGCAGCAACCAGTCCACTTGTGCTTCACGCGTCCCGTGCTGGCTCATCAGGCGCTTGATGGCCGTCTCTTCGTAGCTGGCGTAGTGGTAAATATGCGCGTCGGGGTAACGCTTGAGATGGCCGATGACCCAGTCGATGAACTGCTCGAAGGCGACCTTTTCTTCTTCTCGGGTATGCGCCCAAAAGGGTTTGAAGGTTTGCTGCCCACCCTCGTCGATGTAAAGACCGAAGAGGTATTCCAGGCCACCCTCTTCCAGCGGATTGCCCTCCATGTCGAAGAACAGATCACCATCGACCGCCTTGGGCATCCGATAGAAACCACGCCGTTCACCCAAGACAGGCAGGAGCTCGAACAACGGGACATCACTGGAGCGCCCCTGGAACTGCAACCGCGCCTGATGCCGCAACTTGCTCAACGACTCTGTCTGCAATTTCGGGATGCGCAGGTCGTCGGGACTGTCCGCCAGTTGGTGCAATGTGGTCACGCCGGCACTCTGTAACTTCTTGATTTGCGAACGGCTGATACCCGCTACCGCCGAGAGGTGATCGTCCTGCTGTCGTTGTTCGTCGCAGCGATCACGCCAGGCACAGAACCCACAATGCCCGCACGGTTCGGGGTAGGTGACTGGCAGTTCGGCACTGTTCACGAACGCATCGAAACGCTGTAGCACATGTTCCAGATAATCGGCGTAGTCGGCCACCCGAAATGCCTGCTCGGTACGCGCAGCATCACCGAGTACGACGTACATGAACTGTGGCTGCACACCTTGGATCGAGATCAGCATTCGCGAGTAGAGCGCAACCTGCACAAGGAATTTGGCCTTGGCCGTTTTCGCCAGCTTGGTGTCGATAACCTCATAGCTGTGGTCGCCCAGCGCCGACGCTCGCGGCACTTTGCGCAGGAAGTCGGCATGGCCAATATAGGCGCCTTCCTGAAGTGACGCCTGGAAGATGATATCGGCGCCGGCCTTCATGGCCTGGATGGTAAGTTCCACCCGGCGCGTGAAACTCGGATTGCCCTCGGCGATGTCGACTACGTTGGCATTCTCGCTTTTGAGCCGCTCGAAAAAGGCCGCCTCGTGGGCCAAGCCCTTGTCCTGTATCAGTCGGTTCTGATCGCTTGCCGCGGCTTTTTCCATAGGCATGACAAGGTTCTGAAGGTCTAGAGCCGTCAGGTGCTGGCACTCAAGAAAACCGCAGATATCTGAGGCGGAGTACAGCTGAAATCCGTTTCGAGTTTGCATGGTCGCTTCCAGTCCGGTGAAGCGTCCAGGAACGCTTCACGCTGATTGAATGTCGTGTGTGAGTCAGGCGTCGAGCGAACATCCGCGAAAAAACTGCTCGAACAAGGTCGTTGGCAAATGTTGCGCATCGAGCAGGCCGAAGTGCTTGCCCACGTTGCGCCCCAACGCCATCAGAGTCTTGGCAGAGTTCTCGGTACCCGCATATCCGGCGCTCAAGAGGTAGTCGATGCGCTCTTTCTCGGTCGTCGCCCGTAGATACGCATTGCCCGTGATCAATACATCCACCAAACAGACACTTGCCCGTTCATCACTCAGGGTGAACGGCTCCAATGTCTCGGTTGCCAGTGCCGCACACAATCCATCCTTGCCACCGTCGACAATGCGTTCGAGCTCTTCGACCGGTCGGCCGAACAGGTCGAATTCCTCAATGGAAAACGCGAAACAGTAGCCCTGCGCGGTGGCACGCGTGAGCGGGTTCTCGTTACACGGGTTAGTCACCAGCCATGCAACGAAGGACGCCTTATTGTCGAGCGAACCGCTGTGGCGGAAGGCCAGATAATCCTTCAGGACCTGACTGAAGGGGTGCCCGGTAGGCACCCAGCCAGTGCCATCACGTTCACTTTTCTGCGCATCCATCACTGGCGACGCTACCTTCGGATCAGACGCCAGCGTCACACCAAAGCACCGCAGGTCATAGCCGAGCATAAAAAGGCTGGCCTCGAACGCGTGGCACCGCGCGGGCAGAGCCCCTTGTTCAGCAAACCAGCCGGTACGCTCGAGCAGGGCTCGGATAATCCACCCCAACCGCACCTGCCAACGTGCCCACGCGGCATAATCGATCGCCGAAAACTGCGGCGCCGCCAGTCCGTTCAAGAACGCTCCCGGGTTGCGGATCTGGCTGCCGCGAGCACCTCCGGACGGGAAAGCCAGCAGAGCTTTGCCGCTCCCCGTCCATTGCTGGCGAAACAGCGAATACAGCATGCCTATCGCTGCGCCGACGCGACTGTCATAGATGGGAGACCCCGACGGATCAAGCATGGCGTGAATCTTGGTCAGGCCAGCATCGAAACGCTCGACACTGATCGCGTCGAGATCATTCAGATCATTATCGCCGTCGAGCAACATGAGCCCGGCCATTTTTTGCAGATAGCTCGACAGCTCGCCCTTTGCGGCCAGCCGGTGCAAAAATGGAATGGCTCCCCGGACACCACCCCAACGAAGAATCTGCAAACACGCTTGAAGCGCTTGTTGTTCATCTCCCCGGTTGACCGCACTCGTCAGCCACTCGCTAAGTTGCCCTAGAGAACGCTGAGTTTCAGCCCAGGTTTGTGAATCCACCGAGTTTTGGTTGGTATCTTGCCAGCTTGCTTTCCAGCGATATTGCTCAAGAACCTGCTCGAAACCCTGGACATCAGCCGTTAAACCGCCCGGCACAAATTTGCTCGCCTTGAAGCGCAGCTTGAAAGTCAACGTCGGCAAGTTCACTGCAAGCCATGCGATGAAGGACTCAACTTCAGGTTGCGCCAGGAACTGTACGCGCTTCATGCAGACCACGTTGCAGGTAATATCGAATGGCCATACCCTAAGCAAAAACAAAGCCTCCGTCCATGTTGTTTGTCCGTACAGGTAAACAAATGGAGCAGGTTCTCAGGCCCTGGATAGACACTTCTCTTCCAATACCTAGTTTTAGCCAAAATATATGTAAAGTTCTCAGACACTTCTATTCTGTCTACGTACTGCCCATGACCTCAAGGATCGGCACCCCATGGACCATCAAGCACTCAAGACCCGTCATCGCCAGGAACGTGAAAGTCATCACCCCAACCTCACCTTGCGTGTTCATCGGGCGCTGAGTTGGCTCAATCGTGCCGAGCAAGCTGACGATGTCGATGGGCGTTTTATCTTCCTGTGGATCGCCTTCAACTCGGCCTACGCCACCGATATTGACGAACAGTACCGCCTTTCTGAGCAAACCACGTTCAAGGCGTTCCTAGACAAACTCTGCGCGCTCGACACTGCCAATCTGATCGAGAACCTGGTCTGGTCCGAGTTCTCCGGCAGCATTCGCGCGTTGCTGGACAACCCCTACGTGTTCCAGAGCTTTTGGGATAATCAGAACGGCAAAATCAGCGAGCAACAGTGGACCGAGCGCTTTGCCAGCGGTCGGCGAGCAGCGCAGCAAGCGTTGGCCAACCGCAATACCCCAGCAGTACTCGGCGTTCTGTTCAATCGAATCTATACATTGCGTAACCAGGTAATGCATGGGGGCGCAACCTGGAACAGCAGTGTGAACCGGGATCAGCTGCGCGACTGCTCAACCCTCCTCGGCAAGCTGGTGCCGGTGATTATTTTGTTGATGCTGGATAACCCGGAAACGCTATGGGGGGATGCTTGTTATCCGGTCGTTGTTTAGGTAGACCACAAGGTCGCCTACCTTCGATGGCAACGACTTAACACTCTCATATCAACAAAGGTCGGCACAATGTCAATCAAGCTGCTCCATGCACGGTGAGTACACGAAATAGAATCCCGGCCGCCATCAATACACTTACAGCGACACACCCGATCACCCAAGCGAATCGTCCAACCGCTTTTTGGAACTCATCCGTCTGCTTCATCTGCATCTGTATTAACTGCTCGGTGAGCATACTCACGGTATGCTGAACTTGCTTGACAGCCTGTAACTGACTGGTTTGCAGCTCACTGAGCCGGGAATCAAGACTTTTCAGGGAGGCACAGGTCTGCTGGTGTTGCAGACGGACACCTTTGCCGAGAAGCTCGATGACTCGGTTACCGCCCGTAGCGATAGCGACGGGCAGTTCGTTGAGCAGGTCTTTGTGGCGTTTTTCGAGTTCGGCCTGATGCCGAGTGCTGGTGGCTTCGAGGCGTTCGACGACTCGATCACCGCCCGTAGCGATAGCGATGGGCAGTTCGTTGAGCAAGTCTTGGTGGTGTTTTACGTGTTCGGCCTGGTGCCGATTGCCGGTGGCTTCGAGGCGCTCGACGACTCGATCACCGCCCGTAGCGATAGCGATGGGCAGTTCGTTGAGCAAGTCTTGGTGGTGTTTTACGTGTTCGGCCTGGTGCCGATTGCCGGTGGCTTCGAGGCGGGCGATGTTGCGTTGCAGCGTTGTAATTTCTTCCTCGAGTTCCTCCCCAGCTTCGCGAGCGGTCTTGAGGTCGTTTTTCAGGCCAGCAAATCGCCTACCGATATCTTCTTTGAGGTCAAAAGAAAGGCCGTCAACGAGTTGCGCTGATTGCTGATTAACGGGTGTATTGATCAGAGAATTGACCAAGACAGCGAGTTCAGAGTGGGCTTCGTTGACTTCAGTGTCTACGAGGAATGCGTCCATCAGAATTTTTTCCCTGATAACATCTTTGGAAGCTCGGCGAGCAGCACGGGTAGGTAGAACAGGTTTGTCAGCTGTTCAGTGGGCTGCGGGGCACTGTTGATGAGGTACCTCACGCGTGCGAGTTCGACGCTAAAAGCTTCATGGATATATTGATTGAACGTGTCTGCATGTTCGATGCTGCGACGCATGCGCTCCACGAATGCTCGGTGAGAATCAGAGGCTTGTCTAATCTGTTCCTTTAGTATGTTTAGGGCTTCCGTTGCGCGTCGGCTTTGCACGCAGGCAGCGCGGTATTGAAAGTCAATTTGCTGGGCGCGCTTGAGTATTTTCTCGCATTCGTTTTTCAATTCACTTTCGAGCGCCTGCCGCGCAGCGTCGATGAACTGAGCGTGTAGCTCGGTGCGGATTTCCCCTAGGCGGTTGAAGTCCAGATGAAAGTTTGCGCTGGACCAATAAGCGTCCAGCAGATATTCGTTTAACTTCCCGAGGAAGGGATCGACCGCTCTCAACGATGGGACTGAAAATTCTAATTTACCGAGGCCGTGATTGTTCGACAGCTCTCGGCAAAATGTATTCCACGACCGGGTTAGTTTGGACGTCATGCGTTGGGCACTGTCTTTGAGCGCGGTGACGGTCTCGGAATCGCAGGTCAACTCCGGTTTTTGAAAAAAACGTTCAACGCAGCTCTGGCCAGTTTGTTGGCCTTTTTCATCTCGTTGAAACCTCTCCAATTGAAGGCGACACTCGACGAATTGCGAGTCTGCGGCTTTTTTATCCCTGTCCATCTCATTTTGGTATGCGAGGAGTTTCCGCTCTACTGCGCGCTGCTGACGGACTTCCGAAAACAAACACTTGATTCGTTCGCAGTGTGCCTGGCGTTCGCGTTCAACCTTTACGCTGATAAAGTTGCCTACCTGAAATGCCGATTGCAATCGCGCATAGGGGCTGGCTGCCGATTGGATATCTCCTAGCAACTGACTGCGAAGCTCTCCAATAACACCCGCAGCGCGCGCGTAGTAGTGGTCCGCGTCGACACCGTCGCGAAGACCTTCCAACGAGTCGCCAAGCTCCAGAGGAAAGATATTGCGCTCCAGCTCCTTCTCCAGCCCCTTGGGTGGGCAGTAATCATGTGTAGTGATTTGCTCATAAAGCTGAGCTTTGACCATGGCGGAATCGTATTGCCCCTTACCAAACCATTCCTTGAAGCTGGCGGGTGAAAAGGTATAGGTCAGCACAACACGGAAACGGTTGAGTTGAAGCATCCAGTCGCTGAGAGCGTGACCCAGAACGCTTGGATTGAGAAATCCTAGATTGTCAGCGCGTCCTACCAGTAGTATCAGGTCGGCAGTGGCGACGTGTTCCTGAATAATTTTCTCCACCAGGTTGCGCTCAGCGGCGTTACGTGCGCTGACGCCAGGAATATCTAACAAGCGCAAATCGAGGCTTAGACTGTCCGGGCCCGGCGGCGCGAAGAAGCACTGAGGGATACGTACGCTGAGAACTTCAGTACTACTGAACTCACCCTTTTCGACTGCCGAACGGATCGTACCGAAGCGCATCTCAGCCTGATCATTATCGAGCCCTTTGCTGTCAGCGCCTATGTACCAGTAATCGTCTTTGGACTTGCCGTAGCGAACCGGTGAGGCTGTGGACGATTTACCCAATGCCTGACCACCACGTAGTACCTTCGAAACGTCAGCCACGGCCTTTACGCCGAGCAGGTCTAGGATCAGCGTGGTCTTGCCGACCTGAGTCGTACCGTACACCACTACGGTCACATGCTCACTGCGCTTGAAGTCCTCGATCAGCTCTTGATCAACCTCCCCCATAAAACGCTCATAAGCGGTGTAGGCCCATTGGTAGCGCTGCGCGTAACGCCTAGACCACGCGCTTTCTTTGCACATCATCGATGGCCCTGACCAGGTTGATCCGTGCCCTATCCAGACGGTTGAGTTGACGCGCCATTGCGTCCTTAATGGACAGGTCGTTGCCCAAGCCATAGGCCAGACGCAGGTTACCTACCAAACGATCTTCGAGGTTGTCCATAAGCTCGTCATAAACGTCGAGACTCTTCTGAATGTGCGACTCGGCAAACTGATCGATGCTCTGGATGATCATGCCTTTACGTGCCGCGTCATAACGTTGCACTTCATTGGCGCCTTTGTAGGCCATGAAGCCTAAGGCGATAGCGCCGGCTGCAGCCATCGACAGGCTGGCGCCTAGACCTGTAGCAGCGGTGCCACCTGTAACGGTATCAATCACAGCCGGAATAGTATCGACAGTGCCATCGATCATTACGTCCACCGCGAGGATAGCCCCGATGGAGTTGATCAGCGGTTTGAGTGCGCTGGAAGCGGCCGGCAGTTGTTCTTTGATTTCCTTGGCCAGCTTGTCGAAGTCGAAAGAAGCAATGTCAGAGTTAGCCAGTTCAGGAGTACGCAAGGCGATGGCCTGATTGAGACGTAAATACTCCATGGTCATCGCGGGAAGTAGCTTAAGCACTTCCTCGGCATTACCGTTTTCCAGTTGACTCGGTTTCAATTGATCGCTTTCACGCGGGGTACCTAGCAGCAGTTGCAGGTCATGCTTGAGCGCTTCGTTACTCATTTGTACGTTTGGCGTGGCGGCATGGTCATAGCCGAGCAAGTTTTCAAGGCTGCCTTGTTTGAGTTGATGCAGAAAGCCTGAATCAGTCACCGCACTCACGCCCAAAGCACTTTGGGACATCTGAGAGATCGCAACGTAGTCACTGTCTAGCGGGGTGCGTCTGTCGATAACCAAGGATGTATCCTTAAGCCTTGGCACCAGGTTTGCGTCGCTCTCACGCCAACAATCGAGAATACGCTCCTTGAAAACACGTTCCTGTTCGCCGGATTGAAGGGAGAGGAAATTGACCGCCTGCTTGAATTTAGCGGCAAAATTTTCCTCTTCCTTTTCGTAGCGCAGGCCAGCGTTACCTTTGGCGATCCCAGCATGAGCCCAGACTTGCTCGCTAAGTTTTTTCGAATAGCCTTTGCGGTACTTGACCACTGCCTTACTGAATAGCTCCTTGAATTTGTCGACGTTGCGCTCGGCCAAATGGTTGGTAATGCTCTTGAAACCTTCTTCATTTTCGAGACCCTCTCGGATCACATCGAGATCACCAATCACCAACTCTTCCAGTGCCTGTAGACGAATCTCGTCAGCACCAACAGAGGACAGAGAGTACTTGTTGATCGAGCGAATGATCTCCTCGCACCATTTAGAGCGGTAGGTTTCGTCACCCACTCCAGTGCAGACAATACGGTCCTGCTCGACACCGGGCACGCTGAATACATCGGCGACGGTAGCGCAGAGCTCTCGTAGCTGCCCTTCATTAAATAACTCGGTTTTGGTTACTGCGAGAATCGGTTTGCGGTCCGGGAAGTAGCGTGACACCAGGTCCTGGAGGATCTGCTGTTGACTGTGGTCTGCAACTCGAGTGCGATCTGTGACCAATACGCTGCCGAGAGAGTGGATGAGGGTATGGCGCATAAGACCTTGCCACTGCGCATTGTCGCGGTTAACCACCTCATAACCTGGCAGTAGTACGAAACCGAATTGCTGCGCAGCGAAGTGACGTTGAGGCACATAGATTTTAGGAAAAAGCTTGTCGCTGCCAGCATCGTAGTCGCTCACCAAGGCGCGGAACTCTTCCGGACTCAGCGGGATCTCTTGCTCTTCGTCTGAATCGTTACATTGAATCGCAACGGCATACGGCGCAGTGCAACCGGCCTTTTCAAAGATGAAAACTGGAATACGCTCACCTCGGCCCTGGTTATCTGCTAACCAGCTATCATCCAGGCCATAGAGCTCGCGGACCAAACGGGTCTTGCCGGCGCTCTGGCTGCCGGCTACACATACGTAGTAGGCCGAGGACAGCTCGCGCGCAATACGTAGTTTACGTAGCAGCGACACAATCGCAGTGCGCTGCGGTGAGGTCTTAAGTTGGGCAGTGACCGGCAGCAAAGCGGTCAGGGCGCGCTCCAGGTCCTTGATCAATGGGGAGTGCATAGTAGTCGTCCTTAAGTGCTGGCTCTGCGTCCGCCGGAGTATTCAGAGGCTTTTGGTGCTATCGGCTGCGATCGACGGACAATTAATGATGGGAAGGAAAATATTACAATATAACCGCGATTGATATTATTTTGACACTATCTGAATGAATGTAGTGCGAGCAGGGCTATGGTCGGTATTTGAAAAATTAAGGATGGACTAAACGACCGTCAGATACGCGTCCAGCGTCGCCTCATCGCTGAGTAGCTTGAGCGCCATGCTTGTGCGTGTGCTGCTCAGCCCCCCCATAACCACCTAGATGGCCCTTTATTCGGCAGGTCGGCTTTCATAGCCTGCCCCATGGTGTTGTGTTACCCATGCGCAACACAACACTGTCGCTGCGTAACTTTTCCAATACAAACACCGCGAAGGCCTCCTAATCGGTATCGGTGTGATTTCTCCAAAGGCGTTGTTGTACTTCTCGCTCAGCTCGCCACAGGCACTGCAGTACTCAGAACTCTACACGTGGGCGTACTCCATAAGCCCTATGTGTGGACTCCCTCTCACTATTGACTGTGGTTCGCACCTTCATGCTGCCAAGGTGAGGAGAGTCCATCCCATTGCTTCTGACGGTTACAGCCACTCAGCACTTTAGGAAGCGGCACAAGATCGACTCAAAAAAATTTCAGTCCTACATCACCGCTATGACATCCACCTCATGGAGCTCAGAACCATGTCATTGCAATGCCCTCGCTGTCATTCCCCCCAAATCGCATCTTTAAGAACAGCCATGAAAATCACTGCCGCTGTCGGTGCGGTGGGCGGTGTCGCTCGAGGAGTAAGCGCCGCTCTTGCGGGCAGCCAGGTGGGCGCCTCTGTCGGCGCTATTGCTGGCCCAATCGGTATTACCCTCGGTTCAGTCTCAGGAGCCATTCTCGGCGGACTTGCTGGAGGCGTGGGAGGCTGCGCTCTCGGTGCTCAGCTCGGAGAAAAACTCGATCGTCATGTGTTCGCCAACAACCTCTGCCTCGCCTGCAGTCATCGCTTCAACTTACCAGCCTAATCCTCTTACAACATTCTTCGGTCAGTGCTGCGCGTGCGCAGCATTTATGCCGGCACGCCCCCAAAGGAATCACTCCCATGGCTCATCTCGTCGAACAAATGGCATACGTTGGCGCTACCCCTTGGCATAGTCTAGGTAACCGCCTGACGCAAAAACAACCGCTGGAAGTCTGGCAGCGCGAAGCTGGCATGAACTGGCAGATTCAGGAAAGTCCTGTTCACTTCAAGGCCGACACTGTCGGCAACCTAGGCACGATTCACTCCTTTCCGGAACAAAAAGTGCTGTATCGCTCCGACACCAAGGCCCCCTTGTCCGTGATTTCCAACCGCTACCAGGTTGTGCAGCCTCGTGAGGTGCTGGAGTTCTACCGGGACCTGACTGAGGTCTCCGGCTACGAGTTGGAAACAGCTGGGATACTCAAAGGTGGCCGCAAGTTCTGGGCTCTGGCCAGGACGGGGCAGACAACCGTGCTGAAGGGTAACGATCAGGTGAATGGCTATCTGCTGCTAGCCACTTCCTGTGACGGTACGCTGGCTACCACCGCCACCCCGACCACCGTGCGTGTAGTTTGCAACAACACCCTGACCATCTCCCTGAACGGCGCTAACCGCGCAATCAAGGTGCCGCACAACACGCGCTTTGATCCGCAGGCCGTGAAGAAACAACTGGGCATCGCCGTCTCGCAATGGGATGAATTTATGTACCGCATGCGCGCACTGGCGGAGCGCAAGGTGCAGTGGCATGAGGCGATGGGCTTCTTCATGAATGTGTTATGTGATGTGGCCCCCAATAGCAAGCTGCCTGAAGTACTTCCGAATGAGCGAGCACTGCGCAAAGTCCAAGGGCTGTACGAAGGCCAAGGTCGTGGAGCGACGCTTGAATCAGCCCAAGGAACTGCGTGGGGCTTGCTCAACGCCGTGACCGAGTATGTCGATCACGAACGACGTGCCCGCAGTACTGAATACCGTATGGACTCCGCGTGGTTTGGAGCCGGCGGCGCCCTCAAAGAGCGCGCACTGAACGCAGCGCTGCAACTCGCCGCCTAGTCCCATTCACCAACTCAACTATTAAAGCGCCTGGTCAGCTCCTGCTGGCCGGGCGTTTTTTATGCCGGATAGGAAAACATCATGGAAACGCAAACGCTGCAACAATCCTGCAGTAAACCTCGCCCCGCCTTGCGCCTGGTGGGGACCAAACAACTTCCCCGAGAAGACTGGCTGGCCGTGCGCCAACAAGGCATCGGCAGCTCGGATGCCGCCGCTGCCGTAGGGCTCAATCCTTACAAATCCCAGCTGGAACTGTGGCTGGAAAAAACTGGCCGTGACAGTTCGCTTCCAAAGCTAGATCACAATGATGAAGAGAGTCCAGCCTACTGGGGCAATGTGCTGGAGCCCATCGTCGCCTGGCATTACAGCAAGCGTAGCGGTAACCGAGTACGACGTATCAATGCAGTGCTGCAGCATCCGGATCCTAAACTGTCCTGGATGCTGGCCAACATCGACCGAGAGGTGATCGGTGCAGACGATGTACAAATCCTTGAATGCAAAACAGCCGGCATTAACGGCGCTCGCCTCTGGAAAGAAGGCGTGCCAGAGTATGTGCAGTTACAGGTCATGCACCAGTTGGCGGTGACCGGCAAGCAGGCGGCGGATGTGGCGGTACTGCTGGGTGGCCAACACTTGGAGATCCACCGCATCGAACGAGACGAGTCGATGATTGCTCGGCTGATCGACCTGGAGCGGCTGTTCTGGGACTACGTGGTCAGTGATACCCCGCCACCGGCCGATGGTACGGACTCAGCGGAAGCCGCACTACGCTGCCTCTACCCCGAGGACAACGGTCAGACCCTGGACTTCAGCCAGCACCCGGAACTGGCCGCTACCTACCGGGAACTCAAGGCTGTTCGCCAGAGCATTAACCAACAGGAGACGCGAGAGGCGCAGCTCAAACAAGTCCTGCAGCAGGCCATGGGCATCGCCACCCGCGCGGAGTTTACCGAGGGCTACATCAGCTGGAAGAAGTCCAAGGACAGCACCGCGCTGGATGTCGAGCAGATGCTCAAGGACAAACCCTACCTGCAGATCCGCTACAGCAAGCTCCGCGAAGGCAGTCGGCGTTTTCTGATCGCCTGACTCTATCCACCGTACATAAGCCGCCCGGACCGATCACGTCCCGGTGGCTTTTTTATTTCCAGATCAAGGATAACTACCATGCTCAAAGGTTTAGCCATTACTCCTCCGGTACTCGGGCGTATTTCCATTGGCAAGGTCGTCGAGAAAAACGGTAAACGTCTGCCGGAGAAAGACGATCAATTCACCATCACCTCGCAGGTACAAAGCCGCGACGGTTGGCTGCTGCACCCGCTCAATGAGGAACTGCGCAGTGGCCAGGATGGCAAACTGCGCAGTATTCCGATCCGTTTGCTATTCAACGAGCCGGACCTCAACTTTCGGGCTGACTACAGTCTGTTCGACCGCACCACTGGCCGGCCGCTGTGCGTTGGCAATGGGGAGACCTGCAAGCGCTTGACCAAGGACGGCATCCAGTCGCTGCCCTGCCCTTCACCGGATGGCTGCTCACTAGCCCAAGGCAATACCTGCAAGCCTTACGGCCGGCTGAACGTGGTGATTGGCGATGACGATCCGCTGGGCAGCTTTGTCTTCCGTACCACCGGTTTTAACAGCATCCGCACCCTGGCGGCACGCCTGCAGTACTTCAGCGCAATCTCCGGCAATCGCCTGGCCTGTCTACCGCTGGAGCTGCGTCTGCGTGGTAAGTCCACTCGGCAGAGCCACGGTACACCGATCTTCTACGTGGACATCACGGTGCGCAGTGGCCTGAGCATGGAGGACGCCTTGCTGGAAGCCAAGCAATTGGACGAAGCCCGGCAAACCGCCGGCTTTGACCAGGGAGCACTGGATCACGCGGCCCGTCGGGGCTTTAACAATGGGGCCTTTGAGGACAGCGAGGAGGACACCGGTGCCGTCGTCGAGGAGTTCTTCCCCGTCATTGAAGATCAGCCCAGCCCTGTAGAGCCCCAAGCCCAACGGGCAGCGCCTGCCAAACCCTCACTCACCCAAAAGCTGGAGTTGCAAGGCGCGCGGCACAACAGCAGGCCCGCCCAGTAATGCCCTTCTCAACCTCCTCTGCGTGCCCCCTAATTCGTACAGGAATACCGTCATGAAATATCACAAACTCAAAGCCGGTGAAACGAGCGGTACTTATGGCATGGAATCCCCGATCACCGAAGCCGACATTCTGCAGATGGCTCAACAACTGGCGATGAGTCGTCTTTCTAAAGGACGGGCTTTGACTGAGCCGAAGCACGTCTTCAGTCATCTAAAAACACTGCTGCAGTACCATGAGCACGAGGTCTGTGCGCTGCTGCTGTTCGATACCAAACACCGGGTTATTGGCTTCCGGGAGCTATTCGGATGCACCCTGAAAGGTGCCAGCGTGTACCCACGGGAAGTCGTCAAGATTGTCCTAGAGCACACGGCCGCAGCCGTGATCCTGGTCCACTATGATCCGTCTGAGGACCCCGAGCCCAGCCAAGCCGATCGCATGCTGACCACAACCCTCAAAAACGCTCTCAACATGATCGGCACCCGGATATTGAATCGCCCCGGGTTCTCTAGACACCTTGCAAGCTCATTGCGTGACGCTTTTCAAACTCTATCGGTGACAGCTGATTGTTGAAACCATGTCGACGTTTTGAGTTGTAGAACATTTCGATGTAATCGAACACATCGCTACGAGCATCTTCACGTCTGGTGTAAATTTTTCGCTTGATCCGTTCACGTTTCAGAAGCTGGAAAAAACTCTCGGCCACGGCGTTGTCATGACAGTTGCCTCGACGACTCATGCTGGCAACCAAATTGTTTGCCTTCAAAAAGCTGCGCCAATCGGAGCTGCTGTACTGGCTACCTTGGTCGGAATGAACCATCACCTCTTGCTTCGGTTTACGCCTCCAAACCGCCATCAACAAAGCATCAATAGCTAAATCACTGGTCATCTGCGACTTCATTGACCAGCCAACGACTTGACGAGAAAACAGATCCAGCACCACCGCCAAATACAACCAGCCTTCATACGTACGAATGTAGGTGATGTCGGTGACCCAAACCTTGTTGGGTTCCACGACATCGAACTGGCGCTTCAGCAAATTGGGTGAGGCGACCGCTGGCTTACCGCCGTACTTTCCAGGACGGCGTCGATAACCTGTCTGAGAACGCAGGCCTTCAAGACGCATCAGCCTCGCCACACGATGACGACCACAATCCTCACCGACCTCGCGCAGATCGTCATGGATTTTACGATAGCCATAAACGCCTCCGCTCTCCAACCATGAATGCTTGATCAAACCCAGCAGTCGCTGGTCGTCTTTAGCGCGTGCAGATTGCGGCTCAGACAACCAGGCGTAATAACCGCTGGGATGGACTTTCAGCGTCAGGCATAGCCGTCGAATGGAATAGTCGCCGGCTCGCTGCTTGATAAAGGCGTACTTCAACCGCACTCCTTGGCAAAGTACGCGGCGGCCTTTTTTAAGATGTCTCGCTCTTCAGTGACGCGCTTGAGCTCCGCTCGCAGACGACGTAGTTCAGCGTGCTGATCATCATCCTGCCGCCGTTCTTCTTGAGGTTTGCTGTAGCGCTTTATCCAGGCATAGAGACTATGCGTCGACACGCCGAGACGGGCCGCCACATCAGCGACAGGCAGCTTCTTTTCGGTCACTTGATTGACCGCTTGGATTTTGAATTCCTCGGGGTAACGCGGGTTGCTCATGGCACCTCCTAATTGGCCTCAGTTTAAGGCATGGAGGTGTCTACGAAATCCGGGGCGATTCATATTGGATCATGTTGTCGTGGGGTATGAGGGATGTGTGTCATTGGCTGAGCGGGGTCATCTGTAACTCTTAGGCACACACCGTCCGATAGACTACCCTTGGCTGATGCTAGGGCGGTCATCGGCCCTCCCTCCCAGCCACTTATTTTTTTGTTTGCATTGAGCGCTATTAATCAGCTCCGGCTGCCGACGATACCATCGCAGCCATCACTAAAGGCCTTGGTGGTCGACTTCCACAGATAACTGGTACCGTGAAAAACGTTGACTGTCCTTTCGGTTTATAGCGATCCAAGAAATAAGAAGGGTTGTTGGTAGCTTTCGCCGACGACTGTAGAGTGCTTCTGTGAGGGCTTGAGCACGTCACTCTTTCCAAACCTCCGCAGTCAGCGGCAACTCATTCAACTCGGCGCGGGCATCGCGCCAGGTTGGAAAATGCTCCCCGAGGATGGAGATAAAGCGCTCATTGTGGGTGGGTTCAAGCAGGTGGACCATCTCGTGAACGATCACGTACTCAAGCAGGTCTTTCGGCTTCTTCACCAACTCGGTGTTCAGTCGAATGTTCCCTGCTTGATGATTACAGCTGCCCCATTTGGTTTTCATCCGCTGCAGGTAATAACCAGCAACCTTCACCTTCAGCTTGCGCTCCCACTTCTTGATCAACACCGGCACCACGGCATGCAGTTGCAGCTTCTGCCATTCGTGCATCACTTCGGCGCGCTTTTGCGCATCACTGCCGGGGCGAACAGTTAAGGTGATGCGTTTGTGGTCGAGCACCACAGATGGCTTGGCGTCCTGGTGGTTAACCACCATCAGGTAGCGTCGGCCCCAGACATAGTGGCTTTCTCTTTCCACAAACTGACGCGGTGCCTCACGCGCCTGCGCTTCCAGTTTACTCTGCTGCTCACGTATCCAGCCTAGCCTGGAAATAGCGTAAGCCCGTGCGACCTCAAGCCGCGTGCTTGTTGGAGCGACCAACGTTACCCGCCCCTCTGGCGGATGCACACTCAGGTGGACATGCTTGATGTCTTTTCTGGTCACCGATATTGAAATATCGCCCAGCTCAATAATCTCGTTCATCAATAGCCCGGTTGGTTCTTGATGATCTCGAAAATTGCCAGGGTCGCTTCACGGTCACGCCCCATCAGAGGAAACAGCGCATTAAGAACCCGAGCTTCGCGTGCAGGGTCTCCTCGCCAGGAGGAAGGGGCCTCACCCCGCATAGTTTGATCAATATTCAGGGCCAACCTCACCTTTTCACCCTCGTCTTGCGGGCACTGAAAGGTCGTCGCAGCAATGCTGTCGAGGTTGTTGAACAGAACGGTAGCCTCCCGATGGCCGTTGAGTGCTGCAGGGGAGTTTCCTGGTCCCTTCTGCCCAAGTTGTCTGACCAGCGCCTCGGCCTTGCGTAAAAACTCCTCGTAAGCGGCTGCATCATCACGACTCTGTTTGATCAGATCTTCAAGCAACCTTGACATACCCTCGTAGAACTTCGGGTCAGTCAGTTGTTCACGAATGATGGTCTTACGTACGTTGTTGATAATGCCTTCGGCAATCGCACCTTTAGAGAGTTTTCCCTTAGCGTTGAGTTTTTTGGCGATGGCATCGTGAACGCCAGTCTGAATGATCAGTTCAACCAGCGAGAAATTATCGACCGTGCTCATAGGGTCAGCGGGATCGGCCTGGATATAGGTATTGAGCAGATGTCGCATATCCGCTTCGAATGGCTTGATATCCAGCTCTTCGCCGGAATGCTTCTTGATCGCCTCACGAAGGTCAGTATAGAACTGTACTTCTGTCTGTAACCTGCCGGCTTCAGCAGCCGAGTAACCGGCTTCGGTCAGGTTCTGCGCCAAGTCGGCAAACGCCCGCACAAATGAAGCCACCGCCTTGTAGAAGGACACCCGCAGTGCTTCGGTCTCATCCAGCGCATTGGCATTAGCGGCAGCACCGCAGAAGTAGTGGATAAACTGCTCAACCTCACGCGGCGGTGCCACGGGGGCGCACAAGTAACTCAATGCCTCGCGGGCAGCATCCAGCTGCTTCTTGCCCTCAACCAACCAGTTTTTTAGCTCAACGTTGTTGCTGCCACCGCCGCCCGTGTCGATATCCAGCTCGTCGGAGGTGTACACCGAAATGGCGTCTTGGACATCGCCGAACAGCTCTTTGAAATCGACGATATAGCCAAAGTCCTTGTCATCACCGTCAAGTCGATTGGTGCGGCAAATTGCCTGGAACAGGTTGTGGTCACGCAGCTCGTTGTCGAGGTAGATGTACGAGCAACTGGGCGCGTCGAAACCGGTCAGCAGCTTACTCACCACGATGAGTAGCTTCAGGTTGGCCGGTTCCTCAATAAAGCGGCGCTTGGTCTCTTCTTCATAAGCGGTAGTGGTCTGGCCTGGCTTCAGCACGTACTGCGTGTAGGTATCAAATTTATAGCGCTCATCGCTTTGCGTAGGCTCACGGGAGATCGCGTTGTGGTTCGGCTCATAGGACGTAATGATGCCGCAGTAAGGGCCAAACAAAGTGCCATCAAACAAACGAAAATACTGGCAGGCGTCGTAGATGCTGGCTGCCACCAGGATGGCGGTCCCCCGGTCGTTGTTCAGCCGTGGCTTTAGGCTGAAGTCCTCGATGATGCTGGCAATAATGCGCTGCTTGCGCTCACTGGCACTCATCAGCGCTTCCATGGTCGCCCAGCGCTTACGCAGGATCGACTTCTGGTAGTTGTTTAGCCCTTTAGTTGCACGCTCGAACCAGGCATCGATAGCCTTACGCGAAGTCAATCGCTGCGGCACATCACGCGCTTCATACTTAAGGTCCAGCACCACCTTGTCCGCAACAGCTTCGTGGAATTTGTAGGTGTGGATGTAGGTACCGAACACATCGCGCGTAGTCTGTTTGTCCTTACGCAACAGCGGTGTTCCGGTAAAGCCAATAAACAAGGCATTGGCCAGCCACTGCTTCATTTGCCTGTTCATTTCACCGCCTTGGGTGCGGTGGCATTCATCTACGAATACATAAAAGCGCCCATGCATGGGCGGCGGCGGTACGCTCAGATCAGGCTCAAACTTGTGCAGCAACGCGCAAAGCAGACGTGGTGTACTGGCAGAGAGCTTCTGCACAAGATCGGCACGGGAGGTAATGCGTGGTGAGGGTGAGTCGTTGCCGATTACCCCGGCATTGCGCATGACTCCGGATATTTGCTTGTCCAACTCATCGCGATCCGTGATAACCAGAATGCGCGCATCAGGGTCATGCTCCAGCAACCACTTGGCGATCAGCACCATCAGAATGCTCTTACCACTGCCCTGGGTATGCCAGATAACCCCGCCCTCTTTACGCCGAACCCGCTCCTGCGCGGCCTTCACTGCAGTGTATTGATGAGGGCGCGGCACCTTCTTAATTCCCGCATCGAAGATGATGAAGTTGCGGATCAGATCGAGTAAACGAGATTTCTCGCACATCTGCGCCAGCGGGTCATCCAACAAATAACCAGACTGTGCTGCTTCTGCACCCGGTAGCGCTTGGTAGCGAGCAGGCATCTCCCGCAGGGTACTCAACTCTTCAGGCTCAGGGCTCAGAGTAGACGCTTTCCACTCGACAAAGAACTCAGCACGAGTGGTCGCCGTGCCATAGCGCAGCCCCTGGGAATCACTGCCGGCGAAAACCAACTGCACCGTACTGAAGAAGCCCAGATTGAAGATTTCCTCCTGATTGGTGATCAACTGGTTGATGCCATCTGCCACCTCAACCGAACTGCGCTTAAGCTCAATCACGCCAATGGCGATTCCGTTCAGGTAAATCACCAGATCAGGGCGGCGCTCATGGCCACCGCGCAAGGTCACTTCCTCAGCAATGGCAAAGTCATTGCGTTCGGGATGCTCCCAATCAACCAGATGCACCGTCTCATAGGACTGCCCAACAGCCACCTGCACTGGCACGCCGTAACGCAGCAACTGGTAGGCCCGCAGATTAGCCTGATACAGCGTGATACCAGTGGCATCGGCTGCGGTCATCAGCTTTTGCAACGCCGCCGATATCTGTGCATCGGAGTAGCCGCGCTGTTTCAGATTGGCTTGAAGCAGTTCCACTTCAATGTTGCGGTTCTGCCCGCGCTTGCTCCAATCGCCCAAGTAGCGATAGCCAAGGCAATCAGACCGTTCCTTGTCCGTAAACAAGGCTAGAACACGATTCTGGGTTCGACGTTCGGAACGTGCGAGCTTAGTCATGGGCAGTATCTCGGACCCCATTACCTGCAACGGATGCAGCTAATTTTAAGAGCCATGACTCGACATCCTCACGAGGAACGTGCCATTCCTGGATAAGGTCGCTCTCCATAAAGCCCAAATGATGAAGCTCGTCAGCTACATTCTCCTGAATGACTGCGCCAAAGCTTTCATAGCTCACTACAAAACAGTCCCGACTGAAACCAACCGAAAAACGCAGATCAATTTCATTTTTTGTGAAGGAAATGTAGAAGCGAGGTTCTGTTTCAGCGTCGCTGACATCTGAGTAATACATGAGCTCAAAAGGGTCAAACCTAGTCATATCAGCACGCAGCTTGTGATACAGCGCATAGCTGAAAAGCTCAGCATGCATGCCGTTCATCTGTGTCTTACTCAGTAGATAAATCTGGCCGGAGACCTGATCGAACCGAAGGCAACGGGATTGGCAATACCCCAAAGCTCGTGGTGTTTGAACAAGGGCCTCAATCCAAGAGTCAAGATCTGCCACCCCCTCAATCAAAGCCTCCAGCTGTGTAACAAGATCAACAGCAGGATCAATGCGATCAAGAAGCTGTTTTAACACCTCTCGGCATTGAAATTCATAATTGTTGGCAC
This sequence comes from Pseudomonas iridis, assembly GCF_017980685.1. Classification (GTDB taxonomy): domain Bacteria; phylum Pseudomonadota; class Gammaproteobacteria; order Pseudomonadales; family Pseudomonadaceae; genus Aquipseudomonas; species Aquipseudomonas iridis. The sequence continues at coordinate 52,716 of NZ_JACXXO010000024.1, forward strand.
CTCTAAGCAAGCGTTTCCAACTGGCCTGATCGGTAGATGAGTTGACCAAGAATGAGTAGTTTCGCCCACTGGGTAGCAAGTAGTCTCCGACGCAGAGCAGGGCTCGCTCCCAGAGGAAATCAGGCAGCGTTCTCAATCCGCGCCCGTCAAACATGGCGGATGCTTTGGCGAAATACTCCTGAAACCTCCCTTGCAACTGGCGATGATGTTCGTCATTCCCGCCCTGAATCAGAGCCTCCGTCTCAATGTCGCAATAATCCAGCAGAAACCCGATCTGTCCCCGGAAGTAGCCATGTGCCTCGGCACGACAAATGATCTCGGCCCAGCTATCTTCTGACAGAACAAGCTGAGCTTTCAGCCTTTCCTCTTCGATTTGCTGCTTCGAAAAACCGGAAACCGTCGAATCAGCGTCGGCGAAGTATCCGAGAATGTCTTTTGACTGAGGAAGCAGCGCCCTCAGGCCGCTCATGCTTCGCTGGAGATCCTCTGTTCGGTTGTATTCCGTATTCTCTGAAAGATTGAAGATGACTCGCATCCAGTCCCGGAACTGGCCACCCTCATATTGGTCCTCGTTGAACTCCAAGAACAGTACATAAGCGGAAAATTGAACTATTTCGGTGTACGAAAGAAGTTTTTGGGCAGTCGCTATGCGCTGGAAGAATGCCCGCTCATCAAAGTGCTGCCCGTCAGGTAGATGTGTTTTCACTCCATCAGAACCGTCGTTCCAAGCATCGAGTAGCGCAATCACGGACAGAGTGAAATGCTCATCCAGCCAGTTTCTCGCGTGGAAATCACTATAGTTTGGCGCGCGTTCACTCTGCCGTAAGCGCTCGACATCCACTAAATACTGGTCGCTTTCCGGGTTCCTGGTGACCAAGGCGACAGCACGAAATACGCTCATGATTGCGCCATCGTACTGATTGCTCGATTTGTCGCGAGCTGCCCAAAACAAGTCCGCCCAAGCATTATCCATGCGCCAAGCAACGTACTCTGCAGTAGTGTGTGTTGCCCCTGCAAACTCGTATAATCGTCCCTCAAACTGCACTTTCAGTTCCCGCTCATAACGGGCTTTGAATGTCTCGAATGGCGTAAGCGGCTTGCCCCGCGAATTCATTTTGATATACAGGTCATCGGACAGGCCGAAATTTTCCAGATCGAGGAGCTGAAAAGTAATGGCTGGCTGGCTCTCACTGACCAATCGCTCAAACAGATTGACGGAAGAGGCAAACCGAGCATGGATTGCATCCAGCATGAACAAAGCCGATTGGATAGTGGGATCTAAACGCCAGCTGCGGAAATACCAAGGTTGATCAGTAATCAGGGCGCTAAGCCGAGTAACGTCCTCCGGAGCCTCTTCTGGTGAAAAGCTGACGAGAGCATCAAAAAACTCGTTACTGCTGGGGCGGACCCTATAGAAAAAGCGTGATTTTCCGTCGGCCCTGAACATGTCGGAAAAACGCTCCCACTGCCCATCCGTCCATGCCAGATACCAATGCAGAAGAAAGAGCGTCGTCAGCCGTTGCTGCCCGTCAAGCGGCAAGAATCGTGTTTTCTCGCTCCCTTCCACACTGCCGTAAATGAAGTCGAGATTGAACGGTAGCGAGGGATCATCCGCAGGCTTATCCAGGGCAAACTTAATTGCCTGAAGAAACTCCTGGCGAACCTCCTCCTCTTCCGGGCGCCCTTGAGCGTAGTCACGCTGGATGATGGGAATGCAGACTCTGCCGTGACGATCCAGTAGCTGCTTGAAATTGATCCGGCTATCCAGCGCGCTCATTGGCCACCCTCCATTTTCCCGCTAAAAAAATTGGTCAGCGTATTGGTCATGACCTCAAGGTAGCCATTACTGTCGTCTTCGCCCCAGAACATCATGTTGTCGACTTCAGGGCTGTAGCACTTCAGGAACACATTCCGGGTACACAAGGGAACGAAAATACCCGCCTGATCCAACTGGAGCAGCCTCTGCCGCTTCACCGCAAAAACCGCATTTTTGTAACTCTTGTTTGTGTACTCATCGAGCAAGGCAAGGTTGGCGATACCATGGTCAGCTTCCTCGTCGGTATCCTCCTTGAAATAGGCGATAACCCTGTCATAAAGCGGATCAAAGATATCGTTGCTGGCATCTGCTTGAGGCAGTTCCATAAATGACCTGATGCCTTCCTGTAGCCCCGGTTCAGCGTTGATCGACTCTAGGTAGCTACAGCAATTGCCCAGCCAGCTGCGCCGCTCATGATGGCGCTCAGGCTTGTCAGCTGTAATAGAACGAACATGCTCGATATTCCAGCTCTCACTTTTGAAGCTGTCGAACTGAAAGCGCAGGTTCGATTGACCGTTTTGCAGCAGCGTTGCCACGTTAAATAGCAGCAGAAGCGACTTTATTTTGGGTGATGGGTACTTGAGAGCATCCAGCCGGTCAGCCACCCGCTCACGGACTTCCTGCTCGCTCAAAGGCCAATCTGCTTTCGCATCAATCGCCTTGGCAAAGATCTCTTGTCGAAGGAGTTGCTGAAAAGTGCTTTTCGAGCAGCTGGCTGAAAGCTCGCGAATGCTATTAATCGCTGCGTTTTCACTGACCAGATATCCAATCATGTGAAAAAGCACACGATCTTCATACCACTCCTCAAGCAGCAGAAAGGCCTGTTTGATCTTTCGCCACTCGGCCTCAAGGCTTACGCCAGGCTGCTTCAAGCGCATGCCGAAGGTAAAAAAGATTCCGTAAGGGTCATGCCTGAACGCCTCGGGAATGCCATCAGCATTGGCGACAAGCTCGAAAAGAATTCCTATGCGGTTCTGTGCCCGGTTCAAGTCATTGCTTACGAAATACCAGAATGCATCCGATTGCAGGGTTTTCTCTATGTGATCCCACTCATAGGCGATCTGCGTTTGCAGGTTACGAGACTCAGCTTCATCGCCACTGGAGCGTCTGAGGAACAATGCACGAATCAGCTCATCATTCGTCAGCGGAATCTTCCCGACATTAAGCCGAGTAAACACATCGACCGGGTGCTCTGTTTCTGCGATTTCGTACCAGATAACTTTGGCCTTGCCCTGAAAGGCAGATTTTATTTCCTCAAGTTCACTGTCCTTGTCGGCAAACCAGTTCTCAATGGCATCCATCGCCATTTTCAAATGATAGAAATCCACATTCCTGTTGGCCAGCTCTTCGGTGGGATCATCAAGAAAGTTGAGCAGTTTCGGCCGCGTTTCATATTCAAGCGTAAATACCGGCTGCCTGTATTTCTCAGTAAGCCGCTCATTAAAATGGCGCAGAATCAGCATCAAGGTGGTGAGGCGTTGCTGTCCGTCGACCACCTCATATCCGCCCTCTTCGGAAACGCGCATCACCAAGGGTTGCAGGCAATAAAAGTCTTCCGGCTGCGGACTACGGCGCTTGGTAAATTCGCGAATATCTTCCAGCAGCTGTGTGACCTGCAAAGGCGTCCAGCGGTAACCACGCTGATAGGCCGCAATAAAATAGCGCTGGGGTTTTCCTTCGCCGTCTAGCCGTAGTTCGTTGACAGTCTTTAAGGTAATGGCCTGTTCGGTCATAGCAATCGGGTCCTTCCGGTTAGCAGTTCTTGCATCATGCCTTGCTTAAGGGCGCGGGTTTTGGCCAGGCGCTGCTCCAACGCGGACAGCTCTGCGTCCATATCGCCCAACACGGTGGCAATGGCAGTTTGTTCTGCTTTGTTGTCTGGGAGGCGGACTTCATACGCTACGAGCTGTCCTTTGCCTATTTCAAGAAAGGTGCTGCCACCGCAGAGACTGATGAAACCCTGCTTTTGCTTCGTGAGTAGGTAGTAGAGAAAGTCCACGTCCACATGCTCATACGGGACAAAGTTCTTGAAACCCTGATTGGTCGAAACAGGGACTGTGTTGATGGCGCACTCGCCGATTGTGGCTCGCGATGTCATGACGATTGAGTTAGCGGGAATCATCTCCGCCGAACTAGATTTCAGTCCATGGTCAGTAATTCTGCGACTGGTCTCGCTCAGATATTTGTGTCCATACAGCGATGTGATATCTGTCGGCGTGCACCATAAAACATCTCCGTCCCAGAACTTAGGCTCAGCAGTGCTGGGTGTGCCGCCGCTACGAATATCTGCTAGGTCAGCGAGAGCCCGCACCTCCCACTCACAATTGAAGCCTGGCAGGCGGGTTTGGCCGGTGAGGAGTTGCTGCATGGCGGCCTGCTTGAGGTCGCGCTTCTTGGCGATCAGCCGCTTTAGCGCACCCATTAGTGCATCCACATCACTCAACGCCGTAGCGATAGCGCGTTGTTCGGGGATGGGGGGTAGCGCGACGACAAGATTTCGCATGTCGCCAACATTGAAATGCTTCTGGGCAAGGCCGCCCTGATTTCGAAGAACCTGCTCTTTACCGAACGAAGAGTTAACCCAGATGGCCAGATAATCTGAGTTCAATGCTGCTTCTGAAGGCCTAGTGATGAGGATATCGATGCAGTTAGAACCTGCGTGACGAGGGCGCACAACCGCACTCGTTCCCGGATACCCAGTTCGAACCGTGAGTACATCACCAGCACGAGTCTGGCTTTTCGCCAGTAGCATGTTGGACTTTTCGCTGATGAAAACGAGGTCGAGGTCGGTGATGCCATCCTCACGGATGTTAGCGGATCGAAATGCCGGGATTCCGTTGCGCACGTAATATTGCGTTGGGCGAATCACGACGCCGACCATGATTCGCTCACTCAGTTCGGAACAAGGTCGAGTTTCCCAATCTTCCGGAATGCCCCCCACTGAAGTCAGTTTGTAACCCGGTTTTACTACCATACCGCCCCCATCTTTTTAAGATGTTCGTCTACACGACTGGCAAGCGTGGCGACTTCATCAGTGAGCTGCGGCAACGGCGTGGCGTAGCGTTCACTCAGCTCGCGGATGCGCCCGGTCAGTGTTTGGGAAACGCGATCCAGCTCGCCCTGTATCGCGACGGCTAGGGTGGCCAGCCATTTATCGTCCACCACCAGAGTTTTGATCTCGTCTTCGCTAAGCTGCGGGTATTTAGCGTGGATCTTGCCGTCGAGGCCTTCCTCAGCCTTTTTGAGTTTGGCCTTAAGGATGCTTTGCTGATCGATCAAAGCTGCGTATTCGTCCAATACCTTTAGTTCATCCTCATAATCCGGATCTTCGCCAATCTCGCGTTGGCGTACCTTGATGGCTTTGGCCGTGACCTTCTGCTTGTCACCCTCTCCCTCGATCACCTCGCTGAGCGAGCCATCCTCACCGCTGTACTCTTGCAGCATTTCGCTCATGCGTTGCTCGACGCTCGCAAGCTGGGTTTCAAGGCCTTCAATCGCGCTGCGCTCGGCCATGAAATAGCGGACAATCAGAATCTCGACCGGAATCAGGTCGGACTTAAAGCGGCGCTTGCCTTGGCAGTAGTCATGCTTCTCAGCCCAGACCAGCTTGTTATTCTTGTCCTTTACCTTGAGGACTTCACGCACTTTAGCGCCGGCCATCCAGCCGTCGGCGCTGATCAGGTAGCAGTCGTCCTGCATGGTCTCGGTCCAGTAGTCCATGAGGTGCTGATAGATGTCGTAATAGTCGAGCAAAGGCGCTTTGGCGAAGGCGCTGAGCAAGTCTTCAGACAGCGTGGCGATCAATGTCTTGGGGTGGCTGCTGGCCTCATCGGCAGCAAAGCTTTTCAGTTGCGGGGTGCTGCTGTCCACCCACTGATTGAACAGCGTATCCACACCTGCCTTGAAGGCGGTGAACTGTGAGTGAGCGAAGATGACTGGCTTGACCTCGCGGCTGACCAGCTCAAAGTAACCGGGGTGGCTGGCCGGTTTGAACAAGGCCGCGCGCAGGGCAGGCATGACCTGCCAGTAGCTACCGAACGCATCGATATCACGCTCGGGAATGCCACCGCGCAAATGGCCGTCGATATCCTGAATGTCCTCAGGCTCCGAACTGTCGAGATAGCGCGGCAGGTTGAGGTTGAAGTCGTTCTTCGGGTCGCTGATTTCGTCGAAGGGGACCATGCGCGCGTAACGCGGCACATCTGTCATTCGGGTAAACGCATCGACAATCTTGTGTACGTCCTGATCGCGCAAGCGATTCTTCGGACCATCTTTGATAAAGCCCTTGGCGGCATCGATCATGAAAATGCCTTTGCGCGCACTGGCGTTCTCCTTGTCCAATACCAGGATGCAAGCAGGAATTCCAGTGCCGAAAAACAGGTTAGCCGGGAGACCGATAATGGCTTTGAGGTAACCAGAGCGCACCAGCTGCTCCCGGATCACCGCCTCGGCATTACCACGAAACAGTACGCCGTGGGGCAGAATGCAGGCACCTTTACCGCTACTTTTCAGCGAACGGATGATGTGTAGCAAAAAGGCATAGTCGCCCTGCTTGGCCGGTGGCTCGCCCCAGGCAAAGCGCTGATAGGGGTCATTGGCTGGCGTCAGGCCGACGCTCCAGCTCTTGACCGAGAACGGCGGGTTGGCCACTACGTAGTCGTAAGTACGCAGCTGTTCGCCATCCTTGAACTTCGGCGAGGACAACGTGTTGCCCTGCAGGATGTTAGCGGTCGGGAAGTCATGCAGGATCATGTTCATGCGGGCGAGACCGGCGGTGGTCACGTCCATCTCCTGCCCTTCCAGGGTAATGTGCTTACCAGCCTGGTCGGCCACTTTCAGCAACAGCGAGCCTGAGCCGCAGGTAGGGTCATAAACAGTCGTAGCGGCCACTGCATTGGCCGGGCTGATACCGATAACTTTGGCGATGATGCGGCTGACCTCAGACGGGGTGTAGAACTGCCCCTTGCTCTTGCCGCTCTCGCTGGCGAAGTGGCGCATCAGGTATTCGTAGGCATCGCCAAGGATGTCGTCGTTGTCGGCGCGATTTTTCGAGAAATCTAGCTCGGGTTTCTCGAAGATCGCAACCAGGTTGGTGAGGCGCTGCACCATCGCATCGCCTTCACCGAGCTTGTTTGGGTCGTTGAAATCGGGGAAGTCACTGCGTGCAAGTCGGGCATTGGCATCAATCAGCGGCTGGATGATTTGCGTATTGATCTTGTCGCCAATGTCGGCCTTGCCCTTGAGGGCGATCATGTCCTTGAAGCTGGCACCAAACGGGATGGTCACAGGTGGCGCGAAGTCATCAGAGTTGCCGTACTTGTCGGAGATGTACTTTATGAACAGCATGAACAGGACGTAGTCCTTGTACTGGCTGGCATCCATCCCACCGCGCAACTCGTCACACGAGGCCCAGAGGGAAGAGTAAAGATCGGATTTCTTGATAGCCATTGGCAATCCTAGCTGGGGTAAAAAGTAAGTGCGCAGGCGTCGTCTGTTGCGCGCTCGGGAAATGCCCATGGCGCCAGCGCCAGACAGGGGGGTCGACAGATATCTGTAGCGAAGCGGTAGATTTACCTGCGGTGAACTAGCGAACCTTATCTACTTCGGTTTCATCGGGCCAGCATATCGTCCCTACTTTTTGGTACCTCTCCAATATCACAAGTGAATCACCCATGATGTCGTAGACGGTGGACGGTCGCCTTGGATTCCGCGCACAGTAAGCCGCTGAGCTTTCGGTGCCAACACTGGACGTGTGCACAGGTAAATAATCCTCTCAGATGCTACTGACGCTACTGCGCCAGGCAAGCGCCAGCTCGCTGGTTCTAGCGTATTTGCAAACTCGGGGATGAACACACCTGTACCCATAATTGACATATTGCCGAGCATTAATTTCTACCAATCGGCCCTCACCGTGCTTTTAGCACCGCCTCAAAATCCGAAGCCTGAATCTCCGAAGCCCCACTCAACATATCCCGCGCCAACGCTCGTCGCTTACTCAGCAACTCATCCAACGTCGCCTCAAACGTCGGCATCGCCGCATCGCGAACCGTTGGGTAGTACACATACACATCCTTCTCCTGCCCAATCCGATAAGCCCGATCCGTAGCTTGATCTTCCTTGGCCGGGTTCCAGCAACGAGTAAAGTGAATAACGTGGTTAGCCGCCTGCACGTTTACTCCAAACCCGACTGCGATCGTCGACAGAATGATTACTGCGAAACCGGGCTGCTCCTGGAATTGGTCAATCAGCTTTTGTCTGCTATTGGCGCTTTGACTGCTGGTACTGGTATCGCCGTTGATGACGGTCGCCCGAAACCCGAAATGCTCTTGGATCGAGTGCTGCAATTCCCGCTGGATATCACGCAACTCGGTAAAGACGATGACCTTGTCGCCGTTCCCAGCTTTTTTGATCGACTCAAGCGTCTGCATCAACCACTGCAGTTTTGGCGAATTGTCGCGCAGTCGCTTGTCGGGCTGGACGCTATACGGGTGGGCGCAAATGAGCTTGAGCTTGTGCAGCAACCCAAGCATGCCGGAGGTCTTTTGATCGAGCTGTTCTTCGATCTGCTGCTTCTGGCTGTACGCGGATATTTCGGACAGGTACAGATTTCGCTGCAAGGTATGCATGCTCAGTGAACGACATGCCGTGTCTTCGATTTTGGCAGGCAGATCCTTGGCAATGTCTTGCTTGGTACGGCGCAGAGTCTGTGGATCGATAAGCCCTCGAAGGCGCTCCAGAGCAACCGTATCACGCTCCAACGCCGCTTCGATTGGGCGTTGATACTCGCGACCGAACTGGTTCAAACCGCCCAGAAAACCTGGCTGAATGAAGTCGAAGAGGCACCAGAGATCAATCAGGGTGTTCTCGACGGGCGTACCGGTACACGCCACTCGAAATCTCGCAGGAATTGCTTTAATCGCCTGAGTAACCAGTGCCGCGGGGTTCTTCAGCTTCTGTGCTTCATCGCATACGACGATCGACCACTGCTGGCGCGCCAGGGAAAACTCCTGATCGCGAAGTGTCTCGTAAGTCGTCAGGACGATTCGGGCGCCGCCCATCCAACCCGGGCGCAGAAGATTCTTGATGCCTTTTGCTTTCAAGTCGGCAGGAATTTCTTCCTTCTTGAACTTAACTGCGCTCAAGGCTGAGCCATACAACTTCAGCACTGGCAGCGCATCAGCGAAGAAGAACCGATGAAGCTCTCGCTCCCAGTTATCAAGCAATGAAACTGGGGCGACGATTAGTGTCGGTTTGTCTTGTGGATACTTTTCCAGGTACCAGACAAAAAAGGTGAGCAACTGGATCGTTTTCCCAAGCCCCATGTCATCCGCGAGCAAACAACCTGACACGTCTGAAGGGGACAAGCGGTACAAGTGCTGCAACCACGCGACGCCTTGAAGTTGGTGCTCACGCAAGACGACTTCAGGCTTGAGCAAGCTGGGCAACTCTGGCGTTGCGTCCAAAGCGGCGCGTAAGGCTGCCTGACGAATCTGAACGTAGGTCGGTTCGTCAATGTTGTGGCCGATTTGCAGTACGGCGCGACCAACCTTTTCCTGTTGCTGGACCAGGCCGGTCTCGACAGGGGCGATCTTCTTGGACCAGGCATCAAACAGTTGCTCGGCGGCGGCAATCGAGAGCGGTGTTTCGGACTCTGGCAAACAGACCGTTTCATCACCGGCAGCGCGAGCTTCATCCAGCCGCTGCTCAAACGCTTCAAATTGAGCACGGTCGGATGGATCCCAACGCCCAAGAATTTCTGCGTCAATGCCCAGCGCCGCAACATCCTTCGGCAACCAGTTCTCGGTCGCCTCTTTGACGAGGAAAGGCGAAGTAATTTTTTCCGCTTCCCCGATGCCAGTCACACGATCGCCGTATAGAGACAGGTCCAGGACTGAGTCGAACTCAATACCGGCCGCTTCGTTTTGCCAACGCTTAAGCAGGTCGCTGATACCTGCCAACTGGCGCAAATCAAAATCGCTGAGTTCCAGCTCATAGCCCTGCCAGAAACCAGCGGGCATGCCAGCGGCCAATTTCAGCTGCAACTCATGCACGAACGGCGCGAGTTCATAAGCTGCTTTGAATTCAACTTCGATGGGCGGCTGCGGGGTTGATGAGATTGGTTCGAGAGTCAGGTTTACTTGCTCAATGTGCTGTCCCGCTTCATTCAGTTTGGGTTCCAGATGAAAGCGGTGAAAGAAAATCCCGGCCTCGGCCAGTTCGTCTTCATAGATCTCCGCATCCAGCACTTGCGCGGCACTTTCGCCGAGTGCGCTGTAAGGGTTGCGGACGAAGGAAAGTGCATCGTCCCCAGCAACCCGACGCCCGGGCAACGAGCGCACATAGTCCAATACAGATTTGACTTCGGGCTCAATCAGGATGTGAGTCAACGATCCATCATCACCGGTCACTCGGTATCGATCCTGAACCTGATTGGCACCGTCGAAACTCTCAAGCCAGTTTGCCGGCTGGCCTTCGAAGGTTGGTTGCAGCTCGATAACCGGCGTATTACCTACTGTCGATTTTCGCGGGTTGAGCCGCAGGCTTTCAGGTTTGATAACGACGGTCTTATCCAGGAAGCCATCCATACCGGCACCAGCCTTGCGTGCCAACTTCCTGATGCTGGCCCAGCCGATCTGGTTGGTTACTTCACCCGGCTCATTTTGTTGAGCCAGGTAAAGTTGCCGTACCGCACCGGTCAGCTTCCAGCACGACTCAGGCAAAATCTCCATTTTTCCGTGGTGCTGGACGATGGCGCCCATACGCTGCACCTGCACATTTGAGTTGGATTGCGGATCACGCCATCCACTGACAGCGACCTTGAAGTCGTCGGAGGCAATACTGCCCTGGCTGCTCAGTTGAGGAATGAGAGCTGTCTTAGGCGGCAACCCCAATAGCGGCAGACTTGTTAAGTGCTCTGGCTCATCTAGAAGCCGATAGAGTTCATCCCACGTCAGCAGCCAGCGATCGCTGAGTTGGGAGACGAACTCCTCTTCTTCCAACTGATCCAGATAGCTTGCCAGCGGCCAGGACTGTGCATTCTCCGCCAAGCTCAGGGGATAACAAATGCCCTGCTCCTCAATGGAAAAAGCAGGCTCAGTATTTACTACCGCCGTATCCGGCTGCAGGCCAATGCCTTTGAGGAAACGCTTGAGCATTACTGCCTCCAGAACCTGAGTGGCTGGTGATTGACGGGCTTGAAGCCCAGGCGTTGGAGCGCTGCAACGGCAGACTGATCATTGTCATCAAGCTGGACCTGAAACGCGCCGCCGCGCGCGCGTTGGTCATAGAGTTTGTGTTTGACCGACTTTAGCGCGTCACGGACTTGGTCTTCAAAAGCCATGGGCTTGGATGACCCGGGCGTGCCGGTTTGACTCTGCACGTGAATGCCCAATTTCCCTAGAGAGTCATCGAATTTGCTCAGCCAACCCTCTATACGGTTCGGGCGGCTAGGTGCCGGTGAATGCCGCATTCGATCCAGCGCACGATTTGCCTGCTTCAACTCTGCAGTAAGCTCAAGCTGGGATTTGTCTGGGTTGAATGGCGAATCATCTGCTTTGTACACATAGCAGGCATTGCCTGTGCCGGAGAACTCCACGAAAAAGTAGTTCCCAATTTGCATGACTACAGCATTGTTGTGCCCAGGGCCGCCTACTAGCTTGCTCAAGCGCCCTTTGTTTTTCTCACGGAAATGAACGAAGTCCCGCCCGCGGTCATTCCACGCATCCGACCCCATAACAATTCGGGTGTAACTCATTTGGTTGGCAAATCGCAGCCAATAGTGCAGACGCGATTGATCAACCTCGGAGTCTCCCTTCAATAGGTTAAAGAAGTGCTCAAGGTCCTCCTTCGCAAACCATGCAACGACCATTGCACAGACATCTTTTTCAACATACTGCAGCCAGCTGTTTTGCCTGGAACGGATCTGAGGGCTGCCCCAATTGTCGAGTGCAACCTGTTTGAGCAACGACGACGGCTTTTCTCGATAAGCAGCTACGTGATAGCGCGACAGACACGCACTCAGAATGTCGTTCATGTAGCGCGGATGCTGCCGGCCGATGTCGACAAGGTCGGCTAAGCGCTGAGAAAACTCGGCGTCATCCAACATGAAAATACGAGAGATCAGTACGTTAAAGATCCTTCGCCACAGCCAACTGCTGTCAGGGATCTGCGCAATCGTCTGCAACGCTGAAAGGTCGCTGATTTCACCATTGAACATCTGGTCGCCCAGCCTGGCACCTGCCTGCTCGGAAAAAAGCTCCTGATGTTGCTGGACGATATGCACCCATTCCTTCTCGCGTTTTTGCTGACCTCTAACGCAATCGAAACCAAGCTGAACGTCTGCCCGCAACACACACCAATTGGCGTTCTGATCAGGCGTGGCGGCCTCGTACCCAAAGTAGCTAAAGCACAGCGCCAACCAATCGCGGCGGCTAAGCTTTCGTTTTTCGATACGGTGATAGATTTCTTTGTGCACTCGGTCAAAAAGCTGGTCATCGTCCAGTATTGGCCCGACTCGCTCACTCTTGTCCGAGAGGCCGGCGAAAACCAAGCGCCATTCTGAGGCGTTGAGTGGGAGTACATTGCGGAATTTGCTTATCGCAGCGCGGCGCTTTTCCTGAGGTGGCGGCAAAGCCTTTTCAGCGCGCTCGAATCTTTCGTAAAGATCAATTCCCGCCGCACCCAGACGGGGGAATCGCGCCAACGGTTCAGGCGCCGGCCCCGCTCGATGCGCGGAAAGACTCAGGTTGATAGCGGCGGAAAGCCTCGCGATTGGGCTGGTCATCGGTTCATCGCCAACTGACACTTTTCCATATCAGTGTTGTTGAAAACCGGGACCTCTGGCTTGAGGTTGTCTTCCTTTTCCTTCAAGCCAAAGAACTGCATGCGCAACTCCACTCGCCGGCTTTCTTCCTTAGTGTCCTTTGCATTGTTGAACGACACACCGCCCGCCAGGAACATCGATCTGATTTGCTGTTGGTGCTCCGGCGACAATCCGACTTGGAGCGGACTGCGACTATCGAGCAGACTACACATCACCCACTCTGAACGTTGCAGTGAAAGGTGCAGGTTATAAAGATAAGAGCCGTCGGTGTCTGTCGATCCCTCGATCACAACCTGTTTGAACCATTTACGGCCTTCTTCACTGTTAGCCGCGTCCAGAATCATCGGCACAACCTCTTGAAGTGCCGACTGGCCATCGTTGCTCAGCGCGTACTGGTTATGCCCAAAGCGACCAGCATCGCCGAAGCTAATCCGGTTGTCCTTGCAGTCTACAACGATGGTTTTACTGGCAGTCTTCGCCTTAAGACTCAGGTGCTCGCAGATCTGACTAATGTCCCTATTACGCTGCTTCTCTCCTTGCTCCGCTTGGTTAATACGCTGCGTCACAGAGCTCAAAGCCGCCACCATGACCACGAGAAAGAGAATCATCATCGCGGTCATTAAATCAGCGAAGGATATCCAAAAAGGCTTCTCTCCCTCGTCTTTTGAACGGGCAACCGAAGGCATTTGCTTACCAAACATCGACTAGCCTCCGTTACTGCCTGATTCGTTCCATGATGTCGCCGAAGTCTTCGAGACTTTCCTTGACCCCTTCTACACCGCCAGCGAGGCTCTTGACTGCCTTATCGAGCTCGGCATCCAGGCTACCCAGGGTTTGTCTCAAAACCCGATCCATACCATCACCGAACTCTTTGAAGCCGTTACCAAGCACACCACTGATGTTTTCCAGGTATTCATACACTTCTCGGTTAAGCGCCTGCATCCGCTCGCTTTGAACCTTCAGGTCCTGGAGATAGTGGCTGCGACCGCTGGCCTCCCCTTGTGCACTTGCGACAACTCCTTCGATGACCGCGAGAGTTTTCGCCAGCGCTTCACGATTGTTTCGATAGTCCGCGACCACGGTGTTCAGCTCACGTGATGCCTGTGCAAGCTCAGTACCTGCGCCCTGGACTGTGCCCATCAGCCCCGCAGTCGACTCACTGGCTCGCGCAACGCTTTGTCCGGCCGTTTCGAACCGCTCAGCCGCCGCCCGCATCTTGTCTGCGCCTAGCTGCATGCTTTGCAAATGCTGCTCTGTCTGGGCACTCAACGCCTTAACGGTGTCCTGTGCAGACTTCTGTTGCTCTGACACTGTTTGCAGCAACGCCTTGACCTGCTCGTCAAGGCCGCCCACCAGGTCGCGGGTGCCTTGATGCAGGTCAGCCTGTGCAGCGCGGGTGGTTTGATCCATCTGCTGCTGGCCGTGCTCCAATTGCTTGAAGACTGCCGAGAGTTGCTCACCCAGCACCTCAACGGAGCCCGCAATTTTCGCCATGGTGTCCTGTTGACCTTGGCCGATGTTCTGCTTGATCGACTCAACAAAAGCCTGGAGATTCTCAGCCATTGCCTGTTGGCGAGTCTCGCTTTGAGCAAATAACTTCTCCAACTGCTCGGCCATTCGAGCACCTGCCCCCTCCCCTTCGTTGCCGATACGGGCAACCGAAGCCTGGAGATTGGCGAGCATCTCGTTCATCCCCGCTTGCATGGCGTTCTGTCCGGCCTGCATATCGGAGAGTAACTGGGCAATCATGGTCGAGCTGTTTTGAGTCGATGACTCACTAGCCGAACGCATATCTTGGATCAGCGTCGAAAAGCCCTGCTGCATCGACTGCATGGCGGCAACGGACTGGCCCATCAGTTCGTGTAGACCGTTGAACTGTTGGCCGAACGTACCTTCCAGCTTGTTCATGAAGGCAACTAGAACATCCTGAAGAAGGTTCTGTACTTGCCCTGACTGATCGCCACTGGCAGCCTGAACCGCACCCGCGATAGCTTCAAGGGGGGATTTGAGACTGTTCTCAATCGCACTGCTTACCTGATCGGCCAACAACTGCCCAGAGTCACGGTAAGTCGTTGACAAGGTATCCGCTAATTTGAGGCTTTCGCGGACTTGGGTATCAACGAGGTTCTGCAGCATTTCCCGCAGATCGGTTACCAGGCTGTCCTTGAGCTGACGGGTTTGCACGGAGCTTTCCGCACTCGAGCGCACAAGCTCCGCTAGATATTCCTCACCGACACCGCTGTCGAAAAGCCCGTCGATGGTTTCGTTGAACGCTTCAAGGAGCCTGTAGCATTGGCCCAGACGCCACTTTTCAGTAATCGTGACGGCTATAGAGGCCATGATTGAAATAAAGGAGCCGATGAACGCAAACAACACGTCCTTGAGCAGCTTATCGACGCTGGCATTTACCTGCTCGGGGGTGCTTGGATCAAAATGCTGTAGGCCTAGCATCAAGCCGAAGAAGGTTCCGACAATACCGATGCCGGTCAAAATACCAGGCAGGTGTTTATAGAACTCGGTTCCCAGCGGGGTATCGACCACGCTTTGAGGTGAAAAAAAATGTGCCGCTCCGGCGGTGGCGCGCGACCGTACAAGGACCTGCTCACCTTCCTGAAACTCAAACTGGTCATGCAGCGTTTCAGCGTACTCGTGCCAGGAGTGCTCCAGCTTGCTTCCATTGAACAGTCGCTCCAATTCAGAGCGCCGTTGAGACGGGGCGAGCGCTTTCACACCCTGCACGCGTTTAGTCAGACTTTTCAGCTGACTGCTAAGTTTGAAGGATCTACAAAAATAACGGAAAAAGTACCAAGCGCATAAAATGAAAACGAAGCCAACTACCATTTTTGGTGCGATCAGCTGCTCGGAGCTTGCTGCACCCCAAAGATGCAACAGCGTCGAAAAATCCATACTTTCCGCCTTCAATTAAGCATTTTTTTGATGTTCAAGACGCCTGCAACACCCACATTGATGCGTCAATCGCCAATCCCGCTGGCGATCGATGAAAGCACCTTGCTCGGCACGCGTTTTTCAGGGCACAACAAATTCGGAATGGAAGGGCGGTAGTTTCACTACGGCTAATCAGGAACCTTCCGTGGACAAATGTTAGAAAATCATGTCCTTATGCCAGCACCTTAGCCTGAGCCTTGACCGTCGTAAAGCCGGACGCGATCAATGGATCCCTGACCTGGAAAATCCGACGGGCTTGTCGGGTGTGTGCTCTTCGACCACGGCACAGAGTGACCAAATTCCCTCCAGCCCTTTGCAATTGGATCAGAGTCGAAAACTTTGATTCTGCTCAGCCAATTCGCGAACCATGATCCGACTAGACCCAAAGCCATGATGGCCATCACCAAAGCCCTTGGTAGCCGACTTGTAGAGGCAGCTAGCTCTACAGAAGAACTCGGCCTGTCCAGCCAGGTCGTCACGTTGCAGGTGATAGAACGGATTACTGAGATGTCGACCAAGTCGCTGAATGACCGCTTCTACAGACAAGTCCCTATATGGTTGTTGCCCCTCCTGAGCTCGAGCCTACCAGCGCGTTGAAGCATTGTAGTTCAGCTGGATGTGGAGATTGGAGCAGTCCTATACATCAACGTCTGCATCGATATCTACGATCTCAACAGCTAAGCTCTGGATAATCTCGATACTTTCTGGGCACTCCACCAACTCGACCGAGTCGATGCTTGGAGTTGTAAAACCGTAATCTGCCGTGACACGCCATACGACAGGGCCTGCCTGGGTAGTCCCAGTGAACAACGTCGCATAGGTTTCACCATCTCCCTTGAATCTGGGAGCCTCCACCAACTCAGATGAGGACTGAACAATCGAATCTGCCGGGATGGTTACCTTCTCGCCTGACAGTTCGTAAACCACATCCTGAGTCACTTCAATCACTGATGCCATGAGCCCTCCTAGTAAAAGGGCACTACTGTAGTGGCAATCAGCCAGCTAAGAAACAGGACATTCGCTCAGAAGGGGAATAGCCATCGACTGATCGATGGCACTCAATCAGTTGCCCGTCGAACGCGACCAGTGCGAAAGGTTCGTGCCCCTGCCGGTTTGCTGCTCACACGAAGAAAGAACAGCCCAGTCAGTCCCTACTACATCTAAAGCCATGATGATTGCTCCCATAGGACTTCGTAGCAGCCTTGCACAGGTAGCTGGCGCGGTAGAACAGATCCATCAGCACGTCCTCATCGTCAGCACGCACATACCGATCAACTCGGTATTCCGCATTACGGGGGATATGTACCAGCCCATCAACTTGATCGTCAGGCAGGCCCAAAGCACTGGCCCATGCCTCTTGCATGCGGCTGATCATGTTGTCAGCCTCAGATCGCAGCCGTCCAACCGTGTAGTAGGCATCTCGATTGAGCAATATCAGCAGGTGGTAGTGTGGTCGCCCTCCCCAGCCCACTTCTCTGGCCCAGACGTATCGGACCTTGCAGTCATGGGCGTATAGATTTCGTGCACGGGCCTTGTCACGGTTGTGCTCGATCTTCGCTTTGAAGGATTCAATGAACCTACTGATGACCTCGTTGGTGTAAGCATGATCAGGTAGATCGATTCCGACTGGCAGACGGAGATCCACTCTGTAGGCCAATACCCTGGAGTACTGCTTAAGTGCAAGATCTATGGTGCGCTTCAAGCGGGACAGGTATTGCCAGACGAAGGGGCCTTTCTCGACCATCACTGGCAGGCCTTCAAAGGTGTCGTCGTGGTGCAGGCGGAGGTTGGTGTTATCGGGATGACGAAGCATGGTTACTACTCACTGGGATTAGGTT
Organism: Pseudomonas iridis; assembly: GCF_017980685.1. Lineage (GTDB taxonomy): Bacteria > Pseudomonadota > Gammaproteobacteria > Pseudomonadales > Pseudomonadaceae > Aquipseudomonas > Aquipseudomonas iridis. The sequence continues at coordinate 70,138 of NZ_JACXXO010000024.1, forward strand.
CATAACCAATGCCCAGTGTGTATTTTTTTATTCACAACCTTGTAGGACATGACCTACGTGATATCCGGCTACTGGCTTTAGGAGCCAGTAGCCGCCATGCCGACCAGTACCAACCCTGCGGGTAGTGAGACTACTAAAAGCATAATACCCACACCGAGAAAGCCCTCTCCAGAAAACTGAGGGAACTGAGACCCGACTGCTCCCGCCACGCTTACATATTTATTCCGCTATCACTCCGGTAAAAAACCATGCCCTGATCCGGTTTGAAGCCCAGTAGGCCGAGGCAATGGAAGTAACACTGCCTGGGATATATAGAGAGTTTCCAGTCAATCCCGGTAAGCGCTGGCAAGGTCCAGCCTGCATAACTGCCATGACCGGCTGCAAACCGGTCATGGCAGCACCCTAGGTCAGGTCGCGCTCTTCGATCCTTGCCAGGATCCAATCATGCACCTCGCTTTCAACCCAGCCAACAGCCCTGTCGCCCAATGATACTGATTTCGGAAAACTCCCCTCGCTGATGTACTTGTAGATAGTAGACCGGCCCAGTCCGGTGCAGTCGATAACTTCTTTCAGGCGGATGATCCTCATGAACGGGCTCCTCTCATATCGTTCAGAGGATTCGCAAAGCCTGTAAAAAAATACTTCGAAGCCGATCCACCACATTGCGAACCGATCATCGCCAGAGCCTGTTCCCCTAGTTCCTGCCCAAACCTCCGAACTCTCTGAATGAGGATGAATCAGCGTAGCCATAGGTCTACCAATTTGATGGGAACCGATTAGCAGCCAGCTCGAGCGCGTATGCACGGCCCGCGATAATGTTGAGTTTGCTGCGGCAAGTCGCTTTGACTGCAGCCGCCGACCGTTTAGCTCCATGCTGTAGATGGAAGCGCAGATCAAAGACACTCCTGATTACCGTTCTTCACAAGTGGATATGTGACACCCTTCACCCGGATTTCGAGATGCCATTCAGAGCAGAATCGCATATTAAATTGGTTATTTTTTATTAACAGAACCAAGGATATTTCAGGATAAAGCCTTTCATAATTGGACATATACGCTAAATTAAACAGGTAACGTCACACTGAACACCTCTCCGTAGCGTTACATGGTTACGCCACACGTTTCGTCACACGTTTCGTCACCATGTGACGATACGGCAAACCATCACATAGTAACGAATCAATATCTGGTACAGGATAACATTACATTGAGCGATAAAAATACTACATTCATAACCGCCGTAGACCTATCAGACCCATCCACCATAGACCTGTCAGACCTATCAGACCTATCTACAATAGACCCATCAGATCTGCCCACCGTAGACCCATCAGAACCGGAGGTTACAAAGCTAGAGGCTATGGTTCTTAAGTGGCTTAACCCTCGAAATCGAGCCCAGCACCTGTGGGCAATTGACTACTTGACTACAAAGGGGGAGATACTTTCTAAGGGCTTGCTGTCCTCTCCTGAAGATAGCCTCACCGAATGGAGTCAATCTCTACGAGACACACCAGCCAATGAGCTGCTAATCAGGAATATGACAGCCGCCTGGCGCCAGAAGCGATACAGAGATCGACAAGTAGATAAGAAGTCCTACAGCTTCACTCTTGATACGGCAGTGAAGGTTCAGCTTGACCGCCTAGCCGGAAGACAAAAGAAAACGATATCTGGAATGCTGGAGGATCTGATCACGCAAGCAGTACTCAAGGCCGAAAAAGCTGAAACGAAGAGGAAGCTCGCAAGGTCAAGGGAAACTGAGCCTAGGGCAACGCTACGCCACAGACTCAGCACTGCCGAGAACCCCAAATAGCTTTTTCGATATCACCCTCCGACTACGTCAGGTGCGCCAGGTATGAAGCCTATCGCTCGATAGTTCATAGTCTGGTGAGCCATAGACACCAACTCATGCTTGGCAGGCGCAGCTGCTTAGCAGCTCCGGGAGACTTAGCTGACAGTCGTGATAAACGGCCTAGAGGCGTATGGCTATCCGATCGCCAGATGCGAACCACCACACAAGACAATCTCAATTCACTACCAATTCACTACCGGAACAGCCAAATCGCGGACATGAAAAAGCCAGGCTGTTACCAAACCTGGCTAAGTCATTGAAAAATATGGTCGGGACGGAGTGATTCGAACACTCGACCCCTAGCACCCCATGCTTGAAAATGGGATGAAACCCCAGTATTTGTTGAGTCTTCTATCGGCGCTCGCTGCAAACGGTGCCTCACTGATCATCACCGATATTTACGAATCCCCGAAAAAGTCCCCCCGCCTTTTGGCACCCTCTCCGGCGTTCTGCCGATCAAATCTCCCTCTGCTATTCTGGGTTCTTCCATGGAGGACACCCAATGCCGAACTCAGATCTACTCCCTTCCCTGCTCGCCAAGATCAACGAAAACCAACTTGCCCTTGAAGCCGCCATCATGGAACTCACCCTCTGGGTCGAGCAGCGCGGATCCGCCGATGTAGCCGAAAATGTCCGAAGCTCTCTGGCCGCGCTCGATCGGAATGAAGAATTCATCAAAATGACGTTGGCTGTTTTGATGACGCCCGACTGACAGCTCGTCGCCTCACCCTCGCCCGCTGGGACAGCCTCGATTACTGTATATGCAAACAGTATTCAGTAAGGCGTGCCCGTGGACCCCCTCTATATAGAAGACACCGACGACTGGCTCGGCAATCCGACTCCGCTCGAAACCTGCCGGCACCAGCTGCGGATGTATGAGAACGAATTCGAAGCGCTCACCCTTAAGCTGGAGCGTGCACTGGAAAATATTCAGGGCTTGGTCAGAGACAATGACGCTCTCACGGTGGATCGTAACTCTCTCAGGGCAAAGCTTCAGTACACCGAGGGGGAGTTACTGAGCGAAAAACGCAGATTCGCTGATGTGTCGCACCAGAGGGACCATCTCTTCCACGAGAATCAGAGCCTTCTCAGGGATGCGCGGTATCGGCAGAACTGAGTGCCCGCACATAGGCCTGACAAGCCTGTAGCGCGATCAGTCCACGGTCGCCGGTGTCGGTGATGGCGATAATTCGTTGAGCATGCGCTGGGTCAAGTTGGGCTCGCGCGGCTCCATGAACCACGCCGACGGCGCCGGGGGTGGAAGGCACGTTGCAGCCACTGGCTGAATCCGTGGCGTCGATAAGGACTGACAGCCGCAGATCAGCAGTAGCCAGGCGATCACGCAGCCTTGAAATATTTTTCTGTGCATCACTAAATTCCTTGAAATGCGCTTCGTCTATAGATTGAAGACGGCCTTCTAGGCCCAGGCGCTTGTCCTGCTCGATACGGGCCTGGGCGGCCGCGGCATTGCCGATAGCTGTCAGGTCCGACTGGTGCAAGCCGTCCTGCACGGCCAGTCGCTCGCCCATGCGCCAGTCCTGCACCTGCCAGGCACCGCCAAATCCGATGGCGAGCGCCAGCAGGATAGCGGCCAGGACTTGACCAGGCGTCATGCCAGCACCTTCAGCGCCTTGTCGTACAGCCCCTGGCGGTCGGCCTGGCCGTTGAGCCCGCCATTGATGCGCAGCGTTACGCCTTTCAGGTCGCCGGCATCGGCCAGGGTGTTCAAGCCATTCACCGACCAGAACCATGCGGCCGACAGGGCGGCGTATTGAGTCTGCTCCAGCAACTCCGGCCGATTGAGCAAGTCCAGGCCCAGGGCATCGCCACACGCTGCATAGTTCGTCTTGCCGGTCACCTGGAACAAACCACGACCGCGATATTTCCAGCCATCACCCGGCTCGGTGTTGCCCATGCGACCGGCATACACGATGTTGGCGATCTGCTCGGGCTTGCGGGCTGCTGCCGTTGCTCGAACCAGGTCGAACCGGCTTGGCCAAGTCTTCATCAGGCCTTCAGCGCTGTAGTTCAGGTTTTCCACCAGGCGCATCAACTGGCCAGACTCATGGCCGACCTGGGCGATGAATGCGGCAACACGCAGGCGAGTCACAATTGCGTACTTGCCCATGGCCGTATTCAGGACAGGAACAAAAACGCCGGCTTGGCGGCCGGCGTTCGGGAGGATCTGCAGCAGCTGCTGCTCGGTGATGGGCATGGCTTTCTCCAGGCGAAAAAAAACCCGCACCTGGCGGGCTGGATAGCTGAAACTTGTGGTCGATGGGTTGGGTGCTTCACAGCGCCGGCACTGTTATGATCCCGGCACGCCCTCCTTGCCCACACTTCCATAGGAGGGAATAGAAACCCCGAAGCCCGCGAATCTTCGGGGTTTTGCTTTTCTATTCCCGCTGCTAGCATTGCGGAACGTTCTCGATATGTCCCGATCAGAGAAAATAGAAGCCCTGGTGATTACAGCTCGCCGGGGCTTCGTCTTTTTGCGGCCATGCTCATTGAACGTTTGCACGTTAAAGCGGCGGAAGCATCAGCCATGCAATAACGTAAACAAGAGCAGAAAGCAGAGCGAGAAAGTTGATAGTAAAATTGAACATGCCGGTCCTTAACCATGTTTCTGCCAGTGCATCCTATTTTCCTACTGGCGGAATGGCATTACTACTTTCGTAGCATGCCTTAAGACGAAGAAAACCCCGAACGGGTCGGGGTCTTGGTGTAGTGCTTGGCGCCGCCTATTCGGACACCTGCCCAGAACAGCCAGGCCCGCCATCGAGCGACACCCTCCGCCCGCAGCGCACGGTACAGGACGGCGTCTGCATCCTTGCGGTTGAGCTGGCCATTCTCGTAAAGCCAGTCATGCACCGTCGCCGCGTAGTTGCCGTACCCCGACACCAGCGCGAACAGCACAAACAGGAAGGCGTTGTGCAGCCCTTGGATACTGGCGAAGTCGGTGACGAAGCCGGATGGCACGATGATCGTGCGCTCGTCCTCATCGGCCAGCACCAGGTCAGCAAGCAGCGTGTACGTGCGTCGGTCGGTCTGGTCGGTTTTCAGCGTGGTGACGAAGCGGCTCATGCGGGCCATCCCTCCTCGAGCATTTCAGCGGTCATCGAGCCGTCGGCCACGAACCCAAGCAGCTCCGCCTCACGGTTGAAACAGGCCTGCACGAACGCCCGCACCTCGGAAGCCAGGCCGATCACCTGGTCACGGTTCAGCTCGACAAAGCCGGTCGCCGCCTTCCACTTGATCTGGTAGTTCGGATCAAGGGATGCGGCAAAGGCAGCACCCGTCATCAGCGCCTGGCTATCGCGTTCGGTGTTGACCGGGATCCCCTCCACGGTGACCCCGCCGGTTTCCACCTGATAACGTCGCGCGGCAATCAGCACGGGCCAGTCCGGCGCCGGGACCGGCTCGGGTTCGGGCGCCGCCTCCAGCTTTTCCCAGCCGCTTCCGGTCCAGCGCGCCACTTCGTCGCCTTCAAGTTCAGGCGGTGGCGTCGGTGTGGAGCGCTCAGGAAGTGCGCCGTATGGATCAGCATCGACTACCCCGAAGAAAATACCGTTTAAGTCCCAGCGAT
>NZ_JACXXO010000025.1 GCF_017980685.1 Pseudomonas iridis
CCACCGTGAGAGCGTCATTGTCTCTGACCAAGCCCTGAATATTTTCCAGTGCACGCTCCAGCTTAAGGGTGAGCGCTTCGAATTCGTTCTCATACATCCGCAGCTGGTGCCGGCAGGTTTCGAGCGGTGTTGGGTTACCGAGCCAATCGTCGGTGTCTTCTATATAGAGGGGGTCCACGGTAGCGCCTTACTGAATACTGTTTGCATATACAGTAATCGAGGCGCGTAGGGTGGGCGAGGGTGAGGCGACGAGCTGTAGCATCGGATGATAAGGTGACAGGCTGCGAGCAGTGGAACCCGAGCCAGCGACGATTAATTAGTACACGGATCAGTACATCAGAGCGGAGCTGCTTGCACGGAAGGTAATGATGATTGGCGTTTTGTCGATTAATTAGGTTCCGGCTTCGGGCACCATCTATATCAAGGGCTTGCATGACATACCTCATGCAAGCCCTTACTTTTTTTCCGCAATCAAAAAATCTTTTCCGCAATTCCTGTCCTTCTGTCACTTCGTAGGGGTTACCTTCATGCCCTTACGCGTCCGGATCCTGTTCTGTCATCCCCACAGATGCACGCCCCAACTGGTCTCGAGCTGCGTGGATGCTCTCTGTTGGCTCCTCTTCGCCCGTTGCCGCTTTCGCTCGTATCCCGCATTTGAAATTCTGCTTGCGGAATCCAGGCGCAACCGGCAGGTAACGTTCATTCAGTGGAGCTCGGCGTTGTCCAATTCATAATGGCGTGGTGAGCGAAAACGGAAGGCGCAGTTCTTCGACAGGCCCTGTATCCCGGCCGCACATTTCGTCGTGCACGCATTGCTGCACCAGCACGCAAGGAAATGCAGGGACGGTCTGCAGCAAGTCACGCAGGTGGGTGATCGAACGCAGGTGCATCGGCTTGGTCGCATCATCAAGCAAGGTGAACTGGCCGTGGTCCAGGCGGATCCGTGCCAGATAAAAACCGCCTTCCAGTGACAGCAGTTCCAGCTCGCGTATTTCGCTGTTGGCCGCGTGTTCGGTGAGGGTCTTCAGGTTCATGCTTCACTCCTTGCCTACCAGGGCAGGCGTTCTCCATCGTAAGCAAAGAAATGGCCGCTGTCGGCCGGCGTCAACTGGTCTATCAAGGTCATTAATTGGGCTGCGGCAACGTCTGCCGGCCGGGCACTGGAGGCTCCGCGGAAAGGTTGCGACAACCCCGAGACAACCGTGCCTGGGTGCAGACTGAGCAAGCGGCTTTGCGGGCGAGTGCGCGCCAGTTCGATGGCGGCGGTCTTGATCAGCATGTTCAGTGCAGCCTTGGAGGCGCGATAGGCGTACCAGCCGCCCAAACGGTTGTCGCCAATGCTCCCGACCTTTGCCGAAAGCATCGCCATCGCTCCCATAGGATCGAGCAGCGGCAGAAAGTGGCGCAGCACCATTGCCGGCCCCAGCGCGTTCACTTGAAACACGGTCTGAAGCGCCTCTGACTCGATTGCACTGAGGCTTTTTTCCGGCTTGATCCCGTCGCGATGGAGCAGGCCGGCCGCGTGCACGATCAGTTGATACGGTGCTTCGGCTGCCAGCTCGGTGGCGGCGCTGGCAATCGTTTCGGGTCGTTCAAGGTCCAGCTCGGGAACGGTATGGCGCCCCAGCGCGCGAACCCCGGCACAGCACGGATCCTGTTCGAGCTGTTCGCAAAAAGCCGTGCCGAGGGTTCCGCTGGCGCCGATGACCAGCGCGCGATAACCATCGCCGAGCGAGGCCATGGTCAATACGCGATTCATTGGCTCGCTCCGGCGCCCTGGCGACGGAAGAACAGCGTCACCTGGCCGACCTCTACCCCGAACTTAGACATAGTGGTGCGGTTGATCAACGTGTCCTCGTCCATCAGGTACATCCAGTCGTCCATGCTCATTTCGTAGGTCGAGTCGTCGACCGGCAGGTTCAGGCGATAACGCCAGTGCAGCGTGTTTCCAGCGATTTGGCCCTTGGCGACACCCACCACATCATGCGCGCGACCGCTCCAGCGTCCCTGGCCCTCGGGCGTGAGGGTCCAGACGCGGCGCTGGCGTGTGCCGTCGCTGTATTGGAAGCGCTCGTCGAGAATCAGGTTGTTGCCCTCGCGGCGGCTGACGATGTCGACCTCGAAGCGCTTGACAACCTCACCGCTGCGCTTCTGAAACATCCCCCAGGCTTTGACGGGCTGGCTGAAAAAATGCTCCAGACTCAATGCCGGTTGCTGATCCGCATAACGGACGACATCCACATTGCTGCAACTCCCGACGCTGAGGGCCATTGCCAGTATCAGTAGAAATCGGGTCATTGCCTTACTCCCTGAAGTACAAAGTTGATGAGTGTGAAGTTTCGAACTATGGGCTTGTACAGTTGGCAGCCCCTGTATAGGTTTATCGCCGTCCGATCAGTTGCAGAAACTCCTGCCGCGTCGTCGAACTATCACGGAAGGCGCCCAGCATTACGGAGGAAGTCATGACCGAATTCTGCTTCTCTACGCCGCGCATCATCATGCACATGTGCCTGGCTTCAATGACCACCGCCACACCCGCGGCATCGGTGATCTGCTGGATGGCTTCAGCAATCTGCCGGGTGAGGTTTTCCTGGATCTGCAGGCGACGCGCGAACATATCAACCACTCGCGCGACCTTTGATAGTCCCAGCACCCTGCCGGTGGGGATGTAGGCCACATGCGCCTTACCGATAAAGGGCAGCATGTGGTGCTCACACAAGGAGTAAAGCTCGATGTCGCTGACGATCACCATTTCATCGCTCTGCGACTCGAACAAGGCCCCGTTGGTGACGTCTTCCAGGCTCAACGTGTAGCCATTGCACAGATACTGCATCGCTTTGGCGGCACGCTTGGGCGTGTCTAACAGCCCCTCGCGCTCGGGGTTTTCACCGACGCCGACGAGAATTTCACGGTAATGGCTGGCTAGTAGTGGGTTCATTGAAGTTTCTCGTGGCGTTGGTATGCGTGAGGGCCAATCCATAGCTATAGAGTTGTACGCGGCCAAGTGCTTTGTATAGGTTTTATTCAAGATAGGCTGAAAAAAATCATCTGACAATGAATCGGCAATCTTTTTGTGCAGATGCGAAAACCTCACATCGCAGATGTGTGAGGTTGCTCGGATAGCTCCTCGGAAGCCAATGCCACGACGTGCACTTCCAACCCGGGATGGGAAACACTTACATGGCAGCGCCGCCACCCATCGCGGTATCGGCGGCGAAACTGAGTTCAGTGTTAATGCTCAAATGGGTGAAGCAGGCGAAAGCAACGCGTTTGACGAACGCGTGAATGATGCAATTCCTTGATTCTTCGCCCCGTCGAATGAGAGGCGATGGATTTACGCAGAAGAGACACGAAAAAAGGGCCGAGAGAATCGGCCCTTTTTATGCTGTCCTAAACAAAGGCTTGTCCGCTAAAGCCGCGGGGCAAGCGCTGAAGTCCGGCCATCGTCGTCAGCCGTTCAATCCATTCGGCGCGCCAGTTGGTTGGGCCGTGTGAGGTTTTTGCTTTTCGCGCGGTGCGGCGGGCCGCATTGCGCTGGTCTTTTCTTGCTTGTTTGAAGGCATCGGTATTGCGGCAACTGCGGCACTTCACGCGATTGAGTTCTTTGCTCGCGCTTAGTTGTTCGCCTTTGTGACCACAAGCCAGATGCCCGTCGACGTTGAAATGGATGACCATGAAATGTCTCCTTCGTGACGTGTATAAATTTTGACCATTTGAATACAACGACGTTCGGGGAGGTTTTCGACAGGAAAAAAAACACCCGCATGCGGGCGGGTGAGAGGGGGTGTTTCTAAAGGAGTAACTCTACTGTAGGCCAGCAGATGTGATGGTTATGTGAAAAGACCCACGCCAATTCACAATCCAGATAAAAAGCGCCCAGGCAGGATTTCGGTGACATTTTTGCCACCGCTGGTGAGGCTCAGATGATTACCGCGCAAAACCCGTTGTCATCTGAATCGAGGCAGTGGCCGATCAATAGGCTTGAGCGCCGACAGTGAGTTGCGGATCAGCGGAGTATCTTTTTCGATGTCATTCAGGCGATCGCGGATGCGCAGGGCTGTCGGGTGCCCGCCCTGGTGATCGACCCAGTCGGCTATCTCTTTGCAAGCGGCCGCGAGGCGCGCCTGCCGGGCGTCGAGCAGGGTGAGGAGGGTGGTGATGGACTCTTTTTCGGACATGAAACACCTCCGTACGTTGAAACCGCTGAACAGCAGCAAAAAGCCCGCGAGTTGCGAGCTTTCTGCCGATGGGGCGCTGCTCCTTCAGCTGGTTTCAGTATAGACCCGCTGCTGATCGGCATCAGCTTGATAACTGTCGGGCCGGTGTGGATGAACTGACTGCGTTGAGACGCTTGCATTCTTCTCGGGCGTCCTCTTCCACGTCATAGCCATCGCCAATGAAACCGCCAGTGCGGCTATCGCAGATGCGAAACCAGCTTTTGGCTTCTGCAGGATCATGCTGGCTATCAGTGGCGCGTCGCCCGTGAATGATGATCTTGTTGCAACGCTTCACGATGAAAATGTCTTCCATGGCGTCACCGCAGTTGATTCGTGTCACATCAACTATAGAAGCCTTAAGCAATTGTGCAAAAAACAACCAGGTCAACTCGTCGGTTGCAGACACCATCCTTCGGCGTGCCATTGCAGTTCATGGGTTGGGTTTAACGCCCGTAGAAACGCCTGGTCGTGGGAAACCGCCACAATCGCTCCGGGAAATGTCTGCAAGGCTTGCTCGAAAGCTTCTACCGAAGTCAGATCAAGGTGATTGGTAGGTTCATCAAGCAGCAGTAATTGGGCGGGCGTCTGACCCCATAACGCCAGAGCAAGCGCGGCTTTCAGGCGTTCACCGCCACTGAGTGAAGCGCAGGGCAGCGTGACGCGCTGAGCGTTTAGTTGCAGGTGTGCCAGGTAACTGCGCAACGTGCCTTCGCTTAGCGGTGTTTGTTGCTCCTTCAATTGTTCAACAATAGACATACGATCATCCAGCGACGTCAGTTGTTGATCCAGGAAAGCCAACGGCACATGGGTGATGCAGGCGCCGGACAGTGGCTTCAGTTCACCGCTCAGCAGTTTCAACAAAGTCGATTTGCCACAGCCATTCGGACCACTGACCGCAATGCGCATCGGCCCGTGGATGTCGAGGTTCAGCCGCGACGATGGTGCATCAGCCGGTAGCCAGGGCAAACAAGCGTCAATCAACGTGCAGATCCGACGTGTACTCGGTACAAGGCTGCCCGGCAGATTGATCAAGACACCCTCGTCAGGCACGACCTTCGCGAAGGCGTCACGTACCCTGGTATCCAGATCGGTTTTGCGTGACTGCTGGCCGAGGCGCACGTGGCCCATGATTTCCCGTGCAGCCGCTTTCATCGCCGCCCGTTCGAATCCGGTCACATTGGCTGTCTGTGCGTTGCGCCGACTGCTGGCGGCGTGGCGCTGGATTGTGTCGTGCTCGCGTTGCAGTCGCGCACGCTGGCGCTGGCGTTCGACTCGGGCCTGATCAAGCTGTGCCTGCGCCGCAGCTTGATGGATCTGCCGCTGTTCAGTGAATTCTGAATAACGACCCCTGAAGACAGTCGCCCCCAATGGCGTGAGTTCGACAATTCGACGCATCTGTTCCAGTAACTCGCGGTCGTGACTGACGACAATCAGGCCACCGCGCCATGCTTGCAGTGCGTTCATCAGCCATTGCCGACCCGCGTTGTCGAGGTGGTTGGTCGGCTCGTCCAGCACCAGTAATTGGTCGGGGTTCAGCAGTGCGCCGATCAGGGCGATTCTGGCTTGTTGGCCACCGCTGAGCGTTTGAGTGAGGTCGCGGGCAACGATGTCGGGCAGTCCGGCTTCATCCATTCGCTGACGCAAGCGCTCCGGTAAATCCCAGCGTTCGCCAATGAGGTCGAAATCCTCGCTACTGGCGCAGCCCATTTCCAGCCGCTCGAGCGCCGCGAGCCCCGGCGCCGTGCCTGTTGCGTCGGCGACTGTCTGCCCGCAGGTTGCGACGAAGTTTTGCGCGACGTAGCTCACCGAAACCGGGCGCACCACACTGCCGGTGACAGGCTGTAGTTGTCCGGCTATCAGTCGCGCGAGCACGCTTTTGCCGACGCCATTGCGACCCACGATAGCGGTCGGCAGATGATCGAATTTGAGGTTGAGGTCGTTGAAAATCGTCTCGCCATTGGCGAATTGAAAGCCCATTTGATTCAGGGAGACGAGTGCAGGCGTACGCGAGACGTGAGTCATCGGCACCTCCATAAAATGTCGTGAAAACTGACAAGCGCTAATCAGCGGCAAGTCGCGATTACATTTTTAGAAGGCCGGGTTGTTCACGTTTGCGATCATCCTGAGGACGGAAAGGTGGCTAGCCTAAAGGAGGGTGCGCAGTCGATCAAGGGGCGACTGCCATCTCGCTCATGCGTTCGAGAAACATCGCCAGCGCCACTTCTTCGGTGCGCAGCCCCTTGCGTACGCGTGGGCGCGGCAATTCGGCAAGCGCGCCTAGCATGAAATTTTCCACCACGGCCGGGTGGATGTAGCACTTGCGGCACACTGCTGGCGTGTTGCCCAACTGTTTGGCGACGCCTTTGACCATGTCCACTACATGCCGTTTAGCTTCGGTTTCTGATTCATGTTTAAGCTCGCGCAGCACGGACAAGGCCAAGGCGCTGCCGGCCCAGGTGCGGTAGTCCTTGGCGGTGAAGTCTGCGCCGGTCAGGGTTTTCAGGTAGGTGTTGACGTCGGAAGAGCTGATGGTGTGCCGTTCGCCATGTTCATCCAGATACTGAAACAGGTTCTGCCCGGGGATTTCCAGGCAGCGTTTGATGACCCGCGCCAGGCGTCGATCCTTCACGGTGATCTGGTGTTCTATGCCGCTCTTGCCCCGAAACTGGAACAGGATCGCACTGCCGTTGACCTCGACATGCCGGCTGCGCAGGGTGGTCAGACCGTAGGAGCGATTATCCCGCGCGTATTGCGTATTGCCGACTCGAATCAGCGTTGCGTCGAGCAAGGTGATCACCGTGGCCATGACCTTGTCGCGACTGAAGCCCGGTGCAGCCAACAGTGCTTCCAGTTGTTTGCGTAACTTCGGCAATGCCTGGCCGAACTCGCGCAGCCGCGAATACTTGTCGGCATCACGCACCTCACGCCAGCGCGCGTGATATCGGTATTGCTTGCGGCCACGGGCATCGCGGCCGGTGGCTTGAAGATGACCGCTCGGGTCGGGGCAGATCCACACGTCGGTGTAGGCCGGTGGCACGGCGAGGGCGTTGATGCGTTTGATCTCATCCGCATCGGTAATGCGTTGGCCCGACGGTTCGAAATAACTGAACTTGCCGCGCAGTTTTTTGCGGGTGATGCCGGGCTGTGTGTCATCGACGTAATGCAGGTCGGATGGCAGTTCATCGATCAGCTCGGTGTCGGGCATGGCGGCTTCCTTCGGTGGCGCAGTGGTCGTTAAAACCATTGACCGCACGCCGAAGCCGTCGTGCCGAATGATTTACGCGAGCACCGCGACTGCCTTTATTTGCGCCCACAACTGCAGGCCAGGACGCACGCCCAATTGATCGCGGGAGAACCTGGTAATGCGCGCCAGCAACGGCGTGCCGCCCGCGTCGAGACGAATCAACACATGCGCAGCATTGTCCGCGGCCTGCTCACTGATGACGGTGACCGGCAGGCGATTGAGGATGCTGCTGGATTCGCTGTTTTGAAGGGTCAGGCTGATGTCGCGCGCATGTACCTTGCAACGCAAGGTCTGGCCCACCGCCATTGGCGCATGCGTTACGCGGATGCTCATTTCGGTGGCCGGCAACTGCAGGCTCAGCAGCTGATACTCGGCGTCGTAGGCGCAGACCTGACCTTCGATGATCACGCCTGCGTCATCGCCCATGGCCATCGGCAAGTCCAGACGGGCCAGGGTTTCACCAATCGGCCCGCTGGCCAGGGCCTTGCCGTCGCTGAGCAGCACCAGATGATCGGCCAGGCGCGCGACTTCGTCCTGCGCATGGCTGACGTACAACAGCGGTATATCCAGCTCATCATGCAAGCGTTGCAGGTAGGGCAGGATTTCGTTTTTGCGCTGACTGTCGAGTGCTGCCAGTGGCTCGTCCATCAGCAGCAGTTTCGGGCTGGTCAGCAGCGCACGGGCGATGCCGACACGCTGACGCTCGCCACCCGAGAGATGCTGCGGATGACGCTCAAGCAAATGACCGATGCCGAGCAATTCAGTGGCATGCGTCATGTCGACCCGGCGCTGGGACTTGGCAATACGTTTGAGGCCGAACTCAAGGTTGGCCAACACTGACAGATGCGGAAACAGGCTGGCCTCTTGAAACACATAACCCACCGCGCGTTTGTGCGGCGGGACGAAAACACCGTTGTCGCTGTCCTGCCAAACCTCGTCGTTGACCCGAATAAAGCCTTGCTCTGCGCGTTCAAGCCCGGCGATACAGCGCAGGCACGTGGTTTTGCCCGACCCGGAATGGCCGAACAGCGCGCTGACGCCGCGGCCCGGCAAGTGCAGATCGACATCCAGACTGAAGCCTGAATAGGCCATTTTCAAACGTGCATCAATCATCGATCAGCTCCAGCCCGCGCGCGTCTTGCGGCTGGAGTACAGCGCAAGTAACACCACAAACGAAAACACCAGCATCGCGCCAGCCAGCCAGTGGGCCTGTGCGTATTCCATCGCTTCAACGTGATCGTAGATTTGCACCGAGACCACGCGGGTCTTGTCGGGGATATTGCCGCCAATCATCAGCACGACGCCGAACTCGCCGACGGTATGGGCGAACCCGAGGATGGCCGCCGTGATGAAACCGGGGCGGGCCAGCGGCAGGACCACGCTGAAAAAGGTGTCCCACGGATTGGCGCGCAATGTTGCGGCCACTTCCAGCGGACGGGTACCGATTGCCGAAAACGCGTTTTGCAACGGTTGCACCACGAACGGCATGGAATAGATTACGGAGCCAATCACCAGCCCGGTGAAACTGAACGTCAGAGTGCCGAGCCCCAGCCATTGGGTGAACTGGCCGAGAAAACCGTGTGGCCCCATCATCAGCAACAGATAAAAACCGATGACGGTCGGCGGCAGCACGAGGGGCAGGGCGACGATCGCCCCAACCGGGCCGCGCAACCATGAGCGGGTGCGCGACAACCACAGCGCAATCGGCGTGCCGATAACCAACAGGATCGCGGTGGTCAGCGATGCCAGTTTCAGGGTCAGCCAGATCGCCGCGAAATCGGCACTCGTCAGCGACATTTAGAGTTGGTAGCCGTAAGACTTGATGACCGCAGCGGCTTTCGGGCCCTTGAGGTATTCAACCAGTGCCTTGGCGGCGGCGTTGTCCTTGCCTTTGTCGAGGATCACCGCGTCCTGTTTGATCGGATCATGCAGGCTGGCCGGTACGATCCACGCCGAACCGCTGGTGACTTTGCCTTCCTTATAGATCTGCGAAAGCGCGACGAAGCCGAGCTCGGCGTTGCCAGTCGAAACGAACTGGTAGGCCTGAGTGATGTTCTGGCCTTCTACAATCTTGGCTTTGGTCGCTTCGGTCAGTTTCAGCTTTTCCAGCACTTGCGTGGCTGCCAGGCCGTATGGTGCGGTTTTCGGATTGGCGATGGACAGGTGCTGGTATTCGTTTTTCTTCAGCACCTCACCTTTGGTATCGACATAACCATCCTTCGCCGACCACAGCGCCAGGGTGCCAACGGCGTAAGTGAAGCGCGAGCCCTTGACGGTATCGCCTTCTCTTTCCAGTTTTTCCGGCGTGGTGTCGTCCGCCGAGAGGAACACTTCGAACGGCGCGCCATTCTTGATCTGCGTGTAGAACTGGCCGGTGGCGCCATAGGCTGCGATCAGTTTGTGCCCGGTGTCTTTTTCGAAATCGGCTGCGATGGCCTGGATCGGTGCCGTGAAATTCGCAGCAACAGCAACCTGCACTTCATCAGCCTGAGCAGCACCGATGGCAAATACTGCAAGCAGTGAGGTGAGACAGACAGGGGCAAAACGTGAGGCGCGAATGGTCATGTAGCAGCTCCGTTGTGGGCGGTGCACAGGGCAGTTTTACTCGAGGTGGACTGCGCCGTTGCAAGGGGGGAAATCGCTATGTAGCGAAATATATAGCGATCCCCACTTTGTGGCGAGAGGATTTATCCTGACGGGCCACTTGACCTGAAACGCATCCCGCGCGCGGCATCAACGCGCATTCAGCTTCGCCAATGCACCCTCGGCCAATTGGCGAGTCAGTTCAGCACTGCTGAGGTCCTGACCCAGCGTGAATGCCTGGCCTGCCCACAGGTTGGCGAACTGCGCATCATCTTTTGCACGTAGAGGCATCAGGGCGCCACCGGCCAACGGGAATGCCGGCGCTTTGGCCGACATTGGCCCCAGTTCGCGCATCACACGATTAAGAATGCCCCGCGCCGGGCGTCCGGTGAAAATGTTGGTGATCGCGGTTTCACTCTCTTTGGCGGTGCGCAGGGCCTTGTGATGAGAGGCGCTTACTTTCGCTTCCGGGGTGAACAGGTACGCGGTGCCGACCTGAGCCGCTGATGCACCGAGCATGAAAGCTGCCGCGACGCCTCGCGCATCTGCGATTGCACCGGCGGCAATCACCGGCACTGTCACCGCATCGACTATCTGCGGCACCAGTGCGAACGTGCCGACTTGACTGCTCAAGTCCTCGCTTAGAAACATCCCGCGATGACCGCCGGCCTCGTAGCCCATGGCGATGATCGCGTCACAGCCATTGTGTTCCAGGCAGATCGCTTCATCGACGGTGGTTGCCGAGGAGAGGATTTTTGCGCCGGTAGCCTTTACTCGATCGAGCAGGGATTTCTCTGGCAAACCGAAGTGAAAACTCACCACCTCCGGACGGAATTCTTCCAGCACTTCGCACGCTGCCGTGTCGAACGGCGCCCGGTTGGATACCGGTGTTGGCGCCTCGAAGTCGACACCCAATTCGCGGTAGTACGGCTCCAGCAGGTTCTTCCACTCGCGTGCGCGTTGCTCATCAGCGGCGGGTGGCTGATGGCAGAAAAAATTCACATTGAAGGGCTTGTCGGTGTGTTCGCGAATCGTTTTCAACTCTGCGCGTAACTGCTCGATACTCAGCATCGCCGCCGGCATCGAACCCAGGCCGCCAGCGTTGCACACGGCGATCACCATGGATGAGTTTGTCGCACCGGCCATCGGGCCCTGAATGATCGGCGACTGAATGCCGAGCAGGTCGAGAATGCGTGTATCTGGCCATTGGCTCATGGAAGCGGACTCCGGACGATGAAACGGGGCAGGGACGGCAAAGCCGGTTTTACCAGCAAAACCAGACTCCGGGCCACTTTGAAATTATGAACATCACCTGACGCAGGTTCTCAGCGTCGATGAAATCCGCCATCTCCACCACCGCCGCCATGAAAATACCCGGGCGATTCGTGGATTGGCTGAAAGTCGAGTGTGGCAAGGTGTTGCGATGTGATATTTGAAAGCAATGACCATCTGAAATCCATC
Source organism: Pseudomonas iridis (assembly GCF_017980685.1). Classification (GTDB taxonomy): domain Bacteria; phylum Pseudomonadota; class Gammaproteobacteria; order Pseudomonadales; family Pseudomonadaceae; genus Aquipseudomonas; species Aquipseudomonas iridis. Next base: position 11,506 of record NZ_JACXXO010000025.1, read on the forward strand.
CATGAGAGGCCATCATGTTCAACGGTATTTTGATCAATAAAGACGACAGCGGTTATCGCGCCAACCTTAAACAGATCAACGAAGACCAGTTGCCCGAGGGCAACGTGACCGTGGCCGTCGCGTACAGCACATTGAATTTCAAGGATGGCCTGGCCATTACCGGCAGCAGTCCGGTAGTGCGCAAGTTTCCCTTGGTTCCGGGGATCGATCTGGCAGGCACCGTCGAGGTCAGCTCACATCCCGACTATAAAGTAGGCGATCAGGTGCTGCTCAATGGCTGGGGCGTGGGCGAAAGCCATTGGGGCGGCCTGGCGCAAAAGGCCCGACTGAATGGCGACTGGCTGATTCCGTTGCCAAACGCTTTTACCGCTGCTCAGGCGATGGCGATCGGCACGGCGGGTTACACCGCAATGCTGTGCATTTTGGCGCTTGAGCGTAATGGCGTGACGCCTGCGCAAGGCGAGGTGCTTGTGACGGGAGCCAATGGCGGCGTGGGCAGTTTTGCCATCGCGCTGCTGAGCAAGCTCGGCTATAAGGTCGTGGCGTCCACGGGCCGGGTGTCCGAGCATGAATATCTCAAGCAATTGGGCGCGAGTGAAATCATCGACCGCGCGACCTTGTCCGAACCGGGCAAGCCGCTGGCCAAGGAACGTTGGGCAGCGGTAATCGATTCGGTCGGCAGCCACACGCTGGCGAATGCCTGCGCCAGTACGCGTGCAGAGGGCACCGTCGCTGCGTGCGGTCTGGCCCAGGGTATGGATTTCCCTGCCTCAGTGGCGCCGTTTATTTTGCGCGGCGTCACTCTGGCCGGCATCAACAGCGTGACTCAGCCAAAAGCGCGCCGCGTGGAGGCATGGGGTCGACTGGCGAAGGATCTGGACTTCGCCTTACTGCCATTGATCAGCCATGAAATCGCCCTCGGCGACGTTATTGATGCCGCGCCGAAACTGCTCGCAGGACAGCTTCGCGGACGCGTTGTGGTGGACGTCAATCGCTGAAGCGGTACGCAGCTTCAGGGTTGCGTTTCACGCTCCAGCAGTTGCCGTTTACGTTCGACTCCCCAGCGATAACCGGAAAGATTGCCATCGCTGCGCACCACGCGATGGCAGGGAATCGCGACGGCCAGTCGATTGGCACCGCATGCCTGAGCCACGGCGCGCATGGATGTCGGCGCGCCGATGCGTTGGGCAACGTCGGCGTAGCTGGCGGTGCTGCCAACCGGGATTTCCCGCAGCGCCTGCCACACGCGCTCCTGAAATGCCGTGCCGCGCACGTCCAGCGGTAGATCGAGGCCGATGGCCGGGGCTTCGATAAAGCCGACGACTTTGGCGACCAACTGTTCAAACCCGGCATCGGCGCCAATAAGATTGGCTTTGCGAAACTGAACCTGCAGATCACACACCAGTTGGTGAGGGTCGTCGCCCAACAAAATCGCGCAAACTCCGCGCTCGCTTTGTGCCACCAGGATCGCCCCGAGCGAGCATTGTCCAACGGCAAAACGAATGTCGTTGTTTTGCCCGGCGGCGCGGTAGTCACCGGGTTTCATTCCCAGCAAGTGATCGGCGCTTTCATAGAAACGACTGTTGGAATTGAAACCTGCGTCATACAACGCATCGGTCACTGAACCGCCGTCTGCCAGGCGCTCACGCACGCGGCGCGAGCGGTGGGCGCTGGCGTAACCCTTGGGCGTCAGTCCGGTCGCGGCTTTAAACACACGGTGAAAATGAAACGGGCTCAGACCGGCCGTTTCGGCGAGTTCATTGAGCGCCGGCAAAGTGTCGGCGGACTCGATCTGCCTGCATGCCAGCGCCACGGTGGCAGCATGTTGCGCGAGCACATCGCTCTGATCCTTGCTGGCCCTTTTGCTGGGGCGGTACCCGGCGGCTTCAGCCTCAAGCGCCGTATCAAAAAACTCCACATTCTGTGGTTTCGGCAAGCGCGCAAGACTACTTGGGCGACAGTAGATGCCTGTGGTCTTTACCGCATAGACAAACGTCCCGTCCGCCCGCGCATCCCGCGCAACAACAGCGGCCCAGCGTGGATCGTCTTCAATGTTGGGCGTGGTCGAAAGCGTTTTCATGATGGCTAATCCGTTGACCTGTTTGATTCAGGTTAACCAGCGTTGGTGAACACAGCACTCCGGGCCTTGCGGTCAAATTTTCGAGGTTCATCCGGCAACACGAAAAGTCAGATTGATGCGCTGTTCGCCAAGTTGCGGGTGCCGCCCCTGTTTGATTGGCAAAACGCCATGGAAACGCAAACGATCGACGCCACCCCAAACCACCATGTCGCCATGCAACAGAGGGATCCGCTGGCTCTTGTCACCACGAGCGAAACCGCCAAACAGAAACATTGCCGGCAAGCCCAGCGACAGCGAAACGATCGGTGCAGCATAGGCATTTTCGTCTTTGTCCTGATGCAAGGACATCTTCGCGCCGGGGATATAGCGGTTGATCAAGCAGGAATCTGCCTTGAAGTCAGAAAAACCGGCCTCCTGCGCCGCGGCCTCTGCCAGATCGGCAAATACCGGCGGCAACTCGGGCCAGGGCAATTCGCTGAGTGGATCGACCCTTGAGTAACGATAGCCGCTGCGGTCAGTAATCCAGCCCAGTTGCCCGCAACTGCTGGTGCTCACCGACATGCTGAAGCCGCCCGGCGTGACCATGTGGCGCAGTGGGGCGGCGACCAGGACGGCGTCCAGCGCCGGTAGCAACAGATCGGTCAGCGGCAGGGCGAATCCGCGCAGCACCCACGATTGTTCACCGATCTGTTCGGCGCGGGGCTGCTGTACGGGTTGGTGATCAGCGAACAAGTCGAAAGTGTGTGGCTGCATAGCGATCACCAAAACCTTGCGGCAGTCATTCTGTTGGTCTGTTACAGCGCCTTGCTGACGGCGATATCGCTGATCACATCATCCGTCTGCCCGTGGATTGCGTCGAGAGCAGCCTTGGCTTCTTCCTCGGTGCCGTTTTCCAGTTGCGCGAACTCGAAACGGCGCTCGCCGTTGAGCTTGTACTTGATGACGTATTTAGTCGTTAGGGCCACGGTCATGAATACCTGTCTGTGTGGGCGGGGCGGCTCAGCTGAGTTTGGAGCTGGAGCGGCGGATGATCTTGATCGAATGCGTCAGCGTCGGTTTGCGTGTAACGCTGATTGCCCGGGTGGTGACGGTGTCGATGGTAATGTTCCAGAATCCGGTGCTCGGCGCGGTGATGCGGGCCGGGAACGTGTCGAAAGCGCCGCCGTGGTAAGAGTGACGACCGCCATTTTTGAAGCTGCGGAAGTTGGCGTCGCTCATCAAACGGATGTTGCAGGTTTGCGAGCACTGGATGACGACGATGTCGTCTTCGTTGAGGTGTTCGCGCTGGTGAATGAATTTCATGGGCGCCTCCAGAAGGGCTTTTTCTACAAAATCAAAACGATAGCTTGTAATTGGGCGCAGTTTATCAGCCTGCACAGGTTATTATCTGGCCGTCGGGCGTTGGTTTGACAATTTTGAACAGATATTCGCGATTGGATGCGGGTTAAATGCAGAAGGCCCCGGAGAAAAACGGCATTTGTGCTGTCGGAGGGTCTTTAACGGAGGTTTTGTATGAAGTGGGGTGTGGTGTGTCTGCCGTTGGTTTTGGCTATGGGTGGTTGTGCGAACGTTTCCGAAATCAATGAAACGCTACCGACCGTAAGCGTAATCTCTGGCAAGAAGCCCCAGGAGTACGCGCAATGCCTGACCGAAAAACTGGCGAACAGCCGCGGCGCGCTGCAGGTACAGCCGCAAAAGGAGGGGGTTCGCGTGATTGTTCCGGGCAAACTGTCTTCTGGTCCCGCCGCCGTGTTTGATATCGAAAACCGCTCCGGCGGTAGCAGCATCAAGCTGCATGAGCGCATGTCCAACGTGCCGGTGCGCCCGCGTGATGTGCGTAACGCTGCCAACGCCTGTATTTCCGGCTGATAGACTATTGGTCATCAGCATCAATGCCGTCACAGTCATGCTGTGACGGCATTTTCATTTCTGGAGTTGCAATGAAGCGAGAGCAAGTGCGGGAACGCCATGCAGAGGGTTTGATCTCCGCCACACATGTCATTCAGAACCCGGCAAATTCCGGGGAATGGATCGTGTTTTTCAAGAAGAGCGCCGGGCGCAGTTATTTCCTGGTGGACGAAAACGACGAAGTCGAGTCTTTCAATCGGCTCGACGACCTGATCGAAGTCGTACGCGGACTCGGGATCAAGTTCGCGGAAATTCACATGTAGAGTCTATTTGCAGACCACTACCACGCTGCGGTTTTTGTAATTACCGACATCGACGCCCAGTGTCATTTCGCTTTCCTTCGGCGCCGGTGTACCGTCAGTGCCGACGATACGGTAGCCCGTCCCTGCGCATGAGGCGTCAGCCTTTTCATAGCAGGTGGCCCAGGAATTGGCTTCGCCGGAGCAGTCGATGGTCAGCCCCTGTTCGCCGTTGTTCAGGGTGGTCGGTTGGGAAGTGGCACAGCCGCTCAATACCAGTACCGCAATAAGTGGCAAAAATCTGTTCATGTTCATAGTTGTCGTCTTCAGCGATGGGGGACTAGACGCTCTGACAGCGCCGGTGTGAAAAGGTTATAGCGATTGGCCACTTGTTTGCGAGCGTCGTGTGTCAGGCACAAAAAAGCCCTGCTCGACGGCAGGGCTTGCGGCGCTTGGCAGCAGATCAGTCCTGATCTTTGCCGCGGCGCTTTGCCGATGCAGGAGTGTCAGTGAATACCGACGCAACATCAGTCGCCATCTGTTCGCTGTCGAAAGGCCCGGCAACGTGTTCGCCATTGGTAGTGGTGAGAGTCCACTTTCCGTCTTTCTTGTCGATCACATACCCGTTGATGATTTTTACGGCGGCCATCTAATCTGTCTCGTTCGCTGGTTCAAAGTCGCCATGATACCGGCAAAATGTTCACAACGGTGGCGATGAGCGTATGGTAATCCTGCTCGTCGGTCACTTTGCGCTACGCTGGGTGATGGTCTGCAGATGTCGATGGAACTATCGGCGAGAATATTTCTCTATTTTGGCATCGGTCAGCCAGTGCGGGGCATTGTAAGGTGTACGCCGCCTGATTAGACTGCGCCGAAACTCGTACACACAGCCTTTTCAAGGACTTATATGATCAAGAAATGCTTGTTCCCAGCAGCCGGTTACGGTACTCGCTTCCTGCCAGCGACTAAAGCCATGCCTAAAGAAATGCTGCCGGTGGTAAACAAGCCACTGATCCAGTACGGCGTTGAAGAAGCTCTGGACGCTGGCTTGACTGAAATCTCGATCGTTACCGGTCGTGGCAAGCGCGCACTGGAAGACCACTTCGACATCAGCTACGAGTTGGAAAACCAGATCAAAGGCACCGACAAGGAAAAATACCTGGTCGGCATCCGCAAATTGCTGGACGAGTGCTCGTTCTCCTACACCCGTCAGACCGAAATGAAAGGCCTGGGCCACGCGATCCTGACCGGGCGCCCACTGATCGGTGACGAGCCGTTCGCCGTGGTGCTGGCGGATGACCTGTGCGTGAACCTCGAAGGCGACGGCGTACTGACCCAGATGGTCAAGCTGTACAAGCAGTTCCGCTGCTCGATCGTGGCCATTCAGGAAGTTGATCCGCAAGAAACTCACAAATACGGCGTGATTGCCGGTGAGATGATTCGCGACGACATCTACCGCGTTCACAGCATGGTCGAGAAGCCAAAGCCGGAAGATGCGCCGTCGAACCTGGCCATCATCGGTCGCTACATCCTGACTCCGGACATTTTCGACCTGCTTGAGCAGACAGAGCCAGGCAAGGGCGGCGAAATCCAGATCACCGACGCCTTGATGAAACAAGCCCAGAACGGCTGCGTAATGGCCTACAAGTTCAAAGGCACGCGTTTCGACTGCGGTGGCGCTGAAGGCTACATCGACGCGACCAACTTCTGCTTCGAGAACTTCTACAAGACTGGCAAGGCTTACTAAGAGCGCTTGACTCGTCTGTAGGATCGTCACGCGGCCCGCATCGTGTGGCGCTAAAAACAAACGCCCCGACTTGTTCGGGGCGTTTGCGTTTGTGCAGTTCGATCACATGTTTTTCTATCTGCATTGTCTGAAAGTCTGATCTGAATTAAGTTTTAATTTCCTTTGAGTGTCGGGCATCTCGAAGTCTATGGGACATTCAGTTGGAGAACGATCGCGCTATTAAGCGGCGTGAGGCGTTGGCGGAAAGACTGAGGCGTCTGATGGTAGATGTTTCCAGTCAAGTTTCGTAGTGATCTGCAAGGTGTATCAAGTGCATTGGGCCGTCGTTGAATCCGGGGGAGGCCTCGATTGTCAGCTCGTGTTTTCATTGCCGAACTGATCCATTTACGCGAGGGAAGTGCGTAAAAAAAACGCTTCACGGGTGCATGAACAATGCACCGTGGAATTATTTTTGTAAAAAGGAGCTTTACTCATGTTTACAACAAGAGGGGCGATTAATCGTAAAGCTAAATCAAAACGCTGGTTCGGCCTCAGCGTTCTGATGCTGCCAGTACTGCTGGTAACCGTTGACAACACTGTGCTCGGATTCGCACTACCCAAAATTGCCGAAGCTTTGCGTCCGACTGCCAGCCAGCAACTTTGGATGATCGACGCTTACTCGCTGGTGCTGGCGGGATTGCTGGTGTCGATGGGCAGTCTGGGTGACCGGGTCGGGCACCGTAAGTTGCTGCTCGTCGGGTCACTCGGGTTTGCGGTGGTCTCGGTGCTGACCGCGTATTCCGAGACGGCCATGCAACTGATTATCGGGCGGGCTTGTATGGGGATTTTCGGTGCGATGCTGATGCCTTCCACGCTGGCATTGATACGTTCGGTTTTTGAGGATCGAGAAGAGCGCAGGCTGGCGGTGGCGATCTGGGCAACGACGTTGACCGTCGGCTCGGCACTGGGGCCTTTGGTGGGCGGAGTGTTGCTACAGTTCTTTGATTGGGGCGCAATTTTTCTGTTGGCGGTGCCCGTCCTGATTCCATTATTGGTGTTGGGGCCGCTGTTGCTCCCTGAGTCAGAGCGTGATGCGTCGGGCTCGCTGGACCCGATCAGCATCCTCCAGTCGATGGTCGCACTGGGAAGCATCGTTTACAGCATCAAACATGGCGCCAGTGACGGGGTCGACTTGGAAGTGCTAATTACTTTTTTGGTCGGCGCATTGGCGGGCTGGATGTTCGTAAGGCGACAGCTGCGTCTTCCTGTGCCTCTGATGGATATGGCCCTATTTCGCAGTGGCACCTTCAGCGGGTCTGTTTTAATCAATCTGATGAGTCTTGCGTTTCTCGTCGGTTTCGTTTTCTTTACGACTCAGTATCTGCAAATTGTCCTGCAGATGTCGCCCTTGAGTGCGAGTCTGGCGTTGGTGCCGGGGCAAATTATGGCGATCATGGTTGGAATGGCGGTGGTCCCGGTCGCGCAGCGTATGCCTGTGCATGTACTGATACCGGTCCTGATGGCCTTCGCTGGCGCGGCGTTTTTGCTGTTGGCCAGCATGGGCAGCAGTCTTGCGGTATTGGTAACAGCGTTCGCATTGTTGAATATCGGAGTGGGCGCTATTGCGACGGTTTCCAATGACGTGATTTTGTCGGCTGCGCCCCCGGCAAAGGCAGGTGCAGCTTCCGCCATCAGTGAAACAGCCTATGAAGTGGGTGTGGTGTTGGGGACGACTCTGCTCGGCGGCCTGGTTACGGCCTACTATCGTACTGGCCTGCAGCTCCCAGCGTTTTTGAGTGATATTCAGGCAGCGCTGGCAAGTGAAACGCTGTCGGGTGCTCATCATGTGGCGACCGGTTTGGTGGAAGATCAGGCGCAACAGTTGATGCAGCAAGCAGGAAGTGCATTTGAAGGCGGAATCGAATTGGTTTCGTGGGTCGCGTTCAGCTTGGCACTCATGGCGATTCTGATCGCTTGGCGTACGTTGCGATTGCCAAAATCGCAACCAGCAGAATGTCATTAATCAAAAGCTGAAGGTAGAACTCCTAGGTATTGCCCATCCACACGCTGCTGAGACTTGCTCAATGAGCGTCTGCAGGTATGCTGATCGCCTGCCGAGGAGATAGAAATGGCCTACGATTTTGACCTTTATGTGATTGGTGCCGGTTCCGGCGGTGTGCGGGCTGCGCGGTTTGCTGCCGGTTTCGGCGCGAAAGTAGCGGTGGCTGAAAGCCGTTATCTGGGCGGGACGTGCGTCAACGTGGGTTGCGTGCCGAAGAAGTTGCTGGTTTACGGTGCGCACTTCGCCGAAGACTTCGAGCAGGCGTCCGGTTTCGGCTGGAGTCTGGGTGAGGCGAATTTCGATTGGGCGACGCTGATCGCCAATAAGGATCGCGAGATCAATCGCCTCAACGGCATTTATCGCAATCTGCTGGTGAACAGCGGCGTGACCCTGCACGAAGCGCACGCGAAGATCGTGGGGCCGCATGAAGTCGAAGTCAACGGTGAGCGTTTCACCGCGAAAAATATCCTGATCGCCACCGGTGGCTGGCCGCAGATTCCAGAGGTTCCGGGGCATGAACATGCGATCGGTTCCAATGAGGCGTTTTTCCTCAAAGAACTGCCCAAGCGCGTATTGGTGGTGGGTGGTGGTTACATCGCGGTGGAGTTTGCCGGGATCTTCCACGGCCTCGGCGCCAACACCACATTGCTGTATCGCGGCGATCTGTTCCTGCGCGGCTTTGATGGTTCGGTACGCAAGCACTTGCAAGAAGAACTGACCAAGCGCGGCATGGATCTGCAATTCAACGCCGACATCGCGCGCATCGACAAGCAGGCTGACGGCAGTTTGAAAGCCACGCTCAAGGATGGCCGGGTGCTGGAAGCGGATTGCATTTTCTACGCGACCGGTCGCCGTCCGATGCTGGACAACCTGGGGCTGGAAAACACCGATGTTCAGCTCACCGACAAAGGTTTTATCAAGGTCGATGAGCAATACCAGACCACTGAGCCGTCGATTCTGGCGCTGGGCGATGTAATTGGTCGTGTGCAACTGACGCCTGTGGCATTGGCCGAGGGCATGGCGGTGGCGCGGCGTCTGTTCAAGCCGGAGCAATACCGTCCGGTGGATTACAAGATGATCGCGACGGCTGTGTTCAGCCTGCCGAACATCGGCACTGTCGGTTTGACCGAAGAAGAAGCGCGTGAAGCGGGTCACGATGTGGTGATCTTCGAAAGCCGTTTCCGGCCGATGAAGCTGACCCTGACTGAATGTCAGGAGAAAACGCTGATGAAGCTGGTGGTCGACGGCAAGACAGACAAGGTTCTTGGCTGCCACATGGTCGGTCCGGACGCGGGCGAAATCGTCCAGGGCCTGGCGATTGCGCTGAAGGCTGGCGCGACCAAGCGCGACTTCGACGACACGATCGGGGTGCACCCGACGGCCGCCGAAGAGTTTGTCACCATGCGTACGCCGGTCGGCGCTTAAGCGTCTTTCGGTTTGGCTGAGTCTGGCGCTGCCGCAACGGTAGCTGCCAGACGCAGGCTGTCTTCCAGGCTTGCCTGAGCCTTGGTCAATTCCTTTTCCAATGACTGATTCAACAGCGTCTGTTCTTCGACGTTCTGCTTGAGTGCCTGGCTTTCCAGCGCTGCTACGCGCAGGCGTTCTTGGAGGAGGGTGCGCTCGCTGTCAACGCGGGTGGCTTGCTCCAGCAATTGATCCTGGCGCTGGTTGCTTTGCTTGAGCTGGTCTTGCATCAGGCTGAGTTCGCGTTGAGTGCCGCGGTTCTCGGTGAGCAAGCGCTCGTTGTCGCGATGCAGTTGGGTAACTTCATCCTGGCGCACCATCGCGCTTTGTTGCGCCTGACGCAGCTCTGCCTGAATTTGCTGCACCTGGCCTTCGTGGCGGCTCTGTTCCTGCTCGCGCTGTTCCTTGGTGGCGTTGCGGTAGTGCTCCAGCGCATCGCGGGCGTGCAGGTGCTTTTCTTCCAGTGAGCGGATCTGCTCGTCCTTGTCCTGCAAGCGCAATTCAAAGTCGGCCAAAGCCTGATTCAGACCGGCATTGCGGGTTTGCTCGGTTTGCAGCATCGAGCGGGTGTTGCTTAGCGCCTCGGATTCACGCTCCAGCGCGGCGCCTTGAATGTCGTGCTGGTGCTCCAGTTGTTCCAGTGCCTGACGCACCTGCTTGAGCTCTGATTCGAGCGCGTCGCGCTGTTCCTCAAACTGCTCGCGAGCCTGTTCGATGGGCTCTTGGGCCTGCTCCTTCAAGCGCTGGGCGAGACGCGAGACCAGCGCTGTTAGCTCGTCGTCGATGGGTTCGGCTGAAGCTTCGATCGGCTGAGCGCCGTCATCCAGCTCTTTCAGATAGCGATGGATCGTGGTTTTCGAACCGGTATTGCCCATTTCAATGCGTACTGCATCAATGCTTGGGTGTTCGCCGCGGGCCAGGATTGCTGTGCGCGCAATCTGAACCAGCGCTTTGGTAATGCCGCCACGGGCCATATGAACTCCTACGATTACGTACTGTGGTACATGCCACTAAGCTACGCAGTGTACCACGGAGATGACAAGGTTAAATATTTGATATTAAAGAGGCGGGATATACTGGTATTACCCAGTGTCAGGCGGCAAAATGCGTTTCGGACACCCTTGAATCAGTACGCCAGCGAGAAAACAGCCCATGAGCGATCTGGATCGCTATCTGCAAGCCGCCACCCGTGACAACACCCGCCGCAGCTATCGCGCTGCCATCGAGCATTTCGAAATAACGTGGGGTGGGTTTCTGCCGGCCACCGCCGACAGCGTGGCGCGGTATCTGGTCGAGCATGCGGGTGTGCTGGCGATCAATACCCTGAAGCTGCGTCTGTCGGCACTGGCGCAATGGCACAACAGCCAGGGTTTTGCCGACCCGACGAAATCGCCGGTGGTGCGCAAAGTGTTCAAGGGCATTCGGGCGCTGCACCCGGCGCAGGAAAAACAAGCCGAGCCTTTGCAGCTGCAGGATTTGGAGAGAGTCATCGATTGGCTGGAACAGGAAGCTCAAACTGCGAAGGCGCAGCAGGATCGTCCGTCATTGCTCAAGGCTTATCGCGATCGCGCGCTGATTCTGCTGGGCTTCTGGCGCGGCTTTCGCAGCGATGAGTTGTGCCGCTTGCAGATCGAGCATGTGCAGGCGCATGCCGGCAATGGCATCACCTTGTATCTGCCGCGCAGCAAAGGCGATCGGGAAAACCTCGGCCAGACGTATCAGGCTCCGGCACTGCTCAAACTATGCCCGGTGCAGGCTTACATCGACTGGCTCAACGAAGCGGCACTCGTGCGCGGCCCGGTTTTCCGGAGCATCGACCGCTGGGGCAATCTGAGCGAAGAGGGCTTGCACGCCAACAGCATCATCCCGTTATTGCGCCAGGCGCTGGAGCGCGCGGGGATTGCCGCCGAACGCTACACCAGTCACTCATTACGCCGCGGCTTTGCAACCTGGGCCCATCAAAGTGGCTGGGACCTGAAATCGTTGATGAGTTACGTCGGCTGGAAGGATATGAAGTCAGCCATGCGCTATGTTGAAGCCAGCCCATTCCAGGGGATGGCTCGGATTACGGATAAACCGGTTACGCCCTAGATATCGTTTTCTTCTATTAATACAGTCAGCTAATAGCGAAAACAAATCAGCAGCATCAGGTTTGCCAATGAGCCATCCGTCGAGTGAGTGGGTAGGATTCACCCCATCAACTTCATAACCCCTGACGGAGAGTCATCAATGCCTATCATCAACAGCCAAGTAAAACCGTTCAAAGCTACCGCGTTCAAAAACGGCGACTTCGTTCAAGTCTCGGACGCTGACCTGAAAGGCAAGTGGTCGGTCGTATTCTTCTACCCGGCCGACTTCACCTTCGTTTGCCCAACCGAGCTGGAAGACCTGGCTGACAACTACGCGGCTTTCCAGAAGCTGGGCGTAGAGATCTACAGCGTTTCCACCGACACTCACTTTGCTCACGCTGCCTGGCACAACACTTCGCCAGCCATCGGCAAAATCCAGTACACCATGATCGGCGACCCGACTCAGGTTATCTCCCGCAACTTCGACGTGCTGATTGAAGAAGCTGGCCTGGCTGACCGTGGCACCTTCGTGATCAACCCTGAAGGCCAGATCAAAATCGTTGAACTGAACGATGGCGGCGTTGGCCGTGACGCTTCCGAGCTGCTGCGCAAGATCAAGGCTGCTCAGTACGTTGCTGCTCACCCAGGCGAAGTTTGCCCAGCCAAGTGGAAAGAAGGCGAGGCCACTCTGGCTCCGTCCCTGGACCTGGTCGGCAAGATCTAAGTCCGTGACACGCAACTCAGGGCGGAACTCCGCACCTACTTAAGTTAGCTGCACCGCCCAATAAAACGCCCGGGCGAGATTCGCTCGGGCGTTTTTTTATGTCTGAAACAAACCAAAGGAAATCGCCCGTATGTTGGACGCCAATCTTAAAGCCCAGTTGAAATCGTACCTGGAACGGGTCACCCAGCCGATCGAGATCGTTGCTTCCCTCGACGACGGTGCGAAATCCCGTGAAATGCTGGACCTGCTGAAAGACGTTGCCAGTCTTTCGAGCCAAATTACTCTGATCGACAGCGGTGACGATGCTCGCAAGCCATCGTTCTCGATCAACCGCCCGGGCGCCGATATCAGTCTGCGTTTCGCCGGCATCCCGATGGGCCACGAATTCACCTCGCTGGTGCTGGCCCTGCTGCAAGTCGGCGGCCACCCATCGAAAGCCAGTGTCGAAGTCATTGAGCAGATTCGCTCGCTCAAAGGCGAGTTCAGTTTTGAGACGTATTTCTCGCTGTCCTGCCAGAACTGCCCGGACGTCGTTCAAGCGCTGAACCTGATGGCGGTGCTGAACCCGAACATCCGCCACGTCGCCATCGACGGCGCGTTGTTCCAGGACGAAGTCAACGATCGCAAGATCATGGCCGTGCCGAGCATTTACTTGAATGGCGAAAACTTCGGCCAGGGCCGCATGGGTCTGGAAGAGATCCTTGCCAAACTCGACACCGGCGCCATCGAGCGTCAGGCTGAGAAAATCAGCGCCAAGGAAGCCTTTGACGTGCTGGTGGTCGGCGGTGGCCCGGCCGGTGCTTCGGCGGCCATTTATGCTGCACGTAAAGGCATCCGCACCGGTGTTGCGGCTGTGCGTTTCGGCGGTCAGGTGCTGGACACCATGGCCATCGAGAACTTCATTTCCGTGCAGGAAACCGAAGGGCCGAAACTGGCGACGGCGCTGGAGGAACACGTCAAGCAGTACGACGTCGACATCATGAACCTGCAACGTGCCGACAAGCTGATCCCGGGTAAAAATGGCGAGCTGCATGAAATCCGTTTCGCCAGCGGTGCGACCCTCAAAGCCAAGAGCGTGATTCTGGCGACCGGTGCGCGGTGGCGTGAAATGAATGTGCCGGGTGAGCAGGACTATCGCAACAAAGGCGTGGCGTACTGCCCGCACTGCGATGGCCCGCTGTTCAAAGGCAAGCGTGTCGCGGTGATCGGCGGCGGTAACTCTGGCGTCGAAGCAGCCATCGACCTGGCGGGTATCGTGGCGCACGTGACGCTGCTGGAGTTCGATGTGCAGTTGCGGGCCGACGCCGTGTTGCAGCGCAAGCTGCACAGCCTGCCGAACGTTACCGTGATCACCAGTGCGCAAACCACTGAAGTCACCGGCGACGGCCAGAAGGTCAACGGCCTGCGCTACAAGGATCGCAATACCGACGAACTGCGCACTATCGAGCTGGAAGGGATTTTTGTGCAGATCGGTCTGCTACCGAACACTGACTGGCTCAAAGGCACCATCGAGCTGTCGCCGCGTGGCGAAATCATCGTCGATAACCGTGGCGAGACGTCGATCCCGGGTATCTTCGCTGCCGGTGACGTGACCACTGTGCCGTACAAGCAGATCGTGATTGCCGTGGGCGAGGGCGCGAAGGCTTCGCTGAGCGCTTTCGATCACTTGATCCGAACTTCGGCTCCGGCGTAAACGCCAGATCTGAAAAGACAAAACCCCATGAGTGATCATGGGGTTTTTTATTGTGCGTGAAAATGCAGCCCCTCACCCCAGCCCTCTCCCGAGGGAGAGGGAGCCGATTTGTATGCTCTTCAAAATCCGAGTTCGACTTGATATCTCAGGTCGGCGTAGCTCTGAAAACAACTCGGTCAGTTCCTCTCCCTCTGGGAGAGGGTTAGGGTGAGGGGCTTTTCGCTTTTCACATCGGCGCAGGCTGAATGATCTCGACCCAGTAACCGTCCGGATCCTTGATAAACGCCAGGCTTTTCATGCGGCCATCGGTCAGGCGCTTCTGGAAGTCACAGCCCAGCGCTTCAAAACGCTCACACGCTGCCACGATGTCCGGCACCGAGATGCAGATGTGGCCGAAACCACGCGGGTCAGTGTTGCCATTGTGATAGGCAAAATCAGCATCGTTTTCGGTGCCGTGGTTGTGGGTCAGTTCCAGAATGCCCGGGATCGACTTCATCCATTCGGTGCGAGCAGCGGCGTCGGCCGGGATCTGCGCCTTGTCGACCAGTGCCAGGAAATACAGGCTGAATTCCGCTTCCGGAAAGTCGCGCTTCTCAACCAGCGAGAAACCCAGTACACGGGTGTAGAAATCCAGGGACTTGGTGATGTCCTTGACGCGCAGCATGGTGTGGTTGAAAACGAAGTTGCGGGTTGCGCTGTCTGGCGTGGCGGTTACGCCGGGAAAAGTGTTCAGTTCGTGCAGGCTCATGGGCCCTCCAATAACTATGGGCGAGTGAATGGCGCAATGATACGCATGCCTGCCGGCATCGCCAAATGAAAGGGCAGGCTTGCCGTGCGCGCGGCCGGGGCTCAGACTTTGCGGCTCAATCTTCGAGTGCGTCCGGCAATGATCCGACTGTTTAAAACCCCGTTAGTTTTCTTTGGCTTGTTTCTGTGCACCGCTAATGTGTTTGCCGAAGAACCGAGCATCACCTGGCCCGCAGGCTGGCAGGTGGAGGCGCTTGCCGACACCGCGCCGCAGGTTTCTCGCCAGCGGGCGGTCAAGAACGATGCCGATGGCAATCAGGTAATGGTGATGGAGTTGACCATGACTCAGGTTGAAACGGATCATCAAGTCAATTTGCAGGGTGTTTTGCTGGAAATGCGCAAGTCGATACAGAAGGACTTTTTCCAGGGTGGCTATCAAAGTGTCTGCAACAAGGTGCATCAGGCGACGCTTGGTTCTTTGTCTGCCCTGGAGACGACTTGCACGGTGACCGAAAACGGTCGGCATGTGTTATCGCAAACGCTGGTGGCGGCAGTCGCGGCGGATAAGGCTTATGTTCTTTCCTATGCCGGTCAGGCCGAGGCTTATAAGGCGAGCGCAGAAGAGATAGTCGCGGTGAGAAACAGCCTGAAACTTTAACCCTCTGTACTCTTCTCGCCGGGTTAGATACCTGAAGGGATTAAGCATAAAGTTTTAACGTTGGTGCCGCTCGCAACATGATGCAGCAGAGTGTTTAGGTTTTTGGCTCAGTAACGTTACACAAAAATCGGAACTTGCTCGATGAAATTCATTTCATTTGTTAGATATTGTCAATAAAAAAGCCCTGCATCATGCAGGGCTTTGATGGGGGCCGGATTAACCGCGCAACCAGGAATCAACGGTGCCTGCACCATACTCTTCCTTCCAGGCTTTCAAGCCGCGGTGGTTGCCGCCCTTGGTCTCGATCAGTTCGCCGGTGTGCGGATTCTGATAGACCTTGACCACGCGAGCGCGGCGGGTTTTAGGCGCTGCAGAGCTTTGCAGTGCGGATTTTGTCGGATTCGGATCGAGAATGGCGATGATGTCTTTAAGGCCCTTGCCGTAGCTTTTCATCAGCCCCTGGAGCTTTTCTTCGAATTCGATTTCTTTCTTGAGCCCGGCATCGTTCTTCAGCGATTCCAACTGCTTGAGCTGTTCCTGAAGGGCCTTTTCAGCTGCACGAAATTCAGCGAGTCTGGACAATATCTTTACTCCAATAGTGTATTTGGCTGATACCAACCGCAAACAAAGCTTAAAACTGGAGCCTTGTAGCGACTCGGTGATAAGTGGCTCGCCTGCCAATCTTTGCACAGGCAAGAAAAATTGTAGTTGTTAATGCGTCAGGAGTAAATCCTGATGTTGTCCTCATGTAACAGCAGTGGTTTTTTGTATCATTTTTGTGCGCCTTGTCGGCCTATCTCGCTTAAGCCCATTTAGTTAATGGTGACTTAATGCACTAATGAAGTCTGCCGCCGGCATGGGTTTGCCGTAGAGATAGCCTTGCAGGAAGTTAACGTTATGCGCGGTCAGATAATCTGCTTGTGCCTGTGTTTCGACACCTTCGGCAACAATGCCCAGATCAAGCTTGGCCGAGAGTTCGATGATGGTGTCCAGAATGTGCCGCGAAAGCGCGTCAACGCCGATCATGGCCACAAAACTCTGGTCGATCTTGAGGAAATCCACATTGAATCTGCGCAAGTAACCGAGGCTTGAGTGCCCGGTGCCAAAGTCGTCGATGGCGATCTTCACGCCCAGTGCATGCAATTGCTCAAACAGCTGCTGCGTGATTTCGGTGGGCTCGATCAGCTCGCGCTCGGTCAACTCCAGCACCAGACTGACGCTGTCGGGCGCGAAGGATGCGAGGAACTCACGGCAATCGTTGACCAGTGCCAGATCCCGGCAATGACTCGCGGTAATGTTGATACCGATGTGAAACGGCGCGGCAAAGGTCGATGACCGGGGCCCAAGTAACGCCGCTGTTTGTCGCATCAAGGCGCGGGTCATCGGCACGATCAGCCCTGAGTGCTCGGCGAACGGGATAAACAGGTCCGGGCGCACGAGGCCTTCCTTGGGGTGATTCCAGCGCATCAACACTTCAGCGCCCGACCATTTCTTGCTGTCGCCGTGCACCACGGGCTGGAAGTAAGGAATGAACTCGTTTGCCTCCAGGGCGCGGAGCATTTCATGGCTGGGTGACGTTGAACGCTTCTGCAGCACATGGCCTATGGCTGCCGAGACCACTCCGAAAAAGACCAGCAGGCTGAACAGTGGCGGGTAATTGCTGGCCATATAGCGCCAGGTTTCACCTTCTGGAAAACCGGCCGAGACACTGAACGCATAACGCGCCGAATCCAGCAGGCTTTGTGCTACCGGGATTTGGGGAAGGGCGCCTTCATGAACCCGGCCATCCATGGACAACCAACTGGCGCCCACCTGCAGCCGCAACATCGTTTGCCGGCCGATCAAGCGCAACATATTGCTCAGGTGATAACCGTCCAGTGTGGTCAGCGCACCACCGCGACCTTCGCTGAGTCGATAAACCAACAGCGCAGTGTTCGGTGTTACCGGATTGCCGTTCATCAGCCACAACCTGCCCTGAACATAGTCGCCCGCATTGACGGGCTCCTTGAAGTTACCGAACAACGAGCTGCAATAAAGATTGTTGTCCCAAACCAGATTGGTCGAGCGTACGAAAGGACGGCGGATCACTTGCTCGCGCAGGGCCAGCTTGACGTTTTCACACGTTTGCCCGGCAAGCGGCAGCAGCTCCCGGGCCGCCTGAGCGGTGTTGTCGAGCATCAACTCGAATTGCTGCAATGCCTCTTGAGCTGTCTGCTGCGAACCTTGTTGAAGCGTGCGTCCGGCCTGCAGATAAAGAATAAAGCTGCCCAACACTATCGGGAGCAGGCCGCTGATTAATGTGACGGCGATGCGGGCGCTGCGTTTGCGGCGGGGTTTGACGGTCAACGGCATGGGCGCATCCTGTCGCGAAAAAGGGGCAATCGAATGCGCACCGGCACCGGCGTACGCTGAAAAACAGTGCAGTCACAAGGATGATAGATGGCAGATGATACTTGCGCCGCTTACGGGTGGGGGGATCGCGAGCCCAACAAACCCCTTGCACCGGCGCCAGAAAAGCGGATTTTATAGAGAGGGCAGACAACCCTATTTACGCTGTGTAGAATCGGGTTACGCATACAATAATAATTCGTCTTCTGGCAGCAGAAGCCTCGCCCGCAAGAGCCTTGGGTCGACAATGAAGATATTCGGGTTTCAACTGATCTACGGTGACTTTCTCGCCCGCAGTGTGCGTGGCATCTCCTGTGCGCCACCCAGCTACCTCAGCATGACTGACAAATAACCCTGGTTAATTGATAAGAAATGATGAGGCGTCACCATGGCAGATTTATACGAAAACCCAATGGGCCTGATGGGCTTTGAGTTCATCGAGCTTGCATCGCCGGTCCCTGGCACTCTGGAGCCGATCTTCGAGATCATGGGCTTCACCAAAGTCGCCACCCACCGTTCCAAGAATGTGCACCTGTATCGTCAGGGCGCGATCAACCTGATCCTCAACAACGAACCTAACAGCGTGGCATCCTACTTCGCGGCCGAGCACGGCCCGTCGGTGTGCGGCATGGCGTTCCGCGTCAAGGATTCGCAGCAGGCCTACAAGCGCGCGCTGGAAATCGGCGCCCAGCCAATCCACATCGAAACCGGGCCGATGGAGCTGAACCTGCCGGCGATCAAAGGCATTGGCGGCGCGCCGCTGTACCTGATCGACCGTTTCGGCGAAGGCAGCTCGATCTATGACATCGACTTCGTGTTTATCGAAGGTGTTGATCGCAATCCGGTCGGTGCCGGCCTGAAGATCATCGACCACCTGACTCACAACGTGTATCGCGGTCGCATGGCTTATTGGGCGAACTTCTACGAGAAGCTGTTCAACTTCCGCGAAATCCGCTACTTCGATATCAAGGGCGAATACACCGGCCTGACCTCCAAAGCGATGACCGCGCCGGACGGCATGATCCGCATCCCGCTGAACGAAGAGTCGTCCAAGGGCGCCGGGCAGATCGAAGAGTTCCTGATGCAGTTCAATGGCGAGGGCATCCAGCACGTCGCGTTCCTCTCCGACGACCTGATCAAGACTTGGGATCACCTGAAGAAGATCGGCATGCGCTTCATGACCGCGCCACCGGAAACCTATTACGAAATGCTCGAAGGGCGTCTGCCGAACCACGGCGAGCCGGTTGATCAACTGCAGTCGCGTGGCATTCTGCTCGACGGCTCATCGGAGCAGGGCGACAAGCGCCTGCTGCTGCAGATCTTTTCGGAAACCCTGATGGGCCCGGTGTTCTTCGAATTCATCCAGCGTAAAGGCGATGATGGTTTCGGTGAGGGCAATTTCAAGGCACTGTTCGAATCGATCGAGCGTGACCAGGTTCGCCGCGGTGTACTGGCGACTGAGTAAACGATAAAAAAGCCTGGCTTCGGCCAGGCTTTTTCAGATCAAAAGATCGCAGCCTTCGGCAGCTCCTACAGGGGACTTACCTTCCAGATGTCGGACCTGCCGAAGGCTGCGATCTTTTGCTTTTAAGGTCTGCGCTGTCGCATCAGATGTTTAAACCCCTCAAACACCAGCACCACAACCGCCAGCCAGATCGGAATGTAGGTCAGCCATTCGCCTGACTTGATGCTTTCGCCCAGGATCAGCGCGACACCCAGCAATAACACCGGCTCAACATAACTCAACAACCCAAAGAGACTGAACGGCAACAACCTGCTGGCAATGATGTAAACCACCAGCGCTGAAGCACTGATCAAGCCGAGCAGTGGAATCAGCCACATCAACCCCGGATATTGATTGAACACGTCTAGGCCTTGCTCACCACTCTGCACAAACCAGTACGCGACCGGCAGCATCAGGGTCATGTCGACCCACAGCCCGCCGAGGTGGTCGGTTTTCAGGTATTTGCGCAGCACGAAGTACAGCGGATAGCCGACCACGACCACCAGCGTCGCCCAGGAAAATCCGCCGACCTGATACAACTCGTTCAACACGCCCAGACTTGCAAAGAACACCGCGACCTTTTGCAAGTACGACAGGCTCTCGCCATAGGCAATCCGCCCGGTCAGTACCATGGCCAGCGGCAGCAGGAAGTAGCCCAGCGACACGTCGAGGCTGTAACCGTTGAGCGGTGCCCACATGAACAGCCACAACTGCACGCCGAGCAGCGCTGACGAGACGATCAGCCCCCCGATGAGTTTGGGCTTGCCCGCCATCAGGCGAATCAACTCCAGCACCCGCCGCCATTCGCTGGAGACCAGCATGAACACCGTCATGCAGGGCACCGTCAGGAGCATCCGCCAGCCGAAAATCTCCACGCCGCTCAACGGGGTGAGCAACGAAGTGAAGTAATACATGACGGCAAACAGCACCGAGGCTGTAACCGATAAAGCGATACCTTTAGACAAACTGTCCTCGCGGGTGGGTGATCAAACGGGGCGCGAAGGATACGTGGTTTTTGTGCTGAATATTGCTCGACTGCTCGATATTCCACACATCCGTCATGACGGTGGGTCGAATACATTGTAGGAGCTGTCGCAGGCTGCGATCTTTTTGATCCTGTTGAGGGGACAGCGCCTGCACGGTGTACATCCATCCCGTGTTGGCGCTGTCGCAGGCTGCGATCTTTTGATACGGCTTGAATCAGGCGCGCAACGTCCGTGTCATGCGCAACGCCAACACACTCCCCGCAACAATCACACCTGCCAGCAGATACAACGCCGCATCCGTCGAGCCGGTGCTGTCCTTGACCCAACCCACCAGGTACGGGCTGAGGAATCCGGCCATCTGTCCCATCGAGTTGATCAACGCCAACCCTCCGGCAGCAGCGCCCGCGCTCAACATGGCAGTCGGCACCGGCCAGAACATCGGCAGGCCCGTCAATGCACCCATGGTCGCGATGGTCAGACCCAGGATAGCGATAGCCGGATTGCCGGCGAAATTCACCGCAATCACCAGACCGATCGCGCCCATCAGCATAGGCACCACCAGATGCCAGCGGCGTTCTTTGCGCAGGTCTGCAGAACGCCCGACCACCAGCATGAACACGGCCGCCAGCAGATACGGAATCGCACTCAACCAGCCGATCATCAGGTTATCGCTGAAACCGAGGTTCTTGATGATCGACGGCAGCCAGAAGTTGATCGCGTACACGCCGCTCTGGATGCAGAAGTAGATGAGGCCGAACGCCCAGATCGCGGGATTCCTGAACACCGCCAACAGCGAATCGGTGGTGGTTTTCGGTTTGTTCGCCAGGTCCTCGGCTTGATCCGCTTCCAGTACCGCACGCTCATGCGCGGTCAACCATTTGGCCTTGGCAAAACTGTCGCTCAGCAGGAAGTAAGCCAGCAAGCCCAGCACCACCGTCGGAATGCCTTGCAGCAAAAACATCCACTGCCAGCCGGCCAAACCGCCTTGGCCCGCTGCGAAGTGATTGAGAATCCAGCCCGAAAACGGGCTGCCGAGCAGACCGGACACCGGGATCGCCGACATGAACAGCGCCATGATCCGGCCACGACGGAAGGTCGGGAACCACTGCGAGAGATACAGCACAACGCCCGGGAAGAACCCGGCTTCGGCCGCACCGGTCAACAGGCGCAGGGTATAGAACTCGGTTGGTGTGGTGACGAACAACAGGCAGGTCGACAGCGTGCCCCACGTGATCATCATCACCGCAATCCAGCGCCGCGGACCGAATTTGGTCAAGGCCAGATTGCTCGGTACGCCGCACAGCACGTAGCCGATAAAGAAGATGCCGGCACCGAGGCCGTACACGGTTTCGCTGAATTTCAACGCGTCGAGCATCTGCAGTTTGGCAAATCCAACGTTAACCCGGTCGAGGTAGTTGAACAGGTAGCAGATGAAAATGAAGGGGATCAGGCGCAGGGTAATGCGTTTGTAAACGGCGTTTTTATCATCGTCGATGGTCTGGGTAGCTGCGGCGCTCTGCGACATAGCGGCTCTCTCTTTATTATGATTTTTTGCGATGCAAAGGGTAACGTTGATCGCCCTGAGAGTCTCGGCCACCTTTGGCTGGATTGTCTTTGTGCCTGAGCACAGGGTTTGCCACCAGACCCTGTGCGGGTGACCAACCGTCCGCGCCTGTTTAGAAGGATTGCAGCCGTTATGTTCGAACTCGATCACGACCTCGCTCAGGACATCGTCGACCGGGCCATGGCTATTTTGCCGTACAACGTCAACGTCATGGACAGCCAGGGTTTGATCCTCGGCAGCGGCGAGCCGGAGCGCATCAACACCCGCCACGAAGGTGCGCAACTGGTGTTGGCCAACGGTCGCGTGGTGGAGATAGACGCGCCGACAGCCCTGCATCTGAAGGGTGTGCAGCCGGGGATCAATCTGCCGCTGTGGCTCGATCAGCGCTTGATAGGCGTGCTGGGCATTACCGGCGAACCAGAGCATCTGCGCACTTACGCCGAACTGGTGCGCATGACCGCCGAAATGCTGGTGGGCCAACGCAATCAGCAGGCAGAACAGCAATGGCGGCGCCAACGCTGCGATGATCTGCTGGCATTGCTGCTGAGCGAAGCGGGGGATTCACCGCGCCTGGTCGACGAGGCGCAGCAACTCGGGCTCAAGCCGCAATTGACGCGCGTGCCGTATCTGTTCGAGTTGGGTCTTGAGCACGGGCCGGGGCAAACGGTCGAAGCGCTGAGTGCCTGGCTGACCTCGCGATACCCGGACAGTTGGTGCGTGAGCTCGGCCAAGTCGTCGCTGCTGTGGTGTCGGCCGGCCAGTCAAAACATCGAGCACGATCGTTTGCTGGAAAAACTCGACGGCCTCGGCTGGAAAATCCTGCGCATTGCCGTGGGCGGGCAGGCCGATGGGCTGGTCGGGTTGCGCCGTTGTTATCGCCGGGTCGGCGATCTGCTCGCCTACGGCCGCGAGGTGTTGCCCCATTCGCGCTTGTTGACCCTCAATCGCTATCGTCTACCGGTCATGCTCTGGCGCCATCGCAACGACGATGCGCTGGATGAACTGCTCAAACCACTGCGCAAGGTGATCGCCAAGGACGGCAACGGCCAGTTGCTGGCGACGCTGCGCAGTTGGTGTGATCACGATGGTCAGAGTCAGGCCTGTGCCGATGCGTTGGGTATTCATCGCAACAGCTTGCGCTATCGGATGGAGCGGATTGCCGAGATCAGCGGGGTCGATCCGCTAAGGCTGGAGGGGATGCTGGCGTTGTATCTGGGTGTGCAGTTGTTGCCGCAGATTGAACCGGGTTAATTGCTGCTCTCACTGATGCCATCGCTGGCAAGCCAGCTCCCACAGTTTTGGGGGGGTCACAATATCTGTGGTGACCTAAGCCCCCTGTGGGAGCTGGCTTGCCAGCGATGGCGCCGGAACATTCAGCATCAATACCAGAGCCTTTTGTAGAAATGAACAATAAACGCCTGCGCCACTTGTGCAGCAGACAGGCGTCAATGCGCATGCCGACTGGCAGCATGAGGGGCATTGGAACTGGAGAATTCAAATGAAGATCGTCATCGCCCCCGATTCGTTCAAGGACAGCCTGAGTGCCCAAGGCGTTGCCGAGGCCATTGCGCTGGGCCTGGCGCAAGTCTGGCCGCACGCCACGCTGGTCAAATGCCCGATGGCTGACGGCGGCGAAGGCACGGTCGAGTCGATTCTGGCGGCGTGCGAAGGCGAGTTGCGCCGCACTACTGTGCGTGGCCCGTTGGGCACGGCGGTTGATGCCGCGTGGGGCTGGTTGCCGCACAACCACACGGCAATCATTGAAATGGCCGAGGCCAGCGGTTTGCAATTGGTGCCGCCGGGCAAGCGTGATGCATGCATCAGCAGCACGTTCGGCACCGGCGAACTGATTCGCGCCGCACTCGATGCCGGTGCGCAACGGGTAATCCTGGCGATTGGCGGCAGCGCCACCAACGATGGCGGGGCAGGGGCGATGCAGGCGTTGGGTGTGAAGTTGCTCGACGCCCAAGGCCAAATGCTGGTGCCGGGCGGATTGGCGTTGGCGCAATTGGCGCGTGTGGATTTGACTGAGCTTGATCCTCGTCTGGCGCAGGTGCGGTTTGATATCGCAGCGGACGTCAACAATCCACTGTGCGGCCCGCACGGTGCCTCGGCGATTTTCGGACCGCAGAAAGGGGCATCGCCAGCGCAGGTGCAACAACTGGATCAGGCCCTCGGTCATTTCGCGCAATTGTGCGCCGAGGTGCTGGGCAAGGACGTGCGCGATGAACCGGGCAGTGGCGCGGCGGGGGGCTTGGGTTTTGCCGCCAAAGCGTTCCTTGGCGCGCAGTTTCAGGCCGGTGTGGAGGTGGTGGCCGAACTTGTCGGGCTGGCCGAAGCCGTCAAGGGCGCGGATCTGGTGATTACCGGTGAAGGGCGCTTCGATGCACAGACGCTTCGCGGCAAAACCCCGTTCGGCGTGGCGCGGATTGCCAAGGACTATGCCGTGCCGGTGATCGTAATCGCCGGAACCTTGGGTGACGGTTATCAAGAACTCTATGGCCACGGCATCGATGCCGCTTTCGCCGTGACCAGTGGCCCGATGACGCTCGAACAGGCCTGCGCCGAAGCACCACGACTGCTGCGCGAGCGGGCTACCGATATCGCCCGTGTGTGGCAACTGGCCGCAAAACCCTGAGACATCCGCGCTGTAAGAGCTGCCGAAGGCCGCGATGCCAGCGCTTCGTAAGAACAGGCGCAGGTGTCGCGCGAAGTCGACCGCAACCTGGTCAACATCCGCGACCTAGCCACGCAATCGGCCGCCGGCGCCAACCAGACCAGCGCCGCGACCCACGAACTGTCGCGCCTGGCGGTGGATTTGAATGCGATGGTGGCGCGTTTTGTGATTTGAGATAGGGTGAAGGCTGGACACTGCGCAATCAGGAGACGTACATGCGCTATTCAGCCTTGACCCAACGAATCGCCGGCGAGGGCGCAGCGGCATGGCAAATTCACGACCGGGCGTTGGAGTTGCGCGCTCAGGGTGTCGATATTTTATTGCTGAGTGTGGGGGATCCGGATTTCGATACGCCGCTGCCGATCATCCACGGCGCGATCGACAGTCTGCTGGCGGGCGACACGCACTATTCCGATGTGCGTGGCCGCTTGGCGCTGCGCAAGCTGATTGCCGAACGTCATCGGCGAAGCAGCGGCCAAGTGGTCGATGCCGACCATGTGATCGTCATGCCCGGGGCGCAATGCGCCGTGTATTCGGTGGCGCAATGCCTGCTTGATCCGGGTGACGAGGTGATCATTGCCGAGCCGATGTACGTCACCTATGAAGCCGTTTTCGGTGCGTGCGGCGCGACGGTGGTGCCGGTGCCGGTTCGCCCGGAAAACGGCTTTCGCGTCGATCCCGCCGATGTCGCGGCGCGCATCACGGCGAAAACCCGCGCCATGCTGCTCAACAGTCCGAACAACCCATCCGGTGCGAGCCTGTCGTTGCTGATCTGGCAGGAATTGGCCGCCCTGTGCGTGCGTCATGACTTGTGGCTGATTAGCGACGAGGTCTATAGCGAACTTCTCTACGAAGGCCTGCACATCAGTCCGGCGAGCCTGCCGGGCATGGCCGAACGCACGGCGACAATCAACAGTCTGTCGAAATCCCATGCCATGACCGGCTGGCGCATCGGCTGGTCGATCGGGCCGAAATCGTTGGCCGGGCACTTGGTCAATCTGTCGTTGAGCATGCTTTTTGGCCTGCCGGATTTCGTGCAGAAAGCCGCGCAAGTCGCGCTGGAGACAGACTTGCCGGAAGTGACGCAGATGCGTGAGGAATATCGCCTGCGCCGCGACCTGGTCTGCGAGCGCTTGCACGGTTGCCCGGGGCTGCATCCGGTCCGCCCCGATGGCGGCATGTTCGTGATGGTCGATGTGCGCCAGACCGGACTCGGCGCGCAGGCATTTGCCGAGCGGTTGCTGGAAGGGTATGGCGTGTCGGTGCTGGCCGGTGAGGCATTCGGGCCAAGCGCGGCGGGGCATATTCGCATCGGGCTGGTGGTGGGTCGGGTGCGGCTGGCGGATGCCTGTGCGCGGATTTCGCTGTGTGCGGCGCAGCTGTTACAGGCGCGCAGTGCCTGACAGTTTTGTATCAGGCTTACTGGCCTCATCGCTGGCAAGCCAGCTCCCACAGTGGTTAGTGTCGTTCAAAAATTTGATGAACACTGCATAACCTGTGGGAGCTGGCTTGCCAGCGATGGGGCCCATTCAGGCACTGAAAATCTCAGCCCTGCCAAGCCACTGGATTCACCGGATTCAAAGGCTTTTTACCACCCAACGCCGCCAACAAATTCTCCACCGCACACCGAGCCATCGCCTCGCGTGTCTCGTGCGTTGCCGAGCCCATATGCGGGGTTGCCACCACGTTATCCAGTTGCATCAACGGCGAATCCTGATTCAACGGTTCCCGCTCGAACACATCCAGACCTGCCGCACGAATCCGTTGATGGCGCAGTGCATCAACCATCGCTGCTTCGTCAACAACCTTGCCCCGCGAGATGTTGATGAAGATGCTTTCCGGACGCATCAACGCAAATTGCCCGGCGCCGATCAACCCCTCGGTCTGCGCCGTCAGCGGCAAGGTCAGGCAGATGAAATCGGCCTGCTTGAGCAAGTCTTCCAGGCTGCGGTACTGCGCATCGAAACGCGCCTCGACAGCCGGTTTACGCGACTGGCTGTGATAAATCACCGGCATGCCAAAACCGAAATGACCACGCTGGGCCAGCGCCTCGCCAATACGACCCATGCCGATGATGCCCAGGGTCTTGCCATGCACATCGGTGCCAAAATGCGCCGGGCCGAGGTTGCGCTGCCACTGCCCGCTGCGCACCATGTTCGCCAGTTCGACCACGCGCCGGGCGGCGGCAAGGATCAGTGCGAAGCCGGTGTCGGCGGTGGTTTCGGTCAGCACGTCCGGGGTGTTGGTCAGCAGAATCTTGCGGCGGGTCAGGTAATCGATGTCGTAGTTGTCGACGCCCACCGACACACTGGCAATGGCCTCCAGCTGTGGCGCCAGATCGAGCAATGTGGCGTCGAGTTTCAGGCTGGCGCCGAGCAAGCCATGGGCGCGGGGCAGGGCATCACGCAGTTGCATGAGGCCGTCGGCATCTAGGCTTTCGATCAGCGTCACATCAAACTGATCTTGCAGGCGCGCCATGAGCGCGGGTGATAGTTTCTTGTACAGAACGACCTGTTTTTTCATGGCAAGGATCTCTTCAGGAGTGAGCCGGCACGGCAGGCGTGGCGACGGCTTTGGCCACGACGCGATCACTGGCGCCGGGCTTGAGGAAAATCGTCAGCACCACCGAGAGCAGCAATGCACCGCTCATCAGCAGGTACGACGAACCGGGCGAACCGGTGGAACTGTTCAGGTAACCCACCAGATACGAGCCGCCAAACGAACCGAGCGCCCCCATGCTGTTGATCAGCGCCATCGCGCCACCGGCGACGTTGGCCGGAAGAATCTCGGGCACGATCGCGAAGAACGGCCCGTAAGGCGCGTACATGCAGGCGCCAGCGATCACCAGCAGCGTGTACGACCACCAGAAATGTTCCGCACCGAGCGCGTAGGATCCGTAGAACGCAATGGACGCAATCAACAGCGGCGGCCAGACGAAGCGTTTGCGTTTTTGCAGTTTGTCCGAGCCCCACGACACCACCAGCATGCCGATCACGGCCGCCAGATACGGCAGCGACGACAGCCAGCCGGCCTCGATCATGTCCATTTGCGCGCCAGCCTTGAGGATCGACGGCAGCCACAATACAAAGCCGTACACCCCGATGCTCCAGCAGAAAAACTGCAAGGCCAGAATGATCACCTTCGGTGAACGGAACGCCTCGGCGTAGTTCTTCACTGCTTTGATGCCGACCTGTTCGGCGGCCAAGGCGCTTTCCAGATCGTGTTTTTCCTGGTGGCTGAGCCACTTTGCCTGGGCCGGACGATCATCGGCCAGTTTCCACCAGATAAACGCCCAGAGCACCGCTGGCAAACCTTCAATGATAAACATCCAGCGCCAGCTGAAATGCTGCACCAGATAACCCGACACCACCGACATCCACAGCATGGTCACCGGGTTGCCGAGGATCAAAAAGGTGTTGGCCCGCGAGCGTTCGGCGCGGGTGAACCAGTGGCACAGGTAAACCAGCATCGCCGGCATCACCGCCGCTTCGACCACACCGAGCATGAAGCGGATGACGATCAGCCAATAGGCGTTGCTGACCACGCCGGTCAACGTCGCGAGCCCGCCCCAAAGGATCAGACTGACGAAAATCAGTTTCTTCACGCTGTGTTTTTGCGCGTAGATCGCGCCGGGTACCTGGAAGAAAAAGTAGCCCAGGAAGAACAGTGCACCGAGCAATGAGGACAGGCCCGGCGTGATCATCAAGTCTTCGGCCATGCCGGACGCCGCAGCGAAACCGTAGTTGGCGCGATCGAGATACGCCAGGCTGTAAGTGATGAACACGATGGGCATGATGTACCACCAGCGGCGGGCGGCGAGGGTTGCAGTTTTCATGGGTGTTACTCCTGAGCTTGTTGTTTTTGTCGCAGAAGGTTTGGTTAATCGGTTGACTGTCAGGTCCTCATCGCTGGCAAGCCAGCTCCCACAATGGTTGGTGGTGTTTCAAAAACAGTGGCAACACCACAGGACCCTGTGGGAGCTGGCTTGCCAGCGATGGGGTCCATGAATTCAACTGTGAGTTCAGCCCGGGTCGGCAACCCCTCCATGTCCCCGCGACTCTGCACCGCCCGACTGCCAATCCAGTTCGCGCGCCGCACGGCCTCGGCAAAACTCTGGTGCTCCAGCAGGGCGCTGATCATGCCCACCGCAAACCCGTCACCCGCGCCAACCGTATCGACGACATGGGTCACCGGCACCCCGGCAACAAAGCCCTGATCCAGCTGCGTGCGGTAATAGGCCCCCTGCGGCCCGAGCTTGATCGCCACTGCTTCGGCGCCCTGATCGAGATAAAACGCAGCGATATCTGCCGGGTCTTCAAACCCGGTGAGCAAACGCCCTTCGCTCAAGCCCGGCAGGACCCAATGGGCAAGGGCGGCGAGGCGGTTGATCTCTCCGATCATCTCGCGCTCTCTTGCCCACAGGCTTGGGCGCAGGTTGGGGTCGAACGACACACTGCGCCCGGCATTGCGCATGCGCGTCATTAACTCGAATGACATTTCCCGCGCCGTACCTGACAGCGCGGGAGGAATACCGGTGGCGTGCAGATGCCGAGCGTTCAGCAGTTCGGGCGTGATCGATTGCGGCGACAGATGACTGGCCGCCGAGCCACGACGGAAGTACTCGACCTGCGGGTCGCTGCCATCGTCGCAACGGGACTTGAACTGGAAGCCGGTTGGATGCGTTTTGCAGACTTCAACCTGGCTGCAATCCAGACCCTCGCGCTTCAAGGTGTCGACGACAAAACGGCCGAGCGAATCATTACCCACCCGACTCAGCCACGCGACGTTGAAACCCAGTCGCGAGAGGCCGATCGCCACATTGCTGTCGGCGCCTGCAATGCGCTTGTGGAAGTGCTCGACCTTTGCCAGGTCCCCGCTTTGCTCGGCCACCAGCATCGCCATGGTTTCGCCGAACGACAGAATATCGATCTCAGACATGAGCTGGCTCCAGACGGGATTGGCCGAGGCGTGCGAGGGTGGCGACGTGTTCGGTGGTCAACACCACCAGGTCATCGCCCTGCAACGGATATTCGGCGGCGCGCATAACGCCTTGGTCCATGTGCCGCAGCAGTTGCTCCCACAGATGCAGGTCGCTGACGGCGGGTGGCACTGCTACCAACTTGCCGTCGGCGCGCCGGGCCACGGCTTTGCAATGCACATAGCCGACGTGCCGACCGAGCAGGCGTGCGGCGTTGGCAGCGGATTGGTCCTGCCACTGCCAGTTGCCGATATCGAATGTCATCTTGATCGGCAAGTTGTGCTGCTCAACAGCATTAAAGAAGCGTTGAA
This sequence comes from Pseudomonas iridis, assembly GCF_017980685.1. Taxonomy (GTDB): domain Bacteria; phylum Pseudomonadota; class Gammaproteobacteria; order Pseudomonadales; family Pseudomonadaceae; genus Aquipseudomonas; species Aquipseudomonas iridis. The sequence goes on from NZ_JACXXO010000025.1 coordinate 41,284, forward strand.
ACGCCTCGATCCGCCCGCCGTGCAGCGTCTGGTCGTTTTCCACCAGCAGGTGCACCCGGTTGTTGCCGAGCAATTGCTGCAAAACCGTCAGATCGCAATTGTCGGTGAAGTAGCCGAGGGAGACTTTCAGCCATTTCGAACCGAACGCCTCAGCGTGTTGCAGGGCCGTGATCAGTTCAGGATTGGGGCGCGCCTGGCCCGCCAGCCACAACTCGGTCGGCGAGGAATAGATGCTTTGCAGGCCCAGCGCCTGAGCGGCTGCGCTCAACTGTGCGGGGTTCTCGCGAGTCAGCAACTCTTCGCGCCACTCGATACGATCGGCCCCGGCAGCGGCCAGCACGTCGATAAAAAAGTCCTGCCCGCGTTGGCGCACTAGCTCGGCGCCGTAGCTGGACAGGCTGATGGAAACGGCAGGTTTATTCATTGTTGTTGACCTCTGAAACCGGTTTCATTTTTGTTCAAAAAAATATCAGTCAGTGCTGTGTTGTTCTGGCGGGCGTTATCGCTGGCAAGCCAGCGCCCACCGATTTAGTGAGCGACACGGAAGTTGTGGGAGCTGGCTTGCCAGCGATGAGGCCCGATCAATCACTGCAAAACTCCTAGGGTAGAACCTCGCACGATCAACACCGGCGCAAAATCCACCACCCGCGCCGCCTCATCGTCCCCACGCAAACGCTTGAGCAAACACTCGAATGCCCGCGCGCCAATCGCTTGCGTTGGCTGCGCAAGCGCAGTAATCCCGCTCCCCACCAGCGGATACCAATCCAGATCATCCAGGGCAATCAAGCCGATATCCTCGAACAGCCGTGAACCGATCTTGCGCAACGCATGAGTGGCGGCCAGCGCGGCCACGCCATTGGCACAAAACAGCGCTTTCGGGCCGAGATCAGGTTTGTGTAAAAAGGTTTGAAGATGCGCCGCGAGATCGTCGCCGGTTTCCACCACCGCCCCATTCAATCCAGAGCGCTGCTGTATCTGCGCCTGAAAACTGCTGACTCGTTCGATCCGCGAACTGGTGCCGTCATAGGGTTCAGTCACCAACAACACGTCGCGATAACCACGTTGTTCCAGGTGGGCCAGGGCCATTTCCACTGCCTGCGGGTTGTTCAGCCCGATCATGTCGCTGTCGAGCCCGTCGACCTTGCGATCCACCAGCACCAGCGGCATCTCGCGGCGCAGCTCGTGCAACTCGTCGCGGTGATGGCCGAGGGTGTTCACGATCAGCCCTTCGATGTTGTACGAGCGCAATAGTGCCAGATGCTGGCGCTCCTGCTCGTCATCGCGGTCGGTGTTGCACACCACCAGGCTGTAGCCGTGCGCACGGCAGGCGGTTTCCACCCCGTGCATCACGGCAATTGAATAAGGGTTGCGGATATCGGCCACCAGCATGCCGATCAGGCGTGTGCGCCCGCGCTTGAGGCCGCGCGCCATCTGGTTTGGGCGATAGCCGAGTTCATCGATAGCCTGTTCGATGCGCAAGGCGATTGCATCGGAAAGCAACGCGCGGTCGTCGCCGATGAAACGCGACACGCTGGCCTTGGATACGCCCGCGCGCTCGGCGACATCAAGCATGGTGACGCGGCTGCGCTGGGCGGCGGAGAAGTCGTTCACGGTCTGAAACCTTATTATTGGATTTATCAGGTTCAGTCGCTGCAGTAGCGCTGAAACCGGTTTCAGGAAACAACAGAATCCAATCGTCCGTCAAGTGAAGGATCGTCTGATAGTCGTCAGGTCCTGACGGGCGGCGCTGTACAGCAGGCCGCCCTTGAACCCGTCACCCGAATAAGCCTGCGGCAATATTGATGGAGAATCCGAGAATTGCCGTGTTGAACACGAAACCGATCAACGACTGTGCGAGGACGATTTTGCGAATGTCCCGCGTCGCCACGCCGACGTCGGCAGTTTGCACCGCCACGCCGATGGTGAAAGAGAAGTACAGGAAGTCCCAGTAGTTGGGCGTGGTCAGCCCTTCGGCGAAACGCAGTGCGGGTTCCTTGCCGTCCCAGGTGTAAAACAGGCGTGCATAGTGCACAGAGAAAATCACCCCGATCAGCAGCCACGAACCAATCACCGTCAGGGCGGTGAAGCCGTAGTGCATCAGTTTGTGAGTGGTGTCCAGATCCTTGCTGCCGGCCAGTTCGAAGGTGATGGTGGCGAGGCTTGCCAGCGCGGCGATGCACACCACGAACAACACCAGGCCGGCATTTTCATCTTCGACTTCAGCAATGCGCCTCACGTCCGGGGCCTTGGAGCGCGCGGTCAGCCAGAGCATCAGGATTAGGTAAGTCCATACGCCGGCGTTCCAGCCGTAGAGGATTTTGCTGACGATGGAGTCAACGGGGGAAATCAGGCCCACGGCGAGGCCGAGCAGGGCTGCTGCGCAAAGGCGAGGGTGGGTGCGGGCGGGCAAGCGCATGGGGACTCACTTTGGTGGTCGATCCCTGCACCATAGCGCACGCCATGTGGCTTTTGTAGGAGCTGCCGAAGGCTGCGATCTTTTGATCTTGTGTTTTAGGAAAAAATCAAAAGATCGCAGCCTTCGGCCGCTCCTACATGTTTACACGTGGGGTTTGCTGAATCTTTTTACCAGTTTCATGACCACGACGAAGAACACCGGAACGAAGATCACTGCCAACGTTGCGGTGATCATCCCGCCGATCACCCCTGTACCGATCGCTTGCTGGCTCGCCGAACTGGCGCCGGTGGCAATCGCCAGCGGGACCACGCCGAGGATGAAGGCCAGCGACGTCATCACGATCGGACGCAGGCGCAGGCGGGCGGCTTGCAACGTTGCGTCGATCAGGTCGTGACCTTCGTCGTACAGGCTCTTGGCAAACTCGATGATCAGGATCGCGTTCTTCGCCGACAGACCGATGATGGTGATCAACCCGACCTTGAAGAACACGTCGTTCGGCATTCCGCGCAGCGTCACTGCCAGCACCGCACCGAGTACCCCCAACGGCACCACCAGCAACACCGAGGTCGGAATCGACCAGCTCTCATACAGCGCCGCCAGACACAGGAACACGATCAGCAGCGACAGGCCGAGCAGAATCGGCGCCTGACTGCCGGACAAGCGCTCTTGCAACGACAGGCCTGTCCATTCTTGTCCCAGACCCTTCGGCCCCTGTGCGACAAGACGTTCAATCTCGGCCATGGCCTCGCCGGTGCTGTGGCCGGGTGACGGTTCGCCGGAAATCGCAATCGCCGGATAACCGTTATAGCGGGTCAGTTGGGCCGGCCCTTGGACCCATTTGGCCTGGACGAATGCCGACAGCGGAACCATTTTTCCGGCATTGTTGCGCACGTGCATTTTCAGCAGATCATTGACCTGACTGCGTTGATCGCCCTCAGCCTGCACCACTACGCGCTGCATACGCCCCTGATTGGGGAAATCATTGATATAGGCCGAGCCCACGGCAGTAGACAGCACGTTGCCGATGTCGGCGAACGACACCCCCAAGGCATTGGCTTGTTTGCGATCCACTTCGAGTTGCACTTGCGGTGCCTCGGCCAGTGCGCTTTCACGCACATTCATCAGGACCGGACTTTCCTCTGCGGCTGCCAGCAGTTCCGTGCGCGCTTGCATTAACGTTGCATGACCGAGGCCACCGCGATCCTGCAAACGGAACTCGAAACCGCTGGACGTGCCGAGACCGTCCACGGGCGGCGGCAGAACCGAGAACGCCATGGCGTCCTTGATCTGGCTCAGGGCGATGTTGGCGCGGTCGGCAATCGAGCTGGCCGAATCTTCGCTGTCGCGTTGCGACCAATCCTTGAGTGTCGAGAACGCCAATGCCGCGTTCTGTCCGCTACCGGAGAAGCTGAAACCGAGAATCACCACGCTGTCGCTGATACCGGGCTCACCGGCGTTATGTGCTTCAAGCTGTTCGGCCACTTGCACCGTGCGGTTCTTGGTTGCGCCGGGCGGCAGTTGGATATCGGTGATGGTGTAACCCTGATCCTCGACCGGCAGGAACGAGGAGGGCAGACGCATGAAGCAAATCCCCAGGCCCACCAGCAACACGCCATAGATCAGCAGATATCGCCCGGTGCGTTTCAGCGCATAACCGACCCAGCCCTGATAACGCACGGTCAGTTGCTCGAAACGGCGGTTGAACCAACCGAAGAATCCGGACTTCTCGTGATGCTCGCCCTTGGCGATTGGCTTGAGCAGTGTCGCGCACAGCGCTGGCGTCAGCGTCAGGGCGAGAAATGCGGAGAACAGAATGGACGTCGCCATCGACAGCGAAAACTGCTGATAGATCACCCCGACCGACCCCTGCATGAACGCCATCGGGATGAATACCGCCACCAGCACCAGAGTGATGCCGATGATGGCGCCGGTGATCTGCGTCATCGCTTTGCGCGTGGCCTCCTTGGGCGACAGGCCCTCGGTGGCCATGATCCGTTCGACGTTTTCCACCACGACAATGGCGTCGTCCACCAGAATGCCAATGGCCAATACCATACCGAACATGGTCAGCACGTTGATCGAGAAACCCAGCGCGAGCATGGTTGCAAACGTGCCCATCAGCGCCACCGGTACCACCAGTGTCGGAATCAGCGTGTAGCGCACGTTCTGCAGAAACAGGAACATTACCGCAAACACCAGCAGCATCGCCTCGCCGAGGGTGTAGATCACTTTGGTGATCGAGACTTTGACGAAGGGCGAAGTGTCGTACGGGATCTTGTATTCCACGCCGGCCGGGAAGTAGCGCGCCAGCTCATCCATCTTCGCCCGCACCAGCGTTGCCGTGCTCAGGGCGTTGGCTCCCGGCGACAATTGCACGCCGACAGCGGTGGACGGCTTGCCGTTGAGGCGTGTGCCGAACTGATAGTCCTGACTGCCGATCTCGACCCGCGCCACATCACCGATACGCACAGTGGACCCGTCCGGGTTGGCCTTGAGCACGATGTCGGCGAACTCTTGCGGCGTCGACAACTGGCCTTTGACCAGAATTGTTGCAGTGATTTCCTGCGTTGACGGGCCGGGCAAGTCACCGATGCTGCCTGCCGACACCTGAGCGTTCTGCGCCACAATGGCGGCGTTGACGTCAGCCGGGGTCAGGTTGAAACCGATGAGTTTCTGCGGGTCGATCCAGATACGCATGGCCCGCTCGGCACCGTACAACTGAGCCTTGCCAACGCCGTCCAGACGCTTGATTTCGTTCATCACGTTACGTGCCAGATAATCACTGAGCGCAACGTCATCGAGCTTGCCGTCATTGGACGTCAGGCTGATCAGCAAGAGGAAACCCGAGGATACTTTCTCCACCTGCAAACCCTGCTGGTTCACGGCTTGCGGCAAGCGCGACTCGACCACTTTCAGACGGTTTTGCACGTCGACCTGCGCCAGTTCCGGGTTGGTGCCCGGCTGGAACGTCGCTTTGATCGTGGCGCTGCCCAGACTGCTCTGCGATTCGAAGTAAAGCAGGTGATCCGCGCCGTTAAGCTCTTCCTCGATCAGGCTGACCACGCTTTCATCGACGGTTTGCGCCGAGGCGCCGGGGTACACGGCATAGATTTCGATCTGTGGCGGCGCGACGTCGGGGTATTGCGCCACCGGCAATTGCGGGATGGCCAGCGCACCGGCCAACAGGATGAACAAGGCGACCACCCAGGCAAATACGGGGCGATCGATAAAGAATTGCGGCATATATAAGCGTCCTGCTTACTGACCAGAGGTCTGGGCAAGTGGAAGAGGGGTGTCGTCAATCTGCACCTTGTCACCGGGGCGGGCGTGCTGCAGGCCTTGAATAACGATGCGGTCGCCGGGCTTGAGGCCACCGGTGACGATCCAGCGATTGTTTTGCACGGCGCCCAGTTGCACCGTTTGCTCGGCTACACGCATTTGCTCATCGACGGTCAACACTTGCGCAATACCGGCGCTGTCACGTTGCACGGCGCGTTGCGGTACGGTGATGCCGTTCTGGATAGTCGCCTGCTGCAGGCGCACGCGAATGAAGCTTCCGGGCAGCAGGTCGAGATCGGGATTGGGGAACTCGCTGCGCAAAATGATCTGGCCGGTGCCCGGGTCGACGGTGATGTCGCTGAACAGTAGTTTGCCCGGCAACGGGTACAGGCTGCCGTCATCCTGAATCAGGGTCGCTTTGACCTGATCCTGACCGACTTCCTGCAATTGTCCGGAGCGGAACGCCCGGCGCAGTTCGTTGAGTTCGCGGGTCGACTGGGTGAGGTCGGCGTAGATCGGATTGAGTTGCTGAATCAGCGCCAGTGGCGTGGTTTCGTTCTGCCCGACCAGCGCGCCTTCGGTGACCAGCGCGCGGCCGATACGACCGGAAATCGGCGCGGTGACAGTGGCGTAACCCAGGTTCAATCTGGCCCGCTCCACCGCAGCCTTGTTGCCGGCGACGTCAGCGGCCGTTTGCAGGGTATTGGCGCGGGCGTTGTCATAATCCTGAGCGCTGATGGCTTTGTCGTCGATCAACTGGGCGTAGCGTTGCTCTTGCAGCTTCGCCTGAAACGCATTGGCCTCGGCCTTGCGCAACGCCGCTTCGGCGCTGTCCAGGTCAGCCTTGAACGGCGCCGGGTCGATGCGGAACAGCACATCGCCTTTCTTCACGTCGCTGCCTTCGCGAAAGTTACGTTGCAGTACGACGCCGGGCACACGGGCACGGACTTCGGCAATTCGCGGTGCAGCGATCCGGCCGCTGAGTTCGCTGCTGATCGACAGTGGGCGCGCTTCGATGGTTTCGATGCGCACGGTTGCTGGCGGTGCCTGCTCTTCGGCCTTCGAAGAAGAGTCACAGGCGCTCAGCGTCAGCGCCACGGCGATCAGGCCGAGCCCGGCCAGCAGTTTGTTCGACATTTACCACCCCCAATATTGATGCCCGCATCCTACGGGCAGTTGGCGAGAGTAGCGGTGAAGCTTTGTAGTCGCTGTGTGAAATTGTGTAAGGGTTTTACTCAGGGACGGGTGAGGGCGTATATCCTTAAGCCATTGAAATTTATTGCGACATATAAAGCATTCGCGAGCAGGCTCGCTTCCACACCTGAAATGCATTCACTTGTGGGAGCAAGCCTGCTCGCGAATGCGGTTGCTCGGTCGCCACAGCACTTTCTGGATCACCCATGCCCAATATCCTCCTGGTCGAAGACGACACCGCCCTCGCCGAACTGATTTCCAGCTACCTGGAACGCAACGGTTATTCCGTCAGCGTCATTGGTCGGGGTGACCATGTGCGTGAACGGGCGCGGGTCAATCCGCCGGATCTGGTTATCCTTGACCTGATGCTGCCGGGGCTCGACGGGCTGCAAGTCTGCCGTCTGCTGCGCGCCGATTCGGCGACGCTGCCGATCCTGATGCTCACCGCCCGTGATGACAGCCACGATCAAGTGCTGGGCCTGGAAATGGGCGCCGACGACTACGTCACCAAACCCTGCGAGCCGCGTGTATTGCTGGCGCGCGTGCGGACCCTGTTACGGCGCAGCAGTCTCGGGGAGCCCTTGACGGCCAACGACCGCATCATCATGGGCAATCTGTGTATCGACTTGTCCGAACGCACCGTGACCTGGCGCGATCAGCCGGTGGAACTGTCCAGCGGTGAATACAACTTGCTGGTGGTGCTGGCCCGACACGCCGGCGAAGTGCTCAGCCGCGACCAGATTCTGCAACGCCTGCGCGGCATAGAGTTCAACGGCACCGACCGCTCGGTGGATGTGGCGATTTCCAAGTTGCGGCGCAAGTTCGATGACCACGCCGGTGAGGCGCGCAAGATCAAGACCGTGTGGGGCAAGGGTTATCTGTTCAGCCGTTCCGAATGGGAATGCTGAGCTGATGTTCCGCATCCTGTTCCGTCTGTATCTGGTGACGATTGTGTCGTACAGCGCCGCCATCTATCTGGTGCCAGACCTGGTGGTCATGGCCTTTCGGGATCGCTTCGTCACCTACAACCTGGATTATTCCCGTGGTCTGCAATCGCTGATCGCCAAGCAGTTCCGAGCGGTGCCGCAAGATCAATGGCCAGCGCTGGCGGCGTCGATGGACAAGGACTTCCAGCCGTTGCACATCGTGCTGGCGCCTATCGATGACGCTGAATTTACCGACATTGAGCGTGAACGGCTGCGGCGCGGCGAGAACGTGGTGCGCATTGGTGACTGGGGCTGGCGCACCCTCGCGGTAGCACCGCTGGACGACAGCATGGCGGTGCAAATGATCGTGCCGCCGGATCCGATGGACGTCGATCTGTTGTACTGGAGCATTAACGTATTGATCGGCGCGACGCTGCTTGCGTGTCTGTTGATGTGGCTGCGCCCGCACTGGCGCGATCTCGAACGCCTCAAAGGCACCGCCGAACGCTTCGGCAAGGGCCATTTGAGCGAGCGCACGAAAATCGCTCCAAGCTCTAACATCGGCAGCCTGGCGGTGGTGTTCGACACCATGGCCGGCGATATCGAGAACCTGCTTAATCAGCAGCGCGACCTCCTCAATGCGGTTTCCCACGAATTGCGTACGCCGTTGACGCGCCTGGATTTCGGCCTGGCACTGGCACTGTCCGATGAGCTGCCGGCGGCAAGCCGCGAACGCTTGCAGGGATTGGTTGCGCACATTCGTGAGCTGGATGAGTTGGTGCTGGAATTGTTGTCCTACAGCCGCTTGCAAAATCCGGCGCATTCACCGGAACAGGTCGAAGTGTCGCTCGATGAGTTCATCGACAGCATTCTGGGCAGCGTTGACGAAGAGCTGGAGTCGCCGGAAATCGTCATCGATGTGCTGTTGCACGGCCAGCTCGAACGTTTTTCGCTCGACCCGCGGTTGACCGCCCGAGCGATTCAGAACCTGGTGCGCAATGCCATGCGCTACTGCGAGAAACGCATTCAGATCGGCGTACAGGTTAACGCTGAGGGTTGCGAGATCTGGGTGGATGACGACGGCATCGGTATTCCTGACGATGAGCGAGAGCGGATTTTCGAGCCGTTTTATCGACTGGATCGCAGCCGGGATCGGGCCACGGGCGGGTTTGGGTTGGGATTGGCAATCAGTCGCAGGGCCCTGGAAGCTCAAGGCGGGACGCTGACGGTCGAGTCTTCGCCTTTGGGTGGGGCGCGATTTCGTTTGTGGTTGCCGACAGCTGCCTGAAATTCACAAGTCGAGAGATATCCCTGTGGGAGCGAGCCTGCTCGCGAATGCGTCGTGTCAGTCAAATCGTAGGTTGCTGACACACCGCCATCGCGAGCAGGCTCACTCCTAATGGGTTCTGCGTTGTTCAGGTCAGCTCGGTCGATTGAATCAGTCCAACGCCAGCGCCCTGCATCCGGTCGATCGCGGCCGCCAGCGATCCATTCATGTCGATCGCCCGGCAAGCATCCAGCACTACAAACGCATTGAACCCCGCTGCCCGAGCGTCCAGCGCCGAGTACATTACGCAGAAATCCAGCGCCAGACCGACCATGTAAACCGTGTCTATGCCGCGCTCCTTCAGATAACCGGACAGGCCTGTGGTTGTGCGACGGTCTGCCTCCAGAAACGCCGAATAACTGTCGATGTCAGGATTGCAGCCCTTGCGAATGATCAATTGGGCGTGCGGCAGGTCGAGTTCAGGGTGGAACTCGGCGCCGGGTGTGGCTTGCACACAATGCTCGGGCCACAGGGTCTGCTCGCCGTAAGGCAACTGGATGACATCGTAAGGTTGGTGGCCGGGGTGACTGGAAGCGAACGACGCATGACCGATGGGATGCCAGTCCTGAGCAATAACGACCTGTTTGAACTGGCGGGCGAGGCGGTTGATCAGCGGCACAATTCTATCGCCTTCAGGCACCGGCAATTGGCCGCCGGGAATGAAGTCGTTTTGAACGTCGATCACCAGTAAAGCAGTACGAGACGAAATGGGCATCGGTGAATCCTCCTTGGAAAATCACTCGCTCAGCATAGAGCAGTCTGGGTCATGCACTTAAGCGGCTTTTCAACAATTTTGCCTTGTCTTCCAGTGCCGCCGGGGCTTCGTTGCCGATCAGCATCCAGGCATGCTCGCGCTCGGTCCAAAACACCACATTCATCTCACGCCGACGTTCATGCTCCAGCGGCCGGCTGCCGCTGTTAGAGCGGGTGACGCACAGCGCCAATGGCCCGTGCCTGGCATCCAGATAAACGATCTGCGCAATCGGCACACCGTCATATTCAAGCATCTGTGCGCGTTTGAATTCGGCGCCCGGCAATTTCAACACGGCAGGCGAAAGACTCAGGCCCATTCGCGCATCGACCGTGCGCAACTGCGCGCGTTGTGTGGCTTCGTCGGCAGGCAAGTGGTCGAGCGTCTGCGGCCCATACAGCGCCATATAGTCGCCGATCAAGCCTCGCCACTCATGCGCTTGTTGCGCCTGCCAGCCGAGAAACAAACGGTCGGCGAGTACGCCACCGGCGATCAATGTAGCGGCGGCAGCACCGATAAGCCAGCGCCGACTCAGTCCCGGGTTTTCTGGCGAAGGGATTGCATCCAGTCGTGCTTGCAGGCGATCGAGCGGTGCCTGCTGCGCCAGTTCATCGTAAGCGGTCCTGTACGGCAGGCTGCTGCGATTCAGCCACTGCACGCGCAGGTTCAGCAGCGGATCATCGGCGATGGCCTCGTCGAGTTGGTGGCGATAATCCTCGGCGATTTCGCCGTCCAGATACGCCACCAGTTGCTCATCCGAAGGTGTGTTCATCAGCGATCCCCTTCGGTGGTTTTCGGGACCGCTTGCAGCGGCGGGTACTCGGCGAGTTTCAGGCGGGCGGTGGCCAGACGACTCATCACCGTAGCGATCGGTACTTGCAGGATCTCGGCGACGTCGCGATACGACAGGCCCTCGACATAGGCCAGATACACCGTTTCGCGCTGGGTTTCGGGCAGCGCATCGACGCGGCGGATCACCTGCGCCGCCATGACGTGTGTTTGCGCCGCGTATTCGCCGTCGAGCATCATCTGCCCATCGGCCTGTCCACCACCCTGACGCACGCGGCGAGCGCGTACTTCATTGAGCCAGGTCGAATGCAGAATGCTCAGCAACCAGAGATCCATGCGCGTCCCCGCGACGTATTGCGCAGCACGCTCCAGCGCACGCACACACGTTGTCTGCACGAGATCCTCGGCCACATGCCGATTGCGCGACAGCAGCAGACCGTAGCGCCACAGTCGTGCGAGGTGCTGTGCCAGTTCTGCTCTGAATGCCTGATCGCTGATGATGGGCTCCGTTTACGGGTGTTCAGGTGCTTGATGAATCGATGTCAGTGCGTGGGCACCGCTGGTAAGTAGCACGCATTTCTGGGTCTTGCTGTCCCAGACCTGGCCTTTTGGACACTCGGGTTTCTGCACGGGATTCTTTTCATCGCCACTGGCCATGACCATTGGGCTGGACAGGGCGGCGGCCAGTAGCCACGGGGCGGCGAACATAACGGATCGGATAGTCATGGGCAAGGCTCCACGAAGGGACATGTCTGTGTTTGAAAAGCACAGAGCAAAATTTTATTCGTTACATAGACAGTGACTGTGCTGAGCGAAGGTAAATTCAAAGGATATGGCGTCTGGCAAAATCCACGGTGGGAGCGAGCCTGCTCGCGAAGGCTGATCGAGCACCAACAAGTTATCCGGATCAGCTCTGTTGGCGCGTAATGATCATTTTCTTCCGATCCCTCACACCACGAACCACCAGATACAACAATGGCCCGATCGACACAAAAACCGCCGTCAGCAACAAATAAGGCACCACCGACCAAACCGTCTGCCCACGCGAGCGGGCATCCTTGACCATCCAGACCCCGGCCAGCGTCGCCAGCAGATACAGGTCAATCACCACTTGCGCGGTATCTGGCCGCGACATCAGGCTGATGCCGAAATCGATCAACGACTGCTCGGCCTGGAGCATCACCGAAACGGTGTAGCCGGTAAATGCGAGCAAAGCCGTGAGGGGCAGGGCGACAGACATCATGCGTTCATTCCTTGAAGTGATGAGCAGAACCGCCAGCCTATCGTTTGCGCCTGAAATTGGCCATTGACTTGCCAGCAGCGCTCGGGCTAATTTTCAGGCCATGACTTCCACTGTATTGCGTTGCCAGCCAAGCATTATTACCGCCATTCCTCATTTGGCGGGCTAGCTCACGACTGCAGCACCCAACCCGCCCTAGAGGCGGGTTTTCATTTTCTGTCTCCCGGGTTTTAACCACGAACACCGACCCCTGTAGCAGCAGCGTGCCGCAGCTCCTACAGGACGGGGTGAGTCAGGAGACGATGATGAACGACCAGCAAGCCCTGCTTGAGCACTACGTAAAAAAGATCCTTGCCGCGCCGGTGTATGACATTGCTGTGCGCACGCCATTGCAGGCCGCGCCGGCATTGTCCGAAGCGCTCGGCAATCGCATCCTGCTCAAGCGCGAAGATCTGCAACCCACGTTCTCCTTCAAGATCCGCGGCGCCTACAACAAGTTGGTGCAACTGAGCGACGAGCAGAAGGCACGTGGCGTGATCACCGCGTCGGCCGGCAATCACGCGCAAGGCGTGGCACTGGCAGCGCGTGAACTGGGCATCGCGGCGACCATCGTCATGCCGTCGACCACGCCTGAACTCAAAGTACTGGGCGTGCGAAGTCGCGGTGCCGAAGCGCTGCTGCACGGCGAGAGCTTCCCGTTCGCCCTGGCCCACGCACTGCAAATGTCCGAGCAGTCAGGCCGCACCTTCGTTTCACCCTTCGATGACCCGGACGTCATCGCCGGACAAGGTACGGTTGCGATGGAAATCCTTCGTCAGCATCAAGGCGCACTGGACGCAATCTTCATCCCGGTGGGCGGTGGCGGTTTGATCGCCGGCATCGCTGCATACGTCAAATACCTGCGCCCGGAAGTGCGCATCATCGGCGTCGAATCAGAGCATTCGGCGTGCCTGAAAGCTGCGCTGCACGCGGGGCAACGGGTGGTTTTACCCAGCGTCGGCACCTTCGCCGACGGCGTGGCCGTCGCGCAGATCGGAGAGTACGGGTTTGAAGTGTGTCGCTTTTGCGTAGATGAAGTCATCACCGTCAGCAACGACGAACTCTGCGCGGCGATCAAGAATATCTACGACGATACCCGCTCGATCACCGAGCCTTCCGGCGCGTTGGCGGTGGCGGGGATCAAGCAATACGTGGCGAGAAGCGGAGTACGGGGTCAGACCTTCGTGGCGATCGACTCAGGCGCCAACATCAATTTCGACAGCCTGCGCCACGTCGCCGAGCGCGCCGCTGCATGCGGCTTGCCGGCGTAATGGTGGTCAGGACAGCAGGGGGCGCAGGAAGCTGCGCTCGTAACTGATAATGAATTTCTTCTCGACCAGTGATTCCACCAGCACGGTGCTCTCTGGGTCGGTCATCGCGATATGCCGGTAGCTTTCGTAATCCGCCAGCGACGGAAAACTGAACAGGCAGTAGGCGATATTGCTTGCACCCTCGGACGGCAAAAAATAACCGTGATGGGTGCCGCCCAGTCGCTCGACAATGCCGAGCCAAGCCTTGGCATACGCCTCAAACTCAGTCAATTGATAAGGATCGATCACGTATCTGACGTGGCAGGTAATCACCGATGACGCTCCTTGCTCAGGTCATTCCTGAAGGGCTGTGCCGACTTTGTCCGAGGCGGACCAGATGCGATAACGCACTTCAACGTCCGACGGAGCGTAGACCACCACTGGGAGCTTGCTGTTGTAGCGCAGCATGAAGCCGTCGCCGACGACAGGCACGAACGCGCGTTTTTTCTGCGAGCCGGATGGGCAGGCCATCATCGTGCTCATCGGGCCGATTACTGTTTCCAGTCGGTAGAACGGGTAACCCCAGCCTTCGAGGTTCTTCTCGTCCAGCATCCCGCCGAGGCGTTGAAGATTGCAGTCCATTTCAAGGGTTTTGCCCGCGAGAATCTCGACCTGGAAATTCTCTTCCTTGTCCTGCTTGGGCAGATGAATGACCTGACGGGTGAAACCGGTCTCTGCCTTGGGATATGGCGCGACATCTTCCAGTTTGCCCGCTTGGGCGAGGCTGGACAGGCTGGCGATCATCAGGCCGACGGTCGCGTAAGCTGGGAAAGAACCCATAAAAGCCTCCTTGCAGGTGTAGTGTGGTTGAGCGCCATTCTTACTGTCACCGACGCTGAATGCAAACCGCCATCGACATGCAATTTGCAGTGCCTCAATAGGCGATTCATGCAATTTGCAACTGGCTCAATGCTGGCCCTGTTGGCAAGTGCTTGATTTCACTAGGGTCAAAACGATCTGATGAGAGGCATGCTTTATGCGTCTATTTGGTGCAGCGTACCGGGTTCGGACGCCTACACTCCAAGAGGCATTTCGCCGTACCACCGTTTGCTACACCCAAGGAATAAGCGGGGACACACCCGTGCAGGGGCAGCAAAAACGGTCAACGTGAAGAGTTGATTGGCAGTCTCATTAATAAGGAGAGGTTCACCATGTTTCTTTCTGCCTTGGAACTACGCAACATCATTGAAAGCAGCTTTCTGCCTAAACGTTGCCAATGCACGCTGTCGCCGGACTTGTCGATGACCGTCAAGGTTTTTGGCGATCACAAGACCGATCAGGTCGATCTGCTGGTTCGTGACATTGATGCCAGCCACCTCAATGGCTGTCGTGAAATCAACGATCTGATCGCCGGGCTGCGTTCGGAACTTGCGCAAAAAGCATTGCCGCAGCAGTACAGTGCACGATCCAGAGCCATTTAACGCACCGTTTCACCCAGTTCGACCGTCACGCGCCGGGCCTGCAAAAATCCAAGGCCCAGCGCGAACTCAACCAGCACCGCGAGCAGAATCCCGGGGCCGGCATGGCCGTTCAGCCATTCAGCAAAACCCAGCACTGCCAAACCAAAACAACCTACGATGAACCCGTTGCTCAGCGCATTACGCCCGAGCGACGGCGGTGCCTTGCGCGCCAGATAAAACATCACTCCCAACGCCGCGAACAACACCGCACTGCGCCGCGCAATAAAACCCGCGACCCCGGAAGACTCGACGCTCCAGATCGCCAACAACATATCCGGCAAAAATCCCCAGACGATCGCCAGTAGAAAACACAACAAAGACGTGAAGCTCGACAACGTGCGAAACGACAACTGCATGGCTAATCCTTGCGGCAGTGAGGCGGGCCCCGAGCATAACCCCGGGAACCCTCCAAGCCTACTGCAACGCGACAAATCAGACTTTTCTGTCAGTTCTGATAACTGCACGCGTCAGACAATTTCCGGTAGCTGATTTCCTGAGGCTGCCCGTTGTTATTGATGTACTTCATGTTGGCAGTGATCACCTTGCAATCCATCGTTGGCGGCTCGGTGAGCGACACCACTTTCGCCACATGCAGCGGCATACCGTAATGATAGGGAACGGCGCTGGACGAAGTGGACGTGTCATTGGCCTGGGCCAGCCCGGCGAACGCGGTGGAGGCGAGGGCGGTGGTGAGCAGTAACGTGCGAATGTTCATGGTGCGACTCCCGTACGACGGATGAGAGTTCGGCGCAATGTAGCCGAACCTGCCGCACTGGGCGTCAGCGAAGGGCTGAGGGCGTGCGGTTCAGTAGAGTTTTTGACCACGGCGTTAAGTGATGGTTAACCCAGCTGAACGCCGGCTGTCAGGGAGCGGGGCGATTTCCGCGGGAGGGAGTGCGTATTCCTACAAGGACAGATGCCTTGTCTGCTTTCGGCGGCTGGAGTGGGGCGGGTATGGTTCGGTGTCGCTGCAAAATCAGCGATTCGGGTTTGGTCACCTGAGAAGAGTTCATTGCATATGTGTCATCATTTGCACCGCGGACATCTGTGTCCGTGTAGTGCATTGCTGTGGCGGCTGTGTGCAGGGCGCCTTCGGGCGAGCTGAGTTTGAACTGTTCTCGGTTGACCAAGCCTGTACATGGCCGCCTCCCCACTGTTTGGTCACAGTGCTGGCGGTTACCTTCAATACAGTTGAGTAATCAGAATGCCAATTATCAAACCGCTCCAAAACCGCTACCTCGCCCTCAACAGCAACGTTACCGAAAGCCCAACGCTGCTCATCGACACCGAAGCCAATCCCAAAGACATCCTCGAAGCCGCCGTCCAGCGCGTCCGCGCCTCGGCCGACCTGCTCGAAACCCTGCACTGTCTCTGTTTCAAACACGCCGATGTCGAGGACATTCCGCACATTACGCATGCGTTGTACCTGCTGGTTCAGGACGGCAATGATTTGCTGCAGGTTGCGCAGCAGCAGATGTTGAGCTGGAAGGCGCCGGTTTGATTTTTCTCTGAAAAAAGCCTGTCGTCGAAAGAGGGCAGGCTGAGGGATTGATGACAGGGCTTCAAAGTCGGGCCTTCATTTCGATTGCACACTTCGTGCGTACTGGACCAAGTCTTTCGGATAGACCATGTGATCCAATTTGCTGTCATCTACTCCATACAGGTAAGCAATTGCCCCCGCTTCAAAAGCCCAATACCCTACGTAACTGCCTTCTTCGCCATCAAGGTGTGTGTCATGCCATGGTGCCTGCTCAAACGTGGAGTACCAGTTTTCGCAGTAATTGCTTAGAAATCTGGAAGCCTCATTCCTATCTTCAGCGTAAATGGCCTGTATCAGCGGCGTGGAGACATCGTGAAACCACTGATCGATATCCGCCCGCTCAGGTAAAACCTTGATCAGCAAGTCTTCGTACAGAGTGTCTGCGCTGGCATATCCCGCGTTATCGATTAAAAAGACGAAACGTTTCAACAAGTCAGTTCGTTGCAACAAGATGCACAGGCTTATGACTTGCAGGCATTCTTCATATTCATCTGGCCAGTCATCGATAATCAGAGGAGTGATGTTAGGTATCTGCTCATAAGTGGCCTGATGTTTCTGGAGTTCTTCGTAACTTGCAATCAGCGTTTCCAAAGGCTGAATCAGACTTTGTATATCCTCTCCAGCAGTGTAGAGCATAAAGACGTGCTTCAAATGGAAGTTTTTAAAGTTCCTGGCTCGCAGTGATTTCTCTTGTTCAGGAGAGTCGGCAGTGAATAGTTTGTCCTTCCAGAATTCAAACTCTTCGTCGTAGTTTGTCAGGAAGTTTTCGTAACGTAGTTTAGTTAGATGTTTCTGTCGTATTTTCAAGTGTCAAGTCCGTGACGAATGTTTGGAGTTAAGATTTTTTGGCTCGCGATCTCGCGTATTCGACCAGATCCTTGGGGTAGACCATGTGATCGATTTTGCTGTCGTCAATGCCATACAGAAAGGCAACAGCGCCTGCTTCAAATGCCCAATACCCTACGTAGGTTCCTTCCTCTCCTTGAAGATGGGAATCGTGCCAAGGGGCTTGCTTGAAGGCTCGATACCATTGCTGGCAGTATTTTTGAAGAAGTTTAGACGGCTCGCCTTTGTTGTCGCTGTAGATCGCTTGGATAAGTAGTGTGTAGACGTCGTGATACCACTCATCTATGTCGTGCCAATGTGGCACAACTTCATTTAGCAAGGCCTCATAAAGGGTGTCTTCACCTGCGTACCCTGCGTCGTCAATGAGTTTCACAAAGCGTAGGAGCAGGTCAGTCCGGTGTAAAAGTATGCAAAGACTGATGACTTGAACGGCTTCTTCGTACTGATTGGGCCAGTCGTCGATCGCCAGAGGAGAAATGTTCGGCACGCCTAAATACTCGGCCAAAGTCTTTTGGCGAATTTCATATTTCTCTATCAGTTCTTCAAGTATAGGAATAAGTTTTTCTATACGCTCACCTGCTGTATAGGTGGCAAATAGCTTTTCCAAGGCAAGCGCCTGGAAATATCTTGCGCGCTGAGATGCTTCTCCTAATGCGGAGTCTGATTTGAATTTGTTTGTTGAGAATAAATTTAGAAGCTCATCATATTCCCTGATGAAATTTTCATAGCGTGCGGCGCTGAAGAGTGTCTGTCGTATGTTCATGAATATTCTATTCCAATCGAATGGCCACACTTCTGGCATATTCGACCAAGTCCTTTGGATAAACCATGTGATCGATTTTTCTGTCATCTATCCCATATAAAAATGCGATAGCTCCTGCCTCGAACGCCCAGTATCCGACATAATTTCCTTCTTCTCCCTGCAGGTGAGTATCATGCCACGGAGCTTGTTTAAGGAAACTCTGAAAAAGGCTTCCAGATTTGGTGAAATACCCGCCTCACAGGAATCGAACGGTTGAGTCCCGATGAAACAGATGTCCTTCGCCGATGCTGAGTACGCCGGCAAACGTAAGCAGACC
>NZ_JACXXO010000026.1 GCF_017980685.1 Pseudomonas iridis
GTCTGCTTACGTTTGCCGGCGTACTCAGCATCGGCGAAGGACATCTGTTTCATCGGGACTCAACCGTTCGATTCCTGTGAGGCGGGTATTTCACCAAATCTGGAAGCCTTTTTCAGAGTTTCCCTAGGGGTCATGAGAAAAACTCTTTTGCATATTAAAATTATTTTTTGCTCGTTAGTGGCATTTAGTTCGTTGGCACAATCTGCAAGTTTCGATTGCAGTAAAGCCTCGTCGGATGTTGAAAAAAAGATCTGCAATACGCCTTCTTTGTCAAAGCTGGATGAGCAGTTAAGTGAAGTGTTCAAGCCTCTAAAAAAACAACGTACTTTCCAAGTGCTTGAAAGTGAATGGCTAGAGAATGTGCGCAACACCTGTGAGTCAGTTGAGTGTCTAGAAGATGCTTACAATGAGCAAATTGGATTTCTGTCACCGTTACCATTGCCTGGGGCCAGTGCTTCAAATGAAGTCAAAATTTTGCCCGCTGATAAAATTTATGCTCAATCCAGTCGTCCTTGGAGAACTGTTGAACTGGCGGGCCTTCCGAATGGCAAAGATGTCGTTGAGCGTTCTTGATTTCAGCGGAAGTAATATCTGGAATGTTGCACGTTGTAGCATTCGAGGGGCATTACGATGTTCCTAATTCTATCTATAGAGGTAGTTTGTATGAATACATTGATAGGCATCCGATTGTGCAGCCAATCACGTACACGATAGCAAAGGACATAGGATTTCAGGGGGCGTTCAACTTAGGAGACAATGAAGAAGGGGAGCGATACGCTGGAATTATGGGCGGCACCTTTTACTATCGCGAAAAAATAGCAAGAAACCAGCTAAGAGGTATGGCTTATAAAGTTGGGTCAGGCACTCAACCGCAGGAAACCAGTTTGCTACTTCAGCAATGGTCGAACACTTTCGAGAATGCCAAAAGTGGTTTGCTATTTCAGGGTGATGAGGTATTTGGAGAGCTGAAAGCTTATTATCCAAACACTCCTGGGTACGAGACTATTGCACCAGTCGATAGACCCGAGGTGGGTTGGAATATTTTCAGCCCGATTTGGAGCAAGTCGCGTCCTATTTTGTATTTCAAGAATGGTGATGAAACGATTTGGCGTGCCAGTGTAGTGGATAAAACACTAATTAAAATTGTTAGTGCAAGTGATCGATTCGTTATTAAAAATCCTACGCCTGTTGATTTGAATGGTCGTGAAGCTGTTGTGTATCTCGAAGATTACATACTTAAGATAGCTATTGCGCCCGAATGAGTAGGGCATGATTTCAATAGGCAGTATTCAGCTTTTTAATGTGTAGGGATCTTGCTATGGCTAAGCTCATGGTGTGTATGTCTTTTTACGTGCTGATAACTTCTTCATCGTTACTCACGCATGCAGCATTTGCTCAAGATGCATGTGTCGATATCACTACGAACTCCCAGAGTGAAAGATGTTCTGTGAGTGCCAAGGCTGCTGCAGATGCGCAGTTGAATACCAGCTATCAAGAATTGATGGTTCGGCTCGAAGGTGGATATCAGACCGATCCAATTCTTGCGGCGAGCCAAAAGGCAACGGTTCAGGAGGCTCAGCGCGCCTGGATCAAACTGCGCGATACCGATTGCCAGGTCGATGCGTTGGAGACGGAACCGGGCTCTTCGGCGCATGTGGCAGCGGTGAACAATTGCATCGCCAGTATGAGTCGTGACCGTTCAGTGTTTTTGGACAATATCGCGTCCGATACCGGGAGTGGCCCGACAATTAGACGTGGCTCGTGCCCTACGCAATACTTTGCACAGTTTCTTCCAGCATTCTCCGCTAATGCCGAATCGCAGAAGCGACTAACTGCGCAGGCCGTGAAGCTGCTGGTATTAAAGGGGACGTCGGATATTGGGCGGATTGTGACTTACGTTACTGCGGAGGTGGGACGCGATATGGCGTTTCCCTTAATGGTGGCTGTGCCCGATGGGAAAGTGGAAGGAATAGAGATCGAGAAGGTGGATGACCGCCACGTTAACGTTGTGGATAAACGCGCCGGTAACAGCAACATCAAGATTTTCAACTTTTCGCGGAATTCCTGCTGGACGCTTGATGGGGTTGAGGACTGGTCGATTCCTGAAAAAGAGCTTTCTGTAGCCAGTACGCGGAAAATGAGTCGCGCGGAGAATTTCTGTTGGCAGCGCGGACAAGGATTTGCTGGCTTGGGCGGCCTTAAGCAATACCGACTGACAGGAGAACTTTTTGAGGCGACTTTGGAAAATTACCTGTGCGCGGCCGCTTCAGGTGATCCTATATCTAGTTCGGCTGCGGCCGGGCTGAGTCTGTCAGGTATGGCCCCGCAATTGGAATACGACAAAGTTGAGGCTCTTTTCAAAGCAGCAGCCGTTGATTCACCGAGCGGTGCTGAGTCGTTGGCTGGCTTCTATTGTTTTGGCAATGAATTGGCCGGTTCAGGACCCTGCCAGCGCCCGCTGGACGTTGAAAAAGAGTTGATTCGTGCTACCACCATGGGATCAACCCATGCTTTCGTTTCGTTAGGCGATTATTGGAAAAGCGGCGATCTAGGAAAGAAAGATACTCCTCGCGCCTTGGCCTGTTATCAGCTTGCTGCCGACAAAGGTAACGACTCGGGCATCAATGCGATTAAGCGACTTCAGTCCGAAGTGGCCGAACCGATAGTGGCCAGCAGTCGCTTTTAGTGCGGTTAAGTGAAAAAGGGCGTTTACAGCGCCCGACGCCTTTTCACCGCGATGTGATCAAACGCGTTCCGCCATCATGGCTAACGCGTTTTCATATGCGCTGAGCCAGAATCCGCAGCGCTTGAACGTTTAATACTTGAGCATCTGACGACCGCGATTTTCCTTTAAACTCCCCACCCCCAAGGAATGCGCTCAGGACACGGAATGCCAGCCCCCTCGACCTCGCTTCGCCCAGCGCTAGTGCTCTGGTTATACGCCGCCGCAATCGTGCACATTCTCGCCGGCCTTACCCTGACCTGGGCCGGGCATTCCGGATTACTCGACGGCTATCTGCAAGTTCTCGAACTGGCATTCTGGGGCGCCGACGCAGTACCCGCCGCCGGCCACGAACAACAAGTCTGGTGGCTCGCACTCTTCGGCGCGACGCTGCAAAGCTATTCGCTGTACATGCTCGCGCTGGTGCACCTCGGCAATCGCTCGAAAGCGCCGATGGTGTGGGGCTGGTTGATCGCCGGCATCCTGTTGTGGGCGCCGCAGGATATGTGGCTGTCAGCGCAACAACAGGTCTGGTCGCATCTGTGGCTCGACGGTTTTGCACTGTTGCTGCTGTTGCCCCCGCTGGTCTGGCTGTATCGCCATGACCGCAAAAAATCCCGTCCAGAAAAAGCACCGAACGAGTCCAACCCGTTTACCGGCAGCGCCTACAAACGAGTGCTGATCACCGGCGGAACCGGGTTTATTGGCGAGGCGGTGGTCAATCAATTACTCGACGCCGGCCACACCGTGAGTGTGCTGGCGCGTGATCCGTTGAAAGCAGCCAATCTGTTCGACGGTCGCGTTCGCAGCGAGCAGTCCCTGAGCGAACTCAGCCACGACGACGCCTTCGACGTGGTGATCAATCTCGCCGGCGCCCCTGTCGCCGGCCCACGCTGGACTCCCAAGCGTCAGACGCAACTGCTCGCCAGCCGAGTCGGCACCACCGAAGCGCTGATGACCTGGTTGCAGAACACCAAGCAAAAACCGGCGCTGTGGATTCAGGCCTCGGCCATCGGTTTCTACGGCGTGCGCGATGCCAGCGAAAACCTCGACGAACACGCCAACAAGGGCGACGGCTTCATGGCCGAACTCTGCGCGCGTTGGGAAGCCGCCGCGCAACCGGCCACCGAGTTTGGCGTGCGTCAGGTGGTGATGCGCCTCGGCGTGGTGTTCGGCCCCGGCGGTGCGTTGACGCCGTTGCTGCTGCCGTTCCGCCTGGGTTTCGGCGGGCGCATGGGCGATGGTCGGCAGATCATGAGCTGGGTGCATCGCGACGATGTGATTCAGGTGATCGCTCGGGCCTTTCACGATGAAAACCTGCGCGGCACCTACAACATGGTCGCCCCGGAAACGATCAGTCAGGCAGCGTTCGCCGAGAACGTCGGCAAGGTCCTCAAACGCCCGGTGTGGTTCCACATTCCGGCGGCGCCAGTGCGTGCATTGGCGGGGGAGATGGCGCAGTTGTTCTTCGACGGTCAGCGCGTGGTGCCGCAGCGTTTGACCGAGGCTGGCTACACATTCCGCTATCCAACCCTCGACGCCGCTCTGCGCGATCTGACCTGAGGATCGCTCATGAGCAAGCCCTTGATGTACTTGCTGGCCGGCAACGGCAGCGCCGCCGATTGGTGGGACGATGCGCTGCCGCACTTTCAGCGCTACGACGTGGTGCCGCTGGAATTGCCGGGCTTCGGCGCCAATCCGCAGCCGCCCTGTGAGGATCTCGCGGACTACGCGCAGACGTTGCTGGCGATGACGGAGCAGGGCAGCGCGATCATGGCGGTCGGGGTTAACGCGTTGCTGGTGCTGCATGCGTTGCAACGTCGGCCCGGGCACTTTTCCCGCAGTGTTTTGCTGGCGCCGGTCGGTGCGTTTTTGTGGCAGCGGCGGCTGCCGGCATTGATGTCGCCGCTGCCGATTCGCAAGACCATTCACTGGCTGCTGTCGAACAAACCCACGCTGTTCGCGCACAAGTTTTCCAACCAGACCTGGACTCCCGCGCAGTACCAGCGCATGGGCGCCGGCTATGCGCGCTGTCGTGCGTTTGTGCCGCACTGGGATCTGATTCGCGCCGATACCGCGTTGCCGCTGCTGGAGTGGATCAGCGATCCGGTCGAGTTGGTTTGGGGCGATCAGGACGCTGTGCTCGGCATCGAGCAAGCGGCGGCATGGTCGGCGATTCTGGCCCGCGCTGATCTGACCATCAGCCTCAAACCCGGTTGGGGGCATTACCCGTGGATCGACGCGCCCGCGCAGTTCGCGCAGTGGCTGGAGTCGGGCGAGCGCGGGTTTATCGCGCACACCAAGGGCGGGCGTTTGCGCCTGGCTGAACTGGCGCGGCAACCGGTGCCGGCGGCACTGACGCTCAACGATTGCGCTGATCCGCGCCTGCCTGCGTTTCTCGCCGCCCAACCCGACGTGACCTGGGCGGTGCGCTCCTCCAGTTATGGCGAGGATCAGGCCGACTCGGCGAATGCCGGTTTGAGCACCACCTATCTGCGCGAGCCGACCGCCAACGTGCCAACACGCATCGCCGAACTGACGGCCGAAGGTGTCGAGGAAGTGGTGGTGCAGCGCTTCATCACTCCGGTGGTTTCCGGGATAGCTTTCGTGCGACATCTCTCGGTAGAACTCGAATGGGTTGAAGGCCATCTCGAATCGCTGGCCGACGGTCACGTCAGCCCTTCGCGAGCAACGCTTTCGCGGCTCGGCGATGCGTGGCGAAGCGGCGCGTTCACGCCATCCCACGGCTTGACCGAAGAGCGGCTATGGCAATTTCTGCAAGACGTGTTGCGGGTGTTCCACTACGTCCCCGGCGACGTCGAATGGGCCTGGGACGGCGCGCAACTGTGGCTGCTGCAATACCGGCCGATCAGCGATTACGGTTGGCGCCGGCACCTCACCGCCGCGAACATTGCCGAGATCCTGCCACCGCAACCGAGCGTTTTTGTCGAGTACGCTCAGCGCCGCGCGGCAGCGAGTATTCCGGCGATCATGGCGCGGTGGGATGCGCGAGTGTTGCAGGACAACGAGCCGTTCACTGCCGTGTTCGGCGGCGCGTCCTACATCAACAACGACCTGTTCCTCGCCCGACTCGCCGACTGGGGCATCAGCGCCAGCAACTACGCCGGTGAAGTCGGCGGCGCGACCCCGCATCTGCCGTGGCAACCGCTGAAAATGCTGCGTTCGCTACCGCTGTTCCTGCGCATGCAACGCGTCGCTCGCGGTCATCTGCTGACGCTTGAGCGCGGCTTGCAGCGCTTCGATCAGGAGCTGGCCGAACTCGTCGCCCAAAGTGTCGACGGCCAACAACTGGCGGACTGGTTCACCCGGTTTTACGTGTTCGTAGTGCAAGGCAATCTGTGCATCGCCACGGCACTGGCCAGCAGCGGCGGCGACTGGCTCGGGCGCCCGCCGACCGCGTACGACAACCTTGAAAACAGTCCGCATCGATTGCCGTGGGAGACCGATCCGGCCACCCCTCGGCCGACGGCGAGCGAGTTGCCGCTCCAGCCATTCCCGCAATGGTCACGGCTGATCCGCCTCGCCAACGCGACCGGCCTGCCGGGCCTGCGCGGTTACTACCTGCAAGTGCGCGAGTGGTATCGCGACAATCTGATGCGCATCTTCTTCCGCGTGCATCACGCGATGCCGCTGGCGGATCGCGAGCACTGGTTCACGGCGCATCCTGACGTTCGAAGCCGCGACGGCAGTTTCTGGCAGGACGGCCGAGAAGGTGCGGAGCAGGCCACCGGGTTCATGATTTATCCGGGGCAGGTGCGGGGTATTCTGGGCGAGGATATTTTGCTCGAAGACACCCTCGATCCGGGGCGGCACGCGCATTATCAAGCGGCGCGGGCAGTGATTGCGCGGATGGGTGGGCGGCTGTCGCATGGCTCGACGTTGTTGCGTGAGTTGCGCAAGCCTTCGGCGGTGATGCCGCAAGTGGATACGGCGTGGGTGGGGTGTGAGGTGGTGTATCGGGATGGGGAATTGGAATTGATGGATTCGAAGGATATGAAGTGAAACCATCACCTTTGCCAGTAAGCCTTCAGTTACGGAGTGACAGCGTGAAAGGATTTTCGGTTCTTGTCGGCAGCCTGTTGTTGGCCACCGCTTCAATAGCATTCGCCGCCGACCCGGACTTCGAGGATTACCCCGTCACGCCAATTTTCAGCGGCCCCCACCATGCGCTGGTGCCGCAGGAAAACAGCAATCCGGTGATGGACAGTGCGCGAGCGAAGGCCTTGAAAGGCAAGGTCAACTTCGCCGGCCATTACATCCTCAATCCGTTGGGTTGTGGCGGCGGTGCCGTCTGCGCCGAAGTCCTTGATGCACAAACCGGAGAAGTCGCTGGCGGCTTGCCGAATGCTTACGACGGCAGCACGTTCGCCATGCTCTACCAACCCGACAGCCGCTTGATCCTTATTTCCGGCATCACCCTCGACGGTGAAGAAGATGCCCAGGGGAATTCGCTGGAAAGCGTCAACCGGGATCGCTATTACGAGTTTGTGAACAACGAATTCCGGCTGCTGACGATGACAGACGCAGAAACGCCGCCGCTTGATTAAGGATGATGGGATGAGCCTTTTCTCCAATCGACTCGTGTTCAGTGCGCTTCTGCTTTTTCCTTTCGCAATGCCGGCGAGCGCCAGTGAAGGGAGTTGCTACGGCTACCTCACCGAAATGGTCAGGAGCAGCGACTTCCCGTTTCAGTATGTCGGCAAGGACAAGGTCAATTTGCTGATCGACGACGATGATGGTGAAACCGTACGAGCCCAGTTGTTCTTCGACACAGACGGCACCGGCACCATTGGCTGGATCAAATACATCCCGGCGACGCACGTGTTGCTCAACACCTCGGCGGAACTGGACGAGCCGGTGGCGTTATCCTTCGACGCCAGGTTCGCCGATGGCTACGCAAAATGTCTGACGGAAAAACAGGCCGGATAACGGCGAAAGGGAAAAACCCACCTCATCCCGGTCTGCTCAGACCAAACGATCAACATCAGCGGCAAAGTGCTTCGGCGTGATATCGGCAAGGTTTCGCAACTCACCTCGGACGGGGTGAAGACGAAGATGCTGAGCAACGTGGTGGTGGCGATGGATTGCGTGGCGGGCTGGAGTCTGCCACTGCCTGGTTTACAGCGAATGGAAAAACGCTCCTGCTCTTCCATGACGGCATTGGCACTCAGGCCTATCCCGAATGGCTTAGCCCCGATAAGAAAATCAGATCGATCCGCTTAGTTCATGAACAGCCCGGCGGCTTGCAAGAAATTTCCCATAGGTTTGCGGGGTGGAAGATCAAAAGATCGCAGCCTTCGGCAGCTCCTACAGAAATATGTGTAGGAGAAGTGTGACTTGGTAGTCATCGTGCAGGAAAATAACAGCATCCTCTTGCAACGTTTGCCAATAGTAGCGTTATCGTCCGAATCCCTTACACTGCCCCGGCCGTTCATTTTCCTTTTGAGGCTGTGCGCATGAAATTTCGTTTTCTCCTGTGGATGATGGGTTTGTTGATGGGTAAGGCCAGTCGGACAAATCCTGCGTTCCAGCAACAGTTGGGTGATAAGGATCTGGTGTTTCAGCTGCAGACGCTGGACGGGAAAGTGGCGCGGCATTTCGTGGTGAAGAATCAGCGGATTACCAGCAAGTCTGGCGTGGTGGCAGAGCCGGCGTTTGCGATTGCCTTTAAAGATGCGGGTTATGGTTTTGCCACGATGCAGGCGAAGAACAAGCAATTGGCATTCATGCAGGGGATTCAGGACAAGTCGATCCAGATCAAGGGCAATCCGGCGCTGGTGATGTGGTTTCAGGGGGTGATGAAGTATCTGAAGCCGAGGAAGGCGAATCCGAACAAGGCCTGACAGTTGTTGCGTTCATTCGGGTGATGGCCCTGCCCCGAAAGTCATCAAATTGGCTCCTGAAACCACTAACACCTGTCATATATGACAGGTGTTTTTGTTTGCGTCGCGGTGTTTTATGGAATAGGTCCAGCGGTTCAGGGACTTAACCGATTTGGAGAGTAATCATCATGACGCTACAACCAGGCACCCTGGATACTGCTTTTGCCAATGCAGGCGTACTCGAATGGGCATTTCCTGAGTTTGCCAGCATTTCACCTGAGGCTGTTGTGCCGTTACCCGACGGCAGACTGCTTGTAGTGGCGAGTGACCCGGCTTATCCCCAAGGCTTCATCGTGGCGCGATTAACTGAAGCTGGGCGGCTCGACGTAGGCACCGGCTTCGGGGACCGCGAGCAAGGTTTTGTGCAGATTGCAATTCCGGACAAATCACTGAGGTGGAATGCCAGCGCCAGCCTGTTGGGTGATGGTCGATTGTTGGTTACATACGATTACTCTGGGCTGACAACTGGCGAACGTGGTTATGTTGTCATGCTGCTTCTATCAGACGGTTGTCTCGACGAAGGATTTGGAGAGGGTGGCGTAGTTGCTTTCCCATTCGGTTCACTGCCTGCAACACTAGAGAGAACGGGTAAGGCTGCATACGCAGATGTCAGTGCGGGTGAAGCTGTGGAATCGGTCACTCATGGGGGGGCTTACTTGGCAGGTCCGTTATTGCGTTGCCGGACGGGAAGATTGCTGTGGTCAGTTTTGGCTTTGATCTTAATACGCAGCAAACCAAAGGCTTGGTCATGCGACTCAATTCTGATGGCAGTTTTGACGAAACCTTTAACAAAACCGGCAAGGCCAGTGTTGAATTGGGGGATACGGGTGACAACGCCGCACGTGGAGTGGAAGCTCATACGGACGGAGGTTTGGTGGTGTACGGCAACTTTAATGAGGGGGGGACACTCGGTATCTACGTGGTGCGCTTCAAGGAGGATGGAACGCGGGACGAGCAGTTCTCTACAGTGATGTTGTCTGCCGAAAAAAGGCTCTCTTTTTACGATATTGCCGTGAGAAAAAAGGATGGAATCATTGCTCTGGCAGGAGGCCAGCGCGGTGAAGGAGACTTCGATGGCGTAGGCGTGATTGTGGTGCTCAAAGGGGATGGTTCGTATCATCCGGTTTTCAACAACGGCAAACCGTTATTTCAAAAAGTTTTGCCTGAGACCGGTCAGCAGTGGTCGACTTGCGCCTTTGGCGGAAAGGATGAAAACACGCTAATCATGTCCGGTACCAGTGGCGGCACATGGCTCTTGGACGATACGCGTGCGGTCTTGGCGCGCTACTTACTAACCGGCTATTTGGATACGTCATTCAACGGTCAGGGATGGGTTGTTTTTGATCAGCCTGATCGGCTGGAGGTGGCGCGAGATTTGATCATCACGACACAGGACCGAATCGTGGTCTGCGGTGAATTTCGTAATGACCGGCAAGCTATTGAGCCCCAGGGCGGTTGGATAGCACGCTACCTTGCTTGATAGATGATCAACAGACACGAAGGCCCGCTCTCACTCATTGACATGATCCAGTAAGAGCGGGTTTTTTATGCCTGGCTGAACTGCGAGGCCAGTTCGCGCAGCAGGACTTCAGCTTCCAGTACCTTGCTGACGACATCGTTGGCCTTGTCGCGCGTCAAACCCACGCGCTCGAGTAGGGCATCCGGAATATCCTCATCCGGCCCGGAGCCGATCCCGCGGCTACGCAGCAAGCGCACGGCCAAACACACGAGGTTCGGGTATTCGGCGTAGGCGCCGTCGTAGCTCGGGTCGTGCTGGAAGCGCAGAGCGGCGGCCAGTTCGTCCGGCATGTCCCAGTAGCGCATCAGCCACGAGCCGATCTGTTCGCGGCTGATCCCCAGCAGGTGTTGCTCGATGTAGCTGTGGCACAGGTGCGGGTTGACCTCAAGGTGGCGGCAGATCAACGAGAAGTGCGGTGGGAACACGTGGGCCAGCAGCAGGTAGCCGAAGTTGTGTAGCAGACCGGCCAGATACGTCAGGCCGGCTTCCGGGCGCTGGGCGCGCGGCATGGCGCGGGTCAGGCCTTCGATGACGGCAGCGGTGTAGATCGACTGCTGCCAGTACGGCGTGGTTTGTTGTGGATGGTCTTTCGGCAGGCTCAATGTCTTGCCGAGGGCCAGGCCCAGCGCGAGGTTGATCACCAGATCGAACCCGAGCACGCGGACGATCGCGTCTTCCACAGACCGAATCTTGCCCGGCGAGGCGTAGTACGGCGACGCCGCCCAGCTCACTACTTGCGCGGCCAGCGCAGGGTCGGTTTCGACCACGCCGGTGATGTCGTCGATGGTGGCATTCGGGTCGACGCGCAGCTTGATGATCTTCTGTGCGGTTTCGGCCAGCGGCGGTATCTCGATGGTCGCTTCCAGTCGCTGCTGGATGCGTCGCGCGGTGAACGCCTGCACAGCCTGAGTGATTTCCTTGCGGTCGTCATCCGGGCGGTCGAGGTTCGGACGAATGCTGGTCAGGTTCTCGCCGAAGTTGGCGGCGCTGGCCTTGGTGAGCATGGTCTTGAAGTGTTCGCTGGTGATTTCCAGCAGTACGCCCGGCTCGCCGGAGTTGATCAGCAACTTCGGCTCGCGCAGCAGGCTTTCTTCGTAAAGGCATGGCGAACTGGTCAGCGCCGGCAGCCCTGGCAACAGGCTCAGGCTGTGTTTGCCGAGCATTTTTTGCAGGCGCTCAGTCGACACGGCGGTCAGACGACGGCCCGTCAGTTCGGCGAGGCGATTGAGATCGAGCAGTTGGCTCTGTGGAAATAGCACCATCAGCGCGCCGACAGCGTCGTCCAGCAACACGGCCTGGACCTTGCGCGATGCATTCAGGCCGTGGTGGTCGAGCACTTCTTCGTAGGCGATCCCGAGCTTGTCCAGCAGCAGCCGGATAACAGACGGAGCGTGCGGGGATTCGGTGGCGAGAGCAGCTTCGGTCATGGTCTGGATCCGTTTTTGAAACAAGTGCTGGAGTATAACCAGCTCTGTAAGAGCAGGCTGTCAGAAACTGCGACGGTGCTCACACTTGGCCATATTGCTGCCCGTGGCGCAGCCACCGGTCGAGCAAGGGGCTGACGTGGGTCGGCCAGCGTTCCAGCAAGGCTTGGGCGGCGTCGCGCACGGCGGGCAGCAAGTCGGCATCGCGCATCAGGTCGGCGACTTTGAATTGCAGAAGACCGGTCTGGCGGGTGCCGAGCATTTCGCCGGGGCCGCGCAGTTCGAGGTCTTTTTCGGCGATGACGAAACCGTCGTTGGTCTCGCGCATGATGCCCAGACGCTGGCGGCCGATCTGCGACAGCGGCGGATGGTAGAGCAGCACGCAATGGCTGGCCGCACTGCCTCGGCCAACGCGGCCGCGCAATTGGTGCAGTTGCGCCAGACCCAGGCGCTCCGGGTTTTCGATGATCATCAGGCTGGCGTTGGGAACGTCGACGCCGACTTCGATCACCGTGGTTGCGACCAGCAATTGCAGGTTGCCAGCCTTGAATTCGGCCATCACCGCGGCTTTCTCTACGGGTTTCATGCGGCCGTGGATCAGCCCGACTTTCAGTTCGCCAAGGGCGGCAGTGAGGTCTTCGAAGGTGGTTTCGGCGGCCTGACAGGTCAGCTCTTCGGATTCTTCAATCAGCGTGCACACCCAGTAGGCTTGACGCCCTTCGGCGCAGGCGCCACGGACCCGTTCGATGACTTCGACGCGGCGAGTGTCAGTGACCAGCACGGTGTTGACCGGGGTTCGCCCGGGCGGTAGTTCATCAAGGATCGAGGTGTCGAGGTCGGCGTAGGCGCTCATCGCCAACGTGCGCGGAATCGGCGTCGCGGTCATGATCAGTTGATGCGGGCACATGCGCCCACCGACGCCTTTCTGCCGCAACGCCAGACGTTGCTGCACGCCGAAGCGGTGTTGCTCGTCGATGATCACCAGCGCGAGGTTCTTGAACTTCACCTCTTCCTGAAACAGTGCATGCGTGCCCACCACCATCGGCGTGCCGCTGGCGATTTGTTCCAGCGCGGCGACGCGATTTTTGCCTTTGAGCTTGCCGGCCAGCCACGCGACTTCAATGCCCAGCGGTTCGAGCCAGCGCTTGAAGGTGATGAAGTGTTGTTCCGCGAGGATTTCGGTCGGCGCCATCAACGCGACCTGATACCCGGCCTCCAGCGCTTGCAACGCGGCGAGGGCGGCGACCACGGTTTTACCCGCGCCGACGTCGCCCTGAATCAGCCGCAGCATCGGTTCGTGCTGACTGAGGTCGTAGGCGATTTCATTGCCGACGCGTTGCTGGGCGCCGGTCGGGGCGAAGCCGAGGTTGGCCAGGTACTTGGGCGGCAGTTTTTCCGCTTTCGGCATGGCTGGCGCGCGCAGGGAACGCATGCTTTCGCGCAGACGTTGCTGCGACAATTGATGCGTCAGCAGTTCTTCGAAGGCGAGGCGATGCTGGGCCCAGTGATGACCGAGGGCGAGTTCGTCGACGTCGGCATCGGCGGGCGGGTTGTGCAGGTAGCGGATCGCATCGGCCAGTGGCGCGAGTTGATAGTCGCGGGCCAGTTCGGTCGGCAGCCAGTCGGGCAGGCTGGTCGGGCCGAGCAGGGTCAAGGTCTGCATGCACAGTTGACGCAGGCGCGCTTGGGTCAGGCCTTCGGTCAGCGGATAGACCGGGGTCAGGGTTTCATCCACCGGCGGCGGCTCGTCGCCCGTGATGGCGCGGTATTCCGGGTGGTAGATCTCCAGTCCCGACGCGCCGGGCCGCGCTTCGCCGTAGCAGCGAATGCGCGTGCCGCGCTTGAGGCCTTCTTTCTGCGCGTTGCTGAAATGGTAGAAGCGCAAGCTCAGGCCGCCCGTGCCGTCCTGCAGGCGCACAACGAGGCTGCGACGACGGCCCATGACCACGTCGGCGCCGCTGACGGTGCCTTCGACCACGGCATCCTGTCCCGGGCGCAAGTGGCCGATCGGCACCACGCGGGTGCGATCCTGATAGCGCAGCGGCAGGTGGAACAGCACGTCCTGGAGATTCTCCAGACCGACCTTGGCCAATTTCTCGGCCATGGCTTCGCCGACACCCTTGAGTGCCGTCACCGACACTTGCGACAGCTCTGTCATGACGCTCGCTTAACCGGCGGTGACCGGTGCCGCAGGTCTGGCAACCGAGCACAGGCGAATGGAGTCGGCGAGAATCTCGATGGCTTTGGGCCGTGGGAAGCTCGCGCGCCAGGCAATCGCCACGGTGCGGAATGGCACCGGCGGCGACAAGGGCCGCACTTCGATCACGCCCGGGGCGTAGTGGTGGCTGTCGACCGCCGACAACGGCAGGATCGAGATGCCCAGACCGGAGGCGACCATGTGGCGAATGGTTTCCAGCGAGCTGGATTCGACGGTGGTGTGCTTGGCGCCGTCACTGCCCTTGGCCAGGGTCGGGCAGGCTTCGAGTACTTGATCGCGGAAGCAGTGGCCTTCGCCTAGCAGCAACAGGCTCTTGTCGTTGAGCAGGCCGGCGTCGATGGTTTCTTTCTGGGTCCACGGGTGCTGCGCTGGCATCAAGACGTAGAACGGCTCGTCGTAGAGTTGCAGAGTCAGCACGTCGGCTTCGTTGAACGGCAGGGCGATGATGATCGCGTCGAGTTCGCCGTTGCGCAGTTTGTCGCGCAGCACGTGGGTGAAGTTTTCTTCGATATACAACGGCATCTGCGGGGCGACCCGGTGCAGTTGTGGAATCAGGTGAGGAAACAGGTACGGGCCGACGGTGTAGATCGCGCCGACTTTCAGCGGAGCGGTCAGCTGGTTCTTGCCGGCCTGGGCCAGTTCGCGAATGCCTTGGGCCTGTTCCAGTACTTTTTGCGCCTGGGCGACGATGCCTTCGCCGACCGGCGTCACTCGCACGGCACTCTTGCTGCGCTCGAAAATCAGCACACCGAGTTCGTCTTCAAGTTTCTTCACGCCCACCGACAGGGTCGGCTGGCTGACGTGGCATTTTTCGGCGGCGTGGCCGAAATGCTGCTCTTGGGCGAGGGTGACGATGTAGCGTAATTCTGTGAGGGTCATAGCAAGCGTCCATGAAGATGCGGGCCAAGCATACCGGCTGCAATCGATAGACGCACGTTATCAGACTGAGGGAGGCGTGCGACACAGGGCAATGCCGGTTTGCCGTGCATAGATATGCAAAAGGCACCTTTCGGTGCCTGTTTGGCTGGATCTATCGGCTTGCGGATAGCCACTGTGGGAGCGAGCCTGCTCGCGAAAGCGGTGTGCCAGAAAAAATATGCTGACTGACACGGCCCCTTCGCGAGCAGGCTCGCTCCCACAGGTATTGCGGTGCGTCTTAGCGACGGCGTTCCAGCGAGTAAACAAACGGCGCAACAATTTCAATCGAGCCATTGGTCAACATGTCGGCCGGTGGCTTGGGCAGCGGTTGTGCGCGGCGGATCATTTCCAGGGTGGCCCGGTCCAGATCGGCGTTGCCGGAGCGGCTCACCAGTTCGAACGACAGCACATTGCCTTCGCCATCGACCACGAAACGCAGACGATTCAAGCCTTCCTTGCCGCGAGCCTGTGCGCTTTGCGGGTACTTTTTGTACTTGGCCAAATGCGCAAGCAGAGTGCCTTGCCAGCTGGCCTTGGCAGCCATCTGGGCTGGCGACGGGCCTGGCGCTGGCGCAGCAGATTTCTCTGTCGGCGCTGGTGTCGGTGGCGTGTCGGCCGGTTTTTCCTCGGAAGGTTTTTCCTTCGGCGGATCGGGCAGCTTTTTCTCGACAGGCTTCGGCGGTTTGGGCTTTGGCTTCGGTTTTGGTTTCTGCACCGCGATTTCGGCTTTCGGTGCTTCGGCCAGTTTCGGAATCGGCAGCTCTTCAACCGGAGCCGGTGGCTGCGGCGGGGTGACGACTTTCGGCGGAGCTGGCGGTGGCGGGGCTGGAACCGGGGCCAGCTCGACCATCATTGCCTGGGGAGGCAGTTCGATGGGCGGGCGGGTGGTCCAGTTCAGCGCCAGCGCGATGGCCAGCGCGTGAACGCCCAGCACCACGGCCAGGCTACCGCTGTAACGCGTCAGCTTATGGCGCGTCGTGATCATTTTTTAACTGCGCTCTCAAGTCCTACCAGACCAACCTTCAGGTAACCGGCAGAGCGCAGGTTATCCATCACGCTCATCAGGTCGCCGTAATCCACGCCTTTGTCGGCCTGGAAGAAGATGGTGGTGTCTTTCTTGCCTTTGGTGCGGGCGTCGAGGGTGGCGCCCAGAGTCTCAGGCTTCACTTCGTCTTCGCCCAGGAACAGGCGCTGATCAGCCTTGACGCTGAGGAACACCGGTTTCTCTGGCCGCGGCGCCGGCTTGGCGGTCGAGGCGGGCAGGTCGACTTTGATATCCACAGTGGCCAACGGCGCGGCCACCATGAAGATGATCAACAGCACCAGCATCACGTCGATGAACGGCGTGACGTTGATTTCGTGGTTCTCGGCCAGATCGTCGTCTGCGCCTTCTTTCAAATGCAGGCCCATGGCCGATTACCCCACTTTCACCATGTGCGGTTGCGAGCTGCGCTCAGGCTGGTGATCGAGGTCGCGGCTGACCAGCAGCAGGACTTCTGCCGAGGCATCGGAGACCTGCGCCTTGTAACCGGCGATGGAGCGCGCGAACACGTTGTAGATCACTACCGCAGGAATCGCAGCCACCAGACCCAGTGCGGTGGCCAGCAGCGCTTCAGCGATACCAGGTGCCACGACGGCAAGATTGGTGGTTTGGGTTTTGGCGATGCCGATGAAGGAGTTCATGATGCCCCACACGGTGCCGAACAGGCCGACAAACGGTGCGGTGGAACCGATGGTTGCGAGTACGCCGGTGCCGCTGCTCATGTTGCGACCGCAGGCTGCGACCAGACGCTCGAGGCGGAAGCTGACACGCTCCTTGATGCCTTCTTTCTCGCGGCTGTTGGTCGACAGGCGCATCTCTTCAAGGGCGTCGTGGACCAGCAGGTTGGCAAGGGTGCCTTCTTTTGCGGCAGTGGTGCTGGCTTCTTTAAGCGTGGTGGCTTTCTTCAGGGCGGCGATTTCGCCACGCAGACGACGCTTGGCACCCATCAGCTCAAAGCCCTTGGCGATCCAGATGGTCCAGGTGATGATCGACGCAATGGCCAGGCCGATCATCACGATTTTCACGATGATGTCGGCGTTCTGGTACATGCCCCAAGGCGACAGGTCGTGGGCCATGCCCAGGGTGTTGTCGGCTTCAAGGGCTTGTGGCGCGTCGGCAGGTGTGGCGTCGAGGGTTTGAACCGGAGCTGTTGCATCCCGTGCCGCCGCCGCTGGAGCGCTCTGTTCGGTGGCGGCAGGAGCAGCAGGTGCCTGAGCGTCGGCGAAAGCGGCGGTTGGCGTCAGCATCAGGCTGAGCAACAGAGCCGCCACCGCGCTCCAGGCGCGAGGTCGTTTGGTTGGCGAAGCGGGGATTTGATTACGATTCATGCTGGCCGGACCTGAGATAGAAAAACGGTAATGCTCTTCCAGGCCTCGTGAGGCCGAGAACAAAAGTGGCAGGCATTATTGCAAGTAATTCTTGTTAACAAAAGTAATAGAGTAACTTTTTTTCCTTCATTGCTAGCCGCTCGTCCTCTGCCGAGGCTAGTCTGTGCCTTTCCGATGGGAGTTTTTTGATGTCCGCGCCTTCTGTTTTGATCGCCGGTTGTGGTGATGTCGGCAGCCGTCTGGCCACGCAATTGCTGGCTGCCGGTTGGGAAGTTCATGGCTTGCGCCGAAATGTCTCGCGTCTGCCTGAAGGCGTCATCGGCGTTGCCGGCGACCTGTTCAATGAAGACTGCCCGGCGACCTGGCCAGTAGGTGCCGTGGATTACCTGGTGTATTGCGCCGCCGCCACCGATCACGATGAGGCCGGTTATCGCGCGGCTTATGTGCAGGGTTTGCAGAATGTACTGAGTTGGCTGGACGACTATGGTCAAGTGCCGGATCGGCTGATTTTCGTGTCCAGCAGCAGTGTTTTTGGACAGCTGAACGGCGAGTGGGTTGATGAAAAGAGCGAGACCGCCGCTTCGGGTTACTCAGGTCGGTTGATGCTCGAAGCCGAGCAGGTAGCGCTCAACAGTGGTATCCCGGCGAGCATCCTGCGCCTGACGGGTATTTACGGCCCGGGTCGGGAATGGCTGTTGACTCAGGTGCGGCGTGGCTATCGAGTGGCCGTTGATCCGCCGCTGTATGGCAATCGCATTCATGTTGATGACGCGGCGGGGTTGCTGGCGTTTCTGCTTGAGGCTGACCGTCGGGGCGTGGCGCTTGAGTCGGTCTACATCGGTGTCGATGATGCGCCGGCGCCGCTGGCCGAGGTGGTGGGCTGGTTGCGCGAGTTCATGGGTGTCACCGAATGGTCGGAAGATGAAAGCGTTCGGCGTACCGGTAGCAAGCGTTGCAGCAATGCGCGGGCGAAAGCGCTGGGTTGGGCGCCCAAGTATCCGAGTTATCGAGAAGGGTATGCGGCGATTCTCGAAGGCAAGTGCTGAATTTCAGGCACCTCAACACAACTGTGGAGCGAGCGTGCTCGCGAAGGGGTCGTCACATTCAACATCTCTGTTGACTGTGACGACCCCTTCGCGAGCAGGCTCGCTCCCACATTTGGATCTTCGATGATTTCAGCAGCGGGTTACTGCTTCTCGAGCAACCACTTGCGCTCACCTGCGGTGAACTGCGGTTGTTCATCCGCCAGAGCGGTGTTCACCGCTTGCAGGATTTCCAGTTCCTTTCCCTTGCGCACAAAGATCCAGTTGTTGCCTTGGCCATTCTGCTGCAGCCACATGCTGTCGTTGCCACTGCTCATCGATGCGCAATCGCCCGCCAGGCACAACGCGTAACGATCGGCGCCCGGCAGGCCGGAGACCTGGCCGTCGGCCTGAAACTGCACGGTGCCGCCTTCGCCCTGACCATTGGCGATTTTCCAGGTGCCGCCCATGTAGGTTGAATACAGTGCGCGTTCGAAGCTCGCACCGAGCGGCGCGCCTTCGGGCACCGGGATCTGCGCGCGGTCGAAGAGCTGTTCCGGTTCGTTGTCGCTGGCGGCCTGTTGCAGTTGATTGCCGTCGCGTTTCAGCTCGCTGGCGGAGCTGCCATAAAAGTCGACTTTCCAGGCACCAGACTGTTCGCCCAGCAGCCGACCTTCGACGTTCTCAAAACCGTTGGTGTAGCGGGCCTGGCCGGCCTTGGTGTTGACGTCCCACTCCAGGTTCGGGCCGTAAGCCTGAAGCGCTTCGCGCAGGGAGCCGCCCTGGGTGGCAGCATCGATCGCCACCTGATTGATCCAGGTGCCGCTGATGTCACGGTCGGCAGGGTCGCTGGCGCAGCCGCCGAGGAAAATGGCGAACAGCGAGAGAGCAAGCGCTTTGCGCATGGTGGAATCCTTTCAAAACCTTTCTTGCAGAGCAGTCGGCGCGGCGTATGAAGGCCGCGCCGTGCGCATCACTCGATGACCAGAATGGCATCCATTTCAACCTGCGAACCCTTTGGCAGGGCAGCAACGCCAATGGCGGCGCGGGCCGGGTACGGCAGGTCGAAGTATTTGCCCATGATCTCGTTGACCTTGGCGAAGTGGCTCAGGTCGGTGAGGAAGATGTTCAGTTTGACGATGTCCTTGAACGATCCGCCGGCGGCTTCGGCCACAGCTTTGAGGTTCTCGAACACCTGGACGGTCTGGGCTTCGAAGCCTTCAACCAGTTCCATGGTTTTTGGGTCCAGCGGGATCTGGCCCGACATGTAGACGGTGTTGCCAGCCTTGATCGCCTGGGAGTAAGTGCCGATGGCGGCCGGGGCCTTGTCGCTGGTGATAACTGTCTTGGTCATGCATGACTCCTTGTAATGGTGGACTTATGCACGCATGCGGGTGATGCGGATCACCCCGGTCAGTGCGCGCAGTTTCTTGATTACGCGGGCCAGGTGCACACGGTCGTGAACGCTGACCACCAGTTGGACGACGCTGATACGACCATCGCGTTCGTCCATGCTGATTTTCTCGATATTGCCATCGGCTGCGTTGACGCTGCTGGCCAGCAGGGCGATCAGGCCGCGCTGGTGTTCCAGCTCGACACGCAGTTCGACATTGAATTCGCCGGTGACATCCTTGGCCCACGAGAGCTGGATGCATTTTTCCGGGTTGTGCCTGATTTCGCTGATATTGCGGCAGTTGTCCAGGTGCACGACCATGCCTTTGCCCGCCGACAGGTGCCCGACAATCGGGTCGCCCGGGATCGGCGTGCAGCACTTGGCATAGCTCAGCACCAGACCTTCGGTGCCGCGAATCGCCAGCGGGCCTTCCGGGCTAGGCAGTTGCTCGCCTTCGCCAAGCAGGCGACGGGCGACCACGTAGGCCATGCGATTGCCTAGACCGATGTCTTCGAGCAAGTCTTCGATCAGTTCGAGGCGGTACTCGGTGAGCATCGCCTTGACGCGCTCGGCCGGAATCTTCTCCAGCGAACTGTCGAAACCGTTCAGTACCTTGTTCAGCAGGCGTTCGCCGAGGCTGATGGATTCGGAGCGGCGTTGCAGTTTCAGCGCATGGCGAATGTGCGTGCGCGCCTTGCCGGTGACCACGAAGTTGAGCCAGGCCGGATTCGGTCGTGCGCCGGGAGCGCTGACGATCTCGACCGTGGAGCCACTTTGCAACGGCTCGGACAGCGGTGCGAGGCGGCGGTTGATCCGGCAGGCGATGCAGCTGTTACCGACATCTGTGTGCACCGCGTAGGCGAAGTCGACCGCCGTGGAGCCTTTCGGCAGCTCCATGATCCGGCCTTTTGGCGTGAACACGTAGACCTCGTCCGGGAACAGGTCGATTTTCACGCTCTCGATGAATTCCAGCGAGTTGCCGGCCCGTTGCTGCATTTCCAGCACGCCTTTGACCCACTGGCGGGCGCGTGCGTGAGTACCCTTCGGCTGCTCGTCACCGCTGGATTTGTACAGCCAATGGGCGGCGATGCCGTTGTTGGCCATCTCTTCCATTTCGCGGGTGCGGATCTGGATCTCGATCGGTACGCCGTGCATGCCGAACAGCGTGGTGTGCAGCGACTGATAGCCGTTGGCCTTGGGGATCGCGATGTAATCCTTGAAGCGCCCCGGCAACGGTTTGTACAAATTATGCACAGCACCCAGTACTCGGTAGCAGGTGTCGACCTTGTCGACGATGATCCGGAACGCGTAGACGTCCATGATCTCGTTGAAGGCCCGACGCTTGCCGCGCATTTTCTTGTAGATGCCGTAGAGGTGTTTCTGGCGACCGCTGACTTCGCCCTGGATGCCGTCGATTGCGAGGCAATGGCCGAGGGATTCTTCGATCTTGTTGACGATTTCCTTGCGATTGCCCCGAGCGCGCTTGACCGCCTGGTAGATCCGCGCGGAACGCATCGGGTGCATGGCCTTGAAGCCGAGGTCTTCGAATTCGATGCGAATGGCATGCATGCCCAGCCGGTTGGCGATGGGCGCGTA
This sequence comes from Pseudomonas iridis, assembly GCF_017980685.1. Lineage (GTDB taxonomy): Bacteria > Pseudomonadota > Gammaproteobacteria > Pseudomonadales > Pseudomonadaceae > Aquipseudomonas > Aquipseudomonas iridis. The sequence continues at coordinate 21,086 of NZ_JACXXO010000026.1, forward strand.
GATTTCGAGGGTTTCCTTGGCGATCCGGCGGCGTTTTTCTCCGGACAGCACTTCCAGCGTGCGCATGTTGTGCAGGCGGTCGGCGAGCTTGACCAGGATCACGCGGATGTCGCGTGCCATGGCCATGGCCATTTTCTGGAAGTTTTCAGCCTGGGCTTCGGCCTTGGTCTCGAAGTTCATCTGGGTCAGTTTACTGACCCCGTCGACCAGTTCGGCCACGGTTTCACCGAACTGCGCTTGCAGCGCCTCTTTGGCGATACCGGTGTCTTCGATCACGTCATGCAGCATCGCAGCCATCAGGCTCTGATGGTCCATGTGCATGTCGGCAAGAATATTTGCCACGGCAAGAGGATGCGTGACGTACGCCTCGCCACTGCGTCGGCGTTGGCCGTCGTGGGCTTGTTCGGCGTAGAAATACGCTCGGCGGACCAGGTTGACCTGGTCATTGCCGAGGTAGGTCGATAAGCGATCGGCGAGGGCGTCTATGCTCGGCATGATGACTCCTGCCGTACGTTGTGACCCTGCGCCGTGCTACGTCGACCAGGCATAGGCTTAGACGGCCTCGTTGGACTCGTCCTCGAACGCTGCGAACAGCGGTTCATCCTGGACGATTTCCTGCTCGGCGATGAACTCGTAGCTCATCAGGCCTTCAGCGATTTCACGCAGCGCTACAACGGTAGGCTTGTCGTTTTCCCACTGAACCAGTGGCTCTTTGCCGCCGGTGGCCAGTTGACGGGCACGTTTGGTAGAGAGCATGACCAGCTCAAAACGGTTTTCCACGTGGTTCAGGCAGTCTTCAACGGTTACGCGGGCCATGGTATTCCTCGGAGCGAATGCAATATGCGCGCTGCCCGGTTGGGCGAGCGGACTGAGCAGTTTAAAAAAACACCAGCGATTAGGGAAGCGCTGATTTTTTGATCAACCTCTTCAACGCGCTGCAAGTGCCAATGTAAAGCCCTTGCAGCGCTTTTGGGAAGCGCTGATTAACCGAGCAATTCGGCCAGTAATTTGCCGAAACGCACCTGTTGGCGTTTCTGTTGCAATTGATTGGCGCGGAAAATCGCTTTCAGATCGTCCAGCGCATGAGCGAAGTCGTCGTTGATGATCAGGTAATCGTATTCGACGTAGTGGCTCATCTCGTTGACCGCTTCGCGCATCCGCCCGTCGATGATCTCGTCGCTGTCCTGGCCGCGATTGGTCAGACGCTGGTGCAAGGCTTGCAGTGATGGCGGCAGAATGAAGATCGAGCGCGCCTGCGGCATCAGCTTGCGCACTTGCTCGGCGCCCTGCCAGTCGATTTCCAGAATCAGGTCGTGGCCTTCATCGAGGGTCTGTTGCAGATGGCTTTGCGAGGTGCCGTAGAAGTTGCCGAAGACTTCGGCGCGTTCGAGGAAATCACCGTGCTCGCCCATCTTTACGAAAGCTTCGCGGGTTACGAAGTGATAGTTCACGCCGTTCACTTCACCCGGGCGCATGGCGCGGGTGGTGTGGGAGATCGACACGCGGATCTCCGGGTTGGCATCGGTCAAAGCCTTGACCAGGCTGCTCTTGCCCGCGCCCGATGGCGCGGAAATGATGTACAGGGTGCCGGTGCTGTGGGTCATGTCGGGGTAGCCTTACTCAATATTCTGTACTTGTTCGCGCATCTGCTCGATCAACACTTTGAGGTTGACGGCCGCCTGGGTGCTGCGCGGGTCGAAGGCCTTGGAGCCCAGTGTATTGGCTTCGCGGTTGAGCTCTTGCATCAGGAAGTCGAGGCGCCGTCCGGCTGCACCGCCGGATTTGAGCACCCGGCGTACTTCTATGATGTGAGTGCTCAGGCGATCCAGTTCTTCGGCCACATCGCTCTTTTGCGCGAGGATGACCATTTCCTGTTCCAGGCGCTGCGGATCCAGCTCGGCCTTCATGTCGGCAAAGCGGTCGAGGACTTTCTGGCGTTGGGTGGCGAGCATCTGCGGAACCAGTTCACGCAGGGTAACGACGTCTTCTTCGATGGAGGTCAGGCGATCGTTGATCAGCCGTGCCAGCTCCGAGCCTTCGCGCTCGCGACCGGCCTTGAGTTCCTTCAGCCCCTGATTGAACAGGGCCAGGGCTTCGGCATTGAGTGCTTGCGGGTCACTGGCATCGGCGACCAGAACGCCGGGCCAGGCCAGCACTTCCAGCGGATTGAGAGCAGCAGGATTCTGGATCAGGCCGGCAATCGTTTCGGCTGCGGCGACCAATTGCGCGGCGCGCTCGCGATCAACTTGCAGCGTTTTGCCGGTGCTTTCTTCAGTGAATCGCAGGGTGCATTCCAGTTTGCCCCGCGACAGGCCCTGACGCAGTGCTTCACGCACGGCCCCTTCGAGGTCGCGAAACGATTCCGGCAGACGCAGGTGCGGTTCCAGATAGCGACTGTTGACCGAGCGCAATTCCCAGCTCAGGGTGCCCTGTGCGCCGGCTTTTTCGACGCGGGCGAAGGCGGTCATGCTGTGCACCATGGCGGTGACCTCGCAATGCAGATCGGCGCGGAAACTGAATTCCGCAGGCGCGATATCAATGAATTTAAGCCGACTGGCAGCAAAGGCGCAGGATTGTAGCGCAGTGCGGCGAATGCGCCCAAACACACGGTGTGACAAAGGGCTGCAGCCCGTCGGTAATAAGTGTTTGAGGCCCTTCGGTCGTCGTCGCGGATTTTTAACCCGTGCCCAGTGGCGGTGCACCGCTCTATAATGCTCGGCAGTTTTCCGTCCCCAGTACAGGTATTTCCTATGAAACGTCCAAGTGGTCGCGCTGCCGATCAGCTCCGCTCGATCCGCATTACCCGCAACTACACCAAACACGCCGAGGGATCCGTACTGGTCGAATTCGGTGATACCAAAGTCATCTGCACCGTCAGCGTCGAAAACGGCGTGCCGCGTTTCCTCAAAGGCCAGGGTCAGGGCTGGTTGACTGCCGAGTACGGCATGCTGCCGCGCGCCACCGGCGAGCGTAACCAGCGTGAAGCGAGTCGCGGCAAGCAGGGCGGCCGCACCCTGGAAATCCAGCGTCTGATCGGCCGGTCCCTGCGCGCTGCGCTGGACATGTCCAAGCTGGGCGACGTTACCCTTTATGTCGACTGCGACGTGATTCAGGCTGATGGCGGCACCCGTACCGCATCCATCACCGGCGCCATGGTGGCCCTGGTCGATGCGTTGAAGGTCATAAAGAAGCGTGGCGGCCTGAAGGGCGGCGACCCGCTCAAGCAAATGATCGGCGCTGTATCGGTGGGCATGTATCAAGGCGAGCCAGTGCTGGATCTGGACTATCTTGAAGACTCCGCCGCCGAGACCGACCTTAACGTGGTGATGACCAGCTCCGGTGGCTTCATCGAAGTGCAGGGCACGGCTGAAGGCGCGCCGTTCCAGCCAGAAGACCTGAACGCCATGCTGGAACTGGCCAAGAAAGGCATGAACGAAATCTTCGAACTGCAGAAGTCAGCACTGGCTGACTGATCAGGTTGATAACCCGCAAGGAGGACGCGATGAGTGACCAAGAGCTGCTGCCCAAACCGAGCCAGGAGGCTCGGCAGTGGGCGATGTTTTGTCATTTGTCCGCCTTGCTGGGGATCTGGATTCCTTTCGGCAATCTGATCGGGCCGCTGATTCTGTGGCAGATGAAGCGTGAGTCGGATCCGTTTATCGATGCGCAGGGCAAAGAGGCGCTGAATTTTCAGATCACCGTCGCGATTGTTACAGCGATCTGCATTCTGCTGATGCTGGTCATCGTAGGTTTCTTCCTTTATGGACTGGTCACCATTGCTGCGTTGGTTTTGGCGATCATCGGTGGTGTGAAAGCTAACGAAGGTTTTCCCTATCGCTATCCATTTACTTGGCGCCTGATCAAGTAGCAATCAACGCCTATAAAATATTTGCATTTTTGCAATTAAACCCGTTTGAAAAGTGTGTAGGAATGATCTCGCTGCGATGAGCGGTAGTTGAGATTGCCATATACATCAGCCTCTTACATCTTTAGTCATAACTGCGCCAACATAGTACTGTCCATGTCCTTGGCAATCAGGCGGAGTGGTTGTTAAAGTCCCCGCACGTCATATTCCTGCAGAATATTTCGATATATTCAGGCCAGCGAAGGTCCTTGAAATCCAATTCAATCAGTGTTGAGACAGTCAGCCAATTCATGAGGTGTGGACAGGTATAAAGTTCGCCTCTGAATATCTAGCCAAGAATAATCCCAATGATTCAGCTCGATTTTTATGGAACGCTTGTGGCCGCTTCCCTGGTGCTTTTGCTAGGACGCGGACTTGTTACACGTATTATTTTTCTGCGTAATTACAATATTCCTGAGCCCGTCGCCGGTGGCCTGGTCGTGGCGCTGGCTCTTCTGTTGCTGCGAACGTTCGACATCGAGGTTCGCTTCGACACTTCACTGCAAGCACCTTTGATGCTGGCGTTTTTCGCCACTATTGGCTTGAGTGCCGATTTTGCCAGCCTGAAGAAAGGCGGGCGTGTAGTGGGCATATTCGTGCTGGCGGTCACCGGCTTGCTGGTGGTTCAGAATGCCTTGGGCATCGGTCTTGCCACTGCGCTGGGGCTGGACCCGTTGATGGGTCTACTGACAGGTTCGATAACGCTGGCGGGCGGTCATGGCACAGGCGCTGCGTGGGGCACGGTGTTTAGTGAGAAGTACGGTCTGGCATCCGCCTCCGAGCTCGCCATGGCATCTGCGACGTTTGGTCTGGTGTTGGGTGGGTTGATTGGTGGTCCCGTGGCTCGCCTGCTCATCAAGCGTGTTCGAGTGCCCGGATGCCAGCCGCAAGAAACGCCGCGATTGCCAAAAGGTTTCGAGCAGCCGAACAAGGAGCGCTCGATCACCCCGTTCTCGTTTATCGAGACACTGGCGCTGATTGCAGTCAGTCTGTTGGCCGGCAATTTGCTCAATGGTCTTCTGCACGGCACCGCATTTGAGTTGCCGACATTTGTCTGCGTCTTGTTCGTGGGTGTCGTTCTGCGTAACGGGCTGTCAGCGCTGGGCTTGTATCAGGTATTTGAGCGCGAAGTCTCGGTGTTGGGGAATGTCAGCCTGTCGTTGTTTCTGGCAATTGCCTTGATGTCGCTCAAGCTGTGGGATCTGGCGGCACTGGCACTACCGATATTCATCATCCTGGCTTCGCAAACACTGGTCATGGCGCTGTTTGCGATTTTCGTGACGTTCAGAATGATGGGCCGTAACTTCGACGCGGCGGTATTGGCAGCGGGGCACTGTGGTTTTGGGCTGGGTGCGACACCGACGGCCATCGCCAACATGCAGGCGGTGACGCAGCGCTACGGTCCTTCGCAGATTGCGTTTCTCGTGGTGCCGATGGTGGGTGCATTCTTCATCGACATTATCAATGTCATCGTGATCAAGCTGTACCTGGTCTTGCCGTTGTTTGTCGCCGTCTGAGCTTCGGACCACTTTAGTCTGAGGCACAAAAAATGCCCGTATCTCGCGATACGGGCATTTTTTTGTCTGAATCGACGCTTAGATGGTCAGCGTCCAGTCGTAGTCGACGATCAGCGGTGCGTGCTGCGAGAACCGAGGCTGACGCGGCAGGCGTGCGCTGCGCACAAAGCGCCGCAAGCCTGGAGTCAGGATCTGGTAGTCGAAGCGCCAGCCCAGATTGAGCATCTCGGCCTGTTCGTTGTCCGGCCACCAGCTGTACTGGTCGCCTTCACGGCTGACTTCGCGCAGGGCATCTACATAGCCCATGTTGCCGACAATCTCGTCCATCCAGGCGCGTTCTGGCGCCAGGAAGCCCGGGGATTGCTGGCTGTCGCGCCAGTTCTTGATGTCGAGCTTCTGCTGCGCGACATACAGCGAGCCACAATAAATGTACTCGCGACGTTTACGCCGCTGTTTGTCCAGGTACTTGCCGAAGTCGTCCATGAGCTTGAACTTCTGGTTCAAGTCCTCATCGCCGTTCATCCCCGAAGGAAGCAGCAAGGTGGCAATACTGACTTTGTCGAAATCTGCTTGCAGGTAGCGCCCGTAGCGGTCGGCCGTCTCGAAACCGAGACCGCTGATGACAGCCTTCGGTTGCAACCGCGAGTACAAAGCCACGCCACCTTGGGCGGGGACTTCAGCATCGCAGGCATAAAGGAAGTAGCCATCCAGTTGGAAGGCTGGGTCATCCAGTTCAAAGGCGGAGGCACGGGTGTCCTGCAGGCAGATGACGTCGGCATTCTGTGCTTGCAGCCAACTGAGCAAACCACGCTCGACTGCAGCCTGAATACCATTGACGTTCACACTGATGATCCGCATAAATGGCCCCAAAAATCGCGTGCGTGTATGATACACGGCGTCAAGCTAATTAGCTAAATCCGTGGTATTTGGGGTTTTTTTCATGCAAGCGTATCAGCGCGATTTCATTCGTTTTGCCATCGATCGCGGCGTTTTGCGCTTCGGTGAGTTCACCCTGAAGTCCGGGCGCACCAGTCCTTACTTCTTCAATGCTGGCCTGTTCAACACGGGTTCGGCCCTGGCGCAGCTGGGTCGGTTCTACGCCGCAGCCATTGCCGAGAGCGGCATTTCTTTCGACGTGCTGTTTGGCCCGGCGTACAAAGGCATTCCGTTGGCAGCGACCACCGCCGTCGCGCTGGCCGAGCATCACGACCGTGACTTGCCATGGTGCTTCAACCGCAAAGAGGCCAAGGCCCACGGCGAAGGCGGCAGTCTGGTTGGCGCCCCGCTGACCGGTGATGTGCTGATCATCGACGACGTGATCACCGCCGGTACCGCGATCCGCGAAGTGATGCAGATCATCGCTTCCCAGGACGGTGCCAAGGCAGCCGGCGTGCTGATCGCCCTGAACCGTCAGGAGCGCGGCAACGGTGAGTTGTCGGCAATCCAGGAAGTGGAGCGCGATTTCGGCATCCCGGTCATCAGCATTGTTTCGCTGAATCAGGTGCTGGAGTTCCTCGCTGACGATCCGCAGCTCAAGCAGCATTTGCCAGCTGTGGAAGCGTACCGCGCCCAGTTCGGCGTTTGACGCAGATTCTGGCCTGACGCAATCAGAATCAAAAGATCGCAGCCTTCGGCAGCTCCTACAGGGATCGCAGGCAAAGAAAGACCCCGTTCAGTCTGACTGAACGGGGTCTTTTTTTTCGGCTAACGCAGACTGCGCCACTTTTCTAGCAGTCTCAGCGTCAATCCTGCATTAATCAGCGCAAATGCCAACAGCGCTATAACCACCATCACGTACAGCGTTCGATCAATATCGAAGTTCCATAGATCCAGCGTACTGCTGCAAACAATGCCCACGGCAGCCGGCAGGTTGACGTAAAACAGCGCTACGAAGGCGCCTGTCAGCGGCAACGCACGCCAGTAAACAGCATTCTTGACCTTCTCGCGGCTGCGTTTTTTGTTCTGCGGGCCGGTTTGGTGTTCATCCAGCGTCAACGCCTCATTGAGCTTGGGCCAGGCCAGATTGAACATGAAGGTGGTCAGGGTCAGCAGCAAGCCGCTGACCGCGACGATGTCACTGAACGGCATTAAGCCCCAGCGTTGCGCACAACAAATCGTGGGAGTCCTCGCTGATCTCAAACTGCCCAGCGCTGCCTTTGCGTTTGGTGATGGGTTTGAAGGTCGGCTCGTTTTGCGTGATCAGCATGTTCAGTTCATCGCGGATCACGTCTGAGCTGATGACCACCAGATAGACATCCTTTGCGTGTTCCGCAGACTCGACGACTGCACGCATGCTGTGTCGCAGAATGTCGTCGAGCTGATTGCGAAAGCGCGACACGGTGTTTTTCAGCAGGGTTTTGCTTTGACTCTGAGTCAGCTGGAAGATCGTCGAGATCTGCGATTCAGTCGGTAGAGTCTGCCCGAAGTAGCTTTGAATCAGGTAAAGCAGGCGATCCTGTTTAGCCTCGTCGGCCCGGCTGGGCATCCCGCCCTCGACCAGCATTTTCAGGTATTCGGTCAGGCTCGCCTTGGCAATACGCTGGAGGGCGTGGGTGATTTCCGCATCGCCGATGCGCAAGGTCTTTTTGACCGGTTCTTTTTGCTCCTGTTCGAAAGCGTCGGCGTCGATCGTGAACGAGATCTGCATGGCTCGGGCCTCCGGGGTTATTTGTTGCTGTCTGCCGGGTACGGATCCTGAGGGGCATCTCCTTGGCCCGTGAGTACTTTCCAGCCTTTCAGAGGGTGAGAGGCTTCGGTGAAGTCAGGGCAGGGTGGCATCGATGTTTGCGAGGGGCCTGAATACTCTCGACCACAGTCCAGGCAGGCGTAGCTACCTGCTGAAATGTCACTACCGTAAGGAACACTATCTTTTTGCATGGGTAAATCTCCGGTGGATGAGGGGAGGATCCTAGGGAGATTTGTTCTGAGGGGATGTCGGACGTTTCGCTGTGTTAAGTCAGACGCTTCCCGCGCGCATAAAAAAGATCGCAGACTTCGTCAGTTCCTACAGTAATTTCATGCAAACGAAATTTGCTTTTGTAGGAGCTGCCGCAGGCTGCGATCTTTACGTTTCAGCGATCAGGGACGCTTGCGATTACTGATCAGCGTACCCACACCGGTATCGGTGAAGATTTCCAGCAGGATCGCATTCGGTACGCGTCCGTCGATGATCAGCGAGCTACCCACGCCACCCTGAACCGCTTCCAGTGCGCAACGGATCTTCGGCAGCATGCCGCCGTAGATGGTGCCGTCGGCGATCAGATCGTCGACCTGCTGGGTGCTCAGGCCGGTCAGAACCGTGCCTGACTTGTCCATCAGGCCGGCAATGTTGGTCAGCAGCATCAGCTTCTCGGCTTTCAGCGCTTCGGCGACTTTGCCTGCCACGAGGTCGGCGTTGATGTTGTACGACTCGCCGTTGGCGCCCACGCCGATTGGCGCGATCACCGGGATGAAATCACCTTTGACCAGCAGATTGAGCAGGTCGGTGTTGATCCCGATGACTTCGCCAACGTGGCCAATGTCGATGATTTCCGGCTGGGTCATCTCCGGGGTCTGGCGGGTGACGGTGAGCTTCTTCGCACGAATCAGCTCGGCGTCTTTACCGGTCAGGCCGATGGCGCTGCCGCCGTGGCGGTTGATCAGGTTGACGATGCTCTTGTTGACCTGACCGCCCAAGACCATTTCGACGACGTCCATGGTCGCGGCGTCAGTCACGCGCATGCCGTCGACAAAATGGCTTTCGATCGACAGGCGCTTGAGCAGATCACCGATCTGTGGGCCGCCGCCGTGCACGACCACCGGATTGATACCCACGGCTTTCATCAGCACGATGTCGCGGGCGAAGCCGGTTTTCAGCTCCTCGCTTTCCATCGCGTTGCCGCCGTATTTGATCACCAGGGTCTTGCCGACGTAGCGTCGGATGTAAGGCAGCGCTTCGGACAGGACTTTGGCAGTGTTGGCGGCGGCTTCGCGTTCGAGGGTCATTCAGGGCTCCGGGTGGATCAGAACGGTAGTTGGAGATCAGGTGCAACGCGTTTCAGTTGGGCGTGGAACACATCTTTGATGCGCTGCAATTCAGCCTCGTCATCGGCCTCGAAGCGCAGCACCAGCACCGGAGTGGTGTTGGACGCGCGCACCAGGCCCCAGCCTTTGGCGTAATCGACTCGCACGCCGTCAATGGTGGTCAGGTCAGCGCCTGCGCCCCACTGTGCGTCGTGCAATGCATCAATGATGCTGAATTTGCTCTCTTCGGTCACATGGATATTGATTTCCGGCGTAGAAATATCGTTCGGGAAGGTCGCAAACAGCTCCTCCGCGGTGGATTTTTCCTTGCTGAGGATCTCCAGCAGACGTGCGGCGCTGTAGATACCGTCGTCGAAACCGAACCAGCGTTCCTTGAAGAAAATGTGCCCGCTCATTTCACCGGCCAGCAGCGCGCCGGATTGTTTCATTTTCTTTTTGATCAACGAATGACCAGTCTTCCACATTAGCGGCCGACCACCGTACTCCTTGATCAGCGGTACCAGACGACGGGTGCATTTGACGTCGAAGATGATTTCCGCGTCCGGGTTGCGCGCCACCACATCACGGGCGAACAGCATCAGCAGGCGATCCGGAAAAACGATGCTGCCAGTATTGGTTACTACGCCGACACGGTCGCCGTCACCATCGAACGCCAGGCCGATGTCGGCGTTGGTTTCCTTGACCTTGGCGATCAGGTCGACGAGGTTTTCCGGCTTGCCCGGGTCCGGGTGGTGATTGGGGAAATTGCCGTCAACTTCACAGAACAGCGGGATGACTTCGCAGTTCAGCGCTTCGATCAGTTGCGGGGCGATCACGCCAGCCGCGCCGTTGCCGCAATCGACCACGACTTTCAGGCGTCGCGCCAGTTTGATGTCCTGGACGATCTCGGTGTTGTAGCGGTCTAGGATCTCGACCTGAGTGACGCTGCCGTTACCGCTGCTCAGATTGTTGGTCTTGAGGCGTTCGTGCAGGGCCTGGATCTGTTCGTTGGCGAGAGTGTCGCCGGCGATGACGATCTTGAAACCGTTGTAGTTCGACGGGTTGTGGCTGCCGGTGAGCATCACGCCGGACTTGCCGGCCAAAACGTTGGCGGCGTAGTACAGCGCCGGAGTGGGCACCAGGCCGACATCGCTGACATGGCAGCCGCTCTCGGCGATACCGCGGATCAGTTCAGCGACCAGTTCCGGCCCGGACAGGCGGCCGTCGCGACCGACGGACACATTGGGTTCGCCTTGGGCAAGGCTCTGCGAGCCGACAGCGCGGCCGATCCAGTAAGCGGTTTCGGCATTGAGGAATTCCGGCACGGTGCCGCGAATGTCATAGGCGCGGAAGATGCTGTCAGGCAGCTTTGGTGCAACTTGGGCGGGGGTGGTCATCTGCGGAAATGCTCCATCTCAAAAGTGACTGGACAGACCGACGACTCATTCGACGGCAAGCTCAAACTGAAGGGTATGACGGCGTTTTCCGCAGAGAGTTCGTGGTATGACAGGGCAAATGGCATGGCTCTCACACGAATTATTTGGTGCCGGTATGGCCGAAACCGCCAGTGCCGCGTTCGGTCTCGACGAACTCTTCAACCATCTCGAAATGCGCCTGCACCACGGGCACCAGCACCAATTGCGCCAGACGTTCACCGACAGTCATGGTGAAGTCAGTCTGGCCGCGGTTCCAGCAGGAAACCATCAGCGGGCCCTGGTAATCGGAGTCGATCAGGCCAACAAGGTTGCCCAGCACGATGCCGTGTTTGTGGCCCATGCCCGAGCGAGGCAGGATCAGCGCGGCGAGGTTCGGGTCACCGATGTAGACCGACAGGCCGGTCGGGATCAGCACGGTTTCACCCGGTTTGATCACGATGTCCTGCTCCAGCATGGCGCGCAGGTCGAGGCCGGCGGAGCCCGGGGTGGCGTATTGTGGCAGCGGGAATTCGGTGCCGATGCGGGGGTCGAGGATCTTGGCTTGCAAAGCGTGCATGTAAATTAAACCTGGTTCAGACGTTCGGCGATAAAAGTGACCAGTTGGCGAGCGATCTTGCTCTTGCTGGTCTGGGCGAAAACCGTGGCGTGAAGCTCACGGTCAATTACGCTGCAGGCGTTTTCTTCGCTGTTGAAACCGATGCTCGGGTTGGCGACGTCGTTGGCGACGATCAAATCGAGATTCTTGTCCTTCAGCTTGCGTGCAGCGTAGTCGAGCAGGTGTTCGGTCTCGGCGGCGAAACCGACACTGAACGGACGATCGGGGCGGGTCGCGATGGTGGCCAGGATGTCTGGGTTGCGCACCATTTGCAGGACGAAGCCGTCGCCGCTCGTAGGATCTTTCTTGAGTTTTTGCGGGGCGATGACTTCTGGACGGTAATCCGCAACCGCTGCCGAGGAAATGAACACATCACAAGGGATCGCGGATTCGCACGCCGCGAGCATGTCGCGGGCACTGACCACGTCGATGCGCGTGACGCGATCCGGGGTCGGCAGGTGCACCGGGCCGCTGATCAAGGTCACGCGGGCGCCGGCTTCCACCGCCGCTTCGGCCAGGGCGAAGCCCATTTTTCCGGAGCTATGGTTGGTGATGTAGCGCACCGGATCGATGTTTTCCTGGGTCGGCCCGGCCGTAATGACGACGTGCTTGCCAGTCAGCGCCTGACGCTGGAAGCAGTCCGCCGCGCACTGCGCCAGATCGGTAGCTTCCATCATGCGGCCCATGCCGACGTCGCCGCAGGCCTGGCTGCCGGAGGCCGGGCCGAACGTCTTCAGGCCGCGACTTTGAAGCAGTTGCAGGTTGGCTTGGGTCGCGGGGTCGCGCCACATCGCCTGATTCATTGCCGGAGCGACCGCCACGACAGCGTCGGTGGCCAGCACCAGCGTGGTCAACAAATCGTTGGCGATGCCTTGGGCCAGGCGGGCGAGCAGGTCGGCGGTGGCCGGGGCGATCAGCACCAGATCGGCCCACTTGGCCAGTTCGATGTGGCCCATCGCCGCTTCGGCGGCGGGGTCGAGCAAATCCAGGTGAACCGGGTGCCCGGACAGGGCCTGCATGGTCAGCGGGGTGATGAACTCGGCGCCGCCATGGGTCATGACCACACGCACTTCGGCGCCCTGGTCGATCAGGCGACGAACCAGATCGGCGCTCTTGTAGGCAGCGATGCCGCCGCCGACGCCCAGAACGATGCGTTTCCGATACAGCCGCTGCATAGGTCTGCCTTTGATTTCGTGGGTGACATACGTGGCGAAACCCCCTCCCCAGGGTGAATCCGCCCGCAAAAAAGATGGGCTAAGATATCACAGCGACCGCTACGGAACAGCGGCGCCCACAGACAGGGAAAGTGTATGAGTATTCGCGATTGGCCTGCGGCGGAGCGCCCGCGGGAGAAGCTACTTGAACAGGGCTCTGCGAGCCTTTCCGACGCCGAATTGCTGGCGATCTTCTTACGCACTGGAGTCACTGGCAAAAGCGCGGTGGATCTTGCGCGACACCTGTTGACTCAATTCGGCAGCCTGCGCGTGTTGCTGGAGGCCGATCTTGCACAATTCAGCAAGGAGTTGGGATTAGGGCCGGCGAAGTTCGCCCAGTTGCAGGCGGTGCTGGAAATGGGCCGTCGGCATCTGGCTGAGCGCATGCGCAGGAAACCCGCACTGGAGAATCCGCAGGCGGTTCGCGATTACCTCAAATCGATGCTGCGCCACGAGCCGCACGAGGTATTTGGTTGTCTGTTTCTGGACTCCAAGCATCAAGTGTTGACGTTCGAGGCGCTGTTTCGCGGCTCCATCGACAATACCAGCGTACATCCCCGTGAGGTGGTGAAGCGTTCCCTGGCCAATAACGCGGCGGCGGTGATCCTTTGTCACAACCACCCGTCGGGGAACAGCGACCCCAGTCAGGCGGATCAGTTGTTGACCAAGCGTTTGCAAAAGGCGCTGGACCTGATTGATGTGCGGGTGCTCGATCACTTCATCGTGGGGGAGGGGGAGCCGCTGTCGATGGCGGAGTGCGGCTGGATGTAAATATCCGCCGACCCTTTCTCTGTAGGAGCTGCCGAAGGCTGCGATCTTTTGACTCTGTTTTAAAGATCAGAAGATCGCAGCCTCGTTTCACTCGACAGCTCCTACAGGGGTTTGGTGGTGTGGCGATTATTTCATGTTGACCCTGGAGTAATCCTGCCGGCCAAACGGGCTTACCGAGTAACCCTGAACGTCTTTACGTGTCAGCGCGAACGCCGTTGGGTGTGCCAGCGGCAGCCACAGTGCCTGCTGCTGAATCTGCGCCTGCGCCTGCTCGTAGAGCTTGGTGCGCACGCCTTGTTCGCTGGTGGTCTTGCCGGCGCTGATCAGCTTGTCGAGATCGGCGTTGCAGTAGCGTGCGAAGTTGGTGCCGGACTTGACCGCGGCGCAGGAAAACTGCGGCGTGAGGAAGTTGTCCGGGTCGCCGTTATCACCGGCCCAGCCCATGAACAAGAGGTCATGCTCGCCTGCCTTGGCGCGGCGAATCAGCTCGCCCCATTCGATCACACGGATTTGCGCCTGAATGCCGATCTCTGCCAGATCCGATTGCAGCATTTGTGCGCCAAGGCTCGGATTCGGGTTGAGCAAGCTGCCGGATGGCCGCGTCCAGATCGTGGTCTTGAAACCATCCTTCAAGCCGGCCTTGGCCATCAGTGCTTTGGCTTTCGCTACGTCATGAGAGTAGCCCGGCAGGCTTTTCGCGTAGCTCCAGGTGTTTGGCGGGTAAGGGCCGTTGGCTGCTTCAGCCGTGTCTTCGAACACGGCTTTGATGTAGTTGGCCTTGTCGAAGGCAAGGTTGATCGCCTGACGCACTTCCGGTTTGTCCAGTGGCGGATGCTGGCTGTTGATGCCGACGAAGGCGGTCATGAACGCATCGGTTTTTTCGACTTTCAGCGTCGGCTCTTTCTGCGCAGCCTCTACGTCCAAGGGTTTTGGCGACAGGGCGATCTGGCATTCATTGCGTCGCAGTTTTTGCAGGCGCACGTTGGCATCTGGCGTGATCGCGAAGATCAGCGGATCCACGGCGGGCTTGCCACGGAAGTAGTCCCGGTTGGCCTTGTAGCGGACCGCGGCGTCTTTCTGGAATCGCGTGAAGACAAACGGGCCGGTGCCGATTGGCTGGCTGTTGAGCTTGTCGGTGGCGTTGGCCTTCAACAGTTTATCGGCGTATTCGGCGGAATAGACCGAGGCGAAACCCATGCTCAGAGTCGCCAGAAAGGTCGAGTCCGGGTGATCAAGTGTGAAGCGCACAGTCAGTGGGTCCAGCGCGTCGATCTTCTTGATGAGCGCCGATAGCTGCATCGATTGCGCGTGAGGGAAGCCGCTTTGGGCAACTTTGTGCCAGGGATTGGCCGGATCGAGCATGCGGTCGAAACTGAATTTGACGTCTTCGGCAGTCAGCTCGCGGGTTGGCTTGAAGTATTCGGTTGTATGAAATTTGACCTGCGGGTGCAATTTGAAGATATAAGTCAGGCCGTCGGTGCTGATTTCCCAGCTGTCGGCCAGGCTCGGGATGACCTTGCCGCTGGCAGTGTCGAAATCAACCAGGCGGTTCATCAGCACATCGGCCGATGCATTGGTGGTGGTCAGCGAGTTGTACTGCACCACATCGAAGCCCTCAGGGCTCGCCTCGGTGCAGACGCTCAGCGCGGCGGCCTGGGCCAGTGGGCTCAGCAGGAGCGGGGCGAACAGCAGGGGTAGGGCAGCGAGGCGCATGGTCGGTTTCCTTTTACAGATCGAAGGCCCATCTGCAAGTGCAGTCTGGAAAAGTCCTACCCTAGAGGTCGCGATTGCAAATGACTATCCCCTTTTGTATTTTCGGGGACGTTTTTACGCAGCTCCGGTGTGTGCCCGGTGCAGCGACGAGCCAGAATCGGGCGCATGAGCGGTTTTCTTCGACGAGTGGTAAAACCCCGTCCCGGCCTTTGTCCAAGGCGTTCGCGAGCAGAATCTGCGCCTTTTTGTGGATTGATTGCACACGGAAAGTTGTTGCACCCCAGTCTTTCTGGTATAAAGCAGCGCTCTTTTCTAGGGGCCCGGTTCCTTCACTGTAGGTGTAGCCGGTAAGACCTCTAAAGAAACGCGGCGCCTGGCGCCAAATGACTGAGAGATTAAGCGGCCAACCCATGCCGGGTTGGGCATGTGGTTTTAGAGGGCTGAGGCATGTCGAGAGTATGTCAAGTTACCGGTAAGGGTCCGGTGACTGGGAATAACATTTCCCACGCAAACAACAAAACCCGTCGTCGTTTCCTGCCGAACCTGCAGCATCACCGCTTCTGGGTTGAAGAAGAGAAACGTTTTGTGCGTCTGCGCGTATCTGCCAAAGGCATGCGTATCATCGACAAGCGTGGCATCACTGTCGTGCTCGCCGAACTTCGCCGCGATGGCAAGATTTAAGGGAGCTAATCATGCGTGAATTGATTCGTTTGATCTCGAGCGCCGGTACTGGTCACTTCTACACTACCGACAAGAACAAGCGTACTACCCCGGACAAAATCGAGATCAAGAAATATGATCCGGTTGTTCGCAAGCACGTGATGTACAAGGAAGGCAAAATCAAGTAATTGATTTTTCCCGACTTACAAAAAAGGCCCGTATCTCACGATACGGGCCTTTTTTGTTTCTCAGGTTTTGTCGCGTCCGTCCGGGCCTCATCGCTGGCAAGCCAGCGATGGGACCAGATCAGCCAGCGAATATCCTCAGCCCTTCTGTTCGAAAATCACATAAACCTTGCGGCAAGCCTCCAGCACCTCCCACGTGCCGCGAAACCCTGCCGGAATCACAAAACGATCACCCACGCGTAAGGTCTTGGCATTGCCGTCGCTGTCACGCAGCACCGAAACACCCTGGAGAATTTCGCAGTATTCATGCTCGGTGTAGTTCACCGTCCACTGACCCACCGCACCTTCCCACACGCCGACACCCATCTGCCCGCAAGGACTTTCATATTGATGGAACACTGCCTGCTCGGGATCGCCCTTGAGTACTTTGGCCGGGTCCGGGCGATAGCGTTCGGCTTCGCTGGAGGTCAGGCTGATGTCGACGACGTTCTGGATGTTCATTGTTGTTATCTCCCGTAAGTGCGGCGCAAGGCTGGAAAAGGCCAAAGTCTATGTTGATTAAAATCAACACTGCAAGGTCGTATAGCCGCCTTATGTCAAATATATTGAAACAAACCCGGCCGCTGGTTTAGGGTGGCGGGTGCCTCGGGCCGAAATGCAGGCTGGCCGGGCAGAATTGCTGAGGACGTCGGCGAAGATCGCGCGGCGCTCGTATTCAACAAGAGGAGGACACCTGAATGACCACCCTGACTCGTGCCGATTGGGAACAACGCGCCCGCGACCTGAAGATCGAAGGCCGCGCCTACCTCAATGGCGAATACACCGACGCCGTCTCCGGCGAGACTTTCGAATGTATCAGCCCGGTCGATGGCCGTCTGCTGGGCAAAATTGCCAGCTGTGACGCCGCCGACGCCCAGCGCGCCGTGGAAAATGCCCGCGCCACCTTCAATTCCGGCGTGTGGTCGCGCCTGGCGCCGACCAAACGCAAAGCCACCATGATCCGTTTCGCCGGCCTGCTGAAACAGCACGCCGAAGAACTGGCCCTGCTCGAAACCCTCGACATGGGCAAGCCGATCAGCGATTCGCTGAACATCGACGTGCCGGGCGCGGCGCAAGCGCTGAGCTGGAGCGGTGAGGCGATCGACAAGATTTACGACGAAGTCGCAGCTACGCCGCACGATCAACTGGGTCTGGTGACCCGCGAGCCAGTCGGCGTGGTTGGCGCCATCGTGCCGTGGAACTTCCCGCTGATGATGGCGTGCTGGAAACTCGGCCCGGCGCTGTCGACCGGTAACTCGGTGATCCTCAAACCGTCGGAAAAATCGCCGCTGACCGCCATCCGTATCGCGGCGCTGGCCGTCGAGGCCGGCATTCCGAAAGGCGTGCTCAACGTCCTTCCGGGCTACGGCCATACCGTTGGCAAGGCGCTGGCTCTGCACAACGATGTGGACACGTTGGTGTTCACCGGTTCGACCAAGATCGCCAAGCAATTGATGATCTACTCCGGCGAATCGAACATGAAACGCGTGTGGCTGGAAGCCGGTGGCAAGAGCCCGAACATCGTCTTTGCCGATGCTCCCGATCTGCAAGCCGCTGCCGAATCGGCCGCCAGCGCCATCGCCTTCAACCAGGGCGAAGTCTGCACCGCCGGTTCGCGTCTGCTGGTCGAGCGTTCGATCAAGGACAAATTCCTGCCGATGGTGATCGAGGCGCTGAAAGCCTGGAAGCCGGGCAACCCGCTGGATCCGGCGACCAACGTCGGCGCGCTGGTTGATACCCAGCAGATGAACACCGTGCTGTCCTACATCGAGTCCGGTCATACCGACGGCGCCAAACTGGTGGCTGGCGGCAAGCGCATTCTTCGGGAAACCGGTGGCACCTACGTCGAGCCGACGATTTTCGACGGCGTGAGCAACGCCATGAAAATCGCACAGGAAGAGATCTTCGGCCCGGTGCTGTCGGTCATCGCTTTCGACACGGCTGAAGAAGCCGTCCAGATTGCCAACGACACGCCTTACGGCCTGGCCGCTGCGGTGTGGACTCAGGACATCTCCAAGGCACACCTGACCGCCAAGGCGCTGCGCGCCGGTAGCGTGTGGGTCAACCAGTACGACGGCGGCGACATGACTGCACCGTTCGGTGGCTTCAAGCAGTCGGGCAATGGTCGTGACAAGTCGCTGCACGCGTTCGACAAGTACACCGAACTGAAAGCGACGTGGATCAAACTGTAAGTCGTTGAAGGGAGCCTGATTCCGTCGGGCTCCCCAGCCATGCAGAGATCCCCTGTGGGAGCGAGCCTGCTCGCGAAGCGGTTTATCAGTCAGCCCAGTTGCTGAATGTGAAACGGCTTTCGCGAGCAGGCTCGCTCCCACAGTGTTTTGGGTGAGTACAAAAAGAATATCCACAGGAGCGTGGAACATGCGGTGGGCGACGTATTTCGCCGTGTTGGCGTCTGTCTTGAGTGTCGGCCTGGCCCTGGGGGTCAGCATGCCGTTGGTGTCGCTACGTCTGGAGGGTTGGGGCTACGGCGCGTTCGCCATTGGCGTAATGGCAGCGATGCCGGCCATTGGCGTGTTGCTGGGCGCGAAAATCTCCAGTCACCTGGCGGCGCGTTTCGGCACGGCGAACCTGATGCGCCTGTGCCTGTGGGCCGGAGCGCTGTCCATTGGCCTGTTGGCGTTATTGCCGAGCTATCCGGTCTGGCTGGTGCTGCGCCTGATGATTGGCGTGATCCTGACCATCGTGTTCATCCTCGGCGAGAGCTGGATCAATCAGCTGGTGGTCGAGCATTGGCGCGGTCGACTGGTGGCGCTGTATGGCAGCAGTTATGCGCTGAGCCAGCTGTCTGGCCCTTTGCTGCTGGGCGCGCTCGGCACTGAAGAGGATTACGGCTTTTGGGTCGGTGTCGCGCTGCTGATGGTCTCCCCTTTGCTGTTGCTGCGCCGTAGCGGTGCGCCGAGCAGTGAAGCGAGCAGCGTGACCTTCCGCGACCTGTGGGGCTTTGCCCGCGAGCTGCCGGCGATTGCCTGGGCGGTGTCGTTGTTTGCCGCGTTCGAGGCGATGATCCTGACGTTGCTGCCGGTGTATTGCCTGCAGCAGGGTTTTACCGCCGAAATCGCCTTGGCGATGGTCAGTACTGTGGTGGTGGGCGATGCGCTGCTGCAATTGCCGATTGGCGCGTTAGCCGATTACCTGTCGCGGCGCACCCTGTTCACCGGGTGCGCGGTGGTGTTGATGCTGTCGAGCCTGGCGATTCCGATGCTGATCGACACGTTGCTGATCTGGCCGCTGTGGGTGTTGTTTGGCGCCAGTGCCGGTGGTTTGTTCACGCTGTCGCTGATCCTCATCGGTGAGCGTTACCGTGATGACGCGCTGGTGCGAGCCAATGCGCATATCGCGCAACTGTGGGGCGTTGGCTGTCTGATCGGGCCGTTGGCAGCCGGGGCGGGCAGTCAGTGGATCAGCGGGCATGCGTTGCCCTGGTTGATGGCGGCGGGGGCTTTTGGGCTGGTGATTCTGGTATCCCGACAAGGTGCTTTTGGCACAGTGCAGACTGCTTAAAGTCAAAAGATCGCAGCCTTCGGCAGCTCTACAGAGAGAATGCATTCCAAATGCAGGAGCTGCCGAAGGCTGCGATCTTTTGATCTTTAAAGCATCTGCTCCAGACCAACGCTGGTACTGAACCACGCATTGAACCGGCGCCACCAACTCCCCGGTTCCTTGCTCAACGTGTGCATCCGACCGTTATCCTCGGTCACCCAGACGATATTCCCGTCCTGCAATTTCGCTTCGTAGCTGAGTGCCGGCGCCATGCCTTGCAGCGCCAGTTCGCGCACATGCTCGGCAAGCTGCGGACTGTCCACCAACACGCCGACTTCGGTGTTCCACAGCACCGAGCGAGGGTCGAAATTGAACGAGCCAATAAACGATTTACGTCGGTCGAAGATTATCGCCTTACTGTGCAGGCTGGAGTCCGAGCCGCGAAACGACTTGCTGTAAAACACGTGCGGGCCGCTGCCGCCACCGTCCCCCGGTTGGCGGCGCAGTTCGAACAGTTTTACGCCATGCTCCAGCAGCGCCTTGCGATACGGCGCATACCCGCCATGCACCGCAGGCACATCCGTGGCCTCCAGCGAATTGGTCAGCAGGCTTACCGAAACCCCGGCATCAGCACGCCCGGTCAGGTAGACGAGCCCCGGCTGGCCCGGTACGAAATAGGCCGAGATCATGATCAGTTCTTTGCTGACCCCCGTAAGCTCTGGCGCCAGTTGCGTGGTCAGGAGCAATTGCGGGTCTGGCTCGCCTTTGGATAGCACCTTGCTCGGCGCATCCCACAGCGCCTGATTCCACGCCCAGATCAGCTCTTTGCGCCAGATGTCCATGCGCGGGTCGGTCTTGAACGTCATCAACTGCTGATACAGCGCGTGGTTCTGCTTTCGGGTTTCCTCCAGCGACTCTTCGAGGCGCATGCGGGTGTTTTGCAAATCCCTGGCCGTCGGTTTGCTGCTGAGGAACTCCTCGATGGGTTTGCTCAACGCGCTGTTCCAGTACTGATCGAAACTGTGCCCGAGCTGCTCGGCCACCGGCCCCACGCTGAGCATGTCGATGTCAGTGAAATTCAGATTCGGCTCGGCATCGAAGTACTCGTCGCCCAGATTGCGTCCGCCGACGATTGCCACGCTGTTATCCGCCAGCCACAACTTGTTGTGCATCCGCCGGTGTTGCAGCGACAGGTTGAACAGTCGTCCGGCAGCCCGGGTCACGCCGGTGCTGCGTCCCAGGTGCAGCGGATTGAACAGACGGATATGAATCTGCGGGTGCGCCGCCAGTGTCGCGATGATCTGGTCAAGACCGTCGCTGGTGGTGTCGTCGAGCAGAATCCGCACGCGTACGCCACGGTCGGCGGCTTTCAACAATTCTTCCACCAGCATCCGTGTGCTGACGCCGTCATGCACGATGTAGTACTGCAAATCGAGGCTGCTTTGCGCGTGGCGAATCAGTTCGGCACGGGCGGTGAACGCCTCGGTGCTGTTGGAAAGCAAACGAAAGCCGGATTGCCCTCCGTACGGCGCCGCCTGAGCTTGAACCGACCGGCCGAAAGCCGAGTCGGACGCTGGCAATGCCTGGCTCGGTTCGCGTGGGGCGTTCAGGCTCGCGCAACTGCTGAGCAGGAGCATGAGAAGTACAGGGAAAAGTAGGACCGTTCTGGATCTCAAGGAGGATCATCTCATGGCGGGTCGAAGGTCGAAGTATGGCACGGGCGTAGGACATTCTTTGTTCAGATTAAATTCACTCTGGACTTTGAGTCGGCTCTGTCGATGCCCGCTGAAATGGACTACGCAGTACGTCGAAAACGCTATGCCTACCAGGTGACTGGAACCTACAGAAAAGCCCCTCTGAACCGGGAATGATGTGCGGGCATAACGGCCGCTCAGGACTGCGCAACGTCCTGAAACGACCTGTGTATGTACCCAACCATCAACCGGTAAATAACAATGAAAAAACTCTATGCAGCCAGTGCCTTGCTATTGGCACTGTCACCCTTTGCAGCTCAGGCCGCCGCCGTCGACCTGACGGTCTCCGGCACAGTGATTCCGACGACCTGCGTTCCGGCATTCGCCGGTGGCAGCAACGTTAATCTGGGGCGTATTTTTTCCGCCAGTCTGAGCGCAACGCAGCAGAACGATCTGCCCCCAAGGGACATCACCCTAAAGGTTGCATGCGATGCACCGGCGGCGGTTGAGATCTCGGCGACTGACAACCGTGCCGCCACCAAAGTGTCAGGCCTGACGTTCAATGGCCGGACTTCTGACACGCTTTATTACGGTCTAGGCAGCACAAAGGGTGTCGGCATTGGCGGTTTCGGTCTGCTGACCGGCCAGCCACTTGCCGATGGCACGCCACAAACCTTCCTGGTACGCAGCCCACAAAACCGCGTGTGGCGTATACCGGCTGCCGGCCTGGTATCCAACGCACCTATCACTTATTCGTGGGGGCCAAGTGCTGCGGCGGGTCCTGCCGCTGCTCGGCTGCACACGTTCCCGATGCAGGTCGCGGCAGCGATTCGCCCGACCGCCGATCTGCCGCCGACCACCGATGAGTTCCTGCTCGATGGTTCGGTGACGTTCGACGTGTTCTACCTCTGAGTCGAAAGACTGACGAACCCATGCGGCTCGCTTGATGCGCCTCGCAGGGCCTGAATAGCGTTAGCGCGTATTTTTTCGCATCAAGGTATCGGCCGACATCGCCTGGCGCATTCGGCCGATGCCCGCTGGAGAATTTCATGTATCCCCTTTTTTCTTTCCAGGTGCCTGCCGCCTTCGTAGCCGTGTGCCTGTCATTCATGAGCACCAGTAGCCATGCCGCTGGCATGGTTCCGGAAACGCCGGTTGTGGTGGTCGATCAAGCGTTGGGGGAGGCGACCCTGAATGTCCGCAACTCCGACGACCAGCCGGCACTGCTCTACAGCTCCATCGAGCACATTCCCGAGGATACCGAGCCGCTGCTATTGCTCAATCCACCTGTGGCTCGTGTCGAGCCGGGCAAAAGTCAGCAGGTGCGGTTCATTTTGCGGGAGGTCGGACCGCTGAAAACCGAGCGCCTGCAACGCGTGGTATTCGAAGGGATCAGCCCGCGGCAAGTGGGGAGCGGCGCGCAGGTGAATCTGACCGTGCGCCAGAACATCCCGGTGATTGTCCGGCCGGCCAACCTGGCTATCGACCGTATGCCCTGGAAGCGCCTGGTCTGGAGCGTTGCCGGTCAGCAAGTTCGCGTGAGTAACCCCAGTCCGTATGTGGTCAGGCTGTCCAAAGCGGTGAACCTTATTCCCGGTGGCGTCACGCTCGATCTGCAACGCACTTACATTCTGCCGGGCGAAGTGCTGATGCTCGACGCATCGTCGACATTGGGCAGTCACGTACGGTTGTTTCCGGCGTCAACTTACGGTTTTGCCGTCGACAGCTACGACGCGCCGTTGACCGTTCAAAAATGAAACGCAGGGCGCTGCTCCTGCGGGTATTTTGCGCTGTCCCCGGCTGGCTGGCACCGGTCCTCCTGATGCCTTCAGTAGCCGCGGCTATGACATATACCGAATTCGACCCGGCGGTACTGGAAGCTCGCGGTATCGACCCTGCCATCGCCCGGTTTTTTGGCGTGGAACCCCGTTTCACGGCCGGACGCAGTCGAGTGGCGCTTGAGGTCAACGGCAGGGCTATGGGTTCGGTTGTGGCGAGGTTTGATGGCGACGGGCAGCTATGTCTCGACAACCGGTTGCTGGATCAGGCGTCCATTGCCGTACCTTCCGGCTTGCCCGACAACGCCAGCAATGGCAGCTGTGTTCAAGTGGACCAGCATCTGACTGGCGTGCAGGTACGGCTTGATCCCGGTTCGCAAAAAGTGATGCTGTTGGTACCGACCGGTCTGCTGCTTGAACCAAAGTCTGCCGCACGCGGCTGGCAATCGGGCGGCAGTGCCGGGTTATTCAACTACGACGCGCTAGTGGTGAGCGACTCCAGCCCTGGCCAGTCGACCCAATATCTAAACCTTGCTAGCGAGTTGGGGTTCAATGCCGCCGACTGGGTGGTGCGCAGTCGGCAGAACTACAACTCATCCGCGGGTGTCGAGCGTTTCGATCTTCTCTATACCCATGCTTCGCGCACATGGGAGGCGTATGCGGCGGAGGTGCAGGTCGGGCAGCTCAACATGCGTTCATCGTTGTTCGCGGGGGAGCCGTTCACGGGTGTGCAAATCTTGCCTGACTCGGCCTTGGCCGGGGCCGTGGCAGACGATCCCGGTAGCGGCTCGGTCGTGGAAGGTCATGCACCGTCGCCCGCGCGCATTGAAGTTCGGCAGAGCGGCGTGGTGGTCTATTCCACTGTGGTACCCGGCGGGCCGTTTGCACTGCGTAATTTGCCGTTGTTGAGCCGTCATCTGGATCTGGAAGTCACCGTCGTGGCCGAAAGTGGTGAGCGCCACGTATTTCTCGTTTCGGCCGCCTCTTTGAGAGCCCCGTCCCTGCCGGCGAAACCCGGATATGGGCTCGCGGCAGGAAAGGTCCGGCGAATGCGCAATGATGACCGCGAAGCGCCGGCCTTCGTGGCGGCCAGCAAAGACTGGTTGTTGGGCTCGACGACTGGCTTCAGCGCCGGGATCATGGGTGCTGGCGACTATCGTTCCGTAGGCTGGGAGTTAAAGCAGGCTTTGGGCATGGGGGCGGTGGTCAGCGTGCAGCAGCTCAATTCCATGACCGTGGATTCGGGCCAGGGCCGGAGGACGCAAGCGGTGCTTGGTATGCCTTTGGGCTACGGCCTGTCAGCCAGTATCAACATGAGCCGGCGCAGTGCGGGTTTTCGTACCCTGGCGCAGACGGGGCAGGGTGCCGGAGAGGAGCAGGGCCAGCAGGGCGAGCGACAATGGGGCGCCGGGGTCAACTACTCGAGTCGTGACTGGGGCGCCTTTTCCGGCTTCTGGTCGACGTATGCGGGGCAGGACAGCACGCAACATTCGCGGATGGGGGCGACATGGTCGCAGACTTTTTCCAAGGCCAATTTATCGCTCAGTGTTCAGCGCGAAAGCAGTGGTTCCGCCATGGGAGGGCGAGGTGGCAGTGCCTATCTGACCGTTGGTTTCCCGTTGGGAAGCAAAGGCAGAGTGAATACATTCGCCCGGCACGATGAGCAGCGGGGATTGCGCACGGGTACCCGTTATGCCGAACAATTGAGCGACACGCTGAATTACAGCGTGGAAATGATGCGTGTGCAGAACGGGCAAACCGACTTCAATGCCCGGCTCAGTGCATTGCCGCGTTACACCAGTGTCGACCTTGGTTACTCGCGTAACAGCGTCGGCTTGAGCCGTTATGACGCCGGGCTGCGCGGTGGTCTGGTGCTGCACGAAGCGGGCGTGACGCTTTCGCCTTATCCGGTGCGCGAGACTTTTGCGCTGGTCAAAGCAGGTGAGAATGCCGGTATCCAGCTGAGCACGCCGCAAGGTCCGGTCTGGACCGATGGCGCGGGGCGGGCAGTGGCTTCGAGTTTGTCGGCGTGGCGCACCAATCGAGTTGAAATCGACACCCGCAGCCTGCCGCGCAATGTTGATGTACTCAATGGTTATCAGGAAGTCGAAGCCGGACGTGGCGCCGTGCCGCGCCTGGACTTTCCCGTAGACACCGTGCGCCGTCTGATGCTGCAGGTGCGTACGCCTGACGGTTTGCCCGTCCCCAAAGGCGCATCGGTGCAGGATGGGCAAGGTAACTATCTCACCAGTGTCGTGGATGCCGGGCTGGTGTACCTGACCGATGCACCAGTCCTGGTGCGGTTGCGAATCGACGCCGGCATCGGTCAAGCCTGTCAGGTCGAGGTCAATGCGCCGGCAAGCAGCGACACCGATAAACTCTATGCAACGGTCGATGCGGTCTGCCAATCAGTCGAGGGCCAGTAGCCGGATCGCCGCTGCGCCAACTTTACGCACCGCCTCTTCAATTTGCGGCGTTGGTTTGGCAGCGTAGTTCATCCGCAGGCAATTGCGGTACTTGCCGGAGGCAGAAAAGATGCTGCCAACAGCGATCTGTACGCCTTCCTCGAGCAGTGCACGATTCAGTTTCAGGGCGTCGAAGCCTTCCGGCAGTTCGACCCACAACATGAAGCTGCCTTGCGGGCGGCTGGCGCGCGTGCCGGCGGGGAAGTAGCGGGTCACCCAGTCGATCATCATGTCGCGATTACGCTGGTATTGCGTGCGCATCCGCCGCAAATGCGGTTCAAAGTGGCCGGACTTGAGGAACTCGGCAATGGCGATCTGCGGCTGTGGCGCGGTCGAGCCGGTGCTGATGTATTTCATGTGCAGCACCCGTTCCAGATTTCGACCCGGCGCAACCCAGCCGATGCGCAGCCCCGGTGCCAACGTCTTGGAAAACGAACTGCAAAGCAGCACACGGCCGTCTTCATCGAACGATTTGATCGTGCGTGGACGCGGGTAGGTGTAGGCCAGTTCGCCATACACATCGTCCTCGATGATCGCTACGTCGAAGCGCTGTGCGAGGTTGAGCAGGGCGCGTTTGCGCGACTCCGGCATGATGTAGCCAAGCGGGTTGTTGCAGTTGGGCGTGAGCTGGATGACCTTGATCGGCCACTGCTCCAGCGCCAGTTCCAACGCTTCGAGACTGATGCCGGTGAGTGGGTCGGTGGGGATTTCCAGGGCCTTCATGCCCAGCCCCTTGAGTGTCTGCATGGCACCGTGGAAGCTTGGCGAATCCACCGCGACGATGTCGCCGGGTTCGCAGATCGCCCGGATACTGGTGGACAGCGCTTCGTGGCAACCGGTGGTGACGACGAGATCGCTGGCGCTCAACTGGCAGCCGGAATCGAGCATCAGCCGGGCAATCTGCTCACGCAATTCGAGGGTGCCGTGGATGTTGTCGTAGTACAGGCCGGGCATGTCCTGGCGGCGACTGATCCGCGCCAGTCCGCGCAGCAGCGGCTTCATGGTCGGTGAGCTGATGTCGGGCATGCCGCGACCGAGTTGCACCACATCCTTGCGCGGCACCGCGCGAATCAGCTCCAGCACCTGATCCCACTGCGAGATATCCACCGGTCGCTGTGCCGGCCGGCCGACGGCGGGCAGATCCGGCAGCTCGCGTCCGACCGGCACGAAGTAACCGGATTTGGGTTTCGGCGTGGCCAGGCCACCGTCTTCAAGCATGCGATAAGCCTGCTGCACCGTGCTGAGGCTGACGCCATGTTCTACGCTCAGGGCGCGCACCGACGGCAGTCGATCACCTGGTCGATAGAAGCCTTGTTCGATGCGTGTGCCGAGCAGTTCGGCGAGATTCACATAAAGCGTCATGGCACTGCCTCGATGCAGGTGATTCGAAAAACCAGTACAGATGCGGCATAAATCGACAATTCAGTAGCAGGTTTAGCAAATCTGTATGGAGGTAATACAGATGTGCTGAATCTGTAATGCTTTTGCCGACCCGCGCATCATGGAATCTCTGGCTACCCAAGTAAACAGGAGCGACAAAAATGAACGGCTTGAGCGATGTGCGGCTGACGTTACACAGTCAGGAACTGGAGTCAGGGCAGGAGGACAGTGCGTGGAACAGCGCCTTGCGCAACGCACCGTCCGGCCTAAGTCGCTGGGGCCTGTTCTGGCATCGTCTGCACACGCGCAAGGCATTGCTGAACATGACAAGCGATCAGCTCAAGGATGTCGGGTTGTCGCGCGAGCAGGCGCTGGAGGAGGGATTGAAGCCATTCTGGCGGATCTGAATGGTGTGGTGCCCTTTCGGGCCCCATCGCTGGCAAGCCAGCTCCCACAGGTTTTGGGGTGAACACAAATATCGTAAACACTCATGATCATCGTGGGAGCTGGCTTGCCAGCGATGACGGCTTCAAGGTCGCAGCAATTCCATCAGACCAGCTCTTTGAGGCGATGCCACAGCATCCCCAGCGCCAACAACGGCGAGCGCAGATGCTTGCCGCCGGGGAAGGTGATGTGCGGCACTTTGGCGAACAGATCGAACCCGCCGCTGTGCTGCCCGCTGATCGCTTCGGCCAGCAACTTGCCCGCGAGGTGCGTGGCATTCACGCCGTGCCCCGAATACGCCTGGGCGTAATACACATTCGGCTGATCCGCGAGCCGACCGATCTGCGGCAAACGGTTGGCGCCGATGCCGATCATCCCGCCCCACTGATAATCGATTTTCACCCCGGCCAACTGCGGAAACACTTCAAGCATCTTTGGCTGCATGTACGCGCCGATGTCCTTCGGGTCGCGCCCCGAGTAATGGCAGGCACCGCCGAACAACAAGCGGCGATCCGCCGAGAGCCGGTAGTAATCCAGCGCCACACGTTGGTCGCACACCGCCATGTTTTGCGGCAGCAACTGGTGAGCCAGTTGTTCGCTCAACGGCTCGGTGGCGATGATGTAGCTGCCGGCGGGCAACACTTTGCCGCTGAGCTGCGCATTGAGGTTGTTCAGATAGGCGTTGCAGCCCAGCACCAGGGTCTTGGCGCGAACTGAACCCTGGGCGGTATGCACGCGGACTTGCGGGCCGTAATCGATGCGTGTGACGGCCGACTGCTCGAACAGTCTG
Organism: Pseudomonas iridis; assembly: GCF_017980685.1. Taxonomy (GTDB): domain Bacteria; phylum Pseudomonadota; class Gammaproteobacteria; order Pseudomonadales; family Pseudomonadaceae; genus Aquipseudomonas; species Aquipseudomonas iridis. The sequence goes on from NZ_JACXXO010000026.1 coordinate 49,174, forward strand.
ACGCCCAGTTGCTGCGCTGCTGCGGCTTCGCCCAGCGCCAGATTCAGCGGATGCAGATGGCCGGAACCCATGTCGATCAAACCACCGATGTAGCGTTTGGAACCGACCACACTGCCCATCTCACTGGCTTGCAGCAGCCGGGTTTCGTGGCGATAACCGAGGCTGCGCAGCTCCTCGGCATCTTCGGCAAAGCCTTCGAGGTCCGACGGCTTGTTGGCGAGGTCGCAATAGCCCCAGGTCAGATCGCAGGCAATCTGAAAACGCTCGACGCGCTGACGGACAATTTCCACGGCTTCCAGGCCCATGAGTTTCATCTGCCGCACGCCATCGGCGCCGATCACGTTTGTGAACTGATCAAGACCATGGCCAACCCCGCGAATCAGTTGCCCGCCGTTGCGACCGCTGGCGCCCCAGCCGATCTTGTGCGCTTCCAGCACCACCACGCTGAGGCCGCGTTCGGCCAGTTCCAGCGCGGTGTTCAGCCCGGAAAAGCCGCCGCCGACCACGCACACGTCCGCAATCACCTCGCCTTGCAGCAACGGATGATCCGGTTGCGGCAGGCTGCTGGCGGCGTAATAAGAGGCTGCGTGAGGTTGGCTCGCGGTGGTGTGGGCGCGGGCAGTCATGGGCGTCATCCTGAGCGGGGTGTCGAGAAAATTTGACGGAGCATAAGCCGCACGTGCGAAGTCGGGCAACACTGGTCGGCCTGCGGTGTCTGGATCACGGCTTTTGCGGCACAATTGCCGCCTACCCCACGTCGGTCAATGTTTCGATGAGCTGCAACAGCGAGAAAATCCGCACCCTGCGTCAGCAGATCCCCACGTTCGAGTGCGTGCCGGGCTGCCACGACTGCTGTGGGCCCGTGACCACCTCGCCCGAAGAGATGGCGCGTCTGCCGCGCAAGACCCGCGCCGAGCAGGATGCGGCGATGGACGAGCTGAACTGCGTGCACCTGGGGCCGAATGGCTGCACGGTGTATGGCGAACGGCCGCTGATTTGCCGGTTGTTTGGTACCACCAAAACGCTGCCGTGCCCGAACGGGCGGGGGCCGGTGGAACTCATTCATCCACGCACTGAAAAGCAAATCTTCGAATACATGGCGGCGAATCGGCAGGTGTTGGTTTAGTCAGTTGAACCGCGTTGCTGCCATCGCTGGCAAGCCAGCTCCCACAGGTTTCTGGGTGAACACAAGTATCGTGAACACCCATGATCATTGTGGGAGCTCGCTTGCCAGCGATGGGCCGGGTCAGACGCCACAAATATCAATCGGGAATAGGCAGGTTCAAGCTTTCCTTAACCTCTTCCATCACGATATAGCTCTTCGATTCACGCACATGCGGCAGCTTCAACAGGATGTCGCCGAGCAGCTTGCGATACGAGGCCATCTCGGAAATCCGCGCCTTCACCAGATAGTCGAAATCCCCTGAAACCAGATGACACTCCAGCACGTGGGGCAACTTCAGCACCGCGCGTCTGAACTCTTCGAAAGTGTCACCGGATTTGTAGTCGAGGCTGATCTCGACGAACACCAGCAAGCTACCCTTCAAGTGCTGCGGATTCAGCCGGGCGTTGTAGCCCATGATGATCCCCTCGCGCTCCAGGCGCCGCACCCGCTCGGTGCACGGCGTGGTGGAGAGGCCGACCTTTTCCCCGAGTTCGGTGAACGAAATCCGACCGTCCGCCTGCAGGATCCGCAATATGTTGCGGTCGATCTTGTCCAGCTCACGTCTGGTCTGAGTGTTGGTACGCATAGGGGATGCGCCTCCGTGAAAAGGGTTTTTGCCGAGAATTGTCGCCAAATATAGGCGCTTATACAGTGAAAAGCACTGGCAAATCTTTCTTACACTGCGCGCATCATTGCTCTAACAACAGACGTACGCGGCACGCCGCGATGAGGGATACAAAAATGCGCGTTATGGTCTTGGGTAGCGGCGTCATCGGTACCGCCAGTGCTTACTATCTGGCCCGTGCCGGGTTTGAAGTGGTGGTGGTCGACCGGCAGCCAGCCGCCGCCATGGAGACCAGTTTCGCCAACGCCGGCCAGGTTTCGCCGGGCTATGCCTCGCCGTGGGCAGCGCCGGGCGTGCCGCTCAAGGCCATCAAGTGGCTGTTGCAACGCCACGCGCCACTGGCGATCAAGGCCACCGCTGACATTGACCAGTACTTGTGGATGGCGCAGATGCTGCGCAACTGCACGGCCAATCGTTACGCGGTGAACAAGGAGCGCATGGTGCGTCTGTCCGAGTACAGTCGTGACTGCCTCGACGAATTGCGCGCCGAAACAGGCATTGCCTACGAGGGTCGCAGCCTCGGTACGACTCAACTGTTCCGAACCCAGGCGCAACTCGATAACGCCGCCAAAGACATCGCCGTGCTGCAAGAATCCGGCGTGCCGTTTGAAGTCCTCGACCGCGCCGGCATTGCCCGCGTCGAGCCGGCCCTGGCGGGCGTTACCGATATTCTCGCCGGTGCCCTGCGCCTGCCGAACGACCAGACCGGCGACTGCCAGATCTTCACCACGCGTCTCGCCGAAATGGCGGTGCAACTGGGTGTGGAATTCCGCTTCGGCCAAGACATCCAGAAACTCGACTTCGCCGGTGATCGCATCAACGGCGTGTGGATCGACGGCAAGCTGGAAACCGCCGACCGCTATGTGCTGGCCCTCGGCAGCTACTCGCCGCAATTGCTCAAGCCGCTGGGCATCAAGGCGCCGGTCTACCCGCTCAAGGGTTACTCGCTGACCGTGCCGATCACCAACCCGGCAATGGCCCCGACTTCGACCATTCTTGACGAGACCTACAAGGTCGCGATCACCCGTTTCGACAACCGCATCCGCGTTGGCGGCATGGCCGAGATCGCCGGTTTTGATCTGTCTTTGAACCCGCGTCGGCGCGAAACCCTGGAGATGATCGTCAACGACCTTTATCCTCAGGGCGGCAATCTGGCCGAAGCGAGCTTCTGGACCGGCCTGCGTCCGACCACCCCGGACGGCACACCGATCGTGGGCGCGACGCCGTTCAAGAACCTGTTCCTCAACACGGGTCACGGCACGCTCGGCTGGACCATGGCGTGCGGCTCCGGTCGTTTGCTGGCCGACCTGATGGCGAAGAAAAAACCGCAAATCAGCGCCGAAGGCCTCGATATTTCCCGTTACGGCAACAAAATTCAGGAGTCCGCAAAACATGGCAATCCAGCGCCTGCTCACCAATGAACGCATGAGTCAGATCGTCAGCCACAACGGCACTGTGTATCTGGCCGGGCAGGTCGGCGACGACTTCGACGCCGGAATTGAACAGCAGACCCGTGAGGTGCTCGCCAACATCGAGCGCTTGCTGGATCTGGCGGGCACTGACAAGCAGCATCTGCTGTCGGCGACCATCTACCTCAACGACATCGAGGCACACTTTGCCGGGATGAACTCGGTGTGGGATCAGTGGCTGCCCAAAGGCGCTGCCCCGGCCCGCGCCACCGTCGAAGCGAAGATGGCCAAACCGAGCATCCTGGTTGAGATTTCCATCGTCGCCGCACTGCCGTAATACGTTGTAAAGATCCCTCTCCCGGCGCTGTTGGCGGTTCACGCCGTCAGCCAGCGCCGGTTTTTATTCCCATGACCGCCTAGAAGTCTGCCGCCATGCGTCCAGCCCGTGCCCTGATCGACCTCCAAGCCCTGCGTCACAACTACCGAATCGCCCGTGAAGTCACCAGCGCCAAGGCGCTCGCGGTGATCAAGGCGGATGCCTACGGCCATGGCGCGGTGCGTTGCGCCCAGGCGCTGGAAGGGGAGGCCGACGGTTTTGCCGTCGCCTGCATCGAAGAGGCCCTGGAGCTGCGCGCCGCCGGCATTCGTGCGCCGGTGTTGTTGCTTGAAGGCTTTTTTGAAGCCGATGAGCTGGCGCTGATCGTCGAGCATGATTTCTGGTGCGTGGTGCATTCGCTGTGGCAGCTCGAAGCAATTGAACAGGCCGCGCTGAGCAAGCCGATCACCGTGTGGCTGAAGCTCGATTCGGGCATGCATCGCGTTGGCCTGCATCCCAAGGACTACCCGGGCGCCTATCAACGCCTGCTGGCCAGCGGCAAAGTGGCGAAGATCGTCTTGATGAGCCACTTCGCCCGCGCCGACGAACTGCACGAGCAGAGCAGCGCCGATCAGGTCGCTGTGTTCGAAGCCGCGCGGCAGGGGCTCGTCGCCGAAGTCAGCCTGCGCAACTCGCCAGCGGTGCTCGGCTGGCCGCAGATTCACAGCGACTGGGTGCGCCCGGGGATCATGCTCTACGGCGCCACGCCGTTCGAAGAATCCCACACCGTGGCCGGGCGTCTGCTGCCAGTGATGACCCTCGAATCGAAAGTCATCAGCGTGCGTGAATTGCCGGCCGGCGAGCCCGTTGGCTACGGCGCCAAGTTCATCACCGACAAACCGATGCGCATTGGCGTGGTTGCCATGGGTTACGCCGATGGGTACCCACGTCAGGCGCCAACCGGCACGCCGGTTTTGGTCGAGGGCAAACGCAGCCGCATCATCGGCCGAGTATCGATGGACATGCTCTGCATCGACCTCACCGATGTGCCAGAAGCCGGATTGGGTTCGACCGTCGAGCTATGGGGCAAAAACATCCTCGCCAGTGAAGTGGCGCAGTGGGCCGGCACAATTCCGTACCAGATCTTCTGCAACCTGCGTCGAGTGCCAAGGCTCTATTCCGAGGATTGAGGCGGCTACAGAGCCCACGTGTTGTAAATACTGAACGCTGTCGCCATGATAACGCTCAATATTTCTACAACATCAGGAGGCTCAAGCCTTGGACGTCGGTGAACGACTGCAATCGATCCGCAAGCTCAAAGGGCTTTCCCAGCGTGAACTCGCCAAGCGCGCGGGCGTCACCAACAGCACCATTTCGATGATCGAAAAGAACAGCGTCAGCCCTTCGATCAGTTCGCTGAGGAAGGTTCTGGGCGGGATTCCCATGTCCATGGTCGAGTTCTTTTCCGAAGAAATCCTGCAGGAAATACCGACCCAGATCGTTTACAAGGCCAACGAGCTGATCGACATTTCCGACGGCGCCGTGACCATGAAGCTGGTCGGCCGCGCGCACCCTAGCCGGGCCATCGCGTTTCTCAACGAAATCTACCCGCCGGGCGCCGACACCGGCGAAGAAATGCTCACCCACGAGGGCGAGGAAACCGGGATTTTGGTGGAGGGTCGTCTGGAATTGGTGGTGGGTCTTGAAACTTTTATTCTCGAAGCCGGCGACAGCTACTACTTTGAAAGTACCAAGCCGCATCGTTTTCGTAATCCGTTCGACTTGCCTGCGCGACTAATCAGCGCAGCCACGCCGGCGAATTTTTGAACAAAGAGGCGCCAAGCCATAACGGCAAAGGCATCCGAACAGTTTTTCCACAGCGCGGTATAACCCCTTCGACTATGGGGTTGTTTCAGTGTGGCGGGCTAACCGCTATACTTGCGCCCGCCTGCGAACCGTGGCCGCAGGCGTGAATAGCCACCATTGAGGGTGAACGCGTGAACCTAATTATGAAAATGCTGGCTGCACCAGCAACCGTACTGGCCCTCTGGGCTGTCAGCGCTCAAGCTGCGACGAACGACGACATTGCCAAACGCCTCGAGCCCGTCGGCCAGGTGTGTGTGCAAGGTCAGGAATGCAAAGGGATGGAAGTGGCGGCGACTGCCGGCGGCGGTGATGCCAAGACTCCCGATTCAATCATTGCCAAACATTGCAATGCTTGCCACGGCACTGGCCTGCTGGGTGCGCCGAAAATTGGTGACACCGCAGCGTGGAAAGAACGCGCCGATAAGCAAGGCGGTCTCGACGGCATCCTGGCCAAGGCGATCACCGGCATCAACGCCATGCCGCCGAAAGGTACCTGCGCCGATTGCTCGGATGCCGACCTGAAAGGTGCAATCGAGAAGATGTCGGGCCTGAAGTAGGGCGTACTGCTGATGAAAAAAACCGTCTCCGGACGGTTTTTTTGTGTCTGCAATCTCACTGCATATTTTTCGCGATGTAGGCGCCGGCAGAGTTAAGCACGGCTTTGTACACAGCATAAGCATCAGTATCTGCCGGGGTTATTGGTTCGGAGCGCCCTTCCGATATCTGTCTCAGATCACATCCCGGGATCGACATAATGAGCGGTGAGTGAGTAGCGATGATGAACTGTGAGCCTTTGCGCGATAGCTCCATTACGCGGTTGATAAACACCAATTGCCTCAATGGGGACAACGACGCTTCCGGTTCATCGAGAACGTACAGTCCCTGGGCTTTGAATCGGTTTTGAAACAGCGCCTCCATTGCTTCACCGTGTGACATGCAATGCATATCCACGCCGCCGTAATAGGTCTTTATTTCGGGATCAAAACTCCCCTCTGCATCAAGCTTGCGGATCGCAGTGTTCAAGTTATAGAAGGTCTCTGCTCTGTAGAAAAAAACGTCCTTCTCCCTTCGGTAGCCTTTTGAAAGCATCAGGGTTTCGTGCAGTTTCGAGTGGGTGTTCTCAGTCGAGAAATTGAAGTTCTTCCCACCGCCTTCTGGATTGCATCCCAACTTGATGGCAAGTGCTTCAAGCAGGGTGGATTTTCCGCAACCGTTTTCTCCGATAAATACGGTAATTCTGTTATTGAATTGAAGCGGAAAAAGGCCGCGTAAAAAATGAGCCGCCACTCTGTCTGACTTAAAGCGTATCTGCTGGATGAATAAATCATTCATATTGGCGCCCCCTGAATACTCTATCGACGGATACCTTTACTCCAATCATCGTTATACCAAGGCTTATCGAGCTCGTGCTGGCCATGGTGAAAATTCCGACGTAACCAAGATAGGCAATAAGACGCTCGCCGAATAACTCCGGCGTCGCAGTGGCGCTAAAAATGATGACTGATACTGTCCCGGCCGAGATCGCCATTTCCGGCCAGAAGCACTGAATGGCATTGGCTTTTTGATATTTATAGCGTGCTTGTATTGTGTCGCTCAAACATTTATCACTATTGCTGATAAGTGATTGAAGACTTTGCTCGTCAATTGTGGATGAGCTGAAAGTGCTGATTAACGATTCCTTGTACAGGTCTTCATTGCTCATTTCGGTTTTATACAGACTCTGGATTTGTGGTTTTGCAAATTTCAACTGCACACAAGTCAATGTCGTGATAAATATCAAGGGGATGAGGAAATAAGCGTTTTCACGAAGTAAGATATAGGCTGTGGCAAATGTCAAAATACAAGATCCTGCCAGATGAATTGAGTCATGAAGGACTGAAGCAATTTTCTCAGCATCCTCTTTGATCATCGTCACGCGAGAGCTTAACGGACAAGGTCTTTCATCATGCACAATGAAATTGATGAGCGAAAAGCGAGATTTCGCTTCCATGAGCGCCGCTATGGAACTGCCCAGACTTTGCGTCGCTAGCTTGGATAAAAAAATAGCGGTGAGGATGAAATACAGATTAGTGCTGACAGCGCCACTACTAAGAGCTGTAAGTCCCTCTGCCACGATCGAAGGTATTAACAACTGACATGCGGCTGCTAAAGTCAGGCTCATTGTTGAAAATAAAAATAATGCCACGTTTTTTCGCAAGCACATAAGCATAATTCAACGCCCCCCGTGCTGTAGTTTATAGCTCAGAATTCGATTGCGGCGATAAGAGGCCTCTCTGCTTGAGTAGTAAATGGATATGAGCGACATTGTTGGGCTTAGCACACGCTCAAGGTAGATGGCTGAGGCAAAGATAGCGCCTGTTGTCAAAGCGTCTTCACTTATTAAATGAGCGGATATCAAGAACAAAACAATTATTGCTACCAAGTAACATGTTCCTGAAATTGATTCGAAAAAAGATGCTTTCAGGTTTGAACGAAAAACGAGGCGCTCAATGTTTTTGATGTCCAGCTTGACTCTGTCGTTGTACGGTTTGGCATCGCATACATGCGCACAGATTGCCCCGATTGTAACCGTGTTTTCTTGGACATATTCTTCAAAAAGGGTGTCGCTCTTTCTCCGGGTTATAAAATATGCAGCTGAGGCATATAGCAGGCCGCTAAGGGGGGCGAGGGCCAGAAGTGGATGATACAGAGCCGTTATAATCAGCGCGAATATTATGATGCTGAAATTGAGTGAAGTGTCAAAGAATACCGAATGGTATAGATACATCGAGCCGTCAACATCGCCGTCGATGAGTTCGATTTGCTCACCTGGATCTTTCCTATATGTGGATGCCTTGCTTCGCAGGTGCGTTAGAATGGTCCTTTTCAAAATATATCTTGTCTTGGCAGCAGTCCTTTGTAGATAAATGTTGGCTGCTAGTTTCAAGGGAGGCGTCGCGATGATAAGAAGCGAAGCGCCTGCGAGTGCATATAAATATAAGCGGTCTTGGGATAGATAAAAATTAATTGAATTGCCGATTAGGTAGGGCGATGCGCTTGTTAGAACTGAAATGCCCAGGCCAAAGCAGCAAAGTATTAGGTTGCTCTTCATGGTTTGATGAATTCCATTTGGTGCGGAAGAAATGGAAACTCGTAGTTACAGTCAATCAAACCAATAGAGCCAAGTAGTGAGCCCACGCGTCCGATCCATAATCCTAATGGGTCGGCAGTTTTTGTTCTCAAGATTCTTGAGTTTTGTTCGCTTAAATTAACGATATTCGACCATAGAAAAACTTGTGGATCGAGCAACGATTCCGGTGAGATCTTTTTCATGATATTCAGAATCCCATAAGCGCCATGACATAAAGAGTCATTGACGGGCCTCTTTCGTTTTTCGAGATTCGAATATGAGAATGCGGCTTTTGGTGGGTGCTTTTCCAAGAAGTCTAGGGAAGGTCTGAAGTACCCACCGATTTTTGAGGCCCTCGCTGCTTGAGGTTCAAAAAATCCAAGTCGGCCGAAAAACAGACCCTTCTTGTCTTTAATTCACGGCTCTTTCCTCTGATCGTGCT
>NZ_JACXXO010000027.1 GCF_017980685.1 Pseudomonas iridis
GTCTGCTTACGTTTGCCGGCGTACTCAGCATCGGCGAAGGACATCTGTTTCATCGGGACTCAACCGTTCGATTCCTGTGAGGCGGGTATTTCACCAAATCTGGAAGCCTTTTTCAGAGTTTCCCTAACACTTACAAATTCGTAGTTATTTGAAACACTTGACCTGACAAAAACTCTGTTTTTGTCAGGTCAAGACTTCAAGCCATTGTTTTACATAGGTATTTTTTATTGTTAATTAATCCTAGGAAACTTCCCACAACGTCCCACGACAAGTGATTACAAGAAAAAGAGAAGGCGTTTAGGAATAGCCCTACAGCAATTAAACAAAGAATGCCGTGTTTAACAAAACCGGGGGTTATATGTTGAGGTCGACAAATTGAATGCACAGCCATGGCTCATTCCTTGAGATGAAAGTAATCATTCAATTATCAGGGCTTACATTGCGATTAGAAGATACAGATCCGGGCCAAAAACCAGTTCAGTTGCTGAACAGGTCCCGGACATGGCACCAGAGAGGCTTGCTTTTCGAGGGATGATAAACACGAAAGAGTCCGTGGGGCCACGGACTCTGATTGCCAGGGTTACACCGACTCGATTTGGAGAGCAACCCGTTCGCGGCATGGGCATTCGTCCATGTAGCGATGCGCTTCGACGAACTCGCTGAACGGGAACACCCGGGTCTTGAGCGGAAGCAACACGCGGTCTGCGGTCAACTGGTTGATGTCACGCAGGGCACGTTGCACGGCGACGTGGTCCTGGGCGATACCCAGCTCCGGCTTGCCGGTGAAGTTGCCGATGCAGTGCACAAAGAACTGGATGTTCTTCTGGAACGCTGCGCAGGCCGGAAACGGTGTCTGGTTCCCACCCTGAAGGCCGTACAGCACAAGGCTGCCCCGGGGCGCCAGTACATCGCCAAGCAGCGACATCTGCGGACCGCCAAGGCCGTCGAACACCACATCGACGCCACGGTTGTCGGTGATCTTGTTGATTCGCAACAACAGATCTTCCTCTTCGGTGACAATCACCTTTTCCGCGCCCAGAGACAGCAAGTACTCGCGCTCCTGCGCCTCTTTGGTGGCGGCAATGACGCGCACGCCCATGGCCTTGCCCAACTGTACAAACGAAGGGCCGGCGCAATGGCTGGCGTCAGTGACCAGGGCAAACTGCCCGGGTTTGACCCGCGCCAGATCGGCGTAGGCGAAATAGGCGATCAACAGAGGTGTGTAATGCACACTGGCTTGGATCGGGCTGAGCACATCCGGATAACGGGTCAGCGCAGTACGCGGCAACACGATCGACTCGCCGTAGACGGGATAGTCGTTCGGACTTTCGGCCGGGAAACTGGCGACCTTGTCACCGACGGACAGGTCTTCGACACCAGCGCCAATCGCCGTGACCACACCAGCCATTTCATGGCCAAGGCCTGATGGCAGACGCGCCTGGGATGACGCCAGGTTCTGGCGCCACAGCGTGTCGTACCAACTGATGCCGATTGCCTCGACACGCACCTGCACTTCGCCAGGACCTGGCTGAGCGGCCGCATGCTCTTCGCATTTGAGCACCTCGGCCGGACCAAACTTGTGAAAACGGATCGTGCGGGACATCGCAAACCTCGTCAAAGTAACCTCTAATGCCATGAACTCTATCTGGGCTTTTAACCCAAGACTATCAGTGGCTATTAATAGTCGACATGCCTGTCATTGATTCCGCAGTATGTGCGGTATTGGCAAAATCCTTGAAAAACTGCTGCCACCTTCTGAGTAAAGCTGAATTTTCCGGTGCAGAGTACCAGTCTTTCCCCGTAAGATTCATGCCGGCCATTGTTCTCATATGGCCGCCCTCGTCAAGCTTGATGACTCTGCCAGGACTCCAGATGAATCGTAATGACCTGCGTCGTGTCGACCTGAACCTGTTGATCGTATTCGAAACGTTGATGCATGAGCGCAGTGTGACCCGTGCTGCCGAGAAGTTGTTCCTCGGCCAGCCGGCGATCAGTGCGGCGCTGTCGCGCCTGCGCAGCCTGTTCGATGATCCCTTGTTCGTGCGCACCGGCCGGAGCATGGAACCGTCCGCCCGCGCGGTGGAAATCTTCGCCCTGCTCTCGCCTGCCCTCGACTCGATTTCGACCGCTGTCAGCCGCGCGGCAGAATTTGATCCGGCCACCAGTACTTCGGTATTTCGGATCGGGTTGTCGGATGACGTCGAATTCGCCCTGCTGCCGATGCTGCTAAAACGACTGCGCGCCGAATCGCCGGGAATTGTGCTGGTGGTGCGCCGGGTCAACTACATCCTGATGCCGGGCTTGCTGGCTTCCGGCGAAATCTCGATCGGCGTCAGCTACACCACCGACCTGCCAGCCAATGCCAAGCGCAAAGTGCTGCGCCGCAGCGCGCCCAAGTTGTTGCGCGCCGACACCGTGCCGGGGCCGTTGAGCCTCGACGACTATTGCGCCCGCCCCCACGCCCTGGTGTCGTTTGCCGGCGACCTCAGCGGTTTTATAGATGAAGAACTGGAGAAACTCGGCCGCAAACGCCATGTGGTACTGGCTGTGCCGCAGTTCAATGGTTTGAGCACGCTGCTGGCCGGAACTGACATTGTCGCGACCGTGCCGGACTATGCCGCCGAAGCACTGACGTCTGCGGGTGGCGTTCGCGCAGAAGATCCGCCGTTGCCGACGCGCACGTTTGAGCTGCACATGGCTTGGCGTGGGTCGCAGGATAATGATCCGGGCGAGCGTTGGTTGAGGTCGCGGATTCAGATGTTTTTTGGGGATCCTGACAGCCTCTAGGTGGCGTAGGGCTGCCTGTTCAACTGATCACTCCTGCCTTGTCATAGGCATTAGGGCCGATTTGCTGAGTCCGGGCCTGTCCACGCGCCTGCACTGTTGGAAGCATGCCCCCGTTGCTCAATAGTAACAGGGGCATGCGTATTTGGCGGGTTCTGAGGTGTCAGTAGCCCACACCACGAACACCGCCCGAAGCCCGGATGGATTCACCTGTCACCCAGTGCGAATCCCGCGATGCCAGAAACACGGCCAAGGGGGCAATATCTTCCGGCTCACCGAAGCGACCCAGCGGAGTTCCGGCGATGAGCTTTTCACCAAATTCACCGGCAAAATTTCCGTCAGTCGCCGGCGTGTTCGTGTGCCCTGGCAGGATGGAGTTGACCCGGATGCCACGCGCGCCCAGCTCCCTGGCCAGTGCAAGGGTCAAGGTGTCGACCGCGCCCTTGGTCGCCGAGTAAACACTTGAAGCCAAGTAGGGATCGGTGCTGAGAATCGAGCTGATATTGATAATGCTGCCTGTCGGGCCCAGCAGCTTGACGGCCTCGCGTACAGCCAGAAGGTAACCCAACACGTTCACGTTGAACTGCTTGTGGAAGGCGTCTTCAGTCAGGTCATCAATCATCTGGAACACCGCCACGCCGGCATTGTTAACCAGCACATCCAGGGTTCCGTATTTGATCCGGATCGTTTCAAACAGTCGAACCACATCATCTGCCTGGCTCATGTCTGCCTGGACAGCAAAGGCGCAACCGCCGGCCTCTGCGATCTGCGCAACGACTGCATCCGCGTCGGACTTGCTGGAGGCGTAGTTGACGATGACTGTTGCGCCCTCTGCGGCCAAAGCCTTGGCGATCCCGGCGCCTATGCCTTTGGACGCTCCCGTGACCACCGCTATTTTTCCTTCGAGTTTCATAAACTGACCTTTGATATGACGTGAAATGAGGCTTGCTTGCAGTCGGGGCTTGCATGACCGCTGGTGCAACGAGCCGCGTGTCATCAGTATTCAGCGATTGAACAATCAGACGTTTGCCGGTTATTCGCTCATCCTTGCCTATTCTTCTCAGCTGGCTTGCCACGCACCTGGATTTAGCTCACGGTGGCAGGCATGGAAAAATCACTGGCAGAACTGCGCAGCATCGTGATGCGCGCACAAGACAAGTGGACCGAAACCGGGTTGCCCCGCGTGGCCATGGTCCGGGCAGAGGCCTGTGCGGATCAGGTCTATCAGCCGATGTTGCATCTGGTGCTTCAAGGCACCAAGACCCTGTCGATCGGCGCGGATGTTTCCAGGTACACGGAGGGCACCTATTTCCTGGTGCCCGTCGATGTGCCCGCGACGGGCCAGGTACAGGCCGACACCTTGGATCAGCCTTATCTTGCCGTCAGCCTGACTCTGGAGCCCGATGTAATCGCGACGTTGCTGCTGGACGAGGGCAAGGCGCCCAGGGCCTCGCAAAATACGTGTTTTGAGGGCGTGCGCGCGCCCGTTGAAATGATCGATGCATGGTTACGCATGATGCGACTCATGGATCGCCCACATGAGGTTGCGATACTGGCGCCGATGATCGAACGCGAAATACTGCTGCGCGCGCTACAAGGGCCACTGGGCGATATTCTTCGTGACGTTGCACGACCGGATGGCCGAATGGTGCAGATCCGCCGGGTTACCCAGTGGATCCGTGAGCATTACGCAGAGCCTTTTCGCGTTGAGCTACTGGCGCGCATGTCAGACATGAGCGTTGCCGCCTTCTACCGGCACTTTAAATCCGTGACAGCTATGACACCGATTCAGTACCAGAAGCGCCTGCGCTTGCTAAGGGCGCGCTGGCTGCTGCTGTTCGATACGCTGGACGCGACATCCATCGCTTATACCGTAGGATACGAAAGCGCCTCCCAATTCAACCGCGAGTATGCACGCCTGTTCGGTCTTCCTCCGGCACGGGACGCGGCCAGATTCAGGACGCCCGCCCAAACCGAAGGTTTTATAGCAGCCTCCTGAACAGCCAATATCCACCTCAAAAGTCGGTGATCACCGTACCGTCAATACTCTCGGCAAACCCACCACCAAACACGTTGGCCGGTGTTGCAAAACCCAGCTGTCGTTCACCGTTCAGTACCCGACGTGAAGCTTCTACTGCCGCCAGCGGCGTATAGGAATAGCCGTTCACGGTTTCAATCATCGACCGCACCGTTGCGCCATCAGCCCCGGTAACCTCAACCACTGCCCGCGCGCGATGAGCGGCCCTTTGCTCAGGCGTGGGACCATCAGGCAACTGCGACAGATCACCTTCGGGAAACCCGTCACCCGAGATATGCACGAACATCGCGATGTTGCGGATGCCGGTCGAATGCCAGCCCGTCACCAGGTCGCCGAATGACAAGGGTGCACAGAGGACCGGACCCTCGCCAAAATCAAAGCGACGCGGCGCGGCATCCGGCGTCGCAACAAGTTCGCCATCGACTCTGGCGAGCACGCCTGCGCCGATGATCTCGCTGACGCTCATCGCCGACCCGCGAGACATCGAACCGGGGACCTGAAGCGCGATGCTCAGCGCAACCGGTTTTACGGCACGCTTGGCAACATGCACCGCCAGCGAATCAGTAGGAACGACATCCCAGCCGACACCCGGCAACAGCATGACGTGATTCGCAGCCGCTTCAGCACCCAGCCCCTCGGCCATGCGGTAAGTATTGATCTCGGCAGTGATATCCAGATAGTGCACGCCGGCCTTGATACAGGCGTGCATCAACGGCTCGGCCGTTTGCGCGAACGGCCCGGCGAAGTTCAGCAATACTGAGATACCAGACAAAGAGCCCTCGGCATCTTGGGTATCAAACACCCGATAAGGCACGTCCAACTGCGCTGCGAGCGATTCGAGACGCTTGGCATTACGCCCGGCGATTTCGAAATCCAGACCGAGCGCTTTTGCTCGCTCAGCAGCCATCCGCCCGGTATATCCCGCTGCGCCGTATATCAGAAGCCTACTCATTGGATGTGCTGCCATTTCTTGAAAACAAATTCGAGGCTGTACCCATCCGGGTCCCACACATTGGCAGCGTAGTAGTCGGGATCGTAATGCAAGCGTGCCCCAGGCGGGCCGTTGTCGACCGCACCCTGATGCAGGGCAGCGGTATAAGCGGCATCAACTTCAGCCTGGCTGCTTGCGACAAAACCAACATGGACCGCGCGCCCTTCCACAACGCCCTCACGCAACCAGAAAAACATCCGGCCGTTGGCACCGAAGCCTTTCAGGTCAGGATGACCCGGTGGGCCGTCCTTGCCATCGTAGTCCAGGCGCGCGGTGATACCCAACGGGGCCAGGGCGGCTTCGTAGAAACGGATGGACCGTGCGATATCGCTCACGGACAAAAAGATATGATCCAGCATGGCGAAACCCTCATGTATTCAGATGTTGTAGCCACCGGCCACTTCGAGCGTCTGGGCATTGATCCAGGCGCCCTCTTCTGACAGCAACATGGCAATGACGCGCGCGACGTCTTCCGGCTCGCCGACCCGGCCAAGTGCCGTTTGCGCCGCCAGCTTCGCCTCGAACTCAGCGTTCAGCCCCCCGCCCAACCCGGTGCGGATGGCGCCGGGTGATACCGCGTTGGCCCGTATGCGCCGCTCGCCGAATTCTTTGGCCATGTAACGGGTGAGCACCTCGAGCCCGCCCTTGAAGGCAGCATAGGGCGCCACGCCAGCGGTTGCGACGCGGGTTGTGGCACTGGTCAGGTTAACGATACTGGCATTTTCCGCGAACAGCGGCAGGAGGGTTTGAGTGAGAAAAAACGGCCCTTTGAGGTGCACGTTGAACAGGCCATCGAACTGCGCTTCGGTGACAGTTGCCATGGGATTGAACAGGCCGTACCCGGCATTGTTGACCAGGCCACTCAGCATAGTGGCGTTCCAGGTGTCCCGTAAGGTCAGTACCACTGACGTGCGAAACGCTTCGAAGCTGCCAACATCAGACACGTCGAGCTTGAGAGCGACGGCCTTGCCACCGACGCGCTCGATGCGTTCCACGACGGTGTTGGCAGCCTGGGGATCAGTGTTGTAGGTCAGAATGACCCCCATTCCGCGCCGGGCAATGTGTTCGGCGGTACTGGCACCGATTCCACGGCTGCCGCCGGTAATCACGATAACGCTCATTTGATGTTCCTCTGTGGCTTATAGGTGACCCCACAGTACTCATCACGATCGCCAGGGTCGTACCCATTCCTACTCGAAACCTGCCTGTTTCTGCTTTTCTCTTGCATGGCGCAGGGTGCTGCCGTCAGCATGCCCGGCATGGACAATCAACTGAATGAACTCAGGTCGCTCGCGGCCAAGGCTGAAAACCGTCGTACCGAAACGGGCATCCCCCGCGTGGCCATGGTCAAGGGCAAAATCCCCGAACACATGCTGGCGGCGGTCTATGACCCGATGATCAATCTGATCCTGCAAGGCAGTAAAAGCATGAGCGTGGGGGATCGGACGCTTCGGTATGACCCTGCGACCTATTTCGTCATGTCCATTGATTTGCCAGCAGTGGGGTCTGTTCATCCAGGCGCATCGGGAGAACCTTACCTGGCAGTCAGCCTTACGCTTGATCCAGCTGTGTTGTCGACGCTATTTGAAGACCTGCCCAAACCTGTCAGCCGACCTGAGAACAATCTCGGGTTTTCAGTGGCGTCAGTCACAACCGATTTGATGGATGCGTGGGTACGAATGCTGCGATTGATGGGGGATCCGGAGGCCATCGCAGCCCTCGCCCCGGTTTATGAACGGGAAATCATCTTCCGTGTGCTCCAGGGTCCCCATGGCTCGATGCTCCGGGAGATGGCTGCGCCGGATACGGCGATGGCCCGAGTCAACATGGCGATCCAGTGGATCCGCCGTGACTTCGCGCAGCCAATTGGGGTGGAACGCTTGGCGCAACGAGCGTCGATGAGCGTCTCGGCGTTTCATCGCCACTTCAAGGCAGTCACCAGTCTGAGTCCTTTGCAGTATCAAAAACGGGTTCGCCTGCTCCAGGCTAGAACACTGATGGTGGTTCACGCCAAGAGCGTCATGGCGGCTGCCTTCGAGGTCGGCTATGAAAGTGCGACACAATTCAGCAGGGATTATTTACGGGTGTTTGGACTTCCCCCTGCCCAAGATGCCGGAAGAATCCTCGGAAAAACGAGCGCCGCCAGACGCTAATCAGTCAGAGGATTGGTTAAACGGCTAGAAAAGATCCATGACCGTCAGCCAATCCGGATTTACCGGTTGCCTGCTGATAGTCCGAGCCACCCGCGATACTTAGCTATGCATCGTGCATTAGCAGGCCTTGGCGGTAAGCAAGCACTCAGGCGCGTCTCTACTTGCTCGGCTGCGCGTCATCCTTCTGCTGCATTTGGATCGATGACTTCGCGCCGTCGGTGTTGTCTTTGGTCTCGTTGTCCGAGTTATCGAAACAGCCTTGCAGCATGAGTGCGCAGCACAGACTTAAAAACAGGAGTGGCTTGTTCATATCAGGTGTCTCCATCGTTGCATGGTAGGGACGGCTTGGTTTCAGTGTCGCCATGGCAGTCATAACGATGGACGCCAAAAGCACCGCGACAGTTCGTTTCTTTGATCATGCTCGGCGACAGGAAGCTGCGCCGCCGATTGAAAATCACCGTCATGAAAAGGCCCGGGATTTAAACCCAAGTGTTTACGTTCGTGCGCCGCTTTTGCATTTCTGTGCGACAGATCCCGTTTCAGGGGTGCCGCACGGCAGCATTGCAGTGGTAGTTTGTAAGGGCATGTGTCCATGCGTTGAGACACTCTTTTACCAACTGCACTGCCAAGGAATGCCCTTCGTAATGAATTTCCCTTTCAAGAAACTGGCCGCCACCACGCTGATGCTCGCCGGTCTATCCGCCTTCATTGCGCCCGCGCAAGCCAACATCACCCCGCAGCAAAGCGCTGAAATCCTTAAGAGCTTCAGTGCCGACACGACTACGGATTTCCGGCAGTTCCTCGGCAGCGTGGCCAAGAGCGATCTGGCGAAAACAGCCAGTATCGGTCCGGCCATTGGCGCCTTCCTCGACAGTAAAACGCTGACCGCTGAACAGCAAAACGAGATCTATCGCCTGCTCGGCATCTATGCACGCGTGAAGTACAGCGCGGCAGCCACCGAGACTCTGCGCGAGTTGGTGGAAATCCCCACCTTTCGCAAGGACGGCGTTGCCCAGCACGACAATCCGGAATTCATCAAGATCGCAGAGAAGATCAAGGACCTGGCCAAGTCTTTCAATCTGAATTTCCGCAACATCGACAACCGCGTTTACGAGATTTCCCTCGAAGGTTCCGGCGATGAGGTGGTCGGCATTCATGCGCATGCCGATGTGGTCCCGGTGACGCCGGAGAACTGGGTATTGAAGGACGGTACTCGTCTCGACCCGTTCAAGATCACTCTGATAGGCGATCGCATGTATGGCCGCGGGACCGAGGATGACAAGAACGGCATCGTGGTGACGATGTATGCCATGAAGGTGATCAAGGAAGAAAAGCTGCCGCTGGCACGTAATTTCAAGCTGTTGGTGGACACCACCGAAGAAACCACTGGCGACGCGATCCCCTACTACTTCGAGCGTAACCCGACGCCCAACTACAACCTGGCGCTGGATGGCGGTTACCCGGTGGTGATTGCCGAGAAAGGTTACGGCACCGTCATGGCCAACTTTGCCAAGCGCAAGGCTGAGGGCAAAGGCGCGGAAATCATCTCGATGACCGGTGGCCTGGCGACCAACCAGATTCCGTCGGCGTCGGTCGCTACGCTGGTCACCGATAAACCTGCCGAACTGGCTGCCAGCCTGCAAAAGGCCGGTGACGAGTTTGCCAAGCGCAATGGCGGCGATTTCCAGGTGAATGCCAAGGTTGACGGCAAAGACGTCAAACTGACCGTGACCGGTGTGTCCGCGCACTCCTCCGAGCCAGAATCCGGGGTTAACCCGGTCGCGCGGATGCTGGTCTTTATCAATAACCTTGATGGCAAAGTCGCGTTCAAGCACAACCACATCACCGACGCCGCGCGTTACGCCGCCGACAACTGGGGTCTGGATTACCTCGGTAACAAGCTGGGGGTCGGTTTCTCGGATTCCTTCATGGGGTCGCTGACCACATCGCTGACCTACGTCGCAATGGATGACAAGGCCTTTAAACTGGCGGTCAACCTGCGCGTGCCGAAAGGCAAATCGCCGGAAAAACTCAAAGCCGAAATCGCTGAGAAACTGGCGGCGTGGAGCAAGAAAACCCATGTTGCCGTTGCCTTCGATTATTCGATCGCCGAACCGATGTACCGCAATCCAGAGGGCGCGTGGGTCAAAGCGCTGCTGGCGGTGGCCACTGAAAATCTGGGCATGAAACACGAGTTCGGCACTTCCGCCGGGGCAACCTCGGTGCATGAACTGCCCAATGGCGTGCAGTTCGGTCTGGCCCGGCCAGAGGCTAAATACACCGGTCACACCGACGGTGAATTCAAGACTGTGGAGCAATTCCAGCTTGATCTGCAGATCGTGACGGAAATGATTGGCCGGATCGGTCAGTTGCCGAAGCTCTGATGCAAGCGTGGCGAGGGATCGAACTCCCTCGCCACCGCTGACAATCCCCCGCAACACTCTTCCAAAGCACTGCTTTCAACCGCCATGATGGGTAATGGCAAAGTGCCGGATGACAATTTTGGTAATAAAGCTTAACTTAGCGCGCCCCGCCAGATGGAAGGTCGGGTTTCAGCACTCAGTTAAGGAAAACGATGGCAATGGTCTATTGTCGTGCTTGCGCCAAGGAGCTTCACGAAACGGCGCTCAACTGCCCCCAATGCGGGGCTGTCCAGCAGGCCCATGTGCCGCAATCGCAAGCCGAAACACCCTGGCTGGCCATCGTTTCACTGATCTTCGGGATTATCTGCGCACTCAACCTGTTTGATGACTCCGAATGGGACAGTGAGACGATCCTCGGCGTGGGAGTTTTCTCCATCGCAGGTCTCGCTTGCGGCATCACCTGCCTCAACCAAAAACACTCAGGAAGAAACCTCGCGATCGCCGGCATTGTTTTGTCAGGCCTTACTGCGTTCGTTTTGCTCTGTCTATCGATTGAATAATTTTAGGGAAAAAATATGAGCATGGTTTTCTGCCGCGGTTGCGCCAAGGAAATAAGCACCTTGGCCGTGGCTTGCCCACAGTGCGGGGCGCCTCAAGCAACCCAACAGTCCTATGCAAGTGGCCCAGCCATTACAACGGGTAACCCGTACGTCGAGGCGTGGAGAAACTACGTAGTGTTTCGGGGGCGCGCCACTCGCCGTGAGTACTGGATGTTCATTCTGATCAACCTGGGAATCTCTTTTGGCATCATCGCTATTGATGCCATGCTGAACACCAAAGGCATGCTGTACAACCTCTACAGCCTCGCGATACTTCTGCCATCGATCGCAGTAGGTATCCGTCGAATGCACGACACCGATCGCAGCGGCTGGTGGTTGTTGCTGCCTATCGTCAACCTCGTGTTCCTTGCACAAGACAGCCAGCCGGGGCCGAATCGTTTCGGCGAGAACCGTAAAGGCAACAACTGATACACATCAGCATCGCTGATCGAGACGGCCTTCATGGCCGTCTCTTTGTTTCTGAAATCCGTCCCCCTACAAGTAGCTGCACCTTTACTGGTCGCGTAAAACAGAATTGCCATCAATCCGATTGATAGGTCCCTAACGAAAGGTGCATGCTAGAGGGCTCGCTCGGGGCTTATATCATTCCGAATGATAGTTACCTTTGCCTCATTCGATTCGTTTGCTAACTATCCGCCGAGCATCATCCGCCCATCTTCAATACTTGGCGGATGCATTCCATGGAACAGTCACTTAAACATTTGCGCTTCCCGTTGGCATTGCTGGCCGTACTGGTGATGAGCGCTTGCGGCAAAAATCCGGAAACCGCAGCCGCCCCGCCTGCTGCCAAAGTCAGCGTGGCCAAGGTGCTGGAACAACCGGTCAACGAGTGGGACGAATTCACCGGGCGCCTCGAAGCGCCGGAAACCGTTGATATCCGTCCACGGGTTTCTGGCCAGATCGACCAGGTTGCTTTCACTGAAGGCGCACTGGTGAAGAAAGGCGACCTGCTGTTCCAGATCGATCCGCGTCCATTCCAGGCTGAGGTTCGCCGCCTCGAAGCCCTGGTTGCTCAATCGCGCGCCAACGCCACTCGCAGCCAGAACGAAGCCGCCCGAGGCGAACGTCTGCGTGCCAGCAACGCAATCTCCGCCGAACTCGCCGACTCGCGTACCAGCGCCGCGCAAGAGGCCCGCGCCGCCGTTGGCGCACTGCAAGCGCAACTGGATCTGGCCAGGCTGAACCTGAGCTTCACCCGCGTGACCGCGCCAATCAGCGGCCGCGTCAGCCGTGCCGAAATCACCGCCGGCAACCTGGTAACCGCCGACACCACGCCACTCACCAGCGTGGTTTCTACCGATAAGGTCTACGCCTACTTCGACGCTGATGAGCGGGTATTCCTCAAATACACCCAACTCGCCCGTCAAGGTCAGCGCGGCGCCACCACCCCGGTGTACATGGGTCTGTCCAATGAGGATGGCAATCCGCACCTGGGTCAGATGAACTTCATCGACAACCAGGTCAATCCGAAAACCGGCACCATCCGTGGTCGCGCGGTGTTTGACAACAGCGATGGCACTTATACCCCGGGCCTGTATGCACGCCTGAAACTGGTAGGCAGTGGCACCTACGACGCCATGTTGATCAACGACGAAGCCGTCGGTACCGATCTGGGCAAGAAGTTCGTGCTGGTGATGGATGCGGACAACAAAACCGTTTACCGCGCCGTTGAACTCGGCCCGAAAATCGAAGGCCTGCGGATCGTCCGTAGCGGCCTGAACAAAGACGACACCATCATCGTCAAGGGCCTGCAACGCGTACGCCCTGGCTCACCGGTGACGCCTGAAGTCGTCCCGATGGCCAGCGAGCAAACCATCGCGGCACTCGCTCAACAACGTCAAGCGCTGGAAGCCAGCAACCTGCCTAAAGTCACGCCTGCCAAAGGCGCGTCCGGTTCGGTTGCGAAGCTGGCCGCTACGACCCCACGCGGTTAAGGGACGACAACTCCGATGAATTTTTCCCAATTCTTCATTTCACGGCCGATCTTCGCAGCGGTGCTGTCGCTGCTGATCCTGATCGCCGGTGCGATTTCGCTGTTCCAGTTACCGATCAGCGAATACCCGGAAGTCGTGCCACCGACCGTGGTGGTGCGTGCAAACTTCCCGGGCGCCAACCCAAAAGTCATCGGTGAAACCGTGGCGGCTCCTCTGGAGCAAGCCATCACCGGCGTCGAGAACATGCTGTACATGTCCTCGCAATCGACCGCTGACGGCAAGATTACCCTGACCATCACCTTCGCCCTGGGCACTGACCTGGACAACGCGCAGGTGCAGGTACAAAACCGGGTCACCCGAACCGAGCCGAAACTTCCCGAGGAAGTGACGCGCATCGGTATCACCGTCGACAAAGCTTCGCCTGACCTGACCATGGTTGTGCACTTGACCTCCCCGGACAAGCGTTACGACATGCTCTACCTGTCCAACTACGCGATCCTCAACATCAAGGATGAGCTCGCTCGTCTGAGCGGTGTCGGTGATGTGCAACTGTTCGGCATGGGCGATTACTCGCTGCGTGTCTGGCTTGATCCGAACAAAACCGCTTCGCGCAATCTGACCGCTACCGATGTGGTTACTGCCATTCGTGAACAGAACCGCCAGGTAGCCGCCGGCCAACTGGGTGCGCCCCCTGCCCCGACTGCACAGAGCTTCCAGCTGTCGGTCAACACTCAGGGCCGACTGGTCACCGAGGAAGAGTTCGAAAACATCGTCATTCGTGCAGGTGACGACGGTGAGATCACTCGACTTAAAGACATCGCTCGCATTGAACTGGGTTCCAGCCAGTACGCGTTGCGTTCGCTGCTGAACAACCAGCCGGCAGTGGCGATCCCGATCTTCCAGCGTCCAGGTTCCAACGCCATCGACATCTCGAATGACGTTCGGGCGAAAATGGACGAGTTGAAGAAAGGCTTCCCGCAAGGCATGGATTACAGCATCGTCTATGACCCGACGATCTTCGTGCGCGGCTCGATCGAAGCAGTGGTTCACACCCTTTTCGAAGCGCTGATCCTCGTGGTCCTGGTGGTAATCCTGTTCCTGCAAACCTGGCGCGCCTCGATCATTCCCCTGGTGGCGGTTCCGGTATCGTTGATCGGTACGTTTGCGGTGATGCACCTGTTCGGCTTCTCACTCAATGCCCTGTCGCTGTTCGGCCTGGTGTTGGCCATCGGCATCGTGGTGGATGACGCCATTGTGGTGGTGGAGAACGTCGAGCGAAACATCGAACTCGGACTCACACCGGTCGAGGCGACCAAGCGCGCCATGCGTGAGGTGACCGGCCCGATCGTTGCCACGGCACTGGTGCTGTGTGCGGTATTTATTCCGGCGGCGTTCATTTCCGGTCTCACCGGTCAGTTCTATAAGCAGTTCGCACTGACCATCGCTATCTCGACCGTGATCTCGGCGTTCAACTCGCTGACCCTGTCGCCGGCACTGGCCGCTGTATTGCTGAAAAGTCATGACGCACCGAAAGACCGCTTCTCCAGAGTGCTCGACAAGATCTTCGGCGGCTGGCTGTTCCGCCCGTTCAACCGCTTCTTCGAACGTGCCAGCCATGGCTACGTCGGCACGGTGGCTCGGGTTATCCGCAGCAGTGGTATCGCGCTGATCTTGTACGCAGGCCTGATGGTGCTGACCTTCTTCGGCTTCTCGCACACCCCGACCGGTTTCGTACCCGGCCAGGACAAGCAATACCTGGTGGCTTTCGCGCAATTGCCGGACGCCTCGAGCCTGGATCGCACTGAAGACGTGATCAAGCGCATGTCCGATATGGCGCTGAAACAGCCGGGCGTGGAAAGTGCAGTAGCGTTCCCGGGCCTGTCGATCAACGGCTTCACCAACAGCCCGAACGCCGGCATCGTGTTCGTGACCCTGAAACCGTTCGATGAACGTAAAGACCCGAGCATGTCCGCCGGAGCAATCGCCGGCGCCCTGAACGGCCAGTTCGCGGACATTCAAGAGGCGTACATGGCGATCTTCCCGCCGCCGCCGGTACAAGGTCTGGGCACCATCGGTGGTTTCCGCCTGCAAATCGAAGACCGGGGCAACCTGGGCTACGACGAGCTGTACAAAGAAACCATGAACATCATCAACAAGAGCCACAACGTGCCGGAACTGGCTGGCCTGTTCACCAGTTACACCGTGAACGTGCCGCAGGTCGATGCAGCGATCGACCGCGAGAAAGCCAAGACTCACGGCGTGGCGGTCAGCGACATCTTCGACACCCTGCAGATCTACCTGGGTTCGCTGTATGCCAACGACTTCAACCGTTTCGGACGCACTTATCAGGTCAACGTTCAGGCCGAGCAACAGTTCCGCCTCGAATCCGATCAGATCGGTCAGCTGAAAGTGCGTAACAACAAAGGCGAAATGATCCCGCTGGCGACCTTCATCAAGGTCAGCGACACCTCGGGCCCGGATCGAGTGATGCACTACAACGGCTTCATTACCGCGGAAATCAACGGTGCGGCAGCCCCCGGCTACAGCTCTGGCCAGGCCGAAAAAGCCATCGAGAAACTGCTTCAGGAAGAACTTCCGAACGGCATGACCTACGAATGGACCGACCTGACCTACCAGCAGATTCTGTCCGGCAACACCGCCCTGTTCGTGTTCCCGCTCTGCGTACTGCTGGCGTTCCTGGTACTCGCGGCTCAATACGAAAGCTGGAGCCTGCCACTGGCGGTGATCCTGATCGTACCGATGACGCTGCTGTCCGCCATTACCGGTGTGATCATCTCTGGCGGCGACAACAATATCTTCACCCAGATCGGACTGATCGTGCTGGTGGGACTTGCGTGTAAGAACGCGATTCTGATCGTCGAGTTCGCCAAGGATAAACAGGAAGAAGGCCTCGATCCGCTCGCGGCGGTACTGGAAGCCTGCCGTCTGCGTCTGCGGCCGATCCTGATGACCTCCTTCGCGTTCATCATGGGTGTGGTGCCACTGGTGTTCTCCAGCGGTGCCGGTGCCGAAATGCGTCACGCGATGGGTGTGGCGGTGTTCTCCGGGATGCTCGGGGTGACCTTCTTCGGTCTGTTGCTGACGCCAGTGTTCTACGTATTGATTCGTAACTTTGTCGAACGCGGCGAAGCCCGCAAAGCGGCCAAGGCGCACTCTCTTCAAAAGCCACTGGAGGCGCAACAATGAGTCTGAAAGTCTTCCTGCCGAGTCTGCTGGTGCTGGCCCTGAGCGCCTGCGCCGTCGGCCCCGACTACAAGACCCCGGCGACGGAGGCGGCCAACATCACGGCCGCCACCGACGGCGCCAACGGTCAGAAGAATTTTGACCGTTCGAAGTTTGAAGGCATCTGGTGGCAGCAGTTCGACGATCCGACCCTCAACCAGTTGGTGACGCAATCGCTGCAAGGCAACCGTGAATTGCGCGTGGCGTTTGCCCGCTGGAAAGCCGCACGGGCAATCCGCGATGACGCCAGCAATGACATCATGCCGACCATCAGCAGCCGCGCCAGCAGTGATCTGGCCAAGGGGCAAATCCCCGGCCAGACCACCGATCGGGTCAGCAGTGAACGCTACGACCTGGGCCTGGACATGGCCTGGGAGCTGGACCTGTTCGGGCGCATCCAGCGCAATCTGGAAGCCAGCGATGCCGATCAGCAGGCCGCCGAAGCCGATCTGTACCAACTGCAAGTCACCATGATTGCCGAACTGGTGGACGCCTACGGTCAACTGCGTGGCGCGCAACTGCGCGAAAAGATTGCGGTGGCCAACCTGAACAACCAGCAGGAGTCACGCAAGATCACCATCAGCCTGCGTGATGCCGGCGTTGGCGATCAGCTCGATGTCGAACGTGCCGATGCGCGTCTGGCTTCGGTCGAAGCCAGCGTGCCGCAACTGCAAGCCGAGCAGGTTCGGCAGAAAAACCGCATCGCCACCCTGCTCGGTGAGCGTCCGGACAAACTGACCGTCGACCTGAGTCCAAAAGACTTGCCGGCAATTGCCAAGGCCTTGCCAATCGGCAACCCGGGAGAGCTGCTGCAACGTCGTCCGGACATCCTCAGTGCTGAACGCCAACTCGCTTCAGCCACGGCGCGAATTGGCGTGGCGAAAGCGGACCTGTTCCCACGGGTCAGCCTCAGCGGCTTCCTCGGCTGGACGGCCGGGCGTGGTTCGCAGATCGGTTCCTCGGCGGCCAATGCCTGGGCACTCGGCCCGAGCATCACCTGGGCAGCATTCGATCTCGGCAGCGTGCGAGCGCGTTTGCGCGGCGCCGATGCGGATGCCGAGGGCGCGCTGGCGACCTACGAGCAACAAGTGCTGCTGGCACTGGAAGAGTCGGAAAACGCCTTCAGCGACTACGGCAAACGTCAGCAACGCCTGATCTCGCTGATCCGCCAGAGTGAATCGAGCCGCAACGCAGCCGACCTGGCAGAGATTCGCTATCGCGAAGGCACCACAGATTTCCTGGTGCTGCTCGACGCACAGCGTGAACGGCTGAATGCCGAAGACAGCCAGGCGCAGGCCGAAGTGGATCTGTATCGCGGGATTGTCGCGATCTACAAAGCCCTCGGCGGTGGCTGGCAGCCGGAGACGGTCGCCAGCAAGTAACCATTGATTGTTAAAGAGCTCCTTTGGTTGGCCGCAACCAACCAATTTTTTGCCCCGCGTATCATTCGGTCGCGGGGCTTTTTTATGCCCGCAATTGCAGGAGAGGCCAAAGTTGCT
The DNA here is from genome assembly GCF_017980685.1 of Pseudomonas iridis. Taxonomy (GTDB): domain Bacteria; phylum Pseudomonadota; class Gammaproteobacteria; order Pseudomonadales; family Pseudomonadaceae; genus Aquipseudomonas; species Aquipseudomonas iridis. Next base: position 17,626 of record NZ_JACXXO010000027.1, read on the forward strand.
CCGCCATTTGAAATGCGTTCCCCTTGTAGGAGCTGCGTCACGATTCGCATGCTCGGGTTTGACTCACGGCCCGAGCTGACCGAAGCTTGCCGCTCTGCTCAAGTACGTCTGTTTTCGGAAACCCGCATGCCTCAGTCTCGCCGCTATCTGCTTATCTGCCTTGGCCTCGTGCTTATTGTCGTCGTGGCGTGGCTAGCCCTGCGCAGCACCACGCCGGTCATTCCGGACGCGATCAAGCACGGCTACAGCGAAGCACTGGGCGCTGCCCGAACCGGTGAACCGGGGGCGGCGCGTCAGCTGTATCAGCAATTGGGCCGGCCGGATCTGTCGGTCAAGCGCCGCGTCTGGCTGCACGGCGAACTGCCCAATTACCCGAGCCCACAGGCGCTGAAACTGGCCGACGCGGACCTGCAGCACGAAGCACCCGAGGTGCGGGTGGCCGCGATCAAAAGTGTGGTTGGACTCGTGCCGGGTGGGCAACGCAGTCTGTTGCTCGGACCGATGCTTGATGATGAGGAGCCGACTGTCCGGTTTGCCGCGATCAACGCCCTGCTCGGCCTGACCCCGGATGAACTCGGGCTGTATTTTGCGCCGTTGCAGCAGGCCATCGACGGCTGGAAGCAAGCACTCGAGGATCAACCGCCGAGCGCCGCTTCCTATGCGCAACTGGCGCGCCTGCATCTGCATAACGCCGAGCTCAAAGAGGCACAGCAAGCATTGGAGAATACGCTGCGCCTGGACCCCGGCAACCTGCCGGCGCTGGTGATGCAGATCGATGTGCTCGACCGCCAGGGGCAGGCCGACGCCGCGCGACAGTTGCTCGCCCAAAAGCTTAAAGCCCAGCCTGACTCCGCCTATCTGCAACATGCCCTGGGGCTGTGGTTGCTGCACCATGGTCAGCGTGAATACGCCCTGCTCGGTCTGTCCAAAGCGGTGGAGCTGGAGCCGGACAACAAAGACTACCGCTACGACCTCGCCACCACTCTTCACAGCGCAGAAGAACTGGAAGCGGCGCAAAAGCAACTGCAGGAAATCGTCCAGCGCCATCCGGCCGATCGCAAGGCGCGGGTGCTGCTAATCAACTACTGGAAAGAAAGCGGGCAATTGCAGAATGTGCAGATACTGCTCGCCCAGCTTGAACAGTTGAATCCCGACGATCCGGCAATACAGCAAGGCCTCTGAAATTGTCCTGCGGTGAGGGGAAAAATCCGCTCGCCACAGCAAATTTCCAGCCTTCATGAAAGAAAAAGCGGAACTGCCATCACGGCTACAGGTCAAGTAAACAGGCAGTCCACCCTAGACGGCTGCCTCGCTTCCCCTAGTCATGAGAGGGCATTTTTTGTCTACATCTAACGAGTTGATCAGTGAAAAAGCCGCCACCGGAGTCGAAGGCATGGATGACATCCTCGCCGGTGGCTTGTCTCGCGGTCATGTATTTTTGCTGGAGGGTGAGCCCGGCACCGGCAAAACCACGGTCGCTTTGCATTTTCTGATGGCCGGCGCGAAAGCCGGTGAACGCTCGTTGTACATCACGCTCTCGGAAACCGAGCGTGAATTGCGCCAAGGTGCGCTGTCCCACGGCTGGGACCTGGATGAAAACATCAACATCTTCGAGCTGACGCCCCCGGAAAGCCTGCTTAATGCAGAGCACCAGCAGAGTTTGCTGTACTCCTCCGATCTGGAATTGGGCGAAGCCACCAAGCAGATATTCGAAGCGGTCGAACGCTTCAAGCCGACCCGGGTGGTACTCGACAGCCTGTCGGAAATCCGTCTGCTCGCACAAAGTTCCTTGCGCTACCGCCGACAGATTCTGGCAATCAAGCACTACTTCGTGCGCTACAACGCGACGGTTCTGCTGCTCGACGACTTGACCACCGAGTCTCTCGACAAAACCGTGCACAGCGTGGCCCACGGTGTGATTCGCCTGGAAGAAATCACCCCCAACTATGGTGCCGAGCGTCGCCGAGTGCGGATAGTGAAGTACCGTGGCCAAAAGTACCGCGGCGGTTATCACGACTTCACGATCATGGGCGATGGCGTGCATGTGTTCCCACGACTGGTCGCAGCCGAACATCGCGGCGACTACCCGCGACTGCAATTGACCAGCGGTATTAAAGAGCTGGACGCGTTGCTCGGTGGCGGCATCGAGACGGGATCAAGCACGTTGATTCTCGGCCCGGCGGGTACGGGTAAATCGCTGATCTCGATGATCTTCGCCGCCGCAGCTGTAGCACGCGGGGAAAAAGCGGCGTTGTTCATCTTTGACGAAGAGCTGGAACTGCTTTACGAGCGGATGAGAAACATCGGTATCGATCTCAAGGCCCTGCGCGCCACCGGCAACCTGCTGATCGAACAAGTGGATGCCGCCGAGCTGTCTCCGGGTGAGTTTTCCCATCGTGTACGTCGCTGCGTTGACGAAGGCCAGATCAAAACCGTGGTGATCGACAGCATCAACGGCTATCAGGCAGCCATGCCTGAAGAAAAGGCCTTGGTGCTGCACATGCACGAATTGCTGCTGTATCTGAACCGCAAAGGTGCAGCGACGTTCATGACAGTCGCCCAGCACGGCTTGGTCGGCGACATGCAAGCACCGGTGGATATCACGTACCTGGCCGACACGGTGATTCTGTTGCGCTACTTCGAGGCCGTCGGCAAGGTGCGTCGCGCCATTTCCATCATCAAGAAGCGCACCGGCAGTCACGAATCGACAATCCGCGAATACCTTATTTCGACGCAAGGCATGATCATCGGCGAACCGCTGGAAGCCTTTCAGGGTGTACTTCGTGGTGTCCCGACGTACCTCGGTGAGAAAAAACCGCTGTTGCAGGAACGCTTATGACTGGCTCGGTGCCGCTCGCCGAACGGGCGCTGATTCTGGCGCCCATGGGGCGCGACAGCCAAATTGCGCTGATGATTCTAAACGAGGCCGGGTACGACGGCTTGATCACAGCGAATCTCGCCGAACTGTGTGCGCAATTGGAAGTCGGTGCCGGGCTGTTGCTGATCGCTGCCGAAGCGTTGCACGGCCCGGAGCTGGAAACGCTGTTTCTGCACCTGGAAGAACAGCCTGCCTGGTCGGATCTGCCGACCATTTTGCTCACCCATCACGGCGGACAGGAACAGGGCCCCTCCTCTCGACTCAGCGATCAGTTAGGCAACGTAACGTTTCTTGAGCGGCCGTTCCATCCAGCCACTCTGATCAGCCTGGTGTCTGCCGCCCTTCGCGGCCGGCGACGACAGTACGAAGCGCGCGACCGTCTGATCGATCTGAGTGAAAGCGAACGACGCCTGCAATCGACACTGGAAACCCTCGAACAGCAAGTCGAAGAACGCACCGCGCAACTGCGGCACAACGAAGAAGCATTGCGTCAGTCGCAAAAAATGGAAGCAGTCGGTCAGCTCACCGGAGGTATCGCTCACGACTTCAACAACATGCTGACCGGCATTATCGGCAGCCTTGAATTGATTCGTCGGCGCCTGGCCCGAGGGCGCACAGAAGACCTCGACAGCCTGATCGACCTGGGCGTGACCTCGGCCAATCGGGCTGCCAGCCTGACTCATCGCCTGCTGGCTTTCTCTCGCCGGCAATCGCTCGACTCCAAAGCCGTGCAAATGAATAGCCTGGTGCTGTCGATGGGCGAGTTGCTACAGCGCAGTCTCAACGAAAGCATTCAATTTGAAATGCGGCTGGACGAAAAACTCTGGGTGGCCGAGGCGGACCCCAATCAACTGGAAAGCGCCCTGCTCAACCTGGTCATCAATGCCCGCGACGCCATGCCCGAGGGCGGCAAATTGGTAGTCGAGACGAGTAATCAGGTGCTGCATCGTGAATTCACGGTGGCGTACCCCAACCTTGAGCCCGGCGATTATGTGATGTTAAGCGTCACCGACAACGGCTGCGGCATGCCACAAAATGTGATCAGTCGCGCGTTCGATCCATTTTTTACCACCAAGCCGATCGGTCAGGGCACAGGCTTGGGGCTGTCGATGATTTACGGCTTCAGCAAGCAGTCGCGCGGCCACGTGTCGATCGACAGCGAAGTCGATCAGGGCACGACCGTCAGACTTTACCTGCCGCGCTACCGTGGCGAAGAACTTGAGCAACCCGCGTCCGACATCCAGCAATCGCCGCACGCAATAGATGGCGAAACCGTACTGATCGTCGAAGACGACCCGGCCGTACGCGTGCTGGTCAGCGCGGTGCTCAGTGAGTTGGGGTATGCGTTTCTGGAAGCTGGAGATGCCGACGGCGCAATGCCGATTCTCAACTCGACGCAGCGCATCGATCTGTTGATCAGCGATGTCGGGTTGCCAGGCATGAATGGTCGTCAGTTGGCTGAGATTGGCCGGCAATACCGGCCGGATCTGAAGATTTTGTTCATCACCGGGTACGCCGAGCATGCGGCGGTGCGCGGCGGCTTCCTGGACTCGGGAATGCAGATGATCACCAAGCCGTTCACCTTTGATCTGCTGACCGCCAAGGTGCGAGAGATGATCAAAAGCTGAAGCCTCAAAAAAGCGATAGGAGCTGCCGAAAGCTGCGATCTTTTGATCTTGAAACAAAGTCAAAAGATCGCAGCCTGCGGCAGCTCCTACATGAGGGCGATCGCGATCAGGCCAACATTTCCTGAATCTTTTCCTGCAACACGTCCAGATCGAACGGCTTTTCCAGAATCGGCGCCTTGAGCGTGATCGGGCTACCGGTCTCGCGGATTTCCTGCGGATAACCGCTGATGAAAATCACCTTGAGATCGGGTCGCAGTTTCACGGCGGGCTCGGCGATCTGCACGCCGGAAATGCCGCCGGGCAAACGGAAGTCGGTGATCAACATGTCCAGATGTGGCTTGCTCGCGAGGATTTCGAACGCCTGCTCGCCGTTTTCGGCCTGCAAGACGCGATAGCCCTGCCCCGACAGATAATCCGTCAAAACCATCAAGATAACTGGTTCGTCCTCGACGACGAGTACTACATCTTGTGCATCTACGCTCATGGGAAGCCTATGTTCGGTCAATAGCTGCTGATACGACCGTGCGGTCACTCAGAGGTTGCGTCGGATTTGCCGTTTTCCTCGATCGGCAGACAAACGCGAAACAGGGCGCCCTCGTTGATTTGACTCTCGACGACGATGGAACCGCCATGGGCGGCGACGATCTGCTCGGAAATGAACAGACCCAACCCGAGACCGGCCACTACCGTCTTGGCGGAAACCCGTTCGAACTGTTGAAAAATACGTTTCTGGTTCTCGGAGCTGATGCCGATCCCGTGGTCCTGAACCTCAACCCGAGCTTCGTTGCCCTGGCGGTAGACGCGCACCTGAATCGGGCTCCTGCCGCCGTAACGCAAGGCGTTGGTCAGCAGATTGGAAATCACCTGCTCGATGCGGAACTCATCCCAGCAACCTTTTACCGGCATGTCTGCCTCGAAGGTGACGGTGGTTTCCGCCGCTTCGATTTGCGCAGCAAAATTTTGCAGCAGATTGCTCACCAACTGCACGAGGTCAAAGGAATTCGGCCGGATCGACAGCTTGCCGGTGCGAATCCGCGACACGTCGAGCATGTCCTCGATCAAGCGGATCAGGCTTTTGATCTGCCGCTCATCGCGATCGACCATGGCGTGCATCTTGTCGAGGGTGAACGCCGCGGCGTTGTCACGCGCCAGGTGCATCTTGCGCAATTGAGTTTCGAGTATCAGGCCATTGAGTGGTGTACGCACCTCGTGGGCGACGATTGACATGAAGTCATCGCGCATCCGCACTGCTTGCTCGAGCTCCGACTGGGTGCTCTGCAATTGCTGCAGCAGCGCTTCCTGCTCCCGCCGGGCCTGCTCCAGCGCTTCGACCTGTTGCTTCATGGCCTTGCTCTGGCGATACAGATCGACGAATACGTTGACCTTGCTTTTCACCGCGTGAATATCCAGCGGCTTGTGCAGGAAGTCCACCGCGCCGCTCTCGTAGCCCTTGAACGCGTAGTTCAGTTCGCGGCCGGCGGCGCTGACGAAAACGATCGGAATGTTCTTGGTTTTCTCGGTACCGCGCATCAGCTCGGCCAGTTCGAAGCCGTTCATGCCGGGCATCTGCACGTCGAGAATGGCCATGGCAAACTCGTGTTGCAGCAGCAGCGACAACGCTTCGTCAGCCGACAACGCCTTATAGACGGTGCGGTCTTCGCGTTTGATCAGCGCTTCGAGAGCCAGCAGGTTCTCGGGCAGATCGTCGACGATCAGCAGTTTTGCCTGAATATTACTCAGCATGCGATTTGTTCCAGCTCGACTAGCAGACGGCCGATGCCGTGAATGGGTAAGACATGATCCGGCTGCTGAATTTTCAGCGCTGCCAGAGGCATGGTGGCGACCTGAGCGTCGCTGGGCTCCTGCACAATGGTCAGCCCGCCGCAGCGTTTGACCTGCGCCAGCCCGCGCGCGCCATCGTGATTGGCGCCGGTCAGCAACACAGCGGCCAATTTGGGTCCGTAGACATCGGCAGCAGACTCGAACAGATAGTCAATTGATGGCCGCGAATGATGAAGGCGATCCTCAAGGCTCAAGGACAAACTGCGATCCTGCTCCACCGACAGGTGATAACCGGGCGTGGCGAAATACACCGTGCCGGCCTGGATATCCTGCTTGTCCGTGGCCTCTTCGACCGGCATCAGCAGACGTCGGGCGAACACTTCAGCCAACTGGCTGCGACGCTCCTCCGGCAAGTGCAGCACGATGATGATCGGCAGCACAAAACCCTGGCGCAACGGGCCAAGCAGCTTGATCAATGCCTCGACGCCACCAGCGGAAGCACCGACCACAATAGCCTCGATTCGAGGCAAATCCGCAGTGTCGTTCATTTTTTGCGGTAGATCCGTTCTTGCTTTACCAGCGGCTCGAACTGGTTCGCATAGCTGGAAAAATCCAGCGTCTCCTTGCTGCCCAGTACAAGAAAACCGCGATGACAAAGCGATTCATGGAACAGCCCGAACGCTCTGTCCTGAAGCTTCTTGTTGAAGTAGATCAGCACATTGCGGCAAGAAATCAATTGAGTTTCGGAGAACACACTGTCAGTGGCCAGGCTGTGGTCGGCGAACGTCACGTTTTCGCACAGGCTTTTGTCGAAAATCGCGTAACCATAAGCCGCCGTGTAGTAATCGGCAAATGAACACTGGCCACCGGCCTGCTGATAATTGGCGGTGTAGGCCCGGACATTTTCCATCGAGAAAATACCCTGCTTGGCCTTGTCCAGCGAACGCGGGTTGATGTCGGTCGCGTAGATGATCGTGCGATCGAGCAGGCCCTCTTCGCGCAGCAAAATCGCCATCGAATAGACCTCCTCCCCGGTGCTGCACCCGGCAATCCAGATCTTGATCGACGGATAGGTGCGCAGCAGCGGCACCACCTCATTGCGAATGGCGAGGAAGTGCGACGGATCACGAAACATCTCGCTGACCGGAATCGTCAGCAATTGCAGCAACTGCATGAACGCTGTCGGGTCATGCAGGACTTTCTCCTGTAACGCAGAGATGGTCGCGCACTCGAACTGGCTCAATGCGTGCTGCACCCGACGCTTGATCGAAGCGCCGGAGTAATCGCGAAAATCGTAGCTGTATTTGAGGTAGATCGCCTCAATCAACAGCCGCAATTCGATTTCACTGTTTCGCTCTAATGAGTGATTGCCGTCCACTAAATGCGTTCCATCTTCGGTAACCACACACGAATCAGCGAGAACAGGCGATCCAGGTCGATAGGCTTGGCCAGATAATCGTTGGCACCCGCTTGCAGGCAGCGCTCCTGATCGTCCTTCATGGCCTTGGCCGTCACCGCAATAATGGGCAGTTTGCGCCAGCGCGGATCCTTGCGGATCTCAATGGTGGCTTCGAAACCATCCATTTCCGGCATCATCACGTCCATCAGCACCAGATCGATGTCCTCGACTTCATTGAGTTTTTCAATCGCCTCACGACCGTTCCGGCCGATCACCACGACTGCGCCTTTGGTCTCCAGCGCGCTGGTCAGGGCGAAGATGTTGCGTACATCGTCGTCCACCAGCAGCACTTTGCGACCTTCGAAGACCTTGTCGCGGCTGCGCGCGGTCTTGAGCATCTTCTGCCGTTCATGGGACAACTGTGATTCGACTTTGTGCAGAAAGAGTGTGACCTCATCCAGCAAGCGTTCCGGTGAACGCGCGCCCTTGATGATGATCGAGCGCGAATACTTGCGCAGCTCGGCCTCTTCGTCGCGGGTCAGGTTGCGCCCGGTGTAGACAATCACCGGAGGGAACGAACAGATGTCTTCGGTGGACATGCGCTTGAGCAACTCGTTGCCGAGCATGTCCGGCAGCTTCAGGTCGATCACCATGCAATCAAAGATCGTCGTGCGCAGCAGATCCAGAGCCTCTTGAGCAAGGCCCACGGCGGTGATTTCGATGTCTTCATCGCCAATCAGCCGCGCAATGCTTTCGCGCTGCAGGTCATCGTCCTCGACCAGCAGCACGCGTTTCACCTTTTGCGTCAGCTTGGCTTCGAGACGGGCGAACACGTCCTTGAGCTCTTCGCGGGTGGTCGGCTTGACCGCGTAACCGATCGCACCCATGTGCATCGCCGCTTCGACACGATCCTCGACCGAGATCACGTGGACCGGGATGTGACGGGTCTCGGCGCGCTCTTTCAAACGCTGCAGCACGGTCAGACCGGAGTGGTCTGGCAGGCGCATATCGAGCAGGATCGCATCCGGCAAGAAATCCCGCGCCAGATCGTAGCCTTCGTCCGCCCCATGGGCGACCAGGCACTGATAACCCAACTCATGCGCCAGGTCGTAAAGGATGTGAGCGAAATTCGGCTCGTCCTCGACCACCAGAATGCAGCGGGTCGCAAACGGCCCTTTGTCGCGGTCATCGGCAAAGCGCGGGATGTTGACCGGGGCAAGTGATGTAACCGGCGCTGCCGACGCGGCAACGTGCGTAACGGCCGCGGGCGGAGTAAAGCTCAGCGGCGTGAACGCTGTATCACCCGGCTCGCTGTACTGCAACGGCAATACCAGGGTAAACACACTGCCCTGCCCCGGCGTGCTGCTGACACTGATAGAACCGCCGAGCAACATTGCCAGGTCCCGGGAAATCGATAACCCCAGCCCGGTGCCGCCGTACTTGCGATTGGTGGTGCCATCGGCCTGACGGAAGGCTTCGAAGATGCTTTCCTGCTGATCCGTGGCAATGCCGATCCCCGAATCCTGAACGATGAAGGCAATGTGCTCATCGGGCTGACTGGCAATCGTCAGGCTGACCGAGCCTTGCTCGGTGAACTTGATGGCGTTGGACAGCAGATTTTTGATCACTTGTTCCAGACGCTGGCGGTCAGTAAACATCATTGTCGGGGCGCCGGGTTGCACTTCGACACGGAACGCCAGCTTCTTATCCGCCGCGATCGGTTCAAAGACACCCCGCAAACCGTCCGCCAGCCGTGCGACGTGGGTGTTTTCCGGCAGAACTTCCAGCTTGCCCGCCTCGACCTTGGAGATGTCGAGGATATCGTTGATCAAGTTGAGCAGATCGTTGCCGGCGGAATAGATCGACTCGGCAAACTTGACCTGCTCGGGACTGAGGTTGTCCTGCGGGTTTTCCGCGAGCAACTTGGCGAGGATCAGCGAACTGTTCAGCGGTGTGCGCAGTTCGTGAGACATGTTTGCGAGGAACTCGGACTTGTACTTGCTCGAACGCTGCAACTCTTCGGCACGCTCTTCGAGTTGCACCTGAGCTTGATTCAGCTCGGTGTTTTTCAAGTCCATGGCGTCGCGTTGTTCTGCAAGTGTCTGGGCCTGTTCAGCCAGTTGCTCGTTGGTCTGCTCAAGCTCCACTTGCTGGGTTTCCAGATGCGCCTGGGACTCCTTGAGAATCCGCGACTGCTCTTCCAGCTCTTCGTTGGCGGTTTTCAGCTCTTCTTGCTGCACCTGCAACTCTTCGTTGAGTTGCTGGGTTTCGGCCAACACTTCCTGCAGGCGCTGGCGATAACGGGCCGCCTCGATAGAGGTGCCGATATTGCTGGCGATCAGCTCCAGCAACTCGATGTCGCGGTCATTGAGCGGACGCAGGAAACCCAGCTCGATCACGCCGTTGACCCGATCGTCTTCGCTGGTCGGCACCACCAGCACACTGTGCGGCAGACCGTCGCCAAGACCGGAACTGACCTTGAAGTAATCGAATGGCACCGAATCCAGCCGAACCAGGCGCGCCTGCTGCACCACTTGACCGACAATGCCTTCAGCACTGTGAATCGCCTGCCCGTGTTCTTCCTGTTCCCGCGAGAAGCCATAGGTGGCGACCCGCTTCAGGTCACCGTGCTCTTCGCGTACATAAAGAGCCGCCACCGCGCTGCCGAGATATTGGGCGCAGAACTGCAGAATGTTGCGTCCCAACAGATTCAGTGTCAGTTGCCCCAGCACTTGCTCGGCCAGTTCGGTCTGGCCGTTGCGCAGCCAGGCCTGGCGTTCCAGGCGCTCGGCGCTGGCTTGCTGTGCGGCCAATGTGGCGCCGTAGTTTTGCGACAGATTGACCAGATCGCGCCGACCAATGTAGGCCAGCAACCCGCTGATACCCGCGACAAACAGCAGATAAAGGGTGATGCTCCAGATCGTAGTGCGGCGCACCTCTTCATTGCGCGAGGCGCGCAACTGCTGCTCCATGTCGATCACATCTTCGAACTGCTTGCGAATCTCGTCCGTCAGACGCTTGCCGCGCCCGGCTCTCACCGCACCACGGTAATCACCGCTGCTGCGCTGCAAATCGATCATCGATTGCGCGTAGGTCGCCCATTCGGTCTGCAACGCTTGCAGGCGGCGCAAACGATCGATTTGCACTGGATTGTCGGCTGTCAGCTCAAGCAACGTATTGAGCGCCACGGCGATTCGCGGCCTGGCTGTTTCGTACGGGTCGAGGAAGTGCTCATCGCCGCTTAACAGGTAACCGCGCATGCCGGTTTCCAGATCCACGGTCAGTTTCACCGCTTCGTTGGCGTTATTGATCACGCGGTCAGTGTGTTCAACCCACTGGATGACCGATAGCAGGTAAGTGATCAGCGACACGAAGAACACCGCACTGAGCACGCCGACGCCCAGTGGCAGACTGACGTTGCGACTCAGGAGTTTGCGAAAGCGTTGCTCATCAACCGAAGACGGAGAGGACATGGGGCAGCCTTGTCGAACTGTTGAAAACCCGAGAGTTTGCCCCAAAACACCGGCCTGGATCCATTTTTCTGACGATTTTGGCAGTAAATTCCTACATTTGCCTGCGCCTGGGTGCGTGCCAACAGTTATCCTTGCACGCCTCGCAGCTGCTAATCTTTTTTGTATCAAAACGGGAACTTGTGGCTATGCGCCACTTACTCATGCAAGAGCCCGGTATTTTTGATCGACCGGCGCGCCCCAACCCTACCCTTGAGAGCTTAATTATGTCCGCCACCCTTTCCACCATCCTTGTAGTCGAAGACGATGCCATCGTGCGCATGCTGATCGTCGATGTCCTCGAGGAACTGGACTACAAAGTGTTGGAGGCTGACGGTAGCGAACAGGCGCTGGAAATTCTGGTGGATACGGCCAGTCACATTGATCTGATGATGACGGATGTCGGTTTGCCCGGTATGGATGGCCGTGAACTGGCCCTGGAAGCGCGTAAAATGCGTCCCGAATTGCCAATCCTGTTTGCCAGTGGTTACGCCGAAAGTATCGATGTGCCAGATGGCATGCACGTTATCGGCAAACCGTTTTCGATTGACGAACTACGCGACAAGGTGAAGGGCATTCTTGTAACTCAAGACACTTGATCATGTAGTCCCTGGCACGACCAGATTCCCGGAAGCGCCCCACACTCTGCGCCTCGACGCCCCTCCCAACGGATATCGACAAACCGGAGACTGTCCGGTTTGTGTTTTAATTCGCGCTGTTTTTTCCCCACCGTATGTTTAGGAATTCGCGTTATGAGTCAGCCTGCAACCAAAGTTCTCGTCATTGGTTATGTCTGGCCCGAACCCCGTTCCTCCGCTGCCAGCGGGCACGTGATGCAGATTCTCGAGACGTTCCTGACCCAAGGCTGGGACATCACCTTCAGCAGCCCGGCGGGGCCCGGTGAGCACAAGGCCGATTTGTCTGCACTGGGGATCCGCGAGGTGCCGATCGAACTCAATAACAGCAGCTTCGATACCTTCATCAGCAACCTGGCGCCCGACATTGTGTTGTTCGACCAGTTCATGATGGAAGAACAGTTCGGCTGGCGGGTTGAAAAGCATTGTCCAGACGCCCTGCGTGTTCTGGAAACATCCGATTTGCAAAGCCTGCGACATGCCCGCCATCAACGTCAGAAGGATCGTTTGAAAATCAACGACGATCAGGATGACTTCAGCGATTTGTTCGCCCCGGCATTGCGCGAAGAGTTTGAGTTGATGGCCGATACCGACCTGGCCAAGCGTGAAATCGCTGCGCTGTATCGCTGTGACTTGAACTTGATGATTTCCGAGGTCGAGATAGATCTGCTGGTGTCACAGTTCGGGCTGCCGCGACAACTATTGCACTGGTGCCCGTTGATGATCGAGTCGCCGACAGCAGCATTTCGCCCGTTCGAGGAACGCGCGCATTTTCTGAGCATCGGTAATTTTCGCCACGCGCCCAACTGGGATGCCGTGCTTTGGATGAAGACCACGATCTGGCCGCTGATCCGCCAGCAACTGCCGCAGGCGCAACTGCATATCTATGGTGCATACACCCCGCCCAAAGCCACTGCGCTGCATAATGCGGCGCAAGGGTTTCACATCATGAACTGGGCTGAGGATGCTTTGCAGGTTATGTCCGCAGCGCGGGTCTGTCTGGCCCCTCTGCGTTTCGGTGCCGGCATCAAGGGCAAACTGGTTGACGCCATGCTCTGCGGAACACCTAGCGTGACCACGCCGATCGGCGCCGAAGGCATGCACGGGGATCTCCCTTGGCCCGGCGCGGTCACACAAACGGCAAGCGACTTCGCGAACAATGCCGTTCAACTTTATACCGATGAGGCTCGCTGGCAAGCGAGCCAACTTGCAGGAACAGTATTGCTCAATGAGCGTTACCCTATTTCAGTTCATGGCCCGGCATTGATAAAAAAACTCATCAGTTACCAACTAAACCTGAAACAACTCAGGGCCAGTAACTTTATCGGAAACATGCTACGCCACCACTCCCACAAAAGTACTCAGTACATGGCGCAGTGGATTGAGGCAAAGAATCGTAACATTGCGCCAGACACCGATACTTAAGATCCGATAAACACACAATTCGAACAACATCATCATTAGTCAAATCTCTGTCATTCGTTATATACATCCTGCGCAGCTAACTTAAACAACTTACCAAGCCAGCAGGATGTAAACATGACACCGAGTAGTTTTAAGGATTTCCCCGCTCACGAGTGGATGAGAGCGACCCCTGAATGCGACAATCTATCGCTTAGAGAAATGACATTGCCCGGCACGCACAATGCGGGCTGCGACCTGGAAGCCTCTTACTCCAGTGTATTCACCCGTAACTGGTTCGCTTGTCAGGACGTGCCCTTCTATAGCCAGCTTAATCGCGGCGCCCGGGCGCTTGATGTACGCCTGGTCTATAACGCCAAAGCGAGTGGACTTGAGAAATTTCGTTTCATACATAACGGAGCCTGGTCTTCGCGCACACTGGCTGATCTTATTCGCGACATTAAAGCTTTTCTCGAACGAAGCTTTAACGAGTTCATCATTCTGGACTTTCACAAACTCGAACATGGTAACGAAAAGTTTGACTTCGGCTACTTCAGCGACATGATGAAGGAGCACCTTGGAGAACACATCATACCGACAGAAAACATGAACCTGACGCTTGGAGAATTAAAGGCAGTCAGCCGCCCTCAGCGCGTTCTGGTCACCGCGCCTTATAACAGCAGTCTTGATAGAAAAGTCTTCGCATCTGAAACCCCGCATCGATGGGCCGGCAGCGACGGTTCAAGGATTTTTGAAGATACTTTCTCTCACTCGCGTTTAAAACTTTATATCGCTGAAGTTATGGCCAATCCTCCCGGGCAACGGGCGCCGTGGTCGCTGTCGGCTGCCATCTATGACGCGGGTGGGCCAGTCAGAATGCTGGAAGAGCTCGACGAATGGTTCGACCCGGCAAAAAGTGATTGGGCGGAAAAATGCAGCATCATCAACTTCGACTTTATTAAAAACTCCAAGCTCGTCTATTTCTGTTATCTGGCAAATCTCAAGAGGGCGGGCAAAAAGGCTCACCAGGGTTGATCAGCCAGCCTATTGAAGTATCGGGCTGGCACCTTAGGCCATGAAAGAGGCATGATCGCCAGGCGATAACAAAAAAGTGTCCAGCCATGACCCGCACCGCACGCGTGACCGACCCCTCTTACGAGTTGATGGATGACCACAACGGGCTGTCCATCATCTACCGCCAGCATGGTTTTCCCTGCCCGTTGGTGCGTTGGCATTTTCACAAGGAATACGAACTGCACCTGATCGTTGCCAGTTCGGGCAAAGTGTTCATCGGCGACTACATCGGCAACTTCTATCCAGAATCGCTGTTCCTCACCGGGCCCAATCTGCCGCACAACTGGATCAGCCAGGTGGCCGAAGACGAAATCGTCGAAAAGCGCGACATGCTGGTCAATTTCACTGATGAGTTGTTCGAGAGCGGCCACCAGGTGTTCGCCGAATTGAAGACGCTGGCGCCATTGTTGGAGCGTGCTCAGTACGGCATCGAGTTCCGCTGCAAACGCACGATTCGCCAGGCCATGACGTTGATGCAAAGAATCGCCGACAGCAGCGGCGTCACTCGGCTTGGGCACTTTTTCATCCTCATGGAGTTGCTCGCAGCCAGCGATGAATTCCAGTTATTGTCCGGCGCCACCACGCCGCAACTGGCGGACGAGCACAATATCGATCGCACCAACCGCGCGGTCGATTACATCTTCAGCCACTACGCCCGGGACATTTCCCTGGAAGAAGTCGCCGAGCATCTGAGCATGACACCGACCTACTTCAGCCGCGTATTCAAACAGGCGACCGGGCGCACCTTCATCGAGTTCGTCAATCGCTTGCGCATCAGCAAATCCTGCGAGCTGTTGGCCGATGGAGATAAACCGGTGACGGATGTGTGCTTCGAGTCCGGATTCAACAATATTTCCAACTTCAATCGGCGCTTTCAGCAGCTCAAGGGCATGACACCTTCGCATTATCGACGCCTGGCGGTGCAGCGCCTGACTGAGCAAAACCACAGCTGAAAGCAGGATCAAAAGATCGCAGCCTTCGGCAGCTCCTACACCGGTCTTCTGTAGGAGCTGCCGAAGGCTGCGATCTTTTGAACTTGGCTATTAATCTCTGAAAACCTGTACATATCCGATGTCCTCCCCACGCTGCAATCCCCTTCCCTGCGTTTACCCGGTCAAAGTCCAGTACAAAAAAGTATCAGTCGAAGTGCGATGGATGATTTGTCAGTCCTGCGATTGAACGCTGTAATCAGCACACATTCTTCCTGCATTCGGAAGACACAAAAACAATAACCGTCCTTCTGCCTCCCCCCGGGGTGCAGAAAAAGGAGTGCACGATGCAACCCACTGCAAAAGCTCTGCTTGCCCTCACCTGCATGACCCTCAGCAGCGTCAGCCTTGGCGCCCAGCCCCTGACCATCGCCACCGTCAACAACAGCGACATGATCCGCATGCAGAAGCTCTCGAAAACTTTCGAGGCCGAGCACCCGGACATCAAGCTCAATTGGGTCGTGCTGGAAGAAAACGTCCTGCGTCAGCGCCTGACCACCGACATCGCCACTCAAGGCGGGCAGTTCGACGTGTTGACCATCGGCATGTACGAAGCTGCACTGTGGGGCGCCAAGGGTTGGCTTGAACCGATGAAAGACCTGCCGGCCAGTTACGCCCTCGACGATGTGTTCCCGTCGGTGCGCGAAGGTCTGTCGGTCAAGGGTTCGCTGTATGCCCTGCCGTTCTACGCCGAAAGCTCGATCACCTATTACCGCACCGACCTGTTCAAAGAGGCCGGCCTGACCATGCCAGAGCGTCCGACCTGGGAACAGATCGCTGGTTTCGCGGAAAAACTCACCGACAAAGATAAAGAGCAATACGGCATCTGCCTGCGCGGCAAGGCCGGTTGGGGCGAGAACATGGCGTTGATCACCACCGTGGCCAATGCCTATGGCGCGCGCTGGTTCGATGAGCAGTGGAAGCCTGAATTCACGGGGCCCGAGTGGAAAAACGCGCTGAATTTCTATGTCGACACCATGAAGAAATCTGGCCCGCCGGGTGCCTCCAGCAACGGTTTCAACGAAAATCTTGCGCTGTTCAACAGCGGCAAATGCGCCATCTGGGTCGATGCCAGCGTCGCCGGCTCGTTCGTCACCGACAAGACCCAGAGCAAGGTTAGCGACCACGTCGGCTTCACCTTCGCACCGCATCAAGTCACAGACAAAGGTTCGGCATGGCTGTATTCGTGGGCTCTGGCGATTCCGACCAGCTCCAAGGCCAAGGATGCCGCGAAAACCTTCAGCGCCTGGGCCACGTCGAAAGAATACGGCGCACTGGTTGCCGAGAAGGACGGGATCGCCAACGTACCGCCGGGCACCCGCGCCACGACCTACAGCGATGCCTACATGAAAGCGGCGCCGTTTGCCAAGGTCACGCTGGAATCGCTGAAAGCCGCCGACCCGAGCAAACCGACGCTGAAACCGGTGCCGTACATAGGCATTCAACTGGTGACCATCCCTGAGTTCCAGGCGGTGGGCACTCAGGTCGGCAAGCTGTTCTCGGCGGCGCTGATCGGCCAGACCACGGTGGATCAGGCGCTGGCGTCAGCGCAGCAGACCACTGAACGCGAGATGAAGCGCGCGGGTTATCCGAAGTAAACCAGCGCATTTCCATGTGGGAGCGAGCCTGCTCGCGAAAGCGCCAGGTCAGTCACTGAGATGTTGAATGTGACGGCCTCTTCGCGAGCAGGTTCGCTCCCACAGTTGATCTTCATCCGCCCGTCGCTAATCGGTTATTGCCATGAATACTTCAACTGCCAAAGCCCAAATCGACCTGTCCCGGCCGCAGCGCAAAAGCCGCGTGGCCAATCCCGGCTGGTTTCTGGTCAGCCCCTCCGTGGCCTTGTTGCTGCTGTGGATGATCGTGCCGCTGGGCATGACCATCTACTTCTCGTTGATCCGCTACAACCTGCTCTACCCCGGTGAAAACCAGTTCGTGGGGCTTGAGAACTTCACTTATTTCCTGACCGACTCAGGGTTCATGCCCGGCGCCACCAACACCTTGCTATTGGTTGGCAGCGTGTTGCTGATCAGTGTGGTGTTCGGCGTGTTGATCAGCGCGTTGCTGGAGGCCAGCGAGTTTCTCGGCCGTGGCATCGTGCGGGTCATGCTGATTTCGCCTTTCTTCATCATGCCCACGGTCGGCGCGCTGATCTGGAAGAACCTGATTTTCCATCCGGTGTCGGGAATCCTCGCCTACATCTGGAAACTGTTCGGCGCACAACCGGTGGACTGGCTGGCGCACTACCCGCTGCTGTCGATCATCATCATTGTTTCGTGGCAATGGCTGCCCTTCGCGATCCTGATCCTGATGACGGCCATGCAGTTCCTCGACCAGGAGCAGAAAGAAGCCGCGCGCCTCGACGGTGCAGGTCCCATCGCCATCTTCTGGCACCTGACGCTGCCGCACCTGGCTCGGCCGATTGCGGTGGTGGTGATGATCGAAACGATCTTCCTGCTGTCGGTGTTCGCCGAGATTTTCACCACCACCAACGGCGGCCCCGGTTACGCGTCTACCAACCTCGCCTACCTGATCTACAACCAGGCGCTGGTGCAGTTCGACGTCGGCATGGCCTCGGCGGGCGGCTTGATTGCCGTGGTCATCGCCAACATCGCCGCGATCATTCTGGTGCGGATGATCGGCAAAAACCTGACTGACAAAGCCTGAGGCCTGCCATGACTCTTCAACAATCCCGCCGGCTGCAAAGCCTGCTGCTCGGCACCCTGGCCTGGGCCATCGCGATCGTGATTTTCTTCCCGATCTTCTGGATGGTGATGACCAGTTTCAAGACCGAAATCGACGCCTTCGCCACGCCGCCGCAGTTCATCTTCACGCCCACGCTGGAGAATTACCTGCACATCAACGAGCGCAGCGACTACTTCAGTTTTGCCTGGAATTCGGTGGTGATTTCCTTCAGCGCTACCGCGCTGAGCCTGCTGATTGCGGTGCCGGCCGCCTACTCGATGGCGTTCTACGAAACCCAGCGCACCAAAGGCACGCTGCTGTGGATGCTCTCCACCAAAATGCTGCCGCCAGTGGGCGTATTGATGCCGATCTACCTGCTGGCCAAGAGTTTCGGCCTGCTCGATACGCGCATCGCGCTGATCGTGATCTACACACTGATCAACCTGCCGATTGTGGTCTGGATGGTTTACACCTACTTCAAGGACATCCCCAAAGACATCCTCGAAGCCGCCCGCCTCGACGGCGCCACGCTGTGGCAGGAAATGGTCCGTGTGCTGCTGCCAATCGCCAAGGGCGGCCTCGCCTCGACCGTGCTGCTGTCGCTGATCCTGTGCTGGAACGAGGCCTTCTGGTCGCTGAACCTGACCTCCTCGAAAGCCGCACCACTGACCGCGTTAATCGCCTCGTACTCAAGCCCCGAAGGGTTGTTCTGGGCCAAGTTGTCGGCGGTGTCGACTCTGGCCTGTGCGCCGATTCTGATCTTCGGCTGGATCAGCCAGAAACAACTGGTGCGCGGGCTGTCGTTTGGCGCTGTGAAATGAAGATATTCAATCGAATGCGATTCCCTGTGGGAGCGAGCCTGCTCGCGAAAGCGGTGTGTCATCCAACAAAGATGGTGACTGATACGGCCCCTTCGCGAGCAGGCTCGCCCCCACAGAAAAGCCGATCCGGTTCAACTGAATAATAAAATGCGGAGGCCCATCACCATGGCCAACCTGAAAATCAAGAATCTGCAAAAAGGCTTCGAAGGTTTCTCCATCATCAAGGGCATCGACCTGGAAGTGAACGACAAGGAATTCGTGGTCTTCGTCGGCCCGTCCGGCTGCGGCAAGTCCACGCTGCTGCGTCTGATCGCAGGCCTGGAAGAAGTCAGCGACGGCACCATCGAACTGGATGGCCGCGACATCACCGAAGTCAGCCCGGCCAAACGCGACCTGGCGATGGTGTTTCAGACCTACGCGCTTTATCCGCACATGACCGTGAAAAAGAACATGTCTTTCGCACTCGATCTGGCCGGTGTGCCGAAAGCCGAAGTCGAGCAGAAAGTCGGTGAGGCGGCGCGCATTCTTGAGCTCGGGCCGATGCTTGAGCGCAAACCCAAACAGCTCTCCGGCGGTCAGCGTCAACGTGTCGCGATCGGCCGCGCCATCGTGCGCAATCCGAAAATCTTCCTGTTCGACGAGCCGCTGTCCAACCTCGACGCCGCGCTGCGCGTGCAGATGCGACTGGAACTGCTGCGCCTGCACAAGGACCTGCAAGCGACCATGATCTACGTGACCCACGATCAGGTCGAAGCGATGACCATGGCCGATAAGGTCGTGGTGCTCAATAGCGGCAGGATCGAGCAGGTCGGCTCGCCGCTGGACCTCTATCACAGCCCGGCCAACCTGTTCGTAGCCGGTTTCCTCGGCACACCGAAAATGGGTTTCCTCAAGGGCAAGATTACCCGCGCCGACGGCCCAAGCTGCGAAGTCGCGCTGGACGCTGGTACTCGCATCACCCTGCCTTTGAACGCCGCGCACCTGAGCGTCGGCAGCGCTGTGACCCTGGGTATTCGCCCGGAACATCTGGAGCTGGCACAACCGGGCGACTGCACCCTGCAAGTCACCGCCGATGTCAGCGAACGTCTGGGCAGCGACACCTTTTGCCACGTCAAAACCAACGCAGGCGAAGCCCTGACCATGCGTGTGCGCGGTGATCTGGCGAGCCGTTATGGCGAGCAACTGAACCTCTATCTGGACGCCGCCCACTGCCATTTATTCGATGCCGAAGGCGTGGCGCTGGCCCGTCCGCTGCGTGCGGCTGCCTGATTTTTTCGAGAGTTTTCCCATGAAACTGAACAAACAAAATCTCAACCGCCTCGCCGCCGAAGTGCAACTGCCGGCCTACAGCCTCAGCGACACTCGCCAAGGCATCGCGCACATTGGCGTCGGTGGCTTTCACCGGGCGCATCAGGCGTATTACACCGACGCGCTGATGAACACCGGCGAAGCCCTGGATTGGGCGATTTGCGGTGTCGGCCTGCGCGCCGAAGACCGCCGCGCCCGCGACGATCTCAAAGAGCAGGATTACTTGTTTACCCTGTTCGAACTCGGCGACAGCGATGACACCGAAGTACGCGTTATCGGCGCGATTCGCGACATGCTCCTGGCCGAAGACGGCGCGCAGGCGTTGATCGACAAACTCGCCGATCCGCAGATCCGCATCGTCTCGCTGACCATCACCGAGGGCGGTTACTGCATCGACGACAGCAACGGCGAATTCATGGCGCACCTGCCGCAGATCCAGCACGATCTGGCGCACCCAGGCGCACCGACAACCGTGTTCGGCTTCCTCTGCGCGGCCCTGGAGAAACGCCGTGGCGCAGGCACGCCGGCGTTCACGATCATGTCCTGCGATAACCTGCCGCACAACGGCGCGGTGACCCGCAAGGCGCTGCTGGCCTTCGCCACCCTGCGCAACACCGGGCTGCGCGACTGGATCGAGCAGAACGTCAGTTTCCCCAACGCGATGGTCGACCGCATCACACCGATGACCAGCACCGCGCACCGTCTGCAGCTTGCCGACAAACATGCGGTGGACGACGCCTGGCCGGTGGTCTGCGAACCGTTTGTGCAGTGGGTGCTGGAAGACAAATTCGTCAACGGTCGCCCGGCGTGGGAGAAGGTTGGCGTGCAGTTCACCGACGACGTGTCGCCGTACGAAGAGATGAAGATCAAATTGCTCAATGGCAGCCATCTGGCGCTGACCTATCTGGGTTTTTTGAAGGGCTATCGCTTCGTCCACGAAACCATGAACGACCCGCTGTTCGTGCGTTACATGCGCGCTTACATGGACCTGGATGTCACGCCGCAACTGGCGCCGGTGCCGGGTATCAACCTGGACGATTACAAAGACACGCTGGTAGCGCGGTTCTCTAACCAGGCGATTGCCGATCAGCTTGAGCGGGTGTGTTCGGATGGTTCGTCAAAGTTTCCCAAGTTCACTGTTCCGACGATCAACCGGTTGATCGCCGATGGGCGCGAGACCCGCCGCGCGGCGTTGGTGGTGGCAGCCTGGGCGTTGTATTTGAAGGGCGTGGATGAGAATGGCGATACCTATTCCATTCCTGATCCGCGGGCTGTTTTTTGTCAGGCGCTGGTGGCGGATGATGCATTGATGACGGAGCGTTTGTTGGCGGTCGAGGAGATTTTCGGCACGGCGATACCGAGGTCGACGGAGTTTGTCGCAGCGTTTGAATGGTGTTGCGATAGTTTGCGCGAGGTGGGTGTTACGCGGACTTTAGAACGGGTTCTTGCCTGAAAAGCCCCTCACCCTAGCCCTCTCCCCGAGGGAGAGGGAACTGACCGTGGTGGTTTTTTGAGTTGCATCGACCTGAGATACCGAGTCGAACTCAGGTGCTGAAAAGCATACAAAACGGCTCCCTTTCCCCCTCGCCCCCCCTTGGGGGGAGAGGGCTGGGGTGAGGGGGTGGCTCTTGATCTTCATCGCTAACCGACTGGTCCACATATGACAACCCGACAACTCTTCCTCGGCATAGACTGCGGCACCCAAGGCACCAAAGCGATCATCCTCGATGCCGCCAGCGGTCAGGTGCTCGGCCAGGGCGCCGCGGCGCACACGATGATCAGCGGCGCCAATGGCCGTCGCGAGCAAGACACTCAGCAATGGCTTGCAGCTTTCGCCCTCGCCACCCGCCAGGCGCTGCTGGCGGCGGATGTCGACGGCCAATCAATCCTCGGCATCGGCGTTTCCGGCCAGCAGCACGGTCTGGTGCTGCTCGATGATGAAGGCGAAGTCCTGCGCCCGGCCAAGCTCTGGTGCGACACCGAAACCAGCGCTGAAAACGACCGATTGCTCACCCATCTGGGCGGTGAAAAAGGCTCTCTGGAACGCCTCGGCGTAGTCATCGCCCCGGGTTATACCGTGTCAAAACTGCTCTGGACCAAGGAACAGCACCCAGACGTTTTCGCGCGCATTGCCCGCGTCCTGCTGCCCCACGATTACCTCAACTATTGGCTCACGGGTCGAGCCTGCAGCGAATACGGCGACGCTTCCGGCACCGGTTATTTCAACGTCCGCAGCCGCCAGTGGGATTTGCAGCTGTTGCGCGACATCGACCCCAGCGGACGCCTGCAAGCGGCGTTGCCGGAGCTGATCGATGCGCACGAAGCCGTAGGCACGATCCTGCCCGCGATTGCCGAACACCTCGGCATCAACCGCAACGCATTGGTGTCCAGCGGTGGCGGTGACAACATGATGGGCGCCATCGGCACCGGCAACATCCAGCCCGGCGCGATCACCATGAGCCTCGGGTCGTCCGGCACTGTGTACGCCTATGCCGATGCGCCAACGGTCAGTGGGGACGCTTCGGTCGCGACTTTTTGCTCCTCCAGCGGCGGTTGGCTGCCACTGATCTGCACCATGAACCTGACCAACGCCACCGGCGCGATTCGCGAACTGTTCGACCTCGATCTCGATCAGTTCAACACCCTCGTCGCCCAGGCCCCTATCGGGGCTGAAGGCGTGTGTATGCTGCCATTCCTCAACGGCGAGCGCGTCCCCGCCCTGCCCCACGCCACCGGCAGCCTGCACGGCTTGACGCTGGACAACCTGACCCAGGCCAATCTGTGCCGCGCCGCCATCGAAGGCACGACCTTCGGCTTGCGCTATGGACTGGATTTACTCCGGCACAATGGTTTACAAAGCCGCAGCATTTGCCTGATCGGCGGCGGTTCGAAGAGCGCCGTGTGGCGCCAAATCGTCGCCGACATCATGGACACCCCTGTCATCTGCACCGAACAAAGCGAAGCGGCCGCCCTTGGCGCCGCTATTCAGGCCGCGTGGTGCAAGTCATGGTCCCATGGTCACGAAGACACGCTGGCCGATCTCTGCCAGCGCTGCGTGAAGCTTGACCTGAGCAGTGAAACCCTGCCGAACGCCGCCAATGTCGCGGCGTTCCAGCAGGCTTATGAACGCTATCAACAGCATGTCGCAACCCTATAAAGAGCAAACAATTATGTATTTGGTGTGTGGCGAAGCGCTGTTTGATTTCTTCAGCGAAGACGATGCCAGTGGTCTGGCCTCGAAAGTGAACTTCAAGGCGATTGCTGGCGGCTCGCCGTTCAACGTCGCGGTGGGTTTGCGCCGTCTGGGTGTGGACTCGGCCTTGTTCGGCGGGCTGTCCACCGACTACCTCGGTCGCCGCTTGCAACAGGTGCTGCAGGACGAAGGTGTGCGCCCGGATTATCTGGTGGACTTCGCTGCACCGACCACGCTGGCGATGGTCGCCGTTGGTGCCAATGGCTCGCCGCATTACAGCTTTCGCGGTGAAGGCTGCGCTGACCGGCAACTGAGCCTGGCGCATCTGCCTACGCTAGGCCCCGAAGTACGCGGCTTGCACATCGGCTCGTTTTCCCTGGTGGTGCAGCCGATTGCCGACACACTGCTGGCGCTGGTGCAGCGTGAAAGCGGCAAACGCCTGATCAGCCTCGACCCCAACGTGCGCCTCAATCCCGAGCCGAATATCGACCTGTGGCGCGAACGAATCGCCACGCTGGTGCAACTGGCCGATCTGATCAAAGTCAGCGATGAAGACTTGAGCCTGCTGTATCCCGAGCAGGATCCGCAGCGGGTCATCGAAGGCTGGCTGGAGCATCGCTGCCACATGGTATTCCTCACCCGTGGCGGTGAAGGCGCAAGCGTGTTCAGCCGCGCCCACGGGTCCTGGTCGGTGCCGGCGTGTCCTGTGAAGATCGCCGATACCGTCGGCGCCGGTGACACTTTCCAGGCTGCATTGATTACCTGGCTGACCGAACAGGGTCTGGACTCGGTCGAAGGCGTGCAGCAATTGGCTCGCGAACAGATCGACGCGATGCTCAAGTTCGCCGTGCAAGCGGCAGCGCTGACCTGCAGCAAGACCGGTCCGGATCTGCCCTATCGTCATCAATTGACCTGAACGCGTAAACTGTCGCCCTTTTATGCGCATCACAGGACGACGGCTTTTGAATTCTCGGCAGACAATTGGACTATTGATACTCGCGGCGCTGTTGACGGGCTGCGGCACCTCGCCGCCCCGCTCGCCTGAAAACATCTGCGAGATCTTCCGGGAAAAAAGCGATTGGTACGACGCCGCGCAAGTCACGCAAAAGCGCTGGGGCGTGCCGATCCAGGTGCCGTTCGCAATCATGTATCAGGAGTCCGGCTACCGCTACGACGCCAAGACGCCACGCAAATACCTGCTCTGGATAATTCCGTGGGGCCGCGTCTCGACCGCATCTGGTTATGCGCAGGCCAAGGATGAAGTCTGGTCCGACTACCAGAAAAGCACCGGTAGAAACTGGGCCGACCGCGAAGACTTCGACGACGCCATCGACTTCATCGGCTGGTACATGGACAAGACCACCTCGATCAACGGCGTCTACAAATACGACGCCTATGGCCAGTACCTCAACTATCACGAAGGCTGGGGCGGTTATCGCAACAAGACTTACGCCAGCAAGGCGTGGCTGATGCCAACTGCGCGCAAGGTGCAGAATCGTTCCGACATGTATGCGCAGCAATATGCTGGCTGCAAGGAGGATCTGAATCGCGGGTTCTGGAGCCGGTTCTGGCATTGGCTATAACACCCGTGTAGTCACCCGCGAGCTCTAGCATGGCAAAGAGCATGTAGTCACCTGTCAGATATGCCAGTTGCCTGCGGCTTGTCTCTCCTTTCTACTAAGTTCGACAGCGCCATTAGCATCCACGGCGCCGTCAGGCCAGGACATCGAATTCTGCATCGACGCCTGTTTGCAAAACCTGAACGACGAACATGGAAGATCCGTCATGAACTTATCCCTTGCGCGACAAACCGCCATTTCTACCACTGTACTTTTACCGCTGTTGATGTTGATGCTCAGTCCCGCTCAAGCGGCGCCCCCTCAAGCCGTGCTGGTCGGACCGACCGGCAAGACGTGTAGGACCGCTGCGGTTACCGACAACGGTAACGTACTGGGCGCCTGCATAAATCAAACCCCAACGCAGGCCTGGTTTTTCCGTCCACCTTCAACCTTCATCAACTTGAAGCCACCGGCCTTGGGCTCGGCCTGCGACCCTCATCAAATGGGAGTCAATGTGATAGTGGGGACTTGTAAAAAGCTGCTAGGGATAAGTGGTGTTGTGACATGGTCTATTAATACGCCCTCAGGTCCGCCAACCGAACTCCTTCCTCTGATTCTGGATCTTAGAACTTCGTTTGGAGCCGCCAACCTGCACGGGCAAGTAGCAGGACAAAGTATCGGAACACGACAGACGGCAGTTCTATGGCCGCTGTTCGGTGAAGGAAAGCCGATCATGGTTTCCAACCGCTATGATAATTGCAAAGTTGCCGACATTAACGATGAGGCCCACAACGGCCTTCCAAATGTTGCGCTCAATTGTGGCAACAGCCCGAGGGTCGCGACCTACAATGGCGTTAAATATCTTGTAAACACGCTCAAGACGCCGGCAGATGCAATCAACTGCAAAGTTACCGCGATCAATAATAGCGATAAGGCCGCGGGAACCTGTCATTACACGAATGGCCCGTCCAAAGCGACCTTCTGGTCGAGTTTCGACGCAGTGCCGACAACACTGGCGTCTGCGAATGGCTACGCAACCGAGACCCAGTTTTTCAACGAAAACGACCTCATCGTCGTGAAGGAGACGGATACGACGCCTGGGCAAATCGTACGGCCGCGGTTGTGGCGCCAAGTGCCCAATCAAGCTCCCTATGTACCCGTACCTTCGGGCTGTAATCTCATCCAGGTCGACGCACTTGCCCAGGCCGTCGACAAGACCATCATGACCTGCGTGCCCACCGATTCGAATGCGCCGCTGGGCGTCTACACTTGGAGCCCTGCCGAAGGGTTGACTGAAGTACTGGGAATGGCCGGGACAGAAGATAACCTGGCGAGGGCAATTTCCATCAGTGGCACCCTTGGCGGTGGTTATGGCGTAACTCCTTCCGGCAGCGAGCAGGCTTTCCAGGTTTCACTTCCCGGACTTTGAAGCGACGCGCTGCTTGAAAAATGCTCGCTCCTACATTGGACGTCTATCGAACACAGAATCCGTGTTCAATGGAGATCCCTGTGGGAGCGGGCTTGCCCGCGATGACGATGGGTCTAATTCCGACAATCCAACGGTTACAACACCGAAAAGTTGTAACTCACAATCAACCGTGTCTCATCCACATCCCGGGCAAACTGCTGGTAATTCGTACGGTAAGTCGCATTACGCAAGCGTAAACTCACGTCCTTGAACGCCCCCGTCTGAATCACGTACTTCAACTCGCTGTCACGCTCCCACTCTTTGCCTTCCTGATCACTGCCCACGACCTTGATGTGATCACCGTTCACATAACGCGTCAGGAAACTCAGACCGTTGATGCCGATCGCCTTGAAGTCATAGTCATAACGCAGTTGCCAGGAGCGTTCCTGCGCGGCGGCGAAGTCGTTGACCTGCACATAGTTGATCAGATACGGGTTGCTGCCATCGAGGTACGGCATCGAGTTGTCGCCGTTCATGCGCTGCCAGCCACCACTGAAAGTGTGGCCGCTGATGGCGTAAGACAGCATGCCGCTCAGTGCACGGTTGTCGATTGAGCCGGCTTTTGCATCGCCGCTGTCGGCACTTTTCAGCAAGCGCAAGTCAGCTTTCAATACACCGTTGCCCAGCGGCTGATTGCCCAACAACCCGACGTAGTGCTGACGATAGATGTCTTCAAGTTCGGCGTAGTGATACTGCGCAGTCAGACGATCGTTGATCTTGTAGTCGAAGCCGTACATGTCGAAATGGTCGGCGGTGGTGTTACACGCGTAGCGCTTGTTCTTGCAGTGCACGCGGATGTCTTGCGAATCGGTGGAGTCACGCGCGGTGTACTTGTCCAGACGCGCCGCCATGAAGGTCAGATCCTTCACTTCTTTTGAAGTCAGCATTGCGCCGTTGAACATCGTCGGCAGCAAACGGCCGTCGTTGTATTTCAGCAGCGGCAGATCCGGCAGCAGCGCGCCGTACTTCAGCACGGTGTCCGAAACCTTCACTTTCGCGGTCAGGCCGATTTTCGCGTATTGATCTTTCGAACCGCGGGGGTCCTGCCCGCTGGACGGCAGCAAACCGCTGTTACTGCTGTCGGCGCTGGAATCCAGTTTGAAGCCGAGCATGCCCAGCGCATCGATACCGAAGCCAACCGTGCCCTCGGTGTAACCCGATTGCAGATTGAGAATGAAACCCTGCGCCGACTCTTCACGCTTGGACGCGCCCTGATCGTTGGACGTGTGCCCATCACGGAAATCGCGGTTGAAGTACACCGTGCGCGACTCGATTTTCGCCGTGGTGTCTTCAAGAAATCCGCCAGCCTGCACTTGCGCGGTGAAACCGGCGCACAGCACAAGGGCTCCGAAGCCAAACGACTGGCGCGGGGTGATGAGAAAAAAGGGGGGACGCATGAAAAACTCCAACATTGAAGCGTTTGCGCAAACGCGCAATAAGCCAGAAAAATAGCTCCCGTCCCGGATCAATGAAGCGCCGAGAGGAAGTGAACACGCAGGGGTGAGCCGCAATGATGGCAGATGGCTTTGACGTGCTACAGGCGACTTTAGTCTGAAACTGACTGGCTATTCTTCGGCGCTCTGCCGTTTGAACCCTCCAGATTGGCGAGCCATGCTTTTGGGGAATAGCCGATTTTATTGGGCCGAACGTTCGTCCTAAGGGTTTTCCCTATAACCCGCACAGGCTGGGCATACGGCATTTGCGCCTTGAACGAGACGGTCTAATCCTGCAACATCCACCTCCTGCTTATTCAACGGACGGAATTCAAGGCATGCTGGACGCCAACGCAACCCACATCACCCTCACCCTCGAAGGCGTTTCCGCTGACCTGCAAGTCCTGAGCTTCACCGGTCGCGAAGCCCTCAACGAACCGTTCCGTTTTGACCTCGAACTGGTCAGCGCTCGCCCCGACCTCAAGCTCGAAGAGTTGCTGCACAAGCGCGGCGTGCTGACGTTTGGTGCCACTGGCGAAGGCACGATCCACGGTTTGGTGTACCGCATCGAGCAAGGCGATTCCGGCAAAACCCTGACGCGCTACAGCATCAGCCTGGTGCCGCAACTCGCTTACCTGCGGCACAACCACGATCAGCAGATTTTCCAGCAACTGACCGTACCGAAGATCATCGCTCAGGTCCTGGAAGATCGCGGCATTCTTGCCGACGCCTACAGCTTCCAGCTCAGTGCCGAGTACCCGGAACGCGATTACTGCGTGCAGTACGACGAATCCGACCTGCATTTCATCCAGCGTTTGTGCGAAGAGGAAGGCATTCACTTCCACTTCCAGCACAGCAGCAGTGGCCACAAACTGGTGTTCGGCGACGACCAGACCGTTTTCCGCAAACTCAAAGCAGTGAGCTACCAGCAAGACTCCGGCATGAGCGCCGACAAACCAGTCATCAAGCGTTTCAACCTGCGCCTGGAAACCCGCACCACCCGCGTCAGCCGCCGCGACTACGACTTCGAAAAACCGAAGATCCTGCCCGAAGGCACGGCGAAAAGCCCTTTTGCCCCGGACCTTGAGGACTACGACTACCCCGGCCGCTTCACCACCCGCGAGCGCGGGAAATTCCTCTCGACCCGAGCACTGGAACGCCATCGCAGCGACTACAAACTCGCCGAAGGCAAAGGTGACGAGCCGACCCTCACCAGCGGCCATTTCCTCACCCTCGCCGAACACCCGCGCGCCGAGTGGAACGATATGTGGCTGCTGCTGGAAGTCTTCCACGAAGGCAAACAACCGCAAGTGCTCGGCGAAAACGTCACCAGCGACGTCACCGACAACAAAAGCGATTTCCACCAGGGCTACCGCAACAGCTTCATCGCGACCCCGTGGGACGCGCACTACCGCCCTGCCCTCGAACACCCGAAACCTAAAGTCCTTGGCAGCCAGACCGCCGTCGTCACCGGCCCGGCCGGCGAAGAAATCCACTGCGATCAATACGGCCGCATCAAAGTCCAGTTCCACTGGGACCGCGACGGCCAGGCCGACGATAAAACCACCTGCTGGATGCGCGTCGCCAGCGGCTGGGCCGGCGCAGCCTACGGCGGCATCGCCATCCCGCGCATCGGCATGGAAGTCCTCGTCACCTTCCTTGAGGGCGACCCCGACCAGCCCCTCGTCACCGGCTGCCTGTACCACAAGGAAAACGTCGTCCCCTACGACCTGCCGGCAAACAAAACCCGCAGCACCTTCAAAACCCTGAGTTCACCGGGCGGCAAGGGCTACAACGAGTTTCGGATCGAAGACAAGAAAGGCATCGAGCAGATCTACATCCACGCCCAGCGCGATTGGGATGAAAACATCGAGCACGACCAGAAGATTCGTGTGGGCAACGAACGGCACGACACCGTTGAAGCCAACACCCTGAGCGAGTTCAAGGTTGAAGAACACCGGATTACGCATCTGGATCGTAAAAGCGAAATGCGTGCGGATGATCATTTGACTGTCGGTGTGACTCAGCATGTGAAAGTGGGGACTGCTCAATTCGTCGAAGCCGGCACCGAAATCCACTACCACGCCGGCGACAAGGTTGTGGTTGAGGGGGGCATGGAACTCACGGCCAAGGCTGGCGGGAGTTTTGTGAAGGTTGATGCGGGTGGTGTAACGATTAGTGGCGCAGAGGTGAAGGTTAATACCGGGGGTGCGCCTGGGGTGGGGACCGGGATCGGGATTTTGATTCCGTTAATTCCGGGGTTGGCGGCGGCCGACATTGCCGGCAAGTTGATGGAAACGGCCAAAGCCAATCCGACGTGGCTGGAGTTGAATTTGCACTACGACAATCTGGAACCGGTGCCGGGCGCGTCTTATCGCGTGGATTTTGCCGATGGCTCGACCCGCGAAGGCGTGCTGGACGATGACGGCTTCGCCCGTTTGGAAGACGTGCCGAAAGGTCCGGCCAAAGTCTATTACGGCGAGGATCCGCGGCCTTTTGATCGCGAACCAGTGAAAATCGTCCAAAGTAGCGATGCAAAGGTCAATGAGGACATCCGAAAACTTGGACTCGATCCAGACAACGTTGATTTACAAGCACTAGTGGAGAAAGCCGCAGGGAGGCTGAGATGAGTGAAGAAGCGCAAACTGAAGACCGTACAGCAGCTTATAAAGAGGCAGCAGTCGAACTTGCGAAGGGTATTGCCTTAGGGAAACTCTGAAAAAGGCTTCCAGATTTGGTGAAATACCCGCCTCACAGGAATCGAACGGTTGAGTCCCGATGAAACAGATGTCCTTCGCCGATGCTGAGTACGCCGGCAAACGTAAGCA
>NZ_JACXXO010000028.1 GCF_017980685.1 Pseudomonas iridis
ATCGCTGGGACTTAAACGGTATTTTCTTCGGGGTAGTCGATGCTGATCCATACGGCGCACTTCCTGAGCGCTCCACACCGACGCCACCGCCTGAACTTGAAGGCGACGAAGTGGCGCGCTGGACCGGCAGCGGCTGGGAGAAGCTGGCTGCGGCCCCCGAATCTGCCCCCGAGCCGGCGCCGGACTGGCCGTCCCTGATTGCCGCGCGGCGTTTCCAGGCAGAAACCGGTGGAGTCACGGTGCAAGGCATCCCGGTCAACACCGAGCGCGACAGCCAGGCGCTGCTCACCGGCGCCGCCTTTGCTGCCTCGCTCGACCCTGACTACCAGATCAAGTGGAAGGCGGCGACCGGCTTTGTCGAGCTGAACGCGACCCAGGTGATCGGCCTGGCCTCGCAGGTGCGGGCGTTCGTCCAGGCCTGTTTTAACCGCGAGGCCGAACTGTTGGGTGCGGTGGCCGACAGCTCGATCAGCGCCGAGCTGCTCGAGCAGGGCTGGCCGGTGTAACGACTACTTATTTCAGCTAACCCGGCCGCCTCGAGCGGTTTTTTTGTGCCCGCGATTTGGCGGGCTGAGGGCTTTGTATGCACATGATTCCCCGCGGCATCCGCAACCATAACCCCGGCAATATTGATTACAGCCCGGTCAACGACTGGCAGGGCCAGCTGGCCCACGTGCCAGTGATCGAGCGCCGCTTCTGCCGCTTCAATGAAGCCGAGAACGGCCTGCGCGCCCTGGGCAAGTTGTTGCAGACCTACCAGCGCAAACACGGCTGCGACACCCTGCGCAAGATCCTCAACCGCTGGGCGCCGCCGGCCGAGAACGATACCGACGCCTATGTGCGCCAGGTGGCCAAGGCGCTGGCGGTCGATCCGGACGCGCCGCTCGACACCACCCAGGCGGTGGTGTTGCGCCCGCTGCTGGTGGCCATCGTCCTTCATGAGAACGGGGTGCAGCCGTACAGCGCCGCGCAACTGGACGAAGGTGTGCGGAGGGCGTTGGCATGAGGCTGCTACTGCTCGCCGTGCTGCTGACCCTGGGTGGCTGCAGCGTGGCCAGGACCACCAGTTCGGCGGTGGCCGCGTACTGCGCGGTGCCCAACCCGGCGCGCCTGGCCAATCGCATTCTGGTCAATGCGACGATTGCCCCGCACCGCATCATCGTGACCTGCGCTGATGAGGTGGCCGATGAGTAACGGGCGTTTTCTCGACCCACTGCGCCTGCAGGCGTATGCCCAGGGGGAGTGGGTGCTTCTGACCGACTTTCGCTATCGAGCCCTGGACGGCACGCTCTATACCGCGCCGAAGTGCTTCATCACCGATCTGGCCTCGACGCCCTGGTGCGTCAAGCCGCTGTTTAATGACATCGAGGACCGCGAGGCCGGGGTGATCCATGACTGGCTGTACTGCCAAAACCAGATCCCGCGGGTGGTCGCGGATGCGCTGTTTTACGAGATGCTGCTGGCACTGGGTGCGGATCAACGGCGCGCCGCGCTGATGTATGCCGGGCTGCGTCTCGGTGGCGGGCGCCGCTATGCGGCGTGTGCCGGAGGGGTCAAGGCCGAGGATCTGGCGTTGGCCTTGATGGACGAGCCCGAGCGTCAGGCGTGGGCCGCGGTGCTGCAGGCGGCGCCGAGCGTGGCCGGGGGGCGCGTCGAAACCTTTTGATCGATGGACGGTTGCCGACTACTATCGAGGGTTATTGGCGGGGGCTGGGTTGATGAAGGCGCTTTGCACGCCCGGCCCGCCGAAAAAAATTAAACAGTATTGATGTTAAATACACGGCGGCTTTGCTATGATTTTGCCGTCTGGCACTTTTGCCATGGAAGAATTAGAACTAAAAACAAGGGCTTAGAAAAAAGAAAACCCCAGAGGCCTGGCAGCCTTGGGGTTTTCGGTGATCGATCCGCTAAACAAACTCTGGATGACCCACGCAAGGTCGGAGTTTAGTGGACGGTCCCCTTCTGCGCAAGCCCGTTGCTGGGGAGCAACCATGCTGCATTTCGACCGTTTGCCGCGCCTATACCCGCGGTCCGTCCGTCCTACGCGGTTCCTCGTGGCCGCTTTTGGCCAGTGCGGGGGCGCGTTATGACCCTGCACATCGTCAAGTCGTTGCTCCCGGCTCACTCGCCGACCAGTGCCGTGTATGCCGCCCTCGAAGACGCGCTAGACGCCCCCGCACCGCCCCCGCCGTTTAAAAAAGTCCTGCCTCCCGTTGGGCACCAATCCATCCGCCGGCCGCGCACCCTCTCCGAAAAACAGAAAAAAACCTTTCTCGGTGAGGCACTCAAGCGCATCAAGGCCGAGGCTTACGAGCGCACCGGCAAATACCTGCGTGACCTGGACACCGTGCATCAGGGCGGCGGGCGGACCCGCGCCGAGCGTTGGTTAGCCCTGGCGGCGGTGGCCGAGCCGCTGCTGGCCCGGTTGGACATTGCCACCGGTGTCCTGGGTTACCTGGACAACCAGGGCCAGTTCCGTCTCAACCGGCAGAATGGCCTGGCTCAGGACGCGGGCATCAGTCCGTCGCGGCTGTGCCGCCTGCTGAAGACCCTGGAGAAAGCCAAGTACACCCTGCGCAAGATCAAGCGCTTGTATCGCAACGGTAAGCGCTGGGTCTGCCGCATCACCATCTACGTGCGCCCGCGGTTCTTTCATGACCTCGGCCTGGGCTTCCAGCACGCCGATGCGCGCACGGCCAAGGCCAAGGCCTACAAGAAGAAGCGCCGTCAGGCGCAGGCCGTGCAGCAGCAAGCGCACCTTGATGACCTGGCCGCCGCGCATGACCGGCGCATGAGTCACCGCAATGCGGAGGCCGCCCGCAGCAAAACGCTCAAGGCCGCGGCGAACAGCGCGCGCATCCAGGCCATGCAGCACAAGGCCGGCATCCTCTCGGACCTGGCCAAGGCGCACCCGGACAAGGGCCACGCCGAGGTGCTGGCCCTCTACCAGCAGCTCCACCCCGCCTCCTAAGCCGCCGCCAATCGGCACCGCCACCGGCGGTGCGTTCGCCTGCGCGCGCCTTTTGTACCGCCCCTCAGACGCCTTTGTGCGGCTGTTTCTGGCCTTCCAGATGCCGCTTTCCCCCCACGTTTTCCGCCTTTTGTACCGCCCCAGGCCCGCGCCCCGCGCCGGGGCCTGATGCTTTGGAAATAACCGCAATTTTAGCGTTCGAGTGGTACCACCCAAGGGTTAGAAACAGAGCCTTACGGGGCCGTGGAGTGCTCTAGATTGCCGGTCGACTCAATGCCATTGAAAGAATGCCTGCCCACTTCGCGCCGGGCGGCGCGGGGCAAGGACACCGCTCGCTGTGCGGGCCGCCGCCGGCGTGTCAGGGAGGCGCCCTCCAGTTGCTGTGGGCCGGTCGGCGACCGATTCCGACCGCCACACCGTGGGCCGTCCCTTCGCGCCTTCACGCGCCGCCTACGGCCCGTCAGTCGCGCACGCGCTCCAGTGATCAAGGTGAGGGGTGGGCTGGGCGCTTTTCTCCGGCCTGGAGGCCCGCGGCGCCTGTTTGGGCGCTGTGGCGACTTCAGCCAAGGCGTGGCGTCAGGGAAGGGGGCACGGCGCGCAGACGGGCTTAGGCGGCTTCGGGCGTCAGCGCGGGGCCGGCGGTGCTCGGCGCCGGTCGGGGGTGGTGGTCGGTCGGGGGTGGCACGCGCGGCGGCGGCCGGACCGACCGGGCGAATGGCTGAAAGCCTTGTGTGGCAAGGCTTGGCGAACTTTTGTCGGGATCGATTGTTAGTAGGCGAATTAGCGAATTAGCTATTGAAGTAAGCCTTTCGCTATGTAAAATGGCCCATCGCTCGGGCCTTTTGCCCGACCCCTGACGGAGCTGTGCCGTTGAGCCGCCAAGCCTTACACACCCAAATGATGGAACATGCCCGGTGTCTATCCCTGCCTCAAGTGATCCAGTCGATCGACAACCTGGGGGGCGGGAACCTGCCGGCGATTGAGTTGGTTTTGCGCAACCTGCTGCTCGACGTGTACAGCGAGCGCCAGGGCGCTGAAGCGGCGTATCGCTTGATGACGCAGTTAGGCATTGCGCAGCCGGGCGTGTTGCTGGCGTAACACGCGGCGCCGGTCGTGGTGGGCTAATTAGCGAATTCGCTATTAAGCAGGCGGGTAGACGCCAGGGATGCCTTGCGCCACTCTGTTGCCAGTCCGGCCGACCACAGAAAGGAACCCCCGCCATGACCAAAACACCGGTGCTGTTGATTACCTGCAACCTGTCCCGCAATGAGTACCGCGCCGAGGGCATCCGGGATGGTGAATACCGCACCGTCTATGCCCTGACCGATCAGGCCGTGATTGCCAAATGGTACAGCGCGGCCCCTAACGAGATGGTGCGTTGCGCGGCGGATATTCAGGCGATGCACCGCGCGTCTGGGTCGGTGGTCGCGTTACCCGCCACGAACTGAATAGAAAGGAACCCCCGCCATGGATGAGCATGACTCCGAAAAAGGCCTGCGTCTTGCGCGTAAAGCCTTGTCGCTGATTGACACGGCTGAACCGGGCGAGGGGCTGACGGGTGAGGAGGCCGCCGCCAGCTTGTACGGTTCTGCCATCGGTTATCTGACGTGTCTGTATGACTTCTCGCTGGTTACGGCTTCGCAGCTTCAGGCGCTGAGCGCCGAAGGTCGTGCGAAGTATGCGGCTCGGCTGTCTCGCGGCTTTATGGACGCTTAATCGGCACCGCGCATAACGAACTGAAAGGAACCCCCGCCACGATGGCCCGAAAGAAACCGTGGATCGACCGCCGCTGTTGTGACTGGGATACCTTCCTGTCGGGGGTGATGGGCGCCGCGCACCGGCTGCAATTCCCGCTGATCCTGGTCAACTGGTGCGAGGCGCGCAGCCACTGGCGCCGCTACAGCTGCACCGGTGCCGACGTGGTCAAGCTGCAGCGCGCGCGCGAAATCAACTCGGCGATCTATCTGTACAGCACGCCGCCGCGCCGGAGAGGTTCGGCCGAGTTCGAATAACGCGTTATATGTTCAATTGGCCCCCACCTTTCGGGCGAAGGTGGGGGCCTTTTTTTGTGTCGGCAGTCACCACTTTGCTATAAAATGGACTACCGTTTTAGCGTAAAATGGTTTTACGCAGAGCCCGCCCCTCAACCGAACAGGAGTTTGCCTGATGGCTTACGTGGAATATGACGACCCGGCGCATGACGCGGATATGCGCGCCCTACGCCTGGAGCAGTTGCGCGCCGATATCAGCCCCGAGGAAGCCGAGCAGGAAGCGGGGTGGCCCCAGCGGGCCGACGACGAGGACGACGAGCAATGAGCGCTGCCGTAGATATTGACGCCCAGGTGAGCCTGCTGTTGGAGCGGCTGGACAACACCGCGACCGATGCCGAGCTGCTGGCCGGGTTATGCGCCCAGGCGCCGCTGGTGCGCGAGGTGGCCGCCGCCTGCCAGCAGACCGCCGTCTTTACCCGCTCCGCCGCTCAGTTCGCGGCCTTCCAGGTCGAGCTGGAAGCGGAGCATGCCGCGGACGAGCGCCTGCTGGCGGCCTGGCTGCACTTTCTGGATCGCATCATCAGCGCCCCGACCCGCCTGCACATGATCGGCTCGGTGCGCCTGTGCCTGCCGCTGGTGGCCCACTACCTGCCGGAGGTGGCGGGGTAAGCGCAGCCATGGCCTGTTATGTGATCTACGACCAAGACCGCCGGGCCATCGGCCATCTGTGCGGCGAGCTGGGGCCGCATTGCGCGGACTGCGGCGACCTGGGGGCGAACCTGTGCGATTACCCGGTGGGCCAGGGCAAAACCTGCGACCGCCTGTTGTGTGACTACCACGCCCAGCTGATCGCCCCGGAGCTGCATTACTGCGGCCCACATGCAACCGAGTGGCAAGCCTTTCGTGATGCCGGCGGGGTGCACCAGGTGCTGGAGAACGTGATTCCGTTTAAGGAGAAAAACAAGCCATGAGCACGATGATTTCAACCGAGCTGCAAGCCAATCTGCGGCGTATGGACGCTGACCTGGAGTTACACGGCCGCGCCTGGGTCTTGGATGGCGATATCCTGCGCTGCCGGGCGTGTGCCTCCGGTCAACTGGCGAGCAAGAGCAACCATGCGTTTATCCATGCCAGTGCCTGCGCGGCGCTGGGCAAGGTGTCCGATTACCCGTGGCACG
The DNA here is from genome assembly GCF_017980685.1 of Pseudomonas iridis. Taxonomy (GTDB): domain Bacteria; phylum Pseudomonadota; class Gammaproteobacteria; order Pseudomonadales; family Pseudomonadaceae; genus Aquipseudomonas; species Aquipseudomonas iridis. The sequence goes on from NZ_JACXXO010000028.1 coordinate 6,141, forward strand.
ACCTGGTTAAGGTCTTGTACGGCGTGCCGGCCCCCGACGACCATAACTTGCAGGAGGATCGCTAATGCCCCGTTATTGGCTTCGCTACACAGTGACCACCAAACGTCACACCTCGGAACACACGCGCACCCTTGACACCGAGTTTGCCCTGGAATACGACAGCGACATTGCCGCGGTGCAGAAGGCCCTGGAGGCCGCCCGTGGCCCCGGCAGCACGGTGACCTTGACCACCTGGCGCGAGCTGAAAGGCGAGCTGCGCCACGTCGATCCATGGTCGATCACGGTGAATCCGCTGGCCGATCCGCTGCAGCCGGTGGGCTGGCTGTTCACCTTGCACCTGGGCGATGAGCGCACCGTCAGCCGCTTCAGCTGGACCCGCGACAATCCGTTCGGTGAGCTGAGTGCGGAGCATAAGTTGACGGTGCTGCCGCTGAAGGTGCCGAGTGAGGCCCTGCCCTCATGACGGCGGCGCAACGGTTGACCCTGAGCCGGCTGCAGGGCCAGGGGTTTGTCCTGGTGCTCGAGGCGCGCGAGATTGTCCGGGTCACCCGCCACGGTGACCACCGGGTGATCCTGGCCAATGGTACGCAGAAGCGTGGCCACCACGCGGTGCGGGGCTCGGCATGAATAGGGTGGTGCGGCTGGAGCAACCGCTGGCCGGGTGGTCCGGTGGCGGTCTTGGCGATAAAGATGTGGCAGTTGGCCGCGTGGCGCGGCTGTGGCAAGGTGCGCGCAAGTCTCACGGATTTGAAACGAGTGTGTGCATGATTGGTAAGGCCCTGGATGAAGACGCATTGCGCCTGCTGCTCAGTCAGCATGCGGTGCGTGAATGCAAGGTGGCGCGGCAGAAGCACGCGCCGCAACGCTGGACGATGGAAGTGCGCCTGGGCGGCTCGCAGGCACGCTGGATTGCCTTGCGTTCGCGCCGCGAACCGGTGCGCACCTGGGCCAGCCTGGAGACCCTGAGCCGTTTTGCGGCGGCGGTCGGCCTGCAGGAGTTTGTGGTCGAGTTGTGACCGGTCACAGCGCATAAAAAAAGCCCCGAACCGGTCGGGGCTTTTTTGTGGGCCGGGCGTTAGCGATTCCAGCGCGCCAGGGCCAGGGCTTGTTTGGTCTTGGGTGAGCAAGTGGCCAGAAAATAGGCCATTTGCCGGGCGGAAATTTGCAGCAGTTCATTCAGCGGTTTGGCGCGCAGGGTGGTATATTCTTGCTCAGACATGTCGTTGACCTTTTGCGGGGTTTCGGTGTGTTAGAGCGTCCAGGTCTTCGACCACCTGGGCGCTCACTCCTTTCTACTTGCGGTGTTTACTCAACACTTCCTCTGCCAGGCTTTTGCCTGGTGTCGTGTCAATGTTCCAGTCAGTGTTCCAGCCCTTCTTTTTCATGTAATCGGCCATCGCTTCCTTGAACGCGTCCACCTGGGCGAGATCGTTCGAGGCGCAAAACAGCCGGTAATTCTTGCGGTATTCCGGCAGTACCTTAAACCCCAGGTCGACCAGTTTGGTGTCGCTGGCCGTGGTGGTGTTGTTGCCGACCGCGGCGGTATCGGCGGCCGACTGCGGTGGTTCGCCCTTGGTGCGACGCACGGGTGGCTTGGGGATGTCGAGTGCCGGGGTGGTGGGGTTTTTTGAGCTGGCCATGGGGGCTTTCCTGTGGGCGGTTGACATGAATTCTATTCGCTAATTCGCTAAATAGCTAACTCAGGCATTGATCTGTGCTTGAAAGGCGGCGACCGCCGACTGGATCACCTGCAGCGCTTGTTCGCGCGGCGCTTTGTACGGCGTTTCGATGATCGAGCGGCCCTCGTCCATGGCGCGGCTGTAGGCTGGTTTCTGCGGGACCGAGCCGTCAAGAATGGCAAAGCGGGTTTTGCCCAGGTAGGTGCGTGCGGCGGCCAGTTCGGCGGCGCTGCCGCTGGTCTTGCACAAGGCAAACACCATGCGTTCGGTGGGGATCGCGTGTTGGTCGGCCAGGGTGTTGGCCAAGGTCACGGTTGGGCGTAAGTCATCCAGTGACAGCCCGGTGGGCAGGATCAGCAATTGGCTGGCCTGGGCGATGCGCACGGTTTCTTCACTGGCGTGCGGGGCGCCGTCGAAAATCAGCAGGTCAGCATCGCCGCTGCGCTTGAGCGCGGTGGCCACGTTGCCGTACAGCTGCACCGGCACGTCCGGGGTGATGCCGGCCTCGAGGCGGCGTTGTTGCCACTCGGTGGCGGTGGCCTGTTTGGTGTCGAGGTCGATGATCTTGGTCGACCAGCCGGCCAGGGCGAACGCGGTACCGAGGGCGCGGGCCATGGTGGACTTGCAGGTGCCGCCTTTCTGAGAGATGCAGCCGATGGCGTAAGGGATTTGCATGCGGGGTTTCCTTGTGCGATTTAGCGAATTAGCTAAGTTCGACGCCAGTATAGGCGGCACAAAAAAAACTGCATAGCGAATTTGCGAATTTGCGAATTAGCTAATGGGCTAATTCGCAAATGGGGGTGAATCCGCTGGGGATCGAGCGGGGGAGGCGCGCGGTTACTGCGGTCCAGCCGTGGCTGGGAGCATTTGCCCGGTGTAGTTGGCCATTTCATCCAGGGCTTCAACCAATTGCGCGGCCAAGACGGTGATCCGTTCCAGTGCGTTGAAATCGCGCTCGCTAATGGCCACCTGGGCGATGGCCTGAATCCCCGCGGCCTGCGCACTTTTGCGCGTCAGCCGGGTGAACAGATAGCGTTGAGTCTCCTCGGTGAACTGAGAAGGTGAGGGCGCCGCAAGCATTCCATTAGTCATCAATTACTACCTTGCAAACTGTTAATTACACTTAAAATGTAAGTGTGGGGCATAAGAACGCCCCGGAGCGGGGCTGGGGGTTTTAGCGCAGGTGAGAAATCATTCTAACGCGGCCAAGGATGTGCAGGTTCGCCATGGTTTGCGCGCTGACCTGCTCGTCAGGAAAACGCTCGCGTAGCTCGGCCTGCAGGCAATACGAACCGTCGATGTTCTGGCGTATCCAGCGCAGCCAGAGCCGGCCGTTAATGATCAGGGCAAACAAGTCATCCTGCAGCACGCGGGTGTCGGTCAGGTCGATCAACACCCGATCATCCTTGGCTATCACCCCATTCATGCTGTCGTCCGGGGCCACCACCAATAGCAGACGTTCACGGTCAAGTTTGGCGCTTTTGAGGAAGGTCTTGCGAAAGGCCAGGGCATCGTCGCCCAGCTCAATCAGGCCCTTGGCAGTGGCAATCGGCTCGGCCAGCGGCACAGTATAGCGTGCCGCCTCTGGCGAAGTGCCATCATCGTCTGACAGCGCGGCCAGCCAGGCCGCCGGCTTGCCAAACAGTTGACCCATGGCGATCAGCATGTCGCCGGGCGGGATGTTGATCCCCAGTTCCCAGTTGCCGTAACGCGAGGGGATGACTTTGTGCTGAACAATGGCCGACAGGTTTTGAGCAGTCTCTTGAAAGGTCCAGCCTTTGGCGGCTCGGCACGCCTTCAAGCGGGCGGAAATCTTGGGGCGAATATCAAACATGGAGAATCTCGACCAGTTGTTTACTGCTTCAAATATACACGCAAACTGTAAAGCAACAGTGAAACTGTTGTTTTTTTCGCCGAGGCACTTACAATAACCAGTAATACTGTTAAAAACAGGCTTATCCGTGGAACTCAACGACTGGATCGATAGCTTGGCCCCCCGCGCGGCGTCCAAGGTGGCGGCGGAACAACTCAAGGAAAAACGCCGGACCGTCGATTCCTGGCGCTTGTTCCAAAATCCGCCGTCGTTTCGCGCGGCGGTCAACATCACCCGCGTCTCGCGCGGCCAGGTGGACTTCAACGGCATTTATGCGCCGTACCAGCGCGCCTTGGAGGCTGAGCATGGCCACGACTGACGCCTGGCGCAGCTGGTCGAGCCTGGTCATCAGCCAAAAGCTTGAGCAGCGTTTTGGCCTGATCGGTTTGGCCCGTCTGCTCAAACTGGTCGAGCTGGTGGGCCCATGGCTGCCGGCGGAAGGGCCACTGACCGTGGTCCTGGCCTGGGGCGATTTCCTCACCGCGTTGCACTGCAATCAAGAGACCGCCACCGAATTTCTCGCCTATTGCGACCACGCCCGTGTCCTCGATCAAGCCACCGACGAGGGTCGCCTCCGGTTGACCCTGGTCGGCGAGCTGGCCAGCCGTTTGCGGCCGCCGGTGGTGGCCACCCCAGTGCAGGCCGGCGGGCGGGTGTTGTTCGACACGGACAAACAATGGGTCGCCTGGTTTAAAGACGACCTCAATTGCCCGCCGTACCTGGCCAACGATCCGGCGAGCCGGCAATTGTTTCGCCGCTGGTGTGCGAGCAACGTCACCGTCGATGAAATTGAGGCCGCCTGCGAGCGCGCGCTCAAGGCCGGCGAAGCGCCGCACCCGGCGGTGCTGCACGACCATATGAAAGTCATCCGTCAAGCCAAAATCGACCGCGCTGTCGGCTAAGCGCTGCGAGGGGAATTGCTGTGTTGTTGATTGCTTTATCAGCTGGGTTACCCAGCGAACGCGTAGCGATTGCCGCCCACCTGGTGGCCAGCGGCAAGGGCCGTTTAGCCGCGTATGCGCAGACCTCGCCGCGCGCCGATTTTGGCGTGTCGCGCGCGCGCATCCTGAAAGAAGCCCTGATCCGCCTCCGTGGTGGCCGGGCGCCGTCTGGCGGCCTGGTGGTGGTGCATTGCCTGTCGGCCGAAGAGGCCCAGGTGATCCGCGACCACGGCGGGGTGCTGTGGCACGTCCACGGCTCGGTGCTGTCGGCCTCGGTGCCGATTGGCCGCGATGACCTGATGGTCACCGATGGCATGGCCGGCTACGCCCATGTGTACGCGCCCTTGGAGGCGCTCTCGGAGCTGATGCTGGCTCAGGCGCCGGCGGTCGCGGTCCGTGGTTAGCCGGGCGCTGCCAGGGTTTGCCTATGGCGACCCGGCCAAGATTGTCGAAGCGCAGGAGATCCGCAGTAAAGGCTGCCAGATCTGCACGCGGGCGGTGTTCATCTTTGATCTGCCGGTGTGCCGCAACAACTTGAAGTTTCCGGCCTGTCGCCGGGATCGGAAAAACGGCCATCAGCTGACCCCTGAAGCCGGCGGTTAAGGGGCAAAGATGGCAAGGCGTGCACGCAATGGATTGGACGAGGCCCTGGAGCTATGGGCGCGCTGGTGTTTTGCCGGCGGTGACAGCGGCAGCGCTGGGCGCTCGCCGCTGGCCAAGTTGATCGACAACAAAGGCGAGCTGATGTTTGTCGGCTCGACCGGCAGCGGTGTGCCGCCGGACAGCCTGGAAGGGCGGATCGAGGCGGCGGTGCTGAGCTTGTTTGCCCGCCAGCCATTAGCCGCCGATGTGCTGCGCCTGGAGTACGACGCCGGTTGGTGGCAGGTGGCGCAGCGCCGGCAGATCCGCGCGTATGACCCGCGTGGCATTGGCCAGTTTGAACGCTCCGTGGCCCTGGGCATCACGTTGCGCACCTACCGCCGGCGCTTGTTTGAGGCCCGCGCCTTTATTGAGACTCAAGTGGGGACCGTATGACCTTGCACCCGTTGTTTGCTGGATTTACGGACATCAGTCCCTACGCCCTCGGCGACGCCCTGGGCTTTGCCGTGCATGTCGACGCAGCCCGTGGGCCTTTGCCCTCCGAGCTGCCCCCGGAGCACGCCAAGCGTCTGCAGGTCGGCGGTGAGTTGGCCGGCTTTCACTGCGCCGGTGGCTGGGAGGCGCCAGGCGTCGCGCACTGCCTGATGTTCGTCAAGCCGCTGACCGCGCTGGCCTCGGCCTGCTGGCTGGCCGGCCTGGGGCATCGCCAGGTGGGCATGCGGGCCAGCTACCTGTACTCGGGGGCTCAGGCCCTGGGTGATCTGGAAGTCGCGGCCTATGCCGCCCTGGGTGAAGAGGTTGCTGGTTGGCCACGGCTGCAGTCGCCGGACACCGAGCTGTTTGTCGAGGCATTCGCCTTGCTGCTGGACGGTTTCATGCTGCAGACCGGCAACGCCAAGTTGCCGCTGGATGACTTGGCGGTGTCTGGCCATGAGTGATGACCAACTGGCGGCTGCGGTCGTGTGCTACCTGGCCGGCTGCACCCTCACCCTGCTGGCCATCGACATGCCGGCGCGGCAGCGCTTTCTCTTTCTCCGTTGCGCGCTATGGCCACTGTACTGGGCCTATTTGCTGATCAAGATGGGCTTCATGTTGGAGTATGAATGGCGCCGCTGACCGGTTCGCCTTATCGCTAAATAGCTAATTCGCTAAACAAGGAAGCATGCAATGACTGAGCCCCCTGCGTTATCCCCCCTCAAGCTGGCCCGTGCCCTGTCGGTCGCTTTGGCGTACCTCGTGGTCACCCTGGTGTTGCTGCGCGCCGTGTCGCCCCCGCTGGTCAGTAGCGACAGCTCAGCCATGGTCTGTGTGGGCCTGCTGCTGCCGATCCTTTGGTTCATGGCCAGCGCTTGCCTGGCGCTCTACCTGTTCAACAAAAACCGCCGCTCGGCGGCCCCCCTCATGGAGAAAAATCCACAATGAAGCGTCTTACTACCGTTGTATTGCTCGGCCTGTTGAGTGTGTTGGCTGGCTGTTCCAAGGTGCCCGCCGGCTATACCGGCGTCATCGTTAACTTGATGGGCAGCGACAAGGGTGTGGCCCCGGTGGAAACCAGCGTGGGTTACAAGTGGCTGACCTGGAACGAGGAGCTGTTCCTGTTCCCGACCTTTAACCAGAACATCAACATCGGCGCGGTGACCTTCCAAGACAAGGACGGGATGAAGATCAGCACCCCGATTGGCATGACCCTGCGCGCCAAGCCGGGCGCGGCCCCCTTGCTGTTCCAGACCTACCGTAAGTCGATGGAGGAGATTGTCCAGGTCAATGTGCCGCAGGTCATTCGCACCGCCTTCAACAATGCGGCCTCGAAGCTGACGGCCGAGGAGATTTACGGCCCGAACAAGGAGCAGTTCCTCAAGGACGTCGAGGTGCGGGTGCGTGAGCATTTCGAGGGCAAGGGCATCGTGGTTGAAAGCCTGTACCTCAATGGTGAGATTGGCTTGCCGGAGAAGGTCACCGCGGCGCTGAACGCCAAAATCGAGGCCACGCAGAAGACCGCCCAGCGGGTCAATGAAATCGCCCAGGTCGAGGCCGAAGCGGAGAAGGCCCGTGCCGAGGCCCGTGGCCTCAAAGATGCGGCGGTATTGCGCGCCCAGGGTGAAGCCGAGTCGCTGAACATCCGCGGTGAGGCGCTGCGTAAAAACCCAGGCGTGGTGGAGCTGAACGCCATCGAGAAATGGAACGGGGTGTTGCCGGTGTACATGACCAGTGCGGCAACCACGCCGTTCGTCACTCTCGGCAAGTAACCCCGCCGGGGTGCGGCCGTTCTGGCCGTGCCCCATCGTTTGCGGGCCGCCCCTCTGGCCTGTTGTTGTTTCCCTCTTCATCGCTAATCAGCTAATTCGCTAAATCGCGAATCAGGCGCGCGCTGCGTCACGGCTTCGTTTGGCCTGAAGAACGTCCAAGGAGAGTGTTTATGGCGAAAACCCTGCAGGTCGCGCTGTCCGATGCGGCCATTAAAAAGCACGCCGCTGACCCCGAGGTCCGCGAACTCAACGACCCCCGCCACCCGCTGCGCTTTCGCTACCGGCTCAAGGATCGCAGCCGCGGCAGTTGGTTTGTGGTGCGTTATGACCATGGCGCGAAGTGGCGCAAGGTGGGCAACTGGCCGGAGATCAGTGCGCGGGTGATGCTCGACAACCTGTCCGCGGTGCTCAGTCGTCTGCAGCTCGACCCCCAGGCACCGGCCGTGCTCGGTGCCTGGTCGACCGTAGGGGAGCTGCTCACCTGGTACAGCGAGCGCTTGAGTGTCGGGCGCTCGCTGTCCCTGCACCGGCGCTCGACGTCGCTGTCGGCGATCCGCCGGCAGCTCATGCCGCGCCTGGGCCATTTGCCGCTGGCCAGTCTCACTAAAACCGCCCTCGACCAGCACCTGTACCTACCCATGCAGGCCGAGTGTTCGCTGGCTCATGTGCGGGCCGTGTTCGGTGTGCTCAAGCAAGCGACCAAGCGCGCGGTGTTGCTGGATCGCCTACCCGCCGATCCGTTGCTGGGTGTGGTGTTCGGTGACTTCAACAAAACCAGCATCAAGCCAAAGGGCGCGCGTCTGCGGCATGCAGCCGTGGCGGATCTGCTGCGCCGCTGGACCGAGGCCTATGCCACGGCCCATCGCTCAGTCGCCTTTGGGCTGGTGATGTTGGCCCATGGCACCCGGATCAGCGAGACCCGGATCGCCCGTTGGCAAGACATCGACCTGGTCAATCGGGAGTGGTTTATTCCGGCCCGCAACACCAAAGGCGGCCGTGACCATGTCATTCCCCTGACCGACCAGGCTATTGCCTTCCTGAAGGCCTACCAAAAGCGGCAGTTCGTGCGTGACCGCTATAGCGGGGCTTTCCTGTTCCCCTCGACCACCCGCTCCGGTCAACCCATGAGCCGCGCCCAGGCCTTTGCGCTGTTTGCTGAATTGGGCCAGGGCGAATGGACCAGTCACGACCTCAGAAAGCTGGCCCGGACCACCTGGGCCGAGCTGGGGGTGGATTCGATCATCGGCCGGATGCTGCTCAACCAGGCCCTGCCGGTCCTCGAAGCCACCTATGTGCAAACCGTCGCCCTGACCCTGAAACGCGAAGCCCTGGAGCGCTGGCACGCCTGGCTCGATGAGCGCGGGTTTGCCGCCCTGCACGGCGCGACAGGAGCAAGACTGACCGCCGCCACCGAACCGGCGCAGACCGCCGCCGTGCTGGCCGCCGCGGCCTTTTCCCAACCTAACGTATAAGAGGATCTAAACATGGAATTTCTACCGAAAGCCCGCCAAGTCCTGGTGGTCAGCACTGGGCCTTGGGCCTCCATCCAGTTCGGCTTCTGGAGCTTTGTCGGGGCCATGGCCGCCTTCGGGGCGATGGTCACCGTGGATCAGTTGCTGACGTGGGGCTGGCCGTTGCTGCGCACCTGGTGGGGGTTCTGACCATGTACCTCCGCCGCGAGACGAATCGTTGCAGCAACTGCCAGGGCACTGAATTCGGGATGACCAAGATTGCCGGGCGCTGGGTCTGCGATCCGTGCAATCGGCAGGAGCCTGAAGACGATGACCTGGACATCGAGGGCTATGAAGAACGCCGCCGGCAGCGCCTGGCCGAAGCCGAGGAGTATTGAGAATGGAAGGGTTGACTGAGGCGCAGCAGAAGTTGGTCCTGGCGATGAACCTGGGCGAGCAGGGGGTGTTTGGCACGGTGCCGGGGGTGGTGATCGCCGGCCCGGCCACCACCGCCCAGGAGGGTTGGAGTAAGGCACCGTTCACCGGGATGAAGGCGCATTACTTCCGCCAGCGGCCGAGCGCGGCCATTGGCGCCGCGGGCCGGGTGCGTGAGTGGCTGTCGTTGTGCGGAGTGGCTACGCAGACCACGGATCGCTGGCCGATGTTCGAGCGCGGCAACTGGGCGCGCTGCAGTCGCTGCGTGCAGATCAAACAACGGCAGCGGAGGTCGGTATGACGGCGCCGGTCGAGAGCAAAAGCCCCGAGGCGATCCGCAAAGAGGAGCAGCGCCTGCGCGATGCCGACGCCGGGATCGGGGTGCTGTCGCTGCGCCTGGGCCCAGCGGAGCTGGCCATGCTGCATGAAGGCCGGGAGGTGCGCGGCGGTGAGGTGCCGTACAGCGCCGTCGAATACATGGCCACCTTGCTCCGGCGTGACCATGCCTGGCTGCAGCAACAGCAGGGCCTGGCGGCTGGGCGGATCTGCGGGCAGTGCCGTAAACCCCTGCCGCAAGGCTGTGGGGGTTTCTGGCGGGCCGAAGCCACCGTCTGCGAATGGGCGCAGTTGGAGCGCGCGCTACAGTTGTGACATGTCACAGCGGTAACGATTGACAAAAGAGCGGTTAGACAGATTTACTGTTTTTTTACAGGAACTCTGTTTACAAGCGTGGCCGTTTACCCTAGGATTTGCTCCATCGTGCTGTTCTTGCGAACGCAGCGATACCTGTGATGCTTCCCCCCCTAACCGCCAGGCCTCCCCAGCCCTGGCGGTTTTTTTATGCCTGCTCCCCTGCCTGGAGCCCCTGACGAGCGCCTGACCATGCCGGATAAACCTGACACCTGGGCCTGGCTGCTCGCTGAGTTGCGACAGCACGCGCCGCTGATCTATGCCGCGCTGCTGTCGTGCTGGATTGCCTTCTTGCGCGTGGTGTACAGCGGCGCTCGATGGCGGCGCGGACTGCTGGAAGGCTGCCTGTGCGGTGCCATCACCGCCGGTCTGTTCCCGCTGCTGGGCTACTTCAACTTACCGCCGGCATTGGCCGCGGCCATGGGCGCCCTGGTCGGCACCCTGGGGGTGAAGAAGATCATCACCCTGGCGGATCGCTATGCCAGCACCAAGGTGCCACCGGCCAGTCCGGGGCAGTAACCCACCCACCTGTTTGAGTCCGCCCCGTTGTGGCGCGCGCTGAGGATTCGTTATGTCCGTTCAAACCAAACCCCTGCTGATCGTTAACGATGAGGCCTCTGCTAATGCTGGTGGTGCGTCCATCCGGGAGGCGCGTTATCGCGAGGTCGCCACGTCCATCGGTGCGGAGCTGCTGCTGCTCGATGGCCTGTCCAGGGCTGAGCTGATCACGCTGCCGCGCGCGGTGACGGCCGAGGATGAGGCTGACGATGTGGTCGGGCGGGATTGGCGAGGGAACCCCACCTACAGCGAGAAGGCCCGCGCGGCCTTTCGCCTGGTGGAGCGCCTGGTCAACGCCGGCGAGGTGAAGTTGGCCCCGGATCGCTGGGTTCAGGGTGCGCTGCGCTTTCAGCCACCGGGTGCGTCTGTGGTGGTCGAGCCGCTGTCCGTGCCTTGCACGCTGCAGTCCTTTGCCGCGCCTGAACGCCAGGGTTTGTGTGCGCCATCGGTGGTCTTCGGTGTCGTCATCGGGGTGATTCTCACGGGTGTGGTCGGTGCTGTTTTGCACTTGGCTGGCCTGTAAGAGGAGGTTTGCATGTTTGGATACATGACCGAGAAAGAAGCGAAGGCCCACGGTTTTACCCATCACGGCAAGTACTTCGGTATCCCGGTGTGGATCGGCGATCCACATGGTGATTGCATGGTCGCGACCAAATGGGCCCCGCTGGAGTGCGCCATGAGCGTGGCGCATTACATCGAAGGCGCCATCCATTCGCTGCGCGGAACCGAGCCGAGCTTCATGTTTCTGGTCGGGCGCAAGATCCAATGAGCACGCCGCCCAAAGGGCACCGCCGCCACGACAGCAGCCCCCGGATCACTGGCCGCGCCCTGCAAAAGCGCCGCCTCAGTGTCTGGACCCAAGACCCGACCTGCGCCATGTGTGGCCGGCTCACGGACTTCCCATCCGGCTTCGAGCTGGACCACCGGGTGCCGCTGTTTAAGGGCGGCGAAGACACCGAGGCCAACTGCCAGGTGCTGTGCAACGGGGTCAATGGTTGCCATGAAAAGAAGACCGCCACCGACCTGGGCTACCGCCATCGGCAGACCATCGGCATCGATGGTTATCCGGTCGAATCCTGAGCCCTGAACGCGATCCGTTCGCAATTAGGGGAGGGGGGGGTCAAAACCTCGGGGGACGTCGCGCCGGAAACCGTTCGGTCCCCTCTTTACGCACAACCGCGAAAAACGGACCGGGGGTCTACCGCGTGAAAAATCAGCTGAAAATCGCCTACAGAGCCTTGGGCGAGCTTGTACCCTATGCCCGAAACAGCCGCACCCATGACGCGGCGCAGGTCGCGCAGATCGCGGCCTCGATCACCGAGTTCGGCTTCACCAACCCGGTGCTGATCGACGAGGACGGTGGTCTGATTGCCGGCCATGGTCGGGTGCTCGCGGCCGGTCAGTTGGGCATGGCCCAGGTGCCGACCATCACCCTGGTCGGTCTGACCGAAACCCAGCGTCGGGCCTACGTGATTGCCGACAATAAACTGGCACTCAACGCCGGCTGGGACGAGGCCATGCTCAAGGTCGAGCTGGAAGCGCTCAGCGAGTTCGGGTTTGACATCGAGCTGACCGGTTTTAGCAGCGACGAAATGGCGGCGATGTTTGCCAGCGAGCCGGAGAAGGCCGGGCTGACTGATCCTGATGCCGCGCCCGACGTGGACGATCCGGTCAGCGTGCCGGGCGACACCTGGATACTCGGCACCCACCGCCTGCACTGCGGTGACTCGACCGAAGTGACGGCGGTGGAGACATTGATGGCCGGGCTGATGGTCGACGCCTGCTGGACCGACCCGCCGTACAACGTCAACTACGAGTCGAAGCTGGCCGGCAAAATCAAAAACGACCACATGAAGGACGAAGCCTTCCGCACCTTCCTGCGTGATGCCTTCACCTGTGCGTTTACCGTGATGAAGCCGGGCGCGCCGATCTACGTGGCGCATGCCGACACCGAGGGGCTGAATTTTCGCGGCGCCTTCAAGGAGGCCGCGTTCAAGATTTCCGGCTGCCTGGTGTGGGCCAAGGATTCGCTGGTGCTCGGGCGCTCCGATTACCAGTGGCAGCATGAGCCGATCCTCTACGGTTGGAAGCCGGGCGCGGCGCACCGCTGGTATGGCGGGCGCAAGCAGACCACGGTGATGAAACTGGGCGGCAGCCTGTTCACGCAAAACGAGGACGGCACGGTCACGGTCAAGGTCGGCGGCGAGTCCATCGTCATCAGCGGCGACAACCTCAAGGCCATACCGCTGGCCTCGACCGTGATCCGCTGCGAAAAGCCCAAACGCTCCAGCGAGCACCCGACCATGAAACCGGTCGAGCTGATCGCCAAGATGCTGCGCAACTCCACCCGCGAAGGCGACCTGGTGCTGGACCTGTTCGGCGGCTCCGGCTCGACCCTGATCTGCTGCGAAATGCTCGGCCGTCAGGCGCGCCTGATGGAGCTGGACCCACGCTTTGCCGATGTGATCGTCAAGCGCTGGCAGGACTTCACGGGCCTCACCGGCGTGCTCGAAGGTGACGGCCGCACATTTGCGGAGGTGCAAGCATGGCGGGCTCAGGACGCAAGCCAACCCCCACCGCCTTAAAGCTGGTCAAGGGCAACCCCGGCAAGCGCGCGGTGAACAAAAAAGAGGCCCAGGTGGCCCTGTCGCAGCCGACGCCGCCGGCGTTTCTCTGCGACGACGGCAAGGTCGAGTGGGGCCGGGTGGTCGACAAGCTGTACAGCGCCGGGCTGATGACCGAGCTGGACCGCGCGGTGCTCGCCGCCTATTGCCAGTCCTACGGGCGCTGGGCCCAGGCCGAGCGTGCCCTGGCGCGCATGGCTGAAAAAGATCCGCTCAACAGTGCGTTGATGGTCAAGACCACCAACGGCAACGCGGTGCAAAACCCCTTGGTCGGTACCGCGAACAAGGCCCAGGCCGACATGGTGCGTTACGCGCTGGAGTTCGGCATGTCGCCATCCTCCCGCTCAAAAGTGAACGCCACGCCTGATGACCACGAAAAAGACGCGCTCGCGGACTTCTTCGCCTGATGATCCGGCCACCCAATATGCGCGGGAGGTCGATTCGGGCGCTCGAATAGCCGGCCCTGATATCCGCAACGCCTGTGCCCGCCACCTGCGTGACCTGAAAGACGGCCCCAAGCGCGGGCTGCTGTGGGACGTGGAGGCGGCCAACAAGGCCATTCGCTTTTACCGCCAGGTGCTCAAGCTCAACGGTGGCGAGTACGAAGGTCAGCCCTTTGAATTGCTGGCCTGGCAAAAATTCATCGTCGGCAGCCTGTTTGGCTGGAAGGCTGCGGACGGCTACCGGCGCTTTCGTGTGGCCTATGTCGAGACCGGCAAGGGCTCGGGCAAGTCGCCGCTGGCCGCCGGTGTCGGCCTCACGGGGCTGGTCGCCGATGGTGAGGCGCGCGCCGAGGTGTATGCCGCGGCGACCAAAAAAGACCAGGCGATGATCCTGTTTCGCGATGCGGTGGCCATGGTCCAGCAGTCGCCGGAACTGTCCAAGCGCCTGACCACCAGCGGCACCGGGTTGAACATCTGGAACCTGGCCTACCTGAAGAACGGCTCGTTTTTCCGGCCGATCAGTTCCGACGATGGCCAGTCCGGGCCGCGGCCGCACATGGCCTTGATCGATGAGGTGCACGAACACAAAACCAACCACGTCGTGGAAATGATGCGCGCCGGCACCAAGAGCCGCAAACAAGCGCTGATGTTCCTGATCACCAACAGCGGCTCGAACAAGCTCGGGCCGTGCTGGGGCTATCACGAATATGGCGCGCGGGTCGCCGCCGGTGAGCTGGTGGATGACGGCTTCTTTTCGTTCATCTGCTCGCTGGATGAAGGCGACGATCCGATCCGCGACGAGGGCTGTTGGTTCAAGTCCAACCCATCACTGCAGGACGCCGATCTGCCGGGTCTGAAGTACTTGCGCGAGCAGGTCACCGAGGCCCGCGGCATGCCCTCGAAAGAGGCCATGGTGCGCCGTCTTAACTTCTGCGAATGGACCGGCGCCGAGTCGCCGTGGATCAGTGCGGACGTGTGGAAGGGTGCTAAGAGCGACTTCGATTGGGAGTCGCTGCGTGGTCGCCGTGCTTATGCCGGCCTCGACTTGTCCAGCACCCAGGACTTGACCGGCCTGGTGTTCCTGGTCGAACCGCTGGCCGAGGGCGAACCGTGGCTGTTGGTGCCCTTTGCCTGGCTGCCTGATGACGATCTGGCGCGCAAGGGCGAGCAGGACCGCGTGCCGTATGAGGCGTGGCGCGATGCCGGCTACCTCTACACCACGCCGGGCAAGGCGGTCAGCAAACGCATGGTGCTGCAGCGCCTGTCGGCGCTGTGCCAGTTCTTCGACGTGGCGGCGGTCGCTTTTGACCGCTGGCGGATGGAGGACTTGCAGTCGATGGCCACCGACGAAGGAATCACCTTGCCGCCGATGGTGCCGTTCGGCCAGGGCTACAAGGAGATGTCGCCGGCGGTGGAGCGCTTCGAGGAGCTGCTGCTCAACGGCGAGATCGTCCACGCCGGGCACCCGGTAATGAACTGGAACGCCAACAACGCCGTGACCACGTCCGATGACGCTGGCAACCGCAAACCCAGCAAGGAGAAAGCCATCGGCCGCATCGACTTGATTGTCGCCGCGATCATGGCCTGTGGCATCTCGGCCAAAGACGACGAGGACGCGCCGGACTCCAGCCTTTCTGACCACATCGTTAAACACGGGATACGGACGCTCTGATGAAAGTATTAAAAAGACTGGGCCGGATGATGGGCCGCAAGAGTGATCCCCTGGTCATCGACACGCCGGAAAAATTGGCGCGGGCGCTGGGGGTTGGCTACGACAGCCACGCCGGGCAAATGGTCACCACCACCAGCGCGATGCAACAGACGGCGGTGTTCAACTGCGTGCGGGTGCTCGCCGAGTCGGTCGGCATGTTGCCCTGTCGGCTGTTCAAGAAGGACGGGCGCAACCTGCTGCCGGCCACCACTCACCGCCTGCATGAGCTGCTGAGCGTGGCGCCCAACGACTACATGACCGCCCAGGAGTTTTGGGAGTTGCTGGTCGCCTGCCTGTGCCTGCGCGGCAACTTCTTTGCCTACAAAGTCATGGTGCTGGGCAACGTGGTCGAGCTGTTGCCGCTCAATCCGTCGATTGTCACGCCCAAGCTCAAGGACGATTGGACCGTTGAATACAAGGTCGACTTTGCCGACGGCACTCGCTACCTGACTCAGGATGAAATCTGGCATGTGCGGCTGTTCACCCTCGACGGCCTCAACGGTTTAAACCCGATTGCCTACGCCCGTCAGGCGCTGGGTCTGGGTCAGGCGATGGAGGCCCATGCGGCGAAGTTGTTCACCAACGGCGCGGTGACCTCGGGGGTGCTGTCCACCGGGCAGGCATTAACCGATGAAGCCTTCGAGCGTTTGAAGACGCAATTTCAGGGCGAGCACATGGGCGTGGCCAACGCCTATAAGCCGATGATCCTGGAGATGGGCCTGGACTGGAAACCGATCAGCCTCAACGCCCAGGACACCCAATTTATCGAATCCCGCCGACTCAGCGAGTCGCAGATCTGCGGCCTGTTCCGGGTGCCGCCGCACCTGGTGGCCAACCTGGAAAAGATGACGTTAAACAACGTCGAAAACATGGGCATGAGCTTCGTCAACTACTCGTTGGTGCCCTATCTGACCCGCATCGAGCACCGGATTCAGGTCGGCCTGCTGAAGAAATCTGAGCGAATTAGCTATTTCGCGAAGTTCAACGCCGGGGCACTGATGCGCGGCGACCTCAAGGGTCGCTACGAGTCCTACGGCAAGGGCATTCAGTGGGGGATTTTAAGCCCCAACGATTGCCGCGAACTGGAAGACCTCAACCCCCGCGAAGGCGGCGATATCTACCTGACTCCGATGAACATGACCACCAAGCCCGAGGGTAACAATGGAGATTAAATGGCTGCACGTTCCGCTGAATTTGAAGGCGGTGGACGAAACCGGTGAGTTCGAAGGCTATGGCTCGGTCTTCGGTGTTCGGGACCATGGTTACGACATCGTCATGCCAGGCGCATTTACCAAGAGCCTGGCGGCCTGGAAGGAAAAAGGGAAGTTGCCGCCGGTGTTGTGGATGCACGACACCAAGGAACCCATCGGCCCGCACCTGGATATGCGCGAGGACGAAAAGGGCCTGTTCGTTAAAGGTCGTCTGCTGATCGACGACGACCCGGTGGCCAAGCGCGCGCATGCCCACATGAAAGCGGGAAGTGTCACCGGCCTGTCCATCGGCTATGTGCTCAAGGACTACGACTGGAGCACGGAAAAAGAAGCCTACCTGCTCCATGAAATCGAGCTGTGGGAAGTGTCGGTCGTCACCTTTGCGATGAACGAAGCGGCCTATGTCACCGACGTGAAATCAGTGCTGGCCAAGGGCGAAGTCCCGGCCGCCAAAAAGATGGAAAGAGCCCTGCGCGAGGTAGGGCTTTCTGTCTCCCAGTCCAAGGCCTTTATGGCCAAAGGCTACAGCGCCCTTGGCCCGCGAGAGGCGGTGCAGGATCAAGCGCTGGACTCCGTTAAATCTCTTATTTCCCGAATCTGAAGGAGCCTCTCATGGCTGTTGAATTGAAAGATGTGCAGGACGTTGCCGAGGCTATCGGCAAGAAGTTTGACGAGTTCAAGGAAAAGAACGACGCGCGTCTCGACGGGCTGATCGCGGAAAAGGGCAAGCTCGCCGGCGAGGTCGAAACCCTCAACGCCAAGCTGACCGAGCTGGGCGAGCTGAAGTCCAACCTGGAGCAGGAGCTGGTGGCGATCAAACGTCCAGGCGGTGGCAACGTCAAGGCGGTGTCCGAGCACAAGGCGGCATTCATGCAGTTCGTGCGCAAGGGCAAGGACGACGGCCTGGCTGAAATGCAGCAAAAAGCCCTGCAGACCACCGTCGAGTCGGACGGCGGTTATGCGGTACCGGAAGAACTGGACCGCACCATCCTCGAGCTGCTGCGCGATGAATCGCCGATGCGGCAAATCTGCGGGCAGATGACCATTGGCACCGCGGACTACAAAAAACTGGTCAACACTGGCGGCGCGGGCTCCGGTTGGGTCGGTGAGGTCGAGGACCGGCCGGAAACCAACACCCCGACGCTGAAGCAAATCCAGGCGGTGATGGGCGAGATTTATGCCAACCCGCAGGCGACTCAGACTGCGCTCGACGACATGTTCTTCAACGCCGAGGCCTGGCTCAACGGCGAGGTGGCTCGCGAGTTCGCCGAGCGTGAAGGCTCCGCGTTCCTCCTGGGTGACGGCATCAACAAACCCAAGGGCCTGCTGGCCTATGCCATGGCCCTGACCGGCGACAAGACCCGCGCTTTCGGCGTGCTGCAAAACATCAAGTCCGGCACTGCCGGCGACTTTGATGCCGATGACCTGGTGAAGTTGGTGTACAGCCTGAAGAAGGGCTACCGCGCCAATGCGTCGTGGATGATGCCGACCATGACCCTGTTCAAGGTGCGCACCTTCAAGGATGCGGTCACCGGCGCCTACATCTGGCAGCCGGGCCTGCAGGCGGGTCAGCCGTCGAGCCTGCTCGGTTATGGCGTGGCCGAGAACGAAGACATGCCCGCGGTGGCCGCCGACGCCAATGCGGTGGCGTTTGGTGACTACAAACGCGCTTACACCATCGTCGACCGTCTCGGCACCCGCGTGCTGCGTGACCCGTTCACCAACAAGCCGAACGTCGGTTTCTACACCACCAAGCGCGTCGGCGGCATGCTCACCGACTCGTGCGCGGCCAAGGTGCTGACCCTCAGCGCGTAACCGCCCAGGGCACCCTGCGGGGTGCCCTGGCTTCGAGGAGCAATCGTTATGCCGATAATTCTGGTCACCGCGGGCTTCAAGTTCGCGGTCGATGGCAATCATGTGATCGAGGTCGAGCCGGGCGAGCAAGACGTCTCCGAGCGCTGCGCCGAAGTGGCAGTGGAGCACCTGCAGGTGGCGACGTATCCAGGCGGCACCGCGCCGGCGAAGGTGCCGCTGTCGGCCAGCAAGCCCAAAGCGCCTGCCAAGCCGAAGGCCGGCGCCGGAGGTCAGTAATGATCGATCCGGCCATGGTGAAGTTGCACCTGCGGGTCGATACCGCAGAGGAAGACGAGTTGATCCTGGGCTACACCGAGGCGGCGTTAAGCGCCTTTGAAACCTGGACCAATCGCACCCTGCTGGCGCCCGACGCCGACCTGCCGGAGCCGCTGGGCAATGCCTTGCGTCTGAGCAAGAGCATTACCCAGGGTGTGCTGCTGCTGGTTGGGCATTGGTACGCCAATCGCGAGAGCGCCGTCACTGGCATTACCGCGACGGCGCTGCCGCTGGCCACCACGGCGCTGTGGTCACCGCACCGCTGGGTGAAGCTATGAGGGCCGGGCCGCTGCGTCATCGCTGCTCGCTGCAGCAGGAGGAGCGGGTGCCGGATGGCTTCGGCGGTTACACGCAAGGCTGGTCGGAACTGCGCAAGATTTGGGTGGAGATCGGGTTGCCCGGCGGTCGCACCGCGGTCGTCGCGCAGCAGATTACCGCGCTGATCAGCGCCGAACTGCTGGCCCGGCCCGCGGCGGATCTGCAGGTCGGCCTGCGCATTGTCGACGGCAGTACGCGTTACCTGGTCGAGGCCGTGCTGCCGGATAACCAGCACTCGCTGCTGCGCCTGCCGTGTTCGCTTGTTCCCGCTCAGGAGGCCTGATCATGGCGCGACGTTCCAGTGTGAAAGGGGATTTCAAACTGCGCGGCAAGCTGCGCAAGCTGGGCAACGAGATCGAAAGCGATTTACGCCCGGCCATGCTGCAGGCCGCGGCGCTGGTCTTGAGCACCCAGCAGGACTTGATTCTGCGCGACACCGGCCGCGCCGAGCAGTCGTTGAAGGTCTTTGTCTCGAAAAGCGGCCTGGATGCGCAGATCGGTATCCGGGGCAAGCGTGACAACCAGAAGTTTTTCTATACCAAGTTCATCGAGTACGGCACCAAAGGTTACCGGCGTGGCGAGCATGCGATTGCCGGCATGCCGGCGCACCCGTGGCTGCGGCCTTCGTATGACCTCAACCGTGAGGAGATCGTGTTGCTGATCCGCCAGGCGATCGCCTCCACCTTGCGCAAAGCGGAGGTCACGTGAGCGATCCCAGCCTGGCCTTACAAGCGGCGTTGTTTCAAAAGCTCAGCGGCGCCTTGAGCGTGAAGGTGTTCGATGCGGTACCGGCGAAAACCCCTTACCCCTACGTGACCCTCGACTATGAGGTGTCGCGTAACAGCTCGCCGCTGTCCGGGGCCAAGCGCGAAACTCGCCTGTTTTACCTGGCGGTCTGGTCCAGTTACGCCGGGCAGGCCGAAGTCAAACGCATCAACAGCGAGATCGTTGCCGCCCTGGATGGGCAGCCGCTGCCACTGAGCACCGGTCGCGCCGTCTCGGTGCGGGTACTGCGCACCGAGACCCGCCGTGAACCGGACGGCGCGACCTACATGGGCAGCGTCACGCTGAGCATCCTCACCCAACACTAAATCACCCCACCTTTGCCGCTTTGCGGCTTATCACCTGTCCTTCAGGAGGACTGCTTATGTCTATCAATACCGGCGCTGGCAGCCGTTTTTACATCGGTCCACGCCTCACGGCGGACCTACCAGCCGACCATGCCGCGGCCATCACGCTGTTGGCCGCGTTGGTCTATGTCGAGGTCGGCGAAATGGAAAGCATCGGCGACTACGGCGACACCATCAACGATGTGAGTTTTTCCGGCCTGGCCCAAGGCCGCGCCAAACATTTGAAGGGCCTGGCCGATGCCGGCTCGGTCGAGCTGTCGATTGGCTTTGATGCCGGCGATGCCGGCCAGTTGAAGTTGGTCGAAGCGTTCAAGGATCGCTCCAAGTTCGATTACCCGATTAAGGTCGTGTACGTCGATGGCTCCATCGACTACATGGCGGCCAAGGTCATGAGCAACAAAAAGACCGGCATCAGCGTTGAGGGCGTCATCAAGCGCGCCGTGACCCTGGGCATCAACTCCGAAGTGTATGAAGTCCTCGAGCCTTAATCGGCCCCTGCAGCCGGCGCCGCTCTCGGCGGCGTCGGCCGCTGCTTGACCTTCCCCCCTTACCCCTTTTTTATCAAGAGCATCCTCATGTCCAAGACCAACCACGGCACCGTTGAAGTCACCCTCGGCGACGAGACCTTCACCCTGAAACCGACCCTCAAAGCGATGAAGGCCATCGAACAGCGTTTTGGTGGGGTCTTTGCCGCCCTGACCTCGATTGGCACCGCCAACCTGACCAGCATCTCGTTCGTCATCGCGGTCGGTACTGGCGTCAATCTGGCGAAAAAAGGCGCGGCCGATGCCATTGAAGAAGCGGTGTTCGAGGCCGGTCTCGAGGTCGCCGGCAGCCAGGTGGTGCCGTACCTGCACGGTTTCCTCAACCCGGCCGGCAAAACCGACGCGGAACTGGAAGCGCAGGCTGAATCGGGAAACGCGTAAAGCGCGACCCCAACCACAGCGTGGTCGATGAGCTGTTCCAGATCGCCACCGGTTGGTTGGGTTGGTCGCCGCGTGAAGCCTGGCGCACGCCGGTCGTTGAGATCGTCATGGCTTGGGAGTCCAAGCGGCAATTTCTCAGTGACACCAACCCGTTCGGCGGGGGTGGCGGCGACTCGCCGCCGTCCAAGCAGGCGGTGGCCAAGGAAGCGCGCATGGGCTTCCGGGTCGCGGCGATGAGCCGTCCAAAAGCAACACCCGAGTGACCTAAACCGCCTTGTGCGGTTTTTTTTTGCCTGGAGAAAAGCAATGGCCGACGCCGACGTACAAGGCATGTTGATCAACATCGAAGCGACCACGGCGCAGCTTCGTCAGGAACTGGCGCGCGGGGACGCCGCCGTGTCGCAAACCGCTGGAAAAATGGACGCCAACCTCGGGCGCATCGACAGTGCGTTCGACCGCACTGGGGCCAATGCCAGCGCGCTGCAGCAGGCGGTCAGCTCGGCGTTTAACGGCATCAGCCTGGCGTCCGCCGGCGCGGTGGCCGGGCTGGTGGCGATCACTGCGAAGACCGCCCAGTACGCCCAGGAAGTGCGCAACCTATCGTCGCTGGCTAACGCCTCGACCAGCGAATTCCAGCGCATTGCGGCCGGGGCCAAGACGGTCGGCGTCGAGCAGGAGAAGCTTTCGGACATCCTCAAGGATGTTAACGACCGGGTCGGGGAATTCGTTTCCACCGGCGGCGGCGAGATGAAAGACTTCTTCACCAACATCGCGCCCAAGGTCGGGGTGACGGCGGAGATGTTCCGCAATCTCTCCGGTCCGCAGGCGCTGCAGCTGTATTACAGCTCGCTGGAAAAGGCCAACCTCAACCAGCAAGAAATGACCTTCTACATGGAGTCCATGGCGGACGAGACCACCGCCCTGATTCCGCTGCTGCGCAACAATGGCCAGGGCTTTAAAGAGTTTGGCGATCAGGCCGAGCGCGCCGGCAAAGTGCTCTCGACCATCCAGATTGATCGCCTGGTGGCGGTCAACCAGTCGATTCGCACCCTGGAGACATCGTTCGCGGGCGCCTCCAATCAGCTGGTGGTCGGCCTCCTGCCGAGCATCGAGCAGGTCACCCAGCACCTTAACGGCATGTCCGACAACGGCGCCATGCAAGCCTTGGGCGCGGGCATCAGCTTTCTGGTGGAGAACGTCAACCTGCTAGCCGGCGTGCTCGGGGCCAAGGTCGCCGCGAGCTTTATCAGCTACGCCAGTCAGGTACTGGTCAGCACCAAGGCCACGCTCGCCGACAGTTTGGCGGTCAAGGGCAATGCCCTGGCCAAGTCGGAGCAGGCTGCGGCGGCGGCGGGCCTGGCGGCGGCGCTGGCCACCGAAGCCTCGGCCACCGTGGTGACGGCGCGGGCCACCGAAGAAGCGGCGCTGGCCAAGGTACGTATGCTGCAGGCGGCGCGCGACCAGCTGGCCTATTCGACGGCGCTGGCCGTGGGCACCGCTGAGGAGGCTAAGTACACCCGCGCCTTGGCCGCGACCGATGTGGAATTGACCGCGGCGAAAAAGGCCGCCGCTCAGGCGGGTGCGCAGTTGGGTGCGGTACTGACGGCCGAGTCAGCGGCGCTGGCCAAGGACACGGCGGCCACCACTGCGGCAGCGGCCGCTAAGACGGAACTGGCCGCGGCGTCGTCGCTGGCGGCGCGGGCCGGCTCGGGGCTGCTGGCCTTGCTCGGTGGCCCGGTGGGCATTGCCGCCCTCGCCGTGGGGGCCGGCATTGCGTTCCTGACCATGCGCGACAACACCAACCAGGCGGCGATCAGCCTGGACGAGATGAAGGCGCCGCTGGACCAGGTCATTGCCAAATTCAAGACGCTGAACGAGGATCAGCGTAAAGGCACCCTGGTGCAGTGGGGCGAGGCGCAGGCGGCCGCGGCGAAAACCGTGGCCAGCGAATTCGGCAACCTGGCGTCGTCGATCCGTGCCGCGACGGTGGACCCGAGCCAGGCCCGGCTGGGCGGCTATTCCGTGCAGCTCAAGGAATACTCGGAGCTGATTGCGCGGCTGAAAGAAGCCCAGGCCAATGGTCAAGCGCTGGCGCCGATCCTGGAGGGGTTGCGCGGCAAGGCGGGGATCGATGACGCGCAGATCAATGCGTGGCTGAAACAAGCCAAGGCGGTGAGTAACGCCGGTGGCGTGCTCGCCGAGACCACGCTCAAGTTAGACGCGCAAACAGCCGCGCTCAATGCCAACACCGCCGAAACCGAGGCCAACAACGCCGCAAAAACCGGTATGAGCGTGGCCGGCACCACCTACCTGCAAACCCTGCAGAAACAGCTCGACGGGCTGCAGGATGGCGGTAACGCGACCAAGATCGCTAACCGCTACATCGCCGAACATACCGAGCTGACCGACACCGACAAGTCCTCGATCTTGGCCAAGGCTGCGGCGATTGAGGCCGCCAAGGAGGCCACCAAGCAAGCCACCGCCGCGACCAAAAGCGGCACCAGTGCCGCCAAAGAAGCCGCCGCCGAGGCCGAGAAACAAGCCAAGGCGCTGACCGACCTCAAGGCCCAGGCCGATATCGCGATCAGCTCGGCGACTGGCTTGGCGGCGGCGTACCTGGCCGGCACCGACAAATCCCGCGAGTTCGGCCTGCAGCAAAAGGTCGAAGAGGCGCTGCTGAAAACCGGCGCTGCGGCGCGGGCGGCCGTGGAGAAAGCGCTCAAGGCCCAACAGGACGCGCAGGACAAGCTGAACGTCAGCCAGTCGGCCTACAACCTGGAGCAAGAAACCACCGACCTGATTGCGCAAGCCAAGGCCACCCTGCAGGGCGCTGAGGCCCTGGCGGCCTATAACGTGCAAAAGGCCATGACCGTGGCCCTGGCCGGGAAAAATGTCGAGATTGGCAGCCAGGAATACGAGCACCTGTTGGCGGCGACCAAGGCTCAGCAGGACGCGGTGAAAGTCGCCCAGCAGGCGGCCAACGCTGGCGGCATCATGGAGCGCCTGTACCCCGAGGCCAAACTGCTTAAGGACTACACCGCGGACCAGCAAGCGCTGAATGCGGCGATGGCCTTGTATCCACAAAACGCGGCCGCCTATCAGGCGGCCCTGGTCAAGCTTGGCGACGAGTACGAGGTCAACCGCAGCAAGGCCACGCTGTGGGGGCAGATGACCGAAGGGGCGATTGATCGCATCGACGGGGTGTTTGCCGATGCCTGGGCCAACATCGGCAGCGGCGCGGACAACCTGTGGGATAACCTGGTCAAGGGCGCTAAGCAGGCCTTTGGCGAGATCGCGCACATGCTCACCACCAAGCCGTTGCTGGCCTCGATCAGCAATTGGCTGACCGGCACCGATAACGGTCAGGGTCTGTCGTCGGTGTGGGGCAAGTTACTCGGCAGTGCCGGCGGCTCGTCGTCGGAGTCGGGCGGTGGGTTGTTTGGTGGTTTGGCCGGTATCGGCAAAAACCTGTATTCGGCCTGGAATACCATCACCGGTGTCGGTTCGTCGGTGGCCTCGGGGTATGCCTCGGGCGGTATCGGCGGTGCGATCTCAGGTGGTGCCGGCTACTACAGCAACATGCTGTCGAACATCGCCAGCACCCTCAGCGGTGGCTTCACCAGCCTGATCGGCGGCAACATCGCCATCACCGGCGCGACGGCGGCCGGTACCGCCGCGACCACCGCTGCCCTCACCGGGGTCACGGCGGCGCAAGCGGCGGCGGCCGCGGCCACCGTGGGCGCTGAAGGCATCACCGCGGCCTCGCTGTCGGCGGCAGTGGCCGAAGGTGCGGCTTCGATTGGCACCAACATCGGCGTGGCCGGGGCGACCACCGCGGCGGCCTCACAGGGCGTTGGCGCGGCGATCTCTTCGGCGATGTCGAGTGCGGCCGCCATGTGGCCGCTGGCCATCGTCATGGGCATGTACCAATCCGGCAAGCTGTACGATGCCGGGGTTCGCCCAAGCATGAGCGAGATGCAGGCCACTGGCGGCGACACTGCGCTGGGCAAGGCCACCATGGCACCGATTGCCCTGCAATCCGGAATCATGGAGCTGACCGACAAAATCAACAGCAAGCTGGTGGGTGGCAAGCTGGCTGCAATCATCAGCGGCTCGACGTTGCACCAGGCGGTATGGGGCGCAGTGGGCAAGAAGCTGTTCGGCGGCGCTTGGGAAACCAAGGACGGCGGCATCTCCCTCGGTGTCGAAAATGGCGAGTTCGATGCTCAGCAGTACATTTACCAGAAGAAAAAAGGCGGCTTATTTTCCAGCAGCAAAAAGCGCACACGGTACAGCGCGCTGGATGCAGAGACCGAAGATGCGCTGGGCTCGGCTTATAACGAGAAGATCCTCAATTCCATGGGGTTGTTCTCGGCGCTCGGCGTTCAACTGAGCGAGACGGTGCTCGACGGCTTGAACGTGGCGGCCAGTAAGATCAGCACCAAGGGCAAGACAGCGGAAGCTGTCCAGGAAGAGCTGGATAAATGGTTCGCTGGTTTGGGCGACTCGGCTGTCT
>NZ_JACXXO010000029.1 GCF_017980685.1 Pseudomonas iridis
CTCTCAGACCAGTTACGGATCGTCGCCTTGGTGAGCCATTACCTCACCAACTAGCTAATCCGACCTAGGCTCATCTGATAGCGCAAGGCCCGAAGGTCCCCTGCTTTCTCCCGTAGGACGTATGCGGCATTAGCGTTCCTTTCGAAACGTTGTCCCCCACTACCAGGCAGATTCCTAGGCATTACTCACCCGTCCGCCGCTGAATCAGAGAGCAAGCTCTCTTCATCCGCTCGACTTGCATGTGTTAGGCCTGCCGCCAGCGTTCAATCTGAGCCATGATCAAACTCTTCAGTTCAAACATCTTTGGGTTTTGAGAAAACCCTAAACTTGGCTCAGCAATCGTTGGTTACATCTTTGATTTCTCGCGGAGTAACTTGTGATGCTGATAATCTGTTGACTAGCAGTCTGACTCCACAAGCACCCACACGAATTGCTTGATTCAGTTGTTAAAGAGCGGTTGGTTAAGATCTTTCGTCTCAACCGAGGCGCGCACCTTAGATGCACCACCCCAAAAGCAGAACCCTTAAAAGCCCTGATTTTATCAATAAAATCAATTGCTTAAGCCAAAATCAACATCAAACTGCTCGTTAGCGGGAGGCGAATACTACAGCATTAAAATTAGTCGTCAACCCCCCAATCTAGAAATTCTTTTTCCTTACCAAAAAGCCTCAGCTGCCACTATAAAAACTTCAAAGATCCGTACAAAGCATCAGAGCAACAGAGAACCCAGACCACGTCGTCACTGAATCGCCCCTTATCTCGAAGACGCTAACTGACCGCTTTTGGGCCGTTTTCTGCCCTGCATGAAGTGCAGCAACAGATCATGCTCAGATGTTGGGGGTGGTAAAAAATGATACTGGTTGCGACGGTCGTTGCAGCAGGAACTTCAGGGTACTGGCCAGGTCAATAGCGGCCCTGTATCGGATATACCGAGCAGCGCTGTGGTCTGTTTTACGGCAGTGCCGTCCGAGTTCAGTCGAGTCCGCCCCCTGATGCCAACCAAGAGTTTTTTGCCGGGCCTCATCCTAGTGTTCTGCGCCGCCGTGTCGTTTTGTTCTGTTGCTGCCGAGCGAAGAGCGCCTGCGCAAAGCAACAGTGCATCAACCACCCTGATCGAAACAGCCTCGCGGCAGTATGAAAATGGCCAACTGGACCAGGCCGCCGCCACGCTGGAGCGTGCCCTGCATATCCAGCCGAACAATCCCGCGACGCTGCACTACCTCGGTGTATTGCGTCTTCAGCAGGGGCAATACCAGCAGGCCGAAACCTTGGCGGCGCGCTCGAACATGCGGGTTGGTCGCAACGTGGAATTGCGCAACCGCAACTTTCAATTGATCCAGGCGGCGCAGCAGGCCCAATTTTCGGGTGCCCCACCCACTGCCAAAGAAGACCTGGTCGCAGTACAGAAGGGGCAGGAAGAGGAGATCCAAAGGCGCCGCGAAGCGGAAATGGCGGTTGTTGAGCAGTCTATTCCGGACACCGGGCGCGATGCTGCCAACGTCGCTGGTGCAGAGGCGGTTCGGTTTTCGGATGCACCGACGGCTGGAACATTGCAAATGGCTAATGTCGAGCCAGAGCGTGCTGACGCCGACATTGAGATTCCCCGCGGCCATATGCCGCCCCCGGGCAAATGCCGAATTTGGTTTCCTGATCGTCAGCCGGGGCATCAACCTGCACCCGGCAAATGCAAGAAGCTGCGATATCGGGTTCCCTCAGGGGCCTACCTGGTTCGCGGTTGAGTTTCTGAGTGTCTGCCTCTCGCTACCGTCAACTTCGGATCGACAGTTGCCTATAGCAGCAGGCCAGACTCCAACAAACCTGATTGCTTTGTTAACCAAAATGGCCCGCACAACATACATCTCGTCGGAAACTAAAAAAGCGAAGAATAAAAACCTCTCCCCGCCCGACTGCTCAAATCAAAATACATGCCAAGTATAAAATCATGTACACAAAAAGATGTACATCCAATTTAATCTATACTAATCAGGTAATTAATGTTATTTTCGAGTCCCCCTCGGGCACCAAAATCAAGAAAGGTCTTGCTTAGGCAAGGCCTTTTTTTCGTCTGTAGAAAACTGGTTGCCCTCGGCTAGATGATTTTCAGATGCATCCAGCCGATGAAGCCGCATGAGATCAGGTCTCAGGGCTGGAAGCGGGCTCAGCTTGTGCACTCCCCCCAAACAACCGCTCAGCTATCTTTCGACCTCGCTGCATGCCTTCATCTGTCAACCAGATCGACTTGCTCTTGTTCACCGGATTACTGATGAAACCCTGCTCATGCAATCGGTTCATGATCTCGAAGTCGAAGCCTTTCCAGGCATTGCCGTCATCTGAACTTAAAGCTGCCAACAGGGCGAGCACGGCATCCTCCATCAGCTTGTCGTCGTATTCCATGGTCGTCACTCCGCTTGCGTTCAACATTTAACGTCGAGTTTGTGGGGGCACAACTCCCCATTCGACCGGGCCTGTACCCGTAAACCTTATCGAACGGGGCTATTTAATTCTGCATCTCTCAACATCATCCTGCGTTCTCAGCGCCGTATCGAGCCCCAGTCGATACCGACAGTAATCGATGATCATTTTTCGCTCCTCGTCCGTAAGCCGTTCCACTTGCCTGATCTCTCCGTCGTTGGCGTGGATGTTGTGAAACCTCATCTGCCACGTCGGATGCTTTTTGATAAACAGGATGGTTTCAATGTCACCGTCTTCAAGGGCTTGGTAGTAGCCGCTGTAGAGCATAGCCCCCATCACGAGCGCCGCCCCGATCAGTAACTTTTTCATCGTTACAGTGCCGATGGTCTTAACTGCCGCGTTTTGGGTTTGGTTATTTGTGCGAATGGTTTTGCCATGCATGACTCCCTGTCAGCGATTTTAGCGATGGAGAATTTATCAGAACCGCTTTGAATGCAGCGTCACCACTCTGAGTTTGTTGATCACTCCCCCGAATGCAGTCGGTTACGTATAATCGCGTCCGTCCCCGGTGCAGCGTTGGCTGCCCCCAGAACCCTCATCTCTTGTTACGAAGGACATCGCAAAAGGCACCCCATGGAAACGTCACTGGAAACAGTCGCCCTCTTCTCCCTCAAGCTCGCTTACGAGGAAGAAGGTCTGAGCCCGATTCTGCGGGACGACATGGTCATGGGTGATTACCAGAAGGACATTTTCGAGTTGCTGGTGCGGCGGGGTGATGTCGAGACCATTCAGTTGAAGATGAACGAGTGTCTTGGTCTGGCAATGGATGCCTTGGGCGGTGTCGAGAAACCGTTGGGGCGTGAGCTGCACAAGTTGTCTGCCGACTTCCGCCAGGCGCAATCGCTGAAGCAGCTCGATCAGCCGCTCCTCGCCCTCAAGGGTTACTTGAAAGATATTTTGTGATTGTCCGCCCCGAGCATTCTTACAAAATCGCGTCCCTATCGATGCTCTCGCCTCTTTCCACACTTTCCCCGCCCGGCACCGCGACCTCCTTACAGACTGCGCAACTGCCCTCATCAGGATGGGCGGTGCAGATCACATAGGGTTTGACGTTCCGCACGGCGCGGAAATGGCGGCCGAAGCAATAGTCGACATGTGTAGTCCATTACAGGAATCAAGTGTGTGGCACGACGCTACTGGTTTGCTATCTTGCCGTCCACTTTAAGTCGGAGCGCGCAAATGGCAGCTCCACTGACATTGTCATCAAGGAACGAGCACGATGGAATTTCTGTGGGCCATGGCAATCACGGCCGGCATGTGGACTTGGGTTGTAAAAAGCCGAGGTGAATGGAATCTGGTTCTCGCCAACCTTGCGGGGCTCGGCAGCGGCTTGATCGTCTACGTGGTATCGGCTGTGGTTTTAGAGGATGTGTTCGATCTTGAAAACCCGAAGAACCTGGCTTACAGCATCATTGCGCTCATGACGAGTCTGGGTGCCTTGTTCGGCGTGTGGATGTGGATCGCGAGTCAACCTCAGCCGGAACATGCAGTCGCGCGACACTTATTGGGCGCGCTTGGTGGTCTAGTGGCCGGCGTAGTCATGATGAGTATCTTTGCTCTCAATGAGTAGTCTGTTTTGATATCGTGCTGCGCCTCTTCGCGGCACTCTGCGAATGCCTGTTGTCGGTTACTGAAAGTTAAGGAAAGGATCAAATGGAGTTTTTGCATTTTCTGGCGTTTGTCGCGGCCTGGGGTTTCATGTGGCGCTGGGTGGTGAAGAACCGCGGCAGCTGGAATATTTTCTACGGCAACATTGTCGGCGCAGCGGGTGGTTTCATTGTTGCGATGGTGGTGCTGTCGATCACTTTATCGCTGTTTCCTTCGTCCCATGACTACGAGGCGGCGAAGGCTGAAAACACGCAGGTCGTCGAACCGACCTCTTTATTGCCTGAGGCCGAGTCAGTCACGCCCGCCGCTGCGCTGAAAGATGCGCCGGTGTTTGCCGCCATCGAACCGGATGACAAGCCTTCGCCCGCCGACTCTGCCTTGCTGCCGAACTACGCCAGCCGAGCACCGAAGTCGATGGCGGTACAAACCGTGCTGGACCAGAGTGACGACCAGGGGCGCAAAGCCCTGGCGGCGTTGAGCAAAAAGTTTCGCAGTGATGCACAAGCCGACAAGTCGATGCTCGCGTATGTCATGTGCAGCCCGTTCGTGACCGGCACGTTGCGCTTCCCCGCGTCGGCTCGCTTTGCTGACAGCAAAAGCCTCGTCAGCCACCGTTTCAAGGATCAGGTTTACACCTTCAGCAACACCGTCATCGCTCGCAACATGACCGGCGACGATGTCACCTACCGTTTCGATTGCTCCGTGCAAGAGCAGCCAAGAGTTGACGCGACGCCTGCCGAATGGCGTCTGCTGGGTCTGAAACTGCAAAAAGCCGACTCTTAAGCCTCACTTAAGCGTTCAAGGCGCCGGCTGCGCTATCATCGCCGGCCGTGCGCCTTGAGTCTTGTCCCCGGATGTCCCCAACACTTGATGAACTGATCCCGCTGCCACCGGTTTTGGCCGGCCCGTTGTTGCGACGGCTTGAGCCCAAGCGACTGGTGCTGTGGCTGGTTGGCACGCGCCAACTGTCGCTGACTTTGCGCGTGCAAGGTGTAGGAGACATTCCTCTGGATGCCGAGAAATGCACGGTCATTCCCGTAGGCACTCGCGCATTCGTTCATCTCATTGATGTCAGCCTCGAAAACGCCCTGCCCCTCGACGAGTTTGTCGATTACGACGTGTTGATTGATGGCGGCGCGTGCATCGCCGATTGGGCGCCACATCTGTTGTATGGCGACGCCAAGAGCCCAAACTTCGTGGTGCGTTCGCGGATCGACCAGTTGTTGCACGGTTCTTGCCGCAAGCCGCACCATCCGGCGGTGGATGGTTTGCTCTGCGTCGACCGACTGCTGGCCACCGAAACCGACCCGCAACAGCGCCCGGCGCTGCTGATGATGAGTGGCGATCAGGTCTACGCCGATGACGTCGCGGGGCCGACGCTGCGGGCGATTCATGCCTTGATCGGACGCCTCGGCCTGTTCGACGAACACCTCGAAGGCGCCGTGGTCAGCGATAGCGCCAAGCTCTATGACCATCCGGCAAGCTACTACCATCGTGCGGATTTATTACCGGCACTTGAGAGCAACGAGACATTGCGCGAGCGATTTTTCGGCGGTGCGCGTAAGCCGATTTTCACCAGCAGCAGCGCCGACAATCATCTGGTGACCTTTGCCGAAGTCATGGCGATGTATTTGCTGGTGTGGTCGCCGGTGGCATGGGCGTTGATCAACCCGACGGCGCCAATGCTGACGCCCGAGCGCCTCAAGCGCTACAACCTCGAACAGACGCGTATCGATGCTTTCAAGGCAGGGCTGGGCAACGTCGCCCGGGCGCTGGCGCATCTGCCGAGCCTGATGATTTTTGACGATCACGACATCACCGATGACTGGAATCTTTCTGCGCAATGGGAGGAAACGGCCTACGGCCATCCGTTCTCCAAACGCATCATCGGCAATGCGTTGATCGCCTACATGTTGTGCCAGGGCTGGGGCAATAACCCGGACGCGTTCAAGGATGTGCTGGTGAAGACTCGACGTCTGATTGCCAGCGGCGATGATCATTACCTCGACAGCCCGGTGCAGGATGATCTGATTGATGAGTTGCTGCGCTTTCAGCACTGGCATTTCGTGCTGCCAACCAGCCCGGCGCTGGTGGTTATCGACACCCGGACCCGACGCTGGCGCAGCGAAATGGCGCTCAAGCAACCCTCAGGACTGCTCGACTGGGAAGCGTTGAGCGAACTGCAGCAGGAGTTGCTCGATCACCCGTCGGCGATCATCGTTTCACCCGCGCCGATCTTCGGTGTGAAGCTGATTGAAACCGTGCAAAAGATCTTTAGCTGGTGCGGTTTTCCACTGCTGGTCGATGCCGAAAACTGGATGGCCCACCGGGGCGCCGCGCAGGTGATCCTGAACATTTTCCGACACTCGCGCACGCCAGGAAACTACGTGGTGCTGTCCGGCGATGTGCATTATTCCTTCGTCTACGAAGTGCTGATCCGACACCGCAAGGCCGGCCCGCGAATCTGGCAGATCACCAGCAGCGGCATCAAGAACGAGTTCCCGCCTACGTTGCTGGAGTGGTTTGATCGGCTCAACCGCTGGCTTTATTCACCACGCTCGCCACTCAACTGGCTGACCAAACGCCGCCGCATGCGCATCGTGCCGTATACGCCGGAACACGCCGAGGCCGGTGAGCGCCTGTGGAATTCGGCGGGGATCGGTCAGGTGTTTTTCAATGAACAGGGGCAGCCGCGGGAGATCATTCAGCACAACTCGAACGGCGCGCCGAAGACGCGGATGCTGGCGCCGGATTTGGCGGATTATCCGGACTGATCGCCTGTCCTTTTCCTACAGTGAGAATGTGAGATGACGACAACTGGACGGTTACTTGATGCATGGGACCGCAGATAAGGATTACATCCTTCTCAGAAACGTCTCCACAGTTCTTAAGTGATACTAAACCTGCTCGCAGTCAGCCCGCCTGCGAAACAACCACTGGTAGGTATCGCCTTGTCATCATGTACTCATTTCTGTACGTTCCTTGCATCCAGCGAGGACTACTTCATGCAAACCATCAACTACACAACAGCCCGTGCGCACCTGGCCGAGACGATGGATCGCGTCAACGAAGATCGAGCCCCACTTCTTGTCACCCGACAAAAAGGTGAGCCCGTTGTAATGATGTCGCTGGCTGAGTACAACGCACTCGAGGAAACAGCCTACCTGCTGCGCTCCCCCGCCAACGCCGAGCGGCTAATCAAATCGATTGGCGAAGAGCGCGCTGGTAAAGCCCAAGTCAGGCAATTGATCGAAGAATGAAAATCGAGTTCACGCCAACAGGCTGGGAAGACTATTTATGGTTTCAGCAGAACGACAAGGCCGGACTCAAACGCATCAATCTGTTGATCAAAGCAATTCAACGCCAGCCCTTTGAAGGTGTGGGTAAGCCTGAGCCGCTCAAGCACAATATGAGCGGCTTATGGTCTCGACGGATTACTGCCGAGCATCGCTTGGTGTACAAGATCGACAAGGGTGAAATCTGCGTCTTCACATGCAGATATCAATACTAACCAGCCGCAAAGCTATTACCCAACGTCCGCCCAACACCCCGAACAATCATCCCCACCTCCCGCTCATCAATCGTCAGCGGTGGCAGCAGCCGTATCGTCTTGCCGCGCGTGACGTTGATCAGCAGCCCATGATCCCGCGCCGCGATCAGTGTCAGATCCCGAATCGGCTGTTTCAGCTCAATGCCGATCATCAATCCCTGCCCTCGAATCGCCAGCACATTGGGGTTGTCCGCCAACTCTGCGTGTAGCCGCGTCAACAGGCGCTCACCCTGCACTTGAGCGTTCTCCAGCAGGCCTTGTTCTTCGATGATGTCCAGCACGGTGCAGCCAACCCGACAGGCCAATGGGTTACCGCCAAACGTGCTGCCATGACTGCCGGGCGTAAACAGATCCGCCGCCCTGCCCCGCGCCAGACACGCGCCGATCGGCACACCGTTGCCGAGTCCTTTGGCCAATGTCATGACGTCCGGGACGAAACCCTCGTGCTGGAACGCAAACCACTGGCCGGTGCGGCCGATGCCGGTCTGGATCTCGTCAAGCATCAGCAACCAGGCATGCCGGTTACAGATGTCGCGCAGGGCTTTCAGGTAACCGGGCGGCGCCAGTTGCACGCCGCTTTCGCCCTGAATCGGCTCGACCAGTATCGCCACGATCCGCTCGCCGTGCTTGCGCTGAATCTGCTCGATTGCGGCGAGATCACCGAACGGGACTTTGACAAAATCACCCGGCAGTTCACTGAAGCTCGAACGCACCGCCGGCCCGTCGCTGGCAGACAACGTGCCGAGCGTGCGGCCATGAAACGCGTTGGCCATCACCACCACCAGCGGTTGCTCGATCCCTTTGCGCCAGCCGTAGAGCCGCGCCAGTTTCAGTGCAGTTTCATTGGCCTCGGCCCCGGAATTGTTGAAGAACGCGCGCTCCATCCCCGACAGTTCGGTCAACCGTTTTGCCAATTGCTGCTGCCAGTCGATGCTGTACAGGTTGGAGGTATGTAGCAGCAGTGCGGCCTGCTCGCTGATGGCCGACACGATCCGCGGGTGCGAGTGGCCGACGTTGGTCACGGCGACCCCGGCGACCGCATCCAGATACTCGCGGCCAGCCTGATCCCACAGTCGAGTGCCCAGGCCCTTGGTGAAGCTCAGGGCAAGTGGTTGGTAGGTGTTCATCAGGGCGGCGGTCATGACTTCAAACTCCAGTGAAGGTCGGTGTGTTTGCAGTATGGTTAGCCACCAGAACTGGATAAACTCGGTAAAACTTCAATCATTTAGAAGCTGGGCTTGATAATGGATTTGTTTCAGTCGATGAACGTCTACGTCAAAGTCGTTGAAGCCGGAAGCATGACGGCAGCCGCGTTGCAGTGCGATATGTCGACGACGATGGTAGGCAATCATCTGCGAGCGCTGGAGCAACGGCTTGGTGTGCAATTGCTGCAACGCACTACCCGGCGGCAACGGCTCACCGAGTTCGGCAGCGTCTACTACCAGCGCTGCCTCGAAGTGCTGGGCCTGCTGGCCGATTCCGAACGCCTCGCCGAACAGGCTCTGGACGAACCTCGCGGCATCTTGCGCATCACCGCACCGCTGACCTTCGGCGTTGAACGCATGGCCCCGGCGCTCAGTGAGTTTTCCCTGCAATGGCCAAAGGTCAAACTCGATGTGGTGCTGACCAACAGCCGTCCGGACCTGCTCGAAAACGGGCTCGATGTCGCTTTTCGGCTGGGCAACTTCGAGCAGTCCAACCTGATCGCGCGGCCATTGATCGATTACACCCTGACGGTCTGCGCGTCGCCGGATTATGTGGCACGGCGCGGCATGCCGCTGACTCCGCAAGACCTGCAACAACATGACTGCCTGTCATTCGCCTACCCCACCGGCGATGACTGGCAATCGGTGGAAAAGCGCTGGCGCCTCAGCGGCCCGGACGGCGAAATCATGGTCGACGTCAGCGGCCCGATGCTGATCAACAGCTCCGCCGGTTTGCATCAGGCCGCACGCACCGGCATGGGCATCGTGATGCTGCCCGATGCACTGGTGGAACAGGACCTGCGCGATGGCAGACTGGTCACAGTAATCCCCGACTACCAGCCGCCCAGCCGTCCATTGCACCTGCTGTACGCCCCGGATCGGTATCGACTGCCCAAGCTCAGACGTTTCGTCGAGTTTGCGATGACAGCCTGGGGCAGATCCTGATCAAGCGGTGAGCTACGGAAAAAACTCGACCACCAGCCCGTTGCTCCGTGACAACGTCGCCCCGCTCCCCTAAATTAGTCGACCTGAAAAAGCCCCGTGCTTGCTCATCTCCACTCAAGTTAAAAAGTAGTGAAATTTCAATGTCCGATTTCAACACCGCTGAATCCGTAGTCACCGAATCGTCCAAAGCGGAATACGAAAACTCCATCAATCTTTCACAACACCTGCCACAAGCCAAAATCATCAGCGAGATGGTGCTGGACGCGTTCCAGTCGACCCGCGAGAGCGACCAGATCCGTGAACTGCGCACCGCGATCCGGGAGGCGCACGACCGCTTCGATGACGACAAGGCCTACGAACTGATGGGTCAACTCAAGAGCCTCAAGGATGCCGAGGCTGCCGACATCGCCGCCCTCGAAGACCTGAGCAGCAAGTTCTCGATCGGCCGCATCCTCTCTAGCTTCAAGGACGATCCGGCTTTTCAGGAAATCGTCTACGGCCTGGCGCTCAAAGTACTGAACCAGACCCATCAGGCGATCAGCAACCCGAGCGGCGGCAAGAGCAAAGCGGCAAGGGCGAAGAAAGAAGTCGAAATCTTCACCATCAGCAAGGATGGCAGCAGCGTGACCCTGCCATTGCGCACGCCACGCTCGCGTCTGAATGTTGACCGTGAAGCGCTGGAGTTCCTTGGTTTCACCTTCGTCGGTGAGGGTGAGGAAGCCGAAATCGATAGCGAAACCTTCGTCGACAATGCCGGCACCGAACAGGCCGTCAACCGCAAGAACATCATCACGGCCCTGCAGCAGCGGACCGCATTTGATGGCTACAGCATCGCCGCGCAGTAACCTGGCCACGCTGACGAAAAAGCCCCGCGCTGATTGATCAGGCGGGGCTTTTTGTTTTCCGGCGCGAGGATTAAGCGCCCGAGTGCAATGCCGCAATCATGTCGACTTCAATCGCCGCATTCTTCGGCAACTGATAGACACCCACCGTGGAGCGCGTGTGCCGACCAGCATCGCCGAGCACATGGCTGAACACATCCGACGCACCGTTGGCCACCTCACTCAGGTCAACAAAGTCAGGCGTGGACTTCACGTACACCGTGACCCGCAACAGCGCCCGGATCTTGTCCAGCGAACCGACCGCATCGACGATCAGCGCCAGACACCGCATCGCGCTGATACTCGCGGCGGCCTATGCGTCCTTGAGCGTCAACTCCAGGCCAACCCGACCGGGGTACTGAATCTTGCCGTGGGTACGTGGCACCATGCCGCTGATGTAGAGCTCATCGTGATGACGGATCAGCGGTGCGTAGTTGCCGCCGGCGGTGTTCTCACCGTGGATGTCGTAGTTCAGCTCTTGTGCCAGGGCAATGAAGCGTTCGTCGCAGGTCATCCTCTCAGTCATTTCGCCCAGCCTCGTTAGCGGTGCATGAAGAACAGTTGAGCACCCGGGAAATGGCATGGCGCTATCACTGTCATGGTTGGATCCGAATCTAGGGGGTTTACTCTGATACCGCAACTAAACCCTGTAGGAGCTGCGGCACGCTGCGATCTTTTGATTTTGATTGTAGTTTTAAAGATCAGAATCAAAAGATCGCAGCGTGCCGCAGCTCCTACAAAGGTATCGCGTGGAGGTGGTACCTGCTCGCGATTGATGGCGCCTCAATCACCGAAAGTCAGCCAACAAAAAACCCCGCACATCTCTCGATGGCGGGGTTTCTTGTACAACCTGTAAACCTTACGGCGCGTAAGTCAGCAACAACTCGCTCGGCACCTTGAAGTCCAGGGACATCATGACGCTCAACGCAGTGATGGTGAAGATCGAGAACACGAACAGCTTGCGTGCCCAGACCGTGTCATCCACTGCCTTGTAGCCGGTCCAGGCCATGTACAGCCAGTACATGCCCATCGCGGCGGCGACGGCGAGGTAGCTCATGCCGGCGTAGCCGCTGAAGGTCAGCATCAAGGTCGCCACGAGGAACGCCAGGATGTAGAGCAGGATGTGCTTCTTGGCCACTTTAATCCCGCGCTTCACTGGCAGCACCGGAATCGATGCGGCCAGGTAATCGTTGAAGCGGAAGATCGCGATGGCGTAGGAATGCGGCATCTGCCACAGGCTGAACATCACCAGCAGAACCAGCGCGGCCATGTCGAAGCTATTGGTTACAGCGACGTAACCGATCACTGGCGGCATGGCGCCCGACAGACTGCCCACCAGCGTGCCGTGAACCGACTTGCGCTTGAGGTACAGGCTGTAGAAGCCGACGTAGATCACGAAGCCGATTACCGCGAACAGGGCGGCCAACGGATTGGCCACCTTGTACAACAATACAACGCCGAGAACACCAAGGATGGTCGCGTAGATCAGGGCCAGTTTCAGGGAGATCAAGCCCTGGACCAGCACCCGGTTCTTGGTGCGTTCCATCTTCAGGTCGATGTCGCGGTCGATGCAGTTGTTGAACACGCAACCGGAGGCTACAACCAGGGAGGTGCCGATCATGGCTGCCAGAAACACCGCCAGATCGACATGCCCTTTCGAGGCCAGGAAGAACCCGCCTGCCACAGAAAGCACGTTACCGAAAATGATCCCCGGTTTGGTGATTTGGATAAAGTGCTTGAGCGACATCGGGTCTACCTCACTTCGCCATCATGTACGTGTGGATGCTGAACATGATCCACAGCGACAGGCCAACCAGCAACACGATCACGATGGCCGTGAAGACGAACGCAATCACGTTGTTACGCTGAGCAATGGAACGGTCCAGGTGCAGGAAGTAATACAGGTGAACAATCACCTGGATCACTGCGAACAGCATGACAATTGCCAGTGTCGTCATCTTCGGCAAGGTCGGGTACATCACCAGGCCGAACGGAATGACAGTCAGGATTACCGACAGAATGAAGCCAATGGCGTACGACTTGGCGCTGCCGTGGCCAGCATCATGGCTGTCATGGGAGTGTGCGTTAGCCATTACAGAGTCCCCATCAGGTAAACAACGGTGAATACGCAGATCCACACCACGTCCAGGAAGTGCCAGAACAGGCTCAGGCAGCTCAGACGGGTCTTGTTGGTCGCCGTCAGGCCGTGCTTGTTGACCTGGTACATCATGATGCCCATCCAGATCAGACCTGCGGATACGTGCAGACCGTGGGTACCGACCAGGGTGAAGAACGCGGACAGGAAGCCCGAACGGCTAGGACCGAAGCCCTCGGAGATCAGCAGGTGGAACTCGTTGATCTCCATGGCGATGAAGCCAGCGCCGAGCAGGAAGGTCATGAACAACCAGCCCAGGACCTGCTGCTTCTTGCCTTTGTACAACGCCAGCATGGCGAAGCCGTAGGTGATCGAACTGAACAACAGCAGAGCGGTTTCGCCCAGCACGTATGGCAGTTCGAAGATGTCGTGGCCCGACGGGCCACCGGCAACGTTGTTTACCAGTACCGCGTATACCGCGAAGATCGACGCAAACAAGATGCAGTCGGTCATCAGGTAGAGCCAGAAACCGTATACGGTCATCTCGCCCGAATCGTGGTGATGGTCATCGTGCCCATGTTCGCCATGGGCGTGTCCAGCATTGGTCACTAAATTCGACATGGTTTAAGCCTGTTCCAACGAGGTTTCAACACGGGTGGCACCGGCCGGGATTTTCCCTGCCGCAACCAGACGCTTGTGCTGCTCGGCTTCGATGCGCTCGATCGTTTCAACCGGAACCATATAGCCCTGGTCGTCACGTGCAGCGTGGATCACGAAGTAGACGACAGTGCCTACCAGGCTCGCGATTGCCAGCCACCAGATGTGCCAGATCATGGCAAAACCGAAGACGGTCAACAGCGCGCCCATCACAACGCCAGTGGCGGTGTTGTTCGGCATGTGGATCGGCTCGTACTTGGCCGGACGCTGGTACGCAGTACCGTTTTCCTTGGCTTCGGTGAACGGGTCGATGCAGTCAGCCTTAGGCAGCACGGCGAAGTTGTAGAACGGCGGTGGCGACGAGGTCGACCATTCCAGGGTGTGTGCATTCCACGGGTCACCGTGATCGCAAACGTTCTCTGGCTTGTTGCGGTCACGCACACTGACGTACAGCTGGATCAGTTGGCAGGCGATACCGACAGCGATCATCACCGCACCGAACATGGCAACGTACAGGTACGGTACCCACTCAGGGTTGGTGGTGGCGTTCAGACGACGGGTCATGCCCATGAAGCCCAGTGCATAGAGCGGCATGAACGCGACGAAGAAGCCCGAGATCCAGAACCAGAACGCTGCTTTACCCCAGCCTTCGTGCAGCTTGAAGCCGAACGCTTTCGGGAAGTAGAACGCGAAACCTGCGATGTAACCGAATACCGCGCCGCCGATGATCACGTTGTGGAAGTGAGCGATCACGAACAGGCTGTTGTGCAGAACGAAGTCAGCACCCGGGATGGCCAGCAGTACGCCGGTCATGCCGCCGATGGCGAAGGTCACCATGAAGCCCAGCGTCCACAGCACCTGGCTGGTGAAGCGCAGACGGCCCTGGTAAATGGTGAACAGCCAGTTGAATAGCTTCACACCCGTCGGGATGGAAATCAGCATCGTCGCCAGACCGAAGAAGGCGTTGACGCTGGCACCCGAACCCATGGTGAAGAAGTGGTGCAGCCAAACCATGAAGCCCAGTACCGAGATCGCGCCCGAGGCGTAGATCATCGAGTGGTGGCCGAACAGTTTCTTGCCGGTGAAGGCCGAGATGACTTCCGAGAAAATGCCGAATGCCGGCAGGATCAGGATGTATACCTCAGGGTGGCCCCACGCCCAGAACAGGTTGACGTACATCATTGGATTGCCACCAAGTTCATTGGTGAAAATGTGGAAATCCATGTAACGGTCAAGGGTCAGCAGTGCCAGGGTAGCGGTCAGGATCGGGAACGAAGCCACGATCAGAACGTTTGCCCAGGTGCAGGTCCAGGTGAAGATCGGCATGTCCATCAGTTTCATGCCAGGGGTACGCATTTTCAGCACGGTGGCGAGGAAGTTAACCCCCGTCAGCGTTGTACCCAACCCGGATAACTGTAGCGCCCAGATGTAGTAATCCATCCCCACGCCCGGACTGTATTGCAGACCCGACAGCGGTGGATAAGCAACCCAACCGGTCTTGGCGAATTCGCCAACGCCCAGCGACAGGTTGATCAGCACAACGCCGGATACCAGCAGCCAGAAGCTCAGGGAGTTCAGGAACGGGAAAGCAACGTCACGCGCGCCGATCTGCAGCGGCACTGCAAGGTTCATCAGGCCGGTGAAGAATGGCATCGCCATGAAGATGATCATGATCACACCGTGAGCGGTGAAGATCTGGTCATAGTGTTCAGGTGGCAGGTAGCCAGGCGAACCCTCGGTGGCCATGGCCAGCTGGGTACGCATCATGATGGCGTCGGCAAAACCGCGCAGCAGCATGACCATGGCGACGATGATGTACATCACGCCGATTTTCTTGTGGTCAACCGAGGTCAACCACTCGGTCCACAAGTAAGTCCACTTCTTGAAGTAAGTGATTGCAGCGAACAGTGCCAGACCACCCAGCGCGATCATGGCGATGGTCACCATCACGATCGGCTCGTGGAAAGGAACCGCTTCCCAACTTAATTTACCAAACATTGTTTACTCCTCTGCCCCGGCAGCTGAATGCGAACTCGAGTCAATTTCCGTGGCCGCCACTTCTTTCTCTTTCTTCTCGTGCTTCAGCGGCTTGCCCGGCTTCATACCTTCGTACTTGTCGACGATGATCTGGAACTGGTTCGGCGTGACCGAGGAGTAGAGCTCGACTGGGTTGTTCTGGCTCGGTTTGGCAAGGGCTGCGTATTCAGCTTGATCAAGCTGTTTAGGTGACTTCTTGACTTCACTTACCCAGGCGTCGAAATCTTCCTGAGTCGTCGAGATGGCTTTGAACTTCATGCCGGTGAAACCTGCGCCGCTGTAGTTGGCGGAGATACCGTCCATTTCAGCGTTGCGGTCAGCGATCAGGTGCAGTTTGGTCTGCATGCCCGCCATCGCGTAGATCTGGCCGCCCAGGCCCGGGATGAAGAACGAGTTCATCACGGCGTCGGAGGTGATCCGGAAGTTGATTGGCGTGTGCGCCGGGAACACGATCTTGTTGACCGTGGCAATGCCTTGTTCCGGGTAAATGAACAGCCACTTCCAGTCCAGCGCAACCACTTCGATGGTGATCGGCTTGACGTCGGATTCGATTGGACGATACGGGTCCAGTTCGTGGGTCGAAATGTAGGTGATGTAACCCAGCGCGATGATGATCAGAACCGGAATGGTCCAGACAGCCACTTCGATCTTGGTCGAGTGCGACCATTTCGGCGTGTAGATGGCGTCTTTGTTGGAGGCGCGATACTTCCAGGCGAACAGGAAGGTCATGACGATAACCGGCACAACGACCAACAGCATCAGCAGGGTCGCGGTGATGATCAGGTTGCGCTGTTCCAGGCCGACCTGGCCCGTTGGATTGAGCAGGGTCATGTTGCAGCCTCCCAGCAACAACGTGCCGAGCAGCGGCACTAGGCCTAGTAATCTGGGGTACCTGTTTTTACTCATCTCACGACCTCTAAAGCAGCTTGCGCAATGCAGTTGGGTTTTGATCGCCAACACTTCACCCTGCCAAGGGTTGGCATTTTCTTTGGATTGAATAAGGGCCGCCCGTCGCGCGTCAGACGCTCGACAAAACCTGGGACAGCGGTAAGTTCTTATTCGAATTCGTGGTCAAAGGCCTTGTTACAGACCAATTCCATTTGGTGCGGAAAGTTGGAAGGCACCGACACCTGGGTGTCTTGAAAGCCTCACAGCCTGCTCGACACCCGACTTCCTGCTCGCCTCCTTAATAAAGGCTGAACAGCGCCGGGAATTCAGTGCGGGCGATTGTAGATAGGTAGCGCCCTATACACCATGTCTTATCCCGAAATAATTTTTATCCGTTCGAGCAACAATCCATCGCCATTTTTGCAAAAGTGCCGCATGTTATCGAAATAGATTCTCAACAAAAACGCCAAAATTTGTAGGTGTATCCGCCTCAGTTCAGACAGCTCTGAAGGCTTTTTCCGAGGGCTGGATCGGCGCAAAGCCCGATACCCCAAGGCTTCTGGCCATTTGCCCGCGCTTGTTAAAACTGCCTGATCTGGCACACGCGTTCAAAAGCCCAAAAACACCTAAACAGACCAATCCTTTTTTGTAACAGTGGGCCAATCCTGGTAGGTGGGGCGGCTTGCGACACCGCCTGTGTGACAACATGTCGCACACCTGCCACACCCTTCCTTGCCGTTCGTCACGGTGTTTTCACAAACACTCTGAAATGCAAAACGCCCCGATCTGCTGAACCGCAAATCGGGGCGTTTTCTGTATCGGCGATAACGCGCAATAGTTGACTCAGCGCAGTGCTTTTCGATTACGCGAGGCCAGCAGAGGAACCAGGATCACCACCAGCACGAACGCTACCAGCGCCCATTGCGCCAGCGACAGACCGAGGATCGGCGGGTACGGCGTCGAGCAGAAACCGTCGACCTGGAA
This sequence comes from Pseudomonas iridis, assembly GCF_017980685.1. GTDB lineage: Bacteria > Pseudomonadota > Gammaproteobacteria > Pseudomonadales > Pseudomonadaceae > Aquipseudomonas > Aquipseudomonas iridis. The sequence goes on from NZ_JACXXO010000029.1 coordinate 17,323, forward strand.
GCCCAGCGGGAAGATCTTCGCCAGCGGCAGATCATCAACAATCGGCTGCAACACATCGATGCCACAGCTGATCGCCGGATAGAACTGGGTGTACACGTGATGCCCGGCGACTGCCGCCCCGGCAATCGCACAGATCACCACCAGGACTTCGAATACGGTGATGCTGCGCCGGGTGCGCGTGGCCGCACCGATAAAGGCGAACAGCGCGATCAGCAGCAACGCATAACGCTGCAGGATGCAAAGTGGGCACGGCGCCTCGCCGAGCACGATCTGCATGTACAGCGCGCCGCCGATCAACGCCAGGCAGATGATGCCCAGCAGCACCAGAAAGCGCCGCTCACGTCCCAATCGAATTGTTTCCTCGCTCATCGCGTTTCCCTTATATGTCCATGGTTCAGCCGTCTGGCGACTGAAAGTTGTCGCAAGTCTACACCGGGGAAATAAACGATAAAGCGGTTAAGGAACCATTAATTCAAAGGGATATTTCAGAACGGAACCGTGTAACGGCCATCGCGGGCAAGCCCGCTCCCACAGGTCCAGCGTCGTACATGAATTTTGCGTACGCCATGAAACCTGTGGAAGCGGGCTTGCCCGCGATACGGACTACTCGGTCTCGGCTATTTATTCCAAGGCAGCAGCCGGCCCGAAGAACTCATACCGGCTCTGTTTCTCAGGCACACCCAGCGCTTTCAGATGGCGCTTGATCGCGCTCATGAAACCTTTCGGCCCAAGGAAGTAGGCGTCGACATCGCGCTGCTCCGGCAGCCATTGAGCGAGCAATTCCTGGCTCAGTATCCCGACCTTGTCCGCTGCCGGGCTCACGCCGTCGTCTTCGGCATAGCAATAGAAACGCTTGAGTTGCGGATGGCGCGCAGCCAGGCCGTCGATCCAGTCGCGGAACGCATGCACACTGCCATTGCGCGCGCAGTGGATGAAGTGCACCGGGCGCTCGGTTTCCAGCGCCGCTTCGAGCATCGCCAACGTCGGAGTAATGCCGACGCCGCCACTGATCAGCACCAGTGGTTTGTCGCTGGCAGCCAGGGTGAACTCACCCGATGGTGGGAACAGCTGAATGCTCGCGCCGACATGCAACTGATCGTGCAAGTGATTGGACGCGCGACCACCCGGTTCGCGTTTGACGCTGATACGGTACTGACCTTTATTCGCCAGCGCCGACAGCGAATAGTTGCGGCGGATTTCTTCGCCATCCAGCACCAGCTTCATGCCGATGTACTGACCCGGCTCGGCCGCCAGAATCGGGCCTTTGTCCGCAGGCTCAAAGTAGAAGGAAATGATTTCCGCGCTCTCTTCCACTTTGGCAGCAACGATGAATTCCCGCGCCCCGCGCCAGCCACCAACGGCTTGCTCTTTCTGGTCATAGATGGCGGTTTCGGCGCCGATCAGAATGTCGGCCAGTTGACCGTACGCCGCGCCCCAGGCACTCATCACTTCTGGCGTGGCGATCTCTTCGCCGAGTACTTCAGAGATGGCGCGCAACAGGCAGGCACCGACAATCGGGTAGTGCTCCGGCAGGATCTGCAAGGCGACATGCTTGTTGATGATCTTCGCCACCAGATCGCCCAACTGGTCGAGCTGATCGATGTGCCGGGCGTACATCAAAACACCGTTGGCCAGCGCACGCGGCTGGTCGCCGCTGGCCTGGTGCGCCTGGTTGAACAATGGGCGCACTTGCGGGTATTCGGAGAGCATCATGCGGTAGAAGTGCGTGATCAGCGCCTCACCGCCGCTTTCCAGCAAAGGCACGGTGGATTTGACGATGGCACGATCCTGGACGCTAAGCATAAGGGTGACTCCTGAGCTTTCTGGAAAAGTTACCCTAGAGTTATCAGTTTCCGTGCCAACTTATTTATCCATATAAATCAGCAGGTTAAAAAACATGTAGTCAATTCGACCCAACGCTCTTTATAGTCACTCCGACTACATCTTGTCTCTTTGACTACACAACCATGATTGCCAAATCCTTGCTGACCGCTCTACTGCCGCTGGTCTCCGACCTCTCCCGCGAATTGCCGGAGGGTGAGCGTTATCGTCGACTGCTTGAAGCCATGCGCGCCCTGCTGCCCTGCGATGCCGCCGCGTTGTTGCGCCTCGACGGCGAATCGCTGGTGCCACTGGCGGTGGATGGCTTGAGTACGGACACCCTCGGCCGCCGCTTCAAGGTCAGTGAGCACCCGCGCTTTGAAGTTTTGCTGGCAGGTGCCGGGCCGACCCGGTTTGCCGCCGACAGCGACTTGCCCGACCCTTACGACGGCTTGATCGACGGCCTCGACGATCACCTGGAAGTCCACGACTGCCTCGGCTGTCCGCTGTTTGTCGATGAAAGACTCTGGGGCCTGATCACCCTCGACGCGCTCGATCCGGAACGCTTCGAGCCGATCGAACTGGACGTATTGCAAGCCTTCGCCAGCCTTGCCTCGGCCACGGTCAACGCCGCCGAACGCATCGAGCGTCTGGCGATCCGGGTCGAAGACGAGCACCAGCGCGCCGAGATTTATCGTCAGGCCAGCGGTCAGCAGAACCGCGAAATGATCGGCCAGAGCAAGACGCACAAGCGCCTCGTGGAAGAGATCAACCTGGTCGGCGGTAGCGACCTGACCGTGTTGATCACCGGCGAAACCGGGGTTGGCAAGGAGTTGGTGGCTCAGGCGATCCACGCTGCCTCGGCGCGCGCCGACAAGCCGATCATCAGCCTCAACTGCGCGGCACTGCCCGACACGTTGGTGGAAAGCGAGTTGTTCGGCCACGTGCGCGGTGCCTTCACCGGCGCTACCAGCGACCGCCGCGGCAAATTTGAACTGGCCAATGGCGGCACGCTGTTTCTCGATGAAGTGGGCGAATTGTCGCTGACCGTCCAGGCCAAACTGTTGCGCGTGCTGCAGAGCGGCCAGTTACAACGTTTAGGCTCGGACAAGGAGCATCAGGTCGACGTGCGCCTGATCGCTGCGACCAACCGCGATCTGGCCGAAGAAGTGCGCAGCGGTCGCTACCGTGCCGACTTTTACCACCGCCTGAGCGTCTACCCGCTACGGGTGCCGGCCTTGCGTGATCGTGGGCGTGATGTGTTGTTGCTCAGCGGTTTCTTCCTCGAACAAAACCGTTCGCGCATGGGCCTTAATAGCCTGCGACTGAACAGTGACGCCCAGGAAGCCCTGCTCGCCTACGCTTGGCCAGGCAACGTGCGCGAACTGGAACACTTGATCGGGCGCAGCGCGTTGAAGGCCTTGGGCAACTGCAAGGTGCGGCCGAAGATTCTCAGTTTGAGTGCGGCGGATCTCGATTTGCCGCGTGAGGTTGTGGATAACTTGCCTGAGCCGCTTGCTGCGGTTGTGGCGTCGATGCCATTGATCAGCGGGGATTTGCGCAGTGCTACCGAGGCGTACCAGCGGCAGTTGATCAGTGCGGCACTGGAACGTCATCAGGATAATTGGGCGAGTGCGGCGCGGGAGCTGGGGCTTGATCGGGCGAATCTGGGACGGATGGCCAAGCGGTTGGGCATGAAAAGCTGAAATGCTTAAAAGCACCCTCACCCCAGCCCTCTCCCGGAGGGAGAGGGGGCCTACCTGATCTGGTCAAATGATACTGGACACGGTTATAGGGTTTAGGTCATTTCTCATGCTGCCAAGGCTTCCATTGCTACCGGAGTTCGATATCCGTTGTGGCTGTGCAGCCTGATCCGATTGTAATAATG
>NZ_JACXXO010000002.1 GCF_017980685.1 Pseudomonas iridis
CGGTCGGCACGTTGACGGTGCCGGTGGTCTGGCCTGCGCCGATGGTGATGGTCGAGCCGTTCGACAAGGTGACGGTGACCGGCGTTTGCGCCGGGTTGGTCAGGGTCGCGGTGTAGGTGATCTGGCCGCCTTCGGTGACGTTCGGCGCCGTCGTCAGAGTGACGGTGGTGGTGTCGATGGTGTCGGTAACCTGAGTCGTGGCCGGTGTGGTCGGCGGCGTCACGGTGATGCCGTTGCCGCCGGTGGTGCCGGTGACGGTCACGTCGATCTGGGTCGGGTCGTTATAAACCGAGTCGTTCGGTGCCAGCGGTACGTTGACGGTACCGGTGGTCGAGCCGGCCGGAATCACAATCACCGAGCCGTTGGACAGGGTGATGGTCAGGTCGGTGAGCGGCGCCTGAGTCAGGGTCGCGGTGTACACCAGCACGCCGCCGGCTTCGGTGATGGTCGGCGTTGCGCTGAGGCTCAGGGTCGAATCACGCAGGGCAGTCGTCGTGGTGTCGGTGTTCTGGCCCCCGGTGATGTTCTGTGCAGCCTGACCGGCCGAATTGATGCCCGCCGTCGGGAAACCAATAGTCGGATCAACGCGACCCGCCGTGGCGTCGAGCATCACGAAACTATGACCGCCGCCGGCTGCACCACCCGTACCTGCGGCGCTTGGGCCGGCAGCGGTGGCTTCGAGTGCGGTAGTCGGGTCGACACCGGCGGCGATGGCCTGCTGCAGTTCTTCTACAGACGGCGCAGCCTGCGCGGTGGCTTCGGACAGGTCAGTGCTGGAGTCGGGCGCGCTGGCGCTCCATTGGGTTTCACGACCCAGATCCAGGGTGCGGCCATCAGCCAATTCAAGCGTTACAGCGCCGGAAAGACCGGTGTCGATCTGATCGCCGACAAACAGTCGGTCGCCTTCAACGAGCACGCGGCGTACGCCCTCTGGGGACACCACGAATACCTGACCAACAATGCTTTTGACGATGGCAACAACACTGCTCATTGAAGACTCTCCGGGTGTCACGTTCAGTTGACTTCCATGAACCTGAAGGCATGGATGCCAATTCAGTCTGGACGTACTTTAAAAATGTGCGGAAAAAGTTTTGACGCGTCTAATCGTCAATAATTTGGCTATAATCTTTCGATATTAACTTTATGCCAAACTATTGACCTTCTGGGTGCCATCCTAAACAATCGTCCCACTAATGTCACATTGATATTCCGCGGCGACCTGTCCTTTTGCATGTGAACCAGTTCCTGTTTTGAACTTTCCGACATACGGTCAATCCAGTCGCCAATCATCCGACGCAGCAGCACGTTTAGCTGTGATTCAAGACAAGAAGTTCTGGGAAATTTTTACCATGCGTTCGCAATTGCTCAAGGCTCTACCCTTCGCCCTCGCCGCCTCATTCGTACAAGCACAATCCTTACCAGAAGCCATGCAGCAGGCCATGGATGTCCATCCGGAAATCCAGGCAGGGGTCAACAGTCGATTGGCCGCGGATTATCAATTAAAGGCCGCGAAAGGTGGATACCTGCCCAAGGTCGATCTGCTGGGCGGTTATGGCCGTGAAGGCACCGACAGCGTGACCACCCGGGCCAATGGCGGCGGCAATCACTGGGAAACCCTGAACCGTAGCGAGTCAAGTTTACGTCTCTCGCAAATGGTCTTTGACGGTTTTGCGACGTCCAACGAAGTCGCGCGTCAACAAGCCAACGTCAGCTCCCGCGCCTACTCGCTGCTCGGTACGTCAGAGCGCACTGCGCTGACCGTCGCCCAGGTTTATCTGGATGTACTGACCCGTCGTGAATTCGTGCGTCTGGCCGAGGACAACCTCAAGAGCCATCAGCGCATCTACGACCAGATCCAGTTGCGCACCCAGCGTGGCGTCGGCAGCGGCGCCGACCTTGATCAGGCCGAAGCGCGGATGGCCCAGGCGCGCAATAACTTGATCACCGAGCAGACCAACCTCGCCGATTCGGAAACCAATTTCCTCAGCGCCGTTGGCCAGATGCCTGACCAACTGGAGCGTCCGGCGCCGTTCATGGCAATGATGCCGGCCAGCCTCAATGAAGCGCGTCAGCAGATGCTGGAGAACAGCCCGATCCTGCGGTCGGCCGAGTCTGATATCGCCGCTGCCGAGAAGCAGTACGCAACCGCCAAGTCGACCTTCTACCCACGCTTTGACGCTGAGCTGGGGCGTACCGCCGACAATGATCTCGACGGTCAGAACGGCCACAACAACGAATGGCAGGCCATGTTGCGCATGCGTTTCAACCTCTATTCGGGCGGCAGCAACAAGGCCGATCTGGAGTCCAAGTCGTACCTGTCGAACCAGGCCCTGGACATCCGCAACAACGCCCTGCGTCAGCTGAACGAAGAACTTGGCTTGGCCTGGAATGCCCTGAACAACGCCAACGCTCAGGTGCCGATCGCGCAGCAGTACGTCGATCACAGCACCTCGGTGCGCACGGCTTACCAGCGTCAGTTCAGCCTTGGCGAGCGTACCCTGCTCGATTTGCTCGACAGCGAAAATGAGTTGTTCACCGCTTCGCGGCGTCTGGCTGAAATCAAAAACATTCAGTTATTTACTCAGTATCGAATCAAGGCGACCATGGGCGAGTTGCTCAGAAGCCAGGGAGTGGTCGCGCCGTTGGCATCCGTTGTGCAGAACGACGTGAAGCCCAAGGTTCAGCTGCCTGGGATGAATTGAGTTATCCCTTTCAACTGTCAAAGAGTGTCGAGCGTGGAATCAGAAGTCAGTCGAGTTCATCTCAGTCATGATCCACGCGCGTTGCACGACGATCCGTTGCTGGACGGTCTGCTCGCCCTTTGCATGCTGCACCAGAAGCCCGCCAGCGCGGCGATGCTGACGACCGGCCTGCCGCTGCCCAAACAACGTCTGAGTGTCGAGTTGCTGCCCCGCGCGGCGGCTCGCGCCGGTCTGCAAGGGCGGGTTTTGCAGCGCAAGCTGGAAGAGATTCCAGCGATTGCCATGCCCGCGTTGCTGCTGCTCAAGGATGGCCGCAGTGCCGTCCTGCTCGGCTGGCAAGGTGACAATGAAGCGCGGGTGCTGCTCAGCGAAAGCGACGGCGGCGAATCCGTGGTCAGTCGCGAACTGCTGGCCGACGACTACACCGGCAAGGTCTTCTTCGCTCAACCGCAGCACAAATTCGACGTTAACCACGGCACGCTGATCCCGCGTGCACGCTCGTGGTTCCGCGACACCCTCAAGCGTTCGCGCTGGCTGTACGCCGACGCGATCGCCGCCAGTTTCCTGATCAACATCATCGCCATGGCCGCGCCGCTGTTCGTGATGAACGTCTACGACCGCGTCGTGCCGAACCAGGCCGAAGCCACCCTGTGGGTGCTCGCGCTGGGCATCATCGGCGCTTACATGTTCGACCTGATCCTCAAGAGCCTGCGCAGCCTGTGTCTGGATCTGGCCGGGAAGAAAACCGACCTGATCATCTCCGCCACGCTGTTCGAACGCATCGTTGGCATGTCGATGAAGTATCGCCCGGCGCGGGTCGGCAGCTTCGCGCAGAACATCCATGAGTTTCAGAGCCTGCGCGATTTCCTCGCCTCGCTGACCCTGACCAGCCTGATCGACCTGCCGTTCACCATCCTGATCTTCATCGTCATCGCCATTCTCGGCGGGCATCTGGTGTGGATTCCGGTGCTGGCATTCCCGATAGCCCTGCTGATTGGTTACGCGCTGCAAAAGCCGCTGGTGGCAACCATGGAACGCACCATGGCCCTCGGTGCAGAGCGTCAGTCGAGCCTGATCGAAACCCTCGCCGGCCTCGACGCGGTCAAGGTCAACAACGCCGAAAGCGAACGCCAATACCAGTGGGAACAGACCATCGGCACCCTCAGCCGACTCGAACTGCGGGTGAAAATGCTGTCCGGTCTGGCGATGAACATCACCCTGCTGATTCAGCAACTGGCCGGGGTGATCATGATCGTCTTCGGCGTTTACCAGATCATCGCCGGCAACCTGAGCATGGGCGGTCTGATCGCCTGCTACATGCTCAGCGGTCGCGCACTCAGCCCGCTGGCTTCGCTGTCGGGTTTGCTGACCCGCTACCAGCAGGCGCGGGTGACGATGACATCGGTGGACCAGATGATGGAGCTGCCGCAGGAACGCAATTTCGAAGAGCGCCCGCTGAGCCGCAAGGTCCTGCAAGGCGCCATCGAGTGCCGTCAGCTCAACTTCACCTACCCCGAACAACAAAACCCGGCGTTGAAGAACATCAACCTGGTGATCCGTCCCGGCGAGAAAATCGGCATCATCGGCCGCAGCGGCTCGGGTAAGAGTTCGCTCGCCAAACTGCTGGTTGGCCTCTACCAGCCGGACGACGGCGCATTGCTGGTGGACGGCGTTGATATCCGCCAGATCGACGTCAGCGAGTTGCGCTACAACATCGGCTACGTGCCGCAGGACATCCAGCTACTGGCCGGCACCTTGCGTGACAACCTGGTTTCCGGCGCGCGTTATGTCGAAGACGAGCTCGTGCTGCAAGCCGCCGAACTGGCCGGTGTCCACGAATTCGCCCGCCTGCACCCGCAAGGCTACGAACTGCAAGTGGGTGAGCGCGGGCAAAACCTGTCCGGCGGTCAGCGCCAGAACGTCGCGCTGGCCCGGGCGCTGTTGCTCAATCCGCCGATCCTGCTGATGGACGAGCCGACCAGCGCGATGGACAACACCGGCGAAGAACGCCTCAAGCAACGCCTCGCAGCGGTGATTGAAAACAAGACCGTGGTGCTCGTCACGCACCGGGCCTCCCTGTTGTCGCTGGTGGATCGACTGTTGGTGATCGATCGCGGGCAGATTCTCGCCGACGGCCCGAAAGCTGCGGTGATGGAAGCGTTGAAGAAGGGGCAGATCAGTGTTGCTTAAGTCGGGTTTCAAGGATTCGATCCGTCGCTACTTCAAAGGCACCGCATCGCTGCAGGGCCAGCCTCTACCAGAGGTCAACAAGGCGCTGATCGAGGACGCCCCGCGCGTCGTGCGCCTGACCATCTGGGCGATTATCGGCTTTTTCGTGTTCCTCATGCTCTGGGCCAATTTTGCCGTGATCGACGAAGTGACCAAGGGCGACGGCAAGGCGATTCCATCGTCGAAGATCCAGAAAATCCAGAACCTCGAGGGTGGGATCGTTTCCGAGCTGTTCGTCAAAGAAGGCCAGATCGTCGAAGCCGGTGCACCGCTTATTCGCCTTGATGACACGCGATTCGCCTCCAACGTCGGCGAAACCGAGGCCGATCGGCAGTCGATGCTGCTGCGCGTCGAACGCCTGAGCGCCGAGGTCGATGACCGTCCACTGAATTTCCCGGAGGACGTGGTCAAAGCCGTTCCCGGTCAGGCGAAAAGTGAAGAATCGTTGTATATCAGCCGTCGTCAGCAACTGCACGACGAGATAGGTGGCCTGCAGGAGCAGTTGATCCAGCGTCAACAAGAGCTGCGCGAGTTCAGCTCCAAGCAGGCGCAGTATCGCCAGCAGCTGAATTTGCAGCGTCAGGAAATCAATATGTCCGAGCCGCTGGTGGCGCAGGGCGCGGTGTCTCCGGTTGAAGTGCTGCGCCTCAAGCGTGCCGAAGTGGAAACCCGTGGTCAGCTCGACGCCACCACGTTGGCAATTCCACGCGCCGAGTCGGCGATCAAGGAAGTGCAGCGCAAGATTGATGAGACGCGCGGCAAATTCCGCAGCGAAGCGCTCACTCAGTTGAACGAAGCGCGCACTGATCTGAACAAGGCGCAGGCCACCGGCAAGGCACTGGAAGACCGCGTCAGCCGTACGCTGGTGACATCGCCGGTGCGCGGCATCGTCAACAAATTGCTGGTCAACACCATCGGTGGCGTGATTCAGCCGGGCAGCGACATGGTGGAAATCGTACCGCTGGACGACACGTTGCTGGTCGAAGCCAAGATCCGCCCGCAGGACATCGCATTCCTGCACCCGGGGCAGGAGGCGATCGTGAAATTCACCGCCTACGACTACACCATTTACGGCGGACTGAAAGCCCAGCTTGAGCAGATCGGCGCCGACACCATCACCGACGAAGACAAGAAAACCACCTACTACATCATCAAGGTGCGCACCGAGCGCAGCCACTTGGGCACCGATGAGAAGCCGCTGTTGATCATCCCGGGCATGGTGGCGTCGGTGGATATCATCACCGGCAAGAAGTCGGTGTTGAGTTATCTGCTCAAGCCGATCATTCGCGCGCGGGCCGAGGCGTTGCACGAACGGTAGATATCTATTGGCTTTACTGGCCACATCGCTGGCAAGCCAGCTCCCATAGGGTTCTCGGTTGGAACACGATTATGTGTTCAACATCGGGACCTGTGGGAGCTGGCTTGCCAGCGATGGCGTCATTGAAATCACCCCGTTTCGCCAATAAGTGACAAAAACCGTCACTCACCATCCCGTCCAGACACGCGCCAACCAACTTCAGGGATGTTTGCTAGCATTGCGCACAGATCAATCCAGATCGGCCACGAGTGCTCAGCATGCAACTCCCGGATATGAACCTGCTGGTCGCCCTCGACGCCTTGCTCGACGAGGGCAGCGTGGTCGGTGCCGCGCGGCGGATGAACCTCAGCCCTGCGGCGATGAGCCGGACCTTGACGCGGATCCGTGAAGCCATCGGCGACCCGATTCTGGTGCGCGCCGGTCGGGGGCTGGTGCCAACCCCGAAAGCGTTGGAGTTGCGCGAGCAGGTGCGCGATGTCGTCGAGCAGGCTGCGCTGTTGTTCCGTTCGGCTGACGAAGTGGAACTGAGCACCTTGCGCCGGCGCTTCAGCATCCGCGCCAATGACTTTTTTGTCGGCGTTTACGGCGGCAAGCTCTTCGACACCCTCGACCAGGTTGCGCCGCACTGCGAACTGCGCTTCGTCCCGGAAGGCGATGGCGACGATGAAGCGCTGCGCGAGGGGCGCATCGATCTGAGCGTCAGCAACACTCGGCCGGTGACCCCGGAAGTGAAAGTACAGAATCTGTTCTCCACCCACTTCGTCGGTCTGGTGCGCGAGGATCATCCACTGCTCGATGGCGAAATCACCGCCGAGCGCTACGCCGGGTTCTCCCATATCAGCATGTCGCGCCGCGGCATTGCCCGCGGACCCATCGACACGGCGTTGAACGCCTTGGGCCTGGAGCGCCGAGTGGCGGTGATCGCGCCGAGTTTCCATGCGGCGATGTTCGCTTTGCCGGACTCTGACCTGATCCTGCCGGTGCCCAAGGAAGCGCTGCTGAGTGTGCGGCGATTGGGATTGAAACTGCGCTCATTCGACCTGCCGATTCCGCTGCCGACACTGATGCTGACCCAGGCCTGGCACCCGCGTTTTGACAAGGATCCGGCACACCGCTGGTTGCGCGAAACCCTCAAGAGTTGCTGCGACGAAACCTGGCTCGCTGCCCAACCCTAGCTTTAGCAGGCACCATAAATCCCTGTGGGAGCGGGCTTGCCCGCGATGATGCCGGCGGCCAAACCATCCTCACTGACTGACCCTCCGCTATCGCGGGCAAGCCCGCTCCCACAGGGTGAATTGTTGCGTCAGACGCATTTATAACCTGCCAACAAGTCAATTTTCGTCAGCACTAAGCCCGACTAAGATGCTCCGGTATTTTTCCCTCCGGAGTTTGCACTCATGACATCCCTGACGGTCCCGGCGCCTCTTGCTGCGGCCAGCCCGGCGACGGCGGTCACGCCCCCGGTGTTCGGGGCGCGGATCATCATCGGGCTGGTCGGCGTGCTGCTGGCGGTGCTGGTGTCGGGCCTTAACGAGATGGTGACCAAGGTTGCCCTGGCCGACATTCGCGGCGCGTTGAATATTGGTTACGACGAAGGTACCTGGCTGGTTGCCAGTTACACCGCCACCTCGGTCGCGGCCATGGCCTTCGCGCCGTGGTGCTCGGTGACCTTCTCGTTGCGCCGTTTCACCCTCTGCGCGATCAGCCTGTTCACCTTGCTCGGGTTGCTCTGTCCGTTCGCCCCGAATTACGAAAGCCTGCTGCTGATGCGCACTTTGCAAGGGTTGGCGGGCGGCGCGTTGCCGCCGATGCTGATGACTGTTGCGCTGCGCTTCCTGCCGGCCAATTTCAAACTCTATGGCCTGGCCGGTTATGCACTGACCGCCACTTTTGGCCCGGGCCTGGGTACACCGCTGGCCGGATTGTGGACCGAGTACGTCGGCTGGCAATGGACGTTCTGGCAAATCATCGTGCCGTGCCTGGTTGCCATGGTGATGGTGGCTTACGGCATCCCGCAGGATCCACTGCGCCTTGAGCGTCTCAAGGCGTTTAACTGGAAGGGCCTGCTGCTGGGCTTTCCGGCGATCTGCATGTTGGTGATCGGCCTGTTGCAGGGCAATCGGCTGGACTGGTTCGAATCGAACCTGATCAGCGCGTTGCTGATCTCGGGATCGCTGCTGCTGGTGGCGTTTCTGATCAACGAGTGGTCGCAGCCAATTCCGTTTTTCAAGTTGCAGATGCTCGGTATCCGCAACCTGGCGTTCGCGCTGATGACCCTGGCTGGCGTGTTGATCGTGCTGCAAGCAGTGGTGTTGATTCCGTCGAGCTATCTGGCGCAAGTGCAGGGTTATCGGCCGGTGCAGACCGCGCCGATCATGCTGATCGCGGCGTTGCCGCAGTTGATCGCGCTGCCGCTGGTGGCGGCCCTGTGCAACCTGCGCTGGGTCGATTGCCGTTGGGTGCTGGGGATGGGTTTGAGCATGCTGACGCTGTCCTGTCTGGGTGGGTCGCTGCTGACTTCGGAGTGGATTCGCGACAATTTCTATGTCCTGCAATGGCTGCAGATTTTTGGCCAGCCGATGTCGGTACTGCCGCTGCTGATGCTATCGACCGGCAGCATCCAGCCCATGGACGGGCCGTTTGCTTCAGCGTGGTTCAACACCGTGAAGGGCCTGGCGGCGGTAGTCGCCACAGGAGTGATCGAAGCGCTGACCACATCGCGTCTGCATTTTCACTCGACCATGCTGGTCGACAGCCTCGGCAATTCGCCTCTGGCCGACCGCAGCGATCCAGGCCTCGCCCATCGCCTCCACGAACAAGCGGTGGTGCTGACGTCTTCCGATCTCTATGTGTGCATGGCGGGCGTCGCAGTGACGCTGATCCTGCTGATTTTCTGGCTGCCGACGCGGATCTTTCCACCGCGCGCGCCGACCTGATTGCTGTACTGAAAATGAAGGTTTCCATGACTCAAGCAAAGCAAAAACTCGCGGTGGCCCTGGCGGCCGCGTTGGCTGTTGGCGTGCTGGTGTATCTGGCGATGCCCGGCCTGTTCGGCAAACGCACTCAGCAGAACACTAACGACGCGTTCGTTTCCGCCGATTACACCCTGGTGGTGCCGCGCGTGGCCGGATTCATCAAGGAAGTGCTGGTGGAAGACAACCAGCAAGTGACGGCGGGGCAGTTGCTGGCGTTGATCGATGATCGCGATTTGCGCGCTTCTGCCGAGGCGGCGGATGCGCAAACCCTGGTCGCCCGGGCGCAGTTGCAGAACGCCAAGGCGACGCTGGAGCGTCAGACTTCGGTGATCGCTCAGGCGCAAGCTTCGGTGGTGTCGGCCAAGGCTGAAATGGCCTTCGCCCGGCAGGAATTGAATCGCTACAACCACCTCGCCGGTGTCGGCGCCGGTACCGTGCAGAACGCGCAACAGGCCCGCACCCGCATCGATCAAGCCAGTGCGCGTCTTGACACGGCCAGCGCAAAACTGGCGGCGGAGCGCAAGCAGATCGACATCCTCGCCGCCCAGCGTGATGCCGCCGAAGGCAGTTTGAAACATGCACAAGCGGCACTGGAAATCGCCAGTTTCGAACTGTCCTACACACGCATTACCGCGCCGCAGGATGGCATGGTCGGCGAACGTGCCGTGCGTGTCGGCGCTTATGTGACACCGGGCAGCAAACTGCTGGCAGTGGTGCCGTTGAAGCAGGCTTATGTGGTCGCCAATTTTCAGGAGACGCAACTGACCGATGTGCAGCCCGGACAGGAAGTGCAGGTGCGCGTTGACAGTCTGGGTGGCGAAGCGCTGACCGGGCGCGTCGAAAGCATCGCTCCGGCCACGGGCGTGACGTTCGCGGCGGTGAAACCGGACAACGCCACGGGTAACTTCACCAAGGTTGTGCAGCGGATTCCGGTGAAGATCATGCTCGAGCCGGGCCAGCCATTGGCCGAGCGCCTGCGGGTGGGTATGTCGGTGGAGGCGAGTATTGATACGCGTACGTCGGCGACTCCGGTGCGTGAGGTGACTCAGCGATGAATCGAGTTGACCGAACCGACGCCTTCGCGAGCAAGCTCGCTCCCACATTGTGCAATGCGGTCCACCTGTGGGAGCGAGCCTGCTCGCGAAGAGGCAATTTGCAGCGATTGATATCCACAGTCGTAATCGCTGCTGGCCTCACCGCCTGCACCGTCGGCCCCGACTTCCACAAACCCGAAGCCCCGCAAATCGCCAACTGGGCAAAACCAGCCAAATCCGCGCCCAGCCAAGCGGTCAGCGAGCCCCTCAACGAGCGCTGGTGGGAAGTCTTCAACGACCCGCAACTCTCGGCCCTGACCCAGCGCGCTGTCAGCAGCAACCTCGACCTGAAACTGGCCAGCAGTCGCCTGCAACAGAGCCGTGCCGCACGTCAGGTCATCACTGCCGAGCGCTATCCGAATACCGCCGCCACCGGCAGTTACGGGCGCAAACGCAACAGCGGCGAAGGCCTGAATGACCCGTCCGGGCACAACGGCGATTCCGCCTTCAACCTGTGGGACGCGGGTTTCTCCGCCTCGTGGGAACTGGATTTCTGGGGCCGCGTGCGCCGGCAAACCGAAGCCGCCGACGCCAACCTCTAAGTCGCCGAAAACGACCGTCGCGGCGTGCTGTTGGCGGTGCTCGCCGACACTGCGCAGAACTACATCCAGCTGCGCGGCGTGCAGAACACTCGTGCCGTCACCGAGCAGAATCTCGACGTCGCCCGCCACAGCCTCAAGCTCTCGCAGCTGCGCTTCAACGATGGCGTGGCGACCGATCTGGACGTCGCCGAAGCCGCTGCGCAAGTCGCCGCCATCGAGTCCCGCTTGCCTGCACTCGAACAGCGCCAGTCGCAACTGATCAACGCGATCAGCCTGTTGATAGGTGAGCCACCGCAGGCTCTGAATAAAGAATTATCCACAGACGCCGCGGTGCCACAGTCGCCTCTCGAAGTTGCTATCGGCCTGCCGTCGCAACTGGCTGAGCGCCGGCCGGACATCCGTCAAGCCGAAGCGCGACTGCATGCCGCCACCGCCAACATCGGTGTGGCCAAGGGTGATTTCTATCCGCGCATCACCCTGTCCGGCAACCTCGGTTCGCAAGCGATGCAGCTCAGTGATTTCGGCTCGTGGGGCTCGCGTGCGTTCGGCATCGGCCCGCAATTCAGCCTGCCGCTGTTCGATGGCGGCCGCCTGCGCGGTGTATTGCAGTTACGCGAAGCCCAGCAACAGGAAGCAGCGATCGGCTATCAGCAGACCGTGCTGCGTGCCTGGCACGAAATCGACGATCAACTGACCGCCTACAACGCCAGCCAACGCCGCCGCGACAGCCTCGCCGAGGCCGTACGCCAGAACCAGATCGCCCTGCGCACCGCGCAACAGCAATACGTCGAAGGCGTGGCCGATTTCGTCAATGTGCTTACTGTGCAAGGTGCGTTGCTCGCAACGCAGGAGCAATGGGTGGAGAGTTCGACCGGGGTTTCGCTGGCGATGGTCGGGTTGTATCGGGCGTTGGGTGGAGGATGGGAGTCGGTGTATCCCGCAGAAGTTGCTACCAGTAATCCGTAGAAAAGGCTTTAGCCGTCGACAAAAAACCCAGGGCGCACAATAGAGGGATGACGTCAGGATTTTCCCGACAAGTCCGCCATGCCCTTGAGCAACTCAATCGGTAGCGGGAAGACAATCGTCGAACTCTTGTCGCCAGCAATCGAGGTCAAGGTCTGCATGTAGCGCAGCTGCATCGCACCGGGCTGACGGCCGAGCATTTCGGCGGCCTGCATGAGCTTTTCCGAGGCCTGCAGCTCGCCTTCGGCGTGGATTACCTTGGCCCGCCGTTCACGTTCGGCCTCGGCTTGTTTGGCAATGGCGCGCACCATCGACTCATTCAGGTCGACGTGTTTGATCTCGACATTGGCGACCTTGATGCCCCAGGTATCGGTTTGCGCGTCGAGCACTTGCTGGATGTCGATGTTCAACTGCTCGCGCTCGGCCAGCAGTTGATCCAGTTCATGTTTACCGAGCACGGCGCGCAGCGTGGTCTGCGCCAGTTGGCTGGTGGCGGAGAGGAAATCCTCGACCTGGATGATGGCCTTCTGCGGGTCGAGCACGCGGAAATACAGCACCGCGTTGACCTTCACCGAAACGTTGTCGCGGGTAATCACGTCCTGCGGCGGCACATCGAGAACCACGGTGCGCAGGTCGACCCGAACCATTTGCTGCACCACCGGAATCAGCAGGATCAGCCCTGGGCCTTTGACCTGCCAGAAACGCCCGAGCTGAAATACCACCCCGCGTTCGTATTCACGCAGGATGCGAAACGTCGATGCGGCCAGGACGATCACCAACAACAGCAGCGCAACAAAACCGATTTGCAGACCCATGATCACTCTCCGTGTTGAGCCGCGTCAGTCGCGCTGACTTGCAGCAATAAGCCGTTTCGCCCGACCACGCGTACCGACTGCCCTGTGTGCAGTGGTGTGGTGCTGAGCACCTGCCAGTGTTCGCCTTGCAGTTGCACCCAGCCGTTATGCGGGTTTTGCGCGTGCACGGTTGTCACCGCCGTCACGCTGCCGACCAGGCCGGCGTCGCCACTGACCGCGTGTCGCGGCCGGGTTTTCAAGGCGCGGATGATCAGCGCTAGCAAGAGCAGGGCGCTAAGCAGACCGAGGCCGATCATCATGGGCACCGGCAAGTCGGCGTTGCCCAGAATCAGTGCGCCGATGACGAACATGATGATCCCGCCCAGGCCAATCACGCCGTAATTGGGCAGCACGGCTTCGGCAATCAAAAAAACGATACCCAAGGTGATCAGCCATAAACCAACAGGGCTCATCGGCGGCAATGAGGTGTCGGCGGCGAAGGCCGACCCACTCAGCAGGAGTAACCAGACAAACGCACAATATCGGCTGTTCACGTAACCCTCCGCGAGAATCGTTGGGTGGTTCTTTCAGTCTAGTTGAGCCTCGCGTTGCCTGAATATTGATCAATGTGCGGATGTGTCCGGTGAGCGGATTTCCCCTCGCCTGCAGCCTGTCGAACTAGACTCAAAAGACACGGCAACAACGCTCCAGCGCAAGTCCGAGGTGCATCATGCGAATGGCCAAAAAGGTGCAAAGAAGCCTGGCCCGGGCGTAATGGGAATATGACATCGTCGCCCACCGCAGCAGCCTGGAGACGGCGCGGGTTAGTCCATGCGCAGGTGCGGGAGTTGAGTCGTTAGGTTTTGTGCCGGTCTCGCTGACGCTTTCGCGAGCAGGCTCGCTCCCACCGAGATCGAGTTCAACCTGTGGGAGCGAGCCTGCTCGCGAACATTCTTCCACTCACCGCGTCATTCAAGGAATTCATCAATGGAAAACCCAAACCACAGCCTCCCGTCGCTATTCAAACAACTGGGCCTGGACAACGACCCGGTCAGCATCGACCAATTCATCGCTACCCATTCCCCCCTCAAACCAGAGCTGCATCTGGCGGACGCGTTTTTCTGGAGCAAAAGCCAGGCGGAGTTTTTGCGGGACGAGATTCTCGATGATGCGGATTGGGCAGAAGTGGTGGATCAGTTGAATGTGTTGTTGCGTAAGGGGCGGCAGGGATGACTGAATGATGACCGCTTGTAGCCTTATCGTTTTTACGATTGTCTGTGATCTAAAACTGGACCAATATAACGACCTCAAATGAGGTCTTAATTATGCAAAACGTTCTGGCCGATATGGCTGTCAGTGTTTCCGAGCTGAAGAAAAACCCATCTGCAGTACTGAGCGGCGCCCATGGTGGAGCGGTGGCCGTTCTGAACCATAACCGCGTCATGGGCTACATGGTGCCAGCTGATGTTTACGAGGCAATGATGGAGCGGCTCGATGATCTGGAGTTGGCTGAAATCGTGCGTGCCCGCAGCCATGAGACACCCGTACCGGTAAGCCTGGATGACCTATAAGCTCGAATTTTTGCCATCTGCTCATAAAGAGTGGAACAAGCTCGGTCATACGCTTCGAGATCAATTCAAAAAGAAACTCGCCGAGCGATTGATGCTGCCAAGAGTATTGGCTGATGCGCTCCACGGAATGACTGATTGCTACAAAATCAAACTCAAGGCATCTGGTTACCGTTTGGTTTATCAAGTAATCGAAGAGCGCGTCGTCGTTTCCGTCGTTGCGGTAGGCAAACGCGAGCGCAGCAATGTGTATGAAAATGCAAAAAAACGCTGAGTACATCCAGCCAATCCATTTCTCCATGGTTGAACGGTCAATTTGTTTCAAAACTTGACTGAATTTCCCCTCCAATGCGATATTGATAGTTAGCAAACTAACAGTGTCTATTTTCCCGTGCCAAATTCCCTCGACGCTCTCCAGATGAACATCAGCAGTGCCATGGTGGTGGCCGCCAGGCATTGGCGGAAGATCTGCCAGACCACGCTGGTCAACTATGGAATCTCCGAAGCCTGCGCCGTCCCGTTATTGATGATCGGGCGGCTGGGCGAGGGTGTGCGCCAGGTGCAAGTGGCGCAGGCGGCCGGGATGGAGAGTCCGTCGCTGGTGCGACTGCTCGATCAGTTGTGCCACGCCGGCTATGTCTGCCGCACCGAAGACACACAGGATCGCCGCGCCAAGTGCCTGAGTCTGACCGACACCGGTCGTGAGCTTGTGCAAGCGGTGGAAGTCGAACTGGTGCGTCTGCGTCACGAAGTACTCGAAGGCATCGACCAGAGTGATCTGGAGGCTACGCTTAGGGTACTCAGAGCTTTTGAGGCGGCCCATCCGCCCGTGGTGGTTAATTCTTGAACGGTTTTTTCACTGGCATTCCGCCGGCCCGTGACTGGTTCTACGGGATCCGCACGTTTGCCGCGTCGATGCTCGCGCTGTACATCGCCATGCTCATGCAAATGCCACGTCCCTATTGGGCGATGGCCACGGTGTACATCGTTTCCAGCCCATTTCTGGGGCCGACCAGTTCCAAGGCGTTGTATCGCGCCATCGGTACTTTTCTCGGTGCGGCGGCGGCGGTGTTTTTTGTGCCGATGTTCGTCCAGAGCCCTTTTGTGCTGGTGGTCGTCATCGCCTTGTGGACGGGGATTTTGCTGTTCCTGTCGCTGCATTTACGTACCGCCAACAGTTACGCATTGATGTTGGCCGGTTACACGCTGCCGCTGATTGCCTTGCCAGTGGTAGATAACCCGTTGGCGGTGTGGGATGTGGCGGAAGCGCGTACCGAAGAGATTTTCCTCGGCATTGCCGTCGCCGCTGTCGTTGGTGCGATGTTCTGGCCACGTCGTCTTGCGCCGGTGTTCAACGATGCCGTGGGCAAATGGTTCGCCGACGCGTCGACCTACAGCCTGAGGTTTCTCAGCCGCGACGTGCAGCCCGAAGAAATCACGGCCCTGCGCATGGCGATGGTTGCCAGTTTCAATAGCCTTGAATTGATGATCGGCCAGTTGCCGCACGAAGGCGCGCGGCCGCAAACCGTGCGCAACACCAAGGAGCTGCGCGGGCGAATGATCCATCTGTTGCCGGTGATTGATGCCCTCGAAGACTCGCTCTATGCCCTCGAACGACGCACGCCGGAGCTGGTGGAAAAATTCGCGCCGTTGTTGGCAGCAACGCGTGAATGGCTCGACCACAACGACGCCGATCTCGACCGCTGGCAGGCACTCAAGAATCAGCTCGAAGCCTTGCAGCCAAGCGCCGAAGCACTTGAGGACCGCAAGCAGTTACTGTTTTCCAACGCGACTTATCGCCTCGGCGAATTCATCGATTTGTGGCAAGACTGCCGCAGTCTGCAAGACGCAATTCTCTGCGAGCGCCAAGACAGCTGGCGCGCGGTTTATCGCCACTGGCGCCTCGGCCGCCTGACGCCGTTTATCGACCGTGGGCTGATGCTCTATTCGGTGGCGTCGACCATTCTGGCGATCATCGTCGCCTCGGTGCTGTGGATTCTGCTCGGCTGGCCGGATGGCGGCAGTGCGGTGATTCTGGCGGCGGTCGCGTGCAGCTTCTTCGCTTCGATGGACGACCCGGCGCCGCAGATTTACCGGTTCTTTTTCTGGACCGGCATGTCGGTGCTGTTCGCCAGCCTGTATCTGTTTTTGATTCTGCCGAACCTGCACGATTTTCCGATGCTGGTATTGGCATTTGCCGTGCCGTTTATCTGCGTTGGCACCCTGACGGTACAGCCGCGTTTCTACCTCGGCATGCTGCTGACGCTGGTTAACACCTCGTCGTTCATCAGTATTCAGGGTGCTTACGATGCGGACTTTTTTGCCTTCGTGAACTCCAACCTGGCGGGGCCGATCGGCCTGCTGTTCGCGTTCATCTGGACGCTGGTGGCGCGTCCGTTCGGTGCCGAGTTGGCAGCCAAACGACTGACCCGCTTCAGTTGGAAAGACATTGTCGACATGACCGAGCCGGCCAGTCTCGCTGAACACCGCAAGCTGGGCGTGCAGTTGCTTGATCGGCTGATGCAGCACCTGCCGCGTCTGGCGCTGACTGGCCAGGACACCGGCATTGCCATGCGCGAAGTGCGCGTGGGCCTGAATCTGCTCGACCTGATCGCTTACACACCGAGGATGACCGGCTTACCGAAGGCACTATTGCAGCAAGTGGTTAGCGAAGTCGGCGGGTATTTCCGCGCTTGCCTCAAGGCTGGCGAACGCTTGCCGGCGCCGAGCCCTTTGCTGATGACCCTGGACCGCACCCGCCGTGCGCTCAATGGCCACGGCGACGAAGAAACCCGGCTACACCTGTTGCACGCCCTGAGCGGTTTGCGTCTGGCATTGCTGCCTGGCGTTGAATTCGTTTCCAGCGCCGAGCCCGAAGAACCGCTGCCCGATGGAGCGCCCCTATGATCGGTGATCTGGACATCAGCGGCATTTTCCTGCCGACCCTGCTGGTGTTAATGGGCATCACTTATGTGCTGTTTTTGCTGGTGCACGCCGTGCTCACGCGTGTGCACTTTTACCGTCTGGTCTGGCACCGGGCATTGTTCAACGTGGCGCTCTACGCCGTGCTTTTGTACGGCGTGGACTCACTCAGTCGATACCTGATGACATGAAAAAACCGTTTTTGACCATCGGTCGCGTGGTACTGACCCTGCTGATCGTGACTTTTGCCGTTGTCCTCGTCTGGCGCATGGTGATGTATTACATGTTCGCGCCGTGGACCCGCGACGGCCACATTCGCGCCGACATCATCCAGATCGCCCCGGACGTTTCCGGGCTGATCCAGCAGGTCGAGGTGAAGGACAATCAACTGATCAAGCGTGGCCAGGTGCTGTTCAGTATCGACCAGGATCGTTTCAAACTGGCGCTGCGTCAGGCCAAAGCCGCGGTCGCGGATCGCGAAGAGACCCTGGCGCAAGCGCAGCGTGAAGCCAAGCGAAACCGTGGATTGGGTAATCTGGTGCCGGCCGAGCAACTGGAAGCGAGCCAGTCGCGTGTCGCCCGTGCGCAATCGGCGCTGGCCGAAGCGCTGGTGACGGTGGACAGCGCTCAGCTCAACCTTGATCGCTCGGTAATTCGCAGCCCGGTGGATGGCTACGTCAACGACCGTGCGCCGCGGCCTCAGGAATTCGTCACCGCCGGGCGTCCGGTGTTGTCGCTGGTCGACAGCAACTCCTTCCACATCGACGGCTATTTCGAAGAGACCAAACTCGACGGCATTCATGTCGGCCAGTCGGTGGATATCCGTGTGATTGGCGACCGTGCGCGGCTGCGCGGGCATGTCGAAAGTATCGTCGCCGGCATCGAAGATCGCGACCGCAGCAGCGGCAGCAACCTGCTGCCAAACGTCAACCCGGCGTTCAGTTGGGTGCGGCTGGCGCAGCGAATTCCGGTGCGCATCGCCTTCGATGAGGTGCCGGCAGACTTTCGCATGATCGCCGGGCGAACCGCCACGGTGTCGATTATTGACGACAGGAAACAGGAGCCCGAGCAATGAACAAGGCCCTGATGATCGCCGGGTTGGGCGTGATGCTCTCGGCCTGTCAGATGGTCGGGCCGGATTATCAGGTGCCCGATGAAGCGGCCGTCCAGCGCAAGGATTTTCAGGGCGAGCTGGCGGTGGCCGGCAAACCGGTGGTCTCGGCGCCGGTGCCGGCTGACTGGTGGCGCCTTTATAAGGACCCGCGACTGGATCAACTGGTGCAGCAGGCCATGGCCTCCAACACGGATCTGCGCGTGGCGGCGGCGAACCTGGCGCGGGCTCGCGCGCAGGTCGATGAGGCCGAAGCGGCGGGTGGCTGGAGCGCTGGCGTAAAAATGGGCGCGCAGCGTTTGCAGGAATCCGGTCAGGCATTCCTGCTTCCGGAAAAAGTCCCGGTCGATAACGTCGGCGACATCGGCATCAGCGCTTCTTATCAATTCGATCTGTGGGGCACCTTGCAGCGCGGCATCGAAGGTGCGAAGGCCAACGCCGATGCCACCCAGGCAGCCGCTGATACTGCGCGGATCACGTTGGTGGCTGACGTGGTTCGCGCCTACACCCAGGTGTGTGCGGCGAATGAGGAGCGGGAAATCTTAGAGCACTCTATCGATCTGCAAGCGCAAAGCACCACGCTGACCCAGCGCTTGCGCGATGCCGGACGTGGCGACGAAACCCAGGTCACCCGCTCGCAAACCCAATTCAAATCTCTGCGCGCTGACCTGCCACGTTATGAAGCGGCGCGTCAGGCTGGACTGTTTCGTTTGTCGATGCTGCTGGCCAAACCTGTTGAGCAATTGCCGGCGGGCACAGCGACCTGTGCCGAGTTACCAAAAATCGCGCAATTGGTGCCGGTCGGTGATGGCGCCGCGTTGCTCAAGCGCCGCCCTGATATCCGTCAGGCCGAACGGCGGCTGGCCGCTTCGACCGCCGGGATCGGTGTTGCCACCGGCGAGTTGTACCCGGACATCAGCATCGGCGCGACGATCGGCACCGTCGGCCTTATCGACGACCTGGGCGACCCATCGACCAATCGTTGGGGCTTCGGCCCGTCGCTGAGCTGGAAGGTGCCGACCAACGGTGCCCGCGCGCGCATTCGCGAGGCCGAAGCGTCTACGCAAGGCGCGTTGGCGCATTTCGACGGCGTGGTGCTCAACGCCATTCGCGAAACCCAGACGGGTCTGGCTCAGTACACTGCCTTGTTGCAGCGTCGTGATGCACTGGCCGATGCCGAGCAATCGGCGAAACTGGCTGCAGACCAGACGCACCGCTTCTTTCAGGCCGGCCGCGAATCGTTCCTCGCCGACCTGCAAGCGACCCGCACCTACACCGATGTCACTGCGCAACTGGCCGCTGCCAACACTCAAGTCGCCATGAGCCAGATCGATTTGTTCCTCGCCCTCGGCGGCGGTTGGGAAAGCGGACGAACGCAAGCCTCAAGCCCGAGCAAACCCTGACGCCGTAGCTATGCTTGAAGTGTTGAAAGGGCGCCCCGTGCAAAAGCGTCCCTTCAGCGCACATTGCTAGCGCTGGTCTAGGGGAAACCAATAATGAAAAACCCTTACGCTCTC
This sequence comes from Pseudomonas iridis, assembly GCF_017980685.1. Taxonomy (GTDB): domain Bacteria; phylum Pseudomonadota; class Gammaproteobacteria; order Pseudomonadales; family Pseudomonadaceae; genus Aquipseudomonas; species Aquipseudomonas iridis. Next base: position 19,736 of record NZ_JACXXO010000002.1, read on the forward strand.
GGCTTCTGGTGCTCGTTGGCAGCGCTGGTGCTGCTCTCGGCCACCTATTTCTACGGCATCATGCTGGCCCACCAGATCGACAAGGCGATGATTTTCCTCGACAGCGCTGTGGCGTTGATCGCGGTGATGGCAATCGTCGTGGTGGCCTGGGCGTCCCTGCAGGTTCAGCGAGTCAAGAAACGACAGCTTGAACGAGGCAAGACCCTGGTGCTGATCTGGGACACCAAAGTCGCCCTGCGCCGGGTCGAAACCGTGTTCGACCGGTATTTCTGGGGTAGCTACTGGCAACCCGGGCGTACCTTCGCCGAGGTCATGGGCGAACTCACCGGCACGCCGCTGGAAAAAAGCCTCGAAGCGCTGAAGAAGCAATGCCTGGAACTCGACAAGCAGTTCGACGACGAGGGCTGGCATTGGCTAAACAATGCCCGTGAACTGTCCGATGTCGCCACGGCCATGGCCCGTGAGCGCTATCAACTGGATTACTGCGACCCGCGCGCCGATGGCCCGAGTGGCGCGGTGATTGATCGGAATTTTGAAGTGCTGGTTTATACCTGGACTGCACGGCTGAAGAGCTTTGATCATCAGTTAGATGAGATTGAGGTTCAGTATTCCTGATCTTCTGTGAATCACCTGGCCTCATCGCTGGCAAGCCAGCTCCCACAGGTTTTTGTGGTGTTCACAAGTTTTGTGATCACCCAAGGCTCTGGGAGCTGGCTTGCCAGCGATGGCGTCTGCAAAAACAGCGAAACTCTTCCAGCCTGCCCACTGTCCACACTCCCCATAGACACTCTTTCACCTTTAAACATTGGGCCGTATCCCGCGCCCGGTGCTAATCTGCACCGCTAATTCAAGCGGAGTCGAGCCGTAACCCGGTCACGGGTTCAGGGAAGACGACCACACTTTCAGCCACGGAAATCGATCAGGTCATTCATGAATAAATCAGCAGGCGTGCTACTCGGAATTGTTGTTGCCATCGGCGCGATCAGCGCAGGCGGGGCCTGGTACACCGGGACCAAGATCGAAGGCGTACTGAACAACGCCGTCACCAACGCCAATAAAGAACTGCAAACCGCGATGGCCGGTTCCAACGGCACGGCGTCGCTGGAACTGGTGTCGCTGGAGCGCCACACGTTCACCAGCACCGCGCACTATCGCCTCAAAGGTGAAGGTGAGTTGTTTGGCGATGCGCCGGTCGAACTGCTGTTTGTCGACCACATCGAGCACGGCCCGCTGCCGTTCTCGCGTCTGGTGTCGCTGAAGTGGCTGCCGGTCATGGCTACCAGCAACTACGAGCTGGAAAAGAACCCGGCCACCGAAAAATGGTTCGCTGCGACCAAGGGTGCAGCACCGCTCAAAGGCGTGACCAACATTGGCTACGACGAATCCACCACCAGCACCATCGACCTGCTGCCGCTGGAAACCGCACTGGATGCGCAATCGAGCCTGAAATTCTCCGGCCTGACCATGAATATTTCCGCCAGCGCCCAAGCGCAAAAGGTCAAGGCTGACGGTTACATGGACAGCCTGAAACTGGTCACCGTGGCTGAAGACCAGGCGCCCGTGCAGATCGAACTCAACGGTCTGACCCTGGCCAGCAACCTCGCCAAGAGCAGCTTCGGCTACTACACCGGCGCCAACACCCTGGAACTGACCAACAGCAAAACCACCTTCGGCACCAAGCAATCGGTGCTCGGCGTGAAGGGCTTCGAGATGAAGAACCTCACCGAAGAAAGCGGCAGCAATGCGTCCGGTCGCGCCGATTACAAGGTTGACGAAGTCACCCTCAACGACAAGAAAATCGGTTCGGCCAACCTGGCATTCAGCCTGAAGAACCTCGACATCCCGTCGACAATGTCGCTGATGCAGATCTATCAGACCAAATTGCAGCCTTACGAAAAAGCCGCTGCCGAAGCTGCAGAAGCAGGCCTGCCAGCGCCGGAGCTGAACCTGACCGAAGCCGAATCGGCTCAGGTCAAAGCCGATCTGCAAAAGCTGCTGGCGGCCGGTCCGCAAGTGGCGCTGGAAAACCTCTCGCTGAAAACTGCCAATGGTGAAAGTCGCGCCAATCTGGTGATCGACCTGACCAAGCCACAATCGATGGACCTGCCACCGGATCAACTGGCCAAACAGCTGATCGCGTTGCTCGATCTCAATATCGTCGTGTCCAAGCCAATGCTGATCGATCTGCTCAGCGTCCAGGCGCAGCTTGATGGTCAGACCGACGCCAAAGCCATTGTCGATCAGGCCAGCGGTGCGGCCGACATGTTCTCCGGCATGGCCGTCGGTTCGCAGTTGGCGACCGTGGAGGGCACCAATGTTGTGACCAAGCTGCATTACGCCGCCAATCAGGTGGAATTCAACGGCCAGAAAATGACCGTCGAGCAGTTCGTCGCCTTCCTGATGAGCAAGTTCGCGGGCGTCACGCAAGTGCAGTAATACGGCGTCCTTAATAGCAACGCCCGGCCTCTGTCTTGCACAGACGCCGGGCGTTTTGCTGTCTGGTGTTCGGGTTTTCAGCGCTCCGGCAGCAAGCTGCCATCACGATTCTGAACAATTATTGTGTTCCGAATTTTGCTCCGCGCTTGCGTGCAAACTGCCTGACCAAGCTTGGCCGAGCCGTTGTTGGCTTGGCTCCGTTACGAATGGGCAAGGAGGGCATTGCGACCCGGCTAGCCATGTAAGGATGCTGACGAATGCCGCGTATTGATGTTCCCGTATTGCATCGTGGTTTACGCCCTTTGTTCCGCGTAGCGTTGTGCAGCCAATTACTTTGGCCGGCACTCGCTTTTGCCGATACACCCTATGACGAGATGGTGCGCGACGCCCGTGCCGGGCAAACCACGCCTGCGCTGACGGTGCTGCGTCAGGTGCCGCCGGGTCAGGCGACCACCGGACAGATCAGTGATCACCTGCAAATTGCCAGTTGGGCCGGGCTCGACGCCGAAGTGGTGCAGGTCTATGAAACCCAGGGCCGCGCCCGCGTGCTGCCGATTCAGGCGCTGACGGCCACTGCTCGCGCGTATCGCAACCTCAAGCGTTGGGATCAGGCGACTCAGGTCTACAACAAGGCCTTGGCCCTGGAGCCAGACAACGCCGACCTGCAACTGGGCCTGGCCCTGACTCAGGCTGACGCCGGCCAACCCGATCAAGCCGTAACTCGCGCCAAAGCGCTGGTCGCCGCCAAGCCTGATGATCCTTCGCGCCGTTTGGCACTGGGCTACGCGCTTAGCCGTGCCGGCAAGCAATACGACGCGCTGTTCGAATACGATCAGGCCTTCATCCGCGCTGGTAACAAACCGGAAGTCGCCCGCGAATACGTGGTCGCGCTGCAAAAGGCGCGCCTGCCGGAACCGGCACTGCGCCTGGCCTACCAGCGTCCGGGTCTGATCGATCCGGTCACCCTGCGCCGCCTTGAAGGCGATCTGGCTGCCGAACGCGTGCGCCTCGCTGAACTCGCGACCCGCAGCGAAAAAGAACGCTACGTGATCGCCGATCGTGCCTTGGCCGATTACGACAAACTGCTCGCCACCTGGACGCCCGACGCCAGCGCCAAAGACGACGTGACCCGCTGGCGCATCGACCGCATGGGCGCGCTCAAGGCCCGGGCGCGTACCGCCGACATCATCAGCGAATACCAGAGGCTGCAAGCCGAAGGTGTGAAGATTCCCACCTACGCCCAGCGCTGGGTGGCGGCAGCCTATCTGGACCAGCGTGAGCCAGAGATAGCCTCTGATCTGTATCGCCAAGTGCTGTCGGCGCCGGACGCCGATGTCGGTGATCGTCTGGAGGACACCACTGCGCTGTATTACTCGCTGCTGGAAAGTGACCGCGCCGAAGAAGCGCGCAAAGTCGCCGAAGACCTGGCCAGGTCCCAGCGTCCACGCGTGGAACTCAAGGGCTTGCCAATAGGCAACCCGAACGATGAATGGATGGACGCCCAGCAACTCGCGGCGCAGGCCGGTATCTATGGCGCCGACCTGCCCCATGGCGAAGAGCGTTTGCAGACGCTGGTCGATCAGGCGCCGGGCAACCTTGGTTTGCGCCTGGCTCAAGCCGATCTGTACCTGGCCCGCAACTGGCCACGTCGCGCTGAAGTCCAGCTCAAGGACACCGAAAGCATGGTGCCGCGCGACATGGGCCTGGAAGTTGCTCAGGCCCGCACCGCCATGCAGCTGCAGGAATGGCGGCAGATGGATGCGCTGACCGACGATGTGGTGGCGCGTTATCCGGACAACCGTCAGGCACAGCGTCTGGCTCGTGAGCGTGAAGTCCACGACATGTCCGAACTGCGCGTCGAAGCCTATGGCGGCAAGGCCAATGGCGGTGGCAGCGGTGATGCTGGAGCGGTCAGTGGCAGTCGCGATTTCGGTATCCAGACGACGTTGTACAGCCCGCCGATAGACGAGGACTGGCGCGTGTTCGCCGGTGCCGGTTATGCCACTGGCGACTTCGCCGAAGGCACCGGCCATCACCGCTTCCAGCGCGTCGGTCTGGAGCGCCGCACCCGCGACATGACCCTCGAAGCCGAAATCTCCAATCACGATTATGGCTTCGGCGACAAACAGGGCGCGCGGCTGGCGATCGCCCGCGACATCAATGACAACTGGCAGTACGGCGGCAGCCTCGAATACCTGTCGGCGCAAACGCCGTTGCGCGCGCTCAACAGCGATATCAACGCCAACGGTGGCAGCGGGTTTATCCGCTGGCGCGCCAACGAAAGCCGCGAGTGGCGGCTGTCGGTGAGCCCGTCGCACTTCAGTGATGGCAACAACCGCGTCGAAGCCTTGCTCACCGGTCGCGAAGGCGTCTACAGCGCGCCGAACGTGCAAGTCGATGCGGGCCTGGAAGTCGGCACCAGTCACAACTCCAAATCCGATGACGTGCCGTACTTCAACCCCAAATCCGACTTCAGTGTGATGCCGCTGATCAACGTCAATCACGTGCTCTATCGCCGCTACGAAACCTCCTGGAGCCAGCAGTTCCAGGCGGGTGCGGGTACGTACAGCCAGCGTGATCACGGCACCGGCGGCATGGCGTTGCTCGGCTACGGCCAGCGTTATGCCTGGAACGACGTGTTCGAGGTGGGCGGTTTGTTCAGTGTGATCAACCGGCCCTATGACGGCGATCGGGAGACCGATCTGCGTCTGCTCGTCGACCTCACTTTCCGCTTCTAGAAGAGTTTGAAGATGCCTTTTATTTCGCGTTTCATCCTTCTGCTGGGAGCGCTGCTGGTCAGCGCTTGCGCCCAGCAAGCCCCGGCCTTCACGCCGCCGTCCGAGCGCCCGGTGGCGGCCAGTGAAAAACCGTGGCCGAAGAATCACGTGCTCGGCATTGCTTATCACGATGTCGAAGATCTTGATCCCGATCAGGCCGTGGTGGCGGTGCGCACCGAGCGCATGATCGAACAGCTCGCATGGCTGCGGGAGAACAACTACAAACCGGTCACGGTCGACCAGATCATGGCCGCCCGCAAGGGCGGGCCGGAGTTGCCGCCGAAGGCGATCCTGCTCAGTTTCGACGATGGTTATTCAAGCTTCTACACCCGCGTGCTGCCAGTGTTGCGCGCCTATAACTGGCACGCGTTGCTGGCGCCGGTCGGCACCTGGATCGACACGCCGCTCAACCAGCCAGTGGATTTTGCCGGTACGCCGCGAGCGCGCTCCGACTTCCTGACCTGGGAGCAGGTACGCGAGATTTCCCGGTCCGGGCTGGTGGAAATCGCCGCCCACACCGATGCCAACCACAAGGGCATTCTCGCCAACCCGCAAGGCAACCTGCAGCCTGCTGCCGCGACCCGACGCTACGATCCGCTGACCAAACGCTATGAATCCGAGGCCGATTTCCAGGCGCGGATTCGCACCGACGTCAGCAACATCTCGGAAAAAATCCGCAAGGCCACCGGTTACAAACCGCGTGTGTGGGTCTGGCCATATGGCGCGGCGGACGGCACTTCGCTGACCGTGGTGGGCGAGGAAGGCTATGAAATGGCCCTGACCCTCGACGACGGTCTCGACGCCCTCGACAACCTGATGAGCAGCCCGCGCTTCCTCGTCGCCTCCGATCCTGACGGCACGCATTTCGCCAACAGCATTGTCTCGGCGCAGTCGGATTTCGCCATGCGCGTGGTGCACGTGGATCTGGACAACGTCTACGACCCGGATCCGGTGCAGCAGGACATCAACCTCGGCAAACTGGTGCAGCGCATGGCCGACATGGGCGCCAACACCGTATTCCTGCAAGCCTTCGCCGATCCGCAGGGCGACGGTCTGGTGCACTCGCTGTACTTCCCCAACCGCCACTTGCCGGTGCGTGCGGATATTTTCGACCGTGTGGCCTGGCAACTGCGCACCCGTGCTCACGTGAAAGTCTTCGCCTGGATGCCGGTGCTGAGTTTTGCTCTCGATTCGAAATTGCCGCGTGTGATGAGCTGGAACCCGGAAACCGGTACCACCTCGGTCGCTCCTGATCAGTACAAACGCCTGTCGCCGTTCGATCCGGAAGTACGGCGGATCATCGGTGAAATCTACGAAGACGTGGCGCGCCTGACCTCGGTCGACGGCATCCTTTACCACGACGATGCCGTGTTCTCGGACTTCGAAGACGCCGGCCCGCAAGCATTGAAGGTATACGCCGCAAACGGCTTGCCGGGTTCGATCGCGGCACTGCGTGATGACCCGGCGGCGATGCAGCGCTGGACGCGCTTCAAGAGTCGTTACCTGATCGATTTCACCAACGAGCTCACCGCCAGAGTCCGCGCTATCCGAGGGCCGCAAGTGCAGACCGCGCGCAACATCTTCGCCGAGCCAATGCTCAATCCACACAGTGAAGAATGGTACGCACAGAACCTCGATGACTTCCTCGCGACCTACGACTGGACGGCGCCGATGGCCATGCCGCTGATGGAAAAACAGACTCAGGAACAGTCTGGCCCATGGCTGGAAAAGCTGGTGCAAACCGTCAGCAAACGCCCCGGCGCGCTGAGCCGCACGGTATTCGAATTGCAGGCCCGCGACTGGACGAAAAAGGATCATGCCGACATCGATGGCGCGCATCTGGCGGACTGGATGGGCCGCCTCAAGCGTCAGGGCGCGACCAGTTTTGGCTACTACCCGGACAACTTCCTCGACAACCTGCCGGACCTGAAAACCGTAAGGCCTGCACTCTCCAACAAATGGAACCCATGACATGCTGGATAGACTGTTAGCCCTGCTTGTTCTGGCGCTCGTCCTCGGCGTACCGCTGGGACTGATCTTCCTGGTCACCGGGCAGTTCCTGATGGACTTCGTGTTTTTCTACCCGTTGTTCATGTCTGGCTTGTGGATTGCCGGTGGCCTGTATTTCTGGCTGCACTGGGAGCGGCACTGGCCGTGGAAGGACGACACGCTGCCGCCGTCACTGGAAGGCGAGCCGCTGATCTCGATCCTGATCCCTTGCTACAACGAAGGCGACAACGCCGCCGACACCATCCATGCGGCGTTGGCCCAGCATTACCCGAACATCGAAGTCATTGCGATCAACGACGGCTCCAAGGACAACACCGCCGAAGTGCTCGACCGGCTGGCCAAGGAAGACCCACGGCTGCGGGTCCTGCACCTGGCGGAAAACCAGGGCAAGGCTGTGGCCCTGCGCATGGGCGCGATTGCCGCGCGCAGTGAATATCTGGTGTGCATCGACGGCGATGCGCTGCTGGCGCCGAACACAGCGGCCTATCTGGTGGCGCCGATGCTCGACAACGCACGCCTTGGCGCCGTGACCGGCAACCCACGGATCCGTACGCGTTCGACGCTGGTCGGGCGGGTGCAGGTCGGCGAGTTCTCATCGATCATCGGACTGATCAAACGCACTCAGCGCGTGTTCGGGCGGATCTTCACCGTGTCCGGCGTCATCGTCGCGTTCCGCCGCACGGCGCTTAACCGGGTGGGCTACTGGAGCCCGGACATGATCACCGAAGACATCGACATCAGCTGGAAACTGCAACTCGATCACTGGAGCATCTTCTACGAGCCCCGCGCCCTGTGCTGGATTCTGATGCCGGAAACCCTCGGTGGCCTGTGGAAGCAGCGGTTGCGCTGGGCACAGGGCGGCGCCGAAGTACTGTTCAAGAACATTCGCGGCATCTGGCAATACCGCCATCGGTACCTATGGCCGCTGTTGTTCGAATACTGCCTGTCGACCGGTTGGGCGTTCACCTTCCTGCTGTCGGTGATTTTCTGGGGCGTCGGCAAATTTGTGGTCATGCCCGAAGCCATTGCGGTGGACCACCTGATGCCGCCGGCATTTACCGGGTTGCTGCTGGCGTTTGTGTGTCTGGTGCAGTTTGCGGTCAGCATCGTCATCGACCGCCGCTATGAACCGGGGCTGGGCCGTACCATGTTCTGGGTGATCTGGTACCCGTTGGTGTTCTGGTTGATCAGTCTGCTGACCACGCTGGTCAGTTTCCCCAAGGTGCTGTTCGGCCAGCATCAAAAACGTGCGCGTTGGGTCAGTCCCGATCGGGGCATCAAGCCGATCGGCGACGACGAAGAGGAAGTCATCAAATGAAAATCATCCGGACTCGCCAGCGGCCAATCCTGGTCGTGATCGACGTTATCCTCACGGTGGTGGCCTGGGTCGGTCTGCTGCTTTTGCTGATGCGCGGGCTATGGCCGCTGATAGAAACCCACGCCGGTGCGCCGCGCATCGACAGCTCGGCGTTCGATGCGCTGGGCACGTTGCAGATTTACCTGTGGATCGCTGTGGTCAACGCCGTGATCCTGATTGCATGGGCGCGTTATCAACAGCGCAAAAGCAGAAGCTTCGCTCAGCGACGTTTGCCATCACCGGTGATCGACGATGCAGGGTTGAGCAAGAGTTTCAAACTCTGCGATGACCGTCTGCAGAAACTGCGCACGCCCGGGGTGATGACCATCCACAACGATCAGGAAGGTGACATCAGTCATGTGGTGACGCATTTCTGGCCAGTGACACCAGCGCAGTTGCCATCGCCACTGGCACCGCTGGAGCATCCGCGGGTGATCTTCCTGCATGCCGAAGACGACGATAATCGTGAGCCGCTGACCCGCTGAATAAATTGAAGCTCCTACACGGGAATGGTGTTTACTCGCGGATCAACTGCCACGCCTCTTCAATGGATAGCGGCTGCTTCATGCGCTCGGCCAGCGTCGCCATCGCCCGTTCTTTTTCGCAGGCCACTGCCGCGACAACGATACCGTTTTTGCCGAACAGGCCGATGAAGGGCGGCTGCTCGGGTTCACCCATGAATTCGACCTCATCCCATTGCTCGGCATGGCCGAGATATTCGTAGTTCTTGCCGAAGTGCCACGTCCAGAAAAACGGCACATCCAGGTAGTGCTCATTGCCACCGAGCATGTTGGCGGCGGCGATTCGTGCGTGTTGTTGGGCCAGGCGCCAGTGTTCGATGCGCTGTGGCTGGCCGCTCAGCGGAAACGTGGCGATATCGCCAATCGCCCATAGACCTTCAGTCACCCGCATACCGTCGTCGACACGCAGTGATTGATCCTTTTCCCTGGGCAATGACGCGAAAGCTTCTGTAGCCGGATGCACACCGACGCCGGCCACCACCAGATCCGCCGAAAGCCGCAAACCATTGTCGAGCAACACCGCCTCGACTTTACCGCTGCCGGTGATCTCCTGCGCCTCATGCTCGGTGACGAACTTCACGCCGTTTTCTTCGTGCAAGGCGCGGATGGCTTTTCCCACAGCGTCGCCGAACTGAGCGGCAAAAGGGACCGCGTGGCGAGCGAGGACCGTGACGTCGAGGCCGTGCTGGCGCAGGGCCGAGGCACATTCGAGGGCAATGAAACTGTCACCGATGATCACTGCGCGCTGATCGGGTGCGGCGGCGTTCATGATCTGTTCGGCCTGGGCTTTTGAGCGCAGGAGGAACACCTGCGGCAGATCCGCGCCGGGCAACTCCAGTGGATTGGGTTCGCCACCGGTCGCCAGCACGGCCGCATCGTAATTCACGGTCTGGCCATCGCGCAGGTGAAGGTTTTTTGCTGCGGCGTCGAGCGAACCGATTTCGCCTTGAATGCGCTCGATGCGCTGCTCTTTATAAAAATCTTCATCGCGCAACGGTGGGGTTTCTTCCGGCGACATTTCCCCGGCGAGGACAAATTTGCTCAGCACCGTGCGGTCGTAACCGGCGTCAGGTTCGCGGTCGATCATTTTGATGCGCCCGCCAAAACCCTTTTCCCGCAGCGCCGCCGCGCACGCAGTACCTGCCGCACCGGCACCGACAATCACGAACGTGCGTGTATCGTCAGCCGGCGGGATGTGCGGATCGGCGATCGGCTGGTCATCCACCCAAACCTCTTCGCCGCGCAACTCCAGCGGGTAACGCTTGAGGCTGTCGAGAGCGGGCGGTTCACACAACGCACCGTCTTCAGCGCGAAAGGCTGCCTTGTGCCACGGGCAGATCAGCCGTCCATGACACAACGCGCCGTCAGCCAAAGGCGCGCCGGCATGCGGGCATTCACCCTGAAACGCTCGTAATTCGCCGGCGGCACGCAGCAACACAATCTTGCAGTCGCCGATTTTCACTTCCAGACCACGATCTTCAGGAACATCGGCGAAACGGGCGACACGGTGCAGAGACATGTTCGGCTTCCTCGCGGGCATTTCTCTTTCGAGTTTGCAGCGCAGTGCGAGGTTCAGCCATTTGCTACTGCCAAGGCACGAACGGTACAGCTATAGTTTGCAAGCCGACGACGGCCCAACTGCACAAGGTGCTCCCGGAATGACCCGATTGACCTCTCTCAACCCTTGGCTGGCGGCCATCGCCGTCGCCCTTTGCGTGCAGGTTCCGGCGCAGGCCCAGGAGCGCTTCACCCTCAGCTTCCCGGGTGTGTCCGATAACCGTCTGTTCACTTCGGCTGCGGCCAGCGATGCGGCCGGTTGCGGCGGCAAGAACCATTCACCCGCGCTGAGCTGGAACGCCGGCCCTGCCGGGACCCTGAGCTACGCGATTGTCATGCACGACCCGGACGGCCAGAAAGGTCTGGGCGTCGATCACTGGATTCACTACGGCATCAAATCCACCACGCGACAGATTCCGGCGGGTGTCGGCGCCAAGTCCAGCCTTGAAGGCGTCGGCGGCACCAACAGCAAGGGCAACACCCATTACATGGGGCCGTGCCCACCGGTGGGCGACAGCGCGCATCACTACATCATCCAGCTCTACGCCCTGGATCTGGCCCCGGACGCCTTGCCTGCCGGTTTGACCCGAGCCGAACTGATGGAAAAAATCAAAGGCCATGTGCTGCGCAACAGCAGTGCGGTGCGGCGTTATCACCGCTGAATGCGACTCTTGAGCCGCGCGTTCCGTCCGGGATGCGCGGTTACCCTTGGCATCGGCCGATGAAAGCGAGCACTATCGGCGCTGTTCCTGACGGTCGACGCCGGGCAGGGCGCTTACCCTATGGATGACACGCGTGATTCATCCAGCGGGAAACTTGCGGAACAACCCGCAGGTCCCAGATAACGACTTCACCCCTTCGCAACGTCCATTGCTGATGATGTTTTAAAACTGCGGGCATCCGTTCGATGCCCGAGCGTTGGCATGGATGGCCGAGTGCAAGTGTTTCCCCGTGGTTCCGACCGCGCGTGGCAAGCGCAGTACCTAACGCACCAGGATTTAAAGCGATTGAGCATGAACCCAAATAAAGATTCGACATTTGCCTATCAGGCCGTTTACCGCTATCTCGTCGAACTGATCGAAGCCGCGAGCCCTGAGGGAGAACAGAAGCTGCCGTCGTTGCGACAATTGGCGCAGCGCTTGAATGTCTCAGTGTCCACGACCAAATACGCCTATTCCCTGCTGGAAGACCAAGGGCGTATCTACGCTCGGCCGAAGCTTGGCTACTACACCCGCGCCATGCCATCGGCGCTGCTCAACGAAGGTTCGCCGAACCTGCTCGACAACGTGTTCTCCAACGCTCGGCAACCGGGAATGCTGGCGCTGAGCAGTGATGCCCCGGCCATGCTGCTGTCGCTGGAAAACCCGTTGTTGATGACCGAACGCGAACTGACGCGCCAGTACCCACGCTCGCATGCGCCGCTGTATCAACCGTTCGGCGAAACCGAATTGCGCTGTGTTCTGGCCGATCGGTACACCCGTTCGACGCGTTGCTACTGGCGTGCCGAACACGTTTACATCGGTTCCGATCTGCGCAGCGTGCTTGATTTGTCCCTTGAAGCGTTGAAGTTGACCGGCACTGTGGCGCTGGTGGAATCGCCGTGTTCGTGGGCGATTTTGCGGCAACTGCACGCGGCGAAAATCCGCGTCATCGAGGTGCCGCTGGGTGACGATGGCCGCTTTGACTTGCTCAAAGTCCAGGCGTTATTGCAGCGAGAACCCATCGCTCTGGCGGTGTTGTCCTCCACCGTGAATATTCCCCACGGCAGTCTGATGCCTGCCGAGGACAAGCAAGTGATCTGCCGCTGGCTGGCGGAGCGGCGGATCTGGTTGTTCGAAAATGACTGCTATGGCGAATTCAGCTTCGTCCCTGCAGCCGCGCGCTACCGTGACTTTGCCGACCCGGAACGGCTGCTGGTGTTTTCCACGTTCGACAAGATCATCGGTTCGGAGGCGCCGTATGGCTTTGTGCTCAGCCGCTTTCAAGGGCCCGAGCTGCATCGGCTGTTTCTGGAGCGTGCCTTTCGTTTGTCGCCGATTCGGCAAAAAGCGATTGCCAAGCTCTACACCACACGGCGCATCGACCAACACACGCAGATGTTGCGCAGCATGCTGATCGACCGCATGCAGCGCATGAAAGCCATGCTGCACGAACACACGGAGGGTCAGTTACGCATTGTCGCCCCGCAGGGCGGCGCGGCGTTCTGGATCGAGGCCACGCGCCCGGTGAACATGCGCCGGGTATTCGAGCGCTTGTTGGCCAAACGCATCGTGATTGCTCCCGGCGAAATCTTCAGCCAGCAGGGGGCGTGGCAGCATCATTTGCGCCTGAGCTACACCATCGACTGGAGCAAGGACATCACCCACGCGCTGAAAATGCTGACTCAGGCCATTCAGGATGAAGGGTCGATGGCTGGCGCTCAGTTGATGCCATAGCAATGCCGGAGTTCGGGGAATGTGCCGGCGCGGACTTCGTCGGCGAACGCCTCGCACGCCTCGCGGATCTGCGCGCCAACATCGGTGTATTGCTTGACGAAGCGCGGTACGTGATCACCACCCAGCCCTAGCATGTCCTCGGTCACCAGCACCTGACCGTCGCACGCCGGTGAAGCACCGATGCCGATGGTCGGCACGGGTGAAAAATCGCTGATCCGGCGCGCCACGCCTTCGGCCACGCCTTCGAGCAACAGACCGAACGCTCCGGCCGCAATATGGGCGCGCGCATCGGCTTCGAGGTTCATGGCGCCTCCTTCATTCATGCCCTGGGCCTTGAAGCCACCCATGGTGTTGACGTACTGCGGCATCAGGCCGACATGCGCCATCACCGGGATGCCGCGTTTGACCAGAAACTCCACGGTTTCAGCGAACACCGCGCCGCCTTCGAGCTTGACCGCATCGCAACCGGTGCGTGCCATCACCTGCGCGCAGTTGCGGTAGGCCTGCTGCGGCGATTCCTGATAACTGCCAAACGGCATGTCGGCGATCACGCAGGCCAGCCGGGTACTGCTGACCACAGCGCGAGTGAAAACGATGGTTTCCTCCAGGCTCATGTCGAGCGTTGAGCTGCGGCCAAGTCCGACCATGTTGGTCGAATCACCCACCAGGATGAAGTCGACAACGGGGTCCATCAGTCTGGCCATCCAGCTCGTATAGGCAGTCAGGGAGACAATTTTCTGTTGCCCCTTCATCGCGACCAATTGAGGAACGGTAAGTCGTTTGGTTCGGGTATGCAGGCTCATGGCTCTCTTCCTTGTTAAGCCCCGTGGTCGGGGGCGTCAGTGATTACAACCAATCCCTTTCCCATCCACGCCATGCGTCGTAATCAGCGTCGATGCGTTCGCTCTGTGGGTGCAGCAGAAACACTGCAGCCGGTGAGCTGTTCAGGTCTACGGTGGGGGCAATCCTTGCCCCTTCGGCGAAGCGGAACCTGGCGTTGTGAAAACTCGGCAGGGCTTCCAGGCGTTGGCGCACATGCTCTTGCGCAAACAGCCCGTGGCGGTGGGCGATCAGGTTCATCCCCCGCGCGTGTTGCAACAGCTGATAACGTTTTGGCCACTGCGCCAGACGTGCCGGGTCCAGATAACTGAGGCAGGTCAGGGCCACCTGATCGTTGCCGGTGGCCGCGTGCAGGGCGGGCGGACAGGCCAGTCCGGACAGGCGTGCACCGGTTTCCAGCAGGCGCGGGCCATTGCCGGTCAGGATCAACTCGGTGTGCGCCGGGCCATGCACGATCCCCAACGCGTCGAGCACGCCTTGCACATACTCAATCAGTTGCGGCAGCTCGCGGGCGTCCGCCGGCAGCAGATCCTCGCGGTCGTAGATCTTGCGGCCGTCGGCGGCGAAGGTCTTCGAGCATTTCCAAACGTCGGTGATCCAGTGCTCGCCTGCGTGGCTGACGGTGTTGATCACGTACTCGGCGCCTGTCAGGTATTCCTGCAGCAGTACCGCTTTATTGTTGAGCATCATCAGATTGGTGGCGCCGAGGATCGACTCAATGGCTGCTTCCAGCTGCAGCGCATCGTGGCAGATGAACACGTTGTCCGAGCCGGCACTGTCCAGCGGTTTGGCCACTACCGTTTCGCCGCCGCGCGCCTTGAACCAGACCAGCGCCCGCTCCAGCGAACTGGTGCGCAACTGTGCCGCCACCGGCAACCCGGCCTCGGCCACGCGTTCAGCCATCAACGACTTGTCGCGACGCGCGGCGGAGGTCCCCGGATTATTGCCGGGCAGGCCCAGGCGTGCGGCCAGCAAGTCCGCCAGTTCTACGCCGAATTCGCTGCCAGTCAGCACGGCGGCCGGGTGATAGGCGGCGAGTTTCAGCAACAATGCTTCAAGGCCTTCTTCGGCGACGCTGAAGTCCTCGATGAACAATTCTTTCGGGCAGCTCGCGGCAAATGCGGCCGGCATGTTCGCGCGTGAACGCACATGGAGCAGGGGCCGCTGTCCGGCCAGTGAGCGGGCCAGCAGGGCACCGGTCGAATAAGCGTCGACCAGAATCAACGGCGCGGCGCTGGAATCAATGCAAGGGTTGGTCATAACGGTTCACCGTGTAATGCAACATCTGAAACAGCTCGGACGAGCTGATGCCGGGGCCGTCCACTGACCAGCCACTGCTGCGAGGCAACGGCAAACTGCCGGTGTTGCCCCAGCGCAGCGCGCCCTGATCGTCGATACGGGTGGTGGCGCGCCCCGGGTTGTCCGGGTGGAGGCAGTAGGGAATGTCGAGCAAGCCGCGCGCGAAGGCCTGCACCAGTGCCACGCCGATGTCGGCGTGCAGATTGAGTACGGTCTCCACCAGCCGCTGTGCTTCGAACAGCGTTTGCTGGTAATAGCCGGCGCTGCCCGCGTCAATCGTCGGAAGGTCGCCGGCGGCGACTTCGGCGGCCATGCGCAAGGCATCAAGGTTGTCCTCGACCGAGGGAATCTGCCGCGATTCGGCGATGGTCTTGACGATCAACCGCTCGCAACCTGCAGCCTTGGTCAGTCGCGCACTGTCGCAAATCAAACGCCGCGCACCGTGGCTGGAGGTCGGGAACACGCCCATGTACGAATACACCACGACATGCCAATGATCGCCGTCGAGATACTGGGCGGCCAATTCGCGCAATGCCTGCAACGCGCCGAAATCCTGTTCCATCGACGTGCCTTGGGCGTAGCTCAACGAGACGCCGCGCACCCCGTGCTGACGGAAAAACAGGGCTTCCAGCAAGGTCATGGAGATCAGCAGCGAGGGCGGGCACAACTGCCCCAACAGACAGCCGCCGAAACTCTCGATATGCGCATGCTCGGTCGCGCCCGCCAGCACCTGACAGCTCTGCGCCCAGGCACTGACCGCCTCGGCCAACGGCAGACGGCTGTAGGGCATGCAGTACGACACCGGGCCGCCCTCCGTGGCGTCCAGACCCAATGCTGCCAAGCGCTGAAAAACGTTCTGCGGTTTGGCCGTGCCGTGGCGGATCTGAATCGGGAACTCCGCGCTGTACAGTCCGGCGAGCATGCCGCGCACCGCTTCGATTGGATGGCTGATGATCGGAAACCCGTTCATCGGCGCCGAACTGTTCAGGCACTGCAACGCACTCTGGTAATCGCCGACCCGGGTATAGCTGTCGAGCGTGATGGTGCCGATGGCCGCGCAGGGCAGGGCGGCGACGCTCGCCAGCCCCGCGCGCATCTGGCTGAGTGCGCCAAAACCCATGCGCGGTTGCACCACCAGCTCATCGCGTGCGCGGGCGCGCTCGATGAACTGTTGAAAATGGCCGCCGTTGAACGCCGTCATGCTTTAGCGTCCCGAGACCAGTTCAACCACGGTTTCACCGGTCGCCGGGTCGTAGCGACTGATACGCCCCTTGTGCGGATCACCGGCGCGCACCCGCGCGATCAGCGTGACGTCGCTGTCGAAATCGATGCGTTGATGCGCATACAGACTGCGCAACGCCGGCAGCGGCAGGCCGCTGACCTCGCTCAGCCACTGAGCGAGGGCCGGATCGTCATGCTCGCCAGCGAGCACCCGGTGCAGGTTTTCCAGATCGGCCAGACGCTGCGGATGGCATAGCCCGACGAAGCTGGAGAACTCGCGGCCACGATCAACGAACGGTGCAAACTGCATACACACCAATTGCATTTCATTGAGACCGAACGCCTGCTCGGCGAAGCGTTCGGCGAGCGTGCGGCGAGCCTGCATGCCCTGCGCATCGACATAGGCCGACATGGCCAGATCGATCAGGCGTTGGGGCATTTCTTTCTTGCGCATGAGCGCCTGCGCCAGCTCCAGGTATTCGGCAATCCCCTGGTTGTAGCTGCGACCTTGCACGTACTCGGCCTTGAGCCCGCGAAAGTGCGCCATCAACATCGGGTTGGCGCAATCGGATTCGGTGAAACTGAATGCCAGTTCTTCGAAGCGTAAATCGAGGAATTCGGTGATCAGTTCCCAATGATCCTCGACCTTGTAGCTGACCAGATCGTAAATGCTGATGAACGCTGGATCTGCGTTGTCGTCACCGCAGGCGACGCGTCGTTCCTCGCGTTGCTGATCGAAGCCTTCGCCGAACAGTTCGATGAAATAGCTCTGGGCCACGCCATCCAGCGCTTGCAGCAACCCGCGAAAGCCCTGCCTGCGGCATTCTTCGACATCCAGCCCGAGACGCTGCGCCAGACGCATGATCCAGGTGAAATAGTGCTTCTGCTCTTTGCGCGAATCACCGGTGACCACTGCATCGACGCCGCCCTGCCACCACGCGGCGCGACCATAGAAATCCGCCACGGCGAGGTTGCAGCTGTTGCAGAAGGTCGGGCGACCGTCGCCAGCGGTGCGGTGGCCGTTCATCAATACGTCGAAACGGTTCATCGCCTGTACATCGTCGGGGAACGGCAGATGCCGTTCGAACGGGCGAATCTGGCGGTGATCGACCACCAGCATTTCTACCCGCGGATCATCGAACAGGTGCAGCGCGCGGTAGACCCGATCAATGTTGGCCATCACCGCATCCGGTACGCCGGCATGGCGCATGTTGGCGATGCGCAACTGAAAGGTGCGGCCATGTAGGATCGACAGCTGCAACTGGGTGGCGCGCAGCATGGCTACGGTGTACGAGCTGTCTTTGCCGCCGCCGTAAGCGACCATCAATTTGTAGCCGGTCAGCCCGTCGAGACCGCCCGCAGCGTCAATCAGACGCTCGCCGAGGACAGCCACGGCGCGACGTTCGTCGGCGCGCAAATAGTGGTTGAGCTGACCCAGCAGGGGTTCGTCTTTCAAGGTTTGGGAAGTGGTGGAGTTCATACCGGTTCAGCCCGAAATTGGAATGCCTGAGTGGTGTGGCGGATATCGTTTTCAGTGGCCACTTCGCTGCCGCCGACAAAAATGAAGCGTCCGCTGTGCAGGGCGTCGTAGCTGCCGCCGGCCTCGAGAATCTGCCCCGGCTCGGGCAGCAACTCGCGCCACAGATTGGGCACGGTTTCGCGCAACGAATCGGCTTGCACTACCCGGCACGGCAGGGCAGCGGGTTTCGGGATCACCAGCCAGCCGCCGCTCGGGTCGTGGCTGACGGCGGGCACCGGCACTTGATCGCCGGCGAGGCGGCGCAGCCAATGCTCGTAGAGATTGACCCCGAACACTTTGTTGATCAGGTGCGGGACTTCGCTGCCGCCGACCCGCGCACCGATTTCGAGGAACACCAGCGAGTCGTCCGGTTCGACGAAAATTTCCAGGTGGAACGCCGTGCAGCGCAGATCGAGGGCACGCATGATCTGTTGGCTGAAAGCCTCGATTCGCGCACGCAGGGCCGATGCCTGGACGATCACCGAACCCAGCGGCTGCGCCTTGGCAAAATCCAGGCAACTGTTGATATAACGCGACACCACCTGAAACGGCACGCTGCCGTCGACATCGACGAAGCCGTCGATGTGGTAGGTCTGGCCGTGCATGAAGCCTTCGATCTCATAGCGCGACAGGTCGATGCTATTGAGCAGCGTGCGCAGGGCGGTCTCGTTTTCGACCTTTTCCACGCCCATGCTCGCGGCACCGTCCACCGGTTTTACAATCAGCGGGAAACCGATTTCCCGGGCAAAATCCACGGCCTGTTGCACCGACTCGCAACGCGCAAACGGTGGCACCGGCAGGCCTTGGTTTTGCAGGATTTCCTTCATGCGTGCCTTGTCGCGATAAACCGCCACTTCGTCCGGGCCGTGACCGGGAATGTTCAGGGTCTGGCGCACGCGCGCTGCGATTTCCAGGGTGAACTCGGAGAGGGCAATCAATTGATCGACGGGGCCGACGCGTTCGATGACTTCCTGCACCGCGCCGAGCAGTTGCTCGTATTGGTTGACGTCGGCGACCTGTACCTGATGAGCGATATGCCGCGCCGGGGCGAGTACGCCGTCGGCGCCGAGTGCATCGACCACGTAGCTGATCCGGTGTTGTTGATGGTCGAAGAAATCTTCGTAGCGAGTCAGTTCGTTGTCCCAGCGGCGCCCATCACGAAAGCGCGGCCAGCGGTTGACGATAACGATGTGCATCGTGGTAATCCTTTGAATGGGCAAAGTCAGCCGTGGTCGGGGGTTCAGCCCCAGGACGCCACGCTGTTGGCGAGTACGGAGTCGGCCTCGGGCTGTGCGTGCAGCGAGCCCAGATAGCGGCTGAAGGTGTCGATAGCGTCGGGGCCAACGAACACCTGGTTGTAACCGGCATCGATCAAGGATTGCCGGACTGCCAGGGTTTCATCTTCCGAAGTGGTCAGCTTGCCGCCGATCACGCAGGGCAGGTGCGGGTGTAGCCGGCGCACCTGGCGAATCAGCTCAAGGCCTTGCGAGTAGCCGTGGCCATTGACGCTGCTGACCACCAGCAACTGCGTGCGGCGCTGCTGCAATGCACTGAGCACCGTGCCCACCGGCGTGCAGCTGCCGAGGTTCTTCACGTTCAAACCGTGCTCGCCCAGCCACAGTTGCAGGTAAACCAGATTCCACATGTGCGAGTCGGACTCGACGGTGGCGAGCAGGCAGTGCGGCAGAGTTTTCATTGGGATGCCTCCATGGCGAGCGATGGACCTTCGAGGGCGAGGCGAAACCGCCGGGTGGTCAAAATAAACAGCAGAGTGCCGGGCACGGTCAGCACGAGTGCCAGCACCAGAATCAGCACCTGCACGCCGTAGACGTGGCCGACGCTGGCGGTGAGCAAACCACCCAGCGGATAAGAGAGCAGGTTGACCAGATAAAACGGCCCCATGACTTTGCCCAGATGAGCGCTCTCGATCGCCTTGATCCGCTGCGTACGGTTGAACACGTTGAACAGCGCGCATCCGGCCATTGCCAGCAGGAAACTCAGGGCATACAGCAACACACTGCTGGCCACACCCATGCAGATCAGGCCCAGACACAGCAAGGCAAAACCCAGTGCACCGAGTCGATAAATCGACATGCGCGCCAACAGTCGCGGCACCAGAATGAAGTTCAACAGCCCCAGCGCGCCGGCCCCTGCATTCATCAGACCAAACACGCCGTCGGCGGCGCTGAACACGCCGCTGATGACGAACGCGTTGGCGCTGAGCACGGCAGCGAATGCCAGATTGATGCTGAAATTCAGCCCGGCCAGCGACAGCACTGGCGGGTTGCCAAGCAACAGGCGCCAGCCGAGCGCGAGATCCTTGAACACGCTGGTCGGGCGACTGACGGAGCGCGCCGTCGGCAAGCCTCTCCAGAACAGCGCCGCAGCAAACAGTGCGACTGCCGCCAGCCCCAGCAGCCAGCGCTTGTCGGCATACATCGCCAACCCGGCGGCGAGTGCCGGGCCCAGCGCCATTGCCAGCAGCTCCATGTTTTGCACCAGCGACTGACAGTGGGCGAGGCGTTCAGGGCCGGCGATCAGCGGCACGCTTTTTTCAACCGCCATGCGCACCGGCGCCATCAGCACCGACAATACGATGCCGTTGCCGATCAACGCCCAGATCATCCATTGCGGCTGATACCAGCAGATTCCCAGCGTGACAGCGAGACTCAGTCCCCGCGCAGTATTGGCGCCGCGAAACAGCAGGCGCCCGCCAAACCGGTCAGCCAGCAAACCGGCGAACGGATAGGCAATCAGTGCCGGCAGCCACTCCAGTGCAAACGCCACACCGGAATAGCGCACGTTGCCGGTGAGCTGGAAAATCATCAACGGCACGGCAAACAGCACGGTCTGCTCCGCCAGCAAGGCACACAGTAACCCGGCACCGAACCAGCGAATCGCGCCATTGCGTGCAGCGCTGCTGATGTCATGCATGCTCGCGGTCCCAGACGGTTTCCAGCTCGCGCAGATAAGGCAGCACGTATTTGCAGAAACGGCGCATTTCGTCGCGGGTTGGCCAGCCAGAGAAAATGAACTCGCTGACGCCGACTTTCTTGTATTCGAACAAGTATTCGGCGACTTCCTGATAGCTGCCGACCACGCACAATGCCGGACCGCCACGATAGGCCACGGCACCCGACCAGAGCATCGGCGACAGCCAGTCGTGTTCAGCTTTGTCGGCAAGGCGGAACGAGGTTTTCACCGCTTCCGAATCGCAGCGCCCGACGAACTCACGCACCCATTCGCGATGCTGTTCGTCCGGGTTTTCCATCATGCTCTCGACCGCGGCCAGCGCTTCGGCGCGGGTTTCGCGGGCGAGTACGTGCATGCGAATTCCCACCGAGCAACCGGACTGCAAAACCGTGCGGGCGGCCTCGGCAATTCCTTGCGGCGTATCGCCGTAACGCAGCCAGCAGTCGCTGTGCTGGATGGCGATCTGCTGGGCAACGTCCGAGGCGCCGCTGAGATAAATGCGCGGACGCTCGGCGTCCTTGAACGGCAACCCGAGCTGGGCTTTTTCGATGCGGTAGTGCTTGCCGTGGTAGGTCAGCGGTGATTCGCCGCTCCAGAACCGATTGAGGATGTCGAGGAATTCGCCGGTGCGCTCATAGCGTCCGTCGTGCGCCACGAAGTCGCCGTAATAGGCTTGTTCGTCCGGGGAAATGCCGGCGACCAGGTTCAGCGAGATACGCTTGTCCGACATCCACGACACGGTGTTGACGATCTGTGTGAACAGGGTCGGCGGCACCAGCCCCGGACGGTAAGCCAGAATGAATTTGACGCGATCGGTCTCACGCACCAACGCGCCAATCATCGGCAGCGGATCGGGCATGTGGTAGCTGATGCCCATCAACAGCGAGTCGATACCCAGCTCATCGGCTTCCTTCGCGAAATCGACGATCCCGGCGAAGTCGAGGGCGCCGGTGTCGTATTTTTCCGAGGCTTTTTGCTGACCGCTATCGAGCGGCGAGCACCAGTGAATACGCAGTGCAGACATTGTGTTTCTCCATGGCCAAGCCTGCCGCCGCGAGAGCGGAGCAGGCCTTGCGAGTCAGGTCCGGATCAGAACAGGAAGCTGGTACCGACCGTGCGGTCGAACAGCGCCACATCGCGGATGCGTCGCTTGCCACAGATGAACTTGAGCAGACGCTCGATGCCCAGACCGCCACCGGCGCTCGGGTGCAGCAAGCCGCGCCGGGCGACTTCGAGGTAGTTGGCGAACGGCTGCAGGTCCATCGACAGCTCGTTCATGCGGTAGACGATCTGCTCGTACTCGAACTCACGCTCCGCGCCGGACAGGGCTTCGCCATAGCCATCGGGATAGATCAGGTCGTAGTTGTTGTAAGTGCCGCGCTTGCCCGGTGTTTCGCGATCGTAGAACTCGCGACGGTAGTTGGTGACGAAAAACGGCGTGTGCGCTTTGGCCGACATGATCTTCTCGAAGTCGTCGCCATGCTCGGCGCGCAACTCGTCGGAGCTGTAGATCGGGAACGCTGTGGCGAAGTGCGGCAGTTGCCGGCCGAGCTGGGACAGTTCGGCAGCGCAGTGCTGATTGACCTCGCTGAACACATGCTTGATCAGGCCTTCGATGAGGGCCATGACCTGATGCATGTCACCGTTGCGGATCTCGAAATCGAACTGCGAGAACTCCAGCAAGTGGTTGTCGGAATCCTTGATCTCGGGTTTTTCCAGACGGATGTTCGGCGCGACAATAAAGATCTTGTCGTGGCCCTTGGCGGTCAGCGCCAACTGCTTGTGGAAGATCATGCTGGCGGTCAGTTTCAGGCGCCGTTCTTCATATTGCAGTTCAGCGGGATACACCGCGTGATTCAACGGATCAGTGATTGGCGACATCAGGATCGGCATCAACTGTTTGAAGTCGCGTTCGAGCAAAAACTGTTGCAATGCCTGTAGGACACGTCCCCGGACGATGGCAATGGATTCTATGTCTGGATTAGCAAAATCGGCGAAGTTACTTGTAATTTCTTCCATGATGGGCCAGATATTCAGGGAGTTAGGGAGGCCTGATTATTGTTTAATCGGAAGAAAACTCAATGTACAGATTTCGGCTAAAAAGCAGCACAGAGCCTCGGTTTTGTTGTTCGCATGGCCTTTTGCGTGGACGATATCGCGCTGTTGAAATTGATCAATTGGCGCACCTGGGGGCAGTTCGTTCGGGCCCCTGTTGGCAGGCGTCGTTCTCTATAGCTGTCAATTCAGAGTTTGCCCATGACTGCCCTGACCGGTTCGCGATCCCATCGGTTTTCCAGGTCTGACTACAAGACCTTGGGCCTTGCCGCCCTCGGTGGCGCACTGGAAATCTACGACTTCATCATCTTCGTGTTTTTCGCACTGACCCTCAGTCAGCTGTTCTTTCCGCCAGAGATGCCGGAGTGGCTGAGATTGCTGCAGAGCTTCGGCATTTTTGTCACTGGCTATCTGGCACGACCGCTCGGCGGAATTCTGATGGCGCACTTCGCCGATCAGCTGGGGCGCAAGCGCGTGTTCAGCCTGAGCATTTTGATGATGGCGCTGCCCTGCCTGCTGATCGGCATCATGCCGACCTACGCTCAGATTGGTTACTTCGCACCGTTGCTGCTGTTGCTGCTGCGTGTGTTGCAAGGCGCCGCAGTCGGTGGGGAAGTGCCCAGTGCCTGGGTGTTCGTCGCCGAGCACGCACCGGCGGGTCATCGCGGTTATGCGCTGGGTTTCCTGCAAGCCGGACTGACCTTTGGCTATTTGCTCGGGGCGCTGACCGCGACCCTGCTGGCGCAAGTATTCACCCCTGCCGAAATTCTTGATTACGCGTGGCGCTTTCCGTTTCTGCTCGGCGGATTGTTCGGCGTGATCGGTGTCTGGCTGCGTCGCTGGCTGAGCGAGACGCCGGTGTTCATGGCTTTGCAGGCGCGCCGTGAGGCTGACGCCGAACTGCCGTTGCGCACCGTGATGCGCGAGCATCGGCACATGTTGTTGCCGGCGATGATTCTGACCTGCGTGCTGACTTCGGCAGTGGTGGTGCTGGTGGTGATCACCCCGACGGTCATGCAAAAAAGCTTCGGCATGAGCCCCAGCCATACATTCGCCCTGAGCAGCCTCGGTATTGTCTTCCTGAATATCGGTTGTGTGATTGCCGGGTTGATCGTCGACCGGCTCGGCGCCTGGCGCACCGTCATGTTGTACAGCGTGCTGCTGCCGGTTGGCGTAGCCCTGCTTTATGGCTGCCTGATCAGTGGTGGTTCTTGGCTGGGGCTGGCGTATGCACTGGCGGGATTGAGCTGTGGTGTGGTCGGCGCGGTGCCGTCGGTGATGGTTAGCCTGTTCCCCGCACACATCCGCGTCTCGGGCATTTCGTTTACTTACAACATTGCCTATGCACTGTGGGCGAGCACCACGCCGTTGTTGTTGATCGGTCTGATGCCGTGGAGCCCGTGGGTGTGCGTTGCGTACAGCCTGGTGATGGGCGCGGTGGGCGTTGCCTGCGCTGCGTATTTCGGTGGGCGCAATACGGTTCAAACCAGCCATGCGCTGGTTGCCGAGCGCTAGGGAAGACAATTTGCAGCATGCGCACTATGGGTTTGCACGGACGGCTATTCGATGACCGATTTACATGACTTGTCGGCGGCACAGCTGCTGGCCTTGTTTGCCAGTGCTGAGTTGTCGCCGCTGGAATACTACGATCACCTTCTGGCGCACATCGAGCACTGGGAACCGAGCATCAATGCGCTGTACGCGTTCGATCCGCAGCGCGTACTCGATCAGGCGCGCGCGTCGACTGAACGCTGGAGCCGTGGAACCCCGCGCGGCATGCTCGACGGCATCCCGGTGACACTCAAGGAATTGATCGCCACTGAGGGCGATTGCATCCCCCAAGGTTCGCGCGCCACGACGTTGATCGCGGCGACTGCCGACGCGCCGCCGGCCGCGCGTTTGCGTGAAGCCGGGGCGATCATTCTGGGCAAGACCACGGTGCCGGATTTCGGCATGCTGTCGTCGGGGCTGTCGAGTTTCCATGGCATCACGCGCAACCCGTGGGACACCACGCAAAACCCCGGCGGCTCGAGTTCCGGCGCGGCGGCTGCGGCGGCGGCTGGTTATGGTCCGCTGCATGTCGGCACCGACATCGGCGGCTCGGTACGCCTGCCGGCAGGCTGGTGTGGATTGGTGGGGTTCAAGCCAACGCTTGGACGGATCCCGATTGATCCCTATTACACCGGCCGTTGCGCGGGACCGATGACCCGCACCGTGGATGATTGCGCGCTGATGATGCGTTATCTGGCACTACCGGATGCACGCGACGCTACCAGCCTGCCGGCGCACGCGCTGGACTGGAACCTGCAGGCACCGTCGATGCAGGGTCTGCGCATCGGGCTGATGCTCGACCCCGGCTGCGGCTTCCAGCCTGAACATGAAGTGTGTGAAGCGGTGCGAGATGCCGCGCGAATGTTCGAGGCCCATGGCGCGCAGGTGGACTTGATCGGGTCGCTGATGGATCGACAGTTGCTCGACGGCCTCGATGATTTCTGGCGCGCCCGCCAGTTGTCGCAACTGCAAAGCTTGAGCACGGCGCAACGCGACGACGTCTTGCCCTACATTCAGGACTGGGCGGCACCGGCGGCCGGGATGAGCGCGGTGCAAGCGGTCGAAGGTTTCAATCAGACCTTTGAAATCCGTCGTCGCTGCGCGCAATTGTTCGGCAACTTCGACTTGCTGTTGTCGCCGACCAATCAGGTCAGCAGCTTTCCCGCTGAATGGCCCTCGCCCGGCAATGACCCGCGCCAGCCTTTCGAACACATCGTGTTCACGCTGCCGTGGAATATGGGCGAGCAACCGGCCTTGTCGATCAACTGCGGGTTTACATCCGGGGGTATGCCGATCGGCCTGCAAATGGTTGCACCACGGTTTGCCGATCAATGGTTGTTGCAGTGCGCCAAGGCTTACGAAGGCTGGCGCGGCCCGATCAAACACTGGCCGTCTGCGCCGCCCCGCTGATCCCGACAGTTGTCGCAGGCCGCTCAAGCGCCAGGCGCGTGGGCGGCGTGCACTCTTTTTACAGGCACTTTTCCATGCAATCACATGTACGTCGGGCGTTGCTGCCGATGCTGCTCATCGCCCAGCCTGCTTATGCCGGTGAACCCGTCGCAGCACAGGATCAAGCGACCGGGCTGATCGATGGCAGCCACCTCAACCTGAATTTGCGCCACTACTATTCCAACCAGCACACCCGGCGCAGTACCCACCTGGTGATCAAAAAAGCAGGCGTCGCACAGCCCACGCGCCAGCGCGACACCTGGGTGCAGACCGCGATGCTCAATTACATCTCTGGCTACACCGAAGGTTGGGTGGGCTTCGGTGTCGACGCCTCGCTGTTCAGCGCAGTGACCCTTGAGCGTGGTCACGGTGCGGTGGCCAATGGGGGTGACCGGGTGCTGGTCGACAGCGATGGCGACGCGGTCCCGAGCTGGAGTCGTCTGGGTGTCGGCGACGTGAAACTGCGAGTGTCGAGCACCGAACTCAAGGCCGGACGGATGCTCACGGAAAACCCGATCCTGCGCTACAAGGACAACCGTGCCTTGCCGTCGACCTTTCAGGGCATTGGCCTGAACAGCAACGAACTCGACTGGCTGGCGCTGCAAGCGGGCAGCTTCGAGCGCGCCATCCCGCGTACCGGCACCGGCAGCGAACGCCTGACTACCACCTTCGGCAATCGCGCCTACAGCGGTTCACGTATCAGCTATCTCGGCGCGACAGCCAAAGCGCCCTACGGTCTGACATTGAGCGCTTATGGCTCGCGGTTCGAGGACATGTGGCAGCAATACTATCTGGGCGCGACTCACGTGACGGGGGATCGCGCCAATCTCGCGCTGAAAACCAGCCTCAACTACTACCGCACGCGCGATCAGGGTGAACAAAACCTGGGCTTCATCGACAACCACGCCTACAGCCTGGCAATCACCGCCGCCCATGGCGCACACGCTCTGACTACGGCGTGGCAGCAGGTGTTCGGCAACGAATATTTCGACTACGTGTGGGAGTCCACAGGCAACTACATGGCTAACTCGCTGTACTCGGACTACAACGGCCCGAACGAAAAATCCTGGCAGCTGCGCTATGACTTCGACCTCGCCAGCTACGGCGTGCCGGGCCTGACCACCAGCCTGTGGCACGCCAAGGGCTGGGGCATTGATGGCACCCACTACAGCGGCGACCGCGACGGACGCAACACCGGCTACAACGTGCGCGGGCTGGAGGGTGCCAAGCACAACGAAAATGGCTTGATGCTCGCCTACGTGGTGCAGTCTGGCACCCTGAAAAACACGGTGCTGCGCAGCATCGTCTATAACCAACGCGCGAGTGGCGGGCAGATCGACGGCAGTTACGACGAGTTCCGTCTGGTGGCGAATGTACCGATCAGCCTGTTTTAAAGGCGCCGAGAACGCCGCGCAGTCTGCGGCGTCATCCACAGCAGAAATATTTCATCGGCGTTAACCCGCACGCAACGGACGGCCCGTCTCAGTGGATGAATGATCAATTTCATCCCGAGGTCAGCCCCCATGTCTCTTCCTCTTTTACGTCCTGTAGTGGTCGGTATTTTGCTGGCCATCGGCGGTTGTGGCGTTTCTTCCAAACCTGATTCCGCTGCTGCACCGGCTCAGCCTGAAGCCTTGGTGCAACATGAAGCGATCATGGCTGATGGCGCCATGGCCAAGCGCAGCGTTCATCCGGCACCCATTGCCGGTTTTGCTGCAATGCCTGCCGGGGAAAGTTATCCACAAGGCTATCGCGACGAACAGCGTGAGCAATATCAAACGCTGGCCGACAACCCCATCCACAGCGTCGCCGAAACCCCGGTCTCGACCTTCAGCGCGGACGTGGATACCGGCGCCTACGCCAATGTCCGTCGCCTGCTCAATCAGGGACGCCTGCCGCCAGAAGGCGCGGTGCGACTGGAGGAAATGGTCAACTACTTCCCCTACGACTACGCATTGCCCAGTGACGGCTCGCCGTTTGGCGTGACCACCGAGCTTGCAGCATCGCCGTGGAATCCGCACACGCGCTTGCTGCGCATCGGCATCAAGGCGTCCGACCGTGCGGTTGCGCAATTGGCCCCGGCCAATCTGGTGTTTCTGGTCGACGTGTCCGGCTCGATGGATCGCCGCGAAGGGCTGCCGATGGTCAAAAGCACGCTGAAATTGCTGGTTGACCAATTACGCGATCAGGATCGGGTTTCGTTGGTGGTGTATGCCGGTGAATCCAGAGTGGTGCTTGAGCCCACATCCGGACGAGAAAAAGCGAAGATTCGCACAGCCATCGAGCAATTAACTGCGGGCGGCTCCACCGCCGGGGCGTCAGGCATCGAACTGGCCTATCAAATGGCGCAACAGGGGTTCATCGCCAAAGGCATCAACCGCATCCTGCTGGCCACCGACGGCGACTTCAACGTCGGCGTCAGCGACTTCGACAGCCTTAAACAAATGGCTGTGGATAAACGTAAAACCGGAATTTCCCTGACCACCCTGGGTTTTGGTGTGGATAACTACAATGAGCACTTGATGGAACAACTGGCCGATGCCGGCGATGGCAACTACGCCTACATCGACAACCTGCGCGAGGCGCGCAAAGTGCTGGTAGATCAACTCGGCTCGACCCTCACCGTGGTGGCGAAAAACGTCAAATTGCAGGTGGAGTTCAACCCCGCGCAAGTCAGCGAGTATCGCCTGCTCGGCTATGAAAACCGTGCTTTGAAGCGTGAGGATTTCAGTAATGACAAGGTCGATGCTGGCGAGATCGGAGCAGGACACACGGTGACGGCGTTGTATGAAATTGTTCCGGCAGGCGAGAAGGGCTGGCTGGAGCCGCTGCGTTACGGTAAATCGAGTGCGGCTGTTTCCGGGAAGAATGGGGAATTGGCAATGCTGCGTGTGCGATATCAACAGCCTGAAGGTGGGAAAAGTCTGCTGATCGAGCGGCCGATTACCAATCTGGTTGTGCCAGCCAGCGAAAATTTGCGTTTTGCTGCGGCCGTTGCCGCGTTTTCCCAGCAACTCAAGGACGGTCGTTACACCGGCGACTTCAGCCTGAAAGACACCGAAGCGCTGGCCCTTGGTGCGCGAGGCGATGATCGTTTCGGTCTGCGCAACGAGTTTGTGCAACTGGTCGAACTGGCGCAGAGCCTGCGCACTTCAACCGCATCGAATGCGCTGCCCACTGAGCGACGGATTGAATAGTGAGTCGTCTGAAAGGCTTCATCAGTCAGCTGTTTGCTTCGCCGGACAGCCCCACCGCCAACAGCGATGAATCGCTGTTGGCGCGTTATCGCGAGGGCGACGGCGCGGCGTTCGAGATCTTGTACGCCCGCCACCGTCAGGGTTTGTATCGGTTTCTGCTCGGTCTGAGTGGCAAACCCGAACTGGCCGATGAAGTCTTTCAGGAAACCTGGCTGAGCCTGATCCGCAGCGCCAGTCAGCCACAAGGGCGGGCGACCTTTCGTACATGGCTGTTCCAGATTGCCCGCAATCGCCTGATCGACCACTGGCGCAAACATGGTGCCCGGCAACCGCTGCACGACAGTTACGATGAACAAATCCACGCGGTCAGCGACGAAGCCACCGACCCCGAACAACTGCTGAGTCTCAGTCGTGACAGTCAGCGCCTGGAAAACGCCCTGCAGATGCTGCCCACCGATCAACGCGAGGTGTTCCTGCTACGCGCCCACGGCGACCTCGACCTGGCGCAAATCGCCAGCCTCACCGAAACACCGCTGGAAACCGTCAAAAGCCGCTTGCGCTACGCCCAGCAAAAACTGCGTCGGCTGCTGGCCGAGGAGGTACTGACATGACTGACGCCCGCCAGACACCCGAGGATTCGGTGATTAAACATGTGCGCGAACAGCACAACGCTGAACCGCCAACGCACCTTGATGCGTTCATCCTCAAGGCTGCCCACCGCGAAGTCTCGGCACCGAAGCCTGGTCTGTGGCAACGCTGGCTCGACGCCTGCCGCAAACCGCGCTGGCAAGTCGCGTTCGCCAGCCTCGTCGGCGTGGCACTGATGCTGTCGTTGGTACAGCGAGCGCCCGAGCCGCAGCAGCAATTCGACTTTGCGCCCGCCGCCAAACCTGCCGCGCCCCTTGCCCGTAAACAAGCGCCCGAAGCATTGTCCGCCCCAGCCCCCGCGCCGATGGCAGAAATGGCCGCGCCGATGCACAGCGAAGCGTTCAGCGCCGACGAAGCCAAAACCAGCAAACGCACCGCCGCCCCGGTCAACGGTCTCGACGAACAACTGCGCGAAGTCCTGCGCCTGCGCGAATCCGGCCAATCGCAAGCCGCCGACACTCTGTTCAACAACCTGCACAAACGCTACCCAAACGCCGACCTCGACGCCCGGCTCAAACAAATCCAGAAGAACTGACTGCCTGTGCGCCCAGCCATTTGGCATTGCCCCGCAAAACGCGCACTATCGGGCCATAGCTGAAGCGCTGGAGAACACCGTGGCACCAAAAATCGACCGCATCGCCCAACTCCTCAATTGCCCCAAAAAGGGCGAAGAGATGCGGCGCGCGATTACTGAAGCGCGTAAGGAGTTTCTGCTGAGTCAGCAGGAAGAGGATGTGCTTGAGGAAGAGGACGGATTTGAGGAGGAGGGTGAGGAGGGAGACGACGAGGATGAGGATTACGATGAGTTTGATTGGACGACGGAGTAACGTTGCGTCCGAACAATTCAGCGCCCACAAAAAAGCCCCGGACCATCACAGTCCGGGGCTTTCTCGTTTTGATTCATGGTGCACCAGGCGGGATTCGAACCCACGACCACTGCCTTCGGAGGGCAGTACTCTATCCAGCTGAGCTACTGGTGCAGCGGGCGACATCATACCTAGGTCGGCTCGGGGCGTCCATGCTGCGTTTCGGCACCTATTGTCAGTGCGCGTGTCCGAATAAAACGCTGCATTCCATAAAGCGGTAACGTCCTGCAAAACCCTCGCTTGGCGCTTTGGCGAGGCTGATCTATGGTTTTCCTGCGGCAGGGGTTTTTGCGCGTTGATCTGAAAAATTCAGCAAATGCGGCGTTTTTGTTCTTTTTTTCGAACGCCCTATTGTCCTTTAAACCCTTTGCTCCTACGATCCGTTTGAGATTTCAAACGCCCGTTGATTGGGTGTTGAAGCGCAGGTGTTCCGAAGCGTGCACTATTTTTGCGCCTCACCCAGTCACTGATTTCCCTGACGGCAGCCTTGCGAGGCGCCTTTCTACAATCATAATTTGCTCCGCGCAGGCCGCGGTGCTGTTAAGGAAAGCCGACATGCAGCTTAAAGACACCCAGTTGTTCCGCCAGCAAGCCTTCATTGATGGCGCTTGGGTCGATGCGGATAACGGTCAGACGATCAAGGTCAATAACCCGGCAACCGGCGAAATCCTCGGCACCGTGCCGAAGATGGGCGCTGCCGAAACCCGCCGTGCCATTGAAGCCGCTGACAAAGCGCTGCCGGCCTGGCGTGCACTGACCGCCAAGGATCGTGCGAACAAGCTGCGTCGCTGGTTCGAACTGATCATCGAGAATCAGGACGACCTCGCTCGCCTGATGACCCTCGAGCAGGGCAAGCCGCTGGCCGAAGCCAAGGGCGAAATCGTTTACGCCGCTTCGTTCATCGAATGGTTCGCCGAAGAAGCCAAGCGCATCTACGGTGACGTGATTCCGGGTCACCAGCCCGACAAGCGCCTGATCGTTATCAAGCAGCCGATCGGCGTTACTGCGGCCATCACCCCGTGGAACTTCCCGGCAGCGATGATCACCCGTAAGGCCGGCCCTGCGCTGGCCGCGGGTTGCACCATGGTGCTCAAACCAGCTTCGCAAACCCCATTCTCCGCATTCGCGCTGGCTGAACTGGCTCAGCGTGCCGGTATTCCTGCTGGCGTGTTCAGCGTGGTGTCCGGCAGCGCCGGTGACATCGGCAGCGAGCTGACCAGCAACCCGATCGTACGCAAACTGTCCTTCACCGGCTCGACCGAAATCGGCCGTCAGTTGATGGCTGAATGCGCCAAGGACATCAAGAAAGTGTCGCTGGAGCTGGGCGGCAACGCGCCGTTCATCGTGTTCGACGATGCGGATCTGGATAAGGCCGTCGAAGGCGCGATCATTTCCAAATATCGCAATAACGGTCAGACCTGCGTCTGCGCCAACCGTCTGTACATTCAGGATTCGGTCTACGATGCTTTCGCCGAAAAACTGAAAGTGGCAGTAGCCAAGCTGAAGATCGGTAACGGTTTGGAAGACGGCACCACCACTGGCCCGCTGATCGACGAAAAAGCCGTGGCGAAGGTGCAAGAGCACATCGCTGACGCTGTAGCCAAAGGCGCAACCGTATTGGCTGGCGGCAAGCAAATGGAAGGCAACTTCTTCGAGCCGACCATCCTGACCAATGTGCCGAAAAACGCGGCAGTGGCCAAGGAAGAGACCTTCGGTCCTCTGGCGCCGTTGTTCCGCTTCAAAGACGAAGCCGAAGTGATCGCGATGTCCAACGACACCGAGTTCGGTCTGGCCTCTTACTTCTACGCTCGCGATCTGGGCCGTGTGTTCCGTGTGGCTGAAGCCCTGGAATACGGCATGGTTGGCGTCAACACCGGGCTGATCTCCAACGAAGTCGCACCGTTCGGCGGCATCAAGGCCTCGGGCCTGGGCCGTGAAGGCTCCAAGTACGGCATCGAAGATTACCTGGAAATCAAATACCTCTGCCTGGGCATCTAAGCCGGGAAAGGGATTGCTGCAAACGCAAAGGGCACGAGAGCGCTGTCCCTTTGCGTGTTTCAAACCGGAATTTTCTCTGCGGCCGGGAACGCCGTGGCAGTCGATCATCGCATGCTGCCACCGTCGCTTCCTCCCGCTTAATCCTTGAACCACGCCGCCCGATGAGCGGCGAATGAGGACTGTAATGAGCAAGACTAACGCTGAACTGATGGCCCGCCGTACCGCTGCTGTACCTCGTGGTGTTGGCCAGATTCACCCGATCTTCGCCGAATCCGCGAAGAACGCTACCGTGACTGACGTTGAAGGTCGTGAATTCATCGACTTCGCCGGCGGTATCGCCGTGCTGAACACCGGCCACGTGCATCCGAAAATCATCGCGGCCGTGACCGAACAGCTGAACAAGCTGACGCACACCTGCTTCCAGGTGCTGGCTTACGAGCCTTACGTTGAACTGTGCGAAAAAATCAACGCCAAGGTACCAGGTGATTTCGCCAAGAAAACCCTGCTGGTCACCACCGGTTCCGAAGCGGTAGAAAACGCCGTGAAAATCGCCCGTGCTGCCACTGGCCGCGCTGGCGTGATCGCCTTCACCGGCGCTTACCACGGTCGCACCATGATGACCCTGGGGCTGACCGGTAAAGTCGTGCCTTACTCGGCCGGCATGGGCCTGATGCCAGGTGGCATCTTCCGCGCTCTGTACCCGAATGAACTGCACGGCGTGAGCATCGACGACTCGATCGCTTCCATCGAACGCATTTTCAAGAACGATGCCGAGCCGAAAGACATCGCCGCGATCATCATCGAGCCTGTACAGGGCGAAGGTGGTTTCTACGTCGCGCCGAAAGAATTCATGAAGCGTCTGCGTGCCCTGTGCGACCAGCACGGCATCCTGCTGATTGCTGACGAAGTACAAACCGGCGCTGGCCGTACCGGTACGTTCTTCGCCATGGAGCAGATGGGCGTTGCTGCCGACCTGACTACCTTCGCCAAATCCATTGCTGGCGGTTTCCCGCTGGCCGGTGTGTGTGGCAAGGCTGAATACATGGACGCCATCGCACCAGGCGGCCTGGGCGGCACTTACGCCGGTAGCCCGATCGCTTGCGCCGCTGCTCTGGCAGTGATGGAAGTGTTCGAGGAAGAACAACTGCTGGACCGCTGCAAAGCGGTCGGCGAGCGTCTGGTCACCGGCCTGAAAGCCATCCAGGCCAAATACCCGGTGATCGGCGAAGTCCGTGCATTGGGCGCGATGATCGCCGTTGAGCTGTTCGAAAACGGCGACAGTCACAAGCCGAACGCTGCTGCTGTAGCGTCCGTTGTGGCCAAGGCTCGCGACAAGGGCCTGATCCTGCTGTCCTGCGGCACCTACGGCAACGTGCTGCGCGTACTCGTACCGCTGACCTCGCCGGACGAGCAACTGGACCAAGGCCTGGCGATCATCGAAGAGTGCTTCTCCGAGCTCTGATCACCCGGGGTGACTTGATCGACAAAAAACCCGCTTCGGCGGGTTTTTTTATGCCCCTGAGGCACATCGGCTGTTTTAGCGCTGTATCGAATGGCCATCATTGGCTAAGGTTCAAGCATTGCAAGGGAGAGCGTGCATGACTGCCGTTGATTTACCCGCCGTACCCCGAGTGCTGATCGCCGAGGCTGATCCGTGGTCCCGGGATCTGCTCGAACAAGTGTTGCTGAGCGTGCGTTGTGATGCGCGGCTGGATCTGTGTGCCGATGGCAAACAAGCGATATCGATGCTCAGTGAAGTGCCGTATGACCTGGCTATCGTCGATTGGGAACTGCCCGGCGTCGATGGTTTGAATGTGCTGCGCAGTGTGCGTCAGCGCAAACGTAATCCGCCGCTGCCGTTCATTTTGATGAGCAGCCGCAACGACAGTGCCAGCGTACGTGAGGCCATACTGCTGGCGCCGACGGCGTACCTGACCAAACCCCTGAACATGGAAAGCCTGACCGAGCGTTTGCAGGGTTTGCTGTTGAATGCCGGGGAAGAAGTGTTCTGTGAAGTGCCAGTACTGGCGCCTGGCATGACCTTGTCGTTGTTCCTTGAGCGACGCCGTGAGCAGGCCGACGGCGCGCCGTTGATGATGGATGTGCAGGTAGCGGTCAAGCGCAGCCTCAATCCCGGCGGTCTCGATCTGACGCAGCTGCAACAGGAGTTCCGAACCGATCCGCAGATTACCGCGGTATTGATTGCGGCGGCCAACAGCGCCGGGCAACACCATGGCGCACCGGTGCAAACTCTGGCGCAGGCACTGCAGCGGCTTGGCACGGGACAGAGCATGAATCTGATTCTGGGGCTGGCGCTCAAACGCAGCGCCCGGCTTAGCGATCCCTGTCTGGCGGACTACGCCGAACGTTATTGGAACCTGTCGCTACACACCGCTGAATACGCGCGCACGCTGGCGCGGTTGCTCGATCTGGATCAGGAGCGCTGCTATTGCGCGGGCATACTGCATCGTCTCGGTGATCTGGCTTTGCTGCGCTGTTTGCAAGAATGGAAACAGGCGGGCGGTGAGCTGGACGATTTTGAGGAAGTGGGTGAAGCGTTGGCGCAATTTGGCGCGGCCTACGGTTCGGCGCTACGCACTCGCTGGCGACTGCCGCTGGAATTGCGTGAGTTGATTGCCTCGGTCTACCAGCTCGGCGGTGGGGTATATTCCCGCGAGGCGCTGGTGATGAACATGGCGGCGCAGATGGCTCATCTGACCGAGCATGAAGGTGTCGAGGCGTTGGCGAAGAGCCGGACCGCGCGGTTGCTCAAGATCGGTTTGCCAGAGTTGATGCGGATGCGTAAATAGCCTGGTTACAGATCCCTGTGGGGAGCGGGCTTGC
The DNA here is from genome assembly GCF_017980685.1 of Pseudomonas iridis. Lineage (GTDB taxonomy): Bacteria > Pseudomonadota > Gammaproteobacteria > Pseudomonadales > Pseudomonadaceae > Aquipseudomonas > Aquipseudomonas iridis. The sequence continues at coordinate 55,289 of NZ_JACXXO010000002.1, forward strand.
CCGCGATGGCGTCAGGGGCAGGCAACATTTTTGTTGAATGTGCTGGCCTCATCGCTGGCAAGCCAGCTCCCACAGGTTTTGTGGCGTATTCAAATAAAAGTTATGCAGAAATAATCCGGTTCTTGCCCTGACGCTTGGCCTCATACATCGCCGCATCCGCCCGGGCAAAGAGGCTGTCGAGGCTTTCGTCGCTTTCGGTCAGGCTCGTCAGGCCCTGGCTGACGGTGATGCCAAACGTCTGGCCGTCCTGGCTGAAGCTCAAACGCTGAATCTCCTGTTGCAGCCGCTCGGCGACTTGCAAGGCCATGTCAGGGGCGCAGCCCGGGAACACCGCGGCAAATTCTTCACCGCCTATTCGCCCGAACAAGTCTCCCCGCCGCAACGAGGCGCGGCCACATTCGGCAATGGCTTGCAGCACGCTGTCGCCTTGAGGGTGGCCGTAGGTGTCGTTGATGATTTTGAAGTCATCGATATCCAACAGCAGAAACGCCAGCGGCGAGCCTTGCAGCCGCGCCTCTTCGAACTCGCGATTGGCGCATTCGAAAAAGTGCCGGCGGTTGCTGCTCTGGGTCAGCACATCGGTGGTGGCCAGACGTTGCAGTTCGGTTTCCATCTGCTTCTTATCGGTGATGTCTTCGGCGATGCCGACGATGATCACCGGTTGCCCGGGCTCGTCCTGACGATTGATGAAGCATTTGTCGCTGAGCCAGCGCACCTGCCCGTCAGCGGCGATGATCCGGTACTCGCGATCTTCCACTGCGCCTCTGTGCAGGACTTCGGCGAGGCTGCGTTCAGCGTAATCCAGATCGTCGGGATAGATGCTGTCACGCCACTGGTTGTAGTCAGCCAGCAGAAGCCCTGCCGAACGACCGAAAATCCGCTCATAGGCCGGACTGACGTACAGCACCTGACGGGTTTCCCAGTTGAATGCCCAGAGCACAGCGTTGACGCTGACCAGCAGCGAGCTGAACAGCTGTTCGCGTTCGCTCAGACGAGCGACTTCGCCCTGGGCGTGCATTAAAGCCATGAGTGTTTGCGCGGCCTCGGGCCACTGCGGGAGGGATGAGTCTTTTTGGTTGTTATTGACCATCGGCACAATTCTCAGAGGGCGTGCCGCGTTGACAACAACGGCCACACCTAAGCCCGCCGGAATGGCGAAGTCTTTGAGATAGGGGATTTTCGGCGAAGTTCCCAACGGTAGTGGGGTTCTGCCAGGCAGTAATGACGACGCGCTTGATCAATGCAAACGCGCCGTCAGATTTGCGGTGGCGTCGCCATCGATCGGGGATAGATCCCCGATCCGCATGGGCAGCCGATCAGGCTGTGGCTGGGCGCAACGAGTAGGTTTTCAGCTGGTCGGCAAACTCGCGGAGGGACTGAATACCGCTGGCCTCGGCTTCGTGGATCCACTCTTTGATGGCGGCGAGCATGTCGTGGCCATTGGAGCTGGTCTTCACCCAGATCTGCTGCAGTGCCAGGCGTTTTTCGTAAATGACCTTCAGCGCGTGGCTGTGCTCGAGCATGCTCTGGATGCGCGCATGGTGGCGATCTTCCAGCAGGCTGGTTTCCCGCGAGAGCAGGCGTTTGGCTCGATGGAACTGGTGACGCACCGAGTGATCGACTTTGTCCAGCTCCTGCTTGACCAGTGGGCCAATGACCAATTTGCGATACTGGGCCATGATCTGGAAGCGGTTGTTGAGGATCGCCATGGCGGTGTCCATGTCCAGATTGCCCTTGCCTTCAACGCGATGGGCAATTGGGGCTACACGCTGAACCTTGGCCAGACGCAGAAAACTGAAGACTTTGATCCATGCCCAGCCGAGGTCGAATTCCCATTTCTTCACCGACAGCTTGGCCGAGTTCGGGTAGGTGTGATGGTTGTTGTGCAGTTCTTCGCCGCCGATCAGGATGCCCCAAGGCACCAGATTGGTTGCCGCGTCGCGGCATTCGAAGTTGCGATAACCGACCGCATGGCCCAGACCGTTGATGACGCCGGCGGCCCACACCGGGATCCACATCATCTGGATCGCCCAGATGGTGATGCCGATGGTGCCGAACAGCAGCAGGTCGATGACGCCCATGATTGCCACGCCCAGCAGCGGGTAACGGCTGTAGACGTTGCGCTCGATCCAGTCCTCGGGGCAGTTCTTGCCGTAGATGCGCAGGGTTTCCGGGTTCTGCGCTTCAGCGCGGTATAGCTCCGCGCCGGTACGCAATACCGTGGACAAACCCTTGATGACCGGGCTGTGCGGGTCATCTTCGGTTTCGCATTTGGCGTGGTGCTTACGGTGGATGGCGGTCCACTCGCGGGTGTTCTGCGCCGTGGTCAGCCACAGCCAGAAACGGAAAAAGTGCTTCAGACCGGCATTCAGCTCCAGGGAGCGATGGGCCGAGTAGCGGTGTAGATAGACCGTGACGCCGACAATCGTCACGTGGGTCATCAGCAGGGTGACCGCGACCAGAGACCAGGCCGACAAGCCAAGAAAACCTTCGTACCACATAGGCTATAGGGCCCTCGATAAAGATAAAAACAGCCGATGCATTATCACTAAGCACACAGATAAAACCAGTCGCGCTTTCAGATAAGAGTTAGCTGGATGTTTCTTGACCTATAATCCCACTTTTTTGTAGGGACATGGATGGCCTAATGCCTGACACTTATCGCGATGCCTTGCGTGCAGCGCTGCTCTATCTCGTAGTCGCGGCGGTCTGGCTGCAAGGTGCTGGTTATTTATTAAACAATTTCTTCGATAACTCGGTCCAACTCGCACGATGGCAACTGATCAACGGTTATGTCTTCGCGGTGGTCAGTGCCGGCCTGATTTTTCTGGCGCGGGCGCGGTTGTATGAGTGTCTCGGGATAGGTGCGAGGTTGCGTGAACGTCACGCTGATCGTGAGCGCTTGCGGCAAGCGGCGGCTGTGTTCGACTGCACTCGCGAAGGCGTGTTGGTCACCAACCATCAGGGTCTGATCGTGCACGTCAATCGTGCGTTCATCGAGATCACCGGTTATCTGCGCGAAGAAGTGCTCGGCCAACAACCCAGTCTGTTCAAGTCCGGCCATCATCCGCCGGGCTTCTATCAGGCGATGTTCGCCACGCTGGAATCGCAAGGCGAGTGGAGCGGCGAGATCTGGAACCGCCGCAAAAGCGGGGAGATTTATCCTCAATGGCAAACCATCCGCGTCATTCATGATGATCAGAGCCGGATCAGTCATTACGTAGCGGTGTTTTCCGATATCAGTGCGATCAAGCATTCCGAGCATGAGCTTCAGCACCTTGCGCACCACGATCCGCTGACCGATCTGCCCAATCGTCTGTTATTCAGCGATCGTACCGAACAGGCCCTGGCGTCGGCGCAGGCCCACAAGCGCGGCTGTGCGCTGCTGTTGCTCGATCTGGATCACTTCAAGATGATCAACGACAGCCTCGGGCACAACGTTGGCGATCGTTTGCTCAAAGCGGTGGCGATCCGTTTGCAGGAGCTGTTTGGGCCCGGCGTCACCGTGGCGCGACTGGGGGGTGACGAATTCGCGGTATTGGCAGAAAGTTGTCCGCAGCCCGGCCAGGCGGCGGCATTGGCTCAGCGTATTCTCGATGCCCTCAAGGAGCCGGTCGGCATCGAAGGCGATGAGTTATTCATCAACGCCAGCGTCGGCATCAGTCTGTTCCCCAGCGATGCGCTGAGCGCCGACCAGTTGTTGCGCAACGCCGACGCGGCGCTGTTCAAGGCCAAGAGCAGTGGGCGCAACGGTTATGCCTTGTACACCGAAGAGCTCACCGCTCACGCCCAGCAACGGGTTGAAATTGCCTTCGAACTGCGCCGTGCGCTGGAGCAACAGGAGTTGCGGGTCTATTACCAACCGGTGCATGACCTTAAAACCGGTCGTCTGATCGGCGTTGAAGCCCTGGTGCGTTGGCAGCATCCGCTGCGGGGGCTGGTGTCGCCGGCCGAATTCATACCTATTGCCGAGCGCACCGGGTTGATCGTCGACATCGATGCCTGGGTGATGCAGCAGGCTTGCCGACAGATGTGCCAATGGCAGCAGGCCGGGAGGGGGCTGTCGTTTGTGGCGGTGAATGTGTCGTCGCGGTTGTTTGCCCGGCGCGAGCTGTACCAGCAGGTGGCGCAAGTGCTGCGCGAGACCGGGCTGGATCCGGCGTATCTGGAACTGGAAGTGACCGAAAGCGCGGTGATGGACGATCCGGAGGTGGCGCTGGAGCAAATGCATCGCTTGCGTGAATTGGGCGTTCGCCTGGCGATCGATGATTTTGGCACCGGGTATTCGTCGTTGCTGCGGCTCAAGCGCTTGCCGGTGCAAAAGCTCAAGATTGATCAGGGGTTTGTCGCCGGTTTGCCGTGGGATGAGGATGACGTAGCGATCGTCCGGGTGATCATCGCGCTGGCGCGGAGTATGGGCATGCAGGTACATGCCGAAGGGATCGAGCAGGTTGAACAGGCGGCGTTTTTGCTGGAGCAGGAATGCGATCTCGGGCAGGGATATTGGTTTGGGCGGCCGGTGCCGGCACAAGAGATAGATTGGGCGAGAAAACCGATGGTTGGTTAAAAGATCAAAAGATCAAAAGATCAAAAGATCGCAGCTTACGGCAGCTTCTACACCGATCCATACAGGAGCTGCCGAAGGCTGCGAGCTTTTGCTCCGCCAACGCGCAACCCCTTGCCCCGCCACAAAATGCGTTCTGGTTATATAAACATTCTCAAATAGTCTTTTTAAGAATATCCGCGCCTCTCTTATATTGCTCCCACGCCGGACGCAGTGCCGCCCACTGTCAGGCATATCCATTCAAAGGAGCAGCACCATGAGCGCATCCCTTCGCAGCGTTGACGGTCAGGACGAAAGCACCATCTTGCGTGAAATCCAGAGCGCCCTGCGCGATCTGCGGTTTGGCGCGGTGGAGATCACCGTGCACAACGCTCAAGTCGTGCAGATTGAACGCAAAGAGAAATTCCGTTTGCAGCAACCGGGCAACAAGCCGAGCTGAGCTGCGCTCTTTTATCCGTGGGTAACCCGATTCCTGCAGACCATAAGAAAAAGCCACCGCCCAGAATTCCAGGAGCTTTCACCATGTCGTCGATTCGCCGTTATGCATTGGCCGCCCTGGCCAGCGCTGTGTTTGCCGGTTCCGCGGTTGCCAAGGATTACGAACTGCTCAATGTGTCGTACGACCCGACGCGCGAGCTGTATCAGGACTACAACGCTGAGTTCATCAAGTTCTGGCAGCAAGACCATGCCGGCGACACCGTGAAAATCCAGCAATCCCACGGTGGTTCGGGCAAGCAGGGCCGCGCCGTGATCGATGGCCTGCGTGCCGACGTCGTAACCCTGGCCCTGGCCGGTGACATCGATGAAATCGCCAAAATCGGCAAGACCCTGCCGACCGACTGGCAGAAGCGTCTGCCGGAAGCGAGTACGCCGTACACCTCGACCATCGTGTTCCTGGTGCGCAAGGGCAACCCGAAAGGCATCAAGGACTGGGGCGATCTGGTCAAGAATGACGTCTCGGTGATCACCCCGAATCCGAAAACCTCCGGCGGTGCACGCTGGAACTTCCTCGCCGCCTGGGCCTATGGCCTGAAAGCCAACGGCGGCAGCGAAGAGAAAGCCAAAGAGTACGTGCAGACCCTGTTCAAGCACGTGCCGATTCTCGACACCGGTGCTCGCGGTTCGACCATTACCTTCGTCAACAACGGTCAGGGTGACGTGTTGCTGGCCTGGGAAAACGAAGCATTCCTGGCGCTGAAAGAAGACGGCGGCGCGGACAAGTTCGACATCGTCGTGCCTTCGTTGTCGATCCTGGCTGAACCACCGGTGGCCGTGGTCGACAAAAATGCTCAGAAGAAGGGCAACGAGCAGATCGCCGAAGCCTACCTCAAGCACCTGTACAGCCCGGCCGGTCAGGAAATCGCCGCGAAGAACTTCTATCGTCCACGTGACAAGGACGTGGCCGCCAAGTACGCCCAGCAGTTCCCGAAACTGGAACTGGTGACCATCGACAAGGACTTCGGCGGCTGGAAAACCGCGCAACCGAAATTCTTCAACGATGGTGGCGTGTTCGACCAGATTTATCAGGCGCAGTAATCTCACTCTAACCAGCCTGATGTTTGGGCACATGACATGTGGGAGCGAGCCTGCTCGAAGGCAGTGTTACAGGCGACAGGAATGTTGGCTGATACTCCCTCTTCGCGAGCAGGCTCGCTCCCACATTGATGCGTTTTTAACCAGGGACTTTTATGTCGCGTCGTATCTCCCCCGTCATACCCGGCTTCGGGCTGACGCTGGGTTACACCTTGGTGTACCTCAGTCTGATTGTGCTTATCCCGCTGGCGGCGATGTTCGTCCACGCCTCGCAGCTCACCTGGGATCAGTTCTGGACGATCATTTCCGTCCCCCGCGTGCTGGCAGCCTTGAAGTTGAGTTTCGGCACCGCGCTGTGCGCTGCGATCATCAACGGCATCATCGGCACATTGCTGGCGTGGGTGCTGGTGCGCTACACCTTCCCCGGGCGCAAGGTGATCGACGCGATGATCGATCTGCCGTTCGCCCTGCCGACGGCGGTGGCCGGTATCGCTCTAACCGCGCTGTACGCGCCGGCCGGTCTGGTCGGCCAGTTTGCCGCCGACCTCGGCTTCAAGATCGCCTACACCCCGTTGGGCATCACCCTGGCGCTGACGTTTGTGACGCTGCCGTTCGTGGTGCGTACGGTGCAACCGGTGCTGGCCGATATCCCCCGTGAAGTCGAAGAAGCCGCAGCGTGCCTCGGCGCGAAACCCTGGCAAGTATTCCGCCACATTTTAGTGCCGGCGCTGCTGCCGGCGTGGCTGACCGGTTTTGCCCTGGCCTTTGCCCGTGGCGTTGGCGAGTACGGTTCGGTGATTTTCATCGCCGGCAACATGCCGATGAAAACCGAGATCCTGCCGCTGCTGATCATGGTCAAACTCGACCAGTACGATTACACCGGCGCCACGGCCATCGGCGTGTTGATGCTGGTGGTTTCCTTTGTCCTGTTGCTGCTGATCAACCTGCTGCAGCGGCGCATCGAAACCCCATAAGGAGGCGCGAACATGTCCCAATCGTCTATTGCGGCCGCTTCCTCGGCCAACGCTGCACGCCGTGGAAGTGCCACGTCGCGCAGAATCCTGATTGGCCTTGGCTGGCTGATCTTTTTCCTGTTTCTGTTACTGCCGTTGTTCATTGTGGTGTCGCAAGGTTTGAAGAACGGCCTCGGCGCATTCTTCACCGCGATCTTTGAGCCGGATGCACTCTCGGCACTGAAGCTCACCGTGTTCGCCGTGCTGATTTCGGTGCCGCTGAACCTGGTGTTCGGGGTCAGCGCCGCGTGGTGCGTCAGCAAGTACTCGTTCCGCGGCAAGAGCATGCTGGTGACGCTGATCGACCTGCCGTTCTCGGTATCGCCGGTGATCGCAGGTTTAGTCTATGTGTTGATGTTCGGCGCCCAGGGCTTTTTCGGGCCGTGGTTGCAGGATCACGACATTCAGATCGTTTTCGCCCTGCCGGGCATCGTGTTGGCGACGATTTTCGTCACCGTGCCATTCGTGGCTCGCGAGCTGATTCCGCTGATGCAGGAACAAGGCACTCAGGAAGAGGAAGCGGCGCGTCTGCTCGGCGCCAACGGCTGGCAGATGTTCTGGCATGTCACTGTGCCCAACATCAAGTGGGGCCTGATTTATGGCGTGGTGCTGTGTACCGCGCGGGCCATGGGGGAGTTCGGTGCGGTATCGGTGGTGTCTGGACACATTCGCGGGGTGACCAACACCTTGCCGCTGCACGTCGAGATCCTCTACAACGAATACAACCACGTGGCCGCGTTCGCCGTGGCGAGCCTGTTGCTGATCCTGGCGCTCTTCATCCTGCTGCTCAAGCAGTGGAGCGAAAACCGTATCAACCGCCTGCGCGCCAGCGCCGCGGAGGAATAATTCATGTCGATCGAAGTGCGTAACGTCAGCAAGAATTTCAACGCGTTCAAGGCGCTGGACAACATCAGCCTGGATATCCACAGCGGTGAGCTGGTAGCGCTGCTGGGCCCGTCGGGCTGCGGCAAAACCACCTTGCTGCGCATTATTGCCGGTCTGGAAACTCCGGATCAGGGCAACATCGTTTTTCACGGTGAAGACGTTTCCGGCCACGACGTGCGTGATCGCAACGTCGGTTTTGTGTTCCAGCACTACGCGCTGTTCCGCCACATGACCGTGTTCGACAACGTCGCCTTCGGCCTGCGCATGAAGCCGAAAAACCAGCGCCCGAACGAAAGCCAGATCGCGGCCAAGGTTCATGAGTTGTTGAACATGGTGCAACTGGACTGGCTGTCGGATCGCTACCCGGAGCAACTGTCCGGTGGCCAGCGCCAACGTATCGCCCTGGCCCGTGCCTTGGCGGTTGAGCCGAAAGTGCTGCTGCTCGACGAACCGTTCGGCGCCCTCGACGCCAAGGTGCGTAAAGAGCTGCGCCGCTGGCTGGCTCGCCTGCACGAGGACATCAACCTGACCTCGGTGTTTGTGACCCACGACCAGGAAGAAGCGATGGAAGTCGCCGACCGCATCGTGGTGATGAACAAGGGCGTGATCGAGCAGATCGGTTCACCGGGGGATGTCTACGAAAATCCGGCCAGCGATTTTGTTTACCACTTCCTTGGTGATTCGAATCGCTTGCTGTTGAGCGACGACAACCACGTGCTGTTCCGTCCGCACGAAGTGTCGTTGTCCAGGCATGAGCTGGAAGATCACCATGCCGCTGAGGTACGCGATATCCGGCCGCTGGGCGCGACCACTCGGGTGACGTTGAAGGTAGAGGGGCAGACTGATTTGATCGAGGCCGAAGTGGTGAAAGATCACGACAGCCTGATCGGTTTGGCCAAGGGTGAGACGTTGTTCTTCAAGCCGAAGGTCTGGCAGAAAGTCGCCAGCCTTTAAAATCAAAAGCTTCGCGAGCAGGCTCGCTCCCACGTTTGGAATGCATTTCCCTGTGGGAGCGAGCCTGCTCGCGAAAGCTATCTAGACAGCCGCCCGATTCGGATTAACCCGCACCACCCCCGCCCGCGCCTCGATCTGCTCTTTCAACTCATGCCGCATCCCGAGCATGAACGCCAGCTCCACCACGACAAACAGCGGCCCGACAATCAAACCGCTGACGTCATCGACAAACGCCGGTTTGCGCCCTTCGTAGTGATGCCCGACAAACTGGATCACCCAGCCGATCACAAACATCGCCAGTCCGCTGCTCAGCCAGACCATGGTGCTCTGCTGCGCCAGGACATGCCCGGCCCAGACCGGTAGCCCCATCAGCACCGTCATCAGTACGCCGAGCTTCACCTCCAGGCGCAGGTAAAACCACGCCGAGGCCAGCGCTACCACCACGGCTGGAGATATCCACAAGCCGCCCAGCGACCATTCCGGACGCGACAACAGCACCGCGACCGCCACCACGATCAGCGGAATACCGATAAAGTGGCTGGCGATGTTGCGCGGGTCACGGTGGTAGGCGGCGTATTGACTCAGATGATCGACGAGGCTTTTCATTGTTGTTCCTCCTGTAGGGTGATCGCAGCATGCCCCGGGTTCAGCGTTCGCTCTGTCAGGCAGGCGACAATTAGGAGTGTTCATGGATAAGCGTTCACGGCTGCTGACCGGCGCCTGCGTCCTTTCAGGATAGTCTGCTGGCGGCTGCGCGGGAGCGGCGGCTGACGGTGGGGCAGCGGCTGTTTCAGCGTGGCGATCCGCCGTGCGGTCTGTACGCGGTGCTCGATGGCGCCGTGCGCATCGGCGCGGTGAGCGAGCAGGGCAAGGAGGCGTTACTGAGTCTGGTCGAGGCGCCGCACTGGTTTGGTGAAATCTGCCTGTTCGACGGTCAGCCGCGCACCCACGATGCCTATGCCGTGGGGCCGTGCACGCTGCTGAATATCCCGCAGGCCACGTTGCTGAAACTGCTCGATGAACACCCGGTGTACTGGCGGCATCTGGCGCTGTTGATGAGCCACAAGCTGCGCCTGACTTTCATCAATCTCGAACAGCTCAGCCTGCTGCCAGCCCTGGCGCGACTGGCTCATCGCTTGCTGATGATTGCCGAGGGCTACGGCGAAATCGACGCGCCCCGCCGGGTGCTGCAACTGCCGCAGGAGCAGTTGGCATCGATGCTCTCGTTATCCCGACAGACCACCAATCAGATCCTCAAGGACTTGCAGGGGCAGGGGATCATTGGCTTGGGGTATGGCGAGATCGAGATCCTTGATGCGGCGCGGTTGCGAGCGCTGGCCACGATCTGACGACAGCCGAGATCCCATGTGGGAGCGAGCCTGCCCGCGAAAGCGGTGAGTCATTCACCAATCGTTTTGACTGACCCGACGCCTTCGCGAGCAGGCTCGCTCCCACATTTTGGTCCGTGTTGATTTCAGGAACCGCGATAGGTCGAGAAGCCGTACGGGCTCAGCAGGAGCGGGATGTGGTAATGCTGATCGGTCTGCTTCACTTCGAAAATCACCGGAATTTCCGGAAAGAACGTGTCGTGTCTGGTCTTCTTGAAGTACTCGCCAGTCTTGAACACCACCCGGTATTCGCCCGCTTCAAATGGCTGTTTGGCCGGGAACAGTTCGGCAATGCGCCCCTGCTCATTGGTAGTGCCTTCGGCCAATGGCTGCCAGTTCTGGCCAACGTGTTTTTCCAGGGTCACGTTGACGCCCGGCGAGGGCAGGCCGTTTTCCAGGTTGAGTACGTGCACGCTGAGCGGATTGCCAGCGGCGAGTGCCAGGCTGGAAAACGCGCTGAGGCCCAGCGCAGCGAAGGTCATGCGCAAAGTCGTCATGGTGAATCTCCTTATCAGGAACGGGTGATGGACAGGCCAGCTTTGTCAGCGGCCCGGGTTGCACAGTTTTCGTCTTGCTCACCGCCGCCGGATCCAGCCACGCCCATGGCGCCAACCAGCTCATCGCCTGCGAACAATGGAATGCCGCCGCCAAGCAACAGCAATTCGTCGAGGGTGTTGAGGTTGACGGTTTCCGGATTGCTGCGGGCGCGCTCGGCGAACAGGCGGGTTGGGGTTTTTGTCGACAACGCGGTGTAGGCCTTGCGCTGGCTGGCAGCGGTGTTGTGCGGGCCGACACCGTCGCCGCGCAGGGTCACCAGCAAGTTGCCGCCCCGATCGAGTACCGACACCGTGCCGGTGCAGCTGCTCATTGCCGTGTCGGCCAGCAGGCGCGCAGTTTTCAGATCGAGGTCGGCGTGGCGCGGCAGTTCAGGGCTGGCGAAAACGCTGGCGCTGAGGCCGATGGCCAGGCTCGCAACGAGGTATTTGACGTTCATAAAAAGGCTCCGGAAGCGAAGGCCATCACCTTAGCCGCCGGACTTCGTCAGAACGCCGTCAGTCGGATTACAAGTTTGTAATGGGCAACGAGGCCGAAGGCGCCTAGCCTGTGCGTCTGAATAATCGAGGTGTGCCATGCGTTTGCTGGTCGTAGAAGATGAAGCCAAAACCGCGAATTTCCTCGCCAAGGGGCTGGGCGAGTCGGGTTTTGCCGTGGACGTGGCGCTCAATGGCCTTGATGGCCGCTATTTCATCGAGCAGCAGGAGTACGATCTGATCATCCTCGACGTGATGCTGCCGGGCCTCAATGGCTGGCAATTGCTGCAACTGATCCGTCAGCGCGGCGCCACGCCAGTGCTGTTCCTCACCGCCAAGGACGCCATTGAAGATCGCGTGCGCGGCCTCGAACTCGGCGCAGATGATTATCTGCTCAAGCCGTTCGCCTTCGCCGAACTGCTCGCGCGCGTACGCACCCTGTTACGTCGCGGACCAATGCGCGAAGCCGAGTCGTACAGCATTGCCGATCTGGAGATTGACGTTTTACGCCGTCGCGTCAGTCGCGGCGGTCAGCGCATTGCCCTGACCAACAAGGAATTCGCGTTGTTGCAATTGCTCGCCAGCCGCCAGGGCGAAGTGCTGTCGCGCACACTGATCGCCTCTCAGGTGTGGAACCTGAATTTCGACAGCGACACCAATATGGTCGAAGTCGCGGTAAGGCGTCTGCGCTCGAAAGTCGATGATCCGTTTATGCCGAAACTGATCCACACCGTGCGCGGCGTCGGGTATCAGCTGGAAGCGCCAGACGATGCGCTCTAGGTCGATTGCCTGGCGCCTGGCGCTGGCGTTCGCGATGGTCTGCGCTTTGGTATTGGGCGCGATTGGCGTGTTTCTCTACCGCTCCCTCGCCGCTGAAATCGCCTACCGCGATGACCTGGCGTTGCTCGGGCGACTGGAACAGGTGCGTGCCTTGCTCGCCGACAGCGACAGCCTCGACGCGTTGCAGGCGCGGCCGCGGCTGTATCAGAACATGCTCGGTAATCTCGACAGTTTGCTGCTGGTGCGCCGCGCGGATGGATCAAATGTGATCGCGATCAACCCGCGCCAGCGAACGCTTCCCGCGCTGAACTCAATCGCGCGCGATCAGCCGCCGCAACGTCGCGACGTGATGACCTGGCAGGCGCCCGACGGTGCCGAAGTGGCGCTGCTGTCCGGCGAAGCTCAGGGGCCGAACGGCGAATCGCTAACCGTGATTGCCGGTAAAGTACTAAGCGAACGCGAGCAGATGCTCGCCAGCTATCGGATGCGGCTGTACGTCGCGATCGGGCTGGGTGCGTTGCTGGCGTTTGCGTTGGGGCTGGTGCTACTGCGCCGTGGCCTGCAACCTTTACGGCAATTGAGCGAAGCGGTGCGCGGCATTGACCTGCGCAGCCTTGATCAGCGTCTGCCTGCCGTTGGCACGCCGGTGGAACTGCTTGAGCCGGTAAACGCGCTGAACGCCATGCTTGCGCGGCTGGAGGACAGCTTCCAGCGCCTGTCGCAATTTTCCGCCGACCTCGCTCACGAAATTCGCACCCCGCTGCATACCTTGCTCGCCAGTAATGGCCAGGCGCTGAATCACTCGCGCAGCACGGCGGAGTATCAGGAATTGCTGGCCTCGAACATGGAAGAGTTCGAACGGCTCAAACGTATGGCGGAAAACCTGATGTTCCTCGCCCGGGCCGAACAGGCGGAGCGTGCGCTCGACTTACGTAAGCTGGATCTGGCTGACATCGGCAATGAGCTGTGTGATTACTTCGAAGCCCTGGCCGACGATCGTGGGATTCACTTGAGAAACACGTTCAGTGGGCAATTGTTTGCCGACCAGCAACTGCTGCAACGCGCCCTCGGCAACCTGTTGGCCAACGCGGTGCGCCACGCTGACGTCGGCTCGGTCATCAGCTTGCGCCAGCGCGATGAGCCGGGCATGTGCTGGTTGCAGGTGAACAACTACGGCCCGGCCATCGCGCCCGAACATCTGGGCAAACTGTTCGACCGCTTCTACCGCGTCGACCCGGCCCGTGCCGAACCGGGTGATTCCGGCGGGTTAGGTCTGGCGATCGTGCAGTCGATCATGCAATTGCATGGTGGTCAGGTGCGGGTGAGCAGTGATGCGACGGGGACTGTGTTTGAGCTTGGGTTTGTGGTGAATTAGACGACCTCTTCGCGAGCAGGCCCGCTCCCACATTTGGAATGCGGTTCCCTGTGGGAGCGAGCCTGCTCGCGAAGGGGCTGGAACTGACGATTCAACACTCAGGTTCAGTCAGCGCAACTGATCCCGAAACTGCCCCGGTGTCATCCCCGTCCAGCGTTTGAACGCGCGGCTGAAACTGCTGGTGTCGGCAAACCCCAGCAGATAACTGACTTCACTCAATGAACAGTGCGGATCACGCAGGTGCAGCAGCGCGAGGTTTTCGCGGCTTTCGTTGAGCAGCGTGTCAAAGCGGCAGCCTTCATCTGCCAAGTGCCGTTGCAGGCTGCGCAGGCTCAGGTGCAAGGCTTGGGCGATGCGTTCGGCGCTGGGCTCACCTTCGGGCAGTTGTTCTTCGATGGCGTCGCGCACTTTGCGCTCCCAGGTCAGCGGTTTGAGCTGGGCCATGGTGCGCTTGAGTACAGCTTCGTTGTGTTCCGCCAGTTCGGGGTTGGCGTCGTCGAGGTGGCTGTCGAAGTCGCTGAGGGCGAACTCCAGGCGATCTTCGGCGGAGGCGAAATGCACCGGGGCGCGGAAGACTTTGTGCCATTGGTGGACATCGAGCGGTTCCGGGCGACGCAGGTAAACGGCCAGCGGCGCGTAGTCGCGGCCAAGGCGATTGCGGCAGGTGCGCACGTAGATCGCAGCGAAGGCATCAATGGCTTCGAAGGCTGGCGCTGGATTGCCTGCGGGAATTTTCAGACGGAACAGATAGCGGTCGTTGGTGCGGCTCAGGTCCAGCTCAAGTGCATCGCTGACCACCGGGTGATAGCGCGCGATACGCTCGAACACTTCGCGCAAACTGCCACTGGCCACCAGCGCGTATCCGAACGCGTGGAACGTTGTCGGGCTGACGAACCGCGACACGCGCAAACCAATCGCCGGGTCGCCGCTGACCTGCACCGCTAGCTGCCACAGGCGCGTGGTCGCGGACAGGGGATAACGGGCGTTGGGGTCGTCCATCAGTTGCGGATCGAGCCCGGCCTGTTGGCACAGGTCAGTACTGTCCAGCCCCAGCGCGTCGAGTTGCTTGCGCAGGGCACGGGTCCAACTGGCGAGGGAGGTCGGTTCCTTCATGCTGATTGGCGCTTCCGGTCAACAGGTTGGCGTTCTCGGCTACCGTCATTGCAAACATCACGACGCAAGATACGAACATCTTAAACCCGAGGATGGAAGCATGGACGGTACTTCTGCAAGCCCCCAGCAACACAATGCGGCGCAGCGATCAGCGCATATTCGGCAAGTGGTGCTGGCTAGAGGCATGGAATTGCGCGAGCGCTACCCGATTCTCAAGCATCAGGATGCGCTGGGTGCGGGAATTCTGGCGTTTGCGCTGGCCGGGATGATCGGTTCGGCGGCGCTTTACATCACTGGCCACATGGCCTGGTGGGTGTGCCTGCTGCTCAACGCGTTCTTCGCGTCGTTGACCCATGAGCTGGAGCATGACCTGATCCACAGCATGTATTTCCGCAAGCAACGCGTGCCGCATAACCTGATGATGGGCCTGGTCTGGCTGGCACGACCGAGCACGATCAATCCGTGGATCCGCCGGCATCTGCACCTCAATCACCACAAAGTCTCCGGCACTGAAACCGATATGGAAGAGCGCGCGATCACCAACGGCGAACCATGGGGTTTTGCGCGGTTGCTGATGGTCGGTGACAACATGATGTCGGCGTTCATCCGCTTGTTGCGGGCGCCGACCTGGGCGCATAAGTGGAGCATTCTGAAACGGGTTTTCAAGGTCTACGCGCCGCTGGCGCTGCTGCATTGGGGCGCCTGGTATGTGTTTCTCGGCTTTCATGCGGCCAACGGCATCGCCTCTCTGTTGGGCGCGCCAATTGAGTGGTCGGCAACCACACTTTCGGTAATGCAGGTGATCGATATCGCGGCTGTGGTGATCATTGGCCCGAACGTTTTGCGCACGTTCTGCCTGCACTTCATCAGTTCGAACATGCATTACTACGGGGATGTCGAGCCGGGCAATGTGATGCAGCAATGTCAGGTGTTGAACCCTTGGTGGCTGTGGCCGTTGCAGGCGTTCTGCTTCAACTTCGGCAGCAGCCACGGCATTCATCATTTTGTGGTGAAGGAGCCGTTTTACATTCGCCAGATGACCGTGCCGGTGGCGCATAAGGTGATGCGCGAGATGGGCGTGCGGTTTAATGATTTCGGCACGTTCGGGCGGGCGAACCGCTTTGTGCGCCGGGATGAAGTGGTGAGTGAAGAAGCGCGTACAGCCCGGGCCTGATCGCTGAATTCAAGGGCCTTTTCGCTGGCAAGCCAGCTCCCACAGGTTTTGTGTGGTTCGTGAAATTTTTGAACTACATCGCCTTCTGGTGGGCTGGCTTGCCTGCGATAGCTATAGCACAGGCAACTTCAATCCTGCCGCAATGGCGAAGCACTCAAATCCCCCCCCTCCTTACAGACCATGAATCTGCCCAGATCACTTTCCAGGTGATAACGCTGCTGTGTCGCGGCTCGTGAATACGGAGTGTTTGCTGGCCTGAAAGGGCGCCAAACGGAGGGCATCGAGAATCGATTTCGTACTGTACAAGGTGTGGTATGAAATGAGTACGGTTACTGGTTCTGGCAGTGCGGTGTGATGTGCGAAAAATGCAAACGCCAGAATTTCTCGCGTTCCTCATCGAGGTATTCGATAGCGCAATTTTCAGTGTAGTCAGCTTCGGCGTGTTCGCCCGAGTTACTTGCGGATGCATGTGGCGGGCAAGCAGGCTGATGTCATCTAGGTCGGCTGGGTCAGCGTGCCCGTCGATTTCAAAATTCATCAAACCGAAACCAAATTCGCGCGAAATGGTTACACGAGGAAATACATCATGAGGCTACCGCTATCTGCACAGGAGTCGATCTGGCGCGGTTAGCTGGCGGCTGGTCGGTTTAACAGCATTTACGATTTTCCGGGGCCGTCTCCTTGGCAGGGTGCGGCCCTTTTTTATTTCTGGATTTAGGGCAGAAGCCCCTCACCCTAGCCCTCTCCCGGAGGGAGAGGGGACCGACCATAAAGACCTCAGGAGCTTCATCGACCTGAAAGATTGCCGCGAATCCAACGTCTGGATTCAGCGCGGTATTTCAGGTCGGTAGAGCTAAACAGCATCCCCCAATCAGTCCCCTCTCCCTCTGGGAGAGGGCTAGGGTGAGGGTCGTTGATCTAAAGCGTTCCGGGAAACGTATATGCAATTAAGGTATTAATACATAGCTTCTTATTCCTTAACGAATATATATCCCCTCCCTATACTCGGTCAGGAACAGACACGCAGGAGAGTTCCCCCATGCGCAACGAATCAATTCGCTACCTGATTGTGCCGGGCTGGCAAGGATCGCCAGAAGATCATTGGCAAACTCACTGGCAGAAAAGCTTGCCGAACAGCGCGCGGGTGGAGCAGGCCGACTGGCTGACCCCGCGCCGTGAAGACTGGGTCGCGGCGCTGGCCGAGGCGATTGCCGCCGACAGCACGCCGGTCATCCTCATCGCGCACAGCCTCGGCTGCATCACCGTCGCCCATTGGGCGGCGACCGCGCCGCTGCAATACCTGCGTCAGGTACGCGGCGCCTTGCTGGTTGCGCCGGCGGATGTCGAGCGCCCGGCTTGCGCACCGGCGCTGCGCAATTTCGCACCGATCCCGAGCGATCTGCTGCCGTTCCCGAGCCAGGTTGTCAGCTCCGACAACGACGCCGCCGTCAGTGCGCCGCGTGCTCTGGAACTGGCACGCAACTGGGGCGCCGAGGCGGGGATTCTGGCCGGTGCCGGGCATATCAATGTGAAGTCCGGGCATCAGCGCTGGGAGCAGGGTTTTGCCTACCTCTATCGCCTGCAAAACCGCATGGAACAGCATGGCCGACGTCGTGCCTGATTTTTTATTCCGTTAAACGCCCCCGTCTGCCGGCGGTTCTGGGCGGGAGTCTGTCATGAGTTTCGAATCTTTCGGTCAGCCGTTGCTGACCTTTCCCGACGCGGAAAAAAGCCCCTTGAGCATTCGCGCCAAAGCGCTGGTGTTCGTCGATCCGCGCTCGCGTCAGTTGCGTGAAGAGCTTGAGCAGTTAGCGCCACGATCAATATCAGTGTTGATCCGTGGCGAAACCGGTACCGGTAAGGAACTGCTCGCCCGGCACATCCACCGCGCCAGTGATCGCAGCGGTCTGTTCGTCTCGGTCAATTGCGGCGCGATCAGCCCGACCTACGCCGAGGCCGAGCTGTTCGGCTACGCCGCCGGCAGTTATGCCGGCTCGGCGAGCAGTCGCGCAGGCTGGTTCGGCTCGGCCAACGGCGGCACCTTGTACCTCGATGAAATTGGCGACTTGCCGCTGCCGATTCAGATCAAATTGCTTGCCGCTCTGGAAAATCACGAAGTCACCCGCATCGGCGCCCATCAGCCGAGCCCGGTGGATGTTCGCCTGGTCGCGGCCACCAGCATTGATCTGGCGCAAGCGGTGGACGCCGGGAAATTCCACGAGCGGCTTTATCACTACCTCAGCGAGGGCCACCTCGAGTTGCCGGCCCTGCGCGCACGCACCGGCGATATCCTGTCGCTGGCGGAGTACTTTTTAGGCATCTACAGCCAGCGTCTGGATCTGCCGGTGCCGTTGATCAGCGAAGCGGCCCAACACGTTTTGGAGCAACACAGTTGGCCGGGCAACACCCGTGAGCTGGAAAACGTCATTCATTTTGCGTTGCTGGTGAGCACGGGCGACGAGATTTTGCCGGAGCACCTGAACCTGCCCGAGGCGTCTGCGCCGCAGCTTCAGATCGAACGGCTGGTGACGCAAATCAACATCGGTGGCAGTGTCGATGAGCGTAAAGCGTTGAAAAAACTGCTGTTTAGCTGGAGCGAGCGGCTGTAACCGCTTCGTTCAACATGAACAAAATGGAATATGAAGCTGAATAAACGTTATTGTCCGGGAATAAAAAATCCGGGTATTGTCCGACCCACGCCAGCGATAGCATTCCACTGGCACACGTATTAATAGCCGTCGCCATGAGCGATCGTGATTTTCGATAAGGACACTGCATGAAAAAGGTTCTGTTGTTTACCGCATTGGCGGCTGCTCTGACTGCTTCCCTGGCCCAGGCTGGCGAGAAACTGGTCGTCGCGGCGACCCCGGTGCCGCACGCTGAAATTCTTGAGCTGATCAAGCCGACCCTCGCCAAAGAAGGCGTGGATCTGGAAGTCAAAGTCTTCACCGACTACGTTCAGCCGAACGTACAGGTTGGCGAGAAGCGTCTGGATGCCAACTACTTCCAGACCAAGCCTTACCTGGACAGCTTCAACGCCGGCAAATACAAGGACGACAAGTCCAAGTACCTGGTGACCGTGCAAGGCGTGCACGTTGAACCGTTCGGTGGTTACTCGAGCAAGTACAAAACCCTGGCTGAATTGCCGGACGGCGCAACCATCGCCATCCCGAACGAAGGCAGCAACAGCGGCCGCGCACTGATCCTGCTGCAGAAGGCTGGCCTGATCGAACTGAAAGACCCGAAAAACGCCCTGGCAACGCCGAAAGACATCGCCAAGAACCCGCACAACTTCAAGTTCAAGGAACTGGAATCGGCGCTGCTGCCACGCGTTCTGAAGGAAGTTGATCTGGACATGATCAACACCAACTACGCGCTGGAAGCCGGTTTGAATCCGACCAAGGATGCGCTGGTGATCGAAGGCGCTGATTCGCCGTACGTGAACTTCCTGGTGGCCCGTGAGGACAACAAGAACAGCGACGCGATTCAGAAACTGGCCAAAGCCCTGACCAGTCCGGAAGTCAAAGCGTTCATCGAGAAGAAGTACAACGGCGCGGTTCTGCCGGCGTTCTGATCTGACGCTTGAGTGAAGCGCTTCAAGGTGTGAAAACGCCGATGGCCAGTGATGGGCATCGGCGTTTTTGTGTGTGCGTTGGAAAAGCCCCTCACCCTAGCCCTCTCCCAAAGGGAGAGGGGACTGATTGGGGGATGCTGTAGTAGTACGCCGACCTGACACGGCTCTGTCGAATCCATAATCGATAAGGTCTTTCAGGTCGATGTTTGACGAAAGACACTACGGTCGGCCCCCTCTACCTCCGGGAGAGGGCTGGGGTGAGGGGCTTTTGATTTACGCTGTGGCCTTCAAAGCCCGCCTCAACGCCATCAACAATTTCACAATCTCCTGCGGATCCAGTCGCTGTGGCACTTTTACGTCCATGTTCTCTTCCTTGTTATGGGGGTTGGCCGGGGGAGTCTGGCCAAAAGCTGTTCGTCCTTGGAGGGCTTTCGTGAAAAAAAGATCCTTCCTACAGCGAAAAGGAAAATAGCTTTCTTATTCCTTCCCGGCAAACTCAAGGACAGGTTTTTGCTTGGTACCAATAGGCTTTAACCGTTTTCGTGGCAGCCCAGAAGCTGCCGCAGGCCGCGATCTTTTTGGTTTCGGAATCAGTCAGGCCAATGCCACGCCGGCTCATCCAGCACGCGCTGCCCGACAATGCCGGTCTGCCCCAACGTCTTCTCCAGCACAATGCAATTGCACTCCGGGTCTTCCTGCAACGCCGAGATCAACCGCCGAGCATGGGATACCACCCACACCTGGCACTCTTGCGACGCCTTGATAATCAACCGCGCCAGCGCCGGCAGCAGGTCCGGGTGCAGACTGGTTTCTGGTTCGTTGAGCACCATCAACGACGGTGGCCGTGGCGTGAGCAATGCCGCGACCAGCAGCAGATAACGCAACGTCCCGTCCGACAGCTCCGCCGCCGACAATGGTCGCAATAACCCTTCCTGAAAAAACTCGATGGCAAAGCGTCCGCCGGCCTGGGATTCGATGTGCAACCGCGCGCCGGGAAATGCATCGGTGATGGCGGCCCGCATCGCGTCGGCATCGCCTATTTCGATGATGGTCTGCAACGCCGCTGCCAGATCGCGACCATCGTGATGCAACACCGGCGTGCGCGTACCCAGTTGCGGCTGGCGCACCGCGGCGTCGGCATCGCTGCGAAAGTGATCGTAGAAGCGCCAGCGGCGGATGAACTCGCGCATCTGGAACACTTCCGGCGAGCTGCGCAGGCTGCCGACCTGATCGAACAGGCTGTCGAAGTTAGGTGTGTGTTGTGCCAGAACGTCCCATTTTCTCTCGGAGCGGGCACGGATCATTGGCCCGTCACGGTCCACCAGCAGGCTGGCGGGCCGGTAATGAGGGCCAGCCCAGATGCATTCGCGCTTGATTTGCGGATCAAGGCTGAACCGCGAGGGAATCGGCCGCGGATTCTCCGGCAACATGAAGTGGCCGTTGGAATCGGGCAGCCCGAGGCTGATCGAATAACTGAAATCCTCCCCGGCAAACCCCAGGCGCAGGCGTTTGACGCCTTGGCGCACCGTCGGCTCGATCGCCACCTCACCGTTGCGCATCCGGCGACTGATGGTTTCCGGCCCGGCCCAGAACGTCGAATCCAGCCCGCCTTCACGGGCCAGCGCATTGACCACGCCGCCCTGCGCAGTTTCCGCCAGCAGGCGCAGCGCGCGGTACAGGTTGGACTTGCCGCTGCCGTTGGGGCCGGTGATCAGGTTCAGCCGACCCAGCGGGATCACCAATTTATTGATCGAGCGGTAATTGGCCACCGCGAGGGTCCTGAGCATAAAAATCCTTCTCTTGATCGTTCTTGCGCGGGGCAGCGCCTACAGGGGTAAATACAGCATCATGCGCGCAATGGCGGAACCCTGTTCTAAGCTCACAGTCGTATCGTCACTTGCACGTTCGTACACAGGAAGGAGTCTGCATGGCGAGTCCCGGATTGAAAACAGTGGTCGTGCTCGGCCTGCTCACATTGCTGGCCGCCTGTGGCGACAAGAAACAGGTCGAAAAAGAACTGCCCCGGGTCTTCGTGCAAGAGGTCAAACCGGCGGATTACGCGGCTTCGGTGACACTGACCGGCGATGTCCAGGCGCGGGTGCAGACCGATCTGTCGTTCCGTGTCGGCGGCAAGATCATCCAGCGTTCGGTTGACGTCGGCGACCGCGTCACCGCCAAACAGGTGCTGGCCAAACTCGATCCGAAAGATTTGCAGACCAACGTCGACTCCGCACAGGCACAAGTGGTAGCCGAGCAGGCGCGGGTCAAACAAAGCGCAGCGGCTTTCGTCCGCCAGCAGAAACTCTTGCCCAAGGGCTACACCAGCCAATCCGAATATGACGCCGCGCAAGCACAATTGCGCAGCAGCCAGAGCGCGCTGACGGCCGCTCAGGCACAACTGGCCAATGCCCGCGAGCAACTGAGCTACACCTCGCTGATCGCCGAAGCGCCGGGGATCATCACCGCGCGCCAGGCCGAAGTTGGCCAGGTCGTGCAAGCCACCGTGCCAATCTACAGCCTGGCCCGTGACGGTGAGCGCGACGCGGTGTTCAACGTCTACGAGTCGTTGTTGGCCGGACCGCCGACGGATCGCTCGATTGAAGTCAGCCTGCTCGATAATCCGAAAATCAAAACCACCGGCACGGTGCGTGAAATCACTCCGGCGGTATCCGCGCAGACCGGCACCGTGCAAGTCAAAGTCACCCTCGACAGCCTGCCTGAAGGCATGCAGCTCGGCTCGGTGGTCAGCGCCACGGCCAAGACGCCCGGCCAATCCGCCGTGGAGCTGCCGTGGTCGGCGCTGACCAAAAACCTCAGCGAGCCGGCGGTGTGGATCATCGACGGCGAGGGTCGCGCGCAACTGCACACGGTCACGGTCGGGCGTTACCTGACGGGCAAAGTCATCGTCAGCGACGGCTTGAAGGCTGGCGACAAAGTGATCATCGCCGGCGGCCAGTTGCTGCATCCGGGCATGAAAGTCGAGATTGCCGAAAACACTTACAAGGATCTGCAAGTGGGAGCCCAGCCATGACGCGCCTGTTGTTGCTCACAGCGTTGCTGGCGCTGGCCGCGTGCTCGGAAAAAGAAGCGCCGCCGGAGCCGGTGCGTCCGGTGTT
This sequence comes from Pseudomonas iridis, assembly GCF_017980685.1. Taxonomy (GTDB): domain Bacteria; phylum Pseudomonadota; class Gammaproteobacteria; order Pseudomonadales; family Pseudomonadaceae; genus Aquipseudomonas; species Aquipseudomonas iridis. The sequence continues at coordinate 77,789 of NZ_JACXXO010000002.1, forward strand.
GTCGGTGGAAGTGAAAACCCTCAATCAGGAAGACCTCGGGCGTTTTGCCGGGAGCATTCAGGCACGCTACGAAAGCAACGTTGGTTTCCGTATCCCGGGGCGTATCGCCAGCCGTAACGTCGATGTCGGCGCCGAAGTCGAGAAGGGCGCCTTGCTCGCCACACTCGACCCGACCGACCAGCAGAACCAGTTGCGCGCCGCCCAAGGGGATCTGGCGCGCATTCAAGCGCAGTACATCAATGCCCAGGCCAACGCCCGTCGTCAGCAGCAATTGTTCGACCGTGGCGTCGGTGCGCAGGCGCAACTGGACATCGCCCAAACCGACCTGAAAACCACCAGGGCTTCGCTGGATCAGGCCAAGGCGTCGCTGAGCCAGGCCAAGGATCAGCTCGACTACGTGCAACTGCGCACCGATCACAAAGCCGTGGTCACCGCGTGGAATGCCGAGGCCGGGCAAGTGGTTACCGCCGGCCAGCAAGTGGTGACGCTGGCGCAACCGGACATCAAGGAAGCGGTGATCGACCTGCCCGATACCCTGGTCGATCAACTGCCACCGGATGTGGTGTTTCTGGTCGCCGCGCAACTCGACCCGAGCATCAACACCACGGCGATCATCCGCGAGATCGAACCCCAGGCCCAGAGCGCCACCCGCACCCGGCGTGCACGCCTGACGCTTACCGACACGCCACCCGGTTTTCGTCTCGGCACAGCAATCAGCGTCACCCTCAGTTCGGCAATCAAGCCGCGTCTCGAATTGCCGGTCAGCGTGTTGCAGGAAGTCGACGGCAAAACACGGATCTGGGTCCTCGACCCGCAAGCGCAAACCGTCTCGCCACGTGACGTCACCCTGATCAGTCGCAGCGACAGCACCGTGGTGCTGTCCGGCGGCGTCAAGGCTGGCGAGCGGGTGGTAACGGCCGGTGTGAACAGCCTCAAACCGGGGCAGAAAGTCAAAATCGACGAGGACAGTCCACGATGAAAGGGCCTTTCAACCTATCCGAATGGGCTCTGAAACATCAGTCGTTCGTCTGGTACCTGATGTTCGTCGCGCTGCTGATGGGCGTGTTCTCATACATGAACCTTGGGCGCGAGGAAGACCCGTCGTTCACCATCAAGACCATGGTCATCCAGACCCGCTGGCCGGGTGCGACGCAAGAGGAAACCCTCAAACAGGTCACCGACCGCATCGAGAAAAAACTCGAAGAACTCGACTCCCTCGACTACGTGAAAAGTTACACGCGCCCCGGCGAATCCACGGTGTTCGTGTACCTGCGCGATACCACCAGCGCCAAGGACATCCCGGACATCTGGTATCAGGTGCGCAAGAAGATCAACGACATTCGTGGCGACTTCCCCCAAGGCCTGCAAGGGCCGGGGTTCAACGATGAGTTCGGTGATGTGTTCGGCTCGGTGTATGCCTTCACCGCCGACGGTTTGTCGATGCGCCAGTTGCGCGATTACGTCGAACAGGTGCGTGCCGAGATCCGTGAAGTGCCGGGGCTGGGCAAGGTCGAGATGGTTGGCGAGCAGGATGAAGTGCTCTACCTGAACTTCTCCACGCGCAAACTGGCGGCGCTGGGCATTGATCAGCGTCAGGTGGTGCAGAGCCTGCAATCGCAAAACGCGGTGACCCCGGCGGGCGTGATCGAAGCCGGGCCGGAGCGGATTTCCGTGCGCACCTCCGGGCAATTTGCCTCGGAGAAAGACCTGGCTGACGTCAACCTGCGCCTTAACGACCGCTTCTATCGCCTCGCCGATATCGCCAACATCACTCGCGGCTACGTCGACCCGGCGACACCGGAATTTCGTTTTGACGGTAAAAAAGCCATCGGCCTCGCGATTGCGATGAAGAAGGGCGGCAACATTCAGGAATTCGGCAAGGCGCTGCACCAACGCATGGAAGCGCTGACCGCCGACCTGCCGGTGGGCGTCGGCGTGCACACGGTTTCCGACCAGGCCGACGTGGTGGAAAAAGCCGTCGGCGGTTTCACCAGTGCACTGTTCGAAGCGGTCATTATCGTGCTGGTGGTGAGCTTCATCAGCCTCGGCGTGCGCGCCGGTCTGGTGGTGGCGTGCTCGATTCCGCTGGTGCTGGCGATGGTCTTCGTGTTCATGGAATACAGCGGCATCACCATGCAGCGGATCTCCCTCGGCGCATTGATCATCGCCCTCGGCCTGCTGGTGGACGACGCGATGATCACGGTGGAGATGATGGTCACGCGCCTGGAAATGGGTGAGACCAAGGAGCAGGCGGCGACCTACGCCTACACCTCGACCGCGTTCCCGATGCTCACCGGTACGCTGGTGACCGTCGCCGGGTTCGTACCGATCGGCCTCAACGCCAGTTCGGCGGGTGAGTACACCTTCACCCTGTTTGCGGTGATCGCCGTGGCGATGCTGGTGTCGTGGATTGTCGCGGTGCTGTTTGCACCCGTAATCGGCGTGCACATTCTCAGCGCCAACGTCAAACCGCACAGCGCTGAACCGGGTCGCGTCGGCCGCGCGTTCAACTACGGCATGTTCTGGGCCATGCGCAACCGCTGGTGGGCGATCGGCATCACCATCGCGTTGTTCGTGGCGTCGGTATTCTCCATGCAGTTTGTGCAGAACCAGTTCTTCCCGTCTTCGGACCGCCCGGAAATCCTCGTCGACCTCAACCTGCCGCAGAACGCCTCGATGGCCGAAACCCGCAAGGCTGTGGACAGGCTCGAAGCGACGTTCAAGGACGACCCGGACATCGCGCGCTGGAGCACCTACATCGGCGAAGGCGCGATCCGTTTCTACCTGCCCCTCGACCAGCAATTGCAGAACCCGTACTACGCGCAACTGGTCATCGTGAGCAAGGGGCTGGAGTCGCGTGAGGCCTTGAGTCAGCGCCTGCGCGAACGTCTGCGCAAAGACTTCGTCGGCATCGGCAGTTACGTGCAGGCACTGGAGATGGGCCCGCCGGTAGGGCGGCCGATCCAGTACCGGGTCAGCGGCAAGGACATCGATCAGGTGCGCAAGCACGCGATCGAACTGGCCACCGAACTCGACAAGAACTCGCACATCGGCGAAATCATTTACGACTGGAACGAACCAGGCAAAGTCCTGCGCATCGACATCGCCCAGGACAGGGCCCGGCAACTTGGCTTGTCCTCGGAAGACGTCGCCAACCTGATGAACAGCATCGTCGTCGGCTCACCGGTGACCCAGGTCAATGACGACATCTACCTGATCAACGTTGTCGGTCGTGCCGAAGATGCCGAACGCGGTACGCCGGAGACCCTGCAAAACCTGCAGATCGTCACGCCGAGCGGCACATCGATTCCACTGCTGGCCTTCGCCACCGTGCGCTATGAGCTGGAGCAGCCGCTGGTGTGGCGTCGCGATCGCAAGCCGACAATCACCATCAAAGCAGCGGTGCGCGATGAGATTCAGCCGACCGATCTGGTCAAGCAGCTCAAGCCCGACATCGACAAATTCGCCGCCGGGTTGCCGGTGGGCTACAAGGTCGCCACTGGCGGTACGGTCGAGGAAAGCGGCAAGGCCCAGGGGCCGATTGCCAAGGTCGTGCCGCTGATGCTGTTTTTGATGGCGACGTTCCTGATGATCCAGTTGCACAGCGTGCAGAAGCTGTTCCTGGTTGCGAGTGTTGCGCCCCTCGGCTTGATTGGCGTGGTGCTGGCGCTGATCCCGACGGGCACGCCGATGGGCTTCGTGGCGATCCTGGGGATCCTTGCGCTGATCGGCATCATCATCCGCAACTCGGTGATTCTGGTCACGCAGATCGACGAACTGGAGAAAGAAGGTCTGGAACCCTGGGATGCGGTGGCGAAAGCGACCGAGCACCGACGCCGTCCGATCCTGCTGACCGCTGCGGCGGCGAGCCTGGGCATGATCCCGATTGCCCGCGAAGTGTTCTGGGGGCCGATGGCTTACGCGATGATCGGCGGGATCATCATCGCCACCTTGCTGACGCTGCTGTTTCTGCCGGCGCTGTACGTGGCCTGGTACAAGATTCGCGAGCCGAAGAAAGACTCATCGCCGTCGGCACATTGATCGGTCTTGTTACACCTTTGGGAAGGGTCTGACTTACAAGCGTCGTCCATTGCGTTACCGTCCCTCCTCCATTTGGAGGGGGACGCCTGATGTCTACGATTGCTTGCTGGCCGCGTCAACTGCTGCTGATGCTCGGGCTGTGCCTGTCGCCCTCGACGCTGGCCGCAACGCTGTTGGCCAACGCGCTGTGGCAGGTGCAGATCGACCCCGCGACCCTTGCCGTGCAGGTCACCCCGGCCGACCGCGCCAGCGTGCAGGCATCGACAGGGGTTGAAGCGCACAAGGTCAGTCAATTGGTCAGAAGCGGCAATCGCCTCGACTGGCAATGGGATGATGGCGCCTGGGCCCTCAGTGTAGAACTCGATCAGCGCGACCTTTCGTTCTCGATTACCGCGCGCAAGCCAGGTGAATTCGAGTTCCTGCGCCAACCCGGCAGCGCCATGGGCAAAGGCTTGATCTGGCCGCTGGCCGAAGGGCATTACGTGCCGCGTGGGGATCAGGTCTGGCAGAAATTTCTGCTCGGTGAGGGCCCATTCAATACCACCCAGGATCTCGGCTTGCCGCTGTGGGGCCTAGTGCACGAGGGGTTCAGCCTCAATTGGCTGCTGAGCAATCCGTACAACAATCGTCTGCTGTTCAGCGCTGATGGTCAGACCCTGGCGTTGTCCGCGCGGCATCAATTCACCTCATTGCAACCCTCGACGCCGCTGACGTTCAGCCTGTTTCTGGGCGACGCCGAACCGTTGGCGGGGGCCAAGCGCTACCGGCAATGGCTGATCGATAACGGCCGTTATGAAACGCTGAGCAGCAAGCTTGAGAAAACCCCGCAGGCCAGCAAGCTGCTGGGTGCCAGCCATGTCTACCTGTGGGGCAACGATCTGTTGGGCGCGAAAGATGTGCGCAACTGGCCGGCGCTGCTCGGCAAACTGCGCAGTCAGACGCCGCTGGCCAGTGCGCTGCGCGGCGCGATGGATCACGAAGCCTTGCAGACGCTCGCTGGCGAAGCCGTGCTCAATCGCTACCAGAAAACCGTGCTGCTGCGCAGTCTCAATCGCGCGCTCAACACTCTGGCGCGCAAAACCTGGCAAGCCCGCGCGGTGCCGGACATGCAGGCACTGGTCAGTGGTTATGGCGCCCTTCGCGGGCAACTGGCCGGCGAATTCGCGGGCGCCTTGACCGCCGATCCCAAGCGCTGGGGCAGCACCTTGTCGCTCGATACCCTTGAACGTTTGCACCGCGCAGGGCTGACGCGTTTGTGGCTGGGGCTTGGCGAGGGTTGGGAGGGCGGACTCTGGCATCCGGAGGTGGTTCGCGCAGCGGTGAAGGCGGGGTATCTGATCGCGCCGTATGACTCCTACCAGACCGCCCTGAGCCGGGACGAAAACCCGGACTGGATCACCGCGCACCTGGGCGACATGGCGAACACCGAATGCGCCATCGTGCTGGAAAACCGCACGCTGAAAACCGGTTTCCAGCAGTCGGGACACTACACCGATCCGCGTTGCGTGCGGCCGTTGCTGGAGAAACGCGTCACCGCCATCAGCGCCGCTGCCGGTTTCAACAGTTGGTTTCTCGACGCCTACGCCACGGGCATGGTGCTCGACAGTTACCGCCCTGGTGCCACGATGACGCAAGCGCAAAATGCCGAAAGCAATGTCGAGGCGTCACGCTGGATCAATCAGGTCTTGCAACTGCCCACCGGCTCCGAGGATGGCAACGCGACCACAGCGCAAGGCGTGCTGTTTGCCCATGGCATGCAGACGCCCGTGATCGGCTGGGGCGATGTCGACATGAGCAAAAATCCTGCCTCTGCATACTTCGTCGGCAAATGGTATCCGCCGGAGCAACCGGCGGTGTTCTTCAAACCTGTGCCGATCAAAGAACCGTACCGCCGCATCCACTTTGATCCGGCCAGCCGTTTGCCGCTGTACCAGGCAGTGTTCCACGGTTCGGTCATCACCACTCATCACTGGTTGTACGACAGCCTGAAGCTGAGCAACGTGCGGGCGGCGAATGAGCTCACGCAGTTGCTCTACAACGTGCCGCCGCTGTATCACCTGAGCGCGGCGACGCTTGCGCAGCAGCTGTCGCTGATGGCGCGGCAGGACGTTTTTTTTTCCGCCCGCTGCATGAGCGTCTGGCGAAGCAGGCGCTGACCGGATTCGAATGGCTGAGCGATGATCGGCGCGTGCAGCAGACAACCTTCGCGGACGGCACTCGATTGCTGGCCAACTTCGATCAAGCCGCGCGTGAAGTGCGCGGCCAGACCCTGCCGGGCGAGAGCCTCACGGTGTTGCTGCCCGACGGTACGGTGAGCCACTACCGGGTGCAGAACGCTCCCTGAGTCAGACCTTGCGCCAGACACTCGCCAGCCACGGCTGTTGCTCTCGCGGCAGCCCCGCTGGCCGGAAGTAGTGTTCCAGCTCGACGAAACCGGCCGCCGCGAGCAACCCGCGCCACGCCTCGAGATCGTGATAAGAGCCATAACGCGGGCCGTTCCAGCCCTCGCTGTTATCGCCGCGTGGATTGGAACTGAACAGCACGCCACCCGCTTTCAGGCTGCCGTGCAGTTGCTGCAGAACCCGCGGCAGTTCCTGCAATGGCACATGGAACAGCACCGCGTTGGCGAAAACGCCGTCGAAGCGCGCTGCGGGCAAATCCAGCTTCAGGAAATCTTGCTGCAGCACCTCGCAACCACTGTCCTCACGCGCCATCTGCGCAAATTTTTCCGAGCCGTCGAGGCCGACAGCAACGTGGCCCATGCGCGTGAACGTCTGCAGATCCCGCCCCGGCCCACAGCCGAAATCAAGAATCGTGAACGGTGCCGTGCCCTGAATGTGCCGCAACAGCGCGTCGATGTTCTGGCTGACATCGTGATCGCGGGTGCCTTCACGAAAGTCCTCGGCCACCGAGTTGTAGTGGCCGAGGGTGGTGGCGGTGATCTGTTCGAGGTCGGTAGGGGTCTGCTTCATGGTCTGTTCGTGGCGTAAAGAGAGATGAGCTGACTATAAGCGCTTTCGCGCTTTAAAAGATCGCCTCAGCGCTTGTTCAAGCCACGCGCCAAGCGATCACCGCCGAGCTGAATCACTGCCACCAGCGCCACCAGCAACACAATCACCGTCAGCATGATCTGGCTGTCGAAACGTTGATAGCCGTAGCGGTAAGCGATATCCCCCAGGCCGCCAGCGCCAATCGCGCCGGCCATGGCCGAGGAGTTGATCATCGTCACCAGGGTGATGGTGAACCCGCCGACGATGCCCGGCAGCGCCTCGGGCAACAGCACATGCCAGACGATGTGCCAGCGCCGGCAACCCATCGCTTGCGCGGCTTCGATCAAGCCGTGGTCAACTTCACGCAAGCTCACCTCGGCGATCCGAGCAAAGAACGGCGTGGCAGCAATGGTCAGCGGCACCACCGCCGCCCACACGCCGTAGGTGGTGCCGACGATCAGCCGCGTAAACGGGATCAGCGCGACCATCAGAATCAGAAACGGGATCGAACGGAACAGGTTCACGAATGCGCCCAAGGCGCGGTTCAGCGCCGGTGCTTGATATATCCCGCCCTTGTCGCTGGTCACCAGAATCACCGCCATGGGAATGCCCACCAGCAGCGCGATCAACGACGACACGCCGACCATCAAAAACGTGTCGATGAAACCCTGCAGCAAGCGATCAAACCACATAACCCAGCACCTCCACCCGTTGCGCCCATTGCCCGGCGCGCTGGCGCAATGTTTCGGCGTCCGGCGAAGCGCCACTGACCGCCAACAGCAACTGCCCCAGCGCGTGGCCCTGAATCCGTTCGACGCCGCCCTGCAACAACTTCACCCGCCCACCGAGGGCCGCGAATAACGCTGCCAGATCGGGTTCGTCGTTGGCGCTGCCAGTGAACTGCAAACGCAGAACCACAGCCGCTTCGCTGGAGGGCGAATGCGCGTGCAGACGGCTTTGCAACTCTTGCGGCAACGCATGTTGCAGCGGCGCAAGCAGTGTTTGGCTGATCTCGTGTTGCGGGTTGCCGAACACTTCCCAGACCGGACCTTGCTCGACTATTTGCCCGTGTTCCAGCACCACCACGCGGTCGCAGATTTCGCGAATCACTGCCATTTCGTGGGTGATCAATACGATGGTCAGGCCCAGACGCTGGTTGATCTCGCGCAGCAAACCGAGGATCGATTGCGTGGTCTCCGGATCGAGCGCCGAAGTCGCTTCGTCACACAGCAGAATATCCGGGTCATGCACCAGCGCGCGGGCGATGCCGACACGCTGTTTCTGCCCGCCGGAGAGCTGCGCCGGATAAGCCTTGTGCTTGCCTTGCAGGCCCACCAGTTCCAGCAGTTCGCGGACCTTGTTCTCGCGTTGTTCTTTGGGCACACCGGCGACTTTCAGCGGCAACTCGACGTTCTGCCAAACGGTCTTGGCCGACATCAGATTGAAGTGCTGGAAAATCATGCCGATCCGCCGACGCAGAGCGACCAAACGGTTTTCATCGAACTCGCCAATGTCCACTTGATCGATCAGCACCCGCCCTGAAGTCGGTTGTTCCAGACGATTGATCGTACGAATCAGCGACGACTTGCCGGCGCCGCTGCGGCCGATAATCCCGAACACTTCACCGCGCTGGATCGCCAGGTCGATGCCTTGCAGCGCAGCGACCGGGCCTTGCCGGCCGTTGTAGGTTTTGCCGAGGTCGATGAAGCGCACGTGGGCGCGGTTCAGTTGCGGGTGCAGTTCTGTGCGTTCAGCATTCTTTGGCTCTGGAATCTCCAGTCGCCGTTGGGTCGCGGCCGTCATGCTCAGCTTTCCCAACCGGCCTGGTACAGCTTGCAGTGGGCCTTCTCAAGTGCCGCGCGAACGGCTGGGGAATGCTGATAGATATCGACGAATTTGATCAGGCGCGGGTCGTTTTTGCTCTTCGGCTGAATCACGAACTGGATCACGTACTCCTTGTGGTCGAGGCCATCGAACAGCAGCGCCGAGCCGGCATCGAAGGTCTTCGCCAAACGGATGTAGGCCGGATAGCCCTGGACCAGATCAGCGTCGTCATAGGCGCGCACCAGTTGCACGGCTTCGACCTGAAGGATTTTGATTTTCTTCGGGTTGGCGACGATGTCGTCCTCGGTGGCTTTGTAGCCGACCCCCGGTTTGAGGGTGATCAACCCGGCCTTGGCCAGCAGTTGCAGACCGCGACCGCTGTTGATCGGGTCGTTGGCGATGGCGACGCTGGCGCCTTCAGGCAACTCGTCGAAGCTTGTGTATTTCTTCGAGTAGAGGCCGACGTTGTTGATGATCCCCGGGGCGAACGGCACCAGGTCAAAACCTGCGGCGGCTTTGGCATTTTCGAGGAACGGGATGTGCTGAAAGTAGTTCACGTCGATGTCGCCGGCGGCGAGGCTGACGTTCGGTGCGATCCAGTCGGTGAACTCCACCAGCTCGACGTTAAGACCTTGTTTGCTGGCCTCTTCGACGGCGGCTTCCAGCGGGATGGCGAAGGCTGCGGTGGTGCCGATTTTCAGCGGGGCGTCGGCGGCGAAAACCGCCGAGCTGAACAGGCCGAGGGCCAGGGCCAGTGCTTTGACTGGGTGGGACAGGGTTTTCTTGGTCATGATGAGTTTTCCAGTCAGTGCATAAATTTGTGGTGTCTGTTGCGGCCTCATCGCTGGCAAGCCAGCTCCCACAGGTTTTGTGAACGCTACAGACCCTTGTGGGAGCTGGCTTGCCAGCGATGCTTTTAGCGGCGGAACGCGGAACCCGTGTGTTGCTCCGGCAAGTGCGCCTCGCCGTGAAACAGCTTCTCGCGCAAGCTGCCGCTGTCATAAGCGGTCTTGTACGACCCACGCCGCTGTAACTCCGGAATCACCAGCTCAATGAAATCGACATAGCTTTCCGGCGTGACGATGCGGGTCAGGTTAAAACCGTCCAGGCCGGTTTCGGCGATCCACGATTCCAGTTCATCCGCCACTTGCTGCGGCGAACCCACCACGGTTATGTAGCGCCCGCCGAGGGCGTGCTGGTCTAGCAACTTGCGTCGGGTCCAGTCGTTGTTTTGCAGGTTTTTGGTGGCGGACTGAATGGCGTTGCTCTTCACGTACTGGATCGGTTCGTCGATCTGGTACTGGGAAAAGTCGATGCCGGTGGATGCCGAGAAATGCGCCACGCCGGCCTCGGCACTGGCGTAGCTGAGGTATTCAGCGTGCTTGGCCCAGGCGGCTTTTTCAGTTGCACCGACGATCACGTTGAGGCCCATGAACACCTTGATGTCCTCGGGATTGCGCCCGGCCTCTATAGCGCTGGCGCGGACTTTGTCGACCTGAACCTTGGTCGACGGTTTGTTCTGGCCGCTGATGAACACGCACTCGGCGTGGCGCCCGGCAAACAGCAAGCCGCGATCAGAACTGCCGGCCTGAAACAGCACTGGCGTGCGCTGTGGCGACGGCTCGCAGAGGTGATAACCCTCGACCTGATAGAACTCGCCCTTGTGCTCGACCTTGTGCACTTTTTCCGGTTGGGCGTAGATGCGCTGTTCGCGATCGTTGAGGACCGCACCGTTTTCCCAGCTGCCTTCCCAGAGTTTGTAGAGCACTTCAAGGTATTCGTCGGCCTGGTCGTAGCGCCGGTCATGCTCGACTTGCTCGCTCAGGCCCATGGCTTTGGCGGCGCTGTCGAGGTAACCGGTGACGATGTTCCAGCCCACGCGACCACGGCTCAGATGATCGAGTGTCGACATGCGCCGGGCGAACAAATATGGCGGCTCGTAGGTGAGGTTGGCAGTCAGGCCGAAACCCAGGTTTTGGGTCACGGCAGCCATCGCCGAAACCAGCAACAACGGATCGTTGACCGGCAACTGGATCGACTCCTTCAGCGTGACATCTACCGAGTTCTGATAGACGTCATACACGCCGACGATGTCGGCGATGAACAGCCCGTCGAACAGCCCTCGCTCCAACAACTGCGCCAATTCGGTCCAGTATTCGATTCTGTTGAATTGGGTCGACGTGTCGCGCGGGTGCGTCCACAAGCCATGGTTGATATGGCCGATGCAGTTCATGTTGAACGCGTTGAGCAGGATTTTTTTCTTGCTCATCAGATGGTGCCCCGCAGTGGCGGGTTTTCATCGTTTAGGTAGTAATTGCCAACCGCGTGATACTTCCAGCGCACCGGGTCGTGCAGGGTGTGCACCCGGGCGTTGCGCCAGTGGCGGTCGAGGCCGTGTTCGATCAGCGTGGCCTGGCTGCCGGCCAGTTCGAACAGCGTGCTACCGGCGGCCAGCGAAATTTCAGTACTGATGGCGCGTGCTTCGGCGACGGCAATCGATGCCGCGGCGACGGTGTCTGCGTTGGTTTCGGCTTGCGCGACATCAAGAAATTCGCCGGCGCGTTCAAGCAGAGCCTCGGTCGCGTGCAGGCGAATACTCAAGTGGCCGAAGCTTTTCAGTGTCAGCGGATCTTCAGTGGCATTGTCATTACCCGAGTCGATCCATGGCCGGGTTTTGCTGCGCACAAAGTGCAGCGCGTCTTCATAAGCGGCGCGGGCGATACCGGTGTCGATGGCGGCGTGAAGGATCTGCGCGAGCGGGCCGACGGTGGTCGGGCGTTCGAAGGCGCTTTGAAACGGCAGGACGTCTTGCGCTGCGACGTACACGTCTTCGAACACCACCGAACCGCTGCCAGTGGTGCGCTGGCCGAAGCCGCTCCAGTCGTCGATCACGCTCAGGCCCTGGCTGTCACGCGAGACGAAGGCCAGTTGCTGCACGCCGTTTTCATCGACCACGGAGGTAGGAATGCGCTGCGCGTAAATCGCCCCGGTTGCGTAGAACTTGCGGCCGTTGATGCGATAGCCGTCGCCATCACGTTTGAGGCTGGTAACGCGGTCGTGGGCGGTTCTGGTGCCCAGTTCCGCCAGTGCATTGCCAAAGCGCTGGCCGGCCAGCACCTCGGCGTACAACCGTTGTTTCTGCGCGTGGCTGCCGTTGACCCTGAGGACTTCGAGGGCATAGAAATGGTTCTGCGGAATCTGCCCAAGAGAGCCGTCAGCCTGAGCGATCAGGGCGATGACTTTGGCCAGCGTGACGTTGGACACAGCGGCGCCGCCGTATTCCTTGGGGACAGTGATGCCCCACAGGCCGGAGCGGGAAAACACGTCGAGTTCGGGCAGCGGCAGGCGTCGTTCACGGTCGCGCAGGGCGCTGTCGCGTTTGAAATCTTCGGCCAGGTCGCTGGCGACGATCAGGGCTTGCTCATCGCTGGTAATGACCGCTACGGGATGGGAAAAAGTCATGTGTTTCTCCAAAGATCTGGTCAAATCCAGGAATGGCGAGCCGGCAACGTGCCGTTCAGGCGATAGGCGCCGACCGCGTAATATTTCCAGCGCACCGGGTCGTGCAGCGTGTGCACGCGGGCGTTGCGCCAGTGACGGTCGAGGTTGAATTCGGCGAGGGTGGCGCGGCTGCCGGCCAGTTCGAACAGCTTTTCGCTGGCCAGCAGCGAGATCTCGGTGGTGAGCACTTTGGCTTCAGCCACAGCTATCGAGGCGCGGGCGGCGGACTCGACGGTGACTGGCGCGGCATGTACCTGATCGAGCACTTGCCCGGCCTTGCGCAGCAGCGCTTCGGCGGCATGCAGTTCGATTTTCAGCTTGCCGATGTCAGCTATGACATAGAGGTCATCGCTGGCGCGCTCGACCTTGGCGTCAATCCATGGCCGCGCGCGGGTTTTGACAAACTCGATGGCGTCTTCGATGGCGCCACGGGCGATGCCGGCGTCGATCGCTGCTTGAATCAGTTGTGACACCGCGCCTTGAATGTTCGGGGTTTCGTTGATCTTCCAGTTGTCGACGACAAGGCTCGCTTCGACGCGCACGTTGTTCAGCAGGATCGTGCCGCTGGCGGTGGTGCGCTGGCCGAAGCCCGACCAATCATCAACAATGCGCAAACCCGGTGTGCCGCGGCGGACGAAGGCCAGCACTTGCTTGCCGTCATCGTTGAGCGCTTTCACCGCGACCCAGTGCGCAAACAGCGCGCCGGTGGAATAAAACTTCTGGCCGTTGATCACGTACTCATCGCCGTCAGCGGTGATGCGCGCTTTCAGTTCCAGGGTGTTTTTGGTGCCGCGTTCAGGGCCGGCATTGCCGATGCGCCAGCCTTCCAGAACACTTTGGAACAGCTGCCTTTTCTGCGCTTCGGTGGCGCAGCCAAGCACCAGGTTGATGATGCCGAACTGGTTCTGCGGGATCTGTCCCAGTGCCGGATCGGCGGCGGAAATAATCGCGAACACCTCGGCCAGCGTGACGAACGAAACCTGCGGACCACCGTATTCGCGCGGGATGGCAATGCTGCCCAGACCACTTCGGGTGAACTGTTCGATTTCCGGCCACGGCAATTTGCGTTGGCGGTCGCGCCTGGCGGCCTGCACGCGGGCGACTTGCGCCAGCTCAAGGGCGGCCTCTAGGGCTTGGGCGTCGTTGCGCAAGACTTGCGCGGGCAACAACAGCGGGGCGATGTCCAGATCAGACTGGACGATTGCATCTGCCAGACTGGACATCAGTGCCGCTCCTTGGCTGCACGCAATGCCCTGGCGATCTGCACTGGGGTGATTGTGTTCCGGACCATACTACCTACCTCACATCTCATGAAAACGCCGCACAGTGCAGCGAAAGAAAGAATGTCCGGTGGTCCGGTTCATATACCCTAAGCGTGTATAAAAATTAAATAAACTAACTTTTAGGAATATGTATAGAAGGGTTGAAGGTCGGGTTGGTCAAGAATTCCGAGGTTGGTAAAACCCCTGCGGTGAACGTGAACGATGGTGAGGCGAACGTTCCCTCACCCGTTGGATTCACTGCTAAGGCTTGCGCGTTTCGGCCGTCTTGAGTGCTTGCGTCAATGGCACCTTCAGATAAGGATTCACACAACCGATCTTCAATGTCCGTGGCGGTGCCCAGCGCGAGTTGTTGCCGACCCGGTCGAGGATGCAGTAGGTCACGTCCAGGCGCATATCCTCGCCGGCTTCGACGATGACCGACGGCGGCACCCAGACCTGAATCGGCAGCCCGATATCGGCAGCCGTGATCGGCGCGAGATCCATACGGACATCGCCCCAGCGCAAAGTGATGGCGTCGTCTTCCGCCATGTTCAGGTAGGGCTCTATGGTCAGTGGCACGCCGCGTTTGATCTGATTCGGATTCACCCCCTGACGGCGAATGGCATCGGGGATTATCACCGGCGCCAGTTGCTGGTTTTCGTCACCGCACACGGCGGCTGGCTGGCCGCCAGGACATTCGAGTTTGACCTGTACGCGCGTCGCTGCCGACAGTGCCGCCCCCTGACCGACTTGCATCACCCGGTAGTGGATACGCGCGGTGCCGTTGACAATGAAACTCTCCGGCACACGCATGCTGATCGACTCGCCAACGTCCTCGGCGGTCAGCACCTTTGATGCGACGTAGCACTTGTTCCAGAACAGTTCGATCAGGTCGCCGCAGTCCATGTCGGGATAGGGCGAAACGGCGACCAGCAGATGTGCGGCGGCGGTCAGGTTGATGCCGGTTTTTTGCGCTGGCGACAGTGTCGGTGCTGCCAGTTCGGGGGTATGCGAAGTGCGGGTCATCGATTTCTCTCCTTGAAGCCTTGCAGCGAAGTCCGTTTCTGGAAGAACAAATGGCATGAATCAACTGGCAATAAAGCAATGAACATTTTGTTCAACTTGAGAGTGAGTTGATTAAACTAAGTAGTGCCGGTTGGCGACTAGATAAGAGGGTGCGGGGAGGGGTGTCAATAGTCGGTGGTAGTTAATCTTGGAATTGAGGTTCTATCAGAATTTTCCTACATTTCTGAAGTCAAACTCCTAGGCGTAAAGGCGAATATGGCTACCTTTCACAGGCTTTTTTAGCCGTTTTTACGCAGAGTTATTCATACTCCTGCCAGTGACATTCGATAAGTTTCAGGCGAGTTTTATCTGTTGCAGAACATATATACATGTAGTGCGTTGAGTGTGTCTGGCGTGTATATAGTCGGGAGGGGGTTGGAGCGGGGTAAAGATAACTTCCATCCATGGAAGTTTGAGAGGGTGCGTTAAACATTCTCAGGCGTGATTCAGGAACTTGCTGAGAAACTGTTGAGTGCGTTCTTCTTTCGGGTTGGCAAACAACGCTTTGGCTTCACCTTGTTCAACGATCACGCCCTTGTCGAAAAACACCACACGGTTGGCCACGTCACGGGCGAAGCCCATTTCGTGGGTGACGATCACCATGGTGCGTTTTTCTTCAGCGAGACCGCGGATGGTCGCCAGCACTTCGCCGACCAGTTCCGGGTCGAGGGCCGAAGTCGGCTCGTCGAACAGGATCACTTCCGGCTCCATCGCCAACGCACGGGCGATCGCCACACGTTGTTGCTGGCCCCCGGAAAGTCGACGCGGATAAGCGTCTTCCTTGCCGGCGAGACCGACCTTGGTCAGTAGCTTCTTGCCCAGGGCAACCGCTTGTTCGCGCGGCATCTTCTTGACCACGATCGGCCCTTCGATGACGTTTTCCAGAGCGGTGCGATGGGGGAACAGGTTGAAGTTCTGGAACACGAAGCCCACATGCTGGCGCAGATTGCGCACCAGACCTTGTTGCTGGTTCAGCGGGCGGCGGGTATCGATTTCGATATCGCCGACCTTGATCCGGCCGCTGGTGGGTTCTTCAAGGAAATTCAGGCAGCGCAGGAACGTCGTCTTGCCCGAGCCGCTAGGGCCGATGATCGCGACGACCTCGCCTTCCTTAACCTCAAGGTCAATGCCGTTGAGCACCACTTGACCCTTGAACTGCTTTGTCAGTTTTTCCACGACAATCATGGGGTCAGGACTCCTGGTCGTGCCGATTGACCCGCTCTTCCAACTTGTTCTGCAAGTGCGACAGCACCGTGGCCAGAATCCAGTAGATCAGCGCGGCGGCAAGATACATGGTGAAGACTTCGAAAGTCCGGGCGGTAATCAGCTGCGCCTGACGGAATAGTTCCGGCACCTGAATGGTTGCGGCCAGTGCAGTGTCCTTGACCAGTGAAATGAAGCTGTTGCCCAGCGGCGGCAATGCCGTGCGCATCGCTTGCGGCAGGATGGCCCGACGCAAGGTTTGCGCGCGGGTCATGCCGATGCTCGCAGCGGCCTCCCACTGGCCGCGTTCGATCGAGCCGATCGCGGCGCGCAGGATTTCACAGGCGTAGGCGGCCATGTTCAGCGAGAAGCCGATCAGCGCCGCTGGCAGCGGATCAAGCTCCAGGCCCATTTGCGGCAAGCCGTAATAAATCACGAACAGCTGCACCAGCAACGGCGTGCCGCGAAAGAACGACACGTAGATGCGGGCCAGCCAGCTGACCGACTTGAAGCGTGACAGGCGCATCAACGCCAGACCAAAGCCCAGCAGCAGGCCGAAGAACATCCCGCCAAGGCTGAGGACAACCGTGTAATACGCGCCCTTGAGCAGGAAGGGCGCGGAATCAAGTGCGAGTTGGAAAGCTTCTTCCATTATTTAGTGACGTCTGCGTTGAAGTATTTTTCCGACAGCTTCTTCAGGGTGCCGTCTGCACGCAGTTCGTCGAGGGCCTTGTTCAGGGCGGCCAGCAGTTCCGGCTCGCCTTTGCGCAGGGCAATACCGGACTCCTGACGGGAAAAGGCTTCACCAGCAGCGACGGTTTTCGGAGCTTTTTTGGCGTACTCGAGGGCGGCCAGACGGTCGATCAGGATAGCGTCGGTGCGGCCATTGTTCAGGTCGGCGAACTTGGTCGGATCATCATCGTAGGTACGCACGTCTGCACCCGGCACGTTGGCGCGGACCCACTGCTCGTAGTTGGTGCCCAGACCCACACCGACTTTCTTGCCGGCCAGGTCAGCGGCGGTCTTGATGTTCAGCGCGGATTCCTTGCTCTTGAGCACCAACGCCTGGATACCGGAGACGGTGTACGGTTCGGAGAAGTCGTACTTCTTCTTGCGCTCCTCGGAGATGGTCACCTGATTGACCACGACGTCCAGGCGCTTGGATTCCAGCGCAGCGAGGATGCCATCCCATTTGGTTGGCTGGATCTTGGCTTTGACACCGAGTTTTTGCGCCAGGGCTTCGGAGAGCTCGACTTCGAAACCGGACAGTTTGCCGTCGGCATCGACGAAGCTGAACGGTGGGTAAGTGCCTTCCAGGCCGACGTTGATAACGCCTTTGTCCTTGATCTGTTGCAGCTGCTCACCGGCCACTGCCTGGCCGATCAGACCGGCGCTCAGCGCCAGGCCCAGCGAGCCAACCAGCAGATTGCGACGTAGTGCGGAAAAATTCATGACAAGCCCCTGTGTTTTCTTATGGAAGACGCTTAAGGAATGTAGGCAAATGGGTGATTTGAACGACAGCGCTATCCTGCCTTAAAGCAGCTTATGCGTCTCTCGCGAAATTCGCCTGCGGCGAGACTATATGATGACTGCGTTAGACTTGAAAATACTAAATACTTAATTTGATATTCTCTTGAGGAATATGTGGCGAATTCGAAAAGATCGCAGCCTTCGGTAGCTCCAGGTGAACGCAATCCGATGCAGGAGCTGCCGAAGGCTGCGATCTTTTGATCTTTCGGCTACAGAAAATCCTTATAGGCAAACAACGCCGGGGCCCCACCGGTGTGCAGGAAAATAATCGGACCTTGTTCGAAGCGCGAACGGCCAATGCCATCGAGCAAACCCGCCATGGCCTTGCCGGTATACACCGGGTCGAGTAACAGGCCTTCCTGACTGGCTAACAACTTTACCGCCGCCAGTGTCCCGGCATTCGGTTCGCCGTAGCGCGGGCCGAAGTATTCGTCCCACAATTCGACTTTGAAGCTTGCCGGCAGCGCTACGCCGAGCAGCTCCGCCGTGCGTTCGGCCAGACCTTGCACCTTCGGGCGCTGGTCTTCTTCGCTACGCGAAACGGTCACGCCGATCACCGGCAATTCGGGTAACGCTTCGCTCAGGGCCAGCGCCAGACCGCTGTGCGTGCCGGCACTGCCTGAAGCCAACACCACGGCGGCGAAGTCGAGGCCGGTGTCCTTGATCTGCTCGGCCAGTTCCAGGCCTGCGCGCACGTAACCCAGCGCACCGAGCGCATTCGAGCCACCGATCGGCACCAGATACGGCTTCTTGCCGTTGCTGCGCAAACGCGCGGCGAGGGCGGTCAGTTGCTCGTCGGCGTTGTCGAGGTTTTCGACCAGCTCGACCTTGGTGTCGAACAGGTCCAGCAGCAGCCGATTGCCGTTGCCGATGTAGTTACTGTCGTCAGTGCCCAACGGATTTTCCAACAGCGCGACACAACTCAGGCCCAGTCTGGCGGCCAGTGCTGCGGTCTGGCGAACATGGTTCGATTGCAGCGCGCCGGCGGTGATCAGCGTGTCGGCGCACTGCGCGAGCGCATCGGCGGCGAGGTATTCGAGTTTGCGTAATTTGTTGCCGCCCATGGCCAGCGGCGTCAGATCATCGCGTTTGATGTAGACCTCGCGGCCGAGCCAGGCAGAGAGGCGCTCAAGTTTTTCCAGTGGGGTAGGTTGGCCGAGCAGGTCGAGACGGTTAAAACGGTCCAGCTGTTGTTTAATCATGAGTCGTACTGGCGGAGAAAGATGAAAGGACTATAGGCAGTCGATTTTGCAGGGGCAACCGTGAATCGCTTATAGCCAAATGAACTGAGCCCAGCACTATCGGTTCTTAATTCGCCCTCGCAGCCATGCCGTAAAGTGGTCGCCGTTGACGCGGCCAGACAGTCCGGCCGCCCGTGAGGAGTCTTTACCGTGAGCGAGCGTTCCAGCCATTGGCAATTGCAGACCATCGTCAGCCAACTGCGCACCGCGCGGGATCAGTGGCGCGCACAAAATGGCCGGGCCTCCGGCGAGCAGGGTGGCCGCGAGCTGCCCTCGCGTGCTGCGATGGCGGAGATTCTCGAGGCTTTATGTGGCGCGTTGTTCCCGATGCGCCTGGGGCCGGTCGATCTGCGCGAAGAAAGTGAAGATTTTTATGTGGGGCACACCCTCGACGTCGCGTTGAATGCCTTGCTGGCGCAGACGCGACTTGAGCTGCGTTATGTTGCCCGGCACAGCGCGCAAGTCGACACCGAAGTCGAGGCCCGGGCGATCCAGATCGTCCAGGATTTTGCCCTTGCCTTGCCGGGGTTGCGCACGCTGCTCGACACCGACGTGCTGGCGGCCTATCACGGCGATCCGGCAGCGCGCAGCGTTGATGAAGTGCTGCTGTGCTACCCGGGGATTCTGGCGGTGATTCACCATCGTCTGGCGCACCATTTGTATCGCGCCGGGTTGCCGTTGCTGGCGCGGATCAGCGCGGAAATCGCTCACTCGGCGACGGGCATCGATATCCACCCGGGCGCGCAGATCGGCCGCAGTTTCTTCATCGACCATGGCACGGGTGTGGTGATCGGCGAGACCGCGATTATTGGTGAGCGGGTGCGGATTTATCAGGCAGTGACTCTGGGCGCCAAACGCTTCCCGGCAGATGAAGACGGGCAGTTGCAGAAGGGCCATCCGCGTCATCCGATTGTTGAAGATGACGTGGTGATTTATGCCGGGGCGACGATTCTTGGACGGATCACCATTGGCAAGGGCTCGACCATTGGCGGCAATGTCTGGCTGACGCGCAGTGTGCCGGCCGGGTGCAATTTGACTCAGGCCAATTTGCAGCATGATGACGGGACGCAGAAGTAGGTTTCTGAATCTGCGTTGCTGCTTCGGGCCTCATCGCGAGCAGGCTCGCTCCCACAGTGGAACGCACTCCAAAGTGGGAGCGAGCCTGCTCGCGAAAATTTTTTAAGGTTGTACCGAGATAATGGCCTTCCGCCAATTCTCCAGTGAACGATTCGCCCCAAACCAACGTCATACCCCTCCTTGAGCTAGCGTAGGAAAGCTACCGCTTAGCCGTGCGATTAGTCCTTAGCGCCCTATCCATGTTTAACTTGAACGTTCATTCAAGTTAAACCGGTGGTTCGCTGCCCGCTCACAACAGGAGGCTTGCCTTTGCTGAGTCCGATCATTTCAGCCACGTTTCAACCCCTAGAGGTGCACGTTTCATGAGTGCATCGTCTACCCCCGCCAGCGGTCTGGTGCGGATGAATCCGCCGGTGTTCTACTTCGCCGCGACGTTTATTCTGCTGTTTGGTCTCGTTGTCATCGCCATGCCGCAACAGGCCGGTGCCTGGCTGCTTGAAGCACAAAACTGGGCGGCCAACACGGTCGGCTGGTATTACATGCTCGCGATGACGCTGTATCTGGTCTTCGTGGTGGTCACCGCGTTATCCGGCTACGGCAAGATAAAACTCGGTGCCGACCACGACGAACCCGAGTTCAGTTATCTGTCCTGGGCCGGCATGCTGTTCGCCGCCGGGATCAGCATTACGCTGTTCTTTTTCTGCGTTTCAGAGCCGCTGACGCACATGCTGCAGCCGCCACAAGGCGAGGCCGGCACCGCGGATGCGGCGCGTCAGGCCATGCAGGTGCTGTTTCTGCACTGGGGCCTGCATGGCTGGGGCGTTTTCGCCTTCGTCGGCATGGCCCTGGCGTACTTCGCCTATCGGCATAACCTGCCGCTGGCCCTGCGCTCGGCGCTGTATCCTCTGATCGGCAAACGCATCAACGGCCCGATTGGTTACGCGGTGGATGGCTTCGGCATCATCGCCACGGTGTTCGGTCTCGGCGCCGACATGGGCTTTGGTGTGCTGCACCTCAACTCGGGTCTCGACTACCTGTTCGGCATTGCCCACACACAGTGGATTCAGGTCGGCCTGATCACACTGATGATGGGCGCGGCGATCCTCGTCGCTGTGGCCGGGGTCGATAAAGGCGTGCGGGTGATGTCCGACATCAACATGCTGCTGGCCTGTGCGCTGCTGCTGTTCGTGCTGTTCGCCGGCCCGACTCAGCACCTGCTCAACACCTTGATCCAGAACATCGGCGACTACCTCGGCGCTTTGCCGATGAAGAGTTTCGACCTCTACGCCTATGACAAACCGAGCGACTGGCTCGGCGGCTGGACAGTGTTCTACTGGGCCTGGTGGATTGCATGGTCGCCGTTCGTGGGCCTGTTCATTGCGCGGATTTCCCGTGGTCGCACCATCCGTGAATTCGTTTTCGGCGTGCTGTTGATTCCGCTCGGTTTCACCTTGGCGTGGATGTCGATCTTCGGCAACAGCGCCATCGATCAGGTGCTCAATCACGGAATGTCGGCGATGGGCATGTCGGCGATCGAGAATCCGTCGATGACCCTCTACCTGCTGCTGGAAACCTACCCGTGGAGCAAAACCGTCATCGCCGTGACGGTGTTTATCAGCTTCGTATTCTTCGTCACTTCTGCTGACTCAGGCACGGTGGTGCTCTCGACCCTGTCCGCCAAGGGCGGCAACCCTGACGAAGACGGGCCTAAATGGCTGCGGGTGTTCTGGGGCGCGATGACAGCGTTGATCACCAGTGCGCTGCTGTTCTCCGGCAGCATCGATGCATTGAAGTCGGCCGTGGTGCTGACCTCGTTACCGTTCTCGTTGATTCTGCTGCTGATGATGTGGGGTCTGCACAAGGCGTTCTATCTCGAATCGCAGAAGCAGATCGCGCAACTGCATTCGCTGGCGCCGGTGTCCGGTTCGCGGCGTGGCACGGGTGGTTGGCGACAACGCCTGAGCCAGGCTGTGCACTTCCCGTCGCGTGATGAGGTGTACCGTTTCATGGACAGCACGGTGCGCCCGGCGATCGAAGAAGTGACGGCGGTGTTCGTCGAGAAAGGCTTGAATGTGGTCACTCAGCCCGATCCTGCGCACGACAACGTCAGCCTGGAAATCGGCCATGGCGAGCAGCATCCATTCATCTATCAGGTGCAGATGCGCGGCTACTTCACGCCGTCGTTCGCACGTGGCGGCATGGGCTCCAAACAGCTCAACAATCGCCGTTACTACCGCGCTGAAGTGCACCTGAGCGAGGGCAGTCAGGATTACGATCTGGTGGGTTACACCAAGGAACAGATCATCAACGACATCCTCGACCAGTACGAACGCCACATGCAGTTCCTGCACCTGGTGCGTTGATCATGAGCTGAGCGCCGGGGTCTGTTCAGGACTCGGCGCTCAGCACCATGAACAACACCATCGCCTCCACGGGCACGCCGTACACCACACTGCCAATCCCCAGTTCCGACCCCACGGACTGCCCGGCATGCACCACCCCCACCGCGCCATTAATCACCGTCAACGCCAGCCACAGGGCGGCGAAGCTGTAGGCCATGGTCTGACGGCTGAATCCGATGCGCTCGCCGATGTAGAGCATCAGTGCCAGCAGGACCAGGCCGAAGAAGATGATGATGGTGGTGTGCATGGCGACGTCCTCGCGACAGCAACTTTCAGAGTTCTCGACCTAAAGTGTGGTCGAGTGAGTAGCGTCCTGCTCCGCGAAACAGGATGTACAGCGACAGAAACGCCATCAGCACCGGGTATTCGATGCCACGGTCGATCCAGGGCCACGTAGGTCCGAGAATACTGGCGATCGTCAGCATCTGGATACCCATCATCGCCGCCAGCAGGCGCGTGCCCAGTCCCAGAGCCAGCAGCAATCCGCCGACACCTTCCAGCAGCGCCACCAGCAGGCCAATCAGGCCCGGCATAGGCAGGTGCAGGACGTTCTGGATCAGGTTGATCGACGCGGCCATCGGATCGGCCATCGAACCGTGCGACTGACCCAGCAGTTTGGGCAAGCCGTGGGTCACCATGATCACACCGTACGTGGCGCGTAACAGGGCGTAGGAAATGGGTTCACCGAGGCGATAGAACGGCGCAAGGGCGAGAATAAGCAAGGTCGGGTTCTGGCGCATGGGGAGCTCCGAGGCACGGGTCATCAATGATCGTTCCCACGCAGAGCATGGAACGATCGGTGGCAGAGCAGGCATTAGCGCAGTGTCGGTTTCAGCAGGTCTTCCAGACCGATGCGGCGGAACATCTCGGCGCGTACCCGATCGGCGGGCGAGCCGGAGTGCACGAAATGGTTGGTGCCCCTGTTTGATTTCATGGCGTTGATCTCTGCACAGTGAGGGTGGTTTCAGGCGCGACGAGGAAGGCGTTGTTGCGCGACATGGGACAACCAACCGGCGAAGGAACCGAGGGTGCCGGCTGCGCCCAGTTCAACGAAGCTTTCCAGAGAGGGTTTCAGGTGCGATGCGAAATAGGCGATCAGGCCGAGAAAGTAAGCGACGAGGTTGTTCATCGTCCGGGTGGCACGTAGCGACACCACGACCATCGCCACGACAAACACCACGACCGGCAGGGCAAACAGGCCCAACGTGGGGGTCAGGGCGCTGATGCTCAGCGCCGCAGCCATGCCGAAGGCGATGCCCATCAGCACACAGCCGAGGTTCACCAGGCCGTCGCGCAAGGTCAGGCCACGGCTAAAGAACGCGACCCAACCGACAAACATCGCCCACACTGGCAGGGTCAGCAACAGGCTGGAACCGGCCGCCAGTGCGGCAGTGGCGGCAGCCACCGCGGTGAATAGCGTAAACATCAGTTTCGATTGCCCGGTGTGGGCGTTATTGGCTGGATGACTCATGATTTTCTTCTCCTTTGCCCGGGTGAGGCCGCTCAGACGAGGCCGCCGTTGACGCGCAAGACTTGCCCGTTGACCCAAGCCGAATCCGGGCCGACCAGGAAGGACACGACGCGGGAAATGTCTTCTGGCTGAGCCAGGCGTTCCAGCGGAGGCATCTTGGCGAAGGTCTGAATCTGCTCTTCACTCTTGCCGTGCAGAAACAACTCAGTAGCGACTGGGCCCGGTGCCACGGCATTGACGGTGATGTTGCGTCCGCGCATTTCCTTGGCGAACACCTGGGTCAGCGACTCCACCGCTGCTTTGCTGGCGATGTACACCGCGTAACCCGGCAGGTTCATGCCGACGGTGCTGCTGGAGAAGTTGATGATCCGCCCGCCACTGTTCAAGCGTGTCGCTGCTTCGCGCAGGGTATTGAAAGTGCCGCGAGCGTGGATGTTGAAGTTCTTCTCGAACAGTTCGTCTGTGTGTTGCGCCAAGGGCAACACCTTGAGGATGCCGGCGTTGTTCACCAGTACATCGATCATCCCCAGTTGTGCCTCGGTCTCATCGAACATGCGCTGCACGTCGCCGGCATTGGCGACATCGGCCTTGACCGCCATGGCCTGATGCCCGGCCTGGCGCAACTCAACCACCAGTTTCGAGGCTTCACTGGCGCTGCTCGCATAGTTGATGGCGACGGCGAAACCTTCGCTGGCCAGTTGCTTGGCAATCACGGCGCCGATGCCGCGAGAAGCACCGGTTACGAGGGCGACTTTCGAAGTTTGCTGAGTCATGGCGATGATCCTTGTGCAGGTGTTGATTGGGTGTGGAGCCAATTTCACATGTTTACTCACACCGATAAATGCACGAGAGTTGCCTTGACTGTTCAAAAATCGCCAACAATTAAAAGCCGGGGGAAAGCGCCGTGGATCAAGTCAAAGCAATGAAGGTGTTCGTGCGGATCTACGAGCGCAGCAGCTTCACCTTGGCGGCCGATGACCTGAACCTGCCACGGGCGACACTGACTCATACCCTCAATCAATTCGAAGCCTGGCTCGGCACTCGCTTGCTGGAGCGCAGCACGCGCAAAGTGCGGCCGACATTGGACGGCGAGGCTTACTACCAACGCTGTGTGCAATTGCTCGCGGAACTGGAGGAGGCCGAATTGGCGTTTCGCGGCGTGGCGCCAAAAGGACGGCTGCGGGTGGATCTGCACGGGACGCTGGCCAAGCATTTTGTGATCCCGGCGCTGCCGCAATTCATGGAGCGTTATCCCGACATCGAACTGTCGATCAGCGAGGCCGACCGCTTCGTCGATCTGATCGCCGAAGGCGTCGATTGCGTGCTGCGCGCCGGGACGCTTGGCGATTCCAACCTCATCGGCAAGCGAGTCGCCAGCCTGCGCCAGATCACCTGCGCCAGCCCGGCGTACCTGCGTCAATACGGTGAGCCGAAGAACCTCTCTGAATTGAAAAACCATCGCGCGGTGAACTACGTCTCGCGCACCACGGCCAAGTTGTTTCCCTTCGAATTCATGGTTGACGGCGAACTGCAGGAAGTCGCCATCGACGGTGCGCTGTCGGTGTTCGGCGCGGAAATTTATGCCGCGTCGGCGATTGCCGGGCTGGGCATCATCCAGTGCCCGCATTACCGGATGGAAACGCTGATTGCTCAGGAAGTGGTGCAGGAAATCCTCATCGACACGCCACCACCTCCAATGCCGGTATCCGTGCTCTACCCGCACAACCGACACATGTCGCCACGGGTTCGGGTGTTTGTGGATTGGTTGGGGGAGGTTTTTGCGGTGGCTGTTTGAAGGCGGGGCGAAGATCAAAAGATCGTCGGAGCGCGGCCCGAGTCTGGCGAGGGTTTACCGTCGAAGATGAAATTTCTGAAACGTTTCAGCATTTTCTCGAGTCCGGCGTTTATCAGTGTTTGTCTGGGCGTATGCTGGGCAACTTGCGAAGCAGTCGATACCAAATTCAAAACAGACAAGAGAGGATTCGATGACTTACACCGCTGCCGAAAACCGCTACGACTCCATTCCTTACCGCCGCGTCGGCCGCAGCGGTCTGGTGCTGCCGGCGCTGTCGCTGGGCCTGTGGCACAACTTTGGCGACAGCACGCCGATCGACACCCAGCGCGCCTTGCTGCGTACCGCGTTCGACCTGGGCATCAACCACTTCGACCTGGCCAACAACTACGGCCCGCCGTACGGCAGCGCCGAGATCAACTTCGGTCGCTTGCTGCGCGAAGACTTCAAGCAGTATCGCGATGAGCTGATCATCTCCAGCAAGGCCGGTTGGGACATGTGGCCCGGCCCTTACGGGCAGGGCGGCGGTTCGCGCAAATACGTGCTGGCGAGCCTCGATCAGAGCCTGCAACGCCTCGGTCTGGACTATGTGGATATCTTCTATTCGCATCGCTTCGACCCGGACACCCCGCTGGAAGAAACCGCCAGCGCCCTCGCCACCGCCGTGCAACAGGGCAAAGCGTTGTACATCGGCATCTCGTCGTATTCGGGCGTGAAGACCCGTGAGATGGCCGCGCTGCTCAAGGAATGGAAAGTGCCGCTGCTGATTCATCAGCCGGCGTACAACCTGCTCAATCGCTGGGTGGAAAAAGACCTGCTCGACACCACCGACGAACTCGGCACCGGGGTCATCGCCTTCACGCCGTTGGCGCAAGGTCTGCTGACCGACAAATACCTCAACGGCGTGCCGGCGGATGCGCGGGTCAATCGTCCGGGCGGTGGTTCGCTGCAGGCTGCGCACTTGTCCGAGGCCAACATCGCCCACGTGCGCGCGCTGAACGAGATCGCCAAGCGTCGAGGCCAGAGCCTGGCGCAACTGGCGCTGGCCTGGACCCTGCGTGATCCACGGGTGACCTCGGCACTGATCGGCGCAAGCCGGCCGGAGCAGATTATCGAGAACGTCGGGGCGTTGAAGAATTTGAGTTTCAGTGCTGAGGAATTGGCGGAAATTGACCGGTTTGCCCAAGAGGGCGGGATCAATCTTTGGGAGAAGCCTTCGACGGCGGAGTGAGCAACCCTCACTGTAGCCCTCTCCCGGAGGGAGAGGGTCAGGGTGAGGGGCTTTCAGAGGCTCTTCAGTTACTGATCGCCAGAATGCTCGCCTGGTACGACCCGACAAACACGTCGAAATCGCCCACCTCGTTCTGCTCCAGCTCGGCCTGCGCCGCCAGCGAAGTTCGCGCCAGCTCCTCAAACTTCGCCTGCTCATCAGCCGCCAATGGCTCGCTGCGGAAGAACTCGGCATGTGCCTGACTCTGGCGCAGAGAGAACTGCGCGAAGCTTTCCTTGTGCTCGGCCATCGCGGCCAGCACCTGCGCCGACGGCGTCAGGGACGAATCCTTGACCTTGGCCAGTTGCGCATCCAGCGCGGTGCTGTGCGCATCAGAGCCATGGCTTTGATCCAGCAGCGCCGCCAGTGGAGCAATCTGTTCCAGCAATTCGGCTGCCCAGGTCTTCATGTCGACCGCCTCACCGTCACGCTGCAATTGCAGGCCCGGACGGCGACCTTCCTTTACCACCCTGAGGAAGTTCGAGGTGGCATTGCTGCACGAGGTGTTGGTCAGCAGCGGGCTGTCGTTCAGCGCGCAATACAGCAGGAAGGCGTCGAGGAAGCGCGACTCGGTAAGGTCGATGCCCATCGGCAGAAACGGGTTGATGTCCAGGCAACGCACTTCGACGTACTGAATGCCACGAGCGACCAGCGCCTGGATCGGCCGCTCGCCGGTGTAGGTCACGCGTTTCGGGCGGATGTTGGAGTAGTACTCGTTTTCGATCTGCAGGATGTTGGTGTTCAGTTGCACCCATTCGCCATCCTGATGCGTGCCGACTTCAACGTACGGCGCGTAAGGCGTAGCAACGGCTTTGCGCAGGCTGTCGGTGTAGCTCACCAGATCGTTGTAGCACGGCGTCAGACCGGCCTGGGCGTTGCTCTGATAACCAAGGTCACTCATGCGCAGGCTGGTCGCGTACGGCAGGTACAGCGTGTCCGGGTCCAGTTGTTCCAGCTGATGCGAACGACCGCGCAGGAAACCGGCATCCAGCGCCGGCGACGCACCGAAAAGGTACATCAGCAGCCAGCTGTAGCGACGGAAATTGCGGATCAGCGCAATGTAGGAGACTGACTGGAAATCCCGGTCGGTACCGACAAAACCTTCCGCTTCCTTGAGCAGCGGCCAGAGTTTTTCCGGCAGGGAGAAGTTGTAGTGAATCCCGGCGATGCACTGCATGGTCTTGCCGTAACGCAGGGCCAGGCCTTTGCGATAGACGTACTTGAGCTGACCGATGTTGGAGGTGCCGTAATAGGCGATCGGGATGTCTTCCTCGGCCGGCAACGGGCACGGCATCGATGGACTCCACAGGTACTCGTTGCCGAGTTTGCTGTAGGCAAAGCGATGAATCTTGTCCAGGCTCGCCAGCGTGTCTGCCGGGTCGGGCAGGGCGGGCGTGATGAATTCCAGCAACGACTCGGAATAGTCGGTGGTGATTTTTTCATTGGTCAGCGCGGAACCCAAGGCTTCCGGGTGCGGCGTTTGCGCCAGTCGACCTTCGCTGGTCACGCGCAGGCATTCACGTTCGATACCGTGAAGGCACTGTTCGAGCAGAGAGAGGTTGGCGCGCTCGCCGAGCAGAGCCAGGCGGCGGTTGAGAAGTTCGCTCAATTTGGATTCCTTCACGCGTCAGTCGCCCCAATATGGGGGTGGGCAGGACGGTCTACAAGGGTGAAGTTGAAACTGGCGTTTTCGCCTGGTTTTTTGCGGCAGGCCATTTGCCGGTCGGTCAAGAACTGCACAATCCCTGTGGGAGCGAGCCTGCTCGCGAAGAGGGTTTTCCAGCCGACATCATCGCCGACTGACAGACCGTCTTCGCGAGCAGGCTCGCTCCCACAGGATTCATTGCGCCGAAATTAACTCAAAATGATGATCAACATCTACAGGACAGCGAACGTGCCTTGCGCTTTTGCGACCAGTTTGTCGCCCTGCATCACCTCGGCCTCGACCACCAGCGTGCGCCGGCCCGGGTGAATCACCCGCGCCGTGCACAGCACCTCGCCGTCCGAGACGGCGCGGATATAGTTGATCTTGCACTCGATGGTCGCGCTCTGCTGATCGAAGCCGTGGGTGCTGGAACACGCCAGCCCCATGGCGATATCGACCAGACTGAACAGCGCGCCACCGTGCAATTTGCCGCCGCGGTTGCGCAGTTCGGGTTCCAGCCCCAGGGCGACTTGCGCCACCCCGGTTTCCAGGCTGTGCAGGCGGCAGCCCAACAGCTTGAAAAACGCGCTCTCGACGAGCCCGGCCGGAATTTCCATCAGCGTTTCTTCAGCTGTTTGGCGTTGGCGAACAGCGAGGCCATTGCATTGTTCACCGGCGCTGCGGTCGCGGTTTCCTTGCGCGGCGCGTTGTTCGACGGCTGACGCTGCGCCGAGCCCGGACGCGAGCCACGGGCACCGTCGATTTTCTCGCCCGGGGTGTCGCCCATGCGCATCGACAGGCCGACGCGTTTGCGCGGGATGTCGACTTCCATGACCTTCACTTTCACCACATCACCGGCCTTCACCGCTTCGCGTGGGTCCTTGATGAACTTCTCTGACAGCGCCGAGATGTGCACCAGACCATCCTGATGCACGCCGATGTCGACGAATGCGCCGAACGCGGTCACGTTGGTGACGACACCTTCAAGGATCATCCCCAGTTGCAGGTCCTTGAGGTCTTCTACACCTTCCTGGAACTCGGCAGTCTTGAACTCCGGACGCGGGTCACGCCCCGGCTTTTCCAGTTCCTGGAGGATGTCGGTCACCGTCGGCAGACCGAAGGTCTCGTCGGTGAATTTTTTCGGATCCAGACGCTTGAGGAAACTGGCGTCGCCGATCAGCGAACGGATATCGCGGTCGGTTTCAGCGGCAATGCGTTGCACCAGCGGATAGGCTTCCGGGTGAACGGCCGAGGAATCCAGCGGGTTGTCGCCGTTCATCACACGCAAGAAACCGGCAGCCTGTTCGAAGGTTTTTTCGCCCAGACGTGCGACTTTCTTCAGCGCCGCACGGGTCTTGAACGCGCCGTGTTCGTCGCGGTGAGCAACGATATTCTGCGCCAGCGTGGCGTTGAGGCCGGAGATCCGCGCCAGCAGCGCCACCGAAGCGGTGTTCACATCAACGCCGACGGCGTTCACGCAGTCCTCGACTACAGCGTCCAAGCCGCGCGCCAGTTTCAGCTGCGAGACGTCGTGCTGGTACTGGCCAACGCCGATGGATTTTGGATCGATCTTCACCAGCTCTGCCAGCGGATCCTGCAGACGACGAGCGATGGACACGGCGCCACGGATCGACACGTCCAGATCGGGGAATTCCTTGGCTGCCAGTTCCGACGCCGAGTACACCGATGCACCGGCCTCCGAAACCATGACCTTGGTCATCTTCATCGCCGGATATTTTTTGATCAGTTCGATGGCCAGTTTGTCGGTTTCGCGGCTGGCGGTGCCGTTGCCGATGGCGATCAGGTCAACCGAGTGCTTGGCGCACAGGGCGGCCAGAATGGCGATGGTCTGATCCCACTTGTTGTGCGGCACGTGCGGGTAAACCGTGGCGTGATCGAGCATCTTGCCGGTCGAATCGACCACGGCAACCTTGCAACCGGTACGCAGGCCCGGGTCGAGGCCCAGGGTTGCACGTGGGCCGGCCGGTGCGGCCAGCAACAGGTCATGCAGGTTGTGGGCGAAAACGTTGATCGCCTCGGTTTCGGCGCCGTCGCGCAGCTCGCCCAGCAGGTCGGTTTCGAGGTGGGTGTAGAGCTTGACCTTCCAGGTCCAGCGCACCACTTCACCGAGCCATTTGTCGGCCGGACGGTTCTGGTTCTGGATATTGAATTGCTGGCCGATCATGCCTTCGCACGGGTGCATGGTGCCTGGCAGTTCGTCGCCGACTTTCAGCGCAGAGCTGAGAATGCCTTCGTTGCGGCCACGGAAAATCGCCAATGCGCGGTGCGACGGCATGCTTTTCAGCGGTTCGTCGTGTTCGAAGTAGTCGCGGAATTTGGCGCCTTCCTCTTCTTTGCCGGCGATGACGCGGGCACTGAGGATGGCTTCCTGCTTGAGATAGGTACGCAGTTTTTCCAGCAGGCTGGCGTCTTCGGCGAAACGCTCCATCAGGATGTACTTGGCGCCTTCCAGCGCAGCCTTCACGTCGGCCACGCCTTTTTCGGCATCGACGAAGCGTGCGGCTTCGGTTTCCGGTGTGAGGTTCGGGTCGTTGAACAGGCCGTCGGCCAGGTCGCCGAGGCCGGCTTCCAGGGCAATCTGGCCCTTGGTGCGGCGCTTCTGCTTGTACGGCAGGTACAAGTCTTCGAGGCGGGTCTTGGTGTCGGCGAGTTTGATATCGCGCTCAAGAGCAGGAGTGAGTTTGCCTTGCTCCTCGATACTGGCCAGGATGCTGATGCGCCGTTCGTCGAGTTCTCGCAGGTAGCGCAGACGCTCTTCCAGATGACGCAACTGGGTGTCATCGAGGCTGCCGGTGACTTCTTTCCGGTAGCGGGCAATGAAGGGAACGGTAGAGCCTTCATCGAGTAGCGCGACGGCCGCTTCGACCTGTTGTGGGCGTACGCCGAGTTCCTCGGCGATGCGGCTGTTGATGCTGTCCATAAAACCACCTGACATATTGTGAAAGCAGGCTCGCAGGCACGAAAATAAAGGCCCGGAGTCTGGTTGAGCGGCTTGAAGATTGCCGCTGCCTGGGTCAAAAGGCAGCCCATTGACCCGTGAAATCGAACAATTACTGCGCTGACCGGGAAAAAAGACGGCCACTTGCGGTAACGATTCAGACGTTGCCTGGCACAAAACGCCGCGCATTATAACCAGCGTTCTGTCATTCGGGGGCGTCACAGTCTGTAGGCTTAAACCCCGGTTTTCTGGCAGTGAAGGAAAAATCTGCTAACAATGCACACGGTGCGTATAACGGCAGCTACGCCATAATGCGCGCCGAGCTAAAAGGAGCATCCAATGAGCAGCACTGCACAAACTGCTGAAGGCGAAAAAATTCTTATCGTTGATGACGATCCGGGGCTGAGCAGCCTGCTGGAACGTTTCTTCGTCAGCAAGGGCTACCGTGCCCGTACCGTACCGAATACCGAGCAGATGGACCGTCTGCTGGCGCGTGAAGTATTCAATCTGGTCGTCCTCGACTTGATGCTGCCCGGCGAAGACGGTCTGACCGCTTGCCGCCGTCTGCGGGCCGCGAACAACCAGATTCCGATCATCATGCTCACCGCCAAGGGCGATGAGATGAGCCGCATCAAGGGCCTGGAACTGGGCGCTGACGATTACCTGGCCAAGCCGTTCAACCCGGACGAGCTGATGGCCCGGGTCAAAGCGGTGTTGCGTCGCCAGACCGCACCAGTGCCGGGCGCGCCGGGTAGTGAAGACGAAAATGTCACCTTCGGTGATTACGTGTTGTCGCTGGCCACTCGCGAACTGAAACGCGGCGACGAAGTGCACATGCTCACTACCGGTGAGTTTGCGGTACTCAAGGCCTTGGTGATGAACGCGCGTCAGCCACTGACCCGCGACAAACTCATGAACCTGGCCCGTGGCCGCGAGTGGGATGCCCTGGAGCGTTCCATCGACGTGCAGATCTCCCGTCTGCGCCGGATGATCGAGCCTGATCCGTCGAAACCGCGCTACATCCAGACTGTCTGGGGCGTTGGCTACGTATTCGTACCGGATGGCGCCGCCACCAAGTGATCGGCGATTTGTAGGAGCGGGTCTGCTGGGGGTTGGTCAAACGACCATTCCCACAGACTCGCAATCCGCAATATGCGAGCATTGCTCGCTCCTGCAAGTGTGTAGCGGTTATTGATGAAGACGCCCGTCTGGTTCCCCCAAAGCTTTTTCTCCCGCACCCTCTGGCTGGTGCTCATCGTCGTGCTGTTTTCCAAGGCGCTGACCCTGGTTTATCTGTTGATGAACGAGGACGTGCTGGTGGATCGTCAATACAGCCACGGCGTCGCCCTGACGCTGCGCGCCTATTGGGCTGCTGACGAAGAAAACCGCGCGAAGATCGCCGATGCCGCGACCCTGATCCGGGTGGTGGGTGCCGGTGTGCCGGAAGGCGAACAGCACTGGCCGTACAGCGAGATCTATCAACGACAGATGCAGGCAGAACTCGGCGCCGACACCGAAGTGCGATTACGAATGCATTCGCCGCCGGCTCTGTGGGTTCGCGCCCCGAGCCTGGGCGATGGCTGGCTGAAAGTGCCGTTGTATCCACATCCGTTGCGTGGCCAGAAAATCTGGAACGTGCTGGGCTGGTTCCTCGCGATCGGTTTGCTGTCGACGGCCTCGGCGTGGATTTTTGTCAGCCAGCTCAACCAACCCTTGAAGCGTTTGGTATACGCCGCCCGGCAACTCGGCCAGGGTCGAAGCGTGCGTCTGCCGATCAGCGACACGCCGAGCGAGATGACCGAGGTCTATCGCGCCTTCAATCAGATGGCCGAAGATGTCGAACAAGCCGGACGTGAGCGTGAGCTGATGCTGGCCGGCGTCTCCCATGACCTGCGTACGCCGTTGACGCGCTTGCGTCTGTCGCTGGAATTGATGGGCGACCACAACGACCTGACCGATGACATGGTGCGCGACATCGAAGACATGGACGCGATTCTCGACCAGTTCCTCGCGTTCATTCGCGATGGTCGTGACGAGTCGGTGGAGGAGGTCGATCTCAGCGATCTGGTGCGTGAAGTGGCGGCGCCGTACAACCAGACTGAAGAGAAAGTTCGTCTGCGTCTGGAGCCGATCCAGCCGTTCCCGTTGCGTCGGGTATCGATGAAACGTCTGCTCAACAACCTGATCGGCAACGCCTTGAACCATGCCGGCAGCGGCGTTGAAGTGGCGGCTTATGTGTCCGGCGACACCAGTGCGCCGTATGTGGTGCTGAGTGTGATGGACCGTGGTGCGGGGATTGATCCGTCGGAGCTTGAGGCGATTTTCAACCCGTTCACCCGTGGCGACCGAGCGCGCGGCGGCAAGGGTACGGGGTTGGGCTTGGCGATCGTGAAGCGGATTGCTTCGATGCATGGCGGCAATGTTGAACTGCGTAACCGGTCCGGTGGTGGGCTGGAGGCGCGGGTTCGGTTGCCGTTGGGGTTGATGCTGCCGCGGGATGCGGTGTAGAGGCAGCTGCAAGTTTCAAGCTGCAAGCGGCAAGCAAGAGCGACTTTACTTGTCGCTTGGGGCTTGCCGCTTGAAGCTGGCTTTAGCCTTTGCCTTTGGTGCGGGTCATATTCGGCCCGCCATTCTTCTCAAGATGCTCAATGATGATCCCCGCCACGTT
The DNA here is from genome assembly GCF_017980685.1 of Pseudomonas iridis. GTDB lineage: Bacteria > Pseudomonadota > Gammaproteobacteria > Pseudomonadales > Pseudomonadaceae > Aquipseudomonas > Aquipseudomonas iridis. The sequence continues at coordinate 111,730 of NZ_JACXXO010000002.1, forward strand.
CTTCCCGGTGGTGGTCTCGATCCCTTCCAGTCCCGGCGACGAATTCACTTCCATCACCAGTGGCCCATGATTGGATCGCAGAATATCCACGCCCGCCACCGACAGGCCCATGACCTTGGCCGCACGCAGCGCCGTCATGCGTTCTTCCGGGGTGATCTTGATCAGGCTGGCGCTGCCGCCGCGGTGCAGGTTGGAGCGGAATTCACCCGGTTTGGCCTGACGCTTCATTGCCGCGATTACCTTGTCGCCGACCACGAAGCAGCGGATGTCTGCACCGCCAGCCTCCTTGATGTATTCCTGAACCATGATGTTCTGCTTCAGGCCCATGAACGCCTCGATCACCGACTCGGCGGCGGTCGCGGTTTCGCACAACACCACGCCGATGCCCTGGGTGCCTTCCAGCACTTTGATCACCAGTGGTGCACCGTTGACCATGTCGATCAGGTCGGGAATATCGTCCGGCGAGTGAGCAAACCCGGTCACCGGCAAACCAATGCCACGACGCGACAGCAGTTGCAGCGAGCGCAATTTGTCCCGCGAACGGGCAATGGCCACCGACTCATTGAGCGGGAACACGCCCATCATTTCGAACTGACGCAACACCGCGCAGCCATAGAACGTCACCGACGCGCCGATCCGCGGGATCACCGCGTCGAAGCCTTCCAGCGGTTTGCCGCGATAGTGGATCTGCGGCTTGTGGCTGGCGATGTTCATGTAGGCGCGCAAGGTGTCGATCACTACCATTTCATGCCCGCGTTCAGTGCCGGCCTCAACCAGACGACGGGTGGAATACAGACGCGGGTTCCGCGACAGCACAGCGATCTTCATGCAACACCTGTGGAGGAGGTAGATACCGGGAACACCGGCTTGTCTTGTACATATTTGATGCCCGGATTGACCACCAACTGGCCATCAATCAGGGCTTTGGAGCCGAGTAACAGGCGATAGCGCATGGACTTGCGGCAGGCCAGGGTGAACTCGATTGGCCAGACCCGATCACCCAGGGCCAGGGTGGTGCTGATCACGTAGCGCTTCTGGGCATGGCCGTTGGAGCTCTTGATGGTCTTGCGTGTCACCAGTGGAGCTTCGCAACGCCGGTGACGCAACTGCACCACCGTGCCCAGATGCGCGGTAAAGCGCACCCATTTCTCGCCGTCACGTTCGAACGGTTCGATGTCGGTGGCATGCAGGCTGGAGGTACTGGCACCGGTGTCGATTTTTGCGCGCATGCCTGCAACGCCCAAATCCGGGAGCGCCACCCACTCGCGCAGGCCAACAACGGTCAAATGGTCAAATGTCTTCAATATAAAAAACCAACGATTAACGCGCCCAGGCGTCAGGTGGTATCTGAGCCAGGGCTTTGAATGCAGGCTTGGCGAACCAGTAACCCTGCATCAGAAATATTCCACAGTCCGCCAGGAAATCCCGTTCTCCGGCGCTCTCGATGCCTTCGGCAATGACTGTAACGTCCAACTCCGCACAGATTGTGACAATCCCCCGCACGATTGCCTGACGGACACGGTCTTGATCGACATCGCGGATCAACGCCATGTCGAGTTTGATCAGGTCCGGTTGGAAATCAGCCAGCAGATTGAGCCCCGAATAACCGGCACCGAAGTCGTCGATGGCGGTCTTGAAGCCGAATTCGCGGTATTCACGCAGAATATTGGTCAAATGGCGATAGTTATCTACGTGCTGGCTTTCCAGTGTTTCAAAAATCAGCCGGTCGACCGGGAAATTGTGTTTTTTTGCCGCCTCCAGGGTGCTGCGAATACATAACTCTGGACGATAGACAGCGTTGGGCATGAAGTTGATCGACAAGTGTGTCTGCATATTAAGATTGGCCGCGCCTTCGATGGCGCGCATCCGGCAGAGCTGGTCGAAACGGTAGCGGTTTTCTTCTGTAACCTGATCTAACACTGTCAATGCCCCTTCGCCGGCTACACCTCGGACCAGCGCTTCATGAGCGAAAACCGACTGGTCGCGCAGATCAACGATAGGTTGGTAGGCGAAGGCAAAATCGAAGTCCAGCGGCTCGCTTTGCTGGCAGCCCTGGCAACCCGTCTTGGGCGAGGTCAATGAAGACGGAAATTTAGTCACTCGATCACTCCTTGCCGCTGAAACAGTCAAGATCACAGTCTATCTGGAGGGCCGAGTTCTTGCGCCCGACAGAAACGGTAGTACAGTTCCGACTACTGGCTGAGCGAGGAATTCATATGGCACAAAAACAGGAAGAGGACGACAAGGTCCGTCTCGATAAATGGTTGTGGGCGGCGCGCTTTTATAAAACCCGTGCCTTGGCCAAAGCCGCCATCGAGAGTGGCAAGGTGCATTGTCGAGGTGAGCGCTGCAAGCCCGGCAAAGAGCCACGCGTCGGCGACGAGTTTGAGATACGTACCGGTTTCGAAGTGCGCATCGTGAGGGTCGAAGCCTTGTCGATCGTACGTCGTGGGGCCCCCGAGGCGCAGGCTTTGTACGCGGAAACCGACGCGAGTATTGCCAAGCGCGAAGCGGCCGCAGCAATGCGCAAGGCTGGCGCGTTGGGCATGAGCACCGACGGCAAACCGAGCAAGAAGCAGCGACGGGATCTGTTTAAATTTCGTGGGAACAGTAACGACGACTAAGGCTGATGTTTCAGTGTTGTCTGTGCCGACCTCATCGCCCACAGGCTGGCTCCCACAGTTTGAAATGCAATCCAACCGTGGGAGCCAGCCTACTGGCGACTCGAGTGCGCAGCACTCGCCGGGGGCGACGCGGTATCAGGCGCTACGCACAACGCTCATCCGCGAAACCAGCGGCAACTTGCCCAGCAGATTGAAAATCGGCGCCGTCACCTTCAACCAGAAATTCGCCGCGTGATACGCAAACGGCGTGTAGTAACCCCAGCCCAATGCCCACACCGCCAGCAACATCCCGCCGATGTAATCGTCCTGACCCCAATGCGCGCCAGCCACCAGTCGCGGCAGCATGAACAGCAGCGTCAGGCTCCAGATCGTCACGAACTGTCCGACCGTACGGCTGAACACACCCATGAACAGAGCCCAGATCAGCAACACCGACGCATGGTCACCGGGAAAGCTCTGGCTCGAGCGATCCTTCAGCTCCCAGGCCTTCTCCAAATGCGGGAAGTAGTCGCTGAGGTGCACCGCGCCTTCCAGCACCATCGACGGACTGCTGTGCTGCCAGCCCATGTAGTCGGCGAACTTGGAAAACAGCGCGCGAATCACCACCATCAACAGCAGGATCGAGAAAAAACCGAAAAACGCGCGACGCACGTCAATCGCCTTGAACACCCAGTCGCCCTTGATCAACAGCGTCAGCAGAATCAGTCCGACGACGATGTCGAACGGGCGCAGACTTGCAATTGCCCAGATGTGGAGCCATATCGGGTTGCTGGCCAGCGGTGCATTGAGCGAGCGAAACAGCCACTCGTCGAAAATCACACACAGCATGTTGCCCGTAGGCCATAACCAGAAAGCCAGCAACGCCAATGGCACGACGTTGCACAGAACCAGCCGGCCGAGGTTCCACCTTGATTGGAACAAACCCGGATTGTTCATAAAATGCCTCCCGTGGCTGAACGATCGCACCAAACAGGTGCAAAGAAGCGCGGCATTTTCATGTTTTGTAACCAATTTGTCATCAATTCAGATACCCAAACCTATGACCGATCTCCCGGATACCGATTACACCCAACGCTTCATCTTCGATGACAGCGATACTCGCGGCGAACTGGTAGCGCTTGAGCGCAGCTACGCCGCAGTCCTCGCCAAGCACCCGTACCCGGAACCGGTTGCGCAACTGCTGGGCGAATTGATGGCGGCGGCCTCGTTGCTGGTGGGCACCCTGAAGTTCGACGGTTTGCTGATTCTGCAGGCGCGTTCCGAGGGCCCGATCCCGATGTTGATGATCGAGTGCTCCAGCGATCGCGAGATTCGTGGTCTGGCGCGTTATCACGCCGATCAGGTCTCGGCGGATGCGACTCTCAGCGACTTGATGCCCAACGGCGTCCTGGCCCTGACCGTCGACCCGACCGTTGGCCAGCGCTATCAGGGCATCGTCGACCTCGATGGCGAAACCCTGTCCGATTGCTTCACCAACTATTTCGTCATGTCGCAGCAGGTTGGCACCCGCTTCAAGCTGTTCGCCGACGGTCGTCGTGCCCGTGGCATGTTGTTGCAACAACTGCCGGCCGATCGCCTGAAAGACGAAGAAGATCGCGCCGCCAGCTGGCAGCACATCACCGCGTTGGCCAGCACCCTGAGCGCCGATGAACTGTTGAGCCTGGACAACGAAACCGTGCTGCATCGCCTCTACCATGAAGAGCAAGTGCGCCTGTTCGATGTGCAACCTCTGCGCTTCCACTGCAGCTGCTCGCGGGAACGCTCAGGCAATGCGCTGGTCAGTCTGGGTCTGGAAGATGCGCAGGCGCTGGTGGCCGAGCAGGGCGGTACAGTCGAGATCGATTGCCAGTTCTGCAACGAGCGCTACCTGTTTGATGCGGCCGATATCGCTCAATTGTTCGCAGGTGCGGGCGTCGACACGCCGTCAGATACCCGGCACTAAAACGGTTCAGCGCAGGTAAATTCACTGCTCAACGACGGAATTACGCCGTTACGACGGGAGGGCCCTACTATTTTTGGGCTTTTCTGGCATAATCCGGCCCACTTTTTTCGCGGTAGTAGTGCACGACTTTCTACTACAAAACGTTTGGAGCACACTCGGCCACTGGCCGACGGGGAACCTCATGACGCAAGCCAATAACGCCGTGTACACCGATCTGAGTGTTGATGATCTGGTAAAAGAAGCCCTGAACCGCGGTGAAGGCGAGCTTGCCGATACCGGCGCTCTGGTTGTTCGCACCGGTCATCGCACCGGCCGTTCGCCAGTCGACCGTTTCATCGTTGAAGAGCCTTCCACTCAGGCCGCTATCGCCTGGGGCCCGATCAACCGCAAGTTCCCGGCCGACAAGTTCGATGCCTTGTGGGCTCGCGTAGAAGCCTTCAACAACGCGCAAGAGCACTTCGTTTCCCACGTGCATGTAGGCGCGGCTGAAGATCACTACCTGGCCGTGAAAATGACCACCCAGACTGCCTGGCAGAATCTGTTCGGTCGTTGCCTGTTCATCAACCCGGCCCAGTACAACCCGGCTGGCCGTGATGAGTGGCAAGTGCTCAACGTCGCTAATTTCGAGTGCGTGCCTGAGCGTGACGGCACCAACTCCGACGGTTGCGTGATCATCAACTTCGCACAGAAAAAAGTGCTGATCGCTGGCATGCGTTACGCCGGCGAGATGAAGAAAGCCATGTTCTCCGTGCAGAACTTCCTGCTGCCGGCCGCTGACGTGCTGCCAATGCACTGCGCTGCCAACATCGGCGAAGAAGGCGACGTGACCCTGTTCTTCGGTCTGTCCGGCACCGGCAAGACCACCCTGTCCGCCGACGAAAGCCGTTACCTGATCGGTGACGACGAACACGGCTGGGGCGAAGGCGTTGTCTTCAACATCGAAGGCGGTTGCTACGCCAAGTGCATCGACTTGTCCGAGAAGAACGAGCCGGTCATCTGGAAAGCCATCAAGCACGGCGCCGTCCTGGAAAACGTCGTCATTGACGACGCCAAGCACGCCGACTACGCCGATGTCAGCCTGACCCAGAACAGCCGCGCTGCGTACCCGCTGGAACACGTTGCCAAGCGTTCCGAGCACAACCTCGGTGGCGAGCCGAACGCTGTGATCTTCCTGACCTGCGACCTGACCGGCGTCCTGCCGCCAGTGTCGATCCTCAACGAAGAACAAGCGGCCTACCACTTCCTGTCTGGTTACACCGCTCTGGTGGGCTCGACTGAAATGGGTTCGGGCAGCGGCATCAAGTCGACTTTCTCCACCTGCTTCGGCGCACCGTTCTTCCCGCGCCCGGCCGGCGAATACGCAGAGCTGCTGATCAAGCGCATCCGCGGCTTCGGCTCCAAGGTCTACCTGGTCAACACCGGCTGGACCGGCGGTGGCTACGGCGTCGGCAAACGCTTCAACATCCCGACCACCCGCGCGGTGATCGCAGCGATCCAGAGCGGCGCCCTGATCGGCACCGAAACCGAACACCTGGACACCATCAACCTCGACGTGCCACTGGCCGTACCGGGCGTTGAAACCGGCCTGTTGAACCCACGCAACACCTGGGCTGACAAGGCTGCATACGACGAAGCCGCAAAAGCACTGGCCGGTCTGTTCATCGAGAACTTCAAGAAGTTCGAAGTGAGCGACGCGATCAAGGCTGCTGGGCCGAAGTTGTAAGACTTGGTTTGTAGTGAATGAAAAAGCCGCCCTTTAGGGGCGGCTTTTTTGTGGGCGAAAACAAGACTAACTGGCAATATTCCCGCAGAAAATGGCCTTAACTACCAGAATAATGCCACTTAAAGAGCCAGCTTTTCGCCAATGCAGCGGTCAAAGATCGCCACTAGCCTCCGATAATCACATGACACAGCATCAATGTTTGCTGGGACCCAAGCGTCATCTTTAACCAGCCACCAATCGACTGGGAAGCCTGCGTTAATAATGATTTGTTCGAATAATAGGCGTTGCGCTCGGCCATTACCTTCGCGAAAAGGATGGATGACATTCAAATCGCCATAAGCCTCAGCGATTTTCACCACAAGTTCTGGTTTGCCCATTCCCGCGAACCACGCGGAGCGCTCCATCACGCTAAAGATTTTTTGCGCTTCTGGAAGAATTCGCTCTGCAGTGCAGAAAAATGTTTGTCCCTTTTTGATGTTAACGGTACGCAACTGCCCGGCCCAATCGTAAACATCGCAAAAAAGAGTTTTATGGGCGTGCTGCAGGACACTTAAATCATAAGGAGGGGGGAGAAGACGAAATCGACTGATCGCGATTTCCGAGAGCTCTCGCTCTGCTTTTTGCAGTTCTTCTTCAGAGTGGATGTCGAGCAAGTTACGCAGAACATCACTATGAGGGTAGCAATAGGGGTCTTGTCCGACCCCATATTTGTCCGTCATTAACGTGCAGTCTGACGATATTTTTCAATGACCGATTCCCTTGATGGAAGCGGTTTCTCTGCATCGGCACGGCTGGTATCAAAACCTTCCAGACGTAAGCTCGCCAGATAGTTTGACCGGCGAACCTTGTCGTAATAAGCCTGCTTCTGCTGGAACGTCAATTCGCTCATTTCATAGGCCTCTTGGTGCAGGACTCCAGTGTAGCGCAATCGTGTGGAGTGATAGATCGGGATTTTCGATCCTTAAAGCGAGGCTGTTCATCGAGAGTCTGTTGGTTTTTTTGAATCATTTTACCAGCCTTGGATATACGCGATGGTGCACATTCACCACGCAGAATTTCGTCCATTTCTCGCACGCTTTCCATCAGCTCATCAAAGAATTTGCTCATGGTTGCTCCCATGGTTGATTACCGTTTTTTTGATCGCTCTTACAGAGTACATAAGAGCGATACGACTCAATTTCAGGCTGGAGCCTTCCAGTTGAGCATCTGCTGCTGCGCGACTTGCAGCAGGTCACAGCCATCCTGCGTCAGCAGATAGAGGGCGTGGGTGATGTGGGGGATGTCTTCGACGTCGGCTTGTTTGAAGCTGAGGCAGTAGAGGGTTTTTAGCAGGTCGGCGGAGGCGCGCAGGCGCTGGACCGCGCATTCGAGGATGTCTTGCGGGTTGGCGTTTGTGTCGATGATCAGGGGCTTGGTGTCGGTGAGGTTGGATTCGAGTGGGCGGTAGCGATCGGTAGTGAATTGATTCCAAGTTGTCATTTTTTAATCCTCAATTGCTTCGAAAGAAGCCACCGCATCGTGACCAAGCGACAGGAGGCGACTGTGTTCGGGTTGGTCAACCGGTGAGGATCGTGCACATACCCGGCACACCCGAGGGTGTCCCAAACACAGTCACCATAAACTGCAGGCAAGTGAGTGCCGGCAGCATACAGCGCGTGCGTATACACGATCCAATCGGGTGACCAAGCCCGAGCCGCTGATTTGGCAGCGACAGTCACAACTATAGATTTGACTTACCAAGCCGCGATAGGCGGCAAGGGAGTCTGGGTTTGTAGGAATGGGACGAATACCAGATAGGCCATTGCTGTAGGTTTTTTCGTCCGTTCACGCGCCCACGGCCTTCAGCCAATAACCCGATACGCCGTCACATCCAGCACACTGGTCGTCAGCCCTGTCGCCGGGTTGCAGATCGGGCCTTTCACCGCCGAGAACGGCACGCCTTTGCTGCCCAGAGACACGTAGCGTTCGCCTTTATCCAGCTCGGTGAAGTAGGTGTAGGAGATGTTGTGCATCCGTTTGTACCGAGCTTCATCGCGAACAATGTTATTGGTGAGGTTTTGCAGGTCGGTCTGGGTCAGGTTGAGGGTTTTGTTCAGTTGTACGCCCCAGCGCTTGAGACAGGTTTCGGCGTAGTGACGGACGACGCGGCCAGGTTCCACCAGGGTTTTCAGGTCGCTTGCGCTGGCAGGCACGCCACCGTCGGCGGTGGCGTTGCCCGCCATGGTCGCGTGGCGTCCGGCCATGGGGTAGACGCTGGTTTTGGTGCCGGTGGCGGTTTGCGGGATTACGCAACTGAAGCCTTTGGAGCGTTCATCGCGGGCGTAGAAGGCGACGTACTCTTTGACGTTGCTACCAAGTTTGACCCGCTCTTCCTGGAAGTTACCGATGCCCGGTACGGGGTCCAGCGCAAAGATATTCACTGGAATGTTTTTCAGTTGGCTGTCCCTTAACATCGCGTTGGCTAACATGTGGCAACTTATACCGCCTCGGCTCCAACCCACCAGATTGACGCGGGTGGGAATAATTCCATCTTTGCGGAAAGTCCTGATAATCCCTTCCTGTAACTTCTGTTGCGTAATGCTACGGTTGCCGTAGTTGTACTTTCGCCACATCCACGAGCCTTCGACTTTGACATCGTCAATGGGAATGCCAGCGGCTTTGAGACGGTTGTATTCGACTTCGGTCAGTTGCTCGCGTTGCCAGTCACATTTGCCCTTGATGATATTCATAGCGTGCTTCACGTTTTCTTCCCAACCCTTGCCGAACAACGTGCCGCTGAGGCCGTATTCCCTGGTTTTGGTGAACAGGTCATCGGCTTGCAGGTTACCGCTGCCGGGGCCGTCGACGACAATCCATTCGGCAAACTCGCGACCGGAATGGTTTGCAGCGAGTGTGGAAATCAGTTCGCCGTTCCAGAAGTTTTCATGGGTGACATCAAACTTGTTGGAGCCGGTGCCGCAAAAGAAAATAGTTAATACAGTCATGCTTGTTGCTCTTGTTTAGTGGAAGAGCAATTAACGTAGTGCGAATTTTTTGAATGGTATATGTGTTGGTTGTTTCCAGATTTTTTGTTTTTGGTTTTAATTGTTGTGTGTGGCTTTGAATTTTGCGACTTCCAGCAGTTCACAGCCGTCTTGGGTCAATAAATAAAGCGCGTTGATGATGTTTGGAATGTCTTTGACGTCTGCTTGTTGAAAGCACATGCAGTAAAGAGTTTCCAGCAGATTATTGGCGGCGCATAGGCGTTGTTGAGCGGCATCCAGCAAGTCTTCGTGGCAGGCGTTTGTATCGATGACCAGTACCGGATTGTCGCTGTAGCTGGATTTCAAACGGCGGTAGCGGGGGCTGGGCGGGTGCAGTGAGTTCATGGAAGAGGGCTGTCCTTTGATAAGTCGCACGGCGCGATTCAGATGCGCCGGCCACTATAGGAGGGCGCTGCGCGCAGGAACAAGACCGCCGGAATGGACAGCGTTCGTAGGGGTTTTTCCTGGGTTCGGGTATTTGCCCTACGCATTTTCATGGGGCTATTCGGGCAAAACCCTTAGATGGGAAATTTCCTACAGGTTTGTCAGGCGTTTCGCGGTAAACCGCTGTATCGTGCGCGCCAGAATCTGTGCGACGTTTCCAAACGTCCGATACACGCTTAAAGGGAATTAGGTATGCAGTGGCTACGAATGGCCTCGATCGTATTGCTGTGGACCAGTGGTTGTCGTTTGGCAATGTCCGCCGACGTTGGCAATCCGCTGGTACTCGATCATTTGAATCGCACCGGATGGCCGGACGCACTCACCAGCCAAGCGAATGTCGACACGGCGTCGCGCGCCGAGGTGTTGATGTTCGGCAAAGCCTTGCTCGCCAGCGAAGCGCTGGACGAGTCGGGTTTGAAGCAGAAGCTGGGTGTGCCGAAAGTGCAGTTGAAGTCGATCAGACAACTGCGTGATGGTTTGTGGGATCACTTGCTGAGCACTTATCGCAACGCCAGTCGGGACTGTGCTGAACAACCGTTTTGTCCACAGGTACGCAGTGTTGCCGATCTGCGTCAATTGGCGGCAGCGTTCACCGGCGACATCAGCCCGGCTCATGCGTTATGGGCGAGCAAGAGCCTGGGTGTGCACGAGCAGATGTTGGATGAGCAACTGCGTGTGGCAGTGTTGCGGCCATGAACGTTTAGACATTGTGTAGTCAGTGCCGGCCTCTTCGCGGGCAAGCCCGCTCCCACAGGGGCCGTGGCGTTCAGGTGAATCGCTGTATCATTCCGTATCGATTTGGCCCCCGACCTTTTCTCGACTCGCTGCGATCGCCCGCTAGGCTGTTGGCATGGCAGCAGTCAAAGGAGTGACAGCGAATGCACAACACCCTGGAACAGGTTTTTGGTTATCCACAGTTCCGACCCGGACAAGAGGCCGCGATCAGCGCGGTCCTCGCCGGACGCTCGGCAGCGGCGATTTTTCCCACAGGTTCCGGCAAGTCCCTTTGCTATCAATTGTCGGCACTGATGCTGCCGAATCTGACGCTGGTGGTCTCGCCGCTGCTGGCGTTGATGCAGGATCAATTGGCGTTCCTGCAACGCCATGGCATTGCGGCGGGCAGTATTGATTCGGCGCAAAGCCGCGATGATGCCAATGACGTGATGGCCCGTGCCCGATCAGGTGAATTGAAGATCCTGATGATCTCCGTGGAGCGGCTGAAAAACGAACGCTTCCGCAACTTTTTGCAGCAGGTGCCGATCTCGCTGCTGGTCGTGGATGAGGCGCATTGCATTTCCGAGTGGGGGCACAATTTCCGCCCGGACTACCTCAAGCTGCCGGACTACCAACGGCAGTTCAACATCCCGCAAACCTTGCTGCTGACTGCCACGGCAACGCCGAAAGTCATCACCGACATGCAGGCTAAATTTGCCATCGCCGCCGAAGACGTGGTGACCACCGGATTCTATCGGCCCAACCTCAATCTGCTGGTGGAACCGGTGCGCGGCCAGGACAAGCGTCGGCGTCTGGTGGAGTGGATGGCTGAGCGTCCGGGTCAGCCGAGTATTGTCTACGTCACCTTGCAGAAAACCGCCGAACACATTGCCGAGCACCTGGAGCGTAATGGTATTCAGGCCGAGGCTTACCACGCCGGTTTACCCCACGATAAGCGCGAGGCGATCCAGAAACGCTTCATGGCCGGGCAGTCCAATTGCATCGTCGCGACCATCGCTTTCGGCATGGGCATCGACAAGAGCGACATTCGCAATGTGGTGCACTTCGACCTGCCCAAATCCATCGAAAACTACAGCCAGGAAATAGGCCGCGCGGGGCGTGACGGGCAGCCGTCGGATTGTCTGGTGCTGGCCAATCGCGACAGCCTCAACGTGCTGGAAAACTTCGTTTACGGAGATACGCCGGAACGCGACGGCATTCGCTTTGTACTCGACGAACTGAAGGCCTCGGCACCGGAAGGGCAATGGGAGTTTCTGCTCGGACCTTTGGCGGATCAGAGCAATATCCGCTCGCTGCCGCTGAAAACATTGCTGGTGCAACTGGAACTGCGCGGTTTGATCGCGCCGCGTTACGCCTACTACGCCGAATACCGTTTCAAATACCTGCTGGAACCCGAAGCGCTGCTTGAACGGTTTGAAGGCGAGCGCAGGGATTTCGTCGCCGCGATCGTTCATACCTCGGCGCGTGCGCGCACCTGGGCTACGGTGAATTTCGAGGCGATGTATTCGCAGTATTCCGCCGAGCGCAATCGAGTGGTGAAGGCGCTGGATTACTTTCAGGAAAAGGGCTGGGTCGAGCTGGAAAGCAAGCAGATGACCGAGGTCTACAGCCTGCTCAACAGCGACTTTGACAGCGATGCCGTGAGCGCTGAACTGCACGATTATTTCGCCCGGCATGAGCAGGCCGAAGTCGCGCGGATTCACGCCATGCTTGAGGTGTTCGCCACTGAGCGCTGCCTGGGTTATCGCCTGGCCGAGTATTTCGGCGACCACAATGCGCCAGAGCGCTGTGGGCATTGTTCGGTGTGTCACGGCCAGGTCGCGCGGTTGCCGGCACCACCGGAGTTACCAGCGCTTGTGGATAAAAACTTTGCGGCGTTGTGTGGCGATTTTATCCACAGGCATGAGCAGCACACCGGGATGATTCCGACGGCGGAGCGACTGACGCGATTTTTGTGCGGGATCAGCGTGCCGCTGTTTACCAGGCTCAAGGCGCGCGCTATTCCCGGTTTTGCGGCATTGGAAGAGTATCCCTATGCCGAAGTCCGCAGCTGGGCTGACGATCATTTGCTCGGTTGAGCAAGAGCCCTTGTGGGAGGGAGCCTGCTCGCGAAAGCGGTACATCAGGCAACACTATTTTGAATGTGATGACTTTTTCGCGAGCAGGCTCGCTCCCACAAAAGCAGGGCTGCATCCATCCGCTGAATGTCGATCATCACGGTAATAAACTTCAAAAAGCGTCGTTGGCTGACTATGGTGAGACCAGTCTTTGGATCGCCAACAAGAGAACAACATGAGCCAGACATCTTTCGATATTCAGCAGGCAGCGGTGATCGGTGCGGGCACCATGGGGCGTGGCATTGTCATGTGTCTGGCCAATGCCGGTGTGTCGGTGCAATGGGTGGACACCAATCCACAGATGCTCGAACAGGCGCTCGCAACCGTGGCCGAGACTTATGCACATAACGTGCGTCAGGGCCGGATTGATCAGGCCGAGGCTGATGCGCGTTTGGCCCGGGTTAGCGCCGCGGCGGATTACGCAGAGATCCGCAATGCCGATCTGGTGATCGAGGCGGTGTACGAAAACCTCGAACTCAAGCAGAAGATCTTTCGTGAACTGGATGGCTTGCTGAAGCCGCAAGCGCTGTTGGCGAGTAACACGTCGGCGCTGGATATTGATGCAATTGCTGCGGCCACCAAGCGGCCTGAGCAAGTGTTGGGCCTGCATTTCTTCAGCCCAGCGCACATCATGAAACTGCTGGAAATCGTTCGCGGTGCGCAGACTTCGCAGGCAGCACTGGATGCTGCGCTGATACTGGGCAAGCGCATGGGCAAGGTCAGTGTGGTATCGGGCAACTGCCACGGTTTTATCGGTAACCGCATGCTGCATCCGTATGTGCTGGAGGCCCGCAAGATGTTGCTTGAAGGCGCTTATCCACAGCAGGTCGATGCGGCGCTACAGGCATTCGGTTTCGCCATGGGGCCGTTCCGCATGTACGACGTGGTCGGCATCGATCTGGAATGGCGCGCTCGTGAGCTGGCCGGCAAGGGCCAGGATGCCCCGGAGATTCAGGTTGATAACCGCCTGTGCGAAATGGGCCGGTTCGGTCAGAAGTCTGGTAATGGTTATTACCACTACGAGCCGGGCAGTCGTCAGGCAGAGCATGACCCGGAGGTCGATGCGCTGGTGTTGCGTGTCAGCGAGGGTTTGGGTTTCCAGCGCCGTGACATCGGCCCGGAGGAGATTCTGGAGCGCTGCCTGCTGGCACTGGTCAACGAAGGCGCGAAGATTCTGCAAGAAGGCATTGCCGAGTCGGCGCATGACATCGATCTGGTGTACCTGAACGGTTATGGCTTTCCGGCGGACAAGGGCGGGCCGATGGCCTGGGCGGATCAGCAGGGGCTTGCAGATATTCATCAGCGGCTGCTGGCGCTGGAGACGCGGCAGGGTGATCAGTGGAAACCGGCGCGGTTAATTGGTGAGTTGGCGGCGCAGGGGAAGGGGTTTGCTGACCGTTGAATGACGTGGCGCCTGTGCTGGCGCCTTCGCGAGCAGGCTCGCTCCCACAGTGGATTTGTGTGGTTCGCAGATCCCGACCTCACTGAAGAACCTTATGGGGGCGATACGCTTTTAAATCAGACTGGCCACTTACCTTCAGGAATCGAAAATTGATGTCCAACCCGACCCCTCAACGCACCGACTACCCGCATTTCCAGCCCATCACCACGCGCTGGCATGACAACGACGCCTACGGCCACGTCAACAACGTCACCTATTACAGCTTCTTCGACACAGCGGTGAACACCTATCTGATCCAGGTCGGTGGTCTGGATATCCATGACGGTGAGGTGGTGGGTTTTGTGGTCAGTTCGGCATGTGATTACTTTGCCTCGATCGCGTTTCCGGATCTGATCGAGATCGGCCTGCGGGTCGGCAAGCTCGGCAACAGTTCGGTGCAGTACGAATTGGCGGTGTTCAAGGTCGGCGAGAGCGAAGCATGTGCAGCTGGGCGCTTTGTTCATGTGTTCGTGGATCGTACGACCAATCAGCCCACGCCGATTCCTGCCGGACTGCGGCATGCACTGGAATGCCTGGTGGTGTAACAGGCAAAAAAATCGCAGCCCTCGGGCTGCGATTTTTTGTTCAAGCATTCGCCTTAACGGTGGCGATAGTGCTTGTGATGCTTGCGGTGACCATAGGCATGGCCGCGACCAGGGTGACCGTCGCGATAGTAGCGACGGTCACGGTCGCCGCGATCGTAACGACGATCATCGTCATCGCTCTTGTTGCCCATGTAGTTACCCAGCGCGCCGCCGGCGCCGCCACCTGCTGCCGAACCGATCAGGCTGCCGGTAGTGCCGCCCACGCTGCGGCCAACCACGTTACCGCCGGCTGCGCCCAACGCACCGCCGATGGCGGCTTCACCACGGCTGCGTTTGTCTGCGCCGACCGCGCTACCACCCGCGCCGCCCAAGGCTGCGCCGATGGTGGAACCTGTATTGCCGCCTAAAGACTGACCGACGACCGAGCCAAGAACCCCGCCCAATGCGCCGCCCACACCTGCTTCGGTGGTGCCGCCTGCGGACGCAAAACCACTGACCAGGCCAAGGGACAACAAGAGAATCGAGGAGAACTTCATAGAGGAGCCTCAAAGGGATGACGGCGCCGATCCTGAGGCTGTGTAACACGCGTGACAATCGAAATCCGACGAATAACACGACTTGTATACAATTACGCAAGTTGCTGTTTTAACTACGGAACTTAAGTGATTTTTGCCGGTCTTTAACTACTTCGGACAGGCCGCTTTTGTGAAAAAGCGGCCTTTTTTGTGTCCGTTTGAAAAGTGCAAGTTCGAAGAGATGTGTTGAATGCACTACCGCTTTCGCGAGCAGGCTCGCTCCCACAGTTGAGCGCATTCCTGCATAAGAAACGCGGTCCAATGTGGGAGCGAGCCTGCTCGCGAAGGCGCCAGTCCAGTCACTCTTTAAGCTTAAGCAGACTTGGCCATGATCAGCCCGGTCTCGCTCGCTGCTTCCAATCGAATTGCAATGAACTTCGACGTCGGCGTATGGCTGCCATCCCCGGTACTTTCCAGCGGCACCAACGGGTTCACTTCCGGGTAGTACGCAGCAGCCTGCCCGGCAGGAATATCAAACGCCAATAGCGTAAAGCCCCTCACCCGACGCTCGCGCCCATCGTCCCAGATCGAAACGATGTCAGCCTTCTGCCCCGGACGGAAGCCCAGGCGAATAATGTCGGCCTCGTTGGCGAACAGCACATCACGCTGGCCCTTCACCCCGCGATAACGGTCGTCGAGGCCATAAATCGTGGTGTTGTACTGATCGTGCGAGCGCATCGATTGCAGGATCAGATCCGGCAACTGGCCGGTGGCGCGGGTACGTTCGTGGACCAGGTCTTTGGGCAGCAGGTTCGCGCGGAAATTGGCGCGGCCCGACGGCGTGTTCCACTTGCGTGCACCGGCGCTGTTGCCGAGGTAGAAACCACCCGGATTCTTGATCTTTTCGTTGAATTCCTTGAAGCCCGGGATGGTGTCGGCGATCAGCTCGCGGATACGCCCGTAATCGGCCACCAGCCAGTTCCAGTCCACCGGTTTGCTGCCAAGGGTCGCGGCAGCGATGCCAGCGATGATCGACGGCTCTGAACGCATCTGGTTAGAAAGCGGCTGCAACTGACCGTTGGAGGCGTGAACCATGCTGAACGAGTCTTCCACGGTGACCGCTTGCGGGCCTTCAGTCTGGATGTCGATGTCGGTGCGACCGAAGCACGGCAGGATCAAGGCGTCTTTACCGTGAGCCAGGTGGCTACGGTTGAGTTTGGTGCTGATCTGCACGGTCAGGTCACAATTGCTCAGAGCCTCGAACGTGCGCGGGCTGTCCGGTGTGGCTTGGGCGAAGTTACCGCCCAGACCGATAAACACCTTGGCGCGGCCCTCGGCCATGGCGTGGATCGCCTCGACCACGTTGTGCCCGTTGTGGCGTGGCACCTTGAACTGGAAGCGACGCTCCAGCGAATCAAGGAACGCCACGGGTGGACGCTCGTTGATACCCATCGTGCGGTCGCCCTGCACGTTACTGTGACCGCGCACCGGGCACAGACCGGCGCCGGGTTTGCCGATGTTGCCGCGCAGCAGCATCAGGTTGGCGATTTCCTGGATGGTCGGCACCGAATGGCGATGCTGGGTGATGCCCATCGCCCAGCACATGATCACGTTTTTGCCTTTGGCGTACATGCGCGCCGCTTGTTCGATCTCGATCAGGGTCAGGCCGGATTGCTCGACGATCTGCTCCCACGGCGTGTCGTCGACGACACCGAGATACTCCAGCACATTGGCACTGTGTGCATTGAGGAAGTCGTGATCGAACACCGCTGGCTCACCAGCCTTCTGCGCGTCGCGTTCCCATTGCAGAAGGAACTTGGCCATGCCGCGCAGCAGCGCCATGTCGCCACCCAATGCCGGGCGGAAGTACGCGGTGTTGGTCGGTTTGTCGCCGTTGGTGAGCATTTCGATCGGGTGCTGCGGGTGCTGGAATCGTTCCAGACCACGCTCTTTAAGCGGGTTGACGCACACCACCTGAGCGCCACGTTTCACGGCTTCACGCAGGGGTTCAAGCATCCGCGGATGGTTGGTGCCGGGGTTCTGGCCCCAGACGAAAATCGCGTCGGCGTGCTCGAAGTCATCAAACGTCACGGTGCCTTTGCCGACACCGACACTTTGCGCCAATGCCACGCCGCTGGCCTCGTGGCACATGTTCGAGCAATCGGGAAAGTTGTTGGTACCGAAGGCGCGCACGAACAGCTGATACAGATACGCCGCTTCGTTGCTGGCGCGACCCGAGGTGTAGAACTCGGCTTGATCCGGGCTCGACAAGCCTTGCAGGTGTTTGGCGATCAGCGCGTAGGCATCGTCCCAGGCAATCGGTTTATAGCGGTCGGTCTCGGCGTCGTAGGCCATTGGCTCGGTCAGACGACCCTGATATTCAAGCCAGTAGTCGCTCTGCTCCAGCAACGCGGTAACGCTGTGTTTGGCGAAGAATTTTGCATCCACCCGACGCTTGGTCGCTTCCCAATTCACCGCTTTGGCGCCGTTCTCGCAGAACTTGACCATGCCGCTTTCCGGGGAATCGCCCCACGCGCATCCCGGGCAGTCGAAGCCGCCGTTCTGGTTGGTCTTGAGCATCATGCGCAGGTTTTTCAGCGCGTTGTCGCTGGTCAACCAGGCCTGGGCCACGCTGATCAGGGCACCCCAACCGCCGGCTGCGCCTTTGTAGGGCTTGTAGCGCGGGACAGGTTTCTGGTCGGCTTGATGATGTTGGCTCACGCTTGATTCTCCATCGCGGGGCTATACACCCGCGGCGCATTTTTCTGCGGCAGGTGGATGAGATTGAGGTTGTGCCGACGGGCCCATTGCACAGCAAGGCCCGTAGGCGCGGACAGGCTGACCAGGGTCTGGATGCCGGCGCGCAAAACTTTCTGGATCAATTCGAGACTGCAACGGCTGGTGACAATCGCCAGGCCGCCATCCGTGGATATCTTCTGGCGGATCAGCCCGCCGATCAGTTTGTCGAGAGCGTTGTGGCGGCCTATGTCTTCGCGCCCGAGCAGCAATTCGCCGCTGGCATTCATGAAAACCGCCGCGTGTACCGCACCGCAATGCTGACCCAGTGGCTGGAAGGCACCGATGCGTTGGCGCAGGCCGTCGAGCCATGCACTCGGCGGCAACGGCGCACCGGGCAACAC
This sequence comes from Pseudomonas iridis, assembly GCF_017980685.1. GTDB lineage: Bacteria > Pseudomonadota > Gammaproteobacteria > Pseudomonadales > Pseudomonadaceae > Aquipseudomonas > Aquipseudomonas iridis. Next base: position 129,979 of record NZ_JACXXO010000002.1, read on the forward strand.
CTTGAGATCGGGCAACGCCTGTTCCACCGCCTCAACACCGCACAGTCCGCAACCGCTGGTGCCAGCCAGTTGCCGACGCTGGGTCTTGAGATTCCAGAACGCACGATTGGCGATGGTCACTTGCGCGTATTGCGCCGAACCTGCGCCAGTCATCTGCAGGTCATAGATATCATTGGCGTCTTCGATGATGCCGCTGCCGAGGCTGAAACCGACGATGAAGTCTTCGAGGTCCGTCGGGGTCACCAGCATGACGGCCTGGCTGATGCCGTTGTAGGCGATCGCCAACGCAACTTCCTCGGCCAGCGCGGTGCTGGCCGACTCCTCAAGAGGCAGATCGCTGTAACTGTATGTCTGGCTGGCAGCTGGCGCGGGCGTTTCGCGTGCAGGCGCCGCGCAGGCTGGGCGCTTGGCGTTCATGGCATCACCAACGGTTTGATCAACGTTAAGACTAGGCGCGGCAAGATGTCGCGTCTAATCGCTAATGTTGATCTACCGATAGATGCCGTCGATCAAGACTCGCCTGGCGATTTTTGATACAGCGCAAAACAGGCCTCGGCCAGCGCTGAGCGAGGGGCACCCCGGCGCATGATGAACCCCAGTCGTGCAAGGGTCTGGGCACTTTCAATCGGCTGCAGACGCAGATCATCAGTGAGGTTTTCCAGTCCGCCGTCCAACGGCATCACCGCGCAACAGAACCCGCCATGCACAGCTTGTAATAATTGATGCACGGCATCGGTTTGCAGCAGTGTCTGTGGCGTCAGGCCACGGCTGTGGAAATTGTGGTCGATCGACTGGCGAAAGTGCATGCCGCTGGTGAGCATGCCCAGTGGCAGTTCGATCAGCGATTCCCAGGTCAACGGTGCTTCGCCGAAGGAGAAGAAACGCTGGTCATACAGCAATCCCATGCGGGTTTCGCTGAAGGCCAGGGATTCGAAGCGCTCACTGTCCAGCCGATCAAGATAGGACACGCCGATATCGATGCGGTTGTTCGCCAGTTGTTCGAGAATCTGTTCGGAACTCAGCGCCGACAATTCAAAGCGCAGGTTCGGATGCTGCCCGTGCAGACGCTGCATCAGCGGCAACGCATCGAAACTCGACAGCGGCACCACGCCCAGGCGCAACGTGCCGACCAGATTGCCGCGGCACGCTGCCGCTTCTGCCTGCAAGCCGTCATACGCCGCCAACACCGTGCGTGCCCACGCCAGCACCCGTTCGCCCGGGGCGGTGAACCCTTCGAACCGCTGACCGCGGTTGACCAGCGGCAGGTCGAGTTCTTCTTCGAGGCTACGCAGGCGCATCGACAGCGTCGGTTGGGTAATGTGACAACGCGCAGCGGCCTGGCCGAAGTGACGGGTTTCGTCGAGGGCGATGAGGAATTTCAGCTGCTTGATGTCCATCTTCGCTCCGAAGGGTGTTGGCGGGGGTGGGCGATTCTAACGCTTGTGGGGTGACAGGGTCATTGGTCGGCTTGGAACCGGGTTTGTCATTGGTGGTCTAGGCTTTGACGTCTGGAACCCAAATCAAGGAGTGTGCGCCATGAGTCTTTTTAGCTTTGTGAAAGAAGCCGGTGAGAAACTGATCGATCTGCTGACCCCGGGCAATGCCAATGCCGGTGAGCAATTGAAGGAACACATCAGCAAGATCGGGCTGGGCAATCCGAATGTTCAAGCGACGGTCGACGGTGACAAGGTCACGGTTACCGGCGAAGTGGCGAGTCAGGAAGAGAAAGAAAAAATTCTGCTGGCCGTAGGCAATATCGAGGGCGTGGGCAGCGTTGATGACCAGATCACTGTGACCGGCCCGGTAGTGACTGCTGCACAGTTTGTGGTGGTCGAGTCGGGTGACACGCTGAGTGCAATTTCCCTGCGTGTTTACGGCGATGCCAACAAGTATCAAAAAATCTTCGAAGCCAACAAACCGATGCTCAAAGATGTGAACAAGATCTACCCGGGGCAGACACTGCGTATTCCTGAGTAATTGCGAATAACGCTTTCGCGAGCAGGCTCGCTCCCACATTGGATTGCGTTTCAATGTGGGAGCGAGCCTGCTCGCTAATAGGGCAACTCGGTATCAGAGGCCTGTGATCAGGTCGCGGTAGTCATCCACTGCGGCAAATTCGGCCGTGTCCTTCGGGCCTTTGCGGCTGTCCGGTTCCTTGATGGCCAGCAGGTGCGCCACGCCAAAATCCCGCGCACTGCGCAGAATGGGCAAGGTGTCATCAATGAACAGACTGCGTGCCGGATCAAAATCTATATCGGCCTGCAACGCATCCCAGAATTGCGGATTTTCCTTCGGAAAACCGTAGTCATGCGAGCTGATCAGTCGCTCGAAATAGGGCGCCAGTTCAATCCGCTCCAGCTTCAACGACAGCGAATCACGGTGCGCATTGGTGATCATGATCACCCGTTTGCCGGCGCGTTTTATCGCTTCAAGAAAGGTGTCGGCGTCGGGGCGCAGGGCGATCAGGTGTGCTGTTTCCTGCTTCAACTCTCGCACTGACAACTTCAGTTCGCTGCTCCAGAAATCCAGGCAGTACCACTGCAACTGCCCGGCATGGCGCTCGAACAGCGGCTGCAACTCCATCTCGGCCATGGCGCGGCTGACCCCGTGCAGTTCGGCGTAGCGCTGGGGCAGGTGTTCCAGCCAGAAATGGTTGTCGAAGTGCAAATCCAGCAGCGTGCCGTCCATGTCCAGAAGAACGGTATCGATGTCGGACCAGGGTAATGAAGGCATGGCAACGTCTCGAGCGGTAGAAAGATATCCGACGTAAACAATCGGGAAAGCCGCGTTATAGTAGCGCGTTCACGCCAAGGAGCTTTGCATGCGCCAGAAACCCACCATACTTGCCCGCGAGATCGTCGCCACCAGTCGCCTGTTTTGCGTCGAAGAGCTCAAGCTGCGTTTTTCCAACGGTGTGGAACGCACCTATGAGCGTCTGGTGGGCAAGGGTGCCGGATATGGCGCGGTGATGATCGTGGCAATGCTTGATGCCGAGCACGCTGTGTTGGTCGAGGAATACTGCGGCGGTACTGACGAGTACGAATTGTCCCTGCCCAAAGGCCTTATCGAACCCGGTGAAGACGTGCTGGCGGCGGCCGAGCGTGAGCTTAAGGAAGAGGCCGGTTTTGGCGCGCGGCAACTGGAGCATCTGACCGAACTGTCGCTGTCACCCGGTTACATGAGCCAGAAGATTCAGGTGGTGCTGGCCACCGAGCTGTACGAAGAACGTCTGGAGGGCGATGAGCCTGAGCCAATGCGGGTCGACAAGGTCAACCTGCGTGAACTGTCGGCGCTGGCGTTGAATCCGCAATTCACCGAAGGGCGTGCCTTGGCGGCGTTGTACCTGGCGCGTGATTTGCTGAACCAGCGCGGTGCCTTTCAACTATGAGTGAGCAATTGATGAGCTTTCCCCATCCGTTGATGGCGCCAGTGATTGCGCTGGCGTTGAAGGCTGGCGAGGCAATTTTGCCGTTCTGGCGGTCAGGCGTTGAAGTCACCGCCAAGTCAGATGATTCACCTGTGACCGCTGCAGATCTGGCCGCGCACCATGTGATCGTGGATGGATTGATCGCGCTGGATCCGAGTATTCCGGTGCTGTCCGAAGAGGACGCGAGTATCGCGCAAAGCATACGCGCCGGCTGGCAGCGCTGGTGGCTGGTAGATCCGCTGGATGGCACCAAGGAGTTCATCAGCGGCAGTGAGGAATTCACCGTCAATATTGCGTTGATCGAAAACGGTCGTGTGGTATTCGGTGTGGTGTCGATGCCGACCAACGGTCGTTTCTACGTCGGAGGTGCCGGGCTCGGTGCCTGGCACTGTGACGAGGGCGGTACTCCGTTTGCGATTCAGGTGCGTGACGTGCCGGGGCCGGGTGAAGCGTTCACCGTAGTAGCCAGTCGTCGGCATTCCAGTCCCGAGCAGGAGCGCCTGCTGGCCGGGTTGAGCGCGAGTCTGGGTGAGCTGCAATTGGCCAATATTGGCAGTTCGTTGAAGTTTTGCCTGTTGGCCGAAGGGGCGGCGGATTGCTATCCGCGACTGGCGCCGACTTCGCAGTGGGACACGGCGGCGGCCCAAGGCGTGCTGGAAGGGGCGGGCGGCGAGGTGCTGGATCTGCAGGGCGAAGCGTTCTGTTATCCGGCGCGGGAATCGTTGCTGAATGAGTTCTTTCTGGCGCTGCCGGCGAAGGCGGCGTGGCGGACGAGGTTGCTGGAGTTGGCCCGAGGTTAGATGCCAGCCCCGGAAAAGCCCTCACCCCAGCCCTCTCCCAGTGGGAGAGGGGGCCGACCGAGATGTGTTGCGTCGTACATCGACCTGAAAGATCGAGTCGATTATGGATTCAACAAAGTTCTTTCAGGTCGGTGGATCTTTGAAGCATTCCCCAATCGGTCCCCTCTCCCCTCGGGAGAGGGTTAGGGTGAGGGGCTCTTGATCTTCAGCGGTGCAACACGTACTGCCCGCTAAATGTCACCGCATCCTCATCACTCCCGGCATTGACGATTCGCGTATTCAACGTCAACCGCGCCCGTCCATACCGCTGAAACATCGCCAGAAACTTCTTCCACACCGCCGCCTCCGGCGCTGGGCAAATGGCTGTTGCATCTCCCGTCACTGGCAGCGGATAACTGATCTGCCCCTCCTGAATCACGATGTGCCCGTCGTCGATCCCTTCTTCTTTCAGGCGTAAATGCAACCAGCCCCAGCCTGCCAATACCGCGCCGCAGTAGAGGCTGCCGCCGAACATGGTGCTCTTGTGGTTGACGTTGGCGTCCAGCGGCAAGTGCAGACTCAACTGGTGCGCCTGCCAGTCGAGCACTGTGAGACCCATCGCCTGTGTCAGCGGAATATCGCGATGCAGCACCGACTCCAGATAGTGAGTGTCCGGGTTCATTCGTTCTCCTCCCCATGGCTGCTGTCGCCGAAGTTGAGGCCGTGTTTGCGCAGTTTGTCGTGCAGGGTCTTGCGCGGTATGCCCAGCGCTTCGGCAAGACTGCGTACCGAGCCGTGGGTGCGCGCCAGTTCGGCGGCGATCAACGATTTCTCGAAGTTTTCCACTTGCTCGCTGAGCCCGCCGCCAGTGATTTGGACGGTGGCGCCGCCGCCCTCGACGCCGCTGTTATCCAGCGCCAGTTCAAGGCCCAGCGCAAAGCGTTCGGCCGCGTTTTGCAACTCTCGCACGTTACCCGGCCAGGTATGGCGCAGTAGCAGGGCGCGCTGTGCCGGTTGCAGTTCGTGGGGGGGCAAGCCGTGGCGGGCGCTGGCTTCATCGGCGTAATACTGGAACAGCATCAACGCATCTTCGCCACGCTCGCGTAGCGGCGGAATGCGCAGCGGCGCGACGTTGAGGCGGTAATACAAATCGGCACGGAAACGGCCCTGATCGGCAGCCTGGCGCAGGTCTTCCTTGGTGGCGGCGATGACGCGGATATCCAGCGGGATCAGTTGATTGCCGCCCAGGCGTTCGACGACTCGTTCCTGCAGCATGCGCAGCAGTTTCACTTGCACATCCAGGCTCATGCTTTCGATTTCATCGAGGAACAAGGTGCCGCCGTTGGCGAATTCGAACTTGCCGATACGGCGTTTTTGCGCGCCGGTGAATGCGCCCGGCTCATGGCCGAACAGCTCGCTTTCCACCACCGATTCGGCCAGCGCGCCGGCATTGATCGCCACAAACGGCCCGTTGCGACGGCTCGACAGGTCATGCAGCGCACGGGCCACAACCTCTTTGCCAGCACCGGTTTCGCCGAGGATCAGCACGTCAGCCCGGGTAGCCGCCAGCGCGCCGATCTGCTCGCGCAGGCGCAGCATCGGTTGCGAATGGCCGACCAGTCGCGTGCTCAATTCGTTGCGATCGCTGAGGGCCAGACGCAGGCTGCGGTTGTCCAGCACCAGGCGGCGCAGGGCCAGCGCCCGGCGCACGCTGTCGAGCAGGGCGTCGCTGGCGAAAGGTTTTTCAAGGAAGTCATACGCTCCGGCGCGCATCGCCTGCACGGCGAGCGGCACATCGCCGTGGCCGGTGATCAGCAGCACGGGCAGCTCGGGGTCCTGAGCGTGCAGTTCGCTCAATAATTCCAGACCGTCCATGCCCGGCATGCGGATGTCACTGACCACCACACCCGGCCAGTCGCGTTCCAGTTGTCCGGCCAGGCCCTTGGCTTCGGACAGCGGCAGGATTTTCAGCCCGGCCAGATCCAGTGTCTGGCCCAAGGCCTGACGCAGGTGCGGATCGTCGTCGATCAACACCACCTGAATGCGATTGTCGATGGTCATGCACTTCGATCCTCGGACGGTTGCAGGCTGACCCCGGGCGCACCGGCACGCAGCCGCAGGGTAATCAAGGCGCCACCTTGCTTGTGGTTGGCGAACGACAATTCACCACCGAAGGCGCGCATCAGGGTTTCACAAATCGCCAGGCCCAGACCCAGACCCTGGGTGCGCGTCTTGGTCGTGTAGAAAGGCTCGCTGGCGCGGCCGAGGGCTTCCATGCAGAAACCCGGACCGTTGTCGCGAATGTACAGGTTGACGCCGTCAGCCGTGGATTCGGCACTCAGCCACAGTTTGCGCGGCGGGCCTTTTTCGGTGAGGGCGTCGAGGGCGTTGGCCAGCAGATTGCCGAGCACTTGGCGCAGGCGGGTTTCCCCGGCCTCGACCCACAAGGTGGCGGCGGGCAGGTCGCGGATCAACTCGACTTCCATGCTCCGTCGACGTTTGGCCAGCAAGGCCAGCGCATCGTCCAGCGCCGGTTGCAGCGCGACGCTTTCCGGGGCGTGCCGATCGCGGCGGGCAAAGGCGCGCAGATGGGCGATGATCGAGGCCATGCGCCCGGTCAATTCGCTGATCAGTTTGAGGTTGCCGCGCGCCTCTTCGGTGCGTTGATGATCGAGCAACACTTCGGCGTTTTCCGCGTAGCTGCGGATCGCTGCGAGAGGCTGATTGAGTTCATGGCTGATGCTCGCCGACATCGTGCCCAGCGCCGACAATTTGCCGGCTTGTACCAGATCGTCCTGAGCGCGCACCAATTCCTGCTGCGCCTGTTCACGCTCCAGCACTTCCTGCTTCAGACGACGGTTGAGGCCTTCGAGGTCGCTGGTGCGTTCGGCGACCCGGCCTTCCAGTTCCCGCCGCGCCTTCGCTTCGAAGGCGATGCGCTCCAGATAGTGGCGGCGGCGCTGCATCATCAGACCCACCAGCAACATCACCACCAACAGCGTGGCGCCGCCGATGGCGACTACCGTGCGCACCGGCCGATCGATCAGCGTGCGCGGCGCGAGGATGCTGACGCTCCAGCCGGTTTCGGCGATGTCGTGGGTTTGTGTCAGCCAGGCGTCGGTGTTGAGATTCAGCGGCCGGGGTTCGCGTGTCGGGTAGGGCTGGATCGCCGTGATTGCCAAGCGCTCGGCATCGCTCAAGACGCGGGTCGAGCGAAAGCGCCATTCCGGGCGTGACGTGAGGATGACCACGCCATTGTGGTCGGTCACCAGCAGTTGTTCCGGCGTTTTGCCCCAGAGGCTTTCGGTGTGGTCGAGATCGACCTTGATCACCAGGACGCCGATGATTTTTTCACCGTTGCGCACGGCAGCGGCGAAGAAGTACCCGCGTTTGGCCGACGTGGTGCCGAGACCGAAGAACCGTCCAAGACGCCCGGCCATGGCTTCGCTGAAATATGGGCGGAAGGAGAAATTACGGCCGACGAAGCTGTCGTGTTTGTCCCAATTCGACGCCGCCAGTGTTTGCCCGGAGGTGTCCATCAGGTACATCACTTCGGCACCGGTTTGGGCCGAGATGTTTTTCAGCAGACGATTGGCATTGCCTTGGGTGACGCCATCGTCCGGCGCTCCGAGCACGGCGCGCAGGGCTGGCAGGTCGCCGAGGATCTGCGGCAATACTTCATAGCGGTGCAGGGTGCCCAGCAGGTTGGCGACGTACAGATCCAGGGTCTGGCGGTTCTGTCCGGCCAGTTCGCTGCGGTAATAGCGCTCGGCCAGATGTTCCAGCGGCCACAGCAGCGGTGCCAGACACAATGCCAGCAGGGCGAGGCTGCGCCAGCGGGGTCTGCGGGGGAGAGGTGGTTTCATATGCCGGATGCGCCTGTAGTGACAGGCGCATTATGCCCGGCCTCAGGAAAAGACGTCAGCGTCCTTGAGCAGCGCTGCTGCCTGATCCTTGGCCGACAGCTTCGGCGCTTCGTCCAGCTGCCAGTCGATGCCCAGAGCAGGGTCATCCCAGCGAATGCTGCGCTCGGACGATGGGTCGTAATAGTTAGTGGTCTTGTAGAGGAACTCTGCGAACTCGCTCAATACCACGAAACCATGTGCGAAACCTTCCGGCACCCACAGTTGACGATGATTTTCAGCCGACAGACGCACTGCTACCGACTTGCCGAAGTGTGGCGAGCTGCGGCGGATGTCCACGGCCACATCAAGTACTTCACCGACAGTGACGCGCACCAGTTTGCCTTGGGTGTTTTCCAGTTGGTAATGCAGGCCACGCAGCACGCCTTTCTGCGAGCGCGAATGGTTGTCTTGCACGAATTGGGTATCCAGACCGGTCGCGTCCTGGAACGCCTTGGCGTTGAAGCTCTCGTAGAAGAAACCGCGCTCGTCACCAAACACCTTCGGTTCGATGATCAGAACACCTGGCAGATCGGTGGTGATTACATTCATGGGGGTTTCCATAGATAAGTGTGGACGGGCGACATTCTTGCGCAAAGTGCCGCCGGATGCGAGGGCTCGAATAACCAAAATCAGGGGTTGCGTCTTGCCAGAAGCAATGGCGATATAAGCGCCTAATAAAATTTCAGGGGTCGTTTCATGTCGCTCGACACGTTGATTCATCGCGCCAGTCTGCCCAGCCCGCAAGTCAGCGAGGCGCAGGCCCTGCAATGGCTGGCCGAGCATTACGGGCTCAGCGGCACGTTGCAGGCCCTTGGCAGCCAGCAGGATCTCAACTATCGCGTTGACAGTGCGCGCGGGCGGTTTGTGCTGAAAATCTGCCGGGGCGACTACGCCCTTTTAGAGTTGCAGGCCCAACACGCCGGCCTCAAGTATCTGGCCGAGCATTCTGATGTGCATGTGCCACGGGTGATTGCGGCCAATAGCGGTGAGGATCTGCTGTCGCTTGAGGTCGACGGTGAGGCCGTCCATGTGCGGCTGCTGGATTACATCGAAGGCCAGCCGCTGACGCACCTCGATCACCTGGGCCACGCAGTGGTCGCCGGGTTTGGTCGGCTCTGCGGCGAGATGGACCTGGCCTTGGCCGGGTTCGACCATGCAGGTCTGGAGCGTACGCTGCAGTGGGATGCGCGCCACGCCAGCGCACTGATCGCCCACTTGCTACCGGTGATCAAGGACGAGCAGCAACGCACGTTGATCGCCGACGCGGCCAGGCAGGCCGAGCGCCGTTTGCAGCCGTTGCTGGAAAAACTGCCGGTGCAGGCGATCCACATGGACATCACTGATGACAACGTGGTCTGGCAGCGTGACGCGCAGCGCCACTGGCAATTGCAGGGCGTCATCGACTTCGGCGATCTGGTGCGCACCTGGCGTATCACCGATCTGTCAGTAACCTGCGCGGCGTTGCTGCACCATGCCGGTGGCGATCCGTTTGTGATTCTGCCGGCGGTTCAGGCCTATCACGCGGTCAATCCGCTGCAACATGAAGAGCTGCAAGCGTTATGGCCGCTGATCGTCGCCCGTGCAGCGGTGCTGGTGCTCAGCGGCGAACAACAAGTCAGTATCGATCCGGATAACACCTACAGCCGCGACAACCTCAGTCACGAGTGGGAGATTTTCCGCGTCGCCACATCAGTGCCGTTGGCGTTGATGGAGGCGGCGATTCTCAGTGCGGTGGGTCAGACATTGCCGGCAATCAACAGCGAAGGTTTCGCGCCGTTGTTGCCAGAGCTGGTCGGGCGCGAATTTGCGCTGATCGATCTCGGTGTGCTCAGCCCGCATTTCGAGGCCGGCAACTGGGAGCAGGAGGGCATTGACCAACGCCTGCTGAACGAAGCCGCCGCCGCTCATGGTCTGGCGGCGAGTCGTTATGGTCAGTACCGTTTGTCACGCACCCGCCCGGACAGTGCGGATGAACCGGATACCTTCCCGCTGCACGTCGAGTTGCGCGTGCCGAGTGGCACTGCGGTGGAAGCGCCGTTTGCCGGCGTGTTGCATCAAAAGGCAGACGGGGCACTGCAACTGGACGGCCCGCAGCTCAGCGTTCGGCTGTGGGGTGTGGCGCCAACGCTGCACAGTGGCGCGGCGCTGGTCAAAGGTCAGGTGCTGGGATCGGTCAGCGGACCGTTGAGCGTGCAACTGATTCGCGGCGCGGATCTGGATGCGCCGCTGTTCTGTACGCCGTCCCATGCACCCGCGTGGCAGTCGTTGTGCCCGTCACCGGCCGCTTTGCTGGGGCTGGCCTGCGATGCCGAACCGGAGCTGGATTGGCAAACGTTGCTCGAACGCCGCGATGCCAGTTTCGCCCGCACGCAAAAACATTATTACGTCGATCCGCCACGCATCGAACGCGGCTGGCGCAATCACCTGATCGACATGCAGGGCCGTTCGTACCTCGACATGCTCAACAACGTGGCTGTGCTCGGTCACGGCCATCCGCGCATGGCGGCGGTCGCGGCCCGTCAGTGGTCGCTGCTCAATACCAACTCGCGGTTCAACTATGCGGCGGTGGCCGAATTTTCCGAGCGTTTGCTGAAGCTGGCGCCGGAAGGCATGGATCGGGTGTTTCTGGTCAACAGCGGCAGCGAAGCCAATGACCTGGCGATTCGTCTGGCGTGGGCCTACAGCGGCGGTCGCGACATGATCAGCGTGCTTGAGGCTTATCACGGCTGGACGATCGGCGCCGATGCGGTATCGACCTCGATCGCCGACAACCCGAAAGCCCTCGAAAGTCGTCCGGACTGGGTGCATCCGGTGCCGGCACCGAACACTTATCGTGGCGAATTCCGCGGCCTCGATTCGGCGCCGGACTACGTGCGCAGCGTCGAACATCATCTGGAAAAAATCGCCGAACAGAAGCGCCAACTGGCCGGGTTCATCTGCGAGCCGGTATACGGCAATGCCGGGGGTATATCGCTGCCGCCGGGTTACTTGAAGCAGGTGTATGCGCTGGTCCGCGCGCAGGGCGGTGTGTGTATTGCCGACGAAGTGCAGGTTGGATACGGGCGCATGGGCCATTTCTTCTGGGGTGTCGAGGAGCAGGGCGTGGTGCCGGACATCATCACCATGGCCAAGGGAATGGGCAACGGTCAGCCACTGGGTGCGGTAATCACGCGCCGGGACATCGCCGAGGCCCTGGAAGCCGAGGGTTACTTCTTCTCGTCGGCCGGCGGCAGTCCGGTGAGCTGCCAGATCGGCATGGCCGTGCTGGATGTGATGGAAGAAGAAAAGCTCTGGGAGAACGCTCAGGTAGTCGGTGGCCATTTCAAGGCGCGGCTCGAAGCGTTGATCGATAAACATCCGCTGGTCGGTGCGGTGCATGGGTCCGGTTTCTATCTGGGCGTGGAACTGATCCGTCATCGCGAGACGCTGGAGCCGGCGACTGAAGAGACCACATTGCTGTGTGATCGCTTGCGCGAGCTGGGGATTTTTATGCAGCCGACCGGCGACGACCTGAACATTCTCAAGATCAAACCGCCGATGGTGACCTCGCGTCAGAGTGTGGATTTCTTCGTCGACATGCTCGATCAGGTGCTTGAGGAAGGCCTGTAACCCACCGATCCCCTGTAGGAGCTGCCGAAGGCTGCGATCTTTGATCTTGCTTTTCAAAGGCAAAATCAAAAGATCGCAGCCTTCGGCAGCTCCTACATAAAGCAGATTTATATCGGTAATTTGTAGTTATTTTTAGATGCTCTGATCGTTCAATGCTTTTAAAGTCGATATTTATCGGCTATAAAGTCGCCATTGCTCCGGCATGGCGATGGCTGTCCGGTGCGTGCGTTTTTTCTCTTCGGTCGAATCCTCGACCTTCCAAGCAATTGCCCGGAGATGATTCATGAGCCGTACCGTTACCGTCGCCGCCACTCAGATGGCCTGTTCCTGGGATCTGGAAGCCAACCTCGAAACTGCCGAAAGACTGGTGCGTGAAGCCGCTGCCAAAGGCGCGCAGATCATCCTTATCCAGGAATTGTTCGAAGCGCCGTACTTCTGCCAGAAACCCAACCCGGACTATCTGCAACTGGCCACGACGGTTGAAGAAAACGTCGCAATCAAGCATCTCCAGAAAATCGCCAAAGAACTGCAAGTGGTGTTGCCGATCAGCTTCTACGAGCTGGCCGGGCGTGCGCGGTTCAACAGCATCGCGATCATCGATGCCGATGGCAGCAATCTCGGGATTTATCGTAAAAGCCACATTCCGGACGGCCCGGGTTACCACGAGAAGTACTACTTCAACCCGGGCGATACCGGCTTCAAGGTGTGGAACACCCGTTACGCGAAAATCGGCGTGGGCATCTGCTGGGATCAGTGGTTCCCGGAAGCTGCACGCAGCATGGCCCTGCAAGGCGCGGAAATCCTGTTCTATCCAACCGCGATCGGCAGCGAGCCGCACGACAAGAGCATTTCGTCGCGCGATCACTGGCAGCGCGTGCAGCAGGGGCATGCCGGCGCAAACTTGATGCCCTTGATCGCCAGCAACCGTATCGGTAACGAAGAACAGGACGGCTACGACATCACCTTTTACGGCTCATCGTTCATCGCCAACCAGTTCGGCGAAAAAGTGCAGGAGCTGAATAAAACCGAAGAAGGTATTCTTGTGCACACTTTCAACCTCGACGAGCTGGAACATATTCGCAGCGCGTGGGGTTCATTCCGCGACCGCCGGCCGAATCTGTACGGCGCGTTGAAAACCCTCGACGGTTCCCTGGAGTCCTGATCCCGATGACCACATTGAAAAGTACCCCACGCGCCGACGGCTTCCATATGCCGGCCGAGTGGGCGCCGCAAACCCAGACCTGGATGATCTGGCCCGAGCGCCCGGACAACTGGCGTCTGGGCGGCAAACCGGCGCAGGCTGCACACGCGGCGGTGGCCAAAGCCATCGCCCGTTTCGAGCCGGTGACCGTTGCCGTGTCCGCCGGCCAGTACGAAAACGCCCGCGCGCGCCTCGACGTGCCGAATATCCGCGTGGTCGAGATGTCCAGCGATGATGCATGGGTACGCGACAGCGGCCCGACATTCGTCATCAATAACAATGGCGAAGTGCGCGGTGTGAACTGGGACTTCAACGCCTGGGGCGGCTTCGACGGTGGTCTGTACGCGCCGTGGAATCGCGATTCGCAGGTCGGCGGCAAGATCCTCGAGATCGAGCGCAGCCCGCGCTATCGCACTGAAGGTTTTGTGCTTGAAGGCGGTTCGATTCACGTCGACGGCGAAGGCACGTTGATCACCACCGAAGAATGCCTGCTCAACCGCAATCGCAACCCGCATCTGGGGCGCGAAGAGATCGAAGCGGTGCTGAGCGACAATCTGGCTGTGGATAAAATCATCTGGCTGCCGGACGGTTTGTTCAACGACGAAACCGACGGCCATGTGGATAACTTCTGCTGCTACGTGCGTCCGGGTGAAGTGTTGCTGGCGTGGACCGATGATCCACAAGACCCGAACTACCCGCGCTGCCAGGCGGCAATGAACGTGCTGCAAAACAGCACCGATGCCAAGGGTCGCCCGTTCACGGTGCACAAGATGCCGATTCCGGGGCCGCTGTATGCGACCGAAGAAGAGTGCGCCGGTGTCGATCCGGTGGATGGCTCGCAGGAGCGTAATCCGAGCGTGCGCCTGGCCGGTTCCTACGTGAACTTCCTGATCGTCAACGGCGGCATCATCGCCCCGAGCTTCGATGATCCAATGGATGCCCCGGCCCGGGAAATTCTGCAGAACCTGTTCCCGCAGCACGAAGTGGTGATGGTGCCGGGCCGCGAACTGTTACTGGGTGGCGGCAATATTCACTGCCTTACCCAACAGCAACCAGCGCCGCACAAAGAGTGAGTTGAGTCGTAACAGCTTGAGCTGATTGGCAAATCAGTCGAGCAATGATTAGTTCGCTATGTGCGCATGGAGGCCCGCAGCCCGACAGGACTGCGGGTCTCTTTGTATCCGCTTGTCGACAAATCGCAAACCTTGGCACAGCTCTTGTATTTGTTCCGGTGCACTAGGGAGGGAGGAGAACTTCAACAGTTCTGTCATAAACCTTGGATAACTTAGCCGCTCATGACCGGGGAGAGAGCGCTGAAATGAACGCCGAAGTGAACGTAGTCAGCGAGCGGACGTTGCATCCCATGGCCGTAAACGGCGAATCGCTCCAGATGGTCGCGCACTTTTTGAGGTCCAATGGAACGCGTCAGATCAGGGTACCTGATCCGCGCCGGATGATGATCGAGCGCTATCCCGCTGACCTTTTCAGCGAGGACGAACTGGAAGCGTTGTGGGCTGTGATGGAAGGATAAGAAAAACAACAGGGATTGGTGAAAGCGCTGCCGGGATGGCGGCGCTTTTTTTTGCACGGTTATTTTGTACATACCCATTCAATGTGGGAGCGAGCCTGCTCGCGAAGGCGTCAGACCAGCCAGTATCTTCGCTGGCTGATCCACCGCTTTCGCGAGCAGGCTCGCTCCCACAGGGTTCAAGGTGATTAGAAGGAATAGGTCCCCGTCATCACCACGCTACGCGGCGCCCCCGGCATGATCTGCGCGGCGCTGGTCGCCGAAGCGTAATACTCGCGATCAGTGATGTTGTTCAACGCCGTACGCACATCCCAGTCCTTGAAGCGATAACCGACCAGCGCATCCCAACGGCCATAGCCTGGCAGCACGGTGGTATTGGCGTTATCGGCATAACGCTGGCCGACCAGGGTCAGGCCGGTTTCGCCGTACCAGCCCATCTCCGGTTTCCAGGTCAGGAACAGACTGCCGTTGTGCCTGGCGACGTTGTTGATGCGTTTGCCTTCCAGACCGTTGTTGTCCTTCTCGATCTTCGCATCCTGCATGCCGACGCCACCGCGCACGTACCAGTTGCCGACGATGTTGCCGGTAGCGGTCAGTTCGATCCCGCGCGAGCGTTGCAGACCGGACATCACCGTCAGGGTCGGATCATTGGGATCGGTGGTGCGACGGTTGTAGAGCTCCAGGTCATAGATCGCCAGTGTTGTGCTGAGGCGATCATCGAGCCAGTCGCTCTTCACGCCGATCTCTTTCTGCTTGGTCAGCTCGGGGCTCAGGTCGTTGGTATTGCCGGCCGCCCCCGGCGTGATGCCGATCAGGCCGCCGCCCACTGGCGAGAAGGTCTTCGACCAGGACGCGTAGAAGGAATGATTTTGCAGTGGCGTCCAAACCAGGCCTACGCGCGGACTGGTGCTGTGGCTATCGCGATCTTCGGACATGTTGCGCAGCTTATTGGTCGACTCGATATCAAACGTGTCATAGCGCAATCCGCCGAGCAGTTGCCATTGATCGTTCAGACGCAGTTGATCCTACACGAAGACCGCACGGCTTTCGACTTCGGTGTGGCTGCTGCTGGAGACCTGCATGGCGCCGGTGTGACGCAGATCGCGGTTCGGGTTGAACAGGTCGAGGGATGGCACCGGTTGCGCGCCTGGCGTTGTGCCGGTGGCGGCGTTGTACAAAGTCGGATCGCGGCGCTGGCTGCCGATTTCGATACCGGTCAGCAAACGATGCTCAAGGCCAAACGTATCGAAGCCACCTTCCAGTTCGATGGTGTTGTAGACGTTACGGGTGGTCAGATCCTGCTGCCAGTGCTGGCGCGTGACCTTGTTGGTCGCGGGCGTGTAACCGGTGAGGTAGGTGTTGTCGAAATCGCTGTCGAGCTTGAACACGCCGAGGGTCTGGCGCAGTTGCCAGTTGTCGTTGATTTCGTAAGTGAGTCTGGAGCGCAGCGATTGCGATTTGTCGTCGATGAAGTCGTGATCGTTGCCGTAGGTCGTGTCGCGACCGACATCGGCCGGCCGGCCATTCACGCCCGGAATCCCGCGATCAGGGGTGCGGTTGTAGCGGCTGTATTCGTACTGCACCAGCCAGTTCAGGTCGGGCGTCAGTTGCCAGCTCATCGACGGTGCGAACAGTTGGCGGTTACCGCTGACGCCATCGCGAAAGCTGTTTTCATCCATGTTGCCCATGTTCAGGCGCAGGCTGATGTTCTCACTCGGGTCGGTGCTGAGGTCGGCGTACAGGCTGCGCAGATCTTCGCTGCCGCCCTGTGCTTCGATGGTCGAGCGGCGGCCGGCCTCAGGCGCTTTGCTCACGCGGTTGACGATCCCGCCCTGACTGCCGCGGCCGTACAACACGGCCGCCGGGCCTTTGAGCACTTCGACGCGTTCGATATTGTGCAAGTCGCGCTTGTATTGGCTGTCGTCGCGAATGCCGTCCAGGTAGAAGTCGTTGCTGGCGTCGAAGCCGCGGATACGCAAACTGTCGAAGCGGGTGTCGGCGCTGCTGCTGACGTTGGGCATGCCACTCAAGGCATCGCCGATGTTGTTGGTGCCGTAATTGGCGACGTTCGACGTTTTGATCGAATCAATGGCCTGGGGCACATAACGCACCGGGGTCGAAGTACGGGTCGCGGTGTTGCTGATCTTTACCCGCGGATCATCGGCTTGCGTTTCAGCGCTGATGGCGGTGGCGGGTAATTCGGTCGCGGAGTAGGCGAAACCGCTGGACAGAAAAGCAGAAAGCCCAAGGGTGACGGGCGTAAGACGGAACGGGGCAGGCATTGAAAAGCGCATCCGGAAGGTTGGGAAGAATCAAACGCGCGAATGGTAATGCTTTGCATTTGCTTCCGTTAATTATTCCTGAGAAGTTCCCTCGCGTGATTGTTTCAATTTGTGTCGTTCTCGATACAACCTGACCGTTCGGACAATTCGCCCGATTCATGAAACAGTCTGAAAGCCATTCCGGCGTTTTTCCGCATTGGCTTGAGTACTAGTCTGCCGGCATCAATTTTTCCCACATTTATGCCGGAGTTTTCTGATGGTCCTTCACTACATTTACGACCCATTGTGCGGTTGGTGCTATGGCGCCAAACCGCTGGTGGAAGCGGCGCAACTTGTGCTGCCGGTGAGTGCTCATGCGGGCGGGATGATGAGCGGCGCCAACCGCCAAAGCGTTTCACCGCAGTTGCGCAATTACGTCATGCCCCACGATCGGCGCATTGCCGAATACACCGGGCAGCCTTTTGGCGAAGCGTATTTCGACGGCTTGCTGCGCGATCACACGGCGGTCTTTGACTCGACACCACCAATCGCTGCCGTTTTGGCGGCAGAGGCAATCGACGGCCGTGGTCTGGAGGTGCTCGGGCGCTTGCAGGCTGCGCATTATTTGGAAGGGCGGCGGATTGCCGATGAATCTGTCCTTCTGGAGCTCGCAAGCGACTTGGGCTACGCCGAGGAAATCTTTCAGCCCGCGTTTAAATCCGTTGATACCGAGCAACATATAAAAGCCAGTCGCGCACTGCTGGCTCAGTTGGGCGGGCAGGGATTCCCGACGCTCGCGTTGGAACATGACAGCCACCACACGCTTATCGATATCAGCCCTTGGCTGGGCAAGCCGCAGGCCTTTGCCGATTGGTTAGGTCAGGCGATTCGCAGCGATGGTACTGGCGAGTCTCCTGCGTTTTGTGGTCTTGACGGTTGTGCTTGAAACGCGCGGGATTCACTGGCTTAACGCATTTCCGTGCAAGGAGTAAGCGATAAATTTACGTTTCTTAGACGATTTTCGCCTATTTAAAGACGATTCTTGAAATTGACACAATGTTAAGGGCGCGGCTACGATTCGGCCCAACGCCTGTGGCCAACCGCCATGACTCAAAAATAATAAGAAGGCCCGCCACGACTTTGTCGTGGGCGGGCCTTTTTGTTTCGGGGTGAAAAAAGAGCGCGATAGCGCCGTTTCAGCCGTTCGACACAGCGCGTTTCAACCCGAAATAAGGAAAATAAAATGTTGAACAAGCGAATCAGCCTGATCGCTCTGGGGATGTTGAGCGCTACACAGGCCATGGCTAACGACCAGGCCGAGTCCAAGGGTTTTCAAGAAGACAGCAGCCTCAAAGTGCTGCTGCGCAATGCCTACATCAATCGTGATTACAAAGACGGTAACGACGACAAAGCCGAGTGGGGCCAAGCGGCCATCGGTACGTTCTCGTCCGGTTTCACTCAAGGCACCATTGGTGTCGGCGTGGACGCTTTCGGTCTGTACGCACTGCGTCTGGATGGCGGCAAGGGCCGTAGCGGCGCCGGTGGTATCGATTTCTTCAAGCAAGAAAACGACGGTCGCGCGAACCATGACATAGCGAAGGCCGGCGCAGCGGTGAAATTCCGCTTCTCCAACACCGTGCTGACCTACGGCGACCAGATGCCGGCCCTGCCGGTGCTGAACTACGACAACTCCCGCCTGCTGCCGGAAAGCTACACCGGTACCTTGATCACTTCCAGAGAGATCAAAGGCCTGGAACTGAACGCCGGTCATTTCACCGCCGAATCGCGCAAGAGCGATGAAGGCCGTGACAGTGGTGGTCTGAAGTCGATCAACGTTTTAGGCGGTAGCTACCAGTTCACAGAGCACTTCAAAGGTGCGCTGTACGCTTCGGACGTTGAAGACGTATTGAAGAAACAATACGTGAACGCCAACTACGTGTTGCCGTTCAACAAGGATCAGTCGCTGACCCTGGACTTCAACGGTTACCGTACCAAACTGGACAACTCCTATGTCCGCGAAAACGGTGTAACTGGCGACGACAACAAGATCTGGAGCCTGGCTGCGACTTTCGCCACTGGCCCGCACTCGTTCACCGTGGCGCACCAGCGCTCCACCGGCGACAGTAACCTGGGCTACGCCTACGGCGGCTATCAGAAAGATCAGAATCGTGTCGGCGACGGTGGCAACACCATCTACCTGGCCAACTCCTACTGGTCCGACTTCAACGCTGAAGACGAGCGCAGCTGGCAGCTGGGTTACGGTCTGGACTTCGGCGCATTCGGCGTACCGGGTCTGAGCTACAACTTCGCTTACGTGCGTGGCGACAACATCACCACGTCCACCAGCGAAGGCGGTACAGAGCGCGAAATCTTCAACCAGTTCAAGTACGTCGTGCAAAGTGGCCCGGCCAAAGACCTGAGCGTGAAACTGCGCAGCTCGATCCTGCGTGTTTCGCAGAAATCCAGCGAGTACAACGTCAGCGGCAACGAGCTGCGTGTATTCGTGGACTACCCGATCAACATCTTCTGATGAACGATCAGGTGTAAGAAGTTTGAGAAAAACCCCGACTGTTTCGGGGTTTTTTTTCGACGGATTTTTATAAAAAACCGGAAAAAACCCGTGTTTTTGTCATGTAAAAGTTGTTTTTCAGTCGCTTCAAACTCCGTTTCAAACAGAGCTTTAAATGCCTGAAATTCTTTCTCATGGACGCAAATTCTGCACCTAATAGATTAGGCCGCTCAATGCAGCGGAGAATTTGGTAATGATCGTTTTGAACAGAGAAGTGGGCGAATCGCTACGGCGCGACAAATACGTCAACGTCCAGGGTGGTGACTTCAATCTCTACGGTCATTTCGCCGACTTCGTCAGACTGACCAAAAGTTGGGAAAACATGGAACCTGACAGTTACTACGGTCAGGCCGAAGCCGGCATGCGTTTCCGTCGTTACAGCGATTTTGAATACAACCCCAAGACTCGCGAACTGACCCAGCTCGAACATCGCGCGTACGTGCAGTCCAAGGAAAACAACGCCTATGTCGGCGGTCTGGTCCGGCACTTCCAGGACTTTTCCGATGAAGTGATTTCATCGCCAGTGATGCGCAGCCTGATCGACACCGACTTTGAGGTGTACAAAAGCGTGTTGCCGGAAGAGCTGCACGACGAAATCTGGCAGTGCCAGATCCATCAAATTCGCATCGAGATCAAACCCGGCAAACAGCTGGAAATCACCCCCGAAGGAATTCATTGCGACGGTTATCCGTTCAGCGGTGTGCACTTCTGGGGTCGCAACAATGTCGAGGGTGCAGAGAGTCGTTTGTACGACATCCACGAGCATCAACTGGCGTCGACCACTTACCAGGAAATTCTCGATACCACCTACTTCCTCGACCGCGACATGCGCCACTACGTGACCCCGGCGCGCAACTCGCACACCCATGCCATGGCGTACCGGCAGATTCTGGCGATTTCCTTCTCGCGGCCCGGGACCGCTTTCGACATTGTTCGCTAATCAGATCACCCCAATTGACGGCGTCGAGTGCTCGACGCCGGTGCTGCTGCGGCGCGCCACGGCCAAGGATGCGCAGCGCATGGAGCGCTTCTTCCGCCAGTTCGACGAAGTGTCCTTCTGCGAATGGCAGGACGCCAAGTGCCTGCGCGGCGTATTAATCCAGAAAACCACCACGGCCTTTCTCGCCTTCGACGTGGCCGGCGAGATCGTAGGAGCGGTGCTGGGCGGGATGCTCGGCAGTCGCGGCACGATCAATCATCTGGCGGTCAGTCCGCTCTATCGCAGCCAGGGCGTCGGTCAACGTCTGGTTGAAGCGGCCTCGTCCGACATGAAACGTGTCGGTGTGTTGCGGATGTTTCTGTTCGTCGACGATGCTAACCTCGCGGGCAAGCGTTTTTGGGCTGCCCAGGGTTTTTGCGAGCCTCACGGCGAACGGACATTTGAGAGGGATCTATGAATGAAACGTCCGGCAGTGCGCCGCTGATGGTCAACCATCAGCCGTCGCGTACATTTGCCGAAGCCAGCCCGGTGGTCGCCGGGTATTTCACGGTGGCGTTCGTATTCGGCTTGATGGCCGTCAACGCGGGCCTGCCAATGTGGCTGCCCGTGGCGATGTGCTTGTTCGTGTATGCCGGCGCTTCGCAATTTGCCGCGTTGGCGCTGATCTCCAGCGGTGCTTCGCTGACCACCATTGTGCTGACCACTTTCCTGATCAATGCGCGGCACATGTTGATGTCGGTGTACATGGCAAAAGCCCTGCGTGCGTTAGGGCTCAGTCGCATGGAGCGATGGTGCTACGCCGGTGGCCTGACCGACGAATCCTTTGCTTTCCACAGCGTCAAACTCGGCACCGGCGCGCCGGTCAACGTGCGTTATCTGATTGGCTTCAACCTGTTCTGCCACACCTCGTGGGTGCTCGGTGGCCTGCTCGGCGCGGTCTGTGCCCAGTACGCGGCGCACTTGATCAAATATCAGCTCGACTACGCACTGACGGCGATGATGCTCTACGTGCTGGTTTCGCTGTGCAACACCCGCAACAAACTCATCGCCGCCGCGGCTGCTGTGGTTTGCATGGGCGCACTGAGCCTGGTCGGCAGCTCGCCGTTTAATGTGTTTATCGCCACGTTTGTGGGCTGCGGAGTGGGTGTATGCCTGACCAAACGTTCCTGATTCTGGTGGTCGCGCTGATGATGGCGGTGACCTTCCTGCCACGGGCATTGCCCTTGCAGATCAACACCGATCACTGGCCGCCGTTTATAGCGCGCGCGCTGGAATACCTGCCAGTGGCGATCGTCGCTGCGATCAGCCTGACTCCCTTGTTGATCAAGGATCAGCACATACAGCTCGATCGCCCGGAATTCTATGCCGCGATTCCGACGTTGTTATGTGCGTATTTCAGCAAAAACCTCTTTCTCAGTGTGGCGGTTGGGACGGCTGCGTACATTGCGCTCGGCTCGTTCATGTAACGGCAGATCGACCACGTCGCTCAACGCCTGGTTCGACAGGTCCGGGTTGTTGATCGCCAGCCGCACTTCAAGGAAATCCTCGAAACCGGGGAAGATCGTCAGGCCGTTCTTCTGTGCGGCCTCGCGGGAGACCATGCCAACTGCATCCATCTGCGTGATCAGCGATAGCGTAAGGGTCTCGCTGCAGGAGTAGACCATGCGTTGACCGTTCTCGTGATTGCCCAGCCCGGCGTCGAGAAAACGCAGGAAGCTGTGGGAATACGGACAATCTTCCGCAGGACGCACCTGAAACTTGTTGCCCAGCAACGTCAGCGGATCGTTCTCCTGCCCACAATGCGCGCCGACCACCTGCACCTGCACATCCGGCAGGACAATGCTCGGCAAACCCGGACGCTGCGGGCCGATCAGCACCGCGAGGTCAAAGTCTTCATTTTTCAGCTTGCTGAGGTTTTCCATCGACTCGGCGTAGCTGAATTCCATCTGATAATCGGGAAACACCTCAATCAGGCGTCCGATCATTCGCCGATTGAAGTCAGGCGACAACGTGTTGTTCAACGCAACCTTCAACGTGCGTTGCCCCGGCACTTTGAGCGCCTCGACTTTTTCTTCCATCTGTCGCGTGGCAATCAGCACTCTGTCCATATAAGGCGTCAGCTCGGTGCCTTGCGGCGTCAGCGTCAGCCCTTTGTTGGAGCGACGAAACAAGCGGAAACCGAACTGCTCTTCGACCTTGTTCAACTGCGCGGCCAATGCCTGCACGGTCAGGCACGAATGCTCGGCTGCGGCCGACAACGAGCCGGTCTGCACGATGCGCATGAGGTTGCGTAAGGTTCTGCTATCCATGGGTAATGCCCTCTGAAGTGGGCTGGGTATTGTTGTTTACGAGACGACCGGTCCGGCGTCATATGCCGGCTATATTCCTGCACCTGAGCATAGTTGTCGCGGGTTTAGTAGCGAATTGATGTCCCCGCCGATGGCTGGAGGCTGACACAGGATC
Source organism: Pseudomonas iridis (assembly GCF_017980685.1). Taxonomy (GTDB): domain Bacteria; phylum Pseudomonadota; class Gammaproteobacteria; order Pseudomonadales; family Pseudomonadaceae; genus Aquipseudomonas; species Aquipseudomonas iridis. The sequence continues at coordinate 152,661 of NZ_JACXXO010000002.1, forward strand.
AGGGTTTTTGATGACTCGGGGGTGATTGGGGTCAAAAAATACTCACTGGAAATAACAATTCGCGGTGTTTTTAACACTCTTGATAGAGGAGTGAAAAATACGTGTACGGATTAAATGATAGAAAAAATCCGTTTCTGTACTAGTCTTGAAGTCATGTCAGCTATCAATGGAGGCGGTTATGCCCACCTCAACCCCGGCCCTCAACCCGCGTGAACAACTTGACGCCCCCGAAGCAGGCCGCGTCGCGCTGAAGTTCTTCTTCAACCTCATGGAGCGGTGGGGCTGCAACGCCGAGCAGCAACGCACATTGCTCGGCGGTGTCGGCAACACCACGTTCTACAAGTACAAACACCTGCCGCCAAACGTTCGCCTACCCCACGACACCCTTGAGCGCATCTCCTACCTGATGGGCATTCACAAGGCGTTGAGCATCATCTTCAGCAACAGCCGCGAGCGCGCTTATACGTGGGTCAGCAGCCCGAACACTGCTGCACCGTTTAATGGGCAAACCGCTCTGGACTACATGCTGGCCGGACGCGTGGTCGATATCGCCGATGTACGACGCTACCTCGATGGAGTGCGCGGTTGAGCGCGCCAGCTCTGGCTGATCCGCATTGGCCGCGTGCCTACCGGATCGTTAACAGCAGCTTCCCGCCAATTGCGCTGTTCGAAGACGTGCTCGACCCCGAAGACCTGGAAATTGCCTACGCCCTCGAAGCGCTGACCAATGATCGTCTGATCGCCCAGGCGGGAGTCCTTGATCGGGTGCGCCCGGAAGACCGGCTCTCAGGCCCCGGATCGACTCCGGTTATGGCTGCGTTCACGCACATCGGCAAAAGCAGCCGCTTCACCGACGGCACCTTCGGCGTTTACTACGCCGCCAGCAGCCAGGCCGCGGCTATTGCCGAAACCTGTTATCACCAGGAACGCTTTCTCGCAGCCACCAACGAAGCAGACCTCGAATTGACCATGCGCACCTACGTCAACCGAGTCGTCAAACCGCTGCACGACATTCGTCACGACTATCCGAACCTGCACAATCCTGATCCGGATGCCTACGGCCCTTCTCAGGCATTTGCCCGCCAGCTACGTGAAGCCCAATCCTGGGGTTTGCTTTACAACAGCGTTCGCTTGGCCGGGCACGAATGCGTCGCCGCGCTCCGGCTACCGGCAATTTCGATTCCGAAGCAGGGCAAGCATCTGCGTTATGTGTGGAGTGCGAGCCAGCGCAGGATTTCGTTTGTGTTTGAGGTCAGTCAGGTTTGAAATGCAAAAGGCCCTCGTATCAACGAGGGCTTCACGCGGGTGATTTACATCAACGGCTTACCTGGCGGCGCGTCCATTACTTTCAACACATCATCGATTAGCGCCTTGCTCAATTCTTGCGAATATTGCGAGGCATGAGCGTGAGGGCAAGGATCGCGAGAGACTGAAGAGTCCACAGGTGAGGATCTATTTTTACTGAAGACGGTGTGCCAAAAATATAAACACGCCAGAAACAACAAAGCCCCTGCATTTCTGCAGGGGCTTCGTTTTGTATGGTGCCGGCACCAGGAGTCGAACCCGGGACCTACTGATTACAAGGAAGATGCTTTAAATAGTAAATTCAATGATTTACAGGATTTCTTGTTACGTAGGAAATCGGCGCTACGCCCTGTGCACGCTGGTGCCGTAAGGCTTATTACGTGGCTTTCTCGACGTGGTCCGCCACTTTTATTAATCTGCTGGGCTTCGCGGCCGCGAATATCGAAACTGAAAGGACCCTTTTGATATGCCAATGATCGACACCGACCGTTTCAAGGAAGCTTTGGAGGCCTACAACGAGGCACGGGTAAAATTTACTCAGGCGGCGCTGGCCATCGATCTGGACACACCGCCGGGGGGTATGGATGTCGACAAGCTCAACGAGCTATCTGCAACCAGTGAAAAACTAGTCGCGGATCTTCACGAAGCAGCCAACGAGCTGGCTCTGAAAGTATCCTGGGCGGCAGATCTGGCGTCGGAAGACGAATGACCTGCTGCTCATAACAGGACATTCGTTAAATAGCCCCCCACAGAAAAGCCCACTCCGGTGGGCTTTTTTGCGCCTGCTGGAAACCAGACCCCGGCTCTCTGGTCTACCATTTCCCATGCTCATGGTCCGAGCACCACGTATCTCCAGGAGGTCAGCGTGTCGTTACCCATCACCGCCCGGCAACTCAACGCCTTGCGCGCACTGCAACGCACCGCCCCCGAGCTGGGCGACCTGGCCACGTCGATCGCCCTGGCATTTGATGCGTCCAACATTGAAAACCCGCAGCTGGCCCGCTTGATTCTGGAGAAGACCTGCCGCCGCATCGTGGCGGGCCAGCCCGGTAGCCGGGACGCCATGATCCAGCACCTGGAGACCTTCGGAAACTTGAACTGTCTGTCGCCCGAGCAGGTCACTGAGTTTACCGACCGGATCAGGAAACTGGCTTAATCATGCCCCAAGGTATCCAGGAAGAAGCCCTGCGCGTCATGCTCGAGGGCGGCGCTGTACGCGACGTGCTGGTCAGTCGTCATAACGAGAAATGGACGTTGGCCATTCGCCTGGACGGCGCGGGCAGTCGCTGGCTCCCGGTACGCTCGCGCCGTGAAGCGTTGCGTACCTGGGCCAGTCTGACGGCGGTGGGGCGGTTTGCCGAGGCGGCGGGGATCCGTGCCTTTCAGGTTGAAGTCTGAGGCGGTTGGCTAGGTCTGCGACGCGTTCACCAGGGGCACGCTTAGGTCATAGATGTCCATCATCGCCTCGTCCCGGTGACCACTGGCTTCCTGCTTGTCTGCCCGGTTACCCACTGTGTCGGTGATACCCCTTCGCTTGAGGTCGTGCAGGCCAAAGCGCTGCTCGGCGGTGATGGTGCCGTCGGCGATCGCCGAGGTGATGAACCGTTGCCAGGCGGTGTCCAGACTGGATTTGCGCAACGGTCCGCCATGGCTGGCCACGATCAGGTAACGCCGCTCGGGCCGCAACGGAATCACTGTCGACTTGCTCGCCCACACCTTCGTCCGATAGGCCTTTGCCCCGTCCCAGGCCGCGCGCAGGCGCGGGGTCCAGCGCACGATATTGTCCCGGCTACCCTTGCGCCGGTTGGTCAGGATGCCCTCGGCCAATTCGTGGGCATCGGTCAGGGTAATGGTCTCAATGCCGCGCAGACGGCACAGGTAGCTAATTTCCATCACGTAGCTCAGGTACTGCGGACAGCCGCCTTTCTCGTTCCTGGCCAAGCGGCCAAAAGCCAGGGCGCGGTCGACCAGGTCGTCCATGACCTGGTGCCCAGGTAACCGTCGGCGTTTGCGCTCCACCGGCGCTTCGATGCCTTGGGCCGGGTTGATGTCCAGGAACCCCCGGTTGCGCCCCCACTGCAGCACGCGGCGCAGGTAGCGCAACACGTGCGCCGCTTTGGAGGGCGTGCCCTCGTCAGCCAGCCGGTCGACGATGCGCTGGATCAGCGCGGCCGTGAACTTCTTGACCTGCAGATCGCCCAGCGGCTTGCCCAGTTTGGTGGGGATGGCCAGCAGCACGTCACGCGAATAACAGTAATCGTCATGGGTGTTGGGGCTGAGTTTTTTGTAGCGATCGCTCAGGTGATATTGCGTACAGACGTAGCGCAACGTGCCCTGGTCCACGCCCGAGGTCTGCTCCATGATCTGGTGCAGTTCGGCCAGGGTGACGTCGGCAGGCGCCACGTTCCGCCGTCGCTGTTTTCCGTGCTCGTCGTAATGCAGCGTGTACCACACACCGGCGTTGCGATGATCAAAGTAGATGGCCGCTGGGAGGGCGGCCTGATCGACGTGACTGGGGATATGCGGATTATGCTTCCGCTTGCGTGCTCGCCTCATAGGATGTTGATGTCGTAGTGCTCGGTGGCCACGGACTCAATGCCCGCCGCCTGGTGAATGAGACCCAGCGTCGTCCAGGGGCCGGTGCGCCCCCTGAACATGCGGATGCCCTGATTGATCAGGGAACGTTCGACGTCGGAGCGGCGTTGATAGCCGGTGATGCGCTGCAGGTCCTCAAACGTGAGGACGGTGCTGGTGGGGGAATTCATGATTGCTCTCTACGGGAAGCAGCAACCAGGGCAGTGTAGCGTTTCGCCCTGGTGCTCAAAGCCAGAAGCTAAAGGCTCAATTACTGACAGGTTGACGGGCAAGCACTTGGGTAATGACCTGAGCGTCGATGGCGGTCAGGTCGCCCTGACTATGGGCTAGGGTGGCGAGGTTTGTCAGGCGGTCGCGGGCATCCGGCGTCTTGTGCACCAGGTAACCGATCAAAGCCGCACCGATGATGGCGGTGGCCACGGTTCGACGGCTGGGAGTGAAGCGCGCATGGGTACGCGGATCGTGACGTGTGGTAGCCTCATGGCTATCGCTGATAAGTGGTTGTACTAGCAAGGTGCGGCTCCTTTCAGTGGTTGGTGTCGGGGAGGTACGAACTCCTCGACGCCCTTGTTTCCGGTGTTAACCGGCGCTTGGGTCCAGCGGATCTGATCGCACCAGGTGAATCACCAGGCTCTCCAGATCGGTGACCTCTTCGGTCTCTGACTGCCATTCCAAAACCGCCTGAATCTGGTCACGGCTGCAGCCCATCACCAGAATCTCGCGCTCACCTCGAGCGGCGCGGACTTCCAAAATCCCCAGCAGACCTTCAACCGCATAGGCATGCGCGTGGACGACCGGAAAGCCATCGCGGGTTTCGGTCAGGCCAGCGAACACCACGCCGGTCATGTAGGCCTCTTCAACCGGGGTATCGCTGATTACTTGAATCTGCATCGACGTTTCCTTGTTGGTGTTGATCAGGCTGCTTGGAAAATCCAGCACCGCACCGTTTTGGCTTTGTTGGCCGCGTCGACGTCCCAGGCCGAACACACGTTGCGGTTGGTCTCGATGAACTTTGGGCACTTGCTGGTTTTCAGGTGGCGTTTCAACTCGGTCAGATCCGGAACCTTTTGGCGCTTCTCAGCCGCTTCCTTCGCAAAGTCGTTCAGATTCACGGCAATCAGCCCTTCGTTGCGGGAGTGGTTGAGGCCGCCGGCGGTGCTGTTCAGGTATTCGTACAGCTCCCAGAATTCGACGACGATCGGGTGGTCTGCGTTGATCGCCAGCTGGCGCTCTTTGGCCATGCTCTGGATCTCTGCATGGGCGGCTTTGATCTGCTGTGGGGTCAGCGGTACGACGTGCACCAGGGCATCGACCAGGGCGTGCAACTGGGCGTGATTTTTGGCGATCCGCACGGTGCGGATTTCAGGTAGGGCCAGCAGCTGCTGTTCGTAGATCGGCACCTGTTCTCGAACGGTCTGCATCACGCTGTTTTCTTTCATCGTGGCCTTGACCAAAAACCCGCTGACGCGGTCGACCGGCATACGCTCCAGCTTTTCCACCAAAAGCTTGGTCTGTGGGTTCTGGCCATCCTTGGTCATAGCGATATGCACCAGGCGCTGCAGGATAGGTTCGGACGCATTCACCGCGTGGTTCTGACCGATGACCACGGCACCACGGAACGGCGGTTCACGTGTGTCGTTGCCGTTGTTTTTCACGCCGGTGGAGCGAACGCTGCGGCCGTTGTAGGCAGTCTTGAGTTCGTCCCAGTCGTACTGCTTGGTCTGGCTGCCGTCGGTCTTTTCCCGCTCCGACTCGATCAGCACCACAGGCAGGTTGCCGACCTGGGCGAAGTTCCGTGCTCGAGCAACTGGCGTACCTTTGGTTGGGTCGAAGCCCTCGTAATCAATACGGCCGCAAAGCTTCCACAGGAATTCGATCAGGGTGGATTTACCCGCGCCTGGTTCACCGATGATTTCGGCAAAGGGGTAGCTTTTCTGGTACTGGCGGATCTGCTCCGCGAACAGAGATCCGAACCAGAAGGCTAGCGCTACCAGCCCTTTGGGCCCGAAACATTCCCAAATGATGTCGAGCCATTCGGTATCGAATTTCTCGAGATCGGTATTCAGGTTGAGGATCACCGACTGGCTGAGAGTCTTGATGCTCAACCGCTCCATGTCGAAGAAGTCTTCTTCATTGAGCTTGAACACTTTCCCGTCGCGTACCGCTACGTCGCCATAGACATACGCGCCGTGCTCTTTGGTGTAGCCGGTGAAATCGATGGTCTGCACGGTTTTGAGCGCATCTGTCTGCTCTTCAATGAAAGCGTCCAGCTGCTGCGTGGTCCCGGTGAACATCCCGCCAGGGGCGATGCCAAGCAGACGCTTCTTGAACTCGGCAGAGGAGGAGATCTGCGAGCTGGTGAAGGTGTTCTTGATCGGCGCGGCGTCGTGAGCGAACGTGATCCGGAAGTAATACCAAGCCTCGTCGGTCAGCTTGTTTTCTTGGTAGTACAGGGCTTTTGGATTGCAGGTGGCGATCCGCTGCAGCGCGCCGCACTGTTGCATGGCCTTAGCCCGCATCTGTTTGTTGTTCAGCTGCTGATCGTCGTGGTGCTCGCTCTCTTCCAGCTCCTGGATCGCCTTGTTGTACTTGTCCAGATCGAGCCTGAACCAGTAGAGGCGGTTGCCAAACTCCAGGTGGAATTCGCTACGGCGCTTCCAATCGAACATGACCAGGGCTTTTTCGGTCGCGTTTTCTGCGATCAGCAGAGCTCCGAAGTGGCGGGCAGTGGTGATGTCTTTATCGACCTGAACAGCGCGCTTCTCGCCTTCGTCCAGGAACTGCCAGCGCTGGTGTAGATCGTTCCAGTCGACCTTCCTGTTATCGCGTTGCGGGATCTGCGCCGCTTCGCAAGTAAAGCCCAGCTCTCGAGCCATACGCACCCAGCGCTTCGTGTAAGCGTGGGCACCTGGTTCGTTATCCAGCGCCCATACCAGCTTCGGCAGACTGCCCTGGCGCGCTGCTGCCAGCGAGTTCAAGGATTCAGCGGGGAAGGCGTTAGAGGACATCGCAGAGACGGCGGCAATGTCATGGTGCCCCAGGGCGATCGCATCGAAGATGCCTTCGACAATCCATAGCTCTTTGACTGTGGCCAGGTCGACGTTCGGCGGACACCACCAGACGCCCTTATAGCTTTCGCCAGGCATAAATCGGGCTTTCATCTTGCCGAAACGGGCGGGCTTGTCGATAAGCCGTTCCCAGTAACCACCTTTCTCCAGGGCAAACCGAACAGTCGCGCTGCCGGCGTTGTGCTGACTCGAGTAGTACGTGTCCTGGGTAAACCAGTTACCGATCAGTGAAATATCGAAGCCTCGAGAAAACTCCAGATACGCCCGTGCTGTAGCCGAAGGCGCGTTTTCAGTAGCCGGAACGCGCTTGCTCCAGTCTTCGAAAAGGTCGGCGTAGATATCTTTGACATGTACGGTGTGGCCGCATTTTTCCTGGCGTCCACAGTTCAGCTGCCAAGGTTTCTCAAAGCGGGTGTATAGCTCCCTTTTATTGCATTTGGGGCAGGTGCCGCCGCGCATGTAATCGGTGCCGGGACGGTGTTTGAGGCCGAAGTCGCATTCGATGCGCTGCAGGACGTCGTGACGTAGATCGTCTCTCATGATTGCTTCACTGCGTTAAGGCTGTGGGACAGGGCTGCCATAAGGCGTTTTTGCGCGGCCATTACCGGGACGTGGGCGATGATTGCGCCGTGGCGCAGACCATCCGCCACCAGGCGAAATTGGTCTGCATACCAGTACTCGTTGAGGTTCAGTCGGTACTGTTCACGCAGGGCTGTCAGCAAGGCTTCAGCCTCTGCCGGTGGCAGTTGGGCGGTGACAATTACGGCGTTTCCCATCGTAAAACCTCGAATTCGGGCGCAGCTCACCCAAACCCACGGGGTGTGGGGCAGGCAATTTGTAGGGTTGGTGTTACGAGTTGGCTAAGCGGTAACGCCCGTTGTCCGGTGCGTTGATGATGCGTTCATAGATCAGGCTGACCGGGATTGCCCAGGCATTGCCGGTGGTAGGGTCAACAATCACCGAGTGGGTGGCGGTGCTGTTGCGGATGTCGAGGCGCTGGCGATCGCGGATTGCGTTCATGTCGCTGTAGGCCAGGTGAACCATCTTTTCAGCCATTTGCGTCAGCACGTCGTAATCGGCCACCAGGTGGCGAACGGTCCGAGCGATCAACTGCTGATCGTTGCCCAGGTGTTCACAATGGTGACGCTCGAGAAAGGCAAGGGCGGCGGCTTTGAGCACGTCCTGATATTCCTGTACTGCAGGCGCATTGTTCATTGGGCTGGCCCTGATTTGGCGCGATAGAGGTCAATGGCTGCCAGCACTTCGGCGTGGCGTGCCGCCATGTGCAGGTTGTGAGCGTTGAGGATGTTCGCGGCTTCGGCCTCGCTGATGCAGCCATCGGCCAGCGCCTTCGCGATTTCCTGATCCACGCAGCCGCGCTTGGCGGCAACCTGGACAGACAACGAGTACATTTCCACCGTGTCATTCGTTTCTGGATCCGGCACCGCAACGAACAAGCCGCCATACATCGACGCCACATAGTTTGGGAAATGCTGTGTGCCCGCTTCCTGCTCGAGCTGATACAGCTGGGCGTCTGTCAGGGGCCGGCTGTTGTTGTTCTCGTAGGCGTGGTTATCAAACTTTTTCAGCGCCAAACCGATGCGAGCTGCAGCGCACTCGCGACCACCTGGGTAGCTGCAGATGATTGCGCTGACGACTTCACGGCGTGTCTTTAGAACTGGGCTTTTCATGTTCTGCTTTTCCATGATAGATCGTGCCATTACTGTGCAATCACGCCGTCTTTGATCCCCAGCAATACGGCGGCTCGATGTGCCTCCCCACGGCGACCTTTGCGACGACCGTTCAAAAGGTCGCTAACCAAATTTTTGTTCAAGCTATGAATGCGGCTGAATTCCGCGATGCTCATCCCCTGACGATCAAGCGCAGCGCGGGCTTGCTCCGGTGTAACTGGCGCGTGCATAGTGCGTTCACTCCTGTTGATATGAGTTGTTTCGTGTTCATAGGTGGTGATTATGCACGCTAATTTGATCTTGTACAGAGGGATAGCTTGAAAAATTGTGCACCCAATTCAGAAGACGGACGTTCTGCAGGTGACCGCTTGCGTGATGAGCGCCTTAGGTTAGGTTTGAGTCAGGAGGACTTGGCACAGGCCGGCGGGGTGAATCGGAACACCCAGGGCAGCTATGAACGGGGGGCTCGAAACCCTGATACCGCTTACCTTGCGGCGGTTGCAAGTCTTGGCATCGATACCGTTTTCGTCCTTACTGGCCAAAAACAGGTCAGTGATCTCAGTCCAGTGGAAGCCCAAATAATCGAGCAATATCGAAATATTCCCGAGGACGACCAAAAAATGATTCGTCGAATGCTTTCGGCGATGGCCGCAATGGAATCTCGCGGTTTGAACTAGGTTGTAACGAATTGTTAGCACTAGCTGTATTCCTCTCTCTGCCAATACGTTTTTCGCCCGATAACGTCGATTCATTCATGCACCTATGGAGCCGTACGCATGTTGGATCGAGCTAAATTTGAAGGCAGTTACAACGAATCTTGTGAATTTGATTGGCAGGCGCTTAGCGCGTTGGAGCTACGGTTGATCAAGCACTACCGACGCATGTCTGTGGAAGATCAGAACTATGTAAGTCGCATGTCGGAAATACTGTTGGAAACTCCTGACTGCCCTGGCATCGACAAAGCAATCACCTAACCACCTCGCTTGTCCTTACGTTGCATCAGGCGCTGGCCCCTGTGGCTGGCGTTCCCGCGCTATCACGCAGCACCCAGCTGATCGAACAGCTCCCGCTGTTTCGCCCGTGACATATTCTTGAGGCTGTCGAAAAGGAGCCGGTCCATAGCTTGGGCCGACGGGCTGAGCGTGTGCGAAAACGTCAGGTTTGCCACCCAGGTGTGCCCACACGTTGCGTCCAGGCACTGGCAGTACAGTTTGGCGAAGTCATTGGAAAGCTGATCCCGCGAAGCGATCCGCCCTCTGTGCCCGCATTTACATGTGATCCTCATTGCGTCCCTCCCCAGGGCCAGCCAATCGCCACTATTTTGCCACATTATGTAGTGGCATTTCCTGCCCTAGACACCTGATGTAGTGTTTTCCACTACCTTTGGCGCTTCTCTCCAGCTGAAGCGCCTGTCTTCCCGCAAGGTATCGTTCACCTGGTTGAAAAGTTGACAGATCGGGTGAATTTCGTTGCTCGTGTACACCCGATCGATCTTTTCGATATCGCCAAAACCGGCGCTGTTTTCCGGGATGATCCCGGCCAATGCGGGGTTCATGCGCCAGGCAGCGATCACGTCATTACGGGTGATGTTCTTGACCTTCTCCAGCTCGTCCTTCGCCTGGAAATCCCCGACCGGAATGATCTGTACCGCTTTCTCGGCCCCGCCCGGGATGTTCAGGAACAGCGAGCGGAAGTTGCCCACGCCCTTGCTGCCGGAGATCTGCTCGCGCAGGTTCTCTTCGTCCTTCTCGGTCAGGTTCGGGTCGTTGGTGTAGAACACATAGCCGGCGTGAGCGCCGTTGGCGTAGTAGCGGCGGCGGAATAGGGTCGCGGCTTCGTTGAGCAACAGGGCCTGCATGCCACCCAGATAGTCCGGCACGCCGTATATGTCCTGCTCGACGTCGTAATCCATGACGTGCTCGATCTCGTCCTGGTCGAATTCCATCTCCTTTCCGTTGGGCAGCAACATCACATACCCGCCGTCGACCTTGACCCGCATGTTGATGGCCGGGAGGTGCTGCATTTCCAGCACCTGGCCCAACAGGTTGGGCTTGCGATACAGATAGGCTTCACCGAACACCACGAAATCCAGCCCAGCGCGCCCGATGGTGGCCACGCTGCAGCCCTGGGACGGGATGAATTCGCGCAGCAACAGGTTGCGCTTGAATTTTGGGATCGCGCCGTGGTGCGCATTGGCGCGCAGCAGCTTGGCCAGCCCTTGGCGGGATACCGGCGGTTTGTAAAGTCGGCCATCCTCCGAAGCGAAAACGCCAAGGTAGTTGCCCATGCTGCCAACCAGTACCTGTTCGGGATCTCCGAACGCGAACGACCGGGTAGGGGGCTTGGGTTGGATCGGTTGGTCTTTCACTTTTCGCTTGGTCATGGGGGCCTTTAGTTGCTGAACACGTAGCGGCTACGTTGTTTTTTGTCAGTGTTGAGGGGTTCATTGGCCAGGGCATGCATGATTGCCCAGGCCACGTCGGCGTGACCGGTGGCGTCGGTGCGTGATGCGCTGTATGTGATCTGCCCGCTGCCAGTGGCCCCGCGCTTTATCGTCAGGAAGGCCTGGGCGATGTCATTCCAGCCGGCGTCCCACTCGATGCGGCTGCCGACAATGGTGTCCTGCGCCTTGAGCACCAGGCTGTTCTTGGTCTCCAGGCTGTAGTGGATCGAGGTCGCACGCGGATAGAAGTCGCGCACGATGTCGAACACGCCGTAGCCGATGCCCGTGGTGTCGATGCCGATGTGCTGGACGTTGAAGTGCTCGGTGAGGCGCTTGACCTGCTCGCCCTGGTACTTGAACGACTGGCCCCGCCAGCTGTGTTTCTCGAGAATCCGAAACTTGCCATCCGGCTCGAGCGGCGGGGCGATGACCACGCACGTCGCATCGTCGCGGGTGCGGCTGGGGTCGTAGCCGATCCAGACCGGACTGTTGCCAAATGGGCGCGGATCGTCAGGGTCGTAGTCGGTCCACAGCGACAGGTCGGAGTAACAGCGCTCCAGATCGCCCAGGTGGAACACGCTCTGGGTGCTGTCGATGAATTTGCACATGAACAGCTGCTGGAACTTGTCCTCGTCGTACTCCAGCTGCAGCTGCTCGAGGTCGAACAGATCACAGCCGCCGGCGATCGCATCCAGGATGGTGATGACCTTGCGCCATTGGCCGTCCGGACAGAGCGAGCCTGCCGATGTTTGCTTATCGCTGGGCCATGGCTCTTTGGCGTTCTTACGCTTGCTGTTGCGGAACTTCTCACCGGTCCAGAAGGGATACGCCTGGTGCGACACCGCGCTGGGCGTAGAAAAGTAGGTTTTGCGCCATTTCTTGTGGGTCGCCATGGCGCTGGCCACGGTGTTCAGCTTCTCGAAATCCCGGATCCAGAAATATTCGTCGACGTACACGTGCCCGTGGTGGCCTTGGGCGGTGCTGCTGTTGGTGCTGAGAAAGCGCAGCTCGGCCCACGGCTTACCATCCTTGCTGAGCACGATCGGGTTGCCGCTCAGCTCCAGGCCGAACCATGCCTGGGCAAACGAGATGATGTAGCTGCGGAAGATCTCGGACTGGGCGCGGCTGGCCGACAGAAATATTTGGTTGTCGCCGGTCAACACCGCATCCATGAACGCTTCGCCGGCGAAGTAGTAGGTCAGGCCCACCTGGCGGCTTTTGAGGATGTTGCGGATCCGCGCAGTCAGCGGGTTGATCTTCGCGGCGTACAGCTCTTTCTGGTAGCCGTACATTTTGCTGATGAACTTGTCCAGGAAGTCGACTTCGGTCAGGTCGCTGACGTCGTTCTTCACTGGTTTCTGCTTTTTCTTCCCGCCCTTGTCGCCCCGATCGCCTTTATCCCGACGTTCGCTGCGCTGCTCGTTGCGGCGGTGGCCACCGTCCTCGATCGGATCCACCGCCGGCATCGGCGCCGGTTTGGCGCATTGCTTGGCCAGGCGCTCGCGCACCGTGGTCAGCCGGTCGAGTTCGTCCAGGTCGCCTTTGGTCAGGGTGGTCTGTTTATCCAGGATGAGTGTGATCCGCCGACTGACAGCAGTCAGCGGTTCTTCATCCGACAGCATGTCGTCCCATTCGCCTTGGCGGATCCAGTAATAAACGATCCGGATGTTGGGCAGGGATAACTGCGCCTGAATTTCACGCGGCTTACAGCGGCGTAAATAGAGGCGTTTGGCGGCTTCTTTAAGTTCGGGAGCGTATGGCATGGCCGCAGTCTATGCGGCGAAAACGCTGGAAACGCGGGGTTAAAATCCGGGTTCGTCCTATAACGCGAAAATAGGACCAACGCATAAGTTAATCAATTGTTGGAGGGGCGGCGGCTCCCTATCTTGGCGGCTCAACTCACCGATTGAGCGCAGTTATCGCCATGCCCCGTTCCCTTGTTTCGTTCTGGAAACGTGTCGCCACCAGCGGCCCGACCGTTGACGGTCGCGTAATCCTTCCCCAGGAACTGCGTGATATCGCTGAGACCTACAACACCGCGACTTACACCGCTGTGATCTGGTCCGAGCACGACCGCTGGGACGGCTCCCACGGCACCGTATTTTCTGTACGCCTGGTGGAAGGCGTTGAAGGCCTGGAAGAAGGCCAGGTTGCACTGGAAGCCCAGTTGAAGCCAAACGACCGACTGCTTTGGCTCAATGATCAAGGCGAAAAGCTGTTTACCAGCATCGAAATTACCCCTGACTTTGCCAACACCGGCAAGGCCTATCTGACCGGCCTGGCAGTGACCGATTCGCCGGCCAGCCTTGGTACCCAGGAACTCTACTTTTCCCGCCGCACCGGTAAACGAGTGCACTACGCGGCTGCGTTGCCCCTGGGCGCGCTGAGCGAAGAAGAGCCTGTGGGAGAAATCAGCAAGCTGACGGGTTTGCTGACTCGGCTGTTCAGCCGCTTCGCGGTTGAGCCAGCCACCGATTCGACACCCACCACTCCAACTGAGAACCCCCCAATGGATGAAGCTACAGCCAAGGCGTTGAAGGCCTTGAACGAGCAGCTATCGCTCGTCGCCGCCGGCATCGCTGCTGTGATCGAACCTGCCACCGCCGAAGTCGAGGAACCGGTTGTTACCGAAGTCGACGATGTAGCGGCTGCCGTCGACGCCATCGTTGCCGACGCCAAGGCCGAAGGCGAGTTCGCTCGCAAGGGCAGCGACAACGCCCGTCTCGATCGCCTTGAGCAGATCCTCGTGAAGGCGTTCAGCACCCCGGCAGGCCGCGTTGTTCCGCGCACCACCGGTTCCACCTCCGACGCCAAAAAGCGGGTGCTTTGACATGAGCCAGCAATCCCTGAGCCAGCGTGCTCTTAAGCAGTACTCCGAACTGCGCGAAGCGATCGCCGATACCTATGGCGTCGACGTGTCGCGCCAGTTCAACGTCGACCCGACCATTGCCCAGGAACTGAACGACAAGATCACCGAGCGCGCCGACTTCCTGGAGCGCATCAACGTCGTACCGGTTACCGAGATCAAGGGTCAGAAGGTCATGCTGGGCGTGAACGGTCCGGTGACCAGCCGCACCAACACCAAAACCACCGACCGCGAAGCCAAGGACGTGACGGACCTGAACGGTCTGGATTACGAACTCTTCTCCACCGAATCCGACGTGGGTCTGCCATTCGCCAAGATCGACAGCTGGGCCAAGTTCCCGGACTTCGCTGAGCGATATTCGGCTGCGGTCCAGAAACAGATCGCGCTCGATCGCATCATGGTCGGCTGGCACGGCGTTCTGGCTGCTGTGCAAACCGACTTGATCGCCAATCCGCTGCTGCAGGACGTCAACAAAGGCTGGTTGCAGATCGCCCGCGAGCAGATCCCTGAGCAGGTTCTTGAGCAAGGCGCGACCGCAGGCAAAATCACCCTCGGTGCCGGCGGCGATTACGAAAACCTCGACGCCCTGGTGCATGACGTGAAGCAGATGGTCGACACGGTTTTCCGTGACGGCGGTGATCTGATCGCGATCGTGGGCAGTGACATGTTGGCCGCTGACAAGGCCAAGTTGTATTCCAACCAGGCTGGCAAACCCACCGAGAAAGAACGCATCGAAAGCGCCCAGGTCATCGCGACCTATGGCGGCCTGCCGACCTTCACCGTCCCGCACTTCCCGGCAAACGCCGTGGTGGTCACCAGCTGGGACAACCTGTCGATCTACTTCCAGGACAGCAGCTGGCGTCGTCACCTGATCGAGAACCCGAAGCGCTCGCGCATGGAAGATTACAACGCCCGTAACGAAGGCTATGTGATCGAGCAACTGGGCAAATTCGCGGCTGCTGAAAAAGTGGAGCTGGTCTGATGAGCTTGGCACTGGCGCACAAACGCCGCGTACTCGCCCAAGGCCCTGCGGCCACTGTCGCCGGTGCCAAGGCAGAGGTGTATTCCTCCGCCACTGCGCTGACCAGCCCCGCGAACGGGCAGAAGCACCTCAAGTTGATGGAAGACGCTTTGGCGGTCGACCTGGAGCGCATCAGCGCGATCAACAGCCACGAGCTGCGCCGTCAGCTCAAGCGGGATGAGCTGCTGCCCAAATACCAAGAATACGTACAGCGGTACCGCGATTCCGGATTGAGTTTCCCGAACTCGGTGCTGATGTACGTCCTGATTTGGCTGTTCGACACCGCCGATTTTGAAAAGGGCTTGGAGCTGGCCGATTTCGCCATATCTCAAGACCAGGCATTGCCGGAACGCTTCAATCGGGACATTCCGACCTTCGTGGCGGATGAGGTGATCGACTGGGCCGAAGCTGAATACAAGGCCAAGCGCAGTCCGGAACCGTACCTGAGCAACCTGCTGCCCCGTGTGGACGGTGAATGGGCGTTGTACGAACGCATCCCAGCTCGCTACCACAAGTTGCTCGGCATTTTGGCGATGGATCGCCGTGACTGGCCGGTGGCGATCCAACACATGGAGCGCGCTATCGCGCTGCATGACGCGATCGGCGTCGGTACCAAGCTTGAAGGTGCCCGCAAGGCGCTGGCCAAGCAGGAAGCGCAGGCGAAAACCGACGCGACCACACCACCAACCGCATAACCGACTACCCCCCCAGCGGGGAACTGTGGAAGTGAGTCAGCCATTTATGGCCGTCGACTCACCACCACCAGTTTCCCCGCCCTATTCGAGCGCCCAGCAATGAGCTTTTCAGGTAACCCCACCAAGTTTGTGGAACAGCAGATCGGCAACGACGGCTTCTGGCCAGACCTGTCCGTGACTGAGTTCCAGAAGGCCTACCGCCTTCCTGGTGAATACCTGGGCGAGCTGCTGGCCGCTGATTTGACCACTGCAATGATCGAGGTCAACAACGACCTGGCCATCTGCAAATCCCGTTGGCAGTCCGCTGGTGTCTCCAGCTTGGAATCTGCTGACCCTATGGTGCTACCGGAGCGCACATTTCAAGCAGCGACGTACAAGCGCGCCGTGTATTGCCGCGCCAAGGCCAGCCTGCTGACCCAGTTCGCTACCGTAACCCGTCGTGAGAGCGCCGAGAACACTGGCAAGGAACTGCCGGAGCGGTCGGAAACCTTCCTAGCTTTGAGCCAGGCCGCTGTTCGTTCGCTGCAGGGCCGTGGTCGCATCACGGCGGCGCTCCTGTGATCAAGCTGCAGGCTTTGACGGCCTATCTCATCGAACGCCAACTTGTGGCCACCGAACAGCTCGACAGTTGGACGGACCAGGTGCAGCTGGAGTTGATCTGGAAAGACGACGTCGAAGGCATGCACATGGGCGATATGAACTACAGCGCCACGATCGTGCTGGAGCGTTTCGCTGATCACCCAGGGCGACTTATGGCCCTCGTGGGCAGTTGGTTGGAGAACAACGATCAGGACCGCGACGGACTGCCTGGTGCTGTGTTCGACATCACCATGCTTGATGACGACCTGGCTGACGTGGACATCAAGCTGCAGTTCACCGAACCCCAGTACCTGGCCGAGGATCCTGCCGGCGAAATCACCGCGTTCAAAAAGACTTGGTCATTTATCCCGTTCGAACTGTGGATCGCGGAATCAGGCGAGGTGACCGGCGATGGCGCGTAGCACCTTCGATCTCGACGTGCGCGGCCTTCTGGGTGCTGAAGAGCAGCTGGCCCTGCTGGAGCTGCCCCCACAACTGCGTCGGCGTCTGCTCAACAACGTGACCAAGCGCGTGCGCAGCATGAGCCGCCAGCGGATCCGCGACCAAAAGAACCTGGACGGCACGCCGTTCGCTGCTCGCAAAGGCTCGAGCAAGGGCAAGAAGAAGATGGAAGCGGGGTTGGGCAAGCTGCTCGACGTCACCCGTATCAGTGCCAACGAAGCCGAGCTGGGCTGGCGCAACGCGCTGACCCGCTGGGTTGCATCGCAGCAGCATAACGGTGTGTCCGAGCGCCGCACCGCAGCCCAGATGCGCCAGTGGAACAAGATTCCCGAAGGCCTGGCCGCTACCGAAAAGCAGGCCAAGCGCCTGCGCCGCCTCGGGTTCAAGACCCGCCAGAAGGGCAAAAAAACACTTACCCGCCCATCTGTGGCGTGGATCAAAGAGCACGTGAACTACGCCAAGGCGGGTCTGCTGATCCGCATCCTGGACGACGAACAAACCGAGTCATCTGGTGCGCAAAGCTGGGACATCACCCTGCCAAAACGCCAGTTCCTCGGCCCCGGCACCGAGTCAGAAACCAGCTCGCTGGTGAACCTGGTGCTCCAACAAATCCTTAATTCACCCCGTTAACGAGGCACTGCTTTTATGGCACTCGGTTCAGTCAAAGTTCGTAACCTCAATCTCGGCCAGGGCGTCGTGAGCGGGGTCGAGCGTTACTTCTTGTTCATTGGCCCAGCTGCCAAGAACGCCGGCGGTCTGCTCCCGCTCAACACTGACAGTGACCTGGACGTCGAGCTGGGCACCGCTGCCAGCGAGTTGAAAACCCAGATCCTGGCTGCTCGCGCCAATGGCGGCGACAGCTGGGCCTGTCTTGCTGCGCCACTGGCCTCCGACAGCACCTGGCAACTGGCTCTGACCAAGGCCCTACAAACCGGTTATGAGTTTGAAGCAGTCGTGGTCACCACGCCGGTGACAGCTGCTGCTGAACTCTCCGCAATGAACGACGCGGCGGTGCTGGTCCTCAATACCTATGCCTGCCGGGCGTTCTTCATTGCTGCCTCGGTTGGCATCGATGCCGCGACTCAGACCTGGGCGCAATACGCGCTGGCTCAGAAAGCTCTGGTGCTCGATCTCGCCGCGCCTCGAGTCATGTGTGTGCCGCTCATGCATGGCAATGACCAGGGCGTGTTGGCCGGTCGTTTGGCCGACGCCTCCGTGAGTGTTGCGGACAGCCCAATGCGTGTGGCCACCGGTGCGGTGCTTGGCCTTGGCGCTACCCCAGTCGACTCCGAAGGCGTGCCATTGCAGTCGGCCACCCGTTCAACGCTGGACGCTGCGCGCTTCACGGTCACCCAGACTTATGTCGGTTACCCGGGCGTGTTCTTCGGCGACGGCAACATGCTCGACAGCCCCGACAGCGACTTCAAGGTCATTGAATACCTGCGTATCACCGACAAGGCCGCCCGCGCTGTACGGCCTTTGCTGATTCGCCGTGTTGCTGATCGCCGCTTGAACAACTCGGCCAACAGCATGGCAGTGAACATCAGTGCGCTGATGGCCCCGCTGCGTGCCATGGCCAAGTCCACAAAGTTCGCTGGCCAGGTGTTCCCGGGCGAGATCGAGCAGCCCAAGGACGGCGACATCGTCTTGACCTGGAAGAGCAAAACGGCCGTAGAGGCCTACATCAAGTTGCGCCCCCTTAACTGCCCGAAAGACCTGACCGCGAACATCGCGCTGGACCTTTCGACCACTGAAACGGAGTAACCCCGCATGGCTGCAAAGATTGGCGGCAAGAACTTCGATGTGAACCTGGGCGATCTGCTCGTTCACGTTGAGAGCGGCACCATCGACATCACCGACAACAGCACCGTGGCCCAGACCAAGGGTGTGCCGAACGGGCACGTCGATGGTGACGTGGCCGCAGCGGGTGAACTGGAGCTGGACACCACCAACTTCAACCTGCTGATCGAGCAGGCCAAGAGCGCCGGCAGTTTTCGCGAGCTGGAACCGTTCGACATCGTGTTTTTCGCCAAGGCGGGCGACGAGGAACTGCGCATCGAAGCGTTCGGTTGCAAGGTGCGGATCTCCAGCCTGTTGAGCCTCGACCCGAAAGGCGGCGAGAAGAACAAACACAAGATCCCGTTCGACGTCACCAGTCCGGACTTCATCAAGATCAACGGCGTGCCGTACCTGTCCGCTGCTGAAATTGAGGGCCTGACCTGATGGTGTGCCCGTTCGACCGCGCCCAGGCGCTTGAGCTTCGGCAGCGCGAGCAGGCCATCAAGGCCGTGCTTGCGCGCAAGCGGCCGATCGGGCCAAGCCTCACCCATTGCGAGGACTGCGACAACGAGATTCCTGCAGCGCGCCAAGCGCTCGGCGGCATGACCCGTTGCGTCCCGTGCCAGTCAATTTTTGAACGGGAGGTTCGGCGATGAGCGCGAATCAAGCCGCCCAGGACACCGCCATTGCGTTGGCAAAAGCGTCACCCGCGATCGGCGTAGCTGCCACCGGTGTGACCGGCGCCGTTGATTGGTCGGCGGTGGCTTACATGCTGACGGCCTTCTACATGGTGCTGCAGATCCTGCTCCTGGTTCCCAAGTACCGGCAGATGTTGCGCGATTGGAAGGTGAAGGGATGAACCTGCGCCACAAGATCGCCATCGGCGCCCTGGTGCTGGTCAGCACCACGTTCACTTCGTTCCTGGGTAAGTGGGAAGGCACCGGACAGAACGTCGTGTATGCCGATCCGCTGGCCCGTGGCCTGCCGACCGTGTGCAAGGGCATCACCCGTTACACCAGCCCGGTGCCGGTCGTAGTGGGTGATTACTGGTCCGACGCCCGCTGCGCCGAGGTGGAAAGCCTGGTGGTTTCGAAAGGGCAGCTAGCCCTGGCGGATTGCCTGACGAATCAGGCGATCGGGCAGAACGCCTTCGATGCGCTGAGCAGCCATGGCCACAACGTTGGGACGCCGAGCACGTGCGCCAGTCGGGCCGTGGGCCTGATCAACTCCGGTCGCATCGCTGAAGGCTGCAGGGCGCTGGCCTACGCGCCGGACGGCTCGCCAGTCTGGTCGTACGTGACTTTGCCCAGCGGTCGCAAGCAGTTCGTTCAAGGGCTGCACAACCGCCGGATCGCTGAAATGGAGCTTTGCCTTAAATGACCATCTCACTGCCGCGCCTTGCCCTGTTCCTGCTGCTGGCCAGCCTCGCCGCTTACATCCTTTTTGACTACGTCGCAGACCAGCGCGACTACGCCCGGGGAGAGCGTGATGCCGCTGTGCTCAATCTGGGCACTGTCACCACCGAGCGCGACGGCCTGCGCGAAGCGGCGCGGATCTCCGGCGAAATGCTGGCTGCCCGTGATGCCAACGACCTGAAACACACCCTGGAGCTGAACCATGAACGCGAGACCAATAAGGCTTTGCAGTTTGCTGTTGCTGCTCGCGATAAGCGGCTGCTCATCAAAGCCAGTTGCTCCACCGCCACCGCAGTACCTGGTGCCACCGGCACCGGCACCGGCAGCGTGGCTGATGCTGGATCCGCCGAACTCGCAGCAGACGCTCGACCGGATTATTTCACCCTCCGAGATCAGCTCGCCCTAACCCGGCAGATGGTCCTCGGACTGCAGGACTACACCCGGCAGGTGTGCCAACGCATGCCCGCCAATCCCTGATCAACATCCACCAAAACCCTTACAGACGGACTCTCCAATGACTGACGTAAACCGCGACATCACCCTGGAAATCGGCGACCAGGAGTTCACCTTCCAGATGACCCCCCAGGTTGTGACCAAGTACTTCAACGCCACCACCCAGGCGAACAAGGTGGCTCCGGCCAACAACCTGCTGATGGGCACCGTCAAGCAGGAAGAACGCGCCACGCTGAAGCCCTTGCTGGCCAACCCGGTGACGGTGATGGAGCTGGCCGGTGCGCTGCTTGAAGAGTACTCGCCGGACATCGACATCATCGTAAAAAAGTCCTCAGCCACGCTGACGGCTTAACCGAAGACAGCCTGGGCCAGTTGCTGGCCCTGACTACCCGCTGGCTACCTGGTACCGAACCCACGATCGAAAACATGGGGATGGCCAAGTGGCTGGAGGACGAACACTGGAGACGCATGGAGATCGCCGTGGCTAACGGCATCGCCTTTGCGCTGAACGGATAAAACCCCATGGCTGACCGCAGCGCACGCTTGGCTTTCATCCTCAGTCTGACCGACAAGGTCAGCGCGCCCCTGGGCAAGGTGAAAACCAGCTTCACCGACCTGGCCACCCAAGGCCAGCAGAACATCATGAAGATGGGCGCAGGCCTGGCCGGCATGGTGGGCGCGGGTGTGGCCATTACCGAATCGCTGGAACCGGCGCTGGAAATGAACCGCGCCCTGGGCGAAGTCCGCTCGCTGGGCGTGGCCGAAGATGCGCTGAATGCCCTCAATCAAAAGTCGCTGGAGTTCTCAGTGAACTACGGCGAGAACGCCCGCGACTTCGTAGCCTCGGCCTACAGCATCTCGGGCGCGATCAAGGGGTTGTCCGGCGACCAGCTGGCGACCTTCACCAACACCAGCAACCTGTTGGCCAAGGCCACCAAGTCCGACGCCGAGACCATGGGCGCCTACGTCGGCACCATGTACAACCTGTTCAAAACCTCGGCCGACGCCATGGGCAAAAGCCAGTGGGTCGAAAAGCTGGGTGGTCAGACGGCACTGGCGGCGCAGCTATTCCGCACGGACGGCGCACAGCTCAAGGATGCGTTCAAGGAAGTGGGCCAGCTCGCCACCACGGCGGGCGTCGACATCGCTGAGCAGTTCGCGGTGATCGGTACTTTGAGCAGCACCATGGAAGGCGGCGACGCCGGCGGCTTGTACAAGTCGTTTTTCGAGAACATCGGCGCAGCGTCCGACAAGCTCAAGATCAAATTCACCGAGCAAAACGGCCAGCTGATGCCGATGACCGACATTCTGGCCAAGCTCGAGGGCAAGTTCGGCGACCTGACCAGTGCCGCTGCTGGCACCAAGCTGACCGAGGCGTTCGGCGGGGAAGGGGCACGGGTGATCAACGCCCTGGCCAAGGACACCGACCGATTCAAAAACGGCCTCGACCAGTTGGGCAAAGTCCGCGGCTTGGAGAGTGCCGAGAAAATGGCCAAGGCCATGGTGGATCCGTGGCAGCAGTTCGGCGCGGCCGTCCAGGCGTTACGCATTGCTTTCGGCCAGGCGCTGATCCCAATGCTCGCCCCGCTGATGGGCAAACTGGTGGGTATCGCCGGCACGCTGACCCGCTGGACCCAGCTGTTCCCCAACATCACCCGCGTGATCGGCATCACCGTGCTGGTGATCCTCGGCCTGACCGCCGCCATGGCCGCGATGACCTTCACTGTGGGTCTGGCCAAAATGGTCTGGCTATCGCTGGTCACCATCTGGAAAGTCCTGACCTGGACGGGTTTCCGCAGCATCGCCATGTTCCTGGTGCACACCGTGTTGATCGCAGGCTTTGTCCTCGGTCTGGCGGCGCTCTACACCTGGATGGGGCTGGTCAAGGTCGGCATGTTGCTTTGGCAGGGCGCGATCTGGCTGGTCAACGCCGCCATGTATGCCAACCCGGTGGGGCTGATCATCGCCGGTATTGTCGCCCTGGTCGCGATCGTCGGCGCCGCGATCTACTACTGGGACGACTGGACCGGCGCTCTGATGAACACCACAGCATTCAAGTGGATCGCCAGCCAGCTGCAGGCGCTATCGGATTGGTTCGGATCGATCGGTGGCTGGACCGGTATGGCCAGCGCAGCCTGGGACGGCATCGTGGCGATCTTCAAGAACGCGATCAACGGCCTGATCGAGATGTTGAACAAGATCCCCGGCGTGCAGATCGATGCGGCCTTTGGCGAGATGCCCAAAGCGCCGGAGATTCCCGGCATTGAAGCGCCGGTACCGAACACGCCGGCAGTGGATCGGGCGCTGCAGGTCGCCCAACAGCCGTTGGCGTCGCGTCCTGCCCTGTCGGTAGTTCCGCCCCTGGTCATGGCGCCGGCTCCGACCGAACAGGCCGAGCAAGCCCGCCAGCGCATGAGCGCAACGACCGGAAGCCTTTCCCCGACGCGCCCGACCGCCGTGCCCCAGGGCGGTCTGCTGCGCAGCATCCAGAACACCAACAACCAGACCCAAAACAAGGGCACGCATGTGGAGACCCTCAACATCAACACGGCCAAGCCTATGACCCCGTTGGAAGTGGAAAACATGATGAGCATGGCGGTGGGTGGATGAGCGAATACATCGATCTGCTGATCACGGATAACGACCTGGCACTGGATCTGTCACGCCAGCCGCTGCCGGTCGAGGATCGCGCCTGCATTGCCCAGGACATCGGCCACATGATCCGCGAAAGCGGTCTGCTGGTGACGTTGGTGGCTGAGCGCAACCGCCTGAAACAGCGTGACTGCATCCAGCAGCTGGAGCTGTTGGTGGAAGCGGACGTGCGCCTGGTACCGGGCACCGCGTCGATCAAAGAGCTTGCACCAGGTCAGTACCTGGTCACCGCCACCACCCTGCAATTTGGCACTGTCGAGGTGACCCTGTGAGCGTCGATTTTAAACAGGCGCTCGCTGACTCGGGCATTCCGACGACCGAGGCCGCGCTGAAGGCCGCCTGGGAAGCCGAGGTAACCGCTCAAGGCAGCAAGCTGGCCAACACCAGCGCCTATTCGCCGTTCTGGCGAGTGATCACCGCGCTGGTGACCAAGCCGGTGCTGTGGCTGCTGACCTTTGTCAGCGACACCGTGTTGCCGAATTTTTTCGTCAAGACTGCCGAAAAGGCCTGGCTCGACATGCTGGCCTGGGCGGTCAACGTCGAGCGTAAAGCACCGACCAAGGCCATCGGCACGTTGTTGTTCAGTCGCGCCACGACGGCGGGCGAATTCGAAGTCCCTATCGGCACGCGGGTGCAGTCAGCCTCTATCAATGGCCACGTTTACGAACTGGTGACCACCGCGGCTGCCAGCTTTGTCGAAGGCGAGTCACAACTACAAATTCCGGCTATGGCTGTCGACGCAGGTAGTGGCTACAACCTCGCTCCGGGCTATTACGCGATCTTGCCGGTGCCGGTACCGGGCGTGGTTCAGGTGGTCAACCTCGACGGCTGGCTGGCGACGCCGGGTTCGGATTCCGAGCCGGACGACCAGCTGCGCCTGCGTGTGCGCAACCAGTTCAGCGCGGTCAATCAGTGGCACACCGACGCGGTGTATCGCGCCTTGATCGCGGCATTCCCGGGCGTATCGGCCAATGGTGTGTACTTCGAACATGGGGCACCGCGTGGCCCAGGCAGCGCCAATGCCTACGTATTGTTCGAAGCGGGCGTGCCGGCGGACACGTACCTGGAGCAGATCAACGCCAAGATCATGGACGAGGGCAACCATGGCCACGGCGATTCCATGTTGGTCATGGTCATGCCCGAAACCCTGCACGACGTCAGCTTGCAGGTGTGGCCGGTGGCGAACCTGACCGTGACGCAGCGTGCCACCTTGCTAGCCGATATCGCTCTGTTTGTGCGGGCAGCGTTCCGGGAAAGCACTGGGCGCGATTACACGCCGACGCTGACCTGGCCGCAGTCGCGCTTTTCCTTCAGCCGCCTGATCGAGGAACTGCACGAACAGTTCCCCGGCATCGAGTCGATGAAGTTCGGCAACGAGGACATCATTTCTGACCTGGTCATTCCCCGGCTGCAGGCGCTGGAGGTGACGTTCGATGATTAAGCTCGAACTGCCGTTCTGGCTGGACGGCGCAGAGATCACCAAGCTCAAGGCCACCGCCCAGGCCTGGTGGGATTCTGTCGAGGGCTGGATGCGCTGGCCGCTGCTGCAGATGGACGCTGAGACCTGCCATCTGGCCATTCTGGATCTACTCGCCTGGCAGCGCGACATCACCCGCTTTCGAGGCGAGTCCGAGGCGCTGTACCGCCTGCGCGTCAAATACGCCTTTATCAACGCGGTCGACGCCGGATCGGTGATCGGCTTCCAGCGGATCCTGCAGCGCCTCGGCGTCGGGTATGTGCGGATCGAAGAACGCCTGCCCGATCGGGACTGGGACATCGTCCAGCTGCACCTGAGTGATTCGCAGCTTTCGGAAAATCCAGCGCTGCTGGACATGATCGTTCACCAGTACGGGCGCACCTGCCGCCGTTACGAATTCGTCAGCACCTCCGTGGTTCGCCTGGTGATGGCTGCCTACGAGATCAGCAACGACCAAATGACCCTGATCGCCAAGTTCGACGACACGCAAAGCGTGGGTATGCGCCTGGCCACTTCCGAGTTCGGTAACGACCACCTGTCGATGGTCGCCCGTTTCAACGACACCCAAACGGTCGGCCTGGCGCTGACCACCTCCGAGTTCAACAACGACCAGGTCACCCTGGTTACACGCTAAAAGGAATTACCCCATGGGGGCTAGCATTACCCTTGCAGGCGAAAGCCTGATCTCGCAGAAACAGGCCGCACGCCAGACCGTTGAGGTGTCCCGCTTCATCCTGGCCAAAGTGCCCGGGCTGGATACCACCCTGCCGGTGGACCGCGCCGCCGGCGTGCCCGATGCCAACCTGATCGTGCATACCACGCCGGTCACCCGTGAAGGCTATTTGGCCACCAACAAGGTGGTGTACAGCCTGATGTTAGGCACTGACGTCGGCGACTTTGATTTCAACTGGATGGGCCTGGTGACGGCCGAGAACGTGCTGCTCATTGCGGCTTATGTCCCGCTGCAGCAGAAACGTCGCGAGATCCCGCCACTGCAGGCCGGCAACAACCTGACCCGCAACATCGTCTGGGAATATGACGGCGCGCAGTCGCTGTCGGGGATCACGGTGCCGGCCAGCACTTGGCAATTCGACTTCACCGCCGACTTCACCGCGATCAATACGCAGCTGGCCGAACTGAAAACCGAGTTGGCCAAGAAGGTTGATCTGGAAACCTGGACGCCGCCGGCAGCGGTCAGCCTTGACGGCCCCGTGCTGGTTTATCCAGGCAGCGTCAACACCTACACCATCACCGATTACAACCGTTTCAGCGTATTCACAGCATCGACCACCCTGGGCACAGTCGCCGTCGATGCGGACAAGGTGACGCTGACCATTCCTACGGTCGCGGCAGAAGGCCTGCTGACGCTCGAGGTGTTGCGCGATGGCAACAAGGCCTCGTTCCGCCTGCCGGTGGGCGCTGCCGCCATTGTGCCACCGAGTATCACCAGCCCTGCCAATTTGGCGACAGGAGTCATCCTGGACCCCTTGCTGATCACCACCGCGTTCGAGGTTTACCCAACGGGGTTCGATCACCACGTATCAACCCACTGGCAAATCGCGACCGACGAAGAATTCACCCAGCTAGTGTTGGACGTTACCAGCACGACGGAATTGGAGAGCCTGCGGCCCGGTGAACATAACGTCACGCTGGCACCCGGTAAACGGCACTACGCCCGGGCTTTTCACAACGGGGTTTCGTTACAGTCCGCCGCGCCGGTCGCTACGATTTTCAACACCGCTTCGACCTACATCCGTCGTCCCGCCATCCTGTTTCCCACCGATGGCCAGCAGGATGTCAGCTCAGGTTTGACGATCCTCAGTGATCCATTCAGCGTTTACGGGGGCAGTGACGTCCATCTGCAAAGCCGCTTCCAGGTCTTTCTTTCTCCAGATGGCACAGGGCTGGTGCATGACAGCGGTTGGGTGTCGACCAATCTGACCAGCTACAAACCGGCTACTGTTTTGGCTACACGTATCCAGGCGTACACCCGAGTCAAATACAAAGGTGAAACACTCGGCGAAACTGAATGGTCGCCGGTTATCGCATTTAAAACAGCGGGAGAGTTGGCCGGTACTTATGCACAGCTTAATGGCGGTGCTACGACACGCGCATACCATTCCGCAGTAGCGATAGACGGAAGCATGTATGTCTTTGGAGGATACAGTAGTTCCTCTTACGTGCTGGCTGATCTATGGAAGTACAACCAAGCAGGCAATTCATGGTCGCAGTTGGCATCGGCGACTGTGGCTCGCTACTGCCATAGCGCCGTGGAGATCGGCGGCAAAATGTATGTGTTCGGGGGTTACAATGGCGGTGTGCTTAGAACGCTGCAAGTTTACGATCCGGTCAAAAATACTTGGTCACAACTGGCTGATGGTCCGGACGCCCGGTACAACCACAGCGCAGTCGTCATCGACGGCAAGATGTATGTCTACGGCGGTAGCAGCGCTAGCAGCAATCAGGTTGGTACGGGCACTCTGTGGGTCTATAACCCTGTCAACAATACCTGGGCGACATTAACCGCCAGTGCCAATCGCTTCAATCACACCGCCGTCGCCATTAGCGGGAAGATGTATGTGTTTGCCGGAATTGCCGGTGGTAATTACCTTCGAGACCTGTGGGTATATACCCCCTCGACCAACAGTTGGGCGCAACTAACCTCGGCTACTGGCCCACGATCCAGTCACACTGCTGTAGCTCTATTCGGCAAGATGTATGTGTTCGGCGGCGACAGTGGCGGAGCTGATAGTCGTTACCGCGACCTGCAAGTTTTCGAACCTGATACCTCTACGTGGAAACAACTAACGCCAGCTGCCGACGTTCGTACCGACCATAGTGCAGTGGCGATCGGCAACAGTATCTATGTATTCGCCGGCGCTAACGTTTCAGCCTACCTCAACGACCTATGGTCTATTTCGTAAGGAACTGCCATGTACAAGTTGGAATCGTTTTCAAATGGCGGTGTGCTCGTCAGTAATACCGATACACCTTACAACGCGACATTTGCCGCAGCCAACGAGGCGGAAGCGATGCAGATTGTCGTGGGCCTGAATCAGCCTGTCATGCTCGCTGAGCTGGCCGCGCACCGTTTCGCGTTCGAGGTGGCGGGGCTTCAGCTGGCTGGGGGCATGCAGGTCAAAACAGACCGTGAAAGTCAGGCGCAACTGAACAGTGCTTACGTGACGTTGAACGGTGGGTTGATTCCCGACACCGACTGGAAGGGGGCAAATGGCTGGCAGCTGGTGGACCTCGAACAGATTACGCCGATCGCCAAGGCAGTGGCGGCGCATGGTCGCGGTTGCTTCCGTGGGGAGCGCCTCGTTCAAACGGCGATCAACGAAGCCGCGAACATGGACGACATCGAGGCGATCGACATTCCTGGCATGTTCGCTTCGGCCTACCAGGAAGCTTACGCCGAGGTCATGACGCCCGAGCAGGCGCCTGAATGAGCTGGGCGCCGGTGACCATGCAGTGGCCGGTCGAGGCGACGGCCTGGATGGATCAGATGGGAGCGGCCAAGGACATGGCCAGCGCCGAACTGGCGAGCACCGGTGCGCGCCTGACCAGCCTGGCGGATCAGGTCACCACCGATCTGAGCTTGATTGGCGCAGCGGTCAAGGGCGTCATTGCCAACGGTCGCGCCGCCTTGGACGGCCAGTTTGGCGAGATCCCCAAGTGCGTGGTGGTGACGCCGTTTCAAAGCGGCGTCGGACAGGGCACGGGCTATCAACGCTTCCTGTCAGCGCCCAACCTGGTGCAACGCCTGGCGGACAAGCTCGAGGACAACACCGACTCGGCCAGGCCGACCGGTGAGCAGTACGCCCTGGTGATCCTGTTCCTGGGCACGCGCTTCGACCAGATGGCCGGTGTGCTGTCGAAATTCAACGCGCTGATGCCGATCGCCGAACTGCAGAAAGCCGAGCGCCGTGCCCAGCACCTGTTCGACCTGGATACCTCGAAATGGGAACTGCCCAGCGTCGGCGCACTGCCGCGTTGGGGGGATCTACCACTGGAGCGTTGCACCGTGCTCAAGGAGGCCAGCGCCTCGATCAACGGCCAGTTGGCCCGCCTGGAAAGTTATGCGGCGGACAGTTCGCCGCTGGATGATTTAGCTGAACTGGCCCAGCGCAAAGCCGAACAAGCCCTGGGCCAGGACTCGAAACTCAATGCCCTGAAAGACCTGCTGGCCGGTGGTACGCCCGACACCAGCATGCAGGCGCGTTTGCTGGGACCAGGTGATGCCGGCGAGCTGCGCAAGCAGCTGCTCGAGGGCGACGGCGCCCCAGGTCATGAATGGGTGCTGTCGTCCGGAGTCATGCTGGTGGGATCCCTGCAGGGCCTGAGCTTTGTTCGCGAACTGGTGGGCCTATGACGCTGCTGCTCGATGGCCAACAAATCATCGGTAACCGCATGAAGGTGACGGCCAACCTCAAGATCGAAAGCGACGACATGTCGGGGCAGACCAGCAACACCGAAAAGTCGCACAAGGGCTTCAAGCCCAAGACGCTGACAGTCGCGCTGACGATCCCGTACAAGCAGCTGAGCAACCTGCGCACCCTGATGCGCCTGGCCGAAGGCACCGAAGGCGGTGGCCAGCTCAAGACGTACCGGATCGTCAACGATACCGCCGAGGCGTTCGGCATCCGTCAGGTGACGTTTTCCGACGGCGTCAGCGCCCGCGAAGACGACAGCCTGGCGCAATGGATCGTCCAGTTCACCCTGTCGGAAAAGCTCTCGAACCCGGAAAAAGTCGAGAGTCGACGCGCCGGCAACCCGGTGAAGTCGCAATCTGCACCAGGTGACGGCGTGGCCGGGACCGGCGCCGATGGATCGAGCGGCGCGCCCCAAGAGCTGACCGGCTTTGAAGCAGTCCTGAAAAAAGTGGACTCCTACCTGGGCGGCACACCATGAGTATGAAGCTGCACAAAGTGCTGAAGATCAATGGCGTCGTGGTGCCGCTGGTGAAAGACGAAGTTCGCCTGGAGATCAAAAGCCCAGGGCGGGCGATGTTCACCATTCAGGCCGGGGCCTCGGTGCAAGGCCTTGTGACGCTCGACATCGGCTACAACGAAGCCGCGCTGCAGCGCCACTTCATCGGCTATGTCGAGCGCTGCACCGCGGCGAATGGCATCGAGCAGGTGGTGTTCTGCCGTGAGCTCGCCGCTGTCCTGGCCCGCCCGTTGCCGTTGAACCTGCGTCATGTGGATCTGCGCGCCGTGCTCACCGAGATCAGCAGCAAGACCGGCCTGCGCTTTCGTGTTCCGGATCAGCCATACACCAAGGTGAAAGCCCCGTTTTTCTACAGCCTGGCGGCCGGATATCAGGCGCTGGACAGCATGGCGCGAGTGTTCGGCATTGCCGATTTTATCTGGCAGCAGCAGGGCGACGGTGAAGTATTCGTCGGCTCCTGGGCCGACAGCTTCTTTGGTGCTCGAGCACCGCTGCAACTCCCGGTCAGTCTGTTCGATGGCTACCAGGGCAATCAAAGCGCAATGGTCGCGGCTCTCCCCGGGCTACGACCAGGTGCAACAATTAACCAGGGCGAGCGGATCACCAGTGTCACGCTTGCCGGCACACAGATGGCCATCAAATGGACGACGCAATCAAGCGCAGCGTAGAACGCCAATTCCCTGAACTGACCGGTGGCTACCACCTGCCGCGCTTTGCCCGCGTGGTGGGGGTCGCTGACGCGCCCGCCGGCGCCTCCATTTGCGACGACTTTCGGCCACGCTACGCGGTCGATATTGAAGTACTCGGCCCGGACGGTGAACCGGATCCGGCACTACCCCTGCTGTCCGGCGTGCCGTTGCCGCTGCCCTCGGGCGGCGATGAGATGGGCATGTTTGCCTTTCCCCATGAAGGCACCCAGGTGGTGGTGTGCTTCGCCTATGGCCTGCCGCACAAGCCCTATATCCAGACGATCCTGCCGCACGGCCTGAGCCTGCCCAAGGTGCCAAAGGGTGACCAGGTGTGGCAACACAGTGATGCGGTGCAGCAACGCGCCGATGCGGAGGGTAACTGGCTACGGCAGACCGATGGCAAGATCCGCGACCACTCGCTGGAGCGCGAAGTGGAAGCCCTGGGCAACCGCGAGCAGTATCAGAGCCATGACCAGGACGTGGAACACCATTCGACCGAGAAGGTGGGTGGGATCAAGCGGATCGACGCCCTGGGCGCGCTCAAGCTTCTTTCAGGCGGTACCGCCTCACTGGCATCAGTGGACGACATGCACCAGGCGACCGGGCGGGATTACAACCTGGTGGTGAGCAGGAAGCACAACGCCTCCGTGGGCGGCGATATGCAGGAAAAAATCAAGGGCGTGCGCAAAAGTGTTACCGACATCAGCCAGCGGCTGCAGGCGCCCAAGACTTGGATAGGATCGGAAGGGATCAACGTGTTGCGAGTGCTGGGGGATTTGCTCGACCTGGTGCAGCAGATGAACACCCAGATTGCAGCCCACGGACACCCTCAGCTTGGCGCACCGCCAACCAATGCGGCCGCGTTCACTGCAGACGCTGCCAAGGCTGCGCTGCTGTCTGCAGCGCTGGGGTCAGTCACGCTTTAAGGCTTCGCTCCGTTGCGTTGCCCATGCGCGAAACATAAACTGATGGACGTTGAAGCGTCCTGTGAGGATTACAGGTTCGGTTATTAACCGAGCTTGTGAGATAAAAAACCGCCCTACTAAGGCGGTTTTTTTTCGGTCGCTGAATCTCTAGTGTAGAGCTGTGGGCACTGTTGGCTCGTAGTCGCCGATCCGCTGGAGCACACCATTCTCGTCCACTTTGTATTTACCACCTGGTGCGCTGAGCTGTCCCCCACATTTCGGACAGGGTGTTCCATGATTAATCGCACCGGTGTTCAGTGTCAGATTCCCAGGATAGGTGGATGTCGCTTCGATTCCACATCCGTCACATGTAAGTTTCAGTTTTGCAACCATCGGTAATTCCTTCCGTTAGAGGCGTCTATGGCCTCGAATTATGTCATATGGCCAGCAAGGTGCGCGCCACTGAGAAGTTAATCACGCTCGGAGCCCCTTACCGCAAAACGCAAAAAGCCCGCAATTAAGCGGGCTTTCTCTTTGATCTTTTAAGTCTAGTATCGTCACCCTCTAATCATACCCGATACTTTTTGGTATGGGAATTTATACCGGGCGGTCGCAGCGTTTTTGTGGCTGTTCGGATAATCGTGTGCAATTCAGATACGCCACCCTCAATCCCTTCGAGTGCGCCGCAGTCATTGCGGCAGTTCCAGTATTACCTCAACGGCGTATGCCAATGCCCCGTCAGCCTGTTCTAGCAGGTCGCTGAGGTCATCACGATTGATCACGTCCGATCGGTGCAGGGCGTTAGCCATCCTGAGCAGCACTTTGTGCTGAGCGCCAGGGTTTGCAAGCAGTGCGATGTTGTCGTTCAGCAAGACCGTCCATGTGGCGATCGCAGCGGTTCGTTCGATGGTTGCGATGTCCATAGGCTCGGCCTCATTCCATCTTTAAAAATACTGTACGGATGCACAGTATAACCACAGAGGGATATTTCTCCACGGGCGGGCGATGAAATGTGGTTTTGAGCGATGAGATTCATTCGCAAGAAAATATCCGCCAGAATAAAAAAACTTCGGAAAAAGCACTTATCCCCCTCCCGCCGACGGGCTTTGCGTGATTTTTTTGTGCAATTCGCCGGGTAGTGCAAACCCGGCTGCAGCCCGCGCCGCCCGTGGGCCTCTGCAGGTGATTGGCCTTTTCATTTTGTGAAAGGTTTTGCGAGGAAATGAAGCGCGGTTGCACAGCGGCACACCGACCAGGTGAAAACGGCCAAAGGCTGACACCCCCGGATTCATTGGGCGAAAAATACGAAAACGGGTGTTTCGGTGCATTTTCAAAATCGTGATCGATCAGAAAGTACCGGTGTAATGCAATCAATCCGGGCAGGACGCTACGCGGTGTGCATCAGGCCAGCCGTGGCCTGCAGCCGATATTTGGGGTGAAACCAGTTTTCACGGGGCTGCACATGCGCTGCTGCATTCGCTCGCCATTTTGGAGGCGTTAAAAACAGGGTTTTGATGAGATTTGTTCTCAGAGCGAGGGGGGTAATTCTGAAAACAGCGATATTGGCTATACGACCCATCGAGGTGCACTGCAGGCCACGATTTCCGTGGCTTTCCGGTATTACATGGCGAAGTAATATCAAGCGATATGAAACGTAATATTTTCCTCAAACCCCCGGATTCATTGGGTTTTAAAGAATGTAAATATAGCTATTTAGAAAGGTAACAATATCGCCAATGTATCGCTTCGATATCGCCTTTTCCGGAATCGTTGAAAGCCACGGCCTGCAAGGGTTGCAGACATTTTTCGGCAGGCATATTACAGATATCGCTATTTTTTCAGGCCCCCACGGATTTTAGGATTGGCTCCTAGGAGGGGGTGGGTGCGCGACCTGCGGCTGTTGCTGTCCTGCTCTGTTAAGCGCACTTCAGCGTTGTATAGCCGACGCCCGTAGAACAGGTCCTGGCGGACCTCAATCAGAGGCGCCCAACCCGCTTTGTTACGTGGCTTGTTACGTGTAGCGGAAAAAACAAAGGCCTGCATCGCTGCAAGCCTTTGATTTATATGGTGCCGGCACCAGGAGTCGAACCCGGGACCTACTGATTACAAGTCAGTTGCTCTACCAACTGAGCTATACCGGCGTGTGGGCGACGATTATAGCGATTGGGTTAAATCTGTAAACCCCTGAATTCAGACTATTTTTACGTCGGTGCAGGATCAAGCTCAACGAAGGCGAAATCTCTGGGTTTTCACCCTTGAAAACAGGCACTTTCAAGGTTTGTATTGCTCGCCTGAGACGGGGACTTTTTCTGCAGATCTGCCTCGTATTAGGTGATTTATGCCGTTTTGAATGGAAGCTTATGCACAACTGAGCGGTATGCCCGCGCTCAAGTGCGAGTATTTGTGGACGCGTTCTCATTTTGTTCGCAAATCCCTGTTTTACTGGTTTTTTATTCATGTGAACAAAAAATGACCAGCAGTGTTAAGGCTTCGAAACAGCCGTGGATATTGGATCCACAAAAATTTCATCAACAGAGTTATCCACAGGCTGGAGTGTTTTAAGCACGTTCGGCGAGCAGCAGGAGATTGCGCGGTGTGAGTGGCGCATCGCAGAAGGTTCCAAGGCGCACGATGTATCCCTGTTCAGCGAGGAAAAGTGCTCGATCCAGATTCAGCCAAAGCTCCAATGGTCGTCGGAATAATCCGCGAAGTAATTCCAGGTTGCGAACTTCGGCTAACCGCTGCCAACCGGCCGCCTCCAACGCTGGCCAATCCTGCGGATCGATTGTGGATAACTCTTTGAGCGCTGCCAGATCGCGGCAGTAATCGGCGAAGGGTTTTTCCAGCCAGGCGCTGGGTAGCGAAGGGGTTGGCAGGTATTGGTCGATCCCGTTCAGTTGCCGTTGCAGCAAGTCAAAGGCAAGGCGTCTTGCCATGGAGGTGTCGCGTTGGCGTCGGACTCTGGCTCCGGCGGTGACGGTTTCGCTCATCGGCAGCGCCAGATCTTCTAGCGAGAGCCGTAGGAGCGATCCCGAGGCGGCCAAGGATAACGCCTGGTATTCCGTGCGATTGATCCGGTTGTAGCAGCACGGGGCGATTGCCATTTGTCGGCAACCGGCGGCGCTGGCCAATTGCATCAGTCGCACATGCAGATCGCCGCAGGCGTGGAGGGCAACCGGAGTGTGACGTGCGTTCAATACGGCTGAAGCATCTGCCGCCAGAACATTCTGTTCAACATGCTGCGCGTTTAATTGATGACGCTGGCTCAGCGCCTGACCACTGGCAACCAGTGCCGGATCGTATTCAACGCACGTCAGTTGTTGCCCGGTGCTCAGCAGGCGCCGCCCCAAGTGTCCCTTGCCGGAGCACCAGTCCAGCCAATGCGTCGGTTGCGATGCGAAGGACAGTCGACTGCCGAACGCCTCGATCTGCTGCCATTTACGCCCCGGTACATCCACATTCAAGCGCTGGCTTGCAGCTTCCAGCGCATGCCCGGGCAACTCTCCGACCGCGCTCAATTCAGCCGACAACGCCGCCAATGAAGCGAACGGCTCCGGCGCATCGGCAAGATTGGCAGGGTGGTTGTGCGCATTTTCCGCATCTTGCAGCGACCGCCCGCGTAGCCATGAGGCCAGCTCCGGGTAGGCCGCTTCCCAGGGAAGTTGCAAATGTGTGAACGGTCGAGGTTTCCATAACGCCTGATGCGCTGTCAGAAAAGTATCCAGTGCCGTGAAGCGGGCGAGTAAGTCCTCGCCCGTCAGCACGTGGGAAGTTTCAGCGCCCTTGGCAGGCATCGACGCGCAGCCAGCGCTCCAGCAGCTTGAAGCCGCGCACCAGCACGTAAGCCATTACCAGATAGAACACGCCAGCGGCGAAGAAGATTTCCACAGGCAGATAGGTGCGGGCAATGATCGTGCGGGCCATGCCGGTCAGTTCCAGCAGGGTGACGGTGCTGGCCAAGGCGCTGGCCTTGAGCATCAATATCACTTCGTTGCTGTACGCCGGCAGGCCGATGCGCGCTGCACGCGGCAGGATGATGTAGAACATCGCTTTGGGCTTGGACATGCCCAGTGCACGCGCCGCTTCGATCTCACCCGGAGGGATCGCCTGAATCGCGCCGCGCAGGATCTCGGCGATGTACGCCGCGGTGTGCAGGGTCATGGTTACCGTTGCGCACCAGAACGGATCGCGCAGGTACGGCCACATTGGGCTGTTACGCACAGCATCGAACTGCGCCAGGCCGTAATAGACCAGGAACAGCTGAACAAGCAACGGTGTGCCGCGGAAAAAGAAGATGTAGGCGTAGGGCAACGCACGCACGTACCACAGCTTCGAAGAGCGGGCGATGCCCAGCGGGATTGCCAGCAACAGGCCGGCAATCACGGCGATGGCCACCAGTTCCAGGGTCAGGGTCGCGCCCTGCGCCAGTTTTGGCAGCCACTTGATGATGACTTCCCAGTTCATTGAGCGCTCCTCGCAAAGCCGCGGGCGGCGCGTTTTTCCAGGAAGTGCATGCCGGTCATCGCCACTACCGTCAGGCCGAGATACATGAGCGCTGCAACCATATAGAACGTGAACGGCTGCTTAGACATGGTCACGCCGATCTGTGCATGACGCATGATTTCTTCCAGGCCGATCACCGACACCAGCGCGGTGTCTTTCATCAGGATCATGAACAGGTTGCCCAGGCCCGGCAGGGCGATGCGCCACATCTGCGGCATGATCAGCTTGGTGAAAATCCGCCATTTCGACAGGCCCAGGGCCACGCCGGCCTCACGGTGACCTTTGGGAATGGCGAGGATTGCGCCACGAAACACTTCCGTGGCGTAGGCGCCGAAACACAGGCCGAGCGCGATGACGCCGGCGGCGAAGGCGCTGAGTGAGAGATCGGGATTGCCGAAAAACTCGCCGAGCGCGCGCATCAGGTTGACCGTACCGAAGTAGATCAACAGTACCCAGAGCAATTCCGGGACGCCGCGCACCAGGGTTGAATAAAAGCCGCCAAGCCATTGCAGCGGCTTGTACGGGGAAGTCTTGGCCAAGGCGCCGAGCAGACCGAGCACCAGACCCAGGCACAGGGCCGAGAGAGCCAGTTTGACGGTCATCAGCGCGCCAGCGGCGAGCGCCGGGCCGAAT
Organism: Pseudomonas iridis; assembly: GCF_017980685.1. Classification (GTDB taxonomy): domain Bacteria; phylum Pseudomonadota; class Gammaproteobacteria; order Pseudomonadales; family Pseudomonadaceae; genus Aquipseudomonas; species Aquipseudomonas iridis. Next base: position 188,845 of record NZ_JACXXO010000002.1, read on the forward strand.
CCGTAAAGGTCGATAATCATGGATTTCTTTTCAAATCGCGGCAGGCAAGGTCGGGAGCCGGCGCCGTTGCATCACGGCGCCGGTTCCGCAGGTCAGGATCAGTAGATGCTGAACGGGAAGTACTTGTCGTTGATCTTCTTGTAGGTACCGTCAGCGACGATTTCCTTCAGTGCAGCGTTCAGCTTCTCGCGCAGTGGATCGCCCTTGCGCACAGCAATGCCGATCTTGTCGCTTTCCACGACCGGGTCGCCTTTGAACTCGTAGTTCTTGCCGGCGTCGCTTTTCAGCCAGTCATAGTTGGCGTACTTGTCGGCGAGGATGGCGTCGACGCGACCGGAGGTCAGGTCGAGGTAGGCGTTTTCCTGGGTGTCATAGAGGCTGACCTTGATGTCATCAGCGTAGGTATCTTCCAGCCAGGTGCCGGCCAGCGTGGCACGCTGCGTACCGATGGTCTTGCCTTTGAGCGAGTCCTTGTCGGTTTTGAAGTCGACGTTTTTCGGTGCGATGAACTGCAGCTTGTTCGAGTAGTACGGGTCGGTGAAGTCCACCGCGCCTTTGCGCTCTTCGGTGATCGACAAAGACGAGATCAGGAAGTCGAATTTCTTCGCGTTCAGCGACGGGATGATGCCGTCCCAATCGGAAGTTACGACGGTGCACTCGACTTTCATCTTGGCGCACAGGGCGTCGCCGATGTCTTTGTCGAAGCCGACCACGTTGCCACTGGCGTCTTTATTGTTGAACGGCGGGTAAGCCGCTTCGATGCCCATCTTCAGGGTTTCGGCCATGGCACCGGCGCTGAACGCCAGCGAGACGGCCGCAGCCAGGAAGACCTTTTTATAGTTCTGCATGCATGTTGCTCCGTTAGCGGTTGCTGGACATGAATTGTTTGCAGCGCGCCGAAAGCGGGTTTTCGAACACCTGCTGTGGCGATCCTTGCTCTTCTATCAAGCCTTGATGAAGGAACACCACTTCGCTGGAGACCTGACGGGCGAAGCCCATTTCGTGGGTCACGAGCAGCATGGTGCGGCCTTCTTCGGCCAATGCGCGGATGACACTAAGTACTTCCTGAACCATTTCCGGGTCAAGGGCGGAGGTGGGCTCGTCGAACAGGATCACCTTCGGTTGCATCGCCAACGTGCGCGCGATGGCCGCGCGTTGCTGCTGACCACCGGACAGTTGCGCCGGGTAGGCGTGGCGCTTGTCGGCGATGCCGACCTTGGCCAGCAGTGCTTCGGCGACTTCGATGGCTTCGGCCTTGCTCTGGCCGAGCACGCGGCGCGGGGCTTCGATGATGTTGTCGAGCACGCTCATGTGCGGCCACAGATTAAAGTTTTGAAACACAAAACCAATCTCGGAGCGCAGGCGGTTGATCTGTTTGCCGTCGGCGGCAACCAGTTCGCCATTCTTGGCAGCCTTGAGCTTGAGTTCTTCGCCGGCCACCAGGATCTGGCCCTGGTGCGGGTTTTCCAACAGATTGATGCAACGCAGGAACGTGGACTTGCCGGAACCGGAGGAACCCAGGATCGAGATCACATCGCCGTCGCGGGCGGTCAGCGAGATGCCTTTGAGCACCTCAAGCTGTCCGTAGCGTTTGTGCAAGTTGCGGATTTCAAGCGCGGGCGTGGCCTCAGCCATGTGCGTTCCTCATATATGTTGCGCTCCTGCTGTTGGATGGCCTTCCTGGCGAGGCGGCCAAGCTAGCATAGCGTTTCAATGGCAGCCAACAGCGCTAAGAGCGGTAAACGGGTGGCATGTGGCGGGTTGTCGCATCAGCACAGCAGACTGTCGCCCCATCAACAACCGAACGGGTGTTTGAACGTGCAATCGCGTGGGTGTCGCGTAAAAAAAGGCGCGATGTTGCCAGCTTTGGCGGGGTGTTGGAAGCGCTATCCGGCCGAACGTTCCCGATTCGCCCTTTTATTGTGCATCCCACACTTTTTCAGTGTGTTTCTGGTGCGCGAATTCGTCTTCAAAGTGAGTCGCAAGGTAACGCTCTGGCGGATTGCCATTAAATCCAATGACTTGCGATGACTGTCCGGTCGCGCGCAAAGCCCCGGCCCGAAAGAGTTTGAAATATTTTGGCGCAATTATTGCGTGCAGAATAAGGAACGCCCCGTTGGTTTCTTTTTACGAAAATGAAATTCCGGACGGGCCGGACGCAATCGCTTTCCTTGCAAAGGTAGTTTCGATGAGCAGTACCCCAAGCTCCAACGGCCTCGAACAGGGGCTCAAACCGCGTCATGTGACCATGTTGTCGATCGCCGGTGTTATCGGCGCCGGTCTGTTCGTTGGCTCCGGCCACGCCATCGCCGCCGCAGGTCCTGCAGTGCTGCTGGCCTATGCAGCCGCCGGTACCCTGGTGGTGCTGGTGATGCGAATGCTCGGCGAAATGGCGGTTGCTTCGCCCGACACCGGCTCTTTCTCGACGTATGCCGACCGTGCCATCGGGCACTGGGCCGGCTTCACCATCGGCTGGTTGTACTGGTGGTTCTGGGTGTTGGTGATTCCGCTGGAAGCCAATGCCGCCGCGACCATCCTGCACGCGTGGTTCCCCGATGTAGGCATCTGGGCGTTTGCGCTGGTCATCACCCTGCTGTTGACCGTGACCAACCTGTTCAGCGTGAAAAACTACGGCGAGTTCGAATTCTGGTTTGCGCTGGTTAAAGTGCTGGCGATCATCGGGTTCATCGGGCTCGGCCTTGCGGCAATTTTCGGCTACCTGCCGAACAGCCAGGTCAGCGGCGTTTCGCACTTGTTCGACAGCGGCGGCTTCCTGCCAAACGGTATGGGTGCGGTGTTGGGCGCGATTCTGACCACCATGTTCTCGTTCATGGGGACCGAAATCGTGACCATCGCGGCCGCGGAATCGAAGGACCCGGGCAAGCAGATCTCCAAGGCCACCAACTCGGTGATCTGGCGGATCGGCCTGTTCTACCTCGTGTCGATCTTCATCGTCGTGGCGCTGGTGCCATGGAACGATCCTATGCTGGCCAACCTCGGCTCCTACCAGACCGTACTGGAGCGCATGGGCATCCCGAACGCGAAAATGATCGTCGATATCGTGGTTCTGGTCGCTGTAACCAGCTGCCTGAACTCGGCGCTCTATACCTCATCGCGCATGCTCTTCTCCCTCGGCAAGCGCGGTGACGCACCGGCCATGTCGACTCGCACCAACAAAAGCGGTACGCCTTACTGGGCGGTGATGTTGTCCACTGGCGCCGCGTTCCTCTGCACATTCGCCAACTACGTGGCTCCGGCTGCCGTGTTCGAATTTCTGCTGGCCAGCTCCGGTGCGATCGCACTGCTGGTGTATCTGGTGATCGCGTTCTCGCAACTGCGGATGCGCAAACAGCGCATGGCGCGTGGCGAGAAAATCGAATTCAGCATGTGGCTGTTCCCGGGCCTGACCTATGCGGTGATCATCTTCATCGTCGCGGCCCTGACCATCATGTTGTTCCAGGAAGCGCACCGCGTGGAAATTCTCGCCACCGGCCTGCTGAGCCTGATGGTAGTGGCGACCGGTCTGCTGGTGTCACGCCGTCGCAAGCAGGAAAAACGTGGTGCGGTGGTGTTGAACTGATCCGTAGCGCGTAATACAAAACGGCCGCTGTCAGTGATGACTAGCGGCCGTTTTTGTTTGTGAGCTCGGATTACTCGCTCTTTTCTTCCTGCAATTCCACTGACTTGGCATACGTATCCAGCGCAATCCCGAAGTCGGTGATGAACTGCGGCTCGCTCAGCCAGGCCTGGGCGGCTTCGATCGTCATGCCGTCGGCCCACATGCGGTAGTCGATCAACATGTCGGCGGCCAGGTGGGTGGCGGCCATGCCTTCGTTTTCGGCGTTTTCCATGTCCAGCAGATCAGGGTGATCGATGATGATGAACGCCAGTTCGCGCAGCAGTGTCAGCAGCATGTCGTTGCGGCTGACGGCTTCGGCGTCGCGCATTTTGCTGAACATTGCCAAGGTGTATTCCGGGATCGGCTCGGCGAGGTGGCCGAGGTCTTCGTCCTGATCCAGCGGCTTGCGGCCCACCATACGGATTTGCTTGGCTTTGGCCTTGGCGCGTTTGGCGCGTTTTTGTTGCTTGTTCAGGGATGCCATGGGGACTCAGTTCTTCTGTTGGGTTTGTGCAGCGATGGCGTCGGACGCCGCCACATAGTCGGCCTGGAACGCGGGGGATTCGATCCACGCCAGCGCGCCGGCCTCGTCGGTTTCCTGCGACCACTGGCGATACTCGATCAGCGCTGCGAGGATGAAATCCATGGAGCCTTCTTCGCCCTCCTGCTCGTAGACCAGTTCCAGCAGCGGGTCTTCGAGGAATGCGGTGCACATCGCTTGCTGACTGATCTTCTCGGCGTCGATCATTTTCTTGAACAGCTCGGTCAGGTCCACCGATTCAAAGTCGATGCGGTCATCGTTCGGGTCCAGCTCGACCGGCGCCTCGGCGCGTTTGGTGCGGTTCTGCTTGGCCTTGGTTTTGGCCCGGGCGGCGCGTTTTTGCTGCTTGTTGGCGGAGGCCATGGTGTGTTCCGTCGTGCGTTGAATGAGGCTCAGCTGCGCGGTACTTCCCGCCCCGGTGTGTCGGGGGCCAGTTTGCCGGTTTGCAGCCAGTTCAGAGCGATGGGCCATAGTGTGGCTTGGTATGCGCTGCGAAAAAAGGCGAAATGTCCGACTTGTTGCTCGCCGATGTCCTGCGGGGCGATGCGCAGGTGGGTTTTTGGCGCATGGCTGAAGTAGCTGAGCAGGCGCTCGATGGCTGCAATCGTGCCGTAAGGGTCGTCGCTGATGCTGATCGCCAAGGTCTGTGCGCGGACGTTGGCAAAGGGCAGTTGGCCTGTTCTCGCCAACATCGCTCTGCCGCTTGGACGACGTTCGTAACGCGCAGTGGGCGTGCTCCAGTCGCGCACTACGCCTGCCGGTGTGTCTTCCAGCCAGCCGAGACGTTTGCCGGGGAAGTAGCCGCAGAACAGCGTTAACAGCGGCATCAGCAGATGCCATTTGCCGAACATCCGCCAGCGCTGTTCAGGCGTGTAATCGCGCCAGTAGGCGAACTGCGCGCCGACGGTGACCAGCCGTCGGATGACCTGTCCCGACTCACTGAGGCCAGCCGCGCAGCCACCAAAACTGTGGCCGACAACATCGATTGGCTGCCCGGGGAATTCCCGTTGTGCGCGCCGGAGCATCGCCTCGAAATCCAGCGCGCCCCAGTCTGTCCATGAGGCGTTAAGGCCTTTGATCGAACCGGGTCGAGATTCTCCGATGCCACGGTAATCGTAGGTGATGACGTCGAAGCCATTGGCGAACAGATAGGCAGCGAAACGCGAGTAATGACGGCAGCGCACCGATGTGGCGGCGTTGATGATTACCACCGGACGCTGGATATCGGGCAGGGCATGACGCCAGGTAAAACCACCAAGGGCAAAACCGTCGGCGGCTGTTTCCTTGAGCGGATCACCTTGAAGCTCGGCAGCCAATGGCGGCTTGCGCTGCGCAGCTTGCAATGGGGGCGTGTCCTGACAGCTCATGGTGCTCGACCTTTGCGGGATGCTGCCCACGATAGTCGCAGCACCTTAAAGGGACAATCTGCAGTGCTTACTCGATAGATTCGGTAAGCAAGCGATCCTCGATCAATGCCTGTTCTCGATTTAGCTCTGCGCGAAGTTCCTCCTCGCTTGGTAGCACTGTTTTGTAGCTGCTGGCGAACAGCTGCTCATTGCCTTTGAGTATTGAGTAGCGCGCGACAGATTCGCTATTTTCTGCGCACAAGATGATTCCGACTGTCGGTTTGTCGCCTTCACTTCGCTTGAGCTCGTCGTACATGCGTACGTACATGTCCATTTGCCCGACATCGCGTGCGCTGAGCTTGCCGCGCTTAAGGTCAATGATCACAAAACATTTGAGTAGATAGTTGTAAAACACCAGATCGATGTACAGGTCTACGCCATCGGTACTGATTCGTTGCTGGCGGGCGACAAACGAGAAACCTTTGCCGAGTTCGAGCAGAAAACTTTGCAAGTGATCAATGAGCGCTTGCTCAAGCCCCGTTTCATTGACCTTGCCCGGAGATGGCAGGCCGAGAAATTCGAGAATGACGGGGTCGCGGATGAACTCGCGTGGATTGCAGTTCAGTGCGGCGATGTTGGTGGTAGCTTCCTCTATTACGCCTGCCTTGTCCCGACTCATTAGCAGGCGCTCGTAGTAGAGCGTATTGATCTGGCGATCCAAGGCGCGGCTCGACCAGTTGAGGGTGGCGCATTCGTCCATATACCACTGGCGAGCCTTTTCACTTTCGACCCTGAGCAACCTGCGATAGTGGGTCCAGCTCAATTCGGAACGCACTGCGTTCCAAATTGGGAAAAGCTGATAAAAGCTGCGCATGTAACGCAGATTTCGCTCATCAAAGCCTTTGCCGAACTGCGCCTTCAGTTCGTGCGATAACAGGGCCAACAGTTGCTTGCCGTATCCCGCTCGTTTGGTTCCTTCCTGTTCAAACTCAACAATATGCCGGCCAATCTGCCAGCAGGTCTGAACCTGAATCGTATCGACCACACGCAGTACTTTTTGCCGTGCCTGGCGGATCAGTTCGCCAAGATCGCCCAGCAATGAATCGATTTTCGGATCTTGCATGTCAGCAGGTTCAAGCTTGCTCATCGGGTCTTCCACGTCATTGGAAAAAGGAGCGCAAGCATGCCGGCAGTCGCTGGCCAGGGATGTCGGGCGAGGCTGTGAAGTCAGCAGGAAGACGGGATCGTTGTTGCAGGAAGTTGCTGGTGAAAGCGTTTCAGGTGGCTTCGGTCTGTAGTCCATTTCGTACGAGCGCCAAGTTCAAATCTTTCTAGAACGCGGCCCTCGCGCTTTTGATCAAGCAAAAGGTAACTGTTGTGCTCTGCAACAGCCCGGCAGTCGTCATAACGGCGCAATCTGGTGTTCCACTGGAATGAAGCGGGATAGCGATCAGTGTGATTGCAAAGTTGAGACGCGGGTACAATCCCGCGCCTCATGTTTGGTGATTAAGGACGCGCTGGTTTGAAAAGGATTTTGCGTATTGGCTCAGTGGTGGGCCTGATGTTGATGCTGGCCGGTTGTGGAACGATGATCGGGCGATTGAACGGTGACTCTGCAGAGCCTTACTACAAAGGTGTTGATGGCAACTTGCACTTGCTTGGCGTGAGAGGGGGAGACGGCATGCCCCATGCCGTCATCTGTTACATCATGATCGTCTGCCCGCTGATCACGGTGGTGTCCCTGCCGGTAGATGCTGCAGTGGACACGGTCTTGCTGCCAGTCGATTACGTCAACGCCCTCTGAAAGCAGCCCTGGTTTATCGCTTTGTGCGCTTGCCCTTGGGTTTTTCCACAGACTCCTGCGCTTTGCGATATGCCCATAACCCGAACACCCCGATCACCAGCAAAAAAACAGTGCCTATGCTCTGCCACACAAACTCAATCCAGAACCGCCGAGGTTGCAGGGCCAGGGTGTAGGTGCTGCGCGGGCCGCGATTGTTGGTGGTGATGGAGCCAGTGCCCCAGCTGTCGATCAGCATCCAGATCGATGCACTGATGGCGAAGGCCATCAGCACGGCAACGAGAACGGTCAGCCAGTAAGTCACCCGGCTTGGGCGATAGGGCGGCGGATGGGGCAGGGGGATGCGGGTTCGTTTCTGGTTCATCGCGGGGGTGACCCTCTTCCGTAAGGGGCGGCCAAGGTATCGCGAATCCTTGGGGCGGCAACAGCCCTCGTCAAATCGCAGGCATAAAAAAACCCTGAATCTTGCGATTCAGGGTTTTCGGTATTTGGTGCCCAGAGACGGAATCGAACCGCCGACACGGGGATTTTCAATCCCCTGCTCTACCGACTGAGCTATCTGGGCAACGGGGCGCATTAAAAGGGTTTTTCGGATTCTCGTCAACGACTTTTTTAAAATTTCTTAAATTAATTCCGTCGCTTACGATCCGACCCCCGATTTTGCGGGGTTACTCCGCAGGCGGAACGTAGCCTTCGGCCTTGGCGTATTCCTCGCCGGAGAAGTACTTGTCCATTTCGCCCTGAAGATATTTGCGATCTTCGGCGTTCATCATGTTCAGACGTTTTTCGTTGATCAGCAGGGTCTGGTGTTTCTGCCAGTCGGCCCAGGCCTTGGCCGAGACGTGGTCGAAAATATCCTGACCTTTTGCGCCCGGGAAAGGGGCGCGTTCCAGAGCGGGCAGTTCTTCTTTGTACTTACGGCACATGATGGTGCGGGTCATGCTGACTCTCCTGCATTCAATACGGCGGCCGCGCGTTCGAGCAAGGTCTTGACCGGGGCGGCGAGGCCCAGGCGCGGCGGGGTGGCGAGGTTATACCAGAGCCAGTCGGCCTCGGCCACGTGATGGCTGGCCTCCTGTACCTGAACCAGCCAGGGTTCGATGGACAATTGGAAGTGGCTGAAGGTGTGGACGAGGCTTGGCAACGCCTGCTGCTCGCCCAGTGCCAGCGAGTGCTGATCGGCGAGATGTTGCAGGTCGTCGAAGTCATCGAGCTCCGGCAGGCTCCACAAACCGCCCCACAAACCCGTCGAGGGGCGGCGATAAAGCAGAATCGCGCCCTTGCCATTGGCGAGCATCGGCATCAGCGTGCGTTTCTGCGGGATGGCTTTGCGCGGCTTGGGAATCGGATAGCGCGTCTCCAGGCCGAGCAGGTGGGCTTCGCAGCCACGCTCCAGCGGACACAGCAGGCAGCTTGGCTTGCTGCGGGTGCACAGCGTGGCGCCGAGATCCATCATTGCCTGTGTGTAGGCGTTGACCCGATCGTGCGGCGTAAAGCGCTCCGCGTTGGCCCACAGCTGTTTGGCGACCTTCGGCTCGCCGGGGTAGCCCTCTTGCGCGGTAAAACGCGCCAGAACGCGTTTGACGTTGCCATCGAGGATCGGCGCGCGCAGGCCCATGCTGATGCTCGCGATGGCGCCAGCGGTGGACAGGCCGATACCCGGCAGCTCCACCAGCTTCTCCACATCGCGCGGAAACTCGCCAGCGTACTGGCTGACGACGATCTTCGCGGTTTTCTGCAGATTGCGTGCGCGGGTGTAGTAACCCAGCCCGGTCCACAGGTGCAGCACTTCGTCTTCCGGCGCTTCGGCCAGTGCTTCGACCGTTGGCAGCGCGGCCATGAAGCGGTCGAAGTAGTTGAGCACAGTGCTGACCTGAGTCTGCTGCAACATGATTTCCGACACCCACACCCGATACGGGTTGATGTCCTGCTGCCAAGGCAAATCGTGACGGCCATGGCGGTCGAACCAATCCAGCACCGCCTCTGAAAACTGCTCCGCTCTCATCGCTTGAACAGCCCCTTCAATGCGTTTTTCAGTTCCGGGCTGACTTTGTCGCCAAGTTTCTCGTCGATCTTCTCGCTGAGTTTGTCGCCGGCCAGTTTGCTCGCGACCTGGCCCATGCGTTCGTTATCCAGACGACACGCCTTGGCGCCCAGTTCCAGCGGACCACGGCAACGCAGTGGCCACTCGATGCCGACGAATTTGTCGCCGACCTGACAGGCCGGATCCGGCATGGCACTGGTGTCGCCTTCGACGATGATGCCGACGCGGTAGTCCATGCCCAGCACCCGCAAATCGATGTCGCCGTCACCGTTGACGGTCATGCCCGGAATACGAACCTTGAGGTCCGGGTTGCTGGCGATACCGTTACGGAAGGTCAGGTTGCCCTTGAGTTCCTGGAACGGAGTGTCCTTGCCCCGTGGCTCGCCGCTGAGTGATTTGCGATTGAGGGTGGCGATGCCTTTGCACAGTTGCTGCTCAAGGTTGGCGTTGAGCAGCACGCCGTTGTTGATGACGAAACTGGCGTTGCCGTTGAGGCTGTCGATCAGCGCCTGTTGGCTGTTGCCGCTGCCGGTGAGGTTGCTGGTGAGCGTCACCAAACCTGTGACGGGCGGTTTTTTGCCTTGGCTTTCGAGGATTTTTTCCGCTGGCACCCGGTTGATTTTGGTCTGCAGGTTGAGCACCGGGGCGCTTGGGCGCACGTCGAGGGTGCCTTTGGCTTCGAAGCCGCCGTTGTACAGCTCGCCGCTGAGATTGCCGAGGGTCAGCAGGCCGCCCTGGCCGGTGGCTTTGAGCGCGGCATTCTGGATCGGCAGTTTGTCGAGGGTCAGTTGGCCGAAAGTCAGGTCGGCGTCCACATCGAGCTTGGCCAGGCGTTCAACCGGCAGCAGGCGCTCGGTGCTCCAGGCGGTTTTGCTCGGCTTGTCTGGCAGCGGTGTAGAGCCCGCACCGGCGATGGCATTGGCTTCGGTGCTGGCGATTTCGGCCTGACGGGTTTGCGTGGCGCTGTTGGCCTTTTCCGATTTCGGCGGCAGGTAACGGTCGACGTTGAAGGTGTCTGCCTTGAGGGTCGCCCGCAACGATTGCTTGGCGAAGTCTTCGACGGCGATGCGCCCGCTGAAGCTGCTGTCGTCGAGTTTCAGGTTGATGTTGTCGAACGCGACGCTGGTCGGTGTGGCCGCAATGCGGCTGACCAGTTCGACTTTGCTCAGGCTGCCTTCGGCCATGGCCGGAAGTTTCTGGCCGATGCTGTCGACGAATTTCGCCAGATCGAACTGGGCGATCGAGATTCCCCCAGTTATCTGCGGGGTCTTGTCGAGGTCATTGGCTTTCAGTTCACCCAAGGCGCGCAATTGGTTGGCGGAGATCTTGATCCCGGTCCATTCGGCGACGTTCGCGGCTTTATCAAGCAATATTTGCCCTTGGGCGGAGAAGGTCATGGTCTTGCCTTGCAGCGGATCGCCCGCCACTTCGCCAGAGAGCTTCATGTCTTCGAATTTGTAGCGTTGCAGGGCGCGCTCGAAGCGCAGCTCGCCGTTGAGTTCGGTGCGCACGCGCAGCACCGGTTGATTGGTGCCGAGAAATGCCGTGGCCTTGATCGGGATGTTGGTCGAGTCGTGCACCGGGCCGGTGCTCAACTGAATGCTCTCGGCGCTGAACTGCTTGCCGCTCAGTTCATCGGTGTACTCAACGCGGGCGTTGTTGACGGTCAGGCTGTCGATGTCGAGGCGGATCGGCTGCGCCGGTTTTTCCACCGCTACAGTGGGCTCGCTGGCGGGTTGGCCTGGGGTGGTTGCTGGCGGCGTGGCGCCAGGCGCGACTGGCGCCTTGCCGATATCTTCCCAGTTGCCATGGCCGTTCTTGTCACGGTTGAGGCGCAGGTTGAGACCTTCGACGCGCACATCGCTCATCTGCACTTCGCGGCGCAACAGCGGCAGCACGCGCACGGACAGGCCGAGCATCTGCAAATCGGCAAACGGATCGGCGGGTTTGGCCAGGGTGGCGACGCTGGCTTCGTGCAATTCCAGGCCGAGCCACGGGAACAGGCTCCAGCCGATATCGCCATTGAGCGTCAGCTCGATGTGGGCCTTGTCGCGGGCTATCTGGCGGATCTCGTCTTTATAGTCGTTGGGATCGAAGAGGTGGGTCAGGGCAAAGCCTGCCGCCACAATGATCAGCAACAGCCCGAGAAGTACCAGACCCAGGATTTTGCCGAACGCTTTCATGGGCGAGTCCTTGTAATTAGTCGAATTCGTAATTTAGCCGGGGAGTATAGCGCTGCATCAGTCTTCACTGCTGAGGCGTCCTGACTAGGTCGTTGACTCGCCGCTTGTAGCGCTTCGACAACGGATGCGATGTGGGTTCCCCGCACAGATAAGATCAGGTGACAGAAAAAAGGTGATATCAGTTTGGTTTTTCTGTCACGTGCTAATGGTAACCTTCGCCGGTTCGTCCGTCCTTCTGCGACTTAACGTCGCGCCTTCAAGGAGCTTCACTCAAAAAAACGGTCATGCCTGCGTGCATAAGGTCGGGGGTGAACAGTGGCTGGCGAACCATACTAATAATTGGGGGATACACAATGAGCACGAGCATCACGGCGGACGGCTTCAAAGCCGATCAGCCCGCGTTCCTGTCCAAGGAACGCATCATCGCCAAGCCCGGTTTCAACCGTTGGCTGGTTCCACCGGCCGCTCTGGCCATTCACCTGTGCATCGGCATGGCCTACGGCTTTTCGGTGTTCTGGTTGCCGTTGTCCAAGGCGCTGGGCGTTACTGCTCCGGTGGCTTGCGCGCCGGACATGAGCTTCATCGCACAAGTTTTCTCGTCGCAATGCGACTGGCCGATCTCGATGCTCGGCTGGATCTACACCCTGTTCTTCATCTTCCTCGGCTGCTCGGCAGCGATCTGGGGTGGCTGGCTGGAACACGCCGGGCCACGTAAGGCTGGTGTTGTATCGGCTCTGTGCTGGTGCGGCGGTCTGCTGATTTCGGCGCTGGGGATTTATACCCACCAGATCTGGTTGATGTGGATCGGTTCCGGCGTGATCGGTGGTATCGGTCTGGGCCTGGGCTACATCTCGCCGGTGTCGACCCTGATCAAGTGGTTCCCGGACAAGCGCGGCATGGCGACCGGCATGGCGATTATGGGCTTCGGTGGTGGCGCGATGGTCGGTGCACCGCTGGCCGCAGCGCTGATGGGCCACTTCGCTTCGCCAACGAGCGTCGGCGTGTGGCAGAGCTTCCTGGTGATGGCCGCGATCTACTTCGTGTTCATGATCGGCGGGGCACTGTCCTACCGCGTCCCGCCAACCGGCTGGAAGCCTGAAGGCTGGACCGCTCCGGCGAAAAAAGCCGCGAACGCGATGATCACTCATCGTCACGTACACGTGAATGTGGCGTGGAAAACCCCGCAATTCCGTCTGGTGTGGCTGGTGCTGTGCCTGAACGTGTCTGCCGGTATCGGCATCCTTGGCATGGCTTCGCCATTGTTGCAGGAAGTGTTCGGCGGCAAATTGATTGGTGTTGACCTGCCGTTCGGCCAGCTGGATGCCGGGCAACTGGCTTCCATCGCCGCGATTGCTGCCGGTTTCACCGGTCTGCTGAGCCTGTTCAATATTGGTGGCCGCTTCTTCTGGGCATCGTTCTCGGACTACCTGGGCCGTAAAAACACTTACTTCGTGTTCTTTGCGCTGGGTTTTGCCCTGTACGCGCTGATCCCGAACCTGGGTCACCTGGGCAACGTTGCGCTGTTCGTGGCGGCGTTCTGCATCATCCTGTCGATGTACGGCGGTGGTTTTGCCACGGTTCCGGCGTATCTGGCCGACCCGTTCGGGACGCAGATGGTTGGCGCGATCCACGGTCGTCTGTTGACCGCTTGGGCGGCAGCCGGTGTGCTTGGTCCGGTGCTGGTGAACTACCTGCGTGAGTATCAACTGAGCATCGGCGTTGAACGCGCTGCCGCTTATGACATCACGCTGTATATCCTCGCCGGTCTGCTGGTGCTGGGCTTCATGTGCAACCTGCTGGTGCGCCCGGTGGCTGACAAGTACTTCATGACCGACGCCGAACTGGCTGCCGAACAGGCGCTGGGCCATGACAAAGGTGCCGATGCGACCACCGTTCTGGAATGGAAAGCGGCACCGGGCAGCAAGCCGTTGGCCGTCGCTGCGTGGCTGGTGGTGGGTATTCCGTTGGCGTGGGGTGTGTGGGTGACCCTGCAGAAAACGGCGGTACTGTTTAACTAAGTTGTTAGCTGCATAAGCGCGAAAACGGTGGGAGCGAGCCTGCTCGCGAAGACGGAGTGTCAGTCGACATAAATGTTGGCTGATCTACCGCTTTCGCGAGCAGGCTCGCTCCCACACTTGTTTTTGTGGTGAGCCCGGTAACTTGTATGCACATGTCTACCCGCGACACCCCCGGATTCACTCCGTCAGTCATATCACCTCTCGTGTTTCTGTTTCGCGCCCGCGTGCCTATAATGGCTGCCTTTTTCGCCCAATGATTTTGCGGAGCTGGTGATGGCCGAACGTAAGGCTTCTGTCGAGCGCGACACTCTGGAAACCCAGATCAAAGCCTCGATCAACCTTGATGGCACCGGAAAGGCCCGATTCGATATCGGTGTTCCTTTTCTTGAGCACATGCTGGATCAGATCGCCCGTCACGGGTTGATCGACCTGGATATTGAATGCAAGGGCGATCTGCATATCGACGACCACCATACGGTGGAAGACGTCGGTATCACCCTCGGCCAGGCTTTCGCCAAAGCCATCGGCGATAAAAAAGGCATCCGTCGCTACGGCCACGCCTATGTGCCGCTCGATGAAGCGCTGTCGCGCGTGGTGATCGATTTCTCCGGTCGTCCGGGCCTGCAAATGCACGTGCCGTACACCCGCGCCACCGTTGGCGGCTTCGACGTTGACCTGTTCCAGGAATTCTTCCAGGGCTTCGTCAACCACGCGCTGGTCAGCATGCACATCGACAACCTGCGTGGCGCCAACACTCACCACCAGATCGAAACCGTGTTCAAGGCTTTCGGCCGCGCGCTGCGCATGGCTGTGGAGCTCGACGAGCGCATGGCCGGGCAGATGCCATCGACCAAAGGCGTTCTGTAATGCAGACGGTTGCAGTTATCGATTACGGCATGGGTAACCTGCACTCGGTGGCCAAGGCCCTCGAGCACGTCGGCGCCGGTAAAGTGTTGATCACCAGCGATGCGGACGTGATCCGCGAAGCTGACCGTGTGGTGTTTCCGGGGGTCGGCGCGATTCGCGATTGCATGGCGGAGATCCGTCGCCTCGGGTTTGATTCGCTGGTGCGTGAAGTCAGCCAGGATCGTCCGTTCCTCGGCATCTGTGTCGGCATGCAAGCCCTGCTCGATACCAGCGAAGAGAACGACGGCGTCGACTGCATCGGCCTGTTCCCGGGCGCGGTGAAGTTCTTCGGCAAAGACCTGCATGAAGACGGCGAACACCTGAAAGTCCCGCACATGGGCTGGAACGAGGTGAAGCAGAAGGTCAGTCACCCGCTGTGGCACGACATTCCGGACATGGCGCGTTTCTATTTCGTGCACAGCTACTACATTGCCGCCGCCAACGCGCGGCAGGTGGTGGGCGGCGGTCATTACGGTGTCGATTTCGCTGCAGCGCTGGCCGATGGCTCGCGTTTCGCCGTGCAGTTTCACCCGGAGAAGAGCCATACCCATGGCCTGCAATTGCTGCAGAACTTCGCTGCGTGGGACGGTCGCTGGTAAATGGCTGCCAAGAAGTCCAGACCGCCGATCCTGACCCTCACTCCCGAACAGGAGAACGAGGCCAATCACAAGATCAAGCGGTTCATGGAGGATCGTTTCGAGCTGGACCTGGGTTCGTTCGAAGCGGCAGAAATTCTTGAGCTGTTTACCCGCGAAATTGCTCCGCACTATTACAACAGGGCGATTTTCGATGTGCAGACCCACCTCAAAGAGCGGTTTGAAAGCATCGAAAGCGACCTGTGGGCGCTCGAAAAAAATTAGGAGCAGCTGCTAGCTTCAAGCTGTCAGCTGCAAGAATCAGACACACGTGCGCGCTTGCAGCTTAAAGCTTGCAGCTTGCAGCTCTTTGACGAAGGAAAAGCATGCTAATTATTCCTGCTATCGATCTTAAAGACGGTGCCTGCGTTCGTCTGCGCCAGGGCCGCATGGAAGATTCCACGGTGTTCTCCGATGACCCGGTGAGCATGGCTGCCAAGTGGGTGGAGGGCGGCTGCCGTCGTCTGCATCTGGTCGACCTGAACGGCGCCTTCGAAGGCCAGCCGGTCAACGGCGAAGTGGTTACCGCCATCGCCAAACGCTATCCGAACCTGCCGATCCAGATCGGCGGCGGCATTCGCTCGCTGGAAACCATCGAGCACTACGTCAAGGCTGGTGTGAGCTACGTGATCATCGGCACCAAAGCCGTGAAAGATCCGGCCTTCGTTGCTGAGGCCTGCCGCGCGTTTCCGGGCAAGATCATCGTCGGCCTCGACGCCAAGGACGGTTTCGTCGCCACTGACGGCTGGGCTGAAATCAGCACCGTGCAGGTCATTGATCTGGCCAAGCAGTTTGAAGCCGACGGCGTGTCTTCGATCGTTTATACCGACATCGCCAAAGACGGCATGATGCAGGGCTGCAACGTACCGTTCACCGCTGCGCTGGCTGCGGCAACGAAGATCCCGGTGATCGCTTCCGGCGGTATCCACAACCTCGGTGACATCAAGTCGCTGCTCGACGCCAGGGCGCCGGGCATCATCGGCGCCATCACCGGCCGGGCGATCTATGAGGGCACTTTGGATGTTGCAGAGGCTCAATCTTTCTGTGATGGCTACGCGACCAGATAAAAGCAGCTTCAAGTTGCAAGCTGCGAGCTGCAAGTTAGAAGCGCGGTAATGTTCTGCTCTTTCTTGCAGCTTGAAGCTCCAAGCTTGCAACTCTTAATCGGAGATTAAGCCCATGGCTCTGGCCAAACGCATCATCCCTTGCCTGGACGTGGACAACGGCCGGGTCGTCAAAGGTGTGAAGTTCGAGAACATCCGCGACGCCGGTGACCCGGTGGAAATCGCCCGTCGTTATGACGAGCAGGGCGCCGACGAGATTACCTTTCTCGATATCACCGCCAGCGTCGATGGCCGCGACACCACGCTGCATACAGTCGAGCGCATGGCCAGTCAGGTTTTCATCCCGCTGACCGTTGGCGGTGGCGTGCGCACCGTGCAAGACATCCGCAACCTGCTCAATGCCGGCGCGGACAAAGTGTCGATCAACACCGCAGCCGTGTTCAACCCTGAATTCGTTGGCGAAGCCGCGCAGCATTTCGGCTCGCAGTGCATCGTCGTCGCCATCGATGCGAAGAAGGTGTCGGGCCCGGGCGAAACCCCGCGCTGGGAAATCTTCACCCACGGTGGGCGCAAGCCGACCGGTTTGGACGCGGTCGAGTGGGCGAAGAAAATGGAAGGCCTGGGTGCCGGTGAGATCCTGCTGACCAGCATGGATCAGGACGGCATGAAAAACGGTTTCGACCTCGGCGTGACCCGCGCCATCAGCGATGCACTAGGCATTCCAGTGATCGCTTCCGGTGGTGTCGGCAACTTGCAGCACTTGGCCGACGGCATCCTTGAAGGCCACGCCAGCGCAGTGTTGGCGGCGAGTATTTTCCACTTCGGCGAATACACCGTGCAGGAAGCCAAGGCCTATATGGCTCATCGCGGGATTGTGATGCGTTAAACGGTACAGGCCAGTGGACAGCATGGCGTGCCCAAGGCACTCTTGGGCACGCCATGGATTTCGGTAGCCCGACATGATCAAACGCCTGCTTCTTGTTCTCGCCAGTGCTTCTTTGTTGCTCATCAACAGTGTCAGGGCCGAAAACAATCCCGACACCGATCTGGTGCTCCTCACCGAAAACTTCCCGCCGTACAACATGGCGAAGAACGGCAAGAACTTCGCTCAAGGCGAGAACATCAACGGTATCGCCACCGATATCGTGCACGAGATGTTCCAGCGTGCCGGCCTCACTTACAGCCTGACCCTGCGCTTCCCTTGGGAGCGGGTGTACAAACTGGCGCTGGAGAATCCCGGTTACGGTGCCTTCGTGATGGCGCGTCTGCCGGATCGTGAAAAACTCTTCAAGTGGGTCGGTCCGATCGGCCCCGACGACTGGATCCTGTTGGCCAAGGCTGATAGCAAGATCACCCTCGAAACCCTCAATGACGCGCGCAAGTACAAAATCGGCGCCTACAAAGGCGACGCGATTGCCGAGACGCTGACCAAGCAAGGCTTGAAGCCCGTGGTCGTGCTGCGCGATCAGGACAACGCCAGGAAGCTGGTCAGCGGACAGATTGATCTGTGGGCAACGGGAGATCCTGCCGGGCGTTACCTCGCGCGGCAGGAGGGTGTGACGGGGCTGAAAACGGTGCTGCGCTTCAATAGCGCCGAGTTATATCTGGCGTTGAACAAGGACGTCTCCGATGACGTCGTCGCCAGGCTGCAGGACGCGCTCGATCAACTGCGCAAAGAAGGTGTAGTGGACGAAATCATGGCGCGGTATCTGTAACCTCCTCCAGCGCCGTTTCCGCCAGCGGGGTGGCGCTGTCGTTGTCCGTCTCGTGGATGTCCGCGACCTCTGGCACTTGCGCTTCCGGCGCCGCAGCAACAGTGCTGGCAGGCGTCCCCGGTGTGTATTGGCTGATGTGCAGGCTGCGACCGTCGGTATAACTGAACGTAGTGGTCACCGGCGTACCGTCTGCGCGCACAAGACTGTAGTCACTCTGAATCAGATAAACCGCCACGGCCTTATGGCTGTCCACTACCGCTACGACGTCGATCGCAGAGGTGTCGAGCCATTCATTGTTGGGCATTTCGCATTGCGTCAACTCATGGCTGAGCCGTGCCGAAAACAGAAACGGACTGGATGCCTGCGCGCCCCACTGCACGCCAAATTCGATGGAGGTCAGTGTCGAGAACGCCCATTGACCTCGGGTGCGTTGCGCGCGCTGGGCTGACCATCGGAATGTCGTACTGTCTTGCCCGCTGTTGTGACCATGGCCGACGAGCACATAGTGATCCGTGCGCTCCAGTTGATAGAAGGGCGAGTGGTCTCGCTGCTCCAGTGGAGTGAACAAGGGATCCTTGACGGCGAACCAGGGCAGCCTGGCGGTGTAGGTCGGCTGCTCAGGCGCTTGCAAGGGCTCAGGCGTTACCCCGAGAAGCACGGGTGCTGTCGGTTTTGGATTGACCTGAACCGCAAGGTGCAGACGTAACGAATACACCAGAAAATTCGCCGGCAACGTGTAACCGCTGACTCCGGCGAACGTGCCGGGCGCCAGGTGCATTTCCCCGGAAGCGGCCACCGGTGGCGCGGCGCTCCACGTGCTGATGCTCTGCCGCGCACCACTGCCTTTGTCATTCCAGATCAGATCGCATGTGGCTGACGCGCTGACAAGGTCGGCCCGTACGCAGCGAACGGCATTGCGAGAAGGTTTTTCGTGGCTGTTGGAACACACCGAACCCAGCGCGACGTAACCTTGCGGCGGGAGAGGGCGCCAGACGGAGCCGTTCTTGGTCGCGCCGGAGCCTGAGTCTTTCCAGATCAGCTCGAAGTCGGTCGGTGCGCTCAGGGCCTTGCCTTTTTCGGGGTCGGCCGCCGGTGTGCTCGCCTCGCACACCACCGCCACGACTTTCTTGTTGTTGATGTTGTCACGGCCCGGATGGACGACGTCACCCAATGGAAAGTAGCCGGGCAGCACATCGGCCGCCGGGGTCGGGCGCCAGAAAGACGCCGGTTCCGCGCTGGAGCCGTAGGTGTCCCAGATACCCAGGAACTCGGTCGTAAAGTTGATCAGCAGGTTGTCGACCCTGATGGGTTCCCTCTGCCAGTCGGATACTTGAGCGTTGTCGTAAATAGTCATGGTCACTCCTGATAGTTGAACAGCGACTCAAGGGAGTCGCGACCTGTTGCAGGTCTCACTATCCGGAAGTGCGAGAAGTGAATGGTGGTAACTATCTATTGCCTGACGCAACAGGCTGTTACCGGTAGAGACCGTCCTTGCCATGGCCGGCCATTGCGCGATTGCTGCGCACGCTGATCATTTGTTTGATGTCGATCCACTCAACGCCTTGAGCCTTGAGCTTGGGCAGCTCTCGCTCCAGCACGGCCAGCGTTTGTGGATAAGGATGGCCGATCATTACCGCTGAACCCTGTTTGCGCGCGAGGCTGATCGCAGTCTGCAACTGGGTGAAGATCGCCGCCTCGGTGCGCTCGTCATCGAGAAAAACATCGCGCGAAACACTCGCCAGATCGATCTTCTGCGCTTGCTGCGCGGCCACGGTCTGCGCACTGGTGCGGCTGTCGACGAAGAACTTGTGACGACGCTGCAACTCACCCATCAACCAGGCCATTGCCTCCGGTTGCGCCGTCATTCGGCTGCCCATGTGGTTATTGATGCCCGCGGTGTACGGGACCATTTTGAACGCGGCGTTCAGACGCTTTTCGAGTTCGTCGATGGGCAGTTCGGGATGCCAGGCGTACGGGCCGGTCGCCGGATCCATGGGCATGTGCAAGATGACGATCTTGCCGGCCCGATGGGCTTCACGGGCGAATTCGGTGGCGTGGGGCGTGTCGGGCATGATCGCCGCGGTCACCGGGCCGGGCAGGGCCAGCACGCGGCGATCCCGGGGCAGGCTTTGCCCCAGGTCGTCGATGATCAGTGTCAGGTAGGCTTTGTGAGGCGTAGAGCCGGCGGGTTGTGCCTGAGCAGCACCCGCCAGACAGCACAGCAGAACGAAGACGAAACGCAAAGACATCCTCAGCGGCCGGACGTAATGCTCAGGCCTTTGAGCAGGCTCAGGGCCTGGGCCAGTTGGTAATCGTCATCCTGCGGCATGGCCTTGGCCTTGCCTGCGGAACCGCTCGGTTTGTCGGCGCCGCCGTTGCCGTTGCCCAAATGGCCCTGCAGATCTGCTTCCTTGAAGTATTCGCTGTCCGCCTCGCTGGTGATCTTGGCTTTGCGCACTTCGATGTCCGGGACGATGCCCTGGGCCTGGATCGAGCGGCCATTGGGCGTGAAGTACAGCGCGGTGGTGATCTTCAGTGCGCGGTCGTTGTTCAGCGGCAGCACGGTCTGTACCGAACCTTTGCCGAAACTGGTGGTGCCCATGACCACAGCGCGTTTCTGGTCCTGCAGAGCACCGGCGACAATTTCCGACGCCGAGGCGCTGCCACCGTTGATCAGCACGACCATCGGCACTGCTTCGCTTTCGTCTTTGCCGGTAGCAGAGAAACGCAGCTCGGAGTTGGCGATACGGCCTTTGGTGTAGACGATCAGACCTTTGGTGATGAAGTGGTCGACCACTTCCACCGCGGCCTGCAACACGCCACCCGGGTTGTTGCGCAGGTCGAGAACGATGCCGTTGAGCTTCTTGCCATTGTCCTTGCGCATCTTCGCCAGGGCCTTGGAGACCTCATCGCCGGTCTTGACCTGGAACTGAGTGATGCGGATATAGCCGTAGCCCGACTCCAGCAGCTGCGACTTGACGCTCTTCACCTGAATCACGGCGCGCGCCAGGGTCACGTCGAATGGCGGGCCACCGTCGCGTACCAGGGTCAGGGTGATTTTCTGGCCGATCTTGCCGCGCATCTTGTCCACGGCTTCGGTCATGGTCTGGCCGCGAGTCGGCTGACCGTTGATCTTGACGATGAAGTCGCCAGCCTGAATGCCAGCCTTCGACGCAGGCGTGTCATCGATTGGCGAGACAACCTTGATAAAACCGTCTTCGGCGCCGACTTCAATGCCCAGGCCGCCGAACTCGCCGCTGGTGCTTTCCTGCAATTCGGTGAAGTCTTCAGGGCCCAGGTAAGCCGAGTGCGGATCAAGGTTGCTGAGCATGCCCTTGATCGCGTTTTCCAGCAGGGTCTTGTCGTCCACCGGCTCGACGTATGCGGCTTTGATCCGGTCCATGACCTCGGCAAAGGTGCGCAACTCTTCCAGCGGCAACGGGGCCTTGGAGGTCGCAGCTGTGCCTGCCGGAGCGACGGCCGGAGCCGGTTGAGCGGCAAACGCCAAAGGCGCGCCGATCACCAGGGCGATCGTCAGGGCCAGCGAGGTAAGGCGGGACAAATGCAGCATGTCGAACGAACTCCTAATGTTGGTGACTCAACGCCTATCCTTGCGCGCGGCACCATTGCGCCGGATCACTCGGGTGACCCTGCTGACGAATTGCAAAATACAGCGCTGATGTGTCCTGACCGCCACTGTTACCGACAGTGGAGATGGACTCACCGGCTTTAACCACGTCACCCGCCGACTTGAGCAGTGTCTGGTTGTGACCGTAAAGACTCAGAAAACCATTGCCGTGATCGAGGATCACCAGCAACCCGGCGCCCCGCAGCCAATCGGCAAACACCACGCGCCCACCGTGTACGGCATGCACCTGGCTGCCGGCGGAGGCGCTGATCATCACGCCATCCCACTTGGTGCGGGCGTCATCGCCACGGCGTTCACCGAAGCGTGCCAGCAGTCGACCATCAACCGGCCATGGAAGTTTTCCCCGGGTTGCCGCAAAAGCCCCGCCAAAGGTTTCGCCACTGCTGGAAACCAGTGCGCCGGGAGACGATTTGACCGGTTTTCGTGGGGCGTCGCTGGTGTCCGATTCTGCATCCGCGTGGGCTTGCGCCTCACGCAAACGCTTTTTTTCCGCTTCCTGCTGGGCGATCAGCGCTTTTTTTCGCGCTTCTTCTGCCTCTCGGGCCTGACGGGCCAGGGTTTCTTCAATGGTCTTGAGGACTTTAGACAGGTCTGCCTGATCCTGCTCGCGGGCGGCGAGTTTCTGGTCGCGAGCCTTGACGTCCTCGTTGAGCTTGGCCAGCACTTGCTGGCGCTCCTTGCGAACTTTTTCGAGTTCGTCGCGCTGGGTGTCGAGGTCGCTTTTCTGTACCAGCAATTG
This sequence comes from Pseudomonas iridis, assembly GCF_017980685.1. Taxonomy (GTDB): domain Bacteria; phylum Pseudomonadota; class Gammaproteobacteria; order Pseudomonadales; family Pseudomonadaceae; genus Aquipseudomonas; species Aquipseudomonas iridis. The sequence goes on from NZ_JACXXO010000002.1 coordinate 211,105, forward strand.
CGCTTGCTGCAAGCCGATGTCTTTTTCGACATTAGCCAGTTGGCGCAGGGTTTCGTTGAAGTTTTTCAGCTGCTCCAGGCGAGCCTGGCTCAGGTAATCGTAATAGGTGAGGGTGCGGGCGAACTTCTCGGGATTCTGCTGGTTGAGCAGCAGCTTGAGGTACTCCTGACGGCCGTTCTGATAGGCCGCACGGGCCTGAATGGCGATCAGTCGTTGCTGTTCAGTGCGCGCGCTCTGGAGTTTTTTTTTCTCTGCATCGAGTCGTTGCAGCTCGGATTCGCTTTTCTGCAGTTCTTTCTGCAGCGCATCGACCTGCTTCTGCAGCTTGCCCAGCTCGGTCTCAGTGCCCTTGAGCTGTTTCTGCACGCCGGACTTTTCTTCCTGAACCTTGCTCAGCAGTTTTTTCAGCTCGGCAATGTCCTGACGCGTGGCGTCCAACTGCTGTTGGGTTTGCGCGCGCTCGTCAGCGAAGGCCGGTTGGAGCAGGCAGGTCAGAGCGAGGGCAATCAGGACGCGAAGCATAGGGGCGGGCGGCACCAGGGTAATGGACGGCCTAGTATGCCCGCCCGAGGCTGCAAAAAAAACGCCCAATTGGGGCTGTGTGATAACTGGAGCGCCGGACAGGCTTAATTCCATTTCGAAAACCCCATAAACCCCTGTGGGAGCTCGCTTGTCAGCGATGGCGTCTGAACATTCAACAGAGTTGTTGGCTGTCAGATTGCTATCGCTGGCAAGCCAACTCCCACAGGGTTGAGCGGTGTTTTGAGACCGCGGATTAAACCAGAATCGAAGTCCCGGTCATTTCCAACGGTTTTTCCAGGCCCAGCAACTTGAGCATGGTCGGTGCCACATCCGCCAGCACGCCGCCTTCACGGACCTTGAGGTCACGCTTGCCGACGTAAATGAACGGCACCGGCTCGGTGGTGTGTGCGGTGTGCGCCTGGTGAGTTTCTTCATCGGCCATTTTTTCGACGTTGCCGTGGTCAGCGGTGATCAGCGCTTCGCCGCCCACCTTGTCCAGTGCTTCGACGATGCGCCCGACGCAGGTGTCCAGGCATTCAACCGCTTTCACTGCCGCTTCGAACACGCCGCTGTGGCCGACCATGTCGCCGTTGGCGTAGTTGACCACGATCACGTCGTAGCGCTGGTTTTCGATGGCGTCGACAATACGGTCGGTCACTTCCGGCGCGCTCATTTCCGGCTGCAAGTCGTAAGTGGCGACTTTCGGCGACGGGATCAGGATGCGTTCTTCGCCAGGGAACGGTTCTTCCCGGCCGCCGGAAAAGAAGAACGTCACGTGGGCGTATTTCTCGGTTTCAGCGATGCGCAGCTGGGTTTTGCCGTTTTTTGCCAGATAGTCGCCCAGCACATTTTCCAGGCTGCCCGCCGCGAACGCCGACGGTGCAGGAATGCTCGCGGCGTACTGGGTCAGCATGACGAAACCGGCCAGTTTTGGCTGACGCGCGCGCTCGAAGTCCTTGAAATCGTCTTCGACGAATACGCGGGTCAGCTCGCGGGCGCGGTCGGCGCGGAAGTTCATGAACACCACGGCGTCACCGTCTTCGACTTTGACCGGCTCACCGATGGTGGTGGCTTTGACGAATTCGTCGCTCTCGCCACGGGCGTATGCCGCTTCCAGCGCTTGCTGGGCGGTGGCAGCGTTGAATTCGCCGTTGCCGTCGACGATCAGGTTGTACGCCTGGGCCACGCGATCCCAGCGGTTGTCACGGTCCATGGCGAAGTAGCGGCCGACGATGCTGGCGATGCGGCCCTTGCCGAGTGCCTGGAACGTCGCATCGAGCAGTTCGATCGACGAAGCAGCGCTTTTGGGCGGCGTGTCGCGGCCGTCGAGGAAAGCGTGCAGATAGATTTTTTCGGCGCCGCGCTTGAAGGCCAGTTCGGCCATGGCGATCAGGTGATCCTGATGACTGTGCACGCCGCCATCCGACAGCAGGCCCATGAAGTGCACGGCTTTGCCGGCAGCCACGGCTTTATCCACAGCGGCGCAGATGGTCGGGTTCTCGAAGAACTCGCCGTCGCGGATCGATTTGGTCACGCGGGTGAAGTCCTGATACACCACGCGACCGGCGCCGAGGTTCATGTGGCCGACTTCGGAGTTGCCCATCTGGCCGTCCGGCAGACCGACGTCCATGCCGCTGCCCGAGATCAAGCCGTTCGGCTGGTTGGCCGTCAGGCGATCCAGCACAGGCTTCTTCGCCGCAAAAACGGCATTGGATTCGGGGCTGTCGCTGTGACCGAAGCCGTCGAGAATGATCAGGACCAAAGGTTTAGGCGTGGTAGTCATGGAATCCACTCGTGGCTAATAAAGAAGAGGGCGATGGAAAAGGGAGTTGGAGTTTAAAGCGAAGTTCCGACCGCGTCACCGCCGGACGGGGTTTGGCCCACCATAGTGGCTGTGTATACTGGCCGACATTTTAACGCCCTGGAACCTCCTTCGATGGTTGCTCACCTGATTGAATTTGCCACTAACCACTACATTCTTGTCGGTATCTTCGTCGTACTGCTGGCTCTGCTGCTGGCGCACACGATGCAGGGCGGCGGTAAAAGCCTGAGCACCGGTGAGCTGACCGCACTGGTCAACAAAGACGCGGGCGTGGTGGTAGACATTCGCACAGCCAAGGATTTCGCTGCCGGCCACATTGTTGGCGCGGTGAATATTCCTCAGGACAAATTGGCCGCACGCGTCGCCGAGCTGGAAAAACACAAGGCCAAGACCATCATTCTGGTCGATGCCCTGGGCCAGACCGCTGGCACTCATGCCCGCGAACTGATGAAATCCGGCTTCACCGCCGCCAAGCTGTCCGGCGGGATCTCCAGCTGGAAAGGCGACAACCTGCCGTTGGTGAAGTGACATGAGCGAAGTCATCGTCTACTCCAGCGATTACTGCCCTTACTGCTCGCGAGCCAAGTACCTGCTCGAGAACAAAGGCGTGGCCTTCAAAGAGATCAAGGTCGATGGCAAGCCGCAGGTGCGTGCCGAAATGGCCCAGAAAGCCGGACGCACGTCCGTGCCGCAGATCTGGATCGGCAGCAAGCACGTCGGCGGCTGTGACGATTTATTCGCCCTGGAGCGCGCCGGCAAGCTCGACGCGCTGCTCAAGGCCTGAACGGCTGCACCCACGTACAGCACTCCCTAAAAGACCCAAGATCAGAAAGGATCTGAGATGACTGACCAACAGAACACTGCAGCCAGCGAAGAAGAAACCGCACCGCAATTCTCCTTGCAGCGCATCTACGTACGCGACTTGTCCTTCGAAGCCCCGAAAAGCCCGGCGATCTTTCGCCAGCAGTGGGACCCGGCGGTCGGTCTGGATCTGAACACTCGTCAGAAAGAACTGGAAGGCGATTTCTACGAAGTCGTGCTGACCCTGTCTGTCACCGTGAAAAACGGTGAAGAAGTAGCCTTCATCGCTGAAGTGCAACAGGCCGGTATCTTCCTGATCAAGAACCTGGACGCGGCTTCGATGAGCCACACCCTGGGTGCGTTCTGCCCGAACATCCTGTTCCCGTACGCTCGCGAGACCCTGGACAGCCTGGTAACCCGCGGTTCGTTCCCGGCGCTGATGCTGGCTCCGGTGAACTTCGATGCCCTGTACGCGCAAGAGCTGCAGCGCATGCAGGAAAGCGGCGAGACGCCAACCGTTCAATAAGACGGTTCAGCAACACCCCATGTGGGAGCGAGCCTGCTCGCGATAGCGGTCTGTCAGAGACATCAATGTTGACTGACACGCCGTAATCGCGAGCAGGCTCGCTCCCACATTTGTTTTGCAGTGTTACTTGAAGTCGTTCTGCCGCCACGCCTCATACACGGCCACCGCCACGGTGTTGGACAGGTTCAGGCTGCGGCAGCCTTCACGCATCGGCAGGCGCAGGCGCTGTTCGGCCGGCAGGGCGTCGAGCACTTCTGGTGGCAGGCCTCGGCTTTCCGGGCCGAAGATGAACGCATCGCCCGGCACGAACGCAGCATCATGAAACGGCCGCGAACCCTTGGTGGTGAACGCGAACAGGCGTGGATTGCCTAAGCTTTCCAGGCAACTGGCGAGGTCGGCGTGGCGTTGCAGCGTGGCGTATTCGTGGTAGTCCAGACCGGCCCGCCGCAGGCGCTTATCGTCCATCTCGAAGCCCAGCGGTTCGATCAAATGCAGGTGGCAGCCGCTGTTGGCGCACAGCCTGATAACGTTGCCGGTATTCGGTGGAATTTCTGGTTGAAAAAGGATGACGTGAAACATGCACGGCTCCGAAGGTAAAGATGACGCGCATTCTACGCCGCTAGCGGACTCGCGTTCGAAACTATTCCCGCGGGTGATCGGTTCGTTGGCGATTGTCGGTTTGATGATCGGTTTGATGATTGGCCGCCTGACCACGCCAGATCCGAGCGTATTGCAGCAGGTCGAAGTGACTGAAAGCGGGTTGGTGTTGTGGTTCAACAACGAACCGAAACTGCACGGCGAGATCATCGACGGCACGGTGGCGCTGTTGTTTCAGGCTGATGGACGGGCGCAGAAAGGCCAGCTCAAGCTCAATGGCAAAGATGTGAATTGGCGTACGCGAATGAGTGATGGCGGGTTGTTGCTGACGGTGCTGGCGGCGCGGCCGCTGCAGGGAGATTGGGCCGGCAGCGAAGTCGATGACCGCTGGCGGCTGGAGATTCACCTGCAAGAGCAATAAAAGCGGGAATCCCTGACCTGCCTGTATCAGGGTTCCCAAAACGGGGTGGACTTTCGCTTGAGCGAAACGCCCGGTGTAAAGAGGGAACCCCCGGCCTGCCTGTACCAAGGATCCCAAAAGGGTGAGCTCGTCGCATTGCGGTGCGAGCCCGATGTAAAGAGGGGAATCCCCGGCCTGCCTGTACCAAGGTCCCCGAAACGGGTGGTGAAACGAATCACCTGTAAGAGTTATTGCAGGAGGTGTGCCAGGTTTTAATTTTTTGAAACAAAAGATGCTGTCGGAAACGCGAAAGCCCCAGATTACGGGGCTTTCGTGTTTTCGAAGTTGAAGTTTTGCAGTGGTTTTGATTTGGCTAGTCAACCGCCGGATATGCTCGATTGCGGGTCAAAGTGCCTTACGGTGGTGCACAAGTTGAATTGCCCTCCCCTCTCCCGGAGGGAGAGGGGACTGACCGAGGGCGTGTCTAAAGAGACACGCCGACCTGAATGTCCTAGTCGAACTCACATTTGGAAGCGACATGAATCGGCTCCCTCTCCCTCGGGAGAGGGCTGGGGTGAGGGGGAGAGATTTTGAGTACACATACGGCCTCAAGCGAACGAGGTTTTTACCCCTCATCCCCCTCATCATCATCCCCGCCATCAACCTTCATCCCCAATTCCTTGATCTTGCGCGTCAGGGTATTTCGCCCCCAACCCAGCAAGACCGCGGCATCACGACGACGCCCGGCGGTGTGCTTCAGAGCCGTCTCTATCATGATCCGCTCAAACGCCGGTACCGCGCTGTCGAGCAGGTTCGACTGGCCACGCGCCAACGCCTGATCGGCCCACTGGCGCAGTGCTTGCTCCCAGTTGGTCACTGGCGCCGAATCCTGCGGCAGGTTGAGCAACTCTGGCGGCAAGTCGCTGATGTGCACTTCGCGCCCGGACGCCATGACCGTGATCCAGCGGCAGGTGTTCTCCAGCTGGCGCACGTTGCCGCCCCACGGCAGGTTCTTCAGATATTCCTCAGTCTCGCTTTTCAGCAACTTCGGCTCCACGGCCAGTTCCTGCGCAGCGCGGCTGAGGAAGTGCCGGGCCAGCGTCGGGATGTCTTCGCGACGATCCGACAGGCGAGGAATGTGGATACGGATCACGTTGAGGCGGTGGAACAAGTCCTCACGGAATTTCCCGGCGTGCACCAGGGTTTCCAGATTCTGGTGAGTCGCGGCGATGATCCGCACGTCAACCTTGACCGGCACATGGCCGCCAACGCGATAGAACTCGCCATCGGCAAGAACCCGTAGCAAACGGGTTTGAGTATCGGCTGGCATGTCGCCGATTTCATCGAGGAACAGCGTGCCGCCATCGGCCTGTTCGAAGCGCCCGCGACGCAGGTTGGCCGCGCCGGTGAACGCGCCTTTCTCGTGGCCGAACAGCTCGGACTCCATCAGGTCCTTGGGGATCGCCGCCATATTCAGCGCGATGAACGGCGAGGCCGCACGCGGGCTGTGACGGTGCAGAGCGTGGGCCACCAGTTCTTTACCGGTACCGGATTCGCCGTTGATCAGCACGGTGATGTTGGAATGACTCAAACGGCCGATGGCACGAAACACTTCCTGCATCGCCGGCGCTTCGCCGATGATTTCAGGCGTGCGGGTCAGTGCTGGCACGACCTGCAGGCCTTGCTGTTCTTGCGCATGCTGATTGGCGCGCTTGACCAGCGACACCGCCTCATCAACGTCGAACGGCTTTGGCAGGTACTCGAACGCACCGCCCTGATAGGAGGCGACAGCGCTGTCCAGATCGGAGTGAGCGGTCATGATGATGACCGGCAGCCGTGGGTGCTGCTCACGAATCCGCGCCAACAGGTCCAGGCCGCTGGCGCCCGGCATGCGGATGTCGGAGATGATCACGTCCGGCTGTTGACGGGCCAGGCGACTCATCACGCCATCGGCGCTATCGAAGCTCTGGGTGGTCATGCCTTCTTGCTGCAGGGCTTTTTCCAGAACCCAACGGATAGAACGGTCGTCATCGACGATCCACACGGTTTCACTACGGCTCATGTCGATGTGGCTCCTTGTTCCAGTGGCAGAAAGATCGAGAACGTGGTGTGGCCTGGATGGCTGTCACATTCGATCAGGCCCTGGTGCTGGCTGATGATGTTCTGGGTGATGGCCAGGCCCAGCCCGGTACCGTCCGGGCGGCCGCTGACCATGGGAAAGAAAATGGTTTCCTGCAGTTCCGCCGGAATGCCCGGGCCGTTGTCGATGATCTCGATCTTGGTCACCAGACGATGGCGGACGTGGCCGATGGTGAACTGGCGCATGGTCCGGGTACGCAAGCTGATGCGGCCCAGACGCAGCTCGTTCTGGCTGCTGATCGCCTGCATCGCATTGCGCACGATGTTCAGCACGGCCTGAATCATTTGCTCGCGGTCGATCAACACGTCGGGAATGCTCGGGTCGTAATCGCGCACCAAGGTGATGCAGCCCTGGCTCTCCGCTTCGACCAGATGGCAGACGCGCTCGAGCACCTCGTGAACGTTGCACATGGCCAACGACGGCAGTTTGTTCGAACCCAGCATGCGGTCGACCAGATTGCGCAGGCGATCGGCCTCTTCAATGATCACGTTGGTGTAATCGCGCAGGCTTTCTTCCGGCAGCTCGCGGGCCAGCAATTGCGCAGCGCCACGGATGCCGCCGAGCGGGTTCTTGATCTCGTGGGCGAGGCCGCGCACCAGCATCTTGCTGGTTTCCTGCTTCGACAGCTGCGCCTCTTCCTTGGTGATCCGCAGCAGGCGATCACGCGGGTGGACTTCCAGCAGGAGCAGGGTCGCGCCGTTGTTGAGGATCGGCGTCACCGCGTAATCCACCGTCAGGGTCTGACCGGTGAGGGCGGTGAGCATGGCTTCGCGCTTGGTGAACGGGTGCGCCTGTTCCACGGCCTGGCGCAACGAATTGAGCGCCTCGGCGGACTCGGTGAACAGCTCACTGATGAACTGCCCATGGCTGCGCTGACCGCTGATGGCCAGCAGCATCTCCGCTGCCGGGTTCATGTACTCGAGGCGCAATTCGGCATCGAGCAAGATGGTGGCGGTGGTCAGGTTATCGAGCAGCAAGCGTGGGATTGCGTCGCTAATAGTCATCAAGGCCTCTTTTGGGGGCGGAGCGTGCGCAAGAAACAAGCGTGTTTAGATAGAAAATGCAAAAACCAAACCAAGGCTCCGAAAAGAAGCGTTCAACCCCTGAAACGGGCGTTTGACGCTCGTTTGCGTGGCGTTATGCCAGCCGGAACGGGAAGTTTCGAACCAAAATGGGATGGAATGTGAGTACGGTGCAGCCTATTGCACCAATATAGTGCGCAAAGCTGAATGGCGTTAGAAAAAACGCAGGAAGGGATTTTTAGGCTCTTCGGGTTTGTCTTTCAGCGGACACTCGGGGCGCACGCCGTAGTCCTCAGTAACGCAGGGCTTGACCTGGCGCTTTTGCGCAAGCGAGATGCGCAGCATGTGGAAGGGCTGGTTGGCGGTGCGCTCGACGGTGCGGCCCTGCGCATCAAGAATTTCTACCGAGAGGCTATGGCTGCCACGGTCGATATTGCTCAGCGGAAAAACCGGGCTGACGCCGGGTTCGCCGGTGGCTTTGCCGTCCAGCAGCAAGCGATACAGATGGCCCTTTTGCAAGCCGGGCTCGCTGGTGACGCTGACGATCAGCTCACCGGCACTGCTGCGAATGGTCGCGTCGGGCTCGGGCACCAGAACGCGCAGCATGTCGTAATGGAACGGTGGTTGTTCCGGCGATTTTTTCGCGGTGGTCATCGGCACAGCCGTGGGGGTAGCCGGCATGCGATTACTGGTGGCCAGCGGCACCCGCTTGGCGTTGCCGCGTGGCTGATCGGTGTAGACACGATTGCCCTGCGCATCGATATAAGTGAACACCTCGGCCGAGGCGTGCAGCGCTGTCATGGCCAGCGCGGCGATCAGCCATGCGCGGATCATGGCTTGTGCACCCGTTGCACGGTGAAAACTACTGGCGGGCTCTGCTGGACGATCGTTTCGCCGTCGATCACCTGCACGGCCAGACGATGTTTGCCGCGATCGACATTCACCAGTTGCAGGATTGGCACGTTGCTCGGCTGCCCGTAAGGCTCGTCGTCCAACACCAGTCTTAATTGATGCGGCGGTTGCAGGCGCGGCTTGATCAGCACATTGACAGTGAAGGTGCCGTTGTTGACGCGTAGGGCTTCTTCAGTGGGCAGGCCGGCCAGTTCCAGCACCTGATAAGCGTTGCGCTCAGGCTGGCGATTGTCCGTCTCGACCGCTGGCGGCGTGCTCGGCGATTGCGATTCGACACGGTTGAGCGGCGGCAACTCCACCGGCTGCGCGTCGACGCCGTCCGGCGAATGATCGCTGTAAACCGTGTGGCCGTTGGCGTCGGTGTATTTGTAGATCTGCGCGTGGGCGGGCAGAGCGAACAACAGGAGAAGGTAGAGATAGGTGCGACTCATGAAATCGACCGGATTGGAAACGATGGGGTGCAGCATAGGCCAGTCCCGGCGGTTGGCCCAACTTGGTACATATCTGGTAATGCCCTCACCCTAACCCTCTCCCGGTGGGAGAGGGGACCGACGGTGTTGATCTCTCGGGTTACATCGACCTGAAAGACCATCCTGTCCGTAGGCTTGGTAGTGGAGTCGCAGGTCAGCGTAGAACACCCAGTCACCCCGGTCAGTCCCCGCTCCCTCCGGGAGAGGGTTAGGGGGAGGGGTTTTTTGATCTGCAATAAAAAAGGCCTCCCGAAGGAGGCCTCTTTTTGTCACGCCGCGTAGCGCGGCGCTACCGGATCAGCAGCTGTAGTACAGCTCATATTCCAGTGGGTGTACGAAGGTGCGGACCTTGATTTCTTCTTCGGATTTCAGCGCGATGTAAGCGTCGATGAAGTCGTCGGAGAACACGCCGCCCTTGGTCAGGAACGCACGGCCCTTGTCCAGCTCTTCCAGGGCTTCTTTCAGGCTGCCGCAAACTTGTGGGATCTCTTTGGCCTCTTCAGGCGGCAGGTCGTACAGGTTTTTGTCAGCGGCATCGCCTGGGTGGATCTTGTTCTGGATACCGTCCAGGCCGGCCATCAGCAGTGCTGCGAAAGCCAGGTACGGGTTGGCAGCCGGGTCCGGGAAACGTGCTTCGATACGACGGCCTTTAGGGCTGTTGACGTAAGGAATACGGATCGACGCGGAACGGTTGCGAGCCGAGTAGGCCAGCATTACCGGCGCTTCGAAGCCTGGCACCAGACGCTTGTAGGAGTTGGTGGCCGGGTTGGTGAAGCCGTTCAGTGCCTTACCGTGCTTGATGATGCCGCCGATGAAGTACAGAGCGGTTTCGGACAGGCCGGCATAGCCTTCGCCAGCGAAGGTGTTCTTGCCATCTTTGGAGATGGACATGTGTACGTGCATACCCGAACCGTTGTCGCCGTACAGCGGCTTCGGCATGAAGGTAGCGGTGCGGCCGTAAGCGTCGGCAACGTTGTGTACAACGTATTTCAGAGTCTGAACTTCGTCAGCTTTCTTCACCAGGGTGTTGAACTTGACACCGATTTCGTTCTGACCGGCAGTCGCCACTTCGTGGTGGTGAACTTCAACGGTCTGGCCCATTTCTTCCAGTGCGTTGCACATGGCAGTACGGATTTCGTGGTCGTGGTCGAACGGCGGAACCGGGAAGTAGCCACCCTTGATGCCTGGACGGTGACCCTTGTTGCCGCCTTCGATGTCCTGGTCGGACATCCAGGAACCTTGCTCGGAGTAGATCTTGAACATCGAGCCGGAGATGTCCGACTTGAATTTCACTTCGTCGAAGATGAAGAATTCTGGCTCTGGGCCGGCGAAGACGGTGTCACCGATACCGGTGGTCTTCAGGTATTCCTCGGCGCGGTGAGCAATGGCGCGCGGGTCGCGATCGTAGCCTTGCATGGTCGACGGTTCGATGATGTCGCACACCAGGATCAGGGTGGCGTCTTCGGTGAACGGGTCGAGAACGGCAGTTTCGTCGTCCGGCAGCAGAATCATGTCGGAGGCTTCGATGCCTTTCCAGCCAGCGATGGAGGAACCGTCGAACATCTTGCCGACTTCGAAGAAGTCGTCTTCCAGCGCATCGCGAGCCGGCATGGTCACGTGGTGCTGAGTGCCTTTGGTGTCCGTGAAGCGCAGATCAATCCACTTGACGTCATGATCTTTGATGAGTTGAACCGACTTCGACATAGTGTCCTCCGGGTGAATTAGGGCGGGTAGTGGATGCCCTTAATAGTGGTGATGCCGGCGCGAATACTCTGCCAAGGCAACCTGCCTCACAAGGGAGCAAATTGCATGCCAGTGCCCCAGCATGGGTTTTATGCCCCATATTCACGCTTATTAAGGTGCAAAACCTCTTAATTCAGAAATTATCGCCCTCTAATGTAGCGCCTTGATCTGAAAATGACCCGTTTTGGTGCATGCAAAACCTTCTGCACATTAACTGGTTAAACCTTGAGCAATTTCCGCTATAATCCGCGCCCCCCTTTTTCGGCTGGCCCTGCGCGCGCTGTTTTCATGAAACTAATCGTAAAAGTCTTCCCCGAGATCACCATCAAGAGTCGACCTGTCCGGACGAAATTCATCCGCCAGTTGGCCAAAAACATCCGCGCCGTGCTCCGCGATCTGGACCCGGCTGTGGTGGTGAACGGTGTGTGGGACAACCTCGAACTGGAAACCCGTGTTACCGACGCCAAAGCCCTTAAAGAGATGGGCGAACGCCTGACGTGCATGCCGGGCATCGCACACTTTTTGCAGATCGACGAGTACCCGCTGGGCGACTTCGACGACATCACCGAGAAGTGCAGACAGCACTACGGCGATGCGCTGGCGGGCAAGGTTTTCTCGGTGCGCTGCAAACGTGCAGGCAAGCACACGTTCAGCTCGATGGACGTTGAAAAATACGTCGGCAGCAAGCTGCGCCGTGAGTGCGGCGCCGCCGGAATCGACCTGAAAAAGCCGGAAATCGAAGTCCGAATGGAAATTCGCGACAAACGGTTGTTTGTCATCCACAGCCAGCACAACGGCATCGGCGGTTACCCGCTCGGCGCTTTGGAGCAGACGCTGGTATTGATGTCCGGCGGCTTTGACTCCACCGTTGCGGCCTACCAGATCATGCGCCGCGGCCTGATGGCGCACTTCTGCTTCTTCAATCTGGGCGGTCGTGCCCACGAATTGGGCGTGATGGAAGTCGCGCACTTCATCTGGAAGAAGTACGGCAGCTCGCAACGCGTGCTATTTGTCAGTGTGCCGTTCGAAGAAGTGTTGAGCGAAATTCTCGGCAAAGTCGATAACAGTCATATGGGCGTCGTATTGAAGCGTATGATGTTGCGCGCGTCCTCTGTCATCGCCGACCGCCTGAGCATCGATGCGCTCGTCACCGGCGAAGCGATCTCCCAGGTATCGAGCCAGACGCTGCCGAACCTGTCGGTGATCGACTGCGTGACCGACAAGCTGGTGCTGCGCCCGCTGATCGTTGCGCACAAACAGGACATCATCGACACGGCCAACGAAATCGGCACTGCCGATTTTGCCCGGCACATGCCGGAGTACTGCGGGGTCATCTCGGTCAATCCGAAGACTGCCGCCAAGCGTGGCCGCGTTGAACACGAAGAGAAAGAATTCGACATGGCGGTGCTCGAGCGTGCGCTCGCCAACGCCAAACTGGTCGCCATTGATCGAGTCATCGATGAATTGGGCCAGGACTTGCAAATTGAAGAAGTCGGTGAAGCGCTGGCCGGTCAGATCGTCATCGACATCCGTCACCCGGATGCCGCTGAAGATGAACCGCTGGAGCTTGCCGGCATAGAGGTACAGACGATGCCGTTCTATGCAGTGAACGCACGTTTCAAGGAACTGGACCCTACTCGCCAGTACCTGCTGTATTGCGACAAAGGCGTGATGAGTCGCCTGCATGCCCACCATTTGCTCAGTGAGGGGCATGCCAATGTGCGCGTTTATCGACCGAGCTAAGTGCCCGGGGCTGTTTGCCTGTGGCCTGCGTCACCGGCCCCCCGACACCGCCGTCAAGCTGTAACGGCCATGCCGGACACTACTGCTAATCGCTGCCAAGACTTGTCAGCAAACCGAATCCTCTGATCGAGATACACAAGTGATCGAAAATCTACGCAACATCGCCATTATTGCCCACGTTGACCATGGTAAAACCACCCTGGTAGACAAACTCCTGCGTCAATCCGGCACTCTGGAGCGCAACGAGCTCAACGACGAGCGCGTGATGGACTCCAACGACCAGGAAAAAGAGCGCGGTATTACCATTCTGGCGAAAAACACCGCCATCAACTGGAACGGCTACCACATCAACATCGTGGACACCCCGGGCCACGCCGACTTCGGCGGCGAAGTTGAACGTGTAATGTCGATGGTTGACTCCGTTCTGCTGCTGGTTGACGCCCAAGACGGCCCTATGCCGCAAACCCGTTTCGTGACCAAGAAGGCTTTCGAAGCCGGCCTGCGTCCGATCGTGGTCATCAACAAGGTTGACCGTCCTGGCGCGCGTCCGGACTGGGTTCTGGACCAGATCTTCGACCTGTTCGACAACCTCGGTGCTACCGAAGAACAACTGGACTTCCAGGTTGTTTACGCCTCGGCCCTGAACGGCATTGCCGGTCTGGATCACACCGACATGGCTGAAGACATGACCCCGCTGTACCAAGCGGTAGTCGACCACGTTCCAGCGCCAAAAGTTGACCGTGAAGGTCCGTTCCAGATGCAAATCTCGGCACTGGACTACAACAGCTTCCTGGGTGTTATCGGCGTTGGCCGTATCGCTCGTGGTAGCGTCAAGCCGAACACTCCGGTTGTTGCTATCGGTGCCGACGGCAAGAAGCGTAACGGTCGTATCCTGAAGCTGATGGGTCACCACGGTCTGCACCGTATCGACGTTGAAGAAGCTTTCGCAGGCGATATCGTTTGCGTCAGCGGTATGGACTCGCTGTTCATCTCCGACACCCTGTGCCACCCGGACACTGTCGAGGCGATGAAGCCTCTGACCGTCGACGAGCCAACCGTTTCGATGACCTTCCAGGTAAACGACTCGCCATTCTGCGGTAAAGAAGGCAAGTTCGTGACGTCCCGTAACATCAAGGACCGTCTGGACAAAGAGCTGCTGTACAACGTTGCTCTGCGCGTTGAAGAAGGCGACACCGCTGACAAGTTCAAGGTTTCCGGCCGTGGTGAGCTGCACCTCTCGGTACTGATCGAAACCATGCGTCGCGAAGGCTTCGAACTGGCCCTGGGCCGTCCGGAAGTGATCATTCGTGAAGTAGACGGCGTCAAGCAAGAGCCGTTCGAAAACGTGACCATCGACATCCCTGAAGAAGCTCAGGGCAAAGTGATGGAAGAGATGGGCCTGCGTAAGGGCGACCTGAGCAACATGGTGCCGGATGGCAAAGGCCGTGTGCGTCTGGAATACAACATCCCTGCTCGTGGTCTGATTGGTTTCCGTAACCAGTTCCTGACCCTGACCAACGGTGCTGGCATCCTGACCTCGATCTTCGATCGCTACGACACCGTCAAGTCGGGCCACATGTCCGGCCGTCAGAACGGCGTTCTGGTTTCGGTTGAAACCGGCAAGGCTCTGACCTACTCCCTGGAAACCCTGCAGGCGCGTGGCAAGCTGTTCGTTGAACACGGTCAAGAGATCTACACCGGTCAAATCGTCGGCCAGAACAGCCGCGACAACGACCTGGGTATCAACCCAACCAAAGGCAAGAAGCTCGACAACATGCGTGCTTCGGGTAAAGACGAAACCATCGCTCTGGTTCCACCAGTGAAGTTCACTCTGGAACAGGCTCTGGAATACATCCAGGAAGACGAGCTGTGCGAAGTTACTCCTAAGTCCATCCGTCTTCGCAAGAAGATCCTGGACGAAAGCGAGCGTACCCGCGCTGCCAAGAAAGCCAAGATCTAAGTATTTAGTTCAGGCTTAATGAAAACGCCCCCGGTCGCGAGACCGGGGGCGTTTTTGTTTGTCTGGGGTTTGTGCAGAAGATCAAGAGCCCCTCACCCTAGCCCTCTCCCAGAGGGAGAGGGGACTGGATCGGGGGCTGATCGGGGGATGCTTTAGCGATACGCCGACCTGATCGGGCTGTACCGAATCCATAACCGACCGGGTGTTTCAGGTCGATGTACGGCGCAAGACAACTCGGTCGGCTCCCTCTCCCTCGGGAGAGGGCTGGGGTGAGGGGCTGGATCTAAAACCCTGCGCAAATATCAGAACTTCTCGATCGCCCGAAAATTCTGCTCGCGCACGACTTCCTTCGGCTTGTACGCGCAATACCCCGGCCGTGGGCCAATCTTCGGGTGGTTGCGGCAAGTGTCCGGGCGCTTGTCATAAATGGTGCATAGGCGGCTCTTACGATCCAGGTAGTAGCAATCGTTGTTGCTCATGCGCTGGAGGGTGAAGATGCCCGACTTCTGGTTGAAGCGTTCAACCAGGCCTTCCTTTTGCAAACGCTTGGCGATGTTCTTCGGCGGATCGCCCAGTTCGAACTCGTCGACCACGCCGATGCGCACCAGATCCTTGATCTTGACCTCGACCGGCAGCGTGCAGCAGCTGGAGATACAAGAGCCACACATCGGGGCCGTATATTTGGCCCACGTATCGAGACGATCGATCTCGGCGGCGGCAATCAGGTTGGGCTTCATCATCGGGAGTTACCAGGCATGTGCATCAGGGCGCGCGATCATACCGGGACTGGTGGATTTTTGAACAACCTTTCGCCAGATTTTTTCTGCATGCAGGCATTTTGCCGAACAATTCGGCACGGCCCCTGCATTCATTAGCTCATCCGCCAGGGTAATGCCGGGCCATCTCACTGTCTCAGGAAATACTGCCGAACCAGAGCCTCCGCCGTCGGTCAGACCGTCTAGGCTCAGACAATTCCCCGCTCGCCCGAGGTCGTATCAATGACTCAAGAACCACTAGTTCGCGAAGCAGAGGTGGCCGCATTCCGCGACGCCGTCTTGACCAAACTCACCTACGCGGTGGGCAAAGACCCTGATCACGCCTTCGACCATGACTGGTTCGAAGCCATTGCGTTGGCCGCGCGTGATCACATGGTCGAGCACTGGATGGACCACACCCGGCAGATCTACCGCAAAGGTCAGAAGCGGGTGTATTACCTCTCGCTGGAATTCCTCATCGGCCGCTTGCTCTACGACAGCCTGAGCAACCTTGGCCTGCTCGATGTGGCGCGTGAAGCCCTGACCGAACTCGGCGTCGATCTTGAGCGCATCCGCCTGCTGGAGCCCGACGCAGCGCTTGGCAACGGTGGCCTCGGCAGACTGGCGGCGTGCTTCATGGAAAGCATGTCGACCCTCGGCATTGCTGGCCACGGTTACGGTATTCGTTATGAGCACGGTTTGTTCCGCCAGGCCATCGTCGATGGCTGGCAGCAGGAGCAGACCGAGCACTGGCTGGATTTCGGCAACCCGTGGGAGTTCGAGCGTCCGGAAGTCGCCTACCCCATCGGCTTCGGTGGCAGTGTGGAAACCGTCATCGATGCCAGCGGCCAATCCAGGCAAGTCTGGTCACCCGCCGAGACCGTCCGCGCAATTGCCTACGACACACCGGTAGTCGGTTGGCGCGGGGCGAGCGTCAATACCTTGCGCCTGTGGCGTGCGCGGGCGATGGAAGATCTGCACCTGGAACGTTTCAACGCTGGTGACCACCTGGGCGCCGTCGCCGAAGTGGCCCGTGCCGAAAGTATTTCCCGCGTGCTCTATCCGGCGGACAGCACGGAGGCCGGGCAGGAACTGCGCCTGCGTCAGGAATACTTCTTTGTCGCCGCTTCGTTGCAGGATTTGCTGCGTCGCCATCGCAACACGCACACCTCGGTGCTGACCCTGGGCGATCACGCTGCCATCCAGCTCAACGACACGCACCCCTCGATTGCCGTCGCCGAACTGATGCGCCAATTGGTCGACGTCTACGACGTGGCATGGGATGCGGCGTGGCAAGTGACGGTCGATACGCTCTCGTACACCAACCACACTTTGCTGCCCGAAGCGCTGGAAACCTGGCCGGTCGGTTTGATGGAACGCATGCTGCCACGGCATATGCAGATCATTTACCTGATCAACGCCCAGCACATCGATTCGCTGCGCGCCAAGGGCATTCATGACTTCGACGTGCTGCGCGCGGTGTCGTTGATTGAAGAGGACAACGGTCGTCGGGTGCGCATGGGCAACCTCGCGTTTCTCGGTTCGCACAGCGTCAACGGCGTGTCCGGGTTGCACACGCAACTGATGCGCAAAACCGTATTCTCCGAGCTGCACAAGCTTTACCCGGAGCGGATCAACAACAAAACCAACGGCATCACCTTCCGCCGCTGGCTGTACCAGGCCAACTCCGAGCTGACGTCGATGCTGGTTGATGCCCTCGGCCCGGACCTGCTCGACAACCCTGAAGAACGTCTGCTGGACCTGGAGCCATTCGCCGAGAAACCCGCGTTCCGCAAAGCCTTCGCCGAACAACGTCTGCACAGCAAAAAAGCCTTGGCCCATCTGATTCATGAACGGCTGGGGGTCGCGGTCAATCCGGCGGCGATGTTCGACGTGCAGGTCAAACGGATCCACGAGTACAAACGCCAGTTGCTCAATCTGCTTCACACCGTGGCATTGTATCAGGCGATTCGCGCTGAGCCGGAAGTCGACTGGGTGCCGCGCGTGAAGATCTTCGCCGGTAAGGCGGCGGCGAGTTATCACCAGGCCAAGTTGATCATCAAGCTGACCAACGACATCGCCCGGGTGGTGAACAACGATCCGACCGTGCGTGGCCTGTTGAAAGTGGTGTTCCTGCCTAACTACAACGTCAGCCTCGCGGAGAGCATTATTCCGGCGGCGGACCTTTCGGAGCAGATTTCCACGGCCGGTTTCGAGGCGTCGGGCACCAGTAACATGAAGTTCGGCCTCAACGGTGCGCTGACGATCGGCACCCTCGATGGAGCCAACGTGGAGATGTGCGAGCGCATTGGCGCCGAGCACATGTTCATCTTCGGCCTCAGCGCCCAGCAGGTTGAAGCACGCAAACAGAACCATGAGTTCAGCGCTGCGCCGGACATCGCGGAGTCCCATCGCCTCAACGATGTGTTGCAAGCGATCCGCAGCGGCGTGTTCTCGCCGGATGACACTTCGCGCTATACCGGGCTGATCGATTCGCTGGTGGACTACGACCGCTTCCTGGTCTGCGCCGACTTCGACTCCTACTGGGAGGCGCAGAAGCGTGTCGAAGCGCATTGGCATGACGCTGATAACTGGTGGCGTTCGGCGGTGTTGAATACATCGCGGATGGGCTGGTTCTCGTCCGACCGGACAATCCGCGAGTACGCCACGGATATCTGGAAGGCGCTGGAGTAACTTTCCGCAACAAAATGTACGCAAGGCCCAACGGTTGTTGGGCCGGATCGATATACTGAGCGCCGGTCAGTGCTGGTTCAGGCACAACATAGCCACTGTGGGAGCGAGCCTGCTCGCGAAAGCGGTTTGTCAGTCAACATTTCTGTTGAATGTGACAACGCTTTCGCGAGCAGGCTCGCTCCCACAAGGTTTGTGCCTAGACTGATGCAATTGCCGGACTCGCCCCCTGTGGGCCGCTTAGGGATATCGACCATGCAATGGATGTTCATGTTGATCGGGCTGGTGCTCGGCTGGCTGCTCGACGAGTCGCTCAGTGATGCGCTGTTGGGTGCGCTGCTGGGTCTGGCGATTGCTCAGACGATCCGCATCGCGCGCCTGGGCACGCAGATGACCGAGCAACAGCACCAACTTGAACAGGTCAGGGAGGCTTTGCAAGGCGTTGCGCAGCGTCTGTTTCTGCTGGAAGGCTCGCCTTCTCATGCGGTGACACCGCCAGGCGTTGAACCGGTCAGTGAGCCTGTCGACATCGTCGAAGACGCCCCGGCACCCGAACTGGTTTGGGAACTGCCGCCCGAACTTGAGCCAATATCCGCCGTCGCCAGCGAAGCCGGTCAACCATTGCCGGACGATGTCTGGCGTCTGGACGCCGTCACTACCGAACCCAAGCAACCCGCCGAACCCCGTGGCCCGAACCTTGTCGAGCGCGGCATCAGCGCTGCACGCAATTGGTTGTTCGGTGGCAACACCGTGCTGCGTGTCGGCGTGGTGCTGTTGTTTTTCGGTCTGGCGTTTCTGCTGCGTTACGCCACCGAAGGCATGGTGGTGCCAATCGAATTGCGTTACGCCGGGGTCGCGGCCGCGGCATTGGGTCTGCTGGCGCTGGGCTGGTGGCTGCGCCAGCGTAACAACGGCTACGCATTGATGTTGCAAGGCACCGGGATCGCGGTGCTGTACCTGACGGTGTTTGCGGCGATGCGATTGCATCCGCTGCTTGATCCGTCCGCCGCGCTGGGTTTGCTGGTGGCGGTCACGGTGTTCTCGGCGATCCTCGCCATCACGCAAGATGCGTTGGGCCTGGCGGCCGCGGCTGCGCTGGGTGGTTTCGCCGCACCGATCCTGACCTCGACCGGCGCCGGCAACCATGTCGCACTGTTCAGTTATTTCGCGCTGCTTAATGCCGGCATTCTCGCCATCGCCTGGTTCAAGGCCTGGCGCCTGCTCAACCTGATCGGTTTCGTCGGCACCTTCGGCATTGGCTTCGCCTGGGGCCTGCGCTCGTACGCGCCGGAACTGCTGTGGAGCACCGAGCCATTCCTGATTCTGTTCTTCCTGATGTACCTCGCCATCGGCCTGCTGTTTGCCCGGCGTAAATTGCTCGATATGCCTGACGCTCCTGCGGACGGTGATCGCGAGGCGCTGCTGCACTGGTCGGCGCGCAAGGGCGATTACGTTGACGGAACGATGCTGTTCGGCCCGCCAATCGTGGGCTTCGGGTTGCAGTTTGCGCTGGTCCAGCATCTTGAGTTCGCCGCCGCATTCAGTGCCCTGGCGCTGGGCATGATTTACATGGGCCTGGCCAAGGTGTTGATGGGCGGGCGCGCGGTACTGCTGGGCGAAACCTGTCTGGCACTTGGGGTGATTTTCGCCAGTCTGGCGATTCCGCTGGGCCTTGATGCACGCTGGACGTCGGCGGCATGGGCGGTGGAGGGCGCAGGGATTTTCTGGCTGGGCTTGCGTCAGCATCGACCGTTCGCCCGGGCCTTTGCGTTGTTGCTGCAGTTCGGTTCTGCGCTGGCGTTTCTCAGCCAATTGAATATCGGCGAAAGCAGCCTGCTCGATGGTGCTCCACTGGGCGCGTTGATGCTCGGCGCGGCGCTGTTGTTCAGCTTCTATCAACTGCGCAAAGCCACGCCGGAGCAGGCTTCGCCCTGGGAGCGCCAGGGGTTGCCGGTATTGGCGTGCCTGGGCCTGACGTTCCTTTATCTGCTGGCGCCGTTGTTCTTCTTCATTCAGGGCACGGCGATCAGTTGGGCGTTGGCCGGTCTGGCGACCTTGTTTGTAGGCCTGCGGCTGCAATCGCGCACGTTCCTGTTTACCGCGTTCGGCGTGCAATTGCTCGGCGGTGCGTTGTTCCTGCTGCGGCTGCAGGGCGCTGGCGACGATTCGGCGGCGGTATTCAGCGCCGGCTGGAGTGGTCTGCTCAGCGCATCCTTGATCGGCCTGGCGCTGATCGCCGGCATGCTTTTGGCCGCTCGCGACGAAATGGTGCGCGGCGACGTACGCCTGTTGCGCGGTTTGTCGGTGGTGCTGCTGGCCGGTCTGGTGCTGATCAATCTGGCGGTGTTGTTTGTCCTGCCGTGGCAAACGGCGAGTGCGGTGTGGGCCGCCAGCGGTTTGCTGATTATCTGGCTGAGCCTGTACCTCCAACAGCGTGTGAGTTTTGTCTTCGGACTGCTGTTGCAGGTGATCGGTGGCGCGGCGTTCTTGCTCGCCGGCCCCGAGTTGCTCGGACCGTTGTCTGGCGAAGGTCTGAAGCCGTTGGCCCATGGCGGGTTCTGGACGCCGCTGGTGCTGGGGCTGGCGGCGATGATCGGTGCCTGGCGCCTGCAACGGGGCAATCACGCTTCAGCATTTGATGCGCTGAGTTTGCAGCGTCTGTCCCAAGTCTTGCTGGTATGGGGCGCTGGTTGGTGGGCGTTGGCGTGGGTCAGTGAGGTGCTGCGTTTTGCACCGGTGACTCTGCAAGGTACGTTACTGCTGTTGGTGGCGGCGTTGAGTGTTCTGTTGTGGACGCTGCTGTCGCTGCGCTTGAAGTGGCCGGCGCTGGGCTTGCTTTGCACGCTGCTGATCCCCGCGGCAGGCTTGGTGTTGCTGGCGGCCTGGCACTCGCGTTATCACCCGGCGGCAGACTTCGGCTGGGTGGCGTGGACGTTGGTGTTCGCTGTGCACTTCTTCAGCTTGCGCCGTTTGGCGCCAACGCTGCCGGCACGAGCCTTGAGCACCGCCCATGTGCTCGGTTGCTGGCTGCTGATCGGCGTGCTCGCGTTGGAGCTGCGCTACGGCTTGCTCCTGTTGTCCGAGCAATACAACGCCTGGCGCTGGTTGGGTTGGGCGCTTCTGCCGAGTCTGTATCTGTTGCTGGCGGCAGCACCGCGCAACTGGCCTTGGCCGGTGGCGGCGTTCGCCCGCGAATATCGTCTGTATGCCGCCGCGCCTTTGGCAGTGTTGATGCTTGCGTGGTTCTGGCTGGCCAACGGGGTCAGCGATGGCAACGCGGACCCATTGCCGTACGTGCCGCTGCTCAATCCGCTGGAACTGGGTTTGCTGTTCGCCTTGTTCGGCGTTTACGTCTGGTCACGCAGCGCAGTTTCGCAGCTGTCGATCCGTCAGGACTACGCCGATTACGCCACGCAACTGGTCGCCGGGGTTTCACTGTTCGCTTTCTGCACCGCGTTGGTGACCCGCGCTGCGCACCACTGGGCCGGCATTCCATTCGAACTCGATCAACTGCTCGCTTCTATGCTGGTGCAGGCCGGGTTGTCCATCGTCTGGACGCTGATGGCGCTGGGACTGATGATCGGCGGACACCTGCGTCATCGTCGCGAAGTCTGGCTGATCGGTGCAGCGCTGATTGCGCTGGTGGTGGCCAAACTGATTTTTGTCGAACTGAGCAACCGTGGCGGCCTCGCCCGGATCGTCTCGTTTATCGGCGTTGGCGTATTGCTGTTGGTGGTGGGCTACTTCGCGCCGCTGCCACCCAAACGCATCGAAGCTGACCCGGCGGCGCAAAAGCCAGCCCCGGAAACCGAAGGAGTTGCATCTTGAGTCGCATGCTGAATCTGGGGTGGTTGGCGTTGGGCGTGGTGATGGTTGCCGGCGCTCAGGAAAAACCGGCGGACTTCGCCACGCAGGTGCCGCTGTCGGTGACGGGCGATGGGCCGTGGTATCGCCTGGAATTGCCGCTGAGCGCGCAATTGCAGGCGCGCCAGACCGATCTCAGTGACTTGCGTGTATTCAACGCTGCCGGCGAACCACAGGCCTACGCCTTGGCCCGCGAATCGGCGAAAACCCGCGACGACGGCCAGTTGCACGAGGTGAAGTGGTTCCCGCTGTACAACGCCGCCGACGCCACGGAGCGCGCCCCCAACGTCCGGGTGCAATCCACCACCAACGGCACGCTGGTTGAGGTGCAGCCATCCAGTCAGTTGGAGGCGGGTGAAGAAGTGCTGCGCGGCTGGTTGCTCGATGCCAGTGCGATCAAGGCACCGTTGCAGCAGTTGATCCTCGACTGGACCAGCGAGCGCGATGGCTTCCAGCGTTTCAGCATCGAGGCCAGTGACGACTTGCAGCGTTGGCAGCCGTGGGGCGAGGGGCAGGTGGCGCGGCTGACCTTTTCCGATGAGCGGATCGAGCAGCATGAAGTGACTTTGCCGGGGCAATCGGCGCGTTATCTGCGACTGCTCTGGGAATCGCCGAATTCGGCACCGATCCTGACCTCGGCCCAGCTGAAAAGCAGCGACCCGCGTAACGTGCCGCTGCCGTTGGTCTGGTCGCAAGCGTTGGCGGGCAGTAGCAGCAAACCCGGCGAATACACCTGGCAGTTGCCGATGGGGCTGAATGTCGAGCGGGTCCAGGTCGAGCTGAAGCAATCGAACAGTCTGGCGCCGGTAACCTTGGCGGGCCGACGCGAGAGCAGCCTGCCGTGGCAGATGTTGAGCAGCGGTCTGCTCTATCGCCTGACGCAGAATGCTCAGGACGTGGTGCAGAACGAATTGCAGCTGTACGGGCAAACCGTGCAGCAGTTGAAACTGACCGTGGATGAGCGCGGCGGCGGTTTGGGTGAACAGGTGCCGAGCCTGAAATACGCAGTGCGGGCGACGCAGGTGATCTTCCTTGCGCGCGGGGAGGGCCCGTACAGTCTGGCGTTGGGGAATCCGAATGTGAAAACGGCGAATCTGCCGTTGACGACGCTGATACCGGATTTCAAACCGGAGAAACTGGCGACATTGGGCAAGGCGATGGTTCAGGGGGATGTGGTGGCTACCCAGTCATCGACCGCGACCACAGCTGCCGTGGCTGGGACCCATTGGAAGAAGATCGGGCTGTGGGCGGTGTTGTTGCTGAGTGTGGTGTTTCTTGGGGCGATGGCGTTCAGCCTGTTGCGCAAGCCGCCGACCAATTCCTGAGAATGGCCGGCGCTGCGCGCCATTCGCGAGCAGGCTCGCTCCCACAGTTGATCTTCGGTGGTACGAAATTTGTGTTCGCTCGAGATCCCCTGTGGGAGCGAGCCTGCTCGCGAAAGCTTGCGATAAGTCGACAAAAATGCTCAACCGGCCGCCATACGAGCACCACCACCCATCCCATTTCCAACTACGCTAAACCCGCTACCTGAACTCTCTGCACCCATTCACGTCTGATACAGGCAATTGCGCCCCGACGCACGTTACCGGGCGTCTTCGCTCGCTACGTTTTCAGACTCCCTGTAAACTGCGCGGGTTTTTAGCCCCCCATTCCACCGGAGCCGTCCATGTCCCGCGTTACCCTGAGTCGCTATTTGATTGAGCAGACCCGTAGCAACAACACTCCTGCCGATCTGCGTTTCCTGATCGAAGTGGTGGCGCGCGCCTGTAAAGAAATCAGCCACGCCGTGTCCAAAGGCGCCCTGGGTGGTGTTCTGGGCAGCATGGGCACTGAAAACGTGCAAGGCGAAGTGCAGAAGAAGCTCGACGTGATCTCCAACGAGATCCTGCTCGAAGCCAACGAATGGGGCGGTCACCTGGCCGGCATGGCGTCCGAAGAAATGGACAATGCCTACCAGATCCCGGGCAAATACCCGAAAGGCGCGTACCTGTTGGTATTCGACCCGTTGGACGGTTCGTCGAACATCGACATCAACGCGCCGGTCGGCACGATCTTCTCGGTGCTGCGTTGCCCGAACGAATACCTGACCCAGAACGAGCCGCTGAACGAAAAGGCTTTCCTGCAGCCAGGCACTCAGCAGGTTGCTGCCGGCTACGCGATCTATGGCCCGCAGACCATGCTGGTGCTGACCTTGGGCCACGGCGTCAAAGGCTTCACCCTGGACCGCGAAATGGGCAGCTTCGTGCTGACCCACGAAGACATCACCATTCCTGAATCGACCCAGGAATTCGCCATCAACATGTCCAACCAGCGTCACTGGGAAGCTCCGGTACAACGTTATGTTGGCGAGTTGCTGGCCGGCGAAGAAGGTCCGCTGAAAAAGAACTACAACATGCGTTGGGTCGCGGCGATGGTTGCCGACGTGCATCGCATCCTGACCCGTGGCGGTCTGTTCATGTACCCACGCGACAGCCGCGAGCCATCCAAGCCTGGCAAACTGCGTCTGATGTACGAAGCCAACCCGATGTCGTTCCTCGTGGAACAGGCGGGCGGCGCGTCCACCGACGGTCACCAGCGCATCCTCGACATTCAGCCGGACGGGCTGCACCAGCGTGTAGCGGTGTTCCTGGGCTCGAAAGAAGAAGTCGCACGCGCTACGGCTTACCACAAGGAATAAACCATGAACGCGCCCTGGCAGCCGTTGCTCGATTGGTGGTTCGGAAATGCCGAATCACCGAATGAGATATCGGCTGACAAGGGCAAGTTGTGGTTCGGTAAGCGTGACAGCCAAGACCTCGAAGCGCAGACGCGTTTCGGGGTCTTTGTCGATCAGGCCCTGGCTGGCGAATTGACCGAGTGGACGCAACGTCCCGAAGGTTGGCTGGCGGTGGTGCTGCTGCTCGATCAACTGCCGCGAATGATCTTTCGCGACTCGCCCAAAGCGTTCTCCGGTGATTTGCGTGCGCAGAAGCTCGTCGCGCAAGGCATTGCTGCGGATTTTGATCGGCAGTTAAAGCCCATTCAGCGAGTGTTCATTTATCTGGTGTTCGAACACTGCGAAAACCTCGCGGTGCAGAACGAGGCGGTTTCCAGATTCATCGAACTGGTGGCTGAACAGCCGGAAGCGGAGCGGGCAGTGTTTGCCGACAATCTGGATTATGCCGAGCGGCATCAGAAGGTGATTGCGCGGTTTGGAAGGTTTCCGCATCGCAATGCGGTGTTGGGGCGGGAGTCTACGGCTGAGGAACTCGAGTTTCTTTCGGGGCCTGGGTCGCGGTTCTAGAAGCTTACCCTCACCCTAACCCTCTCCCGGAGGGAGAGGGGACTGACCGAGTAGCCTGGCATTACGACATCGACCTGAAAGAATCCAGTCGAACTCAGGTTTGAACAGCATGAAAATCGGCTCCCTTTCCCCCTCGCCCCCCTGGGGGAGAGGGCTGGGGTGAGGGGGTAAAGCCCTTGATCTTCAGATCCTGAAGCTACCCACCAACTGCTTCAACCGCGCCGCCTGCTGCTCCAGATCCGAGCAAGCCCGCAACGTCGCCTGCAAGTTCTCCACACCTTCCTGATTCAGTGTGTTGATCTCGTTGATATCAACGTTGATCGACTCAACCACAGCAGTCTGCTCTTCAGTCGCCGTTGCGACCGACTGGTTCATCCCGTCGATCTCGCCGATTCGCTGGGTCACGCTGCCCAGGCGTTCTCCGGCCTGGTTGGCGATGCCGACGCTGCTTTCGCTCTCGCGCTGGCTCTCGGTCATGATGCTGACCGCCTGACGCGCGCCGACTTGCAGTTCTTCGATCATCTTCTGCACTTGCTGCGCGGAATCCTGAGTACGGTGCGCGAGGTTACGCACTTCGTCAGCGACCACGGCGAAACCACGACCGGCTTCACCGGCACGCGCCGCTTCGATCGCGGCGTTCAGTGCCAGCAGGTTGGTTTGCTGGGAGATGCTGGTGATCACTTCCAGAATCTGGCCGATGTTCACGGTGTTGCTGTTCAGGGTTTCGATGTTGCCGCACGAATCGCTGATCTTCGCCGAGAGCTGTTGCATCGCGTGGATGGTTCTATCCACCACCTGCTGACCGTCGACCGCCAGACTGCGCGCTTCGCTGGAATGCTGCGAGGCGAGGGCGGCGTTTTGGGCGATCTCCTGCGCCGCAGCGCCGAGTTGGTTGATCGCTGCGGCCACACTGTTGGTGCGAGTCGCCTGTTGATCGGAGTTGTACATCGACGAGTTCGAGGCTGCGACCACGCGCAGGGCGACTTCGTTGACCTGGCCGGTTGCCGAGGACACTTCGCGGATCGAGGTATGGATACGCTCCACGAAACGGTTGAACGATGTGCCCAGCGCGCCGAATTCGTCGTTGCCGTGGATGACCAGACGTTTGGTCAGGTCGCCTTCTCCTTCGGCGATATCGTGCATGGCGCGGCCCATGGTCAGCAGCGGTTGCATCAGCACGCGGATCAGCATGCCGAGCAGGAAGATGATGATCACCACGGCAATGACCATGGCGATCAGCGCCGAGGTGCGGAATTCGCTGAGCATCGAGAATGCGGTGTCTTTGTCCAGGACCAGCGCCACGTACCAGTCGGCCGACGGTACGCCGTTGACGCGGGTGAAGGAGACCAGCTGGGTCTTGCCGTTGAATTCGACTTCTTTCAGGCCCGGGCTGACTTTCGGTGCGCCGTTGGGGTAAGCCTCGGCCAGGGTCTTGAGCACCAGTTTGCTGTCCGGATGAATCAGGATTTTGCCATCGGCACTGACGATGAACGCGTGGCCGTGGCCGCCGAAGTTCAGCGAGTTGATGATCGCGCTGACGCTGGTCAGGTCGATGTCGGCACCGGCCACGCCGAGCATCTGGCCCTGGCGCTGCACCGGGGTGGCAACGGTGATCACCAGTTTGCCCGACGAGGCGGCAATGTACGGTTCGGTGACGATGGTCTGCTGTGCGCTGTTGGCTGCTTTGTACCAGCCACGGGCGCGCGGATCGTAATCCGGCGCGCGGTTGCCTGCGGGCACGGAGAACATCACGCCGTCAGTACCGCCGAAGTAGCTGAGCTGGAAATTGCCGGTGTAGGCGGGCAAGTCGATGATGCGTTTCAGGCTGGCGGGGGCGTTGCCGTCAACCGCGACCTGTTGGGACAGCGACTGCAGCAGTTGAATGCGGCTTTCCAGCCAGGTCTGGATGTTGCTGGTGGTCAGGCTGCCGAGTTCCTGCATGGTCGACTCGGTGCTGCTGCTCAGCGCTTCGCGTTGTCGATAGTCGTTGAAGAAAATGAAACAGGCGAACGCAACGGCCACCACGAGGGCGGCAGCCAACAAGATTTTGTGGCTGAATTTCATGTTTCTGGTCATCGAATGAACTACCGCGAAGGGGCTGGTCAAGAAAGGGCGGCAATTTGCCACACTATCGGGCTTTGCGCTGCCATTTATTTCGACCGCCGTGCGCCAAA
Organism: Pseudomonas iridis; assembly: GCF_017980685.1. Lineage (GTDB taxonomy): Bacteria > Pseudomonadota > Gammaproteobacteria > Pseudomonadales > Pseudomonadaceae > Aquipseudomonas > Aquipseudomonas iridis. The sequence continues at coordinate 238,530 of NZ_JACXXO010000002.1, forward strand.
GATTAGGCGGCTTTGCTTAAATGCGACGAAATGCTCAATAGCCCTGGAAAGTGACTGATTTAAAGGTAAAAGTCAGACGGGCGGGCTAATAAATAGCCTTTTGTGTACGGAACCAGATGACGGTTTTCTCTTCTAAGCTTCTGGTTGGCACCCTGCCATCCCCCTCGTTCCAGGAGTTACACAATGTCGCTGCGATCTATCGCCCTTCTGTCGTTTTGCGTGCTCTTGGCCGCATGCAGCAAGGTCAATCAGGAAAACTACGCGAAGCTCTCGGCTGGCATGGCCAAGGCTGAAGTGGAGACCCTGCTCGGCAAACCGACTGACTGCTCGGGCGCGCTCGGCATGTCCAGTTGCACCTGGGGCGACAAGAACAGCTTTATCAGCGTGCAATACGCCGGTGACAAAGTGCTGATGTTTTCCGGCCAAGGCCTGAAGTAAACCGGGGCTTCGCGCCCACGGAGAAGAAAAATGAAGCGGTTATTATTTGTCCTTTTTGCCGGCCTGGTACTGGCCGGCTGCGCCACTTCCGGCGTGGATTCGTTGGCGCCGAAAACCGTCGACGGCGTCAACCTCAAGCGTTATCAGGGGACCTGGTACGAGCTGGCGCGCTTGCCGATGTACTTCCAGCGCAATTGCGCGCAATCCGAAGCCCGCTACACCCTCAAGTCTGACGGCAACGTTGCGGTGCTCAATCGCTGCCTGACCCCGGACTGGCAGTGGGAAGAAGCCAGGGGCACGGCTTATCCACAGGTGCCGGGCAAGACCGACAAGTTGTGGGTCGAATTCGATAACTGGTTCTCGCGACTGATTCCGGGTGTGGCGAAGGGCGAATACTGGGTGCTGTACGTCAGCGATGACTACAAGACCGCCATCGTCGGCGACCCGAGTCGCAAGTACCTGTGGCTGCTGTCGCGCACGCCGACCGTCAACGGTGTGGTGCGCGAAGAACTGTTGAGCAAGGCCCGCCAGCAGGGTTACGACACGACGCGGTTGATCTGGCGCGCGTCGGATCGGCAGATGGCCAAGACCTCAAACTAAACACCACCACAAATCAAATGTGGGAACGAGCCTGCTCGCGAAGAGGGCGTGTCAGTTAACGAAAATGTTGCTGATACACCGCTTTCGCGAGCAGGCTCGCTCCCACATTTTTGTTTCGTGTCAGCCGAGGAGGTCGCGCAGGACCTGGATGAAGGCACGCGCACTGTCCTCTTCGCCGGCATGCCGGCCATCACGCACAACCCACTGGCCATTGACCAGCACATCACGCACCTGACGATCACCGCCAGCAAACAACCAGCGATTCAAAATCCCGTCCCCACTCGCCGTCGCCAGATACGGATCGTTGCCATCGAGCACAATCCAGTCAGCGCGCTTGCCGACTTCCAGCGCACCAATCGGCTGCCCCAATGCCTGAGCGCCGCCGTCCAGCGCCGCGTCGTACAACGTGCGTCCGACCATCGGCTGATCCGCGCCATACAAACGGTTACGCCGCTGATCACGCAAACGCTGGCCGTATTCCAGCCAACGCAATTCCTCGACCACGCTCAGCGACACATGGCTGTCAGAGCCGATACCCATGCGCCCGCCCTGAGCCATGAAATCCACTGCCGGGAAAATCCCGTCGCCCAGGTTGGCTTCGGTGGTCAGGCACAGGCCGGCGATGGCGCGACTCTTGGCCATCAGCGTGACTTCTTCCGGGTTGGCGTGAGTGGCGTGGACCAGGCACCAGCGCTGATCGACTTCAGTGTTTTCATACAGCCATTGCAGCGGGCGGCGACCGCTCCAGCTCAGGCAGTCGTCGACTTCCTTCTGTTGTTCGGCGATGTGAATGTGCACCGGGCATTGCTTGTCACTGGCCGCCAGGACTTCGCTGATCTGCTGCGGGGTCACCGCGCGCAACGAGTGGAAACACAGACCCAGTGATTGCGCCTTTTGCTGCGCCAACAAGGGCTGCAAACGCGATTGCAGATTCAGGTAGTTTTCGGTGCTGTTGATAAATCGGCGCTGGCCGTCGTTTGGCGTCTGGCCGCCGAAACCGGCGTGGCTGTAGAGCACCGGTAGCAGGGTCAAGCCGATGCCGCTTTCGCTGGCAGCCTGACTGATGCGCAACGCCAGTTCCGCCGGATCGGCATAAGGCTGACCATTGCTGTCATGGTGAACATAGTGAAACTCAGCGACCGAGGTGTAACCGGCCTTGAGCATTTCGATGTACAGCTGACGGGCGATCACGCCGAGCTGATCCGGGCTGATTTTTCCGACGAGGCGATACATCAGGTCGCGCCAGGTCCAGAAACTGTCATTGGGATTGCCGGCAACTTCCGCCAGGCCGGCCATCGCTCGCTGAAAAGCGTGGGAGTGTAGGTTGGGCATTCCCGGCAGCAACGGACCGCTCAACCGTTCGGCGCCATCTGCGGTGGAATCGGCCTGGATTTGGGTCAGCAGGCCATCGGCGCTGACCTCAAGACGTACATTATTGGCCCATCCGTTAGGCAGCAGCGCGCGTTCGGCAAAGAAGGCGGACATGGTTCAGCACCCCATCGTGTGTTATTTGTATATACATATACAGACGTTTGCCTGCCCGGTAAACTCCGGCAAGCTAGCAACCTCTACCGACGAACAAGGATCCACCGTGCCGACTCCGCCTCCAGTTTCCCCGTTGGCCGCGAACATGGGCGATAGTCCGGCGCCCTTGTACGCTCGCGTCAAACAGATGATCACCCAGCAGATCGACAGCGGTAACTGGCCGCCGCACTACCGCGTGCCGTCCGAGAGCGAACTGGTCAATCAGCTCGGTTTCAGCCGCATGACCATCAATCGCGCGCTGCGCGAGATGACCGCCGACGGCCTGCTGGTGCGTATGCAAGGCGTCGGCACCTTCGTCGCCGAGCCGAAGAGCCAGTCCGCGCTGTTTGAAGTGCATAACATCGCCGATGAAATCGCCTCCCGCGGTCATCGCCACACCTGCCAGGTCATCACCCTCGAAGAAGAGGCTGCCGGTTCCGAGCGCGCACTGGCGCTGGACATGCGCGAAGGGCAAAAGGTATTTCACTCGCTGATCGTGCATTACGAGAACGATATTGCGGTGCAAATCGAAGACCGTTTCGTCAACGCGCTGGTCGCCCCGGAATACCTCAAGCAGGACTTCACCCTGCAAACGCCATACGCCTATCTGAACCAGGTTGCGCCGCTGACTGAGGGCGAGCATGTGGTCGAAGCAATCCTGGCCGAAGCGTCCGAGTGCAAATTGCTGCAGATCGAAAAAGGCGAGCCATGCCTGCTGATCCGCCGTCGCACGTGGTCGGGCCGTCAGCCGGTGACCGCTGCGCGCCTGATTCACCCCGGTTCCCGTCATCGTCTGGAAGGTCGGTTCCATAAATAGAGAGCATAAATGAGTTCACTGAAAGTCCTACGTGCCGAAGGCTATCCGCGCATGCCGTGGAAAAACGGCGGCGGCAGCACTGAAGAAATCACCCGTGACGCTGGCGCTGGCCTCGACGGTTTCGGCTGGCGTCTGTCGATTGCCGACATCGCCGAGTCCGGCGGTTTTTCGAGCTTTGCCGGTTACCAGCGGGTGATTACCGTGTTGCAGGGTGACGGTATGACCCTGTGCGTCGACGGCGACGATACTCCGCCACTGTTACCGCTCGACCCCTTTGCCTTTAGCGGCGAGAGCCAGGTTTCCTGCACCTTGCTCGGTGGGGCGATTCGCGACTTCAACCTGATCTATGCGCCGCAGCGTTACAGCGCGCGGTTGCAGTGGCTGGATGGCGAGCAACGGTTTTTCAGTTCGGCGGGGACGTTGCTGGTGTTCAGTGTCAGTGAGTTGCTTGAAGTTGTGGTCGGTGAGAAGACTGCACAACTTGGCCGTCATGATTGCCTGCAATTGGACGGTAACAACGGGCTGGCTGAAGTCGCCTTGAATGCCTCGTGCTGCGTGATCGAACTGACTGCGCGCTGATTCAAATAACCTCAAAAGATCGCAGCCTTCGGCAGCTCCTACAGTGGGATTGATGTACACCCTGTAGGAGCTGCCGAAGGCTGCGATCTTTTGCTTTTGGGGTGTTCCCAACCACGCACCAACTTGTTACCGAACGCCCCAGCGTGGCGCAAAACCCCACTTACGTAACATCCCTCGATCTCGCCAAACCATTCTCTCGAAAAATTTCATCATCGCCAGAACCCTTGATTCAGGCGATCTCCAGCCGTGTCAGCGATTTTTCTTGAACACCCCGTCACCAAGTTGGCCGCTTGATTGCATATGCTTGTATGTACAAGTAAAGACGTATGCGTATGAGTCCGCAGCGTCCACTGATTCGCTTGTCGCGCATTGATGCGCACAGGCTGCTTGCCCACTGCCAGGGTTGGTTTGAATTGATCGCTGAGGAGTCTTTTTCGTGACTGACAATACCCAGAAACCTACAAAGCACCGTGACGTCGAAATCCGTGCCGCCCGCGGCAACAAGCTGACCGCCAAGAGCTGGCTGACCGAAGCGCCGTTGCGCATGCTGATGAACAACCTCGACCCGGAAGTCGCCGAGAACCCGAAAGAGCTGGTGGTTTATGGCGGCATCGGTCGCGCCGCGCGTAACTGGGAGTGCTACGACAAGATCGTCGAGAGCCTGACCAACCTGAATGACGACGAGACCCTGCTGGTGCAATCCGGCAAGCCGGTCGGCGTGTTCAAGACCCACAGCAACGCCCCGCGCGTCCTGATCGCCAACTCCAACCTCGTACCGCACTGGGCGAGCTGGGAACACTTCAACGAACTCGACGCCAAAGGCCTGGCCATGTACGGCCAGATGACTGCCGGCAGCTGGATCTACATCGGCAGCCAGGGCATCGTTCAAGGCACCTACGAAACCTTCGTTGAGGCCGGTCGTCAGCACTACAACGACAACCTCACCGGCAAGTGGGTCCTGACCGCCGGTCTGGGCGGCATGGGTGGCGCTCAGCCTCTGGCCGCGACCCTGGCCGGCGCCTGCTCGCTGAACATCGAATGCCAGCAGGTCAGCATCGATTTCCGCCTGAAAAGCCGTTACGTCGACGAGCAAGCTACTGACCTCGACGACGCGCTGGCGCGCATCGCCAAATACACCAAAGAAGGCAAAGCGATCTCCATCGCCCTGCTGGGCAACGCGGCGGAAATCCTGCCGGAACTGGTCAAGCGCGGCGTGCGCCCGGACATGGTCACCGACCAGACCAGCGCCCACGATCCACTCAACGGCTACCTGCCGGCCGGCTGGACCTGGGACGAATACCGCGCCCGTGCCAAGACCGAACCGGCCGCTGTGATCAAAGCGGCCAAGCAGTCGATGGCCGTGCACGTCAGAGCGATGCTGGAATTCCAGAAGCAAGGCATTCCGACCTTCGACTACGGCAACAACATCCGTCAGATGGCGCAGGAAGAAGGCGTCGAGAACGCGTTCGACTTCCCGGGTTTCGTGCCGGCTTACATCCGTCCGCTGTTCTGCCGTGGCATCGGCCCGTTCCGCTGGGCGGCGCTGTCGGGTGATCCGCAAGACATCTACAAAACCGACGCCAAGGTCAAAGAGCTGATCCCGGACGACGCCCACCTGCACAACTGGCTGGACATGGCCCGCGAGCGCATCAGCTTCCAGGGTCTGCCGGCACGTATCTGCTGGGTTGGCCTGGGCCTGCGCGCCAAGCTCGGTCTGGCCTTCAACGAAATGGTTCGCAGCGGTGAATTGTCCGCACCGATCGTGATCGGTCGCGACCACCTCGACTCCGGCTCGGTCGCCAGCCCGAACCGCGAAACCGAATCGATGCAGGACGGTTCCGACGCTGTGTCCGACTGGCCATTGCTCAACGCTCTGCTCAACACCGCGAGCGGCGCGACCTGGGTTTCCCTGCACCACGGCGGCGGCGTCGGCATGGGTTTCTCGCAGCACTCGGGCATGGTGATTGTCTGCGACGGCACCGACGAAGCGGCCGAGCGAATCGCCCGCGTGCTGCATAACGACCCGGCCACCGGTGTCATGCGTCACGCCGACGCCGGTTACCAGATCGCCATCGACTGCGCGAAGGAACAGGGCCTGAACCTGCCGATGATTACCGGTAAATAAACGCAAAACCCTGTAGGAGCAGCATGCGGCAGCTCCTACAGGGAATCTAACAATCCACAGAGGTTGAATCATGGCTGTTGACACCGATCGTGCAGGCAACAAACCGTTGATCGAAAGGCGTTCGATCGACTACATCCCGGAAGTGGAAAGACACGGTCGTCTGTTCAGCCAGTTCACCCTGTGGATGGGTGCCAATCTGCAGATCACCGCGATTGTCACCGGGGCCCTGGCCGTGGTGCTGGGCGGTGATGTGTTCTGGTCGTTGATCGGTCTGCTGATCGGGCAACTGCTCGGCGGTGGCGTCATGGCGCTGCATGCTGCGCAAGGACTCAAACTGGGCTTGCCGCAAATGATCTCCAGCCGCGTGCAGTTCGGTGTGTATGGCGCGGCTATCCCGATCGTGCTGGTGTGTTTGATGTACCTGGGTTTTACCGCCACCGGAACCGTGCTTTCCGGTCAGGCGCTGGGCCAGTTGTTTGGTGTCAGCGACAGCGCCGGCATCCTGATTTTCGCCAGTGTCATCGTGTTGGTCACGGTGCTCGGTTATCGAGTGATCCACTGGATTGGCCGTGTCGCCAGCGTCATCGGCGTGATCGCTTTTGTTTTTCTGTTCTGGCGTCTGATGAATCAGACCGACGTCGGCGCACTCCTGCAAATCCGCCACTTCAGCTGGAGCAGTTTCCTGCTGGCGGTGTCGCTCGCCGCCTCCTGGCAGATCGCTTTCGGCCCGTACGTGGCTGACTATTCGCGCTACCTGCCGAGCAGCACTTCCTCGGTGAAAACCTTCTTCGCCGCGGGCGCCGGCTCGGTGATTGGCGCCCAAGCGGCGATGATCCTCGGCGTGTTCGCAGCAGCTTCGGCCAACGGTCAATTCGCCGGCCATGAAGTGGCTTACATCGTAGGTCTGGGCGGTACCGGTGCCACCGCTGCGCTACTGTACTTCAGCATCGCCTTCGGCAAAGTGACCATTTCCACGCTGAACTCCTACGGCAGCTTCATGTGCATCGCGACCATCATCAGCGGTTTCCGTGGTCACCTGAAGGTGTCCCGCCTGCAGCGTCTTGTGTTCGTGCTGTTCATCGTCGGTGCGGCAACCCTGATCGCATTGCTCGGTCAGCATTCGTTTCTCGGGGCGTTCAAGTCTTTCATCCTGTTCCTGCTCGCCTTCTTCACGCCATGGAGCGCGATCAACCTGGTGGACTACTACTGCATCACCCGTGAGCGCTATGACGTGCCGGCGCTGGCCGATCCGAATGGTCGCTATGGTCGCTGGAACATCCTCGGTATCAGCGTTTATGTGTTCGGCGTGCTGGTGCAGCTGCCGTTTATCTCCACCAAGTTCTACACAGGTCCCTTGGTGGCGACGCTGGGTGATGTGGATATCTCCTGGATCATCGGTCTGGTGGTGCCCGCCGCCGTGTATTACGTCTGTGCGAAAAAATGGCACAGCGCCGTACCTGATCACCTGATTCTGCCGACCGAGCGGGACAGCGATGCACAACCTGAAAAAAGCGGGGCCAACCGTATTGCGGCGCAGGCCTGATTGGACGTGGACAGGGCTGGATGCCTCTTGACTGCCGTAAGCCCAATTCATGATTAGGAGCGTCACGACAATGAAATCGAACAAGACCCTGCTGACCACTTTGCTTTCCATGGGCCTGCTCGCCAGTGCCGGTGCCACCCAGGCCGCCGGTTGGTGCGAGTCAGGCAAACCGGTGAAGTTCGCCGGCCTGAACTGGGAAAGCGGCATGCTGCTGACCGACGTCATGCAAGTGGTGCTGGAGAAAGGCTACGACTGCAAGACCGACAGCCTGCCGGGCAACTCCATCACCATGGAAAACGCCCTGAGCAGCAACGACATCCAAGTGTTTGCCGAAGAGTGGGTCGGCCGCAGCGAAGTCTGGAACAAGGCCGAGAAGGCCGGCAAGGTCGTCGGTGTCGGCGCACCTGTCGTGGGCGCTATCGAAGGCTGGTACGTGCCGCGTTATGTGATCGAAGGCGACGCCAAGCGCAAGCTTGAACCGAAAGCGCCAGACCTGAAAAACATTGCTGATCTGGCCAAGTATTCCGCCGTGTTCAAAGACGCTGAGGAGCCGGCCAAGGGCCGCTTCTACAACTGCCCGGCCGGCTGGACCTGCGAGCTGGACAACAGCGAAATGCTCAAAAGCTACGGCCTGGAAAACAGCTACACCAACTTCCGCCCAGGCACCGGCCCGGCGCTGGATGCAGCGGTGCTGTCGAGCTACAAACGTGGCGAGCCGATTCTCTTCTACTACTGGTCGCCAACCCCGCTGATGGGTCAGGTCGATCTGGTCAAACTGGAAGAAAAACCGGGCGTCGACAAGACCGTGACGATCAAGGTCGGCCTGTCCAGGACTTTCCACGAGCAGGCCCCGGAGCTGGTGGCCGTGCTGGAAAAGGTCAACCTGCCGATCGATCTGCTGAACCAGAATCTGGGACGCATGGCGAAGGAACGTATCGAGTCGCCAAAACTGGCGAAAATCTTCCTCAAGGAACATCCTGAAGTCTGGCACGCGTGGGTCAGTGAAGACGCCGCCAAGAAAATCGACGCGGCGCTGTAGGTCGATACCTCCCGGCCAACCGTGAGGCAGGCCGGGAGATATGCCGTCATCGCTTGATTGAGATTTCTGATTGAGAGCCGCTTATGTTTCCCGAAAGCTTTACCTTTTCCATCGCCGACTGGGTCAACGGTTGGGTCGATTCGCTGGTCACCAACTATGGTGATGTGTTCCGCCAGATCTCGGACACCCTGCTGTGGGCCATCGTCAATCTCGAAGGCCTGCTGCGTGCAGCGCCTTGGTGGCTGATGCTGGCGATCGTCGGTGTCGTCGCCTGGCATGCAACGCGCAAAGTCGTGACCACGGCAGTAATCGTCGGTCTTTTGTTCCTCGTAGGCGCTGTCGGTCTGTGGGACAAACTCATGCAGACGCTGGCGCTGATGATGGTGGCGACGATCATATCGGTGCTGATCGGCATTCCGCTGGGGATTCTCTCGGCGCGCAGCAATCGCCTGCGTTCGGTACTGATGCCGCTGCTCGACATCATGCAGACCATGCCGAGTTTCGTGTACCTGATTCCGGTGCTGATGCTGTTCGGTCTGGGCAAGGTCCCGGCGATTTTCGCCACCGTGATCTACGCCGCGCCACCGTTGATTCGCCTGACCGATCTGGGCATCCGCCAGGTCGACGGCGAAGTCATGGAAGCGATCAATGCGTTCGGCGCCAACCGCTGGCAGCAACTGTTTGGCGTGCAACTGCCGCTGGCCCTGCCGAGCATCATGGCCGGGATCAACCAGACCACCATGATGGCCCTGTCGATGGTGGTGATCGCCTCGATGATCGGCGCCCGTGGCCTGGGTGAAGACGTGCTGGTGGGGATTCAGACCCTCAACGTCGGGCGCGGGCTTGAGGCCGGTCTGGCGATCGTGATTCTCGCAGTGGTCATCGACCGCATTACTCAGGCATACGGTCGGCCACGGCATGAGGTGAGCAAATGAGCAACGCAACCGTGAGCAAGATCGAAGTCAAAAACGTCTTCAAGTTTTTCGGCAACCGCGCCAAGGACGCCTTGGCCATGGTGGGCCAGGGCAAGACCAAGGATCAGGTGCTGAACGAAACCGGCTGCGTGGTCGGAGTCAACGACCTGTCGCTGAGCATCGGCACCGGCGAGATTTTCGTGATCATGGGCCTGTCCGGCTCCGGCAAATCGACGCTGGTGCGCCACTTCAATCGCCTGATCGACCCGACCAGTGGCGCGATCCTGGTGGACGGCGTGGACATCCTGCAATACGACATGGAAGCCCTGCGCGAATTTCGCCGGCACAAGATCAGCATGGTCTTCCAGAGCTTCGGCCTGTTGCCGCACAAGAGCGTGCTCGACAACGTCGCCTACGGCCTGAAAGTGCGCGGCGAGAGCAAGCAACTGTGCGCCGAGCGGGCGCAGCACTGGATCAACACCGTGGGCCTCAAAGGCTACGAAAACAAATACCCGCATCAGCTCTCCGGCGGCATGCGTCAGCGTGTGGGCCTGGCCCGCGCCTTGGCGGCGGACACCGACATCATCCTGATGGACGAAGCGTTCAGCGCGCTGGATCCGCTGATCCGCGCCGAGATGCAGGACCAGTTGCTGGAACTGCAAAAGACCCTGCACAAGACCATCGTCTTCATCACCCACGACCTCGACGAGGCGGTACGTATCGGCAATCGCATTGCGATCCTCAAGGACGGCAAGCTGATTCAGGTTGGTACGCCGCGAGAGATCCTGCATTCGCCGGCGGATGAATATGTTGACCGGTTCGTGCAGCGGCGGGCTGCGGTGGTCTGATCTGGGTTTTGCAGTGCAATTACTGGCCTCATCGCTGGCAAGCCAGCTCCCACAGGGAATGTGTGAACCCTGAGGACTCTATAGGGGCTGGCAGACCCAGGTCTTACAAAGATTGTGTGAACACTGGGGGCTCTGTGGGGGCTGGCAGGCCCAGTTCCTACAGAGATTGTGTGAACACTGGAGATCCTGTGGGAGCTGGCTTGCCAGCGATAGGGCCAGTGAAGCTGCATCAATATTACGGTTGAGGTTAAAGATGTCCCAGGCTGAAAAAGTCGTGATCACTGGCGCCCACCTGCGCTGGCAAGACGTAGTCGCCGTCGCCCGTCACGGCGCGCCGCTCGAACTGTCGAGCGACACGTGGGCGCGCATTGAAAACGCGCAAGGCATCGTCCAGCGCATTGTTGCCAGCGGCGAGCGCGCTTATGGCGTCAACACCGGCCTGGGCGGGCTCTCCAACGTCTCGCTGAAAGACGAACAGCTCAGCCAGTTGTCACGCAACACTTTGCTCAGCCATGCCTGCGGCGTCGGCCCGGTGCTGGCTGACGAACAAACCCGCGCGATCATCTGTGCCGCGATCCACAACTACAGCCACGGCAAATCCGGCATCCATCGCCAGGTGGTCGAAGCGCTGCTGGCGTTGCTCAATCGCGGCATCACGCCGCAGGTGCCGTCGCAAGGCTCGGTGGGTTATCTGACCCACATGGCGCACATCGGCATCGCGCTGCTGGGCGTCGGTAACGTCAGCTATCGCGGGCAAATCACCTCTGCTCAACAAGCGCTGGCCGAAGAGGGCCTGCAACCGGTGCAACTCGGCGCGAAGGACGGTTTGTGTCTGGTCAACGGCACGCCGTGCATGACTGGCCTCAGCTGCCTGGCCATCGCCGACGCCACGCGTCTGCTGCAATGGGCCGACGTGATCGGCGCCATGAGTTTCGAAGCGCAGCGCGGGCAGATCGCCGCGTTCGATGCCGAGATCATTGCGCTGAAACCGCATCCGGGGATGCAGCAGGTTGGCGTCAATCTGCGTGCATTGCTCGACGGCAGTGAAGTGATCGCATCGAGCAAAGGCATTCGCACTCAGGACGCGCTGAGCATCCGTTCGATTCCGCAGGTGCACGGCGCCGCGCGCGATCAACTGGAGCATGCGATCAAACAGATCGAAAGTGAACTCAATGGCTGCACCGATAACCCGCTGCTGCTGGGCACACCGGACGAATTCCGCGTCATGTCGCAAGCCAACCCGCACGGTCAGTCGGTGGCAATGGCGGCAGATCTGCTGGCGATTGCCATGGCGGAAATCGGCTCGATTGCCGAGCGTCGTCTCGATCGCCTGGTGAATCCTCACGTCAGCGGTCTGCCGGCATTTCTGGTGGCCAATCCGGGGGTTAACTCCGGGATGATGATCGTGCAATACGTCGCCGCGTCGCTGTGTGCGGAAAACCGCCAATTGGCACAACCGGCGGTGCTCGACAACTACATCACTTCAGGTTTGCAGGAAGACCACTTGAGCATGGGCACCAACGCCGCGCTCAAACTGCATCGCGCCCTGGAAAACTGCACGCAGATCCTCGCCATCGAATATCTGCTGGCAGCGCAGGCGTTTGAATTCCTCAAGGAACAACGTTTCGGCGCGGGCACCGATGTTGCGTGGCGACTGCTGCGCGAAAAGGTCCCGGCTTATGATCAGGATCGCTGGCTGGCGCCGGATATCGCCGCCGCCGCGAGTGTTCTGAAAGACTCGAATTTGCTGCACCGCGTATTACCGAATCTGCACTGAAAATCTATCTACGCCAGCGTGCCAAGGCGCGGCTCCCCAAAAGGGCAGACGCGACGGACAACGGACATCTCCGGAGCGTCTGGCGAGTTAACAATAAACTCTCAAAAGGAGCACAAAATGACTGCGCTGAACCTGATTCCCGGCCAACTGAGCCTGGCCCAACTGCGTGACGTGTATCAGAACCCGATCAAGCTGACCCTCGACGACAGCGCCTCGCAACAGATTGAAGCCAGCGTCGCCTGCGTCGAGCAGATCCTCGCCGAAAATCGTACCGCCTACGGCATCAATACCGGTTTCGGCCTGCTGGCCTCGACCCGCATCGCCAGCGAAGACCTGGAAAACCTCCAGCGCTCGCTGGTGTTGTCCCACGCTGCCGGCGTCGGCGCGCCGATCAGCGATGCGCTGGTGCGGTTGGTAATGGTGCTCAAGGTCAACAGCCTCAGCCGTGGTTTTTCCGGCATCCGTCGCGTTGTGATCGATGCGCTCATTGCACTGATCAATGCCGAGGTCTATCCGCACATTCCGTTGAAAGGTTCGGTCGGTGCTTCCGGCGACCTGGCTCCTTTGGCGCACATGTCGCTGGTGCTGCTTGGCGAAGGCAAGGCGCGTTACAAGGGCGAGTGGATGGAAGCGACCGAAGCGCTGAAAGTCGCCGGCCTGACGCCGCTGACGCTGGCGGCGAAGGAAGGTCTGGCGTTGCTCAACGGTACTCAGGTTTCTACTGCTTTTGCGTTGCGTGGTCTGTTTGAAGGTGAGGATTTGTTTGCGGGCGCCATCGCGCTGGGCGGTCTGACGGTTGAAGCGGTGCTCGGTTCGCGCTCGCCGTTCGATGCGCGCATCCACGCGGCTCGCGGGCAGAAAGGCCAGATCGATGCGGCCGCTGCTTACCGCGATTTGCTGGGTGAGCGCAGCGAAGTTTCCGACTCGCACCAGAACTGCGACAAGGTCCAGGATCCGTACTCCCTGCGCTGCCAGCCGCAAGTCATGGGCGCCTGCCTGACCCAGTTCCGCCAGGCTGCTGAAGTGCTGGCGATTGAAGCCAACGCCGTCTCCGATAATCCGCTGGTGTTTGCCGCTGAAGGCGATGTGATTTCCGGCGGTAACTTCCACGCCGAACCCGTGGCCATGGCCGCTGACAACATGGCGCTGGCGATCGCTGAAATCGGCTCACTGAGCGAACGCCGCATCTCGCTGATGATGGACAAGCACATGTCGCAACTGCCGCCGTTTCTCGTGGCCAATGGCGGAGTGAACTCTGGTTTCATGATCGCTCAGGTGACGGCGGCCGCACTGGCCAGTGAGAACAAGGCGTTGTCCCACCCGCATTCGGTGGACAGCCTGCCAACTTCAGCCAACCAGGAAGACCACGTTTCAATGGCTCCAGCGGCCGGCAAGCGTCTGTGGGAAATGGCCGAGAACACTCGCGGGATTCTCGCCGTGGAATGGTTGGCGGCGGTGCAGGGGCTGGATTTGCGCAATGGCCTGAAGACCTCGGCGAAGCTGGAACAGGCTCGGGCCATTCTGCGCAAGGAAGTGCCGTTTTACGAGAAAGACCGCTTCTTTGCGCCGGACATCAATGCGGCGACTGAGCTGCTGGCTTCGCGGTGTTTGAACGAGCTGGTGCCGGCGAAATTGCTGCCTAGCCTTTGATGACCTCTTCGCGAGCAGGCTCGCTCCCACAGTCGGAATGCGTACCCCTGTGGGAGCGAGCCTGCTCGCGAAATCGATTTTGAATACTGTGGAGACTAAGGGATGAAAACCCTCTGGCAACACTGCCACGTCGCAACCATGGCGCAGGGCGTCTACTCGATCATCGAGGATGCCGCCATCGTGACGTCCGGTGCGCTCATCGAGTGGATCGGCCCGCGTAATCAATTGCCCTCTGGAGACTACCCGGCGGTCAATGATCTGCAAGGTGCGTGGGTCACGCCCGGCCTGATCGATTGCCACACCCACACCGTGTTCGGTGGCAATCGCAGCGGCGAGTTCGAGAAACGTCTGCAAGGCGTCAGCTACGCCGAGATCGCAGCGGCCGGTGGCGGCATCGCCAGCACCGTGCGCGCCACGCGTGAAGCGTCGGAAGATGAGCTGTTCGCCAGCGCCGCCAAACGCCTGAAAAGCCTGATGCGCGACGGCGTGACCACGGTAGAGATGAAGTCCGGCTATGGTCTCGATCTGGCCAACGAACGCAAGATCCTGCGGGTCATCCGTCGTCTGGCAAAAGAGCTGCCGATCAGCGTGCGCAGCACCTGCCTGGCCGCTCACGCGTTGCCGCCGGAGTACAAGGATCGCGCCGACGATTACATCGATCACATTTGCACCGACATGCTGCCTGCGCTGGCCGCCGAAGGTCTGGTCGATGCGGTGGACGCGTTCTGCGAATACCTGGCGTTCTCGCCGGAGCAGGTCGAGCGCGTTTTCATCGCCGCGCAAACACTCGGTCTGCCGGTGAAGTTGCACGCCGAGCAATTGTCGTCGCTGCACGGCTCCAGCCTCGCCGCGCGTTATAAGGCGTTGTCCGCCGATCACCTGGAGTTCATGGACGAAGCCGATGCCATCGCCATGGCCGCGTCCGACACCGTCGCGGTGCTGCTGCCGGGCGCGTTCTACTTCCTGCGCGAAACCCAGTTGCCGCCGATGGACGCCTTGCGCAAACACAAGGTGAAAATCGCCATCGCCAGCGACCTCAATCCGGGCACCTCGCCTGCGTTGTCGCTGCGTTTGATGTTGAACATGGCCTGCACCTGTTTCCGCATGACCCCGGAAGAGGCTTTGGCTGGTGCGACTATTCATGCCGCGCAAGCGCTGGGCATGGCCGCCACCCACGGCTCGCTGGAAGTTGGCAAGGTCGCGGATTTCGTCGCCTGGCAGATCGATCGCCCGGCGGATCTGGCGTATTGGCTCGGTGGCGATCTGGACAAACGCGTCGTGCGTCACGGCGTTGAATCAAGTCTGTAGGAGAGCGGTTGTGGATAAGGTTCTGAATTTCAAACAAGGTCGCGTGCCGCTGCTGATCAGCATGCCCCATGCCGGTATACGTCTGACCCCGGTGGTCGAGGCCGGCCTGATCGGCGACGCGCAAAGCCTGCCGGACACTGACTGGCATATTCCGCAACTGTACGACTTTGCCGAAGCGCTGGGCGCCAGCACCCTGGCGGCCGAGTATTCGCGCTTCGTCATCGACCTGAACCGGCCGTCCGACGACAAACCGTTGTACGCCGGGGCCACCACCGGCCTGTATCCGGCAACGCTGTTTGATGGCATCCCGTTGTTCAAGGAAGGGCTGGAGCCGTCGAAAGAAGAGCGCGCGACGTATCTGGAGCAAATCTGGACGCCGTATCACCGCACTTTGCAGCAAGAGCTGGCACGGCTGAAGGCCGAGTTCGGCTATGCGCTGCTGTTTGATGCGCACTCGATTCGTTCGATCATCCCGCACCTGTTTGACGGCAAGCTGCCGGACTTCAACCTCGGCACCTTCAACGGCGCCAGTTGCGATCCGCAGCTGGCGACTCAACTGGAGGCGATCTGCGCGCGCCACAGCGACTACAGCCATGTGCTGAACGGGCGCTTCAAGGGCGGCCACATCACCCGTCATTACGGCAACCCGGCCGAAAATATTCACGCGGTGCAACTGGAACTGGGGCAGTGCACCTACATGGAAGAATTCGAACCGTTCCGCTACCGCGCCGATCTGGCCGAGCCGACGCAGGTGGTGCTCAAGGAATTGCTGCAGGGCTTGCTGAAGTGGGGCGAATCCCGCTACCGCACGTAATCACACAATTTGTTGTGGGAGCGAGCCTGCTCGCGAAGGCGGCCGGTCAGGCAACATCTATGTTGCATGACCCACAACTTTCGCGAGCAGGCTCGCTCCCACAGGTTTTCTGTGTGGCTCAAAACCGCTTTGGTTTATGGCTGACAAGCGGCGACAGCGCACAGGCATGCTCATTGACGTAAATCGGGTTTATGATGCCAAACGGCAGAATAATAGAAGTCCCCCCAGGGATGACCTCGACCCCTTACGGAGCGCGCAATGCAGACTTTGTTTCCGCAGATCAAACCTCACGCCCGGCACGATCTGGCTGTCGATGACACCCATACGCTGTACGTCGACGAAAGCGGCTCACCGGAAGGCTTGCCGGTCGTGTTCATCCATGGTGGTCCGGGCGCCGGTTGCGACGCCCAGAGCCGTCGCTATTTCGATCCGAATATTTACCGCATTGTCACCTTCGACCAGCGTGGCTGCGGACGCTCGACCCCACACGCCAGCCTCGAAAACAACACCACCTGGGATCTGGTCGCCGATCTTGAGCGCATCCGCAAGCACCTGGGCATCGACAAATGGGTGCTGTTCGGCGGTTCGTGGGGTTCGACCCTGGCGCTGGCCTACGCGCAAACCCACCCGGAGCGTGTTCACGGTCTGATCCTGCGTGGGATCTTTCTTTGCCGTCCGCAGGAAATCGAGTGGTTCTATCAGGCCGGCGCCAGCCGCCTGTTCCCCGATTACTGGCAGGACTACATCGCGCCTATCCCACTGGACGAGCGCGATGACTTGCTCAGCGCCTTCCACAAACGCCTGACCGGTAACGACCAGATCGCCCAGATGCATGCAGCCAAGGCCTGGTCGACCTGGGAAGGGCGCACCGCGACGCTGCGGCCGAATCCTCTGGTGGTCGATCGCTTTTCCGAGCCGCAGCGTGCGCTGTCGATTGCGCGCATCGAATGTCACTACTTCACCAACAACGCTTTCCTTGAACCGAACCAGTTGATTCGTGACATGGGCAAGATCGCTCATCTGCCGGGCGTGATCATCCACGGTCGCTACGACGTGATCTGCCCGCTCGACAACGCCTGGGAATTACACCAGGCCTGGCCGAACAGTGAGTTGCAGGTGATCCGCGACGCCGGCCACGCCGCATCCGAACCGGGCATTACTGATGCGCTGGTGCGCGCGGCGGGCAATATGGCGCGTCGTCTGCTCGATCTGCCGCCCGAAGAAGCATGAAGGGGCTTTTACAGCGCGTACGCGGTGCGCGAGTGGAAGTGGCGGGCGAGGTGGTTGGCGCGGTCGATCAAGGCTTGTTGGTGCTGGTGGCGGTAGAACCCGACGACACGCGTGCCAGCGCCGACAAACTTCTGCATAAGCTGCTTAACTATCGGGTATTCAGCGACGCCGAGGGCAAGATGAACTTGTCTCTCGCCGATGTTGGCGGTGGGTTGCTGCTGGTCTCTCAGTTCACCCTGGCTGCCGACACAAAAAGCGGGTTGCGCCCGAGTTTTTCGACCGCTGCACCTCCGGCCCTTGGCGAAGAATTGTTCGACTATCTATTAGGCAAAGCGAAACTGATGCATGGCACTGTGGCATCAGGTAGATTCGGCGCAGATATGCAGGTGCATCTGGTCAATGATGGCCCGGTAACCTTCCTGTTACAGACCTGAAAGCGCTTGAAACATCTTTTAAAGGCATTTCGACTGAAAACAGGCATTTTTCGCGATAAATACTTTGTTACCCCTGATGCGTTGTCATGCGGGCTACTAGATAATCGCGCGCTACGGGGATCGGCGTTCGTTGGTCCGTTTTGACTTAGGTAGAGACTTGTCCGGATCCGATTGGGGAATCATTTTGCCCTAGCGGAGTCGGAACAATGCTCGCCAACTTGGCAAGAGTGTGCTGGAAGGTCGGCTTTTCGAAGCCCAAAACCCCACAGGCACCTCATCTGGCCGTTGGTTTATTGATCTGTTTTCGGCGAGGGTTGCTCGTGATTGTTAGTCCCTGTAATGCAGCAAAAATGTCTGCCAAACGCATGCGAAGTGCTCTGGTAGCGGGTTCGGCGCTCCTGTGCCTGCTCAGTGCCGGTCAGCTTTGGGCGTTCAATCTTGACGATGTGTCGGCCAAGGCTAAAGAGCTGGCCGGGCAGAAGTTCGAAGCCCCGCGCAGCAACCTGCCGAACGAATTCCGCGACATGAAATTCGCGGACTATCAGAAAATCCGCTTCCTCACCGAAAAGGCTGAGTGGGCTGATAAGAAGACGCCGTTCAAGCTCTCCTTCTATCACCAGGGTATGCACTTCGATACACCGGTGAAAATCAACGAAATCACCGCTACCAGCGTCGATGAGATCAAATACGACCCGACTCGCTTCGATTTTGGCGACCTGAAGTTTGATCCCAAAGCCACCGAGCAACTGGGTTATGCCGGTTTCCGTGTGCTGTACCCGATCAACAAGGCCGACAAGCAAGACGAAATCATGACCATGCTCGGTGCGAGCTACTTCCGCGTCGTCGGCAAGGGTCACACCTATGGTCTGTCGGCCCGCGGCCTGGCGATCGATACCGCGTTGCCGTCGGGTGAAGAATTCCCGCGTTTTCGCGAGTTCTGGATTCAGCAGCCGAAACCGGGCGACAAGCACCTGGTGATCTTCGCCTTGCTTGATTCGCCGCGTGCTACCGGTGCCTACCGTCTGATCCTGCGCCCGGGCAGCGACACCGTTGTCGACGTCAAAGCGCAGATGTTCCTGCGTGACAAGGTTGGCAAACTGGGCATCGCACCGCTGACCAGCATGTTCCTGTTCGGCGCCAACCAGCCGTCGAAAGTCCTCAACTACCGTCGTGAACTGCACGACTCCAGCGGTCTGTCGATCCATGCCGGCAACGGCGAGTGGATCTGGCGTCCGCTGAACAACCCGAAACACCTGGCCGTGAGCAAATTCGGCGTCGAGAACCTGCGTGGTTTTGGCTTGCTGCAACGTGGCCGTGACTTCAGCCACTACGAAGACCTCGACGACCGCTACGACAAGCGCCCAAGCGCCTGGATCGAGCCGAAGGGCGACTGGGGCAAAGGCACCGTCGATCTGGTCGAGATTCCAACCGCCGACGAAACCAACGACAACATCGTTGCGTTCTGGAGCCCGGAAAAATTGCCGGAGCCAGGTCAGCCACTCGACTTCGCCTATCGCATGCACTGGACCATGGACGAAGCGTCGATTCATGCGCCGGACAGCGCCTGGGTTGCGCAGACTCTGCGCTCCACCGGTGACGTCAAGCAATCGAACCTGATCCGTCAGCCGGATGGCAGCGTTGCTTATCTGGTCGACTTCGAAGGTCCATCGCTGGCGGCTCTGGCCCCGGATGCGGACGTTCGCAGCCAGGTCAGCGTTGGCGACAATGCCGAGCTGGTCGAGAACAACGTGCGCTACAACCCTGAAACCAAGGGCTGGCGTTTGACCCTGCGCATGAAGATCAAGGACGCGAGCAAGGCGACCGAGCTGCGTGCCGCTCTGGTGCAGCCAATCGTTACGGCAGATCTGGCCAAGTCTTCGGTGCCGGCGTCCAACTCGTCCGTTGCCAAGGCCGACAAGGTTGCCGCCAAGCAACAAGAGAAACTCGACAAAGAAGCCAAGGCAGCCGAGGCCAAACTGGCTGAGGCCAAGCCAGCCGCAGATGCCAAGGACAAGGCCAACAAAGACGCCAAGCAGCCAGTCGCTGCGGACGCGGCCACAGCCACACCGGAATCGGCACCGACTGAAGAAGTCCTGACCGAGACCTGGAGCTATCAGTTGCCTGCCGATGAGTAACTCTCAAGTACAGCCAGAGACTCTGTCCGAGTACCTGGCGCATCTGCCGATGACCGACGAGCAGCGCGCGGAACTCGCGGGCTGCCAGTCGTTCAGCGAGTTGCATGAACGCCTGTCGTCCTCGACGTTCGACGCCCCTGCCGAAGCCGCCCAGGCTTCGGTGGGCAAGCGCCTGACACTGAGCACCGCTGAAGAGCTTGAAGAAGCGGAAATGCTGGTGCTCGACGCCAGCGGTCGGGTCAGCCTCAAGGCAACGCCACCGATCCGTCGGACCAAAGTCGTGCCGGAGCCGTGGCGCACCAATATTCTGGTGCGCGGCTGGCGCCGCTTGACTGGCCGCACCAACCCGCCGCAACCGCCCAAGGACGAGAACGTCCTGCCGGCGGCGCGCTGGCGCACAGTCGGTTCGATCCGTCGCTATATCTTGCTGGTGCTGATGCTCGGTCAGACCATCGTCGCCGGCTGGTACATGAAAGGCATCATGCCGTACCAAGGCTGGTCGTTCGTTGATCTGGAAGAAGTCCTGCATCAGCCACTGCTGCAAACCGCCACGCAAGTGCTGCCGTATGCGCTGCAAACCAGCATCCTGATTCTGTTCGGGATTCTGTTCTGCTGGGTTTCGGCCGGTTTCTGGACCGCGCTGATGGGCTTCCTCGAGTTGCTCACCGGTCACGATAAATACCGTATCTCCGGTAAAAGTGCCGGCAACGAGCCGATTGCCAAAGAAGCGCGTACCGCACTGGTAATGCCGATCTGCAACGAAGACGTGCCGCGTGTATTCGCCGGTTTGCGTGCAACGTTCGAATCGGTCGCCGCTACCGGTGACCTGGATCGTTTCGATTTCTTCGTGCTCAGCGACAGTAACGACTCCGACATCTGCGTAGCCGAGCAACAGGCCTGGCTGGACGTCTGCCGCGAAGCCAAGGGCTTCGGCAAGATCTTCTACCGCCGCCGTCGTCGTCGCGTGAAACGCAAGAGTGGCAACCTTGACGACTTCTGCCGTCGTTGGGGCGGTGACTACAAGTACATGGTCGTCCTCGACGCCGACTCGGTCATGAGCGGCGAGTGCCTGACCAGTCTGGTGCGCTTGATGGAAGCCACGCCGGACGCCGGGATCATCCAGACCGCGCCGCGTGCGTCGGGGATGGACACTCTGTATGCGCGCATGCAGCAGTTCGCGACCCGTGTGTACGGCCCGCTGTTTACTGCCGGCCTTCACTTCTGGCAGTTGGGTGAATCCCACTACTGGGGTCACAACGCGATCATCCGCATGAAGCCGTTTATCGACCACTGCGCCTTGGCGCCGTTGCCGGGTAAAGGGGCGTTCTCCGGTGCGATCCTGTCTCACGACTTTGTTGAAGCCGCGCTGATGCGTCGTGCCGGTTGGGGCGTGTGGATTGCCTACGACCTGCCGGGCAGTTACGAAGAGTTGCCGCCCAACCTGCTCGACGAACTCAAGCGTGACCGTCGCTGGTGCCACGGCAACCTGATGAACTTCCGTCTGTTCCTGGTCAAAGGCATGCACCCGGTACACCGTGCGGTATTCCTGACGGGCGTGATGTCGTACCTGTCGGCGCCGTTGTGGTTCTTCTTCCTGGTGTTGTCGACTGCGCTGCTGGCGGTAAACACCTTGATGGAGCCGCAGTATTTCCTTGAACCGCGTCAGCTCTATCCACTGTGGCCACAATGGCACCCGGAGAAGGCGATCGCGCTGTTCTCGACAACCATCGTGCTGCTGTTCCTGCCGAAACTGTTGAGCATCATCCTGATCTGGGCCAAGGGCGCGAAAGAGTTCGGTGGCAAGTTCAAGGTGACCCTGTCGATGCTGCTGGAGATGTTGTTCTCCATGCTGCTGGCGCCGGTGCGGATGATTTTCCACACCCGTTTCGTTCTGGCCGCGTTCCTCGGCTGGGCCGCGACCTGGAACTCGCCGCAGCGTGACGACGACTCCACGCCATGGGGCGAGGCGGTCAAACGCCACGGTCCGCAGACCCTGTTGGGCTTCTTCTGGGCCTTGCTGGTGATCTGGCTGAACCCGAGCTTCCTCTGGTGGCTGGTGCCGATCGTGGGTTCGTTGATGCTGTCGATTCCGGTGTCGGTGATTTCCAGCCGTGTCGGTCTGGGCCTCAAGTCCCGTGACGAGAGCCTGTTTCTCATCCCTGAGGAATACAATCCGCCACAGGCACTGCTGGCCACCGATCAGTACACCCACGAAAATCGCTGGCACGCACTGAACGACGGCTTCGTCCGCGCGGTGGTCGATCCGCAGCAGAACGCCTTGGCGTGCTCGCTGGCGACCTCCCGTCACGGTCAGGCCGAGCCGATTGAATGGCTGCGTCAGGAGCGTGTGCGTCACGCGATCAAGGTCGGTCCTGCCGGGCTGAACAACCATGATCGCCTGCAACTGCTGAGCGACCCGGTGGCCTTGGCACGCCTGCACGAGCAGGTCTGGGCCGAAGGTCACGCCGAGTGGCTGGACGCATGGCGGGCCTCGGTGAAAGCCGATCCGCATGCGCCGTTGCTGCCGCTGCGACCGGTGGCATTGCAGGCTCAGCCGGCTTGATGAAGAAACCCCGCTAATGTAGCGGGGTTTTTTTTGACTGCTGAAAAGCCCCTCACCCTAACCCTCTCCCGGGGTGAGGGTCGCCCTTGATTGGCAAACAAATCACCCATTGACCCTTGTGCAAAAGAGCGAGTGCGTTAGCATCCGTCCCCGAATTGGCGCGCCCGGGCTGTTTTGCCCGTCACTGTTGGTTTTCGCGCCGCAAACGCAATGGTTTTGGGGACTTGAAGATGAAGAAGTATCTCTCGATGCTGCTGGTCGGCGTCACGGCACTGGTTGCAGTCAATGCGGCACACGCGGGCGCAATCGATGACGCGGTCAAGCGCGGCACCTTGAAAGTCGGCATGGATCCGACTTACATGCCGTTCGAGATGACCAACAAGCGCGGTGAAATCATTGGCTTCGAAGTCGATATCCTCAAAGCCATGACCAAGGCCATGGGCGTCAAACTGGAGCTGGTCTCCACCGGTTACGACGGCATCATCCCGGCGTTGATGACCGACAAGTTCGACATGATCGGCAGCGGCATGACCCTGACTCAAGAACGCAACCTGCGCCTGAACTTCAGCGACCCGTTCATCGTGGTTGGCCAGACCCTGCTGATCCGCAAGGAGCTGGAAGGCACCATCAAGTCCTATAAAGACCTGAACACCGCCGACTACCGCATCACCTCCAAGCTCGGCACCACCGGTGAGATGGTTGCCAAGAAGCTGATCTCCAAAGCCAAGTACCACGGCTACGACAACGAGCAGGAAGCCGTGCTCGACGTGGTCAACGGCAAGGCCGACGCCTTCATCTACGACGCGCCATACAACGTCGTGGCGGTGACCAAGGTCGGTGCAGGCAAACTGGTGTTCCTCGACAAGCCGTTCACCTACGAGCCGCTGGCCTTCGGCCTGAAGAAGGGCGACTACGACAGCCTCAACTTCATCAACAACTTCCTGCACCAGATCCACGAAGACGGCACCTACGATCGCATCCATGACAAGTGGTTCAAGAGCACCGAGTGGCTCAAGGACATGGAATAACGCCGGTCTGCCAGACCGCGTCGCCCCTTTCGCGAGCAGGCTCGCTCCCACATTTGAAATTCATTCCAGTGTGGGAGCGAGCCTGCTCGCGAAGAGGGCCTTGTAAGCAACACCAATTCCGGAACCTGCAATGAAACATAAAAAAGCCCAATGGCCCTGGCACGTCTTGACCGTGCTGGTGCTGATCGGTCTGGCCGGTGCGTTGTATTACGCCACGTCGCTGATGTCCTACGAATGGCGCTGGAACCGTGTGCCGCAGTACTTCGCTTATCAAGCCGAAGAATCCCAGCGCGCCACGGATATTTCCACCGTCACTGAACTGGTGCGCAAAGGCAGCAGCGCTGAAGTCACCCTGCGCAACGATGCAGGTGACGAACAGCATCTGACCGTCGATGAGAACAGCCTGCAATTCGCTCAGGGCGACGATGTGGCTGAAGGCGACGTCGTGGGTGTTACTCGGCATTGGGCGGCAGGGCCGCTGTTATGGGGGCTGTGGACCACGCTCTGGTTGTCGGTGGTGTCCGGCATTCTCGGGTTGGTGATCGGTCTGGTTACCGGGCTGTGCCGCTTGTCGAGCAACCCGACCCTGCGCGACCTGTCGAGCATCTACGTCGAACTGGTGCGCGGAACACCGCTGCTGGTGCAGATTTTCATTTTCTACTTCTTCATCGGCACGGTGATGAACCTGTCCCGGGAGTTCGCCGGGATCGCCGCGTTGTCGCTGTTCACAGGCGCGTACGTGGCCGAGATCATCCGTTCCGGCGTGCAGTCGATTGCCCGGGGCCAGAACGAAGCCGCGCGTTCGCTCGGCCTGAGTTCCGGTCAGTCGATGCGCCACGTCGTGCTCCCGCAAGCTTTCAAGCGAGTGCTGCCGCCGCTGGCCGGGCAGTTCATCAGTCTGGTCAAGGACACCTCGCTGGTGTCGGTGATCGCCATCACCGAGCTGCTCAAAAGCGGCCGTGAAGTCATCACCACGTCGTTTTCGCCGTTCGAGATTCTGTTCTGTGTTGCCGGTCTGTACCTGTTGATCAACCTGCCGCTGTCGAAAATCGCCAGCCGGCTTGAGCGGAGGCTCGCGCAAAGTGATTGAAGTCCGCGATCTGGTAAAAGTCTTCGACACCCGTGGGCAAGTGGTGCGCGCGGTGGATAACGTCAGCACCTCGGTCGCCAAAGGCGAAGTGCTGGTAGTGATCGGCCCGTCCGGTTCCGGCAAGTCGACCTTCCTGCGTTGTCTCAATGGCCTGGAAGAGTTCGATTCCGGCTCGGTGAGCATCGACGGTCTGCAACTGGCCGACCCGAAAACCGACGTCAACGCCTACCGCCGCGAAGTCGGCATGGTGTTCCAGCATTTCAATCTGTTCCCGCACATGACCGTGCTGGAAAACCTCTGTCTGGCACAGAAAGTCGTGCGCAAGCGTGGCAAGAAAGAGCGCGAAGCCAAGGCTATGGCATTGCTGGAAAAGGTCGGCATCGCGCAGAAGGCCAACGAGTTTCCGTCACGCCTGTCCGGCGGTCAGCAGCAGCGCGTGGCGATTGCCCGGGCGCTGGCGATGGAGCCGAAGGTGATGTTGTTCGATGAGCCGACATCGGCCCTCGACCCGGAAATGGTCGGCGAAGTGCTGGACGTGATGAAGAACCTGGCCGTGGAAGGCATGACCATGGTCTGCGTCACCCACGAAATGGGTTTCGCCCGGGAAGTGGCGGATCGGGTGCTGTTCTTCGATCACGGCAAGTTGCTGGAGGATGCCTCGCCAGCGGAGTTCTTTGATGCGCCGAAGGACCCGCGAGCTCAGGCTTTTCTACGCCAGGTCCTGTAACTTCGGCGTCCTCTCGGACGCCATCGCTGGCAAGCCAGCTTCCACAGTGAATCGGCTGAACACGCACCTTGTGATCGACTACAAACCTGTGGGAGTTGGCTTGCCAGCGATAGCATCACCTCGGTCCTCAGCGAACCGAGGCAACTTAATCACCTCAAACCTTGAAGCGCCCGACCAGCATCTGCAGATGAGTGCCCAACCGCGCCAGCTCAACACTGGACGCCGCCGTCTCCTCACTTGCCGCCGACGTCTGATCCGACACGTCCCGCACATTCAGCACGCTACGGTTGATCTCTTCGGCCACGGCGCTCTGCTGTTCAGCGGCCGCCGCAATCTGCTGGTTCATCGCCTGAATCGCCGAGACGGTGCGCGTGATGCTTTCCAGCGAGCCACCGGCCCGGCGGGTCAGCTCGACGCTGCTGTCGGTGAGGGTGCGGCTGTTGTCCATGATTGTCGCTACTTGCTGGGTGCCGTTTTGCAGGCCGACGATCAGCTCTTCGATCTCTTCGGTGGACTTCTGAGTGCGCTGCGCGAGGCTGCGCACTTCATCGGCGACCACCGCGAAACCACGTCCTGCTTCACCGGCACGCGCCGCTTCAATCGCGGCGTTGAGCGCCAGCAGGTTGGTTTGCTGGGCCACGGATTTGATCACGTCGAGCACGCTGCCGATTTTGTCGCTTTCGCGCTTGAGCTCGCCCATGGCTGTGGTGGAATTGCCGACTTCAACGGCCAGACGTTCGATCTGGGCGATTGCTTCGCCAACCACCTTGTCGCCTTCGCGGGCCTGTTGGTCGGCGGCGACGGCGGCTTCTGAGGCCTCTTCGGCGTTACGCGCGACTTCTTGCACGGTGGCGGTCATTTCGTTCATGGCCGTGGCAACCTGATCGGTCTCGATCTTTTGATTGTTGACCCCGGCGCTGGTCTGCTCGGTCACCGCCGACAGTTCTTCAGCGGCGCTGGCGATCTGGGTCACGCCCTCGCTGATCCCGCCGATCAGCTCACGCAGGCCCTGGGTCATGCTCTGCATCGAGCGTTGCAGTTGGCCGAGTTCGTCGCGGCGCAGCGAGACCAGATTGTGGGTCAGATCGCCGGCAGCTACACGTTCCGCGACTTTAAGGGTCTGGTTCAGCGGAATGATGATCTGCCGGGTGATCGCCCAAGCGGCCAGCAAGCCGAAGGCCAAGGCCAGCAGGGTGGCGATCAACAACATATTCTTGGCGTGGGCGGCATCGGTGTCGCGCACGACAGTTTGCGAAGCCGTCAGCTTCTTGCTGAGGTCGATCAGGATGTCGCCTTGAGCGGACATGCGCGCGAGCGACTTGGCATTGGTGACCTGCGAGTCGCGGAACTGCGCGACCGCCGCGCGATAGGCCTTGATCGAGTCGGTGGCCTGTTGCAGGTTGGCGATGTGCTGCTCCGGCAGTTGCGAAGGCAGGCTTTCAAGCTTTTTCAGGGCATTGTCGATAGCATCCAAGGCCGGTTGCTCCGCCTCGGCCTTGCCGCTATAGGTGTAGCCGCGCACTTGATAGCGCGCCTGTTGCAGCAGTTTGCTCAGCTCGATCACGTTGTTGAACTGCGCAACACTGTCACCCTGCAGCATTGATTTTTCGACTTCAGAGATTTTGGCTACAGCGTTGTCGGCGTTGGCGCCCAGCTTGCTTCGGGCATCTTCGCGCTGCACGGTGGCCTGGGTCATATCGGCGAAGGCGCGTTTATACTCGGCAACGGCGGCCAGTTGCTGATCGACCATGGCGGCATCGGACGGTTGTTCGATCAGGCTGCGAGCGGTTTGCAGACCGCTGTCGAGGTTGCTCAGCAGTTCGTTTACCGTGCCCGGGCCTTGTTCGCCACGGCGCGCTTCATAGTCCACCCGTGCCAGTCGAAGATCCTTGGTCAGCTCGTTAAGGCTGGAGATGAACCCGAGCTTGTCGCCGCGGCTGATGATGCCGCTCATGCCGGTCCAGCCGGTGAAGGTGATCAATAACGTCAGCAGCAGCACCAGGCCGAAACCGATTCCCAGTTTGCGTTTGACGCTGACGTTTCCAAGACTCTCGGCTAACCAACGGTACATGCGACGACTCCCCGACCCACTAATTGGACTTATGGGGAGGGTATCGGCCAAGTGATGGCAATCTGTAACACCACTTATCCGACGGCCCCGCACGGTGCAAATGTAGGAGCTGCCGAAGGCTGCGATCTTTTGATCTTGCTTCTAAAACAACATCAAAAGATCGCAGCCTGCGGCAGCTCCTACAGGGGATCGGTGTTGCGCTTAGAAGAGGCGGGCGAGGAGGGCGGTCACGGCGGTTTCGACGCGCAGGATACGATCGCCGAGTTGCACCGGTTGCAGGCCGGACTTGGCCAGCAGGTCGATTTCGTAGGGGATCCAGCCACCTTCCGGGCCAATGGCCAGGGTCACCGGTACGCTCAGGGCGCGAGGGCATGGCGGATAGTTGCCGGGATGGCCAACCAGGCCGAGTGTACCTGCGGTGATCATCGGCAGTCGATCTTCGACAAAAGGCTTGAAGCGCTTCTCGATGACGATCTCTGGCAGCACCGTGTCGCGCGCCTGCTCGAGGCCCAGGATCAATTGCTCGCGAATCGCTGCAGGTTCAAGAAACGGCGTCTGCCAGAAGCTTTTCTCGACGCGGTAGCTGTTGACCAGAATCACCTTCGACACGCCCATGGTCGCCACGGTCTGAAACACGCGTCGCAACATCTTCGGGCGCGGCAGGGCCAGCACCAACGTCAGTGGCAACTTGGCCGGCGGCGGCTGATCGAGGCTGACGCGCAGTTCCGCTTCACCCGCCTCCAGCCGCAACAGCTCAGCCGAACCCATCAGCCCATTGATGCGCCCGACGCGCAGGCTGTCACCGACTTCCGAACGATGGACTTCCTGCATATGCGTCAGGCGACGATCGCGCAGCACCACACGGTCGGCCGCAATGAAGTCGGCCTCCTCGAGCAACAACAGGTTCATGCCTGGGTCGCTGGCGGCTGGTCGTTGTGATCGTCGGCCGGGGTTTCGTCCGGGCGTTCGCGTTTGCTGATCAGGCCACCGAACAGGATGCCGATCTCAAACAGCATCCACATCGGCACGGCCAGCAGGGTCTGCGAGAAGATGTCCGGCGGCGTCAGGATCATGCCGACCACGAAGCAGCCGATAATCACATACGGGCGGATCTTCCTGAGGTAGGCGACGTCGACCACGCCGATCCACACCAGCAGCACCACGGCCACGGGGATTTCGAACGCCACGCCGAAGGCGAAGAACAGCGTCATGACGAAATCGAGGTAGCTGGCGATGTCGGTCATCATTTCCACGCCGGCCGGGGTGGCTGCAGCGAAGAACTTGAAGATCAGCGGGAACACGAAGTAATAGGCGAATGCCATGCCGGTGTAGAACAGCATGATGCTCGACACCAGAAGCGGCACCGCGATGCGCTTTTCATGCTTGTACAGGCCCGGCGCAATAAAGCCCCAGATCTGATGCAGGATCACCGGGATCGCCAGGAACAGCGAGACCATCATCGTCAGCTTCAGTGGCGTCAGGAACGGCGACGACACGTCGGTGGCGATCATCGTCGCGCCGACCGGCAGGTACTGGCGCAGCGGCGTCGAGACGAACGTGTAGATCTGCTGGGTGAAGGCGAACAGCCCGGCGAAGATGATGAAGATCGCCGCCACACAACGCAGCAGGCGGGTGCGCAACTCGGTGAGGTGCGATACCAGCGGCATGTGCTGGTCGTTTTCGGGGAGATCGCTCATGGGGCTCGCGGCGGCAGAGTGGGGTCGTGAGGCGCAGGTGTGATCGGCGCGGCGGTTGGAGATACATGTTCAACCGAAGTTTCCGCAGTAGCGGGCACGGTATCTTTCGGCGCTACAGCGGTGGCAGTTGCCGGTGCCGGTGCCGGAGCGGGTACAGGTGCAGCGGGCGCGGTTGGCGCATGAATCGTCTGCTGTCCGACATGTTCAACTTCAACCGGCGTCGGCTCTTGCTGAGCCGGATTGAAGATTTTCCGTGCTTCCTGCTCCAGCGACAGAATATGTTCGTTGTGCAGTTGCCGACGAATCTCGTCGGCACCGATTTCACGTTCAACTTCCTGTTTGATCGCGTTGAAGCTGCGCTTCAGCCGGCCGACCCACAGGCCCGCGGTGCGCGCAGCACCCGGCAGGCGTTCGGGGCCCAGCACCAGCAAGGCGATGAGGCCGACGAGCAGCAGTTCAGAGAAGCTGATACCAAACATTAGTCAGTGCTCACACGTCTTTGCGGATCGGCTCTTCGACTTTCTGCGCCTGCACATCGATGGTGTGCGGCGGGTTGGCCTGAGCGGTGGCTTGCGGCTGCACCGGTGGTACCGGTTGCGCAGGCGTCACGGTCGGATCGACGTTTGGCTTCTCGTCGTCGTTCATGGCTTTGCGAAAGCCCTTGATCGACTCGCCGACGTCGGTGCCGAGGTTTTTCAGTTTCTTGGTGCCGAAGACCAGCACCACGACAACCAGAATGACGATCCAGTGTTTCCAGTCAAAAATGCCCATGTTGCTGTTCCTCTCTAAAAATTGTTCAGGCGGACGGACGCGAGGCTTTCTCGACGTGTCCGGACAGGCCGAAGCGGCGATCCAGTTCATCCAGTACAGCCTGCGGATGCTGCCCCAGTTGGGCGAGCATGACCATGCTGTGGAACCACAGGTCAGCCGTCTCGTAGATCACATCACTGCAGTCGCCGCTGATGGCAGCGTCCTTGGCGGCAATAATGGTTTCGACCGACTCTTCGCCGACTTTCTCCAGAATCTTGTTCAGACCCTTGTGATACAGGCTGGCCACATACGAGCTGTCGGCGGCTGCGCCTTTGCGCTCTTCGAGTACCTGAGCGAGGCGCGTCAGAGTGTCACTCATGTTTGTGTCCTGCGGAATAGATAGCGTGCGGGTCTTTGAGCACCGGGTCGACCGTTTTCCAGTCGCCGTTTTCGAAGACGCGGTAAAAGCAGCTTTGACGGCCGGTATGGCAAGCGATATCGCCGATCTGTTCGACCATCAGGATGATCACGTCGGCGTCACAGTCCAGACGCATTTCATGCAAGGTCTGTACGTGGCCGGACTCTTCGCCCTTGCGCCACAGCTTGCCACGGGAACGTGACCAGTAGATTGCACGGTTTTCCGCGGCGGTCAGCTCGAGCGCTTCGCGGTTCATCCATGCCATCATCAGCACGCGTCCGGTCTTGTGATCCTGGGCAATCGCCGGCACCAGGCCATCAGCGTCCCATTTGATCTCGTCCAGCCAGTTTTTCATCTTCAATTCCCGAAACGCAGGTAAAAGCTTTGAGCTTCAAGCTGCAAGTAAAAGCAGATTGCGGTGTTTCAGTATCGTCAGGCTTGCAGCTCGCAGCTTATAACTTGCAGCTGATTCGTGCTATCGGCGAACGACCAGATACAAACCGACAGCCACCATGATGCCCGCTGGCCAATGCGCCAATTCGAGCATCGGGCCGCCGGCGGCGAGAATCGCACCGCCCGCCAGATGGGCACAACCGAGCAGTCGCAGGAACCAGTCGTCCTTGCGTTTGTGCCACGGCGGCGGTGGGTCGTAGGCGTGTGGCTGGGACATGCGCTCGAGCAGATCGCGGGCCATGTTTGCCAGGTGCGGCAGTTGTTCGAACTGGCTGTGCACGTTGCTGAGCAAGGTTTTCGGGCTGACGCGCTCGCGCATCCAGCGCTCAAGGAACGGCTGCGCGGTGTTCCACAGATCCAGATCGGGATAGAGCTGACGGCCGAGGCCTTCGATGTTCAGCAAGGTCTTTTGCAGCAAAACCAACTGCGGCTGCACTTCCATGTTGAAGCGCCGCGCCGTCTGGAAAAGGCGCATCAGCACCTGGCCGAATGAAATATCTTTTAACGGTTTTTCGAAGATCGGTTCGCACACGGTACGGATCGCCGCTTCGAATTCGTTGAGCTTGGTTTCTGCCGGCACCCAGCCCGAATCGATGTGCAACTGCGCCACGCGGCGGTAGTCGCGCTTGAAGAACGCGAACAGGTTGCGTGCCAGATAATCCTGGTCTTCCGGGGTCAGGCTGCCGACGATGCCGCAGTCGATCGCGATGTACTGCGGGCTCCACGGGTTAACGGTGCTGACGAAGATGTTGCCCGGGTGCATGTCGGCGTGGAAGAAACTGTCGCGGAACACCTGGGTGAAGAAGATCTCCACGCCGCGTTCGGCGAGCATTTTCATGTCGGTGCGCTGATCGGCGAGGGTCGCCAGATCGGTCACCTGAATGCCGTAGATGCGCTCCATCACCAGCACTTTCGGCCGGCACCAGTCCCAATAGACTTGCGGCACGTAGAGCAGCGGCGAACCTTCGAAGTTGCGCTTCAACTGGCTGGCGTTGGCGGCCTCGCGCAGCAGGTCGAGTTCGTCGTAGATGGTTTTTTCGTAGTCCTGCACCACGTCCACCGGGTGCAACAGACGCGCGTCGGCTGACAGTTTTTCAGCCGCGCGGGCGAGGATGAACAGCCATGCGAGATCTTGCGCGATGATTGGCTTCAGACCCGGGCGGATCACCTTGACCACCACTTCTTCGCCGGTTTTCAGCTGCGCGGCATGCACCTGTGCCACCGAAGCCGAAGCCAGCGGCTGGACGTCGAAACGGCTGAACACTTCGCTGATTTTCTTGCCGAGCTGCTCTTCGATCAGCTTGATCGACAGCTGCGAGTCGAACGGCGGCACGCGATCCTGTAGAAGCATCAGCTCATCGGCGATGTCTTCGGGCAAGAGGTCGCGGCGGGTCGAGAGAATCTGCCCGAACTTGATGAAAATCGGCCCCAGATCCTGCAGCGCCAGACGCAATCGCGCGCCTCGGTTCAGCTCCAGCGTCTTGCGCGGGAACCAGCGCCACGGCAGCACATAACGCAGCGCCAGGAGAAACCAGGGCAGCGGCAGATCGAACAGCAGGTCATCGAGGCGGTAGCGGATCACGACGGACTGGATGCGCAGCAGACGGCGGACGGCGAGCAGCTTCATGCGTTATCGCTTGGGTCGAGGGATCGGGAAAGGCGCTCGAAACGCGCCTCGAGACGTTCCAGATCAAGTTTGATCCGGTCCAGTTCGCTGAACCGCGCTTCGGCTTCGCGCTGCCCGACGAGGGTGCGCGATTCTTCGGCGAGGTATTCGGCGAGGTTCTGGTTGAGGCTGGCAAATCCTTGTTGATACCAGCGCGCGCGGCTGCGCAGATGACCGCCAACCAGTTGCGTGGCAACCGGCCCGAGCCAGCGCGAGAGTTCGTACTCCCAGTCCAGCTCAAGATCCTGCAACACGCCGGCCAGCTCCAGCAGCACGCCGCTGTCGCCATCGAGCTCGACTTCCGGGGCATGCAGCACCGCGGTCTTGTCTTTGCTCAGGGCCAGCTTCAGCAGGCTGGACGCCGGCGCACGCAGGGTGCAATCGACGCCGGTTTCCCAGTGCGAGGCCAGCATCAGGCCTTCGTCGCTGGGCAGAATGAACAGCTGCAGCGCCGGACTGCGGCAATCGACGGCAATCACCTTGCCGGTCAAATGCGCCAGCCGCGGCAGCGCCGTGCTGTCGAGACGCAGCACCCGGTTCAGGCCGAGTTCAACGCTGGCGAGCAGCCCGGTGAGCAGCATCAGGGCTTGATGCCGCGGTGCAGGGCGACGATGCCTGCGGTCATGTTGTGATAGGTCACACGGTCGAAACCGGCATCGACCATCATCGACTTCAGGGTTTCCTGATTCGGGTGCATACGGATCGATTCGGCCAGGTAACGATAGCTTTCCGAGTCGTTGGTGATCAGCTTGCCCATCAGCGGCATGAAGGCGAACGAGTAAGCGTCGTAGGCTTTGGACATCAGCGCGTTGGTCGGCTTGGAGAATTCCAGCACCAGCAGACGACCGCCGGGCTTGAGCACGCGCAGCATCGAACGCAGGGCGTCTTCCTTGTGCGTCACGTTGCGCAGGCCGAAAGCGATCGTGACGCAGTCGAAATGATTGTCCGGGAAAGGCAGTTTTTCTGCGTCGGCCTGGACGAATTCGACGTTGCCCGCCACACCCAGATCCAGCAGGCGGTCACGGCCGACCTTGAGCATGGATTCGTTGATGTCGGCCAATACCACCTGGCCGGTCGGGCCAACGAGGTGCGAAAACTTTTTGGTCAGGTCACCGGTGCCGCCGGCGATGTCGAGCACGCGATTACCGCTGCGCACGCCCGACAGCTCAATCGCGAAACGCTTCCACAACCGGTGCATGCCGCCCGACAGAAGGTCGTTCATCAAGTCGTACTTGGCGGCTACGGAGTGGAACACCTCAGCGACTTTTTCCGCTTTCTGGCTTTCCGGAACGTTTTTGAAGCCGAAGTGAGTGGTGGGTTCGGCATCGCTGCCTTTGCGCTGATCAGTCATATCGCTGTCACCAAAAGAGAATGCGCGACATTCTAATCCCCAGGGCATGCTTTGTCTTGGAATGGCTAAAGGTAAGATGAGCAACCTTCGGGACGATTTGCCGCAGACGCGGTCAAGATTTACCGACAAGCATTCATAGCTGTATTCAAAAAGAAGGAGCCACCCAATGGCCAAAATCAGTGTTGAGCGTGCCCACAGCCTGGGCAAGGAAGCCGCCCGCGAGAAGGCCGACAAGCTGGCCAAAAAGCTTAAT
The DNA here is from genome assembly GCF_017980685.1 of Pseudomonas iridis. Lineage (GTDB taxonomy): Bacteria > Pseudomonadota > Gammaproteobacteria > Pseudomonadales > Pseudomonadaceae > Aquipseudomonas > Aquipseudomonas iridis. Next base: position 272,372 of record NZ_JACXXO010000002.1, read on the forward strand.
GAACAATACGGCCTGGAGCCGCAATGGTCGGGCGACGTATTGAATCTCAAGCGCTCGGGTGTCAAAGGCGCGGTGCATGTTGGCGATGACTCGATCCGCGTCGACGTGGAACTGGGCCTGATGATGTCGGCCATGAGCGGCATGATCAAAGCCGAGATTGAGAAAGCCCTCGATAAAGCGCTGGTCTGATCGCGATTTTTCGATAAACCGAGATCCCCTGTGGGAGCGAGCCTGCTCGCGAAAGCGGTGTGTCAGTCGACTCAACCAAAGACTGATACGCCGTATTCGCGAGCAGGCTCGCTCCCACAATTGTTTTGGGGTGCCCCTGCTGTTTATGTCAGTTGTTAGGGTGCCGTTTCTAATTTTTCTCCTTACTTTGTGCCTGAGCCCGACACTTTCGCGGGCAGTTCCTCAAACCTTCTGCGCGTGAGGTGCACCATGGCCAAAGTAATTTTGAAGAAAAAAATCGACGCTTCGACTTCTGCTCTGAGCGACGTCAAATCCTATGCCCGCAAGATCTGGCTGGCAGGCCTGGGTGCCTACGCCAAGGTTGGCCAAGAGGGCGGCGAGTACTTTCAAGAGTTGATCAAGGCTGGCCAAACTGTTGAAAAGAAAGGCAAAAAGGTCGTCACCGAAAAACTCGAAGCGGCCAATGCCGAAATCGACGAAGCCCGGGATGAAGTCAGTTCTTTCAAGGGTCGCGTCGAAGTTCAGCTCGACAAGGTCGAGAAGGCATTCGACACCCGTGTAGCAAGCGCCTTGAATCGTATCGGCATTCCGTCTAAACATGACGTTGAGACACTCTCTGCTAAGCTCGATGAGCTGACGGCATTGCTCGAACGCGTCGCGCGTAAATCTTAAGGAGAACGGGATGGCTGGTAAAAAGAACACCGATAAAGAAGGCAGCTCGTGGATTGGGAAAGTCGAAGACTACTCCCGCAAAATCTGGCTGGCTGGTTTAGGCGTGTACTCGAAGATCGACACTGACGGCAGCAAGCTCTTCGATACATTGGTCAAAGACGGCGAGAAAGCCGAGAAGCTCACCAAGTCTGTAGTCGGCAAAAAAGTCGATGCCGCCAAGGATTCTGCTTCTTCTGCCAAGTCGCGCATCAGCGGCGTGAAAGATCGCGCGCTGGGTAAGTGGGACGAGCTCGAAGGGGCTTTCGACAAGCGCCTGAACAGCGCGATTTCGCGCTTGGGCGTACCGAGCCGCAATGAGGTCAAGGCCCTGCACAGCAAGGTTGAAACCTTGACCAAGCAGATCGAAAAACTCACCGGCGAGAAGGCGCGCCCTGTGGCGGCGAAAACCGCTGCGGCAAAACCGGCAACTAAAACTGCAGCGGCCAAGCCAGCAGCCAAAACCGCGGCCAAGCCATTGGCTAAAGCGGCTGCCAAACCGGCGGCGAAAGCCAAGGCTGCGGTTAAATCCGTAGCGAAAACGGCGGCCGCCAAACCTGCCGCAAAAGCCGCGGCCAAACCGGTTGCTGCTGCCAAGACCGCTGCCAAGTCGGTTGCCAAACCTGCAGCAAAAGCAGCCGCCAAGCCAGCCGCGAAAACCGCTGCCGCCAAGCCCGCAGCCAAACCGGCTGCAGCGAAGAAGCCGGCAGTGAAAAAACCGGCCGCGCCGAAAGCCGCTGCGCCAAAACCGGCCGCTCCAGCAGCCAAGCCTGCGACCCCGGCAACCCCGGCCAGCGCGTCGAACTCCGCCGCTGCACCGACCCCGGCTGCAACCCCGACTGCTGCATCGACCCCGTCGACGCCAACCAGTCAGTCCTGATTTTTCAGGGCAAAAAAAAACGCCCGGCCTGTGAAGGTCGGGCGTTTTTGTTTGTGCGTTTTTAAAGCTGACCCTCACCCCAGCCCTCTCCCGGAGGGAGAGGGGGCCGACCGAGGTGTCTTTCGCTATACATCGACCTGAAAGACCTTATCGATTACGGATTCGGAAACGCACTATCAGGTCGGCGTAAATCTCAAGCATTACCCGATCAGTCCCCTCTCCCTCCGGGAGAGGGCTAGGGTGAGGGGCTTTTGATGTCAGTCATGATCTTCCAGATACTGCAAAGCCATCCGCTCCGTCGCCACCTTCACCGGCGGCAGCAAATGCGGCGCCACCAGCATCATGATCTGGTACACGACCAAGCGAACCTCGCCTTCGCGATCCAGAATCCGCTGATAATCCAGCGAAAACAGCAACGTCATGGTGATCTGTTCCACCAGTTGCCCCAGCGCCTGGGTATCACTGACCAACTGCCCCGAAGCCTTCAACCGCGCCAGCAACGACGCCAGCGTGCGCTTCAACGCATTGAGCAGATGACGAATGCCCTTCGCCAGTTTCGGCAATCGCCCCGCCAGGTTCGACAGGTCCTGAAACAGGAACCGGTACTGCGCCAGCCGCTCGACGATCAAATGCAAAAACAGCCAGTAATCCTCCGGCGCCAGTTCGACGTCCGGCGGTGGATCCAGCAGCGGTGCCAGTTCATTCTGGAAGCGATCGAACAGCCCGAGTATCAGCGGTTCCTTGCCGTGAAAGTGGTAGTAGAGGTTGCCGGGGCTGATCCCCATTTCGTTGGCAACTTCCATGGTGGAAACGTTCGGCTCGCCCTTTTCGTTGAACAATTGCAGAGCACATTCGAGAATCCGGTCGCGGGTTTTCATCCAGTCTTCTTAGAAAAGTTCGATTAAGCGTCAGCGCACACGCACGTAAGTACCGGGTGCTGCCTCCATCGGTGGGTAGTTCGGGTTGCCGAGGGTCATCTGGGTTTCGTGCTGGGCGCCCGAGCGCTGCTGAATCCATTCCAGCCACTTCGGCCACCAACTGCCGTCGACGTGTTTGGCGTCGTAGTACCAGGCGCGTGGATCACTGCTCATTTTGCCGTTCTCGACATACGCGGCTTTCGGGTTGCTGGGCGGGTTGAGAATGCTCTGCACATGGCCGCTGTTGGACAGCACGAAACGCCGGTCGCCACCCAGTAACAGGGTCGAGCGATACACCGCATCCCATGGCGTGATGTGGTCGTTCATGCCGGCGACGCTGAAGCTGTCGACCGTGACTTTCTGCAGGTCAATCGGCGTGCCGCACACTTCCAGCCCGCCCGGGTGGGTCAGCGGGTTGTGTTTGAAGAAATCCAGCAGGTCGCCGTGCAAGGCTGCCGGCAGACGTGTGTTGTCGTTGTTCCAGTAGAGAATGTCGAAGGCTGGCGGCTCCTTGCCCAACAGGTAATTGTTGACGAAGTAACTCCAGATCAAATCGTTCGGGCGCATCCAGGCGAACACCTTGGCCATGTCGCGACCATCCAGCACGCCTTTTTGATAGGAGCGACGCTTGGCGGCTTCGAGGGTCTGCTCATCGGCAAACAGCGTGGCCGGGGTTTCGATCTGACTGTCGAGCTGGCTGACCAGGTAGGTGGCGCTGGAGATGCGGCGCAATTGCCGCTTGGCCTGCAAATGACCTTGCAGTGCGGCGATGGTCAGGCCGCCGGCGCAGGCGCCCATCAGGTTGACCTCGCGGGCGCCGGTGATCGCCCGGCACACGTTCATCGCTTCTTCCACGGCCTCGACATACGTCGACAAGCCCCACTCGCGGTGGCGCACATCCGGGTTGCGCCAGCTGATCATGAAAGTCTGCAGGCCGTTCTTCAGGGCGTACTGCACGAAGCTGTTCTGCGGGCTGAGGTCGAAAATGTAGTATTTGTTGATTTGCGGCGGCACCACCAGCAGCGGCTTGGCGTACTGTTTTTCGCTCATCGGCTTGTACTGGATAAGCTCGAGCATCTCGTTGCGAAACACCACCGAGCCGGGTGTGGTGGCAACCGTTTTACCGACTTCGAAAGCCTGACGGGTCACCTGCCGTGGCAGGCCATCGTTGTGCAGCAGATCGTCGAACAAATGACTGAGGCCGCGCACCAGACTGTTGCCGCCGGAGTTGAACAGCTCCTTGATCGCCAGCGGGTTGAGCAGGGTGTTGGAGGGCGCCACGGCGTCGTTGAGCAGGGTGAAGGCGAAGTGGGCGCGGGCGCGGTCCTCCGGGTTCATGTTGCTGTCGTCGATCCAGCTCTTGACCTGCTTCTGCCAGGCCAGATACGCCTGCAGACTGCGTCGATAAAACGGATTGAGGCTCCACGCCGGATCGGCAAAACGGCTGTCCTGCGGATTGGTGGGGTGCAGGGTCTCGCCTAGCAGCACGCGACCGAGTTGACCACCCAGTTTCAGGGCGTGCCTGGCGCTGTGGACCGGGTTGCGCAGACCATGGGCGGCGACGCTGCGCAGCGTCGAGATCAGATCCCGACCGCGCAAACCGGTGATCGCACTTTGTGCGTTGATGAACACGGCCGGACTTGGCACTACGCCCGTCGCTGGTTTGTCGCGCATGACTCAACACTCCTTCGTCTTCAGGCCAAAAACAAACTCACCGAACCAGAACACCATAGACGCTGTTATGGATTGCTGCCTGCGCGGCGTCCTGCTGCGCACTCTGTGTAAAGCCCTGCATAAAGCCTGCCGCAGCGATCAGCCTCCCAACGGTGACGGGTGCGGGTGCATCACCGCTCGCTGACGTTCCTCCTGGAGGAATTTCATGATGATCGGTGCCACAGCTTCGGCACGGGTAATCAGGAACAGATGGCCGTCATCGATGATGTGCAACTGGGCGTTGGGAATTCGCCAGGCGAGCATGCGCATATTGACCAACGGGATCAGTGGATCGTCGTCGCCGGCCAGCACCAGCGTCGGTTGATTGATCTTGTGCAGCCAGTGAATGCTGGTCCAGCCAAGGCCGGCGAACAGTTGCCAGTAGTAACCGAGCTTGCCCGCCGAACGCACTTTCGCGGCATGGCTGGCAGCCAGCGTCGGGTCGCGGCGAAACGAGCCGCCGTAGATCATCGGCGCGATGCGGATCACATGCGACGGCTGGATGTAGCGCCTGGGGCTGGCCATCATCCACAGCACCTTCGGTTTGCCCGGCACCATCACGGCACCGGCAGCGGTCGCCGCGAGCACCAGTTTCTTGCAGCGCTCGGGGTAGTCGTAGGCGAATTGCTGCGCGAGCGCGCCGCCCCACGACACGCCGATCACATTGACCTGACCGTAGTCGAGGTAATCGAGCATCCGCGACGTCAGTTTGGCCAGGCCAGGAAAACGGTATGGCCGATTGGGCGTCGAGGAGCCGCCGACACCGGGCACGTCGAAGGCGATCACTTCCAGATCCGGGTCCAGCGCCGCGACAAAAGGAAACACCAGCTCCAGGTTGGCGCCAATGCCGTTGAAAATCAGCAAGGGCGTCAAGTGAGGCTTGCCGGGGCGTACCGCCGTGCGGAGGGTCTGGCCATCCAGCTCGACGGTACGGAATATGAACGGTTGCGGCATGCGTCAGGCCCTTCGGGTTAGAGTGGAGCAGCTACAAGCCGCAAGCTTCAAGCAGAACTTGCTCAGCTTGCGGCTTGTAGCCTGTGGCTTGCCGCTATCTTTCATGTACGTAAGTGCCCGGCGATGCTTCGCCCGCCGGGTAAGCCTTGTTGCCCAGTTTGGTCGGGGCCTTTTTCAGGTTGCCCGCCCGCTCGGCCTGCCACGCCTGCCAATGCAGCCACCAGGAATCCGTGTGCTTGGTCGAGTTCTCTTGCCAGTCTTCGGCATTTGCGGCCATCTCTTCGCCGGTCATGTATCGGGATTTCGGGTTGCCCGGCGGGTTCAGAATGCTTTGGATATGGCCGCTGCTCGACAACACGAACTCCACTTTGCCACCAAACAATTGCGCCGACTTGTAGCAAGACTTCCACGGGGTGATGTGGTCATTGGTGCCGGCCAGCGAATAGATATCGGCGGTGACCTGCTTGAGGTCGATCGGTGTGCCGCACACTTCCAGTGCATTGGCACGAATCAGTGGATTGTTTTTGAACATCTCGATCAGGTCGCCGTGGAACGCTGCCGGCAACCGTGTGGTGTCGTTGTTCCAGAACAGGATGTCGAACACCGGCGGCTCGTTGCCGAGCAGGTAGTTATTGACCCAGTAGTTCCAGATCAGGTCGTTGGGGCGCATCCACGCGAAGACCTTGGCCATGTCTTTGCCCTCGAGCACCCCGGCCTGATACGAATGGCGCTTGGCGGTCTCCAGGGTCTGTTCGTCGACGAACAGGGCGACGTCGCTGTCGAGCGTGGTGTCGAGCACGCTGACCAGCAGGGTCAGGGCATTGACCTTGTTCTGGCCGAGCGCCGCATAGTGGCCGAGCAGGGCGGTGCAGGTGATGCCGCCGGAGCAGGCGCCGAGCATGTTGATGTCTTTGCTGCCGGTGATCGCGGTGACCACGTCGACCGCCTCTTTCAGCGCATCAATGTACGTCGACAGGCCCCACTCGCGCTGCGCCTTGGCCGGGTTGCGCCAGCTGACAATGAAGGTCTGTACGTTGTTGCGCAGGCAGAAACGCGCCAGGCTCTTGTCCGGGCTCAGGTCGAATACGTAAAACTTGTTGATCTGCGGCGGCACCACCAACAGTGGGCGCTCGTGGACTTGCTCGGTGATCGGGCGGTACTGGATCAGCTCCAGCACATCGTTGCGAAACACCACGGCGCCTTCAGTCACGCCCAGGCTCTTGCCGACCTCGAACGCGCCCATGTTGACCTGGCTCGGCATGCCGCCGTTGTGCACCAGATCCTTGGCCAGATGGGAGAGGCCGTCGAGCAGGCTTTTGCCACCGGTTTCGAAGAAGCGCTTGACCGCTGCGGGGTTGGCCGCGGTATTCGTCGGGGCCATGGCCTCGGTCATCAGGTTGATGACGAAGTGGCCACGCGCGATGTCTTTGGGCGACAGGCTGCTGTCGTCGATCCAGGCATGGAGTTCCTTGCGCCACGCCAGATAGGTTTGCAGATAACGTTTGTAGAGCGGGTTCTGGCTCCACGCAGGATCAGCGAAGCGACGGTCATCGCCTGCCGGTTGCAGTTCGGATTTGCCAAACAGCACGTTTTTCAGTTCGAGGCCGAAATGAGTGACGTGCCTGACGCTATGGATCGGTTGTTTGATGGCCTGTTTGAGCACCATACGAGCAGAGGCCAGCAGATCCTTTCCGCGCAGCCCAACGACGGGATTAAGCCCCAAGGTGTTTTCCGAGGCTTGGTACTTCAGGTCATCGTTATTCTTGTTACTCATCTACGACGCTCCATTGTCCTGAGACGAGTACCCGGCTATCTGCTGTGCAGTTCCACAGCGATTGCCAGGTACTACTGCTCGGGTGACCGTTAATTCTGCATAGCTGCTTTACAGTCGTAGAGCACTGCAGGGAACTTGCCAGCTCCATTGGTTACCCGAGTTTAATTTTTTTCGCAAGCGGGCCGATCCTCGACGCCACAGCGGAGCATTCAAACAGATGAAGTTAGAAAATGCCCTCTAAAGAGCAGGACCCTCGGACTAGAGCATCAGCTTGACGATTGACTCGTCCGGATCACGGGTTTTACCAGCGGCTTTGAGCTCGGCCAGATAATCGGCCCAGAGTGCGTCATGACGTCGCCCCAGCTCATAGAGATATTCCCAAGTGAACAAGCCACTGTCGTGGCCGTCATCGAAGGTCAGTTTCAGTGCGTAGTGACCGGCCGGTTCCAGCTTGCTCAGACCGACGTTGAGCTTGCCGAATTGCAGGATCGGTTTGCCGTGGCCCTGGACCTCGGCGGAGGGGGAATGCACACGCAGAAATTCCGCGGGCAGGGTGAACTCCTCGCCGGACGCGTAGGTGAGCGTCAGGGTTTTCGAGGCTTTGTGAAGTTTGATGTCGGTAGGAATCATAGGGAAAGCCTTCAGCTGCAAGCTACAAGCGGCAAGCTTAACTCAGCTTGCCGCTCGCGGCTTGCAGCTTGCAGCTCTACAGAATGTAGCGGGACAGGTCTTCGTTCTGCGCCAATTCGCCGAGGTGGCTGTTGACGTATTCAGCGTCGATCAGGATCACCTTGTCATCGTGACTGCTGGCCAGATCGCCGGCACTGAACGACACCTCTTCCAGCAGGCGCTCGAGCAGTGTGTGCAGACGACGAGCACCGATGTTCTCGGTCTTCTCGTTGACCTGCCAGGCGATCTCGGCGATGCGCTTGATGCCTTCGGGCTGGAACTCGATGTTCAGGCCTTCGGTTTTCAGCAGCGCGCAGTATTGCTCGGTCAGCGAGGCATGCGGTTCGCTGAGGATGCGTTCGAAGTCTTCCGGGCTCAGGGCCTTGAGTTCGACGCGGATCGGCAGACGACCTTGCAGCTCCGGTACCAGATCGCTCGGCTTGCTCAGGTGGAATGCGCCAGACGCGATGAACAGGATGTGGTCAGTCTTGACCATGCCCAGTTTGGTGTTGACGGTGCAGCCTTCAATCAGTGGCAGCAGGTCGCGCTGCACACCCTCGCGGGACACGTCGACGCCGCCGGAATTACCGCGCTTGGCCACTTTGTCGATCTCGTCGATGAACACGATGCCGTGCTGCTCGACCGCTTCGAGGGCCTTGGCCTTCAACTCTTCTTCGTTGACCAGACGCCCGGCTTCTTCGTCGCGCACCAGTTTCAACGCTTCTTTGACCTTGAGCTTGCGCGACTTCTTCTTGCCCTTGCCCATGTTGGCAAACAGGCTTTGCAACTGGTTGGTCATCTCTTCCATGCCCGGGGGCGTGGCGATCTCGATGCCGGCCACTTCGGCGACTTCGATCTCGATTTCCTTGTCGTCCAGCTGACCTTCGCGCAGACGCTTGCGGAACAGCTGACGCGTGTTGGAATCCTGACTCGTCGACTCATCGCTGTTGAAGCCCATGCGGGCCGGCGGCAGCAGTGCGTCGAGGATGCGATCTTCGGCAGCGTCCTCGGCGCGATGGCGAACGCGGGACATTTCCTGTTCGCGCAGCATCTTGATCGCAGCATCGGCCAGATCACGGATGATCGACTCGACGTCACGGCCAACATAGCCGACTTCGGTGAACTTGGTCGCTTCGACCTTGATGAACGGCGCGTTGGCCAGTTTCGCCAGACGACGGGCGATCTCGGTTTTACCGACACCGGTCGGGCCGATCATCAGGATGTTCTTCGGGGTCACTTCAACGCGCAGCTCTTCAGGCAGCTGCATGCGGCGCCAGCGGTTGCGCAGGGCAATCGCGACGGCGCGCTTGGCATCGTCCTGGCCGATGATGTGGCGGTTGAGTTCGTGGACGATTTCGCGGGGAGTCATGGACATAATTTTTGGCGGTCCTCAAGCAGAAAAAAGCCGTGGCACAGGGCCGAGTCAGGCTTCTTCAGCGAGATCCTGCTCCTCAATAGTCTGAGTGTGGTTGGTGAATACACAGATGTCGGCGGCGATACCAAGTGCGGTTTCGACGATTTCGCGAGCCGACAGATCGGTCTTTTTCAGCAGCGCGCTGGCCGCAGCCTGGGCGTAACCGCCACCGGAGCCCATGGCGATCAGGCCGTTTTCCGGTTCGACCACGTCACCGTTGCCGGTGATGATCAGGGATGCATCCTTGTTGGCGACCGCGAGCATGGCTTCGAGGCGGCTGAGGGAACGGTCGGTGCGCCATTCTTTGGCGAGTTCGACAGCGGCGCGGATCAGGTGGCCCTGATGTTTCTCGAGCTGGCCTTCGAAGCGTTCAAACAGGGTGAAGGCGTCGGCGGTGGCGCCGGCAAAACCCGCGATGACCTGGCCGTGGTACAGGCGACGAACTTTCTTTGCGTTGCCTTTCATCACGGTGTTGCCGAGAGAAACCTGGCCGTCGCCGCCCATGACGACTTTGCCGTGGCGGCGGACTGAAACGATGGTGGTCAAGGGAAGAGTCTCCACGCAGCGGGGCGAAAATGCCTATGCCCATTCATATGGGGGTGGTGGAGAGGATTTCAACCGGGGAGGGCGTGGAGGGACGAACGGCGACCCCCTGTAGGAGCTGCCGAAGGCTGCGATCTTTTGATCTTGATCTGAAACAAAATCAAAAGATCGCAGCCTTCGGCAGCTCCTACAGGGGATTTGTGGCGCCCGTGTGGGAGGAAATCAGCGGCTCTGGCGTTGTTGTAACAACAGGTTGCTGAAGCCGCTGCCGGCCAGTTGTTTTTGCGCCGTGGTCAACTGCTCACGGTTGCTGAACGGGCCCACCAGTACGCGATACCAGGTCTCATCTTTCACCGTACCCGACTCAACCGCCACCGCCTGGCCGAGCAAAATGATCTGCGCCCGAACCTTGTCCGCATCCGCCTCTTTGCGGAACGAACCGGCCTGGAGGAAGAATTTGGTCACCGGCGCTGCTTTCACCGGAGGTGCCGGCGGCGGGGTAATGCCCGCCAGTGCTGCCTGAGCCCGCGCAGTGTCGATTTTTGCGGCTTCCGCCGGGGTGACCGGTGTGGTCGGCACTTGAGGCGTCGGCAGGGTTTTCTCCGGTACGGCGTCCGCCGGCACGATCACTTCCGATTCCGGCAGCAGGGTGTAGAAGTCGTACTTCGGCTTCACCGGTTGCGTCGGGCTCGGCGGGGTCTTGTTGGCTTCGGCGATTTTCGCTTTCTGCTGTTGCTCGACCTTCTCGCGCTTGACCGTGTCGCTGCCTTTGCCAGGCTCCAGCTTCATCAGGAACACGATGAACGCACCGACCGTCAGGCCGATGGCCATCCACAGCCATCCCGGGATCGGCTGCTTCGCAGGCGCCTGGTAACGGCTGGCGCCACGTTTGGGGGCAGGTTTTTTCTTGGCAGCCAACTTACATACGCTCCAGAGTTTCCAGACCCAACAGCTCCAGGCCTTGCTTGAGGGTGCGACCGGTCAACGCGGCCAGACGCAGACGGCTCTGCATCTGGGCCGGGGTTTCGGCGGTGAGGATCGGGCAGTTCTCGTAGAAGCTCGAGAACAGGCCGGCGACGTCGTACAGGTAGGTGCAAAGAATGTGCGGCGTACCTTTATCGGACACGTTGTTCAGCACTTCGCCGAACTGCGCCAGCTTGGCTGCGAGCTCATGTTCGTGTGCCGCTTCGAGGACGATCTGGCCGTCGACTTCGCTGAAGTCCTTGCCCAGTTTGCGGAATACACCGGCCACACGGGTGTAGGCGTACAGCAGGTATGGCGCGGTGTTGCCTTCGAAGTTGAGCATCAAATCGAAGTTGAAGCTGTAGTCGCTGGTGCGGTGTTTGGACAGGTCGGCGTATTTCACCGCACCGATGCCGACGACCTTGGCGATGTTGCGCAGCTCGTCTTCGGCAAGCTCCGGGTTCTTCTCCTTCACCAGGTTGTAGGCGCGGTCCTGAGCTTCGGTCAGCAGATCGATCAGCTTCACGGTGCCGCCGTCACGGGTCTTGAACGGACGGCCATCGGCGCCGTTCATGGTGCCGAAACCCATGTGCTCCATTTCCATCGGATGGGTCACGAAACCGGCCTTGCGTGCCACGGCAAACACTTGCTGGAAGTGCAGCGCCTGACGCTGATCGACGAAGTACAGCGCGCGGTCGGCTTTCAGTTTGCCGCTGCGATAGCGCACGGCTGCCAGGTCAGTGGTGGCGTACAGGTAGCCGCCGTCAGCCTTGACGATGATCACCGGCAGCGGGTCGCCGTCGGCGTTCTTGAACTCGTCGAGGAACACGCACTGGGCGCCGTTGCTCTCGACCAGCATGCCGGCCGCTTTCAGGTCGTTGACCACATTGATCAGGTCGTCGTTGTAGGCGCTTTCGCCCATCACGTCGGCCATGGTCAGTTTGACGTTGAGCAGTTCGTAGATCTTCTGGCAGTGCGACAGCGAGATGTCCTTGAACCTGGTCCACAGCGCCAGGCACTCGGCGTCGCCGGCCTGCAACTTGACCACCAGGCCACGGGCGCGGTCGGCGAATTCGGTGGACTCGTCGAAACGCTGCTTGGCGGCGCGGTAGAAGTTTTCCAGATCCGACAGTTCGTCGCTGGTGATCGGGTTCTCTTGCAGATAGGCCATCAGCATGCCGAACTGGGTGCCCCAGTCGCCAACGTGGTTCTGACGGATCACTTCGTCGCCGAGGAATTCAAGTACGCGTGCCACGCCATCGCCAATGATGGTCGAGCGCAAGTGGCCGACGTGCATCTCTTTGGCCAGGTTCGGCGCAGACAGGTCGACCACGGTGCGCTGCGCAGGACCTGCCTTGCGCACGCCGACATGGGCGTCGGCCAGGGCAGCGTCGAGTCGCGAAGCCAGCGCCTGAGTGTTCTGGAAGAAGTTGATGAAGCCCGGGCCGGCGATTTCGGCCTTGGTGACGTTCTCGTCAGCCGGCAGCGCAGCGATGATTTTTTCCGCCAGATCGCGCGGCTTCATGCCCGCAGGCTTGGCCAGCATCATCGCGATGTTGCTGGCGAAGTCGCCGTGAGTCTTGTCACGAGCGTTCTCCACCTGAATCGCCGGCGTCAGGCCTTCAGGCAACACACCTTCGTTGACGAGTTGGGTGAGGGCTTGTTGGATCAGCTGGCGAATGGTGTCTTTCATGGTCTTCTCTTTCGACCGCAAGCGCGGCGGCGCATCGATGCGCGGGTGGAAAAACTGGGCATTATCCGTTGCGAAGACGGGCTTGCCAACCTTAGCAGGCAGCTTATGGATATGTGGTGACAAATAGACCGCTTTCGCGAGCAGGCTCGCTCCCACATTGGATCTGCGGCGTTGATACATTATGTGTCTGGCATCAATCCCTCGTAGGAGCGAGCCTGCTCGCGAAGGCGATCTTCAGGTCAATACAAATCGACCGGATCGACATCTAAAGACCAACGCACCGCCCGCCCGCTCGGCATCTGCTCCAGGACCAGCAACCAACTGGCCAGCAGCCGATGCAGCGGTGCCCGTGCTGTCGCCTGCAGCAGCAACTGCGCGCGATAACGCCCGGCACGCCGCTCCATCGGCGCCGGCACCGGCCCCAGCAGTTCAATCCCGTTCAGCCCCTGCTCGACCAGTAAACGCTCGGCCTCGCTGCACGCCTCATCGAGAAAACCTTCGGCCTGCCCCGGCTTGTGCGCTTCGGCACGCAGCAGCGCCAAATGCGCGAACGGCGGCAGGCCGGCGGCGCGGCGCTCGCTCAAGGCCTGTTCGGCAAAGGCGAAATAGCCCTGTTCGGTCAGTTGCACCAATAAAGGATGGTCGGCGAGGTGGGTCTGAATGATCACCTTGCCAGGCTCTTCCGCCCGGCCGGCCCGTCCGGCGACCTGCACGATCAGCTGCGCCATGCGCTCGCTGGCGCGGAAGTCGCCGGAGAACAAGCCACCGTCGGCATCGAGAATCGACACCAGCGTCACCCGCGGGAAATGGTGCCCCTTGGCCAACATCTGTGTGCCGACCAGAATGCAGGGCTGGCCCTTCTGGATCGTTGCGAACAGCTGATTCATCGCGTCCTTGCGCGACGTACTGTCGCGGTCGACCCGCAGCACCGGGTAATCCGGGAACAGAATCGCCAGGCGTTCCTCTGCGCGCTCGGTACCGGCGCCGACCGGGCGCAGATCGACCTTGTTGCACTTCGGGCATTGGCGCGGTGTGCGCTCGACGTAGCCGCAATGGTGGCAGCGCAATTCGCCGTGGCGCTGGTGAACCGTCATCCGCGCATCGCAGCGTGAACATTCGGACATCCAGCCGCAATCGTGACAAAGCAGCGTTGGTGCAAAACCGCGACGGTTGAGGAATACCAGCACCTGTTGCCCATTTGCCAGGGTCTGGCCAATGGCTTGCTGCATCGGCCCGGAAATCCCGCTGTCCAGTGGGCGGCTTTTCACATCCAGGCGCAGGAAGCGCGGTTGCTTGGCACCACCGGCGCGTTCGTTCAGGCGTAGCAGGCCATAACGGCCGGTGTAGGCGTTGTGCAGGCTTTCCAGCGAAGGCGTGGCGGAGCCGAGGACAATCGGGATGTTTTCCTGCCGCGCGCGCACCAGCGCCAGATCACGGGCGTGGTAGCGCAAGCCTTCCTGCTGTTTATAGGAGCCGTCGTGCTCTTCGTCGATGATGATCAGCCCCGGATTCTTCATCGGGGTGAACAGCGCCGAGCGGGTGCCGATAATAATGTCGGCCTCGCCGTCGCGGGCGGCGAGCCAGGCTTCGAGGCGCTCGCGATCGTTGACGGCCGAGTGGATCAGGGCGATCCGCGCGTTGAAACGTTGTTCGAAGCGCGCCAGCGTCTGCGGACCGAGGTTGATCTCCGGGATCAGCACCAGCGCCTGTTTGCCGGCCTCGAGGGTTTCGCGGATCAGTTGCAAATAGACTTCGGTCTTGCCGCTGCCCGTGACGCCGGCCAACAGAAACGCGTGATAACTGTCGAAGCCTGCGCGAATCGCCTCATACGCAGCGCGCTGCTCTGGATTGAGCGGCAGCTCCGGTTGCGCCAGCCAATGTTCATGGCGTGCGCCGGGTGCATGGCGGCGGATCTCGACTTGCACCAGATTTTTCGCCAGCAGCAGATCGAGACTGTCCTTGCTCAGCATCAGTTTGCTCAGCAACTGATGGGCGACGCCGTGAGGGTGTTGGGCCAGCGTGGTCAAGGCTTCACGCTGACGCGGCGCACGGGCGATGCGCGGATCGTCGACGCTGGCGCCCGGCATTACCGACCAGAAGCGCTCCTGCCGGGCTTCGGCCAGTTCACCCTGACGCAATAGCACCGGCAGCGCCCAGCTCAAGGTGTCGCCCAGGCTGTGCTGATAATACTGGGATGTCCAAAGGCACAGCTTGAATAGCGCTGGCGGCAGTGGCGGGGTGGCGTCGAGGAGGGCCAGCGCCGGTTTGAGTTTCTCCACCGGCACTTCGCTGGTGTCGGTCACCTCCACCAGAATGCCGATCATCTCGCGTCGGCCAAATGGCACCCGCAGGCGCATGCCCGGTTGCAACTGCGCGCGCAGTACGCCAGCCGGCGCCCGATAGTCGAACAGGCGGCGCAAAGGCGAAGGCAGGGCGAGGCGCAGAATGGCGTCGGGCACGCGGGGGGATCTCGATCAGCAGACGATTAAAAGGATTGGGTACATAACCTGTGGGAGCGAGCCTGCTCGCGAAAGCGGTGTGTCAGGCGACGAAAATGCTGGCTGATAGATCGTCTTCGCGAGCAGGCTCGCTCCCTCAGGGACAGCGCAATGGGTCGGGAGCCTAGCAGACAGTCGGTTCTGTGTCCTCCGTCAGCATTGAACAGCTTTTCTGATGGAGGGCACCCGGGACAGCTTGCGTGATTGCAAAGGTCTGGTAGAATCCGCGGCCTAATTACGTGCGGTATTCAACAATAGTGTTGGATGGCGGCACGCTAGCTGAGGAAGACACCATGAAAGCTGATATCCACCCGAATTACCCAGTCATCGCTGTTACCTGCAGCTGTGGCAACAAGTTTGAAACCCGTTCGACCTTCGGCAAAGCTCTGCCAATCGACGTGTGCAACGAATGCCACCCGTTCTACACCGGTAAGCAAAAGACTCTGGACACTGGCGGCCGCGTTCAGCGCTTCGCAGACCGTTTCGGTGCTTTCGGCAAGAAACCTGCTGCTGCAGAGTAAGGTTGAAGAGCCCGGTGGGCTTTTCCTCGCTGCTGAAAAAGGCGTCCCTTGCGGGCGCCTTTTTTATGCCTGCGATTTGGCTTTCCACCGCGCTTGCGTACTGCCCGACACCCGCCGGGCTGACGCAAATCGCCGTGCAGCGCGTGGTCGATGGCGACACCTTGCGCCTGAGCGACGGCCGCAGCGTACGGATGATCGGCCTCAATACGCCTGAACTCGGCAAGCAGGGTCGCAGCGACGAGCCATTCGCCATTGCTGCGCGTAAACGCCTGGAAGCACTAGTGGCTGACAGCGGCGGGCGCGTCGGTGTGCTTCCCGGCAAAGAGTCAAAAGACCATTACGGCCGTACGCTGGCCCATCTCTACAGTGCCAGCGGCGCCAACCTCGAAGCGCAAATGCTCGCCGATGGCCTGGGTTTCCAGGTCGCGGTGGCGCCGAATGTCGATCTTGTTGCCTGTCAGCAAGCGGCTGAACGCGAAGCGCGACAAGCGGGTCGAGGCCTCTGGCGGCAATCACCTGTACTGAAAGCAGAGCAGATCCAGCGCTCGGGTTTCGCTGTGGTCAGTGGCCGTGTGAGCAAAGTGCAACGCAATCGCGGTGGAATCTGGATCGAGTTGCAGGACTCGCTTGTATTGCGTGTTGCACCCAATCTGGTCGGACAATTTGACAATGCTCGCTTGCAAGCGCTGAAGGGCAAGCAAATCGAGGCGCGTGGCTGGGTGGTCGATCGTTCGCGGCGCGGTGGGTTGAAACCGGGTCAGCCGCGTTGGCTGCTGCCACTGACCGATCCTGCCATGCTGCAGAGCGCACGCTGAATAAAAATTGTAGACATTTTTTCTGTCGATTGTGAACAGTCAAGCCCTTGTGCGCCGTGGCTCTTGGCCCAAAGTCGTAGGGCAGGGCGCTTGACAGGGGTGACCGCTCAGTCTTGTGGGGACTTTGCGAGGCGCGTATCCTCGCTGACCAGTCTGTCCAACAGTAAAAAAGCGGAATGCCAAAATGTCTGATCTGAAAACTGCCGCTCTCGAATACCATGCTCATCCTCGTCCAGGGAAGCTGAGTGTCGAGCTCACCAAGGCCACTGCTACCGCCCGCGACCTGTCGCTGGCCTACAGCCCCGGCGTAGCTGAACCAGTGCGCGAGATCGCTCGCGATCCTGAACTGGCCTACAAGTACACCGGCAAGGGCAACCTGGTTGCAGTCATTTCCGATGGCACCGCGATTCTCGGCCTGGGTAACCTCGGCCCATTGGCTTCCAAGCCCGTCATGGAAGGTAAAGGCGTGCTGTTCAAGCGCTTCGCCGGCATCGACGTGTTCGACATCGAAGTCGACTCCGAAAGCCCGCAAGCCTTCATCGACACCGTCAAGCGTATCTCCATCACCTTCGGTGGCATCAACCTGGAAGACATCAAGGCCCCTGAGTGCTTTGAGATCGAACGTGCTCTGATCGAGCAGTGCGACATTCCGGTATTCCACGATGACCAGCACGGCACCGCGATCGTGACCGCTGCGGGCATGATCAACGCCCTGCAAATTGCTGGCAAAACCCTGCCGGAAGCGAAGATCGTCTGCCTGGGCGCCGGCGCTGCCGCCATCTCCTGCATGAAGTTGCTGGTGAGCATGGGCGCAAGCATCGAAAACATCTTCATGGTTGACCGTACCGGCGTGATCCACTCCGGCCGTGATGACCTGAACCAGTACAAAGCCGTGTTCGCCCACGCTACTGACAAGCGCAGCCTGGCTGACGCGCTGCAAGGCGCTGACGTATTCGTCGGTCTGTCCGGCCCGAACCTGCTGAGCGCTGAAGGCCTGCTGTCGATGGCGGCAAATCCGATCGTGTTCGCGTGCTCGAACCCGGATCCGGAAATCTCCCCGGAACTGGCTCACGCTACCCGTAGCGACGTGATCATGGCGACCGGCCGTTCGGACTACCCGAACCAGGTCAACAACGTTCTGGGCTTCCCGTTCATCTTCCGTGGTGCCCTGGACGTTCGCGCCAAGCGCATCAACGAAGAAATGAAAGTGGCTGCCGCCAACGCCCTGCGCGAACTGGCCAAACTGCCAGTGCCTCAGGACGTGTGCGATGCCTACGGTGGTGCTCCGCTGGCATTCGGTCGTGAGTACATCATTCCGAAGCCAATGGACAAGCGCCTGATCACCCTGATCTCCGACGCTGTGGCCAAAGCCGCAATCGAGACCGGTGTGGCAACCCTGCCGTATCCGAAGAACTACCCGCTGAAAAGCGTGGATGACGTGTTCAACGGCTAAGCTGTTGTAGCGCTTCAAGCAAAAGCCCCGGTTCATTATGATTCGGGGCTTTTTTGTGGCTGCCAAAAGCCCCTCACCCTAACCCTCTCCCAGAGGGAGAGGGAACCGATCGAGCTGTCTTGCCCTATACATCGACCTGAATGACCGAGTCGATTATGGATTCACAGCAAGACTTTCAGGTCAGCGTATTTCTCCAGCATCCCGCGATCAGCCCCCTCTCCCTCTGGGAGAGGGTTAGGGTGAGGGGACTCTCGATATGAAATGCCAATCCCGGCGCGCAGAAAACAAAAAGCCCCGCACTTCTCACGAAGGCGGGGCTTTTCAATGTGCGCCGGGATCAGAACAAATCGATCGGCGCCTGCTCATCCGCCGGCAGCGGACTGCCCGGCACGGAGCCATTCCCCAGCTCATTCACCGATGGCGGCGTGTCCTCAGCCTTGAACAGCTCGAAGTAGGCTCCCGGCGTGCTCGGCGTCGCCGCGCGACCACTGGCCGGATCCACCCGCAGGCTCAGCATACCTTCCGGCTCAGGCTGCACGTGCGGCGGCTTGTCCTTGAGGGCGGCCGCCATATAGTTCATCCAGATCGGCAGTGACACTGTGCCGCCGAACTCGCGGCGACCGAGGCTTTCCGGCTGATCGAAACCGGTCCAGACCGTGGTCACGTAATCGGCGTTGTAACCGGAGAACCACGCATCTTTCGATTCGTTGGTCGTACCGGTTTTACCGGCGATGTCGCTGCGGCCCAAGGCTAGCGCACGACGCCCCGTGCCGCGCTTGATGACGTCCTGCAGCATGCTGTTGAGGATGTATGTCGTGCGAGCGTCGACGATGCGTTCAGCGACTGCCGGCGTTTGCGGCACGGCAGCGGTGCCCGGTGCTTCGCCCGGCACCGGCGCGGCGTTGACGGTAAACGATTCAGTGGCCGGCGCCGCGAGGCCATCAGTGGCCGAGGTATCCTGCGGAACGGTCGGCGGATTGGCGACGAACAGCGTGTCGCCATTGCGGCTTTCGATCTTGTCGATGATGAACGGGGTGATCTTGTAGCCGCCGTTGGCGAACGTGGCCCAACCGGTGGCGATCTCCATCGGCGTCAGCGTTGCGGTACCCAGCGCCAGCGACAGGTTCGGCGGCAGGTCCTGCTTGTTGAAGCCGAAGCGAGTGATGTAGTCGATGGTCTTGCCTACGCCCATTGCTTGCAGCAGGCGGATCGAAACCAGGTTGCGCGACTTGTACAGCGCTTCGCGCAAGCGGATCGGCCCGAGGAAGGTGTTGGTGTCGTTCTTCGGGCGCCAGACCTTATCCAGATACTCGTCGACGAACACGATGGGGGCGTCGTTGACCAGCGTGGCGGCGGTGTAACCGTTGTCCAGCGCAGCGCTGTAGACGAACGGCTTGAAGCTCGAGCCCGGCTGACGCTTGGCCTGCATGGCGCGGTTGTAATTGCTCTGCTCGAAAGCAAAACCGCCGACCAGCGAGCGGATCGCGCCGTTCTGTGGATCCAGCGACACCAGTGCGCCTTGCGCCTGGGGAAGCTGGCTGAACTTCAGCGAATTGTCTTTCTGACGCTGCACGCGAACCAGATCACCGATCTGCGCAACATCCGACGGTTGGCGCGGGTTGGCGCCCATGCTGTTGGTATTAAGGAACGGCCGCGCCCATTTCATGGTGTCCCACGCAACATGTTCATCGCCAGTGCGGGTCAGCACTTGCAGGCCATCCTTGTCGACCTGAGTGACGATGGCCGGCTCAAGGCTACTGATGGTGCGTTGTTTGGTCAGCTCGGTGGCCCATGCTTCGCGGGTCTTGCCCGGCAGGCGCGATTCGGGGCCACGGTAGCCGTGACGCTGATCGTAGGTCATCAAGCCTTCATGCAGCGCGGTGTTGGCCATTTCCTGCAGGTTGCTCGGCACCGTGGTGGTGACCCGAAAACCCTCGGTGTAGGCGTCGCTGCCATAACGACCGACCATTTCGGCACGGGCCATTTCGGCAATGTACGGTGCGTTCACTTCCGGGGTGGGCACGTGATAGCTGGCGTTCAGAGGCTCGTTGATCGCCGCGGTGTACTCAGGCTCGGTAATCTTGCCGAGCTTGTACATGCGCCCCAGGATCCAGTCGCGACGCTCTTTACTGCGCGCCGGGTTGGCCAGCGGATTGAAGCGCGAAGGGGCTTTCGGCAGGCCGGCGATCATCGCCATCTGCGCCAGGCTGACGTCGCGGATCGACTTGCCGTAATACACCTGCGCCGCCGCCTCGATGCCGTAAGCGCGGTTGCCCAGATAAATCTTGTTCACGTACAGCTCAAGGATCTCGTCCTTGGTCAGTTGCCGTTCGATCTGCAAGGCCAGAAGAATTTCAGTGGCTTTGCGCGAGAAGCTGCGTTCGCTGGAGAGGAAGAAGTTCTTCGCCACCTGCATGGTGATGGTGCTGCCGCCGGACTGAATGTGACCGCTCTTGACCAATTGAGTCGCGGCACGCATCAGGCTGCTCGGATCGACGCCGTAGTGGTTGGCGAAGTTGTCGTCTTCAGCACTTAGTAACGCATTAATGAAATTGGGGGGAATGTCGGCGAAACGGATCGGAGTACGGCGCATTTCGCCAAACTCTGCGATCAACTTGTCGTCGCTGCTGTAGACCCGCAGGGGAATCTGCAACTGAATGCTTCGCAGAGCCTCCACAGACGGCAAACCCGGACTAAGGTAAAGATAAGCGCCGCTGAGACCTAAAAGCAGTCCGCAGAAAACGGCGACGATGGACCAACCGAAAAATTTCAGCAGACGAATCAAGGCTTTTGGACATCCAGAGCAAAAAATGAATTTGGCGACGGGGTTCCGGCTACACACAGAACGGTCCGCGCAGGCAGTAAAAAGCGGAAAAAATCGCTGGGCATTATAAGCACTTTTCTGCTGGGGGCGTCATTTGCGCTTCTGTCAAGACGGGGTGAAGGAACGCAATGTGTATTACAGAGTCCGTAACTCACGGAAAGTCATAGGGAATTGGTAGTGCTGGGACTCTTCAATAAAAAGACCAATGCGTTACTGGGGATCGACATCAGCTCCACGTCGGTGAAGCTGCTGGAACTTAGTCGTCAGGGTGATCGCTACCGGGTCGAGGCTTATGCGGTGGAGCCGCTGCCACCGAACGCCGTGGTCGAAAAAAACATCGCCGAGCTCGAGGGCGTGGGCCAGGCCCTGACCCGGGTGCTGGGCAAGGCACGCACCGGGCTGAGAGGCGTGGCGGTGGCAGTGGCCGGGTCAGCGGTGATTACCAAGATCATCGAGATGGACGCCGGACTTTCCGACGACGAACTGGAAAACCAGCTCAAGATTGAAGCCGACCAATACATTCCCTATCCGCTGGATGAAGTCGCCATCGACTTCGAGGTTCAGGGTGTGTCACCGCGCAACCCCGAGCGGGTCAACGTGTTGCTGGCCGCCTGTCGCAAGGAAAACGTCGAAGTCCGTGAAGCGGCACTGGCGCTGGCCGGGTTGACCGCGCGTGTGGTGGACGTCGAAGCGTACGCGCTGGAGCGTTCGTTCGGCTTGCTCGCGACGCAGCTGGCGGCTTCTCAAGAGCGCTTGACCGTGGCGGTGGTCGACATCGGCGCCACCATGACCACCCTCAGCGTCCTGCACAACGGCAAGATCATCTACACCCGCGAGCAGTTGTTCGGCGGCCGGCAATTGACCGAGGAGATCCAGCGTCGCTATGGCCTGACCATCGAGCAGGCGGGGCTGGCAAAGAAGCAGGGCGGTCTGCCCGACGATTACGTCAGCGAGGTGTTGCAGCCGTTTCGCGAGGCGCTTGTACAACAGGTATCGCGTTCGTTGCAGTTTTTCTTCGCTTCCGGCCAGTACAACGCGGTCGATCATATTCTGCTCGCTGGCGGCACGGCGTCGGTGCCGGGGCTGGACCGGCTGATCGAACAGCGCCTGGATACTCCGACCCAGGTGGCCAATCCGTTTTCCAATATGGCCCTGAGCAGCAAGGTCAACGCCGGGGCGCTGGCCAGTGACGCGCCGGCCTTGATGATCGCCTGCGGGCTCGCGCTCAGGAGTTTCGACTGATGGCGCGGATCAACCTTTTACCCTGGCGCGAGGAGCGCCGCGAAGAGCGGCGCAAACGCTTCCTGCTGGCGCTGACCGGCGTGGTGGTCGGTTCGATCGGCGCGGTGTTCATTGCCGATCAGATCATCAGTGCGGCCATCGACCGGCAAGTGGCGCGCAACGACTACATCGGCAAGCAAATTGCCGTGGTCGACGAACGCATCAAGCAGATCAGCGAACTCAAGGCCCATCGCCAGCAGCTGGTCGAGCGCATGCGCATCATTCAGGACTTGCAGGGTAACCGGCAGGTCAGCGGACGAATCTTCGATCAACTGGCGCGCACATTGCCCGACGGTGTGTATTTCACTGACGTGAAGATGGCCGGTAAAACCTTGTCGATCAGCGGTGCGGCGGAGTCGAACAACCGCGTCTCCGAGCTGATGCGCAATCTGGATGCGTCCGACTGGTTCGACGCGGCAAGCCTCACTGAAGTCAAAGCGACCAGTGCCGATCAGGTGGAGCAGACCAACGTCTTTCAGCTGACCGTTCGTCAGACCCAGCCGAAGATTGTGGAGGACGAGCAATGAAGCCGTCCGAATGGCTGGAGAGTCTGCGCAACATCGATTTCAACGATCTGGACACCAGCAACATCGGGTCGTGGCCGGGCGCAGTCAAAGCCATCGCCGGGGCGCTGTTGATGGTGCTCGTGTTGGCGTTTGGCTATAACTTTTTCATCAGTGACATGCAAAACCAACTGCAGCTCAAGCGCGAAGAAGAGGCCACGCTGAAGGAGCAGTTCGCCAGCAAAGCGCGCATATCCGCCAATCTGGATCTGTACACCCAGCAGATGAAGGAGATGGAAAACTCCTTCGGCGTGCTGCTGCGTCAATTGCCCAGTGACACCGAAGTGCCGGGCTTGCTGGAAGACATCACGCGAACGGGCTTGGGCAGTGGTCTTGAGTTCGAGGAAATCAAACTGTTGCCGGAGGTCACCCAGCCGTTTTACATCGAGCTGCCGATCCAGATTACCGTCACTGGCGCCTATCACGACCTCGCCACGTTCGTCAGTGGCGTGGCCGGTTTGCCACGCATCGTGACCCTGCATGACTTCGAACTGGCCCCGGCCAGCAAAGAAGGTGGGTCGAAGTTGCGCATGAGCATCCTCGCCAAGACCTACCGCTACAACGACAAGGGGCTGCAAAAATGACCCCGAAACGTTGTTGCGCCGGGTTGATGGCACTGCTGGCATTGAGCGGTTGTGGTGCCAGCAATGACTTCAGCGACCTCGACGCCTACATGAATGAAGTGCGCTTGCGTCCGGCAGGCAAGATTGAACCAACACCCACATTCCGGTCTTACCCAGCATTCAGTTACAGCGCTGCCAACCTGCGCAGTCCGTTCTCGCGTCAGGTGCGCGTCGATCTGGCCGGGCACAAGCGTGGTTCGCGCAACGTCAAGCCCGATCCTGGTCGGGTCAAGCAATACCTCGAAGGTTTCAACATCGAGCAGTTCGAGATGGTCGGCACGATTGCCAATGCTTCCGGTTCCTTCGCGCTATTGCGTGGCGCCGGCGGGGTGCATCGCCTGAAGGTTGGCGATTACCTGGGCCGCAACGATGGCCGCATTGTCGCCATCAGCGCCACCCAGGTCGATGTGGTTGAAATCGTGCCCGACGGTGAAGGCACCTGGCTGGAACGTCCGCGCACCATTCCTTTGAAAGAGCATTCATAGTGGAAGTCGAATAATGAACAGGATTTTCTCCACCCTCGGTTTTTCGCTATGGATAGCGCTGTTGTCACCGATGGTACAGGCGGCCAACTTGAAGGCGCTGGATGTGGCAGCGTTGCCGGGTGATCGAGTCGAACTGAAGCTGTCGTTCGACGGCCCGCCGCCGCAGCCCAAGGGTTACACCACCGAGTCACCGGCGCGAATTGCGCTGGACTTGCCCGGTGTGGCCAGTCAGTTGGCGAGCAAAAATCTCGATCTGGGCAGTGGCAATGCGCGCACGGCCACGGTGGTTGAAGCCAAGGACCGCACGCGGCTGATTGTCAGTCTCACGCAATTGGCGCCTTACGACACACGGGTTGAGGGCAACTATCTGTTCGTGGTGGTTGGTCAGGGCGCGCCGGCCAAGGCGCCGCGACCGGCAGTGGCGGCACCACGCGTGGCGACTACTGCTGCCCCCGCCAAGGCGTTCGTGGCGAAATCCCGCGCCATTCGCGGTGTGGATTTTCAGCGCGGCACTGCGGGCGAGGGCAATGTCGTCATCGACCTGTCCGACCCGACCATCGCCCCGGATATCCAGGAGCATGACGGCAAGATCATCCTCAGCTTCGCCCGTACGCAATTGCCGGAAAAGCTGCGGGTGCGTCTCGACGTGAAGGATTTCGCCACGCCAGTGCAATTCGTCAACGCCGGCGTAACCGGTGATCGCACGGTCATTACCGTCGAGCCCAGCGGCACCTTTGACTATTCCACGTTCCAGACCGATAACAAACTGACCGTCAGCATCCGTCCGATGACCTTCGATGACCTGCAAAAACGCAACGCCGATCGTCAGGCCTATGTCGGTGAAAAGCTCTCGTTGAACTTCCAGGACATTGACGTGCGCTCGGTGCTGCAACTGATCGCCGACTTCACCAACCTCAATCTGGTGGCGAGCGACACGGTGCAGGGCGGCATCACCCTGCGTTTGCAAAACGTGCCGTGGGATCAGGCGCTGGATCTGGTGCTGAAGACCAAAGGCCTGGATAAACGCAAAATCGGTAATGTGCTGCTGGTGGCCCCGGCTGATGAAATTGCCGCGCGCGAACGTCAGGAGCTGGAGTCGCAGAAGCAGATCGCCGAACTGGCGCCGCTGCGTCGTGAGCTGTTGCAGGTGAACTATGCCAAGGCTGCGGACATCGCCAAGCTGTTCCAGTCGGTGACCAGCGCCGAGGCGAAGATCGATGAGCGTGGGTCAATCACTGTCGACGAACGGACCAACAACATCATTGCCTACCAGACTCAGGATCGCCTCGACGAGCTGCGGCGGATCGTGGCGCAACTGGATATTCCAGTGCGTCAGGTGATGATCGAGGCGCGCATCGTCGAGGCCAACGTCGATTACGACAAGAGTCTGGGGGTGCGCTGGGGTGGTTCGATCCAGAACAAGGGCAACTGGAATGCCTCCGGGGTCAACGGTTCATCGACCACCATCGGCACGCCGGGCAGCACCAGTACCAACTCGCCGTTCGTCGACATGGGGACCGTCGGCAATACTTCCGGGATCGGTATCGCGTTCATTACCGACAACGTTTTGCTCGATCTGGAGCTGACGGCCATGGAGAAGACCGGCAACGGTGAAATCGTTTCGCAGCCCAATGTGGTCACCTCCGACAAAGAGACCGCGAAGATCCTCAAAGGCACCGAGATTCCTTACCAGGAAGCCAGCTCCAGCGGCGCCACGTCGGTGTCGTTCAAGGAGGCTTCGCTGTCGCTGGAAGTGACCCCGCAGATCACCCCGGATAACCGCATCATCATGGAGGTCAAGGTCACCAAGGACGAACCGGATTACCTGAACAAAGTGCAGGATGTACCGCCGATCAAAAAGAACGAGGTCAACGCCAAAGTGCTGGTCAATGATGGCGAAACCATCGTGATTGGGGGGGTTTTCTCAAATACTCAGAGCAAGGTCGTAGATAAGGTGCCATTTCTTGGCGATGTGCCGTATCTTGGCCGCCTTTTCCGGCGTGATGTGGTTTCGGAGAAAAAATCCGAGCTGCTGGTATTTCTCACTCCGCGTATCATGAATAACCAGGCGATTGCTGTGAGTCGTTGATTCTGTGCGAAATTTGATTCTTGTAGGTCCGATGGGTGCTGGCAAAAGCACCATCGGCCGATTACTGGCCAAAGAGCTGCGCCTGCCGTTCAAAGATTCCGACAAGGAAATTGAACTGCGCACGGGCGCCAATATCCCGTGGATCTTCGACAAGGAAGGCGAGCCGGGCTTTCGTGACCGTGAGCAGGCGATGATCGCCGAGCTGTGCGAGTTCGACGGCGTGGTGTTGGCGACCGGCGGTGGCGCGGTCATGCGCGATGCCAATCGCAAGGCCCTGCATGAGGGCGGGCGCGTGGTGTATCTGCACGCTTCCGTCGAACAGCAGGTCGGCCGCACTTCCCGCGATCGCAATCGACCGTTGCTGCGCACCGCCGATCCGGCGAAAACCCTGCGTGACCTGCTCGCCATCCGTGATCCGCTCTATCGGGAAATTGCCGATCTGGTGGTGGAAACCGACGAACGGCCGCCGCGTATGGTAGTGCTCGACATTCTCGACCGTCTGGCGCAGCTTCCTCCCCGTTAAAGCATCGCCCGAAATGCGCTATCCTCGGCGTCCTGTCACAGCCCGCCAAGGTTGTGGCGGATGGCGTGCCGGTGGCGTCATACCCGCTACAGGCCGCAGTAACCAATAATTCAGGGCAGGACGCCTGCTTCCATCTTCACTGTGGGGACACATGCAGACACTCAAGGTCGATCTAGGCGAGCGCAGCTACCCGATTCATATTGGCGAAGGTTTGTTGGATCAGCCCGAGTTGCTGGCTCCGCATATCCACGGGCGCCAGGTGGCAATCATCTCCAATGAGACCGTTGCGCCGCTCTATCTCGAACGTCTGACGCGCAGTCTGGCGCAGTTCTCGGTTATTTCCGTGGTGTTGCCGGACGGCGAAGCCTTCAAGAACTGGGAAACCCTGCAACTGATCTTCGACGGTTTGCTGACCGCCCGTCATGATCGCCGCACTACTGTTATCGCCCTTGGCGGCGGTGTGATCGGCGACATGGCCGGTTTCGCCGCTGCCTGCTATCAGCGCGGCGTCGACTTCATCCAGATCCCCACCACGTTGCTGTCCCAGGTCGATTCGTCGGTGGGCGGCAAAACCGGGATCAACCATCCGCTGGGCAAGAACATGGTCGGCGCGTTCTATCAGCCGAATGTCGTGCTGATCGATACGGCGTCCCTGAAAACCCTGCCACCACGCGAGCTGTCGGCGGGTCTGGCTGAGGTCATCAAGTACGGTCTGATCTGCGACGAGCCGTTCCTCGGCTGGCTCGAAGACAACGTCGACGCCTTGCGCGCGCTGGATCAAACAGCCCTGACTTACGCCATCGAGCGCTCCTGCGCAGCCAAGGCTGCGGTGGTCGGCGCCGATGAGAAGGAAACCGGCGTACGCGCCACGCTCAACCTCGGCCACACCTTCGGCCACGCCATCGAGACCCACATGGGCTATGGTGTCTGGTTGCATGGTGAGGCGGTGGCGGCTGGCACTGTGATGGCGCTGGAGATGTCAGCGCGTCTGGGCTGGATCAGCGAACAGGAGCGCGATCGCGGCATTCGCCTGTTTCAGCGGGCCGGCCTGCCAGTGGTTCCGCCTTCTGAAATGAGCGAAGCCGATTTTCTTGAACACATGGCAATCGACAAAAAAGTGATCGACGGTCGTCTGCGCCTGGTGCTGCTGCGCCGGATGGGTGAAGCGGTAGTGACCGACGATTATCCGAAAGAGGTTCTACAGGCCACGCTGGGAGCGGATTACCGCGCCCTGGCTCAGCTTAAAGGTTAATAAGATTCCGATGACTAGTTTGCATGCCGACGAGGCGTTCCTCGGCCATTTCCAGTTAAGCCACGACCCCTTCGCGCCGCGCGTTCCGGGCTTCAAATTCTTTCCGGCCCAGCGCAAACCGGTGCTCGGCCAACTGCATCACCTGGCGCGTTACAGCCAGTTGCTGCTGGCGGTCACTGGCCCGCAGGGCAGTGGCAAGACTTTGCTGCGCCAGGCGCTGGTCGCCAGCACCAACAAGCAATCGGTACAAAGCGTTGTGGTTTCCGCGCGGGGTGCCGGCGATGCCGCTGGCGTACTGCGTCAGGTGGCGCAGGCGCTGAACGTGGCTCAGGCCGAAGTCGGCGCGATTCTGGATCAGGTGGTGCAGTTGGCACTGACCGGCCAGGAAGTCTATTTGCTGGTGGATGACGCCGAGCAGCTCGACGAATCCGCCCTGGAAGCGCTGATGGCACTGGGTGCCGGCGCGCCGGAAGGTCGCCCGCATGTGTTCCTGTTCGGTGAGTCGTCTCTGATCGCTCAGCTTGAGGCTTTGCACCTCGAAGAAGAGCGCTTCCACGTCATCGAATTGCAGCCTTACACCGAAGAAGAGACGCGCGAGTATCTCGACCAACGGCTCGAAGGTGCGGGCCGGGGTGTCGAACTTTTCACCGCGGATCAGATCTCTGATATTCACGAAAGCTCCGAGGGTTGGCCTGGCAACATCAACCAGGTCGCTCGCGATGCACTGATCGAAGTCATGATAGCCAGCCGCTCTGCGGTCAAGCGTCCAAGTATGGGGTTCAACATGCCGAAGAAACACGTATTGGCGATTTCCGCCGTCGTTGTGGTCGCGGTCGCCGCCGCCTGGCTGATGCCGGGTCGCAACAAGGCGCCAACCACCGGCGCACCCGCCAACGAACAGGCACAACTGCCATTGGGCCAGGGCGCAGCCAATGGCGGCGCGCCGAACGTCGAATTCGCCGGTAATACGCAGCCGATGCCGTTGCCGCTGGTTGGCAACTCGCAACCGGTCATGCGCGGCCCGCTGGCCGAAGCTGCTGGCGGTATCACCGAGGGCGACGACGGTGTGCCACTGGAAGGCTCCAGCGACACGCCGCCAACCGTGACCACTTCGGCGCCTCCTGCGGGCGTTCCGGCCGGTCCGGCACCAACCCCGGCTCCAGCGCCAGCTGCCAATCCGGCGCCTGCCCCGACACAAATCGCCACCGCCAAGCCTGCTCCGGCGGCGCCAGCGGCCAAACCTGCTCCAGCGCCAGCCAAACCCGTTGCCGCCGCCAAACCCGCCGAGAAGCCGGTTACCGTGGCCAAAGCCGCTGGTGGCAGCTGGTACGCCGGGCAGCCGACGAGCAACTACGTGGTGCAGATCCTCGGCACCAGCTCCGAGACGGCCGCGCAAAGCTTCGTCAAGGAGCAGGGCGGCGAGTACCGTTATTTCAAGAAAGTCCTCAACGGCAAGCCTCTTTACGTGGTCACCTATGGCAACTTCGCCAATCGTGATGCGGCTGTTTCTGCCATCAAGGCCTTGCCAGCGAAGGTTCAGGCTGGTAAACCTTGGCCTCGCACTGTCGCCAGCGTCCAACAGGAACTGGCAACAACTCGCTGAAGATTCGGCGGCCTTACCCAGGCCGCCTCTCCAAGCACCTCAAAATTTCTACGAGTGCGCGCCGCCTTCACAGGTCGCGTGCCTTGTGGTGTCTGCGTCACAGTAGTCTTTGAGTCGTTGCAGTCAAAATTAAAAAAGTTTTGACTAGCACAGCAGATCGCTTTAAACCTTTCACAAATGCGACATGAATTTGCGACAGTTCGTCGTCAAATTTGTGAGCCTCTGTGTCGCTGTGTACAATGACCACCCTTTTGCCCCCGCTAAGCCGGCGTACGTTCGGCGCGGATCGCAAGTGGTTGAATTGAAAAGAAATTTGCCTCGAAAAGAGGCAGCCTGGTGAGAAAGTGTCTATGAAAGCAGGTCTGTACCAACCAGATGAATTCAAGGATAACTGCGGTTTCGGCCTGATAGCCCATATGCAGGGCGAGCCCAGTCATACCCTTTTGCAAACGGCCATTGAGGCCCTGACCTGCATGACCCACCGCGGTGGGATTAATGCCGACGGCAAGACCGGTGACGGTTGCGGTCTGCTGATTCAAAAGCCCGACGCCTTCCTGCGCGCTATCGCTCAGGAAGCCTTCAGCGTCGAGTTGCCCAAGCAATATGCCGTGGGCATGGTCTTCTTCAACCAGGATTCGGCCAAGGCCGAAGCCGCTCGCGAGAACATGAACCGCGAGATCCTTGCCGAAGGCCTGCAACTGATCGGCTGGCGCAAAGTGCCAATCGATACCAGTGTCCTCGGCCGCCTGGCCCTTGAACGCCTGCCGCAAATCGAGCAGGTGTACATCGGCGGCGAAGGCCTGAGTGATCAGGACATGGCGGTCAAGCTGTTCAGCGCCCGTCGCCGTTCGTCGGTGACCAACGCTGTCGACAGCGACCACTACATCTGCAGCTTTTCGCACAAGACCATCATCTATAAAGGCTTGATGATGCCGGCCGATCTGGCCGCGTTTTATCCGGACCTGAGTGACGAGCGCCTGCAAACCGCGATCTGCGTGTTCCACCAGCGCTTCTCCACCAACACCCTGCCGAAATGGCCGCTGGCTCAGCCATTCCGCTTCCTCGCCCACAACGGCGAGATCAACACCATCACCGGTAACCGTAACTGGGCTCAGGCCCGTCGGACCAAGTTCACCAATGATCTGATGGATCTGGAAGAACTCGGCCCGCTGGTTAACCGTGTCGGTTCCGACTCCTCGAGCATGGACAACATGCTTGAGCTGATGGTCACCGGCGGCATCGACCTGTTTCGTGGCGTGCGGATGATCATTCCGCCTGCGTGGCAGAACGTCGAAACCATGGACCCGGATCTGCGTGCGTTCTACGAGTATAACTCGATGCACATGGAGCCGTGGGACGGCCCGGCCGGCGTGGTCATGACCGATGGTCGCTACGCGGTCTGCCTGCTCGACCGTAACGGTCTGCGCCCGGCGCGCTGGGTTACCACCACCAACGGTTTCATCACCGTTGCTTCGGAAATCGGCGTCTGGAACTACCAGCCCGAAGACGTGATCGCCAAGGGCCGCGTAGGCCCGGGCCAGATCCTGGCCGTGGATACCGAAACCGGGCAGATCCTCGACACCGATGCGATCGACAACCGTCTCAAATCCCGTCATCCGTACAAGCAATGGCTGCGCAAGAATGCCCTGCGCATTCAGGCGACCATGGAAGACAACGACCACGGTTCGGCTTTCTACGACGTCGATCAGCTCAAGCAATACATGAAGATGTATCAGGTCACGTTCGAAGAGCGCGATCAGGTACTGCGTCCGCTTGGCGAGCAAGGCTACGAAGCCGTTGGTTCGATGGGCGACGACACGCCGATGGCCGTGCTGTCCCAGCGCGTGCGCACGCCGTACGACTATTTCCGCCAGCAGTTCGCGCAGGTCACCAACCCGCCGATCGACCCGCTGCGTGAAGCGATCGTGATGTCCCTGGAAATCTGCCTCGGTGCCGAGCGCAACATTTTCCAGGAGTCGCCGGAGCACGCCTCGCGCGTGATCCTCAGCTCGCCGGTCATTTCCCCGGCCAAGTGGCGTTCGCTGATGAACCTTGATCGCCCGGGTTTCGAGCGGCAGGTCATCGACCTCAATTACGAAGAAAGCGTCGGTCTGGAAGCGGCGATCCGCAACGTCGCCGATCAGGCTGAAGAAGCCGTGCGTGCCGGCCGTACCCAGATCGTTCTGAGCGACCGTCATATCGCGCCGGGCAAACTGCCGATCCACGCTTCGCTGGCGACCGGTGCGGTGCACCATCGCCTGACCGAAAAAGGCCTGCGTTGCGATTCCAACATCCTCGTTGAAACCGCTACCGCGCGTGATCCGCATCACTTTGCGGTGCTGATCGGTTTCGGTGCCTCGGCGGTCTATCCGTTCCTGGCTTACGAAGTGCTGGGCGACCTGATCCGTACCGGTGAAGTGCTGGGCGACCTCTACGAGGTGTTCAAGAACTACCGCAAAGGCATCACCAAAGGCCTGCTCAAGATTCTGTCGAAGATGGGCATCTCGACCATCGCTTCATACCGTGGTGCGCAGTTGTTCGAGGCCATTGGCCTGTCCGAAGAAGTGTGCGACCTGAGCTTCCGTGGCGTGCCGAGCCGCATCAAGGGTGCGCGTTTCGTCGACATCGAGGCCGAGCAGAAAGCCCTCGCTGCCGAAGCCTGGAGCCCGCGCAAGCCGATCCAGCAGGGCGGTCTGCTGAAGTTCGTCCACGGTGGCGAATATCACGCGTACAACCCGGACGTGGTCAACACCCTGCAAGCCGCTGTGCAGCAGGGCGACTACGCCAAGTTCAAGGAATACACCTCGCTGGTGGACAACCGTCCGGTGTCGATGATTCGCGACCTGCTCAAGGTCAAGACCCTCGACACGCCGTTGGACATCAGTGAAATCGAACCGCTGGAATCGGTGCTCAAGCGCTTCGACTCTGCCGGTATCTCGCTGGGCGCTCTGTCGCCGGAAGCTCACGAAGCCCTGGCCGAAGCCATGAACCGCCTTGGTGCGCGTTCCAACTCCGGCGAAGGCGGCGAAGACCCGGCGCGTTACGGCACCATCAAGAGCTCGAAAATCAAGCAGGTCGCGACTGGCCGTTTCGGCGTGACGCCGGAATACCTGGTCAACGCCGAAGTGCTGCAGATCAAGGTCGCCCAAGGCGCCAAGCCGGGCGAGGGTGGGCAGCTCCCGGGCGGCAAGGTCAACGGGCTGATCGCCAAGCTGCGTTATGCAGTGCCGGGCGTGACGCTGATTTCGCCACCGCCGCACCACGACATTTATTCCATCGAAGATTTGTCGCAACTGATTTTCGACCTCAAGCAGGTCAACCCGAAGGCGCTGGTCTCGGTGAAACTGGTCGCTGAAGCTGGCGTCGGCACCATCGCCGCCGGTGTGGCCAAGGCCTACGCGGACTTGATCACCATTTCCGGCTACGACGGTGGCACCGGTGCTTCGCCGCTGACCTCGATCAAGTACGCGGGCGCACCGTGGGAACTCGGCCTGGCCGAAACCCACCAGACTCTGCGCGGCAACGACCTGCGCGGCAAAGTCCGGGTGCAGACTGACGGCGGCCTGAAAACCGGCCTCGACGTGATCAAGGCAGCGATCCTAGGCGCCGAAAGCTTCGGCTTCGGCACCGCGCCAATGATCGCGCTGGGCTGCAAATACCTGCGCATCTGCCATCTGAACAACTGCGCCACCGGCGTTGCCACTCAGAACGAGAAGCTGCGCAAGGATCACTACATCGGCACCGTCGACATGGTGGTGAATTTCTTCACCTACGTCGCCGAAGAAACCCGTGAGTGGCTGGCCAAGCTGGGCGTGCGCTCCCTCGAAGAGCTGATCGGTCGCACCGATCTGCTGGACATCCTCGAAGGCCAGACCGCCAAGCAAAATCACCTGGATCTGACTCCGCTGCTGGGCAGCGATCACATCCCGGCGGACAAGCCGCAGTTCTGCCAGGTTGAGCGCAACCCGCCCTTCGATCAGGGCCTGCTGGCCGAGAAAATGGTCGATCTGGCGACGTCGGCGATCAACGACCTCAGCGGCGCCGAGTTCGAACTGGACATCTGCAACTGCGACCGTTCGATCGGTGCGCGGATCTCCGGCGAAATCGCCCGCAAGCACGGCAACCAAGGCATGGCCAAGGCGCCGATCACCTTCCGCTTCAAAGGGACGGCCGGTCAGAGCTTCGGCGTGTGGAACGCCGGCGGTCTGAACATGTACCTGGAAGGCGACGCCAACGACTACGTCGGCAAAGGCATGACCGGTGGCAAGCTGACCATCGTGCCGCCCAAGGGCAGCGTTTATAAGACTCAGAACAGCGCCATAATCGGCAACACCTGCCTGTACGGCGCCACTGGCGGCAAGCTGTTCGCCGCTGGCACCGCAGGCGAGCGTTTCGCCGTGCGCAACTCCGGTGCCCACACGGTTGTAGAAGGCACTGGCGATCACTGCTGCGAGTACATGACCGGTGGTTTTGTCTGCGTGTTGGGCAAGACCGGTTACAACTTCGGCTCTGGCATGACCGGTGGTTTCGCCTACGTGCTCGACCAGGACAACAGCTTCGTTGACCGGGTCAATCACGAACTGGTGGAAATTCAGCGGATCAGCGGTGAGGCGATGGAATCCTATCGCAGCCACCTGCAAAACGTGCTGAACGAGTACGTCGCGGAAACCGACAGCGAGTGGGGTCGTGAACTCGCCGAAAACCTCGATGACTACTTGCGCCGTTTCTGGCTGGTCAAACCGAAAGCGGCGAGCCTGAAATCTCTGCTCTCCAGTACTCGTGCGAGTCCGCAATAACGGCGCACCTGCAAGCGGCAAGTTACAAGCCGCAAGTTAACAGCAGTGCGCGATGTGCCTGCAGAGTGATTTTCCTGCAGCTTGAAGCTAGTAGCTTGAAGCTGCTGTTATGAGGTTTTGAAGATGGCCGAACGTCTCAGTAACGACTTTCAATTCATCGATGTCGGGCGCAAAGATCCGAAGAAGAAACTGTTGCGTCAACGCAAGAAAGAGTTCGTCGAGATCTACGAACCGTTCAAACCCCAGCAGTCGGCCGATCAGGCCCACCGCTGCCTGGGTTGCGGCAACCCGTACTGCGAATGGAAGTGCCCGGTGCACAACTTCATTCCCAACTGGCTGAAGCTGGTGGCCGAGGGCAACATCCTTCAGGCCGCCGAGCTGTCGCACCAGACCAACACCCTGCCGGAAGTCTGCGGCAGGGTTTGCCCTCAGGATCGTCTGTGCGAGGGTGCCTGCACCCTTAACGACGGGTTCGGTGCAGTGACCATCGGTTCGGTCGAGAAGTACATCACCGACACCGCGTTCGCCATGGGCTGGCGCCCGGACATGTCCAAGGTCAAACCGACCGGCAAACGTGTCGCGATCATCGGTGCTGGCCCGGCAGGTCTGGGCTGTGCCGACGTGCTGGTGCGTGGCGGTGTGACCCCGGTGGTGTTCGACAAGAACCCGGAAATCGGTGGTCTGCTGACCTTCGGTATCCCCGAGTTCAAGCTGGAAAAGAGCGTGCTGAGCAATCGTCGCGAAGTCTTCACCGGCATGGGCATCGAGTTCCGGCTCAACACCGAAGTCGGCACTGACGTGACCATGGAACAACTGCTCGCCGAATACGATGCAGTGTTCATGGGCATGGGTACTTACACCTACATGAAGGGCGGTTTCGCCGGTGAGGACCTGCCGGGCGTTTATGACGCGCTGGACTTCCTGATCGCCAACGTCAACCGCAACCTGGGCTTTGAAAAGTCGCCGGAAGATTTCGTCGACATGAAAGGCAAGAAGGTTGTGGTGCTCGGTGGCGGCGACACGGCGATGGACTGCAACCGCACCTCGATCCGCCAGGGAGCCAAGTCGGTAACCTGCGCTTATCGTCGTGACGAAGCGAACATGCCCGGCTCGCGCAAAGAGGTGAAGAACGCCAAGGAAGAAGGCGTGAAATTCCTCTACAACCGCCAGCCGATCGCCATCGTCGGCGAAGACCGGGTCGAAGGCGTGAAAGTGGTCGAGACCCGTCTCGGCGAACCGGACGCCCGTGGCCGTCGCAGCCCCGAGCCGATCCCGGGCTCCGAAGAGATCATCCCGGCCGACGCCGTGGTCATCGCCTTCGGTTTCCGTCCGAGCCCGGCGCCTTGGTTCGGACAGTTCGAAATCCAGACGGATAGCCAGGGCCGCGTAGTTGCGCCTGAGCAAGGTCAGTACAAGCACCAGACCAGCAACCCGAAGATCTTTGCGGGTGGCGACATGGTGCGCGGTTCCGACCTGGTAGTGACGGCAATCTTCGAAGGCCGTAATGCCGCCGAAGGGATCCTTGATTACCTGGGCGTCTAAACCCGTCTAGCTGACTGCAATACAATACCTGTGGGAGCTGGCTTGCCAGCGATAGCATCACCTCGGTCAATCCGGCAAAACGAGGTGTCTGCATCGCTGGCAAGCCAGCTCCCACAGTGTTTTGTGGTGTTACAAAGTCTGCATTCCAACGCAATAAATTGACCCGATAGACAAAAGGCTGACCTGCATCCGTGCCTTTTCCCTCGCGCTCTGAGAAAATGCCCGCACTTTTTTTCCGGATGCCGACATGACTGCCCTGAAGAACGACCGTTTCCTGCGCGCCCTGCTCAAGCAACCCGTAGACGTCACCCCCGTGTGGATGATGCGTCAGGCCGGCCGCTACCTGCCGGAATACCGCGCCAGCCGTGCCCACGCCGGTGACTTCATGAGCCTGTGCATGAATCCGGAGTTCGCTTGCGAAGTCACCATGCAACCGCTCGACCGCTATCCACA
This sequence comes from Pseudomonas iridis, assembly GCF_017980685.1. GTDB lineage: Bacteria > Pseudomonadota > Gammaproteobacteria > Pseudomonadales > Pseudomonadaceae > Aquipseudomonas > Aquipseudomonas iridis. The sequence goes on from NZ_JACXXO010000002.1 coordinate 308,110, forward strand.
ACTGGACGCGGCGATCCTGTTTTCCGACATCCTCACCATCCCCGATGCCATGGGCCAGGGTCTGTACTTCGAGACCGGTGAAGGCCCGCGCTTCAAGAAAGTCGTCAGCACCCTGGCCGACATTGAAGCTTTGCCGATTCCTGATCCGCACAAAGACCTTGGCTACGTGATGGACGCGGTGAGCACCATCCGTCGCGAACTGAACGGCCGTGTGCCACTGATCGGTTTCTCCGGCAGCCCGTGGACCCTGGCGACGTACATGGTTGAAGGCGGCTCGTCGAAAGACTTCCGCAAGACCAAGGCGATGCTCTACGACAACCCGCAAGCCATGCACCTGCTGCTGGACAAGTTGGCGCAGTCGGTGACCTCGTACCTCAATGGCCAGATCATGGCTGGCGCGCAAGCGGTGCAGATCTTCGATACCTGGGGCGGCAACCTGTCGGCGGCGGCGTATCAGGAGTTCTCGCTGGCCTACATGAAGAAAATCGTCAGTGGCCTGATCCGCGAAAACGACGGTCGCAAGGTGCCGGTGATCCTGTTCACCAAGAACGGCGGCCTGTGGCTGGAAAGCATTGCCGAGGCTGGCGCCGACGCACTGGGGCTGGACTGGACCTGCGACATCGGCAACGCCCGCGCTCGTGTTGGCGACAAGGTTGCCCTGCAAGGCAACATGGACCCGACCGTGCTTTACGCCAAGCCGGAAGCGATCCGCACCGAAGTCGGGCGCATCCTCGCCAGCTACGGCAAGGGCAGCGGCCACGTGTTCAACCTCGGCCACGGCATTACCCCGGAAGTCGACCCGGAACACGCCGGCGCCTTCCTGCGCGCGGTGCATGAGTTGTCGGCTCAGTATCACGAGTAATCGATACGCAATAAAAAACGCCCGGCCAATGCCGGGCGTTTTTGTATGCCTAATCCACAGTCGGACGCTGATCAAATGTGGGAGCGAGCCTGCTCGCGAATGCGCAGTTTGCGTCAATAAATTTGCTGACTGATCCGCCGCTTTCGCGAGCAGGCTCGCTCCCACACTGGTTTTGGGTCAGGCCTTCACACCACCCAATGGCGGCAACTTCGCCAGCTTCAACGCTATCAACAGCGCCACCAGCAACAGCGCGCCGATAAACAGCCCAATCCCGTTCCACCCACCCAAATGCCAGAACACCCCGCCCGCTGTCCCGGCAATGCTTGACCCGGCGTAATAGCTGAACAGGTACAGCGACGACGCCTGGCCCTTGGCCTTGATCGCCCGCCGGCCGATCCAGCTGCTCGCTACCGAATGCGCGGCGAAGAAGCCGAAGGTGAAAATCAACATGCCGACGATCACCAGCAGCAGCGGTGTAAACATGGTCAACGCGAGACCGGCGAACATCAGCGCGATAGTTGCCCACAACACTTTGCGCCGCCCGAGTTGGTCCGCCAGCGAACCGATTTTCGCCGAACTGTAGATCCCTGACAGGTACACCACCGAGAGCAAACCGACGAACACTTGATCGAGGTTGTACGGTGCAGCCAGCAAGCGATAGCCGATGTAGTTGAACAACGTGACAAACGCGCCCATCAGTACGAACGCTTCAAGAAACAACAGCGGCAGACCGGCATCGCGAAAGTGCATGGTGAAACCGTCAAGCAAGCTGCGCGGATGCAGCGAGCGTGAGCGGAAGTTGCGCGACTCCGGCAGGATCTTCCAGAACACCGCCGCCGCAATCATCGCCAGACCGCCAATCACCAGCATCGCCGTGTGCCAACTGACGAAGTCGATCAACACCCCGGTAATCAGGCGTCCGCTCATCCCGCCAATTGCGTTGCCGCCGATGTACAAACCCATGGCCAGACCGATGTGCTGCGGATGAATTTCTTCGCTCAGATAAGTCATCGCCACCGCCGCCAGGCCGCTCAACGACAAGCCGATCAGCGCGCGCATGATCAGCACGCCGTGCCAGCTCGGCATCATTGCACTGGCCATGGTGCACAGCGCTGCCGCGAACAGCGCGGCAACCATGACCGGTTTACGCCCGACCCGATCGGAAATCGGCCCGGTGATCAGTAAGCCAATGGCGAGCATACCGGTGGCCACCGAAAGAATCAGGCTGCTCTGCGCCGCGTTTATTCCGTACTCATGAGACAGCAACGGCATCATCGGCTGCACGCAATACAGCAGCGCAAACGTCGCGAACCCGCCGCTGAACAGCGCCAGCACCGTGCGCATGAACATCGGTGTGCCTTTTTCGATGTAGATCTCTTGCCGTTCGGAGACGACATCGTCCGCTGCAGGCGGAACCTCATGGGCAAGGGGGGCGGTGGCAGTTTTCACATCGGACCTCGAAGAGCGCAGCCGGGCAGGCAATGAAAAAATCATATAGCTGGCTAATGTTTCTATCCAATATATTGTTCGACCTGTTTGATAGCTTAAACGACCTAATGGGGTTTCCATGGAATTGCGTCACCTGCGCTACTTCATCGCCGTCGCCGAAGAATTGCATTTCGGCCGCGCAGCACAGGTGCTGGGCATCTCCCAGCCACCACTTAGCCAGCAGATTCAGGCGCTCGAGCAAGAGGTCGGTGCACGTCTGTTTGAACGGACCAATCGTCGGGTCGAGCTGAGTGAGGCCGGCAGATTGTTTTTGGAAGAGGCGCGGCTGGTGCTGGCGCAAGTCGACAAAGCGGCGGATGTCGCCCGTCGTGCGCAACTCGGTGAACTCGGGGAACTGAAGATCGGCTTCACCTCATCGGCGCCGTTCAACTCGACCATTCCGCAGGCGATCTTTTCATTTCGCCAGCGGTTTGCGGCGGTGCATCTGCATTTGCGTGAGATGAGTAGCACCCAGGTTGCCGATGCGTTGGTCGACGAATCAATTGAAGTCGGCATCATGCGCCCGCTGGGTTTGCCGGATTCGTTGAGCGTGGTCGAGCTGATGCGTGAACCGCTGGTGGCGGTGCTCAGTTCCAAGCATCCGTTGGCGCAGGGCAGCGAGGAGGGTTTGTTTCTCTCGGCGTTGGCGCCGGAGCCTTTCGTGTTCTTCCCGCGCAGTTATGGCAGCGGTCTCTACGCACAACTGCTCAGCCTGGCGCGCGACGCCGGTTTCAGCCCGCATTTCGCCCAAGAGGCCGGCGAAGCCATGACCATCATCGGTCTGGTGGCAGCGGGGTTGGGCGTGTCGGTGTTGCCGGCGTCCTACCAGCGGATGCGCATCGACGGCGTGGTCTACCGGCCACTGCTCGATCCAGCAGCGGTATCGGCAGTGTGGCTGGTGCAGCGCAAGGACCAGAAATCGCCGATGGCCAAGGCGTTTGTCGAATTGCTTACAAGTAAGGTGAATGATTAAAAAAGGTTGGGCTTTTCCGAGAGTCGGCCGATAGATTCTGGTTGGATCATCAAACTTATGGAGAGACAGATGTTCAAGCAGTTCAGCTTTGCCGCCTTGTTGGTAGTCACCGCGTTGAGCACAGGTTGTGCTTCGGTAAAAATGGCCGACGAGACTCAAGATGCACAGGCCAAAACGTTCCAGGTAACTCCGGACAAGGCCAATATTTATGTTTATCGCAACGAAAGCATGGGCGCAGGCGTGAAAATGCCCGTAGCACTTAATGGCAAACCGGTTGGCGCAACTGTCGCCAAGTCGTATCTGATGCTGTCGGTACCGGCGGGCCAGCAGACTCTCGTGTCTTCGGCAGAAAACGATTCGGAACTGAAACTGTCTGCCGAAGCAGGCAAGAATTACTTCGTCTGGCAGGAAGTGAAAGTCGGCTTCATCAAAGCGCGCAACAGCCTGCAAGTAGTCGATGAAAAGACCGGTCGTAGCGGTGTAAGCGAAAGTAAGCTGATTCAGGCTCAATAAGCTTTCTGGTCACCTCCGCGCTGGGCGTGGAGGTGATATCAATCAAGGCAACCGCACCAAATCCCCCCTCAACGCCACCCGCGTCACGAAGATCCCCGCCCGACACTCGTAAGTATTCAAATCCTTGCGCACACGCTGGTCGTAATAACTGACGATATTGGTCACCGCGTTCGCCCCGACCCGTTTGGCCTCGGCCTGCAACTTGATCAGGTTCGACTGCAACACCCATTCACCTTGCAACAGACGAGTTTTATGCCATTAAAACCGCGGTCAGAAAGGCGCTGGGGCTGTAGTGGCAATCAGGATGGCGCGTTGAAGCCAAATGCCATTCATTGCCAGTGATGCCATTTCAGGCAATACTGCCGGCGTTCCCGAAAGGGGCTTGTGAGACTCTGAGGATCCTGGGTAACCAGCCATCGCAGAGCCAGACAGGTGGCGGGCGATGACAAGCCAACCTGTCTGTGAAAGGGCGCCGAAAGGCGCCCTTTGTCGTTTCTACAGTTCCATCAATCCACGTGCGCCAAATCCCCACGCAACGCCACACTCGACACCACCAACCCGGCGCGGCACTGGAATTTTTCGGTGTCTTTGTAGAGGTCGCGCTGGTCGACACTGGCGATATTGATCACGGCGTTGGCGTCGGCCTTTTTGGCGGCGTTCTGCAGGGTTGCGAGGGCCGATTGCAAGGCCCAGAAGCAGGCGTCTTCGTCGGACTTGTTCGAGCCGTTGGTCTTGCGGCTGCTGCTGACGGTGTCGAGTTTGCGCACCTGTTTTGGCAGGGTTTCGCCGGCCAGGTAGAACTTGACGCTGCCGTCGAGCAGGCCGGCGTCGGTGGCGCGTTTGACGCCTTCGCGGAAGCTGAGGTAGGTCGGCTCGTCGGCGCCTTGCTTGATGATGCCAAGGCTGTTGACGGCTTCGATGTCCGGGTTGATCGACAGCTCTTTGAGGACGTTGTCGCGCAGACGGTTGACCCAGCGGTTGTAGTTGCCGTGGATCTTGCCGTCCTTGGCATTCAGGCCGTAGCTGCTGCGGTAGTCGATTTCGAACGAAGTCGGGGTGAACGGGATGTCGACTTCGGCGTGATGCCGACCACGCACGGTGATCGCGGCTTTGATCATGCCCGGACGCACCGATTGCACGACCCATTGGCGATCATTGAGCGCAGTGACGATGGCGCGGCTCATCTGTGATTCGGTGAAGCCCAGGTTGCTGGAGAACTCTTCCTTGGCGTTGTACACCGGTTTGCTGGTGCAACCGCCGAGTACAAAAGCCAGGGCCAGCAGGGCGGCGATGCGGTGAAACTGAGTCATTCCCTTCACTCCAAACGTGTAGCGGTCAGTGCCAGCGGCGGAAAATCAACGAGGTGTTGACCCCACCAAAAGCGAAATTGTTGTTCATCACGTATTCGTTGCTCATCTGGCGGAATTCACCGCGCAGGTAGTCGAGCTTGCCGCAGTGCGGATCGACCTCATCGAGGTTGAACGTGTGCACGTACAGGTCGCGGTTGAGCATTTCGATGCTGAACCACGACTCCAGCGCTCCGCAGGCCCCCAGCGTATGGCCGAGAAAACTCTTCTGCGAGCTGATCGGCATGCGTTCACCGAATAAGCTGCTGGTCGCCAGTGTTTCGGCAATATCGCCTTGTTCTGTAGCGGTGCCGTGGCCATTGACGTAACCGATTGCATCCGGTGTGAGCCCGGCGTCTTCGAGCGCCAGTTCCATCGCACGGCGCATGGTGGTTTGTTCCGGGCGTGTGGTGTGCTGGCCGTCGGCGTTGCTGCCGAAACCCACCAGCTCGGCGTGGATATGTGCACCGCGAGCAAGGGCGTGTTCCAGCTCTTCGAGCACCAGCATGCCGCCGCCTTCACCGATCACCAGACCATCGCGGCCCTTGTCGTACGGACGTGGGCTGGTCTGTGGCGCGTCGTTTTTCAGGCTGGTGGCGTAAAGCGCGTCGAACACCATCGCTTCGGTCGGGCAGAGTTCTTCGGCGCCGCCGGCCAGCATCAGCGGCAGGCGTCCGAACTTGATTGCCTCGTAGGCATAACCGATGCCCTGACTGCCGCTGGTGCAGGCGCTGGACGTCGGAATCAGACGCCCGGTGAGGCCGAAGAAGATGCTGATATTCGCCGCTGTGGTGTGCGGCATCATGCGCACGTAGGAGTTAGCGTTGAGGCCCTCGGCCACCGAGTTGAGCAGCATGTTGCCGAACGCCTTGATCTCGTCGGTGCTGCCGGTGGACGACCCGCAGGCTACGCCCATACGCCCGTCCTTGATCGATGCGTCGCCGAGCAGGCCGGCATCGGCCAGGGCTTGTTCCGCTGCACCGACAGCCAGACGCGAAACCCGGCCCATGCTGCGCAGTTGCTTGCGGGTCCAGTGCGCCGGGACGACGAAATCATCAATGGGGCCGGCGAGACGTGTGTTCAGTTCGCTGAAGCGATCCCACTCGTCCATCCGGCGGATGCCGCTGCGGTTGGCCGCGAAGTTGCCAGCGATGGTCTGCCAGTCGCTGCCCAGCGAGGTGATGCCGGCCATGCCGGTGACAACGACGCGCTTCATCAGCACAAGCCTCCGTTGACCGCCAGGACCTGGCGGGTGATGTACGAGGCTTCCGCCGACATCAGGAAATTCACGGCACTGGCCACCTCTTCCGGGGTGCCCATGCGTTGCGCGGGGATCATTTTCATCAATTCTTCCACCGGCACGTTTTCGTCGAGCATCGCTGTGTCGATCAGGCCTGGCGCGACGCAGTTAACGGTGATTTTGCGCTTGCCCAGTTCGATCGCCAACGCTTTTGCGGCACCGATGACGCCGGCCTTGGAGGCGCTGTAGTTGACCTGGCCACGGTTGCCGATCAATCCCGACACCGAAGTGATGCAAACAATGCGACCGGCGGCGCGGCGACGGATCATCGGCATCATCACCGGGTGCAGGACGTTGTAGAAACCGTCGAGGTTGGTGCGCAGCACCACGTCCCAATCGTCGTCGCTCAGGGCTGGAAAGGCACCGTCGCGGGTCAGCCCGGCATTGAGCACCACACCGTAATAGGCACCGTGGGTTTCAACGTCGGCTTCGAGAATGGTTTTGCAGGTTTCACGGTCGGCGACATCGAACTGCAGGATGCGCGCGTTGCGGCCCAGCGCTTGAATTTCAGCCTGCACTGCCTGGGCGTCGGCGACGCCGCTGCGGCAATGCAGGACGATGTCGTGGCCGGCCTGCGCCAGACGCAAGGCAATGGCGCGGCCGATGCCACGGCTGGAGCCGGTGACCAGTACGGATTCAGTCATCGTTCGACTCCTGTGTCTGTTGCAGATATTGGGACGGTTGCGGCGGGCGGAACACATTCAGTCGAGCGCTGGCCTGGATGCCGGGCGCAGTGATGTGGCATTCGAACACGCCCATGCCGTTGTCATCTTCCAGCGAGCGGATGCCATGGACGGTCAACTCGCTGCCGGCCGGAAACGCTTCGACGTTGCACTCGAACTTGCGTGTGCCGAGCAGGAAACCCAGTTCCACCGGATTGCCTTTGCGCCGTGCATGACAACCGGCGAACGCAGCGACGCTTTGTGCCATCAGCTCGACGCCGACCCACGCCGGCAGGCTGCCGTCGGGCAGGCTGAACAGGCCGTCAGGCTTGACCGTGAGGCAGGTGTAAATCTGTTCATCGTCGAAGCGGGTGATCTTGTCGATCAGGATCATGTCGCCTGCGTGAGGCAGCAGTTCGGCGAGCGGCCAGTCAGTCATGGGGCGTCTCCGATAATCAGGCTGACGTTGTTGCCCCCGAAGGCAAACGAGTTGCTCATCAGGTAGCGGGGTGCAATGGACGTCAGGGGTTCACTTGCGGTCACCCACTTGAGCGCTGGCAGGTCGGGATCGGGTTGGCCGTCCCAAACGTGCGGCGGAAGCGCGTGGCCTGGGTTGTCAGCGCTCAGGCTCAGCCAGCAGAACGCCGCTTCTAGCGCGCCGGCAGCACCGAGCGTGTGACCGGTCATCGGTTTGGTCGACGAGCACGCCACGCCGTCGAGGAACAGCGTGGCGACCGCCAGGCTTTCCATGGCGTCGTTGTGTTGGGTGGCGGTGCCGTGCAGGTTCAGATAGTTGATTTGCCCAGGCTGCAATTGCGCGCGACTCAGGGCTTTTTGCATCGCTTGCAGCGCGCCGCGCCCGCTCGGTTCCGGCGCCGAGATATGGTGCGCATCGGAACTGGCGCCAGCGCCGAGCAGGGCGATGGCCGGACCCTCCCCGCGTTGCTTGCTCATCACGAACAGCACCGCGGCTTCGCCGATGTTGATGCCGTTGCGATTGGCCGAGAACGGATTGCAGCGCTCATCGGATACCGCTTCCAGCGATGAAAAACCGTTGAGGGTCAGCTTGCACAGGCTATCGACGCCGCCGCACAGCACTGCATCGCACAGACCGAGATCGAGCAGGCGCTGCGCGCTCATCAGGGCGCGTGCGCTGGAAGTGCACGCGGTGGAAATCACGTAGGCCGGCCCGCTCAGTTGTAGCCAGTCGACAAGGAAATTCGCCGGGGCGCCGAGTTCCTGTTGCCGATAGTCGTATCCGCTCGGGAACTGCTGTTCACGAAGGAAATGCGCCAGACCACGACTGGCTTCGTCAATGCCCGAGGTGCTGGTGCCGAGCACCACGCCGATGCGCTCGCGGCCATAAGTCTCAATGGCCCGGTCGATGTCATCGCGGATCTGCAACGCGGCTTCCAGCAAAAGCTGATTGTTGCGGCTGCGCTGGTCGGCGAGTTCTGGCGCAATCGCTGCCAGCTCAACGTGCACGGCGGCCACCGGCAACTCACGCTCCGGCACCCAGCCGGATTCGCGACGCATGCCGGAGCAGTCGCCAGCGAACAGGTTGTGCGCAACTTCATGCTTGTCTCGGCCCAGTGCGCAGATTACGCCGAGGGCATTCAAGTAGGCGGTCATGGCGTCGGTTCACCGAGGGGGGAGACGCGGTAGTGCGGGCCTTGAGGCAGTTTCAATTCGAAGCTCAACGGTTGTGAGTAGCGGATATCCCAGCGCGCGGGCAGGGAGCGTTGCTCACCCTGTTGCTGCGCGGCGGGGTAGTTGCGCAGGAGTTCGCCGGACGGGGTCAGGGCGAACAGGAGCGCGGCGAACAACTCCCGGGCTTCGGGATTGGGCGGCAGCAGGCCATCGGCCTGCCAGCGTCCGTCGATCAGTTGCTGACGTGCCTGGGGAATGCCCAGCGGGTCCATCATCGACCAGCGGATGCCGGAACCTTCACGCTGGATCACCAGCAGCCAGTCCTGGCGTTGCTCGGCGAGGTTACGTTCGATGTGCAGTTGCAGGGGCAGCGGTAGAGTCGGGTTGCCCGTTGGTAGTGGTGCGTGAGTTGCGCAGGCACCTAGCAGCGCGATGCAGACCAACAAAAACAGTCGCAACACCCAAGAACCTGTGGGAGCTGGCTTGCCAGCGATTGCGTCGGCACGTCCAATATTGAGGATGACTGATCCACCGCTATCGCTGGCAAGCCAGCTCCCACAGGGTGGGTTGTGTACTGATCGACTGCCGTACATCAGATCTCACCTTCCAGCGGCTTGCGCGCAACCACGTTCACCAGCGTCTCTTCCCGCTGCCCGAACGGTTTGGGTTTGAGCAATCCAAACCGCTCCAGCAAACCGAAATCCTTCGACCGGCTCCACCACAAATAGGGGTACGAAACATTGCGCTCGCCAAACTCAAAACCCTGCTCGCGAATCATCTCCAGATACTGCGCGGCGCTTTTCTGCACGTGCATTGGATGGCGGAACAGCCAGCGAATCACCCAGGTATCGATGTAAGCCTCGGTCGATTCAGCAAAGAGCAGATAACCGCCAGGCTTGAGCACCCGATAAAACTCGGCCAAGGCCTTTTCCTGCTCGACCAGATGATGAAAGGTCTGGTGGCAGAACAGCAGATCGACACTGGCATCCGGCACGTTGAGCATTGCGCAATCGCTGCCGATCAGCTCGACGTGCAATCCCTGACGCGCCGCTTCTTCGGCGCTCAATTCAAGGCTGCGCGGATCGGCATCGATGCCGATCAAACGCTGAGGTGCAAAGGTCTGGCGCAAATGGCCGAACGATTTGCCCTGACCGCAACCGGCATCGAGCAGCACCGGGTGTGCCGGCGGTGCTTCGCTGAACAGCCCACGCAGATCGTTGATTGCCACGCGCAACACGTGATGCTGCCAGGTGTGGCTGCGCAGGAACCAGAAACCGAAGCGGGTTTCCTCGACGTAGCTGTCGCTCCGGTAATTCATGGGGCGTCCTTTGCACAAAGTTCGGAAATCATCTTCAACCGGCGCCGAGCTTCGCTGACGAACGGGTTGCGTTCATCCCAGGCATAACCGGCGAGAATCGAGCAGATCATCCGGCGAATGTCGGCCTGGCTCTGTTCATAAAAAATCACATCCTGGAAGGTCCCGGCGTACCAGCCCTCGACATAGCAGCGGAAGGTGTCGACGCCGCGTTTGAGCGGCTCGGCAAACTCGCTTTGCCAATCAACCGTTTCGCCCTGCAACTGACGATGCAGCACTGCCGCCGCCATGCTCGCCGAACGCATGGCGATGGTGACGCCGGAGGAGAACACCGGATCGAGAAATTCCGCCGCGTTGCCGAGTAACGCAAAGCCCGGACCGTGCAGGGTTTTGACGTTGGCTGCGTAGCCGCCGAGGGTGCGCGCCGGAGTATCCCACTCGGCGTTGTTGAGGACGCCGGCCAGACTTGGCGTTTCGGCGATGAAACCGCGCAGACAGGCGTCAAGATCGGTATCGCGACCTTCGAAGTGTTCGGCAGCGGCGACTACGCCCACCGAACAGCGACCATTGCTGAACGGGATGGTCCAGAACCAGATATCGCGATGCTGCGGGTGCGTGGTGACGAGGATTTTTTCGCGGTCGAACGCCGGGTTGTCGATGTGGTCTTCGACGTGAGTGAACACCGCCTGGCGCACCGGGAAATTCGACGGCGCCTCCAGATCCAGCAAGCGTGAAAGCACGCGACCGTAACCGCTGGCATCCAGCACGAAATCCGCTTCGACGCGGTATTCGCTGCCGTCTTCGCGGCGCACATCCAACTGCGGTTTTGCCCGGTCGAAATCGACGCTGACGATGGCATCGCCATAGCGAATCTCGGCGCCTTGCAGCGCGGCTTGATCGGCCAGCAGTTTGTCGAAGTCGGCGCGCTGTACCTGGAACGTGGTCGGCTTGCCGTTGGTGAAGGTGTCGCCAAAATCAAACGCGCTGTAGCGTTCGCCCCAGGCAAACGCCGCGCCGGTCTTGCGCTGGAACCCGGCGGCGTTGACGGCGTCGAGCATGCCGGCTTCTTCGACGAAGTCCAGGCAATGGCTGAGCAGGCTTTCGCCGATGGAAAACCTTGGGAAGTGCTGACGCTCGATTACCAGCACGTCGTGCCCTTTGCGCTTGAGCAGGGCGGCGGCGATGGCGCCCGAGGGGCCTGCGCCGATGATCACGACCTGACGCGATTCCATTTCAACGATTGGCACGTGAGCTCCGGGGCAGTGGATTGTTCAAATTCAATGGGGCGCGATGCAGGCCGATGAGGGCTGGCAGCAACGTCGCGATCAGGCCCATCAGCATCAGCGCGAAGTACAGCGCCGGCGTGATGAGCTGTTGTTGCAACAGCAAGTTGAGAAAGACGATTTCGCTCAGGCCGCGAATGTTCAGCAGCACGCTTTCCCGCCAGCGACTGGCACCCTCGAACGAGGCACCGGCCCAGCCGAGGCCAAGCCAGTTGCCGAGCAGTTTACTGGCAATCGGCACCAGCAGCAGTGCCGCCCATTGCAGCGCGCCAAGGCTGGCGAGGGCGGCGTGTACGTCGATTTGCACGATGCCGAACGTGAGGATCAACGGGATCGCGATCCACGTCTGCAAACGGCTCATCCAGCGCGCCGGCAACGGCAGCACCAGCGGTATTTTCAGCGTGGCCATGCACAACAGGTAACCGATGCCGAAAATCAGCGCATTGAGTTTGTAGTGCTCGGCCAGCACCAATAACGCGAAGAAGCCGAGGCTATAAGTCAGCGGTCGCTGCACACCGAACAGACGCAGCAGCAAGGGCGCACACGCCAGCCCCAGTGGTAGCAACAGACTGCTCAGGTGCAAACTGCCTTGGGCGAGGCCGAACAGGGTCCAGCAGGTCAGATCGATCAGGATCGCGGTTTGCACCAGCCGTCGTGTGGCGGCGGGCGGGTAGTCGATGTGCCGCAGATACAGATACAGCACCGGAATGGCCGTGATGGCGAACACCAGACCGATAGCCAACGAATTGAGCCACGGTTGCGCCGGCAGCAGCCAATAGGCGGTCGCCAGGCCACAGGCGAACGGCACGGCGAAACTCGGTACGGCGATTTTCACGCTCTGGCGATCCAGACGCAGGTCGATCACATCGCTGAGGATGTGCCCGAGCAACAGGGCAAAACTCAGGCTGTAGAGGTCTTTCAGCCACGTCGGCGCGATCAGTTCGGCGCCGCTGAGCTGCCAGCCCGGTTCGATCCAGAAATACATCAGCAGCGGCAAACCGAAGCTCGCCAACAGCAACTGGCTGACAATCGGAATCAGGCCGAAGTGGCGACCGACGCGGGTCGCGACAAAGAACAGCGCCAGGGCCAGCAGCCAGAATCCGACGATCATCATGCTGCCGGCTCCGCGACTTTTGCGGTATGTGGGTGACGCCCGGCCCACGGTGCAAGCATGAAGCTGAAGGCCAGACCGAGGCTGACCGATAAACCGAAGTTGCTCACTGCTGGCGTGCTCGATACCGCCAGCAAACCGAATGACAGCCACGTCGTCACGGCCGCCAGCAACGTGCCGAGCAGACTCACCGCCGCGCCGCCGACTTGCTCACGCATGAGAATCGCGTAATCGACGCTGATCGCTGTCACCAGCAGCAGGCCGAACAGGCTGAACAATGTCAGCGGCTGGCCGAGCCAACCGAGGCTGGCCAGACTGCACAGCGCTGCCAGCAACGGCAGCGTGACGATGCGCAGGGCGCCGCCGAGACCAAACGGCAGGATCAACACCAGCACGATCAACACGCACGAGGCGAGTTTCAGTTCTGCCGCGCTGATCTGCGTGGCGGCGAAAACACTGTTCAATTCCCCGAGGCGATCCACAAGCACCACCCCCGGTAAATCCAGCGCCTGCACCCGCAGCAGCGAAGAATTGTTCAGGCCTTGCAGACTGGTGATCGCCGCCACGCCCTCTTCGGTCGGACCGAGCCACAACGTGCGGTAGGGCTCGCCGAGCGGACCGACCAGCGCGGCGTCGATGTCCTCAAAGGACAATCTTTGCAACTGCTGCAACTCGTTTTGCAGGGCCATTACCGGCACGCCGAGATCGAGCAGCGGCTGCCAGAACTGTGGAAGCTTGTTCAGCGCCTGGCGCACTTGCTCTTGTTGACTTGGCGGGCTGACCAGTTGATCGAGCGCCAGAAAACCTTGCAGTTTGTCGAGGTTGACCAGTTGCTCCAGACGTTCGCTCAGTGCTGCTTGGCGTTCCAGCAGTTCTTGTTGATTGGCTGCACGCACCAAGAAGAATTGGCTGGTCGGCTGATACCCGGTGATGCGTGCGATGGTCTGCGCTTCGTCGGTCAGTTGCTGTGGCGCGCCGACCCATTGGCGGATGTCGTTTTTGCTTTGCAGTTGCACGAGGCCGCCCACACAGAAGGCGATCAACAGCGCCAGCAGTATTGGCGTGCAGATGCGCTCCAGCAGTTTTTCCCGCAGGGTTATTAGCCGTTTGGCCAGATGCAGCGGCCATTGCGCCGGGCGCAGTTCGACATTCTTCAACAGCGCCGGCAGCAGGCACACCGCCGACAGATAGGCGCCCAGCAAGCCGGCGGCGGAGAACACGGCGATTTGCGTCAGCGCCGGGAAGGGCGTCCACGCCAGCGCCAGATAACCGATGGCGCTGGTGATCAGGCTCAGCGTCAGCCCCGGCAGGGTCAGGCGCAAGGCGGGCCAACTGCGCCACGGTTTCAGGCTCCAGCTCTTCGACAGATAGTGCAGCGGGTAATCCACCGCCACGCCGATCAGGCTGGAACCGAGTACCAACGTCATCACGTGCATATGGCCGAACAGCGCCACACACGCCACGGCACCGAACAACATGCCGACCAGCACCGGCACAAATGCCAACAACACGCGCCAGCGGCGGAACGCCAAAAGCAGCAATAGCAGAATCCCGACTGTGGCGCCGCCGCCCACCCAGGTCATCTCGCGAGTGGCCTGTTGCTGACCACTGGCCGCGTACAGCAGACCGCTGGCGGCCAGAAGCTGCACGTCGGATTTCGCTGCCTGATCACGACTGTGCTCAAGCAGATCGGCCACTTGCAGCGGCAGGTTCATGTCGAAGGCATTGCCGGTGGTGCGTGCGCGCAACAGCACCCAGCTCTTGCCGTCGGCATCGGCGACCAATGCACCGCTACCGATGTCCAGTTGCACCGCGCCTTGTTGCGGCTGGCTGTTCTGGATGCGTGCAGTCAGGCCCAGCCAGTCGTCCTGACTCGGCACCAGACTGAAACCGCTGAACGGGTCGAACAGTGCCTGCACCCGTTGCTGAATGAAGGCGTCGGGATGTTCGATCAGGAGTTGCCGATCATTCGCCGAGAGCATCGCCAGCCGCCCTTGCAGCAATTGCTTGCGCAAGGCGGGGAGGTCTGCTTGCAGGTTCCACTGCACTTTTTCGAACAGTCCGCTGGCTTGCCATTGCTCCCCCAGCGTTTGCGCCATGGCCACTGCTTGCTGGCGATCGGCGTGGCCGACCAGCACCAGCATTTCGCGGTTGAGAGGCTCCTGCATGCGTTGTTCGGCGCGCAGTTCGAGAGCGTCGGGGTCGGTGCCCGGCACCAGTTCCATCAGGTTGGCGGACAATGGCGCACCGTCGCGCCACTGCCAACCGGCCAGCGCGACGACCGCCAGCAGCAGAATCAGGAACAGCCAGGGCAGCTTGCGTTCACTCGGCAAAGTCATGTTGCTCCGCGTCGCTCAACGGTTGGCCGGCGGTGCTGTCCTGCATGCGCAGCACGGTGCTGTCGCCCTGGGTTTCCAGCAGTTCGATGGTTTGCACCAGTTCGCCGCCGTCAATGTTGATCTGGTTGAACACTTGCTTGAGCAACAGCGAACGTGGGGTCAGGGTGAGTTTCCACCGTTGCGCGTCGCCACTGAGCGCCAGTTCGAAGTCGCGTTGCAGGCCGCTGCTGTCACCTTGCAGCACGGCGAGGAACAAACGGTTCTGCTCGGCGCCGGCGCTCTTGTTCGGCAGCAGTTGCCAGCCGTTGCCGTCACGCCGGGCAATGCCTTTGGCGCTGATGCGGTAATCCTGTTGCAGTGGGATTTTCAGCAGCCAGAGCAGGCCTTGGTTTTTTGCGAGGACGAAGCTGCCCTTGCTGATCAGCGGCTGGGGCAGGGCGCGCAGGTGTTTTTCCTGGACGAACTGGCCGTGGATCACGTCCGGCTTGGCCAGTTGTGCGCTCAGTTGTTGCAGGTCAAAGGCGTGGGCCAGTGACGACACGGCCAGCAGCACCAGCGCACCAAGACTTCTGAAAAACAGGTTCATCGCAGCATCCTTTCCACGGCATCAGTGAAGACTTTTGGTGAAGCCAGTTGCATCTCGCGGCTGCTCACTTCGACTGCCACTTGCACGGAGCTTGCGCGAGTCAGGCGTTCGCCGCTTTGCAGGTCGGTGATCAGATAGTTGATCTTCAGACGGTTTTCCCACTCGACCAGGCTGGCGCGCACGTTGAGTTTCTGGCCGAACACCGCGCCACGCACGTAGCGCAGTTGCAGATCGATGATCGGCCAGGCGTAACCGGATTCGACCATGTGCGTGTAGTTGTGGCCGATCTTGTCGAGCAACGCACAGCGCGCTACTTCAAGGTATTTGACGTAATGGCCGTGCCAGACCACGTGCATGGTGTCGACGTCGAAGAACGGGACGAGGATTTCCGTATCGGCGTGCAGTACTCCGGCGCTACGCATGCAGCCTCCAGTGTTGCGCAGCGATGCGTTGCAGGCACAGGCGCAGTTCGCCTTCCAGTGCGCGGTCTTCGATGACCGGCGGGAAGTCCTTGGCAAGTTCTTCGTGCATGGCGGCCAGCGCAGGCGGCAGCGCTCGGGCGTCTTCGGCTTGCGCGCGCAGCCATACACCTTGGTTCGCGGCGAGGAGCGTGGCGGCGGCGACCTGTTCGGTCAGCTCCAGCACGCGGATCGCATCACGGGCGGCGATGGTGCCCATGCTCACCTTGTCCTGGTTGTGGCACTCAGTGGAGCGCGAGAAGACGCTGGCCGGCATGGTGTTTTTCAATGCCTCGGCGGTCCAGGCGCTGGTGCCGATCTGCACAGCCTTGAAGCCGTGGTTGAGCATCGCCCGATCCGCTGTGGCGCCGGACAGATTGCTCGGCAAACCGTGGTTGTAACGTTCATCGACCAGCAGCGCGAGTTGACGGTCGAGCAGGTCGGCGACGTTGGCCACAAGGTTTTTCAGGCTGTCCATGGCGAACGCGATGTGCCCGCCGTAGAAGTGCCCGCCGTGCAGCACACGCTCGGCTTCGGCGTCGATGATCGGGTTGTCGTTGGCGCTGTTGAGTTCGATCTCGATGAACGAGCGCAGCCAGTTCAGGCTGTCGGCCAACACGCCGAGGACATGCGGGGCGCAGCGCAGCGAGTAGCGATCCTGCAAGCGGTGCAGCGGCGCAGTCGGCGCGTCGATCGC
Source organism: Pseudomonas iridis (assembly GCF_017980685.1). Taxonomy (GTDB): domain Bacteria; phylum Pseudomonadota; class Gammaproteobacteria; order Pseudomonadales; family Pseudomonadaceae; genus Aquipseudomonas; species Aquipseudomonas iridis. The sequence goes on from NZ_JACXXO010000002.1 coordinate 324,693, forward strand.
CAGATCCTTGCGCAGCCACGCGGCCACTTGCATCTGCCCCGGATGCGGTTTGGCGGCGAACAGGCGTTCGTCGAAATGCTCCGGATTGCCTTGCAGTGCCACGACGTTCAGCGCGGTGATGCGTGTAGCCAGTTGCAACAGGTAATCGGCGCGGGCGTAGGCGAGGCAGGCGAGGCCGGTCATCACGGCGGTGCCGTTCATCAGTGCCAGCGCTTCTTTGGGGCGTAACACCAACGGCGTCCAGCCGAGTTCGCGATGGACGTCGGCTGCTTGACGGCGCTCGCCACGGAACATCACTTCACGCTCACCGGACAGGGTTGCCGCGACGTAGGACAGCGGCGTCAGATCGCCGCTGGCGCCAACCGAGCCTTCTTCGGGAATCAGCGGCAGGATGTCGTATTCGAGGAAGGCGTGCAGGCGCTCGAGCAGTTCAATCCGCACCCCGGAAACGCCGTGGCACAGCGACTGCAGACGCGCCGCCAGCACTGCGCGGGTGGCTTGGGCGTCAAGCAGTTTACCCAACCCGCAACCGTGGAAAGTGTAGAGATGACGCGGCAGCGCCTCGACGTGATGCAGCGGCACCGCGACCACGCAGGAATCACCGTAACCGGTGGTCACGCCGTAGATCACGCCTTCCTTGTCCAGCAGCGAATCGAGGAACCGTGCGCCCTTGGCGATCCGTTCCCGGTAAGCGGCGTCGCTCTGCAACTGTACGGGCGCCTGACGGTTGGCCAGGGCCAGCACGTCTTCGATGCGCAGAGGGCGTTCGCCGAAAGTTACCGGCTCATGGGTTGGCGTCGTCATCGGTCTTCCAGAAAGGGTAAAAGTTGAACCATTGCTGCGGAGCTTCAAGGCAATAGTGACTCAGGCGCTGCGCGTAGAGGGTGGCCCACTGATGAATGACCTGCTCGCGCTCGCTGCGCTTCCACACGACGGCGTCGGCGAAGGGTTCGAGGGTCAGGCGATAGTGGCCGTCGGGTTGCTTGAGGCACATCAGCAGATTGACCGGGCATTTGAGGAGCCCGGCCAGCAGCCATGGGCCTTGCGGGAATGGTGCCGGATGGCCGAGGAAGTCCACGGTCACGCTACGGCCGCCGTGCAGCGGCACACGGTCGCCGGCAATCGCCAGCCACTCGCCGCGCTCCAGGCGTTCGTGCAGTTGCAGCATGATCACCGGGTCGAGTTCGCTGACCTGGATCAGGCGCAGATTGGTCGCCCCGGCTTCCCCCAGCAAGCGGTTGAACTGCTCGGCGTGCTTGGTGTGCACCAACACGTTCATCGTGACCTTTTCGCCGATTTCCGCCAGCGCCCGGCACACTTCGAGATTGCCCAGGTGTGCGCCGACCAGCAATTGCCCGCGACTGCCGCGCAACTGAGTGCGCAGCAGCGCCGGGTCGATGATTTCGATTTGCTCGATGCGCAGCTTGCCGTTCCACACGTCGAGCTTGTCGAGCAGCGAATCGGCGAATGCCATGAACTGGCCGAACACCCGCCAATGGCTTGGACGCAAGTCTTCGCGTTGGCTCCAGTCGGCCAGGTGCTGCTGGTATTGCCGGGCGCTGTGTCGGGCCGTGCGGCCGAACAGGAAAAAGTACAGGACGATGCCGTATAACAACGGGCTCAGCAGGCGGCGACCAAGCACCTTGGCGGCGAGCGCGGTGAATTTCATCAGCAGGAAACTGCCGCGTTCCTCGCGGTCGGCCCAGTGCTTCTTTTCGGTATCGACGGTCATGTCCGCCACCGTCGCCAGAGGATGAGCGGAAAGCGCAGCAACATGCCGAAGAACAGCCGCGTGTGCATGCTCGAAATCAGCGCGTTGTCATGGAACAGCCGAAAGTGCGAGACGCCATCCAGCGGGTAATGCACGCTGGTTTCCAGCCAGCGCATCGGCTGATTGCGCCACGCCAGGCGCACCAGAATGTCCGAGTCAAAATCCATGCGTTTGCCGACCTTGGCCGAGTCGATCACCGCCAGCGTCGCTGCAACCGGATAGACGCGAAAGCCACACATCGAATCGCGGATCTGCAGCGACAGTGTGTTGATCCAGACCATCACGTGGGTCAGGTAGCGCGCGTATAAGCGGCCCTTGGGCACGCTTTCGTCGAACAGCGGATAGCCGCAGATCATCGCTTGCGGATGTGCGCGCGATTCCTCAACGAAACGGGCAACATCGTGCAGATCGTGCTGACCGTCAGCGTCGACCTGTAGCGCGTGGCTGAAGCCCAGGCGCGAGGCTTCGCGCAGGCCGGTCATCACCGCGCCGCCCTTGCCCTGATTGATGGTTAGCCGCACTAGATGGACGTTGTCGCGCTCGGCCAGCACGTCCAGCACCCGCGCGCAGGACTGCTTGCTGGCGTCGTCCACCAGCAGGCACGGCAGACCTTGGGCGAGCAGGGCGTCGACAACGGTGCTGATCGCGGTTTCGTGGTTGTAGACCGGGATCACGGCGCAGGGGTTATGCATTGCCAGTCTCCAGAAGGATGCGGCCACTGGAGCAGGTCGCCATGTCATTGCGATAGGCGAAATACAATTTGCCGCGTTCGGGATCGAAGCGCAGGTGCAGCTGGACTTCATCGCCGGGACGCACCAGTTGCTGGAATTTCAGCACTTCCATGCCAGCGAAGGCACCGCTCAGGTTGAGCAGTTGCCGAGCGAGGTTCAGTGCCCATTCCACTTGCACCACGCCGGGTAACACGGGGGCTTTGGGGAAGTGGCCGCTGAAGTACGCCAGATCCGGCGGCACGCTCAGTTGCAGGCTCCATTCGCCGTCCGTTTCGGTTTGCTCCAGCACCTCGGGGGCTTTCGGTCGAGGGCCGAGCAGCAGCGCCTCGATATCCGCCTGCGGCAGTTTGCCCTGGCTGTTGAGCGGCATTTGCCGCAGCAATCGCCAGCGACGCGGCAGGGCCAAAGCTTCGCAGTGCTCTTTCAAGTGCTGGCGCAGGGCTTCGGTCAGGCTACGTCGACCGTGCTCGCGCAGAGCAAACAGGCCGGACTCGCTGAGCACCAGCAAGGCGCCGAGGGACGCACGATTTTCCTGAACAACGCCCAGGCGCGCTTCGGCAACCCAGTCGTGGGCGACCAGGGCTTGCTCAAGCATCGGCAAGGAAATGCGTTTTTCTTCGAGTTTGACGATTCGGTCCAGTCGACCCAGCAGTTCGAAACGGCCATCGGCGGCAATGCGTGCTGCATCGGCGGTGTGTTCGACATGCCCTGCAGGCAGGTACGGTGAGGCGATCAGCAGTGCACCGTCGTTGTCCTGACTCAATTCGACACCGGCGAACGGCTGCCACAGCTGCTCGCCCTGACGCCAGGCGATGCCGCCAGTTTCCGAGCTGCCGAGGATTTCAGTCGGCCACTGTTGCAAGCGTTGATGCAGGCTTTGAGCCGCGTCTACAGGCAGTGCGCCGCCCGAGGAAAACACCCGGCGCACGGCGCTCAAAGCTGGCCAGTCGAGGTTGTCACCCATGCGCTTGAGCAGCGCCGGGCTGGCAACCCAGGCGAAGGCTGGATACTCGCGGCTGGCGCGTTGCAGGTCTTCGGGGAATGCCAGTTGTTTGCGCACGAACGTTCGCCCGGCGCACAGCGGCCACAACACGCGAAACAGCAAACCGTAGATGTGCTGGGTGGCGACGCTGCCGATGATGCATGCGTCGGCGAGATCCGCGCCCCACAGCTGTTCCAGCGCCTGGACCTCATTGGCCAACTGGCGCAGGGTCTTGTCGATGCGCTTGGGCTCGCCGCTGGAGCCGGAAGTGCACAGGCTCAAGCGACACTGATCCAGATCCAGCTCGGCGCCGGGAAGTGGCGGCTGATGGAGTTCAGCTAAACCACTGTCGCCGGTCTGATCGGTCAGCCACAGATCCACTTCGCCGGACCAGCGCTGGCGGGTTTGCGCTTGCAAGTCCGAGGGCAGCAATACGCTGACGCCAGCGCGCCAGGCACCGAGCAGGGCGATGGCCAGGTCGGCGGCATCTTCCAGATGTACGGCCAAACGCTGCACGCCTTGGGCTTGCAGGCCGGCAGCCACGCTCAACGCCTGCTCGCACAGCTGTGCGTGATCCAATGCCGGGGCCTGGCTGATCGCCCGCGCCGGCAACGCCTTGAGCAACAGTTGCTCAAGTTTTATCCAGTTCATGTACGGCCTCTTACCCGTTGTCGTATCAGCCATTCAATGGCAAACATCAGGCCGATCAATCCGTAGGAGATCAGGCCGGTGTACAACATCCACCAACTCAGCGGCGCCCACAGGGTCAGGAGCGCGGCGCACAAACCGTTGCAGAAGAAAAATACGCTCCAGGCCACAGTGACCTTGCGCGTGTAGGCAATTGCGTTGGCCGGCAACTGCGGTTCACGCAGCCGCGCCAGGCGTTCGACCATCGGCGGGCCGTATTTCAGGCTCAGGCTGAACAGCACCAGCATGAAACCGCTGATCAGCACCGGATACCAGCGCAGCAATAGCGGGCTGTCGAACAGCGCCAGCAACAGGCAAAACATCATCGCCACGCAGGCCATCCACACACTGCCGGGTTTGCGTTCGCCGGTCAGTGCTCGCGCCAGCCACAGGCTGCCCAGCAGCAGGCCGAACTGCCACGGGGCAAAATGCTCCATGCCGAAATACACCGCAAAGGGATACAGCAGACCGGCCAGCAACAGGCCGAGGCCGATCAGTCGGCTCATGCGGCCGGGTGAACCAGACGGTAGACCGCCTCGACCACGTCACCGACAGTGCGCACCGATTTGAATTCTTCGGCGGCGATCTTCTTGCCGGTCTGGCGCTTGATGTGGTCGATCAGATCGACCGCGTCGATGCTGTCGATCTCCAGATCCTGATACAGGTTGGAATCCAGGCTTACACGGGAGGGATCCAGTTCGAACAGCTCGACCAGGGCATCACGCAGGGTGTTGAAAATATCGTCACGAGTTTGCATGGTCCGGTCTCAAGCTGCCTGTTTTGCCATGACGAAGGCCGCAAGGCTCGCCACGTTGGAGAAATGGTTGCGGGTGTCTTTGGCGTCGGCGTCGATCTTGATGCCGTACTTTTTCTGGATCGCCAGACCCAGTTCCAGTGCGTCGACAGAATCCAGGCCCAGGCCTTCGCCGAACAATGTTTGATCGTCGCCGATGTCGTCGACGCTGATGTCTTCGAGGCCGAGGGCGTCGATGATCAGCAATTTAATCTCACGGTGTAGATCGCTCATCTTCGGCGAGCTCCTTGATGAAGTAAGAATGCAAATAGTCGTTGAGCTTGCGCGAGGCCTGCGGTGCCGGGCCTTGTGCTGCGAATGTCTGTGGATCTATATCGGCCCCGACACGAAAACTGAAGTGTACGCGGCGCCTGGGGATCCGATACCAGGGCTCGGCTTTGGTCAGGGTGGTCGGGTTGACCTTGATGACCACCGGCGTAAGGATTTTCGCACCCCGTAGGGCAATCGCCGCAGCCCCCCGATGAAAGGCTGGCGCCTGGCCCGGTTGAGTACGGGTGCCTTCAGGGAAAATGATCAGGGTCTGGCCGTTTTGCAGGGACTCGGCGGCAGCATCGAGCATGTCCATGCTGCCGTCGTTGCTGATGTATTCGGTGCTGCGCAGCGGGCCACGGGTGAAGGGGTTTTCCCACAGGCTTTTCTTCACCACGCAGTTGGCCTGGCGCACCAGACCGATCAGGAACACCACATCGATCAGCGATGGATGATTGGCGATGATCATCTGCCCTGGACGACCGAGACGTTCAGCGCCCTGAATGTCGTAGGTCAATACGCCGGTGCGAGCCATGAATCGGACAAAAAACCAGAACAGCCGACTTACGGTGTGCCGCGCACGCTGACGGTGCTTCAGGGCATCACCGGGCAGACAGCCGAGCACCGGGAAAACCAGCACGCGCAGGCACAGCCCGCCCAGCCCGAACAGCGCGAAACTCGCCGCGGTGGCCAGCAGACGCCAGTAGTAGGCGTCGCGGTTCTTCTCGGTCACGGGTTGCGTTGCCAGGTCCATACGCGATTTTTCCAGGCATGTTGGCAAAGTGGCTGCTGGCCGAGCAGAGTGCGTAGCAAGTTGAGCGCGTGTGGCCAGTGCGCTTTGGACCGTGCTTCGGTGGTGCTGTTCAGGGTCAGCCGCCAGTCGGTACCGGGAGTGAGCAACAGACCCAGCGCGTAAGGAAACGGCACATCGTCGATCCACGCCGTATAGGCTGCGGGCGGCTGTTCTTCGGTAATCACCAGCAACACTGCCGGAGCGCCTTCATTGAGCAGGGCTGCGGCTTCGAGCATGCCGTGTTCGAGACCGTCGCCAGCGGCGGCGAGGGCGGTCATTTCGCTGGTTTCGCCGCGCATGATCGACCACAAGCCGATGATCGCGTTGTGCACCGAGAGGCTGAATTGCGTCGGCGACAGCGGTTCGTCTTTGGCAAGGTCACTGAGGATCTCGTAAGTGCGCGGGGTCTCGCCGTGTCGCGAGACGAACACCAGAGGCAGATTCTCCCGTCCGTCGGCCAGTGGCCAGCCGACACTGAAAGCCATTCTGGCCAGTCGGCTGAGGCGGCGGCGTTGCATGGCCGGCAAGAACGACACATCGGGCGCGGCATCACTGCTCTGGAGCACGACCGGTTGTCGGCTCCAGGCTTGCCATGCGTCCACGCTATCGAGCCCTGGGGCCCACGCGCGCCACTGGGCGATGTTGAAGTTGATCACGGACATTCATCCCGCCCCTGCGGGCTTTTTGTTGTGGCGTGAGTCGCCAAAGCCGCAGCAGGCTTGACGTGGCGCTTGGCGCCGGGTGGCGCGCATTATCCCGGTGACACGGGTGTGTAGCAAATGCTGGTTACATTTTGTGCAGTGAAATGTACCGAATGGTTCGCGGTAAAACTGTCACTTGGCCATTATCCAGATTGTCAGCGGCTTGTCTGTCGGCCATCTCGGCGATTGGTGGCGGTTTTTACTGGTCCTGCGCGCCGAAAATTGCACCTGACCTTGTAGTCCATGTCCGCGAAGGTAGCGAAGCGAGGCGGCGCGCATCTACACTCGGTCATTCTTTGATACACGGAGGTTTTGTCATGCGGCGCGTGGTGTTCAATCAGAAAGGTGGCGTAGGCAAATCCAGCATTGCCTGCAATCTGGCAGCGGTCAGCGCCAGTGAGGGTTATCGCACACTGTTGGTCGATCTCGATGCTCAGGCCAACTCCACTCAATATCTGACGGGGCTCACCGGCAACGACATCCCGATGGGCATTGCCGATTTCTTCAAGCAAACGCTGTCTTCAGGGCCGTTCTCGAAGAAGAATCAGGCGGATATCTACGAAACCCCGTTCGACAACCTGCACATCATCACTGCTACCGCCGAGCTGGCCGATCTTCAGCCTAAGCTTGAGGCGAAGCACAAGATCAACAAGCTGCGCAAATTGCTCGATGAGTTGTCCGAAGATTACGACCGGATTTATCTCGATACACCGCCGGCGCTGAATTTTTATGCGGTATCAGCGCTGATTGCTGCAGATCGCGTGCTGATTCCCTTCGATTGCGACAGCTTCTCGCGTCAGGCCTTGTACGGGTTGATGGCGGAAATTGCAGAATTGAAGGAAGACCACAACGAAGGGCTGGAAATCGAAGGCATCGTGGTCAACCAGTTCCAGGCGCGGGCCAGCCTGCCGCAGCAGATTCTCGATGAGCTGATTGCCGAAGGTTTGCCGGTATTGCCGGTGTATCTGACCAGTTCAGTGCGCATGCGTGAATCGCATCAAGCCAGCATGCCGCTGATCCACCTCGATCCGCGGCACAAGCTGACCCAGCAGTTTGTCGAGTTGCACAACCTGCTCGAAGACGCGTGACTTCTCGAAGCTCCCACAAAACCTGTGGGAGCGGGCTTGCCCGCGATGAGGCGGGCACATTCAGCATTTGAAGTGCCTGATCCAGTGTCATCGCTGGCAAGCCTGCTCCCACAGAGTTTTCAGGGTGTGTCAGATGCCCTGGCTACGCAGCCACGCCATCAACTGTGGCAACGGAAACGCCCCGCTCTGGCGCGCCACCTCCCGACCGTTCTTGAACAGAATCAGACTCGGAATCGAGCGAATCCCCAACTGCGCCGACAGCTGCTGATTCGCCTCGCTATCAAGCTTGGCCAGCCGACACTTGCCCGCCAACTGCGCAGCTGCCTGCTCGAATATCGGCGCGAACGACTTGCACGGCCCGCACCAGTCCGCCCACACGTCCACCAACAACGGCAGATCGCCTTTGATCTGGCTGGCGTAATCGCCTTGCTTGAGTTCGAAGGGTTTGCTCAGCAGCACCGCGGATTTGCAGCGACCGCACTTCGGCTGGTCAGCCAGACGCTCGGCGGGAATGCGGTTGAGGCCGTTGCAGGCGGGGCAAGGGATGAGCAGTGGGTCGGTCATGAGCAAGGTCCGATGAAGAGCTGATAAGCCTAAGTTGGAGACGTTTGCTCATATTTTCAATCGTGCAGGCTTCAAGGCTGCACCTAGGCTGGAGCACACCGAGCGGGTCCGTTGGTCTGCTCGGTAGTATCGCAACTTGCGATGATTTCGATCTGTGATTAACTTTCTATAGCAGAATGCGATAAGGATGTTGCATGCATGTGTTCAGTGAAAAACCGATTAGAGAGGCCAAGGCACGGTGGCCACAGGCAGAAAACGCGCTGGCGCAGTGGTTTCGTCTGGCAAGCAGGAGTTATCCAAAGGATTTCGCGGCGATGAAATCGATATTTCCCGCAATCGACAAGGTGGGCGAATTTCATGTCTTTGACATCGGCGGCAATAAGCTGAGGTTAATTGCTTTTGTCAGTTACCGATCACAGAGGCTTTTCATAAAGCATGTGTTGGATCACCGCGAATATGACCGTGGGAAATGGAAGGAGGCAAAGGTATGAGTGTGTTGATCAAGACGGTTGCTGAACATTGGGAGTTTGTTTCTCCATTGGTTAGAAAACCCAAGAGCGAAGAGGACTACGACTCCTTGGTTCGGGCAGTCGACGAGATACTCGAGATTACCGGCGATGACGAGTCGCATCCGTTGATGAGCCTGGTCGACATCATTGGTGACTGGATCAAAGAATGGGATCACACCCATCACCCCATGGCTCAAGCGAGCGGCGAAGAGGTTCTCGGTTACATGATGCGTGAACACGGCTTGACCCAGAGCGATCTGCCGGGTGTCGGTACACAGTCGGTTGTTTCTGAAATCTTGAATGGCAAGCGCAAGCTCAACTTGCGCCAGGTCCGCTGGTTGGCAGAGCGCTTCAACGTGCCGGTAGATGTATTTATCTGAAGGGCACGGCAAGACCACGCAACGTCATGACAGTCGCACTCTGCTAGCATGTCGCGCGGCTTTTTCAGCCGTAGCTGTCAACTAAAGGGAATTAACTGTCATGAGCCACACCCAAGAGGCCGCTGTGCCTACCGATTCCACGCCTTACAAGGACGCGAGCATGAGTTGCGGGCATTGCAACTACACGCTCAAACCGACGTATCACCAAGCGTTCGAACTGGTTCGGTTGCAGCCCATCAACTGTTATCAGTGCAGCTCGGATCTATTGCTTGATGAAGCCGACCGTCAGGTGCTGGACAAAAAACTACATACGGCCACCCGTATCGGTAAGTTGGCGTTGTTGATTCTGGGGCCGTATTTCTTGATCAGCCTGCTCGCGACGCTCTATTTCATGTTCTTTGCCAAACCACCTTTCCCGGGATTCTCGGGCGTATTGTTTGGCGGCGGGCTAGTGATCGGGTTCCTGCTCAAGAGCGCCGCAACGGACAGCGAAGAGCGCGTCTTCGTGCTATTCAAGCAAGGCGAGCGGCCTCCTGCGCAAACGCAAGCTGCGTAACTCAACGCTTGTGAGGCCCTGCGAACGCGATTGAGATTCGCGGCCGCACAGACCTGAGCGCTCGCTCTGCCCGCACCATTTGGCAGCGCCGGCGCTCCAGTTTACGCCTGGCCAGTTTGATGCCATCACGACGAACAACTGATCTCCAGATGCTTGCCCCACTCGGGCGGGCGCTCGGCGTAGCTTTCCATTCCCGGTTGTTCTTCGAACGGCTTGCTTAACACCGCATACAACCGGCGAACCTCTGAATAGTCCCCTTGTTCCGCCGCATCAATCGCTTTTTGCGCCAGATAATTACGCAGGATGTACAGCGGATTGACCGCGTGCATGCGCGTGCGGCGTTGCTCTTGATCGAGCGTGCCATCACGGGCAACCCGCGCCACATAGCGTTCGCCCCAGGCGTCGAAGCCTTTGATGTCGACGAAGTCGTCTCGCAATTGAGCAACGGCCAGTTCTGCGGATTGATCACCGAGCCGGCGGAAAAATAGTGTGTAGTCGACGCCGCTGTTCTGCATCAGTTGCAGCAGGTTTTCCAGCAGCAATTGATCGTCATCCTCAGCCGTGGTGAACCCGAAACGACGGCGCATCAGGTCGAGGTAGTGCGCCTGGAACAATGGCAAATACAAGCCGAGCGTTTCGCGCAGGGCTTCAACGCTGATGAACGGCGTCAACGCCTGGGCCAGGGCGCTGAGGTTCCATTGGCCGATGGGCACTTGATTGCTGAAGGAGTACCGGCCCTGGTCGTCCGAGTGGTTGCAGATGAAGTTGGCGTCGAAGTCATCAAGAAAAGCGAACGGGCCAAAGTCGAAGGTGATGCCCAGGATCGACATGTTGTCGGTGTTCATCACGCCGTGGCAGAACCCGTAGGCCTGCCATTTGGCGATCAGTTCGGCGTTGCGCTCGACGATCTCGCGGAACATCGCCAGATACGGTTCGGGTTGCTCCAGGCATTGCGGAAAATGCATCGCCAGCACATGCTCGCCGAGCAACTTCTGCTCCTCGGGACGTTTGGTGTAATAGAAATACTCGAAGTGGCCAAAGCGGATATGGCTCGGCGCCAGACGCAGCACCATCGCGGCGCGTTCCTGCTTTTCACGCCAGACCGGGGTGTCGGAGCCGATTACGCAGGCTGCGCGCGAGGACGGAATGTTCAGCGCGTGCAGCGCTTCGGAAGCGAGGAACTCCCGGATCGACGAACGCAGCACGGCACGACCATCGCCCATGCGCGAAAACGGCGTCTGCCCGGCGCCTTTGAGGTGCAAGTCCCAGTGCTCGCCGGCCGCGTTGTAGACCTCGCCGAGCAATAAGCCGCGACCATCACCCAGTTGCGGCGTATAGCCGCCGAACTGATGCCCGGAGTACACCATCGCTCGCGGCTCGGCATTGGCCCACAGCTTGTGGCCGCCGAACAGTTCGGCAAACTCTTGCGTTTCGGCGGTGGCCGGCTCTAGATCCAGCAATGCCAGCGCTGCCGGACTGGCGACGACCAGACGCGGGTTGTCGATCGGCTCGGGCAGCACATGAGCGGAGAATGCATCGCCAAGGCGGGCGAAGCGATTGTCGAAGGTCAGTTCGTCGAGGGCTTTCAAGGGCCGGCTCCAGCAGAATGTCCGAGCATTCTGCTGGGATTAACCAGGTTAGTCGAGTTTGGTCGGTGGCGGCTCTTGCAAAGGCTCTTGTGGCGAATCTTGCAGCGGTTTTTGCTCGGCGCCAACCGGCACGATGTTTTTAGTCTCCGCTTCGACGGGCACCAACTTGTATTCCTGGCCATGCAGGTTCTTCAGATAAATCTCCATCTGGCGGAACGAGATGTTGATGTGCTGCTTCTTGAACTCGCGATTGATAAAACGGTTGACCTCATCGAGCACCGGGTTGCGGTCACCCAGATCGCGTACGTGCATGCGCAATTCGTGATCGAGGGTGCTTTCGCCGAAGTTGAGGAAGTACACGAGCGGCTCCGGTTCCTTGAGCACGCGCGGGTTTTCCCGGGCGGCCTTGAGCAGCAGCTCCTTGACCAGATCCAGATCGGAACCGTAATCGACACCGAGTTTGAGCGTGACTCGGGTGACGGTGTCGGTCAGCGACCAGTTGATCAGTTGTCCGGTGATGAACGTCTTGTTCGGGACAATGATGTCCTTGCGGTCGAAGTCGGTAATGGTCGTGGCGCGGATGCGGATCTTGCTCACCGTGCCCGACAGGTTGCCGATGGTGATGGTGTCGCCGATCCGCACCGGGCGTTCGAACAGAATCATGATGCCGGAGATGAAGTTGGCGAAGATCTCCTGCATACCGAAACCGAGGCCGACCGACAGCGCCGCCACCAGCCATTGCAACTTGTCCCAACTCACGCCGAGGGTCGACAGGGTCGTGACGAAGCCGATGCCAGCGATCACGTAGGACAGCAGCGTCGTGGTCGCGTAAGCACTGCCCTGCGCCAGATTGAGTTTTGACAGCACGAACACTTCGAGCAGGCCGGGCAAGTTGCGCGCCAGGGCAAAGGTGATGCCAATGATGATCAGCGCACCAAGCATGTCGCCGATGCTGATCGGCACCATGCTCATGTTGGCGCCGGTGCCGCTGGTGTATTCGTAAAGGGTGATGTTGTCGAGGTACGAGAACACCGAGATCAGGTCCGACCAGACCCAGTACAGCGCCGCGATGAAACCGCCGAGCAGGGCCAGACGGATCAGGCGCAGGGATTGTTCATTGACCTTTTCGATGTCCAGCGTCGGCTCTTCAATGACGGCTTCGCCTTCGCCGGCCTCTTTCGCGGCCTGGCGCTTGGCCAGGGCACGCTGGTAGGCCAGACGTCGTGCGGCAACGCTGAGGCCGCGGACGAAGGTGGCTTCGATCACCAGCCAGAACATCAGCAGATAGAGCGTGTTGATCAAGCGATCGCTGAGTTTCAGCGCGGTGTAGTAGTAACCAAAGCAAACGGCTACGAACAACGCGATTGGCAGCAGGGTAAACATCACGCCAAGAGCCTTGCGGAACAGCGAGGTGTTTTGGTGGGTAGGGCTGCTGATCAGCAGACGGCTGAGCAGCCATGCCATCAACGCGTAGCAGGTCAGCACTACTGGCATGCCGAGGACGTCGTCGGCCAACGCCGCCGGCTGCAATTCGGCGACCGCGACCACAGCCACCAGTGCCATGACCACCAGGCCGAGTCGACGCACCCAGCCTTGCAGGAATTCGACCTGGGGTTTTTCCCAGCGGAAATGCAATTCGGCCACGCCGCCCGGCGCCAGAATCCGGTAGGCGGTGTAGAACACCAGCCATGCCTGACCCATTTGCAGCAGCGCCGCGCCCATGTTGGCGTTCTGCCCGCGGGCGTCGATCTGCAAGGCCAGACCGCACAGGCCCAGCCCCAGCGCCACCGGCATCGCCAGCAGAATATTGATCAGGATCGCCTGCGGCGTGTGCCACTGGCTGTCGCGTTTGAAGTGGCCGATGTCCTGGTGAACCTTGTTCAGGCGCCCATACAGACTCTTGCGCCGCCACAGCAGCGCGCCGATCAGCAGCGCCAGCGGCAGGAACAGCAACGGTCGCTGAGTCAGACCGTCGGTCAACTCGCTCAGGCTGGAAGCCCACGGCAACGTATCGACCTGACGCTTGAGGCGATCCGGCACGCCGCGCATCCACTCCAGGTCCAGCGGCTTGTTGCTGGGAATCCAGAACATCTGCTCGTCGAGGGTCGCGCGCAGGCTTTGCGCGGTGCTCAGCAGTTGCTTCTGGTTGAGTTGCAGGGTGATCGATTCGTTGAGCATCGCGCTCAATTCGCGGTTGAGCCGCTCCAGCAGGTCGGCGCGCGTGTTGGCCAGGTCCAGCAGGCTTTTGCGCAGCTGCGGCGTAATCTCTTCCGGCGGCTGGGTAGTCAGCAGGTTGTCCACATAGGACGCCGGATTGCTCAGCAGTTCACGCTGCTGGCTGACATCAAACTGATAAAGGCGGATGTCGGCGATCTGATCCGCCAGATCGCGGTCGACCTTCAGGCGTGGCAGAGCCTGTTTCTGTTTGTAGAGAATCTTCGACAACAGCAGGCTGCCCTTGAGCACGGCAATCTGCTCGTCGAGGGCGGAGTCGCTCTGGGTCAGAGTGTCGAGTTGCTGTTTGGTTTGCAGGTTCTGCTGAGTGACTTCGTTGAGACGATCGGTACTCTTGAGCAAGTAATCCGAGAGTTTCAGGTTGGCGGCGCTTTCGGTGGCGAGCAGGCTGCTGCTGCCGGCCTTCTGTGCCTCGATCGATTGCTGAGTGACGGTTTCCTGAGACTGCGCCAGACGCTTCTGGTTGATCAGGGTTTGCAGTTCCTGGATCTCGCGGTCGAGGCGGTCGGATTTTTCGGACAGCAGGTCATGTTGAGCGTTGCCCAGATCCTGCAACTGGTTATTGCCGGCCAGTTCCTGGCGGCGCAACGGAATCAGCGCGTTCAGCGCCGCCAGCTCGGCATTCAACTGGTCGCGCTGCTCGGCGCTGATGGTCTTGCCCGCTTCCTTGCCGGACTTGAGGATGTTGTTGATCTGCTGAATGCGCGTCTGGCTGGCGGAAATTTCTGCCTGAGCCCGCTCGGGGCGAGTCTGCGCGGTGATGATCAGGCTGTTGGCGTCGGCCAGAGCTTTTTGCAGATCACTTTGCTGAGTCGAGCGATCCGTCAGGATTTGCTCCAACTGCTGGATCGACTCCTTGGGGAAACGCTGGGTCACCGGCACCACCGCAGTGGCCTTGAGACGCGTCAGTTCGCGGGTGCTCTCGATGGTCTGCCGGGGCGCGGAGGCCAGTTGCTGCTTGAGATCGATCAGCTTCTGTTCGTAATCACGCTGATTGTTCAGATGATTGAGCGTGTTCTGCAGGACAGTTTGCAGGGTCTTTTTATCGGCATCCGGCAGTTTACTGTCGGCGAGCTTGTCGAGGCTGGCCTGCACGGATTGGCTCGACGGTGGTTCGGCGGCGTGCAGCGGGCCGACAGTAAGACTCAGGCCCAGAAGGGCCGCGACGAAAAAGGAGCGCAGGGTAGGCATAGAGACCGGTCAAGCAAGTGATAGTGGACGCAGTTTAGAGGAAGAGTCCGGGGCCCGGGCGACTTCCTTCGGGGAATCTGACGCCCACTTTGGCAATCTTGTTCCCGTCCATGACCGCCACTGTCCAATGGGTGTTGTTCCACTCCACCTGGTCACCCACGATCGGCGCCCCCCCGACCTTGTGGGCAATGAAGGTGCCCAGGGTCATGTCCGGATCGATGCCTTCGGCCGGCAAGCCATAAAGCGCGGCAACCGCTTTAAGCTGGGCGTCTCCTTCGAGCACGAAGTCACCGAAGAAACGCAGGTCGAGGCCACGTTGCGGCGCCTGGCTGAACAGTTTTCCAAGCGCCGGCAAGTTGTGTTCATGGCCGATAACACACAGCAAATCATCGACTTCCAGCACCGTACTACCCGACGGATGGAGCAGTTGCTGGCCACGAAACAGCGCGGCGATGCGCGTGCCTTCGGGCATTTTCAGCTCGCGCAGGGGCGAACCGATGCACCATTTCTCCGCGCCGAGCTTATAAACGAACAGCTCCCACTCGCTGGTGATGTGCACTTCCAGTGCGGATCGCGAAATCGGCGCAGGCTCCGGCGGTACGGTGACCTTCAGCAGTTTGGCGACCCACGGCAGGCTTGTACCCTGCACCAGCAGTGACACCAACACGATGAAGAAGGCGAGGTTGAAGTACAGCTGCGCGTTCGGCAGCCCGGCCATCAGCGGGAACACCGCAAGAATGATCGGTACCGCGCCGCGCAGGCCAACCCACGAAATAAAGACTTTCTCGCGGCCATGGAACGCCTTGAACGGCAGCAGGCCGACCATCACCGACAACGGTCGCGCAAACAGAATCATCCACAGCGCCAGGCCGAGGGCGGGCAAGGCGATAGGCAGCAAATCGTGCGGCGTGACCAGCAGCCCCAGCACCAGGAACATGCCGATCTGCGCCAGCCACGCCATGCCATCAAGCATGTGCAGGATGCCGTGACGGCTGCGCACCGGGCGGTTGCCGATCACCAGACCACACAGGTACACCGCGAGGAAGCCGCTGCCGTGCAAGGCGTTGGTCAGGGCAAACACCACCAGACCGCCAGCGATCACCAGAATCGGATACAGGCCGGCAGCGAGGTTGATCCGGTTGACCATTTGCAACATCAACCAGCCACCGCCGAGCCCGACCAAGCCGCCGATGCCGAACTCGCGGATCAGGTGGGTCAACAGGCTCCAGTGCAAACCGGTCTGGCCGCTGGCGAGCATGTCGATCAGGGTCACGGTGAGGAACACTGCCATCGGGTCGTTGCTGCCGGATTCGATTTCCAGGCTGGCGCTTACCCGTTCGTTCAGGCCCTTGCCGCCGAGGAGAGAGAACACCGCCGCGGCGTCGGTGGAGCCGACAATGGCGCCGATCAGCAGGCCCTGAATCAGGTTCAGGTCGAACAGCCACGCCGCTGCCATGCCGGTCAGTCCGGTGGTGATCAAGACTCCGACCGTCGCCAACGACAGCGCCGGCCACAACGCCACGCGGAAACTTGATACCCGCGTGCGCAAACCGCCGTCGAGCAGGATCACCGCCAGCGCGAGGTTGCCGACCAGATAAGCCGTGGCGTAATTGTCGAAAATGATCCCGCCGCCATCGACCCCGGCGGCCATGCCGACCGCGAGAATAATGACCAGAATCGGAATGCCGAGCCGGGAAGAGAGTGAGCTGACAAGAATGCTTGCGCCTACCAGCAACGCGCCGATCAAGAACAGGCTGTTGATGGTCGTCGCATTCAAAGGCAGTACTCCAGAAGCGTAAAGACGGGCGCAAACTGACCATGCAGTCTGCGTGCCAGCGATTCTAACCTGTTGAAATGTGATGCTGTCAAAAAGGTTTTCACGCTGAGGTGTTCGAGGTTTCAGTTTGGCTTGCGATTGCTGCCCTCACCCTAACCCTCTCCCGGAGGGAGAGGGGACTGACCGAGGTGCTTGTGCGAGCTACACCGACCTGAGATGCCGAGTCGAACTCAGGTTTTGAAAAGCACGAAGCACTGCTTCCTTCCCCCTCTCCCGGGGGGAGAGGGGACTGACCGAGGTGCTTGTGCGGGCTACACCGACCTGAGATGCCGAGTCGAACTCAGGTTTTGAAAAGCACGATGATCTGCTCCCTCTCCCTCGGGGAGAGGGCTGGGGTGAGGGGGCTTTTGATCTTGATCTTGGTTTACAGAATCAAAGGCTGAACCGCCCAACCATGTTGTTCAGATCCAGCGCAAGCCGCGACAGCTCGTTACTCGCCGCACTGGTCTGATTCGCGCCGGTCGCCGATTGCACCGACAGATCGCGGATGTTCACCAGATTACGGTCGACTTCCCGCGCCACCTGCGCCTGTTCTTCAGCGGCGCTGGCGATCACCAGGTTGCGCTCGTTGATCTCGACGATGGCGGTGTTGATGGTGTCCAGCGACATCCCGGCGCCACGGGCGATGTTCAGGGTCGACTCAGCACGCTCAGTACTGTTGCGCATCGAATCCACGGCGTGTTCGGTGCCGCTCTGAATGCTGCCGATCATGCGCTCGATTTCGCTGGTCGACTGCTGTGTGCGATGGGCCAAGGCACGCACTTCGTCCGCCACCACCGCAAAACCACGACCGGCCTCACCAGCACGCGCGGCTTCAATCGCGGCGTTCAGCGCCAGCAGGTTGGTCTGATCAGCCAGACCACGAATCACGTCCAGCACCTTGCCGATGTCACGGGATTCATTGGCCAGATCGCCGATCAGGCTCGCCGTGCTCTGCACGTCGGCGCTCATGCGTTCGATGGCGCTGACGGTTTCCTGCACCAGATCACGGCCGTCGCCTGCTGACGTGGTGGCGTTCTTCGAGGCTTCCGAGGTGCTTACCGCGTTGCGGGCGACCTCTTCGACCGCGCTGGTCATCTCGTTGACCGCCGTAGCCGCCTGTTCGATTTCGTTGTTCTGCTGCGTCAGGCCGCGGGCGCTTTCGTCGGTGACGCTGTTGAGTTCTTCTGCGGCCGAGGCAAGTTGCGTGGCCGAACCGGAAATCCGCTGCAAGGTGTCGCGCAGCTTCGATTGCATCTTGGCCATTGCCGCCAGCAAGCGCCCGGCTTCGTCTTCACCGTCGACGTGGATCGGCTGCGTCAGGTTACCTTCGGCGATGGTCTCGGCCGCTTCCAGTGCTTTGGAGATTGGCTTGGTGATGCTGTTGGTCAGCAACCAGGCGAACAGCAAAGTCAGGCCGCTGGCAATGATCAGCAGAGTGACCACCAGGTTGAACGACATGGCGTACTGGTCAGACGCACCTTTATCAGTTTCGGCGATTTGCTGGGTGTTGATTTCCAGCAAGCGCGCCAACGCGGCATTCACCGCTTCTGAATTGCTCAGCAAGTCGCTATTGAGCATCTGCCGCAGTTCATCGATCTGGTTGTTGCGCGACAGGGTTTTCATCCTGTCTTCCAACTGGCGGTACTGCGCGAGCAATTGCACGTACTGGTCGTAAGCCGAGCGTTCCTGTGGGCCGTCGATCAACGGCTCATAGGCGCGTTGCGCGTCGGCGATCTGCTTGTTGCGCAGTTCGAAGAGCTCGAAAGTTTTTTGCTGGACGTCCGGTTCACGGTTGATCAGCAAGCGATACGACAGCACGCGCAGACGCAGGGTCAGTTGGGTGAATTCGTCGAGGGCCTTGATGGAAGGTACGCTCGCGGTGGCGATGTCTTCGCCTGCCGCGCGGATTTTGCTCATCTGGTTCAGGGCGAACACACCGAGAATCAACATCAGGCCGCCGATCAGGGCGAAACCAGTGAACGCCCGGGGGGCGATATTCATATTGCGGAGGGACATGGGCGGGTACCAAAAAGGGCCGCTTCCATGCGGGCTGAGACTGCTATTGCATGACTTATCGGTCAGGCAAATGAACTCTTTAGTTCGTGTGCGTATTTGTCGCACCCCGCATTGAGCGACGAAGTGCAGGAACCAGATCGGCAGATCACAGTCTTTTAAACTCGCGAGAACGGTCGGCCGTCAGGAAAATCAAGGCTTTGCGCCGGTTTAAACCTAGCGTCCACGACGACTTTTCTTTATCGTACGCGCCCTTTGAAAAACGCTTGGAAGATCAAAATGTTGGAAGCATCCCTCAGCCAGTTGGAACAGCTCGTCAGCGACCTGGTGCAACAGAACCAGACCCTTTCGCAAACCAACCAGACCCTGTCCACGGAACTGGCCCAGGCCAAGGATGAAAACGAAAGCCTGCAACTGAACCTGATGGAACAGGAAGAAAAACACGGCGCCACCGCCGCACGCATTCAGGCTCTGGTTGATCGCGTCAACGCAGGTCCTGTCAGCGCATGAACCACAACTCAGCAGGGGTAAAAGTCGTCTCCATTATGGGGGAGGACTACTCGATCAAGGCACCGGCCGGGGAAGAACAGACCCTGCTGGACGCGGCGCTCATGCTCAAGGCCGCGCTGGACGACACCAAACGGAAATACCCGACGTTGATCGGCGACCGCTTGCTGATACTGGCAGCGATGAATCTGTGCTCGCAGCAGATCGAAATGAAGAAGCAGCACCAGCAAGAACTCGACCGTTACCAAGAGCAAGTCAGCGCCACGGTCGACACCATCGCCAAGACCATCAATCAGGGTTGATGGGGTTGAGCACAACCAAAGAATAAATTGTCGATTGAGTTGTATACAATCGGCACGGCTGTTGCATTGTTTCGGCCACTTATTCTTTGGGGGTGCTCCATGCATTTGTGGCGACGCAGTATTCAATGGCAGCTGATTCTCAGTATGGGCACCGCCCTGCTGGTCAGCATCCTGATCGTGGTTGGCATTTATACCCTGGTGGTCAACCGCCTCGCCCAGAGCTATCTGGTCGAACAAGCGCTGCCGTCGAGCATTGAAGCGACGCGCAACGATATCGAACGCATCCTCATACAGCCGCTGACCGCCGCGAAAGACATCGCCAGCAATTCGATGGTGCGCGACTGGCTGGCCGCCGGTGAAGACAGCAGCAAAACGGCAGGCTTCGCGCAGTATCTGGAAGGCATCCGCGCCGAACACAAAGCATTTACTGCTTTGATCATCGGCACTGAATCCAATCACTACATCAGCGAAAAAGGCCTGGATCGCACACTCAGCCGTGCCAAATCGGCCGACGCCTGGTTCTATTCCTTCCTCGACAGCGATCAGCCGCGCACCCTCAATATCGACAACGATGTGGCGACGGGAGAGCTGGCGCTGTTCATCGATTTGAAGGTCGAACAGGCTGGCAAAGTCGTCGGTGTGGCGGGTCTTGGGTTGAGCATGAAAGAGCTGTCGGAGCTGATCCATAATTTCAGCTTTGGTGAGCGCGGCAAGGTCTATCTCGTGCGTTCCGACGGTTTGATCCAGGTTCATCCTGAAGCGCAGTTCAGCGGTAAACGCACCTTGAACGAGCAGATCGGCGCCGAAGCGGCGCAAGCGGTCATGGGCCAGAAAGTGGCGACGAATCGCTCATTTCAGCGCGACAGCGAGGATTTCCTCGCTTTCAGCCTGCCGTTACGCGATCTCGGCTGGACACTGGTGGCCGAAGTGCCGCAATCGCAGATCTACGCCGAAGCCCGCAAGGCGATGTGGATGAGCGGCGCAATCGGTCTGGCAGTGGCGCTGGTATGCCTGCTGCTGGTGGTGTGGCTGGCGCAAGGGCTGGTGCGGCCGATCCGTCAGGTAACAGCCGCGTTGGTGGCAATTGGTAGCGGTGGGGGGGATTTGACCCATCGGTTAGATTCCAGCCGTGCCGACGAGTTGGGTGACCTGGCGCGCGGCTTCAATCGCTTCCTCGACAGTCAGCGCGAAATGATTGGCGAAGTCCTGACCACCAGCGAGCGCCTGCGCACGGCGGTGGGGCAGGTGGCGAAAGTGGTGGAAAACACTGCCGAGCGTTCCGGTCGCCAGCAGGAAATGACCGACATGGTCGCCACAGCTGTCCACGAAATGGGCCTGACCGTGCAGGAAATCGCGCAAAACGCGGGCAACGCCGCACTCGCTTCGCAAAACGCGCGGGATGAAGCCATGCAAGCGCGGGAAGTGGTGGGCGGCTCGATTCGGCACATTGAAAGCATGTCCGATGAAATCGGCCTGGCGGCCGGTGCGGTGGGTGAACTGGCGCAGCAAGTGGCGTCAATTGACTCGGTGCTGGCGGTGATTCGCGGCGTCTCTGAACAGACCAATTTGCTCGCCCTTAACGCGGCTATCGAGGCTGCCCGGGCGGGTGACATGGGGCGTGGTTTTGCTGTGGTAGCCGATGAGGTCCGCACGTTGGCAAGACGGACCCAAGCGTCCACCGACGAAATTCAACTGATGATCGGCAGCCTCAAGCAGGGCGCGGAAAATGCCGTGTCATCGATGCGCACCGGGCAAGCAGCGACGGGCACTGGGGTCGAGTCGAGCCAGCGTACCGGTGCATCGCTGACGGCGATCACCGGGCAGGTCGAGCGCATCAGCGACATGAACCATCAGGTGGCGACCGCGACCGAAGAACAGTCAGCGGTGACTGAAGAGATCAACCGTAACGTACAAGGTATTTCCGATCTGGCCCGGGCGACGGCGGGGGAGGTTCGGGCGTGTCGCGAGGATTGTCAGATGTTGCAGCGTCTGGCGGATGATCTGGCGCGGCAGATGGGTGGGTTCAGGTTGAGCTGATGTCCTGTCAGTTCCGCCCCATCGCGGGCAAGCCCGCTCCCACAGGTATTGCGGCGTGTTCACATGGTGCGTGAACACCGCAGAACCCTGTGGGAGCGGGCTTGCCCGCGAAGACGGTATCAGCCGCACGCATAATTCAGATCAGAACCAGGCATCCTGCATTGCCAGACACGTATCATCCCGCGCCTCCAGCAACGCCAACTCGTGGTGACAGCCCGGCACTTCCCACGTCAGGAAATACCGCGCTGCCTGCAACTTGCCCTTGTAGAAGTCGACATCCGCCGCATTGCCCTTGATCAAGCCTTCCTCGGCGCGAATAGCCTGCTCCAGCCAGCGCCAGCCAATCACCGTGTGGCCAAACACTTTCAGATACAGCGCCGAATTCGCCAGGCTGCTGTTGACCTTGCCCTTAGCAAGATCGGTCAGCAAACCGATGGTCACCACTTGCAGGCGCGCGACCAGTTTTTCCAACGGCTCACGCAGTGCGGTTAACGATTCGTACGCAACAGCGCGTTCGGCGGTGTCGGCGATCAGCCGCACCAGTTGTTTCAAGCCTGCTCCACCGTTCTGCGCCAGTTTGCGCCCGAGCAAGTCCAGCGACTGAATGCCGTGGGTGCCTTCGTGAATCGGATTCAAACGGTTATCGCGGTAATACTGCTCAACCGGGTATTCGCGGGTGTAACCGTGGCCGCCGAGAATCTGGATCGCCAGTTCGTTGGCCTTGAGGCAGAACTCCGACGGCCAGGATTTGACGATGGGTGTCAGTAAATCCAGCAGTTCATGGGCGTGCTTGCGCTCGGCTTCGGTTTCCAGTGTTGTGGTGTCATCGAACAACCGCGCCGCATACAGCCCGAGGTCAAAGGCACCTTCGACGTAGGACTTTTGCGTCAGCAGCATGCGTCTGACGTCGGCGTGCTGAATGATCGCCACGGGCGCAGTGGTTGGGTCCTTGCTGTCCGGCACCCGGCCTTGCGGACGTTCGCGAGCGTACTCCAGCGAATACAGGTAACCGGCGTAACCGAGCATCACCGCGCCCATGCCGACGCCGATCCGCGCCTCGTTCATCATCTGGAACATGTAGCTCAAACCGTGATGCGGCTTGCCCACTAGATAGCCGACACATTCACCGTTATCGCCGAAGTTCAGTGCGGTAGACGTCGTGCCACGCCAGCCCATCTTGTGGAATAGCCCGGCCAGCAGCACATCGTTGCGTTGGCCCAGGGTGCCGTCATCGTTGACCAGAAACTTCGGCACGATGAACAGCGAGATACCTTTTACCCCCGGTGGCGCGTCTGGCAGCTTGGCCAGCACCATGTGCACGATGTTTTCCGAAAGTGGATGATCACCACCGGAAATAAAGATCTTGTTGCCCTTGAGGCGATAGGTGCCGTCGGACGCAGGCTCGGCGCGGGTGCGAATATCCGACAGCGAAGAGCCCGCGTGCGGCTCGGTCAGGGCCATGGTGCCGAAGAAACGGCCGTCGATCATCGGTTGCAGGAAGCGCTGCTTCTGTTCATCCGTACCGAAGCTTTCGATCAGGTTGGCCGCGCCCATGGTCAGGAACGGGTACGAAGTCGAAGCAGCATTGGCCGACTGGAAATGCGCGAAGCAGGCTTGCGACAGCAGTGTAGGAAGTTGCATGCCGCCGGCGTCGAAACTTCTCGCAGCGTTGAGGAATCCGGCTTCGAGGAAAGCATCCACCGCCGGTTTCACCTCGGGAATCAGAATCGCCTGACCGTTCTCGTAGCGCGGCTCGTTCTCGTCCCCCTTGCGGTTGTGCGGCGCGAAGTATTTCTCGGCAATGTTGCGGGCTGTGCCAATGGCGGCGTCGAAGGTCTCGCGGTTGTGCTCGGCAAAGCGCTCACGCCGGGTCAGGCCCTCGGCATCAAGGACTTCATACAGCTCGAAAGCCAGATTGCGGGAACTGAGCAGCGTCTCGGACATGGCGGCCTACCTGAAATTGGGGTTGGGCCGAGTCTAGGCTTGCTGATAAACACTGAACAGGAAGATTGATAAGCGTGATGTTGGAGCCGCGCGCCGACTTAACAAACACCCCAAAACACTGTGGGAGCTGGCTTGCCAGCGATGGCGGCAGATCAGTCAACATTAATGGTGACTGACACATCGCTATCGCTGGCAAGCCAGCTCCCACAGGGATTGTTGCCATGCCGGGCACCTATGCAGGTGCCCGTTTTTCGGTACTAACCGATGGTCATCAAACTCGCATTGCCACCCGCCGCAGCGGTGTTAACGCTCAATGCGCGCTCAATCACCAGGCGCTCCAGCGCAATGTTGGTCTCGCCCTGGGACAAGCCCTGAACCCCAACGATCGCGCCGGCACGTTTGGCAATCTGCTGGCAAACGCCGCGCAACTGGTCGGAGTGGCCGTGGTGCAGAACGGCATCGAATACCACGTCGTCCTTGTTCCAGTCGGCTACCAGTTTGATCCGCGCCTGAATTTCCTTCGGCAGACGTGCGAACAATGCCTTGCTGATGTCGGACTCTGGCCATACCGCCGAACCGCCTACAGCCAGTACCGCGGCCAGTTGGGTCAGCAGATCGCCTTCAACGTCCGCCAGGCACAACACGTGTTCACGCGGCAGGATCGCGTAGCTGTTCTTCTCACCGGTCGGGCCGGCCAGCACGCGGGTAATGCCGCTTTGCGATTGCGCGGCGTACTGCACACACAGGGTGCTCAGGTCAGCGAACTTGTTGCTGTCAGCCCAGGCTTTCAGGGCGGTCAACGGCTTGCTCATGGCGTCACGCAGACGAACGTCCGGGGCTACGGCAGCATCACCGCGAGCGAAGGATTGTTCGATAGCATCGGTCGGACGCGTCGACAGCAAGCGATACAGGTACAGCGGGCCACCGGCTTTCGGGCCAGTCCCCGACAAGCCTTCGCCGCCGAACGGCTGCACGCCGACCACGGCACCGACGATGTTGCGGTTGACGTAGACGTTACCGGCGTTGACGTTGTCGATCACCTTGGCGATGGTCTCGTCGATACGGGTGTGCACGCCGAGGGTCAGGCCATAACCGGAAGCGTTGATCTGGCCGATCAACTGGTCGATCTCTTTACGCTTGTAGCGAACCACGTGCAGCACCGGGCCGAAGATCTCGCGTTGCAACTCGTCGAAGCTTTCCAGTTCGATCAGGGTCGGCATGACGAAGGTGCCGCGTTTGACTTCTTCGGTGTCAGCGATAGCCACCTGATACACGTTACGACCTTTGTCGCGCATGCCCTGGATGTGCTTGTCGATGCTGGCCTTGGCTTCGGCGTCGATCACCGGGCCAATGTCCACGGACAGACGTTCAGGGTTACCGAGGCGGGATTCAGCCATGGCACCTTTAAGCATTTCGATGACGCGATCAGCAGAATCTTCCTGCAAGCACAGTACGCGCAGGGCCGAGCAACGCTGACCAGCGCTGTCGAACGCCGAGGACACTACGTCGATCACGACTTGTTCAGTCAGAGCAGACGAGTCGACGATCATCGCGTTCTGGCCACCGGTTTCGGCGATCAGCGGAATCGGACGACCCTGGTTGTCGAGGCGACCAGCGATGTTGCGTTGCAGCAGACGCGCGACTTCGGTGGAGCCTGTGAACATCACGCCTTTGACGCGATCATCACCGACCAGGCCAGCGCCGACGGTTTCGCCGCGACCCGGCAGCAGTTGCAGCACGCCTTCCGGAATCCCGGCTTCGAGCATCAGGCGCACAGCCTGAGCCGCCACCAGCGGGGTTTGTTCGGCCGGTTTGGCCAGTACCGGGTTACCGGCAGCCAGAGCGGCGGCGACTTGACCGCTGAAGATCGCCAACGGGAAGTTCCACGGGCTGATACACACCACAGGGCCCAGTGGGCGGTGGGCGTCATTGCTGAAGTCGTTGCGTGCCTGCACCGCGTAATAACGCAGGAAGTCGACAGCTTCGCGGACTTCGGCGATGGCGTTGGCAAACGTTTTGCCGGCTTCGCGAGCCAACAGGCCCATCAGCGGCTGGATCTCGCCTTCCATCAAATCAGCGGCACGCTCCAGAATCGCGGCACGTTCAGCGGGCGGGGTGGCCTGCCAGATCGGCGCAGCGTTCAGGGCGCATTGAATAGCGTTGTCGACGTCTTCAACCGTAGCTTCCTGCACGTGGCCGACCACATCACGGTGATCCGAAGGGTTCAGCACTGGCGCAGGCGTTTCGGTGCTGGAAGCGCAACCGAGCATCGGCGCGGCTTTCCAGTCGTTGTGTGCGGTGGCGAGCAAAGCGCAGGACAACGACGCCAAACGGTGTTCGTTGGCCATGTCGATGCCGCTGGAGTTGGCGCGCTCGGCACCATAAAGGTCACGCGGCAGCGGGATACGCGGATGCGGCAGGCCGAAGCCACCTTCCACGGTCGCCATCTGCTCGATCTGGGCAACCGGATCGGCCACCAGCTCCTGAATCGAAATCGACTGGTCGGCGATGCGGTTGACGAACGAAGTGTTTGCACCGTTTTCCAGCAGACGACGCACGAGGTACGCCAGCAGGGTTTCGTGAGTGCCAACCGGTGCGTACACGCGGCACGGACGGTTCAGTTTGCCTTCGGAAACTTTGCCTACAACCTGCTCGTAGAGCGGTTCGCCCATGCCGTGCAGGCACTGGAATTCGTACTGGCCGGGGTAATAGTTCTGACCGGCAATATGGTAAATGGCCGACAGGGTGTGGGCATTGTGCGTGGCGAACTGCGGGTAGATGACTTCCGGCACCGACAGCAGTTTGCGTGCGCAAGCGATGTAGGAAACGTCGGTGTACACCTTGCGGGTGTAGACCGGGTAGCCTTCCAGGCCTTCGACCTGGGCGCGCTTGATTTCGCTGTCCCAATACGCGCCTTTCACCAGGCGGATCATCAGGCGATGACGGCTACGGCGAGCCAGGTCAATCACGTAGTCGATCACATACGGGCAGCGCTTCTGGTAAGCCTGGATGACGAAACCGATGCCGTTCCAGCCAGTCAATTGCGGTTCGAAGCACAGGCGCTCGAGCAGATCCAGCGACAGTTCGAGACGGTCAGCTTCTTCAGCGTCGATGTTCAGGCCGATGTCGTATTGCTTGGCCAGCAAGGTCAGCGACAGCAGGCGCGGGTACAGCTCTTCCATCACGCGCTCGTACTGCGCACGGCTGTAACGCGGGTGCAGTGCCGACAGCTTGATCGAGATGCCCGGGCCTTCATAAATCCCACGACCGTGAGAGGCTTTGCCGATCGAGTGGATCGCTTGTTCGTACGACGCCAGGTACTTTTGCGCGTCGTGTTCGGTCAGCGCTGCTTCACCAAGCATGTCGTAGGAGTAGCGGAAGCCCTTGGTTTCGAACTTGCTCGCGTTGGCCAGTGCTTCGGCAATGGTCTCGCCGGTCACGAACTGCTCGCCCATCAGGCGCATGGCCATGTCGACGCCCTTGCGGATCATCGGCTCGCCGCTCTTGCCGATGATGCGGCTCAGCGACGAAGTCAGGCCGGCTTCGTTATGCGTCGACACCAGTTTGCCGGTCAGCAGCAGACCCCAAGTGGCGGCGTTGACGAACAGCGACGGGCTGTTGCCCAAGTGCGGGTGCCAGTTGCCGGTGCTGATCTTGTCGCGGATCAGCGCATCGCGAGTGCCCTTGTCCGGGATACGCAGCAGCGCTTCGGCCAGGCACATCAGCGCCACGCCTTCCTGGGACGACAGGGAAAATTCCTGCAACAGACCTTGAACAATGCCTGCACGACCGCCGGCACTTTTCTGGTTGCGCAGCTTTTCTGCGATGGACGCCGCGAGTTTGTTGGTGGCTTCGGCCATTGCGACCGGCAGGCGAGCCTGCTCGATCAGCATCGGTACCACTTCCGGCTCAGGGCGGCGGTAAGCGGCAGTGATGGAGGCGCGCAGCACCGATTGCGGCAGAATGCTTTCTGCGAACTCCAGGAAGCACTGGTGGGCGTGATCGTTGTGGACTTCGCCCGAGTCGTCGGCGTCCTTGGCGGACAAGCCGTTCAGCTCGGTCAGGGTTGCACCACCCTCGAGTTTTTCCAGGTAATTGAAAATTGCCTGCTTGATCAGCCAGTGCGGCGTACGATCAATCGAGGTTGCGGCGGCCTTCAGGCGCTCGCGGGTCGGGTCATCGAGTTTGACCCCAAGGGTGGTGGTAGCCATATTTTTATCCTCATGGTTGCCACAGTTGCGTGGCATCAGCTGGCGGCAAGATTAGCCGTGCGCTGAATGAGGTGCAACCGGGTGCAACCCTTTTTTTGTCGGAAATACAGGCAGCTCGTCAGGAAATATTTTCTGGTACGAAAGTGCTGCTCCTGTTTGGTGCTTTTGCTTCTAGCAAAACGTCATAACTGTTACAAAAGGGAGCAAAAACGGGGTCGTCGTCGATAAATCCGACTAGGTGCAACTTATTCTCGCGAAACTGGTTGCACCTTATTTGATTTGTTGCATAGCATTCGCGCCCAAGGTGCAACCGGAATACCCGATGTACCCGGCTGATGGCTTTCCTGGGGAAACATCAGTCCTAAATGCGCGGGATCCGGATCGTCTGCCAAACGTCGTCGTTTGCGAGCGGTTCACCACCGCCGCTACATAAAAACAAAGCCAGGGCGTAACTCAATGAGCGTAAGTAATCCAACCCTGATCACATTCGTGATCTACATCGCAGTAATGGTGCTGATCGGTCTCATGGCCTATCGCTCCACCAACAACCTTTCTGACTACATTCTGGGCGGCCGTAGCCTGGGCAGCGTCGTGACCGCACTGTCTGCCGGTGCTTCCGACATGAGCGGCTGGTTGTTGATGGGCCTGCCGGGCGCCATCTATATGTCCGGTCTTTCCGAAAGCTGGATCGCTATCGGCCTGATCGTCGGTGCCTACCTGAACTGGCTGTTCGTTGCCGGCCGTCTGCGCGTGCAGACCGAGCACAACGGCGACGCACTGACCCTGCCTGATTACTTCGCCAGCCGTTTCGAAGACAAAAGCGGGCTGCTGCGGATTATCTCGGCCGTTGTGATTCTGGTGTTCTTCACCATTTACTGCGCTTCGGGCATCGTCGCTGGCGCCCGTCTGTTCGAAAGCACTTTCGGCATGAGCTACGAGACGGCGCTGTGGGCCGGTGCTGCGGCAACGATTGCCTACACCTTCGTCGGTGGTTTCCTCGCGGTGAGCTGGACTGACACCGTACAAGCCACGCTGATGATCTTCGCGCTGATCCTGACGCCGATTATCGTGCTGCTGGCCACTGGTGGCGTCGATACCACGTTCCTGGCGATCGAAGCACAAGATCCAAGCAACTTCGACATGCTCAAAGGCACGACCTTCATCGGCATCATCTCGCTGCTGGGCTGGGGTCTGGGCTACTTCGGCCAGCCGCACATCCTTGCGCGTTTCATGGCTGCGGATTCGGTCAAATCAATTGCCAAGGCGCGTCGCATCTCCATGGCCTGGATGATCCTGTGCCTGGGCGGTACCGTGGCCGTGGGCTTCTTCGGTATTGCTTACTTCTCGGCGCACCCGGAAGTAGCGGGTCCGGTGACCGAAAACAGCGAGCGTGTGTTCATCGAACTGGCCAAGCTGCTGTTCAACCCATGGGTTGCCGGGGTTCTGCTGTCGGCCATCCTCGCGGCTGTCATGAGCACCCTGAGCTGCCAGTTGCTGGTGTGCTCGAGCGCCCTGACCGAAGACTTCTACAAAGCGTTCATTCGCAAGACCGCTTCGCAGAAAGAGCTGGTATGGGTCGGTCGCGCCATGGTGTTGCTGGTTGCACTGGTTGCCATCGCACTGGCCGCTAACCCGAAAAACCAGGTTCTGGGTCTGGTCAGCTATGCCTGGGCCGGTTTCGGTGCAGCATTCGGTCCGGTTGTGTTGATCTCGGTAATCTGGAAAGGCATGACCCGTGACGGCGCACTGGCCGGTATTCTGGTCGGCGCGATCACCGTGGTCGCCTGGAAGCAGCTGGACGTGATGGGTCTGTACGAAATCATCCCGGGCTTCATCCTCGCCAGCCTGGTCATCTACATCGTCAGCAAGCTCGGTAAGCCGACGGCTGGCATGGTGCAGCGTTTCGAAGCGGCAGAAAAAGATTACAACCTGAACAAGTGATTGTTCTGAGCTGAGGCTCACTAAAACGGCCCGTCTCCCATAAGGAGGCGGGCCGTTTTTTTGTGCCTGTGATTTCTATAGAACACTGGAGAACCCTGTGGGAGCTGGCTTGCCAGCGATGGCGGCTTGTCAGTCACTGCATCTGTTAAATGTGCTGGCCCCTTCGCTGGCAAGCCAGTTCCCACAGGGTTCGGTGCAGGGTTCGAGGGATCTGTCTGTAGTTGGATGCGGCAATTTGAGTAGGGCATTTAGACGGTCAAAGTAGGGCAAATCTGATTTTTTCGTCACCCACCCAGCCTCCCTTGCCTCTCATGCAGAATCGCCCGCCCTTCATTCTGCAGAGAGACATCGGATGTTCGCGCCTGCCAATCAACCGCGTTTCACGTTGACCCTCGAAGGCGCCCCGCACGACCTCAAAGTCCTTGAGTTCACGGGCACGGAAGCCATCAGCCAACCCTTTCGCTTCGAGCTGGAGCTGGTCAGTGAGCGGCCGGACCTGGACCTCGAAAGCCTGCTGCACCGTCAGGCGTTTCTGAGCTTTGCTGCGGATGGTTCCGGTATTCACGGTCAGATCTATCAGGTCGGACAGGGCGACTCCGGGAAACGTCTTACGCGTTATCACCTGAGCCTTGTCCCGCGTCTGACGTACCTCGGGCACCGCATCAATCAGCGGATATTCCAGCACCAGAGCGTGCCGCAGATCGTTGCGCAGCTGCTCAAGGACCACGCGATCCTGCGCGACGCCTTCGAATTTCGCCTCGGCAGCGAATACCCGGTGCGCGAATATTGCGTGCAATACGCAGAGAGTGATCTCGCGTTTATCCAGCGCCTGTGCGCCGAAGTCGGCATTCACTACCATTTTCAGCACAGTCCCGAAGGCCACCTGTTGGTGTTCGGCGACGATCAAACGGTGTTCCCGCGACTGGCCGAGTCGACCCTTTATTTGCCGGGCACTGGCATGGCAGGCGGGGCGCCGGCGATTCAGCGCTTCAATGTTCGCGTAGAAACTCGTACCAGTGTGGTCACCCGGCGCGACTACAACTTCGAGAAGCCGCGCTTGCAACTGCAGAGTCGTATCGACGGCGAACAGAACCCCGTGCTGGAGGATTACCACTTTCCCGGTCAATTCAACGACCGTGAAACCGGCAAGCACCTCGCCCAGCGCGCACTTGAGCGACATGTCGCTGATTACCGACAGGCCGAAGGCATTAGCGATGAGTCCGCACTGGCTTGTGGACATTTCCTGCAACTGACCGGGCATCCGCGTCAGGATTGGAATGATCTGTGGCTGCTCACCGCCATCGAACACCGTGGTCGGCAGCCGCAAGTGCTGGAGGAATCGGTGACCAGCGATGGGGAAGAATTCCGTGGTTACCGTAATACCTTTTTCGCGACGCCGTGGGACGTGTTCTTTCGTCCAGCCTTGGGGCCCGAAAAGCCAAGGATGCTCGGCTATCAACCGGCCGTCGTCACCGGGCCGCAGGACAGCGAAATCCATTGCGACGAATACGGGCGGGTCAAGGTGCAACTGGCCTGGGATCGCGACGGCGAGTTCAACGAACACGCCAGTTGCTGGCTGCGAGTTGCCACTGGCTGGGCTCACGATCGTTACGGCAGCGTGTTGATTCCAAGGGTCGGCATGGAAGTGCTGGTCGGTTTCATCGATGCCGACGCGGATAAACCGCTGGTGATGGGGTGTCTGCCAAACGCAGCGACCCCGGTGCCACTGGATCTGCCAGCGGACAAGACCCGCAGCATCTTCCGCAGCCAGAGCAGCCCCGGCGGCGGTGGCTACAACGAACTGCGCATCGAGGATAAAAAAGGCGCCGAGGAAATTTACCTGCGCGCCCAGCGCAACTGGACCCAGCATGTGTTGAATGATCAACAAGTGCAGGTCGACAACCAGCGCAGCATCGTCGTCACCGGCATCGCCAGGCATGAGTTGAAGGCTGACGAACAACGCATCACCCATGGCCAACGCCAGACTGAAGTGAGGCAGGACGATCATCTGACCGTCGTTGGCGATCGGCATATCCGCGTGGGCAATCAGGCGACCAGCGCCAGTGCGCAATTCCACGTCAGCGCCGGCCAGCAAGTGGTGATTGACGGCGGCGCCAGCGCGACGATTCAGGCCGGTGGACAGTGGATCAACATCGGCTCCGGCGGAATTTTCAGCAGCGTGCCGATTGTGGTGGGTGGCGCGCCGATGGTAGCAATGAATGCGGCGCCGAGTGTGCCGGGGCTGCCGGAAAATTTGGTAGCGGCCCCGGCAGCGATGCTGACGGCCGCGCAGATCATGAGTTTCAAAGGTGACGCGCCATTCTGCGAAGAGTGTGAGCGCTGCAAGGAGGGTGTCTGTGCAGCCTGAATGTCTTGATCCGCACGCATGGCTAGCGCGTGAGCCGCTGAAACCGTCGGAGCAGTTGTTCGCGATTTTCAGTAATGCCAGCGCTGCCAAGCCGCCGATGCAGTTGGCGCCGAGCCCGGTTTGGGCGGACACGATCTACGCCGAGTGGGATGCGGTGATGCCCTTCGTGGGAATTGTCGCGGCGGACAGTGAGTTCCTGGATTGGGTGGCGACTACCGAGTCCCGCGACTGGGGGTGGTTGGCGGTTTCTTCGGCGAGCCTTGAAGTGGTGATCGAGCATTTTCGCAGCCTGACGCAAGTGTTGATGCCGGACGGGAAGGCTGTGTTTTTCCGTTTTTGGGATGGGCGGTTTCTGTTGCCGATCCTGCAGTCTGAAGAAGTGGAATCGGCGCAGCTGTTGCCGGTGGTCGCGCGCGGACTCATCAATGGTCAGCCTGTTGATATCGGGGGCAGGGCACAGGTTTCGGGGCTGATGTTTCCTTGGTGGACGGTGCCTGATTCGGTGTTGGCCTTGAATGGTGATGAGGTTCAGGTCAGCAATGCTGTGCAGTGGCTGAGTGAGCAACATCCTGCGTTGTACGAGGCATTTTCCGAGGCTGTTCTGCGCTGCAAGGTCAGGCAGTTTTTCCGGGTTGCAGTGTCGGAAGAATCGTCACAATCGGCGTTATTGGAGTTTTTGCTGGCAGAGTCGGTGTGAGATTTCCGGGCGAAGGCCTCGGACGTTTCCTTCGAGTTGCGGCGGTTTTCATGAACTGGTGGGCGGTGGGTTGCAGGGGTAGGCTTTTCGTTGTCACTGCGAGAGTGGTGACAGGGTGTAGGAACCCTAGATCCACCGTGCATCATCGCTGTCGTTTGATTGCGGCACTTAATTTGTGCCCGTAACATCGTTCGCGGCGGCTGTGCGCGGGACACGCTTCGGCGTGAGCTGAGTTGGTGGATCTTCAGTTTCCTACTCTCGCGTACGGCTGCCACCCAAACCTGTAGGAAGGATGGTGGTAGCTACAATTTATCCACCTAGGTTAATAAAAGATGCCAACACTAAAACCCGATCCACCCTACGAAAAAATCATCCCCCATCCTGACAACCGCTTCATGGCCCTGACCGGCAATTGCAGCGACATGCCCACCCTGTTCATCGACACCCACGTCCCCCTCGACATCCTCCTGGACGCCGCCAACCATCGCCTGCGCGCCGTGATCCAGGTCCTGGAAAACATGTGCATGCGCGGCTCGGTCGAATGCGACTCCGTCATCCTCAGCGACTTCGCCCTGCTCTGCGTGATTCCGCTGCGCGACGGCTGTGATGTGCTGGATGTCATCGGCGCGCGGTTGCGCGCAATGCCATAAAAGCAAGAGCCCCTCACCCTAACCCTCTCCCAGAGGGAGAGGGAACTGACCGAGTTGTATGGGTGATGTACGCCGACTTGCGACTCCTGCGGCGATCTACGATTGGCCAAGCCTGAGATCACGTTGATCTTTCAAGTCGATGTAACTCGCGAGATCGCCACCGTCAGTCCCCTCTCCCAGCGGGAGAGGGCTAGGGTGAGGGGAAGGCTTTTGCCCGCTCGGCTACCAACCCCTGACTTGCCGCCCGGTAAAAGGTAAACTTCGCGGCCTTCGCAGGAGCAATCATGAATTATCGTCACGCCTTCCATGCCGGCAATCACGCCGATGTGTTCAAACACCTGACCTTGACCCGCCTCATCGCCCTGATGTCGCGCAAGGAGCAGCCGTTTGCCTATCTCGACAGCCACGCCGGCATTGGTCTGTATGACTTGCAGGGCGATCAGGCCAACCGTACCGGCGAGTACCTGGAAGGCATTGCGCGCTTGTGGGATCAGCCGGATCTGCCGGCGCTGACCGCCGATTACATGAAAGTGCTGCACGAGATGAACCCGGATGGCCAGTTGCGCTACTACCCGGGTTCGCCGGAGCTGGCGCGGCGTCTGACCCGGCCGCAGGATCGGGTGATGCTCAACGAAAAGCACCCTGAAGACGGCGTGCTGCTCAAAGACAACATGGCCGGCGATCGTCGGGTGAAAGTGCATCTGGGCGAGGGCTGGCATGTTGCACGGGCGATGTTGCCGGTGCAGGAGAAGCGCGCGGTGATGTTGATTGATCCGCCGTTCGAGCAGCTCGATGAAATGCAGCGTTGTGCGGCGTCGATGAAAGAGGCCATTGGCCGGATGCGTCAAACCGTGGCGGCGATCTGGTACCCGGTGAAGGATCAGCGTGCCTTGCGCCGTTTCTATCAGGATCTGGCCGGCACTGGTGCGCCGAAATTGTTGCGCGTGGAGTTGTTGGTGCATCCATTGGATACGCCGAACAGCCTGAACGGCTCGGGAATGGCGATTGCCAATCCGCCGTGGGGGCTGGAGGAAGAGTTGCGAGAGCTGCTGCCGTGGTTGTCCAAAAAATTAGGCCAGACCCAGGGCGGCTGGCAGATGGATTGGTTGATTGCCGAGAGCTGATCAACGGCAGGATCAAAAGATCGCAGCCTGCGGCAGCTCCTACAGGGTTCGGTGAACGCTCACACATTTGTGGACGATCTCGATCCCTGTAGGAGCTGCCGAAGTCTGCGATCTTTTGCTTTAAGGCTTAGTTACCGGCCAGACTCGGTGGCATGCACACACCGGTGCCGCCAATCCCGCAGTAGCCTTCCGGGTTTTTCGCCAGGTATTGCTGGTGATAAGTTTCGGCAAAGTACACGGTCGGTGCCTGTTCGATCTCGGTGCTGATTTCACCCAGGCCCGCTTTCGACAGTTCAGCCTGATAGGTCGCCTTGCTCGCCAGCGCGGCATCCAGTTGCTCTGGCGAGGTCGCGTAGATCACCGAGCGGTACTGCGTGCCGATGTCGTTGCCCTGACGCATGCCCTGAGTCGGGTTATGCAG
The DNA here is from genome assembly GCF_017980685.1 of Pseudomonas iridis. Lineage (GTDB taxonomy): Bacteria > Pseudomonadota > Gammaproteobacteria > Pseudomonadales > Pseudomonadaceae > Aquipseudomonas > Aquipseudomonas iridis. The sequence goes on from NZ_JACXXO010000002.1 coordinate 359,567, forward strand.
TTCCCAGAACATCGCCAGCAGTTCTTCGTAGCTGACTTGCGCCTTGTCATACACCACCAGCACCACTTCGGCATGGTCGGTCAGACCCGAGCAGACTTCTTCGTAAGTCGGGTTCGGCGTGAAGCCACCGGCATAACCAACCACCGTGCTGACCACGCCTTCGCGCTGCCAGAAGCGACGCTCGGCGCCCCAGAAGCAGCCCAGACCGAAGATTGCGAAATCGACGTCCTGGAAAAACGGGCCGAGCAGCGGGGTTTCTTCGAAGACGAAGTGCTTTTCAGGCAGGGTCATCGCGGTTTCGCGGCCGGGCAGAGCTTGTTCTTTAGTCGGGAGCACGTTTTTGTTCACCAGAATTTCCGAGCGCAGAACCATGATCGTTCCTCTCAGTCAGGATGGGATGTAAAAAAGTAGACCGCCAGTGTGCCCAATGATGCCCGATTTCGCACTATTCAATGTAGGAGCTGCCGAAGGCTGCGATCTTTTGATCTTGTCTTTAAAAAACAGGATCAAAAGATCGCAGCCTGCGGCAGCTCCTACATTAGGGAGCGGCGAGATCAGAGGCAGAGCGGGCCGCGCGGGTAGCGTTTGAGGGCCTGGATCAGTTCGGCGCCGGGGATCGGCCGGTCGAACAGGTAGCCTTGACCCACATCGCAACGATGGCGACGCAGGAACGCCAGTTGCTCGGCGGTCTCGATGCCTTCGGCCACGACCTTGAGTTTCAGGTTGTGGGCCATGGCGATCACCGCAGAGGTGATTTCCATGTCGTCCTGGTTGTCGGGGATTTCGTGGATAAAGCTGCGATCGATCTTGATGACGTCGATCGGGAATTTTTTCAGGTAGCTGAGCGACGAATAGCCGGTACCGAAGTCATCCATGGCCAGGGTCAGGCCCAGGCGCTTGAGTTGATCAAGTTGCAAGTGCGTGTCTTCGGTGGCTTCCAGCAGCAGGCCTTCGGTCAGTTCCAGCTCCAGCAGATTGGCCGGCAGCGCTTCTTCCTTGAGGATGTTGGCGATGGACGCGACCAGATCCGGATCGGAGAACTGCTTGGGCGACAGATTGATCGCCACTTGCAGATTGCCCAGACCGGCAGCGGTCAACGCTTTGCTCATGCGGCAGGCCTGACGGGCGATCCATTTGCCGATCGGAATGATCAGGCCGGTTTCTTCGGCGACGCTGATGAACTGATCCGGACGAATCATGCCGCGCTCCGGATGATTCCAGCGCAACAGCGCTTCCATTCCCAGCAAGCGACCACTGCGCAGGCAGAGCTTGGGCTGGTAGAACACGTCCAGCTCGTTCTGGGTCAGGGCGCGCCGCAGGTTGTTCTCGACGAACAGCTTGTAGCTGGCCTCGGCGTTCAGCGCTTCGGTGAAGACTTGCACCTGATGTTTACCGTTGGCTTTGGCCTTGTGCAGGGCCAAACCGGCGTTACGCATCAGGGTTTGCGGGTCGCGGCCGTGCAGGGGCGCGCAGGCAAGGCCCACGGAACCGGTGACGCTGATCAACTGGTTGTCGACGAACATCGGTTTGTCGAGGGTCATCAGCAACTGGCTGGCGATCTGCTGGCCGACCTCAAGGTCGGTGTCGTCGAGCAGCACTGCGAATTCGTTACTGGCGAACCGGGCGAGGCTGCCGCTCGAGCTCAGGCTGTTGCGCAACCGCCGGGCCAGACTGATCAGCAGTTTGTCGCCGGTCTGGTGGCCAAGGCTGTCGTTGATGCGCTTGAAGTTGTCGATGTCGACCAGCAGCAGGCTGATCGGAGTATCGGTATCGCGGGCGAAGCGTTCGTCGAGGTTGCGGATGAACGCCGGGCGGTTGCCGAGGTTGGTCAGGTTGTCGGTGTACGCCAGACGTTCGATGCGCTGCTGCGCCAGTTTGGTCTGGGTGATGTCTTCGTAGATGCCGATGTAATGGGTCAGCTCACGGTTGTCGCCGTAAACCTTGGAGATCGACAACTGCCCCCAGTACGGTTCGAGGTTTTTCCGGCGGCTCTTGAATTCGCCCTGCCAGCTGTTGCTCTTGGCCAGCGCCGAGGGCGCGTCGAACAGCAGCTCGCTGAGGTTTTCCAAGGCCGGCAGTTCCGACAGGCGCTGGCCGTGGACTTCCTCGGTGGTGTACTGGGTGATTGCGGTGAAGCTCGGGTTGACGTACTCGACCACGCCGTCGCAATTGACCAGCAAAAAGGCATTGGCGCTTTGCTCGACCGCACGCTGGAACAGGTGCAAGGCGCTGGTGGCGGTGCGCCGATTGTGGTTGTTGATGACTTGGGCGAACTGGTCGGCCAGTTCACCGGCAAAGGCGATTTCATCGGACTGCCAGGCACGGGTGACGCCGGTCTGCTCCAGACACAGCACGCCGACCACATGGCCGTCGACGCGGATGCTGGCGTCGAGCATGGCGTTGACGTCGCGCGGGCGAAGCGCTTCGGCCATCTCGCGGGTGCGCGGGTCACGCATGGCATTGTGGGCGTCGATGGCGCGGCTGCTGTGCAGGGCGTCCATGTAATCAGGGAAGCCGCTGATGTCGATTGCGTCCGGGAGAATGTATTCCTGGGTCGCGCGGTGGTAAGCCGAGATCGGCAGCAGTTGCTGGCCTTCAAGATTCCACAGGCTGGCGCAGTCGATTTCATAGATATCGCAGGCGCAGCGGGTGATCAGTTCGGCGGCTTCTTGCAGCGAGTTGTGCGTGCTGTAGCGCTGGCGGGCGAGCAGCAGAATCAGATCCTGCTGGGCACGTACCCGCTCCAGATGCTGCAGTTGTTCCTGCTGGGCGCGCTGGTTGAGTTCGAGGGCGATTTGCAGGCGCGAATTCTGGGTTTCTAGATCAACTGAAGGCAGCAGCGGCGTTTCATCGAATACGTTGTCGACTGCCAGCAAATAGCCGCGCAGCAAGTGCCGGTTGTGCTGCTTGTAGGCTTCGCCGAGTTCCAGGATGGACAGCACGCCGGCAGGGGTGTGTAGCGTGTAACGCACCAGATAATGCGGGCTGGCACTGAGTTGCAGCTGGATCGTGTCGTGCAACTGGTAGCGCGCTTCCGGCTCCATCAGGCTGGCGTAAGGCGAGCCGACCAGAGCACACAGCTCAACGGCCGGTTGACCGAATTGACGTTCGCAATTGGGATCAAGAAACAGCATTGCCCAGCTGGCTTCATTCAAGCGCTCGAAACGCAGCATGCCGAGCCGCGAGGGCACCGGCAATTGCGTCACTACCTCGGCCACCATACGGCTGGCGGCATCGGGTTGGCTCTTCATGGAGGGAAACTCGCTTGGAAATATGCTGAACGCGCTGGGCTCTCGCCCTCTTTACTGTTGCCTGCGGCAAGGTTGCATCATTGCGGCACTGACTGACAAGAGTGATGAAGGCCAAGTGCTATAAGAATGTGTCGGCCGCGCGGGGCATTTCTCCAGTGTCTGTCGGAAAAGAACGATTGATCGCAGCTTGCGACAGCTGCTCCAGGGACATTTGACCTTTGCAGGCGCTGCCCAAGGCTGCGATCTTTCAAGGCCTAACGCAGTTTTATGGCAATCGACTGTAGCTGCTTGCCATCGCGGTCATGGTAATTGACCAGAATCTGATCGGCTTCGACCACCACGTGGGCAAAGTTGTCTTCACTGACCACCGTGCTGGTCAGTTCATGCCGGTAGTCCCCCGTGGCTGTACGCACCAGCGGTTGATCGAGCATAAAAGTCGAGGCTTTGGCGTACGGAAGCAATTTGCTGTTGCACAGTGGCGAGGAAACGACGGTGTGAACTTCAAAGTCCGGATCTTCGCTGTGGGTCAGACGCGCAGTCAGCGAGCCGTGCACGTCGCCCGAGACGAACACCACGTTTTTGATCCGCCGGGTGCGAATGGTTTCCAGAAGGCGCAGGCGCTGTTCCGGGAAGGCTTGCCACGCATCGTCGCCAAGTCGTTTGCGATCCGGGTAGAACATCACGCTGGTCACTACGAACTTCACCCGCGCCGGACTGTTGATCAGCCACTCCAGCAGCGCATGTTCTTGAGCCTCATCAAGGATGCGTCGATCATCGGGCGACAAGTTGCGTCGGGTCCGGCTGTCGGTCACGAACCATTCGATATCACCGTCGCTGAACTGATACCAGTAATGCTCAAGTAAAGAGCGATTAATCTGGCCGTTAGTTGTCAGCGGATGCACCGGGCTGTGACTGGCTTGATACAACTCATAGGCCGCCATGGCATTGCGATATAACGCGCCGTCGGACTTGCTCGCATTGGCCGGCCAGTTATCTTCTATTTCATGGTCGTCGAGAATCATGTAAGTCGAAGTGCTGGACATTAATCGCTTTATATTGCGTTGCGAGAAAGCCGCGCGGTATTTGCTGAGTATGTCCTTGTATTCGCGATCCGGTGCCAGCAGGTTCATGTCGTCGACATAAATTTGATCGCCGGTCATTAGCGTGGCGCTGATCGGGGGTTGTGCGCCTTCGATCAATTGGTTGATGGACGCGAAGATCCGGTCGCCCAACTGGGGCAAGGCAGCAATGCCGGCGGTCATGCGCAAGTAGCGGCAGGAGCCGACAATGTAGGCCCTGGCGTGCATTGCTGTTGATCGGGTGCGCAGACGGTAGATCTCCCGAGGCCACTGCAGGGGCAGTTCTGCCACCGAGTCCTGGGTATGAACCGGATTCATCGGGCTGAACCAGCCTGCTTGAAATTCGTATTCCGTATCGCTGCTCAAGTTGTTGAGTGCGAACACTTCCGACATATCTCGCAGATCGCTCAATTTGGCGAAAATACCGTTAGACCATTGTTGTGTGTCGGCGATGCGATAACGTATCCCGGCAAACACGGTAGCGTTGTCCTGGCGGTCGCCGCGGATAAATATGCGCGCATGATTAGTTGTTACATGGCCGATAATCGGACCGATAGTTGGTTTTAGCATCTCGAATCCATTCGAATGAATTGCTGAACAAGTTTTAGTGTCAAGTTTGTTTAATGAACTTGCTGTGCCAAGGTTAGTTGTTAGTTGGATGAATAAGTCGGCGTAAAGTTGACTGGAGTCGTGGCCGATGTCAGCGCAACTTGTAGGAAAAACACGAAGCCTGGTTTATTTCAGGCAAAAAAAGCCCCGCCAATTGGCGGGGTTGAGGTACGAGCGTGTGGCGCTCGAAAACGTGGTGCACAAGCGGCCCTCCGTCGCCGGAGGGCTGCCTGGATTACAGCAGGATGGTGCGGATGTCCGCCAGCAGGCTGCCCAGACGCTGGGTGAAGCGTGCGGCAGCGGCGCCGTTGATCACACGGTGATCGTAGGACAGCGACAGCGGCAGCATCAGTTTCGGCTGGAAGGCTTTGCCGTCCCAGACGGGCTGGATGGTTGCCTTGGAAACACCGAGGATCGCCACTTCCGGCGCGTTGACGATCGGCGTGAAGCCGGTGCCGCCAATGTGGCCGAGGCTGGAAATGGTGAAGCAGGCGCCTTGCATGTCGTCAGCGGTAAGCTTCTTGTCGCGGGCTTTGGCGGCCAGCGCAGCGGCTTCGGCTGCCAGTTGCAACAGACTCTTCTGGTCGACGTTCTTGATGACCGGTACCAGCAGGCCATCCGGGGTGTCGACGGCGAAGCCGATGTTCACGTACTTCTTGCGGATGATCGCCTTGCCGCTTGGTGCCAGCGAACTGTTGAAGTCCGGCAGCTCCTTGAGCATGTGCGCGCAGGACTTGAGCAGCAGCGGCAGGATGGTCAGCTTGACGCCGGCCTTCTCTGCAACGGCTTTCTGTGCGACGCGGAACGCTTCCAGCTCAGTGATATCAGCCGAATCGAACTGAGTCACGTGCGGGATGTTCAGCCAGCTGCGGTGCAGGCTCGACGCGCCGATTTGCATCAGGCGAGTCATCGGCACTTCTTCGATTTCGCCGAAACGGCTGAAGTCGACGACCGGAATCGGCGGGATGCCCGCACCACCGGTAGCGCCAGCAGCAGCGGCCGGTGCTTCCTTGGCCTTCTGCATCATCGCTTTGACGTAAACCTGCACGTCTTCTTTCAGAATACGACCGTGCGGACCGCTGGCGCCGACTGCGTTCAGTTCAACGCCGAATTCGCGGGCCAGTTGACGCACGGCAGGGCCGGCGTGAACTTTCGCGCCCGGCTTGGCCGGGGCGGCGGCTGGTGCGGTAGCAGCAGGTGCAGGTGCAGCGGCAGCCGGGGCAGCAGCGGCAGGTGCCGGAGCACTTGCAGCGGCAGCTGGAGCCGGGGCAGCAGAAGGGGCCGCGCCTTTGACTTTCAGCTTCAGAATCAGGTCGCCGGTGCCGACTTCGTCATCCAGCTTGATGGAAACGCTTTCGACCACGCCAGCGGCAGGCGACGGGATTTCCATGCTCGCCTTGTCGGATTCCAGAGTGATCAGCGATTGATCAGCTTCGACGGTGTCGCCAGCCTTGACCAACACTTCGATGATCTTGGCCTTGCCGGCCGAACCGATGTCCGGAACGTGGATGTCCTGAACGCTGTCGGCCACCGGTGCAGCTGGCGCGGCTGCCGGGGCAGGCGCAGCAGCGGCAGGCGCAGCAGCCTGAGCCGGAGCGGCAGCAGCAGGGGCCGCAGCACCCGCCACTTCCAGATCCAGAATCAGGTCGCCAGTACCCACTTCGTCGTTGAGCTTGACGCTGATGGCCTTGACCACGCCAGCGGCAGGCGACGGGATTTCCATGCTCGCCTTGTCGGATTCAAGGGTGATCAGCGATTGATCAGCTTCGACGGTGTCGCCGACCTTGACCTGGATCTCGATGATCTGCGCCTTGCCCGACGAACCGATGTCCGGCACGTGCACTTGCTGAACCGAAGCGGCAGCAGGGGCAGCGGCTGGCGCGGCAGCATCAGGAGCGGCAGCCGGTTTGGCTTCAGCTTTTACAGCAGGCGCCGCGGCAGGCGCAGGGGCCGCTTCAGCGGCGCCCTCGACTTCCAGCTCCAGCAGTTCGTCGCCTTCTTTCAGACGGTCGCCCAGCTTCACTTTCAGGCTCTTGATGACGCCGGCTTTCGGGGCCGGCACTTCCATGCTGGCCTTGTCCGATTCCAGGGTCAGGATGCTCTGGTCGGCTTCGATACGGTCGCCGACCTTCACAAACAGTTCAATTACTTCACCTTCACCGCTGCCGATGTCAGGTACGCGAATGAGTTCGCTCACAAAATGTCTCCTCAGCAGTCCAGTGGGTTGCGTTTTTCCGGGTCGATGCCGAACTTGGTGATGGCTTCAGCCACAACCTTGGGTTCGATATCACCACGGTCAGCCAGTGCTTCCAGGGCTGCCAACACCACGAAATGACGGTCGACTTCGAAGAAATGACGCAGTTTCTTGCGGCTGTCGCTGCGGCCGAAACCGTCGGTGCCCAGGACTTTGAATTCCTTGGACGGTACCCACTGACGGATCTGCTCGGCGAACAGCTTCATGTAGTCGGTAGAGGCAATGACCGGACCTTTACGGCCGCTCAGGCACTCTTCAACGTAGCTCTTCTGAGGCTTCTGGCCAGGCTTGAGACGGTTGCTGCGCTCTACGGCCAGGCCGTCGCGACGCAGTTCGTTGAAGCTGGTGACGCTCCACACGTCGGCGCCGACGTTGAACTGTTCACGCAGGATCTTCGCCGCTTCACGCACTTCGCGCAGGATGGTGCCGGAGCCCATCAGCTGTACGTGGTGTGCTGCTTCGCGGGTGTCTTCTTCGAGCAGGTACATGCCCTTGATGATGCCTTCCTCTGCACCGGCCGGCATGGCGGGTTGCTGGTAGGACTCGTTCATCACGGTGATGTAGTAGAAAACGTCCTGCTGCTCTTCGGTCATCTTCTTCATGCCGTCCTGAATGATCACCGCCAGCTCGTAGCCGTAGGTTGGATCAAAGGTGCGGCAGTTCGGGATGGTGGCAGCCAGGATGTGGCTGTGACCGTCTTCGTGTTGCAGGCCTTCACCGTTCAGGGTGGTCCGGCCCGCGGTGCCGCCGATCAGGAAGCCACGGGTACGGCTGTCGCCTGCTGCCCAGGCCAGGTCGCCAATACGCTGGAAGCCGAACATCGAGTAGAAAATGTAGAACGGCAGCATTGGCTGGTTGTGGCTGGAGTACGAAGTACCGGCAGCGATGAAGGAGCTCATGGCGCCCGCTTCGTTGATGCCTTCTTCGAGGATCTGGCCCTTTTTGTCTTCCTTGTAGAACATCACCTGGTCTTTATCGACTGGCTCGTAGAGCTGGCCGACGGACGAGTAGATGCCCAACTGACGGAACATGCCTTCCATACCGAAGGTACGGGCTTCGTCCGGGATGATCGGCACGATACGCGAGCCGATTTCCTTGTCCTTGACCAGTTGCGCGAGGATCCGCACGAAAGCCATGGTGGTGGAGATTTCACGGTCGCCCGAGCCGTCGAGGATAGCCTTGAGGGTATCGAGTGGCGGTGTAGGAATGTCGAAGGACTTGGCGCGGCGCTGAGGCACGAAACCGCCCAGTGCAGTGCGGCGCTCGCTCAGGTAGCGGGCTTCGGCGCTGTTTGGCTCTGGCTTGAAGAACGGCAGGTTCTCCAGCTCTTCGTCCTTGACCGGGATGTCGAAGCGATCGCGGAACAACTTCAGGCTGTCGACATCGACTTTCTTGGTGTTGTGCGCAGTGTTTTTCGCTTCGCCGGCACCGGTGCCATAACCCTTGATGGTCTTGGCCAGGATGACGGTTGGCTGTTCTTTGTGGTTGACCGCTTCGTGGTACGCCGCGTAGACCTTGTACGGGTCGTGGCCGCCACGGTTGAGTTTCCAGATCTCGTCGTCGGACAGATCGGCAACCATCGCCTTGAGTTCTGGCGTGTTGAAGAAGTGTTCACGCACGAACGCGCCGTCTTTGGCTTTGTAGTTCTGGTACTCGCCGTCGATGACTTCATCCATACGACGTTGCAGGATGCCGTCGACGTCTTTGGCCAGCAGTGGGTCCCAGAAACGGCCCCAGATGACTTTGGTCACGTTCCACTGAGCACCGCGGAACACGCCTTCGAGTTCCTGGATGATCTTGCCGTTACCGCGAACCGGGCCGTCGAGGCGCTGCAGGTTGCAGTTGATGACGAAGATCAGGTTGTCGAGCTTCTCGCGGCCAGCCAGCGAGATGGCGCCCAGGGATTCCGGTTCGTCGCACTCGCCGTCGCCCAGGAAGCACCAGACTTTTTGCTTGCCTTCCGGGATGAAGCCACGAGCTTCCAGGTACTTCATGAAACGTGCCTGGTAGATCGCCTGGATCGGACCCAGACCCATCGATACAGTCGGGAACTGCCAGAAGTCAGGCATCAGCCAAGGGTGCGGGTAGGACGACAGGCCCTGACCGTCTACTTCCTGGCGGAAGTTGTTCATCTGGTCTTCGGTGATGCGGCCTTCCATGAATGCACGGGCGTAAACGCCTGGCGAGGTGTGGCCCTGGAAGTAGATCAGGTCGCCGCCGTGTTCGTCGGTCGGGGCCTGGAAGAAGTAGTTGAAGCCGATGTCATACAGGGTCGCACTGGAAGCGAAGCTGGAGATGTGACCACCCAGGTCAGAATCTTTCAGGTTCGTACGCATTACCATGGCCATCGCGTTCCAGCGTACCAACGAGCGAATGCGGCGTTCCATGAACAGGTCGCCAGGCATGCGTGCTTCGTGGGTAACGGGGATGGTGTTGCGGTAAGGCGTGGTGATGGCGTAAGGGAGCTGCGAGCCGCTGCGGGTCGCGAGTTCGCCCATACGGGTCATCAGATAGTGAGCACGGTCTTCGCCTTCTTTGTCGAGAACCGATTCCAGGGCGTCCAGCCATTCCTGGGTTTCGACGGGATCGAGGTCTTGCATGGCTTGCTCCAGGGCGGAAAGGCTTCCAGAATCGGTTGCCTGAGTTTGCGACTGGCCTTGTGGGCAGACGATTTAAAATTCTTGGATTGCCGACAGGTTGTTCCGGCGGCGTGTAGTTTTACTACAAATCTTCCGGCATTTCAGCCTTTCGAATGTATAGACGAGTAGTAAAACTACAGATGAAAGGCTTGTGGCCTCCGACTACGTTGTGAGAATAATCGTTAAGGTTGGTCGATTGCCATCCGAAAAAGGTGAAAGTTTGATGCTGGCTGCCAAAGAAAAAGAAATTACAGCTATTTCTAACTTTTGTTCGACAGTCCTTCAGGTAGCGGGTTTTCACCGTTCACTACAAGCGGCCATTTACACGCCGATCAAGGATAGACCATGACCCTGCCCGTGCTTGCCGAACTGCCCGCCATTCTCCTGCCGTTGGTCACTCGATCCGAGCAGTCGTTCCGTACGGCCGTCGCCGCGCTTGAAGACGATCATGGCTTCTCGAACTGGACATCCGAACGCTGGGCGCAATTTGCCCGCGTCACTGGCGCCAGCGAGTTCGTCATAGAACAGAGCGTTCGTGACCCTTTGATGTTACTGACGCTGGTGCAGTCCGGTGAGCTCGATCGGCCGTTTGCCCCCGGCGAATTGTGCGCGCAAATAGCCGCTGCAGTGGCGGCCGCGCAGACCGAAGATGAACTCGGTCACGTCCTGCGTCGTCAGCGCGCACGCCATCAGGTACGGATCATCTGGCGTGATCTGACCCGTCAGGCCGATCTCGTGCAAACCTGCCGTGATCTGTCGGACATGGCCGATGCCTCCATCGATCAAGCCTATCAATGGTTGTACAGCCGCCATTGTCAGCAGTTCGGCACGCCGACCGGGCGTCGCAGCGGTTTGCCACAGCAGATGGTCATTCTTGGCATGGGCAAGCTCGGCGCTGTTGAGTTGAACCTGTCCTCGGACATCGACCTGATCTTCGCCTACCCCGAGGGCGGCGAAACCGTTGGCGTGAAGCGCGCGCTGGATAATCAGGAATTCTTCATCCGACTGGGCCAGCGCCTGATCAAGGCGCTGGACCCGATGACCGTCGACGGCTTCGTGTTCCGTGTCGACATGCGTCTGCGTCCATATGGTTCATCGGGCGCGCTGGTGCTGAGCTTCAATGCGCTGGAGCAGTATTACCAGGATCAGGGTCGCGACTGGGAACGCTACGCCATGATCAAGGCGCGTGTGGTGGCCGGTGATCAAGTGGCGGGTGCGCAGTTGCTCGACATGCTGCGGCCGTTTGTTTACCGGCGTTATCTGGACTTCTCGGCAATCGAAGCGCTGCGCACCATGAAGCAGCTGATTCAGCAGGAAGTCCGGCGCAAGGGCATGGCCGACAACATCAAGCTCGGTTCGGGTGGGATCCGCGAGGTCGAGTTCATCGCCCAGGCTTTTCAACTGATCCACGGCGGGCGCGATCTGAGTCTGCAACAGCGTCCTCTATTAAAGGTGTTGAGCACGCTGGAAGGGCAGGGTTATCTGCCACCCGCGGTGATCAGCGAGTTGCGCGAGGGGTATGAGTTTCTGCGTTACACCGAGCACGCGATCCAGGCGATTGCCGACCGCCAGACCCAGATGCTGCCGGATGGCGCTCAGGATCAGGCGCGTATCGCCTTCATGCTCGGGTTTGCCGACTGGGAAGCCTTCCACGAAAAACTGATGTTCTGGCGCGGCCGGGTGGCCTGGCACTTCGCGCAGGTGATCGCTGACCCTGATGAGGAAGAGGGCGCCGAAAGCGAAGTGGTGGTTGGCGGTGAATGGCTGCCGTTGTGGGAAGAGGCGCAGGACGAAGAGGCTGCCTGCCGTCAGTTGGAGGAGGGCGGTTTCAGCGATGCACCGAAAGTACTGAAGGCCTTGGCCGGGCTGCGCGGCAGTCCGCAACTGCGGGCGATGCAGCGTCTGGGGCGCGAACGTCTGGATTTATTCATCCCGCGCCTGATCGCCCAAGCGGTTGAGCATGACAACCCGGATCTGGTGCTGGAGCGTGTGCTGCCGCTGGTTGAAGCAGTGGCGCGGCGTTCGGCGTACCTGGTGTTGCTGACGGAAAACCCCGGTGCACTGCGTCGCTTGTTGACGTTGTGTGCGGCAAGTCCGTGGATTGCCGAACAGATCACTCGCTTTCCGCTGTTGCTCGACGAATTGCTCAACGAAGGGCGCTTGTTCAAACCGCCATTGGCGCCGGAACTTGCCGCTGAATTGCGCGAGCGTCTGACGCGGATTCCCGAAGACGACCTCGAACAACAGATGGAAGCCCTGCGCCATTTCAAACTGGCGCACCGCTTGCGCGTCGCCGCGTCGGAAATCGCCGGCAGTTTGCCGCTGATGAAGGTCAGCGACTATCTGACCTGGCTGGCCGAGGCAATTCTTGCGCAAGTGCTGGCGCTGGCCTGGCGCCAGACCGTGGCCAAGTACGGCACGCCGTTGCGTACCGACGGTACGTTGTGCGATCCCGGGTTCATCATTGTCGGTTACGGCAAAGTCGGCGGCCTGGAACTGGGGCATGGTTCGGACCTCGATCTGGTGTTCATCCACGACGGCGATCCACAGGCAGAAACCGATGGCCCGAAACCGATTGATGGCGCGCAATTCTTCACGCGGCTGGGGCAGCGGATCATCCACTTGCTGACGGCGCAGACCAACTCCGGCCAGCTCTATGAAGTGGATATGCGTCTGCGGCCGTCCGGTGCGTCGGGGTTGCTGGTGAGTTCGCTGGGTGCGTTCGCCCGCTATCAGGAAAACGAAGCCTGGACGTGGGAGCATCAGGCGCTGGTGCGGGCGCGGGTGCTGGTCGGCAGCCAGGATGTCGGGCAGGCCTTCGAGAAGGTTCGCGCCCAAGTACTGGGGAAAACCCGGGACCTGGCCAAGCTGCAGCAGGAAGTCAGCGAGATGCGCGCGAAGATGCGCGATAACCTCGGCAGCAAGAGCACCGCAGCCGGCACCGCGGCGAACGCCTTCGAGGCCACGGCGCCGTTCGACCTCAAGCAGGACGCCGGAGGTATCGTCGATATTGAATTTATGGTGCAATACGCGGCTCTGGCGTGGTCGCAAAGCCACCCGCCATTGCTGCGCTGGACCGATAACATTCGCATTCTGGAAGAGCTGGAACACGAAGGGCTGATGCCTGCCGAAGATGCCAGTCTGTTGCGTGAGGCCTATAAAGCCTACCGCTCCGCCGCCCACCGGCAGGCCTTGCAGAAGGACGCCGGGGTGATTGCAGGTGACCAGTTTGCTGAGGAACGGCGACAGGTTTTGCGAATATGGCGTGAGCTGGGGCTAAGCTGATCCGGGCTAATGAAGGCAATAAGATTCAAATGCTGGGAGCGAGCCTGCTCGCGAATGCGGAATGTCAGTCAACATCAATGTTGGAATGTGCCAGCCCTTTCGCGAGCAGGCTCGCTCCCACAGTGATCTGCGGTGAGTCGCGGATGTTGGAACGGATGCAAAACCCTGTGGGAGCTGGCTTGCCAGCGATAGCGGAGTATCAGACGACAATAATGTTGAATGTAACGACCCCATCGCGAGCAAGCTCGCTCCCACAGTGATCTGCGGTGAATCGCGGATGTTGGAACGGATGCAAAACCCTGTGGGAGCAGGCTTGCCAGCGATAGCGGAGTGTCAGGCGACATTGATGCTGGATGTGCCGGCCCTTTCGCGAGCAGGCTCGCTCCCACAGTGATCTGCGGTGAATCGCGGATGTTGGAACGGATGCAAAACCCTGTGGGAGCTGGCTTGCCAGCGATAGCGGAGTATCAGACGACAATAATGTTGAATGTGACGACCCCATCGCGAGCAAGCTCGCTCCCACAGTAGATCTACAGTGTTTGTAGAATTATCGAGGCGGGGAGGCATTGGCCTCCCCGGTTCGTTTTTGGAAACCACATGAATATTCTGATCGTTGGGCCCAGTTGGGTCGGTGACATGGTGATGGCGCAGACACTGTTTCAGTGTCTCAAGCAACGCCACCCGCAATGCGAAATCGACGTGCTGGCCCCCGAGTGGAGCCGTCCGATCCTTGAGCGCATGCCCGAAGTGCGCAAAGCCTTGAGCTTTCCGCTCGGCCACGGCGCGCTTGAATTGGCGACCCGTCGACGGATCGGCAAGTCCCTGCGCGGCCAGTACGACCAGGCGATCCTGCTGCCAAACTCGCTGAAATCGGCGCTGGTGCCATTCTTTGCCGGCATCCCGAAACGCACCGGCTGGCGCGGCGAGTTCCGTTATGGCCTGCTCAACGACGTGCGCACGCTTGATAAAGAGCGCTATCCGCTGATGATCGAGCGTTTCATGGCCCTGGCCTATGAACCGAACTTCGAACTGCCGAAACCGTATCCACGCCCAAGCTTGCAAATCGACCCGGTCACCCGCGAAGCGGCGCTGGCCAAGTTTGGCTTGAGTCTCGACCGCCCGGTGTTGGCTCTGTGCCCAGGCGCCGAGTTCGGCGAATCCAAGCGCTGGCCATCCGAGCATTACGCCAAAGTCGCCGAAGCGCGGATTCGTGAAGGCTGGCAGGTGTGGCTGTTCGGTTCGAAAAACGATCACTCGGTCGGCGAAGACATCCGCGCGCGGTTGATTCCCGGCTTGCGTGAAGAGGCGGTGAATCTCAGCGGTGGCACCTCGCTGGCCGAAGCCATCGACCTGCTGTCCTGCGCCGACTCGGTAGTCTCCAATGACTCCGGCCTGATGCACGTCGCCGCCGCGCTGAACCGCCCGTTGGTGGCGGTTTATGGTTCGACCTCCCCAGGCTTTACCCCGCCGCTGGCCGAACACGTCGAAATCGTCCGTTTGGGCCTCGATTGCAGCCCGTGCTTCGACCGGACCTGCCGTTTCGGCCATTACAACTGCCTGCGCCAGCTGATGCCGGACGCGGTCAACGATGCCTTGCAGAAATTGCACGGCTCTGTGGTCGAGGTTCATTAAGTTGCGGGTATTGCTGATCAAGACTTCATCGCTGGGCGACGTGATCCATGCGTTGCCGGCGCTGACCGACGCGGCCCGGGCCATCCCCGGAATCAAGTTCGACTGGGTGGTGGAAGAAGGCTTCGCCGAGATTCCGACCTGGCACCCGGCCGTTGACAAAGTGATTCCGGTGGCGATCCGTCGCTGGCGCAAAAGTCTTTGGAAAACCATCACCAGCGGCGAGTGGAAACGCTTCAAGCAGAGCGTGCGCGCGAACCAATACGATTTGGTGATCGACGCGCAGGGCTTGTTGAAAAGCGCCTGGCTGACCCGTTACGTCAAAGCACCGGTGGCCGGTCTCGACAAAGGCTCGGCCCGTGAGCCGATGGCTGCGCGATTCTATGATCGCAAGCTGGCCGTGGCCCGTGGTCAACATGCCGTTGAGCGCGTGCGTCAGTTGTTTGCCATCGCTCTCGGTTATGACCTGCCCAAAGGCCTGGGCGATTATGGTCTCAACGTCGAGCGTCTGGTCGAGCTGCCGCGCAAGAACGCCTTCGTGGTATTTCTCCACGGCACGACGTGGGACACCAAACATTGGCCGGAAGCTTACTGGCGGGAGCTGACCGAGCGTGTCGGTTATCTCGGCGTTGGCGTGAAACTGCCATGGGGCAACCCGCTGGAAAAGGCTCGCGCCGAGCGCATCGCCGCCGGTTTCAAACACGCCGAAGTCCTGCCGAAGCTGAATCTGGCCGGGGTCGGCAAAGTCCTTGCCGGCGCACAAGCCTGTGTGGCGGTGGACACCGGTCTCGGCCACTTGGCGGCGGCGCTGGACGTGCCGACCATCTCGCTGTTCGGCCCGACCAACCCGGGCCTGACCGGCGCCTACGGCAAGTTGCAGATTCACATGGCCAGCGATTTTCCGTGCGCGCCGTGCCTGCAGAAAAAATGCACTTATCAACCGACCGAGCAGGATGCCCGTCAGTTTGACCTGAAGCGTGAACAGCCTCTGTGCTTCACGCGTCTGAACCCCGAGCGTGTCGCCAGCCGACTGAGCACGTTGTTAATGGCTGAGGAGCTGCGCTGATGCAATTGGCATTCGTCCTGTACAAATATTTCCCGTTCGGTGGCTTGCAACGCGATTTCATGCGCATCGCCCTCGAATGCCAGAAGCGCGGCCACCAGATTCGCGTCTACACGCTGATCTGGGAAGGCGACGTGCCGCCCGGTTTCGAAGTGCTGGTGGCGCCGGTCAAAGCGTTCTTCAATCACCGTCGCAACGAAAAACTCAGTGCGTGGATGGAAGCGGATCTGGCCAAGCGCCCGGTTGATCGCCTGATCGGTTTCAACAAAATGCCCGGTCTGGATGTGTATTACGCCGCCGACGGTTGCTTCGAAGACAAGGCGCAGAACCTGCGCAATTCGCTGTACCGTCGCTGGGGCCGCTATCGCCACTTCGCCGAGTACGAGCGCGCGGTGTTCGCCAAAGAGGCGAAAACCGAAGTGCTGATGATTTCCGAAGTGCAGCAGCCGCTGTTCATCAAGCACTACGACACGCCACTCGAGCGTTTCCATTTGCTGCCGCCGGGCATTGCTCAGGATCGTCGGCGTCCGGCGGATGCCGATGAGATTCGCGCCGGTTTCCGTGCCGAATTCAAGCTCAAGGACGACGACCTGCTACTGGTGCAGATCGGCTCCGGATTCAAGACCAAAGGCGTCGATCGCAGTCTTAAAGCCCTGGCCGCATTGCCCGCCGAATTGAAGAAACGCACCCGGCTGTTTGTAATCGGCCAGGATGACCCCAAATTGTTCCAGATGCAGAGCGCCACTTTGGGCCTGGGCGACAACGTGACGTTCCTCAAGGGCCGCAGCGATATTCCACGGTTCCTGCTCGGCGCCGATCTGTTGATCCACCCGGCGTACAACGAAAATACCGGTACAGTGCTGCTCGAAGCGCTGGTCGCAGGCCTGCCTGTGCTGGTCAGCGCGGTGTGCGGTTACGCCCACTACATTGCCGAGGCGGATGCCGGGCTAGTGCTGGACGAACCGTTCGATCAGGCGCAACTGACGCGATACCTGACCGATATGTTGAGCGACGACGCTGCACGCGCGGCCTGGAGCCGCAATGGTCTGGCGTTCGCCGAAACGGCCGACCTTTACAGCATGCCGCAACACGCGGCGGATGTGATTCTGGCGGAGCACGCTTAAATGAAGTTGATGCTGGCTGAACCGTTCAAGAGCCTCTGGGCCGGACGCGACCCGTTCGCCGAAGTCGAGGGCTTGCAGGGCGAGGTGTACCGCGAGCTCGAAGCGCGCCGGACGCTGCGCACCGAAGTCGACGGCCATGGATTTTTTGTGAAGATCCATCGGGGCATCGGCTGGGGTGAGATCTTCAAGAACCTGCTGACCGCCAAGCTGCCGGTACTCGGCGCGGGTCAGGAGTGGAAAGCCATCCAGCGCTTGCAGGAAGTCGGCGTGCCAACCATGACTGCCGTGGCGTATGGCGAAAAGGGCAGCAACCCGGCCGACCAGCATTCGTTCATCGTTACCGAAGAACTGGCACCGACCATCAGCCTCGAAGACTTCAGCATCGACTGGCTCAAGCAGCCACCGCAGCCGAAACTCAAGCACGCGCTGATTGCCGAAGTGGCGCGCATGACCGGCATGATGCACCGCGCGGGCGTCAATCACCGCGACTGCTACATCTGCCACTTCCTGCTGCACACCGACAAACCGGTGACGGCGGATGATTTCAAGCTCTCGGTGATCGACCTGCACCGTGCCCAGACCCGCGCAACGATCACCCGGCGCTGGCGCAACAAGGACTTGGCCGCGCTGTACTTTTCCGCGCTGGACATCGGCCTCACCCGTCGCGACAAGCTGCGATTCCTCAAGGGCTATTTCCAGCAGCCGCTACGGCAGATTCTGGCTGAAGAAGCGCCGCTACTGAGCTGGCTGGAAGGCAAGGCCAACAAACTCTACGCACGTAAACAGCGTTACGGGGATGCGCTCTGATGGCGGGCTGGACTCTTGAACCGCCGTACAGCGATCTTGCCGAAGACTTCGGCAGCCTCGACGCGGTGTTCGCCCTTCAGGGTGAGCGGCTGACCCGCGACCCGTTGTCCGAGGTCATTCGCGTGCAGCGCAACGGCGTCAATTATTACGTCAAACGCTACGTCGGCGCCGGCAAAGGCCTGCGCCGTTACCTCGGCAAGCCGCGAGTGAAGATGGAATGGCAGAACCTCAAGCGCTTCGCCAAATGGGGCATTCCTACCGCTGAAGTGGTGGCGTGGGGGCTGGAGCGACGTGGTGCAGCATACGACCGTGGCGCAATGATCACCCTTGAATTGCCCAATACCGAGGACCTCGCCGCACTCGCCGATCGCAAGGACCCCAAGTTGAGGGATCGCGCCTGGGTCGACGGTATCAGCCAGCAATTGGCCGGTTATACCCGGACCATGCACGATCACCGTTTTACCCATAACGATTTGAAATGGCGCAATCTGCTGATCGATGACCAGGCGCGTATATTTCTCATTGATTGCCCCAATGGCGAGTTCTGGCGCGGCTTCTGGCTCAAATATCGGATCACCAAGGATCTGGCCTGTCTCGACAAATTCGCCAAATATCACCTGTCCAATACCCAGCGCCTGCGTTTCTATATGCAATATCGCCAGTGCGATCGGCTGAATGCGGCCGACAAGAAACGGATTCGGCACGTGGTGAGATTTTTCGAGGGACGCGAATGACTGACTTTCTCTCCAATGAAGACCGTGCGCTGCTTGAGCGCCACGGCCTGGGCACTTTTGACGCCCTGTGGGCCAAGCAGCTTGAAGCGGTGGACGAGCCCAATACTGCCCGCGGCGGTTGGAGCAGCGTGTTCCGTCTCGAACTCGAAGGTCAGGGTTTCTACCTCAAGCGCCAGAGCAATTACCTGACCCGCACCTTGCATGCGCCGTTCGGCGAACCAAGCTTTGCCCGCGAATTTCGTAATATCAGCCGCTACCGCAAGCTCGGTATTCCGGCGCTGCAAGCGGCGTTTTTCGGTGAGCGCAAAGTCGCTGGCGAAGTCCGCGCGATTCTGCTGACGCGTGCGCTGGATGGCTGGAGCGACCTGGAGTCGCTGCTTGCGCGCTGGTCGCAGTTCAGCGCTGGGCAACAGTCGGCCATCCTCAAGGCCTGCGGGTTGCTGGCGCGGCAGTTGCACGGCGTGCGTCAGGTGCATGGCTGTTTCTATCCCAAGCACATTTTTCTTCAGGTCTGCGGCGACGGGTATCAGGCGCAATTGATCGACCTGGAGAAAACCCGGCCGCTGTTGTTCGGCATGCGTGACCGGATCAAGGATCTGGAGCCGCTGCAGCGCCGCGCACCGCAGTGGAACGAGGCGCAACTGCGCGAGTTGCTGTCGGCCTATCTCGATCAGCCGGTGGACAGTTCGCTGCTCGACAGCTGGCTCGCACGGCTGACTGCGCGCCGCAGTCACAAGGAGACTCGCTGATGCAATTGTCCGAGCTGACCGCTGTCGGGCGTACCCCGCAATTGCCGCTGACAGTCAACCTGGCCGATGCGGCCGGTGCTGCGGATTTGCAGTTGCTGAGCCTGCTGCGCGTGTTGCCGGGGCAGCGTTACGTCGGTGCCGGCGTTTGGCGTGGTCGTCCGGTATTGGCCAAATTGCTGGTCGGCAGCAAGGCTGCTCGCCATTTTCAGCGTGAACTGGAAGGCGTGCGCCTGTTGGCCGCACAAGGTCTGACGACACCGCTGCTGCTGGCCGATGGCCTGAAAAACGGTGAGGGTGGCTGGCTGCTGTTCGACTTCCTGGAAGGCGCGCAAAGTCTTGGCGATGCCTGGGCGCAAGTCGAGGCGCTGCCGCCGCTGGCGGATGAACAAACCGCGGTGCTGGCCGAGGCGCTTGCCGCCATTGGCCAGCTGCACGGCAAAGGGCTTTGGCAGGAAGACCTGCACCTGGACAATCTGCTGCGCCACGGCGGTCAGTTGTACTTGATCGACGGTGCCGGCATTTGCGTGGAAACCGCCGGTCAGCCGTTGTCGCGGGAAAAAGTCCTGGAAAATCTCGGCGTGTTTTTCGCCCAGTTGCCCAAGGCGTTGGAGCCGTTCACCGAAGAGCTGCTGGTGTATTACCTGCTGAGCAACAGCGAGCACGCTTTGCCGCTGGAAGCCTTGCAGAAGCAGATCGACAAGGTGCGCCGCTGGCGCCTGAAAGATTACCTGATCAAGGTCGGCCGCGAGTGCACCCTGTTCAGCGTCCGCCGTGGTGCGTTTGGCCTGCAGGCGATTCGTCGCGAGGAAGAAGCGGCCATGGTTCCGGTGCTTGAACAGGCGGATGCGCTGCTCGAGCGCGGCCATCTCTACAAGACCGGCGGCGCGGCAAGCGTCGGCAAGGTCGAAGTGGGGGCGCGCCAATTGGTGATCAAGCGCTACAACATCAAAGGCTTCGCGCATTGGCTCAAGCGGTTCTGGCGTCCGAGTCGTGCCTGGCATTCGTGGCGTGAAGGCAATCGCCTGGCGTTTCTCGGGATTGCCACGCCCAAGCCTCTGGCGGTGCTGGAAAAGCGCTTTCTGTGGTTGCGCAGCCGTGCCTATCTGGTCACCGAGTTCCTGCCGGGGCCCGACATCATCGAGCGCTTTGCGCCGTACGTTGAAAGTGGCGAAGCGCCGGAATCGGAGTTGCAGGCGCTGGATCGGTTATTCGCCCGATTGATTGCCGAGCGCATCAGCCATGGCGATTTCAAGGGCCACAACCTGTTCTGGCACAACGACCGCTGGGCGCTGATCGATCTTGACTCGATGTGTCAGCATGGCTCGCCGGGCAGCTTTGTCCCAGCCTATGCGCGGGACCGGGCGCGATTCATGCGTAACTGGCCCGAGAGTAGTGCGTTATATCAAGTGATCGATCAGCGATTGCCAAAAGATATTTCGAGTGGTGTCTGAGACGGGTGAGAGATAAGGGCTTTGAAGTGTCTTGCAGTTTTTTCGCAAGCCATGAGCTGTGCCCACAACGGCCTCGGTGCTGATTTTCAGAGATTGCTATCAGTAGCCTGGGACGAAAATCAGTAGAACGCAGCACGATCGTATCGAAAATTTCGACGCGTGGGCGGTTATTGAGTCAGCGGACGAGGAATATGCAAACCATTCACCCCGGGGCAATTCGCACAGGGTAATTCCCGTCACGTTTACGCTATAATCCCGCCCTTTAGCTGTCTGTCGCCCTATGCGAGGACACATCAATTTACAAGGCGCATCGCGCCTGCACGCAGACTAAAGAGGCTAGACCCCTGTGGCATTGACGATTCTTGGCCTGTCCGGCGCCCTTAGCCACGATCCTTCAGCAGCCTTGTACATCGACGGCAAGCTGGTGGCGGCGGCTGAAGAAGAGCGCTTCGTACGCGATAAGCATGCAAAGAACCGCATGCCCTACGAGTCGGCAAAGTTCTGTCTTGAACAGGCCGGCATCAAGCCGTCCGACGTCGACGTGGTCGCAATCCCTTTCGCACCGATCAGCCTGTTCGGCAAGGCCCGCTGGCACTATGCCAAGCGCTACTGGTACGCCCCGGACCGCGCGCTTGATGCAATCCTGATGGGTAACCGTCGCTACAAGCGCTATCGCAACAAGATTGTCTGGTGCCTCGAACAACTGGGTTTTGATCCGAAAAAGATCAAGATCGAACCGGTTGAGCACCATTTGGCCCACGCCTCCAGCGCTTACCACTGCTCCGGTTTCAAAGAGAAAACCGCGATTCTCGGTATCGACGGCAAGGGTGAGTACGCCACGACCTTCTTCGGTTACGGCGAAAACGGCAAGATCCACAAGATCAAGGAATTCTTCGACCCGGACTCCCTCGGCGGCCTGTACGGTGCAATCACCGAGTTCCTCGGTTTCGAGATGCTCGACGGTGAGTTCAAGGTCATGGGCATGGCACCCTACGGTGATGCCAGCAAATACGATTTCTCGCGTCTGGCGTCGTTCGAAAATGGCGAACTGGTGATCAACACCGACTACGCCAACGTCATCGGCCTGCGTCGCTACAAAGAGAAGGGCAAGGGCTTCTATTTCTCGCCGAAGCTGATCGAATGGCTGGGCCCGAAACGCGAAGGCGATATCGCTGACGAACCGTACATCCACTACGCCGCGAGCATGCAAGCGCTGTTCGAAAAACTGGCGTTGCAGATGATCGACCACTACCTGGGCGACGTGCTCAAGGAAACCGGCAAACTGGCTTTCGCCGGCGGCTGTGCGTTGAACGTCAAGCTGAACCAGAAAATCATCGCCCGCGATGACATCAAGGAACTGTTCGTGCAGCCGGCGTCCGGCGATGCCGGCACCGCGGTTGGCGCAGCAGCCTATGTGTCACACGCTCGCGGTGTTCCGGTCGAGAAGATGGAACACGTCTACCTCGGCCCGTCGTACAGCAACGAAGACGTGATCGCCGCGTGTGCCCGGCACGAGAGCAAGCCTGTCTGGCGCAAACTCGACAACATGCCGGAGCAGATCGCCAAAATCATGGTCGAGGGCAATCCGGTGGCCTGGTTCCAGGGTCGCATGGAGTTCGGTCCGCGCGCATTGGGCGGTCGTTCGATCATTGGCTGCCCAAGCGTGGCCGGTGTGGCTGATCGCATCAATCACCAGATCAAGTTCCGCGAGCGCTGGAGGCCTTTCTGCCCGTCGATGCTCGACACCGTCGCCCCACAGATGATCAAGATCGATCACCCGGCGCCGTTCATGACGTTCACCTTCGAAGTGTCTGAAGAGTGGAAAACCCGTGTGCCGGAAGTTGTCCACGAAGATGGCACGTCTCGCGCCCAGGTGCTCAAGCGCGAATACAATCCGCGCTACTATGACATGATGAAAGCGCTGGAAAACCTGACTGGCAACGGCGTGTCGCTGAACACTTCGCTCAACCGTCGTGGCGAACCGATGATCTGCTCGCCGACTGACGCGCTGAACATGTTTTTCGGCTCTGATCTACAGTATCTGATCATGGAAGACATCCTGGTGGTCAAAGAGGGCGCAAACGCATATGACACGCTCGGCTGAACGCCATGTGTTGCAGTTCTGTCACGGCTATGACGGGCCGTTCCTGGACTGCGCGCGGCAATATGCCAGCCTGTTTGTAGGCACCGGCTATCGGGTAACTACGGTTTTTCTGACCGGGGTCGCCGATAGCGAGGTGGCTGCGGCCTGCGCCTCCGATGAAGTGTTGTTCATGGAATACAGTTCCAAGGCCATTCGTGGCCTCAAGCTGGGTGCCGTGGGTGATCTGCGAAAGATCGCCGCTTCGCGCAATTTCAGTTTTTGCATCGCCCATCGCTTCAAGCCGATTTACATCGCTTTGCTCGGCACTTCGCTGCCGGTGATTGGCGTGCATCACGCGTTTGGAGATTACAAACGCGCCACGCGCAAATGGTTTGCGCATTTTTTCCGCAAGCGTCTGAGCCTGGTGGGTGTGTCCGATGCTGTGCGCGATGACATACGCCAGTGCCTGCCAAAATGGCCGGCCGAGCGCATTCAGACCCTGTACAACCGTATCGATGTGATTGCACTGCAGGCCCGTCAGGTTTCTGCTCGCGAAGCGCGCCAGGCCCTTGGTTTAGCAGAGGATGCGTGGATCGTCGGTAACGTCGGCCGTCTGCACCCGGACAAGGATCAAGCCACGTTGCTACACGGTTTCGCTGCGGCATTGCCCGGTTTGCCGGCCAATAGCCAACTGGTGATCCTCGGTATGGGGCGTCTGGAGCAGGATCTCAAAGAGCTTGCCCGTCAGTTGGGCATTGGTGAACGGGTGCTGTTTCTCGGTCAGGTGCCGGACGCGCGCAATTACTTTCGCGCTTTCGATGTATTTGCCTTGAGTTCCGATCGTGAGCCGTTTGGCATGGTGCTGCTGGAGGCCATGGCCGCAGGCGTACCGTTGCTCGCAACGGCATGCGGCGGGTGTGAGGAGGTAGTCGAAGGCGTGGGTATTCTGTTCCCGCTTGGTGATGCCGAACGTCTGGCCCAGGGGCTGCAGTATCTGGCGGCGATGGACGATCATCAACGTCGACAGTGCGCTGAAATGATGCTCGAGCGCTTGCGTGAGCGTTTCTGCGACCGGGCGGTGCGCGACGTCTTCTGGCACTTGCCACAAGTTTCCGATCTGGCACCGAGGGGCTGATGCTCAACCGATTTCAAGGCTGGCGTGAACGTGGCTGGTCGCATGTTGACGCCTCAACGTATGCACAGGCCTGGCAGCGATTTGGCGGTAGTGTTGCGACCCATCCACTGGTGGTCGAGCGTCTGGCGAATCTGGCCGGCATCCCGGTGCGTTACCTGGCCTGGGAACAACAGGGCGAAGTCAAGGCCGCGATCCCTACCTGGGGACGTGATCTGGCGTTATCCAAGGACGTGCTAAAGCGCAATGGTAAAAAAGGCCTGTTCGACCTCGGCAACGCAGAACTGATCCTGCCGGGTGCTGCGGATGCTCTGGCGCCTCTGCGCCATCGCGCCCGTTACCTGTCGGTACTCAACGAACACCGCTTCAGCGGTCTGAAGTTGCAGACCGAGCAACTGGCCATGGCCCGCACCCCGGAAGAACTGTCGAAAAAATTTCGCTACAACCAGCGTCGCGAATTACGTCTGTTGGAAGAGGCGGGCGGTGTAGTGCGGCCGGTCAGCGATTTTTCCAGCCGCGAACTGGCGGCGATTTATTGCGATCTGTTTGAGCGTCGCTGGGGCTTTCCGGCAACAGGCGCTGCGCGTATGGCCGAGGTCCTCGAGTTGTTGCGCGAACTGTTGATCGGTTCAGTGATTTTCCTCAACGATGCGCCGATTGCCGTTCAACTGGTGTACCGCGTTGAAGCTGCAGCGTGGATCAGCGTCGAGTACATCAATGGCGGGGTCGATCCAGAAACCCGCGAATTCAGCCCCGGCAGTGTCCTGAGTTTTCTCAACACGCAAAGCGCTTGGGAGCATGCCCGCGCGCAGAGCAAGCCGCTGCGTTTCTCCTTCGGTCGCGCCGACCGTGAATACAAGGATCGCTGGTGCAATCCCGTGCCAGTGTTCACCGTATGAGTCAGCCCCTGAGCCGTAAGCAGCAACTGCTCAAGCGCCACCGGCGCAATAAACGCACCGGTCTGTTGATTGCGCTGGTTGCGTTGATTGTCTTGGGCATTGTGGTGGCCTGGTGGTTGCCGCTGGTGCTGGCGGTCGTTGGCTGGATTGCCCACGAAGCGTGGTTTGCCGATCATCTGTTCTATTCGCCAAAAGACGATTACCAATACAGTTTTCCGCCGTATACGCCGCAGCCGAAGGTGCACTTGAGCGGCGAGCAATTGCGCCTCGATGACGCCGTGATACTGGAGGACGATGCCACGCTGATCCTCGCTGTCCGAGTGAAAAGTACTTGGCTGGGGCGCTTCCTCGATCCGCGTGTCGAATTGGCCGGCGGTACCAATCCTGACGCGCAAACCTTCGAGCGTGGGGTCAACGGTCTGCGTTACCTGAACCTCAGCGGTCAGGCGCAAACCTTGTCCCAAGGTCAATTGTGTCTGCGCGGGCGCTTTTGCCGGGTGTTAGGCGAGCCTGTGTTATGGGCGCTGGAACAACCTGATTATCGTCGCCAGCGGGTTATGGTCATCGCACCGCACGCTGATGATGCCGAACTCGCGGCATATGGTTTGTACAGCCAGGCCGACGAGACGTGGATCGTCACTCTGACCGCGGGCGAGATCGAAGCCGAGCACTATCAACAAATGGGTTTGAACCAGATTGAGGCGGCGCGGCTCAAGGGCCGATTGCGTGCCTGGGACAGCCTCACCGTACCCCGCTGGGCCGGCGTGCCGCATGAAAACTGCGTGCAGCTTGGTTATTTTTGCCTGCAATTGGCAGCGATGCAGGCTGCACCGAGTCAACCTGTGGCCTCGCGTGAAGCTGATATGACTGACACCCGGCTGTTCCGCCGACTGAACCCATTCACCTTGCCCGGCGATGCCGATGGTGCGCCGACCTGGAACAATCTGTTGGCTGACCTGCGGGAAGTGCTGACGCGTGCGCGGCCGGATGTGATCGTGTTGCCGCACCCTACGCTCGATCCGCATCCGGACCATGTCTGCGCCCAGCAAGCAGTGTTGGAAGTCTTGCGCGCGCTTGAATGGCAACCGACTTTGCTTGGCTACGCCAATCACTTGCACGACAACGACCGCTGGCCGATGGGCAATACAGGTCAAGGCATTGCATTGCCGCCGGCGTTTGAAGCGTCCGAGCCCATGCAGCCGTGGAGTCTGCCGCTGTCGATAGAACAACAGCGCGACAAGGCCATGGCGCTGGGCATGATGCACGATCTACAACCCCCAGCACCTTACAAACGGCGGCTTCGGCGATTGTTCCAGCGGCTGCTGGCCCGCCGAGAGCCGTCAGTTTTTGGAGAAAACGAATTTTTCAGGAAAGCCGTAAGACGACAGGAATTGTTTTGGGTTTTGAAGCGTCAGGACACATCTGAGCAGTAAAATTGAAGACTTTCGCTGCTTAACATTGGCGCATGAATTGATAATTCTGGTGATTTGCTTTGATTAATCCATGTCCGCGGATTTTGTTTCTGATTCCATATTTTGGCCAATGGCCATTCTGGATGCCGTTTTTCCTGGAGAGTTGTCGGCGCAATGCCGACATCGACTGGTTGCTGTTCAGCGATTGCGGCACCCCACCGGATCTGCCGCCCAACGTTACGGTCGAGGCCATGACGTTCGGTGATTATTGTGAGTTGGTGTCGAAGCGTCTGGGGATCGAGTTTGCCCCCCGGGCGGCCTACAAGTTATGCGACATCAAGCCTGCTCTGGGTCACATCCATGCTGATCGATTGCACGGCTACGACTTCTGGGCATTCGGCGATATTGACCTTGTGTACGGTGACCTGCGAAGTTACTTCACCTCGGATCGACTGGCCGGTTATGACCTGTTCTCGACTCATGAGCGTCGGGTGGCGGGGCATTTGTGTCTGATGCGCAACACGGCACGCAAGCGTGAGCTGTTCATGCAGATCAAGGATTGGCAGTCGCGTTTCACTGATCAGGAGCACCACGCGCTGGACGAGGGCGCATTCAGTCGCATCTTTCTCTGGCGCAAGAATTTTCCCGAACCTCTTTTTACTCTGGTGGGCAAGCTCAATCCGTGGCGTCGCCGCAGCGAGTTCACCGAGGCATTCAGTACGCCCGGTGGCTGCATCAAGTGGCACGACGGCACCGATGATTTTCCGCGTCGCTGGTTTTGGCGCGATGGCAATTTGAGTAACGATCGCGATGGCGATCGCCGGTTTCCGTATTTCCATTTCGTCTGCTGGAAGCGCAACGAGTGGTCACGGTTGCCTCAACCCGATCAGGCTGAGATCAGGCGAATTGCCGCCGATCCGGCCTGGATCATCGATGCAACGGGTTTCCACGGGGAGATTTATGAGTCAACGGTCAAAGGTTCTGCAGCTGCAGCCAGACTACAACGTCAAAGCCCATGATTTCGCCGACCTCGCGGAGCAGATCGTCAAAGCCTTGCCGGCTGATCGCTATGAGGTGACCGCAGCGTTTCTGCGCGGAAAACCGGGGCCAGGAGAGGCTGTCAGTCGGGCCGACCGCTCGGTGTATTTCGAGTTTTCCGACAAGTCCCTCAAAGGGCTGCGCCTGCGGGCGATGTGGCAGTTGTACAAATTCTGCCGGCGGGAAAAGTTCGACGTGGTCATTTGCAACCGCTTCAAACCGGTGAACATGATGTTGACGCTCAATCGCTGGCTGAAAGTGCCGTTGTGCATTGGCATCTCTCACGGCTTCGGTGAGTACGACCGCTTTTACCGACGGCGTCAGACTCAACGTCTGATCGACCGGCACTGGCGCTTTGTCGGTGTATCGCCGGCAGTCAAACAGTATCTGCTGGACTGCAACTGCGGTTTTACCGATGCCAACACCTGGGCCATTACCAACGCTATCGATATCGAGCAGGCCGAAGGCTTGCAGCACAGCCGCGAGCGCGCGCGCGAGCTGCTGGGTATCGAGCCGAATGTGCGCCTGATCGGCGCTCTGGGGCGCCTGGTCTCGGTCAAGGGGCACACCTATCTGTTGCGGGCGTTCGCTGCGCTGAAGGACAAATATCCCGACACGCAGTTGGCGATCATTGGTGCCGGCCGTTTACAGGCGCCGCTGGCGGCCGAGATCGAACAACTGGGTCTGAGCGGTCGTGCGCATCTGTTGGGTTTCAAGGAAAACGCTCTTCAATACGTGCGTGCGTTTGATATCTGGACCATGCCTTCACTGGCTGAGGGGCTGGGTCTGGCGCTGCTGGAAGGCATGAGCGGACACTTGCCAGTGATTGCTTCGAACGTGCCGGCGATGTTGCCATTGATCGAAGGCGCTGGTGGTTTGGCTGTCACGCCAGCAGATGTTTCTGGCTTGGTCGTAGCACTGGACACTTATCTGGCGCTGTCGGACGAGGAACTCAAGGCCAAGGGCGCTCAGGCGTATCGCTATCTGCAGGAACAACACGACATCCAAGTGTTCCGTCAGGAATACTTGAACCTGATTGACTCTGGCCTGGAACAGCAATGAGCGACACACAACCTATCGTCACGGTCATTATTGCGTCGTATAACCACGGCCCTTACATCGAAGAAAGCATCCTCAGTGTCATTAATCAGAGCTACAGAAACATTGAGCTGCTGGTCGTCGACGATGGGTCGAAAGATGACAGCGTCGAGCGTATCAACGCCTTGCAGGCGCAGCACGGGTTCGATTTTCGTGTGCAGCAGAATCAGGGTCTGACCAACACGCTAAACGGTGCGATCGCGCGTTCCAAGGGCAGCCTGATCGTACCGTTCGGCTCTGACGACATCATGCTCCCGGAGCGTATCGCCACGCAGGTCGCTTACCTGGAAGGCAAGCCGGAGGTCGGTATCTGCGCCGGCAACATCGAGCTGATCGACGCCGACGGCAATCTGTATCCGGAAAAGCGCCAGCGCCGCGATGTGCCGTTCCGTCGTCTGGATTTCGAAGACATGTTGCTGGAGCGCAAGCCTTACCCGCCGGCGCCGACCCTGATGATCCGCCGTGAAGCGCTGGATAAGGTTGGCGGGTTTGATCCGACGATTCGTCTTGAGGATCTGGCGATCGAACTGAAGGTGGCCCATGCCGGTTACTTTATTGATGGCTTGAGCGTGCTGATGGCACGTTATCGCAAGCACGCTACCAATTCGTACAAGAACCACCGCTTCATGATCGATAATATTCTGCGCACTTACGCGTTGTTCAGTGATCATCCGCTGTACGACCACGTGCGCTACAAATTCCTTAGCTCCATGTTCCTCAAGGTTGCAAACCGCGACCGTCAACTGGCGCGGGAACTGCTGGCGCAGATTCCATTCAAGGCATGGAACAAAAAGACCTGGCGGGGATTGGCTCGTCTGTACTTTTCGCCGCTGGAGAAAGACTGAGGTTGTTGATCCTGCTGAGCGAGCTCAGCAGGAAGCCATGAGCGGCGGGCTACGCTCATCAATGAGCCTGGGTCGGTCTCGCGCTGGCCAGCACCTGTCTGCGCAGATTATCCACAGCGGAGGTGGACGACGTCACAGCGTATCCCTGTAGCAACGCGTCGAGGTGTTCCTCGAACAGCCAGCGCTTGTCGACGGTGTAGCGTTGCATGTGCCGCAGATTGCGTTGGCGCAACGAAATACTGAGCGTCGAGGGATAGATCCGCAGGTCTGCCAGGTCAATCAGTCCGAACTCGCCGTCCTCCATGACCAGGACGTTGCCCAGGTGTAGCGAGCGGAAATACACGCCTTGCGCATGCAACTGGCCCATGAATTCACCGAAGCGCT
Organism: Pseudomonas iridis; assembly: GCF_017980685.1. GTDB lineage: Bacteria > Pseudomonadota > Gammaproteobacteria > Pseudomonadales > Pseudomonadaceae > Aquipseudomonas > Aquipseudomonas iridis. Next base: position 389,132 of record NZ_JACXXO010000002.1, read on the forward strand.
CGACCAGCGCCCCACGGACTGCCGGCGCAGTAATGCTTTGCAGAACCTGTCGCATCGTGTGCCCCGACAGCGGCGCATAGTGCACTGCGCTGCTGCCGTCCTCAAGGCGATACAAATCCAGCACCTTGGGCGTAGGAATACCCATCGTGCGCAGCTGTTCGCTGTTGACCGCAAAACGCTCGGAGTAAGGGTTAAAGTTGCCCGACGTGTACCAGCGGCGACGGCGGAACAGTTTAAGAAAGCTACCGTCGGCCAAACGCAGCACCTTGGGGCCGAGGCCGTCTTCTTCGATCACTTGGGCATCGCTGCTCAGTCGCTGAAGATCAGTCACCGCCAGCTTTTGCACCGGCGTTGCGAGCAGGCGCCGTGCGCGCTGATTGATACTCAATGCCGCGATCAGTGCCAGCGGAATCCATAGCAGGAACCAGTGTTCCTTGGGGCGGGAGATTATTCCGCCGCCTTCGGTCAAACCGGCACCGATGCCAAACATCAGCCAGGTGGAGGCGATGATCAGCAATGGCTGCACGCGCTGGCGCCAACTGCTCATCAGCCCCCAGGCGTGGAAAAACAACCACGGCAGAAGGCCAAGAATACCCACGTAATAGATCACACCTAATACAAAGCTGTGCGGCTCCCGAAAGTTGTAACCCACCCCCGGATCAATCGCCAAGCTGGCGTTATAACCATGGCCGATCCATGGATGATCGGCGATTTTTTCCAGGACCAACTGCCAGATTTCAAAGCGGTACGAATCGCCGCGGTCGAGAAGCATTTTCGAGAACAGCGTGATTACTGCTACGCCGCTGAGGGCCAGTGCGCTCAGGAGTATCAGCGAGCGGCGGTTCCAGCAGATGAAACCCAGCCATATTGCCGCCATGGTCAGCGCCATCAGAGGGGTTCTTGAGCCAGTGCCAATGACCGCTGCAAACATGACCAGCATCGCTGGCACGCTCAACCACAGCAATCGGCTCTGCTTGCAAGTCATGCTCAGGCTGAGCCAATAGGCGCAGAAAAAGCCGAACAGGTGCGAGCTGAGCAGCGGGTTGTCGAACGCGCCACCGCCGATCAGGCGCTGGCCGGGCTCGTAGTGGCTGATGAACTGAACAAGAAAGCAGGCTGTGGCGACCAATGCGACCAGCGCGGCGGTCAACAGCAGCGGGGCCAGAATGTCATTTCGGTAGCGAACTAGCAGGTAGCTGCCAGCGAAGAGCATCAAGATGTGCAAGGGCGGCTTGAACAGGCTGCCGAGTGACTCGCCACTCGGCCCCCAGGCCAGGCTAAGTAACGCCCAGGCCGCGAACACCAGAAACGCGATGAAGATCGGTTCGCGCAGCAATTCTTTCAGTTCGCGTGGGCGCAGGCACAAAGCAATCAGCGTAGGAATGCTGAACAGCCCGTAAAACAGCTTGTGAAGCAAGCTGCGGTCCGGCAAAAAGAACAGCGCGCACAAAAGGAGAAAATAGCCGACCGGAAGAATCCACAGGCTGATGAAATCGAAGACTCGACTGGAAGAAGTACTGCTTAAGCCGCGAAGTTGCATGCTGTGAGATTCAATCCTGAAGTTGATCGGCCATTTCGATGATGGCTATTTGGTGCTGAAAAAGCCGGCTAACAATAACAGCCTTTAGCCGATTGCCAGAACCCCGAACAAGCTGTGCTAAAGTCAGCGTCCTTTTTATCGACTCTCGCGTGATATGACCGATTCCAGTCCTGCCGCAAGCCCCTCGAGCTTGAAAATCTACTTCCGCCTGCTCGGCTATGTCCGGCCGTATATCAGTCTGTTTCTGATAAGCATCGTCGGTTTTCTGATTTTCGCGTCGACCCAGCCGATGCTCGGTTACATCCTCAAATACTTTGTTGATGGTTTATCCAACCCTGAGGCGGTGCTGTTCCCATCCGTGCCTTACCTGCGTGACTTGCAACTGTTGCAGGCCGTGCCACTGCTGATCATTCTGATCGCCGCGTGGCAGGGGCTGGGATCTTATCTGGGCAACTACTTCCTGGCCAAGGTTTCTCTCGGCCTGGTTCATGATTTGCGCGTGCAGCTGTTCAATAACTTGTTGGTGTTGCCGAACCGCTACTTCGACAAGCATAACTCTGGTCATCTGATTTCGCGTATCACCTTCAATGTGACGATGGTCACGGGGGCGGCGACAGATGCGATCAAGGTCGTAATCCGTGAAGGCATGACGGTGATCTTTCTGTTCGCCTCGTTGCTGTTCATGAACTGGAAGCTGACGCTGGTGATGGTCGCAATTCTGCCGTTGATCGCGGTTATGGTGAGTACCGCAAGCAAAAAATTCCGCAAGCAGAGCAAGAAAATCCAGGCAGCGATGGGCGATGTGACCCACGTGGCGTCGGAAACCATCCAGGGTTATCGCGTGGTGCGCAGCTTCGGCGGCGAAGCTTACGAAGAGAAGCGTTTCTTCAATGCCAGTCAGGGCAATACTGACAAGCAACTGCGAATGACCCGCACCGGGGCGATCTATACGCCGTTACTACAACTGGTGATTTACAGCGCCATGGCGGTGCTGATGTTCCTCGTACTGTATCTGCGTGGTGATGCCTCGGCGGGCGACATGGTGGCCTACATCACATTGGCCGGCCTGTTACCGAAACCGATCCGTCAGTTGTCTGAAGTCAGCTCGACCATCCAGAAAGGTGTCGCCGGCGCCGAAAGTATCTTCGAGCAACTGGATGTGGCGCCGGAAGTCGATACCGGTACGGTTGAGCGCGATGCCGTTACTGGTCGTCTCGATGTGCGTAACCTGAGCTTCACCTACCCCGGCACCGATCGCCAAGTGCTCGATGACATCAGTTTCTCGGCCGAACCGGGGCAGATGGTGGCACTGGTTGGGCGCTCGGGCAGCGGCAAGTCGACGCTGGCCAACCTGATTCCACGCTTCTACCACCACGACACGGGCGAAATCCTGATCGACGGTGTGGAAGTCGAGAAGTACAAACTGCTCAACCTGCGTCGCCACATCTCTCAGGTGACCCAGCACGTCACACTGTTCAGCGACACCGTGGCCAACAACATCGCATATGGCGACCTGGCCGGCGCACCGCGTGAAGATATCGAAAAAGCCGCACGTGATGCCTACGCTATGGATTTCATTGAGCAGTTGCCTGAAGGCCTGGATACCCAGGTAGGCGAGAACGGCGTGTTGCTGTCTGGTGGTCAGCGTCAGCGTCTGGCGATTGCCCGCGCCTTGCTCAAGAATGCACCACTGCTGATTCTCGACGAGGCCACCTCGGCCCTCGACACCGAATCCGAGCGCCATATTCAGGCGGCACTGGATCAAGTGATGAAGGGGCGTACCACCCTGGTGATCGCGCATCGTCTGTCGACCATCGAGAAGGCCGACCTGATTCTTGTCATGGATCAGGGCCGGATCGTCGAGCGCGGCACCCACGATGAGCTGTTGGCGCAGAACGGCTACTACTCGCGCCTCAATGCCATGGGCCTTGATGCTCCGCTCGAAGGCATCGCCTGACTCAGGTGCGAGCCTGCTCGCGATGGTTGTGACGCACTCGACATTAATGTCATGCGCGGCTCCACCGTCGCCAGCAGGCAATTCATGCTTGCCCAACACTCTCCAGTGGTCGCTTTCGCGCCTTTCCCTGTCAGAAATGTGCAAAAAAACGCGTGGGCTCATCCTGTTGCCAGCTCCGCGCTAGCCAGCACAACCCTGTGTTAATATCGCGCCCCTGTTCATTTTGTATGTGGGTTGCTCCATGAAGTTGTCCATGCCGCGATTCGATCAAGCCCCTGTCTTGGTGGTCGGCGATGTCATGCTCGACCGTTACTGGCATGGCGGAACCTCACGGATTTCCCCTGAGGCGCCGGTGCCGGTCGTTAAAGTCGAGCAAATCGAAGATCGTCCGGGCGGTGCCGCGAACGTTGCCTTGAACATTGCCGCGCTGGGTGCGCCGGCGTCACTGGTCGGCGTGACCGGTGACGACGAGGCTGCCGACAGCCTGAGCAACAGTCTCAAGGGCGCGGGTGTACGTGCCTTGTTCCAGCGCATTGCGCACCAGCCAACCATCGTCAAGCTGCGGGTCATGAGCCGGCACCAGCAATTGCTGCGAATTGACTTTGAAGAACCGTTTGCCACCGATGCCCTGGCTCTCGCCTCGCAGGTCGATGATCTGCTGGAAGGCATCAAGGTGCTGGTGTTGTCCGACTACGGCAAAGGCGCACTGAAAAATCATCAGGCGCTGATTCAGGCTGCCCGTGCCAGGAATATCCCGGTGCTGGCCGACCCGAAGGGCAAGGATTTCTCGATCTACCGTGGCGCCAGCCTGATCACCCCCAACCTCAGTGAATTCGAAGCCATCGTCGGCGGTTGCGCCGATGAGCATGAGCTGGTGAGCAAGGGCGCTGCGCTGATGCACGACCTTGAACTCGGTGCGCTGCTGGTGACCCGTGGCGAACACGGCATGACCCTGCTGCGTCCTGATCATCCGGCGCTGCACCTGCCGGCCCGTGCGCGAGAAGTGTTCGACGTCACCGGTGCCGGTGACACGGTGATCTCGACGCTGGCTGCTGCAATCGCCGCCGGCGAAGAGCTGCCCCATGCCGTGGCGCTGGCCAATCTGGCCGCAGGCATTGTGGTCGGCAAACTCGGTACGGCGGCCATCAGTGCTCCGGAACTGCGTCGCGCCATTCAGCGTGAAGAAGGCTCCGAGCGCGGTGTCCTGGGCCTGGAGCAGTTGGTTCTCGCGGTGGCCGATGCCCGTGCGCATAACGAAAAGATTGTGTTCACCAACGGCTGCTTCGACATTCTGCACGCCGGCCACGTGACCTATCTGGAACAGGCGCGCGCCCAGGGCGATCGTCTGATTGTCGCGGTCAATGACGATGCTTCGGTCAGTCGCTTGAAGGGGCCGGGTCGCCCGATCAACAGTGTCGACCGCCGCATGGCAGTTCTGGCAGGGTTGGGCGCGGTGGACTGGGTCATCAGTTTTCCTGAAGGCACCCCGGAAAACCTGCTGCGTGAGGTCAAGCCGGATGTGTTGGTCAAGGGCGGCGATTACGGGATCGACCAAGTGGTCGGCGCCGACATCGTGACAGCTTATGGCGGCACCGTGAAAGTGCTGGGGCTGGTTGAAAATAGCTCGACAACCGCGATTGTCGAAAAAATTCGCAGTCGTTGAGCAGATGAATTTTTATCGTTGTGTACTGCGTGTGCGCGGATTTTGCCTTGGGGATTTTACCGTTTCCGTTGAAGCTGGCAGGTTTGAATCCGATGCGCTTGCCTGCCTACGTCACGTGGTCAATTAACTTATGAAAGTCATGCTCCTGGTGATGCACGAACAGCGGGTCATTCTCGACCGGCTTTACGACATCGTGCAGCAGAACTGTGATGAATGTGTCATCTACCGTCTGAGCAAGCAGCAACAGATGAACCTGGGGCCGTTTCTGGCTTCGGTCGATTATCAGACTTTCGATCGCGTGGTGATCTTCTCCCGGGTCAAGCGCCTGGTACCGCAATTGCGCGTGCTCAAGTGCATTCCCGGGCTGGTGTTCCTCGAGCACGATGCCTACCAGAACTACATGCCCGCGAGTAAATACCGTGGCGTGTATTCGCGTCTCTACAGTCGTCTGCCGAGCTGCCGCGCGCTGGTGTCCGGCGCCGTAGTTGCCCGCAAAATGCTCGCTGAAGGCATCGACACCGTCTTCGTCTCCAAGGGTTACGACGAGCAGATGCTGCGCAATACCGGCGCCGAGCGGGATATTCCCATCGGTTTTCTGGGCAGCCTGAAAAGCACCGAGTACGCCGAGCGCAAGGCAATGCTTGAGTCGCTCGCGCAACGTACCGGCATGCTGGTGACTCGCACGAAATCGGGTTCGGAATACCTCGAAACACTCAATCGCATCAAGATCTTCGTCAGTGCCGACATCGGCATGAACGAGTTCATGATCAAGAATTTTGAAGCCATGGCTTGTGGCTGCGTGCTGCTGGCCTGGAGCCAGGGTGAAGAAGACCAGTTGCTCGGCTTCGAAGACATGCACAACACCGTGTTTTACCGCAGTGCAGACGAGGCCGTTGCGAAGATCAAACTGCTGCAGGACGACCCGGAGCTGGCGCAGCGTATCGCCATGAAGGGGCAGGAGTTTGCGCAAAGTCGCTATTCTTTCGCCCGCGTTGGCCAGGCCCTGGCAACGGAAATCCAGCGCGAGATGCGCCCATGGCAGCCGCCTTCGGCGTTCACGCAGTTCTGGGTCAAGCTACGCCACGGGATGAAGGTGCCGACCTGAATGAAGGACGAACACATGGCGCTGGATGCGCTGCCTGGCGGTGACCAGTCTGTTCTGCAGGCGCTGCCCGCGCCATTGCTGGCATGCCTGAGCCGTGCGCCTCGGGTCGTATTGATTGCCAACAATCCGGCCATTACGGCGGCGGATTTTCAGGCGTTGAACATTGGCGTCGATGACGTCGTCGTCAGCTTCAATACCTGTATCAAGGCGTCTGTGCTCGACTCGCGAAGCGTGAACGTCGTCGTGCATGGCTATAACGCGCAGGACGCGTACTTTTTTGGCCTGCCCTTGGGGCCGGACGTGCAGCGGCTGTTTGATCAGGCGGGTGAGCGCTGTTTCACCATGCTGGTCGGCTGTGCTGCACCGATGAGTCCGCTGACTCGGGTGGCCATGTACTGGGATCGCATTCCGCTGCCACCGCTCTGGAACTATCCGGTCGACCGGCCGGGCGGCAAGCGCTACGTTGGCCCCTCCACCGGTTTCAACACGCTCGTGCTGTTCGACTGGTTGCGCGGTCACGCCGGGTACACCTATCAGCTCATGACCCTGGGGTTTTCCAACGAAGCTGGAAAACTGTGGGGTGGGCATGCGTGGGATTACGAGCGCGACTGGCTGCAGAAATCGGACGTCATCGTCGTGCCGCTGCAACCCCGCCGCTGGTGGCAGAAGTTGTTTCGCCGCAAATAAGCGAGTCCGTGCCGGCCTACCCGTACAACTTTCGAAAAGGTGCTGTTGAGTGTTGAAAATTGCCGTGGCTTTTTTCGGTATCCCGAGAAACTCGCCGATTTGTTTTCCTTCCATCGAGCAGAACGTACTGGCGCAGTTACCTGCGGGCAGCGACGTGAAGTGCTTTTATCACCTGTACAAAATCGATGAAGTGCAGAACTCCCGTTCAGGCGAGAAAGGCGAGCTGGCGGCGGACAATTACCAGCCATTCGAGTCGATGACCGGGTCGCTGACCTCGACCGAAGGCGTGCTGGAGCGTTGGGATTTCGAGCAAGTCAAAGCACAGGGCGACACCTGGGCGGATGATTTTGCATCGTTGCGCAACCTGACCTATCAGCTCAACTCACTGCACACCGTCACCAGCATGATTGAATCCTTCAATCCCGATTTTGTGGTGTTCGTGCGGCCGGACAATTTCTTCCACAACCCGCTACCTGCTTATGTGTTCAATCATCCAGAAGCGCGGCGGCACAATGTCTACATTCCCGACTGGCAATGGTGGGGTGGATTGAACGACCGCTTTGCCATTTGCGGTCGCGATACTTACGTCGCGTATGGCAAGCGGATCGAGCGCATCTTCGAGTTCTGCAAGGTGACGGGGAGGAAGCTGCATTCCGAACGTTTGCTCAAATTCGCGTTGCAGCAGGCCGGCGCCAAGGTTTGCACACTGAAGACCCAGGCTTCGCGAGTGCGTATTACCGGCGCCTTTGCCGAGGAGTCGTTTTCGCCCAAGCGCGGTATGGGCAAACGCGAGAATCGCTACTTCCACTTCTTCGCCACGTTGCGTACGTGGCTGGATCGCCGGCGCTAACCGGCAGTCAGCGCGCGCGCTTCTTGCCCAGGCCAACAAGGCGCAACGCCTTGAGACTTAGCTGCTTGAGGCCTGCACGAGGGGGCTTTGCCGGTTGCAGGCCCTGTTGCACGAGCCAGTCTTTCCAGCGAATCCGCTCTTCGCGCACCACCCAGCCTTCTTGATTCGCAAAGCTCTCGGCCAGATAAAGTCCGCGCGTGCTGGCCGGTAGCAGTTTGTCGCGCTTGAGGGTGTACAGCTCGGCCACTGGCGCGCCGTCCTTGAGTGGCATCAAGTACAGATCGGGTCGCTTGCGGTCGAGCCGCGCCACCAGCTGATCGCCTTCCAGACGCTCATCGACGTGGAACAGGCTCAGGGATTTGGCTTCCTTGGGCACGTCCAGGCGCAAGTCGTAGATCAATTGCAGCGACGCTGTCGGCAAATGCACATAAGCGCGCGGCCGCTCCAGCAATTGCAGATTGGCGCTACGAATGGGCCGCGCTGAACCGGACAGTGGCGTCAACCGAAACGGCAAAGCCTCGCGATAGTGCAGGGCGGACGAGTAGGGCGCCGGCAGCCAAGTGTCGTTGAAACGCCCGCCGAGCCAGCCTTCGGGGGTTTCAAGCAAACACTCTTCGGCAATCTCTTGAATGGCTGTGTGCAGCGGAATATTCAGTTCGTGAGCCGGTACGTAACCGGATATCAGCTTCAGTACCACATCGCCGCGATCCTGCCGGCGCTGGCGCACCAGCACCCAGTAGTCGCGATTTTGCCAATGCAGGGTCAGGCGCACCGAGACGCCCAGATTCGCCAGTTCCAGCGAGAAGCGCTCGGCGTCCGCCACGCTGACCGGTTTGCGTCGCTGCAAGGTCTGCGTGAAATTCAATGGCATCCCGACGCTCTGATACGTCAGGCCTTCGGGCGTAGCTTCGACGAACAGTGGCAGAGTCTTGAAGTTGCTCGGGTTCTTTCTGATGAGCGTGCGCGGCATATCGGCTCCTGCTTAAGGCCGCGGGGCGGCGTCAGTGACTACGAAGGACTTGGGCTACGGTCGCAACGTTGTGGGCGAGGTGCAGCGGGTTGATCGTCCCGACGATAGCACTGGCGACGCCAGGTTGCGCGAAAAGCAACTCGAAGCTAGCGCGCACCGGATCCACGCCCGGGCTCAGGCAAACGTGACCGCTGGCCAGGGCCTTCTTAACCAGAATGGCTTTGCCGTGCGCAGCAGCATAGTCAATGACAGCCTTCTCGTTTTGTTCGTTCAGATTGTAGGTGACCATCGCGCAGTCGCCTTGCTCCAATGCTTTGAGGCCACCTTCGACGGTCTTGCCGGAAAAACCGAAGCCGCGAATCTTGCCCTCGGCCTTGAGCGCGGCGAGTGTGGCATAAACCTCTTCGTGCTCAAGGATGGCCAGGTCGTTGCCATCGGAGTGCACCAGCACCAGATCGATAACGTCCGTTTCCAGACGTTTCAGGCTGCGTTCGACCGACAAGCGCGTATGCGCGGCGCTGAAATCGTGTCGCGAGAGGCTGTCGGCAAACTCTTCGCCGACTTTGCTGACGATCACCCAATCCTGACGCTGGCCGCGCAACAGCGGACCAAGACGCTCTTCGCTGCGACCGTAGGCCGGGGCAGTGTCGATCAGGTTGATGCCCAACTCGCGTGCCTGCCTGAGCAGCATCCGAGCTTCGTCGTCATCGGGAATCTGGAAGCCGTTGGGGTATTTCACACCTTGATCGCGGCCAAGTTTGACCGTGCCCAGGCCCAGCGGTGAGACCGTCAGGCCGGTACTGCCCAGTGGGCGGTGAAAGTCATGCAGGGTGGCAATGCTCATGGCAACAGTTGCTCCCAGGCCGGAACGCCCATCGGTGGTTTTGGCAGCGACGGCAACGGTTCGCCGGGTTGCGGCTGGATACCGTCACGCTGCAATGAGGCCATCACTCGGTCGGCAAAGTCCGGCGCCAGCGCCAGTTTGGTCGGCCAGCCGACCAGCAAGCGACCCTCTTCGGCGAGGAACGCGTTGTCCGGGCGCGTCAGGCCGGTTTGCAGCGGCTCGGCACGGTCGACGCGCAACGTCGCCCATTGCGCGGTGCTGAGGTCGATCCACGGCAACAACTGGGCGATTTCTTTTTGCGCGGTAGCTATCTGTTCGGCGGGTTCGCGGTTCACGCCTTCACTTTCGGCAATGTCGCCACCCATGTACCAGACCCACTGGCCATCAGCCGCCGGATGCGTGGTGACGGTAATGCGCGGCTTGGTACCGCCACCCAGGCAGTGGGCGTACAGCGGTTTCAGGCCTGGGCCTTTGGCGAGGATCATGTGCAGCGGCCGGCGCTGCATGGCCGGTTTGCTGAGGCCCAGGTGTTCGAGCAAATGCGCGGTGCCTTCGCCAGCACTGAGCACGATGCGCTGGGCGCGGATCTCGCGACCGTCGACCTTCAGGCCTACCAGCACGCCTGCTTCCAGCAACGGCTCGATGGTCTGCCCGGCGAGCAGACCGTCACCGGCCAGATCGGCCAGACGCTGGATCAGGCTCGGCACATCGACCACCAGTTCGGCCAGACGATAGACCTTGCCCTTGAAACGCTTGTCTTGCAGGGCTGGCGGCAGTTGATCGCCCTTGACCTGATCGACGCGGCCGCGCACGGCTTTACTGGCGAAGAAACTGGTGAGGTTGCCGGCGAGGGTGCCCGGCGACCACAGGTAATGGGCTTCGGAGAGCAGGCGCACGCCGCTCAGATCCAGCTCGCCGTTGCCGGCCAGCGCTTCACGCCAGCGTCGCGGCATGTCGGCGATGGCTTCCGAAGCGCCGGTCAACGCGCCGTGCAGCGCGTACTTGGCGCCGCCGTGGATGATGCCTTGGGATTTCACACTCTGCCCGCCACCGAGGCTGGCACTTTCCACCAGTACGGTCGAAAACCCCTGACGGCGCAGGCGCGCATTCAGCCAGAGGCCGGCGACACCAGCGCCGACAATCAGAACGTCGGTGGAAATAACGGATGGCATGCAGCGACCTCAGTGTTCAAGACGAGAGCGCAGTATACAGACTCGGGAAAGAGGCGGATTTGTCGATGATCAACAGGCTGGATGCAAAATCAGATATGGGAGCGAGCCTGCTCGCGAAAGCGGTGTACGCCCTCTTCGCGAGCAGGCTCGCTCCCACAGGTACTGTGATTGGTTTTTAATGGCCGGCAGTTTTCGAGAACAGTTGAATCACCACAACGCCCAGAACAATCAACCCCATCCCCAACATCGCCGGCACATCCAGTTTCTGCCCATAGATGAACAGCGCCGCGATACTGACCATCACAATGCCCATCCCGGCCCACACCGCGTAAGCGACACCCACCGGGACTGTGCGCACTACCAGGATCAGCATCCAGAACGCGATGGCGTAACCCACGATCACTACCAGCAGCGGCAGCGGCGTGCTGAAGCCTTTGACCGCTTTCATCGAAACGGTGGCCATGACTTCGGCGCAGATGGCGATGGCAAGGTAGGCGTAGGCGTTCATGTGTAATCCTCATGTGTAGCGTTACTTTCTGAGGTCGGCATTTTAGAGATTGTTCAGATGCGGTAAAGTCATTACCTATCTGTTTGGGAGATGGGTTGCGCGATGAGTATGCAGTGGAATCTGGATCAGTTACGCGTGTTTATCACGGTCGCCGAACAGCGTTCGTTCTCCGCCGTGGCCCGGCAGCAGCGCAAGGCGCAGTCGGCGATCAGTAGTGCCATCGCTATGCTCGAGGACGATCTGGGCGTGAGTCTGTTTGAGCGTAGCAGCGGTCGCCAGCCGAGGCTCACCGAAGCGGGGGAGGCGCTGCTAGAGGAGGCGCGAGAAGTCTTGCGCCAGTGTGAGCGTCTGAATGGCCGGGCCATGGCGATGATGCGCGGCCAGGAAGCGCAACTGCGCGTGGCGCAGGATGAGGCGATGCCCTATCAGGCGCTGGTGGAAAGTTTCGGCGCGCTGGCCGATCAATTTCCCAGCCTGGAAGTACAACTCACCAGCGCGGCTCAAGGCGAAGTCGCGCGCAAACTCGTCGAGCGCCGCGCTGATCTCGGGCTGCTGTTCTATCACGATGAAATCCCCGAGGCGCTGGAGCGACGAGTGCTGGGAAGCGTGGAAATGGTTACGGTCTGCGGGATCAATCATCCGTTGGCGACGCAGCCCTACGTCACCTGCCAGCAACTGGCGCAACACCGGCAGCTGTTGATGTCGACGCAAACCAGTGTCTACCCCGGCAACGAGCCGGCCAGCCCACAGGTGTGGCGTGCCGACAGTTTTTACGTGATGGCCGAATGGCTCGTGCGCGATCTAGGCTGGGCGTGGCTGCCCAGGCACGTGGTGCAGTACTCGGCCTATCAGGGCTTGATGGTCGAACTCGACAGCGAATGGACGCCGCCAGCGCTGGTGGTGGAGCTGGTCTGGCGGCGTGACGAGCCGCTCGGCCCGGCTGCGCGTTGGCTGGCCGAGCGTTTTGCCGTGCACTTGCGCGCGATCGATGGAAAAAGTCGATAAACTCCGCCGCCATGAATAGAACTCTTTACACCGCGCTGTTTTACCTGGGGCTGCCATTGGTGGCGATTCGGCTGTGGCTGCGGGCGCGCAAGGCGCCGGCGTATGCCAAGCGCATTGGCGAACGTTTCTCTTGCGCGATGCCGGCGCTGCAACCCGGCGGCATCTGGGTACACGCGGTGTCGGTGGGCGAAAGCATCGCCGCCGCGCCGATGATCCGCGCGTTGCTGCAACGTTATCCACAGCTGCCGATAACAGTGACCTGCATGACCCCGACCGGCTCGGAGCGGATTCAGGCACTGTTCGCCACCGAGCCGCGCATCCAGCATTGCTACCTGCCCTATGACTTGCCATGTGCAGCGGCGCGCTTTCTTGATCGCGCACAGCCGAAACTGGCCGTGATCATGGAAACCGAACTGTGGCCCAACCATATTCATCAGTGCGCCAAACGCGGCATCCCGGTGGCGCTCGCCAACGGGCGATTGTCTGAACGGTCGGCCAAGGGTTATGGCCGCTTCAGCAAACTGACCGCGCCGATGCTCGCCGAAATGAGTTTTTTTGCCGTGCAGACCGAGGCCGAAGCTCAGCGCTTCCGCGATCTGGGTGCGCGTCCGGAGACCGTCGAAGTCACTGGTTCGATCAAATTCGACCTGACCATCGACCCGCAACTGCTGCAACGCGCCGCCCAATTGCGTGGCCAGTGGCAGGCGCTGGAGCGACCGGTGTGGATCGCTGCCAGCACCCATGAAGGCGAGGATGAAGTGGTGTTGAACGCCCATCGGCGTTTGTTGGCCAATCATCCGGATGCGTTGCTGATTCTGGTACCGCGTCACCCGGAGCGCTTCAACTCGGTGTTCGAACTGTGTCAGCGCGAAGGTTTTGCCACACTGCGTCGTTCGACCGCCGCCAATGTCGATGCGCAAACTTCGGTGCTGCTCGGCGACACCATGGGTGAGCTGCTGTTTCTTTACGCCTTGGCCGACAGCGCCTTTGTCGGCGGCAGTCTGGTGCCGAATGGCGGGCACAATTTGCTGGAGCCCGCCGCACTGGCGAAACCGGTGATCAGCGGCCCGCACCTGTTCAACTTCCTCGACATCGCCGCGCAGTTGCGCGAGGCCGGGGCGTTGGCTGAAGTGGATGATGCCGAAGGGCTGGCAGTGGAAGTCCAGCGCCTGTTCGAACTGCCACGGGATGCACAGCGTATGGCTGATGCGGGGCTGGCGGTGATGCGCCGCAATCAGGGCGCGTTGCAGCGATTGCTGGATGGCTTGGGCCGACTGATCAAATAAAGCAAAAAGATCGCAGCCTTCGGCAGCTTCTACAGGGGAATGCATTCCAATGTAGGAACTGCCGAAGGCTGCGATCTTTTGCGTTTAAGGGCGGGCCTTGAGTTGCTCTTCCGCAGCCTTGGCCAGATCCGGCGGCAGGAAATCCTTGTCCGGGTTGTAATCGGCCTTCAGGTAACGGCGCAGATCCTCCAGATCCCCCGGGTTCAATGTCCCCGCGGCCTGTTTCAAGCGCAGGTTGTCGAGGATGTAGTCATAACGCGTGTTGTTGTAGTTGCGCACCGAGGTATACAACTGGCGCTGCGCATCGAGCACGTCGACGATGTTGCGCGTGCCCACCTGATAACCGATTTCCGTGGCTTCCACCGCGCTCTGGTTGGAGATGATCGACTGACGGCGCGCCTGTACCTGCTCGACGTCGGTGTTCACCGCGCGGTGCAGGTTGCGAGTGTTTTCGACGACTTGCCGGCGCAGGGCTTCGCGCTGCTGCTCGGTTTGATCGAGGCGTGAGTAGGACTCACGCACCTGGGAGCTGGTCAGGCCGCCGCTGTAGATCGGGATGTTCAACTGCAAACCCAGCGTGCTTTGTTCAACATTGCCACCGTACGGCGCGCCGAATGAGTTCGGGTTGGCGAAACCGAGGGCGTCGTTGTCACCTTTTTCGTATTTGGCCACCGCATCGAGGGTCGGCAAGTGGCCGGCCTTGCGCTGTTTCAGGGTCTGCTCGGCGGAGCTGACAGCGTAGTTGCTGGCGAGCAGATTGAGGTTCTGTCGGGCGGCGGTGTCGACCCACGACTTGGCGTCATTCGGTGCCGGCGGCAGGATCGGCAGCGTATGGACAATGCCCTGAATCGAGTTGTACTGGCGGTTGGTCAGGGTGATCAGCGCTTCGAACGCATCATCGACCTGACGTTGCGCGACGATCCGGTTGGCACGGGCGGTGTCGTAGCTGGCTTGCGATTGCAGCACGTCGGTCTTGTCCGACAGGCCGACGTCGAAGCGTTCGTTGGACTGGTCGAGCTGGCGCTTTAACGCGGCTTCTTCAGCCTTGGTCGAGGCCAGGTTGTCCTGGCTGCGCAGCACGTTGAAGTAGCTTTCGGCCGATTGCAGGATCAGGTTCTGCTCGGTGGCCGACAGTTGCAGCGCGGCTTGTTCGTTGACGTCTTTGGCAGCCTGGTACTGGAACCAGCGATCGGCGCGGAACAGCGGCTGAGCCAGGGTCGCCTGATACGAGTGAGCGCTGCGGTTGGCGATGGCTGAAGGCTGGTCGAGCGAAGTGCGCACGTCAGCGACTTCGGCGCCACCGGACAGATTCGGCAGCAATCCGGCGCGAGCCTGCGGTACCACTTCTTTCTGTGCACCGTACTGGGCGCGGGCAGCGGCCAGGTCGGCGTTGTTGTCGACCGCTTCCTGATAGACGCTGACCAGATCGGTTTTGGTCGACAAGGGCGCTTCTGCTGCCCAGGCCATTGCGTTGGACGCACAAGACACGGCAAGAGCCAGTGAAAGTTTGCGCAGCATGAGGCGATCCCTAGCATGAATATTATGGAAGTAATCCGGGCGCCAAAGGTAAGGCGCGGCCCCTGTAGCGTCAAGGCTCGACGAGGCAGAGCGAGTGTAGTTGCGCCTGCGTTCGGCAACAATCCGTTAATTGCGCCATTCATCATGGTGTTTGCCGCGGTGTTGGCGTTCTTTGCCGGTTGTGTCTAGACTGGCCGGGTTCTTGTCGGGGTGCCTTGCTATGAGGCTGAGATCGAATAATTTCGGATCCCGTTGAACCTGATCAGGTTAGCGCCTGCGTAGGGAACAAGATTTCTCGTCACCCGGCGAGTCCTCTTGTGCTTCGTCCGGGAAATTGTTCGACAATCGAACGCTCGACGACGATGCACAGCACCAGTCCTGGTGCGTCCGTGCCTTTCAGGTTCTGCTCCGACAATCCACTGCCTGGATGATGTCTGGAGAGCCCGTGATGACTACAAAACCAAAAAACGCGATCAACCTGAGTGACTCGGCCAAGGTCGACGAGCAATCGGTCAAGCCGTTCACCCGTTCGCAAAAAGTCTACGTTCAGGGTTCGCGCCCGGACATCCTCGTGCCGATGCGCGAAATCAGTCTCGACGTGACCCCGACCGACTTCGGCGGCGAGATCAACGCGCCGGTCGTCGTGTACGACACCTCGGGCCCGTACACCGATCCCAACGTCATCATCGATGTGCGCAAAGGCCTGGGCGATGTGCGTTCGGCGTGGATCGAATCCCGTGGCGATACCGAGCGCCTGCCTGGCTTGAGTTCCAATTTTGGCCAGGAACGCCTGGCCGATGCCGAGCTGACCAAACTGCGCTTTGCCCACGTGAACAACCCGCGCCGCGCCAAGGCCGGGGCCAACGTCAGCCAGATGCACTACGCGCGCAAAGGCATCATTACCGCCGAGATGGAATACGTCGCCATCCGCGAAAACATGAAGCTCGAAGTGGCTCGCGCCGCCGGGCTGCTGGACCAGCAACACGCCGGGCACAGCTTCGGTGCCAGCGTGCCGAAAGTCATCACCCCTGAATTCGTCCGAGAAGAAATTGCCCGTGGTCGCGCGATCATTCCGGCCAACATCAACCACACCGAACTGGAACCGATGATCATCGGCCGTAACTTCCTGGTGAAGATCAACGGCAACATCGGCAACAGTGCTTTGGGTTCGTCCATTGAAGAAGAAGTGGCGAAACTGACCTGGGGCATTCGCTGGGGTTCGGACACGGTGATGGACCTGTCCACCGGCAAGCACATTCACGAAACCCGCGAGTGGATCATCCGCAACTCGCCGGTGCCGATCGGTACCGTGCCGATCTATCAGGCGTTGGAAAAAGTCGGTGGCGCCGCTGAAGACCTGACCTGGGAGTTGTTCCGCGACACGCTGATCGAGCAAGCCGAGCAGGGCGTCGACTACTTCACCATCCACGCCGGCGTGCTGTTGCGCTATGTGCCGCTGACCGCCAAGCGTGTGACGGGCATCGTTTCTCGTGGCGGTTCGATCATGGCCAAGTGGTGCCTGGCGCACCACAAAGAGAACTTCCTCTACACCCATTTCGACGAAATCTGCGAAATCATGAAGGCCTACGACGTCAGCTTCTCGCTGGGCGACGGCCTGCGTCCGGGGTCGATTGCCGACGCCAACGACGAAGCGCAATTCGGCGAGCTGGAAACCCTCGGCGAGCTGACCAAAATCGCCTGGAAGCACGACGTGCAGTGCATGATCGAAGGCCCGGGTCACGTGCCGATGCAGTTGATCAAAGAGAACATGGACAAGCAGCTGGAATGCTGCGACGAGGCGCCGTTCTACACCCTTGGCCCGTTGACCACTGACATCGCGCCGGGCTACGACCACATCACCTCCGGTATCGGTGCGGCGATGATCGGCTGGTTCGGTTGCGCCATGCTTTGCTACGTGACGCCGAAGGAGCACTTGGGTCTGCCGAACAAGGATGACGTGAAGACCGGGATCATCACCTACAAGATCGCCGCGCACGCAGCGGACTTGGCCAAGGGGCACCCGGGCGCACAGATCCGCGACAACGCCTTGAGCAAGGCGCGGTTCGAATTCCGTTGGGAAGACCAGTTCAACCTCGGCCTCGATCCGGATACCGCGCGTTCGTACCACGATGAAACCTTGCCGAAAGACTCGGCCAAGGTCGCGCATTTCTGCTCGATGTGCGGGCCGAAATTCTGCTCGATGAAGATCACTCAGGAAGTCCGCGAATACGCGGCCAACCAGCGGATCGAAGCGGTCGACGTGGACGTCGCCCAAGGCCTGGCGGAACAGGCTGAGCGGTTCAAGAAGGAAGGCAGTCAGCTGTACAAGAAGGTTTGATCTGACCTGAAAGAGTGGGCCTGCAAGGGCCCCTTCGCGAGCAGGCTCGCTCCCACATTGGAATGCATTCTCATGTGGGAGCGAGCCTGCTCGCGAATGCGGTCAACACAACAACAAATGTCCCTCTGAGATAACACCCTTGAGCATTCAACCCAGCACTTATTCCCCCGACCTCGCCGTGCCCGCCGACAAACGTGTATTCGGCGGTCGCGATCTGTTTTCCCTGTGGTTCTCCCTCGGCATCGGCCTGATGGTGCTGCAGACCGGCGCATTGCTTGCGCCGGGTCTGGGCTTGTCCGGTTCGCTGCTGGCCATTTTCCTCGGCACGCTGGTCGGCGTTTTGCTGCTGGCGGCCGTCGGCGTGATCGGCAGCGACACCGGTCTGTCTTCGATGGCTGCACTCAAACTCAGCCTCGGCAGCAAAGGTGCGAGCCTGCCGGCGCTGCTCAATCTGCTGCAACTGATCGGTTGGGGCTCGTTCGAAATCATCGTCATGCGTGATGCGGCCAGCCTGCTCGGCACCCGCGCATTCAGCGAAGATTCGCTGTGGTCCAACCCGGTGTTGTGGACGCTGTTCTTCGGCGCTCTGGCAACCCTGCTTGCCGTCAGCGGGCCGCTGACGTTTGTCCGGCAGATCCTGCGCAAATGGGGGATCTGGCTGCTGTTGGCTGCGTGCCTCTGGCTGACCTGGAACCTGTTCGCCAAGGCGGATCTGACGGCGCTCTGGGCGCGTGCCGGTGACGGTTCGATGCCATTCGCCGTGGGCTTCGACATCGCCATTGCCATGCCGCTGTCGTGGCTGCCGCTGATTGCCGACTACTCGCGTTTCGGCAAGCGTGCGAAGAACGTTTTCGGCGGCACGGCTGTCGGTTTCTTCATCGGTAACTTCTGGCTGATGAGCCTTGGCGTGGCCTACACCCTGGCGTTCGCGCCGAGCGGTGAAGTCAATGCGTTGCTGCTGGCACTGGCCGGTGCCGGGTTGGGTATTCCGCTGCTGCTGATCCTGCTCGACGAATCGGAAAACGCCTTCGCCGACATTCATTCGGCAGCGGTGTCCAGCGGGATTCTGTTGCGCCTGAAAGTCGAGCATCTGGCGCTCGCCATCGGCGTCATCTGCACGCTGATTGCACTGCTGGCGCCATTGGCGCAATACCAGAATTTCCTGCTGCTGATCGGCTCGGTGTTTGCGCCGTTGTTCGGCGTGGTGCTGGTGGATCACTTCATCCTGCGCAAGCGCCGGGGGCAGGTCGCATCAGCCGCGTTGCGCTGGCCGGCGTTGTTGGCGTGGCTGGGGGGTGTCAGCACCTATCACTTGCTGGCGAATCTGTATCCGGACATCGGCGCCACCCTGCCGGCGCTGGTGCTGGCAGGGCTGCTGCAATTTGTGCTCGGTCGCGCCTTCAGTTACGGCCGGGAAACAGCTCAGGCTTGAGAATGCCGTTCAGACGTGGATAAGGGATCTTCAGTTCGACGTGGCCCAGCGCGTAAGGCGCGATGGTGCTTGTTTCGTACTTGAGGATCACCCCGCCGTAGGTCAACGCCACGTGCGGGGTTTTCACGAATGGCCAGCTCTTGACGAACTCGGGCTCCTGATCGAGCTTGGTGCTGATCAGCCAGCTGTTGTGCGCCACTTGCGCAGCCTTCCAGAACGCCTCTTCCTGCCCCGGCATCAGCATGTCGGACAGGTTCAGCACTTTGTGCTGCTGGCGCGAATAGTTGATGAAACCGCGACCCGGTGTGCCATGCGCGCCACCGGTGTCCAGGTAGCTCGACAATTCGATGATCACCAAGCCGTCATGCTGCTCACGTACTTTCGCTTGCAGATAGCTGCTGTTGCGCGGGCCGGCGTTGGCGAGGAACTGCTCGCGGTAGGCCGCCAGCGTCGGCGCGACAGGCGCGCCCGGCTCGGTGCGGGTCATTTGCAGCAGGCGTTTTTCGATGATCGGGTCCAGCGCGGGCTCTGCCGGGAAACGCAGGGTGTCGATGTTCACCAGCGGGCAATCAGGGGTGGAACATCCCGGTTTCAGCTGTTCCGACGCATCTCGGGTGGTTTCCAGCGGCGTGCGATAGTTGGGCTGGAACAGGCTCGCGCACGCGCCCAGGGTCAGGGCAATGGCGGCCACGGAGGCAATTTTGAAAAGCGACATGGGCGTCCTTTCGAAAGCAGGGGAAGGCAAAAAGTTACCGCTTCGACTCTCAACGAAGCAGTCAGTTCGCCACTAAGCTAATTAGAGTGGGTTTCGCCGCCACCGTCCATCCCGATGACGGTAAAGGGGCTGCATCAAACGGTACGGGCGCGTTAGGATGGCGCGAAGTCGAGGTTGCCGGTAACGATAAGCAACCTCGTAATGGATTCGCAGTAAACGAGGATGCTCATGACTGATTTTGCCAACGCCATTCCGACCGCCGTCGACATCGTGCGCCGCGAGAGCTGCTATCAGGGCTTCTACAAGCTCGACCGTGTGCACCTGCGCCATGAGCTGTTCGCCGGGGGCATGAGCCGCGAGATCAATCGTGAAGTGTTCGTGCGTCATGATGCCGTGTGCGTGCTGCCGTACGATCCGCAGCGCGACGAAGTGGTGCTGATCGAGCAGTTTCGCGTCGGCGCGATGGGCAAGGCTGACAATCCGTGGCTGGTAGAACTGGTCGCTGGTCTGATCGACAAGGATGAACAGCCGGAAGAAGTTGCTCACCGCGAGGCGCAGGAGGAAGCTGGGCTGGACATCAAGGCCCTTTGGCCGATGACCAAATATTTCCCGTCACCGGGCGGCAGCAACGAGTTCGTGCATCTGTATCTGGGGCGTTGCAGCACCGATGGCGTTGGCGGCCTGCATGGGCTGGAGGAAGAGGCAGAAGATATCCGCGTCACGGTCTGGGCCTTTGAAGATGCCTTGCAGGCCGTCCGTGACGGACGCATTGCCAACGCGGCGAGCATCATCGCTTTGCAGTGGCTGGCGCTCAACCGCGCCGAAGTGAGGGGGTTATGGTTGTAAACAAGTTGCGCGATCGTTATCGAGTCGACCTCGTGGGGCTACAGGCTGCCTGCGAGGCCAACTACGCGCGCCTGATGCGACTGGTGCCGGACATGCGCAACGAGCCCGAGGCGCGGCGCATCGCCGTGACTCAGGGCGAGCAGATGCTCGGCGTACTGGCCCTCGAAGTGCTGCAAACCTGTCCATATACCACCACGTTGCAGGTGCGCCAGGAGCACAGCCTGCCGTGGCTGCCGGTGCCGCAACTGGAAGTTCAGGTCTATCACGACGCGCGTATGGCTGAAGTGATCAGCGCCGAACATGCACGACGCTTTCGCGGCATCTATCCTTACCCGAACGCCGCGATGCATCAGCCCGATGAAAAAGCTCAGCTCAATCTGTTCCTGGGGGAATGGCTGAGTCATTGTCTGGCGCTGGGGCACGAGTACGAAGTCGTACGCTAGTTGTGAACTGCGTCCGGTTCCTCGGTTTCCTCTTTCAGTGATCCCCCAGCATAATTGCGGCACTTAACGATTCCGTGCTTTTGCCTTGGGAGAACGCCTTGCCGAGCGTATCCACATTGACCACCGCCGATCCGGCGTTGCTGGTGCAGTTGTCCGACAGCCATCTGTTCGCCGAAGCGGATGGCTCGCTGCTGGGCATGAACACCCGCCAGAGCCTGCAAAAGGTCATCGAGTTGGTCCTGGGGCAGCAGCCACGGATCGATCTGATGCTGGCCACCGGGGATATTTCTCAGGACGGCACGCTGGAGTCCTATCAGCAATTTCGTGAAATGACCGCGCAGATCGATGCGCCGGCGCGCTGGATTCCCGGCAACCACGACGAACCGATGATCATGGCTGAGGCTGCCGTGCAAAGCGCGTTGCTCGAATCGGTGGTCGATCTCGGCAACTGGCGTGTGACGATGCTCGATTCGGCGGTACCGGGTTCGGTGCCGGGGTATTTGCAGGACGATCAGTTGCAGCTACTGGCCCGCTCGTTGAGCGAAGCGCCGGAGCGTCATCATCTGGTGTGTTTTCACCATCATCCGGTGTCGATCGGTTGTGCGTGGATGGAGCCGATTGGTTTGCGCAATCCAGAGGCGTTTTTCGAGGTGCTGGATCGTTTTCCGCAGGCGCGGGCGGTGCTGTGGGGGCATGTGCATCAGGAAATTGATCGCGAGCGTAATGGCGTGCGTTTGATGGCGTCACCTTCGACCTGCATTCAGTTCGAGCCGGGGAGTGAAGACTTCAAGGTCGGTGAGCAGGCACCGGGGTATCGCTGGTTGCGGTTGTTGCCGGATGGACGGCTGGAAACCGGGGTTGAGCGCGTGACTGGCTTCGACTTCACCGTCGACTACGGCTCCAACGGGTACTGAGAGCGAATCAAAAGCCCCTCACCCCAGCCCTCTCCCCGAGGGAGAGGGAGCCGACCGCGGTGTCTGGCGCTTTGCGTCGACTTGAAAGACCCGGTTGATTATGGATTCGGTGAAGATCTTTCAAGTCGACGTATTTCGCCAATACCCCCAATCAGTCCCCTCTACCCCTGGGAGAGGGCTAGGGTGAGGGTCGCCCCTGCTGAATGACCAATTTCTCGAAACCACCCCCAATCCGCTCTTCTCTCCCTGTAAACTCCGCAAACCCAAACCGACACCCAGGGAGCTCAAATGTCCGGTTCGATCCTCTATATCCACGGTTTCAACAGCGCTCCGGCCTCGAAAAAGGCCTGTCAGCTGGTGGCGGTGATGGGGCGGCTGGGTTTGAGCGAGCAATTGCGTGTCCCGGCCCTGCATCACCATCCACGTGAAGCCATCGGTCAGCTGGAACAGGCGATTGCCGAGCTAGGCCAGCCGTTGCTGGTGGGAAGCTCACTCGGCGGCTACTATGCGACTCACCTGGCCGAGCGCCATGGCCTGAAAGCCCTGCTGGTCAACCCGGCGGTCAGCCCGCACCGGATGTTCGACGGCTATCTGGGCACGCAGAAAAACCTGTACACCGATGAAACCTGGGAATTGACCCACGACCACGTTGCGGCCCTGGCCGAACTGGAAGTGCCGGCGCCCCAGGATGCGCAGCGTTTTCAGGTCTGGTTGCAGACCGGCGATGAAACATTGGATTATCGCCTCGCCCAGCAGTATTACCGCGCCTGTGCCTTGCGCATCCAGGCCGGCGGCGACCACAGTTTCCAGGGTTTCGCCGGGCAATTGCCGGCGTTGCTGAGTTTTGCCGGCATTGGCGCCGATTTGTATCAGGCAATCGATTTCACCGCACTGTGAAGTCTTGCCCCTATTTCATGAATGACTGACGACGAGACCCTATGGCCACTCCCAGCGCTAGCTCTTATAACGCCGACGCCATCGAAGTCCTCTCGGGCCTCGACCCGGTGCGTAAACGCCCCGGCATGTACACCGACACCAGTCGGCCGAACCACCTCGCCCAGGAAGTCATCGACAACAGCGTCGACGAAGCCTTGGCCGGCCACGCCAAATCGGTGCAGGTCATCCTGCACGCCGACCACTCGCTGGAAGTCAGCGACGATGGCCGCGGCATGCCGGTCGACATCCACCCTGAAGAAGGTGTGTCGGGTGTTGAGCTGATCCTCACCAAGCTCCACGCGGGCGGCAAGTTTTCCAACAAGAACTACCAGTTCTCCGGCGGTCTGCACGGGGTGGGTATTTCCGTGGTCAACGCCTTGTCGACCGAAGTCCGGGTGCGCGTGAAGCGTGATGGCAACGAGTACCAGATGACGTTCGCCGATGGCTACAAGGCCACCGAACTTGAAGTCGTCGGCACCGTTGGCAAGCGCAACACCGGTACCAGCGTGTATTTCGCGCCGGACCCCAAGTATTTCGATTCACCGAAATTCTCCATCAGCCGCCTCAAGCACGTGCTCAAGGCCAAGGCCGTGTTGTGCCCGGGCCTGCTGGTCAGCTTTGAAGACAAAGGCACCGGCGAGAAAATCGAGTGGCATTACGAAGACGGCCTGCGCTCCTATCTGGTCGACGCTGTCAGTGAGTTCGAACGCCTGCCGGACGAACCGTTCTGCGGCGCTTTCGCCGGTAATAAAGAAGCGGTCGATTGGGCATTGCTGTGGCTGCCGGAAGGTGGCGACGCGGTGCAGGAAAGCTATGTCAACCTGATCCCGACGGCGCAGGGCGGTACCCACGTCAACGGCCTGCGTCAGGGCCTGCTCGATGCGATGCGCGAATTCTGCGAATTCCGCAGTCTGCTGCCGCGCGGGGTGAAGCTGGCGCCGGAAGACGTCTGGGAGCGCATTGCCTTCGTTCTGTCGATGAAGATGCAAGAGCCGCAATTCTCCGGCCAGACCAAAGAGCGTCTGTCGTCCCGTGAAGCGGCGGCGTTTGTTTCCGGTGTGGTCAAGGACGCGTTCAGCCTGTGGCTCAACGCCAACCCGGAAACCGGCCTGGCGCTGGCCGAACTGGCGATCAACAACGCCGGCCGTCGTCTGAAAGCGAGCAAGAAAGTCGAGCGCAAACGCGTCACCCAGGGGCCGGCACTGCCGGGCAAACTGGCCGACTGCGCCGGGCAGGACCCGATGCGTTCCGAACTGTTTCTGGTCGAAGGTGATTCCGCCGGCGGTTCCGCCAAGCAAGCGCGGGACAAGGAATTTCAGGCGATTCTGCCGTTGCGCGGCAAGATCCTCAACACCTGGGAAGTCGACGGCAGCGAAGTGCTCGCCAGTCAGGAAGTGCACAACATCGCCGTGGCCATCGGTGTCGATCCAGGCTCGGCCGACATCGCCCAGCTGCGCTACGGCAAGATCTGCATCCTCGCCGACGCCGACTCCGACGGTCTGCACATCGCAACCTTGCTCTGCGCGTTGTTCGTCCAGCATTTCCGCCCGCTGGTGGACGCCGGTCACGTCTACGTCGCGATGCCGCCGCTGTACCGCATCGACCTGGGCAAAGAGATCTACTACGCCCTCGACGAGGCTGAGCGTGACGGCATTCTCGACCGTCTGGTCGCCGAGAAAAAACGCGGCAAGCCACAGGTCACCCGATTCAAAGGTCTGGGTGAAATGAACCCGCCGCAACTGCGTGAAACCACCATGGACCCGAACACTCGGCGTCTGGTGCAGTTGACCCTGGAAGACTTCGACGCGACCTCGGAAATGATGGACATGCTACTGGCGAAAAAACGCGCCGGTGATCGCAAATCCTGGCTGGAATCCAAAGGCAACCTGGCTGAGGTTCTTGGTTGATGCGGGTTGGCTTTGCCCTGGCGTGTGCGTTACTCCTGACCTCTGTTTCGGCGCTTGCCGAGCCGGTGCCGGAGTTGCGCGTGCTGTCCGAGCATCCGGTAGACGGCATGCGCGGCGGCAACCTGTCGGGGCTGGCGCAGTGTGGCAACGAGTTGTGGACGGTGTCCGATCGCGACGATGATCAGATCTATCGCCTCGATACGCGGCAAGCCACCTGGCAGGCCGAAACCGTGCACATCGACGTGCCTGAATTACCCGAGACCGGGCTGCCCTGGGGTTTGCGTTCGCGCAACTGGGCGGCGTCGTTCGTGCGCGGCGGCGATCTGGATTTCGAAGGCATCAGCTGCGACAGCGCCGGCAATCGCTACATCGTCAGCGAGGGGCATGCGGCGGTGTTGCAACTGCCTGTCAGCGGCCCGGCGAACTGGCTGAAGATCTCGCCGATTGTGGTTCGCGAAGCGCGAGCAAAGGGCATGTTGCAGAAATTCAACGCGATATTCGAAGGTCTGGCGATCAATCCGGCGGGGGATCAGATGTGGTTGGCTGCCGAGCGCCAAAGCCGTGGCTTGCTGTTGATCAAGCGCCAGCAGACGGTGTGGGACTGCGACGGTCGCTGTGTGCTGCTGAGCGAAGGCGGCAAGGAAATGCAGCCGGCGCAGTTTCCCAAAGCCAAAGCGGTCGACCGGGATTTTTCCGACCTGTCATTTTTCAACGGCAAGCTGTTCACCCTCGAGCGCAACGCCTTTGAGATTTGCCGTCGCGACCCGCTGACGGCCAAGGTCGAGCGCTGCTGGTCGTACGCCGCCGAACTGTTGCAGGAAAATCGCCGCTATTCACAGGACTATGGGCTGGAAGAAGCGTTGATCGTCGATGCCGACGGTGCGTGGATTGGCGTCGACAATAATTTCGGCCCGCGTGCCGATGGCGAGAACCGCCCGATTGTCTGGCGCTTCGCAGCGCCGCAAGGTGGCTGGAGCGCCAAGCCATGAGCCAGCAACCGCCGGGCAAGCGCGCCGGTCGGGTGCTGATGATTCTGGCCTGGTGCGCAGCGCTGTTTCTGGCCACGCGGTTTTTTGGCCAGTGGGAACAACGCCAGCAGAATCCGAACGTCGTCGTGAGTTCGGAGCAGGGCGCAGGATTTATCGAAGTGAAACTGGCGAGCAATGCCCAAGGGCATTTTGTCGCCAGCGGTCAGATCAACGGCGAACCGGTGGAGTTCATGCTCGACACCGGCGCGACCGATGTCGCGATCCCGGCGGATCTGGCCAGGCGTTTGAAGCTGGAAGAAGGTTTCGGTGTGACCCTGAGCACGGCCAATGGCCTGAGCCATGGCTATCGTACAAAAATCGCTCGCCTGCAACTGGGCGACATCGTGTTGCGGGATGTCCGCGCACTGGTGGCGCCGGGGTTGCATGGTGATCAGGTGCTGCTCGGCATGAGCGCCCTGAACAAACTTGAATTTACTCAGCGCGGTGGCACCATGCTGCTGCGCCAGACAACGAACCGATGAGGCCTGCATGAGCAATCCCCTTGATCTTAGCCTGGACGGTGTTGAACGCCGCTCGCTGGCTGACTTCACCGAAAGTGCCTACCTCAACTACTCCATGTACGTGATCATGGACCGTGCCCTGCCGCATATCGGCGACGGCCTGAAACCGGTGCAGCGGCGGATCATCTACGCGATGAGCGAGTTGGGGCTGGACGCCGATTCCAAGCACAAGAAATCGGCGCGTACCGTCGGCGACGTGCTCGGCAAGTTCCACCCGCACGGTGACTCGGCGTGCTACGAAGCGATGGTGCTGATGGCCCAGCCGTTCAGCTATCGCTACACGCTGGTCGACGGTCAGGGCAACTGGGGTGCGCCGGATGATCCCAAGTCCTTCGCGGCCATGCGTTACACCGAAGCACGTCTGTCGCGATATTCCGAAGTGCTGCTCAGCGAACTGGGCCAGGGCACCGCGGACTGGGGCCCGAACTTCGACGGCACCCTGCAGGAGCCGCTGGTGTTGCCGGCGCGCCTGCCAAACATTCTGCTCAACGGCACCACCGGTATCGCCGTGGGCATGGCCACCGACGTACCGCCGCACAACCTGCGCGAAGTCGCGACCGCGTGCGTGCGCTTGCTCGATGAGCCAAAAGCCACGGTCGAACAGCTCTGCGAACACATTCAGGGCCCGGATTATCCGACCGAAGCGGAAATCATCACGCCGCGCGCCGACCTGCTGAAAATGTACGAAACCGGCAAGGGCTCGGTGCGCATGCGCGCCGTGTACCACGTCGAGGACGGCGACATCATCGTCACCGCGCTGCCGCATCAAGTCTCCGGGGCCAAAGTGCTGGAGCAGATCGCCGGGCTGATGCAGGCCAAACCGTCGAAAGCGCCGCAGATTGCTGACCTGCGTGACGAATCCGACCACGAAAACCCGTGCCGCATCGTGATCATTCCGGTCAACAGCCGCGTCGATCACGACGCGCTGATGCAGCATCTGTTTGCCAGCACCGAGCTGGAGTCGACCTACCGGGTCAACGTCAACATCATCGGTCTGGATGGCAAGCCGCAGCTGAAAAACCTGCGCGCATTGCTGGTCGAATGGCTGGAATTTCGCGTGCAGACCGTGCGTCGCCGCCTGCAATTCCGCCTCGACAAGGTCGAGCGTCGTCTGCACCTGTTGGACGGTTTGTTGATTGCCTACCTCAACCTGGATGAAGTGATCCACATCATCCGTACCGAGGAACACCCGAAAGCCAAGCTGATCGAGCGTTTCGCCCTCAGCGAAATCCAGGCTGACTACATTCTCGACACGCGTCTGCGTCAATTGGCGCGACTGGAAGAGATGAAGCTGCGCGATGAGCAGGACGAACTGCTCAAGGAACAAGCCAAGCTGCAAGCCCTGCTGGGCAGCGAAGCCAAGCTGAAGAAACTGGTGCGCACCGAGCTGATCAAGGATGCAGAGACCTATGGCGACGACCGCCGCTCGCCAATCGTCGAGCGCGCCGAAGCCAAAGCGTTGACCGAACACGATCTGCTGCCAAACGAGAAAGTCACCGTCGTGCTCTCGGAAAAAGGCTGGATCCGTTCTGCCAAGGGTCACGATATCGACGCCACCGGCCTGTCGTACAAGGCTGGCGACGGCTTCAAGATCTCGGCGGCGGGGCGTTCCAACCAGTCTGCCGTGGTGATTGACTCCACCGGCCGCAGCTATTCGGTCGCGGCACACACCTTGCCGTCGGCTCGCGGCCAGGGCGAGCCGTTGACCGGTCGTCTGACACCGCCACCGGGTGCGACGTTTGAATGCGTGCTGATGCCCGAAGACGATGCGCTGTACGTGATCGCCTCCGACGCCGGGTATGGTTTCGTGGTCAAAGGTGAAGACCTGCAAGCCAAGAACAAGGCCGGTAAAGCCCTGTTGAGCCTGCCGAACAACGCCAAGGTCATCGCGCCGCGTCCGGTGGCTGATCGTGAGAACAACTGGCTGGCCTCGGTCACGACCGAGGGTCGCCTGCTGATCTTCAAAATCAGCGATCTGCCACAATTAGGTAAGGGCAAAGGCAACAAGATCATCGGTATTCCCGGTGAACGTGTCGCCAGTCGCGAAGAATATGTAACGGACATCGCCGTCATTCCGGAAGGCTCCACCTTGGTGTTGCAGGCCGGGAAACGCACGTTGTCGCTGAAGGCCGATGATCTCGAACACTACAAAGGTGAGCGTGGGCGTCGCGGTAACAAGCTTCCGCGTGGCTTCCAGCGAGTGGATGCGCTGCTCGTCGAAAACCTCAATTAGGCGTCCTAGAGAGCTCGATCTACGATTTAACGCGTAGATCGACGCTTTGGCGCTGGAGTCGGAACGCATATTCACGGATGATATGGCCTTTCAAGCGCCGGCGTGGCCGAGCGTTCTTCATATTTATTGAGTATTTTCACTGTGGTCAGCTTTGTGGCGGCCACCTGGACGGGATGATGACTGCGCTGCGCCTTCCAATTATTTTGTTACTCGCCGGCGTTCTTGGCCTGGCGGGTTGCAGCGTTCACCAGCCGGTGTCGCTCTATCAACTGGACAGCGGAAGTCCGGTTCAGCCTGCGCAAAGCTCGGGCATGGCGGTTTTGTTGGGCCCGGTAGTCGTAGCTGATTACCTGCAACGTGAAACCCTGCTGCAACGTCAACCGGATGGCAGTCTGCAAGCAGCGACCGACGGTCGTTGGGCTGGCAGCCTTTCGTCGGATATTGATCAGTTGCTGATGCGTCAGGTTGCCGGTCATCTGGACAGCCAGCGTGTCGTGCTGGCACCGGCCACTGGCGGGTTCACCCCGGACGTGCAGGTGTTGCTGACCATCACGCGTCTGGACTCCGGTGCGAAACAACCGGCGATTCTCGATGCGCAATGGCGCTTGATCGACCGTCGCGGCAAGGTGCGCGATAACCGCATCGTTCATCTGCAAGAGTTGCATGCGGGCAGCACGGCGTCGCAGGTAAAGGCGCAAGGCATTCTGTTGCAACGTCTGGCCGAGCAACTGTCGGTAGCGCTCAAGCCATTGGCCAATCAGCCTCCTGTGGCAGACGTACCGCGTAAAGCGGCGCAGAAACCGGCAGCGCGGGCGGACGAAGCCGAGAAGCAGCCGAAGATCCCGATGGCATCGCCGATTCGTACAGACATGGAAGTGTTTCGCTTCTAAGGCTGGATCGAGTCAAGACAAAGCCCGCCCTTGTGCGGGCTTTGTTGTGTCTGGGGTTCTGTAGAAGATCAAAAGCCCCTCACCCTAACCCTCTCCCGGAGGGAGAGGGGACTGACCGAGGTGTCTTTCGCCATGCGTCGACCTGAAAGACCCCGCCGATTATTGATCTGACAAGCGAAGTCAGGGTCGATAGTGGATTCGGTGCGGTACGTTCAGGTCGGTGGTTATGTCGAGCATCCCCCAATCAGTCCCCTCTCCCTCTGGGAGAGGGTTAGGGTGAGGGGCTTTTATAGGGCAACAAAAAGCCCGCAGACAATCACTCGTCTACGGGCTTTTGCGTATCAGGGCCAGGGCTTAAGCGCGACGCTCATGCATCCGCGCCAGTTGCCGCTCCAGCATCGATGGATAAGGCTCCATCAACCGCTCGACACAGCAAGCGCCCTCAGGGCTGGCTATCGGCCGGATCCGCGCACGCTGACGGATCAGCGCGTCATCACTGATCTTGCGCTCGACCAGCAGCAGGTTGCGGCTGTGTTGCGACAGGGCCAGGGCATCCTGCGCCGAATCAGTCAGCAGCAGATCGATCTGACTCAAACCGAACAACTCATCGCCAAGGGTCAGGCCCAGCTGCAATTGCAGCGTGATGCCGCTGTCGGCGACTTCGATTTGCAACTGATGACCCAGTGCGCGCAGCAACTCGCCGCAGCAAATCGCGTTGGTCAGGTAGTCGTCGCCGCTGTCTTCGGTGTGGAACAGCATCAGCGTGCTGCCGTCGTTCAGGGTTTCGATTTCGCCCTGGTACAACGAAGCGGCTTGATCCAGACAGTCGCGGTAGCGCGCCTGCAATTCTTCCAGACGTGCCCGAGGCAAACGGCGCAGTTGCTCTTGCGAGCCCAATTGCACCGCCAGCACTGCCGTGTGTTGCGGTACGTTCGGCGTTGCTTTGCGCACGGCCGGTTGCGCGACGGCAGTCAAAGACTCGTCGCGCAGGTCGGCGAACGCGTCATCGTCATCATCGTCTTCGACGGTGCTGACCACATGGCGCGGAGCAGGTTTCTGCGCGGCCAACGGGCGGGTTTCGTCAAAGCTCGGGTCGCGCAGGTTGCGTACTTCGAACTCCGGCTCGTCTTCCTCGTCCTCGAATTCAGGTTCCGGCTCTGGCTCGGGCGCAGGTTCCGGCGCGTAATTGGCGTGCAGTTGCCGCGCCAGATCGCCAATTTCATCCTGGCGCTCTATGCCCGGAGTGTGCTCGTCGATCCGGCGTAGCCAGACGCGTAATTGCAGCAACGGTGTGGACAGATAACGACCCATGCGCAGGCTCAAGGCCAGCGACAGCGCCAACAGAATTGCACTGAGAATGCCCATGCTCTGCAAGCTGATGGTCATTGGCTGCTGGAACTGATCCATATCCAGGCTGATGCGCAGTTGCCCTGCCGTCACGTCCTGGAAAGTGATCTTGCTCTCGTACATGCCCTCGGCTTCGCCTAACAGGCTGTGCTTGGGGCGCTGGCCGGATTCGGCGAGGATGCGGTTATCCACGCTATAGATAGCCGCGTGGGCCACCAGTTTGTTCTTGGTCAGGTTATTGAGCAGCACGTTAAGGCTGAGGATGTCGTTGGACACCAACAGCTCCGTGGCGGAGGTGGCGGTCTGCGTGGTCAGGCTTTCGCCCAGCGCATCGGCCTGCTCGTGCATGGCCTGCTTGAATTGCAAACCCATCACGCCGGCATAGATCACCAGGGCCAGAGCGACCAGGATCACGTTATGGCTGGCAATGCGCAATGCAATCGGTACACGGCGGTGGCGCAGTGCACGGAAGATCAGCAGGAAGAAGTTATCGGTTTTGACTGGCGTAGGCCGGTTCACTGAGCTCGGCTCTTTTGTCCGTGAAGTTGACGCGCAGTATAGCGACAGGCCCTAGACCGGCAAAGCGCTCGCTGTGCCCGATGGTCACTGAAAGTGGGTAGAATGCGGTTTTTTTCCAGTTGCGGGGGTGCGCGTTGCGCGAAATCGTCCTGATTAACATCACGGGAGTCGACCGTCCTGGTCTGACGGCGGCCATTACGGGTGTTCTGGCCCAAGGTGGCGTGAACATTCTCGACATCGGTCAGGCGGTGATCCACGACACCCTGTCGTTCGGCATCCTGGTTGAAATTCCCGACTCCGAGCAAGGCAAATCCGTGCTCAAGGACATCCTGTTCAAGGGCTACGAGCTCGACCAGCAGGTGCGCTTCACTCCGGTATCCGAAGAGGATTACCAGCAATGGGTGGGCAATCAGGGCAAGAAACGCCACATCGTCACCCTGTTGACCCGCAAAGTGACGGCCGGCCAATTGCAGGCTGTCAGTTCGATCACGGCCAAATACGGCCTGAACATCGATCACATTGACCGTCTGTCGGGTCGCATGCCGCTGGACACCCCGGCTGACAAGGGAAAGGGCTGCATCGAGTTCTCCGTGCGTGGCGAAGCGGCCGATCCGCAGGCGTTGCGTGCCGAGTTTCTCAGTGTCGCGCACGAATTGAACGTCGACATCGCTTTCCAGGAAGATTCGCTGTTCCGTCGCAACCGCCGTCTGGCGGTATTCGACATGGACTCGACGCTGATCGAAGCCGAAGTCATCGACGAACTGGCCAAGGCGGCCGGCGTTGGCGAACAGGTTTCGCAGATCACCGAGCGCGCGATGGCTGGCGAACTGGATTTCCGTGCCAGTTTCAAGGAGCGTCTGGCTTTGCTCAAAGGCCTCGACGTCAGTGTGCTCGATTCGATCGGTGCTTCGCTGCGCCTGACCGAAGGTGCCGAAACCCTGTTCGCCGAACTCAAGCGTCTGGGCTACAAGACCGCCATCCTGTCTGGCGGCTTCACCTACTTTGCCAAGCAACTGCAGGCCAAACTCGGCATTGATTACGTGTTCGCCAACGAACTGGAAGTGGTCGACGGCAAGTGCACCGGCGTGGCGATCGAGCCGATTGTCGATGCGCAGCGCAAGGCTGATCTGCTGAAAGAGTTGGCGCATAAGGAAGGTCTGCGTCTGGAGCAGACCATTGCGGTCGGCGACGGCGCGAATGATCTGCCGATGCTGGCAATTGCCGGGTTGGGTGTGGCGTTCCGCGCCAAGCCGCTGGTCAAACAGTCGGCGAAACAGGCGATCTCCACGCTTGGGCTGGACGGTGTCCTGTACCTGCTGGGCTTGCGCGATCGCGACGGACAGCTGTGAGTTCTCGATAACCTGAGCGGGCCCCTTCGCGAGCAGGCTCGCTCCCACATTGGATCTGTGTCGTTCACAAATTTCCTGTGGGAGCGAGCCTGCTCGCGAAGGCTGCACCGCCGATTTATCGTCGAATACCTAAAGCGACTTCCACAATGAATCAAAATCCTCCTCGCTCCCGCCATTTTGCGCAGGCTCCAGCGAGCGATAAGCAAACTGATTGAAGCTGTGCGTACTCGCCACCCGTCGGTCCAGCCCGGCGCAGTGTTCCTCGCCATGGGTGTTGATCAGCACTTTGCTGCCTTCCTGAAACGGCAAGCGTGGTGCCAGCAACGTTGCAGGCAGATCGATCGCGCTGATCTGCGGCAACAGCAATCCACGTAAGTATTGGCTGTGATCGTCCCGCGAGCGCACCAGTTGCAGGCCGCACGGTTCGGCATGCGGCGCCACCAGTTCGATGCCCATCTGCGTACCGCTGCCGCGCACCTGACGAATCCAGCGAATCACCGCAATACTCCAGCCAAGACTCACGCTGTCCTGAATCCCGAGCATTTCCCCGGCCTGTAATTCGGCGGGCGCTTCTTGCGGCCAGCCCAGGCAATACCCGCCGGGGCTGTGATTGATCACCGGCAACGCATAAGTCGGGTAGTGCGTCTTGCTGTCGGTGCTGTTCTCGTCCTCGAGCAGACGGTCGTACTGGATTTCTTCGTAGGGTAAAAACGCGTCAGCCTTGCTCTGCGGCGCGGCGTCGAACGCTTGGCTCCAACTGTCCTTTTCACCCTTGGCGACGACGCTGCTGAAGTTTGCTGCACGGGTGCCAGGATGTTTCAGCAGATCGCTGAACGTACGCTCGCCACCCAGGAAGAAGTGCAGGGCGCTCATGCCGACGCAGACGGTCAGGCTGCCCTGACCCGCGGTGCGCTGAAAACTGCGCTCGGCCGACTGACCCCAGGTCGCGTGCAAATGTTGCAGGGTGTCGAAACTGAGCCCCGCCGGGACGGGCAACGGCGTCGAGGTGTCCTGGCGCAGCAGTTGCGCTTCGATGGCATTCACCAATAGCTGAGGATCAAAGCCGAGCAGTCCGGCCTTTTGCTCGCTGCGGAACATATTGCGATAGCGCGGACCGGCGTCGATTTCTGCGCTGACCGCAAACAAGCCATCGTCGGGGCTGCCGGGGTGGAGCTTGAGCAGCGCGCTCCACGACTCCAGGACTTCCGCGAGCCGCGCGATCTGGTTCTGGCGCAGTTGATTGCAGCGGGCACTGCCCAATAGCAAAGTGGCAATGTAAGTCTGTTCGACGCTCAGTTCGGTTGTCAGGCTGGCGAGATCATCGTGTACGCGCCGTTGTTGCAGCTGCAACGCACACGCGGTGCGATACAGCTGATGCAGCTCGAACCACAGATGCTCCGGCGGCGAACTGTATAACTGCGTCGCGCGCACCAGTTGTCCTTTGAGTGAATGGGTCGCCCGTTGCAGGGCCAGGCTGACCAATGCCGCACGGTCCTTGCTGTATTTCGGCGCGATGCGCAGGACGATCTGCTTGTAGCCCATGGCCAGATGACTTTGCAGTGCCTGACACAGGTTGCTGACCTTGCGTGAACGCTCGTCGAGCATGATCGCCTGATGCAGAAAGTGCCGCTCCAGATGCTGGCAGACGAAATACACCTCGGGCCGCAGCAGCTCCAGCAGTTGCAGGCGATTGTCGCTGGGGGTCAGCAATTGGTTGAGTTCGCCGAGGCCTTGGTACAACTGACGGGCCGTTTCGCCGATGTTGGCCTTGGGCAGGCCAGCGATCCAGCGCTTGAGATCACGCGTAGTGGCTTCGCAAAACGACAGGCGCGTTTGCGTCGGGGTAGTGGCGCGTAGCTGGGGGGAAATGGTCTGGCTCATGCCAAAAACCATAGCAGCAAATGAAGGTGCTGGCCTTCAAACTGTAGGAGCTGCTGAAGGCTGCGATCTTTTGATCTTGCTTGTAAAAACAAAATCAAAAGATCGTCCGAACGCGGCCCGAGCCTTCGGCAGCTCCTACAGGGGATCGGCGTGTTTCGTCGGATCAGGCTTTCGGCAGTGCCAGACCCTGGCCCATCTGTACTGGCGAACCGGCAACCAGTGCTTCAGTCCACTTCACTTGATCAGGGCCGAACAGCACGATCGCGGTAGAACCAAGCTTGAATCGACCCAGTTCTGCGCCTTTTTCCAGATGAATCGGCGCACGGGCGGCTTCGTCGTAGCGGAAGGTTTTCAGCTCGCGCTTCGGCGGCGTGACCAGACCGGCCCAGACGGTTTCGATCGAAGCAACGATCATCGCGCCCACGAGCACAACGGCCATCGGCCCGCGCTCGGTGTCGAAAATGCACGCCACACGCTCGTTGCGGGCGAACAGCTCCGGGACGTTTTCGGCGGTGGTCTGGTTGACCGAGAAGATCCGGCCGGGGATATAAACCATTTCGCGCAGGGTGCCGGCCAGCGGCATGTGCACGCGGTGGTAGTCCTTCGGCGACAGGTAAATGGTGGCGAAGTCGCCGCCCATGAACGGCGCGGCATTGGCCGCGTCACCGCCGAGCAGTTCCAGCACGCTGAAGCTGTGGCCCTTGGCCTGGAACACGCGACCGTGTTCGATCGGGCCGAGTTGGCTGACCGCACCGTCGGCCGGGCTGAGGACCGCGCCCGGGGTTTCATCCAGCGGCCGCGCGCCGTCTTTCAGGGCACGGGTGAAGAAGGCGTTGAAGTGCTCGTAAGCGGTCACGTCTTCAACCAGCGCCTGCGACATATCGACTTGATAGCGCTTGGCGAACCAGGTGGTGAAAGCATTTTTGAACCAGCGCACGCGGCACTCGGCAATGCAGCCGGCCAGGCGCGACAGCAGGTGATGAGGCAGCAGGTATTGGCTGAGGATAAACAGACGCTCTTTCATTAGTTGTCCTTAAAAACCTTAAATCTCGACTGGCGTGTCAGGGTGGTTGCCCCATTCGCCCCAGGAACCGGCGTAGCCTTTGACCCGCGGATAACCGAGGGACTTGGCCACCAGATAGGTGAAGCCCGACCGGTGATGGGTCTGGCAGTGGGTAATGATTTCTTTGTCCTTGGTGATCCCCAGGTCTTCGAGGATCTGCGGCATGTCAGTGCGAATGCGCAACTGCCGCGCCTTGTCCATGCCGGCAGTCCACTCGAAATTGACCGCGCCGGGAATATGGCCTGCCTTGGCAGCCAAAACCTTCTCGCCGGAATACTCCAGCGGCCCGCGTGCATCCCAGATCGCCAGATCGGCAGCGCCGAGGCGGCTTTGCAGGTATTCGCGAGTGGCGGTCGGTTCGTCATGCAGGGTCAGTGCGACCGGGCCACCGACGGCGGGTGGCACCTGGATCGACATTGGCGAACCTTCCGCCAGCCAAGCCGGCAGTCCGCCATCAATATAGTGGTACTTGTCGTGTCCGATCACGTCGAGCATCCAGATGAAGCGCCCGGCCCAGCCACCGCCCTCGTCGTCATAGACCACGTAGACCGCGTCCTTGCGGTGGCCCAGCTCACCGAACAGCGCTTCCAGATCGGCTTTCCCCGGCAGCAGCCCCGGCGCCGGCGGGTGGCCGAGCTGGGTGCGTTTCGGATCGACAAAGCGTGCGCCGGGCAGATGACCTTCGGCATAGCGGGCGGGACTGGTCAGGTCCACCAGGATGAGTTCGCTGGCATCGAGACGAGGGAGCAGGTCGCTCGGTTCGATAACGAGCGGCAAGCCAGAGAAGTCAGACATGTGAGGTCTCCAGAGCACAAAGGGGGGGATTGTAGCGCAGCCTCATCGGCCACGGCTGCTAAAGCTGTGCAGCGCTTTTTCGATGCACTGCGCGGTTTTTCCAAAAGCTTGCACGGTGATGTCGGCGAACGGCCCGCCGCCCTGATCGGCGACGACAATCATGATTACCCGGCCGTTATTGACCAGTGAACGCAGGAACAGATGCTCGCCACGAAACAGCGTGCGCAGGCCCGGCGGCAACAGCGCGGAGAATTGCGCGTTGTTCTCTGGATTGATCCGCACCTGTGCCTGCTGCGCGAGCAACCGTTGCAGGACTTTGCTCTGGCTGACGACAAAATTCAGCGCGCCAGCTTCTTTCGGCAGGCCAATGGTTTGGTGCACGCGCAGGTTGGACTGCGTGCGATCAGCCATCAGGATCATCACCCGCCGCATGCCGCTGGCCACCAGCGCATCGCGCGCGGCGACGGTCAGGCTCATGGCATTGGTGAAACGACTCGGCTCGGCCAACAGTTCGGCGCATTGCCGGCGCCACTGAGTCAAATCATCGGAACTGGGCGCCGCAGCAGGCAGCATGCCAGCGGGCAAGCGACGCGTGCCCCACGGCCACAGCAACGAAACCGCCGGGTGCCACAGGTCAGGCATCGCATGCTGGCGCGCACTGTTGGCGGCTTGCTGGTGCAGCTGTTGTTGCACCTCGTCCATCGAAATCTGCAGATAAAGGCTGGCCAGGTACTGCCAGCGCTCGCTGTGCGGGCTGTCCCACGCCTGCTGCGCCGACAGCGCCAGGCCGTTGGCCAGCAACACGGTATTGGCCGGCTGATTGAGCCAGCGGCGCAGAGTCGGATCATCGTCCAGACGGTTTTGCTGGCGCAGCGGATGCTCGCTGTCGCGGGCGATGCGCAGCACTTTGACCAGTTCGCGTTGCTCGCTGAGCAACAATTTATAGCCCTGTTGCACCCAGATCGGCAGATGCCAGGCAGCGACCAACGCTTCAGCGATTTTCAGCAGACGCACACCAAACAATTGCTTCTCGACAGTGCGCGCCGATTCGCCCTTGTGGATAACGCGCAGCTCCCACTCTTCAAGCAATTGCGGATGAGTCAGCGCCAGCGGCCACAGCGGCGAAAGGAACAGCAGACTGCCCCAATGAATGTCCTGCCACAGCCGCGCCAGGCGACTGGCAAAAAAACCGTTGGCCTGTTGCGTGGCGTGCTGGCTGATCATTTGCAGTTGGCGCAGGGCCTTGGGGATCTGCATCTGCGGTACGGCGGGCAGGCGCGAGAGCAATTCTTCGGTGCGGGTGAGGCCGAGTCGATTGATCGCCACTTCCAGATTTTCTGCCGGCGTGGCCATGTTGCCGTGGGTGTGACGATTGGCCTCACGGATGATGCTCAAGGCCAGCGCCGGGCTGTCCTGCATCAGGTCGGCAATGTCACGAAGCGAGCTGCGATTGTCGCGGATCGCGCGGCAGACCTTGTCGTGCGCCTCCTGCGGTACGGGCAGCAGGACGCTGTCGAGCAGCTTGACCCAGCCGTCGAGGGTGGTCGGTTTTGCGTGTGGGACGTTCGTTTCATTAGCCATGTCTGGACAAGATCTTCACTGACTGTAGACGCGCCCGGCATGGGCTAAATTGGCTTTTCGCCTGAACTGGCTATAGTCTGGCGCAGTTTTGCCGATAAGTAGAAGAAGAGATTTTTTAACTTCCGAATATGACCTTGAACCCGACTTAAATAAGTACTTTCTACCTATGGCTAAAATTATCGGCATCATCGTCGTATTCGCGAGCGTGCTCGGCGGATACGTGCTTTCCCACGGCAAGATCGCGGCCCTGATCCAGCCTTTCGAGGTGTTGATCATCGGCGGTGCGGCACTGGGCGCTTTCCTCCAGGCCAACCCCAGCTATATGACGATGCACGTGCTCAAAAAATCCCTGAGCATGTTCAGTTCGCGTTTCACCCACACGTTCTATCTGGAAGTGCTGGGGCTGATCTACGAGATCCTCAACAAGAGCCGCCGCGAAGGCATGATGGCCATCGAGGGCGACATCGAAGATGCCGCCGCGAGCCCGATCTTCGCCAAGTACCCGGCGGTGCTTAAAGATGAACGCATGACCGCGTTTATCTGCGACTACCTGCGCATCATGTCCTCCGGCAACATGGCTCCGCACGAGCTGGAAGGCCTGTTCGACATGGAGTTGTACAGCCTGAAGGAAGACCTTGAACACCCATCTCACGCGGTGAACGGCATTGCCGACGCCATGCCGGGTTTCGGTATCGTTGCGGCGGTACTCGGTATCGTGGTGACCATGGCCTCCCTGGGTGACGGCGATCAGAAATCCATCGGCCTGCACGTCGGTGCGGCACTGGTGGGTACCTTCTTCGGTATTCTGGCGGCGTACGGTTTCTTTGGTCCGTTGGCGCATTCCCTGGCCCACGATGCCAAGGAAGAACTGAACGTTTACGAAGCCATCAAGGCCTCGCTGGTGGCTTCGGCTTCCGGCATGCCGCCATCGCTGGCGGTCGAGTTCGGTCGCAAGGTTCTGTACCCGGCCCACCGTCCAAGCTTTGCCGAGCTCGAACAAGCGGTTCGCGGTCGCTAAGTCATGGAAAATAATCAGCCGATTATCATCAAGCGCGTCAAGCGCATAGCCGGCGGGCATCACGGCGGGGCGTGGAAAATCGCCTTCGCCGACTTCGCCACGGCGATGATGGCGTTCTTCCTGGTGTTGTGGCTGCTGTCTACCGCAACCCCGGAGCAGAAGATCGCCATCGCCGGTTACTTCAAGGATCCGGTCGGCTTCTCCGAAAGCGGCACGCCGTACATCATCGATCTGGGCGGTACGCCGACGCTGGCGCCGGAAAACACCCTCAACCCCGAGGTGAAGTCCCAGCCGCAACCGGACAAGGTCACCGTCGACACCGAACAAGTCGAAGGCATGGCCGAAATGGTCGAGAAGGAACGCCTGGAACTGTTGCTGCAAGAGTTGCAGAACAAGGTCGACGAGAACCCGCAACTGCAAAAATTCAAGGACCAGATCCTTTTCGAGATCACGCCGAACGGCTTGCGCATCCAGATCATGGACGCCGAGAACCGGCCGATGTTCGACTCGGGTTCCGCGCGCCTGAAACCTTATTTCGAAGACATCCTGCTGGCCATGGCCGACACCATCAAAGCGGTGCCGAACAAGATCAGCATCAGCGGCCACACCGACGCCAAGCCGTATATCGGCAGCGGCGACTACGGCAACTGGGAGCTTTCAGCCAACCGAGCCAACGCTGCACGGCGTGCGCTGATCGCGGGCAGTTATCCGGACACGCAAGTGGCGCGGGTGGTCGGTTACGCCTCGTCGGCGTTGTTCGACAAGGAAAAACCGTTCAACCCGATCAATCGTCGCATCGACATCGTGGTGCTGACCAAAAAGGCTCAGGCGGCCATCGAAGGTGCGCAAGGCCCCGACGCTGCGAAGCCGGGCGAACAAGGTCAGAACGATGCCGCGCCGGAAACCCCGGTCGACCCGAACGCCTTGCCAGCGGATCAGCAACCGGTGCCCGCGCACGAGCTGCGCGAACGGCTGAACCTGTTCGACGACGCCGCGCCCAAACCGGCTGAGCCGGGGAGTGCGCCGACCGCGCCACCAGCCACTGCACCGGCCCCTGCGCCGAAGCAGTGATTCACAAAAAAGCCGCGAGATGATCGCGGCTTTTTTGTGTCTGTGGTCGGCTTGTGCTTCGCTGTGTTCGTTGGATCTTTCCCCCTCACCCCAGCCCTCTCCCCCCAGGGGGCGAGGGGGAAAGGGAGCCGATCTCCATACGGTTCAAAACCTGAGTTCGACTCGGTTTTTCACGTCGGCGTAACTCGAACATCCACCTCGGTCAGTCCCCTCTCCCTCCGGGAGAGGGTTAGGGTGAGGGGCATCAAGGGTGACGATGTTTCAGAACCCGCGCCGAATCCGGTTCTTCAATTGTTCGTGGAACATGTCGGCATCGCGTTTGTAGCTGCCCTTCACGGATTCACTTATCGACTCCAGTGACATCGACCGCTTGTTCGACACCTCCTCACGATACGCATCAATAAAGAAATCCAGATCACTTTCCGTGTTCAGCTTCGGCCATTTGTCCAGATACAGCGGCAACTCCGCTGGCCCGGTCCTGAAGGAACAGATCCGCCGGTTGCTGATGGTCGCTTCGCCGATTTCAAACGGCACCCACCACGACAACGCGGTTTTTTCCGAAACCACCGCGAGCAAGTGCGTGCATTCGGTGATGTTGCGCGTAATGACCCCGGTGATGTCATCGGTGGTCTGCGATTCCAGGTCCAGCACGTCAAGGTAAGTCTTGATGTTGGCCCTGATCAGGCGGTTGTTGATGGCCATCGCGTAGGCGCGATCCATGTGGCGGTAGCTGATGAAGACTGGCATCAGAAGTGTCCTTTGAGGGCGAGTTCGCGGTAATAGGCGCCAAGGGCGGTGAGGCGGCAGCCGGTCGAGTGGATGGCCGCGTAATACATATGCTCGGCGTCCATCGGTTCGATCAGGCTGTGGCGGTTGCACTTTTGCAGTTGGGCGAAGACTTCGCCGTGGTCCGGATTGAAAGTGGCTTCGGTGGGTTCGTAGCTGGGATCGAGCGGGAAAACCGACTCGGCTTCGGTAAACCATTCGGGGAGTTTGCGCAGGATTTCCTTGGGGATCAGCGGCGAGACTTCACGCAGGGAAATGAATTGCGACACGTTGGTCTTGAACACCGGGCGCTGTTCCCAGGCGTCGAGCGCATTGTCGACGAAGGAATAGAGGCTGCCGGGAGTGATCTTGCCGAGGATGTTGGCTGCGCCGCCATGCAGCGCCTGCAACAGCAGCCGGTGAACACACCGTGTTGCGCGCCTTCCATGGCCGACTCTTCCTTTTTGCACGCGGTCAGGATGGTCATGCCTTCGCCGACCACGCTGCTTTCACTGCGCAACGCGCGCGCCTCGCCGGCCGCGCCGCTTTGGCAGCAGTCGAGGATGATCACCTTGTTCTTGATCCTCGTGGCTTTGGTTGCCCAGTTGAGGATGTCGCTGATGCGGATGCCGTCCTTGGCGTTTCGGTAGTTCTGCGGCAACAGCATGCCTTCATCATTGTCATTGTCGAAGCCGCCATGCCCGGCGAAGTACAGCAGCGCGACGTTACAGTCGCCGGAAAACAGTTCGCGAATCTGGTCTTCGAGTTTCTCCCTGCTCAAGTGATCCTCGGCGGATGTCAGCACCACGTTCTTGAAGTTGGGGTCGCCATTTGCGTCGGTTTTCAGTACGGACGCCATGGCCATGGCGTCATTGCTGCACCCGCTCAAGCGCGGAATATGTTTGTAGTCGTTGATCCCGATAAACAGTCCCTTGCGCATGATTACACCGCCGTATGCAGACGAATCGCGCTGACAATGCTGTTGGTGTTCCACGCGCACTCGGCCTGTGCGGCGTTGCGTACCAGGTTGTCGTGGGCATGGGAGTAGTTCCACGAGTGACTGATGAACAAATGGTAGGTTTGCATGGGGTTCCTCGGAGGTCGCGAAAGTGCGGACGAGGAACTGAATGTAGGCATCTGGGAGATGCCTACAAGATGTGCGCGGCAAAAGAGAAATGTCCTGCAAACAGGCGTGTGCAGGCCTTACAGAAAATTCTGATGTTTAAAAAACAGGGGGATTGTAAGGGCGGGTCCGACAACCGGCAGCACCTGAGACAGGCGCTGCCGGCTTGGCTGTTTAATAGCCGCTTTCAGGCAGACTGGCGATGATCGAGCGATAGCTGTTCATCCGTTGCTGCTGCACGCGGCCATCTTCCAATGCCTTGAGCAGTGCGCAACCCGGTTCGCGATCATGTTTGCAATCGCGGAAGCGGCAGGTCCCGAGCAAATCGTTGAACTCGATGAAGCCGGCTTCAACGTCGGCGCGGCTGACGTGGCCGAGGCCGAATTCGCGGATGCCCGGGGAGTCGATCAGTTCACCACCGCCGGGGAAGTGGAACAGACGCGCGGTGGTCGTCGTGTGCGTGCCCTGGCCGGAGAGTTCGGACAGCGGCCCGACGCGGGTTTCAACCTCCGGCAGCAGGC
The DNA here is from genome assembly GCF_017980685.1 of Pseudomonas iridis. GTDB lineage: Bacteria > Pseudomonadota > Gammaproteobacteria > Pseudomonadales > Pseudomonadaceae > Aquipseudomonas > Aquipseudomonas iridis. The sequence continues at coordinate 431,473 of NZ_JACXXO010000002.1, forward strand.
TGTTGACCAGCGACGACTTGCCGACGCCGGACTGGCCGACGAAGACGCTGATGCGCCCATCGAGCTGCTGTTGCAGTTGTTCCATGCCGTTGCCGTGGTGCGCCGAAACTTCCAGCACCGGATAACCGAGCGTGCGATAAACCGCCAACAGCGCGTTCAGCGCCGGAGCGTTCTGCTCGTCGATCAGGTCGAATTTGTTCAGCAGCAACAGCGGACGGATGCCGGCGTGTTCGGCCGCGACCAGGTAACGGTCGATCAGGTTGGCATGCGGCTCGGGCAGCGGGGCGAAAACGATGACGATCATGTCAACGTTGGCGGCGACCGGTTTGAGCTGGCCACGGCTGTCCGGGCGGCACAACTCGGTGGTGCGCGGCAATTGCGCGACGATCACACCGATGCCCTGGTTGCCGGCACGCCAGACGACGGTGTCGCCGGTCACCAGCGCCGGCAGGTTGGCGCGCAGGTGGCAACGGAACACCTGGCCGGCGAGTTCGCCGTCCTTGGCCTCGACTTCGACCTGCACACCGAAGTGCGCGATCACCAGACCGGTCTGTTCCGGGCCCAGGTCGCCACCTTCAAGGGCCTCGACAGCCGAGGACTCGCGTTTGGCGGCGCGTGCGGCGCGCTCGCCCTGAATTTTTTCGATGCGCCAGTTTTGACGTCGATTGAGTTGGCGTTTGGCCATGGGTGTTCCGTCTGAAGAATGCAGCGATTAGGTAAAACGGCCGCGAGTTTAGCACGCCCGGCCACCGGCCTAAGCTAAACTGCGCAGCATTGCCTAGGAGCCCGAATATGCAGAACCCGCAGAACTTGATCTGGATCGACCTGGAAATGACCGGTCTGGATCCGGAAAACGACGTCATCATCGAAATGGCCACTATCGTCACTGACAGCGACCTCAACACCCTGGCCGAAGGCCCGGTCATCGCCATCCACCACAGCGACGAAGTCCTCTCGCGCATGGACGAGTGGAACACCCGCACCCACGGCAACTCCGGCCTGACCCAGCGCGTACGTGAAAGCCGCGTCAGCATGGCCGAAGCCGAAGCCGAAACCATCGCCTTCCTCGAAAAGTGGGTGCCGAAGGGCAAGTCGCCGATTTGCGGCAACAGCATCTGCCAGGATCGTCGCTTCCTTTATACCCATATGAAGGCGCTGGAAAGCTACTTCCACTATCGCAACCTCGACGTCTCGACGCTCAAGGAACTGGCGGCCCGCTGGGCGCCGGACGTACGCGACAGCTTCAAGAAGGGCGGCACGCACCTGGCGCTCGACGACATCCGCGAGTCGATCGCCGAGCTGCAGCACTACCGCGAGCATTTCATCAAGTTCTGACATCGGAGGACTGCGCTGCTGCCCTCTTTTGGTGCCATGGCGAAGTGAGTAGACTGCGCGCCTTCCTGCAAGGATCGCCACCATGTTGCTAATGCTCTACCTCGTCGCCATCACCGCTGAAGCCATGACCGGCGCACTGTCTGCCGGTCGTCGTGGCATGGACTGGTTTGGTGTGGTGCTGATCGCCTGTGTCACGGCGTTGGGCGGTGGTTCGGTGCGTGATGTGCTGCTCGGGCATTACCCGCTGACGTGGGTCAAACATCCGGAATATCTGGTGCTGACCTCGCTCGCCGCAATGTTCACGGTGTTTACCGCACGCTGGATGCGCCACCTGCGCTCGCTGTTTCTGGTGCTCGATGCTGTCGGCCTGGTGGCCTTCACCCTGATCGGCTGCATGACCGCGCTGGAAATGGGCCACGGCATGTTGGTGGCTTCGGTCAGCGGCGTGATCACCGGGGTATTCGGCGGCATCCTGCGCGATATCTTCTGTAACGACATCCCGCTGATCTTCCGGCGCGAACTTTACGCCAGCGTCTCTTTTGCGGCGGCATGGTGTTACATGTTCTGCCTGTTTCTGAATCTTCCGAGCGAGCAGGCGATCCTGATAACTTTATTCGGCGGATTCCTGTTACGTCTGTTGGCAATTCGTTTTCATTGGGAAATGCCAAAATTTGTCTATAACGACGAGCATTGATAGTCCTCGCAGTCAGTAACTTGTGCTGATTCGATGGTCAGCGTTTTGTTAATGGCTTACAAGTGTATATAGGCTTCTTACATTTTTCGCTTTGCTGTTGTTTTGACGGTCGTGTTATTTATTTGGTCGATAGCTTGCTCAAGGTCTATCTGCCAAGTAAATACAACGTCAAAGGATTTGCATTATGAGTGAAAACATGGAAGTAACACAAAGCCATCTGGGAGTCGCCGACTCTATCATCAGTTTCAAAGTCAAATTTGATGCCGGTGAGGTCACGCGAAGCAAGTCGCTGTTCGGTAATGGTCGCATGCAAGTTAAAGTGCAAGTGCTTGTTGCCGCCGCTGATATCAACGGGAATACGGTGCATGTACCGGCTGACGTAATGAATAGCATCGAACTTATTCATTATGGTACGGGCAGGAGGTTACGGGATGGCTGGTCCGCCAGTATCGAGCAAGGGCCCTATACCCTTGAAGCGCAATCTTCGGCCATGACCACCTCGATTCCCGACGACGAGACAGACGAGGACATACTCCATCCGCAAGTCCGTACTTTCTGGGTCTCCTGCTCCGTTGCCGGCACGACCCAGATTGCCGCACGGCTTACCCTGGCCGGGCAGACGATTCGTACCAACGGGACGACGCTGGCCAGTGTCCACGACAGCAGCGTAACCCTGGAAGCACAACAACCATTGGCTTACGCCATTGACCAGTTCCGCTGGCAGGCGACGCGTCGCGGCAATGAAGAGCCGGGCAATCGAATCTGGAACTACTACCTCGGGTTGTATCCACAAGGACAGCAGATCAAGCTTGTCGACTGGATTGCCGATGTCCCCGCCGATACCGATCCTATGTTCGCCACGGCCAATAAGCTCAATGCCTACGTGACTAATTTTCTCACAGGTGTTCTGGCTCGTCCAAGAGAGCGCAGCTTGAGCATCGGATTGCCATTCAACGGTGATCCTATTGTGTTCACGTTTTCCGCTGATGCAATTAAGCGAGATAAGAAGTTTTATTCCGTGAGGGTCAATGATCGTGATGGAGAACTCACGGTGGTGCAGGCACTGTCTGAATATTCGAGTTTGGACCGTGCCTACAAAAAAGGCGATGTATTCCAGTTTCGCGCCATTGATCAACACGGTACGGAACATAAACTGGCGATTCGCACGGACTTTGTCGCGCGCACTTTTGGTCTGGAGCGCGGGTAAGGTTGGCCGTTCAAAATTTGTATCCCTGACACTGTGGTAAAGATATATACCGCTTCATATTGAACAGGCCGGTAAGCTGGTCGGGTCAATCGTCAATATTCGCAATACTGCGTGATTGTCTTTATGTCATGCGCGGTCTCCGTAACCATGCGGAGTCTGCGCAACCACACATCTCAAGGATGAGAACTCATGGCTGGCAAACCACCAAAAAAAATCAAACCTGCGCCAAACAAAATCCCCGATATCAACACTGACGGCTTTCATCGGCCGGTAGGGGGTAATCTCCCGTCGTCTTCGGTGTCCCGTCCACCGGATCCACTGCAGCCTTCCCCCCGACCGCACACGGCAGAATCGGTGGAAGTCATCAGCGTTATCCCGAGCCTGATGCCGCCCGCCATCCCGATCAGTCACCCGGGTGGGAGTGTCGCGATCAGCGCCTTGTCGAACTACTGGATACCCGTTTCGAGAAATATGGGCGAGGCCAATGAGCAAGGCATTCGGGTGCTCAAGCAACGCCAATATGTCGCTGTAGATGAAGAGCATTATGTGCAAGTGGTCAAGGACGCCGACAGTGGTCTGTTCCGCGCTACCGTCACCCGAGAGCGCGAGCCTACCGGTCCGCTACTCAAACCGGATAGCGAGGGCAAACTCTGGTATCCGGTCGAGAGCAGCAACTCCGCGCATGAGCATATGGCGGACCTGTTTCACCGTATGGGTTATGCCATCGACGAATTCTCCGACATCACGCTTGCACGCATCCTTGCAGTGAGTGGCCTGGAGGGAACGCTGGCGCGCCATACCGACGCTGATATTCATCCCCCCGCACTGCTCCAGGACACCCTCAGGCGATTCAGCCTCGATCAGAAAATGGCGCGCTGGCCAAAAGAGGATCGCGCCGCAGTCTTTAAGGCGCATGAGCGGGCATTCGAAGTCGACTGTGATGAAAATACCTTGCAGATGCGACGAATTTTTCCTGATTTGCCTAAAACTGTGGCCCAGGCGATATGGCGCAATACGACTGCCGCCGAGCGTCTGCATATGCACAATCAGCCGCGCCTGCCACCGCGAGTGGCGGCAGAGACGTTGGTGGCCCTGCGAGAGGTTCGTCTGGCCAGGGCTGGCGAAGGGCTTTACTTGAATGCGGTGTCCAATTTGGACAGTGACCGCTTGGCGCTTTATATGATCGGCAGTCTCGCAGATTGGCCGCGACAGATTCGAATCGAGATGCGTCAGGGCGTGCTGGACGGGGAGGTCTTGAGCGCGATCGGTGACGGCCGGTCGCCGGTTCGTCACGTGCTGATTCGACAGGACGCAGGGTATTTGGTGCAACGCGCCGACGGCCAATCAACCCAGGCGTTGCATGATCTGTATTCGGCGGTCTGCTTGTTGCTGCTGCCCGCGCAGCGCAAGGCGCTGGGCATGCCTGGAGGCGCTGGCCCGACATTGCAGCGATGGGTCCGTGCCCAGCCGTTACCATCGCGGCAGACCGTGAGCGAAGTGCTCGGACTGGAACCGTTGCCATCGGCCATCGAAGCTGCAGCTGCGCAATATCGGCAGGCGGGGTATCTGCGGGGCGGAGCCGATGAAAATCCCGTGCCGAGCAGGTCTGTTGAAAAACGCGTCCGTGATCTGTATCCGGAGCTCTCTGACGAGGATGTAGCGCGATTTATCAATGAGCATCTGCGCAGCGATCCGTCCGGGGTTTTGATCCGGTTGGAAAAAGAGTTCGCAGCGTTGCGGCAGGAGTTAAGCGCCTGGAGCGCGATCGTCCCTTCACATCACACTGAGGGGAAGGTATGGAGCCCTGCGGCACTTGCCCATCAACTACAGTTGCGACAGGGCTTCAGTAAAAATCTGCAAGCTCTCTGGCAGAAAAAATTGATAACACCCCATGACGCTCAAGGCGAAAGTTTTTCTTCGTTCATCGACTTCGCCGGTGAGTTGCCGCACACATCCGCAAGATTCGAGCATGTGACAGAGTTGGTGCTGGAGGCACGCAACCCGAGCGTCAAGCTCGGCAAATTGCTCGACAGCTTTCCCAATCTGCGCTACCTGATCCTCCAAAGGGTGCGGATGGAGACGTTCGCTCCAGGCATTTTTCAGATGCGCGACCTGCGCCATCTGGTCTTGCAGGATTGCTCACTGCAACTGTCGGACTTCGATGCCGAGGGGCTATCAAGAATCGAGACACTGACTCTGTTGAGGCTTGACGAAAATCCGTTGGGTGTCGCGCCACATGTGGGATTTATGCACCAATTGGGCGAGTTGTACCTGAGTGATACCGGGCTGACGCAGATTCCTTCTGGGATAGAACAACTGGCAAGCTTGAGGGTGCTTGATTTGCACGACAATAATATCGTTAATATCAGAGAGGAGTTTTTCGAACTTCCCGATACACAAAATCTGGATATCAACCTGATTGACAATCCACTCGGCGACGTCGCGTTGATGGGTATAGGTCAATATGTTCAGGACGCCAGTATGGACAGACAGGTTGTAATCAGGGTGCGAGAGCCTGTGGCGAATGAAGTTTTTGATTTTTTCGACTCTCCTGATACCGGGATTGAATCGTCGAGCGACTGACGACATTGTCTGGTAGTTGTTAATGCAGTAACGCTTTATTCCAGTTGTAGCCAATATCAGTCTGGCCCACTCTCTGCCTCGTTCTCGAACAATGGTATGAAGGTGGGCTTTTTAATGTGTGGCAAAGTTTTTTTATTGCAAAGTTTGATCGTTTTCTGAATGGTCGTGGTTGCTTGATTGCAGGTGTGCGATATCAAGCGAATGTAAGTCTCCTGGTTTGCACTGTCGGGTGTTTCTTTTTGCGACATTACATGCGGATATAAAGCGTGACTTCTTTTTGTCTGGCGTGTGTGTGTCAATACTCCAGCTTTATCGCCCAAGAGCATGTTTTCAATTTGCCTTTCAGGAAGAAATTTATATGTTTGAAGAAAATCTGAGTATCCAGCGCCTTGAAGTGAAGTTTTACTCTTCTGCCGTTCGCCATAAGACACTGTATGCCAATGGCCGTATGCAAGTTCGTGTGCTGGTGCTGGTGACGGGAGAAAACTCGCAGGCCGAAGAAGTCTCGCTGCATGGCCATCCGGCGCTGGAGACGCTCAAGCTGATCAGCTATGACACCTCTGCGCCGTTGGGCGGCGATTGGCATGTCGATTTGCAGGAAAACCGCTATGCACACGACATGGCGGGTGGCGCCGCGCGCGTGACGCCATTGGTGCCTGCCACCAGCAATCGGATTTCCGCGCCTGCAGACAGTGTTCAGGTTTTCGAGTTTTGGGTCACTTGCAGCCGTCCGGGCGCACTCCAGATTGCCGCTGAACTGACCCTGGATGGAAAGAAGTATCGGAGCAATGGGCGCAATGGTTACGACAGCAGTGTGACGCTTGAAGCGATTGCGCCTAAACGTTATCCACGCACCAGTTTCACTCTCAAGAAAAACAGGGTTAGGGATACGCCCAGTCTTTTTGAAAAGTTTGAACAATATAGTCTCGCTTTATATGCCGAAGGTCGACAAATCAATCTGCTCGATTGGTCCAGCCTGCAAGTGAAATATGACGCGGACTATGCGGTCGAGTTCTTTTCCTCTGGCAATGCCATAAACGTTTCGGTCGGCCCGAGAAGTTATACCGGTTATATAGCGCCGATTTATGGCGCGCAGGTGGTGACGCGCACGTCAACCGGCCTTCGCACCATGGAGCAGGATCCCGGAATAATATCGATCCTCAGTCATGTAACGGAAGAGCATCCTCGCAAGCCAGAGAATAAGGAAACGCTGGAGTTGCTGGTGTTGGATGAATACGGTACCGCGCACAATGTTCGGATCAATCCTGATATTGCGAACCGCTCGTACTCGCTTGGTTGAAGCAGGGTTTCAAGAGTTTCGCTACTCATGGTGTTTTCGGTGCAGTAGTCGGAACTCTTGCGTGTCTATTCGTTTCTGCAACTTACAGGATGTTATTCATGAGTACTAAAACTCAGGATTCAGTGCATTCGAATGCATTCAATTTTGGAGGTTTTGTTGCCGGTGGTGTTGATCCCCGCACAGGCATTTATACCTGCGCCCTGACACTTGGGGTTATTCGTTCCGGAGACCTCAATGGCCCTTCATTCAATCTTGCCTTGAGCTTCAACCCACTCAACACTCACAACGCCGGTTATGGCACGGGATGGTCGTTGCCCACCAGTCGTTATGATTTGCGTAGCAAAGTCATGACGCTCAACAATGGTGAGCGCTATAAGGCCGTTGAAACAGGCGATGCTCTGCAGTTCAAGGAAATGAAACTTGAGAGCGCCAAGGTACTGAAAGTCGCTGTCGGGCGTTATGAAGTTCGTTACAAGGATGGCCGGCGCGAAGAGCTTGAGGTTTACGGCGCCACCCATATTGCCGTGCCCACGAGGGTCATCGCCGCGAACGGAACGAGCATTTCCTTGAAATACGCGACGTTCAACGAGCAACCCATGCTCGTGGAAATCAGCGATGCAAAAAGAACATTGCTTAAAGTCAGCCGTACCGCTGGCCGGCTGACGCTGACCCAGCATCCCGACACGCCATCTAGCGCTGAATTCACGATGACGTTCAAGAACGACCACGTCACTGCAATCGGTTTACCGGTTGGCAGAGGTTGGGATCTGCAGTACGAAGAGATTGATGGCATCAGGTACCTGAAACGCGTGGAATCACCACTCGGTGCCGTGGAAAACATTCGCTACAAAAGGGTCGGACACCTGCTTCCTGCCTCAGGAGCGACGCAAAGCCTGCCCTACGTGATTGCCCATGAAGTTTTCGTCAAGCAAGGGCAGCCGAAGGTTAGCAAGACCTACACGTATTCGGACTGGAATTATCTGGGGCATGGCGTGCCGTCCGATCCGGCCGATGACGGTGACCCTCTGTACCGTGCACCCAAGAGCTATCAGTACAGTTGCGTGGAAAGTTTGATTGTGGGGGTGAAGACTCATACCCACACCAGGCGCACCTACAACAAGTTTCATCTGTTGGTCTCTGAAGTGACCACATGTGGTGAGTCGGTAGCTTCGGTTACTACCGATTATCACTGTGAAGTCGGCAAGCCTTTCACTGAGCAGCCGGCGCAATTTCGCATGCCCAAGTCTCAGACCCGAGGTTTCGCGAACAGCGTAACCGGGCAGAAACGCACGGAAACCACCACCACCGAGTTCGATGCCGCCGGCAATCTGCTCAGTCAGGTGGACGCCAGCGGCGTGAGTACGCAGTTCGAGTACTACCCGGCCAGCGATTCAGAAGGTTGCCCAAAAGACCCTCTGGGGTTTATCCGTTTCCTCAAGCAGAAAACCGTGGTACCAGCGGCAGGCGGTGGCGCCTCGACCATTACCCGCTATCGCTATGCGTTGCACCCCGCCCTCGAAGGCTCGACGCTGGCCAGTGTCCTGCCCGTTCAGGAGAGTTTTCTGGAGTTGGTTGACGGTGTCGAGATTCTGCGTTCAAAGGTTGACCTTACCTATTTGAGCTCGCCCAAGGACCCGATTCTGCACGGCGTTTTGCAACAGCAGAGTGTTACGCGCAATGCCACAACGACCCGCATCGAATATTCGTATGAGCTTGAGGAGACCACACTGTCGTTGAAGAAAACCGTTCACGGGTTTGACGGCACCACCAGTTCCAGCGAACAAAAGCTTTCGACCCTGAGTGGGTTGACGGTGTCCGAGCGCGATGCCGACGACGCAGTCATCGAGTATGAATACGACAAGCTTGGCCGGCGGATACGCAAGACACTGGCGCCCGGCACGGCTTACGCCTCCTTTACCCAGTGGCGCTATGAGACTGCCGAGGGCCGCGAGCCGGCGACACTGATCACCCATGACTCGTCCGGGGGCATGCAAGAGGCCACTTACGACGCACTGGGGCGCATCGTCAAAATTCAGGAAAAGGACTGCGATAACCCGGACCCGCAGGGCGACTGCCCTATGCGCACTGTTTATACCTGCGTCCATGACAACACTGGACGACCCGTGACGGTGGAGCACAGCGACTGGTGGGATGGCGTTGCGCGCGAGGTCAAATCGGATTTTTTCTACGACGATTGGGGCCAGACCAAAGAGACCCGCCATGGCGACGGGCGAATCGAACACAGTGAATTTGATCCCGTCAGCCGCAAGCAGAAGAGCTGGCAGCAGGGCATGGGCAAAACGATCACTGTCGTCAATGCTTTCGGCAAGCCAGACAGCGTCGAGGTATTCGATCTGAAAGAGCAAAGCCTGGGTAAAACCGTTTATACCTATGACGGGTTGGGCCGAACCCTCAGCCAGACCGATCCGGCCGGCAACAAGACTTCTTTCGAATACGACGTGTTCGACCGCTTGGTGCGCACTGTTTTGCCAGACGGACATGCAGTTGAAACCACGTTTGCAGCCCACAGCACCGATGAGTTGCCGGTGGACATCAAAGTGGCGGGCGTGCTGTTGGGGCAGCAGGCGTTCGATGGTTTGAACCGTGTGACAGAGATGTCCGTGGGAGGGCGCAAGTCGTTCGCCAGTTACGAGGCCGGCCGCAGTCTGCCCAAATCGCACACCGACGCCTCAGGCCAGCGGACCGAGTTCGTTCATGAGCCAGCCTTGGGTGGATTATTGACTGAACGCAAGGCTGTCATCGCTCGCGGATCGCTCATTGAGGGTGACGAGCTGATCGAGGCCGAAGACGACGGATTGATCACTCGATTCACCTACGATGTCCTCAACGGGAAACCGCAAAGTTGTATCGAACAGGGCCGCGAGAGTCATTTTGAGTACTTTCCCTCCGGGCGTCTCAAATCGCAAACCACGCAATTCGGCGATCTGCGCCAGACCGTCTCCCATACCTATACTTTCGCCGGTCGTCCCCTGACGTACGTGGACGTGCTGGGTGTAAAGCACAAGACCGAGTACGACACGTGGGGGCGCAGAGTCTCGTTCAAGCAGGGGGCGGTGCAGGCTGATTTTTTCTATGACAAGAAAACCGCTTTGCTGGAACGCATTGAAACTCGCGATACCTCCTCCAGGAAGCTCCTGACGACGCGCCTGACCTACGATGACCTCGGGCGCGAGGCCACCCGAAGCTTTGAGGCCAATGGTTTGGTCACCCAGACGCTGACCTCCACCTACACGGTGGTTGGCAAGCTGTCGCAGAAAGTCCTGAAGCGCGGCGCTTTCGTGCTGCGCGATGAGCGATTCGCTTACGACGTGCGCGGCCGCCTCACTCAGTACAACTGCGACGGCAGCCAGCGACCCCGAGATCCTTACGGCAAAGACATCATCCGGCAAACCTTTACCTTCGACGCGCTGGACAACATCCTCACGCTGGAAACCACTTTTCCCCAAGGCGTTAACGTAACGACCTTCAGTTACAGCAAAATCGATCCGGCGCAGCTCGTTGGGGTAACCCATTCACATGCCGATTATCCGGCGCCGGTTACGCTGGAGTACGACGCCGACGGCCGAATGATCAAGGACGACCACGCGCGCACCCTGGCGTATGACGCGTTTGGACGTCTTATCCGGTTGACCAATGAGCGAGGGGAGGTGGTGCGTGGCCATCACTACGACGGTTTTGATCGAATCGTTGAGTTGTCGCAACCGCGGAAGCTGGATGTGCAGCGCTACTATCACAACGCTAGCGTGAGTAGCGAAATTTGCGGTAATGACGCGCTCAGTGTGGTGCGTGATGGCGGGTTTGTATTGGGCCAGCAGCAACTCGGTGCGGATGCGGGTAGCCGGATCTTCGGCACGGATCAACAGCAAAGTGTGTTGACCCGGTTGCATGGCGAGCAATGGGACGACAGCGCTTATTGTCCCTACGGGCATCGCCCGGCTGACGTCGGGCAGTTCAGTCTGGCGGCCTTCAATGGCGAGCAACTGGATACCGTTACAGGTCTGTATTTGCTGGGCAACGGCTACCGCGCCTACAGCCCGACCCTGATGCGTTTTACCGGACCTGACAGCATGAGCCCGTTTGGCGCGGGGGGATTGAATGCCTACGCCTATTGCCTGGGCGATCCGGTCAATCGAGTTGACCCCACGGGCCATATCTCCTGGCAGTCAATTGCAGGGATTGCGCTGGGTTTTATCGGGATAGTCGCCAGTATCGTTACGTTGGGTGCAGCCTCGCCACTGGCCGTGCTGGCCATGGGGTTGGGCATCGCCTCCGGAGCGGCTGCCATAGGCGGTGAGTTGGCCAATGAACTGGCGCCACAGTCCCAGGTCGGGGCGATACTTGGCTGGGTAAGTCTGGGGCTCGGCATTGCGTCTGCTGCCGCAGGGGCCCTTGCTGTCCGACAGGCTATAGCGCAAAGCCTGAGGCCTCGTCCCTATCTCGTGAAATTGGCCGACGAACCGCCGGTCAGAATCGTGGAAAAGGAATATGCGACCTTTGGCGGCAGAAAGCACGGTGGCAAATCAGGTAAGGCCGGGGCTAGTGCCGCGCCGCCCGAGCCGCCAGCAAACTGGACATTGATTGAGGAATTCCAGAATCACGACTACCTGCCGCCGGGTAAAATTGGTGCGGGTTCCAGGGCTAAATATGCTGAATTCAAAACGGCAGTTGAAGGCAATATCAGCCCCAGTGAAGCTGCCCGAGCTTATCCTGGAAGCAAGCAGGACCCTTATCCCAATTACAAATTCTTCTATCCAAACAGCTTGCACGAAGGATTTTCCCATGTGCATACGCGTTTAAGCCAAGAGCATCGGTTGTTTTATCTGGTGAATGGCCAGAAAAAACAGGTTCGCATTATGCAGTTAGGGGCGCACGAGCCCGCTTGGGGATCGGCGCATGTCGCCAGGTAATGGCTGGTCTCAGACGAGTAAACCGATTGGGTTTGCGCGGCGTTCGAATGCGGGGGAATACCCTTTATGACGAATGTTGCTTCAACGCCCATTCGACGTGTTCCCTGACCAACGCCGAGGGATAATCCCGTCGCGCCTTCAACGCTTCCAGCACCGCAATCGTTGAGGGCGCATTGCCTAACCCCACTGCCAGATTGCGCAACCAGCGCTCATACCCGGCTCGGCGCAATGGCGAGCCCTCGGTGCTGCTCAAGAACTTCTCTTCATCCCACAAAAACAGCTCGGCCAGCCCGGCGTTGTCCAAGTTGTGCCGTGGCTTGAAATCGCTTTCCGTCGAGGGTCGCGCGAAGCGGTTCCACGGGCAGACTATCTGGCAATCGTCACAGCCGAACACCCGGTTGCCGATCAGTGGACGCAGCTCTTCGGGGATGGCGGTTTTCAGTTCTATGGTCAGATACGAAATGCAGCGTCGCGCATCCAGCACATACGGGCCGACGAAAGCATTGGTCGGGCAGATATCGAGGCATGCAGTGCAGCGCCCGCAGTGTTCGGTACTGTGCGGCTCATCCACTGGCAGCGGCAGATCAACAAACAGTTCGCTCAAGAAGAAATAGCTGCCCGCCTTGCGATTCAACACCAGCGTGTTTTTGCCGATCCAGCCCAGCCCAGCCTGTTCGGCGATTGCTTTTTCCAGTACCGGTGCGCTGTCGACGAAGGCGCGGAAACCGAACGGACCGATCTCGGCTTGAATCCTGTCGGCCAATTGTTGAACACGTTTACGGATCAATTTGTGGTAATCGCGGCCCAAGGCATAACGCGACACGTAAGCTTTTTCCGGTTCGGCCAGTCGTTTGGCCATTTCGGTGTCGCCCGGCAAGTAGTCCATGCGCAGGGAAACCACGCGCAAAGTGCCAGGCACCAGCTCTTCGGGATGCGAACGCTTGCTGCCGTGGGCCCCCATGTAATCCATTTCGCCGTGGTAGCCGGCCTCGAGCCAGCGCTGCAGGTGCTGCTCATGCTCGGCCAGATCGAGGCCGCTGATGCCGACTTGCTGAAAGCCCAACTCCCGGCCCCAATCCTTGATCGATTGGGCCAGGGCGGGCAGGTCTGTGGTGATGGCGGACATGAGGCGAGAGAAACCGGAGCTGAGGTGCGTATAATTCTGCCAGACATCGGAGCCCGAAGACGCATGCCGCACACGAAAGATGAATTACCCGACGCGCTGTATGGCGCCGCACAGGTGCGCGAGATCGACGCACGGCTGATTGCCGCGGGCACGCCGGGCTTCGAATTGATGCAGCGCGCCGCGCATGCGGCCTGGCGGGCACTGGTGCGGCAATGGCCGGCAGCCGATGAAATGACTGTGCTTGCCGGCCACGGCAACAATGCGGGCGACGGCTATTTGCTCGCCGCAATGGCGCATCGGGCGGGTTGGCGGGTGCGCGTGCTGGCGGTCGGCGATGCGCAGCGCCTGCAAGGTGATGCCGCGCAGGCGCATGCCGAAGCGCTCGCCGAGGGCGTCAGTGTGCTGGGCTGGGCCGGTCAAAAAGAATTGCGCGGGGTCATTGTCGATGCCTTGCTCGGCACCGGCCTGACCGGTGACGTACGCGAGCCTTATCGCACGGCCATCGCGGCGATCAACGCCAGCGGCCTGCCGGTAACGGCAGTCGATATTCCTTCCGGACTGTCCGCCGACACCGGGCATGCGCTGGGTACTGCCGTTTGCGCCGACCTCACCGTCACCTTCATCGCCTTGAAAGTCGGCCTGTTCACCGGTGATGCGGCGGACCATATCGGCGAGCTGGTGTTTAATGATTTGCAGGCGACGGCCGAAACCTGTGGTGACATTCCCGTCAATGCCCGGCGCCTGCACGCGGCTAATCTTCCAAGGCTGGCGCCACGTCTACCCGGTTCCCACAAAGGCCGCTTCGGGCATGTGCTGCTGATCGGCGGCGATCACGGTTTTGGCGGGGCGATCCTGCTCAGCACCGAAAGTGCTTTGCGCAGCGGTGCCGGCATGGTTTCGCTGGCGACTCGCCCGGAACATGTGCCAGCGGCATTGACCCGCATTCCGGAAGCCATGGCTCTGGGTGTTTCCTCGGCCAATCAATTGATGGGCCTGCTGGAAAAGGTTTCCGTGCTGGTGGTCGGGCCGGGGCTGGGGCAGGCTGGCTGGGGGCGGGCGCTGGTGTCGGCGGCGGCCAATGCGCCATTGCCACAGGTGTGGGACGCCGATGCATTGAACCTGCTGGCCGAAGGGTTTGTCAGCTTGCCCAGGGATTGCGTGATCACGCCGCATCCGGGTGAGGCTGCTCGGTTGCTGGGGATCAGCACCGCGCAGGTGCAGGCCGATCGTCCTGCTGCTGCGTTGGCGTTGAGCAAAAAATATACAGCGGTTGTGGTGCTCAAAGGCGCCGGTAGCCTCATCGCCCATCCCGATGGGCGTCTGGCGTTGTGTCATCAGGGCCATCCGGCCATGGCCACCGCCGGGCTCGGCGATGTGCTGGCCGGTTTGACCGGCGCGCTGCTGGCACAAGGCATGGATGGCTTCGATGCCGCGTGCCTAGCGGTCTGGCTGCACGCCAATGCCGGGATGCACCAAGGAAAATTCGGCCGTGGGCTGGCGGCCAGTGATCTGATTCCAGCCATTCGTCAGTTGTTGGAGGAGCATGCACCGTGTCTGAAGTAACCCTGTACCTGGCCGATGAACAGGCCATGAGCGACTTTGGCACACGGATCGCCCGCGTGACCCAGGGCCACGGCCTGATTTTTCTTGTTGGCAACCTCGGCATGGGCAAAACCACGCTGTCGCGGGGGATCATTCGCGGGCTGGGCCATGTCGGAGCGGTAAAAAGTCCGACCTTCACATTGGTCGAGCCCTACGAAATCGGTGACATCCGCGCCTTCCATTTCGACCTGTATCGCCTGGTTGATCCGGAGGAACTGGAGTTTCTCGGGATCCGCGACTACTTCGACGACGACGCCCTCTGCCTGATCGAGTGGCCCGATAAAGGTGCAGGCTTTTTGCCAAAGCCTGACCTGACCATTACCATTAGCCCGCAAGACAGCGGGCGTTCGCTGAATATTTTGTCCCAGGGCTCGCGTGGCGAGGCCTGGTGTGCCGCTTTGGCATTGGAAACCAATTAGATGATGGGGTTAGGTATGCGCTTTCGCGCGTTGGTGGCTGCCGCAGGACTGATGTTGATGGCAGTAACCGTCACCGCTGTGGCTGATTCAAAGGTCAACAGCGTGCGCCTGTGGCGGGCGCCGGATAACACGCGACTGGTCTTCGACCTGAGCGGTCCGGTGCAGCACAGCGTTTTCACCCTGACTTCACCGGATAGACTGGTGATCGACGTCAATGGCGCCTCCCTCGGAGCGCCATTGAATGTGCAGACCGCGAACACGCCGATCACCGCGATTCGCTCGGCCCAGCGCACGCCGTCCGACCTGCGGGTGGTCATCGACCTGAAAAAAGCCGTCACCCCGAAGAGCTTCTCGCTGGCGCCGAACGCGCAATACGGCAACCGTCTGGTGGTCGATCTGTTCGACAACCCGGCCGATGCCGCTCCGCCGCCTGCACCTGCGCCGCGGGTGGCGACGGTGCCGGCCGTGCCGGTCACCCCGGCCGAACCGACCATCAAGCTCTCGCCAGCCCCGGCCGGCAAGCGCGACATTATTGTGGTGATTGACGCCGGCCACGGTGGCGAGGACCCGGGTGCGTCCGGCTCGCGCGGGCAGCGTGAGAAAGACGTGGTGTTGCAGATCGCCCGTGAATTGCAGCGTCAGATCAATGGCATTAAAGGCTTCCGCGCCGAACTGACCCGTACCGGTGACTACTTCATTCCGTTGCGCGGGCGTACCGAAATTGCCCGCAAGAAGGGCGCCGACCTGTTCGTCTCGATCCACGCCGATGCCGCGCCATCCGCGGCGGCCTTCGGTGCTTCGGTGTTTGCCCTGTCTGATCGCGGTGCGACATCCGAGACCGCTCGCTGGCTGGCCGACAGTGAAAACCGTTCCGACCTGATCGGCGGTGCGGGCAACGTCAGCCTCGACGACAAGGACCGCATGCTCGCGGGCGTGCTGCTTGACCTGTCGATGACGGCGTCGTTGACCTCCAGCCTCAACGTCGGGCAGAAAGTCCTGACCAACATCGGCCGGGTTACGCCGCTGCACAAACAGCGCGTGGAGCAAGCCGGGTTCATGGTGCTGAAGTCGCCGGACATTCCGTCGATCCTGGTCGAAACCGGGTTTATCTCCAACGCCAAAGAAGCGAACAAGCTCTCGGCGTCGAGCCACCAGCAAGCGCTGGCGCGTTCGATCAGCAGCGGCGTGCGCCAGTTCTTCCAGCAGAATCCTCCACCGGGTAGCTACATTGCCTGGCTGCGTGATTCCGGCAAGATTGCCCAGGGCCCGCGTGATCATCGAGTCAATCCGGGCGAAACCCTGGCGATGATCGCCGTGCGTTATCAGGTCTCGCCGGCGGCGCTGCGCAGCGCCAACAACCTGAAAAGCGATGACCTGAAAGCAGGCCAGCACCTGACCATTCCTGGCACCGAACTGGCGTCCAAAGAATGACTCAGGTCCTGAACATGGCCCGCATCGAGCTGCTCAGCCCACGGCTGGCGAACCAGATCGCTGCCGGCGAGGTGGTCGAGCGCCCGGCGTCGGTGATCAAGGAGTTGCTGGAAAACAGCCTCGACTCCGGTGCCAAGCGCATTGATGTCGATGTCGAGCAGGGCGGCGTCAAGCTGCTGCGGGTGCGCGACGATGGCAGCGGCATTTCTGCCGATGACCTGCCACTGGCGCTGGCCCGGCACGCCACCAGCAAGATTCGCAATCTGGAAGATCTGGAGCAGGTGATGAGCCTGGGCTTCCGCGGTGAAGCCCTGGCCTCGATCAGCTCCGTGGCGCGCCTGACCCTGACTTCGCGCACCCGTGATGCCGATCAGGCCTGGCAGGTCGAGACCGAAGGTCGAGACATGGCGCCTCGCGTTCAGCCGGCCGCGCATCCGGTGGGCACTTCGGTGGAAGTGCGCGACTTGTTCTTCAATACGCCGGCACGACGCAAATTCCTCAAGACCGAAAAAACCGAATTCGATCACCTGCAAGAGGTGATCAAGCGGCTGGCACTGGCGCGTTTCGACGTGGCTTTCCATCTGCGCCACAACGGCAAGACCATCCTCAGCCTGCACGAGGCCCACGATGATGCGGCCCGTGCCCGGCGTGTGGCGGCGATCTGCGGCTCGGGTTTTCTTGAACAGGCGCTGCCGATCGAGATCGAACGCAATGGCTTGCACCTGTGGGGCTGGGTCGGTTTGCCGACCTTCAACCGCAGTCAGGCGGACTTGCAGTATTTCTTTGTAAACGGCCGCGCGGTGCGCGACAAACTGGTGGCGCACGCGGTGCGCCAGGCTTATCGCGATGTTCTGTTCAACGGTCGCCACCCGACGTTTGCGCTGTTTTTCGAGGTTGATCCGGCTGCTGTGGACGTTAACGTTCACCCGACCAAACACGAAGTGCGCTTCCGTGACGGGCGCATGGTGCATGATTTCCTTTACGGCACGCTGCACCGGGCGCTGGGCGATGTGCGTCCGGAAGATCAGCTAGCCGGTTCGGTCAGCACTGCCGTGGTCCGCCCGACAGGGCTTGATGCCGGTGAGTTCGGGCCGCAGGGCGAAATGCGTCTGGCGGCCAATGCGCTGCTGGAGCAACCGCAGGCACAACCGGCGTTCAACACGTCGTCGGGCACCAGCGCTGGCGGCGCTTATCAGTATCAATACACGCCGCGTCCGCAATCCGCTGTGCCCCCGGTCGCTGAGGCTCAGGCCGCCTATCGCGAGTTTTTTGCGCCCTTGCCAGAAGCCAATGCCAACGCATTGCCGGCTGGTCAGGAAGACATTCCGCCGCTCGGCTACGCATTGGCGCAGTTGAAAGGCATCTACATTCTGTCCGAGAACGCCCAAGGCCTGGTGCTGGTCGACATGCATGCTGCCCACGAGCGGATCATGTATGAGCGCCTGAAGATCGCCATGGCCAGCGAAGGCCTCAGCGGCCAGCCGTTGCTGGTGCCGGAATCGCTGGCGGTCAGTCAGCGTGAGGCCGATTGCGCCGAGGAACATGCCGCGTGGTTCCAGCGACTGGGCTTTGAATTGCAGCGTCTGGGCCCTGAAACATTGGCGATTCGCCAGATTCCAGCACTGCTCAAGCAAGCTGAAGCCAACCGTTTGGTTGGCGACGTGCTGTCGGACCTGATGGAGTACGGCACCAGCGACCGGATTCAGGCACACCTGAACGAACTGCTCGGCACCATGGCCTGCCACGGCGCAATCCGCGCCAACCGGCGTCTGGCCCTGCCGGAAATGAACGGTCTGCTGCGTGACATGGAAAACACCGAGCGCAGTGGTCAATGCAACCATGGCCGACCGACCTGGACCCAATTGGGCCTGGACGATCTGGACAAACTGTTTTTGCGCGGTCGTTGATGAGCCAGCTTCCTCCAGCGATTTTCCTGATGGGCCCGACCGCTGCGGGCAAGACCGATCTGGCCATCGAGCTGACCAAAGTGTTGCCGTGCGAGCTGATCAGTGTCGATTCGGCGCTGGTCTATCGCGGCATGGACATCGGCACCGCCAAGCCCTCAAAAGAGCTTCTCGCCGAATATCCTCACCGTCTGATCGATATTCTCGATCCGGTTGAAGCCTATTCGGCTGCGGATTTTCGTCGCGACGCCTTGCAAGCCATGGCCGAAATCACCGCGCGCGGAAAAATTCCGCTGCTGGTGGGCGGCACGATGCTCTATTACAAGGCTTTGGTCGAAGGTCTTGCGGATATGCCAGCAGCTGATCCCGAGGTGCGCGCGCAGATCGAAGAAGAGGCTGCACGCCTTGGCTGGCAGGCCCTGCACGATCAATTGGCGGTGATTGATCCGGTGTCCGCTGCGCGGATTCATCCGAACGATCCACAACGCTTGAGTCGCGCGCTGGAAGTCTATCGGGTCAGTGGTCAGAGCATGACTGCGCTGCGTGAGCAACAATCTGCGCAAAGTACTGAAGCAGCCGCTTCGGGACTGCAACAATTGCCCTATACTGTCGCGAACTTGGCCATTGCCCCGGCGAATCGTCAGGTGCTGCACGAGCGCATTAAACAAAGATTCACAATTATGTTGGAACAGGGATTCATCGACGAGGTCGTAGCCCTGCGTAAAAGAAGTGACCTGCATTCGGGGTTGCCGTCTATACGTGCGGTAGGCTACCGCCAAGTCTGGGACTACCTGGATGGCAAACTGACATTGGCTGACATGCAGGAGCGCGGCATCATCGCCACGCGCCAATTGGCCAAGCGCCAGTTCACCTGGCTACGCAGCTGGGAAGATTTACATTGGCTGGACAGTCTTGATTGCGACAATCTGCCACGCGCCTTGAAATACTTAGGGACCATCTCCATATTGAGCTGAGTCCTTGCAATTGCCGTCTATCCTTGGGGGTGTGACGGCCAAAGCCATCTGAATTACCTATTTTTATTATTGAATCCTTAAAGGAGTGCGGCACATGTCAAAAGGGCATTCGCTACAAGACCCTTACCTGAATACTTTACGTAAAGAGAAAGTTGGGGTTTCCATCTACCTGGTCAACGGTATCAAACTGCAAGGCACGATCGAGTCGTTCGACCAGTTCGTGATTCTGCTGAAAAACACCGTCAGCCAAATGGTTTACAAACACGCTATCTCGACAGTCGTGCCGGTTCGTCCAATTCGTCTGCCTAGCGCAACCGAATCCGAAGCAGGTGACGCTGAGCCAGGTAACGCCTGATAGGAGTCTCCTTTGTTCTTTGAGCGCCACGGTGGTGGTGAGCGAGTAATCCTCGTTCACTTGGATGGACAGGACCCTGAGGCGCGCGAAGATCCGCAGGAGTTTCAGGAACTGGCTAATTCGGCAGGCGCCGAGACCGTTGCGTTTTTTAACGTACCGCGTCATCGGCCAACTGCCAAATTCCTGATCGGCAGCGGCAAGGTCGAGGAACTGCGCGACCTGGTCCATGCCGAGAAGGCCGATCTGGTGATTTTCAATCACATCCTCACGCCCAGTCAGGAACGTAACCTCGAACGTGTTTTCGAGTGTCGCGTGATCGACCGTACCGGTCTGATTCTCGATATTTTCGCTCAGCGCGCCCGTACCCATGAAGGCAAGCTTCAGGTCGAACTGGCCCAGCTTGACCACATGAGCACGCGGCTGGTTCGTGGCTGGACTCACCTTGAGCGTCAGGGTGGCGGGATCGGCATGCGCGGTCCGGGTGAAACCCAGCTTGAAACCGACCGTCGTCTGTTGCGGGTTCGCCTGCGACAGATCAAGGGCCGCCTGGAAAAAGTGCGCAGCCAGCGCGAGCAGTCGCGGCGCGGCCGTTCGCGTGCGGATATTCCGACCGTGTCTCTGGTGGGCTATACCAACGCCGGTAAATCCACGCTCTTCAACAACGTGACGAAATCCGACGTGTACGCGGCTGATCAATTGTTCGCCACGCTGGACCCGACCTTGCGCCGTCTGGAACTGGACGACCTGGGGCCGATTGTCCTGGCCGACACGGTAGGCTTCATTCGTCACTTGCCACACAAGCTGGTCGAGGCTTTTCGGTCTACGCTCGAAGAGTCGAGCAACTCTGACCTGCTGTTGCACGTTATCGACGCGGCCGAACCGGATCGCATGTTGCAGATCGAGCAGGTGATGGTGGTGTTGGGCGAGATTGGCGCCCAGGACTTGCCGATCCTCGAGGTCTATAACAAACTCGATTTGCTTGAAGGCGTTGAGCCGCAAATCCAGCGCGATGCCGATGGCAAACCGCAACGGGTCTGGTTGTCGGCGCGTGATGGCAGTGGTCTGGAATTACTTGAACAAGCCATTTCCGAGTTGCTGGGCGGTGATTTGTTCGTGGGTACATTGCGCTTGCCGCAACAATTCGCTCGACTGCGTGCGCAGTTTTTCGAACTCGGTGCGGTGCAAAAAGAAGAGCACGACGAAGAAGGCATCAGCCTGCTGGCCGTTCGTTTGCCCCGGGTCGAGTTGAATCGACTGGTAAGCCGCGAAGGATTGCAGCCGATGGAATTCATCGAGCAACACACTTTGCAATAAAAGCCTGACAAAGCGGTTGTGCCGCAACGTCAGGCATTCTGTAGCATTGGTCGGCGCGCCGTGGGTGCGTCTTTGCTTTATCAGATGGAGAGCGCTATGGCTTGGAATGAGCCGGGTGGCAACTCGAATAATCAGGATCCTTGGGGTGGCAAGCGCCGCAATAACGGCGACCGCAAGGGGCCACCAGATCTCGACGAGGCCTTCCGAAAGCTGCAGGAAAGCCTGAACGGATTGTTCGGTGGTGGCAAGAAACGTGGTGATGACGGCGGTGGTTCGAGCAAGAGCGGCGGTGGTTTCGGCGGTCTGATCGGTATCGCCCTCGTTGTGCTGGCGGCTGTCTGGCTGTACAGCGCGGTTTACGTGGTGGACGAGCAGGAGCAAGCCGTAGTGCTGCGCTTCGGCAAATACTACGAAACCGTCGGCCCGGGTCTGAATATCTACTTCCCGCCGATCGATAAAAAGTACATGGAGAACGTCACGCGTGAGCGTGCCTACTCCAAGCAGGGCCAGATGCTGACCGAAGACGAGAACATCGTCGAAGTGCCGCTGACCGTGCAGTACAAGATCAGCAACCTGCAGGACTTCGTACTGAACGTCGACCAGCCGGAAATCAGCCTGCAGCACGCGACCGAAAGTGCGCTGCGTCATGTGGTGGGTTCCACCGCGATGGATCAGGTGCTGACCGAAGGTCGTGAACTGATGGCCAGCGAAATCAAGGAACGTCTCCAGCGTTTCCTCGATACCTATCGCACCGGTATCACCGTTACTCAGGTCAACGTACAGAGCGCTGCTGCACCGCGTGAAGTACAGGAAGCCTTTGACGACGTGATCCGCGCCCGTGAAGACGAGCAGCGTTCGCGTAACCAGGCAGAAACCTACGCCAACGGCGTGGTGCCGGAAGCTCGTGGTCAGGCCCAGCGTATCCTCGAGGATGCCAATGGTTACCGCGACGAAACGGTCTCGCGCGCCAAGGGTGAGGCGGATCGCTTCACCAAACTGGTCGCCGAGTATCGCAAGGCGCCTGAAGTCACCCGTCAGCGTCTGTACCTAGACACCATGCAGGAAGTCTTCAGTAACACCAGCAAGGTACTCGTGACCGGCAACAAGGACGGCCAGAGCAATCTGCTTTACCTGCCGTTGGACAAAATGATCCAGAACAGTTCGGGCAACGCACCGGTAACCGGTGCGGCCGCCGCCAGCAGCAACACGGACGCCACGCCGCATGTCACTGACGTGCCGCAGACGCGCACAAGGGAGACCCGCTGATGAGCAATAAATCGCTGATCGCCCTGATCGTTGGCGTCGTTGTCGTACTGGTGGGCTGGAACTGCTTCTACATCGTGGCTCAGACCGAGCGTGCGGTGATGCTGCAGTTCGGTCGTGTGGTTCAGGCCGATGTCCAGCCGGGTCTGCATGTGAAAGTGCCTTACGTCAACCAGGTGCGCAAGTTCGACGCCCGCCTGCTGACGCTGGATGCGCCGACGCAGCGCTTCCTGACTCTGGAAAAGAAAGCCGTGATGGTCGATGCCTACGCCAAGTGGCGCGTGAAAGATGCCGAGCGCTTCTACACCGCGACTTCCGGCCTCAAGCAGATTGCCGACGAGCGTCTTTCCCGTCGACTGGAATCCGGTCTGCGTGACCAGTTCGGTAAGCGCACCCTGCACGAAGTCGTGTCGGGCGAGCGTGATGCGCTGATGGCTGACATCACCGCGTCGCTGAACAAGATGGCAGAGAAAGAGCTGGGTATCGAAGTCGTCGATGTCCGGGTCAAGGCCATCGATCTGCCGAAAGAAGTGAACCGCAGTGTGTTCGAGCGTATGAGCACCGAGCGTGAGCGTGAAGCTCGCGAGCACCGCGCCAAGGGTAACGAGTTGGCTGAAGGCATCCGTGCCGACGCCGATCGTCAACGCCGCGTACTGCTGGCTGAAGCCTATCGTGAATCTCAAGAGATTCGCGGTGATGGTGATGCCGAGGCCGCTGCGATCTACTCCAAGGCCTACGGTCAGGATCAGGAGTTCTACGGTTTCTACCGTAGCCTGCGCGCCTACCGTGAAAGCTTCGCGAACAAATCCGACGTCTTGGTCCTCGACCCAAGCAGTGACTTTTTCCGCTACCTGGAAAAGTCCAAGCCTTGATACGGCGTTGACCTGAATCATTCCGCCCGGCGGCTAAAACCTCGGGCGGGGTGATCCTTTGGGAAAACGTGTGTATGATGCGGCAGCCGGGAAATTCCCGGCTTTTTTGCGTCTGCACGTTTGATTGCTGTTTTTACTGCAGAACATCGGGTTGAATGGCTCGACAGTTTTTCGAGGAAAGTGATGGGCGAAGCCGGTTAAAGGCCTTTCGCTGCGTCGTTCATGCGCGTGCGTTTTGAACGGACCGGTCATTTTCTGCTTCACTCAAGGCTCGCCTAGTGCTGGCCGCCCGGATCAAAGGGGAATGGCGTAATGGCAACGGTAGACCGCTGGCTGCTGCCAGATGGCATCGAAGAAGTACTGCCACCAGAAGCGGCGCGCATTGAAGTCGCGCGTCGTCAGGTGTTGGATCTGTTCCAGAGCTGGGGTTACGAGTTTGTCGTGACTCCCCATATCGAGTACCTGGAATCCCTGCTGACCGGTGCAGGCTCGGACCTCGATCTGCGTACCTTCAAGGTCATCGACCCGCAGTCGGGGCGGCAGATGGGTTTCCGTGCCGACATCACGCCGCAAGTGGCGCGCATCGATGCGCACACCCTGCGTCGCGAGGGTCCGAGCCGTCTGTGCTACGCCGGCAGCGTATTGCACGCCCAGCCGCGTGCATTGTCGTCGTCGCGCAGTCCGATCCAGTTGGGTGCCGAGTTGTACGGCGATGCCAGTCCGAGCAGCGACGTTGAGGTAATCAGCCTGATGCTGGCCATGCTGCAACTGGCCGATGTGCCGGACGTGCACATGGACCTCGGTCACGTTGGTATCTACCGTGGTCTGGCGCGCGCCGCCGGTTTGTCCGGCGAAGTCGAACAGCAGTTGTTCGACGCGTTGCAACGCAAGGCCATCGACGAGGTCATTACCTTGACCGAAGGCTTGCCGGCCGACCTGTCCGGCATGCTCCGTGCGCTGGTTGACTTGTGCGGCGGCCGTGAAGTGTTGAGCGCTGCCCGCGAGCGTCTGGCCAATGCGCCGGCGCCGGTGCTGGAAGCACTGGAAGATTTGCTGGCGATAGCCGAGCGCCTGTCGGCTCGCTTCCCGGAGCTGCCGCTGTACTTTGATCTGGGCGAGTTGCGCGGTTATCACTACCACACCGGTGTGGTGTTCGCGGTGTTCGTACCGGGCGTTGGCCAGTCCATCGCTCAGGGCGGCCGTTACGACGACATCGGCGCCGACTTCGGTCGCGCCCGTCCGGCGACTGGCTTTTCCACCGATTTGAAAACCCTGGTGACCCTGGGGCGTGCTGAGATCGAGTTACCGTCTGGCGGTATCTGGATGCCTGACAGTACGGATGCAGCACTCTGGCAGCAGGTTTGTCAGTTGCGCAGTGAGGGTCAGCGTGTCGTTCAGGCATTGCCTGGGCAACCTTTGGCCGCCGCCCGTGATGCGGACTGCGACCGGCAATTGATTCAGCAGAACGGGCTTTGGCAAGTATCGCCACTGGCTTCTTGAGTTTTCCTGCCGGCCATCGCCGGCACCAAGTTTGCGCGAATGAGGACAAGTGTTATGGGTAAGAATGTCGTAGTCCTGGGCACCCAATGGGGTGATGAGGGCAAAGGCAAGATCGTTGATCTGCTGACCGAACATGCTGCCGCCGTAGTGCGCTACCAGGGTGGCCACAACGCTGGTCACACCTTGGTGATCGACGGCGAAAAAACTGTCTTGCACCTGATTCCGTCGGGCGTGCTGCGCGAAGGCGTGCAGTGCCTGATCGGCAACGGCGTAGTGGTTGCACCTGACGCCCTGCTGCGCGAGATCACCAAGCTGGAAGAGAAAGGCGTACCGGTGCGCGAGCGCCTGCGTATCAGTCCGTCCTGCCCGCTGATCCTGTCCTTCCACGTAGCGCTGGACCAGGCTCGTGAAAAGGCTCGTGGCGAGCTGAAGATCGGTACTACCGGTCGCGGCATTGGCCCGGCTTATGAAGACAAGGTTGCCCGTCGTGGCCTGCGTGTTGGCGACCTGCTCAACATGCCGCGCTTTGAAGACAAGCTGCGTGAATTGGTGGATTACCACAACTTCATGCTGGTTGGTTACTACAAAGAGCCTGCCATCGAGTTCGAAAAAACCCTGGCCGAGTGCAAGGAATACGCAGAACTGCTCAAGCCGCTGATGCTAGACGTGACGGCCGAGCTGCACGACCTGCGTCGCGCCGGCAAAGACATCATGTTCGAAGGCGCCCAGGGTTCGTTGCTCGACATCGACCACGGTACCTATCCGTACGTGACCAGCTCCAACACCACCGCGGGTGGCGTGGCGACCGGTTCGGGCGTTGGCCCGATGTTCCTGGACTACATCCTGGGCATCACCAAGGCTTACACCACTCGCGTAGGTTCGGGCCCGTTCCCGACTGAGCTGTTTGACGACGTGGGTGCGCACCTGGCCAAACAAGGCCACGAGTTTGGTGCTACCACCGGCCGTGCCCGTCGTTGCGGCTGGTTCGACGCCGTTATCCTGCGTCGCGCTATCGATGTGAACAGCATCTCGGGCATCTGCCTGACCAAGCTGGACGTACTCGACGGCCTGCAAACGATCAACATCTGCATCGGCTACAAAGATGTCGAAGGCAAAGACGTTGCCCCGACAGACGCTGACAGCTACGTGGGCCTTCAGCCTGTGTACGAAGAAGTGCCGGGTTGGACCGAATCGACCGTGGGTGCCAAAACCCTGGAAGAGCTGCCAGCTAACGCTCGTGCCTACATCAAGCGCGTTGAAGAGTTGATCGGCGCGCCGATCGACATTATTTCGACGGGCCCGGACCGCAACGAAACCATCGTTCTGCGTCATCCGTTTGCTTGATAAGTCGTTGATGTAAAAAAACAAAGGCCCCTTAATCGGGGCCTTTGTCGTTTATGCCTGTTGGACGGCATGACCTTTGCTGTAAGTCTTCCTACAAGAGTGCCATCAAATTAATGGCGTCAGAAGTAGAGGGATTCATAGTGTCAGCCGTTCTCTCACTGTTACAAAGCCGTCTGTTGCGGCCCGTGTTCGTTACCCTTGGTATCGCCCTTTTGGTGCAGGTGTTGGTGGCCGTTGCCCTGACGCGGAGCACGGTCACGGCACTGGAAGCGGATCTGGCGGTGCGCCTCGGTGCCGACAGCCAGAAACTCTCCGGGGAACTGGAGCAGGCCGGGCGTGAAGTCACGTCGAGTCTCGACGCCTTGTCCGCCAGTACCCGACAGCGTCTTACCGCCGGTTTGTCTTCTCGCCTGAAGGACGAACAAGCGCAATTGCGTGCAACGCTGGAAAAGGATTTGAAGGATTCGGCCAATGACATGGCCCAATTGCTGGCTTCGGTCGCACCCCGCGCGATGTGGGACAGCGACGTGCCGACCCTGTCCGAGTTTGCCCGGCGCGCCCAGCGCAATCCCAATGTGCTGTTCGTGGTCTACGACGACGCTACGGGCCAACATTTGACCCGTTACCTCAATCGCGAAAATCCGATCAACAAGGCTTTGCTGGAGAAGGGGCAGGGCGAGCGTGCGCTGGATAAAGTGCTGGATGCGGCAAAGAACGATCCGTCGGTTTATTACCTCGAAGCCTCGATCAGCCCTAACGGCGTTGAAATCGGCAAGGTGCTGATGGGCGTCTCCACGGCCTCGGTAGAGACCGATCTGGCTGCGCTCGACAAGCGTTTCCTGGCATTGATCGCCAGCAGCGATCAATTGGTCGGCGACAGCCTCAAAGGTGCCGCAGCCGATAGCGCCACAGCGATGCGCGCGCGTCTGCAATCGGCACAATCCACCGCTACCGAGATGAAAGCCAATACAGCCAGCACAGTGCGGGACGCTGCCGCGACCTTGCGTTGGCGCATCGGTATGGGCCTCGCGCTAGTCGGCTGCGGCGTGCTGTTGCTGCTGGCCGTGGTGCTTGGCCATCGCGTGGTCAACCGCTTGAAGATGCTCAATGCAGCGATGGACGACCTTGCAGCGGGCGAGGGTGACCTGACCAAACGCGTACAGATCAACAGCAAGGACGAGATCGGTGACATGGCGGCAGCAGTCAACCGCTTTGTCGACAAGTTGCAGCCGATCGTGCGTGAGGCGGGTGATGTGGCCCAGCGCACAGGCGTGGAAATCGGCGCGATGACCCTGCGCAATGCCGGTGCCGATGCGGCGGCCGGGATGCAGCGTGACGAAGTCGCGGAAAGTCTGCGGGCGCTTTCGCAAATGGCGGACGAGGCCCAATCGGAAAGCCATGCGATGCAGGCTGCGTTGAAGCAGGTGGTTGATATTCGTCAGGCCACTGATGAGAACACCCGCACGTCGGCCAAGGTCGGCAGTCTGATCGAGGCGCTGGCGGGGCAGGTCGACACGGGGGCGAAAGTCATCGAGCGACTCGCGCAGCAGAGTGAACAGATTGAAGTGGTGCTGACGGTCATTCACGGGATTGCCGAGCAGACCAACCTGTTGGCATTGAACGCTGCGATCGAAGCGGCACGGGCAGGCGAAACCGGGCGGGGGTTCGCTGTTGTGGCAGACGAAGTTCGGGCGCTGGCGAGCAAGACACAAAGCTCTACCGGCGACATCCAGGCGCACATCGTCGCGTTGCAGCAAGGCGCGCGTGAGGCGGTGGAAGCGATCGGGCAGGCCGGACGTCAGGCCAGTGAAGGTTTGCTCGTGCTGCGCGACAGTGCGCGGTTGCAACAGTCGGTGCAGGCTTCGGTCGAGCAGGTGCATGCAGCGATTGGTCTGGCAACGCAGGCGGCGGCGCATCAGGCTGCGGGTGCGCAAGCGGTGCGTGGACGCGTCGAAACGATCCATGTGCAGGCCGAGAAAGCGGCCCAGGCTGTGGTGGAAACCACGGCCAGTGGCAAGGTGCTGGATGGCTTGGCTGCGCAGCTTAAGGCGAGCTTGGGGCAATTCCGGGCCTGAAGATCAGAAGATCGCAGCCTTCGGCAACTCCTGCAGGGAAACGCAAATCCCCTGTAGGAGCTGCCGAAGTCTGCGATCTTTTTGCTTTGTCAGCGGCTCAAATACATCCGCGTCGTAAGGAGATAGACGGGCAATCCCGAGGCCAATATCAACAGCGCCGCATAAGGCGCCGCCGCTGCAAACTCGACATTCGCGGTATGCGCCCAGACTTCGGTCGCCAACGTGTTGAGTCCGGTCGGACTCAACAGCAAGGTCGCCGTCAGCTCTTTCATCGCATCCAGAAAAACCAACGCAAACGCTGCGCCCAATGCCGGGAAAATGATCGGCAGCGTCACCCGGCAAAATGCCGTGAACGACGATGCGCCTAGCGTGCGCGCCGCTTCTTCCAATTGCGGTGCAGCCTTGTTCAGCGCGGTGCGAATCGGTGCCTGAGCCAGCGGCAGAAACAGCAGTGCATAAGCAATCAGCAGCAAACCAGATGTCTGGTACAGCGCCGGCACGTAATGCAGGGCGAAATACACCAGCGTCAGTGCGATCACCAGACCTGGCAGCGCATGCAGCAGATAGGGCAGGCGCTCGGCCCAGATCGCCAGTTGACCTTTGTAACGCACCACCAGCAGGCCGACCGGCACCGCCAGCAGCAGGCACAGCGCTGCGCCACCCAGTGACAACGCCAGCGACGACAGCAGCGCTTCGGTAATTGCCGCGACCGGGAATGCCGCCGACGACCCGACGGCCAGCCAATACGCCAACATGCCCAGCGGAATCCCGCTGCCGATAATCGCCAGCGTCAGGCAATACACCTGACCGACAGCGGCCCAGGGGCCCAGCCTGACTTGCTCGGCCTGACGTGCCGCGCCCTGGCCGGTGCGTACGTGTCTGCCCTTGCCGCGCACGCGCAGTTCCAGCCACAACAGCACCAGGCACAGCGCTAGCAATACCGCAGAAAGCATTGCCGCATTAGCGTTGCTGAATTCCAGTTCGAACTGCTGATAGATCGCTGTGGTGAAGGTTTGCAGACCGATGATCGACAGCGCGCCGAACTCCACCAGCATGTGCAAGGCAATCAACAGCGAGCCGGCCAGCAGCGATGGCCAGAGCAGGGGGAGGGTGACGCGAAAAAACACCCCCCAACGGTTCTGGCCCAGGGTGCGGGCGGATTCTTCAAGGGATGGATCGAGATTGCGCAGGGTCGCTGCGACAGGCAAGAAGATCAGCGGGTATTTCGACAGGCTCATCACCAGAATCGCACCGCCAAGGCCTTCGAACTGTGCGCTCAACGACACCCAGGTGAAGCTGCTGACAAATGCCGGCACCGCGAACGGCAGGCATAAAATCACGCCCCATAGACGTCGCCCCGGCAAGTTGCTGCGTTCCAGCAGCCAGGCCAGCGACAGACCGATCACGCCGCAGGTGACGGTCACGCCGACCATCAATGCCAGGGTGTTGCGCAGCAGGCCGAAAACGTAAGGGCGCCACAACAAGTGCAGCGCTTCGGCCCAGCCGGCCTGCCAGGTTTTCAGCCCGACATACGCCAGCGGCAGCAGGCTCATGACCACCAGCAACAACACGGGTAGCAACAGCCAGATCGACGGCCGCTTGCGTCGTGGCACGTAACCCCCGCGCGTGGCGGGGGTGGCTAACGATGCAGTCATCAGTTCAAGCCAACTTCGCGTTCCAGTTCCAGCGCTTCTTCGGCATTGCCCAGGTCGGCCGGGGTGACGTTCGGCGCTTCCAGCTCGCTGAACGGCTTGAGGCCGCGATCAGATTCCATTCCTTTATGCAGCGGGTATTCGGCGGTGGTCTGAGTGATCACCCGCTGACCTTCTTCGCTGGCCATATAGGCGAGGAATTGCTGGGCTTCTTTTGGATGCTTGCTGGATTTCAGCACGGCGGCACTGGAGACAGTGATCAAGCCGCCAACGTCGCCGCCGGTGAAGTAGTGCAGTTTCGAATCCAGTTTGCCTTTCTCGCGTTGCAGGGCGAACCAGTAGTAGTTGTTCACCAGCACGGTGGCGACTTCGCCGTTTTCCACCGCTTTGAGCGCGACCATGTTGTTGCTGTAGGTCTTGCCGAATGCGCGCAGACCGGTCAGCCATTCTTCGGCGGCGTCACGACCGTGCATCTTGATAATGGCCACGGCCTGTTCCTGGAACGCGCCGCTGGTTGGCACGAAGCCGACCTTGCCTTGCCATTGCGGATCGGAGAACTCCATCACCGATTTCGGCAGGTCTTTCTCATCGATCAGTTTCGGGTTGTAGGCAACCACACGGACCCGGGCGGTTACGCCGATCCAGGTGCCGTTGTTTGCGACGTATTTTTCCGGCAGCACGGCCAGCGTAGCGTCATCGGCCCTGGCCAGCAGGCCTTGCTCGCCAAGTTTGTTCAGTGGCGGGGATTCTTCGGTGTAGATCACGTCGGCAGGGGAGCGGTCGCCTTCTTCGACGATCTGGCTGGCAAGCTGATTGCTGCTGCCCTTGCGGACATTGACGTGTATGCCGGTCTTGGCTTCGAAGGCTTTGGCGATCGCATCGCCGACTTCCTTGTGCTGGCCATTGTATAGAGTCAGGGAAACCGCATCGGCAGCCTGGGTGAGGGGAGTGGCGAGTGCCAGGCCGAGAAGGGTGAAGGTCAAGCCTCGGCGCAGGGTATTTCGAAACGTCATTCTCAGGGTTCCTCACTGTCGCATTGCAAAATCTTGCAACAATGATAAACGATATTGTTTCTCAAGTGCGCCTTGCGGGCTGAGGAGTGGTCTGATAATGCAGTTGGTGTTCGTTCCTGCAGGTGCAATCGAATTCCGAATAGGGCGTCGGAAATTTCAGGAAGGCAGAAACGCAAAAACCCGCTTTCGCGGGTTTTTGAGAAATCCAGGGTCGTAACCTTGAATTTGAATTGGTGCCCAGAAGAAGACTCGAACTTCCACGACCTTGCGGTCACCAGCACCTGAAGCTGGCGTGTCTACCAATTTCACCATCTGGGCAATCATCGCAAGCGTTGCCGCTGTTGATGTGGCGCACTATACGGAGCGCTTTTTGATCTGTAAACCCCTGATTTAATTTTAATAAATCGGTTTCAACAAATCCTTTCCTTAGAATGCAAAAAACCCGCTTTCGCGGGTTTTTGTATGAGTCCTGAAACTGATCTAGTCTCAAACTCGAAATTGGTGCCCAGAAGAAGACTCGAACTTCCACGACCTTGCGGTCACCAGCACCTGAAGCTGGCGTGTCTACCAATTTCACCATCTGGGCAGTATCGGCAGCGCTTGTGCGTCGTCGATGGCGCGCACTATACGGAGCGTCTTTTTAACTGTAAACCCCTGCTGCCAAATATTTTGATTTTTTTTACCAGCGGTGTTCAAAACCGCTTTAAAACGGCGATACAGTGCTTTAGATGGGCCTTTATAGTCTGAAATTTCCCGTTTGATGGCGCCTATGCCAAACTAACCCGTATATAGACAAGGTGAAAACTCTCTAATGGCCGATTGGCAGTCCCTCGATCCCGAGGCCGCTCGTGAAGCGGAAAAATATGAAAACCCTATTCCAAGCCGCGAACTGATCCTTCAGCACCTTGCTGATCGAGGTTCGCCAGCTGCCCGCGAGCAACTGGTCGAAGAGTTTGGTCTGACCACAGAAGACCAGATCGAAGCCCTGCGTCGCCGTCTGCGCGCAATGGAGCGCGACGCTCAACTGATTTACACCCGTCGTGGCACTTATGCGCCGGTGGATAAACTCGACCTGATCCTGGGCCGCATCAGCGGGCACCGGGACGGTTTCGGCTTCCTGGTGCCGGACGACGGCAGCGACGACCTGTTCATGAGCCCGGCGCAAATGCGTCTGGTGTTCGACGGTGACCGTGCGCTGGCCCGTGTCTCCGGCCTCGACCGTCGTGGTCGCCGCGAAGGCATGATCGTCGAAGTGGTCTCGCGTGCTCACGAAACCATCGTCGGCCGCTACTTCGAAGAGGGCGGCATTGGTTTCGTCGTTGCGGACAATCCGAAGATCCAGCAGGAAGTGCTGGTCACGCCGGGTCGTAACGCCAACGCCCAAATCGGTCAGTTTGTCGAAGTGAAGATCACTCACTGGCCGACACCACGCTTCCAGCCGCAAGGCGATGTGGTTGAAGTCGTGGGCAACTACATGGCGCCGGGCATGGAAATCGATGTCGCCCTGCGCGCCTACGATATCCCGCACGTCTGGCCTGAAGCGGTCTTGAAAGAAGCCGCCAAGCTCAAGCCTGAAGTCGAAGAAAAAGACAAAGAGAAGCGCATCGACCTGCGCCATCTGCCGTTCGTGACCATCGACGGCGAAGATGCTCGCGACTTCGATGACGCGGTCTACTGCGAAGCCAAACCTGGCAAGTTGCGCCTGTTCTCCGGCGGCTGGAAGTTGTACGTGGCCATTGCCGACGTCTCCAGCTACGTGAAGATCGGTTCGGCGCTGGACAATGAATCTCAGGTTCGCGGCAACTCGGTGTACTTCCCCGAGCGTGTCGTGCCAATGCTGCCTGAGCAACTGTCCAATGGCCTGTGCTCGCTGAACCCGCACGTCGATCGCCTGGCCATGGTTTGCGAGATGACAATCTCCAAATCCGGCGAGATGACCGACTACTGCTTCTACGAAGCGGTGATTCACTCCCACGCTCGCCTGACCTACAACAAGGTCAGTGCGATGCTCGAAACGCCGAAGCTTACCGAAGCGCGTCAGCTGCGCGGCGAGTACAACGACGTTCTGCCGCACCTCAAGCAGCTGTATGCGCTGTACAAGGTTTTGCTGGCCGCTCGTCACGTACGTGGCGCCATCGATTTCGAAACGCAGGAAACCCGGATCATCTTCGGGACTGAGCGCAAGATTGCCGAGATCCGTCCAACCGTTCGCAACGATGCGCACAAGCTGATCGAGGAATGCATGCTGGCGGCCAACGTGGCCACCGCTGAATTCCTGAAGAAGCACGAAATACCTGCGTTGTATCGCGTTCACAACGGCCCGCCGCCGGAGCGTCTGGAAAAACTGCGCGCGTTCCTCGGTGAGCTTGGTCTGTCCCTGCACAAGGGCAAGGAAGGCCCGTCGCCGAAGGATTACCAGGCACTGCTGGCCAGCATCAAGGACCGTCCGGATTTCCATCTGATCCAGACCGTGATGCTGCGCTCGCTGAGCCAGGCGGTGTACAGCGCTGACAACCAGGGCCACTTCGGTCTCAATTACGAAGCTTATACCCACTTCACTTCGCCGATCCGTCGTTACCCGGACTTGCTCACGCACCGCGCCATCCGCAGCGTGATCCATTCGAAACAGGACACCCCGCACGTTCGTCGTGCCGGTGCGATGACCATTCCGAAGGCGCGTATTTATCCGTACGACGAGGCAGCGCTGGAGCAGCTCGGCGAGCAATGCTCGATGAGCGAGCGCCGTGCCGACGAAGCCACTCGTGACGTAGTGAACTGGCTCAAGTGCGAGTTCATGAAGGATCGCGTCGGCGAATCGTTCCCGGGCGTGATCACTGCCGTGACCGGTTTTGGTTTGTTCGTCGAGCTGACCGATATCTATGTCGAAGGTCTGGTCCATGTCACCGCGCTGCCGGGCGACTACTACCACTTCGACCCTGTGCATCACCGCCTGGCGGGCGAGCGCACCGGTCGCAGCTTCCGTCTTGGCGACACCGTTGAGGTGCGCGTCATGCGTGTCGATCTCGACGAGCGCAAGATCGACTTCGAGATGGCCGAAAAAACCATCAGCGCACCGATTGGTCGCAAGAAGCGTGGCGCCGAAACTGCTGCGCCCGCTGCCAAAACCGCGGCAGAACCGGCTCCAGCGAAAACCGCTGGCCGCCGTCCTGCCAAGGAAAAGGTCAGTGATGCCTATCGCCCAAGCGATGCCGTGGCGAAAAACGCCGAGCTGCGCAAAAGCCGTGAACTGAAGCAGGCTTTGCTCGCCGATGCGAAAAACGGTGGTAAAGCGGCGTCCGGGGGAAAGACCGGACGGTCGGCGCCTGAAAGTGCGACCGGCGGCAAGCCAGCCAAGCCGAGCAAACACCGTAAAGGCCCGCCGAAAGCGGGTTCGGCTCCAGCCAAAAGTGGCGGGGCACGTAAACCGAAGGCGAAGTCATGAGTCAGTTGGAAAAAATCTACGGCGTTCACGCGGTAGAAGCGTTGCTGCGTCACCACCCCAAGCGCGTCAAACAGATCTGGCTGGCTGAAAGCCGCAACGATCCGCGCGTGCAGACCTTGATCGAACTGGCTAACGAGAATCGTGTCCAGGTGGGGCAGGCCGAGCGTCGCGAGATGGACGCCTGGGTTGAAGGCGTGCACCAGGGCGTGGTTGCGGACGTCAGTCCGAGTCAGGTCTGGGGCGAGGCAATGCTCGACGAATTGCTCGATCGCACTGACGGAGCGCCATTGTTGCTGGTGCTCGATGGCGTGACCGATCCGCACAACCTCGGCGCCTGCCTGCGTTCGGCAGATGCTGCCGGTGCGTTGGCAGTCATCGTGCCAAAAGACAAGTCAGCCACCCTGACACCTGTCGTGCGTAAAGTGGCCTGCGGCGCGGCGGAAGTGATTCCGCTCGTTGCAGTGACCAACCTGGCGCGCACTCTGGAAAAGCTCCAGCAGCGCGGTCTGTGGGTTGTCGGCACGGCGGGCGAGGCCGAGGTCAGTATCTATGACCAGGACCTGACCGGCCCGACCATCCTGATCATGGGTGCTGAAGGCAAGGGCATGCGTCGTCTGACCCGTGAGCATTGCGACTATCTGGTGAACCTGCCGATGGCTGGTAGCGTCAGCAGCCTCAACGTTTCGGTGGCAACCGGTGTGTGCCTGTTCGAGGCGCAGCGTCAGCGCGGTGCCAAGGCCAAGGCTTCCGCGAAGAAGTCCTGAGTCGTACACGGTTCAAATGTGGGAGCGAGCCTGCTCGCGAAAGGGGAGTGTCAGTCGACGTAAATGTTGCCTGACAGACCGCATTCGCGAGCAGGCTCGCTCCCACAGTGTTTTGTGGTGTGGCATGAATCGGTGATTGTTCAAATAATCACCAATTGCCTTGCACCTCTTCAGCCCCTTCTCTACAATTGCGCCCCTTGCTGTGACGGCAGGCACGCATGTGCCCCGCGCCAGCAAGTCCATAAGTGTCATTCACTCCTTGTCTGACCGTTTTTGAGCGGCAGGCTACAACCCGTAAGGAGCATTCATGCGTCATTACGAAATCATCTTTTTGGTCCACCCGGATCAAAGCGAGCAAGTCGGCGGCATGGTAGAGCGTTACACCAAGCTGATCGAAGAAGACGGCGGCAAAATCCACCGTCTGGAAGATTGGGGCCGTCGTCAACTGGCCTACGCAATCAACAATGTTCACAAGGCTCACTACGTGATGCTGAACGTTGAGTGCACTGGCAAGGCCCTGGCCGAGCTGGAAGACAACTTCCGCTACAACGATGCTGTGATCCGTAACCTGGTCATCCGTCGCGAAGAAGCCGTTACCGGCCAATCCGAGATGCTCAAGGCTGAAGAAAACCGCAGTGAGCGCCGTGAGCGTCGCGACCGTCCTGAGCACGAAGGCGCTGATAGCGCTGATAGTGATGACAGCGACAACAGCGATAACGCTGACGAGTAATCCACGGACCTTTTAAGGAGCCTATCAAATGGCACGTTTCTTCCGTCGTCGTAAATTCTGCCGCTTCACTGCTGAAGAAGTGAAAGAGATCGATTACAAAGATCTCAACACTCTGAAAGCCTACGTATCCGAGACCGGCAAAATCGTTCCAAGCCGCATCACCGGTACCAAAGCTCGTTATCAGCGTCAGCTGGCCACCGCTATCAAGCGCGCCCGCTTCCTGGCCCTGCTGGCCTACACCGACAGCCACGGCCGCTGAGACCGGGCAGTCGACAAGTAGCAAAGGATTGAATGCATGCGTGCCATAGCTGAGTTCATTATGCGAGGCCGTATGCAGGCCACTCTCGTAGTGGCCGGATGTGCAACATTGCCGTTGTTGTATTGGTTGGGTGCTGCCGCCGGGAGCCTTGTGCTTCTGCGGCGCGGATTGAAAGACGCTCTTGGCGTTCTTTCACTGGGGCTGCTGCCAGCGTTGATCTGGTGGTTGTATGCCGATGACCCACGGGCACTTCTGGTGCTTTTGGGGTCTTCGGGGCTTGCGTTGGTTTTGCGCGCAAGTGAGTCCTGGGTTCGTACGCTGCTGGTCAGCGTAGCCGTTGGAGTGGTGTTTTCAGTGGTGCTCGGGGCGGCGTTTGCGGCCCAGATCGAGATGCTCGCGCAGGCCCTCATAAAGGTCATGCCAGCGCTTCTCGGTGAGACCTACAAGCAATTGTCGGTTGATGAGCAAGCGCGTTTCGCGTCCCTGATTGCGCCAGTCCTGACCGGACTGATTGCGGCTTTGTTGCAGATCGTCAGCGTGCTGAGCCTGATTGTCGGGCGTCATTGGCAGGCGTTGTTGTACAACCCGGGTGGTTTTGGTCGCGAGTTTCGCGCCATCCGGATCCCGCTGGGGCCGGCGATGTTACTGCTGGCGTTGATGCTTCTGGGCCCGAATCTCGGTGCACAGATGGCCATGTTGACGCCGTTGTGCAGTGTACCGCTGGTGTTCGCCGGACTTGCCTTGATTCATGGGCTGGTCGGGCAGAAGCGACTGGCCGGTTTCTGGCTGGTGGGGTTGTACGTCACGCTGTTGCTGTTCATGCAGCTGATCTATCCGTTGCTAGTGGTCTTGGCCATTGTCGACAGCCTGATTGATTTTCGCGGTCGTCATGTGTCGAAAGACACCGACAGCGCGAACGGTGAAGGTTAAAAGTTAGAGGATTTTCACATGCAACTGATCCTTCTGGAAAAAGTCACCAACCTGGGCAACCTGGGTGACAAAGTAAACGTTAAGGCCGGTTACGGCCGTAACTACCTGCTGCCTTACGGCAAGGCTACCGCAGCGACCCCAGCGAACATCGCTGCGTTCGAAGAGCGTCGTGCCGAGCTGGAAAAAGCTGCCGCAGACCGTAAAGCATCGGCTGAAAGCCGTGCTGCCCAACTGGCCGAGCTGGAAGTGACCATCACTGCCACCGCTGGCGACGAAGGCAAGCTGTTCGGTTCGATCGGTACTCACGACATCGCTGACGCACTGACCGCTTCCGGCGTTGAAGTGCAGAAGAGCGAAGTTCGTCTGCCGAACGGCACCATCCGCAACGTAGGTGAATTCGACGTAGCCGTGCACCTGCACGCCGAAGTTGAAGCCACCGTACGCGTTGTAGTGGTAGCAGCTTAAGCAACACCTGATCGGCTGGCGGCTTGTACGTCAGACGGTTAACATCGGGCACGATCCTGTTTACAGGTCGTGCCCTTTGTCTTTCTGAATTCCCTGTTTTTACTAAACAACTCAAGTGGCCATGAACGATATCTCCGCTCCCGAGCAATACGATCTGCAAACCGCTGCCCTGAAGGTGCCGCCGCATTCCATCGAAGCCGAACAGGCTGTTCTCGGTGGTCTGATGCTGGACAACAACGCCTGGGAACGCGTGCTCGATCAAGTCTCCGACGGCGATTTCTATCGGCATGACCACCGTCTGATATTCCGTGCGATCGCCAAACTGGCCGATCAGAACTCCCCGATTGACGTCGTGACCCTTGCCGAACAACTGGACAAGGAAGGTCAGACGTCTCAGGTTGGCGGTCTTGGTTACCTGGGCGAACTGGCGAAAAACACGCCGTCCGTCGCCAACATCAAGGCCTATGCGCAGATCGTTCGTCAGCGCGCGACGTTGCGCCAACTGATCGGCATCAGCACCGAGATCGCCGACAGTGCCTTCAACCCCGAAGGTCGCACTGCCGAGGAAATCCTCGACGAAGCCGAGCGCCAGATCTTCGCAATTGCCGAGGCCCGGCCTAAAACCGGCGGCCCGGTGGGTGTGAACGAGTTGCTGACCAAGGCCATCGACCGAATCGACACGTTGTTCAACACCGACAACTCCATTACCGGCCTGTCGACCGGTTACACCGACCTCGATGAGAAGACCAGCGGCCTGCAGCCGGCTGACTTGATCATCGTTGCTGGCCGTCCGTCGATGGGTAAAACCACCTTCGCGATGAACCTGGTGGAAAACGCCGTACTGCGCAGCGACAAGGCCGTTCTGGTGTACTCCCTCGAGATGCCAGGCGAATCGCTGATCATGCGTATGCTCTCGTCCCTCGGCCGGATCGATCAGACCAAGGTACGTTCCGGTCAGTTGGAAGATGATGACTGGCCGCGGCTGACCTCGGCGGTCAACCTGCTCAATGATCGCAAGCTGTTCATCGATGACACCGCCGGCATCAGCCCGTCAGAGATGCGTGCCCGTACCCGGCGGCTGGCGCGTGAACACGGTGACATCGGCCTGATCATGATCGACTACCTGCAACTCATGCAGATTCCAGGTTCCGGTGGCGACAACAGGACCAACGAGATTTCCGAAATCTCGCGTTCCTTGAAAGCCCTGGCCAAGGAATTCAATTGCCCGGTGGTCGCACTGTCCCAGCTTAACCGCTCCCTGGAGCAACGCCCTAACAAACGCCCGATCAACTCCGACCTCCGGGAATCCGGAGCGATCGAGCAGGATGCCGACGTCATCATGTTCGTTTACCGGGACGAGGTGT
Organism: Pseudomonas iridis; assembly: GCF_017980685.1. Taxonomy (GTDB): domain Bacteria; phylum Pseudomonadota; class Gammaproteobacteria; order Pseudomonadales; family Pseudomonadaceae; genus Aquipseudomonas; species Aquipseudomonas iridis. The sequence goes on from NZ_JACXXO010000002.1 coordinate 470,318, forward strand.
ATCACCCGGAAACCGAGCACAAAGGCATCGCCGAAATCATCATCGGCAAGCAGCGTAACGGCCCGATCGGCTTTATCCGGCTGGCGTTTATCGGTAAATACACGCGCTTCGAAAACCTCGCACCAGGCAGCTACAACTTCGACGACGACGAATAAAGGCTGGCCGCAATCGCGCTCGGCCAGCCTCATGGCGCAATGGCGTCAGGCCGTCGTGCCTGCCGCCTCCTCAACGATGCTGCCGGTTGGATACCCGGCCAGCTCCTGGCGGGTCAGGGTTTCGATCAGCGCGCTTTCCGCAACGATCCATGACGCCTGCAGTGAATTGGATTGCGTCTGGTAATCATCCGGCGCCAGTTCGTTGGCCGCATGCAAATCGTCGAGCGCTGCCTGGCGATCCTGAAACGGTTGCCGCTGCGTTTCAAAATCCACCTGGTACTTGTTGGTGATGAATTTCTGCCAGAACTCCCTGGTCACCAGCGCCTGGAACTCTTGCACGGAGTTGTCCAGCGCCAGCACGCTCTGGTGAGCCGCGTTCACCTGCTCATCTGAAACATTGACCAGGCGACCGAAGCCCATGCGCTCAGGTTGCCCGGGCAATAGCAGGCGGTCGCGCAGGGCGTGGCGATAGAACAATCTGATTTCGACCTCTTCCGGTATCTGCGGCGCGGGCAGCCGGCGCATCTCTTCAGGCGTCCTGGACTCGGCGATTGCGGCCTCGCGTTGGGCAATATCGGCCGCCGCGAGGGTGTCGACCTCGTGTAGCCGGAACAGGGCTCTGGACAGTTGGAACAGTGCTGGCCCCTGTTCCCTGTCGCCCGCCTGGGCGAGTGCGTGATGCATCATGACTCTGGTTTCGAGATTGGCGAAGGTGAATGCCGCACGATCACAGCAGGTGGCTTCTCCCGCCCGATCGAACACTTCCCGGCGCAAGCTTTCGGATCGCTCGCTGTTTTCGCTGATGCTGTCGATCAGTTTCCACACCCGCTGTTGCAGGTCGGCGCGGCCGGCACCCTCTGGCAACAACAGGCGGTCAAGGGTATCGAACAGGCCGCCCGAGCCTTGCTGAGCCTCCAGGGCCTGCCATTGAATCCTTCTGGCCTGCACGGCATCGGCGGCCATCCCCTTCGTCCAACGCGCCATTGGATCGGCAGCGGTCGCATGGTTGGCCGCAGGAACATGACCTCGTGCCGTGTCGACCAGATTATTCGGACCCGAAAGCGGTGTCTCGGCCTGAAGCAATCGTTCGTTGTACTGATTGATGCGCGTTAGCGTGGCGTCGGACAGGAGATTGTTGCGTACGTTGGTGACATTGTTGATGCGCACGGTATGCGGAAGTCGTTCGTTCGTTGGCGCGATGACGGCATCGGGGATGTCGACGATGCGGTTGTTGCTCAGGTCGAAAGTGTCCAGTAGTGGCTGTTCGGCAATGCCGGAGGGGAATGTATCGATGCCGGTATTCGCCAGGTCGAGGTGGCGCATGTCGGTGATGCGGCTGAAGTCCGGGCAGATACCCAGCCGCGGATTATCCTGCAGATCCAGCGCTCTTAGTGTCGTGCGCTCGGACAGTACGCGGGCAGTTTCGGCGGTCAGGGACAGCTGATTGTTATCCAGCGCCAATCGCGTCAGCCCGTGCATCTCTCCAATGGCGGGCGGCAGTTCGCGCAGTTGATTGCGCGACAGGTACAGCCAGCGCACATGACGAAAGCGCGTCAGAAAACCTTCCGGGGAAGCCCTGAGATCCATATTGTTCAGTTTGAGCGAGCCGACGTGGCTGAAGTCGATGTCGATGTCCGGCAGACTGGGCAGCCTCAGGCCGCTCAGGTCCAGCTCAAGGCCGATGGGCGTGCGGTCGAAGGCGAGTTTTTGCGGCGTCTCCTGGCGCCAGCAACTGATAATCCGCTCGCTGGCTTTCAGACGGTCGCGACGCGAGTTGGCGTTGGCTGCCAACTGGTTGGCGGGAATGTATCCCATGAGGTTGCCTGCTCCGGAATAAACCCAATCGTCGAGCTGACGTTTCAGCCCGCTGAAGTCCTGTTCAAGGCCGGTGAGCCGGGCGGACGCGGCATCTTCTTCCAGACTCCACAGGTATTCCCTGCACGGTTTGATGTTTTTGCGCGGATACAATCGCCGATACCGTTGTGCCTGAGAGTTTTCACTGTCAAAAATGACGTCATCGGGGCCAGAGGTCAGCAGTTCGGGGTCCACTTCGTTCACCCGCCGCCAGTAGTCGTCGAACCTGCGCCAGTAGTTGGACGGAAAGTCGTTGCCATCGAGCGCGGTGACGCTGTTGATCCGGGCAATGGCCAGCAATTGCTTGGGCGCGGGGTCGAGGAACTGCGCTGGCACCTCGTTCAGGCGGTTGTTACGCAGGTCCAGCCGTTTCAGCGCTGTTTTGTCGTGCAGTCCGCTGGGCCAGCGATTGAGCTCCGTGTCGGACAACAGGAGATATTCCAGCTGCGTCATGGTGCTGAAGTCGGGGATGAGGTCCAGCGGATTGGCGGACAGGTCGAGGGTCGTCAACCGGCTCAGACCACTGATTCGCGTAGCCGCTTGCTCATCAAGAACGATAGTGTTCGAACTCAGGTCCAGTTGGGTCAGTTTGCTCATTTCACCCACGCTGTCGGGCAGGAACTTGAGGTCGCAATGGGTGATGGATAACGATTCCAGGCTGGTGAAGCTGCGCAGGAACAGGTCGCCGGCATCCGACCAGTCAACGGTTCGCAGCACCAGTGTCTTGACGTGGCTGAAGTCCGCCTGCAATACCGGGAGTGGCCCGAGGCCCTTGGGCAGTGTCAGCGTGTCTGCGGATTTGTCGAGCCAGCATTGCCTGAGCGTTTCGGCGACTTCTTGCCTCCAGAGTTTGAGTCGTGGATGGGCCGTGGACGCGTTCTCAACGTATTCCTTCAATTGCACGTCGATGCGCTCCAACGCTTCCACCCGCCCGGCCAGCCCGTTACGCGTTGCTGCATCCAGCCCCATCAGGTAAACCCTGGCCGTCTGGGCATCCTTGTCGGGGTGCAATCGACGTATCAGGCCCACCTCGGGGATGTCAGCGTCGAGCCGGAACGCGGCCGGGTGAGCGCGGCTGACCAGTTCGGGATGCTCGGCGCCGACCCGCTCCCAGAAGGCCTCGAGGGATTTCCAGCAGTCCGCTGCAAAACGGTTGCCTTCCAGCCGCGTAACGCCGTTGATCCGGGCGCTGGCCGGCAGTTGATCCACTGGCGGATTGAGCACTGCGTCAGGCACTTCACTCAGTTGGTTGTGCCGTAAGTCGACCAGCGTTAGCCCTGATTGCCGGTGCAAACCTGTCGGCCATTGTTCGATGCCGGTGTTGCTCAGGTTCAAGGTCTGCAATTGATCCATCGCAGCGAAATCCGGCGTTCGTCCCAAGGGATTGCCCGACAGGTCGATATGCTGCAGTCGCTGGAGCCCGGCCAGACGCGCGGCGGATCGTTGATCGAGGCGGATCTGATTGCCGCTCAGATCCAGCGTGATCAGGTTGCGCATGGCGGTGTTGGCCACAGGCAGCTTGTCCAGCGTGGAGCGGTTCACGGCGAGTCGAGACAGGTCGCTGAACCGGTTGAGAAAGGCGTCGGCGGCGTCCGACCAGTTGAGGGAGTCCAGCTCAAGGGTGCGCACATTCGCCAGGTCGACCGTGAGCCGTGGCAGCGTCGGATGTTCGTCTGCAAAGACGATTTTCAGCGTGGTGGTTTCCTTTCTCCAGCAACGCTTTAGGTCATTGACTACAGAGGCGATCCATTCTGTGCCGGAACCCTGGGTCGATGTTGCGGTGCTGTCACGTGACCACGCGGCCAACTCGGCTTTCAGCGTCCGGTAATCGGCTTCCTGACGAGTCAGCAGCGTTGCGGCTTGCGTGCCAAATGATCGGAGCAAGGCAGTCACTTGCGCCTCGGTCAAGGCTGGATACAGTTTGCGCACGCGCGCCGCCGGACTTTTCAGGCGATTGAGCGCCGAGCTGAAATGATCCTTCCAGTTGGAGGGCTGAGAACTTTGCCCTCGCTGCATGCCTCCCGCGCCGGGGACGTTGACGCCCAACCAACCGTCGACCGCGTCGAACACGATGGCTTGCGACCTGCCTGGGCGCGTGGCGACATAGCGGTTGTCGGTAGCGCTGGCCACCGGGTCTTCGGCACGGACAATCCGCATCACCGGTGTGAGTGCCGTCGATGCGTCGAGGTCGTGCAGGGCTTGGTAGGCGTGGGTGTCGATCACTACGTAGAGCTTGCCGTCCAGGCGCAAAAGTCCGTCGTCACCGGGGGTGATACCGGTGAAATCCAGCGCTGTGCGAAATCCCTGCAGGCGCGCTTCGCTCAAGGCGAAAGTGATGGGCGCAACCTCCAGCGGCTCCCACAGGTGGCTGGTTGGATCGCGCACCAGCACCGGCCCGGAAGGGTGCAGCTCACTCGGCAGGCGGGCGCGAAGCTGACCTGTGGCAGCAATCTGCGCCACTTCGACAATGCCTCCCTCGGCGACATCCACGTACTGCCGACCTTTGTGGATTCTGACCCCGTGTTCGTTGGCAGGCGCCAAGGTGATGTCCGCGCTGATCCAGTAGTGCGCCAGAGGCATTGACTCAGTTGTTTGTCGGGCAACAGCGGTTACCGTGGGTTTGATGGTCAACACCGGTGCAGGCGTGATCGCGTCCAGGCCGGCCTCATCGAGGGGCATGCTGTGGCGCAAGGTAACGGTTGGCGATAGCGCTTCGTCAGGCCCCGCATGGGGGCGCGTGGACGCATCGCGCCGTTGCGCTGCCGTGTGGTCAGGTTCGTCAGGCCGTACGTGGATATCGACAGTGATTTTGCCTCTGACAGGCTGTTTGGGTGACATGCGTTCATCCTTGAAGGTTTGTCATTTCATGGGTGACCCGGTCGGGTCGGTTATCGCGCTGGTCTGTCAGCGCGGGTTGGCGGGCGTCGCGGCCGCCAGGTCGAATATCTTGCGTGCGGTCTTGCCATCAAACGTCTCGCGCCAGATGCCCAGGTGCGGGCGTCCGGCCCCGGCATCCCGGCGCTGGGATTCAAGGCCCAGCCGGCTTTGCTCAAGCGTCTTGAGATGGCCGCCCTTGACCTGGAAGTTCAGCGCCGGGCTGTGCTCGCTGTCATAGTGAAAATGCGCCTCCCACAAGGGCGCCTGGCCGGTACGATCCTGGAGGCTGTAGACGTCCAGAAAAGACTTCTTGCTGCCCTTGCCCAATGGTTTGCGAACCACGGTTCGTGTCGCCGTCAGCTCGGCGTTATCCAGCAGGAAATTCAGGCGCATGATGTCCAGCACCTGCCTGTTCTTGTACATCCGGACCTGCACGGTGTGTCCGCCGCGAATCAGTGCCGCGCCAGCCGCCCGCAAACGTCTGGACAGGCTGGTCATGACCGGATCCTCGGCGGCCCCGGGGCTGTTTTCCAGCGCAGTGGCCTGATCGCTGCAGCGATCGGCGTGCTCGCCGAGGTACCGGATGATCTCGCCGGGGTATTCATTCCTGGCTTCTTTCGCCTTTGCTTCGGCCAGGTGTACCTCAACGTCATCCAGCAACCGGTTGGCTTCACGGATCAATTCCGGCCTTGAGGCAGGGGCGACTGCAGGCCGCACAGGCTGCCATTCTCCCTGTCTTTTTTCGTATCGCTGGGGCGGTGCATCCGGGCTGAACAGGTCAGGAACATTGATCGTAACGTTGCCGTCGGCCGCCGTTTCGGTCTCGCCGATCAACACCTTGTAGGTACCGTGCTGACGGGTGCGGAACATTTTGCGTGGCAGCGGCGGCGCGGCGGTTTCGCTCGTCGCTGGCTGGCGCGGAACGAAGTCGAAGTCGATGTCCTGATCCAGACCTGGCAGCTCCGTATCACCGCCCCACGATTCATATTGCTGGTTCAAGCGGCTTTCGATGCGCTGCTCGAACGGTTCGATCAACGCCAGGATCTCCCTGATGTAGCCGGCCTTTTCCGGGCTGCTGGAGGTCGCCAGCGATGCGATGTGCAACCTGTCTTCCTTGAGGCAATCAAGCGCGTAGATCAGGACAAAGGGATGCTCTGCCTCAGGAATGCTATCGATATCGGCGGTCAGCAGCTTGATCGCCTGCAGTGACTGAGTCCCGACCTCCGGCGGGTGTTCAGGGTGGTCCGACAGCAGGCGCAGATAGAGGGTCAGCCTGCTACCGTTGACCTGATCGTGGCCGGGCACTGTCTTGTTGAGTTCGATGATTTCATCGGCGGAGTCGCGTGAGTCTTTGAGGATTTGATCGATCACGGCCTGGCGCTCATCGAGCAACTTGAGCTTTTTGTTCAGATGGGTGAGGGACCGCCTGAAACTGTCGAAGGTAAGCGCCGCGATCGTGGGCCGTACCCGCAAGTCCATCACCACCATGAGCCGGTTGAGGCTTTGCACCCTCTCTTTGCGGAAGGTATGCAGCTCCTGTTTGTACAGGCCACTGGTCTTCAGGTGAATCAGCCATTCCCGGTTATCGACGCAGGACTGTACGAAGTCAGTCTCTAATTTGATGTGTTTGAGCAAATGCACTTCCAGGCCGATCAAGGCCCTGGTTTTTTCATCGCTGGCATCCGGCAATTCACGCGCCTTGCCCCAGAGCTGCTCGTAGGTTGCGTGTGATTGACTCATCACCTGAAAAGCCTCACTGATTGGACGGTACCGCTCCAGCAGCACGTCTTTGGTGAGCCTGGCCTGCGCACTGCGACGCATGCCGCCCTGCAGACCCACCGCGACGCCAACCCAGGTGTCTGCGGCCTCTCGAGTCACGGCCAGGCTCACGCCAGCGCGGCTGGCGTGATAGATGTTCGTGCTATCGGCGGCCACCGGATCGGCTGCCTTGACGATGCGCAGGACAGGCTGCCCGGGCGTGGAAGCTTCGAGATCCTGCAGCGCCTGATACGCCCCTTTTCCGATGACCACGTAGCGTTTGCCGTCGTGATGCCACAGTCCGTCACTGCCGGGCTCGACCCCGCTGAAATCCAGTTCGGTGCGAAAAGGCTGCAGGCGTGCCTCGGTCAGAGGGAAGGTCGCGGTATCGGCATCAGTCAGCGGATGCCAGACCCGGGTGTGAGGGTCGCGCCGCAGCAGCGGGCCGGACGCGATCCGCTCGCTGGACCGGGTGGCTCGGTACAGGCCAGTGTCCGCATCCACCGCAACCTGCGTCACGCCTCCGTCATGCAGGTCGGCGTAATGGCGCCCCTTGTGCAGGCGCAAATCGTTTGCGTCGAGCGGCACGTGGATGGGTGTCGCGTTAATTCGGTACTGCTCCAGCGTCAGGGTCGTCTGCGTATGGGGCGGTATTGATGCCGTGGTAGTGCCAATTTTTCCTACCGTCAGTGCTGGCACATGATGAATCCCATCGACGTCCACGTTGTCAGGCGTCATGCCTGGCCTTGACGGTCGTGGCGCATGAGTATTCGACGAGTCACCGTCCTGGCGATGCGCGGTGCTGCCATCTGCGGTGTGCCGAGGTGGCGTGTGGACATCGACCGAGACGGTGACGCGGGGCGGGGTTTTGGTTCCCATTGTGTTCATCCTTGAGTGGTTGCTCCATCAGCCCTGCGGGTACAAGGGCTGATGGGGAAGGTGTGCTGGCGTGGACGGGCGAGCTATCACTGCGCAACATCGAAAATCTTCTGCGCGGTCCTGCTGTCGATTGCTTCGCGCCAGATCGGGACGTGCACCCGCCCGGCCTGTTGATCCCGGCGTTGGGAGGCCAGACCCGAACTGCTCTGTTCGAGAGTTTTCAGGTGGCCGCCCTGAACGGTGAAATCACCGGCGGCGCTGTCTGCCTTTGCGTAATGAAAATGTGCATGCCAGAGCGGCTCGCCAGTGCGCCTGTCATTGAGCGAATAGATATCCAGATAATGTTTGTTGCTGCCCTTGCCCCGTTCGAGCCGGGTGTGGGTCTTCATGGCGACGATCTGGTTCTGGCCGAGCAGGTAAGCCACTCGGCTGGCGCTCAGGAACGACTTGTCCTTGTAGAGCCGCACGCGGATGTCCTCACCTTCCTGGCGCAGTCGCTGGCTGTTCTGACGCAACTGGCTGATGAGCACAGCGATCTCTTCGTCGGCCGCATTCGGCTGTCGTTCCAGCTGTAACGCGACGTCATCGAGCTGCTCGGCTTTTGCGCCGAGAAACTCCACGATGTTGCTGGCATTGCGCCTGGCTTTTTCATCCTGCCTGGCGCTTCTAAGGTGGGCTTCGCATTGCTCCATTCGCTCATTGGCCAGCGCCATCAGCGTGGGCAACGCCATGTCCGGAGGCGGTGCCTGTCGGCGCCACTCGCCATCGCGGCGCTCGTACGTCTGCCAGACCTGTTCGACACTGCCGGGGTCTGTGACATCAATCACTTCTTCGCCTGAAGCGGTACGTCGCGGAAGGCCGACACTGATTTTGTAAACGTCGTGGTGACGGGCCCGAAACAGACGTCGGCGTGCAGGTGCCTGCCCGGCGTTTTCCTGATTGGGCACGAAGTCAAAGTCGATGACCTCGTCCTGCGCCGGCATCGCCAGAGTGGTCAGCTGTTCGCGGTGATAGCGACTTGCCCGCTTTTCCAGGGTCTCCTCAAATGATTGCATGACCTCGATGATTTGCCGGCGGACACCGGCCTCGGCAGAATCCGGCGCGAACGCGAGGTTTTCGTATGAGGCCTTGATCGCGGCGGTCTGGTCCAGCAGGCCGGTGATGATCGCCAGGCGCGCCTGTTGCGGAACGCTGTCGATGTCATGGAACGCCGAAGCCGTTTCAATGTACGAGCGTGCCCATTGCGCCAACGCTGATTGGCTATCGCCGGGGTCGCCGCTGAGCAGTCGGCTGCGAGCCTCGACCCAGCCGGAGGTAATCACCTGCAAGTCCATCGAATGTGTCGTGGGCAGGGCGGTTTCGAGCGCCGAAGAGCGTGATTGTCTGAGAATGTCGTCGACCAGTTGCTGACGGATCTGCAGGATCTCGCGTTTTTTCCACAGGTGCTCGGCAATGGCCTCGTACATTGCGCGCGTGTCGTGCAAATCACCCAGCTCGATGAGCTTGCGCCGGTCGCTGGCGCCAATCAGACGGTCACAATTGTCGACGCTCTGCACGCGCAATTCGTGCAGTTCGTTCCTGAAAATGCCTTCCGGTTTGACCCGGCTGATCCAGTACCGCTCGTTTACATACCGGCCGATGTAGGCCTTGAGCAGATCCAGTTCTTGACGAAGACGCACCTCCAGCATTGCCAGTGCACCTCTTTCACCTTGGCTGCCCTGCTCCTGAGCGCGCCAGTTATCGGTTGCCTCTGAGCGTTTTTCACCGGCTGCCTGGACAAGCAATCCTTCGGTTTCGAGCGCGAGTGTCTTGTCGACAAGTTGCTGGTGCATGGCTTGGCCTCGGTGCACGCGCTGCATCCCGCCTGCGCCCTGGATGCTGGCGCCGACCCACCCACGCCGGGCATCGAACACGACCGGCTCCGAGCGGCCAGGCCGCGTGCTGAAGTAGACATTGTTTTCATCATGGGCCACGGCGTCCCCGGCGCGCACGATACGCATCACCTGGGTGTCGGGTGTTGAGGCATCGGTGTCATGCAGAACCTGATAAGCGCGAGTACGAATGACGGCGTAGAGCTTGCCGGCAAACCGGTAGAGGCCGTCGCTGCCGGGTTCGATACCGGTGAAATCCAGGTCACAGCGAAAAGCGTCGAGGCGGGTATCGGACAGGTCATGGGGCGCCTGAGGTCGATCTTCCTGCCAGTATCGGCCATCGGCATCGGCCAGCAGTCGCGGCCCCGACGGTACGCGTTCACTTGATCGCGTGGCCCGATAACCACCCGTTTCCGGGTCCGCCGCAACCTGCACGAAGCGGCCGTTCGCCAGGGTCACGTACTGGCGCCCTTCGATCGTGCGCACCCCCTGAACATCGGGCTCCGGTAAGCCAGGGGGTAGCGCGATCCAGAAGTCCTCCAGCGTCGGCGCCGCCGTTTGCGCCGCAAGGCCAGTGTGCGCAGGCAAGGCTCTGACCTGCACGGCCGGTGCCGGGGTGATTGCGTCGATGTCGCCGCCCACGCGCGCGGGCGCCGCCGTACCGTGGTGTGCGTGAAAGGTGCCGCCAGCGGGATCAATCCGCGCCAGGCCATCAGCCCACGAGGTACTTGTTTTCGGGGATTTTACTGCGGTGGGCCCGGACGGGGCCTTGGGTGTTTTGCCGATCATGAATACTCATCCTTGAGCAGTCGTCGAGCAGCCCTGTCAGACAGGGCTGCTGCAAGTCCAGTGAAGGTTTGTGTCCGCGAAGGTGCCTCGCGTCCTACGGTTGCTGAGGGGGCAGTGGCGCGGCGATTTCGCTCAGCAGAGTCTGCGGGCGCGCATCGGTGAAGCCGGCGATGCGCAGGCGTACCAGATACAGCCTCAATTTTTCGAGGGTGGCAGCGGAAAGCGGATTGTCCCGAACATAAATCTTGTTGCTCAACATTCCCGACCGCACCAGCTGGTCTTGAGAGGGCGAGATAATCGAGTCGGCAATTTCGGTAAGCCGGTTGGACCGCAGATCGAGAATTTCAAGAAACGCTGCCTCGTTCACACCCTCCGGCCATTGCGTCAGCCCTGTGCGCGCCAGTCCGAGCTTTCGCAGAAAAAGCAGGCGACTGAGGTTTAGCCTTTCCTTGATCAGGTTATCGTTCAGCACTACCACCTCCAGTTTTAATGGCAGCGGTGAGGTGTACTTGTCGATGGTAATCCGGTTTTTCTCAAGGTTCAGGTGGGTCAGACCGTGCATTTCACGCAGGTCGTAGGGCAGGTCGATCAGTTCATTTCTCGACAGGTCGAGGCTGGTGATGTGTTTGAAAGGCTTGAGGTGCGTGGCAAGAATCAATTTGTTGTTGCTCAGATCCAGGGCGGTCACATGACGGAAGTCGATGCCGTCCAGAGAGGGCATGTTGGTCAGGCCCAGACCACTCAGATCAAGTTTTTCGCCCAGCAGCGGGCCAGCGGCGGCCAGATGCACAACCCCCTTCTTTCTCCAGCAATCGATAATTCGTTGACGGGCGACAGTCTGGTCGCCGTGGTGCCAGAAGGATAACTGGCGCTGCAAGGCGTTCAGCTCCCGTTCGTACTGCGCCAGGCGCGTCGGCGTATCCACGCCCATGTTCTGCAGCATTGCGTTGATCTGGTTTTCGTCCAGGAAGGGGAATAGCGCGCGCGCGCGGCGCTGCGGGGGCAGCAGCGCGCGCAACCTTTCGCCGTAGGAGTCCGGGTTGAACCACGGTATCTGTGTCTCTGCGCGGTACAGGCCACCGACACCCGGCACCGCCGCTTCGATCCAGCCGTGCCGAGGGTCGAAAACCACCGGCTCCGAACGGCCCGGTCGAGTGCCCACGTAGACATTGTCGGCATCGCCAGCGACGGGGTCTTGGGCGCGAACGATGCGCCAGACCGGTGTGGTTGGTGTAGACACTTCAAGGTCACGCACGACTTGATAGGCGTGGCTGCGGATCAGGGCGTAAAGCCTGCCGTCAAAACGGTGCAGGCCATCGGCGTCGGGTGCGATGCCGGTGAAATCGATCTCGCTGCGAAAGGCCTCCAGGCGACTGTCACTCAGGTGCCGCGGTGATGCTTCGTGGCGAGGGACTTCGCGCCAGTACTGGCCGTCGGCATCGGGTTGCAGGGGTGGGCCGGACGGCGTGCGCTCGCTTGAGTGCCTGGCCCGGTAGAACCCGGTTTCAGGATCCATCGCGATCTGCACGATGTGGTTGTCGGGCAGTGTGACGTAGGTGCGCCCCTTGATGATGCGCGCGCCCTGGGCAGGGGAGTCGTCCCACCCCGGCGGCGTCACCCGGTAATCTTCCAGGCCACGCGATAGCGGGGGCAGCGTCGCGTTCAGCGGCGACTGCATGGCGCTCACCTGTACGGTGGGCGCGGGCATGATGGCGTCAGGATCGACGCCATCAGGCCGCGTGATCGCAGGTCGATGGGGCAGGACCGCAGGATGAACCGTATGGACGTCGATGCGCGGATGACCATCAGGTCCCGGCGCGCCGGTTTTCGGTAACGTTGTCGTGGTGGCGCCGCTGGCGCCCTTGCTGGTCTTGCCGATCATGAGTACTCATCCTTGAGTCGTTGTCATGTTCGCCCCGCAATAATGCAAGGCTTGGATATCGTGATTGCATGGCCGGGACGCTTGCCCCGGCAGGGGAGTGGGCGTCCGACGGCCTCTGTGATGCAGGGATGAAGAGAAACCGACCATTGCCGTCGGAATTGGTTAAATTTTGTGCTATATTCCGCGACCGCGATTTTTCATCTCAACACCGGTCGTCCGACATGCAAGCAGCCAAGCCGTTATTTGACTATCCAAAATATTGGGCCGAATGTTTCGGGCCAGCGCCATTCCTGCCGATGAGCAGGGAGGAGATGGATCAGCTTGGCTGGGATTCCTGCGACATCATCATTGTTACGGGAGATGCCTACGTCGATCATCCGTCGTTCGGCATGGCAATCATCGGCCGGCTGCTGGAGTCGCAAGGCTTCCGCGTCGGGATCATTGCCCAACCGAACTGGCAGTCCAAAGACGACTTCATGAAGCTCGGCGAGCCGAACCTGTTCTTCGGCGTCGCGGCCGGCAACATGGACTCGATGATCAACCGCTACACCGCGGACAAGAAAATCCGTTCCGATGACGCCTACACCCCGGGCGGCATGGCCGGCAAGCGTCCGGATCGCGCCAGTCTGGTCTACAGCCAGCGCTGCAAGGAAGCCTACAAAAACGTACCGATCGTGCTCGGCGGCATCGAAGCTTCGCTGCGCCGCATCGCGCACTACGACTACTGGCAGGATCGCGTGCGCAACTCGATCCTGATCGACGCCTGCGCCGACATCCTCCTGTACGGCAATGCCGAGCGGGCGATTGTCGAAGTCGCCCAGCGTCTGTCCTACGGTCACAAGATTGAAGACATCACTGATGTGCGCGGCACCGCGTTCATCCGTCGTGACACGCCTGCGGGCTGGTACGAAGTCGATTCCACGCGCATTGACCGTCCGGGCAAGGTCGACAAGATCATCAACCCGTACGTGAACACCCAGGACACCCAGGCCTGCGCCATCGAGCAGGAGAAGGGGCCGGTCGATGATCCGGAAGAAGCCAAGGTCGTGCAGATTCTGGCCAGCCCGCGCATGACCCGCGACAAGACCGTGATTCGTCTGCCGTCGATGGAAAAGGTGCGTGGCGATGCGGTGTTGTACGCCCACGCCAACCGCGTGCTGCATTTGGAAACCAACCCGGGCAACGCCCGTGCGCTGGTGCAGAAACATGGCGAAGTCGACGTCTGGTTCAATCCGCCACCGATTCCGATGACCACTGAAGAAATGGACTACGTGTTCGGCATGCCTTACGCACGTGTCCCGCATCCTGCGTACGGCAAGGAAAAAATCCCGGCCTACGACATGATCCGTTTCTCGGTGAACATCATGCGTGGCTGCTTCGGCGGCTGCACCTTCTGCTCGATCACCGAGCACGAAGGCCGGATCATCCAGAACCGTTCCGAAGAGTCGATCATTCGCGAAATCGAAGAGATCCGCGACAAGGTGCCAGGCTTCACCGGCGTCATTTCCGACCTCGGTGGCCCGACCGCGAACATGTATCGCATCGCCTGCAAGACGCCGGAAATCGAATCCGCGTGCCGCAAGCCGTCCTGCGTGTTTCCGGGGATCTGCCCGAACCTGAACACCGACCATTCCTCGCTGATCCAGTTGTACCGCAGTGCCCGTGCGTTGCCGGGTGTGAAGAAGATCCTGATCGCTTCCGGCCTGCGTTATGACCTCGCGGTCGAGTCGCCGGAGTACGTCAAGGAGCTGGTGACCCACCACGTGGGTGGTTATCTGAAGATCGCCCCGGAACACACCGAGGAAGGTCCGCTCAACCAGATGATGAAGCCGGGCATTGGCAGCTATGACAAGTTCAAGCGCATGTTCGAGAAGTACACCAAGGAAGCAGGCAAAGAGCAGTACCTGATTCCGTACTTCATCGCCGCGCACCCGGGCACCACCGACGAAGACATGATGAACCTGGCCCTGTGGCTCAAGGGCAATGGCTTCCGTGCCGACCAGGTGCAGGCGTTCTACCCGTCGCCGATGGCCACCGCCACCGCGATGTACCACTCGGGCAAGAACCCGCTGCGCAAGGTCAGCTACAAGAGTGACAGCGTGACCATCGTCAAGAGCGAAGAGCAACGTCGTCTGCACAAGGCGTTCCTGCGTTATCACGATCCGAAGGGCTGGCCGATGCTGCGTGAAGCGCTGCAACGCATGGGCCGTAGCGATCTGATCGGGCCGGGCAAGGATCAATTGATTCCGTTGCATCAGCCGTCTACCGACACCTACCAGAGCGCCCGTCGCAAGAACTCGACGCCGGCTGGCAGCCATAAAGTGGCGAAGGAAGGTAAAGAGAAGACCACCAGGATTCTCACTCAGCACACCGGCCTGCCGCCGCGTGCCAGTGATGGCGGCAATCCGTGGGACAAGCGTGAACAGGCCAAGGCTGCGGCGTTCGCCCGCAACCAGCAGGCCGCCAAGGAGCGCAAGGACGCGGCCAAAGGCAAAGGGCCGAAGCCGACACGCAAACCGGTCGTGCCACGCTAAAGCAAACGCCAACCTTCGGGTTGGCTTTTTTTTTGAGTCAAAAGATCGCAGCCTGCGGCAACTCCTACAGTGGGATTCGCATTTCCCTGTAGGAGCTGCCGCAGGTTGCGATCTTTTGATCTTCGCCACAATTAGGCGCAACTTCGCCAAAGCATTTCCCCGCATCGCCCGATTTTGGTGCTGTACTGCCCTGAGCATTCCGCAAAAGCGCCCAAGCCTGTGCATGGCATAAGTCTTGCGCGCTTTCGAATACGCTTAGGCTCGCAGGAGGCACGCCGTGTCGATTCATGTCGCATTGCATCACGTCACGCATTACCGCTACGACCGCGCTGTCGAACTCGGCCCGCAGATCGTTCGCCTGCGCCCGGCTGCCCACAGCCGCACGCGGATTCTTTCGTATGCGCTGAAAGTCTCGCCCGAGCAGCACTTCATCAACTGGCAGCAGGACCCCCAGGGCAATTACCTCGCCCGGCTGGTGTTCCCGGAGAAAACCGACGAACTGCGCATTGAAGTCGACCTGCTGGCGGAAATGGCGGTGTTCAACCCGTTCGACTTCTTCCTCGAACCCTACGCCGAGAAAATCCCCTTTGCCTATGCCACCGATGAGCGCAAGGAGTTGGCGCCTTACCTCGAAACCCTGCCGCTGACGCCGTCATTCAAAGCCTATCTGGACGGCATTGACCGCACGCCGTTGCCCGCTGTGGATTTTCTGGTCGCGATCAATCAGCGTCTGAGCGAAGACATCAACTACCTGATTCGCATGGAGCCGGGCGTGCAAACCCCGGAGCACACCCTCGAACACGCCTCTGGATCGTGCCGCGACTCGGCATGGCTGCTGGTGCAATTGCTGCGCAACCTCGGACTGGCGGCGCGGTTTGTCTCCGGTTACCTGATTCAACTGACCGCCGACGTGAAAAGCCTCGACGGGCCATCCGGCACCGAGATCGATTTCACCGACCTGCATGCCTGGTGCGAAGTGTATTTGCCGGGCGCCGGCTGGATCGGCCTCGACGCCACGTCAGGGCTGTTCGCCGGTGAAGGGCATATCCCGTTGGCCTGTAGTCCCGATCCGTCCTCGGCGGCACCGATCAGCGGCATGGTCGAGCCCTGCGAAACCCGGTTCAGCCATGAAATGTCCGTGGAACGGATTTGGGAGGCGCCACGGGTCACCAAGCCTTACACCGACGAGCAGTGGCTGGCGATTCAGGCGCTGGGCCGGCAGATCGATGCCGACCTGCTGGAGGGCGACGTACGCCTGACCATGGGCGGCGAGCCGACCTTCGTCTCCATCGACGACCCGGACGGCGCCGAATGGAACACTGCCGCCCTCGGCGACGACAAGCGTCGGCTCTCAGCCGAGCTGTTCCAGCGCATGCGTAAACATTACGCGCCCCAGGGGCTGGTGCATTTCGGCCAGGGCAAGTGGTATCCCGGCGAACAGCTGCCGCGCTGGTCGCTCAATTGCTATTGGCGCCGCGACGGCGTGCCGATCTGGCGCAACAACGCGTTGATCGCCGATGAACAGCAGGATTACGCCGCCGATGGCGAACTGGCCGGACGCTTTCTGGCCAGTGTTGCCGAACGTCTGAAACTGCCTGCGCGGTTTGTGTTCCCGGCCTACGAGGACAATTTCTATTACCTGTGGCGTGAGGGCACTTTACCGAGCAACGTCAGCGCCGAAGATTCGCGTCTGGAAGAACCGCTGGAGCGTGCGCGGCTGCGCAAAGTCTTCAGTCAGGGACTCGACAAGGTCATCGGCCAGGTGCTGCCGCTGGCGCGCACCGCCAAGGGCGATCAATGGCAGAGCGGGCGTTGGTATCTGCGCGACGAGCATTGCCGTCTGGTGCCGGGGGACTCTCCGCTGGGCTATCGTTTGCCGTTGGGCGCGCAGCCTTGGGTGAAAGCGGCCGAGTATCCGTTTATCCATCCCCAGGACCCGAACCAGGACTTCCCCGAGCTGCCGCAGACTGCGCAACTCAACAGTCACGGCGAACCGGCC
This sequence comes from Pseudomonas iridis, assembly GCF_017980685.1. Classification (GTDB taxonomy): domain Bacteria; phylum Pseudomonadota; class Gammaproteobacteria; order Pseudomonadales; family Pseudomonadaceae; genus Aquipseudomonas; species Aquipseudomonas iridis. Next base: position 486,916 of record NZ_JACXXO010000002.1, read on the forward strand.
TCGGCTGACGAACGCCAACCGAAAATCGACGAATCCGCCGACTGGCTGACCCGCACCGCGTTCTGCGCCGAAGCCCGTGAGGGCCGTTTGTACCTGTTCATGCCGCCGCTGGAGCGGGTCGAGGATTATCTGGAATTGGTCGCAGCCATTGAAGCCACCGCTGAAGAGCTGCGCTGCCCGGTGCTGCTGGAGGGCTACGAGCCGCCCAGCGATCCGCGCCTGAGCAATTTCCGTATCACCCCGGACCCGGGCGTGATCGAGGTCAACGTGCAGCCGTCGGCGACCTGGGACGAGTTGGTCGAGCGCACCGAGTTTCTTTATGAAGAGGCGCGGCAAACCCGCCTGACCACTGAGAAGTTCATGATCGACGGGCGCCATACCGGCACCGGCGGCGGCAATCACTTCGTCCTCGGTGGCGCGACGCCGGCGGACTCACCGTTTCTGCGCCGTCCGGATCTGCTGCGCAGCCTGATCAGTTACTGGCACAACCATCCGTCGCTGTCCTATCTGTTTTCCGGCTTGTTCATCGGTCCGACCTCGCAGGCACCGCGTGTCGATGAGGCGCGTAACGACGCCTTGTATGAACTGGAAATCGCCTTCGCGCAGATGCCGGAGCCGGGCGAAGCGTGCGCACCGTGGCTGGTCGATCGACTGCTGCGCAACTTGCTGATCGATGTCACCGGCAACACCCATCGCGCAGAGTTCTGCATCGACAAACTCTATTCACCGGACGGCGCCACCGGGCGCCTCGGCTTGCTGGAGCTGCGCGCCTTTGAAATGCCGCCGCACGCGCGCATGAGCCTGGCCCAGCAATTGTTGCTGCGGGCACTGGTCGCACGTTTCTGGCGCGAGCCTTATGCGCCGTCGAAACTGGCGCGCTGGGGCACCGAACTGCACGATCGGTTCATGCTGCCGCACTTCATCGAACAGGATTTCGCCGACGTTATCGTAGAACTCAACAGTGCCGGTTATCCGCTGCGGGCCGAGTGGTTCGCGGCGCATCTGGAATTTCGTTTTCCCAAGGTTGGCGATTACGCGGTCAACGGTATCGAACTGGAACTGCGTCAGGCCCTTGAGCCTTGGCATGTGCTGGGTGAGGAGGGCACGACGGGTGGCACGGTACGTTACGTCGATTCATCCCTGGAGCGCTTGCAGGTCAAGCTCAAAGGCCTGCCACCGCAACGCTACCTGCTGACCTGCAACGGCATCGCGGTGCCATTGCATCCGACCGGGCGAGTCGGCGAGTTTGTCGCCGGCGTACGTTACCGCGCCTGGCAACCGGCCAACTGCCTGCAACCGACCATCCCCGTGCACGCGCCACTGGTGTTCGACCTGCTCGATACGTGGATGGCGCGCTCTCTGGGCGGCTGTCAGTACCACGTCGCGCATCCGGGCGGGCGCAATTACGAATCGCTGCCGGTCAACGCCAACGAAGCGGAGAGCCGGCGCATGGCGCGTTTCTTCCGGGTCGGACACACCCCGGGGAAACTTCCTATACCCAATGTGGAAATAAACGACGAGCTACCGATGACAATCGATTTACGCCGTTTCTGAATCGCACACAGCGCCCGGATTTTTCGTCTATCCGGGCGTCATCTGCCTGCGTTAGTCTGACCTTTCCTTGCTGTCTGCCGAGCTTTCCATGCCTGACCTGCTAGACCGCTACCCGCTGACGGCGGGCACTTACCACGAACTGCTGGATGCCAGCGGTGCGGTGCGCCCGCATTGGCGACGGCTGTTCGACCAATTGCAGCGCAGCACACCGGCGCAACTGGTGCAGCGTCAGGCATTGCTGGCCCGGCAGATTCAGGAAAACGGCGTCACCTACAACGTCTATGCCGATCCCAAAGGCGCGGATCGGCCGTGGGAGCTGGACTTGCTGCCGCATGTGATTGCGGCGGATGAGTGGCAGCAATTGTCGGCCGGGATCGCCCAGCGAGCACGACTGCTCAATGCCGTGCTGGCCGATTTGTATGGGCCGCAGCGCTTGATCAGCGAAGGTTTGCTGCCGGCGGAGCTGGTATTCGGCCACAACAATTTTCTCTGGCCGTGTCAGGGCATTGTGCCGCCGGACAGTGCTTTTCTGCATCTGTACGCCGTGGATCTGGCGCGCACGCCGGACGGGCGCTGGTGGGTGACGGCAGATCGCACGCAGGCACCCTCGGGTGCCGGTTACGCCTTGGAAAACCGCACCATCGTGTCCCGGGCCTTCCCCGAGTTGTACCGTGATCTGAAGGTGCAGCATCTGGCCGGCTTCTTTCGCACGTTGCAGGAAACACTTGCTCGACAGGCGCCCACTGATGACGAGGCGCCGCTGGTGGTGTTGCTGACGCCGGGGCGGTTCAACGAAAGCTATTTCGAACACCTCTATCTGGCGCGTCAGCTCGGTTATCCATTGGTGGAGGGCGGTGATCTGACGGTGCGTGATGCCACGGTCTACCTGAAGACCCTCAGCGGCCTGCGCCGGGTGCACGCGATCATGCGGCGGCTCGACGACGACTTCTGCGATCCACTGGAGCTGCGCACGGACTCGGCGCTTGGCGTCCCCGGTCTGCTTGAGGCGGTGCGCCAGGGGCGGGTGCTGGTCGCCAACGCGCTGGGCAGCGGCGTGTTGGAGTCGCCGGGTTTGCTGGGTTTTCTGCCGAGGATCAACCAATTCCTGTTCGGCGAAGAGTTGATCCTGCCCTCCATTGCAACCTGGTGGTGTGGTGAGGCGCCGGTGCTGGCTCAGGCGCTGGAAAAACTGCCTGAACTGTTGATCAAACCGGCCTTTCCTTCACAAAGCTTCGCGCCGGTGTTCGGCCGCGATCTGAGTGAAAAGCAGCGCCAATCCCTCGCTGAGCGCATGCAGGCGCGTCCTTACGCCTATGTTGCGCAAGAGTTGGCCCAGCTCTCCCAGGCGCCAATCTGGCAAGCCGAAGACGGCCAGTTGCAACCTCGAGCGATCGGTATGCGTGTGTACGCCGCGGCCAGCGGTGATGGCTATCGAGTGCTGCCGGGCGGGCTGACCCGGGTGGCGGCCGAGGCTGACGCCGAAGTGGTGTCGATGCAGCGCGGCGGGGCGAGCAAGGACACCTGGGTGCTGGGCGATCGTCCGCCGAGCGGCGAACAGTGGAAGACCCAGCGCAACGTCGGCGTGCACGATCTGGTCAGGCGCGATCCTTATCTGCCGTCGCGGGTGGTGGAAAACCTGTTCTGGTTCGGTCGTTACTGCGAGCGCTGCGATGACAGTGCGCGGCTGCTGCGCATCATGCTCGCGCGGTATGTCGACGGCGACGACCCGCAAGCGCTGCAAGCCGCGGTTGATCTCGGCGAGCGACTGTCGCTGTTGCCGGACGAAGGTGTACTGCCGGAGCGTTTGCTGGCCGCCCTGCTCGGCGAAGACTGGTCGTTCAGCCTGCGCTCCAACCTGCAACGCTTGCAGTGGGCGGCTTCGCAGGTGCGCGGCAAGCTCTCGCGGGAAAACTGGCAGGCGCTGGTCGAGTTGCAGCGTGAAGCGTTGGAGCTGGAGACCGACGAGCCGGATTTTGGCGAGTTGCTGGACTTTCTCAACCGTCTGGTGATGTCGCTGGCGGCGCTGTCAGGGTTTGCCCTGGACGACATGACCCGTGACGAAGGCTGGCGCTTCCTGATGATCGGTCGGCGCATCGAGCGCCTGCAATTTCTCAGCAGCAGTCTGGCGGGGTTTCTGCGTGGCGCCGCTGCGTTCGATCAGGCCGGGCTCGAGTGGTTGCTGGAACTGGGCAATAGCAGCATCACTTACCGCTCACGTTATCTGGCGGTGGCGCAGTTGATTCCGGTGCTCGACCTGTTGCTGCTCGATGAACAGAACCCGCATGCGGTGTTGTTCCAGCTGAAACTGGTGACTCGTACGTTGAAACGCCTGAACGATGATTTCGGCGTGCCACGGGAGGCCGGATTGCCGCAACTGGTCGACCGTCTGGCACGATTTGATCTGGGCTGCCTGGAGAATCCATTGTTCGGAGCATCCAGCGTGCGCTCGGCGCTCGATGGTCTGGCGGATCTGCTGCAAGAGATTGCCGAAGCCAGCGGACAAGTCTCGGATCGACTGGCCCTGCGCCATTTCGCCCATGTCGATGATGTCAGCCAGCGCACGGTGTCCGTCTGATGAGCGCGCATTACCAGATCTTCCACGACACCTGTTATCACTACGACAGCCCGGTCTCGCTGGCCCAGCAGTTGGCGCACCTGTGGCCGCGCGAGTGCAGTTGGCAGCGCTGCACGCAACGACAATTGCTGATCAGCCCGCAACCATCGGCACGGCGCGATGAGCTGGATGTGTTCGGCAATCCGTTGACGCGGCTGGCGTTCGAGCGACCGCACGATGAGTTGCAGGTCAACGCCCGGCTCACCGTGGAAGTGCTGGCGCGACCGTCGCTCGATTTCAACCAGTCTCCGGCGTGGGAGCTGACGCGTAATGCACTGACCTACAGCAGCCAGCCGCTACCCTCCGATCTGCTTGAGGCTTGCCGTTATCGTTTCCAGTCACCGTACGTGCATTTGAAACGCAGTTTCGTCGAGTTCTCGCAAAGCTGTTTTCCACCCGGGCAGCCGTTACTGTTGGGCGTCCAGGCCCTGATGCAGAAGATTTTCAGCGAATTCACCTTTGATGCCGAAGCCACCCAGGTGGCGACGCCGCTCGTGGAAGTGCTTGAGCGCCGTCGTGGGGTCTGTCAGGACTTCGCGCATCTGATGCTGGCCTGCTTGCGCTCAAGAGGCCTGGCGGCACGTTATATCAGCGGCTATCTGTTGACTCGGCCACCGCCGGGGCAGCCACGATTGATCGGCGCCGATGCGTCGCATGCCTGGGTATCGGTGTTTTGCCCGGTGCTGGGCTGGGTGGATTTCGATCCGACCAACAATGTGCAGCCGGCGCTGGAGCACATCACTTTGGCGTGGGGACGGGATTTTTCCGATGTGTCGCCGTTGCGCGGGGTGATTCTGGGCGGGGGGAGCCATGATCCGGAAGTGCGGGTCACGGTGATGCCAGTCGAGTGACACAATCCCTGTGGGGGCGGGTTCTCGTGTGGTGTTCGGATGCGGCGGGGAGAACTGTGAGGGCCGGCGGTCGTACCGCCAGCCCCTTCACGGATCCGCGGGGTCTGATTTCGATCATCAAACCCGGTGGGGCTCAGGCGTCGGGCGCCTGATCTTTCGGTGCTTCGGTTGCATCAACATCATCATCCGTCGCCACTTCACCGTCAGGGTTCAGTGCCGCTTCTTCAGCTACTTGTTTCTTGCGCTGAAGCTTTTCCTCTTTCTTCTTTTCCTTTTCCAGGTCTCGTTGACGTTTGGCGAAGGAGTAATTGGGTTTGGCCATGGGCGATCCTCTGGGGTCGAAGGTGAGGTTGAGCGGCGCGTATTCTGCCCTGTATCGGTGCCCGGCGGTTAGCCGGGTTTTTGGTCGACCCACTTTGGCGTGACGGTCGGCTTCCAGTTATCCAGGGCGTGGAGCAGCGTTTGCGGCGACTCGCTCACTTGCAGCATGTCACGGTGTGGCTCGCGAACGAAGCCTTCGCCGACGATATGGTCGAGAAAAGCAGTAAGTTTGCTGTAGAAACCCTTCACTTCCAGCAGGCCCAACGGTTTGCCGTGGTAGCCGAGCTGGCCCCAGGTCCAGACTTCGAACAGTTCTTCCAGGGTGCCGAGGCCACCGGGCAGCGCGATAAACGCATCGCTGAGTTCGGCCATCCGCGCCTTGCGGGCGTGCATGCCGTCGACCACTTCCAGACGCGTCAGGCCTTTGTGACCGATTTCCTTGTCCATCAGGCTCTGCGGGATGATGCCGATCACCTCGCCACCGGCGGCCAGTGCGGCATCGGCAACGATGCCCATCAAACCGACGGCGCCACCACCATAGACCAACGTCAACTTGCGCTCGGCCAATGCGCGACCAAGGGCCACGGCGGCTTCGGTATAGGCTGGGTCAGTGCCGGCGTTGGCGCCGCAAAATACACAAACGGATGTGAGAGACATGCCTTTCTCCGGTATCGAATCAGTCGCACAGGGTACTGGCTGGCACGCCTCGATCCAAGGTTTAGCGTTCGCGCTCCGGCGATTCAAAGGTACCGCTGGCGCCACAGGCATAGGCGGCGAGCAAGCTGCACAACAGGCCGTTAAAGATCATGACAGACGCTCCGTTTCAGTGAGATGCGCCGATCATGGACTCAGCCGGGTGATCTGGCCGTTAGATTGTGTCGATGAGTGTCATAGCCTGAAAGTTGTATACAATTTTTGACTCAAGTCATAGGAACTTGCGAAGATTTCAGGCAGTCTTTCAACCACTAGTGTTTTTTTTAACCCTGCCTTGGAGATTCACCATGTTTTCCAAAGTTGTTGCGGTATCCCTGCTGGCGCTGGCCAGCAGCCAATTGATGGCTGCCGAGTGCAAAACCACCGTTGACTCCACCGACCAGATGTCCTTCAACACCAAGGCCATTGAAATCGACAAGAGCTGCAAGACCTTCACCATCGAACTGACCCACTCCGGCAGCCTGCCGAAGAACGTCATGGGCCATAACCTGGTGATCAGCAAAGAAGCTGACATGCAGCCGATCGCCACCGATGGCCTGGCTGCCGGTATCGACAAGAACTACCTGAAGGACGGTGATGCTCGCGTCATCGCTCACACCAAAATCATCGGCGCCAAGGAAACCGACTCGGTGACGTTCGATGTTTCGAAGCTCAATGCCAGTGAAAAATACGGCTTCTTCTGCTCGTTCCCTGGCCACATCTCGATGATGAAAGGCACTGTGACCCTGAAGTAATAAGGTTCACCGCGTCATCGTTCTTCGCGGGCAGGCCCGCTCCCACATTCGACCGCGATCAACTGTGGGAGCGAGCCTGCTCGCGAAAGGGGCCAGCTGCATCGACAGATAATCTGGCCAAAGAAAAGCCCGCTGAGGATCACTCCCCAGCGGGCTTTTTCATTCGTTCACGGATTACGGTGCGAACGGCATCACGCGTTTGTGATGGGTCTTTTTGTACGTATCAACAATGATCTTGAACGCCTCTTCACGCAGCGGCTCACCGTGCAGGAACGCATCGATCTCGGTGTAGGTCACGCCGTGGGACGCTTCGTCCGGTTTGCCCGGCGACAGGTCTTCGAGGTCCGCCGTCGGGACTTTCTCGACCAGCGACTCCGGCGCGCCAAAGCTGCGGGCAATCGCCCGTACCTGATTTTTTACCAGACCGCTGAGCGGGGCGAGGTCGCAGGCACCGTCGCCGAACTTGGTGAAAAACCCCATCACCGCTTCCGCTGCATGGTCGGTACCGATCACCAGACCACCCGCCGCGCCAGCAATCGTGTACTGCGCAACCATGCGCATCCGCGCCTTGGTATTACCGAGCACAAAATCCACCGACACCGCGTGCTTGCCTTCGAACGCCGCGACTTCACTGGCCAGCGCTTTTACCGCCGGGCCGATGTTGACGGTGTGGCGTTCGTCCGGATCGATGAAATCCACCGAGGCCTGCGCGTCGTGCTCGTCGAACTGTGTTTCATACGGCAGGCGTACGGCGATGAACTTGTACGCATTGTCGCCGCTACGTTCGCGCAATTCACGCATCGCGCGCTGGGCCAGCAGCCCGGCTGTCAGCGAGTCGACGCCGCCGCTTATACCCAGCACCAGCGCCTTGAGCCCGGAATTGACCAGGCAGTCCTGAATGAAGGTAATGCGCCGGGCGATTTCGGCTTGCAGCGCCTGGTGGTCGGCGAACGGCGGTTGCACCTTGAGCTGTTCAGCAATCTCACGCTGTACGGCTTGCATGAATTCACTCCTTGCTAGATAGACTGGAATCGGCAGGAACCTGGAAAACGTGTCGCAAATAGGCGACAAAATTCGGATCTTTGCAGTGGGTCTTGCCTGGCTCGTCGGAGATCTTCGCCACCGGTTGGCCGTTGCAGGCGGTCATTTTAAGCACGATGCTCATCGGTTCGACACCCGGAATGTCACAGGTCAGGTTAGTGCCGATGCCGAAGCTCACGTTGATCCGCTCGTGCAGTGCGCGGAATATCTCCAGCGACCGGGGCAAGGTCAGGCTGTCGGAGAACACCAGCGTCTTGCTCATCGGGTCGATGCCGAGCTTGTGATAGTGGGCGATGCATTTTTCGCCCCAGGCCACAGGGTCCCCGGAATCGTGGCGCAAACCGTCGAAAAGCTTGGCAAAGAACAAGTCGAAATCGCCGAGGAACGCATCGGTGGTGATGCAATCGGTGAGGGCGATCCCCAGCAACCCCCGGTACTCGCGGACCCAGCAATCGAGGGCGGCGATCTGGCTGTCGATCAGCCTTGGGCCAAGTTGCTGGTGCGCCATGATCCACTCGTGGGCCATGGTGCCCAGCGGTTTCATGTCCAGTTCGCGCGACAGGTGCACATTGCTGGTGCCGACGAATCGGCCGGGGAAATCGTGCTTGAGCACGTTCACCACTTCTTCCTGTACCCGGTAGGAAAACCGCCGACGGGTGCCGAAATCGGCGACCTGCAATTGCGATAGTTCATCGGCCGAAGCATTGGCGGTGAGCCAGTCGAACTTGCGATAGAGCTGTTCACGCGCCTGTTCGAGCACGGTCTCGCGGTAGCGATAACGGTTGCGCACTTCGCTGACGATGGCCAGCAGCGGTACTTCGTAGAGGATCACATGCAGCCACGGCCCGCGCAGGCGGATAAACAGTTCGCCGTTTTCGATGCCGGTGTGCAGGTAGCGCAGATTGAAGCGGAACAAGCCGAGGAAGCGCAGGAAGTCCGGTTTCAGGAAGCTGATGCGCTCCAGAAAACTCAGTTGATCGGCGCTCAGGCTCAGTTCCGCCAGACGCTCGATCTGAAAGCGGATCTCGGCCAGATACGGACGCAAGTCCTCACTGTTACGGCAACGAAACTCCCATTCGACTTCGACGTTGGGGTAGTTGTGCAGCACCGCCTGCATCATCGTCAGCTTGTAGAAGTCGGTGTCGAGCAGGTTCTGCACGATGCGATCGGCAAACACACTCTCGCTCATAACGGGGTCTCCAGGTGCGCCGCGCCGTAGCGCGGTCTCGAACAATGGCGCTAGTGGCGCATATCAGCGGTGGGGATTGCCAGCGCTTTTTTAGACAACATCAATCTCTGTGGGAGCGAGCCTGCTCGCGAAAGCGTCATGGCAATTGACATTGATATTGAATGTGACGGCCTTTTCGCGAGCAGGCTCGCTCCCACAGTTTGGATATGATCAGGCAATGGGACTGTCGATCTGCTCCAGCATCCACTTCACAAAATCCCTCACCTTGGGCACTTCCGCAGAGTGTTCCGGGTAGGCCAGGTAATAGGCGTCGGTGCTGGGCATTGCATGCTGCCAGGGAATGACCAGTTTGCCGTCGGCCAATTCTTCTTCCACCAGAAACCGTGGCAGCAGCGCTACACCGCAGCCGACCTGTGCGGCGCGGATGCACATGTAAAAGGTTTCAAAACGCGGGCCGTGGTAGCTGTGTTCGGTCTGATGCCCCTGACTGTCGAACCAGTCGTGCCAGGCCTGTGGGCGCGAGGCATTCTGCAGCAGCACCAGATCGGTGAGTTGCGTCGGATCGGTGAAAGGCTGGTCGGGCAGGCTGCCGGGCGCGCACACCGGCACAAGCTCTTCGCCGAACAGCTTCAGGCATTCAGTCCCCGGGCGTGAGCCTTGGCCGAAATAGAACGCCAGATCGCTGCGCCCTTGCAGCAAATCGTCGGCCTCCTGCTCGTTGCACAGGTCCAGATGGATCGACGGATGGCGCAAGCGCCAGCCTTTCAGGCGGGGTACCAGCCAGCGGGCGCCGAAGGTCGAAGGCGTGGAGACCCGCAGGACTTCGGTTTCACCGCCGTAGGAACGCAGGTAATGGGTCGACATCTCTACCTGCGTGAGGATTTTTCTGACCTCCACCAAGTACAAATCCCCGGCCGGGGTCATCTGCAAACGCCGACGTATCCGGCGGAACAATAAGTGCTGCAACAATTCCTCTAGCTGCGCGACCTGTTTGCTGACGGCGCTTTGGGTGAGGTTCAGTTCCTCGGCGGCCCGGGTGAAACTCAGGTGCCGGGTCACGGCCTCGAAGCACTGCAATGCAGTGATCGAAGGCAAGTGGCGTTTGTTCAGCATGGCCGATCCTTTTCTTGTCTTTCTATGCGCAGCATGAATAAACGGAATGATATCTCGCGTAAAGGTCGTTTGTTGCCTCGCCGTACTGACGCTACAACTAAAGGCCTGCCCGGTCGTGAAAAACCGACCGCACACATTCAGTTTTTTGCTTGAGGAGTGACCCATGGTTGCCGCATTGCTTGATCGTCTTGGTGTGAACCCGGCCCTTTATCAGAACGGCAAAGTGCCGGTGCATTCGCCGATCGACGGCAGCCGCATTGCCGCCGTCAACTGGGAAGGCCCGGCCGAAGTCGAGCAGCACATCAGTCGCGCAGATCATGCGTTCGAAGCGTGGCGCAAGGTGCCGGCCCCGCGCCGCGGCGAACTGGTGCGCCAATTCGGCGAAGTGTTGCGCGAGTACAAAGCCGATCTCGGCGAGCTGGTGTCGTGGGAGGCGGGCAAGATCACTCAGGAGGGCTTGGGTGAAGTGCAGGAGATGATCGACATCTGTGACTTCGCCGTCGGCCTGTCCCGCCAACTGTACGGCTTGACCATCGCCTCCGAGCGCCCGGGCCACCACATGCGTGAAACCTGGCATCCACTGGGCGTGGTCGGCGTCATCAGCGCCTTTAACTTCCCGGTTGCCGTGTGGGCGTGGAACACCACGCTGGCGCTGGTCTGCGGCAACCCGGTGGTGTGGAAACCCTCGGAGAAAACCCCGCTGACGGCGCTGGCCTGTCAGGCGCTGTTTGACCGCGTGGTGAAGAATTTCAGCGATGCTCCGGCGAGTCTCTGCCAAGTGATCATCGGTGGCCGTGACGCCGGTGAGGCGCTGGTCGATGACCCGCGAGTGGCGCTGATCAGTGCGACCGGCAGCACCCGCATGGGCCGCGAAGTAGCGCCGAAAGTCGCCGCGCGTTTCGCGCGCAGCATTCTCGAACTGGGCGGCAACAACGCGATGATCCTCGGTCCGAGTGCCGACCTCGACATGGCCGTGCGCGCAATCCTGTTCAGCGCGGTCGGCACTGCTGGCCAGCGTTGCACCACGTTGCGTCGCTTGATTGCCCACGAGTCGGTGAAGGAAGAAATCGTCACTCGCCTCAAGGCTGCGTACGCGAAAGTGCGTATCGGCCATCCGCTGGAAGGCAATCTGATCGGCCCGCTGATCGATAAACACAGCTTCGAAAACATGCAGGATGCGCTGGAGCAGGCGTTGAGCGAGGGGGGGCGGGTGTTCGGCGGCAAGCGTCAATTGCAGGATCAATTCCCCAATGCTTACTACGTCTCGCCAGCGATTGTTGAAATGCCGGAGCAGAGCGACGTGGTCTGCAGCGAGACCTTCGCGCCGATCCTGTACGTGGTCGGCTATAGCGATTTCGAGGAAGCGCTGCGCCTGAACAACGCTGTGCCGCAAGGCCTGTCATCGTGCATTTTCACCACGGATGTGCGCGAGGCCGAACGGTTCATGTCGGCGGTCGGCAGCGACTGTGGCATCGCCAACGTCAATATCGGCCCGAGCGGCGCGGAAATCGGCGGCGCGTTCGGTGGCGAGAAGGAGACCGGTGGCGGTCGTGAGTCGGGCTCCGATGCCTGGCGCGGGTACATGCGCCGCCAGACCAACACCGTGAACTACTCACTGGAGTTGCCGCTGGCGCAGGGCATTACGTTCGACTGATATCAGGGCGGCTCTTTCCCTGTGGGAGCGAGCCTGCTCGCGAAGACCATGAGTCAGTCGACATCAATGTTGGCTGAAACGCCGCTTTCGCGAGCAGGCTCGCTCCCACAGGATCAGCAGTGTGTTTGGCAGGTTTCTGTTGGAGTCTGGCAATGCCGTTACGCGAAGAATGTCTGTGGGAAAAGCTCACGCCACTGAGGCCCGATAACACGGCGCTCAAGGGTGAGGTCAAGGTTGATGTCTGCGTGATCGGCGCCGGGTTTACCGGGTTGTCGGCGGCATTGCATCTGTTGGAAAAAGGCAAAACCGTCTGCGTGCTGGAAGCTCATCGTGCCGGTCACGGCGGCTCCGGGCGCAATGTCGGGCTGGTCAACGCCGGTATGTGGATCCCGCCGGACGAGATCGAAGCCGGTTTCGGCGAGGCGGTCGGCAGCCAGCTCAACCGCATGCTCGGGGCAGCGCCTTCACTGGTGTTCAGCCTTGTGGATAAGTACAACATCGATTGCCAGCTACGCCGCGAAGGCACGCTGCACATGGCGCACAACGCCAAGGGCGAGGCGGATCTGCGCAGTCGTGAGCAACAATGGAAACGCCGCGGCGCACCGGTCGAATTACTGACCGGCAAGGCCTGTGAACAAGCCACCGGTACGCAGAAAATCGCCGCCGCCCTGCTTGATCGTCGCGCCGGCACGCTCAATCCGATGGCCTATGTCACCGGTCTGGCGAATGCCGTGATCAGCCTCGGTGGGCAGATGTTTGATCATTCTCCGGTCACTCGACTTGAGCGCGTGGGGCAACAATGGTCAGTGCAGACCGAGCACGGTTCGGTGCTGGCCGAGCAAGTGGTGATCGCCTCCAATGCCTATACCGAAGGCGACTGGACCGAACTCAAGCGCAACTTCTTCCCCGGTTACTACTATCAGGTCGCCTCGGTGCCACTGACCGAAGATGCCGCGCAGGACATTCTGCCGGGCGGGCAGGGGTCGTGGGATACGCGGCAAGTGTTGAGCAGCATTCGCCGCGACAAAGAAGGGCGGTTGTTGCTCGGCAGTCTCGGCAACGGCAATCAGAAACCGGTCTGGTTTCTCAAGGCCTGGGCCGATCGGGTGCAACAGCATTATTTCCCCAATCTGAAACCTGTCGAATGGGAATGCACCTGGACAGGGCGTATTGCGTTCACGCCCGATCACTTGATGCGCCTGTTCGAACCGGCGCCCGGTCTGGTCGCCGTCACCGGTTATAACGGCCGTGGCGTGACGACCGGCACCGTGGTGGGTAAGGCCTTCGCCGATTACCTGTGTAATGGCAATCCTCAGGCCCTGCCAATTCCCTTTGCACCGATGCAGCCGCTGGCAGGCGTGGGATTGCGCAGTTGTCTCTACGAGGCCGGGTTTTCGCTGTATCACGCGGGCCAGTGCCTGCGCATCGTCATCTGATTGTTGAAATATGTTGCGTGGAGCGGCGCTTTTTCGCTTAGCGACTAGCCTGTAATGGTGCGGGTTGTAGCAGTCCCGCACCAGCAGTGTGCAGTTCGGTGACGCGGGCTGTTACAGGCTGGTTGCACGTCGATTGATGCCGCGGTTGCAATGATGGCGCGAGCGGGTTGCGCCTGAAGAAATAAATGGTTTCACCTTCCGCGGTTTAGACGGTTGCACGCCCAATGAAAATGGGAACGAAACAGTCGAAATAACAAGAAAGCAGCGACTTTTTGAAGAATAAAAAACCGATGGCACGGCCCTTGCTCTGAGCATCAGGAGAAGTGAAGTCGCAGTGCCAACTAAAAAAAACCTTGGAGCACCACCTCATGTCCCAGACGTTTTACAAGAAAGGCTTTCTGGCCCTCGCAGTAGCTACTGCGTTGGGTGTTTCTGCGTTTGCTCAAGCTGATGTGAAAATCGGTGTAGCGGGACCAATGACCGGCGCCAACGCGGCATTTGGCGAGCAGTACATGAAGGGGGCACAGGCAGCGGCTGATGCGGTCAACGCAGCAGGCGGCGTCAACGGGGAGAAAATCGTACTGGTCAAGGGCGATGACGCCTGCGAACCGAAGCAGGCCGTGACGGTCGCCAAGGACCTCACCAACCAGAAAGTTGCCGGCGTGGTCGGTCACTTCTGCTCCTCTTCGACCATTCCAGCGTCGGAAATCTATGACGAAGCGGGCATCATCGCGATCACCCCGGGTTCCACCAACCCGCAAGTGACCGAGCGCGGCCTGAGCGCCATGTTCCGTATGTGCGGCCGTGACGACCAGCAAGGCATCGTTGCCGGCGATTACATCGTCGACGTGCTCAAGGGCAAGAAAGTCGTCGTGCTGCACGACAAAGACACCTACGGTCAGGGCCTGGCCGATGCCACCAAGGCCCAACTGGTCAAGCGCGGCGTGACCCCGGTGCTGTACGAAGGCCTGACCCGTGGTGAAAAAGACTTCAGCACCATCGTCACCAAAATCCGCGGCGCTGGCGCCGACGTTGTCTACTTCGGTGGTCTGCACCCGGAAGCCGGTCCACTGGTTCGTCAACTGCGTGAGCAAGGCCTCAAAGACGTCAAGTTCATGTCCGATGACGGCATCGTTACCGACGAACTGGTGACCACCGCTGGCGGCCCGCAATTCGTCGATGGCGTGCTGATGACCTTCGGCGCCGACCCTCGCATGCTGCCCGACAGCAAGGCTGTGGTAGATGCCTTCCGCAAGGCTGGCACCGAGCCTGAAGGCTACACCCTGTACGCCTACGCTTCGGTTCAGACCCTGGCCGCCGCTTTCAACGGCGCCAAATCCAACAGCGGTGAAAAAGCCGCCGAGTGGCTGAAGAAAAACCCGGTAAAAACCGTCATGGGCGAGAAAGCCTGGGACTCCAAGGGCGACCTGAAAGTCTCCGACTACGTGGTTTACCAGTGGGACAAGGACGGCAAATACCACCAGCTGGAAAAACAGAAGTAAGGGCTGACGCGACCGTTTGAACTCCGCAAATCCCTGTGGGAGCGGGCTTGCCCGCGATGGCGTTCGTTCAGTCGACACACATGTTGGCTGATCCACCGCAATCGCTGGCAAGCCAGCTCCCACAGGGAAATGTGGATGTCTGGCGGACAGCGGTTCCGACGTAATTCTGTATTTTTCCTAGAAGGACCGCACATCAACGATGTGCAGGTCCTCACTGCGTGAGATTGCGTTATGGATGGTATTTTCCTGCAGCAACTGGTCAACGGCCTGACCCTCGGGTCGGTCTATGGCCTGATCGCCATCGGCTACACAATGGTCTACGGCATCATCGGCATGATCAACTTCGCCCACGGCGAGGTTTACATGATTTCTGCTTACCTGGCGGCAATCAGTCTGGCTCTGCTGGCGTACTTCGGTATCGAATCTTTCCCTCTGCTGATGCTCGGCACCCTGATCTTCACCATCGTCGTCACGGCGGTGTATGGCTGGGTCATTGAGCGTGTTGCCTACAAACCCCTGCGTAACTCCACACGGCTGGCGCCGCTGATCAGCGCCATCGGTATTTCGCTGATCCTGCAAAACTACGCACAGATCGCCCAAGGCGCCAAACAACAGGGCGTTCCGACGCTGCTCACCGGTGCATGGCGGGTTGAAGTCGGTACCGGCTTCGTACAACTGACCTACACCAAAGTCTTCATTCTGGTGGCCGCATTCGTCGGCATGGGGCTGCTGACCTACATCATCAAGTACACCAAACTCGGCCGCATGTGCCGCGCCACCCAGCAAGACCGCAAGATGGCCTCGATTCTGGGGATCAACACCGATCGGGTGATTTCCTACGTGTTCATCATCGGTGCAGCCATGGCGGCACTCGCTGGTGTGCTGATCACCATGAACTACGGCACCTTCGACTTCTACGCCGGCTTCATCATCGGCATCAAGGCGTTCACCGCAGCGGTACTCGGCGGGATCGGCTCGCTGCCCGGCGCCATGTTGGGCGGGATCATCCTCGGCATCTCCGAGTCGCTGTTCTCCGGCCTGGTCAACTCCGACTACAAAGACGTGTTCAGCTTCTCGCTGCTCGTACTTGTTCTGGTCTTCCGGCCGCAGGGCCTGTTGGGCCGTCCTCTTGTGTCGAAGGTGTAAGCGATGTCTTCAACCACCAAAAAATCCATTGATGTCAAAAAAAGCCTGGTTGAGGCGATTCTGGCCGGCCTGATTGCCTTGATTGTTTTCGGGCCGATCGTCGGTGTCGTACTCGACGGTTACAGCTTCAACCTTGAAATGACCCGCGTGGCCTGGATCATTGCCATCGTCATGGCCGGCCGCTTTGCCCTCAGCCTTTTTCTGCAAACGCCCAAGGGCTTGAAGATTCTCGACGGATTCGAGAGCGCCGGGTCAGGTGTGCATGTATTGCCCGCCGATCACAAATCAAGCCTGCGCTGGATTATCCCGCTGGTAGTTCTGCTGGCCGTGGCCGTGCCCTTCTTCTCCAACTCGTACCTGCTGGGCGTGGTCATCCTCGGGTTGATCTACGTGCTGTTGGGGCTGGGGCTGAACATTGTGGTTGGCCTAGCCGGCTTGCTCGACCTCGGTTACGTGGCGTTCTACGCCATCGGCGCCTACGGTCTGGCGCTCGGTTATCAATATCTCGGTTTGGGTTTCTGGACGGTGCTGCCGCTGGCGGCGATCACTGCGGGGCTTGCCGGCTGCATCCTCGGTTTCCCGGTGCTGCGCCTGCATGGCGACTATCTGGCGATCGTGACCCTGGGTTTCGGTGAGATCATTCGTCTGGTCCTCAACAACTGGCTGTCCCTGACCGGCGGCCCGAACGGCATGGCGGCGCCGCTGCCGACGTTCTTCGGTCTGGAACTCGGCAAGCGCGCGAAGGATGGCGGGGTGCCGTTTCATGAGTACTTCGGTATCGCCTACAACCCGGACGTGAAGTACTACTTCATCTACGCGGTGCTGTTCCTCGTGGTGCTGGCCGTGCTGTACATCAAGCATCGACTGGTGAAGATGCCGGTCGGTCGCGCTTGGGAAGCCTTGCGTGAAGATGAAATCGCCTGCCGCTCGATGGGCCTCAACCACGTCCTGGTCAAGCTTTCGGCCTTCACCATCGGCGCGTCGACGGCGGGTCTGGCGGGTGTGTTCTTCGCGACTTATCAGGGCTTCGTCAACCCGACCTCGTTTACGTTCTTCGAATCGGCCCTGATCCTCGCCATCGTTGTGCTCGGCGGCATGGGCTCGACCATCGGTGTGGTGATTGCAGCGTTTGTGCTGACCGTCGCCCCGGAACTGCTGCGCGGGTTTGCTGAGTATCGCGTGCTGCTGTTCGGCATTCTGATGGTGTTGATGATGATCTGGCGACCACGCGGGTTGATTCGCATCAGCCGTACCGGGGTCAAACCACGCAAAGGTGCCATTCACTACGAGAGGACTGCGCCATGAGTGAAGTCGTACTCTCTGTTGAAAAACTGATGATGCATTTCGGTGGCATCAAGGCGTTGAGCGATGTCAGCCTGAAGGTCAAACGCAACTCGATCTTCGCCCTGATCGGCCCCAATGGTGCCGGCAAGACCACGGTGTTCAACTGCCTGACCGGTTTCTACAAGGCGTCCGGCGGCAAGATCGAACTCAACGTGCGCGGCCAGCAGACCAACGTCATCCAGCTATTGGGTGAGTCGTTCAAACCGACCGACTTCGTTTCGCCGAAAAGCTTTCTCAGCCGGGTGTACTACAAGATGTTCGGCGGCACCCATCTGGTGAACCGCGCAGGCCTGGCTCGTACCTTCCAGAACATTCGTCTGTTCAAGGAAATGTCCGTGCTGGAAAACCTGCTGGTGGCCCAACACATGTGGGTCAACCGCAACATGCTCGCCGGCATCCTTAACACCAAGGGCTATCGCAAGGCTGAGAGTGACGCCCTGGATTGCGCGTTCTACTGGCTGGAAGTGGTCGATCTGGTCGACTGCGCCAACCGTCTCGCCGGTGAGCTCTCGTACGGCCAGCAACGCCGTCTGGAGATCGCCCGGGCCATGTGCACGCGGCCGCAGATCATCTGCCTCGACGAACCGGCCGCCGGCCTCAACCCACAAGAAACCGAAGCGCTGAGCGCAATGATCCGGCTGCTGCGCGACGAGCATGATCTGACCGTGGTGCTGATCGAACACGACATGGGCATGGTAATGAGCATTTCCGACCACATCGTGGTGCTGGACCACGGCATCGTTATCGCTGAGGGGGGACCTGAAGCCATCCGTAACGACCCGAAAGTGATTGCCGCCTACCTGGGCGCCGACGAAGAGGAGCTGGTATGAGCCAACCGATCCTCGAACTGAAAAACCTGGACGTGTTCTACGGCCCGATCCAGGCACTCAAAGGCGTTTCGTTGCAGATCAATGAAGGGGAAACCGTCAGCCTGATCGGCTCCAATGGCGCGGGTAAATCAACATTGCTGATGTCGATCTTCGGCCAGCCCCGTGCGGCAAACGGGCAGATCATTTATCAAGGCGTCGACATTACCCAAAAGTCATCGCACTACATCGCGTCCAACGGCATTGCGCAGTCGCCGGAAGGACGGCGGGTGTTCCCTGACATGACCGTCGAGGAAAACCTGTTGATGGGCACCATCCCGATTGGCGACAAGTACGCCAAAGAGGATATGCAGCGCATGTTCGAGCTATTCCCACGGCTTGAAGAGCGGCGCACGCAGCGGGCGATGACCATGTCCGGCGGTGAACAGCAGATGCTCGCCATTGCTCGCGCATTGATGAGCCGACCAAAGTTGTTGCTGCTCGATGAACCTAGCCTGGGTCTGGCGCCGATTGTGGTGAAGCAGATCTTCGCGACCCTGCGGGAACTGGCCAAAACCGGCATGACGATTTTCCTCGTCGAGCAGAACGCCAACCATGCGTTGAAGCTGTCGGATCGCGCGTACGTGATGGTCAACGGCGAGATTCGCCTGACGGGCACCGGTAAGGAGTTGCTGGTGAACGAGGAGGTGCGTAACGCCTATCTGGGCGGGCACTGAGTTACATCGTTATGCACAAGCCCCGACGCGCGAGCCTCGGGGCTTTTTTATCCCTGCGATGCACCCCAATCCCTGTGGGAGCTGGCTTGCCAGCGATAGCGGTTCACCATTCAGCCAAGGTGTTGTCAGTGACTCCCCCATCGCTGGCAAGCCAGCTCCCACAGGTTCCTTGGTGCACTTTGATGAAATTGTGGAAAACAAATTCCGCTACCTGCCAAAGCGCGACATATAGACGCTGCAAATGGCTGTTTTTCCACAGTTTTGACTTGTCCCCGTTTGCTGTGGAGCTGGCTGTGAATAACGTGGGAGTAGCTGGCTGAATCCCTTTAAAACCGTGGCTCTCAGGCGTGTGGTTGTTTTTTGATCAGGCGTTTTTGCTGGAGCGGCAGACGTCTTTGTCAACCTTTTTGTGGGGGCTGCATCGCCGCAGTTTTGATGAGTGCAGACCTGTGGATAAGTCTGTGATTAAACTCTGGAAAGACCCCGCTAAGGGCCGTAATTACTGGCCTCGCGCAATCACTGCTCCAACCGACCTGTCGTGCAAAATGCCATGTCCCGCACAGGTAGCGCTCCATGGTCAAGCAAAAAACTTTCCATTTCGCCCGCAAAGCCTTGTGTGGCGCGGCTTTGCGCGCTTCCACTTGCCCCCGGAAACTGTGGAAGGGACTGTGGATAACATGCGTGCACATGGCTACAGGCCACGCTGGCTATGGCGTCGGAACGATTGTTTGTTTTTTATACAGCGAGCGGGTGTTGCCCGTGCTTGCGTGGCCGGGCATGCTGCCTGCTGATTTTCTATTCCAATGGCTGCCCTCGCGGTCGAAGCAAGGAGAACACGATGTCCAACACCCTGTTTATCACCGGCGCGACGTCCGGTTTTGGTGAAGCCTGCGCCCGTCGTTTTGCCGAGGCTGGCTGGAAACTGGTGCTGACCGGTCGTCGTGAAGAACGCCTCAACGCTCTGTGCGCTGAGTTGTCCAAGCAGACTGAAGTGCATGGCCTGGTGCTTGATGTGCGCGACCGCAAGGCGATGGAGGAGGCGATTGCCAACCTGCCGCCATCGTTCGCCAAACTGCGTGGCCTCATCAACAACGCGGGCCTGGCGTTGGGCGTGGACCCTGCGCCGAAATGCGATCTGGATGATTGGGACACCATGGTCGACACCAACGTCAAAGGCCTGATGTACGCCACTCGCTTGCTGTTGCCGCGCCTGATCGGCCATGGTCGTGGCGCTGGCATCGTCAACCTCGGCTCCATCGCCGGCAACTATCCGTACCCTGGCAGCCATATCTACGGCGCGACCAAAGCGTTTGTTAAGCAGTTTTCGCTGAACCTGCGCTGCGATTTGCAGGGCACCGGCGTGCGCGTCAGCAACATCGAGCCGGGGCTGTGCGAGAGCGAATTCTCGCTGGTGCGTTTCGCTGGTGATCAGGAACGGTACAACGCCACCTACGCCGGGGCCGAGCCGATCCAGCCGCAAGACATCGCCGAGACGATTTTCTGGGTGATGAATGCGCCGGCGCATATCAACATCAATAGCCTGGAATTGATGCCAGTGAGTCAGACCTGGGCCGGGTTTGCCATCGAGCGTAACAAGGCTTAAGACCGCATCAAGCCTAATCGCCAGCAGGCTGGCTCCCACATTTGAAATGCATTCCAATTGTGGGAGCCAGCCTGCTGGCGAAGAGGCCATATCTGCCAAAACATGCCGATAAGGTAAACTCCTCTCCCAACAACCCCACCGCATCCCGCGGTTTTCAAGGTTTTCAGAGGAGGCTACGTGAGTAACCGAGGTGAGCAGTCGCTGCTCAAACAATCGACCATCCTGATGTTTGCAGTGTCGATTGCCGGGATCGTCACCGGTTTTGTTTCAGGTTCCCAATCCATCCTGTTCGATGGTTTTTTCTCGCTGATCGCAACCTTCATCAAAGTACTGATGCTGATCACTGCCAAGCTGATCGCCAAGCAAAGCAATCACCGTTTCCAGTTCGGCTTCTGGCATCTGGAACCCATGGTGCTGCTGATTGAAGGCAGTTTCCTGCTGTTGATTGCCATCTACGCGTTTCTCAACGGTGTGTTCGGCATCATCGACGGTGGCCGGGACATTGAGTTGGGGCTGGTGATCATCTACGCCGCCGTGTTTACCGTGGTCGAGTTCGCGTACTTCTTCTACGTGCGTCGGCGCAATCGCAAGCTCAAATCCAGCCTGATCCAGTTCGACAACATCAGTTGGCTGGTGGACGCGATGCTTTCTGTGGGCCTGTTGATCAGTTTTCTCACGGCGCTGCTGCTCAAGTCCCAGGGCTATGGCGAGTGGGCGGTTTACGTCGATCCGCTGATCCTGATCGTACTGGCCCTGACCATGCTGACACCGGCCTTCAAGATCCTCGGCCCGGCATTACGCGATGTGCTGGGCATTGCACCGGACACGCTGAATGACCACGTACGCCAGGTGATGGACGCGGCGAAGGCCGAGCATGGTTTCGACGATTATGTGTCCTACGTGCAGAAGCACGGACGGGCGCGGTTTATCGAGATTCATGTGGTGTTGCCGGCGGATTACCGACTGGAGAATGTCGGGCAACTGGATGCCCTGCGTGAAGAGATTTCCGCGAAGCTGGGCAAACCGGATGCGGCGCGATGGTTGACCATCAGCTTCACGGGCGACAAGAAGTGGATTGCCTAGACACCGTATAACGGCCATCGCGAGCAGGCTCGCTCCCACGGGTGATCTGCGCCGTTCACAAAGAGTGTGTTCGGTGCGAATCCAATGTGCGAGCGAGCTTGCTCGTGAAGGCAATGTTCAAATCAGCGAAGATATTCAGCCAGCCCGCGATAGCACGTTGCCAAGTGATACGGCGTGGTCGAGGGCATGTCCTTGCGGCTGACTTCGCCCTGCTCATCGCGGCACTCATGCCAGCCACCGGCATGCAGAAAGCGCTGTTGCAACGCCTGCAATTGATGCAGCACCACGGCTTCGCTGTCGGGGCGCAAGGTCAGCGCGCGCAGGTATTCGGCCTGCGCCCAGATCCGCTGAGTCGAATCTTTTGGACGTCCGTCCATTTCCAGATCAAGCATCGCCCGCACCGCACCGCTGGGATGCTCTACGCCGAATTGCTCGGTGAAGGCAAACGCCTTATCAAGCGCCGAATGCAATTTCGTACCGCGCAGCAGCGCTGACGATTGCAGCAGGAAATACCATTCGAACTGGTGCCCTGGCTCGTACCAGTTATCCACAGCACCCAAAGGTTTTTCCATCAACACGCCATGTTGCGGGTCGATGAAACGCTTGTGCATGGCTGTGCATAACTCAAGTAGCGCTTGTTGCGTAGCGCTGTCCTGGCGCACGTGCAGAGTGGCGAGGAAGGCTTCGGCCAGGTGCATCAACGGGTTTTGCAGCGGGCCGGTTTCGAGGGTGAGCCAGTTGCGGTCAAGGCAGGCTTCGTAAAGGCCATCGCCGGTGGCGAAACGCTGACCGATGACTTCCAGCGCGGCGTTCAACGTCGATTCCACCAGCGGCTCGCGGGATTTTTCCCAGTAATGCGCGCAGGCAAACAGGATGAACGCGTGGGTGTAGAGATCCTTGCGCTGATCCAGCGGTTTGCCCTGGGCATCGATGCTGTAGAACCAGCCGCCGTGCTCGGCATCGTGGAAGTGTCGTTGCAGAGAACGGAACAGCGCGGCCGCGTGTTCTGCTGCGTTATCCACAACGCCGATCAGGCTGGAAAACAGATACAGCTGCCGTGCACAGGCCATCGCCCGATAACGTTGCGCTGGCAAGGGTTGGTGCGCGGCGTCGAGTGCTTCGTAGGGCAGTGCCATGTCGGCATTCCAGCCCGGGCCTTGCCAGAGCGGCACGATCACGTTGACGAAGTGCTGCTGCACCTCGGTGAACAGGGCGGTCAATTCAGGCAGGGATTTGGAGCGGGAAGCATGGGGCATTGGCGGACGTCGTCACGGCTGGGGCGATTGCGCGACATGGTAGCAGAGCGGCAGCCTTTAGAGGCCCGGTGTCTGATCGGTCGTCATCGCTGGCAAGCCAGCTGCCACATGGATCTTCGGTGTTCACATGATTGTGGCTACACCAAATGACCTGTGGGAGCTGGCTTGCCAGCGATGAGGCCGGTACAGGCGGCAGAGATCAGCCGGCCAGCAGCCAAGCGCCGGTCATTGCCGAAACCGCACCCGCCAACCGCACCAACGGCGCCGCAGCCTGCGGCAATACGCGCACCACGCCATAACCGGCGGCATGCAGCGCAGCAGTCGCAGCCACAAAACCTGCCGCATACGCCCAAGGGCTGCTCATTTCCGGTAACTCAAGGCCATGCGCGACACCATGGAACAACGCAAACAGCGCCGTCGCCGCTACCGCCATTACCAACGGCGGACGCACTGCCAGCGCCACGGCCAGGCCCAGCGCCAGCACCGATGCGGCGATCCCGCTTTCCAGCGCCGGCAGTTCCAGTCCTTCAAATCCGAGCATGCCGCCGATCAGCATGGTGCCGACAAAAGTGCAAGGCAGCGCCCAGCGCGCCGCGCCTTTTTGCTGCGCGGCCCACAAGCCGACGGCGACCATCGCCAACAAGTGGTCGAGGCCGCCAATCGGGTGGCTGATGCCTGCGATCAAGCCGCTGTCGCCGTGACCCGGATGTGCGAAGGCCAGTGCCGGCGTCAGCAGCAGCGCAACGGCGCCGAAAATACGTTTGAGTGTCATGGATAAGCTTCCTTGTTGATAAATGAATCAGGCTGCGGTCAGCAAGCCCTGGCGTTCGATGAAGGCGATGATTGCGTCCAGACCCTGACCGGTTTTCTGGTTGCTGAACACGAACGGCTTGCCGTTGCGCATGCGTCGGGTGTCGCTATCCATCATTTCCAGCGAGGCACCGACCAGCGGCGCCAGGTCGATCTTGTTGATCACCAGCAGGTCAGATTTGCAGATGCCCGGCCCGCCCTTGCGTGGCAACTTGTCGCCCGCCGAGACGTCGATCACGTAGATGGTCAGGTCGGACAGTTCCGGGCTGAACGTCGCCGACAAGTTGTCGCCGCCGGACTCCACCAGAATCAGGTCCAGCCCCGGGAAACGCCGGTTCAACTGATCGACCGCTTCGAGGTTGATCGAGGCGTCTTCGCGGATCGCCGTGTGCGGGCAGCCGCCGGTTTCCACACCGATGATCCGCTCCGGCGCCAGCGCTTCGTTGCGCACCAGAAAGTCGGCGTCTTCGCGGGTGTAGATGTCGTTGGTGACCACGGCGAGGTTGTAGCGCTCGCGCAAGGCGAGGCACAGGGCCAGGGTCAACGCGGTTTTACCGGAACCGACCGGGCCGCCGATACCGATACGCAAAGGTTGTGTGTTCATACGGCTTCTCCAAAATAAAAGGCCCAAAATGACGGGCCCTAGGAACGGAACAGACGGCTGTACTGGCGCTCATGGGCCATGCACGTCAGGGACAGGCCGAACGCGGCGCTGCCAGTGTGTTCGGGTTTGATGTGGGTCGCGTCTTGCTGCGCCTGTTGCAGCAGCGGCAGCAATTCGCTGGTCAGGCGCTGGGCGGCTTGCTGGCCCAGCGGCAAGGTTTTCATCAGCACGGCGAGCTGGTTTTCCAGCCAGCTCCACAGCCAGGCGGCGAGGGCGTCTTGGGGGCTGATGCCCCAGGCGCGAGCAGCCAGTGCCCAGCCGAGCGCCAGATGCGGTTCGGCACATTGCTCGAGAAAGCTGCGTGCCGGCGCGTCGAGTTCTGGCAAGCCGTTGAGCAACTGCTGCAGCGAGTAACCCATCTGCCGACTTTCCAGGTGCAACTCGCGAGTCTCGCGGCTGGCGCGGTGGGTTTCGCAGATTTGCTGCAGTTCGCCCCAGTTTTCTTCGGCGGCTGCCTGGCAATGGGCAAGCAGTAGCGGCGCTTCGAAACGGGCGAGATTGAGCAGCAACTGATCGCTGATCCAGCGGCGGGCGCTGTCCGGGTTGTTCACGCGGCCGTTATCCACAGCCATTTCCAGGCCTTGCGAATAGCTGTAGCCACCAATCGGCAATTGCGGACTGGCCAGGCGCAGCAGCGCCCAGGCTGGGTTCATAAACGAACGCCGAACTGGTGCAGTTTTGGCGCGTAGTTGAAATCTTCGTCGCCGTGCCGCGAATGGTGATGGCCGCCGCCGTAGGCACCGTGTTCCGGTTGGAATGGGGCTTCAAGCGCTTCGACCTGCGCACCGAGTTGTTCCAGCATGGCTTTGAGCACGTAGTCGTCGAGCAAGCGCAGCCAGCCATCGCCGACTTGCAGGGCGACGTGGCGATTGCCCAGGTGATACGCGGCGCGGGTCAGTTCGAAGGCATTGGCGCAGGTGACGTGCAGCAGTTGTTCGGCGCGGGCGCAGACACGGACGATGCGGCCGTCCTCGGCTTGTAGGCATTCGCCGTCATACAGCGGCGGCTGACCGCGTTCCAAAAACAACCCGACGTCTTCGTTCTCGGCACTGAAACAGCGCAAACGGCTCTTGCTTCGGGCTTCGAAGGTCAGGTGCAACTCGGCGGCCCAGACGGGTTGAGGGTCGATTCTGCGATGAATCACCAACATCGGAAAGCTTCCAGCAGTGGACAATACTCAGGCTAGAGCAAGGGGCTTGCCAATCGGACGATATGTAGGAAATCCCTGTAGGATCGTAGAGGGTGTTGCAGGATGTTGCGGAGATTTGAAGCGTTTTGGTGCATGAAGATTTTTACATGCACCAAATAGAAGCCGTGACGCTGAGCCATTGTGGGAGCGAGCCCGCTCGCGAAGGCAAACTTTCAGTCACCGGAAAGGGTGAATGACAAACCGTTTTCGCGAGCAGGCTCGCTCCCACAGGGGAATTCGGCTACATCACAAAGAAAGGGGGTTACTCAGTACTGCCCAGGCCTTGCCAGTGCTTGAGCCCGATAAAGATGAAGCGCAACTGCTGGGTGATCTTCGCCTGGGGCGTCAAATGCTCGGGCAAGGCGTCGGCTGGCGGGTCAATGATGTCAGGCAGGGTGGCGAACACCGATTTGACGATCAGATCGGCCATCACGCTCAGGCCGTCGGCGTCCAGATGCTGAAGCTTGGGCATCATCGTCAGGTCGGCCGCGAGGTCGGAACTGATGTTCTCGCGCAGACGGCCAATCGCCTGGCGCACCGGCAGCGAACCACCGTACTGCTCGCGCGCCAGAAACAGGAACTGCGAACGGTTGGCGCTGACCACATCGAGGAAGATCCGCACCGACGCATCGATGATGCCGCCCATGACGAATTCGTTATGGCGCACCAAGCGGATGGTTTCGCGGAAGGTCTGGCCCACTTCGCTGACCAGCACCAGACCGAGTTCGTCCATATCGGCAAAGTGCCGATAGAAACCGGTGGGCACGATGCCGGCGGTCTTCGTCACTTCGCGCAGGCTCAGGCTGCCGAATCCTCGGCCGCTTTCCATCAAGTGGCGGGCAGCGTCCATCAGGGCGTTGCGGGTCTGTTGCTTCTGTTCGGCGCGGGGCAGCATCGCAGGTGTGTTCTTTGGCAGGACAAGCGCCGCACTCTAGCAAATCGGCTTTATCGGCGTCGAACGGCAGCGGGGCAGGTAGCGGGGAAATGGCGACTTATTGAGGGTTGCGGCTAAAAAGGCAAAAGCCCAATCCGGGGATTGGGCTTTTTTTCAGGGCCGCCATGGGCTCAGCTCACAGCGCTGTTGCGTTCGATCACACGGTCACCACCACCTTCGGCAAGCGCTTGGCCTTGTGGGGTTTTGTCATAGCCGTCTTCGACCAGACCTTTTTCTTCCAGGCGATTGCGACCGTTTTCAGCGACAGCCTGGCCTTGTGGGGTGTTGTCGTAGCCGTCTTCAACCAGACCTTTTTCTTCCAGACGATTGCGACCGTTCTCGGCAAGTTGACCTTGTGGAGTTTTGTCGTAGCCATCTTCAGCCAGGGTCTGACCTTGTGGAGTTTTATCATAGCCGTCTTCGGCCAGGGTTTGGCTGAACACCGAGTGGCTGTCTTTGACTTGCGGAGTGGCTTGTTCGGCAGCGGGCAGAGCGAAAGCAGTGCTGGCTAGCATCGAAAGGGTAAGACTCAGTAGTAATTGGCGTTTCATGATGGGTTGCTCCTTGGGGGGGCGATAAAGTGGGTACGAGGGCAATGCTACTCTCGATAAGTCGATATAAAAGTTCATAAACGCAATGGTAATAATCAACAGAATTGATTGTTCTGGCGGGAGGCTCTAGAACGGGCCTTCCAGAGGGGCACTTTTGCACCGCAGTGGGTATTTTCGACCCACTCGTGCCTCGCAAAAGTGCGGGTGGCGGTAACGCTGCCTGACCGATCGGTCGGATTTGGCGCGGCTTTTTGCGTCTTAATCGGTCTTTCGATTAAACCTGCGGGCCTTTTGCCAGTCACAGATTTCATAGGGGCCGCTTTGGCCCGCCGTTTCAGCCGTACGCCGTGGTTTTGGCGTGCGGTCGTGATCAGGAGTTTTGTGCATGACGCGCACTGGAAAAATCTTCAGCTGGACCTTCGCCATCCTCGCACTGCTGTTGGCCGTACTGGTGCTGATCATCGTGTTCTTCGACTGGAACCGGATCAAACCGCCGCTCAATGCAAAAGTATCGGAAGAACTGCACCGACCGTTTGCCATCAACGGCAACCTCGCGGTGATCTGGCAGCGCGAGCCGGAGGAAGGCGGCTGGCGCGCCTGGGTGCCTTGGCCGCATGTGGTCGCCGAGGATTTGAGCCTGGGCAACCCGGACTGGTCGAAGCAGCCGCAGATGGTCACGCTCAAACGCGTCGAGTTGCGTATTTCGCCGTTGGCCTTGCTGGCGCAACGGGTGGTGATCCCGCGCATCGACCTGACCGAGCCCAACGCCGAGTTGCAACGCCTGGCTGACGGCCGCGCCAACTGGACGTTCAAGTTCGATCCCAAGGACCCGAATGCCGAGCCGTCGAACTGGGTCGTTGATATCGGCGCCATCAAGTTCGACAAGGGCCACGTCACGCTTGACGATCAGACCTTGATGACCAGCCTTGATGTGCTGATCGATCCTTTGGGCAAGCCGATTCCTTACAGCGATATCGTCGGCGACAAAGCGGCGAAAACCACGCAGGACAAGGTCGGCGCGCCGCAGGATTACGCTTTTGCATTAAAGGTGAAAGGTCAGTATCACGGCCAGAATCTCAGTGGTCAGGGCAAAATCGGCGGTCTGCTGGCCTTGCAGGACTCGAGCAAACCGTTCCCGCTGCAGGCCCAGGCGAAAATCGGCGATACCCGCATTGAACTGGCCGGCACCCTGACCGACCCGCTCAACCTCGGCGCCCTCGACCTGCGTTTGAAACTGGCCGGTGACAGCCTCGGTAACCTCTATCCGCTGACCGGGGTGACCCTGCCGGACACGCCGCCGTACGCCACCGATGGTCATCTCATCGCCAAGTTGCACGATGATGCCGGCGCGAAATTCACCTATGAACAATTCAACGGCAAGATCGGCAGCAGCGATATCCACGGCGACCTGACTTACGTTGCCAGTCAGCCTCGGCCCAAGCTCAGCGGCGCGCTGGTGTCCAACCAACTGCTCTTCGCTGACCTCGGGCCGTTGATCGGTGCCGACTCGAACGACAAGCCAAAAACTGGCAGTGCGCAGAGCAAGCAACCGGCAGACAAGGTCCTGCCGGTGGACGAATTCAAGACTGACCGCTGGCGCGCGATGGACGCCGATGTCGAGTTCACCGGCAAGCGTATCGTCCACAGCGAAAAACTGCCGTTCACCGACCTTTATACCCATCTGATACTCAACGACGGCGAACTCGGTCTGGAGCCGCTGCGCTTCGGCGTGGCTGGTGGCAAACTCGATGCGCAAATTCGTCTGAACGGGCGCACCGAGCCGCTGGAAGGCCGGGCGAAGTTGACGGCGCGTGGGTTCAAACTCAAGGAACTGTTCCCGACCTTCGAGCCGATGAAAACCAGTTTCGGCGAGCTCAATGGCGACGCCAATGTCAGTGGGCGCGGTAACTCGGTAGCGAAGCTGCTGGGCGGCGCTAACGGCAGCTTGAAGATGCTGATCAACGACGGCGCGATCAGTCGCGAACTGATGGAACTGGCAGGTCTCAACGTCGGCAACTACGTGGTCGGCAAAATCTTTGGCGACAAAGAAGTGAAGATCAACTGCGCGGCGGCGGACTTCGATATCAAGACGGGTTTGGCGTCCACGCGGCTGTTTGTCTTCGATACCGAGAACGCGATCATCTATATCGACGGCACGGCGAACATGGCGACCGAGCAACTGGACCTGACGGTGACGCCGGAATCCAAGGGCTGGCGTTTGATCTCGTTGCGTTCGCCGCTGTATGTACGCGGCAAGTTCATCAAACCCGACGCTGGCGTTAAACCAGTCCCGCTGTTGTTGCGCGGCGCGGGGATGGTGGCGTTGGGAGTGATTGCGGCGCCGGCGGCAGGGTTGCTGGCATTGGTGGCGCCGAGCGGTGGCGAGCCGAATCAGTGTGCGCCGTTGCTGGAGCAGATGAAGGCCGGTAAGGCACCGGTGACTGTGAAACCTACAAAATAGCGGGTGCCCATACGCGCCTCTTCGCGAGCAGGCTCGCTCCCACATTTAACCGCATCCATCTGAAGGAATGCGGTCAACTGTGGGAGCGAGCCTGCTCGCGAAAGAGATTTTGAAGGTTTACAGATCTTTCAGAATGTCGGCCATGTCATCCGCATGCTCTTCTTCCTGCGCGAGGATGTCTTCGAAGATGCGGCGGGTGGTCGGGTCTTTTTCGCCGATGTACTGAATGATCTCGCGATAGCTATCAATCGCGATCCGCTCGGCCACCAGGTCTTCGTAGACCATCTCCTTCAAACTGTTGCCGGCCACATATTGCGCGTGGGACATTTTCGACAGCATGTCCGGATTGAACTCCGGTTCGCCGCCCAATTGCACAATACGCTCGGCCAGTCGGTCAGCGTGTTCGCTTTCCTGCTTGGCGTGTTCGAGAAACTCATCGGCGGCGGTGCTGGCCTTCAGACCGCTGGCCATGAAGTAGTGACGTTTGTAGCGCAAAACGCAGACCAGTTCAGTGGCCAGCGATTCGTTGAGCAAACGCAGCACCTCTTCACGGTTGGCGCTGTAGCTTTCGGTTACGGCGCCGTTCTCGACGTGTTGGCGCGCACGTTCGCGCAGGGTTTGGACATCAGACAGATGCAGGTCGTTGCTCATTTCAGTCTCCTGGAGGCTAATCCGATTGGCGCCACGCTCTACAGGCGCGATCGCCTACCCAGGTTGTGAGTCATACGCGATGCAAAAAGTTTTATGAGATTTGCACGGCTTGCCCTGTGTGCGCTGCCGAAGGCTGTGACCTTGGCGCCAGCCCGGACAAAAGCGCCTCTTCCTGCAACCACGCGAAAAACGCCCGCACCGACGGATGCCGCTCGCGCCCCGGCACACACAGCGCGATGTAGCCGGCACCGTCGACTTGCCCATCGCCTTGAAGTGGCACCAGCAAACCATTGGCGATGCGGTATCGGTGGCCGAGGCGGAGCAGCGCTTGCTCGAAATCGCGAGGGAGTTCCAGGTGGCCTGATTGTGGCGGGGGTTGCAGGGCTGAAGTAGGCTGGACGCTGCGTTGTCATCATTACAGCGGATGCTTGGCGGGTGTTTTGCACGCCTTGCATCCACTCACCGACCACAAGGATGTTTGCCCATGTCGACGCGTTATCCATTGGTGCTGGTGCCGGGAATGCTCGGATTTATCCGGCTGGTGATTTATCCATATTGGTTCGGGATCATCAAGGCGTTGCGCCGTGGTGGTGCAACCGTGATTGCGGTGCAGGTGTCGCCGCTCAATTCGACCGAGGTGCGTGGCGAGCAGTTGCTCGCGCGCATCGACGAGATTTTGCGCGAAACCGGGGCGCAGAAGGTCAATCTGTTTGGCCACAGTCAGGGCTCGTTGACGGCGCGTTACGCTGCAGCGAAACGTCCGGATCTGGTTGCGTCGGTCACGTCGGTGGCCGGGCCCAATCATGGTTCGGAACTGGCCGACTATCTGCACAAACACTACCCCGCAGACAGTGCCAAGGGTCGTATCCTCGAAGTGCTGCTGCGTGTTGTCGGCTGGCTGATGGCGTTGCTGGATACCGGTTATCACGGGCCGAAACTGCCGGTGGATATCCACGCCTCGCATCAATCGCTGACCACTGAAGGCGTGGCGCTGTTCAATCAGCGTTATCCACAGGGCCTGCCTGAAACCTGGGGCGGCCACGGGCCGGAAGAGGTCAACGGCGTGCGGTATTACTCGTGGTCAGGGACGTTGCAACCGGGCAAGACGGATCGTGGCGGCAATCTGTTCGACGGGACCAATCGCAGCTGTCGGTTGTTTGCGAAAACCTTTGTCCGTGAGCCTGGGCAGTGTGACGGGATGGTCGGGCGTTACAGCTCGCATCTGGGCACGGTGATTGGCGACGACTATCCGCTGGATCACTTCGACATCGTCAACCAGTCGCTGGGGCTGGTGGGCAAGGGCGCGGATCCGGTGCGGCTGTTTGTCGAGCATGCGGCGCGCCTGAAAGCTGCCGGGCTTTAACTCACAACCGAGTCATCGTTCATCGCTGGCAAGCCAGCTCCCACAGTGATTCGGGGTGGTTACAAAACTTGTGCCTGACGCCGAAAAATGTGGGAGCTGGCTTGCCAGCGATGAGGCCCGATCAGGCGATACTGGTCTGTCGGCCCAACACCGTCGTCCAGCGCTCGGAAAGAATCACCCCGCCCAACGTCAGCAAGCCACCCACCAGGTGATACATCGCCAGTTGCTCCTTCAACACCAGCGCGGCAATCAGCGCGGTAATCAACGGCAGCAAGTTGAAGAACAACGTCGTCCGGCTCGGCCCCAGGCGCATCACCGCTTGCATCCACGCCAACGGCGCGAGCATCGAGGCCAGCAGGCACGCATACAACACCAGCGGAATATTCTGCAGCGTCAGCCCGGTTTTCGGTGAGGCGGCAAACAGCGGAAACAACACCACAATCGCCACCAGCACCTGCAGATACAGCAACACGGCGGCAGGCGCAGCTGCCATTTCTTCAGCAAGGTGCTGTAAATCGCATAGGCGAGCGTGGCGATCAGCATCATCGCATCGCCAAGGTTCACGCCGTGTTGCAGCAACGCGCCGAGGCTGCCCGACGACACCACCACCAGCACACCGGCGAACGACAGCACCGCCCCCACCAACGCACCGGCAGTCAGGCGCTGGCCGAGGCTGATGATTGCCATGGCCAGCGACATCAATGGCATCAGCGACAGAATGATGCCCATGTTGGTTGCCGTGGTCAGGGTCGCGGCGAAGTAGGCGAGGCTTTGATACACCGCCATGCCGAGCACGCCGAGGACGAAAATCTTGCCCAGGTTGGGGCGGATCTGCGGCCAATGCGCGATCACTTGTTTGAGCATGAACGGGGTGAACAGCAAACCGGCGAGCAGCCAGCGGTAGAAACCGATCTCGGCCGGGAAGATCGCGCCGACCGCGAGTTTGTTGATCACAGTGTTGCCGGCCCAGATAAAGATCGCCAGCAGGGGAAAAGCGTATTGCATGCGTTGAAACCAGTACGTTGATGAAACGTGATTATCCCCTGTCTGGATGCAGCCCTATACTTCGAACCAGACAACCTGCCACTGAAAGCGGACAGCATGAACAGTAAACACATCGATCTGCTCGATTTCAGCGAACTGCCGTCAGCGGTGTACTTCCGTTACGCCGATTTCAACGCCCATGAGTTTGCCGCACCGCACCGCCATCCGTGGGGCACTTTGGAATACGCCGCTCATGGGGTGTTGCACATGGACGTCGATGGCAGTCGTTTCATGTCGCCGCCGCAATACGCAGTGTGGGTGCCGCCGCAGGTCGAACACAGTTTCTACAGTCATCAGCCGGTCAATTACCGGGCGGTATGTCTCGATCCCAAGGTTTGCGCCGAGCTGCCGGCGCGGGCCTGCACGCTGGCGATCAGCGATATCCTCAAGGCGATCCTCAAGGACTTCGCCGCCCGTGACGTAAAGATTCCCGAACGGGAGGCTGATCAGCGTCTGGCTCAGGTGCTGGTCGATCAACTGCAACAGGCGCCAGTGCATGAGTGTTATCTGCCGTATGCAAGCAGCCCCGGACTGCTGGCGATTCTTGAGACCCTGCAAGCGGAGCCAGGCAACAACCAGCCGCTGGCGCACTGGGCGTTGCAGGTGCATGTCAGCGAGCGCACGTTGGCGCGGCAGTTTGTTCGAGAACTGGGGATGAGCTTCGGTGAGTGGCGCCAGCGTCTGCGCTATCTCGCGGCCATTGAAGCGCTGGAAACGCCGCGCAGCGTGCAGGAAATCGCTTTTGATCTCGGCTACAGCAGCGGCTCGGCGTTTATCGCCATGTTCGCGCGGCAGGCCGGCTGCACGCCGGAGCAGTACCGCCGCAGTCACCTGGAAGGCAGGAAGATGTAACAGGATTTGGCTACACTCCAGCGAAGGCCGCCTCCATCGAGGCGGCGACAAGGAGAAAACTCCATGAAGATGTTGCGTGTGCCTTTGTTGATGATTGGTTTGCTCCTGTGCTCCCAGGGTTTCGCCGCCACGGCGCAACAGAACAAAATGACCACCTGCAATGCCGATGCGACCGCCAAGAGTCTGAAAGGCGATGAGCGCAAAACCTTCATGAGCACTTGCCTCAAGGCAGCACCAGCGGCCAATGACGCCAAGGCCCTGACCCCGCAGCAGCAGAAGATGACCACGTGCAACGCCGATGCGAAAACCAAAGCCCTGAGCGGCGATGCGCGCAAGGCATTCATGAGTGAGTGCCTGAAGAAAAAGTGATCCTCTGACCTTGTGGTGAGCGTGCCGGCCTCATCGCGGGCAAGCCCGCTCCCACAGGGTTTTGGTGGGCTCAGATAATTTGTGTACGACGCAATCACTGTGGGAGCTGGCTTGCCAGCGATGAGGCCAGATAGCCCCCTGAGCTTTTGACTCATGGCCCCGATCAGGCTTGCCCCTGCATATCCCTAGTGCTCCCCCTCGATCGCTGGCAGACTGCCCACCCTTTAACGCCGTTCGTTTTGAGGCTGTATGCCAACGTTTTCTGAGCGTCATGTTGTGTTCTGGGTCAGTTGCATCATCATTTTCGGCGGGTTGCTGCTCGTCCTGCCGCTGCGCTTGTTGCCCAGCCTGCTGGCCGGGTTGCTGGTGTTCGAGCTGGTCAACATGCTCACCCCTCAATTGCAACGGCTGATCGAAGGCCGCCGCGCCCGTTGGCTGGCGGTGGCACTGCTCGGTACGCTGGTGGTCAGTGCGCTGGCGTTGCTCTTCGCCGGGGCTATCAGTTTCCTCCTGCACGAGGCGGAGAATCCCGGCGCCTCTCTGGACAAATTCATGGGCGTGGTCGACCGTGCTCGCGGTCAGTTACCGCCGTTCATCGACGCCTATTTGCCGGCCAGCGCCGCTGAATTTCGCGTGGCCATCGGCGCATGGATGAGCAAACACCTGTCCGATCTGCAACTGGTGGGCAAAGACGCGGCGCACATGTTCGTGACCTTGCTGATCGGCATGGTGCTCGGCGCGATCATCGCCTTGCAGCGCATACCGGACGTGACCAAGCGCAAACCGTTGGCCGCCGCGCTGTTCGACCGTCTGCACCTGCTGGTACAGGCCTTTCGCAACATTGTTTTCGCGCAGATCAAGATTTCTCTGCTGAACACGTTTTTCACCGGGATTTTCCTCGCGGTGATCCTGCCGATGTTCGGCGTTCATCTGCCGCTGACCAAAACCCTGATCGTCCTGACCTTCCTGCTCGGCCTCTTACCGGTGATCGGCAACCTGATATCGAACACGCTGATCACCATCGTCGGCCTGTCGCTGTCGATCTGGGTGGCGATGGCCGCACTGGGTTATCTGATTTTTATCCACAAGCTCGAATACTTCCTCAACGCGCGCATTGTCGGCGGGCAGATCAGTGCCAAGTCGTGGGAGTTGCTGCTGGCGATGCTTGTATTCGAGGCCGCATTCGGCCTGCCGGGCGTGGTGGCGGGGCCGATTTACTATGCGTATCTGAAGAGTGAGTTGAAGCTCGGCGGAATGGTTTAAAACGGCAGCTTCGAGTTTTCAGCTGCAAGCTGCAAGTAAGGGCAAAAGCAGATGCGCTTTTGATCCTGCTTGCAGCTTGAGGCTCGCAACTTGCAGCTGGCGTTAAACGCCATACCGTTTACGGGCTTCAATCGCCAAACCGCTGCCAATGCTGCCGAAGATATTCCCCTCGACATGTCGCGCATTCGGCAACATCGCCGAAACACTGTTGCGCAGCGCCGGGATGCCGCTGGAACCACCGGTGAAGAACACCGTATCCACTTGATCGACGCGCACATTGGCATCGTTCAGCAAATTCGTGACGCTGCCGCGCACTCGCTCCAGCAGCGCGTCGATCGCTGATTCAAACAACGCCCGCGTCAGTTCCACGCTCAACCCGGCTTCGATGCGGTCCAGCGGCACATGGCGGCTGTCGGCGTGGGTCAGCTCGATCTTGGTTTCCTCGACTTCCATCGCCAGCCAGTGCCCGGCGCGTTGTTCGATCAACTTGAACAGACGATCAATGCCGCCCGTGTCTTCGATGTCGTAGCGCATGCTGCCCAGCGCCAGACTCGATTTTTGCGAGTACACCGAGTTGATCGTGTGCCAGGTCGCCAGGTTCATGTGGTGGCTGGTCGGCATGTAGGCGCCGCTCTTCATGCGGCTGCCGTAGCCGAACAGCGGCATCAGGCCCTGCAGGCTCAGTTGTTTGTCGAAGTCGGTACCGCCGATGTGCACGCCGCCGGTGGCGAGGATGTCGTCGTGGCGGTTATCCACACCGCGACGCTCGGGCGACAGGCGGACCAGCGAGAAGTCGGATGTACCACCGCCGATGTCGACGATCAGGACCAGCTCTTCCTTTTCGATGGTCGACTCGTAGTCGAAGGCCGCAGCGATCGGTTCGTACTGGAACGAGACGTCTTTGAAACCAATCTTTTTCGCCACGTCCACCAACGTGTCTTCGGCTTCCTGGTCAGCCAGCGGATCGTCATCGACGAAAAACACCGGGCGGCCGAGCACCACTTGCTCGAATTCCCGACCGGCGGCGGTTTCGGCGCGGCTCTTCAATTGGCCGATGAACAGGCCGAGCAGGTCCTTGAACGGCATCGCCGTGCCGAGGACGCTGGTGTCGTGCTTGATCAGCTTGGAGCCGAGCAGGCTTTTCAGCGAGCGCATCAGGCGGCCTTCGTAGCCTTCCAGGTACTCGTGCAGCGCCAGGCGACCGTACACCGGGCGGCGCTCCTCGAAGTTGAAGAAGACCACCGACGGCAGGGTGATCTTGTCGTCTTCCAGCGCGATCATCGTTTCCATGCCGGGGCGCAGCCAGCCGACGGTGGAGTTGGACGTGCCGAAGTCGATGCCGCAGGCACGGGCTGGAGAGGCGTCTTTCATGTCTTTCGGTTCCGGTCAAAAAAACGGCCGCGCAGTGTATGTCAGTGCGCGGCAGATTCGTAGGCCGGTCATCTGCTATTTGATGACTAATCTTGCTTGAAACTCGCAGCTTTGCCCCAAACTTGCTGGCATGGGCCGGCAGATACACCGGCGGTCGCAAGAACCGCCGTCCACTGCCGATAAACTTCTGCAGCGCCACCCGGTCACAAACTTGAGATCGGTCAACCCGGCACGCGCGAATCGGCGCATGCTGGCATGGGCGCGAAATCGATAACGGATGGTGATTCCTTCAATGGACTTCAAAGACTATTACAAGATACTCGGCGTGGAGCCGACAGCAGACGACAAGGCTATCAAGGCTGCCTATCGCAAGCTGGCGCGCAAGTACCACCCCGATGTCAGCAAGGAAAAAGACGCCGAGTCCAAATTCAAGGACGCGTCGGAAGCCTATGAAGCGCTGAAAAGCGCCGACAAACGCGCCGAATACGACGAGCTGCGCCGCTACGGCCAGCACGGTCAGCCGTTCCAGGGGCCACCGGGCTGGCAGAGCCGTGGCGGTTTTGGCGGCGGCGGTCAGGACACCGGTGACTTCTCGGACTTCTTCAGTTCGATCTTCGGCAATCGCGGCCCCGGTTTCGGTGGCGGTGACGGTCGGCAACAACGCAGTGCAGGGCGCCGAGGGCAAGACGTGGAAATGGAACTGCCGATCTTCCTCGAAGAAACCCTTTCGAACGAATCGAAAAAGGTCACCTTCCAGGTGCCGCAATACAACGCGGCGGGCCAGCACGTCAGCAACACCAGCAAAAGCCTGAACGTGAAGATCCCCGCGGGCGTGACCGACGGCGAGCGCATCCGCCTCAAGGGCCAGGGTGCACCGGGTGTGGGGGGGGGAGCGAGTGGCGATCTGTACCTGACCATCCGTCTGGCGCCGCACCCGAAATTTGATGTCGAAGGCGAGAACCTGATCATCACGCTGCCGTTGGCACCGTGGGAGTTGGCGCTGGGTGCCGAAGTGGCCGTGCCGACCCTGACCGGCAAGATCAACCTCAAGGTGCCGGCCGGCAGCCAGAACGGCCAGCGCATGCGCGCCAAGGGCCATGGTCTGAAAAACAAGGCCGGTGAGCGTGGTTATCTGTTCGTGCAGCTCAAAGCCGTCATGCCAAAGACCGCCGATGACGAGGTCAAGGCGCTGTGGCAGGAACTGGCGAAGAAAGCCGCTTTCAATCCGCGAGAGAACTTCTGAACCCGACGACGGAGTAGCCCATCATGAGCAGCCCCCTGATCGTTCAACTGGACATGGCAGAATTCTGTGAGGCGGCCGATTTGTCGGACGTCTACGTGATCGAAATCGTCGAACACGGCATCCTCGAACCTCAGGGTGCGCAGCCCCGGGAGTGGCGCTTCACCGATTACGAACTGGCTTTGGCCAAACGCGCCGCCAAGCTGCGGCGCGATCTCGATCTGGAGTGGGAAGGCGTCGCACTGGCGCTTGACCTGCTCGAAGAGGTTCGCGAACTGCGTGCCGAGAACCTTATGCTCAAGCAGCGGTTGGGGCGACTGGTCGTCGAATAATCGAATCGCGGCCTCGGTATGGGCGGGCGTAATTTCCCGTCAGCGAGCCACTTTCAGTATCGATTATTCGGTTTCATTTTTTCGTCCGGGTGTGATTAAGTCGGCGCCGCGCATATGGATATGCGCGCCAGTGACACCGTTGATTACGTGCATTTCGGCTTTGCCGGTGCCGCCTCAACGGGCCACGACGCCAGATAACCTTTCAAGGATGAACAGCAATGCTCAAAAGACCCTCCCGCCGAGCAAGCGGCTCGGCTGATGTACACCCTCGCCCCGCCCAGACCACCGATGCACATTCGCGATCAGAACCGCCGCTACGTGTTGACGTCGGCTCATCGCACACCTTGCGTTCCTCATCCTCCAGAGAGCCCATAACAGGCTCAGTCGACCCTGACCTGCCGACGGCGACTGCTTCGATCCGGGTCACAGAGCTATTTACGCCATCGACCGAGTCCGTCGCTGCATTGGGTGATTGTCACCGACCGGTTATTGCGCAGTTCGACCTGCCCGAGGCGGATGCCCAAGGGTTCCGGATGTTCAAGGATCGCCTGTACGTCGATTTGCCTGACGGCGTCCTGCAAATCGGTGTCGACCCGCAAACCGGGCGATACCGCGCCAAGAAACCGAGTGAGCGGATTCCCTCAGGTCCGGAGCTTGTGTTCGACCCTGTCAGCAAGTTCTGGGTCCCTTCCGCGCCGAAACGAGCTGAGGCGGCACCGAACAGATCGCGCAGTGAGCCTGATACAGGTCGATCTGATGACGAGTTCGAGCTGGCTTCCGAATCGATGCCGATCGCGCACTTCACCGAACGCGAACTGGTGGGCATGAGGCGCGAAGAGCACTACTCCGCCGACACCAACGCGTTGGGTTCCTACGACCGCGTCAACAACGGCAAGTACCCGTTAAGAGACCGTTTTGGCAGGCCTGTGCGCATTCGCAAGCTTGAGCGCGAAGTCGTTCTGGAATCAGGCGAGCGCTACACGTCCGAGCAGATCAAGCCCTATATCAAGTTTCAGGGATATGAGCAGGTCGCCAGGTTGTACGAAGAAAAGTTGCAGTGGCGGCGGTTCACCGAAGCGGATGTAAAGGTCCCCGGCGAGGCTGCGCTGATCGGACAATCCATGGTGGTTGCCAACAGACGCATCGCCAATGGCGAGTTGATCGGTGTTTACGGCGGCACATTACGCCCTGGACGGTTCCTGCAGCCCAACGAGCTGACGTTCGCCATGTCTGTCTCCGACAATACGCTCAAGGCCAGCGTAGCCATCCCCGGAATGCATGTCGCCGGGGATAACATCATCTCCAGAATCAACACCTGTTTTATTTACGATGCCGCTGGCAAGCCCATCGCGCAGGCGCGCGATGGTTATAACCTTCAGGTGGTCGGCTTCACTGTCGAGGCTGACCTGTTGATGGGCGACAAACCGAACCGCAACAAATACTCGTTGAATGCATTCTTTGCGACGCAGGATATTGCGGCCGGAACGGAATTGCGCTGGGACTACAACTACTCTGATGAAGCGATGAAGCTGCTCTTCCCATAACGGGCGACCAAGGCGCGCCATGTGCTTCGGGAGGTCTCGAGCTTTCCACCTCCCGGAGACAGGTCGCAATCAGAACAGAAAGTAACGCTGCGCCATCGGCAGCGTTTCTGCTGGTTCACACCACAACAACACACCGTCGGCCTTGACCTGATAGGTCTGTGGATCGACATCGATGTTCGGCAAGTAATCGTTGTGGATCAGATCGGTTTTCTGCACATCGCGGCAACCTTTGACCACCGCGATTTTCTTTTTCAGTCCCAGTTGTTCCGGCAATCCGGCTTCCTGCGCCGCCTGACTGATGAACGTCATGCTGGTGGCGTGCAGCGAGCCACCATAACTGGCGAACATCGGCCGGTAGTGCACGGGTTGCGGCGTAGGAATCGAGGCGTTGGCGTCGCCCATCAGGCTTGCCGCAATGGCGCCGCCCTTGAGAATCAACGTCGGTTTCACGCCGAAAAACGCCGGACGCCAAAGCACCAGATCCGCCCATTTTCCCACTTCGATGGAGCCCACCTCATGGCTGATGCCATGGGTGATCGCCGGGTTGATCGTGTATTTGGCGATGTAGCGTTTGGCGCGGAAGTTGTCGTTGCCGGCGCCGTCCTGTGGCAGCGGGCCGCGCTGCTTTTTCATCTTGTCGGCAGTCTGCCAGGTGCGCGTGATGACTTCGCCGACGCGCCCCATGGCCTGGCTGTCGGAGCTGATCATCGAGAACGCGCCGAGGTCGTGGAGAATGTCTTCGGCGGCAATGGTTTCGCGGCGAATGCGGCTCTCGGCGAACGCCACGTCTTCGGCAATGCTTGGGTCCAGGTGGTGGCAGACCATCAGCATGTCGAGGTGTTCGTCGATGGTATTGCGGGTGAACGGTCGGGTCGGATTGGTCGAGCTGGGCAGCACGTTGGCGAAACCGCAGGCCTTGATGATGTCCGGCGCATGGCCGCCGCCGGCACCTTCGGTGTGATAGGTGTGGATGGTGCGGCCCTTGAACGCGCCGAGGGTGGTTTCGACAAAACCGGATTCATTGAGCGTGTCGGTGTGGATCGCCACCTGCACGTCGTACTGATCGGCGACGTTCAGGCAGTTATCGATGCTCGCCGGGGTGGTGCCCCAGTCTTCGTGCAGCTTGAGGCCGATGGCGCCGGCCTTGACCTGCTCGATCAACGGCTCCGGCAGGCTGGCGTTGCCCTTGCCGGTGAGGCCGATGTTCATCGGGAACGCGTCGGCGGCCTGAAGCATGCGCGCCAGATGCCACGGCCCGGAAGTGCAGGTCGTGGCGTTGGTGCCGGTGGCCGGGCCAGTGCCGCCGCCGATCATGGTGGTGACGCCACTCATCAGCGCTTCTTCGATCTGCTGCGGGCAGATGAAGTGGATGTGCGTGTCGATGCCGCCCGCGGTGAGGATCATGCCTTCACCGGCAATGACCTCGGTGCTGGCGCCGATGGCGATGGTCACGTTGGGCTGCACGTCCGGGTTGCCGGCCTTGCCGATTGCGGCGATGCGCCCATCCTTGAGGCCGACGTCAGCCTTGACGATGCCCCAGTGATCGATGATCAGCGCGTTGGTGATCAGCGTGTCGACGACTTCGGCGGCCAGCAGTTGGCTTTGGCCCTGACCATCGCGGATGACTTTGCCGCCACCGAATTTCACTTCTTCGCCGTAGGTGGTGAAGTCCTGTTCGACTTCGATCCACAGTTCGGTGTCGGCCAGGCGCACCTTGTCGCCGACGGTGGGGCCGAACATGTCGGCGTAGGCTTGTTTAGAAATCTTCATGCTGCGTCCTTCAGGAAAATAGTGGCGGGCCGTCGACCCTCACCCTAGCCCTCTCCCAGAGGGAGAGGGGACTGACCGCGGCGTAGCGGCTATCGGTGATCGGCTCCCTCTCCCTCGGGAGAGGGCTGGGGTGAGGGGCTGCGTTACACGCGCAATTACAAGTCCCCCATGATCCGCCCGGCAAAACCGAACACCCGCCGATGCCCGGCGTAATCCACCAGCTCGACTTCCCGGCTCTGCCCCGGCTCAAAGCGCACCGCCGTGCCCGCCGGGATGTTCAGGCGCATGCCACGGCTGGCTGCGCGATCAAACGTCAGGGCGTCGTTGGTTTCGAAAAAGTGATAGTGCGAGCCGACCTGGATCGGTCGATCACCGCTGTTGGCGACTTTCAGGCTGAGGGTGCGGCGGCCGACGTTGAGCTCAATGTCGCCGGGCTGGATCTGGTATTCGCCAGGAATCATCACTGGGCTCCTTGCAGAATTTTGTAATAGAGGGCGGTCGGTCGATACGTGCCGTGCGGGTCGCAGGCGTAGTCGGGGATGGCCCCGGCGCGGGTGTAGCCCAGGGCTTTATAGAAATCTTCAGCCGGCGAACCCGCTTCTGTGTCGAGGTAGAGCATGCCGCGCTTTTGCTTGGGCGCTTCGAGCTCCAGCGCACTCATCAATTGCTGACCGAGGCCGCGACGACGGGCGTGTTCGCGCACCAACAATTTCTGCACCTCGGCACGATTCAGGCCATTGGCCTTTTGGCACAGACCCAACTGCACACTGGCCAGCACTTGCTCGTCGTTGACCACCACCCAAAGCAACACGCTGCCCTTGTTGACGTTGTCTTGCACCTCATCGAAATAGGCGCGGGCCTGCGCGGCATCAAGGTCGGCCATGAAGCCGACACTGGCGCCATACCCCACGGCATCAAGCAGCAGATCGATCAGTCCCTGACGATAATGCGCAAAACTTTCAGCGTTGACGCGGCGCAGTTGGGCGGCGTTCATCGGTGTCACTCCTTGTTGGCGGCAGGCGGCTCCGCGCCAGGGTTGAGGGTCAGTTGCATGAAGGTCAGGTCCAGCCAGCGGCCGAATTTGGTACCGACTTGCGGCATCTGCCCGGTGATGAGGAAACCGGCGCGCTCGTGCAATCGAATCGAGGCGGCGTTGCCGCTTTCGATGGCGGCGACCATGACGTGTTTGCCGCAGGTTTTTGCGCGTTCGATCAGTGCCTTCATCAGTTGCGGACCGAGGCCGTTGCCGCGTTGGTCGCTGCGCACGTACACCGAATGCTCGACGGTGTGGCGGAAGCCGTCGAAGGGCCGCCAGTCACCGAACGAAGCGTAGCCGAGTACCGTGTTGTCGCTGTCGACGATCACCAGGATCGGGTAAGCCTGAGCCTGCCGTGCGGCGAACCACGCTTGCCGGTTGCCGAGGTCGACGGCCGACTCGTTCCAGATCGCCGTGGTGTTGAGCACTGCGTCGTTGTAGATATCGCGGATCGCCGGCAGGTCGGCGTGGAGGGCATCGCGAATGGCGTAAGTCATGGCGCGGCCTCAGACAATCGGTTGGTGGACGGTGACCAGTTTGGTGCCGTCGGGGAACGTTGCCTCAACCTGAATTTCCGGGATCATTTCCGGGATGCCTTCCATTACCTGGTCGCGGCTGAGCAGGGTGGTGCCGAAGTGCATCAGATCGGCCACGGTGCGGCCATCACGGGCGCCTTCGAGCAGGGCTGCGGAGATGTAGGCCATGGCTTCCGGGTAGTTGAGCTTCACGCCGCGAGCCAAACGCCGCTCGGCGACGAGGCCGGCGGTGAAGATCAGCAGCTTGTCTTTTTCGCGTGGGGTCAGGTCCATTGTGGGATTCCATCAGGGCAGATTGAAAAGAGTC
Source organism: Pseudomonas iridis (assembly GCF_017980685.1). Taxonomy (GTDB): domain Bacteria; phylum Pseudomonadota; class Gammaproteobacteria; order Pseudomonadales; family Pseudomonadaceae; genus Aquipseudomonas; species Aquipseudomonas iridis. Next base: position 529,901 of record NZ_JACXXO010000002.1, read on the forward strand.
GGGACTGTTGGCACAGATCCCTGTGGGAGCGAGCCTGCTCGCGAATACGGACTCATATTCAGCACATGTGTTGGCTGACACAGCGCTTTCGCGAGCAGGCTCGCTCCCACATTGAATTGCATTTCAGGTGTTCCAGATTCGTGGGGGCTGGGCGTCGCGACCCAGCAGGGCGGGTCTGAGCAAACGCCATAAATCGATGAGCCAGGCCCGGGCGAGCAATGCTTCACTGGCCAGACACCGAGCGACCAATAGCTCCGGCAACTGCGTCAGATCCCCACGTACTTCGTGGCCCAACGAGCGGCAACGCTCAAGCAATTCAGCATCGATTTCACCGGTCACCAACAACGTTGCAAACACCGGATTACCGTCCAGCCCGATCGGCGAATCGAGCAAACCGTCCCCGCCGACAATGCGCTGACGTTCATGCCAGAGCAATCGACCATCACGACGAATATCCAGATGACTCTGAAAATGGCCCAGATCAAAGCGCTCGCCACTGGCCGGACGGCCCAGCGCGACCACGTCCCAGTAGAACAACCGTGCATCGCCTTCAAGATCAATCGACGTCGTCAGTTCAGCCTGCGCGGCGCTGTAGACGATGGTCTCTTGCGGCAACCATTCCAGCGTCGCCCCGGCAGCTACCTTCAAATCCAGCTGCTGATAAGCAGGGCCTGCCGCGCGGTACCACTTGGCCGCGCCGGGGCTGGTGATCTGCGCCCAGGCGTGCGCCTCGACGCGGGCGCTGATGTCCAGCCGATCGCCGCCGGCGATCCCGCCGGGCGGGTGGACGATGATGTGTTGGCACACTTCAGGACCTTCGGCGTACAGATGCTTTTGTACCCGCAGCGGGCCGAGGTGACGGCGCATGACCGGGCGCGTGCAATCGCCGAAGCGCGCGTAGGCCAGCTCCAGCTCAGCGTGCCAGCTCGGGGTAAACAGGGCAGTGGAAATGGGTAAATTCATGGTTTGTAATTATCGTTAGGAAGCTACAGGTTAGATCGTATCGTTAAATCGTGACTAGCCCGCGCACACCTTCGGCCTCCATATTTTCGCCGCGACCCTGTTGCACGATCTCGCCCCGGGACATCACCAGGTACTGATCGGCCAACTCCGCGGCGAAATCGTAGAACTGCTCCACCAGCAGAATCGCCATGTCGCCACGCGCCGCCAGCTTCTTGATCACCGCACCGATCTCCTTGATCACCGACGGCTGAATGCCTTCGGTGGGCTCGTCGAGGATCAGCAGGCGCGGACGGCTGGCCAGTGCTCTGCCGATGGCAAGCTGCTGTTGCTGACCGCCGGACAAGTCGCCGCCGCGACGCTGTTTCATCTGCAGCAGCACCGGAAACAATTCGTAGATGAACGCAGGAACTTCCTTCGCTTCGCTGCCGGGAAACCGCGAGAGGCCCATCAGCAGATTTTCTTCCACCGTCAGCCGGCCGAAAATCTCGCGACCCTGGGGCACATAGGCAATTCCGGCGTGGACCCGTTGGTGCGGTTTGAACGTGGTGATGGGTTTGCCTTCCCAGTTCACCGCGCCTTCTTTGGCCGGCAGCAGGCCCATCAGGCATTTGAGCAGCGTGGTCTTGCCCACGCCGTTGCGCCCGAGCAGGCAGGTAACTTCGCCGACCTTCACGTCAAAGCTCAGGCCACGCAGGATGTGACTACCACCGTAATACTGGTGCAGCTTTTCGACTTGCAGCATGTCCAAATTCCTCTGTTCCACACAGAACCCTGTGGGAGCGAGCCTGCTCGCGAAGGCGGCATGACATTCAGCCATTTCAGCGCCTGATGCACCGCTTTCGCGAGCAGGCTCGCTCCCACAGGTTTTGTATTCGCAAACCTTAGCGGCCGAGGTAGACCTCAATCACCCGCTCGTTTTCCTGCACCTGCTCAAGCGACCCTTCCGCCAACACGCTGCCCTGGTGCAACACCGTCACGTGGTCGGCAATCGAGCCGACAAAACCCATGTCATGCTCCACCACCATCAGCGAATGCTTGCCGGCCAGGCGCTTGAACAGTTCTGCCGTGAACTCGGTTTCGGCATCGGTCATGCCCGCCACCGGCTCATCGAGCAACAGCAGTTGCGGGTCCTGCATCAGCAACATGCCGATTTCCAGAAACTGTTTCTGCCCGTGGGACAACAACCCGGCCTGACGATTGACCGAGGTGGTCAGGCGAATCGTGTCCAGCACTTCGCTGATGCGATCACGTTGTTCGCCGCTCAAGCGCGCACGCAGACTGGCCCACACCGATTTGTCGGTTTTCTGCGCCAGTTCAAGGTTTTCAAACACGCTCAGCGCTTCGAACACCGTGGGTTTCTGAAACTTGCGACCGATGCCGGCCTGAGCGATCTGCACCTCGCTCATCTGCGTCAGGTCCAGGGTTTCGCCGAACCAGGCCTTGCCGTGGCTGGGACGGGTCTTGCCGGTGATCACGTCCATCAACGTGGTTTTGCCTGCGCCGTTGGGGCCGATGATGCAGCGCAATTCGCCGACGCCGATGTACAGGTTGAGATTGTTCAGTGCGCGAAAGCCATCGAAGCTGACGCTGATGTCTTCCAGGGTCAGGATCGTGCCGTGGCGGGTATCGAGGCCCGGGCCGACGCGTTGGCCGAGGCCGATGGAATCGCGGCTGGTCCCGGCATCCTTGTTCGGCTCGACGGGAAAGAAGGCGGGTTCAAGCATGAATTCTGCGCTGGCTGTGACTCTCATGATTCACCTCGTTTTTTCAGCAGACCGATCACGCCTTTGGGCAAGTACAGGGTCACGATGATGAACAGCGCACCGAGGAAGAACAGCCAGTATTCAGGGAACGCCACGGTGAACCAGCTCTTCATGCCATTGACCACGCCAGCACCCAGCAACGGGCCGATCAAGGTGCCGCGTCCGCCGAGGGCGACCCACACTGCCGCTTCAATCGAGTTGGTCGGCGACATTTCGCTCGGGTTGATGATCCCGACTTGCGGCACGTACAACGCACCGGCCAAGCCGCACAGCACCGCGCTCAACACCCAGACAAACAGCTTGAAACCGCGGGGGTCATAGCCGCAGAACATCAGACGGTTTTCCGCATCACGCAGCGCGGTGAGCACCCGACCGAACTTGCTGCGCGCCAGACGCCAGCCGATAAACAGACTCGCCACCAGCAACAGAACCGTCGCCAGAAACAGCACCGCGCGAGTGCCCGGTTCAGTGATGCCGAAACCCAGAATCGTGCGGAAATTGGTGAAGCCGTTGTTGCCACCAAACCCGGTCTCGTTGCGGAAAAACAGGAGCATTCCGGCGAAGGTCAGGGCCTGGGTCATGATCGAGAAATACACGCCTTTGATTCGCGAGCGGAAGGCAAAAAAGCCGAACACCAGCGCCAGCAATCCCGGCGCCAGCACCACCAGACACATGGCCCAGAGGAAGCTGCTGGTGCCGGTCCAGTACCACGGCAATTCGCTCCACGACAGGAAGGTCATGAACGCCGGCAGGCCATCGCCGGCAGCCTGACGCATCAGGTACATGCCCATCGCATAACCGCCGAGGGCGAAGAACAGACCGTGGCCCAGCGACAGCAAACCGGCGTAACCCCAGACCAGATCCAGCGCCAGAGCGACGATGGCGTAGCAGAGGATTTTGCCGACCAGCGTCAGGGTGTACGCCGAGACATGCAGCGCGTTGTCCGGCGATAACAGTGACAGCAGCGGCAGGGCGATCAGCAGTGCGAGGATCACACCACCCACCGCCAGTATGATTTTCGGGCCGGCCTTTTGCGTGGCCGTAACGAGCAGGGGCTGGTTCATCAGTCGATCACCCGTCCTTTCAATGCGAAGAGGCCTTGCGGACGTTTCTGGATGAACAGAATGATCAACGCGAGGATCAGGATCTTGCCGAGCACCGCACCAATCTGCGGTTCAAGAATCTTGTTGGCGATGCCCAGGCCGAATGCCGCGAGTACGCTACCGGCCAACTGGCCAACACCGCCAAGCACCACCACCAGGAACGAGTCGATGATGTAGCTCTGGCCCAGATCCGGGCCGACGTTGCCGATCTGGCTCAGCGCCACACCGCCTAGTCCGGCGATACCGGAACCGAGGCCGAAGGCGAGCATGTCGACGCGACCGGTGGGCACGCCGCAGCAGGCGGCCATGTTGCGGTTCTGCGTGACCGCGCGAACGTTGAGGCCAAGGCGTGTCTTGTTCAGCAGCAGCCAGGTGAGGACAACCACAAACAACGCGAAAGCGATAATGACGATGCGGTTGTACGGCAGCACCAGATTGGGCAGCACCTGAATCCCGCCGGACAGCCACTCGGGGTTGGCCACTTCGACGTTCTGCGCACCGAACAGCAAACGCACCAACTGAATCAGCATCAGGCTGATGCCCCAGGTGGCGAGCAGGGTTTCCAGCGGTCGGCCGTAGAGGTGACGAATCACCGTGCGCTCCAGCGCCATGCCAATGGCGGCGGTGACGAAAAACGCCACCGGCAGTGCGATCAGCGGATAGAACTCGATGGCCTGCGGGGCGTAGCGCTGGAACATCAACTGCACCACATACGTCGAGTAGGCGCCGAGCATCAGCATCTCGCCGTGGGCCATGTTGATCACGCCGAGCAGGCCGAACGTGATCGCCAGACCCAGTGCCGCAAGCAGCAGAATCGAACCCAGCGACATGCCGCTGAACGCCTGCCCGAGCACTTCGCCGATCAGCAGTTTGCGTTTGACCTGGGCGAGGCTGGTTTCCGCGGCGGTGCGCACGCTGGCATCGGTTTCGACGCCGGGTTCGAGCAAACCTTCGAGGCGTGTACGCGCCAGTGGATCGCCGGTTTCACCGAGCAGACGCACTGCGGCGAGTCGCACTGCCGGATCACTGTCGACCAGTTGCAGATTGGCCAGCGCCAGGCTCAGGGCCGCGTGGACGTTTTCATCTTTTTCGCCAGCCAGTTGCTGGTCGAGGAATTTCAGCTGCGCCGGTTTGGCGCTTTTCTGCAATTGCTGCGCGGCGCTCAGACGGATTTTGGCGTCGGCGGCGAGCAATTGGTGGCTGGCCAGAGCGGTGTCGATCAGACCCCGCAGGCGATTGTTCAGGCGCAGGGTTTTCGGTTGGCCGTCGACGGTCAACTCGCCTTGTTGCAGCGCGTTGATCAGTTCGATACGGGCCGGGTCGGGCTGCGCGGCCCAGGTTTCCAGCAGTTTGGCTTGTTGCATGGGCTTGGCGGCGACGAAGTCTTCGGCGTCACCGGCGTGGGCCAGCATCGGTAACAACAGTGCGATGGCACAGATGAATCGGTAGAGGGCAGTGGGCATAGTCAGTCGCCTTGACGCGGACATTGTGGGAGCGAGCCTGCTCGCGAAAGCGTTCTGTCAGTCACATCAATGCTGGATGTGCCGACGTCTTCGCGAGCAGGCTCGCTCCCACAGGGAATTGCGTCAGCCTTGCGTCAGGCGCAAGACCGACATCCAGTGACTCAGTTGCTCTTCACCGCATAATCCGGCTTCTTGTCGTTGCCATCGATAAACGGACTCCACGGTTGCGCCCGAATCGGCCCTTCGGTCTGCCACACCACGTTGAACTGACCGTCGGCCTGAATCTCGCCGATCATCACCGGCTTGTGCAGGTGGTGATTGGTCTTGTCCATGGTCAGGGTGTAGCCCGACGGTGCGGCAAAAGTCTGACCGGCGAGGGCTTCGCGGACTTTGTCGACGTCGGTGGATTTGGCTTTCTCGGCCGCCTGCGCCCACATGTGGATACCGACGTAAGTGGCTTCCATCGGGTCGTTGGTCACCGCTTTGTCAGCGCCGGGCAGGTTGTGTTTCTTCGCGTAGGCTTTCCAGTCGGCGACGAATTTCTTGTTCGCCGGGTTCTCCACCGACTCGAAGTAGTTCCACGCGGCGAGGTTGCCCACCAGCGGTTTGGTGTCGATACCGCGCAATTCTTCTTCGCCTACCGAGAATGCCACCACCGGAACGTCGGTGGCTTTCAGGCCCTGGTTGGCCAGTTCTTTATAGAACGGCACGTTGGAGTCGCCGTTGACGGTCGAGATCACAGCAGTCTTGCCGCCGGCCGAGAACTTCTTGATGTTGGCAACAATGGTTTGATAGTCGCTGTGACCGAACGGGGTGTAGACCTCTTCGATGTCCTTGTCGGCCACGCCTTTGGAGTGCAGGAACGAACGCAGGATCTTGTTGGTGGTGCGCGGGTAGACGTAGTCGGTGCCGAGCAGGAAGTAGCGCTTGGCGCTGCCACCTTCTTCGCTCATCAGATATTCAACAGCGGGGATGGCCTGCTGGTTCGGCGCGGCGCCGGTGTAGAAGACGTTCGGCGACATCTCTTCACCTTCGTACTGCACCGGGTAGAACAGCAGACCGTTGAGTTCTTCGAACACCGGCAGCACCGATTTACGCGACACCGAGGTCCAGCAGCCGAACACCACAGCAACCTTGTCCTGGGTCAGCAACTGCCGGCCTTTCTCGGCGAACAGCGGCCAGTTCGAGGCCGGGTCGACCACCACCGGTTCGAGCATCTTGCCGTTCACGCCACCCTTGGCGTTGATCTCGTCGATGGTCATCAGCGCCATGTCTTTGAGCGACGTTTCGGAGATCGCCATGGTCCCGGACAACGAATGCAGAATCCCGACCTTGATGGTCTCGGCTGCCTGGACAGTCCAGGTCATGCCCATCGCGGCAATGGATGCCGTGAGTGTGAAAGCCTTGATCAAACTGCGACGCTTCATTGTGCGATCTCCATGAACGTTAAAGTTTTTTATGGTTGGCAGATGCGGACGACTGAAGGATGTTTTGCAAGGGCTGTGCCCGGTCGGGTTTGGGCAGGGAAATGTCGTGTTAGAGCGCTTGCACGTGGATGGCATGCACCATGAACGAACGCGGAGGGCGCGTCGGTGCAGGCGTGCGCGCCAGATTGGGGCGCGATTTCATGGCCACCGTAAAAACTGTTGTGGGAGCGAGCTTGCTCGCGAAGAGGTCGTGTCAGCCAACATCATCGTTGAATGACACGCCGCACTTCGCGAGCAGGCTCGCTCCCACAATTTGATTTGTGTTTCCTCAGTAGAGCCGGCGCGGAGGCGCTTATGAAGATGAGGCCGATTCAGCCTGGCTGCCAAACCGCGACAGCAGCAGTCGATCCAGCAACCACACCACCACCAGCGAAGCCCCCACCAGCGGAAAGATCACCGCCAGCGCAAGCATGATCACCACGCCGGTTTTCCATTTCGGTAGGTCATGACGCAGCGGTGGCACGCCGAACTTGCCCTGTGGGCGACGCTTCCACCAGATCACCACGCCGCTGACGGCGCTGAGCAGAATCATCAGGCAGATCAGCAGCACGACGATCTGGTTGAAGGTGCCGAACATCTTGCCTTCGTGCAGCATCACGCCGATCTCCGTGGCCCGCGCGACCGTGCCGTAATGCTCGAAACGCACGTCGGCGAGAACCTTGCCGGTGTACTGATCGACATGCAGCGTGGCGTCATTGCGTGGGTCGTCGGCAAACACGGCGATGGTGAACACACCGGTCGCGGTGGTGGGCAGGGTGATGCTGTAGCCCGGTTCGACTTTGCGTTCAGAGGCGATGTTCTGCACATCTTGCAGGCTGATGCTCGGCGCGGCAGGACCGGCCGGGGCAGCGCCGTGGGCCATGTGTTCGGCGTGGTCGCCGGACATTGGCATCGGCGTGTTTTCCATCGCCCATGGCACGGTCTGGCGCGTGGCGCTGTTGAGGCTGCGGGCCTCGACGTCGGAGGTCGGCACGTTTTCCCACATCGCTGCCGGGAACACGTTCCACACCTGCGCGTATTGCTTGCCCCAGAAACCGGTCCAGGTCATGCCGCTGAGCAGCATCACCAGCAGCAATGTCGCGCCCCAGAACCCGGTGACCGCATGCAGATCACGCCACAACACGCGGCCGCGACTGTTCAGGCGTGGCCACACAATCCCCGCCGCCTGACCGCGCGGCCACCACAGGAAAACCCCCGACACCACCAGCACCACACCCCAACCGGCGGCCATCTCGATGAGTCGGTCACCGACGGTGCCGATCATCAACTCGCCGTGGATGGCGCGGGCGATGGCTTGCAGATTCTGCTTGGCATCCTGTTCGCCGAGGATGTCGCCGTGGTACGGATCGACGAATACGTTCAGTTCCTGCCCGGCATTGGTCACGACAAATTGCGCGCTGCGCTCGGGGTTGACCGGTGGCAGGTACTGGGTGATCTGGCCCTGAGGATAAGCACTTTTGACCCGCTGCAGCAGGTCATCGGCGGGCACGGTGTGATGACCGGCCGGGACGTTGAGCAGACTGCTGTACATCAGCGAATCGAGTTGAGGTTTGAACAGGTAAATGATGCCGGTCAGGGCCAGCATCACCATGAACGGCGCGACGAACAATCCGGCATAAAAATGCCAACGCCAGGCCAGGTTGTAGAAATTCGGTTTGGGCTTTTGCATCACGTTTGCTCCGCTTGGCTTGGATCTTTTAGTTGTTCATTCAGGTTGCTACACCGCATTCCCCGTGGGAGCGAGCCTGCTCGCGAAGGGGACGGCACATCCAACATTGATGTCGTCTGGCACGACGCCTTCGCGAGCAGGCTCGCTCCCACATGGGTGGGTGTTAGAAACTCATGTCCACCTTGGTCCAGAGCGTGCGCCCCGGCTCATTGATGGCTTGCGGGTCGTTGGCCGGGTAGCCGAAACCGGCGTTGCCCGCCAGGTTCAGGTGTTCGGCGTAAGCCTTGCCGACCACGTTGCCCTTGTTCTGATCGATACGGTTTTGCGCAGCAACCACCCTCCACAGTGCGCCGGCGCTCCAGTTGTTTTCGCTATAGGTCAGGCCCAAACGTGCGTCCAGCGGCGGCATTTGTGGCAGGGCCGAACCGTCGCTGCTGTTCTTGCCCCAGGCGTAAGCCAGGGTCGCATCGGCCTTCCAGTGGTCGGTGAGGTTGTACGCGGCGCCGAGTTCACCGCCCATGATCCGCGCGTCGATGTTCTCGGCGCGGGAAGTACTCATGCCCATCATTCCCGGGGTGTAGTCGAAGAGGATGTAGTCGCGCACCACGCCGATGTACCCAGAGGCCCAGGCCTCAAGATCGGCACTCTTGTAGTTCACGCCGAAATCCAGCTGGGTGGTCTTTTCCGGTTTGATCGAGTCGAACGCATTGACCGAGCCGGCGGGTCCGGATTTCGGTGAAAACAGCTCCCAGTAATCCGGGAAGCGCTGCGCGTGGCCAATACCGGCGTAGAGCGTGGTCGGGCTGTCGGCCAAATCATGCTCGTAGCGCACGAAGCCGCTCGGCAAGGTGTCGGCGCGGGTGTCATCGGCGGTCGGATTGGGCCGGGCCATCATTCCCGAACCGCTGGTCTGGCGGTAATCCTTGGCCGATGCACGGTCAACGCGGGCGCCGGTGATCAGCCGATCACGGTCGGCGGCGTACCAGGTCATTTCGCTGAACACGCCGTAGTTATGGAAGTCGGCGTCCTTGGTGTAGGGCTGATCCTTGTAGGTATCGATGCCCATGCCGCTGCGCTGGCGGTGTTCGTTGGTCTGCGCGTCGAGGCCGGTGATCAGCTGAATATCAGCCCAGCGCCACGTTGCCTTGACCCGTGCGCCAAGGGTGCGGCGGTCGACATTGGATGCCATTGGCCCCGCCATCATGCCGGTGCCGGACGGGGTGCGCAGGCTGTAGTTGTCCATCACATGGTCGGCGTAGTTGTAATAGACCTGCGCTTCCAGCTTTTCCAGCACGTCGGTGATGTTGGATTTTTCGACACGCAGGCCGAGGCTTTCACGCAGGAACTGTGAACCGTCCATGCCGCGTCCGGCGTAGCGGGCTTCACCATCACCCTTGCCGGCGGTGAGTTCGATCAGGGTGTCGGCGTCCGGCGTCCAGCCCACGGCGACATCGCCGTTCCACTTGTCGTAGCGCGAGGCGACGATGTCGTTGTTGCCGTCACGGTAGTCGTCGGAGTGCGCGGTGTTGCCGATCACCCGAACGTAGCCCAGCGGCCCGCCGGCAGCGGCGTCGACGACTTTGTCGAAGCGCCCGTGGGAGCCGGCCAGAATGCTGGCGTTCACCCGCGTGCCGAGTTCGCCGAAGCTTTCCGGTTCTCGGTCGAACAGCACGGTCCCGGCCGAGGCGCCCGGGCCGTAGAGCACGGTTTGCGGGCCTTTGATCACCGTGAGTTTGTCGTAGGTTTCCGGCGAGATGTAGGAGGTCGGCGCGTCCATCCGGCCTGGGCAGGCGCCGAGCATCATGCTGCCGTTGGTAAGAATATTCAGGCGCGACCCGAACATCCCACGCAGTACCGGATCACCGTTGGTGCCGCCGTTGCGCACCAGTGCAAAGCCCGGAATGGTCTTCAGGTAATCGCCGCCATCGCTGGCCGGCACTGGCTGGCGCGGGTCTTTGGGGTTGGTGACGATGGTCAATGGCGAGCTCGGGGCGATGGCGGTAATCACCGTCGGGCTCAGTTCTTCACGGTGATCGGCGTGATCATCGGCCAGCACCAGCGGGGACAGCAGGATGCCGCAAAGGACGGCGATAGCGTGCCTGAAACGAATGCGCGATTCGTTCAAAGCGAAGGACGCCTGGGCAGAGCCCGAGCGGGGAGCAGCAGAAAACCTGGACATGACAATTTCCATCAAACAGTCGTAAACGACACGGCCGGCAGCCTGAGGCTGTCTTTTCAACCGTGTGCAATCAAAGGTGCGTGTTTACGCTGTGACGGGCGGGGCGCGGGGGCGAGCGCCGGGAAAGAAGGTTGGCCGGGCATGACCCAGGCGTGGCGAGGGTGAAGTGAAGGTGTTCAGCGGCAGGATATTGAAGGCGACGAAATCGCCGCCGCCGGTCAGTGCCAGGCAATTGAACAGCAGGCTGCAATAGCCGCATTTTTCCCACAGCACATGCTGCGAGGACTGTGGCGGGCAATGTTCGGCGGAGGGTTTTGCGCCATGCCCGGCGTGATCCATGCCGGGCATGTCCATCGACATGTCCATGCTCATTGGCGTGGATGTCGAGGCGTGCTGATTCATCGGCATCGACTGAGAAATCAGTGGGCCGATGAAGATCATCAACATGGCGAACAGGGCGATCCAACTGCCGTGCTGACGGCGGTTGTCGATGGACCTGGCGCGAGGCGGGCGCATGGGCAGGATCAGCCGGGCTGATTACTGAGCGTGCGCGTGGGCCTTTGTGGTTTCGGGTGGTTTCTTCTGCACGGCGACTTCGACGGTGACGTCTCCGGCCTTCTCGAAATGCATCGTCAACGGGAAGCGTTTGCCGTCGCTGAGCAGGCTGCGGTCCGTCGGGTTGAGCAGCATGACGTGATAGGCCATTGGCGCGAAGGTCACGTTGCCGCCCGCAGGAATATCTACGCTTGGCACCTGCTGCATCTTCATCAGGTCGCCCTGCATCACATGCTCATGCAGTTGTGCTTCGGGGGCGATGGGCGAGTCGACACTGAGCAAGCGGTCGGCGGTCTTGCCGTTATTGTGAATCACGAAATACGCGGCAACCGTGGGGGCATTGGGCGGTAATTCCTGTGACCACGGGTGGGCAATTTCAAGCTCGCCGGCCTTGTATTCGTGGGCATGGGCGAAGCACGCAGGCAGCAACAGCGCAGCGATGACGATGAATTTGTTCAACATGGCAGTTCTCCAGAACGATTTGAAACGCAGATTGATTGCGCGAACAAATCAAACCAGAGGGGAGGCGCGGGGGTTCAGGCTCGGCCATTGCTGGCGCGGCGTGGGGGTTTGCAATGAGGCGGGCGCCACACTGCGATTGCTTTCGAAACGCGCGAAATACAGCTGCGGTGCATGCCCCGGCAGCGCAACCAGCGGCGCTGAGCCCGAGCAACACCAGCAATGCTGCATGTTGGAATGGGTGTCATTCGGCGGGGCTTGCTGATCGATGGTGCCGATGTTGATCGCCACCATTTTCGTCCCGCTGCCAGTGCAGAAACTGCTCCACAACAATTGCTCGGCCGGTGAATTGGCCGCCTGTGCCATCGCTCCCGTCATCGGCATGGCGAGCATGTTGAACAGCACTGCAAAGCAGGCAATCCAGGCAAGCGCGAGCCGTTGTCGGTTCATGGGACAGATCCATAGGGTGGGCGATCAGGCGTGGTATTTAGCCTGATCAGGGCCGATAAGTAAAAAAGCGTCGTGCGGTTTGGTGTCGCAGAGCGCTCACTGAGCGACGGCGTGTAATAGCAAACCCAAGGCTTCCATGACTTTTATGATAGTTGCGAATTCGCAATTGCCAGTGCTGCTCAGGGCTTTATAAAGACTTTCCCGGTCGAAACCAGCATCGCGGTGCCACTTGTGACATGCCCTGAGCTCGGGCTATGTCACAGGGCTTAGATCATGGGGTGGCCAATCAGACGCCTTCGCGGGCAAGCCCGCTCCCACAGTGATCGATGGTGTCCTCGATTTTGTGAACGATGTTGGATCCTGTGGGAGCGGGCTTGCCCGCGAAGGCGTACTTGAGGTTTGCGGACAATTAGATCTGGTTAAAGGTCGCGAGGGCGGTGATGACTTCGTCGACCGAGGCAAACTCCCGATCAACCCCCGGCAACCCAGGCCGCTTCAACACAATCACCGGCACCCCACGCTCCCGCGCCACTTCCAGCTTCGGTTCGGTCGCCGTGCTGCCGCTGTTTTTGCTGATCAGCACATCAATCTGGCACCGCTCGAACAGCGCCCGTTCATCCTCAAGCACAAACGGCCCACGTGCGCCGATGACTTCGCAGCGTTCGTTACCGGGGTAAACGTCGAGGGCGCGCAGGGTCCAGAATTGTTCGGCGGGGATTTCGTCGAGGTGTTGCAACGGTTCGCGGCCCAAGGTGAACAGGGGGCGGCGAAACGGTTTGAGGGCGTCGATCAGTTCGGCCCAGTCGCTGACTTCACGCCAGTCATCACCGGGCTGCGGCTGCCACGCCGGACGGCGCAGGGCCCAGCAGGGGATGCCGGTCTGTTGCGCAGCGGTGACGGCGTTCTGGCTGATTTGTGCGGCATAGGGATGGGTAGCGTCGAGCAGCAGATCAACGCCTTCATCCCGAATGAACTGCGCCAGACCTTCAGCGCCACCGTAGCCACCGACGCGCACCTGACAGCGCAGATCGGTGGGCACACGACCAACCCCGGCCAGGCTGTAAATATGTTGCGGGTCGAGGGTACGGGCAATCGCCAGCGCCTCAGTCACGCCGCCCAACAACAGAGTCCGCTTCATGCAAAACCTCCGGCATGGCCAACGACGCCACCCTGACGATCTATCGCAAACACCTCGACCTGCACCTGCGCCGGCACCACGCTGCGAGCAAACTCCAACGCGTGACGACACACTTCATCTCCCAGTGCGATGCCCACCGCACTGGCCAACGCCAACGCCTGCTGGCTGGTATTCGCCTCACGAATATTCTGCTGCAAAGTCTCATTGGCGCCGATTGCCGCCGCCCAGTCGGCCAGTTGCGGCAGGTCAATGCTGGAATGGCGCGAGTGCAGATCCATGTGCCCGGCCGCCAGTTTGCTGATCTTGCCGAAACCGCCGCACAGGCTGAGTTTATCCACAGGCACTTTGCGCAAATGCTTGAGCACTGCGCCGACGAAGTCGCCCATTTCGATCAGGGCGATTTCCGGCAGGTTGTACACCCGGCGCATGGTGTCTTCGCTGGCGTTGCCGGTGCAGGCGGCGATGTGCAGATAGCCGTTGGTCTTGGCGACGTCGATGCCTTGATGAATCGAGGCGATGTACGCCGCGCAGGAAAATGGCCGGACGATGCCGCTGGTGCCGAGGATCGACAAGCCGCCGAGAATGCCCAGGCGCGGGTTCATGGTCTTCAGCGCGAGGGCTTCGCCGCCCTCGACGTTGACGGTGACCTCGAAGCCGCCGGCATAACCGGTCTCGGCCGCGAGCAGGCTCAAGTGGTCGCTGATCATCTTGCGCGGCACCGGATTGATCGCCGGTTCACCCACGGCCAGCACAAGTCCCGGACGGGTCACGGTGCCAACGCCCGCACCGGCATTGAAGCGAATCCCCGGTTCGGCCAATAGCCGCACCCGCGAATAGAGCAAGGCGCCGTGGGTCACGTCCGGGTCGTCGCCGGCGTCCTTGATCGTCCCGGCTTCGGCGCCGTCGTCGGTCAATCGGCAGAACTCCAGCCGCATCTGCACCTGTTTGCCCTTGGGCAAGATGATTTGCACGGCATCGGCGCAGGCTCCGCCAAGCAGCAGGCGGGCGGCGGCGAGGCTGGTGGCGGTGGCGCAGCTTCCGGTGGTCAGGCCGCTGCGCAGGGGCGCGGGTTGTTCGGCGGTTTCGTCACGCATCGAAAGGTTTGACCAGATCGAGCAAGGTGATCGGCAGCGCCTGGCGCCAGGTGTCGAACTCGCCGAGCGGCTGCGCTTGAGCGACATGAATGCGCGTCAGCTCGCCGCCGTAACGTTCGCGCCATTGCATCAGGGTGACTTCGCTTTGCAGGGTCACCGCGTTGGCGACCAGTCGGCCGCCGGGCTTGAGTTGCTCCCAGCAGGCCTCGAACACGCCTTCGCGGGTCACGCCACCGCCGATGAAAATGGCGTCCGGTCGCTCCAGTCCTGCCAATGCCTGCGGTGCTTTGCCACGAATCAATTGCAGCCCCGGCACACCCAGCGCATCGCGGTTGTGTTCGATCAATTGCTGCCGGCCGTCATCGGCTTCGATGGCCAGCGTGCGGCAGCTTGGGTGAGCGCGCATCCACTCGATGCCAATCGAACCACTGCCCGCGCCGACATCCCACAGCAGTTCGCCGGGAGTCGGCGCGAGGCGGGCGAGGGTGATCGCGCGCACGTCGCGTTTGGTCAGTTGGCCGTCATGCCGGAATGCCGAGTCGGGCAGGCCGGCGAGACGCGACAGCCGCGGGGTGTCGGCGTTGGCGCGGCATTCGATGGCGATCACGTTCAGATCGGCAATCGGCGGGTCGCACCAGTCATTGGCGCTGGCGTCGATGCGCCGCTCGGCGTCGCCGCCCAGATGTTCCAGCACGCTTATGCGGCTCGAACCAAAGCCGCGTTCACGCAGCAATTGCGCGACTGCCGCGGGACTGGCGCCGTCATTGCTCAGCAGCAACAGACGCACGCCGCTGAACAACTGCGCATTGAGCGCGGCCAGCGGACGGGCGACCAGCGACAGTGTCACGACGTCTTGTAACGGCCAGCCGAGGCGGGCGGCGGCCAGCGAGCAGGAGGATGGCGCGGGCAGGATCAGCATCTCGTCGCTCGGCAGTTGCCGCGCAAGGCTGGCGCCGACGCCGTAGAACATCGGGTCACCGCTGGCCAGTACGCACACCGCTGCACCGCGCTGCTCAAGCACTGGCGCCAGCGAAAACGGGCTCGGCCACAACTGCCGCTCGCCGCCAATGCACAGCGGCAACAAGTCCAGTTGGCGCTGACCGCCGACGATCCGCGAGGCGCCCATCAGGGCACGCCGGGCGTTTTTGCCCAGGCCCTTGAAGCCGTCTTCACTGATTCCCACAACCGTCAGCCAGGGTGACATCTATATTCCTCTAAACATGCCGTTCCGACGGGCAGTCTTTTCATGCCGCCGGACAAAGCAGGCATAATACCGCGCCTTCGCCCGCGAAGCGCCTTTCCCACGCAGCCGGTCAGCCCCTTGAACGAACGCCCGATGTCCACCGCCATACGCCCCTCGGCTTGCCCGGGGTTGCTGCGTATCGTCCAGGCACTGGACGGGGGCATCTGCCGGATCAAGCTCAATGGCGGTTCAATCAGCGCCGATCAGGCTGACGCGGTGGCCAATGCCGCCGAACAGTTCGCTGGCGGGGCGATTGAGGCGACCAATCGCGCCAACCTGCAAATCCGTGGCATCGGCCAGCAATCCGCTGCCCTGATCGACAGTTTGCTGGCTGCCGGACTCGGGCCGCGCACCGCCGCAGGCGATGATGTGCGCAATCTGATGCTCAGCCCAACCGCCGGGATCGACCGCCAGATGCGCTTCGACACCCGCGCACTCGCCGGGAAGATCCTCGACACGCTGCAAAGCCATCCACGTTTTCACGAGTTGAGCGCCAAGTTCGCCGTGCAACTCGATGGCGGTGAAGCGCTGGCGATGCTCGAACATCCCCACGACCTGTGGTTGTCGGCGTTCGAGCGCGATGGCGAGACGTTGCTGGCGTTCGGTCTGGCCGGGTGCCCGACTGATCGAGCGGTCGGGGCGGTGACGCTGGAAAATGGCCATGCGCTGGTGGTCGCGGTGCTGGAGCTGTTCCTCGAACTGGCGCGGCCCGAGCAAACGCGCATGCGCCATTTGCTCGATGAACTGCCGATGCTGGCGTTTCTTGAGCAGCTCCGAACACGCCTGCCGATCAAAGCGATCAGCGGTTGGCAGCGTCTGCCGGTTGCGGACGATCTGCACATCGGCCCTCATCCGCAAAACACCAACAACCTTGTCTACGTCGCAGGCGTGCCGCCACTCGGTCGCCTCGACCCGACCATGCTGCGCGGTGCAGCTCAACTGGCTCGTCGTTTCGGCGACGGCAGCCTGCGTTTCACGCCGTGGCAAAGCCTGCTGCTGCCGAACGTGACGCAGACCGACGTAAACCAGGTGATCGAAGGCCTCAAACAACTGCACCTGCTGACCGATGCCGCTGAGCCACTGTCGAGAATGATCGCCTGCACCGGCGCCAACGGCTGTGGCAAAGGCCTGGCCGACACCAAAAGCGATGCCCGTTTGCTGGCGACGCTGCTGCCGCAAGCGCAAAGCGTGCACCTGTCCGGTTGCACGCGTTCGTGCGCCGCCGCGCACTGTGCCCCGGCGACCTTGCTGGCCGTCAGTGCCGGTCAATACGACCTCTATTTTCGCGATGCAGCACAGCCGGGTTTCGGCACGCTGCACGCACGCAACCTTACTATTGAAGCGGCCGCGGCACTCCTTATCGATGCTTGCCCGACGCCCGCTCCCGGAGCCCCCCTTGATGCTTGATTACATCCGCGATGGTCAGGAGATCTATCGCAACTCCTTCGCGATCATTCGCAGCGAGGCCAATCTGGCGCGCATCCCCGCCGATCTGGAAAAACTCGCGGTGCGAGTCATTCACGCCTGCGGCATGGTCGAGGCCATCGACGGTCTGCAATTCTCTGAGGGTGCGGGCAAGGCCGGGCGTGCTGCGCTGGCCGCCGGTGCGCCGATCCTCTGCGATGCGCGAATGGTCTCCGAAGGGGTGACCCGCGCGCGCCTGCCGGCCAACAACGAAGTGATCTGCACCCTGCGCGACGACAGCGTGCCGGGGTTGGCACTCGAGCTTGGCAACACCCGCTCCGCCGCCGCGCTGGAACTGTGGCGCCCGCACCTGGAGGGCAGCGTCGTGGTGATCGGCAACGCGCCGACCGCGCTGTTTTATCTGCTGGAAATGCTCGATGCCGGCGCACCGAAGCCGGCGCTGATTCTCGGCTTCCCGGTGGGCTTCGTCGGTGCAGCAGAATCGAAAGCGGCGCTGGCCGCCGACAGCCGTGGCGTGCCGTTTGTGATCATGCAAGGTCGACTCGGCGGTAGCGCCATGGCGGCTGCGGCGGTCAACGCCCTCGCGACGGAGATCGAATGATGCAGGCCAAAGGACGTTTGATTGGCCTGGGCGTCGGCCCCGGTGATCCGGAACTGATCACCGTCAAGGCCTTGCGCCTGCTGCGCGAATCGCCGGTGGTGGCGTACTTCGTCGCCAAGGGCAAGAAGGGCAACGCGTTCGGCATCATCGAAGCGCACTTGCAGGACGCGCAGAATCTGCTGCCGCTGGTGTACCCGGTGACCACCGAAGCGCTGCCGGCGCCGCTGTCGTATGAACAGGTGATCAGTGATTTCTACGATGAAGCCGCCGAGACGATTGCGGCGCATCTGGACGCCGGCCGTGACGTGGCGGTGATCTGTGAAGGCGATCCGTTCTTCTACGGCTCCTACATGTATTTGCATGATCGACTGGCCACCCGCTATGAGGCGCAAGTGGTGCCGGGCGTTTGCTCGATGCTTGGCGGCGCATCGGTGCTGGGCGCGCCGTTGGTGTATCGCAATCAGAGTCTGTCGGTGCTCTCCGGCGTCTTGCCTCATGAAGAATTGAAGCGACGTCTGGCCGATGCCGACGCCGCAGTGATCATGAAGCTGGGACGCAATTTCCACAAAGTGCGGCAGGTGCTGGAAGAGCTCGGCCTGGCCGAGCGGGCGCTGTACGTCGAGCGTGCGACCATGGCCAATCAGAAGATCGTGCCGATCGACCAGGTCGAGCCGATGTCGTCGCCGTACTTCTCGCTGATCATCGTGCCCGGCGAACGGTGGCAAGGCTGATGACTTCATCCACTCCCGCGATTGTCATTCTTGGTCAGGGTAGCCTGGCCACTGCCCGGCGCATCCAGCAGGTGTATCCGGCGGCGCAGATCCACGGTCTCGCCGGCCGTGTCGAAGGCGCCGACTGCACGTATCAGGAATTCGGCGCGACCCTGCGCGAGTTGTACCAGCAGGCCACGCCGATCATTGCCCTGTGCGCAGCCGGCATTGTCATCCGCACACTGGCGCCGCTGTTGCTGGAGAAAGGCGCCGAGCCTGCGGTACTGGCCGTCGCCGAAGACGGCAGCGCCGTGGTGCCGCTGCTCGGTGGCCTTGGCGGGGTCAATGTCATGGCGCGGGAGATCGCTGCGGGGCTGCAAGTCGCGCCGGCGATCACCACCAGCGGCGAACTGCGCTTTGGCACCTGCCTGCTCAACCCTCCGAGCGGTTACGCGCTGGCGGATCTGGAGCTGGGTAAACGCTTCGTCTCCGATCTGCTGGCCGGGCATAGCGTGCGCATCGAAGGTGCGGCGCCGTGGCTGGATCAGGCGCAACTGCTGGAAGATCCACAGGCACAGCGCTCGATTCACGTCGGCAGTGCCGAGCGTGCGGCGAGTGCCAATGAGTTGCTGATCTATCCGCGCAGTGTGGCGGTGGCGGTGAGCGCTGACGTGGCGGATTTGCCGAGTGTGATTCGTGCGGCGTTGCAGCAGGCGAACGTCGCGGTTCAGGCGCTGGCTTGCCTGGTGGCGGCTGATACCGCGATGGCTTCGGCGGACCTGCGCGAAGCCGCACTTGAGCTGAATGTGCCGTTGCGGTTTGTCACGGCGCAAAGCGACATCGGCGCACTGGCGCGCGTGGCGGTGCCAGAAGCCAGAATCATTGAGCAAAACGGCCTGGCCATTGCTGTCGCCGAGCAGCCACTGGACGTCGCACACATCGGTCGCCCGCGCGGTCGTCTCGCGGTGATCGGCCTTGGCCCCGGCGCTGCCGAACTGATGGTGCCCGCGGTAAAAGCGGAACTGGCTCGCGCCACCGACGTGCTCGGCTATGAAACCTACGTGCGCATGGCCGGCCCGTTCCGCGACGATCAAGTGCAGCATTGCACCGACAACCGCGAAGAAATGCAGCGCGCCCGCCACGCCTTCAGACTGGCGGCCGAGGGCCGTTCGGTGATCGTGGTGTCGTCCGGCGATCCGGGCGTATTCGCCATGGCGGCGGCGGTGCTCGAAGCGTTGCACGAGTCGGATGATCCGGCGTGGCACCGTGTCGATCTGGAAATTCTCCCGGGCGTCTCAGCGTCCCTCGCCACCGCTGCCCAGGCAGGCGCGCCGCTGGGCCATGATTTCTGTGTGATGTCGCTGTCGGACAACCTCAAACCGTGGTCGATCATCGAGAAGCGTCTCGACCTGGCCGCGCAAGCGGATCTGGCGCTCGCGTTCTACAACCCGATCTCACGCGCCCGTCCGTGGCAACTGGGGCGGGCCCTGGAAATCGTCGCGCAACATCGCACACCGCAAACCCCGGTGGTGCTGGGGCGTGACATCGGCCGGCCGGGGCAGACCCTGCGCACCACGACTCTCGGCGCCTTGACGCCGGACCAGGTGGACATGCGCACCATGGTGTTGATCGGCTCCTCCACTACTTGCACTTTTGCCCGCGCCAGCGGAGGGAAATGGGTGTATACGCCTCGTTGGTATGGTGAAAAGCCGATTGCCTGACAATTCACTCATTGATCGGCCAAGGAAGTTGTAAGTAACTTCAAGTTGGCGTGACATTGAGTTAATCCTTCGCATTTAAAGTGTGATAGCAAAAACAAGGCTGCGACCCTTTCGGGTTCGCGGCCTTGTGTGTTTTCAGGCAGAAAACAAGCGCTGGACTTGTTGCTAAATCATGCAGTTGTGCACTTTGAATGTTGTTCGATGTTTCGCGTGACACTGGTTGAGTTTCTTTCTGGTTTGAGTGCGCCCTGTTTAAACAATAGTTTTATTTGATGTTCTAACTATTGACTCAAGGATGAATGCAGATGGGCGCTAGGGAAAGTTATGCAAGCACGAACGGATTTATTTCGGTGGAGGATTTTTCAGTACTGCAACTCGCATTGATCGAGTTTGCCGATTCAGCGGAATACGCGATGCTGAATGCGCATCATGAAGTTGCCATTAAAACCGTTGATGCTGCCGAAAAGCTGCTGGCGGTGAAGTTGTTTCAGGAAAAACTGGGATCACTATTAAGCCGCAGTAAACCGTCCGCCCCTGTGGCGATCAATCGGATTCAAGGCGGGTTGAAAGAATATATTGCGCGACTTTCGGCGACGGTGGAGATCCTTTCCGGAGCGGCAACACCGGTACCGAACATCATGCATTTCGTATGGGTGGGCGGCAGTGAAGTGGGTGCGATCCAGCGTGACTACATGAATATCTGGCGCGAAGTGCTCAAGCCTGAGCAGTACCGGTTGAATCTCTGGTACGACAGCGACGCCTTGCTTGCTTTTGAAATGAATCGGGTGATTCTCGACAGCGCACGTGTTGATGCGATGGAGTCGGGAGGCGCTCTGGCCGGGCAACCTAGCGAACTGGCCCGAATGATCGAGGATCGCGCGCGCGTGTTGAAGCACCAGATGTTCGCGTACATCGAACAACCGCAATGGCGCGGCAGGGCGGATGAGGCCCGTATTGACCTGATGGTGCGGGCGTATGGCAAGGATCGCGCGACGCTTGAGGCCTTTCGCCAGAAGTGTCTGGCTTCGCATCAGGCCATGGCGGGACCGGATCTGGATTTGCGCGACGTGCGTCAGGCGTTCGCCGGACACTTTTTACAGGACGTCTATCAGCGCGAAGTGGCCATGCGCGGCAACTTCGCGGCGGCCAGTGATGTGGTGCGTTTGCAGGCCGTGCACCTGGAGGGTGGCCGTTACAGTGACATGGATTACTTGCCACCGCTGGCCGACAAGTTGGGTGGCGTGGATATCAGTGGTTTCAATGGAGAACAGCGATTTGCGGTTCTTAAACTTTTACTGGATCACAATGAAGCGCTGATGCCGGGTCGCGATGCGCTTCGTTACGAAGGCATCAGCGGAGAGATTCCTGCCCGGCATGTAGAGGCGTTAACTGCATTTGCGCGCAGCAAACCGCGTGCTCTGGATATTTTTGTTGCGCCACGGGACAAGGGGGTTCCTCGGCAAGCCATTCGCTTGGGGACTGCACACAGCGACCCTTCGAGGGGGGAAATGAATGCGCATATGTTGGCCCATCCTGGTAGTGGTATGACCCGCTCCATCATGGAGGTCATACGGGTCAACTACGACTGTCTCACCGAAGTCGAACGGCGGATGGGTGCAGCAGGCGCGGGATGGGGGGAGAAAGCACGGCTGAATAAAGTCATCGCCGATGTAATGGAAGAAAAAGCCGCACGCGTCATCGCACTGTCGCACGCGGATGAGTTGTATCTGCCCCGGCTGGAACTGGCGATTCTTCAGTATTACTCAGACGGGATTCGTCCCGAATCACGCGGCACGATTGTATTGAGCGGTCCGAGTGCTGCCAGTGCAGGGCTCGGTAAGTATGCGGCCACCCATCTTCAACTTGCTCAATGGCTGGCCGTGCGCGACAAACTCAAGTTGACGCAGGGCTACAACGTATTTACCGAAGAGGAGCTCGTTAGCGGCTGGACGGTAAACGGTACCGAGGAGGACTGGTTAATAAAAGAAGTGGAAAAATGGCAAACCGGCAAACTAAAGTCGCGTTACGCCGGCCAACTGGCTGACCTGTTGAAGCAACACACCCTGACGTTCAAGCAAGGTTGGCCGGTGATTGAAGGCAAACCCGTGTTGTTGACTTCGGTATTACAAACGTTGATGGATGAACTGGGCGGCTCCTTCATTCGCGTGATGAAGGATAAGTTGAGCGGTGATTTCACCTTTGATACAGCCTTCTCCATAGATTTTGAAACGCGGCAGCAAATCATCGCTCAACCCGACAACCAGATTCCCGCTTCCCATGGCGTCGAGCCCACCAGCAACCTTAATGAACTGTTCACTCACGTCGCCCACGGCTCGCT
This sequence comes from Pseudomonas iridis, assembly GCF_017980685.1. Classification (GTDB taxonomy): domain Bacteria; phylum Pseudomonadota; class Gammaproteobacteria; order Pseudomonadales; family Pseudomonadaceae; genus Aquipseudomonas; species Aquipseudomonas iridis. Next base: position 552,262 of record NZ_JACXXO010000002.1, read on the forward strand.
CAACCCTGAGCACCTGAGCCCGATGCTGCGCGTGATACTGGGCGGCATCTTCGGCGCTACAAGCCTGGATGACGCCGGGTTCGCCGGTGTTTGGCAGCAAGTCTCGGATATCGCGCACGCAACCACGCAAGACGGTCTGTTCGACCGCTACAACGCCATCGAGAACGCCGTGCGCCAGCGCCAGTCAGCAGTCAACGAAACCGCCTCGGCGCTGGGTGGCCTGCCTGACAGCCACACTTCGCGGGAGCTCAAGGTGATCGCCTTGACCGAACCGTTGACGCTTGACAGGTGGCGTCAACGCGTTGAGCAGATCAACCGCACCGCGCGACGTGAATATCACGCGCAAATCCTCAAGCGCGGCGGGCAGGTGCGTAATCTGTTTTTCAAGGCGGGTGCCATTTCCACCCGGCAGATGCCGCAGGATTTGCTGATGAACACTGCAGGCGATCCGGGGCGCCGCTGCTATCCGCTGGCGCTGCTGACTGCGTCGGCACTCGCTCAGGGCGAGTCGGCCGAGCGTGCACTGATCGGGCGTGTGGCCAACGCCGGCAAGACACCCGATGACGCTGATTCCCGGGCCTTGCTGCTGGCGCTGGATGAGCTGCATCAGACGCCAGTCACCGATCACGGAACCGCGCACGGCCTGCTCGGGGTTGAGGGTGTCGTGCAGATGCTGCAAGCGAAAACGGCACCCGCCGTCATGCTGCTTGATACCGGTAATCACGCGCTGCTGGTGGCCAAAGTCATGCAGGGCGACACGCCGGTTTTTCGTTTTTACGACCCCAACTTCGCGATTTTCGGTTTCGCCGGGGCACCAGAACTGACCTTGGGCATGGCGCTCTACTTGAGCGCCGGAAAGAGCGCGATGGCCAGGCTTTACGGTCTGGACGACATCGCCAAAGCACAATTCAACGTGATCGAACTGAATACCACGAAGATAGCCGACACCGTGCTTTCTTCTAATCTGCGGCTCGACAGCTTTCTGCAAAGTGCGGCGATTACGGATGTTCAAGGTGTTTCGGTATGGGGAAAACAGGCGCTCGGGCGCGCCCGCTCCTTGAATGAAAATGCTCGAATGGGGGCCAGTCTGACGCAGCTGGATGCTCGTTACTGGACGCAGGAATTTGCCCAGGCCACTGACCTTCTGCGTGCCGAGTACAAACTGGGACGTGAATATCTGCCGTTGCTGGACACCGTCGAAAAAACGCCGGAGGCGGGTTACTCGTTGACCATGGCTGACGTTCTCCAGCCGCAGAACACACTCAAGGTTTCCACCAGCGACGCGCGGTTCAGCAAGCTCAGGCATCACCTTCAGCGTCTGGCAAAAAACCTGGCCGGTGAGGCCACTCATGCGGGTGAAGCCGACGGCGGGAGTCGCTTGAGTTTCGCCTTTGCGATTCAGACGCTGATTACCGAAATGCGCCAGCGCGATTACCAGAGCGGTGAAGGACAGATGCCGACATTGGCGATTGCCCTTCAGGTTCAGGTGTATGTGAACTACGCACAACTGGGTTTTGGCGTGGTCAGCGATGCGGTGCAGATCGCCCGGCTGGTGCAGCAGGTGTCGACCGCCGAACAGGCGCTGAAACAGACCTCGGTTTCGGGACGTTTGGCCGGTCGTGCTGCCACTGGCGTCGGTTTCCTGTTCTCCCTGGCGAATATCGGGTTCGATATTTACAACCTGTCGATTGCCGAAAACCATGAGCAGCGATCGCGGTTTTCCACCTCGCTGGCCTTCAACGTAGCGGCACTGGGCCTGGATATCGTTGCGCTGGCTGCCGGTGGCGTCGCTGGCGGGGTAGCCGCTTTCCTGTCTGTACCTTTGCTCGGTATCGGCATCGGCGTGACAGCCATCGCCAGCAATCTGGGGCAGATCCGGGACAAGGCCACGGCTGTCGGCAACCATCTGCGCGATATCCAGAATGCTTACACGCCTGGAGCCTATACGCTTGAACACGGGGTTCTACAGTTCCCGGCCGAGGCGGTCATCACGCGACTTGATCTGCAAGGTAATCAAGTCCGGTTCAGCAGCCAGAGTTTTTACCCGTGGGTGGGCGGTCCTCTGGAGTTGCCGCAATACACCAGTGCCGCACAGCATATGCACCGCGCCATCAACATTCGGGAGGCTTTGGAACTGCCCGCAGTCATGACGCTCGACAAGGGGCGAGCCGCCGATCGCCATACGGTCGTGCTGCCGTGTACGCCTGTCTGCTTTTACGGATACGAGTATCAACTGGGGGGCACGGGACACGAGTATGTGCCAAAGCCAGGAGAGGTGGTTGCGCCGCGAGCAGCGAGTGAGGCCCCCGGGCCGCAGTGGTATTCATACCTCTCGCCTCTTGCTGCGGCCATCGAAGCGATTGCCGACAGCTTCAACGATGGCATCTATACCCGCTATCCCCAATTACGCAACAGTGCCGCTTACAAGCTGGAGTACGACAAACAAGGTAATCAACGGTTTTACCTGTACAGCACGCCATCGCTGAAACACATCCTCTACAAACTGCTACCGGTCCATAAGCCGACAAACATAGAAGTGCAGCTGGATGACCATGTCCGTCAGTTGGTCGTCCCGCAGTTGCCGAAGGAGTGGAAGCAGTGCATTTCCTACGAGATCTTCAGCCACTCACCAGGCCCCCGTCAGCTCTGGCTGACGCCGGGCCTTGTTGCGGTTTCCCTACACAACTATGCGGCGACGCAGTGGATACTTCATGCACCGTGGGCCAGCGAAAAAAGCGTTCGCTTTGACGGCGCGTCGCTCAACGTCGACGGGATTCGCATCGACGGTCATGTGGATTTCATCGAGCTGGCGAACGGTGAATTGTTCCGTCTCGACTGGAAGGCCGTGCGGCTGATCCTGGTGTCCATCAGGCTGGAGCATCCCACTGGCTTGGCCAATGCTTCTTCATTGCACATTTCGATAGGCAGAGAAACCTCGCAGGCAGCGGTGCTGGCGCGGATTCGAATGCTGGTGGCAGAACAACGCGTGGCCACCGCTTATGTGCCATTGAACAAGTTCAGGGTGCCGCTGAGCGCGGCAAACCAGCCGGTGTTCGTCACTGCTTACTATGACGTGGCGAACGCCCGGTTGCTGTATGCACGCAACCTGCCTGAGGCAATCAACGATGGCGTGATACTGGCGGCAGTCGATGCCGTGCACGCCTGGTTCTATCACCCCGAGCATGCAACGGTCTGGCGCGTCGACGTGATCACCGGCACGGTCAACCATCGCTACCGGTTGCTGAATCCCGCCAGTGGCTCAAGGATTATCGGTTGTGAACAGACTGTCGGCGGCATTCGGGTGCGGCAAACGATGCTTGCGGTCGACAGCGGCGTAGAGAGCGGTTTTGAATATTTTCTGACTGAGTCCTCGGTAACGCTTGAGTGCATCAACACTTCGGCTGCCTGGGGCGATTACACACCGCGTCGGCCGGCCAGTTACTGGCGCTCATTGGTTGATCGCTTCAAAATGCCGCGTGACTACGCCGACAGCACCTCCGGCATGGCGGCGAGCGTGGGCATGTGGCGGCCCGCTCAGTTTGTGCAGATACGCAGTCAGGTCCAGCAAGCGGTTCGAGATATCGGCTGGATTCGTCTGGCCGACGGTCTGTATTTCCAGCCAGACCGTGCCAGTGGCCTCGATCTGGATACGAAGATGCTGGTCTGGGATGCAGGTCTGGGCGATCTCCCGCTGTTCTACAGCAAAAGCGCCGGACTGCTGCAGCGGGGGGCCGGAACGGATGACTCGCAAGTTATCGCAACCGACGTCATCGATGTGAGCCAATTCGCCCAGCGTTTCATCGCCACCCGGGAGGACGGTCTGTCGTTCGAGGTCGACAAGCAAGGCTTGATGAAGTTTGTGGGCGTCGGGACGCACTGGTTGCAGATGCAGACGGATTGGCTCGCCGCTTTACCGGCGCTTGCCGAAACGTGGAAAGCGGCGCCGTTCTCGATCAATGGGCTGAGCAATGTCGGCGACACACATTCGCTGGCGATGTGGTGCATCGACGACACGTTCTTGCTCGTCAAAATCGCTGGTGCCACGGAGCTGAATCTGGTTGGACTGACCCCAGACAAACAGGCCGCATGGTTGCTGGATACCTGGGGACAACTCTATCGCCAGCCTCTGATGAACATCGAGGCGCTGCGTCGGGCGTTTGCCGATGGCAGTCGCCTGTTACATCCGGAGCATTTGCCAGATGCGGAAAAGGTCTGGTCGCAATGGTCCTTTACCCAAGTGCTGATGGACGGCCGAGGCCTGCTCGGGCAAACCCGCGAGGGCGTCAATCTGGAACTGATAGATCAGCAGCCTGCACGCATTATCAGTTTCGAAAACAAATGGCCGGATGTGGCCGGCCAACGTCCCGAACAGTTGCAGGAGCGCTTGCGAGCACTATTGAACAAGCAAAACCACGCACCGTTCCTGCCAGTCAAACGCCATGCGGATCGCTACACGTACTACGTGCCGCAACTGGACCGGCTGTTCGATGTTAGCGGTCGCGCCGACGGGCAGTGGGCGGTGTTTCTGGGGAATCGCGATGAGTCGGTGCCGCTGCTGTACGATCCTGTGGACGGCTTGATTTTCAGCCGTGGTGCGCAGAAGGACATCTGGCTGGCGGGCAGTTACGCACAGCGTGAAGGGGAGTTGCTGTCGCTTGAAGTGAGTGGCGAGGTCAGCGATCTCGTGGCGCTGCTGCCGGACGGGATCAACACGTTGGTACTGGCTTTCGGTGCGCAGACGTCAAGCTACCGGATCTCGGATGACGCGTGGCGGCGTCTGGATTGCATTGTGGTTGATAGTCGCCGGCCATCAGCCCGGCAAGTCGCCGGCGAAGGTACGCTGGTGCTGGACATGGCTGGCAATGAGCGCCTGCTGATGTCGCAGGTTGATGGGCAACTGGTGTTCACCGATCCGGACAACGCACACAGTCTGATCTTGCGACATGTCATACCCGAAGAGGGCAAACCGGGCATGTCGATGCAGATCAGCGTCAAAGTTGCAGACGAGCATTGCGCATTCCCGGTCGAACAATGGCTGAGCGCCATTTCACAAACCAAAAATGACCAAGGGGTTGCCACGCTCAAAGCAGTCGTTGAAAAGATCGGCTGAAATATCACGGCAAACTGAACGCGAAGGGTCGTGAGCGAATCAGCTCACGACCCTTTTTACCCCAGATAACCCTTGATCCCGGTAAAGATGATCTGCGCCGCCAGTGCGCACACAAACAGTCCCATCAAACGACTGACAATCTGCAAACCCTGATCGCCGAGAATCCGCTCGATGCGGTTCGACAGGTACAGCACCACGCCGACGGTGAAGCTGGCCAGCGCAATGCTCACGATCGCCGTGAGCTTGTCGTCCCAGTGTGGCTGGCTGACGCCCATCACCAACAAGGCGCCGATAGTGCCGGGGCCGACGGTCAGCGGAATGGTCAACGGCACGATGGTCACATCCTGCTGCACATTGTCGGTTTGCACCACCGACTTGCCTTGCGCCATGCCCAGCGCCGAGATGAACAGCACGCTGCCGGCACCGATCCTGAACGCGTCCACGGTGATGCCGAACACGTCGAAGATCACTCGCCCGAACAAATACAGCAGGACGCTGGAAACCAGGGTGGCGATCGCCACTTTCCACGCCAGGCGCCGTTGCTCCTTGCGCGAATAACCACGGGTCAGACTGATAAAGCAGGACAACACGAAGAACGGGCTGTAGAGCACCAGCATCTTCAGGTAAACGCTGAATAACACGTGGAGCATGGTTTTGGCTCACGACAGGAGAGTGTGGGAATGGAGTCTATCAGTCGTTCAGGTTTTTGTCGGTAGCGACTTTTTAAAGTGTTTTGAGTTGCTGTTGTTTGGTGGTTAGTTGTCGTTTTTGTTTGCTGACGATTATGTTACATGTTCAGGTTTGTATGTTCTTGATTGGCTGGTTATGGTTGCTCTCGCAAGTTCATGAGGATTTGTTTTAATAATGATAAGGAGATTGTGATGAGTAATCAGGTAATGCAGAAAGCGTTTGTCGAGAAATGTCTGAGTGATATTCAACAATATGATGTTGGTGACATGCCTGCTATTCGTAGCCGCAGTTTTTCACCGGGCGATACTGTTGTAGTGCCGGAAAAAGGCTCTATCGTTGGTGAAGGTATTTTGACCTTTACGGGTTATCTCAGTGAAGTAAATCGAACCGACGCACAAAATGCCTATCTTTTTGCAAGCTTGGTAGCGAACAAAAAGTATCCGCGGGAAGACCAGGGGCAGGATTGGTACTTGTTGTTCCGTGACGTGATGAACAAAGCGGGCTGGACGGCTACCAGCATCTATTACAATAACCTCGAAGTCGGCGGTACCAGTGTCCGTATGGACAAACTGGTACTGGAAATTCTAGGTTCGGTTATCTCGGGTCTGGCATTGCCCGGTCCGACTAGCGCATTGATGCTGAAAGTGGCAACCGATGCAATTGCAGCACTGAGCAAACGTGAGACCGCCTTAACGCTGTATGAGCGAAATCTTCTGAATAACGGCGTGGGTGGTATCTCGACCGGAGCCTGCACCGAAGTGAATGGTGTGCCCTTGATGGCTGTCGGTGCAGTTCGTTTTCAGCGCCGGAATAGGTCGGACAAAGTGCTGTTCGTCGATGTGGATGTTCGCAACGTGAAAATGTATCGGGGCGAGACCGTATTTGAAAAAAATACGGATGTCGCCAATGCGACTCGCGACTATATACGCACCAAGTTGGGCCTGAATGCACTTTCTAAAATCGAAGAGTTCGAGATTTAACCGGTGCTGGAAGGGCGGTCGATGTCGGCTGCCCTTTTTATATTCAGGAGGGTGACATGGACGACGAATATTTGACGATGGTGGTGGGAAATTCCATTGTACTTGTGCCGGAAGTTGATGGTGCGGCGGCTTACGATGATCTGATCAATTCGATCTTGCTTGCACAACTGGTGGCTAATAAAAAGATTGAAACAACGCCTGGGTTAATTTGGTATGGCGCCTATATGGAAGTTCTCGATGCGTACTGGTTACGTCCAAAAAAAGCGAATCAGACGTGGGGGTTCAGACACAACACAGAAGAACTCGTGCCAAATGCGTTTACCGCTATGTTGACTCACGGTGCATTAGGTGACGCCCATACAATCGCTGCGGTTCTGGCACGAGTTGCAAAGTTACCGGACGAAGAGCCGGCGCTCCAACTGCTGCGAAGTCACATGCAAACATTAGTTGAGCCTGCGCCAGCCAAAGTGTCAGCTCCGCTGACGAGTGTACGGTTGCTGGTGATAGACGCGAAATCTCCCACCTCGATTACCAGTGCGTATGTCGAGTTCAAGACGCGAAAGGTATTGAGCCCCAATCCATTCCAGCAGTCGTATCAATCTAATGATTTGCACGGTTTGGTTCACGTGCATCACGCGTGTGAAACCCTTGTCGAACAGCTCTACGGTCCTGTGCGTGCGGCGATTGCTGTAAAAGTAAGGGACAGGCTTGCGGGCAATGTTGCGACGTTGACCCTGCCAACGGAGGTGAAGCCATGTCGGATTCCATGACACCGCAGGCCGCCGTGGTGGGCGCCAGTGTTGTGGCATTCGCCAGCGGTGTGCCGACGCCCCACCGAGATGACATCTACATGAGCACCGCTCATGCACAAATGGCGACACGCGCGGCAATTGAGGACGGGCTATCGACTGACTGGTTTGAGTACTACTGCAAGGTACTCAGGTTTATCGGTTGGGATGTGCCGAAACCACAGGCCCTGACGCCATCACGCAACAGTCTGATGGCCGGCCAGGCGACGCAACGGATCTCAACCATCATGGGCGAGGAATTTTCCGAGCCAATGCGTCGTGCGCTGATGGCAATTGAGCGTAATACCCTGGCGCTCAAACGGTTCGAGTCCACGAGCATTCGTGGCGATGCCGGTTACTTTCAGATAATTCCCTGCGTCATGAGCGGCCCGAACAAGGTCGAGATAGGCATCTATCATCGTCAGTTCAGCATCAGGCGACAGGTCTCAGGATTTCTGTTTGGCGAAGACGAGACTCTGATCCACAACAGCGTCGAACAGATCGCCGCTATCACGTTCAACACCCTTCATTACGCTCAGTTTCGGGAAAGGGTCAAAAAGTCGGTGCTGACTGGCTCGCTCAACTACCTGAGCAGTCTGGAGATCTGAGCGAATCAGAAGGTCGACGCCGTGCGGTTCTGTTGATCACGTTGGGCCACCCAATGCTCGATCAACTCGCGCAATTGCGACAGCTCGACCGGTTTGGACATGTGTCCGTCCATTCCGGCCTGGCGTGCGCGCTCCTTGTGCTCGGCGAGAATGTGCGCGGTCAACGCAACGATCGGCGTGCGGATGCGTTGGTTGCTGACTTCCCACGCGCGCAATTGCTGAGTTGCGGAGAAACCGTCGAGGATTGGCATCTCGCAGTCCATCAACACCAGGTCGTAACGCTGGGCTTTCATCGCTTGCAGTGCTTCTTCGCCGTTGCTGGCGGTGTCGGGTTGCAGATTGAGCTTGCCGAGCATGCCGCGAATCACTTTGGTCGAAATCGTATTGTCTTCGGCAACGAGGATGCGGAAGTCGCTCGGCACTTTAGCCACGGTGGCCGCGGTCACCACTTGCGGCTGGAACACCACCTGGCCTTTGTTGCGCTGGTTGAGTTCGTCCGCGAGGGTGGTCTTGAGCGTATACCCGGCCACCGGTTTGGCCAGAATCCTTTTGATCCCCGAGTTACGCGCGATGATCTTGCTCGGCGCGTTGCTGATGCCGGTGAGCATGATCAACAGGATGTCGTGGTTCAGGCTCGGGTCTTCCTTGATCTTGGCCGCCAGTTGCATGCCGGTCATGCCGGGCATGTTCTGATCGAGCAGGACCACATCGAAGTAATCACGCAGGTGCGCCTTGGTGCGTAGCAGCGCCAGCGCTTCCTTGCCCGACGGCACGGCGCTGACGTTCAGGCCCCAGGCACTGCATTGCTGCACCAGCACTTTGCGACAGGTGTCGTTGTCATCGACCACCAGCACCCGCGCGCCTTGCAACGGGCTGTCGAGGTCGGAGGTCGGGTGTTCAAGGCGATCCGGGTCCAGCGGCAGCGTCAGCCACAAGGTGCTGCCCTGATTGGTGCCGCTTTTGATGCCGAATTCACCCTGCATCAACCGGATCAGTTGCCGCGCGATCACCAGGCCCAGATTGCCACCCAGACGATTGGCCGAAAGGAAATGCTTGCTGTGCAACTCGGCGTGCATCAGCGCGTCACGCTCCTCCTGCTCCATCGGCTGACCGCTGTCCTGCACGGCGATGCGCAGGCGCGGTTTGCTGCTGCGCTCATCGAGGGCGACCACGATCAGCACTTCGCCCTCGTCGGTTTTTTTCAGGGCGTTTTCCAGCAGACTCAGCAGGGTCTGGCGCAGACGGGTCGGGTCGCCGCTGATCACCCGCGGCACTTGCGGCTGAATGAAGCTGATCAGTTCGACGTTCTGCTGTTCGGCCTTGGCGCGGTAGATGCTCAGGCAGTCATCGATCAACGCGTTGAGATCGAACTGCACGTCGTCCAGTTCGATCTGCCCTGATTCGAGTTTGGAGATGTCGAGAATCTCGTTGATCAATGTCAGCAGTTCGTTGCCGGCGCTGTGGATGGTCTGCACGTAATCGCGCTGTTTGACCGACAACGGGGTACCGAGCAGCAACTCGGTCATGCCCAGCACGCCGTTCATCGGCGTGCGAATCTCGTGGCTGATCTTGGCGAGGAATTCGGCTTTGGCGTTGATCTCGGCGTTGCTTGCGGCGAGGTCGCGACTGATGCTGAAACGGCTTTCGGTGATGCTGCGTTGACGCTCGCCCAGCGCAATGCTCATCAACAGCCCGCTGATGCAGATAAACACCATCAACGTCATGATCAGGCCTTGCGGCGCGACCAGTGTCAGGCCCAGCAATGCCGGAAGAATGATCAGCGTACCGATGTTGAACACCACCATGGCAGCAACAAACAACCGCGCCGGGCGGTAGCCCTTCTGCCAGTGATAGAACGCGACAAACAACATGCTCAGGCCGGCGAGTGCCACCAGCGCGTAAGTGATGATGTTCAGTGGCAAGGTGTTGACGAACAACAGCAGCAAGCTGCACGTCACGATGAACAGAATGTCGCCCAGCAACAGTTTGTTCAGCGGATGCGGGCCCAGCGGGGCGAAGAAGCGCAGGGCAAACATCAAACCGGCCGGCGCGGTCAGCAGCAACGCGAGATAAGCCCCGGGCGTCTGGATCGCATGCCAGTTCGGCAGCCAGGGGCCGGCGAGGTTGAGCAACAGCAACAGGCTGAGCCCCAACAGACCCTCGCAGATCGCCAGCCACAGGCTGCTGCGTGAGCGGGAGTAGGCGTAGCGCACGAGATTGTGCAGCAACAGCATGGCGAGGCAGCCGAACAGCAGGCCGAAGATCAGTGTCTGGTTCTGGTCGGCTGCGCTCATGACCGCCGATTGCAGGGTGATGTGCGGGCGTAACTGATGGTCGGAAACCAGCCGCACGTAGACGTCGAGAGGCTTGCTGCTTTGCGGCAGCGGCAGCATGAAGTCGCTGCTCGGTAGCGGCCGTTCAGCCTGGGGCTGGTCGGTGCCGGTGTTGCGTTGCTCGATCAGTTGGTCGCCGTCGAGCACGTACAGATTGAGGTGTGACAGGTCCGGGGCGAAGATCCGCAGCACTTGTTCGTGCTTGCCGGGCGCGAGCCTGAAGCGCAGCCACAGTGCTCCCTCGGGCTCGGCCGCGGTGAGGCGGTCAAGGTCGATGGGGCTGAATTGGTTGGTGTAACGGGCTGAGCGGATATCGCTCAGTTGCAGATTGCCCAGATCGTCGAGCAATACCGACCAGCCACTGCCTTGCGTGGCCTGGGCCGGGAGCATGCAGAGCAAGGTCAGCAACGTGACGGTGAAGCTTATGGCAATCCTGAGCCAGCGCACGGCGAAATCCCTTCTTAGGTTGATGCCAGAGTATAACGACGCGCGGCGGCGGAACAGCCCGGCGAGGAGCGGTCTCCTTCGCCGGACTTCAAGGACTGCTTATTCCTGGGTTTCGCCACGTTCACGGGCAATGGCGCGGTAGCCAATGTCCTTGCGGTAGAAGCTGCCTTCCCAGTCGATCGCGGCCGCCAGCTTGTAGGCTTGCTGTTGCGCATCACTGACGCTGGCGCCCATTGCGGTGGCGCAGAGTACGCGACCACCGGCGGTCACGACCTGGCCATCTTTGAGTGCGGTGCCGGCGTGGAAGACTTTGCCTTCCAGGCTTGCCGCAGCGTCCAGACCGTTGATCGCGGCGCCTTTGGCGTAGTCGCCCGGGTAGCCGCCAGCGGCCAGCACGATGCCAACGCTCGGACGTGGATCCCACTGCGCCTCGACCTTGTCCAGCGCTTGCGCCAGGGCGGCTTCAACCAGCAGCACCAGGCTGGACTGCAAACGCAGCATCACCGGTTGGGTTTCCGGATCACCGAAACGGCAGTTGAACTCGATGACTTTCGGGTTGCCTGCCTTGTCGATCATCAGACCGGCATAGAGGAAACCGGTGTAGACGTTGCCTTCATCGGCCATGCCGCGCACGGTCGGCCAGATCACCAGGTCCATCACGCGCTTGTGCACGTCGGCGGTCACTACCGGGGCAGGGGAGTAAGCACCCATGCCGCCGGTGTTCGGGCCGCTGTCGCCGTCGCCGACGCGTTTGTGGTCCTGACTGGTGGCCATCGGCAGGACGTTCTTGCCGTCGACCATGACGATGAACGACGCTTCTTCGCCGTCGAGGAATTCTTCGATGACCACGCGCGAACCGGCATCGCCGAAAGCATTGCCGGCAAGCATGTCGCGTACGGCGTCTTCGGCTTCAGCCAGGGTCATGGCAACGATCACGCCTTTACCGGCGGCCAGGCCATCGGCCTTGATCACGATCGGTGCGCCTTTTTCACGCAGATAAGCCAGTGCTGGCTCGATCTCGGTGAAATTCTGGTAGTCGGCGGTCGGGATCTTGTGGCGCGCCAGGAAGTCCTTGGTGAACGCCTTCGAGCCTTCCAGCTGTGCAGCGCCAGCGGTCGGACCGAAGCAGTCCAGGCCACGGGAACGGAACAAGTCGACAACGCCAGCGACCAGCGGCACTTCCGGGCCGACGATGGTCAGGGAAACGTTTTTCTCGGCGAAATCGGCAAGCTGCTCAAGGGCCAGCACGTCGATGGCGACGTTCTCGCACTTGGCTTCAATCGCCGTACCGGCGTTGCCCGGGGCAACGAAAACCTTCTGCACGCGCGGATCCTGAGCCACTTTCCAGGCCAGAGCGTGTTCACGGCCACCGCTGCCAATGATCAAAACATTCAAAGAGAGACTCCTTCGGAGAAAGCTGCAAGCTACAAGCTGCAAGTTAGAGCGACTGCGTGGCGCTCATTTACAGCTTGTGCTTTGAATTAATAAGGCTGCACCTGCAAGAGGGAGCGACACCTGTCTGCTCTTTCTTGCAGCTTTCAGCTTGAAACTTGCGGCTGCTTCAATGGCGGAAGTGGCGCATGCCCGTAAAGACCATCGCGATGCCGGCTTCATCAGCCGCGGCAATCACTTCAGCATCACGCATCGAGCCACCTGGCTGGATCACCGCAGTGATGCCGACCTTGGCCGCATTGTCCAGACCGTCGCGGAACGGGAAGAACGCGTCCGATGCCATCACCGAACCCGCCACTTGCAGACCCGCGTGTTCAGCCTTGATCGCAGCGATACGTGCGGAGTTTACGCGGCTCATCTGGCCAGCGCCGACACCGATGGTCTGACGGTTCTTGGCGTAGACGATCGCGTTGGATTTGACGTACTTGGCCACTTTCCAGGCGAAGATCAGGTCGTTGATTTCCTGTTCGGTCGGTGCGCGCTTGGTCACGACTTTCAGGTCTTCGCTGCCAATCATGCCGATGTCGCGGCTTTGTACCAGCAGGCCGCCGTTGACGCGCTTGTAATCCCAAGCGGCAGCGCGGTCAGCCGACCACTCGCCACAGGCCAGCAGGCGCACGTTGGCTTTGGCGGCAACGATGGCCCGGGCTTCTTCACTCACGGAAGGGGCGATGATCACTTCAACGAACTGACGTTCGACGATCGCTTTGGCGGTCTCGGCATCCAGTTCACGGTTGAAGGCAATGATGCCGCCGAACGCCGATTCGGTGTCGGTAGCGTAAGCCAGTTCGTAGGCCTGACGGATGCCGCCTTCGGCGTCCGGGCTCACCGCCACGCCGCACGGGTTGGCGTGCTTGACGATCACGCAGGCTGGCTTGACGAAGCTCTTCACACATTCCAGCGCAGCGTCGGTGTCGGCCACGTTGTTGTACGACAGTTCTTTGCCTTGCAGTTGGGTCGCGGTAGCGATGCCGACTTCGGCAGGTTTGGCTTCCACATAGAACGCCGCGCTCTGGTGCGGGTTCTCGCCGTAGCGCATTTCCTGAGCCTTGATGAACTGGCTGTTGAAGGTGCGCGGGAATTCGCTGCGACCTTCCGTGCTGAGGGTTTCAGCGGCCTGGTTCACGGTGCCCATGTAGTTGGCGATCATGCCGTCGTAGGCGGCGGTGTGTTCGAACGCCTTGAGCATCAGGTCGAAACGCTGAGCGTAGGTCAGGCCACCGGCCTTGAGGCTTTCGAGGACGTTGGCGTAATCGCTGGCGTTGACCACGATCGCGACGTCTTTATGGTTTTTTGCTGCCGAACGGACCATGGTCGGGCCGCCGATGTCGATGTTCTCGATGGCGGTCGGCAGGTCGCAACCTGGCTTGTTGATGGTCGCTTCGAACGGGTACAGGTTGACCGCTACCAGATCGATCGGCTTGATGCCGTGTTCGTTCATGATGGCGTCGTCGATACCGCGACGACCGAGGATGCCACCGTGGATTTTCGGGTGCAGGGTCTTCACGCGACCGTCCATCATCTCCGCGAAACCGGTGTAATCCGCGACTTCCACTGCGGCAACGCCGTTGTCGCGCAGCAGCTTGAACGTTCCGCCGGTGGAGAGGATCTCGACGCCCAGGGCTTCAAGCTCCTTGGCGAATTCGAGGATCCCGGTCTTGTCGGAAACGCTGATCAAGGCGCGGCGGATCGGCAGGCGGGTAGTCTGGTCGGTCATCTCAATTTCCATCAAAAGCAAAGGAAGTCAGCAAAAAAGGCGACCGGTTTTACGCGGGCGCCTTTCTGGTTTGATTGAATGCTTACAGCAGATCGTACTGCTTGAGTTTCTTGCGCAGCGTGCCTCGGTTGAGTCCGAGCAGCTCGCTGGCCTTGGTCTGGTTGCCCTTGACGTAGTTCATCACGCTTTCGAGCAGGGGAGCCTCGACTTCGGAGAGCACCAGGTTGTACACATCCGTGACGGACGCGCCCTCAAGGTGGGCGAAATAATTGTGCAGCGCCTTCTCGACACTCCCGCGAAGGGTCTGACCTTCTTCGCTCGGCGTATTGAGGTGCTGTTTCAAATTCACGTTGTCGCTCACGGGTGCTGTTCCACTCACTAAAGTCTCGGTCATCATCGTCATGCGGCCACCCCTTCTTCGTCCCCTGTCAGGCTCTTGTAACGCTCGGCGAAGAACTCCCGAACGTTGGCGCATTGTGTTTCCGTACCATCCAAACGATTGAAGTGGGCGCGAAACTCCTTGGCGCCCGGCAAGGTTGCGAGATACCAGCCCACATGCTTTCGAGCAATACGCACGCCCATCACATCCCCATAGAAAGCGTGAAGTGCGCCCAGATGCTCTAGCAGAATGTGTTCCACCTCGATCAGCTCCGGTGCCGGCAATTTCTCGCCAGTGCGCAGGAAGTGATCGATCTCGCGAAAAATCCATGGCCGCCCTTGGGCGGCTCGGCCTACCAACAGGCCATCGGCACCGGTCGCGTCGAGCACGTAACGGGCCTTTTCCGGCGAATCAATATCGCCATTGGCAAACACCGGGATCGACACGGCCTGCTTGATCGCGGCAATCGTGTCGTACTCGGCTTCACCTTTATAAAGATCGGCGCGAGTGCGGCCATGCACTGCCAGCGCGGTGATCCCGGCCTGCTCGGCGATCTTCGCCACAGTCAGTCCGTTCTTGTTGTCGCGATCCCAGCCAGTGCGGATCTTCAGGGTGACCGGCACATCAACCGCAGCCACGACGGCCTGCAGGATCTCGGTCACCAGTGCTTCATCTTTCAACAACGCGGAGCCGGCGGCCTTGTTGCAGACCTTCTTTGCCGGGCAACCCATGTTGATATCAATAATCTGTGCGCCCAGTTCGACGTTGGCGCGGGCCGCATTTGCCAGCATCTGTGCATCACCACCGGCAATCTGTACCGAGCGAGGCTCGGGATCGCCTTCGTGGATCATGCGCATGCGCGACTTGCGGGTGTTCCACAGGCTCATGTCACTGGTGACCATTTCCGAGACCACAAGCCCTGCGCCCAAACGCTTGCAAAGCTGACGAAAGGGCTGGTCGGTGACCCCCGCCATCGGGGCGAGAATCAAGCCGTTCTGTAATGTATATGGGCCGATGCGTACCGCCGACATAGGACTTCCCTGAAGTGGGGCCGGATCATGAGAGTTCGAAAAAGGGTTGGCATGATACCCGCTCTCGATGACTGGATAAAGGCTGAATTGAACAAAATCTGAACAGTTATTTTCTTATCGCCAGCGGTTCGGTAGCCCGGCGCGAAGTCAGAAAATTGCCGTCAATTCAGAAACGATGAAGCGATTCACTCGGGCGAATGAAAACTCAGGCTGTAATTCACCGCTTTAGGGCCTGGATCGAGAATATCCAGCGCGATGTGGATCGGCGTTTGTGGCGGCATCTCCGCCAAACCTTCGAGATCGCCGCTCAAGTATTCACCGGGCTTGAAGCGCCGACTGGCGATCAGGTGGCCGTTGAGGTCGGCAAACCGCAGCTCCAGCAACGGAAACGGCTGGGAGAACGTTGCGCGGTTATAAATGATCGCGTCGACCACCAGCGCGCCGTTGAACTCCGGATGGCTGCGCACCACCAGGTTGCTGCTTTTGATTCTGGCAATGTCGACCTTGGACGGCACCGTGCAGCCGATTTGCGGGCAGACTTGCTGGAACCATGGGCGGTATTGATCCTGCCGCGCCAGCTCGTCGAAATGGTAGGCGATGTACTGGGCGGCGAGGCCACCAGCGGCGAGCAACACCAACACCAGCCAGAGCAGGCGACGGGCCCAGGGTGAGCGGCGCTTTTGCCAGTCCAGTTGCAGCGGGTCGTCAGTCAGGTCCTGCAAGACTTCGGCGCGTACACCGGGGTCTGCGCGCTCACGTCTTTTGCGCTGCGGTTCGAGCAATGGCAGATCGTCGTCGCTGTCGTCACTGGCGGACAGGCGTTCGCGGCGGGCATTCGGATCGATCGGATCGTGCAGGCGCAATTGCGGGATCGCCGGTTCATCATCCAGATCCACCGGCTCCAGCGACAGCGAGGGCTCGGTGCGTGCGGGTTTGACCGGTTCCTCGACCACTTCCGGTTCGGCTTCAGGCTCTGCTCTCTCATCGGCAGGCTGGCTGAACAGGCTGTCGGGCCAGACCGCTTCATCCGGTTCCGGACTGTCGCGGCGGGCACTCAGGGAGTCTTCGCGCGGACGACCGAATTCGGTGGTCGGCTGGATTTCCCGTTGTTCGAGGCGGGCGAGTTCTTCGTCCAGGTCGAGACTGTCGAGGTCCAGCTCCGAGGCGCTCCATTGCTTTTGGCTGATGGCGCGGGTGACAGGTGGCTCGACGACCGCGGGCGATTCAACCACCGGCGGTGGTGCAACCGGCAGTTGTTCGGCATTGGCGGGTGCAACCGGCGTCACCGCATCCTTGCCCGCGTGCTGCTCAAGCAGCTGTTTGGCGGCGTTGAACACTTGCAGGCAGGAGCCGCAGCGAACCACCCCGCGGGCCACGCTCAACTGAGCATGGCTGACGCGGAAACTGGTTTGGCAATGCGGGCACTGAGTGACGAAGCTGTCGGTCATGCGGCGATCCGGATTATGCAGGCGGCCATTCTAGCGCCGACGCCCGGTGATGCGCACCCAGCCATCGCGATTGGCGATCGGGTCGAGATCGAAGTCCTGAGCGTAGGCAGCAGCGACTTCATCACCTTGTTCGGCGAGGATGCCCGACAGCGCCAGACGCCCGCCGGATTTGACCAGGCTGGACAATTGCGGTGCCAGCGAAACCAGCGGGCCAGCGAGAATATTGGCGACCAGCACGTCGGCTTTGACCTGCGGCAGATCTTGCGGCAGGTACAGCGGGAACAGCTCATCGGCGATATTGTTGCGCCCGGCGTTGTCGCGCGAGGCTTCCAGCGCCTGCACGTCGATGTCGGTGCCGACGGCTTCCTTGGCACCGAGCAGCAGGGCGGCGATGGCCAGAATCCCCGAGCCGCAGCCGAAATCCAGCACGTTGCAGTCTTTGAGGTCCTGACCGTCGAGCCATTCCAGGCACAGCGCGGTGGTCGGGTGGGTGCCGGTGCCGAACGCCAGGCCCGGATCCAGCAGCAGGTTGACTGCGTCAGGCTCGGGCGCGGCATGCCAGCTCGGGACGATCCACAGGCGCTGGCCGAAACGCATTGGCTGGAAACCATCCATCCAGCTGCGTTCCCAATCCTGGTCTTCGATGACTTCGCTGTGATGCTCGGGCAGCGGGCTGCCGGTCAGCAATTCGAGGTGGGCCAGCACCGGGGCAGGCTCGGTGCCGCCCTCGAACAGGGCCAGCAGGTGAGTGTGCGCCCACAGCGGAGTGGTGTTGAGTTCCGGCTCGAAGATCGGCTGGTCTTCGGCGTCCATGAAGGTCACCGAAACAGCGCCCACTTCAAGGAAAGCGTCTTCGTAGGTTTCGGCTTGTTCCGGGCTGATGGCGAGTCGTACTTGCAGCCAAGGCATGGCGGGCACCTTTGAAAAATATTGATTGCAGACTAGCGGTCTGCGAGAAGCGCGCAAGTTTACGCGAGCGCGCAGGGTTTGTGGGAGCTGCATTTGTAGCGCAGATGTTGAGCGAAGCGTGGAACCTGTGGGAGCGAGCCTGCTCGCGAATGCGGTGGGTCAGCCATGAAGGTGGCGACTGGCACGGCCTCTTCGCGAGCAGGCTCGCTCCCACAGGAGGGAAACCTGCAGATGCAACAAAGCCGCCCGAAGGCGGCTTTGTCTGGTGCGGGCTGAAGCTTAGTGCTTCTCGTCAGCCAGCTTGTGCTCGAGGTAGTGAATGTTCACGCCCCCTTTGCAGAAGCCTTCGTCGCGAACCAGATCACGGTGCAGCGGGATGTTGGTCTTGATCCCGTCAACCACGATTTCGTCCAGGGCATTGCGCATGCGGGCCATGGCTTCGTCGCGGGTAGCGCCGTAAGTGATCAGCTTGCCGATCAGCGAGTCGTAGTTCGGCGGAACGGCATAGCCGCTGTACAGGTGCGAATCGACGCGAACGCCGTTGCCGCCTGGAGCGTGGAAATGCTTGACCGTGCCCGGGCTCGGCATGAAAGTTTTCGGGTCTTCAGCGTTGATCCGGCATTCCAGCGAGTGACCGCGGATAACCACGTCATCCTGCGTGAACGACAGCTTGTTGCCAGCGGCGATGCTGAGCATCTCCTTGACGATGTCGATACCGGTAACCATTTCCGAAACCGGGTGCTCCACCTGAACACGGGTGTTCATTTCGATGAAGTAGAAACGACCGTTCTCGTACAGGAACTCGAAAGTGCCGGCGCCGCGGTAGCCGATGTCGATGCACGCCTTGACGCAGCGAGCCAGAACTTCCTGGCGAGCCTGCTCGTCGATGCCCGGTGCCGGCGCTTCTTCGAGAACCTTCTGGTGACGACGTTGCAGCGAGCAATCGCGGTCGCCCAGATGGATGGCGTGACCCTGGCCGTCGGACAGAACCTGCACTTCGACGTGACGCGGGTTGGTCAGGAATTTTTCCAGATAGACCATCGGGTTGCCAAACGCCGCGCCGGCTTCGGTGCGGGTCAGTTTGGCGAACGAGATCAGGTCTTCTTCCCTGTGCACCACGCGCATGCCGCGACCACCACCGCCGCCAGCGGCTTTGATGATCACCGGGTAGCCGACTTCACGACCGATGCGCAGCGCCGTCTCTTCGTCTTCCGGCAGTGGGCCATCAGAACCTGGAACGGTTGGCACGCCTGCTTCGATCATCGCGTGCTTGGCCGATACCTTGTCGCCCATCAGGCGAATGGTGTCGGCTTTCGGGCCGATGAAGGCGAAGCCGGAGTTCTCGACCTGCTCGGCAAAGTCGGCGTTTTCCGCGAGGAAACCGTAGCCTGGGTGAATGGCGGTAGCGCCAGTCACTTCGGCGGCAGCGATGATGGCCGGGATGTGCAGGTAAGACTGAGAGGCCGATGCCGGGCCGATGCAGACGGATTCGTCTGCCAGACCCAGGTGCATCAGCTCTTTGTCGGCCTTGGAGTAAACGGCGACGGTCTTGATGCCCATCTCTTTGCAGGCACGCAGAATCCGCAGGGCGATCTCACCGCGGTTCGCGATCAGAACTTTTTCCAACTTCGCAGTCATCAAAGGCTCTCCGCAGTTCAAACGATGGTGAACAGCGGTTGGTCGTACTCAACCGGCTGGCCGTCTTCGACGAGGATGGACTCGATCACACCGCTGGTTTCAGCTTCGATGTGGTTCATCATCTTCATGGCTTCAACGATGCACAGAGTGTCGCCTTTCTTCACGGTCTGGCCGACTTCAACGAAGGATGGCGAGGCTGGAGAAGACTTGCGGTAGAAAGTGCCGACCATCGGCGAACGGGCAACAGTGCCGTTCAGCGCCGGGGCAGCAGCGGCAACCGGAGCAGCTGCAGCTACAGGAGCGGCGGCTGGTGCAGCGGCCGGCGCTTGCATCGGTGCAGGCGCGTAGTACTGCTGAGCCGGGGTCTTGCTGTGACGGCTGATGCGTACGGACTCTTCGCCTTCCTTGATCTCGAGCTCGTCGATGCCGGACTCTTCCAGCAATTCGATCAGTTTCTTAACTTTACGGATATCCATGAATCATCAACTCCCAAGGGTCGGTCAGGGGCGCTTAACGCTTGTCGTTCAAGTCGTTGCCTGTGTTTCAAGCAGTTCTAGTGCAGCCTCCAGGGCCAGTCGGTAACCACTGGCGCCAAGGCCGCAGATCACTCCCACCGCTACGTCGGAGAAGTAAGAGTGATGGCGGAAAGGTTCGCGCTTGTGCACGTTGGACAAATGCACTTCGATGAATGGGATGCTCACTCCCAGCAACGCGTCACGTAATGCAACACTTGTATGTGTAAATGCGGCCGGATTGATCAGGATAAAATCCACACCTTCGCCGCGTGCGGCGTGGATGCGGTCGATCAATTCGTACTCCGCATTGCTTTGCAGATACAGCAGATGATGGCCGGCTTCACGGGCGCGACGCTCCAGATCCTGATTGATCTGCGCCAGGGTCGTCGACCCATAGGTGCCCGGTTCGCGGGTGCCGAGCAGGTTCAGGTTGGGGCCGTGCAGCACCAGTAGGGTTGCCATCTGCGTTGTCCTTGTCATGAATGAGCAGTCGTCAGAACCCGGCGACTATGCCGCAAAGACTTTATGACTGTCCAGTTCTATGCAATAGCCAGCACGATGGCCGATGTTTGCGCAAAATATGTGACCGAGTGATCTGATCCGGTCATTTGCATCACGCAACTGTGTAGGAGCTGCCGAAGGCTGCGATCTTTTGACTTTTAAAGGCAAGATCAAAAGATCGTCCGATCGCGGCCCGAGCCTTCGGCAACTCCTACAGAGTGTTGTCAAACGCGGAAGGCTTGTACGGCCGTATGCAACTGTCCGCCTAGTACCAACAGGTTTTCGCCTTGCTCGCGGCCCTGGCCGATACGCAGCAAGTTATCTCCACCCAACTGGTGAATCCGCTCACTGTGATCGCGAATCTCGCTGACCGCGCCACTTTGCTGCGCGGTGATATCGGCGATGCGGATCGCTGTCTCGGAAATGGTCTGGATCGCACCGACAATCTTGTCCAGCGCACCGTCCGCCGCTTGTGCCTGATTCGCCGTCGCTTCGGCGTGCTCGACTTGCGCACGCATACCTTCGACCGATTGCCGGGCAGCGGTTTGCAGCCCGGCGATCAGGGTTTGAATTTCCGCCGTCGCCCCGGCCGTACGCTGCGCCAGGGAGCGCACTTCTTCAGCCACCACCGCAAACCCGCGGCCCATTTCCCCGGCGCGCGCCGCTTCAATTGCCGCGTTCAGTGCCAGCAGATTGGTCTGGTCGGCAATCGAGCGGATCACCGTCAGCACGCCGCCAATGGTCGCCGACTCTTCAGCCAGGTGCTCGATCATCTGCGCATTGCCCTGCACTTCGCCGACCAAGGCGTGCAGGCCCGTGAGGCTCTGGCCGATGACGGTTTGACCGTGTTCGACAGCCAAACCGGCGTGACGGCTGGCATCGGCGGCCTGACGCGCGTCCCCGGCAACTTGCTGGATAGTCGCCTCCAGTTCGCCGAGTGAATCGCGAATCAGCGCCGTGTCTCCGGCCTGATGTTCGGCGCCGCTGTGCAGGTCGTTGCTCAACTCGGCGAGGGTGCGACTGCTGCCCGCGACTTGTTCGGCGTTGCCACGAATGGTCCCGACCAGATCCACCAGATAGGCGCGCAAGCGATTGAGCGAGGCCTCGATGTCGTGCAGTTCGCGGTTGGTCTTGCCCAGTTGAATGTCGCGACTGAAATCGCCGTCGGCCCAAACGGACAATGCCGGCGCGAGGTTGGTCAGTGTTCGCGCAAGACGCCGTTGCAGGGTGTCGATCAGCAGCGCAATCAGCAGGATCAGGCCGATCATCACGCCTTGCATCAGCCGCACTTCGCTCTGAATTTGCCCGTGCTGGGCACGGACCACCGGCTCCAGACCGGCGATGGCGTGTTCCACTGCAGCGATTTTCGCGTGGGTGGCGGTGCTGAGTTCGCTGCGTTTCTGGATTTGCTCGCGGGTGCGCGCAAGCTCTGCCGGGTAGCGACCGAGCAGGCTGTTGAGTTCACGTTTGAGGCCGACACCGGCATCCTCGGCAACGGCTTTTTCGCTGCTTTCGATGCCCATCATCGCCGCGAAGTCGTCGCTGCTGGATTCGTTACTGGCCACTACACCCAGCAGGGGCAGGGCATCGATCAACTGTGCCTGAGCGCGGATATTGCTGACTTCGCGCTCGACGTCGACCGCCAGTTCACTGCGGCCGCTGCTGACCAGTTTGTCTCGCGCCAGTGAAAGTTTGCCCAAGTGCTGAGAGGCAGCCAGCAGCGGCGTCAGGTAGGCCGCGTTGCCGCTGGCATAGGCACTGAGTTGCTCAAGGCTGGCGCTCAATTCGCGCTCGGCCTGCAACAGCAATGCCTGCGGATCACCGGCCAGTTTGCCGGCGGCGAGTAAGTCGGTTTTGCTGAATTCATCGAGGCCCGACAGGCTCGGGCGCAACGTATCGGCCAGCGCCGGTGGCAGTTCGCCGAGTTGTTTTTGTACGCTGTCGATGGCCTGACTGGCGCCGCTCAGACGCAAGGCATCGCCGCTGGCGAGGTAGTCCTCGACGTTGCGCGCCACCTCGTTCTGAAACTGCTGCGACAGCCCCAGATAACGCTCCATCAACAGATACGGGCGTTCCAGCGCTTTTTGCGACCACCACAGCGTGGCGCCGAGTGCGAGGCACACGGCGACCAGCAGCAGGGTATTAAGATTTGTGAGCAACTTCAGGCGCATGACAGCTACCAACGACAGAAATGGTAAGCGCCTGAATTTATTGCGGTTCTATTACAGGGTTATGACCGAGGTTGATTCCGATGAAATAGTGGCACTTTGCTTTGAGTCCCGCGCCTTTTGCACCCGATTGCGCCCGCCATTCTTGGCGCGGTACAGCGCCTCGTCGGCCTGGCTGGCCATCATCAGGCTGTCGGAATCATCGCGCATCTCCACCACACCGGCGCTGAAGGTGCACCACAAGTCATGAGGTTGCGCGGGGTAATGGATTTCGGCGAAGCGCTGGCGGATCTCGTCGAGCACCTTGTGTGCGGCTTCCATGTCAGTGTCGGGCATGACGATGGCGAACTCTTCGCCGCCGTAACGGCCGATGAAATCGGTTTTGCGCAAACGTTGCTTGAGAAACAGTGCAAGGCTCTTGATGACACGGTCGCCCATCGGGTGGCCGTGGCTGTCGTTGACCCGTTTGAAGTGGTCGATGTCGAGCATGGCAAAGCTCAGCGGCTTGTTCTCGCGGCGGGCGCGGAACGAGCAGTCTTCGAGCAGTTGCAGGATATGCGTGTGGTTATACAAACCGGTGAGGCTGTCGCGCACCATCCGTGCTTTCAAGTTGCGCGCGCGGGCAGCGCGGTTGCGCACGGTGGTAATCAGATGGCGCGGCTTGATCGGTTTGGTCAGGAAGTCGTCGCCGCCCTCGCTCATGGCGTCGAGCTGCTTGTCCAGATCGTCCTCGGCCGACAGGTAAATGATCGGCACGCTGACATAGCGGTCGTTGTGGCGGATCACCTTGGCCAGTTCGGTGCCGGTGCAGGCTGGCATGTACATGTCGAGGATGATCAGGTCAGGCTGGAAATCCGCCAGTTCAGCCATGGCCTGAATCGGTTCGATCAAGGTGCGGGTCACGATCCCGGCGCTGTTGAGCAGGCGTTCGGTGTGCATGGCCTGGGCGCGGGAGTCATCGATGATCAGCACTTTATATGGTTCGTACTGGGCGACGCAGGTCAGGACTTCGATCTTTTCCAGCAGACTCGACGCTTCGAGGGTGCCGGTGAGGAATTCCTGGCCCCCGGCGCGCACTGCCGCAAGGCGAGTCGGGGTGTCGGTTTCGTGCAGGCTGAAAAACAGCAACGGCAACGGTTCCTCGAGACCGACCTGGGCTTCGGCAGCGAGTTTCAGGCCAACGCCGGCACCACTGAAATCCACGTCCATGACTATCGCGGCCGGCAAGCGCTCGACCATCGAAGAGCGAAACGCCGCGACGCTGTCCAGCGACTGCGCGCTGAGGCCGAAGAATTCCAGTTGCTTGGCCAGCCGCTCGGCGCGGTCGTGATCCTGCAGCATCACGTAGATTGGTTTGCGCAGCGGTGGCAGGAAGGTCTGGTCGAGCTGATCGCCCTGGCGCAGGCCGGTACGCGACAAGCGCTGCATCAAACGATTGAGGTCGGTGATCAAGCCACTGCTCAGGCGTCCACGATTGGCGTCCACTGCTTCCAGCGACTGACTGATGTGGCGCGCGAGCTGGGTGTGTTCAGGCTGTTCGAAGCGCTCGGCAAAGCGCAGCAGGCGCAGGTTGGCCTCACTCAGTTCGGCGAGGTCGACGGTGGACCATTCACTGCGTTGCAGGCGCTGCCATATCTCAAGAATCTGACGTGCCTGATGAATTACCCGCTGGGCAAAGTGGTGCTTGAGACGCTCACGGCTGGGGTCTTCTGGCTCGGTCATATCCTGACTACTAGTTAGGGTGCATGCTGAGATCGACTGGTGGCTCTATGCTAGCACCTCTTTTCCCTTAGACGAGTGTCGTACGTCAATAATCTGTAATGCGTCACCATTCAGTTTCTGACCGAGTGGTTTTGTTTTCGCTCCGGACGTGGGCAAAGTCCCTGTAAGCAGGGCGCTTTAATATATAGCGGCTAACATTTCAGGTAACTCTGTGCGCCTCACACCAATTGGGCAAGCGGGTTTTAACGGCTCGGCGTCAGGTGAATGGCATCAGGGATTCCCTTAGGCCTGACGGATGCGTCGAGCGCCTGCACCATTTGCGGCATATCTTCACGCGCAGGTGCCCGGCCTTGGCACGTTGTTGTATGGTTGTGGTCGAACCGTTGACCCCAAGTGATTGAAAGGATATCGCCATGCTGGACTGGAAAAACCGCGCGGGCGCCGCGCCTGAACGTGCCGCCGAGCCCAAGTCGGCCGCCCGCAGCTATGTCGGCGGGCTTTTGTTCAGCCGTGCGTTGGCCACTCTGCTCGGTATTTATTTGTTAGTGACCATTGGCCTGGGCTGGTACTGGAGCCAGGAGCCGGCGTTATTTCCGGTGGCGCAAAATGCGCAAGTGGCCGCCGAGAAAGAAGGCAAGCAGATGGTGATCGGCTACACCACAGTCGAAACCTTGAAGTCCGTGGCCGGCACATTGCTCGACAAGCCGGGCGGTTACATTTCCAACGACCGTTTTCCCCCTGGCCTGTGGATGGACAACACGCCGAGCTGGGAATACGGCGTACTGGTGCAGGTCCGTGACCTGACCCGCGCCTTGCGCAAAGACTTCGCCCGTTCGCAATCGCAGTCGGCCGAAGACTCCGATCTGGCCAAGGCCGAACCGCGTTTCAACTTCGACAACAAGAGCTGGATCCTGCCGGCGAGTGAGTCCGAGTATCAGGAAGGCATCAACTCCCTGAGCCGCTATCAGGCGCGCCTGTCTGACCCAACGCAGAAAAACGCGCTGTTTTACGCACGCGCTGACAACCTCAACAACTGGCTCGGCGATGTCGGCACGCGTCTGGGTTCGCTGTCGCAACGGCTGTCGGCCAGTGTCGGTCGGGTCAAACTCAACACTGCGCTGAAAACCGAAGTCCCGGCCGTCGGCGAAGTGCCGCAACTTGACGAAGAAGTCGTCGAAACCCCGTGGATGCAGATCGACAACGTGTTCTACGAAGCGCGCGGCCAGGCCTGGGCACTCTCGCACTTGCTGCGTGCCATTGAGGTCGACTTCGCCGATGTGCTGGCGAAGAAGAACGCCACCGTCAGCGTGCGTCAGATCATCCGTGAGCTGGAAGCGTCGCAAGAGCCAGTGTGGAGCCCGATGATTCTAAACGGCAGCGGCTTCGGCGTATTGGCCAACCACTCGCTGGTCATGGCCAACTATATTTCCCGGGCCAACGCGGCAGTCATCGACTTGCGTCAACTGCTCAATCAGGGCTGATACATGAGTCAGAACGCCAAAGAGGCGGCCCATCGCGCCGCGTCGGATGCCGAACAGATTGCCTGGGTCGACGAGCAGGACAACCTGCTCGGCGCCCTGGTGCGTGCCGATTTGCGTGAACGCGGGCTGATCGGTCGCGGCACTTACATCATGTTGTTCAATTCCGCCGGTGAGCTTTGTGTGCACCGGCGAACCTTGAGCAAGGCGATCTACCCCGGTTACTGGGACGTGGCGGCGGGCGGCATGGTGCAGGCCCACGAAACCTATGCCGAGTCGGCTGCCCGTGAGCTGGCGGAAGAATTGGGCGTCAGCGGTGTGGAACTCACCGCTCACGATCATTTTTACTTCGAGGACACTGGCAATCGTCTGTGGTGTTCGGCGTTTTCCGCCGTGTGGGACGGCCCGCTGAAACTGCAGCCGGAAGAAGTCCTGGAAGCACGCTTTATTCCGGTCGAACAGGTCATGCAGGAAATCCGGCAAAAGCCTTATTGCCCGGACTCTCTGGCTGCTTTGAAGCGCTATCTGAAGGCGCAGCAGAGCGACGTCGCAAAGAACACATAAATTGGCGCTGATTGGCACTTAGCAATTGGCTTTTTTGCCGTTACACTGCGCGACCTTTTCAAGCTGCACCGAATCGCTTGATGTTGGCCTGCTGAATTATTGTAGGAGCTGCCGAAGGCTGCGATCTTTTGATCTTGCTTTGTAAAGATCAGGATCAAAAGATCGCAGCCTTCGGCAGCTCCTACAGTTCAGTCCACATTCCGGTGCAGTAGCGCTGCCCCTGCCTGAGTGGGGCTTCGCGGTCGATAACCTTGCCCAAGGTTGCGATCAGTCTTTGTCCTCCCAAGAGGATTGCCGGTGGCCAAAAAAGCCGCATCCTTCGCCGCCCTTGGCGGTCTGGTATTTTCCACCGACGCAGGTCGTCATTGCCCGGAATGCAGTCAGCCGGTGGACGCCTGTATCTGCAAACAAACCGTGATCCCTGCCGGTGACGGCATTGCCCGCGTGCGTCGCGAGAGCAAGGGCCGGGGCGGCAAGACGGTGACCACCATCAGCGGCGTGCCACTGGCCGAAGACGCGCTCAAGGAGCTGGCGACAACGTTGAAGAAACGTTGCGGCACCGGCGGGGCGTTGAAGGACGGGATCATCGAAATCCAGGGCGATCATGTCGAGCTACTCTTGGCGGAACTGATCAAGCACGGTTTCAAAGCCAGGAAATCCGGCGGCTAGCAGCCTCTGTGAAAGCCACCAGCGGCTTGATCCGGAGCTGAACAGGTTCAGCTCCGGCGTCGCTCCATGGTTTTCACAGAGCCTGTTCATGACCGGTTTCTAAACTCCACGCGGTCAGCGCGGTCTACCGCCGCGCTGACGAACCGTCATTTTCATACTTTAGACTGCGCCAGCCTGAGATCAGGCGACGCACTATGACTTCTTTATAGGGGACTTCGATGTCCGTACGACGCACACGCAAAGACGATGGCAGCCAATGGACAGTTGCGGACAGCCGCAGTGTTTACGGGATTCGCCATTGGGGGGCCGGGTATTTCGCGATCAATGACGCCGGTCGCGTCGAAGTTCGTCCGAACGGCCCGAGCAGCTCGCCTATCGACCTGTTCGAGCAAGTTGACCAACTGCGCAAAAGCGGTTTGTCCTTGCCGTTGCTGGTTCGTTTTCCCGACATCCTGCAAGACCGTGTACGCCAGCTGACCGGCGCCTTCGATGCGAACATCGAGCGTCTGGAATACCAGAGCAAGTACACCGCGTTGTACCCGATCAAGGTTAACCAGCAAGAAGCGGTGATCGAGAACATCATCGCCACCAAGGACGTCTCCATTGGTCTGGAAGCCGGCTCCAAGCCGGAATTGCTGGCCGTGCTGGCGCTGGCGCCGAAGGGCGGCACCATCGTCTGCAACGGTTACAAGGACCGCGAGTTCATCCGCCTGGCGCTGATGGGCCAGAAGCTCGGCCACAACGTGTTCATCGTGATCGAGAAAGAGTCCGAAGTTGCGCTCGTGATCGAAGAAGCGGCCTCGCTCAAGGTCAAGCCGCAGGTCGGCTTGCGCGTGCGTCTGTCGTCGCTGGCTTCGTCGAAGTGGGCGGACACTGGCGGCGAGAAATCCAAATTCGGTCTGTCGGCAGCGCAATTGCTGTCGGTGGTCGAGCGCTTCCGCGCGGCCGGCCTGGATCAGGGCATCCGCCTGCTGCACTTCCACATGGGCTCGCAGATTGCCAACCTGGCCGACTATCAGCACGGCTTCAAGGAAGCGATCCGTTACTACGGCGAGCTGCGCAATCTCGGTCTGCCGGTCGATCACATCGACGTCGGTGGCGGTCTGGGTGTCGACTACGACGGCACGCACTCGCGCAACGCCAGTTCGATCAACTACGACATGGACGATTACGCCGGTGTGGTGGTCGGCATGCTCAAGGAATTCTGCGACGCGCAGAGCCTGCCGCATCCGCACATCTTCTCCGAAAGCGGCCGCTCGCTGACCGCGCACCACGCCATGCTGGTGGTGCAGGTGACTGACGTCGAGAAGCACAACGACGAGATCCCGAAGATCGAAAACAAGGAGTCGCTGCCGGAAACCGTGCAGTGGCTGGTTGACCTGCTCGGCCCGACCGACATCGAAATGGTCACCGAAACCTACTGGCGCGCCACCCACTACATGAGCGACGTGGCCGCGCAATACGCCGATGGCAAGCTGACCCTGGCTGAAAAAGCCTTGGCCGAGCAGTGCTACTTCGCCGTGTGCCGCCGCCTGCATAACTCTCTGAAGGCCCGTCAGCGTTCGCACCGTCAGGTGCTCGACGAGCTCAACGACAAGCTGGCCGACAAGTACATCTGCAACTTCTCGGTATTCCAGAGCCTGCCGGACACCTGGGCGATCGATCAGGTCCTGCCGATCATCCCGCTGCACCGTCTCGACGAAGAGCCGTTGCGCCGTGCGGTGTTGCAGGATCTGACCTGCGACTCCGACGGCAAGATCAACCAGTACGTCGACGAGCAGAGCATCGAGACCAGCCTGCCTGTGCACGGCTTGAACGAAGGCGAGGACTATCTGTTGGGCGTGTTCCTGGTCGGCGCCTATCAGGAAATCCTCGGCGACATGCACAACCTGTTCGGTGACACCGACTCGGTGAACATCTATCAGAACGCCGATGGCAGCGTGTACCACGCCGGCATCGAGACCCACGACACCATCGAAGACATGCTGCGTTATGTGCACTTGTCGCCGGAAGAACTGATGACCCACTACCGCGACAAGTGCGCCAGTGCCCGCATCAGTGCCAGCGAGCGCACGCAATTTCTCGATGCCTTGCGTCTGGGCCTGACCCGCTCCTCCTACCTGTCTTCCTGAGACCAGGTTGCTGTCTCGCCGGGTTGTCTGAAATTTTCCCCATTGCTGTGGAAATTTCGGATAGCCCGGTGGGATATATCCCAAAATCTTCGCGATATGTTTGGCTATCCCGGTCAGCAAAGTCATCCGGTCTGCTTTTCGCGTAGGTCATTTCCTAAGTTGTACTTCAGCTCTCTACTCGGCCATGGCTCTCGGCGAGAATCCCCGACCGCCCCTCCTGTAGAGATCTGCCTATGTTCGATCCAGTCAACGAGTCGTCGTTTCGTCTCGATGTAGCGGGCCTGTCCGACCCTTTCGAAGTCCTGGCCTTTACCGGTAGCGAAGCCCTCAACGAACCTTTTGCGTTCGAAATCGATGTGTTGATCGACGATCCGCAACTGGACCTCGCCGGCCTGCTTTATCGTTCGGCGTTCCTCTGTTTCGGACCGTCGGGGGAGGGCGTGCACGGGCAGTTGCAGAGCCTTGCCCAGCATGAGCACGGACACGGTTCGCGGTTGAGCCGGATCCGTCTGGGACCGAAACTCGCTTGCCTTGATCTGCGCATCAGCCAGCGGATCTTCAGCGGTCGCTCGGTGCCACAGATCATCGAGCAGGTGCTCAGGGAGCACGGGATCGTCGGTGCCCAGCGACGCTTCGAATTGCGTGGCGACTACCCGGCCCGCACGTTCTGCACGCAATACCGCGAATCGGATCTGCAACTGCTGCAACGCTTGTGCACACAGGCGGGTATTCACTATTTCTTCGAACATACGCACGGCAGGCATTGCCTGGTGTTCGGCGATGATCCGGCGCATTTTCCGCTGACCGGCGCCGCGGTCTATCAGGGTGAACAAGACGGCAAAAGTACCTGTCCTGCGGTGCACCATTGGCAGTTGCATGAAGCGATGCAGGCTGGCTCGCAAGGTTTGCGGCAGGCAACAAATGCCGAAGGACGCAGTAATCTCGCGGCGTTGCGCAGCGGGCATTGGCTGCGCCTGGTCGGGCATCCTTTCCCCGAATGCAATCGGCAATGGTTGTTGACCCGAATCGAACACAGCGCTGATCTTTCCCTTGATTTGCCGTATGCCAACCGGTTGTTTGCCGCCGCGCAGTTACCCTCATCGGCGCCGTCGCGCTTGCGCATGCACAGCCTGCAACGGGCCTGGGTGGTGACCGTAGACGAACCGCAACCCGACCGTTTCAGGCCGGTGGCGGTGCAGTTCGACTGGCTCTACCAGGGCGAAGGTGCGGCGCCGAGTCATTGTTGGCTGCCGCTCGCGCCGGCCTTGGCCGAAGCACCTTTGCAGGCGTTGGGCGATGGTGTTGAAGTGGTGGTGAGCTTCTTTGAGGGTGACCCGGATCAGCCAATGATCAGCGGCGTTTTACAGTCGTCAGTCGCTGCTGCGCAAAACAGCGATGCGCCAACGCCGCCGCTGCCGGAAAGCCTGGCGAGTGAAGGCTTGCAGCAAATGCTGACGTCAGGCGAGCCATTGCTGTTGTTATGCCTGATCCCTGGGGGCGGCAGTTTCAACCATTGCACAGAGGCGGTTTGCAGTTGCCGGCTGGTCACCACGCTTGAACAGAGCAGCGCAAAATGAGCGGCGTGGCGCTTGAGCCGATAGCGCAGTGGCTGTTGCTCGACGGCGCGGACGCAACGCGGGCCTTGACGACGCTGCGCCAGGGGTTCGCCGGGTTGCCGAGTTTCAAGCTGTTCGACGGCACCGAGTTTGAGCCGGTCAGTGAACACGGTCCCGTGCTTGTCGATATGCGCGACAGCCCGGCGCTGGCGTCGTTGTGTCACACCGATCCGGACACCTGGCGCGGGCTGTTGATGGACAGTGAAGCATCACCTCGGGAACTGCTGAGCCACTTGCAACGCATGCTCACGGTTTCATTCGGGATGAGTCATCGGGCCCTGCTCAGCTATTACAACCGCCAGACCGCGAGCTATTTTTTCGACGCCTGCGACGCCGCGGAACTGAGTCGCTGGCTCGGGCCCATCCGCCTGTTGCACTGGTTCGGTGGCACTTGGGCCGATCGCGCCATCGGCAGTCAGGGCTGGCAGCAGTTGCGCAATCCGGGGCTGGCCGTGGAGCCGTTGAGCATCGAAGAAAGCCTTACCCGCCGACAGTGCGAACGCCTGCAAACCTGCCTGCTGGAGCAACACATCTGGCGCTGGTGCCAATCGTTGGGAACCGATTACGCGGCGATGGCCTCCCATGTTCAACAAGGCCTGGCGTTGGGCTTCAGCGACCGCACCGTGCTCGAAGGCTGGTTGTGGCTACGCTTGCAGCATCCGCGTGCAGTGCTGGTGCCGCCGCCGCAGGATTTGACCCAGCAAGAGCGGCTCGACCATGTGCGGCGCCAATGGCGCAGCGATCAAATTTGACCTGAGGTTCGGCGCGTATGGCAGGTTTTTTCCGGCAAGGATTCGGTGCAATGTTCGGCGGTTTTTTGCTGTTGGTGTTGAGTGCCTGTTCGCCGGTCAAGCTGCTCAATGCGCTGACTCCGGACAGCACGTTCGACAAAACCGCCGGTATTGCTTATGGCGACGATCCACGGCAAAAACTTGATGTGTACGTGCCGCGCCACGCTTTGCCCGATGCGCCGGTCGTGGTGTTTTTCTACGGCGGCAGTTGGAACAGCGGTGCACGCGAGGACTACAACTTTGTTGGCGAGGCGTTGGCGTCGCGGGGCATTGTCGCGGTTGTGGCGGATTATCGGCTGTATCCGCAGGTGCGTTATCCACTGTTTCTGCAGGACGGTGCGCGGGCGGTGGCATGGACCAAGGCGCACATCCGCGAGTTTTCCGGCAATCCACAGCGTTTGTACCTGATGGGGCACAGCTCGGGTGGCTACAACGCGGCGATGCTGGCACTGGACGGCGATCTGCTCGCTGCGGCGGGCATGTCCCCCAAGGACCTGCGCGGCTGGATCGGTCTGGCCGGGCCGTACGACTTTCTGCCGATCGAGAACCCCGCTGTGCGTCCGGTGTTTTTCTGGCCGGACTCGCCGCCGCAGTCGCAGCCGATCAATCATGTCAGTCGCGATGCGCCGCCCGCGCTGCTGATCGCGGCGAGCGAGGATGATCTGGTCAACCCGACGCGCAACACCGGCGGCCTGGCGCACAAACTGCGCGTGGCCGGGGTGCCGGTGCAGGATTTCTACTATTCGCGGCCCAATCACATAACGCTGGTGGCGACGCTGTCGCGACCGTTACGTGGACTGGCGCCGGTGCTCGATCAGGTGGTCGGCTTCATCAAGCACACGCCGACTCAGTGAGCGGCGCCGGTGAACCAGCCGTCGTTGCGCTTCAGCCACCAGGCTTGCGCACCGAGGGTCAGGCTGCGCAGCACCATGAACAGCAGGAACGTTATCCACAGGCCATGGTTGCCCAGACCTTGCAGCGCCCAGGCGAACGGCATGAGCAAAATCACCGTCACGAGCATGCCGTTGCGCATTTCCCGGGCCCGGGTGGCGCCGATAAACAGACCGTCGAGCAGGTAGCTCCACACCGCAACCAATGGCAGCACGGCGAGGTAGGGGAGGTAGACGAACGCGGTGTCGCGCACGTTCTGGATGTCGGTTTGCATCTCGATGAACAGGTGCCCGGCCAGGAGAAACAGCAGGGCAAAGCCGAGACTGGCGATCAGTGACCAGCCACCGGCAACCACCAGTGAACGGCGCAAGGCCAAGCGATCACGGGCACCGATGGCGTGTCCGCACAGCGCTTCAACCGCGTGAGCCAGACCATCCAGGGCATGGGCGGTCAGCAACAAGCCATTGAGCAACAGCGCGTTGGCGGCGACCGTCGCATCACCGAGCCGCGCACCTTGCACCGTGATCAGGAAAAACACCGATTGCAGCGCCAGGCTGCGGATGAAGATATCGCGATTGACCGCCAGCAGCGGTCGCCAGCTCTGCCACACCTTCAGCGCGGCCCAGGCGATATGCCCGGGATAGGCGCGCAACGCTTTGCGGGTCAGCAGCAAGCCGAGCAGGGCGCCGCTCCATTCGGCGATGACCGATGCCCGAGCGGAGCCGACCACGCCCCAGTCCAGGCCGATGACGAACCAAAGATTGAGGACGATGTTGATCAGGTTGGTCGTCAGCAGAATCGCCAGCGGCGCCCGCGCGTTCTGGGTGCCGAGGAACCAGCCGACCAGCGCATAACTGGCCAGCGCGGCAGGCAGGCCGAACAGTCGGGTGTGGAAGAAGTCGCGAGTGAGCTGATCAAGCTCCGCTGACGGTTGCATGAAGTGCAACGCCACGCCGCTCAGCGGAACGCCCAAAGTGCCGAGTACCAGCGCCAGTCCCATTGCCAGCAGCAAGCCTTGCAACAGAATCTGCCGCAGCGCCGCGCCGTCACTGCGCCCGGCCGCTTGTGCGGCGAACCCGGTGGTGCCCATGCGCAGGAAGCCCATGGCCCAGGCGAGAAAGGTATACAGGCTGGAGCCGACAGCCACCGCGCCCAGTTGATGGGCGTGGGGCAAGTGGCCGATGACAGTGCTGTCGACCAGCGCTACCAGCGGCACGGAAATATTGGAAAGGATCATGGGCGCCGCGAGCACCCAGACCTTGCGGTGAGTCGGGCGGTCGCGCCAGTCGGCAATCAGGTTGGACATGCGGGCTCCTTGGGGGAGCGGGGATTGTAGCGCTAGAAGCACCCTCACCCCAGCCCTCTCCCGGAGGGAGAGGGGGCAGATCTCCGTCGTTTACAAAATCTGATTTCGACTCGGTATTTCATGTCGGCGTATAGCCGCAGAACACCACGGTCAGTCCATCTCCCTCCCGGAGAGGGAACCGATCTCCATTGCTTTCAAAACCTGAATTCGACTCGGTATTTCACGTCGGCGTATAGCCACAGAACACCGCGGTCAGTCCCCTCTCCCTCCGGGAGAGGGTTAGGGTGAGGGGCTTCCAGAGGTCTAGTGAATAATCCAGCTCAACAACCACAACCCCAGCAACAACCAGATAATCCCGGCAATGATCGACGCATTCATGAACGCACGGATCGCCGACCACAGCAGCATCAAGCCAACAATCAGGGCAATGATGCTGATGATCGAAGTGTCCATCCCCAGCGTCCTGGCCAGGCCGTCGACAAAGTTGCCACCGGCGTTGCTCAGTATGTTGAACAAACCACTGAGGCCATCGACGATAAAGCGGATGACCGCACCGAGTGCTTGGCCGAGCCATTCGAAAAAGCTTTCTACCTGCATGTGTGCATCCTGATGAAAGAGCTGAGCCTTGGGCCACAACGCAGGTGGCCGAGTTCCCTGCAACTATAGAGGGTTGCACGGTTCCTGTGGGAGCGAGCCTGCTCGCGAAGGCGTCGTTTCAGGTAAATCAACGTGGATGACCCAACGCTTTCGCGAGCAGGCTCGCTCCCACAAAAGCACCGCATGTTCGCTTGCGTTCAGTCGCCTTCCCCCCGAAGCTATACGCCTTCAGGAGAACCCGATGAACCTTGTTGAACTGACCGAACGCCTGCACGCCATTCGCGATCGCAATGACTGGCGGCAATTTCACAGCCCGAAAAACCTTGCCATGGCCGCCAGCGTCGAGATGTCCGAACTGGTGGAGATCTTCCAGTGGCTGACGGAAGACCAGTCGCGCCAGTTGCCGGCGGACAAACTCGCCCACGCCGGGCAGGAAGTGGGTGACATTGTCTTGTATCTGTTATTGCTGTGCAGCGAGTTGGGGTTGGACATGAATGAAGTGGTGCGCAGCAAACTCGCCGACAGCGAACGGCGGTTCAGCTGATGAGCGACCGGCATTTCGATCAGTTGGCGACGCGTTTCGCCGAAAAAATCTATGGCGGCGCCAAAGGTGCCATTCGCCTCGCGGTGTTGCAGGCTGACCTTGCCGAAGCGCTGCCGGATCGCCCGTTGCGGGTGCTCGATATCGGTGGTGGTCTGGGGCACATGTCGCTGTGGCTGGCAGAGCGTGGCCACGATGTGACCTTTACCGAGCCGGCCGAACCGATGCTGGAAGGCGCCCGCCAGCGCTTTGCCGAAGCGGGGCAAACGGCGACGTTCATTCAGGCGCCGTGGCAGGAACTGCCCGGCCAGCTCACTGAACCCTACGACCTGGTGATCTGCCACGCCGTGCTTGAATGGCTGGCCGAACCCCACGCGATTTTGCCGGTGCTGCATCAGTTGACCAAGCCCGGTGGCTGGTTGTCGCTGGCGTTCTACAACCGCGATGCGCTGATTTATCGCAATCTGCTCAAGGGCCATTTCAAGAAAATGCGCAAGAACGTCATGGCGGGCGAAAAGCAGAGCCTGACCCCGCAGCAGCCCCTTGACCCGCGAGAACTTGCAACGCAACTCGAAGGCTTGTGGCAGGTCGAAAGCCAAAGCGGAGTGCGGGTTTTCCACGATTACATGCCGGTGGAATTCCAGGCCCGCGTCGAACTCGCGGATTTACTCGAGATGGAGCTCGCCCACCGTCGTCACCCAAGCTTCGCCGGGCTTGGGCGTTATTTGCACTGGATCTGCCGGCCGATCTGATCGGAGCGCGACATGAAAGCTCAATCCGGGTTATTGCTGATCTGTCTGGGGTTGGCTGCCTGCCAGGGCAGCAATCCGTATGTGGCGCAGTCGCGGCCCTTGCCACCGGCGCCGCCGCAAGCCGCCAACACGTTTGACCGCAGTGCCTACCCGGCGCCACCGCGTGATTATGGGCGTTACCGCAGTTGGGCCTGGCTCAACGGGCAATTGCCGCCGGGCACTGCGTGGGCAGATTCGGCGCAAGTGGCCGAAGCGGTGAGCAATGCGCTGGATCAGCGTGGGTTACGGCCGTTGCACGACAATCGCCCGGCGGATCTCTTCGTTACCGCCGACCTGCGTCTGGAAACCCGCTTGCGTCAGGAGCGGGACGATTACGGTTACTACGGCGGATACGGCGGGTACGGCAGCCATGATCGATACGGACGCGGTTACGGCATGTACAACACTGTACCGATCGTCCGTACCTATCAGGAACAGGTCGTGGTGGTGCGGGTCGATCTGTTCGATGCCGGGACCGGTCAACCGGTGTGGAGCGCCAGCGCCGAAACCGCCAACAAAGGCAGCCAGATCGACCGCACCGATGCGATTCGCGAGGCTGTGGAAAAGGCCATGTCGGCGTATCCTCCGAGTTAGCTTCCTGCCTACGAGTGGAGAAAACCCATGTTCCGCCGTCTCGCTTTACTGGCCATGGCCGCGCTGCTCAGCGCCTGCGCCTCGAACCAGGTCAACCATGACTTTGATGCCAGCCGCGACTTCGCGGCCTATCGCAGCTGGAGCTGGAAAGATCCCGCCCTGCAATATCGCCCGGATGATCCACGGATCAAGAGCGACCTGACCGAACAAAGGATTCGTCAGGCGGTGACCGATCAGCTCGATCAACGTGGTTTGCGTCCCGCTGCGGCGGGCGTGAAGGGTGACCTGAACGTGCAGACTTACTTGATTGTCGAGGATCGCCAGCAGCAAGTGACGACCAACTACGGCGGCGGTTGGGGTGGCCCATGGAATGGTTATTGGGGCGCGCCGATGTACAACGAAACCCGCAACATCACCTACAAGGTCGCGACCATCCAGGTCGACCTGCTCGATGGCAAGGACGGCAAACTGGTGTGGCGCGGCAGCGATGAGCAGATGCTCGCCAGCAGGCCAAATCCAGAGGACCGCAGCAGCGCCATACGCGAGACAGTCGCGCGCATCCTCGCCAACTATCCACCGCGCTGATTTCTTCTGAGTGACCTCAGACCCTGTGGGAGCGGGCTTGCCCGCGATGACGGCGGCACATTCAAGATTGATGTGTCTGACACACCGCCATCGCGGGCAAGCCCGCTCCCACAGGTTTCGTAGATATCCCATGAACCGCATTTCAGGTTGATGCCGCTAACTGGGGTGGCTTGTTGCCAGCAGCTTCGCCGCGCCGGCTTGCCAGCGATGGCGGTCTGTCGGCGCCCGCAAATGGGGCTGTCCCCTACAACTGATAACTGAAGCTGATGCTGTACCGCGGTTTGCGATTGAAGGTGTCCAGTGCCTCATCGGACATCGCCTTCGCCGCCTCCAACGCAATGTTGTAGTACCTGGCGTCACCAAACCTTAACCCGATTGCTGCCGATGACAGGTTATTGGCCTGCACCGGCAAATCATTGAACCAGCTGCGTGAGCGGTCGAGCACTACGTACGGTTGCAGGATGCGCACCCAGTTGCCTTCACGGTTGAAGCTGTAGTTGACCTCGTAAGCCACCCCCCAACCCTTGTCGCCGGACGCCTGGTCATCGGGATAACCGCGACCGAAATTCTGCCCGCCGAACACGGCGCGCTCGCTGTCGGGCAGGGTGTCGTCGCTCCAGTACAACGCCGCCGACAGCACGCCTTGCCAGTTATCGAAGAACTTGTCGCTCTGCACGCCGGAGAGTCGCGCGCGGAAGAAGTCCAGGTCGATGTCGTCGAAGTTGGTATGCGCGCCCAGGCTGTCGAAACCCTGATAGACGCCAGCGCTGAGGATGCGCAATTGGCGGGCATCGGCCTTGCGCCAGTCGCCTTCGAAGGCGAGGGCGCGGATGTCGGTGCGAAACTCCGTGCTGAACGGAAAGTTGATGCCGTCGTAGCGGGTCTTGTCGTCGACCGCGTACAGGCGCGAGCCGGCAGTCAGCAGTTCGTTGGCGGAGGCAATCAACGGCACGCTGAAGCCGATCGAGTAACGGTCGTTTTCGCGGTGGGTATCGAGGCGGCCGCCATTGTTGACCAGCACCTCGGTGCCGGGGTCGGCGCGATAACGCGAGGCCGACAGATTCAGTTGTGTGCCTTCAGCATCGAGGAACTGGCTGTAGTCGAGGCGATAGTAACGTTCGTGGTCATCCCCTGGCGGGAACAGGCCGCTGAGGGTCAGTTGCTCGCCCATGGACGTCTGCGAGTTGCTGCTGACACCGAGCAACGCTTGCGTGCCGTTACGGTTGTTTTCGGTGGCGCTCAGCGTGCTGGTGAACGGTTTGCGGCTGGCCTCGGCGATCAGCGTCGTAGCGCCGTCAGTGGTGCCGGGCGGCGGCACCTGGGCCTGAATCGTGACGCCGGGGATGCGCGTCATCAGCGTGGTGTAGCGCTCGAAGGTCTTGCGCGTCAGCGGCCGTTCGGCCTGGATTTTCGCCGCCAGTTTGTCGAGCAGGCCTTTGACCCGACCGACATCGCCCTGCATCTGCACATCGCGAACGTAGCCTTCGACCAGCACCACTCGCGCCACGCCGTCGTCGAAATTCTGTTGCGGCAGGAAGGCGTAGGACAACAGATAGCCGTCCTGTTGATAGCGTCGGGTGATGTTGCGCGTGGCTTCGATCAGGTCGGCGAGGCGGGTCTGGCGGCCGATCAACGGCTTGTAGACTTCGGCCAGTTCGTTGAGCGGATAAATCGTTCCGCCTTCGATCTGCACGGTCCTCAGATTGATCCTGGTCTCCATTTGCAACGGTTGCGCGGCAGCGCCGGGGTCAGGCACTTCCAGCGGCTTGGCGCTCGGGCGATAAGCGTCGGCCGGCAGGTTGGGCACGGGCAGGTTGCGGGTGGTTTCGTTGCTATTGAGAAAGCTGGGCAGGGTGTCGGCGAGGGTGGCGGA
This sequence comes from Pseudomonas iridis, assembly GCF_017980685.1. GTDB lineage: Bacteria > Pseudomonadota > Gammaproteobacteria > Pseudomonadales > Pseudomonadaceae > Aquipseudomonas > Aquipseudomonas iridis. The sequence goes on from NZ_JACXXO010000002.1 coordinate 591,126, forward strand.
ACTGAGACTGAGGAACAGCAGGGATGCCATAACGCGCATAGGACACTCCATGGTCAGAACACAGCAAGGGGCTGGTTTTTCCTAAGAAAAAAGCGGAAGACTCGTGGGAATCTTCCGCCCTCAACCAAGCGTAGGCGCTGTAGGTAAGGCCGTCGAATCGGCCAGGTGCAATTTAGCGTTTATTGCCTCCCAGAGCGCCGGTCAAACCACCGAGCACACCGCCCAGCCCACCACTTGTGGTGCCGCCGGTGGTGCCTGTACCGGCACCGCCATTGACCAGCCCACCGACGGCGCCGACGGTAGCCCCCACGTTGTTGACCAGACCTCCGACGGCTGTAGTGAGCGGGTTGTTGGTGGCAGCGATTGTGTTGCCGATGTTGCTGACTGCGCCGCCGACCTGGGTGGTGAGACCGGCCACAGGTGCGGAGATACCGGTGGCTGCGCCGACATTTTGGGTCAGGCTGGTGACAGCGCTGGTAACCGGGTTCAGGCCAGCACCCACAGTGGCGCCGACGGTAGCCAGTGCTGAAGTCGGAGCGGTGATCGGTGTGCCCGATCCGCCAAGTGCAGTGTTGAGCGAAGCGATGGTATTACCCAAACCACCCGCGGTGACTCCACCTGCACTGACCACGCCGCTGGTGCTGCCGGCATTCAAGCCTGCGCCGACATTGGCCACTGCGCCGCCGACGGTTTGCAGCAGGCCTGTGCCACCGAGACCGCCGCCGACACCACCAATTCCGCCGGTGCCTGAACCCGTGCCGTTGGACACCAGCCCACCGGCCTTGCCGACGGCTGTGCCGGTATTGCTCAGCGCACCGCCGAGGGTGTTGGTCAAGGCATTGCCGTTACCGGCGTCAGTGACCTTGCCGCCCAAGCCATTCACCGCGCCGCCGACTTGCGAGATCACACCCTTGAGCGGAGTGCCCAGGCCGGTAGCGCTACCGATTTTGCCCGTAGTACTTTCAACCATGGCAATCACCGGTACCAGTTTGCCGCCGACCGCGTCGGTCAGCTTGCCGGTCGGTCCATTGGTCAACGTGGTGGTGAGCGTATCGCCAAGCATGGTGACTTTCTCGCCGACGCCATCGACCAGTGGAGCCACTTTGGTGACCACGCCGCCAACCACCGGGACGCTATTGGTTGCGGTCGCCAGTTTGCCGCTCAGATCAGACACGCCGTCGCCGACATCCTGCACCACGCCGCCGACCGAAGAGACGGTGGTGGTGAGGCCTTTTGGATCAGTCGCCAGTTTACCGATGCCGTTGGTTACACCATCGCCCAGGGTGGTGACGACGTTGCCAGTGGTGTTGACCGCGCTTTGCACCACGCCACCGACCACAGGCACGCCGCTCAGGGAGTCGCCCACTTGGCCGACACCATCGCCGACGCCGCTGACTGTTTTACCGACATCCTGGATGAGGGTGGTGGTCACCAGCGCAGGGCCTGGATTGGTCGGGTTGGTTGGGTCCGTAGGATCCGTCGGGTTGGTTGGATCGATCGGGTTGGTTGGGTCAGTCGGGTTGGTCGGATTGGTACCGCCAGTCCCCCCCGTGCCACCGGTTCCACCTGTACCGGCGGTATCACCGGGTCCGCCAGTGCCGCCAGTGCCGCCAGTATCACCGGTTCCACCCGTTCCACCAGTCCCATCGGTGCCGGCGGTGGTGTCCGAAGAAGAGCTGCCGGGAGTGCTCTTGTGACCGCCACCGCCGCTGCTGCAACCGGTGAGGCCGAGGGAAAGCATCAATGCCAGAGCGATTGCCGATTTGCACCACACGTTTTGAGTTTTCATGATCGTATTCCTTGCACCAGTCACAACGTTCGTTGTATTCGATGGCTCGCCGATCTGCTGTCGGTGATGCCTCGTCCGTTGTGTCAATCTCAGTCCGGGGGCAGGGTTCGCACCATTCTCAAGTTGGTATTAACGCCTTTATATATAAGGTGCCGTTCAGCGCCTAAGGACTAATACCCACGATATAAACGCACAAAAAAAAGCCTTGAAAATCAAGGCTGGGGATTTGTCGGAGCGGGGGGCAGAGCGCGGAAAAACTTAAGTGATATATACACAATTTACAGGCTTGCCCCCCGACACGATCGCAATGGCATTCAGGCAATCGGCTGCCAATTACCCACCATGTGCTCAAGGTCCCCCGCGCCCACCAGTCGCAATTGGCCGCTGGACCCTGCCTCGCTCGCGAGCAATGTCACCTCGCTCGGCAATCGCACCGGTTTGCGAAAGTGCACGGTGACTTCGAAATTGGCCTTGGGCAAATGATCCGCCAATGCCGCGAGTGTGCGTGCCTTGTTCCACAAACCGTGGGCAATGGCCGTGGGGAAACCGAACAGCTTGGCGCTGGCCGCACTCAAGTGAATCGGGTTGTAGTCACCGGACACCTTGGCGTATTGCCGGCCGATGTCTGCCGGTGCTTTCCAGTGCGTCACTTCAGTCAGCGCTTGCGACGGTTCCCAGTGTTGCTCGACGGCCTCACCGTCGAGTTTCACACCGCGACAGAGCATCTGACTTTCGGCTTCCCACAGCGGTCCGAGCTGATCGTCCAGGGTGGTCAACAGATCGAACGTCGCCCCTTTGGGATGCGGTTGCAGGTTGTGCACGCGCACGCTGACTTGCGCCCGACTGATCCCGCCCATCGGCCGCAGCACGCGAATGCGGTTGCTCAAATGAATCAACCCCAGCAGGGGAAAGGGAAAATCCTTGGCCGTCAGCAATTGCATCTGCAAGGCAAACGCGAGGATGTGTGGATAAGTCGGCGGCAGCAGACCATCGTCGTTAAAACCGCAGACCTTGCGATAGTCCGCCAGCCGTTTGCCGTCGACATCGACCCAGCAGCGCAAACCACTGTCGGGCAGTTGCGTGCCGGTGATTTTGCGCCGTGTCGCGGCCCGCGCGTACAGCCCGGGCAGACTCGGTTCGCGATCCAGCGTGTGCCATTCGATGCTCATGCCTATGCCCCCAGAACACTTTGCCCACAGACGCGCAGCGCCTGCCCGGTGAACGCGCCGGTGCCCGGCTGCGCCAGCCACGCCACGGCTTCGGCGACGTCCTGCGGCAAGCCGCCCTGGCCCAGCGAACTCATGCGTCGGCCGGCTTCACGCAGGCCAAACGGGATGTGTGCGGTCATCTGGGTTTCGATAAAACCCGGGGCCACGGCGTTGATGCTGATGCCGCGCTCCTGCAATGTCGGTGCCCAGGCCTGCGCGAGGCCGATCAAACCGGCTTTGCTCGCGGCATAGTTGGTCTGCCCGCGATTGCCGGCGATGCCGCTGATCGAGGCCAGCAGGACCACCCGCGCATCGTCATGCAAGGTGCCGCTGTCGAGCAGGGCCTTGGTCAGTACCTGCGGGGCGTTGAGGTTGACCGCCAGCACCGCGTCCCAGAATTCCGGGGTCATGTTGGCCAGGGTCTTGTCGCGGGTGATCCCGGCGTTGTGCACCAGAATGTCGAGGCCGTCCGGCAACTGTTCAATCAACTGCGCGGCGGCGTCTTCGGCGCAGATATCGAGGGTGATGCTGCGAGCACCCAGGCGTGCGGCGAGGGCTTCCAGATCGGACTTGGCCGGTGGCACGTCGAGCAGGATGACGTCAGCGCCATCGCGCGCGAGCGTCTCGGCAATCGATGCGCCAATACCGCGCGCCGCACCGGTAACCAACGCCTTGCGCCCGGCGAGTGGCCGCGTCCAGTCCGTCACCTGTTTTTCGCACGTGGTCAGGCGAATCACTTGCCCGGAGACAAAGGCGCTTTTGGGCGAAAGGAAAAACCGCAGCGGCCCTTCCAGTTGATCCTCGGCGCCTTCACCGACATAGATCAGTTGCAGCGTGCCGCCGCTGCGCAATTCCTTGGCCAGCGAACGGGAAAAACCTTCCAGTGCACGTTGGGCGCTGGCCGCGAACGGATCGCGCAAGCCCTCCGGCGCACGGCCAAGAATGACCAGATGGGCGCTGTGCTCAAGGTTTTTCATCAGGGGCTGGAAGAACTCGCGCAGCTGTTTGAGCTGGTCGGTGTGCTGCAAGTCACTGGCGTCGAACACCACGGCTTTGAGTTTTGGGCCAAGGCCTGGAATCCACTCAGTGGCCTTCGCCGGTTGCTCGCCGTAACGGTAAATCCCCTCGGTCAGACGGTTGGCGAAAGCACTGATGCGCTCGGTCAGCGGGCCACCCCCGATCAGCAGCGCACCTTCCACCGGCCGCAGGCGCCCGGCCTGCCAGCGTTCCAGTCGCACCGGCGACGGCAGGCCCATAGCCCCGACCAGGCGATGGCCGATGGACGAGTTGGCGAAGTCGATATAGCGGTCAGACATGGAACGCTCTCCAGAAGTTGGGGTTCAAAGTGTGGACTGCCCAAGGCAATCAATCGTTCGATCCACGCAATAAGGCCTACGCTAGAACAGCAGAGTAGACCAACGCCTTTGTAAGAGCTGGCATGCCAGCTCCTACAGAGGGCTATGTGAATCTGGAAATCCAGACAGGAGCTTTTCATGAGTCAGCTGCGCCGCGTCGCGATCATCGGCGGTAACCGTATTCCCTTCGCCCGTTCCAATGGCCCTTATGCCGCGGCCAGTAATCAGGCGATGCTCACCGCCGCCCTTGAAGGCCTGATCGAACGCTACAACCTGCACGGCCAGCGCATTGGCGAAGTGGTGGCGGGCGCGGTGCTTAAATTGTCACGGGATATGAATCTGACCCGCGAATGCGTGCTCGGCTCACGCCTGTCACCAGCCACCCCGGCTTATGACATCCAGCAAGCCTGCGGCACGGGGCTCGAAGCGGCGTTGCTGGTGGCCAATAAAATCGCCATCGGCCAGATCGATTGCGGCATTGCCGGCGGCGTAGACACCACTTCCGACGCGCCGATCAGCGTCAGCGAAGGCCTGCGCAAAATCCTCCTGCAAGCCAACCGCGCGAAGACCACCGGCGAAAAACTGAAAACGTTTCTGCAACTGCGCCCGCAACACCTGATCCCGGAGTTTCCGCGCAACGGCGAAGCGCGCACGGGGCTGTCGATGGGCCAACACTGCGAGTTGATGGCGCAGACCTGGAATATTGCTCGCGAAGATCAAGATCAGTTGGCCCTCGAAAGTCATCACAAACTGGCTGCGTCTTATGGCGAAGGCTGGCACAACGATCTGATGACGCCGTTCCTCGGCCTGACCCGTGACAACAACCTGCGCCCGGACCTGACTCTGGAAAAACTCGCCGCGCTGAAACCGGCGTTCGAAAAAAGCGCCAAAGGCACGCTGACGGCGGGTAATTCCACACCCCTCACGGACGGTGCGTCGGTGGTGCTGCTTGGCAGTGAGGAATGGGCGAAGGAGCGTGGCTTGCCGATCCTGGCCTACCTGCGCGATGGCGAAGCGGCGGCGGTGGACTTCGTCAACGGCGCCGAAGGCCTGCTGATGGCGCCTGTGTACGCGGTACCCCGGTTGCTGGCGCGCAACGGCCTGACCTTGCAGGATTTCGACTATTACGAAATTCATGAGGCATTCGCCGCGCAGGTTTTGTGTACGCTCAAGGCCTGGGAAGATCCCGAGTACTGCAAAACCCGTCTGGGGCTCGATGCGCCGCTGGGTTCTATCGACCGCAGTCGTCTCAATGTCAAAGGCAGCTCACTGGCGGCGGGGCATCCGTTTGCCGCAACCGGCGGGCGGATTGTCGCGAATCTGGCGAAGTTGCTGGATGCGGCGGGGCAGGGAAGGGGCTTGATTTCGATCTGCGCGGCGGGGGGACAAGGTGTTACTGCGATTATTGAGCGCTAGAAGAGCCCCTCACCCTAACCCTCTCCCTAGGGGAGAGGGGACCGATTGGGAGATGCTTGAGAGATACACCGACCTGATCTGGTTTTACCGAATCCATAATCGATACGGAATATCAGGTCGATGGATGACGCAAGACGACTCGGTCGGCCCCCTCTCCCTCCGGGAGAGGGCTGGGGTGAGGGACAAGGGCCATAACACCCCATGTCAGATTCTGTCGCAAATGCCCTCAACACCGTTTACCAACATTTACCACCGGCTCAGCTATGATTCGCTGCGGTCGATTTTCGGCACAGTGTGTGCATTCATGAGGTTCACAGGTCGGCAACCCCTCCCCGAAGCGCGAGGATTGCCGTATAACGAGTGACATTCGCGTGTTTGGTAATAAAGGACCCACAATAAAAGCTGATGAAGACTCCAAAACGCATTGAACCCCTGATCGAGGACGGTCTGGTCGACGAAGTGCTGCGCCCACTGATGAGTGGTAAAGAAGCAGCTGTTTATGTGGTGCGCTGCGGCAATCAGTTACGTTGCGCAAAGGTCTACAAGGAGGCGAACAAACGCAGTTTCCGCCAGGCTTCCGAGTATCAGGAAGGTCGCAAGGTTCGCAACAGCCGACAGGCTCGAGCGATGGCCAAAGGCTCGAAGTTCGGCAAGAAAGAAACCGAAGACGCCTGGCAGAACGCTGAGGTCGCCGCGCTGTTCCGGCTGGCCGGCGCTGGCGTTCGGGTTCCGCAACCCTACGACTTCCTTGAAGGCGTGCTGTTGATGGAGCTGGTGGCCGATGAGTACGGCGATGCCGCGCCGCGTCTGAACGACGTGGTGCTGGAGCCGGATCAGGCGCGAGAGTATCACGCGTTCCTGATTTCGCAGATCGTGCTGATGTTGTGTACCGGTCTGGTGCACGGTGACCTCTCGGAGTTCAACGTGCTGCTGACGCCAACCGGCCCGGTGATCATCGATCTGCCGCAGGCAGTCGATGCGGCGGGCAACAACCACGCGTTCAGCATGCTCGAGCGTGACGTTGGCAACATGGCTTCGTACTTCGGACGTTTTGCGCCGGAGTTGAAGAAGACCAAGTACGCCAAGGAAATGTGGGCGCTATACGAAGCCGGCACCTTGCACCCGGCCAGCGTGCTGACCGGTGAGTTTGACGATCCGGAAGAGCAGGCGGATGTTGGCGGCATTCTGCGCGAGATCGAAGCGGCGCGACTCGATGAAGAGCGCAAGCAAGCGATTCGTGCGGCGGATGACGAGCCGAAGGGCAAGTCGGACGAGCCACCGCCTCCCCCGTGGATGCAGTGATTGCCTGAACAGAAACCCGGCTTCGGCCGGGTTTTTTGTGGGTGTGAATTGCCCTCACCCCAGCCCTCTCCCGGAGGGAGAGGGAGCCGATCTCTACAGTTTTCAAAACCTGAGTTCAACTCGATATCCCACGTCGGCGTATCCTGCCAAACAACTCGGTCAGTCCCCTCTCCCTCCGGGAGAGGGTTAGGGTGAGGGGCTTCTAGATCCTGACAAATTCGCGTCTACTGTCCACCGCTGCAACCCACACTCAAGGACTGAATGTGACCACCACCCGCAACGCCCATCTGATCATCACGGCCCGGCTGATCTCCGATTTCGGCGCCTTCCTCAACATGGTCGCGCTGGCCACCTACGTCTATCTGCTCAGCAACAGCGCCATGAGCGTGGGGATTTTCCTTGCCAGCCGCGTGGGGGGCGGGATTTTCGCCAGTCTGATCGGCACGCGTTTTTATAGACGCTGGAGCGGGCGTCTGCCGCTGATCGCGTTTGATCTGTTGCGCGCCGGCGTGCTCGGTTTGTTGCTGATCGTGCCGCTCAGTCAGCAAGCGCTGCTGTTGCCGGTGATTGCCTTCGCTTTGGGCTTGGGCAATTCGATGTTTGCCATCGGTCTCAACAGTCAGTTACCACGGCTGATCGAGCCTTCGCAGTTGCTCAAGACCAACGCCTGGATCACCTCGGCTTCTTCCGCAGCCATGGTCGGTGGCAGCCTGGTTTCAGGGTTGCTGGTAGCGGGGTTTGGTTTCGAAACGGTATTTGCCCTGAACGCACTGACCTATTTGCTGGCGGCGTTGTTGATTGTGCCGTTGCGTTTCGAGCCTGTGACTATCAACCCAGCGCCCGAGCGTGGCGAGTGGTCGGCCCTCAAGCAAGGTTTGCGCAGTGCTCCGGTGATTGCGGCGATGCTCGCAGTGACGATGGCCGACACCTTGGGCAGCGCCGCGCATAACGTCGGATTTCCGATCATATCCAAACTGCTGTCACCGGATTCAGCGAGCACAACCCTGGGCCTGATGCTGGCGGTGTGGGCCAGTGGCAAACTGCTCGGCGCGCGGATCGCCAGCCGTTTGAAAGGCTCGGACAACATTCATCTGGAGCGTCGGTTTTTCTTCGGGGTGGCGTTGATGTCCTGCGGTTTTATCCTGATGTTCCAGCAGCACAGCCTGTATGGACTGCTGTTGTTTTCGTTGCCGGCGGGGCTGGGTGACGGTTTCTCCGAGGTCGGTCTGATGTCGCGCCTGCAACGCGAGCCCGAGCATTTGCGCTTGCCGATTTTCAGCTTTTTGACGTTACTGCAGATGACCGGGTTCGGCGTCGGCATGCTGATCGCCGCACCGTTTTACGCATGGTGGACGCCGGGTGCCGTGGTCATGTTGTTCCACGGCATTCCACTCGGCACGTTGCTGACGGTGAAGGGGCTGGCGCTCAGGCGCGGGCGGGTTGCGCGCAGCAGCCCGACGCCAGTTCCTTGAGGATCGGGCAGTCGGGGCGATGATCGCCCTGACAGTGCTCGACCAGGTCCTGCAACGTGTCGCGCAGCTGGCCGAGTTCGCGGATCTTCTGGTTCAGTTCGTCGATGTGCTGACGCGCCAGCGCCTTCACATCGGCGCTGGCTCGTTGACGATCCTGCCAGAGCGTCAGGAGCTTGCCGACTTCTTCCAGTGAAAAACCGAGGTCTCGCGAACGCTTGATGAAGGCCAGTGTGTGCAAGTCATCAGCGCCGTAGACCCGGTAGCCGCTGTCGGTGCGATGGGCCGCTTTGAGCAGGCCGGTCGACTCGTAATAGCGAATCATTTTCGCGCTCAGGCCACTTTGTCGGGCCGCTTGGCCGATGTTCATCGATGCTCCTCCAGATCCTTGGGTTTCCAGGTTTTCAACAGTAGCGCATTGCTCACTACGCTGACGCTCGACAGTGCCATCGCCGCGCCGGCCAGCACCGGGTTGAGAAAGCCGAACGCCGCCAACGGAATGCCGATCAGGTTGTAGACGAAGGCCCAGAACAGGTTCTGGCGAATCTTCGCGTAAGTCTTGCGGCTGATTTCCAGTGCCGCCGGCACCAGCCGTGGATCCCCGCGCATCAGCGTAATGCCCGCCGCGTGCATGGCGACGTCGGTGCCGCCGCCCATGGCAATGCCGATGTCGGCCGCCGCGAGCGCCGGGGCGTCGTTGATACCATCGCCGACCATGGCCACGACGCCGGTTTTTTTCAGTTCGGTGACGGTGGCGGCTTTGTCGGCAGGCAGAACTTCGGCGTGGACGTTGTTGATGCCCAAAGCCTCAGCCACCACGCGCGCGCTGCCCCGGTTATCGCCGGTCAGCAAATGGCTTTGGATATTTCGAGCGGCAAGCTGTTGCACCGCTTCCAGTGCACCGGTTTTGAGGGTGTCACCGAACGCGAACAAGCCCAGCACACGGGGCTCGGGGCTTTGTTCGATCAGCCACGAAAGCGTACGGCCCTCGGCTTCCCAGGTCTTCGCTGACTCAGCCAGGTCACCTGCGCTCAGGCCACTTTCTTCGAGCATTCGCCGATTGCCCAATGCCAGACGCCGACCGTCGAGATTGCCGGCAATGCCACGACCGGTCAGCGACTGGCTATCGCTGACGTCCGGCACGCTCAAGTTGCGTTCAGCGGCGGCGTCGAGCACCGCTTTGGCCAACGGGTGTTCACTGCCGCGTTGCAGGGCGCCGGCCAGTTGCAGCAGATGATCTTCATGGCCGTCGACGGCACTGAAGTGCGCGATGCGCGGCGTGCCGGAGGTCAGCGTGCCGGTCTTGTCGAACACCACGCTGCTGACTTCATGGGCGCGTTCCAGGGCTTCGGCGTCCTTGATCAGAATGCCGTGGCGCGCAGCCACGCCGGTGCCGGCCATGATCGCGGTGGGTGTGGCGAGGCCGAGGGCGCAGGGGCAGGCGATCACCAATACCGCGACGGCGTTGATCAGCGCTGTCTCCAGAGGCGCGCCGTACAGCCACCAGCCGACCAGTGTCGCCAAGGCCAATACCAGCACGGTCGGGACGAACACCTGGCTGACTTTATCCACCAGTTTCTGGATCGGTGCTTTCGCCGCTTGGGCGTCTTCTACCAGGCGAATGATGCGCGCCAGCACGCTTTCCGCGCCGAGGGCGGTGGTGCGCACCAGCAGCCGGCCTTCACCGTTGATGGCGCCGCCGGTAACGTTGTCCCCGGGCTGTTTCGGCACCGGAAGGCTCTCGCCGCTGATCAACGCTTCGTCAGCGTGGCTTTGGCCTTCCAGCACTTCGCCGTCGACCGGGAAGCGCTCGCCGGGTTTGACCAACACCCGATCGTTGAGGCGCAGCGCGCTAATGGCGACATCCTGTTCGCGGCCGTCAATCACTTGAATCGCCCGCTCCGGACGCAAAGCCTCGAGGGCGCGAATGGCGCTGGCGGTCTGGCGTTTGGCGCGGCTTTCCAGATATTTGCCAAGCAGGACCAGCGCGATGACCACCGCCGACGCTTCGAAATACAGGTGCGGCATGCGCCCGGCGGCGGTGGCCCATTCGTAGAGACTCAAGCCGTAACCGGCGCTGGTGCCGAGGGCGACGAGCAAGTCCATGTTGCCGGCCCCGGCGCGCACGGCTTTCCACGCCGCCACGTAAAACCGCGCACCGAAGATGAATTGCACGGGGGTGGCGAGGGCAAACTGCGCCCAGGCCGGGAGCATCCAATGGATGCCGAACGGTTGCAGCAACATCGGCAACACCAGCGGCAAGGCCAGGGCGATGGCGCAGATCAGTGCCAAGCGCTCACGTTGCAGACGCTGTTGCTGGTTATCGCTTTGAGGGTGTTCGGCTTGCCAGACGCTGGCGGCGTAACCGGCATTGCTCACCGCGTCGAGCAGGACCTGCGGATCGATTTGACCGAGCAACTGGAGGTGAGCGCGTTCGTTGGCCAGATTGACGCTGACGCTGTTAACCCCGGGAACTTTGTTCAGGGCGCGCTCGACACGACCGACGCAGGACGCGCAGGTCATGCCGTCGATGCTCAATTCGAGGGTCTGTTGCGGCACGCTGTAACCGGCACGTTCAACGGCGTCCATCAACGCCGGCAGACTGTCCCCGGGCGCCTTCACGCGGGCCTGTTCGGTGGCGAGGTTGACGCTGACGGCACTGGCGCCGCTGACTTTACTCAAGGCCCGCTCGACACGCCCGGCGCAACTGGCGCAGGTCATGCCGGCTATCGGCAGATCGAAAGTGATGGATTCGGACATCGGTCACGCTCCCTGTAGAAGTTGCCTACAGGATCAACCTTGCCATGCGGGCAAGGTCAAGCGCCAATCTTGATGTGGTCGCAAAACCAAAATGTGGGAGCTAGCCTGCTCGCGAAGGCGTCATGTCAGTCAATATCGTGCTGCATGACACACCGCTTTCGCGAGCAGGCTAGCTCCCACATGAGTTTGCTTAGTAACCGAGGTCGGCGCGCTTGAGGTACATACCTTCCTGCGTCATCGCGATCCGGTACTTCTGGATTTCACCGGCCTGCAATTTGATCTCCTGCGAGCCCGGCGCCAGCATTCCCGGACTGCAACCGACGACCTGCCCCGGCAGCAATTTCAGGCGCAACGACACGGTGCCTGGCGGCAGGTTGAACGAGGCACTTTGTTCCTGGAACAGCCGCGCCGACAGTTGATCCTGGATGTACACGCCGATTTCGCAGGAGGTCGCTACTTCAAGACGCTCGCGGGAAATGATCAGCACACCATAGTCTTCACCTGCGGCGTGCACCGAAGGGATGGCGGCAAAGAGGCCGAGAAAGCCCAACAGGCTGAAAGCTGACCAGCGCATGGCTGAATCTCCTGAATTCATATCATTGATGGATGCAGCTTGGCCGAGCGCGACGCCGATTGCCAGCCCGGCAGTTTATTCAAGAACTTGACCTTGCCATCGTGGCAAGCTCGAAACTGCCGGCAATCTCACTGAAGGAGTCATCCCATGCAAGTGTTCAATGTTCAAGGCATGTCCTGCGGTCACTGCGTCAAAGCCGTCACTCAAGCCGTCCAGGCAAAGGATCCTTCGGCCAGTGTGCGCGTTGACCTGGCCGCAAAAGAGGTCGGCGTCGAAAGTACATTGAGTGCCGAGCAGGTCATCGAGATCATCAGCGAAGAAGGGTACGCGGTGAAACTCGCCTGATTGTTCCTGACTAAAAAAAGCCAAAAGATCGCAGCCTTCGGCAGCTCCTACAAGAGCAAAGCAAATCCCCTGTAGGAGCTGCCGAAGGCTGCGATCTTTTGATCTTGATATCCGGGTTTCTGATTGTTAGCCAGCTATCGGAATGTTCAAGGCGTCCATGCCCGGCTAGACTGTCGGGCTGCCGACCTGCCAACGTGGATGCCTGATGAACTTTCGTACCATTCTGATTCTCGGAGCCCTGACCGCTTTCGGTCCGTTGGCGATCGACTTCTATTTACCTGCATTTCCGTCCATGGCGCTCGCGTTCGGCACCGACGAGAAACATGTGCAGATGACGTTGGCAGCGTATTTTCTCGGTCTGTCCATCGGCCAGCTGGCTTACGGCCCGGTGGCCGATCGCTTCGGTCGACGGGTTCCGTTGCTCATTGGTCTGGCGCTGTTCACGCTGGCATCTCTGGCCTGTGCTTATGCACCGAACCTGGAATGGCTGATCGGCGCACGTTTCGTGCAGGCGTTGGGCGGTTGTGCAGGGATGGTGATCGCCCGGGCGGTGGTCAGCGATAAATGCGACGCCGTGGGCTCGGCGAAAGTCTTCTCGCAGTTGATGCTGGTGATGGGCCTGGCGCCGATACTGGCGCCGATGCTCGGCGGGCTGTTGGTCAACACCACGGGTTGGCAGTCGATCTTTTTGGTGCTGACCGGGTTCAGCGCGTTGGCAGGTCTGGCCGTGGCGCTCGGCCTGCCGGAAAGTATGCCCGCGGACATGCCGCGCCAGCCGCTGTCCGGTGCACTGCGTCAGTATGGAAGGCTGCTGAAGGATCGGGTTTACCTCGGCCATGCCTTGACCGGCGGCATCGCCATCGCCGGAATGTTTGCTTACATTGCCGGCTCACCGTTCATCTTCATCAAACTGTATGGCGTCCCGGCCGAGCATTTCGGCTGGCTGTTCGGTACGAACGCGGCGGGGTTCATTCTGGTAGCGCAGGTCAATGCGCGGTTGTTGGCCAAGCGTGGCCCGGCGTTTCTGCTGTCGCGTGCAGTCTGGGTTTACCTGGCTGCCGGGCTGACATTGCTGGCCGTCAGCACCTTGCACACCAATGCGCTTTGGCCGTTGCTGATTCCATTGTTCATCTGCGTGTCCAGCCTCGGCTGCATCAGCCCCAACGCTGCCGCCTGCGCGATGAACGGACAGGGCGCGCGCGCCGGCAGCGCGTCAGCGTTGCTCGGTTGCATGCAATTCAGTGTCGCGGCCGGCGCCTCGGCACTGGTGGGGATATTGCACGATGGCACAGCCGTGCCGATGGCCATCGTCATCAGCATGTGCGGTTTTCTGGTGGTGAGCGTCGCGATGCTCACCCGACGTCTGCAAAATGCCCGAGCCCTGGCTCAAGCCCAAGCCGAGGCTTGAACCTCAGCCGGCCGCGCGTTGCTGGCCTTGATCGGGAATCTTGTGGGGCGCGCAGAGTCGCGCTTCGAGGGTGCGAGTGAAGGCCAGCGCTTCGGCCTCACTGCGGAATGTCACGGCGTGCTGGTCGAGTCGGACCTGCCATTGAGACTTTGCAACTTCTTTTATCAGGATCTTCATTGCTGACCTCCCTTGCGTAAAAGATGTATCGCAGAGGCTTCGATTGTAGACCTGAATACGATCGCAATTGTGACAACGGTCAAGCATCTGACTGACGGCAAAAGAAGATCGCAGGCCTTGCAGGAGCTACCTCAGGCTGCGATCTTCCGATCCTTAGAAACCTTCTAAAACAATTTTCCCCTTGGCTTTGCCGCTCTCCAGCAACTCATGCGCGCGACGCAAGTTCGCCGCATTGATCGCGCCGAAGTGCTCGCCGACGGTCGTCTTCAATGTGCCTGCATCAATCAACTCGGCCACGCGGTTGAGCAGTTTGTGCTGTTCGATCATGTCGGGTGTCTCGAACAGCGAGCGGGTGTACATGAACTCCCAGTGCAGCGAGAGGCTCTTGCGCTTGAGTTTGGTCACGTCCAGCGACTTCGGGTCGTCGATCAGCGCCAGTTTGCCTTGCGGCGCCAGGGCTTCGACCAGTTGATCCAGATGCTGATCGGTCTGGGTCAGGCTGGCGACGTGGGTGACGTGGTTGATGCCGGCGCGCTTGAGTTCTTCACTCAGCGGTTGGCTGTGGTCGATGACCAGATCCGCCCCCAGTTCGCTGACCCAATCGCGAGTCTGTGCACGGGAGGCGGTGCCGATCACTTTGAGACCGGTCAGTTGCTTGGCCAATTGGGTGAGGATCGAACCGACGCCACCCGCCGCACCGACGATCAGCAGGCTCTGGCCATTATCGACTTGTCCCTCGCTGACTTGCAGGCGTTCGAAGAGCAACTCCCATGCGGTAATCGCGGTCAGCGGCAGGGCCGCGGCTTCGGCGAAACCGAGGGACTTGGGCATATGGCCGACGATCCGCTCATCGACCACGTGCAGTTCACTGTTGCCGCCCGCGCGGGCGATGGAGCCGGCGTAGAAAACCTTGTCGCCAGCCTTGAACAGCGTCACCTCGCTGCCAACCGCCTTGACCACGCCGGCCACGTCCCAGCCCAGCACTTTCGCGGCCCCGCCTTCAGGCGCCACATTCTGCCGCACCTTGGTGTCGACCGGGTTGACCGAAATGGCTTTGACCTCTACCAGCAAATCACGCGGGCCGGCTACAGGCTCCGGCAGATCGATGTTTTGCAGGGATTTGGCGTCGCTGATGGGCAGTGAGGCGTAATAGGCAATGGCTTTCATGGAAGGCTCCGCACAGGTAGTAGAAGATGGTGCTGATGATTAGCTATTTCTCTGCAAGATAAAACCGGCTAAAACAGCACTCTCTTTCAATGTTTTTTTGATAATCGAGGCTGACATGCTGCGTTTCGATGACTTGCAATTGTTCGTCCGAGCAGCGGATCTGGGCAGTCTGTCGGCGGCGGCGCGGGTGATGGACATGTCTTCGGCAGTGGCCAGCGCGGCGCTGAAACGGATCGAACAGCAACTCGGTGCGCGTCTGCTCGCCCGGTCGACGCGCAGCTTGCGCCTGACGGCCGAGGGCGAAGGCTTCCTCGAATACGCTCGGGCGGCGTTGAGCAATCTCGATGAGGGGCGACGTTTGCTGGCCAGCGGGCAGGATCAGGTCAGCGGGGTCTTGCAACTGTCGGCGCCTTCGGACTTTGGCCGCAACCTGTTGCTGCCGTGGCTCGACGAGTTCCAGCGCGAGCACCCGAAACTGACCGTACGCTTGCTGCTCGGCGACCGCATTGCCGACCTGTTTCGCCAACCGGTGGACATTGCCCTGCGGTATGGCGAACCGGAAGATTCCAGCCTGATTGCCTTGCCGATCGCGCCGCACAACCGCCGCGTGTTGTGCGCGTCACCGGCGTATCTGGCGCAGCACGGCGAACCGCGGCAACTCGAACAACTGGCCCAGCACAATTGCCTGTTGTTTATGCTCGGCAGTCGGGTCCATGACCATTGGAGCTTCACTGACGGCAGGCGCGAAGTCAGCCTTACTGTCACGGGGGACCGCTTCAGTGACGACGCCGACGTGGTACGTCTGTGGGCCGTGGCAGGTGCCGGGATTGCCTATAAATCCTGGCTGGACGTGGGCGCCGATGTTCTCGCCGGGCGCCTCAAAGTGCTGTTGCCGGAGCTGCTGTGTGAGCGCGCTCCGCTGAATTTGTTGTGCGCCCATCGCGCACAATTGAGTAAGCCTGTGAACCTTTTAAAGGAGATGCTCGCCAGCCGATGCGCTGATCTAAGTAGTCAATTTCCCGCTTTCTCGAAAGTTGATCATTAGTCGCAGGTAAATAGAGAAATTTCTGTCAGGAACAATCACCACCCGTGCAGTCCGCAGCGCGGGACGGCGCGTGCATCCCGCTTATACTAGCGCCCGCCTCACGCCAGTACCGAAACCCGGCCCGAACGCCATCAATGCTGAGCTGCCTTGTTTAACTTCGGGTACTGCTGCGGTTGCGGGTTCGGCGCCGGAACATGTTGTGCCAATGGCCTGCCTTGCCCCGGCTCAGGGCGTTTTTCGCGTCTTGGCCGCTGGCTCATTACTGGTCAAGATGTCTCCGAGCAGTAGACGATACGATTCCACAGGGAGTGAATACATGGAACATGCACCTTGCATCAGCCAGATCGCCACGTTGCTGGCCGACCCCAAGCGCAGCGCGATGATGTGGGCGTTGATGGATGGCTCGGCCCGGCAGACCGAGGAGCTTGCGCTACTGGCAGGGCTGTCGCCGTCGTCGGCCAGTGCGCATCTGGCACGGTTGTCCACTGGCGGTCTGTTGAAGGTCGAAGTCCGGGGGCGTAAACGGTTTTTCCGCCTCTCGGCGCCGGAGGTAGGGGCTGCGATCGAAGCGTTGGCCAGCGCCACCATCGCCAGTGCCCCGCGAGAAGTCGCCGAGGTGTTCAAACGCAATACGCCGATGGCCAAGGTAGCGGCGGCGCCGTCTTCACTGCTGCGCGCTCGTTTCTGTGATGACCATTTGGGCGGCACGCTGGCGGCCGATCTTTATCAACGCCTGCTCGACGCCGGCTGGATCGAACAGCTTGAGCAACGCGTGGTGGTGACCCATAAAGGCGCGAGCAAGTTGGCCGGGCGTGGCGTGTTCATCCAGGCGCTGGCCCATCGCAACGTGCAAGTGGCCTGTGCCTGCCCGGACTGGAGCGAGCGTCGTCCGCACATGGGCGGTTCACTCGGCGCGGCGTTGCTGCAGTTGTTCATGCAGTCCGGTTGGCTGACCTTGCCCCATGACTCCAGGGCGTTGCAACTGACCGCTATTGGCCAGCGGGAGCTGCATCGATTCGCCAAGGAAACAGAGCTGGAACTGGCGTAGCAGAGCCTGTGAAATCGCTGCCTGAGCCCGAATCCATCAGCTAACACTGTACCTGTGGGAGCGGGCAAGCCCGCTCCCACAGTTTTAGTATTGCTCTTAAGGTTTTACGAGCCGTGCATCCAGGCTGTTCTGTGCCAGGCGTTTGGCCTGATCCTGGGTCATGCCCAAGTGTTCGTACAGCGCATGGAAGTTCTCGGTCACGTAACCACCGAAGTACGCAGGGTCATCGGAGTTGACCGTCACCTTAACGCCACGCTCAAGCATGTCGAGGATGTTGTGCTGCGACATGTGATCGAACACGCAAAGTTTGGTGTTCGACAGCGGGCACACGGTCAGCGGGATCTGCTCGTCGATGATCCGCTGCATCAGGCGCTCGTCTTCGATGGCGCGTACGCCGTGGTCGATGCGTTGGATTTTCAGCAGGTCGATGGCTTCCCAGATGTATTCCGGCGGGCCTTCTTCACCGGCGTGGGCGACGGTCAGGAAGCCTTCGTGACGGGCACGGTCGAACACGCGCTGGAACTTGCTTGGCGGATGGCCCATTTCGGAGCTGTCCAGACCTACGGCGACAAACGCGTCACGGAACGGCAGCGCCTGATCGAGGGTTTTCTCGGCTTCTTCTTCGCTCAAGTGGCGCAGGAAGCTGAGGATCAAACCGCTGGTGATGCCCAGTTGCTGCTCGCCATCCTTCAACGCGGCGGCGATGCCGTTGAGCACCACTTCGAACGGGATGCCACGGTCGGTGTGGGTCTGCGGGTCGAAGAACGGTTCGGTGTGAATCACGTTTTGCGCCTTGCAGCGCAGCAGGTAGGCCCAGGTCAGGTCGTAGAAATCCTGCGAGGTGCGCAGCACATCGGCGCCTTGGTAATACAGGTCGAGGAATTCCTGCAGGTTGTTGAAGGCGTAAGCCTTGCGCAGGGTTTCGACGTCGTTCCACGGCAGGGCGATCTTGTTGCGTTCGGCCAAAGCGAACAGCAACTCAGGCTCCAGCGAGCCTTCCAGATGCAGGTGCAGTTCGGCCTTGGGCAGGGCGTTGAGCCAGTCGTACATATTCTTTTCTCATCAGGTGCAATGGCGGCATTCTACAGATGCTTGCTGAAATAATTGGCAAAACCTGACCAAGCGATCCGTCACACCGCTTCCTGTTCCCGTCGATAAGCGTAGGTATCGGCGAAGCGCGACAGCAGGAATTCAGCACAAGTGGTCGTCGGATATTTCGCCGGGTATTCTGCGCTCTGGCAACCGGGCAGGCACTCGATACGGGTGTCCGGGTGAGGCTCGGCAAAGAACGGCATCGAGTAGCGATCCACTCCGAGCGGGCTGACCACCCGGTGCGGTGTCGAGCGATATCGGTCATTGCTCCAGCGCGCCATCATGTCGCCGAGGTTGACCACGAACGTCCCGTCAATCGGTGGAGCGTCGATCCACTCGCCTTTGACGTTCTTCACTTGCAAGCCACCGGCGCTGTCCTGATACAGCAGGGTGATGCAGCCGTAATCGGTGTGCGCACCGGCGCCTTGCTGCTCGGCGGAACTGGCGGTGTGACGCGGCGGGTAATGGATCATGCGCAGCACACTCACGGGCTCAAGAAAGCGCTTGTCGAAGAAGTCGCGTTCGATGTCCAGGGCAAGGGTCATGGCGCGCAGCAGCGTTTGCGCGAGGGCCTGCATGTCGAGGTAGTGCTGTTCCATCAGCGCCTCCCAACCGGGAATTGCCGGATGGCGGTTGGGCCCGCGCAAGGGTTTTTCCGCCAGCACTTCGGGATGGTTCGCCGACAGGTGCAGGCCCATGTCGAAGGTTTCTTTGAGGTCGCTGGGTTTGTTCGGGTCGAGCTGTTCGGTGGCGATGGCGCCGTAGCCGCGATGGTGGCGGGTCCGGGTGATGTCGATCTTGAGCTTCTCTGCCGCCGGCAGATCGAAAAAACGCTGCGCGTGATCGAGCAGGGCGTCGATGCGCTGGGCGGAAATCGGATGCCCCTTGATGTAGAAGAAACCCCACTCGCGGCAAGCCTGGTCGATTTGCTCGGCAACGGCGGGCCAGGCGTTTTGGTTGTCGGTGTAGAGCGGGCTGATGTCGATGATGGGAAGGCTGTTCATACGTTTGTCCTGAAGAAACTCAGACTGAAAAGCAACGGAGATCTCTGTGGGAGCTGGCTTGCCAGCGATAGCGATCTCCCAGGCAACAATGATGTTGAAGGTAATGGCCTCATCGCTGGCAAGCCAGCTCCCACAGGTTCGGTGGTGTTTCTGGGAGGATTACTTCGGCATCTCGGCCTTCATGCCTTCCACGTAATAGTTCATCGACGCCAGTTCCGCCGTGGTCGCACTCAAACCAGCGGGGATTTTCTCGACCCCGGCCTGATCCTTGATCGGCCCGGTAAACGGCTGCAACGCACCGCTCTTGATATCGGCAATGATCTGCTCGGCTTCTGCTTTGACCGGTGCTGGCACCAGGTCGCTGATCGGCAGTTCAACCGTGCCTTCCTTCAGCCCGCCCCAGTAATCCTGGGACTTCCAGCTGTGATCGATCACGCTTTGAGTCGCCTGAATGTAATGCGGCGCCCAGTCGTTGACGATCGAGGTCAGCACCGCTTTCGGCCCGAAGTGGGCCATGTCGGAGGCGTAACCCACCGCGTAGACACCGCGGCGTTCGGCAGCCTGAATCGGAGCCGGGCTGTCGGTGTGCTGGAATACCACGTCGACACCCTGATCGATCAGCGCGTTGGCGGCATCGGCTTCCTTGCCCGGATCGAACCATGAGTTGACCCACACCACTTTGATCTCGGTGCCGGGGTTGTACTTGTTCAGGGCCAGTTGAATGGCGTTGATGTCGCGGATCACTTCCGGGATCGGGAAGGAGGCGACGTAGCCGATCTTTTTGGTCTTGGTCATCTTCGCCGCGAGGAAGCCGCCGACGTAACGGCCCTCGTAGGTGCGCGCCAGATAGGTGCCGAGGTTCTTGTCCTGCTTGTAGCCGGTGGCGTGCTCGAAGGTCACCTTGGGAAATTGTTTGGCGACTTTCAGCGTCGGGTTCATGTAACCGAAGGACGTGGTGAAGATCAGGTCGTACTTGTCCTTCGCCATGTTGCGGATCACCCGCTCGGCGTCGGCACCTTCGGCGACGTTTTCCACGTAGTTGGTGGTGATCTGCGCGCCGAATTTCTCCGCCAGCGCCTTGCGCCCCTGTTCATGCTGATACGTCCAGCCGTGGTCACCGATGGGGTCGATGTAGACGAAACCAACCTTCAGCGGATCGGCAGCGCTGGCGCTCAGGCTTATCCCCAGACCAATGGCGGCGCACAGCAGTTTGTGCAGCGGACGTATATGCATGAATTGGAGCTCCATTTTGTTGTGTGTGGTCAGGGGCAATGCAAATTGCTGACCAACAAGACAACAAACTGGTTTGAAACCGTGTGAACGCCTTCGCGAGCACGCTCGCTCCCACAGGGGATTGCATTCCAAGGTGGGAGCGAGCCTGCTCGCGAAGGGGCCGGTCAGGCCAATAAAAGTGCATCAGGCAAAAGTCTCGCCATTGCTTGGTGCGCTAATGTGTAACGAAACGTTAGCGCCGCGCCGTAGTCAGTAGCTCATTGGAATCTCTGCGTTAAAAGGCCTGTCATGCTCTCAATCCTCAAGCAAGAAAGCTTGCTGCTGCTGGCCCTGCTCGCCGCAGTCGTCGCTTATCCGTTGGAACACTGGATGCTGCACAGCGGCCAGATCGTCGCACTGACTGCCGGTCTGGTGCTGATCGCGTTCATCGTCGCCGCTTCGATGCGCGTCGCCCATCACGCCGAATTGCTCGCCGAAAAGGTCGGCGACCCCTACGGCACGATGATCCTCACGCTGGCCGCCGTGCTGGTAGAAGTGGTGATTCTGGCGATCATGATGAGCAACGAAGCGTCGCCCACACTGGTGCGCGACACGATTTATTCGGCCGTGATGCTCGACATCAACGGCATCCTCGGCCTCGCTGCGCTGATGGGAGGGATCAAGCATGGCGAGCAGTCCTACAACGACGATTCGGCGCGCAGCTACAGCGTGATGATCCTCACGGCGATGGGCGTGTCGATGGTGGTGCCGGAGTTCATTCCCGAGGCCAATTGGAAGATCTATTCGGCGTTCACTATCGGTGCAATGGTGCTGCTTTACGCGCTGTTCCTGCGCATGCAGGTCGGCCCGCACAGTTACTTTTTCAGCTACAGCTACCCGGACAAACGTCGCAAGAAAGAGCCGCAGGACGCGCAGGCGAAAGCACCGAGCATCGGCCTGTCGATCGGCATTCTGGTGTTTGGCATTGTGGTGATCGGCGCATTGGCCGAGGTGATGTCCAAGACCCTCGATCTGGGCCTGGAAGGCACGGGCGCACCGCCGGTGATCACGGCGATTCTGGTGGCGGCGATTTCAGCGGCACCGGAGATTTTGACCGCGTTGCGTGCGGCGTTGGCCAACCGCATGCAGTCGGTGGTCAACATTGCGATGGGTGCGTCACTGTCGACGGTGATCCTCACCGTGCCGGTGATGGAAGCGATGGCGCTGTACACCGGTCAGCCATTTCAGATGGCAATGACCCCGGTGCAGACGGTGATGATCTTTCTCACATTGATCGTCAGCGCGATCAATCTCAATGACGGCGAGACCAATGCCATTGAAGGCATGACGCACTTCGTGTTGTTCGCGACGTTCATCATGCTGTCCCTGCTAGGCCTTTAAGCCCACTGCAAAACAATTGTGGGAGCGAGCCTGCTCGCGAAAGCGGAGTGTCATTCAACAAAAAAGTTGCCTGATGCTCCTTCTTCGCGAGCAGGCTCGCTCCCACCGTTTTGATCCGCTGGGATCAGGTACCGGCGATCAGCTGGCGAGCAGCCTGGCTGTGATCGGCGATCAGGCCTTTCAGATCCAGTCCTTCGACCTGGCCATCAACCACGCGCCACTTGCCGCCAATCATCACCCGATCCGCTCGATCTGCGCCGCACAGCAGCAGCGCCGAAATCGGATCGTGGCTGCCAGAGAAGCGCAGTTCATCGAGCTTGAACAATGCCAGATCAGCCTGTTTGCCCACCGCCAGCTCACCAATGTCGGTACGGCCCAACAGGCTCGCCGACCCCTTGGTCGCCCAGCCCAGCACGCGCTCAGGGGTAATTTTCTCGGCGCCATAACGCAGGCGCTGGATGTACAGCGCCTGACGCGCTTCAAGGATCATGTTCGACGCATCGTTGGACGCCGAGCCATCCACGCCCAGACCGAACAGCGCACCGGCGTCAGTCAAATCGATGCTTGGGCAAATGCCCGAGGCCAGACGCATGTTCGAGCTTGGGCAGTGACAGATGCCGGTGCCGGCCTGGCCGAGGCGGGCGATTTCGTCGGGGTTGAAGTGGATGCCGTGGGCCAGCCAGGTGCGCGGGCCGAGCCAGCCGACGCTGTCCAGATAGTCGACGGTGCGCAGGCCGAAACGCTGCAGGCAGAAATCTTCTTCGTCGAGGGTTTCGGCCAGGTGCGTGTGCAGGCGCACGTCGAGCTTATTCGCCAGTTCGGCGCTGGCCGACATGATTTCCGGAGTCACTGAAAACGGCGAGCATGGTGCCAGCGCGATCTGGATTTGCGCACCGTCGCCACGCTCGTGGTACTCGTGGATCAGGCGCTGACTGTCGTCGAGAATCACCTGGCCTTCTTGCACGGTCTGCTGCGGCGGCAGGCCGCCGTCCTTCTCGCCGAGGCTCATCGAACCACGGGTGAGCATGGCGCGCATGCCCAGTTCACGCACGGTTTCGACTTGCACGTCGATGGCGTTTTCCAGGCCGTCCGGGAACAGGTAATGATGGTCGGCAGCGGTGGTGCAACCCGACAGCAGCAACTCGGCCAAAGCGACTTTGGTGGCGAGGGCGAGTTTTTCCGGCGTCAGACGTGCCCACACCGGGTACAGGGTTTTCAGCCACGGGAACAACGGCTGATTGACCACCGGCGCCCAGGCGCGTGTCAGGGTTTGATAGAAGTGATGGTGGGTGTTGATCAGGCCCGGCAGGATCACATGCTCGCGGGCATCGAACACTTCATTGCACGGCGCTGACGGCTGTTGACCGGCGGCGAGCACTTCGACGATCACGCCGTCTTGCAGCACCAGACCGCCACGGGCATCGAGCTCGTTGGAGGTGAAAATGGCGAGGGGGTTTTTTAACCAGGTACGGGTCGCAGGCATTGTCGCCGGCTCCTCTGAAAGTGGGTTCAGGGTTGCCAGCTCAGTGTTGCCCTGTCTGCTGATCCAGGTTCGCCGCGACGGACGAGGTACGCAGTTTCAAACAAATCACTGCGTCGGGCAAGCCCCACCCGACAGGACACCGTTCATCCCTGTGGGAGCTGGCTTGCCAGCGAATGCGTCGGATCAGCCACCTTATGTGGCGACTGGTACTCCGTCATCGCGGGCAAGCCCGGCTCCCACAGGATATGTGCATTTACCAGGGAATGGTTTCGCCTTTGTAATTGATGAAGTGATGCCCACCCTTGCCGGTAAACGCATTCACCTGATCAATCAGACCGCGTGTGCTGGTGTCCACATCAAGGTCAGCCCCTTCACCGCCCATGTCGGTCTTCACCCAACCCGGATGCAGCGACAGCACGGTCAGTTTCTGTTCGCCCAGTTGCGTGACAAAACTGTTGGTCATCGAGTTCAGCGCAGCCTTGCTCGCCTTGTACAGCGCCAGTTCCGGCGCATCCGGCATGGTCACGCTGCCGAGTACCGAACTCATGAACGCCAGCACGCCGCTGCCATCGCGGATCTGTCCGGCAAAGCGTTGCGCCAGATTGATCGGCGCTACCGCGTTGGTGAAAAACAGCTGACCGACTTCCGCCAGGGTCGCGCCGCCTGGGGTCTGTATTGCCGGGCCTTTGACCCCGGCATTGACGAACAGCAGGTCGAAAGTTTCACCCTTCAACTGTTGGCTCAAGGCGATCACCGCTTGCTGGTCATCCATGTCGAGCTTCTCGATCCGCACGTTGCCCAGCGCTTGCAGCGCCTCGGCGTTCGAGGGATTGCGCACGGTGGCGGTCACTTGCCAGCCGTCGCCCAGCAGGGTCTTCACCAAGCCGAGGCCCAAGCCACGGGAGGCGCCGATAATCAGTGCATTTTTTGCCTGGGACATGATGGGTTCCTTGAAAATTATCGTTCAGGGTTCAATGGACAGGCCTGACCGAGCCGTAGTTGCAGCTCATGTCGTAGCGCGTCGAGTTCGCTCATGCGGGTTTCAATCAGTTGTAGCTTGTCGCGCAGCAATTGCGCCACAGCGTTTTGCGGATCGGGCGTGTTCCACAGTGCGGCAACGCTGTCGCCGATCTCGCCGAGGGTAAAACCCAAACGCTGCGCCGTCCTGATGTAGAGCACCAGTTGCAGCATTTCCGGCGGGTAGTCGCGATAACCATTGGCACTGCGTTGCGCCGCGATCAATCCGCGTTGCTCATAGAAACGCAGCGTGTCGCGACTGACTGCGCTGGCCTGTGCCAATTCACCGATGCGCATTTGTGATGCTCTGAAGAGGGCTTGACCCTGGAGCATACTCCAGGCTTTACCGTGGTTGCTCCTCAAATTTCTGGAGCAGGGACGATGTGGACTTCAACACAATATCGAAACGTGGTGCGCGGCAGCGCCTGGTACGACCTGATCGTCACGGCTGCGTTTGTGACGCCGTGGAGTTTTGCCGCGTTGCACGGAGTTTTGACCGCGCTCGGTCAGGCGCTGGATCTGCCCGGTGAGTTGCCGGCGTTCGCGCCGATGCACATGTTGATGGCGAATCTTTTGGGCTCGGTGGTTTGTGTGTGGGCGGTGCTGCGGATTCGTGATCCGCAGGCGCGTTATGGACGTTATGACGCGGTGGCGCGGTTTCTGTTTGCGGCTTGGCAGGGGTATGCCCTGGTCCATGGCGCCAGTTCGATTCTGCTGATTTTCCTCGTCTTCGAACTGGCGTGGGGCATTGCTCAGGTTTTGCCTGTTCGGGCCCCATCGCTGGCAAGCCAGCTCCCACAGGTTCCTGTTGTGTGACATGGACCTCGTTCACACCCGAGATCCTTGTGGGAGCTGGCTTGCCAGCGATGATGCCCGTGAAATCACCGCATTAATGCCCCGACTGCCACGGCTGCCCCAACGACACCGGCGCATACAACCGTGTCCGCAGTGCATCGCGCGACAACAACACCAGCACCACAATCGTCGCCACGTACGGCAGCATCGCCAGCAGGCTCGACGGAATCGCCAGCCCCAACCCCTGCGCCACCAGGTGCAGGATGCTGGCGAGGCCAAACAGATACGCCCCAAGCAACAACCGCCACACCCGCCAACTGGCAAACACCACCAGCGCCAAGGCAATCCAGCCACGCCCGGCAGTCATGTTTTCCGCCCACATCGGCGTGTACGCCAGCGACAGATACGCCCCGGCCAGCCCGGCCATCGCGCCGCCGAAAAGCACCGCCAAGGTGCGCACGGTCAACACCGGCAAGCCCATCGCACTGGCCGCATCCGGGTTCTCGCCGACCGCTTGAATGATCAGCCCGACACGGCTTTTGATGATCACCCACGCCACCAAGGCAAACAGCCCGAACGACAGATACACCAGCAGATCCTGCGCGAACAGCATCCGCCCGATCAGCGGGATTTCACTCAGATACGGAATCGCCAACGGCTCGAATCCAGCCAATGGTTTGCCGACCCACGCCGCCCCCACGAAAGTCGACAACCCCACGCCAAAAATCGTCAGGGCCAACCCGGTCGCTACCTGATTGGCGTTGAACACCAGCGCCACCAAAGCAAACAGTGACGACAGCAGCATCCCGGCGAGCATCGCCAGCAATACGCCGAGCCACAGGTTGCCGCTGTTGAGCGCGACGATAAAACCGATCACCGCACCAAACAGCATCATCCCTTCCTGCCCGAGGTTGAGCACGCCGCTCTTCTCGCAGATCAGTTCACCCAGCGCCACCAACAGCAGCGGCGTGCCGCAACGCACCATCGCGAAGAAAATATTGCTCAGCAGATCGATATCCATCACAGCGCTCCGGCGGTTACGGTGGGGGTCTGTGTGCGCCGTGCCCAGCGCAGATTCAGGCGTGGCCGATAGAGAATCAGCACATCACTGGCGAGCAGGAAAAACAGCATCATTCCCTGAAACAGTTGCGTGATCGCCTGCGGCAGATTGAGGCTCATCTGCGCGTTCTCGCCCCCGATGTACAGCAGCGCCATCAGCAGACTGGAGAACAGAATCCCGATGGGGTTGAGCCGCCCAAGAAACGCCACGGTGATCGCCGCGTAGCCGTAACCCGGTGACACTTGCGGCACCAATTGGCCGATGGGGCCGGTGACTTCGCAGACCCCGGCAAGCCCCGCGAGCCCGCCGCTGATCAACAGGGCAAGCCAGATCAAACGCTTCTCGCGAAAGCCGACGAACCCTGCCGCACGCTTGTCCAGCCCGAGCACTTTGATCTGGAAGCCGATAAAACTTTTCTGCAACAACACCCACACCGCGACTAGCGCGAGCAGGGCGAAATACACCCCGGCATGCACGCGGCCATCCTCCAGCAACAGCGGCAAACGACTGGCGTCGCCGAACATTGCCGACTCGGGAAAATTGAAACCAGCGGGGTCCTTCAGCGGCCCATGTACGCAGAACAGCAGCAAGTTCAGCGCGATGTAATTGAGCATGATGCTGGTGAGGATTTCGTTGGCGTTGAAGCGTGTGCGCAGCCATGCGGTGAGCCCCGCCCATGCGGCGCCGGCGAGGGTACCGGTCAGCAGAATCAGCACCAGCGCCCAACGGCTTTGCATGTCGATGATATTCACCGCCAAGGCACTGCCGGCGAGCGCGCCCAGCAGCAATTGACCTTCGGCGCCGATATTCCAGATTCGCGCTTGGTAGGCCACCGCCAGGCCCAGCGCGCAGAGCAGAATCGGCAAGGCTTTGACCAGCAATTCCGAAACACCGTACAAGTCGCTGACCGGCGCGATCAGCAGCGTGTGCAAGGTTTGCAGCGGATCATGACCGAGGGCGATGAACAGCAGCGAACCGCAACCGAGCGTCAGCGCCGCCGCCAACAGCGGTGAGCACCAGAGCATCAGGCGCGATTGCTGGCCACGGGGTTCGAGGGAAAGCAGCATGTTTGAAACTCCGTTAAACCGTGGCGTGTTGTTGAGGGGTATCGAACTGACCGGCCATCCAGCCGCCGACGTCACTCAGTTGCGTGTCCGTGGTGTTTTGCAGCGCCGACAGCTTGCCGCCGCACAAGGCGCCGAGGCGGTCGCTGATCTGGAACAGTTCATCGAGGTCTTCGGAAATCACCAGAATCGCCGCGCCGGCATCGCGCAAGGCGATCAACGCGCGGTGGATGGTCGCGGCGGCGCCGACGTCCACGCCCCAGGTCGGGTGCGCGGCGATCAGCAGTTTTGGTTGCTGGAGGATTTCCCGGCCGAGGATGAATTTCTGTAGATTGCCGCCGGACAGGCTGCGGGCGGCGGTTTGCGTATTCGGCGTTTTTACCCCGAAGCGTTGAATGATTTGCCGGGCGAGGGCATCGACTTTGCCGCGTTCGATCAAACCGTTGCTCACCAGCCCTTGTTGAAAGGCTGTCAGCAGCGCGTTGTCGGCCAGACTCAGCTCTGGCACCGCGCCATGGCCGAGGCGCTCGGCCGGGACGAAAGCCAGACCGAGTCTGCGTCGTGCATCGGGGCGTAAATCAGCAACGGCCTGATGACCGAAACGAATCGTTTCGGCCTCGACCCGTGACAGCGTTTGCTCGCCACTGAGCAGGGCAAGCAATTCGTCCTGACCATTGCCCGCGACCCCGGCGATGCCAACGATTTCACCGCTGCGCACCTGCAAGTCGATGCCTGCCAGTGAGCAGCCAAACGGGTCCGGGTTATGCCAACTCAAACCGCTGATCTGCAAAAACACCGCGCCACCGCTGACCTTCTGATAGTCGCCAATCAACGCCGCCGCTTCGCCCACCATCATCTGCGCCAACTGTTGATCCGAGCATTCGGCCGGTACGCAATGCCCGGCCACCCGCCCGCCGCGCAACACCGTTGCGCTGTGGCACAAGGCGCGAACCTCTCCGAGCTTGTGGCTGATAAACAAAATGCTGCACCCCTCAGCGGCGAGACGGCGCAGGGTGATGAACAAATCGTCGGCCTCCTGCGGCGTCAGCACCGAAGTCGGTTCGTCGAGAATCAGCAGACGGATGTCTTGCATCAGGCAGCGAATGATTTCCACCCGTTGCCGCTCGCCAATCGACAGGCTGTGGACAAGTCGCTCAGGCTCCAGCGCCATGCCGTAGCGCCGCGACACTTCGCGAATCTTTGGCTCAAGCTGTTTCGGAGTGCCCGCTGCCGCACCCATCGCCAAGGCAATGTTCTGCGCCACGCTGAGGGTTTCGAACAGCGAGAAATGTTGAAAGACCATGCCGATCCCCAGCTGTCGCGCCTGGGCCGGGTTGCGCATGTTCACGCGCTGACCTTGCCAGAGCATCTCGCCCGCGTCGGCCTGAGTGACGCCGTGGATGATCTTCATCAGCGTGCTTTTGCCTGCGCCGTTTTCACCGAGCAAGGCATGGATTTCACCGGGCGCAATGCTCAGATCAATAGCGTCATTGGCCAGACATCCGGGGTAGCGTTTGCTGATATGGCGCAGTTGCAGGCGCGGGACAGGAGGGGCGATGGGCATGACAGGCTCGACTTGCTTGGAGTTGTGCCTGTGGATAAAGCAATTTCCTGGCCATTGAGTCAGGAACACCTGAAGACACCTATTCTTTGCGCCTGTCGCAGAGCACTTGCAGTAAATTCGGCATAACAACGAGCACCACTTGGGGGCGAGGCCGTTGATCAAGCTCCACTTTTGCCCGCAGGCAACTGATCAAAAAACGAGCAACTGCGTCGGAGCTATGTGCAATCTGCAACTGCGCCAGTCATGAACGGCTTATCCACAGGTTGTTCCACAGTATTTGTGCGCAACATGGAATCAAGGGCATAAGCACCGTGGTGCTTTCTTCTAATGGTGATAAACCAAGATAACTGATTGTTTTTGCGTGGGATTTTCATTTCGTCGGGGGAATTGAACGAAAAGTGAACAAATCGCGCAAAGCCGCATGACAGAAGGGTTACAGCGGTATGTGCTCAGGTTATCCACAGCCGGGTGCACAGCCGATGTGGGCAAGTCCGGGTAATAACGGAAAAGGGTGATGCCCTAAAAGATCGCAGCCTTCGGCAGCTCCTACAGGGGAATGCATTTCAAGTGTAGGAGCTGCGGAACGCTCGGGCCGCGATCGGACGATCTTTTGATCTTTTATCGTTGAAGCAAAATCCGCCCACGACTCAAATCGGCTAGCTGCGTTTGCAAGACCTCGATCTGCGCTTCTCCCACAGCTAACTTCAACTCAACGCCGTTTGCCGTGAAGTTTTCTTCGACAATCAACCCATCCAGATCCGCCACCCGCAGCTTCACCAACGCCAACTCGGCAAAGCCGCAGGCACAACGCAATGGTACGCGGCTGATCAACTCGACTTTCGCCGCCGTTTGCAGGCACTTGTTCGCACCCCCGCCATAGGCTCGCGCCAAACCGCCAGTGCCCAGTTGAATGCCGCCGTACCAGCGGATCACCAGCACCGCGACCTGATCGCAATCCTGCGCTTCAATCGCTGCCAGAATCGGTCGCCCGGCCGTGCCGCCCGGTTCGCCGTCGTCATTGCTGCGATATTGATCGCCGAGTTTCCACGCCCAGCAATTGTGCGAGGCGTTCAAGTCGCTGTGCTGTTCGAAGAACGCCTGCGCGTCAGCGGAACTGTTGATGGGGGCAGCGAAAGTGATAAAGCGGCTTTTGCGAATCTCTTCGCGGTACTCGCAAAAACCGCTGAGGGTGAAAGGCATAAACGTCTTATAGAGAAGGAGTGAGGCCGCAGCCTTTGAGAATGATGCGGATCAGGTTGTTGCCGGCGTCTTCCATGTCCTGCTTGGTCAACTTGCTGCGCCCGCTGACGCGGCAGATCTGCGTGGCGAAGTCGGCGTAGTGCTGGGTGCTGCCCCACAACAGGAAGATCAGGTGCACCGGGTCGACCGGGTCCATTTTGCCGGCATCGATCCACGCCTGAAACACCGCCGCGCGGCCCTGGAACCAGGCGCGGTAATCCTGATTGAAATACTCGCTCAGGCATTCGCCGCCGCTGATCACTTCCATCGCAAAGATTCGCGAGGCTTGTGGCTGGCGGCGCGAGTATTCCATTTTGGCGCGAATGTAACGGGTCAGCGCTTCGGCCGGATCGTCTTCGGCGGTGAGGGTGTTGAAGGTGCTGTCCCACAACTCGATGATGTTGCTCAGCACCGCCACGTACAGCCCCAATTTGTTGGTGAAGTAGTAATGCAGGTTAGCCTTGGGCAACCCGGCATTCTGGGCGATGGTGTTCATGCTGGTGCCTTTGTACCCGTGGCGGGCAAACTCGTCTTCGGCGGCTTTGAGAATGGTCTCTTCGTTCTTCTGACGAATGCGGCTGGCGGGCTTGCCGCCGTGAGCGGGGACTTCAAAGGTCATAGGCACTTCCGGGTTTGTCTGTGGGTGCAACCAGTTGCGTTGATAGCGCACCCACAAGCATCCGACAAGTCCTCAGGCGATAAAACCGTTACGCCTGTTCGATCTTGTTCAGCGGCACTTGCACTTCAGCGGGTGCCGTTTTGGCTTCCGGCAGCAGCAGGCAAAGGATGATTGCCGTCAGCCCGCCGCTGGTAATCGCCGAGTCGAACAGGTTTTGCACCAGTTTCGGCAGCAGGTGCAGCAGGTTCGGTTGCGCAGCGATGCCCAGGCCGACGCCGAACGAAGTGGCGATGATCAGCATGCTGCGCCGATCCAGCGGCGACTGCGCGAGGATGCGCACACCGGCAGCGGCGACGGCACCGAACATAACCAGAGTGGCGCCGCCGAGTACTGGTTTCGGTATCTGTTGCAGCACCGCACCAATCATTGGAAACAAGCCGAGACAAAACAGGATCGCGCCGATGTAAAGGCCAACGTAGCGGCTGGCAACGCCGGTCAGCTGAATCACGCCGTTGTTCTGCGCAAACGTGGTGTTGGGGAAGGCGCTGAACGTTGCGGCGATCATGCAGCTCACGCCATCACCCAGTACACCGCCGCGCAAGCGGCTTATATAAGAAGGGCCGCTGATGGGTTGGCGGGCGAGCATGCAATTGGCGGTGAGGTCGCCGACGGTTTCGATGGTGCTGATCAGATAGATCAGCGCGACTGGCAGGAAAGCGGTCCAGTCAAAACTGAATCCGAACTTGAACGGTGTAGGAAAACTCACCAGCGGCAATCCAGGCAATGGCTGCGGGACCAGTTTCCCACTGAACCACGCCGCCAGGCTCCCGAGCAGCAGGCCAATGATGATTGCCGACAGCCGCACCCACGGCGTGTTCGAGCGGTTGAGCAAAATGATCGTCAGCAACACGAATACGCCCAGCGCCAGATTGCCCGGCGCGCCGAAGTCCGGGGCATTGAAGCCTCCGCCGAGATCGGTGATGCCGACCTTGATCAGGCTGATGCCGATCAGCGTGATGACAATCCCGGTCACCAGCGGCGTGACCACCCTGCGCAATTGACCAATGAAACGGCTGAGCACGATCTGCACAATCGCGCCGAAAAAGCACACGCCAAAGATCATCGCCAAAATGTCTTCCGGGCTACCGCCGCGCTGCTTGACCAGAAACCCGGCCGACAGCACCGCGCCGAGAAAGGCGAAACTGGTGCCTTGCAAGCAGATCATCCCGGCGCCGATCCCGAACGGCCGGCGAGCCTGAATAAACGTGCCGACCCCGGACACCATCAGCGCCATGCTGATCAGGTAAGGCAAATGCGCGGTAAGCCCAAGCGCCGACCCGATCACCAGCGGTGGGGTGATGATGCCGACGAAACTGGCGAGCACGTGTTGCAGGGCGGCGAGGGTTGCGGCCAGCGGTTTCGGGCGGTCGTTGAGGCCGTAGATCAAGTCGCTGGACGGTTCGGAATCTGGCTGCATGGCGTTGGGCTTCTTGTTGAAGGATCGAGGTTGATCCTGCTTTGCAAAAAGCTGTCCACTTGCTCAGGTTATTGCTTGGTTTTGTCTCTAAGGCCTAACGTGGCTGGGCGGCGGGCAATTTTTAACGTGTCGCCGCCAGACTCTCCAGAAAGCTTTCCAGCACCAAATGAGGGCGCCGTCCCTTGCGCGTGACCGATGCCAGACTCAAATCATAAAAACGTGTGTCGGCCTTGAGTGCGCGTAAACGCCCTTGCTGCACCCAAAGGCTGGCGTAATGATCCGGCAGATAACCAATGTAGCGGCCGGTCAGAATCAGAAACGCCATGCCCTCACGGTCGGAGGCACTGGCAGTGCAGTTGAGCGCCTGATAATGCGCCTGGATTTCCCCCGGCAAGCGAAATGTCGGGGCGATGGCGTCCTGACTATCAAGGCGTTCGTCATCGAGTTGTTTGTCATCGACATAAAACAGTGGATGACCGACCGCGCAATAAAGCAGTGAGCGCTCGCTGTACAACGGTTGATATTCCAACCCGGAAAGCGCACTGGCCTGCGGCACCACGCCGACATGCAGGCGACCGTCCAGCACGCCTTGTTCGACTTCATTCGGCGCAATCATGCGGATCTGGATTTGCACATCCGGCCCGCGCTCCTTCAATTGGGCGAGGGCGTGGGTGATGCGCATGTGGGGCAGGGTGACCAGGTTATCGGTCAGGCCGATGATCAACTCGCCACGCAAGTGTTGGTGCAGGCCGTTAACTTCGGTGCGAAAACTTTCCAGCGCACTCAATAACTGCAGGGCTGATTGATAGACCTCGCGACCTTCTTCGGTCAGGGAGAATCCGGCACGGCCACGCTGACACAAACGCAATCCGAGGCGTTGCTCCAGATCGCTCATCTGCTGGCTGATCGCCGAGCGCCCGATGCCGAGCACGGTTTCCGCCGCCGAGAAGCCGCCGGATTCCACCACGCTGCGAAAGATCCGCAGCAGGCGAATATCAAAGTCACTGACCTGGGCCAGCGGATCGGGGCGGCGGCTGCTCATGTTTAATCGCTCAAAGTTTAGTGATGGTCTAACTGAAGGTTAGAAGAGTTGGATTTCACCGACTTTATCCGCGTGGCAATTTAGCTGCAACAACGACTTTTATCTCCCTGAAGCTTAAGCCCTGCGAGGTTTTGCCCGATGAACATGCCCGAAAACGCTCCGTCGCCACTGGCCAGCCAACTGAAGCTGGACGCGCACTGGATGCCGTACACCGCCAACCGTAACTTTCAGCGCGATCCGCGTCTGATTGTTGGTGCAGAAGGCAGTTGGCTCATCGATGACAAAGGCCGCAAGGTGTACGACTCGCTGTCGGGTCTGTGGACCTGCGGCGCCGGGCACACCCGCAAGGAAATTCAGGAAGCGGTTTCGAAACAACTGGGCACCCTCGATTACTCGCCGGGCTTCCAGTACGGCCATCCGTTGTCCTTTCAACTGGCCGAAAAAATCACTGACCTGACCCCGGGCAACCTGAACCACGTGTTCTTCACCGACTCCGGCTCCGAGTGCGCCGACACGGCGGTGAAAATGGTCCGTGCCTACTGGCGTCTGAAAGGTCAGGCGACCAAGACCAAAATGATCGGTCGTTCCCGGGGGTATCACGGCGTGAACATCGCCGGCACCAGCCTCGGCGGCGTGAACGGCAACCGCAAGCTGTTCGGCCAGTCGATGATGGACGTCGATCACCTGCCGCACACGTTGCTGGCGAGCAATGCGTTCTCCCGTGGCATGCCGGAGCAGGGCGGTATCGCCCTGGCCGACGAGTTGCTGAAGCTGATCGAACTGCACGACGCATCGAACATCGCCGCGGTGTTCGTTGAACCGATGGCCGGTTCCGCCGGTGTATTGGTGCCGCCGCAGGGTTACCTGAAACGTCTGCGTGAAATCTGTGACCAGCACAACATCCTGCTGGTCTTCGACGAAGTGATCACCGGTTTCGGCCGCACCGGCTCGATGTTCGGTTCCGACAGCTTTGGCGTCACCCCGGACCTGATGTGCATCGCCAAACAAATCACCAACGGCGCGATCCCGATGGGCGCGGTGATTGCCAGCTCCGAGATCTACCAGACCTTCATGAACCAGGCGACCCCGGAATACGCCGTGGAATTCCCGCACGGCTACACCTACTCGGCGCACCCGGTGGCGTGCGCCGCTGGCCTGGCAGCACTGGATCTGCTGCAAAAGGAAAACCTGGTGCAGAGCGTCGCCGAAGTCGCTCCGCATTTCGAGAACGCGCTGCACGGGCTGAAAGGCTCGAAGAACGTCATCGACATCCGCAACTACGGTCTGGCCGGCGCGATTCAGATTGCCGGTCGTGATGGCGATGCCATCGTGCGTCCGTTCGAAGCGGGCATGGCGTTATGGAAAGCCGGGTTCTACGTGCGCTTCGGCGGCGACACCCTGCAGTTCGGCCCAACCTTCAACAGCAAGCCGCAAGACCTGGATCGTCTGTTCGACGCGGTCGGCGAAGTGCTGAACAAGCTCGACTGATTTTTCCTTCTATATATACCTACAAAACACAGGCACCCCGCTCGGGTGTCTGTGGACAAAATTTCAGGAGTTTTCGATGAGCGTTATCCCGCATTTGATCAATGGTGAACTGGTGACCGAGAACGGTCGCGCGGTTGATGTATTCAACCCGTCTACTGGCCAGGCGATCCACAAGCTGCCACTGGCCACCCGCGAAACCATCCAGAAAGCCATCGATGCCGCCAAGGCTGCGTTCCCGGCCTGGCGCAACACGCCACCGGCCAAGCGTGCCCAGGTGATGTTCCGCTTCAAGCAACTGCTGGAGCAGAACGAGGCGCGCATCTCGCAATTGATCAGCGAAGAACACGGCAAGACCCTGGAAGACGCTGCCGGCGAGCTGAAGCGCGGTATCGAGAACGTCGAGTTCGCCTGCGCTGCCCCGGAAATCCTCAAGGGCGAGTACAGCCGCAACGTCGGCCCGAACATCGACGCCTGGTCGGACTTCCAGCCGCTGGGCATTGTTGCCGGTATCACGCCGTTCAACTTCCCGGCCATGGTGCCGCTGTGGATGTACCCGTTGGCGATCGTCTGCGGCAACTGCTTCATCCTCAAACCGTCCGAGCGTGATCCAAGTTCCACGCTGCTGATCGCTCAACTGCTGCTGGAAGCGGGTCTGCCAAAAGGCGTAATGAGCGTGGTACACGGTGACAAGACTGCGGTAGACGCGTTGATCGAAGCGCCGGAAGTCAAAGCGCTGAGCTTCGTCGGTTCGACGCCGATTGCGGAATACATCTACGCCGAAGGCACCAAGCGGGGCAAACGCGTTCAGGCACTGGGCGGCGCGAAGAATCATGCGGTGCTGATGCCCGATGCAGATCTGGACAACGCGGTCAGCGCACTGATGGGCGCGGCTTACGGTTCCTGCGGTGAGCGCTGCATGGCGATTTCGGTAGCCGTGTGTGTGGGCGACCAGGTTGCGGATGCGCTGGTGGCCAAACTGGTTCCACAGATCAAGGCGCTGAAAATTGGTGCCGGCACTTCCTGTGGTCTGGACATGGGACCGCTGGTTACCGGTCAGGCTCGCGACAAGGTCAGCGGCTATGTGGATGACGGCGTGGCGGCGGGCGCGACTCTGGTGGTCGACGGTCGTGGTCTGAGCGTGGCAGGGCATGAGGAAGGCTTCTTCCTGGGTGGCTGCCTGTTCGACAACGTCACCCCTGAGATGCGCATCTATAAAGAAGAGATCTTCGGTCCGGTGCTGTGCGTTGTTCGCGTCAACAGCCTGGAAGAGGCTATGCAACTGATCAACGATCACGAATACGGTAACGGCACCTGCATCTTCACCCGTGATGGTGAAGCGGCGCGTCTGTTCTGTGATGAGATCGAAGTCGGCATGGTTGGCGTCAACGTTCCTCTGCCGGTGCCGGTGGCTTACCACAGCTTTGGCGGCTGGAAGCGTTCGCTGTTCGGCGATCTGCATGCCTACGGCCCGGATGGCGTGCGCTTCTATACCCGTCGCAAGGCGATCACTCAGCGCTGGCCTCAGCGTGCGAGCCATGAGGCTTCGCAGTTCGCATTCCCTAGCTTATAAGTAGAAGGGCATGCAGAAGGCCGACCTATTAAGGTCGGCCTTTGTGTTTTCGGGCTTTTTTGACTGATATGACAGAATTATGAAAATAGCGGTTGACGGCAGATTCCAGACGTCTATAATTCGCCCCACTTCCGGCGCAGTCGAAACGGAAAACTCCTTGAGATTCAATGAGTTAAGTAGGTTTCGAGAGAGGTCGCTTCAGTTCATCGAAGTCTGGAAGGAGTTGAAAGAGCGGTGATGTTTGGCTCTTTTAACGGTTCGATCTTCTCGGTCGAAAGCGGAGAAAAAGAGGTGTTGACAACAGCGAGTAACGCTGTAGAATTCGCCTCCCGCTAACGAGAGATCGGAAGCGCAAGTGGTTGAAGTTGTTGAAGAATTCTTCGAAAACTTCTGAAAATAATCACTTGACAGCAAATGAGGCTGCTGTAGAATGCGCGCCTCGGTTGAGACGAAAGATCTTAACCAACCGCTCTTTAACAACTGAATCAAGCAATTCGTGTGGGTGCTTGTGGAGTCAGACTGATAGTCAACAAGATTATCAGCATCACAAGTTACTCCGCGAGAAATCAAAGATGTAACCAACGATTGCTGAGCCAAGTTTAGGGTTTCTTAAAAACCCAAAGATGTTTGAACTGAAGAGTTTGATCATGGCTCAGATTGAACGCTGGCGGCAGGCCTAACACATGCAAGTCGAGCGGATGACAGGAGCTTGCTCCTGAATTCAGCGGCGGACGGGTGAGTAATGCCTAGGAATCTGCCTGGTAGTGGGGGACAACGTTTCGAAAGGAACGCTAATACCGCATACGTCCTACGGGAGAAAGCAGGGGACCTTCGGGCCTTGCGCTATCAGATGAGCCTAGGTCGGATTAGCTAGTTGGTGAGGTAATGGCTCACCAAGGCGACGATCCGTAACTGGTCTGAGAG
>NZ_JACXXO010000030.1 GCF_017980685.1 Pseudomonas iridis
TCTGCTTACGTTTGCCGGCGTACTCAGCATCGGCGAAGGACATCTGTTTCATCGGGACTCAACCGTTCGATTCCTGTGAGGCGGGTATTTCACCAAATCTGGAAGCCTTTTTCAGAGTTTCCCTAAGAAGTCGATTTCCATAATTTTCCCTTATAAGTTTATGTTTGGCCTAAAGGTATTGATTGCTAATGAAGTGTTACGTTTTTAATGCTAGCTGTGACTCAAATAACTTCAATTCAGAGGTTTCCTGAAGTTCTGCGTGATTAAATTCGAGTCAACGTAGGAAAGAAGCTGTCGGCTTGTGCGATGATTCTCTTGGTGTTGTTAATTCATTGTTATTGTTGAAAGTTTTCTGGATGTGCTTGCACCAAGCACTGCACTTGCCTATTTCACTTTTTTTCGCACTAATTGCCTTCCCTCTGAAGTAAATCCCCGGCAATCTCGGTCTACCCCTATCAACGGAACGGGCGGGAGGCTTCAGATGGTGCAGTTGTGTTCGATCGAACAGGCAGTGGATGACGTGCTGGCGCGGTTGCCGGCGCATATCCACATGGGCCTGCCGTTGGGGCTGGGCAAACCCAATCACTTCGTCAACGCGTTGTACCAACGCGTCAAAGGGCTGCCCGATCGGCAACTGACGATTTACACGGCGCTGTGTCTGGGCCGTCCGAGTCTGGGCGACGGTTTGCAGAAGCGCTTTATCGAGCCCTTCGTCGAGCGAGTCTTCGGTGACTACCCGGAATTCGATTTCCTCGCTGATCTGCATCGCGATAGCCTGCCCGCCAACATCCGCATCCAGCAGTTCTTCATGCAACCCGGCAGCCTGCTCAACAGCGCGCCGGCCCAGCAGGATTACGTCAGCAGCAACTACAACCATGCCGCTCGCGACATCAACGCCGCCGGCCTGAACCTGGTGGCGCAACTGCTCGCCAGCAGCAGCGAACACCCGGATCGCCTGAGCCTGAGCTGCAACCCGGACATCACCCTCGACCTGTTGCCGATGATCGCCAAGCGCCGGGTCGCCGGGGAAACCATTTTGTTGGTCGGCCAGGTTCATACCGAGCTGCCGTACATGCCCGGCGACGCCGAGGTCGACATTGATACGTTCGATTTGCTGATCGACGAGAAGGACAGCAGCACGCTGTTTTCCACGCCGAACATGCCGGTCGGTTTTCAGGATCACTTCATCGGTCTGCATGCCAGTGCGTTGGTGCGCGACGGCGGCACGTTGCAGATCGGCATTGGCTCGATGGGCGATGCGCTGACCGCCGCACTGTTGGCGCGCCAGGCCGATAACGCGGGTTATCAAGCTTTGCTCGCGGATGTAAACCTCAGCCAGTGGGCGCAATTGATCGAGCGCGAGGGCGGGACGGGGCCGTTCGCCAAAGGCCTGTACGGTTGCAGCGAAATGTTCGTCAACGGTCTGTTGGTGCTGGCGGATGCCGGGATTATCCGGCGCAAGGTTTACCCGGATGTGCCAACGCAAGAACAAGCCAACGCCGGCACTCTCGATGAAGCGGCGCAGACTGACGGCATCTCGGTGCACGGCGGCTTTTTCCTCGGCCCCCGCAGTTTCTATGAGCGCTTGCGTGAATTGCCGCAGAGCAAACGCCTCGAATTCAACATGACCCGTATCAGCTACATCAACGAGTTGTACGGGCAGGAAGAGCTCAAGCGGCTGCAACGCCTTGATGCGCGCTTCATCAACACGGTGTTCAACATGACGTTGCTCGGCGCCGGTGTGGCCGATCAACTGGAAGACGGCCGGGTGCTCAGCGGCGTCGGCGGGCAGTACAACTTTGTCGCCCAGGGTCATGCCCTGCAAGGTGCGCGATCGATGCTGATTCTGCGCAGCTGGCGCGAGTCCGGCGGTGAGGTGAATTCGAACATCGTCTGGGAGTACGGTCACTGCACCATCCCGCGGCACCTGCGCGACATAGTGGTCACCGAGTACGGCATCGCCGATCTGCGCGGCAAAACCGATGCGGCCGTGATCGAAGCGCTGCTGAATATCAGCGACTCGCGCTTCCAGCCGGGACTGATCGAACAAGCGCAGAAAGTCGGCAAACTGCCGAAGGATTTCCGTATTGATCCGCGCTTTGCCGACAACACGCCAGAGCGTTTGCAGGCGATTGCCGCACGCCATCCGAATCTGTTTCCGGAATATCCGTTGGGTTGTGATTTCACAGCGATCGAGCGGGATTTGTTGCGGGCGTTGAACTGGCTGAAGAGCAAGTTCAAGCTGACCGAGATTCTGGAACTGGGCAAGGCAGCGCTGGATGCGCCGCAGGCTTCGCTGTATCCGGAGCATCTGGAGCGGATGCAGCTGGCGAACCCGGAAGGCTTGAAGGAGGACCTGTTCCAGCGATTACTGCTCACCGGCCTGAAGGCCACCGCGCAATAGACACCGACCCAGAAACCATTGTGGGAGCTGGCTTGCCAGCGATGGGGGTGTTTCAGCAAACATCAATGTTGGCTGACAGGGCCTCATCGCTGGCAAGCCAGCTCCCACAGGTATCAGGGGGTGCTTGCGGCTTTCAGCAGTTACTCGATGAAGGTTACAACGCCATCCTTCAGCGATTGCACGCGAGCCAGCGACTCAACGCGATAGCCCTGCGAATCCAGTTCGGCACGGCCGCCCTGGAACGACTTCTCGATGACGATGCCCAGACCGGCGACGGTGGCGCCAGCCTGTTTGATGATC
The DNA here is from genome assembly GCF_017980685.1 of Pseudomonas iridis. Lineage (GTDB taxonomy): Bacteria > Pseudomonadota > Gammaproteobacteria > Pseudomonadales > Pseudomonadaceae > Aquipseudomonas > Aquipseudomonas iridis. The sequence goes on from NZ_JACXXO010000030.1 coordinate 2,705, forward strand.
GAGATCAGCGCCTGGGATGCCTTACCGTTGGCCAGGAAGTCGTCGATGATCAGCACGCGGTCGCTGCTGGTCAGGTGACGCGGGGAGATGGCCACGGTGCTCTCAGTCTTCTTGGTGAACGAGTAAACGGTCGCCGACAGCAGGTTTTCAGTCAGGGTCAGGGACTGTTGTTTGCGGGCGAAGATCACTGGCACGCCAAGGTTCAGACCGGTCATGATCGCCGGGGCAATGCCCGAGGCTTCGATGGTCACAATCTTGGTGATGCCCGAGTCCTTGAACAGCGAGGCGAATTCGTCGCCGATCAGCTTCATCAGGGCCGGGTCGATCTGGTGGTTCAGAAAGGCGTCGACTTTCAGGACCTGATCGGAAAGCACGATGCCTTCTTCGCGAATTTTCTTGTGCAGTGCTTCCATGAAGCTTTTCCTCTATTGGCGCACGCGCGCCCTAATCTTGAAAAGTGGTCAATTCTAGCGCTTTAACATCGCGCGTATATCAGCCAATGCGCTGTTGCCACGCACGGCTTTGACTTCGGTCGGTGTATCGTCGTTGCCTTCCCAGGCCAGATCGTCCGGCGGCAGTTCATCAAGGAAGCGGCTAGGCGCGCAATCGATGATCTCGCCGTACTGTTTGCGCTTGGCGGCGAAGGTGAAGGCCAGGGTCTGGCGGGCGCGGGTGATGCCCACGTAAGCCAGGCGGCGCTCTTCTTCAATGGTGTCGGCTTCGATGCTGGAGCGGTGCGGAAGAATTTCCTCTTCCATGCCCATGATGAACACGTAGGGGAATTCCAGACCCTTGGACGCATGCAGGGTCATCATCTGCACACCTTCGGCGCCGTCCTCTTCTTCCTGCTGACGTTCCAGCATGTCGCGCAGGACCAGTTTGCCGATGGCGTCCTCGACGGTCATTTCGCCTTCTTCGTCCTTCTCAAGGGTGTTTTTCAACGCCTCGATCAGGAACCAGACGTTGCTCATCCGGTAGTCCGCCGCCTTGTCGCTAGAGCTGTTGGTGCGCAGCCAGTTCTCGTAGTCGATGTCCATGACCATGCTGCGCAGGGCGGAGATCGGATCCTCGCCGGCGCATTGCTCGCGCACTTTGTCCATGAAGCGCTTGAAGCGCGACAGGCGATCGGTGAAGCGGCTGTCCAGATGTTCGCCCAGGCCGATTTCATCGGTGGCGGCGTACATCGAGATCTTGCGTTCGGTGGCGTAGTTGCCGAGTTTTTCCAGCGTGGTCGAGCCGATCTCGCGGCGCGGCACGTTGATCACTCGCAAGAAGGCGTTGTCGTCGTCCGGGTTCACGATCAGGCGGAAGTAGGCCATCAGGTCCTTCACTTCCTGGCGGCCGAAGAAGCTGTTACCTCCGCTCAGGCGATACGGCACCTGATGGTGCTGCAGTTTCAGCTCGATCAGCTTGGCCTGATAGTTACCGCGATAGAGGATGGCGAAATCGCTGTACGGGCGGTCGGTGCGCAAGTGCAGGCTGAGGATTTCCATGGCCACGCGCTCGGCTTCGGCGTCCTCGTTGCGGCAGCGGATCACGCGGATCTCGTCGCCGTGGCCCATCTCACTCCACAGTTGTTTTTCGAATTCGTGCGGGTTGTTCGAAATCAGCACGTTGGCGCAGCGCAGGATGCGGCTGGTGGAGCGGTAGTTCTGCTCGAGCATCACCACTTTCAGCGACGGATAGTCATCCTTGAGCAGCATCAGGTTTTCCGGCCGCGCGCCGCGCCAGGCGTAGATCGACTGGTCGTCATCGCCCACCACGGTGAACTGATTGCGCGTGCCGATCAGCAGTTTTACCAGCAGATACTGGCTGGCGTTGGTGTCCTGATATTCGTCCACCAGCAGGTAGCGGACTTTGTTCTGCCACTTTTCGAGGATGTCGGCGTTGTCCTGGAACAGCTTCACCGGCAGCAGGATCAGGTCGTCGAAGTCCACTGCGTTGAACGCTTTGAGCGTACGCTGATAGTGGGTGTAGACGATGGCTGCGGTCTGTTCCTTGGGATTGCGCGCGTTTTCCAGCGCTTCGGCCGGCAGGATCAGGTCGTTTTTCCACGAACCGATCATGTTCTTGATCTCGTCGACGCCGTCGTCGCCCGCGTATTCCTTCTGCATGATGTCAGTCATGAGGGACTTGACGTCGGTCTCGTCGAAGATCGAGAAGCCCGGTTTGTAGCCCAGCCGCACGTGTTCCTTGCGGATGATGTTCAGGCCCAGGTTGTGGAATGTACACACGGTCAGGCCACGGCCCTCGCCACCCTTGAGCAGGCTGCCGACCCGCTCCTTCATCTCGCGCGCAGCCTTGTTGGTAAAGGTCATGGCGACGATGTACTGGGCGCGGATGCCGCAGTTCTGGATCAGGTGCGCGATTTTGCGCGTGATCACACTGGTTTTGCCGGAGCCAGCGCCGGCGAGCACCAAAAGAGGGCCGCCGACGTAGCTCACGGCTTCTTGCTGCCGGGGATTGAGTCGGGACATACGAAAATTCGGGAGTCGTTGACGAAATGGGCCGGCATTTTAACAGGCTCAGCGATTTGTGCTGCTCTGTCCGACTTGTGACGCACCACGCGATTCAAATTTGCCGGTTTTGTTACTTTCACGCAGGATGCATGGTGATTTTGCGGCTAATGTTCTCATTCATGACGCGTATTCGGTTTTTGATAACCGTTGTCATTTGGAGAATGGTCTGCGCACCGGCATAATGCCCGCCGCCCACATCATTGCAGAGTCTAGGGAGTCAGCTTGACTACGCCTGTCGAACCCTTGCGTTTGCTGTTACTGGCCGAAGAGCCAGCGTGGACAGCGCTATTGCGCGAGTGTCTGGCGCCAATGGGGAGCGCGGCAGTGCTGATCAGCGCACCGAACTGGGAGTCGGTCAGCCGTTTGTTCGAAGACAACCGCAACGCGGTGTTGTTGACCCTTCCTGCATTGCAACCGGCGCCGGGCCGTTGCAGCTTGCCGACGGTGTTGCTGCTGGAGCACGAACCGGTCACCGCGCCCGTTGGCGTCAGCGACTGGCTGGTGTTCGATGCCCTCGACGCTGGCATGCTCCGTCGTTGCCTGCGCCACGTTCGCGAACGCGGCGTACTGGAAAACACTCTGCAGCGCCTCGCCGAACAGGATCCGTTGACCGGTATCGCCAACCGTCAGGGCTTCCAGACCTTGCTCGCCGCGCGCCTGGCGGAAAACGACGGACGAGGCCTGGCCCTCGGGCATCTCGACCTCGACAACTTCCGTCACGCCAACGACGCCTTAGGTCATCAGGCTGGCGACCGCTTGATCCTGCAAGTCGTTGCGCGGTTGAAAAGTCAGCTGGAGGCCGGTGATCAACTGGCGCGCCTGGGTAGCGACGAATTCGCCCTGCTGATCGACACCCGCCGCGCGCCGCAACGCGCCGAGTGGATGGCCGAGCGCATCACCGAAGCCCTGGCCGAACCCTACTGGGTCGACGGCGAAAGCCTGTTGATCGGTTCCAGCCTCGGCATCGCCCATGCCCGCGCGCAGGGTGGCGCCGACCCGTTGATGTGGCATGCGCACATCGCCATGCAGCAGGCGAAAAGCACGCAGGGCTGCACCTTTCACATCTTCAACGAACGCATCAACCGCAACGCGCGGAGCATGGCCGACCTCGAAAGCGAACTGCGCCGGGCCTTGCGTCGCGACGAGCTGGAACTGCATTACCAGCCGCGCCTGAATATCGCAGACGGCCAGATCGTCGGCCTCGAAGCCTTGGTGCGTTGGCGCCATGGTGAACGTGGGCTGCTGCCACCCAGTGAATTCGTGCCGCTGGCCGAGCAGAGTGGCTTGATCGTGCCGCTGGGTTACTGGGTGATTTCCAGGGCTCTGCGCGACATGCAGGCCCTGCGCGAGCGCGGTTTGCCGGCGCTGCACATGGCGATCAACCTGTCGTTCCGTCAGTTTCAGGACAGCCAGTTGCTGCCGACGCTCAGCCGTTTGATCGCCGAACGTGGCGTCGAGGCGCAGTGGCTCGAATTTGAACTGACCGAAACCGCAGTGATGCGCCGCAGTGACCTGGTCAAACAAACCATGGACGCCCTCGGCCGCCTCGGCGTGCGCTTCTCGCTGGACGACTTCGGCACCGGGTTTTCATCGTTCGTGCACCTCAACAGCCTGCCGATCGCTTTGCTGAAGATCGACAAGAGCTTCGTCGGTGGCATGGAACAGCGCGAAGAGAACCGCAAACTGGTGCACGCGATGATCAACCTCGCGCACAACCTGCATCTGGAAGTGGTGGCTGAAGGCGTGGAAACCACGGAGCAACTTGAACTGCTGCGCGGGTTTGGTTGCGATCAGGTGCAGGGGTATCTGATCAGCCGGCCGTTGCCGTTGGCGGAACTGGTTGAATATCTCACCTTCGGCGCAAGCCAGCAGCCAGCGCTAGAAATCGTGAGCTGAACACGATCTCCGGGTTAGGCGTGAACCCCTGTGGGAGCGAGCCCGCTCGCGAAAGCGGTGTGTCAGGCAAAGATGATTTGACTGACCGATCGCATTCGCGAGCAGGCTCGCTCCCCCAAGGTGAAACTCATTCAGGCTGAGGGATGTTGAAGCCCCGAGATTGCGGCTCACGCCGAATCATGCGCTTCATCTTCCACTCGAACGCCAGCGTCAGACTCACTGCCGCACACGCCAGCCCAAGCGCCAACCCCCACCAGACACCCGTCGGCCCCCAGTTCAGGTGGAACGCCATCCACCACGCCGCTGGCGCACCGATCAGCCAATAGCAGCCGAGCCCGACCAAAAACGTGGTCTTCGCGTCCTTGAGCCCACGAATGCAGCCCATGGCAATCGTCTGCGTACCATCGAACAACTCAAACCATGCCGCTACTGCCAGCAGGCTCACGGCCAGTCGGATCACCTCGGCAAACGCCGGATCGTTATGGTCGAGAAACAAGCCGATCAACTGATTCGGCAGCAGCCAGAACACCATCGCAAAACCCAGCATCGCCACTGCGCCGAACACGATCCCGACTCGCCCGGACATTCGCGCATCGACCAATTGCCCCGCGCCGTAATGCTGACCGACACGCATGGTGATGGCGTACGACATCCCCGCCGGCACCATGAATGCCACCGACACGATCTGCAAAGCAATCTGATGCGCGCCCAGTTGCGTGCTGCCCATGGTGCCCATGCACAGCGCGGCGAAGGCGAACAGCCCGACTTCCACCGCGTAGGTGCCGCCAATTGGCAGGCCGAGGCGCCACAGCTCCTTGAGGTACTGCCGGTTCGGTCGCGACAACCCTGCGCGCAATGGATAAGCGTCGTAAGCCGGATGCCGATGAATGTGCCAGGCCAGGGCCAGTGCCATGCAGTTGGCAACGATCGCCGTGACCAGACCGATGCCCATCAAGCCCAGTTTCGGCAGGCCGAACATGCCGGTGATCAGCGCGTAATTAAGCAGGAAGTTCGCCACTGTGCCGACCAGGCTGATGACCATGACCGGCGTCGCCCGGCCGATGGCGCTGGTGAAGCCGCGCAGGGCCATGAAGCTCAGGTAGCCGGGCAGGGCGAACGGCAGGGCAATCAGGAATTGCCCGGCGGCGTTGACGTTGGTTTCAGTCTGGCCGAACAGCAGCAACACCGGTTTCAGGTTCCACAACAGCAGCCCGGCACCCAGCGCCATCAGCCACGCCAGCCACAACCCGGCCTGGGTCAGGCGTGCGGCGCCAATAATGTCGCCCGCGCCCTTGCGGATCGCTACCAGCGTGCCGACCGCCGCTATCACGCCAATGCAGAAAATCGACACGAACGAGTAAGTCGCGGCGCCCAGGCCTCCCCCGGCCAGCGCCTCGGGGCTCAGGCGCGCCATCATCAAGGTGTCGGTCAGCACCATCAACATGTGCGCCAACTGCGAGGCAATCAACGGCCCCGCCAGCCGCAGGATGGCCCAGAGTTCAGTACGCACAGGATGCTGCATGGTCATCACCCGCCATCAATAGGGGAACAAGAGAACCTCGATTCTCGGCGCTTGGAAGGGATTGCACAAAGGGATAAAAAGGATGGCTGGCATGATTAAAACTCATCATGGAAGAATTCTGCTAAGTTGGCCGCATCCCGCTACAGGAGCTTTGTGCATGTCTCGTCGACTTCCTCCGTTGTATGCCCTGCGCGCATTTGAAGCAGCAGCGCGACATAGCTCGTTTACCCGTGCGGCCGAGGAACTGTCCATCACCCAGAGTGCCGTGAGTCGGCACATTCGAACGCTTGAAGATCATTTCGCCTGTCGACTGTTTCATCGCAGCGGGCGCAATTTGCAACTGACTGAAGCGGCGCGCCTGCTGTTGCCGGGCATCCGCGAAGGTTTCACGGCGCTGGAGCGCGCCTGCAACACCTTGCGTGCCGAGGACGACATCCTGCGCATGAAGGCGCCATCGACCCTGACCATGCGCTGGTTGCTGGCGCGCCTGAGTCGCTTCCGGCATTTGCAGCCGGGCAACGAGGTGCAGTTGACCAGTGCATGGATGGACATCGACTCGGTGGACTTCAACGATGAGCCGTTCGATTGCGCGGTGTTGCTGAGCGACGGCCATTTTCCGCCGGACTGGGAGGCCACCCTGTTGTTTCCCGAGGAACTGATCCCCGTTGGCGCGCCCAGTCTGCTGCACGATCAACCTTGGGACGTGGCCCGACTGGCTGCTGCCGAGTTGCTCCATCCGACCCCGGATCGCCGCGATTGGCGCAGTTGGCTGGAGCACATGGGGTTGGCGGATCAGGTGTCGCTCAAGGGCGGGCAGGTGTTCGACACGCTGGAGTTGGGGATGATCGCCGCGGCGCGGGGTTACGGCGTGTCGATGGGCGATTTGTTGATGGTGGCTGAAGATGTGGCGCAAGGCCGCTTGAGCCTGCCTTGGCCTACGGCTGTCGCCAGTGGCCTGAATTATTACCTGGTATGGCCCAAAACCCGTCCGGGAGGTGAACGTTTGCGTCGTCTCAGCGACTTCCTGCAAGGCGAGGTCCGCGCCATGGAACTGCCGGCAGTTGCGCGCTTGAGCTGAAACGTTAGAGCCGTCACAGTGCCGGCCTTGTGCCATAACCCTGCTAATCGCTCAAGTATTCAGCGCCGCCGCCGAATACGTGCATGTGGAACCGTCGTGCCGGTGTCCACGAGTGACCCCCAACTATTAGAAAATTATCCGAGTCGAGATCAAGGAGGATCGCGTGGCTCGGCCAGGAGCTGACCATGTCTCAACCTCGCGCTCGGATCGCCTCGCAGCTGGGCCTCGCGCTCGCCGTGATACTGGCGATTGTCATCAGCGGCAGTACAGTCTTTGCCTTGCGTTCGCTGGATAACGCCAACCTTGCCACCCGTGAAGAGCACCTGGCCAGTGAGGCTCGGCTGCTGGCCGACCAACTGAGCACCTTCCACGGCACGTTGCGTGAAAGCACTCAGCGCTTGAGCGGGTTGTTCGAGAAGCGCTTCAGCGCCGGTTTGAGCATTCACCCGAGTGAGCCGGTAACGGTTGCCGGCACCCAGACCCCGGGTCTGCACCTGGGCAGCGAAGTGTTGAACAACAACTTCATGGAAGTCGACGAGTTCACACAAATGACCGCGGGCGTTGCCACACTCTTTGTGCGCAGCGGCGAAGACTTCGTGCGGGTCAGCACCTCCCTGACCAAACAGGATGGCAGCCGCGCCATCGGCACCTTGCTCGATCATGCGCATCCGGCCTACGCGAAGCTGATGGCGGGGCAAAGCTACGTCGGCCGGGCGTTGCTCTTTGATCGTTCTTACATGACCCAATACACCCCGGTGCGCGATGGCAGCGGCAAGGTGATTGCGGTGCTGTTCGTCGGCTTCGATTACACCGACGCGCAGAACGCCCAGTTCGACAACCTCAAGCGCTTCCGCATCGGTCAGACCGGTTCGCTGGCCTTGCTTGATGAACAGAACAAATGGCTGGTTGCGCCAGCAGGTGTGCAAGTGCTGGATCAAGCGATCCCGGTGATCGGCGGCATGTCCAAAACGCCGGGCAAAGGCCATTTCTGGAGCGACAAAACCGAAGACTTCTATAGCGTTTCGGTGCCCTTCGACGGCGGGCCGTGGGCGGTAGTGGCGAGCATGCCGAAAGCCGAGATTCGTGCAGTGACCTGGAGTGTAGGCACGCAATTGGCCATTGGCAGTTTGCTGGCGATGTTGCTGGCGGTTGGCTCTGTGGTTTGGTTGCTGCGCAGCAAATTGGCGCCGCTGGGTGACCTGGTGCGTCAGGCCGAGGCCCTGGGCGCCGGTGATCTGAGCGTGCGTCTGAACGTGTCGAGTAACGATGAAATCGGTCAGCTGTCTCGCGCGTTCAACCAGATGAGCCAGGCACTGTCGACCATGGTCGAGCACATCCGCCGCGCCTCGGAAGAGGTCAACAGCCGTGCCCAGGCGCTGTCCGGTTTGTCCGGCGGCGCGTACGAAGGCATGGAGCAACAATCCGGCGAGATCACCAGCATGGCCGGTGCGGTTGAAGAGTTCAGCGCGACGTCGCTGGACATTGCCGACAACATGGGCGCAACCCAGCGCCTGGCACAGGAAAACGCTCAGCAAACGCAAATCGGCCGTAGCTCGATGGAAGAAGCTTCGTCGTCTCTGGAGCAGATTGCTGGCGCCCTGAACAGTACCGCAACAGTGATCAACACTCTCGGCCAGCGCTCCCAGGAAATTGGCGGCATCGTCGGCGTGATTACCTCGATTGCCGAACAGACCAACCTGCTGGCGCTCAACGCTGCGATTGAAGCGGCTCGTGCCGGTGAACAAGGTCGCGGCTTTGCCGTGGTGGCTGATGAAGTGCGCAGCCTGGCCTCGCGCACCCGTCAGGCGACGGATGAAATTACCAGCATGATTCACAGCATCCAGCAGGAAACCGGCAACGCGATCAGCACCATGGAGCAGGGCAACGTGCTGATGCAGGAAGGCTTGTCGCGTAACGCCAATGTTGCTTCGGCACTGGCGCGCATCGATGAGCAGAGCCGCTCGGCGGGGCAGCAGTTTGCGGCGATCACGACGGCGACTCAGGAGCAGAGCAGCACGGCGACCTTGCTCAGCAGCAACCTGCAAAGCATTGCGCTGGCGAACAGTGAGCAGCGTGAAGTTGTATCGAACCTCGCGGTCACTGCCAAAGAGCTGGAGAAACTGGCGGCGGACTTGCGTTCCGAGGTTGATCGCTTTCGTTGATGCGCCACTGAAATAGCTTCGCGAGCAGGCTCGCTCCCACAGTTTTCTGGATGGCTCACAAATCTTGTGAACATCCGAAAACCCCGTGGGAGCGAGCCTGCTCGCGAATGCGTTGCCGCCGATATTGCAGATCACCCTGTATCTCCTTCATTCGTACTTGCTGAAACGTTTCCGCAGCGCTATAAAAATGGCACAACTCCAATAAAGGCTGCTGCCATGACCCCGCTCAAACTTGTCGCCGCACTCGGCGCACTGTCCGCTGCCTCCCATGCCATGGCTTGGGATTACGTCCTCCTCGACACTGACAAACCCGCGCAAAACTGGACCGTCACCAGTGAGCAACTTGGCGTGAAAACCGACAAACCTTTCTCTGTGAGCCTGCGAACTTTGCACGGTGGGCGGCAGGAAGGCGTGAGCATTGTCGACATCGATAACGGCACGATGAAACTCTCGGTGGTGCCAACCCGTGGCATGAATGTCCTGCACGCTTCCGTTGGCAGCGTGCGGATGGGCTGGGATTCGCCGGTCAAGGATGTGGTCAACCCGGCATTCATTGAGCTCAATGGGCGCGGTGGTCTGGGCTGGCTGGAAGGTTTCAACGAGCTGGTGACCCGCTGTGGCTACGAATGGGTCGGCCATCCCGGCATGGACAAGGGTGAGCTGCTGACCCTGCACGGACGCGCTGCCAACATCCCGGCCAGTACCGTCACGCTGCACATCGATGAAAAGCCGCCCTACGCCATCAGTTTGCGCGGCGAACTGAAAGAGCAGGCGTTCAAGAAAGTCGACTTTTCGGTCGTCACTGAACTGGTCACCGAGCCCGGCAGCGTGCGTTTCGCACTCAACGATACGTTGACCAACAACGGCGATTATCCAAAGGAATACCAAGCGCTGTATCACAGTAACTTCAGTACGCCGTTCCTCGAGCAGGGCGCACGTTTTGCTGCGCCGGTAAAACAGGTGTCGCCTTTCAACGACAAGGCCAAGGGCGATTTGGCCGACTGGCAGACCTACCGCGCCCCAACCAGGGACTACGACGAAACCGTCTACAACGTCGTGCCCTATGCGGATGCCAAAGGCGAAACCCTGACCGTTTTGCACAACAAGGCCGGTAGCCTCGGTGTCTCTGTCGGTTTCAATACCCGGCAGTTGCCGGTGTTTTCCCTGTGGAAAAACACTGACACCCAAGGGCAGGGCTATGTCACGGGACTGGAGCCGGGCACCAGTTTTTCCTACAACCGCCGCTATCAGCGTCCGCTGAATCTGGTGCCGACCATTGCACCCAAGGAACACAAACAGTTCCAGATCAGCTACAGCCTGCTCGCGGACAAAGCTGCCGTGGATAACGCCTTGAAGCGAGTGACCGAAATTCAGGCCGGGCGTGAAACCGAAGTGCGGCAAGCGCCGCTGGTTGATCTGACCGAGCATTAAGGCGTCGCCGGCCGGTATTGCAGCGCTTCGGCCAGGTGCTCACGTCTGATTGCATCGACTTGCTCGAGGTCTGCCAGTGTCCGGGCAACCTTGAGTAACCGATGTGCCGAGCGAAGCGATAAAGTCAGCCTTTCGCAGGCTGACTCCAGCCAGGTTTCGTCGGCTGTGGATAACTTGCAGTGCCTTTTCAGTCCAGGCAGATCGAGAAATGCATTGGCGCAGCCTTGACGCTTCAGCTGCCGCTCACGCGCCTCGGCCACCAACGCCGCGGCGCTGGCGCTGTCCTCTCCCGGTTTCACCTGCGGGTTCAACGCCGTCGCTTCCCGCTCCACCGTCAGGTGCAAATCGATCCGGTCCAGTAACGGCCCCGAGAGCTTGTTGCGATAGCGCTGCACCATGTCCGGCGTGCACGAGCACTTGCCACTCGGCTCGCCAAGATATCCACAGGGACACGGATTCATCGCTGCCACCAACTGAAACCGCGCCGGGAAACGCACGCGATCCTTGGCCCGGGCAATCACGATATGCCCGGACTCCAGCGGCTCGCGCAGCACCTCCAGCACCTTGCGATCAAACTCCGGCAACTCATCGAGAAACAGCACGCCATGGTGGGCGAGGGTGATCTCGCCGGGTTGTGGTTTTGAACTACCGCTGTAAAACACATCGTAAAATGAGAAAATGCGGACAGTTTCTAGAGATCAATGCGAATGAAGAAGGTTATGCCCACATTGCCCGTCCGCAGCATTGGCGTCAGCGGTCGAAGCGTCACAGGTATCGTACCGCTGATGGGGCGGTTCGAATCGACACTTGAGCGGGATCTAATGGAGCTTGTACGTTTTGACCGCCGCGTCAGCAGCTTTTTGCCTCAGCCCATTAAAATTGAATATAAGGGTGATGCCGGGGAGAATCGGTTCTATACGCCTGATGGGCTGATCACATTCCGTGAATCGGCCCAATCACCGCCGCCAATCCTCTACGAGGTCAAATATCGAGAGAATTTTCGCGAGCATTGGCGAACCCTGTTGCCCAAATTCCGCGCGGCCAAATCGTACAGCATTCAGCGGGGATGGCGTTTTGAGGTGTATACGGAGAGGGAAATCCGAACGCCTTATCTGGATAACGTCAGATTTCTTTGGCCATTCAAAAACAGACGTCCAGATCCGCTGCAACGTACCAAGATTGTGGATGTGTTTAAAAGCGTCAACGAGATCAGTGTTAGCAAAATGCTTGGGATGCTTGCCGCCGATCCTAAACAGCGCGGCGAGCTTATTCCTGTCTTATGGCACCTTGTTGCCAACGGCGCCTTGTATTGCGACCTGAATATATCGTTGAGCATGACGACTCTGCTCTCGATCGGGGAGTTTGTGGAATGAAAACCATCAGGCCGGGCCAGTTGGTCTATTGGAGAGACTCGGCGTCAATTGTTGTTGAGCTGAAGGACTTGATCGAGGCGGTGATACGGAAAATTGAGGACGGCTCGATCGAGGTGGTCCGCTGTGCGGACCTTAGATTCAGTCCCGAAGTCGACACAGCTAGGGATTCATCTCACCTAACCCAGGATCAAGCGGCTTGGGATGAGACCCTCGAAAAGTTTTCCGTCATCAAACCTTTGTTGCACGGGCGTCGAAGCATGGAGGACGTCAAGAATGCAGCGGAACGCTCAGGTAAAAGCGTTCCCACCATCTATAGATGGCTCAAGCGATACGAGAAAACGGGGCTCGTGTCTTCTCTATCCAAGTCCACTCGCTTCGACAAAGGACAAGGGCGCTTGAGCAAAGAGATCGAAGAAGTCATTGATGAACAAATAGAGACCTACTATCTCAAAAAGGAGCGACGAAACGTTACGCAACTCCACACACGTATTAAGGAGATCTGTCTATCTCGTAGTTTGCCGGAACCGCATCTGAACACAATTTACGGGCGAGTAAGTAACATTGAAGACGGAGTTAAAATTAAAAAGCGGCTAGGCTCTAAGGCATATCGAGATACTCTATTGCCCACTATAGGAAAGTTTCCAAGCGCCGACTACCCAAATGCGGTCGTACAAATCGACCATACGCCCGTAGATGTGATCCTTGTGGATGAAGAGCATCGCTTACCCATAGGTAGGCCTTACCTCACCATTGCAATAGATGTTGCAACAAAAATGGTAACTGGCTTCTGCCTGACACTGGATCCGCCTAGTGCACTCTCCGCGGGGCTTTGCATCGCGCACGCAGTACAAGAAAAATCTAACTGGCTTGCTAAGAGAGATATTCTTGCTGAATGGCCAATTCATGGGAAAATGGCCAAGATTCATGTGGATAATGCAAAAGAATTCCGTGGCAATATGCTGATGAGAGCTTGTGCGCTGCATGATATTGTACTGGAATATCGCCCTAAGCATCAGCCAAACTACGGCCCCCATGTAGAGCGAGCGTTTCGTACCTTCATGACTGAGTGCCATACGCTTGAAGGAACGACTTTTTCAAATGTTAAAGTCAAGGCTGATTATAACTCAGAACAGAAGGCTTGCTTAACTCTGGATGAGTTGGAACTCTGGTTTACTACTTTCTTTGTTTATTCTTATCATAATTCTAAGCATTCCGGTAACGGTGGAATTCCTCCTATTAAAAAGTTTTCTCAGCTTGTATATGGTTCAGAAAGTCAGCTCGGGGTTGGGTTGCCAGCTAGGGTTTCTGATGAGGAAACGTTCCGTCTGGATTTTACCCCGTATCTTGAAAGGACCATACAGCAGACAGGTGCGCTGGTTAACTACATTCATTACTATTCGCCGGTCCTACGTAAGTGGATAAAGGCGATGGATCAAAATACGAATAAGGTCAAAAAATTTATCTTCGCATATGATCCTAGAGATATTAGTGTGGTTTATTTTTTGGACCCAGACACTAAAACATATGTCCCTATCCCGTATCTTAACAGTGCTCGGCCTGCAATAAGTTACTGGGAGCTTAAAGCTGCGCTTAAACGTATAAAAAATGACCCTAATAATGATCCCGATGAGGACGCTATTTTTCAAGGGGTTATGAAGATGCGGAAAATTGAGGAGAGCGCTATCGAGAGTACTCGTTTAGCGAAGGCCCAGCGCGCCCGCGAGAAGAGGAGTTTGCGAAATGTCCAACGACGCAGGCAATCTTTGGGGGCTCATCAGAAATCTCAATCGGAATCGCCTGTCGATGTTCATGAAGATTCAGACCCTTTTGGCGAAGTTATCATTCCGTTTGACGACATAGAGTTGGGGTGATCCATGGCGAGCTATCATCATCTTCATCCTGAAGCCCTCAAGCTAATCGAGCGTGATGCGGAAGCACGTATTCTATGGATAGCCAACCGTCGCTGGATTGGCTATCCCCAGGCAAATGCCATCCTCAAGAAGCTTGACCGTTTGCTCGCACATCCACGACAAACACGCATGCCTAACATGCTTATCGTAGGTAGCACGAACAACGGAAAATCTAATTTAGTTGATAAATTTGTTGGGCGTAATTTACCCGACGAAAATCCGAGAGGCGAGCATATCTTATGCCCGGTACTAAAGATAGAAACTCCTCCAAGTCCAACAGAAGCAAGTATTTATTCTGAAATACTCGGGAAATTGTTTGAGAAAAGTCCTGCTTCATCCACAGACGCCAAGCGTGTGCGCGTAATAAAGGTCTTGAGGGCGGTCCAATTAAAAGTCCTAGTTATTGATGATCTTCATAATATGCTGGCTGGAACTTCTGTTAGGCAGCAGCAGTCTCTAAATTTGTTGAAGTATCTAGGCAATGAACTTCAGATCTCCATTGTGGGTAGCGGTACTGGCGATTTACTTCGTGCGGTTAGTATCGATCCTCAGATCCAGAACCGGTTTCCTCCGGAGTTCCTACCAAAATGGCAAATGAATAAAGGGTTCTTGCAGCTTCTCATGTCGTTTGAGCGGTTGTTGCCATTGCGCCAGCCGTCGGCTTTACATGAGAAACCATTGGCCGCAAAGGCTTTGGCCCTGTGTGAAGGATACATAGGAGAGCTTTCGCTGTTGCTTAATGCCTCTGCAGAGTATGCGATGGAGTCCGGCGAAGAGCGTATCACTGCCGATGTGATGAACGAATGTGGCTATGTTCCACCAAGTGATAGGACGCAGATGGCATCGAGGATCTAGCACATGCTTCCCATCCATCCTCAGCCATTGTCTGATGAACTTCTGACGTCCTGGATGGTGCGGCTAGCGTTTGCTAACGGTTTTGCCTTGCATACTTTTTATTCGAGTTTACTGGGTTATAGAGCACCTATCTGGAATCGCGATTCTGATCGTCACCCTCCGCCGGCCCTGCTCAACTGCTTATCCACAGCATCTGGAAAGCCATTAGGGAAGGTCTGAAGTACCCACCGATTTTTGAGGCCCTCGCTGCTTGAGGTTCAAAAAATCCAAGTCGGCCGAAAAACAGACCCTTCTTGTCTTTAATTCACGGCTCTTTCCTCTGATCGTGCT
>NZ_JACXXO010000031.1 GCF_017980685.1 Pseudomonas iridis
GCTTACGTTTGCCGGCGTACTCAGCATCGGCGAAGGACATCTGTTTCATCGGGACTCAACCGTTCGATTCCTGTGAGGCGGGTATTTCACCAAATCTGGAAGCCTTTTTCAGAGTTTCCTTAAACAACTTCAATTTTTTTTAATTTAAAAGTTGCTTCGAGTGAGGCATTCACTCTGTTTATTCGATTTTGGTCTTTATTGACCGAAAGGAGCAACTTCGCCTGAATAAAACTTACTCGAAGAGTTTTATCGAACACTCTCGCACTTGAAAACACGACAACTAAAAATAATCAAAAATATACTTGTTAAGTTGTTTTCCAATGTATTAGTTTTTCTCCGCCGAGCTTGAGATCTCCTCTCCTGGCGGACATAGACCCACAGCAGGACCAATGAAGGGCGATACCCCGCCTGACTAACGTGCCCTACGCATATACGTTTAGTTCAACTGCATTAACTTGCACGAGGTCACTGTTCGCCTGAAAAAAAGATTAACGAGCCGACGCGCCATTGATTGCGAAGTTACAACGTATTGTCCATTTCATATCAAGGATAGAGCCCCGTCATGTCTAATACAAAGCACAAACTTGCCCTGAAAAAAGCCGAGCTAAGCGCTCACCCGATTTTTGCCGAAATTGATTCAATGACTGTTTTGCGACGTTTCATGGAAAGCCACGTGTTTGCCGTGTGGGATTTCATGTCACTGACCAAACGCCTGCAACAGGAACTGACCTGCACCCGTTTGCCCTGGCTGCCGCCGCGTGATCCGCATGCTGCACGCCTGATCAACGAGATTGTCCTCGGAGAGGAATCCGACGATCGTCTGAGCCACGGTCATTACAGCCATTTCGAGTTGTATCTGGATGCCATGCGCGAAGTCGGCGCCAGCACCTCGGCGGCGGAACGCTTCGTCGCGCTGCAAAAGGAAGGCGTGAGTTATGACGTGGCGCTGCAAAGTGTCGACGTCGATCCGGCCGCTGCCCAATTCGTCCGTGACACCTTGCGCACCGCCCTGCATGCGCCGGGGCACAGCGTTGCCGCCGCGTTCCTGCATGGCCGCGAAAGTGTGATCCCGACCATGTTCCAGCGCATCCTCGACGACTGGGGCATTGGCATCGAGCACGCGCCGACCTTTCGCTATTACCTGGAGCGGCACATCGAGGTCGACTCCGAGGATCACGGCCCGGCGGCAGAGCAGTTGCTCGAGCGCCTGGTCGATGGCGATCCGCAACGCGAGGCCGAGGTATACGCCAGCGCCATCGCCGCCGTCGAAAGCCGCATCGCCCTGTGGGATGGCCTGCGCGTGAGCATGCGCGAGCCGTTGGCGGAGGTTGCCCAATGAACGCCGCCGACTATCAGTCCTTTGCCGATGTCTGGGAAAGCCGCGCGACCATCCGCACGCGCCCGCGCCGCGTTCTGGAAAACGACGAGCGTCTGATCTATCCGCTCAGTCGCCAACCACTGGTGCTCAGCGAAACCTTTCTGCGTGAATGCCCGCAGCAACGTGATTTCGCCTTGGTGCAGACGCTGTACAAGTTCATCAACGACGTGGTGATTTTCGAGACCGAAATCGTCGACAAGACCGCGCGCAGCATTGCCAAGAACCGCTTCGCCGTAGCGTTCCCGTTCGCCTGTCGTTACGACGCGATGACCGTTGTGGTCGACGAGGATTACCACGCGCTGGTGGCGATGGATTTCATGCAGCAGACGGTCGCCATGACCGGCATTGAGCCGATCCGCTTGCCGGATCAAATCGAACTGAGCCGGGCGATTCCCGCCGCTGTCGCGCTGGCGCCGGAACATCTGCGCAGCGCCGTGGAACTGATCTGCGTGGCCATCGCCGAGAACACCGTGACCGGCGACGTGGCGGCGTTCGCCCGCGACGATACGGTCAAGCCGTCGATCAAAGGCCTGATGGCCGACCATTTGCTCGACGAGGGTCGTCATTCCAGTTTCTGGGCGCGGATGGTGCGCATCTATTGGCACACCGCGAGCGTGGCTGATCGTGAAGCCATCGCGAACATCCTGCCGGTGTTCATCGGCCATTACCTGACCAACGACATCCAGAAATCCTTCGATTTACGCCTGATCGATGCCCTGCAGGTCAGCGAAGAGACGCGCCTTTCGCTCAAGGAAGAGATGACCGGTCTGGCCTTCCCGATCAATCGCCATCACCCGCTGGTGGGCAACATCATCAAGTTTTTCCACAACAGCTCGCTGCTCGACGCACCGTGCGTGCAACACGCCCTGCGCGATTACCTGGTTTGAGGAGGCCGACATGAAACGTCTCGATATTTTATTGATTGGCGCCAGCCAGGCGATGACCGACCTGGCGCAGGAACTTGAACAGCAAGGTCACTCTCTGGATCGCAGCGGCGCAGCGAAATCGACGGTGGATTTGATCATTGACGATGGCTTCATTGCGGCTGGCGACTTCTGCGCGATCCCACACCTGCATCTGCGCTTGGGGCTCGGTGGGCATAGCAATGCAGGTCTGCCGTCGATCGACCTGCTGTGCTTTCTCGGCTCGACATTGATCAGCCGCGTGCCGATTGGCGATGAGCCTTCGGGCAACGGGCAGGCATTGCGCCAAAGGGTGCTGATGCACGTGGTGGACGAAGTGTCGTTGCTGGTCAGCCGCTACTCCCGCGACCCGGAATACTTGCGGTATGCCGCTGCGGTGACGGCGCCGGATTACGAGCGGCTGGAAAACCTGCAGTTTCTCGACAGCCTTGCCTACGTTCATCGCCTTAACGCCACAGTGAATGCCGCACTGCTGGAACAGGCGCAAATTCCGCTGATCGAGCGTCTGCAACAGAGCCTGATTCGCCACGCCGATCGGCCGGCGCTGCACCTCGCTGAGCAGTCGATCAGCTATCGACAGTTACATGCGCATAGCCAGGCGATTCAACAGCGTTTGCAGGCCCTGCTCGACCCGCATCCACAGCCTTGGGTGGTAGGCATTTGTTTACCGAAAAGCCCCGCGCTGTTCGCCTCCATTCTGGCGATTCTCGGCAGTGGAGCGTTGTATCTGCCGCTGGAACCCAGCCATCCGTTGCAGCGCCAGCAATACATTCTGCAAAACGCTGGGGCGCTGCTGTTGCTGCATGACGGTTTGCACCCGCTGAGCGAATCGATGCCGGGGCTGGATGTCAGCCACATCGACAGGGCCGACGCAGACATCGCGCAACCGTTAATGCGCCAGCGCCCCGAACTCGACGCGCCGTGCATGGCACTCTACACCTCGGGCACCACCGGGCATCCGAAGGGTGTGTTGCTCAGTCAGGCAAACCTTGCGCACTTCACTGCGTGGTACGCCGACTACACACAACTCAACACCAGGAGCCGGGTACTGCAGTTCTCTTCGCTGAGCTTCGACTCGTCGCTGATCGACATTTTCCCGACCTTGCTCGAAGGCGCCGAACTGGTGGTGCCCGACGACACGCAACGGCGCGATCCACTGCAACTGGTCGCACTGATTCGCCGCCGACAACTGACACACGCGTTCCTGCCACCGGCGCTGTTGAGCATCCTGCCGCTGGAACAACTGCAAGGCGTGCAACAGGTAATGACCGGCGGCGATGTCTGCGAGCCGTTCGTCATCGAGCAACTGACCCGCCAAGGCGAACTGCACAACCTCTACGGCCCCACTGAAGCCACGGTTTTGATCACCGCGCGGCAGCTCGAACCGGGTGACAGCAATCGTACGCTCGGTGCACCGATCGCCAACAGCCAGGTGCTGATTCTCGATGACGACCTGCAACCGGTGGCCGAGCACACGGTCGGCGAATTGTTCATCGTCGGACCCGGTGTCTGCCCCGGTTACCTCAACAATCCACAGCAGACCGCCGAGCGCTATCTGACCCTCAACCTGCCGGGCGGCGAGCAACTGCGCGCCTATCGCAGTGGCGACATGGCCAAGTGGGGCGAGCACGGCATCGAGCTGTGCGGGCGACGCGACAATCAGGTGAAGATTCGTGGTTTTCGGGTCGAGCCGGAAGAGATAGAACGCTGCCTGCGCGAGAGCCAGTTGTACCGACAGGTGGCGGTGGTGATCGACAGTCAGCGACGGATTCTGGCGTTTCTCGCCCAGCCGCAAACGGACGCTGCCCGCGACGCATTGAAGGCCCACGCCCAGCAGTTTTTACCGGACTACATGCAACCCGTGGCGTGGACTGAGCTGCCGGGCATGCCGTTCGCCAGCAATGGCAAGGTCGACCGAAAAGCGCTGCTGGGGTTACCGGTGAGCGTGCAGGACAACGGCCCGAAATGCCTGCCGGCCAATGAAGACGAAGCGCTGCTTCTGGAGATCTGGGCGGAGTTGCTGGAGCTGCCGACCAGCGATATTTCCACCGACGAGAGCTTCTTCAATCTCGGCGGTCACTCGATTCTGCTGTCGCGCATGTTGTTGCGCTTGCGTGAGGAATTCGGCCGCAGCATCTCGATCAATCGCTTCATCGAACAGCCGACCATCATCAAACTTGCCACGCTGGTGCGCGGCACCGATGACAGCGCCGTACTCAGCGCCCAGGCCATGGCCGACGCCGAGCGTACGCTGGACATCGAACCGCTGCCAATCAGCCGCATGGGCGATGTGCACAAGGTGATCGTCACCGGCGCCAACAGTTTTGTCGGCGTGCACATCGTCGAGGCGCTGCTCGGTTGGGGCGCCAGTGAAGTGGCGTGCCTGGTGCGCGACGGGGGCGGGCAAACAGCGGCGCAGCGCTTCGCTCAGGCACTGCGCGAAAACCGGCTGGAACATCTGGATCTGAGTCGGGTGCGGGTGTACGCGGCAGACATCACGCGTCCGCAACTCGGGCTGGGGGAGAACGACTATCAACGGCTGGAAAGTGAGTTCGGTGCGCTGGTGCACAACGCGGCCAACGTCAATCACGTCCTCGATTACGAGTCTCTGGCAGCGGACAACGTCGAGCCGATTTTCGAGCTGCTGCGCCTGTGCGAAGGGCGCAGCAAAAAGGTCTTCAATTTTGTCTCGACACTGTCGGCTTCAAGCACGGTCGACGACGCGGGTCGGGTGCTGGAAATGCCTGCCGCGCCGACGCCACCGATCTACATCCGCAACGGCTACAACCTGTCGAAATGGGTTGGCGAACGCATCCTCGAACGGGCGCGGACGCTTGGCGTACGGGTCAATCTGTATCGCCCCGGCAACATCAGCTTCAACAGCCTGAGCGGCGTCTGCCAGCCGCACAAAAACCGCTTGATGCTGATGCTCAAAGGCTCGATTCAGCTCGGCCAGGTGCCTGCATTCGCACTGAACTTCGACCTGATGCCGGTGGATTTTCTCGCCCGCTTCATCGCCTTTCACGCCAGCCGTTACTCGGCGGAACGGGCGGTGTTCAACCTGCACAACCCCGAGCCTCTGAGCTGGGACGCCTACGTCGCCTCGTTCCGCGATACCGGCAGCGAGTTCTCGCTGGTCAGCGTCGCCGACTGGCAACAACAACTGGGACGGGTCGACGCCGACAACGCGCTGTTCGGCGTGCTCGGTTTTTACCTCAACGGCTTCGAAGAAGACATCGGCGACATCTCTCTGATCGGCCACGCCAACGCGCAAGCCGGCGTGCGGCAGATGGGCGCGCATTACCCGGAAAAATCCCCGGCGCTGCTGCGCCGCGGCTGCGATTACCTGAAAGAAATCAACTTCATCTAGTTCATCAAAAAGGAGCAACACCATGAACCCTCTGCAACCCGACACCCTGATCAAAAACCCGCACGGCTGCCACGTCATGTCTTCGGTTGAAGTACCAGCAGACGCGACGCAAGTCTGGGCGGTGGTCGGCGACTTCGGCGGTTTCGACCGTTTCATTCCGGCGCTGTCACACATCGAGATGACCGGTGAGGGTGTGTCCTCGCTGCGCAAGAAATTTTTCAAGGATGGCAACGTGGTGGTTGAGCAACTCAACTCCCGCGACGAGCAGGCGCAAAGCATGACCTGGACGACGATCTACAACACGCTGGGCGTGGCCAATCTTTGGGCGGCGATGAAGGTTGAATCGTTGGGCGAAGGGCAGTCGCGGGCGACCTGGACGATCATTGCCGAGCCGGCCAGTGGAGGGGCGGAGGCATTGCCGGGGTTCAAGGATTTTGTGCAGGGGTTTGCGGATGATGCGATGGGGAATGTGTTGAAGCTGTTCGTTTAGGGCTTGAGTTGAGCGGTGGGCGAACTACCGCCATCGCTGGCATGCCAGCTCCCACAGGGTCCAGGTCGTTCACAAATGTTGTGTTCGCCAAAAAACCTGTGGGAGCGGGCTTGCCCGCGATGAACGATAACGTGATCAGATCTTGAAGCTGTCCACCAACTGCTTCAGGCGATTGGCCTGTTGCGACAGCGCATCACAATCCTTCAACGTCTCGTTGAGGTTGGCCACGCTCTGCTGGTTCAACATGTTGATCTGGTTAACGTCGACGTTGAGGGTTTCCACCACCGCCGTCTGCTCTTCAGTCGCGGCCGCAACCGACTGGTTCATGCCGTCGATTTCGCCGATGCGCTGGGTCACGCTGACCAGGCGCAAACCGGCCTGGTTGGCCACTTCAACGCTCTGCTCGCTGGACGCCTGGCTGGCGTTCATGGTGCTCACCGCCTCACGCGAACCGACCTGCAACGACGTGATCATCTTGTGGATCTCTTCCGCCGATTCCTGGGTACGGTGGGCGAGGTTACGCACTTCGTCCGCCACTACCGCAAAACCGCGTCCGGCTTCACCGGCACGTGCTGCTTCAATCGCGGCGTTGAGCGCCAGCAGATTGGTCTGCTGCGAAATGCCTTTGATCACATCGAGGATGTGGCCGATGTTGTCGGTGCTGGCGTTCAACGTTTCGATCTGCGTGCACGACAGGCTGATCTTCTGCGACAACTCGGTCATCGCCAGAATGGTTTGCTCCACCACTTGGCGACCGTCATCAGCCTGCTCACTCGCGCCGCTGGCGTGCTGCGAAGCATCGGCAGCATTGCGGGCGATTTCCTGAGTGGCGGCACCCAGTTCGTTGATCGCGGCGGCGACGCTGTTGGTGCGCGCACTTTGCTCGTCCGAACCGACGATGGAAGCGTTGGACGAAGCCATCACGCGTTGCGACAGATCATGCACCTGGCGGGTCGCCGAAGACACTTCGGAAATCGACGCGTGAATCCGCTCGACAAACTGGTTGAACGAGCTGCCCAGTTCACCGAATTCGTCTTTGCTCTCGACCGCCAGACGACGAGTCAGATCACCTTCGCCCTGTGCGATGTCCTGCATCGCGCGGCCCATGGTGATCAGCGGACGCATCAGCACGGTGATCAAAAGACTCAGGAACACGGCAATTGCACCCACCGCCACGAACATGGCGATCAGCGCCGAAGTACGGAACTGGCTGAGTGCGGCGTAGGCCTTGTCGCGATCGATCGACAGACCGATGTACCACTCGGCATTGGGCAAACCACTGACCGGGGTAAACGACAGGATGCGTTCCTGACCGTTGAGCACGACGTTCTGGTTGCCCTTCTCGATGCGGACGCTGGAGTTCGGGTAGATGTCTTTCAGGTTCTTCATCACCTGATCTTTGTCCGGGCTGACGATCACCTGGCCGTCACCGCTGACCAGGAACGCATGGCCGATGCCACCGAAGTCCACCGAGTTGATGATCTTCACCAGGGTTTCCAGGCTCAGGTCACCGCCGACCACGCCAATCAGCTCGCCGTTCTTCTTCACCGGCATGGCAATGGTCACCACCAGACCGCCGACAGCGGCCATGTACGGCGGCGTCAACATGGTTTTGTCGGCTACCACTGCTTGCTTGTACCAAGGGCGCTGACGCGGGTCGTAACTGTCCGGCATCTTCGCGTCTGGGCGTTGGGTGAATACACCGTTGGCCTGGCCGACGTAGGTGAACTGGAAGTTCGAGGTGAAGGCTGGTTGATCGACCAGGCCCGGGAAGTCGGCTTCCTTGCCCTGATGGGCAACGTTCTGCGCGAGGTTTTCCAGCACCAGGATCCGCCCGCTCATCCAGTTCTGCACGCTGCTGGCGGTCAGATCGCCGGCCTGCTGCACGGAGGACTGGAGGTTCTGGCGAATGGTGTTTCGCTGCAGATAGTCGTTGTAGAGGGTGAATAAAGCGAAAGCCAGGACCACGACGCCCGAGGCGGCCAACAGGATTTTATGGCTGAACTTGAGATTCATTTCATGGGACTTCTTATGCAAAAGTGGGTATGCGTTCGGGGATGCAACATTCCATGTAGCTCCAAATATCCAATAGCTGGCAGGCAGCGTTCTGATGGCCACTCTACTTTGGTGCACGCATGTCTCACCAGTCTGTCGGCACGTTTCGGAGAAATCTTAGGGCTGTGTGGGAAATGGATGGCATTAATGTCGGATTCCCGCCGAACGGCGTGCCAGAGCTGTCGCCACCGTGTTTTCTATGAGCGTTCTTCGAGGGAAGGTTGCAAAATTTCCTGCCCTTGATAAAAATGCGACTAATTATCATTTGTGTCGTTCGGGCTGGCGCGTTCATGTCCTCACCTGAGTTTGCAGTACAGGCGCTTTACAGTAGTCATCACGGCTGGCTGAATGCTTGGCTGCGCGCGCGGCTCGGCAACGCGGCCGATGCGGCGGATCTGGCGCAAGATACTTTTGTACGCTTGCTGCAACGCACCGAACGTCTCGAACTCAAGGCCCCTCGCGCCTTCCTGCGGACCATCGCGCGCGGCCTGGTGATCGACCACTGGCGCCGTGAAGAGATCGAACGTGCGTATCTGGAAACCATCGCCCATCTGCCCGAGGCCGAAACGCCGAGCGCCGAAGCCCGCGCGCTGGTGATCGAACTGCTGGAAAGCATCGCGCGCATGCTTGAAGGATTGAAGCCAAAAGTGCGTCAGGCGTTTCTTCTGGCGCAGTGCGAAGGTTTGACGCACAAGCAGATCGCCGAACAGATGGGATTATCGCTGCGTTCGGTCGAGCGCTACGTCGCCGATGCGCTCTATCACTGCTATGTGCTGCGGTACGACAGCTGATGCCTGTGGACAAGTTATCCCTCGGCCGCCGCGCCGAGCCCCAGCAACAGGTGGTCAAGCAGGCGATTCACTGGCTGCTGCGTCTGCGCAACAACCACGGTAATTCACGCTTGAGTCGCCAGTGCGAACAATGGCGCGCCGAGCATCATGAACATGAACTGGCGTGGCAACGGGTGCAATCGCTGCAAGCCGAATTGAGCCACAACCTGCGCGCGGTGCCGGGTGCGCAAGTGGCGTTGAATACGTTGGAAAACAGTGCGCAGGGCTTGGGCCGGCGCCAGGCGTTGAAGCTGTTGTCTGGCGCATTGTTGCTGGGCTCCGCTACATGGCTGGCCAAGGACGCCTCGCCCTGGCAGCAATGGAGCGCCGATTACGCCACCGCGACGGGCGAGCGGCGTGGATTCCAGTTGCCAGACGGCACGCGGATCGAGCTCAACACCGCCAGTGCGGTGGATCTGGATTACACCGCGCAGCAAAGGCTGATCAAACTCACTCGCGGCGAAATTCTCGTCACCTGCGGCGGCGCGGACGAGGGCTCAGCCTTCGAACGGCCGCTGCGTGTGCAAAGTCGTCATGGCGTTTACGAGCCGCAGGGCGCGCGGTTCGTTTTGCGCCAGGACAGCGATTGCACGCGACTGAGCGTCACCAGTGGGCGTGTTGCCATTAACGCTGGCGGCACCTCGATCGAGGCGCTCGCCGGGCAGAGTTATCTGATCGATCACCATCACGTGCGCGCGGCGCCACCGCTGAATATGGATGTCGGCGCCTGGGCCGACGGCTTGATCGTCACGCGCAATATGCGTCTGGGCGATTTCCTCACTGAGGTCGGTCGTTATCGTCAGGGCTTTTTGAGCTGCGCGTCGGATGTGGCTGATTTGCGTCTGTCCGGCGTATTCCGTCTGGAGGACACCGACAAACTTTTAGCAATCCTGCCGCAGACCTTGCCGGTGCACCTGCGCTATCGCACTCGCTGGTGGGTAACCCTGGAAGCCGCAGTCTGAAATTTTTTTGGCGGGTTTTCGCAGCAAGTCCGGCTTAGTCAGTAAGCACTTCAACTCAGCCTTCGCGACTTCCTACGGAAACCTGAAATGACTGTCCGTACCACCTGTAAGAACCCTCTGAATTCCACTGCCGAATCGGGCCTGCTGCGCCACGCCGTTCGGGCTGCACTGTTCTCCACTGCGTTGGGCGTTGGTGCGTTACCGAGCCTGAGCCTGGCGGCCACTGCCAGTGCCAATGAGGTCAGCCATCGCTACAACATTGCCGCCGGGCCGTTGGGTGACGCGCTGAATCAGTTCGCGCGCCAGGCCGGCATCACGTTGTCGATGACCCCACAGCAGACTCAGGGGCAGCAATCCCTGGGGGTACAGGGCGAATACTCGACCGATCAGGCCTTGAGCCATTTGCTCGGCGGTTCGGGGCTCGAAGCGGTCAGTCAGGATGGCAGCAGCTATGTTCTGCGTTCGGTCGCAGAAACCGCAGCGTTGGCCTTGCCGACCACGGACATCAAAGGCTTCGCGCTCGGCAATGCGCTGGGCAGTATGGACGGCTACAACGCCACTCACAGCCAGATCGCCACCAAGACCAGTACCGCGTTGCGTGAAACGTCGCAAAGCGTGTCTGTGGTCACCCGTGAGCAAATGGATGACCAGGGCGCACAAACGGTTTCGCAAACGATGCGCTACACACCGGGCGTGCTGACCAATCCGTATGGCGCCACGCACCGTTACGACTACGTGGCGATGCGCGGTTTCAACGACGGCTCGGTGGATAACATCTACCTCGACGGCCTCAAGTCGATGGGCGACAGCGGCACCTACAGCACCATGCAGGTCGATCCGTATTTCCTTGAGCGCGTGGACATTCTCAAAGGTCCGTCGTCGGTGCTCTACGGCCGCAGCTCGCCGGGTGGTCTGGTAGCGCTGACCAGTAAAAAACCGTTGTACGAGACGTATCACCAGGTGCAAGCCACGGTCGGCACGCAAGGCCAGCGCGGTGTCGGTTTTGACTTCAGCGGCCCGGTCGATGACGACAAGCGTATCGCCTATCGTCTGACGGGTTTGTCGGATCAGTCCGACACACAATTCGACCACAACAAGGAAAAGCGCCTCGCCCTCGCGCCGACCCTCAGCATTGATTTCACTGAAGACACCTCACTGACGCTACAGGCGTATCTGCAACACGATCCGGATGGCGGCTACCACGGTGGCGTGCCCGCCGACGGTACGATTCATCAGCGTAATGGTCAGCGGATCTCGCCGCACTTCTTCGAGGGCGAGCCGAGCATTGATGGCTATTCCCGTGATCAGCAATCGTTCGGTTATCAGTTCGAACATCGCTTCAACGATGTCTTCACGGCGCGGCAGAACTTCCGTTACCTCGATTCCAAAGTAAACATGGATCAGGTCTATGCCTATGGCTGGACGTCGCCGACCAGCAACGAGTTGAACCGCTACTACACGGGCGGTGACGAGCGCCTGCATGCCTTTATCGTCGACAACATGCTGCAGGCCGAATTTTTTACCGGCGCGACCAAGCACACAGTGCTGATGGGGGCGGATTATCAGCGGCGCAAAACCGTGGTCGACTGGACCAGCGGCGGCCTCGCACCGATCAACGCGTTCAATCCGGTGTATGGCAACTCGGCGATCGACCTTTACGGCAAGACCAGTTACCTGCGTCGCCTGGAGCAAACCGGCGTTTACCTGCAAGACCTGATCGAGATGGACAAATGGCGCTTCTCGCTGGGTCTGCGTCAGGACTGGGTTGAGACGTCTGACGAAAACCGCATCGCCGAGGCCGGGCGCCCCGTGGGCAACGAAATCAAAGACCAGCGCACCAAGCTGACTGGCCGCGCCGGTGCGCTGTACCTGTTCGATAACGGCTTGGCGCCTTACATCAGCTACTCCGAGTCGTTTAACCCGAACTCCTATGCCGACAGCGCGGGCAATCCGTTAGCCCCGACTGATGGCACGCAGTGGGAAGTAGGCCTGAAGTATCAGCCGCAGGGCACTGACGACCTGTTTACCGCGTCGCTTTTCCACATTGATCAGGAAAACCTGGCGACCAAACTGCCGCAGGAAAACTTCTACCGCGCTGTAGGAGCTGTCCGCTCTCAGGGTCTGGAACTGGAAGCGCACATGCAACTGACCGATCGCCTGAAAGTGCTCGGCAGTTACACCTTCACTGATATCGAGTATTCGAAGTCGATGGTCAGCACGCTGAGCACCCCTACCGACGTGATCGAGAACAAAGGCAATTCACCGACCCAAGCGCCTCGGCACATGGCGTCGTTGTGGGCTGACTATAAGTTCGACAGTGCGGCACTCGATGGTCTGCGCTTGGGCGGCGGGGTGCGTTATGTCGGCTACAGCTGGGCGGACGCGGAGAACACCGTGAAGGTCCCGTCCTACACGTTGTTCGACGCGTCGATTGGCTACGACCTGGGCAAAGTCGGCTTGAAGGGCGTTGACGTACGCCTGAACGCGAACAACCTGACAAACGAGTCCTACGTGGCATCCTGCGCCAGCCTGAACTTCTGCTACATGGGCGAAGAGCGCAACGTGGCAGCCACGGTCAGCTATCAGTTCTAAGCCATTACCTTGTGCATAAAAAAGCCAGTCCCGGATGTTCAGGGGCTGGTTTTGTCGTATCTGTGGGGAAACATTTCATGCGCGCTGCCCGGCAACTGGGGACTGCTGCTGATGGGGTCGGTTGCCGTTGCTTGGGTGATTGATTGTTTCTGGCTGTTCTTTCACGGTACGGATGGGCGATTGCTAGGGCGGGAAATTGCAGGCCAGGGAACGTTGGGAGATCGGTTTTATCGGTTGCAGTCACCGATACATGGTGGACGGATCATCGGGTTTACTGGCCAAGTGATGATCGCGGTATCAGACGTTTTGATTGCGGGTTTATCGGCAACTGGTGTCTACATCTGGTGGCGCAAGTGGCAGGCTCGACGTATCAGCAAGGCTCGCAAAGCAGCTTGATGGTTTGATTTTTATAGGCTCGGAAACAACAAAACCCCTGTCTGCGTTAGCAGACAGGGGTTTCGGAATTTAATCTTGACGATGACCTACTCTCACATGGGGAAACCCCACACTACCATCGGCGATGCATCGTTTCACTACTGAGTTCGGGATGGGATCAGGTGGTTCCAACGCTCTATGGTCGTCAAGAAATTCTATAACTGGCCCGTCAACACGATGACGAGACAGCAAAAACGGGTACTTCTACTAAAACAAAACCCCAACTGCTTTCGCAATTGGGGTTTCGGAATTTAATCTTGACGATGACCTACTCTCACATGGGGAAACCCCACACTACCATCGGCGATGCATCGTTTCACTGCTGAGTTCGGGATG
>NZ_JACXXO010000032.1 GCF_017980685.1 Pseudomonas iridis
TCCAAAACCAGGCAAGCCGCATCCCGTTTGAAATCTGTCGAAAAATAGCGTCTGGTCAAATCACACCTCGTCGTTGGGCGTAGATTACCGCCCTTTAGGGGTGTCCAGAATCATTAAGCCAGATCAGGTCAGTCCCCTCTCCCTCCGGGAGAGGGTTAGGGTGAGGGGCTTTTCAAACCGGCAAACAAATCCCAAAGGTATTCATCCCCCGATCACTGCGCACAAACACATCCCCGCCATGCATCAGCGCAATCGCTTTCACGATCGCCAGCCCCAGCCCATGGTTGTTCCCACTGTTGCTGCGCGACGCATCCACTCGATAGAAGCGTTCAAACAAACGCGGCAAATGCTCACTGGCAATCGGCGAACCGGGGTTGGCCACACCAATACTCACCTGATGCTCTTGAACCTCGATTCGCACCTCGATCACTTGACCCGCTTCAGTGTGCTGCACCGCGTTACTCAGCAGATTGATCAACGCCCGACGCAAATGCGCGACCTCGATCTGCACCTGCGCATCGCCGCTGACCTGCACCTGAACCTGCGCGTCTTCGAAAATGAAATCCAGATACTCCAGCGTGGTTGCCACTTCATCGGCCAACGATGCCGACGTCAGTTTGGTCGCCTTGTTGCCCTGATCCGCACTGGCCAGAAACAGCATGTCGTTGATGATCGAACGCAGCCGTTCCAGCTCTTCGAGGTTGGATTGCAGCACTTCGAAGTAATGTTCGGCTGAGCGTCCGCGCGTCAATGCCACCTGGGTCTGGCCGATGAGATTGGTCAGCGGCGAACGCAGTTCGTGCGCCACGTCGGCGTTGAACGACTCCAGTCGCGAATAGGCCATTTCGACCCGTTCCAGCGTCGAGTTGAACGAGTCGACGAACTGTTCCAGCTCCGGTGGCAATGGCGACAATCGCAAGCGACCGGCTCGCAGCGGCGGGGTCAGGCGTTGGGCTTCGTGGGACAGTTTGATCAGCGGCTTGAGGCCGATCCGCGCCACCCAATACCCCAGCGCCGAGGCCAGCAGCACGCCGACAATCGCCAGGCTGATCAAGGCGATCAGCAATTGATGCTGGGTCTGGTGAAAGGTCTCGGTATCGATGCCGATCATAAAGCGCAGCGGCGGACGCTGATCCTTGGCAGGGAACTGGCTGACCAGCACTTTCAGCGGAAAAGGCTGATCCGGCAATTGCAGGTCACGCATGCCCAGCGGACCATTGGCGAACTCGCGAATCTGCGGGGTCAAACTGCCGTATTCGTACTGCGGATCGCCACTGCTTATCCAGAAACTGATGCGTTTATCTTCTTCGCCCAGCAACTTGAGTTTGTTGTTGATCTTCACCCAGTGCTCTGGGGTGCCGAAGCGGCCGACGGTGGATTCAAGCACGCTATAGCGCGCATCCAGCTCGGCTTCCGGTAACAAGCCCAAACCTTTATCGACCTGCTGATACAGCGCGCCGCCGATCAACAGGAACACCAGCAGCGCCACCAGCGTGAACATCCCGCTCAGGCGCAGGGCGATCGAGTTACTGGACACCACGACTCTCCAGCACATAACCCATGCCACGAATGGTGTGCAGCAGTTTCTCGTCGAACGGCCCGTCGAGCTTGGCGCGCAGGCGTTTGATCGCCACCTCGACGACGTTGGCATCGCTGTCGAAATTGATGTCCCAGACCATTTCGGCGATGGCGGTTTTCGAGAGGATTTCACCCTGGCGGCGGGCGAGGACACTGAGCAACGAGAACTCCTTGGCGGTCAGGTCCAGGCGCGTGCCGGCGCGAGTCGCCTTGCGGCTGATCAGGTCTATCCACAGGTCGGCGATGCTCACCTGCACCGGCTCATGCCCGCCACTGCGCCGGGTCAGCGCCTGCAGGCGCGCGACCAGTTCGAGGAAGGAAAACGGTTTGCCGAGGTAATCATCGGCACCGTCGCGCAAGCCTTTGATCCGGTCTTCAACCCGCTCGCGGGCGGTGAGCATGATCACCGGGGTTTGCTTGCGCGCACGCAATGCGCGCAGCACGCCGAAGCCGTCGAGGCCCGGCAACATGACGTCGAGGACGATCACCGCGTAGTCACTTTCCAGCGCCAGGTGCAGGCCTTCGACGCCGTCGCGGGCCAGGTCCACGGTGTAACCCTGTTCCGTCAGACCGCGGTGCAGATAGTCCGCAGTTTTTTCCTCGTCTTCGATAATCAGAACGCGCATGACCCGCCTCAGTCTGTGGTCGCCAACGCCGGTACGGGCGCAGGTTTGGGTCTATGGAAAAGTCGCTCAAGCCACAAGTATATGACCGGCGTGGTAAACAGCGTCAGCATCTGGCTGACCAGCAAGCCGCCCACTACCGCGATCCCCAGCGGTTGGCGCAGTTCGGCGCCGGTGCCGTAGCCGAGCATCAGCGGCAAGGCACCGAGCAGCGCGGCGAGAGTGGTCATGATGATCGGCCGGAACCGCGTGATGCATGCCTCGAAAATCGCATCCTCTGGTGACATCCCGCGTTGACGTTGGGCTTCGAGGGCGAAGTCGATCATCAGGATGCCGTTTTTCTTCACAATGCCGATCAGCAAGACCAGCCCGATCAGCGCCATGATCGAAAAATCCTGGCCGCAGATCCACAACATGATCACCGCGCCCAAACCCGCTGCCGGCAAGGTCGAAATAATCGTCAGCGGATGCACGAAACTCTCATAAAGCACACCGAGAATGATGTACACCGCCACCAGCGCCGCGAGAATCAGCCACGGCTGACTGGCCAGCGAACTCTGGAACGCCTCCGCCGCACCCTGGAAGTTGCCGCTGATCGCGGTCGGCATGCCGATTTCGGCCTTGGCCTGATTGAGCAAAATCACCGCATCGCCCAGCGCCACGCCGGGCGCCAGGTTGAACGACATGTTGGCGGCCGGAAACATGCCGTCATGGGCAATCGACAGTGGGCCAATGGTCGGTGCATCGAATCTGGCCAGCGCCGACAGCGGCACCATTTCCCCGCTCAGCGGCGAGCGCAGGTAGAAATAATTCAGGCTTTCGGCCCTGCCGCGCTGCCGGGTGTCCAGCTCCAGAATCACGTTGTACTGGTTGACCTGAGTCTGGAATTCATTGATCTGGCGTTGGCCGAACGCATCGTAGAGCGCCTCGTCGACATCGCTGGCAGTCAGGCCGAAACGCGCCGCCGCGCTGCGGTCGATGCTGATGTGAGTGATGCTGCCGCCCAGTTGCAGGTCGTTGGAAATGTCGCGAAACGCCGGGTTGCTGCGCAGTTTTTCGGTCAGGCGCTGGGTCCAGGTGGCGAGGGTCGCGCCGTCGTTGCTCTTGAGTACGTACTGGTACTGCGCGCGACTTGGGCCGGAGCTGAGGTTGATGTCCTGGCCGGCACGCAGGTAGAGCACGATGCCGGGGACTTTCATCAGTTGCGGACGAATCCGGTCGATGAACTGGCTGGCGCTGACGTCACGGTCGCCGCGTTTCTTCAGGGCGATCCAGAAGCGCCCGTTGGCGATGGTCTGGTTACTGCCGGAAACACCCACCGAGTGGGAAAACGTCTGCACCGCCGGGTCGGCGGCGACGATTTCGGCCATAGCCAAGTGTTTTTTCACCATGTCGCCGTAGGAAATGTCCGCAGCGGCTTCAGTCGTACCGAGCACGAAGCCAGTGT
The DNA here is from genome assembly GCF_017980685.1 of Pseudomonas iridis. GTDB lineage: Bacteria > Pseudomonadota > Gammaproteobacteria > Pseudomonadales > Pseudomonadaceae > Aquipseudomonas > Aquipseudomonas iridis. Next base: position 3,649 of record NZ_JACXXO010000032.1, read on the forward strand.
CCTGCACCGGGAAGAAACCCTTGGGGATAAAGATGTAGCCGGCGATGGCCAATGCGAGGGACAAGCCGAATACGCCGATCATCAATTTCTGGTGGGCGAGGGCGCGGCGCAGGCCTTTCTCGTACCAACCGAGCAAGCGTTCACTAAAGCCCGGTTTCGCGTGGGCGTGATGTACCGGTTTGCGCATGAACAGCGCCGCAAGAGTCGGCGCCAACGTCAGCGAAACCACCACGGAAATCATGATGGTCGAGGTCGCGGTCAGGGCAAACTCCTTGAACAGTCGCCCGACCACGCCGTCCATGAACAACAGCGGAATAAACGCTGCCACCAGCGAGAAACTGATCGAGACCACGGTGAAGCCGATCTCGCCTGCGCCTTTGATCGCCGCCTCGCGCATATCATCGCCGGCCTCCAGGTGCCGGTGAATGTTTTCCACCACCACAATCGCATCGTCGACCACAAACCCCACCGCCACCACGATGGCGACCAGGGTCAGGTTGTTCAGGCTGAACCCGAGGATGTACATCAGCGCGAAACTGGCGATCAGCGACACACCGAGCACTGCCGAGACAATCAGCGTCGCCGACAACTGACGCAAAAACAGCGCCATCACCGCCACCACCAGCAGGATCGCGATCAACAGAGTGATCTCGACCTCGTGCAGCGAGGCGCGGATGGTCTGGGTGCGGTCGATCAGTACGTCGACCTGCACGGAGGCCGGCAGCATGGCTTCGAGGCCGGGCAGGGCGGCTTGAATCCGGTCCACGGTCTCGACGATGTTGGCGCCCGGCTGGCGCGAGATCACCAGGTTTACCCCCGGCCGATCACCCGCCCACGCTTGCACATAATCATCTTCCGAACCGTTAACAACGCTGGCGACATCTCTTAGGTGAACCGGGGCGCCATCCTTGTAGGAAACGATGAGTTGGCTGTATTCCTCGGGATGGAATAACTGGTCGTTGGTCGACAGCGTGGAAATACTCGACTCGCCGTACAGCGCACCTTTGGCCAGGTTGAGGCTGGTTTGCTGAATCGCCAGACGAATGTCGGCGAGGGTCAGACCGATGGCCGCGAGTTTATCCGCCGAAGCCTGAACGCGAATCGCCGGACGTTGCTGACCGGTAATGTTGATTTGGCCTACACCGTCGATCTGACTGATCTGACGGGCCAGCAGGGTTTCCACCAGATCGCTGAGTTCGATGCCAGGCATCTGCGTCGAGCTGACACTCAGGATCAGCACAGGGCTGTCGGCGGGGTTGACCTTCCTCCAGGTCGGCAGCGTCGGCATGTCCTTGGGCAGCTTGCCGGCGGCGGTGTTGATCGCCGCCTGAACTTCCTGCGCGGCCGTGTCGATGCTTTTGTCGAGGCTGAACTGCAGGGTCAGCAGGGTTGAGCCCAAGGCACTGCTGGAAGTCATCTGGGTCATGCCGGGGATGGCGCTGAATTGCACCTCCAAAGGCGTGGCCACGGACGAGGCCATAGTGTCGGGGTTGGCACCGGGCAATTTCGCGGACACCTGAATCGTAGGAAATTCCGCTTCCGGCAGTGGGGCGATTGGCAAGCGCGGGAAGGCAAGGATTCCGACCAGCACCAGTGCGAGGGTCAGCAGAATCGTCGCCACCGGGTGGTCAATGCACCACGTCGAAATCCCTTTGTGCGCCTTCATGGTTTCGGCTCCGCCTGCACCACTTGCGGCGGCTCGGTCATGACTTGCACGGTCGAACCGGGTTTGAGTCGCGACTGGCCATCGGTCACCAGCACGTCACTGGCCTTCACGCCTTTGATGATGTCCTGACCGCTGCCCTGATAAACCATCTGCACTTGCACGGCTTCAACCTTGTCGCCATTCACTCGGTAAACGAAGTGTTGGTCGAGACCGCGTTGTACGACCAGCGCACCTTTGTCGAGGGCCGTCTGAATTTTTACCGTCACCAGCAGGCCCGGCCAAAGCTTCTGGCTGGCGTTGGCGAATTCGGCTTTGGCGCGGATGGTGCCGGTGTTGGCGTTGATCTGGTTGTCGATCAGGGTCAGGTGACCTTCGCCGAGCAGGTTGCCGGTTTCGCCGTCGGTGTCGGCGCCGATGTAAGCCTTGACCTGTGCGTGTTGCGAGTCGTTGATCAGGCCTTGCAGGGTCGGCAGCATTTGCTGTGGCAGGGAGAACTCCACGGCAATCGGGTCGATCTGGGTGACGGTGAACAGGCCCTGGGTGTCGGTCATGCGCAGGAAGTTGCCCTCATCGACTGTGCGAATACCGACGCGGCCAGTGACCGGGGAGCGAATCTGCGTGTAGGAAAGTTGTACCTGCGCTGCATCAATCGATGCCTGGTTGCCTTTGGCGCTGGCCTTCAGTTGGTTGACCAGAGCCTGTTGCTGGTCGTAGGTCTGCCTGGAGACGCCGTCATCGACGCTGAGCAGTTTGTAGCGTTTGAGGTTGACCTGGGCGACTTGCAGTTGCGCCTGACTCTCGCCGAGTTGGGCGCGGGCCTGGTCGAGGCTGGCGCGGATCGAGCGGTCGTCGATGGTGGCGAGCAGGTCGCCTGCTTTGACCAGTTGACCTTCTTTGACGAGGATTTTGGTGAGGGTACCGTCGATTTGGGGGCGTATGACCACGCTGTGCAGGGACAGCACCGAGCCGATGCCGCTGGTGTAGCGGGGGACGTCTTTTTCGCTGACGGCGATCACTCGCACCGGGATGGCGGTAGGGGTGGCGAGTTTGGTAGGGGCAGGTCGGGTTGCAAACCACAGGCCTGCGGCAGCCAGGGCGATCAACAGGGTGGCTAGCAGGGCTTTATGTTTTTGGATTCGCATGCTTTTTGGGCGCCGAGGTTTGGAGTTTGGGCAGATTGGGTAGGTTATAAACCAGTGCGGGGGTCAGGAGGGTGACGGCTAGCTGTCCTGGCTGTCAGTTTCGGACTTATGTGGACAGCTACTCCTGAGAGAAGCCAGCCGATGCGCGTTTCTGATCAAGATCAAGGGCTGCAGCAGGGCTTGCGCTGATCCTGTTGAGCGGTGGGGGGGGCTTGATCATTTCTGAATCTGAACTCCCGTTCACCGTTCTAAAGATCCGCTCCCGCCAGCGGATACACGTTGTATACCCCAGCCATTATCGCTGCGGGTCTCTTCGGGAGTGTCCTGCAATGAAGTTCAAAACTGTCATCTCCAGTGTGCTCGTTTTACTTCCGCTAACGGTCTGCGCCGCGCCTCAGCCCCTCTCTGGCGAGATCCGCTTCACCGGGCAAATCGTCGATTCCGGATGTGAAGTCGGGCGAGTGGGTGCGCTGGTGGCCAGCGAATCCCGGCAGATCGAACTCAAGCCAGGGGTGAAGGTTGATGTAGACACTTACCGCAACGCTTGCAGCCGTGGGGCGTTGCCGTTTTCCATGACCTATGAGCCGCTGAAAACCTCCACCGACAATGGCATCGTGACCATCAATTACCTGTAAGCCGTTCGGCGTGCGGTGCAAATCTTCAGGTGCCGAGCCACGGCGCGCAGGTATACTGCGCCCCTTCGCGGCTCACTTACCGGGCGCGACTTTTCGTTTTGCGGAGCTTTCATGACTTCCCCGATCCAACCGCCGGTTGACGACGCTGTGAGCGATGTCCCGGCCGATATGGCCGACGCCAGCGATTCCAAAGCCGAGATCCCGGCATTCAAGTTCCCGTTCAAGCCGGGCGAACTGGCAGGTGCCAAAGGCTCTAACCAGCCGTGGTACAAGAACGGCGCCAAGAACGGCCACACCAAGAGCCCAGGCATGGCGCCGCCGGGCACCCGTCGTTCGATGGGCAAGCGCTGACTTTTCCTTCGGGGAATTGCATTGGGTTGCGCGGGTTTTTGAGGGCGGCGACAGGTTTGGGATTGAGGTCGCCTTCACTGGCCCCTTCGCTGGCATTTCCGGTTGTTCACTTAGTTGATGTACGACACAAAACCCTGTGGGAGCTGGCTTGCCAGCGATGAGGCCCGAACACCACTCGAGTATCTGTATCAAGCCGCCCGCAACGAAATGAACGCATAGGTCAGCGCCGGCTCCGTCACCACCCGCGCGCCCGCCGCCCGCACTTGCCCGGCCACATCATCCCCGGACAAATGAAACAGCCATTCACTGGTCTCTTCGCTCAATGGCTGCGCACTCACCTGATCAATCATCGCCGCAAAAGCGTCCATATTCGGCAAATACGCGGTAAACCCGTCGCCCTTGAGCGCCGTGGTCCGGATACCCAGCGCAGCGCAGATGGCATCCTTTGTCCGAATGTCATCACGATCAGCCTGACGCGAACGCTGAATCAGCTCGATCAGTTCTTGATCGACCAGTTCGCCACCGACGATCAACACAGGTCCCTGTTCCCACGATTCGGGCGGGCAATCCTTGGCGGCAGGGTTGAGCGGGATATGCGGATTGATCTCCGCCGGATAAATCCGACATACCAACGGTCGACGTTCGTAGATGCGGCACAGCTTGTCTTCGTCAAGATTCCGGCAAGGGCCGACGTTGTACGCGGCAAAGGTGATCGCCACATGCACGTCCGATGCGCCGCTGCGTACCAGAGCCGAACGCCGTTCGGCATGTTCACGCTGCTGCGCCGGCAAGCCCAGACCGTTGCCGAGAAAAGCCTCTACCAGCACGATCACCTGACCACCGTCGGCCGCCCACATGCGGGCTTCGGCGAGGGTCAGGGGAACATGGTGGTCGGTGCAGCACTTGCCGCAGCCTACGCAGGAAAACGTCGTATTCATTGAACGATCAATCTTCAATCAGGGTGTGAATCAGCGACGTAAAGCCGCCATGGGGTCACCGATCGAAGCAAGTTATGCGCCATTCATTGGGTTTTGGCGGTCGGGCGGATCGAGTCCCATTCGGTGACGAATGCGGTTTTCGATTTTTTGTTGTACAGGCACAGCTCGGTGCCTTGTTGGCCTTTCATGTGTTTCTGCGGATATTGGCCTTGCAGCAGCACGGCGGTGTAGCCGACGCGGTCGTCGAATTGCGCGGCATTGCCGACTGGTTTGGCGTTCTTCAAACCGCTGGCTTTGGTGCAACTGGCAAGCACGGTTTTGTCGTAGGCAGCCCAGGCGTCAGGGCTGGACGCGTGGGCGTTGGAGGCGAGGGCGGTGAGGCAGATGAAGCTCAGGGTAGTCGCTTTCATGGTTTTGGCATCCTTGTAGTGGCAAGGGTTGGAGTATGCCTGAGAGCGAAAAGTTGTCTTTGAGGCCGCCATCGCTGGCAAGCCAGCTCCCACAGGTATTGTGAGCGGCGCCCATCTCTGTGGGAGCTGGCTTGCCAGCGATGACGCACGGTCAGGTTGGCACCAACTCCCGGCGGACTACGTACATTCCGGCACTTTCATACAATCGCTGTGCCCGCAGGTTGTCTTCCAACACTTTCAAATCGACAAACCCTTCGCGCCGTTGCTGAAACGCCTTGAATGCATTCAACAGCAATGCCCGGCCTAATCCTCGACCCTGGGCGCGCGGATGCACCACCAGATTCTTGATGTACGCACTCGTCCAGCACTGCGCCACACCAACGACACCCTCGGCATCAATGGCAATGAAACACAGAGCCGGGTCATATTCCGGATCGCGTTCAAACCGTTGCTGCCAGACCTCCAGCGCCGGTACCCGGCCGCCACCTTCGCGGTGACCGAGTTGCATCAAGTCATGCACGGCGCCAGCCAGTTCCGGGCGATAGGTGCTGATTTCAACGCCCTGCGGCCACAAGACATCCGGCACGTCTGCACTCAGATCGCGCCGCAGCAAAAAGCAGTAAATCTCGCCCAAGAGTCAATAACCGTTGGCCGCGACGTGTTTGGCCGCTTCGATCAGGCGTTGGGTCAGCTCCGGCGAGGAGAACTTCGTCAGCACTGCATTGGCCCCGGCCAGTCGTGCCTTTTCGCTGTTCATCGCGCTGTCGAGCGAGGTGTGCAGCAGCACATAGAGATGGGCGAAATCCGGGGTCTCGCGCAGGGTGCGGGTGAAGGCGTAGCCGTCCATCTCGGACATTTCGATGTCGGAGACGATCAGGTTGATCTGCTGGGCGGTGCCCTGCAAATCGAGCAGGCAGTCGATGGCTTCCTTGGCGCTGCGTGCGGTGTGGCATTGCAGGCCGAGATTGCGCAGGGTATGCACCGATTGTTGCAGCGCCACCTGACTGTCGTCGACCACCAGAATCCGCGCGTTGCCGAGGACGTCGGCGTCTTCCATGGTCAGGTCGGTCGGGGCCATTTCGATCTGCGCCGGGGCGATGCTGTGGATGACTTTTTCGATATCCAGCACCTGCACCAGCGTGCCGTCCACCGAGGTCACCCCCGTGATGTAGGCGCGTGGCCCGCCGGAACCGAATGGCGGTGGTTTGATGTCGGTGGTCAGGCAGTGGACGATTTTGCTCACCGCTTGAACGTGCAGGCCCTGTTTGGAGCGGCTGACGTCAGTGACGATCAGACAGCCCCCGTTGGGGTCTTCCAGCGGTCGCTCGCCGATGGCGCGGCTGAGGTCGATGACCGACAGCGCGGCACCGCGCAGGGTGGCGATGCCTTTGACGTGCGGATGCGACTCCGGCAGCTTGGTCAGCGGCGGGCAGGGAATGATTTCACTGACTTTCAGCAGGTTGATCGCCATCAGCTTGCCGCTGCGCAAGGTAAACAGCAGAAGCGAAAGTGAATCTGCGCGGGCTTTGTTGGAAGACATAAAAACCTTCTGTGGAAAAAGGTGATGGGCGAGGGTGGAAATCGCCAGAAACTATTGATGCCGGGTTATCGGCGCTAATGGGGTGGGCTTTAGGTCAGTTGTCGGGTGGCGTTGCGTTCCAAAGCCAAAGCCCCTCACCCCAGCCTTCTCCCGGAGGGAGAGGGGGCCGATTGGGGGATGCTTGAAGAATCCGCCGACCTGATCTTGCTCTGCTGAATCCAGAATCGACTCAATCTTTCAGGTCGACGTATGGCGAAAGACACCTCGGTTGATCTGGCTTAATGATTCTGGACACCCCTAAAGGGCGGTAATCTACGCCCAACGACGAGGTGTGATTTGACCAGACGCTATTTTTCGACAGATTTCAAACGGGATGCGGCTTGCCTGGTTTTGGAT
>NZ_JACXXO010000033.1 GCF_017980685.1 Pseudomonas iridis
CAGCACGATCAGAGGAAAGAGCCGTGAATTAAAGACAAGAAGGGTCTGTTTTTCGGCCGACTTGGATTTTTTGAACCTCAAGCAGCGAGGGCCTCAAAAATCGGTGGGTACTTCAGACCTTCCCTAAGGGGATGAAAGGTGGCCTGGAACGGCGCCGATCTTTCCTTTTCCCGTGGCAAGGCTCCTTCCGTAGGTTCCTGTTGCGGGGACTGCGCCTTCAGTGCGGTGCGTCACCCGTTCTTTATTGTGTTGGCCGTTCATGACTGAGGGTAACTGGCCTCCACGGCTATTACCGATTCGTCACCGCGAGGCGTACAGATTTCGGGCGTGTTTGGCGCAGGAGGTTAGAGCGCAAGGGGGGATATGCCAGTGGATTCGTGCCCGTAGGGCGGGGGATTTGTAAGCGGGTTATTCGCCGGGTAGAAGCATTGCCCCTCCCGGCGTGCAGGTTCAGCGTGCGGCTTTGCGTTGTTGCGCCTCAGGGCTGGCGAGATAACGGTTGATGACTTCAACGCCGCGGTTGAGATGCTGCTCAAGCAGCGCCACCGAACGTTCGACATCACGCTCCATCACCGCTTGCAGCATGGCGCGGTGGTCGTCCTGAGACAGCTTGCCCAGGCCCATGGCCTCGAGGTTGAAGCGCAGGAAGCGCTCCTCTTCGTTGAGCCCGTCTTCGACCAGCCGCAATAGGCGCTGGTTGGGTGCCTTGCTGTACATCGCCATGTGCAACAAACGGTTGAGCCGGCCGATCTCCGTATAATCGTGCTGAGTCTCGAGTTCGTCGATATACCTGGCCGCCTGCTCGTGATCGGCAGCGGTCAGCAGCGGAATGGATTGGCGCATGGCTTCGGACTCAAGCAGAATCCGCAGCTCGTAGGTCTGCGTGGCATCACCCTGAATCAGCGGCGCAACCACTGCGCCTTTGTGTGCGGTCACACTCAGCAGCGACTGTGCCTCAAGCTGACGCAAGGCTTCGCGCACGGGCATGCGGCTGACCCCGAACAGATCGGCCAGATCCTGCTGGCGCAGGGCGGTACCGCAGGGCAAGCGTCCATCAAGGATGGCTGCGCGCAAGGTTTCTTCAATGATCGAGCGAGCCAAGTGTGCGGGAATGGGCCCATCGACTTTAATGCTCTGCAGCGGTTTGGGCTTCTGTGTCACGACTACGCACCCTGTATGTCGACTGAATTTGGATCCAAAGGACACTAGTGACTGCTCTACAGCTTGTCAAACCGTGTAGAGGATTCACGCCTGCAATATAGTTTAGCGCGGTCACGATGATCTCATGGTGCCATTGTTTTTTAACGGGCTAAGCTTCACCATCAAACGCTTTCCTTCCTGCCCTCTGGAAACCTGCTGTGGCGGTACGTTTCGCGATCCCTCGGATGATGCGCTGGCTAGGCTGCGCACTGTTGCTGGCCGGCCTCATGCTGGGCGGTCTGAATGCCGATTGGGATTTTTCCGCGATCAGCCGCAAGGCCGCGGCGATCTACGGCCCGCTGGGCGCCGGACAGCAGCGGATCGATGCCTGGCAAAATCTGTTGGCCACGCAGAAACAGGTCGGCGAAATGGAAAAACTCAAAGTGGTGAACCTGTTCTTCAACAAACAGGTGCGCTATGTCGAAGACATTGATCTGTGGCATGAGGTCGACTATTGGGAAACCCCCATCGAAGCACTGTGGAAAGGCGCCGGTGACTGCGAAGACTATGCGATCGCCAAGTATTTCAGCCTGCGTCATCTCGGCGTGTCCAGTGACAAGCTGCGCATCACTTACGTCAAGGCACTGCGCCAGAACCGCGCGCACATGGTGCTGACGTACTATGCCACTCCCGATGCCATGCCACTGGTGCTCGACAGCCTGATCGATCCGATTCAGCCTGCCTCCCAGCGAACCGATTTGCTGCCGGTCTACTCTTTCAATGCTGAAGGTTTGTATTTGCCGGGCGCCAAGGGCAACAAAAAGGTCGGCGACACCAAGCGCCTGTCGCGCTGGCAGGATGTGCTGAAGAAAATGCAGGCCGAAGGTTTCGCGATCGAAACGATTAACTAGGAGCACGCGCTCAGATGTCCTTGTTCAAACAGCTGTTGCTCGCTATCTGTCTGTTCCTGGTGGTCGCCTTCACCGGCAGCTTCATGGTCAGTCTGGAGAGCTCGCGTACTCAGTACGTCAACCAGTTGCGCTCTCACGCTCAGGACGCCGCCACCGCGTTGGCGTTGTCGCTGACGCCGAATATCGACGACCCGGCGATGGTCGAGCTGCTGGTCAGCTCGATTTTCGACAGCGGTTACTACGCGAGCATCCGTGTGGTCGATGTGAAGACCGACCAGACCATCGTCGAGCGCAACGGCGCCCCCACGGTGAGTAACGTGCCGGACTGGTTCGTCAAACTGATCGGTCTGGAGCCGGCCGGCGGCGATGCATTGGTCAGTCGCGGCTGGGAACAGGCCGCGCGGGTCGAGGTGGTCAGCCATCCGATGTTTGCCGTGGCCAAGCTGTGGCAGAGCGCGTTGGGCAGCCTCGGTTGGCTGCTGGTTTGCGGCGCCGTGAGTGCGGTGCTCGGCGCGCTGCTGCTGCGTCGCCAGTTGAAGCCGCTGGATTACATGGTCAAACAGTCCCACGCCATCGCCCGGCGTGAATTCCTCAGCCTGCCGGACCTGCCGCGTACCCCTGAACTGCGCCGTGTGGTGCAGGCGATGAATCAGATGGTCGAAAAGCTCAAGGCGCTGTTTCAGGAACAGGCCGAGCGCAGCGAAAAACTGCGCGCCGAGTCCTATCAGGACAACCTCACGGGGCTGGCCAACCGACGTTATTTCGAGATGCAACTGAACAATCGCGTGAGCAACCCGGAGCAGGCCAGCTCAGGTTATCTGCTGCTGTTACGGGTCCAGGATCTGGCCGGGTTGAACCAGCGCCTGGGGGGGCAGCGCACCGATGAATTGTTGAAAGCGGTTGGCGAGCAACTGTCGCGCGAATGCGCCAAATACCCGGAAACCCAGAACCTCGTCACGCGTATTCGTGGCGGTGAGTTTGCCGTGCTGGCGCCGGGACTGGTGCGTGAGGAAGCGCTGCAACTGGCGCAGAACCTCGACAGTGCCCTGAGCAGCCTGCACGCCACCGGCGCAACTGACGTGGCGGCGGTAGCGTCGATCGGTCTTGCGCCGTTTGCACACGGCGATTCACCACAAGCGGTGCTCAGCCTCGGCGATCAGGCCTTGGCCCAGGCCGAAGGGCAGGGCGAGCAGAACTGGGCGTGTATCGATCAGAGCCTGAACGCCGATGTCGGCGACGATCACCATGCCTGGCATCGCTTGCTTGACCAGGCTCTGAGTCAGCAGCGCTTCGAGTTGTATTTCCAGCCAGTGGTGGCCGCGCAAGACACGCAACTGGTGCTGCATTACAAGGTGCTGTCGCGCTTGCTCGACGAGCAGGGCCAGACCGTTCCGGCCGGTCGCTTCTTGCCGTGGCTGGAGCGCTTCGGCTGGACCGCACGGCTCGATCGCCTGATGCTGGAGCGTGTGCTGGAGCAGATGAAAGAACATGAGGATTCGCTGGCGCTGAACCTGTCTTCGGCTACGTTGGCGGACCCACAGGCATTGAACAAAATCTTCGAGATTTTGCGGATGCATTCCAACCTCGGCCCACGCCTGACCCTTGAGATCGGCGAGGAGCAATTGCCTGAACAGGCGGTGTTGGAGCAATTGACCCGGCGTCTGCGTGAACTGGGTTTCTCCCTGAGCCTGCAACGTTTCGGCGGACGCTTCAGCATGATCGGCAACCTGGCGCGGCTAGGGCTGGCGTACTTGAAGATCGATGGCAGCTACATTCGGGCGATTGATCAGGAGAGCGACAAGCGTCTGTTTATCGAAGCCATTCAGCGCGCGGCGCACAGCATTGATCTGCCGCTGATTGCCGAACGGGTCGAGACGGAAGGGGAGTTGTCGGTGATTCGCGAGATGGGCTTGTATGGGGTTCAGGGGCAGTTGTTGGGTGAGCCCAAGCCCTGGAAGTAGATCTCAAGATTTGAAAGCGAAAAGATCGCAGACTTCGGCAGCGCCTACATTGGAATGCGTTCCCTGTAGGCGCTGCCGAAGGCTGCGATCTTTTGCTTCTAAATCAACCCGCCCTCATCCTCATCAATCAACTGACTTAACCCGCCCAATGCCTCACGCGCCTGGGTCCGGTCCATCAGCTTGGCCTGGGCCGCTTCCGGCAGGTCGGTGACGCGGATCACACCTTTGCTGGTCAGCACCTGAATCAGGTCGTCGAGTACCCGAATCATCTCAAAGTCGCTCTGCTTGAGCTGTTTGAGGCTGTTTTCCACGGCTTCGTTGGCGTACCAGGCCAGGATTTCATGGTGGTCGGCCGGCAGCGTTTCCGTGGCCTCGGCGTAGGCCGCAGCTTCCACGCGAATCAACTCACCTTGCGCATCGCGTTGCACGTAAAACATTGGGCAGCCCTCAGATATGAACCAGCGTCATGCTGTCAGCAGCATAGCCAACTGCGCGCAAGTATGCGGTGCGGCGACCCAATCGTCACCGCTGCGCTCATCACAAACGTGACGGCCGCCCTGGAAGGGCGGCCGTTTTTTACGCGGATCAGCTGTTGTTGTGGTCGACTTTGATGGTCGGGTCGCTGCCGGCAATCAGGTTGTGGATGTTGGCGCTCGACCAGTTGTTGCCTTCCAGTTTGATCGTCACGTCCGGGGTTGCTGCGGCGGCGTCACCCGAGTTGAACTTGCCTGCCGAGCTGACTTGCAGCGACGACGTGCCATCGACCGTGGTGATCTTCAGGAAGTTGTCGATGGTGCTGCCGGTTTCGCCCTGCAACAGATCACGCAAGTCGATACGGTCACCTTCGGCGGCTTTGAAGTCCTTGATCACGTCGCTGCCGGTGTCACCCGCCTTCCAGACGAAGGTGTCGGCACCGGAACCACCGATCAGGATGTCATTGCCCTGACCGCCGATCAGCGTGTCGTTGCCGGTACCGCCCAGCAGGATGTCATTGCCTTTGCCGCCGTCGAGCCAGTCGTTGCCGCCCGAGCCGAACAGGATGTCATTGCCCGTGCCGCCCAACAGGGTGTCGTTGCCATCATGCGCACCGGATACGTCGAACGCCTGATAGTGCTCGGTGATGTACTGATGCACATTGCTGGTGCTGACTTTGCTGACCTCGACGCCGGTTTCCTTGGCGACGAATGCCTGCATTGCCTGGTAACCCTCGCCGGCAATGCCGTTGAAGCTGACCAGGTCGCCGAACAGGATGTCGTTGCCGGCGCCACCGTTGACGGTGTCGTTGCCCGGCATCGTCGCTTCGGTGTGGCCGATGATCGAGTTGGCCAGATCCTTTGGATCGATGTTGGTCTGCGGTGTGCTGTCCGAGTCGTACGGCTTCAGGTCGTTGAGGCTGACGCCGCCGTTGAGGCCGATGGCTTCGACGGACGATAACTTATCCAGCAAGGCGAAGCTGCTGGTGGAGTTATCGCTGGTATTGGCATTGGTGCTGTTGCCCGTACCGGCAAGATTGGACAGCTCGTAAGTGCCATCGCCTTGAGCATGGATGGTGCCCAGCGTGCTGCTGCTCCAGCCCCACCACGAGCTGTAAGTCTGCAGGGTTACAGACCCGGAGCTGTTAATGCTCAAGTAGTGCGTGTTGTCGATGTAAGTGCTGAAAGTATCGCCCGGCTTGTAGTTGCTGGTCGTCACTACACTGTCGAGCTTCACGTTGCCGTATAGCGTCGGGTTGCTCTGCTCGCCGTTCTGGTAATAAGTCGGCTGACCATCGGTGATGAAGTAGGTGAGGTTCTTCGCCCCGGTGTTGGCCACCGCGTCAGCGCTCTGGAACCAGTTGGCTGTGGTTTTGAACACATCCTCGTAGTTAGTGCCGCCGCCGGAGCCCATCGAATCCAGCACGGCTTTGAGCTGCGTCAGGGCGTTTGGATCGTTAAGGTTCACCGACACCGATTTATTGACCTGGGTATCGAAGTCCACCAGAAAGATGTTCACCGTGCCCGAGTTGCCGCCGCCCATGCTCTGCTTAAGGGTGTTGAACACCGAGGTCAGCGAGTCCTTGGCCGCGTTGAGCGACGAGGTGCTCATACTGCCGGAGCTGTCGACCATGAACGCGATGTTGTAGTTGGTGCCTGGCACTACGGTCAGACCGCCGATGTCGGCGACAACGATGTCGTTGGCGTCGGTACCGACGACAGTATCGTCAGCCGAAGTCGCGGTAATGGCGTTGTAAACCGCCGGCACCACGGTGACCGGAATGGTCGCGGTGCTGCTGGCCGAACCGCCCACGGCTTCGGTGGAGGTCGAAGTCACGGTCAGGTTGAACTGGCCGTTGTAGTAGGTCGGCGGGGTTACGGTCAGGCTGCCGAGGCTCCAACCGGTGACGTTGGCTTCGCCGTTGCTCGCGGTGACGGTGAAGCTATGGCCGGCGCCGTCGCTCAGTACCGAACCGACCGGCGCACCGCTGATCTTCACGCTCAGGGTTTCCGAGCCGTCGGTGTCGGTCAGCGCGGTGTTGATCGCCGACAGTTTCACCGTGGTGCCTTCGGCGCCGGTGTTGAGTTTGTAGCCGTCGTAATAGCCTTCGCCGTTAGTACCGTGCAGGTCGGAGACGGTCACGCCGGAGTTCACCAGATCCTGCACGCCGGTGTAGATCGGCACGCCGGCGCTGCTCAGGTCGATTGGCGTGCTGCCGTTGACCGACAGGTTCACGTCATAGCTACCCGGGCCACTCTGGTTGTGGTGGTAGATGTCCAGGGTGTAGTAGCCGCTGGTGGTCGGGGTGAACGAACCGCTGATCGCGCCCCCCGCGCCCCAGGTACCCGACGCCACGTTCTTGCCGCCGATGGTGATCAGCAGGCTGTCGTCGGCCACACCACTGAAGCTGTAGGTCTTGCCGGCTTCCAGGTAGATCAGGCCCGACGTTTTCGATGCGGTGCCGGCCGTCACGCTGCCGTCGGACTGCACGTTTGTCACGCTGCCGCTGGAGTTCGGTGTACCAGCACCGTCGATCACGTTTTTCAGGGTGGTCGAATCTGCGCCGTTGCCGTTGGTGCCAAGGCCCGACAGGCCGGTCCAGACTTCCTTGATCAGCCCGGTGGACTTCACGCTGTTGTCGGCGACGCCCACGGTCGGAGCGTCCGCCACTGGCGTGATGTCGATCTTCACGGTGCCGGTGTTGCCCAGCAATTGGCCGTCGGTTGGCTGGAACTTGATCTGCGCATAGTCGGCCTGGTTGTTGCCCACGCCGGTGCCGCCGTAACCATTCACCCCCGACTCGTTGGCGTCAGGCATGAAGCGCAGCTTGCCAGCGTCGATGTCAGCCTTGCTGAAGGTCTGGTTGTTGGCGACGTCTTTCCAGGTCGAACCGTCGAGGTACTGCAGTTTGCCTTCACCCGGCAGCTGGGTGATTTTCACCCCGAGGCTGCTGGCCGGGCTGTCGACGTCCGTCACGCCGAAGGTCGACCAGCCCAGGATCAGCGGGGTGTCTTCGGTGCCGGTGACGTTGACCGGCGCTGCAACCGGTGCGTCGTTCACCGCCACCACATTGACTGTGGTGGTTGCGGTGTTGGAGTAGTTGCCGCCATCGGTCACGGTCACGGTGATGATGCGCGGCACGGTGCTCGGATCTTCACTGTTGTTGGTGAAGCTGATGTTCTTGATCGCCTGCATGTAATCGGCAAGCGTCGCGTTACCCGACAGAGTCAGGGTGACAGTGCCGTTAGTGCTGTTTGCATTGATCGTGATGCCGTTGACGCTGTTGCCCAGATTCAGCGCATCGCCGTCCTGACGGTTGGTCAGCACGACGGTGGCGCCGGTCAGCATGGTGCTGTCCGGGTCGGTGATTTTGAGATCGGTGTCGGCAATCGACACGCCGGCGCCCGGTGTGTTCTCGGTAAAGGTCACTTTGTAGTCGGCCCCGGTGGCGCCGCTGGAGTTGTTGGCATCCAGATCGATAACCGGTGGCGCATCGTTGTCGATGATCGAGGTGCTGACGCTGCCATTGGTGGTGCTGACCGCCAGATTCTCGAAGTTGCCGCCAGTGGCCGAGTCGATCTTGACCACGAAGTTCTCGGTGCCTTCGGTGATCTTGTCATCGAGGGTCGCGACGTTGAACTGCGCGCTGCTGGCGCCGGCCGGGATCTTCACGGTGTACACGCCAGTGAAGTCCGAACCGTCGGCAGCGGTGCCGCTGTAGACGATTTTCAGGGTCACCTCGGTTTGCGCCGGGTGCGTCAGGCTGACGGTGTAGCTGGCGGTCTGACCTTCCGTTACCGAGGTGCTGCCGGTGATGCTGGCAGTGGTGGTGTCGATGGTGTCGGTGACGCTGGTCACGGCCGGAGTCGTGCTCGGCACCAGTTTTTCGAAGTTGCCACCTGTGGCGGTGCTGATCGTTGCCTGCACGGAACCGGCGTCTCTGTAGACGTCATCGGCTGGCGCAGGAACGGTCACGGTGCCGGTTGTTTTGCCAGCGTCGATGGTGATCACCGAGCCGTTGCTCAGAGTCACGGTCACTGGCGAGCCAGCAGCGTTGGTCAGAGTGGCGGTGTAGGTGATCTGGCCACCCTCAGCCACAGAGCCAGTGGCGCTCAGCGACAGGTTGGTGGTGTCGACGGTGTCGG
>NZ_JACXXO010000034.1 GCF_017980685.1 Pseudomonas iridis
CATCTTTGTAGACGTCATCGGTCGGAGCCGGAACGGTCACGGTGCCGGTGGTTTTACCCGCTTCGATAGTGATGACAGAGCCGTTGCTCAGAGTCACAGTCACTGGCGAACCAGCAGCGTTGGTCAGAGTGGCGGTGTAGGTGATTTGACCACCCTCGGCCACGCTGCCGGTCGCGGTCAGCGACAGGTTGGTGGTGTCGACGGTGTCAGTGACGTTTGTCGAAACCGGGGTTTTGTCAGCCACCAAATCTTCGTAATTACCGCCGGAAACGCCTGTGATCGAGTTAGTCAGCGGTGCATTGCCGGCCAGCGCATCGTTCGGTGCGGTAGCGGTCACGGTGCCAGTGGTCTGGCCGACAGCGATGGTGATGTTCTGGCCGTTGGCCAGAGTCACGACAACCGGGGAGCCAGTCACCGGGGCGCCAACAATTGCGGTGTAAGTGACGGTGCCGCCTTCAGCCACCGAAGTATCGGCAGTCAGTTTCACGGTCGAGGTGTCGACGGTGTCAGTGACGTCGGTAACGGCCGGAACGGTGCTTGGCACCAGATTCTCGAAGTTGCCGCCGGTAGCCGTGGCAATGGTCGCTTCGACTTTGCCCGCGTCTTTGTAAACGTCATCGGTCGGAGCCGGAACGGTCACGGTGCCGGTGGTTTTACCCGCTTCGATAGTGATGACAGAGCCGTTGCTCAGAGTCACGGTCACTGGCGAGCCAGCAGCGTTGGTCAGAGTGGCGGTGTAGGTGATTTGACCACCCTCGGCCACGCTGCCGGTCGCGGTCAGCGACAGGTTGGTGGTGTCGACGGTGTCAGTGACGTTTGTCGAAACCGGGGTTTTGTCAGCCACCAAATCTTCGTAATTACCGCCGGAAACGCCTGTGATCGAGTTAGTCAGCGGTGCATTGCCGGCCAGCGCATCGTTCGGTGCGGTAGCGGTCACGGTGCCAGTGGTCTGGCCGACAGCGATGGTGATGTTCTGGCCGTTGGCCAGAGTCACGACAACCGGGGAGCCAGTCACCGGGGCGCCAACAATTGCGGTGTAAGTGACGGTGCCGCCTTCAGCCACCGAAGTATCGGCAGTCAGTTTCACGGTCGAGGTGTCGACGGTGTCAGTGACGTCGGTAACGGCCGGAACGGTGCTTGGCACCAGATTCTCGAAGTTGCCGCCGGTAGCCGTGGCAATGGTCGCTTCGACTTTGCCCGCGTCTTTGTAAACGTCATCGGTCGGAGCCGGAACGGTCACGGTGCCGGTGGTTTTACCCGCTTCGATAGTGATGACAGAGCCGTTGCTCAGAGTCACGGTCACTGGCGAGCCAGCAGCGTTGGTCAGGGTGGCGGTGTAGGTGATTTGACCACCCTCGGCCACAGAACCGGTCGCGGTCAGCGACAAGTTGGTGGTGTCGGCGACATCAGTCACGGTGGTCGAAACCGGCGTCTTGTCAGCCACGAGATCTTCGTAGTTGCCGCCGGAAACGCCTGTGATCGAGTTAGTCAGCGGTGCATTGCCGGCCAGCGCATCGTTCGGCGCGGCAGCGGTCACGGTGCCCGTGGTCTGGCCAACAGCGATGGTGATGTTCTGGCCGTTGGCCAGGGTCACGACAACCGGGGAGCCAGTCACCGGGGCGCCAACAGTTGCGGTGTAAGTGACGGTGCCGCCTTCAGCCACCGAAGTATCGGCAGTCAGTTTCACGGTCGAGGTGTCGACGGTGTCAGTAACGTCGGTAACGGCCGGAACGGTGCTCGGCACCAGATTCTCGAAGTTGCCGCCGGTAGCCGTGGCAATGGTCGCTTCGACTTTGCCCGCGTCTTTGTAAACGTCATCGGTCGGAGCCGGAACGGTCACGGTGCCGGTGGTTTTACCCGCCTCAATGGTGATTACCGAGCCGTTGCTCAGAGTCACGGTCACTGGCGAACCAGCAGCGTTGGTCAGAGTGGCGGTGTAGGTGATTTGACCACCCTCGGCCACAGAACCGGTTGCCGTCAGCGACAGGTTGGTGGTGTCGACGGTGTCAGTGACGTTTGTCGAAACCGGGGTTTTGTCAGCCACCAAATCTTCGTAATTACCGCCGCTCACCTCGGTGATCGCATTGGTAATCGGCGCATGACCAGCCAACGCGTCGTTTGGCGCAATGGTGGTCGCGGTGCCAGTGGTTTGGCCAACGCCGATGGTGATGGTCTGACCGTTAGCCAGGGTCACTACAACAGGCGAACCGGTTACTGGCGCGCCGACAGTTGCGGTGTAAGTGACAGTGCCACCCTCAGCCGTCGACTCGGTCGCGGTCAGTTTGACGGTGGTGGTGTCGATGGTATCGGTAACGTTGGTGACGGCCGGAACGGTGCTTGGCACCAGATTCTCGAAGTTGCCACCGGTGGCGCTCGAAATGGTCGCCTCGACCTTGCCAGCATCTTTGTAAACGTCGTCAGCCGGAGCAGCAACGCTCACGGTTCCAGACGTTTTACCCGCTTCGATGGTGATCACAGCGCCGTTCGACAGGGTCACCGTAACCGGCGTGCCGGCCGGGTTGGTCAGCGTCGCGGTGTAAACGATCGAACCGCCTTCAGCCACCGAGTCGGTCGCGGTCAGGTTCAGGTTGGTGGTGTCGGTGGTGTCCGAAACCGCGGTGTCAGCGGGCTTGCCGTCGATAGCGAGGTTTTCGTAGTTGCCGCCGGTGGCGCCGTCGATGGTCACGCTCAGGGAGCTGCCGCCAGCCAATGGGCTGTTCGGCGCGACGAAGTTCACAGTGCCGGTGGTTTCGCCTACGGCGATGGTGATGGTCTGGCCGTTGGACAGGGTCACCACGACTGGGGAGCCGGTCACCGGTGCGGTCACGGTTGCGGTGTAGACCACGGTTTCGCCTTCGGCGACGTTCGCGGTGGCGCTCAGCGACACGGTGGAGGTGTCGATGGTGTCGTTGACGGTGGTCACGGCCGGCACAGTGCTCGGCACCAGATTTTCGAAGTTGCCACCGGTGGCGGTGCTGATCGTTGCCTGCACGGAACCGGCGTCTTTGTAGACGTCGTCGGTCGGCGCAGGAACGGTCACGGTGCCGGTGGTTTTACCCGCTTCGATAGTGATTACAGAGCCGTTGCTCAGAGTCACGGTCACTGGCGAACCGGCAGCGTTGGTCAGGGTCGCGGTGTAAGTGATCTGGCCGCCTTCATTTACCGAACCCGTAGCGGTGAGCGACAGGTTGGTGGTGTCGGCGGTGTCAGTTACGGTTGTGCTGACCGGGGTTTTGTCGGCGACGAGGTTTTCGTAGTTGCCGCCGGTTACGTCGGTGATCGAGTTAGTCAGCGGCGCATGACCAGTCAGCGCATCATTCGGTGCGGTGAAGGTCACGGTGCCAGTGGTCTGGCCGACGCCGATGGTGATGTTCTGACCGTTGGCCAGGGTCACGACCACAGGCGAACCGGTAACCGGTGCACCCACAGTCGCTGTGTAAGTAACAGTGCCGCCTTCAGCCGCGGATTCGGTTGCGGTGAGTTTGACGGTCGAGGTGTCGATGGTGTCAGTAACGTCGGTCACGGCTGGTGTGGTGCTTGGAACCAGGTTCTCGAAGTTGCCGCCAGTCGCTTCCTTAATGGTAACTTCGACTTTGCCGGCGTCTTTGTAGACGTCATCGGCTGGCGCAGGAACGGTCACGGTGCCGCTGGTTTTACCCGCTTCGATAGTGATTACAGAGCCGTTCGACAGAGTCACATTCACTGGCGAACCGGCAGCGTTGGTCAGGGTCGCGGTGTAAGTGATCTGGCCGCCCTCGGCCACAGAACCGGTTGCCGTCAGCGACAGGTCGGTGGTGTCGACCGTATCGGTTACCGAAGTCACGGCCGGCGTTTTGTCCGCCACCAGATTTTCGTAATTGCCGCCGCTGGTGCCGTCAATCTTCACGCTCAGGGTGTTGCCACCCGCGAGTGCATCGTTCGGCGCAGTGAAGTTGGCGCTGCCGCTGCTGGCGCCGACCGGGATGGTGATGGTCTGGCCGTTGGACAGGGTCACGACAACCGGGGAGCCGGTGACCGGCGCGGTCACGGACGCGGTGTAAACCACCACGCCACCTTCAACGATGCTCGCCGTGGCGGTCAGCGAAACGGTGCTGTTGTCGATGGTGTCGGTAACGTCGGTGACGGCAGGGGTCTTGTCGACCACTAGGTTCTCGAAGTTGCCGCCGGTGGTCGTGGTGATGCTCGCGTCGACTTTGCCGGCGTCCTTGTACACGTCATCGTCGGGAGCAGCGACGGTGGCGGTGCCGGTAGTCGCGCCTTTGGCGATGTTGATCACCGCGCCGTTGCTCAAGGTCACGGTCATGGCCGTGCCGGCTGCATTGGTCAATGTGGCGGTGTAGATGATCGAGCCGCCCTCGGCGACCGAACCTGTCGCGCTCAGGCTGATATTGGTGGTGTCGACGGTGTCGGTCACGGTGGTGCTGACCGGGGTTTTGTCAGCGACCAGATTTTCGTAGTTGCCGCCGGTCACGTTGGTGATCGAGTTGGTCAGCGGTGTGTGGCCGGCCAATACGTCGTTCGGTGCGGTAGTGGTCGCGGTGCCTGTGGTCTGGCCCACGGCAATGGTGATGCTCTGGCCGTTGGCCAGGGTCACCACGACAGGGGAGCCCGTCACGGGCGCGCCGACGGTAGCGGTGTAGATGACGCTGCCACCTTCAGCCGCGGTTTCGCTGGCGGTCAGTTTGACGGTGGTGGTGTCGACGGTATCGGTCACGTCGGTGACGGCCGCAACGGTGCTCGGCACCAGGTTCTCGAAGTTGCCGCCGGTAGCGTCCTTGATGGTCACTTCGACTTTGCCGGCGTCCTTGTAGACGTCATCGGCTGGCGCTGGAACAGTCACGGTGCCGGTAGTCTTACCGGCCTCAATGGTGATCACCGAACCGTTCGACAGGGTCACGGTAACGGGCGAGCCCGCAGCGTTGGTCAGGGTCGCGGTGTAGGTGATCTGGCCACCCTCGGCCACGGAACCGGTCGCACTCAGCGACAGATTGGTGGTGTCAGTGGTGTCGGTCACGCTGGTGCTGACCGGGGTTTTGTCGGCCACGAGGTTTTCGTAGTTGCCGCCGGTTACGTCGGTGATCGAGTTGACCAGCGGTGCATGGCCGGTCAATGCATCGTTCGGGGCAGTCGTTGTCGCAGTGCCGGAGGTCTGGCCGACACCGATGGTGATGGTCTGGCCGTTAGCCAGGGTCACGGTCACTGGAGAACCCGTCACCGGTGCACCCACAGTCGCGGTGTAAGTGACCGTGCCACCTTCTGCAGCGGACTCGGTCGCAGTCAGTTTGACGGTCGAAGTATCGACGGTGTCGGTAATGTCAGTGACGGCTGGAACGGTGCTCGGCACCAGGTTCTCGAAATTGCCGCCAGTCGCCGTGGCAATGGTCGCTTCGACTTTGCCAGCGTCTATATAGACGTCATCGGCAGGCGCCGGAACGGTCACGGTGCCGGACGTTTTGCCGGCATCAATGGTGATCACGGCACCGTTCGACAGCGTCACGGTGACTGGTGAGCCCGCAGCGTTGGTCAGGGTCGCGGTGTAGGTGATCTGGCCACCTTCGGCCACGGAACCGGTCGCACTCAGCGACAGGTTGGTGGTGTCAGTGGTGTCGGTCACGGTGGTGCTGACCGGGGTTTTGTCGGCCACGAGGTTTTCGTAGTTGCCGCCGGTTACGTTGGTGATCGAGTTGGTGACCGGGGCTTGGCCAACCAATGCATCGTTCGGTGCGGTGGTGGTCACGGAGCCAGTGGTCTGGCCGACAGCGATGGTGATGTTCTGGCCGTTGGCCAATGTCACCACGACCGGCGAGCCAGTCACCGGCGCGCCAACGGTGGCGGTGTAGGTGACGGTGCCACCTTCAGCGACCGAGGTGTCGGCAGTCAGTTTGACGGTCGAAGTATCGACGGTGTCGGTAATGTCAGTGACGGCTGGAACGGTGCTCGGCACCAGGTTCTCGAAATTGCCGCCAGTCGCCGTGGCAATGGTCGCTTCGACTTTGCCAGCGTCTATATAGACGTCATCGGCAGGCGCCGGAACGGTCACGGTGCCGGACGTATTGCCGGCATCAATGGTGATCACGGCACCGTTCGACAGAGTCACGGTGACTGGCGAACCAGCAGCGTTGGTCAGGGTGGCGGTGTAGGTGATCTGACCGCCCTCAGCCACAGAACCAGTGGCACTCAGCGACAGGTTGGTGGTGTCCGCGACGTCAGTCACGGTGGTCGAAACCGGCGTCTTGTCGGCCACGAGGTCTTCGTAGTTGCCGCCGGAAACGCCGGTGATCGAGTTGGTCAGCGGTGCATTACCGGCCAGCGCATCGTTCGGCGCGGCAGCGGTCACGGTGCCAGTGGTCTGGCCGACGGCGATGGTGATGCTCTGACCGTTGGCCAGTGTCACGACAACCGGCGAGCCGGTCACTGGCGCACCAACGGTGGCGGTGTAAGTGACGGTGCCACCTTCAGCCACCGAAGTATCGGCAGTCAGTTTCACGGTCGAAGTGTCGACGGTGTCAGTGACTTCGGTCACCGCTGGCGTGGTACTCGGGACAAGGTTCTCGAAATTGCCGCCGGTAACCGTGGCAATGGTCGCTTCGACTTTGCCGGCATCTTTATAGACGTCATCAGCAGGCGCCGGGACTGTCACGGTGCCGGTGGTGTTGCCAGCGTCGATAGTGATGACAGAACCGTTCGAAAGGGTCACGGTCACTGGCGTGCCGGCTGGATTGGTCAGGGTCGCTGTGTAAACGATCGAACCACCTTCAGCCACCGTGCCGGTGGCGCTGAGGCTCAGGCCGGTGTTGTCGACCGAGTCGGTGATGGTGGTGGTCGCTGGCGTCGGGTTCGGCACCAGGTTTTCGAAGTTGCCACCGGTAGCGCCAGTGATGGTGGTGCTGACGGTGCTGCCATTGTTGTAAACGTCGTTGGCCGCGGTCGGCACGTTGACGGTGCCAGTGGTCTGGCCCGCGTCAATGGTGATGGTCGAGCCGTTCGACA
>NZ_JACXXO010000035.1 GCF_017980685.1 Pseudomonas iridis
GCAAATTGCTTGGGTGTTATATGGTCAAGCCTCACGGGCAATTAGTATTGGTTAGCTCAACGCCTCACAGCGCTTACACACCCAACCTATCAACGTCGTAGTCTTCGACGGCCCTTCAGGGAACTCAAGGTTCCAGTGAGATCTCATCTTGAGGCAAGTTTCCCGCTTAGATGCTTTCAGCGGTTATCTTTCCCGAACATAGCTACCCGGCAATGCCACTGGCGTGACAACCGGAACACCAGAGGTTCGTCCACTCCGGTCCTCTCGTACTAGGAGCAGCCCCTCTCAAATCTCAAACGTCCACGGCAGATAGGGACCGAACTGTCTCACGACGTTCTAAACCCAGCTCGCGTACCACTTTAAATGGCGAACAGCCATACCCTTGGGACCGGCTTCAGCCCCAGGATGTGATGAGCCGACATCGAGGTGCCAAACACCGCCGTCGATATGAACTCTTGGGCGGTATCAGCCTGTTATCCCCGGAGTACCTTTTATCCGTTGAGCGATGGCCCTTCCATACAGAACCACCGGATCACTAAGACCTACTTTCGTACCTGCTCGACGTGTCTGTCTCGCAGTCAAGCGCGCTTTTGCCTTTATACTCTACGACCGATTTCCGACCGGTCTGAGCGCACCTTCGTACTCCTCCGTTACTCTTTAGGAGGAGACCGCCCCAGTCAAACTACCCACCATACACTGTCCTCGATCCGGATAACGGACCTGAGTTAGAACCTCAAAGTTGCCAGGGTGGTATTTCAAGGTTGGCTCCACGCGAACTGGCGTCCACGCTTCAAAGCCTCCCACCTATCCTACACAAGCAAATTCAAAGTCCAGTGCAAAGCTATAGTAAAGGTTCACGGGGTCTTTCCGTCTAGCCGCGGATACACTGCATCTTCACAGCGATTTCAATTTCACTGAGTCTCGGGTGGAGACAGCGCCGCCATCGTTACGCCATTCGTGCAGGTCGGAACTTACCCGACAAGGAATTTCGCTACCTTAGGACCGTTATAGTTACGGCCGCCGTTTACCGGGGCTTCGATCAAGAGCTTCGCGTTAGCTAACCCCATCAATTAACCTTCCGGCACCGGGCAGGCGTCACACCCTATACGTCCACTTTCGTGTTTGCAGAGTGCTGTGTTTTTAATAAACAGTCGCAGCGGCCTGGTATCTTCGACCGGCATGAGCTTACGGAGCAAGTCCTTCACCCTCACCGGCGCACCTTCTCCCGAAGTTACGGTGCCATTTTGCCTAGTTCCTTCACCCGAGTTCTCTCAAGCGCCTTGGTATTCTCTACCCAACCACCTGTGTCGGTTTGGGGTACGGTTCCTGGTTACCTGAAGCTTAGAAGCTTTTCTTGGAAGCATGGCATCAACCACTTCGTGTTCTAAAAGAACACTCGTCATCAGCTCTCGGCCTTAGAATCCCGGATTTACCTAAGATTCCAGCCTACCACCTTAAACTTGGACAACCAACGCCAAGCTGGCCTAGCCTTCTCCGTCCCTCCATCGCAATAACCAGAAGTACAGGAATATTAACCTGTTTTCCATCGACTACGCTTTTCAGCCTCGCCTTAGGGACCGACTAACCCTGCGTCGATTAACGTTGCGCAGGAAACCTTGGTCTTTCGGCGTGGGTGTTTTTCACACCCATTGTCGTTACTCATGTCAGCATTCGCACTTCTGATACCTCCAGCAAGCTTCTCAACTCACCTTCACAGGCTTACAGAACGCTCCTCTACCGCATCATCCTAAGATGATACCCGTAGCTTCGGTGTATGGTTTGAGCCCCGTTACATCTTCCGCGCAGGCCGACTCGACTAGTGAGCTATTACGCTTTCTTTAAAGGGTGGCTGCTTCTAAGCCAACCTCCTAGCTGTCTAAGCCTTCCCACATCGTTTCCCACTTAACCATAACTTTGGGACCTTAGCTGACGGTCTGGGTTGTTTCCCTTTTCACGACGGACGTTAGCACCCGCCGTGTGTCTCCCATGCTCGGCACTTGTAGGTATTCGGAGTTTGCATCGGTTTGGTAAGTCGGGATGACCCCCTAGCCGAAACAGTGCTCTACCCCCTACAGTGATACATGAGGCGCTACCTAAATAGCTTTCGAGGAGAACCAGCTATCTCCGAGCTTGATTAGCCTTTCACTCCGATCCACAGGTCATCCGCTAACTTTTCAACGGTAGTCGGTTCGGTCCTCCAGTTAGTGTTACCCAACCTTCAACCTGCCCATGGATAGATCGCCCGGTTTCGGGTCTATTCCCAGCGACTAGACGCCCTATTAAGACTCGCTTTCGCTACGCCTCCCCTATTCGGTTAAGCTCGCCACTGAAAATAAGTCGCTGACCCATTATACAAAAGGTACGCAGTCACAGAACAAAGTCTGCTCCCACTGCTTGTACGCATACGGTTTCAGGATCTATTTCACTCCCCTCTCCGGGGTTCTTTTCGCCTTTCCCTCACGGTACTAGTTCACTATCGGTCAGTCAGTAGTATTTAGCCTTGGAGGATGGTCCCCCCATATTCAGACAAAGTTTCTCGTGCTCCGTCCTACTCGATTTCATGACTAAGAGATTTTCGCGTACAGGGCTATCACCCACTATGGCCGCACTTTCCAGAGCGTTCCGCTAATCTCAAAGCCACTTAAGGGCTAGTCCCCGTTCGCTCGCCACTACTAAGGGAATCTCGGTTGATTTCTTTTCCTCAGGGTACTTAGATGTTTCAGTTCCCCTGGTTCGCCTCTTGCACCTATGTATTCAGTACAAGATAACCATCTTATGATGGCTGGGTTCCCCCATTCAGACATCTCCGGATCAAAGTCTGTTTGCCGACTCCCCGAAGCTTTTCGCAGGCTACCACGTCTTTCATCGCCTCTGACTGCCAAGGCATCCACCGTATGCGCTTCTTCACTTGACCATATAACCCCAAGCAATCTGGTTATACTGTGAAGACGACATTCGCCGAAAATTCGATAATACTCAATTCAGAGTAACTCACAAATTTTACCTTAGCCTGATCCGTTACCAGTGAAAGTAACGTTCAGTCTATCTTTCTATCACATACCCAAATTTTTAAAGAACGATCTAATCAAAAGACTAGAAATCAATATTCACTGCGAATATTCATTTCTAAACTCTCAAACTTTCGAAGCAGTTTATGGTGGAGCCAAGCGGGATCGAACCGCTGACCTCCTGCGTGCAAGGCAGGCGCTCTCCCAGCTGAGCTATGGCCCCATAACAAAATTGGTGGGTCTGGGCAGATTCGAACTGCCGACCTCACCCTTATCAGGGGTGCGCTCTAACCAACTGAGCTACAGACCCAATTTCGAGCTTGTAACTGTTAGCTCAGAGCTATCAGCTTGGAGCTTAAAGCTGCTTCTATCGTCTTCTTCAATGAATCAAGCAATTCGTGTGGGAGCTCATGGAGCAGCTGATGTCGTCGATTAAGGAGGTGATCCAGCCGCAGGTTCCCCTACGGCTACCTTGTTACGACTTCACCCCAGTCATGAATCACACCGTGGTAACCGTCCTCCCGAAGGTTAGACTAGCTACTTCTGGTGCAACCCACTCCCATGGTGTGACGGGCGGTGTGTACAAGGCCCGGGAACGTATTCACCGTGACATTCTGATTCACGATTACTAGCGATTCCGACTTCACGCAGTCGAGTTGCAGACTGCGATCCGGACTACGATCGGTTTTATGGGATTAGCTCCACCTCGCGGCTTGGCAACCCTTTGTACCGACCATTGTAGCACGTGTGTAGCCCAGGCCGTAAGGGCCATGATGACTTGACGTCATCCCCACCTTCCTCCGGTTTGTCACCGGCAGTCTCCTTAGAGTGCCCACCATTACGTGCTGGTAACTAAGGACAAGGGTTGCGCTCGTTACGGGACTTAACCCAACATCTCACGACACGAGCTGACGACAGCCATGCAGCACCTGTCTCAATGTTCCCGAAGGCACCAATCCATCTCTGGAAAGTTCATTGGATGTCAAGGCCTGGTAAGGTTCTTCGCGTTGCTTCGAATTAAACCACATGCTCCACCGCTTGTGCGGGCCCCCGTCAATTCATTTGAGTTTTAACCTTGCGGCCGTACTCCCCAGGCGGTCAACTTAATGCGTTAGCTGCGCCACTAAGAGCTCAAGGCTCCCAACGGCTAGTTGACATCGTTTACGGCGTGGACTACCAGGGTATCTAATCCTGTTTGCTCCCCACGCTTTCGCACCTCAGTGTCAGTATCAGTCCAGGTGGTCGCCTTCGCCACTGGTGTTCCTTCCTATATCTACGCATTTCACCGCTACACAGGAAATTCCACCACCCTCTACCATACTCTAGCTTGTCAGTTTTGAATGCAGTTCCCAGGTTGAGCCCGGGGATTTCACATCCAACTTAACAAACCACCTACGCGCGCTTTACGCCCAGTAATTCCGATTAACGCTTGCACCCTCTGTATTACCGCGGCTGCTGGCACAGAGTTAGCCGGTGCTTATTCTGTCGGTAACGTCAAAACACTAACGTATTAGGTTAATGCCCTTCCTCCCAACTTAAAGTGCTTTACAATCCGAAGACCTTCTTCACACACGCGGCATGGCTGGATCAGGCTTTCGCCCATTGTCCAATATTCCCCACTGCTGCCTCCCGTAGGAGTCTGGACCGTGTCTCAGTTCCAGTGTGACTGATCATCCTCTCAGACCAGTTACGGATCGTCGCCTTGGTGAGCCATTACCTCACCAACTAGCTAATCCGACCTAGGCTCATCTGATAGCGCAAGGCCCGAAGGTCCCCTGCTTTCTCCCGTAGGACGTATGCGG
>NZ_JACXXO010000036.1 GCF_017980685.1 Pseudomonas iridis
CAGCACGATCAGAGGAAAGAGCCGTGAATTAAAGACAAGAAGGGTCTGTTTTTCGGCCGACTTGGATTTTTTGAACCTCAAGCAGCGAGGGCCTCAAAAATCGGTGGGTACTTCAGACCTTCCTTAAAGGCCGGATACCATTGGCTGCAATATTTTTTAGAAAGTTCGTGGCTTCTTCTTTTGTTTTTGCATATATAGCTTGCACTAGCGGAGAATAAACATCGTGGTACCATTGGTCTACATCAGCTCTATCAGGTAATATTCTACAGAGTAAATCTTCGTACAGTGTATCGTCTCCTGCATATCCAGCATTATCTATCAACTTAACAAAGCGCTTAAGCAGGTCTGTGCGATGTAATAGAATGCAGAGGCCTATAATTTGAACGCACTCCTCGTACTCGTGTGGCCAATCGTCTATTGCAAGTGGTGAAACTTCAGGAGATTGCTCAGATAAGGCTAGTGCCGCCTGCCGGATTTCATATTTTTCAACTAGATGTTCAAGCTGAGGAATCAACGAGGATGTTTCTTCGCCTGCTGTATACATCGCCATTAGCTTTCGAAGTGCTAAACGTTGAGAAAACCTTGAGCGAAGTGTTGCTTCACCTTCGGATGTGTCGGACTTGAATTTGGTTGTTTTTAAGATTTCATTAGCTTCGGCGTGCTCTCTCAAGAAATTCTCGTAGTGGGCATCACTGAAGAGTTTTTGTCTTTTCTGCATATATTAATTCCTAAACTTGGCTGCAACGGCAAGTCACTGTAGAGCAACAGCCCATATCTCTAATATAAATGTGTTTTCTGTATGTTTTGCTCAGCACCGAAAAATAAGCGCTGAGCGAACGATTTATTCTTCTCCTGACCAATACCAGAGTGTATCGCCCCAGCGGGAGTCGGTGAAGTCAGGAAAGATTTCACCCTGTTGAAAATGTCTGCGAGAGTTTTCCTAGGCTGGCGTAAACCAAAAACCTGTTTTGCTACAAGGTTGGCCCGCTTCAATGCGGTTGATGGTGTTATTTTTATCTGAAGTAGTATGGCCTCGTGCGTATTCAACAAGATCCTTTGGATAAACCATATGGTTAATCTTGCGATCATCTATGCCGTATAGAAACGCTACAGCACCTGCCTCGAACGCCCAGTATCCAACATAGCTTCCTTCGTCACCCTGCAGATGAGAGTCGTGCCAAGGAGCTTGTTTAAATGCCGGGTACCATTCTTTGCAATATTCCGTCAACAGATCAGATGCTTCGTCTTTTTCATCTGCGTAGATGGCCTGAAGAAGAGGCGTATAAACTTCGTGGTACCAGTCGTCAATGTCTTCTCTGTCGGGGAGTACTTTACAGAGAAGATCCTCATGCAAAGCATCTTGACCGTTGTAGCCTGCTTTATCAAAGAGTTCGACGAATCGCTTTAGTAGATCTGTGCGGCGCAGCAGAATGCATAAACTAATTACTTGAACACACTCTTCGTACTCGTCTAGCCAGTCGTCAATGGCAAGAGGCGATATATCTACTATATTTTCAGATAGAGATAGTTTTTTCTGGCGGTTCTCATAGTGTGTAATGAGTTCTTCGAGAAGCGGTGTTAACGAGGTTATTTCTAATCCGGCGGTGTACAAGATGAACAGTTTCTTTAAGGCTACGTTTTTGAAGTGCGTAGCTCTTAATGAGGCTTCTTGCTCTGGAGTGTCTGACTCGAATGTGTTGTTCGCCCAGAACTCTTTGGTTTCGTCGCTGTAATCGCGAAAATCGAAATATCTGGCCTCGGTTAAAAATTCTTGTCTTCCGTTCATAGTAGAGTTTTCACCCAAGGGTAAAAATTAGTATTGCCGATATTTTTCAGTGAAATGCTTTCAACTTGCTTTGACTTGGTTTTTATTTTAGTAATGTGCAGAATGGTTCTGACACTATATCCAAGTGTGTTTTTCGCTCTCTTGCATTCTTCGCTCAGCGCCGGAAAATTAGCGCCGAGCGAACGGTAGAGCAGCTTATTCTTCGCCAGACCAATACCAGATCGTGTCGCCCCAAGCAGAATTATCAAACTTTGGCATGATTTCTCCTTGGTTGAAGTAACGGCGAGAATCGTTTTGAGCGGGAGTGAACCAAAAGCCTGACTTTATGCACGGTTTTCCCGCGTCCACTCGAGATGTTTGCGAGGAGCTTGATGATTGATAGTTTCTAGCATATTCGACTAAATCTTTAGGGTAGACCATATGACTGATCTTACGATCATCTATTCCGTACAGAAAAGCGACAGCAGCGGCTTCGAAAGCCCAATACCCAACATAGTTTCCATCATCATCTTCTATGTCTAAGTGGCTATCATGCCAGTTGGTTTGTAGTTTTCCGAACGCGGGGTACCATTCTTTGCAGTATTCAAGTAGCAGGTCGCTCGCTTCTTTTTCGTCATCAGAGTAAATTGCTTTCACTAGCGGCGAATAAAGTTCGTGATACCATTCATCAAGATCTGACCGTCCAGGAAGAATTTTGCGCAGAAGATCTTCGTATAAAGTATCTTCGTGTGCATATCCTGCGCGATCAATCAAGTTGACAAAGCGGATAAGTAAATCTTTTTGATGCAGTAATATGCATAGGCTGATAACTTGGACACACTCTTCATATTGCTCAGGCCAATCATCTATTGCTAATGGTGAAATGTCAGGTTCGCCGTCTTCCAAAGCTAGAGCATTCTGATAGATTTCATAGCAAGTTATAAGCTTTTCTAGCCTTGGGAGTAGCGTTTCTATTGGTTCCCCTGCGGTATAGCTTATCAGTAGTGCATTGAATGCAGAATCTTTAAAGTAGCCTGTGCCAAGAGCCTTTTCCTGTGCAGGGTTATCCGCCTGCATGGTTTCATTTTCCCAGCGGGATTCTGTTTCGTCATAAAGTTTTATGGATTTTTGATAGTAAGAGTCGAAAATGAATTTTTGGCGTCTGTTCATGCTGGTATTCTAGCCTCTTCTTTTAATACGTCCAAATTCCCATATTTTTTTCGTAATGAGGCTAATCGTTTATTAACGGCCTCTCTTACTTCCTCCTCGCCATAATGAAACCCGTCGTGATCGCGGTGAGTTTCTTCATGTGAACTTGCCAGCTGAGCGTCAGCATGCGCTTTGGGGCTGAGGCTCTTATGATAAAGAGGAGTGAAAAATAAGTGGCGAGTATAGGACTTCATGATGCTTTCTCGTAGTTCAATATTTTTTATCGCCAATGGTAGCTTTGATGTTATCCAAACGCGACTCATCTGAACTATGTGTTTCTTTGACTTTTCATCTGTTTTTTTATTGTTTTTGCCACTCGGAATGTTCTTGTCGTTAGTAGCTTTTGCATTGTCACTTGAGGTTTTTCCGCCTGATTTACCACCGTATTTTCCGCCAGCTTTTCCACCTGCCTTTTGTTTGGCGGGTTTATTCTGATCTGCGTCATCCGTAATCGGTTCGAGAAGTTCAGAAGGATCCAGAACCCCGGAAAGTCCTAGCTTGGAAGCAATCTTTGGTTTTGAACCTTCAATTTTTTGCAGAAACTTAGGCGCGTCTTCCCGCTTGCTAGCTTTCGCTTCAACTATAGCGAATTTTTTATTATTGTTTGTACTTGGGTTCGCTCGCCAGATGGAGTCGATTCCGGTTCCATTTGCCCCATCTGTAAGTTTGTATAGAACATGTCTAGCCTTGGGGTTGCCACCTTTTGACAACTTTCCAAGCGTATCGCCGTTCGGTTTCCCGTCCAGCCATTTGCCTTCTGAACCTTTATCATGACCGTCCCACTTTTTTCCCCAGCCAAATTTCTCTGCGCATATATAGTCTGCGATATGCTCTCCGCACACACCTAAGCCCTCGTTGAGGATGTCTGCGGTGGCAACGGCTAGCTTCGTGTTAGCAGGCTGGTTGGAGTGAGCGGAACTTGGACCGTCTTTGCCATTTTTTGCTACGGTCGCGTCCTTGCCAGCAGGTTTTTCTACCCTCTTGGGGTGGGTAGATCCTGAAGATAATGCGGAACTATTACGTTGCATCCCTTTCCATTTTGTTAAGCGCCTTTCCACAATGCCGATCATTTCTGGCATGTTGTCGCGAGCGGTCGCGAGTACGGTGACAACTGCGGATTGAGCCCAGTTGGGCAGGCTTTGGAAAGCTGAAGAACCTTTTACCGCGCTAATGATGTCGTCAAGTTCACCTCGGAGCTTCGACGCGTTGAATACTTCTTTTAGCAACTCCTCCGGACTTGTCTTGATACCACACTCTTGCAATACAAAACGCAACAAATCAAATAGAACCGGGGCATAACGCTGAGGATCTTTATTGACTATGCGCATGCTTTTTTTCAGACCATCACCTGGTCCAGGAATCCAGCCGATAACTGCAAGGAGTAAATCAAATTTTGCTTCATCTTTACCGTCTGCAGTTTCCGCATTGTAGAGGACGATAGAGGACTCTACTGTGTCGTACGCGTCGATCGCTTGACCTAGAAAGGGTACGGCTCCTAAGGAAGGTCTGAAGTACCCACCGATTTTTGAGGCCCTCGCTGCTTGAGGTTCAAAAAATCCAAGTCGGCCGAAAAACAGACCCTTCTTGTCTTTAATTCACGGCTCTTTCCTCTGATCGTGCT
>NZ_JACXXO010000037.1 GCF_017980685.1 Pseudomonas iridis
TGCTTACGTTTGCCGGCGTACTCAGCATCGGCGAAGGACATCTGTTTCATCGGGACTCAACCGTTCGATTCCTGTGAGGCGGGTATTTCACCAAATCTGGAAGCCTTTTTCAGAGTTTCCCTAAGGTTGGCACTCCGTCGCCAATCCATGGATAAGATCGAGGCCAGCGTTCGCTTATTATCGTCGCCCCAATTTCAAGTGGCGCCTCGACCCAAGGGCCACGAACCGTGAGCCAACCCGATCCTGCGCAACTCCGAGGACGCCCTCGACTAGGGGGGAAGAGATTCTTGGAAAACAGTGATATATGTGAAAAGCGACCGTTTCCTTCGGTGTTGCGCAGCCGTATGCGTCCTACCAAGTCATCACGCGCCGTGAATCCGAATAGTCCCGGGGGGGGGGGACAAATCCGAAGGATTCAACGACCTTTCTGATCTCATTCGCCTTAACTTTAATGGCTTTTAATGGCTTAAGAAGGCTTCATTCGAGGATGGATCCTGGATAGTGAATTGCTCGGCCTGCGGCGCAATTCGCGAGCGTCGGCATATCAGCGCTGAAAGCCATGGTCGCTCTCACAGTAGAAAATCACGAAAACCAATTGGCGAAGCCATGCGAGAAGGAGACGAAAAGCCACAATATTCTCCTCCTCACCACCAAAAATGCTTTCCATGATGCAAGGCAACGGCGAGCGGGATGAATTTGCTGTGGCGATACTTACAATTCGTTTGGCGGGACAAAAGATCTGGCCGAGAGCAAGCCAGAGATCGCGCGTTCTCATCCGCTTTCAACAATCTGAAGTCTCCTCGCGTGAAACCCGGCGGTGGCAGGTCGATTGACCCAGAAGAAATACGGGAGAAAGTGATAGCGGGTCGAGATCACTGAAGCGAGGCGTGCAATATGGGCATCAAACAAAATCTCGTGGCCTTGGCTGGATGCGCAACCAACCAAAATGCGCGACGGGCGACAGCTTCGCGCTGAAGGATAAGGGGTTCATGGTGGTGACGGCCAGCAATGGTCGAAAAGGACTTGAGGTGCTGGATAGAGAACGGCCAGCCTTGATCATTATCGACTTTATGATGCCAGTCATGGGCGGCCTAGAATTCGCCACAGCCGTCCGAGCCCTCCCTTCCGCCAATCATTTGCCAATCATCTTGATAAGCGTTGCTCACGCACATATCGGAATGCAGAGATCGGATTTGTTTGATGCTGTATTGGCAAAGCCATTTAATATCGACTTGATCATTGCCGAAGTTAGAAAACTCTTGAGCTCAGAGTAGTACGCGACCGCTCAAGGCAATGAGAGTCCGCCAAGTCTAAATGGCCCTCGGAGTGCTTTCATTCGCGATCAAACCAAATCACCCAATCGGCCAAAACATTACGGTCTCCGCACCGAATGTTGCGACCCATTCATTAAGCGCTTCCTGATGGCTCCGCATACAAGGTGACCGAAAGGACAACTGACGACGCTTGCCCTTTCAACTCGCTATATTGGCAACCGCCTATCCCCACTCGTTCACTCGCCTATTTTTTTTCGCCACGGTGCGGCCCCAGTCAAAGTACTGCCCAATCACCAGCTAACTGTTTATCGCCGAATGCGGGGAGATTGAAAATGCACAAGCGCAGACTCGGAAACAGTCCACTTGAAGTGTCAGCCCTCGGCCTGGGCTGCATGGGGCTGAGGCATGTCGCCGCTTCGCGCCCGGATGATCATTGCCACCAAGCGGCTTTACCTTCGGCTCCGACAATAAGCAGCAGATTCTCAATAGCCGCTCGGAGCACATCAGAGTCGCCGTCGAGGGTTCATTGCGCCAACTGAAGACCGATTTCATGGATTTTCTTTACCAGCTTCGGGTAGATCCGAACGTGCCTATCGAGGTGGTAGCAGGTGTGGTCAAGGAGCTTATTGGCGAAGGCAAGGTCAAGCACTTCGACCTGTCAGAAGCTAGAGCTCAAACTATTCGACGGGCCCATGCCGTCCAGCCGTTGACGGCGCTGCAAAGCGAATACTCGCTGCGGTGGCAAGAACCTGAGCGGGAGATTCTTCCGGCACTCACGGAGCTGGGTATATACGATCATTGCAAAAGCAAGAGAGTGGTGAATGGCATGCTGACCTCAGTCTGTGATTAGCAATCTTGATATCAGTACCCACTTCTGCATTCAAGGCTACCCACCTTCTTTTCCGACGCACAACCTGCCCGTTTAGAATTACTCATTAACCTTTGTTATATTGCAGCCGATGCCCCTACTTAGGGCATAGGAGCAATACAGATGAGAAACAACCAACCGGTTACGCAGCGCGAGATAGCCCTTGGGGCTCAACAAAAGCTCATCTCGACAACGGATGCGCGTGGAGTCATCACCTACTGCAATGACGCCTTCGTCGAGATCAGCGGTTTCAACAAGTCCGACCTGATCGGCGCGCCTCAAAACATCGTTCGTCACCCCGACGTGCCCTCCGCCGTATTTGCCCATATGTGGGGCGCGCTCAAGCTTGGCAAGCCGTGGATGGGCATCGTCAAGAATCGCTCGAAACACGGCGACCACTACTGGGTCAACGCCTACGTCACGCCGATTGTCGAGGGGCGTGAGGTTGTGGGCTATGAATCGGTCAGGGTCAAGCCGACGATAGAGCAGATTATTCGCACCGAAGCCCTCTATAAACGCATCAGCCTAGGTAAGTCCGCCGTCCCGGTAAGTGATCAATGGCAACCCGCCCTGCTCGCCTGGCTGCCGGTGTTGACCATGGGCCTGGTGGGTGCATTGGGTGGCGTGTTCCTCGGCATGTCGGAGGCGATCATCCTGGCTGCCGGGGTATCGGTGCCGATCGGACTGTGGGTGTCGAGTCGGCAAAACCGCGGCGCGCTGCATCTGCTGGAAATGGCTGAAGCCTCAACCTGCGACGCATTGCAGGCCAAAATGTACAGCGACGAACGTGGCCCGCAGGCACGCCTTGAAACGGCGTTTGTTAGCCAGGCATCTCGGCTGAAGACTTGCCTCACCCGGCTACAGGATACGGCTGAGCAACTGACTGGCCTAGCCGGCCGATCCGACGGCCTCGCCACCGACAGTTCCCGTGGGCTTGAACGCCAACGGGTCGAGACCGAGCAGGTGTCGGCAGCGGTCAATCAGATGGCGGCCACCACACAGGAAGTCGCCAGCCACGTCCAGCGCACCGCCGACGCTACTCAGGAAGCCAATGTGTTGACTGGACGCGGACGCGACGTGGCCCGGGACACCCGCGAAGCTATTCAGCGCCTCTCGGTGGTGGTGGGTGATACCGGGCTGACAGTCGCGCAACTGGCTAAGGACAGCAATGAAATCGGCACAGTGGTCGATGTGATCAAGGGTATTGCCGACCAGACCAACCTGCTAGCGCTGAACGCCGCCATTGAAGCCGCGCGGGCGGGCGACATGGGTCGAGGCTTTGCGGTGGTCGCCGATGAAGTGCGCCAGTTGGCGCAGCGTACGACGGAGTCAACGATGCAAATCCATGGTTTGATTTCCAAGCTGCAGGTCTCGTCCAACAATGCGGTGAAATCCATGGAAAGCGGTCAACGCCAGGCCGAAGAAGGCGTGGCATGGGTACTTGAGGCAGATAACGCATTAGTCGGGATCAGTGAAGCGGTGGCAAACATCACGGACATGACTACCCAGATTGCCGCTGCGACCGAAGAGCAAACCGCCGTGGCCGAGGAAATCAGCCGCAATATCACGACCATTGCCAACCTGGCGGATCAGACGTCTGATCAGGCCAGACATTCGGCAGAGCTGAGCAAGGAACTGACCCAGACCGCTAATACTCAGTATTCATTGGTAGAGCGATTTAACCGATAACCATCAACTTTCTTAAAAAAGCCCGCTCCAGCGAGCTTTAAATTCCGGGGGCTAATTAAATCTGACGGTGCGGCGGGGGGGGCAATTGCAGCCCTTCGCATTTACCGCGAACGGCCAAAAAGCACTTGAATTTAAGGGTTGGTGGTATCCGCTTTGGGTTGTGGATTCACCCGGTGCCGACATTCAGCAATGGGCCGAGCCTGTTGAAAACAGTCGGATTTTCAGTTCGCCTGAACTCAGGCACCGCTACCACCGGAGAACCTACGCACCACATTGAGTGGTTTTTGGAAAACGTCGAGTGACTGGGTACCTCATCTTGAAGGCTCAACCGGCAGAACCAGCGATGCCCCAAGTTCAAATGGGCCTCTTCGCACAACCGCCGCTCTGAGCGAATGCCGTAGCAATGTATGCGTCCGGGCATCACGTCTTGCGTGATTAAACCGGCTGCCACTTATGCGGAAGCAGCTGCTCGATTTCACTCGCCCGCTGCGTCGGTAGACGCGTGAGAACATCCTTTAGATAGGCGTACGGA
>NZ_JACXXO010000003.1 GCF_017980685.1 Pseudomonas iridis
GGATAATGCGGCTCGATCAAGGCAATCAAGCCCTTCCAGGGCACGACCTGATCCATCTCGATCAGGAAGCGCTCACGGCGGGTCTGCTTACGTTTGCCGGCGTACTCAGCATCGGCGAAGGACATCTGTTTCATCGGGACTCAACCGTTCGATTCCTGTGAGGCGGGTATTTCACCAAATCTGGAAGCCTTTTTCAGAGTTTCCCTAAGGTACTAACCACTGAGGAAAGTACGCCAGCCAAAGCACTCAACGAGGTAAATAGGGCTTCCTTCGACAAGTACGATTTTGCTGATACCTCAACGACGGGATCTGGCTTCCTATCTGCAATACTAGCTAGAAACTGAGCCCCTGTTTCGCAAGCTATACCTTTTTCCGAAAGAACACGCTCGAGCATTCTGTCTAAGGTGACAACTACAACCGTAGAATCAACCTCGCGCTGCGATATTTTGACAGCAGTATGAGCCAGCTCTAAATCAGCACCACGGAGCCCTTTCGCCTCATGCTCGACTCTTAGAAGACCCCAGTCTTCCTCTTTGGAAAAATCAACAACTTCCAGACCGTTGACCATGGCTTGATAAATCAAAGACACAATTGCGTTCCTGGAGCTTTCACGACCGCGCCGAGAGAGTTCCGTTACGACAGCGGCAGGTACAACTAACGCTCGCTGATGAGCATGAGCTAAGATCTCCGGACTAGTTACTAACGCACTAGAATCGAGAACATATATCTTTTTTTCCATGAGATTAAAAACTTCCATATAAACAAAAAATACAACCTAATCAGCATCTCCAGACAAAAACCGGCGCCTAACAGAGATACTGAAACCAGACTATCCAAACGCAAGACTAGCAAAGTGCCATCCGCACTTCAATATTCAGCCCGTATTTTGCCCCAACAAGTAAAGAACTTTTTCTTACCTCACAGAACATTAATTAAAAAAGCCCACTGACCGTCGCCGGTTCAGTGGGCTTTGTGTGTCAGGGGTCTAGTTACAGAGCCATGTCACGTGCAGCGTTTTCCTTTGGTGCTTCAGCTTTTTCAGCTGCAGGCGCCGCGGGAGCAGCAACCTGACCGATCACTGGAGGCGTCGGCAGCTCGAGGATTTTAGCGGTGTAAGCCCACTCTGCAGCCACTTTGGCTGGATCGCTGTTCAGCTGAGTGCCGTAGCTTGGAACGATCTGGTGCAGCTTGGATTGCCACTCTGGGGTCGCGACTTTGTCTTTGAAGACTTTCTGCAACACGCTCAGCATGATCGGTGCAGCGGTCGACGCGCCTGGCGATGCGCCCAGCAGGCCGGCGATGGAGCCGTCTTGCGAAGCAACGATTTCGGTGCCCAGTTTCAGCACGCCGCCAGCCGCTTCATCACGCTTGATGATTTGCACGCGTTGGCCGGCCTGCCACAGGCGCCAGTCTTCGGCTTTGGCGTTCGGGAAGTATTCCTTCAGCGCGTCCAGACGGTCTTCATCCGACAGCATCAGTTGACCGGCAAGGTACTCGACCAGCGGGTATTCCTTGATGCCGACCTTGGTCATAGGCCAGATGTTGTGGGTGGTGGTGCTGGTCAGCAGGTCCAGGTACGAGCCTTCCTTCAGGAACTTGGTGCTGAAGGTCGCGAATGGGCCAAACAGAATGACGCGCTTGCCGTCCAGGACACGGGTGTCCAGGTGCGGAACGGACATCGGCGGTGCGCCAACCGAGGCTTTACCGTAGGCCTTGGCCAGGTGCTGCTCGGCGATGGTCGCGTTGTCGGTCACCAGGAACGAGCCGCCAACCGGGAAGCCAGCATATTCCTTGGCTTCTGGAATGCCCGACTTCTGCAGCAGGTGCAGTGCACCGCCGCCCGCGCCGATGAACACGAACTTGGCGTCGGTTTCGGTTTTGGTGCCGTCTTTCAGGTTTTTGTAGCTGACGCGCCAGGTGCCGTCTTCGTTCTTGGTGATGTCCTGCACTTCGCTGGACAGTTTCAAGTCGAAATTAGGCTTGGTCTGCAGGTAACCGGCGAACTGGCGGGTGATTTCGCCGAAGTTCATGTCGGTACCCAGCGGGCTCCAGGTGGCCGCGATTTTCTGGTTCGGGTCACGCCCTTCCATCATCAGCGGGACCCACTTCTTGATCACAGCCGGGTCTTCGGAGTACTGCATGCCGGCGAACAGCGGGCTCGCTTGCAGGGCTTCGTAACGCTTTTTCAGGAACTTGATGTTGTCATCGCCCCACACAAAGCTCATGTGCGGAGTGGTGTTGATGAATGAGCGAGGGTTCTTCAGAACGCCTTGCTGAACCTGCCAGGCCCAGAACTGACGGGAAACCTGGAACGCTTCGTTGATCTCGACGGCTTTCGGGATCGTGACGTTGCCTTTGTCGTCTTCCGGGGTGTAGTTCAGCTCGGCCAGGGCCGAGTGACCGGTACCGGCGTTGTTCCAGCCGTTGGAGCTTTCCAGGGCGACGCCATCAAGGCGCTCGACCATTTCCATCGACCAGGTCGGTTCCAGCTCATTGATCCACACACCCAGGGTGGTGCTCATGATGCCGCCGCCGATCAGCAGTACGTCGACTTTCTTTGCCTCTGCCGCATGAACGGAGGTCAGCCCCATCGACAAAGCCAGCCCTAGCAAGGCCGTGTTCACTTTCTTAAACATCTGTTGCACCTATGATAAAACGCCTTCCGCCCGCCTCTGTTATCTGCATGCGATCCGCTTTGATGACGCTCAGGCTGGCGTCTGGGATTGCGGCACACTTCAATTTTGACGGGTGGGCACACAAGGCCGACATGCCGCATCGACCTCAGTTAATGTCCCTTCTGAACTGACTTCTTATCATTATTGGCTCAGCTACTTGAGCGACAGGGATTCCGTCAGCCCGCCCGTAAGGCAAGCAAACTGAATGAGGTCAAACCAAGTTGGCGCGCAGAATATCACGTCATGGCAAACCCGCGCGTCTGTTCCCGACCTGAGAGTCTTTTTCCGCTCAGGGACTTATCGGCAGCCGGGCGCCGAACATGACCCTGCCAGCACAATCAGCATCGATGTCGACTGATCCACCGCTATCGCTGGCAAGCCAGCGCCCCCAGGGATTGGTGCTGGATGCGGACAGGGTGTCTGGCGCAGATCAGAACTGTGGGAGTGAGCCTGACCGCGATGACGGCCGACCAGACTCCACAAATCCACGCCAACCCTCACAACCGAAACCGATCCACCGACTGCGCCAACTGCCCCGCGAGGCTCGACAACTCATCCGTGGTATTCGCCGTTTGACCAATCACTCGACTATTGCCCTCGGACATCCCCGCAATCATTTCCACCTGATGGGCGATTTCGTTACTGGCCTGGCTCTGCTCTGCGATCGTGCGGGTGATGTCGTTGACCAGTTGCGTGGTGCTCAACGTCGCCTCAAGGATTTCGCGAATCGCCCGCTCGACGTCAGCTGTCACCGCCATGCCCTTGTCGACCTGCGCCACGCCCGCCTCCATGCTGCTGACGGCCTCGCGCGTGCTGTGCTGGATGCGCGCAACCATGGCGGCGATTTCCTGGGTTGATGCACTGGTTCGCGCGGCCAGACTGCGCACTTCGTCAGCCACCACCGCAAAGCCCCTGCCCTGCTCGCCCGCCCGGGCCGCTTCGATGGCGGCATTGAGCGCCAGCAGGTTGGTCTGGTCGGCAATGCCCTTGATCACCTGGATGATGTTGAAAATACCTTCGGACTCCTGATCCAGCGTACGAATCACCTGCGCCGACTGTTGCGCCGAACGAGCGATATCGTCCATGTCGCTCACCACTTGATGGATCACCTGGCCACCATTCTTCGCCAGGGACTGCGCCTGATTGGCCATGCCCAGAGCGCGTTCGGCGTGGCGGGTAATATCCTCGATACTCGCAGTCATCTGGCTGGCGGCTGCGGCCATGGTCCCGGCGGCGGCGCTTTGCTGCTGGCTGCTGTCGGCAACCTGATGGCAGCCGTGGCTCAGTTGTTGGCTCATGCCGCTGACGCCTTGGGCATTGCGCCGCACCACATCGATCATGTTGCGCAGGTCGCGCTGCATGGTTGCCAACGTGCGAATCAAGACGCTAGCCTCGTCCTTGCCTGAAGGCTCGACGATCGGCTCGCTGAGGTTGCCGTGAGCAATGCTTTCGGCGATACGGCTGGCGGACTTCAACGGCCCCATGATGCTCAGGATCACCGAGCGGCCCTGGGCCAGCAGCAATAACAAACTGGCAACCAACACAACGCCGAGTGCGATATTGGCATTGCGAATCGCCGCTTCAGTGCCTTGGCTGGTTTGCGCCGTATTGCTTTCAATCAATTCACTCAAAGCGCCCATTTGCTCTTCGAGCTGACTGAACGCGGCGTTGAACTGGGCAAGCTCCTGTTGCGCCGCCTCTGGATTATCCAGCGCCAGCCCGACAATGCGCTCACCGGCGTCGATATACGTGTCGAGGCTGGGCTTGATCTGCTCCAGCGCCGTGCGCAATG
This sequence comes from Pseudomonas iridis, assembly GCF_017980685.1. Classification (GTDB taxonomy): domain Bacteria; phylum Pseudomonadota; class Gammaproteobacteria; order Pseudomonadales; family Pseudomonadaceae; genus Aquipseudomonas; species Aquipseudomonas iridis. The sequence goes on from NZ_JACXXO010000003.1 coordinate 4,468, forward strand.
CCGGGTTGATAGGCAGCTTGATGTTCTCGTCAAGCACTGCGCGAAAATGCCCCGTGTGTTCACCAATCGACGCACGTACTTCGGCCGCCGTGCTGGTGCTTTTACCCAGGCCTACCAGCATCGCCGAGTAGACATCGGCACGCAGGGCGTCGTGCATCATGTCGGCTTCCATGTGGTTGCGCAGCGCGCTCATGCTGACCGCGTTGTCGCTGACGGCCGTAGCCATCCGCAGGTTGCCGACGTAGCTGACCAGACTGACGATCAATGCCGTCAGTAGACTGGTAACAATCAGCAACACTAAACGCAGTTTGATCGACACGGTGAAATCCTCTCTGGGTACGCTGTAAAAGCCCGTTAGCCCTTCAGTTAAGCCTGTTTGCGCCGTTCTGCTACGCCAGAACGTGTCAGCAGTTGTCTGCGTGAAGACGCAACCCCGGCAAAACTTTCGCAATGTGCGACGAGTCTCATTTTGCAACGTAGCCGAATCCAGCGTTCATCGCCCGTTAATGCGCAAAGGTATTGATTCGGTCTTCTGAAAATCGTGAAGCAAAAGGAAACGCTTATGAAACGCGCAATCTGGTTGGGTTTGCTCGGCACCTTGGCCATCGGTTCCGCTCAGGCGGCAACTGAAAAAGTCACCATCAATCTGGTTAGCGCTGACGGTGCCCCCCAGGCAATAGGTGCGGTGACGATCAGCGAGACGCCTTATGGCCTGCTGTTCACACCGGATCTGAAATCCTTGCCGGCCGGCGTTCATGGCTTTCATGTGCATGAAAACGGCAGCTGCGAGGCCGGCATGAAGGACGGCGTCAAAGGTGCTGCACTGGCTGCTGGCGGCCACTTCGATCCACAGAAAACCGGCAAACACCTCGGGCCCTATGCAGACGGTCATCTGGGCGACCTGCCGGCGGTTTACGTGACCGCTGACGGTATCGCCAATTATCCGGTGCTGGCGCCGCGCCTGAAGAAAATCTCCGAGATCAAAGGCCACGCGCTGATGGTTCATGCCGGCGGCGATAACCATGCCGACATGCCCAAACCTCTGGGTGGCGGCGGCGATCGCATGGCGTGCGGCGTCATCTGATCATCCTCTATCAGGCCGGGTGACTCGCGACCGCGTCACCCGCGCCCCCTTAGGGAACTCCCGCCCCTCGCGCCCCTCTCACCTATGTAGTACTTCCCTTTTGCTTCGCGCTTGTGGAGGAATACCGTCATGCGCAAGTTAGTGCTCGTTTCTTCTTTACTCTTATGCCTGCCCGTGGGTACTGCTCTGGCCAGAGTTGATGCCAAAGATGTCGCGACCTCTGCAGGTGTCTCCGCGTCGCTGTATTCGACCTTCAAGGATCACAAAATGGTGATTCCGGCTCGTGACGACTTGTCTGCATTTGTCGCCAGTGGCGGGGCCATTCGTGGGGTTTATCTTGAATCGGTGCTGCAACAGGTTCGTCAGGACAATCCCGGCATCAATGCCAGCGATGAAGACCTGGCCAACGCGATTCTGGTGCATTACGAAGGGTTGAATCAGTAGCTGTCACGGACGAAGCTGCCGATGGACGGCAGCTGAAGGCACATAGGCAAAATTGTCCGACGGCCTCTATGATGGAGGCCATGACGACTCCTGCGCCAATGCGCTCACCCTGCCCACCCGGCGCCTGCGATTGCGGGCGCGACCTGTTGGTGGAAATGTCAGATGCGGATTTGCGCATCCTGCTGTTGACCCGCGAGCAAGAGAAAGTCTTGCTCGCACGACTGGAAACGCTCAAAGACCTCGCCGATCTCCGGCATCTGCAAAACCGCATGTATGAGCAGTTGGGGATTCGTGTCGACATATCGCCAGGCTTTCACGAAGTCCGCACCATGCTGGGCATCGACATTCAGATCGAGAAAATTCCGGGGCTGTGCCGCAAGACGCGCAAGTCGATACCGGCAGCCATTCGCCGGGGGCTCAGCAATAACCCGCAGATCGCCTTCGAACTGCTCAACGCCCACGATTTGCTGCGCGGTACCTGATCACTTCTTCATGCCCACCCGTTTGCGCATCTCGGCAGTGATGCTCTGGCGGGTTTTCTTCATGTCCGCCCAGGGCTCGTCGCCGACCTCGGCCAGCCGCTCATGGACGTTGTGGATGTTCCACTGATTACCGCCCTTGATCTCGGCCACTTCGTCCCGAAACAGCGGCACCGAAACCGGCAGGCCTTCGCGAGTACGCGCCGCATAAGTGCAAATGGTCGTGGCCCCGAGACCATTACGCAGGTAATCAATGAAGATCTTCCCGACGCGATTTTTCGGCCCAGACACCGCCGAAAAGCGATCCGGCAACAGCTTGGCCATGTGACTGACGATCGCGTGACTGAAATCCTTGACCTCATCCCACCCCAGTTTGCGCGTCAGCGGCACCACCAGGTGAATGCCCTTGCCGCCGCTGGTCTTGAGGAACGCCTTGAGGCCCAATTCATCCAGCACCGTGAGGGTCAGCGCAGTGGCTTCGACCATGCTTTTCCACGGCAGCGCCGGGTCCGGGTCAAGGTCGAGAACGAAGCGGTCGGGCTTTTCCAGGTCAACCGTGGTGGCGTTCCAGGTGTGCAATTCGACGGTGCTCATCTGCACCGCGCCAATCAGCGCTTCGGCGTTATTGATCAGCATCACCGGTTGGCCGGTGACGTCCTTGTCCAGCGTGGTGATGCCGGGTATCGCCAATCGCTCGGCGTTTTTCTGGAAGAACAGTTCGCCGGCGATGCCGTCCGGTGCGCGCACCAAGGCGACCGGGCGATCCTTGAGTTGCGGCAGAATCCATTCGGCGACGCTGGCGTAATACTCGGCCAACTGCATTTTGGTGGTGCCACTGACGGCGTCGATCACTCGATCAGGGTGGGTAATGCGTACTTTGCCATTGGCCAGGCCGAGCTGTGAGGGCGCGGTTTCGGCCGGTGCAGGTTTACTCGCAACGGCTTTTTTCGCCGGTTTCTTCGCGGTGGTTTTGCTCTCTGATTTCTTCACGGGCTTGGCGCGCTCCTCAGTGATGTCCTTCGCCGGTTTGTCATCGCGCAAACCATGAAACACTGCGTGGCGCACCGAGCCATCCTTGGTCATTTGCGCAAAAGCGACTTCTGCCAGCAACTTCGGCTTGAGCCAGTGCACGCCTTTTGCCTCGAAACCGCTGGGTGGATTGACCACTGCAGCGGTCTTGACCTGCAACGGTTTGAGTTGGGCGAGGATGCTTTTCAGCGTCGTTTCATTGAAACCGGTGCCGACCTTGCCGGCATAGCGCAGCTCACCGCTATCGCGGTCATGCAGCCCCAGCAACAATGCGCCAAACGCACTGCGCGCACCTTTGGGATCGGTGTAGCCGACGATGACGAACTCCTGGCGATGTTTGCACTTGAGCTTGATCCAGTCGCCGCTGCGCCGCGACACGTAGGGCGAGCCGAGGCGTTTGCCGATCAGGCCTTCCATTTGCATCTGACAGGCGCTGTTGAGCAGCGCATCCGGGGTCTCGTCAAAGGCTTCAGAGAACCGCAACAAGGGCTGCTCATGAGCGCCGAGAACCGTGGACAGTGCCGCGCGGCGCTCTTCGACCGCGACTTCACGCAGGTCGACGCCGTTGAGATAGGGCAAGTCGAACAGGTAATACACAATGTCGGTGCTGCTGCCGGAATCGAAGGCATTTTGCAGCGCCTGAAAATCCGGCACGCCCTGCTCGTTGGCAACCACCATTTCACCGTCGAGCCAGGCCGATTCCAGTCCCAGCGCGGCAAGGGCCTCGGCCTGTTTCGGTAACTTGTGTGTCCAGTCGTGACCATTGCGCGTGAACAACTGCACCTGGTCATGATCGATGCGCGCCATGATCCGGTAGCCATCAAACTTGATTTCGTAACTCCACTCGCCTGCCGGGGCGCTGTCGACCAAGGTCGCCAACTCCGGTTTGAGCTGCGCGGGGATCTTCGCTTTGTGTGCGCCGGTCAACGTCCCCGTAGCCTTTTTGCGGGTTTTGGGGGCAGCCTTCTCCAGCGGTTTGACCTGCTTGGCCGCAAGCTTCGGTTTGTCGACCAACGTACGCTCGCTGAGCACGCTGTCCGGCTCGGCCACCAGCACGTCGTAGTCGTCCTGCGGCCGGGCGGCGCCGTCCTGATGTTTGATCAGAAACCAGTTTTCCTTTTTGCCCGGCATGTGCGTGCGCACCAGATTCCAGACGCCGGCCAATTTCTCGCCTTGCAGTTCGAATTTGAGCTTGCCCTTGGCGTATGCCTTTTGCGGATCTTCCAGCGGAATCCATACGCCTCGATCCCAGACAATCACATCCCCGGCGCCGTAATGCCCTTCAGGAATACTGCCCTCGAACGTCGCATAATCCAGCGGATGGTCTTCGACATGCACCGCCAGGCGCTTGACCTTGGGGTCGAGCGACGGCCCCTTCGGCACCGCCCAGCTCTTCAGCGCGCCATCAAGTTCGAGGCGAAAATCGTAATGCAGGTGCGAGGCGTCGTGCTTCTGGATGCAGAACTGCAAGGCGTGATCGCCGGCGGTTTTCTTGCCCGAACGCTTTACTGCCGCCGGTTCAGAGGTTGCCGAGAAATCGCGCATGCTGTTGTAGTCATCGAGGTTCCTGCTCATGGCGCACCTGCCTTGTTTCAGCCAATACGGGTCACGGTCAGGGCGACCACGGCAATCCGGTCGACTCGCTGATAACCGGGGTTTATCAGTTCTTCACCGAACACATCCGGGTCAAGCTCGCGGTACGTCCAGCCAAAGCGCGACTCATCGAGTCGTGGCAGCACGGTATCGAGAAACGGGTCGCGACCATCGACCATCGCCACGCCGGTGTACAGCACCAGGGAACCACCCGGTGTCAGCCGGTTGAGCGCCTGCTCGACGATGCGCAACGACAGCCCGGCGCCCAGTGTGCCGCCGCCATGTCGATAGGCGCGTGCGGCCGGATCAGCCATGTACGGCGGATTGGCGACGATCAAATCGAAATCGCCGTCGACGCCTTGCAGAATGTCGCTGTTACACGCTTCGACGTTGGCCACTTCCGCCAGCGCCGCGTTGACTGTGGTCAGGCGCAGCGCGGCAGGGTTGATATCCAGCGCCAGCACTTGCGCTTCGCGGCGAGCACGGGCGATCAGGATCGCGCCGACGCCGGCGCCACAGCCGATGTCGACTGCGCGGTGGATCGGTGCGAAGTTCTGCTGCAAATGCGCGTGAATCAACTGCGCGAAACGGTAGGTGTCCGGGCCGAAAAACACCGAGTCGGCGGCATCCGTGGGAAACGCCGAATGCACAAACAACATGTCGTCCAGACTCGACCAGCGTACCCGACTCTTCAGGTGCCCTTCGTACTTGTCGATGACTTGAGCTTCCAGCAGTTGCTGCTGTTCATCAGCGGACAACAAGCCCGGTTCAAAGGGCCGTGACCAGCCAAAGACATCGCGCAAAGAGTCGGCGAATTGACCTTCATCGCGCTGGTTGACCCGCTGATGGGTCAGCGGCGTCGGGGTGGTGAACCGGTAGCCGTCAGCTTGCAGGCGCCGGCCCAATTGCAGCAGCGCGAGGTCATGAGTGGACAGTTGATCTTCCTGAGTCATTGACGATTTCCTTAAGGCAAACGAGATTTGAGATCGATGAAGCGGCGAGTGGCGAGCAGACCGGCCGGGTGCGCATGCCGGGCCGGCGCGAGCCATGGGATGAGCGTCGCCATTTGGGCGTGGCCATCCTGCCCTTGCAGCGTGTCGTTGAGCTGCTGCACATCGGGGTCCTGTTCAGGCACCTCGATCGGTGGGTTGGCGGGGGCGTGCCGACGTAACGGGGTGGGTTTGTTCGCGGGTTTCCAGTCGCCGGCAATCCAGTCACGCACCAGTTGTTTTTCGTAGGCGCTGAACACACCGAACATGGCCGCGCCATCGCCGTCGATCAACTGCCAGAAGCGGCTGGCCTGCGGGTCTTCGTGGCGTTTGATCCAGCCCTTGTTCTGCAAGGCTTGCAGGAAGCCTTGCAGATGCTCGGGCTCGGCCAGCCACTGATTGACGGTTTTCCCTTCAAAGCGGCAATAGTCCGAGTGCATGTGCTGAGCGAATGGGCACTTGCGCTCCAGCATCGCCAGCAATTCGCGCTCAAGGTCGAACTCTTCGATGATTGCGCGGCTGCCCTGCCCAAGATCATTGAGCCGATAACCCAGCGATACCCGACGCATAAAGTCGGCGCGATCAGCCTCAAGCGGCAACAGATCCAGAACCGCCTGCACGGCTTTTTGCGCATGGCCGGTGCTGGCGTTGTCGATGGTCACGTGGAGGGTGAAGTAGTACGGATCAATGCCCAACTCGCTGAGTTCGTAACTGCTGATCAGCAAATGCAGCGGCAGTTGTTCATAGCCGAGGTTGTAGCCGATCACCTCGGGCAGGAAATCATCGCCGCAGGCACCGAGCGCGAGCTGCAGCGCGCCTTGCAGATAGCGGCCGTCTTCCAGGGGGCTGGCATGATCGAGGTCGTGCTCGGCCAGCAGTTTGCGGTAGATCACCACATGGTTTTGCGCCGGATTACCCTCCCCCAGTTCTTCCAGATAGGTGCACAGCAAGCCGCTAAAGCGCGGATCGCGCCAATGCTGCAACAAGCCATACAGCCACGCACCATCCACCAGTTTGGTAGGTGCAACCGCTTGCAGGAAGTACAGCGCATGAGCCTTGCTGGTAAAGAATTGCCGCGGCCCACCCGCCTTGCGTTGTTGCAGGTAATCGGCGTATTGGCGGGCAACATCGGCGCAGTGCTCGGCGACCCAGTCATGCCAGGTCGATGGATCGTGCGGGAGTTCCTCTGGCAACGCGGCGGCGCGTCGCAGTTGTTCGTTCAAGAACGTTTGCGCGAGGCCTTGCGAGTTCTCCTCGCGCAATAGCGTTTCGTAAATGCCACGCAGGTTGCCGGCGGGAGTGATCGCTTGTGCTTGGGCCGGCACAGATTGCAAACGTGTCAGGACAGTCATGGCAATATTCTCGGTCGATTGGTACGGCGCTGTTTCGCGCCTCTACAGCAGCAGAGGGGCTGCGCGTGCCAAAAATTCAATCGACCTCAAAAAAGCCCTGACGGACGGTGTTTAGCCTCTGATTTCAAGCTGTGCCGTTGGCCTGTTGCTCCAGATGCACTTGCAACTCAGGATCAATCCCCAGCGCCGCCGCCAACTCGTCCAGATAAGTGCGTTCGGCATCTTGCTGGTCGTCCACCAGCATGATGCTGGCCAGGTACATTTCGGCGGCCACAGCCGGGTCGTTGTTTGCGGCTTGTGCGACTTCGGCGGCATTGAGTGGCTTGGCGACTTCGGCGTCCAGCCATTGCTGTAGTCGCGGATCATCGGTGTGTTTGCCGATTTCGCTGCTTATAAGATGTTTTTCCGTTTCGTCGATGCGCCCGTCCGCCTTGGCCGCTGCGATCAAGGCGCGCAACACCGCGTGGCTGTGCTCTTCGATTTCCGGGCCGGCGAGCAGATTGGCCGTCTGCGGCGTTTGCTGCGCCGCCGTGCTGGCCTGGTTGCGTTGCCAGGCTTGATACGCCTGATAGGCCATCATCCCCAACGATGCCAGCGCCGCATAATTAGTGCCGCCGGAACGGCTTTGCGTGCTGCCACCCAGTGCGCCGCCCAACCCACCGCCACTGCCGCCGAGCAGCCCGCCGAGCAAGCCTCCCAACCCGCCAAGCCCGCCAGCCGCAGCGCCACCACGTGTGCCTGTAGATTCCGCACCACCGAGCAAGCCCCCCAGCAGTCCACCCAGGCCGCCCAAACCGCCACCGGCCGCCGCACCACTCTGCTGACCCGCCGAGCCCTGGCCCCGCAGCAGTTGTTCAAGCAAATCGCTGGTGTTCATGACGTCATCCTCAAGCACTGAAATTTATTGCGTCTGGCAACGATAGACCGCTGCGGGCGTTGCGCCAGCACCGTTTGGCCGATGCCGAAACTGCTAATGTATTTCGCTCGCCTGTTTTTTCGATGGCCAGCTAAGATTCAGGGTGGGTGAACCTTATCCCGGCCCGACCGGTCGATAGCTGCAACCCGAACCGGTTTGCTGGCGCCCTTGCTGTCCAAGGGTAATACCCGGCTGGCATTAATTTCTGGAGAACGCCCCCGTGATATCCACCGTCCACATAGCCAGGCTCAAAGCCTGGGGCGCCCATGGTTTTACCGCGACCGGCGTGGTCACTGCATTTCTGGCCACCCTCGCCCTGCTGGAAAATCAGCCCACCCACTGCCTGATGTGGCTGGGGGTGGCGCTGATCGTCGATGGCCTTGACGGCGCACTGGCGCGCAAGGTCAATGTGCAGTCGGTGCTGCCGAGTTTTGACGGCTCGGTCCTTGATCTGGTGATCGATTACCTGACTTACGTGTTTATCCCGGCACTGTTCATCTATCGCTACATTCCGTTGCCGGATTACACGCTGTTGCTGACGGTGTCGCTGATTCTGGTGTCGTCACTGTTCTGTTTCTGCAACGTCAACATGAAGAGCAAGGACAACTACTTCGTCGGTTTCCCTGCCGCGTGGAACGTGGTCGCATTGTGCCTCTACATTATCGGCCCTGGGCCATGGATCACCTTTCTGACCGTCATCGGCCTGGCGCTGCTGACCGTGACACGGATGAAATTCCTGCATCCGTTCCGTGTGCGTCGGTTCATGCCGATCAACATTGCCGTGACGGCGATCTGGCTGTTGTGCAGCCTGTCGCTGGTGCTCAACCATCCGGTGATCAACCCATTGGTGATGGGATTGTGGTTGTTGATGTCGGCTTACTTTCTGGGGATCTGCATCTGGCGTACGGCGCTGGAATGGTTTGATCGGTCGCAGGTGAAATAGACCTCTCCAGACATACTGCAGTCCCTTGTGGGAGCGAGCCTGCTCGCGAAAGTGGTGGTTCAGTCGACTCATTAATTGACTGTCACACCGCTTTCGCGAGCAAGCTCGCTCCCACAGGGAGGATGTTCACTGATCTGCACTAGCGCTTATTGATCACCACCTCCAGATACTCACTCGGCACCACCAGCGAGCCCTCCCCCGCGCGGTTCGACCGGTTGAGCAAATCCGCCAGATCACTTTCCAGTGCCTGACCGCTTTCCGGTGGCAGCGCGGCGAAAGCCTTGTGCACCGGCCCGTACCAGTGCCGGAAGATGTCGATGAAATGCGCTGCCGAACGATAGCGGAAATTGAATTCGCGCCGCGTGACCTGCACGACAAAATCGTGATCATCGAAATGTTTGTGCAGCCACGCCTCCGTGCCCCAGTTCGACGGCGGCTGCGCGCCGGCCGGCGGTGGCAGATGCCGGCCGAGGGTCTTGAACATCTGCCCGACAAATCCTTCTGGCGTCCAGTTGGCCAGACCGATCCGCCCACCACGCCGGCAGACCCGCGCCAATTCGGCAGCGGCCTTGTCCTGATCGGGGGCAAACATCACCCCGAACGTCGACAGTACCGCCGCAAAACTGCCATCGGCGAACGGCAAGGCTTCCGCGTCGGCGACTTGAAAAGTCACTTCCAGATGTTCGGCGCGGGCGCGATCCTGGCCGCGCTCCAGCAGCATCGCAACGTAATCGGTCGAGGTCACCAGACAACCGCGCCGCGCCGCTGCCAGGGTCGCATTGCCGTTGCCGGCAGCCACATCCAGCACCTCTTCATCGCAGCGCAGATCGCAGGCTTCGGCGAGGTTTTCGCCGACAATTTGTAGCGTGGTGCCGATCACGGCGTAGTCGCCACTGGCCCAGGCGACTTTCTGGCGTTCCTTCAAGGCAGTGAGATCAATCGGGGTACTCATGATTCGAGCTCCGTTTGCTGTTAGGCGGCTTGCCCACTATCGCGCCGAGCCGGTTTGGCGTCTCCGCCGATCGTCCGGCAACCCCATAAAACCGCCGCTTTGCCGATAAGTGGTGGAGATCTGTCAAGCGGGCGCAACACTCACGGCATTGCCAGAATCCGGCGATTGGTTTCTGATGCCCGATCGCCCTCTGAACGGACTTCAGTCATGCCCGTGCAATTCGAATGGCTCGCCAGCCACATGCAGCACAGCGACACCTATGCCGCATGGATCCACCAGCAATTTCAATACGAATACGCCCATCAACCTTTGGCTCAATGGCAGCGTGAATTTGCCGAGGGCCAAAGCAATGGCGACTGGTCCTGCCTGATCGCACTGGACGGCGACCGCTTGGTCGGTGGTGCGGCGCTGGCCCGCGATGATCTCGAACAACGGCAGGATCTCGGCCCGTGGCTGGCCTGCGTGTTCGTCGACCCAGAGGTTCGCGGGCAAGGTCTGGCACAGCAGTTGATCGACGGGGTTTGTCGGGAAGCAAAAAACCGCGGCCTCCCCCGCCTGTATCTGCACACGCAGAACAAACAGGACTACTACGCCAAACGCGGCTGGGCAGTACTGGAACGCTTTCGCGCCTGGGACAACGAGCAATGGCTCATGGTGCGTGACCTCTGAGCCATTGAGTTGTTTGATCAGGCAGCCGGGGCCTTGGCCTCTTCCAGCAACTGCTTGATCATCTGCTCCTGCGCTTCGTAGCGACCTTCACCGAAGTGGCTGTAACGCATCTGCCCCTTGGCGTCGATCAAGTAGTGCGCCGGCCAGTACTGATTGTCGAAGGCGCGCCAGATCGCATAGTTGTTGTCGATGGCCACCGGGTAGGTGATGCCGAGTCTCTGCACTTGATCCCGAACATTGTCGATGATCCGCTCGTAGCCGTATTCCGGGGTGTGTACGCCAATCACCACCAGGCCATCCTTCTCGTACTTCTTCGCCCAGTCCTTGACGTACGGCAGGGTGCGCTGGCAGTTGATGCAGTCGTAGGTCCAGAAATCCACCAGCACGACTTTACCACGCAGGGATTCGGCGCTCAGCTCTGGTGAATTGAGCCATTGCACGGCACCGGACAGCGACGGCATCGCGCCTTTACTCTCGTCCATCCTCGAATCTGCGCTGACTTTGCTGACGAGGAAGTCGACCACTTTCGGCACGTTCTCCAGCACGTTTTTCTCGACGCTGGTGACGCCTTCGGACGACGTACCGGCCAGCAAGGTTTTATCGGCGCCGGTGGAAATCACTGCCACGCCGGCAAGCACTGCAACACCGGCGCCGCGACGAAACCACCCGGTGAACGGAATCGAAGGTTTCAAGCGACTGACCACGCCACGACCGGCGAAAATCAACGTCCCCAGCGACAGCGCACTCCCCGCGCCGTAGGCCAGCAGCAACAGGCTGGTCTGGGCGTTGGCGCCTTGCAGCATGGCGCCAGTGAGGATCACGCCGAGGATCGGCCCGGCGCAAGGTGCCCAGAGCAAACCGGTGGCCACGCCGATCATCACCGACCCCATGGGCCCGGTCTTCTTGCTGGCGTCCGGGTCGAGGCGATTGCCGAGCAACACAAACGGTCGCGCCAGCCAGTCCCCCACGCGCGCCGAGATCAGCGACAGCGCAAACAGCGCCATGACGATCAAGGCGATGTGGCGGCCGGTGTTGCTGGCCTGAATCACCCACTCACTGCTGACCACGGCCAGGCTTGAGATCAGGGCGAAGGTCAGGGTCATACCGCCGAGGGTCAGCAGGATCGAGGAGCGTTTACGGTCGGCGTTGGCAAACAGGAACGGCACCACCGGCAAGATGCAGGGACTGAGGACGGTCAACAGGCCGCCGAGAAACGCTATCAAGTACATAAAATCACCTTGGATTGGCGGGAGGGAACCGAGAGACGTTGTTCATAAGGTTCTGCCTGTAAAACAAGTGATATTCAGTTGCCGTCGTTGCAACCGTCAGCGAATTTGCTGTAATCGAGTACGCGGGTGTTGCCGGCCGAATCCAGATAAGTCATGCGCGCATCGACAATCCCGCAGCTAACCGAGTCGTCCTGGGTCAGCGAAATGACTTTCTTGATATCCAGGTGGGTGCCGTAGCTGTAAGTTTGCGCGGTGACTTCGGCTTCGGCACGGGCCGACAGGGTGCAGATGTTCAGGGCGGCAAACAGGCAGGCGGCGATAACGGACGAGTTTTTCATGGCGTGTTCCTCATGGCTGCAAAGGGTTTGGGCCGAGGCGTCATGGAGTGCCTCGATGGAGCCTATTTGAGGCTCACGAGGTATCGCGCATGTGTCGGGAAATGGCGGCTAACCCTCGCTGTGTATCTGCGCCGCCCGGGGATACACAGCGATACAAAACCCTGAACCAATCGCTTTTTTACGTCTGCGTGTATCGCTTGTAACGCCAGATACACTGCAATACAAAGGCAGGCAGGCGAGCACCCGAAGGCTCGATAGACTGCGTGACATTCCCCTTTGCCAGAGGCCAGGCCCCATGGAACATGTCGATCACATTCTCATCGTCGACGACGATCGCGAGATCCGCGAGCTGGTCGGCAATTACCTGAAAAAGAACGGTCTGCGCACCACCGTCGTCGCCGATGGCCGGCAGATGCGCAGCTTTCTCGAAACCAACACGGTCGACCTGATCGTGCTCGACATCATGATGCCCGGCGACGATGGCCTGCAGCTGTGCCGCGAATTGCGCGTGGGCAAGCACAGGGCGACGCCGGTGTTGATGCTCACCGCACGCAATGACGAAACCGACCGTATCATCGGTCTGGAAATGGGCGCGGACGACTACCTGACCAAACCCTTCGCCGCCCGCGAACTGCTGGCGCGGATCAACGCCGTACTGCGCCGCACGCGAATGCTGCCGCCGAATCTGGTGGTCACCGAAGCCGGTCGACTGCTGGCGTTCGGTCGCTGGCAACTGGACACCTCGGCCCGGCACCTGCTGGACAAGGACGGCACCATGGTGGCGCTCAGTGGTGCCGAATATCGTTTGCTGCGGGTGTTTCTCGATCATCCGCAACGGGTACTCAGCCGCGATCAATTGCTCAACCTGACCCAAGGCCGCGACGCGGATCTGTTCGACCGCTCCATCGATTTGCTGGTCAGCCGTTTGCGCCAGCGCCTGCTCGATGACGCCCGTGAGCCGGCCTACATCAAGACCGTGCGCAGCGAAGGTTACGTGTTCTCGCTGCCGGTCGAGTTACTCGGTGCCCCGGCATGACACTTAAGCTGCACTGGCCGCGCACACTGGCCTCGCGCTTGTCGCTGATTTTTCTGGTCGGGCTGATTCTCGCCCAGGCGCTGTCGTTCGGTGCACAGTATTACGAGCGTTATCAGAGTGCGAAAAGCACCATGCTCGGTAATCTGCAAACCGACGTCTCGACCTCGATTGCGATTCTTGATCGCCTGCCGGCCGAGGAGCGTCCGGCCTGGCTCGAGCGCCTGGCGCGCAACAATTACGGCTATCTGCTGAGCGAAGGCGACGGCGGTACGCCGATCAGGTCCGCCGACGTGCCCATTGCGGTCACCTCAATCACTGAGGTCCTGGGCGATAAATATCCCCTGACCTTCACCGATATCCCCGGCCCGAAAAAGCATTTTCAGGGCCACCTGCGCCTGAGCGACGGCAGCCCGGTGACCATCGACGTGCGGCCCGCGATGACGCCACTGTCGCCGTGGCTGCCAGTGGTGCTGCTCGGGCAACTGGCGCTGATGATCGCCTGCACCTGGCTGGCCGTGCGCATCGCCATCCGGCCCTTGACGAGGCTGGCCAACGCCGTGGAAACCCTTGATCCCAACGCGCACCCGATTCAACTGGACGAGAAAGGTCCGAACGAAGTGGTCTACGCCGCCCGTGCCTTCAACACGATGCAGGCGCGGATTGCCACCTATCTCAAGGAGCGCATGCAACTGCTGGCCGCGATCTCCCATGACCTGCAAACCCCGATCACGCGGATGAAACTGCGGGCCGAGTTCATGGACGATTCAGCAGAGAAGGAAAAACTGTGCAACGACCTCGGCGAAATGGAACACCTGGTGCGCGAAGGTGTGGCCTACGCCCGCAGCATCCATGGCTCGACCGAAGAAAGTCGGCGCACCAACATGGATTCGTTCCTCGAAAGCCTGGTGTTCGACTATCAGGACATGGGCAAAAAAGTACAACTGATCGGAAAAAGTGATGTAGTCGTCGAGACCCGTCCGCACGCGTTGCGCCGGGTGCTGGTGAACCTGACCGACAACGCCTTGAAATTCGCTGGTGGTGCCGAGGTGTGGGTCGCAGCGAACAAGGGAAAGCTGTCGATCACCGTCATGGATCGCGGCCCGGGCATCGCCGAAGCCGAACTGGCGCAAGTGATGGAGCCGTTCTACCGCGTGGAAAACTCGCGCAATCGCAGCACTGGCGGCACGGGTCTGGGTCTTGCCATCGCCCAGCAATTGGCAATAGCCCTCGGCGGCTCGCTGACATTGAGTAACCGCGAGGGCGGCGGGTTGTGTGCTGAACTGAAGCTGCCACTCTAAACCTGCCCACCACAAATCCCCTGTAGGAGCTGCGGCACGCTGCGATCTTTTGATGTTGTTTTTAAAGATCAAAATCAAAAGATCGCAGCCTCGTTTCACTCGACAGCTCCTACAGGGGGTTTGATGTGTTCAAGTAATACCGATTACCCGGTCTTCGTGCATTTGCTGCAACAACGCCAATCCACTGGCCATGAACGACTCGTCTGCGAATTGCCCAGCCTCCTGCGCCAAGCCCTGCAACTGTTCACGCCCGGTCCATGACGGCAACTCGCCGATCCGCTGCAGCAACCGCCAGGCCAACGGGCTCAACTGCGAAAACTTCACGCTGAAATCCGCCTCCCGCCGTACCAGTAACAGCGTCGGATGCGCCGGGGCGGTTGAAGGCTGATAATCCGGGCCAAGCCACTGCACCGGCCACGTGTAAGCCAAAGGCCAGGCCAGCGCCGAGATTCGCAATGGCCGTTCCAGCAACAAGCCTTTATCCGTCGCGGGCAAGGGATCTGCATCGGATTGCTGCAAGACCATCTCCACCCATTCGTAATGCGCCAGCTCCTGCAAAAACGCGGGCCACGGCCCATCGCTCAACACCGCAGGCTGCGTGGCGAGATAGTCGAGGAACGCCTCGGCCACCTCAGAAAACTTCGGCGTTTGCGCACGGTAATCACGCAAAAAACCACGAATCAGCGTTTGCCAGCGTTGATCGCCGATGATCCGGATCAGTACAGGAAAAGTGCCACTCAACAATTGCGAAAGATTGTTGAACAGCAGATCGCGGTACACATTGACCCGCGCAGTATCCATCTCAGCAGGAGGTACGTGGCTGTCAGGATCACGCAGATAACGCGTCAGGGCCCGTTGTTGCCGTTCAAGGTTATCCACGCTGAACTCCTTCGCCTTGCAGACGGCGAATGGTCTGTAGCTCGGCGACCAGTTCGGCAAATGCCGGGAAATTGAAATCACGCTCCAGCAGCGTCGGCTGTGCGCCGAACCGTGCGTAGGCTTCGGCCAGCAACGACCACACCTGCGGTTTCACCGAGGCGCCATGGGTGTCGATCTTGAGGCTGTCGGACTCATCGAAATGCCCGGCCACGTGCATCCCGACCACCCTGCCCGGCTCGATCCGGGCCAGAAAATCCCGCGGATCAAAACCGTGGTTGATGGCATTGACGTAGACATTGTTGACGTCCAGCAGCAGGTCGCAATCAGCCTCGCGCAACACCGCGTTGGTGAAGGTCACTTCGTCCATGTCTTGACGCGGGGCGGCATAGTAGGAGACGTTTTCCACGGCAAGGCGGCGACCGAGAATGTCCTGGGATTGGCGGATACGCGCGGCGACGTGGTGCACCGCTTCCTCAGTGAACGGCAAGGGCAACAGATCGTAGAGATGGCCGTCGTCGCTGCAGTAACTCAGGTGTTCGCTGTAATGCTCAACGCGGTGATGATCGAGAAAAACCCGCACTTCCTGCAGAAAACCGCAGTCGAGCGGCGCCGGGCCGCCGAGCGACAACGACAAACCGTGACAGGACAACGGATAACGCTCGGCCAGTTCGCGTAATGCCGCGCCGTGGGCACCGCCGACGCCGATCCAGTTTTCCGGGGCGACTTCCAGAAAGTCGAAATCGCCGGTGGCGGCGGCTCGCAGATCTTTCAACAGCCCACGGCGCAGGCCCAGCCCTACGCTGGGTTGCCTTGATACATGAGGGGTTTGCATGATGGCTGACCTCGGTGGTTGATCCACGCAGTTCAACCGTTGGCTGTATCGACGCTGTGTTCAACCCACCCGATACTTGCCACCCCATGTATCCACCAGCCCCTGAGATACAAAGCAATACCCACCCTTTGAATGCACTGAAAAAACCTGTGGGAGCTGGCTTGCCAGCGATGGCGTCAGCACAGCCAACATCACTATCGACAGTGCCGACCTCATCGCTGGCAAGCCAGCTCCCACAAGGATTAGCGGTGATCACAGTTCTTCAATCCATACAGCTTTGTTGTAAGAGTGAGCCTGCTCGCGATAGCGGTGTGTCCGTTAATGAATGCAGCGGCTGACACAATGCCTTCGCGAGCAGGCTCGCTCCCACATTTGCTCCGCGTCGATAAAAAAATCCGGGCTAGACTCATTCATGACCCAGTCGAGGGGGCCGCAGGACTTTTGCCGTGCCCTGCCTGTTTCCATGACCACCGCCCGGTGGCGCATACCTCGACGCTCAACGGCGCCGGACGGTGATCCTGTTTCAGGAGCACACATGATGGACGAGGCTCGACTCAACGAATTCATGGGCAAACTGGTCAACGACATGGGCGGCGCGGCAATGCTGGCCAATGTCATCGTCGGCGAAGAACTCGGGCTGTACCGGGCGATGGCCGACAGTCAGCCGATCAGCCCCGAAGCCCTCGCAACAAAAACCACCTGCAACCCGCGCCTGGTACGCGAATGGCTCAGCGCTCACGCCGCCTCCGGCTACATGGAGCACCGCGACGGGCAGTTTCGCCTGCCAGAAGAACAGGCCATGGCGCTGGCCGTCGAGGACTCGCCGGTTTACGTCGCCGGCGGTCTGGGGGTGGTAGCGTCGTTTTTCCACGACAAGGACAAACTGGTCAAAGCCATGCGCGGCAACGGCGCCCTGCCCTGGGGCGATCACCATCCGTGCATGTTCAGCGGTACCGAACGGTTTTTCCGCCCTGGCTACAAAGGCCACCTGATCGCCGAATGGTTGCCGGCGTTGACCGATGTCGTGGCCAAACTCGAGAAAGGTGCGAAAGTCGCCGACATCGGCTGCGGCCACGGCGCCTCGACCGTGTTGATGGCCCAGGCGTATCCCAACTCGCGTTTCGTCGGCTACGACTTCCACGCACCGTCGATCACCGTCGCCAACCAGCGCGCCGAAGAAGGCGGGGTCAGCAGTCGGGCGACGTTCCTCCAGGGCTCAGCGAAAAACTACCCCGGCAATGACTATGACCTGATCTGCTATTTCGATTGCCTGCACGACATGGGCGATCCGGTGGGCGCCGCGCGTCATGCCTACGACTCGCTCAAGGACGACGGCACGGTGTTGCTGGTCGAGCCCTTCGCCAACGATGCGCTGGACGACAACATCAACCCGGTGGGACGGCTTTTCTACGCAGCATCGACGTTCATTTGCACGCCGAACTCGCTGTCCCAGGAAGTCGGCCTGGGCCTCGGTGCGCAGGCCGGTGAAAAGCGCTTGCGCAAAGTGTTTGCCGAGGCCGGATTCAAGCAGTTCCGGCGAGCGACGCAGACGCCGTTCAACCTGATTCTGGAGGCTCGCAAATAACCGCGAATCTGTGGCGAGGGAGCTCTCTCCCTCATCACGGAGGTCAGTGCTAACCTGCATGGCAATCATCGCTAATGGAATGCCAGCCATGCTCGACAGCCCGATCCGCGAACACCTCGACACGCTGCAACAGGCGATGATTGATGGCGACTTCCTGGTGCTCACCGGCGCCGGCATCAGCACCCCCTCGGGCATCCCCGACTACCGCGACAGCGACGGCGTGCGACGTGGCCGGCAACCGATGATGTATCAGGAGTTCCTCGCCGCCCCCGAGTCACGCCGCCGCTATTGGGCGCGGGCGATGCTCGGCTGGCCTCGGGTGCGTCAAGCGAAACCGAATGCAGCGCACGAGGCGCTGGCCAGTTTGCAGCGTCATGGCAAGATCAGCGGCTTGATCACGCAGAACGTCGACACTTTGCACGATCAGGCCGGCAGTCATGATGTGATCGAACTGCACGGCAGCCTGCACCGCGTGCTGTGTCTGGATTGTGGCCAGCGCAGCAATCGCGATTCGATTCAGCAACTGATGGAACGGCAGAACCCGTATCTGGCCGGCGTCGATGCAGTGCAGGCGCCAGACGGTGACACCCTGCTTGACCCGGCATTCGAAGCACGCTTTCAGGTGCCACACTGCCCGTTTTGTGCGGGCGAGCGGATGAAACCGGACGTGGTATTTTTCGGCGAAAACGTCGCGCAACCTACCGCCGCCCGGGCCATGGATGCAGCGCAGACGGCGGCGGGAATGCTGGTGGTGGGGTCTTCGTTAATGGCCTATTCGGCGTTTCGCCTGTGCCGGGTGATCGCTGATCGCGGCAAGCCGTTGATTGCGATCAATATGGGCAAGACACGGGCGGATGATTTGCTGGATTTGAAGATTGAGGGCGCTTGCGAACAACTGCTGCCCTTGCTGACACAACACCTGACGACTGAATCGATGTAGGCGTTGATGCACATTGCGACAAGCCTTCAGCAGCCCAGGCAACCCTTGAAAGTCCGGCGCTGGCTACTGTTTCAGATCATCGACCAGTTTGTTCATGACCAAGTCAGACACATGGGTAAATGCCTTGCGCAATGTCTCGGGATCGGTGGCGTATTGCTCAGGCGAACAATTGATCATGCAATGATTCGCCTGGCAGGCCACTGCCTCGATACCACTTTAGAAGCTGGCGTTATTGCGGAAATGTTTGCAGGTACGCCAGCAAATTCTCAAGCTTCTCCTCATCACTCAGCCCCCAGAAAATCATCCGCGTACCCGGCACCACGCCTTTCGGATCTTTCAGGTAAGCCTTCAGCGTTTCATGGTCCCAGGTCACGCCTGAGTTTTTCATCGCATCGGAATACACATAGTTCGCCGACGTCCCGGCCGGGCGGCCGATGATGCCGTTGAGTTCCGGACCGAAACCCGAGCGGGCGGATTCGCCGACTTGATGGCAGCCGCCGCACAGGCGCGGGAAGATTTTTGCGCCGGCCTCGGGATCGCCCGCTGCTTGGGCGGTTGTGCCGAGCAGGCCAGCGGTGAGTATCAGGGCGAGGGACAGTGAAGCGGTGTTTTTCATCGGGCGATCCAAAGCGATTTGATGCGAATGCGCCAAGGCTAACATTTTGTGGCCAGGGAGCTTGTTCCCTTGCCAACGGTTCTACAGATAAGCGCCGACGACGTTTCTGACGGTGATCAACGCTTGGCGCAACACGCTCATATCCACCGAACCCAATGCCAACCGAATCGCATGCGGTGTATGAGTCGCCACCGAAAACGGCTCGGCGCTGGTGACCGAAATCTGTTCGTGCATCAACTCCATGACAATCCGATCGGCGCGCACATCTTCCGGCAGCGGCAACCACAAGAAATACGAGGATGGATGTGCGAAATAGGGCAACCCGTTGAGCAACTCGGCGGCCAGTGCCTGACGAGCCTTGGCGTCATTGCGCTTTTGTTCTTCAAGCAAGGTGACGGTGCCGTCGTCGAGCCAGGCGCTAGCAATGGCGGTCATCACGCCGGGAGTGTTCCAGGTGGTGGCGCGGATGATTCGCTCCAGCGCCGGCACCTTGGCCTCCGGCGCAGCGATGAAGCCGACGCGCAAACCGGTGGCGATATTCTTGGAAAGTCCCGATACATAAACCGTGCGCTCCGGCGCCATGTCGACCAGCGCTGGCGGCGGGTTTTCCACCAGAAAGGCGTAGGCCGCGTCTTCAATGATCGTCAGATCATGCTGACGGGCAATCGATATCAACTGCTCGCGTTGCTCGGTCGGCATCACCCAGCCCAGCGGATTGTGCAGGGTCGGCATGCTGTACACGGCGCGCACCGAGCGGCTGCGACAGAGTTTATCCAGCGCCGCCAGATCCGGCCCGTGGTCACCGATCGGAATCGCCACCACCTCTAGATGCAGCGCTTCGGCCAGCACCTTGAACCCGGAATAAGTCAGCGCATCTGCCGCAATCACATCGCCCGGTTTGAGCAGTGCCATCAGCGTCACCGCCAACCCTTGCTGGGCGCCGTTGACGATCAGCACTTGCCCGGCCTCAACGCTCACCCCGCGACTCAGCAGATGCCGCGCAACCGAAGCGCGCTCATGCTGGCGGCCGGCGTGTGGTTGATAACGCAGCAGCGCTTCGAGGTCACCGGACAGCGCCAATTGGCGCAACGCCGTGCGTAACAGCTCAGCCTGACCAGGCAATGACGGGTAGTTGAAATTGAGGTCGATCATGCCGACCGCGACATCTTTCTGATCAATGCCCTGCCCCGGCGACAACGAGGTTTCCCGCACAAAGGTGCCGCGGCCGGCTTCGCCACTGACCAGGCCCATTGCCTCCAGCTCGGCGTACACCCGCGAGGCCGTGACCAGCGCCAGCCCTTCGCTCACAGCCAGTTGCCGGTGGGTCGGCAGTCGCGTGCCCGGCGCGAGACGCCCCGAGCGGATGTCTGCCGCATAGGTATCAACGAGGGTCTTGTAGCGGGAACGTGGCATGTGGAGATGTATCCATGACAATTTTTTGATTGTCCTGATTCTCGCCCCTAGGATTAAACCCACGCAACCCCACCTTTGAGCGCGACCTCGTATGGAACGGACTTCGAACCTGGGTAACCCGGCACTGGAAAAAACCAGCGGCTGGATCAACGGTTTTATCGGCGTGGTGATCTTCAGCGGCTCGCTGCCGGCCACGCGCCTGGCGGTGCTGGAGTTCGACCCGGTGTTTCTTACCGTGGTGCGTGCGGCCATCGCCGGGGTATTGGCGGTGGGATTGTTGTGGTTGTTTCGCGAGCGGCGTCCGGCGCGCAGTCAGTGGCTCTCGCTGTTCATTGTCGCGATGGGCGTGGTTTTGGGTTTTCCGCTCCTGACCGCGTTGGCGTTGCAGCACGTGACGTCAGCGCATTCGATTGTTTTCGTAGGATTGCTGCCACTGGCCACGGCGATTTTCGGCGTGCTGCGCGGCGGTGAGCGCCCGCAACCGGTGTTCTGGTTCTTCTCGATTCTGGGCAGCGCTCTGGTGGTTGGATTCGCGCTGTCCCAGGGACTGACTGCTTCGCCCACCGGTGACTTGTTGATGCTCGCAGCGATTCTGGTCTGCGGCCTCGGTTACGCTGAAGGCGCCAAGCTGTCGCGAACCCTTGGGGGCTGGCAGGTTATCTGCTGGGCGCTGGTTTTGTCCCTGCCGCTGATGGCGTTGCTGAGTCTGTGGCTGGCGCCCGCCTCGTTCAGCAACATCAGCCTGTCGGCGTGGCTGTGTCTGGCCTATGTGTCGCTGTTCAGCATGTTGATCGGATTCGTATTCTGGTATCGCGGACTGACGCAGGGCGGCATCGCGGCGGTCGGGCAATTGCAGCTGCTGCAACCGTTTTTCGGGCTGGCGCTGGCGGCGACGTTGCTGCATGAACAGGTCAGCATCGGCATGCTTGCGGTGACATCGGGAGTGATTTTGTGTGTCGCCGGGGCGAAGAAATTCGCCAAATAACGCTCAGATCCCGGCCTTCCACTCCCGAGGACTGAGGCCGGTCTTGCGGCGAAAAGCGCGGGCCAGCGCCGAAGGACTTTCGTAGCCGACCTCTTGGGCGATCAACGCAATCGGCCGGCCTTCGCGCAGACGTTTCTGCGCCAGACTGACCCGCCAGCTCAGCAGGTAATCGCCCGGTGTCTGCCCGACAACGCGGTGAAACTGCTCGGCAAATCCTGCGCGAGACAGGTTGGCAGCCGTCGCCAGATCGGCCACGCTCCAGGGCTTTTCGGGCTGTTCATGCATCAGGTTCAAGGCGCGGGACAGGCGCGGATCGGCCAGTCCGGCCATCATCCCGGGGGCTTGATCACGATTACTGATGAGGTGGCGCAACAACAGGATCACCAACAATTCGAACAACCGGTCCATCACCGCCACACGTCCGCAATGACCTTCGAAGGCTTCCTTGAACAGCCATTCCAGAGTGCTGCTCAACTCTGGAATGTCTGTGAGTTCGAGCACCAGATAATCCGGCAGCGCCGCCGCCAATGCATTACCCGAACCGCCGTCAAACGTCAGCGTTGCGCAGACCAGTCTGGTCTCCATGGACGCGTCGGCAATCATGCGATGGGCAAAGGGTCGGGGGAAGAAAATCAGCGACGGCTGATCGATGCGGATCTCGCGTTCATTGCCAGGCTTGAGCAGCAACTCACCCGCCTGCAACAGATGCACGTGCCCACTCGGCTCACCCTCATGAACACTGACGCCGCAAAAGTCGCCGCTGTGAAACGTACCGGCATGCACAGCGAAATGGCTGAGCAACGTGGAAAGGCGATCCATGGGCAACTCCCGAGCGAATATCTGGACGATCTGCCGCATATCCTCGACGATTTGACGCCAAAAAACCACTAGCGCTGATTAACATCACCTCCATCGCCGGTGCACTTCGCACCGGATCTTCGGAGAATCACCATGAGCCGCATCAACGCCATCAGCCTCGAATCCGCCACCGACAACACCCGCCCGGTACTGGAAGGCGTGAAAAAGAAAATCGGCTTCCTGCCCAATCTTTTCACTACTTTGGCCAAGGCGCCCGTAGCGCTTGAGACCTACGTACAAGCCTCGGCCATCCTCGGTAAGACCTCGTTGAGCGCCAAGGAGAAAGAAGCGGTTTACCTCGCCACGTCGCAGGTTAACGGTTGCGATTATTGCCTGGCGGCGCACACCCTGTTTGCCGGCAAGGCCGGGCTGTCGGCGCAGGACATCGTCGCGGCACGTGAAGGCGAACTCAACGCCTACGCCGCCCTCGCCCGCCAACTCACGCAAAGGCGCGGCCACTTGAGCGATGAACAAATCGCCGCCGCCCGCGCTGCCGGTATCGACGACGTGAAAATCATTGAAGTGATCGCACTGGTCGCCGTGCAGACGCTGACCAACTACCTGAACAACGTGGCGCTGACCGATATCGATTTCCCGGCGATCTAAACCTGGCCACACACAAAACCCTGGGGGAGCTGGCTTGCCAGCGATGGCGGTGGGTCGGTCAACATCAACATTGACTGTGCCGGCGTCATCGCTGGCAAGCCAGCTCCCACAAGGTATCGTGGCTGGGCCGCGAGTTTGAGTCGATCATTCCCAAAGAAAAGCAAATCAAAGCAACACACCGACCCGAGTCGCTCTTCACCACTCAACACAATGAGCGTTAGCTCGAGTGCAGCTCTTGATCTCGAAGGCCCGTCGGGAGGCTGAGTGCAGGGATTCATCCGGGGGGAACATCGAAAGGAGGTGCAGCGAAGCAAACCGAAATCGATGCCCCGGATGGATCCCGGAGCGAAGGAACCCCGAGCCCCAGCGAGTGGGCCGAACGTCAGGGCAAAGCCTTTTGGGTTACCTTTTCGGCGTCTGGAAAAGGTGACCCGCCGTAAGGGCGGAACCGCAAGAAGCCATCACCGCAGCAACGGATATGCCCCCTCAATCGTGATCAACACCAGCGCGCTTAAGCAACTTCTTACAGCGTTCCGACAAATGAAACACCTGCAAATGCTTACCCGCCTTGGCGTAACGCTCGCGCAGGGTTTTCAGCGCGGCGATGGCCGAGTAATCGACAAAACTCAAATGCTGACAATCGAGCGTAACCCGCGCCGGGTCATTGGCCGGATCAAAGCGGTTGAGGAACGGCGTGGTCGAGGCGAAGAACAGCGTGCCGTGCAGTCGATAAAGTTTGCTGCCGTCGGCTTCCAGATGCTCATCGGCATACAACTCACGAGCCTGCTGCCAGGCAAAACTCAGCGCAGCGATGATGATGCCGCACAGCACGGCCGTGGCCAGATCGGTGAACACGGTGATAGTGGTTACGGCGATGATCACCAACACATCGTTGAGCGGTACTTTGTTCACTACCCGTAACGACGCCCAGGCGAAGGTCTGCTGCGACACCACAAACATCACGCCGACCAGCGCCGCCAGCGGAATACGCTCGATCAGGGGCGACAGAAACAGGATAAACAGCAGAATCAACACGCCCGCGACGATGCCCGACAAACGCCCGCGACCACCGGAGCTGAGGTTGATCACGGTCTGGCCAATCATCGCGCAACCGCCCATGCCGCCAAACGCGCCGGAGACCATGTTCGCCGCGCCGAGCGCCACGCACTCGCGATCCGGGTAACCACGGGTTTCGGTGATTTCGTCGGTAAGGTTCAGCGTCAGCAGGGTTTCCAGCAAACCGACCAGCGCCATCAGGATCGCGTACGGCGCGATGATGGCAAGGGTTTGCATATTCCATGGGATGTCCGGCAAGGCGAAGGTCGGCAGACCACCGGCGATGTGCGCCATGTCGCCGAGAGTGCGGGTCGGCAGGCCGAACAGATAAACCAGCAGGCCCACGCCGAGAATCGCCACCAGCGCCGGCGGCACTGCGCGGGTCAGGCGCGGCAGGATGTAGACGATGGCCATGGTCAGCGCCACCAGCCCGGTCATCAGGTACAGCGGCGTACCGCTGAGCCAGTCTTCACCGTTTTTGAAATGCTCCAGTTGCGCCAGCGCAATGATGATCGCAAGGCCGTTGACAAAGCCGAGCATCACCGGGTGCGGCACCATGCGCACCAATTTGCCCAGGCGTAGCAGTCCGAACACCATCATGATCAAACCGCCCAGCAACACGGTCGCCAGTAGATATTGCACGCCGTGCTGCACCACCAGCGCCACAATCACCACCGCCATCGACCCCGCCGCACCGGAGACCATCCCCGGGCGACCACCGAACAATGCCGTCAGCGTACAAATGATGAAAGCGCCATAAAGGCCCATCAGCGGATTGAGGTGGGCCACCAGCGCGAACGCAATGCATTCGGGCAACAGGGCAAACGAGGTGGTGAGTCCGGCCAGGACATCGGCGCGCAGACGTATCGGTTTCATGGCATACCTGACTGAGCGGCCGCCGGGCACGGCCGCGGATTTGCTGAAAAGAGTGCAGCGAATAAAGAGGGTTGCGGATATTACGGAATTGTCCGACATCGATCCAGCAATACCCTGACACATTGCAACTCACGCCTTATGCTGGCGCGTTCCTGTACGCATCGAGTCCAAACATGTCTGCATTTCTGACCGCCCGTGAGGTTTGCCAGCGACTGCGCGAGGCTGCGCTGGGCGTGCTGGCATTCAGCTGCGAGGCACGCACCGAGGCCGGACTGGTCACGGTGGATATCGACGGCTGGCGCCTTGTGCTGGATTTTGAAGGCGAACGGTTGCATCACTGTGAATACGCCCGCAACTGCGATGGCGATGAAGGTGCGCTCGATAGCTGGCAGCGCTTCGGCACCGATCCGGTGAGTCTGCTCAGTACCTGGGAATTGGCGCAGATCGAACGGATGCTGGTTGAGTCCGGTCAGCCCTGCGCTTCGAACAAATGATCCATCTTGCAAAGCGCTGGCCGCTGAAAGCGCTGAACGCCGGCCTCAGGGCATAAAATCCACGGGGCGATCCTGGTGGTTTTTCATGCGCTCATTCCAGGCCTGCAGGGCGTCAGGCAAGCGCGATTTCCATTGTGGCGCGTTGGTGTAGTAACGCAGGCGCGCGTTACCTTGAGCATCGTAAGTTTGCAGCAGCACCCAGAACCGAGCAGCGCTTGAACGCATGACGATGCCGTTGCCGCCCAAGCCGCGCATCCACATTTCCACGACCTGACTGTCCGGCACATCGGTTGAAGGCTCAGCGGTCATCAATGAGCCGGATAATTCCACCAGTTTTTCGTAATCGTCCTTGAGCAGCGTGCGCAAGGCCTGATTTTCCTCCGGCGTTCGCGCCAGGCCAAGGCTCAGCATGTCGTACTCCAGCGTCAACGGCTGCTGCGAGGCGACAAAACGACCGGTGTAATACACGCCCATTCCGGCACTGCAATAGCCTCCGGCTCCGACTTGCGAGATATCCAGCACGCCGTTGATGGGCGTGAAGCTGAGGGTGCATTCGTCTTCAGCGTATAAGGCTGTACCGTTCTTGAGTGTTGCAACGCCGTCCAGATCACCGGAGTTGGCCCCCTCACCCGCCGTGATGGCGACGCTGATGTGCGTGGCATCAAGCTGTTTGGTCACCACCGTCGCAGATGTCGACGGGCCGGGCGGAATGAGTTGCCAGGTCGCATCCCAACTAAAGGGCTGAACGGCGTGGTCGAGTTCGACCAGACGCCTAACGTACTGTCGACGCAAACAGGCAGCCGAGTCGCCACAGGCGTTGCGACTTTTCAGCCATTGCCGTTGATCCGCCTTCAAGGCTTTGGGGTCAGCAACTTTGGCCAGGCTTGAGCGCCACTGCTGGGCGAGTTTTTCGTCGAGCTCGGAAAGGTAAGCGTC
This sequence comes from Pseudomonas iridis, assembly GCF_017980685.1. GTDB lineage: Bacteria > Pseudomonadota > Gammaproteobacteria > Pseudomonadales > Pseudomonadaceae > Aquipseudomonas > Aquipseudomonas iridis. The sequence continues at coordinate 30,895 of NZ_JACXXO010000003.1, forward strand.
GGCACAAATCGCTTTTTCAGTTTTGCTACTGGCGCTGGCGCAATCGAAACTGCTGGCGTTGACGAAGGGCGCAAAAGCGAGAGATGTCAGCAACAAAACGTGACGGGGGTTGAAAGGCAACATCGAGAGATTCCATTCTTCAGACGGCGGGCAGTATGCCTGTGCTGTCGTCGGAAATCCTCGGTGTACACGGCGGTTTTGGCCAAACAGAAATCCTGTGGGAGCGGGCTTGCCCGCGATAGCGCGGCGTCAGCACACTGATTTATTTGCTGACACTCTGTCATCGCTGGCAAGCCAGCTGCCACATTGGTTACGGCTGGAAATGGATTTGTGCGGCGGGTTTTACATCGATCCGCGCCACCGAGCCGGTCAGGTGCGCCAGATCCTTGTTGTGCTCGCCAATAATGTCTTCGGCGCTCATGTTGCCGTTGTCGACGGTGGAATGGGCGTCGGCCGCCAGCACCACGTCGTAACCCAATTGATGGGCCTGGCGCACGGTGGCATTGACGCAGTAATCGGTTTGCAGACCGCAGATCACCAAACGCTCGAAATCCTCGCTCGGCAGCAGTTTGCGCAGATCGGTCTGGTAAAACGAATCCCTGGTGGTTTTGCGAACGCGCAGATCTTTCGGGGCCGTCTCAAGCCCTTCCGCCAATTGCCAGCCTTCGGCACCGTGGGCCAGTGGACTGTCCTTTTCTTCATGCTGAATCAACACAACCGGCACCCCAGCCTTGCGCGCGCGGTTGCTGAGGTTGTTGATGGTGTCGATCACGCGGTGGATGTCGTGGCATTGGTATTCGCCCGAGCACAGAGCGCGCTGGACGTCGATGATCAGTAATGCGGTGGTCATGATGAGCCTTCCTTGATCAGTCCTTGAGACAGGGGCGGACGTGCGTCCGCCCCCTTTTTACGCCTCTCAGTAACCCAATGACAACCCTGTATTGCGCCGTGGATCATTGGCGCCGTAGAAGCGGTTTTTGCCGACCGGTTTACCGCCCAGCGACGGTGCGCCAACCAGAATCGCGGCGATATGGTTGGCGTCCTGCGGCCCGGCGAACTTGTGGCCCCAGCTCTCGAGAATCTTCTTCGTGTCGGGGCTGGCGGCGAAGTCTTCGAGGTTGGTTTCTTCCGGCATCCATTGCTGATGGAAACGCGGCGCATCGACCGCCTCCTGCAAGCCCATGCCGTAGTCGATGACGTTGAGCATGGTCAGCAAAGTCGCGGTGATGATGCGGCTGCCGCCCGGCGTGCCGACCACCATGACCACTTTGCCATCCTTGGTGACGATGGTCGGGCTCATCGACGACAGCGGCGCCTTGCCTGGAGCGATGGCATTGGCTTCGCCCTGCACCAGGCCGTACATGTTCGGCACGCCGACTTTCGAGGTGAAATCGTCCATCTCGTCATTGAGGATCACCCCGGTCTTGCTCGCCATCACACCGGCACCGAACCAGTCGTTGAGCGTGTAGGTGACCGAGACCGCGTTGCCCCACTTGTCGACGATCGAATAGTGAGTGGTGTTGCTGCCCTCATGGGGCGCTGTGCCGGGTTTCAGTTCGGCGGAGACACCGGCCTTTTGCGGCTGGATGGCGTCACGCAGTTTGGTCGCGTAGTTCTTGTCCAGCAGGTGCTCGATCGGATTCTTGACGAAATCCGGATCGCCCAGATAGCTGTTGCGATCGACATATGCGTGACGCATCGCTTCGATCTGATAGTGCATCCCTTGGGCCGAATGGAAGCCCAGGTCCTTCATCGGATAACCTTCGAGAATATTCATGATCTGGCAGATCACCACGCCACCAGAGCTTGGCGGCGGCGCCGAGACCACGTGATAGCCGCGGTAATCGCACTCCACCGGGGCCAGTTCGCGGGTCTTGTATTTGTCGAGGTCGGCCTGGGTGATGATGCCCTTGTTCGCCTGGCTGGAGGTCACGATGGCGTCGGCCACCCAGCCTTTATAGAAGCCGTCAGCGCCCTTTTCGGAAATGGTTCGCAGGGTTTTGCCGAGGTCTTTCTGCACCAGTTTCTGGCCGACCTGCATCGGCTCGCCGTTGCTGAGGAAGATCGAGCCGGAATCGCGCATGTCCTTCTTGAACACGTCGGTGGCGTACTCCAGCAACTCGACGTCGCCTTGTTCCAGCTCAAAACCGTCTTCAGCCAGTTTGATGGCGGGGGCAATCATTTCCTTGCGCTGCTTGGTGCCGTACTTGCTCAGCGCCAACTCCATACCAGACACAGTGCCCGGCACGCCGACGGCCAAATGGCCGCGTGTACTCAGCTCAGGGATGACGTTGCCTTCCTTGTCGAGGTACATATCGGCGGTCGCCGCCAGCGGCGCTTTTTCGCGGAAGTCGAGGAAGGTCTTGCGCCCGTCTGCCAATTGAATGGTCATGAAACCGCCGCCACCGAGGTTGCCCGCAGCGGGATAGACAACCGCCAGCGCATAACCGACCGCGACCGCCGCATCCACGGCGTTACCACCGCTTTTCAACACGTCGACACCGACATGCGTGGCCAGATGTTGCGCTGTGACCACCATGCCGTTTTCCGCGGCAACCGGTGCCACCGAGGCGGCGTGAGCCATGAGACAGCTGAGTGCCAGCGTGGTCGCTATCAGCGATTTGGCCAAAGGTTCGTACTTCATGAGTCGATCTCTTTTTTGTTTTCAGGGTCTGTGCAAAACAGAGGGGAACGCGTCAAGAGCAAGAAGCAGTATGGTCGGGTTTGCGTTTTGCGCCTCCCTGATCAGCCAGTATGCTGGGCGCTGTTGCCGCACCGAATCGGAGTTTGCTCGCATGTCGTTTACCTTCATCACCCTGCCCTCGCCGGTTGGCGAGCTCAAGCTGGTCGCGAACGGCTCGCGACTGGCGGCCATCCTCTGGGAAAACGACCGACCGAACCGCGTGCGTCTTGGACCGATGACTGAAGCACCGGACAATCCGGTCCTGCTGCAAACCGCTCGGCAACTGGAAGAGTATTTTGCCGGGACGCGCGATTGCTTCGAGCTGGAGCTGGACTTTGTCGGCACGGATTTTCAGAAACAGGTCTGGGCGGCGTTGCTGACCATTCCGTTCGGAGAGACCCGCACCTATAGCCAGATTGCCCAACAGATCGGCAAACCCACCGCCGTACGGGCAGTGGGCGCAGCGAATGGGCGCAACCCGATTTCGATTGTTGCGCCGTGTCACCGGGTGATTGGCGCGTCGGGAAAGTTGACTGGTTTTGCCGGGGGGCTTGAGGCTAAAGAGCGGTTGTTGACGCTGGAGGGTTTCCGCCAGACGGGTCACACGGGAAATTTGTTTTGACCTGCTTGGGGTGGGAGCGAGCTTGCTCCCACAGGAATTAGTGTGATGCTTGAGCGTTGAACAGGTTATTCATCGCCGCGTATTGCAGCAGCATGATGGTCTTGGCATCGCAGATCTCACCTTGATGGAAGGCTGCCAGCGCTTCATCGAATGACCACTCCAGCACTTCCAGCTCTTCGGTTTCTTCTTCCAGACCACCACCGTCACTGACCTTCGATGCCGAGTCGTACTCGGCAATAAAGAAGTGCAGTTTCTCGGTCACCGAACCGGGGCTCATGTAGGCCTCGAAAACCTTCTTCACGTCATGTACGCGATAGCCGGTTTCTTCCTCGGCCTCATCGCGAATCCGCTGTTCCGGGGCGACCCCCTCCAGCAAGCCTGCCGCCACTTCGATCAGCAGACCGTCATGGCCGTTGACGAACACCGGCAAGCGGAACTGCCGGGTCAGCACCACAGAGCGCTTCTCTCGATTGAACAGCAAAATGGCAGCGCCATTACCGCGGTCGTACACCTCGCGCGTCTGACGCTGCCACTCACCATTATTGCGTTGGTAGTCGAAGGTGATTTTCTTCAGCAGATACCAATCGTGGGACAACACCTGAGTGTCGACAATGTTGACCCGCTCGGCTGTGTCGGTCATGACGTCTGATCCTTTTTCCATCGATAGGCCGCCATGGTCGAATAATCGCGCCAATTAAAAAAGCCCGGCAGCGCTACCGGGCTTGTTTATTTGCAGCTAAAGAGCGGAATGCGCAACCGTCTCTTCGATCTCCTGCCCGGTCAATCGAGCGCCGTGAATCAACGGCCCGTAACGCTGACTGAACTCCCAGTCATACGGCACGCTATCCTTATTGGTGCCGTTGTCCCAGTTCACCGACCAGGTCATCAAACCCTTGACAGGATGCCCCTTGATTGCCAGCCGCTTGAGCACATTGCCCACCACAGTCTTGTCGATGACATAACCGGTGGCGGCGGCATCGACGTTCGCCGGTAGACCGATGACGAATTTATCCGCGGCAATCCTGGTAAAACCTCGAGTGCCCGTCACCAGACTTTCAGTCAGGTAATAGAGGAAGTCCTCTTTCAGCACATCGTTGTTCTGCGCGATCCACGCGCCGGCACCGTTATTGGCCTCAGGCACCCAGACCCCGTCGCCGCCCTGGTTGTAAAACTGCGGTGCGATGAAGTCGTAGTAGCCTTCCAGTGCCTGCAAATAGCCGACGTACTTGCCGTTGGTGGTCAGGTACGGAAACTCCGGGGCCATGCTGATGATGAAATGCTTGCCCTGGCCTGCGTAGTGATCCTTGACCAGTTTCAGCGCGGCCGGCAGGACGGTCTTGTTGGCGGCGAAATCAATCGCGCTCTGTTCAAGATCGATGTCCAGCCCGTCAAAGCCATAAGTTTCCACCAAGCGGATGATTTCATTGGCCAGCGGTTGCTCCTGACCGCTATGCAGCTCGATGTGCGCATCGGCGCCACCGAGAGAAATCAGCACCGCCCGCCCCTCACTGTTAAGCACGCCGACCTGACGACGGAACTCGGCATCGGAGACGTTGAACGGCTTGAAGGTCGGAATACCGCTGCCCTTCATGAAGGCCACAGCGACCACGTTGTATTCTTTGGGCACATCCTCCAGAGCGATGCTGGCAAACCGGCCTTGCCGATAACCGTCGCTCAGGCCCGCTGGCCAGTTGTGCCAAAAGCCCATGAGGATTTTTTTGCCGGCAATGCCCGGCATCAGCGAAGCGGCATCACTCGCTGCGTTTTGCATCAATGAGAAGTCGATATCTGACATGTTCTAATCCTTCAGAACCTGTGAATTTGACGACACTGCGCCGTTATTTGAAGTCGACGTCGAACGCCTGATAGAAGGCGTTACCGGTGTTGGCAACGATCCACATCAGTACGATGACGTGATGGCCTTTCTTGTTCGCCGGCAGTTCCACCGAGTGGTTCACCTTGGCTTTAAGCTCAGCCGGATGACTGTAGTAAGGCACCTGAGTGTAGAAGTCCTCAAAGAACGGTTGTGCTTCGAGTTGCGCGCGGGTGATGCGTTGCTTAGGGTCCCAGCCGTCCTTGGTGATCAGCCAGCGATAGCCACGAGTGGTGTGCGGCGCGGTGTATGCCCATTTGATTTCGAGGATCTGACCCGGGGTGACATTGAGCAGCGGCCACGTGAATGGACGATTGAGTTTCTTGCTCATTTCCTCCTGGGTGAAGTTCACGCAATCACGCGCATCAGTCTTGCCGCCGCTGAGAATGTAGCCGTCTGCGGGCGGGGCGACACTGGCGGTGTCGGTTTCATAGGGTGGCGGAAACGGTCCGGCAACCAGCGCCGGAAAGTTCTTGCCGCCTTCCATTTCATTGACCTGCCAGTCGCCCAGCAGCCCTAGATCAATGACGACCGAGCCACGGCTTGCTGGAGAGGTAACGCGACCATGTCGCAGTGGGGTTTCAGGGTTTGCTTGATTCATGTTTTTCACTCCGTTGATTAAAGAACTCTCCTTCCCGAGGAGAGGCCTTCAAGCTAACGGAGGTGATTTTTTTGTCCATCGGCGGTTTTGTCGCACTCATCGTCAGCCGCGCTCAAAACACCAATAAATACTGTATGCATATACAGCACCATAAGAAAAAGCCCACCTCGCTTATGGCAAAAGGACTACACGCCGACGCTGCAAAAGTCGTCATGCTCAATTCAGCCTAACTGAGCGTTGAACTCCTTTTCGTATTCCCCAGCCAACTGTTCTTTCTGCTTTTCGCTGAGCAACTTGCCGGCCATCTGGAAGAACTTCTGCTCCTCTTCCTTGAGGTGGTGATGGACCTTGTCCGAGAGCTTTTTAGCGGTCGCCAGCCATGCCGGGCTGGACATCTCGGTCTCGTCCAGCTCTTCCATCATTTCGTCCATCTCATGGTGCTCGGCGATGGCGTGCCGGCTAAGGTCAACACCGTTATCGAACGCCATCAGCGGGATATAGAAGTGGCGTTCCTCGGCAGTTTCGTGGGCTTGCAACTCGGCCTTGAGCTGCTTGTAGGCCTCTGCCCTTTCAGGGGTATCGCCACTGGTTTTGATCAGGTTTTCGGCGTAGCTGCGCTGGCGATCATGGCTTTCACGAAGGGCTTCGAAAATATTCATGGGGGGTCCTCATCAACCGCGTTCTGAAATGACGCTGTCAAAGCTAGACCGCAACGCGCAAGCGACGGTTCCACGGGGTTGAACAGGGACTTGGAGGCCACCCCTCGCGCAGGATAGGCTGGAGGCTCACACCACAAGGAAGTCCTGCATGAACTTGCACATCGAGTTGTCGCAAAACCCTACGGAAGAACAACGTCAGGCCATTCTCCAGCCCTTGATCGCCTACAACGACGCCCAGACAGGTGGCTCGAAATCGGAGCCCTTCGCCTTGCTGGTGCGCGATGAGCACGACGCGATTCTCGGCGGATTGTATGGTCGGGTGATTTTTCAGTGGATGTACATTGAATTGCTGTCAGTCCCGGAGCAGGGTCGGGGGCAGGGAGTCGGCTCGGAGCTGATGACCATGGCCGAATCGATGGCGAAGGAAAAGAACTGCCTGGGCATCTGGCTGGACACTTTCAGTTTTCAGGCGCCAGAGTTCTACAAGAAGCTTGGGTTCAGCCAGTTCGGGGAGATCGTTGACTACCCGCCGGGGCATAGACGGCATTATTTCCAGAAGCGCTTGATGGGTTGAGTCGACTGGCCCATCGCGGGCAGGCTCGCTGCCACAGTGAATGTGTCGCTCACAAAGCCTGTGGCAGCGGGCCTGCCCGCGATGGAGCCATTGATGTCACCGCATAGGGCAACTGACTGACCTTAAAGACAAGTCGCCAACGCCGCCAAGCGTCGCTTGGCGACAAAATCATCCTTCTGCGCGAAGTAATTCAACACCGTACCGGAGGCATCCGTACTCACATCGACAAACGACTCTGCCGAACGCGTGTACACCGTCGAACCGCCCTTCTTGCCCGGCTGCAGATAAGCCCCGGCATCGACGCCGAACACGGCTTCGTCCTGCCAGGCGAATTGCACGCACTGGGCCACGATTTTTTCGGGTTTGTTCGAGGTCAGAACCTTGTTTGGGGTTTGGGTGCGGGCATTGTCCATCACCGAACCCGCGCAACCGGCCAGCACCGTCGCGGCCAGCGCCACCATCAGAATTCGCATTGCATTCGCTCATTCACAAAAAAGCGGACTGTATCACCGCAGCAGCAGGAATCGTTCTGCTTTACTGCATTTATAGCGCGACACGCGCGGGCAGCTGCGGCAACCTAAGGCATCAGCCTCACAAGGAAAACACATGGCGCCTACCGACCAGCGACATGAACACGCTCTGAAACTGTTTCTCGACGCGCACCCCGACTTGCGCGAAACCCTCGACCATCTCAATCCATTGCTGGCCCAGGCCAAAGGTGAAACCCAGGCGCAGTATCGCGAGGAACGCCTGCATGAGGCGTTTGAGGCCGAGGCGGAAAGTCGAGGTTTGTTTGCCTGGGAACTGACCTTGCAACTGACGGCCGAAACGCCTGAGGAGTATCAGGCGCAACGTCTGGAAGTGCATCGCGAAGTCGCGGAAATGGCCGGGATGGAGTGGCTGGAATACTGTGATCTGTATGGCATAGAACCGTAATCATTGCTCAAGGATATCCGCACCGATGCTGCCCTCAACCTCGACCCACCGTGCCAGTCCCGGCCATCTGCACAAGCAGAAATGGCGCGGTCGTGTGGGTCTGGCGCTGGTGGCCAGCCTGTCGGTGCTGGCCGGGATGACGGATGCAATCGGCTTTATGGCCAGCGGCGATTTCGTCTCGTTCATGAGCGGCAATACCACACGCCTGGCCGTGGCGATCAGTGATGGCGACATGGGGCTGACGTTGCGTCTGGTCATCCTGGTGGCCACGTTTGTCATCGGTAATGCCCTGGGCGTAGTGGTCGCACGGCTGGGCGGGCGGCGCACGCTACCCTTGCTGCTGTGCATCGCCACCCTGCTCTGCATGGCGGCAGCGTTACCAATTGATGCACAACTGCCGGCGCTGCTGGCGGCAATCGTCGCGATGGGCATGCTTAACGCCGCGGTCGAGGAAGTGAACGGCCTTCCGGTCGGGCTGACCTACGTGACCGGAGCGCTGTCGCGATTCGGACGAGGACTGGGCCGCTGGATGCTCGGCGAACGCCGCGGTGGCTGGCGGGTGCAGCTGGTGCCGTGGAGCGGGATGTTTATCGGCGCGATTCTTGGGGCGGTACTGGAACACCATTTGGGACTCAGGGCGATGTTCGTCAGCGGTTTGCTGGCGGCAGTGGTGGGGTTGCTATCCCTGACAATTCCCCGACGCTGGCAATTAGGCTACATGCCCCGTTGACTGATGCCTGACACCTATCTCTGTGGGAGCGAGCCTGCTCGCGAAGGGTCCTTCACATTCAACATCTCGGCGCCTGACAAGACGCTTTCGCGAGCAAGCTCGCTCCCACAGGGTTATATGCATAACCTGGATTTCGCGGATACCCCGATAAAGCTTTATCATGCCCGCAGTTTTGCTGATCGAGTCCGTCATGAAGTTCGCCATTGCGCTGTTTTCCGCCGCCCATGCGCCCTCCTCGCGCCGAGCCCTGCTGTTTGCGCAGGCTGCATTGGCCGGCGGGCATGAGATTGTCCGACTGTTTTTCTACCAGGACGGCGTCTACAACGCCTCCGACGCGGTGGTCACGCCGCAGGACGAACTGGACCTGCCCAAACAATGGCGTGCATTCATCAGCGAGCGACAACTCGATGGCGTGGTGTGTATCGCCGCAGCCCTGCGCCGCGGGGTGCTGAATGCCGAAGAGGCCCAGCGCTATCAGCGAGATGCCGTGTCCGTCAGCACACCGTGGGAATTGTCCGGCCTCGGTCAGTTGCATGATGCGGTGCAAGACGCCGACCGCTTGATCTGCTTCGGAGGTGCGTGAGATGGCCAAATCCTTGTTGATCATCAGCCGCCAGTCGCCCTGGTCCGGCCCTGCTGCCCGCGAAGCGCTGGACATCGTGCTGGCCGGCGGCGCTTTCGATCTGCCGATCGGCCTGCTGTTTCTCGATGACGGCGTGCTGCAACTGGCCGCGGGGCAAAACGCCAGGGCTGTGCAACAGAAAGACCTGAGTGCCAACCTGCAAGCGTTGCCGATGTTTGGCGTCGAAGAACTGTTCTATTGCGCCGACAGTGCCAGCGCTCGCGGCTTAGGCGAATTCTCGCTCGCCGAAGCAGCACCGCTCGCCGCCGAGCAAATCACCGCCCTTATTGACCGTTACGACCAAGTGATCACCCTCTGATGTCGACTTTGCATGTGTTGTCTCATTCTCCGTTCGGCGATGATCGTCTGACGAGTTGCCTGCGTGTCATCGGCAGTGCCGACGCTTTGCTGTTGTCCGGTGATGCGGTCTATGCGTTGCAACCGGGTACCGCGCCGTTTACCGAACTGCAGAGCCGCCACATCAAATTATTCGTTCTGGCCGAAGATATGGAGGCTCGCGCCATCGAAGCCCCGGACTGGGCCGAAGCTATCGATTATCCGGCCTTCGTCGAGCTGTCGATCCACCACGACAAGGTCAACAGTTGGCTATGAATTCCATGATCGTCGGCGTCCACACCATCGAACTGGACAAGGACGGCTTCCTCGTTGACCTCAGCGACTGGTCTTACGATGTCGCCAGTGCCCTCGCCGCCGCCGAAGGCATAGAGTTGACCCCCGAACACTGGGAAGTCCTCGAACTGCTGCGCAGCTTCTATGAAGAATTCCAGCTGTCCCCGGCCACGCGGCCGCTGATCAAGTACACCGCGCTGAAGCTCGGCGTGGACAAAGGCAACAGCCTGCACCTGAACCGACTGTTCAAAGGCACCCCTGCCAAACTCGCCGCGAAACTGGCGGGCCTGCCCAAACCGACGAATTGCCTATGACCGACTATCCAGCGCTGACCCTCGAAACGCCCGCCGAGCATCCATTCGCCCAGTTCGTGCGAATCCTTGGCAAGGGCAAGCGCGGCGCTCGCGACCTGACTCGCGTCGAGGCCCGGGAAGCAATGGGCATGGTGCTCGACGACAAAGTCGAAGACACCCAACTCGGCGCCTTTCTGATGTTGCTGCGGCACAAGGAAGAAAGCGCCGAGGAAATGGCCGGTTTTACCGAAGCGCTGCGTGAGCGTCTGCAGGCACCAGCCTTGAATGTCGATCTGGACTGGCCAACCTACGCGGGCAAGAAGCGGCATCTGCCGTGGTATCTGCTGGCGGCCAAGTGCCTGGCGCAGAACGGCGTGCGCATCTTCATGCATGGTGGCGGCGCGCACACTGCCGGGCGTCTTTACAGCGAGCAACTGCTGGGCGAACTGGGTATTGCGTTGTGTCGCAACTGGCAGCAAGTCGGTACGGCGCTGGACAACGGCGGTCTGGCGTTCATGCCGCTGGTGGACTGGGCGCCGCAATTGCAGAAGATGATCGATTTGCGCAACACCCTGGGCCTGCGCTCGCCGATCCACTCGCTGGCGCGGATTCTCAATCCGCTGGGCGCGCGCTGCGGTCTGCAAAGTATCTTCCACCCCGGTTATCAAGCCGTGCACCGCGACGCCAGCGGCCTGCTCGGCGACACGGCGATTGTGGTCAAGGGTGATGGCGGTGAGATAGAAATCAACCCGGATGCCGACAGCCATCTCTACGGCACCACGGGGGGCGAGAGCTGGGACGAGGAATGGCCGCAATTGTCGGCGCAACGCCACGTCAAACCAGCCTCGCTGGACGTTGAGCATCTGAAAGCTGTATGGCGCGGCGATGTGGTGGACAGCTATCCGCAAATGGCCCTGATTTCGACCATGGCGTTGGCGTTACGCGGTCTCGGCCAACCTCGTGAGCAGGCATTCGAAACGGCCGAGCAATTCTGGGCGGCGCGGGACAAATCGATTTAACCGATCATTCGCGCCCGATCTTTGCGCTTTTTGTTCGAACTCATCGGAATAGACTCGACTCCAACGGTTATTGGTTTACGGAGTCTTGATCATGGGTTTACTCGTTGATGGCCGCTGGCAGGACAAGTGGTACGAAAGCAGCAAGGACGGCGCGTTCCAGCGCGAACAAGCGCAACGGCGCAACTGGGTCACTGCTGACGGCCAGCCAGGCCCGAGCGGCGAAGGCGGCTTTGCTGCCGAGGCCGGGCGCTATCATCTCTACGTTTCGCTCGCCTGTCCGTGGGCACATCGCACGCTGATCCTGCGCAAACTCAAAGGCCTGGAAAACCTGATCGACGTGTCCGTGGTCAGCTGGCTGATGCTGGAAAACGGCTGGACCTTCGACACCGCGCTCGGCTCGAGCGGCGACCAGCTCGATCACTTCGACTTCATGCACCAACGCTACACCGCCGATACGCCGGACTACACCGGGCGCGTCACCGTGCCGGTGCTGTGGGACAAAAAACTCAAACGCATCGTCAGCAATGAATCGGCAGAGATCATCCGCATGTTCAACAGTGCGTTCGACGACCTGACCGGCAATGATCTGGACTTCTACCCGGCCCCGCTGCGGAGCGAGATCGATGCCTTGAACGAGCGGATTTATCCGGCAGTCAACAACGGCGTGTATCGCGCCGGGTTCGCCACCTCGCAACAGGCTTATGAAGAGGCGTTCGATGAGGTGTTTGCCGAACTGGATCACCTGGAACAGGTACTGGATGCCAATCGTTATCTGTCGGGTGAATACCTGACTGAAGCGGACGTTCGTCTGTTTACCACGATGATCCGCTTCGATGCGGTGTATCACGGGCACTTCAAGTGCAACCTGCGACGCATCGCCGATTACCCGAATCTGTCGAACTGGCTGCGTGAGCTGTATCAGTGGCCGGGGATCGCCGAGACGGTGGATTTTCAACACATCAAGAATCACTACTACGGCAGCCACAAGACGATTAACCCGACAGGGGTTGTGCCGAAGGGGCCGGAGCAGGATTTCACTGTCGCCCATGACCGGGCGCGGTTGAGTGGGAAAGAGGTTTGGCGCAGGGGCTGACATTTGTAGAGGCTTGGAGGCCCCCATCGCTGGCAAGCCAGCTCCCACAGGGATTTTTGTGATGCTTAAGACTGAGTACCACTCCAAAACCTCAGGGTCAGGGGTGGTGCTGGAGACTGCAGCTTCAACACAAAACCTGTGGGAGCTGGCTTGCCAGCGATGGGGGCGCCTCGGTGTTCAGACTTGCGCCTGAGCTCCTTCAAACCACGCCAGTTTCTCGCGCAGCTGCACCACTTCGCCGACGATCACCAATGTCGGCGCATGCACTTCATGCTCCGCCACCAAACGCGGCAAATCGGCCAGCGTGCCGGTAAAGACCCGCTGATTGACCGTGGTGCCCTGCTGAATCAACGCCGCCGGGGTATCCGCCGAGCGACCATGCTTGATCAACTGCTCACAGATCACCGGCAACCCCACCAGGCCCATGTAAAACACGAGCGTCTGCGCGGGCGCGACAAGGTCGACCCACGGCAGATCGGTGGACCCGTCCTTCAAATGGCCGGTGACAAATCGCACCGACTGCGCGTGATCGCGGTGAGTCAGCGGAATCCCGGCATACGCCGCGCAACCGCTGGCCGCGGTAATCCCCGGCACCACCTGAAATGGAATGCCATGGGCCGCCAGCTCTTCGATCTCTTCGCCGCCTCGGCCGAAGATAAACGGATCGCCGCCCTTCAACCGCACCACACGCTTGCCGGCCTTGGCCAGATCGACCAGTTGCTGATTGATCTGATCCTGCGGCACGGCGTGATCGGCGCGGCGCTTGCCGACATATACCCGCTCGGCATCGCGACGGCACAGATCAAGAATCGCGGGTGCGACCAGACGGTCGTACAGCACCACATCGGCTTGCTGCATCAGACGCAAAGCCTTGAAGGTCAGCAAATCCGGATCGCCCGGACCTGCGCCCACCAGATACACCTCACCGGTAGTGATGGTCGCTTCGCCGTCAATCTTGGCTTGCAGCAGACGTTCGGCTTCAGTGCCTTGGCCGGCCAATTGCCGATCGGCAATCGGGCCTTGAAAGACGTCTTCCCAGAACCCGCGACGCTGCTGCACATCCGGAAACAGGTTTTTTACCTGATTGCGGAAACGTGCCGCCAGACCGGCCAATTGGCCGTAGGTGGACGGAATCCAGGTTTCGATCTTGGCGCGGATCAAACGGGCCAGCACCGGCGCATCGCCGCCGCTGGAGATCGCGACAATCAGCGGCGAACGATCAACGATGGCCGGGAAGATCACGCTGCACAAGGCAGGCGCATCGACCACGTTGACCGGCACGCAACGCCGATGAGCATCGGTGGAGACCTGTGCGTTCAGCGTTTCGTCGTCGGTGGCGGCGATGATCAGCACGCAGCCGTCCAGATCCGCCTCGGCGTAACCGCGCAACAGGCACTCGCCACCGCTGGCAACGACCAGTTCACGCAGTTGCGTTTCGATTTCAGGTGCGACCACCCGCAGCAGCGCACCGGCGTCGGCCAGCAGGCGGGATTTGCGCAAGGCAATTTCCCCCCCACCGACGACCAACACACGACTGCCGCGCAGGTTGTGAAACAGCGGCAGATATTTCATTTAACCGATGACCTCAAGGCCACCCATGTACGGCTTCAGTACGTCCGGCACGCGGATCGAACCGTCGGCCTGCTGGTAGTTTTCCAGCACGGCAACGAGAGTACGACCAACCGCCAGGCCGGAGCCGTTCAGGGTGTGTACCAGCTCAGGCTTGCCGGTTTCCGGGTTACGGAAACGCGCCTGCATGCGGCGGGCCTGGAAGTCACCGCAGTTGGAGCACGACGAAATTTCGCGGTACTTGTCCTGGCTCGGAATCCACACTTCGAGGTCGTAAGTCTTGACCGCGCTGAAGCCCATGTCGCCAGTGCACAGCGCCAGGGTGCGGTAAGGCAGACCCAGCAACTGAAGGACTTTCTCGGCGTTGGCGGTCAGACCTTCCAGCGCTTCCATCGAAGTCGATGGCTCAACGATCTGGACCATTTCAACCTTGTCGAACTGGTGCTGACGGATCATGCCGCGGGTATCACGACCCGACGCGCCCGCTTCGCTACGGAAGCACGGCGTGTGCGCAACGAACTTGATCGGCAGCAGTTTCGAATCGACGATTTCGCCAGCAACGATGTTGGTCAGCGACACTTCCGCGGTCGGGATCAGGTACAGATCGGCTTCGCCTTCGCGGGCGATCTTGAACAGGTCCTCTTCGAACTTCGGCAGTTGACCGGTGCCTTGCAGCGCCGGGGCCTGGACCAGATAAGGCGTGTAGGCCTCTTCATAGCCGTGCTCGTTGACGTGCAGGTTGATCATGAACTGCGCCAGTGCGCGGTGCAGACGGGCGATCGGGCCACGCAACAGGGCGAAACGTGCGCCGGACAGCTTGGCGGCGGTTTCGAAATCCAGCCAGCCGAACTTCTCGCCCAGGGCTACGTGGTCTTTGACTTCAAAATCAAACGCCGTCGGGGTGCCCCAGCGACGCACTTCAACGTTGTCGTCTTCGTCTTTGCCGACTGGAACGGATTCGTGCGGCAGGTTCGGGATGCCGAGCAGGATCGAGTCCAGTTCGGTCTGGATCGCGTCCAGTTCGACTTTACCGGCGCTCAATTCGCCTGCCATGCGCTCGACGTCCGCCATCAACGGCGCGATGTCTTCGCCGCGCTGCTTGGCTTGACCGATGGACTTGGAACGCGCGTTACGCTCAGCCTGCAGTGCTTCGGTGCGGGTCTGGACGGTCTTGCGCTGTTCTTCCAGCGCTTCGATGCGCGCGGTATCCAGGGCATAGCCACGGGAAGCCAGGCGGTCCGCTACGTCCTGAAGGTTGCTACGTAACAGTTTGGAATCGAGCATGTCGGTTTCTCGTTATCAAAGTTTGGTCAAAGACAGGCCAGCCCACGTTGCGAGCAGCCCGCCGAATACGCTGAGTGCCGCATAGCCCAGGGCCAGCGGTACTTGCCCGCTTTCCAGCAGGCGCACCGTATCCAGTGAAAAGGATGAAAAAGTCGTCAGCCCCCCGAGGAAGCCAACCATCAACCCGGCGCGTACCTCGATCGGCACTTCCGGGCGTATCAAAAAAAGGCCGTACAACACGCCAATCAGCAGACAGCCCACGATATTAACGGCCAGCGTCGCGGTATAGAAGTGCCGCGGCCAATTGGCGGTGACCCAATTGCCGGTAGCGAAGCGCAACAA
Organism: Pseudomonas iridis; assembly: GCF_017980685.1. Taxonomy (GTDB): domain Bacteria; phylum Pseudomonadota; class Gammaproteobacteria; order Pseudomonadales; family Pseudomonadaceae; genus Aquipseudomonas; species Aquipseudomonas iridis. The sequence continues at coordinate 46,425 of NZ_JACXXO010000003.1, forward strand.
CGTGCCGGCGACCCCGCCAGCGGACACCGCAATAATCAATGGAATCACTATTTTCTCCGCTGTCTTGGGCTTAAACGATCGAGTTGCGCGAGGTGATTGAGCTTTTCGCCGATCTTCAACTCAAGGCCTCGGGGCACCGGCTGATAAAACGGGATCGGCTCAAGCTCTTCCGGAAAATAGTCTTCGCCCGCGGCGTAAGCATCCGGCTCGTCGTGGGCATAACGGTATTCGTCACCGTAGCCCAATTGTTTCATCAGTTTGGTCGGCGCGTTGCGCAGGTGCAGCGGCACCTCAAGCGAGCCGTTTTCGGCGGCAGCACGCAACGCGGTCTTGAAGCCCATGTACACCGCGTTGCTTTTTGGCGCACAGGCCAGATAAGTGATGGCCTGGGCCACCGCCAACTCGCCTTCCGGGCTGCCGAGGCGCTCCTGCACTTCCCATGCAGCCAGACACAGGCTGAGGGCGCGTGGGTCGGCGTTACCGATGTCTTCGCTGGCCATACGCACCACGCGCCGGGCCAGGTACAGCGGATCGCAACCGCCGTCGATCATCCGCGCGAACCAGTACAGCGCACCGTCGGGATTGGAGCCGCGCACCGATTTGTGCAGCGCGGAAATCTGGTCGTAGAACGCCTCGCCACCCTTGTCGAAACGCCGACGGGTGTCGCCGAGCAGGCTTTGCAAAAGTTCGGTACCGATTTCGCTGTCGTCTTCAGCAAGGTCGGAGGCGTTTTCCAGCAAATTGAGCAGACGCCGGCCATCGCCATCGGCGGCGGACAACAACATCTGGAAGCCTTCGTCGTTCAACGTCAGGTTACGTTTGCCCAAGCCGCGCTCTTCAGTGAGCGCGCGATGCACGAGCTTGCGCAGCGCCGCTTCGTCGAGGCTTTTCAGGACATAGACGCGGGCCCGCGACAACAGCGCGTTGTTCAGTTCAAACGAAGGGTTTTCAGTGGTGGCGCCGATGAAGATCAGCGTGCCGTCTTCAACGTACGGCAGGAACGCGTCCTGCTGGGACTTGTTGAAACGGTGCACTTCATCGACGAACAGAATCGTGCGCTTGCCGTACTGACCGGCCTGCTGCTTGGCGATTTCAACGGCTTGACGGATCTCCTTGACCCCGGCGAGCACAGCCGACACTGTTTCGAAATGTGCATCCGAGACTTCCGCGAGCAAACGCGCCAGCGTGGTTTTACCCACGCCCGGCGGGCCCCAGAAAATCATCGAATGCAGAGCTCCCTGCTCCAGCGCCTCACGCAGAGGCTTGCCGCGAGCCAGCAAGTGCTCCTGACCGACGTACTCATCCAGATTGGTCGCACGCAAACGCGCGGCCAGTGGCTGGGCAATCGGTGCACTGCGAAACAGATCCATCACTACCTATGAAACCTCAGTGAGAACAGCAACTCCTGTGGGAGCGTTTATTCCTGGATAACGTCAGCGCCCTTCGGGATATCGAACTTGAACTTCGACGCTGGCACCGGCTCGTTGGCCTTCACCCCGGTGAACAGGATGTTGGTGCGCTGACCAACGCTGTCGATCAGTTGCATGTCGTTGAGCAGACCGTTGCGGAACGACAGGCGCAGGTTGTCGAACAGCGTGTCCTTGGTTTTCGGCTTGAGGGTGAAGTCGATCACGCCGCCCGCCTCTTTCGCGCTGATGTCGAAGCTCTGGCTGATCTTCGACACGTCACCGGACAGCAGCAGCGCCGGGGTCTGGGTCAGACGCTCATCGAGTTTCTTGATGGTCGCCTGCTCAAGATCCGGGTCCCACAGGGTGACTTTCTTGCCGTCAGAAACCATGGTCTGCTCGGCCGGCGCATTGGTGTGCCAGTAGAACAGGCCCGGACGCTGCAAGGTCATGTTGCCAGTGGTTTCCTGCAACTGCGTGCCGCCGCCGTCGAGGGTCAGCTGCGAGAAGTTTGCGCTCAGGGTCTTGGATGTTTCCAGCAATTGGGTCAGACGCGCCACGTCCTTGTCATCGGCGTGGGCCGTGAGTGTGGTCAGAGCCAGTACTGGCAACAGCATGCGGATAAGGCGCATGGGAGTCCTCTTGAATACTCGTTGGGAGAGCGGCGGCACATCATTGTCCCGCCTCTTGCTTTGCAATCAGTCGCGTACCGGGCCAGGCGCCAGGACTTCACGCGAACCGTTGGTGTTCATTGAGGTGACGACGCCGGCCATTTCCATGGCTTCGATCATCCGTGCAGCACGGTTGTAGCCGATTTTCAGCTTGCGCTGTACAGCGGAGATCGATGCGCGACGGCTTTCCAGCACGAACTGTACGGCTTCGTCATACAGTGCGTCTGCCTCAGGATCGTCGCCGTCGCCACCACCGCTGCTGCCTTCAAAGCCGCTGCCGGCCTCTTCGACACCGTTGAGGATGTCGTCGTTGTATTCCGGGGCGCCGCGCAGTTTCCACGCCTCGACCACACGGTGGACTTCTTCGTCGGACACAAACGCACCGTGAACCCGGATCGGCAGACTGGTGCCCGGTGGCATGTAGAGCATGTCACCGTGGCCGAGCAGTTGTTCGGCGCCGCCCTGATCGATGATGGTCCGGGAGTCGATCTTGCTCGACACCTGGAACGCCATACGGGTCGGAATGTTGGCCTTGATCAGACCGGTGATCACGTCCACCGACGGCCGCTGTGTCGCGAGAATCAAGTGAATACCCGCCGCACGCGCCTTCTGGGCGATACGGGCGATCAGCTCTTCAACCTTCTTGCCGACGATCATCATCATGTCGGCGAATTCGTCGACGACCACGACGATGGTCGGCAGCTTCTGCAGCAACGGTGCTTCGTCGTGAATACTTTCGCGCTTGTACAACGGATCGCTCAGTGGCTCGCCAGCGTCCTGGGCTTCCTTGACCTTGGCGTTGAAGCCGGACAGGTTTCGCACCCCCATCTTCGCCATCAGCTTGTAGCGACGCTCCATCTCGGCGACGCTCCAGCGCAGGGCATTGGCGGCGTCCTTCATGTCGGTCACTACCGGGCACAGCAGGTGCGGAATGCCTTCGTAGATCGACAGCTCGAGCATCTTCGGGTCGATCATGATCAGCTTGGCGTCTTCCGGGCCGGACTTGAACAGGATCGACAGGATCATCGCGTTCACACCCACCGACTTACCGGAACCGGTCGTACCGGCCACCAGCAAGTGCGGCATCTTCGCCAGGTCAGTGATGACCGGTTTGCCACCAATGTCGTGCCCCAGCGCCAGCGTGACCGGCGATTTGAAGTTGTCGTACTCGGGCGTCGACAGCACTTCGGAGAAGCGCACGATCTGCCGGTCTTCGTTCGGAATCTCGATACCGACGGTAGTCTTGCCCGGAATGACCTCGACCACCCGCACACTGGTCACTGCCAGGGAGCGCGCCAGGTCTTTTGCCAGGTTGGAGATACGGCTGACCTTGACGCCCGCAGCCGGCTGGATTTCGTAACGGGTGATCACCGGACCCGGATGGATCGAGTCTACGGTGACTTCGACGCCGAACTCCTTGAGCTTGATCTCCAGCAAATGGCCGACCGCTGCCAGCGACTCCGGGGAGTAATTGAGTTGTTTCTTTTCCGCAGGATCGAGGATCGAGATTGGCGGCAAGGTGCCTTCCACCGCGCTGTCGACAAACAACGGTGCCTGTTTCTCTTTCTGCACGCGCTTGCTCGGCTCGGGCGCTTTGGTCGGCGCCGGGGCGATGACCGGTGGCACCTGTTTTTCGCGATCGGACATATGCTTGCTCAGCGCCTGCTCACGCTCGATCAGGCGTTCCTTGACCTTGGCCTGTTCACGCTTGTCGGTGACGGTCGGTGCGACCACATCATGTACGCGATCATCGACTTCACGCAGTTGCGCAACCAGTTGCTTGCGCTCGGTGCGGGCCGACCACCAGCGGTTTAGCGCACCCTGGAACAGTTCGAACAGGTCCAGGGTGATCTTGCCGGTGATGTCCATCACCTTGAACCACGACAGGTCGGTGAACACCGTCAAGCCGAACAGAAACAGCGCGATGAACAGCAACGTGCTGCCCTGAATATTGAATGCGTTTTTCGCCAGGTCGCCGAGGCTCTCGCCCAGCGCACCACCGGCACCGGCCGGCAGACCGGTTGCAGCGTGAAAATGGATATGCGCCAGCGCCGCACCGGAAAGAATAAGAAATACCAGACCGATCAGGCGCCAGGAGAACAGCCAGCCGCTCCACTGCCATGGCTCGTGGCGCTGACGGAAAATCTGATAGGCCTTGACCGCCAGCAGCAACGGGAAGATGTAGGCGAAGTAACCGAGCACCATGAACAGGATGTCGGCGCTGTAGGAGCCCGCCGGGCCGCCGAAGTTCTGCACGTCGTCGATCTTGCTGTTGTGGCTCCAGCCCGGATCGTCCTTGCCGTAGGTCAGCAAAGCCATCATCAGGAACAGGCAAAGCGCGCCGATGGCGATCAATGCACCTTCCTTGAGCCGGTAGTGCAACTGTTGACGCCAGAGCGGAACGACTGTTTTTGGTGCTTCGGTGGATTTCTTCAAAACGCTACTTTTCCTGCGCCCGAGGCGCGTCCATCTATTGAATGACGATAAAAAACTGCCCAATCCAGGCAGGTAAAAAAGTTGACGGGCACAACTGGGACTACTTTTAACACTGAGCGGCAGCTTTTACATACACAGCTATAAACACGTTAACCGGCAATATTGTGTAACAGCCCGGCATTGTACGGGTTTGTGCGTCCGATGCCATGGTTCAGACCCGCAGCATTGAGCATAGCCAAGCGCGCAAAACCTGCGATCCAATTTGAGCATGCATTGTCTTTTGTGACAAAGGCTTATGAGGTGTATTTGATGAACGTAGCGAAGCATTGACACCTCACCCCTGCGAACGGTCGCAGACTGCCTGCCAGGCGCAATGCAGACATGTCGCGTGCCGGCGGGCAGTGCTCGCTTACGACCGCATCCAGCGCGCCAAGTTGCAACACCGCGAACGTCGAGCAGGATCGGCACGACATTCGCCGCATTTCGCGGCACACTTTACCGCGGGCCGAACAGCCCGCACCGCCCTCCCCTTCTGCAAGCCTGGATGCCATGCTGACTTGGTTACAACGTAATTCCCTGACTTTTCCGCCGCTGGAAAAGGCCATGCGCGAACCCAACGGATTGCTCGCCGCCGGCGGCGACCTCTCCGCCGACCGCCTGATTCAGGCGTATCGCCATGGCTGCTTTCCGTGGTTTTCCGAAGGTCAGCCGATTCTCTGGTGGTCGCCTGACCCTCGCACCGTAATGTTTCCCGACGAACTGCATGTTTCACGCAGTCTGGGCAAATTGCTGCGCAAGGAGCGCTATGAAGTGACTTTCGATCAGGACTTCGAAGCCGTGATCCGCGCCTGCGCCGCGCCAAGGGATTACGCCGACGGCACCTGGATCACTGAGGCCATGCAAGACGCCTACGTTGAACTGCACCGGCGCGGCTTCGCTCATTCGGTGGAGGTGTGGGATCAGGGCGAACTGGTCGGCGGCCTTTACGGGCTGGCGATGGGGCAGTTGTTTTTTGGCGAATCGATGTTCAGCCGCGCCGACAATGCTTCCAAGTACGGCTTTGCCACGCTGGTCCGACACCTGCAAGCATCAGGATTCGTGCTGATCGACTGCCAGATGCCCACCGACCACCTGCACAGCCTCGGCGCCCGGGCGATTCCCCGCCACGAATTCGCGGGCTATCTGGCAAGGCATCTGGATCAACCCAATCATGCCACCTGGGTTTGCTGAGCGACTTTTGCGCGCGTGGCTTACACTTAATTCACCAGCTTATCCCGAGGGTTGATCATGACCGAGTTGGCGCGTTTGAAGTTCTATGCCACTCAGCCTCACTCTTGCAGCTATCTGCCCGAGGAACAGGCCACGACCCTGTTTCTCGACCCTAGTCAGCCCATGGATGTGCATGTCTACGCAGACCTGTCGGAAATGGGCTTTCGTCGCAGCGGCGATCATCTGTACCGCCCCCATTGCCAGAATTGCAATGCATGTGTGCCTGCACGCATTCCGGTGGCGCAGTTCACCCCCAATCGTCAGCAGAAGCGGATTTTCAAGCGCAACGCCGACTTGCAGGTACAGCCGGCGAAACCGGGGTTCAGTGAAGAATACTTCGAGCTGTACCAGCGCTACATCGAACAGCGTCACGCCGACGGCGACATGTACCCGCCAAGCCGTGATCAATTCTCGACTTTTCTGGTGCGCGATCTGCCCTTCTCACGCTTTTACGAGTTCCGACTCGACGGACGGTTGCTGGCGGTAGCCGTGACCGATTTGCTGCCGAACGGCTTGTCGGCGGTCTACACCTTTTACGAGCCGGCCGAAGAACGGCGCAGCCTTGGACGTTTCGCGATCCTGTGGCAAATCGCCGAGAGTCAGCGCCGCGGACTTGAAGCGGTCTACCTTGGTTACTGGATCAAGAATTGCAAAAAGATGAACTACAAGACCCAATATCGCCCCATCGAACTGCTGATTAATCAGCGCTGGGTGATCCTGAACTAACGACAAGCCGTAAACCCCTTGGCGTAAACACCATTTTTCGGGCACAATGCACGCCGCTTTTGCCTGGCGCAGTTGCACCGGGCCATTCATTGGATACCGAGGGCTTTACTGCATGTCGAAAGAAGACAGCTTCGAAATGGAAGGCACTGTCGTCGACACCCTGCCCAACACCATGTTTCGTGTGGAGTTGGAAAATGGGCACGTCGTAACCGCGCATATTTCCGGCAAGATGCGCAAGAACTACATTCGTATTCTTACCGGTGACAAAGTGCGCGTCGAGCTGACGCCCTATGACTTGAGCAAAGGGCGCATCACTTACCGCGCTCGCTAATCAAGTCAATACAAGACGCCCGGCTTTATGCCGGGCGTTTTTGTGTCTGGGTTTTGGGTTTTGGGTTTTGGGTTTTGGGTGTATATCCGTTGCTGCGGGTGTTGCTGATTAGGGTTTCGCCCTTACGGCGAGTCACCTTTTCCAAACGCCGGAGTGCCGGCCCAGCGAAAAGGTAACCCAAAAGGCTTTGCCCCGGCGTACGGCACTTCGCTTAGGCTCAGTGTTCCCTCGCTACGGTGTCCATCCGAGGGCATCGCCTACGGTTTGCTTCGCTGCACCTCCTCTCGATGTATGCGGCTACGCCGCACGGCGCTGCGCGCCTACCCCCGGATGAACACCTACGCTCGGCCTGCCGATGGGGCAAAAGATCAAAAGCCGAAGCAAGATCAAAAGCCAGATCAAGAGCCCCTCACCCTAGCCCTCTCCCGGAGGGAGAGGGGACTGACCGGGGTGCTTGGGCGAACTACGCCGACGTGCGGTACCGAGCTGAACTCAGGCTTTGAAAAGCACACAAATCGGCTCCCTGTCCCCTTGGAGAGGGCTGGGGCGAGGGGGAAATCAACCACAAAACCAAAGCCGACCGCATCGCCCTTCCACCACTCAAAAGGATGAGCGTTAGCTCGGCTGCAGCTCTTGATCTTGATCCACGGGCGACGTCGGCAGGCTGAGGGGAGGGATTGATCCGGGGGTGGGAGCGCAGCGACCGTTTGGCGAAGCCAAACACAGCGAGAGGAGGTGCAGCGCAGCAAACCGGAGACGCTGCGCCCGGATCGATCCCGGAGCGAAGGGACCCCGAGCCCCAGCGAGCGGGCCGCACGTAGGAGCAAGCGTTTTTTGCTTACTTTTTTTGGCGCTTGAAAAAAAGTGAGTCGCCGTAAGGGCGAAACCGTAATAAGCCATCACCGCAGCAACGGATATACACCCAAAAACGCCTGACAACAAAAAGGCGCCCGAAGGCGCCTTTCGCTTACAACAGGCCGTCAGGCCATCTCAGCCGTAGTTTCGAAGTCAAAGGTCATCTCACCATCCTTGATGTCGATGTGAACCACGCCACCATGCTCGGCCAACTCACCAAACAGAATCTCCTCCGCAAGCGGACGCTTGATCTTGTCCTGGATCAGACGCGCCATCGGACGTGCGCCCATTGCCGAGTCGTAACCACCGGCCGCCAGCCAACTGCGCGCCGCGTCGGTAACCTCCAACAGCACCCGCTTGTCTTCCAGCTGCGCCTGAAGCTCGGTAAGGAACTTGTCCACCACGCTTTTGATGACCTCATGACTGAGGCGACCAAACTGGATAATGGTGTCCAGACGGTTACGGAATTCCGGCGTGAAGCTCTTCTTGATCACTTCCATCGCATCAGACGAGTGATCCTGATGAGTGAAACCAATCGAAGCACGCGCGGCCGTTTCGGCACCGGCGTTGGTGGTCATGATCACGATCACGTTGCGGAAATCCGCCTTGCGCCCGTTGTTATCGGTCAGCGTACCGTGATCCATCACCTGCAGCAGCAGGTTGAAGACTTCCGGGTGCGCCTTCTCGATTTCATCGAGCAGCAATACGCAATGCGGCTGCTTGGTAATCGCTTCGGTCAACAGACCGCCCTGATCAAAGCCGACATAGCCTGGAGGCGCACCGATCAGACGCGATACGGTGTGACGCTCCATGTACTCGGACATGTCGAAGCGAACCAGCTCGATACCCAGCGCCTTGGCCAATTGCCGTGCGGCCTCGGTTTTACCAACCCCGGTTGGCCCTGCGAACAGGAACGAACCGACTGGCTTGTCTGGGGACTTGAGGCCTGCCCGGGACAACTTGATCGCAGTCGACAGCGAATCGATCGCCGCATCCTGACCAAATACCGTCAGCTTCAAATCGCGCTCGAGGTTACGCAGCAGTTCCTTGTCGGAACTGGTGACGTGCTTCGGCGGAATCCGTGCAATCTTCGCCACGATGTCTTCGACGTGCGGCACTTCGATACGCTTGGCGCGTTTCTCGACCGGCTGCAGGCGCTGGTAAGCGCCGGCTTCGTCAATGACGTCGATGGCCTTGTCCGGCATGTGCCGGTCGTTGATGTAGCGCGAAGCCAGTTCGGCAGCGGCGCGCAACGCCTCATCGCTGTACTCGATGTTGTGATGCGCTTCGAAACGCCCTTTCAGGCCGCGCAGGATACCGATGGTGTCTTCCACCGACGGCTCGACGACATCGACCTTCTGGAAGCGTCGTGCGAGCGCACGATCCTTCTCGAAGATGCCGCGAAATTCCTGGAACGTAGTCGAACCGATGCAACGAATATCGCCGGACGATAACAAAGGCTTGAGCAGGTTGGACGCATCCATCACGCCACCCGACGCCGCACCGGCACCAATAATGGTGTGGATTTCGTCGATGAACAGAATGGCTTGCGGACGTTTCTTCAGTTCATTGAGCAGCGCCTTGAAGCGCTTCTCGAAATCACCGCGATACTTGGTGCCCGCGAGCAGAGCACCGAGATCAAGGGAATAAACAACGCTGCCCGCCAGCAGGTCTGGCACCTGGTTATCGACAATACGCTTGGCCAGGCCTTCGGCAATCGCGGTTTTACCCACGCCAGCCTCGCCTACCAGCAGCGGATTGTTCTTGCGACGACGCGCGAGAATCTGTGCGACGCGCTCGACTTCCAGTTCGCGTCCGACCAACGGGTCGATACGACCCTGACGCGCCAGTTCGTTGAGGTTGCTGGCATAAGCATCCAGAGGATTGCCTGAAGAAGAAGACTCACCGCCCTCATCGTCCTGCATATCTTGTTCACCTTCAGAGTGATCGCCATGCCCCGGCACTTTGGAAATGCCGTGCGCGATGTAATTGACGACATCGATGCGCGCAACGCTCTGCTGTTTCAGCAGAAACACTGCCTGACTCTCTTGCTCACTGAAGATTGCAACCAGCACGTTGGCGCCAGTCACTTCGCGTTTGCCCGAGCTCTGCACGTGGAAAACAGCACGCTGCAGGACACGCTGAAAGCCCAGGGTTGGCTGGGTTTCGCGATCCTCGTCATGGACGGGGATCAATGGCGTGGTGGAGTCGATGAACTCCTGCAGGTCGTGCTTGAGTTTGTCGAGGTTCGCGCCGCAGGCACGCAAAACGGTGGCGGCAGCCTCATTGTCCAATAGGGCCAGCAGCAGGTGTTCGACGGTCATGAATTCATGACGTTTCGAACGAGCCTCCTTGAAGGCAAGATTGAGGGTGACTTCGAGCTCGCGGTTTAACATAGCTTCACCTCATACCCAAGTGGTCGGCGATTAACCGTCCTTCTCGATTTCACAGAGTAGCGGATGCTGGCTTTCCCTGGCGTACTGGTTGACCTGCATGGCCTTTGTCTCGGCGATGTCGCGGGTAAACACTCCACATACTGCCCGCCCTTCTGTATGGACGGCCAGCATGACCTTGGTCGCCAGCTCGCGATTCAGGTTAAAAAACACCTCGAGCACTTCGACGACGAAATCCATCGGTGTGTAGTCATCGTTGAACAAAACCACCTTGTACATCGGCGGCGCCTGTAACGCAGGCTTTGCCTCCTGAACAGCAACGCCCGCCGAATCGTCGTCGCGCTCCTCCGGGTGATCCTTTTGGAGAGTCGGGCGATCCTGATTGAATGTTAGTCGAATCTGGCTGATTGCATGCATGGAAAGAAAGGTTCGTCAGTTGTGCAAATACAGTGGTGGGGGCGGTTGTCCACGTTTTCAACTCCGACTGCCCGGTCACCTTGACTATCGGGAAAACGGTGTTACAACCAATAGAGCCCACAGTGGGTAAAAAAGATCCGCGGAGTCAATTCTTTTAACGGATTAGATTGCGGATGACTTGGATGATACTCCAGCGATGGAGTCTGTTGCAGAGGGATTTGAGCATGGCTGTCGGCAAGGTGAAATGGTTCAACAATGCCAAGGGGTTCGGCTTCATAAATACTGACTCCCGCGAAGGTCGCGATGAGGATGGCAAAGAGATTGATTTCTTTGCGCATTATTCCGCTATCGAAATGGAGGGTTACAAGACCCTCAAGGCAGGGCAGCTGGTGAAATTCGACATCGTGCAGGGCCCGAAAGGCTTGCATGCCGTGAAGATTGAAGCCGACGACGCCAAAAAAGAAACGCCCCCCGTCGTCGCCAGAGAACAAAAGGTTACAAGCTGACGCACTAATACCTTCAGCCATAAAAAAACCGCCCGGCTCGATCATCTCGAGCGGGGCGGTTTTTGTTGCAGGGTGTTGCTGTTACATGTGCGAGATCAGCGCATCACCGAAGCCCGAAGACGAAACAAGCTTGGCGCCGTCCATCAGACGCTCGAAGTCATAGGTCACGGTCTTGGCGCTGATGGCGCCGTTGGTGCCCTTGATGATCAGATCCGCCGCCTCGGTCCAGCCCATGTGCCGCAGCATCATTTCTGCCGAAAGAATCAACGAACCTGGGTTGACCTGATCCTTGCCGGCATACTTCGGTGCAGTGCCGTGGGTGGCTTCGAACATCGCCACGGTGTCGGACAGGTTGGCGCCCGGCGCAATACCGATACCGCCCACTTCCGCCGCCAGGGCGTCGGAGAGGTAATCACCGTTGAGGTTCAGGGTCGCGATCACATCGTATTCGGCCGGGCGCAGCAGAATCTGCTGGAGCATGGCGTCGGCGATGGCGTCTTTGACCACAACGTTTTTGCCGGTTTTCGGGTTTTTGAACTGCATCCACGGGCCGCCGTCGAGCAGCGTCGCACCGAACTCTTCAGCCGCGACCTCATAGGCCCACTCTTTGAAGGCACCTTCGGTGAACTTCATGATGTTGCCTTTGTGCACGATGGTCAGCGAATCGCGATCGTTGTCGACTACGTATTGCAGAGCCTTGCGCGCCAGACGCTTGGTACCCTCCAGGGAAACCGGCTTGACGCCGATGCCGCAGTTTTCGTCGAAACGGATCTTGGTGACGCCCATTTCTTCTTTAAGGAATTTGATGACCTTGGTCGCTTCCGGCGAACCGGCCTTCCACTCGATACCGGCGTAGATGTCTTCGGAGTTCTCGCGGAAAATCGTCATGTCGACGTCGCCAGGCTTTTTCACCGGGCTAGGCACGCCTTCGAACCAGCGTACCGGGCGCAGGCAGACGTAGAGGTCGAGTTGCTGACGCAGGGCCACGTTCAGCGAGCGGATACCGCCACCGACCGGGGTGGTCAGCGGGCCCTTGATGGAAACCACGTAATCCTTGACTGCGTCCAGGGTTTCCTGAGGCAGCCAGGTGTCCTGATCGTAAACCTGAGTGGCTTTTTCCCCGGCGTAGACTTCCATCCAGGAAATCTTGCGCTTGCCGCCGTATGCCTTTTGAACTGCAGCATCGACAACCTTGATCATCACCGGACTGATGTCGACACCAATGCCGTCACCTTCGATGAAGGGGATGATCGGGTTATCAGGAACATTGAGAGAATGGTCTGCATTGACGGAGATTTTGTCGCCGACGGCTGGAACCTGAATCTTCTTGTAACCCATGCTGAACTCCATTGTTTGGATTGAACATCTGGCTTGGTTCGAGCGTAACCCAGTTAAATCAACACGCAAACCCTCTGTTCGCGGCGCAGGCACATCTGGTTTCGTACAAGCCTGAAAGCAAAGGGAAAAGCGCCAAACTCAAGCATTCGCGACGACTCTACGCCCCACCCTGCCCTGCGACCTTTAGACCAATGGACGAGAATCGTTGCATATGAACCATCGGCAGATTGCCAGCTACCTATGTATAATGCCGCCCGCTGACCAAAGGGTCACGACGGCTGGCCTCTCTAGAACGAGACTTTCCGCCTGATTGGTCGGGTTGTTACCGCGGCCCGACTGCTTGACGCTCTACTGATGCACCCAACATCACCGCGAAGAATCTCGACATTCGGTTCATGGATGACTTTGAACGAACGCGCTTACCCGGCGCCCTCGAGTTTCTGCGCACGCTTTAGCAAAGAAGAGAGAGTTAATCCGAATATGCCCACCCGCTCGAAGATCATCTATACCTTCACCGACGAAGCCCCAGCCCTCGCCACCTATTCCCTGCTGCCGATCATCGAGGCTTACACTGCCTCGGCCGATATCGCCGTGGAAACCCGCGATATCTCTCTTGCAGCGCGCATCCTGGCCAGCTTCCCCGAGCAACTGGGTGACAAAGCCGTAGCCGACCACCTCGCCGAACTGGGCGACCTGGCCGTTACGCCTGAAGCCAACATCATCAAGCTGCCGAACATCAGTGCTTCGGTTCCACAGCTGCAAGCCGCGATCAAAGAGCTGCAAGCTCAGGGTTACAACCTGCCGGACTACCCGGAAACCGTGACCAGCGACGCCGACAAAGACGCCAAGGCGCGTTACGACAAGATCAAGGGCAGCGCCGTGAACCCGGTTCTGCGCGAAGGCAACTCCGATCGTCGTGCACCGCTGTCGGTCAAGAACTATGCGCGCAAGCACCCGCACAAAATGGGCGCCTGGGCCAAAGACTCCAAATCCCACGTCGCTCACATGAGCACCGGCGATTTCTACGGCAGCGAAAAAGCTGCCCTGATCGACGCCGCTGACGCTGTGAAAATCGAGCTGATCGCCAAAGACGGTACCGCTACCGTCCTGAAAGAAAAAACCACCGTTCAGGCTGGCGAGATTCTCGACTGCGCCGTGATGAGCAAAAACGCCCTGCGTGCGTTCATCGCTGCTGAAATCGAAAGCGCCAAGGCTCAAGGCGTGCTGCTGTCGGTTCACCTGAAAGCGACCATGATGAAGGTCTCTGACCCGATCATGTTCGGCCAGATCGTTGCCGAATTCTATAAAGACGCACTGACCAAGCACGCCGACGTGCTGGCCCAGATCGGCTTCAACCTGAACAACGGCATCGGCGATCTGTACGCTCGCATCAAAGCCCTGCCGGCCGAACAACAAGCGCAGATCGAAGCTGACATGGCGGCGGTCTACGCGGCTCGTCCGTCGCTGGCGATGGTCAACTCCGACAAAGGCATCACCAACCTGCACGTGCCGAGCGACGTTATCGTCGACGCCTCGATGCCAGCGATGATCCGTGACTCCGGCAAGATGTGGGGCACTGACGGTCAGTTGCACGACACCAAGGCTGTGATCCCGGATCGCTGCTACGCGACCATCTACCAGGCCGTGATCGAAGATTGCAAAGCCAATGGTGCTTTCGATCCGACCACCATGGGCAGCGTGCCAAACGTTGGCCTGATGGCTAAAAAAGCCGAAGAATACGGCTCCCACGACAAGACCTTCCAGATCAAGGCTGACGGCGTGGTTCGCGTGACCGACAGCAAAGGCACCCTGCTGATGGAACAGGCTGTTGAAGCCGGCGACATCTTCCGCATGTGCCAGACCAAAGACGCGCCGATCCAGGACTGGGTCAAACTGGCCGTCAACCGTGCTCGCGCCAGCAGCACTCCGGCTATTTTCTGGCTGGACCCAATGCGCGCTCACGATGGCGTAGTGATCGAGAAAGTTCAGGCTTACCTGAAGGATCACGACACCGCAGGTCTGGACATCCAGATCATGGCGCCAGTCGATGCCATGAAGTACACCCTGCAGCGCACCCGCGAAGGCAAGGACACCATTTCGGTGACCGGCAACGTACTGCGCGACTACCTGACCGACCTGTTCCCGATCATGGAACTGGGCACCAGCGCCAAGATGCTGTCGATCGTGCCGCTGATGAACGGCGGCGGCCTGTTCGAAACCGGCGCCGGCGGTTCGGCTCCTAAGCACGTGCAGCAACTGGTTGAAGAAAACTTCCTGCGCTGGGATTCGCTGGGTGAGTTCCTTGCCCTGGCAGCCTCGCTTGAGCATCTGGGTGTGAACTACAACAACCCGAAAGCGCTGGTGCTGTCCAAGACCCTGGATCAGGCCACTGGCCAGTTCCTCGACAACAACAAGTCGCCATCGCGCAAAGTCGGCAACATCGACAACCGCGGCAGCCACTTCTATCTGGCGATGTACTGGGCTCAGGCTCTGGCTGCCCAGACCGAAGACGCTGCACTGCAAGCGCAGTTCGCGACTCTGGCCAAGACTCTGACCGAGAACGAAGCAACCATCGTTGCCGAGCTCAACGCCGTTCAGGGCAAGCCAGTCGACATCGGCGGTTACTACCACGCCAATGCCGAGCTGATCAGCAAGGCCATGCGCCCAAGCGCAACCCTCAACGCGGCGATTGCTGCGCTGGTTTAAGGTTGTAGTGCTGCAAACAAACCCCGGCCTTGTGCCGGGGTTTGTGTTTCCGGGTTTTATGATCATCACAAAACCCTGTGAGAGCTGGCTTGCCAGCGATGACGGCTTATCATCCAGCATGAATGGTGACTGCCCCACCGCTATCGCTGGCAAGCCAGCTCCCACAGGGATTGGGTTTCAACCAATAGATTGAGGAAGATTTATGGAATGGCTCCCCCACATCACCGTCGCCACCATCGTCGAGGACAACGGTCGCTTTCTGATGGTTGAAGAGCACAAGGCCGGCCGCAACGTGCTCAACCAGCCCGCCGGTCATCTCGACCCGGACGAAACCCTGATCGATGCCGCCATTCGTGAAACCCTCGAAGAAACCGGCTGGGACGTCGAACCCACCGGCGTGGTCGGCATTTATCTGTACACCGCACCCAGCAACGGCGTGACCTACCAACGCATCTGCTTCGTCGCCAAAGCACTGAAACATCACCCGGATTATCAGCTCGACGACGGCATTGTCGGCGCCAAGTGGCTGACCCGCGACGAATTAATCGAGCAGCGCGAGCATTGGCGCAGCGAGCTGATCATCCGCTGCATCGATGATTATCTGGCCGGCCATCACTTCAGCCTCGAATTGATCCGCCCTTCTCTTTAGCCTTGAGGCCGCGAGCCTGATAGAATCGCGTCCTTTTTAAAGACACTCATTGAATCCCTATGCGTGATCCAGCCCCTTCTGACACATCCAACAAGCGCGTCATTGTCGGCATGTCCGGCGGCGTGGACTCTTCCGTTTCCGCTCTCCTGCTGATCGAGCAGGGTTACGCGGTGGAAGGCCTGTTCATGAAGAACTGGGAAGAAGACGACGGAACGGAATACTGCACCGCCATGGACGATCTGGCGGATGCCCAGGCTGTCTGCGACAAGATCGGCATCAAGCTGCACACCGCCAACTTCGCTGCCGAGTACTGGGACAACGTGTTCGAGCACTTCCTGGCCGAATACAAGGCCGGGCGCACGCCGAACCCGGACATCCTGTGCAACCGCGAGATCAAGTTCAAGGCGTTCCTCGACTACGCCATGATGCTCGGTGCCGACCTGATCGCCACCGGCCACTACGTGCGCCGCCGCGACGTCGATGGCCGCACCGAGCTGCTCAAAGGCCTCGATGCCAACAAGGATCAAAGCTACTTCCTGCACGCCGTCGGCGGCGAACAGATCGCCAAGACCCTGTTCCCGGTCGGCGAACTGGAAAAACCTGAAGTCCGCGCAATTGCCGAGAAGTACGAACTGGCGACCGCCAAGAAGAAGGATTCCACTGGAATCTGCTTCATCGGCGAACGGCGCTTCAGCGACTTCCTCAAGCAGTACCTGCCGGCACAGCCGGGCGAGATCAAGACTACCGAAGGCGAAGTCATCGGCCGTCACCACGGTTTGATGTACCACACCATCGGTCAGCGTCAGGGCTTGGGCATCGGCGGTCTGAAAGATGCCGGCGATGAGCCGTGGTACGTGCTGCGCAAGGATCTGGACACCAACGAACTGATCGTCGGCCAGGGCAACAACCATCCGTGGCTGTTCTCCAGCGCCCTGCTCGCCTCGGAAATCTACTGGGTCAACCCTGTCGATCTGAGCCAGCCACGTCGCCTGACCGCCAAAGTGCGTTATCGCCAGAGCGATCAGGCCTGCACGCTGGAGCAGACTGCAACCGGCTACCGCGCCGTGTTCGATGAGCCGCAACGCGCGGTAACACCGGGCCAATCCGTGGTGTTCTACGACGGTGAAATCTGCCTCGGCGGCGGCGTGATCGAAGTCGCCGAGCCATGGAGCGGTCAGGCATGAGCCCGACTCAGGAGCAACTGACGGCGCTGGGCGGTGTATTTCTCGCCGCCGTGCTGGTCGACCGGATCGCCAAAAGCGGCCAGACCAGCGAAGCCGGCCTGACCTGCATGCTCGGCAGCCTGTTGGTACGCGACCCGAAAGACACGCTGGACGTGTACGGCGGCGACGACCTCAATCTGCGCGAAGGCTATCGCGCACTGATCGGCGCCCTTGAACGCGATCCGAGCACGTTGCAGCGCGAACCGTTGCGCTACGCCCTGTCGATGCTCGGTCTTGAGCGGCAACTGGCCAAGCGCGACGACATGCTTGATGCGATCGGCAAGCGTCTGCCGCAGATCCAGTCACAGGTCGAACATTTCGGCCCCGCGCACGAAAACGTCATTGCCGCCTGCGGCGCGCTGTATCAGGACACCCTGAGCACGCTGCGCCAACGCATTCAGGTGCACGGCGACATGCGCAACCTGCAACAGCCAAGCAATGCCTCGAAGATTCGTGCCCTGCTGCTCGCCGGGATTCGCTCGGCGCGCCTGTGGCGTCAGCTCGGCGGCCATCGCTGGCAGTTGGTGATCAGCCGACGCAAGCTGCTCAAAGAGTTGTATCCGCTGATGCGCAGCGAGTAAATCGCCTGCAACAAACGCTTTGAAGTCTGTAACGCGTAATACGCCGGTCAGTTGGCAACGGACCGGCGGATTTTTTCATGTATGATACGCGCCCCATTTCGTTGCCCGACTGTCCGAGAACACCCCATGCAGCTTTCTTCGCTCACTGCGGTTTCCCCTGTTGACGGCCGCTACGCCGGCAAAACCCAGGCCCTGCGCCCGATTTTCAGCGAGTACGGTCTGATCCGTGCCCGTGTTCTGGTTGAAGTGCGCTGGCTCCAGCGCCTGGCCGCCCACGCCGGTATTCCTGAAGTGCCAGCCTTCTCCGCCGAGGCCAACGCCGTTCTCAATGAACTGGCTGAAAACTTCTCGCTGGAGCACGCCGAGCGCGTCAAAGAGATCGAGCGCACCACCAACCACGACGTCAAGGCGATCGAATACCTGCTCAAAGAGCAAGCCGCCAAGCTGCCCGAACTGGCCGCCGTCAGCGAATTCATCCACTTTGCCTGCACCAGCGAGGACATCAACAACCTGTCCCACGCCCTGATGCTGCGCGAAGGCCGTGACGATGTAATGCTGCCGCTGATGCGTCAGACCTGCGACGCCATCCGCGAGCTGGCGATCCGTTTCGCCGACGTGCCGATGCTGTCGCGTACCCACGGCCAACCAGCCTCCCCGACCACTCTGGGCAAAGAGCTGGCGAACGTGGTTTACCGCCTCGAGCGTCAAATCGCTCAAGTCGCTGCCGTTCCGCTGCTGGGCAAGATCAACGGCGCGGTCGGCAACTACAACGCTCACCTGTCGGCCTACCCGCAGATCGACTGGGAAGCCAACGCCCGCGCCTTCATCGAAGACGAGCTGGGTCTGGGTTTCAACCCGTACACCACGCAGATCGAACCGCACGACTACATCGCCGAGCTGTTCGACGCCATTGCACGCTTCAACACTATTCTGATCGACTTCGACCGTGACATCTGGGGCTACATCTCCCTGGGTTATTTCAAGCAGCGCACCATCGCTGGCGAAATCGGTTCGTCGACCATGCCGCACAAGGTCAACCCGATCGACTTCGAAAACTCCGAAGGTAACCTGGGCATCGCCAACGCGCTGTTCCAGCACCTGGCGAGCAAACTGCCGATCTCCCGCTGGCAGCGCGACCTGACCGACTCCACCGTACTGCGTAACCTCGGTGTCGGCTTCGCCCACAGCGTGATCGCGTACGAAGCCAGCCTCAAAGGCATCAGCAAGCTTGAGCTGAATGCACAGAAAATCGCCGCTGATCTGGACGCTTGCTGGGAAGTTCTGGCTGAGCCAATCCAGACCGTGATGCGTCGCTACAACATCGAAAACCCGTACGAGAAGCTGAAAGAACTGACCCGCGGCAAGGGCATCAGCCCTGAAGCGTTGCAGACTTTCATCGACGGCCTGGACATGCCAGCCGAAGCGAAAGCCGAGCTGAAACAGCTGACCCCGGCCAACTACATCGGTAACGCTGTAGCGCAAGCCAAACGCATCTGATTGACCGCTTGACCCGTTTGAGACGCCCGGCCGCGCCGGGCGTTTTTATTCCCGTCTGAAAAGTGCTTTTTTTCAATAGGTTACATATGAATTCCGATATTCCTCTTCAACTTCTGGGCGGCCTCACGGCGCGCGAATTCCTGCGCGACTACTGGCAGAAAAAGCCACTGCTGATCCGTCAGGCGATTCCTGACTTCGAAAGCCCGATCGACGCCGACGAACTGGCCGGCCTGGCCCTGGAAGAAGAAGTTGAATCGCGCCTGGTGATCGAGCACGGCGAGCGCCCATGGGAGCTGCGCCGCGGCCCGTTCGCCGAAGACGAATTCAGCAAATTGCCGGAAAAAGAGTGGACCCTGCTCGTTCAGGCAGTCGACCAGTTCGTGCCGGAAGTCAGCGAGCTGCTGGAAAGCTTCCGCTTTCTGCCGAGCTGGCGCGTCGACGACGTGATGATCAGTTACGCCGCGCCAGGTGGCAGCGTTGGTCCGCACTTCGACAACTACGACGTGTTCCTGCTGCAAGGTCACGGCAAGCGCAACTGGAAAATCGGCCAGATGTGCGATTCCGAGAGCCCGCTGCTGCAACACGCAGACCTGCGCATCCTCGCTGAATTCGAACAGACTGAAGAGTGGGTTCTGGAACCGGGCGACATGCTTTACCTGCCGCCGCGCCTGGCCCATTGCGGCATCGCCGTGGATAACTGCATGACCTACTCGGTCGGCTTCCGCGCACCAAGCGCATCCGAAGTGCTGACCCACTTCACCGATTTCCTCAGCCAGTTCCTGACTGACGAAGAGCGCTACACCGATGCCGACGCGCAGCCAGCGGTCGATCCGCATCAGATTCAACACGACGCACTGGATCGCTTGAAGAGCCTGCTCGCCGAGCACATGAGCGACGAGCGTCTGCTGCTGACCTGGTTCGGCCAGTACATGACCGAGCCGCGCTACCCGGAACTGGTCGTCGGCCCGGAAGAAGTCGAAGAAGAAGACTTCCTCAGCGCCCTGCAGGATGGCGCCGTGCTGATCCGCAACCCAAGCGCACGCCTGGCGTGGTCGGAAGTCGATGACGATCTGCTGCTGTTCGCCAGCGGCCAGAGCCGTTACCTGCCGGGCAAACTGCGCGAGCTGCTGAAACTGATCTGCGCCGCCGATGCACTGCATGTCGACAACCTCGGCGAGTGGCTGAACGACGAAGACGGTCGTGGCCTGTTGTGCGAGCTGGTCAAGCAAGGGAGCCTGGGGTTCGCCGATGAATAAGATTCGCGTACGTGTCGCAGATTGGCAAAAGGACATCGCCGAGATCCGCCGCATTCGTGAGACGGTATTTATCGCTGAGCAATCGGTGCCACCTGAGCTGGAGTGGGACGCGGATGACGCAAGCGCGGTGCATTTTCTGGCCTTTGAAGGCGACTTTCCGATCGGCACTGCGCGCCTGCTGCCCGACGGGCACATCGGCCGGGTGTCGGTGCTCAAAGACTGGCGCGGCATGAAGGTCGGTGATGCGCTGATGCAAGCGGTCATCGCTGAAGCTGAAGCGCGCGGTCTGAAGCAGCAGATGCTCAGCGCTCAGGTGCAGGCTACGGCGTTTTATGAGCGCCTGGGCTTCAGCCTGGTTAGTGAGGAGTTCCTGGAAGCAGGGATTCCGCACGTCGATATGGTTCGCCATTCGGCTTAAAACAGAGGCGCAGCCTTCGCGAGCAGGCTCGTTTTCCCACAGGGAACTTCAGTGGACACAGATTTTGTGTCAGACAGAAAATCACTGTGGGAGCGAGCATTAGCTCGCGAAGAGGCCCTGAAGCACACCGTAAAACGCCCCGACATCCAACGATGCCGGGGCGTTTTGCTGTCTACGATTCAACTTGCCCCACCCCAGGCCGACAAACTGGCAATATCAAGCCTTTCGAAAGCGGAGATAACGGACATGTCCCTACGCACCCTGCTCACCACCCTGCTGCTCGGCTGCAGTTTTTCGGTGATGGCAGCCACAGAAGTCGTCCCCCTAAAGTTCCGCACCAGCGCCGACATGCTGCCGATGGCGCAAGACTTCATCGGCAAGGACGGCCAGGTCAGCGCCTATGGCAACCAGTTGATCGTCAAAGCCGAGCCGGACAAGATCGAGGAACTCAAGGCACTGATCACTCAGCTCGACACGGCGCCAAAACGCCTGCTGATCACCGTCGACACCAATGAAAACAACGGCCGTGGCGATGAAGGTTATTCGGTCAATGGTGCGCAGACCCGCATCATCAGCCGCAGCACCTCCAGCCGTGACGGCGGCGTCCAGCAAGTCCAGGCCACCGACGGCATGCCGGCGCTGATTCAGGTCGGCCAGAGCGTGCCGATCACCAGCAGCCAGAGCAACTCTTACGGCGATTACAGCAGCCAGACCGAGTACCGCAACGTCACCCAGGGTTTCTATGTCACCGCCAGCGTCACCGGCGACATCGTTCACCTGGCAATCACGACCAATCGTGACCGTATGAGCCAGGAACGTCCCGATGTAGTGAACGTGCAAAGTACCGACACAACCGTCAGCGGGCGTCTCGGCGAGTGGATCACTCTGGCCGGCGTGAATCGCCAGACTCAGGCCGACAAACAGGGCCTGGCCCGCAGCTACTCGACTCAAGGCCGGGATGACATGACCTTGAAGGTGAAAGTCGAAGCCTTGGACTAAACCACCGAAAATTGACTGATTAGTCGTATTAGACGAAAGATGTAGTGCGTGAAAAAAAGCACTACAAAACGTTTGACGAGGCAAACAAGCGAAGGCATGATGGCCTCGCTCCCGCTAATCAGAGGCCCTGGCAAGGGTCTTCGAAGCGATGTTCGCATCTACCCCGCGAACCGCTTCGTGTCTGTACCGCCCACAAGGCGTGTTTGACGAGGTTGCCGACTGGAACGAAGTTGTCCCGAGGGACGGAAGCGTAATTAGGTAACCCGGCTTCACGCTGTAGTTCGTACAAAGGCCCACGACGCCCGAATGCGCCCGCAGTCCGCCCTTACCTGCTCACTTCCCCTCGAGCCCATCGTTCATCCCGTCGCCTACCCCGCCGAATCCGACTTGACCGCCTAAGCTTCTGGTCAGCGAGCGCAGGAATTTTCCACCGCAGAACAACTTTTCATAAAAGACGCGACGAGGTTTATCTCCATGGCACTGACACGCGAACAGCAAATTGCAGCCCTCGAAAAAGACTGGGCTGAAAACCCGCGCTGGAAAGGCGTGACCCGCGCTTACTCCGCTGCTGACGTCGTCCGCCTGCGTGGCTCGGTTCAACCTGAGCACACTTTTGCAAAACTCGGCGCCGAGAAACTGTGGAACCTGGTCACCCAGGGTGCCAAGCCGTCCTTCCGTCCAGACAAAGATTTCGTCAACTGCATGGGCGCCCTGACCGGCGGCCAGGCTGTTCAGCAGGTCAAGGCCGGTATCCAGGCCATTTACCTGTCCGGCTGGCAAGTCGCTGCGGACAACAACTCCGCAGAATCGATGTACCCGGACCAGTCGCTGTACCCGGTGGACTCGGTTCCAACCGTGGTCAAGCGCATCAACAATTCGTTCCGTCGTGCTGACCAGATCCAGTGGAAAGCCGGCAAAGGCCCGGGCGACGAAGGCTACATCGACTACTTCGCACCGATCGTGGCTGACGCCGAAGCCGGTTTCGGCGGCGTGCTGAACGCTTACGAGCTAATGAAGAGCATGATCGAAGCAGGCGCCGCCGGCGTTCACTTCGAAGACCAACTGGCTTCCGTGAAAAAATGCGGCCACATGGGCGGCAAAGTACTGGTTCCTACCCAGGAAGCCGTACAGAAGCTGACCGCTGCACGTCTGGCTGCTGACGTTGCCGGTACACCGACCATCATTCTGGCGCGTACCGATGCGAACGCTGCTGACCTGCTGACTTCCGATTGCGACCCGTACGACCAGCCTTTCGTGACTGGCGAGCGCACTCAGGAAGGTTTCTACAAGGTTCGTGCCGGTCTGGACCAGGCAATCGCCCGTGGCCTGGCTTACGCACCGTACGCCGACCTGATCTGGTGCGAAACCGCCAAGCCGGATCTGGACGAAGCCCGTCGTTTTGCTGAAGCGATCAAAAAGGAATACCCGGACCAACTGCTGTCGTACAACTGCTCGCCTTCCTTCAACTGGAAGAAAAACCTGGACGACGCGACCATCGCCAAGTTCCAGCGCGAACTGTCCGCCATGGGCTACAAGCACCAGTTCATTACCCTGGCCGGCATTCACAACATGTGGCACAGCATGTTCAACCTGGCGCACGACTACGCCCGCAACGACATGACCGCCTACGTGAAGCTGCAAGAGCAGGAATTCGCTGACGCCTCCAAGGGTTACACCTTCGTGGCGCACCAGCAGGAAGTGGGCACCGGCTACTTCGACGACATGACCACCGTGATTCAAGGTGGCACGTCTTCGGTAACCGCGCTGACCGGTTCGACCGAAGAAGAACAGTTCCACTGATCGACTTCACTGAGTAAACGGCCGTTGCGCAACGATTAAAAGCTAACCGCAGCGCTGCACATCTGACGCCCCGACTGGTTCGGGGCGTTTTTTTTCGCCTGCGATTCCGCAAACGCCACAAACCTCTTGTGGGAGCGAGCCTGCTCGCTCCCACAGGTGTCGTTTTCAGCCTGCAAGACAAAACATTGATCCAGATCGGCATCCACGCCAGGAAAATCAGCTAAAACGGACGCCGCCGCTACTTGCAGTAATGGGTATATAAGACAACTTCCCAACGACTGCGCCGCTAAATAGTTACAAAACCATCCCAAACGATATTAATTATCATTCAGCCACAACTATGTTCGTTACATCCACGACAAAACATTATTCATTGAAACCCGGCTAATGCCCGCAACGCATAGGCCTCAGGGCATTCGAGGTGCGCTATGTCCTTATTCCAATAAATAATTTCGCTATAGGAATTTTACTTGCTGGGTGTTTAGCCATAAAATCAGCGCGATTGATTGCTGCGACATATCGTCACTGCCTATTTCTTTATCAAGCTCAGAGACCTTTGCTCTCTGTTAAGGATTACCAGCATGCCCGAAGCGACAGGACTCATGGCCCACAACTGGGGCTTTGCCATTTTCCTTTTGGGTGTCGTCGGCCTGTGTGCCTTCATGCTTGGTGTCTCCAGCCTCCTCGGGTCAAAAGCCTGGGGCCGCAGCAAAAACGAACCGTTCGAGTCGGGCATGCTACCTACCGGTGGCGCCCGCTTGCGGCTCTCAGCCAAATTCTATCTGGTCGCGATGCTCTTCGTGATCTTCGATATCGAAGCCCTCTTTCTCTTTGCCTGGTCTGTGTCCGTCCGCGAAAGCGGCTGGACCGGATTCGTCGAAGCTCTCGTTTTCATAGCAATTCTGTTGGCAGGTCTTGTCTACCTGTTCCGAGTGGGCGCCCTTGACTGGGCTCCGGAAGCTCGTCGCAAGCGGCAGGCGAAGCTGAAACAATGAGGCTTTGGCAATGCAATACAATCTCACCAGGATCGACCCCGATGCTCCTAACGATCAGTACCCGATCGGCGAACGGGAAACCGTTTCCGATCCGTTAGAGGATCAAGTTCACAAAAACATTTTCATGGGCAAGCTCGAAGACGTGCTGAGTGGCGCGGTCAACTGGGGACGTAAAAACTCCCTGTGGCCGTACAACTTCGGCCTGTCGTGCTGCTACGTGGAAATGACCACCGCCTTCACGGCGCCCCACGACATCGCGCGCTTTGGCGCCGAAGTTATCCGGGCATCGCCGCGTCAGGCCGACTTCATGGTTATCGCCGGTACCTGCTTCATCAAGATGGCGCCGATCATTCAGCGTCTCTATGAGCAAATGCTCGAACCGAAATGGGTTATCTCCATGGGTTCGTGCGCCAACTCCGGCGGCATGTACGACATCTACTCTGTGGTTCAAGGGGTGGACAAGTTCCTGCCGGTGGACGTCTACGTACCTGGCTGCCCGCCCCGTCCAGAAGCATTTCTGCAAGGCTTGATGCTGTTGCAGGAATCGATTGGCAAGGAGCGTCGCCCGCTTTCCTGGGTCGTTGGTGATCAAGGCGTTTATCGCGCCGACATGCCTTCGCAGAAGGAACAGCGCCGCGAACAGCGAATCGCAGTGACCAACCTGCGCAGCCCTGACGAAGTCTGATCCAGATCTGTTCTTACCAAGAAACGAGAAGCTGGCTTCATTCTTTACGTTGACCGAAAGCGAAAAAATAACCATGACTACAGGCAGCGCTCTGTACATCCCGCCTTATAAGGCAGACGACCAGGATGTGGTCGTTGAATTGAACAACCGTTTTGGCCCAGAGGCGTTCACCGCCCAGCCAACCCGCACCGGCATGCCGGTGCTGTGGGTGGCGCGTGCCAGACTCGTCGAAGTCCTGACTTTCCTGCGCAACCTGCCCAAGCCGTACGTCATGCTCTATGACCTGCACGGCGTGGACGAGCGTCTGCGCACCAAGCGTCAAGGGCTGCCATCGGACGCCGAGTTCACCGTGTTCTATCACCTCATGTCGCTTGAGCGTAATAGTGACGTGATGATCAAGGTCGCCTTGTCCGAAAGCGACCTGAGCTTGCCGACCGTCACCAGCATCTGGCCGAACGCCAACTGGTACGAGCGTGAAGTCTGGGACATGTACGGCATCGACTTCAAAGGCCACCCGCACCTGTCGCGCATCATGATGCCGCCGACCTGGGAAGGTCACCCGCTACGCAAGGACTTCCCGGCGCGCGCCACCGAATTCGATCCGTACAGCCTCAACCTCGCCAAGCAACAGCTTGAGGAAGAAGCCGCGCGCTTCCGTCCTGAAGACTGGGGCATGAAGCGTTCCGGTGTGAACGAGGACTACATGTTCCTCAACCTGGGCCCGAACCACCCTTCGGCTCACGGTGCCTTCCGGATCATTCTGCAACTGGACGGTGAAGAAATCGTCGACTGCGTTCCGGACATCGGTTATCACCACCGTGGCGCCGAGAAGATGGCCGAGCGTCAGTCCTGGCACAGCTTCATCCCGTACACCGACCGTATCGACTACCTCGGCGGCGTGATGAACAACCTGCCGTACGTGCTCTCGGTCGAGAAGCTGGCCGGCATCAAGGTGCCCGAGAAGGTCGACGTCATCCGCATCATGATGGCCGAGTTCTTCCGGATCACCAGCCACCTGCTGTTCCTGGGTACTTACATCCAGGACGTTGGCGCGATGACGCCGGTGTTCTTCACTTTCACCGACCGCCAGAAGGCGTACACGGTGATCGAAGCCATTACCGGTTTCCGTCTGCACCCGGCCTGGTATCGCATCGGTGGCGTTGCCCACGACCTGCCGCGCGGTTGGGAAAAACTGGTGAAAGACTTCGTTGAATGGCTGCCAAAACGCCTCGACGAATACACCAAGGCTGCCCTGCAGAACAGCATCCTCAAGGGTCGTACCATCGGCGTTGCCGCCTACAACACCAAAGAGGCCCTGGAATGGGGCGTCACTGGTGCCGGCCTGCGTTCGACCGGTTGCGATTTCGACCTGCGTAAAGCGCGTCCGTACTCGGGCTACGAGAACTTCGAGTTCGAAGTGCCACTGGCCGCCAACGGCGATGCCTACGACCGCTGCATGGTGCGCGTTGAAGAAATGCGCCAGAGCATCAAGATCATCGACCAGTGCATGCGCAACATGCCGGAAGGCCCGTACAAGGCGGATCACCCGCTGACCACGCCGCCACCGAAAGAGCGCACGCTGCAGCACATCGAAACCTTGATCACGCACTTCCTGCAAGTTTCGTGGGGCCCGGTCATGCCGGCCAACGAATCCTTCCAGATGATCGAAGCGACCAAGGGCATCAACAGTTATTACCTGACGAGCGACGGCGGCACCATGAGCTACCGTACCCGGATCCGCACTCCAAGCTTCCCGCATCTGCAACAGATCCCTTCGGTGATCAAAGGCAGCATGGTCGCGGACTTGATTGCGTACCTGGGTAGTATCGACTTCGTTATGGCCGACGTGGACCGCTAAGCATGAACAGCACGCTTATCCAGACAGACCGTTTCACCTTGAGTGAAACCGAGCGCTCGGCCATCGAGCACGAGCTGCATCACTACGAAGACCCGCGCGCGGCGTCGATCGAAGCCCTGAAGATCGTTCAGAAAGAACGTGGCTGGGTGCCGGATGGCGCCCTGTACGCCATCGGCGAGATGCTCGGCATCCCGGCCAGCGACGTTGAAGGTGTTGCGACGTTCTACAGCCAGATCTTCCGTCAGCCCGTCGGCCGTCACATCATTCGCGTCTGCGACAGCATGGTCTGCTACATCGGCGGCCACGAGTCGGTGGTCAGCGAAATCCAGAACAATCTGGGCATCGGCCTGGGTCAGACCACCACCGACGGTCGTTTCACCCTGCTGCCTGTCTGCTGCCTCGGCAACTGCGACAAGGCACCGGCGCTGATGATCGACGACGACACCTTTGGTGATGTGCAGCCAGCCGGCGTCGCCAAACTGCTCGAGGGCTACGTATGACCCTGACATCTTTCGGTCCTGCCAACCGCATTCAGCGGTCGGCCGAGACTCACCCCCTGACCTGGCGTCTGCGTGACGACGGCGAGGCCGTGTGGCTCGACGAGTACCAGGCCAAGAACGGTTACGCCGCAGCGCGCAAAGCCTTCGCCGACATGAGCCAGGACGACATCGTCCAGACCGTGAAAGACGCAGGCCTCAAAGGTCGCGGCGGTGCAGGCTTCCCCACGGGCGTCAAGTGGGGCCTGATGCCCAAGGACGAATCCATCAACATCCGCTACCTGCTGTGCAACGCGGATGAAATGGAGCCGAACACCTGGAAAGACCGCATGCTGATGGAGCAACTGCCCCATCTGCTGATCGAAGGCATGCTGATCAGCGCGCGTGCGCTGAAAACCTACCGTGGCTACATCTTCCTGCGTGGCGAGTACACCACCGCCGCCAAGCACCTCAACCGTGCCGTGGAAGAAGCCAAGGCGGCTGGCCTGCTGGGCAAGAACATTCTGGGCAGCGGGTTTGATTTCGAGCTGTTCGTCCACACTGGCGCCGGGCGTTACATCTGCGGTGAAGAAACCGCACTGATCAACTCCCTCGAAGGCCGCCGCGCCAACCCGCGCTCCAAGCCGCCCTTCCCTGCCGCCGTCGGCGTCTGGGGCAAGCCGACTTGCGTGAACAACGTCGAAACCCTGTGCAACGTGCCGGCAATCATTGCCGACGGCGTTGACTGGTACAAATCGTTGGCCCGCGAAGGCTCTGAAGACATGGGTACCAAGCTCATGGGCTTCTCCGGCAAGGTCAAGAATCCGGGTCTGTGGGAATTGCCATTCGGCGTCACCGGTCGCGAGTTGTTCGAAGACTACGCCGGCGGCATGCGCGACGGTTTCAAACTCAAGGCCTGGCAGCCAGGCGGGGCCGGTACCGGTTTCCTCCTGCCAGAACACCTCGACGCACAAATGTACGCCGGCGGCATTGCCAAAGTAGGCACCCGTATGGGTACCGGTCTGGCCATGGCGGTGGATGACAGCGTCAACATGGTCTCGCTGCTGCGCAACATGGAGCAGTTCTTCGCCCGCGAATCCTGCGGTTTCTGCACCCCGTGCCGCGATGGTTTGCCATGGAGCGTCAAGCTCTTGATGGCCATCGAACAGGGCAAGGGTCAGCCAGGCGACATCGAGACCCTGCTGGGTCTGGTCGGTTTCCTCGGCCCGGGCAAAACCTTCTGTGCTCACGCACCGGGTGCCGTGGAGCCGTTGGGCAGTGCCATCAAATACTTCCGTCCAGAGTTCGAAGCCGGTATCGCGCCTGCAAGCGCCGCCGTCCCGCCTCTGGCAAGGCCGATCGTAATCGGCGCGTAAACGCTTAAAAGGCGAAGGGTCCGTGCCCTTCGCCTTTCGTCCGATGACGCCTTTCGGGGCTGACTGGATTCGGACGGATAACAAGATTCCATTAGCCACGCCCGCTGACACCGGGCCAACGAAGACCTTTGAACCATGGCCACTATCCACGTAGACGGCAAAGCGCTCGAAGTCGACGGGGCAGACAACCTGTTACAGGCATGTCTGTCGCTGGGCCTCGACATTCCATATTTCTGCTGGCACCCCGCGCTAGGTAGCGTCGGGGCCTGCCGCCAGTGCGCGGTCAAGCAGTACACCGACGAGAACGACACCCGTGGTCGCATCGTCATGTCCTGCATGACGCCCGCCACCGACAACACCTGGATCTCCATCGACGATGATGAGTCCAAGGCATTCCGCGCCAGTGTTGTCGAATGGCTGATGACCAACCACCCGCACGACTGCCCAGTCTGTGAGGAAGGCGGTCACTGCCACCTGCAAGACATGACAGTGATGACCGGCCACAACGAGCGCCGTTATCGCTTCACCAAACGTACTCACCAGAATCAGCAACTGGGCCCGTTCATTTCCCACGAAATGAACCGCTGCATCGCTTGCTACCGCTGCGTGCGTTTCTATAAAGACTACGCTGGCGGCACCGACCTCGGTGTGTTCGGTGCCCACGACAACGTGTACTTCGGTCGCGTCGAAGATGGCACCCTCGAAAGCGAGTTCTCCGGCAACCTCACCGAGGTCTGCCCGACCGGTGTGTTTACCGACAAGACTCACTCCGAGCGCTACAACCGCAAGTGGGACATGCAGTTCTCGCCGAGCATCTGCCATGGCTGCTCGAGCGGTTGCAACATCTCCCCGGGCGAGCGTTACGGCGAACTGCGTCGCATCGAAAACCGTTTCAACGGTTCGGTGAACCAATACTTCCTGTGCGACCGTGGCCGTTTCGGTTATGGCTACGTCAACCGCACCGACCGTCCACGTCAGCCGCTGCTGGCCGACGGCACCAAGCTGAGCCTCGACGCTGCGCTGGATAAAGCCGCCGATCTGCTGCGCGGTCGCAACATTGTCGGTATCGGTTCGCCGCGTGCCAGCCTCGAAAGCAACTACGCGTTGCGTGAACTGGTAGGCGCCGAACACTTCTACTCGGGTATCGAAGCGTCCGAACTGGAACGCATCCGTCTGGTTCTGCAAGTGCTCAATGACAGCCCGCTGCCAGTGCCGAACATGCGCGACATCGAAGACCACGACGCCATCTTCGTGCTCGGTGAAGACCTGACCCAGACCGCCGCCCGTATGGCGTTGTCGCTGCGTCAGTCGGTCAAGGGCAAAGCCGAAGAAATGGCCGACGCCATGCGCGTCCAGCCATGGCTCGATGCCGCGGTGAAGAACATCGGTCAGCACGCGCTGAACCCGCTGTTCATTGCCAGCCTGGCTGAAACCAAGCTCGACGACATCGCCGAAGAATGCGTTCACGCAGCTCCGGACGATCTGGCGCGCATCGGTTTTGCTGTGGCTCACGCGCTGGACGCCAGCGCACCGGCTGTTGAAGGCCTGGACGCTGAAGCACTGGAACTG
This sequence comes from Pseudomonas iridis, assembly GCF_017980685.1. GTDB lineage: Bacteria > Pseudomonadota > Gammaproteobacteria > Pseudomonadales > Pseudomonadaceae > Aquipseudomonas > Aquipseudomonas iridis. The sequence continues at coordinate 76,861 of NZ_JACXXO010000003.1, forward strand.
GCCAAGCGCATCGCTGATGCCCTGCTCGCCGCCAAGCGTCCACTGATCATCGCCGGTACTTCGCTGGGTTCCAAAGCGCTGATTGAGGCTGCTGCCAATATCGCGAAGGCTCTGAAGCTGCGTGAGAAGAACGGTTCCATCAGCCTGATCGTGCCGGAAGCCAACAGCCTCGGCTTGGCGATGCTCGGTGGCGAATCGGTTGATGCTGCGCTGCAAGCAGTGATTGATGGCAAGGCCGACGCTATCGTCGTGCTGGAAAACGATCTCTACACCCGCACCGCCAAAGACAAGGTCGATGCAGGCCTGAACGCCGCGAAAGTGGTGATCGTCGCTGACCATCAGAAAACCGCTACCAGTGATCGCGCGCATCTGGTTCTGCCAGCCGCGAGCTTTGCTGAAGGCGACGGTACGCTGGTCAGCCAGGAAGGTCGCGCCCAGCGTTTCTTCCAGGTTTTCGATCCGCAATACCTGGACGCGAGCATTCTGGTGCACGAAGGCTGGCGCTGGCTGCACGCCCTGCGCGCCACCCTGCTGAATCAGCCAATCGACTGGACGCAACTCGACCACGTCACCGCTGCCGTTGCTTCGAGCACCGCGCAACTGGCGCGAATCGTCGACGCTGCGCCGTCCGCTGCGTTCCGCATCAAGGGTCTGAAACTGGCGCGTGAGCCGCTGCGTTATTCCGGTCGCACCGCGATGCGCGCCGACATCAGCGTTCACGAACCACGCACCCCGCAAGACAAAGACACCGCGTTCGCCTTCTCCATGGAAGGTTACTCGGGCTCTGCCGAACCGCGTCAGCAAGTGCCGTTTGCCTGGTCGCCGGGCTGGAACTCGCCGCAAGCCTGGAACAAGTTCCAGGACGAAGTCGGTGGTCACCTGCGCGCTGGCGATCCGGGCACCCGCCTGATCGAAAGCACTGGCGATTCGCTGAACTGGTTCGCTGCCGCGCCGCGTGCGTTCAACCCGATGCCGGGTACCTGGCAAGCCGTGCCGTTCTTCCACCTGTTCGGCAGCGAAGAAACCTCTTCGAAAGCCGCTCCGGTTCAGGAACGCATTCCGGCGGCTTACGTTGCACTGGCCAAGTCCGAAGCGGATCGCCTGGGCGTCAACGAAGGTGCGCTGCTGAGCCTGAACGTGGCCGGTCAGACCCTGCGTCTGCCGCTGCGCATCAATGAAGAACTGGGCGCAGGTCTGGTGGCATTGCCTGCGGGCATCGCCGGCATTCCACCGGCATTCGCCGGCGTATCCGTCGACGGTCTGCAGGAGGCAGCGCAATGACCTGGTTCACCCCTGAAGTGATCGATGTGATCCTGACGGTCGTCAAAGCCATCGTGATTCTGCTGGCCGTTGTGGTCGCGGGCGCGTTGCTCAGCTTTGTCGAGCGTCGCCTGCTGGGCTGGTGGCAGGACCGTTACGGTCCGAACCGCGTTGGTCCGTTTGGTATGTTCCAGATCGCCGCCGACATGCTGAAGATGTTCTTCAAGGAAGACTGGACGCCACCGTTTGCCGACAAGGTGATTTTCACCCTGGCACCGGTTGTGGCCATGTCGGCCTTGCTGATTGCGTTCGCGATCATCCCGATCACCCCGACCTGGGGTGTCGCGGACCTGAATATCGGCCTGCTGTTCTTCTTCGCCATGGCCGGTCTGTCGGTCTACGCGGTGCTGTTCGCCGGCTGGTCGAGTAACAACAAGTTCGCCCTGCTGGGTGCCTTGCGTGCCTCGGCGCAGACCGTGTCCTACGAAGTGTTCATGGGCCTGGCCCTGATGGGCATCGTGGTGCAGGTCGGCTCGTTCAACATGCGCGACATCGTCGAGTACCAGGCGCAGAACCTGTGGTTCATCATTCCGCAGTTCTTCGGCTTCTGTACCTTCTTCATCGCTGGCGTCGCCGTGACTCACCGTCACCCGTTCGACCAGCCGGAAGCGGAACAGGAACTGGCTGACGGTTACCACATTGAATACGCCGGCATGAAATGGGGCATGTTCTTCGTTGGCGAATACATCGGCATCATCTTGATCTCGGCGCTGCTGGTCACCCTGTTCTTCGGTGGCTGGCACGGTCCGTTCGGCATCCTGCCGCAACTGTCGTTCCTGTGGTTCGCACTGAAGACCGCGTTCTTCATCATGCTGTTCATCCTGCTGCGCGCCTCTATCCCGCGTCCGCGTTATGACCAGGTGATGGACTTCAGCTGGAAGTTCTGCCTGCCACTGACCCTGATCAATTTGCTGGTGACCGCTGCGGTTGTGTTGTTGAACACGCCCGCGGTTGCGGTTCAGTGAGGATTTGACCCATGTTCAAATATATTGGCGACATCGTTAAGGGTACCGGTACCCAGTTGCGCAGCCTGGTCATGGTCTTCGGCCATGGCTTTCGCAAGCGCGACACACTGCAATACCCGGAAGAAGCGGTCTACCTGCCACCACGCTACCGTGGTCGCATCGTCCTGACCCGCGACCCCGATGGCGAAGAACGCTGCGTAGCCTGCAACCTGTGCGCCGTGGCGTGCCCGGTGGGTTGCATCTCGCTGCAGAAAGCTGAAACCGAAGACGGTCGCTGGTACCCGGACTTCTTCCGTATCAACTTCTCGCGCTGCATTTTCTGCGGCCTCTGCGAGGAAGCCTGTCCGACCACCGCAATCCAGTTGACTCCGGATTTCGAGATGGCCGAGTTCAAACGTCAGGACCTGGTGTACGAGAAAGAAGATCTGCTGATCTCCGGCCCCGGCAAAAACCCTGATTACAACTTCTATCGTGTTGCAGGTATGGCAATCGCTGGCAAGCCGAAAGGCTCTGCACAGAACGAAGCCGAACCGATCAACGTGAAGAGCTTGCTGCCTTAAGGAAGAACGATGGAATTCGCTTTCTATTTCGCATCGGGTATCGCTGTCGTGGCCACGCTACGTGTGGTCACCAACACCAACCCTGTGCACGCCCTGCTCTACCTGATCATCTCGTTGATCGCCGTGGCCATGACCTTCTTCGCCCTCGGCGCACCATTCGCCGGTGTGCTGGAAGTGATCGCCTACGCTGGCGCCATCATGGTGCTGTTCGTGTTCGTGGTGATGATGCTCAACCTCGGCCCCGCCGCGGTTCAGCAGGAACGCGTCTGGCTCAAGCCCGGCATCTGGGCCGGGCCGGTGATTCTCGCCGGCCTGCTGCTGGCCGAATTGCTGTATGTGCTGTTCGCTCACCAGAGCGGCCAGGCCATCGGCCACACCACCGTCGATGCAAAAGCCGTGGGCATCAGCCTGTTCGGCCCGTATCTGCTGGTGGTCGAACTCGCCTCGATGCTGCTGCTTGCCGCAGCCGTCACGGCGTTCCATTTGGGCCGCAACGAGGCGACGGAGTAACTTATGCCTGCTATCCCTCTTGAGCATGGTCTGGCGGTTGCCGGCATCCTGTTCTGCCTCGGCCTCGTCGGCCTGATGGTTCGTCGCAACATTTTGTTCGTGTTGATGAGTCTGGAAGTGATGATGAACGCCTCTGCACTGGCCTTCATCGTTGCAGGCGCCCGTTGGGGCCAGCCGGATGGACAGATCATGTTCATCCTGGTGATCAGCCTTGCAGCTGCCGAGGCCAGTATTGGTCTGGCGATCCTGCTGCAACTGTATCGCCGCTTCCACACGCTCGATATCGACGCTGCCAGTGAGATGCGCGGATGAACCTAATCTTTCTGACTTTCGTATTCCCCCTGATCGGGTTCCTGCTGCTGTCGTTCTCTCGTGGACGCTGGTCGGAAAACCTCTCGGCGCTGATCGGCGTGGGTTCCATTGGCTTGTCGGCGATTGTCACCGCCTACGTCATCTGGCAATTCAACGTCGCGCCTCCCGAAGGCGGTCACTACACCCTGGTACTCTGGCAGTGGATGGCAGTGGAAGGCTTCAAGCCTGACTTCGCCCTCTACATCGACGGCCTGTCGATCACCATGCTCGGCGTGGTGGTGGGCGTAGGTTTCCTGATCCACCTGTTCGCCTCCTGGTACATGCGCGGTGAAGCGGGTTACTCGCGCTTCTTCTCGTACACCAACCTGTTTATCGCCAGCATGCTGTTCCTGGTCCTGGGCGATAACCTGTTGTTCCTGTACTTCGGCTGGGAAGGCGTGGGCCTGTGCTCGTACCTGTTGATCGGTTTCTACTACAGCAACCGCAACAACGGTAACGCCGCACTCAAGGCGTTCATCGTGACCCGGATCGGCGACGTGTTCATGGCCATCGGCCTGTTCATCCTGTTCCAGCAAGTGGGCACGCTGAACATCCAGGAACTGCTGGTGCTGGCACCGCAGAAATTCCAGGTCGGCGACTTCTGGATCACCCTGGCGACCCTGATGCTGCTCGGCGGCGCTGTCGGTAAATCGGCACAACTGCCATTGCAAACCTGGCTCGCGGACGCGATGGCCGGCCCGACCCCGGTTTCGGCACTGATCCACGCCGCAACCATGGTCACCGCTGGTGTTTACCTGATTGCGCGTACCCACGGTCTGTTCACCCTGGCGCCGGACATCCTGCACCTGGTCGGCATCGTTGGTGGTGTGACACTGGTACTCGCCGGTTTCGCCGCTCTGGTTCAAACCGACATCAAACGTATCCTCGCCTACTCGACCATGAGCCAGATCGGCTACATGTTCCTGGCGCTGGGCGTGGGTGCCTGGGATGGCGCGATCTTCCACCTGATGACTCACGCCTTCTTCAAGGCGCTGCTGTTCCTTGCCTCCGGTGCGGTGATCGTTGCCTGCCACCACGAGCAGAACATCTTCAAGATGGGCGGCCTGTGGAAGAAACTGCCACTGGCCTACGCCAGCTTCATCGTCGGCGGCGCGGCTCTGTCTGCCCTGCCACTGGTGACCGCGGGCTTCTACTCCAAGGACGAAATCCTCTGGGAAGCGTTCGCCAGCGGCAACCAGGGTCTGCTTTACGCAGGTCTGGCCGGCGCGTTCATGACTTCGCTGTACACCTTCCGCCTGATCTTCATCGCGTTCCACGGTGAAGCCAAGACTGAAGCCCACGCCGGTCACGGCATCGCTCACTGGCTGCCATTGTCGGTGCTGATCGTGCTGTCGACATTCGTCGGCGCCATGATCGTGCCGCCGCTGCACGGCGTGCTGCCGCAAAGCGTTGGCCATGCCGGTGGCGAAGCCAAGCACAGTCTGGAAATCGCCTCGGGCGCCATCGCTCTGGCCGGTATCCTGCTGGCGGCCCTGCTGTTCCTCGGCAAGCGTCGCTTCGTGACGGCGATTGCCAACAGCGGCGTCGGGCGTTTCCTGTCGGCCTGGTGGTTCGCTGCCTGGGGCTTCGACTGGATCTACGACAAACTGTTCGTCAAGCCGTACCTTGCGATCAGCCACATCCTGCGCAAAGACCCGCTCGACCAGACCATCGGTCTGATCCCGCGTATGGCCAAGGGTGGTCACACTGCCCTGAGCCGCACCGAGACCGGTCAACTGCGTTGGTACGCTGCTTCGATGGCTGCTGGTGCCGTGCTGGTAATCGGCGCCATCGTGCTGGTAGCGGTCTGATATGAACCTTGCGAATTTGCGAAAGGAAACGAGCCCGTCATGATTCTGCCTTGGCTAATCCTGATCCCCTTCATCGGCGGCCTGCTGTGCTGGATGGGTGAGCGCTTCGGCGCTACCCTGCCCCGCTGGATTGCGCTGATCACCATGTCCCTGTTGCTCGCGATCGGCCTCTGGCTGTGGGCAACCGGCAACTATTCATTTGCCCCGGCGCCTGGCGCCGATCCGACCTGGGCGCTTGAGTTCAAGCACATCTGGATCGCGCGTTTCGGCATCAGCGTGCACCTGGCCCTCGACGGCCTGTCGCTGTTGATGATCCTGCTGACCGGTCTGCTGGGTATCCTCTCGGTACTCTGCTCGTGGAAAGAGATTCAACGTCACGTTGGCTTCTTCCACCTGAACCTGATGTGGATCCTGGGCGGTGTTGTCGGCGTGTTCCTCGCCCTCGACCTGTTCATGTTCTTCTTCTTCTGGGAAATGATGCTGGTGCCGATGTACTTCCTCATCGCGCTCTGGGGTCACAGTTCTTCGGACGGCAAGAAAACCCGGATCTACGCAGCAACCAAGTTCTTCATCTTCACGCAGGCTTCCGGCCTGATCATGCTGGTGGCGATCCTCGGTCTGGTACTGGTCAACTTCAACAACACTGGCGTGATTACCTTTAACTACGCCGACCTGTTGAAAACCAAGATGTCGATGACCACCGAGTACATCCTGATGCTCGGCTTCTTCATCGCCTTCGCGGTCAAGCTGCCGGTTGTACCGTTCCACTCGTGGTTGCCTGATGCGCACGCCCAGGCGCCGACCGCAGGTTCCGTCGACCTCGCCGGTATCCTGCTGAAAACCGCTGCCTACGGCCTGCTGCGTTTCGCCCTGCCGCTGTTCCCGAATGCTTCGGCCGAGTTCGCGCCGATCGCCATGACCCTCGGTCTGATCGGGATCTTCTACGGTGCGTTCCTGGCGTTCGCGCAAACCGACATCAAGCGTCTGATCGCCTTCTCTTCCGTTTCCCACATGGGCTTCGTGTTGATCGGCATCTACTCCGGCAGCCAACTGGCCCTGCAAGGTGCAGTGATCCAGATGCTGGCGCACGGTGTTTCGGCAGCCGCACTGTTTATCCTCAGCGGTCAGCTGTACGAGCGTCTGCACACGCGTGACATGCGTGAGATGGGCGGTCTGTGGTCGCGTATTGCTTACCTGCCGGCGATCAGCCTGTTCTTTGCAGCCGCGTCGCTGGGCTTGCCGGGCACGGGTAACTTTGTCGGCGAGTTCCTGATCCTGATCGGTTCTTTTGCAAGCTGGCCCTGGATCACTGCGATTGCCACGTCCGGTCTGGTGTTCGGTTCGGTCTACTCGCTGATCATGATCCACCGTGCGTACTTCGGCCCGTCCAAATCGGATGCGGTCCTGCACGGGATGGACGCTCGCGAACTGATCATGGTGCTAGGCCTTGCGGTGCTGCTGATTTACCTCGGCGTCTACCCGCAACCGTTCCTCGACACTTCTGCCGCCACGATGCATGGCGTACAGCAGTGGCTCGGCACCGCCTTCACTCAACTCGCTTCGGCCCGGTAAGAGCGCTATGGAATTCACGATTCAACACTTTATTGCGCTTGCGCCACTGTTGATCACCAGCCTCACCATTATCGTGGTGATGCTGGCAATCGCCTGGCGCCGCAACCACTCGCAGACCTTCCTGATTTCGGTGGCGGGTCTGAACCTGGCCTTGCTGTCGATCCTGCCTGCCTTGAAAGTCGCGCCTCTGGCCGTGACCCCATTGCTGCAGATCGATGCGTTCGCATGCCTGTACATGGCGCTGATCCTGGTCGCCACCCTCGCCTGCGTCACCCTCGCCCACGCCTATCTGGGCGACGGCGGTTCGGGTTACCCGGGCAACCGTGAAGAACTGTACCTGCTGATCCTGATGGCCGCCGCCGGTGGTCTGGTTCTGGTCAGCGCGCAGCACCTGGCCGGGTTGTTCATCGGTCTGGAACTGCTGTCGGTGCCGGTCTACGGTCTGGTGGCTTACGCCTTCTTCAACAAGCGTTCACTGGAAGCCGGCATCAAATACATGGTGCTGTCGGCCGCCGGTTCCGCGTTCCTGCTGTTCGGTATGGCGCTGCTGTACGCAGACGCCGGTTCGCTGAGCTTCACCGGTATCGGTCAGGCACTGGCTGCCACTGGCCTGCCTAGCCCGCTGGCACAACTGGGCCTGGGCATGATGCTGATCGGTCTGGCGTTCAAGTTGTCGCTGGTACCGTTCCACCTGTGGACGCCGGACGTGTACGAAGGTGCTCCGGCACCGGTCGCCGCGTTCCTCGCGACCGCTTCCAAAGTCGCCGTGTTCGCGGTGATGGTGCGTCTGTTCCAGATCTCCCCTGCTGCAAGCAGTGGCGTACTGAGCGACGTGCTGAGCGTGATCGCTGTCGCCTCGATCCTGTTCGGCAACCTGCTGGCCCTGACCCAGAGCAACCTCAAGCGTCTGCTCGGTTACTCGTCCATCGCGCACTTCGGCTATCTGCTGATCGCACTGGTGGCGAGCAAGGGTCTGGCGGTGGAAGCCATCGGCGTCTACCTGGTCACCTACGTGATCACCAGCCTCGGCGCTTTCGGCGTGATCACCCTGATGTCCTCGCCGTACAACGGCCGTGACGCGGATGCCCTGTACGAATACCGCGGGCTGTTCTGGCGCCGTCCGTACCTGACCGCCGTACTCACCGTGATGATGCTGTCCCTGGCCGGTATCCCGCTGACCGCAGGCTTCATCGGCAAGTTCTACATCATCGCCACCGGTGTCGAATCGCACCAATGGTGGCTGGTAGGTTCGCTGGTACTGGGCAGCGCCATTGGCGTCTTCTACTACCTGCGCGTGATGGTCACCCTGTACCTGATCGAGCCAAACCTGCGTCGCCACGATGCCGAGTTGCACTGGGAACAAAAAGCGGGCGGCGTCATGCTGCTGGCCATCGCCCTGGTTGCGTTCTTCCTCGGCGTTTACCCGCAGCCGTTGCTGACACTGGTTCAGCAGGCGGGTCTGGCGGGCTGATTGCCTGGCTGGAACTGGCTAAAAACGGAAACGGCACCTTCGGGTGCCGTTTTTTTTGTGCGGCCTCTTGATCTTTATCGCAACGCTTTCACCATTGGCACACACGCCAGTTGCAGACCCGAAGGCGATTGATAAATCGCACTCCCCTCCCCGATGTAACCGCAACGCCGGTAAAAATCGACAGCGTTCAACGTCGCGTCCAGACAGACCTCTGGATGCCTGATCGCCAAGCGTCGTATGTCGAATGCGATTTGGGCGTCATTCGCGCCAGCTCTTCTGATTTCGAACATTTATCTCTCCATGAGCCATGTGCAGACAGGAAATGAACATGAGTTGCGCACGCCGATCAATAACCTGATGGGCAAGGCGCAGGTCAGCCACCCTTCGGCGCTGGCGCTGTTTGAGCCGGTTGCGCTGGAGGTTGAGGTGGCGAAAGTGGCTGAGATGTGTTCGTTGCACGAACGGCCCCGTCGCTTGCAGACAAGCTCCCACAGTGATCCGGGGTGTACTCGGAATTTGCAGGGCTACATCCACCGCCCTGACAAAATGGAAACGCCCTTTCTCTGGCGAGAAAAGGCGTTGAGCACCTCCTTCACTTATATTTTCAGTAGGCAATACTTCCGTCATAGCGATTACGGATTAACAGATTTGCTGTTTCACCGGTCTGGTAGAAAACGGCTATCCACCCACCTCCTTCCGTGGGCAACACTTGAGTCTTCCCTTCAACGGTGACTTCCACCAGCGCACCGACGGCAGGCTGCCCAGTGAACACGGACGTCACTTGAATGGCGTATCGCCAGATATCCCCCGTACTTCCCCACTGCTGGGGCCCGGACTTTTCAGTTATCTCGACTTTGTTATGCCCCAGCGACATCGGCATCTCAAGGGACGCGACGTCCCAACCGCTCACCGTCAACCACACTGTAAAGTTGCCGCTTTTAATGCTGTTGACGCAACTCAACGACCAGCTCATTCCTTCCTCACCCATTTTTTGTGGGGTCGTCGGACTCACAGTGACCCCGAGTCCTGAGGCTTCCTGACTCAATTCCAGTGTCACGTTTTGCCCAAGCAAGGGGCTGTGGAGTTTGGGTCGCACGGTAAACGTGTGCGTCGCACCGAGGCAGGGACAGGCAGGCTCACCGTTGAAAACCTGCGCAAAATTGTCAAGGTAAACATCCACGATTTCAGCTGGGTCTTCACCCTCAACACAGCCAGGCAGTTGCCAGTCGTGCAATACAGAGCTGGTCAGGTTCAAGCCGAAAATACCGCTACGTCCTTTCTCGACAAAAATATTCCAGAACGCTGCCTGCCCTTCCTTTATCACCTGGGGCGTTCCAAGATCCGGGAAAAAGGTCAGCCCCCGATCCGTAGCGCACCACAAGTCTTGCAAGGTGACATGGGTGCCTATCAAAGTGCTGCCACTGTTGACTTTAAGTTCCAGCTTATAGGCTTCGGCCCTTTCACCTGGAAGCACGAGGTTGCTCTCGGCCAGGTCAACCCGCTTGCCGTCCAGCCAAAGCTCGGCCTCTTTCGCCCAGTCATCCGTCGCCAAGGCGTTGACCTCGTAGAGCTGTGTCATCACGACACCCGAGTTTTCGTTGGTGATATCCGCCAGCATTTCAGTTTTTCCGACAGTGTCAGGCTTGTAGGGGCAGATCGCCCATCCATGTCGATCGGTCACGGTTGTCGCCATCACCTCCTGCTTACCATTGGCCCGCCACTGCACATTCACGCCTTCGACCGCCTCCCCGGTTACACCGTCGATCACCTGCACTCGCAACATCACGCTCTGCTCGGTGCCCACAACCGGATTGCCCAGTGCCGGGGTGGCGTCACCGATACCGTACAAGGCATCGACCACCTCAAAAGTGACGGGGACGAGTGTCCACTCAGAACTATCCCCCTCGTCTTCCTGCATGACTTGAATCGAGTGGTTACCGAGCTTCCACGATTCCTTTGCAGGTATGCGCCAGGCCGCTACGCCCTTGATGGTGTCAATCAGGTTATCGGGCTCATCCTGGCGACGCAGACTGATCTGCCCTCGGGTTTCCCCTTTGCCCCTGATCACAGGCTTGCGGGGCTGCACACTACCCTGTGTTGGCGCATCAATGGTGGGCGTTCGCGGCACCTCCTTGACGAAGAAATGATGAGCCTCACTCCACTCGGAATCTACGCCATCAGCCGTTTGCTTCACCTGCAGCACGTTCATCCCGGGAATCAAGGGAGCCTTGACGACGAACTCCAGAACGCCCTCATCGTTCGCCTTGTCCGAATGCAACGTCTCGGCGCCTGCATGGCGCACGGTCAGCGTTGCGCCGGGCTGGCCGACAACCGTGATGGCGGGACGGGTCGAGGTTTTTGCGCCCGCCATCGGAAGTTCGAATTGTGGTACTGGCGGCTTGACCACCTCGCCAGCGGTGAACGTGCACTCGTCACTTGGATCGGAGTCCACACCATTGACACTCTGTTGCACATAAACCGTGTTGGTACTTTGCCAAGGCGAGTCAGGCGTGAAGCTACGATCCGTGCCCGTACCAGAAAATTCGCCGGGGACGTCGACAAATTCGGTTCCACTCGACCTGCGCATCCTAAATGACGGTTTGGATGAGCCAGAGTAAACACCCGTAATTTTCAATGCGCCTCGCGGTGGTAACGGAAAGACTGGCGGGGTGATGTCCGGCTGAGGTGCCTTGATTTTAAAGCTGCGTGCAATGCTCAGGTCGGAAGAAACGCCATTCACGGTCTGCACGGCGCGAACAAGTTTCGGACCGGGCTGCCAATCGTATTTGAACATCCAAGTGGTTCCCACCACGCTTACGGGACCACTTACATCCCTGATAGCAACGGTCGCCCCCTGGGCACACGTACCGGTGATCATGACAGTTCCGAGGTGCGTGGTTCCTTCTCTTGGTTGGTCTATCGTTGGCAAGAGCGGTTTCATACTGAAGTCGACAGGAACGCTTGGATCTGACTCCACTCCATTGACAGTGTGGAACGCCCTGACCGTGTTCGTGCGCGCCCAAGGCTGGTCAGGCGTGAAGATGCGGCTCGAGCCTGTAGTGGAAAATTTGCCGGCAACGTCGACATACGCGGTTCCGTTCCACCTGCGTATTATGAGCGTAGGCGCGGGTGATCCAGAATAAATGCCTGTAATTTGCAATGCCTGTAGCGGTTCTACTGGAGAGGTTAGCGAGGTGATCGCGGGTGAGGAGGCCTTGATTTTAAAGCTGCGTGCAATGCTCAGGTCGGAAGAAACGCCATTCACGGTCTGCACGGCGCGAACAAGTTTCGGACCGGGCTGCCAATCGTATTTGAACGTCCAGGTGGTTCCCACCACGTTTACGGCACCCTCTACATCCTTGATAGCGACAGTCGCGCCCTCGATACAAGTACCCGAGACTATTAACGTTGCGAGGTGCGTGGTTCCTTCGTTTGGCTGGTCTATCGTCGGGGCGGGCAGGCTCATATCGAAGTTGATAACGTCGCTTGGATCAGAATCCACTTCGTTGACGGTCTGTATCAACTTGACCATGTTCTTACTTACCCAAGGCTGGTCAGGCGTGAAGGTTCGGGTCGCACCTGCACTTGAAAACTTGCCGGGCTTTTCGCTAAACGCGCGTCCGTCCCAATAAAACATTTTAAGCGTTGGCGCGGGTGAACCAGGGTAAACGCCGGTAATGCCCAACGCCTGTCGCGGGGATACCTGAGAGGTTGGCGGGGTGATAGCCGGTTTGGGCACCCTGATTTTAAAGCTGCGCGCAATGCTCAGGTCGGAAGAAACGCCATTCACGGTCTGCACGGCGCGAACAAGTTTCGGACCGGGCTGCCAATCGTATTTGAACGTCCAGGTGGTTCCCACCACGTTTACGGGACCACTTACATCCCTGATAGCAACGATCGCCCCTTGGGCACACGTACCGGTGATCATGACAGTTCCGAGGTGCGTGGTTCCTTCTTTTGGTTGGTCTATCTTTGGCAAGAGCGGTTTCATACTGAAGTCGACAGGACCGCTTGCATCTGACTCCACGCCATTGACAGTCTGAATCGCCCTGACCGTGTTCATGTGCGCCCAGGGCTGGTCAGGCGTGAAGATGCTGCTCGCGCCTGTAGTGGAAAATTTGCCGGCAACGTCGACATACGCGGTTCCGTTCCACCTGCGTACTATGAGCGTAGGTGCGGGTGATCCAGAATAAATGCCTGTAATTTGCAATGCCTGTCGCGGTTCTACTGGAGAGGTTAGCGAGGTGATCGCGGGTCGGGGCGGTTTGGCGGGGGCCATTTTCAGATCGCCTGAATAAGCCCAGTCACTCCACGTTATACCCTTGGCGTAGTCGATCCTGAAGTAGAAGTTCGCTCCAGGCCGAACCAGGTTTTGGGGGACATTAAAGTCAATCTTGGCTCCAAACTCTGGTATCCCTCTCAATTCTGCGAACTTGTCAGGGCCATAGAAAAACTGACACCGCCATTCCAAAGATGGCGGTATTGTTACTAATGCGTGAACGCGGAAACCGGGGGAAAGAGTCCAGCCGTGGCTCGGTTCATATATTTGGGGTTCCCACCAGAAGATTTCCGGATCCTCCCCCTCCCCCTCCCCATTACGTTCATCTATACCATTATCGTCCGCCATGATTTGAATTCTCCGATACCCATCCAATTGGTGTCTCTGACAATCCAACCCTCGCCGACGCCCCCGCAAAAAACACCTGTAAAAACTGACAGTCCCGACGAGCGGCAATCTTCGATTACAAGCCTGATAGATGACTAATTGGCCGCTGCATGCATCAAGAGTCATTCCAGTATTATTTGGCATAGATAAAAACTGTTGAGAACGAATTAATCTAACCCGCCCACTCGTACCTGTCAGGTCTGACAGGTTACGCCGCCCCCATTTGCCGTTAGTTTGATCCTGCCGGGCATGCCCTCGATGCCGCCCTTATCCCGTCAGGAGATTCACAGTCATGGCCGACGACAACCACACGATCATGAACACGCTCGTCAAGTCGGATCACTCGTTGAAAAAAGGACGGGCCGACTTTGCGACGGCCATGCAAAAGATGGGCTTTACCTCGGTCTTCGATATCGTGCGTCTGCCCAAGCGGCCTTTGCTCGCCAGCTCGGCAAGTACAGTGATGCCAACGCCAGTCTGGCCTACGACAACGCCATGGGCTACGCCGCGCTGATTGCACGGCTTTACCGTGAACACAAAACCTCTTCTGGAACGTTCCAGCAACTCGGCCAACGTAGCGGCGTTCGTGCGCTTGCTCCGCAGGGGCCGACCTTTCCCAATCTGTTCAAGGAAAACTGGGATGAGTTTTGCAAGGTCGGGGCCATCGCTGCGGTCGATTCGCCAGTGGCCTATCTGAGTGCACTTCGGGTTTTCATCGAGCAACTGGAAGCCACCAGCATCGATCCAAAACGCATCTTGCTGGACAAGCGCCGCCCCGACCTCAAGAACCTGTTGATCACCGATGAAAGCACCTTCACGCCCAGGCCCATGCTGGAAATCGTCACCGAGGTGCTGGGCAGCAACTTGCGCGGGTATCTGGATGGCAACCCGATCGACAAACCCAAGTCAACCCAGCAAATACTTGCCGAGCGCCGTTACCCCTTCGAACTGCCCTATAACTTCTATCACCATCAATGCCAGTTGGGCCTGATCGATAAAAAGCCGAAGCTTGGGGAACTGAACTATCAGGCCAGCTTGTTGCTGCCCATTGAACAGGCAAGTACCAACCGCTATGGCGAGATGCAGCAACCAGTGCTGCAAGCGCAGCGGCTGTTGTCGGGTTTGAGCCCTCAGCAACAGGCCTTGCTGATCGAGCCATCGGTGTTCAGCAATTTTTATCTGACGCGTAACGATCTGCTCAAAGGCTGGAGAAGCGCCGGGGGCACTCACCTCGGCCCGCATACGCCAATGAGTGAGTGTTATCTATTGCCTACGTCGCAGACGGGAATCGGGGCTGCAACGCCACAGGCGGAAAGGCCAGTCAAAGGTGCGCTGGGGACCAACAAGGTACCTGTGACTTTTGGCAAACAAGGCGCTGCGTCAATTCCTGCTGTGAACCTGACACTGGGTTCCGCCACACCTGCAGACGCTGCCAGCATTTATTTCCTCAACTCCCTGCACCTCCCCGGTGCGCGCACCATCACTTCATACATCAAGGCCGAAGAGGCGCTTCCCGAACCAGAGGAAAGTGGCTACACCGCGCACTTCAATCTGGTTGCCACCACCGGCACCGTGGAGGCCCCTGTAAGCCTGGCCAGCCACCGCTTCACCCTCACTCTCGATGAGCAGTACAACCTGTCAGCGCCCGAACAGGCTTTCTTCAAACAGTCCTACGGTATCGACGTCTCGCAAGACGCGCCCCTGTGGTACATGACCCAGTTGAGCGACTTCATGGCGCGTACCGGCCTGGACGCCGAACAGGTCGAAATGCTTCTGGCCCGACGCCAATACGCAGTGCGCCTGTCACCCAACTGCCCTAGCCTGAATCCGCAACATGCGGGGGTAGTTGTCCCGGGCGCGACCGACAAGGTTTTGCCGTTTCCCCACTCGAACCACTATGGCGCCTGCTACGTCAACGGTACCGGCACCGGTGCGGACATCGACGACAGCCAGTTGGCACCTACCCCCGAGTCGATCATTCGGGATCAGTTCGACAACGCCATGGGGCTGGAGCAAGACAAGCTGGGCGACATCAAGCAATGGCGCCTGACCAAGACCTCACTCAATCGACTCGATCGCCTGCAACGCATGGTTCGCCTGCATCGCTGGACGGGCATTGCGTTCGCAAAACTGGACACGCTGATCATCAGCGCCATCCGCTCCGAGGGGGCCGCCAATCTAGGGCTTGAGCTCACCGAAAACACCCTGCGCGCACTGGGAGTCTATCGCTACCTGAATGAGCGCTACGGCATTGGCCCCGAGGAATTTGCAGCGCTGATGCACGACCTCACTCCCTATACCAGTGGCAAAGCTGAACTGCCGTTGTTCGATCAGGTGTTCAACCGCGTGCAACTGTTCGACACGCCGCTGATCCTTGATCAAACGCCCATCAACCTCAGCGCCACCGACGTCGCCACATATAAAACCCTGCTGCAATTATGTGCGGGCCTCGGCGTGCAACCGACGGAAGACTCTCTGCTGTTGATTGCCCGGCAGACCGAAAAACACGTAGGCCCACTCAAGCGTGACTTGCCCACGATCTCTTCGCTCTACCGCCAGGCACGGATCGCCCGGCTCTTCGGTTATACCGTCGCCGACTTGCTGACGCTGGCGGGATTGCTCGGTGGTCGAGACTACAAAATCGCACTGGCGAACGGTCGCTTGAGTCCCCAGGCTGCGGCGGCGAAACCTGACATTCTCGACGTATTGATGCAACTGGACTGGGCCATCAACTGGCTCAAGGAAAGTCAGCAGACCGTCGCCCAATTGCAGCAGCGCCTGGGGCCGAACGTCCCGTTGGTTGCCGAAGAGCAAGAGAGCAATCCGCAAGCAAAAATGGCAGAGCCCGCGCCTCTGCCCGATGACTTGCTCAAGCGTTTGGCCAGGTTGCAGGACGATACGAGACAAGGCGTGGTAACACAGGATCAGGTGGCTGCATTGGGTTTGCCTGCTCAAGACGATGCCACCCCAAGCCCCAAAGACATCGACTGGATGGCATTGCTGATCAGCCACGATCTGCTCGATACCGACGGCCTGCTGCCCGGGCTGGATCATTCGCTGACGCTGGTGGACGAGCCGGCCATCTGGCTCAGGACGGATGTGGATAGCCTGCTCAAAGCGCTGAAACTGAGCCAACCGGTGAAAGACACGTGCGCCGAAAAACTCGTGGCGCTGCTGCTCGGCGCATACGACCGGCAAACACAGTTGCTCGAAGGACTGTTTGAGGAAACCGCCAAACTGCCGCCGGAGCGTTGCACCGCTGTCATTCACTGGGCGCATTCCTCAGCCTACAGCGTTTTGCTGGCAGCCCTTGAAGAACCACTGAACCCAGAGCTGATCGAGCATTTCGAGCGCATATCGCGCCATGCCGAGATCGCTGTGCAACTGCGCTTGAGCAACAGTGCATTGCGCCTGTTCGTGGTAAATCCGACGTGGCTGGGCGGCAACCTCTACGGGGGCAGCAGCAGCGAACCGTCGCTCAGCGATCTCTATCTGTTCGAACGCTTCAGCCATTGGTTTCACAGCCAGAGCCAATCGGAAGACAGTGTGTTGAGTTACTTCAGCGCTGCCAATCCGGCCATCGCCAAGCTGAAAAACAAGGCGCTGCGCCAACTCGCCAGCGAAACAGCCAACGCGGCTCTGGCGCGGTTGCTGGAGTGGCCGGAAGCGGAAGTCGCCACGCTGACCGATACCCTCCCCGACAAACGCGCCACCTCGATGGCTCACGTGGATTGGGTGCGTCGGTGCCAGGCGAGCTGCTCAGCGAGTGGGCTGTCTGCCAAAGCGCTGCTGCAGGCCACCGCGCTGAATGCTCTAAGCCCTCTGGATGCCTGGAAAACTGTCGGCGACGCGGTTATGGCCGCCAGCCCCGCCTCTGCCGCTACATTGGCCAATGGTTAAGGAACGATCATGACAACTGCCTTCGACGCACCACTGAATGAGTCACTGCGCGATGCGATGCTTGCCCTGTATCTGCACGAAGCCATACCCAACGACCCGTACCTGGTCGATCAGGGGTTGGCCCAGCAAATCAAGACCGCCAACGATCTCTATGAATTCTGGTTGCTGGATGTACTGGTCAGCCAGAACGTGCCGACCAGCCCGGTGGCCTGTGCCATTGCCAGCCTGCAGCAACTGGTCAACGGCATCATGTTGAACATGGAGCCCGGTTACAGCGATGACAGCCTCAATCCCCTACAGACCAAGACCTGGCGTGACGGCCTGAACCGGTATCCGATCTGGGCCGCGACCCAGCAACTGCATTACTTCCCGGACATCTATCTGGACCCGACACTGCGGGCGACCAAGACGGCCAGTTTCGAGCAACTGGAAAACGACCTCAATCAGGCGCAGATTCAGCCGGACACGGTGCAGGCGGCGGTGCTGGCATATCTGGGGCGCTTTGAGGAAATCGCCAACCTGAAAATCTGCAATGGCTACATTGATGGCGAAGACTTTGCCAACAGCACCTACTACTTCATCGCAAAATCCCCGGCCGAAAACGCTTATTACTGGCGCTCACTGGACATGCGCCAACGCCCGGTGAAGGAGCCCGCGTCGACGCTTGGCGAGATGCCAGCCAAGTACGACAAACCGTTGCCCAATGCGTGGTCCGACTGGCAAAAAGCCAATGTACCAATTTCGGAGAAGGCGCTGGAACACACCATTCGTCCGTGCTGGTTCAACAATCGTTTGTTCGTGATCTGGGCCGAGCTGGAAATCCAGGATGCGGATGCATTGGCATCTCCGCCAGCAGGGCAAGCGGATAATGCGATCAAGGCGTTTCCGAAGTTCAAGTTATATGCCAGTTACAAGAAATACGATGATAACTGGAGTGCGCCACGGGTTTACATCGAGAGTTATTGCCAGACGGCCGCACTGATCGCGAAGACGCCAGAGCAAATTGCTGCGGAAACCCAAACCATTGCGGTGTATGACCATTCGACGTCGCCCGAGTCGATCGTGCTCATGTTGTATTCCAACTATGAGTCCGGTTCCGATACTAGCGGTGACACAGATAAATACGATTTCTTAAGAACGATACGAATCGACAAGAATTTTATTGTGACGCCGCTGTTCCCAGCGGAAGGCCAGGTTGGCCAAGGTAAATTCGCTTCGGCGCAAGCACTCGAGGCCGATGACAAGAGCAGAAAGCATGTGCTTCTAATCGGCCACCTTTTCGCCAACACACACCAAAATGCCGGTCGATTTCAATACTGGCTCCCATCTGGCACTCCGGTATTTGGTGCAGTTACTCAGTCGACGCCGCATAAAGACAAAGCAAGCTGGAACTTTAATGATTGGCAGTCACGAATCAAAACCATTGAGAGAAATATTGATATCGTCTACGACCGAAACAACTCGAACATCGGACTTACACTAAGACTGGAGAATAGTTTCTCAAGCTACCGTGTTCTCAGTATCTCCATCAAGGACCGCACAGATACAACCAAGGAACTCATCAAGATAACGCTGATCTTCAATCCGGCGGATAACCCTAACGACTGGGTTCAGTTACTCCCAGGGTCAACCATAGAACCGGTTGGCACCGACTTCATGGACCAGCCGAATGCAGCGTTCACCTTCAAGGGCACGCCCGACCTTCTTCGTACCCTGATTGTAGATAAGGGTTCTATTTATCAATTTACGGTGCCTGCCACCAAAAAGGGAGAATCGGCGTCTCTGGCCGGTAAAGTCGCGAATGGGTGGATTCTCTACCATCTGATGAAAGACGTTGACGCCTTTTTTGAGACGCTCTGGCGTTTTACAACCTCTGTGTCAGAACTCCCGCTTCATCCCCCAGCGACCCGTAAAGCCACCGGTGATTTGGGATACGGTTATCAACTATTTGTTGGACACCCACTGGACGTGCAATCCGCTGAGTTTCCACAAGATCTCAACCAACTGCGTCCGATCTACACGTCCGGCATTGTTGACAACTTGTACACACTATTCGCAACTCCAGTCAGGTTCTCAATTGACCAGACTACTCACCAGCCCGACGGGTGGGGAGTAGAGTGGCCCGAAGACGAGACAAACCTGAAAATTCCTCTTGTTTATGGTGTGTTGATTTATGACCGGAACACCAATTACAGCACACTCCAGGGCGGTGCTCTCAAGGCTTTGACCATAGGCTGGGGGGAGGAAATTGGAGCAGAAGTTCAAATTGCGCCAAGCATCAACAGCCTGATCAACCCGTCCATAGGGGACAGTCCCTCCTTGGGCAAGGCGCAGTTCATTGACTTCACAGGTTCAAGCATAGAGTTGAGTGAATCGCAAAACCCTGGATTCGCAAATCGCGCGCCCATCCGCATGAACACCACCTTCGCCCGGCAGTTGATCGAACTCGCCGAGAACGGCATGGAACCGCTGCTGCGTTGGGAAACCCAGACGCAACAAACAGAACCGCCCATCCCCAACGGCCTCGGCGCGCAATCCATGGATTTCGGGGGCGCGTATTACCAGATTTTCCTTGAACTGTTCCTGTACTTGCCTTGGCTGGTCGCGTATCGCCTGAACGAAGAACAACAGTACGAAGAAGCGAAACAGTGGCTGTCTTATATTTTCGACCCCGCCCGGCAAAGCGCCGATTCGGGGCATCCCGGTTACTGGCAGGCCGTGCCGCTGCTAGAGCCGGTCTGGCCCGGTGCGCCAGACCCCAGTCAGGCGATTCTGTTTCCGGATGACCCGCACCAGATTGCCCTGAGTTTTCCGGTGCACTTTCGCAAGGCACTGTATGGGCTCTACATCGATATCGAGAGTAATCAGGCTGACCGGGCCTATCAAGAACTCACACCCGACGGCCTGGCCGAAGCCAAATTACGTTATGCGCACATCTTGGACTTGCTGGGCCCACGCCCGGATGTCCGGCAGGTCGACGATTGGCTGCCAATCGATCTGAATGAGCTGAGTTCAGCAAAGAACGAGGAGCTGCGTGACTTCGAAAAACACCTGATCAGCGCTCAACAACAGAGGCTGGATCACCCGCCGATGCACATCGGCAAAGACCTGGCTTCGCAGGCCGCCCCGTTACTGTGCCTGCGGCCTTACGGCGATGACTCGTCGCTGCCCGGCGTCGACAATCCCTATCTGCGCCGCCCCATCAACCCCGAGTTGGCCCAGCGCTGGGAGCGCGCCGAGAGCCGGAAGTATAACCTGCAACACAACCTCGACATGGCTGGCAATCCGTTGCACCTGCCGTTGTTCGCCGCGCCGCTGGATCCGCGCGCTCTGCTCGCGGCCTGGGGCCAGGGCTTGTCGGGCGCTGCGCTCAGCCGTCTGCTCAACCCGCAGATTCCACATTATCGCTTCACGTTCATGTTCGCCCTGGCACAGAACGCGGTGGACAGCGTGATCCAGTTCGGCTCGACGCTGTTGTCGTTGATCGAGCGCAAGGAGCAGGCGCAATACCTGGAGTTGCAACAGCAACAGGCGTGGAATCTGGCGAAAGTGGCTGTTGAGATACAGGTTCAGGCGGGAAAGATTGATGAAAAAAACAAGGCGGCTTTGCAGGCCAGTCAGGCGGTCATTGGTGGGAGGGTCAGCTATTACGAAACGTTGGTCAGCGATGGCGTCAGCGACCTGGAAGTCGCGGCAGGAGCTGCTCACTATTTGGGAGCAAGCGCCCAAGTCAGCGCGAGCGGCGTTCAGGTCACCGCCGAAAACTTAAAAGCCGCACCTAATATCATTGGCTTTTCCATCGGTGGTCAACGGATCGAAGCGCCGGCCTACGCCGTAATGGCCGGGATGCAAGCAACTTCCACGGCGTTGTTTGCCGATGGCCAGATGATGGACCGCATCGAACAATACCGTCGACGCTCCCAGGAATGGGCCCAAGCCCTCGACCAGTCAAAACTCGAACTCAAACAAATCGAAGCCCAACTCGCCGTCTACGAAGAACAACACAAAGCCACCCAACTGCAACTGCGCCAGGCGCAAACCGCGCTCAATCAGGCGAAGGCTACCCACGACTTCCTGCTGAGCAGCAACCGCTTCAGTCGATCCCAGACCTACGACTGGCTCAACAGCCAGTTCGCCGGTTTCTACAACGGAGCCTATACCACTGCATTGTCCATGTGTCAGGCGGCCGAGGCCTGCTGGCAGTACGAGATGGGTGACTTCACGCAGACCTTCATCCGCCCCGGTGCCTGGAATGCCACCTATCGCGGCCTCGGTGCCGGCGAAGCGCTGAAAATGAGCCTGCAGCGGATGCACGCCGATTACCTGAAACACAACAAACGCGAGCTGGAAATCCGCAAAACCGTTTCGCTCAAAGAACTGTTAGCCAAAGACCCCTCTTCAATCGTCAACAAGAGCTGGGAAGACATCAAAAAAGCGCTGACGACCAACGGCACCTGTGAGTTCGAACTGACGCAAAAGATGTTCGACGATGACTATGCCGGGCAAAACCATTTTATGCGCCGGATCAAGACCATCAGCCTGACGCTGCCGGTCAGCCTTGGCCCCTATAAAGACATCTGCGCGGTGCTGACGCAGACCTACAGCAAGGTGGAAATGACCTCCACCGTTGGCAACGCCAAGGAAAACCTGCGCGCCAGCCAACAGGTTGCCCTCTCCCACGGTATCGATGACAACGGCCTGTTCCAGCTCAACTTTCAAGACGAACGCTACCTGCCCTTTGAGTACACCGGAGCGATTTCCTGCTGGGCTCTGACCTTTACCTGCCCTGAAGCATGGGAGGCGCTGTTCAAATCCCTGACCGACATCATTGTGCATATCAGCTATACGGCCAGAAGCGAGGGCCGCTCGCTATGAACGAACAACAACCACAGCAACAGTCGACGATGCAGATCAACACGCCGACGCTGCCGAAGATGGGCGGCGCCATTCAAAGCATCGGCAAGGGCTGGGGCGGCGTTGGCACAAATGGCGCGGCATCGCTGGAGTTGCCCCTGCCAATTTCTGCCGGTCGCGGCTTTGCCCCGGCGCTGGGTTTGGGGTACAGCAGCGATGTGGGCAACAGCCCGTTCGGGATCGGCTGGCGGATGACGGTCAACGCCATCACCGTGCGCACCACAAAAGGCGCGCCGGCTTACGACGGGGCTGATCAGATAGTCGGGCCCGGCGGCGATGTATGGATGCCGGAACGTAATGAAAGCGACGGCGAACTGATTTCGCGTGTCACCAGCACCTACAACGGCGTGCCGCTGGGCGCGGAGCACAAAGTAGTGCGCCATTGGCCACGAGTGGAAGGTGAGTTTGCGCTGATCGAGCATTGGTCGACGGTGGCTGACAGCGTGGGTTTCTGGCTCATCCACGGCGCCGATGGCAGCCTGCACATGTACGGCAAAAATGCCATTTCGCGCCGGGCCGACCCGAGCGACCCGCTGCACGTCGGCGTGTGGATGATCGACGAAAGCCTCAACACCCGCGGCGAACACATTGTCTACGAATACAAGGCCGAAACCGATCTGCCTGCCGCCCCACAGTGGCGCGACTACCGGGCCCAGCGCTATCTCAAATGCGTGTACTACGGCAATGCCAAGGCCCATCCAAACCTGTACGCGTGGGTGGCAGACAGCTGGAAAAGAGAGCCATGGCACTTTCAACTGGTGTTCGATTATGGCGAGCGCAGCACTGAGCTCGATCAGGTGCCGACATTCGCTGAAAAACATCCATGGCCTGAACGCAGCGACCCGTTCTGGAACTACAGCTACGGTTTCGAACTGGGCACGCGGCGCCTGTGCCGCCAGGTGTTGATGTTTCATCATTTCCCCACGCAGCTGGGAGACGCGCCCGTGCTAGTGCAGCGCCTGATGCTGGAACACCGGGCAGGTCCATTGGGCTACAACCACCTGACGGCGGCGCACGTCCAGGCTTACGACAGCCTGGGTAAGATCGAAAACCGGCCGCCGATGGAATTCCACTACAACGCCTTCGACCTCGACCCGCAACCTGCGCGCTGGACACCATTCCCCGGCATGCCCGGTCTCAACGACGGCCAGCGTTATCAGCTGGTGGACCTGTACGGCGAAGGCATGCCCGGGGTGCTTTGTCGCTACGATCAAGCCTGGTATTACCGCGAGCCGCTGCGCGACGAAAGCGCGGGCGACAACGTGTGCTACAGCGACTGGAAACGCCTGGAGCACGTCCCCGTGGCCGACAGCAGCAAGCCGATTCACCAGTCGCTTACCGACCTGACCGGCGACGGTAAGCTTGACTGGGTATTGGCCATGCCGGGCATGTGCGGTTTTTTCACGCTTGATCCGGATCGCACGTGGTCGACTTTCGTTCCCTTCGACTCCTTCCCCAGCGAGTTTTTCCACCCGCAGTCGCAGCTGACCGATCTGGTCGGTGACGGTCTCAGTGACCTGGCACTGATCGGCACCCGCAGTGTGCGGCTGTACTCCAACCGCCGTGCGGCGGGCTTTGCCGACGGCCTCGACATACCTCACGCAGATAAAACGGCCGAAGGCGATGACGATGATCTGCCGGTACCGAGCCATTCGCAGACCGAACTGGTGGCCTTCGCTGACCTGCTTGGCAGCGGTCAGCAACATCTGGTACGCATCCGCCACAACGAAGTCAAATGCTGGCCCAACCTGGGCCGTGGGCGTTTCGGCAAGGGCTTCGTATTGTGTGATTTGCCGTTTGCCTACGGCGAGTTCAATGCTGCCCGGGTATTGCTCGCCGACCTTGATGGCTCGGGAGCGGCAGACCTGATCTACCTGGACACCGAGCGCCTGCGGGTGTTCATGAACCATGGCGGCACGGGTTACACGCAAACGTCTACCGACCTGCCTTGGCCCGAAGGCGTGCAATACGACCGGCTCTGCCAGGTCAGCACCGCCGACCTGCAAGGTCTGGGTTGCTCCAGCATCGTCCTGACGGTGCCGCACATGGCGGTGCAGCACTGGCGCTACGACTTCGTAAAGGCCAAGCCGTATTTGGTCAACGGTACTTGCAACAACATGGGTACCAGCACCGGTGTGACCTATCGCAGTTCCGCGCAGGAATGGCTGGATGAAAAACAGGAGCAGCACGCTCGCGGGGTGGAAAATCCCGTTTCACGACTGCCGTTTGCCATGCACCTGGTCAGCCAGCAAACGCAGCTCGATGAGATTACCGGGAATCGGCTGACGCAATGCTTCAACTACCGTGGCGGCTACTACGACCGCTACGAACGCGAGTTCCGCGGCTTTCATCTGCTGCTGCAACGCGATGCCGAAGCGTCAGCTGCCGAGCGTGCAGCGGTCGGCTTCACCGCACCCATCCTGAGCAAAACCTGGTACCACACAGGCGAGGCCGTCGACCCTCCTCGGGACGGGTATTACGCTCGTGATCCATTGGCGGTTGCCCTGCAATCCACGCTGTTGCACAAGTACCATTTCAACGATCGCGCAACGCAAGCCTTCACCGATTTTGACGAGGACACCGCCCGCGAAGTAGCCCGCGCCCTGAGCGGCCGAGTGCTGCGCTCGGAGATCTACGCGGCAGATGACGACCCGACCACCGCCGTGCCATACGTTGTCACGGAAAACCGCACGCTGGTGCGAGTGCTGCGGCTCAAAGGTAAACACCAGCCATATGCCGTGCTGCAACCGCTGGGCCTTGAGTCGATCAGTTACCAGTATGAGCCAGCCCTCGCGGACGATCCGTTATGCCAACACCAGATCAACCTTGAGTGGGACGAGTATGGCGCCTGCGTCCACGCCTTCACCGTGCATTACGCACGCCGCAAAACCGTCAACGATACGCCGCCGTTCAGTGATGAATATCAGAAGAACTGGTGGAAGGATGCCCACGACGACGCGCAGCAAAACTGGTATCTGACGCAATCCAGATCGTTACCCATTCACTTGCCGGACCCGCAGGCTTGGCGCCTGGGTCTTCCTTGCCAACAACGCAGCAATGCTCTGGTGCTAGCGAAAAACGCGTTGACGCCGGCCACGATCAACCATGAGCACTTCCTCGAACAGAGCAAGGACGATGGCGAATGGGCGCAACAAGCGGTGCTGGCCGGCTTGTCCCGGCAGTACTACATGAACCCCGCAAACGGCCAGCCCCTTGCGCCGCTGGAAGCGACGTTCGAAGGCTTGCCCGCTCATGTCGAAACGGCAGAACTGGATGCTATTGCCCTCAGCGCTTACGACAAGCTTAAGGACGAACAGGGCAACATGCCCTTCAACCTGAAAGAGAAACTCGAGTCGCCTGAAGTGGGTTACCACATCATGGAACTGTTTCTGCCCACAGTGCCCAAGCCTGCAATGGCAGACCCGCAGGATGCAAAAAACTACCTGTGGTCGGTGCATCGCGGTTTCCCTACCTACTACAACCTGGACGGCTTTTATAACGTCTGGAAATACCGCGAAACCCGCAGCCACGGCGAAACCACGATCAACTACGACGATTTCTGGTGCCTCACCACCGCTGTGATCTTGCCGGACGGTTGCACCACGCGCACCCTCAACGTTGATTACCGAAGCTTTATGCCGGCCGCCATCGAAGATGCCAACCGCAATATTCAGGAGGCCCGGTATAACGCCTTCGGTGAGCCGCTGGTGACCAGTTTCCGCGGCACTGAGCTTGGCAAACCGGTGGGTTTCGATTGCCTGGACACCTACGTCCCTCCCGCAGACCGCAACCCGGCCATCGCCATTGCTGATCCGAAAAAAGCCATCGGCAACTTCGCCAGCGCCGGTTTCGCCGATCCGTTCAGCTGGATGGGCCGCGTCTCGAGCACCGCGCCGCCCTCCCCGACCTGGCTGGCGTGGGCCAGGGCTAAAGGCTTCGTACTGCCCAGCGGGCACCTCTGCGACAGGGCCAGGCAACATGTTGCACGCCTGGAAAATCCTGACCCGAACGAAACGATCCTCAAGCAGCAGCTCGACACGGCGCAGCGTGAACCGGTGTACGCCGTCACCCTGCTGGCCGACCGCTACCCCGGCGACGCAGAACTGCAAGTACGGGTCAGCATCGTGTGCCTGGACGGCTTCGGCCGTACGCTGCAAACCAAGCAGGAAGTCGAACCCGGCAAGTCATGGCTGGTCGATGAAAACGCCGAACTGATCCTCAATCCCGACGGCACGCCACAGGAAGCCGAAGTACCGCGGCGCTGGCGGGTGAGTGAGCCGGTGGAATACAACAACAAAGGGCTGCCAGTACGAATCTACCGACCCTACTTTTCCAATAAATCGCGTTATATCAATGATCATGCGATGCGCCAGCACGCCTTCCACGACCAGCAATACTACGATGCCGCAGGCCGGCCCACCGAAACAGTGCTGGCAAAAAAAATGCTGCAAGGCGATCCGCCGGTATTGAAACCGCTACGCCGCCAGACGTGGTACTGGATCTGGTGCAATGTGGCTTTCGACGAGAATGACCTGTTCGAGGCACCGCCGGAACAACGACGAGGTAACTGGTGGACAGGTAAATGAGTGTGCATTTACACACGCCGCAGCTATCCGTCGTCGACGGTCGAGGCCTGCCCGTGCGCCAGATCGTGTATTGGCGACAGGATTGCAGTGAGCCCGAGGCACGTCACACTCTCCAGCGACATGACGCCGCCGGACGCTTGGTGGCGCAACGCGATCCACGACTGGCGCCTGCCAACCTCACCACGATCTATTCCCTGTCCGGCCAGGTGCTCAGCACCCTCAGTGTCGATGCAGGCTGGCGCGCCCAACTACCGGGCGAAGCGAATCAGCCGGTGCAGGGCTGGGATGGTCGCGGCAGCCAACGGCGTGTCGAGTATGACCAGCTGCTGCGGCCAACGGCCGTGTTCGAGCAAGCGCTTGCGGGTGAATCGTTGTGCACGGAGCGTTGTGTGTATGGCGGCAGCGACCCGGCATGCGCCAAGCGTAATCAGTGCGGGCAACTGATTCGCCACGATGATCCGGCAGGTACTCGGCTGTTGACCGCGTTCGGATTGACGGGTGCAGTGCTGGAGCAGACTCGCCACTTTCTGAAGGCGCTGGATTCCCCCGACTGGCCGGAGCTTGTGGCCGAACGCGACGCGTTGGTCGAGCCTGGTGCGGGGGCGATCAGCCAAACGGTGGTCAATCCGTTGGGCGAAGCCATCCAGCAAATCGACGCAAAGGGCAATCAGCAGTTCTTCAGCCAGGCCCTCGGTGGCACGTTGCGAGAGGTGCGCCTGCAACTGAAAAACGACACCGCGCCAAAGACTCTGGTCAGTGCCCTCCAGTACAACGCCCAAGGCCAGACTGAACAGGAAACCGCCGGCAACGGTGTCCTCACTACGCTGCAATACGATTGCGAAGATGGCCGTCTGACCCGCCTGCAAGCCCGACGCGGCAATGACGTCCTGCAAGATTTGCGCTATGCCTACGACCCGGTCGGCAATGTGCTGAACATCGAAGACGCCGCCCTGCCCATTCG
Organism: Pseudomonas iridis; assembly: GCF_017980685.1. Taxonomy (GTDB): domain Bacteria; phylum Pseudomonadota; class Gammaproteobacteria; order Pseudomonadales; family Pseudomonadaceae; genus Aquipseudomonas; species Aquipseudomonas iridis. The sequence goes on from NZ_JACXXO010000003.1 coordinate 104,448, forward strand.
CTACTTCGCCAACCAGCGCATCGAACCGGTCAATCGCTATGGGTATGACAGTCTCTACCAGTTGATCAAGGCGACGGGATGGGAGGCTGGCGGCGCCAGTCAAGGCCCGCAGTTCTCGGCATTTGACGATCCTCAAGCGTGCGCCGGTTTCACCCAGACCTACCGCTACGATCGCGGCGGCAATCTGCTGGAACTGACTCATGAAGGGCCGCAACACCATAGCCATCGATTGGTCGCCGCCGCAGGGAGCAACCGCTGTTTGCCCGTGCTCGATGGCGTGGAGCCGGACGACGACGATTTTCGCGGCGGCTTCGATGCCAACGGCAATCTGCTCGTCCTGCAGCCGGGGCAGTCCTTGCAATGGGATCTGCGTAATCAATTGCGCGAAGTCCGACCGGTTGAGCGTGATGGCGCGGCGGACGATGACGAGCGCTACATCTACGGCGCCGATGGCATGCGCCTGCGCAAAATCCGCCAGATGCAGACCAATGCGCGGACGCTGTTCGACGAAGTCCGGTATTTATCCAATCTGCAAATACGCACCCACAGCGGGACGGGTAAAACGTTGCAGATCATCACGGTTCAGGCCGGGCGCAGCAGCGTGCAGGTTTTGCATTGGGAATCCGAACCGCCCCAAGGCATCGACAACGACCAGCAGCGCTACAGCCTTGCCGATCATCTGGGCTCCTGCACGCTCGAACTCGACGACGCGGGCCAGGTGATCAGCCACGAGCGTTATCACCCCTTCGGCACCACCGCGTGGTTCGCCGGGCGTGGGGAAGTAGAGGCGAGTTACAAGACGCTGCACTATTCAGGGAAAGAGCGGGATGCGACGGGACTTTATTGTTATGGGTTCAGGTATTACGTGGCGTGGTTACAGCGGTGGTTAAATCCGGATCCAGCCGGAGCCATTGATGGCTTGAATCTCTACAAAATGGTTCAAAACAATCCCATTGCACTAGTGGATCCCATGGGCCTTGCGCCGATAAACCCCGAACCAGGTCGCGAACGTGCCATCCACAATTGGCAGAAGTTAATTGGCAATATCCGGCCGGTAAGAGTGAAAACAATCGCTCCCGGCATGATCTTGGTACGTATTGCAGCGTCGGAATCAGGCTTGGCCCGATTAGGAATAAATTTTGACAGGCAAGCCATATCGAGACGTGAGATTAGTTATCTATCAATTGATAGCAGCTATCAAAGCAAGCTTGCAGGATCTGATTCGTTAACTCCCTTGAAGTCAATGAGTGCAAATGCCATCCATGCTGCATCCAATACTGGCGAGTCCGAAAATATCGCTTATGTAAATGGAGCTTTTTTCAACATGGCGAACAAGCTTTCCTCGTCAGCCCCGCAATATGCCACCGTTGGCGAAAGTAGCGTTGAGGGGAAGCAAATGCCTGCGTTGCCAATTCCACCAGCCTATGAAGACAAATACACCAAAGTAACAATGGGCGATGGCTCATACTTTCACTCGGCACCAATACTTTCAAAAAACGGTAGCCAACTGTTTACCTCGCAAGAACTGAACGAACCAAGATTCAATTTTGATCCAGACGCAAATCTACCTGGAAACCTGGGGCATGCGGGCGACCCCAACGCTCGCTCAGCGATCAGTCTTCCGGGAGCCGGCTCAGTTAACCCGCGTACCCGATTAATACTAGGCAGCGATTCCGGAGGTGCAAAAGCCAACTCAGCGGGCTACACCATGTCTGAATGGGCTCAAGTCACTAACAGGCTGGACAGGTTGAACAGCTCACCGGGCAAATCGGTAAATCTGGACGGGGGCGCTTCAACCGTATTAGGCGCAATTAATAGTGACGGTTTTATGGTGGATATAAAGACAACTCGCGACCTCAAAAGAGGTATTTCCAATTTTCTGGTGTTTTACAAATAGTCAAGTGTCCGAGAGTTTGCCTAGTGGGTGAGCACTTCCCCACAGGCGGTGTAATGCACTCAAAACCGATAGCCACTTCTTGGAAGCGAGCCCGCACCCGCAGATTTCCCTCACATAACGAAATTGTAATAACCGCATCACCTTGGCGTTTCCGCGCCGGGCCGGTCAATTCGCCGTGGATCGCTTTCGGCGGTGGCGTTGGGTCAGCCAGCGTCAGTGCTGTAAGTCAGTCCGCCATCGCTCGCAGGCAAGCTCCCATAGGGATTTCGGGTGACTTCGGATTTTGTTAACACCACTGAAACCTGTGGGAGCCAGCCTGCTGGCGATGGCGTTGGGTCAGTCAACATCATTGTTGAATGTAAGTCCGCCATCGCTGGCAAGCCAGCTCCCACAGAGATTTCGGTTGACTTCAGATTTTGTTAACACCACTGAAACCTGTGGGAGCCAGCCTGCTGGCGATGGCGTTGGGTCAGTCAACATCATTGTTGAATGTAAGTCCGCCATCGCTGGCAAGCCAGCTCCCACAGTGTTCAGTGGTGTCCACAAAATCCAGGAACACCCGAGTTCCCTGTGGGAGCTGGCTTGCCAGCGATGGCGGTGGATCAGCCACAAAAGAAAACGGCACCTTCCGGTGCCGTTTGCCTTTCACAGTTACCCTATCACTTACGCGCATCCGCCCACGATTTGAGCAGTTCGTTGTAGCTCACGGTCTCGCCCTTCGGCTTCTCGTTAGCCAGTTTCGGCTTCGGTGCGCCCGGCTGGTCGAACCAGTATTGCGCGTCGCGTTCCGGGTTCATTTTCGGTGCGCAGGTGGCCTGGGCCTTGGAGCGTTCCAGACGCGTCATGATCGCGTCCTGATCCTTGGCCAGGCCATCAAGCGCCTGCTGCGGAGTCTTCTCGCCGCTCGCCGCTTCGGCGATGTGGCTCCACCACAGTTGTGCCAGACGTGGATAGTCGGGCACGTTGGTGCCGGTAGGCGACCATTGCACGCGGGCCGGGCTGCGATAGAACTCGACCAGACCACCGAGTTTCGGCGCCAGATCGGTCATGGCCTGCGAGTTGATGTCCGACTCGCGAATCGGTGTCAGACCGACAATGGTTTTCTTCAGCGAAACAGTTTTCGAGGTCACGAACTGCGCGTACAGCCACGCCGCGAGTTTCTGTTTCTCAGGCGTGGATTTCATGAACGTCCACGACCCCACATCCTGATAGCCGAGCTTCATGCCCTCTTCCCAATACGGGCCTTTAGGCGACGGCGCCATGCGCCACTTCGGCGTGCCGTCGGCGTTGACCACCGGCAGGCCGGGTTTGGTCATGTCGGCGGTGAACGCGGTGTACCAGAAGATCTGCTGGGCGATGTTGCCCTGCGATGGCACCGGGCCGGATTCGGAGAAGGTCATGCCCGCGGCTTCCGGTGGCGCGTAGGCCTTGAGCCAGTCGACGTATTTGGTGGTGGCAAACACCGCCGCCGGGCCGTTGGTGTCGCCACCACGGGTCACGCTGGAGCCGACCGGATGGCAGTCCTCGACGCGAATACCCCACTCATCCACCGGCAAACCGTTGGGCAAGCCCTTGTCGCCGCCACCGGCCATGGAGAACCAGGCATCAGTGAAGCGCCAGCCCAGCGACGGGTCTTTCTTGCCGTAGTCCATGTGCCCGTAAACACGCTTGCCGTCGATTTCCTTGACGTCTTCGCTGAAGAATTTGGCGATGTCCTCATAGGCGGACCAGTTCACTGGCACACCCAGCTCGTAGCCGTACTTTTCCTTGAACTTGGCTTTCAGGTCGGCACGCTCGAACCAGTCGGCGCGGAACCAGTACAGGTTGGCGAATTGCTGGTCGGGCAGTTGATAGATCTTGCCGTCCGGCGCGGTGGTGAACGAGATGCCGATGAAGTCCTTGAGGTCGAGGGTCGGCGAGGTGAAATTCTTGCCTTCGTTGGCCATCAGGTCGGTGATCGATTCGGTCTTGCCGTAGCGAAAGTGCGTACCGATCAGGTCCGAGTCGTTGACCCAGCCGTCATAAATATTCTTGTCGGACTGCATCACCGTCTGCATCTTTTCCACCACGTCGCCTTCTTGCAGCAGGTCGTGGGTGAGCTTGATCCCGGTGATTTCAGTGAAGGCCTTGGCCAGCACTTTCGACTCATATTCGTGGGTGGTCAGGGTCTCGGAAACGACCTTGATGTTCATGCCACGAAACGGCTCGGCCGCCTTGATGAACCACTTCAATTCTTCAAGCTGCTGTTCGGCCGTCAGGGTCGACGGTTTGAATTCGCTGCCGATCCACTTTTTCGCAGCATCTTCGTAGGCATCGGCCCAGGCAGATGCGCTCAAACCGCTGAGTGCCAGCATGGCTGCCAATGAAATGCTATGTCGCAGCTTATTGTTTTTGTCGAACATAGAGACCTCCTGTTTAGGATTTCGGAGCACGATTGCCGATCAATTCGACTAGCCCCAACGCATCACAGCCAACAGCCACACCAGGGACAACGCGGACGCGACCCAGATGCTCCAGTCGGTGGCGCCGATTACCAGCAAATGCAGGTAGGCGCTGCCGAGAAGACCGATAAACAAGCGATCGCCACGGGTGGTGGCAATCGGCAGAAACCCTCGTCGCAGAATGCTCGGCGAACACAATTCCCAAGTGGTCATGCCCACCAGAATCAGGCCGATGACGATGAAGAATGTCGCTGTGGGGGTGGTCCAACTCATCCATTCCATCATCAGCTCCTCAAACTCGACCGAGGGCAAAGCCCTTGGCCACGTGGTTGCGAACAAACCAGATCACCAGCATGCCGGGCAGAATGGTCAACACCCCCGCCGCCGCCAGCACGCCCCAGTCGATACCTGAAGCAGACACCGTTCGGGTCATTACCGCCGCAATCGGCTTGGCGTTTACCGAGGTCAACGTGCGCGCGAGCAGCAGTTCGACCCAGGAAAACATGAAGCAGAAAAACGCCGTGACGCCGATGCCGGAGCCAATCAGCGGGATGAAAATCTTCACGAAGAACTTGGGGAAACTGTAGCCATCAATGTAGGCGGTTTCGTCGATTTCTTTCGGCACGCCGGACATGAACCCCTCAAGAATCCACACCGCCAACGGTACGTTGAACAAGCAATGCGCCAGCGCCACAGCGATGTGCGTATCGAACAGACCAATCGACGAATAGAGCTGGAAGAACGGCAACAGGAACACCGCCGGCGGCGCCATGCGGTTGGTCAGCAGCCAGAAAAACAGATGCTTGTCGCCGAGAAACCGATAGCGTGAAAACGCGTACGCGGCGGGCAACGCCACGCTCAGGGAAATCACCGTATTCAGGCTGACGTAGTACAACGAATTGAGATAACCGGTGTACCAACTCGGATCGGTGAAGATCACCTTGTAGTTCGCCAGCGTGAAGTCCTGTGGGAAAAGCGTTAGGCCACCGAGGATTTCGGTGTTGCTCTTGAAGGACATGTTCAGCAGCCAGTAGATCGGCACCAGCAGGAACAGGATGTAGATCAGCAGCGTAATCAGCTTTCTCTTGCTCATGGCCGGGCCTCAACGGTTGGCGTCGGAGTGCGTCATGGCGGTATAGAACAGCCAGGACACCAACAGGATGATCAGGAAGTACACCAACGAGAAAGCCGCTGCCGGACCCAGGTCGAATTGGCCTACAGCCATCTGCGTCAACGTCTGACTCAGGAAGGTCGTAGCGTTACCCGGCCCGCCGCCGGTGAGCACGAAAGGCTCGGTGTAGATCATGAAGCTGTCCATGAAACGCAGCATCACCGCGATCAACAGCACGCTCTTCAGCTTGGGCAACTGAATGTGCCGGAACACCGCCCATCCCGAAGCGCGGTCGATGCGCGCGGCCTGGTAGTAAACGTCAGGAATCGCCCGTAATCCGGAGAAACACAGCAGCGCCACCAATGAGGTCCAGTGCCAGACGTCCATCACCAGCACGGTCACCCAGGCGTCCATGGTGTTGGCCGCGTAGTTGTAGCTGATGCCCATGGCGTTGAGGCTGGAACCGAGCAAACCGATGTCGGCACGGCCGAAAATCTGCCAGATGGTGCCGACCACGTTCCACGGGATCAGCAGCGGAATCGCCAGAATGATCAGCACCACCGACGACCAGCGGCCCTTGGTCGGCATGGTCAGGGCGACAGCGATGCCCAGCGGAATTTCGATCAACAGCACGCAGGCCGAGTAGATGAACTGGCGCAGCAGCGAGTCATGCAGACGCGGGTCGAGCAGCACCTGCTTGTACCAGTCTGCGCCGACAAAGTAGCGGCTGGACTGGTCGAAGATGTCCTGCACCGAATAGTTGACCACGGTCATCATCGGGATCACCGCACTGAACGCCACCAGCAGAAACACCGGCAACACCAGCCACCAGGCCTTGTTGTTCTGCACCTTGTTCATGGCTGCACCTCGCTGTTTTCGCTGGCTTCGAGGAGGAATTCGTCGGCATAGACCATCAGCCACTGCGCCGGAAAACTGATGTAGGCCGTGCCCTGCGGCACCGGTTTGTCTTCGGCGAGGCGAACTTTCAACGGTGCGCCGTCGAGGTCGAGGGTCATGATCTTGTAGGTGCCGAGGTCTTCGACGTGTACGACCCTGGCCTGCATCGCGTCATCAAACGGCTCGTCCCACACATGAATAAACTCGGGACGGATGCCGACCTTCAGATTTTTCCACTGACCATGTTCGATATGGCGCTGCAAGCCGTCGGACAACGGCAGGTGTGTCGAGGCAAAACCGACGCCGCCGGGCTGCGGTTGCACTTCGATCAGGTTCATCCCCGGGCTGCCGATGAAGTAGCCGACGAAGGTGTGGCTGGGCCGCTCGAACAATTCCCGTGGCGTGCCGAACTGGACGATCTGGCCGCCGTACATCACCGCGATCTTGTCGGCGAAGGTCGAGGCCTCCAGTTGATCGTGGGTGACGTAGACCATGGTGATGTTGAACTGCTCGTGGATCTGCTTGAGCTTGCGCCGCAGCTTCCATTTCAGGTGCGGGTCGATCACCGTCAGCGGCTCATCGAAGAGGATCGCCGAGACGTCATCGCGCACCAGACCACGGCCCATGGAGACTTTCTGTTTTTCGTCAGCGGTAAGGTTGCGCGCCTTCTTGTTCAGCAGGTTTTGCAGGTCGAGCACTTCGGCGATTTCCTGCACCTTGCTGTGCACTTTCGCCTCGGCCATGCCCTGATTGCGCAGGGGAAACGCGAGGTTGTCGAACACGGTCATGGTGTCGTAGACCACCGGAAACTGGAAAACCTGAGCAATGTTGCGCTTCTCCGGCGTGAGGTCGTTGACCGCTTTGCCGTCGAACAGCACATGCCCTTGCGAGGGGCTGAGCAGACCGGAAATGATGTTGAGCAACGTCGATTTACCGCAACCCGACGGCCCGAGCAGCGCATAAGCCCCGCCCTGTTCCCAGACGTGGTCCATCTCGCGGATCGCATAATCCTCCGCGCCGCTCGGGGTTTTGCTGTAGCTGTGGGCGAGGTGTTGCAAGCGGATTTCGGCCATCAGGCAACCCTCGCGACACGCCGGCCCGGTGCTTGCACCAGACGGCCCTGCGCATCGAAAACAAACAGTTTATGGGTCGGGATATAGATGCGGATCGGCGCATCGACGTCGTATTCGTGGACACCCGGCAGGTGCAGCACCAGCAGGAAATGTTCGTTGCGCACGTGCAGAAAAGTTTCCGAACCACTGATCTCGGCGACTTCGACGGTGACCGCCAATTCCAGATCATCATCGTTGCTCGGCACCAGCGAGATATGGCTGGGGCGCACGCCAAAGCGGAACTCGCCCTCGCCCACCGGACGCAGATCGACGTTCAACGGGAAGTGCACGAAATTGGCGAAGCTGACTTCGTTGCCGGCAATCCGCCCGGGCATCAGGTTGATCGGTGGCTCGGAGAACAATTCGGCGGCGAGTACCGTTTGCGGCTGGTGATACACCTCGGTCGACGGCCCGCTCTGAATCACCCGGCCTTCGTGAAGAATCGTCGTGGTGCCGCCCAGCGCCAGGGCTTCGTTGGGTTCGGTGGTGGCATAGATGGCGATGGTGTGGCGCAACTTGAACAGCTCGCGCATTTCCTGACGCAGTTCCTCGCGCAGTTTGTAGTCGAGGTTGACCAGCGGCTCATCGAACAGAATCAGTTCGGCATCCTTGACCAGCGCCCGCGCCATGGCAGTGCGCTGTTGCTGACCACCCGAGAGCTCCAGCGGATAACGCTGCAAGAACTTCTCGATGCGCAACATTCGCGCGGTTTCCTGCACCCGGCTGTGGATGATCTCTTTCGAGACACCGGCCTGGCGCAGTGGCGAGGCGATGTTCTCGAACACAGTCATGGTCGGGTAATTGATGAACTGCTGATAAACCATCGACACGTTGCGCAAGCGCACCGGGCGTTGCGTGACGTCGACACCGTTCATCAGCACGCGGCCGCTGTCTGGCTTGTCGAGGCCGGCCATCAGGCGCATCAGGCTGGTTTTGCCGGACAGCGTGCGGCCGAGCAAAACGTTGAACGAACCGGGTTCGAATTTCAGGCAGGCATCATCGATCCAGATCTGGCCCTCGACGGTGCGGCTGACGTGCTCCAGGGTGAGTGACATGGCTCGGCCTTTTTTATTTTTGGAGTCAAGCGACCTGTGCACTGGAGCGACTTTCGTGCCAAAAATGGCAAGTTGTTGATTTGTCGTGAAAATCGTTGAAAACGTCGAGAAGCGGCCTTCAATGGTGAACACATTTGAACAGTTGGACGATTGACAATGAACAATAGTGAACAACACTCTATGGATGCTTTTTGCCCGATCCTGAATACGATATAGATCCCTGTGGGAGCGAGCCTGCTCGCGAAGGCGGTGTGTCATTCAACGAATTTATTGACTGACCCGGCGCTTTCGCGAGCAGGCTCGCTCCCACAGGGGATGCCTGTATTCCTCAGGGTTTGGGTTCATAACAATAATAAAATCGCTGCATCAGAGGCTGACCGCCATGGCCGCACCTGCCCCGCCGTTGTCCCACGACGCGATCGTCCAAAGTTCCTGGCAACGCTGTCGTGCGTTCGGTCTTGACCACCAGAGCACCCCGGCTTTCGATCAACTGCCCGCCGCCAGTATTGCGCGGCTACTCGACAGTCAACATTCGTTGGTGCAGACCACCCATCAGGAAGTGCTGCCCTATTACGAGAACATCCTCAGCAACTCCAATTGCCTGATCATGCTCGCCGATAACCAGGGCCAGGTGCTGACCTCGTGGGGCACGCAACGCTTTATCGAGCCGAATCTGGCGCGGGGTTTTCAGGCCGGGGCGAGCTGGATGGAGCGCTGCAGCGGCACCAATGCCATCGGCACGGCGCTGGCCTGTGAGCAGGCCGTGCATATCGAACACGACGAACATTTTCTTAAAGCCAACCGCTTCATGACCGGTTCCGCTGCGCCGATTTTCGACGCCGAGCGCAAGGTGATTGCGGTGCTCGACGTCTCCAGCGACAGCTATCTGCCGCCGTCGCACACACTGGGCATGGTCAAGATGATGAGCCAGACCGTGGAGAACCGGCTGATCCTCAACCTGTTCCACGGTCAACACTTTCAACTGACCTTCAACACCGGGTTGAACAACCTCGACAGCCAGTGGGCCGGGTTGTTGATCTTTGATGAGAGCGGTCAGGTCCTGTCGGCCAATCGCCGGGCAGACAATCTGCTCGGCGTGCGTTTGTCGAGGGTGAGCGTCGAAAGCCTGTTCAAGGTGTCGTTGCTGGAGTTGATCAATCAGCCAGACGGTTTGCCGTTTGCGTTGCAGACCTCGGAGCGCAACCGTTTTCAGTGCTTGTTGAAGCGGCCGAAACAGGCACCGATTCAGCCACGGATTTTCACTGCAGAAGCTAAACCCCTCGTTTCAACGACGATCAGCCTCAACACCCTGCACTTCGGCGACAGCCGCGTGGAAAAAGCCGTGCGGCAAGCAGAACGGCTGTTGGAAAAAGACATCCCCTTGCTGATCCACGGCGAAACCGGCGTCGGCAAAGAGGTGTTCGTCAAAGCCCTGCATCAGGCCAGCACCCGCAACAAACAAGCGTTTATCGCCGTCAACTGCGCAGCGATCCCCGCCGAACTGGTCGAATCAGAGCTGTTTGGCTACGAGAAAGGCGCGTTCACGGGCGCCAACCAGAAAGGCAGCATCGGCCTGATCCGCAAGGCTGACAAAGGCACGTTGTTCCTCGATGAAATCGGCGACATGCCGCTGCCCACTCAGGCGCGGTTGTTGCGGGTGTTGCAGGAGCGCTGCGTGCAACCGGTGGGCAGCAGTGAGTTGTTCCCGGTGGATCTGCGGATTATCTCGGCGACTAACCGTTCGTTGCGCGAGCAGGTGCAATTGGGACGGTTCCGCGAGGATTTGTATTACCGCATTGGTGGCCTGACGCTGGAACTGCCGCCGCTGCGCGAGCGCAGTGATAAACAAGCGCTATTTAAACGGCTTTGGGAGCAGCATCGAGAGCCGACGCAGTGGGCGGGTTTGAGCCCGGAGGTGCTGGAATTGTTCGACAAGCATCCGTGGCCGGGGAATCTGCGCCAGGTCAGCAGCGTGATGCAGGTGGCGCTGGCCATGGCTGAAGAGCAGCCGGTGCGGGCGGAACATTTGCCGGATGATTTTTTTGTCGATCTGGAGATCGAGCCGGTTGAGAGCGCGCAGCCGTTGGGTTTGGATTTGAATGATGTTGAAGCGTTGAATCGGGAGCTGAAGGCAGCCGGGGGGAATATTTCGCATCTGGCGCGGCGGTTGGGGGTTAGTCGCAATACGCTCTATAAGCGGTTGCGGCAGTTGGGTGGTTAACAGCGAAGATCAAAAGATCGCAGCCTGCGGCAGCTCCTACACGGTGTACGCAATGCCACTGCAGGAGCTGCCGAAGGCTGCGATCTTTTGACTTTGAAAGCTATATAAAAGCAGTGCGCATTACGAATACGCCGACTCGATATTTGTCGTTGAAGCAGCAGCCAGCGTACGCAACCCAATCAACACAACCACCATCATCATCACCCCCGCACCAATCGCCACCCCGAACCCCGCACGCGCACCATAAGCATCAATCACCGGCCCCGCGAGCATGCCCCCAAGCGCTACGCCAATGCTGATGCCAGTGGTCATCCACGTCAGTCCTTCTGTCATCCTGGACGCAGGGATGATGATCGTCCCCAACTTCATGACCACGACCATGGTGGGCGCAAACGATATGCCCGCGATAAACAGCATCGCTGACAGGACATAAACATCTGTTGCGAAAACCGGCAATACGCCCGTGATTGCCGTGACCAATATGCCGATAAAGAACTGTTTTTCTATCGGCAAGGTTAGCCGCAATGCACCGAACGTCAGACCCGCCACCAGCGAGCCCAACGCATAGGCGGCGAGGATGAAGGTGGCAGACGCGGGCCAGCCTTGATCATTGGCGAAAGCCACGACGGCGACATCGATGGCTCCGCCAATAGCCCCCATCGCCAACAGCGCCAGAACAATGGTGCGAACGCCGGGAATCAGCAAAGTGGAACCGGTGTTGCTGCGGTTGCCAACAACCACTTTCGGTTCGGTCTGACGCTGCATGAGAAACGCCGTCACCCCGATGGCCAGCAGCCCGACCGCAACCAGTGGCCCGGCTTCGGCGAAGAAGGTCACGCTCAAACCGATCGCCAGTGGCGGGCCGATGATATACGCGAGTTCGGTCAGGACCGTGTCCAGAGAGAACGCCGTGTGCAACTGCGGCTTACCGCGGAACAACTGCGTCCAGCGTGCCCTGATCATGGACGGCATGCTGGGCATCGTCCCCGCCAGTGCCGCCAGAACAAAAAACAAGGCGGCAGGAGCCCTCATGTAGACGGCGAAAATCAGCGCCAGCAGCATGACCACGCTGAATGCCGTGACGATGGGCAGCACTCGACTCTGGCCGCGCTGATCAACGAATCTCGAAATGACCGGGCCGAGCAGCGCATTGGCCAAGGTGAACGTACCGGCAACGGCGCCGGCCAGCCAGTAGACACCGGTTTGCTGGACCAGCATGGTGATGATGCCGATGCCGATGCCGATCATTGCTTGTGGCAGTCGGGCAATAGAGCTCGCGAGCACTAACCCGGTGGCGCCGGGTGTCGTGAACAGTTCGCGATAGTGATTGGCCATGGTTTCTCCATTTTATAAACGTCGCTGATCAGCATCCGGCTGCAAGCGCTGCCGCCCATGTTGGCGGAGTCAAACATCAATACCTACGCGTAGAGCAAAAGCAACCCCCTCACCCCAGCCCTCTCCCGGAGGGAGAGGGAGCCGACCGAGGTGTCTCGAGTCATTCATCGACCTGAAAAAACCAGTCGATTATGGATTCAAAGCAGCACGTTCAAGTCGGCGCATCTTTTAAACATCACCCAGTCCCCTCTCCCTCCGGGAGAGGGTTAGGGTGAGGGGCTCTTCTTCGTGACAGGTCGAGGGTTGGAGGCACAGATCAAAAGATCGCAGCCTTCGGCAGCTCCTACAGGATCGCGCTCGATGTAGGAGCTGCCGAAGGCTGCGATCTTTTGATTCTAAAAAACAAAAACCCGCACAAGGCGGGTTTTGTTTGTAACAGGTATGGCAATCAGTCAGCCAGACGCCAGGTAGTCCCACCCTTCCCGTCTTCCAACACCACACCCATCGCAGTGAGCTGGTCACGAATACGGTCGGACTCAGCCCAATCCTTACCCGCCCGTGCCGCCAGACGCGCAGCAATCAGCGCGTCGACTTCAGCCGCGTCAACACGCCCTTCGGCGCCAGCCTGCAGGAAGTCGTCGGCTTCGAGTTGCAACACACCCAGTACGCTGGCCAGTTCTTTCAAACGGGCAGCCAGACCGGCCGCTGCATCAAGATCGCTCTCGCGCAGACGGTTGATCTCACGCACCATCTCGAACAGCACAGCGCAGGCTTCCGGCGTGCCGAAGTCGTCGTTCATCACCGTGGTGAAACGTTCGACAAACGCTTCGCCGCCGGCAGGCGCCACGTTCGGCAGGCCTTTCAACGCGTGGTAGAAACGCTCGAGTGCGCTTTTGGCGTCCTTGAGGTTGTCTTCCGAGTAGTTGATCGCGCTGCGGTAGTGGCTCGATACCAGCAGGTAACGCACGACTTCCGGGTGGTACTTTTCCAGCACGTCGCGAATGGTGAAGAAGTTGTTCAAGGACTTGGACATCTTCTCGCCATTGATGCGAATCATGCCGCAATGCATCCACGCGTTGGCGTAGGTCTTGCCGGTGGCCGCTTCGCTCTGGGCGATTTCGTTTTCGTGATGCGGGAACTCGAGGTCGCTGCCGCCGCCATGAATATCGAAAGTCTCACCGAGGCAGCAAGTCGACATCACCGAGCATTCGATGTGCCAGCCCGGACGCCCGTCGCCCCACGGCGATGCCCAGCTCGGCTCACCCGGCTTGACGCCTTTCCACAGCACGAAGTCCAGCGGATCTTCCTTCGCTTCGTCAACCTCGATCCGCGCACCGATGCGCAGGTCTTCGATCTTCTTGCGCGACAGCTTGCCGTAGCCCATGAACTTGCCGACGCGGTAGTACACGTCGCCATTGCCCGGGGCGTAGGCATAGCCCTTGTCGATCAGGGTCTGGATCATCGCGTGCATGCCCGGAATGTGATCCGTGGCGCGCGGTTCCATGTCCGGCTTCTTGATGTTCAGGCGCGCTTCGTCTTCATGCATCGCGGCGATCATGCGCTCGGTCAACGCTTCGAACGACTCGCCATTCTCGTTGGCACGATTGATGATCTTGTCGTCGATGTCGGTGATATTGCGCACGTAAGTCAGGTCGTAACCGCTGAACCGCAACCAGCGGGTCACCAGGTCAAACGCAACCATGCTGCGACCGTGGCCCAGGTGGCAGTAGTCGTACACGGTCATCCCGCAGACGTACATGCGCACCTTGTTGCCATCGAGCGGCTTGAAGACTTCTTTGCTCTTGGTGAGCGTGTTGTAAATCGTAAGCACGTTGGTTTCCTTGACGCTAAATCACTGGCCCCACGAATCACGCAGGGTCACGGTACGGTTGAATACCGGCTGACCTGGTTTCGAGTCCTTGATATCGGCAACGAAGTAGCCTTCGCGCTCGAACTGGAAACGGTCTTCCGGCTGTGCATTGCCAAGCGATGGCTCAGCACGACAACCGGTCAGCACTTGCAGCGAATCAGGGTTGATGTTGTCGAGGAAACTGGCGCTGTCTTCGGCCTTCTCCGGGTTGGCCGAACGGAACAGACGATCGTACAGACGCACTTCGCACTCGATGCTGGCGGCGGCCGGCACCCAGTGGATCACGCCTTTGACCTTGCGGCCTTCCGGGTTCTTGCCCAGGGTTTCGGGGTCGTAGGAGCAGCGCAGCTCGACGATGTTGCCGTCGGCGTCCTTGATCGCTTCGTCGGCGCGGATCACGTAGCTGCCGCGCAGACGCACTTCGCCGCCCGATTCCAGACGCTTGTAGCCCTTCGGCGGCTCTTCCATGAAGTCTTCACGGTCGATGTAGATTTCCCGGGCGAACGGCAGAGCGCGCACGCCCATGTCTTCTTTCGGATGGCGCGGCAGTTCGAGGTTCTCGACCTGGCCTTCCGGGTAGTTGGTGATCACGACTTTCAGCGGACGCAGCACGCACATGGCACGCGGGGCGCTGTGGTCGAGGTCGTCACGGATGCTGAATTCGAGCATGCCAAAGTCGACCACGCCGTCGGAACGGTTGGTGCCGATCATTTCGCAGAAGTTGCGGATCGATTTCGGTGTGTAGCCACGACGACGGAAGCCCGACAGCGTGGACATGCGCGGATCGTCCCAGCCATTGACGTGCTTTTCATCGACCAGTTGCTTGAGCTTGCGCTTGCTGGTGATGGTGTAGTTGAGGTTCAGGCGGCTGAACTCGTACTGACGCGGGTGCGCCGGCACTGGCAGCGCATCGAGGAACCACTCGTACAGCGGACGATGGCTTTCGAATTCCAGGGTGCAGATCGAGTGGGTGATGCCTTCGATGGCGTCCGACTGACCGTGGGTGAAGTCGTAGTTCGGGTAGATGCACCACTTGTCACCGGTCTGATGGTGATGGGCGTGGCGGATGCGGTACATGATCGGGTCGCGCAGGTTCATGTTCGGCGAGGCCATGTCGATCTTGGCACGCAGCACGCGGGCGCCGTCCGGGAACTCACCGGCGCGCATGCGGGCGAACCAGTCGAGGTTCTCTTCAACCGAACGGTCACGGAACGGGCTGTTCTTGCCCGGCTCGGTCAGGCTGCCGCGGTATTCCTTGGCTTGCTCGGGCGTCAGGTCGTCGACGTAGGCCTTGCCGGCCTTGATCAGCTCGACGGCCCAGTCGTGCAACTGGTCGAAATACTGCGAGGCGTAGCGCACTTCGCCGGACCATTCAAAGCCCAGCCATTTGACGTCGCTTTCGATCGCGTCGATGTATTCCTGATCTTCCTTGGCCGGGTTGGTGTCGTCGAAACGCAGGTGCGTGACGCCGCCGAACTCCTGGGCCAGGCCGAAGTTCACGCAGATCGACTTGGCGTGACCGATGTGCAGGTAGCCGTTGGGCTCAGGCGGAAAACGGGTGATGATCTTGGTGTGCTTGCCCGAGTCCAGATCTGCCTGGATGATCGGCCGCAGGAAGTTGACCGGCACGGCGGGGCCGGACTTGGCATTCGAGGTAGGGTCGACAGTGGGCTTGCTCATAGGATCCTTGACTTACATGTGCGCGGCCGCAGAAGAGGGGCCAGACAAAACAAAGCCGCTATCATAGCCGATGCTGTCAAGGGGCTGACAGAGCAGGCCCTATAAAGGCGTGCATTTAATCGCACGGAAATGAAAAACTGCCTCGAAATTCACGCCTGTCACGCTAAACTGCGCACCTCGGCCTTCAAGGGCTGAACCGGTAAAGGGTGCAAATGGCCCATACCCACGAATTCCTTATAAAGAGTAGCGATCATGACTCAAGTAAAACTGACCACTAACTTCGGTGACATTGTCATCGAGCTGAACGAAGAAAAAGCCCCGATCACCGCGGCCAACTTCATCGAATACGTTAAAAAAGGTCACTACGAGAACGTCGTGTTCCACCGTGTGATCAAAGGTTTCATGATCCAGGGCGGCGGTTTCGAGCCTGGCATGAAGGAAAAGAAAGACAAGAGCCCAAGCATTCAGAACGAAGCTGACAACGGTCTGAAGAACGAGAAGTACACCCTGGCCATGGCTCGCACCATGGACCCGCATTCGGCATCGGCGCAGTTCTTCATCAACGCCACCGACAACGGCTTCCTCAACCACACCGCCAAGACCGCTCAGGGTTGGGGTTACGCGGTATTCGGTAAAGTGGTTGCGGGCTTCGACGTTGTCGACAAGATCGAAGGCGTTTCCACCACGTCCAAGGCAGGTCACCAGGACGTACCAGCAGACGACGTGATCATCGAGAAAGCCGAGATCATCGAAGCGTGATATTGCTGATTTCAGACTTGCATCTGGAAGAGGAGCGCCCGGACATAACCCGGGCGTTTCTGGATTTGCTCGCCGGACGCGCCCGCTCGGCGAGTGCGTTGTACATTCTGGGCGACTTCTTCGAAGCGTGGATTGGCGACGACGCCATGACACCTTTCCAGCGTTCCATCTGCCAGGCCCTGCGCGAATTAAGTGACAGCGGCACGGCGATATTTCTGATGCACGGCAATCGCGACTTCATGCTCGGCAAGGCCTTTTGCAAACAGGCCGGCTGCACATTATTGAAGGACCCGAGTGTCGTGCAGTTTTACGGCGAGCCAGTGCTGTTGATGCACGGCGACAGCCTCTGCACCCGCGACGTCGGCTATATGAAGCTGCGTCGTTATCTGCGCAATCCGGTCACCCTGTTTGTCCTGCGGCATCTGCCACTGCGCACCCGCCATAAACTGGCGCGCAAACTGCGCAGCGAGAGCCGGGCGCAGACGCGGATGAAGGCCAATGACATTGTCGATGTCACGCCCGAGGAGATTCCGCGGATCATGCAGGCATTTGGCGTAAAGACCCTGATTCACGGCCACACCCATCGTCCCGCGATCCACAAGCTGCAACTTGGTGAGCAGGCGGCGAAGCGGATTGTGCTGGGGGATTGGGATCGTCAGGGTTGGGCGTTGCAGGTGGATGAAAACGGGTATGCATTGGCGCCGTTCAACTTTGCTCCGCCGCTGGCATTGCCGCACGGCTGAAGAGCCTCACCCCCTCACCCCAGCCCTCTCCCCCAAGGGGGAGAGGGGGAAAGGGAGCAGATCTTCATGCTGTTCAAACCTGTGTTCGACCAAATTCCTCAAGTAATGCTTTCCAACACCTGAGTTCGGCTCGGAATTTCAGGCCAATGCACCTTGAAAGAACACCCCAATCAGTCCCCTCTCCCTCCGGGAGAGGGCTAGGGTGAGGGGCTTTTGATCTGGCTTTTGATCTTCAATGGCCGGAAGCAGCAGGCCCCGCCTTCGCCGCAAACGGCGGCTTCGCCAGCCACACAATCAATATCAACCCCATAAAGCCCCAACCCAACAGCGCGAAGTAATCCACGGTGGAGAGCATGTACGCCTGACTGGTCAGAATCTGATCCATATGCGCATAAGCCGGCTGACTGGCGCCGCCCAATGAGTTCAGCATCTCACGCGTCGTCGGCTCATACGTGCTGATACTTTCACTCATGTACGCATGATGCTGATCCGCGCGGCGAATCCAGATCCATGTGGTCAGCGAAGCCGCGAAGCTGCCGCCCAAGGTGCGCAGGAACGTCGCAAGGCCTGCGCCGTCAGCGATCTGGCTTGGCGGCAGGTCCGACATCAAGATGCTCAACGTCGGCATGAAGAACAGCGCCACGCCAATGCCCATGAACAGTTGCACCAGCGCGATGTGCTGGAAGTCCACCTCGTTGGTGAACCCGGCGCGCATGAAGCAGCTCAGGCCAATCGCCAGAAACGCCAGCCCGGCCAGCAGGCGCAGGTCGAACTTGTTCGCGTACTTGCCGACAAAGGGCGACAGCAGCACCGGCAGAATGCCGATCGGTGCCACAGCCAACCCGGCCCAGGTCGCGGTGTAGCCCATCTGGATTTGCAGCCACTGCGGCAGGATCAGGTTGATACCGAAGAACCCGGCGTAACCCAACACCAACACAATCGTGCCGATGCGGAAGTTGCGATGAGCGAACAGGCGCAGATTGACCACCGGGTGCTGATCGGTCATTTCCCAGATCACGAACACCGCTAGCGCAACCACCGAAATCGCCGCGCCGATGATGATGAAGTTCGACTCGAACCAGTCCAGGTCATTGCCCTTGTCGAGGATGACCTGCAACGCACCGACACCGATGATCAGCGAGATCAGCCCGACGTAATCCATCGGCTGGCGACTGGTCACCACCGGACGCTTGGCCAGTTGCGAACGCACCACCATCACCGCAAAGATGCCGATCGGCACGTTGATGAAGAAGATCCACGGCCAGCTATAACTGTCGGTGATCCAGCCGCCGAGGATCGGCCCGGCAATCGGCGCGACCACCGTGACCATCGCCAGTAACGCGAGCGCCATCCCCCGTTTAGCGGGGGGATAAACAGCGATCAACAATGTTTGTGTCATCGGGTACAGCGGCCCGGCGACCAGACCTTGCAGCACACGGAAACCGATCAGTTCCGGCATCGACGTCGAGATACCGCAAAGGAACGACGCCAGTACAAACAGAATGGTCGCCCAGAGAAACAGCTTCACCTCGCCGAACCGGCGGCTGAGCCAACCGGTCAGCGGCAGCGCAATCGCGTTGCTGACGGCGAACGAGGTGATCACCCAGGTGCCCTGCTCCGAACTCACGCCGAGATTGCCGGAAATCGTCGGCAGCGCCACGTTGGCGATGGTGGTGTCGAGCACTTGCATGAACGTCGCCAGCGACAGGCCGATGGTGCTGAGCAACAGGCTGGGCGGCGTAAAAGAGGCGTTATTGCTCATCGTGAATCCTTTGAAACCAGGTTGACGCCGTGCCCTTTGTGGGAGCGAGCCTGCTCGCGAAAGCGGTGTGTCAGACAACTTCTAAGTTGAATGTCAGTCAGCATTCGCGAGCAGGCTCGCTCCCACAGGGGAAAGATTCAGCGTTGCGCGGTTTTGCTGGCCGCGGCGCTGTTGTCGTGGATCAGCCGCGCAATCATCGCGTCAGCTTCGGCCAGTTGACGGTCATAGACGTTGGTGCTGAACGAGGCCTTTTGCGGCGGCTGCTGGGCCAGTACCGGGCCGCTCTGGTCGTGCAGATTGACCTCGACGTTGGTCGACAGACCGACACGCAGCGGATGCTTGGCCAGTTCTTCAGCGTTGATGTGAATCCGTACCGGCACACGCTGGACGATCTTGATCCAGTTACCGGTGGCGTTCTGCGCAGGCAACAGGGCAAACGCGCTGCCAGTGCCGGCGCCGAGGCTGTCGATGGTGCCGCTGTATTTCACGTCGCTGCCGTAGATGTCGGATTCGATGTCCACCGGCTGGCCGATGCGCATGTCACGCAATTGGGTTTCCTTGAAGTTGGCGTCGATCCACAGTTGATCCAGCGGAATCACCGCCATCAGCGCGATGCCCGGTTGCACACGCTGACCAAGCTGCACGGTGCGTTTGGCGACGTAACCGGTGACCGGTGCAATCAAGGTGCTGCGGGCATTGGTCAGATAGGCCTGACGCAGATCGGCGGCGGCCGACATCACGTCCGGATGCGACGAAACCACGGTGTCGTCGACCAGGGCGCTGGTGGTTTTCAGTTGCTGTTTAGCGTTGGCCAGGGCGTTTTTTGCCGAGGTCAGGTCATCGCGAGCGTGGGACAGTTCTTCCTGGGAAATCGCCCCGCCCGAGGCAAGATTCTTGCGGCGGTTGTAGTTGTCCTGGGCTTTCTGCACTTCAGCTTGCTGGGCGTTGACCTGGGCTTTCATGCCATCGACGTTGCTGTACAAGCCGCGCACCTGACGCACAGTGTGCGCCAGTTTCGCCTGAGCACTTTGCAGGCCGACTTCAGGGTCGTTGGGGTCGAAGTTGATCAGCACCTGACCTTCGTGAACCAGATCGCCATCGTCAGCACCAATGCTGACCACGGTACCGGTGACCAGCGGGGTGATTTCAACGACGTTGCCGTTGACGTAGGCGTCGTCGGTGCTTTCACTCCAACGCCCGATGAATTCGTGATAAGCCCAGACGCCGGCGATGGCGAGGATTACCACGACGGCCAGCGTCAGCAGCATCACTTTACGTTTGCGCGGGTTGCCGGTGTCCGGGGTGTTGTCTTGAGCTTGGGTGTTTTCGGCAGTGGCCATGAAAAATACCTTGAATTAGTTGTGCGGCGTGGCTGGGCGGGCGTTGGCTGCGGCCAGGGTTTGCCCCTGGAAGCCGCCGCCCAGCGCTTGCATCAGTTGAATCGACAGATCGATCTGCTCGGCATTGAGGTTGGCCAACTGACGTTGGGCCTGGAGCAATTGCTGCTCGATGCTGAGCACGTCCAGGTAGTTGCCGATGCCGGAACCGTAACGCTGGACGACGGTGTTGTAAGAATCCTGCGCAATGTCGGTGGCGTGTTGCTGCGCACCGATCTGCCGGCCGATGTCACGCAACTGGTTGATCGTGTCGCTGACATCGCCGAGTGCTTTCACCAGACTTTTGTTGTACTGCGCCACCGCGAGATCGTAATCGGCGTCGCGCGCATCGAGGTTGGCGCGTAGGCGTCCACCGTCGAAGATCGGCACCGAAATGGTCGGGGCTATGTTGAAGAAGCGACTGGCCGACCCGAACATCGCATCACCCAACAACGATTCCGCACCGGCCGAGGCCGTGAGGTTCAGGTTGGGATAAAACCGGGTTTTCGCCGAGTCGATGTCTTTGCTCGCGGCTTCCACGCGCCAGCGGGCGGCGACCAGATCCGGACGACGACCGAGCAGTTCCGCCGGCAACACCGACGGCACGGCCACGGCGCTGGCCTGGAGGATTTTCGGTCGGGCGATTTCGTTGCCGCGATCCGGGCCTTTGCCGAGTAGCACCGCCAAAGCGATTTTCGCGCTGTTCAGGCGTTTTTCGGCATCGATCAGACTGGCTTCGGAACTGGCTTCCAGACTTTGCGTTTGCTGGAACTGGTACTGGCTGTCGATCCCCGAGCTCAGGCGACGCTGGCTCAGTTCGAGCATCTGTTTAGTGCGCTTGAGGTCTTCGTTGGCCAGGTCATAGACGATGTGCGCCTGCCCCAGATCGCTGTAGGCCCGGGCGACGTCGGCGGCGAGGGTCAGCTGTGCAGCCTGACGATCGACTTCGGCGGCACGGGCCTGACCGAGTGCGGCTTCCCAGGCATCGCGCTGACCGCCCCACAAATCGAAGTTGTAATTGAAGCCGGCGCTGACATTGCGCACGGTGGAATAGGCATCGCCCTGCCCTCGCGGATCCTGATCCTTGGCCAGGCGCGAGCGGCTGATGCCGGCGCTGGCGTCCAGCGTCGGATAGCGTTCGGCATCGGCGGCATACGCGGCGGCGCTGGCCTGATGGGCGCGGGCTTGGGCGATCTGCATGTCGGGGCTGTCGTGCAGGGCTTCGCGGATCAAGCCGTCGAGTTGCGGATCGCCGAGGCTGGTCCACCAATCGCTTTTCGGCCAGGCCGCCGGCGACAGCGTGACGCCATTGAGCGACTGACCGACTTTGAGGCTCTTCGCATCGAGGCTCTGACCTTGAGTGTCGAGGCCGCTGTAGTTGGCGCAACCGGCGAGAATCATCGCCGACAGCACCAAATTGAGGCTGCTGCGCAAGGTTTTACCGCTCATTGTGTTCACCTAACCGCTGGATAGTGATCGGGTCACCGGCTGCCAGCAGAATTTTTTTGAGGATGTATTCCAGGGTTTTCAACTCGTCCGGAGTGACGGCGCCGGCCAGTTCATTCATCGCATCGGCGCCGATGTGTGGCAGGCGATCGGCCAGTTGCTGGCCTTGTTCGGTCAGTTTCAGTTGCACCTGACGGCGATCGCCTTCGCTGCGTTGGCGAACCAGAAAGCCTTTCTGCTCCAGACGATCGAGCATGCGCGTCATCGAACCGCTGTCGAGCGACAAGTGCCGGCACAGCTCGGCCGGCGTATCAACGCCGAACTGGGCCATGATGATCAACACCTTGAACTGCGCGGCAGTGATGCCGTGGGGTTCCATGTGGGTGTCGATGATCCGGTCCTTGAGCAGCGCAGCACGGCCAAGCAACAGGCCGAGATGGCAATGTTTGAATTCGTCCGGGGTGAAATGCTTCATTTGCTCACCTAATAACTGCCTAGGCAGTGAATGTATGTCGAGATGTTACTGCCTAGGCAGCGAATGTCAACGAAATCGTTAGCAGGCTAGGTAATTAGCTGACAAATGGGCTGGGGTTTTGCGTTGCGCAATCGGACGTCATCGCTGGCAAGCCAGCTCCCACAGGGTCCTTGCCGGGCACAACATTCAGGTGCGCCAGAGAGACTTGTGGGAGCTGGCTTGCCAGCGATTGAAGCGACTCGGTTCAGGTGAAAGCGCGACCTAGAAATCGCGCTTGTAGAAAATGTCCAGAGAACTGGCCACGCCACTGGCGACTTCGACGTAAACCTTCTTGCTCAGCTTGTACCGCAGCGCAATGGTGCTGGCCGGTTCAAACACGCCAACGCCATAACGCAAACTGAGCTTCTCGGAGATGTTGCCGCTGGCCACCACGCTGGTGGCGTCGCCGCTGCCCTGTGTGTCGAGCTGGAAATCCTGAATACCCAGATCCTTGGCCAGGCCGCTGGTGACCCCGGCACTGCCCATCAAGCCCAGGCCCAACGCCGCTTGCGCGAGCATGTTGTTGTCTTCACCGTTGGTGCTCAACGGACGGCCGAGGACGAGGTAAGACAGCGCCTGTTCCTGGCTCATCGCCGGCTCGGAGAAGATCTGCGTGGTCGGTTGTTCCGCGCTGCCGCTCAGGCGAATACCGGCGATCACGTCGTCTGTCTGGCGAATCGCTTCGATATCCAGATACGGCTGATCGATGGGACCGGCGAACAGCAGACGCGCACGGCGCACCGTCAGGCGCTGACCGTAGGCGCGGTAACGCCCGTCGTTGAGCCAGAGTTCGCCGCGAGTGTCCATGTTGTCACCGATGTGAACCTGACCTTGCAGATTGGCGGTCAGGCCAAAACCGGCGAAGCTCAACTTGTCTTGCCCGACCACCACGTCGATGTCCATTTTCATGGCTATGGGTGGTTTGCCCTGTTCGGTCTGTGCGCCGACGATGATCGTGTCATCGGAGACCTTCACAGTCGATGGCGGCAATTCACGTACGGTGATTTCGCCTTTGGGCACCAGCACTTTGCCGGCAATTTTCAGCTCATCGCCGGCCATGGAAATCTTCAGGTCCGGCGCCACTTCGAGTTTGGCGTAGGGTTCGACGCTGACCGGCAATTGCGTGCCTTTGAGCGCCAGATCCACCACCAGTGCCTGGCCCCAGGTGATATTGCCGTTCAGGCTGCCCTGCCCGCTCTTGCCGCTTTTCCAGCCGCCGTCCAGACGCACCGACTCACCGGCAATCATCGCTTTGACTTGCAGATCCTGCAGTTCCATCGGCAACTCGGCGCCGGACACTTCGCCATCGCTGAGTTGCACGGTGCCATTGACCAGGGGTGCGAGCAGACCACCGGAGATCGTGCCGCTGCCGTTGAGGCGCCCGGTGAGTTTCTCGACCATTGGCACAAACGGACGCGCCACAGACAGGTCCAGCCCGGTCAGGCGGAACGAGCCGCTCAGCGGTTTGTTTTTCGGCAGCGGATTGAGTTGCGCCTGCACCATCAGTTCGCCAAGTTTGCCACCGACGAAATTGAGGTCCGTGTCGATGCGTTTCGGGGTCAACTTACTGGTGAGTTTCAGCGTCTGGTACGGAAAGTCGAGCCACTGATCCTTTTCACGCATACGCAAGGTGCCGCCGCTGGCGTCGATGCTGATCACGCCATTGGGGCCGCTGGCCGGCAGGTCCAGTTGCAGATCGGCATTGAGCTTGCCCTGCCAGGCGAAGTCTTTGGGCAACCACTGCGCGAGGCTTTCAATCGGGAATTGCTTGAGGTGGTATCGCAGTTTCGGCTCGGGCATCAGCCGTTGATCTTCACCGCAGAAGCTGGCGCTGCCGGACACCCAGCAGTGGGCGCCGAAATTGATTTTGCCGTCCGCCAGGCGCTCGAGCCTGGCCGGGTTTTGCAGTTTCCAATCCTGGCCACCGGCCTGAATATCGCCGCTGGCAAGGCGCCCGCGCCAGTTGCCGTTGTCCAGATTGCCGTCCAGGCCAAGCGCCAGTTTCAGTTTCGGCCCAAGCAGGTCGAGATTGAGTTTCTGGCTCTTGATGTCGCCTTGGGCGCTGGCGGTCAGGGTGCCCAAATTCGTGTCGCCGGCCTGAATGCCGCTGCCTTTGAGATCGATCTTCGCTCGCTGTGCGCTGTCGACGGTGGCGTCGAGGTTGAGGCTTTGCAGGCGATTATCCTGAAAGGCCAGCTGCGAACCTTGCAGACCGAGCTTGCCTTGCGGTGCTTTCAATGTGCCGGCGACGTTGACCTGACCGTTGATCTGCCCGCGCAGCTCTGGCCAGAGTTGGGCCAGACGCGGCAACTTGATGTCGATCTGCCCGGTGAGTTTCTGTTGCAGACTGCCCTTGCCGCTGATGCTATTGTCGCCGAGGCGGATTTGCAGGGCATTCAGATTCCATAGTTCGCCAGCGCCGTCGGCCTTGGCCTGGAGGATCGCCGGTTGGCCGCGCAGTTTGCCTTTGAGGTCGAGATCGGCCGTCAGGCTCAAGCGCTCGTTCTTCATTTCGCCTTGGCTTTTCAACGGCCCCGCCAGGGTGCCCGGCAGTTCTGCAACCCAATACGCCGGGTTGAGCGCCGACAGATCCAGCGCCGCGTCCCAGGCAATGCCGTCAGCAAACTGCACGTTCACGTGTCCTTCGGCTTTGCCCTGCCCGGCCTCCATTTTCAGTTGCGGCAACGCGATCTGTTCAAGGCTGCCGCTAAACGGACTGCTCAGGCTGAATGCGCCCGCCGGGCCATCCAGCGCGGCGGCGAAGTTACCGATGTATTGACCGTCGGTGTAAGACACTTCGCCGTTGAAGGTACGCAAAGCGACCTGTGGCTCGTCGATTTCGTTGTAGAGCCGATGCCACGGGAAGTCCTGCCAATTGATGTTGGCTTGAGCGGTCAGCCCCTTGCTCCAGTCAACACTGCCGGTGAGTTTGAGGCTTTGCTTGTCGTTGGCGCTCAGGTCGAGGCCGGCGATTTGCGCGCCGCTGGCGTCGACCTTGCCTTTGAGCAATAGCGCGACCGGGCCTTTATCGGCGGGCAGCGTGGCGTTGCCGTTTAGCTGGTAACCGTTTTTCAGGTCGCCTTCACCGGTCAGCACCAGTTGATTGAGTTGCAGGGTATCCGGCAGATCAGCGCTCGGTTTGAACGCCTCGGACGTGATACGCACCTTGGCCGGCAGGTTTTCCGCCAGCGGTTGCAGTTCGCCGCTCAACTGGCCATCAAGGTAGCCACGACTGTCGGCGTGCAGGTTCAGGGTCTTCAACAGATCGCCGTCGATTTTCAACGCCAGCGTCCAGGGATCGGTGCCCGGTGACGGCAGGGTCAGATCCCCTGCAATGTTCAGCGGCCAGTTACCGGTGGGCTGGAGCAACCCGGACAGGTTCAGGCTCAACTCATCGCGTTGCAATTTCACGCTGTCGATCTGCAAGCCTTTAGCGGTCCAGTGGGCCGCCAGTTGCAGGCCTTTGAGTTGCTCGCTGCCGTTGAACAGCAAACTGCCGACCTGCACATCGCCCAGTTCGAGACCCAGCGGCAATTGCAGATCAGGCAGTTTGATCGGGCCGCTTTCGGTGGTTTCTTCACTCGGCGGAAACTGCAAAACAACCCGATCAGCCTTGAGTTGATCGATGCACAACGTCATGCGCGTCAGGCACAGCGGCGACCAGGCGAAGATGGCCTGGTCCAGTTCGACCCGGCTGCTGTCTTGCTGCCAGACAAGATGATCGGCGCTCCATTGCCCGCCGAGGCGACCCTGGAAATTCTCCGTGCTCAAGCCCGGCACCAGACCCAGCGCCCAGCGGCTGCCGGTGTTGGTTCCGAGTACGACGGCCACACTCAATACGATCAAGAACACCAACGCCAACAGCGTCAGTGCGGTAATTTTCAAACCACGCTTCACAGCTCAGGCCCCATGGAAAAGTGCAGCCGGATGCCGCCATCGTCGTCCAGCGCATGGGCCAGGTCGAGGCGGATCGGCCCCACCGGCGAGACCCAGCGCACACCGATGCCGACCCCGGTCTTGAGGTTCGGCAGTTCGAGTTTGTTGAAGGAGTTGCCCTGATCGACGAAGGTCGCGACTCGCCATTTCTCGGCGACGGAGTATTGATATTCAACACTGCCGGCAATCATGTAGCGGCCACCGATGCGGTCGCCATCGGAGTTTTCCGGGGACAGGCTCTGGTAGTCGTAACCGCGCACGCTCTGATCGCCACCGGCAAAGAAGCGCAGCGACGGCGGGACCGATTTGTAACCGTTGGTGGCGCTGCCGCCGACCTGCACACGACCGAGCAGACGGTGTTTGTCGAACACCGTGGTCAAGCCCTTGACCAGCGCAGTGCCATATAAAAGGTTGGTGTCGGAGCCGACGCCTTCCTTCGCGACTTTGCTTTCAAAGGTCAGGCGATAACCGTTGTGCGGGTCGATGCGGTTGTCACTTTTGAGGTACGAGTAACTGATGCCGGGCATCAGCAAGGTACTCAAGCCCGAGTCGTCGCCAAGCTCGTATTCCTCGCGCTGCCATTTCAGCGAGATCACCCGTTGCCAGCCGCTGGGCAACTTGCTGTGCCATTCCGGGCCGAAGGTCAGCAGTTTGCTGAGCGTGTCGGAACCTTCGATGTCTTCGAATTGATAACCGCCAGCCCAACGCAATTTGTCGGTCAGCGGCGGGTCGAGCGGGATGTCGTAGAACAGCCCGACGTTCTGCCGCGGCGCCGAGAGCTCGGCTTCCCAGCCATAGCTGTCGCCCTGCGGATTGACCCAGTGGCGCGTCCAGTTGGCTTTGATCCGTGGGCCGACGTCGGTCGAATAGCCGAGACCCAGGCCCATGGTGCGCGGCTTGCGCGTGTCGAGTTTGACGTCCACCGGGATCACGTCATTTTTTGCAGCAGTCGGTGCGGCGTCGACGCGCACGCCTTCGAAATAGCCACTCGATTGCAGATCGCGGTTGAGTTCGGCGATCAGTTCGGAGTCGTAAGGCTCGCCCGGTTTGAATGGCACCATGCGTTGCAGCAGATCTTCGTCGAACGGCGTATCGCCTTCGAAACTGACTGTGCCCAGCGCATAACGCGGGCCGCTTTCATAAATCAGTTCGACATCGGCGACGCCTGCGCGCGGGTCGACCAAGAGTTTTTGACTGGTGAAATGGCCACTGAAATAACCGAAGCGCGAGGCCTGATTCTGGATCAGTCGCTTGGCGTCTTCGTAGCGACCATGGTTGAGCACCGCGCCAGGCTTGAGCACGTCGGCTTTCGGTACGCGAAAGGATTTAAAGGAGGCAGCCGGGCCGTCGACACGGATGGTGACGTTGCGCAGGCGAATCGGCTCGCCGGGATCGATGTTCAGCACCAGGCGCGGCTTGTCACCGCCCTTCACGTCGCTGTCGATCTGCGGCTGGTAGTAGCCCAACGCCTGGGCCGCCTTGCGCGCCTGCTCTTCGGCACCACGACTGAAGCGCAGCAAGGCTTCTTCGTCGCGGTCACCGAGGCTGCCGATATAGCCTTCTATATTGGCCTTGAGTTCATCGTTGGACGGTTTGATCCGCACATCCAATTCACTTTGCGCCAGCGCCGCGCAGCTGGATAACAGCATGAGCACGCCACTGGTAAATCTTCCTGGAAACTTCATGGCGCGAATGCTATCACGGGCTTGGGAGCGTAATAGAAGAGGAAATTTCCCAAGAAGTTCGATTGCTAAGCTGTTGCTGTTTGTAACACCTGAGGGTTGGCGTGGAAAAATACATGCTCACGCACCGGGCCGACGGCAACTTCGCCGATCTCCTCGTAACCCTGTCGTTTGTAAAATTCCAGATAGCGCGGATTGCCGGTGTCGAGCACCACACCTTGCGACGTTTCGTCCACCGCGCACCAGTTGTGTACGGCCGTCAGCAGTTGCTCACCGAAGTGTTTGCCCTGGAACTGCGGGTGAATACCGAGCAGCGGCAACATGTGTACCGAATCACTCGGCACGCACGCGGCGACGGCATCGTGATATTCCAGATAGCGCCGGGTGCAGCGAAAACCGGTGCTGAGCACCATGCGCAGGCGCCATGCCCAACTTTCGGTGATGCCCAAGCGGCGCTGCGGCGGCGCGATCAGAGCGATGCCGATCAGGCGGTCGTTGACCAGCAGGCCAATGGCGGGCAAGTCCTGAAGAAAGTGCTGCTTGACCAGTTCACGGACCGTCGCCCGCACCCGCTGTTCGTATCCGGGGCGTTCGGCTTCGAACAGGTAACCGAAAGTCGGCTCGTGGCGATAGGCCTGATAGAGCAGGGATCTGGCTTCGCGGGAATAACCGCGGTCGAGCATATGAATGTCGGCAATGGCGGTCTGGGTTTCAGGCATGTCAGTGATTCTCCCCTGGCACCGCTTGAATGGCGGGGCTCTTGTTGGTACGAACCTTTTGGTGATGCTGCGGTTCCCCACAGGTATAGACCAACTGGGGATCTTCATCGACTGAACGGACGCCATCGCTGGCAAGCCAGCTCCCACAGGTTTCTCGGGTGTTCACAAAATTTGTGTTCGCTGGAGATCCCTGTGGGAGCTGGCTTGCCAGCGATGGCGCCATTGCAGACAGCACAAACCCCACAGACCAAACCGAATCTGCCTACCCCAACACTGGCCCCCATCCCACATGTCAGCTAGCATCGCCCTTTTGCCAGGACTGCCGACCATGAAGATTGTTTCCTTCAACATCAACGGACTGCGCGCCCGTCCGCATCAGCTGGCAGCGCTGATCGAAAAACACCAGCCGGACGTGATCGGCCTGCAGGAAACCAAGGTCCACGACGACCAGTTTCCGCTGGAAGAAGTACGTGCCCTTGGCTACCACGTGTATTTCCACGGCCAGAAAGGCCATTACGGCGTGGCAATGCTCTCGCGTCAGGAGCCGATTGCCATCCACAAAGGTTTCGCGACTGACGAAGAAGACGCCCAGCGCCGCTTCATCTGGGGCACTTTCGCTGACGCCAATGGCGTGCCGGTGACGATCATGAACGGCTATTTCCCACAGGGTGAGAGCCGCGACCATCCAACCAAATTCCCCGCCAAGCAGCGTTTTTACAGCGATCTGCAAACCCTGCTGGAAACCCGGTTCAGCAACGAACAGCCAGTGGTGGTGATGGGCGATGTGAACATTTCCCCGGAAGACTGCGACATCGGCATCGGCCCGGACAACATGAAGCGCTGGCTGAAAACCGGCAAATGCAGCTTCCTGCCGGAAGAGCGCGAGTGGATGGCCCGCCTGAAAAACTGGGGCCTGACCGACAGCTACCGCCACCTGAACCCGGACGTGACTGACATGTTCAGCTGGTTCGACTACCGCAGCCGTGGTTTTGAAGATGAACCGAAACGCGGGTTGCGCATCGACGTGATCCTGGCATCCCACGGTTTGCTGCCTCGGGTAAAAGCGGCGGGTGTCGACTATGAATTGCGCGGCATGGAAAAGCCTTCGGACCATGCGCCAATCTGGCTTGAACTGAGCTGATCCTCAAATCACCTGAAATCCCCCTGTGGGAGCGAGCCTGCTCGCTCCCACATTGAATCGCTGTCATGTTTTGGTCATACGCCTGACTTAATCTCCCCGGCAATCCCCTTGGCTTCAATTGGTGCCGGCATGACCCTGCGTGTTTTACTGGTTTTTCTGTTGGGCGCATGGCTGAAGGTCTCCGCCGCAGCCCTGCCCATCGCGCAAAACGGCCCGGCACTGCGCATCCAGGGATCCAACACCATTGGCGCCGAACTCGGCCCGGCACTGGTTGAAGGATTGCTGCGAGAGCAAGGTCTGCTGAAGATTCACCGCGAAACCGCGGACACCGCCAATGAACTGCGGATCGTTGGCCAGACCGCGCAAGGTCAACGCGTTGTCGTGGAAGTTGCGGCCCACGGCTCGAGTACCGGATTCGTCGCATTGAAAAACGCCAGCGCCGATCTGGCCGCGTCTTCCCGCGAGATCAAGGATGGTGAGTTACAGACACTGCAATCACTCGGCGATCTGAAAAGCCCAGGCGCCGAGCAAGTCATTGCCATCGATGGCCTGGCGATCATCCTCCACCCCGATAATCCATTGCAGCAACTGGATACCGAACAACTGGCGCGGATCTTCAGTGGCGAGCTAAAAACCTGGGAAGACCTCGGCGGGCGTGGTGGCGTCATTCATTTATATGCGCGGGATGATCAGTCCGGGACGTACGACACGTTTAAGGAATTGGTCTTGAGTCGTCGTGGGAAAAGTCTGAGTAACGCGGCGAAACGGTTTGAATCCAGCGAGCAGTTATCCGACGCCGTCAGCAGCGATCCACAGGGTATCGGCTTCATCGGTTTGCCGTACGTGCGCCAGGCCAAAGCGGTGGCGATAGCCGATGGCCCGTCGCAATCGATGCTGCCACTCAACAGCTTGATCGCCACCGAAGACTATCCGCTGTCGCGACGATTGTTCTTCTATCTGCCGCCCGACAGTCAAAACCCGTGGGCCAAGGCATTGGTGGCGTTTGCGCAAAGTCGTCAGGGCCAGGGCATTGTTGCGGCCAACGGTTTCATCAGTCAGACCGTGCATGCGATGACCGTCGCACCGAATGCGCTGATGCCGGAGGGGTATCAATCCCTCAGCCGTCACGCCCAACGTCTGACAGTCAATTTCCGTTTCGAGGAAGGCAGTGCCAGCCTCGACAACAAGGCTCGGCAGGATCTGGCTCGGGTGTTCGACTATATAACGCGCCACGACAAAACCGATCGCGCGGTAACACTGGTGGGGTTTGGCGACATCAAGGACGACCCGGCGCGGGCGGACTTGTTGTCCAAATTGCGGGCGATGGCCGTACGGCGTGAGCTGGTGAAAAACGGCGTGGTGCTGCGCGAGGTACGCGGATTTGGCGCGCAGATGCCGGTGGCAGCCAATAGCGCGGATGAAGGCCGGATCAAGAATCGGCGGGTTGAAGTTTGGATCTACTGAACCTGATGTGATTGGGTGAACCTGCTGATGCCATCGCTGGCAAGCCAGCTCCCACAGGTTTCTCGGGTGTTCACAAAATTTGTGCTCATTGGAGGTCCCTGTGGGAGCTGGCTTGCCAGCGATGAACGATGACACGGTGTCGAATCAGCGCTCGCTACGCAGCATTTCCTTCGGCACATACTTGCCGATTTCGAACTTGCCAATCGCCGCGCGGTGCACTTCGTCGGGGCCGTCAGCCAGGCGCAGGGTGCGTTGCATGGCGTACATGTAGGCCAGCGGGAAATCGTTAGACACCCCTGCCCCGCCATGCATCTGGATCGCCCGATCAATCACGCGAAGTGCCACGTTCGGCGCGACAACCTTGATCTGCGCGATCTCGCTCTTCGCCACTTTGTTACCGACAGTGTCCATCATGTAGGCCGCTTTCAACGTCAGCAGGCGCGCCATGTCGATTTCCATCCGCGAATCGGCGATCTTGTCGACGTTACCGCCCAGACGCGCCAGGGGTTTGCCGAATGCCGTGCGGCTCACCGAGCGTTTGCACATCAATTCCAAGGCACGTTCGGCCATGCCGACCGATCGCATGCAGTGGTGAATTCGGCCCGGGCCAAGGCGACCCTGAGCGATTTCGAAGCCGCGTCCTTCACCCAGCAGGACGTTTTCGTACGGCACGCGTACGTTGTCGAACAGCACTTCAGCGTGACCATGCGGCGCGTCGTCATAACCGAATACCGGCAGCGGACGGACGATTTTCACGCCGGGGGTGTCAACCGGCACGAGGATCATCGAGTGCTGCGCGTGGCGCGGCGCATCAGGATTGCTCAGGCCCATGAAGATGAGGATTTTGCAGCGTGGATCGCAGGCGCCGGAGGTCCACCACTTCTTGCCATTGATCACCCACTCGTCGCCATCACGCACGGCGCGGGCGGCCATGTTGGTGGCGTCGGACGAAGCGACATCCGGTTCGGTCATGGCAAACGCCGAGCGGATCTCGCCGCGCAGCAGCGGTTCGAGCCAGCGCTGTTTCTGTTCTTCGTTGGCGTAACGCACCAGCACTTCCATGTTGCCGGTGTCCGGAGCCGAGCAGTTGAACGGCTCTGGCCCGAGCAAGGAGCGCCCCATGATTTCTGCCAGGGGTGCGTATTCGAGGTTGGTCAGACCGGCGCCGAGTTCCGATTCCGGCAGAAACAGATTCCACAACCCCTGTGCCTTGGCCTTGGCCTTGAGCTCCTCCATGATCGCCGTCGGCTGCCAGCGATCGCCTTCGGCAACCTGGCGTTCGAACACGGCTTCGGCCGGGTAAACGTAAGTGTCCATGAACGCGGTCACGCGCTCACGCAGTTCTTGCACCTTGGGCGAATAAGCGAAATCCATGAGCAATTACCTTCTTGGGCAGAGGTTGTTTAAGTCATGCAATCGATGCTAGAACAGCGTTGATAATTTACCTAGCCTATTCTCGGCGTGTATTAACATTCATCACCGATATATGATCGGCTGATTGTCAGCCCCTAAAACACTTGCCCTTAAAACAAGAGAAGCCGCGTTATGAATCTGAGCAAGGTCGACCTCAACCTTTTCATCGTCTTCGACGCGATCTACACCGAAGCCAACCTGACCCGTGCCGGGCAGATTGTCGGCATCACGCAGCCGGCGGTGTCCAACGCGCTGGCGCGGTTGCGCGAAACGTTTAACGACCCGCTCTTCGTACGCACGGCTCAGGGCATGGTGCCGACGCCGATGGCACAGAACATCATCGGCCCGGTGCGCAACGCGCTGTCGCTATTGCGCGTATCGGTTCAGGAAAGTCGCATTTTCAACCCGGCGCAAGCGGTCAAGACCTACCGCATCAGCATGACCGACCTCACCGAGGCAGTGATTTTGCCGCCGCTGTTCCAGCGTTTGCGCCGTTTGGCGCCAGCGGTAATCATTGAGAGTTTCCTGTCCAAACGTCGCGAGACCACCAAGGAACTGGCGGCCGGACGTCTGGATTTTGCCGTGGATGCGCCGCTCAACACCGACCCGCAGGTGCGTCATGTCAAGCTGATGGAAGACCGCTACGTTTGCGCGATGCGCAAGGGCCATCCGATGGCGGGCAAGGAAAAATTCTCCCTCGATGACTATCTGTCGCTGACGCACATCCATATTTCCAGCCGTCGCAGCGGCCTCGGCTATGTGGACCTGGCACTTGGAAAAATGGGCATTCAGCGCAAGATCGCATTGCGCTCGCAGCATTATTTGATGGCGTCCCAGGTGATGCAGCAGACCGACATGGTCATGACCGTGCCGGAGCGTTTCGCCCGTCGCCATGAACTGCATGCGTTTAATCTGCCGGTCAACGATGTGCCGCCGGTGGAGACGCATCTGTATTGGCATGAGAGCACCGATCAGGACCCGGCGAATCGCTGGATGCGCGAGCAGATGATCGAGTTGTGCCAGCAGGTGACGGCGCATGAGAAGAAGCTTGATAAGGTGTAAGAAATTACACCGCGTTATCGTTCTTCGCGAGCAGGCTCGCTCCCACAGGGGATTGCTCTCTGACTGAATTAATGCGGTCGAATGTGGGAGCGAGCCTGCTCGCGAAGGGGCCATCAAATACACCAAAAATCATCCCGCTTGACGTAAACGTCAACCTACCATTAGCTTAGCGCCAAGACCTTTTATCGAGCGCTTTCATGAGCAGCCAGACCTATAGCATTTCCGACCTTGCCCGCGAGCTGGACATCACCACCCGGGCAATTCGCTTTTATGAAGAGCAAGGCCTGCTCAGCCCTGAGCGTCGCGGCCAGGAACGCATCTATTCGCCCCGCGACAAGGTCAGCCTGAAGCTGATCCTGCGCGGCAAGCGCATCGGTTTCTCGCTGGCCGAATGCCGCGAACTGATCGAACTCTACGACCCGTCCAGCGGTAACACCAAACAACTCAACAGCATGCTGGCGAAAATCAGCGAGCGCCGGGAACAGCTGGAGCAGCAATTGCTCGACATCGAGCAGATGAAGCTGGAACTCGATACCGCCGAGGAACGCTGCGTGCAGGCGCTGGAGCAGACGCTCAAGAGCCAGCAAGCCATCTAAAGGTCAACTTTTCCCCCTGTGGAAGCGGGCTTGCCCGCGATCATGCCGGAGCATCCAGCATTAATGCTGACTGACCCGACGTCATCGCGGGCAAGCCCGCTCCCACAGGACTCTCCACGAATCAAAATTCAAGCAGGTCAACGCCATGTCCCTCCCCTCCCAAGTACGCCTGATCGAAGTCGGCCCGCGCGATGGCCTGCAGAACGAAGCCCAACCCATCAGCGTGGCTGACAAGGTGCAACTGGTCGACGCCTTGAGCGCCGCAGGTCTTGGCTATATAGAAGTCGGCAGTTTCGTCTCACCGAAATGGGTGCCGCAGATGGCCGGGTCCGCCGAGGTGTTCGCGCAGATCCAACGTAAGCCCGGCGTGACCTACGGTGCACTGGCACCGAACCTGCGTGGTTTCGAAGATGCTGTCGCGGCCGGGGTCAAGGAGGTCGCGGTGTTCGCCGCTGCATCCGAAGCGTTCTCGCAGCGCAACATCAACTGCTCAATCAGTGAAAGCCTGGCGCGGTTTGCGCCGATCATGGACGCGGCGAAACAGCATGGCGTTACCGTACGCGGTTACGTTTCCTGCGTGCTCGGCTGTCCTTACGAGGGCACCGTCGCGCCGGAGCAAGTGGCCATGGTTGCGCGCGAGTTGTACGCGATGGGCTGTTATGAAGTGTCGCTCGGCGACACCATCGGCACCGGCACCGCAGGCGCGACTCGTCGCCTGTTTGAAGTGGTTTCGGCGCAGGTGCCAAGAGAAAAACTCGCCGGGCACTTTCACGACACCTATGGCCAGGCCATGGCCAACATCTACGCCAGTCTGCTCGAAGGCATCGCGGTGTTCGACAGCTCTATCGCCGGCCTCGGCGGTTGCCCGTACGCCAAAGGTGCGAGCGGTAACGTCGCCACCGAAGACGTTGTTTACCTGCTCAACGGGCTGGGAATCGACACCGGAATCGACCTGGACGCCTTGATTGCCGCGGGTCAGCAAATCAGCGCGGTGCTCGGTCGCCCGAGCGGCTCGCGCGTGGCCAAGGCCCGTAACGCACAGTGAGGCCGAGGGTGTTACCGCTGCGTCCGCAAAGTGGGCACGAGCGAGTAACACGGAAACAAATTGTCTGGCTTTGACCGGGCGATAAAACCCGAAAAAATATCAAGTCATTGATTTATAAGGAATTTTTAAAGTTGGCACGCGTCCTGCTATCTCTATGGCATAACAAGAATAAAAAGCGGCAAACCAATAAAAATAAGACGTAACGACTCTGACATAACAAAAACAACACGGCAGAGACGCAGCTAACAGATTTTTTTGGAGAAGGTGTGTTTTTCAGGGTGCTCTCAGGAGTGACCCGCAACCGGGCAGAGAATAATAAAACTACCTTCAGGTAGCTCCCGAATCGGTTGGATCGTTTAACGAGAAAGCAGATCAGCGCTCAAAAAAATACGTTTGCTCTTGATCCCGGATGGGGGTCGCCAAAAACAGCGGTAAAGGGCCACGGTTGCCAAAAACAACAATAGACCGACCCTCAATAATAAAAAAAGAGCACGCGACGACAAAATTAAAGGGGAGCCTCGGCTCCCCTTTGTGCTTTCTGTGATTCCCGAATACCCCCCAATCCCTGTGGGAGCTGGCTTGCCAGCGATTGCGGTAGATCATTCAACGTTGATGCTGGCTGACCTGACGCCATCGCTGGCAAGCCAGCTCCCACAGTGATTGTGGTTAGGGCTCAATTGTTTTCAGCTCCTCGATACTGATCTCGCGCATCCTGAATTTCTGAATCTTGCCCGTCACCGTCATCGGAAACTCTTCGACAAACTTGAAATGCCGTGGTGTCTTGAAGTGCGCGATGCGCTCCTTGCACCAGGTTTGCAGCTCCAGTTCTGAAGCGCTGTGGCCGGGATGGAATTTGATCCAGGCGACAATTTCCTCACCGTAACGCGAGCACGGAATGCCGATCACCTGCACGTCCGCCACGGCCGGATGGGTGAAGAAGAACTCCTCCAGCTCACGCGGATAAACATTCTCGCCACCGCGAATGATCATGTCCTTGTTACGTCCGGCGATGTTCACGTAGCCATCGTCATCCATGCTCGCCAGATCGCCGGTGTGCATCCAGCCGGCCTCATCGATGGCCTCGGCGGTGGCCTGCGGATTGCTCCAGTAGCCGAGCATGACACTGTAACCACGGGTACAGAGTTCGCCGATGGTGCCGCGCGGCACCAGGTTGCCGGCCTCGTCGATGATCTTGCTTTCAAGTTGCGGTTGGGTGCGGCCGACAGTGGTCACGCGCAATTCCAGTTCATCGTTCGGTCCGGTCTGTAGCGAAACGGGGCTGGTTTCGGTCATGCCATAGGCGATCTGCACTTCGCTCATGTGCATCTCGCTGATGACCCGGCGCATGACTTCGATCGGGCAAGTGGCGCCGGCCATGATGCCGGTGCGCAGGCTCGACAGATCGAATTCGCCGCGTTGTGGCTGGTCGAGCATGGCGATGAACATGGTCGGCACGCCGTAAAGCCCGGTGGCTTTTTCTTCGGCGACGGTTTGCAGGGTCAGCAACGGATCGAAGGCATCGTTGGGATAAATCATCGTGCTGCCGTGGGTAATGCAACCGAGGTTGCCCATGACCATGCCGAAGCAGTGGTACAGCGGCACCGGGATCACCAGTCGATCAAGCGGCGTCAGGCCAATACTTTCGCCGACCATGTAACCGTTATTGAGAATGTTGTAGTGACTGAGGGTCGCGCCCTTGGGGAAACCGGTGGTGCCGGAGGTGTACTGGATGTTCACCGGTTGATCGAAGTGCAGGCTGTCGCTGCGTTCATGCAGTTGTTGCGGGGCGATGCTGGCGGCCATATCGGCCAGTTGCGACCACGGCAGGAAACCCGACGGCGGTTGTGCGTCGAGGCTGATCACGCCACGCAGCTCCGGCAGACGCTCGCTGCGCAATTGGCCGATGGATTGCTCCGCCAGTTCCGGCACCAGTCCCTGCAACATGCCGTGATAACTGGAGGTCTTGAATGCTCCGGCACAGACCAGCCAGTTGCAGCCCGACTGCTTGAGGACATATTCGAGTTCGGAGGTGCGGTAGGCCGGGTTGATGTTGACCAGGATCACCCCGATCTTCGCGGTGGCGAATTGGGTGATGCACCACTGCGCGCAATTCGGGGCCCAGATGCCGAGTCGATCGCCCGCCTGCAATCCCAACGCCAGCAAAGCCCTGGCATGCAGATCCACTGCGTCAGCGAGCTGTTGCCAGGAGTAGCGCAGCTGCTGATGGCGCACCACCAACGCCTCGCCGTCCGGGTATCGCGCGACGGTCTGATCGAACATCTGCCCGATGGTCATCGCCAGCAAGGCTTTGTCCTGGGAACCTCGGGTGTAACTGCGCTGCGGATTTGCACTGGGTTGATCCATGACGACCCCTATTGTCTTTATTAGCGGGTTTGCCGGATTAGTCCCTCTGGGACAGTCCGTTTTCTATCTTGAACTGTCTCTACTCTCGCCTAAGTTGACGTTAACGTAAAGTGTGATTGACAGTCACTCATCGCAGGCTTACGTTAACGTCAAGGTGAGAGCTGAACCGCCGCCCTCCCCACCCTACAAAAAAGCCAAAAGGTGACCCATGAGCTACCCATCCCTGAACTTCGCCCTCGGTGAAACCATCGACATGCTGCGCGATCAGGTTCAGTCCTTCGTCGCTAAAGAGATCGCCCCACGCGCGGCGCAAATCGACAGCGACAACCTGTTCCCTGCCGACATGTGGGGCAAATTCGGTGACATGGGCCTGCTCGGTATCACCGTGCCGGAAGAGTACGGCGGCGCAGGCCTGGGGTATCTGGCGCACGTGGTGGCGATGGAAGAGATAAGCCGCGGCTCGGCCTCGGTGGCGTTGTCCTACGGCGCGCACTCCAATCTCTGCGTCAACCAGATCAACCGTAACGGCAACCACGAACAGAAAACCAAGTACCTGCCGAAGCTGATCAGCGGCGAGCACGTCGGCGCGCTGGCGATGAGCGAGCCGAACGCCGGTTCTGACGTGGTTTCAATGAAACTGCGCGCCGACAAACGTGGCGACCGCTACGTCCTCAACGGCAGCAAAACCTGGATCACCAACGGCCCCGACGCCAACACCTACGTGATCTACGCCAAGACCGATCTGGAAAAAGGCGCCCACGGCATCACTGCATTCATCGTCGAGCGCGACTGGAAAGGCTTCAGCCGCAGCAACAAGTTCGACAAGCTCGGCATGCGCGGTTCCAACACCTGCGAGCTGTTCTTCGATGACGTCGAAGTGCCGCAAGAGAACATCCTCGGCGTGCTCAACGGCGGCGTGAAAGTGCTGATGAGCGGCCTCGATTACGAACGCGTCGTGCTGTCGGGCGGCCCGACCGGGATCATGCAGTCGTGCATGGATCTGATCGTCCCGTACATCCATGACCGCAAGCAGTTCGGCCAGAGCATCGGCGAATTCCAGCTGATCCAGGGCAAAGTCGCCGACATGTACACCCAACTCAACGCCAGCCGCGCCTACCTTTACGCGGTGGCTCAGGCCTGCGAGCGCGGTGAAACGACACGCAAGGACGCTGCCGGCGTAATCCTTTACACCGCCGAACGTGCCACGCAGATCGCCCTCGACGCGATCCAGATTCTCGGCGGTAACGGTTACATCAACGAATTCCCCGCCGGTCGTCTGCTGCGTGACGCCAAGCTGTACGAAATCGGCGCCGGCACCAGTGAGATTCGTCGCATGCTGATCGGTCGCGAACTGTTCAACGAAACGAAATGAATTTCGTCAGCGGCAAGCTGCGAGCGTCAAGCGGCAAGAGACATGCGCTCTCGCCTCAACTTGCAGCTCGTAGCTTGAAACTTGAAGCTGCTACGGAGTAGCACATGATTCTGCACACTCAGCTCAATCCTCGTTCAGCGGAATTCGCCGCCAACAGCGCCGCGATGCTCAAACAGGTCGACGCCCTGCACACCCTGCTCGCACAGGTCGCGCAGGGTGGCGGCGCGAAAGCACAGGAACGCCACACCTCGCGAGGCAAACTGCTGCCGCGTGAACGCATCAACCGCCTGCTCGATCCGGGCTCGCCGTTTCTGGAAATGAGCCAGTTGGCCGCCCACGGTGTCTATGGCGAAGACGTTCCGGCCGCAGGCGTGATCGCCGGTATCGGCCGGGTTGAAGGCGTCGAATGCATGATCGTCGCCAACGATGCGACGGTGAAAGGTGGTTCGTATTATCCATTGACCGTAAAAAAACACCTGCGCGCGCAGACCATCGCCCAGCAAAACCGTTTGCCGTGCATTTATCTGGTGGATTCGGGTGGTGCCAATCTGCCGCGTCAGGACGAAGTGTTCCCGGATCGCGAACACTTCGGGCGGATCTTCTTTAATCAAGCCAACATGAGCGCGATGGGCATTCCACAGATCGCCGTGGTCATGGGCTCGTGCACCGCCGGTGGCGCTTACGTGCCGGCGATGGCCGACGAAGCGATCATGGTGCGCAACCAGGCAACGATTTTCCTCGCCGGCCCGCCGCTGGTGAAAGCCGCGACCGGGGAAGTGGTCAGCGCCGAGGACCTGGGCGGGGCCGATGTGCACTGCAAGATTTCCGGGGTGGCCGACCATTACGCCGAAAGCGACGAGCGCGCCCTGGCCCTCGCCCGCCGCAGCGTCGCCAATCTCAACTGGCGCAAGCTCGGCGAAGTGCAGCAGCGCACACCGATCGCTCCGCTGTACAGCAGCGACGAGTTGTACGGTGTGGTCTCGGCCGACGCCAAGCAGCCGTTCGATGTCCGTGAAGTGATTGCGCGGCTGGTCGATGGCTCGGTGTTCGATGAATTCAAAGCACTGTTCGGCACTACGCTGGTCTGCGGTTTCGCCCATCTGCACGGCTACCCGATCGCCATCCTCGCCAACAACGGCATCCTCTTCGCCGAAGCCGCGCAGAAAGGCGCGCACTTCATCGAACTGGCCTGCCAGCGCGGCATTCCACTGCTGTTTCTGCAAAACATCACCGGCTTCATGGTTGGCCAGAAATACGAAGCCGGCGGCATCGCCAAGCACGGTGCAAAACTGGTGACCGCTGTGGCGTGCGCCAAGGTGCCGAAATTTACCGTGATCATCGGTGGCAGCTTTGGCGCCGGTAACTATGGCATGTGCGGTCGCGCCTACGATCCGCGTTTCCTGTGGATGTGGCCGAACGCGCGCATTGGCGTGATGGGCGCCGAACAAGCGGCTGGCGTGCTGGTACAGGTCAAACGCGAACAGGCTGAACGCAGCGGCCAGGCGTTCAGCGCCGAGCAGGAAGCCGAGATCAAGCAGCCGATTCTCGACCAGTACGAAGAACAGGGTCACCCCTACTATTCAAGCGCACGATTGTGGGACGACGGCGTCATCGACCCGGCGCAGACCCGCGATGTGTTGGCCCTGGCCTTGTCCGCGTCGTTGAACGCGCCTATCGAACCGAGCCGCTTCGGCGTGTTCCGGATGTGATGCTTTTTGTGGGCGCGAGCCTGCTCGCGAAACGGTCTGTCAGGAATCAGAGAAGTCGATTGATAAACCGCTTTCGCGAGCAGGCTCGCTCCCACAAGAACCGTGGAGACGGATGAATATGAGCGATTTCAACACCCTCGAACTGCACAGCGACCCACGGGGTTTTGCGACTGTGTGGCTCAACCGTGCGGAGAAGAACAACGCCTTCAACGCCGAAATGATCCGCGAACTGATCCTCGCCCTCGACAAGGTGGCCAGCGACGCCAGCATGCGTTTCCTGTTGGTGCGCGGGCGCGGCAAGCATTTCAGCGCCGGCGCCGATCTGGCGTGGATGCAGCAATCGGCCGAACTCGATTATCACACCAACCTCGACGATGCTCGGGAACTGGCGGAGTTGATGTACAACCTGGCCAAACTGAAGATTCCAACCTTGGCCGTGGTGCAAGGCGCAGCATTCGGCGGCGCGTTGGGTCTGATCAGTTGCTGCGACATGGCGATTGGTGCCGATGATGCGCAATTCTGCCTGTCGGAAGTGCGCATCGGTCTGGCGCCAGCGGTGATCAGCCCGTTCGTGGTGCAGGCCATCGGCGAGCGCGCAGCACGCCGCTATGCCCTGACCGCCGAGCGTTTTGGTGGCCAGCGTGCGCGGGAAATCGGCTTGTTGTCCGAGAGCTATCCGAACGCAGAGCTTGAGCAACAGGTCGAGCAATGGATCGATAATCTGCTGCTCAACAGCCCTGCTGCCATGCGCGCCAGCAAGGATTTGCTGCGTGAAGTCGGCAACGGTGCGCTGACTCCAGCCCTGCGCCGCTACACCGAAAACGCCATCGCCCGCATCCGCGTCAGCCCTGAAGGTCAGGAAGGCTTGCGCGCCTTTTTGCAAAAACGTCCGCCGAACTGGCAAGCCGCAACCACCACCAAGGAGCCGCGTTGATGAGCGCACCTGTTCTCACCACCCTGCTGGTGGCCAACCGAGGCGAAATTGCTTGCCGGGTCATGCGCACTGCCAAGGCCCTGGGCCTGGCCACAGTCGCGGTACACAGCGCTACCGACCGTGATGCGCGACACAGCCGTGAAGCAGATATCCGCGTTGATCTGGGCGGCAGCAAAGCGGCCGACAGTTATCTGCAAATCGACAAACTGATCGCAGCGGCCAAGGCCAGCGGCGCCCAGGCGATTCATCCGGGTTATGGTTTTCTTTCCGAGAACGCCGGATTCGCTCGCGCCATCGAAGCCGCGGGTCTGATCTTCCTCGGCCCGCCCGCCTCGGCCATCGACGCCATGGGCAGCAAATCCGCCGCCAAAGCGCTGATGGAAACGGCTGGCGTACCGCTGGTGCCGGGTTATCACGGCGAAGCGCAAGACCTCGACACCTTCCGCGACGCCTGTGAACGCATCGGTTATCCGGTGCTGCTCAAAGCCACTGCCGGTGGTGGCGGCAAAGGCATGAAAGTCGTCGAGGACGTCAGCCAACTGGCCGAAGCCCTCGCCTCCGCTCAACGTGAGGCACAATCATCGTTCGGCGACTCGCGAATGCTGGTGGAGAAATACCTGCTCAAGCCACGCCATGTGGAAATTCAGGTGTTTGCCGACCAGCACGGCAACTGCCTTTATCTCAATGAGCGTGATTGCTCGATTCAGCGCCGCCATCAGAAAGTTGTCGAAGAGGCGCCGGCACCGGGGCTGACCGCGCAGCTGCGCCGCGAGATGGGTGAAGCGGCTGTGCGTTCGGCGCAGGCGATCGGCTACGTTGGCGCGGGCACCGTGGAATTCCTGCTCGATGCTCGCGGCGAATTCTTCTTTATGGAGATGAACACAAGACTGCAGGTTGAGCATCCCGTGACCGAGGCCATTACCGGCCTGGATCTGGTTGCGTGGCAGATCCGCGTTGCGCGTGGTGAAGCGTTGCCGATCACTCAGGAGCAAGTGCCGCTCAATGGCCATGCCATTGAAGTTCGGTTATATGCCGAAGATCCGTCGAATGACTTCCTGCCCGCCGCCGGACGTCTGGCCCTGTATCGCGAATCAGCCGACGGCCCAGGACGGCGGGTAGATAGCGGCGTCGCAGAAGGTGACGAGATTTCGCCGTTCTACGACCCA
Organism: Pseudomonas iridis; assembly: GCF_017980685.1. GTDB lineage: Bacteria > Pseudomonadota > Gammaproteobacteria > Pseudomonadales > Pseudomonadaceae > Aquipseudomonas > Aquipseudomonas iridis. Next base: position 147,270 of record NZ_JACXXO010000003.1, read on the forward strand.
ATGCTCGGCAAGCTGATTGCCTGGGGCGAAGATCGGGAGCAGGCGCGTCTGAGGCTGTTGAGCATGCTCGATGAGTTTGCGATTGGCGGCTTGAAAACCAATATCAATTTTCTCCGGCGGATCATCGCTCACCCCGCGTTCGCGGCGGCAGAACTGGATACCGGTTTTATTCCGCGTTATCAGGAGCAACTGTTGCCGGCTCCGGGCGAGCTGAGTGATGCGTTCTGGAATGTGGCGGCGCAGGCGTTTGCGCAGAGCCTGCCGAGCATTGCGCGGGCTGATGACCCGAGTTCGCCATGGGCTCGCAATAGCGGTTTGCGCGCGGGTCTGCCGCCGGAAATCACCCTGCACTTGAGTTGCGAGGGCCAGGATCGCGCGTTGACGTTGGGTGCAGGTAGCACCGCCAGACTGTTGGGTGAAGCACTGATTGTCGAGCACGACGGGGTGCGTCGTGACTTGCGCGCTATCCGTCAGGGCGATTCACTGTATCTGCAATGGGAAGGTGAGTTGCGGCGTATCGAGTCGTACGACCCGATCAGCGCTGTCGAAGCCAGCCACAGTCATCAAGGCGGACTGACTGCGCCAATGAACGGCAGCATCGTGCGGGTTCTGGTTGAAGCGGGTCAATCGGTTGAGGCCGGGGCGCAACTGGTGGTGCTGGAAGCCATGAAAATGGAACACAGCATCCGCGCACCACACGCCGGCGTGATCAAGGCGCTGTATTGCCAGGAAGGCGAAATGGTTGGCGAAGGCAGCGCTTTGGTTGAGCTGGAAGCTGTGTGAAATGAAGATCGATCCTACGCCTGGCGAGGATCGATCTGACTAAAAACGCGCCGTTGCCTGAACCACTACGCCGATAATTCGACACTCATCGGTAAACAGGGCTTTCGGCCAGGTCGGATTGAGCGGCACCAGATAGCGCTGGCCGCCCTCTTCGTCGAGTTTTCGAAAAATCGCTTCGTCGCTTCCCGGCCACTGCGCGATCACCAGCTTGCCGGGCACCGCCTCCACCTCTGGATCCACCAGAATCAGCATGCCTTCAGCAATGCTTATGCCACTGGGCGCGGTCATCGAATCCCCCGTCACCGTCAGCCAGAACGCAGCACCTCGGGCGTGGTAATCCGTCAATTCGAAGCGTTGTTTATCGGGCGCGGGCGCATAGGCTGGCTGTCCGCTTTCGCGCACCTCGCATGGCGCTCGCCAGTCACTGACGGGGTAACGGAAGTACGGGTTGTACTTCTGCGCCAGCGGCATCTCATCCTCCGGCGTCTCCTGCTGCTCGCGGATCAGTACCACCACTTCCAGATATTCCATGCCCAGCGCATGCAGCACGCGATTCATTTCAGTGACGCCCGGTTCCCTACGTTTGTTCAGCCAATGACCGATCCCTCCCTGGGACATACCGACGCGCTCTCCGAGCACTGTTTGAGTGATTTTGAGTTCACTCATCTTGGCCTTGACCAACTCAATCCATTTATCCATGTGCAGCACCTTACGCGGAGGCCTTCCGCACAACAAAACACAAATTGTAGTATTTAATTTTTAGTCAAAACTACACTTCGTACTATTCTGAAAGCACGGATTTTCAATCGAACAAGGAGTGGCCGTCATCATGAATATCAGCAGCAAAGACTTGCCCGATCTGCAAATGGACACCACGTTCACCTCGCCACAAGGCAATGCCGCGGCACAGCGAGCACTGGACTATTACTTGAAACCGGCTGTGTCAGAGCCCGAAGTCGATGAGCGCTTCTTCGATGTGAGGCGCCATCTCAGCGGCGAGGAAGCGCTGGTGCACGCCTCGGATCTACTGCGTTGCGCGGCAGCCACCGCGTTCAAGGCAGCAGAAAACCTGCAGGGCGCGAGCCGCGACCTGGCATTTTCGGTGGTGCATATGGTGGATATGGCGCGGGCAATGGTCGACCACTCGCTTGATGGCGAGGAAACCTGAAGGCGCGAGAAGAAAGAATTTTCCAATCGTCCAGATGAAAACATTTGACTTGCAAATGATAATGATTATTATTGCATACAGCTGGTCGCGAGATCAGTCGATGGACCAGAGACCTTAGGTCGGTCTTCTGGACTATCTCCTCATCAGGCTAATCACGGTTTTTGACCCGGCTTATTGCCGGGTCTTTTTTTTGCCCATTTTTGGGCTTATAGCTTCAGGCTAATGAAGTCTTTAGATGCTGCAAATTCGATGGCGCGGATAATATCAAAAGAATATCGATTGGCAAGACAAGCCCGGCTGCATTGGGGAAAACTAACAACAGATAGCACTTGAGAATCAATCGCATACACTCTAAGCTGCATCCGCGTCATGGAGGACGCCCCCGCCTCCACACCACAATTACACTCGGTTTCACGTCCATCTTGTGTGTAAAGTAACGGCCATAAAAATCATATTCAGGAACCGATTATGACCGTGGCCAAATCTTCGTTCGACATCAGCGCCAATTTCGACAGCGGCAATATCCAAGTCATCGATATCAGTAATCCGCTCAACCCGGTTCTGGCCATCCGCCCGGACACCCGCAGCGCGCATTTCCAGTGGTTTCACTTCAAGGCCAGCGGCTTGCATGTCGGCCAGGAGCACTGGTTTCGCCTGAACAACGCCAGTCAATCGACTTACAGCAAAGGCTGGCCAGGCTATCAGGCAGTGGCCTCCTACGATCACGTCAACTGGTTCCGTGTGCCGACGATCTTCGAAGGCGACTGCCTGCGTTTCTCCCTTGAAGCCACCCAGACCCACGCCTGGTTCGCCTACTTCGAACCTTACAGCCGTGGCCGTCACGACTGGCTGATCGAGCAGGCCCTGACCAAAGCCGGCACCGAACTGCTGGCCACCGGCAAGAGCGTCGAAGGCCGCGACATCCAATTGCTGCGCAAAGGCACAGGTGCCGAAGGCCAGCGCAAAGTCTGGATCATCGCCCAGCAACACCCGGGTGAACACATGGCCGAATGGTTCATGGAAGGCGTGATCGAGCGCCTGGAAAGACACGATGATCCGGTCATGAACAAATTGCTCGCCAGCGCCGATCTTTACCTGGTGCCGAACATGAACCCGGACGGCGCGTTCCATGGTCACCTGCGCACCAATGCCATGGGCCAAGACTTGAACCGCGCCTGGCAGAACGCCACTCAGGAAGTCAGCCCTGAAGTGCTTTTCGTGCAGCAGCAAATGGAAAAATACGGTGTCGATCTGTTTCTCGACGTACACGGGGACGAGGAAATCCCCCACGTCTTCACCGCCGGTTGTGAAGGCAATCCGGGCTACACACCTCGGATCGAGAAGCTCGAAGAACATTTCCGCAACCACTTGAAGCACACCACCAAAGACTTCCAGACCAAGTACGGCTACACCCGCGACGAACCGGGCCAGGCCAACATGACCCTGGCGTGCAACAGCGTCGGTCAGAAGTACGATTGCCTGTCGCTGACGCTGGAAATGCCGTTCAAGGATCACGACGACCATCCAGATCAACACACCGGCTGGTCGGGCAAACGCTCCAAGCAATTGGGCAAAGACGTGCTGACCACCATTGCCGACATGGTCGGCACCCTGCGTTGACCCCCCGCTCTCGGTAATCCGCAAAAGATCGCAGCTTGTCTGCGATCTTTTGTTTTGTGCAATGCACAGCCTCGCTCAATCAGGTTGCAAAACGAAACCAGATTACATACCGTGATTCTGGTTTTAATTTGAAACCTAAAAGGAAGCCGGGTATGAAACCTCATTCACTCAACAACAGCGTGATACTGCTCTTTGCCGTTGCCTGTGGTCTGGCCGTGGGCAATGTGTATTACGCGCAACCGCTGCTCGACGCGATGGCCGAAGCGTTTGCCATGTCGCCGGCAACCATTGGCATCGTGATTACCCTGACTCAGGTCGGTTACGGCGTCGGCCTGGTATTGCTCGTGCCACTTGGCGATTTGCTCAACCGACGACGATTGATCGTCGCGCAGACGCTGCTATCGGCCGCGGCGTTACTGATGATCGCGCTGGCACCCAGCAGCCTGTGGCTATTGATCGGCATGACCTTGACCGGTCTGCTCGCCGTGGTGACGCAAGTATTAGTGGCTTACGCAGCGACGCTGGCGATCCCGGCACAACGCGGGCGCGTGGTTGGCGTGGTCACCAGCGGCATCGTGGTCGGCATCTTGCTGGCGCGCACGGTCGCAGGCGCCATGGCCGATCTGGCTGGATGGCGGGCAATTTATCTGCTGTCGGCGGGGCTGACGTTGTTGATCGCTTTACTGCTGTTTCACGTGCTGCCCAAAAAAGAACGTCCGCAGCCGACGACAACCTATCGTGCATTGATCATCTCGGTTTTTGGTTTGTTCAGGGAAGAGCCCGTTCTGCGTCAGCGCGCAATGCTCGCCCTGCTGACCTTCGCCAGCGCCATGGTGCTGTGGACGCCGATGGTCCTACCGCTAGCCGCCCCGCCGCTGTCACTTTCCCACAGCGAAATCGGCTTGTTCGGACTTGCCGGGGCCGCAGGCGCGCTGGCCGCCGCCCGCGCCGGTCACTTGGCTGATCGAGGTCTCGGCCAGTGGGTCAGTGGGTTATCGCTATTGTTGATGCTCGGCTCGTGGCTGCCGATCGCCCTCACCCAATCCTCGCTGTGGGCGTTGCTACTCGGCGTAGTCACCCTGGATCTGGGCTTACAAGCCGTGCACGTCACCAGCCAAAGCATGATCTACAGCGTGCGCCCGGAAGCACAAAGCCGCCTCACCGCCGGTTACATGTTGTTCTATTCGATCGGCAGCGCGCTGGGTTCGATCGGCTCTACCGCCATGTATGCGTGGGCCGGATGGATCGGCGTGTGCTGGCTGGGCGCGGGCATCAATGCCCTGGCGTTGGCGTACTGGTACCTGACGCTGAGAAGCGGCGCATCTTCACAATGCGCCGCTCAGGCAGGCTAACGGCGATCACGCCCGCGCAACATGCTGTCGAGTACCTCGTCGCGGCGCACCCAGCCATGGAACAGCGCCGCCGCCAGGTGCAGCAGCACCGTCAGGAACAACAGATACGCCAGATACCCATGGGCCTTGCGCAGCAACGCAAACAACTGCGCATCGGCCGGCACAATTGACGGTAACAGCAGCGAGCTGCTGAGCATCACCGGTTCGCCCGACGCACTGATCATCGCCCATCCGAGCAACGGCAACACCAGCATCAGCGCATACAGCAATACATGCGAAGCCTTGGCCGCCATCACTTGCCAGTTCGGCAAATCGGCGGGCAGCGGCGGTTGCCGAGTGGAAAACCGCACAAGAAGACGCACGATCACCAGCGCCAGAATCGCAATACCCAATGGCTTGTGCAGATGGATCAGCCATTCATGCCGCTCGGAAACCGAGGTGACCATGCCGGCGCCAATAAACAGCATGGCGATGATCATCAGCGCCATCAGCCAATGCAGCAGCCGCGCCAGCAGCGCGAAATGAGTCGGTTGAGCGCTCATGGACGAGCCTCCTGTTTGGCGGCGGGCAACTGGCTGACTTCGCTGGTGCGTCGCAGGTAGGAATCGGCGTAACCGGCGGAGCGAGCCGCAAGCAACGGATCGTCGGAACCTTGAATCCCGGCCGGCAGCACCAGCGGATCGTAGTTGATGTCGCGGCACTCGCCGCTCAGTTGCGGTTGGGTTCGCTCCAGCACCAAGGTGCCGGCGTTCAGAACCTTGCGCCCCTCTGGCCAGGCTTTGCTGGCGTCGTTCACCGGGTCATCGGCATTGGCCAAGGTAATGTTCAACTGAAAACGCAACGGTGCGGACGCCAATCGTTGCACCAGGTCTTTCTCCAGAAAATCGCCCCCCTCAGGCGCAGTGGCACCCGCAGTGTCCTGCGCCAAAGGTTTCATGCTCCAGCGCACGGCCTGTTTTTTGCCACTGGCGTCCACCAGATAGAACGCGTTGACGCTGTTATACGTTTCAGTGGCGTAACTGGCGGATGGCTTGGCGGTCTTCACCCACGTCAGAAACGGCACGGCTTCCGGGTGCGCTGCAAAAAAGGCTGGCACCTTGGTCGGATCCGGTTTGCCAGTGGCCGGATCCGGCGATTGCGCCTGCTGCAACTGATAGAACGCCTCAGGCGTGCCGACCGGGAACACCGGCATGCTGTTCATCCCGGTGCGCCATTGCTGACCATTGGCCTGAGTGAATCGTAGCGCCAGGCTGCGGATCGGCACGCTGCTGTCCGGTGCATAAGGATTGCCCGCCGGCAGCGCGAAACGCCCGACCACTGGCGTGCGCGGATCGTTGAACACCTGCGCGGTGGAGAACACTCGCGCCTCGCCACTGCTCTCAAAATGCCCGATCACGCACACGCCTTTGGCGTGATTACGGCGAAACCCGGGATGCACGCCGTTGTTCTTCTCCAGCACATCGACCAGCGCTTTGGGCGTCAGACGTTGTGGGTCAAAGGTGCCATTAACGTAGGCAAAAGCCCCGGCCACGGCGGCGACTACCACGGCAATGGCGCCAAGACGCAATACCAGGTTCGCGGCACTCAATGGCGGGCGTTGCGGCCCGCCGGGTGGTGCCGCGTTGGGTGAGCTGCGATCAACCATGAAAGACTCCAGGGCCATCGGCCATAGGGAAAGGTGCTATGAGACGCACGCCTCGTAGGATTATTCCCTTTGAACTGTAGTTTCTTTCAGGTCACTGCGTTTGCTGATGCGTTGAGCAGGTTAAATCTGCTCAAAACGTGGCGTGCGCTTCTCCAAAAATGCCTGCATGCCTTCTTTTTGCCCCGGTGTGGCGAACAAGCCGTGAAACACTCGACGCTCGAACAGGATGCCTTCGCGCAGCCCGACTTCCTGAGCGCGATCCACTGCTTCACGCGCGGCCAATGTCGCCGTTCGTGGAAACCCGGCAATCTGCTGCGCAACTGCCAGTGCCTGTTCAAGCAAGTCATCGGCGGCTGTCACGCGCGACACCAATCCCGCCTGCTCGGCCTCCCGAGCACTGATCGAGCGCCCGGTCAGGATCATGTCCATGGCTTTAGCCCGGCCGATCGCACGTGTCAGACGCTGGGTTCCGCCCATGCCCGGCATGACGCCGAGCGTGATCTCAGGCAACGCAAATTGCGCTGACTCGGCGGCGATGAGCACATCGCACATCATGGCCAACTCACAGCCGCCGCCATAGGCATACCCCGCCACTGCAGCCACTTTCGGTGTCTTGAACCCGACGAAGGCATCCCAACCGGCGAAGTAGTCCTGCTCAATCATTTCCAGACAGGTCTTTGCGTACATTTCCTTGATATCAGCGCCGGCAGCAAAGTACTCATTCGTACCGGTAATAACGAAACAACCGACACCCGGATCATTGTCCAGGCCTCTCAGGCAATCGAGCAGTTCACTCATCATTTGCTGGCTCAGGGCATTGCGGGCTCGTGGACGATTGAGCCGAATCAGCACAACGCGTCCGAGTCTTTCGATCGATATGTTCATGTTCATTGCCTTCCTTGGATTAAGTAACACTAAGAAAAATATCGACGCGGTGTCAGGAATCCCAAATAGCGCCGTAAGCAGGGATACCCCTGGCTTCCATTTCCTCGACCACGCGCTCCGTCAATGTCTGATTGGATATGCAAATCACTGCCTCCGCGCCGAACGACTGCACCGCGCAATACGCCAGCTTCACCAGGTCGGGTTTGCCTGACACATCGGTGTCCCAGATCAGTGCATCGGGCTGCGCCGCGAGAATTTCGTCCACCAGTGCATCGCCATAAGTGGCTCTGGGACTTCGGGTCGACCAGATCAGGCGGATGGGTATCTGTTTGGCCAACAAGTGCGGCAACACCGGGCCAATTCCGCTGCCGGTGGCGATATACACCACTGCTTTGAACAACGTCTCAATGTGCGCCACCCCTGCGGTGGTAATGCCTTTGACCCAGACGTGGGTCGGCGCCTGCTCGATGAAATCGCCCGTCCAGTCACCCGCCCGGGAAATGATCAGTCGGAAACCGTCCTCCCCCGGCGCAGGAATATTGGCGAACGAATGCCATTCCCACAGTGGGTTGCGACTGATCGCAGTGGCTGAACCGGCAAACGGTGTGTGGTGATCGAACCGGGCTATCACCGCGTGGGAGGAAAGCGGCACCACACTGACAGGGACTCGGCGCAACCGCAGCCACGGCAAGGTAATGCTGAATGTCACCAGCAATAGCATCCAGAACGAGCCAGATCGCAAGAGGGCATCCGTCAGCGCAGCCGTGGGATGTTGCTCCCTGACAAACACCAGTGTCATCGCCCAGAACATCGCGAGCGCGGCCCAACCGGCGAAGCGGTGGGTGCGCTCGAAAGCATTATGAAAACGCGCGCGAATGATCGGCAGCGCCATGATCGCCATCAGTAAAAGCAGCACGAGCAAACCGCCGCTCAGCCCGATCAGGGTCAACGAAACGCCGCCCGGGCCTTCAAATTTCAGCCAGATCATCGAGCCGAACAACAACGCAAACCAAGCAATGGCTGCCATCGCGCCACCGCTGTGCAGACCACCAAAATGGTAGACCTTGGCCAACGACCGGCGAATCGCCAGCGGCCAGGACGTCGGCGCCCGGGTGGCCAGCCAGAACAAGCCATTGATGACGTACTGCTGCCGAATCAGTATCGCCATCGACAAGTTCGCGACGACCAACCCGGACAGCGTTTGCAAAGCAACGCCTGAAGTCGACCACCACTGGCCGATGTTCAAACCGTAAACCAGGGCGGCAATGTTGACGGCGAACACCAGCAACACCAGACGGTTGTAATGCGAGAACATCGGCAGCGTTCCCAAACGCCGCCACAATGCGCGCCGGGGCGGTAACACGATCGTCGAATCTGTGCGGCTCATGCCTGCACCTGCTGCTCGGCGCGAGCATGTTGTACCTGATGCGCCACGGCCCATTGGAGCAACAAACGCTTGTCGACCTTGCCTCGGGATGTCAGCGGAATATCATCCACAGCGAGAATCAACGATGGCACGCAATAATAAGCCAGGCGCTCTTCGCAACGTTTTCGCGCTACTTCAACGTCTGTGATGGCGGGATAGACGAAGGCCACCAGATGGCGACTGTCGAGCTTGAGGGTGACCGCGCGCTCACAGCCCGGCGCAGACTCCAGTGCCGCTGACACCGAGTCGAGTTCCACCCGAAACCCCCTGACCTTGACCTGATCATCGACACGCCCCAGGTGTTCGAGCTCACCGTCCGCCGTCCAGCGTCCCAGATCCCGGGTACGGAACATCAAACGTCCCTGACCCAGAAACGGATCGGGCCGATAGCGTTCGTTGGTCAGTTGCGGATTTCCCAGATAACCGGCGGTCACGCAGTCACCGCCCGCCCACATTTCTCCCTGCTCGCCCGGAGCGCAAAGCTGTCCGGCGTCGTCGAGTACATAAACGGTGTTGTTGGGCGTTGGCTTGCCGATCGTCAACGCACCCGCGCCGCGATAGTGCTGCATGGTATCGACGATGGTGGTCTCGGTCGGCCCACAGGCATTATAAAAAGTGCAAAACGCCGCCCAACGATCCGCCAGCGGTTGTGGGCAGGGCTCGCCAGCCAGAGCGACCACTTTTACCTGACTGCAACGGGCAGGATCGAGCGTAGCGAGTATCGACGGCGTCGCAATCAGCACGTCACAGCGCTCGGCGGTTTGCGCGATGTCCTTGCCGCGGATCAACAGCGTTGCTCCGTTGGCCAGACAACCCAGCACTTCCCAGGCCGCCATATCAAAAGCGATGTTCAGGATCTGGCCGACCTTCAGGCCCGGGCGCATACCAAGATTGCCGGGCTCGGTCAGCAAAATATTGCACACATTACGCTGCGTCACGCGAACGCCATTGGGCAGTCCGGTTGTACCCGAGGTGAACAGGACAAAGCACAGTGAGTCCGGCGATGACGTCGTGCCACACCTATTCAAGTCGTCGCTGGCGACACTCGGCACCTGAATGAATTCATCCAGGTGGATGCACTGTTGATCCGTGGTCAGAGGAATCGCCCGCGCCAGTTCGGACAGTGTCAGTACGACCCGAACCTGGGCGACCGCCATGATATGACTCAGCTGCGCTGCGGGGGTGATGCCGACGTGTTGAGGAATATAGGCCGCCCCGGTTTTCAGCACGGCCAGCATGCCCACCAGCATCGGGATCGAACGCTCGACAAACAGCGCCACATGATCGCCCGGACCCACACCCTGCTTGAGCAATGTCGTGGCGAGTCGATTGGCCTGGCGGTTCAACTCGCCGTAAGTGATGGACTGGCCCTGATATTCGGCCGCGATTGCTTCAGGCCGGCCAGCTGCTTGCAGTTCGATTGCGCGATGGATCAACGTAGCGTCAGGCTGGACGCTCGGACCGCAGCCGAAGCGTTGCCATGGGTTGGACTCGACGAACGGATTCGGCTCCGCGTTCGATGTCGACCGGTTATTCATCGCAAATGCTTGCATGGGATTTCCCTTTCCTTTTCTCAACGATTTATGTTTTCACGTTCGGCTCCGCATCCTTGGGTTGCGCCGATAGCCAACGTGATTGACAAATGGGTTGAGCAGGGAAAGTTGAATCCATTACACGGCTTACAAATCGCAGCGAACTATCCTACGAAGAAGGGAGAAAAAATTTTCAAACCGGCGGATGGAATAACCATCCTTGAGGGACGTCTTTCTTCTCAACATCGCCTTTCGGCAAAGAGCAGCCCCTCGCCATGAACGAGCTAGACGAACAACTGCGTGAACTGATCCCCAGGCTACGGCGCTTCGCCGTTTCGTTGACGCGCAACAGCAGCAGCGCCGACGATCTGGTGCAGGCGTGCCTTGAGCGGGCCCTGTCGAGTTGGGGCGGCAAGCGCGCTGACGGTGATCTGCGGGCCTGGCTGTTTTCGATCCTCTACCGGCAGTTTCTCGATGCCCATCGCCGCTCGCGCCGTCACGCGCGGATGCTCGAGTTTTTCACCGGTCGCGACGATGCCGAACCGTCGACCGAGCGCACCGTGATCGCCCAATCGACCCTGCAAGCGTTCGACCGCCTGCCCAGCGAACAGCGGGCGCTGCTGCTGATGGTCTCGGTTGAGGGCCTTTCCTATAAAGAGGTCGCCGAGATTCTCGACACCCCGATCGGCACCGTGATGTCGCGCCTGTCCCGCGCCCGCCAGGCTTTGCGCCAACTCAGCGACGGCGAAATCATCAGCCCTTCTTTGCGGATACTCAAATGATCAGCATGCCTCCCAGCGAGCGTGACCTGCACGCCTACGTCGATCACCAACTCAGCGACGCCGACCGGCGCGTGCTGGAAACCTGGCTGGCCAGCCATCCGGACGAAGCCGCACAGGTTCGTGGCTGGCAACAGGACGCCCAGCAACTGCGTGCGGCACTGAGCGGCGCATTGCAGCAACCGGCCAATCCGGCACTTGATCCGGCGATGATTCGTCTGCGCCGCCAGCGTCAGTCGCGCCGCCATCTGGCCAGCGCGGCGGTGCTACTGATCGCGGTGAGCGTCGGTGGTTTCAGCGGTTGGCAGGCACGGGAAATGACCCTCGTGCGAGCCTCCGCGTTACCAATGACCGACGCCCTGCTGGCCTATCGGTTGATTGCCCAGCAAGGCATGCTGCCCGCGGATTACAAGGTCGATGGTGCTGGCGACATGCAGCGCTGGCTTGATCGTTATTTCACTCAGGTCAGTCGCTTGCCAGATTTGACGGCGGCGGGGTTTGAGCCCGTCAGCGGGCGCTTGCTGAGTACCGATGAAGGGCCGGCGGCGATGGTGATGTATGAAGATGCGAGTGGGCACAAGGTCAGTTTTTATGTGCGACCGCCTGGGCCAAAAAACACCTTCTTGCCCAGAGGCAGTCGTAGTGATGGGGATTTGCAGGCGGACTACTGGTCAGGCGGTGGTTACAACTATGCGATGGTCAGCCCGGTTGATACGCCGGCCGCGCCACTGCTCAAGCAATCGCTGCAATTCTGAAAATCAACGCAGGACCGGAGGGTACAAAACCCAGCTCCACCTTGCCAGCCGTGTAGCGAACCTCACCAACGGCGCCGTGCAAAATGCCATCGACGCGCACGGTAGCAGGCCAGCGGCGCGCCCGGTTAAACTACGCCGCGGCGCTCCTGGGCGCCGGTTCGCTGAACACGGAGTAAACCAAAGTGCCCGCCCATCCGCCGAAACGATCGCGACTGACCCAGCGCTGGCCGGTGCTGCGCCGTTTGTTCGGCAAAGGCACGCCTGCCAAAGCAGGCCATGACGCCAGCGCCCAGTTGATCCGCGATTACTTCCGCCACAAGGCCAACGGCCAGGGTTACACCCTCAGCCACAGTCAGTTGCGAGTGATCGACTGCATGGCGCAGCAGGCCAGTCTGCTGTTCGGCGCAACAGCGCAAACTCCACCGAGCCTGTATCTGCACGGCAGCGTGGGGCGCGGCAAGAGTTGGCTGCTGGATGGCTTCTTTCAGGCGCTGCCGATCACGCAGAAACGCCGCCTGCATTTCCATGAGTTTTTCGCGCAGTTGCATCAAGGCATGTTCAGTCATCGCGAACAGGACGATGCGCTGGCCATAACGCTGGATGAACTGCTGCTGGACTGTCGGGTACTGTGTTTCGACGAGTTTCATGTGCATGACATTGGCGACGCGATGCTTATCACCCGTCTGTTCAAAGCGCTGTTCCAACGGCGGATTCTGCTGCTGGTGACCTCCAACTATCCGCCCGAAGGCCTGCTGCCCAATCCGCTTTACCATGCGCGATTCAAACCGGTGATCGAACTGATCAACTCGCGCATGCAGATCATGGAGGTCGGCGGCCCTCACGACTACCGCAGTCAGATGCGCAACCATGCGCATCAGGTTTTCACTCAGGGACGCTACGTGTGGCCAGCCACCCCCGCTCAGCGTGAGACGCTGAAGCTGCCGACGGAAGACGCACCAGCCATTTCGTTAACCGTTGGCACCCGGCCTTTTCGCGCACGTTTTTGCGAGGATCGCCGCGTCGGCTTCACCTTCGCTGACCTGTGTGAACAGCCGACGGCGGTCATGGACTATCTGCAATTGTGCCGACGCTTCGACCACTGGATCATCGACGGGCTGCCGGAACTGGGCGAATGCTCGATTGCCGCTCAGCAGCGGTTCATCAATTTGATCGACGTGCTCTACGACCAGGACAAACACCTGACGTTGCTCGGTCGGTTGCCACTGGGCGAAAGCCTGGCGGGTCAGGTTATCGATCTGGCCCGGACCCGCAGCCGGCTGGGGCAGTTGCAGGAAGAACACAGCACGGGCTGACCGCCATCAATTCCCTGTGGGACTCCCACAGTTAAAGCCGAGTCAAGATCCGATAAAATTTCAAATCACAGCTTTGCCGCTATCATGTCGCCCATTCCCAGCGACCCCTCTATTTGCGAATTCCTTCATGCACACCCTTGCTCAATTGCGCGCCGGCGAATTGTCGGGCATCACGCGGCTGGACCTGTCCTGCGGCCTGACCGAGTTCCCGGCAGAAATCTTCGATCTGGCCGACACCCTGGAAATCCTCAATCTCAGCGGCAACGCCTTGAGCTGCCTGCCGGATGACCTGCATCGTCTGACTCGATTGCGCGTGCTGTTCTGCTCCGACAACCAGTTCACCGCGCTGCCCGCCTGCCTTGGCCAATGCACGGCCCTGACGATGATTGGCTTCAAGACCAACCGCATCGCCGACGTCCCCGGCGCCGCCCTGCCACCGCTGCTGCGCTGGCTGATCCTGACGGACAACTGCATCGACACCTTGCCGAGCGAACTGGGTGAACGTGCGCACCTGCAAAAACTCATGCTGGCCGGCAATCGCCTGCAATCGCTGCCGTCGTCGCTGAGTCATTGCCACCGACTGGAACTGCTGCGCATCGCTGCCAACCAGTTGACCGAGTTGCCCCACTGGATACTGACGTTGCCGAGCCTGACGTGGCTGGCCTACGCCGGCAATCCGCTGGAAACCGAAGCCGACGCCGCGGCGCTTGAAGCCACGCCGCAGATTGACTGGTCGGCGCTGCGCCTGGAGCAACAACTGGGCGAAGGCGCCTCCGGGGTCATTTCCCGTGCGACCTGGCAACGCGCCGATGGTGCGGTGACGCCGGTTGCGGTGAAGCTGTACAAAGGCGAAATGACCAGCGATGGCTCACCACTGCATGAAATGAACGCCTGCATCACGGCCGGGTTGCACCCGAATCTGATTCGAATTGAAGGTCGCATCCATGGCCATCCCGACGGCCAGCAAGGTTTGGTCATGCAACTGATCGATCCGAGCTTTGCCAACCTGGCAGGACTGCCGAGCCTGGCGTCCTGCTCTCGGGATGTCTATGCCGAGGATCGCCGCTTCAGCGCACAGGTTGCACTGCGCATTGCCATGGGCATTGCGTCGGCGGCGGAGCATCTGCACCAACAAGGCATCACCCATGGCGATCTCTACGGACACAACATTCTGTTGAACGATCAGGGTGACTGTTTACTGGGGGATTTCGGCGCAGCGTCGTTTCATTCCACCACCGACAGCATGGAAACGCGGGCGCTGCAACGCATCGAAGTACGGGCGTTCGGGGTCTTGCTGGGAGAATTGCTGGCGCGGATCGACTCGGGACTGAGTGAGGAGCGACGTGAGGCGCTTGAAGAGCTGGCGCGGCGTTGCTCTCAGGCGGATGTGCTGGGGCGGCCGGGGTTCAGTGAGGTGATTGAGGTATTGCAACAGCTGTGACCGCTGTACGGTCAATCGCTGGCAGGCTAGCTCCCACAGGGTTTATGGCGATCACATAGTGTGTGCACGACGCCATACCTGTGGGAGCGGGCTTGCCCGTGTGGCGGCTCTACTGAGTAAACAAATCAGCCAGCCAGACCCACAAACATATCCTGCACGTCATCATGGTTGTCGAGGCCTTCGAGGAACGCTTCAACCTCAGCCATCTGCTCATCGCTCAAACCGCTGACCGGGTTTTTCGGCTGGTAGCCGAGCTTGGCCGACAGCACGGTGAAGCCTTGTTCCGGCAGGGCTTTCTGCACCGCGTCGAGGTCGGTCGGATCGGTGATAAACAGGGTCGCGCCCTCTTCACCCGGCTCAAAATCCTGGGCACCGGCTTCGATCGCCGCCATTTCCGGATCGGCGTCCGGAGTGTCTGCCGAGGCTTCGATCATGCCGACGTGGTTGAAGTCCCAGGCAACCGAACCGGAAGCGCCCAATTGGCCCTTGCGGAACGCCACGCGGATTTCCGCCACGGTGCGGTTGATGTTGTCGGTGACGCACTCGACGATCAATGGCACCTGGTGCGGGGCGAAACCTTCGTAGGTCACGCGGTGGTATTGCACGGTTTCGCCCAGCAGGCCCGCGCCTTTCTTGATTGCGCGGTCGAGGGTTTCTTTCGGCATCGAGGCTTTCTTGGCCTGTTCGACTACCAGACGCAGGTGCGCGTTGGTCGCGGTATCGGCACCGTTACGCGCAGCAATGGTGATTTCTTTCACCAGTTTGCCGAAGATCTTGCCCTTGGCATTGGATGCCGCTTCTTTGTGTTTAACCTTCCACTGTGCGCCCATTACTCACTCTCTTGATCTGTGGCGCCGAGACATCTATTGGCCGACGCGTGGCGCCAAGTTTATACGGCCTAAAGTCGGCAATCGACCAAAAAAATCCAATGTTGAATCGACATCTTCGCCGGACCTTGTAGGGCGATTCTGAAAACCACCTTTGACATGACCATTCAGCGCTGCGGTTTCGTACCCTCTGAGGCCCGTATCGCCTGACAGAGCCTGTTCGAATGCTCAATGACAAGGAAAGTCCGTTTACCCTCACCCTGACCGACAGTGGATTATGCCTGCCGGTGGTGCGTTTCAATGGCGAGGAAGCGCTCAACCAACGCTATCGTTTCGACATCGAACTGATCGGCCTGGCCCCCGCCGTGACGCCGGGCACACTGGTGCAGCAACCGGTATTTCTGCGTCTGGATGACCATCACGGCATTCACGGCATGATCGACAGTGCCAGTTGCGAACATCGCGGAGCGCACCGCATCGGCTATCGACTGATCGTGGTCCCGGCGCTGCAACGGATGGCGCAGCCGAGCAAACGTCGGGTGTTCGTGCAACTGAGCGTGCCGCAGATTCTTGAACGGTTGCTCGCTGACAACGCCCTGCCGGCCGACAGCTACCGAATTGAAATGACCGTGGGCCAGTATCCGGCACGTCCATTTTGCGTGCAGTTCGAGGAAAGCGATCTGGCGCTGCTACACAGACTTTGAGAAGAAGAAGGCATCCACTATCACTTCGAGCACAGCACCGACGGGCATGTTGTCGTGTTCGCCGATGACAGCCTGAGTCTGCCGCAAGAACCGTCACTGGTGCCGTTCATGGAGGATGAACAAGCGTCCTCGCCCTGTGTCAGCTCGTTGTACCAGAACCACCACGCCGCCCCCATCCCGACGCTGCACGCCGTGCGCAATCGAGGGCTACAGACTGCCGACGGGGATGCGGCCAATCAGCCCCCGTCAAAACCGTCGCTGCCGATCCCTTCGCCGCAGCAACGCCACAGTGAACAGCGCAGTCGTCGCCATCTGGAACGACAACGTTGCCAACATCGTTCAATCAATGGCCGCAGTAACTGCGTCGGTTTGCTCAGCGGGCACTTGTTGCAAGTGACGGAACATCCCATCAGCCAGTTCAACGAACAATGGCGGATCACCACCCTGCGCCATCACGGGCAACACCCATCGATTCTGGACCCGGCAGCGACGGTGCACCGTTACTACAACGATTTCACCGCCCAACCGTGGTCTACCGACTATCGCCCGCCACTTCAGCAACCGCGCCCGAGCATTGCGGGCTATCACCTGGCGCAAGTACTGGGAACACCAGGGCAACCCGTGCGGCTCGATGCGCAAGGGCGGATCGCCGTCAGGTTGTGGCCATCGCAATCGCCCCCCGTCGCCGACACCGACACCGAAGCCATCTGGCTACCCATCGCCATGCCCCGGGCCAACGGTCGAATCGCCCCTGATGAATTGCCCAGCGTGGGCAGTGAAGTGTGGGTGAGTTTTCTCGACAGTGATCCGGACCGGCCGATCCTGTGCCTGGGCAACACACGCAATCCCACACCCCGCGAAACTCCGTCCGCGACTGACAGCAGTCTGTTGCTCGATTGGCTGCTCAACGGAACCCACCTGTGACCTGATCTGTAGGAGCTGCCGAAGGCTCGGGCCGCGATCGGACGATCTTTTGATCTTGCTTTTAAAAACCAAAATCAAAAGATCGCAGCCTTCGGCAGCTCCTACAGGGGTTGGAGTGTTTTGCGGTTATGCGGTTGTCAGCCCTTGTCAGCCTTGCCTGCCGCCGCGGCAAATTTGGCCAGGCGCACGTCCAGATGCCGGGGCCGGTGGCCATGGTCTTCGGCGCGCTCCTTGCGGCGGATGGCGTTACGCACCATCAACGATCCCAGGTAGCGGATTGGCTCCGGCGGGAAATAACCCATCGGCCCGTTGACCAACGGCGAGCGCGTCCACGGATTGTCCAGCCCCTGCACCAGTGACGCCAGAATCTGCCCGCCCATGTGACACGGGCCGACGCCGCTGCCGGAATAGCCGAAACCGTAAAACACATTGCCACTGCTGCTCATCTGACCGAAAAACGGCAAACCGGTGACCGAGCGATCTGACGGGCCGTTCCAGGTCGCGTCGACTTTGACATCGGCAAACGCCGGGAAAAAATCGCCCAGGCTCGTTTTGAGCAGGTCCGCGTAAGGCGATGGCTGATCGAACACCGGCAACATCCGCCCGCCAAAAGCGAAGGTGTTACCGCCCTTGCCGAGCATGATCCGGCCATCCGGGGTGTTGTGGTAGTAGTGCACGAAAATCCGCGAATCGAGCACGGTGATCCCACTGGTCAAGCCGATTTCCTGCAACAGATCCGGACGCGGTTCGGTGATCAGCATGTCGCTGGAGACAATCGCCACACTGCGTTCGAATTGCGGGAAGGCGCGGGCCATCCACGCGTTCATCGCCAACACCACGCGGTCTGCCTGCACATTGCCGTTGGCCGTACGAATGCGTGCTGGACGGCCCTCCTCCAAACCGGTCATTGCCGTGTTTTCGTGAATTTTCACGCCCAACTCCAGCGCTACACGGCGCAACCCGCGCACCAGTTTGCCGGGTTGCACACTGGCTGCTGCTGGCGAAAACCAGCCCTCCAGATGCTTGCTGGAGCCGGCCATGCGCTGCACATCAGCCACCGGACGTTGAGTGAACGAGTTGATACCGTTGCGCTCAAGCGCAGCGATTACCGCGTCAGTCGAACCGACCTGCGCACGGTTGGTCGCGGTATAAAGCGTGCCATCGAGCCGGTAGTCGGCATCGACGCCGTACTGCTCGCAGAACTCGCCGATCGCATGAATGCTGCGTTCGGATTCCTTGACCAGACGCACCGCTTCCTCAACGCCGAACAAGCGCTCAAGCGTAAAATATTTGGCCGACCACGACAGCGCACACCCGCCGTTACGCCCACTGGCGCCGGCGCCGCAGATGTCGGCTTCGATCAGCAGCACATCGAGTTCGGGGTTTTGTTGCTTGAGCATGATCGCCGTCCACAACCCGGTGTAACCACCGCCGACGATGCACACGTCGGTGCGCACTTCGCCTTGCAGCGGCGGGCAGGTTTCGGAGGTGTCGGCCTGCAGGGCCTGCTCCAGCCAAAACGGTCTCATGGGTATTCTCCAGTCAGTTGGCCACGACACAGCCTGCCGCGAACACCGCAGCAGGCCGCGAGGCAAAGCGTTTTCAGTTACGCAGAGGTTTGATCGTCAAGGGGGAGTTGGGGATGGACGCGCGCGGCTCCATGAAACCGACCGGACGGCTGTTCCAGTGCGGAATCAACACCAGCGCCGAAAACAGTGCACAACCGGCGAAGACGATGAACACCGTCACCGTGTCGAAGTAGCCCGGCAGCAAGCCGCCAAGCACGGCGCCGACCGAGCCGCAGCCGTTGACGAATCCGGCGGCAGTGGCCCCGGCCTTGGCTTTGCCGAAATCGATGGCGGCCGCACCGCTGATCATCGAGTCGGGTCCGTACAGGGTCAGGCCCATGAAAAACAGCAATGCCACAACCAGCAAAACACTGCCGGTCTGCAAGGCAGCCATGAACAGCGCCAGCGTCACCGTCAGCGCCAGCAGGCTGATCACACAGGCTGGCATGCGCCGAGCGCCGAACAATTTGTCCGACGCCAGACCAATCATGATCGGCCCAAGCAGCCCGGCCAGCTCGAACGAAGTGGGGATGATCGCCGCACCCACCTTGCCGACGCTGGGCATCTGTTCAAACACGATCACCGGGCCCCACAGCAGGATCGCGTAACGCGCCGGTTTCAACATGAAATACGCCAGGCCCAGCACCAGCACCGTGCGATTACGCAGGATTTCCTTCAACGGCTCCCAAACACTGAGCTTGCTGTTGGCTTCGGTCTCTTCGGCGGTTAACACAGGCTCCGGTTCCACCGCCGGCAGGCCGACATCTTCCGGTTTGTCGCGCTGGAAGATGAAGAACAACACCGCCACCACCGCCACCACTGCCGCACTGGAAAAAAACGCTGCGTGCCAGCTGCCGACGAGCGTGTAGGCCCACCAACCGGCGAACGGCGACGCCACCAGTCCACCAAATGCGTAGCAAGAACTCCACAAGCCGAGCACTCGCCCGCGCTGCTTGGACGGGAAGAAACTGCCAAGGTTTTTACACAACCCCGACCATCCCGTGGACTGTGCCAACCCTTGAATCAACATACAGGTGGCGAAGATCGGCAGAGTGGCGAAACTGCCCATCACCAGCGCCGCCGCCGCAGAAATCAGCAAGCCTCCGAACACCACGACCCTTGGGCCGAAGCGGTCAGCGAGCATGCCCCAGGTGAATTGGCCGATGGCGTATGCCGCCAGATAGATGGCATCGAGGTTGGCCATGGTCATTTTGTCGAGCATGAAATCTGGATCTTCGCCGATGCCCAGTTTGGCCACCGAGAAGGCTTTGCGAGTGAAATAGAAAGCGGCGTACGCGAGCCATGTGATAGCAAAAATCTGCATGCGCCAACGCGCAATGGTGCCGATGTGCTTGTTCATTGTGGTTCTGACCTCAGGGTGTGAGTGTGCCGGCAGAATCGTTAAGTAAACGCCTGTGTTTTTTTATTGTTGAGCACTGCGATATCACCCCGTCCCTATGGCGATACCGGTCAGATGAGTCCTGCTGTTGCACGCACAGGCTCATGGCCAGCGCCGCTGTTCGATCGAGCAGTCGGCGGTGGCGTGAGCCGATCAAAGCAATTACTGTTTAATAAATAAAATCGATTTATCGTATTTCACACATAAGCTCAGCTTTTAACTGGAGCGACGATGTCAATTTCCCACGCCCAACTCAAAGCGTTCCACGCCGTGGCCGTGCATGGAAGCTTCACCAAAGCCGCCCAGCGTCTTTTTCTCACGCAACCGGCGATTTCCGACCAGGTGCGCAAACTCGAAGAACGTTTTGGGGTTTTGCTGTTTCATCGCAACAAACGTTCGGTACGCCTGACCGATCTGGGCGAACGCTTGCTGGCGATCACCCAGCGCCTGTTTGTGATTGAAGCGGAAGCACAGGAGTTATTGCAGGAATCCAAGGCCTTGCAGACCGGCAGCCTGATTCTGGCGGTGGATGCGCCGGTGCATGTGCTGCCGCAGATCGCGCGGTTCTGCGAGCGTTTCCCTGGCATCAACGTGAAAATCGAGACCGGTAACACCGATGAATCATTGTTTCGCCTGTTCAACTATCAGGCCGATCTGGCGCTGCTTGGGCGTGATGTCAGCGATGAACGCTTGCTGTGCGTACCGCTGCGCAACGATCCGATGGTGGCGTTTGTTTCGCGCAATCACCCGTGGGCCGAGCGCGAGTCGATCTGCCTGGCGGACCTGGATGACACGCCGCTGGTATTGCGCGAACACGGTTCGGTGACCCGGCAAACGCTGGAGGAGGAAATGGCTCGGGCGGGGTTTCGCATTCGTCCGGCGATTCAGGTCGAAGGCCGGGAAGCGGCGCGCGAGGCGGTGGTGGTGGGGATTGGTGTGGGCGTGGTTTCAGCGGCCGAGTTTGGCGCCGACTCAAGGGTTTGCGCGTTGCCGATCACTGACTGCACCCGACGCTTGACCGAAACCCTGGTGTGCTTGCGCGAACAGAGTTCGCGGCGAGTGGTGGCGACGTTTCTGGATATGGTTCGCGAGAGTCTTGTGTGAACGGCGCTGGCCCAATCGCTGGCAAGCCAGCTCCCACAGGGTTACAGCCTTTAACAAATTGTGCGTACACCAGAGAAACCTGTGGGAGCTGGCTTGCCAGCGATGAAAGCGCCACGGTTTATCAGGCTGGCGCCAATCCAAAAAACGCCTGAATCAAGCGCAACTCCCGCCGCCGCTCCATGCAACCGATCATGTGCCGATTGACCAAGCCCTCCCCGACAATAGGAATTGCCACCACCCGTGGGTCGTGGCTGACTTCCACCGATGACACCACGCCAACGCCCAGTTGCGCGGCGACCGCCTCGGTCACCGCCTCGCGACTGTCCAGTTCGAGCAACACGCGTGGATGAATCGACGCCTGCGTGCAGGCTAGATCAAATGTGCGCCGGGTAATCGAACTCGGCTCACGCAGCACCATGATCACCTGATCCAGTTCCTTGAGTTTCACCTCCGTGGCACGCGCTGCCCACGGATGCCCCGCCGGCACCAGTGCACAAATCCGCGACTCGCTCAGTGCTTGCAGATGCAGTCCCTTGCGTGACTCGACTTCGGTCAGCACCGCGACGTCGGCGTGTTCCGACAATAACGCCGCCAGCGTTTCCTGGGCATTGCCCAAACGCAGATTCACCGTGATCCCCGGATAGCGCGCACGCAGACTGGCCAGCATCGGCATGACCATGTGCGGGCCGTCCGCCGCCACTTCCAGCCGCCCGGTCAACAACTGGCGGTTGGCCTCCAGCATGGTTTGCGCTTCTTCCGCCAGACCGAACATTGCGCGAGTAATCGCCGCCAGTTTGGTGCCTTCCTCAGTCAACTCCACCCGTCGCGCGGTGCGTCGCAACAACGTGATTTGGTAATGCTCCTCGAGCGACTTGATGTGCCCGGTCACTGCCGGCTGGCTGATGAACAACCGTGCGGCGGCGCGGGTAAAGCTGCCCTCGCGCGCCACGGCATCGAAGGCGCGCAGCTGAAACAGGTTCATGAATAACTCTCACTGATGGCTGGCATAACAACAAACAATTTGATTGATGCAACGGCAAATTGCAACTTAGGCCCCGTAGCTTCATCCCACAGCGCTATCCGAGGACACACGAATGAGTATCGCCGAACCCATCCTGCTCACTCCCGGCCCGTTGACCACTTCGGCCCGCACCCGCCAGGCGATGATGGTCGACTGGGGGTCATGGGATGACCGCTTCAATCAACTGACCGCCAGCCTCTGCGAGCAATTACTGGCGATTCTCAACGGCGCCGCGACCCACCACTGCGTGCCATTGCAAGGCAGCGGCACTTTCGCGGTCGAGGCAGCGATCGGCACGCTGGTGCCACGCGACGGCAAAATACTGGTGCTGATAAACGGCGCCTACGGCAAGCGACTGGCAAAAATCTGCGAAGTGCTGGGCCGCTCGTTCAGCACTTTCGAAACCGCTGAAGACGAACCGACCACCGCCGCCGACGTCGACCGTCTGTTGCGCGCCGACAGCACTATCACTCACGTCGCGCTGATCCACTGCGAAACCAGCACCGGCATTCTTAATCCGCTGGCGGAAATCGCTCACGTCGTCGAGCAACACGGCAAGCGCCTGATCATCGACGCCATGAGCTCCTTCGGCGCGCTGCCGGTGGACGCGCAGCAAGTGCCATTCGATGCGCTGATCGCCGCGTCAGGCAAGTGCCTGGAAGGCGTGCCGGGGATGGGTTTTGTTTTCGCACGCAAAGAGTCGTTGGCCTCAGCTGCCGGCAATTCGCACTCACTGGCGATGGACCTGTTCGACCAGCACGCCTACATGATGAAGACCGGGCAATGGCGCTTCACCCCGCCGACCCACGTAGTCGCGGCGCTGCACGAAGCCCTGCTGCAATACAACGAAGAAGGTGGCCTGCCGGCGCGGCATGCGCGTTACGCCGCCAATTGCCAGGCGCTGATGGAAGAGATGGGCAAACTCGGTTTGCGCAGCTTTCTGCCAGCAGCGATTCAGGCGCCGATCATCGCGACGTTCCACGCACCTAATGACCCGCGTTATCAGTTCAAGGATTTCTACGAACGGGTCAAGGCCAAGGGCTACATCCTCTATCCCGGCAAACTGACTCAGGTCGAAACCTTCCGCGTCGGCTGCATCGGTCATGTCAGCCCGGACCAAATGCGCCAGGCCGTGGCGGCGGTGGGCGAAGTATTGCGCGAGATGGAAGTGTTAGAGATCTAACCCCCCTAATACCTATGGGAGCGAGCCTGCTCGCGAATGCGGTTGAACATTCAACCTTGATATCGACTGGTCTGACGCCTTCGCGAGCAGGCTCGTTCCCACATTTGAATTGCATTGCCAACACAGGATTTTCAACATCATGAACTACACCAACCCAACCAAGCTGCAAGCCGCCATCCTCGACTGGGCCGGCACCGTGGTCGATTTCGGTTCCTTCGCTCCGACGCAGATCTTCGTCGAAGCCTTTGCCGAATTCGACGTTCAGGTTTCCATTGAAGAGGCCCGCGGCCCGATGGGCATGGGCAAGTGGGATCACATCCGCACCCTGTGCGATCAGCCGCAGGTGGCCGAACGTTACCGCAAAGCGTTCGGCCGCACGCCGACCGACGATGACGTCACCGCCATTTACGAGCGCTTCATGCCGCTACAAATCGAGAAAATCGCTGAACACTCGGCGCTGATTCCCGGTGCCCTGGACACCATCGCCAACCTGCGCCAGCAAGGCATCAAGATCGGCTCCTGCTCCGGCTACCCGAAACAGGTGATGGATAAAGTCGTCGAACTGGCTGCCACCAACGGCTACATCGCCGACCACGTGGTCGCCACCGACGAAGTGCCGAACGGCCGCCCTTGGCCAGCACAGGCATTGGCCAACGTCATCGCGCTGGGCATCGACGACGTCGGCGCCTGCGTGAAGATCGACGACACCGTCCCGGGCATCCTCGAAGGTCGCCGCGCCGGAATGTGGACCGTGGCGCTGATCTGCTCGGGCAACGCGCTGGGCCTGGATTACGAGGGCTTCCGTGCCTTGGGCAGCGATGAGCTGGCCAGCGAACGCGCGCGTATCCATGCGCTGTTCGAAAGCTCGCGCCCGCATTACATGATCGACACTATCAGCGATCTGCCGGAAGTGATTGCCGACATCAACAAACGTCTGGCCAACGGTGAAATGCCGCAATCCTGCTAACTTGCAATAAAAAAACACCGCCGACTTGAGAGCCAGTCGGCGGTGTTTCTGTTTTACTGATCGAGACGCAGAGCATCACGAAACTTTACAACATGGCCAACCCACAACTTATTACGAGACAAGGTTACCTTGCGCATCGTAGGTCAGGCCGTCCGGATACTTGATACTGCCATCAGGAAGTTGTTCTGTTCCATCTTCCCAAACAATGCGGCCATCAGGGTGTTCGATCGTGTTATCCGGCCAGATAATGCGGCCATCAGGAAACTCGACACGGCCGTCCTGGTGATGGATAACGCCATCGGGGCCCTTGAGTAAGTTCTTGCTCGTATCAACCAGACTGCCATCGGGAAGGGACGCAGAGCCATCAGTATTGAAGATTCCGCCCAAACTGATAACAAGTGTCGCCAGAGCGACCGGATCAATATTGAAGTTGATGGTCGGCCAAGGCATGGGTGGCCTTTTCGCTGCAACAGGTCTGACAATGCCGCCAGTAGTTACAGGTTTGGTTATCGGAACTGGCTTGACTGGCTTGACTGGCAAGAGTGGCTTGACCGGCTTGACGATTGGTTTGACTGGCTTGACAGGCTTGATGAGAGGCTTGACCGGCACTACAGGTTTGGGCGGCACTGGCTTGACCACCGGTTTCGGTTTGGAGACAGGTCGTTTGGCCATGGCCTTTTTAATAACATGAGCGTTTTTGTTTTTACCAGAGAACATAAATAATCCACTTGAAAAATCAAACAAAATTAATACCCCCAAGTAACTATTTTTACCCGAGGACTTACCCACACAATAAACAGCACGATATAACCAGGCAATCCGAAGTCAAATACAGAATATAAACAACAAGCCGCAACACAAACACTTAACCTTCAAATCCAAACTTCAAAAACAATTAACAGCCATTAAACTCAGCCACTTCACGCATCGCCATAGAAAACATCCAAATCGCACCAGTACATTGAACAAAACTCAGACGACTCAGAGCAAAAACGCGCCATCGGGTTGAGCCCAGGCAGGGGTGATCCCGGCCGAGACACAGCAGCGGCGCTCTTTGGCCATAGATAGATCCCATGCCCGCAAAAGCTCAACTTAGAAGAAGGTTATGGGAGAACCCCCGCCGTCCCTGCAATCCACCTGTATGCACGAAGACCAAGCGTGCGCCGCTGGCGAATTTACCTGCCTCGACCTGCTGCTTGAGCGCCAGCAACGCCTTGCCGGTGTACAGGGGCTCCAACGGTACGCCGCTGTCCAGCTCGGTCTGCGCAATGAACGCCAGCAACGGCGAATCAACCTTGGCAAAACCGCCGCGACTGGCATCAATCAGCTCATAGTCAGCGCTGCGCCGGCCGGATTCCTGCAGGATCGACTCGACTTGCGCCGCCACGCCGTGATCCTCAGGCACCGCCAACGCGCCGTAAACCGGATGCGCCCCCGCCTCGGCGAGTGCCAACCCGGCCAACGTTGTCCCGGTGCCGCAGGCCAGCCACCAACCGTGATAATCGTTCCAACCCAAATGGCTCAATTGCGCATCGACCTGCGCTTTGATCGCGGCACAACCCAGCGCCCCGGCTAATCCGCCACCGCCCTCCGGCACCGCATGCAGATTTGGATAACGCGTCTGCCACGACTCCCAGAACCCCGGATCATGTCGCGCTCGATAGCCGCCATAACCCAGCCAATGCAGGTGCATGCCGTACGCCTGCAGATCGGCGACAGTCGGCGTTTCTTGTGGATGACCGCGCAGCAGCCCGGCCGTTTTAAACCCTAGCCGTTTACCCGCCGCCGCCAACGCGTGCAAATGATTGGAGTGCGCGCCGCCGAGACTGATGATGCCTTCGGCACCGGTGCGATCGGCGGCTTTCAGATGTTCAACGAGCTTGAACCACTTGTTGCCGCTGATCAGCGGGTCGATTTGATCGAGGCGCAGGATGGCGACTTCAACATTGGCGGCGGTGAGCCAGTCGAGTTGCAGGAGTTCAAGAGGAGCTTGCGCAGGCAAAAACATAAGCACCGCATGACTTGAAAAAGATCACAGTCTACCAGCCAAAAAAACCCTTGTAGGAGCTGCCGAAGGCTACGATCTTTTGATCTTGTTTTTGAAAAACAAAGTCAAAAGATCGCAGCCTGCGGCAGCTCCTACAGGGGTTAGTCCGTTACCGGTGGCCGTTGATCAGAGCTCTGCAGCCAGACGCGACCCTTGATTGATCGCACGCTTGGCATCCAGCTCCGCCGCCACATCAGCACCGCCGATCAGGTGCACGTTTTGCCCGGCCGCTACCAGGCCATCGTGCAGTTCACGCAAAGGGTCCTGCCCCGCGCAGATCACGATGTTGTCCACCGCCAGCAACTGTGGCTCGCCGGTTTCGCCGATGCGGATGTGCAGGCCTTCGTCGTCGATGCTCAGGTATTCAACACTGTTGAGCATCTGCACCTGCTTGTTCTTCAGCCCGGTACGGTGAATCCAGCCAGTGGTTTTGCCCAGACCGTCGCCGACCTTGGTTTTCTTGCGCTGCAAAAGGAACACTTCGCGAGCCGGCGCGTGCGGCGCAGGTTTGATCCCGGCCACGCCACCACGGGCTTCAAGTTTGGCGTCGATGCCCCACTCCTTCCAGAACGCGGCGCGATCCTGACTGGTGGCAATGCCTTCGTGAACGAGGAATTCCGAGACGTCGAAACCGATGCCGCCCGCACCAATTACCGCCACGCGTTTGCCAACCGGTTTACGCTCGAGGATCACGTCGAGATAGCTCAACACCTTGGCATTTTCAACGCCCGGAATCGCCGGAGTGCGCGGCGCAATACCCGTGGCGAGGATGATTTCGTCGTAACCGCCGTCAACCAGTGTCGCGACGTCGACGCGGGTGTTCAGGCACACCTCGACGTTAGTCGTTTGCAGCTTGCGGTTGAAGTAGCGCAGGGTTTCGAAAAACTCTTCTTTGCCCGGCACGCGTTTGGCGATGTTGAACTGGCCACCAATTTCGCTGGCAGAATCGAACAACGTCACCTGATGGCCACGCTCGGCAGCCACGGTCGCGGCGGACAACCCGGCAGGGCCGGCGCCAACCACGGCGATTTTCTTGATTTGCTGCACCGGCAGATAGTTAAGCTCGGTTTCGTGGCAGGCGCGCGGGTTGACCAGGCAACTGGTGAGCTTGCCGCCGAAGGTGTGGTCGAGGCAGGCCTGGTTGCAGCCGATGCAGGTGTTGATCTCGTCAGCGCGACCTTCGGCAGCCTTGTTGACGAAGTCCGGATCGGCAAGAAACGGCCGCGCCATCGAGACCATGTCGGCATCGCCTTCGGCGAGTATCTGCTCGGCGATTTCCGGCGTGTTGATGCGGTTGGTGGTGATCAGCGGAATGCTCACCGAGCCACGCAGCTTGGCCGTGACCTTGCTGAATGCCGCACGCGGCACCTTGGTGGCGATGGTCGGAATACGCGCTTCGTGCCAGCCGATGCCGGTGTTGATGATGGTCGCCCCGGCCTGCTCGATGGCTTTGGCGAGGATGACGATCTCGTCCCAGGTGCTGCCACCTTCGACCAGATCAAGCATCGACAAACGGAAGATGATGATGAAGTTGGGGCCGACCGCGTCACGGACGCGGCGCACGATTTCCACTGGCAGACGCATACGGTTTTCGTAGCTACCGCCCCAACGGTCGGTGCGATGGTTGGTGTGCGCGGCGAGGAACTGGTTAATGAAATAACCTTCCGAACCCATGATTTCCACGCCGTCATACTCGGCGGTTTGCGCCAGCACCGAACAGGTCACGAAATCCCTGATCTGCTTCTCGATGCCCTCCTCGTCGAGCTCTTTTGGCTTGAACGGGTTGATCGGCGCCTGAATCGCACTCGGCGCGACTTGTTTCGGGCTGTAGGCATAACGGCCGGCATGGAGGATCTGCATGCAGATCTTGCCGCCCGCCTCGTGCACCGCGCGGGTGACGATACGGTGCTTGAGCGCTTCCTCTTCGGTGGTCAGTTTGGCTGCACCGGAATACACCCCGCCCTCGTCGTTCGGGCCGATCCCGCCAGTCACCATCAGGCCGACGCCGCCACGGGCACGTTCAGCGAAGTACGCTGCCATGCGCTCGAAGCCACCCGGCTTTTCTTCAAGACCGGTGTGCATCGAGCCCATCAGGGTGCGGTTGCGCAGCGTGGTGAATCCCAGGTCCAGCGGGGCCAACAGGTGCGGGTAATGAGCGGCGGTCATCGGTAACTCCACAACGAGCGATCACGGAAAAAGTGCGGGAGCTCTGCGTCCCCCATCAGTCATGTTCGACAGACTAAGAGTCGCATCGCTGTCACTCAATGACCGTAACTGACAAGTTAATGATCTAAATGCGCAGCGCCCCTTGGCAAGCCAGACCCGGGGCCCTACCCTAGTCGCCATACCCTGTACCCGGTCGTTGTTGGTTTTCATGCGCAAACTTTTGTACCTGTTTTTTTCCATGGCCCTCGTTGCCGTCCTCACCACCTACGCCATGTGGGCGGCAGACCGGCCTGCGGGGCATTACCTGTCGGACCTGCGCATCAAACTGGCGGTCGATCAGGGCACGCCCGCCGACCGAGGTAATCTGCTGGGCATCCAGCCGGAACTGTTCCCCACCGACTACCAAAGCCCCGCGCGCCTGCGCCGCAAACTCGCGGCGTACTTGCAACAAGCGCAGGATCAAGGCTTGTTGAATGACAAGACCGTGGTGGTGTTGCCGGAACATGTCGGCACCTGGTTAATGATCAGCGGCGAAAAAGACGAGCTCTATCAAGCCCCCACTCTCGCCGAGGCGATGAATTGGCTGGCGGCGAGCAATCCGTTGTTGTTCGCCCGCGCCTGGCTCAGCGCCAAGGGCAAAGACCGTCTCGACGATGCTCACCTGCGCATGAAATCGCGCACCATGGCCAAGGACTACCAAACGCTGTTCGGCGGCCTGGCCAAGGAATTTCACGTGACGCTGGTGGCCGGCTCAATCGTTCTGCCCGAGCCGAGCATCCGTGACGGCCAGCTCAAACCCGGCAGCGGTGCGCTGTACAACAGCAGCGTGGTCTTCGGTCGCGACGGTGCACCGCTCGGCCAGCCGCAGCGGCAACTGCACCCGGTGTTCAGCCAGCGTGATGTCATCCAGGCCAATGAGAAGACGATCAACGTGGTCGATACCCCGGCCGGGCGACTTGGCGTACTCATCGGCAGCGACAGCTGGTATCCGGACAACTACCGCAAACTCGACGAACAAGGCGCGCAATTGATTGCCGTGCCGGCGCAGGTACTCGGTCAGGGTGCATGGGATCAGCCGTGGCGTGGCTATAAGAGTTCGAGTACACCAAGCTCCGTCAGTCTCAAGCCCGGCGAAGTCAGCGAAGGCCAGGCCTGGCATCGCCTGACCTTGACCGCGCAACCGCCCAGCAGCCATGCAGTCGCCGGCATGAGTGTATTTCTGCGTGGGCAGTTCTGGGATAAATCAGGCGCAGGCCGAAGCTTCCTCAACAGCAACGGCCAGCAGTTCGCCGACGGTGACGCCCGCGGTGCACGTATGCTCAATATCTGGTTGTAAGCGATGAAGCCGCTGCCGATGCGCCTTGGGGATCTGTCGGTAGGTTTCGTTCATAGCCTCGCTGATGCGGTTCGCAGTCACGGCGCTGACCCACAGCCGCTGCTCGAACAATACGCACTGGATGCGGCAAGATTGGCCGAGGCCGGGGCACGACTGTCGATTCCGCGTTACATGCGTTTGGGGCATGGCGCGATTCAATTGACCGGGGATCCGGCCCTCGGCCTGCGCATGGGTCAGCTCAGTCGCTTGAGCCAGGCGGGACTGGCCGGTGTCACCGCATCGCAGGCGCCTACCGTACGTGAGGCCGCTCGCTGCCTGATCCGCTTCGAACCGTTGTACGGTTCCAATTACCGCGGCCAGTCGAGCTTTCACGAGGACGCCACTGGCGCATGGCTGCGTTTCTATTCGATCAGCCCGTACAACGCCTATAACCGTTTCGTGGTGGATTCGATCATCGCCGGCTGGCTGCATCAACTGTCCAGTGTCAGCCGCGAACCGCTACGGGCTGAACGCGTTGAAATCGAATTCGACGCGCCCGATTATCGCGACGCTTACACTGCCTTGGGTGATTGCCCGGTCCAGTTCGGCGCCGAGCGCAACCAGTTGCGCCTGAACCTTGCCAGCCTTGCCCTGCGCAACCCCGAACACTGCCCGAGCACTTGGCGGCATCTGCTGCAACTGTGTGAAAGAGAACTGGAGCAGCTGACCCGCACTCGTAGCCTGCGCGAACGCATCACGCAACTGCTTGGGCCGTTATTGAATGGTGGCCGAGAACCCGACCTGGAAGAAGTGGCGGCACGCCTGAAGCTGCCGACATGGACCTTGCGGCGCAAACTGACAGAGGAAGGCACGCAATTTCGAGCGATCCTCAACGACACTCGCCGTGATCTGGCGATGACCTACATCCGCGATACGGAACTGGCGTTCGGCGAAATCGCATACCTGCTCGGCTTTGCTTCAGCCGAAGCATTCCAGCGAGCGTTCAAACGCTGGAGCGGCCAGACGCCGGGCGAATTCCGCCGCAGTCATCGTAAAACAGCCTGACACCTTAAAGCTCGGTAGCGTCTTCCGCCGGCTCTGGCGAATCCAGTTCGTAGGCCTGGAATTCGAGCAGTTCTTCCTGATAGTCATCCATCGCGTAATCCCCCTGCTGCTCTGTTGAATGGGCCTGAGCAAATGCCCAGAGCCACGAGCATAACGTGCCCGTGTGAAGGAAAAGTGAAGCCTGGCCTTCATGAATAAAACGTAGCAGGCGGTCAGGAATTTATCGCAGGATTTTTGTCAGGGGAATGTAACGAGATATTCCTCTGTGGAGCTGCCCAAGACGCGATCCTTGATGATTTCAAGATCAAAAGATCGCAGCCTTCGGCAGCTCCTACAGGGGACGAGCCGATGCGTGGGATTATTGGCCGGAGGCCGGCATTGCCGGAATCGGCTCGGACGGCGGCGGAATGTCCGTCGGGTTGGCCGGTGGCGTGATGGTTTCGGTAGCCGGCGCAGGTTCTGCACTGGGT
This sequence comes from Pseudomonas iridis, assembly GCF_017980685.1. Classification (GTDB taxonomy): domain Bacteria; phylum Pseudomonadota; class Gammaproteobacteria; order Pseudomonadales; family Pseudomonadaceae; genus Aquipseudomonas; species Aquipseudomonas iridis. Next base: position 178,729 of record NZ_JACXXO010000003.1, read on the forward strand.
GCCGGAGCAATCGGGGTCGACTCCGCAGGAGGTGCGACCGGCTCGGAACTGACCGGTGCCGGTTCAGCGGGCGCAGGCGCGGTCACGGCCGGCTCAGGCGCTGGCTCAGGTGCTGTAACGGGAGCTGTAACAGGCGCTGGAGCGGGCTCTGCGGCCGGCGTCAGGCTCGCGGGAGCCACTTTTGCCTCAGGCACGCCCAGATCCGTCTTCGGCTTTTCCTCGATATGTGCAGCTTTCTTGGTTTCTGCCGGCAGAAACTGTTCGACCAGGGTAAAGAAGCGCTCATAGAACTTCTGCGCCGTCACCGTCTCGCTGGCGACCTTGACCATCGAATCGTCCGACGAGCCGATCGGCATCGATACCGACCCCAATACGCCGACGCCGAGGCTGGCTGAGTTGTTGGTCTTCTTCAGCGCATAACGATCCTGCAAGGCATTGGCGAACATCGTCGCGTGGTGCCCGGCACTGCCGTCATCGGCACAGACCACATTGAAGCTGATCTCCATGTGCGTATCGCCGGTTTGCTGAAAACTCTTGTGGCCACTGATCAGTTTCGAGTCGCTGCTGGTAATGATGTAGCCCTGACTCAGCAACGCACGACGCGCCGCTTCGCAACTGACAACGTCGGTCACCGGGTAATTACGCGAAAACGTACCGGAGTCATCGAAGCTCTCGTGCTCATACATCGGCTTGTCTTTCGCACAACCGGCAACACCGGCCAACAACAGCGCCAACCCGACAACACGCAAGGGAGTGGAAATCAACATTAAACATCCTGAGGGAAAACAGTCCGGGGCGTATTGTGCAACAGAACGCGCCCTCGCGGCGTAAGGATTAGTGTCTTGAAACGGTTACAAGCCTATCGACCCCAGATTGCGGAAAAAGGTCGCGTCGATAATTCAATGAAGGAAATCCAGCAAAATCCAGAATCAGTTCTCGGCTAAAAGCAACGACAGCACCACCCCAAACCGAATGGATAGTTACAGAAGAGAGCATCAGCCGAAAACGAGAAAAGCCCTGCAAGCGTAAACCTGCAGGGCTTCTCGGTCAGGCTGACCTTCTCATTAAGCCCCGGCACACAGCCCGGGACTTCTTGTACTACAGCTCAAACCGCCATCAGAACTTCTTGATGTCAGCCTGGCTCTCCAACTGCTTGCGATACGCCGCAAAGTCCTGCTGACCTTCACGCGACGCAAGGAAGCGACGGTACTGAACCTTCTCTTCATCAGTCGGCGCAGCCGCTTCGTTCACGCCATTGAGGCGAACGATCACCAAACTGCCGTCCGGCAACGTCACACTGGTAAACGTCGGTTTGTCCTTGGCAGCCGGTTTCGGCATGCGGAACAGTGCTTGCAGCACCGCCGGTTCAACACCTTCCTGACCACGCGTGGCCGCTTCGGTGGTTTTCCAGTCCTGACCGTCAACCGCTTTGTCCAGAGGAGCCTTGCCATCACGCAGATCAGCAATCAGCTTCTCGGCCTTGGTCTTGGCTGCAGCGCTGGCATGCTCTTTGGTCAACTGAGCGCGGATGGCCGCACTCACGCTTTCCAGAGGCAGTTGAGCAGGCTTCAAGTGTTCCTTGGCACGCAGCACGATCACAGTGTCCGGATCCAGCTCAATGGCGGTGCTGTTGGCACTCTCATCGAGCACTTCGGTGCTGAATGCAGCAGTGACTACGGCACGGTTGGCCGTAACCCCTTCGCCACCTTCACGGCCGAATGGCTTGGAAGTGTGAACAGTCAGCTTCAAATCTGCTGCTGGCTGAGCCAGGTCAGACGCTTCAAACGCGGAGTCTTCCAGTTGCTTGGTCGCCTCGACGAAACGCTGCTCGACTTGCGCCGCTTTCAAATCGCGGGTCAGCTTGTCTTTCAGGCTGGCCAGGGACGGCACTTCAGGTGCTTCTACACCCAGCAGCTTGATCAGGTGGAAACCGAAGTCGGTGCGAACCGGCTCGGAAACCTGGTCTTTGGCCAGCGAGTACAGCGATTTTTCGAAGGCTGGATCGTAGACACCAGGACCTGCGTAACCGAGGTCACCGCCATTGTTGGCCGAACCCGGATCCTGCGAGAACTCCTTGGCCAGCGCTTCGAATTTCTCGCCTTTGGCCAGACGCGCCTGGACTTCTTCGATCTTCGCTTTGGCTTGAGCTTCGGTGGTCTTGTCGTTCACTTCGATCAGGATGTGAGCCGCGCGACGCTGCTCCGACAGGTTGGCAATCTCTTTCTGATACGCCGCCTGCAGGTCTTCATCCTTGACAGTAACCTGGTCGAAGAACGAGGCCTTCTTCAGCTCCAGGTAATCGATGACGACTTGATCCGGAGTCATGAACTCCTTGGCGTGTTCGTCGTAGTAAGCCTTGACCTCATCGTCGGTCACCTTGACTGCAGCCGGATCGGCCTTGACGTTCAGGGTCGCGAAGTCACGGGTCTGTTTTTCCAGACGGGCGAAAGCCAGCACTTCGGCGTCGGTCACAAAGCCGCTGCCCGCAACGCCGGCACGCAGTTGGCCGATCAGCATTTCCTGAGCCAGCATCTGGCGGAACTGCATACGGCTGTAACCCAGTTGACGGATCACCTGGTCGAAACGCTCGGAGCTGAACTTGCCGTCAACCTGAAATTCAGGCGTCAGCAGAATCACCTGATCAAGGGCACCTTCGGAGAAAGCAAATTTCGCTTCGTCCGCACCTTGCAGCAGCAGCTTGCGATCAATCAAACCCTTGAGGGCTGATTCGCGGAGCATTTTTTCATCGAGCAACGAAGCGTCGAAATCCTTGCCCAGCTGTTGCATCAGTTGACGGCGTTGCATATCAACGGCCTGGCTGAGCTCGTTCTGGCTGATGTCTTCACCGTTGACCGTGGCCGCATTCTGGCTGTTGGTCGTAGCCTGGAAAATGGCCTCGACACCCGTGAACGCCATCAATACAACGATGATCCCGATAATAGTCTTGGCAATCCAGCCTTGTGAATTGTCCCTGATATTCTGCAGCATGCGTCCCCCAGAAACGGTTGAATTTCAATATTTAGGCAACCGTGGAGCGTGGGTAAAATCCGGATAGAAGAAAGGCGCATCCGAGGATGCGCCTTCTCGTAACTGGCGGAGCGGACAGGGCTCGAACCCTCGATCCCGGCGTTACAGGCAGCTGTTTCAGCGACCTGCTCTACCGCTCCGCTGCCAAGTCAGGCATAACCCCGACCCGGATGGGTAAAAACCTGAAAACTTAGTTAACCGCTTCTTTCAGTGCTTTACCGGCTTTGAAACCTGGTTTTTTAGCAGCAGCGATCTGCAGCGTCTTGCCGGTCTGTGGGTTACGACCAACGCGAGCTGGACGATCAGTTACGGAGAAAGTACCGAAACCAACCAGAACTACGGAGTCGCCAGCCTTGAGAGCGCCAGTGACGGATTCGATTACAGCGTCCAGCGCACGGCCAGCAGCAGCTTTCGGGATATCAGCGGATGCAGCGATAGCATCAATCAGTTCCGACTTGTTCACTCTAAGTCCCCTTATATCTATTTTGAGATGATTCTAAGTTTTTTGGTGAAAGCAAAAACGAGTGCTGGATGGCCTACAAACACTTAAGAGCCGCTTTATAACAAGGGCTCTAAAAAGCTGTCAAGGAAGCCACCCAGTCAAAAACGATTAATGCGTGCTAATTCTTTCCTTAGAGTCAGACTCACGTTTTTCATCCTTGGCAACTATCTCCGGAGCCACATCCGGCAAGGGCTCCGGCGCGTATTGCAGCGCAATTTGCAGGACCTCGTCAATCCATTTAACCGGTTTAATCTGCAGATCCTGCTTGATATTGTCAGGAATCTCCTTCAAATCGCGCACGTTCTCTTCCGGAATAATCACAATCTTGATTCCGCCGCGGTGTGCCGCCAGCAGTTTTTCCTTCAGACCGCCGATTGCCAGTACCTGACCACGCAAGGTGATTTCGCCCGTCATGGCGACATCAGCGCGCACCGGAATACCGGTCAGTGCAGACACCAATGCCGTGCACATGCCTACACCGGCGCTAGGGCCGTCCTTCGGGGTCGCCCCTTCCGGCATGTGAATGTGCGTGTCGCGCTTCTCGTGGAAGTCCAGAGGAATGCCCAGGCTCTTGGCACGGCTGCGCACAACGGTCAGGGCAGCAGTGATCGATTCGACCATTACATCGCCCAGCGAGCCCGTCTTGATCAACTGACCTTTGCCCGGTACGACAGCGGCTTCGATGGTCAACAATTCGCCGCCAACCTGCGTCCAGGCAAGGCCGGTGACCTGACCGATCTGATCCTGCTGCTCGGCCAGACCATAGCGGAATTTGCGCACGCCGAGGAAGTGTTCCAGCAGCTCAGCTGTCACTTTCACCGAGAAGCGTTTTTCCATCGCATGCTCTTTCACCGCCTTGCGGCAGACCTTGGCGATCTGACGTTCAAGACCACGCACACCGGCTTCACGGGTGTAGTAACGAATGATGTCGCGAATTGCTTCGGCGTCGAACTCCAGCTCGCCTTTCTTCAGACCGTTGGCGGTGATCTGCTTGGGCGACAGGTATTTGACCGCGATGTTGATCTTCTCGTCTTCGGTGTAGCCCGGCAGACGGATGACTTCCATCCGGTCGAGCAGCGCCGGCGGGATATTCATCGAGTTCGAGGTGCACAGGAACATCACGTCCGAAAGATCGTAATCGACTTCCAGATAGTGGTCGTTGAAGTTGTGGTTCTGCTCCGGATCGAGCACTTCCAGCAAAGCAGATGCCGGATCGCCACGCATGTCGCTGCCCATTTTGTCGATTTCATCGAGCAGGAACAGCGGGTTACGGACGCCCACCTTTGTCATTTTTTGAATCAATCTTCCCGGCATCGAACCGATGTAAGTCCGGCGGTGACCGCGAATTTCCGCTTCATCACGCACGCCACCCAGGGCCATGCGCACGAATTTGCGGTTGGTGGCATGAGCAATCGACTCCGCCAACGAGGTTTTACCCACGCCAGGAGGACCGACCAGGCACAACACCGGGCCACGAATTTTTTTCACGCGTTTTTGCACGGCGAGGTATTCAAGGATACGTTCCTTGACCTCTTCGAGGCCGTAGTGATCGGCATCGAGAATGTCTTCTGCGCGAGCCAGGTCCAGACGCACCTTGCTCTGCGCCTTCCACGGCACCTGCACCAGCCAGTCGATGTACGAGCGCACCACGGTGGCCTCGGCGGACATCGGCGACATTTGCTTGAGCTTGTTCAGCTCGGCAGTGGCTTTGGCCAACGCGTCCTTCGGCAGACCCGCAGCGTCGATACGCTTTTTCAGGTCTTCGATTTCGTTATGGCCTTCATCGCTGTCACCAAGTTCTTTCTGAATGGCCTTCATCTGCTCATTCAGGTAGTACTCGCGCTGACTGCGCTCCATCTGCTTTTTGACGCGACCGCGAATGCGTTTTTCGACTTGCAGCAGATCAATCTCGGCGTCCAGCAACGCCAGGACGTGTTCGACCCGTGCCGACAAATCGATGATTTCGAGGATTTCCTGCTTCTGCTCGATCTTCAGCGCCATGTGTGCAGCCATGGTGTCGACCAGGCGGCCCGGTTCATCGATGCTGTTGAGCGAAGACAGGACTTCAGCCGGGACTTTTTTGCCCAGCTGTACATATTGTTCGAACTGCGAAAGCAGCGTGCGCACGAATACTTCGGATTCGCGCTCGACAGCCTCGACTTCTTCGATCAGCGAGACTTCGGCACGGCAGTGCCCGTCGACTTCACTGAAGCGTTCAACGGTACCGCGCTGCTCACCCTCGACCAGCACCTTGACGGTGCCGTCAGGCAGCTTGAGCAGCTGCAGAACGGTAGCGATGGTACCTACGCGATAGAGAGCGTCTTCACCGGGATCATCATCAGCCGGGTTTCTCTGGGCCAGCAACAGAATCTGCTTGTCGCCCGTCATCGCAGCTTCGAGGGCTTCGATGGATTTCTCGCGCCCCACGAACAGCGGGATAACCATGTGCGGATAAACCACGACATCACGCAATGGCAAGAGAGGCAATTCGATGGTTGTCTTCATGATTTCGCCTCTACGGCGGCCATATGGCCGTAATCAGATGGAATTAAGCTTGAAACCAAGATGGGGGCTGCCTTGAAAAAAAACAAGCGCAAAGCGGATGTAAAAAACGACATAAAAAAAAGAGGCCCGAAGGCCCCTTCTTTATTCCGGCAGAGTGGACGCTTAAGCGTCCGGCGCTGCCTTGGCAGTCGGCTCACTGTTTTCGTAGATATACAGTGGCTTGGACTTGCCTTCGATCACACTTTCATCGATCACGACTTTGCTCACCTCGGACTGCGAGGGGATTTCATACATCGTGTCGAGCAGCACACCTTCGAGAATCGAACGCAGGCCACGAGCACCGGTTTTACGTTCCAGGGCACGTTTAGCGACTGATTTCAGTGCATCGGCACGGAATTCCAGATCGACGCCTTCCATCTCGAACAGCTTGGCATACTGTTTGGTCAGAGCATTTTTCGGCTCGGTGAGGATCTGCATCAGCGCAGCCTCATCCAGCTCGTCCAGCGTCGCGAGGACCGGCAGACGACCGACGAACTCCGGGATCAGACCGAACTTGACCAGATCGTCAGGCTCAACTTCACGCAGGGATTCACCGACTTTCTTGCCTTCTTCCTTGCTGCGCACTTCTGCGTTGAAACCGATGCCACCCTTGGTGGAACGGTTCTGGATGACCTTCTCGAGACCCGAGAACGCGCCACCGCAGATGAACAGGATGTTACGGGTGTCGACCTGCAGGAACTCCTGCTGCGGATGCTTGCGGCCACCTTGCGGCGGTACGGAAGCGACCGTGCCTTCGATCAACTTGAGCAAGGCCTGCTGCACGCCTTCACCGGAAACGTCCCGGGTGATCGACGGGTTGTCGGACTTGCGGGAAATCTTGTCGATTTCATCGATGTAGACAATACCCATCTGGGCTTTCTCTACGTCGTAATCGCACTTCTGCAGCAGTTTCTGAATGATGTTCTCGACATCTTCACCCACGTAACCGGCCTCGGTGAGGGTGGTGGCGTCGGCGATCGTGAACGGAACGTTCAGCAAGCGGGCCAGTGTTTCGGCCAGCAGGGTTTTACCGGAGCCTGTCGGGCCGATCAGCAGGATGTTGCTCTTGCCGAGTTCGACGTCGTCAGCCTTTTTGTCACGCTGGTTAAGGCGCTTGTAGTGGTTGTACACCGCTACGGCCAGAACCTTCTTTGCACGCTCCTGACCAATGACGTACTGGTCAAGGATGCCGCTGATTTCTTTAGGCGAAGGCAATTTATGCGCGCTGCTTTCGGCCTGGGCTTCCTGCACCTCCTCGCGGATGATGTCATTGCACAGGTCGACGCACTCGTCGCAGATAAAGACCGAGGGGCCGGCAATCAATTTGCGTACTTCATGCTGGCTTTTGCCACAGAAGGAGCAATAGAGCAGCTTGCCGTTGTCCTCGCCGTTGCGGGTGTCAGTCATTCGTTCGATCCAAATCCGATAGGCTTGCAACACAAGATGAAGGCTATTGCGGGCTTTTTCAAGCCCGCCGCTGATCAGACCAGCCGACCACGCCTAATTTGAGCTGCTTATTTTTACGCTGGGCGCTGGTTGATCACTTCGTCGATCAAGCCATATGCCTTCGCAGCTTCTGCACTCATGAAGTTATCGCGGTTGGTATCGCGCTCGATTTCTTCCAGAGTGTGACCGCTGTGCTTGGCCATCAACGTGTTCAGACGTTCGCGAATGAAGAGGATTTCCTTGGCATGGATTTCGATATCCGATGCCTGGCCCTGGAAACCGCCCAGTGGCTGGTGAATCATCACACGCGAGTTCGGCAGACAGAAACGCTTGCCTGGAGCACCTGCGGTCAGCAGGAATGCGCCCATGCTGCAGGCCTGGCCGATGCAAGTGGTCGATACGTTGGGTTTGATGAACTGCATGGTGTCGTAGATCGACATGCCCGCTGTCACCGAACCGCCCGGGGAGTTGATATAGAGATGGATGTCCTTGTCCGGGTTTTCCGCTTCAAGGAACAGCAGTTGCGCGCAAATCAGGTTGGCCATGTAGTCCTCTACCGGACCAACCAGAAAGATCACTCGCTCCTTGAGCAGGCGCGAGTAGATGTCATAGGCGCGTTCGCCACGAGCAGATTGCTCGACAACCATCGGAACCAGGCCGCCTGCGGCCTGGATATCAGAGTTCTGCTGAATATACGAATTACGGAACATGCTCTGCAGTCACTCCCAAATAGTTATGTCTTGAATACGCATAAGCCAGCTCGAGAGCTGGCTTATGTGAGCACTTCTTAACGCAAAAACAATCAGTCGGCTGTTGGAGCTTCTACCGGCTTGACCGCTTCTTCGTAAGAGACCGATTTGTCGGTCACGCTAGCTTTCTGCAGAACAGTATCCACAACTTGCTCTTCCAGCACAACCGAACGAACTTCGTTCAGTTGCTGGTCGTTCTTGTAGTACCAGGACACAACCTGCTCAGGCTCCTGGTAAGCAGAAGCCATTTCCTGAATCATTTCGCGTACGCGGGCTTCGTCAGGCTTGAGGTCGAACTGCTTGACCACTTCAGCCACGATCAGACCCAGCACGACACGGCGCTTGGCTTGCTCTTCGAACAGCTCGGCCGGCAGTTGGTCAGGCTTGATGTTGCCACCAAACTGCTGAACAGCCTGCACGCGCAGACGGTCGACTTCGTTGGACAGCAGAGCCTTTGGCACTTCAATCGGGTTGGTGGCCAGCAGACCGTCCATTACCTGATTCTTGACCTTGGATTTGATCGCCTGACGCAGTTCACGCTCCATGTTCTTGCGAACTTCAGTGCGGAAACCGTCGATACCGCTTTCCTTGATGCCGAATTGAGCGAAGAACTCTTCGTTCAGCTCAGGCAGCTTCGGCTCGGAAACGGTGTTTACAGTCACGGTGAACTCGGCGGTTTTACCAGCCAGGTCCAGGTTCTGATAGTCCTCTGGGAAGGTCAGGTTCAGAACGCGCTCTTCGCCCGCCTTAGCGCCAACCAGGCCTTCTTCGAAGCCCGGGATCATGCGGCCGGAACCCAGTACCAGCTGAGTGCCCTTGGCGGAGCCGCCAGCAAACACTTCGCCGTCGACCTTGCCAACGAAATCGATGTTCAGCTGGTCTTCGTTCTGGGCAGCGCGATCGGCCACTTCAAAACGAGTGTTCTGCTTGCGCAGGATGTCGAGCATTTTGTCCAGGTCAGCGTCAGCCACGTCAGCGCTCAGGCGCTCAACGGTGATGCCTTCGAAACCAGCAACGGTGAACTCAGGGAACACTTCGAATACGGCAACGTATTCCAGATCCTTGCCAGCTTCGAGCGACTTGGGCTCGATTGCAGGCGAACCAGCCGGGTTCAGCTTCTGCTCGACCACAGCTTCGTAGAAGGAGGACTGGATGACATCACCAACAGCTTCCTGACGAGCATCAGCACCGAAACGGCGCTTGATTTCGCTCATTGGCACTTTGCCTGGACGGAAGCCAGCAATCTTGGCCTTTTGGGCAGTCTGCTGCAGACGCTTGTTGACCTGGCTCTCAATACGCTCAGCCGGCACGGTGACGCTCATGCGGCGCTCAAGAGCAGTAGTATTTTCAACAGAAACTTGCATGGATATTCCTCGTTGCACAGACGTTAGCCGGCCGTTTCCGACCCCAGAATCAAGGGCATGCATTCTAGTGGGTCAAACTCAAGAAGTCACCCTACTGAAAACGGGTAAAAAAACAGCAGGCAATTTATAGGAGCCGATGCACGGATGCGTCGCGCCCCCGAGGCGAATACAACCAATCACGCCAGGGCTCTGCGCCGACCTCTTCTATATATAGAAGCGGCGACCAATCATTCCCTGACGGCCGACCTTGCAAGCAAGCTCGACGAGCAGCACAGCATCATCGAGCAACATAAATTCGACGAAGCGCCCTGGTCTTGCGACTCGAAAGCGGCAATCGCCGACTTTTCAAATCGCTAAAACAAAAAAGGCGCCAGACTGTTAAATCTGGCGCCTTTCGAAATATGGGGTGGACGATGGGGATCGAACCCACGACAACGGGAGTCACAATCCCGTGCTCTACCAACTGAGCTACGCCCACCATATTGCGTAACAAAAAAGCCAAATAACTTCTTTGTTGAACCTCACCAGCCCAAAGGCAGAATGAAGCTTTAATTGGTGCGGATGAAGAGACTCGAACTCTTACGCCTCGCGGCGCTGGAACCTAAATCCAGTGTGTCTACCAATTCCACCACATCCGCGGATGAAGCTTTTAAAACAAAAACGCCAGACCGTTAAATCTGGCGCTTTTCGAAATATGGGGTGGACGATGGGGATCGAACCCACGACAACGGGAGTCACAATCCCGTGCTCTACCAACTGAGCTACGCCCACCATATCGCGTTACTTGTGCCAAAGCTGCCTAATGGCGCACCCGGCAGGACTCGAACCTGCGACCATCCGCTTAGAAGGCGGATGCTCTATCCAGCTGAGCTACGGGCGCCTTATTAATCTGTACTCTTAAAGGACTACAAACTAAGTGCTTTCCAGTGCCGCGGAACGTTGATTCCGCTTTACCTTCTTAACCAGTGCTAGGCTGTGCCCGACAAGTGCGACGAATAGTATAGAGCGCTCCAAAGGTCGTCAAATCCTTTTTGAAAAAAATTCATTTAATTAAAGGAGTTAGGGGAATTAGCTGACCAAGCGCCTTTGCCCTCACCGCCCGACATGCGAGAATGCGTTCTCTTTTTTTCCCCTCTCGATGGTTAATCACGCGCAATGACTGCACAACTAATCGACGGCAAATCGATCGCCGCCAGCCTGCGCCAGCAGATCGCCAAACGAGTTGCCGAGCGTCGCCAGCAAGGCCTGCGCACTCCCGGCCTCGCGGTGATCCTGGTCGGCAGCGATCCTGCCTCTCAGGTTTATGTCTCGCACAAGCGTAAAGACTGTGAAGAGGTCGGCTTCCTCTCGCAAGCCTACGACCTGCCCTGCGACACCACTCAGCAAGCGCTGACCGATCTGGTCGACCGTCTTAACGACGATCCGGCCATCGACGGCATTTTGCTGCAGCTACCGCTGCCCGAGCATCTGGACGCCTCCAAACTACTGGAGCGCATCCGCCCGGATAAAGACGTAGACGGCTTCCATCCTTATAACGTCGGCCGTCTGGCCCAGCGCATCCCACTGCTGCGCCCATGCACGCCAAAAGGCATCATCACCCTGCTGGAAAGCACCGGTGCTGATCTTTATGGCATGGATGCGGTGGTTGTCGGCGCCTCCAACATTGTGGGTCGCCCGATGGCGATGGAACTGCTGCTGGCCGGTTGCACCGTGACCGTGACACACCGCTTCACCAAGGATCTGGCCGGCCACGTTGGCCGTGCCGATCTGGTGGTCGTGGCCGCCGGCAAGCCGGGCTTGGTCAAGGGCGAGTGGATCAAGGAAGGCGCGATCGTGATCGACGTCGGCATCAACCGTCAGGAAGACGGCAAACTGGTCGGTGACGTTGTCTACGAAACCGCCCTGCCCCGCGCCGGCTGGATCACTCCAGTGCCGGGTGGCGTTGGTCCGATGACTCGCGCCTGCCTGCTGGAAAACACCCTCTACGCGGCAGAAACCCTGCACGCTTAAGTCGGTTTTTTCGCAGCATTGGAACCCCGCCTCGTGCGGGGTTTTTCATGCGTGAGAAAAAACACTAACCGTTCGCCGGAAACCCCTATTTTTACAGGTCTTTTCACGAGATTTTCAGGTCATTCAAACAACCATCGACAGATGTTCAGCCATACTTCTAGAATGCGACGCTTTTAAGAAATAACCCGTTACAAACTAACGGAATATCCAACTTTTATGAGTTCGCCCGCGTGAAAATTCGTCTTTCGATTCTGAGCCTGTTTTTTGCATTTACAGGCGCATTCATCACGCCAACGATCAACGCTGCGGAAACCACCGCCGCCCCACGTGACGCTTCGAAACTGAAGATCGCTTCCGGCAGCGCCCTGCTCATGGATATGCAGACCAACAAAGTCATCTACTCCAGCAATCCTGACGTGATCGTTCCGATCGCTTCCGTCAGCAAGCTGATGACTGGACTGGTAGTGGCTGAAGCCCGACAGAACATGGACGAATGGATCAATGTCGATATCAGCAGCACGCCGGAAATGAGAGGCGTGTTCTCCCGAGTCAAACTGAAGAGTGAACTGCCGCGCCGCGAGATGCTGCTGATTGCCCTGATGTCTTCGGAAAACCGCGCAGCTGCAAGCCTGGCGCATCACTACCCGGGTGGCTACGCAGCGTTTATCGCGGCGATGAATGCCAAGGCAAAGGCACTGGGCATGACCAGCACTCACTTCGTCGAGCCGACCGGCCTGTCGCCGCGCAACGTATCCACCGCGCGTGACTTGAGCAAATTGCTGATAGCGGCGCAAAAGCAACCGTTGCTTGTTCAGTTGAGCACCACCAAGGAAAAAACCGTAGCGTTCCGCAAACCCAACTACACCCTGGGTTTTCGTAACACCAACCATTTGGTGAGCAAGGACAACTGGAACATCAAGATTACCAAGACCGGCTTCACCAATCAGGCCGGGCATTGCCTGGTGCTGGTGACGAGGATGGGCAATCGCCAGGTGGCGCTGGTGATTCTTGACGCATTCGGCAAATACACACATTTTGCCGATGCCAGCCGTATCCGCAGCTGGGTTGAGACGGGCAAGAGCGCCAACGTTCCAGCGGTGGCTCAACAGTACAAGGCCGATAAAAACCTCAAGAGCCGCCAGAGTGGCGTGGTTGAAGCCTCCAAGTAAAAGGCACCCAAACAAAAAGCCCCGAATCTTCGGGGCTTTTTTTCATCTACGCGCCTCAGTCGTTAGGCAACGGCATCTTGTCATCGTCAGGAATGCCATCTCCCTTGCTGGTATCGGGCGTAAGCCCAGGAGCTACCAAGGGCCGGGCCATTGGGTCGCGCATCGGGCTGTCCGGATCGAGCACTGGATCAACGCCCTCTTCAGGCGTCGTCGGCACGCTGTCGGGCTTTTGGTCATCGAAGCTTGAATCGGTACTCATACGCACCTCACATCAAGGTTTCAGATTGGCTAAAGGATCGTAGGGTTTGGCCGGTTTCTTTTCTTCTTCACCGGGCTCCACATCCAGCGGTGCCTTGGCGGGACCTACGGGATCAACTTGTGGATCGGCGACATCCGGCGAATCCGGATCAAACCCCAGGTCATCGCCTGAGGAATGCTCGGAAGAATGCGGGCCTTGCGGGGATCGAGAATCTGTCATGTCGCCTCCTTGTTCACCCGTGAACAACGGGTTGTCATCTTCAGAGGCCTGCCGGGCGCAGTCGTGCCCGGCAGATGACGAACGGAGACTCAGTGCGCGGCCAGTGCCTTACGCGCTTGCGCCGCTTCGGGTTCCTGACCGGCCTGAGACAACTCGTCGGCAGCCTTGAGCCAGCGCTGACGATCCACGTCCACAGGAATCTGCGCAGGTTTCTGGATCAGGATGGCCCAGCCACCAGACTTTTCGAAGGCCGATTCAAAAGCGCTGAAGCTCATCAGCTCGCGACGGTTCATACCCGCGCGCAGCAGCACTTTCTGTTTATTGCGGTCGTAACCGGAAAGAATCGCGTAACGCGGCTCAGCCCAGAATGCCGAACCTTCGCTGAACCGCACCATTACCGGGAACCCTGCGGCAACCTGAGTCAACAAGGCCGGCAAGCTCTTGTCCAGCGGATATACAACCATGCCGTATTCCCGGGCGAGGTTCTGGATGTTCTGTTGCAGCTTGTCCTCCGCACCGGGCAGGTGCAGCGGTTTTTCCAGCAAGCCCGGCGTGATGACGATGCCTTGCTGCGACAACAGACTGGCCAACACCTGCGGGCCGCTTTGATTGGCTTCGCCCCGATAGAACGTGCCGCTCAGCTCGACCCGTTCCGGCAGTCGCTTGACCTGCGGCGCGACAGTGCTCGCACACCCGGCCATCACAGCCGCGCATCCGGCCACCAACAGCGCCGCACGAATTCGAGAAAATACCTGCACCTTTGTCACTCTCTGTTCAGACGCCGGTCGTCGTGTTCCGGCAAGGTCAAGGATCATAGGACGCCGCAAGGCTGCGGTATAGCCTTAAACCGCAGACACATCGATTGCATAGAGCAAACTGATTGGTCATCACCGACCTTTGGTCAATAGCTTGAAACACCGCAGTGACTAGACTGTCACTGAGACAGAGCGAACTGAAAAAGTGGGCGCCCGATGCAGGGCAAAGAGGAGGCACTGATGAGCCTGACCATGACCATCGTAATGTTGATTGCCGGCTGGCTGGCTGTGGCCACCGCCATGCTTTGGGGAGTGCTGCGCATTGCGCGGCGCCATCATCATCATCATCATCATCATCATCATCATCATCATCATCATCATCATCCTGTCCAGACCACGCTGGTGGAAAAGGCAGAAGAGCAACGCGTACGCCACGCAACTGCGCATTAAGCGAAAAGCCCCTCACCCTAGCCCTCTCCCGAAGGGAGAGGGAACCGAGGGGGTTGTTCTCTCGAGGTACACCGACCTGAAAGCCCGAGCCGAACTCAAGATTTGAAAGGCCCGAGGATCCACGCCCTCTCCCTCGGGAGAGGGCTGGACGGGCGGCGTTCCGATGAGGGGCTGGCTCTATCCACGCCACAAATCCATAGCCGAAAAAAACCGCCTGAGCTCCAGGAGTTCAAGCGGTCTTTTGTTTTTCAGCTATTACGCCTGCGCGGCCAACTTCTTCTGCTTGGCACGACGCGACAGCATGTTCAGCACTTCAATCCCGGCCGAGAACGCCATGGCTGCATACACATAACCTTTCGGTACGTGGGCGCCGAAGCCTTCGGCGATCAGCGTCATGCCGATCATGATCAGGAAGCCCAGGGCCAGCATCACCACCGTCGGGTTGTCGTTGATGAACTTGGCCAGCGGATCAGCAGCCAACAACATCACCAGTACCGAGGCCACGACCGCGATGATCATGATCGGCAAGTGTTCGGTCATGCCGACCGCAGTGATGATGCTGTCGATCGAGAACACCATGTCGAGCACCAGGATCTGGCCGATAGCCGCAGCAAAGCCCAGCGTGACCGTCGAGGTGGCCGACTTCGGGTCTTCCGGCGCCGGGTCCATGCTGTGATGGATCTCGGTCGTGGCTTTCCAGACAAGGAACAGACCACCGGCAATCAGGATCATGTCCTTCCAGGAGAAAGCCTGGCCGAGGATGTCAATCACAGGCTCGGTCAACTGCACGATGAACGCGATGGTGCTCAACAGCGCCAGACGCAGAATCAACGCCATGCCGATACCAATGCGCCGCGCCTTCTGGCGATGCTGCTCAGGCAACTTGTTGGTCAGGATCGAAATGAAGATCAGGTTATCGATGCCGAGCACGATCTCCATCACGACCAGTGTGGCCAAGGCAACCCAGGCGGTGGGGCTGGCGGCGAGTTCTAACAGATATTCCATGGGTCAGTCCTGACTCTGTGTAAGACGATTTAGATGGTCTTGGAGGAAGATTCGGAAGTTTCCGAGTCTTTTTCCGATGGTTCTTTTTTCTCGATCAGCCCGCCAGTGGCGTCGCTGATTGCTTGCTCGGCAGCCTTGTGGGTGTCGTCGATGGCTTGCTTGGCGCTTTCGGCCGCTTTGCCCATCAACTGCTGAGCGCTTTTCTCGGCTTGATCGCAACCGGTCAGAACCAGTAAAGACGTAAACATCAACACAGGGAATGTGTATTTCATGAGGCTTCCTTGGAATAAACAGTCAGGGTCACAGACCGACCCTCGATGGCTGGGCATTCTAGGGAGCCGAACACTTCAGGAAAATTCGTATTTTTAGCGGCTATACTTCGGCTTTTACGAACTGACGGAGCCGCCAATGCTCAATTACCGACAACTGCATTATTTCTGGGTGGTCGCCAAGACCGGCAGTATCGTGCGTGCCTGCGAGCAGCTGAACCTGACGCCACAGACTATCAGCGGGCAGATTTCCCTGCTCGAGCAAACGTACGGCATTGAATTGTTCAGACGGGTTGGCCGGCAACTGGAGCTCACCGAGGCCGGGCGTCAGGCTCTGCCCTACGCCGAGCAGATGTTTCAACTGGGCGGTGAACTGGAACTGATGCTGCGCGCACAACCCAACGAACAGCAGATTCTGTTCCGCGTTGGTGTTGCTGACGTGGTGCCGAAATCCATCGTCTATCGCCTGATCGCGCCAACCATGGAGCTGAACGAACCACTGCGCATCACCTGCCGCGAAGACAAACTCGAACGCTTGCTGGCGGATCTGGCGATCCAGCGCCTGGATCTGGTGATTTCCGACAGCCCGATGCCGTCGCATCTCGACATCAAGGGCTACAGCCAGAAACTCGGTGAGTGCGGGATCAGTTTCTTCGCGACCGCCGAACTGGCTGCGCGCTTCGGTCAGGATTTTCCGCGCAGTCTGCACGGCGCCCCGCTGTTGATTCCCGGACCGGAAACCGTGGTGCGCAGTCGGTTGCAGCGCTGGTTTGCCGAGCAGCAGATCCAGCCGCAAATCGTCGGTGAGTTCGATGACAGTGCCTTGATGCAGGCCTTCGGCCAATCGGGCAGCGGGATTTTTATCGGCCCCAGCGTGATTGCCGAGGAAGTGAAGCGTCAGTACGGCGTTCAGCTGATCGGCCAGACCGACGCGGTGACCGAGTCGTTCTATGCCATATCCGTGGAGCGCAAGGTCAAACACCCCGGCATCGTTGCGATTACCGAAGGTGCCCGACGCGAGCTGTTTACCGCGTTATGAACCCTGGGCGCAGACGTCGCGCGGCTTGAGCGTCATCAGCACCATGGCGAGGAACACCGACAGCAGAATGAACCCTGCGGCGGCAAACCCGAGGAAGCCCAGACCTGCGCTGTCGATGACTCGGCCGCCGACCATCGCGCCCAGACCGATCCCCAGATTGGCCCCGGCAATGTTCAGCGATGCGGCGAAGGCCGGCGCTTCTGGCGCGGCTTTCATCAAGCGCACATGGCTGACCAAGAACAACGCCGCTTGGGTCACGCCCCAGATGCCCATCGCAACCGTCAAACCCAGCGGCGAATGAATGTTCGGCACCAGCGACACCATGCCGGCAATCATGAACGCACAGAACAACACCGACGCCCCCAGCGGATGGCGGTCCACTGCACGACCACCCAACGAGTTGCCGATCAAGCCGACCGCGCCAAAGCCCATCAGGCACCATCCAACCACCGTGCCGTTGAAACCGGCGAGGCGTTCAAGGATGTCGGCCAGATAGGTGTAAACGGTGAACATGCCGCTGAACACCAGAATCGACAGCACGACGTGGCCGATCATCAGCGGGCTGCGCAAGATCTTGAACTGCGAGCTGAAGCTGACCTGATGCTGGTGCAGGTCGGTTTTCGGCAGATACACAAACAGCAGCAATGCCTTGGCAAAGGCGATTACCGCCAGAATGCCAAACGCGCTGCGCCAGCCGAACGCATCGGATATCAAGGTGCCGACCGGAATGCCGAACACCGTGGCGCAAACAATGCCGAAGCCGATCTTGGCGATGGCTCGACCGGCAAAGTCCGGGCCGACGATGTCCACCGCCGTTTCACTGGCCAGCGCCCAGAACACCGGCAGGCCGAGCGCCGGGATCAACCGGGCAATCGCCATCACCCAGATATTGGGCGCCAGTGCGGCCACGGTATTGGCCAGACCAAACATGATCAGGATGCTGATAAACAGCTTGCGCCGCTCGAAGCGAGCGAAATACGCGGTCAAGAATGGGCCGAACATCGCCACGGTAAAAGCGAATAAAGTCACCAGCAGACCGGCCTGCGGGATGGTGACCTCAAGGTCTCGGGCTATCGCCGGTAGCAGGCCGACGATAACGAATTCCGTGGTCAGCACCGTGAAACCGGCGGCGGACAACAGAAGGATGGGCAACAGCATGGGAAACTCCAAAGAAACGACGACACCAGCGATGACCGGAAGGCCCGCTGGCAGAACTTGAAAATGAGGATGCGCGATCTTAACAGAGTGTGTCCGGACTGACTTGCACAAACCTGTCTATCTTGCTGACAGATCGGTGGCAGATCGTCACATGCCTGAAGGATAAGGCCTACGCTGTGATAAAGTCCGCGCCCTGAAAAACGTACACCTGTTCAACGGTCTGTTTAAGGACGTTGAATTTGCGTCAACACTTTCGCTGCGTGGTGGTGGTCTGCCCTGGTTTTGCCACCGCCTCACGCAACCTTGTACCCAATAAAAAACAGAGATGCCGTCATGACCGCTTCATCCCCTTCTCTATTGCAACGCTTGAAAAACCTGAGCCTGGTCACGCAGATCGTGATCGGCCTGATTGCCGGTATCGTCTTGGCGATGTTCGCGCCGGAAGCGGCGAAATCGACGGCGTTTATCGGCAAGGTGTTCGTTTCGGCATTGAAAGCCGTGGCGCCGATTCTGGTGTTCGTGCTGGTCATGGCGTCGATCGCCAACCACAAGCACGGCCAGGAAACCCACATCCGTCCGATTCTGTTCCTTTACCTGCTGGGCACCTTCTCCGCAGCAGCGGTGGCCGTGGTCGCGAGCATGTTGTTCCCGTCCAATCTGGTACTGGCCACCGAAAACGTTGCGGTATCCGCGCCGGGCGGTATCGGTGAAGTGCTGCAAAGCCTGGCGCTGAGCGTGGTGGATAACCCGGTAAGCGCGCTGATGAACGCCAACTTCATCGGCATTCTGGCCTGGGCGATCGGCATGGGCATCGCGATTCGCCATGCCGGCGACACTACCCGCGAAGTGCTGGGCGATCTGTCCAACGGCGTCACGGTAATCGTGCGCGTGGTGATTCGCTTCGCCCCGCTGGGGATCTTCGGCCTGGTCGCTTCGACGCTGGCCACGTCCGGTTTCGGCGCGCTGATGGGGTATGCGCACCTGCTGGCGGTGCTGCTGGGCTGCATGCTGTTCGTGGCGTTGGTGATGAATCCGCTGATCGTGTTCTGGAAGCTGCGTCGTAACCCGTATCCGCTGACCCTCAAGTGCCTGCGCGAAAGCGGCATCACTGCATTCTTCACCCGCAGTTCGGCGGCGAACATTCCGGTCAACCTGGAATTGAGCAAGCGTCTGGGCCTGCACGAAGACACGTACTCGGTATCGATCCCGCTGGGTGCGACGATCAACATGGCCGGCGCGGCGATTACCATCACCGTGCTGGCCCTGGCTGCAGTGCACACGCTGGGCATCACCGTGGATATTCCGACGGCGATCCTGCTGAGTGTGGTGGCCGCGATCTGCGCCTGCGGCGCTTCGGGTGTGGCCGGTGGCTCGCTGTTGCTGATCCCGCTGGCGTGCAGCCTGTTTGGCATTCCAAGCGAGATCGCCATGCAGGTGGTCGCGGTAGGGTTCATCATCGGCGTACTGCAGGATTCCGCCGAAACCGCGCTGAACTCCTCCACCGACGTGCTGTTTACCGCAGCGGCGTGCCTGGGTGAGGAAGAGAAAGCTCGCCGCACCGCGTAATTACGCTGCGATAAAAAAGCCCGCCAACGTGTGAACCTTGGCGGGCTTTTTTGTGGCTGAAATCGCGGTCCCCCTCACCCCAACCCTCTCCCCCATGGGGGGCGAGGGGGAAAGGGAGCTGATCTTTGTCGCTTCCGATCCAGAGTTCGACTTGATATCTCACGTCTACGTATCTCGACCAATCAGCTCGGTCAGTCCCCTCTCCCTCCGGGAGAGGGTTAGGGTGAGGGGCTCTTGGCGATTTAGAACGCGCCCATGTAATCGCGTTTACCCACTTCAACACCGTTGTGACGCAGCAAGGCGTAAGTGGTGGTGACGTGGAAGAAGAACTGCGGCAGACCGTAGGTCAGCAGGTAGGACTGGCCACTGAAGCGCTTTTCTTTCGGCGTGCCCGGACGGGTAACGATTTCGATGCCTTCCTTGCCATCGATCTGCTCTGGCTTGATCTCGCCGATGAAGGCCAGGACCTTGGCGATCAGGGCTTGCAGCTCGGCGAAGGTGGTTTCGCTGTCGTCGTACTTCGGCAGTTCGACTTCAGCCAGACGCGCGCAAACACCTTTGGCGAAGTCCACGGCAATCTGCACCTGACGGGTCAGCGGGAACATGTCCGGGTACAGGCGAGCTTGCAGGAAGGCGTTCGGGTCGATGTTTTTCTCGGTGGCGTGGGCTTCAGCCTTTTTCAGGACATCGCTCAGGGCGTTGAGCATTTGTTGAAAAACCGGGACGGATGCGGCGTACAGGGAAATGGTCATGGCAGTCTCGTGTAGTGGCTGGGTGGAACATGGGGGCGATTATAGCCATGCTTGATGACCACACGGCTTGCCTTTTGTTTGGCAAGGATTACGCTAGGCGCCTTCGACTGCTGAGGGAACGCGCGATGACCACCGAACCAGAATCCACCTTCGACGAGCCACGGCTTAACGCCACAGAAATCCGTATCCTCGGTTCGTTGATCGAGAAACAGGCCACCAGCCCGGAAACCTATCCGTTGACCCTCAACGCACTGGTCACCGCTTGCAATCAGAAAACCAGCCGTGAACCGGTGATGAACCTGACCCAGGGCCAGGTTGGCCAGAGCCTGCGCGCTCTGGAAGGTCGCGGTTTTGCCAAGCTTGTCATGGGCAGTCGTGCCGACCGCTGGGAGCACAAGGTCGACAAGGCGCTGGAGCTGGTGCCGGCGCAGGTGATTCTGGCGGGGCTGCTGTTTCTGCGTGGCCCGCAAACCATCAACGAACTGCTGACTCGCAGCGGGCGCATGCATGATTTCGAAGATGCCGAGCAGGTGTTGCACCAGCTCGAGCGCCTGATTGCTCGCGGGCTGGCGGTGCTGATTCCACGTCAGGCCGGGCAGCGCGAAGATCGTTACACCCATGCGCTGGGTGATCCGGCGGATATCGAGGTCATTCTGGCGGCGCGGCACAACCCTCAGGAGCGTGGCGCGGCTAGCGGTGTTTCGGTGGAGCGTATCGAAGAGCTTGAGGCGCGGATTGCGGCGCTGGAAGAGCGTCTGGCGCGGCTGGAATAAACACCTGAAATCAGCGAGGGAGCCAGCCTGCTATCGATAGCGGTCCGTCAGTTACAAATCAGCTGGATGTGCCGACCTCATCGCTGGCAAGCCAGCTGCCACATTGGGTCTTGGTGATACGCAGGTATTGTGTTCACCGCAGATCCCTGTGGGAGCTGGCTTGCCAGCGATTGGGCCAGCTCATTCACCGCATGACTTTCAGCTACGCGCAAACTCCACCGCGGCCTGAAACTGCTCTTCGGTCGGCCGCACCCCGGTATAAAGTACGAACTGCTCCAGCGCCTGGATCGCAATCACCTCCAGCCCGGTGATCACTCGCTTGCCTTCAGCCCGTCCGCGCACGATCAGCGGCGTTTCCGAAGGAATCGCCACCACATCAAACACAGTCTGCGCCGCTTTGATCACCTCAGGCTCAAACGCCAGTTGCCCTGCTTCCGGGCCACCGTCCATACCGACCGGAGTGACGTTGATCAGCATCTGCGGGCGCTCATCGCCCAACGCGGCCAGCCAGCGGTAGCCGAGCGAGTCTGCGAGTGCACGCCCGGCGCGCTCGTTACGGGCGACGATCAAACCGTTTTTGTAGCCACCGTCGCGCAGGGCACTGGCCACAGCCTTGGCCATGCCACCGCTGCCGCGCAGTGCGAAGGTCGATTCCTTGGGCACCGCATGGGTTTCCAGCAGCTGTGCGATGGCAATGTAGTCAGTGTTGTAAGCCTTGAGATGGCCATGGGTGTTGACGATGGTATTGATCGACTGAATCGCCGCCGCCGACGCGTCCAGCTCATCGACCAGCGCAATACTGGCCTCCTTGAACGGCATCGACACTCCGCAACCACGGATGCCCAGCGCGCGAATTCCACTGACTGCGCCGGTCAGATCCTTACTGGCGAAGGCCTTGTAGTAGAAATTCAGGCCCAACTGCTCATACAAATGGTTATGAAAACGCAGACCGAAATTACCCGGCCGGCCGGACAGGGACATGCACAGCTGGGTGTCTTTGTTCGGGTTCATCTGCATGAAACTTCTCCTTCAAACGCACTTTCGGATGGGCGGGATTAGCCAGCCCATCGGGTTCTGTTCGATCATATCGGCGTGGCTGTACGCGATGACGTTAGCGTTGAGCGTCCGGTAAAGAAAACGGTACAGACCTTACACAAAATTTACCTGGCGACTGTGCTGAATTTCAAAAAAACGCTGTCTTAGAAGTATCCCCGCGACGACTGCGGGCCTGGTGCAGGCCCTGCCGCCGGGTCGAAGAACCGAGGAATTATCATGATTCGTAAACTCTCCATCATGGCAATGTTGATTGGCGCACTCGCTGTCACAGGACAGGCAGAAGCCGGTGGTGGCCATGGCTGGCAAGGCCCTGCGGTGTTTGGCGCGATCGTCGGCTCGGCCATCATCGGCTCGGCGCTGATCAATCAGGATCGACCGGTGTATGTCCAGCAGCAACCGGTTTACGTTCAGCCACAACCGGTTTACGTGCAACAGCCGCCCCCACCGGTTTATTACCAACCGGCACCGGTGTATGTGCAGCAACCGGTATATATCCAACGGGCGCCCGTCTATTACGGCCCGCCTCGCGGTTATTACGGTCGGCCACACGGTTACTACGGTGGCCCACGCTGGTAACCGAAACACAGAGCCCCGCCTTGATAGCGGGGCTTTTTTGTGACCGTCTGTCGGCCGCCGTCTGAAAAAATCTCGCCAAGGTCGCTGTGAGGACAGTTTCAACAGCTAAAGTCGGCATGATGGATTCGACCGCTGGGGAAACATCGAACGGTCATTTATTTGTCATGACGGAACCGCAAGCTGAATCCGTCCGTAAACAACAGGTTGATAACAACAAGGACGACTCCATGCCAACACAAAATCCGCACCGCATCGTCGGCTTGTGCACCTCCAGCAAGGTGTACAGCGCGCTGACCGAGCTCAAGCACCTGGAAGGCCACCGCTGCGCCAAGTTTCTTTCGCTGCTGGCCGAGAACCTCGTGCACAAGGGCCTGCTCAATGAGCGCGAAGTGATGCAGATGCTTGATCAAGTGGTCGATTGAAACAGCCCTCACTGTTATCAATGACCACTATCGAAAGCGTTGATTGTCCCTGAGAACGCCAAGTCCCTAAGGTAGCGCCATCGATTGATGGAGGTCCTTGTCATGGCTCAGGTTCAAATCATGTCCGTTATTGGCAGCGCCGTTCCTGCCTCACTCAGAGAGCTGGGATTGCTCGCCTGTTGGTATCTGGTGCGTGACGGCGAGCCGATCAGCGGCCCGCTCACGTCCTTGCCGGCAGCGCAGGCACTGTCGCAACAGGTCGCCGGCGCGCGGTTCCAGGTTTAAGGCAACTGCACCTTGGGCTTGGTCTCGATAAACAGCGCCCAGCTGGACATGAACAGCGCGGCAATCAAAGGCCCGATCACAAACCCGTTCAAGCCGAATACCGCCAGACCGCCCAGGGTCGAGATCAGGATCAGGTAGTCGGGCATGCGCGTGTCCTTGCCGACCAGAATCGGGCGCAGCACGTTATCGACCAGCCCGATCACGAAAATGCCGAACAAGCCAAGCACGACACCCTGCCAGATCATGTTGCTGAGCAGGAAATAAATCGCCACCGGTGCCCAGACAATCCCGGCTCCGACCGCGGGCAACAGCGACAGAAACGCCATCAATACCGCCCACAGCAGCGCGCTGGGGATGTCGAGAAACCAGAAGATTGCGCCGCCCAGCGCGCCTTGCGTGACCGCGACCACCAGGTTGCCCTTCACCGTTGCCCGCACCACGCGGTTGAACTTCAGCTGCAGGCGTCGCTTGTGACTCTCTTCCAGCGGTACGGCGGTGCGTATCTTGCGCGCCAGTTCCGGGCCGTCACGCAGAAAGAAGAACAGCAGATAGAGCATGATGAAGAAACTCACCACAAACTCGAACGTACCCTGGCCAAAACTGAATGCCTGAGTGGCCAGCACCTGGCTGCCCTGCATCGCCGACTTGACGATTTTGTCGCGCAAGCCGTTCAGCTCGCCCATGCCGAAACGGTCCAGCAAATGCTGGAAGTACGGCGGCAGGCTCTGCTTGAACTGCGCCAGATAAGCCGCGACATCCAGCTCGCCACTCTCGATGTTCTTGTAGACCATCGCCCCTTCCTGGACCAGCAACACGCTGATGATGATCACGGGCAAAATCGCAATCACCAGACAGACGCTCAACGTACACAACGACGTCAGGTTGCGCTGCCAGCCGAATCTGGCCTGCAACCGACGCTGCATCGGCGCAAACAGAATGCCGAGGATCACCGCCCAGAACACCGCGCCGTAGAACGGCAGCAGAATCCAGATAAAGGCCACCGTCACCAGCACCAACAGCACCGTGAGGGATTTGAATTGAAGACTTTTTTCGTTCATGTCCGATCCATGTCAGTCAGGCGTCACACACGCCCGCTCCACTTAGTCCGCCTTCACCCGCGCGAGTGCCATCTTTATTCAAGGAGCATAGATCCAGATCAATAAACCCTGGAGACAACCGCACTACCCTGCCGCGCTTTTGCGAGCGCTGCCGCCATGACTCCCACACTCACTCTCGCCGCCCCCGAACTGCTCGCCCCCGCCGGCACCCTGAAAAACATGCGTTACGCCTTTGCTTACGGTGCCGATGCGGTTTACGCCGGCCAGCCGCGCTACAGCCTGCGGGTGCGCAACAACGAGTTCGATCACGCCAATCTGGCACTGGGTATTCGTGAAGCGCAGGCGCAGGGCAAGCGCTTCTACGTGGTGGTCAACATCGCGCCGCACAATGCCAAGCTCAAGACCTTTCTCAAGGACCTGGCGCCAGTCATCGAGATGGCGCCAGACGCGCTGATCATGTCCGACCCGGGGCTGATCATGCTGGTGCGCCGGCATTTCCCGCAGATGCCGATCCACCTTTCGGTGCAGGCCAACACGGTGAACTGGGCGAGCGTCGAGTTCTGGCAGCAACAGGGCCTGAGCCGGATTATCCTGTCCCGCGAACTGTCGCTGGAAGAAATCGCCGAAATCCGCGAGCAGGTGCCGGGCATGGAGCTGGAGGTGTTCGTTCACGGTGCCCTGTGCATGGCCTATTCCGGACGTTGCCTGCTCTCGGGTTACATGAACAAACGTGACGCCAATCAGGGCACCTGCACCAACGCCTGCCGCTGGAAATACTCGGCGCAGGAGGCCACGCAGAATCAGCTGGGCGAGATCGTCCAGACCTTCCAGCCCGAGCCAACCCTGGGCCTTGGCGCGCCGACCGATCAGGTGTTTCTGCTGCAGGAAGCCAATCGCCCTGACGAATTGATGCCCGCTTTCGAGGATGAGCACGGCACCTACATCATGAACGCCAAGGATCTGCGCGCGGTCCAGCATGTCGAGCGCCTGACCCGCATGGGCGTGCATTCACTGAAAATCGAGGGCCGGACCAAATCGCATTTTTACTGCGCGCGCACCACGCAGGTGTATCGCCGGGCAATTGATGATGCGGTGGCCGGGCGCGAGTTCGATCGCAGCCTGATGAACGATCTGGAATCACTGGCCCAGCGCGGCTACACCGAGGGTTTCCTGCGTCGCCATGTGCATGACGAGTACCAGAATTATCTGCATGGCAGCTCGGTCTCGGAGCGACAGCAGTTTGTCGGGGAGTTGACCGGCGAGCGGCGTGACGGATTGGCCGAGGTCAAGGTGAAGAACCGTTTTGCGCTGGGTGATCATCTGGAATTGATGACGCCTGGGGGCAACTTTCATTTTGATCTGCAGGAGCTGCGCAACCTCAAGGGTGAAGCTGTCGAGGTGGCGCCGGGGGATGGGCACACGGTGTTCGTGCCGATTCCGGACGGGGTGGATTTGCGCTTCGGGTTGTTGATGCGCGATGTGGCGAATGCCTGAAAGCCCCTCACCCTAGCCCTCTCCCAGAGTGAGAGAGGACTGAATGGGGAATATTTCAGAGATTCACCGACATGGACTTGCTTCACCGAATCCATAGTCGACAGAGATTTTTCAGGTCGATGTCGAGCGTAAAACAACTCGGTCGGCTCCCTCTCCCTCCGGGAGAGGGCTGGGGTGAGGGTAACTGTTCTTACGCAGTGAATTCTTCGCGCAACATCGCCACAAACGCCTCGCGCGCCGGGTGCACCCCGGCGTTTTCATGCCAGTAAAACAGATTGTCGATGGCCGTCAGTTCGGGGAACTCATAGCCCACACACCCCGCGCCTTTGGCGTATTGCTCGAACACCCCTTTGGGCACCAACGCCACGCCAGCCCCCGCACTGACGCACCCGACAATTGCCCCGTAACTGGCCAGGCTGACAATCGGCAACGCCTGCCCCTGACGCAACAACCAGTGTTCCAGCGCCGCCCGATACGGACAGCCTTGCGGCCACATGAACACGGTTTTGTCCTGAAGATCATCGATGCCGTGCACCGGCCCGAACGACGTCGAGGCAATCAGCAGCAACTCTTCGCGATACATCGGTGTGCGTTTGAGCTGGGAACGCTCAACGTCCACCGCGACAATCGCGCCGTCGAGGCGGTGGTTCAGCGTGTCGTCGAGCAACTGGCCCCAGGTGCCGGTGGTGAGTTCCAGTGCGACCTGCGGATAACGCTTGTGAAACTTCGCAAGCAGCCGTGGCAAACGCCCGGTGGCTGACGATTCGATGGCGCCGATGCGCAGCGGCCCGGATGGCTCGGCCGAGGGATCAACTGCGCGTTTGGCCTCCGCGGTCAGCGCCAGAATTTTTTGCGCATAGGCTAGAAACGTCTGCCCTGCCGGACTGATGCGCAGCCCACGTCCCTCACGCAGAAACAGTGCAACGCCCAACTCCGCCTCCAGCGCCTTGATCCGCGCGGTGATGTTCGACGGCACGCAGAACAGTTTTTCCGCCGCCCGGGCGATGCTGCCCTCCTCGGCCACGGTCTTGAACATACGGATTTGTGCCAGCTCCATACTCATCACTCTGAGTGAACATTCAGCGCAGTATAAGTCAGTTGTGGCGAATGATTGCCCGCCCGGATACTCGGCGCATCATGCCTACTGGTGCTCGATCATGCCGTCCCCTGCTTCGCTGAAAATGTTACTGGCCATGGCGTTTGTCGTCGGCTGCTGGGCGTATTCGCCAACCGGCATCCACATCGGCCTGCAAGCCTACGATCCCGGGCATCTGGCGTTGTTGCGGTTTCTGTTGGCGTCGTTGTTCATGGCGGTCATCGCCGCGTTCAAAGGCCTTCAACTTCCCCGCGTGAAGGACGTACCACTGCTGTTCGCCCTGGGTTTCTTCGCGGTCAGCCTGCATCACGTCGCGCTGAACATCGGCCAGCAAAGCGTCAGCGCCGGGGCGTCGAGCGTGCTGGCGCAATCGAGTCCACTGTTCAGCACTTTACTGGCGCGTTTTGTGTTCAAGGATCAAATCACTGTCTGGCGTTGGGGCTGCGTGTTGCTGGGTTTGGTCGGCGTGGCGATTGTGGTCAGCGGCGATAGTGGTGTGGGCGAGATCGACGCGCATGGCTTACTGATCTTGCTGGCGGCGGTTTCCTGGAGCATCTATTTCGCCCTGCAAAAGCATCACGCCCGGCGCTATGACAGTTTGAGTCTGACGTGCTACGCGGTGTGGTCGGGGACATTGCTGTTGCTGATTTATCTGCCGGGGTTGAGCGACGCGGTGATGAAAGCGCCGCTGCGGGTGCAATGGGCAGTGTTGGCGCTGGGTGTGTTTCCAAGTGCCCTGGCCTATCTGGCGTGGGGGTTTGTGCTCAGGCATGTGGATTTAAGTCGGGCGACCATGACCCTGTACCTGATTCCGCCGACGGCGATGGGGATTGCGTCGGTGGGGCTGGGCGAGCGGCCGACCCTGTTGATGCTGGCGGGCTCGGCGGTGGTATTGGTCAGTGTGCTGGCGTTGAATCTGGAGCGGCAGTTTTGGCTGGGGCGGACTGCGTGCGCTAATCATTGATATCGAGTGAGACGGATGCCGCCATCGCTGGCAAGCCAGCTCCCACAGGGTTCGGGGTTGTACAAAGGTTCTGCTGCACACCCGCATAACCTGTGGGAGCCATCACATCAATCAGAGCCAGCTGCCCATCAGCGCCGATCATCCGACAACGGCGTCGGCTCATCCGCTGGCGGCATTTCTTCATCCGCCGGTGGGTCCTTCCAGTCCTCCGGCCGATCGGCGTCACTCAACGGATCGCGCCCCGGAGTCATCCCTGGCGGTGCATCGTGATCGCCCAGTGACGGCTCATCGGTGCCGGGCACCGGGAGGGTTGGGTCGGAGGGAAGCACTCCCCCCTGAAACAGCAAGTCGTTAGCCATGACGCACCTCACCAAAGAGGTCCGGAAAACCCGGGCCGTACAGTTTGGAATCGGCCCCGGGAACGGCGTGCCATCGAACAGACCAACGGCGCTCAACCCTGTGCGAGGAACCGGTCGCGACTGTTGGTCAGATGCAGCCACATGGCTGCCCGCGCTGCATCCGGATCCTGGCGCTTGATCGCATTCAAAATCGCCTCGTGCTCCAGATTGGCCAGTTGCCCCAGCTTGCTCAAATCCGACGCCCCGCGCTCGACTGCATTGACCCGCGCCCGCGGAATCATCGCGTTGCCCAAGTGCTGCATGATCTCGCTGAAGCACACATTGCCAGTGGCCTCGGCGATCAACAGATGAAAGCGCCGATCAGCCTCAACGCAGCTGTCGTTGTTGGCCAACAGACGCTGATAGTCATCCAGCGCCTGGCGCATCTGCAGCACTTGCTGCTCGCTGCGGCGCTGCGCCGCCAGCGCCACGGCTTGCGTCTCCAGCCCCATGCGCAATTCAAGAATGCTGCGCACCCCGAGCGCGGTGTCGACGTTCAACCGCAACCCCTGCTCCGGCGCCCGCTCGATCACGAACGTGCCGATGCCATGCCGGGTCTCGACCAGCCCCGACGCCTGCAATTTGGAAATCGCCTCGCGCACCACTGTGCGGCTGACCCCGTATTCCTGAACGATGGAATTCTCCGACGGCAATTTGTCGCCGGGCGACATTTGCCCGAGCAGGATGCTCTGGGTGAGCTTCTCCACCAGGTCGTGGGCCAGGTTGTGCGCACGTTTGCGCGCGGGGGCGTCGAGGTCTTCTTGCATGGTCGGTTCCGGTGAACGGGGCTTGCGGATCGTAGCACTGCGGGGATGGCTGACAAGGGTCGATGTTACTCCTCTGGGCCCGATCAACTTGTATGACAACACTCAATTCCTGCGGAAAAACGCATTCAGGAATTAAGCGTTTCGCTGAACCAACATGCGGAGCTGTTCAAAAGACACGCCCGCGCAACACAAGAAAAACCCAGTAAAAACGGACTTTACGACCCAAAAAAGCATAAGAAATCTGCCTCTCCAAAGAATTTAGTCGGTCCTTCCCACTTGTAGGACAAAAAAACCTAGTTGTATGATGTCTATCAACAACGCAGCACCCAGCCCTACCCCGCATAAAAATAATCAGTGGGAGAAAACCTAGTGAAAACCTCCGTCTCCGGGATGAACGAGGGCGTTGACCCAACGCTGGCGTCCGCCATCTCGAAAGTGAAACGCCACGTCTTGCCGCTCTTCGTGATCATGTTCATCGTCAATTACATTGACCGGGTGAACATCGGTTTCGTCCGTACCCATATGGAACATGACCTGGGCATCGGCGCCGCCGCTTACGGCTTCGGCGCCGGCCTGTTCTTCATCGGTTATGCGCTGTTCGAAGTCCCCTCCAACATGCTTTTGCAGAAGGTCGGCGCACGTATCTGGCTGACCCGAATCATGTTCACCTGGGGCGTGGTCGCTACCTGCATGGCGTTCATCCAGAACGAAACCCACTTCTACATCCTGCGTTTCCTGCTCGGTGTCGCCGAGGCCGGGTTCTTTCCCGGGGTGATCTACTACTTCACTCGCTGGCTGCCCGGCGCCGAACGCGGTAAAGCCATTGCGATTTTCCTCAGCGGCTCGGCCATTGCGTCCCTGATCTCCGGCCCGCTGTCCGGCCTGCTCCTGCAAATCAACGGGCTGGGCATGCACGGCTGGCAATGGATGTACTTTATTGAAGGGATGTTTTCGGTGTGCCTGTGCGTGTTCGTCTGGTTCTGGCTCGACGCCAAACCTCACGATGCAAAATGGCTGAGCCGCGCCGAACAGGACGCGCTCGTCACGGCCATCGACGACGAACAGAAGGCCCGCGAAGCTGCCACACCGATCCGGCCATCAATGGGCAAACTGCTCAAGGATCGGCAGATCATCCTGTTCTGCCTGATCTACTTCTTCATTCAATTGACGATCTACGCCGCGACCTTCTGGCTGCCGAGCATCATCAAGAAGATGGGCGAACTCAGCGATGTGCAGGTCGGCTTGTTCAACTCGATTCCGTGGCTGCTGTCGATTGTCGGCATGTATGCCTTCGCCTCCCTCTCCACCAAATGGAAACACCAGCAGGCATGGGTCGCCGCTGCGCTGCTGATCGCTGCAGCGGGGATGTTCATGTCCACCACGGGTGGGCCGATCTTCGCCTTCGTTGCGATCTGCTTTGCGGCGCTGGGTTTCAAGTCGGCTTCGTCGCTGTTCTGGCCGATTCCGCAGGCTTATCTGGATGCCCGGATTGCCGCCGCCGTGATAGCGCTGATCAACTCGGTGGGCAACCTCGGCGGCTTCGTTGCGCCGACCACTTTCGGTCTGCTCGAAGAACACACCGGCTCGATTCAGGGTGGCCTCTACGGCTTGGCCGCTACCTCGATCATTGCCGCGATCATCGTCTTCTTCGCCCGCACCAAGCCCAGGCCGGCTGCGGATATTGCTATAGCTGAAACTGCGCCGAAACACGCCTGATTCTGAAAGATACGAAAAGGATAAAAACAATGAACGCACACGACACCGCCAAAGCCCCGATCATCACTGACATGCAGGTCATTCCGGTGGCCGGCCACGATGGCATGCTGCTTAATCTGAGCGGCGCCCACGGGCCATTTTTCACCCGCAACATCGTCATTCTCAAGGACAACGCCGGCCACACCGGTGTCGGTGAAGTACCCGGTGGCGAGCGCATTCGCCAGACGCTGGAAGACGCACGCAGCCTGGTCATCGGCAGCCCGATCGGCACGTATCAAAAGATGCTCAACCAGGTGCGTCAGACCTTTGCCGACCGCGATGCCGGCGGCCGCGGCCTGCAAACCTTCGACCTGCGCATCACTATTCACGCGGTCACCGGCCTCGAAGCCGCACTGCTCGACTTGCTCGGTCAGCACCTCGACGTGCCAGTCGCGGCGCTGCTCGGCGAAGGCCAGCAACGCGACGAAGTGAAGATGCTCGGCTACCTGTTTTACGTCGGCGACCAGCACGAAACCGACCTCGCCTACCGCAGCGAACCGGACGCCGACAACGACTGGTTCCGCGTACGTCACGAGAAGGCCATGACCGCCGAAGCCGTGGTGCGCCTCGCCGAAGCGGCCCACGCGAAATACGGCTTCAAGGATTTCAAGCTCAAGGGCGGCGTGCTCAGTGGCGACGCGGAAATCGAAGCGGTCACGGCGCTGGCCGAACGCTTCCCGCAGGCGCGCATCACCCTCGACCCGAACGGCGCCTGGTCACTCAAGGAAGCGATCCGCTTGTGCCGCGACCAGCATCAGGTTCTGGCGTATGCGGAAGACCCGTGCGGTGCGGAAAACGGTTATTCCGGCCGCGAAGTCATGGCTGAATTTCGCCGCGCCACCGGCCTGAAAACCGCCACCAACATGATCGCCACCGACTGGCGCGAAATGGGCCATGCGATTCAGTTGCAATCGGTGGACATCCCGCTGGCCGACCCGCACTTCTGGACCATGCAGGGCTCCGTGCGCGTGGCGCAGATGTGCCATGAGTGGGGACTGACCTGGGGCTCGCACTCCAACAACCACTTCGATATTTCGTTGGCCATGTTCACCCATGTTGCGGCGGCAGCACCGGGTGAAATCACCGCCATCGACACCCACTGGATCTGGCAGGACGGCCAGCGCCTGACCAAGGCACCGCTGCAAATCGTCGAAGGTTGCGTGCAGGTGCCGAAGGCATCGGGGCTGGGTGTGGAAGTGGATATGGATCAGGTGGCCAAGGCTCACGAACTGTACAAAGGCATGGGCCTTGGCGCGCGGGATGACAGCGTGGCGATGCAGTTTCTGATTCCGGGCTGGAAGTTCGATAACAAGCGGCCGTGTCTGGTGCGCTAACGCTTCACTGACATCACGGATCTCCTGCACTCTCAATTTTGCAGGAGGTAGGTGATTGCCGGTCCGAGACATAAACCTGTGGGAGCTGGCTTGCCAGCGATGACGTCAACACGGGCAACATTGAAGGTGACTGACCCAACGCTATCGCTGGCAAGCCAGCTCCCACAGGGTCGTGTGCTAGAAAGCGATTTGTAGCAGCCAGTTTTTAAACGCATTCATCGCCGTCGTCTCCGGCCGCGACTGTAACCGCGTCAGCCAGTAACTCCCGGTAGTGATCTCGATCGCGAACGGCTGGCGGATTGTATCCGCCGCCAGTTGCCGGGCAAACATCAGCGGCGGGGCCAACGCCACGCCACTGCCCTGCAACGCCGCTTCCATCATCGCCAGCGACGAGTCGAACATGATGCTTTGCGGCGGCGCGGCCTGTGTCGCCAGACCTGCCGCCTGAAACCACGCTGGCCATTCATCAGTGCGATAGGAACGCAGCAACGTCTGCTGCAACAGATCCCCCGGCATGTGCAATTGCCGGGCGATCTCCGGCACGCACAGCACTGATAGCGGCGCATCGAGCAAGCGCATCGCCTCGATACCGTGCCAGGCGCCAGCGCCAAAGCGGATCGCATAATCCAGCCCTTCGGCGGCAACATCCACGCGATTGTTGTGCGTCGACAGCCGTAAATCTATGAGCGGATGTTTCGCCCGGAAGTCCGCAAGCCTTGGCAACAGCCAACCCACGGCGAAAGTGCCGACCGCACCGACGGTCAACATCTCGCGATACTGTCCACCGGCAAGGCGTTCGAGGATCTGCGCGATGTGATCAAACGAGGTGCTTAACACCGGCAGCAACGTTTCGCCTTCACTGGTCAGCATCAGCCCGCGGGGCAGGCGTTTGAACAGTGTTACGTTGAGCTGCGCTTCGAGGCTTTTGACCTGATGACTGACGGCAGCCTGAGTCACGCACAGCTCCACGGCAGCTCGAGTGAAACTCAAGTGACGCGCCGATGCTTCGAAAGCGCGCAGTGCATTGAGCGGCAATTGCGGTCGAATCATGCCCAGCCCCTAATTTTTCTAATGGCTAATCCAAGATTTCGTCGTTTGTCGATTCACGTCGGACTGCCTAAATTGTCGGCGCTGATCAGCCGCCCATTACAAAAATCGCCCGCAGTGTAGCGCGATACCACCATCAACACTCATGGAGAGTGGTTCACTTATGTCATCCATCAACCTGACCAAAGCCTTTTCCTGTAGCGCGTTCGGACTGTTATTCGGCGCTGCAACCTGCCTCGGCGCCCCGCAAACGGATGAGCAACTGCAAGCGCTGGTCAAAGCCGCCGTCACACCGGTGATGCAGCAACAGAACATTGCCGGCCTGGCCGTTGCACTGACCATCAACGGCCAGCCGCATTACTTTAACTACGGCGTCGCCGCCAAGGACACCGGGCAGAAGGTCAGCGAAAACACCCTGTTCGAAGTCGGCTCGGTGAGCAAAACCTTCACCGCGACATTGGCCGGTTACGCGCAGGCCACGGGCAAACTGGATTTGTCGACCAAGGCCAGCACGCTCTGGCCGGAACTAAAAGGCAGCGCCTTCGACAACATCAGCGTGCTGCAACTGGGCACCTACAGCGCGGGCGGTTTGCCGCTGCAGTTTCCTGCTGATGCGGACTCAACGGACAAGATGCTCGGCTATTACCGGCAGTGGAAACCGGCCTATTCGCCGGGCAGCCATCGCCTGTATTCGAACCCCAGCCTCGGCCTGTTCGGCTACCTGACGGCAAAAAGCCTCGGTCAACCCTTTGCTCAGGCCATGACTGAAACCTTGCTGCCGAAGCTGGGCCTCAAGCACACCTTCATTGAAGTGCCCGCCTCAGAAGCGAAGCTCTACGCGCAGGGTTACGACAAGAACGACAAACCGGTTCGCGTCAGCCCCGGTGCACTGGACGCCGAAGCCTACGGCATCAAGACCAGTGCGGCGGATCTGCTGCGCTACGTCGAGGCCAACCTCAAGCCTGCGAACCTTGAACAGCCGCTACAAAAAGCCATCGCCGCGACCCACACCGGTCACTACACCGTCGGCGATATGACACAGGGTCTGGGCTGGGAGCGTTATCACTACCCGATCAGCCTGGAGAAGCTGCAGGCCGGCAACTCGACGCCGATGGCGATGGAGCCGCACAAGGTCAAATGGCTGACCCCGCCACAGCCTGAGCCGGCCAATGTGCTTTACAACAAAACCGGCGCAACCGGCGGTTTCGGCGCGTACGTGGCGTTCGTGCCATCGAAGGATATTGGCATCGTGATTCTGGCCAACAAGAACTACCCGAATGCGGAACGGGTGAAGATTGCGCATGAGATTTTCAGTGCGCTGACCAATTAAAGATCAAGAGATCGCAGCCTTCGGCAGCGCCCTTTTTGCAGGCAATAAAAATGGGCGACCTTTAGAGGTCGCCCATTTTTTGATTCAAGTCGAACCCTCAATCATTTGGCATTTCTGGCGCCTTGGCAGGTTTGCCCGGCTTGGCGCCTTTCGCACCTTTGGCCGGTTCAGGTTCGGCAGCGGCCGGGGCCTGGGCTGCTGCTGCGGCGGCCGCTTCTTTCTCGGCCATGGGCATGGCGTCGATTGTGTCGAAGATTTTCTTCAGGTCGATGGTCTTTGCGTCATCTCCCGAGGCGGAGAGTTTGGTCTCGCCGTCCTTGCCCACCAGGAACACTTTCGGATAAGCCCCGGCGCCCAGCTTCAGCGAGCGCAGCAGGGCCATGGTCTCTTGCTGGCCCATGTCCTTGCCGTCGAGCTGACCCGACATACTGAGAATGGTGTAAACCTTGATATTGCGATCGGCGACGCCCTTTTTGTTGGCCGGGTCGTCCAGCGACGTTTTCAGGTTCAGCCACACGGGGTCGGCGGTGCTTTGCGCGATCACGATCAGCGGTCGGGCGCGGCCCATGTCTGCGGCAATCGGCGAATCGTTGTCAGCGGCGAACAGGGGGCCGGCAACTGCCAGCAAGAGTGTCAGGGTCAGTGACCTGATGAGCATGCGCATCTCCTTTTGATATCCACGCTCTAATGATTGCGCATCGCGGCGATTGTTCCGGCGTATCCGGCAAATATCTGTCGCCCTGCCAGAAGCTTAGGTCAGCCCCGACATTGCGCAACTGCACAAACGCGATTGCCACGCCAATTTGATTACCGTTCATGAGCGCATTAGGGTGGCTGTTCTGCTCACGAAATGGAGGTCACCGCGTGCACATTGATTACCTGTGCGATCACCCTGAATTGATCGAAGAACTGGCTGAACTCAACTTCAAGCAATGGAGTGGCTTTCGTCCCGGCGACACCCTTGCTGCCCGCACCGAACGCATGCGTGCGGCGTGCGGCAAAGGTGCGATCCCCAGTGTCGTGGTTGCGATTGAAGACGGCCGGTTGCTGGGCGGCGCACTGCTGATCGACAGCGACATGAAGGTCCGCCCCGAACTCACGCCCTGGCTGGCCGGGGTTTATGTGAAGGCTGAAGAACGTGGCCGCGGGATTGCTTCGCAACTGGTCAAGCGCATTGTTGAAGAGGCTGAGGCGCTGGATGTGCCGGAACTGTACCTGTACACCGACGCAGCGCAGTCGCTGTATGCGCGGCTGGGTTGGGAGGTGGTCGAAGAGATGGTTTACGAAAATTTGCCGGTGACCGTCATGAAATACATCACGCGAAAACCAACATAAGAAGAAATCTGTGGCGAGGGGATCTAGCGCGACGTCAGTCCAGTGCCGAATCGAGTGCCGCCAGTAGATGTGCGGATTCGATCAAACGCTCGCCGAGTCTGATTACCCCGCCGTCCAGATCAATGCTCACCGTCACCGACGCGCGATCGCCAGGGTATTTGCGCAGTAGCAAGTCGATGCCACTGACCGTCTCCTGCGCTGTGCCGATCAAATCCCATACGCTGTCGCTCAGATCCATCAATACCTGCTGACGCTGCCGATCAACCACCAGCGGCGCATACAGCCAATGGCTCATGCGCATCTCGCGAGGTTCGACAGTGATGGCGATACGGCCATCGCAGTGCACAGTGGTTTCGCTCATGGTTGTCGATCAAAACGCCAGTTTATAGCCGATCAATACCAGCATCGTCGCCAGGCAGGGTCGCAGCACTTCGTCGGAGATGCGGCCGGTCAGGTGGCTGCCAAGCCAGATGCCTGGCAACGAACCGATCAGCAAAAAGCCCAGCACGCTCCAGTCCATGTTGCCCATGCTCGCATGGCCGAGGCCGGCGACGAGGGTCAGCGGTACGGCGTGGGCGATTTCGGTGCCGACCAGGCGGCGGGTCGGCAGCAGCGGATAGAGGATGAACAAGGCCACGGTGCCGAGTGCGCCGGCGCCGATCGAGGTCAGGGCGACCATGGTGCCAAGGATCAGGCCGGTGATCACCGTCATCACGTTCAGCCGCGAACCGCTCGGGTTGTAGTTGCCGCCAGCGCGTTTGTGGGCGAAGTCCAGCAAGCGTTTTTTGAAGAAGATCGCCAACGCCGTGGCAAACAACACAAAGCCCAAGGCTTGTTTGATGATGGCGTTCATCGCGTCCGGCGCGGTGTGCAGCGTGCTGAGAAACCACAAGGTCATGACCACCGCCGGCACGCTGCCGAGGGTCAACCAACCGGTGATGGCCCAATCGATATTCTTGTTCTTCTTGTGAACAATGACGCCACTGGATTTGGTAATGGCCGCGTACAGCAGATCGGTGCCGACCGCCGTTGCCGGGTTGATGCCGAACCACAGCAGGATCGGCGTCATCAACGAACCACCGCCGACACCGGTCATGCCGACAATAAAACCCACCACCAGCCCGGCAATCACCAGGCCGAAATTTGCCAATTCCATTAAGACGTCCAGAAAAACGACTAGAAAAATCTGGTCCGCAGCATAGCGATTTTTCTTATAACCACATATATCGATGCGGTCTATCGTTATGCCCAATCACCAACTCCCCCTGTAGAAGCTGCAGAGGGCTGCGATCCTTTGAAGGTCGCGCTTTCTGGTTTTTGGGAACTTTGGTTGCGCTTTTTTTGTGTCTTGGCGGCCTGTGGGCCGACCAGGTTGTTGGGGGGCGTGTGTGAATATCCGTTTTTTGGGTGATGGCTGAGTAGGGTTCCGCCCTTACGGCGGGTCACCTTTTCCAAACGCCGAAAAGGTAACCCAAAAGGCTTTGCCCTGACGTTCGGCCCACTCGCTGGGGCTCGGGGTTCCTTCGCTCCGGGATCCATCCGGGGCATCGATTCCGGTTTGCTTCGCTGCACCTCCTTTCGATGTCTTCCCCGGATGAACCCCTACGCTCAGCCTGCCGACGGGCCTTTAAGATCAAGAGCTGCACTCGAGCTAACGCTCATTGTGTTGAGTGGTGGGAGAGCGATGCGGTCGGCATTGGTTTTGTGGTGGATTTTCCCTCACCCCCAGCCCTCTCCCGAGGGAGAGGGAGCCGATTTCTGTTGGTTAGAAAACTTATATTCGACTCAGGATCCCAGTCCGGCATCCTTCTACCAAACAACGCGATCAGTCCCCTCTCCCTCCGGGAGAGGGCTAGGGTGAGGGGCTCTTGATCTGGCCTTGGCTCTTGATCTGGCTTTTGATCTTCTGCCCCTTCGGCAGGCCGAGCGTAGGTGTTCATCCGGGGGGCAGGCGCGCAGCGCCGTGCGGCGAAGCCGCATTCATCGAAAGGAGGTGCAGCGCAGCAAACCGTAGGCGATGCCCCCGGATGGACACCGTAGCGAGGGAACACTGAGCCTAAGCGAAGTGCCGTACGCCGGGGCAAAGCCTTTTGGTTCCTTTTTGGCGTTTGAAAAAGGGACTCGCTGTAAGAGCGAAACCGCCAGCGGCAACACCCGCAGCAACGGATATACCCCCAATCCCGATCCCAATCCCAATCCGGCGTTCAGGTGCTCCACGACGAACGCAACAAGAAAGATCAAAAGATCGCAGCCTTCGGCAGCTCCTACAGGGGGATCAGTGTTGGCGTCGTCCGGGTTTGAAGCTGTGATGGCTGTTGATCCACACGGTTGCCAGCGCAATCAGCGACAGAATCAGCAGCGCCCACGGAAACGACATCGCCCCCGCTCGATCCAGCAGTAAGCCGCCAAACAGCCCGCCTCCGGCGATTGCCACGTTCCAGGAAGTCGTCAGCATTGCCTGCACCACATCGACATGGTCGCCAGCAGAATCCGCCGCTGCCGTCAGCAACAACGTCGCCGAACCACCGAAGGACAACCCCCACACCGCCATGCAGCCGTAGATCACCCATGGCGACGGATTCGCCAGGGCCAGCACCAGCGCTGTCACGGCAAACACCGCGAGGCTGATCAGGGTCAGCCAGCGCAACCAGCGATCCACCAGCATGCCGATGATCCAGATTCCCACCAGCGAACACACGCCAAACACCAGCAGCACCAGATCGACACGTCCGGCGAGTCCGGCCTGCATCAAAAACGGAGAAATGTAGGTGTAGAGAATGTTGTGCCCGAGCATCCACGTCAGCACCACCAACAACACCGGGCGCACACCCGGCAGACGCAGAGACTGCATCAATGGCAGACGCTCGGCACTGGCCTGCCCCGGACGATCGGGCACCGCCACAACAATCCACGCCGCCAGCACCAGGGCCAGTGCCGACATTATTCCGAACGAGGCGCGCCAACCGATCAGATGGCCCAGCCACGTTCCCGCCGGTGTTCCCAGGGAAAGCGCCACTGGTGTGCCGAGCATGGCAATCGCCAGGGCTCGCCCCTGCTGATGCACCGGCACAATCCCGCGGGCGTAGCCGGCCATGATTCCCCACGACAGCCCAGCCGCCATACCGGCGAGAAAGCGCGAGGCCAGCGTCAGGCCGTAATGACTGGAGAACGTGGTGATGGTGTTGAACAGCAGAAACCCGCCAACCGTCATCAACAGCACCCGGCGCCGTGGCCAGCCACGGGTGGCCACGGTCAGCGGAATCGCCGCAACAATCGAACCCAGCGCATACAGCGTCACCAATTGCCCGGCGAGCACTTCGCTGACGTTCAGTCCGGCGCTGATTTGCGGCAGCAATCCGGCCGGCAGGGTTTCAGTGAGGATGGCGATAAACCCGGTCATGGCGAAGGCCAGCAACGCGGCATAGGGCAGTTTGTCGGCGCGGGTCGCGTGGTCGACACGGCTGAAATCGGCGCTTGCGGGGTCGGTCATGACGGATGCAGCTCCATTTGGATCAAAATTAGCGAGTGATTGTATACAAGTTATCCGACTACCGATCAACCCAATCCCGCTGACAACACTATCTCCCCTGTAGAAGCTGCCGAAGGCTGCGATCTTTTGATCTTGATCTAAAAAACCAAAATCAAAAGATCGCAGCCTGCGGCAGCTCCTGCATTTATTGGCCAGCAGCGTATCCACAGATTTATTGCACCGGGAGGAAGTTGAGGAACAGCAAACTCTGCGCGTAATTGAGCCCGATCCGCCGGTAGCGTTCATCAAGCATTTGCGTCAGCAGATCCAGGCGCGCAACGATTTTGCCGAACTCCACGGCAAAACTCAGGTTGCTGCCCTCCTCCGAGATCTCATTGGAAAACAACAGCGGCTGGCCTTCCTTGTTCTGACGCTGCGACAGAATCCACGTGGCTTTTTCGATGTTGCGCGCCGCGTTATGCACGAACGTCGGGTCAATCGCGTCCGTCATGTAGAACTGGGTTCGATTGCCATGGGCCGTCACCAGCATGCTGCCGATGGCATAAATGAACGCGCCGACGCGGTCACCACGAAACTCCGGGCTCATCGCATAGCTGAGCGCCGCGAGGTCCTTTCTGCCGCCGAGCACCGGCAATGGTTGTTGCTGCTCGATGGCCAGTCGTACCTGCTTGACGGCGGCGTGAATGTTGAGGAAACCCGACTTGCGCAACTCGTCCGGGTTGCGCAGGTACAGCTTGCCCATCAACCGGTAAAGACTGCCAAGGTTGTCGCGCATCGCCAGCGTGGCCATCCGGTCGACGCTGGTCTGCAGAAATTCCTGCGGCTGCCCTTCGCGGATCTGGTTGATGAAACCGTTACCGTCCTGATGGCTACAACCGCTGACCAGCAGCGACGACAAACACGCCAGCAACAGGCACGGGCGACGGATAAATCGGGTGATCAGCTTAAACACTCTCGGCATGAATTCTCGAACAGGCACATTCCTGTGCGGCGGGAGTCACCGCATCCTGGCCATGGATAGAGCCGCTGATTGCGCAAAAGTGCAGTGCTGGTGTTATTTCCCGACCTTCGGCGTGACACAGCAATCCATTTAGTCCGACTTTATTTTTGCAATAAACGTTTAATCCGCTATAAATTCTCACTCGAACGATAAATAGCATGACTATTGCCACCCCCTACAAAACAACAACAAAAAGGAAGGTCAACCATGATTCAATCCCGTCACCTGCTCTCCGGCCTTGGACTGTCCCTGATGATCGCCACCCTCTCTGCCAACGCGGCCGGCCTGAGCGCCGAACACAAGGCCTTCGGCAAAACCAATGACGGCACGCCCGTCGAGCAATACATCCTGCGCAACAGCCATGGCATGCAAGCCACGGTCATCACGTACGGCGCAACCCTGCAATCGCTGCAAGTGGCGGACAAGAACGGCAAGTTCGACGACGTCGTGCTCGGCTTCGACGATGTGCAGGGCTACCAGAAAGGCACCGCGTACTTCGGCGCGACCATTGGCCGCTTCGGCAATCGTCTGGCAGAAGGTGCTTTCGAACTCGACGGCAAACGCTATCAAGTGCCGCAGAATGACAAGTCCAACGCCTTGCACGGCGGCACTCAGGGCTTCGATAAAAAGGTCTGGAAAGCCCAGGAAACCAAAGACAAGGATTCGGTCGGCGTGACCCTGACCTATCTGTCGGTGGACGGTGAAATGGGTTTCCCCGGCAACCTCACCACCGAGGTGACTTATCGCCTCACCGACAACAACGAACTGCGCATCGACTACAAGGCCAGCACCGATAAGCCGACAGTGCTGAACCTGACCAACCACAGCTACTTCAACCTCGCCGGCGCCGGTAATGGCGACATCCTCAAGCAAGTCGCGACCTTGCATGCCAGCCATTACACGCCGGTCACCGGCAAACTGATCCCCACCGGAGAGCTGGCGCCAGTGGCCGGTACACCGATGGACTTCAGCAAACCGACCGCCATCGGCACGCACATCAAGGCGGATCATCCGCAACTGAAATTTGCCGAGCCGAAACAGGGTGGCTTCGATTTCAACTGGGCGCTGGATACCAAAGGTGATGCGAGCAAACTGGCCGTCGAAGTCAGCGACCCACAGTCCGGCCGGCATCTACAGCTGTTCACCAGCGAACCGGGCGTGCAGTTCTACACCAGCAACTTCCTCGACGGCACGGTCAAGGGCAAGGGTGGCAAGGTCTACCCGCACTGGGGCGCGTTTACCCTCGAGACCCAGCATTATCCAGACTCACCGAATCAGCCGAACTTCCCCAGCACACGGCTGGACCCGGGGCAGGCTTACGCGCATAGCGTGGTGTTGAAGTTTTCTGCGAAGTAGAAGCTGAAGATCAACAGATCGCAGCCTGCGGCAGCTCCTGCAGTTGTTTGGGTACACCGTTTGAATGGCGGTGAATCCAACCCCACCTTTAGGAGCTGCCGCAGGCTGCGATCTTTTGCTTTATGAAGCTCATGGAACCCCTGCGCTATCCTGCTGCCCACTAAGGTATTGACCCTTTCAGGCAGGAGGTTTGAATGCGTACCCTCGAATTGGCTGGCGTGCAGGTCCCGGTGATGGGCCAGGGCACTTGGCGTATGGGTGAGGATCGTTCGGCCCACAAGCGCGAAGTTGCCGCCTTGCGCAGCGGCATCGAACTGGGCATGACCCTGATCGACAGCGCCGAAATGTACGCCGAGGGCGGCGCCGAAAGTGTGGTCGGCGAAGCCATCGCCGGTCTGCGCGATCAGGTGTTTCTGGTCAGCAAGGTCTACCCGCACAACGCCAGCCGCAAAGGCATCCCGCAAGCTTGCGAACGCAGTCTGCGTCGGCTGGATACCGATTACATCGACCTCTATCTGCTGCATTGGCGCGGCCAGTATCCGCTGGATGAAACCGTCGAGGCTTTCGAACGCCTGCGCGAAGAGGGCAAGATTGGTCGCTGGGGCGTGTCGAATTTCGACGTCGATGACCTCGAAGAACTGGCGTCTCCTGCCTGCGCGACCAATCAGGTGCTCTACAACCTTGAAGAGCGTGGCGTCGAATTCGACCTGCTGCCGTGGTGCCAGCAACAGCGCCTGCCGCTGATGGCTTACTGTCCGATCGGTCAGGGCGGCGCGATGCTGGCCAACCCGGTGCTGAAACAGATTGCCGCTCGTCACGGCGTCACCCCGGCGCAGGTGTCGCTGGCGTGGATTCTGCGTCAGGATGGCGTCATTGCGATTCCCAAGGCTGTGCGGCCGGAACATGTGCAACTCAATGCACAAGCTGCGCAGCTGCAACTGGAGGCCGGGGATCTGGCGGCGCTGGACCAGACGTTTCAAGCGCCACAACGCAAGCAGCGGCTGGCCATGGTCTGAGCTGACGACTGGCCGAGGTTCCGTATGAGAAGCACTGATCATCACGACCCGTTTGACCTGCAACGATTCGTCCAGGCTCAGGACCCGGTATTTGACCGGGTCCAGCGCGAACTCGGAGCGGGTCGCAAACGCAGCCACTGGATGTGGTTTGTCTTCCCGCAGTTCGCAGGGCTTGGCGGCAGTGAAATGTCCCGACGCTTCGCCATCGGGTCTGCCGCAGAAACCCAGGCCTACCTCGATCACCCATTGCTCGGCGCACGACTGCGCACCTGCACGCAGCTTGTGCTGAATACCGGCCAGCGATCCATTACAGAGATTTTTGGGCATCCCGATGACTTGAAATTTCACTCCTCGATGACGCTCTTCAGCCAGTTTTCCGCTGGCGAAAGCCTGTTCAATCAAGCCCTCGATCGCTACTTCCATGGGATCCCGGACGAATGGACGCTGCAACTGCTGGACTCAAAAGA
Organism: Pseudomonas iridis; assembly: GCF_017980685.1. Lineage (GTDB taxonomy): Bacteria > Pseudomonadota > Gammaproteobacteria > Pseudomonadales > Pseudomonadaceae > Aquipseudomonas > Aquipseudomonas iridis. Next base: position 222,031 of record NZ_JACXXO010000003.1, read on the forward strand.
GGCCCAGTTGCCCCCCGATCAGGGTTGAAAAATCATCGTCGACGAAGGGCAGGATCGCGTCCGCCACCGGTTGCAGCTGCCGGGTGATGTAGTGGTCGTAATCGATGGTTGAACGTCGCACTTCCAGCGGTTCCGGACCGGCCAGGGTGATGACGTAGCTGATCCAGCCGCCATTCTGGTATTGCCGTGGACGGCCGTGCTGCGTGTTGTATTCGTCGGCCAGCCGCGCGGCGCGCACATGGGGCGGCACGTTGCGTTCGTAATCATCGAGGGTGCGACGCAGGCGCTTGCGATAGACCAGCCGATCATCGAATTCCCCGGCGAGGGTTTTGCGCACGTAATCGCGCACGTAATCCTTATACGGCTTGCGCTGGAAGATTCGCTCATACAGCTCCTGCTGGAACTGCCGGGCCAGGAGCGACCAATCGGTGCGCACGGTTTCCAGGCCTTTATAGACCATCTCATCTGTACCGTCCGCGCGCGTTACCAGACCGGCATAGCGCTTCTTGCTGCCCTCCTCTGCGCCGCGAATGGTCGGCATCAGGAAGCGTTTGTAGTGAATTTCAAACTGCAATTCGAGCGCACTTTCCAGCCCGTACTCTTCGCGCACATGCTCGCGCCACCAGTCGTTGACGTGCTTGACCAGGATATGGCCGATCGTCGCCGCCTCCTCCTGACCATGGGCGCGACGCAGCCAGACAAAGGTCGAATCGGTGTCGCCGTAGATCACCGCATGCCCCTGCTCTTCGATCAGCTTGCGCGTGCGCAGCATGATTTCGTGTCCGCGCAGCGTGATGGATGAGGCCAGCCGCGTATCGAAGAAGCGGCAACCGCTGGAGCCAAGCACGCCGTAGAAGGCATTCATGATGATTTTCAAGGCTTGCGACAGCGGCGCGTTGTGCTCGCGTTTGGCGGTCTCGCGACCCTCGGCGACCCGCGACACAATCGACGGCAGACAATGCCGGGTGCGCGAGAACCGTGCGCCCCGAAAACCCGGCACCGAGTCCGCATCGTCCGGGTGCTGCAAGCCTTCGATCAGCCCCACCGGATCAATCAGGAATGTGCGGATGATCGACGGATAAAGACTCTTGTAGTCGAGCACCAGCACCGATTCGTAGAGGCCCGGTTGCGAGTCCATGACAAACCCGCCGGGGCTGGCCTGCGGCGGATTGGTCCCGAGGTTCGGCGCAACAAACCCCTGGCGATGCATCAGCGGCATATACAGGTGCGTGAACGCCGCTACAGAGCCGCCGCTGCGATCCGCCGGCAGGCCGGTGACGCTGGCGCGCTCAAGCAAAAATGTCAGCAGTTCAGTCTTGGCGAAGATCCGCGTGACCAGTTCGCAGTCCTTGAGGTTGTATTTGGCCAGCGCCGGTTTGTCCTCGGCGAACATGCGGTTGATCTCGTCCATGCGCTGGTACGGATTGTCGATGGCCTTGCCTTCACCGAGCAGGGTCTGGGCGACGTTTTCCAGGCTGAACGAGGGAAAGCTCCACGTCGCCGAACGCAGGGATTCGATGCCATCGATGATCAACCGCCCCGCCGCCGAGGCGAAGTAATGATTGCGGCTGCCGTGCTCACGCCACTGCATCTCCTCACCGCCACGACCGATTTTCAGCGGCACGCCCAGGCGCCGTGCGTGTTCGTGAAGAATGCGTAAATCGAATTGCACAACGTTCCAGCCGATGATTGCGTCAGGGTCGTGCAGCGCGAACCAGTCGTTGAGCTTCTTCAGGATGACCGTGCGTGAATCGCAATATTCAAGGTCGAAGTCGACGATGCTGTCATCGCCATTCGCCGTGCCGAGCATATAGACCTGACGCTCGCCGCAGCCTTCCAGCGCAATGGAATACAACTCGCCGTTTTCGGTGGTTTCAATGTCCAGCGAGACCAGCCGCAGCTTCGGCCGGTAGTTGGGGTCGGGCTTGAGTTGAGCGTTGAGCAATATACCGTTAGCGTCGGGTGTGCCACTGAACAACACCGGGGCGGTGATGAAACGCTCCATCAGGTAGCGCTCGGGCGGACGGACATCGGCCTCGAAGACATCGACGCCGGCGCGGGTGAGCGCGGTTTCCAGGCGCATCAACTGGCCGTGTTGCTGGCAATACAGGCCCAGCACCGGACGATGTTCGAAATCCAGCAGGGCCAAAGGTCGCAGTTCGACGTTTTTTTCGTCGTGCAGCAGGCGTTCGGCCGCTTCACGCTGCTCGGCAGGTATAAACGCCACCGACGGCTGATGCGGCAAACGCACACGGCGCGGCCCGGCATCGGTCGCCAGCCAGAACTCGACTTCGGTGCCGGCGGGGGTATCGCGCCAATGCCGGGTCAGGACGAAGCCCTGCTGTAAATCCACCACTGCGACCTCAGAAATTGAAACAGAGGGGCATTCTACGCGGCATTCGACCATTGGGTGGCGCGCAAAGCATGGTTGGCAACGGTGCGACACCTGTCAGAGTTGACAGGTTACACACCGTGCCAGAGTTGCTAGATTGGCCTTTGCCTCCATGCGATGCCATGCGTCGAAGGAAATGAGAAATGGATCTCTCCGTTCATCGCCGCACCCCGTCGGTCAGCGTGAACGACGGCCGGGGTCTTCCTGTTCGTCAGATCGCCTATTTGCGAAAGGTGCCAGGGGCGGCCGCACAGTCGTTGATCACCCGGCAACGTCACGACGCCGCAGGCAGAGCGATAGAGCATTGGGATCCACGACTGTTCGCAACAGCGCCAAAAGCCAATTTGACGACCATTCATGACATGGCAGGCCAATCGCTGCAGCTCAACAGCGTCGATTCTGGCTGGAGCCTGGGTTTGCATGGTTTGGCCGGGGAAGTTGTCCGGCGTTGGGATGCCCGAGGGAATCGATGGAGCAACCGCTACGACAATCGTTTGCGCTTGCAGGGCATCAAAGTGAACGACGGGCCTGAGATGGAGACCATGCGCTATGGCGCCGCCGATGCAGATGCCGAGAAAAACCTGCGCGGCCAATTGCTCCACAAAGTCGATGCCTCAGGTTCTCTGGATTACAGCTCGTTCAGCCTCAATGCCCTGCCTCTGGAAGAAACCCGCACGCTGCGTGATGCCGGTGTCTACACCACGCGTTGGCGCTACGGGGCCAACGGCGCAGCACTGAGCCAGACGGATGCAAGTGGCCATCAGCAATGCTCACGCTATGACGTCGGCGGGCAACTCCAGCAGGTGACTCTCAAGATCAGCGGCGACGATGCTGTGAAAGACATCCTCAAACACGCCCGATACAACGCCGAAGGCGAGAAAATCGAACAAATCCTGGGCAACGGCGTGGTGTGCAATTGGGAATACGATGGCGCCAACGGTCGCTTGAATGGCATCAAGGCAGGTCTGCCCGGCCAGGCCTTGCGGCAAAATCTCGAATACCAATACGACAAGGTCGGCAATGTTGTCGGTCTTCTGGATCGCACCGTTGACCCAGTGTTCTTTGCCAACCAGCTTATCGACGGCCAGCGCGACTTTAGCTATGACTCGCTCTATCGCCTGATCCGCGCCACCGGACAGGACGTCATGCCCCCGACCGGCATGCCCGGCCGTGCATTACCGAGCGATCCCAAAAACCGCCTCAATTACACCCAGACCTACGAATATGACACCGGTGGTAACCTGATCAAACTGGTTCACGCCCGGGCAATCGCTGGCTACACCCATCACATGTTCATCGACCCGAACAGCAATCGTGGCGTGCGCTGGAAAGAAGGTGACCCACCGCCCGACTTTTCCACGCAGTTCGACGCTCATGGCAACCTGCAAGCCTTGCAACCCGGCCAGGGTTTGCAATGGAATGTCCTGGATGAACTGGCATCGGTCACGTTGATCGAACGCGAATCCGCCCTGCCCGACAAGGAAACCTATCGCTACAGCGGCGGCGCCCGAGTCTTCAAACACCACGAGACTCAGGGCTCAACCACGACGCACTTTCATCAGGTGCGTTACCTGCCGGGGATCGAGATCCGCACTCGCGAAACAGGTGAAGAGTTGCACGTCATCACGTTACCGAGCCTGATCGGCAACGTCCGCTGCCTGCATTGGCTCAGTGGCCGCCCAGGCGAAATCAACAACAATCAACTGCGCTATTGCCTTGAAGACAGTCAGAGCTCCACCCTGATCGAACTCGACCAGAATGCACGCCTGATCAGTCATGAACACTATTACCCGTTTGGGGGAACGGCCTCACTGGTCGCCAATTCGAGGACGGAAGTCAGCTACAAGACCATTCGTTATTCAGGCAAGGAACTGGATGACACCGGCCTCTATTATTACGGCCGACGCTATTACGCACCGTGGTTGCAGCGCTGGATCAGCGCCGATCCGGCAGGGGCGGTGGATGGGTGGAATCTGTATGCGATGGTGGGGAATAACCCGACGAGTTTTGTTGATGAGTTCGGGTTGAATGACAAGTTGAACGAAAGAGTCAGTAGTCGAACAACGAGTATGATAAGTGCAGGAAACGAACCTGTTGATTCCAGACCAGCCAAGCAAAAGAGGCGATTACTTGAAAACCCTGATAGGCGGTTCACCAAAAAATACAGGAATACTCAAGCCGTAGCCCATGCGGGAGCTCTGATACCTGGCACAAGTTCAGACCAGGACATTATCGTCACTGACTTTTTTAATATTTCGCTGGAAAGGGCGGAATTCACAGAAAAGGAACACGGCTTCCATATCACAAGACAGAGTGACAACAATCTGGACTCAAGCGAACTCGCTTCACTTGGGGTTTTCCAGGTTGACGACTTGAACGAATTTGCAAGCTTCATGGCAAAGCTCTATATCAACCGGCTGGCGGACAAGGATCTGGCTGTAAAAATCTACAACGGGGAATCGTCAGAGCCTCAAAGCCTCAAAGCCTCAAAGGAATGGAATATGAAGTACCTCTTCTCCATGATGTAACACTTGATCGCATGAAGCGTCACATAGAAGCCAGCAATAACCGAATACCCATGAGTCGCGGGCTTCCAGGAGCTCATGCGGAAGTGCAGGCAGCCAACGCAGCTCTTTATATCCAACAACATCTTACGGGCTCGACCAACCCGAAAGAGATCTCGATAGTGACCCAGAAGTTGCAGCAAGCTGACTACGCACAGGCATTTGAAGCGTGCTACAACTGCACCGGCCAGTTGGTCGCGACTTACGATAACGCTGTTGTTCCCTTCGACGTACTATCGGGAGCCACAAATCAGGACCACGAACATTGGATAAACCAACAGAAAACTCTTTCCGGGTGGAAATAAGTTTCAGTAACTAAAAAAGGCCTGTTTCGGAAAACAGGCCTTTTTTTTCATACAGCTATCGACTGCTTTGATAATAGGCCTTGGGTCAATGCTTTCAGCAAAGCCTTGCGTTCCTCGTTTAATCCGACAAGTTCGCGCTCATAAACTTGCTGTGAAACGGTGCCTGCCGAATACCGATCAAGCAACGCCTCCGCCTTCGCGTCGTACACCTGCGCATTCTGCTTAAACGCCTGCGTATGCCTCCCTTTCAGATACTTACGCCAGAACCGCTGTTCGATCATTCGGTTGACCAATCCGTCCCCCGCCTCAAGCGACAACACCGTTTGATAAGCCTCGTCGATCTGCGTCTCACTGACTTCAGCGATGCTGCGAAACAACATTCCCCGTGACTGCCACGGCAACTCGAGCCGATCAGCCAGACCGGTCTGAAATGCCAGATAGACTTCCACTTCATCAATGCTGCCCGTGAATTCACCGTCCTCATCAAGTGCAATAAAAGCTTCACCAGCCTCCAGGCGGGTCTGAATGTTGGCGCGGGCAACGTCGTTAACCATGTCCAGGCGAGACTTGCCCTGCGCCAATTGCACCAGACTGAACTCGACCTGCTCGGGGCTGCCCGCCAGCCAGGCTTCATGGATCAGAACCTTGATCCCCATCTCATTGAAAATCTGTGCCCCGGCGTCCGCGCAAGAGTCAGGATTACTGGCCATGCGGAACAATTCTTCACGCAGTTGCGTGTTCTGTGTCGCGGCATCCAGCATTCGCCACACCCGCTCGGTCAGCGCCGGACGCGCCTCCTCGGCGATGTAGTCTGCTGACTCCGCGACTTTTTCCAGCACTTCAAAAAAACCCTGGGAATCAGGCTCGTGCTCCAACTCATCCCACACTGTTTGCTTGCGCTGACGCGGCTCGCCCGTGACGCCCTCCAGCCAATGCGCACTGGTCTGCTCGCCCTTCGGCGGATAACTGCGAGCGGGGTCGTAGCCCACCGAGCGCATATAGGCATGAAATTGTTCGCGGCCCTGATCGGACAGACGTTCACGACTCAAACGGGTGCGCGCTATCAATCGCGCCTGCTCCGAACCGGGTACTACCTGAGGAACCTGTTCGATTGGATTGCCTTGCAGATCCAGATCGAACGCCCTTGAACGCGGTGCCGTGAACAGGCCTGTCGGCCATTCGGTAATCCCGGTGTCGTGCAGATCGAGGATTTGCAAGTCTGCCATCGCACTGACATCCGGTGCCCGCGCCAGCATCGGATTCGCGCCCAGCCTCAAGGTCTGCAAGCGGGTCAGATGGCTGAGTTCAGTGACGTTTGCGGCCGTCAGCGTCAGTTGGTTGTTGCCCAGATCCAGTGTTTCCAAAGCGTGCAGATGGCCTACCCGACGGGGTAATGCGGTGAGGGAGTTTTCGCTCAGGTTCAGGACCTTCAATTTGGGGAAGTAGCCGAGGAACTGGCTGATATCAATGCGCAACTGCGCATGACGAAATTGCAGCTCGCTGACGTGCGCAAACTCAACGTCAAGCGTCGGCAGGTACTCAAGAAAATCACTGGTCCAGTGAAAATCCAGATCCAGCGTGTAGCCGCCCTCTCCCGCCGTTTCAGCGGCCTGCCAGCATTGGCTGAGTGCCTTGGCGAAACGCCGTTTGTGAAAACGCTGATCCATCGGCAGCAATTCGCCGCGCTCGATGGCCACCCAGTCATCAAGGGTTTTCTGCAGATGTTTGAACGCCAATTCCCGCCCCCGGATGAGCCGTAAAGCGTCGGCAGGTGTTCCGGATGCTCGCACAAACTCATTGAAGTTAGCCGTCGTGGCCCGCGGATAGAGGCTTTTGAACCGATCCTCCGGACTCGACTCACCGCCCGTGCCTAATAGCCGTTCAGTGATCAACGTGTAGCCTGGATTTTGGGTTTTTTCGACGGCGATTCGAAGCGGTGAGTCGTCGAGCAGATCGCGCAGCTCTGCACGGGTTATGGACGATTGCTGAAGGTTGCTGCGCAAGCGCTGACCTTCACCGATGCCAAGCCCCAGACTGTCGCGTTCGGCATCCGGCAATGCCTGCAACACCGCATCATAAAAATCACCCGCGCCGTGCAAACTATTGCCCTGCGCGTCGTAGGGCTGGAACTGGTTCTGCACCGTGCGCAGCAGTACTTTGCGAATGGGTGCCGAGGTCGGTCCGACGCTGTCGATCAGCAGTCCGTCGAACGATTGGTTGCGAATTTCGATCAAGACCTGCGGCGACCAGCCCGGTAACTTTCCCAGACTGTGCAGCGCCAATCGGTAGCTGTCGAGATTGGCATTGGCCGGCAAGTACAGCCCCTCCCAGGCCCGGGTCGTGCGCCATTCATGCATCGCTTCACGGGCAGCCTGTTTCAAGCGCAAGGACAATTGTCCCTGCTCGCTGGCCAACTGCTTTTCTGCCGGCAAGACATCCGTCAGTAAATTGCTCACAAGCTCGTTCGGCAGCTGGGGAAACTCATTGCGCAGCAACACGCTTTCGGCAGAAGGCACGGCAGTCGGCACCTCCAGCCATTTGACGTGGCTATCCACCAACGCTGTTCTTTGCGCCCTTGCCGATTCGACGATCAAGGCGCGCAGCCTCGCAGCACGTACGTTCGCAGCGATAACGCCACGACCAAACTCTTCTTCCAGCAACACGTTGATGTCCTGCTCGCTCAACAGGGACAACAGCGTGGCGGACAGGTCTGCGACGGTGCCGTGGTCGAGCTGCAAATTGATCGGCGTTTTACCTGCCAGTGATGACGATTGCCACAGCACGTTGCCTTGCTCATCGAGCCATCGCAGCGAGAGCTTTTCAGGCCATTGTTTGTGCCCCGTCAGCAACTGCAGTTGCATCCGCACATCGGCCTTGCCATGGATCTGCAAGTCGTCACTGCCAAGCTGTGCAATGAACGTTTCAATGAACTGATCGGCAGTAAAACGCTTGATCGTCGCCGCCAGCATCGCGGGCGGCTGTTCACGTTCAACGTGCAGTTTGCGCAATGTCGACTCATCCACACCGCTGACGATGCGGATCTGTTCCAGCGACTGTTCGGAAAAACCGTCGACCTGATGACCGAGACGCCGCATCAACTGACTCCCCTGCCAGGCCTGAGGTTGTTCGGCTTCATGCACCCAGGCGCCAGCACCGTTGTGGCTAAGACGGGGGGCATAGGCATCGCTGCGCTGCGGATGCTGGATGCGGTAATCATCCGATCCGGGCTCCGGGCGAATAACGAACGTTTCGCCCTCCAGCGGCAATACCTGCTGATCGGCCTGACGATAAATGCCCATGGCGTCAGGCCGGGCCGATTCACTCAAGTCCACCGACTGTGAATAGCGCCGCAGATCCGAATCCCATAACCGCGAGCGACCATCCGCCATATCGACAATTTTCATGCGGCCGATCAAGGGCGACGCCTTGGGCGAGACCACCGCCCCCACCAGTTGCCCACCCACCAGGAACGCACCCAGCTGAATCAGGCTTTCCACCACGCCGAGCACATGTTCGAACGCCTCAGTACGCAGTCCTTGAGCCCACTCGACGATCCCTTCGAACGTTTCATCCAGCAACTGGTAGGCGGTGTACGCAAGCATCAATTCACCCAGACCAGGTACAAACGGCGCGGCGACAAATGCCCCCACCTCCAGCACGGTCAGCGCGACGTTGAGGAAGCTGTCCCAGCGAGCCCAGCGTGAATTGGCGTCCTCATCGCCAGTGGGGACTGCCCGCGTTCGAGCGTCGGCAAACAAGGTGTTCAACTTCTGCTGAAACTGGTGAAACCAGAACTCACCCTTGATTCGCGCATACCCGATCTGCAGAGCAGGTTTCAGAACAGGCGCTGGGCGCCAGGCCGGCAGTTGCTGAGAAGGAACCGGTGCATGCCATTGCAGTTTTAATAGCCGATTGTTGAGCTGAAAAAACAACTGGCCTCGGTGCTGATGCGGCACGAACCGGCTGAAGAATCGCTGGTATTGCGGTGAGCGCAGCTGTCGTGTCAGCTCGACGCCGAACTGGGTCGAAGACGCGTACTGCTTCAGCGGATGCTCGGGATCATGGGGGACATAGGCAATGACCGGAACAGTCGTTGAACTGTGCTCAAGATCGGCGCAGACCAGCACAATCCCTGGCAACTCGACGCCCATCATCGTCAATGCATGGCAGTGGACTGCCCGCCCTTTCCAGAATAACCGTCGATCTCCCGCAGCCCACCTCTCTACCAGGCGATGAGCGTCGTGATCAATATCGCCTTTGATCAACGCCAGCCCATTGCACAGGCGCAGGGTGCTCTTCTCGTTAGCCTCGACCTTTATTTTCAGGACGGCGCTGGCAACGGGATTGGCCGGATCGAAAAAGTCTTCGAGATATCTCTGATAAGCGGCACCGGCGTCCAGCTCCCGGCACAACGCGGTAAAAGCCGCGACGGACATTCTGGCCTTGATCGGCACGACGTCGAATTCTCCGGAGTCCGAAGGTCGGGTAATAAAGTCGCTCGCCGGGTCGTAATATTCTGCTCGGGTCTCTTTCAATTCGAAATTGTGCAGACAGCACTCAAGCAGGGTCAGGGTGCGCACCTCGAAGCCCCCCGTCATCCCGGTCGAACGGTAAAGCCTTAGACACGTCGAGCTGACGTCTACGGTGATGTCATAGCGGTCTTTCAGCGCAGCGGTCAGCAACCCATGGGCAAACGCTTCGACTTCGGTCAGCCGCGCGAAGACTTTGTCCACCGCTTGCCGGGCAGTCCAACTCGCTGCAAGGGCGCTTTTCATCTCGTCGCGTTGCGCTGACGAGGCAGAGTGAAACCAAGGCTGGTCTGGCACTGTGGCCTGCTTTAACGCGTCCCTGTGCAGTGCTGTTCAATAGCCAGTCTGGAACATTCCCGGCAATGAAGCTGAATGTGGCATTGCCAGCCAGAGAATCCGGCAGCGATGGCACGATATTTTTGTTGCTCAAATTCAAGCCAGGCATCGAAATTTTCATCCATGAAATTCAGATGCCCGAGTCTATCCAAGACGCAGAAACGCCATCGCGCCCTTCTGTATCAATACGTGCACAGGCCAAGAAGCGGCCATGCGTGGAAAAAAACGGCCAAATGACGTTTTTTGCGTGCTATCTGCCGCTTTGCCACCTTGCCCTGCGCGCCAGCGTCTACGATGCTTGGATAACAACGACAACACCTGAGTAACCGCCATGAAGACCGTCGCCCAACTGCTCAAGCTCAAAGATCAGAAAAACCAGGAAGTGCACCAGATCAAGCCAGATCACATGGTGCTTGAAGCGCTGATGAAGATGGCCGAGAAAAACGTCGGTGCCCTGCTGGTGGTGGAAGACGACAACGTGGTCGGCATCATCAGCGAGCGCGATTACGCGCGCAAACTGGTGCTGCATGGCCGCTCATCGGTGGGCACGCCGGTTCGCGACATCATGGTGGCGAACGTGATTACCGTTGATACCCACCAGACCGTCGACACGTGCCTTAGCATCATGTCGGACAAGCGCCTGCGCCACTTGCCCGTGGTGGAGAACGGCAAGTTGATTGGCTTGCTGTCGATTGGTGACCTGGTCAAGGAAGCGATTGCCGAACAAGCCGAACTGATCAAGCAACTGGAGCAATACATTCGCGGGGAGTGATCTCCCGAAACACCACGATCCCCTGCAGGAGTGAGCCTGCTCACTCCTACCATTGGATTTACCGCGTGTTCACACGGGCCAATGCCGCGCAAACACCGGCGCCAGCACCGGATGTCGATCAATGCGCTGCAACCACGCATAAAACCCCGGACGGGTCTGACGCAGATGCTCGCGGCTGCCCGCCCAGCGCGTCACCACCGCCGCCAGCACGTCCAGCGCACCCGGTGTTTCGTCGTCCAGGTACAGCTCGGCGGAGAACTGGTCGGCAAACACTTCCCAACTCCAGTGCAATCGCTGGCGAGCGCCGGCGATCAGGTTCTGCCGCGACGCTTCGTCGGGCATCACCAGCCAGCGCTCGGGATAGTCGACGACGCCGATCGCCGCGTAGCAATTGCTGACGATGTAGACCAGACCGCGAATGGCCTGATCGCGCTCGTCCGCCTTGGCCGGCAGCAAACCCGATTTGGGAAATGTCAGGCCCAGATGAATCAGAATCGCCGCGCTCTCGGTGAGCACGCTGCCATCGGGCAATTGCAGGGTCGGGATCTGCTTCAGGGGATTGAGCTTCGCCAGATCCTCGGCGGCTTCGGTACTGGCTTCGATATCAATGAAGCGATAAGCGATCTGACACAACTCCAGCGCCGCTTCGATGGCGGCTGCGCCTGAGTTGCGATGTCCGTAGAGCTGATACATACCCCCTCCTCAATCCCCGACAGGCCTCTGATGTAGCACTATTTATAGCTGTTGTATCCGATTTGGCCCGATTTTCCCATGCACTCGTAGCTGCGAATCAAACCTCGCAAGAAAGCGCTGGCGGTGATTAAAAAATATTTTTCAGTCACTGCATCCAAACCCCTCCGTCACGGGTAGTCCCTGTAACAGCCCTCCTCGGCTGTCAGCGGTTTACCCTTTTCGGAGAAAGACACTGATGAACACCACACAGCTGATCTGCTTCACCGGTTTGCTCGCCGTCACCTCGACGACCTTCGCCCAAAGCAACTATCCGGACGCCATCAAAGTTCCGGAAGGCCACAAGATCGCATTGGAAACCACCGGGGTGGGCGAGATCACTTACGAATGCCGCGACAAGCCCAACGCTGCCGGGCAGACCGAGTGGACCTTCGTCGGCCCGAAAGCGGTGCTCAATGATCGCAGCGGCAAGCAGGTCGGCACCTATTTCGGTCCGCCAGCCACCTGGCAGGCCAAGGACGGTTCGAAAGTCACCGGTACGCAATTGGCCGTGGCGCCGTCGACTCCGGGCAACCTGCCCTATCAACTGGTCAAGGCCAACCCTGCTGAAGGCAAAGGCGCAATGACCGGCGTCAGCTACATCCAGCGCGTCGCGCTCAAGGGTGGCGTGGCGCCAGGCAGTGCCTGCACGGCGGATAACAAGGGCAAGCAGGAAGTGGTGAAGTATCAGGCGGATTATATTTTCTGGGCAGCGAACTGACGTTACAGGCCTGACACAAAACCTGTGGAAGCGGGCGTGCCCGCGATAGCGGTGGATCAGTGAAGTAGAAATTGGCTGACACGACGCCATCGCGGGCAAGCCCGCTCCCACAAGGTTCTGTGTGCAGAAGTTACATGTCAGCTAGATTGCACCACATGACCTTGCCTGAACCCGAATTCGATTATGAAGCCCGTCTCGCTGCCTGTGCCCGCGGCGAGCGTTCTGCCCTGCGCGATTTGTACGTGCAGGAAGGCCCGCGCCTGCTCGGTGTGACCAAACGGCTGGTGCGCGACACGGCGCTGGCGGAGGACATTGTCCATGACGCATTTATCAAGATCTGGAACGGTGCCGCGGGGTTTGACGCTTCACGAGGTTCGGCGCGTGGCTGGATGTACAGCGTGACGCGGCATCTGGCGTTGAATCAACTGCGTGATCACCGGCGGGAAACGCCGTTCGACGAAGACCACGAAGTGCTCGACGAGACTTTCAACGCGCAGGATCATTCGGCGCGCATCCATCGCTGCCTGGAACAACTCGACCCACAGCGCCGGCGCTGCATCCTCCACGCCTACGTCGACGGCTATACCCACGCGCAAATTTCCACGCGCCTCGGCACGCCGCTCGGCACGGTCAAGGCCTGGATCAAACGCAGCCTCAACGCCTTGCGGGAGTGCATGGGATGACCACTGAATCGGCGCAGGAACGCGATGAACTGGCGGGAGAGTACGTGCTCGGCACGCTCTCTGCCGAACAACGGATCGAGGTGCAGAAACGCCTGCCACATGAGCCTGAACTGCGTGCGGCGGTGGATGCCTGGGAGCGGCGGTTGCTGGAACTGACGGATTTCGCCGCGCCGCAACAACCGTCAGCGCTGCTGTGGCCGCGGATCAATCGCAGCATTGATCGACTCACGCAGCCAGCACCTTCAACCTCATGGTGGAACCTGCTGCCGCTGTGGCGCGGGTTGAGCGCTGCCGGCCTGGCCGCCACATTGGTGTTGGGCGCGATGCTGCTGACCCAGACCACACCGAAACCGAGTTATCTGGTGGTGCTGGTCGCGCCGCAGGACAAGGCTCCGGGCTGGGTGATCCAGGCGAGCAATTCGCGGGAAATCCAGCTGATTCCCTTGGGTGTGATGGAAGTGCCTGCGGACAAGGCGCTGGAGTTCTGGACCAAGGCTGACGGCTGGCAAGGCCCGGTATCGCTGGGGTTGGTCAAACCGGGGCAGGCGCTGTCGGTGCCCCTGGACAAGTTGCCGCCGCTGGAAGCGAATCAGCTGTTCGAGTTGACGCTTGAAGGGGCGAACGGTTCGCCAATCGGCAAGCCGACCGGGCCGATCCAGGCGATTGGCCGGGCAGTCAAAGTCCTCTGAATCAATCATCATTGCCGTCGATGTTCACCATCACGGCAATGAAGTTCTCTTAAAAAATCTCCGGCGTAACATCTGCTCCATACCAACCCAATAACACCCCGGAGCACACCATCATGAAACGCCAAACTCTTCTCAGCATCGCTTTCTCGGTTTTCGCAGTTAACGCTTTTGCCGCTACCCCGGCTCACACGATGATCGCTGCTGATGGCGCAGATCGTGTGCACCAGAGCACTATCGCCGCTGACGGCGCTGATCGCGTCAAAGGCAACACCATCGCTGCTGACGGTGCTGATCGCGTCAAAGGCAACACCATCGCTGCTGACGGTGCTGATCGTGTCAAAGGCAACACCATCGCCGCTGACGGCGCTGATCGCGTCAAAGGCAACACCATCGCCGCCGACGGTGCTGATCGTGTCAAAGGCAACACCATCGCTGCTGACGGTGCTGATCGTGTCAAAGGCAACACCATCGCTGCTGACGGTGCTGATCGCGTCAAAGGCAACACCATTGCCGCTGATGGTTCGGATCGCCTGAATGGCAACCGTGTCGCTGAAGGTGGTGCAGATCGTCTGAACGAACTTCGTAACGCTTGAATGAATGGCGTTAATCGCAACAACCCAGAGAAGCCCGGCTCCCGTAGCCGGGTTTTTTATGTCTGGGAAAGTTATCCGGCCTTGGCCATGCAGCGTTTGTAGCGCTCGTCCACACGTTTGGCGAACCATGCGGTGGTCAGTTTGCGGGTGATTTTCGGGCTCTGCAGCACGATCCCCGGCAGCACCGCCCGTGGCAGTGATTTGCCTTCGGCCTTTTCGGCCAGTGCAAAAACCTCTCGGTACAGCTTGGTCTCTTCGAATTCCAGGGTTTTGCCCTTCTCCAGTTGATCGCGAATGGTCGGATTGCGCATGCCCAATGACTTGCCAAGGGTACGCACCGCCAGTTCCGTGCCGCCGGGCATGATCGAGTCGTAGCGGATCAGGTCGCCATCCAGCGCCAGCGGGATACCCGATGCGCGGCTGACCGCATTCTGAAACGCCGCATTGCGGCTGGCGTACCAACCGGCGTTGAAGTCGGCGAAGCGATAGAGCGGCTCGCGGTAGCTCACGGGGTAGCCGAGCAAATGCGCGATGCCGAAATACATGCCGCCGCGACGGCTGAACACTTCGCGGCGGATCGTGCCGTCCACCGGGTACGGATAGTCCTTGGCGTGCTGCTCGGCAAATTCGATGCTGACCTGCATCGGCCCGCCGGTGTGCACCGGATTGAAGCCTCCAAACAGCGTGCGACCCATCGGCACCATGCCGATGAACTCGTCAAAAATGGCACTCAATTCCTTTTCACTGCGCGCCGCCTTCAAGCGTTCGCTGTAGGTTTTGCCATTGGAGGAGCGTACCTGCAAGGCGCCGCTGACCAGCAAGCTTGGGATGTGGACTTTGCCGGCACGACGGTCGATTTCGTCGCGGGCGATCTTACCCATGCCCGGCACTGTCGGGTCAGCTTGAAAGGTTGATTCCTGCTCGGTGACGGCCAGCACCGAACACAGGTTTTGCGTAGTCGGATTGATGTCCTGTGCAGCGAATGCCACGTAAATATCAGTCGCCCAGCCTTGGCGGTCAGCGATTTTCGCCGGTATCAGGCGCACGATCTCAGCCTTCACTTCGGCCGGAGGGCGCGGGGCGGGCTCGCCATTGCGCTGGCTGGCGCAACCGGCCAGCACCAGCATTGCTGCGAGGGTGATCAGTAATCGAGGGGTGTGCATGTTGCTTCATCCAGTCCGTTGAGGCGGGTTCACCATACGTTCAATGGTATGGCGCAGGCTAGGACTGCGATGATCCGGGCCTGTTCCCTGACTGAACACACTCCCCTGTAGGAGCGGGGTGATGCAGCGATGATGACAAACTGATTGCAAAACGTTACTGAGAAAATCTATCATTCGCGCCTGGAGTCGCATTTGCGCAAGGAGTTCCCGCGCCGCCCCACTTTCTCACCGGCCGTGCGCCTCCAGGTATGAAACATGTCCGCTCCTGCCCGACTACGCGTTCCTTTTCGTCCGACGCTTCTTGCCCTGCTCTGCTCCCTGACCGTTACCGCCCACGCTGCTGAAGAAGACAACAAAGCGCTGGTGCTGGACAACGTCAATATCAACGCTAAAGCGCCAGCGCCAAACGCCCTGCCCCCGGTCTATTCCGGTGGTCAGGTCGCACGCGGGGGCCAGCTCGGCGTGTTGGGCAATCAGGACATGATGGACGTGCCGTTCAGCGCCGCGTCCTACACCGAACAACTGATTCAGGATCAGCAAGCCGAAAACGTCGCCGACGTGCTGCTCAACGATTCGTCAGTGCGTCAGGCTTCGGGGTTTTCCAACCAGTCGCAGGTGTTCATGATCCGTGGCCTGCCGCTCAACGGCGACGACATTTCCTATAACGGCCTGTATGGCGTGTTGCCGCGGCAGATCATTTCCACCGACGCCCTGGAGCGCGTGGAAGTGTTCAAAGGCCCCAACGCTTTTATCAACGGCGTGACCCCGACCGGCTCCGGCATCGGCGGCGGCGTCAACCTGCAGCCAAAACGCGCCGGCGACGTGCCGCTGCGCCGCTACACCACAGACATCAACAGCGAAGGCCGCATCGGTCATCACTTCGACATTGGCCAACGCTTCGGTGAAGACAACCGCTTCGGCGCGCGCATCAACCTGTCCCAGCGCGAAGGCGACACTGGTATCGATCACGAAAACCAGCGCTCGAAACTGTTCGCCATCGGCCTCGACTATCGCGGCGATGCGCTACGAATTTCCGGCGACTTCGCCTATCAGAAGGAGCGCGTCAACGGTGGCCGCAGCTCGGTCAACCTCGGCACTGCCACGCACATCCCGGACGCGCGATCGGCCGACACCAACTACGCGCCGAAATGGGGCTACACCGACATCGAAGACACCTTCGGCATGCTCCGCGCCGAGTACGACCTCAACGACAACTGGACTGCCTATGCCGCTGGCGGCGCCAAACACACCCGTGAAGTCGGGCGCTACAACTCGACCACGCTGGTGGGCAACTCTGGCGCATCTTTCACCACCGGCTCTTTCATTCCTCACGACGAAGACAACACCAGCGTCATGGCGGGCCTCAACGGCAAATTCAATACCGGCCCGGTCAGCCACAAGCTCAACTTCGGCCTGACCGGCATCTGGACCGAACAGCGCAGCGCCTACGATTTTGACCTGACCCAATACGCCAACAGCATCTACCACCCGGTGCAGACGCCCGCGCCGGTCGGCAACTTTTCCGGCGGTGACCTGAATGATCCGGGCATCGTCGGCAAAACTTTCAACCGTAGTCTGGCGATTTCCGACACCCTCGGTTTCTTCGATGATCGCCTGCTGGTGACTGCCGGCCTGCGCCGCCAGCAACTCGTAGTGCAAGGTTATGGTTACGCCAGTTACGGCAGCGGCCCGCGTTCGTCGAGCTACGACGAATCGATCACCACGCCGGTCTACGGCATCGTGTTCAAACCGTGGGACCACGTGTCGTTCTACGCCAACCACATCGAAGGTCTGGCTCAAGGCCCGACCTCGCCGACCAGCTCCGGCGGGTTCCGCGTGACCAACGGCAACGAAGTCTATGCACCGGCACGCTCCAAGCAGACCGAGGCCGGGGTGAAGATCGACATGGGCACCTACGGCGCGAGCCTGGGGGTTTATCGCATCGAGCAGCCGAGCGACGGCTACTGTGAAATCGACAGCGCCACCACATGCACCTACGTGCGTGAAGGCGAGCAGGTCAACAAAGGCGTAGAAATGAACGTGTTCGGCGAGCCGATCCAAGGCCTGCGCCTGATCAGCGGCCTGACCCTGATGGATACCGAACTGAAAAACACCCTTAACGGCGCCAATGACGGCAACCGTGCCATTGGCGTGCCGACCTTCCAGTTCAACGCCGGCGCCGATTGGGACGTACCCGGCCTGCAAGGCGTGGCGCTGAACGCGCGGATGCTGCGCACCGGCGGCCAATACGCCGACGCGGCCAACAACCTCAGCCTGCCGACCTGGAACCGCTTTGACGCGGGTGCGCGTTATGCCTTCAAGGTCTCGGAGAAAGACGTGACGGTGCGTCTGGGGGTGGAGAACCTGGCCAACAAGAAGTACTGGGAATCGGCGCAGGGTGGTTATCTGACGCAAGGTGAGCCGCGCGTGGCGAAGTTGTCGGGCACGATTGATTTCTAAGGCCTGAAAAGCCCCTCACCCTAACCCTCTCCCGGAGGGAGAGGGGACTGACCGGGGGATGCTGAAGAGATACACCGACGTGAACATGCTGTACTGAATCCACAATCGACTCGATTTCTCAGGTCGACGGATCGCTCAAGACCGCTCGGTCGGCCCCCTCTCCCTCTGGGAGAGGGCTGGGGTGAGGGGCTGGATTCCCGTCACACCATTACACGTCAGTCGAACCCCAAAAAGGCCCCGCAACTTCAACGCTGCGGGGCCTTTTTCCGTCTGGCCGACAAACTGGCCACCCTCTCCTTCTGATCCATACTTGCTCCACAGCAAAAGGAGCACGCACCCATGAACCGCAGCGACGTCCTGATCATCGGCGCCGGCCCCACCGGGCTGGTGCTGGCCCTGTGGCTGAGCAAATTCGGCGTGCAGGTGCGCATCATCGACAAGACTGCCGGCCCCGGCACCACTTCCCGGGCGCTGGCGGTGCAGGCGCGAACGCTGGAGCTGTATCGGCAACTGGACCTGGCAGAGACCATCGTGCGCAACGGTCATCAGGTGGCGGCGGCAAACTTCTGGGTCAATGGCAAACCGGTCGCGCAGTTGCCGCTCAACCGTATCGGCGAGGGCCTGACGCCCTACTCGTTCGTCGAAATATTCCCGCAGGACCAACATGAACAGCTGTTGATCGAGCGTCTCGAAGATTATGGCGTGCGCGTCGAGCGCGAAACCACGCTGGAAAGTTTCGAGGAAACCAGCGACGGCGTCACCGCCCATTTGCGCCTGCCCGATGGCGAGCAGGAAATCTGCCAGGCCTGCTATCTGGCAGGTGCAGACGGGGCGCGGTCGGTGGTGCGCAAAAACCTCGACGCCGGTTTTCCCGGTGGCACTTATCAGCAGATTTTCTATGTGGCGGATGTCCAGGCCAGCGGCCCGGCGCTCAACGGCGAGTTGCATCTGGATCTGGACGAAGCCGACTTTCTCGCGGTGTTTCCACTGGCCGGCAAAGGCCGCGCGCGATTGATCGGCACCGTGCGTGACGAACGTGCGGAGCGTGCCGAAACGCTGGAGTTTTCTGATGTCAGCAGCCGCGCCATCGAACACCTGAAAGTGCACATCGAGGACGTCCACTGGTTTTCCACCTACCGCGTGCACCACCGCGTGGCCGAGCATTTTCGCGGCGGGAGGGCGTTTCTGCTCGGCGACGCGGCCCATGTGCACAGCCCGGCGGGCGGGCAGGGCATGAACACCGGCATCGGCGATGCAATCAATCTGGCGTGGAAACTCGCTGCAGTCCTCAGCGGCGGTGCCGAGGCGAAACTGCTCGACAGCTACGAAACCGAACGCATCGCCTTCGCCCGGCGGCTGGTCTCCACCACCGACAAAGTGTTCAGTTTTGTCACGGCCGAGGGGCGCATGGCCGATCTGTTGCGCACGCGGCTGGCACCGTTTCTGATTCCCAGGATGGCGTCGTTCGAGGCGAGTCGCGAATTCCTTTTTCGCACGGTCTCACAAGTCACCCTCAACTATCGTGGCATGCCGCTCAGTCAAGGCACGGCCGGCCACGTCCACGGTGGCGATCGCTTGCCGTGGGCACATGACGGTGAGGGAGATAATTACGAACCGCTGAGGCAGCCGTGCTGGCAGGTGCATGTGTATGGCGACACCAGCGACGAAATGCTCGCCTGGTGCCTTGAACATCATTTGCCGCTGCACGTGTTCGACTGGCGACCGGCGTTTGAAACGGCAGGATTGGCGCGCAACGGTTTTTACCTGTTGCGCCCGGACACCTACGTGGCGATTGCCGATAGCAGCGCCGATCCGAAGGTGATTGAGCGCTACTTCCGCGACCAAGGGATCCGGCCATTTTTCGCCTGCCCCTGACCCACGAACACCACAGAAACCTGTGGGAGCTGGCTTGCCAGCGATGAGGTCAGCACAGCCAAAATCAACCTCGACTGAACCACCGCTATCGCTGGCAAGCCAGCTCCCACAGGGTTTTGCGGTGCGGGTTAGATCCCGGCCAGCGCCAGATCCATCGCGAAATACGTGAGGATCAGATCCGCCCCCGCACGCTTGATCGCGCCCAGGCTCTCGCGCACCACGCGATCCTCATCAATCGCGCCGGCCTGCGCGCCGAACTTGATCATCGCGTACTCGCCGCTGACCTGATACGCCGCCAGCGGCAGGTTCGACGCTTCGCGGATATCGCGGATGATGTCCAGGTACGCACCGGCCGGTTTGACCATCAGCGCATCGGCACCTTCCTGCTCGTCGAGCAGCGATTCGCGCAGGGCTTCGCGGCGGTTCATCGGGTTCATCTGATAGCTTTTGCGGTCGCCCTTCAACGCGCTGCCACCGGCCTCGCGGAACGGGCCGTACAGCGCCGAGGCGAATTTGGTCGAATAGGCCATGATCGGAATCTGGGTGAAGCCGGCCGCATCCAGTGCCTGACGAATCGCCCGCACCTGACCGTCCATCGCCGCCGACGGCGCAATCACATCAGCACCGGCACGGGCAGCAGCAACGGCCTGTTTGCCGAGGTTGATGAGGGTCTGATCGTTGTCGACTTCATGGTTGTGCATCACGCCGCAGTGGCCGTGATCGGTGTATTCGCAGAAACAGGTGTCGGACATCACGATCATTTCCGGCACGGCGTCCTTGGCGATGCGCGACATGCGCGAGACCAGGCCCTCTTCGCGCCAGGTGTCGCTGCCGTTGCTGTCCAGATGATGGGACACACCAAAGGTCATCACCGACTTGATGCCGGCGCGGGCATAGCGCTCGATTTCGCTGGCCAGTTTGCGCTCGGGAATACGCATCACACCGGGCATGCTCTTGATCGGCACGAAGTCATCGATCTCTTCCTCGACGAAAATCGGCAGCACCAGATCATTCAGGCTGAACTCGGTTTCCTGGAACAGACTGCGCAGGCTCGCATTGCGGCGCAGACGGCGGGGACGTGCTTCGGGGAACTGACTGGACATGGGGCTTTCCTGAAAACGGAAGATGAGACGAAAGTCGTAGGGGGCGAAGCTTATGCCTTGCAGGCGTTGGCGTACAAACCTGGATCAATCAAGACAGCATTACTGAGTGCGTAATAATCTTTCAGGCACCCTGAAACCCTGTGGGAGCTGGCTTGCCAGCGATGACGGCGGCAGGGTCGACATGAATGTTGCCATTTCCACCGCTATCGCTGGCAAGCCCCACAGGGTTGTGTGTCAATCAGGAAGGGATCGTTAAACCACGGATTACCGCAGGCCGTGCCAGAAAACGCTCCAGCACCCGGGTGACATTCGGGAAGTTGCTGATGCCCACCAAGTCACCGGCCTCATAAAAGCCAATCAAATTACGCACCCACGGAAATGTCGCGATATCGGCAATGGTGTAACGCTCGCCCATGATCCAGTCGCGACCTTCCAGCCGACCGTCGAGCACCTTGAGCAGACGTTTGCTCTCTTCGACGTAACGATCACGCGGGCGTTTGTCCTCGTAATCCTTGCCGGCGAACTTGTTGAAAAAACCGAGCTGGCCAAACATCGGGCCGATGCCGCCCATCTGGAACATCAGCCACTGCAGGGTTTCATAGCGCAAGGTGCCCTCCTGCGCGAGCAACTGGCCGCTCTTGTCGGCGAGGTAAATCAGGATCGCGCCAGACTCGAACAACGGCAGCGGCTGATCTTCGGGGCCGTGGGGATCAAGAATCGCCGGGATCTTGTTGTTCGGGTTCAGCGAGAGGAACTCCGGGGACAACTGATCATTGGTGTCGAAACCCACGCGGTGCGGCTCGTACGGCAGGCCGATCTCTTCAAGCATGATCGACACCTTGACGCCATTGGGTGTCGGCAAGGAATAGAGCTGAATCCAGTCAGGGTACTGCGCCGGCCATTTCTGGGTGATCGGGAACGCGGACAGATCGGTCATGGGAAGCATCCAGTCACAAATTAAAGCCCGATCATAATGTAGGCGCTGCCGCAGGCTGCGATCTTTTGAGTTTGAGCGTTTCAACAGGATCGAAAGATCGCAGCCTTCGGCAACGCCTACAGGAACCGTAACATTCAGTGATTATTCTCTGCCAATGCTGTGAGTGCTTGCCATTAGAGTGCCGCGCACGCTTGCGAATCGAACCAAAGGGCCTCGGAGGACTCTGAGCTATGCCCTTGTTGCAGAGGAAGCGCTTCATGACATGGAAAACACCCGGTGCTGGGAGCCTGCGGTGTAAAGGTTTGTCAGCCTTAACCGAACACGCTGAAGACCTTTTTATTTCATGTCGAATTTGATGAGTTTCGCCAAACGCTTCAAACATCGCGCCTACGTTGCCCTGCCCTCCCTGTTGGCGGTCAGCGCGTTGTTCCTGTCGCTGGAATCCAGCGAAAGCCGTGCACAACCGGTGGACGGCACCCAGACCCTGGTGTTCCTGCGCCACGCCGAAAAGCCTGAAGGTGGCCTCGGCCAGCTCAATTGCCAGGGCTTGAACCGCGCCATTGACCTGTCGACGTTGCTGCCGGAGAAATTCGGCGCTGCCGACTACGTGTTCGCCGCCAATCCGACGCGCAACGTCGAGGAAGGCGAGCTGGACAACTCCTACAGCTATATTCGCCCGCTGATGACCATCAGCCCCGCCGCCATCAAGCTCGGCCTGCCCGTGAACATCGAATTTTCGGCCAATGACACCAGCGATCTGGCGCGCGAACTGCTGGAGGACAAGTATCACAACTCCACCATCTACACCGCGTGGTCCCACGGCTATTTGCCGGAACTGATCAACAAAGTCGCGGGCAACGCGGTCGGTGAAAAACAGAACATTACCGATGACTGGGCGGGCAGCGACTTTGATTCGCTGTATGTGCTGACCCTGACCTGGCACAACGGCAAGGCCAGTTTGCAGAGCCACAGCTACAAGCAAGGGCTGGATAACGGCAAGGCCACCTGCCCGACTTGAGTCTTCGGGTGCCTGTTCGGGCCTCATCGCTGGCGAGCCAGCTCCCACAGGTTTTGAATGCACAATGAATGCTGTGGAAGGCTGGATGATGGCTGGGACACTTGTCTGACTTGAGTCTTCTACTGTCAGTGATGGCCTCATCGCTGGCAAGCCAGCTCCCACAGGTTTTGAATGCACAACGAATGCTGTGGAAGACTGGATGATGGCTGGGACAGTTGTCTGACTTGAGTCTTCTACTCTCGGTGATGGCCTCATCGCTGGCGAGCCGGACTCCCGCAGGTTTGGAGTGATGCGCATATTTGCGCTGACCCCACAACACTGTGGGAGCTGGCTTGCCAGCGATGAGGCCGGCAAACACGCCATCAGGCTTTCTGATTCACCCGCTCGCGCAGATACTCGATAACCGCCCCACGCTCCCCGGCAAACTCGATACGCCCGCCCTTTTTCTCGCGCTGGAACACATACATCGGGTCGTAATACTCACGCAGCAACCCTTCGATCCAGCCGCGATGCAGATCCACCACACCACTGCGAGCCTGCTCTGACAGCGCCGCTTCCATCAAATCGAACAGCCGCCGATGGCGTTCGCCACCCAGGCGTTTCTGCACGTTGTTCAGGCTCTCAAGCAGCCGCTCTGCGAACAGCGCAAAACCTTCCTCGCCATGCACCGATGCAAACTCGGCAGACAGATCGACCACGTAATCACGCAGAATCCGCTCCACGCGATCCTCGAAACTGTCTTCCAGCCAGACCATCGGGTACTGCTGCATGCCCTGATACATCGCCAGCGGCAAGGCGCAACTGCCGACCACCCGACTCTCGTCCTCCAGCACAAACTGCTCGATACCGGCATCACGCTTCTTGAGGATGTCGATGGCCAAGCGGTTCTCGAAATCGATGTTCGACGGCTGCGCGGTGGCGCGTTTACCGAAACTGGAGCCGCGGTGATTGGCGTGCCCTTCCAGATCCAGGCCATTACGCAATTGCACCAGCACTTCGGTCTTGCCGGTGCCGGTCATGCCGCCCAGCAAAACGAAATCACACTGCGCGATGGCTTGTTCAGTGGTGTCGATAAGGAAGCTGCGCATCGCCTTGTAACCGCCGCCAACGCGAGGATAGTCAATGCCGGCCTCGTCACGCAGCCATTGTTGGGTGATCTGCGAACGCAAACCGCCGCGAAAGCAATAGAGGTAACCGTCGGGATGGGCCCGGGCGAAATCCGCCCAGGCCTGAATGCGCTCGGCCTTCACCGCACCGGACACCATTTGATGGCCCAACTCGATGGCGGCCTGCTGGCCGTGCTGCTTGTAACAGGTGCCGATTTTCTGCCGCTCGATGTCATTCATCAGCGGCAGATTGATCACGCCAGGGAACGCGCCTTTGTGAAACTCGACCGGCGCGCGGGCGTCCATCAGCGGCCGATCGTTGAGGAAAATATCGCGGTAATCGGTGCAGTCGCGGAGCATCAAATCACCTCGACTGCGTTCGTCTGTCGCTCGACCAATTCGCCAATTGGCGCCAGGTTCAAGCCCAGTTCGGCGGCGACGGCGAGGAACTCGTCATTGCCTTCAGGCGTAACCGCGATCAACAGACCGCCGCTGGTTTGCGGGTCGCAGAGCACACGTTTGTGCAGCTCCTGCACACGGCCGACCTTGCTCGAATAACTGTCGAAGTTGCGCAACGTACCGCCGGGGACACAGCCCTGTTCGAGGTAATACTCGACGCTGTCCAGACGCGGCACTCGGTCGTAGGTAATGCGCGCCGTGAGCTGGCTGCCGTCGGCCATTTCCACCAGATGCCCGAGCAGGCCGAAACCGGTGACGTCGGTCATCGCCGTAACGCCAGCGAGTTTGCCGAAGCGGCTGCCGGGTTTGTTCAGCGTGCACATCCAGTCGCGAGCGACTCCGACGTCGGCAGGACGCAACTTGCCTTTCTTTTCGGCCGTGGTGAGGATGCCGATGCCCAGCGGTTTGGTCAGGTACAGCAGGCAACCGGCGGTGGCGGTGTCGTTGCGTTTCATGTGGCGTTTTTCCACCAGACCGGTCACCGCGAGACCGAAAATCGGCTCTGGCGCATCAATCGAATGCCCGCCCGCCAACGGAATGCCTGCCGCGTCGCACACCGCACGCCCGCCACGGATCACTTCCCGTGCCACTTCCGGCGCCAGCACATTCACCGGCCAGCCGAGTATCGCAATCGCCATCAACGGATCACCGCCCATCGCATAGATGTCGCTGATCGCGTTGGTCGCGGCAATGCGCCCGAAGTCGAACGGATCATCGACGATCGGCATGAAGAAGTCCGTGGTCGAAACTACACCGCGCTCGGCATCAATTTCATAGACCGCCGCGTCATCGCGCGAAGCGTTGCCGACCCACAGTTTCGGGTCAAGGTTCTGCGCGCCGCTGCCGGCCAGAATCACCTCCAGCACCTGCGGGGAAATCTTGCAGCCGCAACCGGCACCGTGACTGTATTGGGTGAGGCGAATCGGCTCGCTCATGGGAAAGAGTCTCTGGCAGGGAATGGGGCGGATTCTAGCAGAGCGCGGCTGACAATTTTTCTGCTGACTGTCAGGGCGCCTTCGCGAGCAAGCTCGCTCCCACCTCAGATCGCTATACCCTGCGCAGACCCAGTGTGGGAGCGAGCCTGCTCGCGAAGGCTATTGAGCAGTCAATGAGCACTTCATTGCAAAGCGCAAAAAGTGTCCTGATGAAAAATCATCCGCCACTGCTCGACAGTTCCTACACCGATTTCACTGGTTACATGTTTGGGCTACGGCAGGTTGCGTCTTTGCCTACAACAACGCCAGAATCGGCCGGCTTGTGTGCCTTGCGCGCTGTCCCTATTGTTTCTCGGTCGCTGAAATTCAGCGGTCGGGCTTGGCGGCCCGGAAAGGTGTTGCAGGTTCTGTCATGAAAGTTTCAGGCACTTATGAGTGCCAGACTCACTTTATGGCAGGTTGCACATGGATTCCTTCGGGGATGCCGATTCACCTTTCTCGGTCCGCCAACCTTGTGCAACCTGCCACCCACTCTGCTTGGCGGCAGATGGGGTAAGTCCATCGATCTGAAAGGTGATTTCACAATGGTCAAAGTTACTCCGGATCCCCCCAGCACCATGTTCATGGTCGCCCCCGAAATCGACACCGAATCGCTCCTCGCCAACGCCTGCGAATCATTGGCCTCTGCCAAAGTGATGCTGACCGAATTTGCCGCCGTGCTGAATGGCCCTAACCGCAGCATCGCGCTGGGCATCGCCCAGATCGTCATGCTCGGTGAACTTGCAGTGAACCGGGCCTTGGACAATATCGACCCGCAACAGTAAAGAACGAAAGATCGCAGCCTGCGGCAGCGCCTACAGGAAAAACGCGAATTCCCATGTAGGAGCTGCCGCAGGCTGCGATCTTTTGCCTCTGCAAAAAAAACCGCCCTTTCGGGCGGTTAAAAGTGCTTCGACCCTAAATCAGAAGCCAAGGCTGAAGCTGATCGTCATCGCATGATCGTTGTTGTCATCCGACAGTTGCCCCGAGTAGCCGATACCAAGTTTGCCGGTCGGACTGATCTGGAAGTCCACGCCCGCTTCGACTATCGCGCTGTCCTTGGCAATCGGTACGCCTTGGGTGCTGAACGAGGCGCCGCCGTCGATGAAGGTCAGGTCGGCATCAGGTTTGGTGTCGCCGAACGCATGCCGCCAGCCCACTGCCGCGCGCGGGGTGAATTGCCCGCCGTTGGCCAGGGTGATGACTTTGCCGGCACGCAGGCCGAGGGTGGAGAAGGTGATGTCCTGATCGGCATCGGCTTTCAGGCGCCCTACTCCGCCTTTTTCCTTGGCCTTGTCAGTGTCGTAGTTGACGTAGGCCAGACCTGCGAACGGCTCCAGAGCAATGCCGGCAGCTTGCATTGTGTAACCGACTTCACCGAACACCTGAGCGCTACGAGCGTCGTAATTGGCCTCCAGACGGTCGTTGTAGGTGCCGACGCTGACATCACGCTTGGTCTCGATGTCGTGCCAGCTGTAAGCCGCGCCGAGGCGCACTGCCAAAGCATCGAACTGCGAGTTGAGATATGCCGCCAGGTGGTAGCTTTCTACCGTGGCATCCGAGCGACGATCATGCGCATCGAGGTCGCTGCGGGTGTAACCGGCGGCCATGCCCAGGCGCCACTGGTCATCGAGTTGCTTGTCAGTGCCGAGCATGAAGCCGCTGAGGTTGCGGTCGAGTTTGGCGCTGTTGCTGTCGCCATCCGACTCACCCCAGGCGCCAAGTGCGCGGGCCCAGCCGACCATCTCGCCGTGGCAACCGTTGCTGCTCAACTGGTTGTCGCTTGGCGCCAAGGCACGGCGTGGATCATCCAGCGCACTGCACGAAGGCTGGCGCATGCGGTCGTTAACGGCTTCGCGCACGTAACGCGAATCCTCGAGGATCGCACTGGCGGTGCTGGCATGAATCTCCCCGGACAGGCTGTCGAAGGCATTGCGCGCACCGGCCACGCTGAGGTTGACGATCTGGTTCTGCAACGCCGCGCCCGCCGCACCGTTGCGCGACAATGCCGAAGCGGTATTGCGCTGATTGCCCGTGGCGGCGACGTCGGCGAACGAGTTGTCGTTACGGCTCACTACCAGGTTTACCGCGTTGGCGTCGTACACCAGCGCCGAGTCGAGGAATGCGTATTGCGGCAGATCCGCTGCACTGAAGGTACCGGTGACACCGCCGCCCGCCGTGATCAGCGAATACGTGGTGTTGCCAGTGAACGGCGCAAGCGAGTTGACTTGCAGACCGCCACCCAGCGCAGCCGTACCGCCGACCGCCAGCGGTGTAGCGGTTGGCGAGCTGACTGTCAGCGCCAGCACACCGCTGGAAGCATTGGTCAGGTTGCCGGCGACACTCAACGTGCCCGCCTCGGCCCCGGATTGCACCAGACCATTGTTGACCACCGAACCGACACTGCCGTTACCGCTGAGCGCAGCGCCGCTGGCGACAGTGACCTGCCCTCCCAACGAGGCCTGAGCAGCGCGGCTGCCGATTTGCAGCACGCCTTGATCGACCGCTACGGTGCCGCTGAACGGGTTATCACCGGTCAACAGCAAGGTGCCCGTGCCGCGTTTGAGCATGGCGCCGAGCCCGCGCAACGACCCGTTAAATTGCCCGTTGAAGTTCTGCACGAACAACAGCGAAGCGTTGTTGAGGATGTTGCCTTGCAAGCTGGTGGTGTTACCCGCCAACGTACCGCCGCTGACAGTCGTGCCACCGCTGTAAGTGTTGGCGCCGCTCAACACCAGAGTCCCGGAATCGAGCTTCTCGATGCCGCCCGTGCCCACCAGCGGTGTGGAGATTTCCGCGCTGCCACCAGCATTCACCCGCACCGGTGCGAGACTGCCGTCTGCGCCGTTGACCGGAGTCAGCGTACCGCCAGCGCCAGGCGCGAGGCTGTAGCCATTGCTGAGGAACTGCAAACCAGTGAAGTTCTGATTACCCAACACGGTGACAGTGCCGGCCTGACCACCAAACACAGCGAACTGCCCGTTGGAGGCCAACGCCTGGGTGCCGCTCGGATCAGTCCAGTTGGTCCCCGGCCCCCACACACCACTGCCGCCACCGATGCTGCCATCGGGATTGGTGGTGCCGCCGTTCCAGAACTGCACTTCACCCGGCGAGTCTTGCACCAGCAGATTGATCTGATTGGCAATGGCGGTTTGCAGGGTCAGGTTGGCCTGCGCAACCGGCAGGCTGCCGTAGACCAGACCGTTGTCGGTCAGGCTGCCGCCGTAGCTGAACAGTTGATAGACGCCTGTGCCGAAACCACCGGCGTTGCTGATGTTCAGCGTGCCGTCGAGGGTCAGGTTGCCGGCGACATTGACCACCGTGGTCGAACTGGCGGCAGACCCGAGGCTGAAGTCCAGATCAGTCCCCGAAGACAACGCCAACGCACCGACTGACAGCGGCGTCGCCGTGCCGCCACCGGCCAGCGTCGCGCCGTCGGCCAGTTGCAGCGAACCGCCCAATTGACCGCCACCGCCAATCTGCGCACCGCTGGCGACGTTGACGTTGGCACTGTTGAGCACACCGTTGACGGTCAAGGTGCCGGCCTGCACAGAGGTGTTGCCGGTGAAGCTATTGTTGCCGGTCAGCAGCAACTGACCGCTGCCGGTTTTATTCAGCGTGCCGGTACCGGTGAGGTTGCCGGTGTAGCTGCCGTCGGCGTTTTGCTCGAAGGTCAACGCCGCGTTGTTGGCGATTGCACCTTGCAGGCTGCTGGTGTCGCCTCGAGTGCTACCGCCGTTCAGCGTGGTGCCACCGCTGTAGGTGTTGGCGCCGCTGAGCAGCAGGTCGCCGCTGCCGTTTTTCACCAGACTGCCGGTGCCGGTGACCGCGCCGATCAGCGTGGTGTTCTGGTTGCCGGCGAGTGTCAGCTCGGCGCCCAGGTTGATGGCGTTGGCCAGTTGCAGCGCCGAGGTGCTGTCCAGTGTGCCGTTGCCGAGCACACTCAATGCACCGCTGCTGATTGCGCTGTTGTTGCCCAGAGCCAGCGTGCCGCCACTCAGTTGGGTGCCACCGGAGTAAGTATTGCTGCCATTGAGAGTCAGGCTCGAAGCACCGGTTTTGATCAAACTGCCGCTGCCGCTGACGACGCCACCGAGGGTCAAGGCGTTGGAGCCGGCGACGCTCAATCCTCCGTTGAGCACCACATCATTGCCGAGGCTGACAGCGGTGTTGCTGTCCAGCGCAGTGCCATTCGCGGCAGTTAACACACCAGTGCCGAGCGCGGCATTGTCGCCGACGACAATCGTACCGCCATTGAGCGCGGTGCCGCCGGTGTAGCCGTTGGCAGCGTTGAGCACCAGGGTGCCGGTGTCATATTTGCCGAGGGTGCCTGCGCCGTTGAGCGCTACACCGACGGTTGCCGTGGCATTCGGATCGACGCGCACCGAGGCGTTGCCCAGCGAACCGTTGACCAGATTGAGCGATCCCGCCGTGCCGTTCTGCAGGCTGTAGCCATCGGTGACGAACTGCATGCCGGTGATGGTTTGCGCGCCGTTGACCGTAACCGTGCCCGCCGCGCCCTGGAACACCGCGAAGTTGTTGGTCCAGGCTTGATTGGTGGTGCCGTTGACGTCGGTCCAGTTCGTGGTGCCGGTGCCCCAGGTACCGTTGCCACCGTCGACCGTGCCGTTGGCGATCAGTTGGCTACCGTCCCAGAACTGCACGGTGACGGCTGGCGCGGTGACCAGCAGGTTGAGCTGATTGGCCTGCGCGGTCTGCAGTTGCAGATCGCCCACTGAGACGCTGCCCGGCACGCTGCCGATGAGCATGCCGTTGTCGATCAGGCCACCGGTGTAGTTGATCAGGCGATACACGCCGCTGCCAAAACCGCCGATGTCGCTGACATTGAGTGTGCCATCGAGGGTCAGGTTGCCGCCGACGTTGACCAGCGCGTTACCGCCACCCGACACCGGCGTACCGAGGCCGACATCGAAGTTGGAGTTGCCGTTGAATACCAGCGAATCCACCGACAAGGTGCTGCCGGTGACACCCGCCAGATGTCCGCCATCGGCCACGGTCACCGCACTGGTCAACGTGCCGCTGCCGCCGAGTGTGCCGCCGTTGTTGACCAACACATTGGCGCTGGCCAGCGAACCGTTGACCTGCAAGGTGCCGGCGTTGACGTTGGTGTCGCCCGTGAGGTCGCTGATGCCGCTCAGGGTCAGGCTGCCAGTGCCGAGTTTGGTCAGCCCGCCGTCACCGCTGAGGATGCCAGCGAACGTGCTGCTGACGTTATTGCTGCCCAGGCTCAGCGTGTTGCCAGTGCCGATCAGCGCAGTGCCGCTACCCGTCAGGCTGGCGAGACTGCCCGATGCGCCGAGATTGAGGGCTGCGCCAGCACCGAGATTGACCGTCGCATCATTGCCCAGCGCTGTACCGCTCAGGGTGGTGAGGCTGCCGGACAGCACATCGAAGGTCCCGCTGAACGTGTTGTTGCCGCTCAACGTCAGGTCGGCCAGGCCGTTTTTGCTCAACGTTCCGGACCCGGCAACCACGCCGCCCAGGGTCAGGTTGTTGTTACCGGCCAAGGCCAGATTCGCATTGACGTTGACGTCGTTCGCCAGCACCAGCGGCGAGCTGTTGTCGAGGGTCGACGCGCCAGCCACGTTCAGTGCGCCGGAGCCCAATGCCGCAGCGGTGCCAAGAGTCAAGGTGCCGGCATTTAAGGTAGTGCCGCCGGTGAAGGTATTGACGCCGTTGAGGGTCAGGTTCGACGCGCCGTCCTTGATCAGTCCGCCCGCGCCGCTGACTACACCGGCGAGCGTCAGGTTGTTGTTGCCGGTGTTGCTCAGGTTGGCGTTGAGCACGATGTTGTTGCCCAGGCTCAACGCACTGGTGCTGTCCAGCGCCGAAGCGCCGGCCACGGTGAGGTTGCCCAGCCCCAGCGCCGAGTTGCTGCCAGCGGTCAGGGTGCCGGCGCTCAGGTTGATGCCGCCGAGGAAGTTGTTGTTGCCGCTCAGGGTCAGGTTGGCCGCGCCGGTTTTGCTCAGGCTGCCCGCACCATTGATCGTGCCGGCAAGCGTCAGGTCTGCCGTACCGCCAATGCCGAGGTTCCCCGCCAGATTGACCGCGTTATTCACCGAAACCGCGGTGGCGGCATCGAGCGTGGTGCCGCCCGCCGCGTTCAGGGTGCCGGAGCCCAGCGCCGAGTTCGACGCCAGAATCAGTCCGCCGGCATTCAGCGCCACCGGCCCGAGGAAGGCATTGTTGCCGCCGAGCGTCAGGTTGGCCGCGCCGGTTTTGATCAGGCCGCCAGTGCCGCCGATCACGCCGTTAAGCGTCAGCGCATTGCTGCCGACCACGGTGAGGTTGCCATTAAGGGTCGCTGCGTTGCCGAGAGTCACCGCAGCATTGCTGTCCAGTTGCGTGCCGGCGTTGGCGGTCAGTGTGCCGCTGCCCAGCGCGGTGTTGCTGCCAACGATGATCTTGCCGCCGTCCAGTTGCGTGCCGCCGCTGTAAGTGTTGGCGCCGTTGAGCACCAGGGTGCCGGTATCGAGTTTGTTGAGGATGCCGCTGCCATCGATATTGACGCCGATGGTCGCGGTCACACCCGGATCAACGCGCAACGCGGTGGTCCCCCCGGTGCCGTTGACAGCAGTCAGTTGCCCCGCCGTGCCATTCACTACGTTGTAGCCATCGGTGAGGAACTGCATGCCGGTGAACGCTTGCGTGCCGTTGACCGTCACCGTACCCGCCGAGCCCTGGAATACCGCGAAGTCGCCCGCCCACGGTTGATTGACCAATCCGTTGGCATCGGTCCAGTTGGTGCCCACCGCATTCCAGGTACCGGTGCCGCCGTCGACGACGCCGTTGGCAATGGTCTGGCTGCCATCCCAATAACGGATGTTCACGTTCGGTGCCGACACTTCAATGTTGATCTGGTTGGCCACACCGGTTTGCACGATCAAGTCGCCGAGGCCGTAGCCGACCGGTACGCCGGCAACATCGAGACCGAGATTGGTCAGGGCACCGGTGTAGTTGAACAAGCGATACACACCGACCCCGAAACCGCCGGCGTCAGTGACGTTGAGATTACCGTCGAGGGTGAGGTTGCCGCCGACATTCATCAACGACGTGGTCGACGGTGTCCCCAGTGCTACATCAACATTGCTGCCGGCCGCGAGGGTCAGCGCACCGGCGGACAGTTGATTGCCCGAGGACAGCGCCAGATGGCCGCCGCTGTTGACGTTGACGGTACCGAGCGCCGAACCGGTACCGCTCAGGGTACCGCCGGTATTGACGTTGATCTGCGCGCTGGCCAGCGAACCGCTGAGATTCACGATGCCGCTGTTGATCGCGGTGTCGCCGGTGATGCCGTTGATTCCGGTGAGGTTCAAGGTGCCGGTGCCGACTTTGATGAGGCCGCCGCTGCCGCTGAGGTCGCCGTCGAACGTGCTGGTGCCGTTGCCACTGCCGACGGTCAGCGTGTTGCTGCCGGTGAGTTGCACGCTGCCACTGCCGGTCAGTGCTCCGAGGCTGGCGTCGCTGCCCAGGTTCAACCCGGCGCCGGCGCTGACGTTGACGCCGGCGGTGTTGCCCAGCGCGTTGGTGTTCAACGTCGTGACGCTGCCGGACACAATGTTCAGCGCGCCGGTAAAGGTGTTGTTGCCGGCCAGGGTCAGGTCTGACAGGCCATTTTTGGTCAGGCTGCCGGCGCCGTCGATGATGCCGTTGAGGCTCAGGTCGTTGTTGCCCGCGATGGTCAGCCCGGCGTTCAACGTGATCGCATTGCCGATTCCGAAGGAAGCGCTGTTATCCAGGGTTGCAGCGCCGCCGACGATCAACCCACCGCTGCCCAAACCGTTGGCATTGCCCAGCGTCAGGGTGCCGGCATTGAGCGCGGTGCCGCCGCTGAAGGTGTTATTGCCGTTGAGCGTCAGGTTGGCCGCGCCGTTCTTGATCAATTGGCCGGTACCGCTAGCGATGCCGCCGAGGGTCAGGTTCTGCGTACCGCCGACGGTCAGCGCAGCATTGAGGGCGACAGCGTTGCTGAGACTGACCAGCGGTGAATTGCTGTCCAGCGTCGCCGCGCCGCCAACGGTCAAGTCACCCGTGCCCAGCGCCGAACTGTTGCCGACGGTCAATGTGCCGGCGTTCAAAGTCGTGCCGCCGAGGAAGTTGTTGGCAGCGTTGAGAATCAGATTGGCCGCGCCGTCTTTCACCAGACTGCCAGCGCCGCTGACCAGACCGGTCAGGGTCAGATCCGCCGTGCCGCCGATGTTCAAGGCTCCGGCCAACGCCACCGCGTTGTTCAGGCTGACGGCGGTATTGGCGTCGAGCGTAGTGCCTGCCGCCGCGTTCAATGTGCCGGCGCCCAGCGCGTTGTTACTGCCGAGGATCAGTTTGCCGGTGTTCAGCGCGGTGTTACCGAAATAGGTGTTGGCGCCGTTGAGGATCAGGTCGGCGGCGCCGTTCTTGACCAGCCCACCGATACCGGCGACCACGCCGCCGAGGGTCAACGCATTGGTGCCGCCCAGAGTCAGCGTGCCGCCGAGGTTGACGTTGTTGGCCAGGGTTGCTGCGGTACCCGCGTCCAGCGTGGTGCCGTTCGATGCGTTCAGTGCACCAGTGCCGAGCGCCGTGTTGGAGCCGACGATCAGCGAACCGGCATTCAGCGCCGTGGTACCGGTGTAGGTGTTGGCGCCGTTGAGGGTCAGGCTCGACGCGCCCGTCTTGATCAAACCGTTGGCGCCACTGATCACGCCGTCGAGGGTCAGCGCGTTGGCGCCGCCGGCGGTGAGGTTGGCGTTGAGGGTAATCGCGTTATTCAGGGTCAGCGCCGAGCTGCTGTTGAGGGTGCCCGCCCCGGCCACGGTCAGTGCGCCAGTGCCGAGTGCTGCACCATTGCCGACAGTCAGACTGCCGGCGTTCAGCGTGGTACCGCCAGTGTACGTGTTGGCGCCACTGAGGGTCAGGTTGGCCGCGCCATTCTTGAGCAACTGACCGGCGCCGTTGATCACACCGGAGAGGGTCAGGCCGCTGCTGCCGCCGAGGGTCAGGGCACTGCTGTTGAGGTTGACGTTATTGCTCAGGTTGACGGCGGTGTTGCTGTCCAGTGCTGAAACGTCGATGACGTTCAGCGCACCGCTGCCCAACGCAGCATCATTGCCCACGGTGAGGGTGCCGGCGGCCAGCGTGGTATCGCCGAGATAGGTGTTGGCGCCGTTGAGAGTCAGGTTAGTAAAACCGCGTTTGGTCAGCCCGCCACTGCCACTGATAACACCGCCGAGGGTCAGGTCAGCGCTGCCACGGACTTCCAGATCGCCACCCAGGGAAACGGCGTTGGTCAATGCGACCGCGGTGCTGGCATCAAGCTTGGTGCCTGCCGCGGTCGTCAAGGCCCCCGTACCCAGCGCAGTGTTGGAGCCGACAATCAGCGTGCCGGCATTGAGCGCGGTACCGCCGGCAAAGGTGTTGTTGCCGCTGAGGGTAAGGTCCGCCGTGCCGTTCTTGATCAGGTTGCCGGCACCGCTGACGACGCCACTCAGACCCAATGCCTGCGTGCCACCGATGGTCAGCCCTCCCGCCAGCGCTACGGCATTGGCGAGCGTCACGGCCGTGGTCGCGTCCAGCGTGGTGTTGGCCGCCGCGTTCAATGCGCCAGTGCCGAGCGCGGTGTTGCTGCCGACAAACAGGCTGCCGGCGTTGAGCGCGGTATTGCCGGCGTTAGTATTGTTGCCGGTCAGCGTCAGGCTGGCGCTGCCGCTTTTGGTGATGGCGCCGGTGCCGGACAAAATGCCATCCAGGGTCAAGGCATTGCTGCCGAGCACGTTCAGCGCGCCAGTCATGGCGATGTTGTTGGCCAGCGAGACGTTGGCGGTGCTGTCGAGGCTAGTGCCGGCAGCCGTGTTCAGTGCGCCGCTGCCCAGCGAATCGTTGTTGGTCACCAGCAAGCTACCGGCGCTCAGGGTGGTCGTGCCGGTGTAACCACTGTTGGCGCCGCTGAGGGTCAGGCTGCCGGTGCCGGTTTTGCTCAGGCCGCTGCTGCCGGAGATCAACCCGCCGAGGGTCAGTGCGCCGGTGCCGCCGGCCGTCAATGTGCCGCCGAGGCTGATGGCGTTGTTCAGGCTGATCGTGCCGGGGGCACTCAGGGTTGTCGCGCCGGTGACGTTGAGGGTGCCAGTGCTCAGCGCAAGGTTGTTGCCCAACTGCACGGTGCCGCCGTTGAGTATGGTGTTGCCCAAGTACGTGTTGGCGGCGCTGAGGCTCAGTTGCCCGGAACCGACTTTGGTCAGGCCGCCGCTGCCGGAAATCACCCCGCTGAGGGTGGTGGCGTTGGTGCCTTGCACCGTCACGCCACCGGCACCGAGGGAGATCAGATTGCTGACGTTCAACCCGGCGTTGCTCGCCTGCAAAATCCCGCCGTTGGAGGTGATCACACCGCTGCCAAACGTGGCGTTGTTGTTGAACTGGGCGACGCCGCCATTGAGCGTGGTCGCGCCACTGACCAAGGGTCCCTGCAAGGTCCAGGTGCCGCTGTTGATGGTCAGATTGTTGAAGTTGACGTAGGTGGCGCTCGACGCTGTGCCGACTCCGGTGGTACCGCCGCCGACGCCGATCGGGTTTTGCAGGATCAGGCTGTTGGTGCCGCCTGCGCCGCCATCGACGGTACCGGTCGGGGCGAAGGTCAGGTTGATGCCGATCAGGCCACCGAGACCGACGCTGACCTGAACACCGTCACCGACCTGCACCGTAGAACCGGTAATCGCCGTGAACGTGTTGGTGCTGCTTGCGCCCATCGACACGCCGCCGGTAATTGCGCCGGCGTTGGTAAATGTATTGCCCGCGGCCGACGTCTCGAACGCGATCCGGCCGTTGATGACACCGGTGCTGCTGTTGGTCATGTTGACCTGCGAACCGCCGTAGACGCCGACTACCGGCGTATCGGCCAGGGTGATGCCCCCAATCGATAATCCCGTGGAGGTGATGGTGCCGTTGTTGGTGATGCTGGTGGTACCGGCCGCCGCATTGTTCACCGCGATACCCAGGCCGTCGATGCTGGTCAGGTTGAGCCCGAGCAACATGCCGGTGCCGCGAATGATGCCGCTGGCGTTGTTGAGCACGCTGACCGTACTCGTCGCGCCGGTCCCAATGAATGCACCGCCACTCAATACCGAAACCAGGCCCAGCAATGCCGGATCAAGCGTGCCTGAGTTGTTGAGGGAGATGTTCACCCCGGTCAGGTCCATCACGTGGCCGCCCAGGGTCGCGTTCATCTGCGCGCCACTGTTGACGTTGACCGTGAGACCGTTGGTAGCGCTGTTGAAGTTATTAAGAAACAGCGGCAGGCTCGGCACGCCGGTACAGGTCACCGTAGAACCCGCGGTGGAACAGGTGGCTAGCGCCGGCATGCTCACTGCGCCGAACAACAGTCCGGCGACGCTCAAGTGCACAGCAAGGGAAAGAGGGGAGAAACGCGAAACGAGGGCGACACCGGACCTTACTTCCACGGGCTACTCCTTTGTCGTGGCCAATTCTTCCTTGAATGCGTGAGAAGTCAGGCTTATTCCGCACGCGAATCAAGACTGCGACGGTCATCACAAAACCGTTGATTGCTGACAACGCTAGTAGAGCCGCGCAAATGGGAGCGGATTAAATGGTATTAATACTTTAATACTAGGCCCTCTAAATCAGGGCTTTCAGCCTGTGAACAAGGGGAACTGGCCGTAAAACATCCCTCTGTAGGAGCTGCGGCACGCTGCGATCTTTTGATGTTGCTTTAAGCATCAAGATCAAAAGATCGCAGCGTGCTGCAGCTCCTACAGGGCCACCGGAAGAAAACTGGTACGGCTTATGCAAACGTTTGCGAGCCGTCAATCACGGCATTTTCGCCACACATCCGCCAGGCCCGCAGATTCCGGGCCTTGATCCGCAAAAAAAGGACTTTGCATGCACGTCGCTTCCCTTCTTCGCGCCCCCTTCGCGCGCACGTTTGCTGTTTCCTTGCTACTGACTGGCGTTACCGGAGTTCTCAGTCAAAGCGCATTTGCACAACCGGCCCTGCCCGAGTCCGCCCAGGGCGAAACCCTGAGCCCCGAAGCCAGCCCGCCGAAACAAGGCGCGTACCTGTCGGACTGGTACAACCAGGACCTGACCCTGATCGGCAGCAAAGACATCAGCTTCGGCCCGCAACCGGCCGACGACATCTACCTGGAATATGAATACTTCGGGCGCAAGGGCCCGTTCGAGCTATACGGCTACATCGACGTGCCGAAAATCTTCAACATCGGTAACAGCCACGACAGAGGCGTATGGGACCACGGTTCGCCAGTGTTCATGGAGCACGAACCGCGGATCTCCATCGACTACCTAGCCGGCCGCAGCCTGGCTATCGGCCCGTTCAAGGAATGGTATGTAGCCTTCGACTGGATCTACGACCACGGCAGCCGCAAAGAAAACCGCGCCAACACCCTCTACAGCGGTTTCGGCACCGACATCGACACCCATTCGCGGGTCAATCTGTCAGCCAACCTGTACGGGCGCTACCAGTGGGAAAACTACGGTGCGAGCAACGAGTATTCCTGGGACGGCTACCGTGCACAGCTCAAGTACATCATCCCCATCGACAAATTCAGCAACGGCGCCTCGCTGACCTACATCGGCTTCACCAACTTCGATTTCGGCTCCGACATCCACAAGGACAACCCGGCACGCACCGCCAACGCGACGGTGGCGACCAACGTGTTGCTCTACGCGTTCACCCATTTGCGCTTCACCCTGGTCGGGCGTTATTTCCATAACGGCGGCAACTGGGAGGATGGCAGCGAGCTGAATTTCGGCGACGGCAATTTCCGCGCGCGTTCGAATGGTTGGGGGTATTACGCGGGGATCGGTTATCAGTTCTGACCTGTAAATGATCACTGGATCGCAGCCATCGGTAGCGCCCATCAGATCGGGGTAGATACCGTCGGACAATCCGAGTGAATTTTCCCGGTGCGCCGCGATCCTTCTATTACCACAGGGAGGAATACGGGCTTTATGAACAACGCAAAACTTTATGTCATCGACTACACCCTTCACGGTACGCCCAAGTCCTTCATTATCCGCTCGGACAAGATGGACAACGCCGAGGCTTGGCATTGGGCGAGCTGCGACGCAGGCGTAGGTCGGATCCCGCGTTTCGGCCGGGAAAAGGTGCAGAAGACCAGTAAACCGATGGCGGAAAAATTCGGCGTGGAAAACGTTGTCTGGCGACCGACCAGCTAAGCTGCGCACAGTGATCGACATCATTCGGGGGAATGCACAATGACCCACCTCATGAGCCCGGCACATCTGGATTACGGCCTGGACAGCTTGTTCGGGCGTATTACCAAAAGTGTTGATTGTTCGGTAGGGCTTGAAGCCGTCGAGGGTGATCCGTTTCGCTTCGCGCTGAGGGTGCCGGCGCCGTTACCTGAAAATCTTGATCAGGCGAAAACCGTCGTGGTCACGGTCGAAGGCCGACGCTTGCAAGGCACGGTGCGGCATGTAGAGCGGCTGGATGACGACAGCCTGAAACTGGAAGTGGAGCCTGATTAGGCTCCACTTTTTTTAGGCGTACGTTTATTTGGGATGCGCGCACTGGCAGCCCTTGCTGGAACATTCCTCGCCACCCTTGTGGTGGTGAGCGCAGGCTTCACAGCAATAGTGCTTACCGTGCTCAGCGTACGCATGCTCGCCGTCTTTGATGGTGCATTTACATCCGGGGCAATCGCATTTTCTATCAGGCATGGGACAGACTCCTTGGGTTGTGGTTGTCTGAGGCTCGAATGCGAGCCGTAAACAACAGTGTAGGAGCTGCCGCAGGCTGCGATCTTTTGATTTTGTTTGAGTTTGGATTTTGGGAGTTGTGAGCATATCCGTTGTTGCGGGTGCGGCCGCTGACGGTTTCGCTCTTACAGCGACTCACTTTTCCAGACGCCGAAAAGTAAGCAAAAGGCTTTGCCCCCGGCGTACGGCACTTCGCCGAGGCTCAGTGTTCCCTCGCTACGGTGTCCATCCGGGGGCATCGCTTCCGGTTTGCTTCGCTGCACCTCCTTTCGATGGATGCGGCTTCGCCGCACGGCGCTGCGCGCCTAACCCCCGGATGAACACCTCCGCTCGGCCTGCCGATGGGGGCTAAGAGCAAGAGCAACATCAAAAGCCAGATCAAGAGCCCCTCACCCTAGCCCTCTCCCGGAGGGAGAGGGGACTGACCGAGGTGTTTGGCAGAGCTATGCCGACCTGGGATACCGAGTCGAACTCAGATTCTGAAAGCCTCACAAATCGGCTCCCTCTCCTCGGGGAGAGGGCTGGGGTGATGAGTGAATCCAACACCGAACAAAAGCCGACCGCATCGCTCTTCCCCCACTCAACACAATGAGCGTTAGCTCGAGTGCAGCTCTTGATCTCGAAGGCCCGTCGGAAGGCTGAGAGCAGGGATTCATCCGGGGAGAACATCGAAAGGAGGTGCAGCGCAGCAAACCGAAATCGATGCCCCGGATGGATCCCGGAGCGAAGGAACCCCGAGCCCCAGCGAGCGGGCCGGACGTCAGGGCAAAGCCTTTTGGGTTACCTTTTCGGCGTCTGGAAAAGGTGACTCGCCGTAAGGGCGAAACCCTAAGCAGCCATCACCGCAGCAACGGATATGTACTCAGTCAGTAAATCAATCAACCCCACGAACACTACTGCGATACATAAAAACCAAAGCCAACCCCAAGCAACCCATCGCCAAAACCCGACTCGAAGAAAGCTCAATCGCCGGATTTCCCAACCAGCCAAAATTATCAATCAACATCCCCATCCCAAGCTGCCCGACAATGACAGCTACCGTCGCCACAGCCGTCCCCACGACAGGCACCGCGCCCACCATCACCATCATATAAACCACCCCAAACAGCGCCCCCATCAACTGCCACTTGGGCACATCCAGCAAACTCACCGCCTGCGCCGGCTCAAAAAACAGAATCAACAGCCCGGTCACCACCGCGCCCACCACAAACGTCAGCAAACTGCTGCGCAATACACCAACGGTTTCACCCAAACGCCCGTTGATCGCCGCCTGCACACTCAACACCGCGCCGGCCAATACCACCACTGCCAACAAAATAATCAGACTCATCACTCACCCCCGCGCAATCAAAACCAATGCCACCACAATCAACCCCAACGCCAGCCAGCGCTCAGCGTTAACCTTCTTGCGCGTCGTCCCGAACCAACCAAAGTGATCGATCAACACACTCTTGCCGACCTGCCCGGACAGAATCGCGATCATCGTCATCGCAATACCGATATGCGGCGTCGCCAACGTCAGAACCACCACATACATCGGCCCCAGAAACCCGCCGATCAACTGCCAGCGTGGCAGATCGGTGAGCGCAGGGCCCTTTTGCGGGCCTGCGAACAACAACAGCAAAAACAGAATCGCCGAGCCGACGCCAAAGATGCTCAAGGTCGCCCACAAATGCCCGACCTGCACCCCCAACGGCCCGAGCAAGCCCGCCTCCACTGACAAACCCATGCCCGCCAGAATCACCAGCGGCAGCAACAACAATCGCAACAACGGCCTGGCCACTGGCGCGCTAACACTCACCTCATCCAACGTCTGCATAACCAAAACCTGTGCAAGTAAACGATGGCGCGGATTATCGGCTGGCTTCGCTGTGCGATAAATGGGAGCATCCGGACAACACTTTTGCGTAACTCGCACAGCAGGACGATCCATGCACGGGCTCAATGAACTCGGTTTCAAGGCACTCAGACTGTTTGTCGCAGTGCTCGACCACGGCAGCTTCTCTGAAGTCGCCCGCCGCGAGGGCGTGGCGCCCTCCTCCATCTCTCGGCAAATCCAGTTGATGGAGCAAGCGCTGAACCAGCAATTGCTCTATCGCCATACGCGCGCAGTCACGCCGACCGAAGCCGGGCGCATGCTCGGCCACCATGCGCGGCTGGTGCTGGTGCAACTGGAAGAAGCCGAACAAGCCTTGCAGGAACAGCAAAGCGAACCCACTGGCCTTGTGCGGATCAACGCCCCGGTGGTGTTTGGTCAACGGCATCTGACGCCGTGGCTCGGTCAGTTGTGCGCGCGTTATCCCAAGCTGCAACTGGACATCCAGCAAACCGACCATTACGTCGATCCGTTGCAGGAAGGTGCAGACCTGTTGTTTCGCATCGGCCCGCTGCACGACTCGAGCATGCAGGCGCGGATAATTGCGCCGCACCGCTTTCAGGTCGCCGCCAGCCCGGCCTATCTGAAACGTCACGGCACGCCGCAGCATCCCGATGATCTCGCACGACATCAGTGTCTGGCCTACAAAGGCGCAACTGGACAGCAGCGTTGGTTTTTCCGTCAGGATCAAGGCGACTGGACGCCCTATTCGGTGAGGGGTCCGATCACCGGCAACCACGCCGACACCCTCACCCAGGCGGCCGAACAGGGGCTGGGGTTGGTGATGTTTCCGTCATGGCTGATTGGTGAAGCGGTGCGCGAAGGCACGCTGGTGCCGGTGCTTGGGGAGTATCAGGTGTCGAACAGTCTGGAGCCGCAGCAGATCGCGGTGCTGTGGCCGGGGAGCCGGCGGTTGTCGGTGAAGGTACGGACGGTGATTGATTTCTTTGTCGAGTGTTTTGGCGAAGTGCCTTATTGGGACAGACCCTCACCCTAGCCCTCTCCCGGAGGGAGAGGGGACTGATTGGGGGATGCTGCAGGATTACACCGACCTGAACGAACTGCTGTGAATCCATAATCGACCGGATCTCTCAGGTCGATGTATGACGCAAGACACCTCGGTCAGTCCCCTCTCCCTCCGGGAGAGGGCTAGGGTGAGGGGCTGTTGTGGCGCTCAGATTCGGAACTGCCCAACCAGTTTGCCCAACCGCTGGCCAAGATCCGCCAGACTGCGCGACGTCTGCGCACCCAACTGCGTTTCATCCGCCACGCTATCCACCGCCACCGCAATCTGATGCACGCTGCGGTTGATCTCTTCGGCCACCGCCGTCTGCTCCTCGGCAGCGCTGGCAATCTGTGCGTTCATCGAGTTGATGGTCGCGATCAATTCCGCCATCGCATCCAGTGAAGCCCCGGCCTGATTGGCCTGCGCCGATGTTCCGTCACCCGCCTCGCTGGAGCGGCGCATCGCCTCGACCGCCGCTTGCGTGCCGGCCTGCAAGCGATCGATCATCGCCTGAATTTCCTGGGTGCTGATCTGCGTACGACTGGCCAGCGCACGCACCTCATCCGCCACCACTGCAAACCCACGCCCGGCCTCACCGGCCCGCGCCGCTTCAATTGCCGCGTTCAGTGCCAGCAGGTTGGTTTGCTCGGCAATCGAACGGATCACCCCGAGCACACCGACAATCGAACTGACGTCCTGTTGCAGGCTATCGAGCGACACGCCGCTGCTGCGGATGTCATCGACCAGCGCATGAATCTGTTTGATGCTGCCGGCCACCACGCGTTTGGCGCTCTGGCCTTCTTCATCGGTTTGCTGGGCGGCGACGGCGGCGTTCTGCGCGCTCTTGGCGACTTCCTGGGCGGCGGCGGACATTTCGTTGATCGCCGTGGCGACCTGATCGGTCTCGTGGCGTTGACGCTCCATCGCCTGATCCGAACGCTGGGCCTGATCCGAAACCTGCGTCACCAGCCCGGTCAATTGTGTGGTCATCTCGGTGATCTGCCGCACCAGGCCGTGAATCTTGTCGACGAAGCGATTGAACGAGCCGGCCAGATCACCCAGTTCGTCCTGGCTGGTGATGTTCAGGCGACGGGTCAGGTCGCCCTCGCCAGCCGCGATATCGTCGAGGTTGGCTTTCATCTGGGTCAGCGGACGCAAAATGGTATTGGCCAGCAGCATTCCCACCGCTGCAATCACCAGCAGCACCACCACCGCCACGCCGACGATGCTCAGCACCACGCCTTGCATGCGTTCCTGCACCTGCGTTTCGACCAGCGCCACTTGCGCTTCGATGCCGTCGAGGTTGACCGAGGTACCGACCGCCATGTCCCACTTCGCCAGGTATTCGGTGTAGCCGAGTTTCGGCACCAGCACCTTCGCGTTGCCCGGCAGCGGCGAGCTGTATTGCAAGTAATGCGTGCCGTCCTTCGCCACTTTCACCAGACCGAGGTTGACGTAAACGCCGTTCGGGTCGCGGTTGTCCTTGAAGCTTTTGCCCACGCCATCGGGATCGTTGGCCTTGAACAGGCGCACGGTCTCGGAGTCGTAGCCGAAGAAGTAGCCGTCCTTGCCGTAGCGAATCCCCGACAGC
Organism: Pseudomonas iridis; assembly: GCF_017980685.1. Lineage (GTDB taxonomy): Bacteria > Pseudomonadota > Gammaproteobacteria > Pseudomonadales > Pseudomonadaceae > Aquipseudomonas > Aquipseudomonas iridis. The sequence continues at coordinate 265,661 of NZ_JACXXO010000003.1, forward strand.
AGTTTGATCGCCTGCGCGCGCGCCGCTTCATCGCCGGGGGCGGCAGCGTCGTACAGCGGTTTGATCGTGGTCATGGCCACGGCGACGTAACTTTGCAGAGTGGCTTTGGCGTCGCCGAGCAGGCGCTCGCGCGTCTGTTCGACCTCTTCGCGCGCCTGTTTCTGAAGAATGAACAGCGTGGTCAGGCTGATGACCAGCGCAAAGAGCAATACCGGGAGGACGGCAAGGGAGAGGACTTTAGCCTTGAGGCTCAAACGCATTGGGGTGCTCACTCTTTTGGTTTTATTGGCGTGGTTAAAGGCTTTAACGGCACGCCAGGTCAAAAGTTGAGTCAGCAGACACCTCATCACCCTGCGGGAGCGGGCTTGCCCGCGATAGCGGTGTGTCTGCCACATAATTGTTGAATGTGTCGACGCCATCGCGGGCAAGCCCGCTCCCACAGGGTTCAGCGGTTACAACACCATCGCGGCCACCCAGCCGAACGCCAGCAAAGGCAGGTTGTAATGCAGAAACGTCGGCACCACGGTGTCCCAGATATGGTGATGCTGGCCGTCGATGTTCAGGCCGGAGGTCGGGCCCAGGGTCGAGTCCGAGGCAGGCGAACCGGCATCGCCCAGCGCACCGGCAGTGCCGATAATGCAGACGATGGCCAACGGGCTGAAGCCCAGTTGCAAGCACAGGGGAACGAAAATCGCCGCCAGAATCGGCACCGTGGAAAACGACGAACCGATGCCCATGGTCACCAGCAACCCGACCAGCAGCATCAACAGCACACCCACACCCTTGCTGTGATTGATCAACGACGCCGACGACTCGACCAGGGTCTGTATCTGCCCGGTGGCCTTCATCACTTCGGCGAAACCCGAGGCAGCGATCATGATGAAGCCGATCATCGCCATCATCTTCATGCCTTCGGTGAACAGATCATCGGTGTCGCGCCATTTGACGATGCCCGACACCGAGAAGATCAGGAAGCCCACCAGCGCCCCGATAATCATAGAGTCGAGCAGCAACTGCACGATGAACGCTGCGGCAATCGCCACGCCGGCGATCATCAGGCTCAGCGGGTTGTACTGCACCGCCGCTTGCTCGACCTGCTCGATCTTCGCCAGGTCGTACACGCGCCGCTTGCGGTAACTGATGAAGGCCATTGCCAGACCGAACACCATGCCCAAAGCCGGAATGCCCATGGCGTGGGTGACGTTAATGCCACTGATGTCGACGCCGCTGCGTGCAACGTTGGCCAGCAGGATTTCATTGAGAAAGATGTTGCCGAAACCCACCGGCAGGAACATGTACGGCGTGATCAGACCGAACGTCATGACGCAGGCGATCAAGCGGCGGTCGAGTTGCAGCTTGGTCAGTACATAAAGAAGCGGCGGCACCAGCAACGGAATGAACGCAATGTGGATCGGCAGGATGTTCTGCGAGGCAATCGCCACCACCCACAACAGGCCGATCAGCAGCCATTTGACGTTGCCGCCACCGGTACTGTGCTGGCGATCGACCATCGCCAGCGCCTTGTCGGCCAGCGCATGGGCCAGGCCCGACTTGGCAATCGCCACGGCGAAAGCGCCGAGCAATGCGTAGGACAACGCCACCGTCGCCCCGCCGCCCAAGCCGCTGTTGAACGCCTTTAGCGTGGCATCGATGCCCAGACCACCGGTCAGGCCGCCGACCAGCGCGCCGACGATCAAAGCGATCACCACGTGCACGCGGGACAGGCTGAGAATCAGCATGATGCCAACCGCCGCTATGACTGCATTCATTTCACTACCTCAAAAAACACTGCGGTGGAAAACCGACCGCCAGACAGGATGAGCCCGCCAAAGGTTAACCGGCGGATTGCAAAGAGGGTCTTATTAGAAGGGCGCGCACTGTGAATGAAGCCGCGACAAGCTGCAAGTAACAAGCGGCAAGCTTTTGCGTTTTTTCGCTTGCAGCTTGCGGCTGGAAGCTCAAGAAAGCTGCTTTCAGGCCGCTACAGTGCAAAGTCTAAGATATTTATCGAATAAGGACGTGTCCATGTCGCTCAGACAACTTTCCATCCAATGGAAAATCACCCTGCTCGCCGGGCTTTGCCTGGCCGGTATCGTGACCCTGTTGGTGGGTCTTTCGCTGTATCGCATGGAGCACAGCTCCGAAATGGTGAAAGCCTCCAGCATGGAGATGCTCACCGAATCGGCCCAGGCGCGCATCGAATCCCAGGGCGAAGTGCAAGCGGCGGGCATTCGCCAGCAGTTCATGGACGCCTATCAATACGGCCATGGTTTCTCGCGTCAGGTGCTGTTCCTGCGCGAGCAGGCCGAAAAGCGCTTCCTTGATGCCTTCGACCTGCGCGAAGACATGACCCGTCAGGTCAAGTCCGCGTTGCAGGCCAACCCCGACTTGCTCGGTCTGTCGCTGGTGTTCGAAGCCAACGCGCTGGACGGCAAGGATGAACTGTTTGCCGGCCAGGCCGAGCTGGGCAGTAACGACAAGGGCCGTTTCGCCCTGTACTGGTCGCAGCCGACACCGGGCAAAATCACCTCGATGGCCCTGCCGGAAAGCGACATGGCCGACACCAGCACCGGCCCCAGCGGCCAGGCTGCCAACGCCTGGTTTACCTGCCCGCGCACCACGCTCAAACCCTGCGTGATCGAACCGTACTTCTATGTGATCGACGGCCAGAACGTGCTGATGACCAGCATCGTTTTCCCGCTGACGGTGAACGGCAAAGTCATCGCTTCGCTGTCGGTCGACATCAACCTCAACAGCCTGCAAGCGATCAGCCAGAGCGCCAGCAAAAAACTCTACGACGGCCAAACCGTCGTGAGCATCATCAGCCCGGTCGGCCTGCTCGCCGGCTACAGCTCGGATGCCGGCAAACTCAGCCAGCGTCTGGACGCCGTGGATAAAACCAGCGGCGCCGAACTGCTGCGCCAACTTGCTTCAAATACCAGTGTCAGCAGCCTGCACAGCAACGGCCAGTTGAAAGTGCTGTCGCCGTTCCAGCCGATTCCCGGCGGACCGTCGTGGGCAGTGTTGCTGGATGTCCCTGAAAAAGTGCTGGTGGAACGCGCCGAAGCACTCAAGCAGCAACTGGATGCGAGCAACAACACCGGCACGTTGATCGAGTTGGGCCTCGGCGTTCTGGCGGCGTTGATTGGCCTGCTGCTGGTCTGGCTGATGGCGCGCAGCGTGACCCGACCGATCCTTGGCGTGGCGCACATGCTCGAAGACATCGCCAGCGGCGAAGGCGATCTGACCCGGCGTCTGGCGTATGACAAACAGGATGAACTCGGCCAACTGGCCGGTTGGTTCAACAAGTTCCTCGACAAGTTGCAGCCGATCATCGCCGAAGTGAAACGCTCGGTGCAGGACGCGCGCAACACCGCCGACCAGTCCTCGGCCATCGCTACGCAGACCAGCGCCGGCATGGAACAGCAATACCGTCAGGTCGATCAGGTCGCGACTGCGTCCCACGAAATGAGCGCCACCGCGCAGGACGTCGCTCGCAGTGCCGCTCAGGCGGCCGAAGCGGCCAAGGATGCTGATCGTGCCACCCGTCAGGGCCTGACTGTGATCGACCGCACCACCGCCAGCATCGACACCCTCGCCGCCGACATGAGCGCGGCAATGGTGCAAGTCGAAGGCCTGGCCGCCAACAGTGAGAAAATCGGCGCGGTGCTCGAAACTATCCGCGCCATTGCCGAGCAAACCAACCTGCTGGCCCTCAACGCCGCGATCGAAGCGGCTCGTGCCGGTGAAGCCGGACGCGGTTTTGCCGTCGTCGCCGACGAAGTCCGCAACCTCGCCCGCCGCACGCAGGAGTCGGTGGAGGAAACCCGTCAGGTCATCGAACAGTTGCAGAGCGGCACGCAGGATGTGGTCGGCTCGATGAGCAACAGCCATCGTCAGGCGCAGGGCAGTGTCGAGCAGGTAGGCCAAGCGGTAACAGCGCTGCGTCAGATTGGTGATGCGGTGACAGTGATCAGCGACATGAACCTGCAGATTGCCAGTGCCGCTGAAGAGCAGAGCGCGGTGGCGGAAGAGATCAACAACAACGTGGCGACGATTCGCGATGTGACTGAATCGCTGTCCGGGCAAGCGAACGAATCGGCGCGGGTGAGCCAGTCGCTGAACAGCCTGGCGAATCAGCAGCAGAGTTTGATGGATCAGTTTCGCGTCTGATTCAAAGGTTGTGGGGTGTCAGTTGGATTCCCCCCTCACCCCAGCCCTCTCCCCCCAAGGGGGGCGAGGGGGAAAGGGAGCCGATCTGCACAGGCTTCAAGGCTGGCGTTCGGCGGGATAACTCAGGTCGGCGTACCTCAAACAAACAACGCGGTCAGTTCCCTCTCCCTCGGGGCGGTCCGACGTTTCGGGAGGGCTAGGGTGAGGGGCTCTTAATGACTTATCGCCGAGGCAGCTGAATCTCTACCTTCAACCCGCCCCACTCACTCTCGCCCAACACCAACGTCCCGCCCCACGTATCGACGATATCGCGCACAATCCCCAGCCCCAGGCCATGGCCGTCGGTCTGCTCATCAAGCCGTGTCCCGCGACTGAACACCTGAGCGCGTTGTTCGGCAGGAATCCCCGGGCCATCATCCTCGACGCTCAAGGCAAACCCGTCAGCGCTCTCGACCACGCTCAAACGCACCTCGGCATCCGCCCACTTGCAGGCGTTATCCAGCAGGTTGCCGAGCAGCTCCAGCAAATCCTCGCGGTCCCACGGCAGTTGCAGCCCTTTGGGAGCAACGTAACTGAGCGCCAGGTGCTCGCCGTGGATCATGTTCAGCGTCGCCAGCAATCCCGGCAGTTCGGCATCGCAATCAAACAGCGCCCCGGGCAACGCATCACCGGACAGTCGCGCGCGATTGAGTTCACGATTGAGCCGTTGCTGCACCTGTTCCAGTTGTTCCTTGAGGATCTTGCGCAGCTCGGGATGGCTGTCGAGTTTTTCGCTCGACGCCAGGCTCAGCAACACCGCCAGCGGTGTTTTCAGCGCGTGGCCAAGATTGCCCAGCGCATTGCGCGAACGCTTGAGGCTGTCTTCGGTGTGTGCGAGCAAATGGTTGATCTGCGCCACCAGTGGCTCCAGCTCCACCGGCACCTGATCGTCCAGTTGCGAGCGCTGGCCCTGCTGCAACTGAGCGATTTGCTCACGCGCCTTTTCCAACGGCCGCAGCGCGCGACGCACGGTGAGGCGTTGCAACAACAGAATCAGCAGCAAACCGGCCAGACCGAGACCGAGGCCGATCCGGCGCATGCGCTCGAAGCTCTCGCTCACCGGCGTGTAATCCTGCGCGACGCTGATGGAGATCGACTGGCCCAACCGGCGATAGTCCGAACGCAGCACCAGCAATTTCTGGCCGTCCGGGCCCAATTGCAGATTACTGTGCAGCCCCGGATGCTCGAGCAGCGGCAGATCCTGGTCCCACAGCGAGCGCGAGCGCCAGTGGCTGTCGGCAAAATCGATGCGGAAATAATGCCCGGAAAACGGCCGCTGATAGGCGGGCGACAGGTGGCGCTCATCCAGCTGCAAGCCCTGCGGGCCGCGCACCAGCGCCACCAAAAGGCTCTCGCTGTCGTTGCGCAATCCGGCTTCGAGGTAGCGCTGCAAGCCCATTTCGAACAACCACAGACTGGTTTGCGCCAGCACCAGCCCCACCACCACCATCACGCTGATCAAACCCAGGCTCAAGCGGCGCTGGATCGACCTCATGAAGCTTGCCCGCCGAACAGGTAACCCTGACCGCGACGGGTTTCGATCACGCTTTTGCCCAGTTTGCGGCGCAGGTGATTGACGTGGACTTCGAGGACGTTGGAGTCACGCTCGGTCTCGCCGTCGTAGAGGTGTTCGGCGAGGTGGCTTTTGGAAAGGATCTGCTCCGGGTGCAGCATGAAATAGCGCAGCAGACGGAATTCCGCGGCGGTCAGCTGGATATCGGCACCATCGCGCGTCACGCACTGACGGCCCTCGTCCAGATGCAGGCCGGCAGCCTTGAGCGTGGTTTGATTGGCCTGGCCCTTGGAACGGCGCAACAGCGACTGCACCCGCAGGTGCAGCTCTTCCGGGTGGAACGGTTTGGTCAGGTAATCGTCAGCGCCGGCCTTGAGGCCCTCGATGCGTTCAGCCCAGGAGTCGCGCGCCGTGAGGATCAACACCGGGATCGCCAACCCGCCCGCGCGCCACTGCGCCAGCACCTCAAGCCCCGGCACCCCGGGCAGGCCGAGGTCGAGGATGATCAGGTCATAGGGCTCGCTGCTGCCCTGATACACGGCATCGCGTCCGTCCGCCAGCCAATCCACCGCGTAGCCTTGGCGTTGCAGGCCGGCGATCAACTCGTCAGCCAGCGGTACGTGGTCTTCCACCAGAAGCAAGCGCATCGATCAATCTTCCTTGTCTTTCACGAGTTCACCGGTATCGGCCTTCAGGTGCAGCTCGCGCGCTACACCCTCGGCCGTCAGCAACTCGACTTCATAAATGTAGACGTCGTGTTTTTCTTCCAGCTCGACTTCCAGCAGTTTTGCCCCGGGATAACGATCCATGGCCTGCTGCAACACTTGCTCCAGCGGCAGGATCACCCCGCGCTGACGCAGCTCCAGTGCCTCGTCCTGATCGAGGTCGCGCGCCATCGCCGACGACCAGAAAATCACAAGCGCCAACGCAGCAAGGCTGGTGGCGCGAACATTAACCTTCATTACGTATCCTGATGATCCTTGAGAACCTGCCCACTGACCGCGTCTAATTCCAGATCCCAGTTCAGCCCTTGAGGATCACGCAGTTCGACCTGGTAGATGTACTTGCCGTACTCCTCTTCCAGCTCGGTTTCGGTGATGGTCGAACCCGGGTGTTTGGCCAGTGCCGTGGCATTGAGCTTCTCGAAGGAGACGATAGTACCAGCGTCGCGCAGCCGCAGGGCCTCATCAGGGCCCAAATCGCGGGCATGGGCGAGGCTGGCGGTCAGGCCGATGATCGAGACGAGGGACAGGGCAGTCAGGGTTTTCATGGGTATCTCCGTATTTTTTTATGTGTTGCCTACGGAGGGCACCTTAACGGGATGAACTTAACTGAAACTGAATGGCCATCATTGTGCAATGACCAACACAAATCTCTCCTGTGGGAGCGAGCCTGCTCGCGAATACGGTGTATCAGCTACATCTTCGCTGACTGACACTGCGCTTTCGCGAGCAGGCTCGCTCCCACAGGGTTTGGGGAAACGCTTATAATCCTTCGCTTGCTAACGATCGAGACCGGTATGACTGCCATCCACATCAAGTTCCCCGCCCTAACCCTCAAGGCTGGCCCACGGGCCATGGCGCGCATTCGTGCGCAAGGCCTGAACGCTGCCGACGTCGGCACCCTGCCCGGCGCGGCCGGTGGGCCGAAGGCGCTGGGGATTCAGGGGCTGGATCTGGCGTTGTTCGGTGAGTGGCTGCCAAGTGCACCACGCGAGCGTTCGCTGATCGGGGCATCGGTCGGTTCCTGGCGCTTCGCCAGCGCCTGTCTGCCGGACGCCGCCGAAGGCATCCGTCGCCTCGGCCAGCTCTACGCCGAGCAGAATTTCAACAAAGGCGTGACCATGGCCGAGATCAGCCAGAGCTCGCAGCGCATGCTCAACGACCTGCTCGACGGCCGCGATGCGAGCATCCTCAACAACGCCGATTACCGCTTGAACATCATGGTAGTGAAGAGCCAGGGGCGTCTGGCCGATGACCATCGTGGTCGTCTCGGTCTGGCGCTGGGCTCCGTGATTGCCGATAACTTGCGAGGCCGCGCACGGCTGTCGCGGCACTTCGAACGATTGATCATCCACGATCCGCGCCTGGCGCCGCCGGTCAATGCGTTGAACGACTTTCCGTCACGCTTCGTCGCGCTCAATGCCGGCAATCTGCGTCAGGCGCTGCTGGCGTCGGGTTCGATCCCGATGGTCATGGAAGGCGTGCGTGATTTGCCGGGCGCCGGTGCCGGGACGTTTCGCGACGGTGGCCTGCTCGACTATCACCTCGACCTGCCCTACAGCGGCGACGGTATTGTGCTCTATCCGCACTTCACCGACCGGGTGATTCCGGGCTGGTTCGACAAGACGTTGCCGTGGCGCCGTGCTTCGGTGGAGCGCTTGCAGGACGTGCTGTTGCTCGCGCCGTCGAAGGAATACCTGGCGCGCCTGCCCTACGGCAAACTGCCCGACCGCAACGACTTCAAGCGCTTCATGGGCGATGCACCGAGCCGGCAGAAATACTGGCACGCGGCGATGGACGAGAGCCGCCGACTGGGCGACGAGTTTCTCGAACTGGTTGCCAATGGTCGCCTCGCCGAGCGCTTGCTGACCCTTTAGTCAGCACGGCCAAACACAAGCTGATAAACTCCCCGCCTGCCCGAATCGCTGCGGCGAACGCCATCTGAACAGAGCTGAAAACACTGTGGAAATCTTCAAGGAATTTACATTCGAATCCGCCCACCGCCTGCCGCACGTCCCGGACGGCCACAAGTGCGGGCGCCTGCACGGTCACTCGTTCAAAGTGGCGATTCACCTCAGCGGCGACCTCGATCCGCACACCGGCTGGATCCGCGACTTCTCCGAGATCAAGGCGATCTTCAAGCCTCTGTACGAGCGCCTGGATCACAACTACCTGAACGATATTCCCGGTCTGGAAAACCCGACCAGCGAAGTATTGGCAAAATTCATCTGGAATGAAATGAAGCCACTGCTGCCGGAACTCAGCGCGATCCGCATTCATGAAACCTGCACCAGCGGTTGCATTTATCGCGGTGAGTAACTCGTACTGAACAACACCGCTTATCCTGTGGGAGCTGGCTTGCCAGCGATGACGTCGGCACACGCAACATCAATGTGACTGACCCACCGCTATCGCGGGCAAGCCCGCTCCCACAGGGTTCAGTGTCTGCTCGCAGAAAAATGAACAGCCGCCATGGCTGTTTTTTTACGCCTATGCTTCTTGGCTCAAACCCGCCAAGAGGACAGGCCCATGACGGACTGGCTGCTCGATCAGGTCTTTGATTTCCATGGCCGACAGGTACGTCATGCCGTGCGCGGCGACGGCCCGCCGCTGGTGTTTGTGCATGGCACGCCCTTCTCTTCCTACGTGTGGCACCGCATTGCACCGCATTTTTTCGCGACGCACCGGGTGCACTATTTCGATTTGCTCGGCTACGGGCATTCCGAGCAACCTGATGCGGATGTGTCCCTCGGCATCCAAAACCAACTCCTCGCGCAATTGCTCGAGCACTGGAATATCCTACGTCCCGACGTGGTCGCCCATGACTTCGGCGGCGCCACCGCGTTGCGCACGCATCTGCTCGATGGCAAGGACTACCGCAGCCTGACGCTGATCGATCCGGTGGCGCTGACGCCTTGGGGTTCGCCGTTTGTGCAGCATGTACGCCTGTATGAAGCAGCCTTCAGCGGATTGCCCGACTACATTCAGCGCGCCATCGTGCCGACCTATATTCGCGGAGCGATTCACCGCGAGATTCCTGATGATGAATTGGCGCCCTACGTGCAGCCCTGGCTCGGCGATCCGGGCCAAGCGGCGTTCTATCGGCAGATTGCGCAGATGGATGAGCGCTATACCCGTGAAGCTGAAAGTTTGTACTCGGCGATCCGTTGCCCGGTGCAGATTCTCTGGGGTGAAGAGGATCAGTGGATTCCCATCGAACGTGGTCGAGCGTTACACAACATGATCCCGGGATCACAATTCCACCCAATCGCCAACGCCGGCCACCTCGTCCAGGAAGACGCCCCTGAAGCCATTGTCGCCGCCCTGCTGCGATTTCTCTGAGCCCAGAAATCCCCCTGTAGGAGCTGCCGAACGCGGCCCGAGCCTTCGGCAGCTCCTACATAGGGCTTCGGTTTCGTCAGGTGCACTGCTTTCGAGCCGAAAATTCCTGACTCGTCTATACATAACCGCGCCAACCGCGATTGGCACGACCACTGCAACCCTCCCCGCATCTTCCTCTTTCAGCAAGGACCGCCCCATGACGCAAAACGATTCCGGCAACGATTACCCCCTCAGCGAAGTCCCCCTGCATGCGCGCAAAGGCCTGGCCTCCACGGCGATGGTGTTGCTGGGTTTTACCTTCTTCACCGCGACCATGTTTGCCGGTGGCAAGCTCGGTGTGGCGTTCGGTTTTGCCGAGTTGATGGCGGTGATCATCGTCGGCAATCTGCTGCTCGGGATTTACGCGGCGGGCCTGGGTTACATCGCCTTCAAGAGCGGTCTCAATTCGGTACTGATGGGGCGTTTCTGCTTTGGCGAAGTCGGCAGCAAGCTCAGCGACCTGATCCTCGGTTTCACCCAGATCGGCTGGTACGCCTGGGGCACGGCGACGGCGGCGGTGGTGATCGGCAAGTATTTCAACCTCGATGAGGCCACGGTCCTCGGGTTGATGGTGTTGTTCGGTCTGATGTTCTGCGCCACGGCGTATGTCGGTTATCGCGGGCTGGAGATTCTGTCGTACATCGCGGTGCCGGCAATGATGTTGCTGCTGATGCTGTCGATGTGGGCCGCGACGGTGAAAGTCGGCGGTTTCGAAAGATTGCTGAGCGTTGTGCCCAGTGGTTCGCTGGACTGGTCGACCGCCATCACCTTGGTGTTCGGCACATTCGTCAGTGGCGCGACTCAGGCGACCAACTGGACGCGCTTTTCGCGCTCGGCAAAAGTTGCGGTATTGGCGAGCCTGATCGGGTTCTTCATCGGCAACGGCCTGATGGTACTGATCGGCGCCTATGGCGCCATCGTCTATCAGCAACCGGACGTGGTTGAAGTGTTGCTGTTGCAAGGTTTCGCCATGGCCGCAATGGCGATGCTGTTGCTGAACATCTGGAGCACTCAGGACAACACCATCTACAACTTCGCCGTCGCCGGGTGCAACCTGCTGCGCACCGGGCGACGCAAGACCGTGACGTTGGCGGGTGCGGTGATCGGTACCCTGCTCGCTCTGCTGGGCATGTACGACATGCTGGTGCCGTACCTGATTCTGCTTGGCACGGTGATCCCACCGATTGGCGGCGTGATCATGGCCGACTTCTTCTACCGCTGGCGCGGGCGCTATCCGCGTCTGGCCGACGCACGGCTGCCGGCCTTCAACTGGCCGGGTCTCGGGGCCTACGGGATCGGCACCGTCGCGGCGTTCAGCTCGCCGTGGGTCGCGCCGCTGGTAGGGATCGCTGCTGCCGCGCTAACGTATGTCATCTTCACCGCCATACTCGGCGCCCGCAGCGCCAGCGCGCCACTTCAAGACTTATAAGAAGGATTTGCCTGATGCACATCATCAACGCCCGACTGCGCAACCAGGAAGGTTTGCACGAATTGCACCTTGAAGACGGGCTGATCCGCAGCATCGCCCGCCAGACCGAAGCCCCGACCCTGGGCCCCGACGACCTCGACGCCGGCGGCAATCTGGTGGTGCCGCCCTTCGTCGAGCCACACATACACCTCGACGCCACCCTCACCGCCGGCGAGCCGCGCTGGAACATGAGCGGCACGCTGTTCGAAGGCATCGAATGCTGGGGCGAGCGCAAGGTCACCATCACCGAAGAAGACACCAAGACCCGCGCCAAGAAAACCATTCAGACCCTGGCGGCTCACGGCATCCAGCATGTGCGCACCCACGTCGACGTCACCGACCCGCAGCTCACCGCACTCAAGGCCATGCTCGAAGTGCGCGAGGAAAGTCGACACCTGATCGACCTGCAAATCGTCGCGTTTCCGCAGGAAGGCATCGAGTCGTTCCGCAACGGTCGCGAGTTGATGGAAGAAGCCATCCGCATGGGCGCCGACGTGGTCGGCGGGATCCCGCATTTCGAGTACACCCGCGATCAGGGTGTGAGTTCGGTGAAGTTCCTGATGGACCTGGCCGAACGCACCGGATGCCTGGTCGACGTGCACTGCGACGAGACCGACGACCCGCATTCACGCTTCCTCGAAGTGCTCGCCGAAGAAGCCCGCAGCCGCGACATGGGCGCCCTCGTCACCGCCAGCCACACCACGGCGATGGGCTCCTACGACAACGCCTACTGCGCAAAACTGTTCCGCCTGCTCGGCCATTCCGGGATCAGTTTTGTCTCGTGCCCGACCGAAAGCATTCACCTGCAAGGGCGCTTCGACAACTTTCCGAAACGCCGTGGCGTGACCCGCGTGAATGAGCTGCTCGAAGCCGGAATGAACGTGTGTTTCGGCCAGGATTCGATCGTCGACCCGTGGTATCCGCTGGGCAACGGCAACATCCTGCGCGTGCTTGAAGCCGGCCTGCACATCTGCCACATGCTCGGTTACCGCAACCTGCAAAGTGCGCTGGATCTGGTGACCGACAACAGCGCCAAAGCGATGAATCTGGGCGAGCGTTATGGCCTGGAACAGGGGCGACCGGCAAACCTGCTGATCCTCTCGGCGGACAGCGATTACGAGGTCATTCGCAGCCAGGGCTTGCCGCTGTATTCGATTCGCGGCGGCAAGGTGTTGATGAAGCGGCAGATGCCGCTGGTGGAGTTCAGCAGCAATCTGAGCTGAAGCTGAGGGCCCCATCGCTGGCAAGCCAGCTCCCACAGGGTTTTCGGTGAGCACAGTGTGTGTCTGGCCTAGGACTGCTGTGTACACAGACGAAGTGCTCAGCACAAAAACCTGTGGGAGTCTGGCTTGCCAGCGATAGCGATGTCGGATTCAGCGTATCAATTGCGCCGTACCGAATAATCTGACGCCGACCAATTCCCCGTGTTCTTCCTCAAGCAAAATCGGCGCCGTGCCACCAGGCATCACCACGTGAACTAGCCCAGCCGCGACCCAACCAACTCGCCACGCCGCGCACACCACCGCACTGGCGCTGGTACCGGAGGAAGCGGTCGGCCCTTCGCCGCGTTCGAACACCCGCGCGACAATTCGCTGCTCGGACTCGCGCACGGCCCATTGCAGATTGACGCCCGCCGGGCAAGGATCACCTTCACCCGTCGGCATCGCGTAAGCAATCCGGGTCAGGCCTTCGGTCAGTGGCGATTCGCGCATTTGCTCGTTATTCGGCAATGCGCCAGCGTCTGTCAGTAACGTCACACAATGCGGATTGCCGATGCGTACAAACTGACTGCGGCTCCACGTCGGATCGAGTTGCGCCAAGGGCCTCACATGGCTTACGGCACGCCCATTGAACTCGCCGCTTTCTATATTCTGCGCTCCGACCGCCTCCGCGCCGAATCCGGGCTGGCGAGATCCAGCCAGAAACCTTTCACACCTTCGATTTGCGCCGGTTTCACCGAGGTTTCCAGCGCATCACCCTTGTCGTGGTGGACGCTTAATCGTGCCCCCTGCTCCGGCATCAATCCCTGCTCGGTCAACGCTTGAGAAAATATCGTCAGGCCGTTGCCACTGCGCTCGGCGAGGGTGCCGTCGGTGTTGACGATCAGCACGTCAAACGGCGGCGAGTCCTGGAAAGGGCCAATCAACAGGCCATCGCTGCGGTGGGATTTGCTGTTCGGCGGGCGCTGACCTTCCGGCCAGTCGCAGCAAAGCGCGATGGCCGCTTTACTCCATGCCCTGCGCGCTGACGCACATTCGGTTGCATTCGCTGGCAAATCAATCCCTGCTTCACGCAACGTCGCCGGAGAAACCACCCCATAGATGTTGCCCCGAGCATCGTAGAACTGCGTCATCACCTGCCCTTCATCGTTTCGAAAATGGCACTGTAAAACGCAATCCCCTGTGGGAGCGAGCCTGCTCGCGAATGCGTTGGCTGAGTCAAAGAACATGTGCACTGACACACCGCTTTCGCAAGCAGGCTCGCTCCCACGGGTTGGACTGTGCAACGATATCCTGCTGCGTTCCACCAAGTCCTGTGATCGAACCTCGACGCTCAATCACTGTCCCTCGGGGACGCGATGTATTTTTGCCAAGGATCGATATGACCAGCCTCAACCCCCAAGACACGTTCGTCCCCGGACGCTTGCAACAGATGTCCACCCGCATCGCTTTTTTCATCGCCGGCCTCGGTATTGCCGCGTGGGCGCCACTGGTGCCGTACGCCAAGGCCCGCGCCGGGCTCAATGAGGGCACCTTGGGATTGCTGCTGTTGTGCCTCGGCGTCGGTTCGATTCTCGCGATGCCATTGGCGGGGATTCTCGCCACGCGGTTCGGTTGCCGACGCGTGGCAACTGGCGGCACGTTACTGATCTGCGCGGCGTTGCCGTTGCTGGCGACGGTGTCGTCGATTCCGGCGCTGATCGCCACGCTGTTCATGTTCGGCGCAGGGCTGGGTACGGTGGATTCGACGGTAAACCTGCAAGCGGTGATCGTCGAGCGCGCCAGCGGCAAGAACATGATGTCGGGTTTTCACGGCTTGTTCAGCCTCGGCGGGATTGTCGGCGCGGCGGGCGTCAGCGCCCTGCTCGGCCTCGGTATGTCGCCGCTGGGGGCGATGCTGGTGGTGGTCGCGGTGCTGATCGGCGCGCTGTTCAAATGCGTCCCGCACATGCTGCCGTATGGCAGCGAAAGCTCGGGCCCGGCCTTTGCGGTGCCGCACGGCATCGTGCTGTTTATCGGCGGGATGTGCTTCATCGTGTTCCTCACCGAAGGCGCGGCGCTGGACTGGAGCGCGGTGTTCCTCGCTCAGGAGCGCGGGATCGACACGGCGTATGCGGGTTTGGGTTACGCGGCGTTCGCTCTGACCATGACCGCCGGACGCTTGATGGGTGACCGAATTGTGCGCAGTGTCGGTGCGACGCGGATCATTCTGTTTGGTGGCCTGCTGGCGGCGGCAGGCTTGTTCCTGGCGACGTTCGCGCCAAGCTGGCAACTCGCACTGGTCGGTTATGCGCTGGTCGGTGCCGGTTGTTCGAACATCGTGCCGGTGCTGTACACGGCGGTGGGCAAGCAGACAGTGATGCCGGAAAGCATTGCCGTGCCGGCGATCACTACGCTGGGTTATGCGGGGATTCTGGCGGGGCCGGCGGTGATCGGTTTTGTCGCGCATGCCAGCAGTTTGAGTTTTGCGTTTGGCCTGATGGCGGTGTTGTTGGTGGCCGTGGCGATTGGCGGGAAGGTGTTGAAAGTCTGAACCGAGTGCACCTGCCAGATCGCGAACTGTGTGGGGGTTGCTGAAGGCTGCGATCTTTTGATTTGGTTTTTTGGGGGTTGGGGTTTGGGGTTGGGTTTGGGGGCATATCCGTTGGTGCGGGTGCTGCCGCTGGCGGTTTCGCCCTTACGGCGAGTCACCTTTTCCAAACGCCGAAAAGGTAACCCAAAAGGCTTTGCCCCGGCGTACGGCACTTCGCTTAGGCTCAGTGTTCCCTCGCTACGGTGTCCATCCGGGGGCATCGCTTCCGGTTTGCTTCGCTGCACCTCCTTTCGATGGATGCGGCTTCGCCGCACGGCGCTACGCGCCTAACCCCCGGATGAACACCTCCGCTCGGCCTGCCGAAGGGGCAACAAATCAAAATCAAAAGCCAAAGCCAAAGCCAAAGCAAGATCACAAGCCAAATCAAGAGCCCCCTCACCCTAGCCCTCTCCCGGAGGGAGAGGGGACTGATCGAGGTGTTTGGCAGAGCTACGCCGACCTGAGATACCGAGTCGAACTCAGATTCTGAAAGCCTCACAAATCGGCTCCCTCTCCTCGGGGAGAGGGCTGGGCGGGCGGCGTTCCGATGAGGGGTGAATCCAACACCGAACAAAAGCCGACCGCATCGCTCTTCCCCCACTCAACACAATGAGCGTTAGCTCGAGTGCAGCTCTTGATCTCAGAGCCCGTCGGCAGGCTGAGTGGAGGGATTCATCCGGGGAGGACATCGAAAGGAGGTGCAGCGAAGCAAACCGGAATCGATGCCCCGGATGGATCCCGGAGCGAAGGAACCCGAGCCACAGCGAGGGCCGAACGTCAGGGCAAGACTTTTTGGTTACTTTTGAGGCGTTTGTCAAAAGTGACCCGCCGTAAGGGCGGAACCCTACTCAGCCATCACCCAAAAAACGGATCCGCCCCCCAAAAGCCTCAAAACCCCAAACTAGCCTGCACAAAAAACGTCCGCGGCGCCCCCACATACATCCCCGAATTGTTATCACTGGAACGCGTGAAATACTGTTTGTCAAAAACGTTCTTCACCCCAGCGCCCAGCTTCAGATTCGACACCTGCGGCCCGAAGTCATAGCCGCCGCGCACGTTCCAGGTCACATAACCCGGAATATCACCGTACTGCCCATCCGCCGTGCCGTCAGTGATGTAGTTACCGTTAAAACTACCATCGGCATTCACACCAGTACCCGGCGAACGCTGTTTCGACTGGGCAAAACCGTCAAGATTGTAGGTCCAGCGATTGACGTCATAGCGCAAACCAACGGTCGCCACCTGACGCGAATAGAACGGCAGATCCCGGCCCTTGAAGCCTGGAATCTCACCTTCATAGGTCGCACGGGTATACGTAAAACCGGCATTCGCGGTCAGACCATCAAGGCGCGGGTCCAATGCAGCCATGTCGTAGTGCACCGACGCTTCAATGCCTTGGTGCTTGGTCGCGCCGAGGTTGGTCCAGCCCACGTCGTTGCTGATGTATTGCAGTTCGTCGTCGAAGTCGATGTAGAACAGCGTCACTTCCCCGCCCCAAACGTCATCGTTGTAACGCGTGCCGATCTCGTAGGTCTTGGCCTTTTCCGGTTGCAGACCGTTGGCGGTGCTATCGCCCGAGCCGCCCTGCCCCAGCTGGAAATATTGCAGGCTGCCGAACGAGGTTTCGTAGTTGGCAAACAGCTTCCACGCGTCTGACAGGTGATACATCACGCTCAGTGCCGGCAGCGGTTCATTGCTTTCGATGCTGCGGTTTTTCTCTGGCACCGGTCTGCCGGCGGCATCGAGCACTGCGCGATCGTGCCAATCCGTGCTGATGTGTTCGAAGCGAATGCCCGGCGTGATCGTCCAGTTGCCGACGTCGATTTTGTTGTCGACGTAAACCGAGTTGGCCTCGGTGCCGCCGGTACGATCCTGGAACACGTGGCCGTCGGAAGTCGGCGTGACGACAGGCTGGTTGTTGACCAGCGCCAGTCGGCTCGACTGCTCGTGCATCGCCTCCTTCAGATAGCGATAACCGACGCTGACTTCCTGGGTGGTCGGGCCGACGTCGAACACGCGCGACACACGCGGCTCGATGCCCAGAGTGTAATAAGAGCGCGGATACGAGCTGAGGGTTTTCTGGTCGCGTGCAGCGATGGTGCTGCCACGGAAACTGTCGGTGTAGTAGGTCAGCACTTCAGCCTGAGTGCGCTCGTCGATCTGGCGAACCCACTTGAACGACACGTCCTTGCGTCGGCCCGTAAAGCTGTCGTAGTCGCGCACCGACTCATACGGATTGTCGTCGTACTGCTTCTGCGTAAGGCCGCCCGGCATGTCGGCGCTGGCGTCGTAGTAATGGAAATTGAGGCTGAAATCATCCTGATCGGTCGGCGCCCAGTGCGTCTTGAGGATCACGTCGTCAATGTCGTTGCCGTTGTTGCGCTCGCGGTAGCCGTGGCCGTTGACGCCCGAGTACAACAGCGCCACGCCCATGCCGTTGTCGGCGGTACCGCCGAGGAACGCCGTGTCGATGTGCTTCCAGCCACCGTACTGGGTAGTTTCAAGGGTAGTGCCGATCTCGCCAGTGGTTTTTTCCGGGATCGCGCGGGTGACGAAGTTGATCACGCCACCGACGTTTTGCGGCCCATAACGCACGGAGCCGGCGCCACGCACCACGTCGATGCTGTCGAGGTTGCCCGACGAGATCGGCGCCATCGACAGTTGTGGCTGACCGTACGGCGCGAACGCCGCCGGCACGCCGTCGATCAGCACGGTCGAGCGTGGCGACAGACGCGACGTCAGACCGCGCACGCCAACGTTCAGGGCAATGTCGCTGCCGCCGGTGCCGTTGGAGTCCTGCACCTGTACGCCGGGTACGCGTTTGAGCACGTCGCTGACGTTCATTGCGCCCTGCTCGACCATCGCTTCGCGGCGAATCACCGTGCGCGCGCCGGGGTGGTTTTGCACCACGGCCGCATTCGCGTCGCCGAGCCAGTCGCCGACCACTTTAATATCGGTCACGCCCAGTTCCAGCGGGCCGTTGGTGGCGGCAGAAGTCGCGGCGGGCGACAGCGTCACCGAGCCGTCGTTGATCTGATAATCCAGACCGCTGCCTTGCAGCAATTGGCGCAGCGCCTGTTCTGGCGAGATATCACCGTCGACTGCCGGGGCTTGTTTGCCGGCGACCAGGTCCGGGCTGAAAAACACTTGCAGCGAGGTTTGCTGGCCCAGTTCACTCAAGGCCTGACCCAGCGGCTGCGCGCGAATATGAATAGATTCAGCAGCGAACGCCAAAGGCACGGCAGCATTGACCGCCACCGCGAGGGCCAGCGGCAACCAAGGAGATTTTTTGTTGTTGGCAGGGATGGTTTTCACGTCGAACGTAGTCCTGTGGATCGCAAGAGTGTGCGGCTGTTAATGCAAACCAGTTGCAGTTGAACAGGAAGACGATGAACTCGAAAAAAACCTGAATTTTATTTTGAAATTATTTCCTGGCTGCCATCCGCGAGGGTGCGAATGGCCACCGGCAGAATGTTCGGCAAGGCCTTGAGCAAGGCATCGGTGTTGTCGGATTTGAACACGCTGGTGAGGCGCAGATTGGCCACGCCGGGGTTGCTGACGGTCAGCGGCCTTTCGCGATAACGCGATACTTCGGCGGCCACTTCGCTGAGGCGGGCGTTGTTGAACACCAGTTTGCCGCCACGCCACGCCGTCAGCTCCGCCGGGTTGACGGCGTAGGCTGCCGCCACTTTGCCTTGCGCATCGACGTGGGTGCCGAGGCCGGCGGTCAGGTTGGTAAATTCGTTGTCCGGCGCATCGTGTCCCTGGACCTTCACCGTGCCCTGCTCCACCGCCACCCGTGTCTGCGTCACGTCGCGGCGCACATCGAAGCGCGTGCCGGTGACCGTGACCTTGCCGCTGCCGGCCTCGACTACGAACGGCCGCGAGGCGTCGTGCTCGACGCTGAACATCGCCTCGCCTTCACTCAATTCGATGAGCCGGCGATCCGTTTCATAATGCACCTGCAAGCGACTGCGGCTGTTGAGGTCGATCACCGAGCCGTCCGGCAATGCCACATGCTTGCGCTCACCGAGCGCGGTGGAGAATTCTGCGCTGTAACCGCCCGGGTGATTAAGGCCGCTGAACAGTCCCAGCCCAAGCGCCACCGCCAGCACACTGGCCGCCACCGCATAACGCAGCAACGGACGCCGCTCACGGCGGGCCGGTTGGTTTTCAGCGAGGGCTTTGAGGCGTGGCGCCGGCAGCAGGTCAGCCGCCGTCCACAGCCCTTGCAGCAACTGGAATTCATCACGGTGTTGCGGATGTTGATTCAGCCAGGCGTCAAAGCGCTGCTGCTCGTCGGCACTGACGGCCGGCTCCTGCAAACGCACAAACCAGCGAGCCGCGTCATCGCGCACCGTCGTTTGCCCGCACGCGCAATCACGAGTATCCATCATGGAATGTCCTGTTTGGACGGGGATGAAAAGCTGCAGCGACTCACGACTGCAACCCGTCCAGTCGATCACGCAGATGCCGCAGGGTGCGGATCATATACTTTTCGACCATGTTCTTGGACAGCCCCAGGCGCTCTGCGATTTCCGCCTGGGTCAGGCCTTCAATCTTCTGCCAGACAAAAATCTTCCGGCAATTGACCGGCAGTTCCGCCAGCGCCCGTTCGATGGAGTCGGCCAACTGGATCGCGTGCATGTAATGCTCCGGGTCGCCGGTTGACGACGCACTGTGATCGATCGCCTCCGACTCCATGGCGCCGCGCCGATCCTCCCGCCGATAGCCATCGACCGCAATATTGCGCGCGGTCTGGTGCAAATACGCCCGTGGTTGCTGCACCTCTGCCGAATCGGATTCGAGCACCCGCACAAAGGTGTCGTGCGCCAAATCCTCGGCCTGCGCGCGATTGCGCAGGCGACGAGTCCAGGTGCCGATCAACTCTTCGTAATGCTCGAAAAAGCCGGGTCTGCGGGGACGCATGGGGTATGGGTGGTGTGCTGAGGAAAGGAGCGCGAATAGTAATGGTTACTATTAAGACCGGCAAATCATTCCGATCATAAGCAAATCCCCGTGGAGCTGCGGCACGCTGCGATCTTTTGATCCTGGTTTTCCAAGATCAAAAGATCGCAGCTTACGGCAGCTCCTACACGAGTATCGGGATCAGCCTTTTTCGTCGATTCCGGCTTGGAGGGTTTGGGTATCGAGATGCCCGCTCAAGGTGATCGGGCCGACTTTGAGGTTGCCGTTTTCAAGGGAAACCTTTGGGGCGTTTTCCTCGGTTTTTTGTGGCAGATCCAGGACAGCCTTGATGCCGTAATCGCGATTGTTCAGGTCGGTGCTGCTGACCTTCGAACCACCCAGATCAACCTTGCCGTCACTCGCCGAAATGCGCGCGCCGGTCAGTTGTGTCGCGCCGCCTACATTCAGCTTTACACCTTGACTGGCGCTGATGCCGGACGCCTGCGCGACGCTGTCCTTGTGCGCGTATTCGCCTTGGGCTTTCAGCGTTGGCTTGTAATCGGTGCCGGCGAGTTTTTCCTTGTCGTTCGGTGGGTTTTTCTTGGCGGTCAGGCCCAGATCCACGTCAATCTTGGCGCTTGTCTTCGAGTCTTGACGGCTGTCGACTGCCAGATCACCTGCGACATTCCCGCTGACAGTCTTCGCATCGATTCGCGCGCCAGCCAACTCTGCATCACCTGCGCTGTTCAACACCACACTGTCAGCCTTGATCTGACTGTTCTGCTGCGTGGTGCCTTGCAGGTAATCCACGCCGACCTTGGCGCCAGCATTGAAACCGTGATCGCTGCTGGCCTGCTCTTCGGCGGCTGTCGGTTTTTTGCTGCTCAGGTTGCCGCCGGCATTCAGTGCGACGCTCCAGTTGTTACGGCTTTCAGTGGACTGTGCCGACTCCTGAACATAGCCGCCCTTCTGTGCATCGACGTTGACGTTTGGTGCACTGACTTGCGTGCCTTGCAGATGAACAGCGTCACCGCTCAGGGCGATCCCGCTCTGGCTGTTGAGTTGGCCACCGGTCAGTGTTCGTGAGTGCTCATTGACCCGACCGATGTTGAAGTTGCCACTGAGATTGCCGCCCTGATCGCGGCTCTTCTCGCTGCTGGATTTGCTGCCGCCGCCCTTCAAGCCGCCGCCGAGATTGCTGCCGGTAGCAGTGTGAGTGTCCGTGGCTGCTTGCAGATCGAGTTTGCCGTCAGCATGCAGATCGATGGCGCCAGCGCTGTCGATCGTCGTACCTTGCTGGACCTGATTGCCGCCGCTGCTCAGTTGTACCGGGCCGTTGCCGGTGATGCTTGCGACATGGGCCTGAGTGTCAGAGGTCTGCTTGCCGGTGTGGTCGAGCTGGAACCCGGCGCCGAGATCGACGTTGGTGCCATCGCTGCCCGGCAAGGTGCCGACCGTCAGCGAGCCATTGCCGCGCAGACTGGCGTCACTGCTGTTCTGGCGATCGTTCGCTTGATTGAGTGCAAGATCGCCGCCGGTCTTGATGCTCACACCGCCCTGCCCGCCGTCGAAACGGCTGCCTTCGAACTGCGCGTCGCCACCGACCTTGATGTTCACACCCTGGCTGCCGGCATAAGCGCCGACCACCGCAGTGGAACTGTCCTTGCTCGACTGGCTGCTGCCACCCGCGCCGCTACCGGCGACATTCACGTCTTCACCGGTTTTGGTGTAGACCCGCACGTCGACTTTGGCATCCACCGAACTGTCGGTGCTGGCGTGGGTATTGCTCGCGGCATCGGCAACCAGTTTGTCGGCGCTGATGTTCACTTGACCGGCGCTGGCGTTGTACTGCGTGCCTTGGTCGTGCAGGGTTCCAGCGACGTTCACGTCGACAGTGCCGCCGTCAAAACGACTGACCACAGCGTTGCTGCCTTGCTCGGTTTTCTCGGCGCTGCCGTGACCGACCGCGACGTCGATACCGACGTTCGGCTGACCGAGATTGGCCAGTGCATCCTTGTCCGGCACCTTGGCGTTCAGCACATCTTTAACCGCACCAGCGATAGGCCGGGCGATGTCTTTGTACTCGACGTTGGCGCCGATGTCCGCCGACCAGTTGCTTTGGTTGTGAGTGCTGCTTTCGGTGTTGCTGGCCGCGCGGTTATCGACTTCGTTGGCCACGATGTTCAAACCGTCGCCAGCCTTCACTTGCGCGCCTTCAGTGGCGAGCTTGTCGGCGTTGATCGTCAGGCTGCCGCTGCTCTGCACGCTGGTGGTTTGCGCAGTGGTTTTGCTGCTGGTGTCTTGCGAGGTGCTATGGGCGAAATCGATGCCACTGCCGGCGCGGTCAAGGCCGCCGGTGTAATAGAAACCGCCGCCGGTGCTGGACTGGTCGGTGGTGGTTTTGTGACTGTCCTGTTCGGCCAGCAACGACACGTTTTTACCGCTCAACGTCGTGTCGCCCGCGGTGGATTTAACGTCCGCGCCCTTGAGGGTCACGTCGCCGCCCGCCTTCACTTGCACGCTCCCGCCGCTGAGGCTGGAACCTTGCTGGGTGACGTCGTTGCGGGTCACGGTTTGTTGCTTGTCTTCGTAATGAATCCCGGCGCGATACTGCTCTGGCGTCTGCTCTTTGGCGTAGGCATCGAAGCCACGGGTTTCAGTCGTGGTGCTGCTGTCGTGGCTGTTCTGCGCAGAATGCACGTTCACATCCCCCGCCGCATCCGCCGTCAACGCGCCGCCCGCCTTGACGGTCGAGCCGGCCACTTCAATGTCCTTGGCACTTTTGAGCTTGAGGTTGCTGTCGGACACCAGTTCGCTGTGCACCGTGGTGCTGTTCTTGGCGTTCTGGCGCGACTCGTCCTTGCTGATGCCGAAGAACTTGCTGTCCTTGTCATGATTGTTGCTGTGCGAGGTGTCCTGCACGCCGTCGATGATCAGCGAACCCTTGTCGCTGATCACGCTTGCGTCGGTGCTGCCACGGACCTGGCTGCCGCTGATGCGTACGTCGTCAGCCTTGACGATCAATTTGCCCGCCGCATTGACCTTGCTGCCCTGATGCTGGGTCTGGCCCTTGTCGGCATCACCGGTTTTGCCGAAGAAACCACCGCCAACCAGGTCGCCGGAATAGCGATTGTCGTTGCTGCGATCGGTGCGTGTGGCCGTGGTGATTTCCACCTGTTTGCCGGCCAGTTGCAGGTCGCCCGCACTGTTCAACTCGGCACCTTCGGAACGCAACAGCGCTGCGGTTTGCAGGGCGATATTGCCAGCCTTCAACTGGCTGGTGACATTGCGCTGCTCTTCGCTGCTGGTGTCCCAGTTGGCTTTCCACAAGTGTTTGCGGTGATTGCCCTGATCGGTCTGGGTGTGGCTTTCGGTGGCGGCGGTCAGACGCAGATCACCGCCACTTTGCACGCTGAGATTCTTCGCCGCTTCGACTTTTGCAGCCTGCAGTTGAGTGTCTTTGCCGGAGGACAATGTCGCGTCGCGACTGGCGATAATCTGGCTGCCGTGCTGACGCGACTCGCTGGCGGTTTGGGTACGGTCGTAGGTTTCCCACGTGATGCCGATGGTGCTGTTACTCCAGTTTTCGCGCTTTTCCTGGAGCTTGCGGCTTTCGACCGTACTCAGGGTCAGGTTGCGCTTGGCATTGACGCTAACGTCACGGCCACTGACATCGGTGGCGGCCAAGGTCAGGTCCTTGCCGCTGTGCAGGCCGACATCGCCCTGGCTGCTGCGGATGCCAGCGCGCGTCACGTCGAGACTGTTCGCCACGGCATCGCCGCTGACACTGAGGTCACCGGCAGAACGAATCTGCACGCCATCGCGCCCGGCCACTTGTACTGCGCCAACTCGCACGCCAGCGTCTTCAGCGGTGCTGACGATATTGATGCGTCCGGCTTGCATCGCCCCGAACAGGCTGGCGTCGATGCGTTGATCGGTGGTGTTGCCTGCCGGGTCCACAGTCTTCACCTGGCCGCTGGCGTAATCGACCTGATTGCGACCAACGGTGAGGTTCAATTGATCGCGGGCATTGAGCGCGCCCAGGCTGTCGATACGCGGGGCAATCAGGTTGATCGAGCCCTCGCCATTACGCAGGCCACCGCTCTGAATCTGCAACTGGCCGCTGGCGTCACGGGTGTTCAGGGCGTGCAGTTTGCCGTCGTTCAACTCCGGGCGACCGACCACCAGATTGGCGTTCGGCGTGTTGATGAAACTGCCGCCATTCACCGAAATGCCGTTGGGGTTGGCCAGCACGTAATCGGCGGCGCGACCGAAGATTTCCTGTGCGCCGTTGATGGCCGACGGGTTGCGGCTGATCACTTCGTTGAGGATCACGCTCGCCGCTTGCCCTTGCAGTTGCGGGTTGGCCGCCAGTTGCCCGGCGAGTTGCGACTGTCCGGCCTGCAAGGCGTTGTTCAGCACCAGACCCTGGCGGTCGACGTTGTAGTCGAGGAACTGGTTGTGCGACAGGCCCGAACCGTTGGGCGCGACGATATTGACGATCGGCACACCGCCCTGAGTCTGCAATTGCGCCGTGCCGCCCGGTCCGGGAGCGACGACTACACCACCGGCCAAAGCGCTCGGCAGGTGCACGGCGAAGAACAGGCTGGCGATCGCCCAGCGCAATTTGCCCCGTGGGGAAAGATGAAATGCAAAGGTATGTGCTGGCATAAAAACGTCTCCATGTAAGTACGGCATCACGTCGCGCGTTTTGGTGTTGGCCGTGGCTGTCGCGCTCAGATCCGACGGCTGTTTGTTCATTGCATTGTTCGTATCAGTCATATCTGCACCCCGACCCGCATCAGCCAGGTTTCGGGCTCATGTTGCAGACCGTTTGGGGTGTTGAGGGCGCGTTGGTAATCGACGTCCACTTGCAGGTTCTTCCAGCCCAGATTCAGGCCGACACTGGCGCCGCTCAGGCGTTGACCCTGGGCGCCGTGATCGGCCTTGATCCAGCCGTGGTCGAGGCCGATACGCGGGGTCATCTGCAGCGGCCATTCGCTGCGCAGCGGCAGGCGCAAGGTGTTGCGCCAGATCGCACCGCTGGCACCGGAGGCACTGCTGACGCGATAGCCGCGCACCGCCGAATCGTCGGTACCCAGCAGTTGCTCGATGGCCGGCAACGGATCTGGGCTGTACTGCAAATTGATTTGGCTTTGCCATTGCCAGGCTTGCGCGCCGAACTGGCCATTGCGCCATTGACTGAGGCCGGCGCGGTACTTGCGAAACTGTGCCTTCGGCAGGTTGTTGATCGCCTGTCGGGAATCGTCATCTGCACCGAACCAGCGCAGGCCTTGCGCGTAGTTGACGTCGAGATTCCACACCGCGCGGTCGAGCCAGAACAGATTGAGCCCGGCTTCGGCCACAGTCAGGGTCGGGCTCTGGATACCCAAGCGGACGTGTTGCAGATAACTGTCGACGTCCTTGTGCGCCAGTTGCAGATTGGCGCTGAGCTGGCGGCTCTGGTCGCGCCACAACACGCGGTCGGCGCGCAGGCTGACCTGGTCAGTGATGCCGGTGCTGTGAAAAGTCGTGCTCGGCAATTTGAACGGCGCGCGGTATTCGGCGTGGCTGGCGAACACGCTGTAGGTCCAGTAGCCGTAGGGGATCGCGTAATACAGGCTGGCGTTGCGGCTGTAGCGGTCGCCCTGATTCAACGTGTCACTGGCGCTGAGGCTCAACAGGTCGTTGAGTTCCAGCGGACTGTCGAGGCTCAGACTGAGCGTATCGCGGTCACGCCCGGTGCTGGCGCTGCCGAGGTTGTCGATCCCTGCATTCAAGGCCCAGCGCGAGTGCCCGGTGGTGCGCGAGCGCAGGATGATGCGTGAGGCGCCGGGCTGGCTGCCGGGGGCGATGTCGGCGGTGAAGTCAACCGAGCGCAAGCGGTTCAACTGATCCAGCCCCTGCTCCAGATCGCGCAGGTTCAACGGTCCGCCGAGCATGCCCGGGAACGCACCACCGAGGGAAACCGGCAGGCTTTGATCGGCCAGTTCGATGGACTCGATGTAGCCTTCGTCAATCCGGATGTCCAGCGACTGCCCCGCCGCCGGTGCACTCACCAGGTAGGGACGGCTGGCGATGTAGCCCTTCTCGACGTAAATCGCGGTGATGGTCGCCAGCAGATGATTGATCTGGCCGACGCCCATGCACGGCGCGAGCAGCGGCTTGATGCGGGCATTGAGTTTGTCGCTGTCGATCAGCGTGACGCCGCCGATGCGCGTGCCGCTCAACGGCCAGCAGCGCTCATCGGGAGTAACGGTTTGGGGAATCGCCGGAGTGACCGGCGCCGGGCCGAACGCGCCGCGCTCCAGCTGACGTTTTCTTTGCTCAAGTTGCAGCTGTTGCAAGTCGCGCTGCTGCTGTTGCTGCTGGCGCAGCACTTCCTGGCTCGGTGCGACAGGTTCGGCCGCTTCAAGCGAGGACGCAACCACGCTCAACACAACGACCGACCACAGCGGCCAACGCGTGACATAACGAGGAAAAACAGCGCGAATCGAATACGGCACGCAACTTCCTTGCGATCATTGAATGGCGTAATGCCACATCATCAATAATCGTGATAGTCGGAGCCCTCCTACACAAATGCAAGACGCTTCCTACAGCGCTTACACTTCTTAAACAATTGCTTTTGTTGCTTTTATTGTCAGCAGCAACGCCACGGTACTACAGGCTATCAGGGTTTCCCCGAGGGCCTGAGACCACCCTGCTAGCATCATGCCCGCGCCGATCAGCAGGTAATAAATCAGCCCCAACAAAGCTCCGGCAGTGCCGAGACGATCCGGGTAATTAACCAGCGCCAGGCCAAGAATATTGGGGATTGCCATGCCGAACGCCAGCACGATCAGCAACATCGGCAGCACAAACGCGCCACTGTCCTGCAGCCACCAGACGCCAATGCCACCGAGCAAACCGATGATGGCGGCGAGCCGGATCAACTGCATCGCGGCACACCCTGCCTGCAACAAACGCCTGTTGGCCCATGCGCCAAAACCTGAGCCCAGCGCGAGTATCACGCCGCTGTAGCCGAACCATGTTGCGTCCAGATTCAGACGCTGAAAAATGAACGGGCCAAGGCTGTAATAACTGAACAGCGCCACATTGAACGCAGCAATCCATAACGCCGAGCGCCAGATGCCCAAGTCGCGCAGCATGCGAGCGAGGGTTTCCCACAGATCGACATGGGGTGTTTGCTCAGGAGGGGTTTCCGGCAAGGCGTAGCAACTCCAAAGCCACAGCGTCGCGGCCAGCAAAACCAGTGCAGTCAATACGCCGCGATAGCCGAATGCCTCGACCAGGCTAGCGCCGCTGAACAGACCGATTGCAGGACTTGCCGCCAATGCGATGCCCACCAGGGAAAAAACCTGCGCCAGTTCTGCCCCTTTGAAACGGTCGCGCAGCAAAGTCTGCGTGACCACCGAGCCCACCGCCGCACCAAATGCTGCCACCCCCTGCGCCAGCAATAGACCGTTGAAACTGCTGACTCGCAAGGCGATAACCATGGCGACCGCGTAGATCGCCAATCCCATAAGCATGACCGGACGCCGGCCGATGCGATCACACAATCGCCCCCACACCACCACGCCCACGGCAAAGGCGAGGAAGTAAACCGACAAGGTCTGCGCTGCCGCCTCGGGACTGACTTTAAATACCCTGCCGATATCCCCCAGCGCCGGGCTGTACAGGGTCTGCGCAATCTGCGGAAACATCAGCAACGCAATCGCCAGCGGCAACAGATTTTTGTTGTTCATTGTTTATGACTCCTCGAGTAAACCGCCGGGGAGTTTAAGAACTGCTGACTGGCGTATTATCCGAATCCTGCCAATTTATCGCGCAAATCGGACAACCCATGGCTTGGATTGACGCCCACACACTCTTTGATGCGGACTGTTACTCGGCGCCGGTGATCGGCATCGCAGCAATACTGGGTGATCACGATTCCGGCCAACATCAGCACCTGCACGGGCAACTGCTGTACACCCGACAGGGCTGCACGCGCATCACCCTCGCGCAGCAATTGTGTCTGCTGCCACCGTCGCGAGCGGCGTGGATTCCGGCGGGTGTGAGCCATCGGGCACAGATGCAGCAAAGCGTTGATTACCGCTCCATTTACCTGGTCCCTGAATTGTGCCGCGAGCTGCCGCAACAAGTTTGCGTCATCGAGGTCAGCCCTCTGCTGCGCGCCGTGCTGGAGCCCATGGCCACGGCGGATTTCGACACTGATTGGCAACAGGGCAAATTCGCCCATTTACTGGGTTTGTGCCTGAGCGAAATTATCGAAGCGGCACAACAACCGATGTTGTTGCCGTTGCCACGGGACAAGCGTTTGCTGCCACTGCTCGCAACCCCGGAACAATTGCCACCGGAACTGCAGGTGCTGGAACGCCAGATCGGCGCCAGCAGCCGCACCATCGGCCGAATTTTCCAGCGCGAAACCGGCATGAGTTATCAGCAGTGGCGCCAGCAATGGCGGTTGATGCGCGCCATGGAGTTGCTCGCCACCGGACGCAGCCTCAGTTATTGCAGCTTCGAACTGGGCTTCGCCAGTGACAGCGCGTTCATCGCGTTCTTCAAAGCCATGACCGGCAGCACACCCGGCCAGTGGCTCAGATAAACATTTGAAGACCGGCGCACGCGTCCACGCAAATTGTGATGTGGCCTCAGGCTTGAGGAGTTTTGCGGAAGCCAACCGCCAAGCGGTTCCAGCTGTTGATGGTGCTGATCGCGACGCTCAGGTCGACCATTTCCTTGGGCGAAAACTGCGCGGCAACGACGTCGTAGTCTTCGTCCGGCGCGTGGGTCAGGCTCAGTTGGGTCAGCGATTCGGTCCACAGCAACGCGGCGCGTTCACGGTCGCTGAAGAATGGCGCTTCACGCCATGCGGTCACCGCGAACAGGCGCCGTGGAGTCTCGCCACCCTTGATTGCATCGGCGGTGTGCATGTCGATACAGAAAGCGCAGCCGTTGATTTGCGAGGCGCGCAGCTTGACCAGTTCGATCAGGGTTTTTTCCAGCGGCAGCTTTGAGACGGCGGTTTCCAGGGCGATCATCGCTTTCAGGGCGTCCGGGGAAGCCGTGTAGAAATCGATACGAGGTTGCATGGTAGTTTTCCGGGGCAAGTGAATGTGTGGCTACGTTAGTCCCGGTGCAGCGCTCGGCAAATAGCCAATATTCCTGAAGAACAGTAGGCCACTCCATCGACCGCTCGTCACTCGGGCGGCACAAAGCGTTGGGGGCCTCAGACCAATATCAGGTAAATCCCCTTTTTGGAGACGTACCATGATGACGCGCAAACTTACCTCGTTACTGCTCGCTGGCCTGCTGGCCACGGCATCGGCTGCCAGCTTCGCTGCCAACGACGGCGCCGATGCAACAGGCACCAAATCGGGTTCCACCAGCGGCTCGACAATGCCACCGGACAACACGCCGGGCGCGCCATCGGGCGGTAACGGCGCAGACGGCACCGGCACCAACGGCGGCGCCAGCGGATCGGGCTCGGGTGCTGGTGGTGGCACCGGTTCGGCGGGTGGCGGTACCGGCGGTGCGGGCGGTGGCACGGGTGGCTGAACGAACAAGAGCCATCCGTGGTAAAAATCTTTCCACGTGCTCTCTAGACATTCACACAATCTGTGCTCCCACAGGTATTTGTGGTGGTCTTTGTATCAGCGGTCGTAGCGCATCAGCTCAGCGATCCCGTCATCCGTCGACAGCACCGCCGCCCGATTGCGCCCGGCATTTTTGGCCTGATACAACGCCGCATCCGCGCGCTGGATAAACACTTCAATACTGTCATTGCCGCTGGGGACAAACGAGTAGCAGCCCAGACTGACCGTCAGATAACCGGTGGGCGAACCACTGTGGGTGATGCGCTTGTCGATCACGCTGCGGCGAATCTGCCCGGCAATCGCCAATGCGCCATTGATGTCCGTGTCGGGCAATAAAACCGCGAACTCCTCGCCCCCGTAACGCACGACCAGATCGGACTTGCGCTGGCAGCAGTTCTTCAGCACCTGGGCCACTTGCGTCAGGCAATGATCCCCCGCCACATGCCCATAAGCGTCGTTGTAACGCTTGAAGAAATCGATATCGAGCATGATCAGGCTGACCGGACTGACCTGCCGCGCACCACGGGCAAACTCGATCTCCAGCGACCGCTCGAACAGGCGCCGATTGGCCAGCCCGGTGAGGCTGTCGTGAGTGGCGATCTGCTCCAGCGCCCGTTGCGCCTTGCGCAGGTTTTTCTCGATCCGCTCGCCGTCGCGCACCTGATTGATAAACACCCAGCCGAACAAACCGATACCCAGCATCACCAACGCCACAATCACGCTGGACTGAAACGCGCGGTCATACCAACCCTTGAGAATCGTGTCCCGCGAAGTCGCGGCCGACACCACCAGCGGATAAGCCGACAGTTGCCGGTAGCCGTACAAACGGGTGACACCATCGACTACCGATTGGAACATCGCCGTCCCGGCAGAGGCATTGGGCAACAGTGATTGATAAATTTCGCCTTTGGCCAGTGAAGTGCCAATCAGGGATTCATCGTACGGCCGGCGGGCGAGCAAAGTGCCGTCAGTCAGGCCGATAAACATGATCCCGTTGTCATCGAGGCTGAAGCTCTTAAAGAACTGCTCGAAGTACGACATTTTGATCCCGGCCAGCAACACACCCTGAAAGTTGCCGGCACGATCGTTGACGCGTTTGGAGATCGGGATGATCCATTCGCCGTTCTCGCGGCTGCGAATCGCCGGGCCGATATGCGCTACCGCCGAGACATTCTGCTGATGAAACTTGAAATATTCGCGATCAGCCACGCTGTTGCCATGGGGCAGATCAGGGACTGAGGTAACGACCCAGTGTCCCTGGTCGTCGAACAGAAACATGCCGTGCAACTGCTCCAGCTGCTGCACCCGTCGGGAGAACGTTTTCTGCAAGCGCGGTCTCAGCGCCGTACCGTAACCGTCGTCCTGAATCCAGTCGACCAGACTGGTCAGCACCAGGTCCGCCGCCAGAAACGTATCCTCTGCCTGCTGCGCCATCGCCCGGGTCAGGTTGCTCGAGGCCATTTGCGCCACCGTCAGATCCTGGCGCCGCGACTGCTCAAGTTGCAGGTACAGCAAACCAAACAGGCACAAACTCACCGCAACGATAAACAGCACCGCCGCTTTGCGCAGCGGCAGACGCTTTAGCGTGCCGGGAGCCTGATGCGGATCTTGAATGGGGATTGGCAAAAGCATGTCCTGGGCAGGTACGACAGGGGCGTTAGCCCGAAACCCTTATGAATTGTGAGCGTAGTCCACCGGGGTGCAAGGGGCAAACGCCCCGCTCCCGCCCAGTTGTATCGGCGTAATGCGCGATTGGATGACAGCCGTGGGTCGAATTATTTTTGCGGCGACTATTGCAGATAGGGTTGGTGAAGTTTTTGCGCGGGGTGTCGAGGATGGATACTGAGAGATTCGTCTGACCAGACCGAAACCTCCTGTGGTGAGGGGATTTATCCCCGATGGGCCGCGAAGCGCCCCCCTGAAATGGGACTGCTGCGCAGTCCATCGGGGATAAATCCCCTCGCCACAGGTTCAGTGCTCAGTGCTCAGTGCTCAGTGCTAAAACCAGATCACATCACCGCGCCGGAGGCACCCGAATATCCCCCGCCCGGCACTGTGTTTTCACACCCTTGCCGCACGCGCCAAACTGCAGATCCTTGCCCATGCACACGCGCACTTCCGACAACTCCGGGCCACTGCAAATCACCGCGATGCCATCAGCCGGAATCCCCGGATTGGCCTTGCGAAACAAGTCGGAAATTTCCTGCGCCTCGAAGTAATACGACGTACTGAACGGTTGCAACTCCTGGGGAATTTTCACCGTACCAACCGCTTTATCCGCCGCATCCAGATACCCCATCGCGCCGAGGCCGCTGCAAGTGCCGTGCTTGGACCACTCGTGATCGAGCAGTTTTTTGGTTGGGAACAGCGTCATGCCTTTGTTGCTTTCCGCGGCCGACAGTGTAGTCAGCGGCGGACAGGATTGCGGCCAGCCGCCCTTGGCGTATTGCGGCCACAAGCCGTGTAGGACAAAGCCATAACCCTTGCCGGAACACTGCACGTCGTCCTTGTGCGTCAAACAGAAGGTCGGCGACCAGGACAGCGTCAGCAGGTAATAATCGAATACCCCCGCCACCGACTCCGATTGCGCCTTGCTCGACTGCGATTGACGTGCCGAACTCAGACCGATGCTACCGGCCGTCAGCGCAATCACTGCCAAAATTGTAAACAGCTTTTTCATGTACCCGCTCCTTGGGACGCCTGCGTCCGTGGTTTTCGATCCTGACCAGACTGGTCAGCGCAGATTTCGACACGCTTGTGTTGCAAGCGCATGACGCACGGCAACGTTGTACGCCGTTGAAAGGTCTACGATTAATAAGCAGACACCACAAACAGGGAACCGAAATGAGTAAAGCAGACGAACTCGCCGCGAAGCTCAAGCAAACCCGGCATAGCCACGCGGACGACATCACCTGCGCCGAACTGGAGATCGATTGCTGGCCCGCGCAGGTGTATGACCTTTACCACCGCATCGAAACCTGGCTGCAACCGGTGACCGAAGTCGGCCTGAAAATTCGGCGCAATCCTACGCACATCTGCGAAACCTCTCCGGACGGCGAATCCCACGATTACGCTATCGATCAGTTGGTGATCGAAGCGAATAACCAAACCCTGACCTTTGATCCCATCGCACGATTCACCGAAGACGGCGCCGGGCGCGTGCAAATCACCCTTCCGGACAGAAACACCTATCTACTGCGCACCGTCGATGAACATCACGAAAGCCACTGGTGGATGCAAACCGTTGAAACCGGGCAGGAACTGGATGCCATCGCGCTGACGGAGAACAACCTGTTGTCGGTGGTGCAGGAAGGATTGGGGTTGTAAGCGCGCTCTGCCGATAGGGATCAGAGCCCAGAACGTGGTTAACTTCTGGCTCCGATTCCTTTGAAGCCCGACAGCCATGATAAAAACCAAAATCTTGCTCGGTACCTTACTGGCCCTGCCCCTGACCTTCAGCGCTCAGGCAGCGGAACAACCGTCGCACCTCGACACCATCCAGCAACAAGGCCAACTGCGCGTCTGCACCACCGGCGACTACAAGCCTTACACCTTCAAACGCACCGACGGCGATTTCGAGGGCATCGACATCAGCATGGCGCGCTCGCTGGCCGACAGCCTCGGGGTCAAGGTCGAGTGGGTGCAGACCACCTGGAAAACCCTTATGCCGGACATGGAGGCCGGCAAATGCGACATCGGCATGGGCGGCATTTCGGTGACGCTGGAGCGGCAGAAAAAGGCATTTTTCAGCAATACCCTCGACGTCGACGGCAAGATCCCGCTGGTGCGCTGCGCCGACCAATCCAAGTACCAGACTGTCGAGCAGATCAACCAGCCCAACGTGCGCCTGGTTGAACCTGCCGGCGGCACCAACGAAGCGTTCGTCCACGCCTTCCTGCCAAAAGCGCAATTGGCCCTGCACGACAACGTGACCATCTTCCAGCAACTGCTCGACAACAAGGCCGACGTGATGATCACCGACGCCTCGGAAGCGCTTTACCAGCAGAAACTCAAACCGGGGTTGTGCGCGGTGAATCCGCAGCAGTTCATGCAGTACGGGGAAAAGGCTTACCTGCTGCCGCGCGATGACATCAGCTGGAAGTTGTACGTTGATCAGTGGTTGCACTTGAGCAAAGTGACCGGCAAATATCAGAAAGTACTGAGCGAATGGATCGCCGTGCCTCAATAAGCATTGCGGCCTGATACAGCCCGTGTGGCGAGGGAATTGCTCCCTCGTCCTCATGCAACCGAACGCCATAACATGCAACTTCCCTGATCAACAGCGCCGGTTCAGAATCGCTCACCCGCCAGACAAGGACATCCCCATGCAATTCCTCCCCCTCACCGACGCCAGCCCCGCCCTCCAGACCCACGTCCGCACCCTGCGCAACCAGGAAGACGTGCGCAAATTCATGTACACCTCCCACGAAATCACCGAACAGGAACATGCCAACTGGCTGGCCTCTTTGCAGGGCAATCCACGCCAGCAGGTGTTTGTGGTGATCAAGGATGAGCAGGCGGTCGGGGTTGTTTCGCTGAATGCGATTAACGAACTGCACAAGACAGCGGATTGGGCGTTTTATCTGGATGTCGGGTTGCAGGGTAAGGGGTTGGGCAGCGTGGTCGAGTTCTGGATGCTTGATTACGCATTTGATGTGGCGGGGTTGGAGAAGCTGAATTGCGAAGTGCTGGCGATGAACTCGGCGGTGGTGAAAATGCATCAGAAGTTTGGGTTTGAGGTTGAGGGTGTGAGGCGACAGAACGTGGTGAAGGATGGGGTTCGGATTGATGTCGTGCTGTTGGGGATTACCAAAGAAGAATGGCAAAACAAGCGCCCAGCACTCTTTCCCGTTATCGAACGCATCAGCGCCGCTTGACGCCGGGAGGTCTGCGTTTGAGACGTGAACCAAGCCCAGCCGAGTTATACAAAATCCGGGACGCATTATCCTGGATCTTCGTCGACACCGCTGTGGACTTCCCCTACATCGCCAGCCAGGTCGAAGGCTACGACCCGGAACAGATCAAGGACATCCTGTACTCGGAAGTCGCCGTCGTCTGCGCCTGGAACCTCGCAGGTCCACTGCCGCAGATCTGGACAGGATTCGACGCCGATGAGTTAAACCGCGATATCGAGGAAATGCTGGCGGCGAAGAAAAACAGCTGGCTGCGGCGCCAGCGCCACAGGCTGCACACGGCTTGGTTACGCTTTAACTACGGCGACGCCTGGAAAGAGCTTTCAGCTCATCTGAAACAACCGAACTGATCCCGTCCGCGGCAACGGTAACGGTAACCCGTCGCCACAGAGGGACACGACTTACGCCTTCACCTCAACGTTATCCAACGCCTGATTCACCGCCAACTCCCCCAACATCACCACCTGCGCAATACCCAGCGCGGTTTTGCGGTGCGAGGGATCCAGCGTCGCGGCGAAGTTGTTGAGCATCTCGGAGGCGGAACTCAGCGTTTCGCTGGCATTGGCCAACAGGGATTCCGAGTCGTATTTTGGATTGGCGAAGTACATCCGCTCGGGCTCGTTGGCGCTGGCCATGATCTGGCTGGCGGGCAGCAGATAATGATCGAGCGCACGCTCGGCGGCTTCGTGGAGTTTTTTGGAATTGGGGGATTCGTAGGGGGATGCGGGATCGGTTTCTGGCGGGTTGGGTGTTGGTTTGAACATAGATGGAACCTCTAGCGCGATTACTAAAAGAAGCCATCACCCTCGCTACCAAACGAAGGGTGGCGGCCATACGCGGGTTGGTAGACCGGTCGCACTAGAACCCGGCGCCCACGAATGGGCCCCACGCATGACCACCATGAAATCCGAGCCCTGGGAAAGCGACTGAACAAGGTGACGCATGCATCTAGACACGAAGCGGGCTACCAAACCCGATCACTGGTTTTCAGTGACCAAAGGACGATAGAACCTGCGGACTAGACGCACAAGCCGGGGGATTCTGTCTTACGTGTAGGGGGTGGCGCAAGAAGGCGTAGGCCAAGGACTGCAAAAACAGACTTCTTTTAAACACGTGCAGATTTCTGCGTTTAGAACAAGCTCGACGAGTTCAGTGTTCGAACCAAAAACAGTCGCCGATGCAGGGAGCATTGCGTTCCTTTTCAAGTGCTGTCTGTCGTGGCGATGATGGATTGGGGCAGTAAATGAGTATGAAAATGCTCCTTCACAATAGCCGACGTTCGGCCAGAAGCGGACATTCTCCTTTGTTGCTGAGGAGTCGAGGGACTATCACCGTTTATACGATTGTCTTCATACGTTCCGCGCGCTAACCTCAAACCGACATTAAGCTCACACCCTGCGGCATGGAATGTTACCCATCAAATCCGTCCAGAGCGTTATGCGCCATTTCATGCCTATTTATAGATATGCCTTTCGATAGGAGGCTCTAAGCGTGGCTGCAAAAATCACTCCTCGTTTGATCGAACTCACATATGAGTCGGTTCTGAAATCTTTCTGGCGCCGTAAAGCATTACAAAAATTCCTACTCGCCTCTCATGTGGCTGAAAAATTTGTAGATACTTGGACGACTGACGAGTCAAAACGAGATCTACTGGATCGCATGTTTCCTAGATTGCAGACCTCTGATCGCGGGAAAGCAGTTATCTTCCAGATTGCGCGCAACCTTTCGGAACAAACCACTTTCCCCGATTTACGCAATTGGGAAGATTCAGATCAGAAAATTCAGGAAGCACACAAGGCAGTCCAAGAGCTAAAAGCATATTTGCGACAACAAGACGAAGAAATAAATACTGAAAAAGAGCGGCAGGAAGCTTTGGAGCGTGCTCGCTCTGAACGCCAACGAATTCAGAGGTCATTAACGGACAAGACGAAGCTGCAGCAAAGACTTGACGCACTGCATGCCAAAGTTGGAACACAGGAAGGTGGGTACGAATTCGAGGGATGGTTTTATGAACTACTCAATTACTGTGAAATCTCCAACCGAAGCCCCTATAAGACTGATGGTAGACAGATCGACGGTTCCTTGACACATGAAGGAACCACATATTTGATCGAACTAAAATTCACCAAAAGCCAATCGGGAGCTACAGACATTGACTCGTTGAAAGCCAAGGTTAATAAGATGGCTGACAACACCATGGGAATTATGGTCTCCATCTCAGGCTACAGCAGTACTGCCATTGCAGATGCCTCAGGAAGTAAGACTACGTTACTTATCTTGGACGCTAGCCATCTGTACCTATTTCTCAGTGGCGGTATGACTTTCGCTGAAATCATCTCAAGAGTGAGAAGGCATGTATCTCAAACTGGTCAAGCGTATCTTCCTATCAATCAGTTTCATGGTTAAATACAGACATAACAAAGGCACTGTATCCACCCAGTGCACGGAAGAAGAACCTCGTCGTGTTTCGGTTATTCCGGCGGGTTCAGGAATAACTGATGGACTGGAACAAAGGGGCGGGAGACGGGTTTATTTACTGTGAAGCCTCCATCCCATAAATAAACCCGCCACCTTTTTAGTAAACCATTAAAAAATTCAAAAATTATCGCCTTTCAAAATATACTTTTGAAAGGTCTCTGCGCGAACCACTCGTGATTTCCGATTATTTGTACCTTGGTACATGTATGAAAAATACGTACCGAACTCAGTCTCAGGACTATTCTTTTGACTCAGAACAGATACTTCCATTTTCTCAAGGCGCAGTTTCAGGTCGCCTAGATCTGGAATCTGGTCAGCGACAGATAGTTCCACGGCCAAAGTGAAAAAATTAGACTTTCGAAACCAAATAGAATCAAGCCCCAACCCTAACTGTTCAATAACCCCAAAAGTTTTTAGCAACAAAGCCTTCATCGTGGTAGCGCCGGAGTATTCATCATTGAATTCGGCGACACATTTTTCTATTTCATTATCCCGATGATAGTAACCCCCCCTCTGAATTGTGGACATTACTTGTAGAACAAAATGAAGATCTGCCATACGGGTAAATTCGGACTCATGGAACACACCATAGTCCTCTAACTTCAGATCTTTTACTATTGACTTTGCCGTCTGAATATACTGCCCGTCATAGACAGCGTTATGAATTTCAATATCTTCTAATTTGAATTTGGTAAGGTTAATTCTTCGAAAAATTTCGCGAACCAAATCATCATCTACCTTTCCGATATCTCGTAGGACAATTTGATACGAAAGGAAAAGTTCTCTTTCGCCCTCTTCCAAATCAGCGTACCGTCTCACTAACTTAAGCGGCTTTTCGAAAGTATCTTCTATGTAATTTTTTATCGTAGTCAATCGCTGCTGGCCATCAATGACCACTTGAGTAGTCCGAAGCTTTTTGGTATCAACCTCACCCTGACAAACGTAAATTTCAGGAAATGGAAAACCATTCAATATGGTATCCAGAAACTGTTCTTGGTGCTCATGAGTCCATACAAACTTACGCTGAAAATCTGGCTTCAAGTTTAACTTTTGCGTATCAATTTTCTCATAGATATCAGCAATCGTAGGATTCGTTACCGACGGTTTAATCTGCACAGCCATATTATTTCCTTATACTCTTTGACGTTTTCACGTCTTTCATCCCGCTGACAATATAGTCTTCTAAATGAGCATAGCTTTTAAAAACGCCCGCACTCACCTTATAGTTACCTACACTACAGCGCCCATTGGAGATAGAAGAGAAAAACTCAAACCAATCATCCTTAAATGTTTTCATTTGAAAGGAAATCGGTAACTTATCAGGGCGAATCCAACCTAGGGCGACATACTCTAAAAACTGATGATACATAGCAAGTTCACTTTCGCGAACAACAGTCCTCGCCTTACGGAACCTCATTTGATACCCAGCAATATCCTTCATTATTCGTTCAAACAGGGTTGGTGAGACTAATGCCACGTCAATATCAGAATCGTAATCGAATATCTTTCCTTTATGAGGACTGAAACCGAGCTTACCAGATCCAGTTATATAAACCTCGTGAAAGGGGACTTCAAATTTACAAGACAACAACTTCTTAAAGTCATAGTATTCCTCCACCCGACCATCATAGACATGAGGAATACCGTGCAAAACATGTCGACGACAGAAGTCAAGGACTTCGTCATCGTTTTCAGTTTTTTCTAGCTCAGATAAAAAGAGTTTTAGATCCACAAGCATTCCTTGGCTATTGCATTTTCTACGCAGTCAACTGCATCCTATCGCCATCAAATTGCCATCAAATTGCCATCGTCAAAAAATTTACATTTAGAGCTTTTCAGCATTTGCTGAACACATTGCCGGAAGTATTTGACTTTATCGATAAAAAGATAGGTATCTCATACCCCTCTTAACCTTTTACTGATTGTGGGGAAAGTCGATTGGGTCGGAGAGCTACCGATCGATTTCCGTAATCGAACAAAAAAGGCTTCATTACTCCGATACTCGTCTCCGCCCCCCAAACTTCTCCCCCAACCCTGATAAACTCCCCTACCTCCCAGCCCCATACAATCCAGTACCGCCAATGCCCCCTATTCCCGCCACATCCGCCCCACTCTCCCGCCGCTTCTCCGTCGCCCCGATGATGGATTGGACCGACCGTCATTGCCGTTTCTTCCTACGCCTCCTGTCGAAGAACGCTCTGCTCTACACCGAGATGGTCACCACCGGTGCGCTGCTCAATGGCGATCACGAACGCTTCCTCCGTCACAACGAAGCTGAACATCCGTTGGCCTTGCAGTTAGGCGGTAGCGTGCCACTCGATCTGGCCGCTTGCGCTCGCATGGCGCAGGAGCACGGTTACGACGAGGTGAACCTGAACGTCGGCTGCCCGAGCGATCGTGTGCAGAACAACATGATCGGCGCGTGCCTGATGGGTCACCCTCAATTGGTGGCGGATTGTGTGAAGGCGATGCGTGATGCGGTGTCGATTCCGGTGACGGTGAAGCATCGGATCGGGATTAACGGGCGGGACAGTTACGAGGAGCTGTGTGATTTCGTCGGGACGGTGCGGGATGCCGGGTGTACCAGTTTTACGGTGCATGCGCGGATTGCGATTCTGGAGGGGTTGTCGCCGAAGGAGAATCGCGACATTCCGCCACTTCGCTATGACGTTGCGGCGCGGTTGAAGGCGGATTTTCCGGAGTTGGAGTTTGTGTTGAACGGCGGGATCAAGACGATGGAGGCCTGCCATGAGCATTTGCAGACCTTTGACGGTGTGATGCTGGGGCGTGAGGCTTATCACAATCCGTATCTGCTGGCGGAGGTGGATCAGCAGTTGTTCGGCAGTTCGGCGCCGGTGATCAGCCGGGCTGAGGCGTTGGCGCAGTTGCGACCTTATATAGCCGAGCATTTGCTGGCCGGTGGGTCGATGCATCACATCACGCGGCATGTGCTGGGCCTGGGCACCGGGTTTCCGGGGGCGCGCAAGTTTCGCCAATTGTTGTCAGTGGACATCCACAAGGCCAAGGATCCGTTGGCGTTGCTGGATCAGGCGGCGGAGTTGTTGGAGGGTCGTTGATCGACGCGTTGTATGTGCGGGCAACGAATGAGCGTTGCCCGGAGTGTTGTTGTACTGACAGGATGTCTTTTGTTTATGCCCGCGTTTATTTTTTCTCGCTTGAAGCGTTACTGCCTGCTCGCCTTGTTTAGCTTCACCTCGAATGTTTATGCACATTGCGACGGGTTCTGCATGGGGAGCACCGATACGCCGTGGGAGGCCACGCAATTTTCCGGTTTCTCCATCCTTGTGCTGTTTCTCACACCTTTTTCTGCGACGAATAACACGACCGAAAACTTCAAACGTGTTTACTCCGCCGAGGAGCAGGAAGACGCTCGCTATTACCTCGCCAGCGACGGCATGCTGCAAGCCGCGTATTTCACCTCGGCCTTGCAGCGTTTTCGTCGGGAATCCCCCGACAGCGAATTAAACGATCTCGCCGTCGCCGCGCTGATCAGCAGCCAGTAATCAGCTCGCCGCAGCCGCCGTCCAGTTCACCCAGCCAAACATCCACGTAGCCAGAATCAACAAGCCAAACGCAATCCGATACCAGGCGAACGCGGCATAGCTATGGTTGGCGATGAACTTGAGCAAGCCGCGCACGGCGATCATGGCGAAGATGAATGCGGTGACGAAGCCCAAGGCGAAGACCGGCAGGTCGCTTTGCTGGAACAGGTCGCGGTATTTGTAGCCTGAGTACACGGCGGCACCGACCATGGTCGGCATGGCCAGGAAAAACGAGAACTCGGTGGCGGCTTTGCGCGACAGACCGAACAGCAGGCCGCCGATGATGGTAGATCCGGAACGCGAGGTGCCGGGAATCATCGCCAGACACTGTACGAAACCGACCTTAAGCGCGTCAGACCAGTGCATGTCATCGACATGCTCGACGCGAATCACGTGGCTGCGCTGTTCGGCCCACAACATCACGATGCCGCCGACAACCAAAGCGACGGCGACTGTGATCGGGTTAAACAGGTAGTGATGAATGGCGTCAGCGAAGAGCACACCCAGAACCACGGCGGGCAGAAAGGCGATCAACAGGTTGAGAGTGAAACGCTGGGCGTTGCGCTCGGTCGGCAGGCCTTTGACGATTTCGGTAATCTTTGGCCGGAATTCCCAGACGACGGCAAGAATGGCCCCCAGTTGAATAATGATGTTGAACGCCATGGCGCGTTCACCGCCGAACTCCAGCAAGTCGGCAACGATAATCTGGTGGCCAGTACTGGAGATCGGCAAGAATTCGGTGAGGCCTTCTACTGCACCCAAAATCAACACCTGGAAAAAGGTCCAGAAATCCATTAATCCTCCGTCAGAGCGCTCTTGGTGAGCGACTGGTCGATAACACTCAGGGATTGAGTATCTGAAATAATACAAAGATCAAAAGATCGCAGCCTTCGGCAGCTCCTACAGGTGAATGCTTTCCAAATGTAGGCGCTGCCGAAGGCTGCGATCTTTACTCTTGTTGGCCGAGGAGATTACGTCTTATCAAAAGACACACTCAAGCCATGTTAATAAACGTCCGCGTACGAACTAATGTGAAACTATTTAGGCACTTAGTAGGAAAAACTTCATTGCGTCAATAAAGTGTGACCTGTCTCACATATTGAAGGCTGGCTATACAGTGGCCAATGGACACAAACAAAGATGTCGTCATGAGTTCAAAATAGTGGCACAATTTCATATTGCCACCACATACTCACTAGTTCACGAAGCCGAGAAAATCAACTAAAAGCTTGAAAAGCTTATTTATTGTTAGAAAACTCGGGAGCTACGTCTAAAAACGGCGTAAATGTTACCAATTGTCAGTCACAGATGAGAACCTGTGCTTTAACATCCTGATGTCAGCACCTAATTTCGAGTCAATGCATGATGCTCTCAGGGAACTTGGCGACTAGAAGTCCGCGCCCGACAATCGACGAACCAGGTGTACTCACTCTGGGTCGAACCCGTGGTGTGGCGGAGCATTTTAGTGCGCTACTCGCAAAGCTTGTGCGAACCGATGTGGCGCTTGAAGCCAACTCGTACACTGATGCCTATATGCAGAATGAAGATTCTGCATTGTATCGAGCAATCTTCATTGTGATCGACAGCCCACAAGCACTCGAAGACAATCTTGCGCTGGTCGAGAACCTGCGCAAAGACAACTTTAAGCCGCTCATTTGTGCAGTTATCACTGGCCGCGGTGCTTTCAACAAGATCAAGTACTACCTTGCCGGTGCCGACTTCTGTATCAAAATCAACACCCTTTCCGAAGATGGCGCCGAGTCGTTAGGAGAATTCTTCAGCAGTGAAGAATGGCAAAGAGACATCAATCTGACACTTGATCCAACTCGAATCTGTCTACTGAGCACGAACAAGCGGCTGGATATCTCGTTTGCCGAGATGAAAATCCTTGAAGCGTTTGCGCAAAGCAATAATCACATTCTGAGCCATGATGAAATCGCCAACATCATGGGGCTCAATCCCAATTTCTACGATCCTCGTGCGTTGGAGAAGTCCATCAGTCGCTTGCGTGGAAAAATCAAGGACGTGTATGGTACAAACGCGATTCAGAGCATCCGCGGCTATGGCTATCGACTGATGCGGGGCCTGATATCGACTGCCTGAGTCTCGGGCAGACCTCCCTTTTGCATGCTCACGAAGGATCGTCTGATGCAACGATATATCTATGGTTTCACTTCACGCCTACCTATAAAAAAGCGATCGAATGAGCGCAACAATATAACAATAAACTCAACAACATAGCAGCAGAACGAGTGGAACTTATCGAGGGCCAATTTCGGGCCCAGACCCTGCCTGTCGATTACTTCCAAGGAAGTCATTGCTCGCCTGCCGATTTACCTTTTAACCAATTTTGGTGCGCAGTTAAGGAGAGAGACATGGAAACTAGTACAACCCTCCCCAGAAAATATTTTGTTGTCGTGACCAACAGCACAGCGTCGCAGCGTGAACTCGAGAACATCCTGTCGAGCGAGCGCTTCAATTCACTGGGCACGTCTCAGGCACAAATGTTTATTGAAGGTGCTACTTCGCCCTCTTCCGCCCCCATGCTGATGGAGTTCACTTACCCAAGCGGCACCCGAAAGCAGGTTGCCCGCACGATTGAACATGACACCCAGCGTATATTGGCCACACTCGAATCCGAGTGGCGGGCAGCACAATCAAGCAATCCCTTTCGCAGCGCCCCGGCCATAACCGGCGAATCCGGCAAACTGCCTGTTGGTAATGAAGGCGTTACGCCATGTACCGAAACCTGGCATCTGGATAATGATCAAGGTGCATTGGTCAAAGACGATATCGAGATCAGTCTTACCGGCCTGGAAACGGCACTGGTGAGAAAAATGCTGCATCACGAAGACCGTGTGGTCAGTCGAGATGACTTGATCCTGAGCATCGGCCGAGAGCCGGAGCAGTATCGCGGACTGGAAATGTGTCTGAGCCGTCTGCAAGACAAATTCAAAAGTGCCAGCCAAGGTGAGCGACTGTTCCGTGCCGTGAGAAATCGCGGTTATTGCCTCATCCAGGACATCGTCGCGTAAACACAGGCAATATCTGCGAACACACAAACAGATAACAGTGCGATTACAAAAACAACA
Source organism: Pseudomonas iridis (assembly GCF_017980685.1). Lineage (GTDB taxonomy): Bacteria > Pseudomonadota > Gammaproteobacteria > Pseudomonadales > Pseudomonadaceae > Aquipseudomonas > Aquipseudomonas iridis. The sequence continues at coordinate 309,305 of NZ_JACXXO010000003.1, forward strand.
AGAGCACTCTGTTTGGTTCCATCTCCCTGATTAGAATAAAAATCCCTGCCTCCACCCTCTAACAGTAACAAATACAACAACAACTATTCACCCCCTCCTCTGCGACCTTTTCTAACAACCAACTATTTAATTATTAAAAAGTTGGCATTGTGCCACCTTGTTAGAACTCGTCAGACACCATTCCCGACAATAAATTAGTCTATTGACTGACGACAGTTCGGCACATCGATGTTGTTACTTTCAGAACACTCAATAGAACAAAAACAATACATCTGACTAACAACTCGGCTTTCAACTGTTGAAACCTGAATGGACGTCTTTTGGGGATATCGTATGGATCTTTCTCTTAGTATCAATCGAAGCACGGGCCTCAAGGGACTTACCTTCTGGGGACAATGGGCGCTGGCACAGGGCTTTATCGTAGCCCTGCTGTTTGTATTGGCGGAGCAACACACGGGAACCGTCGCGTTCTACTACCGGATGTGCGCAACGCTGGCGGTACTGGCATCGGTGCCGGCTTACACGTTCAGCGGCGTTTATCGTAAACGGGATAACTATCTGACGGGGCTGGGTCGCCTGTTCATGGGCTGGTCCATGACCATGGCGGCGTTGGCTTTCATCGCGTTTGTGTGCAAGGCCGATGAGTTGTTTTCCCGACAGGTCATCCTCAGTTGGGCGGTGTACGGCTTCCTTGGCCAGGCACTGTTGTACGCGCCGCTGCATGCGTTTTCGAAGTTCTACCAGCGTTCGCGTAAAAGCGAGCACAAGACCTTGATCGTCGGCACCGGTGAGTTGGCGCTGGGGCTGGCGAAGAAGCTGAGCCAAATTGAAAATCTGCCGCTGGTGGGGTTGATCAGCAACGGCAAGGTGCCTTCGCTTACCTCGGATGCACCTCGCGTGGTCGGCGCCCAGGAAGATCTGCTGGCGTTGATCGAAGCCCACGATATCCGCCGTTTGTACATCACCCTGCCGCTGTCGGAAGCGGCGAAAATCGAAGCCATGTATGTCGACTTGCTCGGCGCCAACGTGGATGTGGTCTGGGTGCCGGACTTGAACAGCCTGACGCTGCTCAATCATTCGGTGAAAGTCGTGGACGGCCTGCCGGCGATCTACCTGAACGAAAGCCCGCTGACCAGCCGTCCGACCGCTGCACTGAGCAAAAGCCTGATGGAGAAAAGCGTTGCGCTACTGGCGATCATCCTGTTGAGTCCGGTGCTGGCGATCATTGCCTTGGCCGTGAAGATCAACTCGCCGGGTCCGGTGTTTTTCAAGCAGGATCGCCACGGCTGGAATGGCAAGGTGATTCAGGTCTGGAAATTCCGCTCGATGCGCGTGCACGATGACAAAGAGGTCAAGCAGGCCAGCCGCAACGATTCGCGCATCACCCCGGTCGGACGCTTCATCCGCCGCACTTCGCTGGATGAGTTGCCGCAATTGTTCAACGTGCTGCAAGGGCACATGGCGCTGGTCGGCCCACGTCCTCATGCCGTCGCGCACAACAATTTCTACTCGGGGAAAATTCTCGCTTACATGGCGCGTCATCGGATTAAGCCAGGCATTACCGGCCTCGCCCAAATCAGCGGCTGCCGGGGTGAGACCGATACCATCGACAAGATGCAGCGACGTGTCGAGATTGACCTGCAGTACATCAACAGCTGGTCGCTGTGGCTGGACCTGAAGATCCTGGTGAAGACACCGTTTACGTTGTTGTCGAAGGATATCTACTGAGGGTTGGCGTTAAGTAATACATGACCGCAGGGGGACGAAAGTCCCCTTTTTTGTGCCTGGGATTTGGGGTTGACCGAAGTCGGATATGGACCCTGACTCGGGGCTCACTAAGAGCCCATGGGGGAATGGGTATGAATCGGATCTTTGGTTTCGACATCTGACCCTGTAGGAGCTGTCGAGTGAAACGAGGCTGCGATCTTTTGATCGTAAAGATCAGGATCAAAAGATCGCAGCGTTCCGCAGCTCCTACAGGGGACTTGTGGTGGATCCGAGTTTGGGGCTGCGGCGAATGACCCTGTGGGGATGGCTTGCCAGCGATTGCGGAAGGTCAGTCAGTCAACATCAGTGCTGAATGTGCCGCCGTCATCGCTGGCAAGCCAGCTCCCACAGGGATTCGGATACATCCGCAATATCAACTGTGCCTGATATATGGCTATCGCCAGCAGGCTGGCTCCTACAGATTTGGACTCGGTGTATTCCGACAAAAACTCGTCGGCTGGCAGGCCAGCCACACAGGTTGAGTCCTCGCAAGACCAGTCATTACTCAGTGATCTTCTCGAAGTTGCGATAGAACATATCGTCATCGCGGCTATCGGTCATCGAGTGCAGTTGATAACCACGATTAAGCCGCGCGCCGCCGTCTCGGGTCAGCGGTGCCCAGACCAGGTTGGCGCGGCGCATGGTCGACATGCTCATCATTTCGTCGAACGGGATCGACAGATAGAGGCCCTTGTCGAAGCTACCTTCACCGTACTCGGCGCTACTGGCCGTGGTTATCGTTGCCCAGGCACCGACCCGCACGCCGTTGGAAAACTCCCGGGAAATGTCCATCGTGCCGCCCCAGTCGCCGGCCAGGTAACGGCCGACACTGACAGCAGCCAGCATGTCGTAAGGCAAGTCGGTATAACCGGTGACATGACCGGTCACCACCGAGTAATCACGCAGGCCGAAACCCTGGTCGAATTCACGCTGGCGCACGTAGTTGAGGTCCGCGCCCACCGACCAGCGCTCGCCGGTCGGGCGGAACAGCACTTCGCCCCCTACCCCGGCATACATCGACTCCAGATAACCGCCGTAAACCATGCCGTACAAGTCTTTATCCAACTGTTCGGTGTGGCTGAGCTGGAACATCGGCATGGTCACTTCGGACTCGGTCAGGTACCGACGCAAATCCGTGCGCACGCGCGGCAACCCGCTGGGTGCGTCGTAGGTGAATTTGTCGAAGTTGTTGATCAGGTTGGCACTGAGCAAACCGCTCCACCATGTGCTGCGGTTGAAGCGGTACTCGGCGTCCGCGTCGGCACTGAACTGATAGAGCAAACCGTCAGGGCCGCCGACGTTTTGCTTGAAGCCCAGACCCACGCCATAACTGAAGTGCTGCGGCGCTTCGCTGTAGAGGGTTTTCTCGTTGTGCGGCATCGCCGGATTGATTTCGGTGGTGCGGTGCAACGACAGCAGCGGCTCCTCGTTGTTGATCACTTCACGAAAGGTCTCGCGCGGCACGCTGGTTTCTTCCAGCGGCAGGTCGTAACGCTTGTTGACCACGGTGAACCAGTTGATGTCGTCGTTGACGCTGTTGTCGAGAATCCGGCTCGCACGACCGACCGCTTTGGACGAATGAAAATAACGCTGCTGCTCGCCATACACGATCAGCTCGGAATCGCGCTGGGCGATGCGCTCCACCTTGTACCCGGCATTTTGCTGCAACCGCTGCGAGACGTTAGCCCAGTCGACCTGCTCCATCGACGTGGCCGGCATCTTCGCCGGCAGCGGTTCGGGGGTTGGGTCGTAGGTCTTGGCCGGCGCCTTGCGGCTGACGAAATTGGTATGAAATGTCACGCCGAACATCGCGGTGTTGCCGCGCTCCCACGCCGCGCTGATGTCGACCGAATCCGCGACCTTGAACACTGCGCCGAAGTTGATCGGCGAGTCTTGCTTGATCACGTTGTCCTTCGGCTCGTGCTTGTAGTCGTTGCCTTCATATTCGAGCTTCAGGCTCAGGCGATCCCATGGCGTCTGATAACTCACACCGCCGAAGAATGAGGGCTTTCCGCGAAAGTACGAACCTGAGTTGACGTCACCGGTGCCTTCGAGCGCGGGCCGGGTATCGAAGCGATCACTGACATAGCCCAGCGGGTTGTCGAAGTCGCCGCGATTGCCCAGGTAACCCCAGGCAATGCCGGCGCTGAAATCGAAATTGTCGTAGCGCTTGTTGGCGACGAAATATTCACTGGAGAACAAACCCGTACCGCCGATATCTCGGAAGCCCAGTGCAACATCGGGCAGCCAATGGCTTTCCTGCCACAGCCGGACTTTGGCGTCGACCGCCTTATCCTTATAGCTTTGGCTGCCGCTGAGGGCCTCGGAGCCGTACGCCCGGTTGGTGATCGCGGTGTAGCGAAACGAGCCTTCGAGCCAATCCAGAGGCTGCAACGAAACGCTGTAACGGCTGTAAGGCTCGGTGCGGTTGGCGTTGACGCTCAACTCGCCGGCCGGGGCCATGCGCGCCGTCGGCGTCTGCAACAGGCCCGTGCCACCGAAGTCACTTTGGGTAATGCGCGGTTCTCCATGAACCAGACCACAGGGCAATAACAACACAGCTGCAAAACGAAAATTCAACGAACCACCTCAGCCAATTGCGTGGCAATCAATTCGGCCAACTGCTGATTCAGTTCAGGAAGAGGCGGATCAAGATCATCATTTTTGACCGGCACCAGAATCTTGCTGCCGGCGACGGGCATGTGCCCGCTCTCGCGATTCCAGTGCGCAATACCGACGCGCCGCGTAACACCGTTGGGCTGGATCAGCCACAGGTAATCGGCCTCGGCATCGCTCAGGATCGAGCACCCTTGCAGGTATTCGCGAGCCTCCTGCAACGGTTGATACGGCAAGTGGCAAGGCTCGGCGACAGCACCGAGCACTTCAACTTCGTCGATGCGCTTGGGGTAGATCAGACGATCGCCATCGTCCAGACGGATGTTGCGCGCGAAGCCGACTTCCACCGCGACCGGATCGAGGTCGGCGATCTGCCGGCCAGTCACCGGCATCTGCCGGACTTGCTCGGTCAGCCGTTGCGCCAGCGCCACACGGCTCGGCATGTCAAAGAGCAACGCCATGCGCTGCAAGACATCCAGATCAAACAGCACGCCAGCCTTGAGTCGCGTCTGCTCCTCCAGCAATGACTGGCGCAGCAACACCCCCGCCAACCAATAACCTTCGGCATTGGGCACCGCTTCGTTGATCACATCGAGCAAGCGCCCGCCCGCCGGCAGTTCGACCGGCCCGGGATTGGCGACATCGCCCGTCACCGTGACAGCGGCCTGGCTCACACCGGCAATCACCATCAGACACGCTGAAAAAAAGCCAAGACGCTTCACGGCAGATGCCTGCGATCAGGTGTCAGTTGCACGATTCTGACGCGCAGTTGCGAGGTCAGTTGCTGCTCACTCTTGAAGATGAAACCGTCACGCGGATCAACCCAATAACGATTGGTCGCACTCAGGCCGATGGCCGGAGCTTCAATCTGCTCATCGACACGCAGCACGGTGTATTCCTTGTCAAGAATGTCGAGGGTTTCCGTCGAGCGGCGGGTGAAGCGACTGTTGACGATCACCCCCACTTCCTGGCCCTTGTAGAGGTCGATCCAGCGCCGCGTGGTAAAGCCATCGGCGACTTGATGCAGGCCTGACTTGAACGGCGAGTCATCCGCCAGACGCGTGCCGTCGAGATCACCCTCAAGGCCCAGACCGATGCTGCGCACGGCGAGGCCATCGCGCAGCAGCAGCACTTGCTTGCCGGAGGCGACCCAGAACTGCAGGTCTTCACGCTCGCGCACCAACGCCAGCACCCCGGAGCCGGACGGCGTGGTCAACTTGAGTTGCGGATAGCTGACCTCGGCCACCTGGGCCGGCGTCACGTCCACTTCGTCAGGGCCGATCACTGCCGATTTGAGGTTGTTCAGCGACGCGCTCATCAGTGGGTTACAGCCACACAACAACAGGGCCGCCATCAGGCAGACACCTACTTTCAACGTGTTCACAGTCGGCGGCCTTATTTGCTGTTGTTACTGTATTCGCTCCAGTTCTTCGCAGCGGAAGCCCCGGTGCCGACAATCGACGCCGACGGCACCAATTGGCTGATGAAGCGGTTCCAGCGCGTCACGTTCGCTGGGCCGACATAAACGACATCCTGCGGGCGCACTTCGAAATGCGTGGCGAGCGCCATGGCGGTCGGCGACTCGGCATTCAACTGGTAGATTTTCGCCGGCTCGACGTCGAGGTTTTCCACGCCGCGAATGACGTAAACCGCGTTGCCGTTGGAGGTGGTCTGGCTCAAGCCGCCGACCGAACCGAGCACATCGGAGAGGTTCATCGTCGCCGTCTTGAAGCTCAATGCGCGTGGCTGGTTGACCTCACCCATGACGTAAATTCGCTTGTTGTCGTTGTACGGCAGGTACAACTGATCGCCGCCCTTGAGGTACACGCCTTGCAACTCGGAATCATGATGGTTGAGCGAGTCGAGATTGAGCGGATACACCCGCCCGTTACGCGTCAGCAACAGGCCGGACAAGTCCGCGTTGTTGGTATCGATGCCGGCCGAACCCAGCGCTTCGACCACGCTCAGCGGATTGGTCGAAATCGCCTGCGGGCCGGCCTTCGTAACCGCGCCGGTGACCACCACTTTCTGACTGGCGAAACGCAATACGGCGACGTCAACCTGCGGCTCGGCGATGAACGCCGACAGCCGTTGTTCGATGTCAGAGCGCAGTTGCTGGATGGTCCGGCCGGTGGCCTGGACTTCCTTGATAAACGGGTAGTACAGCGTGCCATCAGAACGCACCAGACGGCCGTTGGCATCGATCTGTTGCTGCGCACCGGACGGCGCTGTCAGCTCGGGGTGATCCCAGACCGTGATGTACAAGACATCGTTATTGCCGATGCGGTACTCGGCCGGGGTCGTCAATAACTCCGGCGGCAGCGACGTGCGCTTTTGCGTGGCGCGGGTGGTGGAGATCAGCTTGGGCGTGATCGGAATCAGCTCGACCCGACTGCTCTCACTGGCACCCTGGCGGGTGATGTCGCTGGTGCTCAGGTATTGGCCGGGGGAAAACATGCAACCTTGTAAAGCGAGACTTGCCAACATTAAAAGAGAAAAACTACGAGTCATAATGGCACTACGCTATTCAAGGGCGGATCTAAAAAAAGAAGTCACCCGACTTGCGTCGGGCGACCCTGTACTGCACTAACAAAACGGCTGTTAGTTATGCGTGCCGGTTGTACCGGTGGTACCCGTCGTACCGGTGGTACCGCCGTTGGCACTGCCACCGCTGTTGGACGCCGCTACTGCACTGGCGACCATTGCAGTACTGGCTGCAGGGGCTTGCGAAGCCGCTACACTACCGCCCACATTGGTCACCGCAGTAAGCGGCGCTTCAGCTGCGGCAGCCCAGTTGCTCAACATCGTCAACAGGGCAACTGCCATCACTTTCTTCATATCAACTCCTTTCTAACATTCGACCTGTTAAAAACCGGCCGGTGCTAGAGGTGGTAGAGTTCAAGTCCGCGAAAAATGCGAACAAGATCCGTTGTTCTTTCACAGTCTTACGCAACTGATAAAAGTCGAACGGCAGGTTTATATCTACGGACTTGCAAAAGGCATTTCCAGCGTATTTTCCCGACGATATCTAACACCTGACCGAAACTAACATTGGGCATCAAAACGACATTATCGGAGATAGCCCTTCGGATGGTTCGATTGCCAGCGCCACGTGTCGGTGACCATGTCCTGCAAGTTACGCCTGGCTTTCCAGCCCAGCTCTTGCGCAGCTTTGGACGCGTCGGCCCAACTCTCGGCGATATCCCCCGAACGTCGCGGCATCACCCGATACGGCACGGGTTGTCCGCAGGCCTGCTCAAAAGCACGTAACACTTGCAACACGCTGTAGCCATCGCCGGTGCCGAGGTTCCAGGTATGAATGCCGCTGCGTCCGGAAATCGACTGCAAGGCTTTCAAATGCCCGTCCGCCAGGTCGACCACGTGGATGTAGTCACGCACACCGGTGCCATCGACCGTGGGGTAATCGTCGCCAAAAATCGACAACTCTTGCAGGCTGCCCACCGCGACCTGACTGATATAAGGCAGCAGGTTGTTGGGAATGCCATTCGGATCTTCACCCATATGGCCGCTGTGGTGCGCGCCGATCGGGTTGAAGTAACGCAGCAAGGCGATGCTCCAGCGCGGCTCGGACTGGCACAGATCACGCAGGACGTTTTCGACGATCAGCTTGGATTGCCCGTAGGGATTGGTCGGAGTACCGGTCGGGAAGTCTTCGCGGATCGGCATCTGCGCCGGCTCGCCGTAGACCGTGGCCGATGAGCTGAACACCAGGCGAAACACCCCAGCCGCCGCCATCGCCTGACACAGCGTGATGCTGCCGCTGACGTTGGTCTCGTAATACTCAAGCGGCTTGCGCACGCTCTCGCCGACCGCTTTGAGACCGGCGAAATGCAGCACGCCGTCGATGGCATGCTCGTTGAATATCCGGTCAAGCAGCGCCCGATCGCAGACATCACCGCGAATCATCTGCGCACTTTTGCCGCAGATCGCCTCCACCGCATGCAGTGCCGCATCGCTGCTGTTGCAAAGATTATCCAGCACGACAACTTCATAACCTGCTTCAAGCAGCGCAAGTGTGGTGTGCGAGCCGATATAGCCGGCGCCACCGGTTACCAGAATCTTCATAGCGCGGTCCGTGATTGGATAATTAACAAGTAGCGTGTCAAGCCTGTTGTTGTGGAGATGTGTCGCAATCCACACAAACCAGGCGACAACAACCGAAAACAAAACTAGTTCAATGACTGGCAATAAATATTTTTGCAGGTCACACTGTATTGCCCGGTACTTATTAGCACTGCAAGTGCACTCATCACTATCAACAGATACCGACTAAAAATAACTAATAACGCGCCATCCGACATCTCATAACATTGTCGCGTTTTACCGGCGCATTCAATTGCAATTAATAACCTGACTCAGGTATTAAAGCAGTCGTTCAATAACTATTGAAACTTGCACTCCTTCGTTAGTGCGCGCACCCGTTGGCTGTGTTCCATGACTGTCCAGGATACTTTTATGATTCGTAAATGTTTGTTTCCCGCTGCCGGATATGGCACGCGTTTCTTGCCAGCCACCAAAGCCATGCCGAAAGAGATGCTGCCGATCGTCAACAAGCCGTTGATCGAGTACGCCGTTGAAGAAGCGCGAGACGCCGGCTTGCAACACATGGCCATCGTCACCGGCCGGGGCAAGCGTGCGCTGGAAGATCATTTCGATATCAGCTACGAACTTGAACACCAGATCCGCGGGACCGAGAAAGAGAAGTTCCTTGCCGGCACCCGCGAGCTGATCGACACCTGCACCTTCTCCTACACGCGCCAGGTAGAAATGAAAGGCCTGGGCCACGCGATTCTCAGCGGTCGTCCGTTGATCGGCGACGAACCATTCGCCGTGGTTCTGGCCGATGACCTGTGCTTGAACCTGGAAGGTGATGGCGTGCTCACGCAGATGATCCAGCTCTACAAGAAATTCCGCTGCTCGATCGTAGCGATCCAGGAAGTCCCGGCCGATCAGACGCACAAGTACGGCGTGATCGCCGGCGAGCTGATTTCCGATGGCATTTATCGGGTCAACAACATGGTCGAAAAACCGGCGCCGCAGGATGCACCTTCGAACCTGGCGATCATCGGTCGCTACATCCTGACGCCCGACATTTTCGACCTGATCGCCGACACCCAGCCGGGCAAGGGCGGCGAGATCCAGATCACCGACGCCCTGATGAAACAGGCGCAAAACGGTTGCGTACTGGCCTACAAGTTCAAGGGCCTGCGCTTCGACTGCGGCGACGCCGAGGGTTACCTGCAAGCGACCAACTTCTGCTACGAAAACGTCTACCTCAAGGGCCGCTGAGACGGCCCACACACCCACCGCCCACTTATCATTTCAGGCAGGCCTCTATGAACATTGCACAACATTCGGCAGACATTGAACGTGAGGTGGGCAACCTCGGGGTGGTCAGTTGGTTGTCGCGTCAGCAGCCGTTGCCCAGCGCCAATGAATCCTGGCTGGGCACCATTTTGCTGGTGGAGCGCATCGGCATGTTTCCGTCCTCCGGCGACATTCGCCGGCCGCTGGCCGATCCATATCCCCTGCTCGCCCACCTGAAAAAGCTCTATGGCGAGCAGGCGCTGGAAATCGATGACCACGACGGCCTGAAAGTGATTTTCAGCGACTGGCGCTTCCGGGTGCGCATCTGCTGCAACGACCCGGCGATCATCATCAACGTGGAGACGCGTTGTGATACGCGGTTGATGCCGCAGAAGCTTGCGGAGTTGTTGAGTCAACTGGACGGCTTCGAAAAAGCGTAAGCCCCAACGTTCACCTGTTGATTTTATATCCCCGCTATCCCGGTTATCTCAGTTGCCCCGGTTTGCTCGGCAGCTCCTACAGGGGTATGCGTTTTCATGCCATCGCACGCAGGACAGGGGAACGATCACAGTGGGGAAGCGGCGCAACGGTCCTTGGCACCAGTGATCCAGCCATAGAAATAATCGGCAATCACCTTGCCGCCCGTGGCCGGCACCGGATGAATCTTGTCCGGGCCGATCATCGCGGCCGCGTAGCGTTTGACGTCGCTGCCGAACGCGCATTGCAGATTGGCGTACCCCAGATGCTGGGACTGAGCCCAAGGCTGCAAAACCTGCGCATAAGCCGACATCGGATAGGCACTGGAGCGCGTGGTGTCCTGACGCATGATCAGGTTGATGCTCGCCGCTGGCTGAATCTCGCGAATCATTGCCACCAGCCCCTGCACATTGTGCAAATACGTCTGCGGCTTCACACCAAAGCCCTGATCGTTGCCACCGAGCATGATCAGATAAACGTCGGCAGGAATCTTCGACACGGCCGCTTTCCACTGTGTCTGCCACTGCGGATCGCTGTGATAGAAGTCAGCGGATGCCGCGCCTGACGCCGCCAGTTTGGACACCCGCACGCCGCCCTGATCGTTGCTCATCCACAAGCCGAACAAGGTTGGCGCGCCGTTCACCACTTCGAGCCGGAACGCCCAATCCGCCGCTGTCGGCGTGTCAGGCAATGGCACCTCTTGTACGCCGGAACCAGCGAGCTTCAAGGGTTTCCAGTCTTGCGATGGCGTCCAGCGATAGCGGATCTCACTGGACTCACCGTTGCCCAGATAAAGTAATTTCGCTTGAGTGACGACGGTGTTGATCGCCGGTGTCGGACTGGCATTGACCTGCAACCATGCACCGGGCCGCCCTGTCACCGTTCGGCTATCGGGGCTGGCCTGGCCGAGCCCGGAGACCTTCCAGTCGCCGCCGAAATACTTCTCGCTGCTACGGGTGTATTTGAAGTGTGTGCCGCCCAGCGCCGCGCCGTGGTTGAAACCGACGTAGCCAGGCCCGGCGAAACCCACCTCCCCGGCCACCCGCTGAACCAGTTTGTTCAGATAGAAATCCTGTCCGGCGCTGTAGCTGTCGCCAATCACCGAGACTGCCAGCACCTTGCCGGCCTTGCCTTCACGCCACCGGGCAAAGCGCTCGCGCGCATCACCTACCTCAACCACCGACGCTGCAACGGGCTGAGCGTCATCAACTGCCAACATGCATAAATTCCTTCATTCAGTGACGGCCCCTTCGCGAGCAAGCTCGCTCCCACAGGGTTTGTGGTCATCCATTAAATCTGTGCATACCAATAAACCTGTGGGAGCTGGCTTGCTAGCTCCGACAGAGATGGTGTGACTTACAGGGATGATTGGGTTGGCACCACCGGGGTGATGGGTTCCAGTGGTTTTTTGCTTGCCGCTCGCTCCCCCAGAAACAGCACGGAGGTGAAATTGAACCGACTGAAAACCATCGACAACACCACAGGTCCAAGCAACCCGCACGCCACGCCGCCGAACACCAGCACGCTCTCATCCTTCACGCCCAAACGTCCCAGGACAAACCGCGAAGTGGCGGCAAACAAAACATGGAACAGGAAAATCGCATAGGAATAACCGCCCAGCCAGGTCAGCCACTTCGAGCGCATATCGCTCGACAGCAGCGCGAAGCAGGACACGCAACCCACCGTCAGACCCATCACACTACGGCGATCGACAATCAGCTCGCGATCCACCGCCGCGACATACAACAGCGTCAGCGAGATCAGCACAAACACCAGCGGCCCGATCATCTTGAAGCGCTGTCTCAACGCGTCGACGCTCTCTTGGCCGATCATCCCCGCGACGAAAAACGGCAGCAGGTAGATTGCGCCGTTGATGCCGAACGCGTCGAACGTGAACGGCGGCAGTAGAAAAATCGCCGCAGCAAAGGCAAACAGCAGATACAGGCGCGTGGGCGAACGCAGCAGACCACGCCACTCCAGCAAGCCGACGAACATGAAAATGATGAACACCGCCTGCAAGAACCAGAAGTGGTTGATCGGCACCCAGAACGACAACAACGCGTCGATCACACTGACCTCCTTGTTCACCCCCGGGCCGACCGCTTGCAGCACCGAGAACGGCACGCCCACGCAAAACAGCGGCACGATCAGCCGCCGAACCTTGCCGGTGAAGAACGCGGAAAAGTCATTCCCGCGGATTTTGTAAATCGAGTAGATGTAGCCGGAAATGAAGGTGAACAGCGGCATGCGCACGTACACCATCGAGTCGGCGAGCACTCGAAACGGTGAGCCCAGATCGATCTTCAAGCCGCCGCCCAACGGGCCGATGACGTGATAGAGCACCAGCAGCAGGCACGCCAGGCCGCGCAGGGTTTCGATCTCCAGGGACTTTTTCTTGCTCGACATAAAGCACCTGCCTCAATTCAGAATTCTTGATTCAACCTGCACCGGCTTGTTCGCGCGCAGCATCAATCCCAGGCCGACGAACAGCACTGGCACGACCATCGAGAAGTGCCGGGCGAAGGAGCCGAAGTCCGGCTCGAACAACCCCTGCACCAGCAAAAACGCCAGCGGAATCGCGATCAGTTCCTTGGGTTTGGTCTGGATCGGCGTGCCCTTGTAATCGGTGGAGGTGATGACTTTGAACAGCAGCAACGCGGTCATGATCATCAAGGCGACGAAGATCGCCTGACCCGGCCCGGACAGCAGGATTAGCTCCACGGGGAACGACAACCGGAAGAAAATGATCATCGAGTCCAGCGCTTGGGAGACGAAGTCACTGCCGCTGAGCCACGACACGATCAGCGATTTCGAGCCCTCTTCCCCCGCCGTGCGCAACTCGTTGTTACTCGCGCGAATCGACGACACCGGAAACCCGAGCGCCAACTGAATCGCCATGGCGACTGCCAGATAGAACATGAACAGCATCAGGAAAAAGGTCATGCGCGACACATACTTCTTCATCACACAGACGCCGACCCAGGACAGCGAAAACAGAATCCAGTAGGGCCGGATCAACACGCCGTAGATCACCGCCGACAGGAAAAATCCGCCGCGATATTTACGCGTCAACGAGCTGAGCAAAATGCTCAGCACCGCCACCGAAACGATGATTTCCTTGGTCAGGTTTTCCAGAAAAAACGAGCGGACGATGCCCCACAGACACAAGGTGCCGAAGATCGCCAGCGGCATGCGCCGAAACACCACCACCGGAATCGCCGTGAGGAAGAAGTTGCAGAACATGCCGTAGGCCCAGGCATTGGTCAGGTTGATCCCGGTGGGCCGCAGCAGGAACGCCGAACACTCGTAGGAGGAGCGATCCGGCGAGAACGGATTCCAGAAATTGCAGTTGTCGGCGCGAGCATAGGACGACCATAACGTCATGGCATCCGGCCCGGGCGCGCGAGGGACCAGCAGCGGCATGGCCACCGACAGAAACAGGCCGGTGAAGAGGATCAGGAACGAGACGTACGAATCGAGTTTCTTGCCACGAAACTCGATGCACGGCAGCTTCAGGCCCATGACACAGCGGCCTTCTTCGCGCCCGTCACACGGGTCAACACGGCAATCACGCCCAGTTGCACGATGATCGCAACGACGTTGCCCCACGCCGCGCCATAGATCGAATAGTGCTTGATCAGCAGGTAGCTGACCGGCACCGAAACCAACAGGCAGATTGCCGCGCTGGCGAGTGACACGCGACTGTTTTTCGAGGCAATCAAACCGCCCCAGACGATGTCGCCAATCGCGCGCAAGGCGAAGGAAAAGATCAGCACAGCGAGGATCGCGTTGTCCGGACGTGGCACGCTGGTCGCGACGTAATCGAGCACCACGTTGAAGAACAGATAAATCGCCACCGCTACCACAGCGGACACCGCCAGTGAGCGCATGACCCATTTGTTGACGAACAATTGCCTGACCGTGAACGCTTGCTGATCGGCCTGAAAACGTTTGGCCAACACCGGAATGCCGACCACCGCCACCACCGCGTAGGACAACGCTTGCAAGGTGTTGGCCGCCGACCACGCGTACACGTATTTACCGAGGCTGGCGTAGGGTTCGAGGTCGATGATCAGAAAGCGCTCGGCGTACTGACTCAACGCGATCAAACCGGTGCCGAGGTAGAACGGCAACCCGGCCTTCCACACTGTCGCGGTGGCCAGCGTTCCGGCTTCTCGTCCCCGATGCACGTTCACCACGATCAGGTAGCCGGCGATGATCACCAGCACGTTGGCGACCACCCACAGCCACAAAACACTGGTAATGCCCGACACCCAGCCGAGCATCATCCCGCCCACCGCCAACAACGCCCACAGGCCGGTCTTGATGAAAAACAGCAGCGCGCCCGCCGTGGCTTTCTGCGCGGAAAACACGAACGAGTTGATTTCGAACGACAGGTGTTCGGTGAGCAACACCAGCGTCACGCAGAGGATCAGCGCCATCGGCGCCTCGACAGCCTGGAACAGTGAATAAATCAGCACTGTGACCACCGACAACACCAGCCCCACCGCCAGATACAGCAGCAAAACCTTGTCGACGACCCGGCGCGAACTGCCGCCGACACTGATCAGCCGATTGATTTCCGAACTGAAGCCGACACTGTAGAACTTCGAGGCAATCAGCGATGCCGCGACCACCACGCCGTAAAAGCCCAACGCTTCATAACCGAGGTAATGAGTGATCGCCAGCACCAGCAAAAACTTCGCGCCCAAGGCTCCGCCGCGAAGCAGTAGCCGAAATATCATCGAACGATCCCTTTGATGATCTCGTCCATGGCCACGGTTTTTGCCTCGATCTCGCGGCAGGTGTCGGTCAGGCGTTTGCCGAAATTCGACAGCGCGTTCGGCGCGTAAACCGTGTTGATGATGGTGTCGACATTGATGTCGCCGCCGTTGATCACCCAGTCCTCGACACCCATGTCCTGATAAGCGCCGAAGCCTTTGCGCTCGTAGCTGATGTGATACGCCGGCACGCCCGAGAGCAGTGATTCGATCGCGCCGTGCAAGCGCACGGAAATCACCAGATCCGGCTGATACTTGGCAATTGTCGCCTTCAGCGACAGCAAGTCTTCGCTGATGCCCAATTCGCGATAGAACGCGCCGTCATCGTTGCCACGCACAGCGCTTTGCACGGCGCAGACCACTTTGCTTTTGTTCTTCAGGCGTTGCAGCAGCAGCTTCAGATTGGCGACGTAGGCGACCTTCTTTTCCTTGCTCCACTCTGGAGGCTTGCGCAGCACGACGCACACCGTGGCCGGGGACGCGGCGCAACGGGTGAACTTGGGTTGCTGCAGAATTTTGCTGGCCAACGATTGCACCGCCAGATCCGGCGCGCGGTAGACGTTGTCACAGGCATCGAAGATCGCCGACGAACGATTGTCGCGCACGAACACCGCGTCGGCGCTGGCGTAATGCTCGACGATTTTGCTGCTCTCGCCATGGAACGGGCCGATGCTTTGCGGCAGGTACACCGACGGCACTTTGCTGAGGATCGCGGTTTCCAGTTGCTTGGCGTGGCCGAGTTTCAACTTGATGTGCTCGAACGCACTTTTCGAGCGCATGTAACCGCCGCCGACGCCGACGATCAGGTCGGTTTTGCGCAACAGATCGGCGAGCCCTGCGTAGGACTGATTGAGAAACACCGCTTGCTTGACCCGCCCCAGTCCTTTGGCTGCCATCACCGGCGCGTCAAAACGTGGGTGTGGCAGGTAGCTGAAGGATTGCGGATCGGACGCCACAACGCTGATCGCGGTGTCGTCACCAAAGTTGCGCTGCACCAGGGCAATGGCCAGATCGACAAGAAGACCGTCACCGGAGTTGGACGCACTGTAGCCATGCAAAATCGTTACGTTCATAAGCTTGAGTTCTACTTAATAAGTGGGAGCGCGATACAGGTCGTAGGTCTGGCGGATCATCAACGCGGCGCTGAAACGCTCGCGGACAATGCTGCGGCCCTCGTTGCCGAGGTCGAGCAAGCGCGGCTTCTGGATTTTCGCCAGCACATCGGCCAGCGCCTGGTGATCACCGGTCGGGAAGACGTAACCGGACACCTCGTTGCTGACCAGCTCGGGCAGCGACGTGCAGTCACTGGCGATCACCGGCAGCCCCATGGCCATGCCTTCCAGCGGCACCATGGCAAAACCTTCCCAGCGACTCGGGACGATCAAGGCATCGGCTTGTTGATACAGCGCGTGCACTTCACTTGGTGTGACCCACGGCAGGTATTCAACGCCATGCATGGGCGGGCACTCGACCACGTCCTCGTTGACCGCACTGCCGACCACCGTCAGTTTCAGATCGTTGCGCTGCACCTTGGCGTAGGCCTTGAGCAACACGTCGAAGCCTTTCTGGTAGTCGAGGCGGCCGACAAACAACAGATGAATCGGCTCGGGGTTGGCGATTTTTGCCGCCTCGTCCCGGCGATGAATGCCGTTATAGATCAGGCGCATGCGCTTGCGCTCGATGCCAAAACTCGCGGCTTTGTCGAGCTCATACTGGCTGACGCAGATGATCACGTCGGTAACCTTCTGCAAGACACGCTCGATCCACGCATAGACTTTCTGCTTGATCGGCGAGCTTTCCATCAGGAACGAAAACGCATGCGGGCAGTAGACGATTTTCGGCTTGCACCAAGGTCGCAACAGCACGCAAACGCAACGGCCGATCACCCCGGAAAAGGTGCTGTGCAGATGCACCACATCGGGTTTTTCCTTGATCATCACCTGCGCCAGGCGCCAGGCGAAACGCAGCAGCGACGGCACGTTGCGCCCGTTTCGGGCGAAGGTGCGAATCTGCTGCGCTGCAATGCCGTGCAGCTCTTTTTCCTGATCCTGCGGGACCAGATAAACCAGCTCGTAATTGGCAGCGTCGTCTTCGGGCGACGTCGAAATCGTGCGAATGACCGTCGCAACGCCACCTTTTATCGTCTCAGCCACGTGCAGTATTTTTTTCACAACCACCCACTCCAAATTTAGAAAAATCGCGGCAAATCAGGATTTGTCGGAGGCGTATTCGTAGTTGTAATAGCCGTAGCCGCCGTTGCCGTAGTAACTGGCCGCGCGCTTCTCGACGCCGTTGAACACCGCACCTTTCAACTCGATGCCGTTCTGCGCGAAGCGGCGAATGGTCAATTCGATTTCCTTGGCCGGGTTCACGCCGAAACGCGTGACGATCAGGCTGATGCCCGCCTCACGGCCAACAATCGCCGCATCGGTCACCGCCAGCAGCGGCGGCGTGTCGATGATCACCACGTCGTACAGTTCGCTGAGCTCTGCCAGCAGCTCGCGGAAATTGGCGTGCATCAACAGCTCGGAAGGATTGGGCGGCACCTGCCCGCGACTGATGAAGTGCAGGTCAGCGCCTTCGATTTTTTTGATCGACTGCTCGAGGCTGCAGCGCTTGACCAGCAGGTCTGACAGACCATTGGCGATGGGTACGTCGAGGGTCTTGTGCAGATGCCCTTTGCGCATGTCGGCGTCGATCAGCACCACACGCTGACCGCTTTGCGCCATGACGGCGGCAAGGTTGGAAGAGACGAACGTCTTGCCGACCTGCGGGCTCGGCCCGGAAATCATGATGCGGTTGTTGGTCGAGTCGAGCCCGGCGAAGTGCAGGCAGGTACGCAGGCTGCGGATCGACTCGATGGACAGATCCGTCGGGTTGCGCAACGCCAACAGGTACGCCGGTTTGTCCACGCCATCGCGGGCGCGACCCTTTTTGCCGTCCTCTTCCTGCTGCAGCGCGCTGTAAGGAATCGACGCGTACACCGGCAAGCCAAGTTGCTCGATGGCCTCCGGCCCTTCCAGGCCACGACTGAGGGATTTGCGCAGCAACACCAGGGCGACGCCGACGAAGGCGCCGAGGAAGGTGGCGATAAGCACGATCAGGGCTTTTTTCGGTTTGACCGGGCTGGTCAGGTCGACATCCGCCGTGTCGATCAAGCGCACGTTGCCGACTGCGCCGGCACGGACGATGTCCAGTTCCTGAGATTTGTTCAGCAATTGCGTGTAGATCTGCGAGGCCACTTCGACATCGCGGGTCAGGTTCAACAGCTCCTGTTGCGTGGCCGGCAAATCCTGAACCTTGCCTTCAAGCGACTTCTGCTGTTGCGTCAATTCGCCGATCTGGCTCATCAGTGCGCGATAGGCCGGATGCTGTTTGGTGAACTTGCGATCCATCTCCGCCTGCTGCATTTTCAGCTCGGAAATCCGTGTATCGAGCGCCACGGTCTGACCGAGTACCGATTGGGTTTCCAGGGAGATATTTACGGTCTTGCCGTGCGTCTGGTAGGCGTTGAGCGCATCACTGGCCTTGGCCAGATCACGTTTGACCTGCGGTAGCTGGCTCTGCAGGAACGCCAGGCTTTGCGCCGCTTCGGCAGACGTGCGACGCACATTCTGCTCGACGTACAGCGCCGCGATCTTGTTGAGGATCTTCACCGCCTCAGGCGCATCGGCGCTGGCCAGCGCGAGGCGGATGATGCCCGACTCTTTGCCCTGCTCGGAAATATCCAGCGCATCCTGATAGCTCTGGATGGTCACGATCCGTGGATTGCGCACCACCTGGAACTGCGTGCCAGGATTGGCCGACAGATGAGCAATCAGCCCCGCCACGTCATCCTGGGCGAAGGCTTCACCGACGACACCGTCTACCAGCACGTTGTCGTTTTCATCGAACAGCTTGAAGTGATGTTGTTCGCCGGCAATCAGCGTGAGCTTTTTGCCCAGCAGTTCTTTTGGCAGGTCCAGCCGGGCGATCTCGACGCGCTCGCCGCCCCATGCATAGCTGTTCATGCCGAACTTTGGCGGCGCGACGCTGAACTCGGTTTCGCCGCGATAACGGCGAGCGAGAAAACCGCCAATCAGCGGGAAGGTATTAGGCGTGACATCGATATCCAGACGCAGGTCATCGACGGTTTTACCGATCACCGCGCGCGACTTGATGATGCCAATTTCGGTCACCGACGGCGATTGCCCACCGAGCATGCTGTTGAGGTCGGAGAAACCGAGCATGTCGTTCTTTTTCGGTTCGACCTGCACCAGCGCGTTCGCCTGGTACACAGGCGTGGCCAACACCGCATAGGCAACGCCGGCAGCCATAAAGGCACCGGTGAGTGCGCCGATCAACCATTTCTGGTCTATCAAACTGCCGAATATGCCGAGTAGATCAATACTGTCTTGATCGTTGTCACGGTTGGCGATTACTGACGGTAACTGCATAAGTCTGTTCTTACCATTCACTGATCTGAAGAATATTGATCAACGTACAAGACGTTGCGCCCATGCGCTGACAGCATCTTCAATCAATGCATGGGCATGAATAAAAGCGGCCTTGCCTTGACGGTATGGATCTTGTATCTCTCGTTCGCTCTGCCATTTGCCGAGAAGAAATACTTTGCCCCGCGCATGGGAGGCAATATTCAATACTTGGTTAACGTGTTGTTTTTCCATGACCAGAATCAGATCTGATTCATTGACGATGTCCGAGGTCAGTTGCCGCGCCCTGAAGCCTTCGGCGCTATGCCCGTGGTCTTCCAGAACCTGCCGCGCCGAAGCTTCAACGCCTTCTCCGACACGTGCCGCGAGGCCTGCAGAGGTCACCGAGATTGCTCCGGGGGCCAGCGCGTTACGCAGCAACAGTTCTGCGGTAGGACTTCGGCATATATTGCCAACGCAGACGACAAGGATCTTTTTGAACAAGGTTTACTTTCCTGTGTAATATCAAACTGCCAACATCTAGAGCGAACTTTAATGAACCCACTAGATCTTCCTGCACTCAGAAAATAGATTCACCCTGTTAGTACCGGAACACTAAGTACCACAGCGCTTAAAAGCCCCCCAACCAGAATTAGCGGACTAAAAATAACTGTGATTTTCACGCGAATGATTTCCGACAAAAAATAACATTCGCGCACTTCGCGCGATTGTTAGTTTCAAACAACAGACGTCCAGAGAACTATTCGCCGTTGTCATTCTCATTGGAGAGCAGACATGAAATCAGCCCATCTCAAACGCCTCAGTGCCTCGCTGTTGCTGGCGCTCAGTGCCGCACCTCAAGTTCATGCCAGCGAGCTGTTTCCCAACCTCCCCGCCAAGACCATCGGAATCCAGGTCAAGATCCAGAACTTCTCCGCCGAGGATGCTGCCCATATCAAAGCCTCAGGCTTCAGTTTTGTGCGCTTCGGCGTATGGAGCGACAGTCTCAGCGCCAAGGCTTATCAGAAGCAGGTCAGCGATGCCTTTGCAGCCGCGCAATCCGCTGGCCTGCCGGTGTTACTGACCGTGCGCGCGATCAAGCCGTTGACCCCGACACCCGACAACGTTGGTGAACTGACAAAGGCTGGAGAATCGTTCGCCACCGCACTGACAGGCCTGGAGAAAACCTACAGTTCACAACTGGTGGCGATCGAGATCTGGAACGAGCCCGACCTTGAAACCTACTGGCCAACGCGCAATTTCGCTACGACGTTCGTGCCGTTCATGAGCGCCGTGTGCAAGTCGTTGCAGGCCACAGCGCAAACCACGCCAGTGGTCGGCTTCGGTTTTGCCCGGGCACCGACCGCAGGCTCTGCGTCAACGGTGGCGCTTAACAGGATCGTCAGTGAGT
Organism: Pseudomonas iridis; assembly: GCF_017980685.1. Classification (GTDB taxonomy): domain Bacteria; phylum Pseudomonadota; class Gammaproteobacteria; order Pseudomonadales; family Pseudomonadaceae; genus Aquipseudomonas; species Aquipseudomonas iridis. Next base: position 330,097 of record NZ_JACXXO010000003.1, read on the forward strand.
ACCCGAAATGCCTCGACGCGATTTCCTATCACCCGTACGGCATGTCGGCCACGCAAATCAGCACTGCACAGTCGTTTATCCAGCAAAACTTTCATCTGCCCGGGGTCATCAGTGAATGGGGCGTATCGGCGCTCAGCTCCAATGGCGGCATCGACGGGCAGGCCAGCAAAGTCAGCGCGTTTATCGCCGATGTGAAAAAGCTAAACATTGCGCTGACATCGATCTACGAATGGCGCAACAGCGCATCGGGCAGTAACGAACGCGAGAAGAACTTCGGCCTGCTGACCACAGACGGGCAACCGAAACCGGCGAAAATGGCCGCCGCCACTCAGCTGAACATGCAGTAGACACTGTGCGACTGATCTGTACGCATGTCAGTTGCTTTGAACCTGTCAGGGGTTTTGACGTCGTATTCATCGATACCGCGCCCCGCCTTTCAAACAATCGTTTTCAGGTTGTTGCCTCAGGGGCCATCGATCCACGCACGCGCCCTTGAGTGGCTGTCAGCGCTCGGGTAATGTCGTCAGACCCACAGGACAGAGCACACCCATGACTTCCAAGCTGGAACAACTCAAACAATTCACCACCGTTGTGGCCGACACCGGCGACCTCGAAGCGATCACCCGGGTCAAACCGGTCGACGCCACCACCAACCCTTCCCTGCTGCTCAAAGCTTCGGCCATTCCCGGTTACGCCGAACTGCTGAATGCTTGCGTCAGCGACTGCAAGGGCGATGTTGGCCTGGCCAGCGACCGTTTCGGCGTTGCGGTGGGTCAGGAAATCCTCAAAGTAATCCCGGGCCGTATCTCCACCGAAGTGGACGCGCGCCTGTCGTTCGACAAGGACGCCGTGCTGAAACGCGCGCATCGCCTGATCGAGCTTTACGACAAGGCCGGCATTGGCCGTGACCGCGTTCTGATCAAGATTGCTTCGACCTGGGAAGGCATCCGTGCCGCCGAAGTACTGGAGAAGGAAGGCATTCAGACCAACCTGACCTTGCTGTTCTCCTTCGCCCAAGCGGCAGCTTGCGCCGATGCCGGTGTGTTCCTGATCTCGCCGTTCGTAGGCCGGATCTACGACTGGTACAAGAAGGCCAACGGCAACGACTACACCGGCGCCGACGATCCGGGTGTGCAGTCCGTAACGCGCATCTACAACTACTACAAGGCCAATGACTACAAGACCGTGGTCATGGGTGCGAGCTTCCGCAACCTCAACCAGATCGAGCAACTGGCTGGCTGCGACCGCCTGACCATCAGCCCGGACCTGATCGACAAACTGGCTGCCGACACTGGCAAGCTGGAGCGCAAACTGGCGCCAGGGCACGCGGGTGAAGCGCGCCAGAGCCTCAATGAAGCGCAGTTCCGCTGGTTATCCAACGAAGACGCGATGGCCACCGAGAAACTGGCTGAAGGCATTCGTCAGTTCGCCCGTGACCAGGAAAAACTCGAGGCGTTGCTGCAAGCCAAGCTGTAATCTGGTTCGGCAAATGCAAAAAGGGCGAACCCTGGTGGGTTCGCCCTTTTTTATTGGCTAGATACTTGGAAATGTAGCGTCTGAGCTGACGCCTTCGCGAGCAAGCTCGCGCCCACAGGATATGCGGGTGTATGGAAATGCTGTGGTCACCACGTAACCCTGTGGGAGCGAGCCTGCTCGCGAAGAGGCCAGCCCGGCAAACATCACTTCAGGTAATCAGTGCCGTTCGAGCGCATTCACCAGATCGTGAAACGCTTCACGATTGGAGTCATTCAGGCCCATGAGGATCTTGTGCGCTTCCAGCACCTTGATCCGCACCACTTCTTCCGACTGATCCTGATCCGGCAGGTCATCGAGGCACTCCGGGCACGGCACGGGGTGGTTGACGATGTTGAACACCTGCTCGAAGCCCATCGATTGCAGCAGACGGGTGATGTCATCGTGGGTGGTGACCACGGTCGGCAGCAAACCAACCTTCTGCCGCGACAGGATCGACAGTTTGGCCAACAGGCCCAATGTCGTGCTGTCGATGCTGCGGGTTTCGGTCAAATCAATCACGATCGCGTTGAAATTCAGCGCGGTGAAGATTTTCTCAATAGTCGCATCCAACGCCGAACACAGGGTCAGGCGAACTTCACCAACGAACTTCAGGACGAAGGTGCCATCCTGCTCGGCGAACTGGATTCTACCGGTACTCATTAAAGATTCCTGCTCAACACCAACAGGGCGATATCATCCGGCATCTCCCCCAGCGTGGCCAATCCAAAAACTTGCCGCAGACCATCCAGGCTGCCGCCCGCCGACTTCACCCGTTGAGGCAAAGCGGCTTCTTTTTCTTTGAGCGTAGGTTCTGGCAATAGATCCAGAATGCCGTCGGACATCAGCGTCAGGCTGAACGTCGGCGGCAGCTCAAGCACGTGATCTTCGTAGGTGGCTTCATTGAAGAGGCCCACCGGCAGACCGCGCCCTTCGAGATATCGAACACTTTCAGGCGTGTACAACACAGGCAACGGCAGATGGCCGCCGATGCTATAGGTCAACAAACCGGTCTCCTCGTCGATGACTCCACCGACCATTGTGACGTGTTTACCCAGCTTACAACTGATCAGCCCCCGGTTGATATGACCAAGGACTTGCGAAGGCTTGAATTCAGGCAAAGTGCCGTTGCGCTTGGATTCGAACAGCAAGCGCGTGGTCATGAACTTCAGCAGCACGGTGACGAAGGCTGAAGAGGCGCCATGACCCGATACGTCCGCCAGATAAAACGCTACCCGGCGCTCGTCGACACGGAAATAGTCGACAAAATCACCCGACAGGTACAACGACGGGATGATCTGGTGGGCAAACTTGAACTCGTCGATGCTCCACGGGCTTTCCGGTAGCATGTTCATCTGCACCTGGCGACCGGCGTTCTGGTCTTCCTGGAGCAGGTTCAGGCTGGCTTCGAGCTCGCGGTTGGCCTTTTCGAGCTTCTCGCGGTAGCGCTGGTTTTCCAGCAGCAGGCGCGCACGATCCAGGGCTCGGCGCACAGAGTGCTCGAGCACAGCCAGATCTTCGAGAGGCTTGATCAGGTAATCCGCCGCGCCCAGGCGCAGCGCCTCGACCGCGTCGTTCATCACGCCGGCACCCGAAACCACGATCACCGGCGTTTGCGGTGACAGCTCGGTGACCTGACGGATGAGTTCGAGACCGCCCATCTGCGGCATGCGCAGATCGCAGATGACCAAGTCGGGCTTGTCTTGCTCGAATACCTGAAGACCCTGTTGGCCGTTGCTGGCCTGCAGGACGCTGAAACCACTGTCTTCCAAATAGGCCGCGAGGCTCGCGCGCACTACTTCGTCATCATCGATTATCAGCAGCGTGGCACTGGTTTTTGGCATGTGGGCAAACGGCGCCAGAATTAGGTTGGCGTAGTTGGCGGGGCAACGGCCCCTGCGCAGACTACTGGATTCGCTTTCTAGCCTCTCTGCTGCACCGCCTTCGCGCGTTAGCTGCGTACACGGTTGCACCAGAGGTGCCCTTCTAAGGCGCAGACGGTACTCCCATCCGCTGGGCGTTTCAAGCATGCGCCGATGGTCGCTTGACGACTTTACTTGTCAAATCACCGAGAGTTATGAGAACTGCTCAAACCGTAACCCAATGGAAGGTCAGAACCATGAGTCAAACCGGTCGGGACTACAGCGAAAAGCGCGATTTCATCCGCATGCGTGTCGATGCCGATGTCGTATTGATTCATGAAGGGGATCAGGTCTCGGCCGTGTGCATCGACCTCTCCAGCAGCGGCATGCAGGTTGAAGCACCGCGCAGCTTCAAGGTGGGTGATCGTTTGTACGTGAGCATTGACTCCGAGCATTCGGCACTCAGCGGCCTGGAAGCCGAAACCGAAGTGGTTTGGGTCAAGGATCAGGAGGGCAACAGCCAAAAGCTTGGCCTGAGCATCCTGAAGATGAAATAAGCGCACACAAAAAAGGCGACCCGAGGGGTCGCCTTCTTTTTTCACCGGTCGAGATCAAAAATCGTCTTCGACCTGGCCGTCCTTCACCTTGAACTCGCGGTTTTGCAAGTAGGCGTTACGAATGAAGGTGTACTTGTCGCCACTGATCAGCTTCTCGCTGGACAGCAGGCTGGCGCGGGTGTCGACAATGTTCAGGCCGAATATCGAGTTACGCACGGGCACATCGTTGATGTAGCGGTACATGCCGGTGAAGCCGTCGACATACTTGGACGGTGCGTCACGCAGGGTGCTCGGGCCCATCAGCGGCAGCATCACGTACGGGCCACTGCTCACGCCCCAGTAACCGAGGGTCTGACCGAAGTCTTCGTCGCTGCGGGTCAGGCCCATGTGGGTGCCGACGTCGAAGAAGCCGAGCAGGCCGAATGTGGTGTTGAAGATCAGGCGTGCGGTGTCGACGCCAGCCGCAGCGGGTTTGGCCTGCAGAATGTTGTTCGCCAGGTTGGTGACATCACCGACGTTGCGGAACATGTTGTGGATGCCGTCTTCGACAAATTGCGGGGTCACGAACTCATAGCCCTGCGCCAAAGGCTTCAGCGCGTAGGTGTCGACGAAGTCGTTGAACTGGAAGATCGGACGGTTGACGCTTTCCCAAGGGTCTTCTTCCGTTGCCGCTTGAGTGGCGAACGGCGCCAGCACCAGGCCGGCATATACACAAAGCTGAGCGAGCGAAGGGCTCAAGCGCATAGAGAAACTCCTTGGATTTGTACTGGCACAGGCATCTCGACCTGGGCGGTAAGGCCGCTAGTATAAGCGCAAAAGTCCTTTTGAGCAGTCCGGGAATGCAGTGACTTGCAGGACGTTTCTCGAGCCCTTCATTCACACCGCCGTCATGCAACTGTCATCGACACGTTCTAGCCTCATGGATATTTCAGGGACGTTGCCATGTCACACGCCGAAACCTTGCCCGTCGCCGCGCCCGGCCTGAACGCCATACTGTTCGGACTCAGTGGTTGCCTGGTGGATTTCGGTGCCCGCGCCCGACAACACAGTGCCGCCCTGCCCGAACATGCCGAGACCACACCGGGCGCGCTCGAAAGTCTGCAGAGCCTGCAGCGCCAGCAAATTCCTTGCGCATGGATCGACGACCTGGCCCCTGCCCTTGCGCAACCGCTATCGGCTGCCTTACCGGCGTGGATCAAGCCTGCGCAACATTCGGCAACAATCAATCCCTGGCCCGCTCCCAACGCCTGCTGGCAAGCGCTGATGGACTTGAACGTTGGCAGCCTGGACGGTTGCGTACTGGTCAGCGGCGAGCCTCGACTGCTGCAATCGGGGCTCAATGCCGGCTTATGGACAATCGGCCTGGCATCCTGCGGCTCACTGTGCGGTCTGGCGCCGGGCGAGTGGCAAGCCTTGAGCCAAAAGGAACGGGAGCAGTTGCGCGGCAAAGCGACGATGCAGCTGTTCGGCCTTGGCGTGCACTCGGTGATCGATCATTTGGGCGAGCTGGAAACCTGCCTGGCGGACATCAGCCTGCGCCGCCTCAAAGGCGAAAAGCCCTGATCGGGATCATGCAGGGTGCTCGAGAGTGGATTAATCTAAAGGTCAGCCATAGACCTTTGGCGCGTGGCTGCGGTCAATGCCAGTGCCTCTCGATAAAAGGAACAACACCATGCCCGCTCAAGAACTTCAAAAACAGCTCGACACCCTGCGTGAGCAGCTGGATCAGAATCCGCCGCTGTCGGAAGCCGAACGGGAAGATCTGCGTGCGTTGATGGCGCAGATTGAATCTGAAATCAAACTGGAAACAGCGACCCAAGATGCCAGCATCGCCGACGGCGTGAACCTGGCGGTTGATCGCTTTGAACTCGAACACCCGGCCATTGCCGGCACCCTGCGTAACATCGTCAATGCGCTGGGCAGCATGGGGATCTGATTCCCCCCGAAACGCAAAAAAGCCCTGCCAGTGATGGCAGGGCTTTTTCATTTCCGGACTTGAAAAACAGCGCCCTGTGGGAGCGAGCCTGCTCGCGAAGGCGTCGCGTCAGTCGACATCATCCTTGAATGACACACCGCATTCGCGAGCAGGCTCGCTCCCACACTGGGTGTGCCACATCCCGGGAACTTATTGACGCACGAGCCGGTGGTTCGGCAACTGCACGCTCTCGGTACTGCGATACGGGTTGATGTCCAGCCCACCGCGACGCACATAACGCGCAAACACGGTCAACTTCTCCGGTTTCAGTAACCGTTGCAGGTCGAGGAAAATCCGCTCGACGCACTGCTCATGGAAGTCCGAGTGCTGACGGAAGCTGACGATGTATTCCAGCAGACTGGCGTGATCCAGCGCCGCGCCGCGATATTCCACCACTACACTGCCCCAGTCCGGTTGACTGGTCACCGGGCAATTGGACTTGAGCAGGTGGCTGTGCACGCTTTCCTCGACGACGTGCGAATCATCGCAACGCAGCAGCTCCGGACGCGGGTGCTCATAGTTGCTGACGCTGATTTCCAGGTCATCAATGCACACACCCGGCAACGCCACGACACCTTCGGCTTCGACTTCTTTGAGGCTGCGAACCCGCACGCCGACCGGTTTGCCGGCCGCTGCCGACAGATCCTTGACCAGCGTCGCTTCCAGCGTGGCGCTATCGGCAAACGGCGTCTGGTTCAGCGAGTTCAAATACAGCTTGAAAGACTTGGATTCGATGATATTCGGCGAATCCGCCGGAATGCTGAATTCGCCGATGGCCACCACCGGTTTGCCTGACGGCAGCAGCCAAGACAGTTCGAAGCAGTTCCAGAAATCCACGCCTTTATACGGCAGGGTTTCGGCGGTCAGGCCCAGCTCCGCCCATTTCGCGGTGCGCGGAATCGGGAACAGCAAGGACGGCGTGTAGGTGGCGATGTATTCGCTGGATTTGCCCAGCGGCGAGTGTTCGGCTGCGGGATGCATGGCGGAAACCTGACTGAAGAATCAGCGGATTCTACCAGTCTTTGCCCGCACCTTTGAGTGCTTACTGACTGACAGTCAGTTTGCCGACCATACCGGCCTGATAATGGCCAGGGATGTTGCAGGCAAACTCCAGACCCGTAGCCTTGCTGAAGGTCCAGGTCAACTCAGCGGTTTTACCCGGTTCGACCAACACACTGTTCGGATCGTCGTGCTTCATGCCATGGCCCATCGCCGCGTGATCCATGCCCGCCTTGTCGTGGGACATTTCCTTCATGCCAGTAGGCGTGAGCATGCCGCGCTGCTGCATCTGCAACATTTCCTTCTGGTGACTGGCATGCATCGCCGCGTCACCGAGGTTGAATTCATGCAGCAATTGGCCTTTATTCACCAGCACAAAGCGAACGGTCTCACCGGCCTCGACCTTGATAGCCTTTGGCTCGAACGACATATCGCCCATCACCACTTCAATACTTCGCGTGGCTTTGCTTGCCGCGGCCGGTTGACCGAATTCGTAGGTGTGCCCTGCCCCGGCCGACACTGACGCGCTCAATGCCAACAAACAAGCGGTCAACATCAGGGATTTGCGCGAAAACATGGTCGTACTCCAACAAGATAAGGTTCAGCCTGTGGGAAACTCTAGCCGGCCGGCGCTGGCATCTACCTGACAGGCAGATTACAACTTTGTCAGGTTGACGGTTGTCGCCTGCTGTCACGGTATAAAGCTTTCGTTGCTACACCCCGAATCACATTGAATCAACCCGAGTTGCCCATGAAACTGTTGATCGTCGAAGACCAAGCGAAAACCGGCCAATACCTGCGTCAGGGCCTGACCGAGGCCGGCTTCAACACCGAACTGGTGGCCGACGGCGACAGCGGCCAGCAACTGGCCTTGAGCGGTGATTACGCATTGCTGATCCTCGACGTGATGCTGCCCGGGCGCAATGGTTGGCAGATTCTGCAAACAGTGCGCAGTGCTGGCCTGGATACGCCGGTGCTTTTTCTGACAGCAAAAGACGCGGTGGAGGACAGGGTTCACGGTCTGGAGCTCGGCGCCGACGATTACCTGGTCAAACCGTTCGCCTTCTCCGAACTGCTGGCCAGGGTGCGTAGCCTGTTGCGTCGGGGCAGTGCCACACCGCAGGAAACCAGCCTGCAATTGGCCGATCTGCGTCTGGACCTGATCCGTCGCCGAGTCGAACGCCAGGGCCAGCGCATCGACCTGACCGCCAAGGAATTCGCCCTGCTGGAAATGCTTCTGCGCCGTCAGGGGGAAGTGCTGCCCAAATCGCTGATCGCCTCGCAGGTCTGGGACATGAATTTCGACAGCGACACCAACGTCATCGAAGTGGCGATCCGGCGCCTGCGCCTGAAGGTCGACGACGAATTCCCCAACAAGCTGATCCACACCGTGCGCGGCATGGGTTATGTGCTTGAAGAGCGCCCGGCCTGATGCGCCGGCTGTCGTTGAGTTCACGCCTGGCCTTGTTGTTTGCTGCCTGCACCGCTGTGGTTTCACTGTTCGCCGGGGTGCTGTTCAATCGCGCCAGTGAGGCGCATTTCATTGAGCTCGACCAGCAATTGCTCGACGGCAAACTGATCGGCCTGCGCCGCGCCTTGCAGGATATTCAGGCCAGCGAGGCTGAGGCACGGCTGGCGGACGAACTGAGCCGACAAGCCGATCTGTCGTTGCGCATCACTGGCGGTGACGGGCAACGCTGGTATGACAGCTCGATCAAGGTGCCAGATGTCTTGCCGCAACAATCTGGCCTGTCGACTGTGAGCAATAGCGACACCGAGTACCGCGTGCTGAATGCCCCGCTCTACCCGGATAAACCCGACTCGCCAAAATTGACGCTGTTGCTGGACATCACCCATCACCAGCACTTTCTGCAACGCATGCAGCATCTGATCTGGCTAACCGTCGGGCTTTCGGCGCTGGCTACCGCGTTGCTCGGTGCCTGGGCCGCGCGCAGCGGCTTGCGCCCATTGCGGCGCATGAGTGCGGTGGCGCGTGGGATTTCGGCGCAATCGCTCAATGCCCGACTGTCGGAAGCGCAAATGCCTCCAGAGCTTGCGGAAATGGCCCACAGCTTCAACGCCATGCTCGCACGCCTCGACGACTCGTTTCAGCGGCTCTCGGCATTTTCGGCCGACATCGCCCATGAACTGCGCACGCCACTGTCGAACCTGCTGACCCACACCCAGGTCACCCTCACCCGTCCGCGGCCGATCGAGGACTACCGCGAAGCGCTGCACAGCAATCTCGAAGAACTGCAATGGATGGCGCAACTGGTCAATGACATGTTGTATCTGGCCAAGGCTGATCACGGTTTGCTGATGCCCAAGCGTGAACCGCTAACGTTGGCGGATGAGGCGGATGCGCTGTTGGAGTTTTTTGCGCCGTTGGCCGAGGACGCCGCAGTGACGTTGAGCCGTGAAGGCTCTGCGCGAATCGAAGGTGACCGCAGCATGTTGCGCCGAGCGCTGTCGAATCTGCTGGATAACGCGCTGCGATTTACGCCCCCCTCGGGGGAGGTTCGCTTGGCGATCCAGGACCTGCCGAATGCTGTGCGTGTATCGGTCGAGAACACCGGCGGTGGGATTTCAGCGCAGCTGTTACCACGATTGTTTGACCGTTTCTATCGGGCCGATCCGGCGCGGCAGGAAGGTAGCAGCGAACATGCGGGGTTGGGATTGGCGATTACTCAATCGATCGTTCGGGCCCATGGTGGGCAGATTCATTGCGAATCGGATCAGGGCTGGACGCGGTTTGTGATTGAGTTGCCCAAAGAAGATTGAAACTGTAGGAGCTGCGGCACGCTGCGATCTTTTGATCTTAAAGATCAAGATCAAAAGATCGCAGCGTGCCGCAGCTCCTACAGTATTTCGCGTCAGTGCTTACGAATATCTCAGGGCGTGAGCCGGCTCGATCTTCGCCGCCCGCCACGCCGGATACAGCGTCGCGAGGAAGCTCAAGACAAACCCGGCGGAGCAGATCAGCAACACATCACCACCCTGCAATTCAGACGGCAGATTGCTGACGAAATACACATCGGAGCTGAAGATGTGCTGCCCGCTCACTCGCTCGAACCAGCCGACCAGTTCACTGACATTCAGCGCCGCGATCACGCCCAGCACACCGCCAATCAGCGTACCGACAATGCCGATCACCGTGCCCTGCACCATGAAGATCGCCATGATCTGCCGGGGCGTGGCACCGATGGTGCGCAGGATCGCAATGTCCGCGCCCTTGTCGTTCACCACCATGATCAATGTGGCGATGATGTTGAACGCCGCCACCGCGACAATCATCAGCAGCAACAGGCCGATCATGGTTTTTTCCATCTTCATCGCACTGAACAGACTGCCCTGAGTGTGGGTCCAGTCGTCCGCCTTGAACTCGGCGCCAAGACTGGCGGCGATGTCTGAAGACACTTTCGGCGCGGCGTACAAGTCTTTGACTGCCAGACGCACGCTCTGCACCTGATTCGGCTCCCAGCGCTGCATGGTCGCGGCATCGGCTACGTGAATCAGGCCCATCGAACCGTCCAGCTCGGCCCCCACCTTGAACACGCCGACCACGTTGAGCCGCTGCATACGCGGGGTAATACCGCCCGGCGCGGTGCTGACTTCCGGCACGATCAGGGTGATCTTGTCGCCGACATTCAGGCGGAAACGGCGAGCGGTAATTTCACCAATGACCACGCCGAACTCACCTGGTTTCAGTGCGTCGAGACGGCCCTGCACAATGTGCTGGGCGACGATCGACACCTTGCCTTCCTGCGCCGGATCGACGCCGCTGATCTGGATCGGCTGCATCAAACCCTTGTAGGAGAGCATGCCTTCCATTTCGGTGAACGGCACGGCGGCAGTCACTTCGGGATTTTTCATGGCCGCGGCGGCTACCGGCTGCCAATCGTCAATCGGTTTGACGCCAACGATGGTCGCGTGCGGCACCATGCCGAGGATGCGCGAGCTCATTTCGCGCTGGAAGCCGTTCATCACCGACAACACCACGATCATCGCCAGCACGCCGAGGGCGAGGCCGATCATCGAGGTCATCGAAATGAACGAAACAAAGCGATTGCGGCGCTTGGCGCGGGTATAGCGCGTGCCGATAAAGATCGATAACGGTCTGAACATTCGCTGGGGCACCGTATAAAAATAAAAGACCCGACGCCTTTTCAGACGCCGGGTTTCAACTCATCAGATGGGCGTCAGGCAACCGTTTTGCAGGTGCAGGACGCGATCCATCTGGCGAGCCAGGTTCATGTCGTGGGTTACCACCAGGAACGCCGTGCGCATCGAGGTGCTGAGTTCCAGCATCAAATCCTGAATGCCCTGGGCGGTGTGGGAGTCGAGGTTGCCGGTCGGCTCGTCTAGCATGACCAGCCCCGGCTTGTTCACCAATGCGCGGGCAATCGCCACACGCTGGCGTTCACCGCCGGACAGCTCGGAGGGTTTGTGTTCCAGGCGATGGCCCAGCCCCACTCGCTCCAGCAGCGCGGTGGCGCGCTGACGTGCCTCAGGGATCGACGTCTTGCCGATCAGCAGCGGCATGCAGACGTTTTCCAGCGCGGTGAATTCCGGCAGCAAGTGGTGGAACTGGTAGACGAAGCCCAGCGAACGGTTACGCAGCAGACCGCGCTTCTTCTCGCTCAACGCCGACAATTCTTCACCATCGAGCCAGACACTGCCCTGGGTCGGCGTGTCGAGGCCGCCCAGCAGGTTGAGCAAAGTACTTTTGCCCGAGCCCGAGGTGCCGACAATCGCCACACGCTCGCCCGGGTTCAACTCCAGTTGCAGACCAGCCAGCACTTCTACCGACTCCGGACCTTCCTCGTAGGATTTGCCCAGGTTGCGGCAGCTCAAGATTGCTTTTTCACTCATGCCCGACTCACTCATAACGTAATGCCTCCGCCGGCTGGGTGCGCGCGGCACGCCAGGCCGGATACAGGGTGGCGAGGAAACTCAAAACCAACGCAGCGGCGCAGACCATGATCACATCCTGGCTCTGCACCTGCGACGGAAGATAATCAATGAAATACACGTCAGCATTAAGGAACTTGTGCCCGAGCAGCCCTTCGAGGGCCGAGATCGCAGCGCTGACGTTGAGCGCGGCGAGAATCCCGAGCACCGCGCCAATGGCTGTGCCGACCACACCGATGACCGTGCCTTGCACCATGAACGTGCGCATGATCGTCCCCGGCGTAGCGCCGAGGGTGCGCAGAATGGCGATGTCACCCTTCTTGTCGTTCACCACCATCACCAGCGTGGAAATGATGTTGAACGCCGCCACCGCAACGATCAGCAGCAACAGCAGACCGATCATGGCTTTCTCCATGCGGATCGCCTGATACAGATTGCCGTGGGTGCGGGTCCAGTCACGGGCGTAGAAACGGTCATCGCCAAGTTGCTGGGCGATGTTCCATGCCGCACGCGGTGCCTGAAACAGGTCGTCGAACTTCAGACGCAGGCCCTGCACCTGATCAGGTTTCCAGCGATGCATTTTCGCCAGATCCTGCAGGTTGGTGACGCCCAGATAACCGTCGAGCTCGCCGGCGCCGACATGGAAAATGCCGACCACGGTGAAGCGCTTCATGCGCGGGAACATCCCGGCCGGGGTCACGCTGACCTCCGGGGCGACGAAGGTGACCTTGTCACCGAGCCCCACGCCGAGCTTGGTCGCGGCCTTGTCGCCGATGACGATGCCGAAGCTGCCCGGCGTCAGGTCGTCGAGTTTGCCCTGCTTCATGAAGTTGTCGATGATCGACACATTGCGCTCGAGCGCAGGGTCGATGGCGTTGAGCAACACCTTGGAGACCTGACCGTTATTGGTCAGCAGGCCCTGCATCTGGGTGAACGGCGCGACGGCCGCCACCTGCGGGTTCTGTTTGACCTTGGTGGCCAGGCTTTGCCAATCGTTGATCGGATCAGTGGATTCAATGGTCGCGTGGGGCACCATGCCCAGCACGCGGGTGCGCATCTCATGATCGAAGCCATTCATCACCGAGAGCACCACGATCATCACGACCACGCCAAGGGCGAGCCCGATCATCGAAGTCAGGGAAATGAATGACACAAAATGATTGCGACGCTTTGCACGGGTATAACGCGTGCCGATAAATACGAAGAGAGGTCTGAACATGTCGGGGCTTGTTCGGAGGGAAAAGGAACGTCCTTGTGGCGGGGGTCGATAACCAGCTTTACACTCAGACCACCGCCGCTACCATGGGTTCGCCATGTCGACATTAGATGAAGAAGATCGCCGCGAATACTACCGTATCGAGGACACGATCGCACTGGAAATTCGGCCCCTGTCCGCTCCCGAAGCCGCAGGCCAGGAAGTGTTGCAGGATGCTTCCCCTCTATTCAACCTGCTCAGCGAGCTGCACCTGAGCGAATTCGAGTCGCAGCACCTGTTGCGCCAGATCAGCGAGCGCGATCGGGCCATCGCCGCGTTCCTGAAATCCCAGAACAAACGCATCGACCTGCTCAGCCAGGTGGTCGCCCTCACCGTGCTCGGCCACATCGGCGAGCCGCAACCGGTGATCATCTCCGAGGGCGGGATCGACTTTCAGTATCCGACGCCAATTGCTACCGGCGCGCATCTATCGGTAAAACTGGTGCTGATGCCGCAAGCGCTGGGCCTGCTGTTGCGTGCACGCGTCACCCATTGCGACCGCAAGGGCGACGGCTATGACGTCGGCACCGAGTTCGAACACCTGACCGATGCCCAGCGCCAGCTACTTGCCCGCTATATCTTGCAGAAGCAGGCTCAGGAACGGCGTCTGGCCCGCGAACAGAACGAATCAGGCATTTAAATTAAGGAAGAACCGTGACCCTCATCTACGGCCACCGCGGCGCCAAGGGCGAAGCACCGGAAAACACCCTGACCGGTTTTCAGGAATGTCTCAAGCACGGCGTGCGCCGCTGCGAACTGGATCTGCACCTGTCAAAGGACGGCGAGCTGATGGTCATCCACGACCCGACGCTCAAGCGCACCACCGACCGTCGCGGCAAGGTCGTCGAGCAGACTGCCGCCGATCTGGTGACATTTGATGCGCGTAAGGGCGGCCCTGGCTGGATCAAGCCGTGCCCGATTCCGACGCTGGAAGAGTTGTTCGAGAAGTGCGATTTCGAGCACTGGCAGCTTGAAGTCAAAAGTGCATCTCGCACCCGCGCTGCCACCACCGTGTTGGCGATTCGGGAAATGGCGCAACGCCACGGCTTGCTCGACAAGGTGACCATCACCTCGAGCTCGCGGGAAGTATTGAAGGCTGCACTGGATCTGGTGCCGGATGTGTCGCGCGGTCTGGTCGCCGAGTACGCCTGGCTCGACCCGTTGAAGGTCGCGCAAAGCTACGGCTGCGAGATTCTGGCGTTGAACTGGACGCTGTGTACGCCTGAGCGCCTGCAAAAAGCGCAGCGTCAGGGCCTGCATGTGTCGGTGTGGACCGTCAACGAGCCTGCGCTGATGCGCAGACTCGCCGACTTCGGCGTTGACAGCCTGATTACAGACTTTCCCGGTTTGGCCACTGCCACGCTCGAGAATTGCTGAAATCGGTCTCCCCGGCCGGCTCAGGCCACCGGCCGGAGCCCGTCAAAAAAGCCGGTTGAGGCCGTCGTACGCCGCTACCCGATAGGCTTCAGCCATGGTCGGGTAGTTGAACGTGGTGTTGACGAAGTACTTCAGTGTGTTCAGCTCACCCGGCTGGCTCATGATCGCCTGACCGATGTGAACGATCTCCGATGCCTGATAACCGAAGCAGTGAACGCCCAGCACTTCCAGGGTTTCACGGTGGAACAGGATCTTCAGCATGCCTTGCGGCTCGCCGGCAATCTGCGCCCGCGCCATGCTCTTGAAGAACGCCTTGCCAACTTCGTACGGCACCTTGGCCTGGGTCAGTTCCTGCTCGTTCTTGCCGATCGAGCTGATCTCCGGAATGGTGTAGATGCCGGTCGGCACGTCATTGACGAAGCGCCAGCTAGCGTTATCCACGATGCTGCCAGCGGCCGAACGGCCCTGGTCGTGAGCAGCGCTGGCCAGGCTCGGCCAGCCGATCACGTCGCCCGCGCCGTAGATGTTCGGCACGCAGGTGCGATAAGCCTCGTCGACTTCGATCTGGCCACGGCTGTTGACCTTGACGCCGATGTTTTCCAGACCCAACTGATCGGTGTTGCCGGTACGCCCGTTGCACCAGAGCAAGGCGTCGGCCTTGATCTTCTTGCCGGACTTCAGGTGCAGGATCACGCCGTTGTCGACGCCTTCAACGCGATCGTAATCTTCGTTGTGGCGCACTGTGATGTTGTTGTTGCTGAAGTGGTAGCTCAACGCCTGGGAGATTTCCGAGTCGAGGAAGCTCAGCAACTGACCGCGGTTGTCCACCAGCTCAACCAGCACACCCAGACCACTGAAGATCGACGCGTATTCGCAGCCGATCACGCCGGCGCCGTAAACGATCAGTTTGCGCGGGGTGTGGCCGAGGCTGAGGATGGTGTCGCTATCGTAGATACGCGGGTGATGGAAATCGATGTCCGCCGGGCGATACGGACGCGAACCGGTGGCGATGATGATGTGCTTGGCTACCAGTTTTTCGACCACGCCATTGGCGCAGACCACTTCAATGGTTTGCTCGTCGGCGAAGCTGCCGGTGCCGAAAAACACGTCGACACGATTACGAGCGTAGTAGCCAGTGCGCGAGGCGACTTGTTTGGAAATGACTTTCTCGGCGCTTTTCAACACGTCCGGGAAGGAGAACCAGCGCGGCTCGCCGATGGCCCGGAACATAGGGTTGGTGTTGAACTGCATGATCTGCCGCACCGAGTGACGCAGTGCCTTGGACGGGATGGTGCCGAGGTGGGTGCAGTTGCCGCCGACCTGGCGACGGCTGTCGACCATCGCGACCTTGCGCCCTGCTTTGGCGGCGTTCATTGCCGCGCCTTCTCCTGCCGGGCCGGAACCCAGCACCACCACGTCGTAGTTGTAGACAGCCATGCGTACTCCTCAGAACAGGCCGCGGTGCCAGCAGCACCGGCGGCTAAATCACGCCGAACGGCGGCGTGAAGGAACAATTGGGGGTCAGTAAAGAACCCGGACACAGTCTATAGAAGCGTCAACGCCGCGCACATTAACCCTTGGTCGCGTCGTAGGCTACTTTTGCCTGCACTACAACGCCAGCTTTCGTATTGTTCTCAGTCAATTTTTTGCGCCCGAGAGCCGATCGAAAGCCTTGCTGGTGCGTATGACAAAACCTGTATCGGCACGAATGACAAAGAATGCACCAATGTCATGTTTTTCGGCATAGGCCCACGCCCTTTCAGGCCCGAGAATCAGCAACAGCGTCGATAGTCCATCGGCCATCAATGCTGAAGGATGAATGACCGTGACCGACGCCAGGTCGTGCAGGACGGGCGCGCCACTGCGGGCATCGAAGGTGTGGGAATAGCGCCGACCGTCCTGCAGGAAATAGTTGCGGTAGTCACCCGAGGTGGACACGCCGTAGCCGTCGACGTTGATGATGCGCTCGGCGACCTGCTGATCGTCGCGAGGCGCTTCCAACGCAATGCGCCATGGCGAACCGTCAGGTTTTTTGCCCTTGGCCTTGAGCTCGCCAGTGGCCTCGGCGAGGTAATCGTGGATGCCCATGGCGTCGAGCCTGGCGGCAATCGTGTCGACGGCATAACCGGCGGCGATACTGTTGAAGTCGACTTCGACGGCGGCGTCCTTGCACAACTGCTCGCCATCGATGCGCAAATGCTGATGACCGACCCTCTGCAACACCTCCGCCAACGCAGCGGCACTCGGGACCTTTTCTTCGCGACCTTGCGGGCCGAAACCCCACAGATTCAGCAGCGGCTCCACGGTCAGGTCGTAGGAACCTTCGCTTTGCTCTGACAGCTGCTTGCCGATGCGGACCAGCTCGAGGACAGGCGCGGGCATTCTCTGACAAGTATTGGCGGGCAATGCGTTGAAGCGCTCGATATCCGAGTCACTGCGATACGTGGACATTTGCCGCTCGATTTCGGCGAGGATGCCCTCCACTTCGCTGCGCACTCGAGCGGCATCCACCTGACCTGCATGACGCACGTACTTGATCGAATACGTGCTGCCCATGGTCGCGCCGCCAAAGTTTTCCAGGCTGTCGCCGTTGCCGCAGCCCGACAAAACAGCGGCCAGGACCATAAGCCCTCTGCACCGTCCAGTTAACAAATCTTCATCTCCCCGCAAAACCGCGGCGGCCATTATGGACTACAGAGCGCGCTCGCTCCGAAACGGATGCGACGCCTTCACACAAATTCAATAGTGAGAATCTGCAAATGTCCTCGACCACGGGCAACGGCAAAGCGATTTTTCGCGTTGTCAGCGGCAATTTCCTCGAAATGTTCGACTTCATGGTCTACGGCTTCTACGCCACGGCCATCGCCAAAACCTTCTTCCCTGCCGACAGCGCCTTTGCGTCTCTGATGCTGTCGCTGGCCACGTTCGGCGCCGGCTTCCTGATGCGTCCATTAGGGGCGATTTTCCTCGGCGCTTACATCGACCGTCATGGCCGGCGCAAAGGCCTGATCATTACCTTGGCAATGATGGCCGCCGGCACCGTGCTGATCGCCTGCGTCCCCGGCTATGCAACGCTTGGCGTGGCCGCACCGTTGCTGGTGCTGTTCGGACGCCTGCTCCAAGGCTTCTCGGCCGGCGTGGAACTGGGCGGCGTGTCGGTGTATCTGGCGGAAATCTCCACCCCCGGCCGCAAGGGCTTCTTCGTCAGTTGGCAGTCCGCCAGCCAACAGGCGGCCGTGGTATTCGCCGGCCTGCTCGGTGTCGGTCTCAATCACTGGCTAAGCCCGGAGGAAATGGGCGAATGGGGCTGGCGCGTGCCGTTTCTGATTGGCTGCATGATCGTACCGGTGATCTTCGTCATCCGTCGTTCGCTGGAAGAAACCCCGGAATTCCAGGCGCGTAAACATCGCCCTACCCTGCGCGAAATCGTCCGCTCGATCGGTCAGAACTTTGGCATTGTCATCGCCGGCATGGCGCTGGTTGTGATGACCACAGTGTCGTTCTACCTGATCACCGCCTACACCCCGACTTTCGGCAAATCCGAACTGCATCTGTCGGACCTGGACGCCTTGCTGGTGACGGTCTGCATCGGTCTGTCGAACTTCTTCTGGTTGCCGGTGATGGGTGCGGTATCCGACAGGGTCGGACGTAAACCCCTACTGCTGGCGGCGACAATTCTGGCGATTCTGACGGCTTATCCGGCGCTGTCGTGGCTGGTGGCAAACCCGAGCTTCAGCCATCTGCTGATCGTCGAGCTGTGGCTGTCGTTCCTGTACGGCTCTTATAACGGCGCGATGGTGGTGGCGCTCACGGAGATCATGCCGGTGGACGTTCGTACGACCGGGTTCTCGTTGGCCTACAGCCTGGCAACGGCGACGTTTGGTGGTTTTACACCGGCAGCGTGCACTTATCTGATTCATGTGCTGGGTAACAAGGCTGCGCCGGGGATCTGGCTCACAGGTGCGGCGGTGTTGGGGTTGATTGCGACGCTGGTGTTGTTTCGTGGCAACAGGCATGAGCTGCGTACTGCGCAAGCGGCTGTGTTCGGTCGCGCCTGACAGGACCCCATCGCTGGCAAGCCAGCTCCCACAAGGGTTTCGGGTGTGAATGCGATTGTGCAAGCTCTCAAGAAACCTGTGGGAGCTGGCTTGCCAGCGATGAGGCCGGTACAGGCAACAGAGATTTACAAGGCATAAAAAAACGCCCCGACCTAAGTCGGGGCGTTTTCATGTGCAGCCAAGGCTTAGCGCGGGAACGCAGGCGGGTTTACACCGGCCATGTCTTCCATCACGCGAACCACCTGGCAGCTGTAACCGAACTCGTTGTCGTACCAGACGTACAGAACAACGCGGTTATCCTGAGTGATGGTCGCTTCAGCGTCGACCACACCGGCGTGGCGCGAGCCAACGAAGTCGGTCGAAACCACTTCCTGCGAGTTGACGAAGTCGATTTGCTTATGCAGATCGGAGTGCAGCGCCATGTAGCGCAGGTACTCATTCATCTCTTCACGGGTGGCGGCTTTCTCAAGGTTGAGGTTGAGAATGGCCATCGACACGTTCGGCGTTGGAACACGGATCGCGTTACCGGTCAGCTTGCCGGCCAGCTCAGGCAGAGCCTTGGCAGCAGCGGTGGCAGCACCGGTCTCGGTGATAACCATGTTCAGCGCGGCGCTACGGCCACGGCGATCGCCCTTGTGGAAGTTGTCGATCAGGTTCTGGTCGTTGGTGTACGAGTGAACGGTTTCGACGTGACCGTTGATGATGCCGAACTTGTCATTCACAGCCTTGAGCACCGGCACGATGGCGTTGGTGGTGCAGGAAGCGGCAGACACGATCTTGTCGTCAGCGGTGATTTCACTATGGTTGATGCCGTGAACGATGTTCTTCAGCTTGCCTTTGCCAGGCGCGGTCAGAACAACGCGGTCGACACCCGGGCACGCCAGATGTTGACCCAGGCCATCAGCGTCACGCCATACACCGGTGTTGTCCACCAGCAGCGCGTCTTTGATACCGTACTGGGTGTAATCCACTTCAGTCGGGTTCTTCGCGTAGATCACCTGGATCAGGTTACCGTTGGCGGTGATGGTGTTGTTTTCTTCGTCGATGGTGATGGTGCCGTTGAACGAACCATGGACCGAATCGCGACGCAGCAGGCTGGCGCGCTTGGTCAGGTCGTTGTCGGCGCCTTTACGCACGACGATGGCACGCAGACGCAGACCGTCGCCACCACCGGTTTTTTCGATCAGGATGCGCGCCAGCAGACGGCCGATACGACCGAAGCCGTACAGCACAACGTCAGTGCCTTTGCGGGCCGAGGCGTTTTGCTGGCCAACCACATCAGCCATTTCTTCACGAACGAACTGCTCGGCGCTGCGGCCGTTGCCTTCGTTGCGGAATTTGAACGCCAACTTGCCCAGGTCTACCGAGGCCGCGCCGAGCTTGAGCTCGCTCATGGCTTTGAGCAGGGGGAATGTTTCGTGGACGGAGAGTTCGCTGTCGTCGGAAGAACGGTGGCGCGCAAAGCGGTGAGCTTTGAGAATCGCGATGACAGACTGGTTGATCAGGCTGCGGCCATAGATCGAGCTCACCACGTTGTTATTGCGGTAGAGCTGACCGATAAGCGGGATCATCGCTTCTGCGAGTGCTTCACGGTCGATCCATTCACCAAGACACTGGTCGGGCTTCTGAGTCACGGTAACCTTCCACATGTAGGGGCAGAAAAAAGGGGCTACATTATGCCGCTCAGAACCTCTCGTAGCAATGCGCGCCTGTCGCGCAAACGCTAACAAATTTCCGTTCAAAAAAATTACGCCCTTCTCCAGCCCAGTAAATACGCGGCCTCCAGCACAGTCAATTTTTCGACGACTGTTAGACGATGTCTGTAACCCTCCGAAACACCACGCGGTTTCGGCACTACATAACCGCTAAAAAAGTGCTGGTTTTTATGGTTACCACTACATTTCACCCAAATATCGAAGATAGACACAGTCTGCAACTGACAGGCAGCATCGGACGCCGCTACAATTACCGACTTTGTCGCAACGCCTGGAGCTCAACCTTCCGTGCCTGTTCTGCGTCTACCGCTTCTCCCTGCTGCGGCAGGTAAACAGCATTGGGGCAATTTGCCCGGTGCCGCCCTCAGCCTGGCGATTGCCGAGGCTGCCAGCGCTGCCAAGCGCTTCACCCTGCTCCTGACCGCCGACAGCCAAAGTGCCGAACGGCTGGAACAGGAGCTGAGTTTCTTCGCCCCGGATTTGCCCGTCCTGCATTTTCCCGACTGGGAAACCCTGCCCTACGACCTGTTCTCGCCGCATCAGGACATCATTTCCCAGCGCATTGCCGCCTTATACAGGTTGCCGGAGCTGGCGCATGGCGTGCTGGTGGTGCCGATCACGACAGCACTGCATCGTCTGGCGCCGACCAAGTTCCTGCTCGGCAGCAGCCTGGTGCTGGATGTCGGCCAGAAGCTCGACGTCGAACAAATGCGCTCGCGACTCGAAGCCAGCGGCTATCGCTATGTAGACACCGTCTACGAGCACGGCGAGTTCACCGTGCGCGGCGCATTGATCGATTTGTTCCCGATGGGCAGCAAGCTGCCCTATCGCATCGACCTGTTCGACGACGAAATCGAAACCCTGCGCACCTTCGATCCGGAAAACCAGCGCTCCATCGACAAGGTCGATTCGGTCAAGCTGCTGCCGGCCCGTGAGTTCCCGCTGCAGAAAGATGCCGTCACCCGCTTCAAGGCGCGTTTCCGCGAACGCTTTGACGTTGATTTCCGTCGTTGCCCGATCTTTCAGGATTTGAGCAGCGGCATCACACCGGCCGGTATCGAGTACTACTTGCCGCTGTTCTTTGACGAAACCTCGACCCTGTTCGATTACCTGCCCCAGGACACGCAAGTGTTCTCGCTGCCGGGCATTGAGCAAGCGGCGGAGAATTTCTGGAACGACGTACGCAATCGTTATGAAGAACGCCGCGTCGATCCTGCTCGTCCTTTATTGCCACCGGCGGAATTGTTCCTGCCGGTGGAAGATTGCTTTGCCAGGCTCAAGAGCTGGCCGCGCGTGGTCGCCAGTCAACAGGACGTGGAAGTCGGTGCAGGTCGCGAGCGCTTCCCGGCGCAAACGCTGCCAAATCTGGCAATCGAAGCCAAAGCCACGCAACCGCTGGCAGCGCTGGCAGGTTTCCTCGATGAATTTCCCGGACGCGTGCTGTTCACGGCCGAATCGGCGGGCCGTCGCGAAGTCCTGCTGGAGTTGCTCGAACGCCTGAAACTGCGACCAAAAACGGTCGACAGCTGGCCGGATTTCGTCGCGAGCAAGGATCGCCTGGCGATCACCATTGCGCCGCTCGACGAAGGCCTTTTGCTCGACGACCCGGCGCTGGCATTGGTCGCCGAAAGTCCGCTGTTCGGTCAGCGAGTCATGCAGCGTCGCCGTCGCGAGAAGCGCGCCGACGGCAACCACGACGCGGTGATCAAGAACCTCACCGAACTGCGCGAAGGCGCGCCGGTGGTGCACATCGATCACGGTGTCGGCCGCTACCTGGGCCTGACGATTCTGGAAATCGACGATCAGGCTGCCGAATTTCTCACCCTCGAATACGCCGAGAACGCCAAGCTCTACGTGCCGGTGGCCAACCTGCACTTGATCGCCCGCTACACCGGCAGCGACGATGCACTGGCCCCGCTGCACCGCCTCGGCTCCGAGACCTGGCAGAAAGCCAAACGCAAAGCGGCCGAACAGGTGCGCGACGTTGCCGCCGAATTGCTCGACATCTATGCCCGTCGCGCCGCTCGCGAAGGTTATGCGTTCGCCGATCCGAAAGCCGATTACGCAACATTCAGCGCCGGTTTCCCGTTCGAAGAAACACCCGACCAGCAAACCACCATCGAAGCAGTGCGCGCCGACATGCTCGCGCCGAAACCGATGGATCGCCTGGTCTGCGGTGACGTGGGTTTCGGCAAGACCGAAGTGGCCATGCGCGCAGCGTTCATCGCTGTGCACGGCGGCCGCCAGGTTGCGATTCTGGTGCCGACCACCCTGCTCGCCCAGCAGCATTACAACAGCTTCCGCGACCGCTTCGCCGACTGGCCAGTGAGCGTGGAAGTGATGAGCCGCTTCAAGTCCGCCAAGGAAGTCAACGCGGCGATTGCCGATCTGGCGGAAGGCAAGATCGACATCGTCATCGGCACGCACAAATTGCTGTCCGACGACGTGAAAATCAAAAACCTCGGGCTGGTGATCATCGACGAAGAGCACCGTTTTGGTGTGCGTCAGAAAGAACAGCTCAAGGCCTTGCGCAGCGAAGTCGACATTCTGACCCTGACGGCCACACCGATTCCGCGCACGCTGAACATGGCAGTGTCGGGCATGCGTGACCTGTCGATCATTGCCACACCACCGGCACGACGCCTGTCGGTGCGCACCTTCGTCATGGAGCAGAACAAGAGCACGGTCAAAGAAGCCCTGCTCCGCGAACTGCTGCGTGGCGGACAGGTTTATTACCTGCACAACGATGTGAAAACCATCGAGAAGTGCGCCGCCGATCTGGCCGAACTGGTTCCGGAAGCACGAATCGCCATCGGCCACGGACAGATGCGCGAGCGCGAACTCGAACAGGTGATGAGCGACTTCTATCACAAGCGTTTCAACGTGCTGATCGCCTCGACCATCATCGAGACCGGTATCGACGTACCGAGCGCCAACACCATCATCATCGAACGCGCCGACAAGTTCGGTCTGGCGCAACTGCACCAGCTGCGCGGCCGTGTCGGTCGCAGTCACCACCAGGCTTATGCTTATCTGCTGACGCCGCCGCGCCAGCAGATCACTTCAGACGCAGAAAAGCGTCTGGAGGCGATTGCCAACACCCAGGACCTCGGTGCCGGTTTCGTGCTGGCCACCAACGACCTGGAAATCCGTGGCGCCGGCGAACTGCTCGGCGATGGCCAGAGCGGCCAGATTCAAGCCGTGGGTTTCACGCTGTATATGGAAATGCTTGAGCGCGCGGTGAAATCGATCCGCAAGGGCGAGCAACCGAATCTCGATCAACCGCTTGGCGGTGGCCCGGAAGTCAATCTGCGGGTACCGGCGCTGATTCCGGAAGACTATTTGCCGGACGTTCACGCCCGCCTGATCCTGTACAAGCGCATCGCGTCGGCCACCGACGAGGAAGGCTTGAAGGATCTGCAAGTCGAGATGATCGATCGTTTCGGCCTGCTTCCGGAGCCGACCAAGAATCTGGTGCGCATCACCGCGTTGAAGCTGCAGGCCGAAAAGCTGGGCATCAAGAAAGTCGACGGTGGCCCGCAGGGTGGACGCATTGAGTTTGAAGCGCAGACCCCAGTCGATCCGATGACCCTGATCAAACTGATTCAGAGCCAGCCAAAACGCTACAAATTCGAAGGCGCCACGATGTTCAAGTTCCAGATGCCGATGGAGCGCCCGGAAGAGCGCTTTAATACTGTAGAGGCGCTGTTTGAGCGCCTCATCCCGAAAACTGCTTGAAGGACGCCGCATGCGCCTGTTTCGTTCACTGACTTTGCTACTCACCTTGGTAGCACCTTCGGCGTTTGCCGATGACCTGTATCAGGTCGAAATGATTCTGGTGCGCCAGAACGCTGTGCCGGCGATTGTCAGCCGCGCCGCGCCGGAAGACTGGGCCGCCGGCGCCCAGCGTTTGGGCGACGACAGCAAACGTACGCCGGCGCTGAACGACGTCGTCACCAGACTCACCGCCAGCGGCGAGTACAGCGTGTTGATGCACAAGGCCTGGCAACAAACCCTCGGTGAAACGCCGGCAAAAGTCGCGGTCAGCGAAGGCAACGAGCAATTCGGTCAGTTCCCGATCGAGGGTACGCTTGAGATGAAACTCGGGCGCTTCACCGACGTGGCTGCGGATTTCTGGGTCAATCAGATCGACGCCAATGGCCTGGTCACTGCCAGTGAGCGCCTGAAACAGGACAGCCACACCAAAAACGGCCAGCTCAATTATCTCGACAACGGCCATCTGGCCCTGCTGATCAAGATCACTTCCCTGACCGCGCCTGCGCCACGGGAAGCGCCTGAAGTCGTTCCGGACTGATCGAAGTCCTTATGTCCCCGCCCCTGAGTAAACCGTTGGCACCCTCCTGGGTCAGCCGATTCAAGGAACAGAGCCTGGAGCGTGGTCGCCGCTACGCCCTGGAAAACCGGGTACGCATCGCCCAGGTCGGCGATGCGACCATTACCGCCAGTTGCGAAGGCTCTGGCGGTAACGTCTACCGTCAGACCATTCACCTGCGCGAGTCAGCCAAAGGCACTTTGCTGTTGGTCGACGCCGGGTGCACCTGCCCGGTTCGCACCAACTGCAAGCATTGCGCAGCGGTGCTGCTGAAAATCCAGGAAACCCTCGAGTACCCCGCTGCCGCAAAAGACGCCGAGCTGCTGGAAAAACTCCAGGCCGTGCTGGAAAACCGTGGCCCGAAGGCACCACCGCAGGTGCTGGTCGACAACGTTCAACCAATGCCTCGCCTGTGGCTGGCCAGCGTCGAGTTCAGTGCATTTGAACCGCGTAACGGCAAGATGCAGCGCTACATTCAGCATCGCGCGGCGTTGTCGTTCAGCTATCTGGACGAATACGTCAGCGGGCAGAAGAACAGCGACATCCTGATCCGCCAGGAAAACCAGACTTTGCGGATAAAACGCCACCCGGAAGTCGAACAGTCCTACCGCGAACAGTTAAGAATCCTCGGCTTTCGTATCGCCACCCGGCAGAGCAAAGCCTTGCCGGAAAGCGCTGGCGAACTGTATGAAATGGTCAATGACAGCGCCTGGCTGACTTTCACCCTCAACGAACTGCCAAAGCTGCGCACCCAAGGCTGGGAATTGCAGATCGACGAAGAGTTCGGCTTCGACCTGACCGCCGTGGATGACTGGTACGCCACGGTTGAACAGGCGCCGGAGCGCGACTGGTTTGATCTGGAGCTGGGGATCATCGTCAATGGCGAGCGCCTCAGTCTGCTGCCAATCCTGCTCAACCTGATGCGCTCGCACGCGGAAATCCTCAATCCGGAGCGACTTGCGCGGCGCCGTGATGACGAGCTGATTCTGGTCAACATTCCACAGCGCAACCTCGAGCACGGGCCGTTGCAGGTGGCATTGCCGCTCGGCCGGTTGAAACCGGTGCTGGCCACGCTCGGCGAGTTTTATTTGCAGGAACCTGGCGAAACCACCCTGCGCCTGAGCAAAGCTGACGCCACGCGCCTGAATTCGCTGGAGGGCCTGCCGCTGCTCTGGGAGGGCGGCGAGCAGATCCGCACGTTTGCTCAACGCCTGCGCGACATTCGTGATTTCAGCATCGAGGCTCCCGAAGGCCTGAACGCAACGTTGCGTCCGTACCAACTCGAAGGTTTGAGCTGGATGCAGTCGCTGCGCCAGCTGGAAGTCGGCGGGATACTCGCGGATGACATGGGTCTGGGTAAAACCCTACAGACGCTGGCACATATTCTCAGCGAGAAAATCGCCGGACGCCTGGATCGTCCGTGCATGGTGGTGATGCCTACCAGCCTGATCCCGAACTGGCTCGATGAGGCGGCGCATTTCACGCCGCAACTGGAAGTGCTCGCGCTTTATGGTGCCAGTCGCAAAAAGCACTTCGACAATCTGGCTGACTTCGACCTGATCCTCACTACCTACGCGCTACTGCCCAAGGACATCGAACGTCTGGTGCAACAGCCTTTGCATGTCTTGGTGCTGGACGAGGCGCAGTACATCAAGAACCCCAACAGCAAAGCGGCGCAAGCGGCGCGCGAGCTGAATGCTCGTCAACGCCTGTGCCTGAGCGGTACACCGCTGGAAAACCACTTGGGCGAGCTTTGGTCGCTGTTCCATTTCCTGCTGCCGGGCTGGCTTGGCGACGTCAAAAGCTTCAACGCCGACTACCGCGTGCCGATCGAAAAACGCGGCAGCGAGGTCAGACTTCAGCACCTCAATGGTCGGATAAAACCGTTCCTGTTGCGCCGCACCAAGGAACAGGTTGCCACCGAGCTGCCGCCCAAAACTGAAATCATTCACTGGGTCGATCTCAACGAGGCGCAGCGCGACGTGTACGAAACCATGCGCCTGGCCATGGACAAAAAAGTCCGCGACGAGATCACCCGCAAAGGCGTGGCGCGCAGCCAGATCATCATTCTTGAAGCGTTGCTCAAACTGCGTCAGGTTTGCTGTGATCTGCGCCTGGTCAATGGCGCCACCCTGCCCGCCCGCGGCAGCACTTCCGGCAAGCTCGACAGCCTGATGGAAATGCTCGAAGAGCTGTTCGAAGAAGGTCGGCGGATTCTGCTGTTTTCGCAGTTCACCTCGATGCTGTCACTGATCGAGGACGAACTGAAGAAACGTAAAATCTCCTATGCACTTCTGACCGGCCAGACCCGCGACCGGCGCACACCGGTGAAGGAATTCCAGAGCGGCAATCGTCAGATCTTTCTGATTAGCCTGAAGGCGGGTGGCGTTGGCCTGAACCTGACCGAAGCGGATACGGTGATTCACTACGATCCGTGGTGGAACCCCGCGACCGAAAATCAGGCGACCGACCGCGCCTATCGGATCGGACAGGAGAAACCGGTGTTCGTCTACAAGATGATTGCCCGGGGCACGGTGGAAGAGAAGATTCAGCACTTGCAGAAAGAGAAGTCTGATCTGGCAGCGGGCGTGCTGGATGGGCGCAAGGCTGGGGACTGGAAGTTGCAGAATGACGATATTGAAGCGTTGTTTGCGCCGTTGCCGGACAAGCTCGACAAACGCTGAGATCTTTGTCGTCTGTTAGATAGCTATCGCTGGCAAGCCAGCTCCCACAGTGATTTGGAATTGAACACTATTTTGTGAACAATACAAAAACCTGTGGGAGCTGGCTTGCCAGCGATGGAGCCAACCCGGTAAAGGCCTGATCAGCCCTTGAGCACTCGCGCCAACGTCGATTTCACTTTGCCCATGCCGGCATGCAACGCCTGCTCGATCTCGGCCATGGTGATCACTTGCGTGGTCTTGCCCGCCGCCGGGTTCACCACCAGCGCCAGACATGCGTAATCCAGATCCAGCTCACGTGCCAACGCCGCTTCCGGCATACCTGTCATGCCGACGATGTCGCAGCCATCACGCTCCAGACGCACGATCTCGGCCACGGTTTCCAGACGTGGTCCCTGCGTGCAGGCATAAACACCCTGATCGCTGTACTCGCAACCTTCGGCAGCCACAGCCGCAATCAATTGCTGACGCAACGGCTCGCTGTAGGGAAAGCTGAAATCGATGTGAGTGACCTCTTCCAGGTCATCGGCGAAATAAGTGTGTTCGCGCCCGCTAGTGTAGTCGACGATTTGATGCGGCACGCAGAAATGCCCCGTACCCATCGCAGGATGAATACCACCCACGGCGTTGACCGCGATGATCGCCTCGGCACCGGCCTGCTTCAGCGCCCAAAGGTTGGCGCGGTAGTTGACCTTGTGCGGTGGAAAGCGATGCGGGTGCCCGTGACGCGCGAGGAACAGCACTTCCTTGCCGGCATATTCGCCAATCTGCACGTCGGCCGAAGGCGCTCCATAGGGCGTGTCCACTGCCAGCGACTGGCGAATACTCAAGCCCTCGAGCTGGGTCAGGCCGGTGCCACCGATGATTGCGTAAACCGTCATAACGAAAAATCCTTAGTCGATCAGTTGGGCGTCTTTGAGTGCGCCGATGGCTTGCAGCCAGCGTGGATCCTGGCGGTAGTCGGTGCTGGCAAACGCCTGACCGCGCATACGGGCGATACGCGCTGACGGTTTGACCTTCATGCGTTGCGCAGCACTCAGGGCCAATTCGGCAGCGGCGCGGTCATTGCAGACCAGGCCCATGTCGCACCCAGCCGAGAGTGCGGCTTCGATGCGACTGGCGGCGTCGCCAACCACGTGGGCGCCGGCCATCGACAGATCGTCGCTGAAGATCACACCATCGAACTGCAACTCGCCTCGCAGGATGTCTTGCAACCAGCGCCGAGAGAAGCCAGCGGGCTGCGAATCGACTTGGGGATAGATGACGTGTGCCGGCATGACCGCGGCCAGTTGTTTGCTCAGTTTGGCAAAAGGCACGAGGTCGTTGGCGCGGATCTCGTCAAGGCTGCGCTCGTCGTTGGGGATCGCAACGTGGGAGTCGGCTTCGGCCCAGCCGTGACCGGGGAAATGCTTGCCAGTGGCGGCCATTCCGGCGCTGTTCATGCCCCGGATGAAGGCGCCAGCGAGCAACGCGGCACGCTCGGGATCACCCTCAAACGAACGAGTACCAACCACGGCGCTGCGCTGGTAATCAAGATCAAGCACTGGGGCGAAGCTCAGGTCGAGGCCGACGGCCAGCACTTCGGTCGCCATGATCCAGCCACATTGCTCAGCCAGGTATTCGGCATTCGGATTGTCGGCGATGGCGCGCATGGCCGGCAGACGCACGAAGCCTTGACGCAAACGCTGCACGCGACCGCCCTCCTGATCCACCGCCAGCAGCAAGTCCGGGCGAATCGCACGGATCGCCGCGCTGAGCTCACGCACCTGGCGCGGATGCTCGATATTGCGGGCAAAAATGATCAGACCACCCACTTCTGGCTGACGCAACAATTGGCGATCTTCAGCCGTCAGCCAGGTACCGGCGACGTCCACCATCAACGAGCCTTGCAGGCCAGCAGTCATAGAGATTCCTTGAATACGAAAAACCCGATCCGCATGAGATCGCCACCGAGGGCAGTGCCCGGCGGGTCGGCGATATCGATGGAAAACGGATTCAGAACGAGAGTCGGCATGGGCGGCTAGCTTAGCGGATACAAGCTGCCGCGCCCACCCGTGCGCGGTTAAACCTTGGCGGCCACCGGCGTTGATTTGCTGCGCGGGCGCAATTGCGCAGTGGCCATGGCAGCGTCGGTGACGCCGGTATCAGCGCGCATACCCGCAGCGAGGAACGGCACCATCAGGCGCATGACCTGCTCGATGGAGGTATTGACGCCGAAATCCGTCTCGGCAATCGCGCGCAACGCCTTGATGCCGGACATGCTGAACGCCGCGGCGCCGAGCATGAAGTGCACGCGCCAGAACAATTCAATCGGGGGAATGTTAGGTGCCGCTTCGTTGACCAGCAGCATGTAGCGACGGAACACCTTGCCGTACATGTCTTCCAGGTAACGGCGCAGGTGACCCTGGCTTTGGCTGAACGCGAGGCCGAGCAGACGCATGAAGATCGACAGGTCGTTACCGCTGCGAGGCTGAACCACGAGGGCTTGTTCGACGAGGATTTCCAGCAGCTCTTCGAGGGTCGGCTTGTTTTCAGGTTTGGCCTGACGGCGTTCCAGCTCTTTATCGAGACTGGCGCAGAAAGGCCCGAGGAAGCGCGAGAACACCGCCTGAATCAGCGCTTTCTTGGAGCCGAAATGATAGTTGACCGCAGCCAGGTTGACGCAAGCCTTGCTGGTGATCAAACGCAATGAGGTTTCAGCGAAACCTTTCTCCGCGAACAACTGCTCGGCAGCATCAAGAATGCGTTCAACGGTTTCCGACTGGGCCATGGCTACTCCGCCTGACAAACACTTGTTTGAAACATACGTTTCAGCCTGTGTCTTGTCAAGCCTGTCGGTTCGTTTTGGGAATGGTCAGTCAGCTATTTAACCACACAAGGACGACGCATTAATAAGCACGTCCACTGACCGTCTGGCGGCTTGCAAAAAAACGGGCATTGCCAAGACCGCTTCACTGTATATAATCCCAGTCACTGTATAAAAAAACAGAGCGATCAATATGCTAAAGCTGACGCCACGCCAAGCCGAGATTCTGGCCTTTATCAAACGTTGCCTCGAAGACAATGGCTATCCGCCAACCCGCGCGGAAATCGCTCAGGAATTAGGGTTCAAGTCGCCCAACGCGGCGGAAGAACACCTAAAGGCACTAGCCCGCAAGGGCGCCATCGAGATGACGCCCGGCGCCTCTCGCGGTATTCGCATCCCTGGCTTCGAAGCCAAGGCCGACGACTCTACCCTGCCAATCATCGGCCGGGTGGCTGCCGGCGCGCCAATCCTTGCCCAGCAGCACATCGAAGAATCCTGCAATATCAATCCAGCGTTCTTCCACCCACGTGCGGACTATCTGCTGCGCGTGCACGGCATGAGCATGAAGGACATCGGTATTTTCGACGGCGACCTTCTGGCGGTTCACACCACCCGCGAAGCGCGTAATGGCCAGGTCGTCGTTGCCCGCATCGGCGATGAAGTGACCGTAAAACGCTTCAAGCGCGAAGGCAGCAAGGTCTGGCTGATGGCCGAAAACCCCGAGTTCGCCCCTATCGAAGTTGACCTGAAAGATCAGGAACTGGTGATCGAAGGCTTGAGTGTCGGCGTAATCCGCCGCTAAAGGAGGCTTTATGCAGTTCCCACACACACCTCAGCAAACACAACTGCCGTTATTCGAAGCGTTTATGGCGCAACCAATGGCGCCGATCCTGAAAGAAGTGGTCGAGCGCCCCTGGAATACTGAACCCGAAGTATTCAGTGAGCTGTCACTGCGTGGTGCCGCCGGGAACTGCCTGAATCTGCTGGCGCCGATCCTTCGCGAGCTCAGCGACGATCTGGACGCACGCTGGCTGACGCTGATTGCGCCACCTGCCAGCCTGACCCAAACATGGCTGCGCGATGCTGGTCTGAATCGAGAGCGCATCCTGCTGTTGCAACCGAGAGGCACTCAAAGTGCTCAACAACTCGCTTGCGAAGCCTTGCGTCTGGGCCGCAGCCACACAGTCGTCACCTGGATCAACCCGCTGAACACAAGTTCACGGCAACTGTTGATCAGCGCTGCACGCACGGGCGACGCTCAGAGCTTGAACATTCGATTGGGTTGATTTACAACCTATAAGCGCTGTGTGAAGCGCAGGGCTTCTCCAGGGATAGAGAAGCCGATCTGAAGCGGCAGTGACAAAATCAAAAAGCAGTCGGGAATCAATGAAGAACCCGAGACCCCTCATCTTTATCAAACTCACCTTCGATCATTCGGCCTGCCATCTGCACGCCAACGCTCAACATCGCTTTTGCGATTTCCACGTGCTGGCCCTGCAGGAATGTCTTGGCGTCCTCGGAGAAATCCAGAGTCACCAGAGAACCCTCGTCCTCAGCCCTGCGCAGTTCGATTCGGCCGTCGGGTAACTCGACAATTTCTAGAAAGGACGTTGGCATATAGGTCTGTTCTCCACGAAAGGCAGGCATTATATAGACATCATTCAGGCTTCGCTTGTGATCTTGACCAGCAGCATGTTTCAGATTGCCACCGCGTCAATCATCGTCAGCATTCGTTCAAACCTTCGCGAAAACGAATAGCCAGACTCTTGAGGTTCTGCCGCCAACCCTCAAGTTCTTCACGGCTCAACTCGTGCGGAGCCTCTTCTTCATCCAGATTAACAGCCTGAATCAACGGCTGTGTCACATCGCCCTTGGGCTTGTGTGGCACGCGAGGCGGCTGAAACAACGCCGAATGCGCTGCCAGCAATTCTGCCAGCCAGGTCTCCGGATTGGCCGCCAGTTCAACCATTTCCGCCAGTTCTGGAATCGCTATCGACTCAAGCACTTCACGTGTCAACAGCATCTCGGCCCGTGGTGCACTCGCCTGAGGCAGCCGATAGAACCCGGCAATTTCATGACACAGCCCCAATAGCGCGCCATAGAGATGGAACAACGCTGATTCACGCCCAGCCTGAATCAGCGCCAGAGAATTCATCGCCCGCCCTTCTTCAGCTCGAGCCAAGGCTTCCAGCGACAGGCCGGCGAAATAGATTTTCTGATTGGTGCGGGTATAGAGTTCGTGGGCCATGACGGCAGCCTCCACAACGAAATAATTGCTTCACACAGACCGGACAGTGTCGTGGATCAACGGATCACACCGCAAGCACAAAACAAAAAGGCCGCATGAAAACCCGAGGGTTCTCATGCGGCCTTTCAGTATCAGACTAACGCTTACTCAGCCTTGGCCTTCGAGCGCTTGTCTTCAACAGTCCACTTGCCGCCGTCGAAGTACGCCTTCCAGCCGGTTGGCTTGCCGTCGACTTCGGTCTGCACGTATTGCTCCTTGGTCTTGCGGCTGTAGCGGATCACCGCTGGCAGACCATCAGGATCCTTCTGCGGTGCTTCGCACAGGAAGTGATACTTAGGATCGATTTCTTCCTTGTGCGGAAGAATCTCGATCACCAAGGGAGCACGGGTCTCGCGATTTTTCGGGAACTGACTGGCCGCCAGGAACAGACCGGACGCACCATCGCGCAGGATGTAGGTGTCGTTGACCTTTTCGCATTTCAGCTCAGGCATCTTCACCGGATCCATCTTCGGCGGCGCCGCGTCACCGCTCTTCAGCAGTTTGCGGGTGTTTTTACAGGTCGGATTGGTGCAGCCGAAGAACTTGCCGAAACGGCCGGTCTTGAGCTGCATCTCGCTGCCGCACTTGTCGCATTCCAGGCTCGGACCTTCGTAGCCCTTGATGCGATAGCTGCCCTCTTCGATTTCGTAGCCGGCGCAATCCGGGTTGTTACCGCAGATGTGCAGCTTGCGCTTCTCGTCGAGCAGGTAAGCGTCCATTGCCGTGCTGCAGATCGGGCAGCGATGCTTGCCACGCAATACCAGCGACTCCGACTCACCCTCATCGTCCGCAGCGATTTCGTCGCCCGGCACCAGGTTGACGGTGGCCTTGCAGCGCTCTTTCGGCGGCAGGCTGTAGCCCGAGCAACCAAGGAACACGCCGGTCGATGCGGTACGGATCTGCATCGGACGGCCGCAAGTGGTGCACGGAATGTCGGTCATGACCGGCTGGTTGGCACGCATGCCGGTTTCCGGGTTCTCGGCTACTTCGAGTTTCTTTTTGAAGTCGCCGTAGAACTCGTCCAGCACGTTCTTCCAGTCGCGCTCGCCCTGAGCCACGTCATCGAGGTTCTCTTCCATGCCGGCAGTGAAGCCGTAGTCCATGAGGTTCGAGAAGCTCTCCGACAGACGTTCGGTAACGATGTCGCCCATTTTTTCCGAATAGAAACGACGGTTGTGCAGGGTCACGTAACCGCGATCCTGGATGGTCGAAATGATCGCAGCGTAAGTCGAAGGACGACCGATACCGCGTTTTTCCATTTCTTTAACCAGGCTGGCTTCCGAATAACGCGCCGGCGGCTTGGTGAAGTGCTGGGTCGGATCGAGCTTGATCAGCTTCATCACGTCGCCCTGCGCCATATCGGGCAGAACATCATCATCGCCAGGTTTGGCAATTTGCGGCATTACTCGGGTGTAACCGTCAAACTTCAGGATACGACCCTTGGCGCGCAGCTCGAAATCACCAGCACCGACGCTGACAGTCGTCGACAGGTATTGCGCCGGTAGCATCTGGCAAGCCAGGAACTGACGCCAGATCAGCTCATAGAGACGCTCAGCATCGCGCTCCATACCCGCCAGCTTGCTTGGAATGGTATTGGCGTCGGAGGGACGAATGGCTTCGTGAGCCTCTTGTGCGCCTTCCTTGCTGCTGTAGACGTTCGGCGTTTCCGGCAGATACTTCTTGCCGAACTCATCTTCGATGTAAGCACGTGCCATCGTCACGGCGTCTGCCGAGAGGTTGGTCGAGTCGGTACGCATATAAGTGATGTAGCCGGCTTCGTACAGACGCTGGGCCATCATCATGGTTTTCTTCACGCCGAAGCCCAGACGGTTGCTCGCCGCCTGCTGCAGGGTGGACGTGATGAACGGCGCCGACGGCTTGCTGCTGGTCGGTTTGTCTTCGCGCTTGACGATGCTGTAGCTGGAGGACTTGAGTTTCTCCAGCGCGGCCATGGCCTGGGCTTCGTTGAGCGGTTTGAAGGCTTCGCCCTTTTCACGCGCTACTTCGAAACGTACGGTCGAGCCTTTGGCGCTGCCGAGATCGGCATGCACT
Organism: Pseudomonas iridis; assembly: GCF_017980685.1. Classification (GTDB taxonomy): domain Bacteria; phylum Pseudomonadota; class Gammaproteobacteria; order Pseudomonadales; family Pseudomonadaceae; genus Aquipseudomonas; species Aquipseudomonas iridis. The sequence goes on from NZ_JACXXO010000003.1 coordinate 364,477, forward strand.
TCCCAGTACTCTTCCGGGTTGAACGCGCGAATTTCACGCTCACGCTCAACCACCAGTTTAACGGCGACCGATTGCACACGACCGGCGGACAGGCCGCGGGCGATCTTGGCCCACAGCAGCGGCGAGACCATGTAGCCCACAACGCGATCGAGGAAACGACGCGCCTGCTGAGCGTTGACACGATCGATGTCCAGCTCGCCTGGCTTGGAGAAGGCTTCCTGGATCGCCTTCTTGGTGATTTCGTTGAACACCACACGCTTGTAGCGGCTGTCGTCACCACCGATGGCTTCGCGTAGGTGCCATGCAATGGCTTCCCCCTCGCGATCCAAGTCGGTTGCGAGATAGATGGTGTCAGCATCCTTGGCGAGCCGGCGCAGCTCTTCGATGACCTTCTCTTTGCCCGGGAGGATCTCGTACTTGGCCTTCCAGCCATGATCGGGATCGACACCCATACGCGAGACCAGCTGCTTGCGCGCTTTCTCTTTCGGCGTGAGCACCGGACCTTCGCCTGCGGCAGCCTTGCCGCGCTTGGCGGCTGGCTCTTTGCTGGCGCTAGCCGAACCGCTGGTGGGCAGGTCTCGGATATGGCCGATACTCGACTTCACCACGTATTGGTTGCCCAGATACTTGTTGATGGTCTTGGCCTTAGCCGGGGATTCCACAATGACCAGCGATTTGCCCATGGATCAGAAAATTCCTGAATTCTAGAAGTGAAAGGCGGTTGGCGCCTGACGCGGCACCGCTATATATAGTTGATACAAGGTGAGGTCAAGCGCAGGGTATTGCGCGCACTCCCCTTATGCCTTGGAAAACAGGCTCGGTTCGGCTTGCACCAAAGCAAAGCGTGGGACCTGCTCGCCGTCAACCTCGACGGACTCCAGAAACATGCTCAGGGGACGCACCCAAAAGCCGTAATCACCATACAGGGCTTGGTAAAACACCACTTCTTCTTCCGTCTCGGAGTGCCGCGCGACATTGAAAACGCGGTACTGCGGACCTTTGTAATGCTGGTAGAGCCCAGGTTGTATCGGCATGGTTTGGCCCTCCCTCAATTTTTTTCAAAATAAAAACAAAATAAATCCACAAAAACAAAAACCGGGGCACTTGGCCCCGGCTTCCATCGACGAGACGCTTAAACGCGTTCGAAGACGGTGGAGATGCCTTGGCCGAGACCAATGCACATAGTGGCCACCCCGAAGGTGCCGCTATTCTGCTTCATCACGTTCAGCAAAGTGCCGGAAATCCGAGCACCGGAGCAACCGAACGGGTGACCCAGGGCGATCGCGCCGCCGTGCAGGTTAACCTTCTCGTTCATCTTGTCGAGCACTTTCAGATCTTTCAGCACTGGCAGAGCCTGTGCGGCGAAAGCTTCGTTGAGCTCGAAGAAGTCGATATCGTTGATGCCAAGGCCCGCACGCTTCAGGGCTTTTTGTGTTGCCGGAACTGGACCATAGCCCATGATTGCCGGATCCACACCCGCCACTGCCATCGAACGGATCACCGCCATCGGCTGGATACCCAGGTCTTGCGCACGCTGAGCCGACATCACGATCATGCACGAGGCACCATCGGTGATCTGCGACGAAGTACCGGCCGTCACGGTGCCACCCTTTGGATTGAACGCCGGCTTGAGGGCCGCCAGACTTTCCAGGGTGGTTTCCGGACGAATGGTTTCGTCGTAGTCGAACAGTTTCAGGAAACCATTCTCGTCGTAACCCTGCATCGGGATGATTTCGTCTTTGAACTTGCCCTCCAGAGTCGCCTTGTGGGCGAGCTGGTGGGAGCGCACGCCAAAGGCGTCCTGCTGTTCGCGAGTGATGCCGTGCATTTTGCCGAGCATTTCAGCGGTCAGGCCCATCATGCCCGAGGCTTTCGCCGCGTACACCGACATGTGCGGGTTCGGATCGACACCGTGCATCATGCTCACGTGACCCATATGCTCGACGCCGCCGACGACGAACACGTCACCGTTGCCGGTCATGATCGCTTGCGCAGCAGTGTGCAGCGCGCTCATCGACGAGCCACACAGGCGGCTGACAGTCTGACCGGCAGCCGTGTGCGGGATCTGGGTCATCAGCGACGCCATGCGCGCGATGTTCCAGCCCTGCTCCAGGGTCTGGTTGACGCAGCCCCAGATCACGTCTTCGACTTCGTTCGGATCAACCTTGACGTTGCGTTCCAGCAATTTGCTGATCAGGTGCGCCGACATGTCTTCGGCGCGGGTGTTGCGGTGCATGCCGCCCTTGGAGCGGCCCATCGGAGTACGACCGAAGTCGACAATCACGACGTCTCTTGGATTCAAGCTCATAAAATTTCACTCTCGCTCAAAAGTTGGGACGCTTAACCGAAGAACCGTTGGCCGGTTTTGGCCATTTCACGCAGTTTTGCGGTCGGGTGGTACAGCGCGCCCAAATCAGCGTACTGGTCAGCCAGGGCAACGAACTCGGCAACACCGATCGAATCGATGTAGCGCAGCGCACCGCCACGGAATGGAGGGAAACCGATACCGTAGACCAGACCCATGTCGGCTTCAGCGGCGGTTTCAACGATGCCGTCTTCCAGGCAACGCACGGTTTCCAGGCAGAGCGGGATCATCATCCAGTTGATGATGTCTTCGTCAGTGACTTCGCGCTGCTCGTAAACGATCGGCTTGAGCACTTCCAGTACCGACGGATCGGCAACTTTCTTCTGCTTGCCCTTCTTGTCGGTCTCGTAGGCGTAGAAGCCCTTGCCGTTTTTCTGACCCAGACGCTTGGCTTCGTAAAGCACGTCAATGGCCGAGCGACGGTCATCTTTCATGCGATCCGGGAAGCCTTCGGCCATGACGTCACGACCGTGGTGACCGGTGTCGATGCCGACCACGTCCATCAGGTATGCCGGGCCCATCGGCCAGCCGAATTTTTCCATGACCTTGTCGATACGGACGAAGTCCACACCGGCGCTGACCAGTTTGGCGAAACCGCCGAAGTACGGGAACAGTACGCGGTTGACCAGGAAGCCCGGGCAGTCGTTGACGACGATCGGGTTCTTGCCCATCTTCTTGGCGTAGGCAACGGTGGTAGCAACAGCCAGCTCGCTGGACTTCTCGCCACGGATCACTTCCACCAGCGGCATCATGTGCACCGGGTTGAAGAAGTGCATACCGACGAAGTTTTCCGGACGCTTGAGGGCCTTGGCCAACAGGCTGATGGAAATGGTCGAAGTGTTGGACGCGAGGATGGTGTCCTCTTTGACCTTGTCTTCAACTTCAGCCAATACGGCTTGCTTGACCTTCGGGTTCTCGACTACAGCTTCAACGACCAGATCGACGTGACCGAAATCACCGTAAGACAGGGTCGGACGAATGCCGTTGAGAACTTCAGCCATTTTCGCTGGGGTCATGCGACCTTTATCAACGCGGCCAACCAGCAGCTTGGCGGCTTCGGCCAGACCCTGCTCGATACCGTGCTCGTTGATGTCTTTCATCAGGATCGGCGTGCCTTTGGAGGCCGACTGATAAGCGATACCGCCACCCATGATGCCTGCGCCCAATACAGCGGCCTGCTTCACGTCTTTGGCGATTTCGTCGTAGGCCTTGGCCTTTTTCTTCAGTTCCTGATCGTTCAGGAACAAACCGATCAAGCTCTGCGCGGCAGAGGTCTTGGCCAGTTTGACGAAACCGGCGGCTTCAACTTCCAGCGCCTTGTCGCGACCGAAGTTTGCAGCTTTCTGAATGGTCTTGATCGCTTCAACCGGCGCCGGATAGTTCGGACCAGCCTGACCGGCGACGAAACCTTTGGCGGTTTCGAAAGCCATCATTTGTTCGATAGCGTTCAGCTTGAGCTTTTCCAGCTTCGGCTGACGCTTGGCCTTGTAGTCGAACTCGCCGGAAATGGCGCGTTTGATCAGCTCAAGGGCCGCTTCCTGCAGTTTCTCTGGAGCAACCACGGCATCGACTGCGCTAACTTTCAGCGCGTCTTCCGGACGGTTTTCCTTGCCGGACGCAATCCACTCGATGGCGTTGTCGGCACCGATCAGGCGCGGCAGACGTACGGTGCCGCCGAAGCCTGGGTAGATGCCCAGTTTGACTTCCGGCAGACCGATCTTGGCCTTGGTGGACATGACGCGATAGTCAGCCGCCAGGCACATTTCCAGACCGCCACCCAGGGCGATGCCATTGATCGCGGCGACAGTCGGAACGTTGAGGTCTTCGAAATCGCTGAAGATCTTGTTGGCTTCGAGATTGCCAGCAACGAGCTCCGCATCCGGCAGCTTGAAGTTCTCGACAAATTCGGTGATGTCGGCGCCGACGATGAACACGTCCTTGCCACTGCTGACGATCACGCCCTTGATCGAAGCATCTGCCTTGATGGTGTCTACGGCCTGACGCAGTTCGTTCAGGGTTAGACGGTTGAACTTGTTGACGGACTCACCCTTGAGGTCGAATTTCAATTCGACGATGCCACTTTCAAGAGCTTTAACCGTGATGGCTTTACCTTCGTAAATCATCAACTGATCTCCACGATATGGAAGCTGAACAGTACACGTCGGACGCAGGCGAATGGCTAGGCAGGACGCTTTTTCGTCGATGCTGACACCAATCCACCCGGCACACCCGCCAACGCGATAGTCGGGATTCTGTAGGAGCAGTCTGTAAGACAAACGCTCAATTCATACGCCCGTTTGATTTGGGTACGTCACCTTCACGGAATTTCCAACAATTGTCAATCGCCCAAAATGCGGGTTGGAATGCGACTTTGCGGTCATTTCCGTACCATGCAGATCCGCAACACGCGCCTGCATGTGAAGCCATTCATAGGATCAATAGTTAGAAAAGTCGCCCTAATTCGCAGCGAGGCCTGTTTAAAAGTCTACGCTCACGGGACGATAGGTAAATGCGCTGCCCGTTTGAAGCCGGGGTCAGTGGTAAAAAAGTTTCCGGCCTGCCTGGCCAACCCGCCCGATGAATCATGTCGGGCTTTTTATTGCTCGTCTGCCGGACGTTTCGCACCGTTGCGGTGCGAAACGTCTGTGAGTCACGCCAGCGCTTTCAGAGTGGCGTCGATATCCAGCAAAACCGTGGCTTCTCCCTTCTCGCCCCAATACAAGGCGATCATCTGCTTATCCGCCTCAATCTTGAAGACGTTGCCTGGCAACTTTTCGAAATGATTGAGCAGCGCCCGATCCTCGCAGGTTTCCTGCCACTGATTGACCCACACGCCTGGCGATTTTTGCCAGTAAGTCCAGCATGCCGGCTGATTACCGCGACGCGGCCGATGGTATTGCGCGCACGGATCCGGCGGCTCTTGCGACAGCCAGTGCGGCCACTCCTGAGGCGCCAGTTGCATGGCCAGGCCAATACGACGCGCCTCCATGCGCAGAGCGATTCGACCGCTCTGCGCGCGCGATGGACGCAACCATGCCAGTGGGCTCAATACCACCAACAGGATTGACACCACTATCCAGACCGTCATATCTGTACTCCCGTTTTCTGATGAGCCCATTGCGTCACTTTGGAACCAATGCGCTTGAAACCAGCCATACTTACCAATATTGAACCCTTACGAGGAGCGCCTCATGCCCTACCACCACATCCTGGTCGCCGTAGATCTGACTGAAGAGTGCGACCCCGTCATCCACCGCGCCCGCGAGCTGTCGGTGAGCAACGGCGCCAAGCTCTCGCTGGTGCATATCGTCGAACCGATGGCCATGGCTTTTGGCGGCGACGTACCGATGGACCTGTCACAACTGCAACAGCAGCAGTTCGATCAGGCCAAGGAACGCCTTGAGCGCCTGAAGCTCAAGTACACAGAGCTTGAAGGCGCCAACTGCCACTTGACCTACGGCCAGCCGCGTCAGGAAATCCATCACTTCGCCAAGGAACAGCAATGCGATCTGATCGTGGTCGGCAGCCATGGCCGTCATGGTCTGGCGCTATTGCTGGGCTCGACAGCCAATGATGTGCTGCACGGCGCGCCTTGCGATGTGCTGGCGGTGCATCTGGTCAAACGCTAAAACCTGCAGGAGCGGCCGAAGGCTGCGGTCCTGCGGATCAAAAGATCACAGCCATCGACAGCCCCTGCAAAAAGCCCGGCCTCACGCAAATGAGGCCGGGCTTTTTAATGGCTGAAGCAATCAGGCATCCAGCTCGGCCCACCGCTCCACCAACGCTTCCAGTTCCGCCTGCAATTGCTCGAGCGAGGCAATAACCTTGGCAGTCTCTGCGGCAGGACGCTGATAGAAACCGCTGTCGGCCATTTCAGCTTCAACGGCAGCGATCTGCTGCTCCTTGGCATCGATATCGCCCGGCAACGCTTCCAGCTCGCGCTGCAGCTTGTAGCTCAGCTTTTTCTTGGCAGCCGGAGCAGCAACGGGCGCAGCAGCGGCCGGCTCAGCAGTAACCACTGCCGAGTTCAGGTCAGCTTTGCCCGACTTGCTCTCGGTCACGCCCAACAGACGCGGCGAGCCGCCCTGACGGATCCAGTCCTGATAACCGCCGACGTATTCACGCACCTTGCCTTCACCTTCGAAGACCAGGGTGCTGGTGACCACGTTATCGAGGAATGCCCGGTCGTGGCTGACCATCAGCACAGTGCCGTTGAACGTCAGCAGCACTTCTTCAAGCAGCTCGAGGGTTTCCACGTCCAGGTCGTTGGTCGGTTCGTCGAGTACCAGCAGGTTCGCCGGCTTGCTGAACAGCTTGGCCAGCAACAGACGCGCACGCTCACCACCCGACAGCGCCTTGACCGGCGTGCGAGCACGCTGCGGGCTGAACAGGAAGTCACCGAGGTAGCTCAGCACGTGACGGCTCTGACCGTCGATATCGATAAAGTCGCGACCTTCGGCGACGTTGTCGATTACGGTTTTTTCCAGATCCAGCTGATGGCGCAACTGGTCGAAGTACGCCACGTCGATCCGCGTGCCCTCTTCCACTTTGCCGCTGGTTGGCTGCAAGCCGTTGAGCATCAGCTTCAACAGGGTGGTCTTGCCGGTACCGTTGGCGCCAAGCAGACCGATACGGTCGCCGCGCTGCAGAACCATAGAGAAATCCTTGATCAGGAACGGGCCGCCCGGATGAGCAAAGCTCACGTTCTCGAGCACCATCACCTGCTTGCCGGACTTGTCGGCGGTGTCCAGCTGAATGTTGGCCTTGCCGGTACGCTCACGACGCTCGCTGCGCTCAACGCGCAGGGCTTTCAGGGCGCGCACGCGACCTTCGTTACGGGTACGACGGGCCTTGATGCCCTGACGGATCCACACTTCTTCCTGGGCCAGTCGCTTGTCGAACAGCGCGTTGGCAGTGGCTTCGGCAGCGAGCTCGGCTTCTTTGTGCACGAGGAAGCTGGCGTAGTCGCCGTTCCAGTCGATCAGGCCGCCGCGATCCAGTTCCAGGATGCGCGTGGCGAGGTTTTGCAGGAACGAACGGTCGTGCGTGATGAACAACACGGCGCCCTGGAAATCTTTCAGCGCTTCTTCAAGCCAGGCAATCGCACCGATGTCCAGGTGGTTGGTTGGCTCGTCGAGCAGCAGCAGATCCGGCTCGGACACCAGCGCCTGCGCCAGCAGCACGCGACGACGCCAGCCACCGGACAACTCGGCGAGGGTCTTGTCGGCCGGCAGTTGCAGGCGGCTGAGGGTGCTGTCGACAAGGGTCTGCAAGCGCCAGCCATCACGGGCTTCGAGGTCGTGCTGAACGTGCATGAGCTTGTCCAGATCGGCATCGGTAACGATGTTCTGGCTCAAGTGATGGTATTCGGCGAGCAACGCGCCAACGCCGTCGAGGCCTTCAGCCACCACGTCGAATACTGTCCGCTCGTCGGCCACAGGCAATTCTTGCGGCAGTTCGCCGATTTTCAGACCGGGGGCACGCCACACCGAGCCGTCATCAGGCTTCTGGTCGCCCTTGACCAGTTTCATCATGCTGGACTTGCCAGTGCCATTGCGGCCGATGATGCACACCCGCTCACCACGGGCGATCTGCCAGGACACCTTGTCCAACAACGGCATAGCGCCGAACGCAAGGGACACATCGCTGAATTTGAGCAGGGTCATGAGCTTCTCCAAAAACCGGGGGCGCATTCTACCTGACTTGAGGCTTCAGCAGGCCGGCAATTTGTCTGTCGAAGCACTCTGCACAACATTTGTTGCGAACTTGTGCTGCAAGGCCCGCAAAGCTTTCGCCGCTCGCCGGCAAAAGGCTAAGCTACAGATAATTCAGTGCTGATTGATGTCGGCACTTGTCATGATTTCTCTGCCCGGATGTCTCATGCGCAGTCGCCTCTTCAGTGTTTTGTCCTGTTTGCTACTCTCCGCCGCTGCCGTTCAATCCGCCCAGGCGGTGGACCTGTCCACCCAGCGTCAGTATTACGATGAAGCCAAACGTGCGTTGGCCAAGGGCGATACCGGCCCCTATACGCGCTATAGCCAGGCGCTGGCCGATTACCCCCTCGAGCCGTATCTTGCTTACGACGAGCTGACCGCACGCCTGAAAAGCGCCAGCAATGCGGAAATAGAGAAATTCCTCGCCGAACACGGTGACCTGCCCCAGGCCAACTGGATGAAACTGCGCTGGTTGCGCTGGCTGGCCGATCGCGGTGACTGGGCGACCTTCGTCAAGTATTACGATTCCAAGCTCAACTTCACCGAACTGGACTGCCTGAACGCGCAGTATCAGATCAGCCACAACAAAAAGACCGAAGGTTACGCCGCCACCGAAAAGCTCTGGCTGACCGGCAAGTCGCAACCCGCCGCGTGCGATGCACTCTTCGGCATGTGGGCCGCCGAGGGTCAACTGACCGAACAGAAACGCTGGGAGCGCACCAAGCTCGCCGCCCAGGCGCGCAACTATCCGCTGGCCAACAGCCTGATCAACGGCCTGACCACCCTCGCCCCCCGTGGTCGCTTGTTGGTGGATGTGGCGCAGAAACCCGAACTGCTCAACCAGCCGTCGCGTTTTACTCCGGCCGATGAGCCGATGTCCGATGTGGTCAGCCTCGGCCTGCGCCGCCTCGCCCGTCAGGATCCGGAGAAAGCCATGGCGCTGCTCGACGGTTACGCCAACAGCATGCATTTCTCCCGTGATGAGAAAGTCGCGATCGCCCGGGAAATCGGCCTGACGCTGGCCCGCCGCTTCGACAGCCGCGCACTGGACGTGATGACCAAATACGATCCTGAACTGCGTGACAACACCGTTTCCGAATGGCGCTTGCGCCTGCTTCTTCGTCTGGCGCGCTGGGACGATGCTTATCAATTGACCCGCCGACTGCCACAGGATCTGGCCACCACCAGCCGCTGGCGTTATTGGCAGGCGCGCAGTCTTGAGCTGGCGCAACCGCAGAACCCGGAAGCGCAGACCCTGTACAAAAATCTTTCGCGCGAGCGTGACTTCTACGGCTTCCTCGCCGCTGACCGTTCGCAATCTTCTTATTCGTTGAACAACAAACCGCTGGTGCTTAGCCAGGCGCTGATCAACAAGGTACGCAACACGCCCGGCGTGCGCCGCGCACTCGAGTTTCATGCACGCGGGCAGATCGTCGACGGACGCCGCGAGTGGTACCACGTCAGCCGTCACTTCAACCGTGACGAAATGGTTGCCCAGGCCAAACTCGCCTACGACCTGAAGTGGTATTTCCCGGCGATCCGCACCATCAGTCAGGCGAAGTACTGGGACGATCTGGACATCCGTTTCCCGATGGCCCACCGCGATACCCTTGTGCGTGAAGCCAAGGTTCGCGGTCTGCATTCGAGCTGGGTGTTCGCCATCACCCGCCAGGAAAGCGCGTTCATGGACGACGCCCGTTCCGGCGTTGGCGCCAGCGGCCTGATGCAACTGATGCCCGCCACCGCCAAGGAAACTTCACGCAAGTTCAACATCCCCCTGGCCTCGCCGAAGCAAGTGCTGAACCCGGACAAGAACATCCAGCTCGGCGCCGCGTACCTGAGCCAGGTGCACAGCCAGTTCAATGGCAACCGTGTCCTCGCCTCCGCCGCCTATAACGCCGGCCCCGGACGCGTGCGTCAATGGCTGCGCGGCGCCGATCACCTGAGCTTCGACGTGTGGGTGGAAAGCATCCCGTTCGACGAAACGCGCCAGTACGTACAGAACGTGCTGTCCTATTCGGTGATCTACGGCCAGAAACTCAACTCACCGCAACCGCTGGTGGATTGGCATGAACGCTACTTCGACGATCAGTGATCAGCAGGCTAACGCCGAGTAATAAAAAAATGCCCGTATCGCGAGATACGGGCATTTTTTGTAACGTGCAAAGATCAAAAGGTCGCAGCCTGCAACAGCGCCTATACGACAGCCGCGTGTCCATCGCTGAACTGCAACGCCGCCAGCCGCGCATACAACGGATTGCTCGCAATCAATTCCTGATGTGTACCCACCGCGACCAGTTTGCCTTGATCCATCACCGCAATCCGGTCGGCGTTTTTCACAGTGGCCAGGCGATGGGCGATCACCAGTGTGGTGCGGTTTTGCATCAGGTTCGGCAAGGCTTGCTGGATCAGGTGTTCGCTTTGCGCATCGAGGGCGCTGGTGGCTTCGTCCAGCAACAGAATCGGCGCGTCGACCAGCAACGCCCGAGCGATGGCCAGACGCTGGCGTTGGCCGCCGGAAAGTCCAAGCCCGCCGTCACCCAAATGTGTCTGGTAGCCGTCAGGCATTTGCTCGATGAAGTCGTGGGCGTGGGCGATTCTTGCCGCTTCCTTGACCTGCTCAAGCGTGGCCGTTGGGCAGCCATAGCGGATGTTCTCCTCCACGCTGCCGAAAAACAGTGCTGGCGTTTGTGAAACCAGGGCAAAACAACGGCGCAGATCCAGCGGGTCGAGGCTGGTCAGCGGCACGCCATCCAGCAGAATCCGGCCCTCGCGAGGATCGTAAAAGCGCAGCAGCAAGTCATACACCGTGGATTTACCCGCGCCGGACGGTCCTACCAGCGCCAGGGTTTCGCCGGCCCTGACCGTGAGATTCAAGCCATCGACGGCGAAGCTTTCTGGACGCGAGGGGTAGGAAAAGCGCACATCCTGCAATTCCAGTTCACCGCGCACGCGCGCGGGCAATGTCACCAATCCAGTCTTCGGTGGCTGGATGATATTTTCCGAACGCAGCAATTCAGCAATCCGCTCGGCGGCACCTGCAGCGCGCTGAAGCTCGCCGATCACCTCACTCAACGTACCAAACGCGCTGCCGACGATCAGGCTGTAGAACACAAACGCCGCCAGTTCACCGGCAGAAATCCGCCCGGCGATCACGTCCATACCACCGACCCACAACATCACCGCGACAGCGCCAAGCACCAGCACGATCACTAATGTAATCAGCCAGGCACGCTGGAAGATCCGTTTGCGTGCGGTCTCGAAAGCCTGCTCGACCGTAGAGGCAAAACGTTGCTCGTCCTGTATTTGATGGTTGTACGCCTGCACGGTTTTGATCTGGCCGAGGGTTTCGGACACATAGCTGCCAATGTCGGCGATCCGGTCCTGGCTCTGTCGCGACAGATTGCGCACACGTCGACCAAAAATCAGGATCGGTGCAATCACCAGCGGTAGCGCGATCACCACGATGCTGGTGAGTTTGGGATTTGTGATGAACAGCAGAACGATGCCGCCGATCACCATCAACAGATTGCGTAGAAACAGCGAAAGCGACGAGCCGATCACCGATTGCAGCAATGTCGTATCTGCTGTCAGGCGCGACTGGATTTCCGAGCTGCGGTTGTCTTCGTAAAACCCGGGATGCAGGTACACAAGGTGGTTGAACACCTGTCGGCGGATGTCGGCGACGACACGTTCGCCGATCCAGGAGACCAGATAAAACCGGACGAAGGTGCCGACCGCGAGGCCCAGGACCAACAGCATGAACAGTCCAATGGATTGGTTGAGCAAATCCGCCGATTGGGTCATGAAACCCTGATCAACCAACAACTTGATGCCCTGCCCCATCGATAAGGTGATGCCGGCGGTGACGATCAATGCGAGCAGCGCACCGAAGGCCTGCCAGCGATAAGGCACGAGGAAATGACTGGTCAGGCGCAAGGCGCGCCGGTGCCGCGAGGAAAGCATCGAGATCATTCGGGTCCACACGTGTGCTGATGGATAGGGCCAGCCTACACACTCAGATGGGGTGGAACTCTGTAAATCACAATGAGTCAGGTTAAATATGCCCCCAAAGACTAGGCCATAGTTGCTATTGGTCTAAAGTCCCGATTGAGGCGAGCGGTCATTTCTGGTTGAGTAGAGATGCCGCCGCCGACGGACCGCAGGAAGCTGTCACAGCCCGGTCACGTGGGGGTTTTAACCTAGGCGCACAACCTGATGAGGAGACAGGCCATGTCCTTGCAACACAGCAGCGAAGACGAGATCCCAGTGTTCCGTACCAAACCCGGCCAGACTCTGGGTTGCTCGATCATTGATGAAAAAGGGCGCGAAGTACCGATCACTGAAGACATGATCCAGGACGCTTGCCGCGAACTGGAGAAGCGATTGGTCAAGCCTGCCGAACAAGAGTGATATAGCCAACGTCTTCCTGACCCGGCCCATCTGGCCGGGTTTTTTATGCCTGCTTGCGCCCTACAGGGGAATGGGCTAGAGAGCTACTGCTCCGAGCGCTGTCACGATCTGGCGCAACGTTGGCGAATGCCCCTCGATCCGTACTTTCAACCCTTCAATTTCGCGCCGAACCGGATACTGCTTGCGCAACAAATCGAATGCCGCACGCTGCTCGCCGACATTGCCTACAAGACTGCGACGAAAATCCGCATCATCCCGGCGTGGGTCGTACACGCCACGGCACAACATCGCCAATGCCCAGGCCGGATCACTGTCGGCATGCAAGGTTACCTCCGACAACCACGGCGCCGGCAGCAGGTCACTGAGCTGGATGCTCGCAGGCTGATCAATGAACTCGCAGTACGCTTGATAAATCTGCGCCGTGCCGCGCTGCTTGCCGTCGAGGCTGTAACCGGCAATGTGCGGCGTGGCCAGCACACAGAGTTCGGCAAGAGCCACATCGACTTCGGGTTCGGCCTCCCAGACATCAAGCACCGCTTGCAGGTCCTCGCGCTCCTGCAGCACTTCGCGTAGCGCAGCGTTATCCACGACCGGCCCTCGCGCTGCGTTGATCAACCAGGCGCCAGGTTTGAGTTGCTGCAAACGTTGCCGATCGAACAGGTGCCAAGTCGCACTGTTACCGCTACGGGTCAGCGGTGTGTGCAGGCTGATCACGTCGCACTGTTCGATGATCTGCTCCAGACTGACGTAATCCCCCCCCTCGGCAGCCTGACGCGGCGGATCACAGACTTTCACGTTCCAGCCCAGGCCCTTCAAGACGTTGACCAGGCGCCCACCAACTTCACCGGCGCCGACGACTCCATAAGTACGCTGAGTCAGATCAACGCCCTCGATTTCGGCTAGAGTCATCAGGCTGCCGAGCACATAGTCGACCACGCCTCGGGCATTGCAGCCGGGCGCGCTCGACCAGGTGATGCCCGCCTCGTTGAAATATTCGAGATCCAGGTGATCGGTGCCGATGGTGCAGGTACCAACAAAGCGAACCTTGCTGCCCACGAGCAGCGCGCGGTTGACGTTGGTCACCGAACGCACCAATAACACGTCGGCCTGCTCGACCGTCGCACGGTCGATGGAACGGCCGGGCACTCGGCGGATCTCGCCAAAACCGGCAAAAAAGGCATCGAGCAGCGGGATATTTTCGTCAGCAACAATCAGCATGGCGGGCTCCTTGGGCGGATCGGCAGTTTAGGTGCAGATACGCGGTTGGGCCAGCGGGGTTTGATTCCAATCCCGACAACGACATGCCCCCTGTGACGAGGGCGGCGCAAAGCCATGAGTGATTACAAATCCGCAACACAGGATTTTTCCTGACCAACACGTCAGCGGCGTAGAATGCGCCGCCTTGCGCATCAACATCTGTGGACGCTTTGCTTGTGAATCCTGTAACTGACCAACCTGTCGCCGTCTCCCTCAACCGCCCCGCGCGGATTCGCCTGGAGTTCAAGACTCTGCTTGCCCTGGCGGTGCCGATCATCATCGCGCAACTGGCAACCACGGCCATGGGCTTTGTCGATGCGGTGATGGCCGGGCGCGTCGGTCCCAAGGATCTGGCGGCGGTGGCACTGGGCAACTCGATCTGGGTGCCGGTATTTCTGTTGATGACCGGCACCCTGCTGGCCACCACTCCCAAAGTCGCCCAGCGTTACGGCGCCGGAACCCACAGCGAGATCGGTCCGATCGTGCGCCAGGCATTGTGGCTGGCGCTGGTAGTGGGCTTGATCGCTACCGCGATGCTGGTTGCCGCAGAGCCGATTCTGCATTTGATGAATGTCGATCCCGAGCTGATCGGCCCGTGCATGCAGTACTTGCATGGCATCGCCTGCGGTTTGCCCGCGGTGGCGTTCTATCATGTGCTGCGCTGCTTCAGTGACGGCCTCGGTCGTACTCGCCCGGCGATGGTACTGGGTTTATGCGGGCTGACGCTGAATATTCCCCTGAACTACATCTTCATCTATGGCCACTTCGGCGTGCCGGCCATGGGCGGCGTCGGTTGCGGCTGGGCCACGGCGATCGTGATGTGGGTGATGGCGCTGGGTCTGGCCGGTTACGAGCGCTGGGCCCCGGCGTATCGTTCGAGTGAATTGTTCAGCCGTTTCGATTGGCCTCAGTGGGCGGTGATCAAGCGTCTGCTGGCCATCGGCTTGCCAATCGGCATCGCGGTGTTTGCCGAGTCGAGCATCTTCGCGGTGATCGCGCTGTTGATCGGCAGCCTCGGCGCGACCGTGGTCGCCGGGCACCAGATTGCGCTGAACGTCAGCTCACTGGTGTTCATGATTCCTTATTCGCTGGGCATGGCCGTGACCGTGCGCGTCGGTCAGGCCCTGGGCCGTGAGGAACCACGCGAGGCGCGTTTCGCCGCCGGCGTCGGCATGGGGACTGCGCTGGCCTATGCGTGTCTCTCGGCGAGCATGATGTTGCTGCTGCGCGAGCCGATTGCGGCGATTTACACGGCTGACCCGACGGTGATTCATATCGCGGCGATGCTGATTGTGTATTCGGCGCTGTTCCAGTTCTCCGACGCGATCCAGGTCACCGCTGCCGGCGCGCTGCGCGGTTATCAGGACACGCGAGTAACGATGATCCTGACGCTGTTCGCCTATTGGGGCATCGGCCTGCCAGTGGGTTACGCCCTCGGCCTGACCGACTGGCTCGGCGAGCCGCGTGGCCCGAGCGGGTTGTGGCAGGGTCTTATCGTCGGCCTGAGCTGCGCCGCGCTGATGCTGTCGATCCGCTTGACTCGCAGCGCGCGCAAGCGCATTCGGATCAGTCGTTCGCTGGGCTGAGTCCTTTTACGCGAGACAAAAAATGTGGGAGCCAGCCTGCTGGCGATGATGGAGAGTCGGTCAACATAGACGTTGAATTGACTACCACATCGCCAGCAGGCTGACTCCCACATTTGGTTTAGCGTTGGCCTGAGGCTCAGGCTTGTTTTTTGCGGATCCAGTACAGATAAGTCCCGGCGTCTTCGTGCTGGCCGACCAGTTCATGGTCGAGAAACACGCAAAACTTGGGAATGTCGCGGCGGGTCGAGGGATCCGTAGCGATCACCTTGAGCAGGCCACCGGGTACCAGATCACGGATGTGCTGGTGCAGCATCATTACCGGCTCCGGGCAATTGAGGCCGGTAGCGTCGAGGGTGCCGTCTACCGGGGTATCGATCATTTCACTCATGATTAACTCCTGAAACTGGCCGGCATTGTCGCGCATTGCCGGGTGCTCGGTCACCTGTGGCTTCAAACTAATCCCCCTGTGAACTGCCGAAGGCTGCGATCTTTGCTTTTTGAAAGATCAAAAGATCGCAACCTGCGGCAGCTCCTGCACGGGGGGCGTGTGCATTTAGCGGGATTTGGTCTTCTTCACGTCATGCCGGCGCAGATGGCAGGTCACTTCCTCGCGGTCGTGATAAAGCTGCTTGCAGCCGATATCAACCTTGATCCCGCGCGCCTTGAAACCATCGGCAATGCGCTCAAGCAAACGCTTCACTTCGGCATAACGCTGCTTCATCGGCAGTTTCAAGTTGACCACCGCCTCGCGACAATGCCCCTCGCCGATCCACTCTTCGAGCATTGCCGCGTTACGCGCCGGTTTCTCGACGATGTCACAGACCATCCAGTCCACCGGCTGCTTGGGCTTGAAGGTGAAACCGTCCGCCATCAAGTGTTGCACCAGGCCGGTCTCCATCAGGCTTTCGGCCATCGGGCCGTTGTCGATAGCGGTCACCAGCATGCCGCGGTTGACCAGTTGCCAGGTCCAGCCACCGGGCGCTGCACCAAGGTCAACGCCGGTCATGTCACTGTGCAGACGATCTTCCCACTGATCACGCGGGATGAAATGGTGCCAGGCTTCTTCCAGCTTCAACGTCGAACGGCTTGGAGCCTCACGCGGAAACTTCAGGCGGGGAATGCCCATTGGCCACATCGCCGAGTTACCGGCATCAGCCATACCCAGAAACACTTCACGGCCGCTTTTGAATGTCAGCAACAGACGCGGCTTGTTTGCATCTTCAACCAGTTTGCCGGCACCCGTCAGCGCCTTGCGCAGCGGGCCTTCGAATTTCTTGCAGAAGTTCGACAGCTCTTTGCCATCGTTGGTATCGACGACCTCCAGCCACAGACTGCCGCACACCGGGAATTCGGCCATATGCGCGAGGATCACGCTGATGCGGTCGGTTTCCGGCAGATCAATGAAAACGCCGCGCGCCCATTGGCGCGGGAAGATCAGCTCGGCGAAACGCTGACCACGCATCAGGCGCTCGGCGCCGTCTTCTTCGGTGCAGACAAACTCCGCGTACGCAGTGGCGGTTTTCGCCTTGGCGTAACCGGACACGTTCAACTGGGCAGCGAGGTCGGAAATCTCCGAGCAGACTTCGCCTTCGAAACCTGGCCGGCAATGCATGAATAGGGTGTTCATTCTTACTCCTGGGCAGCGGGCGAACATTCGGCCCCTGCGCGATGCTCAGGCCTTGCGTTGAAGCAAAGCCTGTCACGAAAACCGGCGCATGATAGCCGATGTCGGAACCTTGGTTCTCTTCATAGAGTCCAGTTATTAGCCAGCTAATGAAAACAGGGCTACGTTGATAGCTCTGCCCGTCCCCTCAATCCGTAGCAATGCGGATTCAAAGGAGTGATTGCAATGCCGTCCCTAGATAGCCTGAAGACCCTTAAAACACTAAAAATCGACGACAAAACCTACCACTATTTCAGTTTGCCGGATGCTGCCAAAAGCCTGGGCAATATCGACAAACTGCCAATGTCGCTGAAAGTCCTGCTGGAAAACCTGCTGCGCTGGGAAGATGAAAAAACTGTCACCGGCGCCGACCTCAAGGCAATTGCTGCGTGGCTCAAGGAGCGTCGCTCCGACCGGGAGATCCAGTACCGCCCTGCCCGCGTATTGATGCAGGATTTTACCGGCGTCCCTGCCGTGGTCGACCTCGCAGCGATGCGCGCGGCCATGGCCAAGGCCGGCGGCGATCCGCAGCGAATCAATCCGCTATCCCCGGTGGATCTGGTGATCGACCACTCGGTGATGGTCGACAAGTTCGCCACGCCCAGCGCATTTGAGCAGAACGTCGACATCGAAATGCAGCGCAACGGCGAACGCTATGCCTTCCTGCGCTGGGGACAAAGTGCCTTTGACAACTTCAGCGTAGTGCCGCCGGGCACCGGGATCTGCCACCAGGTCAACCTCGAATACCTCGGCCGCACCGTGTGGACCAAAGATGAAGACGGCCGTACCTACGCCTTTCCCGACACGCTGGTTGGCACCGACTCCCACACCACCATGATCAACGGCCTCGGCGTGCTCGGCTGGGGTGTCGGCGGGATCGAGGCGGAAGCGGCGATGCTCGGGCAACCGGTGTCGATGCTGATTCCGGAAGTGATTGGCTTCAAACTCACCGGCAAACTCAAGGAAGGCATCACCGCCACCGACCTGGTGCTGACCGTTACGCAGATGCTGCGCAAGAAAGGCGTGGTCGGCAAATTTGTCGAGTTTTATGGTGATGGCCTCGCCGACCTGCCGCTGGCCGACCGTGCGACCATCGCCAACATGGCCCCGGAATACGGTGCGACCTGCGGCTTCTTCCCGGTCGATGACGTAACGCTGGAGTACCTGCGTCTGTCCGGACGGCCAACGGAAGTGGTGAAACTGGTGGAGGCGTATACCAAGGCCCAGGGGTTGTGGCGTCTGCCCGGTCAGGAGCCGGTGTTCACCGACAGTCTGGCGCTGGACATGGGCAGCGTCGAGGCCAGCCTGGCAGGGCCGAAACGCCCGCAAGACCGCGTCTCGCTGCCAAATGTCGCACAAGCCTTCAGCGACTTCCTTGACCTGCAATTCAAACCGACGAGCAAAGAAGAAGGACGCCTGGAAAGCGAGGGCGGTGGCGGCGTCGCGGTGGGTAATGCCGATCTGGTCGGCGAAACGGAGTATGAACACGACGGCCACACCTATCGCCTGAAAAACGGCGCGGTGGTCATCGCTGCGATCACGTCGTGTACCAACACTTCCAACCCGAGTGTGATGATGGCTGCTGGGCTCTTGGCGAAAAAAGCCGTGGAGAAAGGCCTGACGCGCAAACCGTGGGTAAAGAGTTCGCTGGCGCCAGGTTCGAAAGTGGTCACTGACTACTACAAGGCGGCGGGGCTGACGCAGTACCTCGACCAGCTTGGTTTTTCGCTGGTCGGCTATGGCTGCACCACCTGCATCGGTAACTCCGGGCCATTGCCGGAACCGATCGAAAAAGCCATCCAGAAAGCTGACCTGGCCGTCGCTTCGGTGCTGTCCGGCAACCGTAACTTTGAAGGTCGCGTGCACCCACTGGTGAAAACCAACTGGCTGGCCTCGCCCCCGCTGGTGGTGGCTTATGCCTTGGCTGGCACCGTTCGTACCGACATCAGTAGCGAACCGCTGGGCGATGACCAACAGGGCAATCCGGTTTACCTGCGTGACATCTGGCCAAGCAGCCGGGAAGTCGCCGACGCGGTGAGTCAGGTCAGCACTGCCATGTTCCACAAGGAATACGCCGAAGTGTTTGCCGGTGACGAACAGTGGCAAGCCATCGAGGTGCCACAAGCCGCCACCTATGTGTGGCAGGACGATTCGACTTACATCCAGCATCCACCGTTTTTCGACGACATTTCCGGCCCGTTGCCAGAGATCAAGGATGTGAAAGGGGCGCGGATGTTGGCGCTGCTCGGAGACTCGGTGACCACGGACCACATTTCCCCTGCCGGCAACATCAAGGCTGACAGCCCGGCCGGGCGTTATCTGCGCGAAAAAGGCGTCGAACCGCGGGACTTCAACTCTTACGGCTCACGTCGCGGCAACCACGAAGTGATGATGCGCGGTACCTTCGCCAACATTCGTATACGCAATGAGATGCTCAGCGGCGAAGAAGGCGGCAACACGATCTACATTCCGACCGGTGAGAAACTGCCGATCTACGATGCAGCCATGCGCTATCAGGCGTCCGGAACACCGCTGGTGGTGATTGCCGGGCAAGAATACGGCACCGGCTCCAGTCGCGATTGGGCGGCCAAAGGTACCAACCTGCTGGGCGTCAAAGCCGTGATCGCCGAGAGCTTCGAGCGCATTCACCGTTCCAATCTGGTCGGCATGGGCGTCTTGCCGCTGCAATTCAAACTTGATCAGAACCGCAAGAGTCTGAACCTGACCGGCAAGGAAACCTTCGAGATTCAAGGCCTGACCGGCGTATCCCTGACACCACGCATGAACCTGCCTCTGGTGATCACTCGTGAAGACGGGCGACAGGAGAAGATCGAAGTGCTGTGCCGCATCGACACCCTGAATGAAGTGGAGTACTTCAAGTCAGGGGGGATTCTGCATTATGTGCTGCGGCAGCTAATCGCTTCATAAACGCATAACCCCGTAGGAACTGCCGTGAGTTCGGCAGCTCCTACGGGGTTCCGTACTTTTCTTGGGGCGAAAAAAAACCCGCCGAAGCGGGTTTTTCCCAAGACCATTATCGACTCCCTGTCGGCAGCGATCCTTGCAATGGTCGATCATCCTTGATCCTGAAGTACTCCCTGTGCTTCAGTTGATGGGTGTAGATTACGTGGTGGATCCAATCAGCAATAGTCGTAATAGCTACCATCGCGTGTAAGACATTCGCCATAGAAGCACTTCCGAAAACCCTTAGAAGGGTCAGGCGTTGAGCATGCAGGCCGCGATTTTCGCGACTTTCAACTGCCCTGAGGCCTGCGCCTGCGGGTCAACCTACAGAGCACTATCAGCCCCGATCAAGCTCACGTGCCCTGGCGCTTTCCGCGAGAAACTGTTCAAGCCTGCTCAACTGTTCTTCCCAGCCACGACTGTCCATGTAATAGGCCTCTTTCTGGCGGATGTCGGGAATGTGCGCGAAACCGGACTCAGACACCTTGAGCAACGTGCCACCCTCGAAATCTTCCAGCTCGAACCTGACCAGCGTTGTCGGTTCCTGGGAATAGTCGATCTTCGGATTGACCGCATACGGATGCCATCGGAACGAGAACAATTGCTGCGGCTCGACCCGTTCGATCAATACGTTCCACAACACATGTTCATAACCCGGATACGTGACCTGCCCTTGCGTCCATTCTCCGGCAATAAAACGCCTGCCCTCCAGCGCCACACCAAACCACTGGCCAAACGCCTCGGCATCAACCAATGCACGCCAGACATGTGAACGCGACGCCTTGAGCGTGATTTTGCGTTCGAAACTATTGGGTACTGGTTTCATACGTCACCTCCTGTTCTGAACAGTAGGCTTGTATGACCACATGTCCAAGGTGAAGTTGTATCAAAGCGGTTCAGCTGTGCAAAAGCCAGGAAACATCCGGCTGCATTTTCCACTGGTGAATCGAACAATTTTCACCACAACCCAGCGGATGAAGCTGATACCTTTTCCGTCGATGCTGAACCGGACAAGGACGAATCATGCAGCCATCCCTCCCCGAACGTTATCGTGGCGCCCTGCTGGGTCTGGCTTGCGGCGACGCGGTCGGCACCACGGTAGAGTTCAAGCCACGCCATTCATTCCAACCATTGACTGACATGGTCGGCGGCGGTCCTTTCCAACTCAAGCCTGGACAGTGGACCGATGACACCTCGATGGCGCTCTGCCTGGCGGAAAGCCTGCTGATCAAGAACGGCTTCGACGCCAATGATCAAATGGGGCGCTATCTCAATTGGTGGAAATGGGGTTACCTGAGTTCGACCGGCGAATGCTTTGATATCGGCATGACAGTCAGTCAGGCGCTTTCGCAATACCAGCAAACAGGTGAGCCCTTTGCGGGGTCGACCGAGCCCAATAGTGCTGGCAACGGCTCTCTGATGCGACTGGCACCGGTGGTGCTGTTTTACTTCCCGGACGACCGGAAAGTCAGAAAATTCTCCAGCGAAAGTTCGCGAACCACCCACGCAGCACCCGAGGCAATCGAATGCTGCCAACTGTTCGCTGAGTTGATCAACAAAGCTCTGCTTGGAGCGTCCAAAACAGAACTGCGCTTTTTGCCAGTCTCAACCTTCAGCCAACCAAAAGTCGCGGAGATTGCTCGAGGTAACTATTTCACGAAATCAATAGACGAAATCTGCGGTAGCGGCTACTGCGTCCAGTCGCTGGAAGCAGCGCTTTGGTGTTTTCAGCACACCGACAGTTTTGCGGCGGCAATCCTGCAAGCCGCCAATCTGGGTGATGACGCCGATACCACGGCAGCGATCGTTGGCCAACTGGCCGGCGCCCACTACGGCGTTCGAGCCATTCCCGCCAATTGGCTGGATCTGCTGCATGACGGTGAGGAGATTGCGGCTACAGCGGATCGCTTGCTGGAAGCCTCGAGACAACAAGTACCTGAATAGATCCTGTGCAATCACTACACTGTTCTGCACTTACATTCGACACAGCGAGAATTTCCATGTCCCTACGTCAGCTCCTGGCCCTGACGCCTTTGCTATTCACCACCCTCACCCACGCTGGCGTTGACTGCGCCAACGCCAGCGATCAAGCGACGATGAATCAGTGCGCCGGGCAGGATTACAAAGCTGCCGACAAAGAACTGAACGCTGTGTATCAGCAGATCACCGGGCGTTTGAAGGACAACCCTGACGGCAAGAAGCTGTTGGTCAGTGCGCAACGCGCATGGATCGGTTTTCGTGATGCCGAGTGCAAGTTTTCGTCTTCGGGCGTGACGGGCGGAAGTGTGTATCCGCTGATCTATAGCAATTGTATGACCGCTGTGACCAAGGTGCGGGTTGAAGTGTTGAAGCAGTACTTGAAGTGTGAAGAAGGTGACATGAGTTGCCCGGTGCCAGGGGCCTGATTGTTGTAGTGACTACAAGACGCTATCGCTGGCAAGCCAGCGATAGCGTCGGTACGGTAGCGGCGACTAGTTCTTTGCATGCAAGCGTAGACCTCGACAACTTCCAGCACCGTTTCACGGGTTACACGTGCGGATCACCCGGCGCTTTGGACGGCGCAGCGTACTGCGGCTTGAGATGGCCTTCCTGATCAAGTAACCAGGCATCCATGATTTGCCGCACCACCGGCCC
This sequence comes from Pseudomonas iridis, assembly GCF_017980685.1. GTDB lineage: Bacteria > Pseudomonadota > Gammaproteobacteria > Pseudomonadales > Pseudomonadaceae > Aquipseudomonas > Aquipseudomonas iridis. Next base: position 387,073 of record NZ_JACXXO010000003.1, read on the forward strand.
GGCGACACGACCACCGGCCTCACCGTTTTCTATCATCACCGAAATCGCAATCTTCGGGTGCTCCGCCGGGGCGAAGCCGACGAACAAGGCATTATCGCGGTGGCGCTCAAGTGTCTTAGCGCGGTTGTAGCGCTCACCCTGCTTGATCGCTACCACTTGTGCCGTACCACTTTTACCAGCGATACGGTATTGCGCACCCGCCGCCGCCGCACGGGCAATGCCGCGGGCATCGTGCATTACCATCTGCATGCCGTGGTTGACCTGCTCCCAATCGCGCGGATCCTTAAGCAGAATGTTCGGCATCGGATTCTGATCGACCGGCGCCACACCATCGACAGTCTTGGCCAGATGTGGGCGGTTCCACACGCCTTTGTTGGCGATCAGTGCGGTGGCTTGGGCCAGTTGCAGCGGCGTGACCTGCATATAACCCTGACCAATACCGAGAATCACCGTTTCCCCCGGGTACCATGCTTGTCGACGTGTAGTGCGTTTCCAGGCTTGGGATGGCATCAGACCAGGAGACTCTTCAAACATGTCCAGCGAGACTTTTTCGCCGAGACCGAACATGGCCATGTAGTCGTGCAGGCGATCAATGCCAAGCTTGTGCGCCAGGTCATAGAAGTAGGTGTCATTGGAACGCATGATCGCAGCGTCCATGTCCACCCAGCCGTCGCCGCTGTGGTTCCAGTTACGGTACTTGTGATCGAAGTCCGGGAGTTGGTAGTAACCTGGATCGAAGACTCGGGTCTGCGGTGTGACAACGCCTGCGTCGAGCCCAGCGATCGCCACTTCTGGCTTGATGGTCGAGCCCGGTGCGTACAGTTAAACAGTGGCCGGTCAATAGAATCACGCAGCGCCGAATACTCTTTGGTGCTGATACCAGTGACGAACAGGTTGGGATCGAAACTCGGGTTGCTGACCATGGCCAGCACTTCCCCGGTGGACGGATCCAGCGCCACGACCGAACCACGACGCCCAGCCAAGGCAGCTTCGGCGGCTTCTTGCAGTTTCACGTCAAGGCTCAGGACAATGTTTTTTCCGGGTACAGGGTCAGTGTGTTTGAGCACGCGTAACACCCTGCCTTGGGCATTGGTTTCAACCTCCTCATAACCGACATGCCCGTGCAACTGCGCTTCGTAGAAACGTTCGATGCCAGTCTTGCCGACGGACTGAGTGCCACGGTATTCCACCGAGTCGAGGGTTTTGGATTCTTTTTCGTTAATCCGGCCGACATAGCCGATCGAGTGAGCGAAGTGCATGCCGAGCGGGTAATTTCGAACGAACTGTGGCTCGACATCGAGCCCAGGCAAACGAAACTCGTTGACCGCCAAAACGGCAATCTGCTCTTCGGTCAGTTCATAAAACAGCGTCACCGGCGTGAATGGATGACGGGACTGTTTCATGGCTTTGTCGAACACCGCGCGGTCTTCGACGGGGAGGTGCAGGAGATCAATGACCTCGTCCAGTTCCTGATTGACGTCGATGGCGCGCTCGCGGGTGATGGTCAGATTGTAGCTGGGACGGTTATCTGCCAGCAGCACACCGTTGCGGTCGTAGATCAGTCCGCGTGTTGGCGGGATCGGCAGGACATGGACACGGTTGTTTTCGGAAATGGTCGAGTGGTAGTCGAACTCCACGACTTGCAGGATGTACAGACGCGCTACCAGGGCGCAGCTGACTGCGAAGACAAAAAGGGCGCAGGCGATCAACCGCTTGTTGACCAGACGCGTCTCTCTTTCGTGATCCTTGATCGGGATGGGTTCAGGCATTTCTACAGCAACTCTTTGGCGTAAGTGAGTGCCCATCCTTTGGCGAAAAATCAGTCCATGAAAAAAGCGAGTTGCACCATACCAAAAACTGCCCGGCCACTTAAGAAGGTTTTTCCCAGTGGCAACTCTTGCGAAAGCTTCGGCTCGACTCATCCGAGAACTTTCCTACGGGCAAAACAAAACCCCAACTGCTTTCGCAATTGGGGTTTCGGAATTTAATCTTGACGATGACCTACTCTCACATGGGGAAACCCCACACTACCATCGGCGATGCATCGTTTCACTGCTGAGTTCG
>NZ_JACXXO010000038.1 GCF_017980685.1 Pseudomonas iridis
CCTCGCTCAACGACATGGTCAGCACCGCGACGGAAAACGTCAGCGGCCTGACTTCGGTCGGCAACGATCTGGGTGCAGCACTCAAAGCTCTGCGCGGCGATTCGGATGACGCCGTGAAGATGCTGCGCGCCCAGGCCCAGGCCACGCTGCAAAGCGCCCTGGCCACGGCGCGTTCGGGTGGCTCGCTGTCGGGCTTCAGCGGCCTGGAGGATGCCCTCGACACCGTCAGTAATAACAACACCGACCTGTATGGCTCGCTGGAGGATTACGCGCGGGATCAGGGGCGCACGGCCAACGTGGTGGCCGAGCTGAACGGCATCAATGGCAAGCAGCTCACCGCCGCAGAGAAGTCGCTGAAAGGGCTTGAGGATCAAATCAAGCAAGCCAAAGACAGCTACGACCTGCAGATGGCGCAGTACGACCAGCAGCTTGAGTTCGCCCAGGCGCAGATGGATGCGCTCAACGGCGTAGACAACTCGGTCATGGGCGTTACGGCGGCAATCAATGCGATGAACGCCTCGGTAGTTGCTGCTCTTGGTGCCATTGGAGGAAAGGCCAGCGCTGGAACAGCAGCCAATAACGGCACGCTTGTCGATTCTGTATACAAGGATTTGCTCGGGCGCGAAGCCGATGCCGGCGGCAAGGCTTACTGGGAGAGGCAGCTTGCCAGCGGAGCCATTGGCTACGACCAACTGGCCCAGGCAATCGCCAATGCCGCCAAGGAAAATGGTCAGGCCGTAAAGGCCGGCTACGCAACTGGCGGTCTGATATCCGGCCCGGGCACCGGTACCAGCGACAGCATCATCGCTCGCCTTTCCAATGGTGAATACGTGATGCGTGCCGACGCGGTGCGCATGTTCGGTACCGGGCTGCTCGATCAGATGAACGCCGGGCAGATTCCAGCTTTCGCCACCGGTGGCGGGATAGGTGAGCTGGGTCCACAACTGGAGGTCACTGGTCCGAGTCGGATCTACAGCGCGAACCAGGCGGGATCGATGAGCAAAGGGGGCAGTGATAGCGCTCAGCTTGAGCGGAAAGTCGATGTGCTGATCGACGTGGTCAAGCAGATCGTTGGCCCAATGAAACTCAACTCCGACGCGGACAGCAAGCTGTTCAAGAAGTGGGACCGTGTCGGTCTTCCAACCACAGTAGTGAAGGAGCCCGCATGAGGTTTATCAGACCGATTGAGGTCACTCCTGCAAAGCTGATCAGCTCCAACGTGCCGGAAACGGACAATCCGGCCTGGTCGCCTACTGCGACATATTCCATCGGCAACAAGGTCACCCTCGATCACCGCAACTACGAAGCGCTGGCGGCCGTTGCCGCTGGCGTGAAGCCAGGCGCGGAGGTTGTTGACAAGGACCATCCAGCGAAGTGGCAAGACATTGGCGCAACCAACCGCTGGAAGATGTTTGACGAGATCGTAGGCACCCTGACGACCAATCCGGGCTCCGTCTCCGCGACGATCCAGCCGGGGGCGGTGGTCAACTCGCTGGCATTGATCAACGTGCAAGGTGAGTCGGTGGCAGTGGTTATGACCGACCCCATCGAAGGGGTTGTGGCGACTCGTAACTACAGCCTCATCGATAGTGCGGTCGACAACTGGTACGACTGGTTTTTCGAGGACATCGAGTTTCGCTCCAGCCTGGTGGTTTTGGACTTGCCCGCGTATGGGACGGCCAGCCTCACGGTGACCGTCACCAGCAGCGGGACGGCCGGAGTCGGGGCGCTGGTAGTCGGAAAAACCGCTGACATTGGCACAGCGCTTTACGGCACCGGTGTCGGGATCGACGACTACAGCATCAAGGAGCGCGATGCGTTCGGCGGCTGGAGCGTGACCGAAAGGGCGTTCTCCGACACCGCCAAATTTCCTGTCTCTGTCGAGACCGCCCGGGTTGCGAAAATCAAGCGGATGCTGACTGAAGTTCGTGCCAAACCCGTAGTTTGGGTCGGCGAAGAGACTTACGAAGCATCCATCCTTTACGGCTTTTTTACTTCACTTGATCTGGTCTATTCAGGCCCGACTGTTTCCGATTGCCAACTTGAAATTGAGGGGCTGACCTGATGCCTGTACCCACGATTAATCCGCTACCGCAGGCGCCGTCCCGCTCCGATGGTCCCGTTGCGTTCAGCGCTCTGGCCGACCCATTCATCGCGGCGCTGCCGCCGTTTGTATTGCAAGCGAATGCCCTGGCCCTGGCAATTAACAATGCCTTGATCATTATCGCATCGAGTGTGGACGCGGCAGCCGGCAGTGCTTCGTCGGCAGCTACGTCCGCGAATGCTGCGAACTCCTCGAAAAATGCCGCGGCGCAATCCGCCATCGATGCTACCAACAATGGCGCGGCGCAGGTGGCCTTGGCGGCGCAACAAGTGGCTTTGGCGAATGCCGCCAAAATCGAAGCGCAATCCGCCGCTGTAGCTTCAGGTGCCGGCGCCGGGTTTCCTGTAGGCCGTGAACCGTTCACCGCTTTGCAAATCAATAAGGCGGGGGCTGTTAGTTGGGGGCCTAGCCTTCCGGATCGTGCGACGGCACAAGTCGGCCAATCGTTGATGTTGGACGGGGACAACCTTCCCAAGTGGGCGTTTGCCGGGCAGCAAATCGGCGACCTGCTCACAACTGCTCGAAACCTTCCTATTGATTTTTCCTCAGTGCAGGCGACGTTGCCCGCAAGTGTCAACTGGGCTGCGGTTACTTACGGCAAGGGTCTGTTCGTTGCGGTTGCCACAAGTAGCAACATCGCCGCAACTTCGCCAGACGGTATCAACTGGACACAGCGCACGCTTCCAGCTTCCGCAACTTGGTACGCGGTAACTTACGGTAATGGCATTTTCGTTGCCGTAGGCGGCGGCATGACCGTTATTGCCACCTCGCCAGACGGTATTACCTGGACGCAAAGAAGCGCGCCAGTATCTGCAACTTGGCGCGGTGTGACTTACGGCGGTGGTTTATTTGTCGCTGTTGGGATAAGTAGCGCAATTGCTATAACTTCGCCAGATGGTATCAACTGGACGCAGCGCACGCTTCCGGCATCTACTAATTGGTATAGCGTTGCGTATGGTAATGGTGTTTTTGTCGTCACTACCTCATCCGGGTCAGTATGCGCTACTTCACCAGACGGCATTACTTGGACTGGTCGTATCTTACCCGCATCTTATAATTTAAGAGGTATTGCATTCGGCAATGGTTTATTTGTTGCGGTTGCCACAAGTAGCGCGA
>NZ_JACXXO010000039.1 GCF_017980685.1 Pseudomonas iridis
TCGCGCTACTTGTGGCAACCGCAACAAATAAACCATTGCCGAATGCAATACCTCTTAAATTATAAGATGCGGGTAAGATACGACCAGTCCAAGTAATGCCGTCTGGTGAAGTAGCGCATACTGACCCAGATGACGCGGTGGCAACAAATATACCGTTACCATAGCTAATGCTATACCAGTTTATCGATGCTGGTAGAACGCGCTGAGTCCACGTAATACCGTCAGGGGAAGTAATGGCAATTGCGCTACTTATCCCAACAGCGACAAATAAACCACCGCCGTAAGTCACACCGCGCCAAGTTGCAGATAGTGGCGCGCTTCTTTGCGTCCAGGTAATACCGTCTGGTGAGGTGGCAATAACGGTCATGCCGCCTACGGCAACGAAAATGCCATTACCGTAAGTTACCGCGTACCAAGTTGCGGAAGCTGGAAGCGTGCGCTGCGTCCAGTTGATACCATCTGGCGAAGTGGCGGCGATGTTGCTACTTGTGGCAACCGCAACAAACAGACCCTTTCCGTAAGTCACCGACGCCCAGGTGACGCTAGCGGGCAAAGTCGCCTGTACTGAGGAAAAATCAATAGGAAGGTTTCGAGCAGTTGTGAGCAGGTCGCCGATTTGATCGCCAGCAAAGGCCCATTTCGGCAGTTTATCGCCGTCGAGTTTCAGCGCTTGGCCGACTTGCGCGGCCGCACGATCTGGCAACCCTGGAACCCAATCAACCGCCCCGGCCTTATTGATTTGCAAGGCGGTAAACGGTTCGCGCCCGACAGGAAGCCCAGCCCCGGCACCAGCCGCTACAGCGGCGGACTGGGCGTCAACTTTTGCGGCATTCGCCAACGCCACTTGCCCGGCTGCTAGCGCCACCTGATCGGCGGCCAGGCCTACTTGCTGGGCTGCCGCGTTCTTCGAGGCGTCAGCAGCAGAGGCTGAGCTGGCGGCTGCGTTGGCGGAGATGGCTGCCGCATCCTTGTAGCCTTTCGTGTCGGCCATAGAGCCGGCCTGCCAGGCGAGCGCGGCATTTTGCTCCGTGACCATGACCTCTTCAGCGGTCAGTCGCACACCGGCCTTGGCGTCAAATACGGCCTCGGCATCGGTGGGCAGTGGCGCGGGTGGCAATACTGAAATCGATGGTGGCGTTGGGGAAACTGCCATTACATGAGGCTCCTTACTTCAAGGGAATATTCGGCGAGTGCGACGTTTGGATTGATCAGGGCAAGTCTGTCGAACCTGCCGACGGTGATTGACCAGTCCACGGACTCGCTCCCTATATAGAGGGCTGCGGTATCCGAAAGCGGCTCAAGCGTTCTGAGTGCGGTTGATACTTGGTTGGCATACATGGCGATGTCGAAGTCAACGACCCGGCGCTTGCCGCGAGGGATTATCGTCACGCCACCGAAGGCATCTTCCTTGACGCTCGAATAGCTCTCGATGCTGACGCCGGACCCAAAGCGGGCCCACCCGATATCCTTGGACATGCCAATAACCATCATGCCGATGCGCGCCGTACCACCTGGCGCGCTGGCAATGACCTGGATGTCCGCATTGTTGAATGGCGGCAAATCGAACCGGGCTACGTTGTCCTTCGTGGTGAACTGGCCGAAGTAGTACCGATACCAACTGCCTCCTGCCTTGATCGACATGGAAAAGGTCTTGTCATAAACGACATCGCCGGCAACGGTCATTTTGATCTGAACGCTTGACGCCCTGACCCCGACCAGGCCGATCGAGTTGATCCGCACGGCGGGCCGGATCGTCAAGTCGATGCTTTCGGGGTTTGAGGTGAACGTGCCGATGGTCCAAGTGTTGCCGGCGCGCTTGTTGAACATCTTCCAGCGATTGGTGGGGCTGACGATCATCCAGGTAGGTACTGCTTTCGCAATGCCGTCGAGAGGGCTATCGGTGGTCGTCTCCGCGAGCACTTCATAGATCGTGTGCTGCGCGGCGATGATCGTCCTTATCCCTTGTGCGTACGTCCCTGCTACCCACTCGGGATAATCCGCCTCCGGCACGTTGTTGCTGATTATCTTTGCGGGGGTTATTTCGACTGGCGGAACTACCTTCATGCTGCCTCCTGCATTTCATTCTGGCGACGAACGCCGGAAGCGGTCTGTTCGCTGTACTTGGTGATCATGTAGAGGTAGTTCTGCAGGGCGTTGATGGCGTCGATAACACCCTGTTCATTGCGAGACACGGCCATAGACGCTGCCGACTTCGTGGAACCGACATAGCTGGAGCCTGCGACATCTGCGGACGAACTGGTCCCAACGAGACGAATCGCGCCACCACCAGCAAACGCCGGCAACTGCCCAGCGTTCATCTGATCAAGCATTCCGGTGCCGTAGGTGCGAACAGCGTCAGCCGTTAGCACGTATTCACCATTGGAAAGGCGAGCGATGATGCTGTCGCTGGTTCCGGTTCCCGGGCCAGAAATCAACCCGCCAGTGGCGTAACCAGAGATCGAGCCATTGGCAATGGCCGCATTACGCACGGCCTCTTGGAGCTGAGCAGCAGTCAATGCCCCCGAGGAAAGCTGGCCAGCCCAATAGGACGCGCCATCGTTCATGGCGACGCCAGCAGCCTTGTACGCTGCCTCGATAGCTGCGGCATTGGTGATCGCGCCGACAATGTTGCCGTTGTTGAGCGCCCCGCTAGCGAGCTGGTCCTGCCAGTACTGTTTGCCACCGGCGTCTGCATCACGTCCCAGCACATCCTTGTAGATCGTGTCGATCAGCACGCCCGCATTGGTTGGCGTGCTCTTGCCGTTGATCGCGGCAATTGCCGCTACCACCGCCGCATTCATTGCGTTAACGGCAGCGGTCACGCCCATGACCGAAGTGTCGACACCGTTGAGCGCATCCATCTGCGCCTGGGCGAACTCCAACTGCGAATCGAACTGAGCCATCTGAGCGTCATACGCCGCCTTGGCTAGCTCGATTTGCGTCTCCAATCCCTTCAGCGACTTCTCTGCAG
>NZ_JACXXO010000004.1 GCF_017980685.1 Pseudomonas iridis
GCGGGTCTGCTTACGTTTGCCGGCGTACTCAGCATCGGCGAAGGACATCTGTTTCATCGGGACTCAACCGTTCGATTCCTGTGAGGCGGGTATTTCACCAAATCTGGAAGCCTTTTTCAGAGTTTCCTTAGACCGCTAATAGAAGGAAGTGGAAGAAACTCTTTAGATACTGAAGCTTACCTAGGAGGTTTTGCATGAATTATTCTTTGGATAAGGGAGTATTTATCGCATTCGAAGGTACCGATGGCGCAGGAAAATCAACGGTTGCGCGAGCAACATATGACAGAATTTTTCAGTCCCATTCTGCATTGCACTATATAGACAAAAATCGTCCTCCAGTGCCTACAGGCTATACAGAGTTTCATATGTCTCGGCTACGTGAAGTCTTATGGGACTATCCAGACAACGCTCCCCTTGAACAATTAGGTGACAAACACTGGATAAGCCTCATCACTGCGTGGTTTCAGGCCACAGATCATGCGGCTATAACACCTTTGATCAATTCTGGCGCAAGCTGCATCTCCGATGGTTGGCACTATAAATACCTAGCGCGCTTTCTGCTTAAGAGTACTGATTTGGCTGAGGATGCGTTGGCAATTTTCTCAACGATTAGAAAACCTGACTTCGTAATTTTTTTAGATGTTGATCCGGCACTGGCAGCACAGAGAAAAGGAGCATTTCGCCTTAGCGAGAGTGGAGCCTATGACGGCGCCAATACAAATCCCCAAAAGGGCTTTATTGACTATCAGAATCGAGTTAGATCCAGTTATGAGCGATGCGGTCTGGTGAACTGGATAAGAATCGATACAACCGATCTAAGTGAGGAAGCCGTACTCGAAAAGGCGGTGACTGCAGTCCAGAGCATTCTTTGTAGAGAGTAGAAAACAACGAACGTGTCTAATGATGGGCTGATCGACGCCACAGCTACGACCGTGAAACGTCGAAACGTGTGAGCGACACCCTTTACTGACCCACCATACTTTGTAGGAGCTGCCGAAGGCTGCGATCTTTTGATCCTGTTTTTTACAAGCAAGATCAACAGATCGCAGCCTTCGGCAGCTCCTACAGGGGCAAGTATTTACAGGGTCAGAATCATCTCGTGCCACGCCATCCCGCCGTGATCCGACTCAGACGGCTTGATGTAGGCAAAGCCAAACCCGGCATACAGCGGGATGTGCTGTTCCTTGCACATCAAATGAATCGTCGCTTTATCCATCCCGCGCATGCGCTCGATGAACTCCGCGAGCAAGCGCTTGGCCAGCCCTTGCCCCTGATAATCCGGGTGCACCACCACCGACATGATCACCACGTTTGGTCCTTTCGGATCATGCCCGATCAGTTCCTTGAACGCCTCGTCCGACATCTGCACATCGAACGCCGCGCCCGAGTTGACGAACCCGGCGACCTCGCCGTCGACTTCGGCAACGATGAAGCCATCCGGCCAGGTCGCAATGCGCGTGGCGATCTTTTCGCGGGTGGCGGCTTCGTCGCCATCGTAGGCAACGGTTTCGATGGCGTAGCAGCGATCCAGGTCAGTGGCAGTGACGTTGCGGATTAGGGTAATCATGGCAGCTCGAAAATCAGTGAAAACAAGGCTGCCAAGCATAAAGCAGAAACGGCGAGACAGGTCATTGACCCGCCCCGCCGCGCGCAATTCACGCCTTGAGTGGCAGCCAGATTTCCAGCGTGCCGGTATGCAGTTTGGGGTTGAAATCCTCACTGTAGCGTTCGAACTCCGGCGCATCGGCGGCTTCGCGTCCGGACTGCGGCAGCCAGGTTTTCCAGATGTACTGGAAGGTCTCTGGCAACTGATCCAGTGAACCTTTGTGCTCGAACACCGCGTAATCCTGCGGTGGCACCTCGATCCAACGGTACTGTTCCGGCAGATCATCGAGTTTGCTGATTTCGACCCCGGCGATGTATTCGAAACCACCCTTGCCGTCCGCATTGCAGCAGACGCCGAACGTCACTTCGTTCTTCTGCCCGGGAATCTTGCCCAGATGCGGGATGAATTTTTCCCACAGTTCGGGGATGCCATCGGTGGTGTCCTGAGTAAATCGTCCGCCAAGCCCTGCTATCAGCAGGAATTGTCCATGTTCGAAGCGAGGTTCTGCCACTTCGACGCGTGTTTGCTCATCCATGACTCGACTCCTGGAACGAAAAAAGTGGGTTCGGCTGGGAGTATAGAAGCCAAACCCGATTCGCAACATCAGAGCGTATGCAGGGCCTCGGCCGCACCCGACCCGACAAACTCGTTATAGCCAGATACGATCACGTAAACCGCGAAATAGCAGAAGATCGCTGCAGATGCCATATACGAGTAGCGCAGCAGCTTATCACCCAGGAGCTTGCCACCATGGCTTGCGGCGAAGCACAAACCGGCCGACCACAACAGCCCTGCGCACAGAAACCCACCGAGAAACAAAGCAGAACTCAAAGGCCCGCCCCCGCCCGAGCGGGCGATCAACGTGCCGCCTACCGCAGCGAACCAGAGAATCGCGCTCGGCGAAGACATGGCGAGGAAGATCCCCCGCAAAAATTCCTTGCGGTGGGAGTTCTGCCCCACCTCTGCCGTCTCGGCCAGCAGCGCCTCGTGATGGATTGCCGAGTAGATCATCTTCGCCGCGAAATAGATCAGCAGTGCCGAACCGCCGATCCACAGCACCCAGCGCACGGTTTCGTATTGCAGCAACACGGTCATTCCGGCGAGCGCCAGCAACGCATAAATCAGATCGCCGACACAGGTGCCGAGGCCCAGCGCAAAGCCCTGAAAATAACCGCGCTGCATGGCCAGCGTGATCATTGCGATGTTGGCCACGCCGATATCCAGGCACAGCGAGAGGCTCAGCAAAAAGCCGCTGGTGAATTCCATCAACCGATTTCCTTGGAAAAATTTGTTTACGCGCAGGCTGGACAGTCTGCCATCACAGCCCTTATCTTCGCCAACAGGTCACCGCAGTGACCAGCGTCGCTCGGACGGTTCCGGGCGCTTACGTTATCCGAGGCAACAATGGCTGAACAAGGTTCGCCGCGCCGCTTTGCGCGCATAGATCGACTCCCCCCTTACGTTTTCAACATCACCGCCGAGCTGAAGATGGCCGCGCGGCGTCGTGGTGAAGACATCATCGACTTGAGCATGGGCAACCCCGACGGGGCCACGCCGCCGCACATTGTCGAAAAACTCGTGCAAGTCGCCCAGCGTGACGACACCCACGGTTATTCCACGTCCAAGGGCATTCCGCGTCTGCGTCGGGCGATTTCCAATTGGTACAAGCAACGCTACGAGGTCGATATCGACCCGGAAAGCGAAGCCATTGTCACCATCGGTTCCAAGGAAGGCCTGGCGCATCTGATGCTGGCGACCCTGGATCAGGGCGACACCGTACTGGTGCCGAACCCCAGCTACCCGATTCACATCTACGGTGCGGTAATTGCCGGCGCTCAGGTGCGTTCTGTACCGCTGGTGCCGGGCGTGGACTTCTTCGACGAACTGGAACGGGCGATTCGCGGCTCGATCCCGAAGCCGAAGATGATGATCCTCGGCTTCCCGTCGAACCCGACTGCGCAGTGCGTGGAACTGGATTTCTTCGAACGGGTGATCGCCCTCGCCAAGCAATACGACGTGCTGGTCATCCACGATCTGGCTTACGCCGACATCGTCTACGACGGCTGGAAAGCCCCTTCGATCATGCAAGTGCCGGGCGCCAAGGACATCGCGGTGGAGTTTTTCACCCTGTCCAAGAGCTACAACATGGCCGGTTGGCGCATCGGTTTCATGGTCGGCAATCCAGAACTGGTCAACGCCTTGGCGCGGATCAAGAGCTACCACGACTACGGCACTTTCACCCCACTGCAAGTCGCCGCGATTGCTGCGCTGGAAGGCGATCAGCAGTGCGTGAAAGACATCGCCGAGCAATATCGCCAACGCCGTAATGTGCTGGTCAAAGGCCTGCATGAACTGGGCTGGATGGTCGAAAACCCAAAGGCTTCGATGTACGTCTGGGCGAAAATCCCTGAGGCTTATGCGCATCTGGGTTCGCTGGAATTCGCCAAGAAACTGCTGGCCGAGGCCAAGGTTTGCGTCTCGCCGGGGGTGGGGTTTGGTGAGTATGGCGATGATCACGTGCGCTTCGCGCTGATCGAAAACCAGGACCGCATTCGCCAGGCTGTACGCGGCATTCGCGGGATGTTCCGGGCGGATGGATTAGCCCCGAAATCCAGCACCTGACAACTTCCTTGGGGGAGCGAGCCTGCTCGCGAAAGCGTCGAGTCAGCTGAAATCCATATCGACTGACACATCGCATTCGCGAGCAGGCTCGCTCCCACATTGGTTTTGTCTATGTCACGAATCATCACCCACAAAAAAACCGCATCGCTGCGGTTTTTTTGTGGTTGGCGTTTGCTGTTAAACGAACATCGACAACAGCAGGATAAAGCCCAACGCGACCACCGAAAGGATGGTTTCCATCGCCGTCCAGGTCTTGAACGTTTCGGCCACGGTCATGTTGAAGTACTGCTTCACCAGCCAGAAACCGGCGTCGTTGACGTGAGACAGGATCAACGAACCGGCACCGGTGGCCAGCACCAGCAGTTCACGGTTGACGCCCGGAACCATTCCGACCACCGGCACCACGATGCCCGCGCCAGTGATGGTCGCAACCGTTGCCGAACCGGTGGCAATACGGATCACCGCCGCCACCAGCCATGCCAGCAGGATCGGCGAGATCTGTGCGCTGACCGCCATGTGGCCGATCACATCGCCCACGCCGCTGGTGACCAGCATCTGCTTGAAGCCACCGCCGGCACCGATGATCAGGATGATCGCGGCGGTTGGCGCCAGGCTCGCATCCAGCCACTTGAGGATCTGGTTGGAACCGATGCCCTGCTTGTAGCCAAAGGTGTACAGCGACAGCAGCAATGCCAGCAGCAGTGCCGAGATCGGGTGACCGATCATGTCCATCCAGGTGCGGAAGAAGTTACCGTCCGGCAGCGCCACGTCAGCGAAGGTTTTCAGCAGCATCAGGAACACCGGCAGCAGCACGGTGATCAGGGTGATGCTGAAGCTCGGCAGGACAGCGGTATCGTTTTCGCGGGCCAGTTGATCGACCAGTTCCTGATTCGGGTGACCCGGAATGTGCTTGGCGATGAACGTACCGAAGATCGGCCCGGCAATGATTGCAGTCGGCAGCGCAACGATCAGACCGTAGAGAATGGTCTTGCCGATGTCAGCGCCGAACACGCCGATGGCCAGCAGCGGGCCCGGGTGCGGTGGCACCAGACCGTGCACGGCGGACAGGCCGGCGAGCAACGGGATACCGATCTTGATGATCGACACGCCCGTGCGGCGGGCAACGATGAACACCAGCGGAATCAGCAGCACGAAGCCGATTTCGAAGAACAACGGAATGCCCACCAGGAACGCGGCGAACATCATTGCCCACTGGACTTTGTCCTTGCCGAACGCGCGAATCAGGGTCTGGGCAATCTGATCTGCCCCGCCCGATTCGGCCATCATTTTGCCGAGCATGGTGCCCAGCGCGAGGATGATGCCGACGAAACCAAGCACGCCACCAAAGCCGTCCTGGAACGCTTTGATGATGGTGCCGATCGGCATGCCGGATGTCAGGCCGAGGAATGCGGCGGCGATGGTCAGGGCAATGAAAGGGTGAATCTTGAACTTGGTGATCAGGACGATAAGTCCGATCACCGTGACCACTGCATCAAGCAGCAGGTAGGCGTCGTGGGACATGCCAAACATTGGGGGTGTCTCCTGGTTTGTTGTTGTTATTAAAGCGGGTTAATCAGAAGTCGTAAGGACAGCGCTGTCTGCACGAACACGCTCATACCGCCTGTTTCAGGCCATTGGCCTGCCACCAGACGTGAGCTTGCTCAGCCAGTTCTTCAACGCTGTGGATCGAAGCGTTCAACGCCAGGGTCAACGGCTCGCCTTTGGGCGATTCGAGGGTGGCGAACTGGCTTTCGATCAGCGTGGCCGGCATGAAGTGGCCCGGACGATGGGACACACGCTCGGCGGCAACTTCAGGGGTCAATTCAAGGAACACGAAGCCCAGGCCCGGCAGGGCACTGCGCAAGACTTCACGATAACTGTGTTTGAGGGCCGAGCAGGTCAGCACCGGGCGCTGGCCCGTGGCGTCAACGCGACGCAGCTCCTCGCACAGGCTGTCGAGCCAGCCGGCACGGTCGTCGTCGTTCAGGGGGATCCCCGCGCTCATCTTTTCGATGTTCGCGGCCGGATGGAAAGTATCGCCTTCAATGGCAGTGGCGCCGCTCAATTGGCACAGGGCCTCGCTGACGCACGTCTTGCCGCAACCGGCAACGCCCATGATGACCAGGGCGGTGATGGGATGATTCATGAAACACCTCAGCGCGCAGACAGCGCTACCTTTGCAAGCTATGACTCTAGTGCACAGATAGAAGTTGCCGACGCCTTCTTGTCGTTTTTTTGGGTTGCAGCAGGTTTGTTCCCAACACCAAAAAGCGAAGATCAGGCAGGACCTCGCTTACGCATTTGCAGCTGCATCAGGACAGCGCTACCTTAGTGCCTTGATTTTTGTTTGGCAAGCCGCCCGATGACCACTCCTAAAAACGATAAAAATACCCGCACCACCGGCCGTCCCACCCTTAATGAAGTTGCTCGCCTTGCCGGCGTCAGCCCGATTACCGCTTCCCGCGCCTTGCGCGGGGTCAGCACCGTGGCCACCGAACTGGTGGACAAAGTCCGCAAGGCTGCCCTCGAACTCAACTACGTGGTCAACCCTGCCGCCCGCGCCCTGGCCTCAGCGCAGAGCCATTCGGTGGTGGTTTTGGTGCCGTCACTGTCCAACCTGTTGTTCATCGATACGCTGGAAGCCATTCATCGGGTTTTGACGCCCAAGGGCTTTGAAGTACTGATCGGTAACTTCCACTACTCCCGTGATGAAGAAGAAAACCTGCTGCGCAACTACATGGCCTATCAGCCGCGCGGGTTTCTGCTGACCGGGTTTGATCGCACCGAAAGTTCGCGGCGGATGATCGAGGCCAGCAACATTCCCTGCGTGTACATGATGGAACTGGACAGCGCCGCCGGCGTGAATTGCGTCGGCTTCTCCCAACTCAGCGCCGGCGAAACGGCGGCTGAGCATTTGCTCTCGCGGGGGCGCAAACGTCTGGCTTACATCGGGGCGCAACTTGATCAGCGCACGTTGCTGCGTGGCGAAGGTTTTCGCAAAGCGTTGCAGAAGGCCGGGCGTTATGACCCGGATCTGGAAGTGCTGACGCCACGCGCTTCGTCGGTGGGATTGGGTGGCGAGTTGTTTTTGCAATTGCTGGCGGCGCACCCGGATGTCGATGCGATCTTCTTCGGCAACGATGACCTGGCACAGGGCGCATTGCTGGAGGCGCTGCGCCACGGCATCAAAATCCCTGAGCAAGTGGCGATTCTGGGCTTCAACGACTTGCCGATGTCCGAGCACATGGTGCCGCGCCTGAGCAGCATCAACACACCGCGTGAGGCGATTGGCCGGCGCGCGGCGGAGCAGATGCTGACGTTGATGGCCGGGAACAAGGTGGCACGGCCGGTGGAAGACATGGGCTTCGAACTGAAGATCCGCGAAAGCACATAACCCCTGAAATTCCTGTGGGAGCTGGCTTGCCAGCGATGGCGTCCGGTCAGTCGATACATTTTTGGCTGATACACCGCTATCGCTGGCAAGCCAGCTCCCACAGGTGTTGTGGTGTTCACAAAATTCAAGGTTGAATTACAATCCCGGTGGGAGCGAGCCTGCTCGCGAAAGCGTCGTGTCAGATAAGCACTTGACGACTGACACGGCGCTTTCGCGAGCAGGCTCGCTCCCACATTGGATCTCCACCGTCTCTAGTGACTGAGCAGGTCAACGAGGGCCAATGCGCCTTTCTGTAGCGGCTGGCTCTTCAGCCACACCGCATGCACCGGCATCACCAAACCGTTTTCGATGTTGCGGAAGTTCAGGCGCTTCAGTCGTCCGCTGTCCAGTCGCGACTGCACCACCGACAGCGGGAAATTGCCCCAGCCCAATCCCGCCTCAACCATCTCCATCGCTGTTTCCAGCGTATCGGTGCGCCAGTGAGATTCAGCCACCAACGGCCGCGTCTCACTGATCGGCAAGTCACGACTGGCGACGAAAATTTGCCGTACGTGCACAAGGTCTTCCAGAAACAGATCCTGATCCTGCAATAGCGGACTGTCCGCCGCCAGCGTAGCGATCATCCGTTCGCTGCCGACAAACTGAAAGCGCTCCAGCACGTTCATGCTCAACCCGGCGAACGCCAGACATACACTGACGCGGCCGCTGTGCAGCATCGCCAGCACATCATCCTGCGGCGCCGTCAGTACTTCGATGTCGAGCAGCGGATGGCGCTCGGCAATAGCCTTGATCGCCGCCAGCAAACGCCGACGGTCGATGTCCGCAGTCACGCCGATCGACAACCTGCTCTCCAGCCCCAATGACAACTCCACCGCGTGTACTTGCAGTTGTTTGAGCTGCCCGGCGATCAGCCGGGCATGAGGGACCAGTGAAAGCGCCATTGCCGTCGGTTGCGGTTCGCGATGGCTGCGATCAAACAGCGAATAACCAAGTTCGGCCTCAAGGTTGCCGATGCCCATGCTCACGGCCGAGGGGACTTTGCCCAATGCGCGGGCGGCGGCGGAAAACGAGCCGCGCTCAATCACCGCAAGGAATAATTCGATGCTGTCGCTGTTGAAATTCAATGGATCAACCTATCAATAGAACTGAAAGCTTCTGACTTTTTCTGTCAACCCTATTGAAGCTATCTTTCGTCGCCTCCGCCAGTCCCACTGGCCAACAAATGGCAAGAAAGAGGCAAATCTGCATGCAAGGCGTCAAACGCAAACTGGTCTATGTGTCGCTCTACGAAGTGATAGGCATGACCTTTTCCGCCCTTGGTCTGGCGCTGTTGTCGGGCACCTCACCGGGCAGCACCGGGCCGTTGGCTGTGATCATCACGACCATCGCCGTTACCTGGAATTTCATCTATACCTCGATGTTCGAGCACTGGGAAAGTCGTCAGCAGTCACGCACCCGCACCGTAAAACGACGCATCGCCCACGCAATCGGTTTTCAACTGACGTTGATCGTGTTCCTGATTCCGTTGATCGCGTGGTGGATGAATATCAGCCTGGTGCAGGCTTTCCTGCTGGATCTGGCGCTGATCATCTTCATTCCTTGCTACACGTTTGCCTTCAACTGGCTGTTTGATCGGGTGTTTGGTCTGCCCGCTTCGGCGTTGCCGGATTCGGCTGCGGCGACATAAATCGTCAGCCACTTCAGTGACGTCAAGGACAGGCGACAAATTTCTTGCTGCACTTTGACCTCAAGGCAGCATGAAACATGATGTAGGAGCTGCGGCACGCTGCGATCTTTTGATTTTGAATTTAAAGATCAAAAGATCGCAGCGTGCCGCAGCTCCTACAGTTGCTATGCGGTGCTAGTTCAGCTGCAAGGTCTCATTGAACTGGCTGATCGCATCTACCACATGCCGCGAGCCTTGCTGGATCTCCAGGATCACCTCGCCCGCCTCGTTCGCCAATTCAACCCCAAGCCCGGTGCGGCTCAAACTCGATTGCATGCTCGATACCCCGCTTAGCGACAGATCATGGTTCTTGCGCACCACCTCGACAATCTCCAGCGTCGCCTGACTGGTGCGAGCAGCAAGACTGCGCACCTCATCCGCGACCACCGCAAAACCCCGCCCGTGTTCGCCGGCCCGCGCCGCTTCGATGGCCGCGTTGAGCGCCAGCAAATTGGTCTGATCGGCAATTCCGCGAATGGTCTGGACGATGGTGCCGATGATGTCCGACTGCTTGCTGACCGCATCGATGCTGACCGCCGCTTCGTTGAGATCGCGGGAAATGTCCTGAATGATCTGCACCGTTTGCTGCACGACCTGTGAGCCTTTTTGCGCGCAGGCGTCGTTTTGTACCGAAGTGCTGTGGGCCGATTCCGCGGCGTTCTGCAACGTGGTCATCTGATGGGTGATGTCGCTGGCGAACTTGACCACTTTGTACAAGCGGCCCTTGGCGTCGAACAACGGGTTATACGACGCTTCGAGGTAAACCATCTGCCCGGACTTGTTCTTGCGCTCGAAGCGATGGGAGTGATATTCGCCGCGATTGAGCGAAGCCCAGAATGCCTTGTATTGCACCGACTCGGCTTCGGCCCGATGGCAGAAC
Organism: Pseudomonas iridis; assembly: GCF_017980685.1. Taxonomy (GTDB): domain Bacteria; phylum Pseudomonadota; class Gammaproteobacteria; order Pseudomonadales; family Pseudomonadaceae; genus Aquipseudomonas; species Aquipseudomonas iridis. Next base: position 10,229 of record NZ_JACXXO010000004.1, read on the forward strand.
ATGCTGTGATGGTGGCCGACGACTTCGCTGAGCGTGTACTGCGTGGTCTTCAGAAAGTTTTCGTTGGCGGTGATCACATTGCCCTCCGGCGTGAACTCGATCACCGCCATCGAGCGACCAATCGCCGCGAGCATGCTTTCCTCTTCATGTTCCTTATTGATCCGCGCGGTAATGTCCGACGCGACCTTGATCACACTTTTTACTTGTTTGTCCTGACCATAGACCGGCATGTAACTGGCTTCGAGCCAGACCTCCTTGCCGCTCTTGTTCAAACGCAGGAACGTCCCGCTGATCGGCTCGCCCCGGGCCAGGTCACGCCATAACTTCGCGTACTCCTCGCTGCGATAAAACGCTTCTTCGCAAAAGATCCGGTGATGTTTGCCGCGCACTTCTTCGGCGCCATAACCCATGGTCTTGCAGAAGTTTTCATTGGCATCCAGAACGATGCCATCGGGGCTGAACTCGATCATCGCCATCGAACGGCTGATCGCTGCCAACTTGGCATTGGCTTCAGTCAAGGCGCAGCTGAAGCGCTCGATTTCCTTCAGGTCAGCCTTGTGATGTAGGTTGAACATGGTTGTATCACCTTCCGCGCGTTCTTTTTGATTTGATGAAAGTTCAGGTCTTTCAGAATCCACCACTACGTTCCACAGAACAGGCACACGCATTCCTCCACGGGAGGAAGTTGTCAGGTGATAAATGATGATTAATCGGAGCGTCCATGCAGCAACGCTCTAATCAAGACATCCTTCTCTTGATAGCCCGGTTGAGGGCCAGCCCTAACGTTTTGAAGAAAGTCCATTTAGATAACGCTCCTTGTTGGTTCAGTGTCGGTGCCTCGGGTTGCGCACTCTGGCAGCATGAATCACGAACTAACCCTATGCACTCGGCATGCCTGGCACGACGGTCGACATAGTTAGTTATGGGTCAGCATAGCCAGCGCGAAGCCTGATGCAAGGCCACTAGTCGGCCAGTATCTGGCATTTTTTGCACAAAAAACGGTTCAGCCAGAAACAAAAAAAGCCTCCAGGAGGCTTTTGTGCGATGGCGAGCGAGATATTTGCAAATTATTTGTCATGCAGACAGGAGCCCGGGAACCGGGCTCCCGAAGGGCGGGATCAGTGACCGAATACGTCTACTTTCTTGGCTTTTTTCTCCGCCCGCTTCTCAATCGCGGTCTTGGCCGGTTTCTTCTTCGCGGCTTTCTTTGAATCCATACCTTTGGACATGATGATGACTCCACTCACAGGGCTGTAGGCTCAGGTATACACCTATCCAGTGACGCACGTTCTTTTATAATCGCCGCCTCCTCCACCGCCAGTCCGATCCCATGCCCGACACCCAGTACAGCCTGCTCGACGAATCGTTATGGCCCTTGATGAACAAGTTCTACCGCCGCCACCAATCTTCGATGAAAGCCGTGCGCGAGGCGCAGCTGTGGGTGGCGCGACGGGGCGACATCGTTGCGGCGCTATGCCTGCGGCCGGTGGCGGGTGGGCGTTGGTTGACGGGGTTGTTTGTTGATCCGCAATGCCGTGAGCAGGGAGTTGCTGCGCAGTTGATCAGCATTGCGGTGAAGGATGTGACAGAGCCGGTGTGGCTGTTCTGCCATCCGGATTTGCGCGGGTTTTATGAGCGGCGCGGGTTCAGTGTCGACCCCGCCCTGCCCCAGGCGATGGCGGAACGGTTGAGCCGGTATGCGCGGAGCAAACCGATGATTGCGATGGGGTTGAACCCTTGAAACTGATAAAAACCAATGTGGGAGCGAGCCTGCTCGCGAAAGCGGTGTGTCAGACCAGTTTCTGCCACTGATGTACCGCATTCGCGAGCAGGCTCGCTCCCACAGGGAATTATTTGTGGACTCGGTTTATTCGTCCGCTGCGGGATCAAGGTCCGGAAACATCACTTCGGTAAAACCGAACTTGCTGAAATCAGTAATCCGCGACGGATACAACCGGCCGATCAAATGGTCGCATTCATGCTGCACCACCCGCGCATGGAAACCTGAAGCGACCCGCACAATCGGCTCGCCCTTCGGATCAAAGCCTTCGTAGCGAATCAGCTGGAAGCGATCCACCGCCCCCCGCAAACCGGGCACTGACAGGCAGCCTTCAAAACCTTCTTCCGTCAACGTATTGAGCGGCGTGATCAGCGGATTGATCAGGATGGTTTGCGGTACCGCTTCGGCGTCCGGGTAACGTTCGCTGTGCTCGAAACCGAAGATCACCAGTTGCAGATCGACACCGACCTGCGGCGCGGCCAGGCCGACACCGCCGACGCTTTCCATGGTCTGGAACATGTCGTCGATCAGTTGCCACAGCTGCGGGCTGTCGAACATTTCGGGCGGAACCGGCGGGGCGATACGCAGCAGGCGCTCGTCGCCCATTTTCAGAATTTCACGAATCATGATCTGGCTTCGTCAGTGTCCGGCTTGATCGAGTGATCGCGACCCAGGCCCGAGACGTGTTGTTTGGGAGTTTCATCGAGTTCGCCGGGGACTTTCTCGCCCGCGTCCTTGCCTTCGCTCGACATGTGCTCGATCACCGCATTCATCTCCGCGCCGAGCAGCAGCACGGCAGCGGAAATGTAGAAGTACAGCAAGAGCACAATGATCGCCCCGATGCTGCCATACATCGCGTTGTAGTTGGCGAAGGTTTTTACGTAAAACGCAAAGCCCAGCGAGGCAATGATCCATACCACCACGGCCAATACCGAACCCGGCGTGATGAAGCGAAATTCCTGTTTGACGTCCGGCATCACGTAGTAGATCAGTGCCACGGCGACCATCATCAGAATCACGATGACCGGCCAGCGCGCGATGGTCCACAAGGTGACGATGAATTCCTCAAGCCCCACCTGCGCGGCGATCCAGCCCATCACCTGCGGCCCGAGCACCATCAGCGCCGCCGCCACCAGCAACATGCCGGCAATGCCGACGGTGTAGACGATCGACAACGGGAAGCGCTTCCAGACAGGTCTGCCTTCGACAACGTCATAGGCGGCGTTCATTGCGCTCATCATCAGGCGCACACCGGCAGACGCGGTGTAGAGGGCAATAACGATACCTACCGAGAGCAAGCCGCCCTTGGATTGCTGCAGTTGATCAATCACCGGGTTGACCTGCTCCAGCGCTTGCGGCGGCAGCACCAGCTCCGACTGCAGGCGCAGCCAGGAGAAGAAGTCCGGCAGGTGCAGGAAACCGATCAGGGCAATCAGAAACAGGATGAACGGGAACAGCGAGAACAGCATCTGGTAGGCCAGTGCCGAGGCGTAGGTCGACATCTCGTCGTCGATGAATTCAGTGACCGTGCGCACCATCACCCGGTGCAGGGGCAGACCTTTCATGTCCGGAAAAATCATTCGCGTCTCCTTTCGCCGCAATACAGGTTGAAGTCGTGGCGACTCAGGGGCCGTTTTTTACATCACGGTAGCCTGTTTGGCGACCTTTGCAGGATAACCGCAGGCTTTTGACACAAAAACGGCCATCCTTGGATGGCCGCTCGTGTCGTGCGTTCAAGGCCAGATTACGCCTTGTCGACAGTGTTCTTCACTGCATCTTTGGCTTTGCCAACTTCTTGCTGGGCTTCGCCTTTCTTCTCTTGGATTTTGCCTTCGACCTGCATCTTGTCATTGTCGGTAGCTTTACCGACGCCTTGCTTGACGTTGCCGACGGCTTCGTTGGCCATGCCTTTTACTTTATCGCCTGTGCTACTCATGGTGTTTCTCCTTGGTGCAATTAGGGGAAAGTCAGTACGTAATGATTGACTGGTCGGGTTTGCGCCAAGTTTCATTTATTTTTGACGGCTCATTTCGTCGCGGCGTGCAGGTTGGGCTTTATGTTTGCTCGCCCAGCCCCGAGAATGCGCACCTATGGGCGCCGTGCGCCAGATATCCGATCCCGCAGGAATGTTATGAAACTCGATAAAAAGCTGGCCATTGCCCGTAGAAACCAGGAACTGGGCGGTGCCGTGCTCGGCGTCAACAACTGCCACTTCGCCGAACTGAACCGTAACCGCAACATCTGGTGGTTCGACCTGCCGGTGGCGCGTCTGGCCGTCGGTCAGTACGAGTGGATTCACCTGCTGATGCACACACCGGCTACCGACGAACTGCTGCACCTGAAAGTGCCGACCGTGTTTCTGCGTGAGAAGCTCGAAGGGCTGGTGATTCGCAATGAAGGCAAGCGCAAGGCTGCGTTGAGCCTGGAATTGAGTGCGGACAAGGATTCGTATCTGCAGGACATGCGTCCGACGGGGACTAACGTGAATTTCGCGCCGTTTCGTCAGTAACAGAAAAAGCCAAAGCTTCGCGAGCAGGCTCGCTCCCACATTCAACCGCGCTCCGTCAGTTGAAATACGGTCAAAAGTGGGAGCGAGCCTGCTCGCGAAGACGGCATCACAGGCAACGCACATCTACAGTCTGCAGCAACAAAAAGCCCCGCATCTGCGGGGCTTTTTGTTTACGCGGCGTTTTTCGCCTTGATCTTCTTCAGCTCTTCGTCGCGCAGTTCGCGGCGCAGGATCTTGCCGACGTTGGTGGTCGGCAGCGCATCGCGGAACTCCACCGAGCGCGGCACCTTGTAACCGGTGACGTTGGCGCGCATGTGCTCCATCACCTGTTCTTTGGTCAGCGTCACGCCTGGTTTGGCGACGATGAAAATCTTGATCGCCTCGCCCGACTTCTCGTCCGGCACGCCGATGGCTGCACACTGCAACACACCCGGCAGGGTTGCCAGCACGTCTTCCAGCTCGTTCGGGTACACGTTGAAACCGGAGACCAGAATCATGTCTTTCTTGCGATCGACAATACGCATGTAGCCATCCGGCTGGATCAGCGCGATGTCACCGGTCTTCAGCCAGCCGTCACTGTCGAGCATTTCATCGGTGGCGTCCTGACGCTGCCAGTAACCTTTCATCACCTGCGGGCCCTTGACGCACAGCTCGCCGATTTCACCCAGCGGCTGCTCGACACCGGCATCGTCGATGACTTTGCACAGAGTCGATGGCACCGGAATGCCGATGGTGCCGATCTGGATGTGCTGGATCGGGTTGACCGTGGCCACCGGGCTGGTTTCGGTCATGCCGTAACCTTCGCAGATCGCACAACCGGTGACCGCTTTCCAGCGTTCGGCAGCGGCCAGTTGCAGGGCCATGCCGCCGGACAGGGTGACTTTCAGCGCCGAGAAATCCAGCTTGCGGAAACCTTCGTTGTTGCACAGCGCCACGAACAGCGTGTTCAGGCCGACGAAACCGCTGAACTTCCACTTCGACAGTTCCTTGACCATCGCCGGCAGGTCGCGCGGGTTGCTGATCAGGATGTTGTGGTTGCCGATCAGCATCATCGCCATGCAATGAAAAGTGAACGCGTAGATGTGGTACAGCGGCAGCGGGGTGATCAGGATCTCGCAACCTTCATTGAGGTTGGAACCCATCAGCGCCTTGCATTGCAGCATGTTGGCGACGAGGTTGCGGTGGGTCAGCATCGCGCCTTTGGCCACGCCGGTGGTGCCGCCGGTGTATTGCAGCACCGCGACATCACCGCTGTCCGGGTTGGCTTCTGCCACAGGCTGACCCTGGCCCTTGCTCAGCACGTCGTTGAACTTGACGGCTTTTGGCAAGTGATAAGCCGGGACCATTTTCTTCACGTACTTGATGACGCTGTTGATCAGCAAGCGCTTGATCGGCGGCAGCAGGTCGGCGACTTCGGTGACGATGACGTGTTTGACGCCGGTTTTCGGCACCACGGCTTCGGCCAGGTGCGCCATGTTCGCCAGGCACACCAGCGCTTTGGCGCCGGAGTCGTTGAATTGGTGTTCCATTTCCCGCGTGGTGTACAGCGGGTTGGTGTTGACCACGATCAGCCCGGCACGGATGGCACCGAAAACGGCCACCGGGTATTGCAGAACGTTGGGCAGTTGCACGGCGATTCGATCACCGGGCTGCAAATCGGTATGCTGTTGCAGATACGCGGCAAACGCGCCGGACAATTCATACAATTCACCGTAGGTGATTGTCTTGCCCAGGTTGCTGAAAGCCGGTTTGTCGGCGAAGCGTTGGCAGGATTGCTTCAACACTGCCTGAATGTTCGGATACTCGTCTGGATTGATGTCGGCAGCAATTCCAGCCGGGTATTTATCCTTCCAAAAGTCTTCGATCATGGAAGCCCACTCCTCAGCAACGCGAATTCTTCACCGCATTTGATGCGATTATTATTGGTGTGTGTTTTGTATTGGTGAATCTGGCTTGTATATAGGCCGAGAAGTCACAAAGCGCGCCGAGAGTAGCAGCTTTGCCGAGGGTCGACTAGAGCCAAAAGCGGCCCCTACAGTCACATTGATGACTCAAGACTTTCTAGCAGTCATTTTAGAGCAAAAATCCTAGAACACCCCTGAGGCCCCTGAATTTTGGGCCTCGAAAGCAAAAGATCGCAGCCTTCGGCAGCTCCTGCAGGAAACGCATTCCCATGTAGGAGCTGCTGAAGGCTGCGATCTTTGCGCTTTTGCCCTTTATGCGATATCGCGTAACTCACGCCGCAGAATCTTCCCGACCGGCGTCATCGGCAACGACTCACGCAACACAATGTGCTTGGGTACTTTGTACGCTGTGAAATTCTCCTTGCAGTAAGCCTTCAGCTCTTCAAGGCTGACCCCGCTTTCCCGCGCCACCACGAACAATTTCACCGCCTCGCCAGAACGCTCGTCCGGCACACCGATCACCGCGCAGTTGGCGACTTTCGGGTGGGCCATGACCACGTCCTCGATCTCATTCGGATACACGTTGAAACCGGAAACGATGATCATGTCTTTCTTGCGATCCACGATGCGCACGAAACCATCCGTATCGATGACCGCGATGTCGCCGGATTTGAACCAGCCCTCAGCATCCAGCACTTCAGCGGTGGCTTCGGGCTTGTTCCAATAGCCTTTCATGATCTGCGGGCCTTTGATGCACAACTCGCCACGCTCGCCCATGGGCTGCTCGACGCCGTCATCGTTGATCACTTTCAACAGCGTGCCCGGCACTGGCAAACCGACTGTGCCCAGACGCGACTGGTCACCGTACGGGTTGGTGCATGCCACCGGTGAGGTTTCGGTCAAGCCGTAACCTTCGGTGATGCGGCAACCGGTGATCTGTTCCCAGCGTTCGGCCGTCGCCTTCACCAGCGCCGTGCCGCCGGAGTTGGTCAGTTTCAGCGTGGAGAAATCCAGGGTCTTGAAATCCGGATGCTCCATCAATGCGACAAACAGGGTATTGAGGCCCAGCAGCGCCGAAAACTTCCAGTTCTTCAGCTCCTTGATGAACCCGCCAATGTCCCGTGGATTGGTGATCAGTACGTTGTGGTTGCCGGAAACCATCATGCACATGCAGTTCGCGGTGAAGGCATAGATGTGGTACAGCGGCAACGGCGCGATCATCACTTCCTGGCCTTCGCGCAGCAGCGGCTGACCATCCGGGCCGAGTTGCGCAAGGCAGGCGCGCACTTGCTGCATGTTCGCCACCAGATTGCCGTGGGTGAGCATTGCCCCCTTGGCCAGGCCTGTGGTGCCGCCGGTGTATTGCAACACGGCGATATCGTCGAGGCCGGCCGCCAGCGGCTTGATGCCCAGACCGCGACCCATGCGCAGCGCGCTTTTGAAGGAGATCGCCTGCGGCAGTGAATACGCCGGGACCATCTTCTTCACTTTGCTGACCACAGTGTTGACCAGCCAGCCTTTGGCGGTGGGCATCAGGTCGCCCATCTTCGCTTCGATCAGGTATTGAATGTCGGTGTCCGGGAGCACTTCCTGGACTTTCTGGCCGAACATGTTCAGGTAGACCAACGCCCGCGCGCCGGAATCCTTGAATTGGTGGCGCATCTCCCGCGCGGTATACAGCGGGTTGGTGTTGACCACGATCAGCCCGGCACGCAACGCACCGAACACGGCAATCGGGTAATGCAGGACGTTGGGCATCTGCACCGCGATGCGATCCCCCGGCGCCAGATCGGTATGCGCCTGCAGGTAACCGGCGAAGGCCGCGCTCTGGCGCTCAAGCTCGGCGTAGGTCAAGGTCACGCCCATGATGCTGAACGCCGGGCGATCCGCGAACTTCTTGCAGGAACGCTCGAACACCTCGATCACCGACTTGAACTCCCCCATGTCGATGTCCAGCGGTACGCCGGCGGGGCGTTTGTCATTCCAGAAATCAGGTTGCATTGTTCTTGTCCTCTTTACCTGAGCCGATCCGGGCCGCTTTCTGTCATTTCTGAAAAAGCGGAGCTTCACGGACACTAGCAGTTATGGCCATTCAGGCAAATATGGGCGAGGTCCTCATTGATCGTGTGAATCTTCGTGCCGTGGCGTGGGCTGATCAGACGCGCTATACAATGTGCCGACTCTGAGCAAAGGAATCGCCATGACCCACGACACCCTATGGCTGGACGCGAGTGACCGCAGCCGCCTGTACGTCAATCGCTGGCTGCCGCTCGGGCCGCTCAAAGCGGTGATCCTGCTGGCCCACGGCATGGCGGAACACAGCGCTCGATACGCCCGATTAGCCGACACGTTTTGCGACAAAGGTTATGGCGTGTACGCCCCGGATCTTCGCGGACATGGCAAAACCGCCGATAACGGCACCCTCGGGCATTTCGCCGATGACGACGGCTGGTGCAAAGTCGTCGGTGATCTGGCCAGTCTCAACCAGCACATCGGCCAGCAGCATCCCGGCGTGCCGATCATCCTGCTCGGCCACAGCATGGGCAGCTACCTCGCCCAGGGTTATCTGCTGCATCACAGCGCAAGTCTGCACGGGGCAATTCTCAGTGGTTCGAATTTTCAACCGGTGGCGCTCTATGGCGCGGCGCGGCAGATCGCCCGTCTGGAGAAGCTTCGCCAGGGCGGCAAGGGACGCAGCGCGCTGATCGAGTGGCTGTCGTTCGGCTCGTTCAACAAAAAATTCAAACTGGTGCGCACACCGTTTGACTGGCTGAGCCGCGATCCGGCTGAAGTCGACAAGTACGCCACCGACCCACTGTGTGGTTTTCGCTGCACCAATCAGCTGTGGATCGACTTGCTCGGCGGCTTGCAGCAAATCAGCAAAGCGTCCAATCTCGCCCAGATCGCTCCGGGCCTGCCGCTGCTGGTAATCGGTGGTGAATGTGATCCGGTGAGCGATGGCAAACGTCTGAAAGATCTGGCTGATGCATTGCGCTCGGCCGGCAGCCAAAACCTGCAACTGAAGATCTACTCGCAGGCGCGGCACGAATTGTTTAACGAAACCAATCGCGACGAAGTGATCGCCGATGTGCTGGCCTGGATCGACCAGACCCTGAGCCATCCACGCCCTCAGCGCAGCGAATAAATTTTTGTGGATTGATCCAATCCATCACAGGAATCGAGACCGATGACCCAGGTTACCAACATCCCTTACGAAGCCCTCGAAGTCGGCCAGACCGCCAGCTACAGCAAGACTGTCGAAGAGCGTGACATTCAGCTGTTCGCCGCGATGTCGGGCGACCATAACCCGGTGCACCTGGACGCCGAGTTCGCCGCCGCCAGCATGTTCAAGGAGCGCATCGCCCACGGCATGTTCAGCGGCGCGCTGATCAGCGCGGCAGTGGCCTGCGAACTGCCTGGACCGGGCACCATTTATATCGGTCAGCAGATGAGCTTTCAAAAGCCGGTGAAGATTGGCGATACCTTGACTGTACGTCTGGAAATTCTCGAGAAGCTGCCAAAGTTTCGCGTGCGCATTGCCACCCGCGTGTTCAACCAGCGTGATGAGTTGGTCGTGGATGGCGAGGCCGAGATTCTGGCGCCGCGCAAGCAGCAGACGGTGACCTTGCCGACTTTGCCGGCGATCAGCATTGGCTGAATGATTGCGCTGTGTCAGGTAGATCTTCTCCCCCTCACCCCAACCCTCTCCCCCGGGGGGCGAGGGGAAAGGGAGCCGATCTCCATGCGATTCAAATCCTGAGTTCGACTCGTTCATTCAGGTCGATGTATAGCGTAAGACACCTCGGTCAGTCCCCTCTCCCTCCGGGAGAGGGCTAGGGTGAGGGGCTTTCCCCCCGGACATAAAAAAACGCCAGGCTAGCTGGCGTTTTTTTACAGCCTGCGAACGCTTACGAGCGTGCGCGAGCCTGGTTACGCAGGGCTTTCACCTGGTCGTGGTTACGTTGTACGCCGTGGTACTGACGTTCAACCAGATCACGAATACCGACCAGGTTGTGTTTGTTGATTTTTTCGATGGCTTCACGATAAGCCTTCAGGGCGTGGTCTTCACCGCGCTCGGCTTCGTTCAGCACGGCTTCTTCGTCTTTGCCGGTAAACATGGCTTTGACGTCGACCCAGCGACGGTGCAGGTCACCGCTGACACTGGTGGAGGTTTCCGGATCGCCACCCAGCTTGCGAACTTCAGCTTGCAGCTCGGCAGCGGCAGTGGCGCAATCGGCGGAGCGAGTCGCGAACAGGCTTTTCAGTTCAGGATGCTTGATGTCTTCAGCGCAAGTCTTGAACCCTTCCTGACCGTCTTTGCTGGTTTCGATCAGGTCGTTCAGTACAGAGATGGCTTCTTTATTAACGTCGGTCATTTTTCAATTCCTTGCGGGTTGATGAAAGATGCAAGGGATATTGCAGAGTGCGTGCCAGCTTTTTTGTTTTTTAAAAAACGTTATAAATCAACAATTTAAAGATAAATGAACTATCTGTATCTCGGTAATTTGCATGATCTGTCATTTGGCCTGCATGCAGAATGCCTGTATTTTTCAATTTGATTTGAAGCCAGACGAAAAACGATGAATCCAGAAAAACTCGAACTGCTGATCACCCGCGAAATGCCCTTCGGCAAATACAAGGGCCGGATCATTGCCGACCTGCCGGGGCCTTACCTTAACTGGTTTGCCCGAGAGGGGTTTCCCCACGGCGAACTCGGTGGCTTGCTGGCATTGATGCAGGAGATCGACCACAACGGCCTCTCGGACTTGCTCGAACCATTGCGCGCCAAACACGGCAAACCTGCCCCGCGCCACTGAAGCGCCCTTCTCTATCAGAGTTAAGCCGACCATGACTGATAACACCCGCCGCGCCCGAGATGAAGACTTCTGGCAAACGTTCGGCAATCGCTACGACGCTCAATCCGCGCCGATAAACCTGGAGAACGGTTACTTCGGGCGCATGTCGCGCACGGTGATCGAGGAGTATCAGCGCAACATCGAGATGATCAACAACAGCAACTCGGTGTATGTACGCCAACGCTTCGAACAGCACGACAACCTCGAGATTCGCGCACAATTGGCCGAGCTGATGGGCGTGCGTGCGCAGAGTGTCGCTTTCACCCGCAACGCCACCGAAGGCCTGCAATCGTTGATCCGCAACTACAATCGCCTGCAACCGGGCGATGAGGTGTTGATCTGCGATCTGGAGTACGACACGGTCAAGGGGCCATGCGTTGGCTGGCAAGGCAGCGCGGCGTCGAGGTGATCGAGATCGCCCACGCGCATCCGGCCAGTTTCGACAGCCTGGTGGAGACGTATCGCGAGACGTTCATTCGCCACCCGAAACTCAAGTTGATGGCGCTGACCCATGTTACCCACCGCACCGGCCTGGTAATGCCGGTACAGGCGATTGCCGCGCTGGCCAAGGAACATGGCGTCGATATCATCCTCGACGGCGCCCACGCGCTGGGTCAGATGGAATTCGATCTCGAAGCCATGGGTATCGCGTTCGCCGGCTATAACCTGCACAAATGGATCGGCGCGCCACTGACCCTCGGTTTTCTCTATATCGCCCCGCAACGCCTGGCTGATATCGATCCGGACATGGGCGAGATGCATTACCCAAGCAACGATATCCGCGCACGCACGTCGTACAGCACGCCGAACATCCCGGCGCTGATGACTTTGCCGCTGGTGTTCGAGGAACACCGTTCACTTGGAGGCGCTGCGGCCAAAGGTGCGCGGCTCAATTACCTGCGCAATCTTTGGGTCAGCGCTGTGCGCCACTTGCCCGGTATCGAAGTCATGACCCCGGATGATCCGCGACTGTATTGCGGGATCACGGCGATGCGCTTCACCCGCCATGACGATCAACAGTTGATGGCCGAGCGACTGCTCAATGAATACAAGCTGTTCACCGTGGTGCGCACCGGCGCCGCGTGCGGGCCATGCATCCGTATTACGCCGGGGGTGACCACCACCGCCATCGACATGCAGTTACTGACCCGCGCGCTCAACGAGCTGCGTTGACTGGTTTAAACCGTGTACTTGTCGAAGTCCTCGGGTTTGATCTGCGACGACACCGCGAAGGTGTCGATGCCGATAGTCAGGTGGCCGAAGAAGCCGTCCTGGTGCGACTCTCGACCGATCGGCCAGACCGTCAGCGTCGAGGCTTCACCGTTCTGGCTGGCATAGAGCTCGTCCTCGGCGTTGTTCAGCGGTAATGACGCTCGCCCGCGATAGGCCTGGGCATTGAGCACTGACCGGGAAACCACCTCGGGAAAATACAGCTGGCCGACCCAGGCGACATTGCGCTCCTCCAGGTATTCGTTTCCGGCAACGATGCGCACCGCCACATGGATGTGCAGCGCGCGACCGGCATAAAACCCGGGATAGATGGTGGTAAATCGGGCGCGGCCCATGTGATCACAGAACTGGCTACCACGCAGGTAAGTGTCATCGTCCGTGCGCGGGATAGAGCCGATGGCCGCGACATCGACTTCCGCATCCGGATTGAGGCGGCTCCAGCCCGAATAAGCGCCTCGCGCGTTGCAATGCCAGATATCCACCAGCGCACCGTTGACGGGCTCGCCGGTCATGGCATCAACGATGGTCAGGCGCAGGATCAGCGGCACTCCTTCAGCACCTTCGCTGATGTTGCGCCGCAAGAGTTTGGGGTTGCGAAAGAATGGCCCGGCGATTTGCTCGGGGGCCAGTTGATACAGCGACTGCTGCGCGGTTGATGCCAGATCTCGCTCCATGAGTACGTCCTCTCTTCCATAAGATGAACGCAAGGTTAGCGCCACGAAAAAATTGCGGTGCGGTAACTATGTATCGCTGAGTAACGACGCCTTCTTTAGGCGCAGCGGTTTTCTGTGGGCAAAAAAATACGGTGCACCGACCAAGCGCACCGTAAAGCCGTAGAACACACAACGAAGTGTCAGGTATTGATCAGTCCAGCAGCGCCAACGCCTCGGCGGTGCATTCCTGAATGCGGGCCCAGTCGCCGTTCTTGATCCACTCAGGATCAAGCATCCAGCTACCGCCCACGCACATGACGTTTTTCAGCGCCATGTAGCTCTTGATATTGGCCGGGCCGACGCCGCCAGTCGGGCAGAATTTCACTTCGCCGAACGGGCCGCCGAGGGCTTTGATCGCGGCCACGCCGCCGCTGACTTCTGCCGGGAACAGCTTGAAGCGGCGATAACCCAGACCATAGCCTTCCATGATCCCGGAGGCGTTGCTGATGCCTGGCAACAGCGGAATCGGGCTGTCGACACTGGCTTCGAGCAGGTCACGGGTAATGCCTGGGGTGACGATGAATTGCGAGCCGGCCGCTTCAGCTGCCGCGAGCATGTTGCGATCCAGCACAGTGCCGGCGCCGGTCATGAGCTCCGGGCGCTGGTCACGCAGGATCTGGATGGCCTTGAGCCCGAACTGTGAGCGCAAGGTCACTTCCAGCGCGGTCAGACCACCGGCAGCGAGGGCGTCGGCCAGCGGCAGCACGTCCTGTTCGCGGGCGATGGTGATCACCGGCAGGATCCGTGCCTTGGCGCAGATGCTGTCGATCAGGGCAACTTTGTCCGCCATGGAAACGGTCGGGGATGGGGTTGTCATAGCGGCTGTTCCTTGGCTCATGGGCACCAGAAAATCTCTAACGTAGGTTGCAGAAACGCGCGCACCGGCATGGCCGCGACGTCATCGGATGCCAGCGCGGCATTCAGGGTGGTCAGTTTCGACTGACCGGAAATCGACAGAATCTTGTGTTTGGCCGAAGCCAGCAGCGCACGGCTCATCGTCAGGCGCTGACGCGGCACACTCGGCGCCAGCATCGGCCAGCAACGACGCGTGCCGTCGGTTTGCAGCGCCTGGGCCAGGTTCGGACTGTCGGGGAACAGCGACGCGGTGTGGCCGTCATCGCCCATGCCCAGCACCAGCACATCAATCGGCGGCAACTCGGCAAGCAAACGGTCAGCCTGTTCGGCAGCCAGCTCGACATTCGCCGCAGCGCTGTAGAGGCTGAGGAATTGCGCCTTGGCGGCCGGGCCCTTGAGCAGATATTGCTTGAGCAGACCGGCGTTGCTGTCGGCATGTTCAACCGGCACCCAGCGCTCGTCGGCGAGGGTCACGACAACCTTCGACCAGTCCAGCTCCTGCTTGGCCAGATGCTGGAAAAACGCCACCGGGCTGCGACCGCCGGACACCACCAGCACCGCGTTGCCGCGTGCAGCGATGGCATCGCTCAGTTGCTTGGCCACATTCAGCGCCAGACCTTCGGCCAACAGCACCGGGCTCTTGAATGCGTGGGCATTCACGCCCGCAGGCAGTTTCACATCAGATATCGCCATACCACGACCTCCCGTCCCGCGTGATCAATGCAATGGAGCTCATCGGCCCCCACGACCCGGCCGCGTACGGCTTGGGCGCGTCCCCGGATTTTTTCCACCCGGCGATCAACTGGTCACACCACTTCCACGCGGCTTCGATTTCATCTTTACGGACAAACAGGTTCTGATTGCCGTTCATCACTTCCAGCAACAACCGCTCGTAGGCATCGGGGATCCGCGCGCTACGCCAGGTGTCGGAGAAATTCAGTTGCAGCGGACCGCTGCGCAATTGCATGCCTTTGTCCAGGCCCTGCTCTTTGGTCATCACGCGCAAGGAAATACCTTCGTCCGGTTGCAGGCGGATGATCAGTTTGTTGCTGATCTGCAGGCGCTGCTCGGGGGCGAAGATGTAGTGCGACGGTTCCTTGAAGTGGATGACGATCTGCGAGAGTTTCTGCGGCATGCGCTTGCCGGTACGCAGGTAAAACGGCACGCCGGCCCAGCGCCAGTTGCGGATATCGGCACGCAGGGCGACGAAGGTTTCGGTGTCGCTCTGGGTGTTGGAATTCGGTTCTTCGAGGTAGCCCGGTACGGATTTGCCTTCGCTGTGACCGGCGATGTACTGACCGCGCACGACCTGAGTGGTCAGGCCTTCCGGGCTGATCGGCGCCAGCGCCTTGAGCACTTTGACTTTCTCGTCACGGATGCTGTCGGCGGACAGGTCGGCCGGCGGGTCCATGGCGATCAGGCAAAGCAGCTGCAACAGGTGATTCTGGATCATGTCGCGCAGCTGGCCGGCCTTGTCGAAATAGCCCCAGCGGCCTTCGATACCGACCTTCTCGGCCACGGTGATTTCCACGTGGGAGATGTAATTCTGGTTCCACTGGGTTTCGAACAGGCTGTTGGCGAAACGCAGGGCGATCAGGTTCTGAACGGTTTCTTTGCCCAGATAGTGGTCGATGCGGTAGGTGCGGTTCTCCGGGAAGAACTGCGCCACGGCGTCGTTGACCTTGCGCGAGGATTCCAGATCGGAGCCGATCGGTTTCTCCAGGACCACGCGGGTGTTTTCTGCCAGCCCGACATTCGCCAGGTTCTCGCAGATCGCGCCGTACACCGCCGCCGGAGTGGCGAAGTAGGCAATCATGCGTTGCGTGCTGCCGGCCATTTCGGCCAGCGCGACGTAATCTTCAGCCTTGAGGAAGTCGACGTGCAGGTAGGTCAGGCGCGCCAGAAAACGTTCGGCGACGGCCTCGTTCAACTCGTTGCCGACGTAGCGGCGCAATTCGGCGGAGATGAATGCCAGGTGCTGCTGCTCGGTGCCTTCTTCACGGGCCAGCGCGATGATGCGCGTGTCCTCGTGCAACAAGTCAGCGCCATCGAGGTGATAAAGGGCAGGAAACAACTTGCGCAGGGCCAGATCGCCAAGAGCGCCGAACAAGGCAAAGGTGCACGGTTCAACCGTAATCGAAGGCATGATGTTTGTTCTTTTATCAAGTTAAGCTACAAATACCTTTTTTCAAGGCATCACTCAAGGGAAAATGTAGTAATAACCACAACATTTTCGCAAAATACAGATTCCGAGTGGTGGTCGGTCGGAGCCATCAGTAGGATAGGCCACCGTTACGGGCGATATCAAAGGCCCAATTTGCATAGCCCGGCGCACCTTTGCGCAGGTGAATTAGGAATTCCATATGGATCGCGTGCGAAATTTACTGGAACAGATCCAGAGTCGCCTTGAAGACCTGAACAAGGCCGAACGCAAAGTCGCCGAAGTGATCCTGCTCAACCCGCAGCAGGCCACCCGCTTCAGCATCGCCGCCCTCGCCCAGGCAGCGTCGGTGAGTGAGCCGACGGTCAACCGTTTTTGCCGCTCGTTCGGCGTCAGCGGCTACCCCGAGCTCAAGCTGCAACTGGCGCAGAGCCTGGCCAGCGGCGCGGCGTATGTCAGCCGGGCGGTCGAGGCCGATGACAATCCCGAAGCGTACACGCAGAAGATTTTCGGCAGCGCCATTGCCTCACTGGACAGCGCTTGTCAGGCGCTTGATCCGAACCTGATCAGCCGTGCCGTCGACCTGTTGATTCAGGCGCGGCAGATTCACTTCTTCGGTCTCGGGGCTTCGGCGCCGGTGGCCCTGGATGCGCAGCACAAGTTTTTCCGTTTCAACCTGGCGGTGACAGCGCATGCCGATGTGTTGATGCAGCGGATGATTGCTTCGGTGGCGCACACCGGCGAGCTGTTCGTGATCATTTCCTACACCGGCCGCACCCGCGAACTGGTGGAAGTGGCGCGCATTGCTCGCGAGAACGGTGCTTCGGTGCTGGGTTTGACCGCCGAGAATTCGCCGCTGGCCAAGGCCAGCACCTTGAGCCTGAACATTCCATTGCCGGAAGACACCGACATCTATATGCCGATGACTTCGCGGATCATTCAGTTGACCGTACTGGATGTGTTGGCGACCGGAATGACGTTGCGTCGCGGGGTGGATTTCCAGCCGCATCTGCGCAAGATCAAAGAGAGCTTGAATGCGAGCCGGTATCCGGTGGGTGACGAGTTCAACTGAGGTCTGATGATTCTTTATTGAATGATCCGGCCTCATCGCTGGCAAGCCAGCTCCCACAGTGTCGGCGTCGTACGCAAAATCGATGACTACCACCGAACCTGTGGGAGCTGGCTTGCCAGCGATGGGGCCAGCAGCAACAGTACAAATTCAGGCAGCCGCCCATGCCTGCAAACTCAAATGTGCCTTCTCCCCCGGCGCCAGATGCAGACTGTCGGTGCCCCCCGCCGCGGCTTCAACACACACAAACTCCAACACCTCATCCCAGCTAACGCCCAGCAACGGCCGCGAGCCCGGATGCCACACCACCGTGTCTGCACTGTCACCCGTATCGATGCACAACTCGCGCTGCCAGGCGTGATCCTTGAGCTGTAATTCGCCGTCATGCTGGAACACCCGCTGACAGCCGCCGTCGACGCGCAACTCGCCTTCCTGCTGGCAAGCCTGGCGGTTCAACTGGTCATAACCTTGCGCGCCTTCGAGCCCAGACAGCGCTATCTCACCGACATCGCCAATACGCCAGTAAGCGTGCAAAGCCTGGCTCAACTGGCATGGCATGTCGTCCTGATGCTCGGTGCTCAAGCGCAATTCCATGCGTTCGCCAAGGTGCGCGTGCAGGTCAACCTGCCAGTCGCACAATTGCAATTGCCAGTGCAGGCGCACGCCATCTTCAGCGCTGCTGCTGTCTAGCAACTTCCAGTCGAGCAGGCGCGCCCAACCATGGGACGGCCACGCGTTTTCGCTTGGATGGCGGCCATACCACGGCCAGCACACCGGCACGCCACCACGGATCGCACCCACATGCGGCCACTTCGCAGCACACCACAACCACGGCTTTTGCCCGCGCGGCTGAAAGTGCAGCAACTGCGCGCCCTGACGACTGAACACCGCCTGACACAGCGGATGATCGATCACCAACACGTCGCGCATCTGATAGCGCTCCCAAGCGAAAACAGGTTGCTCGCGCAGGGATTTGAAGAAGCGTTGCAGCGGATGCTCATGCATGGGACCACAGTCCTGAAATCGTCTTTCACAGGGCGGCGCCTGCCCCAAAAAAAAGCGGACAGCCTAAGGGGCGTTCTCAATTGTTTTTCCCACCGCGGCGGGTACAAACAATTGAGAACGCCCCTCGCTGTCCGCAAATATGCGCACATAGAGAGGAGCTTATCGCAGACTCGTTAGAACACCGACTGAATTTTCAGGCCGGCGACCAGAGCGTTGTCCACTTCATCAACACCGCCCGGGTGTGTGATGTATTGCAGGTTAGGACGCACGGTCAGCCAGTTGGTGACGTGGAAGCCGTAGTTGATCTCGTAGTTGTATTCGGTTTCACGAATTGGCGAGAACGCGGCATTGTCGTAGTCGGACACACCGTTGGAAGCGTTCAGCAGTTCAGCGTTGCGCTTCACGTCCTTGTTGACGTGGATACGCGCCGCGCCGATACCGACGTCATCCTTGGGACGCGCGTCGAACGGGCCTTTGTAGACAAACATCACCGACTGATAGTTGTCGATGAAGTTGGTGTCCTTGTCGTGGAACGTGGCGTTGGCCGCGATGTTCAGGCCGCGGGTCGCATCACCGTTATGGCTGGTGAGTTGCTGTTGCGCCACGAACCAGTAACCGCTTTTGCTGCTGTGGGTCTTGTAGGCGTCGCCAGTAGTGGCAGCGTCGAAACCATTGATGTCTTCACGAACATCATCAGCGTCCGCCGTGCTCTTGTAGTAACCGACGCGGTATTCGCCCGGCAGGCTGTTAACCTTCGGCGACCAGACCAGTTCGACCGGCAAAACGGTGCCTTTGGTGCCGCTGCCGCTGAGTTTGAAGCCGTTGCCGTGCTCAAGTTGCGACGGGTTCTGGTTGTACGCACCGATCTGAGCGTAGAGCTCATCATTGATGTTGTACTTCACACGGATCGCGGCCTGGCTGACGGGCCAGTTGTACCAGATGTTGGTCGCCCAGTTACCCACTTGCGAACCGCAGAACGCCAGGTTCTGGAAGTCGCACGGGAAGGTGTTGAAGTCTTCGCCTTCACCGAAGTAACCGGCCTTGACGTCGAGTTTGTTGTCGAAGAACTGGTGCTGAATCCACAACTGGGTCAGACGCACCATGTGGCCACGGCCATAGACTTCCTGCGACGAACTCAAGGTGCCGGCACGCGGATCACCAACACGGTCGTTGGAGATGTTGTAGCCGTTACGGTTGGTCAGCTGGATCTTGGCCTGAGTGTTGTCCCAGCCCCACAGCTTTTGCAGATCAAGTGCCACGCCCAGACCGAACTGGTCAGCGTAACGCGCAGTCTTGTCGTCGTTGAAGCCACCGTTCAGGTTGCCACCGACTTCCCCAACGTAGTCGGCCTTGATGTCGATACCCTGCTCGATCAGCTTGGTCCGCTCGCCACCCCAGTCACCGGTCATCCATTTGGAGTCGGAGCTGAAAGCATCCGCCGCCATCGCGTTACCGGCCAGCACCAGTGCTGCCGCAGCTGACACTTGGCAGATCAAACGGGCATTGACGTGTTTCATTTTCATCCCTACATCCTCGTCTTTATTGTTATTAACTGTTTTTATCTAACGCGGTTTACATAAAGTGCGGTGGATTACAGGCAATCCACCGCGTGCTCCTTTGTGGGAGCGAGCAGGCTCGCTCCCACATTTGTTCTTCACCGGCCTTTGAATTGGGCCACGTTCGCAGACCGCGCATCGGTCTGCGCTTGACCGGCAACGCCCAAGCGCTCGCCAGTCTTGGCATCAAACAACAACACTTTCGACGGATCGAATTGCAGCGTCAGGCTCTCGCCCACTTGCGGCGCCACGTCTGGCGCCAGACGGCAGCAGACCTTGGTGTCGTTCAGATTGACGAACACCAGCGTGTCCGGACCGGTCGGCTCGGTAACCTGCACTTCAGCGCGAATGCTCGGCAGGCCGTTGCCCTCGCCGTTCGCCAGAACGATCTGTTCCGGGCGCAGGCCGAGGATCACTTCGCGGTCTTCAAGACCGGCGTCCTGCATGCCCATCGGCAGTTCGCAACGGGCCTGGCCGCTGTCGAGCAGCGCCAACAGACGACCGTCCTTGCGTTGCAGACGCAGCGGGATGAAGTTCATCGGCGGCGAACCGATGAAGCTCGCCACGAACAGGTTGGCAGGGTCGTTGTAGATCTCTTTTGGCGTGCCAAACTGCTGAATGATGCCGTCCTTCATCACCGCCACTTTATCGCCCAGGGTCATCGCTTCGATCTGGTCGTGGGTCACGTACACCGTGGTGGTTTTCAGACGCTGGTGCATCAGTTTCATTTCGGTGCGCATCTCGACGCGCAGCTTGGCGTCGAGGTTGGACAGCGGTTCGTCGAACAGATAAATCTTCGGCCGACGCGCCAACGCACGGCCCATCGCCACACGCTGTTGCTGACCACCGGAGAGCTGGCCCGGCTTGCGGTTGAGCAAGTGTTCGATCTGCAACAGCTTGGCCACGCGAGCGACTTCTTCGTCGATCGCCGACTGCGGCATCTTGCGAATCTTGAGACCGAACTCGATGTTCTCGCGCACGCTCATGGTCGGGTACAAGGCGTAGGACTGGAACACCATGGCGATGTCGCGATCCTTGGGGCTCATGCCGCTGACGTCTTGATCGCCAATCATGATCGCGCCGCCGGTGATGGTTTCCAGCCCGGCGATGCAGTTCATCAGGGTCGACTTGCCGCAGCCCGACGGGCCGACGAGGATCAGGAACTCACCCTCCTTGATCGACAGTTCGATGTTCTTCAGGGTGTCCGGCAGGCCGGGGCCATAAGTCTTGTTTACGTTGCGAAGTTCGAGCGTTGCCATGATTACCCCTTGACCGCGCCGGCCGTCAGCCCGCGCACGAAATACTTGCCTGCGACCACATAGACCAGCAGGGTCGGCAGGCCGGCGATCATCGCCGCTGCCATATCAACGTTGTATTCCTTGGCGCCGGTGCTGGTATTGACCAGGTTGTTCAGCGCCACCGTGATCGGTTGCGAATCACCGCTGGAGAACACCACACCGAACAGGAAGTCGTTCCAGATCTGGGTGAACTGCCAGATCAGGCAAACCATGATGATCGGCGTCGACATCGGCAGAATGATCCGCCGAAAAATGGTGAAGAACCCCGCGCCATCAAGGCGTGCGGCCTTCACCAATGCATCGGGAATGCTCACGTAGTAGTTACGGAAAAACAGCGTGGTAAACGCCAGGCCGTAAACCACATGGATGAACACCAGGCCGGTGGTGGTGCTCGCCAGGCCCATCTTGCCGAGGGTGAACGAGGCCGGCAGCAGCACGGTCTGGAACGGCAGGAAGCAGCCGAACAGCAGCAGGCCGAAGAACAGTTGCGAACCGCGGAAGCGCCAGAACGACAGCACATAGCCATTCAACGCACCGATGGCGGTGGAGATGATCACGGCCGGGACGGTGATCTTGATCGAGTTCCAGAAGTAGCCGTCGACGGTGGCCCAGGCTTTCACCCAGCCGATGCCGGTGACCACGGTCGGCCAGCTCAGCAGGTTGCCGGTGCCGATGTCTTCCGGGGTCTTGAAGCTGGTCAGCAGCATGACCACCAGCGGCACCAGATACAGGAGCACCGCGAGGATCAGCACCGCGTAGATCGCGATGCGACTCAGGCTGATGGGGGATTTGGCAGCGAGACTAGTCATTACGCTTGGTCCTCAGCTCGGAGTACAGGTAAGGCACGATGATCGCGAGAATCGCACCGAGCATCAGAATCGCACTGGCCGAGCCCATGCCCATCTGGCCGCGACTGAAGGTGAAGGAGTACATGAACATCGCTGGCAGGTCGGAGGAGTAACCCGGACCACCTGCCGTCATCGCCGCGACCAGGTCGAAACTCTTGATAGCGATGTGCGCCAGAATCATCACGGCACTGAAGAACACCGGACGCAGGCTTGGCAGCACGACTGTCCAGTAGATGCGCGGCATGCTCGCGCCATCGATCTGCGCGGCACGAATGATCGATTGATCAACACCGCGCAGGCCGGCGAGGAACATCGCCATGATGAAGCCCGAGGCTTGCCATACAGCCGCGATCACCAGGCAATACACCACGCGATCCGGGTCGATCAGCCAGTCGAAACGGAAGCCTTCCCAGCCCCAGTCACGCAACAATTTGTCCAGGCCCATGCCCGGGTTGAGCAGCCACTTCCACGCGGTACCGGTGACGATCATCGAGAGCGCCATCGGGTACAGGTAAATGGTGCGGATAAAGCCTTCACGACGGATACGCTGGTCGAGGAACACCGCCAGCAGCACGCCGATCACCAAAGTGATGCCGATGAACATACCGCCGAACATCGCGAGATTCTTGCTCGCGACCCACCAGCGATCGTTGTCGAACAACCGCGCGTATTGCGCCAGACCGGCCCACTTGTAGTTGGGCAGGAATGTCGAGGTGGTGAACGACAGAACGAACGTCCACAGGATGTAGCCATAGAAGCCCACCAGCACGATGAACATGCTCGGCGCCAGCACCAGTTTGGGCAGCCAGCGTTGCAATGCATCGAACGGCGAGGCTTTGCTGAACACAGCAACAGAACTCATGGGGAAATCCAGAATAAGATGGCAAGGCATTCCCTGGTGGGAGCGAGCCTGCTCGCGAAGGCGTGGTATCAGTCGACACATCGGTTAACTGACACACCGCTTTCGCGAGCAGGCTCGCTCCCACAAGGTTCGAGCCTGCGTTTGGTTATTTGGCCGACTTGATCGCCGCGCCGAGTTTCTTGGCGGTGTCGGCCGGGTCGGCTTTCGGGTCGTTGATGTAGTTGGTGACTACGTCAAAAAACGCGCCTTGTACGGCCAGCGTGGTCGCCATGTTGTGCGCCATGCTCGGCTGCAGGCCGCCGGACTTGGAGTCCGCCAGGAAGTCTTTGGCAGCCGTTTGTGCGCAGGAGTCGAAACCGAGTTTCTCCATGTCGTTCAACATGTCGATTCGTACCGGGATCGAGCCTTTGTTGATGCTGAAGACTTTCTGGAAGTTTTCACCCAGCACGACTTTGGCGATGTCCTGCTGACCCGCCGCGGTGCCCGCGTCTTTCTGCTTGAACACGGCCAGCGAGTCGATGTTGTAGGTGAACGCCTTATCGGTGCCCGGGAACGCTACGCACTGGTAGTCCTTGCCGGCAATTTTCTTCGCGGCGGTCCATTCGGACTTGGCCCAGTCACCCATGATCTGCATGCCGGCCTTGCCATTGATGACCTTGGCCGCTTCCAGGTTCCAGTCCTGGCCTTTGCCGTCGGCGTCCATGTAGGTCGCGACTTTCTTCAGCTCGGTCAGCGCCTTGACCATTTCCGGGCCAGTCAGCGCAGCGTTGTCGAGGTCGACCAGGGCTTTCTTGTAGCCATCAACCCCCATGACCGAAAGCACAACGGCTTCGAACACGGTGCTGTCCTGCCAAGGCTGACCGCCGTGAGCCAGCGGAATGAAGCCCGCAGCCTTGAGCTTGTCGCCAGCGGCGTAGAATTCTTCGAGGGTGGTCGGGGCTTTTTCGATGCCGGCTTTCTTGAAGACTTCCGGGTTGATCCACAGCCAGTTCACACGGTGAATGTTCACCGGTACGGCCACGTAATCACCGTCGTACTTCACGGTATCGGAGACTTTCTTGTCGAGCAGGCTGACCCACTTTTCCGACTTGGCAACGTCCTTCAGAACGTCGGTGTCGAGCAGGCCGGTCGACGCCCATTCCTGGATGTCCGGGCCTTTGATCTGGGCAACGCCTGGCGGGTTGCCGGCCACTGCACGGCTTTTCAGCACAGTCATGGCAGTCGCACCGCCACCACCGGCGACAGCGCCGTCTTTCCAGGTGAAACCGTCTTTTTCGACTTGGGCCTTGAGCACATCAACGGCAGCTTTTTCGCCACCTGAGGTCCACCAGTGCACGACTTCCACCGAACCTTTGGATTCGGCAGCGGAAACACTGAGAGGCAGAATTGCGAGCGGGAACAGGGAGGCGACAGAAATGACAGTAGCGAGGCGAGAAATCGCATTCATCTGAGATGTACCTTTCTTGTTGTTATGCATTGCAAGTCTGGTGCTTGCGCTGCACAGGAGTTTAAACAGGGCGATTCCCCTCGCAGGTAACGAAGGGACGCGCGAATGTCACCACATGGTTACACAGGAATGCTCTGGGACAAGCGCGCCAGCGCAGTGGCCATGCTCGGCGCCAAGGGTAGACGCGGAATCAGCACCGCTTGCCAGGCGTGATACAGATCGGGTTTGCCCGGCCAGATATCGGCACTTGGAATGTTTTGCGGATTGAGTTCGTGGTGCCAACTGCCGTCGCAGCGGTCGATGAAATTCACATCGCAGAAATCCCAGAACAGTCGGTACCAGGTTTCATATTGATCATCGCCGGTGCGCTTGAGCAAAGCGCTGGCCGCAGCACTGGCCTCGGCATGCGTCCAGTGCAAGCGATGGCGGACCACGGCTTGGTTGTTCCAATCGAGGGTGTAGACAATGCCCGGCGCGCCATCGACATCCCAACCGTAACGGCAGTTTTGCTCGAAGAGTTTCTGCGCGTCGGTGGCGAGCCAGCCGGGGGTAAGCATGCCGGCCTGCACTCGCGCCGCTTCGAGGTGCAGCAACAGCCGCGCCCACTCGAAACCGTGTCCCGGCGTGGTGCCGTAAGGACGGAAACCGTCGGCGGGATTGTCATGGTTGTACTCGCGCAGCGGTTGCCAGTCGCGGTCGAAGTGCTCGATCACCCGATAATCGTTGGCAGCAGCATGACCATGAATTACCCGCTCGACGATACGTTGGGCGCGCACCAGCCAGCGTGGGTCTTCAGTGACATCGGCCAGCGCGAGGAACGCTTCGGTCGCGTGCATGTTGCTGTTGGCGCCGCGATAGGCTTCCTCTTCGCTCCAGTCACGATTGAAGAATTCGCGCATGGCGCCCTCTTCTTCGCTCCAGAAATAGGTGTCGATGATGTCGATCGCATCATCGAGCAGCGCCTGCGCGCCGGGACGTCGTGCGACCACCGCCGAGCTCGCCGCCAGTGCAACGAAGGCGTGCAAGTAAGCGTTCTTGCCCGTGTTGTCATCGCGATGCTCGGCCACCGCAAACCAGCCGCCGTGCAGCGCATCACGCAACGGCCCGCGCAGGGCGGCAATGCCGTGATCGACCAGTTCGGCAAATCCCGGCAAACCCTGAATGTGGGCCATGGCGAAGCTGTGGGTCATGCGTGCAGTGTTCATGGTTTCGGCAAGTGCGTTCGCAGGCAAACGGCCGCGTTCGTCGAGGTTACCGAAGCCTTCGGGCAGGCGTGACGCCTTGGCGAAATCCAGCAGGCGCAGGCCTTCGGCGGCAAGCCATTGCAGGTGCGCGGGGGCATTGAGCCAGCTGCTGAAGCCGGATTCGAAGTGGTCCATGGGGGGCCTTTTTTGTTGTTATGACTGCGGGGAGTCTAAACAACGGGCCGGGTTGGGCTTGTAACGAAGGGGACGGGGTTTGTCACCAGACCGTGACAAAGAACAACCCTCACCCCAGCCCTCTCCCGAAGGGAGAGGGGGCCGACCGCGGGGTATTGAAGAGTTACGCCGACCTGAAAGTTTCTCAGCGAATCCATAATCGACTCAGTGTTTCAGGTCGATGTATGACGCAAGACTACTAAGTCAGTCCCCTCTCCCTCCGGGAGAGGGCTAGGGTGAGGGGCTCTTTGATCTTCAATCCATCGACCGCGGCAACTGCAACGTCACCCGCAACCCGCCCTCACGCAGGTTCTGCAACGTCACCTCACCGCCATGGCTATGAGCGATATTGCGCGCAATCCCGAGGCCGAGCCCATACCCCTGCTGCTGCCCCGCCAACCTGAAGTGCGGCTCAAACACCTGCTCCAGCCGCTGCTCCGGCACGCCCGGCCCTTCATCATCGACGTGCAGGACGAATGCACTTTCATCGTCATCAATGTGCAGATGCGCGTTCTGTCCGTACTTCAACGCATTGTCGATCAGGTTGCCGATGCAGCGCTTCAACGCCAAAGGTTTGCCCGAATACGCCGCCAGCGCCCGCCCATGCTGGGTCACGCGACCATTGCCGTTAGGCGCCAGATACGGTTCCACCAGGCAATCGAGCACATGATTGAGATCGACCGGTTCGATGTTTTCGTGGATGTCAGTGTCTTTCACGCATTGCAACGCGCCTTTGACCAGCAGTTCCAACTCATCCAGATCACGACCAAACTTGATTTGCAGCTGTTCGTCTTCGAGCAGTTCGACGCGCAAACGCAGACGGGTGATCGGCGTGCGCAAGTCATGGGAAATCGCGCTGAACAATTGGCTGCGTTCGGTCAGGTAACGGCTGATGCGCTCGCGCATGGTGTTGAAGGCGCGGCCGACCTCGACCACTTCACTGCCGCCGCCCTCCGCCACCGGTTCGACGTCGGCGCCCAGCGACAGATCCCGCGCGGCTCGGGCCAGCCGCTTGAGCGGCCGGCTCTGCCAGTGCACCAGCACACCGATGAACAGCAGCAGAAAGCCGCTGGTGAGGACGATGAACCACACTTGCTGCGACGGCAGGCCTTGCTCTTCGAGACTGGTGTAGGGCTCGGGCAACAGCGAGGCGATGTACAGCCATTCGCCCGGCGCCATCTGAATCTGCGTGACCAGCACCGGCGGATTCACCGGCTCAAGGGTCAGCGCGTAGTGCGCCCAGGAGCGCGGCAACTCATCGAGTTTCAGCCCGGCGTTGAAGATGCGCAGATCCTCGGGACTGACGAAAGACACCGAGATGTCGGTGTCTTGACCGAGGGACTGACGCAGCACTTCGTCGACCGCTTTCATCACCGCGGCTTTCCGCGGTGTGACAGGCAGCACGTCCATGCCCAGCGGTTTGTCGTTGAGCGTTACGACAAACCGCGTGCCGCCCATGCTGCGCAATTGATCAAGCACAAGCGGCCGATAGGCCACCGGCAACGAACGAAAATAACTGACGCTGGCGGTCATCGAGTGAGCAAGGCTGCGAGCGCTGGTGACCAGGCCTTCGAGCTGGGTGGCGCGCAATTGCGAAACCCAGATCACACTCGACAAAGTCTGCGCAAACAGCACCGCGAGCAAGGTCAGCAGCAACATCCGCCCCAGCAGCGAACGCGGCACCGGCACTTTGCTGGCGAGCCGGCGCAGCGACTCAGTGACCATTGCCGGCAACCACGTTGGCTGCCAGTTGATAGCCGCTGCCGCGTACCGTGCGAATCAGCCGTGGCGGCTTTTCCGTGTCACGCAGACGTTGGCGCAAGCGGCTGACGGCCATGTCGACAATACGATCGAGCGGCATCAGGTCACGGCCGCGAGTAGCGTTGCCGATGGTGTCGCGGTCGAGAATTTCCTGCGGGTGATCGAGGAACAGTTTCAGCAGAGCGAAATCGGCACCGGACAGAATCACTTCCTCGCCATCGGTGTGAAACAGCCGATGACTGACCATGTCCAGCCGCCAATCGTCAAACGCCAGCACTTCACTGCCGCTGCGTTCCTGCCCGAATTGTGCGCGGCGCAGCAGCGCTTTGATGCGCGCCTGCAGTTCGCGGGGGCTGAAGGGTTTGCCGAGGTAATCGTCGGCGCCGAGCTCCAGACCGATGACCCGGTCGGCCTCGTCGGAACTGGCGGTGAGCATGATGATCGGCACCTGCGCCTGACGCGGATGCTGACGCACCCAGCGGCACAGACTGAAACCGTCTTCGTCGGGCAGCATGACATCGAGGATCACCAGATCGCTCGGCGCCTCGTTGAGGGCCTGACGGAAACTGGCGCCATCGGCTGTGGCCCGTACCTGAAACCCGGCGCGGGTCAGATAGGTTTCCAGCAACTCGCGTATTTCCTGGTCGTCATCGACCAACAATATCGACTTGTTGACTGAGCTCACTTCGAAGGCATCCTTGTTGTTGGAATTGGGGCGGATTATGCCTGATGAACCTTGGAAATTTGTTGTCTGTTCTGGCCCCATCGCTGGCAAGCCAGCTCCCACAAAGATCTTTGTCGTTCACACAACCTGTGGGAGCTGGCTTGCCAGCGATGAGAGCAACTCGGTATCAAGCCTGTTCGAGGGCCACACCGGCGCCAACCAGCCCGGAATACGGGGCCGTCACCAGCCACACCGGAATGCCTTTGAAGTAATCGCTCATGCAGCCCTTGTCGGCAAAACTGCGGGCAAAACCACTTTCAAGGAAGAAGTCGGCAAAACGCGGAATCACCCCACCGACGATAAACACCCCACCCCGTGCGCCCGTGGTCAGTACGTTGTTACCGGCCACGCGGCCGAGCCAGCAGCAGAACTGCTCCAGCACTTCCAGGGCAATCGGATCGCCTGCAAGGCCTGCGGCCGTAATGGCTTCTGGCGTTTCGAGCGTCGGTTCATGGCCATCCACCGCACAAATCGCCCGATAGACACGCGGCAAACCACCACCACTCAACGCAGTCTCCGCGCTGACATGGCCGATCTCGTTGTGGATGTGCTGCCAGAGCTGTGTTTCACGCAGGTTGCTCAATGGCAGATCAACGTGACCACCCTCGCCCGGCAGCGCCGCAAATCGCCCCTCGCCCAGATCGAGCAAAGTACCGACGCCAAGGCCAGTGCCTGGGCCAATCACCACCGAAGGCCGCAACGGTTCTGGGGTGCCTTCGCAAACCACACGGAATTCACCCGGCTGCAAACGCGTCATGCCCAGCGCCATCGCCGAGAAGTCGTTGACCAGCAACAACTGCTCGACCTGCAAAATGTTGCAGAACGCTTTGCGGCTCAGCCGCCAGTGGTTGTTGGTGAACTTGAATTCATCGCCACTGACCGGGCCGGCCACCGACAGGCAGACCGAACCGATAGCGCCCGGCGCCAGACCGAGCCCGCTCAGGTAGAGGCTGATGGCCTCTTCCGGGCTGGCATGGTCGGCCGTGGCCAGCACCTGAATCGATTCCAGTTGCTGGTTTTTCCACAACGCGAACCGTGCGTTGGTGCCTCCGATGTCACCGACCAAAGCCAGTTTCAATTAAGCGTCTCCAGGGCAGAAGTGAAGGCGCTGGCGCCCTGCTCCGCCGAGCTGAAGGCCACGCGCATGAAACCGAACAGTTCGCGACCGCTGCCGATGTTGTTGCCCAACAGGCCTTTGGCGGGTTCGCGCGCTGCAAATTCGTCGGCGTCCACTTTAATTTCCAAAGTGCCTTTGACGCCATCGACGCGGATGATATCGCCCTCTTGCACGCGAGCCAAAGCACCACCGACATAAGCTTCCGGACTGACGTGGATCGCCGCCGGGATTTTCCCCGAGGCGCCCGACATGCGCCCGTCAGTCACCAGCGCCACTTTGAAGCCGCGATCCTGCAGCACGCCAAGGAACGGCGTCATCTTGTGCAACTCGGGCATGCCGTTGGAACGCGGGCCCTGGAAGCGCATCACGGCGACGAAATCTTTCTCCAGCAAACCGGCCTTGAACGCATCGGCCAGATCCTGTTGATCCTGGAACACCATGGCCGGCGCTTCGACAATCTGGTTTTCCGGGGCCACGGCAGACACCTTCATCACACCGCGACCGAGGTTGCCCTCCATCACCCGCAGACCACCCTCCGGCGAGAACGCGCGTGCCACCGGGCGCAAAATGTTTTCGTCGAGGCTGTCGACCGGGCCTTCACGCCATACCAGTTCGCCGTTATCGAGGAACGGCTCTTTGGTGTACTTGCTCAAGCCGTGGCCGAGCACGGTGTTGACGTCTTCGTGCAGCAGGCCGGCACCCAGCAGTTCACGGATCAGGAACGACATGCCGCCCGCTGCCTGAAAGTGGTTGATGTCGGCTTTGCCGTTCGGATAAACGTGGCTCAGGGTCGGCACGACTTCGGAGAGGTCGGCCATGTCTTGCCAGGTCAGTTGAATGCCCGCTGCCATGGCGATGGCCGGCATGTGCAGGGTGTGGTTGGTCGAGCCGCCAGTGGCGTGCAGCGCGACGATCGAGTTGACCAGCGACTTCTCGTCGACGATTTCGCCGATCGGCATGAAGTTGCCGTTCTGCTTGGTCAGACGCGTGACTTGATGCGCCGCTTCGCGGGTCAGCGCATCACGCAATGGCGTGTTCGGGTTGACGAAAGAGGCGCCCGGCAAGTGCAGGCCCATGACTTCCATCAGCAACTGGTTGGTGTTGGCGGTGCCGTAGAACGTGCAGGTGCCCGGGCTGTGGTAGGACTTCATCTCCGATTCAAGCAGCTCTTCGCGGGTCGCCTTGCCTTCGGCGTACTTCTGCCGAACGTCGGCTTTTTCCTTGTTGGATATGCCCGAGACCATCGGCCCGCCCGGCACAAAGATTGTCGGCAGATGACCGAAACGCAGCGAGCCCATCATCAGGCCCGGCACGATCTTGTCGCAGATGCCGAGCATCAGCGCGCCGTCGAACATGTTGTGGGACAACGCCACCGCCGTGGACATGGCGATCACTTCGCGGCTCGGCAGGCTCAGTTCCATGCCCGGCTCGCCCTGGGTCACGCCATCACACATCGCCGGAGTGCCGCCAGCGAACTGGCCGACCGAACCGATCTCACGCAAGGCGTTTTTGATCTGCTCAGGGAAGACCTCGTACGGCTGGTGCGCCGAGAGCATGTCGTTATACGACGAAACAATGGCGATGTTCGCCGAGTTCATCATCCGCAAGCTGTGCTTGTCTTCAGTGCCACACCCGGCCACACCGTGGGCGAAGTTGGCGCATTGCAGCTTGCCGCGCATCGGGCCGTCAGTTGCAGCGCCGCGAATCAGCGCAAGGTAAGCCTGACGCGTGGCGCGGCTGCGGGCGATAAGCCGTTCGGTGACCTCAAGGACGCGGGGATGCATGTGTAGAACTCCAGGCTAACGGATATGGCGACCTGATTGTCTATGCTGATCAAGGGCCCGCACATTCGGGATGACGGACGGTTTTCTTGATCATTCGGACCAGTTGATTCAGGTCACTCGTTGTAGATAAAACAAAATATTGCCACTAAAAAGGCTTGTTTTCTATTTTTATGCGAATAATCTTGTAATTCCAACAACAAAACGACGGCGGCGCTGTTCCATGACTCTTCGAATCGCAATCAATGGTTTTGGCCGCATCGGCCGTAATGTCCTGCGCGCACTGTATACCCAAGGCTATCGACAGGATCTGCAGATTGTCGCCATCAACGATCTGGGCGACAGCTCGATCAATGCGCATCTGCTCAAATACGACACCGTTCATGGCACGTTCGACGCCGAAGTGGCGCACGACAACGAAAGCCTGACCGTCAACGGCGACCGCATTGCGGTGAGCGCCATTCGCAACCCGGCCGATCTGCCATGGGCTGCGGAAAAAATCGATGTAGTGTTCGAATGCACCGGTCTGTTTACCGACCGTGCCAAAGCCGCTGCGCATATTACTGCCGGCGCGCGCAAAGTGATCATCTCGGCCCCGGCCAAAGGTGCCGATGCCACCGTCGTTTACGGTGTGAACCACGATATTCTGCGCCAGTCGCACCAGATCATCTCCAACGCTTCGTGCACCACCAACTGCCTGGCACCGGTGGCGCAAGTGCTGCACCGCGAACTGGGCATCGAAAGCGGTTTGATGACCACGATCCACGCCTACACCAACGATCAGAACCTGACCGACGTCTACCACACCGACCCGTACCGCGCGCGTTCGGCCACGCAGAACATGATCCCGAGCAAGACCGGCGCCGCTGAAGCAGTGGGCCTGGTGCTGCCGGAACTGGCGGGCAAACTGACCGGCATGGCCGTGCGGGTGCCGGTGATCAACGTGTCGCTGGTGGATCTGACCGTACAGTTGAAGAAAGAAGCCACTGCCGAAGAAGTCAACGCTTTACTAAAAGCGGCGAGTCAGCACTCGAAAATTCTTGGTTACAACACGTTGCCGCTGGTTTCCAGCGACTTCAACCACAACCCGCTGTCGTCGATCTTCGACGCCAACCACACCAAATCCAGCGGCAAACTGCTGAAAGTGCTGGCCTGGTACGACAACGAGTGGGGCTTCTCCAACCGCA
Organism: Pseudomonas iridis; assembly: GCF_017980685.1. Classification (GTDB taxonomy): domain Bacteria; phylum Pseudomonadota; class Gammaproteobacteria; order Pseudomonadales; family Pseudomonadaceae; genus Aquipseudomonas; species Aquipseudomonas iridis. The sequence continues at coordinate 42,310 of NZ_JACXXO010000004.1, forward strand.
TGCTGGATAACTGCCTGGCGCTGTGTAACGCCGAGTAATTCCCCGCCCCACCCCTGACCCCTGTGGGAGCTGGCTTGCCAGCGATGAGGCAGGCACATCCAACATGGATATTGCCCGGCCCATCGCCATCGCTGGCAAGCCAGCTCCCACAAGGTCGGTTATTCCAATTCAAAATCAATACTTGACCATTCAGCTAGATGATAAGCATTATCATTCGCTTGAAATGGATCAGGTCCTCCCGTGAGTCAATCGCGCTTCAACCACGTCTTCCTCACCCAGCGCATTTCTTTGCTGCGTACGCTGGAACGGATGGTCAACAATCACAGCACCGCTGAAGACCTGTTGCAGGAGACCTATCTGCGCGTGGCACGGGCGCTGAACGAGCGGGCCATCGATCACCTCGAACCCTTTGTCTTCCAGACCGCGCGCAATCTTGCGCTCGATCATCTGCGTGCGCGCAAGATCCATTCGCGAACCATGGTCGATGACGTGCCGCAAGAAATTGTGCACAGCATCGCCGCCCCGGCCAGCAGCGCCGAAGACGCCGCCCACGCCGAACAAATGCTGGAGCGCTTGAACGTGAGTCTCAGTCAACTCAGCCCGCGCCAACAGCAGATCTTCATCCTCAGCCGCCTGCACGGGCACAGTTATCAGGAAATCGCGCAAGAACTGAGCGTGTCCCTCAGCACCGTGCAGAAAGAACTCAAATTGATCATGAGCATTTGCATCGGCGTCGCCGAACGACACGACAGCAGCGGCAAGCTGTAAGCTTCAAGCCCCAAGTAAAAACGAAAAGCAGTTCACGCGTCTGGCTTGCAGCTTGCAGCTTGAAACTTGAAACTGCTTCGCCAGAAGCCCGAGGAAACACCGTGACGGACACCCATCGCTCGCCTTCGCCCTCATCGGCGCAGGATGCCGCACTGGCAATGGACCAGGCCCTGGACTGGCTTATCGTGCTCGGCAGCCCGGATGAGGAGCAGACCCGGCAGTTCCATGCCTGGCTGGCGGCGGATCCGTTGAATGCCGAGGCGTTCGCCAAGGCTCAGGCGATCTGGGACGGTCCGCAAATCGCCCTGTGCGCGCAAAACCTGGCGTTGAAACCCGCGAAAGTCACCTTCCTCCAGCGCCTGCGTCCACACTGGAAACCGCTGGCCACCGCCGCCGTTCTGGTGCTTGGTCTGTTCAGTTTCAGCAACCTGCCGATGCGGCTGCAGGCCGATCACCTGACCGTGGTCGGCGAACGTCAGCGCTTGCAACTGGAGGACGGTTCGCAAGTCCTGCTCAACACCAACTCGGCGTTCTCCAGCACCATCGATGATCAGCAGCGCGTCGCGCGGTTGTATCAGGGCGAAGCGTTTTTCGAGGTCGCAGCCAATCGCACTCAACCGCTGGAAATTGACGCCGGCCCGGTCAAGGCCAGCGTGCGCGACACCGCGTTCGCCGTGCGCTATCTGGACGGGATCGCGCAGGTCAATGTGCAGCGTGGCGATGTCGATTTGCGCGCCACCCACAACGATGCGCGGATGCGCCTGTCTGCCGGGGAAAGTATCCGCATCGGCCCCAACGGTTTCGATCGCCCGGCCAAACTCGACGCGGCCACCGAACTGGCGTGGGTGCAGGGTCGACTGGTGTTCGAAAACTGCCCGCTGAATCAGGTGCTGGCCGAATTGCGCCGTTACTATCCGGGCTGGATCATCAACAACAATGAGCAGTTGGCCGACGTTGCCGTGACCGGAAATTACCGCCTCGATCAGCCGCTCGACGTGGTGCGTTCTCTCGCGCACATCACCTCGGCGCGTCTGCAGGAATTCCCGGCGCTGGTCATCTTGAACTAAATGAGAATTATTTTTACTCGATAGCGTGAGCGCGTTCGTCTAGTTATAGCCAATGCAATTGATTCGCATCCTCGGATACGAATCAGCAACTATAAAGATTCGTGCGACACGGAGCGCTATCGATGTCCCTTCGCCTTACCCGCCAGACTTCTTCCCCTTCCCGCGTATTGTCGCTGCTGACCGCGGCCATCCTCATGGCCGGCACGGCGCCGCTGATGGCTGCGACCGAGCAACCGGCGCGCAACATGGGTGATTACTCTTTCTCCATCAGTCAGCAGCCGCTGGTGTCGGCGCTCAACGCGTTCACCACCGTGACGGGTTGGCAGATCGGCTTGCCGGCAGAGCTGGGGCAGGGCATATCGTCGCCGGGTGTGCGCGGCTCGCTGCCACCGGAAAAAGCTCTGGAGCGTCTGTTGGTGGGGACCAACCTGAGCTTCCGCAAGCTGAGCAACAACAACGTCGTGCTGGAGAAGCGCAGCAGCAGCGGCGCACTGAATCTGGATCAGGTGACCATCAGCGCCACCCGCCAGGAACAGTCGGTGAACAGCGTGCCAAGCACCGTCACCGTGCAAACACGTGAAGAACTCGATCGCAACAACGTCAACTCCATCAAGGATCTGGTGCGCTATGAGCCAGGCGTGTCTGTTGGCGGGGCCGGTCAGCGTGGCGGCATCAGCGGTTACAACATCCGCGGCATCGACGGCGACCGCATCCTGACTCAGGTTGACGGCGTCGAAGTGCCGGACGGTTTCTTCAACGGTCCGTACGCCAAGACTCAGCGCAATTACGTCGACCCGGAAATCGTCAAACGCGTCGAGATTCTCCGTGGCCCGGCGTCGGTGCTGTACGGCAGCAACGCCATTGGCGGCGCCGTCAGCTATTACACGCTCGATCCGGACGACATCATCAAGCCTGGCAACGATGTTGGCGCGCGCCTGAAAACCGGTTACAGCTCGGCCGATGAGAGCTGGCTGAAATCTGCCACCGTCGCCGGCCGTGCCGATCAATTCGACGGTTTGCTGCACTACAGCCAGCGCGACGGTCACGAAACCGACTCCTACGGTAGCCACAACGGCACCGGCCTTGAGCGCACCGCCGCTAACCCGGAAGACGTCAAGGCGAGCAACGTGCTGGCCAAGATCGGCTGGAACTACAACGAAGATTCGCGCCTGGGCCTGACTTACGAAAAGTACAAGGATGATCGCGACACCGATCAGAAAAGCGCGTACGGCGGCCCGTACTTCAATGGCGCGCCAACCATCCCCAACAGCGTATTGCCCGGCGGCATGTACCAGTGGCGCACCGGCAACGACACCATTACCCGTGAGCGTTTCGGCCTTGAACACCGCTTCGCGCTCGACAGCTTGCTGGTGGACAACGTCAAGTGGAGCCTCAACCACCAGATCGCCAAGACAGACCAGAGCACCGAAGAGTATTACTACCCCATCACCCGAAAAGTACTGCGCACCCGCGATACCGTTTACGAAGAAAAACAGTGGGTATTCGACGCGCAACTGGACAAGGCTTTTGCCATCGGTGACACCGATCACGTCCTGACCTACGGCACCACCATCAAGCAACAGAAAGTCACCGGTTCGCGCAGCGGCGACGGCAAGTGCCTGGCGGTTGGCCGTGGCTGCACCGCGATCGGCGCGACCAGTACCGCTGACGTGTTGGTGAAGGCCACCGATTTCCCGGATCCGACCATCAACACCTACAGCCTGTTCGCCCAGGATCATATCAGCTGGAATGACTGGACCTTCCTGCCAGGCCTGCGCTACGACTACACCCAGCTCAAGCCGAAGATCACTCAGGAGTTCCTCAATACCGTGGCAGCCGATGGCCAAGGCACGGTCAGCGACAAGAACAAGACCTGGCACAAAGTCTCGCCAAAATTCGGCCTGACCTACGCCCTGAGCGAAAACTACACCTGGTACGGTCAATACGCCGAAGGTTTCCGCACGCCCACCGCGAAAGCCCTGTACGGCCGCTTCGAGAACGGCACCACCGGTTACCACGTGGCGCCGAACCCGGACCTGGAACCGGAAAAAAGCAAAAGCTACGAAACCGGCCTGCGCGGTAACTTCGAGCATGGCTCATTCGATGTGGCGGTGTTCTATAACAAGTACCGCGACTTCATCAACGAAGACGCGGTGTCGCCGGGTTACAACGAGCTGACCTTCCAGTCGAGCAACATCAAGCACGCGACCATCAAGGGTGCTGAAGTCAAAGGTCGTCTGAACCTTGACGCGTTCGGCGCACCGCAGGGCCTCTACACCCAAGGCTCGATTGCCTATGCCTACGGTCGCAACAACGACAGCGGCGAGCCGCTCAACAGCGTTAACCCGCTGACCGGTGTGTTCGGTTTGGGCTACGACCAGGACAACTACGGCGGCCTGCTGAGCTGGACCGTGGTGAAGAAGAAAGATCGCGTCGACGACAGCAACTTCAAGTCGCCGGACGGCGTCAGCAGCCAGTTCAAGTCGCCGGGGTTCGGCATTCTTGATATGACCGGGTTCTACAAAGTCACCAACGACGTCACCGTCAGCGGCGGCATTTACAACCTGACCGACAAGAAATACTGGCTGTGGGATGACGTGCGCGGTTACGACAGCGTCGGCGAAGCTTCGGTGACGCAACCGGCCAACCTTGATCGCCTGACCCAATCGGGTCGCAACTTCGCGATCAATCTGATCTGGGACATCTGACCCCATCCACCTCACTGCGCGTGTTCAAGCACCGCGCCGTGAGGCTTTTTTTACTGTCCGGCGCTTGCCCGTTCGTCTTGTTATCAAGCGCCTCATTTATCAAGGACACGTCATGACCTCTTCGGAAAAAGCCCTGCGTTCACAACGCCTGAACCAGATCACCCACGAGCCGCACAGCAAACTCGACACCTTGGTCAAAGCCCATGCGCCGTTTGAAACCCGCGCCAACTTTGCCCGTTTCGTGGTCGCGCAATACCTGTTCCAGTCGGAACTGGTTGAGCTCTACAACGATGCCGAACTGATCAGGATCGTCCCCGACCTGCCCGCCCGTTGCCGCGCCGACGCGGCGAAGGCCGACCTGGCAGATCTCGACACCGAAGTGCCGGGCCCGGTCGCCGGTGCGGTGAAGAATCCGAGCAAGGCGCGTGCACTGGGTTGGATCTTTGTTTCTGAAGGTTCGAAGCTCGGTGCTGCGTTCCTGATCAAACGCGCCGTGGCGCTGGAGCTGAGTGAAACCTTTGGCGCCCGTCACCTGGGTGAGCCTGAAGGTGGCCGTGCTGAAGGCTGGAAGCGCTTTGTGCGTACTCTCGACTCGCTGCAGTTCAGCGCCGAAGAAGAGGCTGAAGTCGAGCAAGGCGCGCTCGATGCGTTCAACCGCTTCACCGTGCTGCTGGAAAAGGCTTACGCCACAGAAGCCGAAATGGCCTGATACCCGACACGCCACAAAACCCTGTGAGAGCTGGCTTGCCAGCGATGAGGGCTGGTCAGTCTCCATTTATGTTGCCTGACCCACCGCTATCGCTGGCAAGCCAGCTCCCACAGGGAACAACGCAAGTCTGTAAGATCCCCATCTCGCCTCACAGCAATCCCGAGCCCATGCCGCAACCAGCCTCCTCCAAACTCGCCCGCCTGCTGTTCGGTCTGTTGGCCTATGTCAGCCTCGGCATCGGCCTGATCGCTATTGTCGTACCCGGATTGCCGACCACCGAGTTCATCCTCCTCGCCGCTTGGGCGGCCACCCGCAGTTCGCCGCGCCTGAGTGCCTGGCTGGAAAATCATCGGCTGTTCGGGCCAATCCTGAGTAACTGGCGCAACGGCAAGATCATCGCGCGCAAGGCCAAAGTCAGCGCTACGGTGAGCATGTTGCTGTGTGCGACGTTGATGCTGGTAATGCTCGATCACGGCTGGCCGATCTATCTGGCAATGGCCGGGATGGGGTTGGGCAATCTGTGGATCTGGTCGCGGCCCGAGTCACGCGCAAATCCTTCCTGATACAACGCACTGCGTCTCACAGCTGAAACTTCCCTGTAATCAATCCCCTTTTCAGCACATTCCCCTGCGCAAACGTTTAGCGCTGACCGTCCGTCGGCAAACAACTCATGCGCTCGCGTTCCACGCCGATGAGCATTGAATGGCGCTGAATGGATTTGGCGATTCGGGTACCTCGTACCCACAGCCCCCCGTTTATTCATTCGCGAGATCGCCCCATGTTCGACTCTCTTTCCATTCGCCTGAAAATCGTTCTGCTCTCCGGCCTGTGCCTGCTCGGCGTGGTTGCGCTGATCGTCGGCATGAACATTTACCAGACCAACCAGAACGACGAACTGGTCAGCCATTCCAGCAGCAAGATGCTCACGGCCAGTGTGCAAGACTTGCTGCAGGCCAAAGCCGCCGAACAGGCGGTGCGGGTGCAGAAAACCTTCGGCGAAAGCCTGTCGGTAATCACCGCCCTCGCTGACCAGATCAGGGACATGCGCGTGATGGCCGCCAAGCGTTCGCTGGACGCCGGTGCCCTGCGTGAAGAATTGAACCTGAGCCTGAAAACCGCTTTCGAGCGCAACGATAAAGTGCTCGGCATCTGGCTCGCTTTCGAACCCGATGGCCTCGATGGCAAGGACAGCGAGTTCGTCAACGACGCCGCGCGTCAGTCCAACGAAGCCGGGCGTTTCGCCACCTACTGGAGCCGCGCCGGTGGCGCAACACTGAACACGATCATGGACGAAGAGGACCTGACCAAAACCACCCTCAGCGTCAGCGGTACGCCCTATAACAGCTGGTATACCTGCCCTCGCGACAGCAAGCGCACCTGCTTGCTCGACCCGTATTCCGACACCGTGGGCACCAAGGAAATGCTCATGACGACCATTTCCGTGCCATTGATCGTCGACGGTAAAACCATCGGGGTCGCTGGCGTCGATATCGCCCTCGATGCCTTGCAAGGAGCGGCCGTCGAGTCCCAGCGCTACCTGTTCAACAACGCCGGGCACATGCTGATTGTTTCAGGCAGCGGCGTGTTGGCTGCCGACAGTTCCGACGCGGCCAAGGTCGGCAAAAAGATCAGCGACACCCTCGGTGCCGATGGCAATGAAGTGCTGCAACTGCTCGGCAGCGCAACGCCGAAAATCCTTGAACAGGGCGACCTGATCCGGGCGGTGTATCCGGTCGATCCGATTGGCAACTCGCGCGCCTGGGGCGTGGTCATCGACCTGCCCAAACAAGTGCTGCTGGCCGACTCGGTCAAGCTGCAAGCGGTGCTCGACGAAGCACAGCAAACCGGTGTGATCACTGCACTGGCAGTGGCTGTGGTCGCGGGTCTGATTGGCCTGCTGCTGATATGGCTCACCGCTTCCGGCGTCACTCGTCCCATCAACAGCGTTGCCGAGATGCTGAAAAACATCGCCAGCGGTGAAGGTGATCTGACCCAACGCCTGAACTACAGCAAGAAGGATGAACTGGGCGAACTGGTGAACTGGTTCAACCGCTTCCTCGACAAGCTGCAACCGACCATCGCCCAAATCAAACAGAGCATCACCGAGGCTCGCGGCACTGCCGACCAGTCTTCGGAAATCGCCCGTCAGACCAGCGAAGGCATGCAGGTGCAGTTCCGCGAAATCGACCAGGTCGCCACCGCTTCCAACGAAATGAGCGCCACCGCCCACGATGTCGCCAACAGCGCATCGAACGCGGCCAACGCCGCGAAAGGTGCCGACCAGTCGGCCAAGGACGGCATGTCGATCATCGAGCGCAGCACCCGCGACATCAATCAACTGGCCGATGAGGTCAGCAAAGCGGTGACCGAAGTCGAAGCACTGGCGGTCAACAGCGAGCAGATCGGTTCGGTACTGGAAGTGATCCGCAGCATCGCCGAACAGACCAATCTGCTGGCGCTCAACGCCGCCATCGAAGCCGCCCGCGCCGGTGAAAGCGGTCGCGGTTTTGCCGTGGTCGCGGATGAAGTGCGCAACCTGGCCAAGCGTACGCAGGATTCGGTGGAAGAAATTCGCATCGTCATCGAGAAGATTCAGACCGGCACTCGCGGCGTGGTTGCGACCATGCATTCGAGCCAGACCCAGGCGCACAACAACGCCGGGCAGATCCGCCAGGCCGTGGATGCGCTGGGCAAGATCAGTGATGCGGTAACCGTGATCAGCGACATGAACCTGCAAATTGCCAGCGCCGCCGAACAGCAGAGCGCAGTGGCTGAAGAGGTTAACCGCAACGTCTCGGCGATTCGTACGGTGACTGAAACCTTGACCGGGCAAGCCACGGAGTCGGCGGCGATCAGCAGCCAGCTCAATGCGCTGGCCAGTCAGCAGATGAAGTTGATGGATCAGTTCCGCGTCTAGTGGATCACCTTAAGTCCCGTGGGAGATGGCTTGCCAGCGATGACGGCGGGTCAGTTGATACTGGGGTCGACTGACACACCGCTATCGATGGCAAACCAGCTCCCACAGGGACAAAGGGTGTCCCTGAATATCGGTTTTCATCTAGCCCGACATTCTTTTCTACTATCATCGCCCTCTCGCTCCGGAGGGCCTTCGATGACTGATTTACTCACGTCCATTCAAGCCGCACTCGGCTTGCCCTACACGCCTGTTGCGTTCACCGCCCGTGGCGCCCTTCCCTCGGCGTTTGCCGTCACCGATCTGGCCTGCGCCAGCATTGCCGCTGCCGGGCAAGCAGTCAGCGAATTGCTCCATCAACACATCGGTCGTCGACCGGCGGTTGAAGTCGACCGTCGTCTGGCTTCGTTCTGGTTTGCCACTTCTATCCGCCCGATCGGCTGGTCCATGCCACCATTGTGGGACCCGGTCGCCGGCGACTATGCGACCAAGGATGGCTGGATCCGTCTGCACACCAATGCCCCGCACCATCGCGCCGCCGCTGAAAGCGTGCTCGGTGCCTGCGCCGACCACGCAGCAATGGCGGCGAAAGTTGCCCAGTGGAACAGCGAGGCGCTGGAGCAAGCCGTGGTCGAGGCCAAGGGCTGCGCCGCTGAAATGCGCAGCTGGGTGAAGTGGCAGCAGCATCCGCAGGGAATGGCGGTGAATGCCGAGCCACTTGTTCATGTGATTGCCGATCAGGTCGAAATCAATAAACCGTGGCAAGGCTCTATCGCCCAACCACTGGCCGGTATCAAAGTGCTCGACCTGACCCGGGTACTCGCAGGCCCCACTGCCAGCCGCTTTCTCGCAGGCCTGGGTGCCAACGTATTGCGCATCGATCCGCCGACCTGGAACGAGCCTGGCGTAGTGCCGGAAGTAACGCTCGGTAAACGCTGCGCGCGGTTGGACCTGCATGATCCAGCGGATCGCGCAGTGTTCGAGCACTTACTGAAAGACGCCGACATGTTGCTGCACGGCTATCGCGCCGATGCCCTGGAGAATCTGGGTTTCGGTGTCGAACGCCGTCGACAACTGGCGCCGGGGTTGATAGACGTCTGCCTCAATGCCTATGGCTGGAGCGGCCCGTGGCAGAATCGCCGTGGTTTTGACAGCCTGGTGCAGATGAGCAGCGGCATCGCCGAGGCGGGGCAGCGCTGGAAGCAGACGGACAAACCGTCGCCCCTGCCAGTGCAGGCGCTTGATCACGCGACCGGGTATCTGATGGCGGCGATTGCGATCAGGTTGCTGAGCGAGCGGTTGCGCAGTGGTCAAGGAGGTTCGGCGCGCTTGTCCCTGGCACGTATGGCGAAGCTCTTGATCGAACAGGGACCGGGCACAGATGAGGCGTTGCGCGCTGAGGATGAGCGGGATCAGGGCTTATTGGTGGAGCAGACACCGTGGGGGCTGGCACATCGGTTACAGGTGCCGCTAAAGATCAGCGGGACGCCGCTGCAGTGGTCTTTGCCGGCTACAGAATTGGGTTCGCATCGACCACAGTGGGTCTGATGCCCTCACCCCAGCCCTCTCCCAAAGGGAGAGGGAGCCGACCGAGGTGTCTGGCGTCATACATCGACCTGAAAGATCGAGTCGATTGTGGATTCAATCGAAAGCGAACACATCTGCACACTCTCCAAAACCTGAGATCAACGCGATAGTTCAGGTCGATGTAACTCGAAAGAATGCCTCGGTCGGCCCCCTCTCCCTCCGGGAGAGGGCTGGGGTGAGGGGAGCGTTCTCACAGCGACAACAGACCGCTGTACAACCCATAAGCCGCCAACCCCGCGCCGATGATCACGCAGGTAAAAATACCTTTCTCGACCGTGGTGAACAGCGGCTCGCCCTGCTCATGTTTGGCTTTGGCAAACAGGATCACCCCCGGCGCATACAGCAACGCCGACAGCAGCAGATATTTCATCCCGCCGGCATACAACAACCACACCGCATAACTCAGGGCGATGCCGCCGATCAGCAGATCCTTGGTGCGCTCGGCCGAGGCATGTTCGTAGGTTTCGCCGCGCCCGCTCAATAACACCGCGTAGGCCGCCGACCACAGGTACGGCACCAGAATCATTGATGACGCCAGATAAATCAGGCTGGTGTAAGTGCCGGCGGAATACAGCGTGATCAGCAGGAATATCTGGATCATCACGTTGGTCAGCCACAACGCGTTGACCGGCACATGGTTGGCGTTTTCCTTTTTCAGGAACGCCGGCATGGTCTTGTCACGGGCCGTGGCGAAAAGGATTTCGGCACAGAGCAACGCCCACGACAGCAACGCCCCGAGCAGCGAGATCGCCAAACCAATGCTGATCGCCAGCGCCCCCCACGGCCCGACGATGTGTTCAAGCACCGCCGCCAGCGACGGGTTTTGCAGATTGGCCAGTTCCGGCTGGCTCATGATCCCCAGTGACAACACGTTGACCAGCACCAGTAGCGCCAGTACGCCGATGAAGCCAATCACCGTGGCACGCCCGACATCGCTGCGTTTTTCCGCTCGTGCCGAGTACACGCTGGCGCCCTCGATGCCGATGAAGACGAACACCGTCACCAGCATCATGTTGCGCACCTGATCCATCACCCCGCCGAAACTCGGGTTGCTGCGGCCCCAGATGTCGCGGGTAAAGATGTCAGCCTTGAACGCCAGCGCGGCGATGACGATAAACATGATCAGCGGCACGATCTTGGCCACGGTGGTCACCTGGTTGATGAACGCCGCCTCCTTGATCCCGCGCATCACCAGAAAATGCACAGCCCACAGCAGCACCGACGCGCAGCCAATGGCGATCGGTGTATTGCCTTGGCCGAATACCGGAAAGAAATAACCGAGGGTGCTGAACAGCAGAACGAAGTAACCGACGTTGCCCAGCCAGGCACTGATCCAGTAACCCCAGGCCGACGAGAAGCCCATGTAGTCGCCAAACCCGGCCTTGGCGTAGGCGTAGACGCCGGAGTCCAGCTCGGGCTTGCGATTGGCCAGGGTTTGAAACACGAAGGCCAGGGTCAGCATGCCGATGGCAGTAATCCCCCAACCGATCAGGATCGCCCCCGCATCGGCGCGTGCCGCCATGTTCTGCGGCAGCGAGAAAATTCCGCCGCCAATCATCGACCCCACCACCAGGGCGATCAACGCACCAAGGCGCAGCTTTTGCGTCGGTTGCGACATTCCAGTCTCCCTCTAATGTGGTGAGCGATTATTTATAACAACAATTAATTAGATGAATAAAACAGGATGACGCCTATCAGTTAATGCCAATAAATATATAGCGGATAACGCTAACGCCTACCACGTTAAGACAGTTTTGTGCGCTGATCCTGATTAATCAATTCTGTACTGAAAACAGAAGGGAAAAATTTGCCAAACCCGGAAAAAGAACTAGCGTCATAACTCGAAAGTAATAATAGCCATTCCCAACCACATTGCGAAAACCCTTCTATAACGGGCCTCGCAGACGGTCGCTTTATGCCTGAAGCGACTCCCTAAGTCATTCATTAACAATGGAATGTGACCATGAACTGATCTATGTCAGCTATTTGAACAGACAACAGAACTACGCTGTGTTCTCTTCCTGCAATGGAGTCATGCAATGTCTGAAGCTCCCGGAAAACTAAGACTCGGCGCACTGGTTGCATTAGTCGTCGGCTCAATGATCGGTGGCGGGATATTCTCCTTGCCACAAAACATGGCCGCCAGTGCCGACGTCGGCGCGGTATTGATCGGTTGGGCGATCACCGCTGTCGGCATGCTCACCCTCGCTTTTGTCTTCCAGACCCTCGCCAATCGCAAGCCTGACCTGGACGGCGGTGTCTACGCCTACGCCAAGGCCGGATTCGGCGATTACATGGGTTTTTCCTCCGCCTGGGGCTACTGGATCAGTGCATGGCTGGGCAACGTCGGCTACTTCGTTCTGCTGTTCAGCACCCTGGGGTATTTCTTCCCGATTTTCGGTGAAGGCAACACGGTTGCTGCGGTCATTGGTGCTTCGATTCTGTTGTGGGCGGTGCATTTCCTGGTACTTCGCGGGATCAAGGAAGCGGCGTTCATCAACCTCGTGACCACCGTCGCCAAAGTCGTGCCGCTGGTGCTGTTCGTGTTGATCGCCGTCTTCGCCTTCAAACTGGACATCTTCACCGCCGACATCTGGGGCCTGAAGAACCCGGATCTGGGCAGCGTGATGAACCAGGTACGCAACATGATGCTGGTCACTGTGTGGGTGTTCATCGGCATCGAGGGCGCGAGCATTTTCTCGGCCCGCGCTGAAAAACGCTCCGACGTGGGTAAAGCCACCGTGATCGGTTTCATCACCGTGCTGCTGTTTTTGATGCTGGTGAACGTGCTGTCGCTGGGCATCATGACTCAGCCAGAACTGGCCAAACTGCAGAACCCGTCGATGGCTGCCGTGCTTGAGCACGTGGTCGGTCCGTGGGGCGCAGCGCTGATCAGCGTCGGTCTGATCATCTCGCTGCTGGGGGCGCTGCTGTCGTGGGTGCTGCTGTGTGCGGAGATCATGTTCGCCGCCGCCAAAGACCACACCATGCCGGAGTTTCTGCGCAAGGAAAACGCCAACCACGTACCGGTCAACGCCCTGTGGCTGACCAACGCGATGGTGCAGATTTTCCTGGTCATCACCCTGTTTTCGGCCAGCACTTACCTGTCGCTGATCTACCTCGCCACGTCGATGATTCTGGTGCCCTATCTGTGGTCGGCGGCCTACGCCCTGCTGCTGGCAGTGCGCGGCGAAAGCTATGAAGGTTTTGCGGCCGAGCGGCGCAAGGATCTGATCATCGGCGGCATTGCCCTGATCTACGCGGTGTGGCTGCTGTACGCCGGCGGCGTGAAGTACCTGCTGCTCTCGGCCCTGCTCTATGCGCCCGGCGCGATCCTGTTCGCCAAGGCCAAGCTCGAACTCAAACAACCGGTTTTCACCAACGTCGAGAAGCTGATTTTCGCCGCAGTGGTCGTAGGCGCCCTGGTGGCTGCCTACGGACTGTATGACGGCTTCCTGACTCTGTAACTGCCAAACGTTTTATCTCTGGAGGATCACTGCAATGACCACGGAAAAAGTTAAGTACGGCGTCCATTCCGAAGCCGGCAAACTGCGCAAAGTCATGGTTTGCTCCCCAGGTCTGGCCCATCAGCGGCTGACCCCGAACAACTGCGATGAACTGCTGTTTGACGATGTACTGTGGGTTGCCCAGGCCAAGCGCGACCACTTCGACTTCGTCACCAAGATGCGTGAGCGCGGGATCGACGTGCTGGAAATGCACAACCTGCTGACCGACATCGTCGCCATTCCCGAAGCGCTGGACTGGATTCTCGATCGCAAGGTCACCGCCGATTCGGTGGGCCTGGGCCTGATCAGCGAAGTGAAGTCCTGGCTGAAAAGCCTTGAGCCACGGCACATCGCCGAATTCCTGATTGGCGGCGTGTCCGCCGATGATCTGCCAGACAGCTTCGGTGGCAAGATCATCGAGATGTACCGCGACTTCCTCGGCCACTCCAGCTTCATCTTGCCGCCGCTGCCGAACACCCAGTTCACCCGCGACACCACGTGCTGGATCTACGGCGGCGTAACGCTGAACCCGATGTACTGGCCGGCGCGTCGCCAGGAGACCCTGCTGACCACCGCCATCTACAAATTCCATCCGCAGTTCACCAACGCCGAATTCGAGATCTGGTACGGCGACCCGGACAAGGACCACGGCAGCTCCACCCTTGAGGGCGGCGACGTCATGCCAATCGGCAACGGCGTGGTGTTGATCGGCATGGGCGAGCGCTCATCCCGTCAGGCCATCGGTCAATTGGCGCTGAATCTGTTCAAGAACAAAGCCGTGGAGAAAGTCATCGTTGCCGGCCTGCCGAAGTCTCGCGCCGCGATGCACCTGGACACCGTGTTCAGCTTCTGCGACCGCGACCTCGTGACGATTTTCCCGGAAGTGGTCAACCAGATCGTCGCTTTCACCCTGCGACCTGATGAAAGCAAACAGGGCGGCATCGACATTCGCCGCGAAGAAACCAGCTTCCTCGACACCGTCGCGGCCGCGCTCAATCTCAAAGCGCTGCGCGTGGTGGAAACCGGCGGCAACAGCTTCGCCGCCGAACGCGAGCAATGGGACGACGGCAACAACGTGGTGGCCGTGGAACCGGGCGTGGTCATCGGCTACGACCGCAACACCTACACCAACACCCTGCTGCGCAAGGCAGGCGTGGAGGTCATCACCATCAGCGCCGGTGAATTGGGCCGTGGCCGTGGCGGCGGCCACTGCATGACCTGCCCGATCATCCGCGACCCAATCGATTACTAAACCTCTGAGCCCTGGCCGGCACTTACAACGTGCGGCCAGGGGGATAACCGATACCGAAGGAGATCCATCATGGCTTTTAATATGCGCAACCGCAGTTTGCTGAGCTTGATGCACCACACCACTCGCGAACTGAATTACCTGATCGACCTGTCCCGCGACCTCAAACGCGCCAAGTACACCGGCACCGAGCGTCCACACCTGCAAGGCAAGAACATCGCGCTGATCTTCGAAAAAACCTCGACCCGCACCCGTTGTGCGTTCGAAGTCGCGGCCCACGATCAGGGTGCTCACGTCACCTACATCGACCCGGTGTCGTCCCAGATCGGCCACAAAGAAAGCATGAAAGACACCGCCCGCGTCCTCGGCCGGATGTTCGACGCCATCGAGTACCGTGGCTTTGAACAGGAAATCGTCGAAGAGCTGGCCAAGTACGCCGGCGTCCCGGTGTTCAACGGCCTGACCGCTGAATTCCACCCGACGCAAATGATCGCTGACGTGCTGACCATGCGCGAACACAGCGACAAGCCGATGCATGACATCAGCTACGCCTACCTCGGCGACGCCCGCTACAACATGGGCAACTCGCTGCTGATGATCGGCGCCAAACTCGGCATGGACGTGCGTATCGCTGCACCGAAAGCCCTGTGGCCACACGCTGACTTCATCGCTCAATGCAAAGAGTTTGCCGAAGAAAGCGGCGCGCGCATCACCATCACCGAAGACCCGAAAGAAGCGGTCAAGGGTGTCGACTTCATCCACACCGACATCTGGGTGTCGATGGGTGAACCGGTGGAAGCGTGGGACGAGCGCATCGAGCAACTGCTGCCGTACCAGGTCAACACGCAGATGATGAAAGCCTCCGGTAATCCACGGGTGAAATTCATGCACTGCCTGCCGGCGTTCCACAACAGCGAAACCAAGGTGGGTAAAGACATCGCCGCGCGCTATCCGCACCTGGCCAATGGCGTCGAAGTAACGGAAGAAGTCTTCGAATCCCCGGCCAACATCGCCTTCGAGCAAGCGGAAAACCGCATGCACACGATCAAGGCGATTATCGTGTCGGCGTTGGCGGATATCTAACTGAAATAGCTCCCACTGAAGGAACCGGTTCCAAATGTGGGAGCGAGCCTGCTCGCGAAAGCGGTGGGTCATTCAACAGCGATGTCGACTGATCTGACGCCTTCGCGAGCAGGCTCGCTCCCACAGTGAATCGCGGTTGCGACAGTGTGACCGAGTCGTTTGCCATTCCTCCGCTCTAGAAGGACATGCACCATGCGTATCGTCGTAGCGTTGGGCGGTAACGCCCTGCTCCGCCGTGGTGAGCCGATGACCGCTGACAACCAGCGCGCCAACATCCGCATCGCCACCGAGCAAATCGCCAAGATCCATCCCGGCAACCAACTGGTCATCGCCCACGGCAATGGCCCGCAAGTCGGCCTGCTATCGCTGCAAGCCGCGGCCTATACCTCCGTCAGCCCTTACCCGCTGGACGTGCTCGGTGCCGAAACCGAAGGCATGATCGGCTACATCATCGAACAGGAACTGGGCAACCTGCTGGACTTCGAAGTACCGTTCGCCACCCTGCTCACCCAGGTCGAAGTCGACGCCAATGACCCGGCCTTCAAGAACCCGACCAAACCGATCGGCCCGGTCTACGAGAAAGCCGAGGCAGAAAAACTTGCCGCCGAAAAAGGCTGGGCCATCGCTGCGGACGGCGACAAGTTCCGCCGTGTGGTCGCCAGTCCACGACCAAAACGCATCTTCGAAATCCGTCCGATCAAGTGGCTGCTGGACAAGGGCAGCATCGTCATCTGCGCCGGTGGCGGCGGGATTCCGACCATGTACGACGAAAACCGCAACCTCAAGGGCATCGAAGCGGTGATCGACAAGGACTTGTGCTCGTCGCTGCTGGCAGAACAGCTGGAGGCGGATTTGCTGGTGATTGCCACTGACGTCAACGCCGCGTTCATCGATTACGGCAAGCCGACGCAGAAAGCCATCGCCGAGGCCCACCCGGATGAACTCGAACGCCTGGGCTTCGCCGCGGGCTCCATGGGACCAAAGGTTCAGGCAGCCTGCGAATTCGCGCGCCATACTGGCAAGGTCGCGGTGATCGGTTCGCTGGCGGACATCGAAGCGATTGTCCAGGGCAGCGCCGGTACGCGGATCAGCACGGCGAAACCCGGTATCACCTATCGATAATCAGAAACGCCGGGGGCAGGCCCAGGGTCTGCCCTTCTCCCATGCCTTGAAAGGAGAAATCCATGGCCCAGTTTGAACCTGGTCACTTGCACATTGAGCGGCACGCGTTGACCCCGGACGACGTCAGTTACAACGTGCACCTCGACTACGAGGTGTTCACCGATCCTCAAAAAGGCAGAGGCATCCAGTTCACGATGCATGGCAACCTTCAGGGCAAGGACATGAAAGAGACCTTCTTCCTGCCCAAAGAAGAGGCCTACAACTTTGCCAACAATGTGACGAAAATCGCCGAGAAGTACGGCATTCCGAAGACGCACAGCCAGATCGGCTCGGTTCACAAGCATTACGACATGATGTTCGAAGACATCCGCAAGCAGCTGGATATGAAATCCGGCGATCCGGTGAATCTTGAGCGTTTTGAGTAAACCTTAAAAAGCCCCTCACCCTAACCCTCTCCCAAAGGGAGAGGGGACTGATTGGGGGATATTGCGGTATTACGCCGACCTGATGCTGCATTACTGAATCCATAATCGACTCGATTTACCAGGTCGACGCGTAGCGCCAGACATCTCGGTCGGCTCCCTCTCCCTCCGGGAGAGGGCTGGGGTGAGGGTGCTTTTGATTTAAGGCATACTTGCCCCCCTCCGCACTCCAGAACCCGAAACCGTCCCATGCGTATCCACGTCAGCTTCATCGACCGCGTCGGCATCACCCAGGAAGTACTGGCCATTCTCGGTGGGCGCAACCTTAATCTGGATGCCGTGGAGATGATCCCGCCGAACGTCTACATCGACGCCCCGACCCTGAGCCCGCAAGTGCTCGAAGAACTCAAGGATGCGCTGTTTCGCGTGCTCGGCGTGGAAGCGGTAACGGTAGTCGACATCCTCCCCGGCCAGCGTCGGCACTTGCAACTCGATGCGTTGCTCGCGGCGATGACCGACCCGGTGCTGGCCCTCGACAGTGCGGGCAAAGTGCTGCTGGCCAACCCGGCATTGATCGCGTTGTACGGGCGTGAGCCGGCGGGCGAAGGCGTCTCTGAGCTGTTCAACGATCCCGGTCTGCTGGAAACCCTGCTCGAGCACGGTTTTCGCCTGCCGCTGCGCGAGATCACCGTCAACGGCCAGACGCTGTTGCTCGACGCTACGCCGATCACCGACGCTGGCGCCCTGCTCACGCTGTATCAACCGAACCGCATCGGCGAACAGCTCTCGGCGTTGCACCACGACCACGCTGAAGGTTTCGACGCGCTGCTCGGCGAATCCCCGGCGATCCGCACCCTCAAGGCTCGTGCGCAGCGCGTTGCCGCCCTTGATGCGCCCCTGCTGATTCAAGGCGAAACCGGCACCGGTAAAGAACTGGTCGCCCGTGCCTGCCATGCGATCAGTGCGCGGCACAGCGCGCCATTCCTGGCACTGAACTGCGCGGCGCTGCCGGAGAACCTCGCCGAGAGCGAACTGTTCGGCTACGCCCCCGGCGCCTTCACTGGCGCGGCGCGCGGCGGCAAACCGGGGTTGATGGAACTGGCCAACCAAGGCACGGTATTTCTCGACGAGATCGGCGAGATGTCACCGTACTTGCAGGCCAAGTTGCTGCGTTTTCTCAACGATGGCAGCTTCCGTCGGGTCGGCGGTGACCGCGAGGTGAAGGTCAACGTGCGAATTCTCAGCGCGACCCACCGCGACCTGGAAAAAATGGTCAGCGAAGGTTCGTTTCGCGAAGACCTGTTCTACCGCCTTAACGTGCTCAATGTTGAAGTGCCGCCGCTGCGCGAACGCGGTCAGGACATTCTGTTGCTGGCGCGTTATTTCATGCAGCAGGCCTGTGCGCAGATTCAGCGCCCGGTCTGTCGCCTCGCACCCGGCACTTACCCGGCACTGCTGGGCAATCGCTGGCCGGGCAACGTGCGGCAGTTGCAGAACGTGATCTTCCGCGCTGCCGCGATCTGCGAAAGCAGCCTGGTCGACATCGGCGACCTCGACATCGCCGGTACGTCCGTTGCGCGCCAGGCCGACAGTGACGTCGACAGCCTTGAACAAGCGGTCGAAGGCTTCGAGAAATCGTTGCTGGAAAAACTCTACGCCAGCTACCCCTCGACCCGCCAACTGGCCAGCCGCCTGCAAACGTCGCACACCGCCATCGCCCATCGTTTACGCAAGTACGGCATCCCTAACAAATCCTGAGAACACCGCATACCTGTGGGAGCTGGCTTGCCAGCGATGACGTCGGCATGGCCACGATTGAGGGTGACTGATCCACCGCAATCGCTGGCAAGCCAGCTCCCACAGGGAATGTGACGGATTCGAAATCCGTTCAAAAACGACCTCCATCTGTACTGAAAGCGCTACAGCGGAACGATATCGCTACACCCTCCTCCCGTCACCGCTGTGCAAGGCTTTGATCCCGCTCAGCTTTTTTCTTCGCCTCATGCTGTAGCGATTTCGCTACGCGCACGTCCTCAGCCCCACCATCAAAAATCAATAAGTCATTGTTTTATATATATAAATTTACATTGGCCGCGATCTTGCTAATTAATTCCTCATAAATAAGGGCTTCCCGGCCCAAGCCTTCCACCGCGTCCACCAGACGAGTCTGGTCCCTGAGGAGTTTCCATGAGCGAGTTGCGTTTTACTGAAGATCACGAATGGCTGCGCGCCGAAGCTGACGGTAGCGTTACTGTCGGCATCACCGCTTTCGCGCAGAACGCCTTGGGCGACGTGGTATTCGTGCAACTGCCTGAACTGCAGGCTTACGAAAAAGGCGCCGAAGCCGCCACCGTCGAATCGGTGAAAGCTGCCAGCGGCGTGTACATGCCCCTCGACGGCGACGTGCTGGAAGTGAACCCGGCGCTGGAAGACAGCCCTGAGCTGGTCAACGAAGATCCACTGGGCCAAGGCTGGTTCTTCCGCTTCAAACCAAGCGACGCCGCCGCTGTCGGCAAATTGCTTGATCAAGACGCTTACGACCGTCTGATCAAAGCCCAAGCCGAAGCCTGAGGAGAACCGACATGACACAAGTAAACCTGGGCACCGCCAACGAATTCATCGCCCGTCACATCGGCCCGCGCGCCGGTGACGAGCAAGCCATGCTCAACAGCCTTGGCTTCGATTCGCTCGAAGCCCTGAGCGCCAGCGTCATCCCGGAAAGCATCAAGGGCACCAGCGTGCTGGGCATGGACGATGGCCTGAGCGAGGCCGATGCACTGGCCATGATCAAGGGCATCGCCGGCAAGAACCAGCTGTTCAAGACCTACATCGGCCAGGGCTATTACAACTGCCACACGCCGTCGCCGATCCTGCGCAACCTTCTGGAGAACCCGGCCTGGTACACCGCTTACACCCCGTACCAGCCAGAAATTTCCCAGGGCCGTCTCGAAGCGCTGCTGAACTTCCAGACCCTGATCAGCGACCTCACCGGCCTGCCGATCGCCAACGCCTCCCTGCTCGACGAAGCGACTGCCGCTGCCGAAGCGATGACCTTCTGCAAACGCCTGAGCAAGAACAAGGGCAGCCACCAATTCTTCGCCTCGATCCACAGCCACCCGCAAACCCTCGACGTGCTGCGCACCCGTGCCGAGCCGCTGGGCATTGAAGTGGTCGTGGGCGATGAGCACGCATTGACCGATGTAACGCCATTCTTCGGCGCATTGCTGCAATACCCGGCCAGCAACGGTGATGTGTTCGACTACCGCGAACTGACCGAGCGCTTCCACGCCGCCAACGCCTTGGTTGCCGTAGCCGCCGACCTGCTCGCCCTGACTCTGCTGACCGCCCCGGGCGAGTTCGGCGCTGACGTTGCCATCGGTTCCGCACAACGCTTCGGCGTGCCGCTGGGCTTTGGTGGCCCGCACGCGGCTTACTTCTCCACCAAAGATGCGTTCAAGCGCGACATGCCGGGCCGTCTGGTCGGCGTTTCGGTTGACCGTTTCGGCAAGCCTGCCCTGCGCCTGGCGATGCAGACCCGCGAGCAACACATCCGCCGCGAGAAAGCCACGTCCAACATCTGCACCGCGCAAGTGCTGCTGGCCAACATCGCCAGCATGTACGCCGTGTATCACGGCCCGAAAGGCCTGACCCAGATCGCCAACCGCATCCATCACCTGACCGCGATTCTGGCCAAGGGCCTGACTGCGCTGGGTCTGAATGTCGAGCAGGAGAGCTTCTTCGACACCCTGACAGTGGCTACCGGCGCGCAAACCGCTGCGCTGCACGACAAGGCTCACGCCCAGCAGATCAACCTGCGCGTCATTGACGCCCAGCGTCTGGGTCTGTCGGTTGACGAAACCACCGCTCAGGCTGATATCGAAACCCTGTGGAGCGTCTTCGCCGACGGCAAAACCCTGCCGGACTTCGCCGCCCTCGCCGCCACCGTGCAGAGCACCATTCCTGCTGCGCTGGTACGCCAGTCGCCGATCCTCAGCCACCCGGTGTTCAACCGTTATCACTCCGAAACCGAGCTGATGCGCTACCTGCGCAAACTGGCGGACAAGGATCTGGCACTGGATCGCACCATGATCCCGCTGGGCTCGTGCACCATGAAACTCAACGCCGCCAGCGAAATGATCCCGGTGACCTGGGCCGAGTTCGGCGCCCTGCACCCGTTCGCGCCAGCCGCACAAAGTGCCGGTTATCAGCAACTGACCGATGAACTGGAAGCGATGCTCTGCGCCGCCACCGGTTACGACTCGATCTCGCTGCAACCGAACGCCGGTTCGCAAGGTGAATACGCAGGTCTGCTGGCGATCCGCGCCTATCACCAGAGCCGTGGCGATGACCGTCGCGACATCTGCCTGATCCCGTCATCCGCTCACGGCACCAACCCTGCTACTGCCAACATGGCCGGCATGCGCGTGGTCGTGACCGCTTGCGATGCTCGTGGCAACGTCGACATCGAAGACCTGCGCGCCAAAGCCATCGAGCACCGCGATCACCTCGCCGCGCTGATGATCACTTACCCGTCGACCCACGGCGTGTTCGAAGAAGGCATCCGCGAAATCTGCGGGATCATTCATGACAACGGCGGCCAGGTGTACATCGACGGCGCCAACATGAACGCGATGGTCGGCCTCTGCGCGCCAGGCAAGTTCGGCGGCGACGTGTCGCACCTGAACCTGCACAAAACCTTCTGCATTCCCCACGGCGGTGGCGGCCCGGGCGTCGGCCCGATCGGCGTCAAGTCGCACCTGACGCCATTCCTGCCAGGCCACGGCCAGATGGAACGCAAGGAAGGCGCGGTCTGCGCGGCACCGTTCGGCA
The DNA here is from genome assembly GCF_017980685.1 of Pseudomonas iridis. Taxonomy (GTDB): domain Bacteria; phylum Pseudomonadota; class Gammaproteobacteria; order Pseudomonadales; family Pseudomonadaceae; genus Aquipseudomonas; species Aquipseudomonas iridis. Next base: position 64,275 of record NZ_JACXXO010000004.1, read on the forward strand.
GCGCAAGCATTTTGCCGATCACCTGGATGTACATCCGCATGATGGGCGGCGCCGGTCTGAAGCGCGCTTCGCAACTGGCGATCCTCAATGCCAACTACATTTCCCGTCGCCTCGAAGAGCACTACCCAGTGCTGTACACCGACAGCAACGGTCTGGTGGCGCACGAATGCATCCTCGACCTGCGTCCGCTGAAAGACAGCAGCGGCATCAGCGTTGATGACGTCGCCAAGCGTCTGATCGACTTCGGCTTCCACGCCCCGACCATGTCGTTCCCGGTGGCTGGCACGCTGATGATCGAGCCGACCGAAAGCGAATCCAGGGAAGAACTGGACCGCTTCTGCGACGCCATGATCCGCATCCGCGAAGAAATCCGCGCTGTGGAAAACGGCACGCTGGACAAGGAAGACAACCCGCTGAAAAACGCTCCGCACACCGCAGCGGAACTGGTCGGCGAGTGGACTCACCCGTACAGCCGCGAGCAAGCCGTTTACCCGGTGGCCTCGTTGATCGAAGGCAAATACTGGCCACCGGTCGGTCGCGTCGACAACGTGTTCGGCGACCGCAACCTGGTCTGCGCCTGCCCGTCGATCGAAAGCTACGCTTAATAGAATCAGGGGGCAGGCTTACCTGCCCCCACTTTCAAGAACACCACAAATCCCTGTGGGAGCTGGCTTGCCAGCGATGAGGGTGGATCAGTCTCCATCTTTGTTGCCTGGCACACCGCCATCGCTGGCAAGCCAGCTCCCACAGGGGGATGTACCAAGCCTGATGTTTCGCCAATTCCTATAACAAGAAACCGGAGAACCACTCATGTCGTTAAGCGTGTTCGACCTGTTCAAGATTGGCATCGGCCCCTCCAGCTCCCACACCGTCGGCCCGATGCGCGCAGCTGCGCGTTTCGCTGAGGGTTTGCGTCGTGAAAACCTGCAGACTGCTACCGCCAGCGTTCGCGTCGAGTTGTACGGTTCTCTCGGCGCCACCGGTAAAGGGCACGGCAGCGACAAAGCCGTGTTGCTAGGCCTCGAAGGTGAACATCCCGACACCGTTGATACCGAAACCGTCGCCGCGCGTTTGCAAGAAATTCGCAGCAACGCCCGCCTGAACCTGCTTGGCGAACACAGCATTGCGTTCAACGAGAAAGAGCACCTGGCGATGATCCGCAAGCCGCTGGCCTATCACCCCAACGGCATGATCTTCCGTGCGTTCGACGCGGCGGGGATTCAGATCCGCAGCCGCGAGTACTACTCGGTCGGCGGAGGTTTTGTTGTCGACGAGGACGCGGCCGGCGCTGACCGCATTGTCGAAGATGTCACCCCACTGACGTTCCCCTTCAAAAGCGCCAAGGACTTGCTCGCTCATTGCAGTACGTATGGCCTGTCGATCAGCCAGGTGATGCTGACCAACGAAAGCGCGTGGCGCCCGGAGGCGGAAACCCGCGCCGGCCTGCTGAAAATCTGGCAAGTAATGCAGGATTGCGTGGACGCCGGCTGCCGCAACGAGGGCATTTTGCCGGGAGGGTTGAAGGTCAAACGCCGTGCTGCGGCGCTGCATCGGCAGCTGTGCAAAAACCCGGAATCCGCGCTGCGTGATCCGCTGTCGGTACTCGACTGGGTCAACCTCTACGCGCTGGCCGTCAACGAAGAAAACGCCAATGGCGGGCGCGTGGTGACCGCACCTACCAACGGCGCAGCGGGAATCATCCCGGCGGTGCTGCATTACTACATTCGCTTTATTCCCGGTGCAAATGACGACGGCGTTGTGCGTTTTCTGCTCACGGCGGCAGCGATCGGCATTCTGTACAAGGAAAACGCCTCGATCTCCGGCGCCGAAGTCGGTTGTCAGGGCGAGGTCGGCGTGGCTTGTTCGATGGCGGCGGGTGCGTTGTGTGAAGTCCTCGGCGGCAGCGTGCAGCAAGTCGAAAACGCGGCGGAAATCGGTATGGAACACAACCTCGGCCTGACCTGTGACCCGATTGGAGGGCTGGTTCAAGTGCCGTGCATCGAGCGCAACGCCATGGGCTCGGTGAAAGCGATCAATGCGGTGCGCATGGCACTGCGGGGTGACGGACAACACTTCGTCTCTCTCGACAAGGTCATCCGCACCATGCGCCAGACCGGCGCTGACATGAAAAGCAAATACAAAGAGACCGCCCGCGGCGGTCTGGCGGTCAACATTATCGAATGCTGATTGATGTCGTCTCCGTCAGGAGAAAGTGAATTTGATGCCCTCTTCCTTTGGGAGAGGGTCGTACTTAGCCCCCCTCCCTCCGGGAGAGGGCTGGGGTGAGGGGCTTTTGATCCTGACCCGTTATTCAAGGAGCCACGCATGTCCACCGAACAACTGTCGAAAACCCCGCTGCACGCCCTGCACATCGAACTCGGCGCCCGTATGGTGCCGTTCGCCGGCTACGACATGCCGGTGCAATACCCCCTCGGTGTGATGAAAGAGCACCAGCACACCCGCGAGCAGGCCGGGCTGTTCGATGTCTCGCACATGGGCCAGATCCACCTGACCGGCGCGAATGCCGCCAAAGCCCTGGAAACCCTGGTGCCGGTAGACATCATCGACCTGCCGGTGGGCATGCAGCGTTACGCGATGTTCACCAACGAGCAAGGCGGCATTCTCGATGACCTGATGGTTGCCAACCTCGGCAATGATGAACTGTTCCTGGTGGTTAACGCCGCGTGCAAGGATCAGGACCTGGCGCATCTGCAGAAACACATTGGCGATCAGTGCACCATTACGGCGCTGTTCGAGGAGCGCGCACTGCTCGCGCTGCAAGGTCCTGCGGCGGTAACAGCACTGGCGCGTCTTGCTCCGGAAGTGGCGAAGATGACCTTCATGCAATTCAACCGCGTGCAGCTACTCGGCGTGGATTGCTTCGTCAGCCGTTCCGGTTACACCGGTGAAGACGGTTTCGAAATCTCGGTGCCGGCCGCCGACGCAGAAAAACTCGCCCGCGCCCTGCTCGCCGAACCTGAAGTAGCGGCCATCGGCCTCGGCGCTCGCGATTCGTTGCGCCTGGAGGCCGGCCTGTGCCTGTACGGCCACGACATGAACACCGAAACCACGCCCATCGAAGCCAGCCTGCTGTGGGCCATGTCCAAGCCACGCCGCGCCGATGGCGCACGGGCCGGCGGTTTCCCGGGGGCAGAACCTATCTTCGCCCAACAACAAAATGGCGTCGCACGCAAACGCGTCGGCCTGCTGCCGCAGGAACGCACGCCGGTGCGCGAAGGCGCGGAAATCGTCAACGAAGCCGGCGACATCATCGGTAGCGTATGCAGTGGCGGCTTCGGTCCGACGCTGGGCGGGCCATTGGCAATGGGTTACCTCGACAGTGCTTACGTCACTCTCGATACGCCAGTGTGGGCAATCGTTCGTGGGAAAAAGGTGCAAATGCTTGTAAGCAAAATGCCATTTGTTCCACAACGCTACTACCGTGGTTGATTGACTGTTTCTATAAGTAACGCGATTGCGTTATGCGTGCACTAATGTGTAACGCAATCGCCATAAAACAGTGCAGTTTCTAACAACCGATTCGAATATGAACTTTACTTATAACGTTCGAAAACATTTGAACAAGCTAATCGTCTAAGCCTGCACTAGTGGATTGACCAAGTGCCATCAAGCGCAGCAAAACCGGGCCTGCAAGGGGCTTGTTTTTTCTCCGGTAGTTGGCGTAGAGTTTCCCCACTGTGTTTGCATGGGTCAGCTTGGAATCGTGACCTGGGCAGTAGCCTACAAGTTAGCTACATCCCGTTCGACGTCTTCTTACTCTCCTGCAACCAGCCCCAGTACTCTTTCATGAGAAAGAGGCTGTCATTAATTTATTGCGTCAAAGGAAATAAGAAATGTCCACACGTCAGAGCGGTACCGTCAAGTGGTTTAACGACGAGAAAGGTTTTGGTTTTATCACTCCAGAAAGCGGTCCGGATCTGTTCGTGCATTTCCGCGCCATTCAGGGCAACGGCTTCAAGAGCCTGAAAGAAGGCCAGAAAGTGACCTTCGTTGCAGTGCAAGGCCAAAAAGGCATGCAGGCTGACGAAGTACAAGCAGAGGCCTGATCTGTGTAACGAAAAAGCCCCTGATATTGATATCAGGGGCTTTTTTGTGCGCGCGAATCCGTAAAATGGCAATTCCTTAAAGCGTCCAGAGGCTGCCATGTCGAAAAACCTGCTCACTCCCCAGGGCGATTTTCCAGCCGTTGGCCTCGGCCGTCGTCTGGCCGCGATGTTCTACGACTTTCTGTTGTGCACCGCCCTGCTGATCGTGACCGGCTTCGTTTACAAGCTCATCCAGGGTTTGATCATCGGTGAAGAACGCCTGCGGGTGATGACCGACGCCGGACAGCTCGACGGTGATCCGTTGTACTCGACCGTGCTGCTATTGGTATTGTTTGGATTCTTCGCCAAGTTCTGGACCCATGGTGGGCAGACGCTGGGCATGCAGGTGTGGGGCATTCGCGTGCAGAACGCCAATGGCACCGCAATCAGCCTGTGGCAGGCGTTGCTGCGGTTTATGGTGTCGATTGCGTCGTGGTTGTGCGTGGGGCTGGGTTTCTTCTGGTCGCTGTACGACAAGCAGAAGCGCACGTGGCATGACATCTATTCGGACACCTGCGTGGTGCGGGTTCCGAAGAAGACCAAGTAACTCTTCACACCACAAACCAATGTGGGAGCGAGCCTGCTCGCGAAAGCGGTGTGTCAGTCGACTTGAACATTGACTGACACACCGCTTTCGCGAGCGGGCTCGCTCCCACAGGTTTTGTGTATTGCTTATAGATCTCAGGCGTTACCGGCCAGCTTCATCCGCGCCGCCTGGGTGAAATCCAGCATCCGCTTCAAAGGTCGAATCGCCTGCGGAATCAACGCCGGATCAACAAAGATCTCGTTCATCCCTTCCTTCAAGCTCTTGAGCGTACGCTCAAGGGTATTCATGGCCATCCACGGGCAATGTGCGCAACTGCGGCACGCGGCGCCGTTACCGGCGGTTGGCGCCTCGATGAAGACTTTGTCCGGGCACAGCTGCTGCATCTTGTAGAAGATGCCGCGGTCGGTGGCAACGATCAGGGTCTTGTTCGGCAGGGACTGCGCCGCGGCGATCAATTGACTGGTGGAGCCCACGGCATCTGCCAGTTCGATCACGGCAGTCGGCGATTCGGGGTGCACCAGAATGGCGGCGTCCGGGTACAAGGCCTTCATGTCTTCAAGCTGCTTGGACTTGAACTCCTCGTGGACGATGCAGGCTCCGTCCCACAGCAACATATCCGCGCCGGTCTTGCGCTGAATGTAGGTGCCCAGATGCTTGTCAGGCCCCCAGATGATGGTCTCGCCGTTGTCCATCAGGCTTTCGACGATTTCCAGTGCACAACTCGACGTCACCACCCAGTCGGCCCGGGCTTTGACGGCAGCGGAGGTGTTGGCGTAGACCACCACCGTGCGCTCCGGGTGCTGATCGCAGAACGCCGAGAATTCGTCAACCGGGCAGCCCAGGTCCAGCGAGCAAGTCGCTTCCAGGGTTGGCATCAGCACGCGTTTTTCCGGGTTGAGAATTTTGGCGGTCTCACCCATGAACTTTACGCCGGCGACTACCACGGTCTTGGCCGGATGGGCATTGCCGAAGCGGGCCATTTCCAGAGAGTCGGATACACAGCCACCGGTTTCTTCGGCCAAGGCCTGAATCACAGGATCGCAATAGAAGTGGGCAACCAGCACCGCGTCCTGAGCCTTGAGCTCTGCGGCGATGGCGGAACGGTAATAAGCCTCTTCCTCGGCAGTCAGCGGTTTGGGCTGTTTGGCGTCGAGGTGGGCTTGAACCAGAAGGCGTTCGGAAATCTGCGTCATGTTCGCAAGACCTGCAGGCGCTTTCGCGCGAAAGTCGAGTATACACCCGGCTCCGGACCGCTTGAGGGTACCGCCGGGAGAGTGAGTTTTATCAGGCACGGACAGCGTTGAAGCTGCGCAAGGCTACAGAATATCCCGGGGATACAAAAGATGATTCTGACCTGCGTCAGCGCAACTTGCACTGGAACAACGCACGTCCAAATCACAGGCAAAAAAAAACCCGGAAATCCTCACTTGCGTGGGCCTTCCGGATTTTCTAAACCGCCAAAAATGGTGGGTCGTGTGGGATTCGAACCTACGACCAATTGGTTAAAAGCCAACTGCTCTACCAACTGAGCTAACGACCCGCTGTGTGGTGGCGCGTATAATACTGATTTTTAAGGACTATTCAACACCTTTTTGAAAATAATCAAAAATAAGGTGTTGGATCGCTCACGCCGGCCGCTGCAAAGCCTTCTGCGCGCAGGCGGCAGCTATCGCATTTACCACAGGCACGGCCTTCATCATCGGCCTGATAGCAGGAAACAGTCAGCCCGTAATCAACGCCCAGCTTCACGCCCGCCTGGACGATCTGCGCCTTGCTCAGGTTCTGCAACGGCGCCTGGATGCGGAAACCATCACCCTCGACGCCGGCCTTGGTCGCCAGATTGGCCATGCGCTCGAACGACTCGATGAACTCGGGACGGCAATCCGGATAGCCGGAGTAGTCCACCGCGTTCACACCGATGAAGATGTCGCGAGCGCCGAGCACTTCAGCCCAACCCAACGCCAGAGACAGGAACACCGTGTTGCGTGCCGGCACGTAAGTGACCGGGATGCCCTCACCCAGCTCTTCAGGGATATCAATGCTGGTGTCGGTCAGTGCCGAGCCGCCCATGCCATTCAGGTTGATGCCGATCACCTTGTGCTCGACCACACCCAGGTCGCGAGCGACGCGCGCAGCGGCATGCAATTCAGCATGGGAGCGCTGGCCGTAATCGAAACTCATGGTGTAGCAGGCGTACCCTTCAGCGCGGGCCATGGCCACGACCGTTGCCGAGTCCAGACCACCGGACAGCAGGATCACCGCACGTTTTTCGGTTGTGTTCAGTTGTTCAGTCATTTCAGCGCCCCGGCTCATCATTCCATAGATATTTATGCAGCTGCAGTTGCAACCGCACTGGCAGGTTGTCCGCCACCACCCAATCCGCCAGTTCCCTTGCGTTGAGGTCATGGTGACTTGGAGAAAACAGAACTTCGCCGGCACGCCGGTCGAGCCCGTACTGGATCAGTTTGGACACCGCCCAGTCGTAGTCTTCCCGCGAGCAGATGACAAACTTCACCTGATCGTTGGGCTTCAGCAGTTCGATATTTTCGTAAAGGTTGCGATGGGCTTCTTTCGAGCCCGGTGTCTTCAGGTCAACCACGCGACTGACGCGCGGGTCGACCGCCGAAATATCGAGAGCACCGCTGGTTTCCAGCGAGACCTCATAACCGGCATCACACAGCTGTTTGAGCAAGGGAATGGCGTTCGGCTGCGCCAGCGGCTCACCGCCGGTGACACAGACGTAACGCGGACGAAATCCGGCCACTTGTTCGAGGATATCGTCGAGCGTGCGGACGGTGCCGCCGCTGAACGCGTAGGCACTGTCGCAGTATTGGCAACGCAAAGGGCAACCGGTCAGGCGCACAAAAACAGTGGGCAGCCCGGCAGTCCGCGTTTCCCCCTGCAAAGAGTAGAAAACTTCGGTGATTCTCAATGTGTCTTGCATAGTCGCCACGGGCGTAACAGCTAAACAGGCTGTCCGCCTCCGTCAGGCACTTCAGGTAATCGCGCCAACGCGCGGACCACAAGAAGCGTGTTTCAGAAAAAGGGCGTGAATTCTAACGAAAAAACCCGCGACAGGCGCGGGTTTCTTCTAAACGGATGATGTATCCGAAAAGCTCAGGCTTACATGCGCTGCAAATCGCGCTGGGCCAACTGAGCGGCGGACGTACCCGGATATTGGGCCACCACCTGCTGCAGAATGCCTTTTACCTTGTCGGTGTGACCGAGGCGGCGCTCTACGTCAGCCAGCTTGTACAGCGAATCCGGCACCTTGTTGTGCTTGGGATACAGCTGCGAAACCTTGGCGAAAGCCTGACCTGCACCTTGCAGATCGCCCTTGGCCAGGTTCACTTCGCCCAACCAGTACTGGGCGTTGCCCGCGTATTGGCTGTTCGGGTATTTGCGCAGGAATGCCGAGAAAGCCAGGCTGGCCTTGTCGAAATCCTTGGCTTTGATCAGGTCGAAAGCGGCATCGTAATACAGCTTTTCCTTGGCCGGATCAGCCGGCTCGCTACCCGCAGCAGGTGCCTGGGCGGCAGCCGCCCCGGCGCCAGCGGCAGCACCGGCAGCAGCACTTGCATCGCCACCGGCAGAAGAATTCTCAGGAGTCGCGGCAGGAGCAACACCGGATCCTATGCGTCGATCAAGATCCTGGTATCGCTCCAGGGATTCTTGCTTCATACGCGAAACTTGGTTCTGCAGTTCTTCAATCACACCTTGCTGGCGCGATATCTGATCCTGCATCTGTTGCAGTTGGTTAAACAGCATGCCTTGTGCCGAGGCAGGGGCCGAAGCCGCTCCCCCGGCATAGGCGCCGTTCGTACCGTAACCCGCAGGCGGATAACTGCTCCCGCTATTGTTATAACCGGAGTTGTCATCGACCACAGGAACCGCAGCCCACACCGCAAGCGGTGCGAGACTGAGAGCCAGAACAGTTACAGCACGACGGCACGTTCGCATATCGAATTACTTACGCAGTTCGACGCGACGGTTTTGAGCCCAGGACTGCTCGTCGTTGCCGGTAGCAACTGGACGCTCTTCGCCGTAGGAAACCAGTTCCAGCTGAGCTGGGGAAACACCTTGCAGTACCAGGTAGCGTTGAACGGCTTTCGCACGACGCTCGCCCAGTGCCATGTTGTACTCACGAGTACCACGTTCGTCGGTGTTGCCTTCCAGAACAACGCGAGCGCCGTTTGCTTTCAGGTCTTTGGCGTGAACGTCCAGAGCGCGCATGGCTTCTGGCTTCAGGTCCGAGCTGTCGTATTCGAAGTAGAAGGTGGTGATTGCGCGCAGAGCAGCTTCTTCGCTCAGGGAACCGTCAACGGCACCAGTGTTTGCGCCGTAACCAGCGTTTGGATCAACAGCGCCTTCACCGGCGTTGTCGCCGCCTTTGGACGAGCAACCTACAGCTACAGCCATGGCCAGAGCCAGCGCAGCAAATTTACCAAACTTCAGCATTTCCATCGTGAAACTCCTAATGAACCCCAGTGTGTTAAGTAAAACGTGTAGCGCCCGCTCACTTCAGGTAAGGGGACCAGGACGGTTCTCTGACTTCGCCTTGAGCGGTAGGAAGCGGGAGCCTAACGCGTCCATTAATGGACACGAGCATCAAGACTCCCCGGCCCTGTTGGCGGGTGGCGTAGATTACCATGGTGCCGTTGGGCGCAACAGTAGGCGACTCGTCCAGAGTGCTATCAGTGAGAATCTTTACACTACCTCGCTGCAAATCCTGGGCGGCCACCTTGAAATTGGTGAAACCATCCTGGCGATGGATCATCACCAGCGTCTTTTCATCTGCCGACAGTTTCGGGTTGGCGTTGTAGTTACCTACGAACGTCACACGCTCGGCACCACCGCCGCTGGCGCTGGTTTTGTAGATTTGTGGCTTGCCGCCGCGATCCGAGGTGAAGTAGATGGTCGAACCATCCTTGCCCCAGTACGGTTCGGTGTTGATGCCTGGGCCCGCCGTTACACGATTGATCTGACGCGAAGCCAGGTTCATCACGTAGATATCCGGGTTACCGTCCTTAGACAACACGAACGCCAGACGATCACCATTCGGCGACCAGGCCGGTGCGCCGTTCAGGCCTTCGAAGTTGGTGATCTGCTCACGACGCCCCGTGTCGATGTTCTGCATGAAAATACGTGGACGCTTCTGCTCGAACGACACGTAAGCGATACGCTTGCCATCCGGTGCGAAACGCGGCGACAGGATCGGCTCGCGCGATTGCAACAGAGTCACGGCGCGAGCACCGTCATAGTCCGAACGCTGCAAGGTGTAACGGGTGTTCTTCTCGGAGAAGCGTTCAGCCGTCACGTACAGCAGGCGGGTCGAAAACGCGCCCTGGATACCGGTGAGTTTCTCGAACGACTGGTCAGAGATGTAGTGCGCCATATCGCGCAACTGCTCGGTGGTACCGGAAACACTGCCGTCAGCCACTTTCTGCTCGGTGGCCACGTTGAACAGTGCCCATTGCACCTGCAGACGACCGCCCGCTGGTGCGATGCTGCCGACCATCATGTATTGAGCACCTACCGCCTTCCAGTCACGGAAGATGATTTCGCTCGCCTGGCTTGGCTGGCTGATCATGTTTTGCTTTGGAATCGGCGAGTAGTAGCCCGAGTTACGCAAATCGTTACCAATAATTTCAGCCATGTCGTCCGGCAGGACGGCGCCGCCCTGCAAACCGAACGGTACAACAGCGATCGGAGTAGCCCGATCGCTGCCGCTGGTGACCAGAATGTTCTTTTCATCAGCCATCGCGATCCCTGCCATGCAGCAGATCACGACCAGCATTCCTCGAAGAAGGTTTCTCACAAGGCTAGATCCTCAGGTGTGAATGTCATCTTGAATGAACGATACGGAGCGAAATCGCTCGGCTTCATTCCCTGCATTTCTGTCAAACGTCCAATATTCTTGACCGCCGCTACTGCCGAAGCATCGAACGGACCATCGCCACTGGATTTGGACACGCTGACCGAAGTCACCGTACCGTCCGGCAACATGCCGATTTGCAACACGACCGTCATGCCTTTGCGTGCCGAAGGTGGACGAGCCCAGCCTTCCGCTGCCCGCGCACGAATCAGGTCATCGAAACTGCCCGCGACTTCGTCACCCTGTTCATCGGCCAAGGCCTGCTGACGCTGCGGCGTGTCGGAAAGCAAATCTGCCAAGGCCTGAGCCTTTTTGTCTTCGGTAGATTTACGTGCCGCTTCCTGCGCTTTCTTCTTCGCAGCATCGGCAGCAGCTTTCTTCTTCGCTTCGTCGGCGATTTTCTTCTTCGCCTCTTCAGCTGCAGACTTCTTCTTGGCGTCTTCGGCGGCTTTCTTCTTCGCGTCTTCGACGATCTTTTTCTTCGCTTCTTCAGCGGCCGCTTTCTTGGCCTCTTCTTCAGCAGCCTTTTTGGCTTCTTCTTCAGATTTCTTCTTGGCTATATCAGCCAATTGTTTCTCTTCTGCCTTCTTGGCTTCGGCGGTCTTCTTCGCGTCATCGGCTTTTTTGGCTTCATCAGCCTTTTTCGCCTCGTCCGCTTTTTTCGACTCGTCGGCCTTCTTGGCTTCCTCGGCCTTTTGAGCCGCTTCTTCTTTCTTTTGTTCCGCAGCTTTCACCGCTTCCTGCTCGACCTTTTTCTGTTCCATCTGCTCGACTTCAGTCTGGCGCGCGGCGGATTTCTTCGCCTCACCCGCAATCTTCTGATTGGTCTGGGTGGTTGCCTGACTTTTCGATTTCAGCTGGTACAGGGTCGCCTGGACAATCGGCTTGGCCGGCGGCAGCTCTGGTGTAAAGGCGAAACTGACGAACAGCATGCCGAACACCAGCACGTGCAGGACAATCGCCAGAACACTAGGCCAGAAGTAGCTTTCCGAGGCAGACGGCTCTCGCAGTGGCTGCATCAGGGGGCCTCGGTAATCAAACCAACGTTACCGACCCCGGCTTTCTGCAATCCGCCCATGGCGCCCATGACGGAACCATAGTCGACGGTTTTGTCGCCGCGGATGAAGACCTGGGTACGCTTGCCGCCTTCGGTACCGGCGCGAATGATCTTGGTCACCGCGTCGGTCATCTGCGGCAGGGTCATGGCCCTGTCCTGTTGCTTCTCGGTGTCGACTTCGCTGCCAAGGTTCCAGTAATAGGTCTTGTCAGCCTTGATCGAAATGGTCAGGACCTGGGTGTTGTTGTCCTGCGGCAAGGCTTCGCTGGAAACCTTGGGCAGATCAACTTTCACGCCCTGATTGAGCATCGGCGCGGTCACCATGAAAATGACCAGCAGTACCAGCATCACGTCGATGTAAGGCACCACGTTCATCTCGGCGACCGGCTTGCGCTTTTTGCGAGCTCGAGCGATTAAAGCCATTGGAAATTACCTGCTTATTCTTCGCTGGTGTGCACTTTGCGGTGCAGGATCGCCTGGAATTCATCGGCGAAGGTGTAGTAACGGCCCAGCAGGGTTTCGCTGCGAGCAGCAAAACGGTTGTAAGCGATTACTGCAGGGATTGCCGCAAACAGGCCGATCGCCGTGGCGATCAGTGCTTCGGCGATACCCGGAGCCACGGTGGCCAGGGTCGCTTGCTGGGCGCTGGCCAGACCGCGGAAGGAGTTCATGATGCCCCATACGGTACCGAACAGACCAATGTATGGGCTGACCGAGCCAACAGTGGCGAGGAACGGCAGGCTTTGCTCCAGTTTCTCTTCTTCGCGGGAGATGGCCACACGCATGGCACGGGCCACGCCTTCCATCACCGCCTCAGGATCGACACCTGGCTGCTGGCGCAGACGGGAGAACTCTTTGAAACCGGCGCGGAAGATTTGCTCGACGCCCGAATCCGGATCAGGGTTGCTGCCGGCCTGACGGTACAGTTTGGACAAATCAATACCCGACCAGAAGCGCTCTTCAAAGCTCTCCAGGGCGCGTCGACCGGCACGCAGCAGGTTGCTGCGCTGAAAGATCATGATCCATGAGGTCACCGATGCGGCCACCAGAGTCAACATTACCAACTGCACCACGATGCTGGCATTGCTGACCAGGCTCCACATGGAGGAATGGTCGACGACGTTAGCTTCCACGCTTTATCTCCTGCTTTGAGTGTTTACCCGGGCCGACCGCGTCGGCGAAAGCCGCCCGCAAGTCTTCGGGAAGGGCCCGGGGTTTCAAACTGTTAGTGCGCACACAGGCCACCAAAAACTGCCCTTCACAGAGCAGCACATTATCCGTTGCCCGCCTGACCTGCTGTTTGAAACGCAGGCTGGCACGGTTCAATTCGATTACTTCAGCACTTACCAGAAGCTCGTCGTCCAGTCGCGCCGGCGCGTGGTAACGCGCTTCGCTGGAATGCACGACAAACAACAGGTCCTCCCCGGCAAGCTGCGATTGGGCAAAGCCCAGTTCGCGGAGCCGCTCGGTTCGAGCCCGTTCCATAAACTTGAGGTAATTAACGTAATACACGATGCCGCCCGCATCGGTGTCCTCGTAATAAACGCGACAACGATGTGCGAACGGCTCAAGCCCGTTTTGCGCGCGCATACTCTAGTGCTTACTCCTCATATTGCCAATCCGGCCAGACAACTGTTTTTCGTTGTTTCAGGGCTTTACCGCAAAAGTACCGTCCTCTGACAGTACAAACCCTGAATAAATCGACAACAAATGTGTATTAATCGTCCACGGCATCGAGAAACTCGTCTACCACGGGCGTCTCACCCATTCGTGACGGAATGTTTAAACCGAAATGCAGATACGCATGCCGCGTCACCACCCTGCCCCGTGGCGTGCGCATGATGTAGCCCTGCTGGATCAGATACGGCTCCAGCACGTCTTCAATCGTGTGGCGTTCTTCACTGATGGCCGCTGCAAGACTGTCGATACCGACGGGCCCACCATCGAACTTCTCGATCATGGTCAACAACAGGCGCCGATCCTGATGATCGAAACCATGCTCGTCGACATCCAGCAGGTTCAACGCCAGATCCGCCACGGCTTTGGTGATGTGGCCCTTGGCGCGTACTTCAGCGAAATCGCGCACACGGCGCAGGAGTCGGTTGGCAATTCGCGGTGTGCCACGGGCACGTCGAGCGATTTCGAAGGCGCCCTCCGGGTCCAGGGGCAGGCCAAGAATATTCGCCGAACGACTGACAATCGTCGACAGATCCGCGGTGCTGTAGAACTCAAGACGCTGGACGATACCGAAGCGGTCACGCAACGGGTTGGTCAGCATGCCTGCACGAGTCGTCGCACCGACCAGGGTGAACGGCGGCAGGTCGAGTTTGATCGAGCGTGCTGCCGGCCCTTCACCGATCATGATGTCGAGCTGGAAATCTTCCATCGCCGGGTACAAGACTTCTTCGACGATCGGCGACAGACGATGGATTTCATCGATAAACAGCACGTCATGCGGCTCAAGATTGGTCAGCAATGCCGCCAGATCACCCGGACGCTCCAGGACCGGGCCCGAGGTGCTCTTGATCGACACGCCCATTTCCTGGGCGATGATGTTGGCCAGCGTGGTTTTACCCAGACCCGGCGGGCCGAAGATCAACGTGTGATCAAGCGATTCGCTACGGCCACGAGCAGCCTGGATGAACAGTTCCATCTGCTCGCGCACCGTCGGCTGACCAATGTAGTCAGCCAGACTGACCGGGCGAATGGCGCGGTCCTGGACTTCTTCGCGCTCGCGCGGAATGTGCGCAGCGGCGATCAGACGATCAGCTTCAATCACTTAAATCATTCCCTTCAGGGCGCGGCGGATCATGTCTTCACTGCTCAAGTTCTTGTCCTTGATGGCCGAAATTGCCTTGCTCGCTTCCTGGGGCTTGTAACCCAGGGAAATCAACGCGCTGACCGCATCGTTCTCGGCGGTATTGACCGGCGCCGGGCCGTCCGGCTGGTTTGGCACCAGGGCGAACATGGCCGGCGAGGTTTCCCAGGCCTTGAAGCGATCCTTCAGCTCGACGAGCAAACGCTCGGCGGTTTTCTTGCCGACGCCCGGCACCTTGGTCAGCGCCGACGTGTCCTGAGACTGCACACAGCGGACCAGTTCATCGACTTCCAGACTCGACATCAATGCCAGGGCCAATTTCGGCCCGACACCATTGAGACGGATCAACTCGCGAAAAAAGTCTCGCTCACGCTTGCCGGCGAAACCATAGAGTAACTGCGCGTCTTCGCGCACGACCAAGTGCGTGTGCAGGGTCAGTGGTTCACCGACCGGCGGCAGGCGATAGAGGGTGGTCATGGGCACTTCCAGCTCATACCCGAGGCCATTTACATCGAGAATCAGGTGCGGCGGCTGTTTCTCAGCCAGGGTGCCGCGCAAGCGTCCAATCACGTTTCAGATCCTTGAGCGTTGGCCAGCCGTGGGCTGGCGACTGACGGAAGGCGTGCTGCAGGCCGACGACCCAGGCGCGAAACCCGCATTCCGGAAAATTTGATTGCTGATGCTATCAGAGACGCAGGCGCCCGCCACGACTGCGTGCCGCTCCCAGGCCATGCGGCAGCAGACTGGAACGAGTGTGAGCGTGGCAAATGGCAATGGCCAGGGCGTCCGACGCATCGATTTGCGGTTTGCTGGTCAACTTCAGCATGTGCATGACCATCATTTGCACCTGCTCTTTATTGGCCGCGCCCGTGCCGACCACGGCTTGTTTGACCTGGGTGGCCGTGTACTCGGCAATTTCCAGACTTTCTTCGGCACCGGCAACAATCGCCGCGCCACGGGCCTGCCCGAGTTTGAGCGCCGAGTCGGCGTTTTTCGCCATGAACACTTTTTCGATGCCCATGGTGACCGGGCCGTAGGTCTGAATGATTTCACGCACGCCGCGATAGACGATTTGCAATCGTTCATGCAGCTCGCCGGCGCCGGTGCGGATACAGCCAGAGGCGACGTAAATGCAGCCGCCACGTCCGGTATCGCGAACAATGCCGTAACCGGTGATGCGCGAACCGGGGTCGATACCAAGAATTAAAGTCATAACGCCTGCGGGTTCGGAAAAAGCACGAAATTCGGTACAACAAATAACAAATGTGGGAGCTGGCTTGCCAGCGATGACGGAATGTCAGACCACATCATTTTCTGATGTGCCGACGCCATCGCTGGCAAGCCAGCTCCCACATGAAAGCCTAGTCGCTCTTAACCGAGCTGAGCAGCGACGTCTTCTGGAATATCCGCGTTGGAATAAACGTTCTGCACATCGTCCAGGTCTTCAAGCATGTCGATCAGCTTGAGCACCTTCTCCGCGCCGTCCAGGTCCAGTTCGGCGCTGGTGGTAGGCAGCATGACGATTTCCGCGTCATCACCCTTGAAACCGGCAGCTTCCAACGCGTTACGCACGGAATAGAAACCGGCGAACGAAGTGAACACGTCAATCGAACCATCTTCGTTCGTAACCACGTCATCGGCGTCGGCTTCCATCGCCGCTTCGATCAGTGCGTCCTCATCAACGCCCGGGGCGAAGGAAATCTGGCCCTTGCGCTCGAACAGGTACGCTACCGAACCGTCGGTGCCCAGGTTACCGCCGCACTTGCTGAACGCATGGCGCACAGCCGCTGCGGTGCGATTGCGGTTGTCGGTCATGCACTCGACCATCACCGCCACGCCGCCCGGGCCGTAACCTTCGTAACTCAGCTCGACCATGTCGTCGGTGTCGGCGGCACCGGCACCACGAGCAACCGCGCGATCGATGATATCGCGGCTCATGTTCGCACCGAGGGCCTTGTCCAGGGCCAGACGCAAACGCGGGTTGGACCCCGGATCACCACCACCCTGACGGGCAGCGACGGTCAGCTCACGAATCCACTTGGTAAAGATTTTGCCTTTCTTGGCATCCTGACGTTCTTTGCGGTGCTTGATGTTCGCCCACTTGGAATGACCCGCCATAACTCGCTCCGAATTCTCTTTGAAACGTTGCCCGCCCTGCTCTTGCAGCGACCGGCAAACAAAAAATCTTGAACAGCTTTCAAACGATAAGAAAGAAAAAAGGCGCATCCGAAGATGCGCCTTCAGGCCCGTCTTACTCAGCCTTTGGCGTTTCGCGCAAACGAATGTGCAATTCGCGCAATGCCTTGGCATCCACCACACCCGGTGCTTGCGTCATGACGTCGGCAGCGCTCTGGGTTTTCGGGAAGGCGATCACTTCACGGATCGACTGGGCGCCGGTCATCAGCATCACCAGACGGTCCAGACCGAAGGCCAGGCCACCGTGCGGCGGTGCACCGTACTTCAGGGCGTCGAGCAGGAAGCCGAATTTCTCTTCCTGTTCCGCTTCGTCGATGCCCAACAGACGGAATACCGACTGCTGCATTTCCTTGCGGTGGATACGGATCGAACCGCCACCCAGCTCAGTACCGTTCAGCACCATGTCGTACGCGCGGGACAGAGCAGCGGCCGGGTTGGCTTCGAGCTCTTGCGGCGTGCATTTCGGCGCGGTGAACGGGTGGTGCAGCGCAGAGAAGCTGCCGTCGTCGTTTTCTTCGAACATCGGGAAGTCGACGACCCACATTGGCGCCCACTCGCAGGTCAGCAGCTTCAAGTCGTGACCGAGCTTGATGCGCAGTGCGCCCAGCGCTTCGCTGACGATCTTGGCCTTGTCGGCGCCGAAGAACACGATGTCGCCATCGACTGCGCCAACGCGATCGAGGATCACGTTCAGCTTGTCTTCCGGGATGTTTTTCACGATCGGCGATTGCAGACCTTCAACACCGGCAGCGCGCTCGTTGACCTTGATGTACGCCAGGCCCTTGGCACCGTAGATGCCGACGAACTTGGTGTAGTCGTCGATCTGCTTGCGCGGCATGCTCGCCCCGCCTGGAACGCGCAGTGCGGCGATACGGCATTTCGGATCGTTGGCCGGGCCGCTGAAGACCTTGAAATCGACTTCCTTGAGTTGATCGGCAACGTCGACCAGTTCCAGCGGGTTACGCAGGTCTGGCTTGTCGGAACCGTAGCGGCGCATGGCCTCTTCGAAAGTCATGTGCGGGAATTCGCCGAATTCCAGACCCAGCACTTCCTTGAACAGGTTGCGGATCATTTGCTCGGTGAGGCCCATGATCTCTTTTTCATCGAGGAAGCTGGTCTCGATGTCGATCTGGGTGAATTCCGGCTGACGGTCGGCACGCAGGTCTTCGTCGCGGAAGCACTTGGCGATCTGGTAGTAACGGTCGAAGCCGGCCACCATCAACAGTTGCTTGAACAGCTGCGGCGATTGCGGCAGCGCGAAGAACGAACCGGCGTGAGTACGGCTTGGCACGAGGTAGTCGCGTGCGCCTTCCGGAGTTGCACGGGTCAGGATCGGCGTTTCAACGTCGAGGAAGCCGTTTTCGTCGAGGAAGCGACGGATGCTGGTGGTCATGCGCGAACGCAGACGCAGCTTCTCGGCCATTTCCGGACGACGCAGGTCGAGGAAGCGATAGCGCAGGCGGGTTTCTTCGCCAACGTCGGAGTATTCGTTGAGCGGGAACGGCGGGGTTTCCGACTCGTTCAGCACTTCCAGTTCGTAACCCAGCACTTCGATCATGCCCGACGCCATGTTGGCGTTGGTTGCACCGGCCGGACGCAGACGCACCTTACCGGTGATCTTCACGACGTACTCGCTGCGCACGCGATCGGCGGCGGCGAAGCTCTCGGCGCGATCCGGATCGAACACCACCTGGGCCAGACCGTCACGATCACGGATATCGAGGAAAATCACCCCGCCGTGGTCGCGGCGACGGTGAACCCATCCGCAAAGGGTAATTTCCTGACCTTCCAGGCTTTCGTTCAGTTGGCCGCAATAGTGGCTGCGCATCATGGTAGTGGTTCGCTTCTCGTAATTCGAAATTCGGTGGAGATCCCGTCGCGCTCAAGCTTGTGCGACGCGGGGAAACTCACGCGTGTCGTTCGACCTGGGCCTGAACCCTAGTCAGATTTGTCGCTACCGGCCAGGTTCTTCTTGGTTCCGGTCTTGAAATCGGTTTCGTACCAACCGCTGCCGCTGAGGCGAAAGCCGGGCATCGACAGCTGTTTCTTGAGCTCTGGCGCCTGGCAGGCAGGGCAGTCGACCAGCGGTGCATCGCTGATCTTTTGAATGGCTTCCAACTGATGACCACAGGAAGCACATTGATAATCGTACATCGGCATGGAGGTGTCTCGGCGATCAGATTGCCACCGCGCGCAGGGCTTTGCGGCGAAAGAGCGGGATTATATCCATTAAATGCGGCCTGTGCAGCCGTAAGACTGCACAGGCCGCAACCTCCTTTGCAACCGCTGTGTCAGAGCGATTTCGCTGACTCAGCGAGTTTGATCCCGTTCATGACACACACCACTCGTACCAACGCACTGAAATTTTTCACCCCGCCGTGACGCAGATGCACCTCACGGTCAACGTGCGATAACAGTGAGCTGATCGAACAGCGGTTGTCTTTGGCCATGGCGCCGAGGATGTTCCAGTACACCTGCTCCAGCCGCAGGCACGTCGCGTATCCGTTCAAACGCACGGATCGGGACAGCGGCTGTACCAATGACATGTCGAATTCGTTGACGAACGGATCGAACTTCAATTCATGCTGCAAGCCGACAATCCTGTCGCCTCGCCTGTCTCCCTCTATCATATCGGTGACACTCCTTTGCCATCTCTGCGGGTTTTTCAAAGTCACATCCTGTGACTTCATAAAAGCGCAGACGCAAAGTTATATCCAGATGACTAATTGACCGTCCCCGTAGGATAAGCCAACGATAGAAGTAAGACTGTGGACAGCGCGGGCATCCCCAAGGCCTGCCCGCGCATTTGGGTCAGGCTTCGAGCAATGCGCGCAACATCCACGCGGTTTTTTCATGAACCTGCATGCGCTGGGTCAGCAGGTCGGCCGTCGGCTCATCGCTGACCTTGTCGAGCAGCGGGAAAATGCCGCGCGCGGTGCGGGTCACGGCTTCCTGACCGGCGACCAGTTGCTTGATCATGTCCTCGGCGCTGGGCACCCCCTCCTCCTCCTTGATAGAGGAAAGCCGCGCATACGTGGCATAAGCGCCTGGAGCCGGGAAACCAAGGGCGCGAATGCGCTCGGCGATTGAATCGACGGCCAGTGCCAACTCGTTGTATTGCTCTTCAAACATCAAGTGCAGCGTTCGGAACATCGGACCTGTGACGTTCCAGTGGAAGTTATGGGTTTTCAGATACAGCACGTAGGTGTCCGACAGCAGACGCGACAGCCCCTCGACGATGGACTTGCGGTCTTCTTCACTGATACCGATATCGATTGCCATGTTTTCCCCCTAACGGCGATTTGAATTCATCCAAGGTACCGCCCCACTCTAGCAAGGCTGTCGATCCCTCGCAGCCCCGAATCGATACTCGCACTGCGACAAATCGCCCACTGTGCTGCCGCTGGCCGGCCTGATTTGAGTAGCTGCAGGCTTTGCTGTTAAATAGGCAGTGTGTCGCTATGTCCCATTTTCCGGGGATTTGCGCATAGGCTGATGCTGCGTCCGTGTCCACCGCCTCTTATTTTGTCCCGAAGCGAACCGTGCGCCTTCAGCTCTTCCTTGTGAGCCGTTAATAACGTGAGCCAATCAAAATGTTGAAAATCGTCCACCTGCTAATGGGCGCAGCGGCATTGCTGCTGTCGTTCATACCTAGCTTGAAATCCGAAGCCGTTCCCTACCTGCAACAACCCGATGCACTTTACCTGGCCTTTTTCGGCCTGCTGAACCTGGTCATTGCCCCGGTGATTCCTTACTGGAACAAAGGCCCGCGCCAGCATCTGCAAAATCTGGTCAGCGCTCTTCTGGTGCTGACTGTCGTCCTGCAAACCTTGACCCTGATCGCGCCGATGCCTGTCATCGCCGGCCAGCCAGCCGTGTTGTTCAGCCTGGTGATTGCCCTGGTTGCCGTGGTCCTGCACCTGGCCGTCAGCTTTTATCGATCTTCACCGGCAGCCACGCCAACCACCTACGACATGACCAACCGCGATACCGGCACCGTCAAGTGGTTCAACACTTCCAAAGGCTTCGGCTTTATCTCCCGGGATTCCGGTGATGACATTTTCGTGCACTTTCGCGCGATCCGTGGCGAAGGCCACCGCGTTCTGGTTGAAGGCCAGCGCGTGGAGTTCTCGGTGATAAACCGGGACAAAGGCCTGCAAGCCGAGGACGTGATCGCTGCGCTGCCGCGCCGCTGATCCAAGGCATAAAAAAACCGCGAGCAGCGTGCTGTTCGCGGTTTTTTTACGCCTGATGAAAAGACCGCACCTTAATAATGTGGCGGAGGTGCTTCTTCCTCGAAGGATTCGAACTGTCCGACCATTTCTTCCTGACGCTTGAGCAACGCAGCCATTTGCAATTGCAGGCGCTCGACCACCCGCTGCTGCGCCACCAGGATGTCGTTCAACGTCTGGATAGTGTCGTCCTGAAACGCCAGACGGCTTTCCAGATCGTTAACGCGTTCTTCCAGGGTCATGACTCAGCCCTCCAAAAAGGTGAAATCTTCGGTCAGTACCACACGCAACTGCGCGCGAATGGCGGCCACCTGCTCGCTGTCATAAGGCTTTGCCGGATGCTTGCCCCATACCGGCGCAGGCCACGCCGCGTCGTCGCGTTTGCGCACGATCACATGCATGTGCATCTGGCTGACCACGTTACCCAGCGTAGCGACGTTCATTTTGTCGGCATCGAACAAGTCTTTGAGCAACTCGGCCAGCGCGGTGGTTTCCAGCCAGAGCTGTTGCTGATCGGCGACATCCAACTGAAACAACTCGCTGATATCGTTGCGGCGTGGCACCAGGATGAACCAGGGGTAGTTGGCGTCGTTGGACAGCAACAGACGGCAAAGCGGAAAGTCGCCGATGGCCAGTGTGTCCTGTTGTAGTCGTGAATCTAAAGCAAACACTGCGCGCACTCCCGGCTGATCTACATAATTCAGCTTGGCGAGCCACCCGAAAGGCAGCGCACCAAGCGACAGAACCGCAGCATACCTGCGAATGCGCTCGCCTTCACGAGGACTGTGCCCTGGCCATTTCTCCGGACGCCCCGACATGTGACATTTTTTGATTTGCTGCACCAGCACGGAACCCGACCAGATGACCAATCCGCTGAAATGACCGAAAAACCGTGACGTGCTCACGATCGCCCGCAGCCAGATCTGTATGAATAAGGTACAGCGCGTAAATTTTTTGCACCAAAACCGCACAGTGGGTCTACGCTCAGTGCGTCGGGCATCCGCCGAATACTCACTGGCGGGGTGAACCGGTAACGTTTTTGGTTGTCGTGCGCCGATTACGGCGTGGCAACACCATACGAACAATCGCGTCAAGCCCTTACAAAAAGCGGCTTGGCGCCCAGTATTTATGAGGCTTTTACAGGTAAAGACAAGCGCGTTGAAAAATAACCGCACCGAAATTGCAGTTTGTGCACGCTTGTTGCAAGCGTACTCATATGGACTATAAGCGCACCACGGGATGTGGGAGCCTTAAGCCCGATAAAAACAGTGGCAGGGTTGCCCGATGGAGATTCAAGTGTTTTGCCAGGGACTCTTTTTTAGCGATGCAAAAGGCTAGAAAAACAGCGAAAAAGTTGTCGGTCCGATTGCATCGGTACTGTGAATTTGCGACATCTACCAAGCCATCTGCGACAGCGTCGTAAAGAAGGCGAAAGGTTCGATTAGCAAGTATCGCCAACAATGTCGGCGTGATATAAGTTTGCGCCGACACAAAAAGAAAGAACCGCCCAGATAATAAAACAGGTGGGACGGCAGTACTCTTCTAAAAACCAAAGGAGCAAATCACGATGCGCGTGATGAAGTGGAGCATGATCGCACTGGCTGTTTCAGCAGGCACCTCGCAGTTCGCAATGGCGTCCGCCCAGGATGAATCCAAAGGCTTCGTTGAAGACAGTACCTTCAATGTAAAGACCCGCATGCTGTATATGAACCGTGATTTCAAGAATGAAAACTTGAAAACCAGCCCATCGGGTGAGCGCCAAGGCTACCGCGAAGAAACCGGTATTGGCATGCACGCCATCTTCGAATCCGGCTTCACTCAAGGCACCATCGGTGTTGGTGTTGACGCTTTCGGTCTGGGCTCGATCAAACTCGACAGCGGCCGCGGTCGTACAGGCAACGGCCTGTTCGCTGCCGATAGCGATGGCACACCTGAGGACACTCAGTCCAAAGCGGGTGGCGCAGTTAAATTCCGCCTGTCCAATACTGTCTTGAAGTATGGCGACCAATTCGTCGCCAGCCCGGTATTCTCCACTGACGACAGCCGTTTGCTGCCTGAAGCCACCACCGGTACCTTGCTCGTATCCAAGGAAATCCCTGGCCTTGAGCTGAGCGCTGGTCGCTTCACCGCGATGAGCTCCCAGACCGGCATGGGCCATGACACCATCGCAGACGGCGGCCTGCCGTCTGCCAATATCGGTGGTGCCACCTACCAGTTCACCGACAACTTCGTCGCCGGTGTTGCGGCTTCCGACGTGGATGACCACTTCAAGAAGCAGTACCTCAACGCCAATTACACCCTGCCGATCAACGATGAACAGTCGTTGAACTTCGACTTCAACGGGTACAAGAGCAAGAGCCAAGGTCAGGAACTGTCGGGTGATATCGACAACCGCATCTGGTCCCTGGCTGCCGCTTACAGCATCGGCGCCCACAAATTCACCCTCGCTCACCAGCGTTCGACCGGTGATACCGGTTACGTATATGGCGTAGACGGCGGCGGCACCATTTTCCTCGCCAACTCCGTGCAGTACTCCGACTTCAACGGTGCAGACGAGCGTTCGTGGCAGGGTCGCTACGACCTGAACATGAAAACCTACGGCGTACCGGGCCTGAGCTTCATGACCCGTTACATCAAAGGCGACAACATCTCTACCGGTGCTGAAGAAGGCAAGGAACACGAGCTGGACTTCGAAACCAAGTACGTAATGCAGAATGGCCCGGCAAAAGACCTGTCCTTCCGCCTGCGTAGCGCCTGGTACCGCTCCAACACCGCTTATAACGGTGGTGACAACAACGATCTGCGTCTGATCGTTGAGTATCCGCTGAGCATCTTGTAATCCGGATGTAGTTCAGCAGTACTGTAGAGCTCTGCTCTAATTAGAACCGCTCACCCTGACAGGTGGGCGGTTTTTTTTGCTTATTCAATAGCGGCCTAAGCATATTTGAATAGCAAGCTAATTATGTCGACCGGAGCGGGCTTATTGCGAACAATAAAAAACCCAAGAGACTTTGCAGCTCTTGGGTTTAATTGCCTTACTTGACCGTCAGGGCAAATAATCGATCGCTTACTGCGGTGCCCCTTCCTGAACCACACGAATAACTCGCTGCGGAAACGGAATATCAATGCCTGCAGCTTTTAAACGATCGCGGGACAGTTCATTTAACATGAACATCACATCCCAATAGTCTGCAGTTTTAACCCAAACACGCAGGGACACCGTGATCGAACTGTCGCCCAGTGTCGAGACCACTGCCTGCGGCGCCGGGTCCTGCATAACACGTTCATCCTTGGCCAGATCCAGCAGTACCTGACGGGCCGTTTGCAGATCGGCTTCGTAATCCACGCCCACATCGAACACAACCTTGCGGGTTGGCTGACGGTTGGTATTGGTGATGATGCCGTTCGACAGGTTGCCGTTGGGCATGATGACGGTCTTATTGTCGCCGGTACGCAGGACGGTATGGAAAATCTGGATGCTGTCGACGGTACCCGCCACGCCTTGCGCCTCGATCCAGTCGCCGATGCGGAACGGGCGGAACAGCAGAATCAGCACGCCGCCGGCGAAGTTCGCCAGGCTGCCCTGCAACGCCAGACCGATGGCCAGACCCGCAGCACCGATCGCGGCAACGAACGAGGTGGTTTCGACACCGATCATCGAAGCCACGCTGACGATCAGCAGCACCTTGAGAATGATGTTGGCCAGGCTGCTGATAAAGCCTTGCAGTGCCAGGTCAGCGTTACGCAGGGCCAGCAAACCACCGAGTTTTTGCGTGACCTTGTTGATCAGCCACCAGCCGATCCCCAGGGTAATCACTGCCAGCAGCACGCGGCTGCCGTATTCCATGATCATCGGGATCCACGCCTGGGATGCCTTGACCAGGTGGTCTACTTCAGCATTCAAATCCATGTTCTATCTCCTGATTTCCGGCTACCCGGGATGTGCACAAATAAATGTGGGAGCGAGCCTGCTCGCGAAAGCGCTGTGTCATTCAGCAATGAATTGACTGACACAGCGACTTTAGCGAGCAGGCTGGCTCCCACCGTTTCCACGGATAACGCTTAGTCGCGGAAGTTGTTGAACTGCAGCGGCATGCCGAACTCCTTGGCACGCAAGGCCGCGATGGCTTCTTGCAGGTCGTCGCGCTTCTTGCCGGTGACACGCACCTGCTCGCCCTGAATGGCAGCCTGCACCTTGAGTTTGGCGTCCTTGATGTGGCCGACGATCTTCTTCGCCAGTTCCTTGTCGATGCCTTCCTTGAGCACGGCGTCCTGCTTCATCAGCTTGCCCGAGGCGTACTCATCCTTGACTTCAAGGCACTGCACGTCGATCTTGCGCTTGACCAGGGCCAACTTGAGGATTTCGATCATCGCTTCCAGCTGGAATCCGGCTTCAGCGGTCAGACTGACAGTCAGGTCCTTTTCCTTGAACTCGAAACTGCCTTTACCTTTCAGGTCATAACGACGATCGAGTTCCTTCACGGCGTTCTCGACCGCGTTGGTGAGTTCGTGTTTGTCCAGTTCGGATACCACGTCGAACGACGGCATGTAATTTCTCCAATAAAAAGGCGCGCTCTATGTGGATGGAGCGCGCTTGGCTTGCGGTTAAAATCGGGCTCATTATAACGGGTCTTTTCCTGTCGACACGCGAGCCGCGCATGCCTGTCCCCAATCGAGCAAAAAACTGATGTCTACCCCTTGGCACATTCTCGGCGCCGGCAGTCTCGGCACACTCTGGGCTACGCGGCTGGCTCGTGCCGGCCTGCCAGTGAGGCTGATCGTGCGCGACGTGACGCGTTTGCACAGCTATAACGCAGCCGACGGGTTAACCCTCGTAGAAAACGGACAAGCCAACACCTACGCAGTTCCCGGCGAAACCCCGGACAATCCCGAACCGATCCGTCGCCTGCTGGTGGCCTGCAAGGCCTACGACGCCGAAAACGCAGTGGCCCGCCTCGCCCCACGCTTGACGCCCGATGCGGAAATTATTCTGCTGCAAAATGGCCTCGGTAGTCAGGACGCTGTCGCCGCGCGAGTACCGCATGCACGCTGCATCAGCGCTTCAAGTACCGAAGGGGCGTTCCGCGATGGCGACTGGCGTGTGGTGTTCGCCGGCCACGGTTTTACCTGGCTCGGTGATGCCGCTCATCCGGTGGCGCCGATCTGGCTGGATGATCTTGAGGCGGCGAAAATCCCCCACGAGTGGAGCACCGACATCCTCACACGGCTGTGGCGCAAACTGGCGCTCAACTGCGCGATCAATCCGCTGACGGTGTTGCACAACTGCCGCAACGGTGGCTTACAGGCGCATCATTGCGAAGTCGCTACGCTCTGCGCCGAGCTCGCCGAACTGCTGCAGCGCTGTGGCCAACCTGCGGCGGCGGAAAACCTGCAACAGGAAGTCGAACGGGTGATCCAGGCCACCGCGGCCAATTACTCATCGATGTATCAAGATGTCGCCAATCAGCGCCGCACGGAGATCAGCTATCTATTGGGCCACGCCTGCAAAGTCGCCGCACGCCACCAATTGAACCTGCCGCACCTCAATCAATTGCAGCAACGCCTGATCGCTCATCTGCGCAGCCTCGGATTGCCCAGCGACTGAGCAGCGGCTACGCTGGCGACTTGTTCCTTTGCTGCGAAAAACCCGATGCCATTGCGCCAGCGCCTCGAAAACCTTCCGGTCGGCCAGAAACTCCTGGCCGCCCTGCTGGTGCTGTTGACCACTGTGTTGCTGGTCGCCAACCTGACTTTTATCAGCGCCGCCTATTACATCTCCCAAGAGAGCATGGCCCCGCAGGCCTTGCAGACCATCGGCCGCCTGATCGCCAACCCGAGCCTGGTGAGTGAAGCCCTGCAATCACCGCAAAGCGCCGAACGCCTGCTCAAGGAACTCGACAGTTATTCACCACTGCGCGCCGCCGCCCTGTATGACGGCAAAGGCGAACGGCTGGCGCAATTGCAACACGGCGACAAACTCCACCTGCCGGAACGTTACCGGCACATCGAAGCCTGGCAACTCACTGAATTTCGTACCAACCAGGTGATTACCCTGCCCCGCCCTGGCACCGAGCCGGGTCATCTGCTGCTGGTAGCCAGCAGCGAACTGCCGATGGCGTTCTACACCGGCACGCTCACTGCCAGCCTCGGCATCCTGATTTTCAGCGTGCTGTTGTGGCTGGTGATTGCCCGGCAGATCAAACGGCTGATCACTCGCCCTATCCATCAACTGGAAGAGCTGTCGCGTCAGGTCACCCGCGAAGAGAACTACGCGTTGCGTGCCTCACGCGGCAACCATGACGAAATCGGCAGTCTCGCCGAAGCGTTCAACACCATGCTGTCGCGTATCGAAGCCCGCGAACAGCAGCTCAAACGCGCCCGCGATGACTCGCAAGCCGCTTACGATCAGGCGCAGGGGCTGGCCGAGGAAACCCGCCACACCAACCGCAAGCTTGAGCTGGAAGTTCAGGTGCGCAGCAAAATCGAAAAGAAACTCACCGGTTTCCAGAATTACCTCAACAGCATCATCGACTCGATGCCTTCGGCGCTGATTGCGCTCGACGAGCAGCTCTACGTCACCCAATGGAACCAGGAAGCCAGCGCCCTCTCCGGCACACGCCTGGACGAAGCGCTGAACCAGCCGATCTTCCTCGCGTTCGAACCGCTGAAACCGTTTTTGCCGCAGCTCAAGCAGACGGTCGAGCAGCACACCGTGGCGAAGATCGAACGGGTGACATGGTTCAAGGACGATGAGCCCAAACATTACGCGCTGACCTTCTACCCGCTGATGGGCGGTACCGGGCGTGGCGTGGTGATCCGTATCGACGACATCACCCAGCGCCTGTCGCTGGAAGAAATGATGGTGCAGTCAGAAAAAATGCTCTCGGTCGGCGGCCTCGCAGCGGGCATGGCCCATGAAATCAACAACCCGCTCGGTGCGATCCTGCACAACGTGCAAAACATCCGTCGGCGCCTGTCGACAGACCTGCCAAAGAACCTCGAAACCGCCGAGCAACTGGGCATTGAGCTGGACACGGTAAACCGCTACCTGCAAGGCCGGGAAGTCCCGAAACTGCTCGATGGTATTCAACAGGCGGGCGCGCGAGCAGCGAAAATCGTCACCCACATGCTCAGCTTCAGTCGCCGCAGCACTCGTCAGATGGCACCGTGCGATCTGCCGGCCCTGATTGATCAAGCGGTGGAAATCGCCGGTAACGACTTCGATCTGGCCATCGGTTTTGACTTCAAGGGTCAGGCGATCATCCGCCAGTTCGACCCGGCGCTCGGCCCGGTGCCGGGTACCGCCAACGAGCTGGAGCAAGTGCTGCTCAACCTGTTGAAAAACGCCGCGCAAGCCATTCATCAGCGCGAAGAGGACAGCGAGCCAGGGCGGATCATCCTGCGCACCCGGCTCAATCCGCCGTGGGCCGAGATTCAGGTCGAGGACAACGGCATCGGCATGAGCGAGAACGTGCGCAAGCGCACCTTCGAACCGTTTTTCACTACCAAGGAAATCGGCCAGGGCACAGGGCTCGGCTTGTCGGTGTCGTACTTCATCATCACCAATAACCACAAAGGGCAGATGGAAGTGCAGTCTGCGCCGGGGCAAGGAACGTGTTTCACCTTGCGTCTGCCGCTGGCCCAACCGCTGCCTATCGCGGCTCAACCCATCAATTAACGAGGTAACCCATGGGCTTTCGCCTGTCGAAAATCTACACCCGCACCGGCGACAAAGGCGAAACCGGCCTGGGCGATGGCCGCCGCGTGCCCAAGGATCACCCACGCATCGAGGCCATTGGCGAGGTCGATACGCTGAACAGTCAGGTCGGCGTGTTACTGGCCGGTTTGATGGCCGAGCGTGAGACGTATCCAGGCTTGAACGAGCTGATCGAGGTGTTGGCACCTTGTCAGCATCGGCTGTTCGACCTCGGGGGCGAGTTGGCGATGCCGCAGTATCAGGCACTGAACGAGGCGGAAATCGAACGGCTGGAAGCGGCGATTGATGTCTGGAACGAAGAGTTGGGGCCGCTGGAGAATTTCATCTTGCCGGGCGGTTCGATGCTGATTGCTCAGGCACATGTGTGCCGGAGTCTGGCAAGGAGTGCCGAGCGGCGGTGTCAGCATTTGAATGCCGAAGAACCCTTGGCCGGGGTTGGGTTGGCTTATATCAATCGGCTGTCGGATTTGTTGTTTGTCGCGGCACGGGTGATTGCGCGGCGACAGGGGATTGCGGAAATTTTGTGGCAGCCGGCGGTAAAGCCTTCAGATATATAGCGTCTGACAGGAAGTCATCGCTGGCAAGCCAGCTCCCACAGGTTCCATTGGTGTGCACATCACCTGTGAACGACACAAATCTCTGTGGGAGCTGGCCTGCCAGCGATGAGGCCGGTGGCCGCTCTACATAATCAAGCCTCAGGCCAGAACGCCCGAATCCCGGCCACACCCTGCGCGCCAACACCCCAGGCCTTCTCGCGCTCCGCCGGGCCAACTCCCCCCAACAAAAACACGGGTTTGCTGAAGCCCTCGATCAGCGTCGAAGCCTGCTCCCAGCCCAGTGGCTGCGCATCAGGATGTGTCAAGGTCGGCTGCACCGGCGACAAGGTCACGAAATCCACACCCATCTGCTCGGCCAGCGCCAGTTCTTCGGCGTTATGGCAAGACGCCGCGAGCCAGCGCTGCGCCGGCAACGGACGCCCCGCCGCCGCGTATTTACGCAACTGCGCAGACGTGATGTGCCACCCGGCAGACGGAAAATCACCGAGCCATTCGAATGGTCCCTTGATCATCAACTGCGCCTTGCCCGCACACAGCCCCGCGGCGTCCACCGCCAGATCGCGGTACTTCGGGTCATAGCCATTGGGGGCGCGCAGCTGGATCAATTTGATCCCGCCGGCAATCGCTTTCTGAATCCCGCGCAGCAAGGCCGGGGTTTCCAGATCTTCCGGTGTGATCAGGTATTCGGCAGGCAAGCGTGCCGCTGCGACGATCGGCTGGTTGGCGGCAGGGAACTCGTAGTTCGCCAGCTCCTTCGTCGTCACCCAGGCCAATGGCTGGCCTTCGGCACCGTGCGGCTCGCCGCTGAAACCCGACACTTCCCAGACATCCAGCAACACCTGTTTGTCCGGGTAATCGTGACGCACCTTGATCAACGGCCGAGCGGCACCTACGGTGATGCCCAATTCTTCTTGCAGCTCTCGGGCCAGCGCGGTTTCGACCGATTCGTCGGCCTCGACCTTGCCGCCGGGAAACTCCCACAAACCACCCTGATGCTGGGTGTCGGCACGGCGGGCGATAAGGATTTTGCCACTGCTATCACGAATGACAGCGGCGGCGACGTGTACGCGTTTCACGGATTCAATTCCTCCAGTCCAGCCTTTTGCCACGCCTTGAAGGCGGGCCATTGGTAGACGGTTTCAACATAGGCTTCGTCGGCGTCCGGCAGTTTCACCTGATAGGTGCGCAGGCGCACGGCGATCGGCGCAAAAAACGCATCGGCCAGGCTCACCCGGCCAAACAGGTACGGCCCGGACTCGGTGGCGACGGCACGGCATTCTGCCCACAACGCGAGCATGCGCTCGATATCGACCTTGACCTCTGGCGGCACCGGATTCAGCGGCGCGTCGTGGCTCAGGTTGAACGGCATGTGGTTGCGCATGGCGAAGAAGCCGCTGTGCATCTGCGCACAGGCTGATCGGGCCTGGGCCCGGGCGGCGATATCGGTTGGCCAGAGTTGCTCGGAAGGAAACTGCTCGGCCAGGTATTCGGCAATCGCCAGCGAATCGGCAACAGTGCCGTGGGCGGTTTTCAGCAGCGGTACCTTGGCGGTCGGCGAATGCTTGAGCAAAAGCGCACGGGTGTCAGGCTTGCCGAGTTTGATCAACTCTTCGGTGTAGGGGGCGCCGGTCAGCTCAAGCGCCAACGCGGCGCGCAACGACCAGGAGGAAAGCAGTTTGTCGCCGATGATCAGGTGCAGGGACATGGTGTGGCGCCTTTTCGTCAGTGGAAAAACCTTGGGATCAGTTGGGTCTGGACCGCCACCTTCGCGAGCCGGCGCGCTCCCACAGAGTTCACCGGTGCCCACAACTTTTGTGAGCACCCGAGATCAGTGTCGGAACGCGCCTGCTCGCCAATGGAGCGACTCGGTCTCAGACTGGATCAGGTCCGGTACTCGGCGTTGATCTTCACATATTCGTGCGACAGGTCGGTGGTCCAGATGGTTTCGCTGCAATCGCCGCGACCCAGTTCGATGCGGATGGTGATCTCTTCCTGCTGCATCACCGCCGAACCCTGCGCTTCAGTGTAGGTCGCGGCGCGGGCGCCACGGCTGGCGATGCACACTTCGCCGAGGAACACGTCGATCTTGCTCACGTTCAGATCCGGCACGCCGGCACGACCGACAGCCGCCAGAATACGGCCCCAGTTCGGGTCAGAGGCGAACAGCGCGGTCTTGATCAGCGGCGAGTGCGCCACAGTGTAGCCAACGTCCAGGCATTCCTGGTGATTGCCGCCGCCGTTCACTTCAACGGTCACGAACTTGGTGGCGCCTTCGCCGTCACGCACGATGGCCTGGGCCACGTCCATGCACACTTCAAATACAGCCTGCTTCAACTTGGCGAACAGTTCGCCTTCGGCACGGGTGATTTGCGGCAGTGCAGCCTTGCCGGTGGCAATCAGCATGCAGCAGTCGTTGGTCGAAGTGTCGCCGTCGATGGTGATGCGGTTGAACGACTTGTTGGCGCCGTCGAGCATCAGGTTTTGCAAAACGTCACGGGAAACTTTGGCGTCGGTAGCGATGTAGCCCAGCATGGTCGCCATGTTCGGGCGGATCATGCCCGCGCCTTTGCTGATGCCGGTGACGGTGACGGTCACGCCGTCATGCTGGAACTGGCGGCTGGCGCCCTTGGGCAACGTATCTGTGGTCATGATCCCGGTGGCGGCCGCTTCCCAGTTGTTTTCCGACAGATCGTCCAGTGCGGCTTGCAGTGCACCTTCGATCTTCTCGACCGGCAGTGGCTCGCCGATGACACCGGTGGAGTACGGCAGAATCTGGTTTGCATCGACGCCGGTCAGCTCAGCGAGCTTCGCGCAGGTGCGCTCGGCGGCGGCCAGGCCCGGCTCACCGGTACCGGCGTTGGCGTTACCGGTGTTGGTCAGCAAGTAGCGCACATCGTTCTGTACGCGCTTCTTCGCCAGGATCACCGGCGCTGCACAAAAGGCGTTCAAGGTGAACACGCCCGCCACCGTCGAACCTTCGGCGCAGCGCATCACCACGACATCTTTGCGCCCGGGGCGCTTGATGCCGGCCGAGGCAATACCGAGTTCAAAACCGGCAACCGGGTGCAACGTTGGCAAAGGACCAAGACCAACAGCCATGAATGCGCTCCTTACTCAATGATGTCTGCACCGCCCATTTGCAGGCAGTGGTTTGAATGGCAAAACGCCGCGACGGCAGGAGCCGGTCGCGGCGCGGGATATTTCAGCGGTTGAAACGGGTTTTACTGGATCTGCCCGTGGCAATGCTTGAATTTCTTGCCCGAACCGCAGTAGCACAGTTCGTTGCGGCCCAGCTTCTGCTCGTTGCGAACCGGGGCGGTGGCGAGGGCCACATCGACCTCTTCAGCGAGCAATTCCGGTTGCTCCAGACCTGGCGCTTCGGCGTGTTCGAACTGCATGCGGGCGGCCAGTGCTTCGGCCTCCTGACGCAGACGTTGCTCTTCGGCTTCCGGATCTTCGCGGCGGACCTGAACGTGCGACAGCACACGGATCGAGTCGCGCTTGATCGAATCGAGCAGCTCGGAGAACAGCGTGAACGACTCGCGCTTGTATTCCTGCTTCGGGTTCTTCTGGGCATAGCCACGCAGGTGGATGCCGTGACGCAGGTGATCCATGGTCGACAGGTGGTCTTTCCACAGATCATCCAGCACGCGCAGAACGATTTGCTTCTCGAAGGAGCGCAGTGCCTCGGCACCGGCCTGATCTTCTTTCTCGTTGTACGCGGCCATCAGCTCGGTCATGAGCTTCTCGCGCAGGGTTTCTTCGTACAGGTGATCGTCTTCGTCGAGCCACTGCTGGATCGGCAGCGCCACACCGAAGTCGCTCTGCAGCGAAGCTTCCAGACCGGCGACGTCCCACTGCTCTGGCAGCGATTGCGGCGGAATGTGCGCGCTGACGGTAGCGTTGAGTACGTCCTGACGGAAGTCAGCGATGGTCTCGCCAATGTTGTCAGCGGCCAACAACGTGTTACGCATGTGATAGATCACTTTACGCTGTTCGTTGTTGACGTCATCGAACTCGAGCAGTTGCTTGCGAATGTCGAAGTTACGGCCTTCAACCTTGCGCTGCGCCTTCTCGATCGCGTTGGTCACCATGCGGTGCTCGATCGCTTCGCCCGGCTGCATGCCCAGGGCTTTCATGAAGTTCTTCACCCGGTCAGAGGCGAAGATGCGCATCAGGCTGTCTTCCAGCGACAGGTAGAAGCGGCTGGAACCGGCATCACCCTGACGACCGGCACGGCCACGCAGCTGGTTGTCGATACGACGGGATTCGTGACGCTCGGACGCGATCACCTGCAAGCCGCCGGATTCCAGCACTTGTTGGTGACGCTTCTGCCAGTCGGCCTTGATCTGGGCGATCTGCTCAGGCGTCGGATCTTCCAGCGACGCCACTTCAACTTCCCAGTTGCCGCCCAACAGGATGTCGGTACCACGACCGGCCATGTTGGTCGCGATGGTCAGTGCGCCCGGACGACCGGCCTGCGCGATGATCTCGGCTTCTTTTTCGTGGAACTTGGCGTTCAGAACCTTGTGTTCGATGCCTTCCTTCACGAGCAATGCGGACATGTGCTCCGAAGTTTCGATGGTCGCAGTACCCACCAGCACCGGACGACCGGCAGCCATGCTTTCCTTGATGTCGGTAACGATTGCCGCGTACTTCTCTTCGGCAGTCAGGAACACTAGGTCGTTGAAGTCCTTACGCGCCAACGGCTTGTTCGGCGGAATGACCATCACTTCCAGACCATAGATCTGGTGGAATTCGAACGCTTCGGTGTCAGCGGTACCGGTCATGCCGGACAGCTTGGTGTAAAGACGGAAGTAGTTCTGGAACGTGGTCGATGCCAGGGTCTGGCTCTCGGCCTGAATGTTCAAGCCTTCTTTGGCTTCGATGGCCTGGTGCAGACCTTCGGACAAACGACGGCCCGGCATGGTACGACCGGTGTGTTCGTCGACCAGTACGACCTGACCGTCCTGCACGATGTATTCAATGTTGCGATTGAACAGCTTGTGCGCACGGAGACCGGCATAAACGTGGGTCAACAGGCCCAGGTTATGTGCCGAGTACAGGCTCTCGCCTTCAGCCAGCAGGCCGACGCGGGTGAGCATGTCTTCGATGAACTGGTGACCGGCTTCGTTGAGTTCGACCTGACGGGTCTTCTCGTCAACGGTGTAGTGGCCAGCCTTGGTGACTTCCCCTTCGACTTCCTCAACGTGCAGTTCCAGCTGCGGGATCAGTTTGTTGATCTCGGTGTACAGCTTGGAGCTGTCCTCGGCCTGACCGGAAATGATCAGCGGGGTACGTGCTTCGTCGATGAGGATGGAGTCGACTTCGTCGATCACGGCAAAATTGAGTTCGCGCTGGAATTTTTCTTCCATGCTGAACGCCATGTTGTCGCGCAGGTAGTCGAAACCGAATTCGTTGTTGGTGCCGTAGGTGATGTCCGCAGCGTAAGCCTGGCGCTTCTCTTCCGGTGGCTGGAACGGCGTCACGACGCCGACAGTCAGGCCGAGGAATTCATACAGCGGGCGCATCCAGTTGGCGTCACGACGCGCCAGGTAGTCGTTCACCGTCACAACGTGCACGCCCTTGCCGGACAGTGCGTTGAGGTAAACACCCAGGGTCGCCACGAGGGTTTTACCCTCACCGGTACGCATTTCGGCAATCTTGCCTTCGTGCAAGGTCATGCCACCGACGAGTTGCACGTCGAAGTGGCGCATACCCATGACACGCTTGCCGGCTTCGCGGGCAACCGCAAAGGCTTCTGGCAACAGCTTGTCGAGGGTTTCCCCTTTGGCGATGCGGGCCTTGAACTCTTCAGTCTTGGCGCGCAATTGATCGTCCGAAAGGGCTACCATTTGCTCTTCGAAGGCATTGACGTTCTGTACCGTCTTGAGCATGCGTTTGACTTCACGCTCGTTCTTGCTTCCAAAAAGTTTCTTTAACAAAGGCGCAAACATATCGGCAGGATCTTCCACACTAAAGGGATGGAGGGCGGCCCCGTGAGTCGCCCGAGCAGCCCTCATGGCCGCATGCGAACGAGCATTCTACCCGGAAACGGTGGTGAGGAAAGTGGCGATGTTCCACGATGCTGGCACTGCGCTTTGACGGGGCTCACTTAAAATAGGGGCGTTTTGCTCAACTTCAACCCACACGGGAAAGAAGTTAGTCGTTGATTTAATGGGTAAAGCAGGGTCAAAAGCAATGGGCGAGTGATTTCGGTGCTTTCTGCTACCATGGCGCTTCTGTTACTTCAGGTGTTCGATCATGGCATTTCGCCCTCTTACGGCCAAAGCACCCGCCGTTTTGCTACGCGAAGCCAAGCCGCTCAAAGCCATCCTCGGCCATGCCCATCGACTGGGTCATCTGCAACGCCTGCTCGAAAGCCAACTGCAACCCGCCGCCCGCGAACATTGCCATGTAGCGTCGTGGCGTGAAGGCAATCTGCTGTTGATCGTGACCGATGGCCACTGGGCCACGCGCCTGCGTTATCAGCAAAAACGCCTGCAACGGCAATTGCAGATGTTCGATGAGTTCGCCAGCCTGACGCGGATTCTGTTCAAGGTGCAGCCGCCGACGGTTCAGCGCGGGGCGACCGGGCACACGATGGATCTGTCGACGAACGCGGCGGCGACCATTCAGGCCACGGCAGACGGGATTAGTGACCCGGGCTTGCGCGCTGCACTGGAGCGGTTGGCGGCACACGCGAAAGACAAAACCTGACATTTTCCAAAGCTGATTCCAATTCAATGTGGGCGCGAGCCTGCTCGCGAAGAGGTCGTGTCAGACACCCTAGAGCTGAATGACACACCGCTTTCGCGAGCAGGCTCGCTCCCACATTTGGATCCGCATCCATCCAGTCCTGCAGCCACACCGCTGGGGTCAGCGGCGCTTGCTGCCGCCGAGCAGCGAGCCCATCAGGCCGCGCACCAGTTGTTTGCCCAGGTTATTGGCTGCCTGGCGCATGGCTGACTTCAAGGCCTGGCCCGCCGCCGTGCCGAGAAATTCTCCGGCACGATCAGCCAGGCTTGGTTCCTCGGCGGCAGATTTGCCCACTGGTGCCTCTGCCTCCGGCGCCAGGCCTTTACGCCCCATGAGGATTTCATAGGCCGACTCGCGATCGATCGGTTTGTCATAGCGCCCTTTGAACGGTGACCCGGCAATCAGCACCGTGCGCTCGGTTTCCGTCAGCGGCCCGATCCGCGACTGCGGTGGCGCCACCAGCACGCGCTGAACCACTTCCGGCGTGCCTTTTTCCGTCAGTGTGCCGACCAGCGCCTCGCCGATCCCCAGCTCAGTCAGCACCGACAGACTGTCGAATGCCGGATTGGGCCGGAAGCCGTCCGCCACCGCGCGCAGGGATTTCTGCTCTTTGGCGGTAAACGCGCGCAAGCCGTGCTGAACGCGCAGGCCCAACTGCGCCAGCACGTCGTCCGGCAAGTCGGCTGGCGATTGAGTGACGAAATACACACCCACGCCCTTGGAACGGATCAACCGTACCACTTGCTCCAGCCGCTCCTGCAACGCCTTGGGAGTGTCGCCGAACAGCAAATGCGCCTCATCGAAAAACAGCGCCAGCAGCGGTTTGTCGGCATCGCCGCGCTCCGGCAACTGCTCGAACAATTCGGCCAGCAGCCACAACAGGAACGTGGCGTACACCTTCGGCGCCTCGTGCACCAGACGACTTGCATCCAGCAGATGAATGCGCCCACGGCCATCGGCGGCCGGTTGCAGGATGTCTTCGAGCTGCAGCGCCGGCTCGCCGAACAGGGCTTCGGCGCCCTGCTGTTCCAGGGTTGCCAGGCGGCGCAACAGCGCCTGACTGGAACCGGTGGTCATCAGCGCCGCGTCTTCGCCCAACAACTGCGGGTTGTCCTTGAGGTGGTTGAGCAGCGCTTTCAGATCCTTCAGATCCAGCAGCAACAGCCCTTCGCGATCCGCGACCTTGAATGCGGCATACAACGCCGACTGCTGACTGTCGGTGAGTTCCAACAGACTGCCGATCAACAGCGGGCCCATTTCGCTCAACGTGGTGCGCAATGGATGACCGGACTCGCCGTGAATATCCCACAACGTCACCGGATAAGCCTGCGGCTGATGATTGAGCCAAGGCATGCCGGCGATGCGTTCGGCGACCTTGCCCTGAGGGTTTCCGGCAGCACCGAGGCCGCACAGGTCGCCCTTGATGTCGGCAGCAAATACAGCGACGCCGGCGTCGCTGAAGGCTTCGGCCAGGCGCTGCAAGGTCACGGTTTTACCGGTACCGGTGGCGCCGGCGATGAGACCGTGACGGTTTGCCAGGCGCATGGCCTGTGCGATCGGTTGCCCGGCGAGATCGGCGCCGATTACGAGTTGCGATGAGTCAGGCATTTTGTCACCCAATGGTTAATCTTTAATTCGCGATGGCCGATAGATAAAGGCGTAGACCTGACTGAAAAGTCGGCAGGACATTTCCCTAAGGAGAGACGGAAATATCAGCTTTTATTCACCCTTGCCCATATTGCGCGTCTTTATAAAAGCACGCCCAGGACATTAAGACCTTAGCGGAACCCCAAGCCATGAACAAAAATCTGCGCTTCAGCCATAAAATTTTGCTTGCCGCCGCCCTCATCGTCATCGCCGCTTTTGCCTCGTTTACGCTTTACAACGACTGGCTACAGCGCAACGCGATTCGTGAAGACCTGGACAACTATCTAAACGAGATGGGCGAAGTCACTGCCGGCAGCATCCAGACCTGGCTCAGCGGCCGCATTATGCTGGTCGAGAACGCCGCCCAGAACATTGCCATCAACCCCGAACCCGCCAACGTCGCCAGTCTGCTGGAACAGAAAACCCTGACGTCGACGTTCATGGCCACCTACCTAGGCGATGCCACTGGCCACTTCACCATCCGCCCGGACGTGAAGATGCCCGACGGTTTCGATCCGCGGGTTCGCCCTTGGTATAAAGGTGCCGAGAGCAGCAGCACCTCGACCTTGACCGAACCGTACATCGACGCAGCCACCGGTCAGTTGATCATCTCCGTCGCCACCGCCTCGAAAAAATCCGGCCAGAGCGTCGGCGTGGTCGGCGGCGACCTGAGCCTGCAATCCCTGGTCGACACCCTCGCCGCCCGGGATTTCGACGGCATGGGTTATGTGTTCCTGGTCAGCGCCGACGGCAAGATTCTGGTGCACCCGGACAAAGCCCTGGTGATGAAATCACTCAAGGAAGCGTATCCACAGGACACCCCGCGCATCAGCAGCGATTTCAGTGAAGTCACCGTCGATGGCAAAACCCGCATCGTTACCTTCGCGCCGATCAAAGGCTTGCCGTCGGTGAACTGGTACATCGGCCTGTCGGTGGACAAGGACCAGGCCTTCGCGATGCTCAGCGAATTCCGCACCTCTGCCGTCATTGCGACCATCATCGCCGTCGGCATCATCCTCGCCCTGCTCGGCATGTTGATCCGCATCCTGATTCAGCCTTTGCACGTCATGACCCGCGCCATGGAAGACATCGCCGATGGCGAAGGTGACCTGACCAAGCGCCTGACCATCGTCAATAACGATGAATTTGGTGTGCTGGGTACGGCGTTCAACCGCTTCGTCGAGCGGATCCACGGTTCGATTCGCGAAGTGTCGTCGGCCACCGGCCAAGTCAACGAAGTCGCCCTGCGCGTGGTCGCTGCGTCTAATTCGTCGATGTATAACTCCGATCAGCAGGCTTCGCGCACCAGCAGTGTCGCCGCCGCGATCAATCAGCTTGGCGCCGCCGCGCAGGAGATCGCCCGCAATGCCGCCCAGGCCTCGAATCAGGCCAGCGACGCCCGCGGCCTCGCCGAAGACGGCCAGCAAGTGGTGGATCGCAGCATCAAGGCGATGAATCAACTGTCGAGCATGCTCAGTGCGTCGAGCAGCAACATCGAGTCGCTCAACAGCAAAACAGTGAACATCGGGCAGATTCTCGAAGTGATCACCAGCATTTCCCAGCAAACCAACCTGCTGGCGCTCAACGCGGCCATTGAAGCGGCGCGTGCCGGTGAGGCCGGTCGTGGTTTTGCCGTGGTGGCGGACGAAGTGCGTAATCTGGCGCACCGCACTCAGGAATCGGCGCAGCAAGTGCAGACCATGATCGAAGAGCTGCAAGTCGGCGCGCGGGAATCGGTGAGCACCATGAGTGAGAGCCAGCGTCACAGCCAGGACAGCGTCGAAATCGCCAACCTTGCCGGAGAGCGTCTGAACAGCGTGACTCAACGGATTGGCGAGATCGACGGGATGAACCAGTCGGTGGCGACCGCGACCGAGGAGCAGACGGCGGTGGTCGAGTCGATCAACGTCGACATCACCGAGATCAACACGCTGAACCAGGAAGGCGTGGAGAACCTGCACGCAACGCTGCGCGCGTGTTCGGATCTGGAGCAGCAGGCTTCGCGGTTGACGCAATTGGTGGGAAGTTTCCGCATTTAAGATCAAGAGCTTACCCCCTCACCCCAACCCTCTCCCCCAGAGGGGGCGAGGGGAAAGGGAGCCGATCTTCAAGCTTTTCAAATCTGAGTTCAACTCGGCATCTCAGGTCGACACAGCAACCCCAAACACTTCGATCAGGTCCCCTCTCCCTCCGGGAGAGGGGGCTTCCTGAGTTCAACTCTGAGCTTCAGGTCGACACAGCACCCCCAGACACCTCGATCAGTCCCCTCTCCCTCCGGGAGAGGGTTAGTGAGGGTGCTCTTCGTTCCAGCGCAAAAATCCCGACAGAACATCTATTCTTCATAAAGGTCAACCAAGGGAGAACAACAGCGGAGGGATGATCACCGTGCACATTGCCGACATCACCATGTTCTACGCCCCGGCCAGCGGCGGCGTACGCACTTATCTGGATGCCAAGCACCGTCGGCTGGGCATCAAATCCGGGATTCGCCACAGCTTGCTGATTCCCGGCGCAAAATTCGGCGAACACGATGGCGTCTACAAGGTACCCGCCCCTGCCCTGCCCTTCGGCAAGGGTTATCGCTTCCCGGTACGCCTGGCCCCGTGGCGAAATGTCCTTCAGGATTTGCAGCCGGATCTGATCGAAGTCGGCGATCCGTACCTCACGGCGTGGGCCGCTCTGGATGCCCGGCGACAACTGGATGTGCCGGTGATCGGCTTTTATCATTCCGACCTGCCGCTATTGGTCAGTAACCGCATGGGCCATTGGGTCACGCCGAACATCGAGGCTTACGTCACCAAGCTCTACGGCAACTTTGACCGGGTTCTCGCGCCCAGTCAGGTCATGGCTGACAAACTCACCGGCCTCGGTGTGCGCAACGTCTTTGTGCAACCGCTGGGTGTCGATCTGCAAACCTTCAACCCTGCCGTCCGTGATTCAGGCCTGCGCGCCGAATTGGGGATCGACGAAGACACGCGCCTGCTGATCTTCGCCGGGCGTGGTTCGAAAGAGAAAAACCTGCCGGTGCTGCTCAAATGCATGCAACGCCTCGGCCCGCGCTATCACTTGTTGTTGGTCGGTTCGTCGATGCCTGCTGTGGTGCCGGATAACGTCAGTGTCATCAATGAATTCTGCACGGCACCAACCGTTGCACGACTGATGGCCAGTGCCGATGCGCTGCTGCACGCCGGTGATCAGGAAACTTTCGGCCTGGTGATCCTTGAGGCCATGGCTTGCGGCATTCCGGTCGTGGCGGTGGCGGCCGGGGCGTTTGAAGAAATCGTCTCCGATTCGTGCGGCCTGCTCTGTGCACCGAATAACCCGCAGGCGATGGCCAATGCCGTGCGCGAATTGTTCAGTCGCGGCGTTATCAAACTTGGCGCTCAGGCGCGCCAACATGTCGAACACCATTACGCCTGGGACACGGTGGTCGACAGCCTGCTGAGTCACTACCACGCGGTCCTCGGCCACGCGATTCCGCGGGTGGCTAATGGCTGATCTCATGAACCGACCCGCTGTGCTGCTGGTGTTGCATGATGTGGCGCCATCGACCTGGGCGGATTACCAACCGTTTGTCGAGGCGGTCGATGCACTCGGCAACGTGCCGATGACCTGGCTGGTAGTGCCGGACTTTCATCGCCACGACAATCTCGATGCGCACGCGGATTTTCGGCAGTTGCTGAGCAAGCGCGTCGCCCGTGGCGATGAATTGGCCCTTCACGGTTTTTTCCATGATGACCAGGAGCCTCGACCGCGCACACCAAGAGACTGGTTCATGCGCCGCGTCTATACCCATGAGGGCGAGTTCTATCGATTGTCCCACGAGGCCGCCCTCGCCCGTCTTCGCGCCGGCATTGAGATGTTCCAGCGCTACGACTGGCCATTGCACGGCTTCGTCGCCCCGGCCTGGTTGATGAGCGAAGGCACACGCCTGGCGCTGCGCGAGTTGCCGTTGCGCTACACCAGTGATCCGCAGCATCTGTATCGTTTGCCGGATTTCACCCCGATCGACGCACCGGGTCTGGTCTGGAGTGCCCGCAGCGCCTGGCGTCGTGGCCTGTCAAAAATCCTCAGCGACCAACGTGAACAGCGCTGGCGCCAAGCGCCGGTGATTCGGCTAGGATTGCACCCGGTGGACATGCGCCACGGGTTCTCCCGCGAATATTGGCGCAATACCCTCGAACGGCTACTGACGGATGGACGAGTACCGATGACCAAAATCAACTGGCTGGCCCAACAGCGCGGCCAACTGGAACGCGCCGCATGAACCGCGGCATTGTGTTGCTGATCGGACTGCTCGCTGCGGTGCTGATTCCACTGCTGCTCGGTGGCAGTGAAATCTGGGCGCGCCTGCAAAGCTTTCCCCTGAAGTGGCTGCTGATCATGTTCGGCATGATTCTGCTGTGCTGGGGCATCAACACCTTGCGCCTGCGGTTGTTGCTGGGCGATCAACGCGACCGCGTCACGCCGCTGAAAAGCCTGGGCGTGGTCATGGCGGCCGAGTTCGCCTATTGCGCGACACCCGGCGGCAGCGGCGGGCCGCTGACGATCATGGCGCTGTTGGCCCGCTGCGGCGTACGGCCGGCCCGTGGCAGTGCGGTGTTTGCCATGGATCAACTCAGCGATCTGCTGTTTTTTCTCTGCGCCCTGAGCGGAATTCTGATTTACGCACTGTTTCAGCACCTCAGCGACCGTATGGAATGGCTACTGGTTATCAGCGCCGTGTCGCTGTTCGGCGGGTTGTGCAGTTGCGTGCTGCTGGCGCGCTACCATCGCCGGCTGATTCGCCTGAGCGGCCGGGTGCTGGCACGCATGAACGTGCAACCCAACACCCGTCGTCGCTGGGCACGCAAGCTGCTGCATTTTCTCGCTGCGTTTATCGATACGCTGAAATTGCCATGGCAAACCTTGAGCAAAGTCTTCGCCCTGACCTGTGTGCATTGGCTGCTGCGCTACAGCGTGCTGTATCTGGCATTGCGCGGCCTGGGAGCGGATTTGCAGTGGGCCTGGAGTTTTCTGGTGCAGATGCTTTCGCTGGGCGCCGGGCAGTTCAGCCTGTTGCCCGGTGGCGCGGGCGCTGCGGAGTTGACCTCGGCGGCGCTGCTGGCACCCATGGTCGGCAAATCGACAGCAGCGGCGGCGATTCTGATCTGGCGAGTGGTGACGTTTTACTTCTATCTGGTAGTGGGTGGGCCGGTGTTTCTGCTGATGCTTGGGCGACCGCTGCTGAGAAAACTGATGAAAGTCAGGCAGGCTTCTTAGCCTCATCCTGTTCATCTATAAGTTGTTCCCACAACTCGGCCGCACCGGGAAACTCGGTGCCATCCTCCGGGCTCATGTCATCCGGGTCATAGCGACTCAAACAACCCTCGCCCACAGTAGCGGGGGCTTTGGAAGTGGCTTTGTCCAGTGGATCGCTCATGGCTTTTCCTCGGATCAAAAAACGGCAAAGGGGTTTATACAAAAAAGGG
This sequence comes from Pseudomonas iridis, assembly GCF_017980685.1. Taxonomy (GTDB): domain Bacteria; phylum Pseudomonadota; class Gammaproteobacteria; order Pseudomonadales; family Pseudomonadaceae; genus Aquipseudomonas; species Aquipseudomonas iridis. The sequence continues at coordinate 107,257 of NZ_JACXXO010000004.1, forward strand.
CCTGGACGATTGAACGCCCAGGCCCTTCCTTTTTCAAGCATCCGTGAGTTCGATCAGAACACCACAGTCTTGTTGCCGTGCACCAGCACTCGATCTTCGAGGTGATAACGCAGACCGCGCGCCAGAACCATCTTCTCGACGTCACGACCGAAACGCACCATGTCTTCGATGCTGTCGCTGTGGCTGACGCGCACAACGTCCTGCTCGATGATCGGGCCCGCGTCCAGCTCTTCGGTCACGTAATGACAGGTCGCGCCGATCAGCTTCACGCCACGCAGGGACGCCTGGTGATAAGGCTTGGCGCCGACGAACGACGGCAGGAAGCTGTGGTGAATGTTGATGACCTGGTGCGCATATTCGCGGCACAGCGCCGGCGGCAGGATTTGCATGTAGCGCGCCAGTACGACAACTTCGGCGTCGTGCTGTTTGACCAGACGCGACACTTCGGCGAAGGCCGGTTCCTTGTCCTGCGGATTGACCGGAACATGGTAATAAGGAATGCCGTGCCACTCGACCATGCTGCGCAGGTCATCGTGGTTGGAAATCACGCAGGATATTTCGCAATCCAGCTCATCGCTGTGCCAGCGGTGCAGCAGGTCAGCCAGGCAGTGGGATTCGCGGCTGGCCATCAACACCACGCGTTTTTTCTGCTCGGTATCGGTGATGCGCCAGTCCATCGAGAACTCTTCGGCGATTGGCGCAAACTTCTCGCGCAATACTTCAATACCGAACGGCAGCGAATCGGCACGGATCTCGTGACGCATGAAGAACCAGCCAACCTGATTGTCGGAGTGGTGGCTCGCTTCGGTGATCCAGCCGTTGTGGGATGCCAGAAAATTACTGACTTTGGCAACGATGCCAACGCGGTCCGGGCAAGAAATCACCAGCCGAAAAGTGCGCATGAGGGGGTAACTCCAGAACTTCGCAAAGGCCGCCATTCTAGCGACTGCGCAGGAAAACTGCAGTATTGATGAACGCGCACGCGCGACCCGCCCCGCAGCATGGCGTTTTTCACGGGACCACCGTCAACTTGCCCACCCACCATTGGCCCCTCTTGTGCCGTTCACTGTGAATATCTGTGATGACTGCATCACACTATTTAACTGAACATTCAATTTGCTGCTAATTCTTGTAACTCATTTAAATAAAAAACCCGGTTAAATGTTTACTTGATGAAACAGCCTGACTATTATTGCGCCACTGTCCCCTGCAATTCAGCACTCTACTAAGGTAGTAATCATGTCCTTGATCAACGAATATCGCGCCACCGAAGAAGCAATCAAAGAGCTGCAAGCCCGTTTGAAGAACCTGTCGCAAGACGACAAACTGCAAACCGAGCTGGAATTCGAAGGCAAACTGCGCACCCTGATGGGCGAATACTCCAAATCCCTGCGTGACATCATCGCGCTGCTGGATCCGGAATCGAAAACCAAAGCACCACGCGGCGGCGCAGTAAAAACTACCGGCACCAAGCGTGCTCGCAAAGTTAAACAATACAAAAACCCGCACAATGGCGAAGTCATCGAAACCAAAGGTGGCAACCACAAAACTCTGAAAGAGTGGAAAGCCAAGTGGGGCGGTGACGTGGTTGAAGGCTGGGCTACCCTGCTGGGCTAAGCCGCAACGCCTTCGCAGAGCAATCCGCGAAAACAGAAACGCCAGCGAATGCTGGCGTTTTTTTATGCCTGGAATTTGCTCCCGGCCATGTTCGATTTCAAAGATTCAAACGTTTGCGTAATGCCTGGACATAATTCTGCCATTCATTGAGCACCTCTTTCTGCATCGGTGTCGCACTTAGCAACCATTGCTCTGCGGCCTCCGTAAAAGATTTCAAGGTATTGGGTGCACCCCATTCAGGCTCGGACAAACGCTGCCGCAAAAATATTTGCCAGCGTTGCTGCTCTTCAGAATTCAACGTCTCTGGAAAATTACGCGCTCGATATCGAAAGAGTAATTCAGGCAAACGTTCATCATCGAAAGGCCATTGCTCTTGCGCCAATTGAGCAGGATCGGCCGCTCTGACTTGCTCACATAGACGCCGGTCGCGGTCACCGATAAATCCGTCGTACAACTGTTGTTCCGGATCCTCGCTCGGGGTGAAATCTTCACTGGCATAAATCGCCGCAACTTTATCTTTCCAAACTTGTTGTGCGTCAGTTAGTCGCAGCGTTCGTTCCTGATAAAGCGCCATGTCCAGGCCCAGCCTTTGCTGATCCTGCGCACGCAATACCGTCAGCGGTGCCACCACCGGGCAACGGTTTATATGAATCAACTTGAGCGGCACCGGCAACTCGCCTTCCAGCAAATCGTCACGGCGGGTGTACAAACGCTGGCGCAGGGTTTGCGCATCCAGATCAAGCAAGCCCTGCGGATCGAGGTGCAAGTCGCAGACGATCAAGGCGTTGCGGTTTTTCGGGTGCCAGGCCAGCGGCAATACAACGCCGACATAACTGCGCGCCGCGGAGAAGCGTCCGCTGATATGCACCATCGGCTGTAACAGGCGAATCTGATCCATGACCTTTTGCTTGCTGCGCAACTGGAACAGCCAGTCGTACAGCTTTGGCTGCTTTTCACGGATCAACCGCGCCAGCGCGATGGTCGCACGCACGTCCGACAAGGCTTCGTGGGCATGCCCGTGATCAATGTTGTTGGCGGCCGTCAGGCGCTCGAGCTTGAGGGTCACCCGCCCCTCGTCATCGGTGGGCCAGACCAGCCCGTCCGGACGCAAGGCATACGCGGCACGCACCACGTCGATCAAGTCCCAGCGACTGTTGCCGCCCTGCCATTCGCGCGCATATGGGTCGAAGAAATTGCGATACAAGCTGTAGCGGGTCATCTCGTCGTCGAAACGCAAGGTGTTGTAACCCGCGCCACACGTGCCGGGAGCGGCCAGTTGCGCGTGTACCCGGGTCATGAAATCGGCTTCGCTCAAACCCTTTTCGGCGAGCTGGCTCGGGGTAATGCCAGTGATCGCGCACGCGGCCGGGTGCGGCAGGATGTCTTCGCTGGGCTGGCAGTAGAGATTGACCGGCTCGTCGATTTCGTTGAGTTCATGGTCGGTGCGAATCCCGGCAACCTGCAGCGGCCGGTCGCAACGGGGATTGATGCCGGTGGTTTCGTAGTCGTACCAGAAGATGGAAGTCACGGGCGGTTCCTGAACTGAAGATCGGCGAAGTCTAGGCGCTCAACCGCGGTCGCGGCCAGCCTCGCGTCATTCAACCACCGGGCGACACGCGATGTGCAATACATAGTTATGTCGTTTTCCCCCGAGAGGCTGCTAGCATCGACCCCACTTGCATCCCGAACAGGCGAACATCAGGTAGCCCATGCTTGAACCCACAGCACCGCCAAGGAAAGCACCGCTGGATACGCGGTATCAGGTCGAAACGCCGGAGGGTATCGACTTGCCGTTGCGTCCTGCCGGGTTGATGGTGCGGGCCATCGCCTTCGCGATCGATCTGGGGATTCGTGGCTTGATCATGGGTGTGCTGTTTATTGTGCTGGCGTTGCTCGGCAGACTCGGCATGGGCCTTGGCTCGCTGCTGTTGTTTGCGATCAGCTGGTGGTACATGGTGCTGTTCGAAGTGCTGCGTCAGGGGCGCTCGCCGGGTAAACAATGGATGGGATTGCGGGTGGTGCACGACGACGGCACCCCCATCGGCTGGTCGGCCTCCTTGCTGCGCAACCTGCTGCGTTTTGTCGACCTGCTGCCGTTCGGCTACTTCCTCGGCGCCATCAGTTGCCTGCAACACCCGACCTTCAAACGTCTGGGCGATATCGCCGCCGGTACGCTGGTGGTGTACAGCGAACGCCCGCTGACCCGCCCGCAATTACCCGACGCCGAACCCCGCCGTGCGCCTGTGCCGCTCACCCTGAGCGAGCAACGTGCTGTGCTCGGGTTTGCCGAACGCCAAGGTGAACTGTCACCCGCGCGGGTCAATGAGCTGGCCGGTTTGCTGGCCCAGCCGCTGCATATTTCCGCCCCCAAAGCCGTCGCCGAACTCAACGGGATCGCTCGCGGTTTGTTGGGCCCGACATGAAGCAAAGTCTTTTCGAAAGTCGCCACAAGGCCGAATGGGAGCGCTTTGCGCTGGCCCTTGAACGCCTCGAACGAGGCAAGGAAACCTCGCAAGTGGCGGGTTTTCCCAAGGCTTATCGACGCCTTTGCCAACACCTGGCGCTGGCGCAGGAACGCGGCTACAGCAGTTTCCTCATCGACACTCTGCAACAACAGGTGTTGCGCGGCCATCAACAGCTGTACCGGCATCGCAGTCGACTGGGCGCCAACCTGATTGGCTTCATCCTCGCCGGTTTCCCCCGGCTGGTGCGCAGCGAATGGCCCTTCGTGCTTGTCGCCGGCCTGCTGTTTTTTGGCAGCCTGATCGGTGTCGGCGTGCTGGTCTACATGTTCCCCGAGTTGGTTTACAACCTCATCCCCGCCGATCAAGTGCGTGAAATGCAAAGCATGTACGACCCGGTGGCCGGCCACCTCGGGCGCCCGGCCGAGCGAGCTGCCAGCGAGGACTGGGTGATGTTCGGTTACTACGTGATGCACAACATCGGCATTGCCTTTCAGACGTTCGCCAGCGGTTTGCTGATGGGCGTGGGCAGCGCGTTTTTCCTGTTCTACAACGGTCTGGTCATCGGTGCCGTGGCCGGGCACCTGAGCGAAATCGGTTTCGGCCAGACTTTCTGGTCATTCGTCATCGCCCATGGCGCTTTCGAACTGACGGCCATCGCCCTGGCCGGCGCCGCGGGGCTGGAACTGGGCTGGGCATTGATTGCACCGGGGCGCCTGACCCGCACAGAAGCGTTGAAACGCGCCGCACGCAAGAGTGTGCTGCTGATCTGTGGGGTCATGCTGTTCCTACTGATCGCAGCGTTCATTGAAGCGTACTGGTCGTCGAAAACCAGCGTCGCGCCGCTCACCAAATACCTTGTCGGCGGCGGTCTGTGGATATTGGTCGCGAGCTATTTGCTGTTCGCAGGAAGGACCCGTCATGCGCCTGAGTGATGCCACCGTGGTGATCCGCCCGCGCACAACATGGGAAGCCATGGATCTGGGCGTGCTCATGAGCCAGCAACACCGGCGCCTGTTGATGACCAGTTGGGCAATCGTCACCCTGCCGCTGTTCGCCCTGCTCAGCGTATTGTTGTGGGACTCGCCATCCCTGGCGGTGTTTATCTTCTGGTGGCTGAAGCCGGCCTACGAACGCCTGCCGCTGTACATTCTGTCCAAAGCCCTGTTCGGCGAAACCCCCACACTCAAGCAAGCCCTGCGCGAGTGGCCGCGCCTGCTCAAGCCACAATTGCTGGCCAGCCTGACGTGGCGACGGCTGAGTTTCAGCCGCAGTTTCCTGATGCCCGTGGTGCAACTCGAAGGCCTGGACGGCAGTGCACGGCAACAACGTCTACAGGTGCTGCTGCAACGCAACGCCGGCGCCGCGCAGTGGCTGACCATCATCGGCGTGCATCTGGAAACGGCGCTGTGGATCGGCCTGTTGGTGCTGTTCTACCTGCTGTTGCCGCAGCAGATTGAAACCGATTGGGACTGGCAGTCGTTGATTCTCGCGGCGGATCACGAATGGCGCTGGCTGGAGCACCTGACCAATGTCTTTTATGCGCTGGTGCTGGTGGTTTGGGAGCCGATCTACGTGGCCTGCGGGTTCAGCCTTTATCTGAACCGGCGCACGCAACTGGAAGCGTGGGACATTGAACTGGTGTTCCGACGCTTGCGCCAACGGCTGAGCAGCAGCGTGCTCGGCGTGCTGCTGGCGGTGTGTCTGCTGCTGCCACCTGTGCAACCGGTCTGGGCTGCCGAGCCTGTTAATGCACCGGACGCTCCACGGCTGTTGAATCAGCCACTGACCAGTCAGGCATCACGCGACAGCATCAAGGCACTGCTCGAACAACCACCCTTCAAGAACCCGGAATCCGTCACCCGTTACCGCTTTGGCGATGACCCGGCAAACACTGCCAAAGAAGAACAACCCGGTGAAGCCCCGCAGTGGCTCAAAACCCTGCTGGGCTGGCTGGATGGCCAGCACTTCAACGCCTTGGCCACGATCATCGAAGTATTGCTGTGGGGCACATTGATCGCTGCGCTTGGCTGGCTGATCTGGCGTTACCGCGAGTTTCTGCAAGCGTTCGTCAGCCGCCGGCCGGCCCTGCCCGCCCGGGCAAAACGGCCCGCGCCGCAGCAAGCCTTCGGCCTGGATCTGAACCGCGACACCTTGCCCGACGATATTGCCGCCCACGCCGAACAACTCTGGCAGAGTCAGCCACGCGCGGCCCTGAGCCTGCTCTATCGTGGCCTGCTCAGTCACTTGCTCCACGACTTCGATCTGACCCTGAAAGCTGCCGACACCGAAAATCAGGTGTTGGCGCGAGTCGAACAACTCCAGCGTCCGGAGCTGCTCGCTTTCAGCCGCACCCTGACCACCCATTGGCAGAACATGGCCTACGGGCATCGCGAACCGGCGGTGCACCTGCAACAGGAATTGTGCGATGGCTGGCGCGCGTTATTCGGCCATGGAGCGTCCCGTTGAATCGGCGCGCGTTGTGGTGGGTCGGCGCATTGCTCGTCGCGCTGCTGAGTGTGCTGGGCATTTTTCTCTACCTTGTGGCCAAGCCTTATCAGGAACAGATCGATCACGGCCCATCGCCCGCCGCCCAGGCCAACCCTTATCTGGCGGCGGAAATGTTCTTGCGTGAGCGCGGCATCAACGTCAGCCATGCCGAAAGCCTTGCTGTGCTGCCGGATATCGAACCGCACGGGCACACCCTGCTGCTGTTCAACGACCGCTCGCGGATGACCCCGCGTCAGGTCGATCAAGTCTTGAACTGGACGCGGGCTGGCGGGCGGCTGGTGTTCGTCGCCGAATCGTTGTGGGATGAACAGACAAAACAGAGCAACGACCTGTTGCTTGATCGGGTGCAACTGCATCAATCCCTGAGCAAGGATCTGAAGGATTCGCCCGCCGATCAGGAAAAAGATCCGTACCCGAAATTGACCAAGTTGTATCTGGAGGACGAAGACGCCCCGGCCTACGCCGGGTTCGACACCGACTTCCACCTCGACGACCCGAAGAATCTTGCGCAAGCCTGGGCCAACAGCGCCAAGGCCACACACATGATGCAACTGGCCTACAGCCTCGGTTCGATCACAGTGGTCACCGATGCCGAGTTGTGGAAAACCACGGCGATCGCCCAGTACGACAACGCCTGGCTGCTGTGGTATCTGAGTGCCGACACCGATGTCACGCTGATCTACAACACCGAACACGATGGCTTGCTGACGCTGCTCTGGCGCTATTTCCCGCAAGCCATCGTCGCCCTGCTTGCGCTGATCGGTTTGTGGCTCTGGCAGGCCGGCGTGCGCCACGGCCCGCTTCAGGCGCCAGCCCCGAATGGCCGCCGGCAGTTGCAGGAACACTTGCGCGCCAGTGCCGATTTCATGCTTCGGCACAACGGTCAGCAAGCGCTGTTGCAGGCACTGCAACAAGACGTGTTGCGCCGTGCCCGCCGCCGCCATCCTGGTTTTGATCAATTGAATGTTGCCGAACAATGGCTGGCGTTGTCGCGTCTGACCCGACAACCCACCCGCGCCATCAGCCAGGCCTTGAGCCCGGTGCCGAACCGGCGGCTGCCCAGCGCCGATTTCTGCCGCCAGGTCGCCCACCTGCAAACCTTGAGGAACACGCTATGACTGAACAGATCGAGCCCGGCAGCGCCAGCCACGCCGCCCAGCAACGCCAGCGCGCCAGTCAACTGGCGCAAGCGGTGCGCAGCGAATTGCGCAAAGCGGTCATCGGCCAGGACCCGGTGATTGATGACGTGCTGACGGCGTTGATCGCTGGCGGCCACGTGCTGCTCGAAGGCGTTCCCGGACTGGGCAAGACCTTGCTGGTGCGGGCATTGGCGCGTTGCTTTGGCGGCGAGTTCGCACGCATTCAATTCACGCCCGACCTGATGCCCAGCGACGTCACCGGCCATGCCGTGTATGACCTGCACACCGAGCAATTCAAGCTGCGCAAAGGCCCGTTGTTCACCAATCTGCTGCTGGCCGACGAGATCAACCGCGCCCCGGCGAAAACCCAGGCGGCGCTGCTCGAAGCGATGCAGGAGCGCCAGGTCACGCTGGAGGGACGCGCCCTGCCGATCGCTCAGCCATTCATGGTACTGGCGACGCAAAACCCGATCGAACAGGAAGGCACCTACCCACTGCCCGAAGCCGAACTAGACCGCTTCATGCTCAAGGTGCGCATGGACTACCCGGATGCGGAACAGGAACTGAACATGGTGCGTCAGGTCAGTCGCTCGACCCGCGCCGACATGCTTGATGTGCAGCCGCTGCGCACCGTGCTGCAAGCCAAGGACGTGCAGGCCCTGCAACGCATCGCCAGTGATTTACCGCTGGATGATCAGGTGCTCGATTATGCCGTGCGCCTGGCGCGCAGCACCCGCACCTGGCCAGGCCTGAGCCTCGGCGCCGGGCCACGCGCCACGATTGCGCTGGTGCGGTGCGCCCGCGCCAGAGCCTTGTTACGCGGCGGTGAATTCGTGATTCCGGATGACCTCAAGGGCTGCGCGCTGGCGGTGTTGCGCCATCGTGTGCGCATTGCCCCGGAGCTGGACATCGAAGGCCTGCAAGTCGATCAGGTGTTGCAACAACTGCTCGACCAAGTCCCGGCACCGCGTCTGTGAAACCCTCCAAACTGTTATTGAGCTGGGTCGCCGTGCTGCTGGCCATCGGCATCGTGCTCGGCACTTTGCAGGCCTTGCAAATCGAGCTCCCGGCCAGTCTGCTGTCGATCAACTGGGGACTGCTGCTGGCACTGTTGGCGTTGGCGACACTCGACGCAGTGCGCCTCAAGCGTTTGCCCACCGTGCGGATCAAGCGACAGATGCCCGGCAGCCTCGCATTGGGACGCTGGGGTGAGGTGCAGCTCAAGGTTGAACACGATTTCGCCGAGCCATTGAACATTCAGATTTTCGACCATGTACCCGATGGCCTGAGTTTCGAAAACCTGCCGTTGAATGTTGCGCTGCAACCGGGTCAGCACAGCCAGATCAGCTATCGTCTGCGCCCGCTCAAGCGCGGGCATTTCAGCTTCGAACAGTGCGAAATCAGCCTGCCGAGCCCACTGGGTTTATGGTCGGGCAAACGCCTGCTCGGCGTGATCGACAACACCCGGGTTTATCCGGATTTCGCGCGACTCTACGGCGGCCAGTTACTGGCGGTAGACAACTGGCTCAGCCAGCTCGGCGTGCGCCAACGGCAGCGTCGCGGCCAAGGGCTGGAGTTTCACCAGTTGCGTGAATTTCGTGAGGGCGACAGTCTGCGTCAGATCGACTGGAAGGCCACCGCCCGCCAACGCACACCGATTGCCCGCGAATATCAGGACGAGCGCGATCAGCAGATCATCTTCATGCTCGACTGTGGCCGACGCATGCGCAGTCAGGACGATGAGCTGTCGCACTTCGATCACGCGCTCAATGCCTGTCTGCTGCTCGCTTACGTCGCGCTACGCCAAGGCGATGCGGTGGGCCTGAGCACTTTCGCCGCTGATCAGCCGCGCCATCTGGCGCCAGTCAAAGGCAGCGGTCAACTGAACGTGTTGCTCAACGCCGTCTATGATCTGGACAGCACGCAACGCCCTGCCGATTATCAGGTCGCGGCCAATCAATTATTGGCGCAACAGAAGCGCCGGGCGCTGGTGGTGCTGGTCACCAACCTGCGCGATGAAGACGATGAAGAACTGCTCAATGCGGTCAAGCGCCTGGGCAAGCAACACCGCGTGCTGGTGGCGAGTCTGCGCGAGGAAAATCTCGACACGTTGCGTCATTCCCCGGTGCAAACCCTGCCGCAAGCACTGGCCTATTGCGGGACGGTGAGCTACTTGAATGAACGGGCAGAACTCCATGAGCGGTTGCTCGCTCATGGCGTTCCGGTGGTGGATGTAAGGCCCACAGAATTGGGGGCCGAACTGGTGAGTGGGTACTTCGCACTGAAAGGGGCGGGAGGCTTTTGATTGATAGCAAAACGCCCCTTTCGAGTGAAAGAGGCATTCATATCACGCGCCAAAACCATGGCTACACATCAGTACCGTCGTATCGATTTTTAATACTGAAGTAAACGACTGCATCCACGACCGGACGAATGACTTCTCCTTTTTGATCAGTGAGCGTGATTTCTGGTGAGGGTACATGGCTTCGGGAAGCAACGACTTCAACACCTTCTGCAGGCGTATTCAAAAAGCTGGAGGTTGCTCTGATTCCGTACTCGTCGTAGTAATGTATCGGCCCATCATAATTTTTATGCCACCGCTCAGTGGTGACCAGGTTATGCCCCAACGACATGGCTAACGGTGATGCCGTCCAGTTGCTATCGCTCGCCGTCAGCGCCAAAGAGAACTTGGCGTCTCTGGTACTGTTTTTACAGTCGAGCGTCCAGGTCAGCCATTCCCCGTCAAGTTGATGCTTGACGTCCAGTCCAGGTGTCACCACCACACCGAGGCTTTCTGCACTCTCCCCTTGCCAATTCAGTTGCACATGGCTGCCTGATAGCGGACTGCCGGGTATTAACCGCAGGCGCACGGTATGAATTGCGCCGTGACAAGGGTACGCAGTGGCAGCGCCAAGCTCGTGGGAAAACGTGTCGAACAGCACTTCAAATTGTTGACTGGCATCCACTATTTTCGCCGCCAACACTTTATCCGGAATATCAGGGCTGGTCAGTTTCAAGGAGAACTCCTGGTTTGTACCGGGAAGACCGGTAGCCATGGACCAACACAGAGGATTCCCGTCCACTGGGCGCAAGACCTCCAGGTCAGGGGAGAATTGAAGTCCCGATGCCACTGCCCCGTCATGATCCTCAAGCGCTACTTGCTCCCAAGGGATCAACCAACTGTAACTTCTGACACGTAACTCAAGTTTATTGGCAACCCCGCGCACAACCTCCAACGGTTCACCGTCAAAATCCACTTCCTGGCCATTGAGTAAAAGCGTGAACTCCTGCAGCCAGGTGTCCAGATTTGGTTTGGCGATGAACCCCATGCTTTGAACCTGCGACCCGGCATAGCCGCCCTTCACAGTGGCAGACAACCACCCTTCCCTGATCGGTGGAATTCTGAACCTAACCACTGCCTTGCCGGCGTGATCCGTTGTCGATGGCGCAATTTTGATGCCCGGGTATTCCCATTCCACTTCAACGTCAACCAACGGCTCACCCGTTCTCGCGGAAATCACGATCAGCCATGCTGAAACCTCCTGGCCCGGATGCCCGCTGGGTTCATCGCTTTGCAACGACTGAATTTCCCGAGGTTCATTGAGATTAAACTGCAACGAAATCGAATCCGCATGCAGTGTGCCGCCTACCGTGGCCGTCAGCTCAAAGGCTCCGGGTGTGACGGGCACAAAGCGAATTCGCGCATCGCCGTAAAAATCAGTGGTCGACGTCATCTCCCCAAAATCAGGACTGCGCCAGGTCACGGCTACGCCCGACATCGGCCTGCCGGTGATCGTCGAGACCACGGTGATTTGCTCCGATACTTGCTCCCCCCACAGCAGCGTCCGATTGATGCGCTCGCGCTCAGCAATCTTCATCACCTGCTCGCCTTGACCCACAGACATCGCATTGGCCGGCGACAGACTGGCCAAGCGCTCGGACGCCAGGCAGAACGCAAAACTGCCGTCAGCCAAATCCCCCACTGAAAAGTCGTAGCTGTAGCCCGCAGAACTGAACAGCTTGGGAACGCCGAGCACTGGCGGTGTGAACTGGATCGCCAACGCTGCGGGGCCGGTTCCGGTCATGCCGAGTGTCAGTTGGCGATCCAGCAAAGGGCTGCCCCGAGGCGCCATCACCGTCAACCGGTGAGTGCCCTTACGACGGGGAAAACAGGTTTTCTCCCCCCACGCCTCCGGTGGCTGGCCATCAAATATAAGCATCAAATCTGACCACGGATCGCGGTCCAGCGCATTGATCGTCATCAGCTGACGTTCTTCATAACCATCAAATGGACTGACCAGCGATGCGGTAACGGTATGCGGCCCGGGAGCGTCTGGCGCAAAGTCAAAACCGCTCCAGCCATCGGCACCGCTGTCGATGTGCTGGACGCCTTCCTCGGTCGTCCAGCTCACCTTGGCCTCAGCGACGGGACAGTCGAGGACTTGCGAGAACGCCTGGACCCACATCTTCGCAGGCGCCTGATTCAGCACCGGATCAACTGCCGACTCGCGCCATGCCTCGATCCGCAGCTTGTTGTGTGCCAGCGACATGGGTTTGGCGACGGCGCTGAACGCCAGCTGAGGCATTTGCACCTTCAGAAAAAACGCGCCCGGCTCCCGGCTTTGCGTGAAATTCACCACCCAGCTCGCTCCGCCATCGCTCAGTTGTTGCGGATGATCCAGAGGTGGTTCGACAGTAGCGCCCAGCGACTCGGGCGGTGTTCCTGACCAGGACAAAGTCGCATCAAGTCCGATCAGCGCGCTCAGTTGGCCGGGTATCACATTGAAGGTATGAGCAGCGCCGAGGCACGGATGCAGCGGCTGGTCATCCAGATTCGCGTGGACCTGATCGAGCATCAACGCCACGTCTTCGGTCAGATCATCAGACACCAGCCGCCCCGACAACTCCCGAACCCTGTCCACCCCCTCCAGGCGCAGCTCCAGTTCGAACAGACTGCTGACACTGTTGGCTTTGTCCGAGGTCAGTACCCACTCCACTCCGCTGGCCACCAACGGCTTGGGTGTTCCAAGGTCCGCCGGTATCAGGCCAATCTCAGGATCGGCGTCGCGCCACTGCAGGCTGACGTATTTGCCCGCCCATTCACTGTCAACGCGCGGCAAGACTTTCAGGGTATGAGTCTTGCCACGCCGGCAAAGCACGCCGAGCTGTTTGCGGTCAACTTCTTCGCCGTCCAGCAGGATGTCCACTTCGCCTTGCCATGGGCTCGTGGCATAGGCCTTGACGGCAAAATCACGCTCGACCGAGACAGCATCCTGATGCGCCCGAACCCTCGCCGTAACGGTCAGGTCACCGGCGGTCTGCGGCGCATACAGCAAACTGGCCCAACCGTCCGCCCCGGTCACGTTGCGCACCGACTCACCGTCGGGGATCATCCAGTCCACCAGCGCACCGATCACCGAATCACCATCGCCGAGATCCAGTTCATGCACCGCCTGTACTCGCAGTAACACACTCTCCGTTTCGTCCACTATCGGAAACTTGTTGGCCTCTTGCACTTTCCCTACCCGAATCCGGTTGCGTGCCAGCGACATCGGTTTGTCGGGGGACGGCAAAAGCAGCTTCGAACAGACCAGGGCCACAGCGAAACGACCGTTGAGCCGATCCTCGCAGCCCAGCGTCCAGATCATGTCATTGCCATCGAAAGGCACCGGCTCCGTGAGGGCCGGATTAACCGTGACACCAAGTTGCTCATGCCCGTCGCCGCTCCAGTGCAACGACAGATCAGCTCCCGCCATGGGACTGTCGGCGGGCAAGCGCACGCCCAATGAATAATCGGAACCGCGATTGGGATAGCCGCACGCCTCCCACGGTGTTTCGCCTCCGTCGACAACGGCGCGCAAATCCTTCCAGGGGTCTGTCGCCAAAACCTTCACGTCAAAATTGCTCGTTGCAACACCCGCGGCGTAATAGGGACTGTCGACCGACGCCTTGATGACCACGTCGCCCGCTGTCTTCGGGGTGAAATCGAAGTAAGCCCAGCCTTGCTCATTGCTTGTGCCAATAAATGGCTCGTCAAGACCGGGCACCATCCAGGTCACGGTCCGGCCAGGCAACGGCTGACCGGTATAGAAGGAAGTGACTTGCAGACCCAGTCGCACACTCTGCGCATACTCAAGCACCGGGTAATACGCGGCTTCGTGGACCTCGCGAATGGCCACGCGGTGATGTCCCAGGGACACATTGATCGACCAGGGCGCAACGTTGTACTCGTTGATCAGATTGATCGAGAAGTTGTAGCTTCTGTCTTCACCGGGCACGGGGCAATCGAGCAACCACGCAGACGTGACCGACTGCTCGACGCCCCAATCAGGCCTGGCCTTGACCGCGTCCAGTGGGTTGCCGACGCTGGTCAGGGCCATTCGGGTGCCGAGCCAGGCATTGTCGTCCAATGGTTTGACGGACAACTGATGCGGCACGTAGCGCGTACCGTCGCCCTGCTCTCCACCGAGAGAAGCGCCCAGACACAGGTACACCGTGCTGCCAGGGTCGAGGGTCTGTTCATCCAGTTGCACCGATTGCAGCTCCAGCGCAGCCAGATGCAATTGCAGGTTGACCCGGGCGATACGGAGTTTCGAGTAATCGTCGCCCTGCTGGTTCTTCGGACTTCTGAATTCGATGCTCAGGGTATCGCCGCCTTCCAGCCCTTCATAATCGAGCGACAGCTTGCTTTCAATCGGTCGAAAGTCCAGTGGTTGCCCGGCATCCCTTTGCTCCCGGGCGTATTCAAGGTTGAACGTCGGCGCAGGCTTGAGCTCGATCTCGGCCAGCGTGAGCGTGCCCTTGGAGATGATCAGCAAAGCCGGTTCCTCGTGCACTGTCTCCGCCAGAAAGCTCAGTTTGTATTGCGCCTCGGTGCCGGGTGTTTTGGGGATTACGAGGTCCTGGCTGAGTGAAGCGCCATTCGTGATATTGACCAACTTGATTCTGTCGCCCTCATAGTTTTCCTCCCCGGTAGTCACCAACCCCTTCTGTATCCAGTTGTCCTTACCCTGGATGAAATCGCCGTTGATGACCAGGCTGCGGTTTGCTTGAATGATCGGCTCACTCATGATTACCAGCTCCTTTAGCGATGTTGTTCTGCGCGTCGCTTTCCGCCAGGGTCATCAGGTCCACAACTTTTTGGGTGAAGGTCGGCTCGCCGACCTTGGCGGTGAGCCTGATTGTGATGATGGCGTCGGTAATAGACTGCAACATGCTCACTTGCGGCTCTTTATCCCACCACGGAAACCTCAACAGCCAGCGCGATACCGCGCCGGTGTGTTCGAAAGGGTTGAGCAAGCCTTCTTCAGGTCGCATCGCCGACAGGCCGTTATCGGCAATCCCGGCTGACAGGGCAATCTGCTGGCCACTACGCAGATTGATCACCACATCCGAAGGCGCCGCAGTCACGGGATTGTGCAGGTACTGCACCGATTGCGTGGTCGCTCGGGTCGCGGTCTTGCTTTCGAGCTGCACCAGGGTGGCCCGCACGTTCTCGTACGGCCCGGTAAGAACAGGCAGGTCGACTTCCACCGAATTGATCTGTCGGCAATAGTGGCCCGGGTGATCGCGATCAAACAGCAACTGGGTCAGCTGGAACTCCAGCTCGCCGGTGTTCTGCAATTGCTTGAGCGCGTCCGCCCAACTATCGACACCGACCTGCCGCTCGATCGGGTCATCGAACAACTTGCGCAGGGAAACGGTTTTCACCAATTCCAGCCGCCGCTCATAGCGCTGCAAGTGTTCGCGCTCCATGCGCAGCAGATGTGCACGCAAATGCTCGCCGGCGGTCAAGCCGTGACGTTGATCCAGCCACACCTGCGGCAAGGGTATCTGCGAATCGTAATCGCCGGTATCGGCATTCATCGAGGCCTGGGCACTGAGACAAAGACTGACCACGGCATCGTAGGCCTGGTAATGCAGGGCCTTGAGTTGGCCAAGCATCCAGCCGAACAACTCGCTATTGGTCGCACGCTTCTTCAGAAAGTTGAACAGGACCAACGCCTGCGCGTTGGCCCGCGTCGTCTGCGCAAGATTGATTCTGGCTGCATCAACCGCATGGCGCTGCGCCTCGATCTGCGCATCAATCGCCGCCACTTCGGCCAGCGCCTGGTCGCGTTGCAAGCCCCACTCATCACGGCGACGTCGATAGCTTTCGGTCGTCGACTTGACGTCGGCCTCGTTCTGCAAAATCGACGAGGCGATTTCCAGACCGAAACATAGCGCATCGATTGAATTTTCGGGTTTCATGCCACCGTTGGACATGCCAAAGATTTTCGGTAACGCCGCGATCACGGCCCCGGTGGGCTTGAGGATTTTGGCCTGCAACGACAAGGATTTGGAATGCTTCAGGTCCGTCATCACCTCATATTCGACCGTCGAAACATTTTCCTCGTAACGTTGTGCGTAGGCCTCCGCGCGCTGTTGCGCCACGGCCCGACTCTGTTCAAGCGCCCTCACGCTGGCTTGCGACTGCGCGATAGCTTCCTCCTGCATCTGCTGGGCGAAGTCACCCAGTTCCATCATGTGCGTCTGCTGCAATTCTTCCTGCTGAGCGCGATCACGTCGTTCAAGCAGATTAAGCACCTGCCCGCCCCAATCCTGCAGCGCCTGCACCGCACGCAAGGCCACCTCATACGTCACCCGCCAACGGTAAGCGTTGACCACCAGCCGCCCCCCCATCGGGCGCGGCGCGCCGCCCCCACCCGCGGCGAGATCACGCAGCAACTGATTGGGATCTGTCGGCGGACTGAACAACGGAACGTCCATCAGTTTGCCGTCAATGGTCATGCCGTTGCGCAAGGTATTGAGCCGCTCCTCCGGCGCCGTAAACAGGTCGAGCAAGGGTTGATTGATGGGTTTTCTGAAAGGTTCGCTACCTAACAGCCCAAGCTGGGGGGGGACATCGGAGCCGGGCCCGACATCCGCCAGGCTGAAGTCCAGCGTTTGCTCGAATTGCTCAAGCTGAGGATGAGTGCAACTCTTCTCCAGAAGGTTGCCGAGGGTGTCAGTCTCCCAACGCGTGACAGCGCGCGCCAAGGGCGCCTTGCCCATCAGAAATCCGGCTTGCACGTAACACAACTTGGCCGCGACCAACGCGTCACGGGTCAGTTGACGGTAGTACCAATCGCCCCAGGCCATCAGGTTTTTCACGTAAAAAATAAACACATAAATCCTGAAATGCCTGGGCGCAGCAAAGCCGATGGCATCCGGGTCGAGGGGCGACAAGGCTTCACTGCCCGGATTGCCGAGGTCATTGGTCAAGGGTCGGCAACGCCAGTAGTCCGGTTTCGGCGCGGCCCCGGAAAGATCGGCAGTCGCTTGCGGATCAAACTCGTAATGCAGCCATTGCTGCGCTTCGGCAAACCGCTCTTCTACAGACAACCGCGTGGCCACCAGCATCGCCAAGTAGAAAAACAGCTCCCAGAAGTACAGACCGTTGGCCCCGTCAAAGGCGCCATTGGGTTCGTAAATGCTCTTGCCGTAGGGCGGCGGTTCTTCAATGAACTGGGTATCCCAATTCAGCACAGCGGCGGTGGAAACTGCCGAGCGCTGCACAAGTTCGGGGCCGAACAGCGTGTTCGCGCGCACGCAGTCAAGGTACGGTGAAGGCAGTTGAAACGATAGAAACTGTGCGGCGTCTCGGGTGTTTTTCAACAAGACTGGCGGTATGAAGTTGGGGAGGTCGACAATTGTAAGGCTGAATTCCTTGCCTCCGTATTCGAGCATTTCTGCCTTCAATGTGAACTTTGTCGGTATTGGCCAGGAGCCCGCGTGGCGCCTGAATGTCAGTGGTTCGGTCGCCCAGTCACCGGCGCGGGAAAAGGGTTTACTGATCGGCTCTGCATCCCCTTCCGCAGGATTGACCAGCTTCAAAACGAACACAGGATCAACGCCAGCGGCCATCCCCGTGGGCCAGCAAAGGCCATTGACTGTCACTACATCGTCAGTCCCCACCCGCATAGCCGCAACCTGCAGGTCCAGAAACTCGGACATGGAGCCCGGTGATGCGACTTCGCTGACCACTGTTACGTGGCTTCCCAGCGCATGCTGAACCGTCTCGGGCGTGGCGAATCGTAATCTTGCGGAATCCAGCCAGCCCCCCGCATCGGTGAAATCGCGGCGCATCAGCACGTCGTAGATCAAACGCTTCTCCGGCGGCGCAGGTTCGCTTCCCTCCTGTTTGCCGTCATCGATCAGGATCCCCAGCTTGCCCTTGGGATGGCGGTGGTCGATATACACCGTTGCAATCAGGCGAAAATCATCGGCATCGGCAGGGCCGGCGTCCGCACTGTACACATTCAACGGCGCCGACCACTGACCGCCCTGTGTCATGAAAGCCAGGTTGACGCTTAATTTGTCCGTTATGGACGAGGCCGGCGGATCCGACGCGTCTGCCCCCTTGACCAGCTCGGCCCACACCAGGCACACGCGACCGTTCCACAACACCGGGCGGATATCCAGCACCGTGCCGACCGGTTGAATGTCCGCAGCCTGCCATTCACCCCAGGCCGCCGGATTGACGGTCAGGCTGGAGGGCGTGAGCTCAATATCGGCCTTGCGCGTGAAATACTGGAAAGGTTGCACCCGCTGCCGACCGACGAAGTAGTAAACGGCCTTGTCCGGCGTGGCGCCATCCATGTAGGCGCTGATGACATCCAGGTCGCAGATCTGCTCGAATGCCTGCAAGTAATTGCGCAAAGCCGCCTGCACCGAATCGGTGGTCAGGCGCGTCTGATTGAGGTCGTTTTCCAGCGTTCGGAACAGGCTGGTCTTGCGTTGACGGACGAATGGATTGAGATAGTTTTCCGGGTACAGCGTGATCAACTGCGCCGCGGCCCAGTCGGGATAATTGTTGTAGATCTGCCACAGCTCAAGATCCTCACTCGGGAACTGATGCTGGGCAAAACCGGGCTCCAGCTTGCGATACACCGCATGAATGTATTGCTGCGCAGCACTGGTCGCTTCGGCCACCGCAGAGGTTTTCACCGCAAAGGAGTCCAGTGGATCCATGCGCAACAGTTCGAACAGGTCGGCAGGGCTTTGCACAAACGGGTAATCCGCCCGGCTTGCCTGGCCGATACAGTATTCAAGCAGCGCGTCGCGGCGTTTCTCCAGCAGGCCGCCAAAGTCGTTCAATGCCATGATGATTGCTCCTTGCGGGAAGATCCCGGGTTAACGCTGGGCAGGGGATGTCTCACTGCGCTGGTCTTCACTCGCAAATGTAATTTCATCGAAGATCGCTTTGCTTTCGGCCTTGTGGCACAGCACGCTGAACCTGAAAGACCCACCGGTAATGCTGCTGACAAACACCCGCGTAAGGCCTTCCTGATTGGTGAATCCGTGGCGAGGCCGGATCGTTGCCTGAGCACGCTTGTCCGGCGCATCACTTTCAACCGCCCAGTCCACCAGCTCGTCTTTGCCCAGGTTGTTGTAGCGGTCTTTCAGCGTCGCGTATAGCTCGACCTCCTGCCCCGACGGCACAATGTCCAGCGGCACCGGCGACAGTAATCGCGCGGTGAATTCGAGGGTTTTTGGGTCGACAATGAGGTTGATGGTCGGGGCGTTTTGCGGCTCGAACAGATCCAGCCAGTAAATCGGCGTGTCCGCGCCCAGTTCTTTGCCGGCGGTGTAGGTGGCCTTCAAGGTCCCGTCTGGCTGGGTGAAGCCCGATTCGATGCTGCCCAGGCTTGCGCGGAAATTAACCCGGACACCGCTCAACGGTTTCCCGGCAGCATCCTTCACCGTGACCGTGAAGATGGTTTTGGCGCCGGAGCCGGCGACAATTTCCGTTGGTTCCAGGGTGCAGGTAGTCGTCACCAGTTGCGCCAGATCCCCTGGTACCTGCGCCAGTGGCGCATGCGCGCCGGACTCGCTCAGCAGAGCCAGCTCCGCGGCCTCGGCATACGCGTCCTTGTCGACTGTCTCGGGCAGATTGCCGACAAGGAAAATCGTCAACGCATCCATCCCGCTGCTGAAAGACAGTTCGCGCACGCGCAGCAACAGCGCCAATTGGCTGAGGTTTTTCAGAATGCGCAGCTCAGGATCAACACGGCTGAAGCATTCGCGCACCTCTTGTACGCTCCAGTCGAAAAATTCCGCCAGCCGAATCGCCGCAGCTTGTTGCGCCAGTGTCATGGCGTCCTTTCCCAATGGATCGGGCAGTGAATTGACGTCACGCAGATAGTCGAGCAATTCCAGTTGCGGCTGCTCGCTCAAGTCAAATGCCCGGGTCAGGGTCGTCAGGTGATAAAGAGTGCGTATCGAGAACTCATGTTTGCTGACCTGTCCCAGCCAGGCCTGATAGCCGTAATCGAGATAATCCAGCAGCAGCGCAGCACTGAGCCCCAGCCGCGTAACTACGTCACTGCGCCGCCGCACATCGGCCAGCAGGCCGAGTAACGCATCGGGTACAGGGATGCGACTGCGGCCACGGCCGAATGACTCTATGTCCGACTGGAGTAGTCCGTTCACCTGTTGCAGGAACTGGTAAACGGTCGCGTTTGACCAGTTTAGCACGGGAATCGCCTGCTCCACTGCAATGCCGGCATACACGGCCAGGACTTCCTGCACCAGTGAGATTTGAGCGTCCCTGGCGTCCAGAAAAACGCCGAACAGCGCGTCGACAAATGATTCACGCAGCTCCGGCGCCTGGAGGCCCAAGGCATTGTCGACCGCCCATTCGAGTCGCTTGCGCACGTCAATCAGGTACTGTTCCGGGGCGCCTTCGCCCGCCAGCACCAGACCATCGACATCGACCACAGGCGCCATCCCGTCGGCATTCGAGGTCAGGAAGTCCAGCCAGTCCGCCGATCCGGCCGCAGGCAAACCCGCCATCAATACCGTTGCGTTGGAGAACTTCGCCATCGGCAGCAGATTGCGTATCTGATCAAACAGTTGCCGATCCTGATCTGACGCTTCACCGACCGGTGCCGGTTCGGCGGCGTGTTGCACCACCCACAACACCGGCAGGTCGTTGTCGCGGCACCACTGCACACAGCCCAATAGAGCGTCGATGATGTTCAGCACATCCGGCGTAACGCTCAACTTCGAGTTGATTATCGGATCACCCGCCACGCCGTTGAGCCAACCGTCGCCGCCCAGCAAGGACAGCATCAGTACGCCTTCGACCGGCGTGATGTTGAGCAAACGGGCCAGCTTCACCAATCGATAGAAGCTCGAGACAATCGGCAGGCTGCGCTTGAACGTGTTGCCGGCAATGCCATGAGCCCGAGCCACCGTCAATGCCAGATACTGATACGTCTGGGTATCCACGCCCAGGCCGCTGCACAGTTGACTGATGGTCAAGTTGGCTTCACCGGGTGCCGGCGTCACCGGGAATGTGCCGTCATCCAGCACCAGCGGTTCGCGGTAGCCACCCTGCCTGTTGAATACCTGATCGAATTGCGACAGGGCTTCACCGCGCCCGTAAATCGACAAATGATCGACCAGTGCCGCAAAGTCCGGCGCCGTGCAGTTGTAGCGCTCGCGCAGCGTCTGAAACAGACCAAGGGCATGCACCACATTGCTGGATATCCACCAGTCATCTTTATCCGCACCGCCGCGCATTTCAGCCCTGATCGCGGCGGCGAGCATGACGTCAACTTCGTCACTGGGCAGTGCCAGCCAGTTGCACAGCCGCACCATGCGGTTCATGCGGTCGAAGGCAGACAGCCCCTCTTGATTGACGGGGTTGACCGAGAGCCGACTCAAAAATACCGACCCGCCGAGCCTTTTTTCGATATGTATGCCTGGATGCCCGTTGGCATTGATATATACCGACCCTGAACGGCCACTTTCCGCGGGAACAGGGGCGTCATCCGGCCATTGCACATTGGCCGAACGCACAGGTGCAAAATCGTCAATCGATAGCAGCCTTTCGACCCCGGGTGTGTCGAGTTTTGTGCGGTCGGCGAAATACGCAACCTGATTCAGGTTTTGCCAACCCACCCCCTCTGCACCGTAGTTAGCCAGGTAA
Organism: Pseudomonas iridis; assembly: GCF_017980685.1. Classification (GTDB taxonomy): domain Bacteria; phylum Pseudomonadota; class Gammaproteobacteria; order Pseudomonadales; family Pseudomonadaceae; genus Aquipseudomonas; species Aquipseudomonas iridis. The sequence goes on from NZ_JACXXO010000004.1 coordinate 128,964, forward strand.
AACGCGTCCCGCTTCTCCAAGTCGGCAGCAGGCTCGGTCAGCAACTGACGCTGATAAGGCCCAAGCCGCGAAGCATGCGTCAGCGCCCTTTCGGGGCGCCCATCCCATGCCAGAAATTCTGAAAAATAGGGGTAGGACAAATCGACCGTGTGCGCAAAGTCGCCAACCGACCGTTCATTGAGACGGGCGATACCATCGATCGTTACCCAGTGCTGGTAGTAAGGCAGGCCATTGGGATAACGCGCGGCAATCAGTGCATCCTCGATAGACACGGGTGATTGGGGATCAGATTCAATCGGATGCGCGGCGATGAATTTTTCGAGCACCGACACGATAATGTCGATCGAAGGCACCGACCGGTAAACCGCATTGAAGTCCACCAGTATCGACTTGAGATCGGCCCGACGCTGATGGAGTCCATACAGTGGCAATTCACCGCAATACGGCTCGATTTTCTGCTGTATCCAGCACAGCAAGTCAACCAGGTAGGCTACGGGTGAGGCCTGCGATTCCAGTGCATCCGGGCGGCACATCTGGTCGAAAGGGGGCCTGAAAATATGCTCGAATCTCGGTCCCTGAACCATCGCCAGCAAGCCGTTAGACACCGGTTGCGCCTGTTGCTCATCACCCGGCTTATGCTCGATAAATCTGCGTCGCACGTAAGTCGCCATGCTGTTGGCTCGGCGCAGAAACCGTCGAGCGTCTTCGGCGCCCATCTGATGCGTCCTGACCAGACCTTCGACGCCCAGCTCCACCAATGGAAAAATCGAGCCGCCCTCTTCGAGGTAAGCACCGAGGTTTTGCAGGCCGACGTCTTGTACTTTCTGTCCGTCTTCAAACAACTGATCAAACAGTTGCAAGGCCGGGCGGCGCAGATCAGGCATGATCAGGTTCCTTGAGAGCACAACAAACCCGTGTTGCCTGACGACTTGTCAGGCAACACATTCAGTTAATGGGATTTGGCGCTTCAACGACACTTGCGTCTACTGTCAGATCTGACAGGTTTGCAGACCATTCATCGGATTTGACCGGTCATTCCCGTTTTCGCGACAGGGGTGCGGGCTCGACCTCGTAGCGCGAGCTGTCGGTCCAGTCGGATGACGTTGCGCCATCTGAACTGTCGATGAGGGTTTGGCGGAATCGGCACCAGCTAGCCGTTTCGGGTAACGGTTGAGTTGACTCGCCGCGCCATTTTCCATCAACCACGGGCACAGCCTTGACCAACGTGATGTCGGGGTTGTACCAGCTCACCACCTCACCGCTGCCCGCACGTCCCTGGCCGGCAAACGCCACCGGATGGCTGACCCAACGGCCCGCTTCAGGCTCGTCGATGGTGGGCTTGAAAGTCCGCAACTCGAACGGTCTTTGTGCTGCCGCCGATGTGTAAATATCGAGCGACGCCTCGACCAGCAGCACCTGTTGCCCGGCTATGAGCGAACCGAAATCGTACGTCACGGACCAGCTGCGGTCGCTCAGCACCACAGTACTCTGCGGCGTGTCTGCGCACCTTACGGTGACGGTATCTCCCGCAATGCCGAAGCCCGACACCACCACTCGCCGGCCGACATGCTCGCCGATCACCGGGGTTTCGATGTAGGGCGCGGCAGGCACGACGTTGTAGCTCAACGGGCGACTGTCTTCGGACGTCTTACCCGCAAAAAATTGCCGGGCGCGAATGACTTTGGCGCCCACCGGCAGCGTAACCTCGCCCTCCCAATGCCCCTCTGCATCCACCGTCACATTACTTAGCAAAGGCTCGGCGCTGCCTTGCAGTAAAACCTGCACCTTCGCACCCGCCGTCGCCAGCCCGGACAGCCTGGAGATGCGCGGCAGATCACCGTTTTCCATGGGTACCTCGATCAGCGGCGGCAATAGAACGACGGTGAAGGCGTGCGGATCACTCTTGAGCGAAGGCCGGTTATTCAGCGTCTGCTGTGCAGAGAGGGTGCACAGACCGAAGTCGAGGGCCATGAGGTCAATCGACCACTCCCCGTCTGCCACCAACACTTTCGCATCCCCGATGGGCCGACCGAACTGCTCATTGAACAACTGCATCGTGGCGCCCTTCATACCCTTGCTACCCATCACCGTGATGTCGCGACCAACACTACTGCCCTTGGCAGGGTGCGTGATCAGCGGTTGGAGCATCGGTTGCAGGACCGTAAAGTCTTCCGTCGCGGGTGGCGAAGTGAGGGTGACGACGGTTTGAGTGACGGTGATGGCATGAGTGACATCGGGGACGAAACTGGTGGGACGGCGGAAGGCCCAGGTGCCTGCGTTCTCGGTCGCTGGGTAGGTCGTGGCGTCGTCGCTGAAGCTGACTGTCACCACGGCACCCGGCCAGCACGTGCCACTAAAGGTGGGTGACAGACCCTCCTCGACTGGCAACTCGATAGTCGGTGCCTGCGGCGCGATGGTGACGGGATGCTTGACCCAATTAAGCGACTGATGCCTGTCCAGATACTGCTTGATATGCACTTCCCGTTTGAGCGTCGGCCCCCACTGTTGACTGGCTTTGCTCTGCCATTCTCCATTGCGCACGACCACCTCGGGGGCAGCCTGACTGCCGCCGCCGGGGTTGAAAATCTTCACGGTGGCACCGGTGAAACCCTTGCCGCTGAAGGTTGGCTGATAATCATCAGTGGAACTCACGGCATACACGTCGGGCAGTGAATTGTTGATTTCGAAGTTGTATGGCAGCGACTCGATCCAGCCGCTGGCATTGTCGGATACCTTTTGCAAAATGCTTGCAGCGAGCTTGCCGAGCGGCAAGTCAGTCGCCTTGATTTCCCATTTGCCATCCGCAGCAACAACCGGCTGTGGCAGGCTGACCGGCGAACCGGGAACGGTGATAACGACCGTTGCACCGGGGTAGCCAGTGCCAGAGAAGGTTATCGATTTGTCGATAATTTCGACTTTGATATCGTCAGTTCTGGCTGGGCGGATTTTGAAGGCCACAGGTGCCCCGCGACCGTAGCGGACACCTTTGAAAACCAGCTCAGTCACAAAAGATTTGTTGCCTGGTTCCAACCCGTTGAGATCAACACTCCATTCACCATTCGTCAGCACCCCGCTTTTACCAACCACATCGCCCGTATCCAGCAGTATTTCCACTACTGCGCCGAAGTGTCCGAGAATCCCCTCTATCGTGAATGACGCGGGTTGAGTCGAATTGGCTGCAGGCACCGTTATGCGAGGGTGCACGTCCACCTTCACGGTCCTTGGCGTCGTGTAATGTAATCCCGGCAGCCCTTCGTACTGAAACTGCAACTGGATTTTCAAAGGACCTGCAACCAGTGGCCTGTTGGGTTTTAGCTGCAGGTACCAATCCGCGCGATCGGACAGAACGCGTCCAGACAATTCGAAACTGTGGTCATCTGCAGCCAACACCATGAGTGTCATGCCCGGCATGCCATCACCTCTAAAATCACCCAACAGCCCGTCGATCGGTGGTTCGTGGATAGCAGCTGAAACAACGGTAATCATCGTCGCCTCAGCCCATCGGCCCAACGTCCCGGGAACGTTCTCACGGATGATAAAGCCCTGTGGACCTTTGGGCACAGACGGGAGCAGGTTGACGGTCCAGCGCCCGTTTGGGCCAGCCGTAGCCGTGTCACTCAATGCCGCGGAGCCATTGCCAGGGCGAAAAAGGCTGATGGAACTGCCTTGCCTTGCAGTACCTGAAACCGTCGTGTGAGCCACACTGACGGCATCAAAAGCAGCAGGTGTTCTCACCTCCACAAGTATTGTGGTTTCGGGAGCCCATTCCGAACCTTTCCTCCACTGCGCGTCAATGTACGCAGGCCCTTCCGGGAGATCCTTGATCTGGACGGTGTTCCAGGCCACTGCATAAAACCAACTCCCGTCAAAGAGCTTTCTCTCAAAGTTTGAACTGACAAAATTCATCCATACCTGATGTTGTTCTCCTGCGTACGCTGGAATGTTGAACGTCAGGTCCGACGATTTAGGGGCGAACAGTAATTTATGATTGGGGTATGGAAACTGGATAGGTTTCCAGTAGCGTTTATCAGGGTCTTTATCACCAAAATCCTGGAGCGGGGGAAGTAGTTCATAACCAGTGGATTCACTTGGCATATTGGAAACTGTCTCTTTATCCTCGGACATGACCGCGCTCCTTTTGTAGTCGTTCTAACGATCAAACTTATCTACAGCGCGATCATTTCCTGGGCACCTGTAAAATCTGACAGTCCCGACTAACGGTAATTATTCCCACAACGCAATCCGGTCGCGTCCTTCAGCTACCCACACGCGGCTACGTTGCCTTGCGCCTTTGCCTACACATCCCTCAGAATCCGCCGGCTTGTGCGCTTTGCTGATGCCCCGTAACTTGATCCGTGCCGCTGCCAATCAGTGGTCGGGTTTAGTCGCCCGGTGGTTGAAATGATGCGTATAAGCGTCATCCAGTCGGGTATTCCCTATCCCCGCACTCGATGGTGGCTGTTCGCAGGGCGCCTCCGGGCGCGCCGGGCTTCATTTCTCCACCGGTCGACTAACCTGCGTTCAGCCGCCACCCCATTCGTTTAGTCGCGAAATGGTGGCGGCCTACCTTGGAGAAATGATCATGTTCAAAGACACCCCAAATCCCCCCGAAACCGGCGACTCGGTTTCCCCCTACGAATCCGCCGATTCAAAAAAACTCCACGAGGCTGCCGAAAAAGCCCTCGACCATTACCTCAAACCCGCAGCGCCGCCCTCGCGCAATTCCGTGGATCGCGGCATGCAGATGTTCATGATCGCCCCCGATCTCAATCCCGAAGCCGTGGCCATTCAGACGTACGAAACGTTTTCGTCGGTGAGCATTCTGTTGCTCGATCTGGCAGACAGCCTTGAAGACAAACCGCGTCATCTGGCGATGGCGATTTATCAGTTGAGCGAGATGGGTTTGTTGCTGGCGGAGAAGACGCTGGATAACGAGCGGGCTATCAGTATTTCTGGCTGAAGATCAAAAGATCGCAGCCTGCGGCAGCTCCTGCTGGATGAACATCAATCCCCTGCAGGAGCTGCCGCTGGCTGCGATCTTTTGCTGTTGAGGTTCAGGCAGAGGCCGGCAACGACTGAAAGCTGAAGTACTGGCGCAACGCCTCGACCAGTTGCCCGTATTCCGGGGGCGGTCGTTGCAGGATGAAGCCGGCATCGTAGTGCAGTGGCGTTGCGTCTTCGTGGCACCACAGGCAACACGCGGTGAAGTCGATCACCTGATAACAGCCATCGTCGCCTGGAATTTTCAGGCGCAGATTGAAATCCACACCGATCATCATCGGCAACTGGCTGATCAACATCAGCCCGTCTGCGGACACATTGCCGAGAAAACCGATGGGTTTGTCGGTGACGCTATTGAACACTCTGAGGAAATACGGCAACTGATGCCGTTCGATGCGGCGGTCGGTAAACATGCGCAGTTCGCCATGCAAGGCTCCATCACAGAGCCGCGCTTTTGCTTCGGAACGTGCTGTACGACAGATATGACACCGGCACGCTCTCCCCGCTTCCGGTGTGACGGTCGCTACATCGCCGTCACCTTACAACTGACCAGTCGCAGGTGTTGCCCCGGATTAGAGACTCGGCTCTAAAACCGGATCATTCGACTATAGCTCAGGCTGTACAACCGGCCAGATTTTGTATGACAACTGCCATCAGAAACGGGTTGGTCGCACCACGGCTGCCGCACTGCGCGTCGGGTAGTGGCCCAGGCTCTGCAGGGTTTCCAAGCGCGCACGGGCGCGGTAGGCGTATTCGCTGTTGGGGTACGAGGCGATGATGAACTGATAGGTCTGCGCCGCGTCGACAAACATCTTTTGCCGTTCCAGGCACTGGCCGCGCATCATCGACACTTCCGGCCACACGTACGGGCGGGCGCGGCTGGCGCGTTCGACCTTGGACAGCTCGAGCATCACCTGCTCGCAATTGCCCCGGTCATAGGCGCTGTAGGCGTTGTTCAAATGATGGTTCATCGACCAACGGGTGCAGCCCGTCACGGCGAGGACGCTGAGGGCAAGGGCGGCAATGGGCAACAATCGCATGGGGGTTCTCCTGTCTTGAGCTCTGTATCGACCCATGGTCGGAAATCTTCAGGTGCGTTTGTCCCAAAGTTGCCGGGTTCAATAAAGAAAACAATAAGTAGTGCAAACGAACAATGACTACACCCTCGGAGCATAGTAGCCTCTGCCTGCGCTTGAACTCAGGAGTCTTTGCATGTCCGTCCGTCGTACCAAAATCGTCGCTACCCTTGGCCCGGCCAGTAACTCGCCGGAAGTTCTCGAACAGCTGATTCTGGCTGGTCTGGACGTCGCCCGTCTGAACTTCTCCCACGGCACCCCCGACGAGCACAAGGCTCGCGCGAAGCTGGTGCGTGACCTCGCTGCCAAGCACGGCCGCTTCGTTGCCCTGCTGGGTGACCTGCAAGGCCCGAAAATCCGTATCGCCAAATTCGCCAACAAGAAGATCGAGCTGAAGATCGGTGACACGTTCACCTTCTCCACCAGCCATCCGTTGACCGAAGGCAACCAGCAAGTAGTCGGTATCGACTACCCGGATCTGGTCAAGGACTGCGGCGTGGGCGACGAGCTGCTGCTCGACGACGGCCGCGTGGTGATGCGCGTTGATACTGCCACGGCCACCGAACTGCACTGCACCGTGACCATCGGCGGCCCGCTGTCCGATCACAAAGGCATCAACCGTCGCGGTGGCGGCCTGACCGCACCGGCCCTGACTGAAAAAGACAAGGCCGACATCAAGCTCGCCGCTGAAATGGAAGTCGACTACCTCGCGGTGTCCTTCCCGCGTGACGCCGCCGACATGAACTACGCCCGTCAACTGCGCGACGAGGCCGGCGGCACTGCCTGGCTGGTGGCGAAGATCGAACGCGCCGAAGCCGTGGCCGACGACGAAACCCTCGACGGTCTGATCCAGGCGTCCGACGCGGTGATGGTTGCCCGTGGTGACCTGGGTGTGGAAATCGGCGACGCCGAGCTGGTAGGCATTCAGAAGAAAATCATTCTGCACGCACGCCGCCACAACAAGGCTGTGATCGTAGCGACCCAGATGATGGAGTCGATGATCCAGAACCCGATGCCGACCCGTGCCGAAGTGTCCGACGTGGCCAACGCCGTGCTCGACTACACCGACGCCGTGATGTTGTCCGCAGAATCGGCTGCCGGTCTGTATCCGCTGGAAGCTGTGCAAGCAATGGCGCGTATCTGCGTCGGCGCTGAAAAGCACCCGACCGGCAAGACCTCCAGCCACCGCATCGGCAAGGAATTCACCCGCTGCGACGAGAGCATTGCGCTGGCGACCATGTACACCGCCAACCACTTCCCGGGCGTCAAAGCGATCATCGCGCTGACCGAGAGTGGCTACACCCCGCTGATCATGTCGCGCATCCGTTCTTCGGTGCCGATCTACGCGTTCTCGCCGCACCGCGAGACTCAGGCGCGCGCAGCGATGTTCCGTGGCGTGTACACCGTGCCGTTCGACCCTGCATCGCTTGAGCCGCACGAAGTGAGCCAGAAGGCGATCGACGAGCTGGTCAAGCGCGGCGTTGTGGAAAAAGGCGACTGGGTCATCCTGACCAAGGGCGACAGCTACCACACCACCGGTGGCACCAACGGCATGAAGATCCTGCACGTGGGCGACCCGCAGGTCTGAGTGTCAACTGCCGAACAAAACACCCGTCATGAGAATGACGGGTTTTTTTTTGGCCTTGCATGGCAGTCAAAGTGTTGCGGGCGCGACTGCACGATGTGGGTGAAGCTCGGTTTTCTGTTGCATTCAAACTGGCTTCACTCTTTGGAATTCGCCCCTGTCAACTGTCATGTCTGACAGTAGAAACAACCTGTTTTTAGGTATCCACTGCATGTTCCCGCGACGATTTTCGTCGAGGCCATAGAATCCTCTTTATGCAGAAGGAATCGCTCATGAACATGCAACATTTGAATAATGCAGGGAAGCTCGATCTGGACTTTGGTAAAAACGGCGTTATGCGAATTGAAGTGCCGGGTTATCCAGAGATCTACATTTCAAGTGTAGGAATCGGACCGGACGGGAAAATCTATTTCGCCGGCACCACCACCCCCTTCCAAGGGGAGCGCCTATACCTCCTCGGCCGGTGCAATTCAGACGGCAGCATGGACAGTGAGTTTGGTAATGAGGGTTTTGTCACGGGTGCTGTTGACGGTTTTGACGTTTTTTATTGCGATGGTTTCGCTTTTCAAGCGGATGGAAAAATACTGATCGCTTACCGTTTATCAAGCGATCGGGTCTTAGAAGGGATAGGCGTTGCCAGGCACGACATCTCAGGCCAACTCGACCGGGAGTTCGGTACCAACGGTCGTACGCTGATCGATATTCAACTGTCGCCGCCGGCCGCAGAAGCACCGCCAGAAGAGAAGCGCGCAATTGGCGGCAGCGGGGGCAGTTCCAGTGGCATCCAGGTGCTGCCTGACGGAAAAATTCTTGTATGCAAATCCTACTGGTTCAACCTCCAGAAATTGGTCGGGCTGATAGTCCGGCTCGACAAAAACGGCGCTCTTGACCTGGATTTCAATCAGATTGGCTACGTCACCGTCGCTCATCCCGACTACCTTACAAGGGCCACGATTTTGCGAAGCATCATGGTCCAGGCCGATGGCAAGTATCTCGGCTGCGGGAATGTGTTTGACGGTGCAAAAAAAGCTGGCATGTTCGTGCGCTACGACACCACGGGGAAACTTGACCCGACATTCGGTAAAGGCGGGTTTGTCCAGGTGGAGGACGCTCAGTCGCCCATGTTCAACGTCATGGTCCAGCAGCCCAATCAGCGAATTCTCGGCGTAGGCGAAACGTCTACAAAAGATAACGGTGCTAGCGCCGCCGTGATGTACAGCCTCGAACCTGATGGCAGCCCGAATATTCAGTTCAACCGTGGCAAGCCACTTTATACCGAGCTGGCCGAAGAACTTGTTACAGCCTGGTTGGGGGCGGGTATCCAGAAAGACGGGAAGGCAGTCACGGTCGGGGGGGTCGGCAAGCCGAATGGAGAAGTTGACATCGCCTTGATGCGCACGATTGATGGCAAGCTGGATCCGACTTTCAATGACGGTCAGGGTTGGGTAACCACTCACCTGGAGAGTGGCGTGGAGGTGGCAACTGACATGGTTTTACAGGACGACGGCAAGATTCTGATCTGCGCAGGCATGCCCAACAAAACGGGGGCGCTGTTGCGCTACCACGGCTGATCATCCCGCGTCATTGCAAAAGCCTCGCTGTTTGACGGCGGGGTTTTTCAATACCTGGACGGACCTGATGATTGACTGATCCGCCCCTTTCGCGAGCAAGCTCGTGCCAGCCTATGGCAGCTGGCTTGCCAGCGATGGCGCCGTCCAGAGCAGCGAAATTTCAGTGTCGTTTGATAAACCCGGTCAACGCCGCCAGCGCTTCCGGCGAGCGCAGCCGCTGGGTGAACAAGGCGCCCTCCTCCTCGATCACTTTGCGGATCAACTCGCGATCCGGTGCTTTCATCAGTTGCTTGCTGATGCGCACGGCTTCGGCGGGCAGTTCATCAAAGCGCAGCGCCATCTCGCGGGCCCTGGCCAGTACCGCTTCGCCGCTGCCCAGCGCCTCTGTCGCGATGCCCCAGTTGGCGGCCTGTTCACCGCTGAATCCTTCGCCGAGCAACAGCAGTTCGCACGCTTTGGCGTGCCCAAGCATGCGCGGCAAAATCAGGCTGGAACCGAACTCGGGGCATAAACCAAGGTTGACGAACGGCATGCGCAGTCGCGCATCGCGGCTGACGTAAACCAGATCGCAATGCAGCAACAGGGTCGTGCCAATCCCCACCGCCGCCCCCGCCACAGCCGCGATCACCGGTTTGCGGCATTCAAGCAGGTTGAGCATGAAGTGGAAGACAGGGCTGTCGAGATCGCCAGGCGGCTGCTGGATGAAGTCCGCGATGTCGTTGCCGGCCGTGAAGCACTCGGCGCTGCCGGTGATCAGCACGGCGTTGATTTCGGGGTCGCTGTCGGCCTGCTTCAACGCCTCGGCGAGACGGCTGTACATCGCACGGGTGAGGGCGTTTTTCTTGTCGGGACGGTTCAGGCGCAGGGTCAGCAGACCGCGTTCGCGTTCCAGCAGGATGGTTTCGGTCATGGCATGTCTCGCTACGAAAACAAGCGCTCAACCACGGCTGAGAAATACATCGGCCAGCAGTTGATTACGCGGCAGTCCGGCCAGGTACAAACGCTTGGCAAAGGCGTCGACGCTGGCTGTTGAGCCGCAGACTAAGGCCAGGGTTTGCCGGGAAACAAGGCGCAGTTGCGCCAAAGCGGCGGCTGACTCGGCCGCCGTCCACAGGTCGATCGTGAGGTTTTCACGCTGGGCAGCCAGTGCAACAAGGGGTTTGGCCAGATAGTGTTCGCTGGCGTCATGGGCCAGGTGAATGACGCGGATGGCGCCCTGGTGATCCTGGCGCAAGGCTTCGCGCAACACACCAAACAACGGGCCGAGCCCCGTACCGGCAGCCAGCAGCCACAACGGTCGGGTGTGCCAGTCGGGGTCGTAATGCAGCGCACCGCCGCGCAATTCGCCGAGGCGGATCGGGTCGCCGATTTGCAAGCGTCGCGCCGCATCGCAGAATTCGCCGGGTTGGCGACAATCGAGGTGGAATTCCAGAAAACGATCCTCTTGCGGCAGGCTGGCCAGCGAATAGGGCCGCGCGATGTGGCTGATCCACAGCACCAGATGCTGTCCGGCGCTGTAACGCAGCGGCCGTTGCACACTCAGGCGCAAACGCAGGACGCTGTCGCTGAGCCAGTCCAGCGCTTCGACGATGGCCGGGTGGCCGTCCTCGATCGGGTCGAACGTGTGCACCTGCAGATCTTCGATTACCTGACACTGGCACGCCAGACGCCAACCCTGCTGACGCTGCTCGGCGCTCAGGGCGTCCGGCCGATTATCCGCCGGCAAGCCTTGCACGCACTGCACCAGGCACGCATGGCAACTGCCGGCGCGACAACTGTAGGGCACGGCCACACCGTTCTGATTAAGGGCGTCGAGCAAATTGCCACCCGCCGCCACCGACCATTGCCGGTCACCGACGCGAAGTTCAGGCATCAACGTTCTCCCACGCGGCCGCACAGCGATTGCGCCCGTCACGCTTGGCCCGATAAAGCGCCTGATCGGCGCGTTGCAGGGCGTCATCGAGGTCATCACCCAAGGCCAGCAGCGTCATGCCAGCCGAGAGACTGAGATTACGCACGTTCAGGCCGACCAGTTCAACATCGGTGAACGCAATGCGCAGACGTTCACAGCAGGCAGTCAGACGCTCGGCATCGCAGTCAGGCAGCAAGACGACGAATTCCTCGCCCCCATAGCGCGCCAGTACGTCGCCGTCGCGCAGGCACGCCTGGGCGACACCGGCAAACGCCTGCAATACCTGATCGCCAGCGGCGTGACCGTGGAAGTCGTTGATGCGTTTAAAGTGGTCGAGATCGATCAGCGCCAGACCGTGCACGGCATCATTGTCCATCGCGTTCAGTTCACGCGAGGCCAGACGCAGGAAGTGTCGACGGTTGAACAGGCCAGTCAGTTCGTCGGTGGCCACAAGGTCTTCGAGCTGACGCATCATGCCGCGCAGGGTGTCCTGATGCGCTTGCAAGGCAAACCGGCGCTGGCGCATGCGTTGACGCGACACCTGAACAAATCGCGCGTAAAGCACCAGCCACGCCAGCACCATCGCCAGGATGCACACCTGCAATGCCGCGAGCGCAGGCTCCGGCAAGCGCATGTGGTAAGCGTCCCACAGGGTAATCGCACAGAAACTGAAGAACACCAGCAACGCACAGCGGATGAACGCCCGCCGGCTCAGGTGAAACAGTCCAAACAGCAGGATCAGCACGTAGAACACCAGAAAGGCGCCACGCGCTTCGTCCAGATGAGCGATCAGCCAGGTCTGCCAGCCGAGTCCGAGCAACACTTGCGTTTCGGTCAGGCTTGGATCGTCAAAACGCTGGTTGCAACCCGACCAGAACAGGCTAAACAGGATGGCTTGGCTGATGACTACGAGCGCACTGCCGACGGCAATGGTGCCCAAGGATTGGTCGTAATGCCCGGTGAAAAACGCCAGCCACAGCAGCAGTAAAGCCAATCCATAGGTGGCTGCAGCGAGGGCAAAGCGTTTGAGCAAAAGACGTTGAATGGCGTTATGGGTCAATCGTTGACTCACCGTGCGATTGGAGGCTGACCGAGTGTCCTACCCTACAGACCGGCTGCCACTTTAGAGGCGTAGTCGATAAATGACCACCGATTTTCGGGCCCGAAATTTGACGTCAAAAGTGTGGCCCGCATGTCTCGCCACAAGCCCCTCACCCTAGCCCTCTCCCGGAGGGAGAGGGGACTGACCGCGTTGCTCTCACAAGCTGCATCGACCGGAAATACCGAGCCGAGCTCAAACTTTGAAACCCGCATGGATCGGCTCCCTTCCCCCTCGCCCCCTTGGGGGAGAGGGTTGGGGTGAGGGGGAGCGGATTTCAAGTTGCAAATACAATCCCCCTCAACGCGCCAACACATGCGACCAACGAATGACTGCCGGCGCGTGTATGCCCCACGCAGGCGCGGTATACTGCCGCGCCTTTTTAGCGTCGCGCCAGCAGCCCCGGCGTGCCCGGCCCGAAGGGCCAGCTTCAAGTTGCAAGCTTCAAGCCGCAAGCTGAAGCAGTCCGCGTACTGCTTTGAACTTGCAGCTTGAAACTTGAGGCTTGTAGCTGCCCCATAGAATGTTCCCGTCTTTTAGAGGAGCGCGACTCATGACCGTGATCAAGCAAGACGACCTGATTCAGAGCGTTGCCGACGCCCTGCAGTTCATTTCCTATTACCACCCGGTGGATTTCATCCAGGCGATGCACGAAGCCTACCTGCGCGAAGAATCGCCAGCGGCCCGTGATTCGATGGCGCAGATCCTGATCAACTCGCGCATGTGCGCCACTGGCCACCGCCCGATCTGCCAGGACACCGGTATCGTCACCGTGTTTGTGCGTGTAGGCATGGACGTGCGCTGGGATGGCGCCACCATGAGCCTGGACGACATGATCAACCAAGGCGTGCGCCAGGCTTACAATCTGCCGGAAAACGTTCTGCGTGCCTCGATCCTCGCCGACCCGGCGGGCGCTCGCAGAAACACCAAGGACAACACCCCGGCCGTCATTCACTACTCCATCGTCCCGGGTAACACCGTGGAAGTGGACGTGGCGGCCAAGGGCGGCGGTTCCGAGAACAAGTCGAAAATGGCCATGCTCAACCCGTCCGACTCGATCGTTGACTGGGTGCTGAAGACCGTTCCGACCATGGGGGCCGGCTGGTGCCCGCCGGGCATGCTGGGCATCGGTATCGGCGGCACCGCCGAGAAAGCGGCGGTGATGGCCAAGGAAGTGTTGATGGAGTCCATCGACATTCACGAGCTGATCAAGCGTGGCCCGTCCAACCGCATTGAAGAAATGCGTCTGGAGCTGTTCGAGAAGGTCAACCAGTTGGGCATCGGCGCCCAGGGCCTGGGTGGCCTGACCACCGTGCTCGACGTGAAGATCATGGACTACCCGACCCACGCCGCCTCGCTGCCGGTGTGCATGATCCCGAACTGCGCCGCCACCCGTCACGCGCATTTCGTGCTCGACGGTTCCGGCCCGGCCTCGCTGGAAGCGCCGCCGCTGGACGCCTACCCGGAAATCGTCTGGGAAGCCGGTCCTTCGGCTCGCCGCGTCAACCTCGACACGCTGACCCCGGAAGACGTGCAGAGCTGGAAGCCGGGCGAAACCGTCCTGCTCAACGGCAAGATGCTCACCGGTCGCGATGCTGCGCACAAGCGCATGGTCGAGATGCTGAACAAGGGCGAAACCCTGCCGGTAGACCTCAAAGGTCGTTTCATCTACTACGTCGGCCCGGTTGATCCGGTCGGTGACGAAGTGGTTGGCCCGGCTGGCCCGACCACTGCAACGCGGATGGACAAGTTCACCCGTCAGATCCTTGAGCAGACCGGCCTGTTGGGCATGATCGGCAAGTCCGAGCGTGGTCCTACCGCGATCGAAGCGATCAAGGACAACAAAGCCGTGTACCTGATGGCTGTCGGCGGGGCCGCTTACCTGGTCGCTCAGGCGATCAAGAAATCCAAGGTGTTGGCATTCGCCGAGCTGGGCATGGAAGCGATCTACGAGTTCGAGGTCAAGGACATGCCTGTCACCGTTGCGGTGGACAGCCAGGGTGAATCGGTACACATCACCGGTCCTGCGATCTGGCAAAAGAAGATCAGCGAGAGCCTGGCAGTAGAAGTGCAGTAAGCGCTTTACCGCTGTAAAGAGAGGCCGGCCCGTCATACGACGGGCCGGCCTTTTTTGTGTCCGCGCCTGTATCCGCCTCCCCCCTGTAGGAGCTGCCGAAGGCTGCGATCTTTTGATCTTGCCTGAAAAAAATCAGGTCAAAAGATCGCAGCCTTCGGCAGCTCCTACACGTTGCGAATGTGGTATCGCGATAAAAACCGATGCAAAGCACACAAATTGATCTTGTGCACCTGTCAGATCTGACAGGTTACGCCCCGAGCCATTGTTGGTAGCGTCGATTCAACCACGCCCCTGCAACTGAAACTGCACCGGACGCAATCATGGCTGACCAAGAACTGAGCATCGTTACTCCGTCCATCGCCAAAAGCGCGACGATCGCCACCATCGGCAAGAGTTGGGGCTCCGTGGGTCCGACCGGTGCAGCGTCGTTCGAGCTGCCCATTCCTCTGTCGAGCGGATGGGGGGCCGCTCCGCAATTGTCCCTGACGTACAGCAGCCAGAGCGGTAACGGGCCGTTCGGTATCGGCTGGAGTCTGAAACTCAACCAGATCAGCCGGCGCACCCATCATGGCGTGCCACGCTATACCGAGCACGACGAGATCATCGGCCACGAGGGTGAAGTGTGGATGCCAGAGCTGGAAGCCGATGGCACGATCAAGTCGCGACTTGAATCGACCTACGACGGTAACGACATCGGCCCGCACCGCGTGGTGCGTTATTGGCCACGGGTTGAAAGCGACTTCGCCCTGCGCGAACACTGGCAGCGCATGCCCTCTGCGAAGGACGTCGCGGCGCCCGCGTTTTGGCTGATTCATGGCGCCGACGGCTCGCTGCACGTTTACGGCAAAACCGCCGCCTCACGTCGCGCCGACCCGGATGACCCTCTTCGCGTAGGCGCCTGGTTGCTCTGCGAGAGCATGACACCCCATGGCCAACACATTTGTTTCGTTTACAAAACCGATGATCACGATCCCGACCCGATTCATGACTACCGCGCCCAGCGCTATCTGGAACGAGTGTGTTACGGCAATTTCAAGGCGAGCACGTATCTGTTCGCCTGGACCGTGGAAGACCCGACCGATCTGGATTGGCAGTTTCAGCTGATTTTCGACTATGGCGAGCGCACGACGTCACTGAGCGAAGCTCCGGCGTATGACGCCGACACACTCCGGCCATGGCCTGTTCGTCCGGACCCCTTTTCGACATACGGACAAGGTTTTGAGATCGGCACTCGTCGACTCTGTCGGCAAGTGCTGATGTTTCATCAAAACCCCGCCAACCTCAGTGCAAAACCTCTGCTGGCGCGACGTCTGCTGCTGGAATACCAAACCCCGCAGAACGTCACTCAATGGGCCTACAGTCAGATCAACGCCGCGCACTATCAGGCTTTCGATGCCAGCGGCAAGGTCGAACACACGCCACCTGTGGAGTTCGACTATTCAACCTTCGAGATCAACAAAACCCCTCAGCGTTTGCTTGAGGCAGACCACCAGCCGGGCGTCGAAGATGGCGGGTTTTACCAGTGCGTCGACCTGCACGGCGAAGGCCTGCCGGGGTTTATCTGCCGTTATGACCAGGCCTGGTACTACCGCGAACCGCTGCGGGCAACGGCGGGAGGTGATGAAATCGACTACGGCCCCTGGACGGCGCTGACGCAGATTCCGGTGAGCGATCGTCACCGTGCGGTCCAGCAACTGCTCACCGACCTGACCGGTGACGGGCGTCTCGACTGGGTTACCGCGCAGCCGGGCAGCAGCGGTTTCCGTACGCTGAATGCGCAGCGCGACTTCGCCGATTTCCTCCCGTTCAACCGGTTCCCGCAGGAGTTTTTCAATACGCTGTCGACGCTGGGCGACTTGTGCGGTAATGGTCTGAGTTCGATTGCCCTGATCGGCCCGAATTCGGTGCGCCTGTACGCCAACCGCCGCGAAGAAGGCTTCGCAGCAGCACAGGACGTACCGCATGTACCGGCCGATGATCGTTTGCCCTTGTTCAGTCACTCACCGACTGAACTGGTGCTGCTCGGCAACCTGATGGGCAGCGACATGCCGGAGCTGTGCCGCATCCGCCATGACGAAATCCGCTGCTGGCCCAACCTGGGTCATGGCAGGTTTGGCGAGGGTCGCAAGATCAGCGCCCTGCCCTTCACGTATGAGCAATTCGACGCATCGCGGGTACGTCTGGCCGACCTCGATGGCTCCGGTGCAACGGCGTTGATCTATCTGAAGTCCGATTCGTTCGAGATTTATCTGAATCGCGGTGGCAATGGCCTGGAGCAGATTCCCGTCACCGTGCCTTGGCCCGAAGGCGTGCGTTATGACCGTTTGTGCCAGGTGAGCTTCGCCGACCTGCAAGGTCTGGGCTGTGCCAGTTTGATCCTGACAGTGCCGCACACCACACCGCAGCACTGGCGTTACGATTTCGTTTCGGCCAAACCCTATCTGTTGAGCGCCAGCAACAACAACATGGGTTGTAACACCCGCGTGGTCTACCGCAGCTCCGCTCAGGAATGGCTGGATGAAAAACAGCACATCCTCAAGCGCAAACGCCTGCCGGTTTCGCATTTGCCGTTCCCGGTTCCGGTGGTCGTCAGGCAACAGCAACTGGATGAGATCACCGGCAACTGCCTGACACAGCTGTTTGCCTGGCGTGAAGGCGTTTATGACGGCAAGGCGCGCGAATTTCGTGGTTTCGGTCTGTTGCAGCAAACCGACAGCGAAAGCGCCATTGGCACTGACGATGTCGGTTTCAGCGAGCCGGTGCGGGTGTTCACCTGGTTTCACACCGGGCAATCGATGAATCGCTCCCGCGAGCGCTATTTCAATCAAGACAAGGACGCCATTGCGCTGGGCGAGACGTTGTTCAGTCTCACGCCGCCCAAGGAAGAGTTCGATCAACCGATTGCCCCGCATGACGCTGATACCGACTACCAGATTTCCCGAGCGCTGGTCGGTTCGATCTCGCGTATCGAAACCTATGCCGACGCAGACGTGGATAAGCCAGGAATCGCCACACCTTTTGCGGTGCAAGAGCTGCGCTATCTGGTACGCGAAGTCCGCCCTCAGGGTCAGTACGCCGCTGCCGTTTTACTGCCGTTGACGCTGGAAAAAATCAGCTACCAGTACGATCGGTTTATCGACGATCCGCTGTGCCGTCACGAGGTCGGCCTGCGCTGGAACGAATACGGCTCGCCAACCCAGGCCCTGACCGTGAGCTATGCGCGCCGCCTGACAGACAAAAGCCCCCCACCCTTCAGCGATCCAGATGAGCAACAGTGGTGGCGCGACGCCCATGACGAAGCTCAGCAGTCGTATTACCTGAGCGAAACCCGTGCGCAGTACATTGACCTGATTGATTCTCAGCACTGGCGCCTGGGCTTGCCGTATCTGCAACGCGGTAATGCACTGGTGTTGCCCAAAGGCACACTGCCGACCGGCCTTTCGCCTGCGCAGGTATCTTTTGAAGAGCTGGGGCGCCACCAGGATTCGCCGCACTGGAATACCGGGCGGGTGTTGACCACCCAGTCCGTGCAGCGTTACGTGAAAACCGACGGCACACCACTGGCCGATGGCATTGCCGAATTCGAAGCACTGGCAGGCCCTCTGGAAATGGCGCAACTGGACCAGACGGCACTGGATGCCTACGACGTCCTGCCGCCACCGTTCAACATCCATACGGAACTGACCAGCATCGGTTATACGGCGATGCGGTTTCTGTTTGAGCCGCCTCCCCCGGCCGGGGCCGAACCTGCACTTTACTCCGCGCATTTCGGCTTTGCCGAGTACGCCGGCCTCGATGGTTTCTACAAAGTCCTGCGCTACAGCGAAACCCCCAGCCACGGCCACACCGAGGCCCGATACGACGACTACAACCTCGCTATCACCAGCGTCGTGTTGCCCGATGGCTGTACCACGCGCATCGTCTACGACTACCACGCCCTGCAACCGCAGAAAATCATCGACGCCAACGAGAACACTCAAGAGGCCATTTACGAACCTTCTGGCCAGCCGCTGGCGACCAGTTTCTGCGGCACTGAAAACGGTGAACGGGCAGGGTTCTGCCCGCTGAGTGAATACCAACGTCCCGAGGATCTGCGGCCGGACACGGCCATAGCCGATCCGGAGGGCGCGGTGCAAAAAGCCGCCAGCACCCTGCGCAAAGACTTGTTCAGCTGGATGGGGCAGATTTCCCTCAACGACAGCTCCAGCAGCGAATGGATCGCCAGCGGCTATCTACTGCCCAGCGGCCATATTCGGGCCAGCGCACGCCAGCGGCTCGCGCGTCGCAGCACGCTGAACGCGGCAGAACAGGCGTTG
This sequence comes from Pseudomonas iridis, assembly GCF_017980685.1. Taxonomy (GTDB): domain Bacteria; phylum Pseudomonadota; class Gammaproteobacteria; order Pseudomonadales; family Pseudomonadaceae; genus Aquipseudomonas; species Aquipseudomonas iridis. Next base: position 147,601 of record NZ_JACXXO010000004.1, read on the forward strand.
CTAGAAGCGATCACATCGGCCTGGCGCGAGCCTGTGCACAGCGTCGTGCTCAGCGCCGACCGCTACCCCTACGACGAGGTGAAGGCGCAAATCCAGATCATCAAGACTTGTGTCGACGGCTTCGGCCGAGCCCTGCAAACCCAGCAACTGGTTGACCCGGGCATGGCATATAAAGTGGTGAATGGTGCGCTCGTCATTGAGGATGGCAAATATGTCGAGGTATACGCCGACCCGAGGTGGCGTATCAGCGCTCGGGTCGAATACAACAACAAGGGCTTGACGGTCCGCGAGTATCGACCGCTTTTTGTCGATACCCATGGCTACGTCAACGACGAGTCACTGCACGAACGGGGCTATTTCGATCAACTGTGCTACGACCCGTTGGGACGCATGATCAAACTGATCGACGCGAAGGGCGACTTCTCTTGCGAGATGTATCATCCGTGGTACCGCACCAGCCTGGACTTCAACGACACCGCTGAAGCAGCAACGGGGAGCCTGCAACCGCGCTGATCACCCGCCAGGGTTACGACGTGACCGGGCGCAACGTGACGCAACAGGACCCGCGCTTGATCGTGCCGAACCTTGTGACGGCTTACGGGTTGGGCGGCCAGTTGCTGGAAGTTGAAGAGCTGACGCGGATTACCTGGGACTCCATGAATCAGCTGGAAAAAACAGGCCGATTACGACCTCTGGAGAGCGCTGTCGACGTGTCCACGCAAACCGTAGCCTTTGAACAACGAGTACGTTTTCGCGTCCCGATGAAAGCGCGCAAATCAGCCAGGCACTGAGGGTTACAGAAGTTTCAGTGTTCTTGTTTCTTGCGACGGGCGCCATGCTATGGTGCCCGCCCGACTCCTACCTTGCTCGCCCCCGTATGCCGCCGACTTCCCGTACCCTGCGTCTGTCGTTGTATACCCTGCTGATCATCGCCGGTGCGGCGCTTGCCGCAACGCTTGCCATCCGCCATGCCGAACGTCAGGCGCTGGAAGAAGACGCGGCCCGGGCCAACCAGCAACTGGCGCTCTATGCCAATTCGCTGCACACCCTGATCGACCGCTATCGCGCCCTCCCCGCCGTCCTGGCCCTGGACCCGCAATTGCGCTCGGCACTGGCCGGCCCCGTTGATGCCGAGTTACAAACGGCGCTGAATCTGAAACTGGAAAAGATCAACGGCGCGGCGCAGTCCTCGACCCTTGAACTGCTCGATCACACCGGCCTCGCCGTCGCCGCCAGCAACTGGCGTCTGCCCAGCAGCTATGTGGGCCACAATTATGGCTTTCGACCGTACTTCAGCCAGACCCGCACCCAAGGCACCGGGCGTTTTTACGCGGTGGGCGTGACCAGCGGAATTCCCGGTTACTTTCTCTCCAGTGCGGTGCTGGGCGACAACGACCAGTTCCTCGGGGCGATGGTGGTTAAACTGGAGTTTCCCGAACTTGAGCGGGAATGGAGCCAGGGCAACGACACCTTGCTGGTCAGCGATGCGCGCGGAATCATTTTTATCGCCAACCAGCCTGGCTGGCGCTATCGCTCGTTGCGCCCCTTGAGTGCCAGCGATCAGGCCGAAATCAAGACGACGCGTCAGTACGACAAACAGTCGCTGACGCCACTGACTCATCTGTCGTTGCGCCGCTTCGATGACAACAGCGACCTGCGCCGCGTCGAAGGCCCGCAAGGGACGGCGGACTATCTGTGGGAGTCGCTGCCACTGACCACCGAAGGCTGGACCCTGCATCTGCTGCGCCACCCGCAAGTGGCTTTCGAAGACCTGCGCAACGCCGGCCTCGCGGCTGCCGGCGTATGGCTGGCGCTGGTGTTTTTGTTGCTGTTCCTCAATCAGCGCTGGCGCCTGTCGAAGGTCCGTCAACGCAACCGCGAAGAACTCGAGCAACTGGTCGAAGAACGCACCCGCGAGCTGCGCACTGCGCAAGAAGGCCTGGTGCAGTCAGCAAAACTCGCCGCCCTCGGCCAGATGTCCGCCGCTTTGGCCCATGAAATCAACCAGCCGCTGACCGCTCAGCGCATGCAACTGGCGACTTTGCGCCTGCTGCTCGACCATGGCCGCGTCGATGACGCCTACAAGGCCCTGAAGCCGGTGGACGAGATGCTCACGCGCATGGCCGCCCTCACCGGTCACCTGAAAACCTTCGCACGCAAGAGCCCCGGGGGGTTGCGCGAGCGTCTGGATCTGGCGACGGTGGTCGATCAATCCCTGCAATTGCTCGACGCGCGCCTGCGCGACGAACAGGTCAGCCTGGTGCTGCACCTGACCCGCCCGGCGTGGGTGCGCGGTGATGCGATCCGTCTCGAACAGGTGTTGATCAACCTGCTGCGCAACGCCCTCGATGCCATGCAGGGCAAACCGTGCAAGCGCCTGGAAATTCGTCTGCAAGCCGACGAGCAATTGTGGCGTCTGAGCGTCATCGATAATGGCGGCGGCATTGCCGAAGAGCATCTGGGCCAGGTGTTCGACCCGTTCTTCACCACTAAACCTGTAGGGGACGGCCTCGGTCTGGGGCTGGCGGTATCCTTTGCCATCGTGCACGAATCCGGCGGCCGTCTGAGCGTCGAGAATGGCGACAGCGGTGCAACGTTCATCCTGACTTTGCCGATTGATCTGGAGGCACACAACTGATGCTCAACTCGGTGATGGTGGTCGATGACGAAAGCAGCATTCGCAGTGCCGTCGAGCAGTGGCTGAGCCTGTCGGGATTCGAGGTGCAACTGTTCAGCCGCGCCGAAGAATGCCTCGCCGCCCTGCCCGCGCATTTTCCCGGGGTGATCCTCAGCGACGTGCGCATGCCCGGCCTTAGTGGCCTGGAACTGCTGGCCGAGGTGCAGCGCCGCGACGCCGACCTGCCGGTGATTCTGCTCACCGGGCATGGCGATGTGCCGATGGCGGTCGAAGCGATGCGCGACGGTGCCTACGACTTTCTGGAAAAACCGTTCAGCCCGGAGACCTTGCTCGGCAGCCTGCGCCGGGCGCTGGAGAAACGCAGGCTGGTCCTGGAAAACCGCGCCCTGCACGAGCAGGCCGATAACCGCGCCAAACTCGATTCGACGTTGCTCGGCGTGTCCCGTGGCTTGCAGACGTTGCGCCGGCAGGTATTGGATCTGGCAGCGTTGCCGGTCAATGTGTTGATCCGTGGCGAGACCGGCAGCGGCAAGGAACTGGTTGCGCGTTGCCTGCATGACTTCGGCCCGCGGGCGGACAAACCGTTCGTGGCGCTCAACTGCGCGGCGATCCCTGAACAGCTCTTCGAAGCCGAGCTGTTCGGCCATGAGAGCGGCGCGTTTACCGGGGCCTCCGGCAAGCGCATCGGCAAGCTGGAATATGCCGATGGCGGCACGCTGTTTCTCGATGAAATCGAAAGCATGCCGCTGGCCCAGCAAGTGAAATTGTTGCGCGTATTGCAAGAGCAGAAGCTTGAACGACTGGGGTCGAACCAGAGCATTCGCGTGGATTTGCGGATTGTCGCGGCGACCAAACCCGACTTGCTCGACGAGGCGCGTGCCGGGCGTTTCCGCGAAGACCTCGCGTATCGCCTCAACGTTGCCGAGCTGCGTTTGCCACCGCTGCGCGAACGCCGCGAAGACATTCCGTTGCTGTTCGAATCATTTGCCCAGAGTGCGGCGCAGCGCCTGGGCCGCAGCTTCCCACCGTTGACGGCTGCGCAGTTGAGTCATCTGCTCTGCCATGACTGGCCGGGCAATGTGCGCGAACTGGCGAACGTCGCCGAGCGGCAGGTATTGGGTCTGGATGAACCGGCACCGGGGATTGATCCGGGGCAGTCGCTGGCGGCGCAGCAGGAAGCGTTCGAGGCGCAGTGCTTGCGCGCGGCACTGACGCGGCACAAGGGTGATGTAAAAGCGGTGCTTGAAGAGCTGCAACTGCCGCGGCGTACGTTCAATGAAAAGATGCAGCGGCATGGGTTGAGCCGGGAGATGTTTTTGCTGGAGTGAATGCGGCTTGGGATTTTCGGTGTGGCTGAAAACCAGCCCCTCACCCCCGCCCTCTCCCAATGGGAGAGGGGAAAAGGGAGCAGATTTGTGTTGATTGGGAATCTGCATTCATCTTCGAAATTTCAGGTCGGCGTTGGTCGCACAAACACCTCGTTCAGTCCCCTCTCCCTCCGGGAGAGGGTTAGGGTGAGGGGCTTGTGATCTTCGCTGCAGTAAGCGGAAATCCGCTCAAGCGCTCCACACCATAAGCAACAATCCGCGCACCCAACCCCGCCAACCCTTCTAAACCGCCCCTCTCCCCGTTGGCACAGCTCCTGCTATAGCCCCCGCAGGCTGCGTTTTAACGCGCTCCACAAAAACAATTAAACGAAGGATCCTTCAATGGATAACTCCAACGCCCTGCCACTTGGGTCGGCTGCCGCGCCGGCCAAAGAAAGAACCACCGCCAGCCGGATCAAATCGATCTTCAGCGGTTCCGTTGGCAACATGGTCGAGTGGTACGACTGGTACGTCTATGCCGCCTTCTCGCTGTACTTCGCCAAGAGCTTTTTCCCTGCTGGTTCCTCCACCGCACAATTGATGAACACCGCTGCGATCTTCGCCGTGGGCTTTCTGATGCGCCCGATCGGTGGCTGGCTGATGGGCCTGTACGCTGACAAAGTCGGGCGCAAGAAAGCGTTGATGGCCTCGGTGTACCTGATGTGCTTCGGCTCGCTGATCATCGCGTTGAGCCCCAACTACGCCACCATCGGCATCGGCGCGCCGATCCTGCTGATCTTCGCCCGTCTGTTGCAAGGCCTGTCGGTCGGCGGCGAGTACGGCACCTCCGCAACGTACCTGTCGGAAATGGCGACCAAGGACCGTCGCGGCTTCTTCTCCAGCTTCCAGTACGTGACCCTGATTTCCGGCCAGCTCATCGCCCTCGGCGTGTTGATCGTGCTGCAACAGACGCTCACCACCGAGCAGTTGTACGCATGGGGCTGGCGCATTCCGTTTGCCATCGGTGCGCTGTGTGCAGTGGTCGCGCTGTACCTGCGTCGCGGCATGGAAGAAACCGAGTCGTTCACCAAGAAAGAGAAGTCCAAGGAAAGCGCAATGCGCACCTTGATGCGTCACCCCAAGGAGCTGGCCACCGTGGTTGGCCTGACCATGGGCGGTACGCTGGCGTTCTACACCTACACCACCTACATGCAGAAGTACCTGGTGAACACGGTCGGCATGAGCATCTCCGACTCGACAACCATTTCTGCCGCCACGCTGTTTTTGTTCATGTGCCTGCAACCGATCATCGGTGGCCTGTCGGACAAGATCGGTCGTCGTCCGATCCTGATCGCCTTCGGTGTGCTGGGCACGATTTTCACCGTGCCGATCCTGATGACTCTGCACACCATCCAGAGCTGGTGGGGCGCGTTCTTCCTGATCATGGCGGCGCTGATCATCGTCAGCGGGTACACCTCGATCAACGCGGTGGTCAAAGCCGAGCTGTTCCCGACTGAAATCCGCGCCCTGGGCGTCGGCCTGCCATACGCACTGACCGTGTCGATCTTCGGCGGCACCGCCGAATACATCGCGCTGTGGTTCAAGAGCATCGGCATGGAAACCGGTTACTACTGGTATGTGACGGCGTGCATCGCTGTGTCGTTGCTGGTGTACATCACCATGAAGGACACCCAGAAGCATTCGCGGATCGTCACTGACTGATTGACTGACTGAACGTCACGCAAGATCAAAAGATCGCAGCCTTCGGCAGCTCCTACAGGGGTTGTCGGAGGCTGCGATTTTTTGTTACCGGCGATTAATCACCGGTTAATTCTGCCTCGGCATCCTGTGCCTACCTGATCGATTACCTGCGCGACGTTCGCTCCTGATGATGGAAGCCATTAAATGCGTCGCCCTTAACATCAAGTTAATCGATAGTTTTTAGCATTATTTTGCGCTTTTTAATCAATTTAGTTGGCGTAGCATGAAACCCATGCAAGACACACCCGCCAACGAATCTGGAGTAACGAACATGAAAACCAAACTGATCCTCGCCCTGACCCTGTCCGTACTGGCCGCCAACACCTTTGCTGCCGACGGTTTTGATCGCACTGGCTCGGCCGTTGCCGCCGATGGCTACGACCGCACAGGCTCCGCCACTGTTGCTGCTGACGGTTACGACCGCACTGGTTCCGCCACTCTTGCTGCTGACGGTTATGACCGTACCGGTTCCGCCACTGTTGCTGAAGATGGCTATGACCGGACTCAATCCGCTTCCATCAGTTAAACGCCGCTGTACAGCGCACAGCCCGGCTTCGGCCGGGCTTAGTCATTTCTGGAGGATGGCAATTTTATGAAATCACTGGAGAACCTGTGGGAGCTGGCTTGCCAGCGATGGCGGACTGTCAGCCGACATTAACGCCGCATGAAAAAATGCCATCGCTGGCAAGCCAGCTCCCACAGATTGCTCATTAAATGGAATATCTGTGGCTGACTGGAAATTGCCTCAATGTGCTTGCACTATTAGCCGCCAGCCCCAGCCCCTCAGGAACACACGCCATGCCCGATGACATCCACTTCTACGAACCCGCCAACGGCCACGGCCTGCCGCACGATCCGTTCAACGCCATCGTCGGCCCGCGTCCCATCGGCTGGATTTCCTCGCAGGATGCCAACGGCCAGTTGAACCTGGCGCCGTACAGCTTCTTCAACGCCTTCAACTACATTCCGCCGATCATCGGCTTCTCAAGCGTCGGGCGCAAAGACAGCCTCAACAACATCGAGCAGACCGGTGAATTCGTCTGGAACCTCGCCACTCGCCCGCTGGCCGAACAGATGAACCAGAGCTGCGCGATGGTCGCGCCAGAGGTCAACGAATTTGAACTGGCAGGCCTGACGACGGTGGCGTCGAGAGTGATTTCAGTGCCACGCGTCGCCGAAAGCCCGGTGTCCTTCGAGTGCAAGGTCACGCAGATCATTCAATTGCAGCGCGCTGATGGCGAGACAGTACCGAGCTGGCTGATCCTCGGCGAAGTGGTCGCCGTGCACATCGCCAAGTGGCTGTTGAAAGACGGGGTCTACGACACCGCCGCGGCAGAACCGATTCTGCGCGGCGGCGGGCCGGCGGATTATTTCCAGTTGGGGCCTGAAGCCCTGTTCAAGATGTGGCGTCCGGGCGCGGCGAAGTAACGAATTACCAGATCAACTCGGCGTCTTCGGTGACGCCCTTGAGGCGGTCCAGCTCATTGATGGCGGCCTCATCGGCCGCGATGGCGCCGGGGAACACCTGATCTTCCAGCAGTTTGTGAAAGCGTGGCGCACCGCCGTCGACCAGGGCCTTGACCGCGATTGCCGCGTAATAGCCCTTGTTGCCACCCAGCTCGACGGGGACAACTGCGGATACTGCTTCGAAGTGTTCGAACTCTTTACGTGCCATGTCGCAAGTCCTGGCTCAGTCAATTAAGCCGGACATTAAACCCTCAACCGACGAGTTTGTGTATCGGTGCTGAACACTGGCCGAGCGCCTGTGCCGCCGAGACATCCTTGAAGGTGTGGAAATCCAGACTGTTGACCACCAGCTCCTGCACCAGCTCAGCGAAGATTTCCATCGCCGGACTGTTGAAGTAAGCGGTCATCATCTGCTGATTGCTCCAGAAACCGGAAACCAGCCACAACTCGGGATCACACTGCGAATGCTGCAAGGCAAAGCTCAGGCAACCGGGGGCGGCACGAGAAGGATCGATCAACGCGCTCAGGCGCACACCGAGTTCGGCCGAGCGTCCGCTGCGCGCTCGTACGAAGGCCATATGACTGACGGGAATCTGCTTGGACATGTTCAACCCTCCCAGGGAGTTGCGTGGCAGCCGGGGGGAGGCTGCGACAGGATCCAAGGTTAAGGCGCGGGCGCGAGGTGCCGTTAGTCGATTCCTGCCGCCCTGTTGCACAATCCTGCGAGACTTGCCTGAACATCAAACCACGCACGTACCCTGTAGGAGCTGCCGAAGGCTGCGATCTTTTGATCTTATAAACAAAAATCAAAAGATCGCAGCCTTCGGCAGCTCCTACAAGCAAGGGGCGAAGCGTGTGACGTGAATATCGCGGTGCAGAATCAGGCAAGCATTTGGCAGGATGTGTCTACCGCTGGCGCTTGCACAAACATATGCTCTGCTCCATTCCCCCTCCCTTGCCGAGGATGCCGTGCATGACGTCATTCGATCGTTTTCAAGCCGAACCCAGTGCTGACATGGAAAAGCAGCGTGCGGAACTGGCGGCGATCATCCGCCGCAACACCACCGACGATGGCAGCTATCAGACCGCTGTCGGTTCGCTGTTCATGTCGCGCCACACCCGATCCCACGACTTCGCCCCGGTGCTCGCGCAACCGGCGCTGTGCATCATGGCGCAAGGGCGTAAAGAGGTGCGGCTGGCCGATGAGTTCTTCAATTACGACCCGCTGAATTACCTGGTGGTCTCGGTTTCGATGCCGTTGAGCGGGCGAGTGGTTAACGTGTCGCCTGAAGAGCCGATCCTGGCCGTACGCCTGGATATCGACCCGGCGGAAATCACCGCACTGATCGCCGACGCCGGCCCCATGGCCGTGCCGACCCGGCCGACCGGGCGCGGCTTGTATGTCGAGAATATCGACAGTGCGATGCTCGATGCGGTGCTGCGTCTGGCGCGTTTGCTCGATACACCGAAAGACATCGCCATGCTCGCGCCGCTGATTCGCCGGGAGATTCTCTATCGCCTGTTGCGCAGCCCGCAGGGTCATCGCTTGTATGAGATCGCGATTGCCAACAGCCAGAGCCATCGCATCAGCCAGGCGATCAAGTGGCTCAACGGCAACTTTGAACAGCCGCTGCGTATTGATGATCTGGCCAAAGAAGTGAACCTCAGCGTCTCGACCTTGCATCACCGTTTTAAAGCGATGACAGCGATGAGTCCGCTGCAGTATCAGAAGCAGTTGCGCCTGCAAGAGGCGCGGCGCTTGATGCTGGCCGAGGGGCTGGAGGCTTCGGCGGCGGGGTATCGGGTGGGGTATGAAAGTCCGTCGCAGTTCAGCCGTGAGTACAGCCGATTGTTTGGGGCACCGCCGTTGCGGGATCTGGCGCGGTTGCGGCTTTCGGTGTGACCGTCACAAGCCCCTCACCCTAGCCCTCTCCCGGAGGGAGAGGGGACTGAATGGGGGATATTTCAGAACTACACCGACCTGAAAGTGCTTCGCCGAATCCATAACCGTTCCCCATGTTCAAACTGGCTTTGAATTCATAATCGACGCGGTCTTTCAGGTCGATCGGAAACGCCATACACCTCGGTCGGCCCCCTATCCCTCTGGGAGAGGGCTGGGGTGAGGGTTTGCTTTCAAACCGCCCGAATCACATGCTTGATCTCCTGAAACGCCGCCAGCCCCCAAGGCCCCAGTTCACGACCGATGCTGCTCTGCTTGTAACCGCCCCACGCAGCTTGCGGGAAAATCACTTGCGGCGCGTTCAGCCACACAAGACCCGCCTGCAGGGCGTTGGCGACACGATCGGCGGTCTCGACATCACGGCTCACCACACTGGCGACCAGACCGAACTGACTGTCATTGGCCAATGCAATCGCCTCGGCTTCGCTGCTGAAACTGCGCACACAAAGCACCGGCCCGAAAATCTCTTCGCACCACAGCGCACTGTCCAGCGGCACGTCAGTGAACACGGTCGGCTGCAAGAAATATCCACGCGGCAAATGCTCAGGACGATTGCCGCCGCAGAGCAACTTCGCGCCAGCACTCAGCCCACGATCAATATGCCCAAGCACTCGCTGGTATTGCGCCTGATTGACCAGTGCGCCCATTTCTACTTCCGGGTCGAACGGATCGGCCACGCGAATCGCTTGTGCACGTTTTTGCAGGCGGACGAGGAATTGTTCCTCCAACTCTTCGGCGACCAGCACGCGACTGGTGGCCGAGCACATTTGCCCGGCGTTGAAGAACGCGCCGCCGCAGGCCAGTTCAACTGCCAGATCGATGTCCGCATCCGCCAACACCAGCAGCGAGGATTTACCGCCCAACTCCAGGCTCACGCCCTTCACGGTTTCGGCGGCCCTCTGCATCACCTGCACACCAACCGCATTGCTGCCGGTAAAGGAGATTTTGGCGATTCGCGGATCTGCCGACAGCGGTGCCCCCACCGCCAGACCGGTGCCGCAGACCAAATTGAACACACCGTTCGGCAACCCGGACTCAGCAATGATCGCCGCCAGTTCCAGCTCCGGCAACGGCGTGACTTCCGACGGTTTGAGCACCACGCAGCAACCGGCGGCCAAGGCTGGCGCAAGTTTCCATGCCGTGGTGACCATCGGGAAATTCCACGGCACGATCAGCCCGACCACACCGCACGGCTCGCGGCGCAGACGTGCGCTGAAATCATCGCTGGGCAGCGGCACGTTGCTGTCCTGTTGCGCATCGAGGCCTTCGGCGAGTCCGGCGTAGTACTCGAACGTGGCGATCACGTCATCGACGTCGATGGCCGCTTCGAATAGCGGTTTGCCGTTGTTGCTCGACTGCAATTTCATCAAGTGCTCGCGACCGTCGCGCACCCCGGTGGCGATGTTGCGCAGGATCGCGCCGCGCTCGGCGCCCGTGGTTTTCGACCAGCTCTTGAAAGCTTCAGTCGCCGCGCTGACGGCTTGATCGACTGCGCGCTCGTCACCGCCGATAACCGTGGTCAGCAGCGCTTCGGTGGCGGGATTGATCACGCGCAAATGCTCGCGGCCAGCCGCCCAGTGGCCGTTGATGTAGAGGCCGTCGAGTGTGGTGGGGAAATTAATCATTGCGCCACCGCCTGCATCCATTGGCTCTGGTCGATTTCAATCACGGTCGGGCCTTGGCGATCGGTTGCAGCCCTGAGTGCGCCACGCAACTGTTCAACCGAGCTGATCGCTTCGGCCGCACATCCCAGGGCCTTGGCCACACCGATGAAGTCCGGGGTGTAGATGTCTACGCCAACCGGTTCGATGGCGCGATTGACCATGTACTTCTTGATCTCCTCGTAGCCCTGGTTATTCCACAGCAGCACGATCACCGGTGTGCGCGCTTCAACGGCGCTGGCCAGTTCCGGCAAAGTGAATTGCAGACCTCCGTCGCCAATCAGGCACACCACTGGCGGGCGGGCCCCGCTCTCGGTGCTGCCGCCGAGCCACGCACCGATAGCCGCAGGCAGTGCGTAACCGAGGGTGCCGTAACCGGTCGACGAGTTGAACCAGCGACGCGGGCGCTCCGGGTTGAACGTGAGGTTGCCGGTGTACACCGGTTGCGTGGAGTCGCCGACAAACACCGCGTCCGGTAATTCGTGCAGCACGGTTTCGAGGAAACGCGTCTGGGCCCGCGTCGGTGCGTCCCAGGTGGCGGCCAGATCATCGCGCAGACGCGCAGCACGAACCTGACCCCAATCGCTGCTGCGCTCGGCCAGTGGTTTGTGCGACAGCGCACTCAGCAATGCTTGTGCAGCATTGCGCGAGTCGGCGACCAGTGCGACATGCGGCGGATAGTTGCGCACGGTCTGGTCGGCGTCGATATCGATGCGCAGCAGCTTGCCGGGAATCTCGAAACCACCGGCGAAAGTGACGTCGTAATCGGTCTCCGCCAGTTCGGTGCCGATCGCCAGAACCACATCGGCATCGGCGACCAATGCGCGGGTGGCGACCAGGCTTTGCGTCGAGCCGATCAGCAGAGGGTGACGGGACGCCAGCATGCCTTTGGCGTTGATGGTCAGCGCTACCGGAGCATCGAGCAGTTCGGCCAATTCGGTGAGCTCGGCGGCGGCATCGATAGCGCCACCGCCGGCAAGAATCAGCGGACGTCTGGCGCCGGCCAGCAGCTCGGTCATGCGGCTCACGGCCGCCGGGGCAGCACCCGCGCGGTCGATGCTGACCGGGACGCTGGCAAGCAGTTCATCGGCCTCTTCTACCAGCACATCCAATGGAATTTCGATGTGCACCGGACGCGGACGGCCGGCCTGGAACAGCGCGAAGGCGCGAGCCAGGACGCCGGGCAATTCCGACGCCGACATCAGCGTATGGGAGAACGCAGCAACGCCGCCGACCAGTGCGCTCTGGTTCGGCAGTTCGTGGAGTTTGCCGCGACCGCCGCCCAACTGGCTGCGCGACTGCACGCTGGAGATCACCAGCATCGGGATCGAGTCCGCATAGGCCTGGCCCATGGCGGTGGTGATGTTGGTCATGCCCGGGCCGGTAATGATGAAGCACACACCCGGTTTGCCGCTGGTGCGCGCATAGCCGTCAGCCATGAAACCGGCACCCTGCTCATGCCGAGGGGTGACGTGGTTGATGCTCGAACGGGCCAGCCCGCGATACAGTTCCACGGTGTGCACCCCGGGAATGCCGAACACCTGTTCGACCCCATAACCTTCGAGTAACTTGACCAGTACTTCGCCACACGTCGCCATGTCTTTGCCCTTCTTGTTTGATCGATACGCCGAACTGAATGTGGGAGCGAGCCTGCTCGCGAAAGCGGTGTTTCAGTCACAGGGTTACTGAATGTGAAACCGTATTCGCGAGCAGGCTCGCTCCCACATTGATTCGGGGAATGGGCTCATTGAACGGTCGGCAGGTAGCGGCAACAATCGATTAAAAGTCATACTAGCCATGTCCTCAGGTCATAGCTTGGATCCACATGAAACGACTGCCGCCCTTGCCCGCCCTGCACACGTTCTGGATCACCGCCCAGTGCTGCAACTTCACCCGGGCTGCCGAGCAGTTGCACATCACGCAGGGTGCAGTCAGCCGACAGATCGCCGGGCTGGAAGAGCATTTGGGTTATCCGCTGTTCATTCGCCTGGCCCGAGGGTTGAAGCTGACAGCCGAAGGTCGGGAATGGATGTTGCGCGTGCAACAGATGTTCGGTCTGCTTGGCGAGGCCGTGGAGCAGATCGGCGTGCGCCGTCAGACCCTGCAACTCAAGGCGCCGAGTTGTGTGATGCGCTGGCTTTTGCCGCGGTTGCTGCAATGGCAGAAGGAGCGCCCGGACGTGCCGGTGAAACTGACCGCGTCTTTGCAACATGGCGTCGACTTTCAACGTGAGCAGTTCGACGCGGCGGTGATTTATGGAGCAACGCCAGACAACTCGCCGGGGGCGTTGCATCTGTTCGATGAACAACTGACGCCGGTCTGTTCGCCACTGCTGCTCAAAGGCTCGCCGGCGCTGAAGACACCCGCCGACCTGCAGCAACATCTGCTGCTGCATCCGACGCACGATGTGCAGGACTGGTCGGTGTGGCTGAGCGCCGCTGCGCTCCAATTGAACAATGTCAGCAGCGGTCAGCATTTCGAAACGCTGGATCAGGCCATGTCGATGGCGTCCCACGGGACGGGGGTGGCAATCGGTGATTGGTCACTCATCGGTGATGACCTGCACGCGGAAAGACTGGTGATGCCGTTTGAGCTAAAGGTCAAGACCGGGCTGGCTTACTACCTGGTGGTGCCGCAGGGCGGGGAAACTTCGCCGCCACTTGAAGAGCTGATGCTGTGGCTGGTTGAGCAGGCGCATTTGCGGTGAGGCCTTTCCCCTCACCCTAACCCTCTCCCAAGGGAGAGGGGACTGACCGTGGAATGTTTAAGAGAGACGCCGATCTGACAGTGCTTTACCGAATCCGTAATCGACTTTCAGGTTGCTTTACCGAATCAATAATCGGCTCAATCTTTCAGGTCGATGTAGCACGCAAGACACCTCGGTCGGCTCCCTCTCCCCCCGGGAGAGGGCTGGGGTGAGGGGAAAACGCCTCAATACCCAACAGTAAACCGCTGACGCGAATGCTTCGGCGTTTCCACCTCGTCGATCAGCGCAATCGCGTAATCGGCAAAAGTGATCCAGCTCCGCCCTTCTTCACCCACCAGCAAGTGATCCTGGCCGACGCGGAACTTGCCGCTGCGCTCACCTTCGACAAACTCCGCCGATGGTGACAGGAAGGTCCAGTCCAGATCCTGCTCCTGGCGCAACGCATCAAGAAACGCAGCACCGGCACTGGCTTCGGTTTTGTACTCCGCCGGGAAACCTGCACTGTCGATCACCCGAGTGTTGTCCGGCAGCAACAGCGAGCCGGCACCGCCGACCACCAACAAGCGTTTCACACCCGCCTGCTTGACCGGCCCGACAATGGCGCTGGCCGGCACCGTGGCGAAATGCGCGGCGGTGATCACCACGTCGTGTCCCGCCACGGCGTCTTGCAGCGCTGCTGAATCCAGCACATCGACATTCTTGCTGACCACACCGGCACGCGAACCGATCTTCGAAGTATCGCGGGCAATGGCAGTGACGCTATGACCGCGACGCAGGGCTTCTTCCAGCAGTTGGCTACCGGCACGACCGGTGGCACCAATGATTGCGATTTTGCTCATGACATTCTCCAGTTGGCTTGAGAGTGCTGCTTGTTCAGAATCGGGTTACCACTGCATCTCGCCCTTGGCGACTTTCGCGCTCAGTTCCAGCGAGCTTTCCTCGCCCAGCGTCGGGTAGCGCTTTTTCATCGCGGCGATCAGTGCAGCGGAGTCCTTGGCTTTGGCGGTTTCTGCGTCGAACGCTCTAATGTAGTCGGCGGTGAATTTAACGCTCGCCAGCGAACGGCTGCCATCACCCAGGTAATGTCCCGGCACCACGGTTTTCGGTTTCAGGGTTTCGATCGACTGCAAAGTTGCCAGCCAATCGGCGTGGGATTGCGCGGTCTGGGTGTCGGCCATCCAGACGTGGATGTTCTCGGCGACGACCACGCCACCGACCACGGCCTTGAGCGACGGAATCCATACGAAGCTGCGATCCGGTTGTTTGCCGTCCAGCCCGATCACCTGCAACTTCTGCCCTTCGAGCATCAGGCTGTCGCCCTTGAGGACGCTCGGCACGATGGTTTTTGCAGGGACGTCGGCGCCCATTTTCGGGCCCCAGAACGCGAGTTTTCCTTCGACGGTTTTGTTGATGTGATCCACGGTCGGCTGCGAGGCCAGCACCTTGGCGTCAGGGAAGGCTTTGGTCAGAGTATCGAGGCCGAAGTAGTAATCCGGGTCACCGTGGCTGATGTAAATGGTGGTCAGGTGCTTGCCGCTGGCGCGGACCTTTTCCACCACCTGTTCAGCCTGGGATTTGCCGAACTGCGCGTCGACCAGAATGGCGTCTTTTTCACCGCTGACCAGCACAGAGGTCACCGGGAAGATTGCCTGGGTGCCCGGGTTATAGACATCGAGGGTCAGGTTGGCAGCGGCCGCATGGGCGGCGAAGCCGAGAGAGGCCGTGGCGAGTAAAACGCGTTTGATTGTAGTGAAGCCGATCATCTGTTGCTCCAGTGTCCGAAATGCCGTGTCTGGCGATGGGACAGAGCTTAGTTGCCTGACTCAGTACAAAAAATGCGATGCTTGGACATAGTTTGTTTCTGAAAGCGGGCAAATCATGGATCGTCTCCAAGCAATGCGAGTATTCGTCACGGTGGTGGATCTGGGCAGCCAGTCGGCCGCCGCCGACCATCTGGACCTGTCGCGCCCGGTGGTCTCGCGTTATCTGGCGGAACTGGAAGACTGGGTGGGTGCACGCCTGATGCACCGCACCACGCGCAAATTGAGCCTGACGGCTGCCGGCAGTGAAATCCTGCCGCGTTGCCGACAGATGATCGAACTGTCCAGCGACATGCAAGCCGCCGTCGCCGAACCCGACGATGCGCCGCGCGGGTTGCTGCGGATCAGCGTCAGCACCTCGTTCGGCCAGGCGCAACTGGCCGATGCGATGGCGGCTTACGTCAAGCGCTATCCGGGCGTGAGCATTGACCTGCAGATGCTCGATCGCACGGTGAATCTGGTGGATGAGCGGATCGACCTGGCGATTCGCACCAGCAACGATCTGGACCCCAACCTGATTGCCCGGCGCCTGACGGTGTGCCGCTCGGTGGTCTGCGCGGCCCCGGCGTATCTGCGCGAAAATCCGCCGCCACAGCGCGTCGAAGACCTCAGCCGGCACAACTGCCTGACCCACTCGTATTTTGGCAAGAGTCTGTGGCACTTTGAGGAGGACGGCGAGCAGGTGTCCGTGCCGGTGCAGGGCAACATCAGCGCCAACGAGGCCAGCACGCTGCTACGCGCGACCCTGGCCGGCGCCGGGGTGGCGATGCTGCCGACGTATCAGGCCGGGGGGCATATTCATGCGGGTGAATTGATTCGGCTGCTGCCTGATGCCGAGCCGCGACAGATGAACATCTACGCGGTGTACGCCTCACGCAAGCACATGCCGACGGCGTTGCGCAGTCTGCTGGATTTTCTGGTGGTGAGGTTTCCCGAGAATCCTGAATGGGATGTGGGCCTGTAAAGATCAAAAGATCGTCCGATCGCGGCCCGAGCCTTCGGAAGCTCCTACACGGATAAATGTAGGAGTTGCCGAAGGCTCGGGCCGCGATCGGACGATCTTTTGATCTTGTTCTATGCTGAAAGTAATACCGCAGAGTATTCGTTCAGAGGTCGAACACCATGAACATCAAAACAAGAAGGTACTGCGCGATTTTCATCACCTGCGCCGCCACGCTCGCGCTGTATGGCACTGCGGCCTGGCGGGTCGAGCAGCAGCGACAACTGCCCCGTGAATACGCGAGTTGCAACTTCGAGCGCTGCATTCCGCACAATGCCACGCTGAACGCGTTGCGCTGATTCAGCTGACTGGAATGCGATGCTGTGGGAGCTGGCTTGCCAGCGATTGCGGACTCACATTCAACATTGATGTCGACTGAGGCACCGCCATCGCTGGCAAGCCAGCTCCTACAGGTTTTTGCAGCGTTTATGAGGCTACTGCTCGGCCTTCAACCGGTCGCGAAACGCCTTTGGCGATATCCCCACCCGACGCCTGAACAAACGCGTGAAGTTGGTCGGATCGGAAAACCCCAACAATTCCGACATCTCATAAATCGTCATGCTGGTGTAGGTCAGCAAGCGCTTGGCTTCCAGTAACTGGCGCTCGTGCATGATCTGCAACGCCGGTTGCCCCGCCAGCTCACGGCATGTGCCGTTGAGGTGCGACACCGAAATGCCTAGCCGATGCGCCAGATCCTCAACCTTCACATGCTGGCGATAAGTCTCTTCCACCAGTTGGATAAAGCCATTGAGGTATTCGCGCTGGCGCTGTGGCCGCTGGCTGGCCTTGTGGCGAACAATGGCCTGACGACTGACCCAAACCATGATCACGCTGACCAGCGCATGCATGAGCATTTCCCGCGCCGGTTGATGACCGTTGTACTCAGCCTGCAACGCTGAAAACAGGCTGTTCAGATAATCGCCGTCGTTGCCCGCCGAATAGGCATGCGCCTGCGCCAACGCGTGCACCGCGTCGCCCAGTTGCGCCTGCAAGTGATGGATCAGCGGCGTTGCGAGAGTAACGATGAACCCTTCAACGTCCTCGGAAAAGCGAAAGCCATGCACCGACAGCGGCGGCAGGACTTGAATCGCGGGTGTTTCGAGGCGGGTGCGCTGGCCTTCGATTTCAAGCTCTGCCTGACCTTTGAATACGAAAAGCAACTGACACAAATCGGCGTGGCGGTGGGGTTTGATTTCCCATTGATGTTCGCGACTGCGTGAGGAAATGGTTTCACAGTGCAGCAAGTCAGGGGTTGGCCAGTCCAGGCTTTCACCGTAGAGCTTGAACACCGGAATCGAAGGCAGCTCGGGCTTGTTCATCACTTCAATCCAGGCCTCTAGTATTGCGGGCGATAATCGCCCCGATTGGCAGAATGTACAGGTATCGGCTCAGTTTTCACCTTCAATTGACAGACCCGCAAGGGAAAAATGCAAGCACTCGATCCATAAAAATCATTCACCGACGAATGTCCCGTGAAGCTTGCGAGTCATAAAAACAATGAAAACGCTAAAAACCCAAGTCGCCATCATCGGCGCCGGTCCGTCCGGATTGCTCCTCGGCCAGCTGCTGCATAACGCCGGCATCGATACCCTCATCATCGAGCGTCAGACACCTGACTATGTGCTCGGGCGGATCCGCGCCGGTGTGCTTGAACAAGGCATGGTAGAGCTGTTGCGTGAGGCGGGCGTCGGTCAGCGAATGGATGCCGAAGGGTTGGTGCACGGAGGGTTCGATCTGGCTTTGAACGGGAGCCAGGTGCACATCGATCTGCATGCTTTGACCGGTGGCCAGAACGTGATGATCTATGGCCAGACCGAAGTCACCCGCGACCTGATGGCCGCTCGTCGGGAGGCGGGGGCAACGACGATTTACGCAGCGAGCGATGTCGTTCCTCACGGCATGAAAAGCGACGAAGCTTTTGTCACCTTCGAAAAGGATGGCGAAACCTGGCGTGTCGATTGCGATTACATCGCCGGTTGCGACGGTTTCCACGGCGTCGCCCGCCAGTCGATTCCGGCTGATTGCCTGAAGGTGTTCGAGCGGGTGTATCCATTCGGCTGGCTGGGGATTCTTGCCGACACCCCGCCCGTGCATGACGAACTGGTCTACGCCCGCCACGAGCGGGGTTTTGCCCTGTGCAGCATGCGCTCGGCGACTCGCACCCGGTATTACCTGCAAGTGCCCGCAGACGAAAACGTCGACGACTGGTCCGATCAGCGCTTCTGGGATGAACTGAAACGTCGCTTGCCCTTAGAGCTTGCAGAGAAACTGGTCACCGGTCCGTCGATTGAAAAAAGCATCGCGCCGCTGCGCAGTTTTGTCGTCGAGCCGATGCAGTACGGGAGGATGTTTCTGGTGGGCGATGCAGCGCACATCGTCCCGCCCACCGGTGCCAAGGGTTTGAATCTGGCGGCCAGCGACGTCAGCACACTGTTCAACATTCTGCTGAAGGTCTATCGCGACGGACGCACAGAGCTACTGGAGAAATATTCCGAGATCTGCCTGCGCCGGGTGTGGAAGGCCGAGCGTTTTTCCTGGTGGATGACCTCGATGCTGCATCGCTTCGACGATCACGATGCGTTCAGCCAACGCATCAGCGCCTCGGAACTGGACTACTTCGTCAATTCAGAAGCCGGTCGAAAAACCATTGCAGAAAATTACGTCGGACTTCCGTACGAGGCTATCGAATAGCCTGCTACCGACTTACACTGGCGAGCCCCCCGCTCGCCTGACGATCTGCGGGACTTCCACTGCCCGCAGGTTTTGCCCGTGACCCATCTCAATCACCCCGAAACGCCCAAACCGGCCATTCGCAGCGTGCTGGTTGCGCTGATGATGGCGATTTTTCTGGGTGCGCTGGATCAGACCATCGTTGCCGTGTCGATGCCGGCCATCTCCGCACAGTTCAAGGACGTCAGCCTGCTGGCCTGGGTGATTTCCGGGTACATGGTGGCGATGACCGTGGCGGTGCCGATCTACGGCAAGCTCGGCGATTTGTACGGGCGACGCAAACTGATGCTGTTCGGCATGGGCCTGTTTACGTTGGCCTCGCTGTTCTGCGGCATGGCGCAAAGCATGGAGCAACTGGTGCTGGCGCGGATCCTTCAGGGGATCGGTGCGGGCGGGATGATCTCGGTCAGCCAGGCGATCATCGGCGACATCGTGCCGCCACGCGAACGCGGTCGCTATCAGGGTTACTTCAGCAGTATGTACGCCGTCGCAAGCGTCGCCGGCCCGGTGCTAGGCGGCTACATGACCGAGTACCTGTCGTGGCGCTGGGTGTTTCTGATCAACCTGCCACTTGGCCTCGGGGCCTGGTGGGTGGCCAATCGCAATCTGCGCGGACTGCCGATTCCGCAGCGCAAACCGATCATCGATTACCTCGGCACACTGCTGATGATCATTGGCCTGACGGCGTTGCTGCTCGGCATCACGGAGGTCGGTCAGGGCCATTCGTGGCGCAGCAGCGAAGTGCTGGGGTTGTTCGCTTGTGCGGTCGTTGTGTTGGCAATTTTCGTCTGGCACGAACGTCGTGCACGGGAGCCGTTGTTGCCGATGCATCTGTTCGCCAACCGCAATGCGTTGCTGTGCTGGTGCACGATTTTCTTCACCAGCTTCCAGGCGATTTCGCTGATCGTGTTGATGCCGCTGCGCTTTCAAACCGTCACCGGGGCCGGCGCCGACAGCGCCGCGCTGCACCTGCTGCCGCTGGCCATGGGTTTACCGATCGGGGCGTTTTTTGCCGGCCGTCGCACGTCCATCACCGGGCGCTACAAACCACAGATTCTGACGGGTGCGATCCTGATGCCGATCTCGATTGTCGGCATGGCGTTCAGCCCGCCCGAGGCGACGCTGATGAGCGGGTTGTTCATGGTACTCAGCGGTATTGCCGGCGGCATGCAGTTCCCGACTTCATTGGTCGGCACGCAGAACTCGGTGGAGCAACGCGACATTGGCGTCGCCACCAGCACCACCAACCTGTTCCGTTCGCTGGGCGGCGCGGTGGGCGTGGCGTTGATGTCGGCGCTGTTGCTTGCATTGCTGCAGGATTCGAATTTCGCCCATTTGGCGAGCAGTTCGCTGATCAACGAGGGACATTCCGGCAACGTGCTGCTGGACGGTTTGAACGCGGCGCCGGGTGATGCACAGAACGCTTTGCGCGCGGAGCTTGCGGTGACCTTCCGGCATTTGTTGTGGGTCAGCGCGGCGGTGTCGCTACTGGGGCTGGCGGCGGCGATTGCGATGCCGAACAACCTGCTGCGCGGACGTGAGCACGGCGCGAAATAGCACAAATACCACAAAAAACGGTGGGAGCGAGCCTGCTCGCGAATGCGGTATGTCATTCAACATTGATGTCGGACACCACGCATTCGCGAGCAGGCTCGCTCCCACAGGGTTATGTGGTGGGCTCAGGGGCTGTAGTAACCGACCGCCACCAGAAAATGCCCGACCTTCTTCAGGTACGCATGCTTGTCTTCGATCTTGCCGGTCACCGGGTTCTTCCAGCGGTATTCGTATTCGCCGTCATCCTGTTTGCCAATCAGCGCCAGAATCGGCTCGCCCACCGGCTTGCCCTCCGGGTCCTTGATCTTGCCGAAGTCGGTATTGATCAGGCGCAGATTGGTGCCGTGGGCGACATAGCGCTGGGTATTCAGATCGACCACGAACACATACAGATCATCCTGCAGATAGCCGCCCTTGAGCGAATTGATCGCCGTCAGCGTGCCTTTTTCGTCTTTGCCAAGATCGGTGGCGGCTTTGTCGAGCAACGCCTTGGCTTGTTCTGCCGACGCACGGGGCAGGTAGTAACCGACCGCGAGGATGCGCTGGCCGATGCGCTGATAAAACACGTGCTTGCGTTCGACCTTGCCGTCGGACCAGTTCTGCCAACGGTATTCGGCCTGCTGAATGCCGTTGCCTTCCGGTACCCGCAACGCTTCCTTGAAGGCTTTTTGCAGATCAGGACCGAGCACTTCACTGACGTTGCGGCCGATCAACGCCGATGACGGGCCGCCACTGGCAAGCATCACGCCTTGGGTGTCGAGCACAAACACGTAGCGGTCCTTGTCGACAAACTCGCCTTGGCGACTGAACGCGGCGAACGCCTTGTCACCGTTGTCGTGGTAATAGGCCAGTGCTTTTTCCAGCAGGGCAATAGCGGCCTTGCTGTCCTCCTTCTCCGTCGTTGCGGCGCTGGCTTGTCCCAACCCCACTAACAGCATCACGCCGAGCCAGGCCACTTTATGCAAAAACCCCATGACGCATCCCTCGTTCTTGTTGGTGTTACAAGAGCGTAGACGGGTTGGGGTGATGTATGGATATTCAGAATGATGCAGGGGATTGCAGAGCCCAGTGCGGTGAGGGGAATGAACTCCATCACCGCAAGGGCTCTTCGCGGCATTTGATCAAGCGTTACGGCCGCGCATTGATCTGCTGCTGCAGGTTCTGGATCTGCGCCGACAGCGTGTTGAGGTTGCGGGTCATCTGGCCACGAAACGCATCGAACTCGGCCGTGTTGCCGCCACCCTGTGGCGTGGCCGGACGGTTGTCCTGCATGCTTTTGAGGACGACGATTTCCTGCGCCAGACGATCAATCTCGGCGCTCGGGTTACCCTGCTTCTTCAACGCCGCGATATCCGCGCCAAGGCTCTTGAACTGCGCATCGAAAGCCTTGAGCTGAGCGTCGACCTTACTGGTGTCGGCCGGAGTGCTTTTAATGGTTGCCAGCTCTGCGCCCAGGGCTTTTACCTGCGCTTGCAGTTGAGTATTGGCAGCCTGCTGCTGGGTGGTCTGGGCACTCATCTGCGCCAGACGCTTGTCCAGATCACTGGCCTGCCCCGCCACACCCTGCTGCTGCCTGCCTTGATCGAGCAGCTTGCTTTCCAGCTGTTTGATCTGCAGCTTCAAGGCTTCGCTGTCGGTGCTGACGTTGGTCTGGCTGGCGACGACCTTGCCGGAAATATCCTGCAAGCGCCCCGCCGCTTCCTCGCTGATCCGCGCGAAACTTTCCTGGGTGGCCACCAGTTGCTGTTCCATCAGCGAGATCTGCTGAAAACTCCACCATGCCAAACCGATGAACGCGAAGAACAGTGCGCCGACCAACGCCCACAGCGGCCCGGTGCTGGCGGCCTTGACCTTGACCACCGGCGGTGTACGCGAGTGCACGGTGGTGCGGGAAGTGGTCGGAATGTCATCGTCGTCGAAGGTATCGGCACGCAAGCTCGGTACATCATCGAAATCGTCGTGGGCATCATTACGCATGGACATTGAGGCAACCTTTGTGAATCGCGGTGATGGCTAAATGCTGCGAAGTATAACCGCGCAGCCGCTGGGATTGACCCTCAAGCGGCGATGCGGTTCATTGCCGGCCGGCCGATTGGTATCAACGCGTTTCAGCGAATGTCCTGGGCTTTCCACCAACCGCAGAACTCGTCGAGGGCCGTCCACAGGCTGACTTTCGGATCGTAGTCCAGATAATGCCGTGCGCGGCTGATGTCGAGGGTGAAGTTTTTCTTCATGACCTGCATCCCCAAGCGCGACAGCGTCGGCTCGGGACGCCCCGGCCAGAGTTTGCAGGCACCTTCATTCAGCGCTGCAGCGCTGTAGGCCAGAGCGTAGGACCGGTATCTGGTGACCTGTGCAACGTCCATTTTGCGCATCACGTAATTGACCACATCCCACAACGGCACTGGCGCGCCGTTGCTGATGTTGTAGGCCTTGCCCAGCGCAGAGCCGGCCGCCAGCAGACTGCTGAGCAGCGCTTCGTTGAGGTTGTGCACGCTGGTGAAATCGACCTTGTTCAGGCCGTTGCCGATGATCGCCAGACGGCCCTTGCGCTGCATGTTCAGCAGGCGCGGAAAAATGCTCATGTCGCCGGCGCCAGTCACGAAGCGCGGGCGCAGGGCGATGGTTTCCAGGCCGAATTCCTGTGCGCCGAAAACCTTTTGCTCGGCCAGGTACTTGGTCGCGGCATAGGGATGCTTGAAGCGTTTGGGCACCTGCTCTTCAGTCAGGCCCAGGTGATCGCGACCATCGAAATAAATCGATGGCGAGGACAAGTGCACGAGACGGCGGACCCGTTGTTTCAAGCACGCTTCGACAACGTTTTCGGTGACCTGCACATTGCCCTGATGGAAGTCTTGATAACGGCCCCATAATCCGACGGCGCCAGCACAATGCACCACGGCCTCGACGTCGGCGCAGAGGTCGCGCACCAGTTGCGGATCCGTCAAATCACCCGGGACGAACTCGGCGCCACGACGCACCAGATGCTCGACGCTTTCGGCCCGGCGACCGTTGACCCGCACATCCAGGCCCTGCTCCAGGGCGAAACGCGCAAAGCGCCCGCCAATGAAGCCGCTTGCGCCGGTGACCAGAATTTTCATGTAGAGCTCCAACAAAACCAGCTGCGAGCTTCAAGCTTCGAGCTGCAAGATAAAAACAGTGCGCAAGCTTCACTTGTCGCTTGCAGCTTGACGCTTACAGCTGCTTCAAGGGCACCAGCCATTGCGCTGAAGAACGTACCAATTGCTCGGTCAGCAAGCCCAGCAGTTGACCGCCATTGCGCCAATGATGCCAGTACAACGGCACATCGATCGGTTTATCTGGCAACAGTTCGCGCAATACGCCGCGTTGCAATTGCTCGCGCACTTGCAGTTCCGGCACCAAGCCCCAGCCCAGACCGGCCTCGGTCAGCCGGATAAAACCTTCGGAGGACGGGCACAAATGGTGCTCGAAGCCGCCATCCACACCCAGCGATGCCAGATAGCGATGTTGAAGGAAATCGTCCGGGCCAAACACCAGCGCCGGGGTGCGCGGCAGTTGTTCAGCGCGCACGCCATCGGGGAAATGCCGCTCGATGAACGCCGGGCTGGCCAGTGCGCGATAGCGCATGGCGCCAAGCAAGACACTGCGCGCGCCTGCTACCGGACGTTCGCTGGCGCATAGGCAAGCGGCCACTTCACCGGCGCGCATGCGTTTGAGGCCGACGGTCTGGTCTTCGACGATCAGATCGAGCAACAGATGTTGTTCGGCACAGAAATCCCCCACCGCTGACGCCCACCACGTGGCGAGGCTGTCGGCGTTGAGGGCAATACGCAGGCGTTCCGGCAGCCCTTCTTCATCCAAGGCAGGCACAAGGGTCTGCAAGTCGCGCTCAAGCAAACGCACCTGCTGCACGTGGTTGAGCAAACGCCGGCCTATCTCGGTGGGCGCCGGCGGTGTGCCGCGCACCAGCACCGGTTGGCCGACCCGCGCTTCCAGCAGTTTGATGCGCTGCGAGATCGCCGATTGCGACAAACCCAGCACCTGCGCTGCGCGTTCGAATCCAGCCTGCTCGACCACGGCGGCCAGAGCGGAAAGCAATTTATAGTCGAACATCAGTTTTCCTAATGAGCGATCAGCATTATTGGTTTTTCTTATAAAGCTTTCGACCGGACAATAGCCAGCAAGCACTCTTTATCAAGGACTACCCCAATGGCTGGCGAAACTTCACTCACGACCTTGCTGCGCAGCATGAGTCCGCAACTCAATGCCGGCGAATACGTGTTCTGCACCCTGCGCGAAAGCCAGTTGCCGAGTGGTCTGGAGATTGT
Source organism: Pseudomonas iridis (assembly GCF_017980685.1). Lineage (GTDB taxonomy): Bacteria > Pseudomonadota > Gammaproteobacteria > Pseudomonadales > Pseudomonadaceae > Aquipseudomonas > Aquipseudomonas iridis. The sequence goes on from NZ_JACXXO010000004.1 coordinate 172,516, forward strand.
CGGCAGCTTTCGTGAACAGGAAGGGCTGACCGTGATTCTCGAACGTTCCCACGCCGAGCAGGCCGGTTTCAGCTTCGACTACGTGGCCGCATGGATCACCCTCAACGTGCATTCGGCGCTGGAAGCCGTCGGTCTCACCGCCGCGTTCGCCACCGCACTGGGCAAGGCCGGCATCAGTTGCAACGTGATCGCCGGTTACTACCACGATCATTTGTTTGTCGGCCAGGCCGACGCCGAACGCGCCATGCAAGTGCTGCGCGATCTCGCAGCCAACGCGGAGTAAATCTTATGTGGCAAAGCTATGTGAACGGTTTGCTGGTGGCGTTGGGGCTGATCATGGCAATCGGCACGCAAAACGCTTTTGTCCTGGCGCAAAGCCTGCGACGTGAACACCACCTCCCGGTGGCGGCGCTGTGCGTGGTGTGCGATGCGCTGCTGGTGGCGGCCGGGGTTTTCGGTCTGGCGACGATTCTGGCGCAGAGTCCAACGCTGCTGGCGATCGCCCGTTGGGGCGGCGCGACCTTCCTGATCTGGTACGGCAGCCAGGCACTGCGCCGGGCGTTCTCGAAGCAAAGCCTGGATCAGGGCGGAAACCAGACCGTGCGTTCGCTGCGAGCGGTGATGCTCAGTGCGCTGGCGGTGACGTTGCTCAACCCGCATGTTTATCTGGATACGGTGTTGCTGATCGGCTCGCTCGGTGCTCAGCAGTCGGTGCCGGGAGCCTACGTGGTGGGTGCGGCGAGTGCGTCACTGCTGTGGTTTTTCACTTTGGCGCTGGGTGCTGCGTGGTTGGCGCCCTGGCTGGCTCGGCCAAGCACATGGCGGATTCTCGATCTGGTCGTGGCGTTGATGATGTTCGCCGTCGCGGGTCAATTAATTATCGCTGGCTGATTTATTCCAAAAGGCTCTGGAACCTCTATCCCACACAGTTGTTGCGTGGTTAAGCCGCAACCCCGGTGCTATGATCCGAACCCTGCGCCGCAAAGAGTAAAAACTCGTCGGTGCATTTCTGGCCGCCCGTGATCGGCCTTGCGCTCACCGCAACAGACCTGATTAGGAGAATCATCATGGCTTTCGAATTGCCGCCGCTGCCTTACGCACACGATGCCCTGCAGCCGCACATTTCCAAGGAAACCCTGGAATTTCACCACGACAAGCACCACAACACCTACGTCGTGAACCTGAACAACCTGGTGCCAGGCACCGAGTTCGAAGGCAAGACCCTGGAAGAAATCGTCAAGACTTCCTCGGGCGGCATCTTCAACAACGCCGCTCAGGTCTGGAACCACACTTTCTACTGGAACTGCCTGGCGCCAAACGCTGGCGGTCAACCAACCGGCGCACTGGCTGAAGCCATCAACGCAGCCTTCGGTTCGTTCGACAAGTTCAAGGAAGAGTTCAGCAAAACCTCGATCGGCACCTTCGGTTCCGGCTGGGGCTGGCTGGTGAAAAAGGCTGACGGTTCCCTGGCTCTGGCCAGCACCATCGGCGCCGGCAACCCGCTGACCAGCGGCGACACCCCGCTGCTGACCTGCGACGTCTGGGAACACGCTTACTACATCGACTACCGCAACGTTCGTCCGAAGTATGTCGAAGCGTTCTGGAACCTGGTCAACTGGAAGTTTGTTGCTGAGCAGTTCGAAGGCAAAACCTTCACTGCTTAAGCTGCGCGCCAGATAAAAAACCCGGCCATGGCCGGGTTTTTTTATGCCTGCGTTTTAGGTAGAAGCCGCCGCAGGTTCGGGCGGCCTTCAGCAGCGCCTACAGGCGGATAGCGTTGTTCTCACACTCAAAGCCGCCACGCGCCGCTTGCCGCCGTGCCGCAGAGGGCTAACATCCAACACAGGAAAATTTGTCCCGCATCGCTCAAGTTGAGGGCTAAAACTACCGACATAGTGCAAATAGGGCTAATACTCCAGATGGCAGCGTGCAGGCCAAGCCTTCAGGCAGATTATCCTGTGCCCGATTGTCCCTTTGACTGCAAACACGGGATTGCCAATACTCATGGCAAATTGACGCTACCCGCACGGAACAAGGAATAACCCTTTGAAGCTGGAACTCAAGAACAGCTTGTCGGTGAAGTTGCTCCGGGTCGTGCTCCTGTCAGCATTGATCGTCGGCGTTGTCTTGAGCTGCGCGCAGATTGTTTTCGATGCCTACAAGACCCGTCAGGCGGTGGCTGGTGACGCCGAACGGATCCTCGACATGTTCCGCGATCCGTCGACTCAGGCCGTTTACAGCCTTGATCGGGAAATGGGCATGCAGGTAATCGAAGGCCTGTTCCAGGATGAGGCCGTGCGCCAGGCGTCCATCGGCCATCCCAACGAAGCCATGCTTGCGCAAAAGTCCCGCGAATTGCAGCATTCCAGCAGCCGCTGGCTGACCGACCTGATCCTGGGTCAGGAGCGCACGTTCACCACGCAATTGGTGGGACGCGGCCCCTACAGCGAATATTACGGCGACCTGAGCATCACCCTCGACACCGCCACCTATGGCGAAGGTTTTATCGTCAGCTCCGTGATCATCTTCATCTCCGGCGTTCTGCGTGCATTGGCCATGGGCCTGGTGCTGTATCTGGTTTATCACTGGCTGCTGACCAAACCGCTGTCGCGGATCATCGAGCACCTCACCGAGATCAATCCGGACCGTCCCAGCGAGCACAAGATCCCGCAGCTCAAGGGCCACGAGAAAAACGAGCTGGGCATCTGGATCAATACCGCCAACCAGTTGCTCGAATCCATCGAGCGCAATACGCATCTGCGTCACGAGGCGGAAAACAGCCTGCTGCGCATGGCCCAGTACGACTTCCTCACCGGTCTGCCGAACCGTCAGCAATTGCAGCAGCAACTGGACAAGATTCTGGTGAACGCCGGCAAACTGCAACGCCGGGTCGCGGTGTTGTGCGTGGGGCTGGACGATTTCAAAGGCATCAACGAGCAGTTCAGCTATCAGACCGGCGACCAATTGTTGCTGGCGTTGGCCGATCGACTACGCGCCCACAGCGGTCGCCTCGGCGCCCTCGCCCGTTTGGGCGGCGATCAGTTCGCCCTGGTGCAAGCCGATATTGAACAACCCTACGAAGCGGCGGAACTGGCGCAAAGCATTCTCGATGACCTGGAAGCAGCGTTTGCCCTCGATCATCAGGAAATCCGTCTGCGCGCGACCATCGGCATCACCCTGTTCCCGGAGGACGGCGACAGCACCGAGAAGCTGTTGCAGAAGGCCGAACAGACCATGACGCTGGCCAAGACCCGCTCGCGCAACCGTTATCAGTTCTACATCGCCAGTGTCGACAGCGAGATGCGCCGCCGCCGTGAACTGGAAAAAGACCTGCGCGATGCGTTGCTGCGTGACCAGTTCTACCTCGTCTATCAGCCACAGATCAGCTATCGCGATCACCGCGTGGTCGGTGTCGAGGCGCTGATTCGCTGGCAGCACCCGGAACACGGCCTGGTGCCGCCGGACCTGTTCATCCCGCTGGCCGAACAGAACGGCACGATCATCGCCATCGGTGAATGGGTACTCGATCAGGCCTGCAAGCAATTGCGCGAATGGCACGATCAAGGCTTCGCCGATCTGCGCATGGCGGTCAATCTGTCCACCGTGCAATTGCACCACGCCGAGCTGCCACGGGTGGTCAACAACCTGATGCAGATGTACCGCCTGCCGCCGCGCAGTCTGGAACTGGAAGTCACCGAAACCGGCCTGATGGAAGACATCAGCACCGCAGCCCAGCACTTGCTGAGCCTGCGTCGCTCGGGGGCGTTGATCGCCATCGACGACTTCGGCACCGGCTATTCGTCGCTGAGTTATCTGAAAAGCCTGCCGCTGGACAAGATCAAGATCGACAAGAGCTTCGTCCAGGATCTGCTGGATGACGACGACGATGCGACCATCGTTCGCGCGATCATCCAGCTGGGCAAAAGTCTCGGCATGCAGGTGATCGCCGAGGGCGTGGAGACCGCCGAGCAGGAGAGCTACATCATCTCCGAAGGCTGCCACGAAGGTCAGGGCTATCACTACAGCAAACCGCTGCCGGCGCGGGAGCTGAGCGTTTATCTCAAGCAGGCGCAGCGCAGCAACGCGGCAATCCTCTAGAAGGTCAAAAGGTCGCGGTCTCGTTTCACTCGACAGCTCCTGCATTTGAATTGCGTTCTCCTGCAGGAGCTGCCGCAGGCTCGGGCCGCGATCGGACGATCTTTTGATCTTGATGCGCAAATAAGAAATATTTCCAAGCACTACCCTTTACACATAATGCGAAAGATTTGCATTATGTCGCAGTTTTGCGCTTCCAGCGCGAGTCCACTCAACTACCGAAGCAGGATGTTCGCCATGATTCGTATGCCTCTGGCTACCGCCAGTTTGCTGGCCATCGCTATTTCTCTCGCCGGTTGCGGCGAAGGCAAAGACAAAGACAAAGCCTCCGAAATGACGCCGGCTTCCAGCAGCGCTGCTCCAGCCGCTGCGCCTGCTCCTGCTGCCGGTAAAGTTGACGATGCCGCCGCCAAGGCTGTGGTTGCGCACTACGCCGACATGGTCTTCGCCGTTTACAGCGATGCCGAATCCACCGCGAAAACCCTGCAAACTGCAATCGACGCCTTCCTTGCCAAACCGAATGCCGACACCCTGAAAGCCGCCAAGGCTGCCTGGGTCGCCGCTCGCGTTCCATACCTGCAGAGTGAAGTGTTCCGCTTCGGCAACACCATCATCGACGATTGGGAAGGTCAGGTTAACGCCTGGCCACTGGACGAGGGTCTGATCGACTACGTCGACAAATCCTACGAGCACGCACTGGGTAACCCGGGTGCCGCTGCCAACATCATCGCCAACACCGAAGTACAGGTCGGCGAAGACAAGGTTGACGTCAAAGACATCACCCCGGAAAAACTCGCCAGCCTGAATGAACTGGGCGGTTCCGAGGCCAACGTCGCCACCGGCTACCACGCCATTGAATTCCTGCTGTGGGGCCAGGACCTCAACGGTACCGGCCCTGGCGCTGGCAACCGTCCTGCTTCCGACTATCTGGAAGGCGCCGGTGCCACTGGCGGTCACAATGATCGTCGCCGCGCTTACCTGAAGTCCGTGACCCAATTGCTGGTCAACGACCTGCAAGAAATGGTGGGTAACTGGAAGCCGAACGTGGCTGACAACTACCGCGCCACGCTGGAAGCCGAGTCGGGCGAAACCGGTCTGCGCAAAATGCTCTTCGGCATGGGCAGCCTGTCCCTGGGCGAACTGGCGGGCGAGCGCATGAAGGTTTCTCTGGAAGCCAACTCTCCGGAAGACGAACAGGACTGCTTCAGCGACAACACTCACTACTCGCACTTCTACGATGCCAAAGGCATTCGTAACGTTTACCTGGGCGAGTACACCCGTGTTGACGGCACCAAGATGACCGGCGCCAGCCTGTCGTCGCTGGTGGCCAAGGCCGATCCGGCTGCCGACACTGCGCTGAAAGCCGATCTGGCCGATACCGAAGCCAAGATCCAGGTCATGGTTGATCACGCCAACAAGGGTGAGCACTACGACCAGCTGATCGCGGCGGGCAACACGGCCGGCAATCAGGTCGTGCGTGACGCCATCGCCTCCCTGGTCAAGCAGACCGGTTCGATCGAAGCCGCTGCCGGCAAACTGGGCATCAGTGACCTGAACCCGGACAGCGCTGATCACGAGTTCTGATCAAGCGCGTCTGCATCAAAAAAAGGCGACCTTCGGGTCGCCTTTTTCATACCTGCTTTCTGTGGTGATGCTGATGGCCCCATCGCTGGCAAGCCAGCGATGGCAGCACCTCGGTCCCCGGCGAATAGCTGCGCCACATCAAGTAAACGATAATTCCTCTTATTCAAACTCCCTCGCCCTGTTAGACTTTGCGCCTTTGTTTTTGCCCGTTCGCAGGATGTCTGATGCCCTCGCTGCCTCTTCGCTTGTCCGCACTGTTTCTGGCCCTGGGCCTGAGTGCCTGCGATGACGCCCCGCGTTTCACCAAGGCCGAGCCCGGTGAAGCACGCTCGGGCGGTGCGGCGACCGTGCGCAAGACCGATCAGAACGCATTCTCCCTGCCCTCGGCCAACCTGCCGCCGTCGAGGCGGGTGGATTTCAGCGTCGGCAACAGTTTCTTTCGCAGCCCATGGGTGACCGCGCCGTCGACCACCACCGCACGCGACGGCCTCGGCCCGCTGTTCAACACCAACGCCTGCCAGAACTGCCACATCAAGGACGGTCGCGGTCATCCGCCACTGCCGAACGCGGCCAATTCGGTGTCGATGCTGGTGCGCCTGTCGATCCCCGACGCGCCGCAGTACGCCAAAGTCATCGAGCAGCTCGGCGTGGTGCCGGAGCCGGTGTACGGCGGGCAGTTCCAGGACATGGCCGTGCCGGGCGTTGTGCCGGAAGGCAAGGTGCGGGTCGAGTACACGCCGGTTCCGGTGCGTTTCAAGGACGGCACCGAAGTCGAACTGCGCAAACCGGTGTTGCAGATCACTCAGCTCGGCTACGGCCCCATGCACCCGGACACGCGTTTCTCGGCGCGTGTCGCCCCGCCGATGATCGGCCTCGGCCTGCTCGAAGCGATCCCCGAAGACACGATCCTCGCCAACGCCGCCGCGCAGGCCAGAGACAAAAACGGCATCAATGGCCGGCCGAACCGCGTTTGGGACGACGAACTGCAAAAAACCGTCATCGGTCGATTTGGCTGGAAAGCCGGGCAACCCAACCTCAACCAACAGAATGTTCACGCGTTTTCAGGTGATATGGGCCTCACCACCAGCCTGAGACCGTTCGATGACTGCACCGACACGCAAACCGCCTGCAAACAGGCACCGAACGGCAATGGCCCGAATGGCGAGCCGGAGGTCAGCGATAACATCCTGCGACTGGTGCTGTTTTACAGCCGCAACCTGGCCGTGCCCGCGCGCCGAGGCATTAACGACGAGCAAGTGCTGGCCGGCAAAAACCTGTTTTTCCAGGCCGGTTGCCAGTCGTGTCACACACCGAAATACACCACCGCCGCCAACGCGGCCGAACCTGAACTGGCCAGTCAAGTGATTCGCCCGTACAGCGATCTGCTGCTGCATGACATGGGCGACGGTCTGGCCGACAACCGCACCGAATTCCAGGCCTCCGGCCGCGACTGGCGCACGCCGCCGTTGTGGGGCATCGGCCTGACGCAAGCGGTCAGTGGCCACACCCAGTTTTTACATGATGGCCGCGCACGCAATCTGCTCGAAGCGGTGCTCTGGCACGGCGGCGAAGCACAAGCTGCGCAGCAACAGGTTTTAGCTTTCAATGCCGAGCAGCGTGCCGCGCTGCTGGCGTTTTTGAACTCACTTTAAATACAGATAAAGATCCGGGAGCCCGACATGTTCCGTCCCAAGCTGTTGTTCACCAGCCTTGCCGCCATCGCCCTAGGCGCCTGCTCGCCGCAGGATCCGCAAGCCGTTACCTCGGCGGCCATCGCCAAATCGGTGATCCTGCCGACCTACACGCGCTGGGCCGAGGCCGACAAGCAACTGGCCGTCAGCGCCCTCGCCTACTGCCAGGGCAAAGAGACGCTGGAAACCGCCCGCGCTGACTTCCTCCACGCCCAGAAAGCCTGGGCCGAGCTGCAACCGTTGCTGATCGGGCCACTGGCCGAGGGCAACCGTTCCTGGCAGGTGCAGTTCTGGCCCGACAAGAAAAACCTCGTCGGCCGTCAGGTCGAGCAACTGGTCCTCGCGCAACCGCAGATCGACGCCGCCGCACTGGCCAAATCGAGCGTCGTGGTGCAAGGCCTGTCGGCGTACGAATACATCCTGTTCGACGCCAAGCCAGACGTCGCCAACGCGGAGCAGAAAGCCAAATACTGCCCATTGCTGATCGCCATCGGCGAACGCCAGAAGCAATTGGCCGAAGAAATTCTGCAAGGCTGGAACAACACCGACGGCATGCTCGCGCAGATGAGCAAGTTCCCCAACCAGCGCTACGCCGACTCCCACGAAGCGATCGCCGATCTGCTGCGTGTGCAGGTCACCGCACTCGACACCCTGAAGAAAAAACTCGGCACGCCGATGGGCCGTCAGAGCAAAGGTGTGCCGCAGCCATTCCAGGCTGATGCGTGGCGCAGCCAGTCGTCAATGACCGCGCTGCAAGCCAGCCTCGCCGCCGCCAAAACCGTTTGGGAAGGCGTCGACAACAAAGGCCTGCGCGGTCTGTTGCCGGCTGAGCAAAAGCCACTGGCGGACAAGATCGATGCTGCCTACGCAGCGTCGCTGAAACTGTTCGACAGCACCCAGCGTTCGCTCGGCGAAATGCTTGAAGACGACGCGGGTCGTCAGCAACTCAACGATATCTACGACAGCCTCAACGTCGTCCATCGCCTGCACGAAGGCGAACTGGCCAAGGCGCTGGGCATTCAACTGGGCTTCAACGCCAACGACGGTGACTGATGAGGGCAAGTGCCATGCTGCGACGCCAGGCTCTGACTTTAGGTAGTTTGCTGCTGGGAGCAGTGACGCTGGGCGGCTGGACGCTGTTCAAACGCAAGGATCAGAGCCCGCTGCTGCTGTCGGCTCGCGACGATACCGACGGCAAACACTACGCCGTCGGCTATCGGCTGGATGGCACGCGCGTGTTCGCCACCCAGGTGGGTCAGCGCTGCCACGACATCATCAATCATCCGACGCTTGCGATTGCGCTGTTCGTCGCCCGCCGGCCGGGGACCGAAAGCTACCTGATCGACCTGCGTGACGGCACGTTGCTGCAAACCGTGACGTCGCAGCCGAACCGGCACTTCTACGGCCACGCCGTGGTGCACAAGGACGGCGAATACCTGTACGCCACCGAGAACGACACCACCGATCCGGGTCGTGGCCTGCTCGGGGCGTACAGGTTCGAAGGCGAGCGGCTGGTGCACAGCGGCGAGATTTCCACCCATGGTCTCGGTCCGCACCAGGTGTCGTGGATGCCCGACGGCGAGACGCTGGTGGTGGCCAACGGCGGGATTCGGACCGAGGCGGAAAGCCGCGTCGACATGAACCTCAGCGCCATGGAGCCGAGCCTGGTCCTGATGCAACGCGACGGCACCCTGCTGAGCAAGGAAACCCTCGCCCAGCAGATGAACAGCGTGCGCCACCTGGGGATTGCCAGCGACGGCACCATCGTCGCCGGCCAGCAATTCATGGGCGCGTCACACGAGCGCTCGGAGCTGCTGGCGATCAAACGTCCGGGGCAACCGTTCGTGGCGTTCCCGGTGCCGGAGCATCAGTTGCAGTCGATGGGTCACTACACCGCCAGCGTCGCGGTGCACAGCGACCTGCGACTGGTGGCGCTGACCGCCCCGCGTGGTAACCGCTTTTTCATCTGGGATCTGGACAGCGGCGAAGTCCGCCTCGACGCACCGCTGCCCGATTGCGCCGGCGTCGGTGCGGTGCAGGACGGCTTTGTCGTGACCTCGGGTCAGGGGCGTTGCCGCTACTACGATTGCCGTCAGGCTGAACTGCTGGCCAAGCCGCTGGAATTACCGGCAGGGCTCTGGGACAACCATCTCCACCTGATGGCGTGAAACGCCCTTAAAAGATCGCAGCCTGCGGCAGCTCCTACATTGGAATGCAACTCCCTGTAGGAGCTGCCGCAGGCTGCGATCTTTTTCCATTCCCTGTAAAAACTGCCAGTTGGAATCACCCCTGTACTCGGAGTAATGTTGCCCGCCTGTCTCACCTGATTTATCCAAGGAACTGGAAATATGCTGCGTCGCCGCATGCTGATCATGTTGGGTGTTGTTTTGCTGATTGTCCTGGTGCTGGGCGGTTACAAAGCCTTTTCGATTTACACCATGGTTCAAGGCTTCTCCAAGCCGAAACCGCCGATCAGCGTAGCCGTGGCCACCGCCAGCGAGCGCCCGTGGCAGATGCGTTTGCCCACCGTCGGCAGCCTCAAGGCCCTGCAAGGCGTCGACCTGAGCCTGGAATCCTCCGGCACCGTCACCGAGCTCAAATTCGAATCAGGGCAGAAGGTCAAGGCCGGGCAACCGCTGCTGCAACTCGACAGCGCCGTTGAAGCCGCTCTGCTGGAGACCGCCAAAGCCGACCTGGGCCTGGCGCAACTGGACTTCGGGCGTGGCAGCCAACTGATCGACAGTCGCGCCATTTCCAAAGGTGAATACGACCGACTCTCGGCGGTTCTGCAAAAGGAGCGGGCCACGGTCAATCAGCTCAACGCAGCGCTGGCGAAAAAACGCATCCTCGCACCGTTCAGCGGCACCATCGGCATCCGTCAGGTCGACGTCGGCGACTACCTCGCCAGCGGCACCAAAATTGCCACTTTGCAGGACCTGAGCAGCCTCTACGCCGACTTCTATATGCCTGAACAATCGGTGCCGAAACTGGCCATCGGCCAACCGGTGAATATCTCGGCCGCCGCTTACCCCGGGCAGGTTTTTTCAGGGAAGATCAGCGCGATCAACCCGCTCGTCGAAAGCACCACGCGTAACGTGCTGGTCCGCGCCACCCTGGCCAACCCCGACGGCAAACTGTTGCCGGGCATGTTCGCCAGCCTCGAAGTGCTGCTGCCCGATCCGCAGAAACACATCGTGGTGCCGGAAAGCGCGATCACCTACACCCTCTACGGCAACTCGATCTACGTGGTCGGGCAGAAGAAAGCCGAGGACGGCAGCCTCGAAAAAGACGACAAGGGCCAACCAGTGCTGATTGCCGAGCGGCGCTTCATCGAAACCGGTGAACGCCGCGATGGGCTGGTGATGATCAACAAGGGCGTGCAGAGCGGCGAACACGTGGTGACGGCCGGCCAGATCAAACTGGACAACGGCGCGCACATTGCCATCAGCGACGACAAGACCCTCGGCGAGCAGAACAGTCCGCCCCGCGCCGACTGATCAAGGAATCCCCATGGCTTTTACCGACCCGTTCATCCGCCGCCCGGTGCTCGCCACCGTGGTCAGCCTGCTGATTGTGCTGCTGGGCTTCCAGGCCTGGAGCAAGCTGCCGCTGCGCCAATACCCGCAAATGGAAAACGCCCTGATCACGGTGACCACCGCCTACCCCGGGGCCAACGCCGAAACCATTCAGGGCTATATCACCCAGCCGATGCAGCAGAGTCTGGCCAGCGCCGAGGGCATCGACTACATGACCTCGGTCAGTCGCCAGAACTTCTCGGTGATTTCGATTTACGCGCGCATCGGTTCCAACACCGACCGCCTGTTCACCGAGTTGCTGGCCAAGGCCAACGAAGTCAAAAACCAACTGCCACAAGACGCCGAAGACCCGGTACTGAGCAAGGAGTCCGCCGACGCCTCGGCGCTGATGTACATCAGCTTCTTCAGCAAGGATCTGAGCAACCCGCAGATCACCGACTATCTGTCACGGGTGATCCAGCCAAAACTGGCAACCCTGCCAGGCATGGCCGAGGCGGAGATCCTCGGCAATCAGGTATTCGCCATGCGCCTGTGGCTTGATCCGGTGAAGCTCGCCGGTTTCGGCCTCAGCGCCAGCGACGTGACCAACGCCGTGCGCCAGTACAACTTCCTCTCCGCCGCCGGCGAGGTAAAAGGCGAGTACGTGGTCACCAGCATCAACGCCAACACTGAATTAAAGTCCGCCGAAGCCTTCGCGGCGATTCCGCTGAAGGTCAGTGGCGACAGCCGCGTGTTGCTCAGCGATGTCGCGCGGGTCGAAATGGGCGCGGAAAATTACGACTCGATCAGCTCGTTCGGCGGCACGCCCTCGGTGTATATCGGCATCAAGGCCACGCCGGGGGCCAACCCGCTGGATGTGATCAAGGAAGTGCGCAAGATCATGCCGGAGCTGGAGGCGCAGCTGCCGCCGAATCTCAAGAGCGAGATCGCCTACGACGCCACGCTGTTCATTCAGGCCTCCATCGATGAAGTGGTGAAAACCCTGTTCGAGGCGGTGCTGATTGTCATCGTCGTGGTGTTCCTGTTCCTCGGCGCACTGCGTTCGGTGGTGATCCCGGTGGTGACCATTCCACTGTCGATGATCGGCGTGATGTTCTTCATGCAGATGATGGGCTACTCGATCAACCTGCTGACCCTGTTGGCGATGGTGCTGGCCATCGGCCTGGTGGTCGACGATGCGATTGTCGTGGTGGAGAACATCCACCGACATATCGAGGAAGGAAAAACCCCGTTTGACGCAGCGCTTGAGGGCGCGCGTGAAATCGCCATGCCGGTGGTGTCGATGACCATCACCCTGGCGGCGGTGTATGCGCCAATCGGTTTCCTCACCGGGCTGACCGGAGCGCTGTTCAAAGAGTTCGCGCTGACCCTGGCCGGCGCCGTGGTGATTTCCGGCGTCGTCGCCCTGACACTGTCACCGATGATGTGTGCGTTTTTGCTGCGCCACGAGGAAAACCCCACAGGCCTGGCGCATCGACTCGACCGCGTCTTCGACAGCCTCAAGCGTCGCTACCAGAGCACCCTGCATGGCACGTTGAACACCCGCCCGGTGGTGCTGGTGTTCGCCTTGATTGTGCTGTGCCTGATCCCGGTGTTCCTCAAGTTCACCAAATCGGAACTGGCGCCGGACGAAGACCAGGGCATCATTTTCATGATTGCCACCGCCCCGCAGCCAACCAACCTCGATTACCTGAGCACCTACACCGACGAATTCATCAAGATTTTCAAGGAGTTTCCGGAGTACTACTCCTCGTTCCAGATCAACGGCTACAACGGCGTACAGGCGGGCATTGGCGGGTTCCTGCTCAAGCCCTGGAATGAGCGCAGCCGTACCCAGATGGAAATCCTGCCCGAGGTGCAAGGCAAACTGCAGAACATTCCGGGCTTGCAGATTTTCGGCTTCAACCTGCCCTCCCTGCCCGGCACAGGTGAAGGCTTGCCATTCGAGTTTGTGATCAACACGGCCAACGACTACGAACTGCTGCTGCAAGTGGCCGACCGGATCAAGAAACGCGCCATGGAGTCAGGCAAGTTTGCCTTCGTCGACCTCGATCTGGCGTTCGACAAACCGGAAGTGGTGGTCGACATCGACCGCGCCAAAGCGGCGCAGATGGGCGTGTCGATGCAGGATCTGGGCGGCACCCTGGCGACGTTGCTCGGTGAGGCAGAAATCAACCGCTTCACCATCGAAGGGCGCAGCTACAAGGTCATCGCCCAGGTCGAACGCCCCTTCCGTGACAACCCGGACTGGCTGAATAACTACTACGTGAAAAACACCCAGGGCGAGTTGCTGCCGCTGTCGACGCTGATCAAGGTCAGCGACCGCGCACGACCGCGTCAACTCAACCAGTTCCAACAGCTCAACGCGGCGAAGATCTCTGGTTTCCCGTTGGTGAGCATGGGCGAGGCGATCGACACCGTATTGCAGATCGCCCGGGAAGAGGCGCCGGCCGGGTTCGCGTTCGACTATGGCGGCGCATCCAGGCAATTCGTGCAGGAAGGCAGTGCCTTGTGGGTGACGTTCGCGCTGGCGCTGGCGATCATTTTCCTGGTGCTGGCGGCGCAGTTCGAAAGTTTCCGTGATCCCTTGGTGATTCTGGTGACGGTGCCGCTGTCGATCTGCGGAGCGCTGATCCCGCTGTTCCTCGGCTGGTCGAGCATGAACATCTACACCCAGGTCGGCCTGGTGACGTTGATCGGGCTGATCAGCAAGCACGGGATCCTGATCGTCGAGTTCGCCAACCAGTTACGCAAGGACAAGGGCCTGTCGGCACGTGAAGCGGTCGAAGAGGCCGCAGCGATTCGGCTACGACCGGTGTTGATGACCACGGCAGCGATGGTGTTCGGCATGGTGCCGCTGATTCTGGCGAACGGCGCAGGGGCCGTCAGCCGGTTTGATATCGGGATGGTGATTGCGACGGGGATGTCGATCGGAACGTTGTTTACGCTGTTTGTGCTGCCGTGTATTTACACACTGCTGGCGAAACCTGATCCCAAACAAACCCAATAACCATGTGGGAGCGAGCCTGCTCGCGAATAGGGTGTGTCAAATTACATGGATGTTGACTGACACGCCCTCTTCGCGAGCAGGCTCGCTCCCACAGGGGCCGGGGTGAACCTTGATAAAGCACAATAAAAAAGGCCTCGCATCTGCGAGGCCTTTCATTTGGGCTTTAATCGGTTCAACTTTGTGGCCTCATGCCTTGAGTCAGTCCGAACATGAACAACAACAAATCATGATCGGGTTGAGTTGCCACGGAGGCTTTCGCCACCCGTGGTACTGCGCAGTGCGCATCCGTGGTGGATGCGCCGAGAACCTGCATGCGCGGCTGCTCCCAGGCAGCCACCGCCAGTGAAGCAACTGCCAAGGCTCCTACCAAAAACAAACCTCGTGCAATTTCGAGTTTCATCGCTATAAACCTTTGATAGCGCTGCCAAACGCCGTCTCGTAAAAGTAGACGAGTTTTTTCCAGTCCGCGTCGCGGAACGACGAGTGGCGACGCAGTTGCTTCATGTCATGGGAAGCGGCGCGATAAGCGGTCAGACGCTGGCGACATTTCTCAAGATCGATCAAAGCGACTTCAACGGTGGCCGACTCGCCTTCGCCCGTCACCCGTACAAAAACGTGCTTGATGTAGATGCAGCTGTGCTGCCAGCGGCCCTTGTGCATACGCGCCAGGTTTTCGGCCAGATCCTTGAGCACACGCTCATAGACCGCGTCGCCGCACTGATCACGACCACCGGCAGACGCCAGCCAGTGTTCCAGTTCCTGGAAACCGTCCAGAGATTTGGTCACCAGCAGAGCGCGCCACTTGTGCTGGGGATCAGGCTGGGCACCGCAGAAAACGATTTGCGGCACGCGCACGCCGAGTTTGGTGACACCGGTCAGGGCATCCAGCTCGCGCAGGACAGTCGGGCGTCCGAACGGATGCAGCCAACTGCGATAAATGTGACCGGTCTGGCGTTTGGCATACAGCAACTGGCCATCGCGACCAACGATCCGTTGCACGCCACTTTCGCCGCCACGGCGCACATTGGGTTCTTCGACCCACTCACCGCGCTGACTCCAGTAGTAGTCGAAACTTTCCTGAGGCGTCACTTGCGCGTCTGCTGCCATTTGCACTGCCATCCTTTACCTCTTGCGTAATACGTAAACTCGCCACATCGCATAGAGCGGAATAAAGTCGAGTTGTTCCTGAATGCGGAAACCCGCGGTTTCAAATTCTTTTTCGATCGTAGCCGCCGGAATCAAAAAGCGATTCTGGTAGTCACGGTTGGGACGAACCTTCTCCGCACGCTTGCGTTTCCATGCCTTGAAATTGCCGTCGACCCACAACGACACGATCACGCTGTCACGGGTAACGCGCTCGAACTCGCGCAGAATCGCCAGACGGTGCTCGGCTTCTCCGATGTGGTGGAGCAAGCGCATGCAGAAAATGCTGTCGACGGCGTTATCTGGCAGAGCAATATCGAAAGCGGAGGTGTGCAAAGGTTGCACCCGTTTCACCACATCCGCCGGTTGTCCTTCCAACGCGGTCTTGATCATCGACTCGGAGTTGTCCGCACCGATAATCACCCGATTGGGCTTTTCCGCCAGCAACGGCCAGAAGCGTCCGGCACCGCAAGGCAAATCCAGCACCAGACCGGGTTCGCCAGCCAGTGTCAGAGCCTTGCGCGCCAATTGCTCGTCGCGCAGATGGGAAAGACGACGTCCGAGGCTTTCTCTATGTTTGCGCAGATACTTCTTAGCGTGTTGATCGTCGTACTTTTCGGAAAAATCGAGCTTGATCGGGCCGCTCATCATCAGGACTCCTGAATTACTGATGGCACCACCTTAGGGAGCAGCGTGTCAGCAGCAGGTCATCCAAATGTGAAAAAAATGTCAGGTATACCGACAAATTATTACAACGTTATACAGGATTTAGACAGGTTGACGGGAGTAGCCTGAAGCCACTATTTGCGTCCGAAATGGCCAAGATCTACCTCGAAGCGGCAGCCATTGGGTTCCATCGTGCTCAGGCTGACAGTCCAGCCCTGGTTTTCGCAGATGCGCTGTACCAGTGACAGGCCCAGCCCCAGACCTTCCCCGCGCTTTTCGCTGCCACGCACGAAAGGCTCGAACATGGCCTCACGTTTCTCTTCAGGAATGCCGACGCCGGAGTCTTCGACGACAAATCCGTTGGCGGTGAGCGTCAGGCGAATGAAACCGTACTCGGTGTAATGCAATGCGTTGCGCAGCAAATTACCCATCACGGCGTTCAGCAGGGTTGCGTTATAGCGGGTATCCGCTGGGTTACCGGGATCGAGGGTAAGGGTCAGTCCCTTGCGCTCGATCGGCTCGCGCCACAGGCACACCAGACTTTCTGCCACTTGCGTCAGGTTTTGCTGCGGTGCCGCCCCGGCTTCTTCATTCTGTGCGCGGGCGAGCATCAGGAAGGTCTGCACCAACTCGCGCATTTCCTCGCTGGCGCGGGCAATGCGCTCGACCTGAGAACGGCCGCGCTGGTCGATCCCCGGGTTTTCCAACAGCAGTTCGCAGGAGCTCGCCAGCACCATCAACGGCGTGCGCAACTCGTGGCTGACGTCACTGGTGAACAGTCGTTCGCGGGTCAGAGCCTGGCGCAAGCGCCCCAGCGTGGCATCGAACGCCACCGCCAGTTCACCGACTTCATCGGCCGCGTAGTCCGGCGCCAGCGGCGGCGCCAGACCCAGCAATTGATCCCGATGGCGCACCTGGCGTGCGAGGCGCACCACGGGCGCCATGACCTTGCGCGCGAGCACCCAGCCGAGGAATACCGCTAATGCGAGGCTGAGCACAAAGCCCACCAGCACCACGGCAAACAGCACGCGCTCACGCTCTTCGAAATCGCTTTGATCCTGCAGCAGCACATAGCGCCGGCCATCCACGACTTCGACCATCGCGTGGTACGACAGCTGCTCGCGGAACACTTCGTGGAAACCTGCATCCAGATGACGCAGATCCTTGGGCAAATCGAAGTCGCCGGGGCCACCACTGAAGTAGAACAGTTGATCAGGCTCCGGGCGATGGCTCCAGTCGGAGACATTATCCATCAGCAACAGGCGCTGCAGATCGCCGCCCAGCCCTGCCGAAATCAGTTTTTCCTCGACCAGATGCACCGTCGCGACAATGCCCATGGCGAAAGCGCCGGCAACCAGTGCGCTCATCAGCGCAAAGGCGATGATGATCCGTTGGGAAAGGCTTTGCTTAAACTCCATCACGCCCCTCGGCCAAGCGATAACCGACGCCGTGCACGGTGTGCAGCAAGGGTTTGGCAAACGGTTTATCGATCACCTGACGCAATTGGTGGACGTGGCTGCGCAAGCTGTCGCTGTCCGGGCAGTCATCACCCCACAGCGCCTCCTCGAGAATTTCCCGACGCAGCACGTGCGGGCTCTTCTGCATCAATACCGCCAGCAGTTTGAGGCCGACCGGGTTGAGCTTGAGCAGCTTGCCTTCGCGGGTCACTTCCAGGGTGTCGAGGTCGTAGCTCAGATCGGCGACCTGCAAGGCACGCCGGCCGCCGCCCTGCGCCCGGCGCATGACCGCTTCGATCCGCGCCGCCAGCTCGGACAAGGCGAAGGGCTTGATCAGGTAATCGTCGGCGCCGGACTTGAAGCCCTGCAAGCGGTCGTCCAGCTGATCGCGAGCGGTGAGCATGATCACCGGAGTGTCACGACGGGCGTCCTCGCGCAGGCGTTTGCACAGGGTGTAGCCGTCGATGCCGGGCAGCATGATGTCGAGCACGATCAGGTCGTAGTGCTCGGTGGCCGCCAGATGCAGACCCGACAGACCGTCCTGGGCGCAATCGACGGTATAGCCCTTGAGCCCCAGGTAATCGGCCAGATTGGCCAGGATGTCGCGGTTGTCTTCGACCAATAGAATTCGCATGGGCACCTCTTGCGTACACGGTTACCGCCGTCATGGCTCGCGCAGCTTACGGCCAACGGTGGCTCAGGGCTAGGCATGTAGCGGGATGTTTATCGATAAACCGGTTGTTTGTGCCGGCCAACGATTTTTTCACTTTCGATTAACAAATCACCCACGCACGCGGACGCAGACTGCTCGCGATTACGCCCCTCACAACACTTGCCGACCAAGGAATTGCCATGGTGTCGACCTCTGCCCGTCCCGTTTCAAGGCCTCTGAATTTCTGGTTGTGCCTGGGCATTCCCGCCTTGGCTGCACTGGTGCTGATGCTGCTCGAACTGACCGATCTGGACATGGATCTGGCCAGGCTGTTCTACGATCCGGTTGCGGGGGACTTCATCGGCCGGCACAGCTTCTTCCTCGAAGACATCCTGCACGACCGCGCCAAGCAGGTAGTGATCGCATTTTCGGTGTTCGCCATTTTCGGTTTCATCGGCGCGTTCTTCATCAACAGGCTCAAGCCGTTCAAGCGCGAGTTGGGCTGTCTGGTGCTGTCCCTTGGGCTGGCGACTTCGTTCGTGACGCCGGTCAAAGCGGTGACTGCCGTGCAATGCCCCTGGAGCCTGGAGCAATTCGGCGGCCATGAAACCTACAGCAAACTGATGGATCATCGCCCGCAGACCGACAAGCCCGGCCGTTGCTGGCCCGGCGGTCATGCGGCCACGGGATTCACGTTGTTTGCGCTGTTCTTCGTGTTGCGTGACCGGCGTCCGCGTCTGGCGCGACAGGCATTTATCTTTGCCTTTGCGCTGGGCTCGGTGTTCTCGATCAGCCGGATGATGCAGGGCGCGCACTTCTTTTCGCACAACGTGTGGACGGCGATTTTCTGCTGGCTGATTTGTCTGGGATCGTATTACTGGGTGCTGTATCGCCCGGCGGTGAAGGCCGAATCGGTGGTCAACACACAACCGGTCAGCGTCTGAACTGACGCCATCGCTGGCAAGCCAGCTCCCACAGGGATCACTGCTGCTCATGGCATCTGTGAACACTGGAGATCCCTGTGGGAGTCTGGCCTGCCAGCGATGGCCGCGCCCAGGTTTCAGGTGAACCTCAAATCAGCGGCAATAAAAAACCCCGCCTGCTTATCGCAGGCGGGGTTTTTGCGTTACGGGGTAAGGCTGGGTTACATCATGCCGCCCATGCCACCCATGCCGCCCATGTCTGGCATACCGCCGCCAGCCGGAGCGTCTACTTTTTTGTCAGCGATTGCAGCTTCGGTGGTCAGGATCAGGCCACCGATGGAAGCTGCTGCCTGCAATGCCGAACGAGTCACCTTGGTAGGGTCCAGGATGCCCATTTCGATCATGTCGCCGTACACGCCAGTTGCAGCGTTGTAACCGTAGTTACCTTTGCCGTTCTTGACCTCGTTGACCACGACGCTTGGCTCGTCGCCGGAGTTGGCAGCGATCTGACGCAGCGGCGCTTCAACAGCGCGACGCAGTACAGCGATACCAACGTTCTGGTCAGCGTTGTCGCCGGTCAGGTTGCTCAGGGCTTCCAGAGCGCGGATCAGCGCAACGCCACCGCCAGGTACCACGCCTTCTTCAACGGCTGCGCGGGTTGCGTGCAGGGCGTCTTCAACGCGGGCTTTCTTCTCTTTCATTTCAACTTCGGAACCAGCGCCAACCTTGATTACTGCAACGCCGCCGGACAGCTTGGCCAGACGCTCTTGCAGTTTTTCACGGTCGTAGTCCGAGGAAGTTTCGGCAACCTGAGCACGGATCTGAGCAATGCGGGCTTCGATGTCGCCTGCTACGCCAGCACCGTCAACGATGATGGTGTTTTCCTTGGAAATGGTCACACGCTTGGCGCTACCGAGGTTTTCCAGGGTGGCGCTTTCCAGGCTCAGGCCGATCTCTTCGGAGATAACGGTACCGCCGGTCAGAACAGCGATGTCCTGCAGCATGGCCTTGCGACGGTCGCCGAAGCCTGGAGCCTTGACGGCTGCAACCTTGACGATGCCACGCATGTTGTTCACAACCAGAGTCGCCAGGGCTTCGCCTTCAACGTCTTCGGAAACGATCAGCAGTGGACGGCCGGCTTTGGCAACGGCTTCCAGCACTGGCAGCATTTCGCGGATGTTCGAGATTTTTTTGTCGACCAGCAGAACCAGCGGGCTCTCCAGTTCGGCAACCATGGTCTCAGGCTTGTTGACGAAGTACGGGGACAGGTAGCCACGGTCGAACTGCATGCCTTCTACAACCGACAGTTCGTTTTCCAGGCCAGTGCCTTCTTCAACGGTGATCACGCCTTCTTTACCGACTTTTTCCATGGCTTCGGCAATGATTTCGCCGATGGAGCTGTCGGAGTTGGCCGAGATGGTGCCGACCTGAGCGATGGCCTTGGTGTCAGCGCATGGCTTGGACAGGTTTTTCAGCTCAGCAACAACGGCGATGGTCGCCTTGTCGATGCCGCGCTTGAGGTCCATCGGGTTCATGCCGGCAGCGACGGCTTTGTAGCCTTCGTTGACGATGGCCTGAGCCAGCACGGTAGCGGTGGTGGTGCCGTCGCCTGCGTCATCGTTGGCACGGGAGGCAACGTCTTTGACCAGCTGCGCGCCCATGTTTTCGAAACGGTCTTCGAGTTCGATTTCTTTGGCGACGGAAACGCCGTCCTTGGTGATGGTCGGAGCGCCGAAGCTCTTCTCGATGATCACGTTACGGCCTTTCGGGCCCAGGGTCGCTTTTACCGCGTCAGCCAGGACGTTGACGCCCTTGAGCATTTTCTTACGGGCGGAATCGCCAAACAGAACTTCTTTAGCAGCCATGATCGATATTCCTTAAATACTTTGTAGTAGCGGGAAAATGGACGGGGTAATCAGCCTTCGATAACGGCGAGAATTTCGTTCTCGCTCATTACCAGCAGGTCTTCGCCGTCGACTTTCACAGTGTTGCTGCCGGAGTAAGGACCGAACACAACCTTGTCGCCTTCCTTAACGGACAGTGCGCGCACTTCGCCGTTTTCCAGAGCTTTGCCCGGGCCTACAGCGAGAATCACACCGTGGTTGGCTTTTTCAGCAGCCGAACCTGGCAGGACGATACCGCCAGCGGTTTTCTTTTCTTCTTCGCTGCGACGGATTACGACGCGGTCATGCAGAGGACGAAGCTTCATTGTCGATCTCTCCTAATTGTGGTTTTCATCGGCCGGTGTATTCCCGGCGGGTTTAACAAATCCGGCCTTCGCCGGGTACGCCTCGTCGAGCGAGACGCGCAAGTCTGACTGGCGCAAATGCCAGAAACCTTTCGGTGACCGTTACATAAGGGCGCATAAGCTTATTACAAGGGCGAACGCAGAAAATTTTTCATCGCAGCGCCCGGATGCAGCCCACATAAAAACCCGGCACCCGAAGGTGCCGTGTCGATCCAGGTATCACTTGGTGTCGCGGTGTTCGAACTCGCCTTCGATCACATTGGGCTCACGGCCCACCGTATCGCGTGGGGCAGGCCCGCCGCGTGGTTGCAGATCGTCAGCGAACGCACGCTGGCGCATCGCCTGATCTTCGGCGCGCTGGCGCATTTTATTGGCCAGCAGTCGACGCGTGAACGGCAGCAGCATCACCAGACCGACCACGTCGCTGATGAAGCCCGGCAGAATCAACAAACCACCGGCCAGTGCCAGCATCAGACCTTCAAGCATGGTTTGCGCAGGCAGTTCGCCGCGGTTCAGGCTTTCACGGGCACGCAGTGCAGTGGCCAGACCGGCGACGCGCAGCACGAATACCCCGAACATCGAGCCGAGAATGATCAGCAGCAGGGCCGGGAAGAACCCGATAGCCCCTGCCACTTTGACGAATACGAACAGCTCCAGCACCGGAAACAGCAGAAAGAGCAACAAAAAAGGGCGCATCTAACTTTCCTCTACGCAAGAAATGCCTTGCAGTAAGCCTTAGATGACGTCGCCCTTTCGTGAATTCAAGCGTCGGCCACTGCATTTTTTGGCCAATGCTCGGCGTGAGCCAGAGAAACCAAGGCTTCGCGCACTTGTATCGGCGTATGACATGGTGCTTGAAACGGCAACCAGTACAGCGCCTGACCGATGCGCAGGTGCATGCCTTCGGTGTCGATCCCGGCCAGTTGCGCCGGCACGGTTTTCGGCAGCCCGGCCAGATCGACGTAGTGCGCGATGGCTTTGGCGTGGTCGCTGTTCATGTGTTCGACCATGCTGATCTCGGCTTTGCCGGCGAACGGGTTGGCCAAGGTCAGGTGATCGACCCAGTGAATGGCGCCGAAACCACCGATGTAGCGATGGCGCACCGGATTCAGCACCCAGAAATCGAAATCGTGAGCCTTGTGGTAGTTCTGCGAGTCGGGGAAGTAGCGGTAATAACGCTCGGCCGCCGCTTCAATAATGGCGGTGTCCTCAAGCTTTTGCGCTTCGGCCAGATACGTCAGGCGACCAACGGCCTGTACGTCATCTGCCTCGCGCTCCCCCACCAGCATCGAGCATTTCGGGTCTTTTTGCAGATTGTGCGTGTGCTGGGCGATGCGGCTGATCAGGATCAACGGCCGGCCCTGCTCGTCCAGGCAATACGGCACGACGGAGCCAAAGGGAAAACCGGGCATGGATTTAGAGTGGGTCGAGAGCACTCCACGGTATTCCTTGAGAAGCAATTCTCGGGCATTCTTCGCCACTTCAACGCTCAATTTATGACTCCTTAAATAGAATCCGTCGAAAAAACGGACAGGTGCGCGGGATATGTTCCGCTCACCATCGGGCAATTCTCATGTGCAGCCGGGCCACGTCGGGCGCAGATCGAGAGGCTCTCTAAAGGAAATCCACTCTGACCTGCTATCGGGGCATGCGAATGCAACTCAACGACAAAGTAATCATTATCACTGGCGGTTGCCAGGGTTTGGGCCGTTCGATGGCCGAGTATTTCGCCGGCAAAGGCGCGAAGCTGGCGCTGGTCGATTTGAACCAGGAAAAGCTCGACGACGCAGTCGCCGCCTGCAAAGCCAAAGGGGTCGAGGCCCGCAGCTATCTGTGCAACGTCGCCAATGAAGAGCAGGTGGAGCACATGGTCGCGCAGGTCGCCGCCGATTTCGGCGCGATCCATGGTTTGATCAACAACGCCGGGATTCTGCGCGACGGCCTGCTACTGAAGGTCAAGGACGGCGAGATGACCAAGATGAGCCTGGCCCAATGGCAGGCGGTGATCGACGTCAACCTGACCGGCGTATTCCTCTGCACGCGCGAAGTCGCGGCGAAAATGGTCGAGCTGAAGACCGGCGGTGCAATCATCAACATCTCGTCGATATCCCGCGCAGGCAACGTTGGCCAGACCAACTATTCCGCGGCCAAGGCCGGTGTGGCGGCGGCGACCGTGACGTGGGCCAAGGAACTGGCGCGTTATGGCATTCGCGTAGCGGGCATTGCGCCGGGGTTCATCGAAACCGAGATGACCCTGGGCATGAAGCCGGAAGCGCTGGAGAAGATGACCGCGGGAATTCCGCTCAAGCGCATGGGCAAACCGCAAGAGATCGCCCATTCGGCGGCGTACATCTTCGAGAACGACTATTACACCGGTCGGATTCTGGAGATGGATGGCGGGTTGCGTATCTGACTCACACAACAAAAACAATGTGGGAGCGAGCCTGCTCGCGAAAGCGCAGTGTCAGACAACATCTTCGTTGACTGACACTTCCTTTTCGCGAGCAGGCTCACTCCCACAGGTTTATCAGCGCTGCTGAATTATCAATCGTCGCTGATGGTGATGTTCGGCATCGCGGGTGTTGCCGCTTCCTGCAACACAATCCGCGCACCAACGTGACGGGCCAGTTCCTGATAGACCATGGCAATCTGGCTGTCCGGCTCGGCGATCACCGTTGGCTTGCCGCCATCGGCCTGTTCACGGATCAGCATCGACAACGGCAGCGAGGCCAATAGCTCGACGCCGTACTGCGTCGCAAGCTTCTCACCACCACCTTCACCGAACAGATGCTCGGCATGGCCGCAATTGGAGCAGATGTGCACGGCCATGTTTTCCACCACGCCCAACACCGGAATGTTGACCTTGCGGAACATTTCCACGCCTTTGCGCGCGTCGAGCAAGGCCAGATCCTGCGGTGTGGTGACGATCACAGCGCCTGCCACCGGGACTTTCTGCGCCAGGGTCAACTGGATGTCGCCGGTGCCTGGCGGCATGTCGATCACCAGATAATCGAGATCGCCCCACGCGGTTTGCGTAACCAGTTGCAGCAATGCGCCGGAGACCATCGGCCCACGCCAGACCATTGGCGTGTTGTCGTCCGTCAGGAACGCCATCGACATGACTTCGACGCCGTGGGCCTTAAGCGGCACGAACCACTTCTGATCCTTGATTTCAGGGCGGGTGCGCTCCGGAATGCCGAACATGATGCCCTGGCTCGGGCCATAGATATCGGCATCGAGAATCCCGACCCTGGCGCCTTCACGGGCCAGCGCCAACGCGAGGTTGGCAGCGGTGGTCGACTTGCCGACTCCGCCCTTGCCCGACGCCACGGCCACCACGTTCTTGACGTTGGCCAGCCCCGGGATCTGCGCTTGAGCCTTGTGCGCAGCGATCACCGTGTTGACCTCGACTCTGGCAATCACTACGCCGTCGAGGTTTTCGATGGCCAGTTGCAGCAATTGCGCCCAGCCGCTTTTGAACAGGCCGGCGGCGTAACCGATTTCCAGCTGCACATTGACGCGGTCACCGACGATCTCGATGTTTTTCACGCAACCGGCGCTGACCGGGTCCTGGTTCAGGTAAGGGTCGGTGTATTGGCTGAGGACGGCTTCCACCGCTGCGCGAGTGACGGCACTCATGGGCAACTCCGATAACAAGACTGGGAAAAGATGGCGGGTATCGTACCTGAATGAAACAGGTGCACAGGGTGAAAAATATGCGCCAGCGCTTTATAGTGGCCGACCTCCGTTTCATCAAGTAGCGAAGCCCCACATGTCCGAGCCACGCAAGATCCTCGTCACCAGCGCCCTGCCCTACGCCAACGGTTCGATCCACCTTGGCCACATGCTGGAATACATCCAGACCGATATGTGGGTGCGCTTCCAGAAGCATCGCGGCAATCAATGCATCTATGTCTGCGCCGACGACGCCCACGGTTCGGCGATCATGCTGCGCGCAGAAAAGGAAGGCATCACCCCGGAACAACTGATCGCCAACGTGCAGGCTGAACACAGCGCCGACTTTGCCGAGTTCCTGGTTGATTTCGACAACTTCCACTCCACTCACGCCGAAGAAAACCGTGAGCTGTCGAGCCAGATCTACCTCAAGCTGCGTGACGCCGGGCACATCGCCCAACGTTCGATCACGCAGTATTTCGACCCGGAAAAGAAAATGTTCCTGGCCGACCGCTTCATCAAGGGCACCTGCCCGAAATGCGGCACTGAAGACCAGTACGGCGACAACTGCGAAAAATGCGGTGCGACCTACGCACCGACTGATCTGAAGGATCCGAAGTCGGCAATCTCTGGCGCCACCCCGGTGCTCAAGGATTCCCAGCACTTCTTCTTCAAACTGCCGGACTTCCAGGAAATGCTGCAAGGCTGGACCCGCAGCGGCACCTTGCAGGACGCCGTGGCCAACAAGATCGCCGAATGGCTGGACGCCGGCCTGCAGCAGTGGGACATCTCCCGCGATGCGCCGTACTTCGGTTTCGAGATCCCGGGCGAGCCGGGCAAGTATTTCTACGTATGGCTGGATGCGCCAATCGGCTACATGGCCAGCTTCAAGAATCTGTGCGACCGTACGCCGGAGCTCGACTTCGACGCGTTCTGGGCCAAGGATTCCACTGCCGAGCTGTACCACTTCATCGGCAAGGACATCGTCAACTTCCACGCCCTGTTCTGGCCAGCCATGCTCGAAGGCGCCGGTTACCGCAAACCGACCGCAATCAACGTACACGGCTACCTGACCGTCAACGGCCAGAAGATGTCCAAGTCGCGCGGCACCTTTATCAAGGCCCGCACGTACCTGGATCACCTGTCGCCGGAATACCTGCGCTACTACTACGCGGCCAAACTGGGCCGTGGCGTCGACGACCTCGACCTGAACCTCGAAGACTTCGTGCAGAAGGTCAACTCCGACCTGGTCGGCAAAGTCGTCAACATCGCCAGCCGTTGCGCCGGGTTCATTCAAAAGGGCAATGCCGGCCTGCTGGTCGACAACAATGCCGCGCCTGAGCTGACCGAGGCTTTCCTCGCCGCCGCGCCAAGCATCGCCGACGCTTATGAAGCCCGCGACTTCGCCCGTGCCATGCGTGAAACCATGGCCCTGGCCGACCGCGCCAACGCCTGGATCGCCGACAAGGCACCGTGGTCGCTGAACAAGCAGGAAGGCAAACAGGATGAAGTCCAGGCGATCTGCGCCACCGGCATCAACCTGTTCCGCCAACTGGTGATCTTCCTCAAGCCAGTGCTGCCGCTGCTGGCCGCCGATGCCGAGGCGTTCCTCAACGTCGCCCCGCTGACCTGGAACGACCACACCACCCTGCTGGCCAATCATCAGCTCAACGAATTCAAGCCGTTGATGACCCGCATCGACCCGGTAAAAGTACAAGCCATGAGCGACGCCTCGAAAGAAGACCTGACCGCCAGCCAGACCGATACCGGCGCAGCCGCCCCTGCGGGCAACGGCGAGCTGGCCAAGGATCCGCTGTCGCCGGAAATCGACTTCGACGCATTCGCTGCGATCGATCTGCGCGTTGCGCTGATCATCAAGGCTGAAGCCGTGGAAGGCGCCGATAAGCTGTTGCGCCTGACCCTGGATATCGGTGACGAGCAACGCAACGTGTTCTCCGGGATCAAGAGCGCTTATCCGGACCCATCCAAGCTCGACGGTCGCCTGACCATGATGATCGCCAACCTCAAGCCGCGGAAAATGAAGTTCGGTATTTCCGAAGGCATGGTGATGGCTGCAGGTCCTGGCGGTGAAGAAATCTACCTGCTGAGCCCGGACAGCGGCGCCAAACCAGGTCAGCGCATCAAGTAAGACTCTGCGGCAAATCGATCCCACAGGCGTGCGCGCATGCCTGTGGGATTTTTCATATCTGGCCCACTCACCGTCGCTGCCGGATAATGCCTAACCTTATGAGACATCCGCCCGTTTCGCCGGCAGGCCCATGACCGAACTCGTGCTTACGCTTATCAGTGCCGCGCTGCTCAACAATTTCGTGTTGCACTGGCCGCTGGGCGTCGATCCGCTGTTGGCGGACAGTCGTCGGCAGGTGCATGCACTGGGGCTGTCGACGTTGTGTCTGATGGTGATCGTCGGCGTGGTCGGCTACACAGTCTGGCACTGGCTGCTGGTACCCCTGCAACTGCAAGCGCTGCGCCTGTTCGTGTTTTTGCCATTGAGCGTGTTGCTGATCGCGCCGTTGCTGAAACTGTTGGCGCGCGGGTTGCCGAACCTGCCGTTCGAGAGTTTGTGGCCGCTGTTGCTGGGCAACGCCGGCGTGCTTGGGCTGGCGCTGATCAATGCGCAGAGCGATCAAGGCCTGCTGCACGCGACAGCAATGAGCCTCGGTGCCGGGCTGGGTTTCTGGCTGGTGCTGAGTCTGTTCAGCGATTTGCGTGAGCGTACAACCGACAACGATATTCCCCTGCCCTTTCGCGGCCTGCCGATCGACCTGATCGGCGCCGGACTGATCGCAGTGATTTTTCTCGGATTCAGTGGACTGATCAAAACATGAGTCTGATTCAACGCATCGACGCCCTTCTGCCGCAGACTCAGTGCGGCAAGTGCGGGCATCCAGGATGCAAACCTTACGCACAGGGCATCGTCGACGGCGAGCCGATCAACAAATGCCCCCCGGGTGGTAATGAAACCATCGCGGCGTTGGCCGACCTGTTGAAAGTGCCGGTGCTGGAACTGGACGTCAGTCGCGGGTCGGCGCCAGCGCAGGTGGCTTACATCCGCGAAGCCGAATGCATCGGCTGCACCAAGTGCATTCAGGCCTGCCCGATTGATGCCATCGTCGGCGCGGCGAAATTGATGCACACCGTTCTGATCGACGAATGCACCGGTTGCGATCTGTGCGTGGCGCCCTGCCCGGTGGACTGCATCGAAATGCATCCCCTGCCACCGAGCACACTGCCGGTGGTCGGCGGCCTCGCGTTCAGTCTTGAAGAACAGCGCGCGCGTGCCGCCAAACGTGATCACGCCCGCCAGCGCTTTGAACGACGCAATGCCCGCCTGCAACGCGAAGAACAACACAAACAGGCTGAGCGCGAGGCGCGGGCCAAACGCGCCGCTCAATCTGAAGTGACAACGCTCGACCCGGTGCAAGCTGCACTGGAACGCGTGCGCGCGCAAAAATCCGCAGGCGCCGACGCCGCACTGAAAAAAGCCAAGATCGATGTCGCGATGAGCCGTGCGCAACTGCATAAATCGCTGAAAGCCTTTGGTCATCCACCGACCTTTGAACAACAGTCGCAATTGATCGTGTTGCAGCAGCAATTCGAAGTGGCTGAACAGGCTTTGGCCAAACTCGAAAGCAGCGCACCCGCCACTCCGGCAGCGCCAGTTCCGGCGAAAGACGCAGACCTGAAACGGGCAAAAATTCAGTTGGCCATGCGCCGCGCCGAACTGAAAAAGGCCCAGACCGCCGAAGCGCCGACCGAGCAGATTGCCACGCTGGAACAGGCGTTACGTGACGCCGAGCAAGCCCTTCACGCCGCCGAAGCCGCCAGCGATCAGCCTGCGCCTGACCTGGTGCGCGTGGAAAAACGCCCGATCGACAGCCAACTTCGCCAGTTGAAAACCGAATTAGCCTACGCCCGCGCGGACCTGAGCAAACTCGAACGACGCGCTGACACTCCGGCCGAAACCCTCGACAAGGCCCGCGCCCGCCTGCAGGACGCCGAGCGCCAGGTGCAAGATCATGTTGCCCCTTGAGACAGCCGACGATCGCCTGCAACAGGCGATGAGACTGGTGCTGCTTGCCATGCTGCCGGGACTGCTGGGCTTGTTGTGGTTTTACGGATGGGGCGTATTGATCAATCTGATCCTTTGCGTCGCCTGCGCACTGGCGGTCGAGGCAGGCGTGGCACGCCTGCGCGGGCAAGCGTTACAGCCGCTGCTCGGTGACGGCAGCGCACTGGTCAGCGCGACTTTGTTGGCCGTCGCCCTGCCGCCCTATTGCCCTTGGTGGCTGACGATGACAGCGACCGCCGCAGGTCTGCTATTTGGCAAACATCTGTACGGCGGCGTGGGTAAAAACCCGTTCAATCCGGCCATGCTCGGTTTTGCCCTGGTCATCGTGATGTTCCCGCAGCCAATGACCCAATGGCCGGCCCATGGCATGGCGCTGCTCGACGCCTTGCAGCAGGTATTCAATCCGGCGCAGGTCCCGGACGCCTGGGTTCAGGCCACGGCTCTGGACAGCCTGCGCATCAATAAAAGTCTGACCATCGATGAATTGTTCGCCGCCAACCCGGCCTTCGGGCGCTTCGGCGGGCGAGGCATGGAATGGGTCAATCTGGCGTTTCTCGCCGGAGGGCTGTTTCTGCTGCAACGGCGAGTATTCGGCTGGCACGCGCCCGTCGGTATGCTCGCCAGCCTGTTTTTAGTCAGCCTGCTGTGCTGGAACGGATCGGGCTCGGACTCCCACGGCTCGCCGCTGTTTCATCTGCTGAGCGGTGCCACCATGCTCGGCGCGTTTTTCATCATCACCGAACCGGTATCCGGAGCAAAAAATGCGCTGGCGCGCGTGCTGTTCGGCGCCGGAGTCGGACTGCTCACTTACCTGATCCGCACCTGGGGTGGTTACCCGGACGGCGTCGCGTTCGCGGTGCTGTTAATGAATCTCTGCGTACCGGCACTCGAGCGTTTTGCCGTGAGCCGACAGACACCGGTGCGCCCATGAACCGCACAAAGAGCGCACTCACGCTGCTGCTGTTGGCCTTCGTCGGCATCACGGCGACGTATCTTGTGCAACACAGCAATGCGCCGCAGATTGCCGCCGAACAGCGTCTGCTCGACAGTCGCAAACTGCTCGACGTGCTCGCACCGGACAGCTACGACAATCAACCACTCGAACAGCCGCTGGCCCTGGCGGATGTTGCCTTGAGCCACAGCACGCTGACCGGTGGCTATCGCGCGAGCAAAGCCGGGCGACCGGTTGCAGTGTTGCTGCGCAGCCGCAGCAAGGGTTATGCAGGCAGCATCGAACTGCTGATTGCCATTGATGATCATGGAAAATTGCTGGGGGTAAAAACCCTCAAGCAAAATGAAACGCCCTCGCTCGGCGGATATCTGGGCGAATGGCCGAATGCATGGCTGTCGGTGTTTGTCGGGAAATCGAGTGGTGAGCCGACGGATGCCGGTTGGGCGCTGAAAAAGGATCAGGGGCAATTCGATCAAATGGCCGGTGCGACCATCACCTCCCGCGCGGTGATCAACGCTGTCCATGACGCTCTGCGTTACTTTGACCAACATCGTGTGGCATTGCTGGGGAGCCCACCATGAACCGCACGGCGCACGTGGCGAATTCATTGATGCTCATGCTTTTGCTCGGGACGACGAGTTCGTTGGCTGGCGCGCTGGGCGCGATCTTGATGTTCGCGGTGGTAGTGGGCGCCTATGGCTTGTGCATGTCTTTTTTACGCTCGCGCCTGACGCCTGCGGCTACATGGTCAGCAGCCCTGCTGCTCGCCGCGACGCTGACCAGTTGTGCCGAGGTCTTCGCGCAACGCTGGTTTCTTGCGTGGTATCAGGCTTTTGGTCTGTATGCGGGGTTGATTGCCTTGCAGTGCCTGGTACTCGAACACAACGGGTTTTTCCGCCAGACACCGAGCGAGCGCCTCAAGCTAAGCGGTATGTTCAGCGCCTTGATGGTGATACTCGCCGTCGTGCGTGAGCTCGCAGGCCAGGGTCGCTTGGGCCGAGGACTGTTAGAACACTGGCAAGGTCTGGTTTTATTCAGCGAGGGCCTGCCTCTGGCAACCCTGGTTCCCGGCGCGCTGATTATGTTGGGGCTGCTGCTAGCGGCCCGTCAGGCCTGGACTCGCTTGAACTCTATCCCCAAGGAAACGCATCGCCCATGAATGCCGCAAAACGTCTTGAGATTTTCCGCCGACTGCATGAAGACAATCCCGAGCCGAAAACCGAACTGGCCTACTCCTCGCCCTTCGAATTGCTGATTGCGGTGATTCTTTCGGCGCAGTCGACCGACGTTGGCGTAAACAAGGCGACGGCCAAGCTGTACCCGGTCGCCAACACCCCGGCAGCGATCTACGCGCTGGGCGTAGAGGGGCTGTCCGAATACATCAAGACCATCGGCCTCTATAACAGCAAGGCCAAAAACGTCATCGAGACGTGCCGCTTGCTGGTCGAACGCCACAACGGTGAAGTGCCGCAAACACGTGAGGAGCTCGAAGCGTTGCCCGGTGTCGGCCGAAAGACCGCCAACGTGGTGCTCAACACGGCGTTCCGTCAGCTGACGATGGCCGTAGACACGCACATCTTCCGGGTCAGCAACCGCACGGGCATCGCTCCCGGCAAAAATGTGGTCGAGGTGGAAAACAAGCTTATGAAGTTTGTACCAAAGCAATTCCTGCTCGATTCCCACCACTGGCTGATTCTTCACGGACGCTACGTGTGTCTGGCCCGCAAGCCGCGGTGCGGCAGTTGCCGAATCGAAGACTTGTGCGAATACAAACAAAAAACATCGGACGATTGATCAGTTATAGAAATAAATGAGCGATCGATTGAAAAAATCTTTTTTACCCGCCGCCGGAATGTCGATATAAGGGGCGTCAACGGCAGTCTTAGGGTGGGAGTTAATCTGATGAGTACTGATAAAGAGGAACTGGAACTGGAAGTGGATGATGACCCCACGGACGACGCCGAACCCGTGGTTGAAGTCGCCAAGACCAACCTGAGCAAACGCCGCACGATCGACAACCTGCTGGAGGAGCGCCGACTGCAAAAGAAGTTGGCCGATTACGACTTTGATTTCTGATATTTGAAAGCCTCCCGAAACGGAGGCTTTTTCGCTTTTGATGGCTAGCTGAATTCGATCGGCCCATGACCCCGTCAGCGACTGAAGTATTCAGACAAGCCCGTTGCGCTGGGCCAGCTCGATCAGATCAACCAGTGAACGCGCATTGAGTTTCAGCAACAAGCGAGTCTTGTAGGTACTTACTGTCTTGTTACTCAAAAACATTCCATCGGCGATTTCCTTGTTGGTCTTACCCCGCGCCAACTGTTGCAGCACCATCATCTCGCGCCCGGAAAGGCGATCCACCATGTCTGCTTCGCTGGCATTGCCCAGGCTGGTACGTACGGTGTGCAACGCCTGATTGGGAAAGTAACTGTAGCCAGATAAAACAGCTTTGATCGCACTTAGCAATTCAGTCAAATCCTGCTGTTTGCATACATAACCCGCCGCCCCCGACTGCATGCACCGCATTGAAAAATGACCCGGCGCCTGGGAAGTCAATACCAGGACTTTAATAGGCATTGCGACCGACGTCAGTCGTGCAATTACTTCCAGACCATCAAGTTTCGGTATTCCAATATCCAGAATGACAATATCCGGCATTTGTTCGCGAGCCAGTTGTAATGCATCCACGCCGTTATCCGTTTCTGCAATGACTTCGTAGCCATGACGTTCCATCAGCATACGTACCGCAAGACGAATGACGGGGTGGTCATCCACGATCAGCACTTTATTCATGGGCAAGTCCAGTTTCGCTGTTCGAATTTTTAGAACACGCACAATAGCCCAGCCATTTGCTCTATGGCATGTCAGGTCTCTCATGCACTTGCATCGAGAGACGTCCCCTACAGCCATCGAGGAATATTCCTACAAAAAACCTGTATCGCTATAAACATCCGACAAAAAAACTCTTTCACCAGTCTGCAAAACTTCCGATTTTCACTTGTAACAGTGCACGACCAATATCACCCAAGAGCAGCCTCGAAAGCCGTTTTCATGACCGCCAATCGATAGCTCGGTGCGCAATGTCCGCATGACACCTGAAATATTGCGCAAATCAGAAACATCAGGCAATGACGGCAATCTCCTACAAGCCTCTTGTACAAGTCAGAAAATCATAAACACTTGAAACAAGATATTTATATTCAAACAAATACTTTTGCTATACATAGAAAACACCAACACCCAACTTACTCACAAACTAAAACCATACAACCCGCTCATGACGCGCCACTTCAACAGGAGAGCAAGAGCATGTTAAAAATCAGAAATAAAATTACTAATCCAATGACGGTTATCGCCATATTTGCCGCAATTTCAGAAGGCTCCGCCGCGGTATCCTTGCCATTTCTTGACAACAAAGATCGAGAGATTTACGTCTGGTTTCTTATTAGCTTCCCCTTTTACTTGTTATTTCTTTTCTTCATCACTTTGAACTTCAATCACCGTAAGCTTTATTCACCCTCAGATTTCGGCAAGGACAAAAGCTTTTTAAAAGTCATCGACAATGATGACCGCGACAGCAAACGGAACGCACCATCGCATGAGCCTGATACACAGGCGACTTTTGGCATATCAAGTCATATCGTCCCCAGTGAAGCCTCTGCTGCAGGGCGCAGAGACTCGTGCAAAGTCCATAATGCATCCGACCCGCCGCCTGGCATCCGTGCGAAGTCGATCCTGAAGATTCAATACAACCTTAAGCTGTCCGCGCCTTTCAGCAACCTGCACATCATTGATGCACGAGATATTGATGCGTCGAGAGAACTCGCCACAATTCTGGAAAGAATCCGGCGAGCCGACAGGAAAACGGTGCGGGTCATCATATTTCTTTCCAACCATGTGTCGGACGCTTCACTGACGAAAAGAGCGCTACTGCGGATCAGGCATGCGAAGAAAGGCTCAGGCACAACACTCTGTATTATCTACAATCTGTGTTCACAGACGGTCACGCTGGTGGGAAGAGCTTGAAAAATGCGGCATTGCACCGCAAGCAAATGGACAAGGAATATTGCAGCTAAGTGCTGGACAAAAGAATTCTGTAAAAAAGGGCGGCCCGTCTCGAAGACGGGGCCGCCCTTTTATTGCGCGTCAGTCCGAAAAATCAGAACAGCTTGCGGCCCTTGTTGGCAGCAATGCGCATGCGCAGCGCGTTGAGCTTGATGAAGCCCGCCGCGTCGGCCTGGTTGTAAGCACCGCCATCCTCTTCGAAGGTCGCGATGTTGGCATCGAACAGCGAATCGTCGGACTTGCGGCCCGTCACGATCACGTTGCCTTTGTACAACTTCAGGCGAACCACACCATTCACGCTGGTCTGGGAAGCGTCGATCATCTGTTGCAGCATCAGACGCTCAGGGCTCCACCAGTAACCGGTGTAGATCAGGCTGGCGTACTTTGGCATCAGCTCGTCTTTCAGGTGAGCGACTTCGCGGTCCAGGGTGATCGATTCAATGGCGCGGTGAGCACGCAGCATGATCGTGCCGCCCGGAGTCTCGTAGCAACCGCGGGACTTCATGCCGACATAACGGTTTTCGACGATGTCGAGACGGCCGATACCGTGCGCACCACCGATCTTGTTCAGCGTCGCCAGCACGGTGGCCGGGGTCATTTCGACGCCGTCCAGCGCCACGATGTCGCCGTTACGGTAGGTCAGTTCCAGGTACTGCGGGGTGTCGGGAGCCTTCTCCGGGGAGACGGTCCAACGCCACATGTCCTCTTCGTGCTCGGTCCAGGTGTCTTCCAGCACGCCGCCTTCATAGGAGATGTGCAGCAGGTTGGCGTCCATCGAGTACGGGGATTTCTTTTTGCCGTGGCGCTCGATCGGGATCGCGTGCTTCTCGGCATAGTCCATCAGCTTCTCGCGGGACAGCAGGTCCCACTCACGCCACGGCGCGATCACTTTCACGCCTGGCTTGAGCGCGTAAGCACCCAGTTCGAAACGCACCTGATCGTTGCCCTTGCCGGTGGCGCCATGGGAAATGGCGTCAGCGCCGGTTTCATTGGCGATTTCGATCAGTCGCTTGGCGATCAGTGGACGTGCGATGGAAGTACCCAGCAGGTACTCGCCCTCGTAAACGGTGTTGGCGCGGAACATCGGGAACACGAAGTCACGCACGAATTCTTCGCGCAGATCGTCGATGTAGATTTCTTTGACGCCCATGGCCTGAGCCTTGGCGCGGGCCGGCTCGACCTCTTCGCCTTGACCGAGATCAGCGGTGAAGGTCACCACTTCACAGTTATAAGTATCCTGCAGCCACTTGAGGATCACCGAAGTGTCCAGGCCGCCGGAATACGCCAGAACGACCTTGTTTACGTCCGCCATGCCATCACTCCACGGGGTTCTACGGAAAGCCGAGGAGTCTACCGCCCAAACGCGATAATTTACAGAGGCGCGACAGCTTAAGACGACAAAGCGACAGAATCTGTCGAGGGCGCGACGATGACCGGCGGGTCAGGAAGTTGCCGCAGCGTTCGCTGGCGTGCTGGTAGTGGGTGCAGGTGCGGTCGTCGGGGCTACTCGCGCAAGGTGCACGTTGACCCGACGGTTCTTCGCGCGGTTGCTCGCATTGGTGTTAGGAACCAATGGGTAGCGCTCACCATGGAAACGCACGGTGATCTGCGATTCCTGAATGCCGTTGGCCTTGAAGAAATCAACCACGGCCAAGGCCCGACGACGGGACAGTTCGCGATTGGTCAGACGATTGCCGCTGTTGTCCGAGTGGCCATCGAGTTCGATGTGGTTAACCGTCGGATCAGCCTTCATGTACTCGAGCATCACTTGCAGCTTGGCCTTGGCGGCAGCATCGAGCTCGATACCTTCGCCGGGGAAGCCGATCTGCGATCGTTTGACCTGTTCGAAATTCTGCGGCAGCAATTTCGCCACACAGCTCTGGTAATCGTTGAAGGCCTTACTGAACCTGACCGGCAACAAACGCACTTCCGAGACCCGACCATCGCCCGAGGCGCGACGGACAACCGGACTGCGCCCATCCATCAGACCACTGATCAAGCCGCCGGCCTGAGACTGCGAGCTGTTGAACAGGACGTTGCCGCTGCCCAGTCTTACGGTGCCCAGGTTGATGTCGCCGCGCCCTGGCTGCCAGGGTGCTGCGGCGGCGAGCAACGTCGCCGAACCGCCGCCGAGCATGGCGTTGTAGGCATTCAGACGGAAGATCGCCTGCTCGCCGGCCTTGCGCACGAACTCACCCGAGCCGAAATCCGTGATCGGTTGTGTCAGACGGCACTCGAACTTGTCGCCGGCGACCGTCCACTCAATGTTCTCCAGGCGAGTCTGGTACGTAAGCGCCATCGCAGGAAAACTGGCAAACACACTGAGCAAGGCTAAATATCGCTGGCGCACGGGAGGCTCCATTGGCTTCTGAAACACAAAGACCGATTCACACTACGTTTACGGCATACCTACGGGATATCGGAAGGTTCCCGCAAAACTTGATAGCGAGTGCCTGCAAGAGTCTTTTCCGGTAGCATTCGCCTCAGTTTGACCCGCCTGGAATCCCCTCATGTCCGACCGCCTGACCCTGCTGCGTCCCGACGACTGGCATATTCATCTTCGCGATGGTGCCGTGTTGACCAATACCGTTGCCGATGTTGCGCGCACGTTTGGTCGCGCCATCATCATGCCCAACCTGGTACCACCGGTGCGCAACGCCGCTGAAGCCGACGGCTATCGCCAGCGGATTCTCGCTGCCCGCCCGGCCGGCAGTCGCTTTGAGCCGTTGATGGTGCTGTACCTTACCGACCGCACCCAGCCTGAAGAAATTCGCGAGGCCAAGGCCAGCGGTTTCGTGCACGCCGCCAAGCTGTACCCGGCCGGCGCCACCACCAATTCGGATTCTGGCGTCACCAGCATCGACAAGATCTTCCCGGCAATCGAGGCCATGGCCGAAGTCGGGATGCCGTTGTTGATTCACGGCGAAGTCACCCGTGGCGATGTCGACGTGTTCGACCGCGAAAAAATCTTCATCGATGAGCACATGCGTCGCGTGGTCGAGCGTTTCCCGACGCTCAAGGTTGTTTTCGAACACATCACCACCGCCGATGCCGTGCAGTTCGTCAACGAGGCCCCGGCCAACGTTGGCGCGACCATCACCGCGCATCACCTGCTGTACAACCGCAACCACATGCTGGTGGGCGGGATTCGGCCGCACTTCTACTGCCTGCCGATCCTCAAGCGCAACACTCATCAGGAAGCCCTTCTCGATGCTGCCACCAGCGGCAACGCGAAGTTCTTCCTCGGCACCGACTCGGCGCCGCACGCCCAGCACGCCAAGGAAGCCGCTTGCGGCTGTGCTGGCTGCTACACCGCGTACGCCGCCATCGAGATGTATGCCGAAGCCTTTGAACAACGCAATGCACTGGACAAGCTCGAAGCGTTCGCCAGCCTCAACGGCCCGCGCTTCTATGGCCTGCCGGTGAACACCAATCGCATCACCCTGGTTCGTGACGAATGGACCGCCCCAACCAGCCTGCCCTTTGGCGAGCTGACCGTTATCCCGCTGCGCGCCGGTGAAAAACTGCGCTGGCGCCTGCTGGAGGAACACGCGTGAGTGAAGACCATTTCGACGACGAACTGGACGGTCAAAGTGGCGGCGGCGGTTCCCGTCACCCAATGGCAGCACGCTTTCGCGGCTACCTGCCGGTTGTTGTCGACGTAGAAACCGGCGGCTTCAATTCGGCCACCGATGCGTTGCTGGAGATTGCCGCGACCACCATCGCCATGGATGAAAAGGGTTTCGTTTATCCGGATCACACCTACTTCTTCCGTGTCGAGCCGTTCGAAGGCGCCAACATTGAAGCAGCTGCGCTGGAGTTCACTGGCATCAAGCTGGACCACCCGCTGCGCATGGCTGTCAGCGAAGAGACGGCACTGACCGACATCTTCCGTGGCATCCGCAAGGCGCTGAAGGCCAACGGCTGCAAGCGCGCGATTCTGGTCGGCCACAACAGCAGCTTCGACCTTGGCTTCCTCAATGCCGCCGTTGCGCGACTGGACATGAAGCGCAATCCGTTCCACCCGTTCTCCAGTTTCGACACGGCGACGCTGGCCGGTCTGGCTTACGGCCAAACCGTACTGGCGAAAGCCTGTCAGGCGGCCGACATCGATTTCGACGGTCGTGAGGCGCACTCCGCGCGTTACGACACCGAGAAAACCGCCGAGCTGTTCTGCGGCATCGTCAATCGCTGGAAACAGATGGGCGGCTGGGAAGACTTCAACGACTGATCCTGGTCGGTTTTCTCCCGCGCGAAAAAAACCGGCCACATGGGCCGGTTTTTTTGTACCGCAACGTTGCGCCTTACAGGGCAGCAGCGTTCTCGGTCAGGTAAGCAGCAACGCCTTCTGGCGAAGCGTTCATGCCTTTGTCGCCTTTTTTCCAGTTGGCAGGGCAGACTTCGCCGTGCTCTTCGTGGAATTGCAGAGCGTCGACCAGACGGATCAGCTCTTCCATGTTACGGCCCAGTGGCAGGTCGTTGATGATCTGCGAGCGGACAACGCCTTTGTCGTCGATCAGGAATGCGCCACGGAAAGCCACGCCGCCTTCGGATTCAACGTCGTAAGCCTTGGCGATGTCGTGCTTCATGTCGGCAGCCATGGTGTATTTCACCTGGCCGATGCCGCCATTGTTCACTGGGGTGTTGCGCCAGGCGTTGTGGGTGAAGTGCGAGTCGATCGACACAGCGATCACTTCAACGTTGCGTGCCTTGAAGTCAGCCATGCGGTTGTCCAGAGCGATCAGCTCGGACGGGCAGACGAAGGTGAAGTCCAGTGGGTAGAAGAACACCAGGCCGTATTTGCCTTTGATGGCCGAGGACAGGGTGAAGCTGTCAACGATCTCGCCATTGCCGAGTACGGCCGGGACGGTGAAGTCTGGGGCTTGTTTGCCTACGAGTACGCTCATTGATATCTCCTGGTGTAGAAACTTGAAGTTCAGGGTCCGGGCCAGCCTGCCACCCTCAGGCGACAGCCCTGTGACACGAACCCCCTTCGCAAGGGCCGACCATCATACACTGCGTTTTTCGCCTGTCCTTAACGGTTTTTCGCAGTTGCCGATCACAAGGCTGCATTTACGGGGCCAGGCAGATTGCCAGTAATCACCGTTCGTCAGTCATGGGCTAATTCGGTGAAAAGGCCTCGCAAAGCACTTTGACAATCATTCTCGTTATTATTAAGATCCATCGCAATTGAGTCACAACCAGCGACGGTTCTCACTTATGTATGTTTGTCTCTGCACTGGCGTCACCGACGGACAGATCCGCGAAGCGATCTATGAAGGTTGCTGCAGCTATAAAGAAGTCCGCCAGGCCACCGGCGTCGCCAGCCAGTGCGGCAAATGTGCCTGCCTTGCCAAGGAAGTGGTTCGCGAAACCCTGACCAAGCTGCAAACCGCCCAGGCCGCGATTCCTTATCCAGTAGAATTTACTGCTGCATAACTACCCCTATTTTAAAGAACCGGACTTATGTCCGGTTTTTTTATGCCTGTAAATCAAGCGCTTAGGCTCCAGACGCGGAACACAAACATTCTTATTCCGATTAATTTTCATATATTATTCAATAACTTAGGTTTGACACTTATAAGTACGAAGCTCAAACTCCGCCTTATATACAGCTATTACAGGGCAGGACTCCGATCATGAAAGGCGACATTACAGTCATCCAGCATCTCAACAAGATCCTTGCCAATGAGCTGGTCGCGATCAATCAGTACTTCCTGCATGCGCGCATGTATGAAGATTGGGGCCTGAACAAGCTGGGCAAGCACGAGTACAAAGAATCCATCGACGAGATGAAGCACGCCGACAAGCTGATCAAGCGCATCCTGTTCCTCGAAGGTCTTCCAAACGTGCAGGACCTGGGCAAGCTGCACATCGGTGAGCACACTCAGGAAATGCTGGAGTGCGACCTGCGTATCGAGAAGACCGGCCATGCTGACCTGAAAGCCGCAATCGCCCATTGCGAAACCGTTGGCGACTTTGGCAGCCGTGAGCTGCTCGAAGATATCCTCGAATCCGAAGAAGAACATATCGACTGGCTGGAAACCCAACTGGGCCTGATCGGCAAAGTCGGTCTTGAGAACTATCTGCAATCGCAGATGGGCGAAGAGTGATTTAACACTCGCCAAACTCAAGACATTAAAAAGCCCCGCCCTCTTTCGAGGTGCGGGGCTTTTTATTGCCCTATGTGGGAGCCTGGCTTGCCAGCGATGCAGACGCCGCGATTTTACAGAAACACCGCGTCATCGGTTTCGCGAGCAAGCCCTGCTCCTACAACCAAGGCATCAGGCTTCGGACTTGTTCGCCGCAGCCGCTTCAACAGCCGTCTTGATGGTGGTTTGCAACGAACCGTCTGCAGCCATCTCGGTCATGATATCGCTACCGCCGACCAGTTCACCGCCGACCCACAGTTGCGGGAAAGTCGGCCAGTTGGCGTACTTTGGCAGGTTGGCGCGGATTTCCGGGTTCTGCAGGATGTCCACGTACGCAAACTTTTCACCACACGCCATCACAGCCTGTGCAGCTTTCGCGGAAAAGCCACATTGTGGGGCATTCGGCGAGCCTTTCATGTAAAGCAGAATGGTGTTGTTGGCAATCTGCTCTTTAATCGTTTCGATGATATCCATGGAGCACCTCGGCTGAACTTTCCGACTCACGGGTCGGCACGGTGGCGCATTGTAACGGAATCCCGAGCGCCATGCTCGGTCTCCCCGACAGACATGCTCAAGCCGCCGCCACGGTCACCGGCACACCATTGAGCGCCGCGTTCCCGGACAACTCGTCGAGCTGACATTCATCGGTCAGGTCATT
Organism: Pseudomonas iridis; assembly: GCF_017980685.1. Classification (GTDB taxonomy): domain Bacteria; phylum Pseudomonadota; class Gammaproteobacteria; order Pseudomonadales; family Pseudomonadaceae; genus Aquipseudomonas; species Aquipseudomonas iridis. The sequence continues at coordinate 213,116 of NZ_JACXXO010000004.1, forward strand.
GGCGCTCGACCCCGGTTGACTGCTGGCAATCGCCATCTGCACACCCGGACGCGCATGCCCCCAACCGTGCGGCAGGCTGACCACGCCTTTCATCATGTCGAGGCTGCCGAGCACTTCCACTTCAATCTGACCGACCCGCGAACTCACCCGCACAAGCTGCCCATCATTGAGCCCGCGGCTGGCGAGGTCGTCCGGGTGCATCAGTAACTGGTGACGCGGCTTGCCCTTCACCAGACGGTGATAGTTGTGCATCCACGAATTGTTGCTGCGCACATGCCGGCGACCGATCATCAACAGTTCATCGGCGGCCGGTGCCTGCAAGGCGGCGAACCGTGCCAGGTCAGCGAGGATTTCTGGTGGCGCAGCCTGTACGCGTTGACTCGGCGTTTTCAGGCGCGCGGCCAGGTTAGGCTTCAACGCGCCCAGATCAATACCGTGGGGATGATCGAAAAGAGTGGCCAGGGAAAGCTTTTGCTCTGAGGCGTCACCGTACATCCCCATGCGCAGGCCCATGTCGATCATCTTCGCCGGCGGCATGGTCGGCTTCAGTTCCTTGCCGGTCTTCTCGGCGAAGGCCTTGGCCAGACCGACAAAGATTTCCCAGTCATGCAATGCGCCCTCGGGTTTGCCGAGGATCGCCCGATTGAAACGGGTGACGTTGCGCACCGCGAACAGGTTGAACGTGGTGTCGTAGTGATCGTTCTCCAGCGCCGAAGTCGACGGCAGAATCAGGTCGGCATAGCGCGTGGTTTCGTTGATGTACAGGTCAATGCTGACCATGAACTCCAGACCGTCCAGCGCTTGTTCGAGCTGCCGTCCATTGGGCGTCGACAGCACCGGATTGCCGGCCACGGTGATCAGCGCACGAATCTGCCCTTCGCCTGCAGTGAGCATTTCTTCAGCCAGCGCCGACACCGGCAATTCGCCGCCATATTCAGGACGCCCGGAAACACGACTTTGCCATTTGTTGAAATGCCCGCCCGAGGTCGACGCCACCAGATCCACTGCGGGCTCTGTGCACAGGGCCCCGCCAACGCGATCCAGATTGCCGGTGACCAGATTGATTAACTGCACCACCCAGTGGCACAACGTGCCGAACGCCTGGGTGGAAACGCCCATCCGTCCATAACACACCGCACTCGGCGCGGCGGCGAAGTCGCGGGCCAATTGGCGGATTTGCTCCGCGGGCACCGCGCACAGCGGGCTCATGGCTTCGGCGGTAAACGTCGAAACGGCCGCGCGCACTTCGTCCAGGCCATCCACTGGTAAATGGCTGTCGCGGGTCAATCCCTCGCTAAACAACGTGTTGAGTAACCCAAACAACAACGCCGCATCGCCCCCGGGACGCACGAACAAATGCTGATCGGCGATGGCCGCCGTTTCACTGCGTCGCGGATCGACCACCACCACTTTGCCGCCGCGTGCCTGAATCGCCTTAAGGCGTTTTTCGACGTCGGGCACCGTCATGATGCTGCCGTTCGAGGCGAGAGGATTGCCGCCCAGGATCAGCATGAAATCGGTGTGATCGATGTCGGGGATCGGCAGCAGCAGGCCGTGGCCGTACATCAGGTAACTGCTGAGGTGATGGGGTAGTTGATCGACCGATGTCGCGGAATACCGGTTACGGGTTTTCAACAGACCGAGGAAGTAATTGCTGTGGGTCATCAGCCCATAGTTGTGCACGCTCGGGTTGCCCTGATACACGGCCACCGAATTCTGCCCATGCCGCTCCTGGATCGCCGCCAGACGCTCGGCCACCAGCGCAAACGCCTCGTCCCACTCGATCGGCAGCCATTCGCTGCCAACCCGCCGCATCGGCTGGCGCAGGCGATCCGGATCGTTCTGAATGTCTTGCAGGGCCACGGCCTTGGGGCAGATGTGCCCACGGCTGAAGGTGTCGAGGGCATCACCCTTGATCGACGTGATCGCGACAGCGCCGTCGGTTTCGGTGGTCTCGATGGTCAAGCCGCAAATGGCTTCACACAGGTGGCAGGCACGGTGATGAAGAGTCTTGGTCATGGCCAGTCTCTGTTTTGTTCTGGGCAGGCAACAACGCCTGCGGGAACAAAACTATGGCCCGTGTGCCGAAACGGCGCCACCGACGTTCGTCTTGTGAATCGGCGGCCATCAGGCGAGCCGATAGCCCGACGCGATCAATTGATCGGCAGAGTGGGTGGCGGCGCCAACTGGATTTCCTGAATGGTTTCGATCTGCTCGTGGGCGATGTGCACACCGGTGAGTTCGCCGATCAGGCGCCAATGCTCGTCGAGCACGGTACTGATGGTCGCCATGCGATCGATCATTTGACGGCTGGCAGCCTTGACCACTTCATCCTCGCTGCGCAGCAGTTCGAAGGACATTGAGGTCATTGACGCGGTGAGATGGGTCAAGGAGCGAGCCGTATGGCCCAGCAAATCCATTAACAGTTGTTCTTTCGATTCCATGCGGAGGCTTCCTGCGTCGCTCGAAAGCTATTTATAACTCAGCACTTTGCTTTAGCAAATGTTTCAACGCGAACATCCGACCAAGCGATTGCGCGATCACCCGGTATCAAACCGACCTGCGGGGCGCCATACCCGCCACGCCAGATTGCCAAGCCCGGCAAGGCCAGTGTACAAAGAGGCTCGCTGCTGTCCTGAACCCGGCTTCAAATGCGCGACTGCAACTTGCCGTCCGCCCTCCGAATCCCGCAAAAACCGTAGCCTATTGGAAAAACGCGACATTTAGTGTCAATATCGCGCCTCCCCCTATTTCGTCGCCCCTGTGCGGCTTACGCCGCAGGTCTCGCCCGTTGTTCCGTTAAACAAGGCTTTGAGCATCTGCGGTTTGTAGCAAAAGGTAGTCAATGATGAGCGCAAGGCACTTTCTCTCCCTGATGGATTGCACGCCCGAAGAGCTGGTCAGCGTGATCCGTCGAGGCGTTGAGCTCAAGGACCTGCGTAACCGCGGCGTACTGTTCGAGCCTCTGAAAAACCGCGTGCTGGGGATGATCTTCGAGAAATCCTCGACCCGCACCCGGATCTCGTTCGAGGCCGGCATGATTCAGCTCGGCGGTCAGGCGATCTTTCTTTCGCCGCGCGACACGCAACTGGGCCGTGGCGAGCCGATCGGCGACTGCGCCATCGTCATGTCGAGCATGCTTGATGCGGTGATGATCCGTACGTTCGCGCACAGCACGCTCACCGAATTTGCCGCCAACTCGCGCGTACCGGTGATCAACGGCCTGTCCGATGACCTGCACCCGTGCCAGTTGCTGGCCGACATGCAGACTTTTCTTGAACATCGTGGCTCGATCCAGGGCAAGACCGTGGCCTGGATCGGCGACGGCAACAACATGTGCAACAGCTATATAGAAGCGGCGATCCAGTTCGACTTCCAGTTGCGCATCGCCTGCCCGGAAGGCTACGAGCCCAACCCGGAATTCGTCGCCAATGCCGGCGATCGTGTGACCATTGTCCGCGATCCAAAGGATGCCGTGCGCGGTGCACACCTGGTGAGCACCGACGTCTGGACCTCCATGGGCCAGGAAGAGGAAACCGCCAAGCGCCTCAAGTTGTTCGCACCGTTCCAGGTCAACCGTGCCCTGCTCGACCTCGCGGCCGAGGACGTGCTGTTCCTGCATTGCCTGCCCGCGCACCGTGGCGAAGAAATCAGTCTCGACCTGCTGGATGACCCGCGCTCCGTCGCTTGGGATCAGGCAGAAAACCGTCTCCACGCACAGAAGGCCTTGCTCGAGTTCCTCGTCGAACCGGCATATCACCACGCATGAGCCATGAATTACTGCTAAACCTGCGCAACCTCGCTTGCGGCTATCAGGACCAACGTGTGGTGCAGAACCTTAATCTGCACCTCAACGCCGGTGACATCGGTTGCCTGCTCGGCTCGTCCGGCTGCGGCAAGACCACCACCCTGCGCGCGATTGCCGGTTTCGAACCGGTGCACGAGGGCGAAATCACCCTGGGCGGCGAGACCATTTCCAGCGCCGGTTTCACCCTGGCGCCCGAGAAACGCCGGATTGGCATGGTGTTTCAGGACTACGCGCTGTTTCCGCACCTGAGTGTTGCGGACAACATTGCCTTTGGCATTCGCAAGCACCCGAACAAAACGCGCGTCACCGAAGAGCTGCTGGAGCTGGTCAACCTGAAAAACCTCGGCAAGCGCTTCCCGCACGAGCTCTCCGGTGGCCAGCAACAGCGCGTAGCCCTCGCCCGCGCCTTGGCGCCAGAGCCGCAATTGCTGCTGCTTGATGAACCATTCTCCAACCTCGATGGCGAACTGCGACGCAAGCTCAGCCACGAAGTGCGCGACATCCTCAAGGCTCGTGGCACCAGCGCAATTCTGGTAACCCACGACCAGGAAGAAGCCTTTGCGGTGAGCGATCACGTCGGCGTTTTCAAGGAAGGTCGACTGGAGCAATGGGACACGCCGTACAACCTGTATCACGAACCGGCAACCCAGTTTGTGGCCAGTTTTATCGGTCAGGGCTACTTCATTCGCGGCCAGCTCGCCAGCCCGGAATCGGTGCAGACCGAACTCGGCGAATTGCGCGGCAATCGGGCTTATACCTGGCCAATTGGCGGCGCGGTGGATGTGTTGCTGCGTCCGGATGACATCGTGTATGCACCGGATAGCGCGCTGAAGGCGCAGATTGTCGGCAAGACGTTCCAGGGCGCCTCGACGCTGTATCGCCTGCAACTGCCGACCGGTGCACAACTTGAGTCTATTTTCCCGAGCCACGCCGATCATCATGTCGGTGCTGAGGTAGGCATTCGCGTTGCGGCCGAACACCTGGTGTTGTTCCAGGCCTCGGGTAGCACGGTGGCGCAGATTCCCGCGGTGGAAAACGGCGTTCGGCGCTACAGCACTGCTCTCTGAAGATTAAAAGATCGCAGCATTCGGCAGCTCCTACAGGATCAGTGTAGGGCTGCCGAGGCTGCGATCTTTTCGTTTCTCAACCCAACAGTAATGTGCCGCTCGCAACCAGCGTTGCATTCCCGCCAATCTTCACCCGCTCCCCCTCGAACCGACAGAACAACTCCCCGCCTCGTGCCGAACGCTGACACGCGGTCAGGCTCGATTTGCCCAGACGCTTCGACCAGTAAGGGATCAGGCTGCAATGAGTCGAACCGGTCACCGGGTCTTCATTGATGCCAATCGCCGGAGCGAAATAACGCGAGACGAAATCGTGCTGATTGCCGCGCGCAGTGACGATAGCGCCCAGCCACGGCAGTTTGGCCAACGCGACCATGTCCGGCGTGCACTCGAGCACCGCCTGCTCCGATTCAAGCACCACGAACAGTTCGTTGGAGCCCAGCACATCCACCGCCTCGACACCCAGCGCACGCTCGACATCCAGCGTCACACCAATCTCCGACGGCACAATCGAGGGAAAATCCAGCCACAGGCGGCCCTCCTCACGGCTTACGCTCAGCGGCCCGGACTTGCAGGTGAAGTCGATACGTTCAGCACTTTCCTTGTAGATTTCGAACAGAACATAAGCGCTGGCCAGCGTCGCGTGACCGCACAACGGCACTTCGGTGGTCGGGGTAAACCAACGGATATGCCAAGCCTGGCCTTCACGCACCATAAACGCGGTTTCCGCCAGATTGTGTTCGGCGGCGATTTTCTGCATCAACTCATCGGCGAGCCACGCATCGAGCCGATAGACCATTGCCGGATTGCCACTGAACGGCCGATCACTGAACGCGTCGACCTGATGAAATTCGAGCTGCATAACCTTCTCCCTAAGTCAGTCGGCAGAGCATGCAATCACGATGAAATCGGCGCCAGTGACAGATCCGGCGAAATTTCTTCATACAGCGCAGGTGAATGTCACGCTCGGCCAATATCGGCAAATTTCGCCTGGGTGTGTTCGGCAAGTATTGTCGGCGCCAGTTCGACCTCCAGCCCTCGCCGACCGGCGCTGACATAGATAGAAGCAAAACCCTGGGCTGAATTATCAATAAAGGTGCGCAGGCGCTTTTTCTGCCCCAAAGGGCTGATACCACCCAACAAATACCCAGTGGAGCGCTGAGCCGCCGCCGGGTCTGCCATCTCGGCTTTTTTCACGCCAGCGGCATGGGCCAAGCCCTTGAGGTCGAGGCTTCCGACGACCGGCACCACCGCCACCAGCAATTCGCCTTTTTCACTGGCCGCCAGCAGCGTCTTGAACACCTGCGCAGGCTCGAGGCCAAGCTTCTCTGCGGCCTCCAGCCCATAGGACGCGGCCTTCGGGTCATGTTCGTAACTGTGCACGCGATGTTCGGCACGAACTTTTTTCAACAGGTCCAACGCAGGGGTCATGGCAACTCCAGGCTCGGCAGTGGCAGGAAATTCCTGCGCAGGATTCTAGGCCATCACATCACAAAAGGCTCTATTCCAGGCCACGTTTCTCGCGGCCTGCGGGTATTCCGAGCACGTATCTCTGCGCCGACGGCACGCAATCATTCACACCACGAATAGTTACATTGTGACCGACAGTTCACTTTCGACCTTTGACAGCTTTGTTTCTTGTCTATATTTTTTCGAATCTGAATAATGTAAGAATTGCGGTCACCACAGCACCCAGCAGTAAACCGGGAACAGGATGGGGATCCTGCCTCGGAGAAGATCGCGCCTTGCCCTGTTGGCAACGCGCCAGACAACAACAAAAATCGAGGTTTTCAATGACAACTGCTTTACAGCAACCATCGCTCTCGGGCCAATGCATGGCCGAGTTCCTGGGTACTGCACTCCTGATCTTCTTCGGCACCGGTTGTGTCGCCGCGCTCAAAGTCGCGGGCGCCAGCTTCGGCCTGTGGGAAATCAGCATCATCTGGGGCGTCGGCGTGAGCATGGCGATCTACCTCACCGCCGGTGTTTCCGGCGCGCACCTGAACCCTGCCGTGAGCATCGCCCTGACAATCTTCGCCGACTTCGAAAAGCGCAAACTGCCGTTCTACATCCTCTCGCAAATTGCCGGCGCCTTCTGCGGTGCACTGTTGGTTTACACGCTTTACAGCAACCTTTTCTTCGATTTCGAACAAACCCATCAAATGGTTCGTGGCTCGGCCGCCAGCCTTGAATTGGCGTCGGTGTTCTCGACATTCCCGAACCCGGTGCTGTCGACCGCCCAGGCGTTCCTGGTCGAGATGATCATTACCGCGATCCTGATGGGCGTGATCATGGCCCTGACCGACGACAACAACGGACTGCCACGCGGCCCGATGGCACCGTTGCTGATCGGTTTGCTGATTGCGGTGATCGGCAGCTCGATGGGCCCGCTGACCGGTTTTGCGATGAACCCGGCGCGTGATTTTGGTCCGAAACTGATGACTTTCTTTGCGGGCTGGGGTGAAATTTCCTTCACTGGCGGCCGTGATATTCCGTATTTCCTGATTCCGATTTTTGCACCGATTGTCGGTGCCTGCCTCGGCGCTGCCGGGTATCGCGGGCTCATCGCCCGTCACCTGACCGGCGCCACACCTGCTACAAAGGATGCAGAACCGGCCATTGACGGCAAACCAAGAACTTCTTGAAACAGTCGGCGCAGGTTCCTGCCCTTTAGAACCTGCGCCACGGCCCACTCTCCCTTATTTCGTCCAAGGCAATCGACATGACCGACATTCAGAATAAGAACTACATCATTGCCCTCGATCAGGGTACAACCAGCTCCCGCGCGATCATTTTCGACCGCGATGCGAACGTGGTTTGCACCGCGCAGCGCGAATTCGCCCAGCATTACCCGCAAGCCGGTTGGGTCGAACACGACCCGATGGAAATCTTCGCCACCCAGAGCGCAGTGATGGTCGAAGCGCTGGCCCAGGCCGGTCTGCATCACGATCAGGTCGCCGCCATCGGCATCACCAACCAGCGTGAAACCACCGTAGTCTGGGACAAGACCACCGGCCGTCCCGTCTACAACGCCATCGTCTGGCAGTGCCGCCGCAGCACCGAGATCTGCCAGCAGCTCAAGCGCGATGGCCACGAAGAGTACATCCGTGACACCACGGGCCTGGTCACCGACCCGTACTTCTCCGGCACCAAATTGAAGTGGATCCTCGACAACGTCGAAGGCAGCCGCGAGCGTGCGCGCAACGGCGAATTGCTGTTCGGTACCATCGATAGCTGGCTGATCTGGAAATTCACTGGCGGCAAGGTGCACGTCACCGACTACACCAACGCCTCGCGCACCATGCTCTTCAACATTCACTCGCTTGAGTGGGACGCGAAGATGCTGGAGATCCTCGACATCCCGCGCGAAATGCTCCCGGAAGTGAAAGCCTCGTCCGAGATCTATGGCCGCACCAAAAGCGGCATTGCCATCGGCGGTATCGCCGGTGACCAGCAAGCGGCGTTGTTCGGCCAGATGTGCGTTGAGCCGGGCCAGGCGAAAAACACCTATGGCACCGGCTGCTTCCTGCTGATGAACACCGGCGACAAGGCAGTGAAATCCAGGCACGGCATGCTCACCACCATCGCTTGCGGCCCGCGCGGCGAAGTTGCTTATGCGCTGGAAGGTGCGGTGTTCAACGGTGGTTCGACTGTGCAGTGGCTGCGCGATGAGCTGAAAATCATCAACGACGCCCACGACACCGAATACTTCGCCAACAAGGTCAAGGACAGCAACGGCGTGTACCTGGTACCGGCCTTTACCGGTCTCGGCGCTCCCTACTGGGACCCGTATGCCCGTGGCGCGCTGTTCGGCCTGACTCGCGGCGTGCGCGTGGATCACATCATCCGCGCCGCGCTGGAATCGATCGCCTACCAGACCCGCGACGTCCTCGACGCCATGCAACAGGACTCCGGCGAACGCCTCAAAGCCCTGCGCGTAGACGGCGGCGCGGTGGCGAACAACTTCCTCATGCAGTTCCAGGCCGACATCCTCGGCACCCAGGTAGAGCGCCCGCAAATGCGCGAAACCACGGCACTGGGCGCGGCGTATCTGGCCGGTCTGGCATGCGGCTTCTGGGGCAGCCTGGATGAACTGCGTGGCAAAGCGGTAATCGAGCGTGAGTTCGAGCCGAGCCTGGACGAAGTCGAGAAAGAGAAGTTGTACAAAGGCTGGAAAAAAGCCGTCAGCCGCACCCGTGACTGGGCGCGTGAGGACGCCGAATAAGCCAGTCTGAGGACTGACTAAAGCTGGAAACTGGTCGGGAGGAGATTCCTGCGGCATCATGGGCAAATTTTGCACGGCAGCCCAAAGGAAGCCCCATGAATCTGCCTCCCCGTCAGCAGCAAATCCTCGAGCTGGTCCGCGAACGCGGCTATGTGAGCATCGAGGAAATGGCTACGCTGTTCGTTGTTACCCCGCAAACCATCCGCCGCGACATCAATCAGCTCGCGGAAGCCAATCTGCTGCGTCGTTACCACGGCGGCGCTGCCTACGATTCGAGCGTCGAAAACACGGCCTATGCGATGCGCGCCGATCAGATGCGCGATGAAAAACAACGCATTGGTGAAGCCATCGCCGCACAGATTCCCGATCATGCCTCGCTGTTTATCAACATCGGCACCACCACCGAATCGATTGCCCGCGCCCTGCTCAACCACAACCACCTGAAAATCATCACCAATAACCTGCACGTGGCGTCGATGCTCAGTGCCAAGGATGATTTCGATGTGCTGCTGACCGGTGGCAATGTCCGTCGCGATGGCGGTGTGGTGGGTCAGGCGAGTGTGGATTTCATCAATCAGTTCAAGGTTGATTTTGCCCTGGTCGGTATCAGTGGTATCGACGAGGACGGCAGTCTGCTCGACTTCGATTATCAGGAAGTCCGGGTTTCGCAAGCGATCATTGCCAATGCACGCCAGGTGATTCTGGCGGCGGACTCGAGCAAGTTCGGGCGTAACGCGATGATCCGGCTCGGGCCAATCAGCCTGATTGATTGCCTGGTGACCGACCAGCAACCGGTGCCGGCATTGGCGCAGTTGTTGAGCCAGCACAAGATTCGCCTGGAAGTCGTTTAGCCCCCCTAATCTTCATTTGCTGCGCCGACGCCTTCGCGAGCAGGCTCGCTCCCACACTGGAATGCATTTCAAACTGTGGGAGCGAACCTGCTCGCGAATGCAATCGAGTAAAAAGCACGCCTCTAGCGCCCCTTCGCGCATTTAATGTTCGGAAATTTTCCTTTAACGGCCCTTCGATGAGTTTTTTCAATCGAATGCGACTGGCTGTGCGCGTGTTTATGGGCTACCATTTTCGTAAATGAACATTAATGTTCGAATTCAAATATAGAAAATCACAAGAGCCCGAGGCCAGCCGATGTCTACATCTACCTTGCGTACGCCCCCTATCTCCGAGATCTACGATATCGCCGTCATCGGTGGCGGGATCAATGGGGTGGGGATCGCAGCGGATGCCGCCGGTCGCGGTCTCTCGGTGTTCCTTTGCGAAAAAGATGATTTGGCCAGCCACACCTCGTCGTCCAGCAGCAAGCTGATCCACGGTGGTCTGCGCTATCTCGAACATTACGAGTTCCGCCTGGTGCGTGAAGCGCTGGCTGAACGCGAAGTGTTGCTTGCCAAGGCGCCGCACATCGTCAAGCCGATGCGCTTCGTGCTGCCGCACCGCCCGCACCTGCGTCCGGCGTGGATGATTCGTGCCGGCCTGTTCCTGTACGACAACCTCGGCAAGCGCGAAAAACTCGCCGGTTCGCGCAGTCTCAAGTTCGGCGCCGACAGCGCACTGAAAAGCGAAATCACCAAAGGCTTCGAATACTCCGATTGCTGGGTCGACGACGCCCGCCTCGTGGTACTGAACGCCATGGCTGCGCGGGAAAAAGGCGCCCATGTGCACACCCAGACCCGTTGCGTCAGCGCACGCCGCGCCAAAGGTTTGTGGCACCTGAATCTTGAGCGCGCCGACGGCAGCCTGTTCTCGATCACCGCCAAAGCACTGGTCAACGCCGCGGGTCCATGGGTTGCCAAGTTCATTCGCGACGACCTGAAGATGGAATCGCCATACGGCATCCGTCTGATTCAGGGCAGCCACGTCATCGTGCCGAAGCTGTACGAAGGCGAACATGCGCACATTCTGCAAAACGAAGATCAGCGCATCGTTTTCACCATTCCATACCTGAACCACTTCACCTTGATCGGCACCACCGACCGCGAGTACACCGGCGATCCAGCCAAAGTGGCGATCACCGACGGCGAAACCGATTACCTGCTGAAAGTGGTCAACGCACACTTCAAGAAGCAAGTCAGCCGCGACGACATCCAGCACAGCTACTCGGGTGTGCGTCCGCTGTGCAACGACGAGTCCGATAACCCGTCGGCCGTGACTCGCGATTACACCTTGGCATTGTCGGGTGGCGGTGAAGAAGCACCGCTGCTGTCGGTATTCGGCGGCAAGCTGACCACCTACCGCAAACTCGCCGAGTCGGCGATGGCGCAGTTGATGCCGCATTTCACCCAGATGCGCCCGAGCTGGACTGCTTCGGCGACCCTGCCAGGCGGCGAAGACATGACCACCCCGCAGGCCTTGAGCGCATTGATCCGCGACAAGTTCGACTTCGTGCCAACCGAGATCGCCCGCCGCTGGTCTACCACCTACGGCAGCCGTACATGGCGCATGCTCGAAGGCGTGGAAACCCTCGCGGACATGGGTGAACACATTGGTGGCGGGCTCTACACCCGTGAGGTCGACTACCTGTGCAGCGAAGAGTGGGCAACGACCGCGCACGATATTCTGTGGCGTCGCAGCAAGCTAGGGCTGTTCACCACACCTGCCGAGCAGGAGAAACTGGCGGCGTATCTGGGCAAGGTCGAGCAGAATCGCAAGATTGAAGCCGCTTGATCACCTGATTAGCGCTGGAACGAAAGCCCCTGGATTGTGAGATTCAGGGGCTTTTTTTGCGTCAGTAAGACCCATTCCCCCTCACCCCAGCCCTCTCCCCCAAGGGGTAGAGGGGAAAGGGAGCAGATCTTTATGGGGTTCAACTCCTGAGTTCGACTCGGTATCTAAAGTCGAAGTAACTCATCCAGACAACTCGGTCAGTCCCCTCTCCCTCCGGGAGAGGGCCAGGGTGAGGGGCCTCCATCCATTCGGTTTTCCGAACGCGACTTTGCGGTCGATTCGGTTAACCGGATCAGATACGCCACAAAAATCCGCCATAAAAGTTTAATAGCTTTATAAATCAAAGCCTTAGCTGTTATCGACTGGTATGGCACGACTCATGCTCTACACTCTCTCGACGAATGCCTGTTGTGCCAACACTGCAGGAGCCGTCAGGCATTCGAAGCACAAAAGGGCCGACAAACTGGCTCCATAAAAAAAACAATGTCGAGGAAAATTTGATGCGCATCGTTCCCCATATCCTGGGCGCAGCCATTGCTGCCGCTCTGATCAGCACGCCAGTTTTCGCTGCCGAACTCACCGGCACCCTGAAGAAGATCAAAGAGTCCGGTGTCATCACCCTGGGCCACCGCGATGCCTCCATCCCGTTTTCCTACATCGCTGACGCCTCCGGCAAACCGGTCGGCTACTCCCACGATATCCAGCTGGCTATCGTCGAAGCGATCAAGAAAGACCTCGACCTTCCAAACCTGCAGGTCAAATACAACCTGGTGACCTCGCAAACCCGTATCCCGCTGGTGCAGAACGGCACCGTGGACGTCGAGTGCGGCTCCACCACCAACAACGTCGAGCGTCAGCAGCAGGTTGACTTCTCCGTGGGCATCTTCGAAATCGGTACCCGTCTGCTGTCCAAGGCTGACTCCAAGTACAAGGATTTCGACGACCTCAAGGGCAAGAACGTCGTGACCACCGCCGGCACCACGTCCGAGCGCATCCTCAAGGCGATGAATGCCGACAAGCAGATGGGCATGAACGTCATCTCCGCCAAGGACCACGGTGAATCCTTCCAGATGCTGGAATCGGGTCGTGCCGTTGCGTTCATGATGGACGACGCACTGCTGGCCGGCGAAGCGGCCAAGGCCAAGAAAGCCACCGACTGGGCCGTGACCGGTACTCCACAGTCCTACGAAATCTACGGCTGCATGATGCGCAAAGGCGACGAGCCGTTCAAAAAGGCTGTGGATGACGCCATCAAGGCGACCTACGCATCGGGCGCGATCACCAAGATCTACGACAAGTGGTTCATGGCGCCGATTCCACCAAAAGGCCTGAACCTGAACTTCCCGATGAGCGACGAGCTCAAGGCTCTGATCGCCAATCCGACCGATAAAGCGGCTGACGACAAGAAATCCTGATTTCTGACTAACCTTATCTCCTGAAGGGGCTCGGTCCTTTCAGGAGTTTGTCACTCCCTGCTGGCACATTCTGGAAACACTCGAACCGGTGGCTGTCGAGCCGATCGCGTGTGCCTGATCTTCACGATCAGAGGGAACGGAGTTTCCCAGGCGGGCACTTGTATATCGATCGAATCGAGGGGAGACCCTAATGAATTACAACTGGGACTGGAGCGTGTTCTTCAAGTCCACCGGCGTGGGCAGCGAGACCTATCTCGACTGGTTCATTTCCGGTCTGGGCTGGACCATCGCCATCGCCATCGTGGCCTGGATCATCGCTCTGCTGCTGGGCTCGATACTGGGCGTCATGCGCACCGTACCGAACCGCATCGTGGCGGGCATTGCGACCTGCTATGTCGAGTTGTTCCGTAACGTGCCGCTGCTGGTGCAGCTGTTCATCTGGTACTTCCTGGTGCCCGACCTGCTGCCCGCCGATCTGCAAGAGTGGTACAAACAGGACCTCAACCCAACTACCTCGGCTTACCTGAGCGTGGTCGTGTGCCTGGGTCTGTTCACCGCCGCGCGTGTTTGCGAACAAGTGCGTACCGGCATCCAGGCGTTGCCGCGTGGCCAGGAATCGGCCGCCCGTGCCATGGGCTTCAAGCTGCCGCAAATCTACTGGAACGTGCTGCTGCCCCAGGCCTACCGGATCATCATTCCGCCGCTTACCTCGGAATTTTTGAACGTCTTCAAGAACTCCTCCGTGGCCTCGCTGATCGGGCTGATGGAGCTGCTCGCGCAGACCAAACAGACCGCCGAGTTCTCGGCCAACCTGTTTGAAGCGTTCACCCTCGCTACCCTGATTTATTTCACCCTGAACATGAGCCTCATGCTGCTGATGCGCGTGGTCGAGAAGAAAGTTGCCGTGCCCGGCCTGATCTCCGTGGGGGGTAAATAATGGAATTTGATTTCAGTGGCATCGTCCCGGCCATTCCCGGTTTGTGGAACGGCATGGTGATGACCCTCAAGCTGATGGCGATGGGCGTGGTGGGCGGGATCATTCTCGGCACCATCCTGGCGCTGATGCGTTTGTCCTCGAGCAAACTGCTGTCGCGGGTTGCCGGCGCCTACGTCAACTATTTCCGTTCGATCCCGCTGCTGCTGGTGATCACCTGGTTCTATCTGGCGGTGCCGTTCGTGCTGCGCTGGATCACCGGCGAAGACACCCCGATCGGTGCGTTCACCTCATGCATCGTCGCGTTCATGATGTTTGAAGCGGCTTACTTCTGCGAAATCGTCCGCGCCGGTGTGCAGTCGATTCCCAAAGGTCAGATGGGCGCGGCGCAAGCGCTGGGCATGAGCTACGGACAGGTGATGCGTCTGATCATCCTGCCGCAAGCGTTTCGCAAGATGACCCCGCTGTTGCTGCAACAGAGCATCATTCTGTTCCAGGACACCTCACTGGTTTACACCGTGGGCCTGGTGGACTTCCTCAATGCCTCGCGCGCCAGTGGCGACATCATTGGCCGCTCCAATGAGTTCCTGATCTTCGCAGGTCTCGTGTACTTCACAATCAGCTTTGCCGCCTCGCTGCTGGTCAAGCGTCTGCAAAAAAGGTTCGCCGTATGATCTCTATCAAGAACATCAACAAGTGGTATGGGGACTTCCAGGTGCTGACTGATTGCAGCACCGAGGTCAAAAAAGGCGAAGTGATCGTGGTTTGCGGCCCGTCGGGTTCCGGCAAGTCGACCCTGATCAAATGCGTCAACGCGCTGGAACCGTTCCAGAAAGGCGACATCGTGGTCGACGGCACTTCGATTGCCGACCCGAAGACCAACCTGCCGAAACTGCGCTCGCGCGTGGGCATGGTGTTCCAGCATTTCGAACTGTTCCCGCACCTGACCATCACCGAAAACCTGACTATCGCGCAGATCAAGGTGTTGGGCCGCAGCAAGGAAGAGGCGACCAAAAAAGGTCTGCAACTGCTGGAGCGCGTCGGCCTGTCGGCTCACGCCCACAAGCATCCGGGCCAATTGTCCGGCGGTCAGCAACAGCGCGTGGCGATTGCCCGTGCGCTGGCGATGGACCCGATCGTCATGCTGTTCGACGAACCGACCTCGGCACTCGACCCGGAAATGGTCAACGAAGTGCTCGACGTGATGGTGCAACTGGCCCAGGAAGGCATGACCATGATGTGCGTGACCCACGAAATGGGCTTCGCGCGCAAAGTGGCTGACCGCGTGATCTTCATGGACGCTGGCAAAATCATCGAAGACTGCCCGAAAGAAGAGTTCTTCGGCGATATCAGCGCCCGCTCCGAACGCGCGCAGCACTTCCTCGAGAAAATCTTGCAGCACTAAAAAACACTGCAGTACCTGTGGGAGCGGGCTTGCCCGCGATGGGGCCTTGTCAGTTGAAGATGATGTCGACTGATAGACCGCTATCGCTGGCAAGCCAGCTCCCACAGGGACAGCGTACTTGCTGCAAGTGTGCTGGTTGACCCAAGGCATCTGTGATGAAATGCGACCCCAATCTCTATCGCGCAGCAACGCCATCACTTGCCGTGAAGCCCCGTCTGATTCGTCACCTGTTCTTGCCGCCACTGATCATCGCCCTGATGGTCGGACTGGGTTTTATCGGCTTCTGGACCAGTGAACATTTCGGCATCCGCAGCCTTGGCGAGAACGGCCAGCGTCAGCTGGAACTGCACGCCCGCGCCGTCGAGAGCGAAATCAGCAAATACACCTACCTCCCCAGCCTGCTGGAACTGGAAACCAGTGTCCCGCAATTGCTGGCCGACCCGACTCCGGAGCACCGGAAAACGGTCAACGATTACCTTGAAGGCCTGAACCGGCGCAGCCGCAGTCGGGCCATCTACGTGATGGACACCACCGGCCGCGTGATGGCCACCAGCAACTGGCGCGATGTCGACAGTTATCTGGGCGAAGACCTGTCCTTCCGTGCCTATTTTCAAAAAGCCATACGCGGTGAACCCGGCCGCTTCTACGGGATCGGCAGCACCAACGGCGAACCCGGCTACTACCTGGCCCATGGACTGGAAGAACACGGCAAGATCATCGGTGTCGCCGTGGTCAAAGTGCGCCTCGAAGCCATGGAAGAACGCTGGCAACGGGCGCGCCTCGAAGCGTTTGTCAGCGATGAAAACGGCATCATCATTCTGTCCAGCGATCCGGCCAGACGCCTCAAATCGGTCATCCCGCTGAGTGACGAAGTCAAAGAGAAACTCGCCCGCAGCCTGCAGTACTACTGGTTCCCGCTCACCGAACTGCAACCGCTGGCCCGGGAAACCTTGTCCGAAGGCGTAGAAAAACTCACTTTTCCGGCCAACAGTGAAATCGACTCCGACGAAGACGACATCCGTTATCTGGCGCAGACCCGGCTTCTTAGCGACACGCCGTGGAATTTCACCCTGCTGACGCCGCTTCAGGATTTGCGCCGCGAAGCGATCAACCAAGGCATTCTGGTCGCCGTCGCGTTTGCCCTGGTGGCGTTCCTGCTGATTGCCTGGAATGAGCGGCGCAAGGTCATCGCCACCCGCCTCGCCGCCCGCGAAGCCTTGCAGGAAGCCAACAATCAACTGGAGCGTCGGATTACCGAACGCACCGCCGACCTGCGTGCCAGCAACGACCGACTCAAGAGTCAGATCCGCGAACGTCGGCAGGCTGAAGAGACGCTGCGTCGTGCCCAGGATGAACTGGTGCAGGCCGGCAAACTCGCCGCCATCGGCCAGATGTCCACAAGCATCGCCCACGAATTGAACCAGCCGCTGGCAGCCATGCGCACGCTCTCAGGCAATACCGTGCGTTTTCTCGAGCGCGGCCAACTCGATGTCGCCAGCACCAATCTGAAAACCATCAACGACCTGATCGACCGCATGGGCCGGATCACCGCCAGCCTGCGGTCGTTTGCCCGGCGTGGTGACAATCAGGGCCAGGCCAGCCTCGGCAAAGCCGTGGACGCGGCGCTGCAATTGCTCGGAGCGCGCCTGGAAAATCCGGCGCTGCAACTGCACCGGCAATTCATTGATGTGCAGTTGCACATCGACCAGACCCGCCTCGAACAGATTCTGGTCAACCTGATCGGCAACGCCCTCGACGCCATGCAGGCGCAACCGCTGCCGCAACTGTGGCTGGAAGGTGAAGAGTTCAATGGCAAATATCGCCTGCGGGTGCGCGACAATGGCCACGGTGTCGACGTCGAAGCGCGCAAGCATCTGTTCGAACCGTTCTTTACCACCAAGCCCGGTGAACAAGGCCTGGGCCTGGGCCTGACGCTTTCCGCCAGCCTTGCCGCCGCCACCGGCGGACATTTGGGTGTCGAACACCCTGGCGGCGGCGGTACCACTTTCGTTCTCAGTTTACCGTTGGTAAGCCCTACTCCTGCCGAGCCAATATGAACCAAGACCTCAGCGTATTGATCGTCGAAGACGACCCCCATGTGTTGCTCGGCTGCCAGCAAGCGCTGACGCTTGAAGACATTCCCAGCATCGGCGTCGGCAGTGCCGAAGAAGCGCTGGAGCACGTCGGCGACAACTTTGCCGGTATCGTCATCAGCGACATTCGCCTGCCCGGCATCGATGGCCTCGAACTGCTGACCCGGCTCAAGCAACGCGACCGCAGCTTGCCGGTGGTGTTGATCACCGGGCACGGCGACATCTCCATGGCCGTTGGCGCAATGCAGAAAGGCGCCTACGACTTCATGGAGAAACCATTCTCGCCGGAGCGCCTGGTCGATGTTGCACGCCGTGCGCTGGAGCAACGCAGCCTCGCCCGCGAGGTCTCGTCGCTGCGCAGGCAACTGGCCGAGCGGGATTCGCTTGAAGGCCGGATCATCGGGCGCTCGCCGGCCATGCAGAACCTGCGCGAATTGATCGCCAACGTCGCCGACACCTCGGCCAACGTCCTGATCGAAGGCGAAACCGGCACCGGTAAAGAACTGGTTGCCCGCTGCCTGCACGACTTCAGTCGGCGACACAGCAAGCAGTTCGTTGCACTGAACTGCGGCGGCTTGCCGGAGAACCTTTTCGAAAGCGAGATCTTCGGTCACGAGGCCAACGCGTTCACCGGCGCCGGCAAGCGCCGCATCGGCAAGATCGAACACGCCGACGGCGGTACGCTGTTCCTCGATGAAGTGGAAAGCATGCCGCTGCCGCTGCAGATCAAGCTGCTGCGCGTGTTGCAGGAACGCACCCTCGAACGCCTCGGTTCCAACCAGAGCGTCGCGGTGGACTGCCGGGTGATTGCAGCGACCAAATCCGACCTCGACGAATCGAGCAAGGCCGGCGAATTCCGCAGTGACTTGTACTACCGCCTCAACGTGGTGACGCTGGAATTGCCGCCATTGCGCGAACGCCGCGAAGACATCCTGCAACTGTTCGAACACTTCACCCAGCAATCGGCCCTGCGCTTCGACCGCGCACTACCGGAAATGGATAACCAGACCCTGTCGCACCTGATGAGCCACGACTGGCCGGGCAACGTGCGTGAACTGCGCAACGTCGCCGAGCGTTTTGCCCTCGGTTTGCCGGCCTTCAAGAAAACCGGTGCCGGCAGCGCGGGCCAGGGTTTGGCGTTTGCCGAAGCGGTGGAAGCCTTCGAACGCAACCTGCTCAGCGACGCGCTGCAACGCAGCGGCGGCAACCTGACCCAGGCCAGCCTGGAACTGGGCATGGCCAAGACCACACTGTTCGACAAAGTGAAAAAATACGGGCTGAGCCACTGATGGATCTGTTGCTGAAAGCGGCACTCGGTGCCGCGGTTGTGTTGATTCTCGCGGCGCTGGCCAAGACGAAAAACTATTACATCGCGGGGTTGGTGCCGCTGTTCCCGACGTTTGCGCTGATTGCTCATTACATCGTCGGCAAGGGTCGCTCGATTGATGATCTGAAGACCACCATCGTCTTCGGGATGTGGTCGATCATTCCGTACTTTGTGTATCTGGCGACGTTGTATGTGATGGTCGACCGGATGCGGCTGGAGGCTTCGCTGGCCGTCGCCGCCGTGGCTTGGTTGATGGCGGCGACGGTGTTGGTGAGTGTGTGGGTACGGGTCCACGCCTGACATCGCAGGTACATGCAGGTCGATCAAGAGTTCGGTCTGGCACATGCAGTTCGATTGTGGATTCCCCGGAGAACGTTCACGTCGGTGTAGTTTTCAAATATCCCCCGATCAGTCCCCTCTCCCTCCGGGAGAGGGTTAGGGTGAGGGGCTCTTGGCTTTTCGTTGTTGTTACAAGAGTTTGGCACCCACCACCGGCTCAATCTGCGCCCAATGCGAATTGTCTTCACGATGCGCCTGCAAATACGGCAATACCGCCGCCAGCAACGGTTCCTTGAACGCTTCCTGAAACCGGTGGGCCAGCCCCGGAATCAGCTTCAACCGACTGCCGCGAATGTGCGCGGCCAAATGCACGCCATGCATGACCGGCAGCAGCGGATCGGCCGTGCCGTGCACCACCAGCGCCGGCACGCGCAACTGGTTGAGCAGCGCCACCCGACTCGGCTCGGCCAGTATCGCCATGATCTGGCGCTTGACACCTTCCGGGTTGAACGCGCGATCGTAAGAAGCCGCCGCTTGCTGCAGCAATGCCTGGCGATCATCGCTGACCGCCGGGCTGCCGAGTGCCGCGAGTAAATCCGCCTGCTGCTCCAGCGCCATTTCCCGGTTCGGCGCACCGCGTCGCGCCAGCAACTGCACCAGCGCCGCGCTGGGCGCCGGCAAACCTTCAGCGCCGGAACTGGTCATGATCAGCGTCAGACTCTCAACCCGCTTCGGCGCCATGGCCGCCATGTGCTGAGCAATCATCCCGCCCATGCTGGCGCCCAGCACATGGAATTGCTCGACATGCAGAGCCGTCATCAGCCCCAGCGCATCGTCGGCCATGTCGGTCAAACTGTAAGGCGCCGCCACCGGCAGACCGAGCTTGTATCGCAGCACCTCAAAGGTCAGGTTGGCCTCCGCCGGTGCCTGACGCCAGGTCGACAGACCCACATCACGGTTGTCATAGCGAATCACTCGAAAACCCTGCTGACACAGCGCCTCGACCACTTCGTCCGGCCAGTGGATCAATTGCCCGCCCAGCCCCATCACCAACAGCAATGCCGGATCCGAAGCACGGCCAATGCTCTGGTACGCCAGGCTGACCTGCGCCAGATCGACACGCTCGGTGGGCACATTCACATCGCATCGCGACGCCGCAGACGCCGGCACGCCGAAAAAAATCGCGGCCAGAACAGCCGCGATCGAAAACCATCCCTTCATCATCAAAAACACCGAAACACAGAACCCCAGTAGAGCGCGAGTCTGATGAAGTTTGTACAAGCGCGCTGCCACAGTTACGTGACAGTTTGATGAAGAGTGCCGGGCGGTCATCCGGCGCTTGAGGATAACCGCACGCCATGGGCAAGGTGCGATAACTATGTACCGCCATCAGCCCCGTCGACTGCCTTTGAATATCCGCCACTGAGGGGCGGATTCGCCGCCCCGGCACCGAGTTTTCTGCCCATGGACGCTGCTCTGCTATTGACCCGGCCTGAACCCACCTCCGTTGTCTGGCCTACCTTCAAACTCAATGCCCCCCTGCCCGATGAAAGTCTGGCGCTCAGCGCCATCAGTCAATGGCGACAAAGCACCGACGGCTTGCGCGAAATGTTGAAGGCCACTCCGGGCATGCGCGACACGCTCAACCGACAGCTGCGCGAAAAACTCGATGTGGACGGCGAGAACACCGGGTTGCTGTTTCCTGCCACGGATCAACAGCCTGAACGCTTTATCAGTTTCACCCAAGCCTGCGCCTTCACCTTGCAATATCCGCAGCTGGACGCGGATCTGAACCAGCAGTGTCGCGTGTCCGGTATCGATCAGGCGCACCCGCTGCGGTCGCTGCAACCGCAGCAATGGCTTGAGCGCCTGAAGATGCTTGGCATTCAACAGGCACATGCGCAGCGCTGGCGAACGTTCTGGGACAGTCGCGCGCTTGGCACCGCGCATTCCCGGCGCGAACAGGTCAAGCAGCTGTATCAACTGCATTTCGAAGCCACCGTGCACCTGGCACAAGCCCGCAAATCCCTGAGCGCCGAGCAGCTCCAACTGTTGCGGCTGGTCCTTGATCCTCCGGCCGGCGCGTTACTGCTGAACATGCAGCCGGTCTACACCGAGCAACTGACGCTGGTGCTCAAAAACCAGCACAAGGTCCGGCTCAGCGGCGCGTGGGTAATTCGCGCCGGGGCCGATGCCGACGTCAACCTCTTGCTCTACCTGCCCTGCCGCGCCGTTGCGATCCAGGCGTTTGCGCGGCGCAGCGAGATGCAAGCGTGGCTGCTCGATCAGGCCCTCGTTCCGGCCGACCTGCCGACCGACGATATCCGCTTCGAATACAGTCTCAAGACCGACGCCATGGCGCTGGGCAGCCACGATCTGCTTGCGCACCGCCAGCAATCGCAGATCACCCTGCTGACCACCCCCAGCCGTCGCGACGCGACCTTGGCTGCAGATGCCGGACAATCCCTGTCCACGGTTGATCTGACTGATCAACAACGCAGCCACGACGAGCTCATTGCGCCACCACCCAGACCGGAGCCACCGCCGCCCCGTGTCGATGACGATGCCCTTGCAGATGAGCAGGCATTGTTCGGCAGCTTGTTCGCTGATATTCCCCGGTCCTTGCGCCAGGCTGCCCTCGACAGCCAGCGCCGTGCGTTCGAAGAACGGCACGCAGGCGAGGGAATGCAGGCAATAAAGGAATCGCTGGAGGCACTGGAAGTGGCAGAAAAGGCCGCCGAAAAGGCTGCTACCGCGCTGCTCTATCGTGAACGGCAATCGGATCTGCGCACCTTCCAGCACGAGTTCACCGCGCTGCACGCCGCGCACAAGGCCGGGCTGCACGCCGAATGCGCCTTGCAACAAGCGCTGGGGCAACTTAGCGAAAACGAAGGCAACGCGTTTCGCACCGTGCTGGATGCAGCGCAGACAACCGGCGCCGCCGCGGTGGCAGCCAGCGTGAGCCTGTCGATGACTACACAGACCGCTGGCCAGACCACGCTCACCACGCAAGCACTCGCCGGCGTCTGGGTCGTCACCCAGCCTTGCGCCCTCGTCGACCCGGCTTCCCCCCACAGCCTGGTGCTCTACTGGCCCGGTGCAGGCGGTGGCTTACAGCGCTTCGCCCATCGTCGCGAACTGGAACGCAAGCTGTTCAGGATCGATCCGGCAGACCGCACACTGACGCTGCAGCTCAAGCAGATTCGCGGCGATGCGTTGCGCCATGGACTCAATCAACTGACCAGCGAATTCGAAGAACAGGCCGCCACGCTACGCCAGCGCCATGCCGCACCGGCCGACACCGAGCGACTCGGCGAAGAACTGCAAGTGCTGCGCAACCAGACCCTTGCCCGATTGCAGGTACCGGTGCACGCCGCCAGAAGCCTGGCATTCACTCAGGTGCTGGAACAGGACCGAAGTGCCGCGCTGGTTTCCCACCTGCCCGACTGGCTGAAAACCATGACGCAGGCCGACCGCGTAACGCTCAAGGATCTGATCAAGGCGTATCTGGCGGCGATGCAGCGCAGTCACGCAATCATGACGCTGCTGCTGGAACCACGCGATGACTTCACCTGCAAACACCTGCATGCCCGGTTGAGCAAAGACTTTGCACTCGAGGGCAGCTTCCAGATACAGCTGGATCTACCCGATTCGACGAAATGGGAAACCCACTTCTTTGCCGCGCCCGGTGCGCCTTCAACGCCGGAGAGACTGGTCCTGCTGCCCAGTGCGGCACGTAGCAAAATGAGCCTCGAAGACCTCGCGCAGATGAACATCGACAACACGCCATCGATGAACCTCGAACCGCTGGCGCTACGGTTGCGCTTTTTGAAGGTGACGGTCAGCGGACTCGACGATTCGCAGCGGTTGCGCCTGACGTCTGGCATCACGCGCGAATACCTGACCCGCGTGCTACCTGAACTGAACCTGCCGCAATCGTATGAACAACTGATCCGCGACACCTTTAACGGCAAGCAGAGCGAGTCGGCATTTGCCCGCGCACATCGACGCGAATGCCTGACCGAGCCCTGGCGGCTGATGCTCCGGATGCAGGGTGAATGCGCCCTCATGCAACGGCATATCCACAGCACCGACCTGCACACGCTGAACATCGCCATCGACGCCAACACCACTCAAGCGTGGCGGCCCACTGGCAAACGCGTGGTGTTGCTCCCGGCCTATCTGAGTGCCGGGGGCAAGGACACACCCTATGAAGGCCCGGTGACACTCTCAGGCGTGACCTTTATTGAAGAACAGGTCAGCGGCGTGACCTTGCTGTACCTGCCCGACAGCCCCGACGGGCAATTCCTGCGCCGCTACGACAACCTTGAAGCGGCGCGCACGGGTCTGTTCAACCTGTCGCTGTTCGACAAATGGGTCAAATACCTCGCAGGCCGGGCCCTGCAGGGCAACGTGCGCGCGCATGAGAGCCGGCTCAACCAGGCCTGGGACAGACATTTCGACGCGATGATCGGCGTCGGTCTGCCCTGGCCATCCACCACCTCGCTGAGCGAGCATTTGCTCAACGCGCATATGGGGCGGCTGATCGAAGCTCATCGCGGCACGTCTCGTTCAAACGATGCGCTGTACCTGGAGCGACATGCGCTCAAGGGCCCGCGTGCCTTCAACTACCTGAAAATGGCCCTGGGGCTGGTGCCGTTTGTGGGCACGGCACTGTCCATCTACGATGCGTGGACGGCGGCCAATCAGGCGGTGGCGGCGTTTTTGCGCGGGGAGATCGGCGACGGTTTGAGCGAGCTCAGATCGGTGCTGACGTGTCTGATCGACGCGGCCATGGACCTGCTGCCGGGCGAGATGCCGAGCTCGTTGTTGTCGCGCACGGCCCGCCAACTCACCCGTACGCGCCAGTTGCGCCGACTGGCGCGCAACGCCGCCGCCTTCCATGGCACATCGCAGCGGCAGGCTCGGCATGTGGTGCAACGCTTCATGGGCTACGAATACGAACAACCGCTTTCCCTTTCGGGTCTGCACCCGGCCACCAACGGCATTTACCGCGGGATCTACCGGCATGCCGACGGCGACTTCATCGTCCGTCAGGGGCGAATCTACGCGGTACAGCGCAGTCAGGATTCGCGTAACTGGCGCTTGCTGGGCAATAGTCGAAAAACCTACAAACAGCCCATTGCCCTGGACGAAAACGGTGAGTGGGATACCTGGTTCGGTGTATACGGCACTGCATTCGAAGGCGGCGGACTCGGTGGCGGGCAAGTGCTCGGCCACCTGGCCGACGCGCTGGATCCGCTCTGGCCGCAGGCGATTCGTCAGCAATTGCCGCGTTGGTGGGCCGACCATGCGTTTCGCCGTCATCATCGTTTGACCGAGGCTGCCGATGACCTGGCGGATCAGATTCAAGCCAGAGGCCGGGTGAGCGATGCGGCGATCAACCGGTATGGCAATGCCGCAGTCGAAGATCGTCCAGCACTGGTCGCGGCTGCTGAAACAGCGTGTCTGGGTGATATCGAACTGGCCAAACGCGCTTTTCAGACACTGGATGAATTGATCCCCCTGGCCAGCGGCAACAAAAAACAGGAGGCCAGGCTGTTCCGCAGCAAGACCGCCTGGCTGTTGACCGACCGCTATCGTCGCCTGGCCTACTTCACGTCACACAGTGTCCTGCCCATCACCCATAAAATCGACGAGTTGGCGCTGGCCCTGGACAATCTGCCAATCGACAACATCGCCCGCCGGATAACTCTGCTTGAGGAGGTCCGCCTGCTGCGTTTGCAATTTCTCAGCAAGCTGGATCGGATGGAGAGCCTGAAGATCGAGCTCAACCTGTGGAACGATCGCATTCAAGTCAAGGCAGACAAGCTGCAGGTCGCCAACGAAGTCAACGATATCAACACCAAACACAGTGACGCCAATCTGCTGTACCTGCGCACCAGTCAGCGGCTGGAAACCGTCAAGCACTACGGCCAGATCAATGATGTGTCGTGGTTTTATCTGACGGGCCGGGCGAGCAAGATCCGCATTGATGTCGATCGCGCTCTGTACACGCAATACATCTTGCCGACCCTCACCGCGACCGCGGCCCAACGCAGCCAGATTCTGCAAAACTGCCTTGACCTGTACACCCGTTTTCGGCGCGAGATGAACATCTGGACCCATCGTTACCCACAGCACTTTCACCTTGATCAGGTAGAACCGCTGCTCAGCGGTATCGAGAAACTGGGCGAACGTGCACGCAAGGGCATTATCGATCCGGCGGTGGTGGCACCGGCTGGCGAATCTGCCCAGCGCGTTTTCACCACCGCCGACAATCAGCTGATGTATGGCGTCGAGCGTTGGGAGCCAACGACGCAAAAACGCCAATATGTGTCGACGGGCCGGGGCGGCCAAAAAGAAATCTGGGAACAGGGCAACGATGGTCAATTCCGCTTGTTGAACCCGCGCCCCGTCGAACCGAACATTTCCACCCACCTGACGCTTGCGGCACTGTTGACTGATGCACAGCAGCGCCTCGACACCCTCCCCGGTTATCGCACCAAGGTCCAGTCATACGCTGAGCAGAATATGCTCCCGGTCGATCTGGAGCACATGATGGTCAGCGAAGCAGCCGAACTCAATCGACGCGCCGACCGCATCGCGAACCTCGATGCGCAGAACCCGATCATCACGACTCTGCGCGACAAGGCCAGTGACCTGACCAGCAGCGGCCGCGCACTGCGAACACGGCAAGCGCTGGCCAGCCAGAAACCCACCGACGGCATGCTTGAGGATCTGCTTGCCCAGCAGGTGGTCGAGATTCGCAAGACCGCCGCGATCAAACACCTGGGCAAATATCGTGGTCGCAACGATTACCTGCAGGAATACGAGGTGTGGAACATGACGCCACCGTCGCCACAATTGCTGTGGTACGCACATTTCCACTACCGCAATCCGACGCCGGTGTTCGGGCAATTCGAGAAGGCACACTTGAAAATGCCGCAGCACCGGTTCCTGACCCATGCGGATGACGCCGCTTTGCCCTACGCGGACATCGGTCAAACGTCGGCGGTCCTGCCCAACTTCCAGGCGCTTTGAGTGAGTGCGCCCGGCCCGCAAAAATGCGGGTCGGGTGCAGCCTCTGCGTTGCAGGTGTCAGGCCAGTTGACCGCGCAACTGCCGCGCCGCCGCCACCATGTTCACCAGTGCCGCTTCCGTCTCCGGCCAGGCGCGGGTTTTCAGACCGCAATCAGGGTTGACCCACAGACGTTCGGCGGGAATACGCTGCACCGCTTTACTCATCAACTTGACCATCTCGGCGGTGTCCGGCACCCGTGGCGAGTGGATGTCATAGACGCCGGGGCCGATGTCGTTCGGGTAGTCGAACGCTTCAAAGGCCTCGAGCAACTCCATGTCCGAACGCGAGGTTTCGAGGGTGATGACGTCGGCGTCCATGTCGGCGATGGCCTTGATCACGTCGTTGAATTCGCTGTAGCACATGTGCGTGTGAATCTGCGTTTCATCCTTAACTCCGGACGCCGTCAGACGGAACGCCTCGACCGCCCATTCCAGATATTCCTGCCATTGCGCACGCCGCAAGGGCAGGCCTTCGCGAAACGCCGCTTCGTCGATCTGCACGATCTTGATGCCGGCGTTTTCCAGATCGACCACTTCATCGCGCAGGGCCAGCGCCAGTTGCTGCGCCTGAATTTTGCGCGACACGTCCTCACGCGGGAACGACCACATCAGCATCGTCACGGGGCCGGTCAACATGCCTTTCATGACCTTGTCGGTCAGGCCTTGAGCGTAAGTAATCCAGTCGACCGTCATGGCGTGCGGCCGGCTCAGGTCACCGTAAATCACTGCCGGTTTCACACAGCGCGAACCGTAGCTCTGGACCCAGCCGAACCGCGTGAACAGGTAACCGTCGAGTTGCTCGGCGAAGTACTCGACCATGTCGTTGCGCTCGGCTTCACCGTGTACCAGCACGTCCAGCCCGAGGCGCTCCTGAATCAACACAGCGTGGCGGATTTCACTGCGCATGGCATCGTGGTAATCGTTGGGCGACAGCTTGCCCTGCTTGAACGCCTGACGCGCCAGACGGATCGCAGCGGTCTGCGGGAACGAGCCGATGGTGGTCGTCGGGAACGTCGGCAGCTGCAGACGCGCCTGTTGCCTGGCGATGCGTTTGGCAAACGGCGAATGACGCTGACTGTCGCTGGCATTGATCGCCTTGATCCGCGCCTGCACGTCAGCCTTGTGAATGCGTGGCGACTGCGCACGGCTGGCGTGAACAGCCCGGCTCTCGGCCAGCGCAGTTTGCACCTTGGGCGCCTGCGGATCGTTCAGCGCATCACGCAACACGGAGATTTCGCTGCACTTCTGCACGGCAAACGCCAGCCAGCTTTTGAGTTCCGGATCGAGTTTGTCTTCACGCTCGACATCCACCGGACTGTGCAGCAACGAACAGGAACTGCTGACCCACAGGTTGTCACCGAAACGCTCCTGCGCCGGTTGCAATTGCGCCAGCGCCTGCTCCAGTTCGCAGCGCCAGACGTTGCGACCGTTGACCAGCCCCACCGAGAGAATCTTGTAGGTCGGCAGGCGATCGAGCACCTGGCCAAGTTGCTCCGGCGCGCGCACCGCGTCGATGTGCAGCCCCTGCACCGGCAGACCCACGGCCAGACCCAGGTTGTCTTCCAGGCCACTGAAATACGTCGCCACCAGTTTCTTCAGCGGTGAATACTGGAGGATGTGATAAGCGCGTTCGAAGGCGCTTTTCCAGGCTTGCGGCAGGTCGAGGGTGAGGATCGGTTCGTCGATCTGCACCCATTCCACGCCTTGCTCGGCGAGGCGCACGAGGATTTGGTTGTACACCGGCAGCAGGCGCTCGAGCAGCTCGAGTTTGTCGAACTCGTCACCTTTCGCCTTGCCCAGCCACAGGTAGGTCAGCGGGCCGATGATCACCGGTTTGACGTTGTGGCCCAACGCTTTCGCTTCTTCGACTTCATCGAACAACTGGTTCCAGCTCAGTTTGAATGCTTGATCAGCGCTGAATTCCGGGACGAGGTAGTGGTAGTTGGTGTCGAACCACTTGGTCAGTTCTTGCGCGTATTGAGTCTTGCTGTGCTCACCGCCGCAGCAATGGCTGGTCGCACCACGGGCCATGGCGAACAGGGTGTCGAGGGTTGGCAGGCCGCGCTCGTCGCGCGCGTTGTCGAAACGCTCGGGGATCACGCCAAACATCAGCGAGTGAGTCAGCACCTGGTCGTACCAGGCGAAGTCGCCGACCGGCAGCAGATCGATGCCGGCATCTTTCTGCAATTGCCAGTGGCGGGCGCGCAGTTCACGACCGACCTGATTCAGGGCGGTCTGATCGAGATCTCCCTGCCAATAGGCTTCGAGGGCTTTTTTCAGTTCGCGGTCGGCGCCGATGCGCGGGAAACCAAGGGTGTGGGCCACGGCCATGTCGAGTGTGCTCCATTGCATAAAAGATGGCGCCATTGTCGACAGCCAAACCAACATGAGACAAACTCAACCTTTTCGTGTTGATCACAAGTTTTTCTCATGGAGCCAGCCGGTGCTTGAAATCCGTCACCTGAAAACCCTGCACGCCCTGCGCGAAGCCGACAGCCTGGTCGATGCCGCCGACCGTCTGCACCTGACCCAATCGGCACTCTCGCACCAGTTCAAGGAGCTTGAAGAACGCCTGGGCATGCAGTTGTTCGTACGCAAGACCAAACCGGTGCGCTTCACCAGCGCCGGCCTGCGCCTGCTGCAACTGGCCGACGCGACCCTGCCACTGCTGCGCGCCGCCGAGCGCGACATCAGCCGCTTGGCCGGCGGCACGGCCGGGCGTTTGCACATGGCGATCGAATGCCACAGTTGCTTCCAGTGGCTGATGCCGACCATCGACCAGTTCCGCGATGCGTGGCCGGAAGTAGAACTCGACCTCGCTTCAGGCTTCTCCTTCGCGCCGCTGCCGGCCTTGGCGCGTGGTGATCTGGATCTGGTGGTGACCTCCGATCCGCAGGAAATCGCCGGCATCACCTACGTGCCGCTGTTCACCTACGAAGCCATGCTCGCGGTGGCCAATCAGCATGCGCTGGCGAGCAAACCGTACATCGTGCCCGAAGACTTGCTGACTGAAACGCTGATCACCTACCCGGTAGAACGCGACCGACTGGATATCTTCACGCGCTTCCTCGAACCGGCCGACATCGAACCGGCGCAAGTGCGCACCTCGGAACTGACGGTGATGATGATGCAACTGGTCGCCAGCGGCCGTGGCGTCTGCGGCATGCCGCACTGGGCGCTGCATGAGTACAGCTCGCGCGGATACGTGAAAGGCAAGCGGCTGGGCGAGAAAGGCTTGTTTGCCACGCTGTACGCAGGGATACGCGCCGACATGCTCGATGCGCCGTACATGCGCGACTTTTTGCTGACGGCCAAGGACACGTCGTTCTCGACACTGGATGGGGTGAGCGCCGTGCGCTGAAACGCTGAATCAAAAGATCTTATTTTCTGGAGAGTTCACACCACATGTGGATCTTGTCGAAGTAGTCTTCGCCTACCCGCACCGCCAGCGGCTCAAGTCCAAACTGGATAAAGCCGCAGCGCTGATACAACGTGAACGCTGCGTCGTTGCCAGCAGTCACCGTGAGCTGGACAAGCTTCAACTCAGGATGATTGTGCGCCTCGGTCAGTGCCGCTTGCACCAGCTCAAACCCCACACCGTGCTGACGAAAATCTGCCGACACATACATGCCGAACAGCGTGGCCTTGTGTCGGGCCTTCTCGCGTGGCTCGAATGCCAAACCGACAATACCAGCCAGCGTGCCACCCTCGAATGCGCCGAGCACTACATCGAGCTTGCTGGTCAGGCGCGCTTCCCACCAGCTCAGCGGCATCACTGCGCGTTCACGCACGCTGGAGGTGAATGCCTGCGGATGCCGGTCGTAGGCTTCGAGCATCAGTTCCCGATAGGCCAGGGCATGGCTGGCGTCCAGCTTTTCGATCCACATCTCAGGCGGCTCGCCGTTGTTCAAGCATCAAGCGAATGGCCAGACCGCCCAGCACCAGGCCCATGAAATAACGCTGCACCGCAAGCCACGTCGGGTTGCGCACGAACCACGAAGCAATGCCCGCCGCAAACAGCGCAATCAGCAGATTGACGGTGAAACTGACGCTGATCTGGGTCAGGCCGAGGATGAGGCTTTGGACGAACACCGAGCCGTGTTCAGGGCTGATGAATTGCGGAAACACCGAGAGATAGAACACCGCAATTTTCGGGTTCAGGGCACTGGTGAGAAAACCCATGGTGATCAGTTTGCGCGACGAATCCGGCGGCAACTGCTGCGCTTCGAACGGCGAACGCGCGCCGGGTTTCAGCGCCTGCCAGGCCAGCCACAGCAGGTACAGCGCACCGGCCCACTTCAATACTTCATAAGCCATCGGCACCGCGAGAAACACAGCGCTAAGACCGGCAGCAGCGGCAAACATATGCACAAAGAAACCCGCGACCACACCCAGCAACGACGTGACGCCCGCCTTGCGCCCCTGACAGATCGAACGCGAGATCAGATAGATCATGTTCGGCCCCGGCGTGAGGACCATCAGCAACGCGGCAGCAGCGAAAATCAGCAGGTCTTGAAGCGGGATCATGGCGGGCGTCCCTTGCGTTAATGATCAGGCGATTCTGGACAGCGAGGCTCGATAAAACGGCAGGATCAGGTCGCGTGTCAATGGCGCCAGTTCGAGCGCCGGATCAGTGGCCGGATCGACCCAGATGACCTCTTCGATTTCAGCCGCCGGGGAGACTTCGGCATCGATGGTCAGTTGAAAAATTTCTGCCTGTACGACAAATCCCGGTTCATTGGCGGCGGGAGCTGAAAACTGGCCAAGGAACGTTGCCTGTGTGGGGTCGATGACCAATCCCAACTCTTCTTCCAGCTCACGGGCCAGTGCCTGCACCGGCAATTCATCGGCTTCGATCTTGCCGCCCGGTTGCATGAACGCCGTGGTGGCGCGTTTGCGTACCAGCAAGGTCTGGCCGTCGGCGTTGAGCAACAGCGCGGCGGCAATGTGGATGATGCGAGGTGAAACGGCGGATGGACACGTCATGAGGCAGCCACGGGCTCGGAAAAACCGCAAGGATCCCATGCCTGCCCCGCCAACGTCACCTCACACGCCATCACCCTTGTTTCTGTAGCGCCCCTTCTACTTCCTCCACGGGGATATTTCAGTGCGCAGCGAACTCGGGGCTGGCACCACGTTCCGCGTGCTGTTGCCGCTGCGTCAGTCTGCTGCCTGACGCCGAAATAGTCAGAAAGTCTCCCTGTTCACGGTTTCTTCGTTGGCGCAGAATCCCAGCTGCCCTCAAGGTCCGAACCAAGGAAACCGTATGAGCCTGTCCCTCCTGAGCCGCTACGCCTTCTTTGCCGTCTGCGTGATTTTCACCCTCGCCAGCCTGCCTTTTCTCGAACATGACTGGCTGTGGCCGATCACTGCCGTCACTGGCGTGCTAAGCCTGCTCGGTCTGTTCGACCTGCTGCAAAGCCCACACGCGGTACGCCGCAACTACCCGATTTTGGGCAACATCCGTTATCTGGTCGAAGGCATTCGCCCGGAGATTCGCCAGTATTTGCTGGAGTCCGACAGCGACGCCCTGCCCTTCTCGCGCGCCCAGCGTTCGCTGGTCTACTCGCGGGCAAAAAATGAAAGCGCCGACAAACCGTTCGGCACGCTGATCGATGTGTACCAATCCGGTTTCGAATTCATCGGCCATTCGATGCGTCCGGCGCCGCTGAGCGACCCGAGCAGTTTTCGCGTCACCGTCGGTGGTCCGCAGTGCACGCAGCCTTATTCGGCGTCGGTGTTCAACATCTCGGCGATGAGCTTCGGTTCACTCAGCGCCAACGCCATCCGCGCACTGAACCAGGGAGCGAAGCTTGGCAACTTTGCCCACGACACCGGCGAAGGCAGCATCAGCCCGTATCATCGTGAACACGGCGGCGACCTGACCTGGGAGCTGGGCAGCGGCTATTTCGGGTGCCGCACCAGCGACGGTCGATTCGACCCGGAGCGCTTCGCCACCCAGGCGCAGAACCCACAAGTACGCATGATCGAAATCAAGATGAGCCAGGGCGCCAAACCGGGCCACGGCGGGATCCTGCCCAAGCACAAAGTCACCAAGGAAATCGCTGAAACCCGCGGCATCATGATGGGCGAAGACTGTGTGTCGCCGTCACGTCACAGCGCGTTTTCCACGCCGATTGAACTGATGCATTTCATCCAGCAACTGCGTGAACTGTCCGGCGGCAAACCGGTGGGTTTCAAGTTCTGCCTCGGCCATCCATGGGAGTTCATGGGCATCGCCAAAGCCATGCTGGAAACCGGCATCCTTCCTGACTTCATCGTCGTCGACGGCAAGGAAGGCGGCACCGGTGCCGCACCGGTGGAATTCACCGACCACATTGGCGTGCCGATGCGCGAAGGGCTGCTGTTCGTGCACAACACGCTGGTCGGTTTGAATCTGCGCGACAAGATCAAACTTGGCGCCAGCGGCAAAATCGTCAGCGCCTTCGACATCGCCAGCGTGCTGGCCATCGGCGCCGATTGGGCCAACTCGTCACGCGGCTTCATGTTCGCCATCGGCTGCATCCAGTCGCAGAGCTGCCACACCAACAAATGCCCGACCGGCGTCGCCACCCAGGACGCTCTGCGCCAACGCGCGCTGGTCGTGCCGGACAAGGCGCAGCGGGTCTACAACTTCCATCGCAACACGCTCAAGGCGCTGGCAGAAATGCTCGCCGCCGCCGGCCTCGATCACCCCTCGCAACTGTCGGCCAAGCACCTGGTACGACGCATGTCGGCGACCGAGATCAAGCTGTTCTCGCAGTTGCATGTATTCCTGAAACCGGGGGAGTTGCTGACCGGAGAAGTGAATGGCGAGTTCTATTCGCGGATGTGGCAGATGGCGCGGGCGGACAGTTTTGAGCCGCAGGAAGTGGCGGCGGCCTGAGTACAGAAAGCGCCAGCCTGACGCACCGGCCGGCGCATTTTTCCCAATTGTTTGATCCACAAAAAAAGCCCCGATCTCTCGACCGGGGCTTTTGTGTTTCAGCTCTTACAACTTACGAAGCCGAACGCACCGCACCTTGCGACACATTGGTCGGTTGTAGCTTGAACACGTAGAACAATACGGTCAGTAGCAGCAAAAACGCCGGGCCCACATAAAGCGCCACACGAGTGTCCGGGAAGTACGCCATCAGGCCGACTACCAGCACCAGGAAGGCCAGCGCAAAGTACGAACTGATCGGGTACAGCCACATTTTGTATTTAAGTGCGGCGCGTTCGCTGGCGCTCAGGCCTTTGCGGAATTTCAGCTGCGCCAGCAGGATCATCACCCAGGTCCAGATCGCGCCGAATGTCGCGATCGAGGTTACCCAGACGAAGACTTTTTCCGGCACCAGATAGTTGAGCAGCACGCCCAGCAGCAATGCACCGATCGACAGCAACAGTGCACGACGCGGCACGCCATTGCTTGCGGTCTTGGCGAAACCGGCCGGCGCCTGGCCATTCTGCGCCAGGCTGTAGAGCATGCGCCCGGTGCTGAAGATGCCGCCGTTGCACGACGACAGCGCAGCGGTAATCACCACGAAGTTGATGATGCCGGCGGCAGTCTTGATGCCGAGACGCTCGAAAGTCATCACGAACGGGCTGCCCTGTGTGCCGATCTCGTTCCACGGGTAGATCGACAGAATCACGAACAGTGCGCCTACGTAGAACAACAGAATCCGCCAGAACACCGAGCCGATGGCGCTGGGGATGGTCTTCTGTGGGTTCTTCGCTTCACCGGCGGTCAGGCCGATCATTTCGACGCCGAGGTAGGCGAACATCACCATTTGCAGGGACATCAACACACCGGTCACGCCGTTGGGCATGAAGCCGCCGTGGGCCCACAGGTTGGAAATCCCCAGTGCCACGCCGTCATTGCCGAAACCGAAAGCGATGATGCCGATGCCGCCGATCACCATGGCAATGATCGTGACGATTTTGATCAGGGCGAACCAGAATTCGAATTCACCGAAAGCCTTCACCGCGATCAGGTTGATCGAGCCCATGCTGACCAGCGCCGCGAGGGCCCAGATCCAGCGCGGCACATCGGGAAACCAGATGCCCATGTACACCGCGACGGCGGTGATTTCCGCGACGCAGGTCACCAGCCACAGGAACCAGTAGTTCCAGCCAGTGAGAAAACCCGCCAACGGGCCGAGATAATCTTGCGCATAGCGACTGAACGACCCGGCCACCGGGTTGTGCACGGCCATCTCGCCGAGGGCGCGCATGATGACCAGGATCGCCAGACCGCCAAGAATGTAGGAAATCATGATCGCAGGGCCGGCCATTTCGATGGCTTTGGCCGAACCGAGAAACAGACCGACGCCGATACAGGCACCGAGCGCCATCAGGCGAATATGCCGTTCGCCGAGTTCGCGTTTGAGCGGACCGCCATTAGCGGTTTCGCCGTGAGGCAGGTGATTGCCAACTGGCATAGGGATACAACCTCGTCTTGTTATTGGATATGACCACCGAGAGTCGAAGCGTCGGTCGATAGGCCTTGGCTTGAATGAAACCGCGCCTGCTTCGTGGGCGGACGCGTCTCGCAGGACAACCTGCGAGATCAGCGGGGCGTGCAGTATAAAAAGCTTATGGCAGGGCTTTTCACTCTATAAATCACAAGATTCAGCGCAAGGTCTCGCGTTAACAGCAGATGATGACAAACATCACCTGAGACCTGTGGGAAAGCTCGCCGCCAAAACGGCGGCGAGTATTGCACAACAATGGTGCAGCGTCATTGCCACACACGTCATGGAACAACGGCGAAACGGTTACGCTTTTGTGGAAGTGAGGCGTTCAGAAGAGCGCGCCGTGACCACTGGTTTGCTCATGGATTTTCGGACCATTACTCGCTCAAATACCGTGGCGCGGGATGCCGACTGCCCGAACAGGCCCGGCCTGGTAGTGGAGTAGCGGGAGATAGTTGGCGTGCCCAAAATGGCCTGATAGTGGATATTCCATACGCCGCTCTCGCGGTCATATTTCATAAAGGCAAAACCACCCAACAGGGTGTCGAAGTTACTGTTTTGATCCGCAACGATCCCGTAATCCCGATACTCCATGGCTGCACTTTGACCCCAGCCATGCTCATGGATCGCCAGCTTGTTGTACTGCGCATCTTCTTTGCCGCCTTCAACATGCCTGACGCGCAGCAGATTTTCCTCAAGTTGATCAACCACCAGTGAGCAACCCCCGAAGCCTGGGGTGAATACGTGATCGGGTTCACCCCACCCTGGATTGGCCGGTATGTCGACATACCCTCCCTGAGGAGCCCAGAAACCTGACACCGCATTGGATTGTTCAGGTATTTCACCGGCATCAATGTCGACAATTTTGATCGCGTTGAACTCGCCTTTCACCGCTGCGGAGTATTTGACACGCTGCATCTCGAAAACAAAGTTTGCGCCTCCCTGACGATTTGCCAACCGAGTGCCGATGGCCTTCGAGTAGGGAATTCTCACAGGAGAAAACAAATCCGTATTGATCGGTAATCGTGAAAACTCCGAGACCGACAACGCACTGTTGATCTGAGTACGTTCGGCAATGAATCGCACGTCATGGCGGGGCCCCCAATCAAGCGGGATACCTTCCGCGCCACGCTGTACCCCGGTCGCGATAACCGGCTCCCAAAGACCGTTCGGCAGTCGTTCACGGGTCAATGACGGGCTGGCCGTCGCCAGTACTTCGTCAGTGATCTCATCGACAAAATCCTCTCTCACGGTGTCGCCGATTACCTCGCCCTCAACGTCAGCCTCTGGGCGGCTGCCGCCGCCCAGAGACAGTGGCTGCCATTGGTCCGCAGCGACTTGTATGAGCCGTGATCCTTGAGCCCGGTTGGTATCGGGATCGACGATCACCACGTCGACAATGTCGCTGTTTATCAGGAAGTCGGACCTGACCCAGTACACGGCCACCTTGCCTCTGGCATCGACATTGCGAATGAAAAAGCGCCCGTCGGGACTTCTACTGATGCCTTTGCCGCTCGGGGTCAGATCGCCAATGTCGGACGGTTTGATGGCATACCGACGAAACTCGTCATTGCCAAAGCCCACGGGCTTCAATGCATCCGGTGCCGGCGAGCGGGTCAGCGAATGGTGCCATTGACCCGCCTCATCCTGCTCAAGGAATGGCTGGTAGGCCTCTGGATTGCTCGGATGAGCGATCCGCGACTGCCCGCTGAGCGGATCGACGACTTTCTCGAAAACAGCATCATCCAGCCGAATGTAATGCTTGCCATCAACCCGATATTGCCCCTGCGCATCAGGCTGCAAACCCTCCAGCGACACATGGCTGCGGTAAGGCGCAAGGTCTGGCTTCCACAAGCGCTTTCGCCCGGCGGCGGCTTCAATGGCCGTGAACTCCGTATGCAGGCCGACAAACAAAGGCAGCGTTGCCACGCTGACGCCGATGTTTTCCAGCAGGTCGGTGATGTGCTCCCACCCTGCCTCCTTATCGCCCTTGCTCAACTCCTCGAAACCCTCGAGCAATTCGTACATCAACTGCACGGCCGAGATACTCAGCATCACCACACCCAGCGGCGGGACGGCGAAGGACAACAAATTCAGTGCGACCAGGCCAACGTCCAGAAGTGTTTCGAGCAGCGAGTGAGCATCACGCCCATCGGCATCTTCAGTGGACACGATCGCGTCGGCAGCATCCTGAAAAATCCGTTCGTCGAACTCCCTGCGCAGCGTTGTCCACAGGTCGTAGTGTTGCGCCCATTCATCTCCGGAAGGGTCCAGTACCCTGAACTGCAACAGGAAGTCGACCTCCTTTTTTTGCTGGCGAATACGGTGACCGTAAAGCGGCACGGCGCCACTCGGAGTTGGAACATCTTCGGTAAAACTGTAGTAAAACTTCGCTCGATCCTTATGGCGCATGAACCGACTGAAGAATTGCTGGTAAGCCGACGGCGCCTTGGCGGGATCACTTTCAGCGCGTCGTAAAAACTGCTCGATCAACCGGGTCTTGAGTTCCGTTAGCGTTTTGTAATGCTTGACCGGATGATCGGGATCATCAGGGATGTAGGCAATGAAATCGTTTTTGGCGTAGCCGTCGACCGTTGGTAACAAAGCGTCCCAGACCCCTTCGTCATCAGGGTCGGCGATTTCGAACATGATGCAACTGTGTACAGGCATGCCCGTGAAACTCAGGCTGCGATACCAGACAGGTTTTCCATCGATCCTGACGTTTTTATCACCTTCGACGATCGCCACCAGCGCGTCATAGTGCTTTTGTTCGATATCCTTTTTGCACAGAGCAACGTAACTCGCGGCCTTCAAAGCCGATTTCTGATAAACCACGAACAGATCATTCAGGTTTTCTCGCGCACGGGGCTCATCCCAATTCAATGCCCCCCTTATATGTGCCTGGTACTTTTTACCCAAATCGAGCTGCCGGCATAGACCGACGAATACATTAACATCCAGTTTAATATCCATTATCTTGCCGTCCGAATTGACGGTAAAACAGTTGGGAAATAGAAAGTACACCCGCATATCTGTTTCCGGAAAATTATGTAACGCCGCTTCCAGAAGTGTGACACTCGACAAGTTCCTGTTATCCCCCAACTGGCTGACAGACAGATTTACTCGAACTTTATTTACATCGACGTCCAGCCCCACTTTGTCTTTGATAGCCTTTCTCAGCAGAGGCGCTGCAAATTCATGCGCCGCATTGACGGCGTCCATGCGCTCGTTGAATGCGGTGTGCGCGATAACAGCATTTTCGATGAGGTGTTGCGCATCAGTGCGTTGTCTGGCCGGCAGGCTGGCTAACCAGTCAGGTTGTTCGACCGGGACCTTTTTCAACATGCGCCGATTATCTTTCGACATTTGTTTTATCGATAAAGGCGTGACCGACCTCACAACTTCATAGTTTTCAGCGAGCGCAGATACGTGATCACCTTTGGCAACACCAACACCTGCCACCGGAGAATAGCGAGTTACAAACATACAACATTCCTTGTTCATCGAATTGAGTAGCGAGTGAACAACGAAACTTTCCAAGCACATAGCACGCGCATGTAACCAGAGCTAACCAAACGACAAGAAACAACTTAACAAGTTACACTTGCCATAACTTTCCATCCCCCGTATCAGATCGTTACAGGCTCACCGCTGTCGGCGATGAGACTGAGCCTCGTTCGCGACTGTTGTGAACCTCACAATTTTTTCACCAGCGCCAACCACCGTCTAAGCTTCAGACAAGTCCGATCAATCTGCGTGAATGGATCAATCGACTATGGGCGCTTTGTGGCAAACCGATTCGAGTAAAGCCGTGGTTCCGACTGAACGTGTGGATGATCAAGCGCCTGTCCCTGAAAAACCCCGCCGCAGCCGGCACGGGTGGAAGGCTTTCTGGTTGTTGCTGCTGATTATTGCGGTGGTGGTAGGGCTGGGTGCGTCCAAAGAGATGCGCACCTCGCGCTTTCAATCCCGTGAACTGAGCCAATATGCCGCCTCGCTGACCTACAAGCTGGAACCCGGCCCCAGTGAAGCGATTCGCTATCCGGGCAATGGCCCGTTCGATTTGCGCCTGGGTTACAGCTCACTGGATGAATTCCTGCCGCGCCTGATCAAGCGCAATTACGTGATCACCGAGCAGGCACGTTTTTCACCCGCCCTGCTCAGCTACACCGACAAAGGCCTGTTTGTGCCTTTTTCCGAGAAGATCCAGGCCGGGTTGTCGATCACCGATTGCCGCGCCGCGCCGCTGTACAAGTACAACTATCCGCAACAACTGTATTCGAACTTTGCAGCGATTCCGCCGGTGGTGGTCAGCAGCCTGCTGTTTATCGAAAACCGCTTTCTGCTCGACCCCAAACAACCGCTGGCCAACCCGGCAGTGGATTGGCCACGGTTCGGCATGGCCGCCTGGTCACAAGTGGCGAAGGTGCTTCACCTGCCCGGGCAATCGGCGGGTGGCAGTACGCTGGCGACGCAACTGGAAAAATATCGGCACTCTCCTGAAGGCCTGACGGCGTCCGGCGCCGAGAAGATCCGTCAGATGATTTCCGCCAGCGTGCGTGCGTATCAGGACGGCCCGCAAACCCTGGGTGCACGGCAAAACATCATTCGCGATTATCTGAATAGCGTGCCGTTGTCCGCCGTACCGGGCCACGGTGAAGTCCACGGCATGGCTGAAGGTTTGCGGGTCTGGTACGGCACTGATTTCGTCAGGGCCAACGAGCAGCTCAACAGCCCGCAGACCGACCCGAAAACCATGGCCGACAAAGGCCTGGCCCTGCGCGAAATGCTCTCGCTGATGATCGCCCAGCGCCGCCCATCGTATTACCTGACCAGGGGCCGTGAAGAACTCGCCAACCTCACCGACAGCCATTTGCGCCTGCTCAAGCAGAGCGGCGTGATCGACAGCGCGCTGGCCGATGCTGCACTGGCCAGCACCGTCAGCTATCGCGACTGGCAGACCCAACCGACGATTCAGCCAATCGAAACCAACAAAGGCATCAGCGCTGCCCGCAGTCGTCTAGCGAGCATGCTCAACCGGCCCCTGTATGACCTCGACCGGCTCGATCTGTCGGCCACCAGCACCTTGCAAGGCGAGCTGCAATCCCAGGCCACCGCCTACCTGAAGAAGCTCGCCGACCCGGCCTACGCCGCAGAAATCGGTTTGCTGGGAGAGCGTTTGCTGACGCCGACCAGCACCACTCAGGTGCGCTACAGCTTCACCCTGTTCGAGCTGACCCCGGACGGATCACGTGTGCGGGTGCAGACCGACAGCACCGACCAGCCGTTCGA
This sequence comes from Pseudomonas iridis, assembly GCF_017980685.1. Classification (GTDB taxonomy): domain Bacteria; phylum Pseudomonadota; class Gammaproteobacteria; order Pseudomonadales; family Pseudomonadaceae; genus Aquipseudomonas; species Aquipseudomonas iridis. The sequence continues at coordinate 253,176 of NZ_JACXXO010000004.1, forward strand.
CATCAACGAAGGCAGCAAGCTCGAACTGGGCTCGACGGCGAAGATGCGCGTGCTCACTACCTACCTGCAAATCATCGCCGAGTTGCACGACAAGTACGGCGCCATGGGCGTGCCGGAACTGAAAAAGGTCGAGGTGCCGGAGCAGGATCGCCTCAGCCGCTGGGTTGTCGATTACCTGATCCAGAACAAGGATCACGATCTGTCGACGCTGCTCAGTGCAGCGCTGGATCGCAAATACTCGGCCAGCCCCGGTGAAGCGTTTTTCACCGGTGGCGGCCTGCACAGGTTCAACAACTTTCGCAAAGAGGACAACGGTCGCCTGCCGACCCTGCGCGATTCCCTGCGCGAGTCGATCAACCTGCCGTTCATTCGGCTGATGCGCGATATCGTGCGCTACACCACTTACTCCGGCCCCAATAGCAGCGCGGAGTTGCTCAAGGATGATCGTGACCCACGGCGCCAGGAATACCTGGCGAGTTTCGCCGATCGCGAAGGCACTTCGTTCCTTCTCAAGTTCTGGAAGAAATACCGCAACAAAGACACCCAGGCGCGGCTCGAAACCTTCCTCGACAGCATGCGCCCGACCCCGATCCGCATGGCCGCCGTGCACCGTTATCTGTTGCCGAACGCCAGTCAGGAAGACTTCAACACGTTCGTGCGTTCACACCTCAAAGGCGCCAAGCTCGACAAGAAACTGACCGACGACCGCCTTATCCGCCTTTACGACGCCTACGGCCCGGGCAGCTTCGATTTGCCCGATCAAGGCTTCATCGCCAAGGTTCACCCGCTCGATCTGTGGCTGATCGGCTATCTGCTGAATCACCCGGACGCGACCTTCACCCAGATCGTCAAGGCCAGTCAATTCGAACGCCAGGAAGTCTACAGCTGGCTGTTCAAGAGCAAACACAAGGGCGCGCGCGACACTCGCATCCGCACCATGCTCGAGATCGAGGCGTTTCTTGAGATTCATCAACGCTGGAAGCAAGTCGGCTACCCGTTCGATCACCTGGTGCCGTCGCTGGCCACCGCCATCGGCAGCTCCGGCGATCGACCGGCAGCGCTGGCCGAACTGATCGGCACCATCCTCAATGACGGCGTGCGCATGCCGACCCTGCGTATCGACAGCCTGCATTTTGCCGCCGACACCCCTTACGAAACCCGACTGGTCAACGACCCGCACGTCGGCAAACGAGTCATGCCGTCCGAAGTCGCCAACGCCATGCGCGAAGCGCTTTCGCAAGTGGTAGACGCCGGTACAGCCAAACGTGTTTCCGGCAGTTTCAAACTCGCGGATGGCACCCCACTGGCCATGGGTGGCAAGACCGGTACCGGTGACAACCGTATCGAAGCCATCGGCTCGGGTGGACGCATCCTCAGTTCGAAGTCGATCAACCGCACCGCGACCTTCGTGTTCTACATCGGCGATCACCATTTCGGCACCCTCACCGCATACGTTCCGGGGCGTTCGGCGGAGAACTTCAAATTCACCTCGGCCTTGCCGACGCAAGTGCTCAAGGGCATGGCGCCGATTCTCACGGCGTATCTGCAACCGGGTAGCGACTCGCAGTGCCGCCCGGTTGAAGGTTCAAGCGTTGCACGCCTGTAGCAACACTGATTGGCGCGCCGGCAGGTGGTAGCCAGTTATTTTTCAGATTCAAATACTCCGCGGATAAACGGGTAAAACAGCCGCTGGTGCGGCAACTTTTAGACTATTGTTTTGCCCTCCAACGGATAGGCTGGTCATCCTCAAACAATCAAGGATGATTGCCATGTCTGATACTTCCAGGCCTGACCCAGACAAAGGTCGGCACTACGATTTCATACGCTCCACCCTGCACGAAAATATCAAAACCGCGAGCCTCGGCCGGGGCAAGGCACTGGCGAGCACTGCACTGAAAATCGAGCCCTGGTACAACACCGCGCCCGCCGCCCGACACGCTCAATTGAAAACCGCCAACCTCAAGGCCTGGGGCTCTCAGAACAAGGTCGACAGGCTGTTCGAAAAACTTCAGGACGTGCGCACATTCGCCGCGCCTCTGCTCCAGGCGAAGCTCAAGGAACAATACGCCGTCACCCATGACGTAAAGACAACCTTCCTGCACCTGTACATCCCCAAGGAAGGACCTTGGTACACGATCGATACCCTGGGTGGTGTCACGACTCGAACCGTATCCCTGCTGGACGCCGCGTTGCACAACTTCGCCGCCAACGAAACGGTGCTTGCCGATTCGCAATACATCAGCCAGCCCGACGAGCGCGGGCACTTCGATATATTGCCGATCAAGGCAAAGATGACCATCAGCCAGTTCCAGACCCTGTGCAGGGAACTGGACATCGGCAAACTCTACAACCAACACCTGCAAAGCTACCTGCTGCCCAGCGAACCGGTGGCCGTCGCCGCCATGAAGTACAAGGTGACGCAAAGTCTGAAGGATGCATTAAGCGCCGCCGCCGAATTGGCATTGACCACCGGTGATATCCAGCTCGATGCCTACAGGCTGATCAACGCGCTGGCAAAAGGTACCCCTCTGCCGCTGCTCAATGGCCAGCGCATGCAGTGCCGTGATCTTTCCATAATGGAGACACGCCTGACCGGTGTTCTGCTGCTGATTCCTGCCGTGAGAGACAGCCGAGGCATCCGCCAGCTTATTGCCTATGTCCCCCATGATCCGGAGCATCCGCTGAAGGAGTACACATCACCCGATGCCTTCATGACTGAGCTGACGCGGCAACTGCGCGAAAACAAAACCGGCGCTGCCTCGCAGCTCAGTTATCGCCAGTTCTTCAGCCAGTTTGTAGACCATCAACAGCGCGGGCACTTCTTCGCCGACCTCGAACAACGCCTCAGCCACGTGGTCTGGCACGAAAAGGTTGATCCGACGGACTCGCGCCCGGTATGGCGTACAGAAGACGCGCCCAATGCGCACCTGAAGTTCGAGCACCTGCCACTGCCCCACGATTACTGGACACATGCCTATCAGCAAAAACTCAACAAGATTCTCAACGACGCCAAGGAAATCGCCGTGTCCACCGCCGACACGGACACCAGGGCACGCTGGGCCTGGTGGGACAATTTCAAGAAAATCGTCTCGGACATTTTCAACGTAGCCTTGCTGATAGCGACACCCTTCGTACCGGGCCTGGGCGAATTGATGATGGCTTACACGGTTTATCAACTGACCTATGACGTGATCGAAGGCATTGTCGATCTTGCTGAAGGCCTGGGCCTTAAGGCGGCCGAGCACGTCGTCAGCGTGGTGACGGATGTCATTCAACTGGCAGCATTTGCAGCCGGGGCCGAGATTGCGGGCGCGTTCAAGTTCAAGCTATCGCCACTGATCGAGGGCATGAAGCCCGTGCAGCTGCCCGATGGTCGTGACACCCTCTGGCACCCGGACCACGCCCCCTATGAACAGCGAACAATCGATCTGCCGAAGGACGCCAAGCCCGACGCAACAGGCGTGCACGCGTACGAAGGCAAGGAGATTCTGCGCACTCAGGACAAACACTACGAACTCGCGCGCGACGCACAAAGCGGCACGATTCGCTTGAAACACCCTGATCGCACTGAAGCCTATCAACCGCAAGTCACGCTCAATGGCGCCGGTGCCTACGTGCTCGAAGGCGAGCAACCGCGAACCTGGGACGACGCCACTTTATTGCGTCGCATTGGCCCTGCCGTGGCGGATCTGAGCGATGTCCAGCTCGAGACCGCGCGCAGGATCAGCGGCACCGACCCCGCTGAATTGCGCGGCATGTATGTCGAGAACCTGCGCCCTCCCACGCTGCTGACCGATACGATAAAGCGCCTTGATATTGACTCGGACATCCGGTCGTTCATCGACTACCTGAGCAGCGATGACCCGCTGGTCTATGCAAAAGCCGACCCTGTGACGCAACTTCAGATACTCACAGCTCATGGCATGTGGCCCGAAAAAGCCTCGATGCGGATTATTGACGTTACCCACGAAACGATCTGGGAGCACACAGGCAAAGAGGCTTCGGCAGGTCAAAAGCTGATTGTTCAACTCCAGGACCGGCAATTGTTCAATGGCGAACTGTTGAAGATCGTGATGCAGACACTCGATGAAAACGGTACGGCGATCATTCTCGATGTCCCGGCAGATGTCCTTCCGGCATCGCTGGACGCGCGCGTTCGCGCTTTGCGCAAACGCATCGTCGCCGTGACTGAGAACGGCCGCGGCAAATTGTTCAACGAAGATTACGCCAGCCGTGAAGTATTCGAGAATAAAGAACTGGCGCCACTGATCCGCGCTGCATTTCCCGACATTCCGGCCCAAGGCATCGACAATCTCCTGGCCACCGCCAGCCGCGCCGAACGGGCGATCATGCTCGCCGAAAGTCGCCTCCCCTTGCGCCTCAAACGCATCGCCCGCGAGCTGCAACTGGAAACGCGAACCGCACGGGCGCATGAAGGTTTTTACAGAAAATCGCTGACCAGCGTCGATACCGAACGCTTGACGCTTAATGCGTTGCGCCTTTACAGCAATACACTGGAAAGCGTACGCATCGAGCTGCGTAACGCCCGTTTCGATGGCGAGCTGACTTGCCAGGTGGGCCCGGAGGATGCCGCCACCGTGCGGATTCTGGTCAAGGGCAGCAACGGCCTTTATGAAGTTCACGACGCCCAAGGCACGCCGTTGTATGGGCCGACTGATCTGTATCAAAGCGTTTTGCAGGCGCTGCCTGACGAGCAATTGAAAACGCTGGGGGTGCGCCGCAGCGAAGGGAACCGGTTCAAACAGTGGGTCATCGCGCGGACCGCAACACCGGCCGAACGGCGGGTCATCCTTGATGATCGAGGACGTGTGCCTGAATGCCCACGAGAGGATTTACTGTTGCTCCGAGGGCCCAAGCAGTCCAGACATGGCGCGAACCTCACCTCGCGAGTAGAGGATCTGTATCCCCATTTCAATCAGCGAGAAGTCAGGCAGTTTGTCCAGTCGCTGAGTACCCGGGACGATCCGATTGCCACACTCATGCACTTGGAAACAGAGCTCGACGACCTGCGTGTACGCCTTCGCAGGTGGCAATGGGACCAACCGGATTACCCGATATCAGACCCACGCAATTTCGTCGGCGGTGGCGGGCAACACATCGCTGACCAACTGATCGAATGTTTCAAACGCAAAGCAAAGTTCCTCGACAAACGCAGCGCCCACCTGGACGAGGGATATACGCTGGACCTGTCGACCGACCTGTTACCGAGCGATCTTGTACGGTGGTGGAAAAAACTGCCGGATCTGGGCAAGTACCTTGAACAGATCACCGCGCTGAATATTGATAACTGCCGCTTCAACGTCGACACCAAAGGCCTGCTCAAAGACTTTCGACAGTTGCGCCATCTGAGTGCCAGACACTGTCAGTTGACTCGATTGCCCGAAGGGATTGGCGATATGCATATGCTCGAGACGCTGCGCCTGAGTGACAACCTGATTGAACTGACCGCCGCCGACGTCGAGCGCCTGCGCAACCTGACGCGCCTGGAAAGCTTGCGGCTCGACGGTAATCCGTTGGGTCGCGCGGTAAATGTCGAGCGCATGCCACGCTTGAAAGTATTGAGCCTGAACAACACCGGCATCGATGGCTGGCCGGAGGGGATTTTCAAAAAACGCCGGCCCAGAGGTTTCTTTCTGGACATGCAGGGAAACCCCATCAGGCGAATCCCGGAGGTGACCGCAGGTTCCGATCACGCGCTGCTCATTGCCCGTACACGCCTTGATGGCGAGGATCTGTCTGAAGCCAATCGCCTGGCTTATTACGAGTATCGAAAATCGGTCGGCATCGACCCCCAGCACTACTACAGCAATCTGGCCGAGCAGGATCTGGCGCTCTGGCGTCTGTCTGGCATGACATTCTGGGGCACGAGCGAGTCCGGGCGCGGGACCTTCAGGCTCGAAGCCTGGCACGACCTGGCAACAGAACCCGATTCCCTGGGGTTCTTTCAGGTCATCGAAAAACAGCTGGATTCTGCCGACTACCGAAGCAGTGGTGACGCTCGCACGCAACTCACCGATCGCGTCTGGCGCATGATCGACGCCGCTTATCTGGATCCCAAAACACGCAATGAACTGTTCACCGAATCTACGGCGCCGACGACCTGCGCCAATGCCGGCGCGCAGATGTTCAACAACATGGGGATCAAGGTACTGGCCTCAGAGGCGTATTCGTATTCGACATCTCAGGCAGAACTGGAAGGCAAGCTGGTGACACTGGCAAGAGGCGCGGCGCGCCTTGAGCAAGTCAACGAAGTCGCCCGTGCCGATATGGCCAGCCGCGCAGGCCGACCGGATGAAGTGGAAGTGCATTTAGCCTATGAAACCGGACTGGCCGAGCGCCTGGAGCTGCCTTGGCAGTCTCAAGGCAGGCGCTGGTCACAGGTCGCCGGCGTCGATCAGAAGGCCATTGATCAAGCGTATGACACGGTTATTGCGCTGGAAGAGGGCGACGGTCTGGTCAACAACATGCTCGAGCAGATTTTCTGGATGGAATACTTGCGCGACACTTACCCGGGCCAATTCGCAAACAATGCACGGATCTACGAAAGCAAAGCCGAGCAACTGGACGCATTGCGTTCAGCGCAACAAGCCTGGGCCGATGGCAAAGATTTGCCCGAAGCGCAACAAGCAGCGCTGAAGCAAGCATTGCGAAATCTGGCCCGACAGCTATCGGTGCCCGACTCTACGGTGTTCACCGGTAAAGCCATGACCGACGCGGTGTACGAACGGCTGTACTCCGACATCGGCAATGAAGAACAGGCGCTGGGCAGACGATTGACCTGTACAGCGATGGCCAACGCCGGGATCTGAAACAGCATCCGCAGCAGCCCTTCGGGTATGGCGACGATTGTCGTCATACCCGCGTCTCGCCCGACTGCAACCTGCGATGTCGGGACAAGGCTCAGACCTGTGAATCCCAAATGACGGTGACGTTGCCTGAGTATTGGCGGGCGGTCCCCTGCTTGATCATCTCTTCAACGTCGTCACGCGGCACTTCGAAATGCAACGTGCCCGGTTTGCGGTCGACGTAAATACCAGGCTGAAACAGCTGCGTACCGACACCATCGCGACGCAATGGACGACGATTTACCGGCTGGTTCGACGCGTCGGTCAATCCGCTGGGCAACGTGACGCTGACTTCGAGCGGCACAGCATGGCCGGCATTTGGCTCCCAGAGTGCGCAGTTGTTACCGCTGGCGTACTGGCATTCCAGGTTCATCTTGAAGCGCGAAGAAGCCGACAGGTTAAAGGTCTGGTCGCGGAATAATCGCGTGGGTTTGCGCCCCTGATTCAGCCAGGCTTGCCAGCCGCCCTGAGGCAGCAACTCGACCCGGTGCCCGCCTGGCGGGACTTCAACTTTAAGGGTGTGTTGCACCGCCAAATTGAAGTTGAAGGTGTACAGGGTGTCATTGGGGATCATGATGTCGCCGAAGTCGAAATCTTGCCCCGGCCCCATGGTGTAGGTTACGGAACCTGTGTAGTTGCCGGTGGACATGGTTAGAGGATTGGGGGTCCTGAGCTCATAGGAGTATTCGAGTAGTTGATACGTCAATTCAGGAATTTCTACCTGTGCAGCTACGGCACAGACTCCTGCCCGTTCCGGAACGATCCAGTGCCAAAGAATGTACCAAGGTGTACCGATCACGTAACCCGTACTCTGGCAAGGATTGGGTGGTTTGGGGTGTGACCAGGACCCTTGCCCACCGACCCACACCTTGTGATGCGACATATCAGTAGGCAGATCAGACCTGACACCCACCCCGGCAATTCGCATTTCAACGGTTTCGACTTCCCCCGTCTCTGTGTGGGTCACTTGAAAACGACGCCAGTCGGACGGCATCTTGAACATCGCGCCCTGCCTGGGATCAGCGACGTCGGCCAATAACGGACCATTGGAATTCGCTTTGAACATATCGTCCCTGATCGAGAAAATATTCATCGCCTCACATCGAGCCGGCATGTGCCCCGCACACACTCCTGTTACCGGTGTGTCGTTACGAAACTTGTTCATTTGCGGGTTTGCCGCATCGGGTCGAAACGACGCGTCAATATTTTTCATCAGCGCTTGCGCCGTCAGGCTCAGAGACGCAGACAGCACAATGCCCGCAACCAGACGCTTTAAAACATTGTTGAATCGACTGCTGTTCATTCTGAAAGATCCTTGTGGCGAGATCAGCGCCGAGCGACACCCGCACCGCTGAAAATTACTCAACCAGCGGCCGCAAAGCCGGTAAGCGCAGCGATGTCCTCGCGCATGAATGATCAAGGCGCCAGCGCTTCAAAAATCATGTGCACACTGCCGTAGTAACTGCCTGGCTGATAAGCGTCCACCGGTAAAGCCGCGGCTATTTCCAGACCCACTCGCTGGCCTGCCTGGCCATCGAGTTCAGTGATTACGGGCTCGGCAACGAGGCTCAGGCGTTTGCGGTTGAACGTTACGATCAACGGGATGTTGTCCGTGTCCCTGCCATTACTCAGATAGGGCTCGGTACTCATGCGCGCCGTAATGCCGCCATTGACGTTTTTCACATCGAAGTTCTTGCGCAGCGGGGTGAACTTCCCCGATACCGGATTGAACGGCAGCGCCTGCTCTTGATGAATCCAGTCGGGCTCGGAGGGGATTACATAAAACTCCGCGCTGGGGATACTCACCGAGACTTCGAACGTTTCACGTTCGGTGATCGCATTCACAATGCCGCTCATGGGTAACAGCAGCGCCAGTGACATGGCGGCGCGTGTGGTGTTTGACATCTTCATCACCTTTTACGTCCGGGCATCAACCCTTGACCTCGATCGGTTTGCTCGACTTGCCCTCGATCAACATGAAGTTGTATTCACGGCCGCTTTGTTTATCGAACTTGAAGGACCGGCCTGGCAATACGTGATGTTTCGTGGTCGGTTGGCAGTCGCGTTCATTTTTGGCCGAACAGTTTCTGAACTCGTCGACCACCACCGTACTGTTGCCACTGTTGTGCACTTCATAACGGGTCGCTTCGTTGCTGATCACGCTGTTGAACCGAGTCTCCCTGGGGCGCACAAAGAACACCGTGCCGTAGCCGGCCAACACGTTGACGCCTGCCGACAGGCCTTTTTTGTATTCATCGCGCTCCTCTTCGGCCACCGCAAATTCATCTTCTTTTTCCGGCACCACCGGAACGAATCGCACGCGGAAATAACGTTCCTGTTCCCGTTCGCCCATGAACACCAGACGACTGCCCTGCATGCCGTTGGCGGGGACGATCAGTCGCGCGGGGCTGGCCATCAAGCCATCACGGGCATTGGCTTCGGTCTGATTCACCAGCGCAATTTCCCGCGCGGTGCCGTCGGCGTCGTAAACAATTTCGAGGATGTTGATCTTGACGAACGCCGTGGCGTCGCCGCTGTTGAAAACCCGCTTCAGGTAGGTGCTCTTGTCACCGTCGAGGTAGTCGTAGACCACGCCGACGTTGATCGCGGGTCCAGCGTGAGAGATAAGCGGTAGCCAGCCTGCGAGGAGCAATGCCAGTCGATAATTCATGGTTTCAGCCTCTGGATGTAGAACGATGAACGAAACACGCACACAGGGTGCTCAGACTTGCGAATCCCAGATCACGGTGACATCGCCGGTGTAGGTTTTCCCCTCACCGGTAAGCATTTGCTCGACCGCTTCACGGCCGACTTCGAAATGCAGCGTTGCCGGTTTGCGATCAACGTAATAGGCCGGCTCAAAAAGCTCGGTGCCTGTACCGTCGCGCAATAATGGACGTCGATTGACTGGCTGCCCGCCGGCATCGATCATTCCGGCCGGCAGGGTGACGGCAATGTTCAGCGGCACGGCATCTCCGGAAACCGGATCGCGGATCAGGCACGTATTGCTCCCGTCGCTGTACTGGCATTCGAGTTGCATCTTGAAACGGCTGGAATTCGAGATACTGAATGTCTGGTCGCGGAACAGACGTTCAGGGCGGCGATTGCGCTGCAGCCAGGCCTGCCAGCCGCCCTGCGGCAACAGTTCCACACGATTGCCGCCTGGCGGAACTTCGACTTTAAGGGCGTGTTGCACATCCAGATTGAAGTTAAAGGTCAACAGGTTATCGTTGGGAATCATGATGTCGCCAAAGTCGAAGTCCTGACCCGGCCCCAACGTGTAGCTGAGCGATCCGGTGTACTGCCCTGTAGCCATGCGCAAGGGATTGGGGGTTCTCAGTTCATAGGCGTACTCGAAGTTCGCATAGTTAAGGCTGGGAATCTCAACCGGTGCGGTCAAGGCGCAGACCCCCGCCCCTTCAGGCACGATCCAGAACCACAGGCGAAGCGTTGAACCCGCCGCATACATTCCGGTGTGCCCGCAAGGCTCAGGTGGAAACGTCCAGTTAGGCGCACTGGGGCCCCACGCATTAACACTTGGGGGATCGGGAATATCAAAGCGGTTACCGATCCCTGAAATGCGCATTTCGACGGTTGCGGGCTCGCCCTTGTCTGAAATCACCTCAAAGCTTCGCCACTGCGAAGGCACTTTGAACATCGCGCCTTTGCGTATATCTGGGACCGGCAGCACCGGCATCGGGCCATTTGAGCGAAAGTTGATATCCCACGTTCGAATGCTGAAAATGCCCAGCGCTTCGCAGCGCGCCGGCATATGCCCCGGACAGACGCCGCTTTGCGGGGTGGTATTAACAAATTTGTTCACCAGCGGATTATTCGGATCAGGCTTGAACACGGCCGTTATTTCCTGCGTAGCCGCAGCAGCGGGTAGTGCGACAAGCCATAGCGATACGGCGGCTGAAAAGAGCCCGCCCATCACTCTGCTCGATTGATTTTTCATGTGCATCAGTCGCTTCCTGAAAGGGTTCAACCTGCCGTAGTCGGGGCAGGCGTGGCATCGGCCAACGTATCCGGCGTGCAACGCAGATCCCCGATCATCAGCACATCGTTTTCACTGCGCGCATTGGCCGTGTCGAGGCGGAACTGGCACAGCAACTGTTCACCGGAGCGCACTTCGAGGGTCGGTGAACCGGCGTTCATCTCCATCGAGAAGAAGCCGTCCACCTCGCTGACACCGCGACTGGCGTGGTTGATGATGTGATGGCCCTTGAGCGGCTTGCCTTGCGGATCGAGCAAACGCCCGAGCACGGTCAGGGTTCTGCTCACGGTGATCTTGCGATACCCCACTCCGCCCTTGTTCATGTGGTAGCGGGCGCGCTGCGGTTGAATGCTGGCGGACGGCACGTGGTTGCCTTCGAAATCAAAGCTCACCGAGCTGTTTTTATAGGCGGTCAGTGACACGTAATTGCGCCCCGGGCGCAGGGTTGTGCTGCCGCCACTGAGGTCGTCGGCGCGCAGGGCGATGTCGTCGAGGTCGCTTTCGACGTCGATGATCATCCCGGCACCGCCGCTGGCGTGCTGGCTGGTCATGACGATCTTGTCTGCGCCCACGGCCACGGTGCTGTCGAGGTTGAGACCGCCGGTGTAATTGCCGTTATAGGACGAGCGCTGAATGAACGCATCGCCATTGAATGCATCGGTGCGGAAACTGCCAAGGCCTGATACGCCGACGCCATAGGTGTCAGCGAGCGCCGTGACCGAGACGTTTTGCAGTACGTGGTTTTCCAGAGTCTTGTTGTAGGTCAGCGACGCGTTGTTGTCGCGGCCACCCTCCCGGGCCGTGCGCGTACCGATGCTGCCCGACCACTGTTCGCCCTTTGCGCCGAGGGCCAGGCTGACACTCAAATCGACTCCGCGATTGCGTGCCTGCCCGCTGCTGAAACTGGCGGGGCGATCGAACACCGAGAAACGCCAACTGGCATCACTGCCAAGCAGCAGGCTGCGTTGCGTCCAGCCCAGGTCGATACCGACGCCCTCGACATTGCCCTCGCTATGGGAAATCCGGCCATTGAGCGATTGCTTGCTGTTGAGTCGATGGTTGATCGCCAGCGACGTGTTGGCGGTCTGGCCGATAAACACGTTGCGTTGGCGGACCCGCGTACCGTCCGGCAAGGTCTCATAAATATTGGTGGTGTCCAGCCAGCTGCGGTTATGCGTGGCGAACAGGTTGCCCGAGCCATAGTTGTAGATGCCTTGCAGATCCATCCCGGTGCCGTGGTCTTCGGTCTGGTAAACGTTGGCGTACAGGCTGGTGTTATTGGCCAACGTCCAGTCAATCGACGAAGCCACTTGCTGCTTGCCTTGCAGTTGCCGCGCCGAGAGGCCGACGATCACCCGCGGGTGCAGCAGATAATTCAGCGCTGCACCGGCCGTCATGTCCCCACGAGACTGTTCGTCCCAGTTACTCAACAATTTGCTTTCCTGGCCGGCGAACACGCTGTAGCGCCAACGCTCATCGTGATTGCGCCAGTTGCTGGGTTTGTACACCAGATCCTGCGTGGTTGAGGTGATCTGGCCGTCTTCGATCAGCCGCACTTCGACTTCGTAAATGCCCCCAGGCAGCGTCCGGGTGTCGAGGGTTTGCAGGCCGGCACTGACCGCTTGGGTGTTGATCAACAGACCATTGCGATAGATTTCCACCGATGCCTGGCGGTTGGCCGTGACGTAAATCGGGTAAACGCTGGGCGTAGGATTGTTGACCGCCAGACTGTCGGAGCTGCCAAACATCACGCCCGCCGCCGTATCGGGGCTGGCGCCAAATGAACGCAACTGCCGCGTCAGGCCTTCGGAGCTGGGGGTGAAATAACCCAGGCGCAGAAAATTGCCCTGCAACTCACGCTGGCCGTACAGCTCGTGCACTGCGTGATAGAGCTTGTCGTCAGGTCCGCCCAGGCGCGCCACTTGCAGGTTGACGCGTTGCGTCCAGTTGCCGAGGCTGCTGCTCGCCTCAAGGCCATAGCGACCGCCGAGGTCTTGCTCCTGACCGCCGTTGAGGTTCAGTTGATTACGCAGGATCAACCCGGTGCTGCCCTTTTCGGGGAGAGCGTAATAGCGTAGAGCGTCACTGCCGCGCTCAGCATTTTCGGTAGCGATCGATACCAGCGAATTCTGCAGGTTGTAATGCACCGCCAGCACCTGGTCGGGGCAACTGCCCTGACAGGCGCCCAGGCCTACCCCCTGCTTCAAAAAACTGCCCAATAAATCCCGTTCACTGGCAGGGATCTGGCTATCGCCGGTGTCGGTAAATTCCAGCAGAGTGACACGATCATCCTTGCTTAACACGACCATCGCCTCACCGAGAAATTGTTGATCACGCTCAACCCGAACAGCTAATGGCACATCGAAGAAATGTTCTTCGAATTCCGCCGGCAACCCCTTGGCCTGAGCGAGCAGACTGCGCGGCGTGTTAGCGTTATTAGTGGGCGCGGCCAAGGCACTGGCACATAAAAAAAGTGCGAGCGCTGCCGCGATGGGCGTCATCGGGAACATGGTCTTTAATACTCGAGTTACTTGATGAGCTGGCGTCCACTGATCATCGAAAGATGACCAGTGGGCCAAGACTATTGAATAAGCAGTGCGTTATTCAAAAAGTTGTTTCACGGCTTCAACACAGGCTCGAATACCACAGCGAAACTACCCGAGTAGTTACCCGATTGAGTAGCCGCTGGCGGGGCAGCCTTGATAATCATTTCACGCTGCACGCCAGGTACAGAGTCAGTTTCGTTCACGATTTCGGTGGAGACGCTGGTCACTTCCACGCCACCGATCTTGACGCTCAACGGGATGCTGTCGCGGCCGTTGTACAACGCCGCGGTACCGTCGAGCACGGCATTGATCGCGCCCTTGTTATCGGTATGCTTCATGTTGAAGATTTCAGTGATGGTGCTCAGTTCGCCGCTGCCCAGTTGGGTCATGGTTTCATCAACACCGAAGCCAGGCGTCTGCGGGGCCACATTGAACAGCGAAGTCGGCACGAATGCCTTGATATTGATCGTCTGGCTAATCGGGTCTGCGGCAAACGCCACGGAAGAACTCAGTGCCAGGATGGCCATCGGGGCGGAAATTGCAAACTTCTTGAACATGATCAGTACCTGCTTTTGATAAGGATTGGCGCGTGGAAACTTTTGTCGGTTGCCGACTTAACTTTCAACGCGGAGGCATGATCAAGTAATTCAACCACAAAGTAAGTAGGAAATTTCACCACTAGCCGTAGTTACTGATACCCATGTAAAAGAGGAAAAAAACTGTTTTTGGCAATTAAGAGAACAGTGACTCTCAGAACTATACTACATACAGTTTTCAGCAAAAAAACATACAGATTTAAAACGACCCAGAACGCTTGTTATTACTGATCCACGCGCTAATAACGAAACTAATATTCGATTTCACACTGTTGTAATTAGCACAATTACTCTAGAAAAAAACAAAATCCATCCCGCATCAACGAGAGCGGTCATTTTCGTTGCAGCGCCGTGGCGACCACTGATCCGAATGTCTTGCATCGGCCATAAGATATATCTTAAGTTGTATCTAAACACGACGAGAGAAGACAGAAATGAGAGACCATCATTCCCCCCACCGCGAGCACGGCGACGGCCGTGACGGCTTCGAAAAACGCCCCGGTCGTGAACGCGGTGGGCGCGGCCCGCGAGTGTTTGCCCCGGGCGACCTGAAATTGCTGCTGCTGGCACTGGTCGCCGAACAGCCCTGCCACGGGTACGACCTGATCCGTCAGATCGAAGGCATGTTCGACGGCGCCTACAGCCCGAGCCCCGGCGTGATCTACCCGACCCTGACCTTTCTGGAAGAAAGCGAACTGATCAGCGGTGACGCCGAAGGTGGCAAGAAACGCTACAGCGTGACCGACGCCGGGCGCCTGTCCCTGAGCGAGCAAACAGTGGCCCTCGATGGTGTGCGCATGCGCATCGACGTCAGCAAGCGCTCGCTGCGCGGCCATGACCGGCCGCCGGAAATCCATGAAGCGGTGCACAACCTGCGCCACGCTTTGCAGTTGCACCACGGGCGCTGGAGCCCCGAAGAAATCCTGCGCGTACGGGATCTGCTCAACAACACCGCCAAAGCGATTGTCGACGGCCCCGCCGTTCAACCTGCCCCGGAGAAAGCCGAATGACTGCAGTCGATACCCAAACCATTCACCGCGTGATGCACGAAATCAAACGCCGTCGCCTGCAAGTGCTGCGTGTGGTCGACCTGACCCCGCGCATGCGCCGCATCACCCTGGGCGGGCCCGAATTGGCCGGTTTTATCAGCCTGGGCACTGACGATCACGTCAAACTGCTGTTCCCGCAGAACGCCGAAGAAACCGCCGCACTCGAGACAATGGTGCTCGGCGGCAAAAACGAAGGCCCGATGCCCGAGATGCGCGACTACACGCCGCGTCGCTATGACCTCGACACACTTGAGCTGGACATCGATTTCGTCCTGCACGGCGACGGCCCCGCCTCGACCTGGGCCGAACAGGCCACGCCGGGCCAATTTCTGCACATCGGCGGGCCGCGCGGTTCGATGATCGTGCCGGATATATTCGACAGCTATCTGCTGATCGGCGACGAAACCGCCCTGCCCGCCATCGCCCGCCGCCTCGAAGGCCTGGCCGCCAATCGCAAGGCGCTGGTGGTGATCGAAGTGGCAAACGGTGCCGAGCAGCAAACGCTGGAAAGCGCCGCGCAGGTCAGTGTGATCTGGGTACTGCGCGAGGGCGGCACGGATAACTTGCTGACCACCGTCAAGCAACTGCAGGTGCCCAAGGGCAATCTGTATGCGTGGGTGGCGACCGAGACCAAAGTCTCGCGGCAGATTCGCCGGGTGCTGCTGGATGAGCACGGGCTGGACGAAAAGTTGGTCAAAGCCGTCGGCTACTGGCGTGCCGAGGGCTCTGAAGAAGAGTGATACCCCCTGTAGGAACTGCCGCTGGCTGCGATCTTTTGATCTTGTCTTTTTAAGCCAAAGTCAAAAGATCGCAGCCTGCGGCAACTCCTACAGGTACTTTAACTTCGTGCGGGAGCGCCAATGGTCAAGGCCAATCACCGCCAGGCCAATCCCCACAAACCCCGCCAATATTCCCCCGGCATTGATGAACACCTGTGGATAACCCAACACCGCCACATCAATGAACGGATACGCATACGCCCCGAGCAAATTCCCGCGCAGCAATGCGTAAGCGAAATACACCAGCGGATAAATCAGCCACACCGGCAGATGCCACAGGCGCAACGTGCCTTTCGGCACGCAAAACCACCAGTAGCCCAGAAACGCCAGCGGCATCACGTCGTGAAGCAATTCGTCGGCGATGAATTGCCAACCCTCGGGATGCCATAAATGCCGCAGCAAAAGACTGTAGGCGAGGCCGACCACAACGATGCTCACTGTCACACCGCTACTGACCCATGGTTGCAATAACCAGCGCCGTGCGGCGGATTCGCGCGAGGTCACGGCGCAGGTCAGCACGGTGGCCACCAAGGTATTGGTCAACACCGTGAAATAGCTGAAGAAACTCACCAACCCGCCCAGCAGACTGGCATCGACGCTCAAACGCGCGATAAAAATCAGGTACAGCTGAATGCCCAACCCTGCCCAGCCAAGGGCGGCTGCGAGGGTGATCAAGCGATGGCGCCACACCGCGTCCATCTCAGAGTGGTCGCTTGGTGCGCATCAACTTCACGTACAGACGCTCGACTTTCTCCCGCGCCCACGGGGTTTTACGCAGGAACGTCAGGCTCGACTTGATGCTCGGATCGCTCTTGAAGCAACGAATGTCGATACGCTCGGCCAGCCCCGACCATTCGTAGTGGGCCACCAGCGCGGTGAGGATCTGTTCGAGGGTTACGCCGTGCAGCGGATCGGGGGTTTGTTCGTTCATGCCTGGCCTTTGGGCGAAGTGAAAATGCAGAAGCCGCGCACCTTAGCCGAGGGGCAGACCGGGTGGAAGTGCTTCCTTCAAATGTAGGTCAACCCGCGAAGATCGCAGCCTCGCAGACGCCCGACAATGCGCCCGTTTGCCGCACTGTTACCGAATACGAAACGCTGCATGTCGACAAAAGCACTTTGTCTTTTTGTTACAGATCATTATCCTGCCGCCCTTCCGCTGAATCGCTTCACTGCCTGCGACAAATCGTAGCGGCCAGCTTATCCCCAGAAAAAGACCCAGAAAGACCCATTTATGCCCGATTTTCCGTTGTTTCGAGATAGCGCTATCTCAACCCTGCGCCTGATTGGCGGCTGCACCGCCCTCGGCCTCGCCACCTGCGCCCAAGCCGCTCCCGCGTTCGACAGTGAATCGCCGTACATGCTCGGTGACTGGAACGGCACGCGTACAGAACTCTCGGAAAAAGGCTACGACTTCAAGCTCGATTACACCGGCGAAATGGGCAGCAACCTGCACGGCGGCTACAACCACGATCGCACGGCGCGCTACAGCGACCAGTTCGGCCTCGGCACGCACCTGGACCTGCAAAAGATCCTTGGCTGGGACGACGCCGAGTTTCAACTGACCATCACCAAGCGCAGCGGCAACAACATCAGCAACGACCGCATCAACGATCCGCGCGTCGGTGGCTTCACGTCGGCCCAGGAAGTCTGGGGCCGTGGCCAGACCACGCGCCTGACACAGATGTGGTACCAGCAGAAATTCTTCGACCAGAAACTCGACATCAAGATCGGCCGTTTCGGCGAAGGCGAAGACTTCAACAGCTTCCCGTGCGACTTCCAGAACCTGGCGTTCTGTGGCTCGCAGGTCGGCAACTGGGTGGGCGGCATCTGGTACAACTGGCCCGTCAGCCAGTGGGCGATGCGCGTCAAATATCACCTGACGCCTGAGTTGTACGCGCAGGTCGGCGCTTACGAGCAAAACCCGTCGAACCTCGATCGCGGCAACGGCTTCAAGTTGAGCGGCAGCGGCACCCAAGGCGCGATCCTGCCGGTTGAACTGGTGTGGACGCCAAAATTCAACGGCCTGCCGGGCGAGTATCGTGCCGGTTATTACTACAGTAACGCCAAGGCCAGCGATGTCTATAAGGACAACAACGGTCAACCCGCCGCCCTGAGTGGCGAAGCCTACCGCAGCGCCTCCAGCAAACACGGTGTGTGGCTCGGCATGCAGCAGCAAATCACCAGCAAGGCCAGCGACAACTCCCGGGGCCTGAGCGTGTTCGCCAACGGCACGATGCACGACAAGAAAACCAACGCCATCGACAACTACGTGCAGGCCGGCATCACCTACAAAGGTCCGTTCGATGCGCGCGCCAAAGACGACATCGGTTTCGCCATGGCCCGCGTCCACGTCAACCCGGCCTATCGCAAAAACGCCGAGAAGAGCAATCAGACGCGCGCGGTCTACGACTACGACGATCCATCGTTCCTGCCGCCGCAAGACACCGAATACAGCGCCGAACTGTATTACGGCGTGCATGTAACGAACTGGCTGACCGTACGCCCGAACCTGCAATACATCCGCCATCCGGGCGGTGTGGACAAGGTGGATGACGCACTGATCGGCGGGATCAAGATCCAGTCTTCGTTCTAAAAAACACCGAAAAAACCTGTGGGAGCTGGCTTGCCAGCGATAGCGGTGGATCAGACAGCAGACATGCCGGCAGATAGACCGCAATCGCTGGCAAGCCAGCTCCCAAAGAAAATTCGTTAGCTAGACAAGTTTTATCTGAACCATGCCCACGCCAAATCGTCATCTACAGTGACTACAGCGCGGGACTACATAAACGTCACGGAGAATCACACTATGAGCACCGAAAGTGCTTCGAGTCGGGGCCGTCTGCTACCGAGCCTGCTCGGCATTCTGCTTCTACTGATGGGCCTGGCCATGCTGGCCGGAGGGGTCAAGCTGAGCATGCTCGGCGGCTCGCTGTATTACCTGCTGGCCGGTATCGGCATCGCGCTGACCGGCATTCTGTTGCTGCTGCGCCGCCGCGCCGCGCTGGGCCTGTACGCCATCGTGCTGTTTGCCAGCACCGTTTGGGCGCTGTGGGAAGTCGGTCTGGACTGGTGGCAACTGGTGCCACGTCTGGCGATGCTGTTCGCGCTGGGCCTGGTCATGTTGCTGCCATGGTTCCGTCGTCCGCTGCTGCTCAACGGCCCTGCCCCGATGGGCACCGGCGCCTTGAGCGTGGCCGTGGTACTGGCCGGTCTGACGGCTCTGGCCAGCCAATTCACCAACCCGGGTGAAATCAAAGGCCAACTGGATCGCGACAGCGTCGAAGGCATGACCAACACCGCCCCGGCCATGCCCGACGGTGACTGGAACTCCTACGGCCGCAGCGCCCACGGTGACCGTTATTCGCCACTGGCCCAGATCACTCCGGCCAACGTGAGCAAACTGGTCCCGGCGTGGACCTACCGCACTGGCGACATCCCCGGGCCGAACGATCCGGGTGAAACCACTGCCGAAAACACCCCGCTCAAAGTCAACGGCATGCTCTACGTGTGCACGCCGCACAGCCAGGTGATTGCCCTTGATCCGGATTCGGGCAAGGAAATCTGGCGTTTCGATCCGAAGCTGAGCACGCAGAACGCGGCCAACTTCAAAGGCTGGGCGCACATGACCTGCCGTGGCGTGACTTACCACGACGACGCGGTCTACGCGTCCGAGCAGAGCCCGACCGGTTCGGCCAGCCCGGCCCCGGCCAGCGCTTGCCCACGTCGCATTTTCCTGCCGACCGCCGACACCCGTCTGATCGCCCTGAACGCCGACACCGGCAAAATGTGCGAAGACTTCGGCGACAAAGGCCAGGTTGACCTGTCTGCCAACATCGGCGGCTTCAATGCCGGTGGTTACTACTCCACCTCGCCTCCAGCGGTCACCAAAGACCTGGTGGTGATCGGCGGTCACGTCACCGACAACGTTTCCACCGACGAACCAAGCGGCGTGATCCGCGCGTTCGACGTGCACACCGGCAAACTGGTGTGGAACTGGGACAGCGGCAACCCGGACGACACCACGCCGATTGCCGAAGGCAAGACCTACACCCGCAACTCGCCCAACATGTGGTCGATGTTCGCGGTGGATGAAAAACTCGGCATGCTCTACCTGCCGATGGGCAACCAGACCCCGGACCAGTTCGGTGGCGCGCGCACCCCTGAATCGGAACTGCACGCAGCCGGCCTGACCGCGCTGGACATCGCCACTGGCAAAGTGCGCTGGAACTTCCAGTTCACCCACCATGACCTGTGGGACATGGACGTCGGCGGCCAGCCAACCGTGATGGACATCAAAACTGCAGACGGCGTGAAGCCTGCGGTGCTGGCGTCGACCAAGCAAGGCAGCATCTACGTGCTGGATCGCAACACTGGCAAAGCCATTGTGCCGATCAACGAGATCCCGGTACCGCAAGGCGCGGTGGAAGGCGACCACACGTCGCCAACCCAACCTAAATCCGACCTGAACTTCATGCCGCCGCCGTTGAAAGAACGCGACATGTGGGGCGTTACGCCGTTCGACCAGATGCTGTGCCGGATCGACTTCAAATCCCTGCGTTATGACGGCCCATTCACCCCGCCGTCGCTGCAAGGTTCGATCGTTTATCCAGGCAACTTCGGCGTGTTCGACTGGGGCGGCATCTCGGTCGATCCGGTTCGCCAGATCGCGTTCGTGAACCCGAGCTACATGGCGTTCCGTTCGAAACTGATCCCGGCCGCCGATATTGCCAAGCAAGGTCCACGTGTCAGCGAAACCGAAGGCGTACAGCCAAACAAAGGCGCGCCGTACGGTGTGATCCTCGAAGCGCTGCTGTCGCCAATGGGCCTGCCGTGCCAGGCGCCAGCGTGGGGTTATGTTGCCGCGGTCGACCTGACCAACAACAAAACCATCTGGATGCACAAAAACGGCACCGTGCGCGACAGCTCGCCGGTTCCGATCCCGCTGAGCATGGGCGTACCTAGCCTGGGCGGCACGTTCACCACTGCCGGTGGCGTTGCATTCCTGAGCGGTACTCTCGACCAGTACCTGCGTGCCTACGACGTGAAAAACGGCAAGCAACTGTGGGAAGGCCGCCTGCCAGCAGGCGCGCAAACCACACCGATGACCTACACCGGCAAGGACGGCAAGCAATACGTGCTCGTCGTTGCCGGCGGCCACGGTTCGCTGGGCACCAAGCAAGGTGACTATGTGATTGCGTACAAACTGTCTGAATAAGCGTTAACGGCAGTTAAGGAAAAGGCGATGTCCCGCGAGGGGCATCGCCTTTTTTGTGCACGCCAATTTTGAATCCTCTGGAGAAACCTGTGGGAGCTGGCTTGCCAGCGATAGCGGTGGATCAGGCAGCAAATAGGCCGGCTGACAGATCGCCATCGCTGGCAAGCCAGCTCCCACAGTTTGATCAGCGTTGGATGTAGGAATTTTGCTCGTCCTACAGACGCCGGGAATTGCGCGGAGATTTCCGACAAGTCGCGTCGGTTGTGCGTCGGAAATGGGGTGGATAGGCTCAAGGGGTCGCTGCAAATTCAGCGACCGGGCGTCGCGGCCCGATAACTGATGCATAATCGCCAACCTCAAGGTGCCTCGGTGCCTGTTGTTTGAGTCATGGCGGCTGTGCGCGGGATACCTTCTTGGAGGTATGCCGATTTCTCAGTTATCGGTCCGCGAACCCGCGTACAGCTGCCACCTCAGATTGCTTCGCGGCAATCGTGGGTAGCTCCACTTTCACCAACTGAGTATTCACCATGAAAAAGCCCACACCCAATCCACCAGAAACCAACGACACCTCGCCCTACCAATCCCCCGATTCGAAGAAATTCCACGAAGCCGCCGAACGCGCCCTCGACCACTACCTCAAACCCAACGCACTCACCCTGCGGTTCCACAAACCCAGCACCATGTTTCAGGTCGCGCCAGACCAGGACAGCGAAAGCCTGCTGGTCCACGCCTGCGAATCCCTGGCACAAGCCAGCCTCATGAGCAGCGACATCGCCGCCTACATCGACCTGCCCCAGCGGCGCACGATCCTGGCGATCCAGCAAATCATCATGCTCGCGGAACTGGCGGTGAATCGGGTGCTGGATAACCTTGAGATCCCTGCAAAAGGTTGATGGCCCGGTGTGCCGTGCGCACGAGGGTGGACGCGATGACACTGCATCACACCCTCCCGCGCACGGCTTTGCTCTTTATCAGAGAGCAGGCGCGGTTTTGGCATTCCCTGCCTTAACCAAATCAAATCTACACAGAATATCCATAGGGCCGACTCCCACTCCCTTGACGATTCCATTGAAAGACGCTTGGTAGAGTCCTTTCTCAATATCGAAATTGATATCGACCGATATCGCTTCCCTTGCTTCAGCCTTTTCCAGAGTGAACTCAGATAGCGATCGATAGATCAGCTGATAAAAAGTCGGAGCCTTGGTTGCCCCGTTATTTTTGAAGAGAAAGTAGAGGCTTCTAAACTTTCGAGCGCTCTCTTCCTGTGCGCCGTAGACGTGAATAAACTCGCCATCATAATGAACACCGCAATCATTCACTTCAAGATCGGGACGCTCCTCAATCTTCGCGGTAAATTCTCCCGTCACACCGGGTAAGACAATGCGCTTGCCAGTCATATTCAACTCCATTGAATCGCTAAGTGGAGTGGCAATAGTGTGGGGGGCCTGAAAGTAATGTAACTGTCAGGTTTGACAGGTTTTTAGATCGATTTCATTGAACGGGTGTTTTCATTCGCCACGACGGCGAAGGTATTCCGCGAAAAGAGGAACGGTGAAATCAAGGTAACCATGGTCGGTGCTGTAGATCATACCTTTGGAAATGATATTGGCCCTAGCCGGGCCTAGCGATGACTGATCGCGCGCCATCTCCCTGGCGATACCTGCCATTGGATAAGGGCCGTCACCAAGAGCAGCCATCGCCATTACAAACTGGATCTCGGCCTTGGTAAGCCGGTCATACCGAACCTTGAAGAAGCCTGCATCAAGACCCGAGAGAGTCTCTGGATAGGCGCGTTCGACATCACCGAGCGTGATCGCAGGGCCAGATGCAACATCCCATGAGGTTGATCCCCATTCCTGCAAGAAAAACGGATAACCCTTGGTTCGCGCAAAAATAGCGTCGAGAGCAGCATCTTCAATGGTTTGCTCCTCCTCCTCGACGGGTTTTCGTACTGCAAGTTTTGCCGCTTCTTCATCAAGCGCGCCTACAGGTGGGTACAGGAACAGCCGCTCCGCATACGACTTTGCCTCGCCAGCCAATTTAGCTACCTGCGGCAGTCCCGCTCCAACCATAACCACAGGCAACCCGCGCTGAGCCATTCGATGCATCGCAACAATGAGTGCGGATAAATCGTCTTCGCAGAGGTACTGAACTTCATCGATGAGCAGAATCCACCCCTTGCCAGCGGCTTTTGCGCCTTCGCCAATAACGGTGAACAGGTCTGGGAGGTCGTGCTGCAGATCGCCACTATCCGCGAGCCCAGGCTCTGCACCTTCCACACCGACCTCAACGCCACCGATGTCAATTTTAAAAATCGAGGCAAAGTTGCGCAGGGCGCCCATCCCCCGACTGGCAATCTGCTTAGCCGCTTCAAATCCCGAAAGTGAACGCATCACGCGCCGTAGTTCTGGGTAAAGCAGAGTAGAGAGTGTGTTTTTCTCCGGAGCCTCAAGCTGAGAAACGAGCATCTCCTGCTGTCTCGCAATATTTCCGATTTCGTTCAATAAAACCGTCTTGCCAACGCCACGAAGGCCCAGAAGCATCAGCGACCGCGCAGGTTTCCCTCTCACTGCTCGCCCGCAGGAAATACGAGCCATCTCCAGGATGGGGTCTCGGCCAGCGAGCTCCGGTGGTGGAAAACCAGCCCCGGGGGCGAAGGGATTACGGTAGGGATCCATTTAGAACCTCATTCGGAAATTAGCGTTAAATAACCATAGATAGCGTTTTTTACTATCTTTACATAGATATCGGTACAGTCCAATCAAAGGGCACAAGTACCGTCCTGAAGAGGAGCTGGCGTTATCGGGCTACAAGCTTGGTCGGCTCCAAGGCCGCCAAGTCCAAAGCATGACCCCTGTCAAAACCCTGAACACACAAACAGAAACACACCCCCACCATTGAAACCACTCAAGCCCTGCCCCATCTAACACCCATACCCAATTGCGCAGGTGCCCCATGAGCGACCAGCAAGAATTCCCCGATAACTCCGACGACTACACCGAAGCCAGCGAAGACCACATCGAACACACCACCTCCGGCAAAGGCCTGGCACTGCCCGGCCAGAACCTGCCGGACAAGGTCTACATCATCCCGATCCACAACCGCCCGTTCTTCCCGGCGCAAGTGCTGCCGGTCATCGTCAACGAAGAACCGTGGGCCGAAACCCTCGAACTGGTCAGCAAATCCGAACACCACTCCCTGGCCCTGTTCTTCATGGACACGCCCCAGGAAGACCCGCGCCACTTCAACACCGACGCCCTCCCCGAGTACGGGACACTGGTCAAGGTGCACCACGCCAGCCGCGAAAACGGCAAACTCCAGTTCGTCGCCCAAGGCCTGAGCCGCGTCCGCATCAAGACCTGGCTCAAGCACCACCGCCCGCCGTATCTGGTGGAAGTCGAATACCCGCATCAGCCGACCGAGCCGACCGACGAGGTCAAGGCCTACGGCATGGCGCTGATCAACGCGATCAAGGAACTGCTGCCGCTCAACCCGCTGTACAGCGAAGAGCTGAAGAACTACCTCAACCGCTTCAGCCCCAACGACCCGTCGCCACTGACCGACTTCGCCGCCGCCCTGACCTCGGCCACTGGAGCCGAGTTGCAAGCCGTGCTCGACTGCGTGCCAATGCTCAAGCGCATGGAAAAAGTCCTGCCGATGCTGCGCAAGGAAGTCGAAGTCGCGCGCCTGCAAAAAGAAATCTCCGCTGAGGTCAACCGCAAGATCGGCGAGCATCAGCGCGAGTTCTTCCTCAAGGAACAACTCAAAGTCATCCAGCAGGAACTCGGCCTGACCAAGGACGACCGCAGCGCTGACCTCGAACAGTTCCAGCAGCGTCTGGAAGGTAAAGTCCTGCCGGCGCAGGTGCAGAAACGCCTCGACGAAGAAACGCACAAACTGTCGATCCTCGAGACCGGCTCGCCGGAGTACGCGGTCACCCGCAACTACCTCGACTGGGCGACGTCGGTGCCGTGGGGCGTTTATGGCGCGGACAAACTCGACCTCAAGCACGCGCGCAAGGTGCTGGACAAACACCACGCCGGCCTCGACGACATCAAGGACCGCATCCTCGAATTCCTCGCGGTCGGTGCCTATAAAGGCGAGATCAGCGGTTCTATCGTGCTGCTGGTCGGCCCGCCAGGCGTTGGTAAAACCAGTGTCGGCAAATCCATCGCTGAATCCCTCGGCCGCCCGTTCTACCGCTTCAGCGTCGGCGGCATGCGCGACGAAGCCGAGATCAAGGGCCACCGCCGCACTTACATCGGCGCACAGCCAGGCAAACTCGTGCAGGCGTTGAAAGACGTCGAGGTGATGAACCCGGTGATCATGCTCGACGAGATCGACAAGATGGGTCAGAGCTACCAGGGCGACCCGGCCTCGGCACTGCTGGAAACCCTCGACCCGGAACAGAACGTCGAATTCCTCGACCACTACCTCGATCTGCGCATGGACTTGTCGAAAGTCCTGTTCGTCTGCACCGCCAACACGCTTGATTCGATCCCCGGCCCGTTGCTCGACCGTATGGAAGTGATTCGTCTGTCGGGCTACATCACCGAAGAAAAAGTCGCCATCGCCAAGCGTCACTTGTGGCCAAAACTGTTGGAAAAGGCCGGCGTGTCCAAGGGTAGCCTGAGCATCAGCGACAGCGCCCTGAAAACCTTGATCGACGGTTACGCCCGTGAAGCCGGGGTGCGTCAGTTGGAGAAACAACTGGGCAAACTGGTGCGCAAAGCGGTGATGAAACTGATCGACGAGCCAAAAGCGATGATCAAACTCGGGCCGAAAGATCTGGAAGCCTCGCTGGGCCATCCGGTGTTCCGCAACGAGCAAGTGCTGTCCGGCACAGGTGTCATCACGGGACTGGCCTGGACCAGCATGGGCGGCGCCACGTTGCCGATCGAAGCGACGCGGATCCACACACTCAATCGCGGTTTCAAACTCACCGGGCAGTTGGGTGACGTGATGAAGGAATCGGCGGAGATCGCCTACAGCTACGTCAGCTCGAACCTGAAGCAATTCGGCGGCGATGCGAAGTTCTTCGACGAAGCCTTCGTCCACCTGCACGTACCGGAAGGCGCGACACCGAAGGATGGCCCGAGCGCCGGCGTGACCATGGCCAGCGCTTTGCTCTCTCTCGCACGCAATCAAGCGCCGAAAAAAGGCGTGGCGATGACCGGCGAGCTGACACTGACCGGACATGTACTGCCGATTGGCGGGGTACGTGAAAAGGTGATCGCGGCCCGGCGGCAGAAGATTTTCGAGTTGATCCTGCCAGAACCGAACCGGGGCAACTTCGACGAACTGCCGGACTACTTGAAAGAAGGCATTACCGTGCACTTCGCCAAGCGGTTTGCGGATGTGGCGAAGGTGCTCTTCTGAACATGAAGTAGCGACTGCACTACCGCTATCGCTGGCAAGCCAGCTCCCACAATGTTCATTGGTGCTCACAAATCTTGTGCTCTACCGAGAAACCTGTGGGAGCTGGCTTGCCAGCGATGGCGTCCTTGACGACACCGCCAAACCGCCCGACGGTCACACTTTGTCTCATCTTCGGTTATGCTCGCCGTTCGTCGCCAACGCCGGAGCCGCTGACCTTATGTCCCCCATTCGCCTGTTTGTCCCTATCGCCCTTTCTTTACTGGCCGCTTGCGCCACGCAGCCGAAACAGAACGTGACCGTGGAAAAACAAAGCGAATGCCCAGTGCGACTCACCACCGGGCAAAACCTGATCGTCATGCTGCCAAGCAACCCGACCACGGGTTATCGCTGGGCGATTCAGGATTCCGCCGGCGGCGTCTTGCGCGCCCTCAGCCCCGAGGTCTACAGCAACCCGGAAGATGCTGGCGTGGTCGGTGCTGCCGGGCTTTCCACCTGGCGTTTTCAAGCATTTGCCGCGGGCACCGGGCGTCTGCGTCTGACCTCGCAACAACCCTGGGCGCCGGAAGTGTTGCCGGTAGAAACCTTTGACTGCGCCATTTCGGTGAACTGATCGTGGGCTGGCTGATTCTGGCGCTGATGGGCGCGGTGACCTTTCTCTACGGCTTGAGCACCCACGCGGCGCTGCTTTGTCTGCTGGTCAAACCGTTGCCGGTGTTGGCATTGCTCGGCTGGCTGCACGACGCACCGCCCAGCGACTATCGCCGCTGGATCAGCCTCGGCCTGATTTTTTCCCTGCTGGGCGATGTGTTGCTGGCGTGGCCAGGGGATCTGTTCGTGTTCGGCCTTGGCGCATTTCTTGTTGCGCATCTGGCGTATCTCAAGGCTTATCTCAGTGACTGCAAACGTCTGGCGCTGTTGCCGCTGGTGTTCGCCGTCGCTGTCGGTGCGGTGCTGCTGGGGGTTCTGATTTCCAGCGGGCTGGGGCCGTTGCTGATTCCCGTGATCGTTTACGGCGCCGCCATCAGCGCCATGCTCTGGCGCGCCCTCGCCCGCCTCGGCAGCGATGTGCCCAAGCGCTCGGCGCTGCTGGCCGCCGGCGGTGCCTTGGCGTTCGTGTTCTCCGACAGCGTGATCGGCATCGATCGCTTTGTCGCGCCCTTCCATGCCGCGCCTTACGTCATCATCCTCAGTTACTGGCTCGGGCAGTGGGGTATCGCGGCCTCCGCGTTCTCCCAAAACAAACGCGCTAGCCTTTAAAAGATCGCAGCCTTCGGCAGTTCCTACAGAAAACCGCATTCCCATGTAGGAGCTGCCGCAGGCTGCGATCTTTTGATTTGCCGCTTTATCAGACAACCCAAGCATCCCCGCGCCACTTTGGCTAAAATGCCGGCCTTTTCCACCGACACCGCCGGAAACCGCCGTGAGCAAAGAACCCGATCGCATTTTCGCCCAGCCCCTGGACAAGGTGCCTGACTTCGCCTTCAACGAGGACGTGGTGCGCGTGTTCCCGGACATGATCAAGCGTTCGGTGCCGGGTTACCCGACCATCGTCGAAAACCTCGGCGTGCTCGCCGCTCAATTCGCTCAGCCGAACAGCGTGCTCTACGACCTCGGCGCCTCCCTCGGTGCGGTGACTCAGGCGCTGCGCCGCCATGTACGCACCGACGGTTGCCGGGTGATCGCTGTGGATAACTCGGCGGCGATGGTCGAGCGTTGCCGCGAATACCTCAATGGGCAGGACTCGATGTTTCAGGAGTTGCTGCCGGTCGAAGTGATCGAAGGCGACATCCTCGCCCTCGACTTTCAACCCGCCTCGGTGGTGGCACTGAACTTCACCCTGCAATTCATCGCCCCGGATCAGCGCACCGCGTTGTTGTCGCGCATCCGCCAGTCATTGCTGCCCGGCGGCGCACTGATTCTGTCGGAAAAACTGCGCTTCAATGACGCCGAAGAACATGCATTGCTGACCGATCTGCACGTCGCGTTCAAACGCGCCAACGGCTACAGCGAACTGGAAATCGCCCAGAAACGCAGCGCCATCGAAAACGTCATGAAGCCCGACAGCCTCGAAGAACACCGCGAACGCCTGTTGGCCGCCGGGTTCTCGAAAGTCGTGCCTTGGTTCCAGTGTCTTAACTTTGCCTCGTTGATTGCCTTGCCATGATTGATCTGTCCCCCCTCGCCCGCCGTCTGGCCGGTACACCGCTGGCCGAATGGGCCACCACCCTGCAGCGTCAACTCGACAAGAAAATGGAGAAGGGCCACGGCGATCTGGAGCGCTGGCAAAGTGCGCTGGACGCCTTGCCGAAGATCCAGCCGAGCGAAGTCGACCTGCTCAACGGCTTGAAACTCGACACCGATTGCGACGACGAAACCCGCGCGCAAATGCGCACCGCCCTGATGGGCCTGTCGCCGTGGCGCAAGGGGCCGTTCGATCTGTTTGGTGTGCACGTCGACACGGAATGGCGCTCGGACTGGAAGTGGTCACGGGTCGCCCCGCATCTGGATCTAAAGGGAAAACGCATCCTCGATGTCGGTTGCGGCAACGGCTACTACATGTGGCGCATGCTTGGCGCCGGTGCGGACAGCGTGATCGGGGTTGACCCGAACTGGTTGTTCTTCTGCCAGTTTCAGGCTGTGCAGCGCTATCTGTCTGAGCCAAACGCGTGGCACCTGCCCTTCCCGTTCGAGGATTTGCCGCCGAATCTGGAAGGTTTCGACACGGTGTTTTCCATGGGCGTGTTCTACCACCGCCGCTCGCCGATCGAGCACTTGCTGGCGCTGAAGGATTGCCTGGTCAAGGGCGGTGAACTGGTACTGGAAACGCTGGTGGTTGAAGGCGACAAGCATCAGGTGCTGGTGCCTGAAGACCGTTACGCGCAAATGCGTAACGTGTGGTTCCTGCCGTCGGTGCCGGCGCTGGAGTTGTGGTTACGGCGTGCCGGGTTTACCGATATTCGTTGCGTGGATGTCAGTACGACGACGATTGAGGAACAGCGCGGCACCGAGTGGATGAAGTATCAGTCGTTGAGTGACTTCCTTGATCCGGATGATCACAGCAAGACGATCGAAGGGCTGCCAGCGCCGATGCGAGCGGTCATCGTCGCCCGCAAGTGACTAAAACTCCCTGACACCGCGGTGAGCCCACCCCTCACCCCAGCCCTCTCCCCAGGGAGAGGGAGCCAGTTTTTTGGGGGTTCAGGATCTGAGTTCAACTCGATATCCCGGTCGCCGCACCTCTGCCAATCACCTCGGTCAGTCCCCTCTCCCTCTGGGAGAGGGTTAGGGTGAGGGGCTTTTGGCTCGGCGGGCTCTGAAGAACTCGGTCAACACCGTCCCACACTCCTCTGCCAACACCCCGCCCTCATACAACACCCGGTGATTCAAAAAGCCCTGGGTGAAAAACTGCCCCTGGCTTTGCACGATCCCGGCTTTTGGCTCCAGCGCGCCATACACCACCCGCGCCACCCTTGAATGCACGATCAAACCGGCGCACATGCTGCACGGCTCCAGCGTCACGTACAGCGTGCTGCCGGGCAGTCGATAGTTATCCACCGCCTGCGCCGCGGCGCGGATCGCGACCATTTCGGCGTGAGCGCTCGGGTCGCTGGCGCTGATCGGGCAGTTGAAGCCACGACCGATGATCTCGCCTTCCTGCACCAGCACCGCGCCCACCGGCACTTCGCCGAGGGCTGCGCCTTGCGCCGCAAGGGCAAGCGCTTCGCGCATGAAGTCGCGGTCACGGCTGCGGTCGATGATCGCTGCGGGGCGAATCTGGCGCATCACTTCACCTCGATGGCGGCCATCAGGCCGGTTTCCATGTGGTCGATCACGTGGCAATGGAACATCCATACTCCCGGGTTATCCGCAACCAGCGCCACTTGCGCGCGCTCGTTCTTGCCCAGCAGATAGGTGTCGGTGAAGTACGGGATGACCTTGTGCCGGTTCGACGCAATCACCTTGAAGCTCATGCCGTGCAGGTGAATCGGGTGCTGATACTGGGTCATGTTCTTCAATTCGAAAATATAGCTCTGGCCCAGTTTGAGACTGGCAATCGGACGATCGGCGCACGTCTTGTCGGTGATGTCCCACGCCTTGCCGTTAATCTGCCACAGACTTGGCGGCTTGCCGTTGTCGACGTTGACCGACACCGAACCGACCCATTCGAAATTGAAGTTGAGTTTCTCGGCATTGGCCAGGTCCGGTTCGGCCACCGGGTTGGCGGGCAGCGCCGGCGGCCACTCGGTCGGCGCGTCCGTGTTGGCCACCGAGCGCAGAGTGCCCAGACGCACCGGGCCATTGCGCAGCGACAATTCTTCGCCTGCCGCCGGTGCCTTGATCGCCAGGCAAATACGCATGCCGGGGCCGAGCCAGTATTCTTTGCCCAATGGGCGCGGCTCAACCGGGTTGCCGTCCAGCGCGTAGATTTTTGCCTCAACACCAGGAATGTTGATGCGGTAAGTCAGGGTGTTATCCAGATTGAGCAAACGCACGCGGGTGATCTGCCCGGCCGGCAGGTCGATCACCGGCAACGGCACGCCATTGATGGTCGACAAACGCCCCGCCGTACCACCGCGCGCGGCTTCACGGGGGATGCTGAATTCGACGAAATTGCCTTCTTCGTCGATGTGCCAGTTCTTCAGGCTCAGGGTCTTTTCGTAGTTGAAACCGGTCGGCTCGCGCTCTTCGATGATCAGCGGCCCGACCAATCCGCGCCCCAGTTCTTCGCTGCTGCTGACATGCGGGTGATACCAGTAGCTGCCGGCGTCCGGCACGCGGAATTTGTAGTCGAAGTATTCGCCCGGCAGCACCGGCAATTGCGACACGTATGGCACGCCGTCCATTTCCAGCGGCAGGCGAATGCCGTGCCAGTGAATGGTGGTCGCCACCGGCAGATGGTTGATGAACCGCACCCGCAGCCACTCGCCCTGACGCACGCGCAACTCGGTGCCCGGTGCCGACGGGCCGAACGCCCAGGCCTCGGTCTTGTGCCCCGGCACCAGTTCCACATCCAGGGGCGCGGCGATCAACTCGTAGTCGTGGCCCGCCTCGGCGTCAGCCATCTTGCCCAGCCAGTAACGCGACGCGCCCCCCGCTCCAACGCCTACGACAACAAGACCGGCCAGGCCACCGAGGATTTGGCGACGGGTAAAGGACATGAACTCAACTACCTCACGTATCAGCGACAGACCCCTGAAGGCCCGTAAAAGGCGAATACGATACACCTGCGGTTGAGAAACAGTAAGGGTGACCTGAGGCCGCACACCCCTACGGACTTATGGCCGCAGGCCGGTAATCAGGTGCACCACCCCATCCTCAAGGGGCATGACGCCCGCGACACCGGCCTCGTTCAATGCCTGACGGTCCATGCGTGAAACATCACGCAACACCACTCGCACCCGGGTCAGCGCCACCGGTTGCTGCAATTTGAGGTTATCCCCACCACCCAACGCCGCAACGATATCTGCGCTTAACCCCTCGGCAGGTTCGGCCGGTATTGTCGGCTCGTCCGGCACCAGGTCCGGGGTCAGGGCTTTCCAGAACGCCTGCTGCAATTTATCGAACATGTCAGTTCTCCAGAACCGGTGAAATATCGACCGTTGCCTCGTGATACAGGCGCAGTGCTTCGCGCACTTCCTCAGCGCTTTCCAGACTCTGTACCTGTTCGGCGATGGCCTTGCAGTCGAGCAGATCCACCTCCCGCACTGCCGCTTTGATCGCCGGAATCTGCGGCACGCTGACCGACAACTCATCCACGCCGAGCCCCAGCAACAGCGGCACGGCCAGGCGTTCCGAGGCCATCGCGCCACAGACGCCGACCCATTTGCCATGGGCGTGCGCGCCTTTGACGGTCATGGCAATCAGGCGCAACACCGAGGGATGAAAGCTATCGGCCTGACTGGCCAGGCGAGGATGATCGCGATCCATCGCCAAGGTGTATTGAGTCAGATCGTTGGTGCCGATCGAGAAGAAATCCACGTAGGGCGCAAACACATCGGCCATCAGTGCCGCCGCCGGCACTTCGATCATGATCCCCAGTTTCGGCCGTTCGACCAGGTTCAGTGCCTGCGCTTCCTCCTCCAGCATTTGCCGGGCCAGATGCAGCTCCGAGATTTGCGTGACCATCGGCAACATGATGTGCAGGCGCGTCAGACCGACACTGCCAAGGATCGCCCGAAATTGCTCGCGCAACAGTTGCGGGCGCTCCAGACACAGACGAATCCCGCGCAGTCCGAGGAACGGGTTGGTTTCGCTGTCCATCGGCACGTAGGCCAATGGCTTGTCGCCGCCGACATCGAGGGTGCGTACCACCAGATTGTGCGACGGCCCCACGGCCTGGGCGATGGCGCTGTAGGTCGACACTTGTTCGTCGAAAGTGGGCGCATGGTTGCGATCCAGATAAAGAAACTCCGAGCGCAACAGCCCGACGCCTGCACCGCCCAGGCCCATTGCCTGCTCGGTTTCACTCAGGGAGGAGACGTTGGCTGTCACCTCGATGTAGTGCCCGTCGCGGGTGCAGGCGGCCAGCGTCGCCTGTGCGTGGTCGTGTTGATGGCGCAGACGCTGTAGTTCGCGTCGGGCTCGCAATTGCTCGATGGCGAGCGGATCGGGATTGAGTTGCAGCTCGCCCTTGTCGGCATCGAGCAGCACCGTGCTGCCGTTCGCCAACGCCAGCACCTGCGCCGGCACCCCGCAAATCGCCGGCAGGGCAAAGGCCCGCGCAAGAATGGCGACATGACTGGTGGCGCCACCACCGACCGTGACGATGCCAAGCACCTTTGTCACATCGAGCCCCGCCGTCTGTGACG
The DNA here is from genome assembly GCF_017980685.1 of Pseudomonas iridis. GTDB lineage: Bacteria > Pseudomonadota > Gammaproteobacteria > Pseudomonadales > Pseudomonadaceae > Aquipseudomonas > Aquipseudomonas iridis. Next base: position 286,412 of record NZ_JACXXO010000004.1, read on the forward strand.
GCGTCAGTTGATCGGCGATCAGGATCGTCCCGTGCGGCAATGTCAGGACCGGGTCGTGCACGCCGAGAATCAACTTGAGGACTCGCAAGCACACGTCCGCCAGGTCTGCCGCACGTTCAACCAGCAACGGACTGGCCGACTGCCGAAACAGCGTCGCGGTCGACTCGGTTGCGGTACGCCAGGCAAACGCCGCGCTTTTGCCCTCGGCAATCAACGCTTGGGCCTGATCGAGCAGGCTCGGGTCATCGAGCAGTTCCTGATGAGCCTTGAAGATTTCCTCCTGAGCGCTGCCTCCCGCCGTGTCGCGCAAGTGCTGCAAGGCCATTCCCGCCTCGATCAACGCGTCCGTCAGCACCTCCTGTTCCGTTTTCACCCCGGCGCCGGACTCTTTTATGTCGAGGCTCGGCTCAGTGATCTGCATGACCTGGCCCAAAGCCGAGCCGGGCGATGCACAGACTCCACGCAGAACCGTCAGCACCTCAGGTTCGACGCTCTCGCAAGGCTCCGTCACAGGCAACGCCGTGACCGATTCCCCGCACCCTTCGGCGAGCAACCGCGAGAGTGTGCTGATTGCTGCTTGCGCGTCTTCGCCCACGGCGCTCACTTGCACGCTGTCACCCAAAGCGGTCTGCAACGCCATGATTGCCACCAGTGACTTGGCGTTGGCTTCGGCCTGCTGTTTATGCAGATAGATCTTTGCCGAAAAAACCTTCGCCGCTTGCGCGAACACCGCCGCCGGACGCGCATGCAGACCGTTGGGATTGGGCAGTTTCAGCACATCCGAGAAAATCACTTCGCCAGTTGGTGCGGCCTGTTCTTCGCGGATGGCATGCGCAACGGTGAGACTCAGCAGCGGTTGGCCCGTTTCGACCAGCCCCGTCTGCGCGGCCGTCCAGGTGAATGGCTCACCGCTGACCACCAGCATCAGGGTCATCAGGCTGCGCGCGTGCAGGGCGATGTAATCGGCATCGAACTCGATCAGCGTTTCGCCAGCCGCCACCCGCTGACCCTCTTCAACCAGGCGGGTGAAGCCCTGGCCGCCCAGATTCACCGTATCCAGACCGATGTGCAGCAACACCTGAACGCCATGGTCACCGGTGATGCTCACGGCATGCCCGCTTGCCTGCACGTTGCTGACCACCCCGGCCAGCGGAGCGCACAAGGCTGATGAAGTCGGGTCGATGCACAGGCCGTCGCCGATCACGCGATTGGCAAACACCGGGTCGGGCACTTGATCCATTGGGATCAGCACGCCGGACAAAGGCGCCAGCAGTTGCAATTGTTGGGGTGTGGCCATGATGTCACCTGCGGTTTTGTTCTTGGAAGTACCCGTGGAGCGCACCGCCCCACCAGCATCGCTTATTTCCACCAGTATTCGACCTGCAATCCAACGTTCGCTCCGTGGCGAGCGGTACCGAAAGCGCCGGTATCGGACAGCGCCGACCCTTGGGCCAGTTCGTTGGCCGCGCGTTTGGCTGCCTCGTTCCAACTGGCATAGGTGTAGTACAAACGCACCTCGGGGCGCGCCCAGAATTCCGGGCCCTTGGGTGACCATGTCGGCGCAACGGTGAACTTGCTCAATTTGCGCGTGCCGCCCGGTGCATCGACTTGATCATGACCCAGTTCGGTGACCAGTTTGAATTGTTCGGTAAGCGCATAGGTCGGACGCACGCCCAGCGACAGCCAGTTCTGGTCAGCGCCGTCCGGGCGAATGTCTTTTTGATACACCGCCTCGATTTGCCCGCCAAAACGCGGCGTCAGTTGCCAGTCGAAAAACTCGACAATCCGATAGCTTTTATTGCTGTCGTCCAGTTTGACGTTACCGGTATAGCCCAGCCCGGTGCCGGGCCCTTCGCCGTACTGCAAGGCCAGTTTGTTTTTGCCACCGAGAAAGTCCTTCTGCACATGCTGCGTGGTGATCGCCCAGCCCCGGTGCGCGTCGCGGCTGTCGGGCTTGTCGATATAGCTCAAGCCAAACTCAAGCTCGCCGCCGGGGTTGGTAGCGAACCCGGCGACGTTGAAGTCGTGCCGGTTGATGTAGTCCTTTTGATAGAGGTTGTCCTTGCGCGAAAAGGCGTAGCTGTATTTCAGATCGCCGATCAGCACGTCTTCGATCCCGCCACCGGTAGCGCTCTGGTTCCAGTAGTAGAAATCGGAAATGTGGATGTCATTACGTTTGTAGTAGCGGCGACCGGCCCAGAGCGAACCGCCATTGAGCGCGGGCATGTTCGACCACTGTGCATAGGCCTGCGGCAGACGCACCGAGCCGTTGTCTTCATTGAACGTGAGGCTTTGGTTGTAGCGGTTGTACAGCGAGACCATGCCATCGACGCTGAGTACCGAGCCATCGTCGAGGGTGTACAAATCCTGGCGCAACTCAAGCTCGCCGTACTGCTCGCATTCGTTGCCCAAGCGGTATTTGGTCTGCGCCCCCGGCAACTGGAAACACGATTGGCTACCGCCCTTGGTCGCGTTGCCAACGCCACTGCGCAAGTAACCACCGAACTCCAGCGCCGATGATGTCTGTGGTAACGCGAGGCATAAACCTGCGACTGCAAGGCTGCGATTAATTGTTGTTTTCATAAGCCACCCCATTATTTTTATTGTGTGTTTCCATGAATTCGGCGCGCAAAACTCCCCCGCGCAGTGCTCTGCGTGCTTTTTGAAAGCTTGTTTTTTAGTTAGGAATCAGGGATCAATCAGGTGCAGGACGAACGATTCATACGGGCGCAAACTCACCTGTCGATTACGTGGCGGGCAGTCCGGATAATTACTGACAAGCAACCGCTGGTTCAACGTCGCATCGATCTCTAACGGCAGTTCGATTTCACACGGTGTGGCATAGAAGTTGTTCACGATCAGCAGACGCTCGCCCACGCCTTCACGCAGGTAAGCCCAGACTTGCTGGTGCTCGGGCAACAGCTGTCGATAGACGCCCTCGGTGATTAGCGCCTCTGTACGCCTCAACGTGATCAAACGACGGTAATGATGCAGGACGGATTGTGCGTCATCGAGCTGATGGGCAACGTTGATTTGCGATGCGTTTGCCGGCACCCCGATCCACGGTTCGACGCGGCTGAAACCCGCATGCTGTTCCGCGTTCCAGTGCATCGGCGTACGCCCGTTGTCACGGGACTTCTGCATGATCGCCGCCATGTTGTCGATGTCGCTGGTGCCTGCTTCACGCTTGAGCCGAAAGATGTTCAGCGTTTCGACATCCCGGTACTGATCGATACGCTCGAAACCCGGATTGGTCATGCCCAGTTCTTCGCCCTGGTACACAAACGGCGTACCCTGCAAAAAGTGCAGCGCCGTACCGAGCATTTTCGCCGAGAGCTCACGATATTCGCCGTCATGGCCGAACCGCGAGACCACCCGAGGTTGATCGTGGTTACACCAGAACAGCGCATTCCAGCCACCACCGGCCTGCATGCCGGTCTGCCAGTCGGACAGAATCTGCTTGAGCTGGAGGAAATCGAAATCAGCGCGAACCCACTTTTCCAGGTTCGGATAATCGACTTTCAGATGATGAAAGTTGAAGGTCATCGACAACTCTTGCGACTGTGGATTGGAATAACGAATGCAGTGTTCGAGGCTGGTGGATGACATCTCCCCGACGTTGATCAGGTCGTGGCCGGCGAAGACCTCACGGTGCATCTGCTGCAAGTACTCATGGACGTTCGGCCCGTCGGTGTAAAAGCGTCGGCCGTCGCTGTTGTCCTCGGCAAAATCCGCAGGCTTGGAGATCAGATTGATCACGTCCAGCCGGAAACCACCCACGCCCTTGTCCCGCCAGAAGCGCATCATTTTGAAGACTTCGGCGCGTACCCTGGGGTTGTCCCAGTTCAGGTCCGCCTGGGTGTGGTCGAACAGGTGCAGATAGTACTGACCGGTCTGGGCCTCGTACTCCCAGGCCGAACCGCCGAACTTGGATTGCCAATTGTTCGGCTGATCGCGCCATATATAAAAGTCACGGTAGGGATTATCGAGGCTGCTGCGCGCCTGCTGAAACCACACATGCTCGATCGAGGTGTGGTTGACCACAATGTCGAGCATCAACTTGATCCCGCGCTTGCCCGCCTCGGCGATCAGCAACTCGCAGTCGGCCATGCTGCCGTAACTGGGATCAATCGCGTAGTAGTCGCTGATGTCATAGCCGTTGTCACGTTGCGGCGAGCGCAGGAATGGCGTGATCCACAAGCAATCGACGCCCAGCCATTGCAGGTAATCGAGCTTGGCCACGACGCCGAGCAAATCACCTGTCGGGTTGCCGGCATGGCTGTGAAAACTCTTCGGGTAGATCTGGTAGATAACCGAACGCTGCCAGTCTTGCATGGCACATTTCCCTCTTGATTTTAAAACCGGCAAACCCTGCGACAGCTCCTGCCGATATCAGGCAACCCGATAACCGGGGCGGACAATCTTCATGCTCAGCGCACAGGTCAAAACAAACGGCACAACCATGGCGATGATCATCCCGATCACGAACATCGGAATGAACTGCGGAATGATCGAGATAAACCCGGGCAAGCCGCCGACGCCGATGGCCGAGGCTTGAATCTTGTTAATCGACAGGAAGATGCAGCCCAGCGCCGAGCCGGTCAGCGCGGCGTAAAACGGAAATTTGTAACGCAGATTGACGCCGAACATGGCGGGTTCAGTGATACCGAAATACGCGGAAATCGCTGAGGTCGACGCCATGCTTTTGTCGCGCGCATTGCGCGTCATGTAGAACACCGCCAACGCCGCGCTGCCTTGAGCGAGGTTGGACATGACGATCATCGGCCAGATGAACGTGCCGCCCTGGGTCGAGATCAGTTGCAGATCGACTGCGAGGAACATGTGGTGCATTCCGGTGATCACCAGTGGCGCATAGAGCAGTCCGAAAATCGCCCCACCGACCATCGGCGCCAGGTCGAACAGCATGACCACGCCCTCGGTGATGTAGATACCGATGTGACGGGTTACAGGCCCGATCACCGCCAGCGCCAGAACTCCGGTGACGACAATCGTGGTGATGGGCACCACCAGCAATTGCACTGCGTTGGGCACGCGTGCCCGCAACCATTTTTCGATGACGCTCATCACGTAAGCGGCCAGCAGTATCGGCAGGATCTGCCCCTGATAGCCGACTTTCTCTACCTGGAACAATCCGAGGATGTCGAAGTACGGCATCTGCTGACCGTCCAGACCGGCCACCGCCTTGCCATAGTTCCAGGCGTTGAGCAGATCCGGATGAACCAGCATCAGGCCGAGTACGATACCGAGAATCTCACTGCCGCCAAAGCGCTTGGCCGCCGACCATCCCACCAATGCCGGCAAGAACACGAACGCGGTGTTGGCCATCAGGTTGATCAGACTCCACAGTCCCTCGAGTTTGGGGTAAGCATCCAGCAGGGTCTGACCTTCGATAAACATGCCTTTGGCGCCGATCAGGTTGTTGATGCCCATCAGCAAACCGGCAACGATCAGCGCCGGCAGGATCGGCATGAACACGTCGGAAAACACCCGCACCAGACGCTGCATGGCGTTGATCTTCTCGGCGCTTTTCTGTTTGACGTCGGCGATGGTCGACGCGGCGAGGCCGGTCTGGCGGCGCAATTCGGCGTAGACCTTTTCCACTTCGCCCGGGCCGATCACCACCTGATACAGACCGCCGGTGAAGAACGAGCCTTTGACCAGATCGATCTGGTTGAGCGTGGCGCTGTTGACCAGGGCTGGATTCTTCAAGGCCAGGCGCAGGCGCGTGACGCAGTGCGCGGCCTGTTCGATGTTCTCGCGACCGCCAAGGCTTTGCAGCAGCGCTCGGGCGATGTTCGGATAGTCGTGGCTCATGCTAGTTCTTCCGCTGTGGATTGTTGTTATTGGCAGCACGTGGAAACGGAAAGTACTCGTCTGTACGAGTTATTGCAACAACTCGTACAGACGAGTTTGTTTTTGTATGTTTTTGCCAGACCAGCAGAGAATTTTCCTACCGCAGCCTAAGGTGATTTCCAATCCCCACATGGACAAAGCCCTACCCTGCCCTTATGGTTCGAAGCTTTGAGCACAGCCGGCATCGAGCCCCTCTCATGAGCAAATACAACCAGATCTACAGCGATCTGCTGGCGAGTATCACCACTGAACGTCTGCAACGCGGCGCTCGCCTGCCCTCCGAAACCGAGCTGATGGACAGCTATCAGGCCAGCCGCGGCACAGTGCGCAAGGCCATCGAGCAACTTCAGGAGCGCGGTTTCGCGCAGAAAGTCCATGGCAAGGGCACCTTCGTCCTGTCGACCAACCCGATCGAATTTCAGCTCGGTGGCATCGTCAGTTTTCAGGAGACCTACCCACGCCTGGGCGACGACGTCAGTACCGCAGTGGTCGAGCTGGCGCAGATTCCCCTCGAAGGCGCATTGCTCGAACACATCGATGCGCAGCCCGGCAGCCTGATTACCCGGGTCAAACGGGTGCGGCGCATTGATGGCAAACGGGTGATCCTCGACATCAACCATTTTGTCACCGAGGTCATTCCCGGCCTGTCCCTCGATATCGCCGAGCAATCAATCTACGCCTACATCGAACAGACCCTGCAGCTTCAGATCGCCTACGCGCAGCGCACCATCGAAGCGCGCCCGTGCAGCAAGGATGACCTGTCGCACCTGGACCTCGACGGCCAGAGCCACGTGATCGTCGTCAGCAACCAGACATTCCTTCAGGACGGCCGCCAGTTCGAATACACCGAATCCCGGCACACCCTGGACAAGTTCTACTTCTCCGATGTGGCGCGGCGCTGACCCTCGACACGTTTGCAGACATCCTGTGCGGTAGGTATCTAATGCACGCCGCCGTAGCGATTCGGCCATGCTCGACCTTCATTTCTCAAGGATCGAGAGCACATGAAATCGCCCCCACAGCGTCGTCTGCCGAATGCGGCGGACAAAGCGTCACTCAAGGCCATCGCCACCACCGTCGTGCAGCTTTGCCCCAGCCTGTACGACGAGGCCCATCAAGTCGCCAGCGAGTTGCTGGTGCGCAAGGGCGCTACCGAGATCGACCCGGATCAGGTTTATTTCCATCGTTTCAACCTGGCGCAAAGCAGCACGCAGTCGTTTACCGGCTGGGAGCACACCGGCGAAAAGCCCTACGAATCGCTGACCCTCACCCAATTGGTGGTGCATCGCTTTCGCGCCACCGATCAGGACAATGCCGACTTGCTGGACCTCTACGGCGGCTTCTACACGGACGGGCCGCAGGCCGAGACGTTCGACCACACCAATGAAGTGCGCCTGCATGGCAACGAAGTGCTCAACGACTTCTGGGCCATTGATCTGAGCTCGCGCTACCAGCAAAAGCTGAACAGCTTCTGGAGCGCCCACGCGGAAGATTTCCGCACGTTGGCCAAGTGCAACTTTCTCAGTCAGGCGGTGCAGGCACTTGAACTCGAGCAACTGACCGGCAGCGATTTCCAATGGATCGTCGATGCGGTCATCGGCCCCGTTACCTGGCCGGTGACGCTGGCCATGTTGCAATCGAGCCACGCGACGACCAGTGATGTGCGCGCGTTTGATATCGCCGGGCATGTCGCCGTCAATCTGCTGCGCATCGTGGCTGCCGACGGCCGGCAGATCCTGTATCTGCCAAGCGCAGCGCAGGCTTTTGTGGTCATGCAGACCCCGGCGGACATGCACTGGTGGGTGCTCGAACAGATGAACGAGGCAACCCGGCGACAGGCGCTGCTCAGCCACTTTGCACTGGCAGATCGGCAGCAGATCACCGAGGGTCTCACCGAGTTGATGAACCAGCTGGTCGGCACCTGGGGCCGCGCCGACCATCACCTGATCAACCAGCAAAATCGCGCGATCAGCGGTGATGCGATGCGCTGGCTCGGTGAAGCGACCCGCGCCGCGATGCTCGCCGAGGCAAGCCTGTCCCTGACCTCCAACAGCGAACTGAGCAAGAAACTCTGGATCGGTTACCTGAGCGCGGGCCTCAAGGTATTCGGCCCCATGGCTGCGGTCGGCTGGCCGATTGCCTTGCCGGTGATTGGCGCCAGCCTCGCCAGCATGGGCCTGAATATCGATCAGGCGGTCAATGGCAAAAGCGCCAGTGAACGCAAGGCCGGGGTGCTCGGTGCGGTGCTCAGTGGCATTGACGCGCTATTCAACGTCGCGTTTCTCAAAGGCTCAGGCTCAACGCTGGAGGTCGGCGTTGAGGTGGACGCAGCAGAAGCCGAACAGATGGCCGAGCTCAGCGAAGCAACTGCGGCCCGGACGCCGGCGGATCCGCTTGCGCCTGAAGCACTCAGCGAAGCGGCCGAGGACGCCGAAACGCCAAATCCGGTCGCCGAGTTAACTTGGCCGGGCCCGGTTGATCGTGCGACCCCGCCACCGATTGCGCAGAGATACGTGTGCAACGAACTGCTCGAAGGGATGACCGCGCAAAGTGAGCCCGGTCAGTTTCAAGGGATCTTTCGCCTTGATCGTGATCCACCGTTCGCCATTCTGCTCAACAACAATCCGTACTACGTGCGCTTTTTCGGCGATGCCAGCGAGGGCGGCTATTGGGCGATTGTCGATCCGGATCGCCCCAACCAGTTCGTGCATTCGTTACCAGTGCGCCTGAACCCCCAAGGCGAGTGGGAGCGGATGCAGGCGCTGGGTCTTCGCGGCGGCGGCCAGTGCGCGGGCAAACAGTGCACGCCGTCTATCGAACTCAACACCCTTGAGTCGACTGAATCCACCGAGGCCGAAACGCTACCGCCGACAGAACCACAGTCGCCGATACCGCGCGCGGTGCGCATCGTGCCCTCGGCTTACGATATCGATCCGACGGTGCGCCGCTCGATCAAGGCCTGGGCGCTGAACCTCAACGAACCCCATGTCGAACTGACGCCCACCGCCGACGGCACTTTCGGCATGGAGGATCCCTTCGAGCTCCATGCCTTGGCCAAGCGGCAGTCGCTGCAAGTCGCCGCGAGAAAATTCTTCAACGATCTGCCGTGGATCACGCCGCCGCCGCGCCCGCCCATTGCCTTTGATGAGCAGACATCCATAGCCGAACTGCTCGACCGTATCTTTGAGTCAGCGCCCGGGCTGGTCGTGGGCGAGACTCTGGACCGCATCACCAGCATGCGCTTCATGATCGAAAACATGCCGGCGCTCGCCCGCCATGCCAAAACCCTTTATATGCGCGGCGTGCTCAGTGACTTCGCACAGGTGGACCTGAACCGCTACTTCACCAGCGGCGCCATGTCGGCGGACCTGCGCACTTATCTGACCAGTCTGGGCACCGACCCGGCGGGACGCTTCAATGCACTGGAACTGGTCAGGGTCGCCAGGGAAAACGGTGTGCGGGTACAGGGCATCGATTGCGCGGCGAGCTACAAGATGAGTTCGCCGGCCGCGCCCTACGACGAGCAAATGATCGGCACGTATCTGGCCAGTGACATCATGACCGGCGACACCTACATCAACAGTCCGCGAAAATGGATGGTGCTGACCGGCGCGCAGAACACCAACTCCTTCAGAGGCCTGGACGGTCTCGCCGAAATCAAGGGCGGCATCGGTTTGCGCATCGAAGAAGCGGCAATGGGCCAACCCATGGTGGTCGATGTCGATCCGGGCCTGGAAGTGCGTCGCGAGACGTTTTCCGCTGAAGCCGGAGCGTCGGTCAATCATGACGTGATTCGCACTGACCTGCGCCTGAGAATGCCGGCAGAACCGATGAACTGGAATGAGGAGACGCTGGACAACCTGCTGCATCGACGCGGCATGTTCATGTTCATCAGGAACAACGACAGCTGGACCGTGCTGCACCGCAGCAAGCGAGGCATGCTGATGCGCACACCCGTGACGCAACTGCCTGATGGCGGCGTTTCCCTGCATCGCCCTGGCTGGCCAAAGGTCAATGACATCCGCTTCGCCAACATCGAGGAACTGTCCCAACGCCTGACCGCAATGGGCCTGTCGCTGCAGAGCCGCCTGCCCGCCTGACACCCGCTCCAGACAGACAAAACCCCTGACGCGAGCCAGGGGTTTTGGTGTTTCCACGCCAGCCTCCATGGGCGATACATAGTTAGTGCCTGCACCCGTAGCCAATCGTTCATGCTCGATCTTCGTTTTCCCCATGGATGGACAAGTGCATGAACGCACCCGAACGCCGCCAGCTGCCCAACGCGGCAGACAAGGCCAGCCTCAAGGCAATCGCAACAACCCTCGTGCTGGTATGTCCAGGCCTTGAGGACGCGGCCCGAGCCGTCGCCACTCAGTTACTGACTGATAAAGGTCTGTCGGGCGCCAATCCGGACCGGATTTACTTCCATCGATTCAGGACCGCGCAGAGCAGCGCCCTGACGTTCACCGGTTGGGAACACCCGCAGGAGAAACCGTACGAGTCGTTGACCCTCACGCAACTGGTGATCCAGCGTTTTCGCGCCACCGATCAGGACAACGCAGACCTGCTGGCGCTCTACTGCGGTTTCTACTCCGACGGGCCGGAGGCCGAAAGCTTCGATCAGAGCAATGAAGTGCGATTGCTGGGCAGTGATGTGTTGAATCAATTCTGGAACATCGATTTCAGCACGCGCTACACCGGGGAGCTGACGACGTTCTGGCAGGCCTCGGCGGACGACTTCCGCACGTTGGCCAAGTGCAATTTTCTCGCCCTGGCGGTGCAGGCACTCAAGCACGGCCACCTTAACGGGACAGATTTCCAGCGCGTGATCGACGCGGTGACTGGGCCCATCACCTGGCCCGTCACCCTGCAAATGCTGCAGGCAAGCCACGCGGCCAGCGGCGAAGTACGTGCATTGGAAATTGACGGACATGTCGCCATCAATGCCCTGCGCCTGGTGCAGGACAGTGGCCGGCAGATCCTCTATCTGCCCGGCGAAGCCCGAGCTTTGCGGGTCATGGAGGACGACGCGGATCTGCACTGGTGGGTGCTCGAACAGATGAACACCGAGGGCAAGCGCAAAGCCTTTCTAAACCGGTTCCCGCTGGCCGATCGCAACGCGATGAACGAAAAGCTGACCGATCTGATGAACCGTCTGGTGAGCACTTGGGGTCGCAGCGATCATCGGCTGGTCAATGGCAGCAGCGTCGCCATCAACGCTGACCCGTTCACCTGGCTAACCGATTCGACACGCAACGCCATGTTTGCCGAGGCCCGTCTGGCGCTGACCTCCAACAGCGATCTGCGCAAAAAGCTGTGGATGGGTTATTTGAGCGCCGGTCTGAAGGTCTTCGGCCCGATGGCCGCCGTGGGTTGGCCGCTGGCACTACCGGTGATTGGCGCTGGCATCGCCAACATGAGCCTGAACATCGACCTGGCAGTCAACGGCAGGACTCCCGCCGAGCGCAGGGTCGGCACCCTGGGCGCGGTGCTCGACGGTATCGAGGCGCTGCTCAACGTTCCGTTCCTCAGCGGCTCCGGCGCGCTGCTGGAGGTGGGCCCGCAGGTTGAATTTGCCGAGGCCGAGGAAATGGCCGGGTTGATCGAGTTCACTGCGGCGAACCAGCCGTTTTTGCCAGCGCTCGATGCGCCGCAGGCCGTAGCCGAAGCCGAAGCCGAGGCGGGCGAGACGGCAACCGGGCTGTCGGATGAGGCCACAACCCCTTCGCCCACTCGCGAAGTGCTCGCCCCCGCTGCACCGCCAACGTCTTCGGCACTGAGGATCCCTGTCCGGTATCAGTGTGATGCCGTGCTTGAACACCTTCACGCCGAAACCGAACCGGGTAGGTTCCAGGGCATTTACCGCCTCGACACAGAGCCGGCGTATGCCATCAGCCTCGATGGCAAACCGTATTACGTGCGTTACTTCACCGCCTCCGAGGACAGTGGCAACTGGGCGATCGTCGACCCGGAGCGGCCCAGCCAGTTCGCCTATTCCCTGCCGGTTCGCTTGAGTGCCGGCGGCACCTGGGAGCGCATGCCGGCGCTGCGTCTCAAAGGCGGCGGGCAATGCCTGGGCACTTGTGGCCCCGGCAAGAGCTCGTCGATCCCCTCACTGGAGCCAACGACAGACGAATCTTTGGTCCTGTCACCCGCGACGATTTCCCGCCCGCTGCGCCGCGTGCGTACCCTCTACGACGTGTACGGTACGGACATGCTCAACCTGAGAAAATGGGCAATGAACCTGCCCGACGATTCAGCCGATGCAGCTGCCGGCGCCGCCAGCAATGGGACGGTCGACCACGTGTATGCCACCCATTTCAGCCACCGACGCACACAGCTTCTGAGTGAGGCCAAGGAGTTTTACGCCGAGCTGGACTGGAACAACCTGCCGGTACGGCCGAAACAGCCTGCAATCACCCGCGCCATGCCAACCGGCGAACTGATTGACGGCATCTTTGAACACGCCGAAGGCCTGGCCGTTGGCGAAACTCTCGATCGCATCACCAGCATGCGCTTCATGATCGAAAACATGCCCGCGCTTGCCCGACATGCCAAGACGCTCTATGTGCGTGGCCTGCTCAATGATTTCGCTCAGGTTGATCTGAACAACTACTACACCAGCGGGCAGATGTCCGAAGATTTACGCCTTTACCTGACCAGCCTCGGAACCGATCCGAACGAGAGGTTCAACATGCTCGAGCTGGTCAGGACGGCCCAGGCCAATGGCATCCGGGTGCAAGGGATCGATTGCGCGGCGAGCTACAAAATGAAGGTGTCCCTCACCTCGATTGAAGAGCAAATGATGCACACCAGTCTGATGTCGCAAATCATGTGGGGGGATGATGTGCTTAACGGTCCAGGCAAATGGATCGCACTGATCGATGCCCAGAACACCAACAACTTCAGGAACCTGCCCGGCATCAGCGAACTGCGGGGCGGCATCGGTTTGCGGATAGAAGAGGCCTTGCCGTCAGAGGAGGTTGGCGTGGACATCGACCCTGGCATCAAAGTCGCTCGCGGCCCCTTCGACAATGGTGCAAGCACACGCGACTCGTTCGACTATCTCTACGCCGACCTGCGCCTGCAAATCGAAGCGCCCCCCGTGACCTGGACCGAGAAAACACTGGATCGGCTGCTGCACCGCAATGGCATGTACCTGCTGGAAAAAACCCAGAACAATTACACCCTCATACGCCGCAATAGCTCGGGCAACCTTGTCCGAACCCCGGTCAATCAGACAGTGGACGGCCAGGTGTATGTCTGGGTCCAGGCCATGCCGCGGATCAGTGGCGTATTGTTTCCTGATGTCGCCGCACTCTCCCAGCGCCTGACGGAAATAGGGCTGAAACTGCAAAGCCGCCTGCCCCTCTGAACGTTTTCGCGCACCTGAAACGAAAAACCCCCGGCCAAGGCCAGGGGTTTTCAGTCACTTGATGCAGGCATTCAAGTGCAGGGGGATCATTCCCACTCAATCGTCGCCGGCGGCTTGCTCGACACGTCGTAAGTAACGCGCGAAATGCCTTCGATTTCATTGATGATGCGGCCGCTGACAGTTTCCAGCAGTTCGTAAGGCAGGTGCGCCCAACGTGCGGTCATGAAGTCGATGGTTTCTACGGCACGCAGGGCAACGACCCAGGCGTAACGACGGCCATCACCAACCACGCCAACCGATTTCACCGGTTGGAACACCACGAACGCCTGGCTGACCTTGTGGTACCAGTCGGCTTTGCGCAGTTCTTCGATGAAGATGTGGTCGGCACGACGCAGCAGGTCGGCGTATTCCTTTTTCACTTCACCGAGGATGCGCACGCCCAGGCCCGGGCCCGGGAACGGGTGACGGTAGACCATGTCGTACGGCAGGCCCAGTTCAAGGCCCAGACGACGGACTTCGTCCTTGAACAGTTCGCGCAGTGGCTCGACCAGTTTCAGGTTCATCTCTTCCGGCAGGCCGCCCACGTTGTGGTGCGACTTGATCACGTGAGCCTTGCCGCTTTTGGCGCCAGCCGACTCGATCACGTCCGGGTAGATGGTGCCCTGAGCGAGGTACTTGATGTTATCCAGTTTGTTCGACTGGGCATCAAAGACATCGATGAAGGTACGACCGATGATCTTGCGCTTCTTCTCTGGGTCGGCTTCGCCGGCCAGATTGTTCAGGAACTGCTCTTCAGCGTTGGCGCGAATCACCTTGACGCCCATGTTCTCGGCGAACATGGCCATCACTTGCTCGCCTTCGTGCAGACGCAGCAGACCGTTGTCGACGAAGACGCAGGTCAGCTGGTCGCCGATGGCTTTGTGCAGCAGCGCGGCAACCACCGAGGAGTCAACGCCGCCGGACAGACCCAGCAACACGTTGTCGGTACCGACCTGTGCGCGGATGTTGGCAATGGCGTCTTCAGCAATCTTCGACGGCGTCCACAGTGCTTCGCAGCCGCAGATGTCGAGGATGAAGCGCGACAGGATACGGCCGCCCTGTTTGGTGTGGGTCACTTCCGGGTGGAACTGCACGCCGTAGTAGCCGCGGTCGTCGTTGAACATGCCAGCGATCGGGCAGCTTGGGGTGCTGGCCAGAATGTGGAAGTCTTCCGGCATCTTGGTGACCTTGTCACCGTGACTCATCCACACGTCGAGGCCGAACAGGCCATCGGCGTCGATGTGGTCTTCGATGCCGTCGAGCAGACGGCTCTTGCCGACCACGTCAACGCGGGCGTAACCGAACTCACGCAGCTCGGAACCTTCAACCTTGCCGCCCAGTTGCTCGGCCATGGTCTGCATGCCGTAGCAGATACCGAAAACCGGCACGCCGAGGTCAAACACGGCTTGCGGGCAGCGCGGGCTGTCGGCTTCGTGCACGGACTCGGGGCCGCCGGCGAGGATGACGCCTTTTGGTGCGAATTCGCGGATCGCATCTTCGTCCATGTCGAACGGGTGCAGTTCGCAGTAAACACCGATCTCGCGCACGCGGCGGGCGATCAGTTGCGTGTATTGCGAACCGAAGTCGAGGATCAGGATGCGGTGAGCGTGAATGTCGAGGGCCATGATTCAGTCTCGTCTAAGTAATTCAGAAACAGTCGTGATTCAGAAACAACTCGGGGCTGAATAACACAGCCCCGGTTGCTTAACGATTTGCTTGAAGGCTCAACCTACGCGGTAGTTTGGCGCTTCTTTGGTGATCTGCACGTCGTGAACGTGGGATTCGGCCATGCCGGCGCCGGTGATCCGCACGAACTCGGGCTTGGTGCGCATTTCTTCGATGTCGGCGCTGCCGGTGTAACCCATCGAGGAACGCAGACCGCCCATCAACTGGTGAATGATCGCGCTCAGGGTGCCTTTGTACGGCACTCGGCCTTCGATGCCTTCCGGAACGAGTTTCTCGGCGCCTGCCGAGGAGTCCTGGAAGTAACGGTCGGAGGAACCTTGAGCCTGGGACATGGCGCCCAGCGAACCCATGCCGCGATAAGCCTTGTACGAACGACCCTGGAACAGTTCGATCTCGCCCGGCGCTTCTTCAGTACCGGCGAACATCGAGCCCATCATCACGCAGGAAGCACCGGCAACGATGGCCTTGGACAGGTCACCGGAGAAACGGATGCCGCCGTCGGCGATCAACGGCACGCCTGTGCCTTCAAGGGCAGCGGCGACGTTGGCGATGGCACTGATTTGCGGAACGCCGACACCTGCGACGATGCGGGTGGTGCAGATCGAGCCAGGGCCGATACCGACCTTGACCGCATCGGCGCCAGCTTCGGCCAGGGCCTTGGCGGCAGCGCCGGTGGCGATGTTGCCGCCGATCACCTGCACGTCAGGGAAATTCTGTTTGACCCAGCGAACACGGTCGATCACACCTTTGGAGTGACCGTGAGCGGTGTCGACCACCACCACGTCCACACCGGCATGGACCAGTGCAGCGACGCGGTCACCGGTGTCTTTACCGGTACCGACCGCAGCACCCACGCGCAGACGACCTTGATCGTCCTTGCTGGCCAGCGGGTAGGCTTTGGCTTTTTCGATGTCGTTGACGGTCATCATGCCTTTGAGGGCGAATTTGTCGTCGACGATTAACACGCGCTCGATGCGGTGCTTGTGCAGCAGTTCGCGTGCTTCGTCCTTGCTGGCGCCTTCCTTGATCGTGACCAGACGCTCTTTAGGCGTCATCACTTCACGGACGGTGGCTTCCAGACGGCTTTCGAAACGCACGTCGCGGGAGGTGACGATGCCGACCAGGTCGCCATCGTGCAGCACCGGAACGCCGGAGATATTGTGCATGCGGGTCAGTTCGAACAGGTCACGCACCGTGGCATCAGCCTCGATGGTAATCGGATCCTTGACCACACCGGCTTCGAACTTCTTGACCTTGCGCACTTCGGCAGCTTGCTGCTCGATGGTCATGTTCTTGTGGATAATGCCGATGCCACCTTCCTGAGCCATGGCGATTGCCAGACGGGCTTCAGTAACGGTGTCCATGGCGGCAGAAACCAGAGGAATGTTCAGTTCGATGCCACGGGTAAGACGGGTCTTGAGACTGACTTCGTTAGGAAGCACCTCGGAATAACCAGGTACTAAAAGAATGTCGTCGAAGGTCAGAGCTTCTTGGCTGATACGCAGCATCGCGGGGGCTCCCGAGCGGGAAAATGGAAGCGCGCCATTATAGTCAGACACCCCCTGCTGTTCAATGTAAAACTCAGCCTAATTGATATACGGGAAACCCTGCTCTTTGTAGGATTTGCCGAAGGCTGCGATCTTTTGATCTTGCTTTTGAGGAACAACGTCAAAAGATCGCAGCCTTCGGCAGCTCCTACACAGGGAATGTGGCGTTAGAGTTCGACTTTTACCCAGCTCACAGGTTGATCGAGCCAATCGGCGAATTCGTCGATAAAGCTCTGTTTGAAACCCGCTTCCAGCCAGTTGTTGAAGATGAACCCGAGGTTGGAGAACGCGCACTCCTGCAAGAACAGAAAGCCATTGATGTCGTCTTCGTGGCCGCATTCGGGGCAGGTGAAGTTGTCGGTGCGTGCCGGCATCCATTCCTCAAGGCTATCGAACAGCGCTTCGCCGATTTCCCGACGACATTCGGCGCAACCTGCTTCTTCGAGAAAACCTTTGGCCGGGGTGAAGATGCAACGCTTGGTGACGATCTCCAGACCATTGATCGGCTCGCCGAATGGCAGCGCCTCGGGGTGCAGCACCACCGCGCGGGCGCCATCAGCGATCGCGTAGGCCATGCGGTTGCCGGTGCGCCCGCAGGTGCTTAGCTCTTCCTTGACGATGTTCTTGCGCACCAGCCAGCGCACGATCGCCCGCGCCCGGGGCTCGTGCACCGGCAGGGTGGAGATTTTCGGGACGATGATGCTTTGCGAATTCATGATGCAGCCTGCGACGTCAAATGGAAGTTCTGCGGTGCTCACTCCACCGCCATCGCGGGCAAGCCCACTCCCACGGGGGCTGAGGCGAATACAAACATTGTGATCGACTCAAATCACTGTAGGAACATCGGTGCGCCGATTCGACTTGCCCGCGATGGCGTCAGTGCGGCCGGCAGCTTAATCCCTGACGAAATCCGGTCAAGTGCTGAAGTAGCGCACGATCAACGCAATCCCGCTTGCCAGCACCAGCCACATCACCAGTCGCACAAATGCCTCGCTGGACAAACGCATCGTCAGCCGCCGACCAGTTCACAATCCCAATGCCATGGCCGGCAACAGACACAGCGCCAGCATCAACAAGGGTAGCTCGGCATATACACCTGCGATGGCAAACAGCCCACCGCCATGCATGGCAGCAGCCGCAACCATTCGATTTTTGCTGTTGATTCAGGACAGCGCCCCCCATCGGCGTAGGATTCCTTCCCTCGGATGCCGATTGCAACAGCACCGTCGCCCTCGCCTATAGGCAAAATCCCACACCTTTGATCCAACACTTCCTCCAGACATTCACCGGCGAATGCCTTTAAACTGCGCCCCATGATTAAAGATCCCTTTGCAAGACTTGGCCTGGACCGTGAAGTCCTGACCGTCAGCCAGCTCAACGGCCGCGCGCGGGTGTTGCTTGAAGACGTGTTCAGTAATATCTGGGTCGAGGGCGAAATCTCCAACCTCGCCCGTCCGGCGTCCGGCCACATCTATTTCACCCTCAAGGACAGCGGTGCTCAGGTGCGCTGCGCACTGTTTCGACAGAACGCCGCTCGGGTGCGTCAGGCGTTGAAGGACGGTTTGGCGGTAAAGGTGCGCGGCAAGGTCTCGCTGTTCGAGGGCCGTGGCGACTATCAATTGATACTCGACACCGTGGAACCGGCCGGTGATGGCGCGTTGCGCCTGGCCTTCGACGCGCTGAAGGAAAAGCTCAGCGCCGAAGGTCTGTTCAGCGCCGAACGCAAAGTGCCGCTGCCGGCCCATCCACAGCGCATCGGCATCATCAGCTCGCCGACCGGTGCGGTGATCCGCGACATCATCAGCGTGTTCCGCCGCCGGGCGCCACAAGTGCAGCTGACGTTGATCCCGACCGCCGTACAGGGCCGCGAAGCCACCGCGCAAATCGTCCGCGCCTTGAAAATGGCGGACGCGCGCGGCTTTGATGCATTGATCCTCGCTCGTGGCGGTGGATCGCTGGAAGACCTCTGGTGCTTCAACGAAGAAGCCGTGGCCCGTGCGGTCGATGCCTGCGTGACGCCAATCGTCAGCGCCGTCGGCCATGAAACCGATGTGTCGATCAGCGACTTTGTCGCCGACGTGCGTGCGCCAACACCTTCCGCTGCCGCCGAGTTGCTCGCCCCCGACTCCAGTCATCTGATCCGTCAGGTCGAAAGCCTGCATCGTCGTTTGGTAATGCGTATGCGTGACCGCTTGATGCGCGATCGTCTGCGCCTGGAAGGCATGGCTCGTCGTTTGCGTCATCCCGGCGAACGTCTGCGCCAGCAGGCTCAGCGCCTGGATGATCTGGATATGCGCATGCGTCGGGCTTTCGAGCGCCAGCTCAATACCCGCCGCGAACGCCTGATCCGTCTCGAAACCCGCCTCGCCGGACAACATCCGGGACGCCAACTGGCGATGTTGCGCCAGCGCCTCGACAGCCTCGCCGAACGTCTGCCCCGGGCCATGCGCGAAGGTCTGAAAAACCGCCGACTGCAATTGCAAAGTCAGATGCAGACGCTGCATGTGGTCAGCCCGCTGGCCACCCTGGGCCGCGGTTACAGCATTTTGCTCGACGAGCGCGGCAACGCGATTCGCAACGCCGCGCAGACCCACACCGGCCAGCGCCTGAAAGCCAAACTCGGCGAAGGCGAACTGCAAGTGCGCGTCGAGGACAATCACCTGACGCCCGTCACCCTTTCTTTACTGGACTGATCCATGCCGCGTTTTCTGGCTCCATTGTTTTTGCTGTGCCTGACCTTCAATGCCCACGCCGACAGTTACATCACCCGGCTGCTCAACAAACCGGTGCCCGGCGGTGTGGCCGTGGTTGATCTTGGCGCTGCCGCTCAGGCGCCGAAAGCCACATATCAGGGCAAACCAGTGCTTGTGGTGAAAGAACAGAACAACTGGCTGGCGATTGTCGGTGTGCCGTTGACGGTCAAGCTTGGCGCACAACAGATCAGCAGTGGCGGCCGAACCTTGCCGTTCACCGTTGGCAGCAAAAAATACCCGGAACAGCGCATCACCCTGAAGAACACCCAGCAGGTCAATCCCAACCCGGCCAACCTCAAGCGCATCGAGGGCGAACTGGCCGAGCAGATCAAGGCTTATCGCAGCTTCAGCCCGAACATTCCAAGCAATCTGTTGCTGGACAAACCGGTCAACGGGCCGCTGTCGAGCAAGTTTGGCGTGCGCCGGTTCTTCAACGGTGAAGAACGCAATCCTCACGCCGGCCTCGATTTCGCCGTACCGGCCGGCACGCCGATCAAGACCCCGGCGGGGGGCAAGGTGATCCTGACCGGCAATTACTTTTTCAACGGCAATACGGTGTTTGTCGATCATGGCCAGGGCTTTATCAGCATGTTCTGCCATATGTCGAAAATCGATGTGAAGGTTGGCGATCAGCTGGCTCGTGGCGCAGTGGTTGGCAAGGTCGGCTCGACTGGCCGGGCGACCGGGCCGCATATGCACTGGAACATCAGCCTGAATGATGCGCGGGTGGATCCGGCGATTTTCATTGGTGCGTTCCAGCCCTGAGTTATGTGATGAGGCTACCGGCCTCATCGCGGGCAAGCCCGCTCCCACAGAGTTCGAGGTGAACATGAATGTTGTGTACACCACCAATCTCTGTGGGAGCGTGGCTTGCCCGCGATGACGGACTCACTGTCATCGAAATATTCTGGAATAACACATCGCTCTCAATTGCGCCCCAACCAAACCTCGCGCAAACATCAAAACGAACTGGCAACTTACAAACAATAAAATCGCGCAAAACCCGTCTTTTCGAGTATTCCTCTCAATTTTTTTCGACCACTTGCCAACCTCTGTCCTCGCGGTTAGGGTTGAAGGCATGAAAACCTCTCACACCCTTATTCAGCTTCGCCAGCACCGCAGCCTGTGCCTCGTCAGCGCACGACTGCCAGGCTGAATCGCGGCGCCTCGTCCTACGCTTTTCCCAACACATTCGTTGTACCGGCAGGCCGCCTCTTTTCGGCCCAGACAATAAGGAATTTCCCGATGAGCATGCTCAAAGATCCGTCCTCGAAATACCGCGCGTTCCCCGTCATCAACTTGCCTGATCGCACCTGGCCGTCGAAAACCATCGATACCGCGCCGATCTGGTGCAGCTCCGACCTGCGTGACGGCAACCAGTCGCTGATCGAACCGATGGACGCGGCGAAAAAGCTGCGCTTCTGGAAAACCCTCGTGCAAGTGGGCGTGAAGGAAATCGAAGCCTCGTTCCCGGCGGCTTCGCAAACCGACTTCGACTTCGTGCGTACCCTTATTGAAGAAGGCCACATCCCGGACGACACCACCATTCAGGTGCTGACCCAGGGTCGTGAAGACCTGATCGAGCGCACATTCGAATCCTTGCGCGGCGCGAAGAAAGCCATCGTTCACCTGTACAACGCCACCTCGCCTTCTTTCCGTCGCATCGTCTTCAACCAGGACAAGGACGGCATCAAGGCCATCGCGGTAAACGCGGCCAAGCTGTTCGTCAAATACGCCGCCATGCAGCCGGACACCGAGTGGACTTTCGAATACTCGCCGGAAACCTTCAGCGCCACCGAACTGGAATTCGCCAAGGAAGTCTGTGATGCAGTGATCGAGGTCTGGAACCCGTCGCCTGAGCACAAGATGATCCTCAACTTGCCGGCCACTGTTGAATGCGCGACGCCGAACATCTATGCCGACCAGATCGAATGGTTCGGTCGCAACATCAACCGTCGTGACAGCGTGATCATCAGCCTGCACACCCACAACGACCGTGGCACCGGCGTGGCCGCCACCGAGTTGGGCCTGATGGCTGGCGCCGATCGCGTCGAAGGCTGCCTGTTCGGCAACGGCGAGCGTACCGGCAACGTCGATCTCGTTACCGTCGCACTGAACATGTACACCCAGGGCCTCGATCCTCAGCTGGACTTCTCCGACATCGACGGCGTGCGCAAAGTCGTTGAAGAGTGCAACCAGATTCAGGTCCACCCACGTCACCCGTACGTTGGCGATCTGGTCCACACCGCATTCTCCGGTTCCCACCAGGACGCCATCCGCAAAGGCTTCTCCCAGCAGAAACCAGATGCCCTTTGGGAAGTGCCGTACTTGCCGATCGACCCGGCCGATATTGGCCGCAGCTACGAGGCGGTGATTCGCGTCAACAGCCAGTCGGGCAAGGGTGGCATTGCCTACTTGCTGGAGCAGGAATACGGCATCAGCCTGCCGCGTCGCATGCAGATCGAATTCAGCCAGGTCGTACAGCGTGAAACCGATCGCCTGGGCCTTGAGATGACAGCCAAGCAGATCCACTCGCTGTTGATCAGCGAGTACCTGCAAGCCAACACCCCTTATGCGCTGGTCAGCCATCGCCTGCAGGAAGAAAACGGCAACAGCGCCGTCGAAGTCGAAGTGGCGAGCAAGGGTCAGGGCGAAACCAACCTGCATTGGCGCGGCAAGGGCAACGGTGCGCTGGAAGCACTGGTGGCCGGCTTGCCGATTCCGGTGGAGATCATGGACTACAACGAACACGCGATTGGTGCGGGCACCAATGCCAAGGCAGCGGCTTACATCGAGCTGCGCGTGAACGGTGAACGAGCGGTGCACGGCGTGGGTATCGATGAAAACATCACCACTGCCAGCTTCAAGGCGCTGTTCAGTGCGCTGAATCGCTCGTTGAGCCAGCCGGAAGCGAAAGCGGCTTAATCCACCGCTGAAACGCAAAAGGCCCCGAAGTGAAAGCTTCGGGGCCTTTTTTTGCCTGACATGTTTGTGCAGATTTCAAAGCCCCATTCGCGAGCAGGCTCGCTCCCACAGGAGGATCGCATTCCAATGTGGGAGCGAGCCTGCTCGCGAAAGGGCCCACCCCGTCACCGCTTGAATTTCAGGTGAATTCGAAGGTGTCGGCATCCAGATTCGCCGGAAAACGCTCGCGATAAGCCGCCAGTGGCGCCGCTTCCAGCACAGCCTTGAACACCCCGTCCGCCTCCCCCGCCGCCAGCAAAGACTCGCCCTGAAAATCCAGCACTTGGCTGTCGCCGGTGTAGGCAAAGCCTTTGCCGTCGGTGCCAACGCGATTCACCGCTGCCACGTAGCAGAGGTTTTCGATAGCGCGCGCCGGCAACAACCGATTCCAGTGCAGCCGCCGCGCACCCGGCCAGTTGGCGGTGTACAGGAGCAGATCGGTGTCCTGCGCATCACGGCTCCACACCGGGAAACGCAAGTCGTAGCAAATCAGCGGACGAATTCGCCAACCCTTGAGTTCGAACTGCACCTGCCGCTCACCGGGCGTGTAGTGGTTGTGTTCGCCGGCCATGCGGAACAGGTGACGCTTGTCGTAATGCAGCACTTCACCGTCCGGCCGTGCCCACAGCAGGCGATTGCGATGGCTGCCGTCGGCCGCCTGGATGATCACGCTGCCGGTAATGACCGCATCAAGTCTGGCGGCCTGAAGTCGCAGCCACTTGCTGGTCGGACCATTCTCGGCTTCGGCGAGGGTTTCCGACTCCATGGAGAAGCCAGTGGTGAACATCTCCGGCAGGATAATCAGATCCGCCCCACGCGCCTGTTCCAGCAACACCTCGAAATGTTCGAAGTTGGCCTGGCGGTCGTGCCACGCCAGACTGGTCTGGATCAGCGCCAGATTAAGGTCAGGTAATGCACTCAGATCACGCATAGTTTTGCCGCCGCTTCGCGCAGCGTCTCCTCGCGTTTGGCAAAGCACAGGCGCACGAGGCGCTGGCCTTCAGGTGGACTCTGGTAGAAAACCGAGATCGGAATACTCGCCACACCGTGCTCGCGGGTCATCCACAGGGCCATCTCGACGTCATTCAGGTCAGGACGAATCTGTGAGTAATCGACCAGCTGGAAATAGGTGCCGGCAACCCGGTTAAAGGTGAATCGCGACGGTGCCAGCAAATCACAGAACAGATCGCGCTTGGCCTGATAGAACGCCGGCAGCTCTTCGACATGCTCCGGGTGCTCGGCCATGTAATCGGCCAAGGCGTATTGCAGCGGCGTGACGCCGCAGAAACTGACGTACTGGTGCACTTTACGCAGCTCAGCCGTCAGGGCCGGCGGCGCGACGACGTAACCGGTTTTCCAGCCAGTAACGTGGTACGTCTTGCCGAACGAACTGACCACGAAGGCGCGCTGATACAGCTCTTCATGAGCCAGCACGCTGACATGCGGCACGCCATCAAACACCAGGTGTTCGTAGACTTCATCGCTGATCAGATAAATGTCGCGATCGCGAATCAGCGCCGCCAATTGATCCAGCTCGGCGCGGCTGATCAGCGCACCACTTGGGTTGTGTGGGGTGTTGAGGACGATCATGCGCGTGCGTGGGCTCAGGGCGGCGGCAAGCTTGTCGAAATCGATGGAGAAATCGTCGGGGCTCAGTTGCACATGCACGCAACGACCGCCAGCCAATTGCGTTGCGGGGTCGTAACTGTCGTAGCACGGGTCGAACACGATGACTTCGTCGCCGCTGTGGATAACTGCCTGAATCGCACAGAAGATCGCCTGTGTCGCGCCGGGCGTCACGGTCACTTCATGTTCGGCATCCACCTTCACGCCATAGCTGCGGGCGATCTTCGCCGCGATCTGCTGGCGCAGTGCTGGCAGGCCGGTCATCGGCGAATACTGATTATGGCCACTGGCAATGTGCCGACCTACCGCATCGCGCAGAGACTGCGGGCCGTCGAAATCAGGAAAACCCTGGGACAGGTTGATGGCGCCGGTCTGCGCCGCGAGCTGAGACATCTGCGTGAAAATCGTGATGCCGACATTCGGCAGCTTACTGGTGATCATCGGTAGCCCCTTGCAGGTGAAACGCAAGTTTCAAGCGTCAAGCTGCAAGCTGCAAGCAAAAACCCTCGCCCACAAAAAAGGGCTCCATACGGAGCCCTCTTTGCTTCTACTGCTTTTACTTGAAGCTTGCAGCTCGAAACTTGAAGCTGCTGTTTTATTTCTTGTCGCGGCGTTTCTTGTCGGCTTTCTTGGTGTGCGACATCATCCGACGCTTCCTGTTGACCTGGCGGTCGGTCAGGGTGTTTTTGTTGCCTTCGTACGGGTTCTCGCCGCCCTTGAACTCGATGCGGATCGGCGTACCGACCAGCTTCAGCACACGACGGTAAGTGTTTTCCAGATAGCGCACGTACGACTTCGGCACTTTCTCGATCTGGTTACCGTGGATCACGATGATCGGCGGGTTCGCACCACCCAAGTGGGCGTAACGCAGCTTGATCCGGCGGTTGTTGACCATCGGTGGTGCGTGTTCGCCAACCGCGTCTTCCAGAATCTGGGTCAGACGGTTGGTCGGCCAGCGGGTGACCGCCGACTTGAACGAGTTCTGTACGGAAGCGTAGAGGTTGCCCACGCCAGTGCCGTGCAGTGCCGAGATGAAGTGGATGTCGGCATAGTCAACGAAGAACAGGCGACGCTGAAGTTCGACTTTCACGAAGTCGCGCTCGCTCGGCGTCATGCCGTCCCACTTGTTGATCGCGATCACCAGCGCACGACCCGACTCGATGGCGAAGCCCAGCAGGTTGAGGTCGTGATCGACCACACCTTCGCGGGCGTCCATCACGAAGATCACCACGTTGGCGTCTTTGATCGCCTGCAGGGTTTTGACCACGGAGAATTTTTCGACTTCTTCGTGAATCTTGCCGCGCTTGCGCACACCAGCGGTGTCGATCAGCGTGTACTTCTCTTCATTCCGTTCGAACGGGATGTAGATACTGTCGCGGGTGGTGCCGGGCTGGTCATAAACGATGACCCGGTCTTCACCGAGCATGCGGTTAACCAGAGTCGACTTGCCAACGTTCGGACGACCGATGATGGCGATCTTGATGCCGTCTTTTTCGCTCGGGCCAGGAATGCGCTTGGCTTCCTCGCCTTCGGCAACGACTTCTTCTTCGCCGTCTTCCGGCTCTTCTTCGTCTCTCGGGAATTCACCCAGGGCGATTTCCAGCATCTGAGTAATGCCACGGCCGTGAGCACCGGCGATAGGAATCGCGTGGCCCATGCCCAACGGAGCAAATTCAGCGCGGGCCATTTCCGGGTCGATGTTGTCGACCTTGTTGGCAACCACGTAGGAACACTTGTTACGTTTGCGCAGGTGTTCGGCGATCATCTGGTCGGCGGCGGTGAAACCGGCCTTGGCATCTACCAGGAACAGCACAACATCTGCTTCTTCAATGGCCAGCAGCGACTGCTCGGCCATTTTTTCGTCCATACCGTGCTCGTCACCGGAGATACCACCGGTGTCGACCAGAATGTAGGAACGCCCTTGCCACTTGGCCTCACCGTACTGGCGATCACGGGTCAGACCGGACAAGTCGCCGACGATGGCGTCGCGAGTCCTGGTCAGGCGGTTGAACAAGGTGGACTTGCCGACGTTCGGTCGGCCCACCAGGGCGATTACGGGAACCATGCGGCTCTCCACTTCGTTATTTCAGAAAATACAAAAGCCGCTGCGAGGCAGCGGCTGGTGCTCGGGGCAACACTGCGGGGTGAACAGGTTCACTCCCACAAGTGAAGCTGCCTGGGGTGTTATCCCCAAGCATAGTTGTTACTTGATGGTCAGGGCTTCCAGTTTGCCGCTGTTGCCATACACATAAATCGTGTCCCCCACCACCAGCGGACGGGCACGCAGGCCGTCGCTGTCGATGCGCTCACGGCCGACGAAACGACCGTCAACCTGACTCAGCAAATGCAGATAACCTTCCAGGTCACCTACTGCAACATAGCTGGAGAACACTTCCGGAGCCGACAGCTGGCGGCGAGCCAGCGAATCGTTGCTCCACAAAGCCGTGGTAGAACGCTCGTCGACGCCTTCAACGGTGCCCGAAGACAGGCTCACGTAAACGCTGCCGAAACCTTGAGCAATACCGGCGTAGCTCGACGCATCGCGCTGCCACAGTTGACGACCGCTTTCCATATCCAGTGCCGCAACGCGACCCTGATAGCTGGCAACGTACAGCGTGCCGCCGGACAGCAGCAGACCGCCGTCGATGTCGACCACGCGCTCCAGTTCCGAACGACCCTGTGGAATCGCAATGCGTTGTTCCCACACCGGGACGCCATTGGAAATATCCAGGGCGACTACTTTACCGGTCGACAGGCCAGCCACCGCGAGGCGGTTGGTCACGAGCGGTGCGCTGGTGCCACGCAGGGTCAGCACGGCTGGAGTGCTGTCATACACCCAGCGTTGAGTACCGGTGGAAGCATCCAGACCGATCAAACGATCGTCCTGAGTCTGCACCACGACCACGTCGCCGTTGTTGGCCGGCGGCGCGAGGACTTCGCTGTTGACGCGAGCACGCCACTTCTCTTCACCGTTGATGGTGTCCAGAGCGACGACTTCGCCACGCAGCGTACCGATCAGAACCAGACCGTAACCGACGCCAACGGCGCCGGAGACAGGCAGATCAAGATCCTGTTCCCACTTCACGTCGCCGTTGCCGCGATCCATGGCCATTACCACGCCGGTCACATCGGCCGCGTAGATGGTGTCACCGTCGATCGCCGGTACCAGCATGTTGTAGGTTTCGCCCTGACCGTCACCGATCGAACGACTCCACTGCTTTTGCAGAACCACTTCTTCCTTGAAGTCGGTCAGCTCGGCCGGTGGCAATTCTTTTTTGCTGTTGCTGCTGCAACCCGCGGCCAAAATGGCCAGAGCCAGCAATGCTGCATGCTTCCAACGGATCACGTCACGCATCCCCTTTAGCCAGGTCGTCGAGCTTGATTTGAAGGCCACCGACCGCCGCTTCATCCGACAGTGCTGCCTTGGCTTTTTGATACGCCTTGTTCGCGTCGTCGGTACGGCCCAGCTTCACCAGCAGGTCGCCCTTGAGTTCTTCGCGAGTGGCCAGGAACGCCGTGTCGGCGTCGCCGTCGAGCAGTTTCAGAGCGTCATCCGCCTTGTCCTGCGCGCCCAGCACCTGCGCCAGACGCTGACGGGCGATTTCGCCCAGCGCCGGATTGGCCGGTTTGTCGACGATGGTTTTGAGTTCGGTCGCGGCGTCGTCCAGCTTGCCGCTGTCGACTGCAACCTTGGCCACGAACAGGCTGCCGTACTGCGCGTAGGCAGTGCCGCCGAATTCGCTCTTGAGCTTGCCGGCCAGATCCGCAACGCGGGCAGCATCAGGCTTGCCGTCAGGCGTCAGCGTGGTTTCCAGCAGTTGCTGATAGAGCACCGAGGCGCCTTGCGACTGGTTGTCCTGATATTTGTGATAAGCCTGCCAGCCGAACACGATAACCAGCGCCAACAGGCCGCCGGTGACCAGAGGTTTGCCGTTGCGTGTCCACCAGTCCTTCAAATCCGCCAACTGTTCGTCTTCGGTACTCGACACCCCAATACTCCTTAATCGCTAAATCGGCTGTTAGGACAGCTTCAACCCTGCACGACGCAGGTGGCCAGGTGAGCGGCAAGCGCATCCCAGGCAATGCTTTGTTGTTCGCCCTGGCCACGCAGGGGTTTGAAACCTACCACTTGCTGGGCCATTTCGTCGTCACCGAGGATCAGTGCGTACAGCGCACCGCTCTTGTCGGCCTTCTTGAACTGGCTTTTGAAGCTGCCAGCGCCGGCATTGACTTGCAGACGCAGGTTTGGAAGCTGATCACGTACACGCTCGGCCAGAGCCAGACCGGCCAGCTCGGCTTCTTCACCGAAGGCGCAGAGGTAGACGTCGACCTGACGGGAAATTTCTTCCGGGATCTGCTCGAGGGTCTCGAGCATCAGCACCAGACGTTCGATGCCCATGGCGAAACCAACGCCGGTGGTCGGCTTGCCACCCATCTGCTCGACCAGCCCGTCGTAACGACCGCCCGCGCACACAGTGCCCTGGGCACCGAGCTTGTCGGTGACCCATTCGAATACGGTTTTGCTGTAGTAATCGAGGCCGCGTACCAGCTTCGGGTTGAGCACGTACGGAATGCCGACGGCATCCAGACGGGCCTTCAAGCCTTCAAAGTGTGCACGGGACTCGTCGTCCAGGTAGTCGGCCATTTTCGGCGCATTGACCAGCACGGCCTGGGTGTCGACATTTTTGGTGTCGAGCACGCGCAGCGGGTTGGTTTTCAGGCGACGCTGGCTGTCTTCGTCGAGCTTGTCGTGATGCGCCGAAAGATACTCGACCAGCGCTCCACGGTAGCGACCACGGGACTCGCTGGTGCCGAGGCTGTTGAGTTCGAGTTTGACCGCATCACGGATGCCCAGCTCGCCCCACAGGCGCCAGGTCATGGTGATCAGCTCGGCGTCGATGTCCGGACCGTCGAGGTTGAACACCTCCAGACCGATCTGATGGAACTGGCGATAGCGGCCTTTCTGCGGACGCTCGTGGCGGAACATCGGCCCGATGTACCAGAGTTTCTGCACCTGGCCACCGCCCGTGATGCCGTGCTCAAGTACAGCACGTACACACGCTGCGGTGCCTTCCGGACGCAGGGTCAGGGAGTCGCCGTTGCGGTCTTCGAAGGTGTACATCTCTTTTTCGACGATGTCGGTCACTTCACCGATCGAGCGTTTGAACAGCTCGGTGAACTCGACGATCGGCATGCGGATCTGCTTGTAACCGTAGTTATCCAGCAGACGCGCAACAGTGCCCTCGAAATAACGCCACAGCGGGGTCTGTTCGGGCAGGATGTCGTTCATGCCACGAATGGCTTGCAATGACTTGCTCACTTTAAATCCTTAAATTCGTTCGGCTCTGTAGGCTCAGCCGCGCGCGATAACCGCTGCGTCAGCTTCGACCTTTTCGGCCGCTTTCTGGCGGATCAGCTTTTCCAGGTGATCCACCAGATTTTCATTCGTCAGTTTCTGCGCCGGCTTGCCGTCGATGTAAATCAGGTTTGGCGTGCCGCCGGTCAAGCCGATGTGGGCTTCCTTGGCTTCGCCGGGGCCGTTGACTACACAACCGATCACCGCGACATCCAGCGGCACCAGCAGGTCTTCAAGGCGCCCTTCCAGCTCGTTCATGGTCTTGACCACATCGAAGTTCTGCCGCGAGCAACTCGGGCAGGCGATGAAGTTGATGCCACGGGAACGCAAATGCAAAGACTTGAGAATGTCGTAACCGACCTTCACTTCTTCGACCGGGTCGGCCGCCAGCGAGATGCGGATAGTATCGCCAATCCCCTCGGCGAGCAGCATACCTAGGCCAACGGCGGATTTCACCGTGCCAGAACGCAATCCACCCGCTTCGGTGATGCCCAGGTGCAGCGGCTGGACGATTTCTTTCGCCAGCAAGCGGTAGGCTTCGACGGCCATGAACACGTCGGAGGCCTTCACACTGACTTTGAAGTCCTGGAAATTCAGGCGTTCGAGGTGCTCAACGTGGCGCAGGGCCGATTCAACCAGCGCCGCCGGAGTTGGCTCGCCGTATTTCTTTTGCAGGTCTTTTTCCAGCGAGCCGGCGTTGACGCCGATACGAATCGGGATACCGCGGTCACGAGCGGCATCAACCACTGCACGCACGCGATCTTCACGACCGATGTTGCCCGGGTTGATGCGCAGGCAGTCCACACCCAGTTCGGCTACGCGCAAAGCGATCTTGTAGTCGAAGTGAATGTCGGCAACCAGCGGCACCTTGACCAATTGCTTGATCTTGCCGAATGCCTCGGCAGCGTCCATGTCCGGCACCGAAACGCGAACGATATCGACGCCAGCCGCTTCCAGACGATTGATTTGTGCAACGGTGGCGGCTACGTCATTGGTGTCACTGTTGGTCATGCTCTGCACAGCGATAGGCGCATCGCCGCCTACCGGTACGTTGCCGACCCAGATCTTGCGCGAAACGCGACGTTTGATTGGAGATTCGCCGTGCATGACTTATTGACCCAACTTCAGGCGAGCAGTCTCGCCACTGGTGAACGGAGCGGTATCGACCGACTGGCCGTTGTAGCTGACCTGTGCGCCACGGGCATAGCCCAGTCGTACGGCAAACGGTGGTTTGCCGGCAACAGACAGGCTATCGCCTTTACGCTTGAGGCCACTGAACAGAATCTTGCCGGTGCCATCGGTGACTTGCGTCCAGCAATCAGCAACGAATTGCACAGAAACCTGACCTTGACCCGCTACTGGCGCAGCCGCTTGCGCGGTTGGCGCTGGCGTCGCAGGAGCCACCGGAGCGGCAACGGTCGGCGCAGGAGTAGCCGGCACATTCGCTGCCGGCGTAGCCGGTGCAGCGACAACCGGAGCCGGCGTTTGAACCGGTGCAGTTGGCGTCGCGGCCGGTGCTGCTGGAGCCGTTGCCGGCGCAGCAGGCTCGGCGCCAGTGGATTCAGCGGTGGTTTCCGACTGCGGCAACGCCAAATCAGTCGGGCCTTCGGCCTGACCTTCGGCAACGGCCTGGTCTTCCGGTTCGTCAATCGGGTGAATCTGCGTGGTGCCGTCGGCGCCTTCGACTTCGACGTGCTCAGGAGCGAGGCTGGTCAGGTCTTTGGTGCGCTGCGAAGTCTGATCCTGCCACCAGACGAAACCGCCGCCGATGACCGCGATCAGCAACAGCAGGCTGACGATGCGCAAAATGGTGTGGGAGACCCGCACCGGCTCTTCGATACGTCCCAGCGCATGCACGTTGCTGCCCTGGGAATCGGTGCCGGTGGACTGGTCAAACTGCTGAACCAGAGCGGTCTGGTCCATGCCGAGCAACTTGGCATAGGCGCGAATATAGCCGCGAGCGAAGGTGTGCCCCGGCAGCTTATCGAAAGCGCCGGCTTCAAGATTGCTCAGGGAAGTCACGGTGAGGTTGAGCTTGAGGGCCACTTCGGCCAGCGACCAGCCATTGCTTTCGCGGGCCTGGCGCAAGGTCTCACCGGGGTTAACGCGATTCGCTGCTACAACTTCGGGATGCGCCGCTTTCATCATTGCTCCGACAGGTATTGCTGATATTCCGGCGTACCGGGATAGAGTCGTTTTAATTGCAGGCCATAACTGGCTGCCTTGTCGCGATCTTCAAACACTTTCGCCAGCCGAACGCCGAGCAATAGACTACGTGCATTTTGTTCGGTTAGCAGGCTGAAACGGTCGTAATAGTCACGTGCGGGCACATAATGCCTGTCTTCGAAGGACAACTCAGCCATTTCCAGCAACGCTCGCGGTTGTTGACGATTCAACCGCAGGGCTTTTTCCAGTTGCTGCTGCGCCAGATCACGCTGGCCGAGCTTTGCCGCCGTCATGCCGAGGCTCTCGAACACGCGCGAGCGCTCAGGATACAGGGTATCGGCGGCGGCCTGTTCAAAACGCTCGTAGGCTTCCTTGTAACGCTGTTCTTCGTAGAGAAAACTGCCGTAGTTGTTGAGGGTGCAGGCATCGGCGGGACGGGAAGACAAGGCCTTGCGGAAGTGTTCGTCAGCAAGTGCAGGCTCCATCTCGGCCTGGAACACCAGTCCGAGCGCAGCATTGGCGTCCGGGTCAGAGCTGTCCAGGTCCAGGGCCTTTTTCAGCGGCACCTTGGCGCGCTCGGTCATGCCCTGCTGCAAATACCCCAGCCCCAACTGCACATAAGCGGCGCGCGCTTCATCGCGGCCCTTGCTGGTCTTCATCGGGTTGTAGTCACCCGACAGGACACAGCCAGCACTCAGGCTGGCCAACAGCAACAGCAGCGCAAAGCGCAGGAACATAGAGATCCTCTCTTAGTTTGTATTCGCGGCGTTCTGCGCCAGATCACCGTCGGCGTTCAATTCCCGCACGGCAATGTAACGTTCGCTGCGACGGGTGCGATCCAGCACCTGTCCTACCAATTGTCCACAAGCCGCGTCGATGTCTTCACCACGGGTGGTGCGCACAGTGACGTTGAAGCCTGCCTGATGCAGTTGATCCTGGAACCGGCGGATAGCATTGTTGCTAGGCCGCTCGTACCCGGAGTGCGGGAACGGGTTGAACGGAATCAGATTGATCTTGCATGGAATGTCTTTCAGCAACTCGACCATCTCAACGGCATGTTCGACTTTGTCGTTGATGTCCTTGAGCAAAGTGTACTCGATGGTCAGCACGCGCTTCTCGCCCAGGGACGACATGTAGCGCTGGCACGACTCGAGCAGCATCTTAAGCGGATATTTCTTGTTGATCGGCACCAATTGGTTACGCAATGCGTCATTCGGTGCGTGCAGGGACAACGCCAGGGATACATCGATGTGCTTGGACAGCTCATCGATCATCGGCACCACACCCGACGTGGACAGAGTCACGCGGCGCTTGGAGATCCCGTAGCCGAGGTCGTCCATCATCAGATGCATGGCTGCGACGACGTTGTCGAAGTTCAGCAGCGGCTCACCCATGCCCATCATCACCACGTTGGTGATGGCACGGTCGACGGTCGCCGGGACGCTGCCGAAAGATTTGTTGGCAATCCACACCTGACCGATGACTTCGGCGGCGGTGAGGTTGCTATTGAAGCCTTGCTTGCCGGTGGAGCAGAAACTGCAGTCCAGGGCACAGCCTGCCTGGGACGAAACGCATAACGTGCCGCGTTTGCCCTGGGGAATGTACACGGTCTCGACACAGCTGCCGGACGCCACGCGCACCACCCACTTACGGGTGCCGTCGGTGGAGATGTCCTCGCTGACAACTTCGGGACCACGGACCTCGGCAATAGCCTTGAGCTTGTCGCGCAAGGCCTTGCTGACGTTCGTCATGGCGTCGAAATCATCGACGCCAAAGTGGTGAATCCATTTCATTACCTGACCGGCACGGAAACGCTTCTCCCCGATTGAGTCGAAGAATTTTTCCATTTCCGGCTGGGTCAGACCCAGCAGGTTGGTTTTAACAGTCGATGTAGTCATGGATTCACCTTCACTCTTAAGCCAATGCTTAGCGAGTGGTTACTTCAGTAGCTGCGAAGAAGTACGAGATTTCACGAGCAGCTGCGGCTTCGGAGTCCGAACCGTGAACAGCATTGGCGTCGATGGAATCAGCGAAATCAGCGCGGATGGTACCGGCAGCAGCTTCTTTAGGGTTGGTAGCGCCCATCAGCTCACGGTTCAGAGCGATAGCGTTTTCGCCTTCCAGAACCTGAACAACAACAGGACCGGAGATCATGAAGGAAACCAGGTCGCCGAAGAAACCACGAGCGCTGTGCTCAGCGTAGAAGCCTTCAGCTTCAGCTTTGGACAGTTGCTTCAGTTTCGAAGCTACAACGCGCAGGCCGGCTTTTTCGAAACGAGTGGTGATTTCGCCGATGACGTTTTTTGCAACAGCGTCAGGCTTGATGATGGAGAAAGTGCGTTGAACAGCCATGGTGTAACTCCAGAAACGGTAATTTGTGAAAAATTAAACCCGCGAATTATACGCGGGTTCTTGGGTATTGCCTAACCTGCGAGGACGATCAGTCCAATTCTTCGGCCCAGAGCGTCTGAACCGCTTCCAGTACTTTCTCGCCAACCCGACCAGAGGTGTCATCAAAGTCAGGCAGATTCATGATCATCTGCTGCAGACGGACGAAACCTACAGAATATGGATCGATACCGGGGTGGGCCTCGGCCAGCTCTTCTGCAATACGTTGAACATCATTCCAACCGTAGCTCATGACAGTCTTACCAGTCAGTGCGGCGCTTCGGCCGCATGGTTAAGCGAATATTTCGGAATCTCGACGGTGATGTCTTCCTCACCCACGATAGCCTGACAGGCCAGTCGCGATTGCGCTTCCAGACCCCAGGCACGATCAAGAAAGTCTTCTTCCAGCTCGTCAGCCTCTTCCATCGAGTCGAAACCCTCGCGAATGATGCAGTGACAAGTGGTGCAGGCGCAGACGCCGCCGCAAGCACTTTCCATCTCGATGTGGTGTTCGTGGGCCAGTTCGAGAATCGATGTGCCGGGCGCAGCCTCGACCACCATACCCTCAGGGCAGAACTTGTCGTGGGGCAGAAAAATGACCTGCGGCATCAGATATCCTCGATTTCATTCAGATTGCGCCCCGACAGAGCGGCTTTCACCGTCAAATCCATGCGGCGGGCAGCAAAAGCATCGGTCACTTGCGACAGACGCTTGGTCTGCTGCTCGATGGCGTAACCATCGGTACCTTTCATCAGTTCGGCCAGTTCCTGCAATTGCAGGTCGATGACCATGCGCTCTTCGGCGTCGAGCAAACGCTCGCCATCCACCTCAAGAGCACCCTGCACGGCTTCGATCAGACGCTGAGCATCGACTTGCTGTTCACGCAGAACGCGAGCGACCTTGTCGTCATTGGCGTGCTGGAACGAGTCCTTGAGCATCTTGGCGATTTCGCCGTCGGTCAGACCGTAGGACGGTTTGACCTGAATGCTCGCTTCAACGCCCGAACCGAGTTCGCGGGCGGAAACGCTGAGCAGACCATCAGCGTCGACCTGGAAGGTCACGCGAATCTTCGCCGCACCCGCGACCATCGCTGGAATGCCACGCAATTCGAAACGCGCCAGCGAGCGGCAGTCACTGATCAACTCACGCTCGCCTTGCAGCACGTGAATCGCCATTGCCGACTGGCCATCTTTATAAGTGGTGAAGTCCTGAGCACGAGCGACGGGGATGGTGGTGTTTCGCGGAATCACCTTCTCCATCAGGCCGCCCATGGTTTCCAGCCCCAGGGACAGCGGAATCACGTCAAGCAGCAGCAGTTCGCCGCCATCGCGCTTGTTGCCAGCCAACGTATCAGCCTGGATCGCGGCACCGATGGCCACCACTTGATCCGGGTCGATTTCGGTCAACGGCTCACGACCAAAGGCTTCGGCAACCGCTTCGCGAACGCGCGGGACGCGAGTCGAACCGCCGACCATGACCACGGCATGCACGTCTTCCAGCTCGATGCCGGAATCACGAACAGCGCGGCGGCAGGCTTTCAGGCTGCGCGAGACCATCGGCTCGATCAGCGCATCGAAGGCTTCGCGGGTCAGCGGTGCTTTCCAGTCGCCGTAGACAACTTCAACACTGGCCGCATCGGTCAGGGCTTCCTTGGCCGCGCAAGCGGTTTGCAGCAGATTACGTTGCGCGCCAGGATCGAGATCGGCGGACAGGCCCGCGCTCTCGATGATCCAGCTGGCAATCGCATGATCGAAATCATCGCCGCCCAGCGCGCTGTCGCCGCCAGTGGCCAGAACTTCAAACACGCCGCCAGTCAGACGCAGAATCGATATATCGAAAGTGCCGCCACCCAGGTCATAGATCGCGACCAGGCCTTCGGCGTGCTGATCCAGACCGTAAGCCACAGCGGCCGCGGTCGGCTCATTGAGCAGGCGCAGCACGTTCAGACCGGCCAATTGGGCCGCGTCCTTGGTGGCTTGGCGCTGAGCATCGTCGAAATACGCCGGAACGGTGATCACCGCGCCAACCAGTTCGCCGCCCAAGGCTGCTTCAGCACGCTGGCGCAACACTTTGAGGATTTCGGCGGAGACTTCGACCGGGCTTTTCGGGCCCTGCACGGTATCGATGAACGGCATGTGCGATTCGCCGCCGACAAAGCGGTACGGCAGTTGCTCGCCCAATTGCTTGACGTCGGACAGACCACGACCCATCAAGCGCTTGACCGACAGCACAGTGTTCAAAGGATCGGAAGCGGCAGCCAGTTTGGCCGACTCGCCGACTTCGACGCGGTCGGAGTGGTAACGCACGGCAGACGGCAGGATGACCTGCCCGCTTGCGTCGGCCAGCGGCTCGGAAAGACCACTGCGCAACGCAGCGACCAGCGAATTGGTAGTACCCAAGTCGATCCCCACAGCCAGGCGACGCTGGTGCGGTTGAGGACTTTGGCCGGGTTCGGCGATCTGCAGTAGGGCCATCGTGATCAGGACTTATCTGTATATCAGGCGTGCGACCGGAGCGGCACTGGGTTAATCGTCGAGGCGCTCTTCTAACTGGCGCACTTCGTAGGTCAGCTTGTCGAGGAACTGCATGCGCCGCATCAGGCGTTCGGCCTGATCACGTTGCGCTGCATCGTCCCAACAGGCTGCAAAACTTTCGTTGAGTTCTTCCTGGGCCACTTTCAAGCGACGCTTGAATACCGCGACGCCGTCGAGATCGGCACTGTCCTGAAGGTCTTCGAGCTCTTCGCGCCATTGCATCTGCTGCAAAAGAAACTCGGGATCGTGGACCGTGACTTCCATCGGCACTTCATGCCCACTGACCTTCAGCAGGTAGCGCGCACGCTGGGGCGGACTCTTGAGCACCTGATAAGCCTCGTTGAGGCCAGCAGATTGCTCAAGCGCCAACCGCTGCTCGCGCTCGGAAGCATCGGCAAAACGGTCAGGATGAACACCACGAGCCAACTCACGGTAGCGCGTGGCCAACTGCTCGAGATCCAGACGGAAGCTCGGTTGCAGCTCGAATAAAGCGAAATGACAAGGAGTACCCACGACAAGCCTCAGATGTTGAAGCTTTCGCCGCAGCCACACTCACCGCGTACGTTGGGGTTGTTGAACTTGAAGCCTTCGTTCAACCCTTCCTTGACGAAATCGAGCTCGGTGCCGTCCAGGTAGGCCAGGCTTTTAGGGTCGATGATCACTTTTTCGCCGTGACTTTCGAACACCTGATCCTCTGCAACCACCTCGTCGACAAACTCCAGCACGTAGGCAAGGCCGGAACAACCTGTGGTGCGAACACCCAGACGAATCCCTTCACCTTTGCCGCGCCCGTCGAGGGAGCGCCGCACGTGTCGAGCAGCCGCTTCTGTCATGCTGATAGCCATCGGTGACTCCTTACTCGTCGCCAAATCCTGAAAGTCAGATCAAGCCTTTCTTCTGCTTGTAATCGCGAACAGCCGCCTTGATAGCGTCTTCAGCGAGTACCGAGCAGTGAATTTTCACTGGCGGCAGAGCCAGTTCTTCGGCCAGCTGGGTGTTCTTGATGGTTTCCGCTTCGTCCAGGGTCTTGCCCTTCATCCACTCGGTAGCGAGGGAGCTGGAAGCGATTGCCGAACCGCAGCCGTAGGTCTTGAACTTGGCATCTTCGATGATGCCCTGATCGTTGACCTTGATCTGCAGACGCATCACGTCGCCGCACGCTGGTGCGCCAACCATGCCAGTGCCGACATCCGGGTCTTCGGCATTCATCTTGCCGACGTTACGCGGGTTTTCGTAGTGGTCGATGACCTTTTCGCTGTAAGCCATGGTTCTAATCCTCACTCATCAGGGCCGCTCTTGAGGCCCTGTAGCTGCGCTGCGTCAGTCGCCGCGTCGCTACAGGGTCTGTATCCGGCGGCTTCTATATTTAGTGTGCCGCCCACTCGATCTTCGAGATATCGACGCCGTCTTTGTACATGTCCCACAGCGGCGACAAAGTGCGCAGCTTGGTAACGGCCTCGCAGACTTTCTGCGCGGCGTAGTCGATTTCTTCTTCGGTGGTGAAACGGCCGAAGGTGAAGCGGATCGAGCTGTGTGCCAGTTCGTCGTTGCGGCCCAGGGCGCGCAGTACGTACGAAGGCTCAAGCGATGCCGAGGTGCACGCCGAACCGGACGAAACCGCCAGATCCTTGAGCGCCATGATCAGCGACTCGCCCTCAACGTAGTTGAAGCTCAGGTTCAGGTTGTGCGGAACGCGGGCAGTCAGGCTGCCGTTGACGTACAGCTCTTCCAGATGCTCGACCTGCTTGTAGAAACGGTCGCTCAAGGCTTTGATGCGCACGTTTTCAGCAGCCATGTCTTCCTTGGCTACACGGAACGCTTCGCCCATGCCGACAATCTGGTGGGTCGCCAGAGTACCGGAACGCATGCCGCGCTCGTGACCGCCGCCGTGCATGGTCGCTTCGATGCGCACACGCGGCTTGCGGCTCACGTACAGCGCGCCGATGCCTTTAGGGCCGTAGGTCTTGTGGGCAGAGAACGACATCATGTCGACTTTCAGTTTCGACAGGTCGATGTCGACCTTGCCGGTGGACTGAGCAGCGTCAACGTGGAACAGGATGCCTTTGGCGCGAAGCATCTCGCCGATGGCTTCGATGTCGTTGATGGTGCCGATTTCGTTGTTCACATGCATCGCCGACACGAGAATGGTGTCTTCACGCAGCGCGGCTTCGATCATTGCCGGAGTCACCAGTCCATCGGTCTGAGGCTCGAGGTAGGTCACTTCGAAACCTTCACGCTCCAGTTGGCGCATGGTGTCGAGGACAGCCTTGTGCTCAATCTTGGTGGTGATCAGGTGTTTGCCCTTGGAGGCGTAGAAATGTGCCGCACCTTTGATCGCCAGGTTGTTGGACTCGGTGGCGCCGGAGGTCCAGACGATTTCACGCGGGTCAGCATTGACCAGATCGGCCACCTGACGACGGGCGTTTTCGACGGACTCTTCAGCTTTCCAGCCGAACACATGGGAACGGGACGCCGGGTTACCGAAGTTTCCGTCGACCAGCAGGCATTCACTCATTTTTTGCGCAACGCGCGGATCGACCGGTGTGGTCGCAGAGTAATCAAGGTAAATCGGCAATTTCATGGACTATCTCCTAAATCAGGGCTGGCGTGCCGCTGGCTCTACGGCTGTCATTCGACGGCGGACGCTTCAATCTTGTCCAGGCGTTGCGCCTTGCTGTTGCAACGGCGCTGGTCCTGACGCTGGGCTACTTCTTGCACCTCACGGCGAGTCACAAGATCAGCCAAGCTGATACCACTTAGAAATTCGTGAATCTGCAGGCTCAGATCGCACCACAGATGATGTGTCAGGCAAGTGTCGCCGGAATGGCAATCACCCTGCCCCCCGCACTTGGTGGCATCGACCGATTCGTTCACCGCGTCGATCACCTGGGCGACCTGAATGCCCTGCATGTCGCGGGACAACTGGTAGCCACCACCCGGACCGCGAACACTGGAAACCAGGTTACTGCGGCGCAGCTTGGCAAAAAGCTGTTCGAGATAGGACAGGGAAATGCCTTGGCGCTCGGAGATATCGGCCAGGGACACCGGCCCGTGCTGCGCGTGCAACGCCAGATCAAGCATGGCGGTCACGGCGTATCGGCCTTTTGTAGTCAGTCGCATGGACAATTACCACGGAGTTCAGAATGGGGCGAGTATGCAATTCCCGAGTATTTAAGTCAACTATAAGACCTAGTGCTTTAGTCGGGTTTACCGGCGAAAGAGCGCGCGCATCATAGCAAAGGCAGGCCGTTAACAGCCAGAGGTACCGCGTTACCGTTCTTCGCGAGCAGGACCGCCCCCACACCGGGATGCAATCACCCGTGGGAGCGAGCCTGCTCGCGACAGCAGCGGTGCGGTTTAGCTGGCCTGACTTTGATCCTTGCCCTTCACACAGGCGAAGTCTTCTTCGCGCAGCTCAGGCAGATCTTTCGCACAGTAATTACTGCCCAGATCCTTCAGCGCGCCGCACATACCTTCCAGCCGCCCGTCCACCGCTTGCAGATGGTCGAGCAACTGACCGATGGCGCGCGCCACCGGGTCGGGCATGTCTTCGCTGACGCCATAGGCATCGAAACCGATCTTCTCGGCCATGGCCTTGCGCTTGGCATCCTGCTCCTCATCGGATTTGACGATGATTCGACCTGGAATGCCCACGACTGTAGCGCCCGGCGGTACTTCTTTGGTCACCACCGCGTTGGAGCCGACCTTGGCACCGGCACCGACCGTGAACGGGCCGAGCACCTTGGCGCCAGCGCCCACGACAACGCCGTCGCCCAGTGTCGGGTGACGCTTGCCCTTGTTCCAGCTCGTACCACCCAGGGTAACGCCCTGATAAATGGTCACGTCATCGCCAATCTCGGCGGTTTCGCCAATGACGATCCCCATACCGTGATCGATGAAAAAACGCCGACCGACCTTGGCGCCCGGATGAATTTCGATCCCGGTCAACCAGCGACCGAAGTTCGACACCAATCGCGCCAGCCATTTCAGCTCATTGCGCCAGAGCATGCCTGCCAATCGATGAATCCAGATGGCGTGCATGCCGGGATAGCAGGTCAGGACTTCAAAAGCGTTACGCGCCGCCGGGTCTCGATGGAATACGCTCTGGATATCTTCACGCAAACGCTCAAACATCATTCAGTCCTTCCGCTTTAGAAGCTCGCCACGGGCCGCTTTCTGGGTTTCCGTGAGGATGCCACGCAATATATTCATTTCCGCCCGGCTGACCGAGCTGCGTCCGTACAACCGGCGCAGGCGCGCCATCAAGTGCCGCGGTTTTTCCGGATCGAGGAATTCGATAGCGACCAGCGTCTGCTCCAGATGCTCATAGAATCGCTCCAGCTCATCCATGGTCGCCAGCTCGGCGCTTTTCACCGAGGCCACTTCTTCTTTCTCGATCTTGCTCGGCTGACCTTGTGCCGCCAGCCAGGCCATACGCACTTCATAGCTCAACACCTGCACCGCCGCACCCAGATTCAGCGAACTGAACTCAGGATCGGAGGGGATATGCACGTGAAAGTGACATCGCTGCAGCTCGTCATTGGTCAGGCCGGAATCTTCACGACCGAACACCAAAGCGATTTCCGCGCCTTGCCCGGCCTCCTCAACCACTTTGGTTCCGCATTCGCGCGGATCCAGCAGCGGCCAGGGGATGCGGCGGTCACGAGCACTGGTGCCAAGCACCAGATTGCAACCGACCAAGGCATCTTCAAGGGTGGCGACGACTTGGGCGTTTTCAAGGATGTCACCGGCACCGGAGGCGCGAGCATCGGCCTCGTGGTGCGGAAACAGGCGCGGCTCGACCAGCACCAAGCGCGACAGACCCATGTTTTTCATGGCGCGCGCGGCCCCGCCGATGTTGCCGGGGTGGCTGGTATTGACCAGGACGACACGAATGTTCTGCAGCAAGGGAGGCGCTCTCGGACACAGGAAAGGGGTGCAAATCTTACAGAACAGCCTACCGTTAAGCTATGAAAGCGAACAGCGACCTTCTCCTGAAGAAAAGTTCTGATAGAATGCGCGGCTTTCTTTAACAACCTTAGGTGACACATCCATGCAGCCCATGCTGAATATCGCGCTGCGCGCCGCCCGCAGCGCCAGTGAACTGATCTTCCGCTCCATCGAGCGCCTGGATACCATCAAGGTCGACGAAAAAGACGCCAAGGATTATGTATCCGAGGTGGACCGCGCCGCAGAGCAGAAAATCATCGACGCACTGCGCAAGGCTTACCCGAACCACTCCATCCGTGGCGAAGAGACCGGCATGCACGCCGGTACCGGCATCGAAGGCGAAGAATACCTGTGGATCATTGATCCGCTGGACGGCACCACCAACTTCCTGCGTGGCATTCCTCACTTCGCTGTCAGCATCGCCTGCAAATACCGCGGCCGCCTGGAACACGCTGTTGTTCTGGACCCGGTTCGCCAGGAAGAATTCACCGCCAGCCGTGGTCGCGGCGCTCAACTGAACGGTCGCCGCCTGCGCGTCAGCGGTCGCACCAGCCTCGACGGCGCCCTGCTGGGCACTGGCTTCCCGTTCCGTGACGACCAGATGGACAATCTCGAAAACTACCTGGGCATGTTCCGCGCTCTGGTTGGCCAGACTGCCGGCATCCGCCGTGCTGGCTCGGCAAGCCTGGACCTGGCTTA
Source organism: Pseudomonas iridis (assembly GCF_017980685.1). GTDB lineage: Bacteria > Pseudomonadota > Gammaproteobacteria > Pseudomonadales > Pseudomonadaceae > Aquipseudomonas > Aquipseudomonas iridis. Next base: position 328,369 of record NZ_JACXXO010000004.1, read on the forward strand.
CGTGGCTGCCGGTCGTTTCGATGCATTCTGGGAGTCGGGCCTGTCCGAGTGGGACATGGCTGCAGGCGCCCTGCTGATTCAAGAAGCTGGCGGCTTGGTGAGCGATTTCACCGGCGGTCACGATTTCCTTGAAAAAGGCCACATCGTTGCCGGCAACACCAAATGCTTCAAGGCAGTGCTGACGGCGATTCAGCCGCACCTGCCGGCTTCGCTGAAGCGCTAAGCTTCCGGCGAAACGAGAAAGCACCCTTCGGGGTGCTTTTTTTATGCCTGAAATTCAACATTCCCCTGTAGGAGCTGCCGAAGGCTGCGATCTTTTACTTCTGGTTTTTAAAAACAGGATCAAAAGATCGCAGCCTTCGGCAGCTCCTACATTGGGTATCAGGTGATCACCGACGGATCAGTCGGCAGGCAAGAATACGGGCACAAAAAAAGCACCCCGAAGGGTGCTTCTTTTTAAACGACCAGGCCGTTACTGAGCCGGCTCATTCTGCGACAGGACCAGTTTGCCTTCCTTATCGACCGGAATCTGGTTGCCCGGATCACGATCCATGCGCACTTTGCCTTCCTTGCCATCCAGCGAGTAACGCACGTCATAGCCGACAACCTTGTCACTGATGTCGTTTACGGTGTTACAGCGTGTCTGTGTCGTGGTGTAGGTGTCACGACCCTGCATACCTTCCTGAACCTTGTTACCGGCATAACCGCCACCGACCGCGCCGGCCACAGTGGCAATCTTCTTGCCGTTGCCGCCGCCGATCTGGTTACCCAGCAAACCACCCGCTACCGCACCGATGGCGGTACCGAGAATCTGATGCTGATCCTTGACCGGCGCCTGCCGGGTCACTGCTACGTCCTTGCACACTTCACGTGGCGTCTTGATCTGTGTTTTGACCGGTTCAACGGCTAATACTTGCGCATACTCAGGGCCGCTTTTAACCAGGCTGTAGGTGGCAACAGCACCCCCGGCAGTCACACCGACAGCACCCAATACCGCACCAACCAGCAACGACTTGTTCACATGAACCTCCTGACCATCACATGCGGGACGGGGCCCGCGCTTCTCCCAGCCTTGGAGCATAAAAAAAGGCGCGAGTTCAACTCGCGCCTTTTTTGGCTGACAGCTGGAAAAACGATGGCCGCTTTATGGACGGTCGTCGATTTCCTTCTCGGTGTTAGCCGGTGGAATCAGGTCTTCGGTGGTCAGGTTCAGCCAGATCAGCACCACGTTAGCGATGTAGATCGACGAGTAAGTACCCGCCAGAACACCGATGAACAGGGCAATCGAGAAGCCGAACAGGTTGTCGCCACCAAAGAACAGCAGCGCAGCGATCGCCAGCAAGGTCGAAATCGACGTCGCCATGGTGCGCAGCAGGGTCTGGGTGGTCGAGATGTTGATGTTCTCGATCAGCGTTGCCTTGCGCAGTACACGGAAGTTCTCACGAACCCGGTCGAATACCACAATGGTGTCGTTCAGCGAGTAACCGATGATCGCCAGCACCGCTGCCAGTACTGTCAGATCGAAAGTGATCTGAAAGAACGACAGGATACCGATGGTCACGATCACGTCGTGAATCAGCGAAACGATAGCGCCGACCGCGAACTTCCACTGAAAGCGGAAAGCCAGGTAGATCAGGATGCCGCCGAGCGCCAGCAGCATGCCGAGGCCGCCCTGGTCGCGCAGCTCTTCACCGACCTGCGGGCCGACGTACTCGACGCGCTTGACCATCGCCGGGTTGTCACCGCCAACCTTCAGCAGCGCTTCCGCGACCTGATGGCCCAGCTGCGGGTCTTCACCCGGCATCCGCACCAGCAAATCGGTCGTCGCACCGAAGCTCTGCACGATGGCTTCGTGGTAACCCGAACTCACCAGTTGCTCTCGCACCTTGGTGACATCGGCCGGACGCTCGTAGGTCAGCTCGATGAGCGTACCGCCGGTGAAGTCCAGACCCCAGTTCATGCCCTTGGTGACGACACTGAACATAGCCAGCAGGGTGAGGAATACTGTGACGCCGAACGCGAAGTTGCGAACGCCCATGAAGTTGATTGTACGTAACATGGCAGCCCCTTAAATCCACAACTTCTTGAAGTCACGTCCGCCGAAGATCAGGTTGACCATTGCGCGGGTCACCATGATGGCCGTGAACATCGAGGTAAAGATCCCGAGGGACATGGTCACTGCGAAACCTTTGACCGGGCCTGTGCCCATCGCAAAGAGAATCCCGCCGACCAACAGAGTGGTCAGGTTGGCGTCGAGAATCGCGGTGAATGCCCGGCCGAAGCCTTCGTTGATTGCACGCTGCACGGACATGCCCGCGGCGATCTCTTCACGTATCCGCGAGAAGATCAGCACGTTGGCGTCGACCGCCATACCCATGGTCAAGACGATACCGGCGATACCCGGCAGGGTCAGCGTCGCACCCAGCAGCGACATCAGCGCCAGCAGCAACACCATGTTCACCGACAGAGCGACAGTGGCGATGATGCCGAAGAAGCGATAGATGGCGATGATGAACAGCGACACGAACAACATGCCCCACAACGACGCATCGATACCCTTGGTGATGTTGTCAGCACCCAGGCTCGGGCCGATTGTGCGCTCTTCAGCGAAGTACATTGGAGCGGCCAGACCACCGGCACGCAGCAGCAGCGCCAGCTCGGACGACTCGCCCTGACCGTTCAGGCCAGTGATACGGAACTGAGCACCCAGCGGCGACTGAATGGTCGCCAGGCTGATAATCTTCTTCTCTTCCTTGAACGTCTGCACCGCGACGTCTTTTTCGACGCCATTCACCATTTGCTTGGTGTAAGTGGTGACCGGACGCTGCTCAATGAAGATCACAGCCATGCTGCGACCGACGTTGCTGCGGGTCGCACGACTCATCAGCTCGCCACCGTGACCATCCAGACGAATGTTCACTTCAGGCGTGCCGTGCTCGCCGAAACCAGCCTTGGCGTCGGTTACCTGGTCACCCGTAATGATCAGGCCACGCTCGATCTGCGCCGAAGGACGATTGCCTTCACGGAACTCGAAAGTTTCGGAAGTAGCTTTCGAAGCGCCAGGCTCTGCAGCCAGACGGAACTCAAGGTTGGCCGTCTTGCCGAGAATACGCTTGGCTTCGGCAGTGTCCTGCACGCCCGGCAGCTCAACCACGATGCGGTTGGCGCCCTGACGCTGGACGATCGGTTCGGCAACACCCAGCTCGTTGACGCGGTTACGTACCGTGGTCAAGTTCTGCTTGATGGAGTATTCACGGATTTCCGCCAGCTTGGCCGGGGTCATCGCCAGACGCAGCACCGGTTGACCATTGAGGTCGGCCGGAACAATGTCGAAATCGTTGAAGTTCTTGCGGATCAGTGCACGGGCCTGTTCGCGGGAGTCTTCATCGCTGAAGCCCAGCTGAATGGCACCATTGAGCTGCGGCAGACTGCGATAACGCAGCTTCTCTTTACGCAGCAGGCTCTTGACGTCGCCTTCGTAGACTTTCAGGCGTGCATCGAGGGCTTTATCCATGTCCACTTCCAGCAGGAAGTGCACACCACCGGACAAGTCCAGACCCAGCTTCATCGGGTGCGCGCCCAGGTTGCGCAGCCATTGCGGGGTGGTCTGTGCCAGGTTCAGCGCGACGACGTAGTCATCACCCAATGCCTTGCGCACAACGTCTTTGGCCGGCAGCTGATCTTCAGCCTTGCTCAGACGGATCAGACCGCCCTTGCCGTTCGCCGCCAGCGTGGCAGCCTTGACGTTGATCCCGGATTCTTTCAGCGCGGTGCTTACGCGATCCAGATCGGCCTGATTGACCTGCAGTGCCGTGCTGGCGCCGCTGACCTGAATGGCCGGGTCATCAGGATAAAGATTGGGAGCGGAATAAATCAGACCGACCGCCAGCACCGCCAGGATCAGAATGTATTTCCACAGAGGGTATTTGTTCAGCATCACGCCGCCCGTTATGAACGCGGGGCGCCTTGCGCGCCCCGTCGATTGAGTAGAAGTTGGAACCTTAGATCGCTTTCAGCGTGCCTTTTGGCAGCGTGGCGGCGATGGCGCCTTTCTGGAACTTCATTTCCACGGTGTCGGAAACTTCCAGAACCACGAAGTCATCGGCCACTTTGGTGATCTTGCCGGCGATGCCGCCGGTGGTGACCACTTCGTCGCCCTTCTGCAGGCTGCTCAGCAGGTTCTTCTGCTCTTTGGCGCGCTTGGCCTGTGGGCGCCAGATCATCAGGTAGAAGATGACCAGGAAGCCGACCAGGAAAATCCACTCGAAGCCGCCGCCCATTGGGCCTGCAGCAGCCGGTGCAGCAGCGTCAGCCATGGCGTTAGAGATAAAAAAGCTCATTTAGCACTCCAGTTGCAAATGTTGAATCTTGGGGTCAGAAAACTCAGTCCAAAGGCGGAACGGGGAGCCCGCGTTTGGCGTAGAAGGCATCGACAAAGGCGGCCAATGTACCCTGTTGAATAGCCTCGCGCAAACCAGCCATCAGCACCTGATAATGGCGCAAGTTATGGATGGTATTGAGCATGCTTCCCAGCATTTCGCCGCACTTGTCCAGATGATGCAGATAAGCGCGGGAGAAGTTCTGGCAGGTATAGCAATCGCAGGTCGGATCCAGTGGCGATTCATCATGGCGATGGAACGCGTTACGGATCTTCAGCACGCCTGTATCAATGAACAGATGCCCATTGCGGGCATTACGGGTTGGCATCACGCAATCGAACATGTCCACACCGCGGCGCACACCCTCAACCAGATCTTCCGGTTTGCCAACGCCCATAAGGTAACGAGGTTTGTCAGCCGGCATCATGCCCGGCAGATAATCGAGCACCTTGATCATCTCGTGCTTCGGTTCGCCCACCGACAGACCGCCAATGGCCAGGCCATCAAAGCCGATCTTGTCGAGACCTTCGAGCGAGCGCATGCGCAGATTCTGGTGCATGCCGCCCTGGACGATGCCGAACAGTGCAGCGGTATTCTCGCCGTGAGCATTCTTCGAACGCTGAGCCCAGCGCAACGACAGCTCCATCGACACACGGGCGACGTCTTCGTCAGCCGGGTACGGCGTGCATTCGTCGAAAATCATCACGACATCGGAACCGAGATCGCGCTGAACCTGCATCGACTCTTCCGGGCCCATGAACACTTTGGCGCCGTCGACCGGAGAGGCAAAGGTCACGCCCTCTTCCTTGATCTTGCGCATGGCGCCGAGGCTGAACACCTGGAAGCCGCCGGAATCGGTCAGGATCGGGCCCTTCCACTGCATGAAATCGTGCAGGTCGCCGTGTTCCTTGATCACTTGAGTGCCAGGACGCAGCCACAGGTGAAAGGTGTTACCCAGGATCATTTCCGCGCCGGTGGCGACGATGTCACGCGGCAACATGCCCTTGACCGTGCCGTAAGTACCGACCGGCATGAAGGCCGGGGTCTCGACGGTGCCACGCGGGAAGGTCAGACGACCACGACGGGCCTTGCCATCGGTGGCAAGCAGCTCGAACGACATACGACAGGTGCGACTCATACTGTTTCCTCTGGGTCCGATTCACTAGGGGCAGTCGGCGCGGGATTTCGGGTGATGAACATCGCATCACCGTAGCTGAAAAAGCGGTAACCGTTATCGACGGCAGCCTTATAGGCGGCCATGGTTTCGGGGTAACCGGCGAAGGCCGAAACCAGCATCAACAGCGTGGATTCAGGCAAATGGAAATTGGTCACCAGGGCATCGACCACATGGAACGGCCGGCCCGGGAAGATAAAGATATCGGTGTCGCCACTGAACGGTTTGAGCACGCCATCGCGCGCCGCACTCTCCAGCGAACGCACGCTGGTGGTGCCCACGGCAATCACTCGACCACCGCGCGCACGGCACGCGGCGACTGCATCGACTACGTCCTGGCCGACTTCCAGCCACTCGGTGTGCATGTGGTGATCTTCAAGCTTTTCGACGCGCACTGGCTGGAACGTACCGGCGCCAACGTGCAGCGTGACGAATGTGGTCTCGACGCCTTTGGCGGCAATCGCCTCCATCAAGGCCTGATCGAAATGCAGCCCCGCCGTCGGCGCCGCCACCGCGCCCAGGCGCTCGGCGTACACCGTCTGATAACGCTCGCGATCCGAGCCTTCATCCGGGCGGTCTATATAAGGAGGCAACGGCATGTGCCCGACGCGATCAAGCAGCGGCAACACTTCTTCGTCAAAGCCCAACTCGAACAACGCGTCGTGACGCGCGAGCATCTCGGCTTCGCCACCGCCGTCGATGAGAATCTTCGAACCCGGCTTCGGCGACTTGCTGGAGCGCACATGCGCCAGTACGCGATGCGTATCGAGTACCCGTTCGATGAGGATTTCCAGCTTGCCTCCGGACGCTTTCTGCCCGAACAGCCGCGCCGGAATCACCCGGGTATTGTTGAACACCATCAAATCGCCCGAGCGCAAATGCTCAAGCAAATCAGTGAATTGACGGTGTGCCAGGGCGCCGCTGACCCCATCAAGGGTCAACAGGCGACTACCGCGACGCTCGGCCAAAGGGTGGCGGGCGATCAGCGAATCAGGGAGTTCGAAGGTAAAGTCAGCAACGCGCATGATGGGGTTCGTCTAGCAGGGGCCGAAAGTCTAGCGGAAATATCGAAAATTGACCATGAAACGTGATTGACCAACGGTAATCTCATCTCTATACTTCGCCGCCATTGAGCCCTGATGGCGGAATTGGTAGACGCGGCGGATTCAAAATCCGTTTTCGAAAGGAGTGGGAGTTCGAGTCTCCCTCGGGGCACCATTTGATGTACATAGACGTCCAACGACGGCTAAGCAACACCCCTAGAGCCCGCTAACTGCGGGCTTTTTGGTCTCTGGGGTTCCATCCCCGTCCCTTGCAAGCCAGCCTCTTTTTGGTACATTTTCTGTACAGTTTCCAGTTCGAGAACCGGAGGTGTACAGCCATGCCCCTTACCGCCTTGCAAGTCAAAGCCTCCAAGCCTACCGACAAGCAATACACATTGGGTGATAGTTCGGGTCTTGCCCTTTTGGTTCAACCGAACGGGCGCAAGTACTGGCATTTCCGCTATACGTACCTTGGTCGGCCGGCGCGGGTGTCGCTTGGCGTCTATCCGAGCATTTCCTTGCAGGAGGCTCGCGAACGGGCGGCTGAATGTCGGAAGCTGCTCAAGGACGACATCAACCCTGGCGCCAAGCGGCGGGATGACAAGCAGCAGCAACGGGAGGCTGGGCTCAACACCTTTAGGCGAGCTACGGAGTACTGGTATCAGTTCAAGGCCGACTCCGGCCGCAGCCATGCGACGCTAAAGAAGATTCGCGACTACCTCGACAAGGATCTGCTACCGGCACTCGGTGAGATGCAGCTGGAGCACATCACTCGCGCCGACTGCGCGAAGCTGCAGGCCAGCATCGAAAAGCGCGGGGCGTTCAATGTGGCAGACAAGGCTCGGACCTGGCTCAAGCAGATTTTCAGTCAGGCGATTGCGCGCGGGTTGTGCGAACACAATCCGGCTTCAGAACTTCATGCCATCGCGTTGGCGCCGCCTCCTCCTGAGCACTATCCGCATTTGCGTGAAAGCGAGCTGCCGGAATTTCTTCAAGCACTGAGTAAGACCACCAGCCGGTTGCCGTCGAGGATTGCTTCGTGGATGGCAATACTGACGGCGAGCCGACCGGGCATGGTTCGGTATGCGACTTGGGATGAAATCGATTTTGAAGAAGGGACGTGGACCATACCGGCTGAACGCATGAAGATGCGCCGAGACTATGTCAGCCCCCTGCCCCATCAACTGATCGCGATGCTGATCAAGCTGCACCAATGCACTGGGCGCAGCCGCTACCTGTTTCCGGGTAGTGGTGAGAAACGCCCCGTCATCAGCGAGAACACGATCAATCTTGTGTTTGCCAAGATTGGCTATAAAGGGCGGATGGTGAGCCATGGCGTTCGCCACACCGCGAGCACGCTGCTGCGCGAACATGGGTGGTTGAAGGATCATGTTGAAAGTCAACTGGCGCATGTCGAGGGTGGCATTGCAGGGGAGTACAACCAGGCGCTGTACCTGACGCAACGGCGGATCATGATGCAGTGGTATGCCGATTATCTCGATGCGCTCAGGGTTGGGATTACTGCGAGCCTGCAGGATCAGTTTGATACGCGGGTTAATCAGTTTCTGTCGCGTAAGTCTTCGGAGCTTCTCGGGGTCAACGCGATCGGTGGCGGCATCAGTGCCTTGGAGGATCAGCGTGGCGCATTTCAGCGCTAACCCGCCAGTAAAATCTCCACAGCTTTGCCTTCCACGCGGGCCCTTCCAAGCAGGGCTGCAAAGCCGCCCTGCTTGGAAGGGCCTCACTTGAAAAATCTAAAAATCAGCGTAACCGTCTTCTAGAAACCACGGATTTCCATAGACGGCTTATGCCATTCACAGCCGCAGAATTCTCGAAAAATCGAGTCTTGACCCTGTCTATCGGCGAGCGTAGAAAAGATCGTGCAAGTGCTGTCGTTGACAGCAACCCAGGTAGCCAGAACCTTTAAGGCTAGGCCACACCGTGGTGGTTCTCCCAAAGTGCGATTAGCGTCTGGCGGCTCGTACGGTCACAGCGATGTGATGGATGCCTACTTTTACCAGTGTGCCCACTGCGGCAACTCATCCCCTTTCATAGCTGCCCTGCAGCAACCTATCCGCTTGGCCATCTCCTTGCGCCAACCTGCGCCCGTCTCTTTCTCCCGGAAAGAGACGGGCGCTTCAACCGCTGCTGCAGCCTAACTCGTACAAGGCTTTGCGGCATTCCCCCTCGTGACAATCGGCGTGACAAACACCGAAGTCACCAGCAACAGCGATGCCGATGATGGTGCCGCAGCCCACGGAATGGACTGCATCTGACTGACAGTCAGGTATGCCCCGGTCGTCGCCTCACTGCCTTCACCCGACTCAGGATCTCGCGGCGCTGGTCTCGTCAGCCAGTGCAGCCTCCACCCGCCCACTTCTGCGGAAGTGCTCAGGAGGCCAGATTATGAGATGCCCAAGCTCCCGGTCGTAAAGAGCCGCCAGTCCCACGTTAGTGGACAACCCTCACAGGTCGCAGGGGCCTTGATCCCTGATAACACTCAACATCCATGGCGGGATGACGTGGGGAAAGTTTCAAGGGTTTTGGCTTCGAGAGGAGTTAGATCATGGCACTCGTAGGTAGACGGGATGGACGCAATTTTGGCTATGGCCGACAACTGAGTTATGCCGGACCGCAGGCGTTACGCGATCTCTTTGGCGGTGGGCATTACGGCACGGTCAAAGCGCACAGTGATCGGTGGCAGGCATTTGTACGGTGGTGTCGGTCGGAGAATGGGCCGGGCTTTAACGACGCGCGACAAATTGATCAGCAGACCTTGCTGGACTACGCCGGGCATCTGCGCCTGCAAGTTGACCAAGGTGAACTCACCATCGCTACCGCGCAAAACCGATTGTCCAGCGTCAACCGGACCATGGCCGCGCTTCGCGGTGATCAATATGTGAAAGTGCCAAGTCCGAGCAAGGCGCTGGGAACGCAGCGCAGCACCGCTCGCACGGCAGTCCCTCAAGGCCAAGATCACGAACACGTGATGCGCATCGTCGACGCACTCCGCGAACAGCATCCGCGTGCCGCCGCCATCGCACAATTAGCACGTGCCACCGGCATGCGTCTTCGAGAAGCGATTCTGGCCGACCTACCGCGACTCAAGCGTGAAGCCGAACACTGCGACAAGATCAACATCCAGGACGGCACCAAAGGTGGCCGCGGCGGCGCAACCGCGCCTCGTTGGATCACGGTGGATGACCATATTCGCGAAGCCCTCAGGTACGCCGAACAGGTCTCTCCCGACGGTAGCCGCAACCTGCTGGCACCGCACGAGAGCTACCTCGATTTCCAACGGGAAATCGTCCGCCCCGCCCGAGATATCCTCCATACGCACAACCTCAAAGGCTTCCACGAACTACGAGCGGCTTATGCGTGCGAACGCTATGAGCAGATCACCCATCACCTAGCGCCCATCAACGGTGGCAGGTGCAGGCGCCTCGATCCAGGCCTTGATCGTGAGGCACGCATACAAATCAGCTATGAGCTGGGACACGGTCGAATCGACGTGGTATCGGCGTACATCGGTGGTCGGGTATGAATAAACCATTCGATATGGAGATCTTCTTGGCTGGGGTGCTGACTGGAGCACATGCCACTCGAGAACGTCACATCCGCCAGGCCAAGACTATTCAAGCAGCCATTTCTGAACGCTGGAACCGAGATAATCCATGGACCTGGCAAAGAAAACATCTCGTTTGGTTTTTGAGCCAGCACATGAACTCAAATTCGAAATCGACGTGCTACTACTACCTACTGACCACAAGCCTGATCACTCTACGCCTAGGAAAATCCTGGAATTTTCCACGCTAGCCGAATGCCAGCAACTGCGCACTCTGTATCCCTCACCGGCAGCCAGCCAACGATTTGATTGGAATTAGGGCGAACCTACTGAGCTCCTGAACCAAACCTCTGTTGTTTGATAACCTCTATGTTTTACTGCTGGACTGAGGGTTGTAGCTCGAGGCTACAGGCTTACCTGAGACGTAGAGGCTGAAGGCGGTGATAGACACTAATCTGGTGGCGAAGCTAAGGGTTGAGAATGCAAGATTGGTTGCCTTGCTGGATGCTCATGGCATCGATTGGCGTCCGCCTGCTGAGCCAGTCAAGATAGCGATTGTCCAAGCAGAACAATCACAGCAACTCGATACCGAAGGGAAGCTTGCCCTATTCCGAAGCTTGTTTCGTGGTAGGACGGACGTTTATCCCATCCGCTGGGAAAGCAAGGCAGGTAAATCAGGATACGCACCCGCTTGCGCAAACGAATGGAGGCCTGGCGTTTGTGAGAAGCCCCGAATTAAATGTAGCGACTGCGGTAACCGCCAACTGCTTCCGCTGACCGATGAGGTGGTCTATCGCCATCTGGCGGGCGAAGTGGTCGTAGGTATCTACCCCCTACTCTCTGATGACACTTGTTATTTTTTGGCGGTCGACTTCGATGAGGCTGAATGGCGTGATGATTCCAAAGCTTTTGTGCAGTCATGCCATGAGCTGAACGTCCCGGTGGCGCTGGAAATATCGCGCTCAGGCCAAGGGGCTCATGGCTGGATTTTCTTTGAGCGTAATGTTCCTGCCTGCGATGCGCGCCGCCTCGGTGCTGCAATCATCAGTCATGCCTGCGAGCGCACCCGGCAGTTGGCGCTCAGCTCCTATGATCGACTGTTTCCAAACCAGGACTACATGCCCAAAGGCGGCTTTGGAAATCTCATCGCGCTCCCTTTACAAAAGCGGGCCAGAGCCCAAAACAAAAGCGTTTTTGTAGACGACTCGCTTGAGCCTCATCCTGATCAATGGGCCTTCCTGGCATCGATTCAGCGCATGAGTCCAGAAGATATCCAGCCCGTTATTATCCAGGCGATGGGTAATCGGGACCCTCTCGGGGTCGCCTATGTCGATGACGAAGGTGATGCAGAACCTTGGAAAGATCGTGAATCGAGATCACGTAAATTGACATGCCCGTTGCCTGCTGCTGTCAACATCACACAGGCTAACTTAATTTACTTTGAAAAGTCGGAATTGCCACAGCCATTGGCAAACCAGCTTGTCCGGCTCGCTGCCTTTCAAAACCCAGAGTTCTATAAAGCTCAGGCCATGCGCATGTCAGTGTGGAACAAGCCAAGGATTATCGGCTGCGCCCAAAACTTCCCCAAACATATTGCGTTACCACGTGGCTGTTTGGATGCAGCGCTGGACCTTTTAGAGGAAAACGGGGTCACCCCTATTCTCAAAGACGAACGCTTTGCGGGCGACCCCATCGACTTGAGCTTTCTCGGGACCCTGCGCTCTGACCAAGAAGCTGCTGTCAGCGCAATGCTAAGTCATGACACCGGTATCCTCTGCGCACCGACAGCTTTCGGTAAAACGGTGAGTGCTGCTGCGTTGATTGCCGCACGTGGCATTAACACGTTGGTGCTTGTGCATCGGACAGAACTGTTAAGGCAGTGGCAAGAGCGCTTGCAGGCGTTCTTGGGAGTCGGGAATGGTGTCGTTGGTACTCTTGGGGGTGGAAAAGCGAAACTTACAGGCATCATCGACATTGCCGTAATGCAGTCGTTATCACGAAAAGGCGAGATCAGCGATCAGGTAAAAAACTACGGCCAGATCATCGTTGATGAGTGCCATCACCTATCAGCAGTGTCATTCGAGGCACTATTGAGGAGCGCGACCGCGCGGTACGTACTGGGACTCACAGCAACCCCAGTGCGCAGAGATGGGCAGCAGCCCATTATTTTCATGCAGTGCGGACCGATCCGACATTCTGCCGCTCGACCAGCGAGTGCACCCCATGACCTAACTGTCCTGCCTCGAATGCTGTCCAAACCAATAGTGGTCCCCGACGACTTTGGGATTCAGGACGTTTTTCGGCATCTAGCCGACGACTCTGAGCGGACAGCCAGAATCGTCTCGGAGATTGAACTGGCGTACAACGAGGGTAGAAAAATTCTAGTGCTAACGGAGCGGACAGAACATGTGGATGCCCTTGAATTAGAATTGAAGCAGCGCGTGCATAACCTTTTCACGCTTCATGGGCGAGTGCCTAAGAAACAGCGCACTTCCCGTATACATGAACTTGAGTCCCTACCCCCTGATGCTCCACGGGTGCTGCTGGCAACAGGAAAACTAGTAGGTGAAGGCTTCGATCACCCTCCGTTGGACACACTGGTGCTGGCAATGCCCATCTCATGGAAGGGAATCCTTCAACAATATGCGGGGCGGTTGCATCGATCGCATGCCGATAAGGCCGATGTGCGAGTGATCGACTTCATTGACGGAGGTAATGTCGCACTGCTGAGGATGTGGGATAAGCGCCAGGCAGGTTACAAAGCGATGGGCTACCGTATAGCTGACTCCATGGCCACCATGGACCTACTCTAACGTGGTTGACAGTTCAGAGTGTGTTGGTGGCAATTTCTGCACCGACGACTCTATGCCCTCGGATGATCATCGCTCGGAGAAAAGCCATAGCGCTGCGCCGGACTCACTTGGATTTCTTTTGCATGAACTCCAGATCGACAATGACTGATCCAACAGCAGCCCTCGCTCGGAATGTCCACGAAACCAGATGCAACTCAAACTCCATGCCAGTCTCAGGATGCTTTTTCGAGGACAAACAAAACCCCTACCTGTATGCGCAGATAGGGGTTTCGGAATTTAATCTTGACGATGACCTACTCTCACATGGGGAAACCCCACACTACCATCGGCGATGCATCGTTTCACTTCTGAGTTCGGGATGGGATCAGGTGGTTCCAATGCTCTATGGTCGTCAAGAAATTCGGGTACCGAACCGTCTTTCGACGCTTCGGCAAATTGGGTATGCGATAGTTTGTGTGTTGTGCGAACTTTCGGTTCATTGCGTCTTCACACACCGCAATCTGGCTTTGCTCTTTATTTAGGAGCATGCAAATTGCTTGGGTGTTATATGGTCAAGCCTCACGGGCAATTAGTATTGGTTAGCTCAACGCCTCACAGCGCTTACACACCCAACCTATCAACGTCGTAGTCTTCGACGGCCCTTCAGGGAACTCA
>NZ_JACXXO010000040.1 GCF_017980685.1 Pseudomonas iridis
ATCGCTGGGACTTAAACGGTATTTTCTTCGGGGTAGTCGATGCTGATCCATACGGCGCACTTCCTGAGCGCTCCACACCGACGCCACCGCCTGAACTTGAAGGCGACGAAGTGGCGCGCTGGACCGGTAGCGGCTGGGAGAAGCTGGCGGCGGCGCCGGCGCCAGATCCGCTACCGACGCCAGACTGGCCCGCTATGATTGCTGCCCGCCGCTACACCGCTGAAACGGCCGGCACCACCGTCGAAGGCATGCCCATCGACACCGGCCGCGACAGCCAGGGCCTGATAACCGGTGCGGCGGTACAGGCGATCATCGATACAGCGTACTCGCTGCACTGGAAAACTTCGGCCGGGTTCGTTGAGCTGACCGGCCAGCAGATTCTCGGCGTTGCGTCGATGGTTCGCGCGCATGTGCAGGCGTGCTTTAACCGTGAGGCCGAACTGCTGGGTTTTGTGGCCGACGGCTCGATCACCGCTGAAATGCTCGAGGAGGGATGGCCGGTATGAGCCGCTTCGTAACTACCCTGAAAACCGAGCAGGCCGACCGCCGCACGTACACGCTGCTCGATGACCTGGTGCTGGCCGACGACGATGAGCGGGTCATCACCGTGCCCGCCGGCTTCATCACCGACTTCGCCAGCATCAAGGTGCTGCACAACGCGTTCCTTTTCGTGCTGTTCGCCTTGGTATCCGGTTACGGCAACTACGCGGCGACCGTGCATGACTGGCTTTACGAAAATGGTGAGCTCAGCCGGAAGGAAGCGGATGCGGTGCTGTACCGTGCATTGCGTGCTGAGGGTGTGGCGCGCTGGCGAGCTTGGCTGATGTATGTCGGTGTCCGTTTAGGCGGCGCCAAGCAGTACACTGCTCATAGCTGACTGTTGTCGTCATACTGCAATCACCTTGAAACAGTTGTATGCTCAAATAAAAATAATACGGTTGAGGAGTGGGACCATGCCTAGTGTTTCAAAAGTGGCGATTCAGATGATGATTGTATTTGCACTGGTGTGCGTATGGGCGGTGTCTTCTGGCTGGAAGCAGCAAGTAGTGAGATCGTTTGAAATCCACACCAATGAGGCAGCCGCCACGTTGAGTGCCCAAAAAAATGTCCATGCCTCAGGTAATGGAGGCATCCGTACTCAAGTGAGCGGCGCAGATATGGATCCCGTGACGTCCATAGCCGAATAGCATAAAGGCGGCATGATGCATGTGCGCCAAGACCCCGACAAGTTCGGGGTTTTCTTCGTCTGGGGATTGAAAAGACAAAGCCCCGGTGAGCTGTAATCACCAGGGCTTCTATTTCTCAGATGGGGAACATCCAAAACTTGCCGCGATGCTACCAGCGGGAATGGAAAAGCAAAACCCCGGCGGTTCGCAATCGCCAGGGTTTCTATTCTCATCTGACCCCTTAACGACAGAAGAGCGTGGCTCAGATCCTACCAGCGAGAGGCGTGCCCGCCAACCGCCGCACAGCCTGTAACGCCTACAAATTTCAGCTATCAGCCCGCCGAGTGCGGGTTTCTTTTTGCCAGGAGAAAAGCATGCCGATCACCGCTCAGCAGCTGCTGCAAATCCTTCCGAACGCCGGCGCCAAAGCCGGCGTTTTTGTACCCGTGCTGAATACGGCCATGCTCCGGTATCAGATTGTCGGCGCCAAGCGAGTGGCCGCGTTCATCGCCCAGATCGGCCATGAGTCCGGCCAGTTGGTCTACGTGCGTGAGATTTGGGGTCCGACTCCCGCCCAGGCGAAATACGAAGGCCGCAAGGACCTGGGCAACACCGTCCCGGGCGACGGCCTCAAATACCGCGGGCGTGGCCTGATCCAGATCACCGGCCGGGCGAACTATGCGGCGTGCGGCGAAGCCCTCGGCCTTGACCTGATCAACCAGCCAGAGCTGTTGGAGCAGCCGAAGAACGCCTGCCTGTCAGCCGCGTGGTTCTGGGCAGCCAATGGGCTGAACACCCTGGCCGATGCCGACAAGTTCGAAGCCATCACGCGCAGGATCAATGGCGGGCTCAATGGCCAGGCGGATCGGCTGAAGCTTTGGAGCAAGGCGACGGCGGTGCTTGCGTGAGCCCGGTAGCGCTGAAAGCCGCACTGGCTGGTGTGCTGGCGCTGGTGCTGGGCGTGGCCGGTGGAGTCTGGAAGGTGCAGGGCTGGCGTTATGGCCAGAAGCTCGCCGAGCAGTCCGCCGCGTATCAGGCCGATCTGACCACCATCAGCAATGCGGCCTCTGACCAGGTACGCACCGACCAGGCGAAACGGCTCGCGCTCGAGCAGCGTCTGGCAGCCAGCGACCAAACCCACCAAGAGGTTTTGACCAATGCTCAAAAAGACCAAGCTCGCCTGCGCGATCGCCTTGCCACTGCTGATCTGCGGCTGTCAGTCCTCATCGACGCGGATTCAGCCAGTGGGTGTGACCTGCCACAAGCCACCGCCACCGGCGGCGTGGATCATGCAACCGTACGAGCCAGACTTGACCCGGCGCATGCTCAACGAATTATCGCCATCACCGACACCGGCGACCGTGGACTGATCGCGCTACAGGCTTGTCAGGCCTATGTGCGGGCACTCAGTTCTGCCGATACCGCGCATCCCTGAGAAGGCTCTG
>NZ_JACXXO010000041.1 GCF_017980685.1 Pseudomonas iridis
CTGCAGAGAAGTCGCTGAAGGGATTGGAGACGCAAATCGAGCTAGCCAAGGCGGCGTATGACGCTCAGATGGCTCAGTTCGATTCGCAGTTGGAGTTCGCCCAGGCGCAGATGGATGCGCTCAACGGCGTCGACAATTCGGTCATGGGGGTCACTGCGGCCATCAATGCGATGAACCTCGCAGTCGTGGCTGCGTTGGCGGGCATCACCGGTAAAGCCTCCGATGGAACCTCAACCAACAACGGCACGCTGATCGATTCGGTGTACCAATCATTGCTGGGGCGGGACGCCGATGCAGCCGGCAAGGCGTACTGGCAGGGGGAGCTCGCGAGCGGCTCGATCAGCTATGGCCAACTGGCCCAAGCCATCGCCAACGCGGCCAAGGAAAAGGGCCAGGCAATCAAGGTGCCCGGCTATGCCAGCGGAGGCGACTTCGGCGGTGGTTTGCGCCTGGTGGGCGAGAACGGTCCGGAGCTGGAGGTCACCGGCCCGAGCCGGATCTTCACTGCCAACCAGACGGCGTCAATGCTGAGGGGTGGCGGAGATAACGCTGCGCTCTTGTCCGAACTCAAGCAGATGCGTGAGGAAAACAAATCGCAGCGGTTCCAGATCGCCAAGACCAATCAGCAAGTCGCCGCGCTGCTTCAGAAGTGGGATACCGAAGGTGCACCAAAAGAAAGGGATTACGCCCTATGAGACTCATCAAGCCGGTTGAAATAACACCGGCCAAGTTGGTCAGCAGCAACGTGCCTGAAACGGACTTCGCGGCATGGGTTTCGACCACTGCCTACGACATCGATACCAAGGTGATTTGGAATCACCACATTTACCAAGCGCTGGCCGCCGTCCCGGCGGGAGTCAAGCCGGGCGAAGAGGTGATCGACAAGGATCATCCTGCCAAGTGGCTAGATCTGGGCTCTACCAACCGCTGGCGGATGTTCGACAACAAGGTGGAATCCCTGACCACCAACCCCGGCACGATTGAGGTCACGATCAAGCCGGGGGCGGTGGTCAATTCCCTGGCCTTGTTCAACCTCAAGGGTAAGTCGGTCACCGTCACGATGGTCGATGCGCTGGAAGGGGAGGTGTACCGCAAAGAGATCAGCTTGGTCGATGCTGGAGTGACTAACTGGTACGACTGGTTTTTCGAGCCAATCGGCATTCGCACTGACGTTGTGGCGCTCGATATGCCGGCCTACGGTTCCGCCGATATCGTCCTGACCATCGATGCTGGCCCAGAAGTGGCGACTGTAGGGCATGTGGTCATCGGGGCCGTGAAGCAAATCGGCACGGCGCTGTATGGCAGCTCGGTCGGGATCAATGACTACAGCCGAAAATCCACCGACGACTTCGGCAACACCGTGGTCATTCAGCGTTCGTTCTCCAACCGAGCTGATTTCGACATCGCGCTGGACACATCTGAGGTGACTCGCGTTCGGCGTCTGCTGGCTGATCTGCGCGCCACGCCGGTGGTGTGGATCGGTGAAGAGTCGTACGAGGCCACCATCCTGTTTGGATTTTATAAGGACTTTCAGATCGTGTTTTCCGGCCCGACTGTTTCCGACTGCTCAATTACTGTTGAAGGGGTTATCTGATGGCCGTACCTGTTATTTCGAACCTGCCGCCGGCGCCAACCCGCAGTGATGGCCCGGCAGACTTCACACCCAAAGCTGACGCGATGATCGGCGCGCTGCAGCCAATGGTGGTGCAGATCAACATCGCACTGCAATGGATGGCCGGGCAGCTGACAGAGGTGCAAGCCCTGGCCTCTGCTGCGGCCGCAGCCGCCAACGCAGCCGCCAGCTCAGCCTCTGCTGCTGACGCCTCGAAGAACGCGGCAGCCCAGCAAGTAGGCCTGGCCGCCGATCAGGTGGCGCTAGCAGCCGGGCAAGTGGCGTTGGCGAATGCCGCAAAAGTTGACGCCCAGTCCGCCGCTGTAGCGGCTGGTGCCGGGGCTGGGCTTCCTGTCGGGCGCGAACCGTTTACCGCCTTGCAAATCAATAAGGCCGGGGCGGTTGATTGGGTTCCAGGGTTGCCAGATCGTGCGGCCGCGCAAGTCGGCCAAGCGCTGAAACTCGACGGCGATAAACTGCCGAAATGGGCCTTTGCTGGCGATCAAATTGGCGACCTGCTCACAACTGCTCGAAACCTTCCAACTGACTTTTCATCAGTTCAGGCGACGTTACCTGCTAGCGTCACCTGGGCGTCGGTGACTTACGGAAAGGGTCTGTTTGTTGCGGTCGCCACAAGCAGCAACATCGCGGCCACTTCGCCAGATGGTATCAACTGGACGCAGCGCACGCTTCCAGCTTCCGCAACTTGGTACGCGGTAACTTACGGTAATGGCATTTTCGTTGCCGTAGGCGGCGGCATGACCGTTATTGCCACCTCACCAGACGGTATTACCTGGACGCAAAGAAGCGCGCCACTATCTGCAACTTGGCGCAGTGTGACTTACGGCGGTGGTTTATTTGTCGCTGTTGGGATAAGTAGCGCAATTGCTATAACTTCGCCAGATGGTATCAACTGGACGCAGCGCACGCTTCCGGCATCTACTAATTGGTATAGCGTTGC
>NZ_JACXXO010000005.1 GCF_017980685.1 Pseudomonas iridis
GAAACAGCACGATCAGAGGAAAGAGCCGTGAATTAAAGACAAGAAGGGTCTGTTTTTCGGCCGACTTGGATTTTTTGAACCTCAAGCAGCGAGGGCCTCAAAAATCGGTGGGTACTTCAGACCTTCCTTAGGTATTGAAACTAAGCCTACCATCTAGTAGGTTTGTTTGGTCATATTGTTGTCTGACCAGCAGCGCTTAGCGTTGGCATAGAGCTGACTTACTGAAGGATACTCAATGGTGGATAACATTTTGCCAGCGCTTGCAATTTTCGCGGCTGCCGCGAGCATCACTCCCGGCCCGAACAACATCATGGTGATGGCTTCGGGTGCTAACTTCGGCCTTGTCCGCTCATTGCCTCATCTTTGTGGGATTTCGGCCGGAGTCTTTGCAATTATTTGCCTGATGGGGCTGGGACTGATGGCTGTCTTTGACGCCCTTCCCGTGCTGCAAACGGTTATGCGGGCCGTATCTGCACTTTATCTTTTATGGTTGGCCTGGAAGATCGCCATCGCCGTGCCACCTGAGGCAAAAGCAAGAGGCCCCGAACCACTTACCTTTTTCCAGTCGGCAACCTTTCAGGCGGTCAATCCCAAGATCTGGGCCACCGGTTTTTCGGCCATTACACTTTTTGCTGCCGATAGATTGCTGGCCTCGGTGATCCTGGTCGCAATTGCGTTCGCGGTCATCGGGTTGGCCTCGAATGCAATTTGGACAGGGCTGGGGACCGCGCTGCGGCATTGGCTGTCAGGTGGAAGGCTCAGGGCATTCAACATCGCGATGGCATTACTTCTCGTTAGCTCCCTGTATCCCGTGTTGTTTCCTTAACCACTTGCCCCAAAGAGAACATTTTATGGATACGCCCGATATCACCGATCAACTTTCATCCTTTCGACAGACCATTGACAATATCGACGCCGCGCTCATCCATATGCTTGCAGAACGTTTTCGCTGCACTGATCAGGTGGGCGTATTGAAAGCTGAACACCATTTGCCTGCAGTGGATAAGAAGAGGGAACAGCATCAATACGATCGCCTGACGGAACTTGCAGAGCATGCCCGTCTGGATCCTGTTTTTGTCGAGAAATTGATGCAGTTTGTCATTAGTGAGGTAGTGCAGCGACACAAGAAAATAGCCACGGAGCATAGCGCCGCAGCGCAGCCATACTCTGACGGCAAATACCTTTAACACCACTTTTTGGGGTCATATACAACCCCCTACACGGCACCCTCAAACTTTTTGGAAACGTGCAGTGTCACTCTCAGTTTTAGCGAAAGAGGCTTAGTCATTGGTCTGAGTTTAACCTCAGAAGCCAGTTCATCCGACTTTACAGGGTCTACATGGGGCGGGGATGCCCAGAGGGGCCAATAATGCTTGGCGCATTTCCTCCCCGAGTGGATGGCGCTCTGGCATCTGGGTTTGGTTACATAACCGTTTATATTTTGGATTCCACGACCATGACTAATCGTCAGATCATCGTTCCAGACGGCATGAAATTGCTCTGCGAGCATGCTGGTTACGCGCCAGCTGTAAAGGTAGGAAAAACGCTCTACTGCGCTGGCCAGGTAGGCCGGACGCCGGAATTATCAGTTATCGAAGATCCTGAGCAGCAATTTTTGGCGGCGTGGGAGAATCTACGGCTCGTCTTGGCAGCCGGTGGCTGCGAATTTGAGGATGTGGTCGAAATGACGACTTATCACGTCGATATGCAACGCCACATGCCAATTTTTAGACAAGTGAAGGATGAAGTCTTTCCTAGGAGTACTTGCGCATGGACATGCATAGGTGTGGGTGAACTGGCTCGACCGGGGCTCCTGGTGGAGATCAAATGCATCGCCGTGCAGCGATAATTTTTCAGATAGGCACGTGAAAATGTAAATCTTAGATGCCTGTCCGTCTATGCGGCAGTAGATCTGAAATCTCATCACTCAGCAGAACTAAGCAAGGAGTTGACCAAGACAGCTGCAACTCAATATTCGTTGGTCGAGCGCTTTAATCGATAGTCCCAACGCGCTGAGCCACCGGCGTTGTCATTGCCTGGGCCGCCAAAATAAACGCACTGTTTTCTAGTTCGCGCCCTCTTCCTCGCCAACTAATTAAGGGCCTTCTCAGGCCCTTTTGTACTCAAACCAAAATCGCTTGCTCAGCCAGGACTCAACGGTGTCGGAATCGTATTTGGCTTTCCACTCTTTCAGAATATTGTGTTCACCCTTCGCTTCAACGACTTCGCCGGACTCTGGATTTTTACAGTCGGCACTTGGCTAGACTTGCGAGTACCCATTATTTACTTTGCGACGATGATGCGTTGTAGCGCCAGCTGATAAAGAATGGCATCCATGAAGGAAAACGACAGCATTTCAGCCGCTCAATACGGCCTTGAGTAACGGATCATTCAGATACGCCACATTCAATCTCGTCCATGGATTTATGCGCGACTGTTCCGGTGAGAAAATGTGTCCAGGGGCGATCATGAAACCCTTTGGAAGCAGTTGTCGCGTCAGCTCTCTGGCATCGTCAATGTGAGGAAACCTGACCCACAGATAAAGACTTTGCTCTGGACGAACAAATACCTCGGCCCCTATCTCATCCAGCATCTGCAAACCTGCCGTTGTAGCAGCTTTCAGCCGTTCTTGAAGACGGATCGAATGACGCAGGAAATGCCCCTCCGTCAGAATGACATCAACGGTTCGCTCACAAAGCTCCGACGTGCTGGTGTGCAGCAGCATTTTCAGATCACCCAGTTCATCTATAACGTCTTTGCTGCCTGCGATGAACCCGACCCTCAATGCCGCAGAAACAGATTTGGAAAAGCTGCCCACGTACAGAGAGCGTTTCAACTGATCCAGCGCAGACACCTTGATTGCTGATGCCGGTTTGAAATCTGCTAAAGCGTCGTCGTCCACCAAGATGAAGTTGTGCTCTTCCGCTAACTGAACCAACCGATGAGCTTTGCTGGGTGAAATATCGGAGCCCGTCGGGTTGTGCCCGACAGACTGAATAAAAAATAATTTTGGCTTGTACAAGAGAAGATACTGCTCCAGCACTTCCATGTCCGGCCCATCCGGCAATCTGGGCACGGATAGCATCCGTGCGCCTTGCAGTTGCAGCTTGCCGAACAATGGGTAATAGCCTGGATCCTCGACACAAACGTAATCGCCTGGGGCAATGAAACGGCGGATTATCAAATCCAGTGCGTGATTGGCCCCATGGGTGGTTACGATTTGTCGAGCACTGGCAGTAATCGAATAGCTAGCCAGTTTTTGCACCAGGTGTTGACGAAGCGCCGCATTCCCCAGCCGATTGCCGTATCGGAAAAGCGTCGTTACACCGATTCGCATGATTTGCCGTGTGAACTTGTCCAACCGCAAATCCATCAACCATTCCACTGGCGGAAAACCTTCACCGAGTGGCGAGTGACCAGGCTCACGGACAAACTGCTGACGCATGAGCCAGATGGTGTCCATCGCCCGAGTGAACGGCAGCGGCTCTTCCGGTTCGCTGCTACTCGGGGCTCCCTGTTTAACGTAGAAGCCCTGCCCATGACGCGCTTCAACGAGTCCTTGGGAGGCGAGCGATTCGTAAGCGTTGATCACTGTATTTTTCGAATGACCAAACAAGCGCATGCACTCGCGCAGGGATGGCAGACGGTCTCCCACTCGGTACGTGCCGTTGCCGATCTGCTCGACCAATGATGCCGTCAGTTGCTGGGCAAGTGTCAGCCGCGCCATCGTATGGAGTCCTGAATGAATTAATCATAGAGGGTACAGCTTAGGTACTGTCCGTCCAAACTGTACCTTTTTTACTAAGACACATGCGAATAGGGTAACTGCAACTCAAAAACAATAACTGCACCAGGACTCCTCCCATGAGTATCGACTCCCGCCTCCCGATGTTCCGCAGCATGTCGCCCGCCGAGCGTCTGGGTCACTTGCAAGAGCTACTTGAGCTTCCAGAGGATGATGTTGCTCTGCTACGCGATGCCGGCGCCCTACCTCTGGAAATAGCTGATGGCATGATCGAGAACGTCATCGGCAAATTTGAATTGCCATACGCCGTCGCGAGCAACTTCCAAATAAATGGTCGCGACGTAATTGTGCCGTTGGTCGTTGAGGAGCCTTCGGTAGTCGCGGCAGCATCGTTCATGGCGAAACTGGCACGCGAGGCTGGTGGTTTCCAGACCTCCAGCTCTCTGCCGCTGATGCGGGCCCAAGTTCAGATCGTCGAAATCGAAGATCCCTTCAATGCACGTCTGAGTCTTATGCGCCGCAAAGACGAAATCATCGAACTCGCTAACCGCAAGGATCAACTACTTAACAAGTTAGGTGGGGGTTGTCGCGACATTGAAGTACATACCTTCGCCCAGAGCCCACGTGGGCCGATGCTGGTAGCCCACCTTATCGTGGACGTGCGGGATGCCATGGGTGCCAACACCGTGAACACCATGGCTGAAGCGGTGGCCCCGTTGATGGAAGAGATTACTGGCGGCAAGGTACGACTGCGCATCCTGTCCAACCTGGCCGACCTGCGTCTTGCCCGAGCCCAGATCCGCATTGCTCCTGAGCTGCTCACGACCGCAGCTTTCAAAGGCGAAGACGTCATTGAAGGGATCCTCGATGCTTACAACTTTGCCGTCGTCGACCCCTATCGTGCAGCCACTCACAACAAGGGCATCATGAATGGAATCGACCCTCTTATTGTCGCCACAGGTAACGACTGGCGCGCGGTGGAAGCAGGTGCACACGCCTACGCCTGTCGCAACGGACATTACGGTTCGCTGACCACGTGGGAAAAAGATGGCAAGGGCCATCTGGTGGGCACACTGGAAATGCCCATGCCTGTCGGACTGGTTGGCGGCGCTACCAAGACCCACCCACTGGCACAATTATCGCTACGCATCTTGGGTGTGAGGACAGCGCAGGAACTCGCCGAAATCGCGGTGGCAGTCGGTCTAGCACAAAACCTCGGCGCGCTACGCGCATTGTCTACTGAAGGAATACAACGCGGCCACATGGCTTTGCATGCGCGCAACATTGCTCTTTCCGCTGGCGCCAAAGGTGAAGAGGTCAACTGGCTGGTCAAGCAGATGGTTGAGGCTCGTGATGTACGCTCAGACAAAGCGGCTGAACTACTTAAGCAAAAGCGTGCGCAGTAATGATCATGACCAATGATCATGTCCGGTTGGTTGAGGTAGGTGCAAGAGACGGCTTGCAGAACGAGAAGCAGACGCTACCGCCCCAGACCACAGTGCAATTGTTAGAAATGCTGGCAGATGCGGGCCTGCGAACCTTGGAGGCCGGAGCTTTTGTTTCGCCACGCTGGGTACCGCAGATGTCCGGATCTGATCAGGTGCTAAAAGCGCTCACAACACGCCCCGGCGTAACCTGGACAGCGTTGGTGCCCAACGTGAAAGGTCTGGAAGCAGCAATAGAGGCAGGTTGCCGAGAGGTCGCAGTGTTCACTGCTGCCTCCGAGGCGTTCTCGCAAAGGAATACCAACTGTTCTATTGCGCAAAGCCTACTCCGCTATCAGGAAGTGATGGCGCGCGCGCGCGATGCCGGAGTCAGGGTCAGAGGCTACGTCTCGTGCGCCATGGGTTGTCCCTTCACAGGCCACGTCAAACCCGAGGCGGTCGCCGCAGTCAGCGCTTCGCTCTTCGGAATGGGGTGTTATGAGGTAAGTCTGGGCGACACCATTGGTGCGGGTACACCTGCGGCAACGAAAACGCTGATCAATGCCTGTCGACAGGTTGTTCCCGTCAGCGCTCTAGCCGGACATTTTCATGACACCTATGGCATGGCTATCGCCAATATCCATGCTGCGCTGGAAGCCGATGTACGGATCTTCGACAGCTCGATTGCCGGCCTGGGTGGCTGCCCGTATTCGCCAGGGGCCACTGGCAATGTTGCCACTGAAGATGTGATTTACCTACTGAGCGGCCTAGGCATGAACCATGGCGTCGATCTTGATGCATTGATAGAAATCGGTGAGTTCATCAATACCGAACTTGGACGGGAAACTGCATCCAGAGTATCCCGTGCCCTTCTTGCGAAACGTGGTCTCGTAGAAACGAACTAAGCCGCATCTCTTCACGTTCATAACAATAAAAGCCCTCAGGGGCGGTGGGAGAACCCTTATGAAACCCGAACTGTTTGAAGTATGGGGAGACACGGTAGACGGTCGCCACCTGATCTACTCCATTGGCATCGGCGCAATTGTCAGCCTCGGCGCTTTCTTCATAGCGCAACACCTGCTTGTCGGCTGGATAGACTCTCTGCAGATGGCGCGCGCTTACGCGATGCTGGTAGGTATTGTTGGCTGCCTGGCAGGTGGAGCCATCAGTGCGGCACTTTTCAAACCCAAGCGTAACGTCGTAGAGCATCTGGCAGATCCGGCATGGCGTTCAAAAATCCTGATCGAATTGCAGAACGAATATGGCCCCCTTGGCAGCCTGACTGACTTACCGCCCGCCACGATTGCGGAACTGCGTGAAATGGATCTTTATGATCTGTTCGCTGATTACGAGAAAGCCCTTCTCTCTCCCGACAAAAGCCTCGACGTGCAACCCGCCATTACTGTCAGAGCTGTAAGCGTCAATGGAGGCCGGTCATGATCGAACCAATCCTGGATCAGATCTTAATAGCGTTGGGTATGGGTATTCTGGGGGCAGTAATTTTCGCCGGGATCGGACTCATCTCAGGCAGCGATGAAACCACTACGCTCGCCCCGCTGACTTTGCTGGTCGTTCTGCTGGGCGTTCCTGCCGCAGGTGTGCTGACATTCTTCCTAGCGGGAGCCGTAGCTAAACATATGACCCATGCCGTACCGACGGCACTACTGGGCATTCCTGGTGACACCATGGCGACGCCGCTCATGCGCGAGGCCAACTTCTTGCGCAATCTAGGTGTTCCACACATTGCATTGCGCAAGATGATTTCGGGAGCGGTGATTGCGGCGCTGATTGCAGTTCCGATGGCCGTACTGTTCGCCGTAATGCTCGCGCCGTTCGGTGACATGATCAAACATGCTGCGCCTTGGGTTTTTCTGCTTGCGGCGATTGCCATTGCATGGTTCTCCAAAGGACGCCTGGCTGCTGTGCTGACGCTGATCCCCTTCGTCATGGTCATTGTTGGCCTACAAAGCATCACCGGGCAATATGGGGTCAAGCTCAGTGTCAGTTACTTCCTTGGCATTGCCATCGGCCCGCTAATCGCCGCGCTGTTCTCCATGCTCGCACCTGCCGAGCGAGAAACAATGCGACGTCAGGAGGTGCGCACTTTTTCCTTATCTCCCGACGTAAAAAGCTGGGGCGGATTTTTTCCTAATCCGCTTACGGTATTGGACAGCAAACAAAGCATGTGGACTGCCGTCACTGCCGTAGTCTCCAGCGCCACCTTCGTGTTCAGCCCGGTTGCCATGACCGTCATCATGGGCGAAGTCGTCGGTTCAAGGGTCAAGCACGTTTACCATCGCTTGACCACAGTCATAACCGCTCGCAACGGGGTCACCGAATCAACATACCTCGCCGAAGCGTTGATCCCGCTCATCGCTTTTGGTCTGCCACTTAGCCCCGTTGCAGCGGGCCCGGCAGCGCCACTCTTCAATGCCCCCCCGCGCTTCAGCGTCGACACAGCGACGGGCCAGGTGCACAACTTGCACTCACTGCTCAGCACTTGGGAGTTTCTTGGGTATGGCATGTTGGCAGTGGTCATTGCCATTCTGATTGCTTACCCATTCACCATGAATTACGCGCACAGAGCAGCATCCTATGTGTCGCGCAAAATCAGCCACGAAGCCGTGATCTCGACTTTTGTTGGCCTAATCCTGGTGATTGGCATCTGGGAAGGCGGCCTCCTAGGTTTGCTGGTAATCATCACCATCGGTCTGCTGGGCGGATTTCTCTCACGCTTTTTGGGCTTCAACATTGGCGTGCAGTTCATGGGCTATTACACCGCCGTACTCACTGTCCCGGCCCTCGTTGCCCTGATAAACGCATGACTCCTAGCAAACATAACAACAATATCCAGGTAACCATCATGCATAAAAATGTCCTCGCTTCCCTGCTGTTATTGCTGAGCGCGACTGCGTTCATCGCTGACGCTGCAGAGTCAATTCCGGCCCTCGCTTATCCCGCAGGCGACAAACAGCTACATGCCATTCCGGCCTCTGAAAAAGACCTTCCGACTGTAACTGCACAGCGTTGGATCAAGGTCTCGGACAAAGGGATACAGCTGGAAGGCCCGGCCTTCGATCGCGAGGGCAATTTGCTATTTGTGGAGGTATTTGGTGGGCAGGTACTCAAAGTCGACCCGCAAGGAAAGCTCAGTGTTGTAGTGCAGAAAAACGCTTTGGGTTCGGCAGGATTGGCAATTCATAAGGATGGACGCCTATTCGTAGCAGGCCTTGGAAACTTCAAGAGCACAGGTAATCTTACGGTCTACAAACCGGACGGCTCGGGAAAGAAGGTGCTCATTGCGGGTAACAAAAACTATCTGGTCGACG
Source organism: Pseudomonas iridis (assembly GCF_017980685.1). Lineage (GTDB taxonomy): Bacteria > Pseudomonadota > Gammaproteobacteria > Pseudomonadales > Pseudomonadaceae > Aquipseudomonas > Aquipseudomonas iridis. The sequence goes on from NZ_JACXXO010000005.1 coordinate 8,499, forward strand.
ATCTGGTGTTCGACAGCACCGGAGGTTTTTACTTCACCGACTTCAAGGGCACGTCTACCGAGCCAACGGGCGGCGTTTTCTATGTGCCCGAGGACCGTCAGTCTATCGTTCCGATCCTGCCCAAGCTGGCAATAGCTAATGGCATCGCCCTCTCCCCCGACGGAAAAACCTTGTGGGTCACGGAGTTTGCCTCCGGCCTGCTTCATCGAATTGAACTGAAAGACGCTCAGACAATAGCGCCTTTTGGCGAGGCGGTGGTTTATCGATTCAACGGCCCCTCCCCCGATTCGATGCGCGTCGATCAGGACGGCAACTTATACGTGGCCATGTATAGTCAAGGGCGTGTCCTAGTACTCAACCCAAGCGGTCTTCCCATTGGCCAGATTCTGATCCCGGGACGCGAAAACGGCCACTTTTTGCGTTCTACCAGCCTGGCGCTCAAACCAGATACAAATGAGGTGTACCTCGTCGCCAGCGACGGTGATCTAGGCGAAGGCAGTGCCATTTTCAAAGCTCAAGGTTTTGCCAAAGCATTGAAACTCTATTCGCATAACTGACCAATTACTTAAACGAGCGATGAGCTTCCGTCCTATCGAATGCTGCAGAACATCCGACGACTGAATCGACAACTATCGAGTATCAACCAGTCTGGAATAACCGAAGAGCACTGCTGCCCTACTGCAAGACTTGCGGGATCGGCTCGACCTCACCTACGTCTTCATCTCCCATGATCTGGCGCGGGTGCAGTATTTTTGCGATCGCACATTTGTGATGTACCTCGGCCGAGTGGCTGAGGTCCTCCCCCGCGGCGCCACGGCCCTTAAGGCATGGACCTTTCCACCCTGCCGGCCGTCAACGGAGTCAGCGAGGCGTTTTACTTCAAACCAGAATCCGGGCGGATCATGGTCTCACCTGCCGACGCGACCCCGAGCGAGGCTTGCGACGCACAGCCCGAGGAACTGGACATCGCCTATGCGGCACACTATCTCTCGGAATCGACGACACTGCCCATCACTCAAATCACCCATAAATGGGCAGGACTGCGTAGCTTCGCTCCAGACAAACGGCAGGTCGTGGGTTTCAGTCCGCAGGACGAAAATTTTTTCTGGCTCGCCGGGCAAGGCGGCAGCGGCATCCTGACCTCCCCTGCATTATCAGCATGGGCGGCTGGTTTGTTTTTGGAGGGTGCACCGCCGGACGAACTGTGCAAAGCAGGACTCCAGTCCGACGTCTTTTCACCTGCTCGGTTGTCGAGGGGGGGGTAAGCCGTAGGGGCGGCCCTGCCCCCGAATGCAGACACGCGGCACAATATCGAAACCCATGGAATGACCTAGATTAAATCTGCGGAGGATTTAACGGCAATACAAAACCTGGGATTACGGGATAATGCGCGCGTTCCGCTCTCTGCTCAAACCACAAACACTGGCTTCACAGCAACACCCTCTCGCTGCATTTTGGCAACTACGTCCACTTGCATCCACGCTGAAATTAGCAAGCGTATACGTCTACTGTATCGAATTTGCATCAGAGGTGTGGCTGATAGGATGAGACGGGCCTGAGTCGTTGTTGAAGGTGTTCCACGCTTTGTAGACGACGCTGTGCCTCAATGCCGCTTGTGCCCACCGCTGACCGGTCGTTTGGTGAGACGACAGCAGCCTCATCGTATCTACCACCGACCCATTGAGTTCAAAAAGTAACTGATGTGATTTAAATCGAAATTCGTCAGTGTCTCGCGTTTGTTATACCGCTGCGGCAGGTCTGATCCGAGGTTTCGAACCGCAATCCCATCCTGGCATTAAACAAACTTAAGCGGTAATAGGTTCGTGAACAGCTCTCGTCAGGGCGATGATTAGGCTCTCTTGGTTTCTCCAGCCGACAATCAATGCCGGCAGGCGGGTATCACCGCCAAGCGTTCGTCCAGACGCGCCCACCATTGATCGAGCAGACCGCCGACCCGTGCCGGGCTGCCGCGGCCCAACTCCAGACGCACGCGCTCAACTGTCGGCCGTTCGCTGCGGGCCAACACCGCATCCGCGGCAGCAAATATCTCATTTTCCGGCACCTCAAATGCCAAAGCTCAACTGCGGGCATATTGGGTCTGATAATAAAATGTTATCCGAGTCTGTTTTTTGGGTACTGCAAAATCGATACGTTTAACGTATTAAATCGTACGGTTCAGGCATCACCGCGGCAAACGCCATAACTTGGGTGTTCATTAGAAATGTGAGCTGTATCATTTGAATTGGGAGAAATCTCCACCAAGAGAAATCATGTGCCATGTTAGATATGTCCATCGACGACAAGCTGCCCTCGCGTCGACCGCCAGTTTCGTGCTCGGCGCAGTGTTGCCGCTGGCAGTGACCTTCATCGCGCCAACAGACAACGTGCGACTTGAGCAACATCAACAAACGTCCGCTTCGAATGGATTAACTTGACCTGACCTTCGCCAACCCAAGGAATCCCCATGCCTGCCGAAGTGGATGTTGCGATTATTGGCGGTGGCCAGTCCGCACTCGCCGTGGCTTACTTCCTGCGCCGTACCGGGCGTTCCTTTGTGATCATTGATGCCGAAGCGGGGCCGGGTGGCGCTTGGCGGCATGGCTGGGATTCCCTGCGATTGTTTTCACCGTCGACCTGGAGCTCCATCGCCGGTTGGATGATGCCTTCGGTCACTGACGGCTACCCAAGTCGCGACAACGTACTCGATTACCTGCGCCAGTATGAGCAACGCTACCAGTTTCCTGTCGAACGGCCCTACTGGGTCAACGCTATTGAACGTCGGGGCAATCACCTCCACGTAAAAGCCCGGGGCCTCAGTTGGCTGGCCCGCACCGTGGTCAGCGCGACCGGCACCTGGCGCCATCCCTACCTGCCGCACTACCCCGGCAGCGAAACCTTTACCGGCCAGCAATTACATTCGGCCCACTACGTTAACGCCAAGCCGTTTGCCGGAAAAAAAGTCCTGGTGGTAGGCGGTGGCAACTCCGGCGCACAGATCCTCGCTGAAGTCTCGCAAGTGGCCGATGCCACCTGGGTCACTGCGCAGCCGCCAGAGTTTCTTGCCGATGACGTTGATGGACGCGTGCTCTTCGAACGCGCCACCGAACGCTGGAAAGCGCAGCTGGCCGGCATCGTCATTGAAAAGCCGGTTGGCGGCTTGGGCGATATCGTGATGGTGCCGCCAGTCGTCGAGGCTCGGGAGCGCGGCGTGCTGCACGCGGTTCGGCCGTTCCTGCGCTTCACCGAGACCGGCGTGACGTGGGCTGATGGCTCACAAACGCCGGTTGACGCGGTGATCTGGTGCACCGGCTTCCGCCCTGCCCTCGGCTATTTGGAATCCCTGGGTGTGTGTACCGCCGACGGGCGCGTGGCCGTAAAAGGTACGCATTCGATTCAGGAACCGCGTTTGTGGTTGGTGGGTTATGGCGACTGGACAGGCGCCGCTTCGGCGACACTGATCGGCGTGACCCGAACGGCGCGCAGTACCGTTGAGGAAATTGAGCGGTTTTTGATGGAGCAGTGAGTCGGCGCACCTCGCTCAGTCAACGCTGATTTACATCAAAATCAACGTTCTTTATCAGCACTTCTGTGCAGGAGACGCAAAATGAGCATTGATTGGGTCAACTTTACGCCTTGGACATCCCTGGGCGGAGGAGCCTTGATTGGCCTGGCGGCCAGCATATTCGTTCTCGCAAATGGTCGCATCGCAGGCATCAGTGGTTTGATTGGAAGCGTGATGCAATTTGGCAGTGAGGGTTGGAGCGAAAAGGCGCTATTTCTTCTTGGTCTGTTGCTTGCGCCATTGTTATGGGGAGCATTTAACGTTTTGCCGCAAATCGATATCAGGGCTGAGTGGCCCACCCTGATTATTGCGGGGCTGCTCGTAGGCGTTGGAACTCGTTACGGCTCTGGCTGTACTAGCGGTCATGGAGTTTGCGGGATCTCTCGACTGTCAGCCCGATCCATCACGGCGACGATGTGCTTTATGTTCGCCGGCGTTGCAACGGTGTACGTCATTCGTCACGTGGTGGGAGCATGAACTTGATCAAGTTGGCCGCATTTTTATCTGGCCTGATCTTCGGCCTTGGTCTTCTCTTGGCAGGCATGGCGAACCCCGAAAAAGTATTGGCTTTTCTTGATGTGGCCGGGGCTTGGGATCCGTCACTCGCACTGGTGATGGGAGGGGCTATCGCAGTGGCGGTTATCCCCCTGAATTGGGCGCGTAAGAACAAGCAGTCCTTGTTAGGTGCCCCCATGCAGTTACCGATGAAAAGGGAGCTGGATGCCCGCTTGATTGGCGGCGGCCTTGTGTTCGGTATAGGTTGGGGAATTGCGGGGATCTGCCCTGGGCCAGCGATCGCTATTGTGCTTACAGGGCACGGGCGGATCATCATATTCGTATTGGCCATGTTGGCCGGTATGTACTTGTTCTCTCTATTTGAACGTCGGCGCACGACTTGATCAGGCGATATCCGGGAAAGCGAGTGTCTGGGCTCAAGGGAAATGGCACATGATAGCTCATTCCTTCAGTACAAAAGCTCTCAGCCCCTAGAGCTGCAAGAATCTGGTTTGTGATTTCAGCCCGGGCTAAAGCCTTACGCAGAATGACAGAAACAAAAAGCCCGGCGCGAAGCCGGGCTTTTTGTATTTCGGATGGGGCTGATCCATCAGCAAATCCGAGTGTAATTCAGGGCGTTCCATGGTGCAGCTAACACGCTCTCTTAGGTCGGTATCAGATATGAATTGCATGAAAGCGACAACCCATTGAGCATTCCACCTTTATGATGACTGACAAACGAGCCGGCGCTAAAGCGTCATTGGGGCGAATGGGCTGCTGGTTTCGCCCCTGCCACGTCAGATCAGTGGGAATCATCTGAGGTTGTCAGTCAGGTGAATCACGGCTGGATATCATCCATCCAGATTCAGGCCTTTACCTCTCCTGTGTCGTCCTGCACATCAAACAATCCTGCAAAAAAAAGATGGAATGCATCCCAGATTCGCGTCCACCAACCACCTGCTTCTCCCGCTTCTAATGCGATGAGAGAGCGTGTCACAAGTTTGTTCTCGCCGTCATACAACTCGTAGCTTCCGACTATGTCACCGACGGCAATAGGAGCTTCCAGTGCGTTATTGATGTGAAGGCGGCTTTCCACCTTGCGATTACTATTCTTGGGCAGCGTCAATGTCACATCATCGAGCAACCCAACAGAAATTACGTTTTTCTCGCCTTTCCACAGTCGTGGTTGAGCTAACACCTGGCCGCCTTTCTGATAGGTCTTCGTCTCAAAAAAGCGGAAGCCGTAGTTCAGGATTTTTTGAGTATCTTCTGCACGATTGTTCAACGTGGTCGAGCCAAATACCGCACTGATAAGACGCCGCCCATCACGAAGAGCAGAGGTCACCATGCAGTAGCCGGCCTCTTCGGTGTGGCCAGTTTTGAGCCCGTCAACACTTGGGTCGCGCCAGAGGAGAAGATTGCGATTGGGTTGGCGAATGTTGTTCCAGGTGAAATATTTGTGCGCGTATAGCGGGTAGTAAGCGGACTCATCATTGATAATTGCCCGCGCAAGCCGGGCCATATCATGAGCAGAGGAATAGTGCCCAGGTGCCGGCAAGCCTGTAGGGTTCATGAAGTGAGTGTCAGTCAGCCCCAGTTTATTTGCAGTGACATTCATCAAACCGGCAAATGCATCTTCGCTACCCGCTATGTGCTCCGACAGAGCCACGCTGGCGTCATTACCAGAGTCGATCACCACGCCACGCAGCAGGTCATGCACAGGGACAACGGAGCCAGGATCAAGAAACATCCTGGAGCCACCGGTTTTCCATGCATTTTCACTGACGGTAACCGGATCGTCGATCTTGAGCCGTCCCGCCTGTATCTCATTGGTAGCCACATACACCGTCATCAACTTAGTCAAGCTAGCCGGCGGCAAATGCATATCAGCGTTTTGACTGCCAATAATCGAGCCTGTCGCGGCATCCATAAGTACCCAGGATTTCGCGCTCAGTTGCGGTGGTGCTGGGATCATCGCTCTGGCAGTCGGTGAGGCAGGACTTGGGGGGGATATTGGAGCCGCCCAAACTGGTGTCAGAAAAAAACACGCAAGAATGAGTGTGAGCCGCAATTTAGGGTGTTTCACAAGCGCCAGCCTCGGATTCGCAGAAAGACGAGCCAAGCTAGATGAGGAACTGAGAGGGCTCAAATTAACCCGGATTAATATAAATTTAATTAGCCGTTGGCGACGACTATCTCTGGCAATGGACAGATAATCGAGACTGAGGCTCCACCACCACGCGGCGATTCCTGGATATGCAGTACAAACCCGTGCAATCGAACAATTGCCGATACCAGAGAAAGCCCCAGCCCATGCCCAGGTTGTTGGCGGGTAGCGTCTGCGCGATAAAGCCTGCGGATCACGCTGTCACGCTCTGCCTCGGGTATTCCAGGGCCACTGTCCGAAACTTCTATATTGAACGAGTTATGCGTCAGAGAGCCGCTCAAGTGAACCACACCGCCCTTGGGTGTGAACTTGATAGCGTTATCTAAAAGATTGACCAGCGCCTCGAACAGAAGAGAAACATCACCAGATAACGTCGGAAGGTCCTCAGAGAGGTCGAGGATTAGCGTCAGTCCTTGCTCTTGTGCCAAGGGCAAAAAAAACTCGTGCGCTTGCGTCAGCAGCGATGCTGGTTGGAACGATTCAAAACCTGATCGCCTCCTTGTATCTTCAAGTTCAGATATTCGCAGCAGTCCTTGGAAGCGCAACATGATGGATTCGCTTTCTTCCAGCGCCATGTTCAATGTCTCTGCATGAGAGCTATCCAGGGGTAACTGCTGTAGCTGGTCAAGATGGGCGCGCAGGCGAGTCAAGGGAGTACGCAAATCGTGCGCGATACCGTCACACGCCCCCTTCACCTCATGCATAAGCTGCTCTATATGCTCAAGCATGACATTGACAGCATTGGCCAACATGTCGAGCTCATCGCGGCGTGGAGACAGCGGCAGGCGTTCGCCGAGATTGCCCGATACGATACTTTCGGTGCAGCTTTGAAGTCGCTGCACTCTGCGTAAAGGCCTTCGCCTCAAGAGCCACCAACCGATCAACCCAGGGATGAGGGTAAGAGAAAACCCCCAAACTAATGCCTGCTCGATGATGCCGCCGACTGCGGAGATAGATCCTCCATCACGTGACAGGATCAAAATTCGACCATCACGTCGCCGTTGCATTAACGCATGGCTGCTTCGGGTTTGCTCGCGTGGCAATGCGATGCTCAAGCCTCGCTCCAGATAATGTACCTGGCCATCATCTGGAAGACTTGCTCGTAACCGCAGAAGGTCACCGGCGATATGGGTGCCGTCAGCTTTGAACAAACCGTAGGCGTCGATCCCTGAAGTCGAATACACCTCACTGGCAGCCAGTTCACCCTCCAGACTGGCATCATCGATTTTTTGATAATAGTGGGCGCGCTGCATCAATGTTCGCTCGGCAACAGCCCCGAGATAGGTTGAGATTTTCCAATAAAGCACCCCCGTAAAAACGGCTCCCCAAGCGATAAAAAACAAGGCGTAAAGCCCGAGAAGACGACTATTGGAAGAACGCCAGCGCTCACTCCTGGGAAGCAAGAACATAACCAGATCCGCGAATTGTTTGAATGACAGGGGAACCGCTTCCCTCGATTTTTTTTCGCAGCCGACCGATATGAACATCAATAATGTTCGTGCCAGGATCGAAGTGATATCCCCAAACCGCCTGAAAAAGCATGGTTCTAGTGACCAACTGACCCGCGTTGCGCATGAAATAAGTGAGCAGTTTGAATTCGGTTGGGAGAAGCGGAATGTGCACATTCGAACGACTGAGTGAGTGTTCAATGAGATCGATATGGAGGTTGCCAAAGCTCAAATGACGCTCACTTTCACCTGCGGTCGGGCGCCTCAGCAGCACCTCCACCCTGGCGAGCATTTCAACCGTAGAGAACGGTTTGGTCAGGTAATCATCGCCCCCTGAACGAAGCCCTTTCACCCGTTCATCGACATCAGACAATGCGCTGATCATCAGGACTGGCTTATGAATACCGAGACTTCTCAACGTACTTATTATCGTTAAGCCATCAAAATCAGGCAGCATCCGGTCAAGCGTTATCACATCATGGTCGCCAGAAATGGCCGCTGATAATCCATCACGACCGCTAGCCGCCCACTGAACATCGAATCCATGGGAGGTAAGCGTGTTAACAATAGCCTTGGCTGTTACCTCATCGTCCTCTATTACTAGCGCGCGATTCATTTTTTACTCCACACAACGATTGCAAACCCAAGACTCAAGCAGACTCCAAACGCCATAGATCTCAAGATGGATGCAGCCTAGGTAGGGTACATCGGACGGTAAACTAAATTTTTCTTAACCTTCCTTAATTTCGACATTGCTTGAAATGTGACTATTTTTTCGCGCCTCCACTGCTAAACCTCATTTCTACGCTGGATTCAGGATACTCCGTCATGACGAAGACCTTACTGAGGCTCGCATTGGCCTGCTTGTTGTTCTCGGCAGATGGTGTCGAGGCACAGGATGCGACCTCTACTAAAACGCTTACCCTATTTGTATCTGGAGGCTTCATTGCGGCGATTCAATCCTTAGCGCCCGTTTATGAAAAAGAGACGGGATTCAGCCTGATCATCAAAGAGTCTCCACCTACCGGGAATGCCCCGATTGCAATCACTAATCGGCTCTTGCGCGGTGAAAAAGCAGATGTCGTAATCATGGAGGATTGGGAGCTTCGAAATCTGATCGATCAGGGGCAGCTGCGAAAAACGAGTCGAGTTGATCTTGGCAAGTCGTTCATTGCCATGGCCATCCAAAAAGGTGCAAAAAAGCCCGATATAGGCAACATGAAAGCCTTCAAAAAAACGCTACTCAGCGCCAAGTCCCTGGCTCTATCGGATACATCCAGCGGAACATACCTTTCCCGCATTCTCTTCCCTCAAATGCACATTTCAGAAAGCTTGAGGATCAAGACACGGACGATTTCCGTCGAACCCGTCGCAGAAGCAGTCGCTCGTGGCGAAGCCGAGATAGGCTTCCAACAACTGAGTGAATTGATGCACACGGAAGGCATTGATGTGGTCGGGCTTATTCCAGATCAGGTGCAGAAAATGACGTTGTATTCTGCAGCCACCACAACTGGTGGCATTCAGCAAAAGGAGGCTGCAGCGTTGTTGCAGTTCCTGAGTTCAAAGGCTGCTAGGACTGCCATCAAGGTAAGTGGATTAATACCTATGCGATGAGTTTTCCGCGCTTCATCTGCACTTCCCCAACGGCCCATCTTCACCCACTTATCCGGCTCCAATGCCTTGTAGTTTTCGAAGAGGTGCTGGACTCCTAAAGACCGGATGGAAGTTTTCTAAATCTGGATGCTAGAACTTCAGGAAATTCAAAGCCCTGCCCTGCTTGATCGACTCCCTGCCCCACGGAGCTCTGAAAACCAGATCTACTGGTGAGCGCCGCCTGATCGTCGGCTGTAGTGATCAAGTCACGCACAACGAACGCCAATGCGAGTCCGGTTTAGGTTGAACCTCTGCTGCTCAGACGGACTCCCAAACCTAAATCCAGGAGAAACGTATGACCCATACAGCTTTGGTCGTGGGCGCCAGTGGCATCGTCGGCAGCGCCATCACTCAGTTACTCATCGACAACAAGTGGCAGGTCGCCGCGCTCTCGAGGCAGCCGTCACAAGTGCAAGGCGTGATACCTGTCGCGGCAGACCTTCAGGATCCTGCTTCGCTGGAACATGCGCTGGCTGATTTGAAACCCACTCATGTGTTCATTACCACATGGTCACGGCAAGCCACAGAAGCCGAGAACATTCGCGTTAATGCCGCCATGGTACGCAACGTACTCACCGCCATTCACCCAGCCAATAGCGTTGAACACGTAGCGCTGGTTACTGGGCTAAAACACTATCTCGGCCCATTCGAAGCCTATGGTAAAGGCAGCCTTCCGCAAACGCCGTTTCGCGAAGAGCAAGGTCGTTTGGATGTCGAGAATTTCTATTACGCCCAGGAGGATGAACTTTTCGCCGCTGCTGAAAAGGACGGCTTCTCCTGGAGCGTTCATCGCCCGCATACCGTTACTGGAGTGGCTGTAGGCAATGCGATGAATATGGCAACCACCCTCGCCGTCTATGCCTCGATTTGCAAACAAACCAATCGCCCTTTTGTGTTTCCAGGTTCAAGAGTGCAATGGGACAGCCTTACCGATATGACGGACGCACGGCAGTTGGCGAAACAACAGCTGTGGGCGGCCACCACGCCGGCTGCGGCGAACCAGGCATTCAACGTCACTAATGGCGATGTGTTTCGCTGGAAGTGGATGTGGAGCCGAATTGCCGACTACTTCGACTTGCCCGCTGCCGATTATCCCGCTTCAGTGTCACCTCTTGAGAAGCAGATGGCTGACGACCAAGCCGTATGGACGCGAATCGTCGCGGAACACGGTTTGAAAGAGTCGGATATTGGTCGCCTGGTGTCCCCATGGCACACCGATGCTGACCTCGGTCGACCAATCGAAGTCGTCACGGATATGTCAAAAAGCCGCGCAATGGGCTTCACTGCGTACCAGGCGAGTGATCAAGCATTTTTCGACGTGTTCGACAAACTACGCGAGATGCGCTTGATACCCTAGGTCGTTCCACAACGGATATGCCGATGATCCAAGGGAAGGAGAAAAAATGGCAGGCGAATACTCGTTGTCCGATGTGCAGGGGAGGATGTTACTGTCCAGGTCGAGGCTAGCGAGCGTAAAGATCGCTCTGGGAACGCGGCCAGAAACTACTCGCGTGACTTGATACATGGGGGGGCATTTTGAAAAAGAGTGAGCTCCCGGTTAAAACCTGCATGACCTGCGGCCTTTCCTTCACATGGAGAAAAAAGTGGGCACGCTGCTGGCAGGAAGTACGCTACTGCTCGGAGCGTTGCCGGCGCAAATCATCTCTAAAAGTCAGATCGCAAAGGTTGGTATAGACTTCCGTGAAAGTCACAGGGACTCTGAAAATGATCAATGCAGAATTGCTGAAACTGATGATCGAGGCATCCAACGATGGCATCGTTGTGGCAGAGCAGGAAGGCGATGAGAACGTTCTTATCTACGCCAACCAAGCCTTCCAGCGCCTGACGGGCTACAGCACTGATGACACCTTGTATCAGGATTGCCGGTTCCTGCAGGGCGATGACCGAGACCAACCAGGTATTGTGGCTATCCGCGAGGCAATAAAGAATTTTCAGCCTTGCCGGCAAATCATTCGAAACTATCGCCAAGACGGCAGTGCTTTCTGGAATGAGCTGTCGATTACCCCGGTGTTCAACGACGCAGATCAACTCACCTATTACATCGGCATCCAGAAGGACGTTACTGTTCAGGTCGAGGCTAGCGAGCGTGTCCGCCAACTGGAGGCTGAAGTCGAGAATTTGAAAGCCCAGTTGACGGAATTACAACGAAACGCTTCATCGATTTAAAGAGCCCTAGAAAACGGCAAAGACAAGTCCGTTCACCTACGGCCAAAAGTCACTTGTCACCGATAATCGTGGCGTGGAGTTCTTTGCGAGCTCAATGGCAGCGTGAATGGCGGCTCGAGCCTGGGGGCTGTTCTTCCAACAAGTAGATCCCACTGCAGCCGATGCCTGGGCCAAAATGTCACAAACATCCGCTTTACTGAGCATTGCCAGGGAGTCAAACCCCATCTGCTCAAGGCGAGCGTCTACCGATCAAATATGCCTTGCGGGACAGCTGACTAATCAGCAGCCAAGAGCTTTTTAACTTCGGCGATGATCAAGTCGATGTCGAATGGTTTTGCCAATACGGCATCAAACAAATCCGATCTCTGCATACCGATATGTGCCTGAGCACCGCTCATCAAGATGATCGGTAATTGACTAGTTGAAGGGAGAGCTCGAACGGCTGTCGCGAACTCCAGGCCGTCCATGACCGGCATCATGAAGTCGGTAATGATCAAGGCAGGTCGCTCTCTATCCAGTATCTCGAGCCCTTTTCGGCCATTGCTGGCCGTCACCACCATGAACCCCTCATCCTCTAGCGCAAAGCTGAGAATATCAGCGATCAAATACTCGTCGTCGACGACCAGGATGGTGGACATGTTAATTCAACCCACTCAAAAGCTTAAGAAATTGAGCCGGGCGATGACTCAGCGGGAACTGATGGTTCACGTCTTGAAGCCTTTTCCAGGAAAACATCTTGATCACGGATCACGACCACAAATCTCGAAGGATCGTAGGAGCTGTCTCGTATTTTAAGAATGGAAAGCGTCCTGCTAAGTTCAGATTGATTCTCAGAGAACCGCATGAGCATGAGATTGTCGACGATACTGGACAGGTCAGAGTTCGGTGCGCTGACCTCGGAGCCAAAAAGATCGCGCATTTCCCAAGAGGCAAACACGGTAACCCCTCTGGATCGCAGCTCGTTCATCAGTGCACTGAAGAAGTCAGTAATCCGCGCCGGATTTGTCGAGACTCGCGTCATACCGCTCAGGCTATCGATAAACAGGCGCTTGATGCCCTTTTCTTCAACGAGATTCAGTAGTCGTGCGCCCAAACCATCCAGGAGGCCCTCTGTGGTGGGTTGCCATGCGATGGTCAGTGCGCCGCTGTCTTCCATGCTTTTTAAATCGATGCCCAGTGATTGGCCCTTGAGTCGCAACCGTTGTGGACTTTCGTAGAAGCCGAAATGCAGGCCCGGCGCTTCCACAGTCGACTCGGCCAGGAATTTCAGGCCCAGCGTCGTTTTACCAATCCCGGAGGGGCCTATGACCAGTGACACACTGGAACTGTGCAGGCCTCCGCCCAAGATGTCGTCCAGTGATTCAATGCCACTGGCGATACGTGTCATGTCGGCGCTGTCGGGAGAGGACGGATGACTGTAGAGACTTTCGAGCCGTGGATAAACAACCAGGCCATTGTCGGTAATTTCGCACTCGTGAAGGCCGGTCATTGCTCCGCTGCCGCGAGTTTTACGCAGCTGAATTCGACGTACCGAACGAGTGCCATACAACTCTTCGCCCATCTCGATCACGCCATCAACCATCGTGTGCTCAGGACTGCCATCGTCAAGGCGAGAACTGGTCAGAAACAGCACCGTGCAACCAGCGAACGCGGCGTGCCCTTGCAACTCAGAGATGAATTTTTTGGTGTCGATATGGGAATCAGCTTTTGAACGCGCATTTAGCAAGCCATCCACCACCATCACGGTGGCTTTCTGACGGCTTATCTCACGCCGAAGCAGCTTCACTACTTCATCCAAACCTTCGTTTTCCAAAGTATCGAATGCGCTGACAAACTGGATTTCAGCCCCGACTTTGGAAGAGTCGAAGAAGCTCAGAGTCGAAAGAAATTGAAAAAGGCGATCGTGTGACTCGGCCAGCAGCGTTGCGACTAGAACCCGCCCACCCTTTTGCGCGTGATGGAACCCAAGTTGGTTGGCCAAGATCGTTTTTCCAGACCCTGGGCGCCCTTGGATTATGTATGAAGAGCCCGCTACCAGCCCGCCCTTGAGCAGAGCGTCGAGCCCTTCGATTCCACTTTCGAGGCGTTTTAGCTTTTCCACAATACGACCCTGATCTGAAAAACAGGCTGTTTAAGCCGAATGGGGGAATGCTAACGCCATTTTCGCTCTGGGCCAATGCAGTAATTGGTGGTATGCGTTTACTTGCAACATGCTGGACGCCTGACTCGGGTTGATTGCTTGGCGCAGCTTGAATCATCGGTAGGCACTGGGAATGGATCGTCGATGTGGCTAAAGAGATGGAATTTACGCGGCGCCACGCTCTGCATTGGTATTGAAGGATTTGGACATACCGGACAGCTACATTCAGAGCCCACGCTTAACTCTCTAAGGTGCGATACCTCTTCATTCGGTACATTTCACTATCCGAATGGGTGAGCAGTGTATCGGCATCATTTCCGTGCTCGGGATAATAAGCAACGCCAATACTGCACAATGGCATCTTGAGTGTGCCGAACTCAGGGCCCAGTGGCTCAGCCATGACGTTGTGAATCTGCTCTAGCTTTTGGGAAATCGTGTCCCTCGACTGGACGTCTGTTAGCAGCACCGTGAATTCATCGCCGCCAATGCGAGCCACGGTGTCTGTCTCACGCACACAGCTTTTCAGACGCTGGGCAACAATGCACAGAACACTATCTCCCGCTGCGTGACCATGGACATCATTGATACTCTTGAAGTCGTTTATATCCAAAAAAAGCAAAGCTAGCTCATTACCGTGGCGCTGCGCAGTCTGCAGTGCAGATATCAGTCGATCACTAAAGAGCGACCGATTGGTTAATTTCGTCAGCGGATCATGATGAGCGAGGAAGCGTAACTCCTCCTCGGCTTTAGCTAAAGCTGTAACGTTTCTTGCGACCCCGATCCTGGCACCGACCTCCTCCGACCAGAATGCAGCCCAAAGGATGTACACGACTGCCCCATCCTTGCGGATGTAACGGTTCCGGAAATCGAAATGAGGTTGACCATTCATGACCCGGGAAATCGAAGCGCGCGTCGCATCCAAATCTTCAGGATGCATATAGCTGGTGATACTGGTGCCAATCAGCTCATCAGGGAGGTAGCCCAACAGGGCCTTACAGGCATCACTCACAAAAACAATGTGGTCGCTTTCATCAACCACAAAAACAGTATCCAACATCAGGTGGATCAGTTTGGGGTAGAGCGCTTGAAGATCGATGGCCATAGGTCATGTGGGTCTGAGTCGTTGAGCGCGATCATATCCCGATTTACCGGGTGGACTGCGAGGAATCTTGGTGGAAGTGGAATCCCGTCTGTAAGCGCTCGCTGAAAGCGCCCAGTGGTAATGGGGAGCGTGTGTGCCAATCAGTTTTTTACCGGCTGACGCAAAAGAAAAGCTAGGGATTTAACAGCGGTATTTTCACTACGAATTCGCTCCCCTTGCCTTCCCCCGCACTTGTGCCGGTCACTGTTCCACTGTGGGCTTCAACCAACTCTCGCACCACCGTCAGACCAATGCCTAAGCCTGCGCCATTGAAACCCACTGCATGATCATCCTGTACAAACGGCTCAAAGATGAAAGGCAGCGCTTTGGCTGAGATACCGATGCCGGAATCCCGAATGCGAATTTCCAGCAGATTGGCTTCAACGGAAACGGCAAGTGTGACAGTGCCACCTTTGGGCGTGTACTTGGCTGCGTTACCCAGCAAATTATCAAGAATCTGCGCCAGCCTTACAGGATCGCCGTTCACCGCTAAACGAGATTCCAGGCGTTCTGAGCTGAAACTCAAGCCGTGGGCGACCATGATCGGAGTATAGATTGCTATTGCGTCACTAATGACGTCAGCCATGTTAGTAACCTGGCAGTTCAGGCGAAATTTACCGGTGGAAGAACGAGCAATGTCGAGCAAATCTTCCACCAGTCGGGACATCCGCTGTACCTGGCCTTCAATCAATAGCTGCATGCGTGGCAATTCTTCGCGAGGCATTCGCACCAGCCGGCCAGCAATCATGCTGATGGGCGTCAGTGGATTTCGCAGCTCGTGGGCCACTATAGAGAGGACATTGCGCTGCTGCTCCAGTGCCTGTTCAGCTGCAATTTGCAGGTCTTGGGCACTAAGCGCTGCGATAACCAATCGCTCGTTGGCTTCACGCATTTCCAAGTACAGACGCTGTTCTGCCTGAGCATTTTTCTGATCTTCAACATCCGACTGCGCCGATAAAATGGCCAGCACTAACTGCTGATTGGCCTCAATGAGTTGCTCGACTTGCACGGTATCAACAAGCTGGCTGTTGGCTTCGCTAAGTTGCTTTTGCAGCGCCGCGAGTGCTGCACGAGCCGCGACCGTTTTCCGGCCCAGCAGGAACAGCTCGCGTGCCGCAGTGGCTAAAGCCTGTTCATTCTTGCCGCTGGCCTCACTCATCATTGTTCGCTCATTTATCGACCTTGCTCAAAACCTGCCTTGTCGGTCGCCCACCGAGCAAACCTTCTTGCTCCGGCAACATGTCACCGATGTGTAGGCCGCTATCATCAATGAAGTACTGACGTAACTCGTCAGAGTGCGCACTGGCGCGAACCTTGACCACGGCCATGATGCGCAGTAACCGGCTCTGCACCTCAATATAGCGCTGGACGATGATTGCATCCGTCAGAAACGCCGTGCCGTAAGGGCTGAAACGCAGATCGGTGTAGCGATCTTCCAGCTCCGAGGTCATCAACACACTGACCCCGGAATTGGTCAGCGCCGTGACCATGCGCGACAGCGACTCGCGAAAATCCTCGCGAAAGGTCGGCGCCAGTGCCAGTTCGAAGCCCGACAGCGAGTCGATGACCACGCGAGTGGCGTTCAGCCGGGTGATTTCGCCGAGTAACAGCTGGACAATTTCGTCAATCGAAAGGTCGGGAGCGCGACTATCCACCAGACCGACCTGCCCGCTCGCAATCAAACCCGACAGGGTCGCATTCTGCGAGTGATTGGGCCGTTGTTCGAATACTGCGATCACGCCGGTTTCGCCATTGCGCGCGCCTTCGGCGAGGAAGGTCGCCGCGAGGATGCTTTTACCTGACCCCGATGGCCCGGCCACCAGCAACGAATAGCCCCGAGGCAAACCGCCCCCGAGCATCTCGTCGAGCTGCGCTACCCCCATGCTCAAGCGCTTGATCGGTGATTCCAGCGGTGTATCAAACGGGCCAGCTATTACGGGTGCAAAAACCTTGATCCCGGAAGTTGCAATGCGGAAGGTGTGCAGGCCCGGCAACGTCGGTTGGCCGCGCATCTTCATGATTTCCAGTTTGCGTACCATGGAGTTGCGCTGAACGCTTTGTCGAAGCCAGATCAGGCCATCGGCCACGGTGAAAATCGGGTTGGTGTCGGTTTCAGTAAAATACTCACCGATGAGGAACGTCGTCGCTTGCCACGTCGTCATCAGCATGCCCAGTTGCTGAACGAACTGCGGAAGGTTGTTGTTGGGATTGTCCTGGGTCTGGCTGGCCAGCACTACGGAGCGGAACGAATCGACAAACACCAGCGCCGGCGAATGCGCTTCGACTTCGCTGACGATGCGCCGCAGCACCTCGTCCAGATCCCCGGCCAGGGTATCGTCGGCCAGGTTGATGTAACGGATCGACTGGTTGATCGCTTCGCTGTCGAAAAAATCGAATTGCTGCTGATAACGCAGCATCTTCAGTGGCGGTTCTCCCAGGACGGTAAAGAACAGCGCCGGGCGTTCGGGCGTTGCCAGGGCAAACATCATCTGGTGGGCCAGCGTGGTCTTGCCGCAACCAGGAGGGCCGGCAATCAGATTGAACGAAAATTCCGGCAATCCTCCACCCAGCACCTCGTCCAGTCCAGGCACGCCGGTGGCCAGACGGTTGATAGTCACTTTGGTGCTCATGGCGAATTTTCCTGCGAGGGGGTGTCGCTCAAAGAAGGTTCCCACACGCCACGAAGCAAACTAGCGGTGAGCGAGGGCCCGATCAGCGTGGTCAGAAGCTCGTAGAAAGTAGTCAGCAACACTTCACCACAAAACAGTGCTTCGGTGTCCTGCTGCTCGACGAGTACGGATTTAAGGGCAATAAGATCCATCGCGGCCGGCAGACTGTCATAAGTGCCGGCGAGATGCGGATGAGCAGAAACACACAGATGTAAACTGCGCCGGTACAGGGCGACAACCCCTTGCTGGCCAATAATCGGCGCAAGGGCTGCGTCCATAGCCTGCAATTTCGCAACAATCGCCTCGGCGATGCTTGCAGTGTCAGCATTAAGACCGACACCCTGCGCCAGAGAAGCTACGATCCGGCGGCTCTCTTCGCTAAGCGTGGACATGGCTGACTGATATCTGATGAGCAGAGTCTGATGGTACACCCTCAAGCGAACTATTGAGTCCCTTGGATGCAACATTACAAATGCGACAGTAAATGGTGACGAAACAAGAAATGGTTGGTGAACAAGCTCAATGGCAGGGAGTCTTGGCTCTACCCCTAGGGTGACGCCCCACCCTTTCCTCGCCTCACTGAGAGTGAGCTGCCTTACAAAACGTGTATCGGAGGGTGGTGAACCGCTCGTGCGAACGAGACATAAGCGCCTTGGGCTCGAAAATGGATGTGAGTAATCGAAGCGCTTAACGGCTGAACACTAACGCAAAAGATTTGCGCCGAGGCGCATAGATTCATACCATCACAGCGGGTGTCCTGCTGTATTACGCGCAGGGCAGGTTAATCGTAACGTTGGTCGGGCCGCCATCGGAGAATTTCAGTGCCCGAAAATAACTCCCCTTCTCCGTCTATCCCCCGCCCTCAAGTACTCACAGAAAAAGCACTTGCTGCTCTTCAGCGTTTTTCGCACATTGAAGCGGTCAGCGGGATTGCTCTCTTAATTGCAGCTATAGCGGCTTTAGCCTGGGCAAACAGTTCTTTCTCTGCGAGCTACGAACACTTTTGGCATACCAGGCTCACTATTAGTTTTGGTGACGTCAGCTTATCCCAATCACTTCATTTCCTCGTGAATGATGGGTTGATGACAATTTTTTTTCTAGTCGTCGGTGCTGAGATACGTCATGAAATCCATGATGGAGCCTTAGCGAATATTAGAATGGCTTTGCTTCCACTGGGTGCGGCATTAGGCGGCGTACTGGTTCCAGCGTTGATCTACATTGCCATCAATCATGGCACAGAAGCCAGTGATGGCTGGGCTGTGCCAACTGCAACAGATATCGCTTTCGCTGTAGGTGTACTTGCCTTACTGGGGAAGTCCATACCCGGAGGTGTAAGGGTATTGCTCTTAGCGTTAGCAATCATTGATGACATTGTCGCCATTCTTATCATCGCAGTATTTTATACTTCTAATTTGAATCTTGATGGAGTGGCAATTGCTGCGGGCGGATTGTTGATGATTTTCATGTTCCAGCGGATGGGCGTTGGCATGATGATCCCCTATGTATTGCCGGGCGCCATCATTTGGTACGGCTTGCTGAAAACAGGCGTTCATCCAACACTGGCGGGCGTGATTCTTGGGCTCTTGAGTCCGGTGCGCTCCATGCCAATGACAGAACGACCGCTAGATATTATTCAGCGAAACTTTCACGAATTGTTAGACCGATTCTCTTCAAATGATACGTCAGATCACTCGGTCACTAAGCCTCTGAAAGAAATACAGCAGGCCCAAAGGGAGATCCTTTCGCCTGTGCAGCGTATTCAAGCAACACTCCATCCATGGGTCGCCTTCGCTATCATGCCGCTTTTCGCATTAGCAAATGCCGGCGTTAGTTTCGCAGGAGCCGACCTTGAAAGCTCGCTATCACAAAATGTATTTATAGCGGTGATACTGGCATTGGTTGTCGGAAAACCATTAGGCGTTATTCTCTCGTCCTACGTTCTTTTGAAACTGAAGTGGTGTGAGCTTCCTTCTGACGTAGGCTGGGCTGGAATCGTTTTGGTAGGCCTGCTTGCGGGGATTGGCTTCACCATGTCGATTTTCATCGCGTCTCTGGCATTTGACGATCCGGCCCTGCTAGCCGCATCAAAGTTGAGCGTCTTGTGCGCTTCCGGTGCCGCCGCAGTATTAGGCCTGAGCTGGATTTGGATGCGGCGATTAATCAAGGGCAAAAAATTCAAGGTAAACAGCGCATGATCCCTGGTTGGCGCGCACCGCGTTTTTTATCCAAAAACGGGTTACTGAGAAACGTGATTAGCCAATAGGTCATGATAATTTTTGTATCAAATTCCTTGTCGACAGTCCGAAAATCAGGGCTAATCTCAGGCTGTTGTTAAGCAGTCCACAAGTCGTTCACATTGGCTTCTACGAGAATACCCTCCTCGGTTCAAGTGTTATGGGCGGGGGTCGCGTCGGGCACCCGCAAGGGTGGCTGGTCAAGTGCCTGCATTCTTACCTTCGCGGCTTCGCCCACCATCTGGCCATATATACCTTTCAGCTCAATATGTGTTCTAGAGTGGACTCCACCAGCGATTGCTCCGGCGTGTGCAAGGCATGAAAGCCTAATATCAGCTGCCATATCCATGGGCACGATCGCCTTAATCTTATGATCCTTAAGGACGTATCTGATACCCTTTCGGCCATCATAAACTTTCGACATACACCTATTGGCGATCTGACCCTTGCCTAACATACCGAGGTTCCATGCAAGCCGAGATGCAGGAGATTAGCGACCATCTCTACCGTTTTGCTCCATTTGACAAACTGCCTAGAGAGTCAGTAGACGCTACGGCACGGCGAGTGGATGTGCGCTATTTCAAAGCCGGCAGCGACATCCTGGAAGCTGGCGAAGTTATCCAGGATTTGCACTATGTTCGCAGCGGAGCCGTAGAGATTTATCGACGCAACGGTGAACTCTACAACCGGCTTGTCGAAGGCGATATCTTTGGCCAGGCAGGGCTTTTACGCAGCAACAAAGTACGTTTTCCTGCGAGAGCACTTGAAGACAGTCTGATTTACTATATCCCCGCAGACGTCTTTGCCGATCTATGCGCACAGCATGACGCCTTTGCGGATTTCGTTGAAGCTGAAGGGCACTCCAGGCTCAAGTCTGCTGTCGAGGCGCAAGGGCGGTCGAGCGAACTGATCCAGCTCAAATGCCGAGCCTTGCTGTCACGCTCGCTAGTGTGGGTTACATCGGATACCACCGTTCGCGAGGCTGCAAGGCTAATGACCGAACAACGCGTTGCTTGTGTCGTGGTCATGTCGCCAGCGGGGCTGCAGGCAGGAGACACTCAGGGCATTGTGACCGACAGGGATCTTCGCACGCGGGTCGTCGCTGCCGGAAAGAATGCCGGTGAAACACTCATCAGCGACATTATGACTACAGATCCAGTGGCCATAAATGCTGATGATTCAGGGTTTGAAGCCATGCTTGTGATGCTACGCCGCAATATCCATCACCTGCCGGTTCTCAACCAGGGCCGCCCGATTGGCGTAATCAACCTGTCAGATATTATTCGGTACGAGTCCCACAGTAGCTTGTACCTGGTCAACAGAATATCTAACCAGACGTCGGTCGACGGTCTGAAGTCGCTCTTACGAGACCTACGAGGAACGTACATCCGCATGGTGCGAGATGGCGCGACCGCGCACATGATCGGCAGCGCTATCTCTGGAATCGGCAGAGCTTTCACGCAACGCCTGCTGGAACTTGCGGAAAAAAAGCTGGGCCCTCCACCAGTACCTTATTGCTTCATGGTACTCGGCTCGATGGCGCGCGATGAGCAACTGCTGATAAGCGATCAAGATAACGCTTTGGTACTGGACGATCGATTCGACCCCTCCTCGCATGATGCATATTTCCGCAGCCTTGCATCGTTTGTGTGCGATGGCCTCGCCGCGTGTGGGTACAGCTACTGTAAGGGCGGGATCATGGCGACCAACGATCAATGGCGCCAGCCTTTGAAAGTTTGGCGCAGCTATTTTGATCAGTGGATCGAGAAGCCAAACCCGACAACCTTACTCAATAGCTGCATTTTTTTCGATCTGGATGGCGTATTTGGCGAGCTCTCGCTGGTGCAAGAACTCAAAGTCCTGTGTGCTCAAAAATCCAGTCGACATCCCGGATTTCTCAATGCCATGGCCAGGATTGCGCTCAACCGGACACCCCCCTTGGGATTCTTTCGTACCTTTGTCGTCGAAACAGATGGGCAACAGAAGAGAATCATCAACCTCAAAGGTCGCGGTACCGCCCCGCTCACCGACCTCATTCGCATCCATTCGCTAGCTTGCGGCAGTACCGCGCAGAACTCGTTTGATCGTATCGATGAAATCACTAGCGCTAATATCATGCCGCCCGAAGCACTGAAGCACCTGCGTTACGCGCTGGAATTCCTCTCCATGGTGCGGATCCGGCATCAGGTAGAGGCCCTGGAGCAAGGAGAAACGCCCAATAACTATATCGAGCCTGAACGCTTCTCTAATAGCGAGCGACACAATCTCAAAGAGGCCTTCCAAGTTTTGAGTAACGGCCAGAACTTTTTGCGCTTTCGCTACCCGGCAAAGGGCCGCACCTCAAAATGAATGAGGCCAAGGTGCAATCGGATTACCCGGCGGACTGGCCAGATGTGTTCCGGGAATTGGCGCAGAAGTCGGCTAATTCTTGCTTGAGAACGTTTTATCAGAGGGGCGTCGTTTCACCACAAACCCTGATTGAAAGCGTGGAATTTCTTGCAATGGACGTGGAGACAACCGGGCTCAATGCCCAGGCTCACAGTATTGTCAGCATCGGTTTGGTACCGTTCACCTTGAAGCGCATCTATTGCAGCAAGGCAGCGTACTGGGTGCTAAATCCATCATCCGAACTGAATGAAAAGTCAGTCACCTTCCACCATATTACCCACGCTGAGATTTTGAATGCTCCCTCACTCCCTGAGGTGCTGGAACCGCTTCTGCAGGCCATGGCCGGCAAGGTGATTGTCGTCCATTACCGCAATATCGAGCGTGAGTTTCTTGATGCAGCACTGCGTAGGCACCTCGGAGAAGGCCTGAGGTTTCCGGTCGTAGACACGATGCAATTGGAAGCCAGGATGCATCGGCAAAAGCAGGGTTGGATTGCCAGGCTCTTGCGCCGTCCGAAGACATCCATACGATTGGCCGACAGCCGCTCGCGCTATAACCTTCCAGCCTATCAAGGGCATCATGCGTTAACCGATGCCCTCGCTACCGCTGAACTGCTACAAGCGCAGATAGCTACCCATTATTCATCAGCGTCACCTATTGGCGCGCTATGGGACTGACGACCCCGTACCAAGCGGGGTCGCCAGAAATGCCTTGGCGCTAGGCTTCTCAAAGCCTCGAAATTCTGTCAGGTGGTATGCATGATTCCATACGTCTGAGAGGCTTTTATGTCGAGTGCTCGGAAGTCCTCATAGCCACTTCTTTGCTACGCCCCACAGGCATCTCGCCACCGGGAATCGATGCAACGTAAACGGTGCGCGACGGCAGTGCAAAGCTGACACCTATCTCGTTAAAGGCGTCCATTATTTCTAAGTTTATGTCCTGCTGAATATCCATGTAGACGTTGTAACTTGGGTCTAAAACAATGTAGACCACCTCAAATTCTAGAGCGCTCTCCCCAAAACTACGAAAATGGCATCGGTCAAATCGGGCTTTCTTTTGCTGCCTGATAATATGCTCGATTCGTTGCGGTACTTCCCTTACCTGCTGCGCGGAACAACCATAATTCAGGGCTATCTCAAAAACGATCCTGCGCTCTAGAAGCCGTTTGTAATTCTGTATGGTACTTCCGATCATGTCCGCGTTAGCCATAACGATTTGTTCACCGCCAAGGCTACGAATCCGCGTTGTCTTCAATCCTACATGCTCGACGGTGCCAGACAATGAGCCCACAACGATGAAATCGCCTACCTCAAACGGTTTATCTACCGCAATGGATAGCGAAGCGAATACGTCCCCTAGAATATTCTGCATTGCCAAGGCTATAGCGATGCCGCCTACCCCTAAACTGGCGACGAAAGCTGTAATGTTTACGCCGACGTTTGAAAGCATCGCCAGCACAACCACGACCCATAAGAAGACCTTTGCTCCCCACAAGCTTAACGTCGCCAACGCGCTCCCCTGAAATGTTTCAGAGGCGCTGTGCCGTTTGAAGTATTGGGCTAAAGCCAACGCAGAGGCGCGATTTGCCCAGAGGCCGACCTGCAAAGCAGCGACAACGAACCAGAGGCTGCTGACTCGTACAAGCCAACGCTCTGGAAGGTCGAGCATACCTACACCAATGAGTATCGATGCAAGCAGTAAAAGCGTATTGCTCGTTCCTGAAAGCACTACGACTGCAATACGGCTAATAGGTGCATTGGGTGATGCTGATATCTTTCGAAGTTTCCTCAGAAAGACACCGATCAAGGTTCTCGCGAATACAAAGCTTATGGTTGCCAACACAACAGCGAAAGCCCAGTTGGCTAACGAAATCCCCAAAAACTCGTACGTGATGAAAAAGTTAACAACTTCTTGAAACATTCTGACCTCATTTATCCGAGGTTTAACCCGCCAGCAGTTGTGCTTGGCGGGTTAATGAAGGATTAACGTCGCTCAGCCCCGAGCTTCAGCGGGGCTCGGACATCAGCCCTTTCACCAGGGAAACGCAACCCAGCGCCAGAACGAGTGCGAAAGGCAGGCCCGTCGATACAGCCATAGCCTGCAGCGCCACAAGACCGCCGCCCAACAGTAGCGCAATGGCAATCACTCCCTCGATGACAGCCCAAAATACACGCTGCGGAACAGGCGCATCGACCTTGCCCCCTGCTGTGATCGTATCAATGACCAGGGAACCAGAGTCCGAGGAGGTGATAAAAAACACAATGACAAGAACAATGCCCAGGAACGAAGTAATTTCCTTGAGAGGTAATTCTCCCAGCATCGCGAACAGCTTCAGTTCCAACACAGCATCCTTGACGCCAACCAGGTTTTGTACGGTAGCCTGGTCAATGGCAGTCCCGCCAAAAGTCGTCATCCACAATACCGATACCACGGTTGGAACCAGCAAGACCGAGATCAGGAACTCTCTGACTGTTCGGCCACGGCTGACGCGGGCAATGAACATCCCCACAAAGGGAGACCAGCTAATCCACCATGCCCAATAAAATGCAGTCCAGCCTTGAGTGAATTCAGTGTCAGTGCGTCCGAAAGGGTTGGAAAGTGCCGGAAGGTACTCAGCATACGTCACCAGATTTTTAAAGAATCCAGTGAAAATCGCCAAGGTCGGCCCAACAACAATGATGAACACTAGCAACAGCAATGCGAGGCCCATATTGATTTGAGACAGCAACTTGACGCCCTTGTCCAAGCCTGCAAGTACCGACCAGAGCGCAATTAAGGTGATACCAACGATCAGCACCACCTTGCTTAGATTCGTCGACTCAATACCGAAGAGATATTCAATCCCTGCTGCTGCCTGCTCTGCTCCTATCCCCAAGGAGGTCGCCAGTCCAAACAAGGTGGCAAATACCGCCAGGATATCGATCATGTGCCCCGGCCATCCCCAGACGCGCTCGCCTAGCAATGGATAGAAGATCGACCGTATGGAGAGCGGCAAGCCTTTGTTGTAAGAGAACAGCGCCAAAGATAAGGCAACAATTGCGTATATCGCCCAGGGATGGAGTCCCCAGTGGAAGATAGTGGCAGCCATTGCCAAGTCGGCGGAGGCCTTTGCATCACCCGCTGCTCCCCCTAACGGTGCCCAGTCGGTGCGCACACCACTTGCATCGACGGTCACACCGCCCATGGACGCCTGGTAATGCGACATAGGTTCGGCCACGCCGTAGAACATCAAGCCGATGCCCATTCCCGCGGCGAAGAGCATCGAGAACCAGCCCACATAGCTATGGTCTGGTTTAGCATCTCTACCGCCCAAACGAACCTTTCCCAGCGGGGAAAAAATCAGCACGATGCAGAGCACCACAAATATGTTTGCGATGCTCATGAACAGCCAGGCGAGATTGCCAGTTAACCAATTTCGGATAGAACTAAACAGCGGCTCAACCTCATTTTGAAGTGCGAGCGTCATAATCACGAATAACAGGATTGTTGCGGCTGAAATGATGAACACTTTGCCGTGAATATCGAGGGAGAACGAAAACTCACCCTTGATATTGTCTTGCCCGATGACATAGTCGGTGTCGATCAGATTGGCAGCTCCGCTAGGAGCAGGAATGCCATCCTCACTGCTTTGATGAGGTTTTTCCGGTAGATCATCGCTAGGTGATCGGCCCATAAGAGCCTCCTTGGTTGTGGCACGCTGTAACGTGCAATGGCCGTTAGCCCCGCTGTTCCTATGGTAAAACGAGATGTGTAGGGTCCTATCCTAACAAGCTTTCCAATCATGTGGCGAACGCTGCCTGAATCAGCCCCAGGAAAGCACGGCACCGTTCCCCTCTGAAACTAAAGAACGCGGATACGGATATGCGGTGGGGGACTTAAGCCAATCCATGATTAATCGTCAGCCTCTAACGAAGCTAAAAGCCGCTATATTCCTTTGATTGCGGTCGCACGCTGGCGTCCCTTTGCACGGAGATCGCGATTTTTTTACGCAAAAATTACACGTATTGAATGTTAGCTATCGGATACTTCGCGGCGTTAATTTTGGCAGGCTAACTTCATGTCCTCTGCTGCACTCAGGCTTGTCGGTTTCATCTTAGGCATCTTTCTAATCACGTTGGCTGTGAGCATGGCTATACCCATGATCACGCTGGTGACTTTCGAGCGCAACGACGACCTCTCCGCCTTTCTCTGGTCAAGCTTGATCACCTTCATCTGTGGCCTCCTGTTGATCGTGCGAGGGCGCCCGGACAATGCTCAGCTTCGTCCGAGGGATATGTATCTATTGACGACCTGCAGTTGGGTGGTGGTGTGTACCTTCGCAGCGTTGCCTATGGTGTTCATCAGTCACATCAGTTACACCGATGCGTTCTTTGAGACGATGTCCGGCATCACTACAACTGGCTCAACCGTTCTAAGTGGTTTGGATACCGCCTCACCCGGTTTGTTGATCTGGCGCTCGATGCTGCACTGGCTGGGTGGTATCGGCTTCATCGGCATGGCTGTGGCGATCCTTCCCCTGCTGCGGGTGGGTGGCATGCGTCTTTTTCAGACAGAGTCCTCAGACTGGTCGGAGAAAGTGACGCCCCGCTCCCATGTGGCCGCTAAGTACATCCTCTTTCTCTATCTGGGGCTAACGGGCGCCGGAGCTCTCGCACTATGGATCGCGGGGATGACACCGTTTGACGCGGTCAACCACGCGATGTCCTTGATCTCCACTGGCGGTTTCTCAACCTCAGATGCATCACTTGGCCACTGGACACAGCCCGCGATTCACTGGATAGCGGTCGTCATCATGATTATGGGAAGCCTGCCCTTTACCTTGTACGTCGCGACGCTGCGCGGTAATCGTCGTGCGCTGTTCAAGGACCACCAGGTGCGCGGATTCGTAGGTTTTTTGGTCGTGACCTGGCTTGCGGTGGGTACCTGGCTGTGTTTGCACAGCGACTACGGATGGTGGGATGCGTTTCGTATCGTGGCGGTCAATGTGACCTCGGTCGTCACCACCACCGGAGTTGCTGTAGGCGATTACACCTTGTGGGGTAGTTTTGCCGTTCTGTTGTTCTTCTATCTGACCTTTGTTGGTGGCTGTTCGGGTTCAACAGCAGGCGGCCTTAAAATTTTCCGCTTCCAGGTTGCTGGAGCTCTATTAGTGAGTAGCCTGAAGCAGTTGATCCATCCTCGTGCAGTGATTCAGAAGAAGTACAACGGTCATCCGATTGATGAAGAGATCTTGCGTTCGCTTTTGACCTTCTCATTCTTCTTCACCATCACTATTGCAGTGATCGCCTTGGGACTCGCCCTGATCGGACTAGACTGGACGACAGCGTTGAGCGGAGCTGCCACTGCGGTGTGCAACGTGGGGCCAGGTTTAGGCACAATCATCGGGCCTGCTGGCAACTTCTCAACACTGCCTGACGCAGCAAAATGGTTGCTTACCATTGGCATGCTGCTGGGACGGCTAGAGATACTCACCGTGCTGGTACTCTTCACACCGGTTTTTTGGAGGTATTAGTACTCTCACGGTCAGTTCAAGAATGGGCCCTGTAACAATTGGCCCGAGGCTTTCTTGAAAACGCGGAAGCTGCACCAAGCCAAAGAGTCCAACTCAATTGGCCTGCCGTGTGATTCTTCCAGCTATTGAGGTCAGTTGATCCTTCTCGTGCTGAAGCGTAAGCGTGATCTCTGCGCGAGTGATGAGAAGATCCACGTGCCTGTCGCATGCATCTTTAAAGATCGCTGGGTTTATTTCAGCGAGGCTCATGAGGGCTTTTAACAGCCGAAGGTTTACTTCTAGCAAAGCTGCACCGTCCCTGCTGATCGGGGCAAAAAAATCATCGAACAGATCATCAACCGTCAATCCTCGGAGAAAGACCTGTTTACAGCCCTGGTCTGTTTGCGAGCCAGAGACGTGAGGCTTGCTCCAGCAAGTCAAAGTCCTCACTCCCCGGCCAATGACATCGATGGCTGTTCCTGGATCGTTCACCGCAGGCGACAAGGCGCGAGAAGCGATTTCCGAAAGAACGCAGAGTCCGAAGCGGGGATCATTTTCAAAGGTTCGCCGCACGCCTATGGTCAGCGTCGCTAGAACCTTCTCTCTTGCAATATCGGTATCCCCGGCCATCGAGTTTCCCAAGCTCACGATGTGTAGGAGTGGCATTCCCTCGTATACAAATGTCCCCGGGAGCACATCCAGATAAATCTGTATTTCATCATGCTGAGCAATAGCTCCAAGTGCGCTCACATCGATATGTTGCACATAGCCTGTCAGCTCACTTTTAACTGTGATTGCGCTTGGAGTTAGCGACAGATCGGCTGGGTAAGCTGAGCCGCCTAAGTAGGGCCACTGAACGCGTTGAGTGATTGCCTTTATTGCAGCCTTTTCGACGCGATCGATGGTTTCTCCCACCCTTCCAAGTTTTGACAGGTGATCAATCCAGCGCAGGAGAGTGTAAACAATCAAGATGACCACAATTATCGTCACAGCGAACAGCAATACTCGACCTTGCGTGCCATAGGCGCCCGTGCTCAACGCGATGATCCCCACCAGGCTGAAAAGGAATGAGCCTATGAATGTGGCAAGTGCATTTTGGGTCGTGGTGTCCTCCATCACCAAGGTGGTAGCGCGCGGTGTCACTCCGCTGCTCGCGGCCCCGTAAGCGGTGACCATCGTGCTTAACGAGAAAGTTGTGACGGCCAGCATGCTAGAGGCAATGATCCCCAGAATATTGTCCACGGCATCCGCGCCGATGCGCGCCGACAATGATTCAGGGATGAAGTCTTTGAGCACCACAGCGAGCAGTGCGGTCGCTACTCCGAGAACTGAAAACAAGGAAGCTCTGAACCACAGCCTCTTTGTCAGTTGGCTTATTATCCAGCGCCAGCGAGCGATCATGTGCAATCCTTCAATGACTACGTCAGTTAACGTCGGGAGCAGCGCATAGGTTTTCTCCGGCAATTTGAAACGGATTTTCATCCCGGCTAGAAAAACATTACGGCTCGTGACCCGTCTCGAGAACATCTCCGTTCGAAATGTCAGCTTACCTGGCGTGTAGCAGCGGTCTGCAAAGGGTGCGGACCTCAGCTAAAGGTGGAAGGCTGGCCGATTGCGCTTCACGCGCTTATAGCGCCCCCCTGTTCCGTGCCAACATCACCTGATAGATCTGAGTTACCACCTGCATCGTCGCCTCTTCGATTGTTCCTTCATTCCGACAGAGAACCCAGCCGTGGTCGGCTACCGCTTTTTCGAACGACTCGGTACACGCAACGTGCTCTGCATATTTCTGAATCACAGTGCCGCCCAGTCCTCGCGAACGTGTCGCGGCCCTTGCCCATGAAATTTCCGGGTCGGTAACGACGCCGACATGCAGGTCTGGCACTTGTACTTCTCGATCCATGTTCAACTGGAGAATGTCGGAAAACGGGACTGTTTGCCGAAACGCGGCGTCAGATGGATACCAGCGATCAATCAGGATGATGCTGTCTGGCGGCTGTTTCGTCAGTACGTGACGGGAAATCCAGCTACGACTTTCAGCAAAACCCTGGCATACAGCCCACTCCAGATCCGTGGAGGGATTTCGGGCGAGATTGTTGACCAGGGCCATGGTTTCACCCCTGAAAGGATCGCTTTTTCTCTCGCAAAGCCGGATGACTTTCTGGTTGCCCGCGCGCAGTACCTGCGTAATGGCTTCCAACAGTGTGGTTTTGCCGGTGCCCTTGGGCCCATCCAGAGAAACGAACAGCGGACGATTCATTGTTCACACAACAACTGAGACATTGATGACCACTGTAACCTCATTTGCGGGTATTCCATTAGCTCACCCCTGCCCCTTGCTGATACTCACGAGGCGTACAGCCAAACTCCCGTCGGAACACCGTGTGCAGATACTGCGCCGACTTGAAGCCACAACTGCGTGCGACGTCGGCAATCACCGAGTCGGTATTTTTTAGCCCGCTGGTGGCCGCCGCCAGTTTGAAACGCAGGATCTCGTCATGCACGCTGCAGCCTCGTTCAGCGCGGAAATGCGCTTCGAGTGACGAGCGCGATACACCGACATAAGCCGCCACCTGCGCCGTTTTGATGCCCTGGCAAGCGTATTGGCGGATGAACAGCAGCGCTTGCATGACGTACGGATTGCCCAAGGGTTGGTGCAAGCTCGACACCTGCACATTGACCGCATCGGGAGGGATCAGAATCTGCGTGCCGGTGGACGGCAGGCCGTGCAGCATCTGGTGGAGTAATTGCGCGGCGGTACGGCCCATGGTTTCGGTGCCCTGGATGACCGAGCTCAACGGTACTCGAGTCAGGCTGCGGGTGAGCGGGTCGTTGTCGATGCCGATCAAAGCCACCTGCTCTGGCACGGCAATGCCGGCGGTCAGGCAGGCCTGCAGCAACTGGCGGGCACGAGCGTCGCTGACGGCGATGATGCCGATGGGCTTGGGCAGGCCATGCAGCCAGGCAATCAGCTGTTCGACGGCGCTGTCCCAGAGCGGCGCACTCGTGCCCATACCGCGATAGATTTCGGCGTGCAGGCCGTCGCGCTGCATCAGTCTGCGAAAGGCTTTTTCCCGCTCCTGAGCCCAACGATTGGCCTGCGCTTCAGGCAGACTGAAGCAGGCGAAACGCTGCAGTCCCGCCTCAATCAAATGGTTGTAGGCCAGCGTCATCAACGCGTTGTTATCGGTGGCGACATACGGAATCGCTTTCGGATAGGCACGCTTATCCTCATACGAGCCCCCCACCGCTACCACCGGCAACTGGATGTCGGCCAGCGCTTCGCCAATCAGCGGATCGTCGAAGTCGGCAATGATGCCGTCACCCTGCCAGCGCTCGATCCCTTTCAAGCGACAGAGAAAATCCTCCTCCAGGAACAGATCCCATGAAGCGCGGGTGCTGCTCAGGTAGTTGCCGATGCCGCTGATGATGCCACGGTCGTAGATCTTGCTGCCGTTGAACAACAGGGCGATACGGTGAACAGGCGGTACGGTTTTCATTGTTTTTATGCTTGTTCTGAGCCCCTTGCTCCGGAGGCGATGCAGACAGACTAGGCGCCTGGGCGACGAACCTCAATACGCAAAATCGCACCCCGTGTTGGTGTTTTTCATAATCAGCGGCCACTGGGCCGTTGTTAGTATCGAGACACCGCCAAGAACAACAAGGACAAGGTCAATGCAGTATTTCCCCGATGTCGAGCCGATTCGCTACGAAGGTCCGGACAGCGAGTCCCCCCTCTCCTTTCGTCATTACGACGCCGACAAAGTCATCCTCGGCAAACCCATGCGCGAACACCTGCGCATGGCCGCCTGTTACTGGCACACGTTTGTCTGGCCGGGTTCCGATGTGTTCGGCGCGGGGACGTTCAAGCGCCCATGGCAACACGCCGGCGATCCGATGGAACTGGCCATTGGCAAGGCGGCAGCCGCCTTCGAATTCTTCACCAAATTGGGCATCGATTATTACTGCTTCCATGACACGGATGTCGCCCCGGAAGGTCAATCGTTGAAGGAGTACCGCAACCACTTCGCGCAAATGATTGATCACCTGGAGCGGCATCAGGAAGAAAGCGGGATCAAACTGCTGTGGGGCACCGCCAACTGCTTCAGTAACCCACGCTTTGCCGCGGGTGCCGCAAGCAACCCCGACCCCGAAGTGTTCGCCTGCGCTGCTGCCCAGGTGTTCAGCGCCATGAACGCGACCCATCGCCTCAAAGGCGCCAACTACGTGTTGTGGGGCGGTCGCGAAGGCTACGAAACCCTGCTCAACACTGACCTGAAACGTGAACGCGAACAACTGGGGCGCTTCATGCGCATGGTGGTCGAGCACAAGCACAAGATCGGTTTCACGGGTGACCTGCTGATCGAACCCAAGCCGCAGGAACCAACCAAGCACCAATACGATTACGACAGCGCCACCGTGTTCGGCTTCCTCCAGCAGTTCGGGCTGGAGCACGAAATCAAGGTCAACATCGAGGCCAACCACGCCACCCTGGCCGGCCATAGTTTTCATCACGAGATTGCGACGGCCGTCTCGCTGGGGATTTTCGGCAGCATCGATGCCAACCGGGGTGATCCGCAGAACGGCTGGGACACCGATCAATTCCCCAACAGCGTCGAAGAAATGACCTTGGCCACCTACGAAATCCTCAAGGCCGGCGGGTTCACAAATGGCGGGTTCAACTTCGACTCCAAGGTTCGCCGGCAAAGCCTCGATCAGGTCGATCTGTTCCATGGTCATGTCGGTGCCATGGATGTGCTTGCCCTGTCCCTGGAACGCGCAGCGGCCATGGTGCAGAACGACGAATTACAACGGCTCAAGGATCAACGCTACGCCGGCTGGAAGCAGCCGTTCGGGCAGGCGCTGATGGCGGGTGACTTCAATCTTGAGTCCTTGGCCGAGCACGCGTTCACCAACGAGTTGAACCCGCAAGCCGTGAGCGGTCGCCAGGAAATGCTCGAGAACATCGTCAACCGGTTTATCTATCGCTGATCACTCATAGAGTCTGCGGGCGCGCCGCGCGGTGACATTTCAACGACAAATCTGTGCCTGCGGCGCTTGCGGATTCTCTACAGTTTTACCAGCCCGATAACTCATCGTCAGGCCGTGTCTTTCCAACAAAAATAAAAGGACGCCCCACATGAAGAACGTAAAACGCACGCTGTTGGCCACCGCCCTGGCGCTGCTGTCACTGCCGGTGATGGCTGACGCTACCCACCCCAAAATCGGCTTCTCCATTGATGACCTGCGATTGGAGCGCTGGTCGCGTGACCGTGACTATTTCGTCGCGGCGGCAGAAAAAATGGATGCCAAGGTCTTCGTACAGTCGGCTGATGCCAACGAGCAAAAGCAGATTTCGCAAATCGAAAACCTCATTTCCCGCGGCGTCGATGTCATTGTCATCGTGCCGTTCAACGCCACGGTGCTGACCAACGCGGTGGCCGAAGCGAAGAAAGCCGGGATCAAAGTCGTGTCCTATGATCGTCTGATCCTCAATGCCGATGTCGACGCCTACATTTCCTTCGATAACGAAAAGGTCGGCGAGATGCAGGCCAGCGGCGTGCTGAAAGCGGCGCCCAAGGGCAATTACTTTTTGCTCGGTGGGGCGCCCACCGACAACAACGCAAAAATCCTGCGTGAAGGCCAGATGAAAGTCCTGCAACCGGCCATCGACAAGGGTGATATCAAGATTGTCGGCCAACAGTGGGTGAAGGAATGGAACCCGACCGAAGCGCTGAGCATTGTTGAAAACGCCCTGACCCGCAACGACAACAAAATCGACGGCATCGTCGCCTCCAACGACGCCACGGCGGGCGGCGCCATCCAGGCCCTGGCCGCGCAGCAAATGGCGGGCAAAGTGCCGATTTCCGGGCAGGACGCCGACCTTGCAGCGGTCAAGCGAGTGATCGCCGGCACCCAAACCATGACCGTGTACAAGCCGCTGAAACTCATCGCCACCGAAGCGGCCAAGCTCTCGGTGCAACTGGCGCGCAACGAGAAACCCACCTACAGCTCGCAGTACGACAACGGCAGCAAAAAAGTCGACACCATCCTGCTCACGCCAACGTCGTTGACCAAGGACAACATCGATTTGCTGGAACAGGACGGCTTCTACACCAAGGCGCAAATTGCCGGGAAGTGACCGGATCGCAAATCTCTGGTTAAACCTTGTGGGAGCGAGCCTGCTCGCGAAGGCGGAGTGTCAGTCAATAAAGCTCTGTCTGAAAAGGCGCCTTCGCGAGCAGGCGCGCTCCCACAGAGTTAAGTGTCTGAGCCTTTTGGAATACGAGCCCTCGTTATGTCCGACTATTTGCTGCAAATGAACGGCATCGTCAAAACCTTCGGCGGTGTCAAAGCGCTCAACGGTATCGACATCAAGGTCAAACCGGGGGAATGCGTAGGCCTGTGCGGCGAGAATGGCGCCGGCAAGTCCACGCTGATGAAGATCCTTTCGGCGGTCTATCCCCACGGCACCTGGGACGGTGAAATCCTCTGGGACGGGCAACCGCTCACGGCGCAATCGATCAGCGAGACGGAAGCAGCCGGGATTG
Source organism: Pseudomonas iridis (assembly GCF_017980685.1). Lineage (GTDB taxonomy): Bacteria > Pseudomonadota > Gammaproteobacteria > Pseudomonadales > Pseudomonadaceae > Aquipseudomonas > Aquipseudomonas iridis. The sequence goes on from NZ_JACXXO010000005.1 coordinate 42,625, forward strand.
TCATCATTCACCAGGAACTGACGCTGGTGCCCGACCTGTCGGTGGCCGAAAACATTTTCATGGGCCATGAACTGACGCTGCCTGGCGGGCGGATGAACTACCCGGCGATGATTCACCGCGCTGAAGCTTTGATGCGCGAGTTGAAAGTGCCCGACATGAACGTAGCGCTGCCGGTATCGCAGTACGGCGGTGGCTATCAGCAACTGGTGGAAATCGCCAAAGCCCTGAACAAAAAGGCCCGCCTGCTGATCCTCGACGAACCTTCATCAGCCTTGAGCCGCTCGGAAATCGAGGTGCTGCTGGACATCATCCGCGACCTCAAAGCCAAGGGGGTTGCCTGCGTCTATATCTCGCACAAGCTCGATGAAGTGGCTGCCGTGTGCGACACCATTTCAGTGATCCGCGACGGCAAACATATCGCCACCACCGCCATGGCCGACATGGACATTCCACAGATCATCACCCAGATGGTCGGCCGGGAAATGAGCAACCTCTACCCCTGCGAACCGCACGATATTGGCGAGGTGATTTTCGAAGCCCGCCACATCACCTGCTACGACGTCGACAACCCCAAGCGCAAACGGGTCGACGATATCTCGTTCGTCCTCAAGCGTGGCGAGATCCTCGGCATCGCCGGGCTGGTCGGCGCCGGCCGTACCGAACTGGTGACCGCGCTATTCGGCGCTTACCCGGGTCGTCATGAGGGCGAAGTCTGGCTCGACGGTCAACCCATCGACACGCGTACACCGCTCAAATCGATTCGTGCCGGCCTCTGCCTGGTGCCGGAGGACCGCAAGCGCCAGGGGATCATTCCGGACCTGGGCGTCGGCCAGAACATCACCCTCGCCGTGCTGGACAACTACTCGAAACTCACCCGTATCGATGCCGAAGCCGAGTTGGGCAGCATTGATCATGAAATCGCCCGCCTGCACCTCAAGACCGCCAGCCCGAATCTGCCGATCACCAGCCTGTCGGGTGGCAATCAACAAAAAGCCGTTCTGGCGAAGATGCTACTCACCCAACCCCGGGTGCTGATTCTCGATGAGCCGACCCGAGGCGTGGACGTCGGTGCCAAATACGAAATCTACAAGTTGATGGGCGCGCTGGCGGCCGCAGGCGTGTCGATCATCATGGTGTCGTCGGAGCTGGCCGAAGTGCTCGGCGTTTCTGATCGCGTGCTGGTGATCGGCGAAGGTCAGTTGCGTGGCGACTTCATCAACCATGAACTCACCCAGGAGCAGGTGCTCGCCGCCGCCCTCAGCCAGCCTGGCAGCCATAACAATAACGATCGGAAATCCGCGTAAATGAATCAGGTCAAACAACTGTTCACCCGCTACAAAATGCTCGCGCTGGTGTTTGCCGTGGTGTTGATCTGGCTGTTTTTCAGCTGGCAGACCGAGGGTGGATTCCTGACCCCGCGCAACCTCTCCAATCTGCTGCGGCAAATGTCGATTACCGGCATTCTCGCCTGCGGCATGGTGCTGGTGATCATCAGCGGCGAGATCGATTTGTCGGTCGGTTCATTGCTGGGCCTGCTCGGTGGCCTCGCGGCGATTCTCGATGTGGTCTACCACATTCCGCTGCTGGCCAACCTGAGCCTGGTCGCCCTGTGTGGCCTGATGATCGGCCTCGCCAACGGCTACATGGCAGCTTACTTGCGCATTCCCTCGTTCATCGTCGGCCTGGGCGGCATGCTGGCGTTCCGCGGGATTCTGCTGGGGATTACCGGCGGCACGACCATTGCGCCGGTGTCGCCGGAACTCGTCTACATCGGTCAGGGTTACTTGCCCCACGCGATCGGCACCGGCCTGGGCGTTCTGCTGTTTGCGCTGACCGTGTTCCTGACCTGGAAACAACGGCGCAATCGCGCCCTTCATGGCTTGGCGGCGTACTCATTGGTTCGTGACGTCATCCGCGTTTTGGTAATCGGTGCCGTACTCGCCGGCTTCGTGCAGACGCTAAACAGCTATGACGGCATTCCCGTGCCGGTCTTGTTGCTGCTGGTTTTGCTGGGTGTATTCAGCTATGTGACCAGTCAGACCGTGTTCGGCCGCCGCGTCTATGCCGTGGGCAGCAATATGGAAGCGACGCGCCTGTCCGGTATCAATGTGCAGGCCGTGAAACTGTGGATTTTCGGGATCATGGGCGTGATGTGCGCCCTCGCCGGCGTGGTCAACACCGCGCGCCTGGCCGCCGGTTCACCTTCGGCCGGCAGCATGGGTGAACTCGACGCCATCGCCGCCTGCTTCATCGGCGGCACCTCGATGCGCGGCGGCTCCGGCACGGTGTACGGCGCCCTCCTCGGCGCGCTGGTCATCACCAGTCTGGACAACGGCATGTCCATGCTCGACGTCGACAGCTATTGGCAGATGATCGTCAAGGGCAGCATTCTGGTGCTGGCCGTGTGGGTGGATGTGAGTACACGCACAGGACGCCGTTGAGCCGCGATGAGTGTGGTCACGGGCATCGTTTTGCTGACGTATCGCAAGACAGTCGTCAAGGCTGAGGGCAAAGCCAGGTGTGAGGCTTTGTTACATTTGTGCAATGCAAAACGATGACCTGTCGTCGTGTCTCAGTCTTGATTGGCCTGCGTCCAACTGCCGCAGCAAACAGGCATTGGAAAATTCTGCACAAGCCTTAGAATCCGCGCGCTCTTGCAGTCGCCAGATTTGGCGCCCGAGGCATACCTGACGGGCTGGCCCCACCTCGGACTCAATCGCCCCTCCCGTTCGGCGAGCACTTGCACCCCACACACTTCGGCTTGGCAATCGCATGCGCAGAGGCGCGCGTTCTGCTGTTCGTTTTCTAGAGGTTTTTATGTCTGCGCGTTTGCTGGCCATGGCGCTGGCGCCCTTGCTTGGGCTGTTTATTGTTGCGCTGGGCAACGGTTTCATGTCATCGCTGACCACTCTTCGACTGGACGCTGCCGGTGCGTCGACCACGATGATCGGTATCGTCTCGTCGGCGTACTTCATTGGTTTGACCCTGGGCGCCGTGTTCAATGACCGTTTGATTTTGCGCATCGGTCATATCCGCGCCTACGGCAGCTTTGCCTCGCTGATCGCGGTGACCATCCTGCTGCAAGGGTTGTTCTATGACACGTGGGGCTGGTTTGCCCTGCGCCTGATCAATGGCTGGGCCACGGTCGGGGTGTTTCTGGTAATCGAAAGCTGGCTGTTGCTGGCAGGTGACGCGAAGATTCGCGGGCGCTTGCTCGCGTTGTACATGATCGTCTTGTACGGCGCCGGCGTGCTGGGCCAGGCAACGCTGGGGAGAATTACCGGATTGAGCGACAGCGCACCGTTCATGGTCGCTGGCATGCTCGCCTCGTTGTCGGTGCTGCCGATCGTGATCCTGCCGCGAGTCTCGCCTCTGCTCGATCAAGTGGAGCCACTCAAGCCTCGGCAATTGTTGGGCGTGACGCCGACCGGGTTGGTCGGTTGTTTTGGCTCGGGTATCACCATCGCGGCGATTTACACCTTGCTGCCGCTTTATCTGCAACGCGGCGGTCTGAATGTCGGTGAAGTCGGCAGCATGATGGCCTGGACGATCCTCGGTGCGATGCTTCTGCAATACCCGGTCGGGCGTTGGTCCGACCGCCAGGATCGTTTGCAGGTGCTGACGATTCTGACCGTGGCGTGCACCGTGTTATCGCTGGTGATCGTCCTGATGCCGTTGTCCTCGACCCTGCTCGCAGTGATGTTGTTTCTGCTCGGCGGCGGCGTCTTCGCGCTGTACCCGGTTGCCGTCAGCCACGCCGCCGATCGCGCCCCTGCCGAAGCGTTGGTACCGATGATTCAGGGCTTGCTGCTGATCAACTCGCTGGGCTCGGCGATCAGTCCGATGATGATCTCGCCGGTGATGAATTCGTTCGGTGCCAATGGCCTGTTCTGGGTATTTGCGCTGGTCAATCTGTGCATGGTCACCTTCTTCCTGTGGCGACGTGGCAAACGCCCGGTTCCGGCCAATCTCGCGCCTTTCGCGGCGGCGGCGACCTTCTCGCCGACAGGTGCGGAGTTGCGGGTGACCGAAGATCTGCGTCAGGCGGTGCAGGATCACCCGCCGATGGTTGACGCGCTGAGCGGAGAGCCTTCGCCGTAATGTGAAGCACGCTAAGCTCATTTGCGTAATTCGATGAGCCCATTAGCGCCTTTTGCCTACACTCCTTGGCATTGATGTTTACCTCTGTGCCCAAGGAGTCACCTTATGTCCAAGCTCTACCCCAGTGTCGATCCCGAGGGGCTGGTCGAGTACTCAGTGGTCTACACCGACCGCTCGCTAAACCACATGTCGCAGTCCTTTCAAGGGGTGATGAAGAACATTTCCGCAACCCTTAAACAGGTCTACAACGCCGAGGCTGTTGCGGTGGTTCCGGGCAGCGGCACATTCGGCATGGAGGCGGTGGCGCGGCAGTTCGCCACTGGCCAGCAGTGCCTGGTGATCCGCAACGGCTGGTTCAGCTATCGCTGGAGCCAGATCCTTGAGATGGGCAACATTCCGGCCGCCACCACGGTACTCAAAGCCCGGCCAGTCGAAACCGGTCACCAAGCGGCCTATGCCCCGCCACCTCTGGATGAAGTGCTGGCAGCCATTGCGGCGCAGAAGCCGCAGATAGTCTTCGCGCCCCACGTTGAAACTTCATCCGGGATCCTCCTGCCCGACGAGTACTTACGGGCAGTCGGCGACGCCGTGCATGCGGTGGGCGGCCTGTTCGTGCTGGACTGCATCGCTTCCGGCACGATTTGGGTGGATATGCACAAATGCGCCGTCGACCTGCTGATCAGCGCACCGCAGAAAGGCTGGAGCGCCTCCCCTTGCTGCGCCCTGGTAATGCTCAGCGCTAAGGCTCTGGAGCGCATCGAACAGACGCAAAGCAGCAGCTTTGCCTGCGACCTGAAAAAGTGGCTGCAGATCATGCAAGCCTACGAACAGGGCGGACATGCCTATCACGCGACCATGCCCAGCGATTCCCTCGCGCGCTTCAACGACGTGATGAAAGAGACGCAAGCGTACGGTTTCGACAAGGTTCGCGATGAACAACAGGCGCTGGGCGATCGGGTGCGGGCGTTGTTGACAGGCAAAGGCATCAAAAGTGTGGCCGCTGCGGGCTTTCAGGCACCCGGCGTCGTGGTGAGCTACACCGAAGATGCCAATATCAAGAACGGCAAGAAATTTGCCGAACACGGCCTGCAGATCGCTGCCGGCGTGCCGTTGCAATGCGACGAACCGGCCGACTTCCAGACCTTCCGCCTCGGGCTGTTCGGACTGGAGAAGCTGCAGAATATCGAGCGCACGGTCAGCCTGCTTGAGCAGGCTCTGGATGAGGTGATGGTTGGCTAAGACCTGTTCGTGCCCGCAGGGCACGAAGTTATCGCATGCCAATACTTGTGGTGGAGGTGATGCTTGATCGCTTCCATCGCTGCGTACGCCCTATGTCCCGTGCGCAACGAACAGGTTGTACGATGTCCTATCACGAGGTATTACTATGTCTCCCACAAAAAAAATAAAACCACGGAGATTGCTACATGGACTCATCCCTGTCCGCCAAGCCTGAAAGCCTTGACCCAGCGAAGGGCAACACCCGCCGCAGCTTCCTGAAAAAGTCCCTCGCTGTTTCCCCCACACTCGCCACCGTCGGCAGTACCGCGCTAACCCGACTCTCCGAGGCCGCCGAACCCTTGAGTCAGCGCTACCCGGATCCGCTGGTTCACATCCTCGACGACAGCTTCCTCGATCTACGTGTTTTCAACGCCAGTGTTGAAAAACTGGCCACCGGTATGCGCTGGGCCGAAGGACCGGTGTGGGTCGGTGATGGCCGCTATTTATTGGTCAGCGACATCCCCAATAATCGCATCATGCGCTGGGATGAAATCACCGACACCTTCACCGTGTACCGCGAACACTCGAACTTTTCCAACGGCATGTGCCGGGATCGCCAAGGGCGTCTGATCGTCTGCGAAGGCTCCACTACGACCAGCGAAGGCCGCCGCATCACGCGCACCGAATCCAATGGCACGATCACCGTGCTGGCCGACAGCTTCGACGGCAAGCCCTTCAACTCGCCCAACGACGTCGTCTGCAAAAGTGACGGATCGATCTGGTTTACCGACCCGCCCTTCCAGACCAGCAACAACTACGAAGGCCACAAAATCACTCCGAGCCAGCCCCACGCCGTGTACCGCATCGACGGCGAGAGTAAAAAAGTCACGCGGGTCATCGACGATCTCAACGGCCCCAACGGCCTGTGCTTTTCTCCCGATGAAAAGACCCTGTACGTCGTCGAAGGTCGCGCCAAGCCCAATCGCCTGATCTGGGCAATTGCCGTGAAGGACGACGGCACACTCGGCGACCGCCGCAAGCACATTGAAGGGCTGGAATATGCCGCGATCGACGGCATCAAATGCGACGAAGCGGGCAACCTGTGGTGCGGCTGGGGCGGCAATGGTGATCCCAAGGCCGACCTGGAAAAACTCGACGGCGTGCGCGTTTTCAATCCACAGGGCAAGGCCATCGGGCACATTTCGCTGCCAGAGCGCTGCCCGAATCTGTGCTTCGGGGGACGCGAAGGGAATCGACTGTTCATGGCCAGCAGTCACTCGATCTATTCGCTTTTTGTGAATACTCGTGGGACTACGTTTGCGTTGTAAAAGCCAGGTTCGTCTTGCGACAGTTTTGTGACTGGCGAAACGATAGACTGCCGCGCATCCGAAGATGCGCGGCAGTTAAGCCTGTTTACTGTCCCCGCCTCGCTGGACATTGTGAAGCGCACCGTCACAAGTGCCCGACAGCGGTTTACGACCAGAACCCTTTATGCGGTTCAGCCGCCTCGCCCTCCAGCATCGGCCCCAACACACTCACCTTGCGCTGCCCCTTCGCGAACACCTCGCGGCACGGCAGCGAGAACGTCGGATTCTCTGGATGGTCCCCCGTCAACCCCAGCAGCGCATGCTCCGACAAGGCATAAACCACCCGCCCGATCCCCGTCCAATACACAGCGCCTGCGCACATGCAGCAAGGTTCGGCGCTGGTGTACAGCGTGCACAGTTCCAGCTCTTGTGGCGACAGCAGCTTGGCCGCTGCCGCCGCTGCAACCAGTTCGGCATGTTGGGTGGGATCACCTTCCGGCGGCATCGAGTTGTTGCCTGCCTCGACAATCACCTTGCCGTTGCGGTCGGCTACCAATGCCGCGAACGGATGCCGACCGCGCTGTTTCGATGCCTCGGACAAGGCAATGGTCTGACGCAGCAATGTCAGGTCAAGATCGCTGACGCCGGCCGGGATGAGCTGGGTAAATTGATTCATGGGTAACTCCTGGGCAGTGGAAAATACACAGTCAGTCGGCCAGTTCAGCCGACGTTGCGCCGATGGTTTCGGTCGATTTTTTATCGTTGTTGAGCAATAGATTGAGGACGATGGCGGTGATCGCACCGAGGAAAATCCCGCTGTCGAGCACCAGTTTCAGCGTCGGGCCGACGTGTTCGAACAACGCTGGAAAGGACATCGGCAGCACGCCGACACTTACCGACACGGCGACGATGATGCCGTTGCGCGTCCCCTCGAATTGCACCCGCGACAGTTCTTGAATCCCCGCCACCGTGGTCATGCCGAACATCACGATCGCGCAGCCACCGAGCACCGGCGTCGGCACCGCCGCTATCAACGCGCCGAGTTTCGGAAACAAGCCCATCAGCACCATGATTGCCCCGGCAGCAGCGACGACGAAGCGACTTTTCACGTTCGAAAGTGCAATCAAACCGGTGTTCTGGGTGAAGGCGTTGTAAGGAAAGCTGTTGAACAAGCCGCCGAGCATGGTCGACAAACCGTCGGCGCGAAACGCGTTACCGAGGGTCTGTTGCGTGGTCGGTTTGCCGGTGAGCTTGCCGATTGCCAGACAGTTGCCGGTGGTCTCGGCCATGATCACCAGCATCGCCAGGGTCATGATCAGAATCGGTACCGGCGAGAATTCCGGTGCGCCGAATGCCATCGGCGCACTCAGCTCAAACCATGCCGCTTCGCTGACCCGGCTGAAGTTGGTCATGCCGCAAGCCGCTGCGATCAGACTGCCGACGAACAAGCCGATCAGCACGCTGAGGTTGCCGATAAAGCCCCTGAATTTGGCATAGATGACCAGCGTCACACTGACCGTGGCCAAGCCCAGCAACAAGTTGGCGGGATTGCCAAAATCCGCCGAGTCGGGATTACCACCGCCCAACCAGATCGCAGCAGCAGGCATCAGCGAGATGCCGATAATGGTGATCAGACTGCCAATCACCACCGGAGGGAAAAACCGCAGCAAACGGCTGAACACCGGCGCCAGCGCAATGGTGATAAAGCCCGCCGCGATCACCGCACCGAAAATCTGACTGAGGCCGAACTCCTTGCCGATCATGATCATCGGCGCCAGTGCAATAAACGAGCAGCCCTGAATCAGCGGCAGACGCGCGCCGAACTTCCAGAAACCGAGGGTTTGAATCAACGTCGCCACACCAGAGGTCAACAGGTTGGCGTTGATCAACAACACCACCTGCGCCGAAGTCAGGCCCATCGCACTGCCAAGAATCAGCGGCACCGCCACCGCTCCCGCGTACATCACCAAAACATGCTGCAAACCAAACGTGAACAACTGTCGCAGTGGCAAAACCTCGTCTACCGGATGAATGCGTTGTGTGGTCATTTCAAACGCTCCTGAAGGTGCGGCATCTGTTGAACTCGCGGGCAATGCTCAGGGGCGTTTAAGGTACATCGCCCCGGAGATCGTTTGACTTGGGGCCATATTTGAACGTTTATTACGATGAAACAAATTGGCAACCATCGCTTTTTTCGATGGCACAATTAGATATTCGCCAGCCGCTAACCCCCCCCTCACCTTCGACCCCGGAGTCCACCACTTGCGCTTCTCACTCGATCAACTGTTGATGTTCGTCCAAGTGGTCAAAAGCGGATCGTTTTCCGCGGCCGGACGCAAACTGGGCAAGACCCAATCGACCGTCAGCGCGGCGATTGCCAACCTCGAAACCGACCTCGGGGTCGACCTGTTCGATCGCAGCAACCGCAGCCCTGCCCTTACCGCCAGCGGCCACAAATTGCTGCTGCAGGCCGAAGCCGTGCTCGAACGCTGCATGACATTTGAAGCCCACGCCGACTGCCTGTCGGACGACGTCGAGCCCAGCCTGACGCTCGCGATTGAAACGCCGTACGGACCGATCATGTCCGTACTCAAAGCCTTCGAAGAAGCGTTCCCCTTCGTCGATCTGATCATCCGTCATCCGGTGTACGGCGATGTCAGCGAGCTCGTCAGCAGCGGCGAAGCCATACTCGGCGTGGCGTTTTCACAGCCCGACTACCCCAAGGAGCTGGCGTTTCAGCAACTGGGCAAACTGATCATGCTGCACGTCTGCCATCCCGATCACCCGCTGGCGCAACTCGACAACGTCAGCTTCGAGGATCTGCACGTCCATCGACGTCTGGCGTTCAGCGCCCATGCGAGCAAGCTGCCGAGCAGCGAATACCTGCGCTCGACCCAGCTGTGGCAGGCGGAAAGCTATCTGGCCTTACTGGAAATGGTGCGCGCCGGTCTCGGCTGGGCCACCCTGCCCCGTCAACTCATCCAGCGCGAACTGGCCAGAGGTGAATTGGTAGAACTTCAACTTTCGGCCTACCCGCACACCGACTGGCAAATAGGCGTGGACCTGTTGTGGGCACGCCAGCGGCCCTTGGGCAAGGCTGAGCGCTGGCTGAAAGAGAAATTGCAGGACAACAAAGTTTTTGAGCTGGATCGAAGTGGACAGATCACCACGCTGTGACGACGCTGGAAATAGCGCTGATCGGCAAATTTGCCCGCAGCCCTGATGGTAAGTGTCGCCTCGCAAAGGGCCAGTTGTATTCGAACCCCACTCCGACAAAGCGGTGCCTCAGCGGAGGCTTGAATCGTGTGCTGGAACTCGTATGAACGGGTGGGTGAGAGCAACTGTCTGACTACCCGACAATCAGATCCGACCGTGAGCGTTTGGCCGTTCAAACTGGCCACCACGACCTATACTGCCGAAGCACTGTCGTCGAGGTGGCGACAAGTCGTTTCGCCCGGCCTCGGCCCTGCGCGTGCTGTCGCATCCATGGCGCTCGTGCAGTACGTACAACCACTCTCAAACAGAAGGAGAATTTCGCATGAATATGAACACGTTTTTGCTGGGAGCCACCACTTTACTGTTTGCCACCGTGGCCAGTGCTGATATTCCACTACTCAACTACGACTGCCCGACTAATATCGCCGTGCATGCGGATCAGGGCGGGCCGGTTTACATCAATGGCAAGGAGGCCAAACTGAAGAAATTCAATAACAACGCCTATGAAGCCAAAGGCTCTGGCGTGACGATTTCTCTCACGCGTAATCCAGATGAGTCATGGGACGTATCCTATACCGGTAAAGGCGGGGCCAATGGGGTGTGCAAGCCAGCGACATCGGGCGCTGCGAGTGCTGTCGGTAGCGCCAATGGCACATCTGCCACCAGCAAGGCGGAGAAAGCCTGCCTGGCCGAGGTGGCGAAGAAGACCGGTGTGGCTGTCAGCAAACTTTCGGTGACCGACGTCATGACCGCCGAAGCGGGAGTTGGCGTGACGATCAAGGTACCTGACGCGGACGCTCCTTGGTCGTGCCTGTCCGATGCCAGTGGCAAAGTCCAAGGTGCAAGTTATACCGGATCTGAAGGCAAACTCTGAGTGGTAGCCAGGCGCCCTTTGCTTGCGCGATCGGCAGCCCGGCAGGGCTTCGTCCTGCCGATCGCGCAATTCAGCGACGCCTTAATGCCCAGAGGGTAACGCACCCAACAGGGCGATAATGAAAAGCGTCCAGTCATTGAGTATATGAGCGCCCGTGGAGACCCTGGCGGATTAGCGCCAGGTCACCGGTGCGTCCGAATCATCTACAAGGTGTAAGAAACACCCACTTGAACAGTTCTCGGCTCACCAGGGTACGCATAGACATTACCAAAGGCGCCTTCTTCATAGTCGCGGTCGAAGACATTCTTCACATCAAGATTAAGCCTGACCTTGTCGTTGATCTTGTAGAAGCTGAGCAAATCGACAACGGTGTAACTGCCCATCGAAAACGCCGTGTTAGCGGTCTGGCCTGCACGTTCGGCAACGTATTTACTGCCCATACCCAAACCCAATCCCTTCAGATTGCCATCCTGGAATTCGTAAACGTTGAGCAGGCTGAAGCTGTTCTCCGGAATGTTCATCAGTCGTGTGCCCGACTGGATTACATTGTCCTTGGTGACTTCAGCGTCCACATAGGCATAACCGCCAATCACCCGCCACTCAGGGGTTACGTTGCCTGCCACGTTGAGATCAAAGCCACGGCTGCGCACCTCTCCAGCGGCCACGCTGAAAGTGGAGTCCACGGGATCGGTCGTGAAGACGTTTCGTTTTTCAATCTGGTAGATCGCTACGTCAACGCTTAACTGGCGATCCAGCGCTTCCCATTTGATCCCCATCTCATAAGACTTACCCTTTTCCGGTTCAAAACCGCCGCCCTGCCGACTTGCTCCCGTATTGGGTTTGAATGAGCGCGCGGTATTGGCATACACCGCGACGGTATCGGTAAGGTCATAAAGCAAGCCAAGACGCGGGGTCACCGCATTGTCGCTTGCCTCCCAGCTTTTGCCGCCCGGTACATAGGTTTCATAGTCATGCTCGAAACGCTCGAAACGGGCGCCCGCCAGAACTTTCAGGCGCTCGGTCAATGCCACTTGATCCTGGATGAAGGCGGCATAGGTCTTGAGATTTTCCTTGTCGTGGGTCGGCGTACGGGTCAGGGCGGGACGAGCCTGACCATATACCGGATTGAAGATATCAATCGGGTAGGCACCTGCCGCGCCACTGGAACGCTGGATGATGGACTTGTAGTCGTAATCCTCGTACTCGATTCCGGTCAAGAGCGTGTGATCGAAGCCCCCGGTTGAGAAATGTCCGGTGAGGTTCAGTTGGGTGTCCTTGTCCGTCCACTCCAGTTTGCGATAGTTGAAGTTACGCCCCAGCGTGCGCCCGTCGGCAGCGACGCCATTCGCTTCAATGGCATTGCCCTGCAGTGTGCCATCGAGCCATTGGAAACCACCGCCCAATGTCCAGTTATCGCTCAGTAGATGTTCGAAACGCAGCTGCGCCATGTTGTTGTCGTTGTGCAATTTGCCAACGTCTTTTTCGCCAAAGAAGGTATCGCGAGACGCGGTGCCGATCTGATTCGGATAACGCGTGACGCCACGATCCAGCGGGTGATTATTGCGCATGAAATCACCCTCGAAGATCACCTTGGTATCGTCGTTGGCCTGCCAGGAAATAACCGGCGTCACGCCATAGCGTTCGGTTTCAACATGATCGCGGAAGGTATCACCGCCCTCACCCACCACATTCAAGCGATAGGCCAGGCGGCCTTCTTCGTCGATCGGGCCGGAGGCATCCAGCGTGCCACGCTTCATTCCCTGATCATCGAGTTGGCTGCCCAGGGTCACGGTGCGCTCCATCAACGGTTGTTTGGAGACCACGTTGAACGTGCCACCTGGATCACCTCGACCATAGAGCGTAGTGGCGGGGCCTCGCAGTACTTCAAGACGCTCGATGGTGTTCGCATCGGGCATGTTCGGATAACCACGGTTGATCGGAAAACCGTTGCGATAGAACTCGCCCGTGGTAAATCCACGCACCGTGAAAGTAGTCAGTCCCTGGCCTCCGAAGTTATTGGCCCGCCCCACCCCTCCGGCGTAATCAAGCGCGTCCTGAAGCCTAGTCGCGCCGATGTCTTCGACAGCATCTTTGGTCACCACGCTCATTGACTGCGGGGTCTCGTGAATCGACGTGTCGGTTCGTGTTGCGCTGGCAGAACGCGTTGCTCGGTAGCCCTTCACCGGCCCTTGGGCGGCTTCGTACTGCGCAGTACCGACGATGTCGGTCGCCTCCAACTCCAGAATGGTTGTATCGGATGTCGCCTGCTCCGCCCAGGAGGAAGCGGAAAACGCCTGAAGCACGCAGATGGAAAGCAGAGTACGACGCATCGAGGAAGCCTTGAGAAAATAGCCAAATGGGACGGCATACGTGCCAATAATTTGCGGGAAATAATATATGACATTTCCAGCATTTGATACGTATTCGCATTTGTATTTATCAATGCCACTTGGGTTGCGACGAACCCTCCCCCAAATGATCGAGCAGCGACTCCTTCACAATGACGAGGCGTTCAGCGTTGCCTTTTGCCGCTGCCGTCTGGCTAACCAGAAGCAAAGGACGCTCCACAGCCCTGCCACGGGCACAATAAAAACGGCCACCATTCCAAACCCGGCGCCCACTGCCGTCAACCCAACGGACAGCCAGCCACTGGCGGCATCCCCGCCTCTATAAACCAGGGTCTCGATGACATTTTTGGCTTTGTACTTTTCCTCACGGCTGACCACGGTCCAGAGCACTTCCCGTGCCGGACGCACAACGGCAAATTCGATAGCGCGACGCAAACCCTGCGCCAGAGCCACCGTTGCCGGCACCGGAGCCAATGCCATGGCAGTGAAAGCCACAATGGTCGCCACGGGCAATGCAACCAGCGCCCCGCCAACGCCAACGAGGCGGATCAACGGTCCGGTCAGCAATAATTGAAAGATCAGGGTCAGCGCCGACACGATCAGGTCGACGACAGCAAAAAACTGCGTCCTGCTGGCCACGTCCGAGTAACTGCCGGCGACTATCCGACCCTGTTCGAAATACAGGAACGTGGCGGCGGTCGTGTGCAGCAGCATGAATAACACCAGCCCCAGCAGATACGGCGAGCGTGTGATCAGGGTGATGCCCGCAAGCATGCTGCCGCCCATCTTTCGTTCAGCCGTTGTCGGGCCGGCAGACTGCGTGTCAGTCCGGGACAACAGTCCCCGATAGCATCGCACCGCCAATTCCAGCAGCACAGCTGCGGCAAAGGTCAACGCTATCGGGCCAAGCTTGGTTGCCATGGTCGCTGCCAGCAGAGGGCCGATAAACGTGCCCAGGGTTCCTCCCGCCGCAATAAAGCCGAACAGACGCAAACCCTGTTCGCTGGAAAACCGGTCGACCAGTACGCTCCAGAAAATCGAAACGATGAACAGGTTGTAGATGCTGATCCAGACGAAAAACACCTGCCCCACCTGGATCGGCGCAATCCTGTTGGCAATCAACACGCCAAACACCAGCATCGACAAGGCGATGAAGCGATAGATCAACGGCACAAAACGCGTGGCGGGCAGCCGCGATACCAGTGCACCGAACAGCGGAACCATCAGCAGCATCACCAAAAAAGTCGCGGTGAACAGCCACTGCACTTTGTCTGCACCACCCTCCAGCCCCAGCGCGTCACGCAATGGGCGCACGAGGTAGTAGCTCGCCAGAACGCAGAAATGGAAGGCGAAACCCAGCAACAGTGCAGCCCTTTCGCCAGGCAAGACGCTTGCCCACATGAGGTTTATCGCCCGCATCATCGCTTGTGACCTTTGATCATGTACAAACGGCTAGCGATAGACATTGAATACTCTTCCGAGCAAGTCATAGGGTCTTCAGTCAACACGCAGTATGTGCACACTTCGGCAGTAGCATTAACACAACACGGTCAGGTTTGCCCGATCAACCCTTCAACGTGCTTTATCGAACCCCTGCTGCAGCGACGGGTCTGCTCGTATACACCTTCTCTGCCTGGAAATATTCAATGCTTGCCCAAAACACCCTTGTTCTGCTCGCGCGTTGCGGTTACGCCGCTCGGGGCGTTCTGTATCTGATCATCGGGATATTCGCGCTCCTGGCGGCTCAAGACGCTACGAAACCAAAAGACAGTCATAAAAGTCTCGAGGCACTGCTGAGCCAGCCATTCGGGTATGTCTTGATTGGTCTGGTGGTGGCAGGTCTACTCGCCTTCGCGGCGTGGCGCGTGTTGCAAGCTATTCGCGACGTTGATCATCACGGTACCGAATTCAAGGGGCTCGTCATTCGTGCAGGTCTGTTCGCGGGAGGTCTGGTCAATGGCGCGCTGGCGGTTTTTGCATTGGGCCTGCTCGTCAGTGGTGCTGGAAGCTCGGGTAACGCCGGGGATGGCAAGACCAAGGATTTGTTAGCGCATCTTTTGTCGTTCGAGCATTCAAACCTGCTGATCTACCTTGTTGCACTCGTGCCGTTAGGTGTCGGCATTGCGCACATCATCAAAGGCTGGAAAGCGTCATTCGAGAAGTACTTCGAAGCTGACGAAGACGTCATGCGCTACATCCGCCCGGTGTCGCGATTCGGACTGATTGCACGAGGCGTGGTGTTTATCGAGATTGCACTGCTAATGGCAATCAGCGGCTCCCTTTATAAAGCCACGAACCCACCGGGCATGAAGGAAGCCCTGAATGCTCTGCAAAGTATGCCTTTTGGCGGTTTGATTCTGATGGTGATGGCGTTGGGATTGATCGCCTTCTCGGTTTACAGTTTCTCCGAAGGCGCCTGGCGCAAGATAAACATGGATGTGCCGGGCGTAGAGAAGCGCTAGCGGCAAAGTGAATGCCGGTCGCAGGACGTGGTAAGGCGAGCGCCCTTGTACGCATGACGCAATCAGCGTTCAGGGCGCAGCGTTTCATAGGACAGCGCAGCAACACAGTGAATCCGTGTTCTACTTCACGTTGCGGCTTCCCCTTCTTTCCTGTCTGGAACTCGCCCTCCTGACCAGGATCATGCACATGCGACTGTCCGATTTCATCACCGCCAACCTCGAGCTGATTCTGCAGGACTGGGACGCTTTTGCCCGAACGATTGAAACACCCGGTGCACCGCTGGACACAGAAGCCCTGCGTGATCATGCCGAACAGATGCTCGACGCCATAGTGATTGATCTACGGACTAAACAGACCGCAAAAGAACAACTGGCGAAGGCGCATGGCAATGCCCCGGCCAGCGATCTGGAAACACCCGCTGAAACCCACGCGGTCACGCGGCTCATGGCAGGCTTCACGATCGATCAGATGGTCTCCGAATATCGCGCGCTCAGAGCCAGCGTACTCAACCAGTGGTCTAAACAGATCAAGGCCGGCACACCACTCGACATCGATGACATGACGAGGTTTCATGAAGCAATCGACCAAGCCCTCGCCGAGTCAATTGCAAGCTATTCGCGAGCCGTCGAAGCGTCACGGAACCTGTTCCTGGGCATCCTTGGTCATGATCTGAGAACGCCGCTGGGCGCGATCTTGCTCGGCGCCGACATGTTGAGGCGTTCAGAGGACATCGGCACCAGGGCCACGAAGATTTCCACGCAAATTTACACCAGCGTCAAACGCGCCAGTCAGATAGTCGGTGACCTGCTGGATTTGACACGCTGCCAGATGGGCCCCGGCATACCTGTTAAAACAGAGCGCCTGGACTTGTTGCCCGTGTGCGAGCGCATCGTTGATGAGCTGCGGGCGTTCTACCCGAGTGCCGCGATCCTCTTCGAGCCAAAAAGATCCTGTCATGGTGAATTCGATGGCGCCCGGATGGAGCAGGTTCTTTCCAACCTGATCGGCAATGCCGTGCAGCATGGCGATAACCAACGGCCAGTGACCGTTACTCTGGACACCGATGAGGAGCATGTGATTTTCACCGTGCATAACAGCGGTGAGCCCATTCCAGATGATGTGATGCCGTTCATCTTCAACCCGATGGGCCGTTTTTCTCAGCACTCGATCATCGACCATGACCCAAGTGAAGGCTTGGGGTTGGGGTTGTTTATTGCTTCAGAGATCGTTACATCGCACGGCGGCGTCATCGAGGTCACTTCGGATTCGCAAAGCGGGACGACCTTTGTAGTGACCGTTCCAAACCTTCAGCGCAAAGAACGATGATTCCCCCGTCCGCGCGATGATACGAGAAAGCCGGAAGATACCGGGCCTGGCGCAGAGTCTGGTGTCCCGCTGACATCCGTTCAGTCATTTCAATGGAACATTGCTGATTGCCTACCCTCTATCGCAACACCAACAAATCTGAGGATGTGATCATGATCGAGCCATCAACCGGAATGAAGGTCGGCGAGCGCTACATCGTTGAAAGCCTGGAGCGAACTCACCACTTCCCGGGGTTTTTTCTAGACGGGAAGTATTACCTGGGTCCCGAGTTGATGACGTCAATCGGTTGGCTGGAGGGCAACCGTTTTTTTTACGACGAACTTGATCCTGCGGGCGAACCGGTGTTTCCGGATCGGCTGGCGGGTACTGTCGAGGACCTGACACTGGTGTTGGCCGACGGTGCACGTCTGCAAATAAACCAAATGAACTACACCGATGACGAAGAGGCAGACACAACGCCGATCGACACGCTGGATGAGCCCCGAACCGCCGCTCAAGCGCTTGAAGACAAGGCGCTGCGCGCCAAGCGCTCAGTTGGCGGGCGTTCGCCATTGTTAATCGTTGCCGGGGCTGCCGTGGTGATCAGCGGGATTCTGCTTGCGCTTACCCGCCGCCGCAGCCGCACTACTCGCAAACTCCGTTAAAAGGAATTAACGATGGCTCAGAACATGACGTATGCGTTTTCCCTGGCGCTGATGGCGGCACTGGTCGGATGCGCGGGCAACAACAGTGCTTCCAATGTCATCGCGCCGGGCGCCGACGAGTCGCCCACCCTGAAGACTTTGGACGCCGGCGCCGCCCTGCTCCAGTCACGCCCGCCGGTGGAGGCGTTGAACGCCTATCTGGACGGGTTTCATTTTTACAACGGCCATCCCGATGTTCAGATGGAGGCCCACCATTACTGCTCCATTCTCAACGAAGAGGTTATCCAGTGCGTTATCTATGACGGTAACCGCAAGGACGCCAAGCTCATGGGCGTTGAGTACATCATCAGTGAGCGGTTGTTTACCGGCCTTCCGGCAGCGGAGAAAGCGCTGTGGCACAGCCATGTTCACGAAGTGAAATCCGGCCAGCTCGTGGCGCCCGGGATTCCACAAATTGCTGAACATGCCCTGATGGAAAAACTGGTCCACACCTACGGCAAGACCTGGCATACGTGGCACACCGATCTGGAAAAAAACCTGCCTTTAGGCGTGCCGCAGTTGATGATGGGTTTCACCGCCGACGGCCAGGCCGACCCGCGTATGGTTGCTGATCGCGATCGTCGGCTTGAAGTGGATAGTGCGCAGAAGAAGAAAGAACGAGCGGATATCCCTGCGCCCGCCGTTGCACCAGGCGCGGATGCGTGGCGCACGGGGAAGGTCATTCAGATCGTGGATCCGACCGGTACCTCTCACGAACATTGAGCCACCGATGACGCGGCTCGCGGGACTTCCCGAGCCGCGCAGGCATGCGCAAAGGGCAGAACGCATGAACGGCTGCTCAGGTTTTTTTCGAGAGATTGTCCAGAACCCTGTTACAGGCCTGCCGCCATGGTTCACGCATGTTTGCACCATTGAGCTCATCCAGCCCGGCAGCCGTGAAGGTCCCGGGCGTCGCAATCCTGTTCCCCAGTTCTTCCATGCTCAAACCGGGCTGTTCGCGAGCACTGGCAAGACAGTCCTGCATGTTGCCCATCACTAACTGCGCCGCCTGTTCCTTGTTCAAACCCTTCTCAACGAACCATTGTTGCAACTCGCCCAGGAAGAAATAGAACCAGCCATTCATGCACGCGGCGACCGTCGCCAACTCGAATGCCTGTTCGTTGTCCAGCACAACCAGCGTGCCGAGATCACGGAGCAGGGATTCATGCGGCTCGCCGGCCGGCGTGACCACGACCGTCGACTGGTTGATTTGCGCAGCGTAGGAGAGCATGGCCCTTACCCGCCTCGCTTGCGGAAAATGGCGGTCGAGTTCCTGCAGACTCATGCCGGCAACCAGCGAAATCACGGTTTGATCGGATGTCACGCTGACTTCTTTGGCAACCTGCTCGACAGCCTCCGGACGGACGCCCAGAAACAACACCCGAGCGCCGTCTGCAACGCGCTGATTGCTGTCCATCACCTCGCAATCCCAATCATCGCGGAGCGCCTCGGCGCGCTTCTGGTTACGTGGAGACAAGCAGATTCGACCTGTGTAGCCACTACGGCGCAGGCCCATGACGACTTTTTCGGTCAGCTCGCCTACACCCAAAATTCCGATTTGCTGCACTGATTTTCCTCCCGGTTTGACGCGCCCGTTGATGGCCTTGCTGGCGTCATGTTGCTGGACAACCCAGTTGTTGACAGAACTTTCCTCTGCATTTGCACCAAAAGCTCATCAACTCGTTACGTGCCATGGCCGAAAACTGTGGAAACCGCAGCGCTGGCCCGGTCATTGTTGGTACCAGCTCCTGAGCCCTAACTCATTTGCGCCGCCCGTTCGCCTCGACCGTCATGATCGGATACCATGCCGCCCGCCGGTTTCCAATTGGAAATAATAGGGAATCCGTGATGCGACCAACGCATCAAACGGAACTGCCCCCGCAACTGTAGATGCTGAGCCTTAGTCCGAACTGCCACTGGGATTGCTTCCGGGAAGGCTGACGCAGGCGACGACGCATCAGTCAGGAGACCTGCCGGCCAAGCAACAATCACTAACCGGCGGGGTGTCCGGGAAGGACATCCCTCTGCGCGCATCACGTGTTGATCGCCCTGGCACTGCTGATCCGGCAGCGTCGAGATGTGTTTCCAGAACCGCACCCTGGCTCCGTGTACGGTTCAAATGGAGATTGCATCATGCTGTTGCCTCGTTTTGTCGCCCTCGTCGTTGGCCTGGGTGTTGGCGCCCTCGCCCATGCTGCACCGACGCAGTACCCCCTGACGATTGAAAACTGCGGCAGCACGCTGACCTTCGCGCAGGCCCCTGCCCGTGCGGTGACCATCGGCCAGGCCGGCACGGAAATGCTTTTTGCGCTCGGGCTGGCTGACAAAATGGTCGGCACATCGCTGTGGTTCAACGATGTGCTGGCGCAGTACAAGGCGCAAAACGACAGCATCGAGCGCTTGGCCGATAACGAACCGAGTTTCGAATCGGTGATCGCCAAGCGCCCGCAGTTGGTGGCTGTCGAACTGGAATGGATGGTCGGGCCACAAGGCGCGGTCGGCACCCGCGAACAGTTTCACGAACTGAAGATTCCGACGTATCTGATGCCGTCTGACTGCGAGGCCAAGGACAATCTGGTCGGTTCCGACGGCACGCGTCTGGCGCCGTTTCGCATCGACAGCATCTATAAAAGCATCACCCAGTTCGGTGAGATTTTTGATGTCCAGACGCGTGCGCAGCAGCTGAACGCAGACCTTAAGGCAAGCCTGGCCAAGTCCATTGCCATGGCGAATGACAAGAACCCGAAAGACATCAGCGCGTTGGTCTGGTTTTCCAGTGCCAGTCTGGATATCGACCCGTACGTCGCCGGGCACAAGGGCGTTCCAGACTTCATGCTCAACACCCTGGGCGTGCGCAACGTCGTGGAGTCCGATGAGGAATGGCCAACCGTCGGCTGGGAAACCATCGCCAAAGCCAACCCGACGTTCCTGGTCATCGCACGCATGGATCGCCGGCGCTTCCCGGCGGATGACTACCTGAAGAAGCTGGAATTTTTGCGCAACGATCCCGTGACCCGCAACATGGACGCGGTGAAAAACAACCGCATCATTATTCTCGACGCCATGGCCATGCAGGCCAGCATGCGCACATTCGACGGTATCGCCGCACTGGCGAGCGCCATCAACGGATACGACCTGTCCAAATGACTGCGACGTTGATACGCACCTTGCTTGCACTGACGATCCTGCTTTTAGCGGTGATTGCGGGTGTGGCCATTGGTGAGACAACCATTGATCCCGTCGTGGTGTTTCAGGTGCTGGCCAACAAACTGTGGGCGGCCGGTTATGTGCTTGATCCGATCGACGAAGGCATTGTCTGGAACTATCGCCTGACTCGCGCGCTGGTGGCTGCCGCTTGCGGCGCAGGCCTGGCGACTTGCGGGGTGATTCTGCAATCGCTGCTGCGCAACCCGTTGGCCGATCCGTATCTGCTGGGCATTTCCGCTGGTGCTTCGACGGGCGCGGTGATGGTTGCGTTGCTCGGGTTCGGCGCGGGGGCGATTTCCATGTCAGTTGGTGCGTTCGGCGGCGCTGTTGTGGCATTCGCCGTGGTGGTTTTGCTCGGCCGCGCCGCGGGATCACCGGGTAATACCGGCCAGATCATTTTGGCGGGGATCGCCGGCTCGCAGCTGTTCAATGCGCTCACGGCATTTCTGATCACCAAGTCGGCCAGTTCCGAACAGGCACGCGGCATCATGTTCTGGATGCTCGGCAATCTCAGTGGCGTGCGCTGGCCATCGGTGTGGCTGGCGGTGCCGGTGGCTATCCTGGGGCTCGTTATGTGCCTGTGGCATCGGCGTGCGCTGGACGCGTTTACCTTCGGCGTCGATTCAGCGGCCTCGCTCGGGATTCCGGTGCGTCGCGTGCAATTGCTGTTGATCAGTTGTGCCGCATTGGTGACGGCAGTGATGGTGTCGATTGTCGGCTCGATCGGTTTCGTGGGTCTGGTCATTCCCCACGCTGTAAGGCTCTTGCTCGGCACTCGACACACGCGTCTGCTGCCAGCGAGTGCACTGGGTGGCGCGGTGTTTCTGATTGCTGCTGATGTGCTGTCACGCACGCTCATTAAAGGCCAGGTGATCCCGGTCGGCGTGATTACCGCGCTGGTCGGTGCGCCGGTGTTCGCGCTGATCCTGATCGGCCGGAGGAATGCCCGATGAATGCGCTGTCCCCGGCTGTCGGCGAATCGGTGCTGCGGTGTCGCGGCCTTGGCTTTGATATCCGCGATGCACGGTTGCTGCACGAGATCGATTTGGACATCCGCCGCGGCGAAACCCTTGGCCTTGTCGGCCCCAACGGTTCCGGCAAATCCACTTTGCTGAAATTGCTCTGCGGCGTACGCGCGCCCAGCCGTGGCGACATCCATCTCCACGGCCAGCGCTTGAAGACGCTATCGCGCCGGACCGTCGCGCAAACGCTGGCAGTGGTTGAGCAGCAGGCGGACACCCTCGACGCGATCAGCGTGTTTGACGCAGTGGCGCTGGGTCGAACGCCATGGCTGTCGGCGCTGAGTCCGTGGTCTGCCGAGGACGACGGCATCGTCGATCAGGCCTTGCGCGATGTTGACGCGGCGCATCTGCGCAATCGCTCCTGGCGCAGCCTTTCCGGTGGCGAGCGCCAGCGTGTGCACATCGCTCGCGCCCTCGCCCAGCGCCCGCAAATTCTGCTACTGGACGAACCCACCAACCACCTGGATATCCAGCATCAACTGTCTATTTTGCATGGGGTTCAAGCGTTGCCGGTGACCACGGTGATTGCCCTGCACGACCTCAATCAGGCACTGACTTGTGATCGTTTGGCCGTACTGGAAAAGGGCCGACTCGTCGCCCTCGGCAAACCCCTTGAAGTGTTGACTGCGCAACGCCTGCTGGAAACGTTTGGTGTCCACGCGCACTACCTGACTGACCCGTTCGACGGCGCGCAGATCCTGCGATTGCGCTCTTCCTGATGGGTCAGTTTTGAATCCGGCAATCCATATGAGTCGTCTGCCAAACCGGGTCGGCATCCACAGCGATCACCTCAAAGCCACGCTTGAGCCAGAAATTGATCGCGCCCGGCAAAAAGGGGTGCGTGTGCAGATAGATCACATGAACCCCGGCACGTTCGGCTGACGACTTCAGTTCTTGGTAAAGCTCACTGGCCAATCCTGAGCGTCTGAACTCGGGAACGACAAACAGCCGCACCACTTCCACGACCTCGAGTTGCTGATAGTCGAGGTGTTCGAAGCGCTGGTCATAGGGTAGATAGCCGATCGTGGCGACGATGCGACCCTCATGACGGGCGACCAGAAAACGTCCGGCGCCACTTATGTAAGTCTCTTCAAAATTCGCCAGATCTGGCGGGATTCCTGTGGCGCTCAGCTTCGGAAAAAGCTCAGCGCGAGCCTGCATGACAAAGTCGATGACCTCGACCATTTCTGACCGGGCCACGGCCTCGATGTTGAATGTGGACACATGCCCTCCTTTGTTGACCATCGTGTTGACAAGACGATGAGCGATTAGCCCAGCGCTGTATCGAGAAACATCATCACGCCGAACCCGAGCATCAGCCCCAGCGTCGCCGGTGTTTCGTGGCCATTGCGGTGCGTTTCGGGAATCACTTCGTGGGACACCACGAAAATCATCGCGCCAGCGGCAAGCCCCAGCGCAATCGGATAACCGAGGGCGAAGCTGCTGGAAATGCCCAGACCAACGACCGCACCGACCGGCTCCATCAAGCCCGATGCGATGGCAATCATCGCCGCGCGCAGCGCTGAAATACCGGTCACCCGCAAGGCCAGTGCCACAGCCAGGCCTTCGGGAATGTCCTGAATGGCAATGGCTGTTGTCAGGGGCAGGCCGACCTGCATGTCGCCATTGGCGAAACTGACGCCGATGGCCATGCCTTCCGGCAAGTTGTGCAAGGTAATCGCCAGGACGAACAACCAGACCCGATTGATGCGCTCGACTTGAGGCCCGCGCCGTCCACTCTCGGTATGTTCGTGAGGGACGAATCGGTCGAGTCCGATCATCAACGCCACCCCCAGACCCAATCCCAGCACGACGATGCCGGCAGCCAGCAGCGGGCTGCCGCTAAGCTCCCGAGCGGCTTCGATACCGGGAAGAATCAATGAAAACGAACTGGCGGCGAGCATCATGCCGGCGGCAAAGCCGAGCATGATGTCCTGGGTGCGAGCGGCGATGTCGCGCAGCGCAATGGCCGCTACGGCGCCCAGTGCGGTTGCACCAAATCCGGAAAGTCCGCCCAGTACGGCGAGTTGCAAGTTATCGCGGTTGGCATTCACCAAAGCACCGTAGCCGCTGACCAGCAACAGCACCGCCACCCCTGCCAGTACCAGCCAAAACATCATGCCCATCCAGCGTCGGTTTGACGGTTGAGTCGGCCTTGCAGACGCAACAGGTTGTGACATTGATCCTCCTGAATTTTCCAAGTTGGAACGCCCCACACCTGCGTCAGGATCGGCACCGGTGCAGGCATTCCACAATGATCTGAAACGCGGTCGAAAGGAATAATTGCAATTTTCATGGCGCGCCTGCGACGGGCGGCGCTTACCGCCGATTTTGCGCCTGTCGACAGCATTTGGCCAAACGGAACAAACGCTTAACGGGGTCCGAGCCTTCCGATGGAGCGTTTGATTCAAGGACGAACTACGCTTTCAGTGTGAAATTGTGTTTTAACTAGGTAGTTACCTAACTATATAATGCGCACTTCATTTCAACGGGGCTCTCAACGTGAAGCAAAGTCAACGCGTCTCTGGCGTATCAAAATTCATTCTGATCGGGCTGGGTGTGATCATCGCCCTGCTCGGTCTGGCGCTGGCGGCCGGGGGCGTGAAGTTGGTCGGCCTCGGTGGTTCGTGGTACTTCCTGGTCGGCGGCCTGGCGATGGCCATCGCCGGTATTCTTATCGCGCGCTACAAGCCGGCCGGTGCCTGGTTGTTCGCAGCGTTCCTGCTCGCAACCGCTATCTGGGCGGTCAGCGACGTGGGCCTGGTGTTCTGGCCGTTATTCTCGCGTCTGTTCATGTTCGGCGCGGTCGGCCTGGCCGTTACGTTGGTCTACCCCCTGCTGACACGTGCCAGCGGTGGCGTGCCTGGTCGTGGAGCATATGGCGTTGCCGCCGTATTGGCGGTGGCACTGGCCGTTGCCGCCGGCAACATGTTCGTCGCCCACCCTACCGTCGCAGCGACCGGCACTGGTCCGGGACTCACCCCCGTGGAGCCAGAAAAAGCACAGAAAAACTGGGCTCACTACGGCAATACCGAAGGCGGCAGCCGCTTCGCCGCGCTCGATCAGATCAACCGTACCAACGTCGACAAATTGCAGGTCGCATGGACTTACCACACCGGTGACGTCGCCGAGAGCGATGGCAATGGTGCCGAAGACCAGCTCACCCCGCTGCAGGTCGGCAACAAAGTGTTCATCTGCACCCCGCACAACAACCTGATCGCGCTGGATGCCGACACTGGCAAGGAAATCTGGAAAAACTCGATCAACGCCCAGTCGAAAGTCTGGCAGCGTTGCCGTGGCATGGCTTACTTCGACGCCACGGCGGCAGTCGCCAAGCCAGAAAACTCGCCGGTCGCTCAGGACACTGCCGCCGCCCTCCCTGCCCACTGCCAGCGCCGTTTGCTGACCAACACCATCGACGCCCGCCTGATTGCCGTGGATGCCGACACCGGCGAGTTCTGCCGGGGTTTTGGCAACAACGGCCAGGTTGATCTCAAGGCCGGTCTGGGCAATGTCCCGGACAGCTACTATCAGTTGTCCTCCGCACCGCTGATGGCCGGGACCACCGTCGTCGTTGGCGGTCGTGTGGCCGACAACGTGCAAACCGACATGCCGGGCGGTGTGATCCGTGGTTTCGATGTGATGACGGGCGCCATGCGCTGGGCATTCGATCCGGGCAATCCGCAGGATCGCAACGCACCAGCCGACGGCAGCACCTATGTACGCAGCACGCCGAACAGCTGGGCGCCGATGTCTTACGACGCGGCGACCAACACCGTATTCCTGCCGATGGGCAGTTCGTCCACCGACATCTATGGTGTCGAGCGCAGCAAACTGGATCACACCTACGGTGCATCGATCCTCGCGCTGGACGCCAACAGTGGTGAAGAAAAGTGGGTGTTCCAGACCGTTCACAACGATCTCTGGGACTTCGACTTGCCGATGCAGCCGAGCCTGATCGACTTCACCAAGGACGGCAAAACCGTTCCGGCGCTGGTCATCGGTACCAAGGCTGGTCAGATTTATGTGTTGGATCGCGCCACCGGCAAACCGCTGACCAACGTCGAAGAAGTACCGGTCAAAGCGGCCAACATCCCTAACGAGCCGTACTCGCCAACCCAGCCAAAATCGGTAGGCATGCCGCAGATCGGTGCGCAGCACCTGACCGAATCGGACATGTGGGGCGCGACGCCGTACGACCAACTGTTGTGCCGTATCGATTTCAAGTCGATGCGTTATGACGGTTTGTACACCGCGCCGGGCACCGACAAGTCCCTGAGCTTCCCGGGTTCGCTGGGCGGCATGAACTGGGGCAGCATCTCCACCGATCCGGTGCATGGCTTCATCTTCGTCAACGACATGCGCCTGGGTCTGTGGATTCAGATGATCCCGTCGCAGAACAAGGCTCAGGCCGCTTCCGGTGGCGAATCGCTGAACACCGGCATGGGCGCCGTGCCGCTCAAGGGCACGCCTTACGCGGTGAACAAAAACCGCTTCCTGTCGGTTGCCGGTATTCCTTGCCAGGCGCCGCCGTTCGGTACGCTGACCGCCATCGATATGAAAACCCAGAAAGTCGCCTGGCAAGTGCCGGTCGGCACTGTTGAAGACACGGGTCCGTTGGGTATCCGCATGCACCTGCCGATCAAGGTCGGTCTGCCAACCCTCGGCGGCACGCTGTCGACTCAAGGTGGCCTGATCTTTATCGCCGGTACTCAGGACTTCTACCTGCGCGCCTTCAACAGCGGCAACGGTGAAGAAATCTGGAAGGCGCGTCTGCCTGTGGGCAGCCAGGGCGGTCCGATGACTTACGTTTCGCCGAAGACCGGCAAGCAGTTCATCGTTGTCACCGCCGGCGGTGCTCGTCAGTCGACCGATCGTGGCGACTACGTGATGGCTTACGCGCTGCCGTAAACATCTGCGAGCCACTTCATTGCACTTGTGCGCGGCACCTTCGGGTGCCGCGCCGCTTTATGCCTATCGCTGAAGATTTCACCAGGAAGATTTCCATGTTTCGTTTTTCTCATATGGGCTGGCTCAACGGCGTGCTGTTGGGACTGACCTGCAGCACCGCCCTGCCCGCCTTCGCCGATACCGGTTCGAACCTCTTGACCCGCAACACCCTGACTGGCGATTGGGGCGGCCTGCGCCACCAGATGGACGAAGACGGCATCAAGTTCACCGGCGATTACAGCGGTGAGACGGCCTACAACGCCGACGGCGGACTGCATCGTTCGGCGCGTTACTCGCAGAACATCAAGCTGGGTGTGCAGTTCGACCTGAGCAAACTGTACGGCGTGGACAACGCCGGCAAGGTCCAACTGACCATCAACGACCGTCGCGGCAACAGCGTCTCTGAAGATCTGGTCGGCAACCGTCTGCCAATCCAGGAAAACTACGGTGGCCTCTACACACGCCTGACCGAGTTGAGCTACGAACGCTCACTGTTTACCCCGGCGCTGAACGTCAAACTCGGCTACATGGCCATGGGCAACGACCTCGGCGGGCTGGACAGTGGCATTCTCTGCAACTTCATGAACGCCGGTTTCTGCGGCCACCCGCTGAACATGTCCGGCGGCAGCGGCTGGACCAACTACCCCAACGCCCGGTTGGGCGTGCGGGTGAAATACGACCTGTCGCCAGCGTGGCAACTGCGTGTGGCCGCATTCAATGTCGACCCCGAAAGCAACGGTAACTCCAGCCGTGCCTGGCATCTTGGCCCGAAACACACCACGGGGACCGTTGTGCCGATCGAGTTGGTGTACAAGCACGCAGGTGACTTGCCGGGTGAATACAAGGTTGGTTACTACTACGACAGCTCCGATGTAAAACGCATCGACAGCGACAAGCAAGAGTCCGGTCGCGGTGGTCATTACCTGCTGGTCGATCAGGCGGTGTGGCGCTCGCAAGCGTCCGAAGGCCGCAGCCTGCACGCCTTCGGCCAGTATTCGGCAGCCAGCAGTGCCGCTTCGCCGTTCAGCAAGTGGTATGGCACGGGCGTGGTCCTGTACAAACCGTTCGAAGGCCGCCCGCGTGACACCGTCGCTCTCGGGTATGGCCGCGCTGTGCCCAACCCGCGCAGTCGCGATGTGCAACAAGACGCCGCACTGAACAACGGCACAACGTTCCCGAATCTGGACAGCGCCGAACAGTTGATCGAACTCGGTTACGGTTATCAGGCCACGCCTTGGCTGACCTTGCGACCGAACATGCAGTACATCATCGAGCCGGGCGCGTTCTCCGGGCAGGACATCGACAATGCCCTGGTGTTTGGCTTGCAGGTGAAAGCTGCGCTCTGATTGGCCGATTGCAGACCATAAAAAAACCGGCGCAATGCCGGTTTTTTTGTGGCTCGATCATGTTGATCAGGGATGCTCGCTCGAAACCGAGTTATTCGCATCCACATCGCTCATGTCTTCCTCGAGCGGCGCTTCGTCGTCTGCTGGCAACGGGACCTCAGGTTCCTCGCGCCGCGGATCGTGTCCGGTCTCGTTGTCTGTGGTGCGTGTCACTTCCTGCTGAGACTTGTTGCCTGGCGCGTTTTCATCAATTTCCATGCTGGCTCTCCAACCGGGGCGCGGGAAGTCCGTGCTTGTAGTTCAGAAGCGATCCGGTCTGAGGAGTGCCGCGTTCTGGACGAATGGACGACAGGTATTTCAATCGGCGAACCTTTATCCCGAAAACACCGTCCGAGCTAGGGCGTAAATGCTAACCGCTCGCCTCGAGGTTTCCGTTTGAAAGCTGCCATCATCAAAAAATACCGTCTGATCATCAAAACCATGGGCTATGTGGGCTGGGCCCTGTTTTGGCTATTGCTCTGGGATATCGCCGTCACCGTAGATTTCATGTTGTTTCTCAATGCCAAGATCAACCTGCCGCTGATGCCCCTGACATTGCTCGGTTCGGCATTGGTGGTGTTGATCAGTTTTCGCAACAGCAGTGCCTATAACCGTTGGTGGGAGGCGCGAACGCTGTGGGGCATGATGATCAACAGCTCGCGCAGCTACGCCCGGCAAGTGCTGACGCTGCTGGACGACACCGGCAGCGAGGTGAATCCGGTCAAATCAACCCTGCTGCGCCGTCATGTGGCCTATGTGAATTGCCTCGCGGCGCATCTTCAGGGCGAGCCTTGCCCCGAAGAAGTTCGCGCGTTTATCCCTGCCGACGAGTTCGCCCGCAGCGGCACCACCAATAACTTCGCCAACGACATCCTCACCGGTTCCGCCGCCCTGCTGGCGAAAGAATACAAGGCCGGGCGACTGGACAGTATTCGCCTTGCGCGGCTGGAATCGACCATGGTCGATCTGTCCAACAGCCAAGGCGGGATGGAGCGGATCGCCAATACGCCGTTGCCGTACCCTTACGTGTATTTCCCACGGCTGTTTATTTCGCTGTTCTGCCTGATCGTACCAGTGGGGCTGGTGGAATCCCTGGGCTGGTACACCCCGCTCGCCTCGACCGTGGTGGGCTTTATGCTGCTGGCCATCGAACGTATCGGCACCGATCTACAGAGCCCGTTTCGTCTCAGTGAACACCAGATTCAGATGGAAGCGTTGTGCGAAACCATCGAGAAAAACCTGCAGTCGATGCAGCGTGATTCCATGGGTGATGTGCACAGGGTTGAAGAGATGGCCTGAAGTGAAGCCATCAGCTTGAAGAAAGCTAGGGCGTAAAGCCCTAGCAGATAGCAGGTGTCACTTTTTCTTCTTTGCAGGCTTATCAGACTTCTCTGATTTCTTGGCCTTTTCTGGCTTGCTATCAGCCTTCTTTGCAGACTTTTTAGGTTCGGCGTCTTTCTTTTTGTCCTTCTTGTCGGAGGATTTGGAAAGCGTCGAAGCCGCCGCTGATTTTTTTGCCGGTGATGACTTTTTGTCTTTCAAGTCCTTGCTGGCTTTCGAAGCGTCACCTTTGCTTTTCTTCTCGTCTTTAGCCACGTTGATCACCTCTCGGAGGGTGCCGATATTGGCACATTGCCTGTGTGATTATTCACAAGCTAATCATTAGGTGAGCGTGCCCAAGAGCGGTTCAAATTTTTTATGCGTTGAGATCGGCTTTGAGGGATACACCGTTTACTTGGCAGGTGACCTGGTTCATACCAAGACACTCATCACCCACCCCGCCACTCCCGTGCCGATTACAACCAGCCACGCCGGCAACTTCCATACCATCAGCGCCATCAGGGCAACAAGCGCGAGGCCGAAGTCTTGCGGTTTGAGAACCGCGCTGGTCCACACAGGTTGATAAAGCGCGGCCAGCAACAGGCCAACGACCGCCGCGTTCACCCCGGCCAAAGCGGCTTGTGCACGCACGCTGCGACGTAAGTGCTCCCAGAAAGGCAAGGCGCCGACGACCAACAAAAACGCTGGGGCAAAGATCGCCAGCAAGCAGATCATGGCGCCCGCCCAACCTGAAGGTGGGACGCTCATGGAGGCGCCGAGAAACGCCGCGAACGTAAACAACGGGCCCGGCACAGCCTGCGCAGCACCGTATCCGGCGAGGAACGTTTCGTTGTTGACCCAACCGGAGGGCACGACTTCTGCTTGCAGAAGAGGCAGAACCACGTGGCCGCCGCCGAATACCAGGGAGCCGGAACGGTAGAAAGCATCGACCATTGCCAGGCTCTGATCGGTTACCCGTTCGGCCAACAACGGTAGCGCCACCAACAACAGAAGAAACAAGGCCAGCCACATCACCCCGGCTCTGCGGCTGATCGGTAAAGACAGCGCGTCGTGCTCGACACGTTGCGCGGGTTTGAACAGCATCAGCCCCACCCATCCAGCGACGACAATCACGCTGACCTGTCCCCAGGCGGACGGCGCAAGCAACGCGACGCACGCGGCAATCACCATGAGGGTAATTCGCGGTACGTCCGTGCACAGGTTTCGAGCCATTCCCCACACGGCTTGAGCAACCACCGCAACAGCCACGATTTTTAAGCCATGCAGAGCGCCGGGCGAAAGAACAGCGCCATAACGGGACAGGCCCAGTGCAAACAAAATCATCAGCATCGCCGACGGCAACGTGAACCCGGCCCAAGCAGCGAGCGCACCGCGATATCCTGCGCGGGACAGGCCCAAAGCGATGCCGACCTGACTGCTCGCCGGTCCCGGCAGAAACTGACACAACGCGACCAAATCGGCATAGCTGCGCTCGGTCAGCCATTGCCGCCGGCTGACAAACTCATGGTGGAAGTAGCCCAAGTGGGCAATGGGACCACCGAATGAAGTCAATCCAAGCCGCAGAAAGATCAGAAACACCGACCAGGCACTGTTTCGTTCAGTCGTACAAGAGTCGGCCATGTACCCGCGTTCCTTCTAAAATAGTCGAGCAACGATAGCGTATTTCGATTTATTGAGAAGTTACAGGGTCATTGTTCCATTACCGTTAAAACGCTGGGGACGCTGATCGGCCGCTTCCTGCCGCACCACCTGCAACGGCGGGAGCATCGGCATCCGGATCAGAAGAGTAACCAGTAGCCGAAAGCTGCCACTCAGAATGCGAACGCCCAACAAACCGCTTAGAGCTGCATTTCGGCGAGCGCCCTGCGCAGGGGCTCATCCGATATCTGGATAGGGCCGTGAAATGGCACATCCATGTCCAGCACGAGGTAAACGGAGGCCGCGATGAGCAATGACGAGACAATGAACATTCCAATCACCATTGAGTTCCGGGGAGCGCGGTATCCGAAACTGGCGAAGATGAGGGTCAACCAGGCAACCAGCATCCCGATCAAAGGTCCCGGAATCGCCCCCTCTGACTGCTCGACGATCCTCCAGCGTTGCTCGATGATCGAATGATATTGCTGACGGATATCCTGAAGCATCGTTTCATGGAAGCGATCCGGTGGCTTTATGCCGGTCAACGACTTGCCTATGTCATCCAGGTATTTAGCCGCTTCGCTGTCGCGATGCTGCAAGGCCTCATCACCTCGATACGGAGTCTCGATAGCGCGCTCAAGATAGGTGACCAGACGTTTGCGCGTGACTTGTGTCGCATCGCCATAGCCTCGTAGCGTCCGGTCAAAAATAATCAGGCTGGTGGCATAGCCATGGAAGTTTGCATCTATGGACTCGTAGGTGTTTTTGGCAGAATTGATCATCAGACCAAAGACCAGCGACGTCATGACCACAAAAATGTTGGCGACCAGGCGAATGACGGTATTGGTCTCGTCATCCCGGTGGTGGGACGCCAGCTTGGGGTACCCGTTCATCATGAAAAGCGAGGCAGCAACCAGGCACCCGAAAATGGCCAGGGCGATCCAGAGAGAGTTCATGCATCAGCACCCTGAACAGTGGAGTCAAGTCTTGGAGCATAGACTGTCAGGCTTTCTGGGAGTTTCCCTCTTCAGATACAGGTTTGCCTGCTGAGGAATGACCTCGCTGCCAAGTCGAAAGCCTGCGTTGGTGACTGGCAGGTACGCGTCGACCTCCGCCCAAAGTTCTGGTTCACCAAGGGCTAATGTCGGCCCATAGCGGGCGCATGGACGGAAATCAATAAATCCGCGCCATGCGCCCTTGCATCTCAAGCCTGATCCAGTGCCTCGACCAACCCCTTGTCCTCACCCAGAAACCCGCCGCTTTGATGTTGCCAAAGCCGCGCGTACACGCCGTTCCTCTCCAGTAATTCGCTATGGGTGCCCTGTTCGATGATGCGTCCGTCATCCATCACGATGAGCCGGTCCATGGCCGCGATCGTCGAAAGCCGATGGGCGATAGCAATCACGGTTTTGCCTTGCATCATGTCATCGAGGCTTTCCTGAATGGCCACTTCGACTTCCGAATCCAGCGCGCTGGTGGCTTCATCAAGCAGCAGGATCGGCGCGTTCTTGAGCATTACCCGGGCAATCGCGACGCGTTGCCGTTGACCGCCCGACAGCTTGATGCCCCGCTCACCGACCAGTGTGTCGTAGCCGCTATGGCCTTGGCGGTCGCTGAGCTGACTGATGAACTCATCGGCCTGGGCGCTGGCGGCGGCGCTGCGGATTTGCGCATCGGTGGCGTCGGGACGGCCGTAGGCGATGTTGTCGCGAATCGAACGATGCAGCAGCGAGGTGTCCTGGGTAACCATGCCGATGGCGCTGCGCAGACTGTCCTGGGTCAATTTCGCGATGTTTTGCCCGTCGATGCGAATCTCGCCGCTGTCGACGTCATAGAAGCGCAGCAGCAAGTTGATCAGCGTGGATTTGCCGGCGCCGGAGCGGCCGACCAGACCGATCTTTTCACCCGGGCGGATGTTCAGGCTGAGGCCATCGAGCACCTGGCGTTCGCCGTTGTAATTGAAGTGCACCTTATCGAAAGTAACGGCGCCGCCCTTGGTCACCAGCACACCTGCATCCGGCGCGTCCTGCACCTTGGCGCCTTGCGTCAGCGTGGCCATGCCATCCTGCACAGTGCCAATGCTCTCGAACAGCGAGGTCATCTGCCACATGATCCAGTTCGACATGCCGTTGATACGCAACGCCATGGCAGTGATTGCTGCCACGGCACCGGCACCGACATCACCTTGGTGCCAAAGCCACAGGGCGTAACCACCCGCGGACATGATCAGCCCCACCACCAAGGCCTGGTTGACGATCTCGAACC
The DNA here is from genome assembly GCF_017980685.1 of Pseudomonas iridis. Taxonomy (GTDB): domain Bacteria; phylum Pseudomonadota; class Gammaproteobacteria; order Pseudomonadales; family Pseudomonadaceae; genus Aquipseudomonas; species Aquipseudomonas iridis. The sequence continues at coordinate 75,969 of NZ_JACXXO010000005.1, forward strand.
TGCTGACGAGACGCATCTGGCGAAAACCGGTCAGCTTGAAATCTTCCATCGCTGCACGGGCGAAGTGCGCTTCACGATTGGAATGGGAGAACAGCTTCACCGTCGTGATGTTGGTGTAGGCGTCCGAGATACGCCCGGTCATCATTGACCGCGCATTGGCCTGCTCCTGCCCGACTTTGCCCAGGCGCGGCACGAAGTACCACATGGCAAGCGCGAACAACACCGCCCAGCCAATGAACGGCAGCATCAGTTTCAGCGCGAAGCCACCGGCCAGCGCGATGATCGCGATGAAATACACGCCGATCCCGGGGATGATCTCGATCAGGGTAAACAACACGTCACGCACTGCCAGCGCGGTTTGCATCACCTTGGTGGTGACCCGGCCGGAAAACTCATCGGAAAAAAACGAAAGGCTCTGCCGCAGCATCAGGCGATGGAAATCCCAACGCAGGCGCAACGGCAAGTTAATCGCCAATATCTGGTGCTGCACCATGGTGCGCAACGCCACCAGCCCGACACTGGTCACCATGACGATGCCCATGCCCCACAACACCCGACTTTCCTGCGCGGCCGCTTCGCCGCCTGCCTGCCAGGTCGAGAGCAGATCCACGACCTGCCCGAGAAAGGAAAACAGCCAGGCTTCGTAAATCGACACAGCGGCACTCAGCAGCGCAAGCAGCAGAATGTAACCGCGCGCGCCTCGCGTACAGGCCCACAGAAAACGCGCCAGGCCGTTGGGCGGCGGTGGTACCTCGTCAGGCGGAAAAGGGTCGAGTCTTCGTTCAAACGCACGAAGCATGGTGATCTCCAAAACTGTCAGTTGAGGAGATTCTGCCATTGAATGGTTGGCAGGAGGTCTTTGTGAAAAAGTGTGTGTCCGTGGCGACGGCCGTCGGCCATAAACCACAGATCGCTTTTTACGCAGCTTTCCAGCAGGTCGAATGATGCGCGTCTGCCCAGCTTAGGAATGCGATCCATCGAATTCGTATAACCACGGAATGTCCTGGCGCTGATAACGGTGCACCCTGACAGCGGCTAAAGGCGTGCTCATTGAACCGGCAATTCAACCCGCGCCACTAACCCGCCGCTGCTGCGATTGCTCAACGTCAGTTCCCCGCCCTGCTCACGCACGATGGCCCGCGCCGCGGAAAGCCCAAGTCCGACCCCGCCGGTTTCGCGGTTGCGTGAGGTTTCGAGGCGTAAAAACGGATCGAACACGCGCTCCAGCGACTCTTCGGCAATCCCCGGCCCTTCGTCGCTGACCTCGATGCAGATCGTGTAGCCATCGCCGCTCAAGGCGATGCTCGGGTGTTGCGCGTACTTCTCGGCATTTTCCAGCAGGTTGACGATCACTCGTTTGATGCCAAGCGGCCGGCCCTCATACACAAAGTGAGCAGGGCCGCTGTAATCGACGCCGATGTTCTGGTCACGGTAGTCATCGATGATGGTTTGCAGCAGTTCGGCAAGGTCAAACGCCGTGGTGGGCTCCCCGTGGGTGTCCTCGCGAAAAAACGCCAACGCGGCGTTTATCATCGACTGCATTTCTTCGATGTCACGAATCTGTTTGCCTTGGTTATCCAGATCTTCCATGAACTCGCTGCGCAAGCGCATGCGGGTCAGCGGTGCGCGCAAGTCGTGGGAGATGGACGCGAGCATGTGCGTGCGTTCGCCGATGAAATGCTGAATCTGCGCCTGCATGGTGTTGAAGGCGATGATTGCCTGGCGGATTTCCTCAGGGCCTTCGATTTTGATCGGCGGTGCGCGCAGGTCACCACCGAAACGCCGCGCGGCGCTGGCGAAACGCTGCAAGGGTTTGGCCAGTTGGCGCGTGGCGATCCAGGCCACCAGCAAGGTGGCGATCAGGCCAAGGGCAATGACCACCGCAATCCGCGTACTCGCCTCCAGCCCCCAAACCCGCTCCGGTGGGGTGAACGACAACCAACTGCCATCGACCAGTTGCACAAGAGCGGCATAGTGCGCCTGCGGGCTGTGGCTCGGCCAGTCGTCAGGGTTGAAGGCTTCCATGGTTCGGCCATCGCCCAACAGCAGTTGCAGCACCGGCACCCTGCCCGCCTCAACCGGATTGCCGCCCGCCGGCAGCCCGAAGTCGGCGCGCTGCGCTTTCCACGCCACTTTCAGCCGCGGGCTGCTTGCCGCGTCCGCCAACTGCGGGCGCAACGGTACCGGCGCGGCCTCGATCACCCGCACGGTAGCGGCAATCTGTTCCAGCAAACCGGTGCGCTCAATCGGCGGACGCGCCCAGATCCCGGCGACTTGCACGAACAAGGCATTAAGGGCCAGCGACGTCAGCATCGCCGCAACGATAGTCAGGGCAATCCGCCGACTGAGGGTGTCGCGCCGCAGCATCCGGCGGATCACGTGCGGCTGACCTTGGCCGTGAACATATAACCGCCGTTGCGAACGGTGCGGATCAGGTCCGGACGTTTGCAGTCGGGCTCGATCTTGCGCCGCAGCCGGCTGACCTGCACATCGATGCTGCGATCAAACGCGTCGTGGCCCTGGCCATGGGTCAGGTCGATCAATTGCTCGCGAGTCAGAATGCGTTGCGGATGCTCAAGAAACACCACCAGCAAGTCGAACTCGCCGCCGGACAGCGGAATCATCACGTTTTGCGGTGAGCGCAGTTCGCGGCAGGTGATATCCAGATGCCAACCGGCGAAGGCAATCACCGGCCGGGACGGTTCGCTCGGCTGACTGGCCGGTTCGCCTGCGCGGCGCTGCACTGCACGCAGACGAGCCAGCAATTCACGCGGTGCGAACGGCTTGGTGACGTAGTCATCCGCCCCCAACTCCAGGCCGACAATGCGATCACTCAGTTCGCCCATGGCGGTGAGCATGATGATCGGAATGGCCATCTGCGCGCGCACTTTCTGGCACAGACTCAAGCCGCCCTCACCGGGCAGCATCAGGTCGAGAATGATCGTGTCCGGTCGCTGCTGCGCGATCGCCGCCCACATCGCCTCGCCGTCCGCCGCCACATCGACTTCATAGGCGTGCTGGACGAAGAACTTCTTCAGCAGCGACAGAATTTCCACGTCGTCGTCGACGATCAGCAGTCTGCTCACGGGCACAGGATCCTCAATCCAGAAAAGAGCGCATCTAAAACCATTCTGGCGTCCGGGTCATTTATTTCAATCGAGCAACATTCCTTCGCCAATGACATCAACCGGACATCGTCCGGCAAAAACCGTCCTGCATCCTGCACACCTTTCCAAATCAGGGGGTTGTTCATGAAGGCCTTGCACAGCAGGTATACCGCCGAGGGGCATAACGCCCAATATCCGTTGATCCTCAGCCAGCGCACGACAGCACCGAAACACGATACGCCGATCCTGTTTCAGGAGTTTTGCCTGGGATTGTCCAGTGACCAGAGCCGGATTGTCCTGCGCCGTTACTTCGAACAGTTCAGCCCGGCCAACGCCCAGTGGGTGGAGTACGCCCATTCGATCCCGGCCGCCGACCTCATCCACTGGATCATGACCCACGGCCAGTTGCACATCGAGTGTTCGGAAAACGCCCCGCAAACCAACAAGGATTCACATTAATGAGAAGCCATTGCCTGATGTCGATTTTGTGCACGGCGTCCCTGAGCCTGTCGGCTTGCAGCAGCCAAAAGGTCGAACATACCGGGTTTCTGCACGACTACAGCGTATTGAAGGAGCACAAGTCGCCTTCGGGTCAGGACGTATTGGGTTGGGTCAGTCCGGCATTGGCCAGAGGTCGTTACACCCAGGCCTATTTGGCGCCGAGTCAGTTCTATCCCAGCGTAGCGCCGACTGACCGGATTCCACTGAGCACACTGTCCGGGGTGACCGAGTATTACGACGCAGCCCTCAGGCATGAACTGGGAAAAGTGCTGCAACTGGTGTCCACGCCCGGCCCGAATACGCTGATCGTCAGGCCGGCCATCACCCGGGTCAGTGCCAGCACCCAAGGCTTGCAATTTTATGAATGGCTGCCGGTCACACTGGTCGCGGCTGGCGTAAGCACCGCCACCGGCATCCGCGATCAGGACAGTGAAATCGCCACGGAAATCTCTTTCGAGGACGGTTCGACCGGCGAAGTGGTGGCGGAAGTCGTGCGCAAGGGCACGGGCGTGCCGCTGGATAACAATACGCAAGTGCTGACGGCTGACGACGTCAAAGTGGTGCTGGATGGCTGGGCCAGTGATCTGAGTACATCGTACGTGGCGATTCGTAAGTAAACCGCAGGAGCAAGGTCAAAAGATCGCAGCCTTCGGCAGCTCCTATGCGAAACACCGGCCCCTGTAGGAGCTGTCGAGTGAAACGAGGCTGCGATCTTTTGATCTCGTGTTTGAACATTAAAAAAAGCTGCGAGCGGTGAATTATTTCGTGTCCTCATGTATCAGACCCATTAAGCACGCGCCATCAAATAGATGGCATTGACGCGACAAGATGGATCAGTAAAGAGAAAACCCGGATGAAATCACGTAAAAGCAGCGTCAAACCGATTGGTCTGAAAGACATCACAATCGTCGATGACGTCAAGATGCGCAAAGCCATTACGGCCGCTGCACTCGGCAATGCCATGGAATGGTTCGACTTTGGCGTCTACGGCTTTGTCGCCTATGCGCTCGGCAAGATCTTCTTCCCCGGCGCCGATCCTGGCGTACAGATGATCGCGGCATTGGCGACATTCTCCGTGCCGTTCCTGATCCGGCCGCTGGGCGGCCTGTTTTTCGGCGCGTTGGGCGACAAGTACGGACGACAGAAAGTCCTCGCCGCGACCATCGTCATCATGTCCCTCAGCACCTTCGCCATCGGCCTGATCCCCTCCTATGACTCCATAGGTATCTGGGCGCCGATCCTGCTGTTGCTGGCGAAAATGGCCCAAGGCTTTTCCGTCGGTGGCGAATACACCGGTGCCTCGATCTTCGTCGCCGAATACGCGCCGGACCGCAAACGCGGCTTTCTCGGCAGTTGGCTGGACTTCGGTTCGATTGCCGGTTTCGTCCTTGGGGCCGGTGTGGTGGTGATAATCTCTGCGATTATCGGTGAAGAGAAGTTTCTCGAATGGGGCTGGCGTCTGCCGTTCTTCCTCGCCCTGCCATTGGGCATGATCGGTCTGTATTTGCGTCATGCGCTCGAAGAAACGCCAGCGTTCCAGCAGCACGTGGAGAAACTCGAACAAGGCGACCGCGAAGGCCTGGCCCGTGGCCCGAAAGTATCGTTCAAGGAAATCGCCACCCAACACTGGCGTAGCCTGATGACCTGCGTCGGCGTGGTCGCGGTGACCAACGTCACCTATTACATGCTGCTCACTTACATGCCGAGTTACCTGTCGCATAACCTGCACTACAGCGAAAACCGTGGCGTGTTGATCATCATCGCGATCATGGTCGGCATGTTGTTCGTGCAGCCGCTGATTGGTTTTGTCAGCGACAAGATCGGCCGCAAGCCCTTTATCGTCATCGGCAGCATTGGCCTGTTCGTTCTTGCCATTCCGGCGTTCATCCTGATCAACAGCGGCAAAATCGGCCTGATCTTCGCCGGCCTGCTGATGTTGGCGGTGTTGCTGAATTTCTTTATCGGCGTGATGGCTTCGACCCTGCCAGCGATGTTCCCGACGCACATTCGCTACAGTGCACTGGCGGCGTCCTTCAACATTTCCGTGTTGATCGCCGGCCTGACGCCGACCGTCGTGGCCTGGCTGGTGGAAAGCACCAACGACCTGTACATGCCGGCGTACTACCTGATGGTGGTTGCCGTGGTCGGTCTGATCACCGGCGTGACAATGAAGGAAACGGCGAACAAACCGTTGCGTGGCGCCGCCCCCGCAGCCTCTGACCTGGCAGAGGCGAAGGAGCTGCTGCAAGAACATCACGACAATATCGAGCAGAAGATCGAAGACATCGATGCCGAAATTGCCGAACTGGAAGCCAAGCGCAACAACCTGGTGCAACAGCATCCACGGATCAACTGAACCCTGCGTGGCCCGGTGCAGAATCCTGCCCGGGCTGCTGCAACCTCTTCAGCACTGCGTGAGTCAGGACAGATTGTCCTCTGGCGCCGATCAACACGACGGGCATCGGCACGGCCACGCCGCGTCCCACAGTGGTTTCCTGTCAAGCGCCTCGCTAGGAATGCGCTGAGCCTGGATCACCTCCTTGTATTCTTCCTGTTTGATTGATGCGCCCGCCAAGGGGTCATCGATGGACAAAAACCATCCCGCCGATTACTCCGCGCCCGGCATGGTGTTAAATAGGCGCCAGTCTTAACCTTGTCGCTAAAGCCGTGCACGAGAACTGATATGAATAGCTCTTCAAAAACCCATGACGCTCAACTGCAATCGGCGGTGAACGCATGATCGAAGTCACTGAAGTTTCCATCGCCCAATTGCGCGCAGCGCTTGAGTCCGGCCAGACCACGTCGCTTGAGTTGGTGCAGGCCTATCTCGCCCGCATCGATGCCTACGACGGCGCCGACACGGCGACAGCGCTCAACGCGGTTGTCGTGCGCAACCCCGAAGCGCTGAACGAAGCCCGGGCCGCCGACGCCCGCCGCGCCAAAGGCGAAACCCTGAGCCCGCTCGACGGCATTCCTTACACCGCCAAGGACAGTTATCTGGTCAAGGGCCTGACCGCCGCGTCCGGCAGCCCGGCCTTTGTTGATCTGGTGGCCTACCGCGACGCGTTTACCATTGAGCGTCTGCGCGGTGCCGGGGCGATTTGCCTGGGCAAGACCAACATGCCGCCGATGGCCAATGGCGGCATGCAGCGCGGGGTTTATGGCCGCGCCGAGAGCCCGTACAACGCCGGCTTCCTCACCGCACCGTTCGCCTCCGGTTCGTCCAATGGCGCTGGTACCGCCACGGCCGCAAGTTTTGCTGCATTCGGCCTGGCCGAAGAAACCTGGTCGAGCGGGCGCGGACCTGCTTCGAATAATGGCCTGTGCGCCTACACCCCGTCGCGCGGTGTGATCTCGGTGCGCGGCAACTGGCCGCTGACCCCGACCATGGATGTCGTGGTGCCCTACGCACGCACCATGGCTGACTTGCTCGAAGTCCTCGACATCGTCGTCGCCGAAGACCCTGACACCCGAGGCGACCTATGGCGCCTGCAACCCTGGGTGCCGATCCCGAGTGTCAGCGCAGTACGCCCTGCCGCTTACGCCGAACTGGCTGCCGACCGCACCGCGCTGGCGGGCAAGCGCTTCGCCGTGCCGCGCATGTTCATCAACGCCGACCCTGACGCTGGCACCAGCGAAGCGCCGGGCATCGGCGGCCCGACCGGCCAACGCATCAACACGCGCGCGTCGGTGATCGATCTGTGGAAACAGGCACGTCAAGCACTGGAAGCCTCCGGTGCCGAAGTGATCGAAACCGACTTCCCGCTGGTCTCCAACTGCGAAGGCGACCGACCGGGCGCACCGACCGTGTTCACCCGTGGGCTGGTGTCCAAAGAGTTTCTCCACCATGAACTGTGGGACCTGACCGCCTGGGCTTTTGACGACTTCCTGCAAGCCAACGGCGACCCGAAGCTCAATCGTCTGGTCGACGTCGACGGTGCGAAAATCTTCCCGCACGAGCCGGGCACTCTGCCCAACCGTGAGGGTGACCTTGTCGCCGGCATGGACGAATACGTGCGCATGGCCGAGCGTGGCATCACGCCGTGGAATGAAATTTCCACTGTTCCCGATGGCTTGCGTGGCCTGGAACAAACCCGGCGCATCGACCTTGAGGACTGGATGGATAAGCTGGGCCTCGACGCCGTGCTGTTCCCGACCGTCGCCGATGTCGCCCCGGCGGATGCGGATGTGAACCCGGAGTCCGCCGACATCGCCTGGAGCAACGGCATCTGGGTCGCCAACGGCAACCTCGCGATCCGCCACCTGGGCGTGCCCACCGTCACCGTGCCGATGGGCGTCATGGCCGACATCGGCATGCCGGTCGGCCTGACCTTCGCCGGCCGCGCCTACGACGACTCGAGCCTGCTGCGTCTGGCCGCGGCGTTTGAATCGACGGGCAGTAAACGCATGATCCCGCCACGCACCCCGCCGTTGTCATAACGCGGTCAAGCTGTGGGAGTGAGCCTGCTTGCGATTGCGCTGGGTCAGTTGACAGAAATGCTGTCTGACAGACTGCTATCGCTGGCAAGCCAGCTCCCACAGTTTTTTGGGTGTTACCAAATTCCTGGGCACCCCCAAAATCCCTGTGGGAGCTGGCTTGCCAGCGATGACGCCCGGTCAGTCAACATCATTGGTGACTGATCCACCGCAATCGCGAGCAGGCTCGCTCCCACAGGTTTTTGGGTGTTACCAAATTCCTGGGCACCCCCCAAATCCCTGTGGGAGCTGGCTTGCCAGCGATGGCGCCCGGTCAGTCAACATCATTGGTGACTGATCCACCGCAATCGCGAGCAGGCTCGCTCCCACAGGTTTTTGGGTGTTACCAAATTCCTGGCCCCCCCAAAATCCCTGTGGGAGCTGGCTTGCCAGCGATGGCGCCCGGTCAGTCAACATCATTGGTGGCTGATCCACCGCAATCGCGAGCAGGCTCGCTCCCACAGGTTTTTGGGTGTTGCTGGCAAATTCAGCACACCTGCCCAATCCCTGACTGCCGAATGCCGTGATCATCAGCGCCATCTACTTTGCTGCTGGCCACTGAAAATGATCGACTGCGCCCCATCGCGCATCACCCTGCTTGCGTTACTCTGCGGTCTGAACTCGGTAGCCAACGCCACCGGCTTTTTCGACAATTCCAAATCTGAAGTACTCAGCCGCAATTTCTACCTGAACAACGATTACCGCTCGCCCTCACCTGCTGGAAAAAACTATAAACAAGAGTGGGCTCAAGGCTTTATCGGCACTTTCTCATCCGGTTTCACACCCGGTACGATTGGACTTGGCGTCGATGCACACGCCTTTTTCGGACTGAAACTCGATGGCGGCAGGGGCCATTCTGGCACCGGGCTGCTGCCGGTCGACAGCGATGGCCGCAGCGAAAACGATTACTCCAGCGCGGGTGGTGCCCTCAAACTGAAGGCTTCGCGCACTACCCTGGCGTTCGGCGAAATGACCGTCGAAACCCCGGTATTCGACACCTCTGACAAACGCCTGCAACCGGAATACGCCACAGGTTTTCTGCTCAGCAGCCGGGAAATGGACAACGTCAATCTACAGGCAGGGCATTTCACGGCATTCAAGAATCAGGACAGTTCTAGCGGAAAAGATGATTTTTACGGGTACGGTGCCAACACAGAATCCGGCGCCATCAGTTTCGTCGGTGCCGATTTGTTTGTTGACAGTCCACTGGGCGGCGCGCTGTATGCGTCCGACCTGAGCGACACCTGGCAGCAGTTCTACGGCAATCTGCATTTCATGCGCCCCGGCCTGTTGCTCGACGCCAACCGCTATCAGACCCGCGACACCGGGCGGGCACTGGCCGGGGCAATCGACAACACCGCGTTCAGCCTCTCGGGCAAATACACCCTCGGCCCGCATGCAGTGATGCTCGGCTGGCAGCGGATCAATGGCAACACACCGTTCGATTTCGTCGGCGGCGACTCGATCTACCTCGCCAACTCGATCAAATACGCCGACTTCAACGGTGCCGGTGAACGTTCGTGGCAAGCACGCTACGACCTTGACCTCGGCGCCTTTGGCGTTCCTGGCCTCAAGTTCATGACCCGCTACGTCTCCGGCAGCCACATCGATGGCACCCACGCGCCCAAGGGTGGCGCCTACAACCCTTTTGATGCCGATAGCGGCGAATACCAGCCGCAGCAAGGCGATGGTGGCAAACACTGGGAGCGCGACATTGATCTGAAATACATCGTCCAGTCGGGCGCGGCGAAGGATTTGTCAGTACAGCTGTCGCACGTTTCGCACCGGGCCAATGAAGCCCAGGCCGGGGATGATATTGATCGGATTTACGTGGTGGTGGAGTATCCGTTGGGGTTCTGACTGCGCATGGCTGAACATCGCCTTGAATCCGTCACTCCGGCATCTCATCGATAATCTCAATCAGATCATCCCGGCTAATGTCATTGGCCTTGACCGCCGCGGCAACATCGCGTCTGGATAAAGGGAAACGTTTAAAAATGTCGTTCAACGTAACGGCATCAATGCTTTCCAGCCACTGCGGGACAACCACCGGGCCGCCATAATTGGGCTCCATCGTCACCGTTTCGTGATCAATCGGGCCTTTGTGGTTGAAGTAAACCAGATAACGCGTGAACCCTTCCGGATAGCTTTTATCTTCATAAAGTGTGGTGCCCATCGGCAGTACATAGCTGTTTTCATCACCATAACGCCCACCAATCAGCAGCGGTTCTGTGGTTCTGATCATTGGCATTCCACGTGTCACGGTGCCGTGCATGGTCACGTAGTACAGCCATCCTGCGGCGTTCACACACACCAACAAGATGAAGAACAGCACGGTGCTTTGGGTTGGATTTTTCAAGCGGAACTCCGGCAATCCATTGTCAGGATTGGCGGATGGTACAGGGTAGCCGCTTGCGAAGGCTGCGATCTTCTGTTTGCAAAGTGGCGGAAGGCAGCCGGAGTCGAACCTGCCCGGGAACGGATGCCGTCCCCAACCGGGTTTGAAGCCCGGCCGCGCCACCGGGCGCGATTGCCTTCCTTGAACTCAGTGCGCGTCAGCGGTGGCCAGCGCGTTGTCGAAACGGATTTGTCGTGATTCGCCGCTGCGCCGGGTCAGGCCGAGGCGGTCGAAGTATTCGAGGTATTGAATTGAGCGTTTGCGTCCCAAGCCTAGCGCATCGCGGAAGGTTGTCACCTGGATCTGCGGATTTTCCTTGGCCAGTTGCAGCAACACGACCACCATTTGCCGCAGCATCGCGTCGCTGATAAACAGGTCGCGCACCACTTGATGCATCAGCCCAAGGCGGGCGAGTTTGCGCAGCAGCAAGCGGACAACGGCGTCGTCTTGCTCAACAACTCCGGCGATGTCGCGCACCCACGGCGGATCGAATCCGGACTGTTCGAACAGCGGTTGCAGTTGAAGCCACAAGGTTTCGTCTTCGGCATTCAAGCGCACCTGATGATCCGGCAGGTGCAGCCACGGCCCGCTGGCGTTGATCGAACCGGCGTCGAGCAATTCGTCCAACAGACTGACGAAGATAGAACGCTCCAGCGCCAACCCGCTGAACCGCCGCAGTCGATCCCGATCCGGGCCCATCTGATCGGGCTCCAGTTCATGAAACTTCGTCAGTTGTTCCAGCAGGGTGAATTTCAACTGCCCCCAACGCTGCACGTTGAACAGCACCGGCCCTTGGCGCGTATTGATCAACCTGACGTTCTGCGGCAATGACCAGTCTTCGCGCGGACGATTGAACTGGCGCTCCAGCCGCTGCGGATCGAGGCCGCCGGCGCTGTGATTGAGCAACACCGGCAGCACATGCTCAAAACGTTCACTGCGCGCCAAGGCCTCAAGTTGCGCCAGCCGCTCGGGGCTGCGACGTTGGCGGGCCGGGGCGAACGGGTCGAGCACCTGGCCGCCGCCGAGGGTGCGCTGCGCACTTTGATCGCGCAGGATCAGCCGATCCCCCTTCACCGCGTGCACCGGCGCGTTGATCAGCAATTGCGCGAACATGCGTTCGCCGGGATTCAGGCGCGGGCCTTCGAGCAAGGCTACGCGGGCGATGACGTCTTGAGTGCCGAGGTGCAGGTGCACTGGGTGGAAGTGCTCGAAGGGGCGTTCGCCGGGCAACAGTTGAAACTCGATATCGACCCGTTGCGTCGGCGCGTACAGCCACTCGCTCAGCAGCCATTGGCCGCGGTGGATTTGCTCCAGTGCCAGACGATCGCCGCTGATATTCAAAGCCACGCGCTGCCCGGCGAAGCCGTGTTCGGAGGGCTGATTCTGCGCGTGCAAACCACGAACCCTTACGGCTTTACCGGCAGGCCCCAAAACCAGTTTGTCGCCCACCGCGACCACGCCCGACAGCGCCGTGCCGGTGACCACAATTCCCGCACCGGCAACGCTGAAGGCGCGATCGATGGCCAGACGAAAACCACCGTCCCGACTGCGTTCAAGCACTTCACGTTGGCTCTGCAACAAGATCTGTCGCAATTCATCAATGCCCCGCCCGCTTACGCTCGACACGGCCAGGATCGGCGCCTCGGCGAACGGCCCGGCCTCCAGCAAGTCCAGCGTCTGGCGCTGCACTTCCTCCACCCTGCCCGCCTCGACCCGGTCGCACTTGGTGATCGCCACCACCGCGCGGGGAATGCCGAGCAACTGGACAATCGCCAGATGTTCGCGGGTTTGCGGCATCACGCCGTCATCCGCCGCGATTACCAGCAACACCAGATCAATGCCCTGCGCGCCGGCAAGCATGTTGTGGGTGAACTTTTCATGGCCGGGTACATCGATAAAACCGGTCAGTCCGGCACCCGGCTCCAGCTCGGCATACAGATAACCGAGGTCGATGGTCATGCCGCGCTCGCGTTCCTGCGGGCGGCGGTCGCCGGTTTGCCCGGTCAGCGCTTGCAGCAACGAGGTCTTACCGTGGTCGATGTGCCCTGCCGTGCCGACAATCATTGCGCGACCTGCAATAGCGGCAACTGCGCCAGCCATGCGGGCTCGTCGTCGAGTTGACGCAGATCCAGCCACAACGCGTCGTCATCGATGCGCCCGAGGACCGGGATCGGCAAAGCACGCAGCGCTGCTTCAAGGTTGAGCAGATGACGGCCGCGCAATCGCCTGGACACTTGCGGGCGCAAACACAGCGCCGCACTGGGCAAGCGTGCCACCGGTTGGCTGCCACTGCCGATCATGCCGAGTGACTGCACGGCCCCCACACGCCAGACCTCGCCCAAAACGTCAGCCATGGCCGGTTGCAATCGTGACGCTTGCGCAAAAATGTCGGCTTGCGCACGGGTCAACAGGCGCAGACTCGGCAATCGCTCGGCCAGTCGATCCGGATCGCGATACAAACCCAGCACGGCTTCCAGCGCCGCCAAGGTCAGTTTGTCGACCCGCAATGCACGCTTGAGTGGGTTCTTCTTGATTTTCGCGATCAGCGCTTTGCTCCCGACAATCAATCCGGCCTGCGGGCCGCCGAGCAACTTGTCACCGCTGAAGGTGACGATATCGGCGCCATCGAGCAGCGCCTGCCGCACCGTCGGCTCTGCTGGCAACCCCCAGCGCGTCAGATCCAGCAGACTGCCGCTGCCCAGATCCTCCAACAACGGCAGCCCGTGACGATGCGCCAACTCGGCCAACTCGGCGGTCGGCACCCGGGCCGTAAAACCCTCAATGCTGTAGTTGCTTGCATGCACACGCATGATCAAACCGCTGCGCGGGCTGATCGCCGCTTCGTAATCACGGGCATGAGTGCGATTGGTGGTGCCGACTTCGTGCAAACGCACGCCGGCGCGGGCCATGATGTCGGGGACGCGAAAAGCGCCGCCGATCTCGATCAACTCGCCGCGCGAGATGATGCCTTCCTTACGTGCACCGAGGCTATTGAGCGTCAGCAGCACCGCCGCGGCATTGTTGTTGACCACGGTGACGGCTTCGGCGCCGGTCAGTTCGCGGATCAGGCCTTCGATCAAATCATCACGGTCGCCGCGTTTACCGCTGGCCAGATCGAATTCCAGATTGAGTGGATAACGCGCCGCCATTTGTATCGCTTCGATGGCTTCTTCAGGCAATAGCGCCCGGCCGAGATTGGTGTGCAACACCGTGCCGGTCAGGTTGAACACCCGCCGAACCTGGCTGCGTTGTTGCTGGACAAGCCGCTCGCCCACCCGCCCGGCCAGCACATCAGGGCTGATTTCAACCGCCGACAACTGCCCGTTCACCACACTGGAGCGCAGTTCATCCAGCAGCTGTCGCAAACTCGCCAGCAACGCCTCACGCCCATAACGCTCGGCCAACGGCAGACACGCCGGGTGACGCAACAAACCATCAATGGAAGGTAATCGCAGGGCAACACTTGCAGACATCTGCCACTCCCGAAACAAAAGACTGTCCGGCGAGTGTAGACGCTGCGCTCATTCGTCTCCCGGCGCCAGCAGCAGATTGGGCGCCAGCAGCAGATTGGGCGCCAGACGCTGATAGCCGTCCTGCGCCAGACGCATGTCCAGAAGCAAACTGCTCAGATCGGCCGACAACGCCTCGGCGTCGGCATCGTTCTCCAGATAGAGCAATTTCAAATAGCTGTTGCAGCCCGGACAGACTTCGGCGCGCAGTGGCGCCTGATTGGCGGCGTGGCGGTCGTCCTCAAAACTCAGGTAGTCCAGGCCTTTGCTCGACTCGCAATACACGCATTTGACCCTCACCACGTGCCATTCACAGGCGCACAGCGAACACACCAGATAGCGCAAGCCGTTGTGTTTGCCGCGATGGCGAACCACGCCGATCATGGCCGGTGAACCGCAGGCCGGGCATTGGCTGAGGCTGTCGCCGGGTTTGAGTTGCAGGTTGGCCGCGCTGAGCAGCCAGTGGCTCCACGCCGCTTGCAACGCCGCGCCAAGAAATGGCACCAGTTGCGCCGGCACCATGGAATATTGACCGCTGACCAGCGCCACCGCCCAACTGCGCAATTGCCCGGAGTCGGCGTTACGCAGCAGGGTGATTGCATCGATCACGGCCGGTTGCGCCGGGGGTGCGTAGCGTTGCAGCAGAGCCGCAAGCCAGGCTTGCCAGTCATCTTCGCGGATCAATGTATCGGCGCCGAACGGCGGCAAACCGTGTTGCTGGCACAGGGCAAGCCGTTGCTGATCGACTGGCCCGGTCGACGGCGGATCATCCAGCACTTGCTGCTGAGCCCGGCACAAACCGGCGATCAGGCGCAGATACTCGGCCAACGGGTGGCCTTCGGCCAATCGCTCCAGGCGTTCGGCGCGCAAGGTAAAAAGGTTGTGCGGTGGCAGGTGCAGAAACGGCGGCGAACTGGCCGCCGCTTCGATTTCTCCGGGTTCAAGAATGCTTGGCAAAGGTCAGCCCTTTTTGGTGATCGGTCGCTCCGGCACGTCGGGATGACGCTCGTCGCGGGTCACCTCGCGATACCAGAGTTCATGGTGTTTCTTCGCCCATGCGCGGCTTACCCAGCCGTGCATCATTGCGTCCACCGAGCCCTTGATCCACAGCCCGGCGTAGATGTGAATGATGATGCTCAGCACCAGAATGAAACCGGCCAGTGCATGCAGCAGCATTGACCAGCGGATCACGGTGATGCCGAAATACGCACTGAACCAGGCGCGCCAGATCACCAGCCCGGTGAACAGCAACGCGAGCATGCACAGCAGTAAAGTCCAGAACAGCAGCTTTTGCCCTGCGTTGTACTTGCCCACCGGCGGCACGCTTTCTTCGTCGTTGACCATCACCCGATTGATCCGCCGCAGCCACCGCCGGTCATTGGCGATGAAGAAATTGCTGCGCCAGAAGCTGAACACCAGGCCAAGGAACAACACGAACATGGCGATGCCCATGTACGGATGCAGAATCCGCGTCCACGGTCCACCGCCGAACAGATGGGTCAGCCAGAACATCGATGGATGAAACAGCGCCAGCCCCGACAGCCCGGCCATGAAAAACAGAATCGCCACCAGCCAGTGATTGGTGCGCTGGTTGGCGGTGTAACGCAGGATCGTCTTGTTGCTCATGGCCGGTCCTCCCCGCGTGGGTCGAAGGTATGCACCGCCGGATCAACGACATGCACCGAGGTGTCGGGCGTGGTCGGATGTTCATCCTCTTCAACCCGGTTCGGGCCGATGCGCACGTAGTGGAAGAACCCGGCCAGCACTGCCGCAGCCATTGCCAGCAGGCCCAGCGGTTTGCTGATGCCTTTCCACAAGCCCACCAGCGGACTGATGGTTGGCACGTCGGGCAGACCGGCGTAAATCCTCGGCGTGTCGGCGTGGTGCAGCACGTACATGACGTGAGTGCCGCCGACGCCGGCCGGATCATACAAACCGGCGTTCTCGAAGCCACGGCTTTTCAGGTCGACGATGCGTTCGGCGGCGTGTTCCTTCATGTCTTCCTTGGTGCCGAAGACGATGGCGCCGGTCGGGCAGGTTTTCACACAGGCAGGCTCCAGGCCGACCGCGACTCGATCCGAGCACAGGGTGCACTTGTACGCCTTGTGATCTTTTTGCGAGATACGCGGAATGTTGAACGGGCACCCGGTGATGCAATAACCGCAACCGATGCAGTGATCCTGATCGAAGTCGACGATGCCGTTGGCGTGCTTGATGATCGCACCGGGGCTCGGACACGCCGTCAGGCACCCCGGCTCGGCGCAGTGCATGCAGCCGTCCTTGCGGATCAGCCATTCGAGGTTACCGGCGTCGGTTTCGTGCTCGGTGAAGCGCATCAGCGTCCAGGATTCTGCGCTCAGATCCTGCGGGTTGTCGTAGGTGCCGTGGTTGTGGCCGACCTCGTCGCGCAGTTCGTTCCATTCCGAACAGGCGACCTGGCAAGCCTTGCAGCCGATGCATTTGGTGGTGTCGATCAGCTTGGCCACCGCCTCCTGATTCCTCACCGAGGGCGGCACCGTGGTGGTGGCCGAGCGGGCAATGATGTCTTGGCTGGCCATTTAAAGATTCTCCATCAGAGCTTCTCCACGTTGACCAGGAATGACTTGGATTCCGGGGTCTGTGTGTTGCCATCGCCGAGGAACGGCACCAGGGTGTTGGTCAGGTAACCGTGACGCGTCAGGCCGGTAAAACCCCAGTGCAACGGGATACCGATCTGATGCACGACCTGGCCGTTGACCTGCAGCGGCCGGATCCTTTTAGTCACTACCGCGACCGCTTCAATGAATCCGCGTTTGCAACTGACCCGCACTCGATCACCTGCAGCGATGCCCTTCTCTTTCGCCAGCACCTCACCAATTTCGACGAACTGCTCAGGCTGGGCAATCGCGTTCAACTTGCAGTGCTTGCTCCAGAAGTGGAAATGCTCGGTCAACCGATAGCTGGTGCCGGCGTACGGGAAGTCCTTGGCTTCGCCGAGGGTTTCCCAGACCGAATCGAAGATCCGCGCTGCCGGGTTGCTGGTGGCCTGTTTGTTTTGCGGGTGCAGCGGGTTGATGCCGATGGGGGTTTCGAACGGCTCGTAATGCTCGGGGAATGGCCCTTCGTTCATCTTGTCGACGGCGAAGAATCGCGCCACGCCTTCCGGGTTCATGATGAACGGATTCATCCCGGCTTCCGGCGGCACGTCGGCCTTGTAGTCCGGCACATCGGTGCCGGTCCAGACTTTGCCGTTCCACCAGACCAGACGCTTTTTCGGGTCCCACGGTTTGCCCGCAACGTCTGCGGAAGCGCGGTTGTAGAGAATCCGCCGATTGGCCGGCCAGGCCCAGGCCCATCCCTGATGCTGATGCATGCCATACGGGTCAGCATTGTCGCGGCGGGCCATCTGATTACCGGCCTCGGTCCAGCTGCCAGCGAAAATCCAGCAGCCGGACGCGGTGCTGCCGTCGTCCTTGAGCAAGCCGAACCCGGCCAGTTGCGTGCCAGCCTTGACCGTTGCGCCGCTGGCATCGGTGAAGTCTGTAACGGCGCTGCCGTTGATCTCTTTGGCAAGTTCTTCCGGAGACGGCTCGTCGGCGATCTTGTACGGCCACGTCAGTTTCAGCAGTGGGTCGGGAAACGTGCCGCCCTCGGCCTGATAACGCTTGCGCAGGCGCAGGAACAGTTCACTGATGATGCGGATGTCGGTCTGCGCTTCGCCCGGGCCATCGGCGCCCTTCCAGTGCCATTGCAGCCAGCGGCTGCTGTTGACCAGCGAGCCGTCCTCTTCGGCGAAACAGGTGGTCGGCAGGCGAATGACTTCAGTCTGGATCTCTGCGCTTTTGACGTCGTTGTACGGTCCGACGTTGTGCCAGAACTCCGACGTTTCGGTGGCCAGCGGGTCCATCACCACCAGCCATTTGAGTTTGGCCAGCGCGCCCATCACGCGGTTCTTGTCAGGCAACGCGGCGATGGGATTAAAGCCCTGGCAGAAGTAGCCGTTGACCTTGCCCTGGCTCATCAGGTCGAACATCTTCAACACGTCGTAGTTGGGGATGTCGAGTTTCGGCAGATGGTCGTAGAGCCAATTGTTCTCGGCCGTGGCGTGGGCGCCGTACCACGACTTCATCAGGCTGACGTGAAATTTGCTGTAGTTCTGCCAATACGAGAGTTGCCCCGGCCGCAACGGTACTTGCGTACGTTTGTGGATGTAGGTGGCGTAATCCTGCTCGGTGTCGGTGCCCAATGACAGATAGCCCGGCAACGCATTGGAGAGCAATCCGAGGTCGGTCAGGCCCTGAATGTTCGAGTGCCCGCGCAAGGCATTCACCCCGCCGCCCGGCATGCCGACATTGCCCAGCAACAGTTGCACCATCGCCGCACTGCGGATGATTTGCGCGCCGATCGAATGTTGAGTCCAGCCGAGCGCGTAGAGAATCGTCATGGTCTTGCCCGGTATCGAGCACGTGGCGATTTCGTCCCAGATTTTCTGCATGGCATCGACCGGCATCCCGCAGATCTGGCTTGCGAGGTCGATGGTGTAGCGGCTGTAATGCTGCTTCATCAGCTGATAGACGCAGCGCGGGTCTTGCAGGGTCGGGTCGACTCGGACGAAGCCGTCCTCGCCCATTTCGTAACCCCAACCGGATTTGTCGGTATAGCTGCGCTTGGCCACGTCGTAGCCACTGAAGATGCCGTCCTCGAAGCCATAACCGGCTTTGACGATGAACGACACATCGGTGTAGTTGCGCACGTATTCGTGCTGGATCTTGTCCTCGGTCAGCAGGTAATTGATCAACCCGCCCATGAAGGCGATGTCGGTACCGGTGCGAATCGGCGCGTAGTAGTCGGCCACCGAAGCGGTCCGGGTAAAACGCGGATCGACCACGATCAGCCGCGCGGCGTTGTGCGCCTTGGCCTCGGTCACCCATTTGAAGCCGCATGGATGCGCTTCTGCTGCGTTGCCGCCCATCACCAGGATCAGATTCGCGTTAGCGATATCGGTCCAGGTATTGGTCATGGCACCACGGCCGTACGTCGGGGCAAGACTTGCCACCGTCGGACCGTGTCAGACACGCGCCTGGTTATCGAACCCCAGTAGACCGAGGCTGCGAATCACTTTCTGGGTGATGTAGCCGGCTTCGTTGGACGCCGCCGAGGCCGCGAGGAGACCGGTGGTCAGCCAGCGATTCACCGTTTGCCCCTGCTCATTCTTCTCGATGAAGTTGGCATCGCGGTCGATTTTCATCAGGTCGACAATGCGATCCAGCGCTTCATCCCAACTGATCCGCGTCCATTCGCTGCTGCCAGGTTTGCGCGTCTGCGGATACAGCAAACGGCCCGGGCTATGAATGAAGTCCAGCAGGCCAGCGCCTTTTGGACAGAGGGTGCCACGGTTGACCGGGTGGTCGGAGTCGCCCTCGATGTGGATGATATTTTGCGCGACATTCTTCCCGGCATCGCCCTGGCTGTACATGATCAAGCCGCAGCCGACCGAGCAATACGGGCAGGTGTTGCGGGTTTCATGGGTGTGGGCAAGCTTGAAGTGACGCACCTGCTCGGCGAAGGCAGGCGTCGGGGCCATGCCCAACGCGCCCAGGCTTGAGCCTGCAAGGCCGATACCGGCGACCTTGAAGAACTGACGACGGCTGAGATCCATCGTGCACTCCTGATCAGGTGGAACCCGGTACTGATGCCGGGCTTTATCTGGACAAACACGGTTGCGGCAACGGGTGCCCGCTTTTTCACTGTAGACAATGACCACACAGACTGTGTGAAAACCGACCGTCGGCCGTTTGTCGGGGCTCTCCCTGACAACTTCAATTCCCTGTGGGAGCTGGCTTGCCAGCGATGACGTCGGCACATCCAACAATGAAGGTGACTGATCCACCGCTATCGCTGGCAAGCCAGCTCCCACAGGTTTTGTGTGCTCCCACAAGGTCATGGGCTTATCATGTCCGGCAGAACTCACCCGCCTTCACGAGACCGCGCATGACTTTCGATTTTGATCAGGTATTCGACCGCCACAACACGGGCAGCACCAAGTGGAGCCGCTATTCGGCCGACGTGTTGCCGATGTGGGTCGCTGATATGGATTTCGCCGCGCCGCCGGTGGTCATCGAGGCGCTGCAACAGCGCCTGCTGCACCCGCTGGTGGGTTACAGCGTCGCACAGGACAACCTGCGTGAAGCCATCGTTGCCGACCTCTGGAACAAGTTCGCCTGGAAAGTCCAACCGCAAGAATTAATCTTCCTGCCGGGCGTTGAATCCGGTTTCAACATGGCGCTCAAGGCGCTGGTGCAGCCGCAGCAGAATGTCGTGGTGCAAGTGCCGAACTACCCGCCACTGCGCCATGCGCCGGCTCATTGGGGTTTGAACAAGGTTGAGCTGGAATTCGTGCCGCAGGCTGACGGCACCTACGCCACGCCGCTGGACACTTTGCGTGATTCGCTGAACGGTGGCGGCGCGCTGCTGTTGAGTAACCCGCACAACCCGATCGGCAAAGTGTTCGGCCGCGATGAGCTGCAAGCGGTGGCGAACACCTGCGTGGCGCAGGACGCATGGATCATCTCCGACGAAATCCATGCCGAGCTGTGCTTCGATGGCCGCGTGCACATTCCGACCGCATCGCTGAGCCCGGAAATCGCCCAGCGCACGATCACCCTGATGTCGGCGAGCAAGGCGTACAACATCGCCGGTCTCAAGACCTCGTTCATGATCATCCAGGACGCCGCCCTGCGCGAACGCGTCAATCACGCCCGTTGCGGCATGGTCGACAGCGTCAATCCGTTGGGCATGGAAGCCACCCGCGTCGCTTACAGCGAAGGTGGACCATGGCTTGCCGAGTTGAAAACCTACTTGCAGGCCAACCGTGATTATCTGGTTGAAGCGGTGAACAACCGTCTGCCGGGCGTGACCATCAATGTGCCGCAGGGGACTTATCTGGCCTGGCTCGATTGCTCGGCACTGGATCTGGAAAACCCTCAGCAGTTCTTCCTTGAACAGGCCAAGGTAGGTTTGAGCGCCGGGCTGGACTTTGGCGATCAGAATCAGCAATTCGTGCGGCTGAACTTCGGCTGCCCGCGGTCGTTGCTGGAGGAAGGGATTGCGCGGATGGAGCGGGCCTTGGCTGATCGCTGTGTCTGATGACTTTCTGCCTGTTCTCATTGAAACGTCGTCGCCTTAATCGCGAATGATGCTAAAGAACTGGTATTTCTGACAGTTGGCACCGGCGTGTAACTATCGAACCATGGGGCCTGAGACGTTGCGGTTTCCCCGCGACGTAACTTGCATCCCATGATCGAGGCGCCCTCATGACTAAAAATTGCATTCTGAATGGTGATTTCAGTAGCGGTGATTTCAAACACTGGAAACCCGATGCCTACAATACACCGATGTCGGTCGAACTCCTTGACTTCAATTACGTTGCGCGAATGACCGGTGGCAGAAGTACCGGGCAATATTTGGCCAGCGATACATTTGAAATCGCCCCCGGAATGTTCAGGTTCAGCTTTGAAGTGCAGGCGCCCGAGTCAACACCTTTGGAGGACACTGCGAACTGTCGCTTCCATATCGACAACCGCGAAAAGGCCGACAACCCGCTGATTCATTCATTCGTGACGCATACGGTCTGGGCAACTCACAGCGCTGGCGAGGAATCTGAAGTCTGGACCGGGACGGTCTACGTTGACGCGCAAAAGAAACAGGTCACCGTGGAAGGCGAACTTCCAGAGGGTTTCACCCGGGCAGACGTTCACTTCGGTTTTCCAAGTGATCCATTCGGCAACAAAGGGCCTTGCTTGCTCAGCAACGTGCAGTTTGTGATGCTCGAGTAGAGGCTCTGGCGGGCCTGTGTTTGTGCTGATCCGGGTCGCGAGTGGACGGTTTACGGGCTATGATGGCGCCCCGCTCTCGCCCTGCCATGCCAGTCGACTCCATGCCTTTCGAACTCAGTGTTGATCTCACTACCCTGGCCATTCTGGCCGTTGTCGCTTTCGTTGCCGGTTTTATCGATGCCATCGCCGGCGGTGGCGGTCTGTTGACCACGCCCGCGCTGCTGACCGCTGGCCTGCCGCCGCATCTGGTACTGGGCACCAATAAGCTGAGTTCAACCTTCGGTTCGGCGACGGCCAGTTTCACGTTCTACCGGCGCAAGCTGTTTCATCCTCGCCAGTGGATGCACGCGATTGTCGGCACCCTGGTCGGTGCGTTGACCGGCGCCGTCGTCGCCCATTACCTGCCAGCAGAATGGCTGAACAAAATGCTCCCGGTGATCGTCTTCGCCTGTGGCCTGTATCTGCTGTTCGGCGGCACGCCAAAAGCGCCGCTGGACAGCAACGCGCCGATCAAGAAGAAATGGCAATCGACCCAGGGCTTCAGCCTCGGTTTCTACGACGGCGTGGCCGGTCCCGGTACAGGTGCATTCTGGACGGTGAGCAGTTTGCTGCTGTACCCGATCGACCTGGTCAAGGCCAGCGGCGTGGCGCGCAGCATGAACTTCGTCAGCAACATTGCGGCGCTGTCGGTGTTCGTGTTTTCCGGGCAAGTGGACTGGATCATCGGCCTGAGCATGGGCCTGTCGGTGATGGTCGGCGCTTTCTTTGGTGCGCGCACCGCGATCAGCGGTGGCGCCAAGTTCATTCGGCCGGTGTTCATCACCGTGGTGCTGGGATTGACCGTGCGCCTAGCCTGGCAGCACTGGTTCAGCGTGGCCTAAACGCCGCGCCACATAAACGTCGATCAGATAACGTGCAATCGATTTTGACGCCGGCAATGGCGGCAGGTCGTGCACGTTGAACCACTGTGCGTCTTCGATCTCGTCTTCCTGACAAACAATTTCCCCGCCCGCGTATTCCGCGTGAAAACCCAGCATCATCGAGTGCGGGAACGGCCAGCACTGGCTACCCAGATACTGGATATTCTTCACCTCGATCTGCACTTCTTCGCGCACCTCGCGAATCAGGCAGTCTTCTGCCGACTCGCCCGGCTCGGCGAACCCCGCCAGCGTGCTGTAGACGCCAGTGACGAAGCGCGGTGAGCGTGCCAGCAAAATTTCGTCGCCACGGGTAATCAGCACGATCATGCTCGGCGAAATCCGCGGATAACTGCGCAGATCACAGGGCCGGCAATACATCGCCCGCTCGCGCGGCACTTGCGTCATGGCTTGCCCGCAATTGCCACAGAAGCGGTGTTCACGGGCCCAGGTGCCGATCTGCGCGGCATAACCCAGCACTTTGTAGATCGTGTGATCGCCGTCGAGCATGAACGCCCGCAGGCCCTTCCAGCTGCAACCCATGACCTCGCTGGCACTGCGCAACTCCAGCAGGTACACCGGCTCGCCATCGAGGTGGCCGATGCCATGCTCGGCCAGCACCGACAAGTCCTGACGCTTGAGCCATTCCCGCGGGAACAGCGCGCCGTTGTCGTCGAACAGAAAGCCTTCGGGGCTACGCGCCACGGCCCAGCCGCCGGGTTGATCGGTGTCCAGTACTGCAGTGGTCCAGCGAGATGTCATGGTTCTCAATCCACAAATTCGGGTTTCTGTTTGCTCATATGGGCGGCCATGGCCACGCGCAAGTCGGTGGATTGCAACATGGCGGCGTTCCAGGTGGCAACGTATTCGAGGCCGTCGTCGATGCGATGGTCACGCATGTAGCTGATCATTTCCTTGGTGCCGGCAATTGCGATGGGCGACTTGGACGCGATGTCGCGGGCGATGTCCAGCACACCTTCGAGCAGCGCGTCCTTGTCACTGTAAACGCGATTGACCAGACCGATGCTGCGCGCTTCTTCAGCGCCAAAGTTGCGACCGGTGTAAGCCAGCTCACGCAGCATGCCGTCACCGATGATCCGTGGCAACCGTTGCAAAGTGCCAACATCGGCGGCCATGCCGATATCGATTTCCTTGATCGAGAATTGCGTATCTTCAGCTGCGTAACGCATGTCACAGGCGGCGATCAGATCGATCGCGCCACCCAGGCAATAACCCTGAATCGCCGCGATGACCGGTTTGCGGCAGTTATCGACGGCGTTGAACGAGGCTTGCAGGGTCAGGATCTTTTTGCGCAGCAGGCGCGCGTTGCGGCCGACATCCTTGCCCAGTTCATTGGCGACGCCGGCGAGCATCATCAGGTCGATGCCGGAGGAAAAGTGTTTACCGTTGCCGCTGAGCACCACCACGCGCACTTCGTCGGTGTCGTCGATCCAATGGAAAATCTCGACGATCTCGCTCCAGAACGCGGCGTTCATCGAGTTGATTTTTTCCGGACGATTGATCTGCACATGGGCGATATTGTCGGCCAGTTCGACGCTGAAGGCGGTGTATTGAGACATGGCAGTGATCCTTTACCGGGCTGAAAATGAGGCCCGAACTATAACAAGGCATCACGGTGGCGGTTCGGCCAAAAGCGGGACTGTCAGAAATACATAAACCGTGTAGGCGCGGCCGAAGGCTGCGATCTTTTAACAGCCAACGTCAAAAGATCGCAACCTTCGGCAGCTCCTAAAGGGATTACCAACGATCAACTGGCCAAGCGCCGCAGCCCAAACAACATCCCCCCGGCCGCCAGCAACATCGCCGCCAGAAACAGCGGATACGACACCCACCACGGCGTTCCCGCGGTCATCATGCTGAACTCCGACATCCCGCCAATGCTCGCAATCAGGTTCAACGGCAAAAACACCACGTTGATCAACGTCAGTTTGCGCAACAGGTTGTTCATGCTGTTGTTCATCAGGTTGCCACGCGCGTCGATCAGCCCGGAGAACACCGTGGAGTAAATCTCCGCCTGTTTGTAGCACTGGTTGTTTTCGATGATCAGGTCGTCGATCAGGCCGATCGCTTCGCTGTTGAAATGCAGTTTTTCAGCGTGGTTGCGCAGCCGCGTCAGCACCGCGCCGTTGCTGTGCAGGGCGTTGATGTAATAGATCAGGCTTTCGCTGAGGTTGAACATCTGAACCAGATGCTGGTTCTGCATCGACGCGTTGAATTTTTGCTGCAACTCGCGGGCGACCAGTTTGATCACCTTCAAATGCCCTAGGTAGTGATGGATGTTGTTGAACAGCAGGTCGAGCAGAACATCCAGTGGCGTGTTTAAAGGTTGGCGAGTGCCGAGGCCGTGCAGCGGCGTGTCGTCGGTGGCGATCACCAGCAACTGCCCGGGCGAAAACAGCAAACCGCAGGAAGACACCTCAAACGCCAGGCTGCCGCCACCGGAATAGTTTTCCGGGCGCTTCCAGATCAGGAACAAGTGGTCGGGGTGAAACTCGATTCGCGACACTTCGTCCGGATCGAGTGCCGAGGCGAGTGCGTGCTCATCGACTTTGAAATGACTGTGCAGCAGGTCGCGCTCGGCGGCGTCGGGATCGCTGAACAGCATCACCTCGGCGTCCAGTCGTTCGACGCGCTGCAAGGCGCCGCGGCTCAATGCAAAACTGTTGATCATCGGCGCTTCACCAGGCCTGGCCGCGACGCTTGAGCTCCAGCCGCCGCACGAACTCTTCCAGCACCAGCGAATACAAGTCGTCCTGCAAAAAAGCGTCTTCGATGCCGGCGTCCAGGTTCGGGTTGTCGTTGACTTCGATCACCACCACCTTGTCGCCAGCCTGTTTCAGGTCCACGCCATAGAGGCCATCGCCGATCAGGTTGGCTGTTTTCACCGCCAGTTCCACCACGGCGCGGGGTGCCTCGTGGATCGCCATTGTCCGGCATTCGCCGTTGATGTCCTGGCCCTTGGCCTTGTGGTTGTAGATTTGCCAGTGCCCCTTGGACATGAAGTACTGACAGGCGAAGATCGGTTTGCGGTTGAGCACGCCAATGCGCCAGTCGTACTCGGTGTAGAAAAACTCCTGTGCCAGCAACAGCACCGAATGTTCGAACAGCTCGGCCGTGGCTTCGAGCAGCGCCTGCTGGCTTTCGACCTTGATCACACCTCGCGAGAAACAGCCATCGGGGATCTTCAACACCAACGGAAAACCCAGCCGTTCCCCTACCCGTTCGAAATCTTCGGGGCGTTCCTTGTACAGAATCTCCGTCGCCGGCATGCCCAGTTGATGGCTGTTGAGCAGGTCGGTGAGGTAGACCTTGTTGGTGCAGCGCAGAATCGAGGCCGGATCGTCCATCACTACCAGCCCCTCGCTTTCAGCCTTCTTGGCGAAACGGTAGGTATGGTTGTCGACGCTGGTGGTTTCGCGAATCAGCAAGCCGTCGTACTCGGCGAGTCGCGCGTAATCCTTGCGCTCGATCAGCTCGACGTCGATGCCCATGGTCTTGCCGACCCGAACAAAGTTCGCAAGCGCCTTGCTGTTTGATGGCGGCAACGCTTCCTGCGGATCGTGCAAGATCGCCACGTCATACCGCGCCACTTGCCGGGAACGCGGCACCCGCCAGACTTTGCGGCTGAAGCCATCAAGGGCATTGGCGAATTGATCTTCCTGATCGTCGCGCAACTTATGTAACGTGCCGGACTTTATGCCCTCGATGTGCCAACCGTTAGTTCGACGAAACTCAACTAACAGAATTGGACAGGGAAACACTTCAAACAATTGTCGAGCCAGATCCTGTAATGGCTCGATATGAGTCTTGCCGAAATAAAGCGTCAGGGTAAAACCTTCGGTATCGCTATATAGATGATGACTGAGGGCTTTTTCCAGGGTTTTATCGAGGTCGTCCAGCGCGAGGCCGTAAAGTGATTTTTTGGTCAGTTCGCTGATCGTGCGAACCGACGGAATCACTTTGTGTCCGCGGGCTTCGGCCAGCAGCGAGCAGTAATAGCCATGGCCGAGGTACTTGTAGCTGCGGCACAGATTGATCACTTGCACACGCTTGCCCGGCTCGCTGTCACGGGTTTGCTCGAGGTATTCCTGCGCCGTGATGATGTCCTCGCTGGGGAAGTACGAAGCCCAATCTTCCTTGCGCTCGACAATGATCAACACTCGACTGGAAGTGCCAGTCGCTGAATTTAAATAAGTTGCCGCCGGCAAATTTTGCTCGGATACTTCGCGCCAATGACCCTGTACCGCTGACATAGAGATTGATCCGTTGGAGAACAAGACCTTTTCTATTAAGCACGAAGTTTTTCGAAAGTCTCGTTTCGTTACGCAACTTTTACGGTGGTCATATGAATGCTGTTTTTCGTTTGGCGGTAGTTGAAGATCTGCCGGCGTTGCTGGCATTGGAAATGCAATGTTTCACCACGGACGGGCTCAGCCGTCGCAGTTTTCACTGGATGATTACCCGCGCCCACGCACAGCTGCTGGTGGCCGAGGTCGAAGGACATTTACGGGGTTACGCACTGGCGTTGTTTCACCGTGGTACGTCGCTGGCGCGCCTGTACTCCATCGCGATTGCCGCCGAGGCGCGCGGGAGCGGGTTGGGTAAACAACTGCTGCAACGGATCGAGGCTTGCGCGCTGGAACACGAATGCGCGTACCTGCGCCTGGAAGTGCGCACCGACAACCCCGCCGCCATTGCCCTGTATGAACGCAACGGCTACCGGCGTTTTGCACTGATCCACGATTACTACGAAGACCACGCTGACGCGCTGCGCCTGGAGAAACGCATTCTCCAGCATCGAGACTCACGCAGCATCAAAGTGCCTTGGTACGGACAAACCACCGATTTCACCTGCGGCCCGGCGTGTCTGTTGATGGCCATGGGGGCGTTGCAGTCAGAACGCTTGTTGGAGCGCCGTGAGGAACTGCAGATCTGGCGCGAGGCGACGACCGTTTTCATGACGTCGGGGCATGGTGGTTGCAGTCCGCAGGGATTGGCGCTCGCCGCATGGCGACGGGGATTTCGCGTGCGTCTGGAGTTGAGCCTGGCGGGACCGTTGTTCCTCGACGGCGTACGCAATGAGCATAAAGAAGACGTCATGCGCCTGGTCCATGAAGAGTTCACCGCGCAGTTGGCGCAGACCGATGTGCAGCGCGTAATCGGCGCTCCGGTTGATTTGCCGCGCTTACTGGAAGCGGGAGGCCAACCGCTGGTGCTGATCAGCAGCTATCGGCTGACTCGATCGAAATCACCGCACTGGGTGGTGGTGACCGATTGCGATGAGGATTTCGTTTACCTGCACGATCCGGACGTCGACCATAGCCAGCACCGCCAGCCCATTGACTGCCAGCATGTGCCGGTCAGTCATGGCGAGTTCGAGAAGATGTGCCGGTTTGGGCGGGGGAAGTTACGGGCTGCTGTGATTCTTTACTCTCGAAGTGAGTAGTCTGCCCCTCACACTGATTCTGACACTGCCCCTGATGCTGATACTGATGCTGATGCTGATGCTGATGCCGATGCCGATGCCGAACCTGTAGGAGCTGCCGAAGGCTGCGATCTTTTGATCTTGTTTTTTAGTCGCAAGATCAAAAGATCGCAGCCTTCGGCAGCTCCTACAGGGGCATGAGTCTTAGAGATCGGGTTTCAGGCCGATCTTATAGAGCGAACCCTTCTCCTCATCCGTCAGCACATACAAGTACCCATCCGGTCCCTGCCGCACGTCACGAATGCGCTGTTTGAGCTCACCCAACAAGCGCTCCTCATGCACGACCTTGTCGCCATCGAACTGCAGGCGAATCAACTCCTGACTCACCAGCGCGCCGATAAACAGGTTTTTCTGCCATGGTTTGAAGCGATCGGCATCGTAAAACGCCATCCCGGTGACGCCCGGTGATCTCTCCCACACATGGCGCGGATCGACGCCCCCTTCGACACTTTTGCCTTTGGCCTCAGGAATCGGCAGTAGCGAATAGTTGATACCGTGGGTCGCCAGCGGCCAACCGTAGTTTTTCCCGCGTTCGATGATATTCACCTCATCTCCGCCGCGCGGGCCGTGTTCGTTTTCCCAGACTGTGCCGTTCCACGGGTTAAGTGCTGCACCCTGCGGGTTGCGAATGCCGTAAGCCCAGATTTCCGGGTGCACGCCTGACTGACCCACGAACGGATTGTCGTCCGGAACCTTGCCGTCCGGGTAGATCCGCACAATCTTGCCTTGCAGCTTGTCGAGGTCCTGCGCGGTCGGCCGGTCGTTGTTTTCACCCAGGGTGATGAACAGATAACCATCGCGATCAAACACCAGCCGAGAACCGAAGTGGTTGCCTGTGGAGAGCTTTGGTTCCTGACGGAAAATCACTTTGAAATCTTTCAGTGTTTTCAAGTCATCCGACAGGTAACCGCGCCCCACCGCCGTGCCTGCCTTGTCCCCAGCGCCGCCACCTTCGGCATAGGACAGGTAAACCAGTCGGTCCTGTTTAAAGTCGGGTGACAACACGACATCCAGCAAACCGCCCTGCCCCTTGGCCCACACTTGCGGCACACCGCTCAGGGGAGCCGATAGCTTGCCGTCTGCACCCACCACGCGCAGATTGCCCGGTCGTTCGGTCACCAGCATGCCTTGGCGATCCGGCAGAAAGGCCAGCGACCATGGATGCTCAAGCCCTTGGGCAATTGTTGTGACTTCGAGAGTGCCTTGCTCGCTTTGCAGCTCTTTGGGGGCAGCGCCGAATGCCGGAGCACTGATCAGAGCGCCGGCGCACAGGCTGGCCAGAAGGGTTTTACGCAACATGCACGATTCCTTTTGTCGTTTCAAAGTCTGGCAGACCGTTTTACCTGCCGTTTAACGTTGAGTGTCGGTGCTTCGCGAGGGTGGGTTGGGAATGAATGTGGGTGGCTTGGCCGGCGCTGAACGAATCGGCTGGCCATTGCCAATGCCCCGGTTATCGAGGGTTGGCGGACGCGGCACGGGAACGGTGCTTTGTCCACGGATGGGCGGCGCACTGGGCTGGGTGCCCTGCATGCTGTTGGGATTCGCCCGGCGAATCGGACTGTTATAGGGGTTGTTGCTGTTGCCGGTCGGACTCTGCGCCAGCACAACGTCCGCATGAACCAGACCGCCACTGAGTGTCAGGACGGCAATGCCAATCAGAAATCGGTTCATGGGTCAGCCTCTCGATGTGCGTGGTGTAGAGCCTTCGAGTCCACGCTACGCTTCAGGTTCGGATTTGTTAACCCGTCGGCCTTAAACAACATGTAACACGGCTTGACCGAACCCAATTGAAAACGCGCATTTCCTGGAAACTTTCGCGCCGGGCTTCAGGTCACCTGATCATCACTCGGAGAACTCAACATGGCTCGGGCAATCTGGAAAGGCGCGATCAGCTTCGGACTGGTCCATATCCCTGTCGCGCTGGTTTCAGCGACCTCATCCCAAGGCGTGGACTTTGACTGGCTCGACAGTCGCAGCATGGACCCGGTGGGCTACAAGCGCGTCAACAAGGTGACCGGCAAGGAAGTTACCAAGGAAAACATCGTCAAGGGTGTGGCCTACGAAAAGGGTCGTTATGTGGTGCTCAGCGAAGAGGAAATCCGCTCGGCGCACCCGGTTTCGACCCAGACCATCGACATCTTTTCCTTCGTCGACGCCGAGCAGATCCCGTTGCAGAACATCGATACGCCCTACTACCTGGCGCCGGACAAGCGCGGTGGCAAGGTTTACGCGCTGTTGCGTGAAACGTTAAGCAAAACCAACAAGGTTGCGCTCGCCCGCGTCGTCTTGCACACGCGCCAGTATCTGGCGGCGGTGATGCCGCTGGAGTCAGCGCTGGTGCTGGTGAAATTGCGCTGGCCCCAGGAAGTACGCGGCCTCGATCAATTGGAACTGGGCAGCGAAGTGACCAAGCCTCAGCTTGCCAAAGGCGAGTTGGACATGGCCAAACGTCTTGTCGCGGACATGAGCGGGGACTGGAGCCCCGAGGATTACAAAGACGAGTTCGAAGACAAAATCATGGCGCTGGTGGAGAAAAAGGCCCATAAGGGCGAGATCGAGGATGTCGAGACGGTGGGTGGCGAGGAACAGCGCAAGACCGCCGATGTTATCGACCTGACCGAGCTGCTTAAACGTAGCCTGGATGGCAAGGCGCTGGCTAAGCCGAAGGCCAAAACGGCGAGCAAGGCAGCGCCAGCGAAGAAGGCCAAAAAAGCCTCCTGAGTCATCGGGTGAATCTCAGGGCCTCATCGCTGGCAAGCCAGCTCCCACAGGTTTAGCGGTGTGAATGCGATCGCAGCCTCACGCTGGCCACTGTGGGAGCTGGCTTGCCAGCGATGGCGTCAGGACAGTCACAGCAATAATGTTCAGATCAGAATAAAGATCGCCAGCAAACCACCAAAGATCGCCCACTTTTCCATGTAGTACCGAGCACGATTACGCTTTTTCAGCTCTTTGCCACGCAACCTGATCTTGTAGATTTTGGTAAACAAACGGTTGATCCCCCCGGTACGGTCGCCCGCATCGTTGGGCGCGCCGGCGGCAGACATTACCGTACGGCTGAACCAGGCATTGAACGCTGCAGCCCAGCGATACTTCATTGGACGCTCAATGTCGCAGAACAGGATGATGCGGTTCTTGTCGGTGGTGTTTTCAGCGTAATGGATGAAGGTTTCATCGAACATCACCGCTTCACCGTCACGCCAGTGGTAGTTCTCACCGTCGACATTGATGTAGCAACCCGCATCGTTAGGCGTGTCCAGGCCCAAGTGGTAACGATAGGAGCCAGCGTACGGGTCGCGATGACGTACCAGTTTCGAACCTGGCGGCAGTTCGGCGAACATTGCGGCCTTGATCGAGCCGATGCTCTGAACCAGTTCCGTGGTGCGCGGGCACAGCTTCATGGCCGACGGATGGCTCTCGCCGTACCACTTGAGGTAGAAACGCTTCCAGCCGCTTTTGAAGAAGGAGTTGAAACCGACGTCGTCGTATTGGTTCGAACGTTTGATCTCCCCCGCGCGCAGCAGGTTCTGGCCCTCTTCGCGGATTTCTTCCCAATGCGCCTGCAACGGGCTCAAGTCGGGAAACTCAGTCGGATCAAGGTAAGGTTTGTTCGGCTTTTTCGAGAACAGGTAGAGAAAGCAATTGATCGGTGCCAGAAACGTCGAATGGTCGCTCAGCTGCCGACCCAATTTGTGGCGCACACGGCCACGCAAGTGAACGTATGCAATGGAAATGACATAAATAGCAGCAATGATGAGTTTCACGGAATTCGTCACAGGTCAGAAGTGAACAAACTGCGCGCCTGTCGGCCTGAGGCCCAGCGTCTAATGCAGTGGTCTGAGTACAAAATGGCACGTCCTTGAGCCTGCGCCGCTGTAGGGCGGTGGGTGAATGGATGGCATTTTAGCCACACTTTGTAACCGATAGTGAACCTTCATCTGTGAAAAACTGTCCCGCGATTGTGCCAATCGGCACCCGCGACGTCTTCGCCCTATCGTTTAAAGAGCCAGACCAGTACAATCGCCGCCAAACTTTACGCGCCCCCATGGTTGATGTCGGGAACTCCCCGCCTCAGCGCACCTTGACTCGGGCCAAGCGCTACGGCCGCACCCTCGCTATTCAGAATGCTTCGCAGGAAAAACTCTTGATCTCTACAGCTAACATCACGATGCAGTTCGGCGCCAAGCCGCTCTTCGAAAACGTTTCCGTCAAATTTGCCGCTGGTAACCGTTATGGCCTGATCGGCGCCAACGGTTGCGGCAAGTCGACCTTCATGAAAATCCTCGGCGGTGACCTTGACCCGACGGGTGGCCAGGTCATGCTCGAGCCGAACGTGCGCCTGGGTAAGCTGCGCCAGGATCAGTTCGCCTACGAAGAATTCACCGTGATCGATACCGTGATCATGGGCCACGAAGAGCTGTGGAAGGTCAAGGCCGAGCGCGATCGCATCTACTCGTTGCCGGAAATGTCTGAAGAAGACGGCATGGCCGTGGCCGAGCTGGAAACCGAATTCGCCGAAATGGACGGCTATACCGCCGAATCCCGTGCCGGTGAACTGCTGCTGGGCCTGGGTATCGGCATCGAGCAGCACTTCGGCCCGATGAGCGAAGTGTCTCCAGGCTGGAAACTGCGCGTGCTGCTGGCTCAGGCACTGTTCTCCGATCCGGAAGTGCTGTTGCTCGACGAACCGACGAACCACCTGGACATCAACACCATTCGCTGGCTGGAAAACATTCTGACCCAGCGTAACAGCCTGATGATCATCATCTCTCACGACCGTCACTTCCTGAACAGCGTGTGCACGCACATGGCTGACCTGGATTACGGCGAGCTGCGCCTGTTCCCGGGCAACTACGACGAGTACATGACCGTGGCGACCCAGTCCCGCGAGCAACTGCTGTCGGACAACGCCAAGAAGAAAGCACAGATTTCCGAACTGCAATCGTTCGTCAGCCGCTTCTCGGCCAACGCCTCGAAAGCCAAGCAAGCCACTTCCCGCGCCAAGGCGATCGACAAGATCCAGCTGGCCGAGGTCAAGCCTTCGAGCCGTGTGAGCCCGTTCATCCGCTTCGATCAAAACAAAAAGCTGCACCGCCAGGCTGTTATGGTCGAGAAGATGGCCAAAGGTTTTGACGGCAAGCCGCTGTTCAAGGATTTCAGCTTCCAGGTTGAAGCCGGCGAGCGCGTCGCGATCATCGGCCCGAACGGTATCGGCAAGACCACGCTGCTGCGTACCCTGGTCAACGAACTGACTCCGGATGCCGGCAGCGTCAAGTGGACCGACGCCGCCGAGCTGGGTTACTACGCTCAGGATCACGCGCACGACTTCGAAGACGACATGACCCTGTTCGACTGGATGGGTCAGTGGACTCAGGGCGAGCAAGTGATCCGTGGCACTTTGGGTCGGATGCTGTTCTCCAACGACGAAATCCTCAAGTCGGTGAAGGTGATTTCCGGTGGTGAGCAAGGCCGCATGCTGTTCGGCAAGCTGATCCTGCAAAAGCCGAACGTGCTGATCATGGACGAACCGACCAACCACCTGG
Organism: Pseudomonas iridis; assembly: GCF_017980685.1. Taxonomy (GTDB): domain Bacteria; phylum Pseudomonadota; class Gammaproteobacteria; order Pseudomonadales; family Pseudomonadaceae; genus Aquipseudomonas; species Aquipseudomonas iridis. Next base: position 109,740 of record NZ_JACXXO010000005.1, read on the forward strand.
ACATGGAATCGATCGAAGCGCTGAACCTGGCGCTGGAAAACTACCCGGGCACGCTGATCTTCGTCAGCCACGACCGTGAGTTCGTATCGTCCCTGGCCACTCGCATCATCGAGCTGAGCGCGGACGGCGTGACCGACTTCAGCGGTACGTACGATGATTATCTGCGTAGCCAAGGTGTCGTATTCTAAAAAGCAGCTTCGAGTTTTCAGCTGCCAGCTGCAAGTTAAGAGCCCTGTCCATGTGACAGGGCTTTTTGCATTTCAGGGTCAGTCATTTTTTGGTGCAGACACCTTCGCGAGCAGGCTCGCTCCCACAGGGAAATGCATTTCCGGAAAAATAGTTAGCCAGCTTCCTTTTATTCCACACCCACGCCATGATGCGAACTCTCCCACCGCCGCCCGCGAACGAGTCCTCATGTCTGCGCAGCAACTGCCACCGCAACGCTCCATGGCGATCACCGTGCAGATCGTCTCTATCGTTTTCTATACCTTCATTGCCTTCCTCTGCATCGGGCTGCCGATTGCGGTGCTACCGGGCTATGTTCATGAACAACTGGGTTTCAGCGCGATCATTGCCGGACTGGTGATCGGCTCGCAGTACCTGGCCACCCTGCTGAGCCGACCGATGGCCGGGCGCATGTCTGACACCATCGGCACCAAACGGGCGATCGTGTATGGCTTGCTGGGGATTGTGCTCAGTGGCGCGTTGACGCTGTTGTCCACGCTGCTGCAAAGCTATCCGCTGCCGAGCCTGTTGATTCTGATTCTGGGGCGATTGTTGCTGGGCATTGCGCAGGGGCTGATCGGTGTCGGCACCATCAGTTGGTGCATGGGCCAGGTCGGGGTCGAGCACACCGCCAGGTCCATCGGCTGGAACGGTATCGCGTCCTATGGCGCCATTGCGATTGGCGCGCCGCTGGGCGTGGTGATGGTGGCCGAATACGGTTTCGCCAGCCTCGGTATTTCGCTGTCGGTATTGGCGGCGGGGGCGTTGCTGCTGATTCGTAACAAACCTTCGGTACCGGTGATACGCGGTGAACGTCTGCCGTTTTGGGCCGTGTTCGGGCGGATTGCACCGTTCGGCGCGAGCCTCACGCTGGCCTCAATCGGCTACGGCACACTCACCACATTTATCACCCTCTATTACCTCAACCGCGGATGGAGCGGCGCGGCGTATTGCCTGACGGTGTTCGGGGTGTGCTTCATCGTGTCGCGACTGATGTTTATTTCGGCAATCAGTCGATTCGGCGGTTTCACCTCGGCCATCGTCTGCATTGCCGTTGAAACCGTGGGGCTGGTGATGCTCTGGCTCGCGCCGTCCACCGCGTTTGCATTGATCGACGCCGGACTGGCGGGGTTTGGCCTGTCGCTTGTGTATCCGGCACTGGGTGTCGAGGCGATCAAGCAGGTACCGGGTTCCAGTCGCGGTGCCGGGTTGAGTGCCTACGCGGTGTTCTTTGATCTGGCATTGGCCGTTGCCGGGCCGTTGATGGGGGCGGTGGCGTTGAATCTGGGGTATTCGTGGATTTTCTTCAGTGCGGCGCTGTTGTCGGTGACGGGGCTGGGGTTGACCCTGATGCTCAAGCGCCGGGCAATTTCCTGAAAACTCACACAGTCCTTGTGGGAGCGAGCCTGCTCGCGAAGACGGATTTACATTCGACATTTCGCATTGACTGATAGACCGCTTTCGCGAGCAGGCTCGCTCCCACAGGGTTTTCTGGTGACTTCAGGATAAACACCTGACGCTATTGATCTGCAGTCTGCATCCCCGCCCGTGTAGGCCGGCCCAGGGCATGGGCGAAGAATCGGCCGGCTTCGGAAATCAGGGTGCGATGGATGTCCTTGCGATCAACCCCGTCGGCATCCGTACACAACGCTGGCATGGCAGTGATCTGCTCTTCGTTGCACGGCGCCATGAATACAAAATGCCCTGCCCCGGCCAGCAATTTGAAGTCCGGTGCACTCGGCAGTTTGCGCGCCAGTGCGGCAGCGTTTTTATCGAAAGCGACCAGTTTGTCGCCATCGCCGCTGTACAGCAGTACGGGCACATGCACGTCAGCCAGCGTATGTCGGCCGAATTTCAGGCTGAGCGGCGCCATCAGCAACAAGGCGTGCACGCGCGGGTCGGCCACCGGCTGCAAATCATCACGGTCAACAATGAGCTCGCCTTGGGTGTTGCAGGCGTCGCGGTCGTCCGGGCGTTCCTGGCAATAGCGGCGCAGGCGATCCAGATCCGGTTGCGCCCCCGAGAGAATCAACGCTGTCTCGCCCCCGGCCGAATAGCCGATCACGCCAACCTGTTCAGCATTGACGAACGGCGCCAGCATGGGGTCGCCAAGGGTCGCAGTAATCGCTTCGGAAATCTGGATCGGCCGCCCGTAAAGATTGCTCAGGGTGCCGAGTCGGCTGTGATCCCTGGAGTTGTCGCCGGGGTGAATCACCGCCACCACGACGAACCCCTTGCGCGCCAGTGCCGTGGCAAGATCGTGCAGGGCCAGCGGCGTGCCGGTGTTGCCATGAGACAGCATCAGCATCGGGAATCGGCCCATGGCGACTTTGGTGTCTTCGCCAGCTTCGACCGAATACCCCTCGAGCCGGCTCAGGTGTTCGCGGTCGCTGGAGGGATAGAACGCGATGGCGCGCATCGGTTGCAAGTCGAGCGGATCGAGGAGCGTCATCTCGTGGTAACCAACGCTCCAGACAGGATGGCGCCCCGGCGCCGCCTGCACCGTAATCAGGCTGCCGAGCAGACAAATCAGTAACGTTGCACAAAGACGTATCACCGGACGCCCCACCCTGTTGTGACTCAATCGAAAGATCCGTTGCAGTGTGAGCCCAGAAAACCGTGGATTCGTTGCGCAGGTCACGACATTGCACTCAGACGCTCATCGCTTGACTGCATACCCCGGGCCAGATTATGTAACAGTCAGAAACAAAAAACTCCGTATTTGGCCCTTGCGGAACCAGAATACAGAGTTTTTCGGGTGCTACTTGAACATCAACTGTTTTTTACGCAAGCCTTACGCGGCGGCGAACAGTTGCTCGCTTATCTTCGCTTGCGCGGCGGTCATGGCGTTGTTGCGCACTTCGTCACCGTACGCCAAACCTTCGGCACGGACGATTTCGATGTCGGTGACGCCAAGGAAACCCAATACCAGCTTCAGATATTCTTCGTGGGCGATACCGCTGGCCTGACCGGCGTGAATGCCGCCAGAGGTGGAAACGATCACTACTTTCTTGCCGCCGCACAGGCCTTCAGGGCCGGCTTCGGTGTAGCGGAAGGTTTGACCGGCAACGGCAACACGGTCGATCCACGCCTTGAGCTGGGTCGGTACGGTGAAGTTGTACATCGGTGCAGCGATCACTACAGCGTCAGCAGCGATGAACTCGGCCAGCGTCGAAGCACTCAGGTCGGCTTCATGTTGCTGTGCAGCGTTGCGCAGTTCAGCGGTGGTGCCGGCGGCAACCAGCGTGGTCGACGAGAAATGGCTGATGGCGTCAGCGGCCAGGTCGCGGTAAGTCACCACAGCGCTTGGCTCGGCGGCTTGCCAGGCTTTGACGACCTCGCCGCTCAACAGACGGGAAGCCGAGTTTTCACCCAGAATGCTCGAATCGATATGCAGCAGTTTCATGTGGAATCCCCTGGAATGAATCGCCGGTGGCGACGGAATGGAGACAATCCTACGCAACAAACCAATAGCTGATTAGCCGCCAGCAATGCGATAGTTCGTCCCACTGATAGAACAGCTGGATATCAACCATGCAAGATCTCAACGATCTCTACTATTTCGCCAAAGTCGTCGAGGCTGGCGGTTTTGCGGCGGCCGGCCGTTTGCTGGGGATTCCCAAGTCACGACTGTCGCGGCGTATCGCCGAACTGGAAGAGCGCCTCGGTGCGCGTTTACTGCAGCGCACCACGCGCCAACTCAACCTCACTGCGGTCGGCGAGCGTTATTTGCGTCACTGTCAGGCGATGCTGCTTGAAGCGGAAATGGCCGACGAAGCCGTCGCCAGCATGTCCAGCGAACCGCGGGGACGTTTGCGGGTGTCCTGCCCCACCGGCCTGGCGCATGAAATGCTGCCGTGGGTGATCAGCGACTTCCTCGGCAAATTCCCTCAGGTGCAACTTGAAGTGGTGCTCCTCAATCGTCGGGTCGATCTGGTCGCCGAAGGGTTTGATGTTGCCCTGCGCGTGCGCGAGCTGGGCGATGAAGACCCGCTACTGGTCACGCGCCGTCTGCGTCAGGCGCAAATGGTGGTCGTGGCCAGCCCGACATTCATGCAAGGCCAGTCGATCAGCCACCCGCAAGACCTGAAGAACCTGCCGGTGCTAGGGGCGCTTGAGGCCGATCGGCTGGTGCATGTGCGTTTGCTCGATCAACAGGGCACCAGTTTCGAGCTGAGCATGGAAGCACGGCTGGGCATCGACGATTTTGTCGTGCGCAAGGCTTGTGTGCTGGCCGGCCAGGGCTTCACGTTACTGCCCATGATGTATTGCGAAGCCGAGCTGGAAAGCGGCGCGCTGGTGCAGTTGCTGCCAGAATGGTCGCTGCCCGGCGGCTGGCTGCAAGCGGTGTACCCGCATCGGCGCGGGGTCATGCCGGCGGTGCGTGCGTGGATTGATCACCTGGTCGAGTCGTTCAATGCCTGTGGGGAGCGGTTGTTATGAGCAAGGGAAAAATGAGCGAAGCGGACGTCGCCGCGTTTTGTCTGGCATTGCCCGGCGCGCGCGAGGACTACAAGTGGGGTGGCGTGCGCGTATTTTCGATTGCCGGCAACAAGATGTTTGCCTTGCAGGGGCTGCGTGGGGATTCGCTGGCGTTCAAGGTCGACAAGGATCTGTTTTTAGGCCATTGCGACCGCCCCGGGATTCATCCGGCTCCTTATCTGGCAAGGGCACAGTGGATCATCATGCATCCGCCCTACCCGCTGGGCACCGAGGAATTGCAGGGGTTGCTGCAACGGTCGCATCAGTTGGTGGTGAGCAAGTTGCCGAAGAAAACCCGGATCGGATTGCTGCTATAACACCTCACTATGGCTGCATTGTTGCTTGACACTTCACCCCTGTAGGAGCTGCCGAAGGCTGCGATCTTTTGATCTTGCTGTTTAAAAGATCGCAGCCTTCGGCAGCTCCTACACGGGGATCTTTGTCAAAACAGGGAAAACAGGTTCGAGCCAAGGAACAACTGGTCGATCCAGAACACCTGATGCAACACGACAATCACCCAGAACAGCACCTGAAACGACACCTTGCGCGTCTTGTGCCGGAACACCTGTTGGGCAATCAACGCACCCGGCCAGCCGCCAGCCAGCTCCACCGCATGGAGAATGTTTTCCGGCGTGCGCCACGCATCGTTGCGAGCCTTGCGCTTGTCCGCCCAGTACATGAAAAACGCCAACACGCTGACGATGCCATACGCCGCCAGCGGCACCAGAGAAATGCCGCTCAGCCACATCGACAGCGAGCCTGCCAACGGCAACGCACAGACGATCAACAGGACGACCAGCTTCAGTTTCAGGTTCTGAATACCGCCACCGGACGGCCGACCCTCTGGGCGGCGCGCGCGCGAATCATTCATGCCTTGGCCGCCGACCAGTCCACCCAGCCGAACTGCCACGTCGCCAGAATCACCAGCCCGAATACAATCCGATACCAGGCGAATGCCGCATAGCTATGGCTGCCGATGAACTTGAGCAGACCGCGCACGGCGATCATCGCGAAGATAAACGCGGTGACGAAACCAATGGCAAACACCGGGAAATCCGCCGGCACAAACAGATCGCGATACTTGTAGCCCGAGTACACCGCGGCACCGACCATGGTCGGCATGGCGAGGAAGAACGAGAACTCGGTGGCGGTTTTGCGCGACAGGCCGAACAGCAGGCCGCCAATGATCGTCGAGCCGGAGCGCGAAGTGCCGGGAATCATTGCCAGGCATTGGGCGAAGCCGATTTTAAGGGCGTCGCTCCAGCGAATCTCATCGACCGTTTCGGCATGCACTTCATGCTGACGCTTTTCGGCCCACAACATGATTACCCCGCCCACCACCAACGCCGCCGCAACAGTGATCGGGTTGAACAGGTATTCGTGGATCAGGTCGGCAAAAATCACCCCCAACACCACGGCAGGCAAGAACGCGATCAGCAGGTTAGCCGTAAAGCGTCGCGCACTTGGCTGGGTCGGCAAGCCGATGACGACGTCGATAATCTTGCGGCGGAATTCCCAGACCACGGCGAGAATCGCGCCCAGCTGAATAATGATGTTGAACGCCATGGCCCGTTCGCCGCCGAAGTTGAGCAAGTCGGCAACAATGATCTGGTGTCCGGTACTGGAAATGGGCAAAAACTCCGTCAGCCCTTCTACAACTCCTAGTATCAATGCCTGCAAGGCGGTCCAAAGATCCATCAATCCCCCAAAGAGCGATGCACGCCGGCATGCCCCGATAGTATTTTTTACGTTCACTGCGATCAGCGTAGCTGGTTGCTGCTGGACCGATTCCGCGCGCGCAGGATCCCTACAAACGGGTCAAAATTCCGTGAAATATCAACTTCGATTCAGGTTTTCACGCACGGGGCCGAAATCCTAACAGACAAGCCTTAATAGCGCTGCCGCGTTATACGACTTGGGTCGCGTATGCCCGCTCACGAAATTGTGACTGGATGCTGGCGGTCATCAATTACAAGAAAAAGAATCGGGAGTGACAGCGTTATGAACAGCTTGCGCAGTGTGTCGATCAGCCGACGCTTGTGGCTCATCTTGATTGTGGCGGTGGTCATGTTGCTGACCTTGGGCGTGTTGATGCTCAAGCAGATCCACGACGACCTGTATCACGCCAAAGCCCAGAAAACCCAGCACGTGGTTCAGACCGCCAGCGGCCTGCTGACCTATTACCATGACCTGGAAACCGCCGGCACGCTGACTAAAGAAGCCGCGCAGAAACAGGCCGTCACTGCCATCCGTGGCCTGCGGTACGATCAGAGCGATTATTTCTGGATCAACGACCTGACCCCTGTGATGGTCATGCACCCGACCAATCCCAAGCTCGAAGGCCAGAATCTTTCGGCCATCCGCGATCCGGACGGCTTTGCGGTGTTCAACGAGATGGTCGCGATTGCCCGGTCCAAAGGCGCCGGCATGGTCGACTACCGCTGGCCCAAACCCGGCGCGAGTGAGCCGGTGGCGAAAACCTCTTACGTGAAACTGTTCGAGCCGTGGGGCTGGGTGCTTGGTTCCGGGGTTTACGTTGACGACGTGCAGGCCGAATTCCAGGCCCAGGTGATCAAGGCCACCGTTATCGGTCTGGCGATTGCCGTGATCATGGCTCTGCTGGTGATCCTGATCGCGCGCAGCATCGTGCGCCCCTTGCAGGAAACCGTGAACGCCATGGCCAACATTGCCAGCGGCGAAAGTGACCTGACCCGCAGCCTCGATACCCACGGCAAGGACGAAGTGACCGAACTGGCTCACCACTTCAATGCGTTTACCGCCAAATTGCGCCGGGTGATCGGTGAGTTGCAGGTGTCGGCCAGCGCGCTCGGTCAATCGTCCAGCGAACTGGGCAACGATGCCTCGCAAGCCCAGCAACGTAGCCAGCAACAATCGCAACAAATGGAGTTGGTGGCCACCGCGATCAACGAGGTGACTTACGGCGTGCAGGACGTGGCGAAAAACGCCGAGCATGCGGCCACTGAAATGCGTGATGCCGAGGCTCAGGCGCAACAGGGCCAGATCAATATCGACGGCAGCCTGCAACAGATCGACAAGCTCTCGGGCACCATTGACCAAGCGGTCGAGGTGATTCGCACCTTGGCCACCGAAAGTACCCAGATCGGCAGCGTGCTGGAGGTGATTCGCTCGATTGCCGAGCAAACCAACCTGCTCGCCCTCAACGCAGCGATCGAAGCGGCACGGGCCGGCGAACAGGGTCGTGGATTCGCCGTGGTGGCGGATGAAGTGCGCTTGCTGGCGCAGCGTACGCAGAAGTCGACAGCGGAAATCCAGTCGATGATCGAACGCCTGCAAAATCACTCCGAGGCGGCGGTGAAGGTCATCGGTGACAGCAGCAAGGCGTCGCAACTGACCATTGAACAGGCCGGGCTGGCGGGTGCGAGCCTGAATGCCATCGGCCAGGCGTTGCGCAACCTCAGTGGCCTGAACGCGTCGATTGCCAGCGCCACGCTGCAACAGGCGCATGTGGTCGAGGACATCAACCAGAACGTTACCCAGGCGGCGGGGCTTTCTCACAGCACGGCCATGGCGGCAGAACAGTCAAGTGCGGCGAGCGTAAGACTTGGCCAGTTGAGCGAACAACTCAACGGCCTGCTGCGTCAGTTCCGCGTTTAGTACATAACCTGTGGGGCGCGCTTGCTCGCGATAGCGGCTTGTCGGTTGGGAGCTGTCGCCTGCCCCACCGCTGTCGCTGGCAAGCCAGCTCCCACAGGTTTCTGTGTCAGCACAACAGAAATCCCTGTGTGAGCTGGCAGGCTTTGGCGGAGTGCCACAAAGCTTGAGCACAACATAAATCCATGTGGGAGCTGGCTTGCCAGCGATGGGGGCGCAACATTCAGCATCAGTGTGAGTGGGCCGACACACTCGCCAGCAAGCTCGCTCCCACCGGGTCCTTCAGTGTTCTGGCGAATACAGTACAATCCGCCACCTCTTTCAACTCCCCTCAAGGAACCCACATGTCCGGGCTTGAACTGTTTGCCGCCGCTCTCGGTGTCATCGCCGTGTGGCTGACGGTCAAACAGAATCCGTGGTGCTGGCCGATCGGGCTGGTCATGGTGCTGCTCTATAGCTGGATCTTCTTTGAAGTGAAGCTGTATTCGGACATGTTGCTGCAAGTGATCTACGCCGCCCTGCAAGTTTATGGCTGGTGGCAATGGACGCGCGCCGGGACGATGCATGACGGGCGTCAGGTCACGCGCCTGGATGCGCGCTCGATAGTTCTTGGCCTGGGTGTCGGCGCTGTCGGCAGTGTTTTGCTGGGTGCGGCCATGGCGCACTGGACTGACGCGGCGCAACCGTGGCTGGACGCGGCGCTCACCGGTTTCAGCCTGGTTGCGCAGTTGTGGATGGCGCAGAAACGCCTGCAATGCTGGGCGCTGTGGTTCGTGCTCGACGTGATTTTTGTCGGCCTGTTCCTTTATAAGGGGCTTTACCTCACCGCCGGCCTGTACGCGCTGTTCACCGTGATTGCCATTCAGGGCTTTCGTGAATGGCGCGCCGACCCGGCACTGCGCACATGAAGGTCGTAGTGCTGACCGGCCCGGAATCCACCGGCAAGAGCTGGCTGGCGGCAGGCCTTGAGCAACAGTTTGGGGGTTTGCGGGTGGACGAGTACGTGCGCTGGTTTATCGAGCAGAATCCGCGTGACACCTGCCTGGCCGACATCCCAGAGATCGCCCGCGGACAACTGCAATGGGAAGATCAGGCACGGGCGCAACAACCGGCGCTGCTGATTCTCGACACCCACTTGTTGAGCAATATTCTCTGGAGCCAGACCCTGTTTGGCGCGTGCCCGGACTGGCTGGAAGGCGAGTTGCTGGCGCGCCATTACGACTTGCACCTGCTCCTTTCGCCGGAGCGGATTGACTGGACCGATGACGGTCAGCGCTGCCAACCGGATCTGGATCAGCGCCTGGCTTTCTTTCAGGCAACGCACAATTGGCTGCAACAGCATCGGCAACCGTGCCAGATCATTCAGGGCGACTGGGCCGAGCGACAGGTCCAGGCCTTTGCTGCCGTTGCCCGCCTGTTGGCCGACTGACGGGGCACCAGCCCCACTGTTTCACCCTGTTTTGGGGGAAGACTGTCCATTCCTGAAACACTCGCCCGCGTGCAGAGTGGCCGTTTCAACGCTATTCATCGCTTTGTCATGGCACTTGTTACGCCACTGATACACATCCCCGCAAACCCTTGTTCCAGAGCTTTGCTCAGCCAATAGACAGACTGGCGAGACTGCGTGTGTTTCAACGCTGAAACACACTGTGCATCGGCGCTGCGCGTTTTACTGATAACTCACTGGAAAACAACAACAATTCAAAAGCGGCACAGCTTTCGCTATCTCCTTCACAACGCTGACAAGGGCAGCCCACTGAAGAAGGAATTGCAGCCGTGGGGAATATCCAAAAGAGCATGACCTGCCTTCTGCTGATCGGATCAGCGGCTAGCGCATTTATCAGTTTCAACGTTCAGGCCGAAGGCAATGGCGTGATCGTCCTGAATCGCGATGTTCAGCCTATCCCTATCGGTCGCAATGGCGGCAAAGACCCCTACCCGACGACCGTCAACGCCAACCCCTCCGCTCGAATCAATCAGACCCTGAGCAGCACTGAACTCAGTGACGGTGACTTCGCCGGGGTCGCCAGTGGTTCTTCGATACGCGGCAACATGAACACGCCTGCCTCGAACCTGCCGGGGATGAACACGCTGACCAACACCAACGGCTTGCCGGGCATGAGAACTGGCACCGGCGGCGGTGCCGGCGGCTCGATCTCCAATACCGTCAACCGTGCCATGAGCACTGGCATGGCCCCCCTGACCCGCATGGCCGGAGGCCAATGAGATGAATCGCACTCTCCTTCTCCTCGCCGTGCTCGGTTGCACCAGCGCCATGGCAGACCCGAACTCAGTCAACAGCGCAAACATTCAGGATTCAGGCATGCAATACCGCGGCAATTTTAACGTCAACCAGGCCGCCGGTGACCAGATGCAACAAGCCAATACCAAGGCGATCGCCATTGGTACCGAATCTCAAGCCACCACCCGCGTCATTCAGAGGATCGACACACCTGCCGATCGCTCAATGAATGCCAGCGCCAACATCGGCGGCAACTCTTTCAGTAATGGCAACGGAATTCTGGGTGTCAACCAGGGCGCCGGGGCCAACAACCAGATGGCCAATGTGACGCGCGTCAGCATCAGTGCTGCCCCGCAGAGCATTGACGATAGCGCCCTTTCGCAACAGAACGTGGCGTTGTTACCGAGCTCAGGAGCAACTGGTACCTCAATCGGCAGTCGCCAGGTCACGACAAGTGATCAGGCCTTCACCGGCAGCCGCGGGGTAATCCAGGTGAACCAGAGTGCCGGGGTGGGGAACCGTATGGCTAACACCCTGAGCATCCGGGTCGCAGACTGACCCAAATAAAAAGCAGTGCAATTAGAAAAGTACCAACACTTAACCAACTAATAAGCACGATGGAGAAACACCATGAAACCTACAATGGCTCTCAAACCACTGGTTTTCGCACTTGCAGCAGTGATGGCAATCGCAGCACAGGCAGGCGGTCGTGATGACGATCGTGGTAATGGGCACGGCAACGGGCATGGTAATAACCAGCCTAAAGGCCCAACCCTGGAACAACTGCTGCAAATCACCGCAGGCGCCGGTGCCGCTGTGCTTGACGTGCAAGACAGCGACGGCAACGTGGTGAAAAACCAGGGCACTCTGAACAACGCTAATGCCAGTGATTCGCTCAACGGTTCAAACGGCAACATGGGCGCCAACGTTGCAGCCGGCGACGGCAACCAGCAGGACAACGCTGCCGCGCTGGCCACCGCTGACGAAAGCTTCATCTTCGGCAACGCTGTTGCTGCCTCGAGTGCCACTCAAGTCAACAACAACAACTATGTGAAAAACTCGTCCACCTTCAACAACGCCAATCTCAACAACGCAGGCAACAATGGTTCCGGCAACATCGGTATCAACGTCACTGCCGGCAACTTCAACCAGCAGAAAAACAACCTGGCGATCGCCGTATCCGGTGGCCGCGTAGCTCAGGCTGCTGCTTCTGCCAACCAGTCTTCCACTGGCCTGGTTGTAGATAACAAAGGCGTGCAGGCCTACAAAACCGACACCCTCACCGGCACCTATGCCGCTGCCGGCGTGTTCAAGGCAAAAGGCACTGCAACCATCGAAGACGATAATGATCACGGCGGTTGGGGCAATCGTGGCGGCGGCCACGGCGGCAACGATGATCAGAAAGCCAAGTTCGAAGCCGTGGGTACCTTTGGCCTCGCTGGCGTAACCACTCAGCAAGTCATGACCAAAGACGGCTGGAAAGCGCCAGTGGTCAACAATGCCAACATGACCAACTCGATGAACAACTTCTCCGGCAACGGCGGAGCCAACGTCTCGGCGGGTGTGGGCAACCAACAAAGCAACTCGCTGTCCATCGCCGCAGGTTGCAGAGCCTGCCTGTAATCGCGATCGAAACGAAAGCCCCGGAAACGGGGCTTTTCCTCAGTCCGCAAAGGCGTATCGATCATGCGTAAAACGGCCCTTTTCGCTTTGCTTTGCCTGTGTGGCCTGACTCAGGCTGCGCAGATGCCTGTGGCTGCCCTGCCGGGCGGCGTACTGGTCTACAAGGATGTGCAAAGCATTCGTGAGCGCAAGTTTGCCGACATCGTCGAACAGAAAACCGATTTCAGCTGCGGCGCTGCCGCACTGGCCACGGTGTTACGCCAGGCTTATTGGCTCGACGTCGATGAAGAGCACATCATCAAAGGCATGCTGGTCAATGCAGACCATGACCTTGTTCGTACTCAAGGTTTCTCCATGCTCGACATGAAGCGCTACGTGGAAAGCATCGGCATGCGTGCCAGAGGCTACCGGATACCGCCCGAGAAGCTCGAAGCGGTGACGATTCCGGTGGTGGTACTGATAGATATTCGCGGCTACAAGCATTTCGTTGTGTTGCAGCGTGCAGACAAGGAGTGGGTGTACATCGGAGACCCTGTCCTGGGACATAAGCGCTACAAACACGATGACTTTGTCAAAGGTTGGAACGGCATTGTCTTCGCCATCGTCGGCCCCGGCTACGACAAGGCCAACGCCTTGCGCAGTCCACCGGTACCGTTGACGGCCAAGAACCAGCTGGATGGCTTCAACCCTGTCAAAGATGCTGAATTGATGGATTTCGGGTTCATACAGAGCGACTTCTTTTAATCGCCGATTATAGAAATGGGACTGGATGTCCCGGGAGCAGCAAATGAAAACCTCATACTGGCTGGCCGCCGCCTGCCTGGCGGCGAGTGCTTCAGGCTATGCCAATGCAGGATTCACACCTATCGAAATCAAGGACCATGAGCTCGCCGAGCTGCGTGGTCGTTATGTCATGCCGGGGCGAATTATCAGCTTCGGCATTGTCATGAGCAGTACCTGGCGCAACGCCAGCGGTGACTTGATCGGGGCCGCGACCTCAATGCAGATTCAGGCCGCGACGGTAAAACCGGAATTCTACGTCTCGACCATCAAAGAGACCGGCAACGGCAGCGTCCCTGTGCTGGGTACGGGCACCGTTATCGGTGGCGCGGGACTCAACAGCAGTCAGGGCGTGACGCAAAGCGTACGCGCCGCCGGCGACAGCAATACCGCCAACAACAATGTTGCAATCAACGTCAGAGAGGCCAGCCAGGCGCCAGCACTGGTTCCTTCTCAAGGCCAGGCGCTGGTCGCCGGACAAACCATCAGTGGCAGCAACGCTGCGGGCAGTGTCGCGGTTTCGGCCACTGGCGGCGGCGTTCAAATGGCCATTCAAGCCAGCGGTAATCAGGGGACTGCCCTGCAACAAGTCGCCCAGGGCGGTTTGCTGCAGAACACTCGATTGCTGGGCAGCGCCAACGTGGTCAACAACCTGACTCAACTCAACGTCGTACTCAACAATAACGGCAGAAGCGCCGGTGCACTGGACTGCAACCTGACCCAACTCGGTGCCCTACGCAGTATTGGATATTGAACTACGCTGAGTCTCGATCATTGGGCTTAAAGGGACGGCTTATTCATGTATCGATCAGTATCACTGCGCGCAGCGGTGTGTTTGAGCACTCTTATCCCTGCCGCGATGCTGCAAGCGGCTCCTAACGCGGATGTAGAGGCCCTGAAACAGGAACTTCTGGAGCTGAAGCAACGATACGAAGTACAACAAAAAGCCCTGGCGGTACTCGAGCAACGGGTTCGCCAGGTAGAAGATCAACCCTCTGCCCCACCACCAAAACGGCTGGCGAAATCGCCGTCGGACATGAAAGGCAATCGCGTCGCCACCGGCACCGGTGCCGCCGCAGCATCAGGAGGAGCCGCCGGGGGCAGCGGCGCCTCTTACGGGCAATCGCTGGCTGACGATTCACAACCGGCGCAAAGCGTATCCAACCTCTATGACGAGGCCAGCGGCTTTTTTGGCGGTGGCAAATTCAGCGTTGAAACCGGCATCACTTATTCGCGCTATGACACTCGCCAGCTGATTCTCAACGGCTTTCTGGCACTGGACTCGATCTTTCTCGGCAACATCAACCTTGACCGGATCAAGGCCGATACCTGGACGTTCGACCTGACAGGCCGCTACAACTTCGACAATCGCTGGCAGTTCGATTTGAACGTGCCCGTGGTGTACCGCGAGTCGACGTATCAGTCGGGCGGCGGCAACGAGGGTGCGGCCGGCGTCACCACCGAGGAAACCGTCACCAAGGATCCAACCATCGGCGACGTCAACTTCGGTATTGCGTACAAGTTCCTCGACGAGTCGGTCAACACGCCGGATGCGGTCGTCACCTTGCGGGTCAAGGCGCCAACCGGCAAGGATCCGTTCGGGATCAAACTGCGCCAGACCGACGCCAACTCCAACCTGTTCGTACCTGACACCCTGCCGACCGGTAACGGCGTCTGGTCGATCACACCGGGCATCTCGCTGGTCAAGACGTTTGACCCGGCCGTGCTGTTCGGCAGCCTGTCCTATACGCACAACCTCGAGGAGTCGTTCGACGATATCAGCTCCACCGTCAACCAGAAAAACCCGGGCAAGGTGAAGATTGGCGACAGCTTCCAGATCGGCGCGGGTATTGCCTTCGCACTGAACGAGAAGATGAGTATGTCGTTCTCGGTATCCGACCTGGTGCAGCGCAAGAGCAAACTGAAGCAGGATGGCGGGGATTGGGAATCGGTGGTGTCCAGCGACGCCAACGCCGGTTATTTCAACGTCGGCATGACCATTGCGGCCACCGACAACCTGACCATCGTGCCCAACTTGTCCATCGGCATTACCGAGGATGCGCCGGACTTTTCCTTCAGCCTGAAATTCCCGTACTACTTCTAAAGCAACAGCAAAGATCGCAGCCTGCGGCAGCTCCTACATAGATCTAATGTAGGAGCTGCCGCAGGCTGCGATCTTTTGCTTTTGAGCGATCTAACGAATCTGATGCTTGTGCAGCAGCCGATAAAACGTCGGCCGGGAAACGCCGAGCACTTTGGCCGCAACGCTGAGGTTATCGCTGTGCCGGTTCAAGACGTCGCACAGGGCCTGGCGTTCGGCGCGGGTCTTGTAGTCTTCCAGGGTGCCCATGGGCGTGGCAATCGAATGCTGGCTGATCAGCCCCAGATCCCGCGCTTCGATCTGCCGGCCTTCGGCCAAAACCAGGCCGCGACGCACGCGGTTGGCCAATTCACGCACATTGCCCGGCCAGTCGTGCTTGCCCATGGCAATCAACGCATCTTCGCTGAAGCTGCGCGGACGGCGGCCAGTTTCGTGGCTGTAGAAATGCGAGAAGTGGTTGGCCAGCATCGACAGATCCCCATGCCGTTCGCGCAACGGCGCGGTGACGACTTGCAGCACGTTGAGCCGGTAATACAGGTCTTCCCGAAAGCGCTTCTTCTCGATTGCCGCCTCAAGGTCGACGTGGGTCGCCGCCAGCACGCGTACATCCACCGCAATAGGCTGACTGCCACCCACTCGTTCAATGTGCTTCTCCTGCAGAAACCGCAGCAGATTGGCTTGTAATTCCAGCGGCAGATCACCAATTTCATCCAGAAACAACGTACCGCCGTTGGCCGCTTCAATGCGCCCGACCTTGCGTTGATGAGCGCCGGTAAACGCACCTTTTTCGTGGCCAAACAGCTCAGACTGAATCAAATGCTCGGGAATCGCCCCACAATTGATCGCCACAAATGGCTTGCTGTGGCGTTGGGATTGGCGATGCAGCGTGCGCGCAACCAGCTCCTTGCCGGTGCCGCTTTCGCCACGGATCAACACCGGCGATTCAGTGGGCGCCAGTTTGCTCAGCAACTTGCGCAGTTCGCGGATCGGTTTGCTGTCGCCGAGCAGTTCATGTTCTGGCTGATCGACGTGGATCGTGCCCTGCCCGCGCAGCCGCGCCATGCCGAAGGCTCGGCCGAGGGTGACCTGCACCCGTGACACGTCGAACGGCAAGGTATGAAAATCGAAAAACCATTCGCAAACGAAGTCGCCAACGTTCTGCAATCGCAGAACTTCCTGATTGAGCACGGCGATCCACTCGGTGCCGCTGCGGCTGATCAGCTCTTTAACGGCTTCGGGTCGCTCCAGATGAAAAGGCTGCAAACGCAAGAGCCCGACATCACAGCTGCGGTCGGCAGCGTTTTCCAGGGTACAACTGTCGACATCCCACCCTACCGCGCGTAAACCCGGTAACAGGCGATGGCAGTCGTCGCACGGATCGACCACCAATAAACGTCGTAACGCAGGCGCTTCGCTCATGACTGTTCCTTGGCGCCAAATTTTAGGAAAAGGTTGAAAAAACAGTCATTTGGCAGACCTGGCTGTAACACTAGCAAGATTTTGACAGCGCCTTGTATCGTTTGCTTATAGGTGTACAACCAAACTCGTTATAAGAACGTTAGTTGTTAGCGAGCTATCGACTTATGTCTGTTTTTGACTCGCCGTGAACAAGCTTCGCCAAGCTTTCAAAACTGACTTAAAACCGGGTATATGAAAGAAAGTCGAAATTTCTTTGCCAAGAGTGTGACCTGCTCCCCGGTTGCGTGCATCAGTACAAGTAACCAGCCGAACGGTCAGCCCAACCGACGGCAAATCACTGATTGGGCACTATAGAGAGAAGACCCCATGACCGCCCCGCTCCGTATCAACGAAGCACTTTTGATTGCCAACCACGCCTTCAAACCTTTCCAGTGCGTGGCCTGGGCACCGCAAGACGGCAATGGCGAACTGAGCCTGACCGTTATCGACCGCACCAATTCCCACATCGGTCGCAAACAGATTCCCAGCAGTGCCTACTCCGATCCAGCACAACTTGAGCAACTGCTGCAGCAGGCGCGTGCGGAACTGAGCGAAGAAGGTTACGCGCTGCAATCCTGGTCGATGCCACACTGATAACCGGGTGATGCGGATGACTTGCTGGTCATCCGCCCTCCTCTTGTTAGTTGCTGTTTCTGATTAGTCCTCGATACTTTTGTACAACTTTCGGCAATGCGCTCCAGCGTAATTGCTTGGCACGCTTGCAATTGGTTCAAAAAGACACTGTTCTGGCACAGTGCGACCCTCCACCTGTTAGTTCTTACAGTTGTACTTCCCTCAGTTCAGGTTTTGAATGTTCCGCTCATGCAGTTACCAGCCGGTTTTCGGTGTTGGTCAACTCGCAAGGAGATGCGTGCATGTCCACACTGAACGCCTTTGCGCTCCCAGCGTTATTGAATGACGCGGGACAACTTGACCAGACCTTTGCCCACGGCGGCGTTGCTCAGGTGTATTTCGCCGGCAGTTTGTCCAGCCTGACCGAGGATGTCGCGCTCGATGCGCAGGGGCGGATTCTGGTGGCGGCGAAAGTCGGCGTTGCCGAAGGCAGCCGTTTCGGCCTCGCGCGGTTGCTCGCAGATGGTTCTGCGGATTTGTCCTTTGGCAATCAGGGCAGCGTGATTGACACGTTTACCCATGGTTTCGAAGCGATGGCCGGCAAAGTCCAGGCGCTTGCCGATGGGCGCATCCTGCTGGCCGGTTTGCACTATGAAAACAGCCATCGCACTTTGCCCGCCCTGGCCTTGTTCGATGCGCAAGGCAATCCGGATCAAACGTTCGGCGACAATGGCCGGCAAGTCGTGCGTCTGCCGGGCGACTTGTCCATGGGCACCCGCGATACCTGGCTCCCTCCCGGTGTACCCGGCGCCGAAGCCTGCGACTTCGCGGTTCAGGACGACGGGCATATTCTGCTGATCGCCAACCATCATTTCGAACTCGCCGATCACGCCGGCATGCTGATTCGTCTCAAACCCGATGGTTGCCTGGATGAGACTTTCAACGGTCGCGGCTTCGTGATGATCCGCCATTTGCTGCTCAATACCTGGCTCAGCAGTCTGTTGTTGCAGGCCGACGGGCGGATCGTGGTCGGCGGATCGATCGACTTTCCGCAGCAAGGTCTGTTGGCGCGGTACCTGCCCGAGGGTTGTCTTGATGAAAGCTTCGCGGTGGATGGTTTCATGGCGTTTACCGCCCAAGGCAAAAGTGCACTGGTCAGTCAGATCATTGAGTCCACCGAATCGCTGCACTGTTTCGGCAGCAGTCGCGACCCGATCCGCTGCCTGGCGCTCACCCTGCACCCCAATGGTCGCCCGGATTCGCACATCAACAATGGCCAGCCGCAACTGCTCGAAATCGGACCCAGCGGCTGCCAGTGGAGCGCCGCGCAGCGCATGGCAGACGGTCGGATGATTGCGGTGGGAGCAACCCTTGGCGGTGTCGAGGCAGACTTCATCGTCGCTCGTTATCGCACCGATGGCGGCCTCGACCCAAGCTTCGGTCATGGCCGCGGCTGGCTACGCACACGCCTTGGCCGCAGCCTCGACACGGCCAACTCACTGGCCGTGCAAACAGACGGTTCAATCTTGGTCGGCGGCTATTCGCTGGATGGCAACTACCGGGCGATGGTTGCGCGGTATCTTAATCAATGAATTTCCCCTGACACGATTACGCCCCTTTAGGCGCTGCCGGGGCGTGTTTCAGGCAGTTAGAACTTGAACTCGGCTGAAACATCCGGCAACTTGCGCGCTTCTGAATACAAGGAGCAACCGATGTCCGGTTCAATCGCCCAGGCGCTCGCGCACAACTTTCTCGGGCACTCGCCTCGTTGGTACAAGGCGACCATCGTCGGCTTCCTGATCCTCAATGCACTCGTGCTGTTCACCGTCGGCCCAGTCGCGGCGAGCTGGCTGTTGGTGATCGAGTTCATTTTCACCCTGGCCATGGCCCTCAAGTGCTATCCGCTGATGCCCGGTGGTTTGCTGTTGATCGAAGCCCTGCTGCTGAAGATGACCACGCCGCAGGCGCTCTACGATGAGCTGGTGCACAACTTCCCGGTGATTCTGCTGTTGATGTTCATGGTCGCCGGCATCTACTTCATGAAAGACCTGCTGCTATATCTGTTTTCGCGACTGCTGTTGGGCGTGCGCTCCAAAGCGATACTGTCGCTGATGTTCTGCTTTTTGTCGGCGTTTCTCTCGGCGTTCCTCGATGCCCTGACCGTAACCGCAGTGATCATCAGTGCAGCCGTAGGCTTTTACTCGGTCTACCATCGGGTGGCTTCGGGCAAGGATCCGCGCAAAGACAGCGAATTCGGCAACGACCAACACCTGCCGACCCTGCACTATGACGACCTGGAACAATTTCGCTCGTTTCTGCGCAGCCTGTTGATGCACGGCGCGGTCGGTACAGCGCTTGGCGGCGTCTGTACGCTGGTGGGCGAGCCGCAGAACCTGCTGATCGGCCATGAAATGGGCTGGCATTTTGCGGAGTTCTTCCTGAAAGTCGCGCCGGTGTCCCTGCCGGTATTGGCTGCGGGCCTGGTGACCTGCGTGTTGCTGGAGAAACTGCGCTGGTTCGGTTACGGCACCCTGCTGCCGGACAACGTGCGCGCCGTACTGGCCAACTACGCCGCCGAAGACAACGCCGAACGTACCGCGCGTCAACGCGCTGCGCTACTGGTGCAAGGCGCCGCCGCGCTGATCCTGATTGGCTGCCTGGCCTTTCACGTGGCAGAGGTCGGCCTGATCGGTTTGATGGTGATTGTACTGATCACCACATTTACCGGGATCACCGACGAGCATCGTCTGGGCAGTGCCTTCAAGGACGCCATGCCGTTCACTGCATTGCTGGTGGTGTTTTTTGCCGTGGTGGCAGTGATTCACGATCAACACCTGTTTGTGCCGCTGATTACGTGGGTACTGACGCTGCCGGTAGATCAACAACCGGGCATGTTGTTTATGGCCAACGGCCTGTTGTCGGCCATCAGCGACAACGTGTTTGTCGCAACCATCTACATCACCGAAGTGAAGCAGGCATTCCTCGCCGGCCAAATGAGCCGCGAGCATTTCGAGACGCTGGCGATTGCGATCAACACCGGCACCAACCTGCCAAGTGTGGCGACGCCAAATGGTCAGGCCGCGTTTCTGTTCCTGCTGACGTCGGCGATTGCGCCGCTGGTGCGCTTGTCTTACGGGCGGATGGTATGGATGGCGGTGCCTTACACCGTGGTGATGGGCCTGCTGGGCTGGTATGCCGTCAGTTACTGGCTCTGATCAACACCGAATAAACCTGTGGGAGCGAGCCTGCTCGCGAAGAGGGAGAGTCGGACAACGGATTCGTTGATTGACACACCGTTTTCGCGAGCAGGCTCGCTCCCACATCGGGATCCGGTTGAGTCAGCGAGCAAGGATGTATTTCTCGATCGCCTGGGCCACGCCGTCCTCGGTGTTCGGCGCCGTCACCACGTCAGCCTGACGCTGCACCGCCTCTTCCGCCTGGCCCATGGCAATCGACAACCCCGCGCAATGAAACATCGCCGGATCATTGCCGCCATCGCCAATTGCCGCTGTCTGCGCAAGAGACACACCCAGATGCGCAGCCAGTGTCGCCAGTGCCGTGCCCTTGTTCGCCTCCATCGCCGTGACGTCGAGGTACACCGGTTGTGAACGCGAGACTTGCGCCATACCGTTGACCTTGGGCAACAGACGCGCTTCCAGCTCGATCAGAAACTCGGTGTTGTTACTGGTCGCAACGATCTTGTCGATGCGCTCCAGATACGGCTCAAAACTCTCCACCACCACCGGCGGATAACCGAGGCCATGCTGCTCGCGCGGCACCATCGGCCCGTTCGGGTCTTTGAGCAGCCAGTCACCGCCGCTGAACACCCAGACTTCAACATCAGGTTGATCGGCGAACGTCGCCAGTGCAATCAGTGCGGTCGTCGCCGGCAGGTAATGCGCCACCAGCAGACTGCCGTCCGGATTGACGATGGTGCCGCCATTGAACGCCGCCGTCGGCAGGTCGACGCCCAAGGCTTCGATCTGCTGCAGCATGGCTTTGGGTGGACGCCCCGTGGCGAGGCTGAACAGCACGCCCGCCTCGCGCAACGACCGGACAGCGTCGATGGTGCGCTGGCTCAGACTGTGATCGGGCAACAACAGCGTGCCGTCCATATCGCTCAGCAAAAAACGGACAGGCTCGCTCATCCCAGACCATGCCAGACGCGGCCATCGCGAGTCAGTAGATCTTCGGCAGCCTGCGGGCCATCTTCACCGGCGGCATAGCTTTGCACTCTCGCATCCTGCTGCCAGGCGTCGAGGAACGGCTGCACGGCGCGCCAGCCATTCTCGATGTTGTCGGCGCGCTGGAACAGCGTCTGATCGCCAGTCAGGCAGTCGTAGATGAGTGTTTCGTAGCCGGTCGACGGCTGCATCTCGAAGAAATCCTTGTAAGCGAATCCCAACTCGATGTTGGCCATGTTCAACGCCGGACCGGGACGTTTGGCCAGCAGATCGAACCACATGCCTTCGTTCGGCTGGATCTGGATGCGCAGGTAGGTCGGCTGTAACTCGTCCACTTCGGTGTCGCGAAACTGCGCATAAGGCGCCGGTTTGAAGCAGATAACGATTTCGGTGTCGCGCACGCTCATGCGCTTGCCGGTGCGCAGGTAGAACGGCACGCCGACCCAGCGCCAATTGTCGATCATCACCTTGAGCGCGACGTAGGTTTCGGTGCTGCTGTCGGGTGCAACGTTGGCCTCTTCGCGATAACCGGCCAGTGGTTTACCGCCCACTTCGCCGGCGCTGTACTGCCCGCGTACCGAGTTGGCCCGCGCTTCTTCCACGGTCCATGGGCGAATGGCGCCGACCACCTTGGCCTTCTCGCCCCGCACCGCATCGGCGCCGAACGCCGCCGGAGGTTCCATGGCCACCATCGCCAGCAACTGGAACAGGTGATTAGGCACCATGTCACGCAGCGCGCCGGTGTGTTCGTAAAAACTGCCACGGGTTTCAACGCCAACGGTTTCCGCGGCGGTGATCTGTACGTGGTCGATGTAGTGATTGTTCCAGAATGCTTCGAACAGGCTGTTGGAGAACCGGCTGACCAGAATGTTCTGCACGGTTTCCTTGCCCAGGTAATGGTCGATCCGATAGATCTGCTTCTCGGACATCACCTTGAGCAAACAGGCATTCAGTGCTTCGGCAGTTTGCAGATCGGAGCCGAACGGCTTCTCGATCACCACCCTTCTGAACGCATCGGGGGTTTCCTCGAGCAAACCGGCGCTGCCGAGACGGCGCACCACTTCGCTGAAGAAACGTGGCGCGGTGGCCAGATAAAACACCGCATTGCCGGTGCCGCTGTCGGCGATTTTCGCCGCCAGCGCGGAATAAGTGCTGTCGTCCAGGAAGTCGCCCTGGACGTAGCTGATACCTTTGGCGAGCTTGGCCCACAAGGCCGGATCAAGCATCTGATCGCCCTTGCCGACCTTCGCCGCCACTTCGGTGCGAATGAAGTCTTCGAGTTTTTGCGCGAAGGCTTCATCGGTAATGGCGTTGTGATCAACGCCGACGATCCGCAGACCCTCATCAAGCAGGCCGTCGCGACTCAGGTTGTACAGCGCGGGCATGAGCAAGCGCTTGACCAGGTCACCGTGGGCACCGAACAGGAACAGCGTGGTCGGTGGTGCGGGTTCTGCCTTGGATTTTCTGCGGATCGTATGGGTCATTTTTTCGCAGTCTCTACGTGGCCGCCGAAGCCGAAGCGCTGGGCCGAAAGAATCTTGTCGCCAAAAGTGCCCTGACCGCGTGAGCGGTAGCGCGAGAACAGCGAGTTCGACAGCACCGGTACCGGCACCGCTTGTTCCATGGCGGCTTCGATGGTCCATTGACCTTCGCCACTGTCTGCCACCGAGCCGGAGAAACCGTCGAGTTTCGGGTCGCTGGCCAAGGCGTCGGCAGTCAGGTCGAGCAACCAGGACGACACCACGCTGCCACGACGCCAGACTTCAGCGATGTCAGCCACGTTGAGATCAAAACGCTGATCTTCCGGCAGACGCTCGCTGGATTTGGTCTTGAGGATGTCGAAACCTTCGGCGAAGGCCGCCATCATTCCGTACTCGATGCCGTTGTGAATCATCTTCACAAAATGCCCGGCACCGGCGGGACCGGCGTGGATGTAACCGTGCTCGGCACGCGGGTCATCGGACTTGCGGTCCTTGGTGCGCGGAATATCGCCCATGCCCGGCGCCAATGCGGCAAACAGCGGGTCGAGACGTTTTACGGTCTCGGCATCGCCGCCGATCATCATGCAGTAACCGCGCTCCAGGCCCCAGACGCCACCGGAGGTGCCGACGTCGATGTAGTGCAGGCCCTTCTCGGCCAGGGTTCTGGCGCGGCGGATGTCATCCTTATAGTTGGTGTTGCCACCGTCGATAATGGTGTCGCCAGCTTCCAGCAGGTTGCTCAGCGTTTCGATGGTGTCTTCGGTCGGCGCGCCGGCCGGCAGCATGACCCACACGGCCCGTGGTTTGGCCAGGCCTGCAACCAGTGCCGGCAAATCGGCAACGCCCGTGGAGCCCTCGGCGACCAGGTTATCGATGAAAGCGGTATTGCGGTCGAAAACAACGGTGGTGTGACCGTTGAGCATCAGACGCCGCGCAATGTTGCCGCCCATACGGCCCAGTCCAATAATCCCGAGTTGCATGTGCTGATGCTCCTTACTACAAATAATGTGTGTCAAAAGGTATAGCCCAACGCGACTAATGGAGGTTAGTCCAGAGCACCGGGATGAAGTTTCCGGGCATTGTGCCCGATCCAGACTGATAACGCCCTCAAACCTGTCGAAGACACACCGACCATGAAAAATAAAAAAGTTCCATTCAGCGGCAAAAGAAAACAAAATTGCTGCCGATAGTAGGTCAGCACCTCAAAACGAGGGCTATTTACAGTTGAGACACACCATTTGCGAGGTGAGCAATGGGCACAGTACACACAGCAATGCCGCCACAAACCCTGTACGTCACGATTCGTCGCGATGAATTGCGTCAGTTGAAAGACGAGCGCGACCAATTGAAGCAGGAGTTGGCGCAACTGCGCGCGCTGACCCAGGGCGCTCAGCCCAAACCACTGCCGGTTGTCCAGCGTCACCCGCACGCCTGATCTTCCCCGCTGTTTTCGGGAGCAGCCGACGCTGTTCCCGACACGATGCACCTCTGGCCGCTTAAGCACAGACAAGCGCGCCGATTAACAAAACTTTCACAATCCCTTCGTGATACTGCGCCGCATTCTGGCCGTACCTGCGCGTGCGGCGTCCGTTCGTCGGTTTCATGGATGTTCCGGCGGTAGTTGTAACGAGTGAGCTGGAGCGCCGAATGGCATTGTTCAAACGCAGCAAAACGACTGCGGCAGGTTTCGATTGGGCCGGTGTTCTCTGGCTGTTTGTGTTCTTCTGGTACTTCTCCGGCATTACCCAACTGCTGATTCAGGTAACGGGCACCTCCGGCTTCACGGGGTTTCGCCAAGCGTTCGTGATGAGCGCGATCTGGCTGGCACCGATGCTGTTGTTCCCCAAACGCACAAAACTGCTCGCCGGCCTGATCGGCGTCGTGCTGTGGGCCTGTTCGATGGCCAGTCTGGGTTACTTCTTCATTTATCAGCAGGAATTCTCCCAGAGCGTCATCTTCATCATGTTCGAGTCGAACGTGTCTGAAGCCGGCGAGTACATGACTCAGTACTTTGCCTGGTGGATGGTGGCGGCGTTCCTGGCGCATACCGCATTCGCCTGGTTCCTGTGGACTCGCTTGCGTCCGGTGTACATGCCCCGTGGCCGCGCAATGGTCGCTGCCGCGGCTATCGTGATCGCTGTCGTCGGTTATCCGCTGATCAAGCAAACGCTGCGCATGGGCAACTTCGCTGAAGGCTTCGAGAAGTTCGAAACCCGTATCGAGCCGGCGGTGCCATGGCAAATGGCAGTGGCTTACCACCGTTATCTCGACACCCTGGAAGATATGCAGGGCATGCTGGACAGCGCCAGCAAGATCCCGCCGCTGCATAACCTCAAGGCTGCCGGCGCCGATCAGCCGTCAACGCTTGTGCTGGTAATCGGCGAATCGACCAACCGTCAGCGCATGAGCCTGTACGGCTACCCGCGCAACACCACGCCGGAACTGGACAAACTCAAGGATCAACTGGCGATTTTCGACAACGTCGTGACACCTCGTCCGTACACCATCGAGGCGTTGCAGCAGGTACTGACTTTCGCTGACGAAGAAAACCCGGACCTCTACCTGTCCACGCCATCGTTGGTCAGCATGATGAAACAGGCGGGTTACAAGACCTTCTGGATCACCAACCAGCAGACCATGACCAAGCGCAACACCATGCTCACAACCTTCTCCGAACAGGCCGACGAGCAGGTGTACCTGAACAACAACCGCAACCAGAACGCTGCCCAGTACGACGGCGACGTGATCGAGCCGTTCAACAAGGCGCTGGCCGATGCGGCGCCGCGCAAGTTGATCGTCGTGCATTTGCTCGGCACGCACATGAGCTACCAATACCGTTATCCGTCGACCTTCGACAAGTTCAAGGATCGCAACGGTGTTCCGCCGGGTGTGCGTGACGATCAGGTACCGACCTACAACAGCTATGACAACGCCGTGCTGTACAACGACTTTGTCGTGTCGAGCCTGATCAAGGATTACGCCAAATCCGATCCGAATGGCTTCCTTTTGTATCTTTCGGACCACGGCGAAGACGTGTTCGACTCGGTGGGCCACAGCACCCTGGGCCGCAACGAAAACAAACCGACCGCGCCGATGTACACCATTCCGTTCATGGCGTGGGCCTCGCCGAAATGGCGCGAAAACCATGACTGGAACCTGGTCGGTGACTTGCAGCGACCGTACAGCAGCTCGCATCTGATCCACACGTGGGCAGACCTGGCCGGTTTGAGCTTCGATGAACTGGACCGCAGCAAAAGCGTGGTCAGCGACAGCTTCCAGGTTCGTCCACTGCTGATCGGCGATCCGTATCAACGTGAACAACGGGCGCTGATCGATTTCAGCCTGATGAAGCCCAAGCCCGTCGTGGGCTCAGAACCGAAAGTCGTACAACAGTGACATCGCAAAGGGGCCGAAACCGGCCCCTTTTTCATGCCTGCAACATTTTCAAATGAAACTATTTCGCGTTTGATACTAAATCGCAGTTCCGCGCTTCGTCTCTGAACAAACGGATTTTTTCCCCTCGAAGACAAGGAGTCGGCTGCGATGTTCGCGCCCATCACCCGTTCCATGACCCTTACCCTCGGCCTCTGTGGAGCCGCCCTGAGTACCGATCTGCTGGCTGAATCCGACGCCGAAAAAGCACCGGAGCCCACCGCCCCGGCGCTGGAACTGGAATCGACAAACATCTCCGCGCAAGGCCTTGGCAGCAGCACCGAAAACACCCACGCTTACACCACCGGCGCCATGAGCACCGCTACGCGGATGAACCTGTCGATCAAGGAAACGCCGCAGTCGGTGTCGGTGGTCACCCGCCAGCAGATGGATGATTTCAAGCTCGGTACATTGTCCGAAGCCATGAGCCAGACCACTGGCGTGGTGGTCCAGCACCTTGACTCGGATCGGGTCAGCTATTCCTCCCGGGGTTATTCGATCAACAACTTCCAGATCGACGGGATGCTCAACACGTTCGATCGCATGAAGTCTGACGCCGACACCATCATCTACGACCGAATAGAAGTCGTGCGCGGTGCCACTGGCCTGACAACGGGTGCGGGCGATCCGTCGGCGACCATCAACATGGTGCGCAAACGGCCGACGGCCCAGCTTCAGGCGCTGGCCGGGGTCAGCGGTGGCAGCTACGACGATTACTACAGTTACGTCGATGTCGGCGGCCCGCTGGCCTTCGATGGCCGTTTGCGCGGGCGTACGGTGCTGGCTTATCGCGACAGCCAGTCGTTTCGCGACAAGTACGCCCTGCAACGGGAAGTCGGCTACGGAATTCTTGAGGCTGACCTGACCGATTCCACGGTGCTCGCTGTGGGTTATGACTATCAGGACAAACAGGTGCAAGGTTCAGCCTGGGGCACCGTGCCTTACTGGAACGCCGACGGCGACAAGGCCGGGCTCGGCCGCTCGACCAATATGGCGACTTCCTGGAGTTCGTGGCCGCTCAAGGACAAAACCGCCTTCGCCACCCTTGATCAGGCACTGGCAGGTGGCTGGCACCTGAAAGCGGCCTACACCCATCGCCAAAGCGATATCGACGGCAAGGTCTACTACGGCGGCGCAGGCTTTCCCGAGGCGGACCGCAGCGGCATGATTGCTTACACATCGCACATGGTCGGCACGCAGAAAATGGACGTCTATGACTTCAATCTCTCCGGCCCCTATTCGTTGTTCGGTCGTGAGCACGAAATGATGTTCGGCTATGGCGAAGCAGAACACCGCTCCTACTCCCCGAAAACCGTCAACGGTCCCGTACCGGACGACTACGGTACGATCCGCGACTGGAAGTACATGGGTAGCATCGGCAAGTTTCCCGACACCGTCACCGGGCTGACCGGCTCAAGGGGCAGCACGCGGCAGAAGGCTGGCTATATCGCCACGCGCCTGAGTCTGACCGACCAGTTGCACGCCGTGATTGGCAGCCGTTACGGCAGTTGGGAAGGTGAAAATTCCGATCACTACTATGACAAAAACCTGCAATTGACCCGCGTTGAAACAACCCGTCAGCAACAAAATGACGTCTGGACACCCTACGCCGGCCTGCTCTACGACCTGACGCCGGAGTACACCGCTTACGTCAGCTACACCGATATTTTCAAACCGCAGAATAATCGCGACAGCAGCCGCAACTACCTCGATCCGGTCGTCGGCAGCAACTACGAAGTGGGCCTCAAGGGCAGTTTGCTGGAAGAGCGACTCAACGTCGCCACGGCGCTGTTCTGGAGCAAGCAGGACAACGTTGCCGAGGTCGACAACTCGGTGCCGCCAGATCCCGTCACGCGCGAACAGTTTTACAAGTCCGGTGGTAAAGGCAACAAGGTCAGCGGTTTCGAAGCCGAGGTTTCGGGCGAAATCAGCAACGGCTGGAACATGACCGCCGGCTACACCTACACCCATTCGGCCAACGGTGAGCAACAACGCACCAATGAAGACCAGCCGCTGAACATGCTGCGGGTTTCCACGGCGTACCGTTTGCCGGGCGAATGGCAGGCGTTGACCGTCGGCGGTGCGGTCAATTGGCAGAGCCGTATTTTCGGCGATTCGAATCGCCCGATCGGCCGGGATGCCGAGGGCGAATTCATCACCGAAAATACCAAGATTCACCAGGGCGCCTACACCGTGGTCAAGCTGATGTCGCGCTATGCCATCGACAAAAACCTCTCGGCCTCGCTGAACGTCGACAACCTCTTCGACAAGAAGTACTACGAAAACGTCGGTTTCTACAATGGCGTGTATTGGGGCGATCCGCGCACAGTGACGGTGAGCCTGGACTGGAAGCTCTGACTTTCTTTTATGCACCTATCACCTGTAGTGCAGGAACAAGCGTACTCGCTACAGGTATGGCACGCCGTCAAAGGGTGTTAACCCCGAGTTAATTCGCTCCGCACACAATTGCCTCCGAGATCTGCTTCATGGACGAACGGCTCCGACTTGTTCAGTAGGAGGCACCATGAAAATCACCACCGCAATGCTTGCCGGGCTACTCGCCCTTGGTTCCGCCAGCGCTTTCGCTGAAGGCGGCGCCGAACGCATGCGTCATTACTTCGACAATTTCCCGGTCCATCACGCGCAAAGCGAACAGGCGAACGACGCCAACGCGAAAGAGATTCGGGTTCCCGCCGATCAGACGGCGCAAGTGACCGAGTCCTACCGCGACTGAGTTTTTACAGAGCAACCGATGAACCTCCCACGGCTGTGCTCCGGCCAGGGGGAAGACAGTTAGGCGCCCCTTTTCGGGCGCCTTTTTTTATGCCTGAAGATCCTTGATCCAGAACAGCATGCGCCCGTGATCAGGGTTGAACATGCCGGGCGCAAAGCCGAATTTGCTGTAGGCGTTCTGCGCCACGGCGTTGCCTTCCAGTACTTCGAGAGTGATCTTGCAGCAGCCGCGCTGACGGGAGATTTCCTCGACCTTGCGGAGCATTTTCTGGCTCAACCCCAAACCGCGAAACTTGCTCATCACCGCCACATCGTGGACGTTGACCAAGGGTTTGCATGCGAACGTGGAAAACCCCTCAAAGCAGTTCACCAACCCTGCCGGTTCACCGCCGACAAACGCCAGCACACTGAAGGCGTGCGGCCGGCGCGCCAGCTCTTCGGGCAGTCGTCGCAGCAACTCAGGGTCGATCGGCTGCTCGCCGCCCATGGGATCTTCTGCATAGTGATTGAGTACAACGCCAATGGCCTCGGCGTGCACTGGATTGGTGTAACTGGCCTGAAGCACAAGAATTTCTGCGGAATCCATTTCCATCCCCGAACGCAAAAGCCCCAGCGCGCAAAGTGCTTGCTGAAAGGCTGTGTTGACCTTAGCGCGAGCGCGGCCCGGCAGACAACCTGCAAGAAAAGCAAAAGATCACGAGATCGTTCAACGACCCCAGATCAACTCTTCGGTCCAGCCCAGTTCAGCAAAATCCCCGGCGCGCAATCCAGCCTCACCGACACAGAAAAACTCGTCCAGTTGCGGCGGTTTCACGGCGGTGTCGCTGAGCATCGCGTGCACCTGCCCACGGTGATGAATCTGATGCTCAAACAGGTGTGAAAGCATGCGCAAGCGGCTGTCGTGCTGAGGTTTCTCGCGGGCGATGGTGACGAGCCGGCCCAGATCGGCATCGCGCAGTTGTTCGCAATAAGCGATCAGCCGACGATCGACATGGGCCTGTTCCTCACGCAATAAAAGTGGGTCGGTAAAGGGTTCGGCGGCATTGAAAAACACGTAGCAGTCAGGATGCGGTTCGTCCCCGCGCAGTTCGCGCTCCAGCGCATCCACGTAGAACCAGTCACAGGTGAGGATATGGTTGAGGGTCAGCCGCAGGCTCGGAAAAAAACTCACCCGAGGGGCCGACAGGTCGCTGTCGTCGAGTTGCGTCCAGGCCTTGGCCAGTCGGTGATTGGCCCAGGCGTTTTGATACGCCATGGTCAATAGATGATGGGACAGCGGCTGGTTCATGTGGGCGCCCTCTTCTTTCAAACCTCGGCAAAGCGTTGCAATTGCATTTCCTGCAAGCGACTGAGGGTGCGGCGGAACGGGAACTGCAGATAGCCCTCGGTGTAGAGCGCCTCCATCGCCACGTGTGCCTCGATGTACAGCGGCACCTTGCGGTCGTAGCACTCGTCGACCAAGGCAATAAAACGCCGCACGCCATCGTCGTGCACCGATAACTGCGGCAACTCACGATCCCCCGCCACCACTTGCGCGCTGCCGTCCTCGGTGCCGCGAGCGATGCGTCCTTCGCGCTTCTGTGCGCTGAGGTTCGGCACCTCGCTCAACAGAATAGCCCGGTAGTTGTCGCACAGCGCGATGAAATCCATGGCGGCGAACGGTTGCTCGCACAGGTCGGCGTAACGACACCAGAGCACAGTCGGACTGGCCTGCACCACGTTGAGCACTCGATGGCCGACCGTTACCGGTTCAGCGCTGGCCGATTGCCCGGCCGTCAACGCGTCAAAGACCCCGCCCAGCGCACTGGTGCTTCCGGCATTGGCGATAAAGTAGCGCTGGTGGATCGCGCCCGGATGCAGCCGATGATCCTCGGCGCCATTCACCGGGACCACCTGCATATGCGCCTTGATCGCGGCAATCGCCGGGACAAAGCGATCGCGATTGAAGCCATCGGCGTACAAACCATCCGGCGGCAGGTTGGAGGTACAGACCACAACCACGCCTTCGTCGAACATCACCTGGAACAGGCGCCCGAGAATGATCGCATCGCCTATGTCGTTGACGAACAGTTCGTCGAAGCACAACACCCGCACTTCGCTCGCCAGCTCCTTGGCCAGCGCACGCAGCGGATCGGCGATGCCGGTCAACTGGAACGAACGCTGGTGCACCCAGCCCATGAAATGATGAAAGTGTTGCCGCCGCGCCGGCACTCGCAAGCTTTGATAGAACTGATCCATCAGCCACGTCTTGCCGCGCCCGACGGGGCCCCACAAGTACACGCCGCTGACCGAGCGAGCGCCGGCGTGCAAGGCTTCGTGGCATTTTTGCAGCGCCCATACGGCCTGTTCCTGAGCTTCATCCTGGATGAAACCCTTGTGCTCGATGGCATGCTGCCAGGCGCTTAGCGGAGAGTCGAAAGTCATGCGCGGCAGTATGCCACGCCTTTAAGTCACCCCAACTCCCTGTAGGAGCTGTCGAGTGAAACGAGGCTGCGATCTTTTGATCTGGCTTGTGTTATGAACAAGCAAAGTCAAAAGATCGCAGCCTTCGGCAGCGCCTACAGGATCGAGGCTGTGTTCAAACCTTCCACACCCAATAAAACCTGACCTTTCAGGCAGTTTTATTGCGTTGCCCTCGCCGCTCTCTTCCGGCATCCTGCGCCTCCATTTTCTGACCCGGCCCCGCCTCACGGCGCGCAAATCATCATGACCGCCTCCGAAAAAGCCCTGCGCAACAACGATCTGATCTACGGCCTCAACGACCGCCCGCACCTGACCGCCACTGTGTTTGCAGCGCTGCAACACGTGTTGGCGAGTTTCGTCGGCATCATCACCCCGACCCTGATCATGGGCGGCGCCCTCGGTCTGCAAAGCGAAATCCCTTACCTGATCAGCATGGCGCTGTTCGTCTCGGGCCTGGGCACGTTCGTTCAGGCCAAGCGTTTCGGCCCGGTGGGCTCTGGCTTGCTGTGCCTGCAAGGAACAAGTTTTTCCTTTATCAGCGTGATTCTCAGTGCCGGGTTTATGGTCAAGGCCCGCGGTGGCGGCACCGATGAAATCCTCTCGACGATCTTTGGCGTGTGCTTTTTCGCTGCGTTCATTGAAGTGGCGCTGAGCCAGTTCATCGGCAAACTGCGCATGCTGATTACCCCGGTGGTCACTGGCACGATCATCACGCTGATGGGCCTGTCGCTGATCAAAGTGGCAATGACCGACATCGCCGGCGGTTTCGGCGCAGCGGACTTGGGCGGCGCCAGCCATTTGTTTCTGGCGGCGCTGGTGCTCGGCACCATTGTTGTGCTGAACCGAGTCGATGTGCCGTTCCTGCGCCTGGGTGCGATTGTTATCGGCCTGACCCTCGGCTACGTCGTTGCGTGGTTGATGGGCACCGTGGACTTTGCCAATCTGCCCGACGTGCCGGTGGTCAGCGTACCGGTGCCGTTCAAGTACGGTTTCAATTTCGACTGGGTGGCGTTTGTGCCCATCGCGGTGATTTTCCTCGTCTCGCCGCTGGAGGCTGCCGGTGACCTGACTGCCAACTCGATGATTTCCCGGCAACCGGTCAAAGGCCCGTTGTACATCCGCCGGATCAAGTCCGGTTTGCTCGCCGATGGTCTCAACTCGGCAATGGCTGCGGTGTTCAACAGCATGCCGATGGTGACTTTCGCGCAGAACAACGGTGTGATTCAGCTCACCGGCGTAGCCAGCCGTTACGTCGCCTTCTTCATTGCCGGGCTGCTGGTGTTGCTGGGGCTGTTCCCGATGATTGGTGCGGTGTTGCAACTGATGCCCAAACCCGTGCTCGGCGGCGCCGAACTGGTGATGTTCGGCACCGTGGCCGTGGCCGGGATCAAGATCCTCGCCGAGGCTGGCCTGCACCGGCGCAACATGCTGATCGTGGCCATTTCCCTGGGCATGGGCCTGGGCATCGCCGCCGTGCCGGAAGTCCTGCGCGAACTGCCCCAGGCGCTGCGCAACATCTTCGAATCGCCGATCACCGTGGGCGCGTTGTGCGCTATCGTGCTGAACATCTTCCTGCCGGAAGAATTCATCGAACTTGAGGAGGACGACTTCGATCCGGAAGCCTCTATCCTGCAAGTCATGGAAAACCCGGATGTCCCGGCCAAGGGTGAACCTGGCTCGCCTGCGGCTGTCGCACAGTTGAACCGCTAACGCTGCGCTCTGAATAAAAAAGGGCTGATCCGGTAGCGGCTCAGCCCTTTTTTGTTGAGAGACTGTTTATGCGCCGCTTGCACGCTTTGATCCTGTCGCTACTTTTGCTATCGCTCAGTGCCTGCGCGCTGTTTCCCAATCGTGACCCGGTCAACATCAACGTGGTCGGGATCGAACCGCTGACCAGCCAGGATCTGGAAGTGCGTTTCGCAATCAAACTGCGCGTACAGAACCCCAACGAAACCGCTATCGATTACAACGGCATCGCCCTCGATCTCGAGGTCAACGGCCATTCGCTGGCCTCGGGCGTCAGCGACCAGAGCGGGACGATCGCGCGGTTTTCTGAAACCGTGGTCAGCGTCCCGGTCAGCGTTTCCGCGTTCTCGGTGTTGCGCCAGACCCTCGGCCTGAGCCAGACGCAAACCCTCGACAACCTGCCCTACGTACTGCGCGGCAAACTCGCCGGCGGACTGTTCGGCACCATGCGTTTTGTCGACAGCGGCAAGCTCAGCCTGCCCAAGGCCAGCGCCGCGACCTGGTAAAAATGCGTCAGCCTCGCTGAGCAACCCACTGACCTTGCCAGGCCTGCGCAATCCAGGATCCCGGTTGTTGTCCTGTCGGGATCCAGATACGACCCAGGCCAGGCTTTGCCACAAGGGTTATGTATTGAACCGCACGCCCGGTTTGGCGCGCTCATCAACGCTCAACTCGAACACATCCGGCCGCGCATAATGGCCGACCACGTCGTAGTCATAGCGCGCCCGTATCAGGTCATCCGTATCGATTTCAGCCGTCAGCAGCCCTGCCGCGCCCCGTAACGGCCCCGCCAGCACATCACCCATCGGCCCGACGATCACGCTGCCACCGGCAATCAATGGACGATCCTTCGGCCAATTGGCGATCTCTACCCCCAGCTCATTCGGCGACGCCTGCACCTGACAGGCGCTGACCACAAAACAGCGCCCCTCATGAGCGATGTGGCGCATGCTCACCTGCCACATCTCGCGCTCATCCACGGTCGGTGCGCACCAGACCTCAATGCCCTTGGCGTACATCGCCGTGCGCAGCAAAGGCATCATGTTCTCCCAGCACACCACCGCGCCGAGCTTGCCGACCTGGCTGTCGAGCACCGGCAGCGTCGAGCCGTCACCCTTGCCCCAAATCAGTCGCTCGGTACCGGTGGGCATCAGTTTGCGGTGTTTGGCGACAAGTCCGGACTGCGGATCGAAATACAGCACCGTGCAATACAACGTGCTGCCCGAGCGCTCGATCACGCCGATCACCAGATTGGCCCCGGTGCGCGCCGCCAAAGCCGCCAACGCGTCGGTCTCCGCACCCGGCACATCAATGGCATTGGCAAAATAACGCGCATACGCTTCACGACCTTCTGGCAATCGATAACCCAGTTGCGTGCCGAAGGCCTCACCTTTCGGATAGCCACCGAGCAAGGCTTCCGGCATCACCACCAAAGCCGCGCCTGATTCAATGATGGCCGCCTCCCAACTGAGAATCTGCGCCAGGGTTGCGTCTTTGCCGCCGGGTAATGCGCCGATTTGCAGCGCTGCAACAATTGATTTTGGCATCGCGGTCACTCCATCCGATTCAGGTGTTGCTGATTCTCCGGCGTCACGGGATCATGAATAAAGCCCCGTTCGCTGCTGAATGATATGAGCCAAATGAATATCGCCACGGTCGACCTCAACCTGTTGAAAGTCTTCGAAGCCCTGCATGAAGAATCCAGTGCCAGCCGTGCAGCCCTGCGCCTGGGCGTGACGCAATCGGCAGTCAGCGCGGCATTGCGGCGTCTGCGTGAGGTTTACGGCGATCAATTGTTTGTGCGCACCGGCCGCGGATTGGCGCCGACGCTCAAGGCCAATCAGCTGAAACCGGTGGTCAGCGAGGCGCTGAACAAATGCAGGCAAAGTCTGGCGATGGTTGATCCGACGGCCAATCACTACGACGGTCGTTCGGTCATTGTTGGCCTTTCGGACGATTTTGAAATTGCTTACGGCCGTCGCTTGATTGAGGAAATCGCCCGCAGTGCACCGAAACTGCGGCTGATCTTCCGCCAGACCCACAGCCAGATCGTCGCCCGCGCGCTGATGGAACGCAGCATCGACTTGGCGATCACTGCCGGCGGCTTTGCCGAACGCTTGCTCAGCCGTCAGGTGTTGGGCGAAGGGGGTTATGCGTGCCTGGTGGACCCGGTGAGCCTTGCGCCCGGCCAGCAACAAATCGATCTGCAGGAGTTTGTTGCCCGCGAGCATCTTCTGGTGTCGTCGGGTGGTTTTATCGGCATCACCGATGAAGGGCTGGCGGCATCAGGGTTGACTCGACGAGTATGTGCGTCGACCACGCATTTTGCCGCGCTGCCTTTTCTGCTCAAGGGCAGTCAGGCGGTGGCGACGATTCCGGCGCATGCTGCCGCGAGCATCGCCGCCCTCAGCGGCCTGGCGCTGTTGCCCTGCCCGCTGGCCTTGCCGCGTTACCCGATCGAGCTGGGCTGGCGCACCAGTACCCAGATCGACCCTGTGGTGGTGAAAGTCCGCGAAGCCATTGTTGCGTGCTTCAACCGCGACTGAAGCGGCGTTACTTCGCCGCCATCAAGCGGTTGACCTCACTGCGCACCATGTTGGCGAACTCCGGCGGTGACATGCCGTCCAGTTCCGCACGGACCCACTCGGCCCATTTGCCTTTGCGCTTGGCCCGCTCGCCGAACAACCGTGCAGCTTCGCCTTTGGCCTTGCCCAGATTACTTTGCCAGAGGTCGAACAGACGGGATTTCTCGTCTTCCAGCGCGGCGCGCTCTGCGAGGGGTTTGTCGGCCAGATTGAAACTCATGGGGATTTATCCTGCGGCGTAAAATGCCGACATCTTACACGCTCGACGGAAATCTCCCGCGCAGGTTTTTGATTCCGGACTAAATTCAGTGCAACTTTTGCCCCCGCGTCACACTCCATTGATCACTGTCCATTCAACTGCAAGGAGTCACCCAATGGCCCGCAAATCCGCCGTGCAAGCCGCCCAGGATCAAATCAAGGATCAAGCCTTCAGCGAACTCCAGGCGCTGATCGAAGAGTCCGAAAAACTACTCAAGAGCAGTGCCTCGATGGTAGGTGAAGAAGCGGAGACCCTGCGCGGACAAATCTCGGTGAAGCTGCAGCAGGCGCTGGACTCGGTATCCAGTGTGCGTGATCGCACCAAACCTGCGGTCGACGCCACCGAAAGCTACATCGGCGGCCACCCTTGGCAAACCGTGGCCATCTCGGCCGGCTTTGGCCTGGTGGTGGGTCTGCTGCTCGGTCGTCGCTAAGCAATCTCCTGTGGTGAGGGAACTCGTCCCCTCACCACACCTCAGTATCCAGCCAGCGTTCTGAGCTGCAGCAAAGTCGCCTCATCCAGCACAATCCCCTGCGCCAGTGACCTCGCCCTCTGCAAATGCCGACGGTCCCCCGGCAAGCGCTTGAGCCCTGCCCCATGCATCTGACGCACCAGTTCTTCGCTGCGCTCGGCAAAGCTCTGCCCCGCTGCCTTGCTTGGGTCGATGACGATCAATAGCTGGCCGGTCCACGGTGTTTTCGCCCCTGGATGGTTGGACCAGTCGAACTCGAAAGAAAAATTCCCCCCCGTCAGCGCCGCTGCGAGCAATTCGACCATCATCGATAGCGCCGAGCCCTTGTGCCCGCCAAATGGCAACAATGCCCCGCCTTCCAGAATCGCCTTGGGGTCCTGAGTCGGCTGGCCGAGGCTGTCGACGCCCATCCCCGGCGGTAGTTTTTCACCTTTGCGCGCGGCGATCTGCACGTCGCCATGGGCGATGGCACTGGTGGCCAGGTCGAAAACGATGGGTGCGGCGCCGGCGCGCGGGGCGGCAAAAGCAATCGGATTGGTGCCGAACAAGGGCCGGTCAGCGCCGTGTGGCACCACGCAAGTCATGCTGTTGACCACGCTCAATGCCACCAGCCCTTCCTCGGCGAAAGGCTCGACATCCGGCCACAGAGCGGCGAAATGGTGAGAGTTGCGAATGGCCAACACGGCGATTCCGGCGTGACGCGCCTTCTCCACCAGCAGCGCTCGTGCTGCCGCCAGTGCAGGCTGGGCAAAGCCATTGCCGGCATCGACCCGGACAAAACCCGAGGCGACGTCTTCAACCTGGGGCACTGCCTGGCCGTTGACCCAGCCACTGCTCAGGGTCGAAACATAGCCGGGAATGCGGAACACGCCGTGGCTGTGAGCACCATCACGCTCGGCATTGGCGCAGTTGGCGGCCAGCACCCGCGCTACTTCGGCACTGGTGCCATTGCGCAGAAACACGCTTTCAAGCAACCGGGTCAGCGCCTCAACGGTAATCGAGGAAGCGGCCGCAGGTATTGCACAATCGTTTGGCGCAGACATCTGAAGCTCCAGAATAGTTATTGGAGGGAACACCAGCGTACGGACAACTTGCGCACCGATTAACCACGCCACAACGGTACCCTGTCAAGCCTTCGACGCCTGCCGCCAAAAGCTTCAGCGCCTGGCCATGCGATAACTATCTACCACCTGCGCCGCCTTCATCGCCCCTAGTCTCGGACTTCATTCTTCGCGCCGCACGCGCCATTTCGAGACCTGATGATGACTGAGCCGGCATCCCCGCTGCTGTTCCCCGAAACCCTGAATTTTCCCGAGCAGTGGAGGCAACTGGGTAAAACGCACAACCTCAATGCCAAGGATTTCATCTGGCTGGGCCATGTAAAACTCGCCACCCAGGCACTGCGCAGCCGGCAAACCCCGCCGATGCTCGCGCAAAGCATTCACATTCACGCAGGCACGGCGCCCTCGGTGACGTTGGCAGGCTGTTTCATTCTCAGCGAAACGCCTGATGACCGGGGCGCGATCCTGTACACGCCCTATGACGGCATCAAAAAATACGAAAACCTGGCCACGCTGAAAAAACAGCTCGAAAAACGTCTGAAGGATGCCGAAGAGGACGACCTGCTTCTGGCCTTCATCGCGCTCGGCCAACGCAGGGACATTGTCGAACAGCGGCAACGCACGCTGACGTTCGAAACCATCGAAGGCGACATTTTCGATCATCAGAAGGCGCAGATTCTCGCGAGCCAGCAACGCAATGCCCAGGCCACGCTCGACGAGTTGAAACGCCTGCCCTCGCTGACATCGATGCTGGAAACGCTCTTCAACGGTTTGTTGAACATCCGTTTGCCTCACATCAATCAGGCGCTGACCCGGGTCAACTTCTACCTCGATGCCGCGCTGGGCAGCGCTAACGCCGCATCGCCAACGCAGTCCGTCAGGCACTGGCACGACTCCGTCAGCCTGAGTGACGCAGTCTTGATGGTCTACCGTAATCAGGGTTGGCCAACTGACCAGATGCATGAGTTTTCCCATCCCGGGCGTGCACCGTTCGATCGCGACCAGGCCGTATGGGAAGAGGCGCTTGATGCGGTCGCGGGCAAGCTGCAGGTGTTGCTCTTTCAACAATTGCAACACTACTGGCAGGCGCCCGCCGAAACAGGTTCGCCGCGTAACGCGTTCTTCAGTGCCGTGCTCCAAGAGCAGGCGCGCGCCGACCTGA
Source organism: Pseudomonas iridis (assembly GCF_017980685.1). Classification (GTDB taxonomy): domain Bacteria; phylum Pseudomonadota; class Gammaproteobacteria; order Pseudomonadales; family Pseudomonadaceae; genus Aquipseudomonas; species Aquipseudomonas iridis. Next base: position 148,435 of record NZ_JACXXO010000005.1, read on the forward strand.
TGATCAAACGCGAAGGCGCCATCCTCAGCGCTGACAAGTTCGCCGTCCTGCATCAGATGATTCAGCCCGACGCATTACCGGCCGGTCGCCCGACCATCGAAAACGTGCGGATCTGGGAGTACCAACCCGAGTATGTCGAGTTGGCCGGTTCGCTGATGATCAGCCACATCGATGCCTGTCTGTACACGCCCACGCACGGTTTGCAGGTGCTCAAGGACTACCCTGACCTGCGAGACACCGTGTTGAGCAAGTTCGGCGCACGCGGTCATCAGGACGAATTCTATGGCTTGCTGAGCATGCAGGAGCGCAATCGGTTCATCGGTTTCAATCGCCCGAACGTGACGGGAGAAAGCCTCGGCGGCGAGCCCTTCAAAGTGCTGTGCGAGGCGATTATCACCAAGCAACGGCAGAACATCGCCTACGCCTTGCAAGTGTTCCGCCAAAGCGATGGCGGCGTCGACATTCATTCATTGTTCGACAAGGCCCTGGATATCCGCACCATGCTGCATGAACGGCTGTTGACTCTCGACGCCGGCGAGCGTTGGTCGACACGGCCGGTATTGACCGGCGTGCAACAACCTTCCGAAGTGCTGGCGCACAAGGCGACGAGGATTGCCGACACCTGTGATCTGGAAAACATCGTGCTGACGGGCACGTTCAGAGGGCAGCCGACGGCGACCGAAGCCGAACAGCGCCGTTACCTCGACACTCTCAAAGGCAGGCTCAGCAACGTGTTGGTCAGCGGCGTGACCCATGAGGCGCAGCTACGCGTGATGAGTGGTTCGCTGACGGCGCCGGAGCAGGCGATTGTCGACACCGTGCTCAACAACGCTCAGCCCAGCCGCGATGATCGTCGCTCGCTCAATGGTTTCCGGCCCGATGCCTGGTCAATCACCCTCAGGAGCGCCGGGGTGTCTCAGTCGTTGGCATTGGCCCACTGCTTTTTACTGACCGAGCGTGGCGGCCTGGATGACCTGTACTCCGGTCGCGCCGTTTTGTGGACACCCGCGCAGGGCCTGGAAGTCTTCGCCAGCATCGGTGCCGCCCGCCTCGCCCTGGAACATCGGCTCAAGGACAAGCTTGAGCGCCTGACCCTGCTGGAAAACCTGCTGCCCCAGCAACGTCGGTTTCACAACGAGTACACGCTGGGTGCCCTGCGGTTGATCGAGGACAACGTGCTGCTGGAACGTGTGCAGTCCGGCATCGAGCATTTCCTTGCGCGTTGCAATCAGCTTCGCCAGCGCATCAAGACGGCGTCGAAACTCAAGGCTGCCTTTGACGTTGTGGTGAAAACCCCGATTGACGCCAATTTGGAGCGCAGCGTCTACCTGGCCAACGCCATCTGCCAGCAACAATCGCTGCCGGCCTGGATGGGCATGGCGCCGGTGCAGGAGCAACAGCTTTATCTCGAACTGCTGGAGCAATGGCGCCACAGCGTGGTTGACCAGCAGGATTACCTCAGCGATCTGCCTTCACTGCCCGAGTACGTCAGCCAGCGCTTGCAGTCGTTGCTCAACAGCCGTTTCCCGGGTAGCGCGCTCGACCCGCAGAATATCGAGATCACCCCCAACCTGGCATTGGCCGGCCCTGCGCGCCCGCTGACGGAATTTGCGTTGAATCATTTCAACATCGGCCAGGGCACCGGGTTCAAGGTCGCCTCGAAAACCACCCGGCGTCTACCGGCCGGCCTGGATCAAAGCGCTGTCAGACAATTGCTGTTGTCGCTGGACATTCCCACGATATTCGCAGCAAAGATCACCGCCGCGTTGTCGCCGGGCAATGCGCAAGCCACGGCGCGCAGACAGCGCTTTTATCGCCAGCTACCCTGGCAATTGCTGCAACATGCGCAGGGTCTGAAGATGCAGCAACAGCTGTCCGCCAGCGCGTTCGATCATCTGTGTCAGGTGCTCGACATGCCGGATGGCCTCGCCCGCAAAACCGTCGACGGCGCCCACGCGATTGTTTCTCCGCTGTCATTGTTCAAGACCGCAGGCGCAGTCGCTGTCGAAGCGTTGGGGATGTACCTGATCGGTCCGGGCGGCGGCCACACCGGCCCATTGGTCCTGTATTCGCCGTATGGCGAAGAGGTGTTGCGCGAGTTCGCGGATTCGGCGAGCGTCATCGCCGCCATCAACACACCGGGCAGTTTCCAGGACCTGCTGATTCGCCGTTTGCCCCAGGCGCAACAGTCGGTCTTCGCTACGCTTCTACAATCAAGTGCTGGCACGACCAGTGAGTTCACCCTGTCCAGCACGCCCATCACCGGCAACGTGCTGCACAGGTTTTTCACTGACAACCTCAAACTGCTGCCGCAATTGCTGAGCTGCCAATTGCAACGCGACGCCCAGGCTGACTGGGACACGGCCAAAGCGCTGTTCAACCGAGGTATCAGCCTGAGCGCGAGCCTGCTACCGGGTAAAGTGTCCTACCTCACTTTTCTCTGGCAGGCCTACAAAGACTTCAAGCACTCCGCCGAAGGCTTGCAGGATCATCACTGGCCGCAAGCCCTGAAAAGCTTTATTTCAGGGGCGGCGCAAATGATCTCGCTGGGGCGTCTCAAGCTGGAAGGCGCCGCGCCCGTCACCGACATCCCCGCACCGCTCAGCGCGCAGGCTGCACCGAGCTGGTCGCAGATCAGAACCACCTCGCCGCTGCGCACCGAGTTGCAGCCCTTCGAAGCCACGGATGTCGCGCTGCAGGATCTGCGGCATGTCCCACAAACCGGCCTCTACGAGGATCTGCTCAGCAAGCGCACCTATGCGCCGATCGCTGGCAAGGTAAACCGTGTAGAACAACCAGGACCCGTCTGGCAGATGGTCAACGATCTGGCACCCGGTCCGTGCCTGGTCCAGAGCGGCTCGCGCCTGTTGCTGGCGCCTGATCAGAACGCCGCGCATTACGGCAAAGTCATGTCGATCCTGTCGCGCGCGGATGATGTTGAAGCCAACCGCAGGGCGTTGTTGAACATTGAAGCGATTGGCATGAAGGAGATTCAGCGCCTTCATCCGTATAAAGCACGGCAGATTCAGCAGGCCATCGACATTGCCCGCTTTTACGCTTTCAACAGTTTGCACAATCTGGCCCAGCTTAAAGCCAACGTTCCCGGCAGCCGGCTGGATGGCTTTCTCAAGGTTTTTTTCGGGGTGACTGCGGTCGATAAAAACCTGTTAAGCAAGGTGCACAAGGCGATCGTGCCGATCTGTGAAGCGCTGGTAGACCCCAGCGATGACCTGATGAACACCGAGCGGTTTGTGGTGGGCTCCAATATCTACAAGTCCTCTGTCAGTGCGTTTGTACTGATCAAGGACGAGCGCAAAATGGTGCATTTCACCGAGCATTTCTTCGACCCGAACCTGGCCTACTACCAGGAGCATCTGAGTGAGCCCTTCAACATCGAAGGCCACGCCCAGGCTGCCACCCTGATCCACGAATTTTCCCATCAATACTCTGGCACCGAAGACTTCGCCTTACTGGAAGCGCGGCGACCGTTTCCCGATCTGATCAACACCATCACGGTCTTCGGGCGAGACCTGAGGGATGCGCTGGAAGACTTTCGAAGCACCGCGCTGTCCCTGCAAACGCCGCGTCAGGCACTCTTTGCGCGTGAAAGCCACCGCCCCGGGGAGTTTGTCGATCTGGACAAGAGCCCCGATGGCAAACACATCGGCAAAGAAATACTCAGGCTGACCAGCAGCCCGACCATGGATGAGGCACGCAACGCTTTTTACAACCGGATCTCAGCCGACGCACGGATCGACATCATTTTGCACAATGCCGATTCGCTTGCCCTGTTGATCTGCGAGATGGGCCGGCAACTGGACCCGGTACCGGCACCCTGAAAAAAACATAAAAAAAGGCGCAGGTCGAAACCTGCGCCCTGGCTCAGACGGTCGGGATCAGTCTTTCTGATCGCGCAGAATGTTGCCCGATGCGCCATCGATGCGGAACTCATAGACGACACCGTCAGACTTGCGCCCTTCCCCTTCCCAATAGCCATCGTTATCGGCCTCGATCTTGTAGACCTCGACATAACCGGCCTTGGTCTTCGCGGTCTCGATGGCTTTTTCGATGGTGATCCAGCCTGCGCCTGGCTTGTCTGCCAGCGCGGCACCGGCGCTGAGCAGGCTTGCAGTGGCAATCAGGGCAGCAAAGGTCTTCTTGATCATTTTTTCACTCCATTTATGGATAGTGGTCATTGGCGTCCTGTTTTTTGGGCGCCTGAGCGAAAAATAAGTTCCACTTTGATGGGTAAATGCCATGACTTATGTTCTCGGCAACTTCCCGTCAAGGTTAGAATGTGCGAAATCAGGATGAGTCAATGACCCAAGACACTCTCTCGGAAGCCGAATACGATGCGATCACCGATGCCGCCGCGCATTGGTGCATGCGTTTGCACGCCGCCGACTGCACGGACGAAGAGCGTCGCGCATTCCAGCAATGGCACGATGCTCATCCTCTGCATGCATTCGAGTACGAAGCCATGCTGGAAATCTGGGACGTTGCCGGACACCTGCCGCGCCCGGATACAGCATTTGTCGTGCCGGTTGCTCAGCCTGCCCGCCCATGGCGCCGATACGCGATAGCGGCCGGGGTCTGCGCACTGGCGTTGCCCTTGACGGCTTACACCGGTTGGCATCTCGGCTTGCTGCCCAACAGTTATGAGCATTTTGCCGCCACTGACAATGTGCGTCAGGTGACGCTGAGTGACGGCAGCCAACTCGAACTGAACCTCAACACTGACCTGACCTTCAGCAACTACAAGGACGAACGCCGCGTCACGCTGAAAAAAGGCGAGGCATTCTTTACCGTCAGTCACGACACGTCGCACCCGTTTGTCGTGCGGGCAGGCGAAGGCAGGATTCGGGTGACCGGCACGCGGTTCAATGTCTGGATGTACGAGGATCAAGTGCGGGTGAACCTGATCGCAGGTTCGGTGCTGGTCAGCAGTAATCGTCAATTGCCGGGCGATGGCTTGCGTCTCGAGCCCTCCATGCAAGCGCGTTACAAACCGGGCGACTACATGCCGCAAATCAGCCAGACCTACCCTGACGATGCTTCGCTGGCCTGGCGCAGCGGCAAACTGGTGCTGGACAATCTGCCGCTCAGTGAAGCCCTGCCGCTGATCAACCGCTACCTGGAAAAACCGTTGATGCTCGCCGACAACAGCACCGGAGCGATTCGGGTGGGCGGTATCTACAACATCAAAGAGCTGAACAACCTCGCCAACTCCTTGCCCAAGGTCTTGCCCGTTTACCTGACGCGCAACAAGGAAGGCAATCCGGTGATCAACCCGATGCCGCAACAGCCGCCAAAAAGCTGAAGGCCGCGCCCCTTGCGGGATGCGGCCTTCAATTGTGCTTCCAGTAACGCCGTGTTTACTGGGCGGCGACTTTCCCCGTTTTGTTCAACGTCCCGTGAATGGTCTGCACCTGATACTGCGGGTCCGCCTGGATCTGCTGTTCGGTAAACGGCAGCACACTCCACTGTTTCTTCGAGAATGCCTCAGTCTGATCGCGCGAGTATTTCGATGCCGGATCGCTGGACAGCGAGAACGCCAAGAGCCCCTGCGCGTGCGGGCCCTTTTCATCGAACGTCACGACTTGCAGATAACTGGTGCCACTGACCACCTCAAGCTTGCCATCCTCGCGTGGCACGCTCTGGATCGCGTTGTAGATCCCCAGCGTACCCGGCCCGCCATGGATCGGCGTCTGCCGCCCGCCGCTGCTGACCACCTGAATGTCGCCCCAACGGGTTTGCGGTTTCAGGCCCATTTTGGCCACGGTATCGATCGACGCCAGCATTGCTTCGCGAAGCGCCTTGGCCATCGCTGGTTGCTCGATCGCCAGACCACGCGGCGTGTGTTGCGCGTCTTGCGGATCGAAGGCGACACGCCAGATGTCCACCGACTGCTGCAGGGCTTGCATGATGTTCTGGAAATGCACCAGGCCCAGGCCCGAATCCAGATTGGCCCGCCCGTCCCACGCCTTCAGGCTGGCACACACCGGTTTCAGTGCTTGCGCATCGGCGCCAAGGTCAGCGGCGCAGAACTTCAGCAGATCCGGCACCACCTGGGTCGCCAGATACACTTGATCGTCCATCACCATCTGCTGCAGATCCTTGACCCCCAGCGCGCCTTTTTTGTTCAGGCTCGCCAGACGATCGAGGGCAAAGCGCGAACGCAAGCCCAGCGGTTGGCCGTCCTGACTGATCAACGGCGAGAAACCGGTGAGCGGTTGCGCCGGGTTGGCCAGCCATGCGGAATCGTTGGAGTGCTGGACGAAGTCCTTGCGCAGCAGTTGCGGCAATTGGCTGGCAGCAAAAATGCCCTTCTGCGCGGCTTGCGGGTCGACGTCCCAGGCGCAGGCGCTGTTTGAGCCGTCGAGCACGATCATCTGGGTGCCGATTCGCGGGTCACTGCACTTTGCGAGTTTTTCGCCGCTGACGTTCGGCACCACCGACAGGTTCATGTACAGCGTCTGCCCCTTGTCATCTGCGGCGAGCGTATTGACCCAGGGAATACCCTGAATCTTGTGCACCGAATCCTGCAAATCCTCGAGCGTGGAAGCCTGATTCATCGCATACCACTGCTTGAGCACGCGATCATTGTCGAGGTTGGCATCACGCAGGCTGTAAGCGAACTGATTGTCCCAATCGAGCTTGCCCGGCCACTGCACAATCGGGCCGAACTTCGAGCTGTAGATGTCGCGTGCCACCGGCAGCACTTGCCCGTCGGCCTGTTTGACCTGCACGGTCACTGTCTGCTTGCTCATCGGCAATGATTGGCCATCGAGCAGATAGCGCGTCGGGTCTTTCGGATCGAGTTGCAGGCGATACAGGGTGAAGTGTTTGGAGGAATCGACCGTGTGGGTCCAGGCCAGATGCTGGTTGAAACCGATGTTGATCATCGGCAGGCCCGGTAACGCGGCACCCATGACGTCAAGTTTGCCGGGAATGGTCAGGTGCATTTGATAGAAACGCATACCGCCAACCCAGGGAAAGTGCGGGTTGGCCAACAGCATGCCGCGACCGTTGAATGACCGCTCGCCTCCCACCGCCACGGCATTGCTGCCACGATCAAGCGCGAAGCGCTGCTGACGGACATCTGCCATTTGGTAGGCGTGCGTATCGTTGGCGATCCGGGCCGTGGCCTGTGGCGGCGTGGCACCGGCAAGGGCTTCGGCGAATTGTCCAACCCCGCCCTCGACCAACAGACGACGGGTCAGTTTGACCAGATCCTCTGGGGCAATATCGCGAACCCATTCGCCCTGACATTGTTGCGGCAGGCCCTGCTGACGGCGTTCGGCGAGATAGCGGTTGTAGCCCGCGGCATAACCCTGGACCAGATCACGCACCTGTGCCGTTTGCGCCTGCCAGAAGGTGCTGACCGCTTCCGGCGTATTAAGCCAATTGAAAAAGACATCGCTGACACGGTTTTCACGTTCTTCGACAGTGAGCTGATCCGGCCCGAAATAACGCGAACGCTGACCATTGACCGTGACGATCTCGTTGGCCAGCAGGCACAGGTTGTCCTGCGCATAGGCGTAACCGATGCCGAAACCCAGGCCTCGCTCGTCTTGTGCGCGGATATGCGGCACACCGAAACCGGTACGACGGATCTCGGCACTGGTATCAATGGAGGGGCTGAATGCATGGGCCGAAAGGCTCAGCCCGAAAAGCATACCGGCAACGGCCAGTCCGGTTAACTGCCTGGAAATAATCACGCTCGCTCCTGATCGAAATGCCGAAAAGCGGACCTGCCTTGCCGCGCGAAACATGTGACGGGCAACGGATCCGCTGTTGGTAACGCCCACGCGTCCACGCGCAATGAGCCTGATCTGAAAACGAACGTCGACGAAAAAAATTTAGCGCGGTGCGCGGCAGTTTTGCGCAGTGATTACGCGCAGAAGACGAAATCCCGACAAATTTTCTACATTTTTTCTTTCATGATTTGGCGAGCTGAAACGTCTTGTTTAGAGAGCGCAAAAAAACCTTTCCCGATCGGGCTCTGAAAAGGAGTAATTGCATGTACAACCCGCAACTACCAACGGACGGTAGCCAGGCGTCACAAGGAGCATCCATCAGCCCCCACGCGAGCGACTTCGGACAACGCATCGAGCGTCACGGCAACGAACGCATCCGGCTGCTGCTTAAAAGCTTCGGTCTGCGCACCAGCCTGATTCGCCTGAAGGTCATCGACGCCCTGCTGGTCGCGGCACAAAACGACCGTCGCCTGGGCGTTCGCGGCGTCCATAGCCAATTGCTGGATCTGGATATTCCGCTGTCCTTCCTCAGTGTGCGCGAAGTCCTAAAGCGCCTGAGCGCCGAAGGCGTGATCACCTTCAACGCGGACAAGAGCTACAGCCTGCATCCGGAGGCTGCTGCAGTTCTCGACACCGAGTGAAACGTACTGCGATCGCCGTCAGGGTTTGACCTTGCGGCGCATTACGCCGTTGATCACCACGACGATCACCGCCACACCGATGGCGATGTACTGGAAGGTCTTTTCATCGATCTTCCCGGTGTTCTGCAGCCAGGACAGGCCGAGCATGATCGCCAGTACGGAGACGGCGATCAGAATCGAATAAATCAAACGTTGCTTCTGGGTCATTGCGGCTTCCTGAAACTTTGGAATGTATCCGGTTTGTGTCCACTTGCATGCCATGCACTTACCGTCTTACGGGGATGCGCCGCAGCAAACGGGGTCTCATGTTACAGCCGATGAAGGCTTTTGGCTTCATGACGGCTTTAACATGAGGATTATTCAAATGCTGCGTCGAATCACCTGGCTGCTTCCTGTTCTCGCCCTGCTGACCCTGAGTGGCTGCATCATCTTTCCCCACGGCGGCTGGCACGACGACCATCATCGTTACGACCGTGGAGGCCCTGGCTACCATCAACATCGTTGACAGGATATTTCACCCCGCCTCCCCGCCAGTGTCAGATTTCGGGCATGAAAAATACACGCTGAATTAACTGACAAACAATGCCCGCGCCCTTCGCGGGCATTTTTTTGGCAAGGGATGCCTGCCCGGCAACTTGTGGTTTTACGAGCGTTTTGGATCCAGTCCATATCCCGCAAAGATTCGAAATCTGATGTTTCAGCTAACCAGTAGGTCACGCCAATGTCTGGACCTAGGCTCTGCAACCTTCGCCTTACCTGACAAGGATGTTTATGCAGAGAACATTGATAAGAATCGGTCCACGCCAAGTGGTGGGATTCTGCCTGGCGCTTAGCGCTTTTGAACTCCTGACCTATATGGCCAGTGACTTGATCATGCCAGCGATGTTGGGCGTTACTGAAGAGTTCCAGGCCGATGTTCGCCATGTTCCCAATGCCTTCAATCTTTATCTGCTGGGCGGCGTCTGCCTGCAATGGCTGCTGGGACCCATGTCCGATCATTGGGGGCGGCGCCGACTGCTGTTGATCGGCTGCGCCGCATTCGCTGCTGCCTGTGCCGCCGCTTTCGCTACCCGCAGCATTGAAGCGTTCAATGCGCTGCGCCTGATACAGGGCATGGGGCTGGGGTTTGTCGTGGCCGTCAGTTATCCGGCCCTGCAAGAGGTGTTCTGCGAAGCGGATGCCGTGCGCCTGATGGCCCTGCTCGGCAACATTGCGCTGCTATCGCCGCTGCTCGGTCCCATGCTCGGCAGCGTACTGCTGGAATGGCTGACATGGCGCGAGCTGTTTCTGGCACTCGGCATTGCTGCTGTGCTGGTCTGGCTGGGGCTTTACGCCTGTATGCCGGAGACCGTGGGGGTTGTCCGTCGCGATGGGCAGCAGCAAGCCCGCGTGGATTTTTCCATGCGTCAGATTCGCCAGCGCTACCTCGCCCTGCTCGGTAACCCGCGGTTCCTCGGCGCGAGCCTGGCCCTGGGGCTGATGAGCCTGCCACTGATTGCCTGGATCGGTCTGGCGCCGTTGCTGCTGATCCAGGGCCTGGGCCTGACACCGCTGACGTACGGCCTGTGGCAAATTCCGATTTTCTCTGCCGTCATCGTCGGCAATCTGATTCTCAACCGTCTGCTGGTGACGCATTCGTTATCACGCCTTATACAACTGGGGCTTTGGCCCTTCTGCCTGGGCCTGCTGGCGCTGATCGGCTGCGCGATGCAGGGTCTGGGACTGACAGCGACAGTCGCCAGCCTGGCGCTTTACGCCGTTGGATTGGGCATCAGCAATGCGGCGCTGTATCGGCTGGCGCTGTTTTGTTCGGATGACAGCAAAGGCCTTGTTTCGGCCATGGTCGGCATGATTTCGATTGCCGTGATGGGCATCGGCGGCTCAATAATCGCGGCCATTGGCGGCGGAACCCGGCTTGAGTTTTTCGCGCTGTGGGCCGCGCTCGGAGGCTTGATGTGCCTGCCGTTGCTGCTCTGGTTTCTGCAAGACGCCAAGACCGCGTTCGCCGCACCTGAATAAGGGAATATCGATGATCCATTTACCCGCGAGCGATGCGTTATGCGCGTTGCCCCATCCCTATTGCCCGCATTCCGTGCCCACGGGCCTGTTCGAACGGGCCATGGCCGAGATCAGCCGTTTTCATTGCCAACACACACCGGGCTACGAACATTGGTTGAACGCCCACGGGCTCGGTGCGCATGACCTGGGCACACTTGATGACTGGTCGCGCTTGCCACCGATCTTCGCCAATTTTTTCAAACAACGGCTGCTGCTCAGCAGCACCGGCGCCGACGCCCTGGAACTGACATCTTCCGGCACCAGCGGTCAGCGCAGCCGCATGCGCTATGACGAGCGCAGCCTTGGCGCGGCGCAATTCATGGTCGCGCAGATCTTCCGCCATTACGGCTGGGACACCCCGGACACGCCCTGCAACTACTTGCTGCTGAGTTACGAACCGCAAGGGCTGATCACGCTTGGCACCTCGTTCACCGATCAGTTTCTGTGCCGCTTCGCCCCCGCCAACCGTGTGATCTATGCCTTGCGCAGCACCGGTGACGGTCATCGGTTTGATGTGTTTGGCGTCATCCAGGCCTTGAAGGCGTTTGCCGAAGAAGGTCTGCCGGTGCGCATTCTCGGCTTCCCGGCGTTTCTCTGGCAGACCTTGCAACAGATGCAGGCCCTCGGCATGCCAGATCTGAAACTGCCGGCCGGCTCCCTGGCATTTTTCGGCGGCGGCTGGAAAACCCAGGCCCCGCATGAGATTCCCAGGCAACAACTTTATGCCTGCACCCACCGCCAACTGGGCATTGAAACCTCGCGTTGTCGAGATGGTTACGGTGCTGTCGAGCATGCCGTGCCTTACATCGAATGCGCCCATCACCGTTTTCATGTCCCGGTCTATTCGAAGGTGTACGTGCGCCATCCAGCTGATTTTTCTATTCAACCCTATGGCCAGCAAGGCCTGCTGGGATTCGTCTCGCCCTACATCTCGTCCAGTCCCGCGCACGCGGTGGTGATGAGCGATCTGGCGACGTTGCACCCTGGCCAAAGTTGCGGCTGCGGGCTGAGCAGACTGGTTTGAACTGCACGGCCGCGCCGGCACTACCGCAGGCAGAAGTTGCGCGATGGCAGCGGCCGACCTGCTGGGGAGCTATTGATATGTACTTGATCGACGGACAATTACGCGACGCCTGCGACCTTGACGCTGCGCTTGAATGCCTTCAGGCAGATCTTGCGGATCATCTGAGCACGCCGCTGCAAAGCAGCATGGTGATCAGCGCCGCGACCTGCTTTGCCGAGCAACTGAGCGGCGACAATCAAGCGCTCGCGCTTGATCGCGAACATCGACAGGCCCTGATCGAGTTCTGCACGGCCGAGGCATTGCAGATCAAATTGCAACGCGAACTCGGCGCCCAACCGGGCTCATTGCGTCGCATCGACTATCGACAATCGCGCTTCGAATGCTGGAGTCCACTCGGGCTGGTGGTGCACATCACGCCGGGCAACGCGCCGTTGCTGGCGTTCTGCGCGGTACTGGAAAGTCTGTTGGCAGGCAACGTCAACTGGTTACGCCCCAGCAGCAGCGACCAAGGCCTGACCGCACGGTTACTGCACGCGTTGTTGCAATGCGATTCGAGTGGCCAACTCGCGGGTTACGTGGCGGTATTGCCAGTGAGCACGGGGCAGATCGGGCAACTGTGTAAACGCGCCAATGGCGTCGCGGCGTGGGGGGGTGAACCCGCCTTACAAGCCATTCGCAAGCAGCTCCCGCCGGGTTGCCGGTGGATCGACTGGGGACATCGCATCAGCTTCGTCTATCTGACGACCGAAGCCGCCACAGCGCAGAACCTCGATGCCGTCGCCGATGAAGTCTGTCGACTGGATCAGCAGGCCTGCTCCAGCCCGCAATGGCTGCTGGTGGACAGTGACGACCCGCTCGTATTGCGCGAGATCGGTGAACGCCTGGCGGCAGCTTTCGAACGCCGCGCCGGGAATTGGCCGGCGCTGCTGCCAACGCCACAGGAAGGCGCGCAAATCACCACGCACACGCACATGGCACGCCTGGCGCAGAGTTTCGCGCAACAAACCGGCCATGTCTGGAGCGCGCCGGGCTGGCGGGTGATCTGGGCGCACGAGCGTCAGCTCGCCCCCTCCCCGCTGTTTCGCAGCTTGCTGCTGCATCCGGTACCCCGTTCGCTGATTACCGACACTCTGCTGCCATGGCGCAATGTCCTGCAAAGTTGCGCGCTGCTGTGCGGCGAAGCACAGATTGGCGAATTGGCGCTAATGCTGATCCGTGCCGGTGTGACGCGCATCACACCGGTGGCCGGCATTCACGATGGCTATGACGGTGAGCCCCATGATGGCGTTTACGCGTTGCAACGGCTTAGTCGACGTGTGTCGGTGAGCGTCGCCGCCAACCTGTTGCCAAGCCACGCCACCCTTGATCCCGCGCCTGTACCCGTAACGCTTTGCGGGCAGCCGATCATGGACAAGGAGCGTTTCAAGGGCCAGCCGTTCAACGCGGCGGCGCAGTTGTATTTCCGCTCCGGTGGCAGCAGCGGGACACCCGCGCTGTCCGGTTATAGCTATGGTGATTTCCATCGACAGATGCGCGCAACAGCGGACGGCTTGTTCGCGGCGGGCCTGGATCCGGCGCGGGATCGGGTAATGAACCTGTTCTTCTGCGGCGGGTTGTACGGCGGTTTCCTGAGTTTCGCCAAAGCGCTTGAGTTGCTGGACATCACCCACCTGCCGATGGGCGCTCCGGCCGATGACGATTACCGCGACATCGCCGAGCTGATCATCAGTCAGCGCGTGACGGTGCTGATGGGCATGCCAAGCACTCTGCACCGCTTGTTTCTCAACGAACGGGAGCGCTTGCAAGCCTACGGCGGCATCACCAAGGTGTTTCTCGGTGGCGAACATCTCAGTGAACCGAGTCGTGCTCTTCTGCGCAATTGCGGCGTGACCAGCATCCGCTCGGCGATTTACGGAAGTGTCGACGCCGGTCCCCTCGGCCATGCCTGCCAGGGTACGGGAGATGGCATTTTTCATCTGATGAACGACACCCAACATCTGGAAATTGTCGCGCTCGACGCGGATGAGCCTGTGGTCGGCAATCAAGTCGGCCGTCTGTTGTTCACCTCCATCGCCCGGGAGGCGCAAAACGTTCAGCGCTATGACGTCGGCGACACCGGCCGCTGGGTATCCGGCGCCTGTGCTTGCGGACTGGCCACACCACGCTTCGAACTGCTGCAACGTCACGGCAAATTGATCCGCATCGGCACCGACTTCATTTCATTGAGTGAACTGGCGGTGCATCTGCAAGTGCCGTTTCAACTGCTGCTGGATCATGCACCCGACGGTGTCGAGCGCATCCATTTGCGCAGCGAACTCGAACCTGTTGACGTGCAGGCCCGACTGTCGAGTTACCCGACCCTGGCAACGATTATTCACGGCGGGTTACTGAATCTCGAAGTTGAAGTCTGTGCCATCAAAGACTTCGCCCGAAACAAGCACAGCGGCAAGACGCCGTTAATGATTGATTCGCGCAACTGATACTTCCCGTGAGTCAAGCCAGAAACCATAAAAGGTCAACCTTGTGAACATCACTGACTCAGTGGGCGAATTGATCAACTTCGCTCGTCAGCACTCGCCCTATTACCGCGAACACTTTGCCGAAGTCCCTGGACAAGTCGCGTTGCTCACCGAGCTTCCGATCGTTGATCCCGACGAATTCTGGCGTCACAGCGAAACCCTCGACCTGTGGCCGGTATTGACCGCCTCAGCGCAGGGGGCACTGGTATTCAGAACCGGCGGTTCCACCAGTGCCGCGAAACTCTCTATTTACAATCGGGATGAATGGCGGCGCCTGGTCGGCGATTTCGGCAACGCCCTCAGCGCGCAATTCAACCCGGGAGACCGGGTCGCCAATCTGTTTTTTGCTGGCGACCTGTATGCCAGCTTCCTGTTCATTCACGATTCATTGGCACATGTGCGTGTGGACATCACCGAGTTCCCGTTCACCGGCGACATCGATTCGCAGGTATTGGCGCAGTCCATCCAGCAGCATCGGATCAACGTGCTTGCAGGCTTGCCGGCACATCTGTTGACCTTTGCCGCCTGGCTTGAACGTCGCAAGCAAACCTTGCCGGTTGTCGACACGCTGCTCTACGGCGGCGAAAGTCTGTTTGATTCACAGCGCCAGCTTCTCAAACTGACGTTTCCCAACGCGCGCATCGCCTCCATCGGCTACGCCAGCGTCGACGCCGGTTTCATCGGCAGCAGTCAGCGCGACTGCGCCGAGGGCGAGCATCGAATGCATGAAAGTCACGCCATCCTGGAGATCATCGACGAATACACGGGAGAGGTGATCGAGTCTTGCGATGAAGTGGGTTTGCTCGTTCTGACCAGTCCCCACCGGCGTTTGATGCCGCTGATTCGATACCCGGTAGGCGACCGCGCCTGTTGGCGAGAACCGCTCGGCACTGCGCAGCGAAAATTCGCGATCAAGGGCCGCAGCGCCAGCAGCCAACGAGTCCGAGTGGGCATTTTGTCGCTGGTCCCCAAGGAAATCGCCGAGCTGATACGCCGCGACGCTGCCTGTGACGACTGGCAACTGGTGATTGAACAGGTCGCGCTCAAGGACGTGCTGACGCTCAAATGGGTGCCAACTGCACAGTCTCCCGACCGCGCCGACGTCAATCGGCAACTGGAAACCTCAATGTTTGAGCTTTATCCGTTGATCACGCAATTACGGACGAATCATTTGCTGGAACTGCACATCCAGTGCTGCACGCATGAGGATCTGCCACGACATCCCCGTTCGGGCAAATGCCTGCGCGTGCTGGACCTGCGTCGTTATGAACACAAGGATCAGGAGGGTCCGGATGGAACCGCCGATTCTGCGTAATTATCGCGCCAGCGATGCCACGGCGGTCAGCCAGTTGTTCCGCGAGGTGTACGGCGATCTTTATGTGCAACCGCACGTTTATCTGCCGCAGATGATCAACCAGAACCACGCCCACCAGCGCTGGCACTCGCTGGTCGCCGAGGTCGACGGGCAGATACGCGGACACGCCACCCTGTTTCGCCACACAGGCGCCCGCACGGCCGAACTGGCATTGAGCGCCGTCCATCCTGATGCCCGGGGACAAAACATTGCCACACGTCTGAGCCAGCAACTGCTGACTCACGCGCAAGCACTGGGCTGCCACGACGTGTCCATCAAACAGGTCACTCACCACACGTACACGCAACGTATGGCCGCCAACCTCGGTTTTCATAACACCGCGCTGTTGCCGGACTACGTGCCCTCGCCGTTTGGTAGCTCAACGCCGGAATCGATTGTCCTGGGATGTCGCATCATCGACGGGTATCAACGCCCGTTGCCAAGGCAGGCCTGGCCGTCTGCTTACCGCAGTTTCATGGAACATTTATGTGATGTATTCGGCACGCAAGAGCAACGATTTCACTGGCGTGGTCCCGCGATTCAGCTGGAACAACACACCAATCGTTACGACATCCTGCTCAAGGCCCTGCGGCCCGATCTGCTCGAGCAGCTAAGGGGATTGCCGCAGCAATGGCTGGTGTCGATCCGGCTCGGATTGTCACGGCAATTTACCTGCGACCTGAACAGACTGGCTGCAATCGGATTTGTCTTTACCGGGCTGGCCCCCGTCGAGGGTAAGGAGGGAGGATGGCTGGCGCTGTTTCACCGGGGTTACCGGCTGGGAAAACTTGAGTTGCACTGCCCGCAGATGCAGCAGTTACACGATCAGGCACAACAGCAAGTCGCACCTCACCTGAGCAAGATAGCGCTGTGACTTGAGCGTACCGCGATCTTGCGAATGACCCGTTCACCTTGAGCGGGTCATTGTCTGGCGGCTCAAGCCCTGGCTTTGATGCCGTCTTTATCGGGAAGCGGCGCGTTGCCTTCCCCATAGGTTTTCAGGTTTTGCAGGACGTAAATGGCTTTCTTGAATTCGGGGATCAGATTTTTGCCGTAGGCATTGCCATTGAGACCATTGCTCTGGATCGCATCAAGCTGAGTCGCGAAATACTCCAGTGCGTTGAATTTGACATCAATGTCTTTGGTCACGCCGAAACGATCGAACTTGTCACCAGCATTCAGCAAGGTGAAGGACGTGATTTCGGAGATCAGCCCTCGGCTACGCAGCATCGCGGCCAGATTACCCATCTGTTTTACCGAGACGTTCGCGGGATCAAAGCCCTTGATGTTTTTGCGCAGGCCTTGCTTGTCCATCTCGGCTGTATTCAAAGCGTTGGGATCGTTACCGACCATGGTCAGCATCTGCTGCACCTTGACGCTCTGTGCCACCTGTTTCTTCGCGCCAGTATTACGCACCATGACGCCAGCCTTGCTTTCCCAGCCGCCGACAATGCCAATCGTCATGAGAAAACTCCCTGTGAAGTGAACATGAAATATCCTTGTTGAACCACTCGAATGCCGGGGAGTATCCACCGGCTAACTGATGGCACCAACCCTTTTTGTGCACTCACTTACAATTCTCGTACATTCTCGATACAAATCAGCAGACCTCCGTGGATGCTGGCTTTCAAGCCCTCCCTCGAAGCGCGACCGGTAGAAATTCACTCCGGTGCCATGGCTGGCTAATTCCTGTGTATCAGGTTCGATACCGACCAGTCATCGGCATTCAGCTTTTTAGCACGCCGGTACCTAAAGCTTCTCACGGCAACGACGATACCTAGTGATACCCGCACTGTTTACGCCTCCCGCCCCTAATAAGAATCGCAGCTCAAGGACCGGTTTCCATGCCCGCATTCCGCACTATTCAGGCTCGCTACACGCTGTTTCTGGTTCTATTCATGCTGCTGTTGTCAGTGCTGACCGTGGTCGGTATCAGCCAACTGGTCGCACCCAAACTGCGTCAAACCGAAGAACAGGTGGTGCTCAACCGCATTGCCGAAGTCGCGGAGCAGATTCAGGGCGAGTTGAACAAGGTTCAGGCGCAACAACGCAGCATCACCCAGACCATCCCGCTGCTCGACAGCGCGGCCATCGACACGGTATTGCCGGGCCTGGTGGATCAATACGGCGAATTGAAAGTGTTTGGCGGTGGTATCTGGCCGCTACCCGGCCAGCGTGAAGCCGGGCGCAACAAGTTCAGCACCTTCTGGCATCGCGATGCCTCGGGCAAACTGGCTGTCAACACGTTCTGGAACAGTGACGCGGCACCCAACTACTACGACCAGACCTGGTACAAGGGCGGCATGGCCACCCCGCGCGGGCAGTGCGCCTGGGCGGCGGCCTACAAGGACGACGCCAGCGCCGAGCCGCGCACCAACTGCGCCATGGCCATCCAGAAAAACGGCAATGCCTGGGGCGTGTCGACCATCGACGTCACCCTGGGTTTCTTCAACGACCTGGTGGCCCGCAAGGAAAAAGACCTCAACGCCGAAATGCTCATCGTCGAGGCCGATGGCAAAATCATCAGCAACAGTTCGCGCATCAGCGGACCGATCGTGCTGAAGAACATCAGCGAACTGGCTGCCAGCTCGACCTTCGCCAGCCAGGTCAAGGCGGGTCTGCAAAGCCGCGATCAGGCGCAGCGCGTCGAATTCGACAACAACGGTGAAGCCAGCACCTTCTTCATGCGCCCGATCGAGGGCACGCCGTGGTTCCTCGCCACTGCCCTGCCGACCAAAATGCTCACCGCCCAGCGTGACGACGTGCTCAGCACCCTGAGCCTGTTGCAGATTCCGCTGGTGATTCTGTTGGTGCTGTTGCAGGTCTACGCGATCCGTCAGCTGGTTTCGCGCATGAAAGCGCTGAAAGCCAACATCGACCTGCTGTCCAGCGGCGATGCCGACCTGACCCGACGCATCACCATCCGCGCCGAGGACGAACTCGGCGCCATCGGTCATTCGGTCAACACCTTTATTGCCTATCTGCAAAACATGATCAGTGAAGTCACCCAGGCCACCGGCGCCATGGCGTCGAGCCTCGACAACCTGCAACGCACGTCGACGCATACCAGCCAGATTCTGCTGCGTCATGCTTCGGAAACCGATCAGACCGTCACCGCCATCACCGAGATGAGCTCGACCGCCGAAAGCGTGGCGCAGAACGCTGCAGAAACCGCGGCGTTCACCCAGCGCGCCAACGAAAACGCCGACCGTTCGCGGGTGGTGGTGGGCGAGGCGACCAACAGCGTGGTTGCGCTGATCGATGAAGTGGCCAGCGCCACCCATAAAGTCGAAAACATGCAACAGGACGCTCAACGCATCACCGAGATTCTCGGGGTGATCGGTGCGATTGCCGGTCAGACCAACCTGCTGGCCCTCAACGCCGCCATCGAAGCGGCCCGCGCCGGTGAACAGGGTCGCGGCTTCGCCGTGGTGGCCGATGAAGTGCGCGCCCTCGCGGCCCGGACCCAGGCCAGCACTTCGGAAATCAACGAGATGTTGAAGCGCCTGACCCAAGGTGTCAGTTCGTCGGTCAGCGCCATGGAAAACACTCAGGCCAGTTGCCAGTCGGCGGCCGATGCCACGGCACGGGTCAACTCGGGGCTGGATGAAATGGCCGGTTCCGTCAGCCATATCAACAGCCTCAGCACGCAAATCGCCACCGCCGCCGAGCAGCAAAGTGCGGTGACCGAAGAGATCAACCGCAGCATGGTGCAAATTCGCCACATGGTTGATGAACTGGTTCAAAGCGGCCAGGCCAGTGAACTCAACACCCGCCAGTTGCTGGAAGCCAACAGCCGGGTGAGTGCGATCATGGGGCGCTTCAAGGTCAGTTGATTCACCTCTATCTCATGTAGGAGCTGCGGCAGGCTGCGATCTTTTGATGTTGCTTTTAAAAGATCAAAAGATCGCAGCCTGCGGCAGCTCCTACACAGGATCGCGTGCAACCTTACGGATTTGTCATCTCTCGCTCATGGGGCTGTCAGGGTTGATCTACGATTATCCTGCCAGCCTGCCTTGTAGCAACTTGAAACACTGAGTTGATGCCTGGCAGGAAAAACCGGTCAAAATACGTTCTTTTTGACCGCCACCCGAGTCGAGAGTCCGTCATGCGAACCCACCTGCGTCTGGTCGCCCTGAGCGCCCTGTTCATCTCCTCCCTGGCCCAGGCTGCCGACCTGATTCCCATCGAAGTCCATCGCGACGCCAATTGCGGCTGCTGCAAGAAATGGATCAGCCATCTCGAAGCCAACGGTTTCAAAGTCGAAGATCACGTTGAAACCGACATGAGCAGCTTCAAGCAACAACACGGCGTGCCGCCACGGCTTGCCTCATGCCACACCGCAATCATCAACGGCAAATTTGTCGAAGGCCATGTCCCGGCGGAGCAAGTGCTGGCCCTGAGCAAGCGTGACGATCTGCTGGGTGTTGCCGCACCGGGCATGCCGATGGGCTCACCGGGCATGGAAATGGACGGCATGAGCGATGCTTATCAAGTGATTGGTCTGAAAAAGGACGGCGCTGACGTCGTAGTGGCGGACTACCCGGCCCGTTGATGGGCGCGGCTTACACAGGACTGTTCTTTGCCGCCTTCGGCGCCGCGACGTTGCTGCCACTGCAATCCGAAGCCTTGCTGGTCGGGTTGATCGTCAGCGACCATTACTGGCTCTGGGGATTGTTGGCGGTGGCGACGGTGGGCAATGTGCTTGGCTCGCTGGTCAACTGGTGGCTGGGTTGCAGGCTTGAGCGATTTCAGGATCGACGCTGGTTTCCGGTCAGCGCCAGGCACATGGAAACCGCACGCAAGCACTATGAACGATACGGCCATTGGTCACTGCTGTTCAGCTGGTTGCCGATTATTGGCGATCCGCTGACGTTGGTTGCCGGGGTGATGCGCGAGCCGCTCGGGCGTTTCCTGTTGATCGTCACCCTCGCCAAAGGCGCGCGGTATGGCGTGCTGGCCATGCTGACGCTGGGCTGGATCGGTTGAACCATCATCGCCGCACATTGCCTGTGTTTAATGTCGCCCTAATCCTGCCGTCCCAGCATCGACCGATTTCAATGGAGTTAGCCCTTATGTCTGTCACGTTATCCCGTTGGCTGCCCGGCCTCTTCCTGACTGCCGCCCTGCCGCTGTTTGCCCATGGCGCCACGCAAACCGCAACAGCCCCCGCCGAAGGTCCGGCCTATGGGCCACAGCTGCAAGGCTTCGAATACCCCTACACGCTTAAACACTTCGATTTCCAGTCTCAGGGCAAAACCCTGCAGATGGGTTACATGGATGTCGCCGCCCTCGGCAAGGCCAACGGTCGCACCGTGGTGCTGATGCACGGCAAGAATTTTTGCGCAGCCACCTGGGACAGTTCGATCCAGGCCCTGAGCGAAGCCGGTTACCGGGTGATCGCGCCAGATCAGATCGGCTTCTGCACCTCCAGCAAACCGGACAACTATCAATACAGCTTCCAGCAACTGGCAACCAATACCCAGCAATTGCTCAAAGCGCTCGGCATTCAGAAAGCCACCCTGCTTGGTCATTCCACTGGCGGCATGCTCGCCACGCGTTACGCGCTGCTGTTCCCGGAGCAGGTCGACCAATTGGCACTGGTCAACCCGATTGGTCTGGAAGACTGGAAAGCCCTCGGCGTGCCGTATCGGACGGTGGATCAGTGGTACCAACGGGAGTTGAAAGTTACCGCCCAAGGCATTCGCGACTACGAGCGCACGACTTACTACGATGGCCGCTGGAAACCGGAGTTCGACCGCTGGGTCGACATGCTCGCCGGCCTGAGCAAAGGCCCGGGCAAGACCCAGGTGGCGTGGAACTCGGCGCTGATCTACGACATGATTTTCACCCAGCCGGTGTACTACGAGTTCAAGGACTTGAAGATGCCGACACTGTTGCTGATCGGCACCTCCGACACCACGGCCATCGGCAAGGATCTCGCGCCACCTGAGGTGAAAGCGAAAATCGGTCACTATGAGGTGCTTGGTAAACAGGTCGCCAAACTGATCCCGCAGTCGACTCTGGTTGAATTCCCTGGCATGGGCCACGCGCCGCAGATGGAAGAGCCGGCGAAGTTTCACCAGGCCCTGCTCGGCTGGCTGAACAAAACCAATCCCGTTGATTGATGAGGTAAGGCTGATGGCGTTGCAGATTGCGGTGATCGATGACTGGCAGGACGTGGCGCGTGACGTGGTCGACTGGTCTGTCCTCGATGGCGTCGGTGAGGTGACGTTCGAACATGATTACCCGGCGGACAATGCCACGCTGGCCAAACGCCTGGGCAAGTACTCGGTGATCTGCGTGATGCGCGAGCGCACGCGTTTTGACGAAGATCTGCTCAATCGTTTGCCCAATCTCAAGTTGTTGGTGACCGGCGGTATGCGCAACGCAGCGCTGGACATGCAAGCCGCAGCGGCGCTGGGCATCAGGATCTGCGGCACCGACAGCTACAAACACGCCGCGCCGGAACTGACCTGGGCGCTGATCATGGCCGCCACGCGCAACCTGCTCAATGAAGCCAATGCATTACGCGCAGGTGGGTGGCAACAAGGTCTTGGCGGCGATTTGCATGGCAAGACGCTGGGCATCCTCGGTTTGGGCAGCATCGGCCAACGGGTGGCGCAGTTCGGGCAGGTATTTGGCATGCGTGTTATCGCCTGGAGCGAAAACCTCACGGCCGAGCGCGCGCAACAAGCCGGCGTGACCTATGTCAGCAAGCAGCAATTGTTTGAACAGGCGGACGTGCTGTCCGTGCATCTGGTGCTCAGCGACCGCAGTCGTGGGCTGGTCAATGCTCAGGCATTGGCCTGGATGAAGTCGACTGCGCTGTTGGTGAACACCGCCCGCGGCCCGATTGTCGATGAAGCAGCGCTGATCAAGGCCTTGCAGAAACAACAGCTCGGCGGCGCGGCACTGGATGTGTTCGATCAGGAACCGCTGCCAGCGCTGCACCCGTTTCGCACACTCGACAATGTGCTGGCAACCCCGCATGTGGGGTATGTGAGTCGGCAGAATTATCAGCAGTTCTTTTCACAAATGATCGAGGATATTCAGGCTTGGACGGCGGGCAGTGCGGTGCGCTTGCTGAATTGATATCAACCTCTCGACATTGCTGCGCCCTCTGCGCCGCCATCGCTGGCAAGCCAGCTCCCACAGGATTTGTGTACGCCGCCAGTCCTGTGGGAGCTGGCTTGCCAGCGATAAGGCCATTGAAGGCAACACGTTAACAAACCGCGCGCACCACAACAGTGCGCTCGTCTCCCTCGCTAGCACGAAATCGTGACCGACTGGTCACCGTTTTGACCCCTCCAGGCAAAAAAACCTGCCCTTCGTCGGTGCGTTTCCCTCCGCATACCTCCCCTCGCAACACCGCGTAACCGATTGTCGAACAATTTACCCATTTGCTCTGGCCCGCTCTAGGATCTGGCCTAGACTCATTTTCGCGAGGTAAAAACTGTCGGTCACAAACTCGGAAAAAAGTCGAAACTTTTGCAGAGCCCGGCGGGTCATCTCAAAGGTAGGGCTGAAGCGAGTGGTGCAATCCTTGCAATGGCCTCTCCACCCATTCTGCTTTGCGCGTGTTGGGTAGCGTTTGCTCCCCACTGCGCGGTGCGTTTGCGCCCGGCCACAGGATTTGGCCATGAACATCGTTTGTTTGAGACAAGAATCAGATCAAAAACACGGGAGATTCATATGATCAGTGCGGCATTGGACATTCAGGGAGAACGTGCTCAGCAGTCGATAGGCGAAGCGAGCACCGTCAGCATTCCCGGCAGCCGGTCGATCAACGTCCCGAGCAGCAAAACACTGACACCGGTAGCCAGTCAGAATCCCAACAAGAAAAAAGTATTGTTCGTGACATCGGAAATCGCCGATCTGGTGAAGACCGGCGGCCTGGGTGACGTGTCCGCCGCCCTGCCCCGCGCCATGGCGCATCTGCACGACGTCCGGGTGTTGATCCCCGGTTACCCGCAGGTGATGCACAGCGAAAACCCTATCCATATCATCGGCGAACTCGGCGGCCATGCAGCACTGCCGCCGTGCAAGATCGGGCGCATGGACATGCCCGACGGGCTGGTGATCTACGTGTTGATCTGCCCTGAACTCTACGAGCGTGAAGGCTCGCCCTACGGCGCCAACAACGGCCGCGACTGGCCGGACAACCACATCCGCTTCGCACGTCTGGGCCTGGCCGCTGCCGACATCGCCGCCAACCTCGCACAAATTCACTGGTGCCCGGACCTGGTGCACGCCCACGATTGGCCGGCTGGCCTGGCGCCTGCTTACATGCACTGGCGCGGTCAGCGTACGCCAACCCTGTTCACCATCCACAACCTGGCTTACCAAGGCGTGACCAGCCTGGGCTCGTGCCCTGAACTCGGCATCCCGAACCATGCCCTGCAACAGGAAGGCATGGAGTTCTACGGCAAGATGTCGTTCCTCAAGGCCGGCATGGCTTATTCGAGCCACATCACCACGGTCAGTGCGACCTACGCGCAGGAAATCACTACCCCGGATTTCGGCTGCGGTCTCGACGGTTTCCTCGCCGCCAAGACCCAGCAAGGTTTGCTCAGTGGCATCCCCAACGGCATCGATGAAAGCTGGGACGCCGCAACCGACCCGCACCTGTTCGCACCGTTCGCCATCGGCGACTGGGAAGGCAAAGCGGTCAATGCCGAGCACGTTCGCCAATTGTTTGGCCTTAAAGACTCCACTGGCCCGCTGTTCGCCGTGGTTTCGCGCCTTGTTTATCAGAAAGGCCTGGACCTGACCGAGGCTGTCTCCGAGTACATCGTGCAGAACGGAGGGCAGATCGCGATCATCGGACGTGGCGAACCGGAAGAAGAACAGGCCATGCGTGAGCTGGCGCTGCGCTTCCCGGGCCAGATCGGTGTGCGCATCGGCTTCAACGAAACTGACGCACGCCGCATGTTTGCCGGCAGCGATTTCCTGTTGATGCCTTCGCGTTATGAGCCTTGTGGCCTGAGCCAGATGTATGCGCAACGCTTTGGTTCGCTGCCCGTGGCGCGCAACACCGGGGGGCTGGCCGACACCATTGAAAATGGCATGACCGGGTTCCTCTTCGACGAATCCACGCCTGAAAGCTATCGCGAAGCGCTGAGCCGCGCGTTCAAGGTTTTCGCTTTCCCTGAACTGCTCAACGCCATGCGTTGCCGCGCCATGGCTGCGCCGTTCAACTGGTGCAAAGCGGTCGAGCCGTACGCTGAACTTTACGAAAAACTGGTCGCCAAGGCACTGGGTAAGGCTCACCACAAATAAGCAGGGAGTTTTTTAACGATGCCGTTACGGACCCAAGAGAACTGGCCCCACGGCGCGATCAAGCTGGACGCCGAACACACACAATTTGCGCTGTGGGCACCTGACGCGTTTTACGTCAGTGTAGAACTGGACAATGGAGAGTCGCTGCCGATGCTGCCTCAGGCAGACGGCTGGTTTGTGGTTAAGACCCGCTGTCCGGCGGGTACTCGCTACCGTTACAACATCGATGGCGAACTGGAGGTGCCCGACCCGGCCTCCAGAGCCCAGGACGGTGACATCGATCGCCACAGTGTGGTGGTCGACCCTCTCGCCTATCAATGGCAACACCTCACCTGGCACGGTCGCCCGTGGCACGAGGCGGTGATTTACGAACTGCACGTTGGCGCGCTCGGCGGCTTTGCGGCGGTTGAAACGCATCTCGCGCGACTGGCCGAAATGGGCATTACTGCTATCGAACTGATGCCGATCGCGCAGTATCCCGGCGATCGCAATTGGGGCTACGACGGCGTCTTGCACTACGCACCGCAAGCGTCCTACGGCACGCCCGAACAGCTCAAACACCTGATCGATACCGCGCACGGCCATGGTCTGGCGGTGATTCTCGACGTGGTCTACAACCACTTCGGACCCGACGGCAATTATCTCAACCGCTATGCCAAAGGCTTTTTCCGCGAGGACAAGCACACGCCGTGGGGCGCCGGGATCGATTTCCGCCGCCTGGAAATCCGTGATTTTTTCATCGAAAACGCTTTGATGTGGCTGCTGGAATACCGCTTCGACGGGTTACGCCTGGACGCGGTGCATGCCATTGAAGACCCGCAATTCCTGCGCGAACTGGCCCGACGCATCCGCCAGCAGGTCGATCCTTCCCGGCACGTCTGGCTGACTGTGGAGAACGAATTCAACCAGTCGAGCCTGCTCGAAGAGGACTACGACGCGCAGTGGAACGATGATGGGCATAACGCCCTGCACGTGCTGCTGACCGGCGAAACCGATGCGTATTACGCCGATTACGCGCTGCAGCCGACCGAGCAACTTGTGCGCTGCCTGAGCCAGGGCTTTGTGTTTCAGGGGCACATCACCCGCCATGGCGAGCCTCGGGGTGAACCGAGCGAACATCTTCCGTCCACCGCTTTCGTGCTGTTCTTGCAGAACCATGACCAGATCGGCAACCGTGCCTTTGGCGAACGCCTGCATCAACTGGCCGACCCTCGAGCCTTGCAGGCCGCGACCGTGTTGCTGCTGTTGTCACCAATGATTCCGCTGATGTTCATGGGCGACGAGTTCGCCGCCGAACAGCCGTTCCTGTTTTTCACCAGCCATCATGGCGAACTGGCGGAGTTGGTTCGCGAAGGCCGGCGCAATGAATTCGCCGCGTTCAGCGCCTTCGCCGATCCGCATAAACGCGAGCAGATTCCCGATCCCAATGCCGAGCAAACCTTCCACGCCTCGCAGCCACGACTGATAGACGGCGGCACCGCGCAGCAGCAGGAAACCCTCGCGTTGTACCGGCAACTTCTGCAATTGCGCCATCAGCACATCATTCCGCACCTCAGTGGCACACAGGCCCTTGGCGCGCAAATGCTGGGTTATGCGGCCGTCAGTGCGCGCTGGCGTCTGGGCGATGGCAGTGAGCTGCGAATCGACCTGAACCTCAGCGATACCGCAGTGGTCAACCCTCCACGGTCCGGCGCGGTGTGGCTGTTTCAAAAGCCGCCCGCCGTCGAACTGTCGGATGAAGGCCTGCTGCCACCGTATTGCGCGCTCGTCAGCCTCACGGCCGCAACCCCCCTTGCAACCTCTGAATGGAGAGCGCCTATGAGCGATGCGCAACTGGAAATTCTTGCCAGCCGAGCCGGCCTTGCCGTCGACTGGATTGACGCCAACGGGCGGCCGCAAAAAGTCGCCCCGGCGGTGCTGCGCAATGTTCTGATCGGCCTCGGCCACCCCGCCAGCACGGCGCTGGAAATCGACGCCAGCCTGCTTGAATTGCAAAAAGTCCAGCAAGACCGCCATCTGCCGCCGCTGTTGACCAGTGACGTGGGCGTCAGCGTTGACCTGGCCCGCTTTTTCAAACCCGAGACGCCGTGCGAAATCCACCTTGAAGACGGTTCGCGGATGAACCTGAAACTCGATTCGGAAGCCATGCTGCCTGGCGTGGTCCCGGTCGGCTATCAGCAAGTGCACATCGACGATCAGTACTTCACGCTGGCCGTGGCGCCGGAACGTTGCTTCAGTGTCGGCGATGCAGTCGACAACCCGCTCCCCCGCGCCTGGGGTCTGAGCGTGCAGTTGTATGGCCTGCGTCGGGCCGGCGATGGCGGTTTTGGTGATACTCAGGCCCTGGAAGAACTGGCCCGGGTTGCCGGCGAGCGCGGTGCCGATGCATTGGCGATCAGCCCGATGCACGCGATGTTCAGCGCCGACACCGGGCGATACAGCCCTTATTCGCCATCCAGTCGTTTGTTTCTGAATTCCCTGTATGCAGCGCCCGGCGCGATTCTCGGCGAGCGCGCCCTGCGCGATGCCATCGACAGCGCAGGCCTGGCGGCGCAGTTCGCGCAACTCGAAGACCTGAAACTGGTCGATTGGCCAACTGCCGCCGACGCCAAACAAAAACTGCTGCAAGCCTTGTATGAAGGCTTTGTCGCTGGCGACCATCCGTTGCACCCCGACTTCGCCAGTTTCCGTCACGCCGGTGGTGATGCGCTGGAAAACCACTGCCGCTTTGAAGCCATTCAGGAAATGCGCGCCGCCCGTGGCGAAAGCCTTGACTGGCGCGAATGGCCCGAGCACTGGCACGACCCGCGTGGCGCTGCCCTCGGCGCATTCGCCGAGGAGCACGCCGAGCGCATCGGCTACTTCGCCTTTTGCCAATGGCTGATCCACCGCTGCCTGGAACGCGCCCAAACCGCTGCACGCAGTGCTGGCATGGGTATTGGCCTGATCGCCGACCTGGCGGTCGGTGCCGATGGCGGTGGCAGTCAGGCCTGGAGTTTTCAGGATGAGCTGCTCGCCTCGCTGACCGTTGGCGCGCCGCCCGACATCCTCAATCGTTCCGGTCAGGGCTGGGGGATTTCCGCATTTTCTCCCGAAGGTCTGATCCGCAATGGCTTTCGTGCATTCATCGAAATGCTCCGTGCCAACTTCGCCCATGCCGGCGGCCTGCGCATCGACCATGTCATGGGCCTCCAGCGGTTGTGGGTGATTCCCAATGGATCGGCGCCGGCTGACGGTGCGTACCTGTATTACCCGGTGGATGATTTGCTGCGTTTGCTCACCCTTGAGTCCCACCGCCATCAAGCCATCGTCCTCGGTGAAGACCTCGGTACCGTGCCCGACGGTCTGCGGGAAAAACTCATCGCCCGCTCCATACTTGGCATGCGCGTGCTGTTGTTCGAACAGAACAACACCCATTTCAAACCGATTCTCGACTGGCCGGACAACGCACTGGCGACTACCAGCACCCACGACCTGCCGACGCTCAACGGCTGGTGGCATGGTCGCGATATCGACTGGAACTCCCGACTCGGTTTTGTCGACGGCAACGGCGAAATCGAATGGCGCCGCTACCGCCAGCGTGAGCGCGAAGGCTTGCGCAGTGCCTTGAGTCAGGACCCACAGAATTTTCGCGAAGAGTCCCACGAAGCCGATCAAATCGTCGACGCCGCTGTGCGTTACCTCGGCCATACCCGCGCACCGCTGGTGCTGCTGCCGCTGGAGGATGCGCTGGGCATCGACGAGCAAGCCAATCTGCCGGGCACCATTGACACGCACCCGAACTGGTCGCGGCGATTGCCCGGCAACAGCGAAGCATTGCTTGACGGTGCGGATGCCGCGCGGCGTCTGGAACTCTTGGCGTGCGCGCGCCTGCAAGCTGCCGAGCGTGACCAATGAACCAGGCGAACATCCAACCGTTGCGCGCCACCCTGCGACTGCAATTTCATAAAGGCTTCACCCTCGAACAAGCCGTGCCTCTGGTGCCGTACTTTGCCCGCCTCGGCATCAGCCACATTTATGCCTCGCCACTGCTCGCCGCACGCGCCGGTTCTATGCACGGCTATGATGTGGTCGACCCGACGCAAGTCAATCCGGAACTGGGTGGCGAGCCTGCGCTGCGCCGTTTGGTCAGTACCCTGCGCGAACATGGTATGGGGCTGATCCTCGACATCGTGTCCAACCACATGGCTGTGGGCGGCAACGACAATCCGTGGTGGCTGGACTTGCTGGAGTGGGGGCGTCTGAGCCCTTACGGCGAGTTCTTCGACATTCAGTGGCACTCGCCGGACCCATTGATGGAAGGCCAGTTGCTGTTGCCGTTTCTGGGCAGTGATTACGGTGTCGCGCTGCAAGAGGGCACGCTCAAGCTGCGGTTCAATGCGCAAACCGGCGGCTTTTACGTCGAGCACTATGACCATCATTTCCCGATCTGCCCGAACGATTACGGCAAGTTGCTGAGATCCGAAGAAGCGCTGAAATCCCTGGCCGATCGTTTCAGCTCACTCAGCTACCAGACCGATGCTCATTCGCTGGCCATTCCTCTGAAAGAAGAGCTTCGGCAATTGGCAAGCGAGCCGCAGATTCTCGCAGCCATTGACAGCAATCTGGCGCATTACGACTCCACCACCGAAGAAGGTTTCCAGAAGCTGCATCAGTTGCTGGAACGCCAAAGTTATCGCCTGGCCAGTTGGCGCACGGCGGCGGATGACATCAACTGGCGGCGCTTCTTCGACATCAATGAACTGGGCGGTTTGCGCGTCGAACGTCCGGCGGTCTTCGAAGCGACTCACGGCAAAATCTTCCAGTTGATCGCCGAAGGTTTGGTGGATGGCCTGCGCATCGACCATATCGACGGCCTGGCCGACCCGCGTGGTTATTGCCGCAAGTTGCGCCGGCGTGTCGATCTGCTCGCGCCGGGGCGTCATTTGCCGATCTACATCGAGAAGATCCTCGGTGCCGGCGAAACCCCGCGCCGCGACTGGGCGGTAGATGGCACCACCGGTTACGAGTTCATGAATCAACTGTCGCTGCTGCAACACGATCCCGACGGTGAACACGTGCTGGGCGACTTGTGGCAACGCCGCACCGAACGCCCTGCCGCGTTCATCGAAGAGGCGCAACTGGCGCGTCAGCAGATCCTCAACGGCTCGCTGGCCAGCGATTGCGAAAGTGTTGCGCAGGCGTTACTGCAAGTGGCCCGCGATGACTTGATGACCCGCGACCTGACCCTCGGCTCCATCCGCCGGGTCTTGCAGGCGTTGATTGTGCATTTCCCGGTGTATCGCACCTACATCAGCGCGATGGGCCGCTCCGCTCAGGATGAGGTGTTTTTCCAGCAGGCCATGGACGGTGCGCGGCAGACCCTCGGCGAAGGCGACTGGCCGGTGCTCGACTGCGTCGCGGCTTGGCTCGGTGGCACGCCGTGGCGGCAGAAGCCGCGCGGGCGTTCACGCAAGATCCTCAAGCACGCTTGCGTACGCTTCCAGCAACTGACTTCACCGGCAGCCGCCAAAGCCGTGGAAGACACGGCGCTGTATCGTTCGGCCGTGTTGTTGTCGCGCAATGACGTCGGCTACAACACCGAACAGTTCAGCGCACCGGTCAGCGATTTCCACGAGATCAATCAGCAGCGTCTGGAGCAGTTCCCCGACAACCTGCTGGCCACCGCCACCCACGATCACAAACGCGGCGAAGACACCCGCGCGCGCCTCGCTGTTCTCAGCGAGCGCAGCCACTGGTACGCCGAACAGATCGAACTGTGGCGTGCCCTCGCCCGCCCGGTGCGCAGTGACGATCAAATGCCGTCGACCGGCGATGAGCTGATTCTCTATCAAGCCCTGCTCGGCAGTTGGCCGCTGGATCTGCAAGATGGCGATCAGGCCGGATTGGCTGACTACGCCAAACGCATCTGGCAGTGGCAGCAGAAAGCGTTGCGCGAAGCCAAGCTGCAAAGCAGTTGGAGCGCTCCCAACGAAGCCTATGAAAACGCCGCGCAGTCGTTCACCGAAAAACTGCTCACCGGCGAAGAGGGCGAACTGCTGCGGGGGGCTCTGCACAAGACCGTCAACAGCATCGCTGCCGCCGGCGCGCTCAACGGCTTGGCGCAGACTTTGCTGCGCATGACCGTGCCGGGTGTGCCGGATTTGTATCAGGGCAACGAGTTCTGGGACTTCAGCCTGGTCGATCCGGACAATCGTCGGCCGGTGGATTACGCCGCTCGCGAGCACGCTCTGGAAGCAGCGTTACCGGTCGGGGAGTTGCTGCACAATTGGCGTGACGGGCGCATCAAGCAGGCCTTGATTGCCCAGGTGCTGAACCTGCGCGTCGAGCATGCCGAGTTGTTCCGCCGCGGCTCGTATCAGGCCCTGGAGGTGCTGGGCAGCCAGGCGCACAACGTGCTCGCCTTTGTCCGCGAACATGCAGGGCTGCAAGCTATCGTCATCGTGCCGATTCGCTGCGCGAGCTTGCTGGAAAACAGTGCTGTGCCGCAGGTCGATGCGCTGCGCTGGGGCGATACGCGAGTGGTTTTACCGTTCGCCGCCTCTGACACAAACCTGAAGGGACTTTTTGCAACCCGCGCAGTCACAAAAAACAGGGAGTTGAAAGTCAGCGACGCGCTGGGGGATGTCCCGGTCAATCTCTATATCCAACACTTAACCTAAGCGTGAGTTCAGTTCAGGAGTATTGCGATGAGTACCGACGATAAACGCATTCGCGAGTTCGCCTATCAGATCTGGGAATCTGAAGGTCAACCGCAAGGCCAGGAAGAACGCCACTGGGAGATGGCGCGCAAACTGGCCGAGGCCGAAGCACTGGCGCCGAAAAAATCGCCCAAGGCTGCCGGCAGTAAAACCGCTGGCAAGTCTGCAACCGCCAAGACAGCAGACAGCAAAACCGCAGCGGCAAAACCTAAAGCGGCGTCCAAGGCCAAGCCTGCAAGCCCTGCCTCGGTGATCCCGCCGGGCGAAAAAGCCGCCGAGAAAAAACCGCGAGCCGCACGCAAGCCCCCGGCGAACTGACGCTCTTCCGATTATTGAACTGAACCACCGTGTGGCGAGCGTGCTCGCCACCGAGGGCTCACTCGCTGAAAAAAGCACACAAACACCTGTGGGAGCGAGCCTGCTCGCGAAGACGTCGGTACATCCGACATTGCTGTCAGCTGACCCACCGCCTTCGCGAGCAGGCTCGCTCCCACAGGGGCTTGTGTAATACGAACTACCCCGAATTTTGCAGGAGCAATCATGACCCGTCCAAATAAAGCCGAGCCCGCCGCACACGCTGAACCATCGAGAATTCGTGAGGGTCTGCCCTTCCCGCTCGGCGCGACCTGGGATGGCTTGGGGGTG
Organism: Pseudomonas iridis; assembly: GCF_017980685.1. Lineage (GTDB taxonomy): Bacteria > Pseudomonadota > Gammaproteobacteria > Pseudomonadales > Pseudomonadaceae > Aquipseudomonas > Aquipseudomonas iridis. Next base: position 180,419 of record NZ_JACXXO010000005.1, read on the forward strand.
AACTTTGCCCTGTTCTCCGCCAACGCCACCAAGGTTGAACTGTGCATCTTCGATGATGCCGGCGAAGTCGAACTCGAACGCATCGAACTCCCGGAATACACCGACGAGATCTATCACGGCTACCTGCCCGACGCGCACCCGGGGATGATCTACGGCTACCGCGTTTATGGCGCGTATGACCCGGCCAACGGTCACCGCTTCAACCACAACAAACTGCTGATCGACCCGTATGCCAAACAACTGGTTGGCGAACTGAAATGGTCGGAAGCGCTGTTCGGCTACACCATCGGCCACCCCGACGCCGACCTCAGTTTCGACGAACGCGACAGTGCGCCATTTGTACCCAAGTGCAAGGTCATCGATCCGGCGCACACCTGGGGCAATGACCAGCGCGTCAGCGTGCCGTGGGACAAAACCATCATCTATGAGACCCATGTGCGCGGCATCAGCATGCGACACCCATCGGTGCCGGAAAACGTGCGCGGCACCTTCGCCGGTTTGATGAATGACGATGTGCTCAAGCACATTCGCAGCGTCGGGGTGTCGTCGGTGGAGTTGCTGCCGATCCACGCTTTCGTCAACGACCAGCATCTGCTGCACAAGGGCATGACCAATTACTGGGGTTACAACAGCATCGCGTTCTTCGCCCCGGACCCGCGTTATCTGGCCAGCGGCAAGATCGCCGAGTTCAAGGAGATGGTCGCGCACCTGCACGAAGCCAACCTCGAAGTCATCCTCGATGTGGTCTACAACCACACCGCCGAGGGCAACGAGCAAGGCCCGACCCTGTCGATGCGCGGTATCGACAACGCGTCGTACTACCGCCTGATGCCGGATGACAAACGCTATTACATCAACGATTCCGGCACCGGCAACACCCTGGACCTGAGTCACCCGTGCGTGCTGCAAATGGTCACCGACTCGCTGCGTTACTGGGCCAGTGAAATGCATGTCGACGGTTTCCGCTTCGACCTCGCGACCATTCTCGGTCGCTATCACGACGGTTTCGACGAGCGTCACAGCTTCCTTGTGGCCTGCCGTCAGGACCCGGTGCTGCGTCAGGTGAAAATGATCGCCGAACCTTGGGACTGCGGTCCCGGTGGTTATCAGGTCGGTAACTTCCCGCCGGGCTGGGTCGAGTGGAACGACAAGTTCCGCGATACCGTGCGTGCGTTCTGGAAAGGTGACGACGGCCAGGTGGCCGACTTCGCCGCCCGCATGACCGCATCCGGCGAGATGTTCAACCAGCGTGGTCGGCGGCCGTATTCGTCGGTGAACTTCATCACCGCCCACGACGGCTTCACCCTCAATGACCTGGTGTCGTACAACGACAAGCACAACGAGGCCAACGACGAGAACAATCAGGACGGCAGCAACAACAACCTGTCGTGGAACCATGGCGTCGAAGGCCCGACCGACGATCCCGAGATCAATGCCCTGCGCCATCGGCAGATGCGCAACTTCTTCGCCACCCTGCTGCTGTCCCAGGGCACCCCGATGATCGTCGCCGGTGACGAGTTCGCGCGGACTCAGGACGGCAACAACAACGCATATTGCCAGGACAGCGAAATCGGCTGGGTCAATTGGGACCTGAGCGAGGACGGCAAAGCCCTGCTGAAATTCGTCAAACGCCTGATCAAGCTGCGCCTTGCTTACCCGATCCTGCGCCGTGGCCGTTTCCTGGTCGGCGAATACAACGAAGACATCGGCGTCAAGGACGTGACCTGGCTGGCACCCGATGCCACCGAGATGACCACCGAGCATTGGCACGACGCCAATAACCGTTGCCTGGGCATGCTGCTCGATGGCCGCGCGCAGGAAACCGGCATCCGCCGCAAGGGCGCCGATGCGACCCTGCTGCTGGTGGTCAACGCCCACCACGACGTCGTCAACTTCACCTTGCCGGAAGTGCCTGAGGGCAGCTTCTGGACGTGCATGATCGACACCAATCAGCCGTCGATCCGTGGTCAGGAACGCTTCGACTTCGGCCACGAGTACTCGGTCACCGGGCGTTCGCTGCTGCTGTTTGAACTGCAACGTGATGAAGAAGATTGATATGGACTTGCAAAACTATCTCGCCCGCCGCCCCCCGGACTACAGCGATACCTTAGCGCTGGGTGGTTGCTTGCGGGCGATGGTCGAGGCAGGACTCGACCGCTTGCCGCTGCCGGGCAGCGGTCACACGCTGCAGCGTTGGCAGCATCTGGCCAATGTCAGCGGCCACGATCTGGGGCTGTGCAAACTCTATGAAGGCCACACCGACGCGCTGGCTATCATCGAGCAACTGGGCGGTTCGCCAACGCCGGGCAGCACGTGGGGCATGTGGGCGGCAGAACCGCCGCAGGCGCGGGTGCAGGTGAGACCCGCCGGGCACTTGGTCACGTTGCATGGACGCAAGGCCTGGTGTTCTGGCGCTGCCGTTCTCAGCCATGCGCTACTTACTGCGTGGGACGCCGATGATCAACAGCAACTGGTTGCGGTCGCACTCGATCAACCGGGCGTGACCGTCACCGACCAGGGCTGGCAAGCCGTTGGCATGGGCGCTACCGGTAGCGTCGAAGTGTTGTTCGACGGCGCCGAAGCCCAGGCCATTGGCAATCCCGGCGACTACCTGCAACGTCCGGGGTTTTGGCAGGGCGGGATCGGCATCGCAGCCTGCTGGTATGGCGCGGCACGGCAGATTGGCGAAGTGTTGCGCCAACAGTGCACGCAGCGACAAGAACCACACGCCCTCGCCCACCTCGGCGCAGTCGATACGGCGTTGCAGGCGGCCGCCGATGTGTTGCGTTTCAGTGCCTTGCACATCGATGCGCATCCGGAAGAGAACGCTGAACTCCTCGCCCGTCGCGCCCGCGCCGTGGTCGAACAGTCGGCTGAGCAGGTGATTCGCGAAGCTGGCCGCGCACTAGGCGCCGGGCCGTATTGCAAGGATCGGCATTTCGCCCGCCTCATCGCCGACTTGCCCGTGTTCCTGCGGCAAAGCCACGCCGAACGCGACCTCGCCGCCCTCGGCCAAATAGTTGCCGCGCAATCCGCTGAGGCCTGGACGCTATGAACGCTGCGCAGAAAGACAATCCGATCGTGGGTCACGGCACGTCCTTGCAGCAATGGCAGAACTCGCGGCATCTGGCGGAACTGGACAGCATCGATATCCTCGAGCTTGTGCCTGCGGGCGCCCGGGCGGTGATCATTGCACCGCACCCGGACGATGAAGTGCTGGGCTGCGGCGGCATGTTGCAACTGCTTGCCGCCGCCGACCGCCCGGTGCAACTGATCTCGGTCACCGACGGCTGCGCCAGTCACCCCGGCTCGGAGCGCTGGCCGGTGGAACGCCTGAGCGTGGTCCGTCCGCAAGAGTCCGCCGAAGCCTTGCGCCGGCTCGGCTTGCCGATGCATCAACTGAAGTGGCTGCGCGGTGGTTTCGCCGACACCCAGGTGGCCGCTCAGGAGTCTGCATTGAGCGACTTTATCGAGCGCTATCTACGTCCCGGCGACGTGGTGTTTACCACTTGGCGTGAAGACGGCCATTGCGACCACGAAGCCGTCGGCCGCGCCAGTGCCGACGCTGCGCGCAGGGTCGGGGCAAGCTGCCACGAACTGCCTGTGTGGACGTGGCACTGGGCAACCCCCGAAGACGCGGTCGTGCCGTGGCAACGAGCACGCAAGATTCTGCTGACGCCCGAACAAGTCGCACGCAAACGCCACGCAGTGCACGCCTTCGCCAGTCAACTGGAAGGTGATCCCGCCGCCGGACTCGCCCCGGTGCTGGCGCCGCATATTCTCGAGCGTCTACTCCAGCCCTTCGAAGTGGTGTTTTTATGAGCGTCGAGGATCGGTATTTCGAAGGCCTGTTCGCAGGCAACGATGACCCTTGGGCCTTCCGCGAACGCTGGTACGAACAGCGCAAACGCGCGGTTACCCTCGCGGCGTTGCCTCGTGCGCACTATCGGGCGATTTTCGAACCGGGCTGTGCCAATGGCGAGTTGAGCGCAGAACTGGCCAGCCGTTGTGACCGACTGTTGTGCTGTGACACGGCAAGTGCTGCGGTGAAACTGGCGCGAACCCGATTGGGCTTGTTTGATCACGCCGAAGTCCGCCAGAGCCGCTTGCCCGGCGACTGGTCGGAGGAAAAATTCGACCTGATTGTATTTAGCGAAATCGGCTACTACCTCGATAGCAAGGATCTGACAGAAGTGATCCGTCGGATCAGCGATTCCCTGACCGCCGACGGGCAATTGCTGGCCTGTCACTGGCGCCCGCCCATTGAAGGCTGCCCGCTGAACGCACGGCAGGTTCACGATCTGATTCACGAACAATTGCGGCTGCCGCGTGTGGCGCTGCACCAGGAGTCGGACTTCATTCTCGAGGTGTGGAGCCGCGAGCCGCGCTCGGTGGCAGCATTGGAGGGCTTGCGATGATTGGCATTCTGATCCCGGCGCACAACGAAGAAGACCTGCTCGACGAATGCCTGAGTGCGGCCATACGCGCCAGCCAGCACGGTTTGCTCGCTGGAGAGCGAGTCGAAGTGCTGGTGGTGCTCGACAGCTGCACTGATCGCTCGGCGCAAATCGTCAGCCGCTATCCAGTGCAGAGTCTGCACATTGAGGCACGCAACGTCGGCCAGGCCCGCGCCGCGGGTGCACAACTGTTACTGGAGCGCGGCGCCCGCTGGATCTCCTGCTCGGATGCTGACAGCCGGGTCGCCGATGACTGGCTGGTGGCTCAACTCGGGCTGGGCGCGGACGCGGTGTGCGGCACGGTCACTGTCGAGCGCTGGCATGAGTCATTCGATGAAGCGGCGCAAATCCACTATCACCGAAACTACCGGGCCTGCGATGGTCATCGGCATATCCACGGCGCCAATCTGGGCATCAGTGCTGACGCCTATCGGTGGGCCGGAGGCTTTAAACCGCTGGCGTGCGACGAAGATGTGCAACTGGTCCGGGAGCTGGAACTGGTCGGTGCCAACATCGCTTGGAGTCATCGCCCACAGGTTCATACCAGCGCTCGCCTGGACAGTCGGGCCCGCGGCGGTTTTGGCGACTATTTGCGTCATCTGGCACAGTTGGACGCAAAAAAACCGGATCAGATTGATCTGTGACGCGACGAATCTGAGTTCATGGGCAATACTCCTGTGCGCGGCAATCCAGGATTCGGAGCGCTGCCAGGCAATCAACCAGCCTTCAGGGGTCGACCACGTCGGATTTCATGACGGTGAGCGCGATCGAGGGCGAGACAAACAAGGACGTCACACCCATGAAACCGTTATCGCTAACTGAAGGTCCTTCGTCGGCGCAAATCTGGAATAGCGCGGCGCAACTCGACAACATCCCCGTCATCAACACCCGCAGCCTGGTGCCCACCGGCGCACGCGCGGTGATCATCGCGCCGCATCCCGGCGACGAAGTGGTGACCTGCGGCGGCCTGCTGCAATTACTTTCAAGCCTGGGCCATCCACTGCAATTGCTCTCCATCACCGATGGCAGCGCCAGCCATCCCGGTTCGCGACAATGGTCGGAAAAACGCCTGAGCGTATTCCGCCCGCAAGAAAGCGTCGAAGCCCTGCGCCGCCTCGGCTTGCCGATGCACAGCCTGAAATGGGTGCGCGGCGGCTTCACCGACAACGCCCTGAGCGATCAGCACAGCCAGCTGACCGAGTTCATCGGCCGTTACCTGCGGCCCGGCGACGTGGTGTTCAGCACTTGGCGCGGCGACGGCAACGACGACCATGAGGCAGTCGGTCGCGCCGCCGCCGAAGCCTCAGAACTGGCCGGGGCGACCTTCCACGACGTACCGGTCTGGGCGTGGCATTGGCCAGAGCGCGACCAGCAATTGATCCCTTGGCAGCGAGCGAGAAAACTGCGTCTCGACACCTGGACGGTTGCCCGCAAAAGCCACGCCACCCACGCTTACGCCAGCCAGCTCAAGGGCGAACCGGCACTGGGCATCGCACCGATGCTGCCGCCGGTTATTCTTGAGCGGATGCGTTTGCCGTATGAGATTGTTTTCGTCTGACTTGGCACTCTCGCACGAATGACCATTCGTCGGCACCTGTCAGATCTGACAGGTGCGCAATCTTCCCATTCAGCGCGTAATGACTCCGGCCCCTAACGACCGGAGTTCCCGCCCATGTCCGCCAATGACCTGCCCGAAAACAGCACCCTGACCTTAAAGGAACTCGACATCCCCGGCCGCACTGGCCCGGTATCCGAAGAGCCTGAGATATGGGGCATCAACCGGGCAGCTGCGCATGACAACTTCCCCCGTCAGGGCCTGTTGTGCCGGGCCGGGCCGTGGGATGTGATGAGCATTGGCGACGCACTCGATATTAAAATTGAAGGGCAGCAAGTCGAGAAAAAAATCGTCAAGGAGCACGAGGTCGGCACAGAGCTGCAGATGTTCGTGCCCGCAGCCCGCCTCCACGAAGGTCCATTGACCGTCTCCTACACGGTCACCCGCCTCAACCAGACGCCTGAAAATTCAGAGGTCACGCGCTATCTGTTCAAGGATACCCTCCCCGGCGGTCACGACGAAGACGATGGGCCGGGGCATTCGAAGCTGATCATGAGCATCCCGCCGGAGATCATCAGCGGCGGCATTGACAAGGACAACGTCGCCGACGGTTTCCTGATCACCATCGGCAAGGCAGACGGCTTGCCGCCCTACCCATTCGCAGCGGCCGGTGATCGGATCCAGGTGAGCGTTGGCGGGGTATTTGTGCTCAACGAGGGGCTCACTCAGGATCAGGCCGACGGCAAGACAGCGATCACCATTCACATCGGCGAAGCCACCCTGCGCGAGGCTGGCGACTCCGATTCCAAAGGTTTAGCGGTGGTCTTCGAGGTCTACGATCTGGTGGACAACCGTTCCGAAGACTGGAGCTTCGAGCAACGCGTGGTGGTTGCCATCGACACGACCCTCCTGGACGCGCCGCTGCTCGAGGAAGCCGTCAACAACGTGCTGGATGTCGACAAGCTCGGCACCGCCGACGGCACGGCGCAGATCGTCGCCCTGGACCCCAGCAAATTCAAAGTGGGCGACATCATCATTTTGCGCATCAAGGGAACTCCGGTGGAAGGTGCGCCCATCGATATCGAGATCAAGAGTGAACCGCTGGTCAGCGTGCCAAGCATTGTCAACATATCGGTGCCCAACGCTGTACTGGGACAATTTGCCAAAACGCAATTTGCGTTGTCCTTTTGGTTGCCAAGTGCCGACGGTTCTCCAGAGCTGCGCTCCAAAACCCAGTTCATCAGTGCCATCGGTGAGGTGCAGCGGCTGGCCGCACCGGTTGTCCGGGACGCCTCGGATGGCGCGCTGGACCCGACACTGGAGCAGGTGGTCTTTCTGATCCCGTTCGATGAATCGTTCGTCGCCGGCGACTCCATCGAACTGCACTGCCTCATCATTCGTTCCGACCTGACCCCCTACCTGCTCAAGTTGCCGTTACGCACGATCACCAATGGTGACATCGCGGCCAAAGAGCCGCTGCAAATAAACGCCTCCCGTGATCCGCTACTGGATTTGGCCAAGGGCGGCACGATGGAGGCGTACTACCTGTCGCACATTGCAAGCACGGTGCTCGGCACGATGAACCGGGTCAACGCCACCCATACTACCCGCGAATCGATCCACGCCGAGATCCTGCAAGTCGGCGAGCCGCGCCTGGAATTGCCGGAGCCGGAAGTGGCCGGCGTCGTCAACGGTGTCATGCCGCCCGATAGAGACGGCACCACGCTGACCGTGTCCTACCTGGACACACATCCCGGCGATGTCGTGACCTACTGTTGGGTCGGCTCAAAAACCGGCACGGTCTGCGACTCGATCACACTGAACTCGTTCACCGCGGGCAAACCCATCCAGTTCACCATCGGGGCCGGGCTGATCAAGAACAATGAAGGTGGGATGGTTGAGGCGAAATATTCCATCAAACGCGCGGCGGGTGGCACCAGTCATTCCAACCCGCTGACGTTCCGTGTCGGGGTGGCGCTGGAGCTCAAAGCCCCCGCCATCGAACAAGCGCCGAATGGTTCCACCCTCGATCCCTTTGCGGCGGAGGATGCGCTGACCGCAATTATCAATTACGACATGCGCATTGGCGACAAAATCACCGTGACCTTGACCGGCGCCCCCGGCACCCCGGCCGGCGGCTCGCACACCACGGCGCCAGTGAACGTGACCACCATTGGTGTGCAGAAGATTGAGATCGACACCTCGGTTCTGGCTTTCAACTTCGGCAAATCTGTGAGTGTGCACTGCACCGTGAGCCGTGATGGCGAATCCAAAGATTCGCAGCTGTTGCTGCTGGCGGTGTTGCCGATCAAGGATCATGACCACAGCCTGCCAAGCCCGATCATCAATGGCAACACCAGCTCCGAACTGGACACCACCACGCTGGCCCGCGGCGCAAAAACACGCATTGCACGCTGGTCGCATAACGCACAGGGGCAACCCCTGTGGTTGCTCTATCTGAAAGACGACGACCCTACGCCCTTCGCCATAACTTACGAGGCCACGCCAACCCCTGCGGCGGGACTGCCCAACGGGATGTATCCCGATACTCCGGTGGCTGCACTCAAGGCACTGCCGAACGGAGCGCGGGTGCGGATTGAGTTCAGGGTCGGCTTTGATCACAGCCCCGATGAAAGCAAAGCGGTAACTTTTCCGGTGCGCACCTATACCATCAAGGCTGTGGAGGATCTGAAGCCGCAAATTACATCCATCAAAGGCTCACCGAGCGGGGATGAAATTCTCGAGGGTGGCATTACCGTGGAAACCGCCGTCACCCTGACTGGCACTGCCACCAAAGGCCAGAAAGTTGAAGTGTTCGACGGCACGACGTCCAAGGGGCAGCCCGTAGTTCATGCGACCACCGGCCTCTGGGAACTGGCCGTTAACGAACTTAGCGTGGCTGCGCACAGTTTCAAAGCCAAGGCCTTGTACGGCTCGGGCGCAGAGTCGGCAGTCCGGACGTTCACCGTGGCAGACAAACTGAAAATCACATACATTCAAGATCCACAGGAGATGACGGTAAGTCCCGATGGAAAATTCGCCTATGTAGGCTGTAGGGAAGAGCCATATCGTACAGATGATAGATCGCTGAACCTGATCAATCTCGCGACACAGACGATAACGAAAACTGTGGACATGGACTTCCTCCCTCGTGCAGTACTCTCCCCAGACGGCAGGCGAATCTACGTTTGTGCGGGCAACATCGTCGAGTACGATGCAACTGACTTGACGCTCGAACGGACCTACACTCTCAAGTATCACCCTGCATCATTGGCTTTAAGCCCTGACAACACCCGATTCTATTGCGTAATCTCTGACAGCCAATCTTCACCCCCTGGAAAACTGGAGGTAATTGATATTGCCGACGGCCAGACTATTCAAACAATAGACTTGGGATATAACGTGGAAAAAAACCTTATAAATCCCGAAGGCAGTCGAGTTTATGTTGTAAGCCGAAATAGTATAGGTACTGCGGAAGGAGGAGTTGGCGTAATTGACACCAGCACTTTGAGACTTATTGACGTAATTGAGACCGGACACAACCCTTCCGACATGGTCGCAAGCCCTGACTGGGAATTCTTATATGTCACAAGGGAAAGTTCAAATGAATTAATCGAAATCAGCACCCGCACAAATAAGGTTACACGCCGCATTCCAACCAAGTTAAAAATAGCAAAGTTAGCAATCACGCCAGATGGAAAACATTTGTGTGGTGTCGGGCCTGAAAATAATAACGAAGCCACAATATTCGATACCAACACACTGAATGCTCGCCCCATCCCTGCTGGCCGCAGGCCTTCCGCAGTAGCCTTCAGCAAGGACGGTCAGCGCGTATACATCTGCAATTCTCAGGACGGCAACATATGGGATTTCTCTTGGCTATAAGGATTTTCCTGGAAATTTAAATGAGCGATCTGTCGTAGCGGATTACGTCCGCTACGACACACATGTCCGCTCTGCGCCCCCTCTTCGCCACGCAATCCGGAGTTCCGTCACTCGACGCCCGCACCTTCCCCCGGTACGGCCTCGGCCGAAACCATCGCCCAAGACTTCGCCCGGCTCTTGCCAGCGTCACAGCGCCGGACGCTGTTGGGGATCGCGCAACTGATCATGCTCGGGGAGCTGGCGGTGAATCGTGTGCTGGATAATCTGGCATTGCCGGGCTAACCGCTGTGACACCCCATCACCACAAATGGGGCGACTCTATCGGTGGGTGGGTGTGCGCATTCCAACGGAACTGCCACCCCCACCCATCAGTCGCATGAACAGGCACTCAGGATTCAGAGGAGTAACCGTGTCCAGCGATCCCAAGCCTCACGCCGTCGACGCACCCGCCATCCATCGCATGCGGGTGCTGACGGTCAATACCCATAAGGGTTTTACCGCGTTCAACCGGCGTTTCATCCTGCCGGAATTGCGTGAAGCGGTACGCAGCACTTCGGCCGATCTGGTGTTTTTGCAGGAAGTGGTGGGTGAACACGAGCGGCATTCGAACCGCTACAACGAATGGCCGCAAACCTCGCAATATGAATTTCTCGCCGACAGCATGTGGAGCGATTTTGCCTACGGGCGCAACGCGGTCTATCCCGATGGCCATCACGGCAATGCGCTGCTGTCGAAATACCCGATCCGCGAATACCGCAACCTCGACGTCTCGATCACCGGCCCCGAGCGCCGTGGCCTCTTGCACTGTGTGCTGGAGGTGCCGGGGCACGCCGAAGTGCACGCGATCTGCGTGCATTTGAGTCTGCTCGAAAGCCATCGCCAATTGCAGCTGCAACTGCTCTGCCAGTTGCTCGAATCCCTTCCGGACGACGCACCGGTGATCATCGCTGGCGACTTCAACGATTGGCAGTTGCACGGCAACGCCGCCCTCGCCCGTCGTGCTTATCTGCACGAAGCCTTCGAACGCCACCACGGTCGCCCGGCCAAGACGTATCCGGCACGGTTTCCTTTGTTGCGTCTGGACCGGATCTACCTGCGTAACGCCAGCAGTCATGACCCTCAGATCCTTGGCAACAAGCCCTGGACACACCTGTCGGATCACCTGCCGCTGGCGGTTGAAGTGCATCTGTAGCATTGCATTGTGCAGGACCGTTCGTCAGACATGCTGTCCGACGGCGGAAAAACCTCCTACACCTGTAAAGGCTAAGGACAGCACTTTCATAACGTTAGGGTTCAGATCTCACGTAGTTCATCAGCAGTTCAAGGTTTTTTTAGATCAGGCACCCATCCAAGGATTAATACCCACTGGTTCCTCCATGGAAACTGCCAACATGCGATCTATAAATTCTTTGAAGGCTTTGCCGCACACTTTACTGCTGCCCGCTTCCATCCTGCTGCTCGTCAGCCCGCCGGCCTGGTCCGCCTGCGTGTTGACGCCCGGCGCCGGTAACGACGCCTTCACCTGTGACAGCGGCACCAGCGGTTCACTGACCGACCTTGCGGGCAACAACAGCCTGACTCTCCCCACCAATGGCACAGGCCGGATCAACGGCAGCGTGACCTTTGGCGACGGCACCGACCGCGTCGAGATCAATTCCGGCGTCATCACCGGCGCCGTCAATCAGGGTAATGGTATTGATGACTTCGTCATGAACGGCGGTTCGCTCGGGTTCCTCGCTCAGGGGGACGGTCGCGACACTTTCCTGATGACCGGCGGCAGCATCGCCGCCGCTTTCGAAGACGGCGATGTCGCGCGCATGACCGGCGGCAGCATCGGCCGGGTCGACATGAAACTCGACAACAATATTTTCGATCTGTCCGGCGGGCAGATCATCGGCAACCTGGTGACGGGTTTCGGCACCGACATCATCATCGTCTCCGGCGGGCGCGTTGGCGGCAATGTCAGTGTCAGCGGCGGCAACGACAGCATCACCGTGACCGGCGGAGAAATCGGCGGCGAGATCCGCGCCAGTACTGGCAATGACACCTTACTGTGGGACGGCGGTGGCATTATTCAATCGGCAATCCTCATGGACGTCGGCAATGACAGCGCCACCTTGCGCAACCTTGATGACAGCATTCTCGCGCTGACCCCCAGCGTCAATGGCGGTGTCGGTACCGATGTGCTGACTTTCGACAATACGCGCACGGCCCTGCCCGCGCGGTTTATCAACTGGGAAACCGTCAATCTGAGTAACCCTTCGCAACTGGATCTGGGGTCGGGCAGCCTGGTGCTGGGCGACGCCGGAACCGGCAGTGGCGTGCTCAATGTCGATGCGAGCAGCGTTGTGCTCGCGACGCAAGGGGCTGTCGCTCCCGCAGTGGCCGGGCAAGCGGTGACGTTCAATAACGCTGGCACCATTGACCTCACCCGCAGCAACAACCGCACCGACGACACGCTCACGGTTCAGGGTAACTATGTCGGCAACAGCGGCCAGCTACTGCTGCAAAGCGTGGTGGCTGGCGATGATTCGCCGAGTGACAAACTGGTGGTCAACGACGGCAGCCTCGGCGGTGCAACGGTGATCAGCGTCAGCAACGTCGGCGGACTCGGCGCACTGACTCAGGTCAACGGCATCCAACTGGTGCAGGCGCAGGGCAGCACGGTCAGTACCGATAACGCGTTTACCCTCAGTGGCCCGGTGTCTGCCGGCGCCTACGATTACTACTTGTTCAAGGGCGGCGTGACTGCCGGTACGCAGAACAGTTGGTACTTGCGCTCAGCCGTGGTTGCGCCGCAGGTGATCAGCGTGCCGAATCCCGATCCAGCATTGCCGCCGATTCTGGTTCCGGTAGTCACCACCCCCGTCGCGGCGGCCATCACGCCTATTGCCAGCTCAACTGGTCAACCCGCGCCTAACCCGTCGTCGCCGGCACTGCCGGTCCTGCCGGCGGCTGTGCCGGGCGCCGAGCCGATTCCTCTCTATCGTCCGGAAGTCCCGACCTGGTCGGTGCTGCCACCCGCTGCGGCGCAGTTGACGCTCAACGCACTGGGCACATTCCATGATCGTCAGGGCGATCAGCGCTTGCTCAGCGAGACCGGCGCCTTCGGTGCAGGTTGGGGCCGGGTTTATGGCAAAAACCTCGATCAGACCTGGGCCGGCACCGTCACACCGCGCCTGGACGGCTCACTCAATGGTTTTCAGGTTGGCAACGACCTATACAGTTCGCTGACCTCGGGTGGCCAGACCCAACGTCTCGGTTTCTTCATTGGCCATAGCCGCTTGCAAGGTGATGTCGACGGCTTCAACGAAGGTTTTCAGGACAACAGCGCCGGCAAGGTCAAACTTGAAGGCGACAGTTACGGCTTGTACTGGACGCTGACCGATCCGTATGGCTGGTACATCGACACGGTGGTGATGGGCACCCGCTTCGACGGCGACAGTCATTCCGACCGCGGTGTCGAACTGGACAACCGCGGACATGCGCTGACGCTCTCGGCGGAAGCCGGTTATCCCTTTGCGCTCAACGACACCTGGGTAGTCGAGCCGCAGGTGCAAGTCATCCACCAGAAAATCTCCCTCGACAGCCAGGACGATGGCATTTCCCGAGTGTCTTTCGACTCCGACGACGCCTGGACCGGTCGCCTCGGCACGCGGCTCAAGGGTCGCTATCAGGTCAGCGGTATGCCGCTGGAGCCGTATCTGCGTGCCAACCTGTGGCATACGTTCTCCGGCACCGATTCGGTGACTTTCGACGACAGTGATGTGATCAGCACTGAGCAAAAATCCTCAACGGCGGATGTCGGGCTCGGTGTGGTGCTGACCCTCGACCGCGCAGTGAGTGTCTACGCCAGCACCGATTACAGCCGCAATATTGACAGCAATGACTTGCGCGGCATGTCGGGAAACATCGGGATCCGCATTAGCTGGTGAACCTTCCGTCGGTAAGAAAATGCTCTGGGCCGGCGCTTTCGTTACGTTTTTCCATGCAAACAACCACTTAGTTATGTGCAGAAAAACAAACGCTTGCGCCGGACAATTTGCCACTACCGCTCATCGTTCAATTTCTTGACGCGCGCCCTTCACTCTTCTTATCTCTACCTTACTACCCCCGGAATCCTAACCGGGGCAAGCCTTCGGACTCTCGCGAAATCGAGTGCCCACGGTTTGCCTCGCTCCATTCGGTCGCCCCTCGTTCGGGGTAGGAGAGGCGCCACATCGAGATGCCGCATGCGCCCGCAAGGTAGACCTCCATGAAAACGTCAATCACCCCACACGAGATCAAAATCACTTTTTGCACAGTGTCGAGTTCTATCTTGCTGTGCTCATCCATGGAGGCGCAGGCCGGTTCTGCGGCGGATGAAACGTCCCCTTGGTATCGAGAGAACGTCCCGGTGTTGACCTTGCCCGCGACGGTGATCACCCCCGGTCCGCAACGCTTCAGCCAGCGCCCTGACTTGCAAGACTCCCGCCTGATCACCGAAGACCTCGCGCCCGGAGCCTGGGAGCGGTTCTACGGCCAAAGCTCACGCCAAGCGCAAAATGACGTGCTGTCATCAGGTTTCGCAGTACCCGGCGGTGGCCATTCAAAAGGTCCTGCAATCCTGACACTGCAAAGCGGCAGCGGCGCCACCCAGACCATCGGTTTGATTGGCGGCGTCAACCAGATTCAGGCCAACGGCAACGGCCCGCTCACCAGTCGTGCCCTCGCCGCCCCGTCCACCGCCACCCTGAATCTGGAAGGCCAGAGCCTCGGCGCCTATTACAGCCTGACGGGGGCGCAAGGCTGGCACGTCGACCTCTCGGCCAGCGGCGGGCGAGTCAGTGGTTTCAGTCGCAATCAACAAGGTGCGCGGCAAGCCACCGAAGGCAGCGCAATCACCTTCTCGGTCGAGGGCGGCTACCCGATTGGCTTGAGCGAAAACTGGGTGGTCGAACCGCAGGCACAACTGATCAATCAACGCATCACCCTCGACACACCGTCAGCAGGCTCGGGCAATGCGTCGTCAAACGACCTGACCTCATGGAGCGGTCGCGTCGGCGCACGGTTGAAAGGCAGTTATGACTTGAACGGTTTGCCGGTCGAACCCTATGTGCGGACCAATCTGTGGCACACGGTGTATACCGGCAGCACGGTGACCCTGGACCAGGTCGACAAGATCAGCAGCAGTCGCAAGTCATCAACTGTGGAATTGGGATTGGGACTGGTGGCGCGGGTGACACCCGTGGTCAGCCTGTACGTCAGCGCCGATTACAGCAGTGACGTCGATGACAATGATTTGAATGGGCTGATAGGCAGTTTGGGTGTGCGGATGCGTTGGTGATCTTCGGGTCACCGAAGATCCCTGTGGGAGCTGGCTTGCCAGCGATGGCGTTGGATCATGCAACAGTGATGTTGAATGTCACGCCCTCATCGCGGGCAAGCCCGCTCCCACAGGTTATGCGGCGCCTGGCTAGCCCTGCGGTCGCAAGATCAACACCGCGAGCGGCGGCAGGTTCAGCTCCAGTGACATCGCCTGGCCGTGGCTCGGTACTTCTTCGGTAAACGCCCCGCCGCCGTTGCCATAGTTGGAACCGGCGTAGGTGTCGGCGTCGCTGTTCAGCAGTTCAGTCCAGCGCCCGGCAAACGGCACGCCAACGCGATACGCCTGACGCGGCACTGGCGTGAAGTTAGCCACCACCAACACGGGCTCGCCGTCCTTGCTCCAACGCAACCAGGCGTAAACGCTGTTGATCGCATCGTCACCGATCAGCCACTGAAAACCCTGCGGCGCGTCATCCTGATCGTGCAGCGCCGGCACTTCGCGATACAAGCGATTGAGGTCGCCGACCAATTTCTGCACGCCTATGTGCTCGGAATACTGCAGCAGATACCAGTCGAGCTGTTGATCATGATTCCACTCGCGCCACTGACCGAACTCGCAACCCATGAACAGCAGCTTCTTGCCCGGATGGGTCCACATGAAGCTCAGGTAGGCGCGCAGGTTGGCAAACTTCTGCCAGCGGTCGCCGGGCATCTTGTCGATCAGCGAATGCTTGCCGTGCACCACTTCATCATGGGAAATCGGCAGGATGAAGCGCTCGGACCATGCGTAAACCAGACCAAAACTCAGCTCGTTGTGATGATGGGCGCGGTAGACCGGGTCCTGCTGAATGTAATGCAGCGAATCGTGCATCCAGCCCATGTTCCATTTATAGGCAAAGCCCAGGCCGCCCTGCTGCGTACTCTGGCTGACGCCCGGCCACGCGGTGGACTCCTCGGCGATCACCAAGGCACCCGGCGCCTCTAACTCAACGACATCGTTCAAGTGGCGCAGGAAGTCGATTGCTTCCAGATTCTCGCGTCCGCCATGGCGGTTCGGCACCCATTCGCCAGCCTTGCGCGAATAGTCGCGATAAAGCATCGAGGCCACCGCATCGACGCGCAGACCGTCGATGTGAAAATGCTTCAACCAATGCAACGCCGAGGCAAGCATGTAGCCATGTACTTCGGTGCGCCCGAGGTTGTAGATCAGCGTGTCCCAATCCTGATGGAAACCTTCCAGCGGATTGGCGTATTCATACAGCGCCGTGCCGTCGAACTGGGCCAGACCGTGGGTATCGGTTGGAAAGTGCGCCGGCACCCAGTCGAGGATCACCCCGATCTCGGCACGGTGGCAGGCATCGACGAATTCGCCGAACTGTTCCGGCGTGCCATAACGCGCGCTCGGGGCGAACTGCGAGAGCAGTTGATAACCCCACGAGCCGCCGAATGGATGCTCCATGATCGGCATCAGCTCGATGTGGGTGAAACCCAGTTCCTTGACGTACGGAATCAGCCGTTCAGCCAGTTCCGGCCAGCTGTACTGGCGCGCCACTTCACCGAGATCATCCAGCTCGCATTGCCACGACCCGGCATGCAGCTCGTAGATTGACAGCGGCGCTGCATGTTTCTGCCGCTCGCGGCGGCTGTTCATCCAGTCCTGATCCTGCCAATTGACCTGCAATGGCGCGGCGACTTTCGACGCGGTGTCCGGCGGCAGGCTGGTGGCCAGCGCCATCGGGTCAGCCTTGAGCGGCAGAATCCCGTGAGCACCAAGGATTTCGTACTTGTACAGCTCCCCCGCTTGCAGGCGCGGGATGAACAATTCCCAGACCCCGGACGGATGACGCAGGCGCATCGGGTGGCGACGGCCGTCCCAGACGTTGAAATCACCGACCACCGAAACCCGCCGGGCATTCGGCGCCCACACGGCAAAGCGCACACCGTCGACGCCATCAACCGTTTTCAGTTGCGCGCCAAGGCATGCACTGAGGTCACGGTGATTGCCTTCGGCGAACAGGTACAAATCCATTTCGCCGAGCAACTGCCCGAAGCTGTAAGGATCCTCGGCAACCTGTTCACCACCGGCCCAACGGGTGCGCAAGCGATAGTGCCGCTCCACGTTGAAGTGGCCGACGAACAGCCCCGGCGTCTCGGTTTGCTCCAGCGCACCGAGTTCTTCATCGCTGTCCTTGGCCAGCACGGCAACGCTTAGCGCACCGGGTAGATAGGCTCGAATGAACTGCCCGCCAGCGCCATCGCCGTGCGGGCCAAGAATGGAAAATGGATCCGGGTGTTCCGCACGTACCAGCGCGTCGATGTCTTTCGCCGACGGCAGTAACGCTTCTTTAGCGTGACCCTGTTCCTTGTTCGAGAAACTCATGACTACTCTCCACCAAGATCGGAAAAGGGTTTAAGACCCGTCAATAACCCATACAAACCGTGCAACGGCACGGGCAGCCACGTGGGGCGATTTTCGGCTTCATAGGCCACTTCATAGGCCGCCTTCTCCAGACCGAACAGCGCAAGCGCGGCGTCGGCACCTTCAGGATCCTGCCAGGCATGATCAAGACTAGCTGTCGCTTGGCGATATGCCTCGACAAATGCTGCGCGCGCCTCATGCAGATACCGTTGCGCCACCCGACGGCGAGCGTCTTCGGATTCCGAGCTGTGATCGACGTTGTGCACGTTGATGGTCATCGCTGCGGCGTAGTCGAAAGAACGCAGCACTCCGCTGACATCCTTGTACGGACTGTGCTTGCCACGGCGTTCGCTCAGTGGTCGCGCGGGCTCACCCTCGAAATCGATCAGATAAGCATCGCCCTTGATCACCAGCACCTGGCCCAGGTGCAAGTCACCGTGGACACGAATACGCAAACCACCGACGGCTTTTTTCGCCAGATCCTGCACATGGGCAAGGATGGTTTTCTTCTCGTCGAGCAGCCGTGCGACCAGTTTCTGATCCGCAGCACTGAGTTGCCCCTGATGTTGCTTCAAGAGTTTCAGCGCATGCTCGACCTGCGCCACGACATCCTTGCCGGTCGCCTGCATATCCTTGGTCGAACTCGCCTGTGGCGCAAAATCGGCGTTGTCGGTCGGCGCAGCCAGCAGCTGGTGCATCTCACCGAGGCGCTGGCCGAGCATACCGGCAAAATCCTTCAGCTCGCCCAAAGCGTTGTAGTGCTGATCCTGCTCGGACATGGAGTCGGCCAATTCGTCGCGCAACGCCCGTTCGAGGTTGTTCTGCGTCCATTCCCACGCATCGCCCTGATTGCTCAAATAACCTTGGGCGATCATCAGCAGGTTATCTTCGCCCTTGGCGTCGCGACGGATCACCGAGCCCAGCAGCGGCGATATATTGGCAAATCCGGCAGCGGTCAGGTAAGCGCTCATCTCCAGTTCCGGGTGTACGCCAGACGCTACTTTACGGATCAACTTAAGCACCAGGCTGTTGCCGATCACCACGGAACTGTTGGATTGCTCGGCCGACAGATAACGCACTTCAGAATCGGCACCCAGGTTAAGTTTTTCCAGATGTGCCGTCGGTGCGAAACGGATTTCGCCATCGGTCGAATCCAGCACGGTGTTGTTCTGCATGCCTTGCAGCACCGCATGGACAAACCCTTCAAGGCTGAAGGCGTCAGTGATCAAACCAACCTGACGGACCCGACGCACACGGGCCAGTGCCAATTGCTGTGGCAACGGTGGCCCGACGTAATCTTCGGCGATAAAGCCGAACGGCAGCTGATAACGGCTGGTCTGGCCACCACTGGTGACTTCGATTTCGCTGAGCAACACGGGTTGCTGCGCATCGCCAAATCGCACGCCGTAAGCCAGATTGACCTTCTCGATGGCCGCATCCTTGCCGGCGAACCAGCGACGGTTTTGCAGCCAGCTCGGCAGAATGCTCTGCTCCAGCGTCGTGCGGGATGGCGCTTCGAGCAGCTCTTCCATACGCTTTTTCAGCACCAGAGTGGTGAAGTCCGGCAGGCTCTGTACCGGTTCCACGTGCCAGCTCGGCATCTGGTTTTCGGTCGCCAGGGCGAACCAGTAGAAGCCGTACGGCGCTAGGGTCAGGAGGAAATTCAACTGGCCAATCGGCGGAAAAGCATTACCGCCGAGCATTTCCACCGGCACCATCCCGGTGTAGGCAGACAGGTCGAGCTCAGCTGCCTGAGCACTGCGCGACACGTTGGCCACGCAAAGAATGATCTCGTGTTTGCCGTCGGCATCGGTGAATTCACGGGTATAGGCCAGAATCCGTCGGTTGCTCGGTGAAAGCATTTTCAACGTGCCGCGCCCGAACGCCTTGGACTGTTTGCGCACAGCGAGCATGCGCCGCGTCCAGTTCAGCAGCGAGTGCGGATCGCCGGCCTGGGTTTCGACGTTGACCGACAGATAACCGTATTGCGGGTCCATGATCGGTGGCAGCACCAGGCTGGCCGGATCGGCGCGGGAGAAGCCGCCGTTACGGTCGATCGACCACTGCATCGGCGTGCGCACACCGTCACGGTCACCTAGGTAGATGTTGTCGCCCATGCCGATTTCATCGCCGTAATACAGGGTTGGCGTACCCGGCATCGACAGCAGCAGGCTGTTGAGCAACTCGACGCGACGACGATCGCGCTCCATCAACGGCGCCAGACGTCGGCGAATACCGAGGTTGATGCGCGCGCGACGGTCAGCCGCGTAGTAATTCCACAGGTAATCGCGTTCCTTGTCGGTCACCATTTCCAACGTCAGTTCATCGTGGTTACGCAGGAAAATCGCCCACTGACAGTTGGCAGGAATTTCCGGGGTCTGGCGCAGAATGTCGGTGATCGGAAAGCGATCTTCCTGAGCCAGCGCCATGTACATGCGCGGCATCAACGGGAAGTGGAAAGCCATGTGGCATTCGTCGCCATTCAGGCCTTCGGCGTCGGTGTCACCGAAATACAGCTGAGTGTCTTCCGGCCATTGGTTGGCCTCGGCGAGCAGCATGCGGTCCGGGTAGTTGGCGTCGATCTCGGCGCGGATCTGCTTGAGGACGTCGTGGGTTTCCGGAAGGTTTTCGTTGTTGGTGCCATCACGCTCGATCAGGTACGGAATCGCGTCCAGACGCAGGCCGTCAATGCCCATGTCCAGCCAGTAGCGCATCACCGACAGCACTGCTTTCATCACTTGCGGGTTGTCGAAATTCAGGTCCGGCTGGTGGGAATAGAAACGGTGCCAGAAGTACTGGCCGGCGACCGGGTCCCAGGTCCAGTTGGACTTTTCGGTGTCGAGGAAAATGATCCGCGTGCCGTCGTATTTCTGGTCGTCGTCCGACCACACATAGAAGTCTCGCGCCGCCGAACCGGGTTTGGCCTTGCGCGCACGCTGGAACCACGGATGCTGGTCGGAGGTGTGGTTGATGACCAGCTCGGTGATCACTCGCAAACCACGCTTATGCGCCTCGGCGATGAAGCGCTTGGCGTCGGCCATGGTGCCGTAATCGCTGTGCACGCCGCGATATTCGGCGATGTCGTAGCCATCATCACGACGTGGCGAGGGATAGAACGGCAGCAGCCAGATGGTGTTGACGCCGAGTTCGGCAATGTAATCGAGTTTGGCGATCAGACCGGGAAAGTCGCCGATCCCGTCGTTGTTAGAGTCGAAAAACGATTTGACGTGAACCTGATAAATCACCGCGTCCTTGTACCAGAGCGGGTCTTTGATAAAGGTGGCTGCCTTGGGTTTCTTCGCCATTTGAAACTCCTGCGTTCAATTCTGGAAGCCAACCGGCGTCCTGAAAAAATGGTGGTCATTGTGGGAGCTGGCTTGCCAGCGATAGCGGTGGTTCAGCGATAAACATGCAAGCTGCCAGAACGCAATCGCTGGCGAGCCAGCTCCCACATTTGATAGTTGTCGGGCTCAGGAATGACTGATCCGCCAGATGCCGAACGGCTGATACGCCGGATCAAGGCGCATGAACTGGTACTTGCCATGCCAGTCCCAGCGGTGCCCGTTCATCAAGTCTTCGCCGTGCGTGGTTGCATCGTCCGGCAGGCCCATTTCCCACAACGGCAGCTCGAAATTCGCTTCCTGCACGTTATGCGGATCGAGGCTCACCGCCACCAGAATGAAATTGCTGCCATCGGCGCTGCGTTTGCCGAAATACAGAATGTTGTCGTTCCACGCGTTGTAGACCTGCAAGCCCAGATGGGTATGCAGCGCGGGGTTTTGCCGGCGGATGCGGTTGAGCTGGGCAATTTCGGCAATGATGTTGCCCGGCGCATTGAAGTCGCGGACGCGGATTTCGTACTTCTCGGAATCGAGGTATTCCTCCTTGCCCGGTACCGGCGCCGCTTCGCACAGTTCAAACCCCGAATACATGCCCCACAGGCCCGAGCCCATGGTCGCCAGCGCCGCACGAATGAGAAAACCCGGACGCCCGGATTCATGCAGGAACGCCGGATTGATGTCAGGCGTATTGACGAAGAAGTTCGGTCGGTAGCATTCGCGCCACGGCGATTCGTTGAGTTCGGTGAAGTACGCGGCCAACTCGGCCTTGGTGTTGCGCCAGGTGAAATAGGTGTAGCTCTGGGTGTAACCAACCTTGCCCAGGCGCGCCATCATCGCCGGCGTGGTGAAGGCCTCGGCGAGGAAAATCACTTCCGGGTGCAGCGCCCGCACATCGGCAATCAGCCATTGCCAGAACGGCAGCGGCTTGGTGTGCGGATTGTCGACGCGAAAGATCTTCACGCCCTCCTCGACCCAGCCAATGACGATGTCCCGCAGCTCGACCCACAGACTCGGGATCGCGTCCGGCGCATAAAAGTCGACGTTGACGATGTCCTGATATTTCTTCGGCGGGTTTTCCGCGTATTTGATCGTGCCGTCCGGCCGCCAGTTGAACCAGCCCGGATGCTGTTTGAGCCACGGGTGATCCTGGGAACACTGGATCGCGAAATCGAGGGCGATTTCCAGACCGTGATCGGCGGCCGCAGCCACCAGCCGACGGAAATCCTCACGCGTGCCGAGTTGCGAGTGAATCGCCTCGTGGCCACCCTCCTCGCTACCGATGGCGTAAGGGCTGCCCGGATCATCCGGCCCAGCAGTCAGGGAATTGTTGCGGCCCTTGCGGTGGGCGCGACCAATCGGGTGGATCGGCGTGAAGTACAGCACGTCGAAACCCATGTCCTGAATCATCGGCAACCGCGAATGCACGTCATTGAAAGTGCCATGACGGTTGGGATCGTCGGTGATCGAGCGCGGAAACAACTCATACCAACTGGCGAACTCGGCCAGTTCGCGCTCGACATCCATAGGGAATTCAGCGCTGACGCTGAGATAAGCGCGGTGATCCGCCTGGGCCATCAGTTGCGCACTGCGCGAGTGCAGAAACAGCGCGACTTGCTCGGTTTCGAGCAAACCAGACAGTTCATGGTGCAGCGCGGCCAGTTGTTCGCTGAGCTGACCTTCACTGCGCTCGGCGGCATGTTGCACCATGCTGCGACCTTCTTGCAGCTCCAGTGAAACCGGGACGGCAGCGTTGTGTTTCTTTTCCAGTTCGTACTGGAAACTGGCGAAATGGTCGATCCACGCTTCGACGCAATACACGAATCGCCCTTGGTGCTCCGGGCGGAAACTGCCACGCCAGCCGTTGTTGCCCAGCTCCGACATGACTTCGCTTTGCCAGGCGTCCTGACCTTCCTCGCGCCAGCGAATGCGCACGGCAAGCTTGTCGTGACCGTCGGCAAACACCTTGCTGGTAACGACCACGGCGCGACCGGCAATCGACTTAACGGCGAACTGGCCGCCATCAAGGGTTGGCATGGTGTCTTCGATAACAATGCGAGGCAGCAGCAATGCCTGCGACAGCGGCATGTGCGGGTTGTAGCTCAGCTCTGAGGGTTTTTCAGCAGTCATCGAGCATCTCTCCTTTACGCCCCAAGGACGCTCTTGTGCCGGTTCAGTCTTCACAACAAAGCACCTGCCCCGGAATGAACTCACTTAGGTTCCGAGCGACCGCGGCCGAGAAAAGTTCACAGCGATTTGTCTGTTTGAACCGGCGGATCGAATTCGTCGCGAGGTGGTCAATCCACTTAAGCACTTCTCACGCCATGTGCCACACGGAGGTCTACCTGATGAACAACCCGTTCCCGGCGGAAACGCCCGATCCGAACATCGACAACCCGACCATTCCCGAGACCGAGCCGCAACCGATCCCCGAGCAGGAGCCGCCAGGTACCACGCCACCGCCCAAGGAAGAGCCACCGTCGACGATGCCGCCAGTGATTGTCTGACACGCATCAACCGCGACAATCGTTCCCACGCGCTGCGTGGGAACATCCACCAAAGGCACTACAGACGATCGTTTTTCTGCTCATCTTTCTCGAAATTCTGATCGTCCTTCTCGAAAACACGCACGATCCGCGGCATCACGCTGAAAATACCTAACGCCAACAGGGTACTGAGCAACGCAGTTGCCTCTTTACCCAGGCCTGCCGCCACACCAATGGCGGCGGTCATCCAAAGGCCGGCGGCAGTGGTGAGTCCTTTGACGTGGCCTTCATCACCCTCCTGATTTTTCAGGATAGTGCCTGCCCCGAGAAACCCGATACCGGCAATGATCCCTTGCACCACCCGACTCATCGCGTCGGCCTCTGCGCCCGAGGTCTGCGGTACCAACACGAACAGCGCCGCACCCAACGCCACCAGCATGTGCGTTCGCACCCCGGCAGCCTTGCCCTTGTGCTCGCGCTCAAAACCGAGGATCCCACCGAGTATTGCCGCCATCAGCAGGCGCACGGTAATTCTTGTCAGTTGCGACGCATCGCCAATGTCGGCGAATTCCGCTTGAAGCGTATCCAGCACCTCTTCCCACCACGCGTTCATCGTGCAGTCCTTGTTATGGCTTTATAAGCGATGGACAGCGGCGACCACTAATCAGTTGCGCAGAACGATCTGCGAGTCCTGTGCCCTAACCTTTCAGATACCCGTGAAAAAAGGACCGCCTCATGACCGTTCGAATCGATGAATCCAATCCCGACTCAAAAGTGTGTTTTTTCACCGTGGAAAATGGCGAGGAAATTCGCACCTGCGACACCCTTGAGCTCAAGACAGATAGCGAAAAAGCCATGTCATTCGTAGAAATCGAAGAGCGGCGCGTCTACATCACCGAAGCAGAGGCCGACGCGTTGACCGTTGCAGGCGCCAAGGATGGGCGTAAACATTTGAAAGCCGACACCGGTGATTCGGTGATTTGATTGACCTTGGTCAACACTTCGCGCAAACGTCTGGGTCAGGCGTTTGCGCCCTAGTCTGCGGGTTGCTTCAAGTTGTCGCAGGCTTTGCATCAAAGTTCATCTGATACGGTTTTTATTGATTTAGCTGAGTCTGTTATGCAAACAGATCGACGCTCATAGTTCATCGGCCTGATGGAGGCTGATGAGCGAATGACCATGAGCGAACAAATCCCCGTCCGAACCGTAGAAGCAACCCCCACCATAGCTCCTCATATAAAAAAGGTGCCCGCACGCCCAATGAAGGCGACGGCCAGGTCCAGCGACAACCAGATTCATACCCGCAGTTTCACCGGTCTGTTCCGCACGCTGCGCATGAGCGGCGCGGGTTTTCTGTTTTTGCTGTTCTTTGGCACGGTGTGGTTGAACTGGGGTGGTCGTCAGGCTGTGTTGTGGGACCTCGCGGAAAGCAAATTCCATATCTTCGGCGCGACCTTCTGGCCACAGGATTTCATCCTGCTCTCGGCCCTGTTGATCATCGCCGCGTTCGGCCTCTTCGCCATCACCGTGTTCGCCGGGCGTGTGTGGTGTGGTTACACCTGCCCGCAGAGTTCGTGGACGTGGATCTTCATGTGGTGCGAGAAGATCACCGAGGGCGAGCGCAACCAACGAATCAAACTGCAAGCCGCGCCCTGGGGCCTGAACAAACTGGCGCGCCGCGCGGCCAAGCACACCCTGTGGCTGGCGATCAGCGTGCTCACCGGCCTGACCTTCGTCGGCTACTTCACGCCGATCCGGCCGCTGGCCGAAGAACTGCTGACCCTGCAAATCGGCGGGGTCAGCCTGTTCTGGGTGTTGTTCTTCACCGCCGCGACGTACATCAATGCCGGCTGGCTTCGCGAGGCGGTGTGCATGCACATGTGCCCGTATGCGCGGTTCCAGAGCGTGATGTTCGACAAGGACACCCTGGCTATTTCCTACGACGTGGCCCGCGGCGAAAACCGTGGCCCGCGCAAACGTGATGTAAAACCGCTCGAGGCCGGGCTGGGCGATTGCATCGATTGCCAGTTGTGCGTGCAGGTGTGCCCGACCGGTATCGACATTCGTGATGGCTTGCAGATGGAGTGCATCGGTTGCGCGGCGTGCATCGACGCCTGTGATTCGATCATGGACAAGATGAACTACCCGCGCGGCTTGATCCGCTACAGTTCCGAGCGCGAATTGCAGGGCGGCAAAACACATCTGTTGCGGCCACGGCTGGTCGGTTACGTGGCGGTGCTGCTGGTGATGATCGGCGCACTGGCATTGGCCTTGGTGGAGCGGCCGATGGTGTCGCTGGACGTGACCAAGGATCGCGGATTGTTCCGCGAAAACGGTCTGGGCCAGATCGAAAACATCTACAGCCTCAAAGTCATCAACAAGACCCAGCAGCGCCAGGATTACCATTTGAGCCTGGTCGACGGCGAGGGCTTCCAGCTGCAAGGCAAAACCGAACTGAGCCTGGCGCCGGGTGAGATTGTCGATGTACCGGTGTCGGTGGCGATGACCACGGAGCGGCCGAGCAGCAGCTCGCAGACCTTGAGTTTCAAGATTGCCGACAGCGATGAGCCTGAAGTTTATAGCGTGGCGAAAAGCAGGTTTGTCGCGCCGATGAATCGCTGAGTCGTTAGAATCTCTGCCCTCACCCCAGCCCTCTCCCAGAGGTAGAGGGGGCCGACCGAGGTGTCATTCGCTGTGCATCGACCTGGGCGACCGAGTCGATTATGGGTTCAGACAAGCACGTGCTTGAAACATCCAACACGGTCAGTCCCCTCTCCCTATGGGAGAGGGCTAGGGTGAGGGGCAGTTACCTGGCACCCCACACAACCAACAAGCACCAAGGCCCTCGATGAAACGCTACGAAAAATTCGCCGAAGACATCGCAGAACTGATCCGCTCCGGCGTCCTGGGCCCCGGTCAGCGCGTGCCATCGGTGCGCTACGCCAGCCAGACTTACGGCGTCAGTCCATCCACGGTGTTTCAGGCCTATTACCTGCTCGAACGTCGGGGTCTTATTCGCGCCCGGCCCCGCTCCGGTTACTTCGTCAACACCCATGCACCGAGCCCGTTCTCGGAGCCGGTGATCAGCAGCCACGTCAACGATTCCACCGAAGTCGACGTCAGCGAACTGGTGTTCTCGGTGCTGGAATCGATCAAGGACCCAAGCACCGTGCCATTCGGCTCGGCATTTCCCAGCCCGACGCTGTTCCCGTTGCAACGGCTGTCGCGGTCACTGGCCAGCGCCGCGCGGGAGATGGACCCGCGCATGGTCGTCACCGACATGTCGCCGGGCAACCCGCAACTGCGTCGACAGATCGCCCTGCGTTACATGGTCGGCGGCTTGATGTTGCCGATGGAGGAACTGCTGATCACCAACGGCGCCCTCGAAGCGCTGAACCTGTGCCTGCAAGCGGTCACCGAACCCGGCGATCTGGTCGCCATCGAAGCCCCGGCGTTCTACGCCAGCCTGCAAGTGCTGGAACGACTGAAACTCAAAGCCGTGGAAATCCCCGTGCACCCGCGCGACGGTATCGACCTCGGCGTGCTTGCGCAGACGCTGGAGCGCCATCCGATCAAGGCCTGCTGGTGCATGACCAGTTTCCAGAACCCGATGGGCGCAACCATGCCCGAGGCCAAGAAACAGGAACTGGTCGAACTGCTGCGCCACCATCAGGTGCCGCTGATCGAAGACGACGTCTACGCCGAACTCTATTACGGCCAACAGGCGCCAAAACCGGCCAAGGCCTTTGACACCGAAGGGCTGGTGATGCATTGCGGCTCGTTCGCCAAGAGCCTGGCCCCCGGCTACCGCATCGGCTGGGTCGCAGCCGGGCGCTACGCGCAGAAAATCGAACGGCTGAAACTGATGACCTCGCTGTGCGCCTCGATGCCGGCGCAAGCGGCGATTGCCGACTACCTGCAACACGGCGGCTACGATCGGCACCTGCGTAAACTGCGTTATGCGCTGGAAGAACAGCAGAGCGCGATGCTGGCGGCGATTGCCCGGTATTTCCCGGCGCAGACGCGGGTCAGTCAGCCGGCGGGGGGCTACTTTCTATGGCTGGAATTGCCACCGCAGATGGATTCGTTGAAGTTGTTCCAGATGGCGCTGGCGCAAGGCATCAGCATCGCGCCGGGGCCGATTTTCTCGCCGACGCAGCGGTTCAGGAACTGCATTCGCTTGAATTATGGCAGCCCGTGGACCGAGGATTCGGAGAAAGCGATGGAGACGCTGGGGCGGATTGTGCGGTCGTTCTGACAGTTTGAGGTTGATGGCACCGGCGTTATC
Source organism: Pseudomonas iridis (assembly GCF_017980685.1). Lineage (GTDB taxonomy): Bacteria > Pseudomonadota > Gammaproteobacteria > Pseudomonadales > Pseudomonadaceae > Aquipseudomonas > Aquipseudomonas iridis. The sequence continues at coordinate 208,154 of NZ_JACXXO010000005.1, forward strand.
GCTGGCAAGCCAGCTCCCACAGGATTCGATGTCGCTCACAAATTGCGTGTTCAACACAAATCACTGTGGGAGCTGGCTTGCCAGCGATGAGGCCAGACCAGACACCGCCAATCTAGCGCCCGCCCCCCAAATCAACAAACGTCCCCGTCGCATACGAAGCCTTGTCCGACAGCAACCAGATAATCGCCTCTGCCACCTCATCCGGCCGCCCGCCACGGGCCATCGGGATCGCCGACTCAAGCTTGCTGACCCGATCCGGATCGCCGCTCAGCGCGTGGAAATCGGTGTAGATGTAACCAGGACGCACCGCGTTGACCCGAATCCCCTCGCCCGCCACTTCCTTGGACAAACCAATGGTGAAGGTATCGAGCGCGCCTTTGGAGGCCGCGTAGTCAACGTATTCATTCGGCGAACCGAGGCGCGCCGCCACCGACGAGACATTGACGATGCTGCCGCCCTGCCCGCCGTGTTTGGGCGACATGCGCAGGATGGCGTGCTTGGCACAGAGAATCGGCGCCAGGACGTTGGTTTTCATGATTTTGAGGATGCGGAATTCGGACATCTCATCGACACGCGACTTATGCCCGACGGTGCCGGCGTTGTTCACCAGCGCGGTCACTCGCCCCAGTTCGGTGTCGACCCGGTGAAACAGTGGGATCACTTCGTCTTCGATGCTGACGTCGGCGCGCACCGCAATGGCTTGTGCGCCCAGCGCACGGACTTGCTCGAGCACACTGTGCGCGGCCTGTTCGTCTGACTGGTAGTTGATGCAGATCCGATAGCCCTGTTCGGCAGCCAACAACGCCGTGGCGGCGCCAATTCCGCGCCCGCCACCGGTGATCACAATGACTTTATCCATGCTGGCCTTTCCCCCAAATGCACACGTAACCGTCGCAGGGAAGAATAACCGCCATTGTTGGGTTTTGCATGCTCGCGATGAACGATGACGCGCTCTGTCAAACTGTCGCCAGACTCTCGCCCCGGGCAATGTCACGCATGAACTGATCCGCCGGTAGCGGATGCCCCAGCAGATACCCCTGCAACGAATCGCAACCCAGTTGCGTCAGGAAATCCTGCTGCGAATCCGTTTCAACACCTTCAGCAACAATGCGCAAACCCAGCGCCTGGCCCAACGCGACAATCGCCGAAACGATCGCAGCGTCGTCGCTGTCATGCTCCAGATCGCGGACAAATCCACGGTCGATCTTCAACTCGTTGGCCGGCAGGCGTTTGAGGTACATCAGGCTCGAATAGCCGGTGCCAAAGTCATCAATGGACAAATCGACGCCCATGTCCGACAACTCCTGCAACACCGTCATGCTCGCATCGGCGTCGCTCATCGCCGTGGTTTCGGTGATTTCCAGGGTCAGGCTGTTGGCCGGCAACTGGTGGGTCGCCAGCGCCTTGGCAACGCTGCGCACCAGCCCTGCGTGGCAGAACTGCAAAGCCGAAAGGTTCACCGCGATGCGCCAGTCGGTGTAGCCGAGCACGTACCACTCGCGCATCTGTCGGCAGGCTTCGTTGAGCACCCATTCGCCGATCGGGATGATGACTCCGGTTTTCTCCGCCAGATCGATGAATTTGTCTGGCATCAGCATGCCGTGGATCGGGTGCCGCCAGCGTAGCAGCGCTTCGGCGCCGACCGGTCGACCGTTGGCGGCGTCGAATTTGGGTTGGTAATGCAGGCTGAACTGGTCATGCTCCAGCGCTGCGCGCAAATCCTGCAGCAATTGCAGCTGTTTGCGCGCATTGGTATTCATCGATACGTCGAAGAAACTGTAGCCGTTTTTGCCACCCCCCTTGGCGTGGTACATCGCCGCATCGGCGTTCATCAGCAATTCCTGAGCACTCTCGCCATTGCCAGGGTACAGGGCGATGCCGATGCTGGCGGAAATCTGCAAGTCATGTTCAGCCACGTGAAATGGCTGCGCGATCAGCCCGACCTGGCGTGCTGCCAGGCCCAAGGCGTCGTCAGGCTCGGTCAGGCGCACCAGCAAGACGAATTCATCGCCGCCGATCCGCGCCAGCGTGTCGAGGCTGCGCAAATCTTCGCGCAGACGCACGCCAACTTCACGCAACAGTTGATCACCCATGTGATGGCCGAATGCGTCATTGACCGGCTTGAAGCCGTCCAGATCAATGAACATCAGTGCAAAGCAGCCACCCTGCTCATTGACCTTTTTCATCGCCTGATTGATACGGTCGTCCAGCAGCATGCGATTGGGCAGCCCGGTCAGGGTGTCGTGCAGCGCCAGTTGCGTGAGCTCGCGGTTAGCCACGGTCAAGGAGTGCGCCAGATCGGCGGTGCGCGCTTCAAGACGCGCGTCGAGTATCGAGGTCAGCAAGGCAATCGAGAGCACCGCCAGCGTGGTGATCAGCACGAGACTGTCGAGGCCATTGCCTTTCAGGCCATCAATCGCCGCGCCGCAGAAACTGCCGTCCGGAAACTGCGCGGCGGCCATGCCGGTGTAATGCATGCCGACAATGGCGATGCCCATGATCACTGCAGCGCCAGCGCGAATCAAACGGACATAGGGCGAATGCTGGCGCAGGCGAAAAGCGATCCACAGCGCCGCTGCAGAAGCACCGACCGCGATCAACAAGGACGCACTGAACAGCGTCGGATCGTAGTCGATTCCCGGGGTCATGCGCATCGCCGCCATGCCGGTGTAATGCATGGCACTGATGCCGGCGCCCATGATCAGCGCGCCAAACGCCAATTGCAGAATTGGCAGTTTCGGCTGACTCACCAGCCACAAGGCAAAACCACAGGACAGCACCGCGATCAGCAGCGAGAGCGCCGTGAGGGCGATATCGTAGCCAAGTTCGATCGGTAGCTTGAAGGCGAGCATGCCGATGAAGTGCATCGACCAGACGCCAATGCCCATGGCGAAACCACCACCGGCAGTCCAGAAATGCACCGCACGGCCCTTGGCGGTGGTGATGCGGCCGGTGAGGTCGAGCGCGGTGTACGAAGCGAGAATCGCGACACACAGCGAGATGAAAACCAGAGTGGAGGAATAACTACCGATGAGCATGCGGATTCTCGAGGCTACCCATACCGGCTTGCGTCCATTCTCGGTCGGGCAAATGCGGCGATTGTACTGATTGCGCAGAAGAACGCACTGACAAAGTAACCATTTTGCCATCAACCCGATGAAACGCTTGTTTGATCGCCCTACAAGGCTCTGGCGCGGCAATCACAGCCCCCAAAAACCCCTTGTAGGCGCTGCCGAAGGCTGCGATCTTTTGATCCTGATTCTAAAAACAAGATCAAAAGATCGCAGCGTGCCGCAGCTCCTACAGGTCATTCGTTAACCTGTAGTCATTGCGTTAACTGTAGGAGCTGCCGAAGGCTCGGGCCGCGATCGGACGATCTTTTGATCTTGCCTCTAGAGACCAGGATAAAAAGATCGCAGCGTTGCGCAGCTCCTGCACAGGTCATTCGGCTGGCAGGTCCCCATCCCATCCACCGCCCAACGCAGCAATCAGTTGCACACTGGCAATCAGCCGGCTCTGCAGGATATTCAGCACATTGCGTTCGTTACTCAGCGCCGTGGCCTGCACCACCACCACATCGATATAGGCAATCAGCCCGGCCTTGTACTGGTTTTCGGTGAGGCGCAGCGAATCACGGGCAGCATCCAGCGCTTCCTGGCGCACCGCCGCTTCGTCCTCATACACCTTGAGTTGCACCAGATAGTTTTCCACCTCGCGGAAACCATCGAGCACCGTCTGACGGTACTTAGCCACCGTCTGGTCGTACACCGCTTCAGTACGATCGACCTCTGCCGAACGTATGCCGCCGTCGAACAGCGGCAAGTTCAGTTGCGGCCCCACCGACCAGAAGCGGTTCGGCAGACTGATCAGGTCGTTTGACGTACTGCTGCTGTAGCCACCGCTCAGACTCAGCGACAGATCCGGGTAATAGGCGGCTTTGGCTACGCCGATGTTGGCGTTGGCTGCAATCACCGAGCGCTCGGCCGAGGCGATATCCGGGCGGCGCTCAAGCAGTTGCGAAGGCAGGTTCAACGGCACCTGCGGCAGGTTCGGAATGGTCTGGGTTTCGGCAATGTCGAAGTTTGCCGGCGCTTGTCCGGTCAGCACGGCAATGGCGTTTTCAAACTGCGCCCGCTGCCAGATCAGATCGACCAGATCAGCCTGGGTACTTTTGAGCTGCGTCTGCGCCTGGGCTACCGCGTCACGCCCGGAAACGCCCGCGCGGTATTGGTTCTGGGTCATCTTCAGCGAACGCTCATACGCCGCAACCGTGGCTTCGAGCAAACGCTTCTGCTGATCGATGACCCGCAGTTGCAGGTAGTTCTGCACCAACTCCGACTGCTGGCTCAAACGCATCGCCGCCAGATCGGCGAAGCTCGCCTGGGCGCTGGCCTCATCGGCCTGCAGGCCGCGGCGCAGCTTGCCCCAGATATCGGCTTCCCAACTGACGCCCAATTGCGCGTTGTAGGTATCGCGAATACCGCTGGAAGAACTGCTCAGGCTCGAACTGCTGCTGCCGGTGCCCTGAGTGGAGCGTGTCTTGCCGACGCTCAGGTCGACACTGGGGTAAAACGCTCCACGCGCACTGCGTACCAAGGCCTGGGCCTGACGGTACTGGGCTTCCGACTGCGCGACCGTCTGGTTGGCATTGTTGAGTTTCTCGATCAGGCCGTTGAGTTGCTGATCGCCGTACAACTCCCACCAGGCGCCACGGGCCAGCGAATCGCTCGGGTTGGCCTGGCGCCAGCCTTCGGCTTCCTTGTATTGAGCGATTTCCGCTGTCTGTGGGCGCTGGTAGTCCGGGCCGACGGCGCAGGCACTGAGCATTGCCACACACAATGACAGGCTCAACAGGCGCGAGCCGCGAGCAGTGGCCAGATTGAAAAGCGAACGGTCAGTCATAGCGGAGTTTCCAGAGCGGCATCAGTACGCACGCCACGCCATTTGTTGAAGCGATGGCGCAGCTTGTCGAGATAGAGGTAAACCACAGGCGTGGTGTAAAGCGTCAGCACCTGGCTGAAAATCAGCCCGCCGATGATGGTCAGGCCCAATGGCTGGCGCATTTCGGCACCTTCGGCGCGGCTGAGCAGCAACGGCAAGGCGCCGAGGATCGCCGCCAGCGTGGTCATCAGGATAGGTCGCAGCCGTTGCAAACACGCGCTGCGGATCGACTCCAGCGGAGTCATGCCCTGATGCCGTTCCAGTTGCAAAGCGAGGTCGATCATCAGGATCGCATTCTTCTTCACCACACCGATCAACAGGAACAACCCGAGCAATGAGATCAGGCTGAACTCACCACCCAGCGCATAGATCGACAGCAACGCGCCGACCCCGGCCGAGGGCAGCGTCGACAGAATCGTCAGCGGATGGATGTAGCTTTCATAGAGCACGCCCAGCACCAGATACACCGCCAGCAGCGCACCTAGAATCATGAACGGCTGGCTCTTCTGCGTCGTGGCAAAGGCATCGGCGGTGCCGGCCATTTTCGCAATCACGTCTTCCGGCAAGCCGACCTTGGCAATCGCCCGCTCGATGGCGGCACTGCCCTGCTCCACGGTCACGCCTTCGGCCATGTCGAAGGAAATATCTTCGGAAGCGAACTGGCCTTCGTGGCTGACGCGATCGTCTTCGAGGCTGTTTTCATAGTGAGCGAACGTCGACAGCGGCACCCGCGCGCCGTCAGCAGTGATGACCTGCACTTGCTTGAGCGTCACCGGGTCCTGGGCGTATTTCGGATTGACCTCCATGACCACCTGATACTGGTTGAGGCTGTCGTAGATCGTCGAAATCTGGCGCTGGCTGTAGGCGTTGTTCAACACCGAAGTGACCATGTCCATGTCCACGCCAAGACGCTTGGCCTGGTCGCGATCGACGATCAACGTCACCTGTTGTGCGCCCTTGCCTTCGCGGGCGTCGATCGCCGTCAACTCCGGCAAGGCTCGCAACGCGGCAACCACTTTCGGATACCACTTACGCAGTTCACCGAGATCGCCGCTTTGCAGGATGTAGCTGTACTGCGACGAGGTTTGCTCGCGGCCACCGCCAAATTGCAGATCCTGATCCGCCATCAGCATCAGTTGCGCACCGGGCACCTTGGGCATTTCCTTGCGCAGGCGCTCGATAACCTTCTGCGCCGACAACTGGCGATCCTTGATCGGTTTCAGACGCACCAGCATGAAGGCGTTGTTGGTGCCGTTGCTGCCACCGATGAACCCGGCGACACTCTCCACCGCTCCATCCTTGAGCACGGCGCGGCGGAAGATCTCCATTTTCGGCTGCATGACGCTGAACGACAGACCGTCGTCACCGCGCACGAAACCAATCAACTGCCCCGTGTCCTGCTGCGGCATGAAAGTTTTCGGCACCACCACGTACAGCGCGACATTGACGCCAATGGTAATAAACAGGCTGAGCAACGTCAGGCGACGGTGGCGCAACACCCAGTCGAGGCTGGTGGCGTACCTGGCGACCATCCAGTCGTTGGTTCTGCGACTCCAGCGTTGCAAGCGGTTTTCCTGGCCCGGCGTATGCGGCTTGAGCCACCGCGCACAGAGCATCGGCGTCAACGTCAGGGACACCACCAGCGAGACCACAATGGCCGCGGCCAACGTGATCGAAAACTCGCGGAACAGGCTCTCGACAATCCCGCCCATGAACAGGATCGACAGGAACACCGCGACCAGCGACACGTTCATCGACAGCAGGGTAAAGCCGACTTCCTTGGCGCCCAGATACGCCGCCTGCATCGGTTTGACGCCTTCGTCGATGTGCCGGGAAATGTTTTCCAGCACCACGATGGCGTCGTCCACCACCAGCCCGGTGGCGAGAATCAGCGCCATCAGCGACAGGTTGTTCAGCGAGAAGCCATAGAGGTACATCACCGCAAACGTGCCGACCAGCGACACCGGCACGGCCAGGCTCGGAATCAGCGAGGCGCGGAAGTTGCCCAGAAACAGGAACACCACCAGGATCACCAGCCCCACGGCGATCAACAGCGTCATCTCGGCTTCGTGCAGGGTTGCCTTGATTACGGGCGAGCGGTCCATCGCCAGATTCAGTTTGACGCTGGCCGGCAACACCGCCTGCAGCGCCGGCAACTGTGCCTTGATCTCGTTGACCGTCTCGATGATGTTGGCGCCGGCCTGCCGGTTGATCACCAGCAGGACTGCCGCGTCATCGTTGAAGAAACCACTGTTGTAACGGTCTTCGACACCGTCACTGACCTTGGCCACATCCTTCAGGCGCAGCGCGGCACCATCGGCGTAGTGGATGATCAGCGATTCGTAATCCTTGGCTTTCTCCAGCTGATCGTTGGCCTGGATCTGCCACATCCGCTGACCGTCCTCGACCGAACCTTTCGGCCGGCGCACGTTGGCATCGGCGATGGTTTTACGCACATCGTCGAGCGCTACACCGTACTGGTTGAGTGCCTGCGGTTCGAGTTCGATGCGCACCGCCGGGAGCGAGCTGCCGCCGATCTGCACCTCACCGACACCCTGCACCTGCGACAGGCTCTGCGAGAGGATCGTCGACGCCAGATCGTAGAGCTGGCCTTTTTCGAGCACATCCGAGGTCAGCGACAGCACCATGATCGGTGCCTGCGACGGGTTGACCTTTTTATAGGTCGGCATGCTGCGCATCCCGCTCGGCAACAGATTGCGCGAAGCATTGATCGCGGCCTGAACTTCCCGCGCCGCGCCGTTGATGTCGCGGTCGAGATCGAATTGCAGAATGACCCGGGTCGAACCCTGACTCGAACGGCTGCTCATGGTGTTGACGCCGGCAATGGCGCCGAACGAACGCTCCAGCGGCGTCGCCACGGTGGACGCCATGACTTCCGGACTGGCGCCGGGCAGGCTCGCCTGCACGACGATCACCGGGAAGTCCATTTGCGGCAGCGGAGACACTGGCAGCAAACCGAAGCTGACACCGCCCAGCAGCATGATCGCCAGGCTCAGGAGCATGGTTGCCACCGGGCGCTTGATGAAAGGACCGGACAAATTCATTGACCGCGATCCCCGACTTCACACAATTCCCCTGTGGGAGCGAGCCTGCTCGCGAATGCAATCGTGCATTCAACAATGATGGTGCCTGACAGGCCGCTTTCGCGAGCAGGCTCGCTCCCACCTGGGATGTGCGCTGTTTGCAAAGTCATACCGCCACCTCTTCGCGGTCGGCATTGGTCTTGCCAAAACGTCGGCCCATACGGTCGAAATACAGGTAGATCACCGGTGTGGTGAACAGCGTCAGCACCTGACTCACCAACAAACCACCCACCATCACCAGACCCAGCGGTTGGCGCAGCTCAGCCCCGGAACCGGTGGCGAGCATCAATGGCACGGCGCCGAACAGCGCCGCCAGCGTGGTCATCAGGATCGGCCGGAAACGCAGCAGCGCCGCTTGATAGATCGCCTCCTGCGGCGCCATACCCTGATTGCGCTCCGCATCGAGGGCGAAGTCGATCATCATGATCGCGTTCTTCTTGACGATGCCGATCAGCAGGATGATGCCGATGATCGCGATCATGCCTAGGTCGTTGCCACTGAGCAGCAATGCCAACAACGCACCGACCGCCGCTGACGGCAGAGTCGAGAGAATGGTGATCGGGTGGATATAACTCTCGTAAAGCACGCCGAGCACGATGTACATGGTCACCACCGCCGCCAGAATCAGCAGCAAGGTGCTCGACAGCGATGCCTGGAACGCTTCGGCCGCGCCCTGGAACTGGGTCTGCACGCCGACCGGCATGCCGATGTCTTTCTGCACCTGTTCGATGACGTCCACCGCATGCCCCAGCGCTACGCCTGGTGCGAGGTTGAACGACATCATCACCGCCGGGAACTGGCCGATGTGGGTGATCGCCAGTTGCGCCTGGCGCTCCTCGACATGGGCCAGACTCGACAGACGCACCTGCGCGCCGTCAGTGGTCTTGACGTGAATCTGATCCAGCGCCTGCGGCCCGATCCTTTCCCCGGCCTGCGCCTGCAATACCACGCGGTACTGGCTGGCCTGAGTGTAAATGGTCGAGATCTGCCGCTGGCCGAAGGCGTCGTACAGCGCATCGGTGATGTTCGCCACCGACACACCGAGGCGCGACGCCGCATCACGGTCGATCACCAGATAAACCTGCAAACCCTTGTCCTGCAAGTCACTGGCGACGTCGGTCAGCTCCGGACGTTGCGCCAGGGCCTGGACCAATCTGCCGCTCCATTGGCTCAACAGCTCGGAGTCTGGCGAGGACATGCTGAACTGGTACTGGGTGCGGCTGACGCGGTCTTCGATGGTCAGGTCCTGCACCGGTTGCATAAACAGACGAATGCCGACCAGTTTGTCCAGTTGCGGTTGCAGGCGCGCGATGATTTCGGTGGCGGTGAGATCACGCTCGCTGTGTGGTTTGAGATTGATCAACAACCGCCCGCTGTTGAGCGTGGCGTTATCGCCATCGACGCCAATGTAAGACGACAGGCTCTGCACTGCCGGGTCTTCAAGAATGACCTTGGCCAATGCCTGTTGACGCTCACCCATGGCGGCGAAGGAAATCGACTGCGGCGCTTCGGAAATACCCTGAATCACCCCGGTGTCCTGCACCGGGAAGAAGCCCTTCGGCACGACCATATAGAGGAACACAGTCAATGCCAGAGTGCCGATGGCGACCAGCAACGTCAGCGGCTGATGCTTGAGCACCCAGCGCAGCATCCGACCGTACTCGGCGATCATCCAGTCGATACACGCGCCGCTGGCCCGGTAGAACCGGCCCTGCTCATGTTCTTCGGGTTCGCGCTTGAGCAGACGCGCGCACATCATTGGCGTCAGGGTCAGCGAGACCACGAGGGAAATCAGGATCGCCACCGCCAGGGTGATGGCGAATTCGCGGAACAGCCGCCCGACCACGTCGGCCATGAACAGCAGCGGGATCAGCACGGCTATCAGCGACAGGGTCAGGGAAATCAGGGTGAAGCCGATCTGCTTCGCGCCTTTTAGCGCGGCCTGCATCGGGCTGTCGCCCTCCTCGATGAAGCGCGAGATGTTTTCCAGCATCACGATCGCATCGTCGACCACGAAACCGGTGGCGATGGTCAGCGCCATCAGGGTCAGGTTATTGACCGAGAATCCGGCGAGATACATCACGCCGAATGTACCGATCAGCGACAGCGGCACAGCCACCGACGGAATGATCGTCGCGCTGAAACGGCGCAGAAACAGGAACGTCACCATGACCACCAGCGCGATGGCGATCAGCAGTTCGTGCTGCACATCTGTGACCGAGGCGCGAATGGTTTGGGTGCGATCGGTGAGAACAGTGACTTCGAGGCCGGCCGGCAAATTGTCGGTGATGCTTGGCAGCAAGGCTTTGATCCGGTCGACCACCTCGATGACGTTAGCGCCCGGTTGACGCTGAATATTCAGTAGCACGGCCTGATTCAGATTGGCCCACGCGGCCAGGCGCTCGTTCTCGGCGCCGTCGACAATTTCCGCGACATCCTTGAGCCGCAACGGCGCGCCGTTCTTGTAGGCGAGGATCAGGTTGGCGTAATCCTCGGGCGACGTCAGTTGGTCATTGGCATCGAGCATCGACACCCGGGTCGGGCCGTCGAAGTTACCTTTCGGCTGGTTGACGTTCGAAGCGCCGATCAAGGTGCGCACGTCCGACAGGTTCAGACCATTGGCGGCCAACGCCTCCGGGTTGACCTTGATCCGTACGGCCTGACGCTGACCGCCCGCGATACTGACCATGCCGACGCCACTGATCTGGGCGATTTTCTGCGCCATGCGCGTATCGACCAGGTCATTGAGTTTGGGCAGTAGCATGGTTTTCGAGGTGATGGCCAGGGTCAGCACCGGGGTGTCCGCCGGGTTGACCTTGTTGTACACCGGCGGCGCCGGCAAGTCGGTCGGTAACAGATTGGTCGCAGCGTTGATTGCCGCTTGCACCTGTTGCTCGGCGACATCCATGTTGATGTCGAGGCTGAAACGCAGGGTCAGCACCGAGGCGCCGCCGGAGCTGGTCGAGGCCATTTGTGTCAGGCCCGGCATCTGCCCGAATTGACGTTCAAGCGGCGCGGTGACGGCGCTGGTCATCACGTCCGGGCTGGCGCCGGGATACAGGGTCATGACGCGGATGGTCGGGTAATCGACTTGCGGCAGCGCCGAAACTGGCAGCAGGCGATAAGCGATGAGGCCGGCCAGCACAATGGCCAGCATGCTCAGGGTGGTGGCTACCGGACGAAGGATGAACAGCCGCGAAATGTTCATGCGCCCTTCTTGGCCTTGTCAGTAACAGCGGCATCAGTCGGGGTAGCGGCGGACTTGCCTTGCAGGTGTTCGGTCGGTGTGGTCGGCACTTGATTGCTGTCGTTGACCACCTCCACTTCGCTGCCTTCCTTGAGTCGGTCGGTGCCTTCCAGCACTACGCGGTCGCCAGCGGCCAGGCCTTCAGTGATCACGGTGTTTTCACCGTCACTGGCGCCGATCTTCAACTGACGAATCGTGACTTTCTTGTCGCCGTCCAGCGCGTAGACGAAGGTGCCGTTGGTGCCGAACTGAATCGCGGCGGACGGTGCCAACACAACGTTTTTCAGGGTATCGGCGAGCAGGTGCACGTTGACGAACTGATTGGGGAACAGCGACTGATCACGGTTATCGTAACGGGCCTTGAATTTCAGGGTGCCGGTGGCCACATCGATCTGGTTGTCGAGGCTTTGCAGCACACCGGTGGCTTGCAGTTTGGTGTCGCCGCGATCCCACGCTTCAGCCGGCAGCTTGGCGCCGCTGCGATAACGGGCGAGCACGGTTTCGAGGTTGTTTTCCGGCAGGGTGAAGGCGACGCTGATCGGCTGAGTCTGGGTGATCACCGCCAGAAACGTGGTGTCGTTGGCCGCAACGAGGTTGCCGACGTCCACTTGACGCAGACCGACGCGACCGGCAATGGGGGCGCGGATTTTCGTGAATTCGAGATTGAGTTTCGCGTCGTTGACCGCCGCCTGGTTGGTCTTGACCGTGCCCAGATACTGGCCGACCAGCGCTTCGGCGGTGTCCAGCGTCTGCTTGGCGATGCTGTCTTCCTTGAACAGACCGCGATAGCGTTCGACATCAACCTGTGCGTTTTTCAGTTGCGCCTGATTCTGCATCAAAGTGCCTTGCGCCTGAAGCAAGGCGTTCTGGTAGGAGCGCGGGTCGATCTCGGCAAGCAAATCGCCCGCCTTGACCATCTGGCCTTCCTCGAAATGGATTTTCACCAATTCGCCACCCACTCGACTGCGCACGTTGATGGTGTTGAGCGCAGTGACGGTGCCGAGCGCTTTGTAATACAGCGGAAAGTCACCCGTGACCGCCGGCGCCACGCGCACAGGAATTGGCCCGGTGCCGCCGCCAAAGCCCGGCCGCATCATCCCGGAACGCCCGGTATGGCCGGCTGCAGCCTTCTCGCCGCCCTCCTTGTCGGCTGAACCGGCGGGCCAGAATTTCCAGCACAGTACGGCGATAACCAACAAGACAAGCAGGCTGAACAGCCAGCGACGGGAGTTGCGGGGAGACGATTGCATGGAGTGATTAACCATTGGGCGCGTGGGCTTCTTCTACGGGAGGCTGAACGATAAGCACTGACGGGAATTAAGCAAAGCAGCTTTACCGGCAATTTACCTTCAACTTACGTTTCAAGGTGTGAGTCAAAACACTGATACACAAATGAAAACGGCCTGGACAGGGCCAGGCCGTTAACAATTGTAAAAGCGCTGTTGCGCAGTTTACTTCAGTACCGCCAGAGCAGCGTCGTAGTTCGGCTCTTCAGCGATTTCCTTGACCAGTTCGCTGTGCAGGACGTTGTCGTTCTCGTCCAGTACTACAACGGCACGGGCGGTCAGGCCTTTCAGCGGGCCGTCGGCGATGGCAACACCGTAGTTCTCGATAAACTCGGCGCCACGCAGGGTCGACAGGTTCTGGACGTTTTCCAGACCTTCGGCACCGCAGAAACGCGCCTGGGCGAACGGCAGGTCAGCCGAGATGCACAGCACCACGGTGTTGCTGATGTCGTTGGCCTGAGCGTTGAACTTGCGCACGGAGGTGGCGCAGGTCGGGGTGTCGACGCTTGGGAAGATGTTCAGCACTTTGCGCTTGCCGGCGAAGTCTTTCAGGGTGACGTCGGACAGATTGCCGGCAACCAGGGAAAAGGCTGGCGCCTTGGAACCGGCTTGTGGCAACTGGCCGTTGACTTGAACCGGGTTGCCTTTGAGGGTGACTTGAGCCATGACTTGAGTCCTTCTGAACGTTGTTTTAGAAAATCACGCAGGGGCCGAAGTTAACCACGAAATTGTTCGACAACCTATGCCCGCGCTGAAATTGTCATGTTCTGAAATGAAAACTGCATACAACTCGTAACCCCTGTAGGCGCGGCGTTCCGCAGCTCAGGGGCTTGGGTGATGAACGCACAGTGACCCGTCATCGAAACCAAAGAACTGGTGGCCGGGTACTGGATCTGGGACGTGAAGTCGAAAGAGGAAGCTATCGAATGGGTCAAGCGCTGCCCCAACCCGATGCCGGGCTGTGATTCGGCAGATCTTCTCGGCAGAGGATTTCGGTGCAGAGTTCACGCCTGAGCTGCGGGAGCAGGAAGAGCGGATTCGCGAGCAAGCGAAAAAGCCCCGAGCAGTCCTCCGTGAACGCGACCTACTGTAGGAGCTGCCGCAGGCTGCGATCTTTTGATCTTGTTTTAAACAATTAGAGTCAAAAGATCGCAGCCTTCGGCAGCTCCTACATTTGACTAGTCAGATTGCCTGGATATTTTCAGCGGCCTGTTTGCCACTGCGATTATCAACTGTTATTTCATATGAAACTTTCTGACCCACGCTGAGGCTATTCAGTCCGGCCTGCTGAACCGCGGAAATATGAACGAATACATCTTGGCTGCCGTCATCTGGTTGAATAAAGCCAAAACCCTTCGTTGCATTAAAAAACTTCACAACCCCCGTAGCCATACCCACCTCTCTTCGCTCATTTGCGCGCACGCCAATAATGCTGCGCGGTACACAAGCATCAAACGCCCCTCCCCTAATCTCGACAACTGTCAAACCTGACAGGGTGTAAATATCTACAGTGCGTCTGCGTCACTAACTACTCGGTAAACAATTTCGCTGTCATCCTGCGCATGAGGGTGATCGGGATGCGTGGGGACGTGATATTCGCGAGGTGATGCAGGGAGATCGCGCGATTCGGTATTTTCGGTGGCTTGTCGGGCAGTGATGCTGCCCACTGTAGGAGCTGCCGCAGGCTGCGATCGTTTGATCTTGTTTTAAACAATCAGAGTCAAAAGATTGCAGCCTGCGGCAGCTCCTACAGGGTGCGCGATTATTTAGCTTCAGCTTTCAGCTTGAGAAACGACTGATGCAGATCCGAAGCCCAGCCATCGATCACGGCTTTGACGTCATTGGCCTGCATCACTTGCGAGTCGTTCTCCAGCGGTTTGCCAGTCCCTTTACGCACGACCTGAGCGACGACCTTGTTGGTGCCGCCATCCATGAACACCGCTTCAGTGGCCAGGGTAGTTTCCTGATCGCGGATCCCCGTGGCAGTGCTCACTGCTGCCGCCACCAGTGCAATCGGGATCACTTCATAAACCTGCAGGCCTTTGGTCTTGCTGCTCACAGCGGTGATCGCCGGACGCACGACAATCACCCCAGGACCAGGGCCGGTGGCGAGTGGCAACGACTTGCCGAGCTCACGCTTGAGCGCCTGATCGTAGTAGCTGGTAATGCCGTTGAGAGTTTGTTGCGGGACCTTTGCAGTCGCTTGTGGTTTGGGATAGAGCTGGCTCGGCTCGACATAAACGCTGGTGAATGTGTTGACGTCGAGTTTCGGGTCCATCCAGCGCATCACCTCGGCGCCGGACGGTGACTTGGCCTCCTTCAGCTGACTGTAGTCCTTGAGAAACCCCGAATATTCATCGGGAGCGACGGTTTTGCTTGAGCAGCCCACCACGCCGAGGGTGGCGATGCACAGCGTGCCCATCATTACTGCTAGCTTCATGCTGTAACTCCTGTCAGAAGGCCTGAATGTATTGCGTGAGGGGGAGATACAGGTATAGCTAAAACCGCAGCAATTGCGATTTGAAACCACAAAAAAAGCGTGATTCTGGAGGGGTCGTCCAAGGTACAACCGGTTGAAGCGCAATGCGCGGCTCTCGCGGTGCAAAACGGCGAGGAACCAAGGGCGCAGGTGCTGTTGCAGGGGTGGAAGAGGATTTACATGGGTGACCCGGCGCTGAAGTGACCGGCTGGAGATTGTTGTCCCCTCACCCTAGCCCTCTCCCGAGGGAGAGGGGACCGATTGGGGGATGCTCAGGAGATTCATCGACGAGAACAATGCTCTGTGAATCCATAGCCGACTCGGTCTTTCAAGTCGGTGTAGATCGTCGCACTACTCGGTCAGTCCCCTCTCCCTCCGGGCGGTCCTACGTTTCGGGAGAGTCAGGGTGAGGGGCTTTTGATCTTCAGCCCGTCACCAGGAAGAGGTTTCACCACTGCGCAACGCTATCTCTCGCCGGGTATTGGCGCGCATAGCCTTGTACAACGACACCGTGCCCACCAGCAAAATCGCCGCGCCAAACAGGAAGTCGATGTTGTACAACCGGAAATCCTCCACCGGCCCGATCAGCAGCACCCGCACCAGCGCAACACCCACCAGCGTGGCGAGGAAGTCGATCCCCGGCTCTTCGCGATAGAACACCAGCAACAGCGGCAGACACAGCACCAGCAGAAACAACAGCACCACGGCTTTGAACGAGCCCTTGCGCTCAACGCTGAATGCGCATTCGTGCGGGCCGTAGGCCTTGTAGTCTTCGTCGCGGATCAGCGAGGTCTTCTCGTTGATGTAGTCGACGCGGTTGTACTTCTGGATCGGCGTGAAGGTGTTGGACATCTCCATCAGCGTGGTGATGTTCTTGAAGCGCAGGTCGATGCGCTCGCTGCCTTTGACGTAATACAGCACCGGTTTGTAGCCGTAACGGTAGGTGTCGAACGGGAACTCGGTGACCTGCCCCTGCACGCCAATCGGACGCGGTTCAAGTTCGGCAAATGCGCTTTTGTTGGTGGCTGAGAGGTTGCGACTCAGGGGCTGGACCTTGACCTGCTCAAGGAAGATCGGCGTCGCGCCGTAGGACCACTGCAACGGTTCCAGGCGCAGACGCAGTTCGTTGCGGCCCAGATCGTAGCGGTTGAATGTGCGTTCGGAGACCACCAGTGAACCGCTGAGCATGAACTCGCCACGCAGGTTGTTGGTGACGCGCAAGGTCAGTTGGTCCTTGCCCAGCAGCGCCGCTTCAGTGGACGGCGGCGTGCCACACCATGCGGTGCTTTCGCCGACACCGCCGAGTTGGCCGTCGCGGTTTTGATTGAATACATAAAAGTAACTGGCCCACAGCGTCAGCATCAAAAGCAACGCGGTGAGGCCCAGGATTTTCTTGCCCGGACTCACTGATCAGACTCCCTTCTTCGATTCTACCGTCCAGCCGAAAACCCGCTGGCGACGGCGACTCTACCAAAAGGCCACCATCGACCCAAGGAAAAATCCCGAATGAGCCAGGGTTCTAGGGGTTTCCCCGGTATGGCCAGGATCAAAGGATCGCAGCCTTCGGCAGCTCCTACAGGAGCTGCATTCCCATGCAGGAGCTACCGAAGGCTGCGATCTTTTGATTCATCAGCGTCTACGAAACAACGGGCGCGGCTCGATGACCGAGCGGCCATACAGCACGCTCATCCCTGCCAACCCCTTCAGCGCATCCTCAGCCGATTTGTCTTCTCGCACGGCAAAACTGTCAAACCCGCACTGGCGCATATGGCTGAGTTGATCACGCAACACGTCGCCAATCGCGCGCAATTCCCCGGTCCAGCCGAAACGGCTGCGCAACAGATAGGCCTGGCTGTAGCCGCGACCGTCACGAAAACTCGGAAAGTCCAGCGCAATCAGCGGCAGTGACGCAAGCCAGGGCACGAGGCTTTCGACGTCATCATCCGGGCCGAGCCACACGGCGTGGGTCGAAGGTCGTTCCAGCCAATGAATCAAAGGCAGAATCAGCAATCCCGGAGCACTGGCCAACACAGGCTCGCGGACCAGCGTCCACGGATCGTCCGTGACTATTTGCGCCACGCCCTCCTGCAACCGCAGCAGATTGTTCATGCCGACTCCTCCAGAGCTTTGGGATACACACGCTCCTTGAACGGCTCCAGTCCGATCCGCGCCAAAGTGTCGACAAACAATTCCTCACTCTCGCGATAACGCACAAAAGTGCCGATGATCCGCTCGATCACCTGCGGCACCTCTGCTGCGCTGAACGACGGGCCGATGACTTTGCCCAGCGCGCTGTGCTTACCCTGCGCGCCGCCGAGGGTGATCTGGTACCACTCGCTGCCGTTCTTGTCGACGCCGAGGATGCCGATATTGCCGATGTGGTGATGGCCGCAGGCATTCATGCAGCCGGAGATGTTCAGGCTGATGTCACCCAGATCGTGCAGGTAGTCGAGATTGTCGAAACGCGCCTGAATCGCCTGGGTGATCGGGATCGATTTGGCGTTGGCCAGTGCGCAGAAATCCCCGCCCGGGCAGGCAATGATGTCGGTCAACAAGCCGACGTTGGCCGTCCCCAGATTTAACCCGCACGCCAGTTGCCACAGCGCATACAGATCGGCTTTCGGCACATCGGGCAGGACGATGTTCTGCTCATGGGCGATGCGGATCTCGCCGAAACCGAAGCGCTCCGCCCAATCGGCCACAGCCAGCATCTGCAACTGCGTCACGTCCCCCGGCGGCGCGGCCTGACCGGGTTTGGTCGACAAGACTACGCTGGTGTAACCCGCCACTTTGTGCGGCTGCACGTTGCGCGCGACCCAACGGGCAAACGCCGGGTTTTCGGCCAGCCGCGTGCCGTAGTCCAGATCGGTGTCGGGCAGCGTGTGATACGTCGGTGGCACGAAAGCACTGGCGACCCGCTGATATTCGGCCTCGGTCAACTGCGCCGGGCCGTCCTTGAGGTGCTGCCATTCTTCTTCGACTTCTTTGGCGAAGGCTTCGATGCCCAGTGCCTTGACCAGAATCTTGATCCGCGCCTTGTACTTGTTGTCGCGCCGGCCATGGCGGTTGTAAACCCGCAGCACCGCCTCGACGTAGGACAGCAAGTGCTGCCACGGCAAGCCGTCACGGATCTGCAAACCGAGGATCGGCGTGCGTCCCAGACCGCCACCAACGATCACTCGCAAAAGCATTTGCCCATCGCGCCCGGGGTAAAGATACAGGCCGATGTCGTGCATCATGATCGCCGCGCGATCCTGCTTCGCCGAGCAGATGGCGATCTTGAACTTGCGCGGCAAGAAGAGAAATTCCGGGTTGATCGTCGACCATTGCCGGAGAATTTCCGCCAGGGGGCGCGGGTCGATCAACTCATCTGCCGCAACCCCGGCGAAGGCTTCGGTGGTGATGTTGCGCACGCAGTTGCCGGAGGTCTGGATCGCATGCATGTTGACCTGCGCCAGGCGTTCGAGAATATCCGGCACCTCAGCCAGTTCGATCCAGTTGAACTGCATGTTTTGCCGCGTGGTGAAGTGTCCGTAACCACGATCATAGTCAGCCGCGATGCTCGCCAGCGTGCGCATTTGCGCGGCGCTGAGCGTGCCGTAGGGAATAGCCACACGCAGCATGTAAGCGTGTTTTTGCAGGTACAGACCGTTTTGCAGACGCAGCGGCAGGAACTCCTCCTCACTCAATTCCCCGGCCATGAAGCGCTCGACCTGATCGCGAAACTGCGCAACGCGCTCGAACACCAGTGCGCGGTCGTAATCGTCGTATTGATACATGCAGCGGCTCCCACAGTTTTCGTAACAGCACTATGACGGAGCGGCGCAGCGCGTTACAGATTCACCTGAACGGATAAAAACCGTATCAGGGCGCGTCAGATGGCCGCAGGCAGCACTTCAATCTGATCCGCATAAATGAAAGATTCCTGAGCCTGTTTTGTTTCCGGTGGGGTTTCTACAGTGCAACCCATGCCAGACCGGGTGGCCTGGCAAGACTTTGCAACCGTGGATGAACTGACCATGAGCACAGCAACAATCGGACAGGCTTATAACTACAAGGTCGTCCGCCAATTCGTCATCGCGACTGTTTTTTGGGGTGTCGTGGGCATGGCGATGGGGGTATGGATCGCCTCGCAACTGGTATGGCCACAGATGAATCTGGACGTGCCGTGGACCACCTTCGGCCGCTTGCGACCGTTGCACACCAGCCTGGTGATTTTCGGTTTCGCCGGCAGCGCGCAATTCGCTGCCAGTTACTATGCCGTGCAGCGTACCTGCCAGGTGCGGCTGTATTCGGACAAGCTCGCCGCGTTCACGTTCTGGGGCTGGCAATCGGTGATCGTGATCATGTTGATCACCCTGCCGCTGGGCTACACCACCACCAAGGAATACGCCGAAATCGAATTCTCCGGTGCCGTGTGGATGGCCGTGGTCTGGGTTGCCTACGCCGTGGTGTTCTTCACCACTGTGGTGCAGCGCAAGACCAAACACATCTACGTCGGCAACTGGTTCTTCGGCGCGTTCATCCTGGTGATCGCCATGCTGCACGTGGTCAACCACCTGGCGATTCCGGTCGACTGGTTCAAATCCTATCCGGTGTATTCCGGCGCGACCGATGCCATGGTGCAGTGGTGGTACGGGCACAACGCGGTGGGGTTCTTTCTGACCACAGGCTTCCTCGGGATGATGTATTACTTCTTGCCTAAACAGGTCAATCGGCCGGTGTATTCGTACCGGTTATCGATCGTGCATTTCTGGGCGCTGATCACCCTGTACATCTGGGCCGGCCCACACCACTTGCACTACACCGCGCTACCGGACTGGGCGCAGTCGCTGGGCATGGCGATGTCGCTGATCCTGCTGGCGCCGAGCTGGGGCGGGATGATCAACGGGATGATGACGCTTTCGGGCGCCTGGCATAAGTTGCGTACCGACCCGATCCTGCGCTTTCTGGTGCTGTCGCTGGCGTTCTACGGGATGTCGACCTTCGAAGGTCCGATGATGGCGATCAAAACCGTCAACGCCCTCTCCCATTACACCGACTGGACCATCGGCCACGTTCACGCGGGCGCACTCGGCTGGGTGGCGATGATCACCTTCGGAGCGACGTATCACATGGTGCCCAAAGTGTTTGGCCGCGAGCAGATGTACAGCACGCCGCTGATCAACCTGCACTTCTGGCTGGCGACCATCGGCACGGTGCTTTATATCGCTTCGATGTGGGTGAACGGCATCACCCAGGGCCTGATGTGGCGGGCGATCAATGAGGACGGCACGCTGACCTATTCGTTTGTCGAGGCGCTGCAGGCCAGCCATCCGGGGTTCGTCGTGCGCTTTGCTGGTGGGGTGTTCTTCCTGACCGGGATGCTGCTGATGGCTTACAACATCTGGCGCACCGTGCGGGTCGCGGACGTCGCGCTGGCGCACCGCGAAGCGCAGATCGCCTGAGACAGGGAGCCGGGTCATGTTCGAATTTTTCTTGAATGGGTTGGGCGTGGTGTTTCTGTGGCTGGCGGTGGAGTACTGCTTGCGCCGTGAGACCGCAGACAGTCTGGATGAGGCGAGCATGGTGCCGTTTGCCGATGACCCGGAGGTGGCGCGAAGGGTTGAACTGGCGACGGGCAAGGCCGTGAAAGCGGTGGCGCCGGAGGTGGCGAAGCCGGGTTGGGTCAACCTGGATATGTGAGGGGTGTCAGTTGGAATGCCCTCACCCTAACCCTCTCCCACAGGGAGAGGGGACTGACCGAGTGGTTTATACGAGCTACGTCGACCTGAAATATCGAGAGTGAATGCCATATCAAAAACAGCAAAATCTGCTCAAGTCCCCGCCGAACGCAGACTCTGACAACAACAAAGATCTGCTCCCTTTCCCCCTCGCCCCCTTGGGGGAGAGGGTTGGGGAGGGGGTAAGCTCTTGATCTTAGCCGCGGTCTCGAGGAATCAGGCTCTGCAACTGCAACGCCAGGAAGTCTGCATCAAACACAAAGGTATCCGGGTCTTTCAGGCCGTTGGTCTTGCGCCACTGCCACTCCCCGTCCGGCAGGCCTACCAGCGAAATACTGCCGTAGCGCGCCGCTGTCAACCCCATCACCGCCAACGAAATCTGTCCCGAGCTGCCCATCACGTCGGGCACGAACTCCACCGGTTTGCCGGCAATCACAATGGTCAGTTTCTCGGTCTTGAAGGTTGAAGTCTCGACCGGTGTGCTCGGGCCGAACGCGACATACGCCTCACGGCTGACCTCCAGCAAACCCGGTGCCTGCACCGGTTCAAGCCATTGCTGAATCTGCCCGAACAATTCGGTAATCCGTGTCGCCCAAACCTGCGACTGCGTTTCGAACTGTTGCTTCTTGTGCGACTCACTCTCGGCATAGTGACGAAGCATTTCGCCCAGTTGTTGTACGTCGTTCATGGGTACATTCCTCTGAGGAGCCTGCGATACCCGATAGTGACAGATCGAAGCACCGGCGTACGTTTAACCTCGAAAGCGACCACCGAAACACTTTGCAACTGGATGATCGGTACAGTTGATTTACGCTGGCGCACGCCGGTGAACAAATGGACACTCGGCTCCGGCCCGGCCTTTCGTCTGGGCACCTGCCCGGGGAAATCGAATGCGCACCATCGGTCTGATCGGCGGCATGAGCTGGGAGTCCAGCGCCGAATACTATCGCCTCATCAATCAGCAAGTCCGCGATCAGCTCGGCCCGCTGCGATCGGCTCAGATGCTGATGTACAGCGTCGACTTCGGCCCGGTCGAACAGGCCCAGCATGCCGGGCGTTGGGACGACGCGGCAGCGATCCTGGTGGACGCCGCGCGCAGGCTCGAAGCGGGCGGCGCCGAATGCGTGGTGCTGTGTACCAACACCATGCACAAGGTGGCCGAACAGATTCAGGCGGCAATCAGCATTCCGTTTTTGCACATTGCCGAACCAGCGGCGCAAGCGGCGTTGAAGATCGAGGCGCATACGGTCGGGCTGTTGGGCACAGCGTTCACCATGGAGCAGGATTTTCTCAAGCAGCGCTTGATCGCCCAAGGCTTGACGGTCGTGGTGCCGGACGACGCTGAGCGCAAAGAAGTACACCGGATCATCTACGACGAACTCTGCGTCGGCGTGATCAGTGAGGCGTCGCGCAAGATCTACCAGCAGGTGATCGAATCCCTGACCGCTCGCGGCGCCCAGGCCATCATTCTGGGTTGCACGGAAATCGGCATGCTGATCAAACCCGAACACAGCGCCCTGCCCCTGCTCGACACCACCGAGCTGCATGCGCAGTCGGCGGTGGCGTTCGCGCTGGGCGACTGAGTCAGGTTTTCGGACGATTGCGCAGGCGGGCCATGCTCAGGGTGTCGACCCATTGCCCGTCGCGTACCGCGTAATCACGGAACAGGCCTTCGGTCTCGAAACCGAACTTGCGGTAGAGACCGATAGCCGCCTCGTTATCGGCGTACACCGACAGCTCGACGCGGTGCAGATTCATCCAGTTGTCGGCCACATCCAGCGCTGCCGCCAACAACGTCGAACCAACGCCCTTGCCCTGCCACGCGGTCGCGACACCCATACCGAAGCTGCCGGCGTGGCTGCGGCGAATCCGCGAAAAATGCTCCAGGCCCAAGTGACCGATCACGACACCCTGATGGAGCGCCACCAGTTTCACCGCCCGCTCGTTATCGGCTAGTACCCGCTGGCGCCACACCTCGGCGGACTGAAACGGCATCTGCAACACCTGCCGGGCGACGGCGGCATCGTTGTACAGCGCGGTGACACCCTCGACGTGGGATTCGTTGAAGCGCTCGAGGTGAATGGCGGGGTCGTGGTCAGGCATGGCAGATCCTTCCTGGATCGATGTGTGGCTGGCCACTCTAAACCGCGATATGGAATAAGCACAATGTGTAGGAGATACGGGGTTTGGTTCAGGGCTGGAACCATTCCTGGCGCTCATTGAAGGTGTGGTGGATGAGTTCGATGAGGGTTTGCACTTCGCTGACGTTCTGCGAGTCGGCATTCACGGCCAGCCAGGCATTCAGTTGCATCGGCTGCTCAAACAGGCCCGGCAGCGCCACCAGCCCGCGGTCGTAGCGACTCATGTACATGGGCAGCAATCCGATGCACGCGCTGCAACGGATCATCTCCAGCATCAGTTCGTAGGACTGCATCTGCACCACCCCGGCCAGACGCTGTTCCACCAGCTCGTTCCACGGGCGAAAGCTGTCGATCTGGCGGTCGTGCTGCCATTGCACCAACATGAAATCAGCGAGGTCGTCGGGGCTGTCCGGGCGTGCAGTGACACGCGAATAGCGTTTGGCGATGTGCGGCAGATAGTCCAGGCTCGCCAGCCGTTGCGGTTGATGGGTGGCGAAGGACGGACCGGGGCTGGGTGAGTCTCCGGGAGCAAGCCACAGGACGACGTCGGCGCTGACCGCGCGCAAGGACAGTTCACTGTCGAGGGAGATGATCTCAAGGCGCACACTGGCGTTGCGACGCAACAGCGCGATCAGGTCGCGACCGAGAATATCGTGCAGGATCGACTCGGCGACGGCGAGGCGAATCAACGGCTGCTCGACCACCGGCAGTTTGCGTTCGTGGGCCAGGGCGGTCAGTTTTGCCTGCAACTGCTGGCCTTCTCGGGTCAGGCTCAGCACACTGCCCTGAAAACTGAACAAGGTGCGCTGGAGTTCCTGCTCAAGCTGCGCCAATTGTTTGCGCAGCAAGGTCGAGCGCACGTTGAGGCTACGCGCGGCCTGCATGAAGCAACCGCAGCGGGCGCTGACCAGAAAGTATTGCGCGACGTCGGTGTCGATGCTCGCGGCGTTTGCCAGCCAGGGTTCGCTGCCGTCCTGTGCCCAGCGAAATTCGGCGCTGCCCTGTCGTCCTGCGGGTTCGGTGAATGACATCGATGACTCCCTGTCGATCTTTGTTGTTTGATGGCTTCCAGCACTTTGAAAATATTCTGAACCCAATAGAGACCCCTGTAGGAACTGGGTTGCCAGCTCCCACAGGGGTTCAGTGTTGAACCTGGATTACTGTTTTTCCTCAAGGACTTTGTTGAGTTCGGCACCATCGATACTCAGCGTCGCGGTGTTGAGCATCCCGTCCAGATAAGCCTGGGCAATCTGCTCCTGGCGCTGGGCACGCAACGCCTGAGTCAGCTGATCGCGCAGTTCATCCAGCGTCGCGGTGCGCGCCGGTTGCTGCTCGGTGAGCTTGATCACATGGAAACCGGCCGCACTTTGCACAGGGTCAGACACTGCGCCGACCTTGAGCCGCGCCACCGCGCCACGCACCTCCGGCACCAGTTGCTGCAATGGTTGCAAACCAGTGTCGCCGCCAAGTTCGGCCGTCACGCGATCCTGAGAATACTGGGTCGCCAGCGCCGCAAAATCCCCCGGCGTCGCCTGCGCCTTTTTGCTCAGTTCCGCAGCCTGTTTGCGCACCGCATCAAGGTTCTGCGGATCATTTACCCCGAGGAAAATCTGGCTGACCCGATACAACGCCGGGGTCTGCCAATTCGCCTTGCCTTCGTCATATGCCTTCTGCAGTTCGGCCGTACTCGGGTAGTCCGCCGGCACCTCGCTGACCGAACGCAGATAATCGCGGAAGACGATTTGCTCGGTCGCCGCTCGGGTCTGTTGCGCGACGTCCGGACGCTGCGCCCAACCCTGCGCGTCGGCCTGTTCCAGCACCGCTTTCTCGGCCAGTCGTGCGCGGATCAAACGCTCCAGCGCTTCGCGATTGCCGCGCAGTTGCTCACGGGTCGCGGGTGGAACGGTTGCCAGCAACGCCTGCAGTTCCGCCGGTGTGACCTGCTGACTGCCCAACCGAGCCACCGCCGGCCCCGTAGCAACCGCCGCCACCGACGACGATTGCTGGGCGGCGACCGGGTCACTGCCCGATCGCACCACCAGCGCCACGGCCACCACCAACAGCGCTACAGCTCCCGCGCCGATCACCATGGCTGGTTTTTTCACAGCGCAACTTCCTCTTGCTCTGCGACAGCCACTTTGGCGGTCTGAGCCGTTGCACCGCTCTGGGCGAAATCACGCAGATAGACGATGAACTCCTGCAGCAGGCGATCCCACAATTCGAGGTTGCCACGCAGGTGGTCGTTGCTCACGCCGGCGGCCAGTACCACGTCCATTTCCATCACCAGAAACTCGCCCTGCAACGACAACCGTGCAAAGCGCCGGGTGGCGTTCCACTGCTCGGCCACACCTTGCGGCAACTCACCCTGCACGCGCAGCGCACAACTGAACGTGAAATCGACGTAACTGCCCTGCTCCACCGCAGGGTTGCCGAAACGCACGGCGTAACCAATGCCCTGGCTGGCGCTGAGCAACTGGACGATGCCGTTCTGTTCCGTCTGATTGACGCGATAACCGGCGGCTTGCAGGACATCGGTCAACGATTGCGGGGAAACGTGGCTGATCAATTGAGTCATTGTTTCTTCCTTGTTTATCAGGCTTTTTAATCAGTGCGAGAGCGCGGCTTGCGGCGCGTCGAATTGAGTCTTGTAGAGGTCATCGCCAAACCCTTGGGCCAGTTCTTCGAACTTGACCCGTGCGCTGCCCGCAAAGGGCTGGCGGATCTTCATCACCTCGGCGACATCGATGTTTTCGTAGGCCGTGAGGATCTGTTTGGCGACGCCGTACATCTGCTGATTCTTGGCTGAACATTGCTGCACTTGTGTGTCACGTTCAGTCAATTGCGCTTGAAGCTTAGACCGTTCTGCTTCTTTGGCACGGGCCATGACCAGCAACTCGTCATAGGCCTTTTTGAACTTGCCGGTCTGCTCGTTGCTGGCCGCCACTTGCGCCTGCGCCTGGCTGTGCAGGTTCTGCTGCTGCCCGACCAATTGGTCGGCAAGGCTTCTGGTCTTGGCCAGTTCAGCGGTCAATTGCTTGATTTGCGCCTGCGCGGCCTTCACCTCGTTCTGCGCCGCCAATTGTGCGGCGCTGGCCTGGGCCTGCTGACTTTGCAGGGCCTGGAGCTGCTGGGTGGTGCTGCGCAATTGCGTGCGCAAGCGTTCTTCCATGCCTTCGGCACTGGCACCTGTGGCGATCAACATCCCAAGCCCCAGCCACAAAAATCGCGTACGCATAACCCTCTCCCGGCGCCTTAGAAGCGCGTGTTGATCTCAAGCTGCAAGACGTCGATGTCGAACGGCGCGCCATACACCGCCTCGGTGCTCATCCAGCGACCGGTCGCCGAGACGTTCTTCGCCAGACCGTAGTTGCCGCCAAGGAAATACCCCTTGGCATTGGTGCCACCTAGGTGGAATGACGAATCGTTGAAGCCGTCCGGCAAGGCATCGGGCTGGATGTACTTGTAGCCGGCGAACAGGTTCCAGTCGCCCTGCTTTTTCAGGTCCAGTTCATTGCCGAGGGTGAATTGCACCATCCAGGCATTGGCGCCGCTTTCGATCTCGCCGTTGCTGTCGAGGTTGTTGACGATCTGTCCGGCCGAACGCTTGCGCATGTCGCCTTCGTCGTAACTGAGGTTGTGGATGTAGTTGCCCTGGCTGCGCAACTTGAAGTCTGCCGGCAGATCGGCGTCCCACACCACGTTCAAGTCGAGCAGGTTGAACTCGGACGCGAGACCGACGAATTGCGGTTGCGCGGTGGTGGTCGGGTTGAGCGGGTTCGGTGTGATGTCACGCAGCAGGAATACGCTGTTGCCCTTCTGCATGAACGCCGCGCGGCTGCCGTCGCTGTCGCAACCGGGCGCGCCGGCCCACGGTTCGCACGGGCCGGACCGCTGACCTTCGATATCGTCGAAACGGTAGTAAGCCAATGCGCCCTTCAAGCGGTTGTTGCTGTTGATCGCCCACTTGGCGCCAAGCTGTGCGCCGTACAGCCACTTGTTATCGCTCTCTTCCTTGTCGAAACCGTTACTGCTGGTGGTGTCGTTGGTGTAATCCACCGGGAACGCACCGACGGTTCCGAACACGCCCCAATCGTGGTTGAGCTTGTGGTCGAAAATCGCTGCCACGCCATCGAAGTTGAGGTCGTTTGAATAAAGCATGTCGGTGGACATGAACGGGTTGGCGAAGCGGCCACCGGTCAGGGTCAGTTCTTCTGTCGGCTTCCAGTTCAGGTAACCCTGATCGAGCCAGATATCCTTTTTCGCGAAGCCGCCGCCGAGGTTTTGCGTGGTCGATACCGGATTGTTGTCGGAGCCGGTGCCGATGCGGATACCCGCGGTCCATTCCGGCGAGATCAGCGCTTTCATGCCAAGGCGTGCGCGGATGCGGAACTGGTTTTCGCGATCTTCGCGGGTGTTGAGCAACGGCGGCAGACTGGTGCTGCTGTTGGGGTTCACGTCGTACGGGCCGTTATTGTTGAGCTTGGCGAAGTCGACGATTTCGTTGCTGTTGTTGCCCGAGTAGTAACGCGATTCGTCACGCAGACGAATGTCGCCGTCGAAGCTGATGCGCGAGGCCCATTCCGGAAAAGTGTTGGGCGCAGCCCAGTTTTCCTGCTTGGCGGTGGCCATGACTTCAGCTTTGACCTGATCACGAATCTGGTCACGCACCGCCGCAGACACGTACTGCACACGCACGTCGCCCGGCGCTGCAACCGGCCCGGCTGCGACCGCCGTGGAGGCCGCAGCCTGCCTGGCTTGTGCGGCTTCATTTTGCGCCTGAGCGATCAGCGCGTCGGCCTTGTCCTGTTTCAGAATGCCCTGCTCGACCAGCAAGCGGATCAGATTGATCGTGGCGTTCTCCGAGGGCGCAGGCGCTGCCACGGCCTGACCGACCAGGGTCGCGATGACCATGCCGACCGCCAGGGACAATCGATTCACGTTGGAAATCATCTGCACACAACTCCTTTTGGCAAAACTGTAAGAATTCGGTTAACCCGGACGCCGCCCTTGCAGGGACAGGCGCACGGGCAAAGTCATGGAGGCCGGTGGCCGTTCGCTTAAGTGCGGCGCATTGCGCAGCGCCGCTAAAACCTGGGTGTCTATTTCAGGGTTGCCGCTGGACTTGATCAGCTCGACCCGGGTGATTTCACCGACGCTGCTCAGCCAGACATCGGCCTGCAAGGTGAACGCGAGGTTGCGCAGGTCTGGGTTCTCGCGCAGCAGCTTCTGAAACGTGAACGCCAGAAACTGGCTGTACGTGCCCGTCCCCAAGCGTCCGCCCCCGGCACCCGCCATGCCGCCCCCCTTGCCGGCGCCGATGTTGAAAGCGTCGTTGCCAGACTGCGCATCGCCGTCCATTTGCATCGGGTTGGCCAGATCGTCCGCCGGCGATGGCGGCGCCTCTTCTTCAGGCTTGACCTCTTCGGGCTCAGGCGTCGGCTCGGGCTCGACGACTTTTTCTTCCACCGGGGTTTCTGGTTCGGGTGGTTTCTCCGGCGGCGGTGGCAATGGTGGCGGCAACGGAATGATCGTCGGCACCTTCGGCGCTTCGCGGCGGATGCCGCTCATGTCGTTGGCCCACTGCCACAGCAGATACGCGGCGAGCGCGCCGAGCAGCAGCCCGGCGCCCCACTTCACAAAACGCAGCGGCGACTTTTTCACGGGCAGCGGCTCGATGGGCAGTTGTGCGGTCATGTCTCAGCCCTGACTCGGTTTGCCGGTCACGAGACCGACCTGGGACAGTTCGAGCCGGCGCAACAGATCCAGCACCTCGATGACCTTTTGGTACTGCACCGTCGCGTCGCCGCGCACGATCACCGGAAAATCCGGGCTCTGCGCCTTCTCGATGCGCAGGCGTTCCTCCAGCTCGGCCAGTGTCACCGGGTAGGCATCGAGGAACACCTGGCCGCCATCGTTGACCGAAATCGCCTTGGTCTTGGCCTCCGACAGCGACACCGAAGCGCTGGCCTTGGGCAAGTTGATCTGGATGCCGGAGACTTGCGCGGTGGCAGTGAGGATGAACATCACCAGCACCACCATCAGCACGTCGACCAGCGGAGTGATGTTGATGCTGTCCACCGCTGCATCTTCATCATCGTCGTGGGAGGCATTTACGGACGCCATGTCAGTGCTCCTCAGGCCAGTACGGAAGTGTTGGCGTGATGGCCGCGCTGATGCGCCGACTCACTGAACTGGCTCTCGCCATGCATCTCCGCCAGACGAGTGATGAACTCGTCGACGAACACGCGCATGTCGGCGCTGACTTCCTTGTTGCGGGTGATCAGGCGGTTGTAGCCAAACAGCGCCGGGATCGCGACGAACAGGCCCATGGCGGTGGCGAGCAAGGCTGCGGCCATGCCCGGGGCGATGGCGTTGATGTTGACGTCACCGGCCATCGCGGTGCCGAGAAACACCACCATGATCCCCAGCACGGTGCCGAGCAGGCCGATGTACGGGCCGCCGGCAATGGCGTTGGACAGGGTCGAGAGTTTTGAGCTGAGGGCTTGATTCTCGCGGGTGCGTACGCCGTCCATTGAGCAGCGGATGGCTTCGATGGTCGCGGCAGAAACCGAAGAGGTATCGGCGCCCTGCTCGCGGCGGGTGCGAATCTCTTTCACCGCCACCAGATACAGGCGCCACAGCGACGAATGCTGCAAGCGCTGGGCGAGTTGGGTGTCGTCGGCGAACATTTCAAGACGCGTGCCGACCTTGGCGAACTGCTCGCGGAAATCCTCGTTGGCTTTGCTGACACGTCCCAGGGTGCGGTTCTTGCGCAGCATGATGATCCACGACTGGAACATCATCAGCACCAGCACGGCGATGATTACCCAGGCGTCCACCGGTACCGCGTTGAGCAGGAAGCCGAGGCTGCCGAAACCGTAACCGGACTGCTCTTCATCGACGCCGTAAGCCACCAGTTTCGACTCGGCACCTTGCGACGTTGCGTCGGCCAGCAACAGCGGCGCCGGACGCGCGACTTTCGACAGGCGCAGCTCATCGATGGCACCCACGAACGGCTGGAAAGGCCCTTCTTGCAGATCCGCCCCCACGGCCATGACCGAATTGAACGCCGGCATCGCCAACGCCAATGTCGCCCCTTCGCGACCGTTGATGAACAGCGTGACTTTGGCGCCTTCAGCGGTGAGTGCAACGTGTTGCCATTGGCCCGGATTCAGCGGCTGAGTGGCGACGGCGCGCTGGCCGTCGATTTCCACAAACGGCACGCCTTGGTTGGCGCCAATCAGCAGGCTGTTGGCGCCTTCACGGCGGGCCAGAATCAATTGCTCGCCAGTGGCCTGGTCCAGTCGCAGCCAGGCACTGACGGTGAATGCGCTGCCTGCGTTGTGTTGCAACGAAGGGCTGGCCGGCAGCAACAATGGTTGGCCGCTGAACTGCAACGCTCGCCCCACTACGCCGTCAATCGCCGTGCCGGTGGCGCTCTGAGCGGTGTTGCCGTAAGCGGTGGTGTCTTTGGCCGGGGTGCCGGTGGCGCCGTCGAAGTGATAAAGCGCCGTGTAATTGGGGTCAAACGTCAATTGGCCGTTGCCGGTCGCCGGAGCTTTCTGGTTGCCGTAATACATCCAGATATCCTGGCGCTGTCCGCCCTCGACATTCGGCACATCGACCCAGATCAGCGCCATGCCCATCAGCGCATCGAAGCTTTCGATCTGATGGTTGAGCACGGTCTTGTCATCGGCGCTGACGAAGCGCAGGTCCGATCCATCCTCTTTCACCCCGTCGAAGGTGAAGTTGCCGGTGTGCAGACGCACCAGCAGCGCGGTGCGGCCAATCGGCTGATTGATTGCCGCACCTTGCGGCGTGGTGTCGACGGCGATCTGTTTGCGGTAATGCCAGTCGTCCTGCCACCAGGCCTGAGCCGTGGCCGGGAGCACGAAGCCCAGGCAGATCAACAACGAAAGAATGAGGCGCTGCATGAACGTGCTCCTTTAGAAAGTGGCTTGAAGGTTGAAGTGCAGGCGCGATTCCTGTTTCGAGGTGTTCGGCCCTTCGAGTAGCGGGTAGCCCCAGTCGAGGCTGCCGGACAGCCATTTGCTCAGGCTGGCGCGGGT
The DNA here is from genome assembly GCF_017980685.1 of Pseudomonas iridis. GTDB lineage: Bacteria > Pseudomonadota > Gammaproteobacteria > Pseudomonadales > Pseudomonadaceae > Aquipseudomonas > Aquipseudomonas iridis. The sequence goes on from NZ_JACXXO010000005.1 coordinate 239,144, forward strand.
GCCCAGGCCAACGCTGGCCAGGGCGTAATTGGCGTCCTGATCCGGCAGTTCGTCGCGCAGGTAGAGTTGCGCGCCTTCGGCGAAGGCGTAGAAACGCCAGTCCTGCATCCACGTGCCGGCGAACCTGGCCAGCGATGGCGTGCGCAGTTCCTGGCTCAGCAGGTAGCCGTCATCGGCAGTGCGTTCGGCGGCCAGATAGCCACGCACCGACGTCGCACCGCCGGCGGAGAACTGCTCGTTGGAAATCAGTGGCCCAGAGGCGATTTGAAACGCGGCTTTGCTCCCGCTCTGCCAATCGCTGTCGAAGGTCCAGGTGTAACTGGTGTCGCCCTTGAGCACAGCGAAACTCGGCTTGGCGCGGTAGCGTTTGTAGTCGAAGTCTTCGTCATCGCTGCCGTAGCCGAAGACGCTGCGCGTGGCCGCGACCAGACTCAGGCCGAGACCAAGCTGGCTTTTTTCGCTGTAGCGATACCCGTTGTAGGCAAAGGTGAATGGCGCGTACTGCAGTGGCACCTTGTCACTTTCGCCGGACAGGGTCAGGCGCTCGTCGAAGTCTTTGAAATCGATGCCGGCCGACAGCGAATTCGACCAGTTGCCGCTGGACGGCAGCGTGTAAATGGCCGACACACCATAGGAATGACCCTTGCCCAACACGTTGCTGCCGCCGATGGTGGCGACGTTGCTGTCGGACTGGTAACCGGAGAACTGCACACTCCAGCGATCCGTGAGTGGCGCGGTGTATGAACCTGACCAGACCTTGGCGTTGTCGGTCTCTTGCGGTGCAGTGAAGAACGTCAGGTTGACGCTGTGACCAAGCTGCCAAAGGTTGTTGTAACCGAGGCTGGTGACGGTGCGCAGTTTTTCCGTGTCGGCGCTGTAGTCGTTGTTCAGACCCACGCTGGCGGTCCAGGGGTTCTGGTCTTCGACCTGCAAATCAACGTCCATGGTGCCGGGGCGCTGACCTTCGCGAACCAGCGGCATGACCTGGCGGCCCGGGGTCTTGTTCAGTTGCGCCAGTTCGCCCTGGACCTTGGCGAAGTCCGGCACCTCGCCTTCCTTCAGCGCCGGCACGTCGTCGCGGATATCCAGCGGCGAATAATGTTTGGCGCCGACCACACGGACTCGTCCGACCTTGGTTTCGCTGACTTGCAGATAGACGATGCCGTCCGCTACCGCTTGCTCCGGCAACTCGACGAACACCGATTGATAACCGCGTTCCTGATAGGCCTTCTGCAACGCATCACGCGCGCCTTCGATGTCGGCCAGAGCTTTTTGCGGGCCGAGAAACGGGTACACCGCCTCTTCAATCGCCCGTGCATCGAGCACGGTATTGCCGCGCACAAAGTATTCGTTGACGTCGACCAGACGCTGCGCCGCTGCACTTTCGCCAGCCTCTTCGGCCAACGCCGGCTGCACGCCCGCCGTCACCAGCAGCCAGCCCCACAGCACCAGCCGTGACGTGAAAATCTGTTCCACACTACCCCCTGAAATTCGCGTTGACGTGTCGGCGTTCAAACGCCCTGTTGCATCAGTTATTGGCTATCGAGGCGCCGGCATGCTTGCCGAGCCAGGTGTGCAACAGCGCGAAGTTCAAGGAGAACTCGGGCATTTGCAGCAAGGCGCCGCAGAACACTTCGCCGATGATTTTCTGGATGAGTTGCACCGCACGCGGGTTGTTGAGCAGCGTGGCGATGTCGCGACTGAGGACGTTGAAACTCCAGACTTTCTGGCTCAGGCCCAGGCCTACGAACCAGCGGAACAGCAGGTTGTAACTGAGCTGTTCATAAAGTTGCTGTTCGCTGGGCACCGAATACAGCAGTTGCAGGAGCAGGATGTGCATGACCGTTTGCGCGGGAATGAGCATGCCGGGTTCGGCATTGAGGTCGTGCAGAACGTCGCGGTGGATATCGAGCAAGTCCTCGATCTGTGGGCGCAGCAAAACCAGTGAATGGCCCGGCGGAATGTAGCTGGACACCTCTTTCAAGGCGCCCTGCCAGTCATCCTGCGAGACGATCCAGACCCACGGCGCGCCATAGCGATACACCGAAACCGGCTTCTTGCGCGCGGCTTCGACGATCTTCGACAGGCGTTGATCGAGTTCCTGCATGCCCACTTTCGAGTAGCGTTCCATAGTTCCCACTGCCTCACTCCCGGCGTCCCGCCTCGGCTTGTGAAAAGCGCCCCGTTGGGGCCCTCAAGCGCGTTACATAGGCATGACCGGACAGGCGATGGGCTACCGAACTTTTGTCATAAAAGCTTCATTACTCGAAAGTTTGAATGGGGTCTCACATACACCAAAAAACCCTGTGGGAGCTGGCTTGCCAGCGATGGCGGTGTGTCAGCCAACCACCAAGGTTGCTGACCTGACGCCATCGCTGGCAAGCCAGCTCCCACAGGGGACGTGGCGTTTAGCGTGGATGTGTTTTCAGGTATACACCGCCCAGGTGTCGACGATCTTGCCGCCACGCACCGCCAGCAAATCACCGAATTGCAGGAGGACGGCTTCGGTCTGGGTCGGGCGCAGGAAGACTTGATCCTCGATCTTCAGGCCCACCGCGTTCGAGCCGTTGACCATTTCCTGATTCGAACTGCGGCCGTAAACAGTGTTGCTTTGCAGCCCCTGCGGCGATTCGAACTCGGCCATCCAGTTACCGCCGTAGATGAAAAAGGTCTGTCGCTGATTCTGGTCCCACCACGAGAACAGTGTCGACTTGTCGTCCAGCGCCGGGATGTTGACCGCTCCGGTGCTTTTCAGCACGGGCGTGGCAATGTAAGTGGCCGGTACATGATCGGCCAGGGACGGGAGATCGTAGTGCGTCGGCTTGAGCATTGCCGTACCGACTGAAACTTCCGTGCTCAGGGTTTCCTTTTCATGGATGCGATAACTGGGGCTGCCAGCGGTGTTCAGGCACAAACCGTCATGCCACAACCCCGGAAATTGCTGGCGGGTGAAATCAACGCAGCGCTGATAAATCACCATGACTCTGGCAAACAATTCCTCGGGCGAACCCAGAATCCCCGGCACCCCCATGCCCACGAACGGGTCGTAACCCATGAACCCGGAAAACTGCAGGTGCTGCGGGTTGGCACTGATCAGCGCGAGCATCTGCCCCAGCACGTTCACGTCACTGACCCCGCCGCGATGCAGGCCCACATCCAGCTCGATGTTGATGCGCATCCGCGTGCCCAAACCCTGCGCCAGCGCCAGGTACTGCTGCAAACGCTCAGGGCTGTCGAGCAGCCATTGCAACTGCCTGGCGGGATCAAACGGGCCTTTGTGGATCTGATAAAACAGCTCGGCCGAACGCACCGGCAACGGTTTGCCGAGCAAGATATCCGACTGCGCAAACGTCACCGCATCGTGATTGAGAAACGGCTGATGAAACGACATCAGCTTTTGCGTTCCGGCACGTTGCGCGATGTAGCTGAGCAACCCCGGCGATGGCAGCGACTTCTCCACCAATCGCAACTGCTTGCCGCCACGTTTGACCGACTGCATGACCACGTCGATGTTGTGATCGAGACGATCCAGATCGATCAGTAGCACCGGGCGCATCGGCCCCTTTTCCCTCAATTCTCTATTCAGCGCCCGGAAATAGTCGCTATAGGGCCCACCGCGATCCCCCGGCCGCAACCACGCGCCGACGCCCACCAATAAAGCTCCGACACCCAACGTGCCGAGCACAAAGTTACGTCGATTGACCGCCATCAGCTCACCCCCAGAATCGACGACAAATGCGCATTGAGAAACCGCCCACGCGGATCAAGCGCCTCGCGCACCTGGGCAAACTCACGCCAGCGCGGGTACAGCGGTTGCAGGTTTTTCGCATTGAGCGTGTGCAACTTGCCCCAGTGCGGGCGGCCGTTGTATTTCCAGAAGATGGGCTCGACTGCCGCGAACAGATTGTGATGGTCCATCTGGTAATGCTGGTGCACCGAGATCGAACAGCTGTCGCGGCCCTCGAACATGCTCAGCGGGATGTCGTCGGCCTTGACGTAGCGATACTCGATGGGAAACCAGGTGCGCAGGTCCTTGTCATGTATCAGCTTGAGAATCTCGCGCAGGCAGGCCGGGCCATGCTCGGCAGGCACCGAGTACTCCATCTCGTTGAAGCGCACGGTGCGTACGTTGGCGTAGATGTCGAACGAGTCGCCGACCCGGTCATCGAAACTCGCAAGATGCCGCAGGCTGTTGAGCATGGTACGACGCAGCTCGGGGAAATCGCTGGCGTACTTGTCAATCTTTTCAATCAGGGTCACGAACTCGTTGCCGCCCTCCTCTTCGGGACTGATCGGCGGTGAGGCCGGGTCGTCCGTTTCATTGAGGGCGATGGACAAGGCGTAGTCGGAATGGGTAACCACGAGCATTTCCCAGTGCTGATTTTCGCGGGTGTTGGTGTCGAGGTCTTCCAGCAGCTCTTCGGTTTTGGCGATCCACTGGCGTTCACGCAGGCGATAGGCCGGGCGGTTTTGCAGGCGAATTTTTGTCGCCACGCCGAGTGCACCTAGGGATACGCGGGCGGCATTGAACACCTCAGGATGGCGCTGGCTGTCACAGTCCAGCACCTCGCCGCTGGCCGTCACCAACTGCATGCCGCAGACGTGGGCCGAGTAGGACTGGAAGTTTTTGCCGGTGCCGTGAGTCGAGGTGGCAATCGCGCCGGCGAGGGTCTGATAGTCGATATCGGCCATGTTTTGCAGCGCTTGGCCAACGTCCTTCAGGGGCATGCCCATGCGCGACATCGGTGTGCCGGCGGCGAATTCGGCTTGCAGGGTTTTCGGGTCGTGATCGAGCAGCCCGGTGAAGTAGCTCAACGACAATAGCGTGCCGTCGGTGGGAACCAGGGCGCTGAACGAATGCGCCGAGCCGACCGGACGAATCGTGCCTTGAGCCTGACGAATCACTTTCGTCAGCTCATCCAGATTTTTCGGTGCCAGACGCGCCGCCGGCAGGCAGCTCTGCGCGCCCGACCAGTTGCGCCAAGGGATCAGCCGTGGCGCGCGCATCAATTGGCCCAATGCCGGGTTGCTCGCCAACGCGCTGAGCGCGCCAACAATGCTCGCCCGTTGCAACAACTGACGCCGTGTCAGATCCATCGTCATGCGCGCACCTTATTGTGGAAGAGGCTGGTCGGCCATGAAGCCGATCAATTGCAGGAACTGCTCTTGCGAGCACTCAACGCATTGGCCCATCGGCGGCATGCCGTTGTAGCCGTTGATGGCATGGTCGAGCAGCGTGTCGGCGCCCTGCTGGATGCGCGGTTCCCAGGCTTTGCGGTCGCCGGTGAGCGGCGCATTGGCAGCCGGGTTGGCGTGGCAGAGCTGGCAACTGTTGGCGTAGATCTGTGCCAGCGCCGGGTCGGACGGGGTAGCGCTGCTGGCGATGCTGGAAGTGACCGCCGGTTTGGCATCGTCGCCGCACCCGGGCAGTGTCATGGCCAACACCAGCAGTAAAGTGAATCGGATTGCCCGCATAACGATCCTCTTGTGTGGCATCACTTGTTGTTGTGATCACACCTTAAGACAGCGACGCCAGAGGGTTGAGGGCATTGCGGGACAGCGAGGGGGACTTACGGGGCCAGTTGGGCACACCTCAGTATTGGGCACACCATAAAACCCTGTGGGAGCTGGCTTGCCAGCGATAGCGGTGTGTCAGTCAATGAAGATAATGAAAGTACCGACCACATCGCTGGCAAGCCAGCTCCCACATAGTTCGCGGTGTTGCCAGCCCCTCTGTTCTGCGCCTTTGCGTGACATTCGAGTGACATTTACGGGTTTAAATTTCGCCGCATTCAGGCGTATAACCTGTACAGACTTTTTGATCTGCACGCGGACATCAACACGGGGTAGCGACATGACCACAGCAAACATCCTTGGCAACCTGTTCCCTTCTGTCAGCGACATCCCGGAAAAATACCGCCTCGACGGTCAGGTCGAGCAGCGCGAATATCTGGTCGACGGTGAATTGCGCCGCTGGGACGGCCCGCTCGCCACGGTTCGCAGCCCGGTTTATTTGCACGGCGACAATGGCGATGAACAAGTGATTCTCGGCAGCACACCCCTGCTCGACGCCGACACTGCCCTCACCGCGCTGGACGCCGCCGTCCGCGCCTACGACCGTGGCCAGGGCCTGTGGCCGACCATGCGTGTGGCCGAACGCATCCAGCACGTTGAAGCGTTCCTGGGGCGCATGCGCCAGCAGCGTGACGCAGTGGTCAAGCTGCTGATGTGGGAAATCGGCAAGAACCTCAAGGACTCGGAAAAAGAGTTCGACCGCACCTGCGACTACATCGTTGACACCATCAATGCGCTGAAAGAACTCGATCGCCGCTCCAGCCGTTTCGAACTGGAGCAGGACACGCTGGGGCAAATTCGCCGCGTGCCGCTCGGCGTGGCGCTGTGCATGGGCCCCTACAACTATCCGCTGAACGAGACCTTCACCACGCTGATTCCGGCGCTGATCATGGGCAACACCGTGGTGTTCAAACCGGCCAAGCTTGGCGTGCTGCTGATTCGCCCATTGCTCGAAGCGTTCCGCGACAGCTTCCCTACCGGTGTGATCAACGTCATCTACGGCAGCGGCCGCGAAACCGTCAGCGCACTGATGGCCAGCGGCAAGATCGACATCTTCGCCTTCATCGGCACCAACAAGGCCGCCAGCGACCTGAAGAAACTGCACCCAAAACCGCACCGCTTGCGCGCCGCACTGGGGCTGGATGCGAAGAACCCCGGCATCGTCCTGCCGGAAGTCGATCTGGACAACGCCGTCAGCGAGGCGGTCACCGGGTCACTGTCGTTCAACGGCCAGCGCTGCACCGCGCTGAAAATACTGTTTGTCCATGAGGATGTGGTCGACAGCTTCATCGAAAAATTCAACACAAAACTGGCCACGCTGAAACCGGGCATGCCGTGGGACAGCGGAGTGTCGCTGACACCGCTGCCGGAGTCGGGCAAGGTCGATTATTTGCATGGGCTGGTCGCGGATGCGCGCAGCAAGGGTGCCGAAGTGGTCAACCCCAATGGCGGCGAGTCGCGCGAGTCGTTTTTCTACCCGGCGGTGCTGTACCCGGTGAACCCGCAGATGCGTGTGTATCAGGAAGAACAGTTTGGCCCGGTGGTGCCGATCGTGCCGTACAGTCACCTCGATACGGTGATCGACTACGTGCTGGAATCGGACTTCGGCCAGCAGTTGAGCATCTTCGGCACCAACCCGGTGGCCGTCGGACGGCTGGTCGACACATTTGCCAATCAGGTCGGCCGGATCAACCTCAACGCCCAATGCCAACGTGGCCCGGACACTTATCCGTTCAACGGCCGCAAGAACTCCGCCGAAGGCACGCTGTCGGTACACGATGCACTGCGGGTGTTTTCGATCCGCACACTGGTGGCCACCAAATACCAGGACAGCAACAAGGATCTGATCAGCGAGATCATTCGCGGACGCGATTCGAGCTTCCTGACCACCGACTACATCTTCTGACGAGGGCCTTGCACTGAGTACGTTCAGCACCCACCGACTGCCACCGCTGTTGCGCCGAATCCTGCGTCCGCTGCTGGACCCGTACCGGCGCTACCGTCACGCCCGACTGATCCACGCGGTGCGGGTGGCACTGGGGTTGCTGGCAACCATCCTGCTGACCACCGGTATCAACCTGCCTCATGGCGAGTGGGCATCGGTGACCATGCTGGTGGTCATCGGCGGTTTGCAGCACCACGGCAACATCGGCAAAAAAGCCGCCGAACGCGCCACCGGCACCTTGATCGGCGCCGGCGTCGGTTTGTTGCTGGTGGCGCAGGAGGCGTGGCTCGGCATGCCGTGGCTGACCTACTTTGCCATGGCCGTGGTGTGCGGCTTCTTCTCGTATCACGCCATCGGCAAGGGTGGCTACACCGCCCTGCTCTCGGCGATCACGGTATTTATCGTCGCCGGGCACGGCGACAACCCGATCACGGATGGGCTGTGGCGCGGGGTCGATATCCTGATCGGCATTGCCCTGGCGCTGGCATTTTCCTTCGCCCTGCCGCTGTACGCGGTGTACTCGTGGCGCTACAACCTGGCCAATGCCTTGCGCGATTGCGCCACGGTATACGGACGCATCATCAGCGGCCAACCGGTCAGCGCCGACGAACATCTGAAACTGATGGGCCGCCTGGGTGCGGTGATGGTGCAACTGCGTTCGCTGATGCCGTCGGTATCCAAGGAAGTGAAGATTTCCATGACCGAACTCGATGCCATCCAGCGCAACTTGCGCATGTGCATCAGCACACTGGAGATCCTCGGTAACACGCGCCCCGACGCCAACGACCCCGAAGCCATGGCCCATCTGCAATCAGCGTTGAAGGCCGAGCACCGGCAGATTCGCGTGCAATTGATTGGTATGGCCCGCGCACTCAAGTCGGGAGCGACGCAGCGTCTGGATCGGCCAGCGGAGTTGCCGGACGCCAGCCTTGACGCACCGGTTTATAGTGCTTTGGATGGCTATCGATTGCTGACCCGGCAACTCGCCGCGAACATCGGCGAGTTGCGCCAGCGCCTGGCGAAAACCGCGCCGCGCTGGAACATCTGACGTTTTACTGCGCAGCCAGTCGCCGCGCCTTGAAACCCCAGCCCTGTTGCATCCCCGCAGCGGCCAGCAGAATCGCTGCTACGCCCACCCATTGCAGGACCTCCAGGCGATGACCGAAGGCTAACCAGTCGACGAAAATCGCTGCAATCGGGTAGATGAACGACAGTGCGCCCGTCAACGCTGTCGGCAACTTCTGAATCGCGCCATAGAGCAGCACGTACATCAGGCCAGTGTGAACGATGCCCAGCGTCACCAGGCTGGCCCATGCACTCGGCGCTTGCGGCAGTGCCGAAAAGTGCGCGAACGGCGCGAGCAGCAGCACGCCGGTGCAGACCTGAATCAGCGCAATCAAGTGCGGCGGCGTACCCGTCAGGCGCTTGATGATCAACGCGGCAATCGCATAGAGAAACGCCGCGCCCAGTGCCAGAGCGATGCCCAGCAGGTACTGACTACCTCCATCGCCTTGCTGGCCGTGGGCACTGACAATCGCCAGCATGCCCATAAAGGAAATTGCCAGCCAAAACAGCTTTTGCAGGGTAATTTTCTCGCCGAGGAACAGCGCCGCCAGTCCGACCAGCATGAACGGCTGCACGTTGTACACCGCTGTGCCGATGGCGATCGAGGCCCGGGAATAAGACGCAAACAACAGCACCCAGTTGCCGACAATCGCCACGCCGCTGAGCACCGCCAGCAAGAATTTAGTGCGTGTCAGTAAGCCGGGGCGCAAAAAACCGAAAATCGCGCAGATCAGCAACAAAGTGCCGGCCCCAAACACACAGCGCCAGAACACTACGTCCAGCACCGGTTGCCCGGAAACCAGCACGAACCAGCCGATCGTCCCGGATATCAGCATGGCCGCGGTCATTTCAAATGAGCCGCGACGGATCGGGTTGTCCATCATCAATCTCCTCAGCGTTTGGCGAATGCGTGGCAAAAGTATGCCAATCGGACGCAGGGCCATTCCAGCGCAAAAAGCAGGCTAAACTCGGTTTCTGCCTTTTTTATCGAGGGTGGTTTTTATCAATTGCCTAATGCTGGAGATTGACCATGACCGATGACATCGACCAGATCCTCATCAGTGCCTTGATGGAGGATTCGCGGCGCTCATTAAAGGCCTTGGCGCAGATCAGCGGCCTGTCGTCGCCCAGCGTCGCGGAACGCTTGCGCCGACTTGAAGAACGCGGCGTGCTCAAGGGCTACACCGTCGAAATCGACCCCAAGTGTTTTGGCTATCAATTGCAGGCCATCGTCCGTGTGCGACCGCTGCCGGGGCAACTGCAAGAAGTAGAGCGGCAGATTCTGGCGATTCCCGAATTCACCGAATGCGACAAGGTGACCGGCGAGGACTGTTTCATCGCCCGCCTGCACGTACGTTCGATGGAACAGCTGGACACCCTGCTTGATCGCCTTAACAACCTGGCCGAAACCAACACGGCGATCGTCAAGAAGACGCCAGTCAAACGCCGACTGCCACCCATGGGATGAATGCTTTTTACCTGCGTTCGGCGTAGATTGAGGTTTTTGCGGCTAAGGATTGGCGGTATGAAAATTCAGGCAGTGATGCTGGCGACGCTGATGCTCGCCGGTTGCGGGACCGTGCAGACGGTGGTGCGCAGCGATCAGAATACGGCGGACTACCTGAAAGACAAGAAATCCCACTGCGGCGCCGTTCCGCGGATCTACAGCGGCGTCACCTATGATTTCTGCCTGCTGCACGCAGAGCGGCCGGATGATGTCGATGCGTTCAATTACAACAACGCAACGCCCGGCGTGCTGGTAGATGCCGCATTGTCGGGGGTGCTGGACACACTGCTGTTGCCTTACACGATCTACAAACAACAGGCCGATGGCAGCATCGTGATCAATTGATCACCTTTTCTGCAGGCAACAAAAAACCCGCCTAGGCGGGTTTTTTGTTATTTCATGAACTGCGATCAGTCATCGCGGCTCATGATGCCGAAGATCTGCAACAAGCTGATGAACAGGTTGTAGATCGATACATACAGGCTGATGGTCGCCATGATGTAGTTACGCTCGCCGCCGTGAATGATGGCGCTGGTCTGGAACAGGATGCAGACCGACGAGAACAGCACGAAACCTGCGCTGATCGCCAGTTGCAGGCCGCTGACCTGGAAGAAGAAGCTCGCCAGCGTTGCACCCAGCAGGACGAAGAAACCGGCGGTGATGAAACCACCCAGGAAACTCATGTCCTTGCGGGTGATCAGCACGTAAGCCGACAAACCACCGAACACCAGTGCCGTCATCGCGAACGCGGAGCTGACCACTTCAGCGCCGCCCTGCATGCCCAGGTAACGATTGAGGATCGGGCCGAGCAGGAAACCCATGAAACCGGTCAACGCAAAGGCGGACACCAGGCCCCACGCGGAATCACGAAGTTTGTTGGTAAGGAAGAAAAGCCCGTAGAAGCCAATCAGCACCACGAAAATGTTCGGGTAGCCAACACGCATCTGCTGGGCAACGAACGCCATCACGCCGCTGAATGCGAGGGTGAGAGCGAGTAGACCATAAGTGTTGCGCAGGACGCGGCTAACCTCTAGCTGCTCAGCCTGCACGCTGTTATTAACTGCGTAATCCTGTTCGCGCATGGCGACACTCCTGTTGGTTTGAAACGTTCAGTCGCAAAGATCATAACAGACGCTCTGTAACAAGCCATGCAGAGAGTTTGACAGTGTGTTTCATTCAGGTATTATGGCGCCCGCAACGCAACGGAGGTGTGGCCGAGTGGTTTAAGGCAACGGTCTTGAAAACCGTCGACTGTAACAGGTCCATGAGTTCGAATCCCATCGCCTCCGCCATATTTGTACCGACAAAGCCCTGATTATTCAGGGCTTTGTCGTTTCTGGCATTTGGGAAATTTGCTCCTCTCTCTATGGATCGTTTCCGCATCTTTTTGAAACCCTGCCCTTCTGATATCACTGGTTCGACCTCGACACATCTGAAGATGTGGCTGTCTTCAACGGACAGCTTTCGGCCATTCTCTGCCGTTCTTCACTACAGGATGTCTTGGCCAAGTCGAATGCTTGATCAGCGCGGATACATTGACAGGCCTTGTCGAACAGATTGCCTGCCAGGTACACCGAAAAGGTTGCGTACAACGTCCAGTCGAACCACCCGAGCGCATTGCCTATACCTGCGGCGTGAAAAAATTTCCGGCGTCCTTGGTGAGACGTCGTATCGTTCTTATTTTATGTCCGGGTTACAGGCAGAATCGGGGCGCCCGGGGAGTCGGATCAAAGATGCAGCGCCGGCCTGGCCTGGGCACCGCCATGGGAAGGAACCCGGACACGCAACGCAATCAGCAACGCGGCCAGCAGCATCAACACGGCCGCCGCTACAAATACACCTGCGCTACCACCGAAACTGAACATCGCACCGCCAGCGGCTGCGCCTGTTGCGATGGCCGACTGCACGGACGCCACTACCATGCCCCCGGCGCTTTCCGCCTGATCAGGTACGGCGCTGGCGACCCAGTTCGACCATGCCACTGGCACACCACCAAAGGCCAAGCCCCAGACCGCCAGCAGAATGGCCTGACCCGGCACCGAGGCCGGCAAAAGAACCAACGCCAGTGCCGCAACGCCCACCAGCACCGGCATCAACACCAGGGTGGCCAACGGGTGACGGGGAAGCAGCCATCCAGCCACCAGCGTGCCGACAAAGTTCGCCACACCGAACCCCAGAAGCATCAGCGACAGCCCTTGCGGGCCAATGCTTGTCGTACCTTCGAGGAATGGCCGAATATAAGTGAACATCGCAAAGTGGCCGCTGTGCACCAACACGCAACCGAACATCCCCATGGCGATGCCCGGGCGCAGCAACACCTCAAACACCGTGCGCAGGCGTGCAGGCCGGCGCGGCGCAAGCCGCGGCAGAGTAAACGACTGGAAAGCCAGGGTCACGCCCCCCACCGCCGCTGCTGCAAAGAACGCGCTGCGCCAGCCATATAGCCCGCCTAGAAAACTGCCCAACGGGACCGCAACCACCGTCCCGATAGCAATGCCGCTGAAAATGATCGAGAGCGCTCGCGGCAACAAAGCAGCCGGTACTAATCGCATCGCCACTGCCGCCGCCATGCTCCAGAACCCGCCAAGGGCGATACCCAGCAAGATACGCATCAACAGCAGCACCGCGAAACTGGAGGAAATAGCGACCAACAGATTGGATGCGATCATCAGCGTGGAAAACCCCAGCAGCACCCAACGGCGATCGATACTGCGAGTCAGGCCTGGCACCAACAGGCCGGCGAACAGCGCCACCACTGCAGTTACCGTTACGGCCTGGCCAGCTAGCGCTTCGGACACACCCAAATCGGTAGCCATCGGTGTTAACAGGCTTGCCGGAAGGTACTCAGCGGTCAGCAAGCCGAACACGCCCATTGCCAACGAGAATACGGCCATCCACGCGGGGGTTGCAGGTTCTACGTCCTGCCCGGCGCCGGGACGGCTGTCGGGTACGGCATTACACACAAGGTCAGTCATTGCACGGATCTCCCAATCTTCATTGCGACCCGCAGTCTAGGCGCGAGAATCCGGATGATCTATGATCATAAACCTCGATTTTTTGACTGAAACACCTAACGATGCCTACAGATCAGTTTGCTCTCTCCTCGGAACTCATCAACGAGTTGTTGCGCGGCATGCGCCTGCGTGGCGTTGAGCACCGGCGTATCCGAGCCGGTCCAGTCTTCGGCCTGGGCTTCGCGGCCAAACCTGGGCATGCCTGGTTCCACTTCCTGGCGGTCGGCAATGCGATGCTACGGATGGAGGACGGAACAACCTATGCGCTGTCTGCCGGCAACGCCGCTTTTATCTCCCATGGTGCGGCCCATCAACTGCTTTCCCATACGGACGTGCCTGTTCAGGACATCGACCGTTTAGACGGCGCACCCCTCGGTGAAACCGTCAGCGCGGTAGATGCCGGAACCGATGCCAACCCCACGCCGACCACCATTTTGTTCAGTAGCTGCATGGAGTTTGAGTTGGGCAGTATCCATGGCCTGGGCAGCCTGATGCCCGGCCTGATGCTGATTGATGCCGGCGGCCAGCGTTATCCCGGACTGGTGCCGATTTTGACCACCATGGAGCGCGAGGTCAGCGCCGCACGTATCGGCTTCGCCGGCATCCTCGCGCGACTGGCCGACGTGGTGGCCGCCATGGTCGTTCGCGGTTGGGTGGAGTGCGCCTGCGGTAATGCCTCTGGCCTGGTCGCCGCATTGCGCGATCCACGCTTGGCAAATGCGCTTCTTGCGCTCCACCAACAACCGGGACGCAACTGGACCGTTGCGCAGCTGGCGGAGCAATGCAATACCTCGCGTTCAGTCTTCGCGGACCGTTTCCAAGTGACTATTGGCATGACACCACTACGCTACGTCACTGAGTTGCGAATGCGGCTTGCAAGCCAGTGGCTGACGCTAGAAAGGCTGCCAATTGAAGAGGTGGCGCTGCGCCTGGGCTATACATCTCAGGCCGCTTTCAGTCGCGCATTCAAGCGCATTACGGGCAAGACGCCTGGATTAAGTCGACAGTCGAGGTAGTCCGCAGTTTCCTGACGCCGAGCAGGAGTCGTGGAGGGAGCCATAGGGCGGCTTTGCACTGTCTATGCGTCAGGCAGCTTTAGGCCATAAGCCACCATTCAATTCGATTCGATTCGATTCGATTCGATAATACTCAGCCGACCATGCATCATGATGCTCGCCACCTTCTCCCATGGCTCGTGCCAAAAGAGCACAGCCTGATTGCGCGAATCAGCTTTTTACACTGCTCACCCCCGGCGATTGAGCCGATTGAAATGGAAGTCATCTCATGTTCGAACGTAGCAAACTGGTTCCAGAGTTAATGGTCACTGACCTGGATAGCAGTCTGGCCTTTTGGGTTTCTTGCCTGGGACTTGAAGTGGCTTATCAACGCCCAGAAGACGGATTCGCTTACCTCGACTTGAACGGTGCGCAAGTAATGCTTGAGCAGGCTGACCCGGAGGCTGGCCAATGGCTAACAGCCCCCCTGACCAAGCCGTTTGGAAGAGGAATCAACCTCCAGATTGACGTTGCGGCTGTCGGCCCGATCATCCAAAAACTTGGTCAGGCTGGATTTCCACTCTATCGAGAATGCAAAGACACCTGGTATCGGGCTAACAATGTAGAAGTCGGTCAGCGCGAATTCATCGTCCAGGATCCCGATGGCTATCTCGTAAGGTTGGTAGAGCGTTTGGGAGAGCGCCCGGTTTGTTCAATCTGAACTCAGGATTCTGCCATTCAGGAAACTGGCTCCTGGCTCTATGAATCGTTTCCGCATCTTTTCGGCCATTTGCACAACCCTGCCCTTCCGACGCTGCTGCCGCGCCCCTTAAATTTAGTCGTCTCGACCCGAAGCTCAGGGGATTTGGCTGTCTTCTATCGGCGGCTTTCGCCTAAAAGTGCACGGACGGCCTGACCATCATCAAGCTGCACGGCGCGCGATTTATCAGGCACTGCGCCGTGCCGCCGATAAAATCCTCGAGGCCGTGATGGTAGGACGTGCCCAGCACCATCAGGTCGAACGCATTCTGTCGGGCAAACTGTTCGATCACCCGGTAAGGGATTCCGGTCAGCAAGTGCCTGTGTTTTTCATCGACACCATAGCGCTCGGCCAGGGTATCGAACGCCTCTTGCTGAGTATCGGTGATCGCATCGCGCAAGCTGTGATCCATACTCAGGTTCGGCACACTCATCGCGGCATCACCCACTACGGACCAGTTGCTCACGTTCAACAGATGCAACGACGCTCCGCACTCTGATGCCAATGTCGATGCCAGGCCAAGTATCCGGTCGTTGAGCCCTTGGGTCAGGTCCTCGAGGTGGGAAAGGTCTATGGCCGCCAAAATCTTCAAAGGCTTCGGGTTCGCTGCATCGGTGACCAGGTGCAAACAGGCTGGGCAATCGCGCAGCAACATCCAGTCCAGTGGCTGATGAAATGCCCGATCAAGGGCTGGAACATGGTGGGCGTCCTTGATTACCAGATCGGCGTGGAAGTCATTGACGTACTCAAGCACACGCGCCGGTGTGGACCTGGCCCAGACCACTTCGGTAGTGACTTGCTCGCCGCTGCCACGCTCGAATCGGGCTTGCTGTTCCAGCCAATGCCGATGCACCTGCAAATAACCTTCGCGCGCCTGCGCCATGGCGTTGTGGTCAAACAGACCGGCAAGCGCCAAGGCCTGCACATAATCGAACGCCACGATGTGCAACAACGCACCGCTGGCCCGGGCCAGAGCCTGGGCGCGGTCAAACGCCGGAGTGCGAGTCATTTCGGCGGGTGCGATCAACAGAATGCGTTTGAGCTTGAACATGACGTACTTCTCCTGACAATGCTTCGCCGGCCTGATTGCCAGCCCGACATCCGTGTCCGGTTTGATGTAATCGCCGACTACTTGCGCGCTGCCTTTTCGGCCATCCGCTTGACGCGCTCATTGGCCTCGACGGCTGCACGCTCCGGTGGCTGTAGCCAACAGAGGATACTCAGCACGATGATGGACGAGCGCATGTTCATGATTTCTCCTTGGTGAATCACTGCTCTGCTAAATCGCTGAACTGAGTATCTGACGATGCCTGCTCCGGGCTCTGATTTTTGTCAACAAACGACAGCATCGACGGGTAGCGGTGATCGCTGCTGTGTTGATTCTTTACGAGTGTTCGTTACGCCTGAGCAACTGGCTGCCGAAATTGAAAAACTCGGCAACGATTGATTTACATCAAGTATCAACATCAACCTTGAAGCTCAATAAAGGCGAAATTGCCAGCGCCTCGCTAATCCAGGCACTCCGCTCGTCTGCAATCACGGTGAAAGGCCAAATGAAAAGTACTCGCGCCGCTACGACGCCTATGCTTATCACGACCCTTGGAGGCTCCTTCCCCATGCTTGAAGCTCATTCTCCCCCGCCACTGCTCAAAGCTGCCTGTTCCAATTGCAGTGTGGTGGAGTTATGCCTGCCGATCGGCATGACGGGTTCGGAGGTCGATCGACTCGATACACTGATCGTGCAGCGATACAAGGTGAAGAAAGGCACTGCTCTATATCGGGCAGGTGACCCGCTGCGCTCGCTGTACGCTGTGCGCATAGGTTCGTTCAAGACCAGCGTGCTGTCCGTCGATGGCCGAGAACAAGTGACGGGGTTTCATATACCCGGCGAAATGCTCGGTCTGGACGCCATCAGTGCCGATCAACATGCTTGCACTGCGTATGCCCTGGAAGACAGCGAAGTCTGCCCGATTCACTTCGCGCAACTGGAAAAACTGGCGCAAAGCCTTCCTTCCCTGCAGCACAACCTCAACAAACTGCTGAGCCGGGAAATCGTGCGCGACCACAGCATGTTGATGCTGATGGGCAACATGAACTCCGATGAGCGCCTGGCGGCATTCCTGCTCAACCTCTCGCAACGCCTAAGCGTGCGTGGCTATTCCTCCAAAGAGTTTGTGCTGAAAATGCGCCGTGAAGAGATCGGCTCCTACCTTGGGCTGCGTCTGGAGACCATCTGTCGTGGCATTGCCCACTTGCGTGATCAGGGACTGGTGGAAATCGCCGGTCGCGACGTGAACATCCAGAACATGGAAGGCCTCAAGCACATGGTGTCCGGCTGCAATCGCCAGCCCCACTGAACCGATCAGCAATAGAGGTCGAGCAAGCACGCCTCGGCCCTGTCCAAAACCCCTGCCTGATGTCGATTTACATCAAACCGATGCCAATGAAAAACCGCGATGGCCTGTGTCTGACTTAGATCAGATGCAGCCGCGGGCAACGGTGTAGAAGGAAGCCAAGCGGACGTTTTTTTTCACCGCGCGCCAGCCTTTCAACTGGATGGAGGATGACCCATGCTCACCGTTAAAGACCACAACGATCAGGCCGTAGCCGCCTATGCGGCGGTCTCCGGCCAATATTGGATTGAGGCGCTCAAGGACGGCCGCCATGTGTTGATCCGCCCGCTCTCGGAAAAGGATCGTGAGCGCGAGTACAACTTCATCAAGCGCCTGTCACCCGAATCCAGGCACATGCGCTTTCTTGCCCAGATCAGCGAGCCCGGCACCGCCCTGCTCGACCAGTTGATGGACACCGACAACAAACAGCGTACGGCCTTCATTGCACTGGTTCACGAGCACGGCAAGTTGATCGAAATCGGCATCAGCCGTTATGCCGCCACCGGCGAACATCAATGCGAATGTGCCGTGACGGTCGCCGATGAATGGCGGCACTTGGGCCTGGGCACATTGCTGATGGAGCACTTGATCAAGGCTGCCCGCCACAACGGTTTTCGCCAGATGTATTCGGTCGACGCCGCGAGTAACGCGTTGATGCGTGATCTGGCAAAAAGTCTAGGGTTTGAGACTCAGAATGATCCCGACGATCCGCACCAGGTCATTCATCGACTTCACCTGTAAAAAATCGCCCCGTGATGTGTCGGCCAACGACTCATTACGGGGCGATCCAGCTTCAGGACTGCAAGGTGTGTTGCGGCTTGATCGCCAACACACTGCACGGAGCTCGATGCAGCAGCTGTTCGGCGGTGGAGCCTAACAACTTGCTCAAGCCGTGGTGCTGCACCGTTCCCATCACAATGACGTCAATCTGCTTCTTGTCGGCGAACTCGCAGATACTTGGGACCGGCGCGCCCTCGATGAAATGTCGGCATGGATCTGGTACGCCGTGACGCTCGGCCAGGGCCGCAAACGCCTCATGCTGAGCGCTACCCAGCGTTTCGTGAATACCGGTGGCCAACGGCAATGCGCCGAAACCCATGTCCGTGGTGTAAACCGTCGTCCAGTCATACACATGCACCAGCTCAAGTCTGGCATCACATTGCTCAGCCAATCGGGTGGCTGCATCAAGGATCTGGTCGTTGAACAGGCAATCCTGTTCTTCGCTGCGCAAGACATCGACGATGGCCAGTACATTGCGCGGGCGTGGATGAGTGTCGTCAGTTACCAGGTGAACCGGCACCGGACAATCACGTAACAGTTGCCAATCCAGCGGGGTATAAAAAATTCGCTTCAAAGCGGACTCGTGCTGGGCATCCTTGATGATCAAGATCACCGGTATCTCATTGACGAACTGCAGGATCTCGACAAAGGGATCCTGAACCCAGACCACCTCGGTGGTGACCTTGATGTGATGCCTTGCCAGCAATGACGCCTGCTCTGTGAGCCACTGACGATGAGTGCGCAAATAACCATCGCGGGCCAGGCGGATTTGCTCAGGGGCAAACAGGCCTGCCACCGCCAGCGCTTGCACATAGTCGAAGGCCACGATGTGCAGCGGCACTTGCATGGCCTGGGCAAGCGCCGCCGCGCGCTCGAACGCCGGTGTGCGCTCCATGACGGGAGGAGCGATCAACAGTAAATGCTGAGTTTGCGACATTGGATACCTCGGCACGCGGCCAGCCATAAGGAATAGACCTTCAGAGTGAACGCTGCGGCCGCAAGCACTTTGATCTTTGTCAGCAACTGCACGGATTTTGACGGCGCCGGGTTGTGAGTCCGCTTGCGATTAAATCAACACGTAGCCGACCCACATCGCAAGCGTCAGCAATAGCTGGCCCGGGATCACATAGGCGGCGAAGCGTCTGCCGCCGCTGATCCAGGCCACTACACATTTACTCACCGAGTTACTGCTGACGGCAATCAGCGCGGGCGCGGCTATGGCGTCATATGGCAGCTGCCCCGCCTTGGCAAGATTCGCCACTGAGGCCGTGGCGGAATGCGCATCGGCAAAGCCTGTCAGGGTCGCCGTGAGCATCATTCCCGCTTGGCCAAAGTTGTTGAGCATTACCGATGACAGCAGCGTGATGCCGGTCAGGGTCAGCGTCACGATTATTGCGAGTTTGAGATTGAACGCGCCGGAGGTCTTGATCGGCTCGCTGCGGGTACCCCGAGTCGGGTCGGGAAACATCAGGCAGGCGCCATAAGAGGCTGTCGCTACCAAACCGAAACCCAAAGGCGCCCACACGTCGCGCAGCAAGTCCGGATCAACCATGGCGAAGATCAGGCCGACCTGAACCACCGTGGCAAGATTGGACAGAATAGCGGCCGCGCTGAGGATCCTGATGTTGTCCGGCTCATGGACAACTCGCTGGCCCATGGTGGCGATCGTTACGGTACTCGAAGCGAACCCCGACGCGATTGCGCTGATCACATAACCATAGCGGGTGCCCAGCATACGCACGGCGATATGACCGGTCGCGCCGACCAGCATCAGCAACACCGTCAGCGTACAGATAGTGCGTGGATTGATCGCGGCGTAGGGTCCCATGTACCGATCCGGCACCAATGGCAACACGACCAGCGCCGCAATCAGCAAGATCAGGCCGTCGCGCATTTCAGCTTCGGTCAATTGGCTGTTGGCAAAATGATGCAGCGTCTGGCGATACGCCAATAAACCCGCGATGACCACGCCAAGGGCAATTGCCAGCGCCGGCGCAGTCGTACACAACGCGCCCAAAAGCAACACCGTGATTAACGCCACCTCGCTGGTTACCCCGGGATCGTCGCTGAGGCTGCGCCAATACGCGACGCTGATCAGCAGCGTCACACAGGCGGCGATGATCCCCAACAGCAGGCCACCGCCGACTTGCAGCGCGACATAGCCCAACAAAGCGGTAATGGCGAACGTGCGCAAGCCGGCGCAGTGTCGCGCATCGCCAGTGCCCTTGTGCCGTTCACGCTCAAGGCCGATGAGCATGCCGATCCCCAGCGCCGCCGCGGCACCGGAAAGATCGAAAACTTCGTTCATGATGGGTAACGCCCCGCAGGGTTTGCGAACTGCCCTGTACGCAGCTCAGAGCGATCATTCAACGCTCGCACCCATCCGGCGAGCCACAATCGGCCTCGTTGGCGTCTGAGCACAAGCGATTGGCCAGACATGAGGTGCATTGATGCGGGCCTGAAGCACATCGACAAAATCCTGCGCAGTCTTGACGCTCCTGAAGTTCACATCCCAGCCATCCAGGTGCACGACCCAGACATGGGGCGTCTGTCTTTCAGTGATCTCGATGTTCATGAAAACCTCGACTTCAGCGGCACATCCATATGCTTTCAAGGAGTGATTGCCACCTTCATAACGCCGTCGCGTTGATGCGCGAACAGTTCATAGGCGGCCTCGATATCGTCCAGTTTGAATCGGTGAGTCACCAGCGGCGAAAGATCTACCGCACCGCTCTGCACCACGCCCATCAAGCGACGCATGCGTTCCTTACCGCCCGGGCACAGGGTGGAGACGATGCTGTAATCGCCCAGGCCTGCGGCAAACGCGCCGAGCGGGATACGCAAATCGCTGGAATACACACCGAGGCTGGATAGGCGCCCACCGGGACGCAGCACTCGCAATGCCGACTCGAAAGTGCCCTGAGTGCCCAGCGCTTCGATGGACACATCGACGCCACGGCCATCGGTCAGCGCCATAATCTGCTCCACCACGTCACCGTCATTGAAGTTGACGATATCGGTTGCGCCCAACTGGCGGGCCACACTCATTCGTTCAGGCACTGCGTCCACACCGATGATGCGGGTGGCGCCTTTCAGGCGAGCCCCGGCCACGGCACACAGGCCGATAGGCCCCAAGGCGAAAACGGCGACCGTGTCACCAATAGCGATCTCGCCGCGTTCTGCGCCGGAAAACCCGGTAGACATGATATCCGGGCACATCAGCACCTGTTCGTCGCTCAGTCCATCGGGAATCGGGCACAGGTTGGCCAGCGCATCCGGTACCAGCACGTACTCGGCCTGGCAGCCGTCGAGGGTATTGCCGAACTTCCAGCCGCCGATCGCCTTGAAGCCATGCCGGGTCTCGGGGCCATCCTGCGAGCCGCAACCACACAGGCACGCATAACTTTGCCCGCTGGGGGTGATGGCGCCGGCAATCACCCGCTGCCCTTCGACAAATCCACGTACCTGCGAACCCAATCGTTCAATGACGCCAACCGGTTCGTGGCCGATGGTCAGCCCTATGGCCACTGGGTACTCGCCGCGCAGGATATGCACATCGGTGCCGCAAATGGTCGTGGTGGTGATGCGGATCAAGGCATCCAGTGGCCCTACTTCGGGGATCGGTTTGTCGTCGAGCACGATGCGGTTCTTTTCAACGAAGATCGCGGCTTTCATGGTGGCCATGGTGACTTCTCCCTGCGCCAGTGGCGCGTTTGAGTTCAGCACTCCACCGGAGCTTGCGCCGCGCCGTCAGACCGGAGATTGATAATGGTCAACAATCGGTGAATGAGCCCGAATGCCCGACCGTGCATCCGCTGGTGTGATTGATCAGCCAGGCATTTGACAAATATCAAGCGCCCCGCCGCCGTCCGCGCCAGGATCGGTACATGTCGCTGCCGTTGCTCCTGAACGTTTGAGTTCATGAGCGCATTACTGCTGTGATGACCCACGGGAGTTTTGTCATGTCTGATCAAGCACGCTTCATGCTCGTCGCCTCGCCGCTGATGAAGAACAGCCCTGCGTTCGACCGCGCCGCCGCACTGGCTAAAGCCTCGGATGCCGCACTGCACATCGTGGCGTTCGATTATCTGGAGGGTCTGGCGACCGCCGGGCTGGTCAACGAACAGGCCCTGGAACAGATGCGCCTGGGCTACGTCGAGCGCCATCACCAATGGCTCGAAGACCAGGCCCGGCCACTGCGCAAAATCGGTGTGCACGTTACCACTGAAGTGGTGTGGGTTGAACGGCCCCTGCAGGAAATCCTCATCCACCTGCGGGAACAGCCAATGGCTGCGCTGATCAAAGCACTGGAGCATGAATCGCTGCTATCACGCCTTATGTTCACGCCGCTGGACATCCACCTGCTGCGTGAATGCCCGGTACCGCTGCATTTTGTCAGTCACGTACAACACGCCCTGCCGCGGCGGATCGTTGCCGCCGTCGATCCCTTCCATCGCGATGGCCAGTACGAGGGACTCAACGACCGGATCCTGAGCGAAGCGGCAAAACTGGCGAGCACCTGCAACGCCGAACTCGACGTGATCTATGCCCATGACCTGTCGTCCCTCAGCGCCGCCGAGTTCGGCTTTGATAACGCGTCAGCGTTCTTTTCCTCCAGCGCCGCCAAGAGCCTGTTTGACGCCCAAGGCGAAGCCTTCCAGGCGCTGGCTGCGCGCAACAATATCCCCGCAGAAAACCAGCACATGATTATGGGAGATCCAGCCACGGTGCTTTCCAGCTACGCCGATGCATACGATGTCGATGTGATTGTAATGGGCCGTATTACCCATCGAGGGATAGGCCGACTGATCGGCAGTACGGTGGAGCATCTGTTGTACAAAATGCCTTGCAGCGTGTGGGTAGTGGCGCCGGAAATGCTCGCGATGGGCACATCAGGCACGCTACGGCTTTGAACTGGACTTTAAAACAAGCCAGTCGGGGTCTGAAAGTGGGTGGCGGCTGAGCAGCCCAGATGACTGCGTCCAGTTGGCGGGGGCATGCCCATTCAGCAATCCCGCTCACCGAACAGCGACTGGAGGTAAAGAGTTCGGCACTGACGATGGGCAGAGAACCAGGCGAAAAGACATGCTCTGTTTCGACGCTGAAAAACGTTGGAATTTTTTCTGCCAGTACAGCTCATTTGCTTATGAGCGTAAGGAGGAACTCATGAGCCAAACAGACATTTTCGTCATCGATTACAAACTTCACGGACAGTCAAAGTCATTCGTGATTCGCGCCAAGTCAATGCGTAATGTTGATGCTTGGCATTGGGCAAGTTGCGATGCGGGTATTGCCCCAATCCCCAAGCCAGGTAAACCTCCGCTGAAGGTCGTTTCGAAACCTCAAGCCGAGCGGTTCGGAGTCACTGAAGTGAAGTGGCGCGAAACAGCTACGTTGGTTTGGACACAGGCCTAGCCATGGCTGACTCATGAACTCGACACGATGACGGTGCGTCCACCGTCACCGTGTCGATGAAGTCTAAACCACCCAGCCAGGGCTGTTTCTCCAGCGTCGTGGAACGAGTTACATCTACCCTTTGCTGTGTTCAGGCGACGTTGGCCCCTTTTTGATTCCACGGGGCCAGCAAGGCCCCAAACCACTAACCCTATCACTGGAAAAACGATAAGCCCGATAGCCCAACCGGCTTTCACACCCACTGTTTTATCGCTGCAAAACACGTTCGTGGAAAAGCGGCAATCAATCCAAGTCAAATCCTGTAATTCGCACGTTGCCGCGAAACTGTCTGCCCGCAAAGCGGTAAAAAAACTCTTTCTGGTATTTGCGCCAGCTCCCCGGCATAGGTCGCTGCAGTACGCAAAAGGCCCGGATGCCACGCGCCTTGCCCGACACACTCAATTGCGGTACAAAACCACCCAGTTGTACGACAACATAAAAAACCCGCACGCCATCCCGAATGGCCGAGCACTGTTCGAGATCTGCCATGCCCCGCCCTACCCTTGCGCAAACAGCTCCGACACCCTTCCCCCGCCATCTGGCTGTGATCATTCTTCTGTGCATGGGCTGTGCCTTCGCCGGCAACCATGTGGCGGCACGAGTCGCTTTTGATGATGGCGCGGGGGTGTTGCTGGCGATCTTGCTGCGCTCGGGCGGGACTTTACTGGTGCTCGCCATCCTGGTGCTGTGGCAACGACAAAGTCTGCGTCTGCCGGCAGGTGCCTGGCGATGGCAATTACTGCTGGGTCTGCTGATTACCGCGCAAAGCCTGTGTCTGTACTCCGCCGTCGCTCGAATCCCGGTGGCGCTGGCGCTGCTGGTGGCCAACGTGTTTCCCATTCTGCTGGCGCTGCTCACCTGGGCGATGGGCGGCCCGAGACCGACCGCACGCACCGCAGCGCTGATGGGCTTGATTCTGGTGGGGCTGGTGTTTGTTCTGGACGTGCCCGGACGTCTTTCGTCGACGATCAGCGTCGGCCTGGAATGGTGGCTGGGCGTCGCGCTCGCATTCTGCGCCGCCAGCGTGTTCGCCTGCGCGCTGTGGATCACCGACCACAAGTTGTCTCAGGTACGCGGCTCGGCGCGCAGTCTGTTGACCATTTTTATCGTCTTCAGCAGCATTAATCTGGCAGGACTGACGGGCGCCTTCCCAAGCGGACTGAACCTGCCCGCGACCTCCACCGGATGGCTGGCCCTTGCCACGCTGGTGGTGCTGTATGGCACCGGTTTCATCGTCCTGTTCATTTCCGTGCCTCGGCTGGACATGCCGCGCAATGCGCCGGTCATGAACATCGAGCCTTTGGCGACGTTGTTGATGGGCTGGATTGTGCTGGACCAAATGCTCAGCACAGGGCAGGTTCTGGGCGGGGTGATTGTGGTCACCGGCATCGTATTGCTGACGTATCGCAAATCAACTATCAAGGCTGAAGCCAAAGCGGTCGTGTGAGAATTGCTCGACAGCGAAGCGATGTGCAACTGAAGTGGCCAGACGTAAGCCTGCCGGGAAATTTTTCGTTCGGGAATCGCTCAAATTACGTAAGGCTCGAATAGGCATCGCACATCCACCCTCGCCTTTAGCTTTGCAGCCAACAAGTACAACCCTCCCACCTTGCGATGCAGAAACAGAGCATCCACTGGTGGCGTGTACCGGAAGTCGCGATCAGCACCCAGTTGCCACCCTGCATCGCGCAAGCGTCCTGCGAGGTCGGACATCGCAAAGTCATAGGCACCTTGATACCGCAGTGGCTCGCAGGCCTGGGCGATGAGGTCGGTCAGCAATAACCGATGCCTGGCCAGGGTTTCATGCTGAAAGTAGCCCACTTCCAGCGCCGCCTCGGTGATGGCGGCGCGGTCTTCATGCAGGCCTGCAACTAGCAGTTTGCGAAATGCCTCGGTGCTGTTGCGGCTATAAAGGCGCGTGGCACCGAAGTCGAGCAGTACGATCTTCCCGGAGTCTTGCTGATAAAGGTAATTGGCAAAATTGGGGTCGGTCTGGACGCACTGAAACTCAAACACCTCGCGCAAAAGCAGGCCGAACAGCAATGTCACGATCCGGTCGCGCTCTGCCTGTGGCGCGTGTTCAAGACTCTCCAATGCGGCGCCGTCGGCGAAGGACATCACCAGAATGTTCGGCTTACTGAACTCGGCATACCCACGAGGAACCAGAAAGTCCGGACTGTCGGCTAACAGTTCATGAAAGCGCTGTAAGTGCTGAGCTTCTTTCAGGTAATCGGCTTCATTTTGCAGTTGAGACTTGGCCTCCTGGAGCAGTGCTGTGACGTCCATGCCGGGAGGCAGCAGCCCGGACATGCGCAGCAAAGCAGCGACGTTATCTACATCGCTGGAAATACTTTCGCGCACACCTGGATATTGCACCTTGATCGCCAGACGTTGGCCGTCTTTGCCTTTCGCAGCATGAACCTGGCCGATGGATGCCGCCGCCAAAGGCGTGAAGGAAAACCGTTCGAAGCGTCCTTCCCAGCCCTTGCCCCAGCTTTCGTCAAGGACTGCTACCAACTGGCTCATGGGCATCGGATGCGCGTCGGAACGCAGACGAGAAAGTATGTTGCTCAGCTCGCTCGGTAACAAATCGCCTGCATCCATTGATAACAACTGCCCAACCTTCATGGCCGCACCACGCAATTGCGACAGTCGCTCGGCCACCCGTTGCGCATTACCCGGGGTCAACAGCAGATCATTGAACGCCGGACGTTTACCTTGAGCCAACTGCCGCACACCTTCGGCCAGCATGCCGCCCGCCACGCCGGAGGCCAAACTGCCAAAACGCAACAGCCGCGACAAGCGACTGCCTGGCACTGCAGACGATTCGGGCCGGCGCGGTTTCACGAAAAAATGACTACAGCGATTGCGCCAATAAGCAGGCAAACGCTGACCACCGCTGTCAGGCGAAATCGCATCGGCAGGTACCAAGCGTGCAGGTTCACAACCCGGACCAACTGCCGGTCTTGCCAGAAGTGGACGACAAATCCGACGATCAACAGCAAGCAACCCACTGCCACCGGCAGCAACGTGCTGAGCCAAGCGACAAGCGCCGGGATGACGCTCCATATAAGCCGGTCGCGGCGCAATTCAGCACTCATGTTTTGCACTGACATGGCGAAACCCCAGTGCAACGCGCCGACGAAACTCAGGATGACCGCACCATAGTTGACCAGCGCCACCGCCAAAAACGGCCGATATTCCACAGACGTGAGGATGAGTAGCGCGAGACCAATAAACGGCAGCAAACCACCGTAGCCCAGCAGGACAATATGCCTTGGCGGCGAGATCGAAGACGACACGTTCATTTCAACTGCTTCCACTGCCCGATATACAAGACTGTAGACCCAAAAGCGCTGGCCTGATGCCAATGCTTTTGACCTGAACACTGGATCAGATTCCTTGCCTTGATTAAACGGCCGTTTTGGGTCTTTTTCTGCCCCTGGTGAGGTGCAGAAGTCGGCCAGAAGCGGACGCTCAGCCCACTTTTTTTCGGCAATACGTCACCGCCTGGCAGGCATTCCTAAAAAGGATTTACACTCGTTTTGCCTCGATTCAGACCGCTGTCTACATACGGGAAATAGATTTGTGCAGATTCAAATTATTTACACCCGCAGATGCGGCTATCGAATATCCAGCAGATGAATACCCCGAACTTTTACCGCATCCAAAAGAGCAAGTGGTCGCGTTAATTGAAGATACTCAAGAAACTAGAGTGCTTACTTTTGCCGCGTGAAAAACCTCCTGACGACCACATACTCAAGGCCTAGCGGACCCGTTCCGTAAACCTGTGAAATGTACTCGCCTGATTTAGCCCAATGAAAATGTGGCGTATTGGCCGGAAGTATCACTACGCTGCCTGGCCCATAAGCCTATACCGCCAATCGTGGCGAGTCGCGTGCGGCTTACTGCATTTGTCACCGGCAGCAATGAGAATGGAGGTGTCGCGCATTACAGTTGCTACGCAATGTAATCAACGCTCGGATACATGCCGATTGCGAAGGCTGCCCCCTCTCGTCCCGCTCACCAGAGGCCGGCCGCTCGCCCAATCAATGCCATTGATGGTCACCATCAAGGTAATGAAGTTCTCTTAAAAAATCCGCGGCGTAACATCTGCTCCATACCAACCAAAAACACCCCGGAGCACACGATCATGAAACGCCAAACCATCCTCAGCATCGCTTTCTCGGTTTTTGCAGTTAACGCTTTCGCCGCAACCTCGACTCACCCGGTTGTCGCTGAAGGCGGCTCGGATCGGCTGATTGAACGCCGCGTTGCCGAAGGTGGCTCGGATCGTCTGATCGAAAAACGCGTTGCCGAAGGTGGCTCGGACCGTCTGATCGAAAAACGCGTTGCCGAAGGCGGCTCGGATCGTCTGATCGATAAACGCGTTGCTGAAGGTGGCTCGGACCGTCTGATCGAAAGCCGCGCTGCATAAACAAATCGCGTCACCGCGATACCTGAAAACCCGGTCTGATCAGCCGGGTTTTTTTATGGGTAATTGCACTGACTTTCTCCATTTATATTCGACCTGACCAGTCATGTGCACCGTATCAGACCAGCAAGCTGCGTGGAGACATGGCCGGTAGAGAGCAGCCGTCAGCAGGCGTTCTGCTGGGTCGTTTTCGGGCAATAGCAGTCGTTCTCGTCCGTCTGCAATGGCCAAAAGCGACCTTGTCCAGAGATAAATCAGGATAGGCATCGCGGCGGCAGGCTATGTTGTGGATTGGTTCATGCATCGGGGGAACTGAATACTTGCAAGAGGCGTGGCGAACAGCCGTCGAATCTTTATTAGTTCAGGGTTTCGATTGTTGCTCGACTGCATTACCACTTTCTCTGCATCGCGTTAGTTACGCAAACTATATCGACCGCATTAAAAACCTGATGTAAACCTTTGTTAAAAGCATGATTAAAAAAGTTAAAGCACGTTGGCGCCATGTTGCCTTGAACTTCACGGCACGCAGGCATCGTGCTAAAACGGCAGCTACCCGTTTTGCAGGAAAGTCACCGAATGCCCAGGAAACAACCGGCCAGTAAAGAGCCCGCAACCGCCGCAGACATCGAGCGATCGATCCAGGCGCTAAACAAAATGGCCGAGCGCTTGTGGGGTGATGGTCGAGAAGCGGAAGCCAAAGCTCTTCTCGACGCACTTGATGCACTAAACCGTGCGCTCGACCGGATCCGGATTGGCGAGAGCCGCCGGGTTGTGACACTGCACTAAACCCTACGGTTTGAGAATCAACAGCGGGTCGCCCTTCTTCACAATGTAAGTCGCCAACTCCGAGCCCTTGTCAGTACCGATGTACTTGGCGATATGCGCCACACCCTCCGGAATGAACAGCGAATCACCGGCCTTCAGCGTCACGGGCGCCCTGCCCTCAAGTTGATATTCAAATGTGCCGCTGATCACGTACGCGACTTCCACGCCCGGATGCGCATGGCGTGGCGAGGTCACGCCAGGTTCAAAATCGACTCGTGCCTGAATCACTTCGCGGTCGGCGGCGCCGAGGTCCTGGCGAACCAGATCAGTTCGGCTCAGGCCTTGCTGCCAGCTTTTGGGCTGCGTATCGGCGGCGTGTGCGATGCCGATCATCGAAGCAAGTATGGCGGCAGTAGTCAGGAACAATGGACGGCGCATGATGTTGCCCTCTCAAACTCAGTGGTGTGTGGTGACGCCACTTTGAACAGGGCTTGTAGTGCTGATGTGTCGTGAATCCTTGGTTTGTTATTGGCGTGTGTACCCGGCCGGGATTGATACACGCTTATACAAACGTTTCGTCTTTCTGTCTGTGCGGGAGCGACCGCCCCTGAGGTGCGAAGCGTGACTGGCCTCCATTCGATTGACCAAACGGGCCATGTCGGCAACGAATCTGTAAACTGCGGCGATCTTTACTCGCACAGACAAGGGACCCACATGGCCAACCAAGACATCACCTTCACGCCCGATCCGGATGCCGGGTCCATTTCCTCCGACGTCGCGACCTTCGGCGGGATCATGGTTTCCACCCAGATTCCAACCCGCGCCGATGGCAGCCTGGAACTGGGCGGCATCACCGAGCAAAGCGAATGCACTCTGCAAGCGCTGAAAGTTGCACTGGAACGTGCGGGCAGTTCGATGGACCGGGTCATGCATCTGACCATCTACCTCACCGACATGGCTGACCGTGCCGCGTTCAACGAAGTTTACAAGCGCTTCTTCGCCAAACCTTGGCCGGTGCGGGCGGCGGTTGGCGTTGCCTCGCTGGCCGTTGAAGGCATGCGCGTGGAAGTGACAGCGATGGCTGCCAAGGCCTGATCGCGATGCACTGATAGTCGACATCTTTATTGACTGATCCACCGCCATCGCGGGCAAGCCCGCTCCCACAGGGTTTTGCGGTGGTCGCGAGATCTGTGTATGGCACAAATCACTGTGGGAGCGGGCTTGCCCGCGATGGCGGTGGGTCAGGCAACATTGATGCTGGATGTGCCTCCCCCTTCGCGAGCAACCTTGCCCCCACTGGGTTTGGCAGGGTGGCATCTGCCATCGGGCAGCACGGGCGTGCCCGGCGCGCATTTCGGGGCTACAATGCGCGCCTCAACCGTGACAGCCTGACTAAAAAAAACTATGTCCTTGCCCAAGCATCATCTGGAATTGCTCAGCCCTGCCCGCGACGTGGCCATTGCCCGCGAGGCGATCCTGCACGGCGCCGACGCCGTGTACATTGGTGGCCCAAGCTTCGGCGCCCGCCATAACGCATGCAACGAAGTGAGCGAGATCGCCGAGTTGGTGGAGTTCGCCCGCAAATATCATGCGCGCATCTTCACCACCATCAACACGATCCTGCACGACAACGAACTGGAGCCGGCGCGCAAGCTGATCCATCAGTTGTACGACGCCGGGGTCGATGCATTGATCGTCCAGGATCTGGGTGTGATGGAGCTGGACATTCCGCCGATCGAGTTGCACGCCTCGACCCAGACCGACATTCGTACGCTTGAACGGGCGAAGTTCCTCGATCAGGCCGGCTTCTCGCAATTGGTGCTGGCTCGCGAACTCAATCTGCAGGAAATCCGCGCGATCGCCGATGAAACCGACGCCGCCGTCGAGTTCTTCATTCACGGCGCGTTGTGCGTGGCGTTCTCCGGTCAGTGCAACATTTCCCACGCGCAGACCGGGCGCAGCGCCAACCGTGGCGATTGCTCCCAGGCCTGTCGCTTGCCGTACACCCTTAAAGACGAAAAGGGTGGCGTGATCGCCTACGAGAAACACCTGCTGTCGATGAAGGACAACAACCAGAGCGCCAACATCCGCGCCCTGGTCGAAGCCGGTGTGCGCTCGTTCAAGATCGAAGGTCGCTACAAAGACATGGGCTACGTGAAGAACATCACCGCCTATTACCGTCAGCGCCTCGACGACGTGCTCGAAGATCGCCCGGACCTGGCCCGCGCTTCCAGCGGCCGCACCGCGCACTTCTTCGTGCCCGATCCGGAAAAAACCTTCCACCGCGGCAGCACCGATTACTTCGTGACTGATCGCAAGATCGACATCGGCGCCTTCGATTCGCCGACCTTTACCGGTTTGCCGGTGGGCACGGTCGAGAAAGTCGGCAAGCGTGACATGCAGGTCGTGACCCACGAACCGCTGTCCAACGGCGACGGTCTGAACGTACTGGTCAAGCGTGAAGTGGTCGGTTTCCGCGCCAACATCGCCGAGCCTAAAGGCGAGTTCGAAGAAGACGGCGAGAAGCGTTACCGCTACCGCGTCGAGCCCAACGAAATGCCGGAAGGCCTGTACAAACTGCGTCCGAACCACCCGTTGAATCGCAACCTCGATCACAACTGGCAGCAGGCGCTGCAAAAAACCTCTTCCGAGCGTCGCGTGGCCCTGAGCTGGGCTGCACGTCTGCGTGAAGAGCAGCTGGAAGTCACCGCCACCAGTGAAGAAGGCATCAGCGCCAGCGTCACCCTGAACGGTCCGTTTGGCGTTGCCAACAAACCTGAGCAGGCACTGGAGCAGTTGCGCGATTTGCTCGGCCAACTCGGCACCACGCAGTACCACGCCACCGACATCAAACTCGATGCGCCACAGGCATTCTTCATCCCTAACTCGCAGCTCAAATCCCTGCGCCGTGAAGTGATCGAAGCGCTGACCGCTGCCCGCGTTGCCGCTCATCCGCGCGGCGGCCGCAAAGCCGAAACCACGCCGCCACCGGTGTACCCGGATTCGCACCTGACGTTCCTCGCCAACGTCTACAACCAGAAAGCGCGCGACTTCTACCATCGTCACGGCGTGAAGCTGATCGACGCGGCGTACGAAGCGCACGAAGAAGCAGGCGAAGTGCCGGTGATGATCACCAAACATTGTCTGCGTTTCTCCTTCAACCTGTGCCCGAAACAGGCCAAAGGCGTGACCGGCGTGCGTACCAAAGTCGCGCCGATGCAGTTGATCCACGGCGATGAAGTGCTGACGCTGAAGTTCGACTGCAAGCCGTGCGAGATGCACATCATCGGCAAAATGAAAGGCCACATCCTCAACCTGCCGCAACTGGGCAGCGTGGTGGGCCACATCAGCCCTGAAGACCTGATGAAAACCATCCCGCGCGCACCGCACTGAGTGGTCGGCGTGCGCGGTGCTTCGGCGCCGCGCACGCCTGCCCTGCTCCATTGAGGCCAGATTCGCAGGCATAAAAAAACGCCAACTTCTTTCGAAGTTGGCGTTTTTTGATAGATGGCAGGGGCGGCTGGATTCGAACCAACGCATGGCAGGATCAAAACCTGCTGCCTTACCGCTTGGCGACGCCCCTACAGCACTTGTCAGCGGCTCCGTGAGGATCACTGCAAGAACGGGGCGCAATTTATCAACATTCGTTACGTTTGGGAAGCCCGAAATGAAATATTTTTTGTTTTAAAACAGCGACTTATTTTCTTGGCCGGATTTAGCCCAATGATCGGCCCGTTTGGCGCGTGTATCACACTGTGTACATACCCCGCCGCGATACAGCGGATTTCAACATCGCCCCTCTTCGACACAGGCCAGATACGTCCCGGCGCTCAAATGCACTCAAGGTTTGACGGGTTCATTCGCAACCCTCAACCAACAGTTCGCACAGGAGACGTCATCATGAAAATGGCACTGCACACCCGCAAAACCGCATTCAGACTTTCGATTCTGGCGCTGTCGTTGTTCGGCGCTTTGGGTACGGCTCAAGCCCAAACCGCAGAACCTGCGGCTGCGAGCTATTC
Source organism: Pseudomonas iridis (assembly GCF_017980685.1). Taxonomy (GTDB): domain Bacteria; phylum Pseudomonadota; class Gammaproteobacteria; order Pseudomonadales; family Pseudomonadaceae; genus Aquipseudomonas; species Aquipseudomonas iridis. The sequence continues at coordinate 271,853 of NZ_JACXXO010000005.1, forward strand.
CGCGCCCTCGCCGTTCGGTCCGCTGAAGCATGTGAAGGCGGGTGTGCTGGACGTCGCTTATGCCGAAACCGGTCCGGCCAACGGCCCGGTGGTGATTCTGTTGCACGGCTGGCCCTACGACATTCACAGCTACGATGAAGTCGCGCCATTGCTCGCGGCCAAGGGTTATCGCGTATTGATGCCGTATGCGCGGGGTTATGGCGATACGCAGTTCCTCTCCAAAGACACCCTGCGCAACGGCCAACCAGCGGCGCTGGCCAGTGACGTCATCGACTTCATGGATGCGCTGAAGATCAAGCAAGCGGTGCTCGGCGGTTATGACTGGGGCGCACGCTCGGCGGACATCGTCTCGGCGCTGTGGCCGGAACGGGTCAAGGCGCTGGTGTCGGTCAGCGGCTACCTGATCGGCAATCAGGCGGCCGGGCAGAACCCGCTGCCGCCCAAGGCTGAATTGCAGTGGTGGTATCAGTTCTACTTCGCCACCGACCGCGGCCGCGCGGGCTATGCGAAGAACACCCACGACTTCGCCAGGCTGATCTGGCAAACCGCTTCGCCGCAGTGGAAATTCGATGACGCAGCCTTCGATCGCTCCGCCAAAGCGCTGGAGAACCCTGATCACGTCGACATCACCGTGTTCAATTACCGCTGGCGTCTGGGCCTGGTGCAGGGCGAGGCGAAATACGCGGCGCTGGAGCAGAAACTGGCCACCGCCCCATCGATCAGCGTGCCGACCATCACCCTGGAAGGCGACGCCAACGGTGCACCGCACCCGGCGCCGGAGGATTACGCCAAGCGCTTTACCGGCAAGTACCAGTTTCGGCTGATCAACGGTGGCATTGGCCACAACTTACCGCAGGAAGATCCGCAGGCGTTTGCCAAGGCTGTGATTGATGCGGATCACCTTTAAAAGTCTTCCCCTACCCGCACAAAAAAGCAGTCAACCGCTCAGGCTGACTGCTTAATGGCTAACGTGCGTGATTACTCCGTTGGCACAACGATATCCAACGCCTTGTTGACCGCCAACTCTCCCAACATGACCACTTGCGCGATACCCAACAAGGTATGGCGGTTCGACCCTTCCAGCAGCCCTGCAAAATTACCGAGCATGACCGTGGCAGACGCTAAAGAGCCGCTGGCATTGGTCAGCAAAGACTCGGCGTCGGACTGCGGGTTGACCATGAACATAGTGCTGGGCGTATAGGGTGTTGCCATGATCCCGGCAGCTGGCAGCAGGTAATGGTCAAGCGCACGCTCTGCCGCTTCGTGGAGTTTTCTTGAGTTGGGTGATACGTACGGCGATGCCGGATCTGTGACGGGTGGTTCGGGTGTCTTGGACATCAGCTGAAACTCCATAAGAGCCAGAAAGCCTGAAGCGTTACGATCGCGACCGTAGACGCTTGTGTGCAGTGAGGGAGCAAGCCCCCTCTCTCATCCGCATAGTGACTATTGCGGCAAGCGCTGGTTATCCAGGATTCGCCCGACCACCAGTTCGCTGAGCATGATCACCTGCTGCAGCACCAGCATCTTTTTGCGATACGGCCCCTCCATCAACTCGGCGAACTCACGCGCCATGTCACTGGCGGACGACAAGGTTTCGTAGGCCTCGACGAGCAGCGTTTCGTCATCCACCGTGGGGTCGATGAGGTAGATTCGGCCGGTCTTGCGTGTGGGGATTGAAGTCTTCAATGCCGAGGGATTGAGATAGAAGTTGATCGCGCGTTCTGTTGCCTCTTTGATGTTTTGAGGTTCGAGCGCGGCGTCGTAGGGGATTGGATCGGTTTCTGGCGGGTTGGGCGTGATTTTGAACATTGTCTAATTCCAAAAGTAGGGCCGCATCCTTTCTCTACTAAAAGAAGGGAGGCAGCTGTGCGCAGGTTAGTAGACCGGTGGAATTAGCAAAACCGGCGCGCCCGAGAGCGCCCTGCGCACAACCACCATCAAGTGCAGGAATAGGCATGCCTGACTGAATGGAACTCGTGCGCTTACTAATACCAAACGGGCTACTAAACCCGACCACTGATAGGCAGTGGCAGGTAAACGATAGAGTCCGAGGGCAAAGCGCACAAGCCGGCGGATTCTGGCGTATGCGTAGGTAAAGGCACAAGGTTTTGTAGCCTTTATGGCGTAACAGTTGGTGTAAGTTAAACGTGCGTGCGGGGTGGTGTTTAGAAGAGCCCCTCACCCTAGCCCTCTCCCGGAGGGAGAGGGCACTGACCGTGCGATGCTTCAGAAATACGTCGACCTGACAGTGCAATGCCGAATCCATAATCGACCTGAAAGTGCACTGCCGAATCCATGATCGACATTGCAGCGCTGCGCCGAATCCATAATCGACTCGGTCCTTCAGGTCGATGTATGACGCAAGACATCTCGGTCGGCCCCCTCTACCTCTGGGCGGTCCGACGTTTCGGGAGGGCTGGGGTGAGGGAAATTGGTCTACAGTTAAATCTCCATCAACTTCACAAGGATCGTGAAGCATGCACAATCGCCCCACCCTCGCCCAATTCGCCCGTCATTTGCGTACCAATCAAACTGATTGCGAACACCTGCTCTGGCAAAAGCTGCGCGCCCGCCAAATCGCCAACTTGAAATTCCGCAGGCAATTCCCCTGCCCGCCATACGTCCTGGATTTTTATTGCGTCGAACTGAAACTGGCCATCGAACTGGATGGTGGTCAGCACTATGAATCAGCGGGCGTGATTCACGACCAGCGCCGGACATTGTTTCTTCAGCGGCAGGGCATTGAAGTTGTGCGGTTCAGTAACTTAGAGGTGATTCAGCAGATGGGGGATGTGCTGGAGCAGATTATAAAGACCGCGGCGGATCGAAAAGCCCCCTCACCCTAGCCCTCTCCCGGAGGGAGAGGGGACTGACCGTGCGATGCTTCAGCAATACGTCGATCTGAAAGTGCAACACCGAATCCGCGATCGAACTGACAGTGAACTACCGAATCCATAATCGACTCGGAGCTTCAGGTCGATGTATGACGTAAGACATCTCGGTCGGCCCCCTCTCCCTCAGGGAGAGGGCTGGGGTGAGGGAAAGTGGTCTACAGTTAAATTCCCATCAACTTCGCAAGGATCGTGAAGCATGCACAATCGCCCCACCCTCGCCCAATTCGCCCGCCATTTGCGCGCCCATCAAACTGATTGCGAACACCTGTTCCGGCAAAAGCTGCGCGCCCGCCAAATCGCCGAAAAAAGCCTCTCACCCTAGCCCTCCCGACACGTCGGACCGCCCGGAGGGAGAGGGAACTGACCGAGTTGAATGGGGGGCGCTACGCCGACTTGGGATATCGGGTGAACTCGGGTTAGTAACAGCTCGAGCTATTTGACCAGTCGTTTTTCCTTCGAAGGTCGATACCCGAAATACGAGCTATAGCACTTACTGAAATGACTCGGCGAAACAAACCCGCACGCCACCAGCACTTCCACCTGCGACAGCTCAGTGTGTTGCAGCAAACGCCGAGCTTCGGTGATGCGCAACTCCAGGTAATAGCGCTGCGGCGTGGTGCCGAGTTGTTCCTTGAACAGGCGCTCCAACTGCCGCCGGGAGCGGCCGGCATAGACTGCCAGTTGCTCCAGTTCCAACGGTTCTTCGAGGTTGGCATCCATCAGCTTCACCACTTCACGCAGCGGTGCGCTGACGCAGATGTTTTCATCAGGTTTGATCCGTCGATAGCGCGATTCCTCGAAGGCGAGGATATCCTCGACGCCCTCGACCAGGGCCTTGCCGTGGAGGTTCTTGATCCAGTCCAGTGCCATGTGAAACGCCCCCGACGGGCTCGATGCCGTGAGTCGGTCGCGGTCGATGACGTAGGGTTCGCTGCTGACGTGGGTGGTCTTGGCGATTTCGGTCAGTGCCGGGCGGTGTTCCGGGTGGATCGCGCAACGATAGCCGTCGAGCAATCCGGCGCGGCCTAGAAACCACGCGCCATTCCACAAACCGGCGAGGCTGACACCGCGTTCAGCTGCTGCTTTCAACAGGCTGATGAACTCGTCACTGGCGCGCAGTTCGGTTCGATAACCGCCGCACACCACCAACAAATCCAGATTCTGAAGTGCCGCCAGATCAATCCGCGCATCTGGCCGAATCACCAATCCCAGATCGCTGACGACCTCAGCTTCACTCAAGCCAAACGTGCGCGTAGAAAACAGCTCTGCGCGCAACAGATTGCTGGTGATGATCGTGTCCAGCGCCTGGGTGAAGGCCGGCAGCGAAAAGTGTTCAAGCAGTAAAAAACCCGCGCGTGTCACGCGGGTCTGGTCAGCGGATTGCTCATTCAGATAGCGGAGGTTTTTGCCCTTCATGCCTCCGCTGAATTGACGTCGTTCGATCAAGGTGTGGTCCATCGGTCATGTTGTTATGCGCCGATAGTTGGCCTGAACCGCGCCGGAGTCAATCACGCCTGTTGCTACTGGGGCGTCCTGACTGCGTTTACAGCGCTGAAAAAAGCCCGGCGCCCACTCGCCCTTCCAGGCGACCGAAGAGCACGTAGTGCTGATAGCCGCTGGTGAAAGCGCCGGTGGAAACGGCGTGGCGCACGTCATCGTTCAGTTGAAGGTATTGGGCTTCATCGAAATTTTCGGAACTGACCTCGCCGGCCCGGCCGAGTTGCTCGCTATCAATCGGCAAACCCGCAATGGTGCGTTGCTGGAAATCGATCATGCGATTGATTGCATGACTTTCAAGCACGCCCTTGCCGGGGTACATCGCGTAGATGTGCATCCCCTTCTTTACGCACCGATTGCACATGTCGACACAGTTTTTCTGCGTGTTTTTACGCGTCATCAATTCGTCGACATTGATGTCCAGATACTTTCCGACCTGATATTCGCTTTGATTGAAGATGGTGCAGCAAAGCACTGTATTGCCGTTGCAGTCGATCACCAACCAGTCATCTTTGAGTGTGCACGCTTGCTTGTGGAAGTGTTGTACGACATTGACCAGATCATCGTAAGGCGGCAATGCCAGCCTTTTCAGGGTCTCGTGGTCAGTGTCGGTCACGGAAGGGTCGCGTTCGACAATGGCCAGCGCCTTCTCCAGCGGCATCATCACGGAATAACCCGTGCTGAATGTAAAGCCGAGACGCTCACTGAACTCGCGCATCAGTGCTTCTTCTGCCAGGTTGTCCAGATACCGATGGTAATAAACCTCGACATGGGTGTTCAGACCATGGCGCTGCACGATTTCACTCAGCGTGATCATGTTCTGTTTTACAACTTCGATATCCCCCCCTACATGCCCCTTCGCGTAGGTCTCCTGGTAAAACCCTGACAGCGAAATACGGAAGAAACCCGGCTCGGCCAACAAGGCCTTTTCCATGTTCTTGGCCAGGTTCAGGTTAGTGCTGACGCCACTGTTCATGCCGGCCGCATTGATGATCTCGATGAACTCGCCGATCTTCGGATGCACCAAAGGCTCAGTCCAGTTGTAGAGAAAAATCGCCCGAACGCCTTCGCGTTTGGCCTTCTCGACGATCTGCCGGAACATGTCGAGTTGCATGGCTTTTTTGAAGTTTAGGTTTTCCGAATTGCCCATCGGGCAAGAGGGGCAGCTCAGATTGCAGGCGCCGACGATATCGATGTACATGTTCATGATGAGTAAAGCTCCTTGAGCTCAACGCTACTCTGGTCAACGCCGCAGGCTTTCGGGTTGCCGGATGTGTTAGTTATTTGACGACATTGAGCACGTCCAAGCAAAAAGCGCACCAGACGCCTGCTATGCCATTAACTCCACAACCCAATCGATAAATACTCGCAACTTGAGACTGATATGCCGGTTCGGCGGATACGCTATGTAGAGAGGCATCGATTCAAGTTGCCAGTCCTCGAACAGCGGCACTAGCTCGCCGCGCGCCACCGGGCCGTCGGACATGTACCTGGGCAGCCACAACACGCCCATGCCGGCCAGACCCGCCGCAAGGTAGGCATTGCCGTCGTCGACTGCCAACACATGGCGACCCTTGATCTGCAGGCTTTGCTTATCGTTATGCAGGGCATACGGCATGGGCTTGCCGGTGCGTGCCCACAGGAACGCAACCACGCGATGATGGGAATCTTCCAGCTCCTGCGGATGCATCGGCGTGCCGGAGCGAGCGAGGTAGTCGGGCGCGGCAAACACGCCCAATTGCAGATCCGCAACCTTGCGCGCCATCAGTGACTGGTCCAGCAACTCGCCGCCGCGCACCACGCAGTCGACGTTTTCATCGATGATATCGACGATGCGATCGCTGACGCCCATGTCGATCTGAATGTCTGGATACCGCGCGTGAAATTCGGGCAATGCCGGGATCAGAATCAAGCGAGCGAACGGGCTCGGCACATCCACGCGCAATCGTCCTCGTGGCGATACCGAGGCACCGGGCAGGCTCGTTTCGGCGTCCTCCATGTCGGCCAGCAACTTGATCACGCGCTGGTAATACGCCGCACCGTCAGCCGTGACATTGACCTTGCGCGTGGTGCGGTTGAGCAATTTGACCCGCAACCGCGCCTCCAACTGCTGGACCAGTTGCGTCACGGTGGTCTTGCTCATGTGCAGGGTTTCGGCGGCTTTGGTGAAGCTCCCCGCCTCGACCACCCGTGCAAACGCCTGCATTGCATCAAAACGGTCCATTGCTCGGCTTCCGATTGTTTGGGTTTCACAAACAGTTAACGCCAAGCTTGCGCGTTTATCGCGCACCTGCAAATCCCTAAAGTTTGGCCATCACCTCATTGATGGAGCCCCCCCCCATGACACAGCGCGATGTTGTTTTCCCACCTACCCGCCGAACCCTTTACGAGCGCCATCGCTACTCACCGGCGATCCGCTCCAACGGTTTTCTGTTTGTCTCGGGCCAAGTCGGCAGTACGGAGGACGGTACACCCGAGCCGGATCTGCAGAACCAGGTGCGTCAGGCTTTCAATAACCTGAACGCGATTCTCGACGAGGCCGGTTGCACGTTCGAGGATGTGGTCGACGTCACCCTTTTCATGGTTGATCCGCAATCGAAGTTCGAGACGATCTGGAACATCGTGCTGACCGAGTTCTGGGGCGAGGCGCCGCATCCGACCGTTACCGCCGTTGGGGTGACCTGGCTGTATGGTTTCGACTTCGAGATCAAGGTGATCGCCAGACTCCCCGAAAAGCACTGATTGCCCTTTGTAGGAGCTGCGGCACGCTGCGATCTTTTGATCTTTAACAACAAGATCAAAAGATCGCAGCGTGCCGCAGCTCCTACAGGGGTCGTCGGGGTGCATCAAGTGTGACCAACGCTGATGCGCGCTGGCCTTTAAACCCTCAAATGCGTATAACCTCGCCGTTTCGTCTAACCTGACTTTGCGCCCAGCCTCGACTGCACAACGGCGGCGCTTCGACTTTGACGCTCACGAAACGGAGAATTCCATGCTCAAACGAACCCTGGCACTGACGGCCGGCCTGGCCCTGTCCCTTTCCGCGCTGGTGGCGCAAGCCGCTGATGTATTGAAGGTCAGCGCCATTCCTGATGAAGCGCCGACCGAACTGTTGCGCAAGTTCGAGCCACTGGGTGCGTATCTGGAACAGCAATTGGGCATGAAGGTGCAGTTCGTTCCGGTGGCCGATTACCCGGCAGTGGTTGAAGCCTTGGCCACCGACCGTCTCGACATGGCCTGGCTGGGTGGTTTCACGTTCGTGCAGGCGCGCTTGAAGACCGACGCCACTACCCCGGTGATTCCGCTGGTGCAGCGCGAACAGGATGCGCAATTCACCAGCAAATTCATCACCGCCGACCCGAACGTCAAAAGCCTGGCCGATCTGAAGGGCAAGACCTTCGCTTTCGGTTCCGTGTCGTCGACTTCCGGCAGCCTGATGCCGCGTTACTTCATGCTGAAAAATGACGGTATCAAGCCTGAGGCGTATTTCAGCCGCGTCGCTTACTCCGGCGCCCACGACGCCACGGTTGCCTGGGTGCAGGCTGGCAAGGTCGACGCCGGTGTGTTGAACGCCAGTGTCTGGCAGAAACTGGTGGACGCCGGCAAGGTCGACACCAACAAGGTCAAAGTATTCGCCACCACCCCGTCGTACTTCGATTACAACTGGACTGTGCGCGGCACACTCGACCCGGCGCTGGCGGCGAAGATCAAAAAAGCTTTCCTCGATCTGGATCCGGCCAACCCTGAACAGAAGAAGATTCTCGATCTGCAGGCTGCCAGCCGTTTCATCGACACCAAGCCTGAGAACTACAAGGGCATCGAGGAAGCCGCCCGCGCTGCCGATTTGCTGAAATGACGCTACGCCTCACCCACGTCAGCCTGCGCCACGCCAATGGAGTCGATGCCCTGCGCGGCATCGACTTGCAGATTGGCGTCGGCGAACAAGTCGCGATCATCGGCCCGTCCGGGGCCGGTAAATCGAGTTTGCTCAACCTGCTGGCCACCGCACTGCGGCCCGGCAGCGGCGAGATCGAAGTGCTCGGCGAACGCGCCTGGCACTTGTCTGCCCGCCAGCGACAACGCCTGCGCGCGCGTATTGGCCTGGTGCATCAGGCGCCGCCCCTGCCGCTGCGCCAGCGCGTGGTCACAGCCGTGCTGGCCGGCAAGCTCGGACAATGGAGTTTGGGTAAAAGCCTGCTGAACCTGCTGCATCCACTCGACGTACCCGGCGCCCGCGCGGCATTGGCACGGCTCGATCTGGGCGATAAATTGTTCGCCCACTGCCAGCAATTATCCGGTGGCCAGTTGCAGCGCGTCGGCATCGCCCGGGTGCTGTATCAGGCGCCGGAGATTCTGTTGGCTGATGAGCCGGTTTCGGCGATGGACCCGGTCATGGCCGGGCACACGCTGACGGTGCTGTCGCGTCATGCCCGCGAACATAACGTCACGCTGGTGGCGAGCCTGCATGCGGTGGATCTCGCGCTGTCGCACTTCCCGCGCATCATCGGCTTGCGTGACGGGCAGATTCTGTTCGACAGCCCTGCCGATCAAGTCAGCCACGACATGCTCGACGCGCTGTACGCCAATGAACATCTGCAATCGCCGCCCTCGGCAGTTGCGCCTTTGCCTGTGCAGATTCCACGATGCTGAAAGCCGATTCACGCGATCCTGCGGCGTGGCCGCGTCTGCTGCTGACGGTTTTGGCGATTGCGGTGCTGTGGCCGGGAATCCAGCTCAGCGAGCTGAATCTGGGCGTGCTGCTGCCCGACAGTCAGAATGAAATGGGCCGGTTTGTCGCGCAGTTCTGGCCGCCCGCCCACGATGAAGATTTTTTGCAGTTATTGTTCAAGGCCACGCTGCAAACCCTGGCGATTGCCACGGCGGGCATGGCGTTGGCGCTGCTGCTGGCCGTGCCCGCCGGTTTGCTTGCCAGCCGTGCCTTGTCGCTATCTGCCGCTTCGCGGGGTGGCGTGCCTAGTCGTTTCGGTCGGTTGTTGCGCTGGCCGGTTCGTGGGTTGCTGATCTTCCTGCGCAGCGTGCCGGAAATCGTCTGGGCGCTATTGTTCGTGCGCGCCGTGGGCCTCGGCCCGGCGGCGGGCGTGCTGGCGATTGCGATCACCTACAGCGGCATGCTCGGCAAGGTCTACGCAGAGATTTTCGAATCCACCGACCAGCGTCCGGCGCACGCGCTGTTGCAGTCGGGCAGCGGTCGACTGGCGAGTTTTGCTTATGGAATCCTGCCGAATGTCGCCGGGGAATTGCTCTCGTACACGGTCTATCGCTGGGAGTGTGCGATCCGCGCTTCGGTGGTGATGGGTTTTGTTGGCGCCGGTGGCCTGGGTCAGCAAATTGACCTGTCGATCCGCATGTTCGCCGGCGGTGAGGTCGCGAGCATTCTGCTGACGTTCCTGCTGCTGGTGCTGGTGGCCGATCAACTCAGCCGTTTGCTGCGCTGGAGGCTGGCATGAATCGTCTGATCAATCTGCTGCTGATCGCCGGCATCGGCGTGGCCGTCATCGCTTCGTTCATCTACTTAGGGCTCGACCTAGGCGAGCTCGGCAGTGCCACCAGCCTGAAACAGATGGGCGCGTATGTGCAGCGCTTTCTCAGCCCGGATCTGAGCGCCGATTACTTGAAAGCGATCCTCCATGGCTCGCTGGAAACCCTCGCCATGTCGGCGCTCGGCACCCTGCTCGCCGCGCTGCTGGGCATCGTCCTCGCCCTGCCCGCGGCCGGACGTTTCGGCTGGCCGCTGCGCAGTGCTTCGCGATGGCTGCTCAATGCTCTGCGGGCGATTCCGGAACTGGTCTGGGCCGCGTTGATGGTGCTCGCCGCCGGGCTGGGCCCGAACGCCGGAACGCTGGCCCTCGCCCTGCACACCACCGGCGTGCTGGGCCGCTTGTTCGCCGAAGCGCTGGAAAACACCCCGCCGCAACCGGCCGAAGCGATCCGCTTGCAGGGCGGTAACCCCGTCCTCGCCTTCTGCTACGGCACCCTGCCCAACCTCGCCCCACAACTGCTCGCCTACGTCCTGTACCGCTGGGAAAACAACATCCGCATGGCCAGCGTGCTGGGTTTTGTCGGCGCGGGCGGATTGGGGCAGATGCTGTATGTGAGCCTCAGCCTGTTTCAGGAAGCACAGGCCAGCACGGTGATTCTGGCGATGCTGGTGCTGGTGTTTGCGGTGGACTGGTTGAGTGCGTGGAGCCGCCAGCGCTGGGTGAAGGCGTAAGTCCGGATGCTGGCGAGTGGATATCTGTCAGAAGCTGATTATGCTTCAGGAAACCTCGCACACCCGCGAGGCGGTCAGACTGTGCAAGTTTCACGCGACAGCAATTGCGGCATACGCCACAAGGCCAGAGTGCGATAGAGCGTTATTGGGGGACTCCGGCCTAAAAAACAAGCACGACGGAGTACACCCATGGCCACAATCGACACGACACCCACAGGCAATCCACCTCGCAGCGGCGGCATCACCAAGGAGGAGCGCAAGGTCATCTTCGCTTCGTCCCTGGGCACGGTGTTCGAGTGGTACGACTTTTACCTCTATGGCTCACTGGCGGCGATCATCGCCAAGCACTTTTTTGCCGGCGTCAACGAGACCACTGCGTTCATCTTCGCTTTGCTGGCGTTCGCCGCCGGGTTTGCCGTGCGGCCGTTCGGCGCCATCGTGTTTGGCCGGCTCGGCGACATGATCGGGCGCAAACACACGTTCCTGATCACCATTGTGATCATGGGTGTGTCCACGGCCATCGTCGGTTTGCTGCCCGGCTACGCAACCATCGGTGTCGCCGCGCCAGTCATCCTGATCACCCTGCGCCTGCTGCAAGGCCTGGCGCTGGGCGGTGAGTACGGTGGCGCGGCGACTTACGTGGCCGAACATGCGCCACCGGGCAGACGCGGCTTTTTCACTTCATGGATTCAAACCACCGCGACCCTGGGCCTGTTCATGTCGCTGCTGGTGATCCTCGCCTGCCGCACCGCGCTGGGCACCGAAGCGTTCGAAGCCTGGGGCTGGCGGATACCGTTCCTGCTGTCGATCCTGCTGCTGATCGTTTCGGTGTACATCCGCCTGCAACTGAGCGAGTCGCCGGTGTTCCAGAAGATGAAGGCTGAAGGCAAGGCCTCCAAGGCGCCGCTGACTGAATCCTTCGCGCGCTGGGACAACCTCAAAGTGGTGATCATGTCGCTGCTCGGCGGTACGGCCGGTCAGGCGGTGGTTTGGTACACCGGGCAGTTCTACGCGCTGTTTTTCCTGTTGCAGACGCTGAAGATCGACCCTCAGACCGCCAACCTGTTGATCGCCGGATCACTGTTGATCGGCACGCCGTTCTTCGTGATCTTCGGTAGCCTGTCCGACCGCATCGGCCGCAAGCCGATCATCATGGTCGGCTGCATTCTGGCAGCGCTGACTTACTTCCCGATCTTCCATGCGTTGACCCAGTACGGTAACCCCGACGTGTTCATCGCCCAAGAGAAAAACCCGGTCAAGGTGATCGCCAATTCGGATCAGTGCTCGTTCCAGTTCGACCCGGTGGGCAAGGCCAGATTCACCAGTTCCTGCGACCTGGCCAAGACCCTGCTGGCGAAACGCGCGATCCCTTACGAGAACGTCGAGGCCGAGCCCGGCACCGTCGCGCAGGTGCGCATCGGTGACAAGGTCGTCGAGAGCTTCGAGGGCAGCACCCTGCCCGCCGCTGACTTCAAGGCGCGCAACGATTCGTTTACCGCCAATCTGAGCAACGCACTGAAGGAAGCGGGCTACCCGGAGAAAGCCGATCCGGCGAAAACCAATTACCCGATGATGTTGCTGCTGCTGACCATTCTGGTGATCTACGTGACCATGGTGTACGGCCCGATTGCGGCGTGGCTGGTCGAGCTGTTCCCGACCCGCATCCGCTACACCTCGATGTCGCTGCCCTATCACATTGGTAACGGCTGGTTCGGCGGGTTCCTGCCGACCGTGGCTTTCGCGATGGTCGCGGCCACAGGTGATATCTACTACGGGCTGTGGTACCCGATCGTGATTGCGGTGATGACGGCGATACTCGGCACGTTCTTCCTGCCGGAAACCAAGGATCGCGACATTCTCAAGGATTGACGCTGATCCGCGTGCAGGAGCTGCCGCAGCCTGCGGCAGCTCCTACATGGGTTCTTTGCTTCGATTCATTTGGCGATTCGTAGAAAAATCGAACGCTCACCTTTGCGCCTCCTCCAATGTTTTACACCAACGGAGGTCAGCGATATGAACAGCAACGACAGCAAAACCCCGAATGCCCCGCCCACCGATACGTCCGGCAAACCAGTAAATGTGGTCGAGCGTGATCTGGCGGACAGAGACGATGACACCAAGGCTGTGGACGAGGTCATCACGCCCTCCTCCACTCGGGTCAAGGAACAGGATGCCGAAGAGCTGCAACGCAAGGTCGATGAGATTGAGCGCAAGGTGGCGGACGGGAACTGAGATTTTTGCGATGTCCGTTCGACTTTCCCCCTCACCCCAGCCCTCTCCCTCAGGGAGAGGGTTTCGACGGCGTCATGGCCGCGTACTGGTTGAGCTCCTTCGCCAGGGTCAACGCATTGCCGATCGCGGCGCCGCTGGCGGTATTGTCGAAGATGCACCAGGTCGAGCCGCCTTCGGCACTTGCGATATGCAACGTCTGCGCAAGTCTTTGCAGGTACGGCAAATCGTAGGCGCTGTGGTAAATGCGCGGCGAACCGTGCAATCGCCAGTACTGAATGCCGGTCCATCCACTCGCAGACGAGTCACTGCCGATGCGCGAGGGATCGACCGCCGCTTGAGCAATCTGATGAGCCATCAACAACGGCTCGGCAGCAAGCCACGACGCGTGACGCGGTTCAAGCACCACCGCCCCGGCAAAACGCTCGCGCAATGCGCTGAAAAACCCTTGGGCAATTACGTCATCAAACGCCAGTGACGGGGGCAACTGCACCAACAAACAACCGAGGCGATCGCCTAGGCCCCTGCATTGTTCAAAGAAATCATCGAGCGCCGTCTCACTGCCTGCCAGGCACAGCTCATGGCTGATGTGTTTGGGGATCTTCACTGAAAAGCGAAAGCCGTCTGGCACCGAATCGGCCCAGCGTTGGTAGGTCTGCCGGCGATGCGGGCGATAGAACGAACTGTTGATTTCCACGCTGTTGAATTGCGCGGCATAGCGTTGCAGGTGCGTGCCTTCAATCGGGAACGCTGGCCAATGCTCGCGCCCCAGACTCCAGCCTGCGCAGCCTATGTAAATCAAATCGATTCCCTCCAGATACTGCGTCGCCCCGTGTAGGAGCTGCCGCAGGCTGCGATCTTTTGATCTTAAAGATCGCAGCCTGCGGCAGCTCCTACAGGGGCCTGTCTGGCCTTCAGGTTACTTTTTGCCGGGGAGCACTGAACTCAATACCTGCTTGGCGGTTTGCACGATAACGCCCGCCTCATCCGGATCACCCTTGAGCAACGTCGTGGCGAATTTCTTCGCCTGTTCAAGCTTGATGTGCGGTGGCAATGGCGGCACGTTCGGGTCGGTCTTGAACTCGATCAGCACTGGCACGTCCGAGGCGAGTGCCTGTTCCCAGGCGCCCGCAACGTCTTCTTCACGATCAACGAAAATGCCCTTCAGGCCAATGGAAATGGCGAACAAGTGATAAGGCACGTCGGGGATGCTCTGCGACGCCTCGAATTTCGGATCGCCCTCCATCACCCGCTGCTCCCAGGTGACCTGATTGAGGTCTTCGTTGTTGAAGACGGCGCAGATCCATTTCGGGCTCGCCCATTGCCGCCAGTATTTGGCGACGGTGATCAGTTCGGCCATGTTGTTCATCTGCATCGCACCGTCGCCCACCAGCGCGATGACCGAGCGCTCGGGATAAGCGAATTTGGCCGCGATGGCGTAAGGCACGGCGGCGCCCATTGAGGCCAGTCCACCGGACAACGAACACTTCATGCCCCGACGAATCTTCAAGTCGCGCGCGTACCAGTTGGCACATGAACCCGAGTCGCTGGTGACGATCGCCTGATCCGGCAGGCGCGGCGACAACTCGTACACCACCCGTTGCGGATTAATCGGTTTGGCTTTGACCATGGCACGCTTTTCCAGGGTTTTCTCCCAAGTGCCGCGCCACCCTTCAACTTTCTTGCGCCATTTGCCCGAGCTTTTCTGTTCGAGCAGCGGCAGCAACGCGGCCAGTGTTTCTGCCGCGTCGCCTTGCAGATTGACCTCCATCGGATAGCGCAGGCTGAGCATGTCGGGCTGCAAATCGATCTGCACACCGCGCGCCTGGCCTTCCTTGGGCAGGAATTCTGAATACGGGAAACCCGAGCCGACCATCAGCAAGGTGTCGCACTCGGCCATCAACTTGTAGCTGGGTTCGGTGCCGAGCAGGCCGATGCTGCCCGTGACCCACGGCAAATCGTCGGGCAGCACGGCTTTGCCGAGCAGCGCTTTGGCGACACCGGCACCGAGTTTTTCGGCCACGGCGATGACTTCGTCAGTCGCCTCCAGCGCACCGGCGCCGACCAGGATTGCGACCTTTCCCCCGGCATTCAGCACGTCTGCCGCACGCTGCAAATCTGCCTCGTAAGGCATGATTTTCGGCTTGCTGTAGCCGACACCGGAATGTGCGGTGCCATGCGCACGCGCTGGTGCCTCATAGGCCAGATCCTGCAAATCATTGGGCAGGATGATCGCGGTGACGCGACGTTCGCCAATCGCCGTGCGCACCGCGCGGTCAAGCAGATGGCGGACCTGCGAGGGCGCCGATGCCTGCTGCACAAACGCGCCAGCGACGTCCTTGAACATCGAAACCAGATCCAGTTCCTGCTGGTAGTGACTGCCCAACGCGGTGCGCGCCTGCTGACCGACAATTGCCAGCACCGGCATGTGGTCCATCCGCGCATCGTAGAGGCCGGTGATCAGGTGCGAAGCGCCGGGGCCCGAAGTGGCGATACAAACCCCCAGCTCACCGGTGAACTTGGCATGCGCCGAAGCCATGAACGCGGCCATTTCTTCATGGCGTGCCTGTATGAATTCGATCTTTCCGTTGGCTCGGTCGAGCGCGCCGAACACGCCATTGATGCCGTCGCCCGGATAACCAAAGATCCGCGTGACGCCCCATTGGCTGAGCCGCTCAACCAGAAAATCTCCTACTGTCATCGTCATCGTTGTGCCTCGCCTTTCACCGGTGCATGGAGCTTTCCGGCAGCGCATCCGCCGGAAGTTGTAAGGGTCTGGACAGTCGGGTTGGTGGCGAAGTTTCGACTTTCTGGTGGTCGGTGCCTATCCGCCTGGGCAACACGCCGACATCTGTCGGGACGCGCCGAACCGGGAGCAGCTGCAGAGTATTGAAAATTTGCCGTTCCCCGAGAGCGATCCGGTGCAAGAGCATGAGGGTGCGGTCAGGCAATATTGAGACGAATGAACCTCACCGATGCGGATGCACCGTCCACGCCACCAGTTTGATCACGATGGGCCGAACGAAGAGGATGCACAGGAATGCCACCGGCATCGCCAGTTTGTAAGCGTGCAGCGCATTACTCAGATAGTCGTTATCAATGCCGGAATTGGCGGCGGTGATCACCAGAGACATCAGAAACGCCATGATCGTCGCCATGTACAACGCAAACACATAGGGTGTGGCACGCGCTGACAGCTTGCGACGGCTGACATACAGGGCATCGGAGCTTGTTCTTTGATTCATATGGCTTTTGCATCCATTGACAGGGAGCGGGCACCTTAGCAAAGCCCTTTGCCCTCAACTAGACGACCAACGACAGGTACTTTATAAAGCATTACTTACGAATCCTCTTCCCGTCAGGCCATGGATGAACTTGTTAACGGCAATTGCCAGTTTTATCAAAGTGGTCGAATCGGGCTCCATTGTCGGTGCAGCCAAAACCCTGGGCGTCAGTGCAGCGGCGGTGAGCCAGACGATCAATCGTCTGGAGGCGCATCTCGGCGTGCGCTTGCTGCAACGCACGACGCGGAGCATGGCGCTGACTGAAAACGGCGCGGTGTACTACGAAAAGGTCAAGCGCATCGCGGCAGATCTGGAGTCGGCGCAAAGCTCAATCAGCAATGAAGAAACCGAACTGCAGGGGCGACTGAGCATTGCCTCGACCTCTGCATTCGGCCGGCATGTGCTCGCACCGCTGATCGCCGGTTTCGCCGCACAGCATCCGCGCCTGCTGCTTGAGCTGCAGACCACCGACGGCAAGATCAGCCACATTCAGGATGGCATTGATCTGAGCCTGCGGATCAAGCCGCAACTGGAAGAAGGCATTGTCGCGCGCAAGATCGTGTCGCTGCCCTTCATCCTGTGTGCCGCCCCCGCCTATCTCGAACGTGCAGGCGTGCCGCAATCACCGCACGACCTGCAAAACCATGCATGCCTGGCGTTTCGTTATCCTCTTGATGGGCGATTTCTGCGCTGGAGTTTTCTGCGCGACGGCCAGCGTTACGAGGCCAATATCAATGCCACAGCAATCAGCGACGATATCGACGCACTGGCGCAGATGGCAATCAGCGGCGCCGGCATCACGCGTCTGGCGGAGTTCGTGGCGGCGCGTTACATCGCCAGCGGTCAACTGCTGCCACTGTTCGAAACCCGTCACGGCGCAAAACATGCCGTTGTCGAACCCATGGAGATTTACGCCTGCGTGCAAGAGCGCGCGGCAATGACGCCGAAGGTCAAAGCGTTCATGGACTATTTAATCGAACACTTGACGCTGCGCTGGCCGATGGAACAGGTGTCATCGGGGCGCTAAAAGAGACTCGCTGAAACATGTGGACTAAGGCAAAGTCCACATCGCCAATCGAGGCTCATCATGGAAGATAAAAACAATGAAAAAGGCTTTCCGCGCCCTGCTTCTGCTCTGCCTGAGCACCCACGCATTCGCTGACGACACGCCTATCGGTTTCCAGCGTTCAACACTGCCCGACACGGACAACATCCGTCCGTTGGAAATGGTCGTTTGGTACCCTTCCCGTGCAACCACCAGTGTCCCCAAGTTGATCGCCGACAATCCTGCATTTGTCGGTGTCCTGTCTGTCGAAAACGCAGCACCGGCTGAAGGCGAACACCCATTGGTGGTGCTTTCCCACGGGTATCGCGGCAATTGGACTAACCAGGCATGGCTGGCCAGCGCGCTGGCGCATCAGGGGTACATCGTTGCGGCGGTCAATCATCCCGGTAGCACCACGCATGACCGTAGCCCACAAGCAGCCGCGCAGCTATGGCAGCGTCCCGCAGACATTGGCCGGGCCATTGATGCGGTGACGGCTCAGCCGGCAAAATTTGGTGAAGTCGCGACGCGGCGTATTGCCGTTATCGGTCATTCAGTTGGCGGCTGGACAGCAATGGAAATCGCCGGCGCGCGTTTCGACACGGACCTGTTTGCCCGCGACTGCCGCGTTCATCTGAAGTTAGCCAGTTGCGGCGTTTACCAAACCATGAATCCCGCGAGCAACCCGGCATCAAAGGTCAGACTCGCCGCCGATTTACGCGACAAGCGCGTCACTGCCGTGGTGGCATTGGACCTGGGTTTGTCCCGCGGCTTCACGGATGCCAGCCTTGCAGCGCTGCCGGTGCCGGTGTTGGTGATCGCAGCGGGCGTGCCGTCGGAAGATCTGCCGGCCGAGTTGGAGTCCGCCGACCTGGCCAAGCGTCTGCCCAAAACTTCGAGCCAGTACGTTGAAATTGGCGATGCCAGCCATTTCAGCTTTCTGTCGCTGTGCAAACCGGGCGCGATAGCCATGCTCGAAGAGGACGTGCCCGGTGATGGCATCATCTGCACCGATGGCGAGGGTGGACGTCCGCGTGAGGTGCTCCAACAGCAGGTTATTACGCTGATCAGCGAGTTTTTGGATCAGCCTGCAGGTCATTGAAGAAACATGACCAGAAACATACCGCTCTCTCTTTCGGGAACAACATGCCGATGAACATTTCGAAAAAAGCCGCATTACCTGCGGTAGCCATCGCTGCCGCTGCTGTGGCCGCGCTGCAACTGTTTATGTACGACAGCGAAATAATCATCGCTCAGGCGACATTGGGCAGTATCCCGGTTGAGTTAATCGCTGAAATACTCATTACCATCACATTGCATGCGTTCTTCGTCTTGATGATCCCGCTGATATTGATCGCACGGCAGAACATCACGGCTGGCTACGTGGCGCTCGCGTTATCCCTTGCAGCCTACGTCCAGCTGACAACAGATTTGAGTTTGATCGGGATGGCAGTCACCGCCATCGCCTTTTCAATTCTGGCTGTCTGGGCTATCAGCAAAGCACTTGAATGGATCCGCTATCTGCGCGCCAGATGAATGTGCGCAGGGTTCACCACTCAACCAAGAGGTCTTTAATGAAGTTTCCCCAGGCCTTTCTGGGCAGTTGCCTGTTCTGAATCAATACTGCGCCAATTCTGCGCTCACTGCGGCTCTTCATTGTTCTGGTCACGCCGTCAGGGCGATTTTGCCGACTGGATTTCGATAGCGCTGGGGACGCTGGATACGCCTTTCACCAGTGATAAACAGAAGCATGTCGAGGTAATGTCCAAAGCTTCCTGGTATGACATTCAGGATCAATGGCCACAGTGCCAATCCTGACGCATTGAATGGAACGAGATTTTTCCCTACGGTGTCCCTCTATTCTCAGCCAGCAACGATGAGGTCTTTTTCATGAGCAATGCGCCCTACGTTCCGCCCAAGGTCTGGAAAAACGAAGCAGCGTCCGGCGGCCAGTTTGCCAGCATCAACCGCCCGATTGCCGGGCCGACGCACGAGAAAACGCTGCCGGTTGGCAAGCATCCGTTGCAGCTTTACTCGTTGGCCACGCCCAACGGGGTAAAGGTGACCATCCTGCTCGAAGAGTTGCTGGCGCTGGGGCACAGCGCCGCCGAATACGACGCGTGGCTGATCCGCATTGGCGAGGGCGATCAGTTCTCCAGCGGTTTTGTCGAGATCAATCCGAACTCGAAAATCCCTGCCCTGCTTGACCGCAGTGTCGAGCCACCGATTCGGGTTTTCGAGTCGGGCTCGATCCTGCTGTATCTCGCGGAAAAGTTCGGCGCCTTCCTGCCTGAAGACCCGGCTGGACGCACCGAAACCCTGAACTGGCTGTTCTGGCAGATGGGCTCGGCGCCTTATTTGGGCGGCGGGTTCGGACACTTCTACGCCTATGCGCCGGAGAAACTGGAGTACCCGATCAATCGCTTCACCATGGAAGCCAAGCGGCAACTGGATGTGCTCGACCGGCGTCTGGCCGAGAGCCCGTATCTGGCTGGCGACAGCTACACCATCGCCGACATCGCAGTCTGGCCGTGGTACGGCCAACTGGTGCGCAACAATGTTTATTCGGCAGCAGAGTTTCTCGCGGCCCATGAATACACTCACGTGCAGCGCTGGGCAGAAGACATAGCCAAGCGACCAGCCGTCATCCGTGGACAGCGCGTCAACCGCACGTGGGGCGATGAGGCGAGCCAGGTACCCGAGCGGCATCAGACTGAAGATTTGAGCTGATATTGGCGCAACGCTCCTTTGGTTTAAAAACGGCCGATCAAAATCAAATTGATCGGCCTTTTTTTCAACTCCTACCTTCATCCAATCCCCGGCGGCGACTGTTAAGTCATAAGCCAGATGTGAAAAATTCGTTAACTAACTGACTCGTACGGCTTTCTCCGAGCGGATCAATCTGACATACTAATGCGAATAATTCCTAAACGCATGTGCACCATATTCGTCTTTAGTATCCTTGGGGAAGCAGATTGATGTCGTTTCATACCCGTTATCGCCGTTCGAACCTTTCGCCTAACTTGTTGGCAATGGCCATTTGCATGGCCGGCGTCGCGCCAGCGCTGGCCGATGAACCAAAACCATCCACGCCAGAAAAGACCGCGGCGCCCGCCACGCTGGAGCTGGGTGCGACCGAAATCGGCGCCACGCAGATGAGCAGCACAACGGAAGGTTCAGAGTCCTACACCACAGGTCCGATGCAGACTGCGACCAAACTGTCGCTGACCATGCGCGAAACGCCGCAGGCGGTGACGGTCATCACCCGCCAGCGCATGGATGATCAGGGCATGACCAGCATCAACGATGTGGTGCGGGGCACGCCGGGGTTGTTCCTCAATCAATCCAGCGGCCCGGGTCGGCAAAATTACAGCGCCCGCGGTTTCGACATCGACAACATCATGTACGACGGCCTGCCGAGCTCTTACCAGCCATACTCGATGGCAGTGCAGCCGAATCTGGCGATGTTCGACCGGGTTGAAATCGTGCGTGGAGCGACCGGTCTGGTGACCGGTGCCGGCAACCCTTCGGCAGCGATCAACATGGTGCGCAAACGCCCGACAGCCATCCCGCAAGTGACGCTCACCGGTGCTGCCGGCAGTTGGGATGATTACCGCGGCGAGATCGACGCTTCCGGCGCGCTCAACGAAAGCGGCACCTTGCGTGGCCGTGTGGTGGGCTCCTATCAGGGCGCCGACAGTTTCCGCGACAAAGAGCAAAATGATCACGGTCTGTTCTACGCCATCGGTGAAGCCGACCTCAGCGACGCCACGACGGCGACGCTGGGCTTCTCTCGTCAAAATGAGCAGACCAACTATTTCTGGGGCGGTTTGCCGATCGGCACCGACGGCCACCACCTCGACCTGCCCCGATCCACCTACCCGGGCTCGGATTGGGAGAACAAGAAACTGCAGATCGATACAGTCTTCGGCGACATCGAACATCACTTCGACAACGATTGGAAATTGCACGTCGCCGGCTCCTCATCAACGCTGAACGGCGAGTTCTCCGGCACTTACCAGTCGCGTTACGCCGGCCCGCTCGAAACCACGGCCTATCAGTCGCACAACACCGACAAGCAGACCGCTTTAGACGGATTTGCCAGCGGCCCGTTCGAAGCCTTCGGCCGCACCCACGAGCTGGTCGTCGGCGCCAGCAATCGCGTCTACGATGCGACTACCAAAGAATATGATC
The DNA here is from genome assembly GCF_017980685.1 of Pseudomonas iridis. Lineage (GTDB taxonomy): Bacteria > Pseudomonadota > Gammaproteobacteria > Pseudomonadales > Pseudomonadaceae > Aquipseudomonas > Aquipseudomonas iridis. Next base: position 293,228 of record NZ_JACXXO010000005.1, read on the forward strand.
CCTACACCACGGCCTGGCCGATCGGCGCACCCAAGCCCAACTTCGTGCGTGATGGCAAGACGCGCAGCGTCACCACTCAGGATGCGGTTTACCTGACCACCCGTTTGAGCCTGGCCGATCCGCTGACGCTGATCCTCGGCAGCCGTCTGGACTGGTATGACTACGATGACCGCACCACCGACGGCGACTACAAAATCACCCGCAACCTGACGCGTTATGCCGGCCTGATCTACAAGCTGGACGATCATCACTCCGTCTACGCCAGCTACACCGACATCTTCACCCCGCAAACCCAAAAAGACCTCTCCGGTAAGGTGCTGGAGCCAATCGTCGGTGAAAACTACGAGGTCGGCATCAAGGGTGAATATTTCAACGGTGCACTCAACGCCAGCCTGGCCGTGTTTCAGATGGACCAGACCGGCCGCTCGACCACAGCGGACAACCAGTTGGGTTGCCCGGTGATGACCTGCTACAACGCGTCCGGCAAAGTGCGCAGCCAAGGCATCGACATGGAACTGCAGGGCGCGCTCACCGAAAACTGGCAGCTCGGCGCTGGCTACACTTACACCCGCGCGCATTACATCAAGGACGAAAACCCGGCCAACAACAATCAGAAATTCGACAGCGACACGCCCGAGCACTTGTTCAAGGTCTCAACGATGTATCGCCTGCAAGGCTCACTTGAAAAACTCCGCGTCGGTGGCAGCGTTTACTGGCAGAGCCGTATGTATAACGACATCGCACTCGCCAATGGCAACAGCTATCGTCTTGAGCAGGGCAGCTACGCGACCGCCGACCTGATGGCCGGTTACGAAGTCAGCAAACACCTCGACCTGCAGGTGAACGCGAACAACATCTTCGATCGCGTTTACTACTCCGCCATCGGCAGTAATGTCACCTGGGGCTCCAACGACAACTACGGCACTCCGCGCAGCTACATGCTGACGGCCAAATACAAGTTCTGAGTCGTGTAACCCTCACCTCGGCACACGCAAGGGCGCCTGGACAAGCCATGGCGCCCTTTTTTCGGACGGGCCAATTAGCCAAGACTGGCAATAAGAGATAGTCTTTCGACGACATTATTTCGAAGCGCCGCCATGACCGATCCTCAGTTCACATCAGACATTGAAGCCATCCGCAGCATTGATGCAGTGCCTGTCATCCTGAGCATGGTCAAGCACATCACCGGCATGCGTTTCGCGGCGGTGGCCCGGGTTACCGAAAAAAACTGGGTGGCGTGCGCGGTCGACGACTCGATCGATTTCGGCCTCAAACCCGGCGACGAACTGGTACTCGAATCGACCATTTGCCACGAGATCCGTCAGCATCATCAACCTGTCATCTTCGGCCATGCCAGCCTGCATCCGATCTTTTCATTGCATCACACGCCGAGAACCTATGGACTGGAGAGCTACATTTCCATTCCTATCGTCAAAGCCGATGGCGAATTTTTTGGCACGCTGTGTGCGATCGACTCCGTACCGGCCAAGCTCGACGAAGCCGCCGTCGCCAAGACGCTGACGCTATTCGCGCAACTGATCGCCATGAGCCTCGACACACAGACGCGTCTGCACGCCGCCAAAGCCGAACTGGACAGTGTCAATGAGCTGGGCCGGTTGCGCGAGCAGTTCATCGCGGTGTTGGGGCATGACCTGCGCACACCGCTGAGCGCCATTCGCATGAGTGCCGATTTGCTCGAAACCAAAGTCGAAGACAAGCGCTCGCTCAATTTTATCGCGGCGATCCGCAACAGTTCTGTACGCATGGGTGTGTTGATCGAAAACATTCTCGACTTTGCCCGCGGACGCCTCGGCGGCGGCATTCCAGTGCAGCGAAAACTGGTCGACGATTTGCAGCGCACGCTGCGGATGACGCTTGAAGAGGTTCAGGTGTCCCACCCGCAGGCAACGTTCATTCATACGCTGGACGTGCCGACAGGTGTCTATTGCGACGCGTTGCGCATCAGCCAGATGCTCTCCAATCTGCTGGGCAATGCGGTCACCCATGGTTCAATCAGTGAACCGATTGTCCTCAACGCCTGGACCGAGAACGACGAGATTGTGATCTCGCTGACCAACCAGGGCACACCGATTGCGCCGCAGTTGATGCCGCTGCTGTTCGAGCCTTTCTCCCGCTCCGAAGCCGGGCAGCGCTGCGAAGGACTGGGTCTGGGCCTTTACATCGCTTCGTAGATTGCGACGGCGCATAACGGCAGTCTGAGCGTCACCTCAGACCGCGAATCGGGAACCTCTTTTGTCGCGAGATTCCCGGCTCAATTCAAATGGGTTTGAGCACGTGCAGCCCGAACATGCCGGAAAAAATCGACGCGACTCGCCCCCTCAAAATCCGAGCAAAAAAAACCCCGCAACCCAATTAAGGGGCGGGGTAAAAAATTGGTTGGTTGCGGCCAACCAAAGGAGCTCTGTGAGATACGGTTAACGGGCGAAATCAGATGCAGTCCTGGGCTGCCCGTTCAAAACTTGATGGCAGGAAGTTCGAGGCCAGCAGGTGGCGCTCGTAAAGGAACACCTTGCCGCCGCTGCCAGCCTTGTAGGCTTCCAGCACGTTGTCCGCCGAAACCTTGCTCGGCACCACGATCCGGTAACTGCGCTGGGTCTGCGAGACGGTCGGGTTCAGCGCAATGCCCTGCAACTTGGGCACGACGCAATCGGCGTACTGCGCAGGCGTCTTGCGGGTCTGCAAGGTCAGGGTCGGGTCGTTCGGTGCAGAGGCGCAGCCGGCCAGCAGCACGGCAGCGACAGCCATGGCAGAAACGGATAAAGAACGCATCGGTGTAAATCCTGAAAATAAAGTTTCGGTTCAACCGGCAACGGTTCAGCTTCACGGCGTTGCCATTGGTGTTGCGATGTTTAGCTTGCCGAGACCAACGCCTTGAGCGAGTGGTCGAACTGCTTCAATGCGTTGAGTTGCAAGTCGCGTTGCTTGTCGATCTGCGCGGCGATTTGCGGCGCCGCCTGGTTATGCACCCAGACCGACGGCATCTGCTTTTCCACCGCGCCTTCGGCCTTTCCGATGAATTGCAGGTCGGCGTCGTAGAACCGCGCGGTAAATCGCGCTTCGACCAGATTGTTGCGTTGGGTCAGCAGACGATTGAACGTGTCGAGTTTCACCACCACATCGGGATGGGCCTGCACCAGCTCGTCGAGGCTGTCGTAGACGGTTACTGACAAGAACTGCTGTTGTAACGAACTCATCAACCAGTCGATGGCCAGTTCCGGGTCGGAACTGGCGACGAAAGCGTCGCGAATCCGCGAGTCGAGCGCATCTTTCGCGCCGTTGATGGCCATGTCGTGGTAACGCTCAAGGTATTGCAGGTTGTCCAGGGTGTTTTCGCTGTACAGCACGCCAACAGTCTGCGAATGCTGCAACGTGGCGCTGCTGCCGGTGATGGATTGAAAATGACACGACCGGGCATTGTCGGCGTAGGTCGGCGCAGCGACAGCGCCCATCAGCAGGGCCGCCAGAGCCAATCGAGTCAGAATGTTCATCGCGCAAATTCCTTGAGCTGCGTGTTCGATGGGGCGATTTTCCGCCCATCGGCGACAAAGCAGAACTTGCGTTTGGTGATGGTCACTATTACTTCTAGCGATAGTTGCGCAATGCGCAGACTGATTACACACTCGATCACAACTAGAACAAGATGAATGAGGAATTCTCCTTGAGAACATTTGACCTGATCCGCGACGCCGTCCTATCCGAATATCGCGAGCGCGTGGCTGAATACCTGGTCCAGTACGAAAGTGTCCTGCTGAGCAAGGATGACGCTGACCAGCAGCTTATTCGGGACACCGCCAATCAGTTGCGCGGTTACCTGCGCGGGCTGAACACCACGCGGGTTTTGGGCATGGCCTATTGGGAAGAGCTGGATCGACGGGTTGTCGACACGTGGCTCACGTCCGAAGAATGACCATACATTCAAGCGCGGCGGCCGTAACCGCATTCGCCTGACCGGGCTCACTACTTCAGGATGACCACACCCATGTCCAACCTCGATACCCCACTGCAAGACAGCGCCGCCCCCGAAGGTGTTTGCTACGGCTGCGGCGGCCGCAACCCCCACGGCCTGCACATCAAGAGCCATTGGCATGAAGACGCAGTGCACGTCATCGCCGAGCATCTGCCGGATGCCAGTTACTGCGGCTGGCCGGATCTGGTCTACGGCGGACTGATCGCGATGCTGGTCGACTGCCATTCCAACTGGACGGCGATGGCCTATCACTACCGCGCAGAAAACCGCGAAGCCGGGACTTTGCCCCGCATCGATTGCGTCACGGGCAACCTCGGCATCAAGTTCATCGCACCAACACCGATGGGCGTAGCGTTGACCTTGCGGGCGAAAGTCGAGGGTGAAGTCGGGCGTAAAACCCGGGTGATTTGCGAGGTATTTGCGGGCGACGTGCTGACAGCTGTGGGTGATTCGGTTTTTGTGCGAGTCGATACCGGGCAGTTGGCGGATGCTGCGCATAAGCGCTAACTTCGGAAAACTGTGGCAAGGGTGCAAGCTCCCTCGCCACAGGTGATCATTTCAAAATCACACCGCGACGCTGGCCCGCGCCGAATGCAGCTTCTTATAGCTCTCGATCAAGCGCAAATGCCGATCAAGGCCTTCAAGCTTCATGCTCGTCGGCGTCAAACCATAGAAACGCACGCTGCCGTTCACCGAGCCAATGGCCGCGTCCATGCGCTCGTTGCCAAACATGCGGCGGAAGTTGGCTTCGTAATCGGCCAGTTCCAGATCTTCGTCCAGTTCCATTTCCAGCACCACGTTCACCGCTTGGTAGAACAAGCCGCGTTCGACGGTGTTGTCGTTGTATTGCAGGAACGCTTCGACGAGGTCTTTCGCCTGATCAAACTTTTGCAGCGCGAGGTAAATCAGCAGGCGCAGTTCGAGGATGGTCAGCTTGCCCCACGGCGTGTTGTCGTCGAACTCGATGCCGATCAGGGTGGTGATGTCGGTGTAATCGTCCAGCTCGCTTTTTTCCAGACCTTGCGCCAGGTTGCGCAGGCCGACTTTGCTCAGGCTGTGCAGGTTGAGGATGTCGGCGCGAAACTGCAGAGCCTTGTTGGTGTTGTCCCAGATCAGGTCTTCGACCGGATAGATTTCCGAGTAGCCCGGCACCAGAATCCGGCAGGCCTTGGCGCCGATGTGCTCGTAGACCGCCATGTAGACTTCTTTGCCCATGTCTTCGAGGATGCCGAACAGCGTTGCGGCTTCTTCGGCATTGGAGTTTTCGCCGTGGCCGGAGAAGTCCCACTCGACGAACTCGAAATCAGCCTTGGCACTGAAGAAGCGCCACGACACCACACCGCTGGAGTCGATGAAGTGCTCGACGAAGTTGTTCGGCTCGGTCACTGCCTGCCCCGAAAAGGTCGGCTGCGGCAGATCGTTCAGGCCTTCAAAGCTGCGGCCCTGCAACAACTCGGTCAGGCTGCGCTCCAGCGCGACTTCCAGGCTCGGGTGCGCGCCAAATGAGGCAAACACGCCGCCCGTGCGCGGGTTCATCAGGGTCACGCACATCACCGGAAACTCACCGCCCAGCGACGCATCCTTGACCAACACCGGGAAGCCTTGCTCTTCCAGGCCCTTGATGCCAGCAAGAATGCTCGGGTATTTCTCCAGCACTTCCTGCGGAACATCCGGCAGCGCCATTTCACCTTCGAGGATTTCGCGTTTGACCGCGCGCTCGAAAATTTCCGACAGGCACTGCACCTGCGCTTCGGCCAACGTGTTGCCGGCGCTCATGCCATTGCTGAGGAACAGGTTTTCGATCAGGTTGGACGGGAAGTACACCACTTCATTATCGGACTGGCGCACAAACGGCAGCGAGCAGATGCCACGCTGAGTGTTGCCAGAGTTGGTGTCATAGAGGTTCGAGCCACGCAACTCGCCATCGCGGTTGTAAATCTCAAGACAGTATTCGTCGAGGATCTCGCTCGGCAACTCGTCCTTCGGGCCAGGCTGGAACCAGCGCTCGTCCGGGTAATGCACAAACTCTGCGCTGGCGATGTCCTCGCCCCAGAACTGATCGTTGTAGAAGAAATTGCAGTTCAGTCGCTCGATGAATTCACCCAGCGCAGACGCCAGTGCACCTTCCTTGGTCGCGCCCTTGCCGTTGGTGAAGCACATCGGCGAGTGCGCGTCACGGATATGCAGCGACCACACATTGGGCACGATATTGCGCCACGAAGCGATTTCGATCTTCATGCCCAGGTCGGCGAGAATTGCCGACATGTTGGCGATGGTCTGCTCCAGCGGCAGGTCCTTGCCGGCGATGTAGGTGCCCGCCGCCGAGCCCGAGTGCGGCATCAGCAAGGCCTGGGCATCGGCATCGAGGTTTTCGACTTCTTCGATGATGAATTCCGGGCCGGTCTGCACGACTTTCTTCACCGTGCAGCGGTCGATCGAGCGCAGGATGCCCAGGCGATCCTTTTCAGAAATGTCCGCCGGCAATTCGACCTGGATCTTGAAGATCTGGTTGTAGCGATTTTCCGGGTCGACAATGTTGTTCTGCGACAGGCGAATGTTTTCCGTGGGGATATTGCGCGTGTCGCAGTACAGCTTCACAAAGTAAGCCGCACACAAGGCCGACGACGCCAGGAAGTAGTCGAACGGCCCCGGTGCCGAGCCATCGCCCTTGTAGCGGATGGGCTGATCGGCGATCACCGTGAAGTCGTCGAACTTGGCTTCAAGTCGAAGGTTGTCGAGAAAGTTGACCTTGATTTCCATGCGGGATTACCAGAATACGGCTAAACGAATGGCGGCCATTATCCGGTTTTTGAGCGGGAAGTCTTGTGCTTTCGGGAATCGCCGCTGACCGGAGCGACGCCTTCTTCGGCGCGCAAACCCATATCCGGCGCGGCTTGGGCGGGTCAGTCGTCACTTGTTGCAAACTGGCAAAAGCAAAGTCTCCCGGTGTTCACTACGCTTCTACAGACTCCGATCAGCATGATCCTGAAGAAGAATCTGAACATTGCACCAGCGGCACTGTTCTAGATTCAGAAGACAGCGGATCAAGGACGAGCGAATGGACATTTCCACTTACGCAGCACCGCTTCCCCCTCGGCAGAGCGTCGTCACCCGGCGCCTGGCGGTCGCCGTGGGTGCGCTATTTGTCACTGGCGTGATTGCTGCGGCCGTTGCCTTGCTCGGCATCGCCAACAAACTGGATAAGGAGGAAGTCCGCAAGACCGAGTTCTACTCGGTTCGCGCCCTCGAAAATCGCAACACTGCCTCGAAAAACTACATCACCAGTTACGCCTACTGGACCACGGCCTATGAGCGTCTGAGCGATCAGGTCGACACCCAATGGGCCTATACCGAGCAAAATCTGGGTAACACGCTGTTCACCGCTGACGGCTATGACGGCGTGTTCGTGCTGGATCGCGAGCGGACCAAATACGCTGTGGTTCGCGGTCAAATGCTCGATACGGATATCGCGGCGTTCGTGGAGGTCAGCGCGGCTTCACTGCTGGATCAGGTGCAAGGCCAAAGCGACTTGACCCACCCCGTCAGCCGCTACTCACTGTTCGAAGGCTGGCCGGCGCTGGTGTCGGCAGCGGCCATTTTGCCTAACGATGATCGGCCGCAGAAGACTGCGCAGGAAACCTCTGTGCTGGTGTTCGTCGACAAACTCACCCCGACCAAACTGCGCAAGATCGGCAGCGCTTACGGCTTGAAAAATCTGACCCTTGCCCCGAATGAAACCCTGGACCCGGCACGCCCGCGAGTGCCACTGGACAGCACGGGTTTTAGCCTGGTGTCCGATCTTGAGCGGCCGGGGCAACAGTTATTGTGGTCATTGCTGCCCACCCTCGGCGCGACGATGGTGGTATTGATGCTACTGACCGCCTACTTCTTCCGCCACGCTTTGCGTTCGTCGCGGTATGTCGATGAAAGCTTTGCGGTGATGCAGTCCTACAACCTTGCACTGGAAGCCGCCAACTTCGGCCTTGAAGCCAGTGAGGAGCGTTTTCGTGCGGTGGCGGAAGCCGCTTCGGACTGGATCTGGGAGACCGACCGGCATCTGTCGCTGACCTATTTGTCGGCGCGATTCAGCGAAGTGACTGGCTATCCCCAAACCCTTTGGCAGGGCCAGGACATCGGTCAACTGCTGTTTTGCGACACCACGCCGCTGGAACTGTGGCTGAAGAAACTGAACGAGGAAGGTCACGCCAGCGATCTGCGTTGCACCTACCGCGACCATTCCGGGCAACAACGTCATTGCCGTCTTTCGGCTCGCCCGATCTTCGACAAGCATGTCGTCATCGGTTATCGCGGCACCGCCAGCGATATCACCGACGAGGTCGCCGCCCATGCTCAAATCCAGCACTTGTCCATGCACGACGCCCTGACCGGGCTGCCCAATCGCAACAAACTCGCGCGTTATCTGGATGAAGCGCTGATGCTCAGGGAGCACGCGCCGGCGCTGTCGCTGCTGATGATCGATCTGGACAACTTCAAACCGATCAATGATTCGCTCGGCCATCCGGCCGGTGATGCGGTGCTGCAGGAAGTCGCCGCCCGTTTGCGTGAATGCACCCGCGACGATGACATCGTCGCCAGGCTTGGCGGGGACGAATTTGTCGTGGTGCTCAATGGCATGGACGCACCTAACGAAATCGACAAGTTCTGCACCCGATTGATCGGCAGCCTGCATCAACCGGTGATCTTCGAGCATCACCCGCTGCACATCGGCGCCAGCATCGGCATCGCCCTGAGCCGACGCCATGGATTCACCCCCAGCGAACTGATCCGCTACGCCGATATTGCGCTTTACCGGGCCAAGTCCGAGGGCAAGAACACCTGGTGCTATTTCGAAGCGCACATGAGCGACCAGATCCAGACACGCCGGCAAATGGAAGACGACCTGCGCCATGCGCTCAAGCACAACGAGTTTATCCTGCACTACCAGCCGCGCTACAAAGTTGATGGCAAGCAGATCGTTTCAGTCGAAGCACTGGTGCGCTGGCAGCATCCGACCAAGGGTTTGCTTGGGCCCGACCTGTTTATACCGTTGGCGGAGCAGACTGACCTGATCGTCCCGCTTGGGCGCTGGGTGTTGCGCGAGGCTTGCGAAACGGCGCTGACGTGGCCGGAAGACATCTTGCTTTCGGTCAATCTGTCGCCTGCGCAATTCGCCGTGACCGATGTGGTCGAGGATGTCCGCGAAGTGCTGGTCGACACCCGCTTCCCGGCCAGTCGACTGGAGCTTGAGATCACTGAAAACGTCATGCTCAACGATACCGACGGCGCGCTGACCACCATGAACGCTCTTAAAGAGCTGGGCGTGCGCCTGAACATGGACGACTTCGGCACCGGATACTCATCGCTCGGTTACCTGCGTGCGTATCCGTTCGATGGCATCAAGATCGACAAGCGCTTCATCGCCTCGATCAGCAGTGGTGCCAATGATCGGGCGGTGGTGCAGGCGATCATCGGGCTGGGCAAAGCCATGGGCCTGACCGTCACTGCCGAAGGCGTCGAAACCGCGGAGCAACTGGACATTCTGGGGGCTGATCAATGCAATGAAGTACAGGGTTACTTCATGAGTCGTCCGGTCGACAAAACCGAATTCATGGGTCTGCTGCAAACATCGAGAAGTGGCCAGGCAGCGCAACCGAAGGCGAAAAAAGGCCGCGTCAGGAGCGGCCTGAATCTTGAGGGTTTGTAAGGCGGGTCAACCGTTTGAGCGCGATCAGCTACGCGTGTGAGTCGTGTCGCTGGTGAACACACTGCCCGCATCCCGAACCAACTGCCGCCATTCGGCGCTGGTAATCAGCCCCGCCTCCTCCATTTCATCCGCCGCCTTGAGCAGTTCGTCGTACTGCTGCTCCGGATCCATCTGCAATTGCGACTGCGTCGCCAGTTTGCGCCATGCCGCCAGTAATTCTTTCTTGCGCTGATCGAACATAGGGTTTAACTCATGGGGGACTTCCTTAATAGAAAGAAGCGGTGGCGCGGTGGTTCAGCGCAGTCGACGGGCGGAAGGCTGACCCATGAGCCTCCCGATACCGGCACAAATCGCTGAAAGGCTTTGGGCGCCGAGAGTGAGCCGTCAGAACTTGTCTGCAACGCGTCTGTACTGATAATCCGGTTCACGGTACTTGCCCGGTTTCTGCCGCTTGGGCAGCGTGACCGGCTCGTGTGCGACGTCCTCATAAGGAATGCGGCTCAACAGATCAGTGATGATGTTGAGTCGCGCCCGGCGTTTGTCGTTGGAATCGGCCACCAGCCAAGGGGCGTGGTTAGTGTCGGTATGCTTGAACATCTCGTCACGTGCGCGTGAGTAGTCATACCAACGGCTGTAGGACTTAAGATCCATCCCCGTCAGCTTCCAGGTTTTGCGGCCATCGTTGATCCGCGCTTCCAGCCGACGGGTCTGCTCCTGCGGGCTGACCTCCAGCCAGTATTTGATCAGGATCACCCCTGACTCGACGATTGCGCGCTCGACCAGCGGCGTTGATCTGAGGAACTTGTTGGCTTGCTCTTCGGTGCAGAAACCCATCACCCGTTCGACGCCCGCGCGGTTGTACCAACTGCGATCGAAGATCACCACTTCGCCCGCAGCGGGCAAATGTGGCAGGTAGCGCTGGACGTACATCTGGCTTTTCTCGCGTTCTGTTGGCGCCGGCAGCGCCACGACGCGAAAGATCCGTGGGCTGACCCGTTCGGTGATCGCTTTGATTGTCCCGCCCTTCCCCGCACCATCGCGCCCCTCGAAGACGATACAAACCTTCACACCCTTGGCGATGACCCACTCCTGCAGCTTGACCAGCTCGACATGCAGCGTGCGTAACTGCTCAAGGTAAGCCTTGTTTTTCAACCGGGGAGTTTCGGAGGTCTTTGCGGCTTTCTTCTTGTCTTTTGCCATGGTCGAGCCCTCACGGATTGGAATATCGCTGTGAACCAGACTCGTGAGATTAGTTTATGGCGCGTTGTTTTCCATTGCCGGACAATAAGCAAAATCGCGATGTGTTTCTTTCGTTCTTTCTAACGTCGCACTGTTCATTGCCCGTGCCTGTCTTGTCTGGAGTTTTTCGATGCCCTCGCCCAATTCCCTGCCCACCGCGTTGTTGGGGCTGGCCCTCGCGTGCCCGACCATGGCTCAGGCTCAAGGTATGGAGTTGGGGCAGGTGCTGATTTCCGCCGAGGACCGAAGCGGTACCGACGCGGCTGTCGACGACGCCAAGGTGCGTCTGGCCGCTGTGCCCGGCGGCACCAGCGTTGTCGACATGCGCCAGCCATTGCAGGGCCGCGTTGCGAGTAATCAGGATGTGCTGGCCTATCAGCCGGGGGTTTATGCGCAGTCGGCGGGCAATGAAGGCGTGAAGATTTCGATTCGCGGCTCAGGCATCAATCGTGCGCCGGGCGCTCATGCTTCGGGGCTTTATACAATGCTCGACGGCCTGCCGCTGACCGGCCCCGGCGGCACGCCTTACGAATTGCTCGAACCGTTGTGGGTCGACCATGTTGAGGTGCTGCGCGGCGCTAACGGCTTCGATCGCGGCTCGCTGGCCCTCGGTGGTGCCATCGATTACGTCAGCCATACCGGCTACGACGCGCCGAAACTGCAAGTCCGCTATGCCACCGGCAGCCATGGTTACCAGCAGCGTCAGGTCAGTTCCGGGCAAGTGCTCGGCGACTTCGATTACTACATGTCGTTGACCGGCTCGAACGCCGACGGCTATCAGGATCACACTGCCAGCGAAAGCAAAGGCCTGATTGCCAACTTCGGTTATCGCTTCAACCCGAACCTGGAAACCCGCTTCTACATCCGTTACCGCGAAACCGACAACGACCTCGCCGGACGCGTGACCAAGCACTCCATCGAACACAACCCACGGGCAGCCAACCCGGCTTACGTGTCGCGCGATGACAGCCGCAAGCAGCCGGGCAGCACCTTCATCGGCAACAAGACCACCTTCTACATCGACGACGATTCCAGCATCCAGACCGGCCTCGTTTACCACGACTACCCGATGGATCTGCGCGAAGGCCCGAATCGTCTGAAGGTCGCCTATACCGACGTCAGCGGCACCTTCGACTACAAGCGCCGCGACACGCTGTGGGGCATGGAAAGTCGCAGCAATGTGGGCCTGCGCGTGACCAAACATCTGCCCAACGATGGCGCCAGTGAGTTTGTGCGCATTCCCACCGGCAACACCGCAGCCTATGTACCGGGCACGCGCATGCGCAATTTCACCTATCAGGGTTCGGACACCGTTCTGCACTTTGGCAATGATCTGGAAATTGCCGATGACCTGTGGCTGACCACCGGCCTCGCCGCCATCTATACCCGCCGCGAAAGCGCCGTCACCTATCCGCAGAGCGGAGGCAAAACCAGCATGAACGACTGGGACTACGCGCCCCGCCTCGGCCTGCGCTACCAAGTGACACCTGACCTGCAAGTGTTCGGCAATCTCAGCCGCTCGGTCGAAGCGCCGCATCCGTGGTCGCTGATCTACAGCTCCAACGTGCGCTTCCCGACTGGGAGCGGTGCGGCCACCGGCACACAGCGCGACCCGATCAAACTGCAAAATCAGACAGCTACCACGCTGGAACTCGGCGGTCGTGGTGAAAGCGCGCTCGGTGAATGGAGCCTGGCCTGGTACTACGCGCAAGTGCGCCACGAGTTGCTTTCGGTGCTGCCAGACGCCACCGCAGTCACGCCGTATGAGCTCAACGCCAGCCCCACCGTGCACCAAGGTGTCGAAGCCAGCCTGAACAGCAAACTCTGGTCTTCCGCAGACGGGCAGCAGTTAAGTTTGCGTCAGGCGTACACCTTCAGCGATTTCCACTACCGAGATGACGATCGCTTCGGTGACAACCGCTTGCCGGGATTGCCGATGCATTACTACCAGGGTGAATTGCGCTACGACTGGCCGCAGGGTTTCTTCGCCGCTTTGAACACGCAACTGGTGTCGAAAGTTGCAGTGGACTACGCCAATAGTTACTACGCCGATCCGTATGCGCTGTTCGGCGCGACGTTGGGGTACAACGCGCCGAAAGGTGACTGGCAGACCTGGGTAGACATGCGTAATTTGACCAACAAACACTACGCGGCGACGGTCACGCCGGGGTATGACGACAAGGGACTGGATGCAGCGCGGTCGACGCCGGGTGAAGGGATGGGCGTTTATGTCGGGGTTTCGTGGAGTTTGCTCTGAGGCCAGGACGGGATAGGTCAATACGCCGCCAATGTCTGTGGGCCAACGATCAGCCATTTCAGACCGAGAATTGAAAGCGCTGCCATTGAGGACGTCCCTCCCCGCAAGGGACGCCCTCAATGGCAGCGCTTCGGGGCTTCAATGCCCGGCAACCACCGTTCGTCCATGTCCACGCGTCCCCGGCTTGAAACCATGCCCGCGCGCCCGCCAGACAATGGCAAACCCGACAGCCACCAGCAGCGTCATCGCCCACGGAAAAGACGCGACACCCCACTTGTCCAGCAATACGCCACCGACAACGCCGCTGCCTGCAATTGCGCTATTCCATGCCACCACATTCAGTGACAACGCCACGTCTGCGCCATCGCCGGCCGCATCCGCCAGCGCGGTTTGCAACAACGTCGCCGCGCCGCCAAAGCTCAATCCCCACACCGCTACTGCAATGTAGATCACTTGCGGTACGTGCCCTGAGAAACCCAGCACCACGCAAACCGCCGCAAATGCTGCGAGGCTGACGAGTGTGGTTTTTCGCAACAGCGGCTCAACCAATTTCGCCGTCAACCAGATCCCCACCAACGCAGCGATCCCGAAGACCAGTAAGACCAGATCCACCCGACTCTCCAACCCCGCCGACGCCACGAACGGTGCAATGTAGGTGTAGAGAATGTTGTGCGCGAGCATCCAGCTGATCACCACCGCCAGTACCGGCCGCACACCCGGCGTGGTCAGCACGGTGCGCAGCGACATGCGTTGATGCGCGGGCTGCGGTGGGTAGTCAGGCACTTTCACCAATACCCAAACTATCAGAATCAACGTCAGGCCCGACATGATGCCAAACGCGGTGCGCCAACCCACCAGACCACCCAGCCATGTGCCGAGTGGCACCCCCAGCGAAAGCGCAATGGGTGTGCCGACCATGGCCAGCGCCAACGCCTTGCCCTGCTGAGCGGGCTCGACCATGCGGCGGGCATAACCGGCCAACAAACTCCACGCCAACCCGGCCGATACGCCGGCAAAGAAGCGCGCCACCAACGTCACGCCATAGTGAGAGGACAGCGCCGTGATGGAATTGAAAAGCAGGAAACCGACGATAGTCAGCAGCAGCACATTACGCCGGCGCCAGCCACGGGTCGCGATGGTCATCGGGATGACCGCCAGCACCGAGCCTAACGCATAGGCCGTGACCATCTGGCCAGCCATCGACGGCGAGATCGCCAGTCCTTCGCTGATCAACGGCAGCAAGCCGGCAGGCAGGGTTTCGGTGACTATGCAGATAAAACCTGTCATGGCCAACGCCAGCAAGGCGCCGATTGGCAGGCTTTTCGGCGTTGCCGATATAGTGAGTGAAGGCGTCACGGGAAGTCCTTGAGTAGTGATTTTGAGAATTAAATACCGATCGATATAAAATACTGATGGCAGCGACCACTCGTTGTCAACGACTTATGTATCGTCTAGTATTTAAATCATCTCACCGAGGAATCCTGAAATGGCAAGAACGGGCCGCCCCCGCAATTTCGACCGCGACGACGCCGTCGAGCAAGCCATGCAATTGTTCTGGCAACACGGCTATGACTCCACCTCCCTCGCCCTGCTGAAAGCACAATTGGGCGGCGGAATTTCCGCGCCGAGCTTTTACGCTGCGTTCGGCTCAAAGGAAGCCCTGTTTGACGAATGCGTGCAGCGTTACCTGGAGACCTTCGCTCAGGTTACCCAATGCCTGTGGGACGAAAATCTGCCTCCGCGCCAGGCTATTGAAACCGCGTTGCGCCAGTCGGCGCGCATGCAGTGCGAGGATGGCCACCCCAAGGGTTGCATGGTTACTCTTGGCGTAATGAGCGCACCCAGCCCTGAAAATGCCCGAGTGGTCGAAGCCCTCACCCAGTCCCGCGCACGGACTCGTGCGGGGATCTTGGGGTGCGTCAAGCGAGGAATGAATGCCGGTGAGTTACCGGCCAATACTGTGGCCCCCGCCTTGGCGACAGTTTTTGACAGTTTTCTGCAGGGGATTTCCATCCTCGCTCGGGATGACACTACGATTGAGGTGATTGATGCGGCAATCACTCAGGTATTGATGACGTGGGACATTGCGGCCGCCAAGTCTGGCAAGGATTGATCAGAGGCAGCGCGTTACAAAAAGCGCTGAAGCTGATGTTCGCTGCCTGTTGTGGATGAGCTGTGTAAATTGAAACCTAGATGCAAAACGGACTGTGTCCAAAAATACTGTATTAACTTTCTGGCGGGCAAAACAAAACCCCAACTGCTTTCGCAATTGGGGTTTCGGAATTTAATCTTGACGATGACCTACTCTCACATGGGGAAACCCCACACTACCATCGGCGATGCATCGTTTCACTGCTGAGTTC
>NZ_JACXXO010000006.1 GCF_017980685.1 Pseudomonas iridis
TCCAGACTTCGATGAACTGAAGCGACCTCTCTCGAAACCTACTTAACTCATTGAATCTCAAGGAGTTTTCCGTTTCGACTGCGCCGGAAGTGGGGCGAATTATAGACGTCTGGAATCTGCCGTCAACAGCTAATTTCGCTTTTCTTTCAATTACTTGCAGATCGATCAAGAAACGACCAACCCCCCCTATATATAGAGGGGAACGCTAAGCCTTCTATATAGAAGGAGCTCAGAGCACTCCATCCTCTTTCAGCGCGACCACCGCTCCCGCCCCCAGCCCCAAGACTCGCTGCAACACCTCCAACGTATGTTCGCCCAACAAAGGAGGCGCAAGGCGATACTCGACAGGGGTTTGCGACATTCGAATAGGACTTGCCACCTGAGGCACCATCCCCGCCAACGCATGGGGCAACTCTATTGCCAGCCCGCGCGCCTTCACCTGCGGGTCCTCAAACACCTGCGACAGATCATTGATCGGGCCACATGGCACACCCGCCATCTCCAACTGAGCTACCCACTCAGCCGTGGTCTTGAAGACTGTCGCCTGACGAATCAGAGGAATCAGCACGGCACGATTCGCCACCCGTAGCTTATTAGTAGCGAAGCGCGGATCATCAGCCCACTGCGGCTGACCCGCCACTTCAGCAAACTTGCGGAACTGCCCGTCATTGCCCACGGTAAGGATGAAATCACCATCTGCCGTAGGAAAGTCCTGATAAGGCACGATGTTCGGATGCGCATTGCCCAGGCGCTTGGGTGCATTGCCCGTGGTCAGGTAGTTCATCGCCTGGTTAGCCAGGCAGGCTACCTGCACATCCAGCAATGCCATATCAATGTGCTGACCACCACCGTCGTGATCACGATGAGCCAGCGCCGCCAGTATCGCCACGGTCGAATACAGCCCGGTCAGGATATCCGTTAGCGCCACACCAACCTTCACCGGCCCGGCACCTTCATCTCCTTCTGGCCGACCGGTCAGACTCATCAGCCCACCCAACCCCTGGATCATGAAGTCGTAACCGGCACGCTTGGCATAGGGCCCGGTCTGGCCGAAGCCAGTGATCGAGCAGTAGATCAGATCCGGATTGATAGCCTTCAGCGACTCATAGTCCAACCCATAAGCCGCCAGACCACCCACCTTGAAGTTCTCAATGAGGATGTCCGACTTGGCAGCGAGCTCGCGAACAAGCTTTTGGCCCTCGGGACGCGTGAAGTCGATGGTCACCGATTGCTTGTTGCGATTGGCCGAAAGGTAGTAAGCCGCCTCCGACGTGTTCTCACCATAAGCGTCCTTAAGGAAGGGCGGCCCCCAGGCGCGAGTGTCATCACCATTGCCGGGGCGCTCGACCTTGATCACTTCGGCGCCGAGGTCGGCGAGAATCTGCCCGGCCCATGGCCCGGCCAACACTCGCGATAAATCCAGTACCCGCAGATGCGACAGCGCGCCCATGGTCGTTCTCCTATTAATAGAACGCCTGCAGACCGGTTTGCGCGCGACCGAGGATCAGCGCGTGGACATCGTGCGTACCTTCATAGGTATTCACCACTTCCAGGTTGACCAAGTGGCGGGCCACGCCGAACTCGTCGGAGATACCGTTGCCGCCCAGCATGTCGCGAGCCATGCGGGCGATATCCAGCGACTTGCCGCACGAGTTGCGCTTCATGATCGAAGTGATTTCGACCGCAGCCGTGCCTTCATCCTTCATGCGCCCCAAACGCAGGCAGCCTTGCAGGGCCAGTGTGATCTCGGTCTGCATGTCCGCCAGTTTTTTCTGGATCAACTGAGTAGCGGCCAAAGGACGGCCGAACTGCATGCGGTCCAGCGTGTATTGGCGTGCGGTGTGCCAGCAGAACTCGGCAGCGCCCAACGCACCCCAAGAGATGCCGTAGCGTGCGGAGTTGAGGCAGGTGAACGGACCTTTCAGACCACGCACGTCAGGGAAGATGTTTTCTTCCGGAACGAATACGTTGTCCATGACGATCTCACCGGTGATCGAGGCGCGCAGGCCGACCTTGCCGTGAATCGCCGGAGCGCTCAGGCCTTTCCAGCCTTTCTCCAGAACGAAGCCACGGATGTCGCCAGCATCGTCCTTGGCCCAAACCACGAACACATCGGCGATCGGGCTGTTGGTGATCCACATCTTCGCGCCAGTCAGGCTGTAGCCGCCGTCGACTTTACGTGCACGAGTAATCATCGCGCCAGGGTCGGAACCGTGGTTTGGCTCGGTCAGACCGAAGCAGCCGATCCATTCGCCGGAAGCCAGTTTCGGCAGGTATTTCTGTTTCTGCGCTTCGGTGCCGAATTCGTTGATCGGCACCATTACCAGCGAAGACTGCACGCTCATCATCGAGCGATAGCCGGAATCGACACGCTCCACTTCACGGGCAATCAGGCCGTAGCTGACATAGTTGAGGCCACTGCCACCGTACTGCTCAGGAATGGTCGCGCCCAACAGGCCGACTTCACCCATCTCGCGGAAGATCGCCGGATCGGTCTTCTCGTGGCGGAAAGCTTCGAGGACACGCGGCGCGAGCTTCTGCTGAGCGAACTGCTCGGCAGTGTCGCGGATCATGCGCTCTTCTTCGGTGAGCTGTTGATCCAGCAGCAGGGGATCGATCCAGTTGAAGCTAGCTTTACCGCCCATGAGTGTGCCCTCGTAAATCGGTGAATTAAAGTGGCATTGATCCTAGGCGCGGTTCGCGGTCGCGGCAAACGAGGATTTCGCATTCTGTTGTGCTAATTTCTCACTCCGAAACAACGCCGATAGCCTTTTAAGCGACGTATTAGTGAGGTTGAAGTACATGCGCAGGAAGATCCCCAGCACAACCGCTCTGATCAGTTTTGAGGCTGCCGCTCGACACGAGAGTTTTACCAAGGCCGCTGAAGAGCTTTCCATCACCCAAGGCGCCATTTGCCGACAGATCGCCAGCCTTGAGGAGTTCCTCAGCGTGGAACTGTTCCGACGCTCACGACGCGGGGTAAAGCTGACCGAAGCAGGGCTTTCCTACAGCCGTCGGGTGGCGACCCAACTTGATGCGGTCGAACGCGACACGCTGTCGGTAATGGGTCAGCAAGGCGCCAATGTGATCGAACTGGCGGTGGTGCCGACCTTCGGCACGCAATGGCTGCTGCCACGCTTGAAAGATTTCCAGCTCAAGCATCCGGAAGTCACCGTCAACCTGACTAACCGCACGCGTCCATTCCTGTTCGCCGATACCGACTTCGATGCCGCCATCTACTTCGGCGATGCCGATTGGTCAGGTACCGAGTCCCACAGACTGATGGGCGAAAATCCGATGCCCGTTTGCAGCCCCACCCTACTCGGCAGCAAGACAAAGCTGACAGCGCAAGAGGTTGCCGAGCTACCGCTCTTGCAGCAGACCACCCGCCCCTATGCTTGGCGCCAGTGGTTCAACTCGCAACATCTGAATATCCCTCGCGACATGACAGGGCCGCGCTATGAACTATTCTCCATGCTGGCGCAGGCAGCCATGCACGACATGGGCATTGCGCTGATCCCGCCGTTCCTGATTCAGCGCGAATTGGCCGAGAAGCGCCTGGTGATTGCCAACCCCCAGGCACTGTCCAGCATCAAGGCTTATTACCTGATGATTCCCGAGCGAAAGGTCGAATCGGCGTCCCTGAAGGCATTTCGCGACTGGTTGGTGAACCAGGCGCATAGCTACAGCCTAGAAGGGTAGCGGCTCACAGCGTTAGCTGACCTCGTAGTCAGAAAAATTAAAGCACTACAGATATAAGTATTTGTCGCATTTTCAACGACTGTATCCGAAGGTCGTACAGACGTCCCACAAGCGCCTGCCGGCGTGGCTTTGAGCCTCCATTCGCGACTCATTACGGTCCATTCACGTCACCGATGAGATAAATCTTCGAATTCGTCCAGAATCCTTGTAAGGCACGGCCTGCAAGGGATTCAGCCGGTCATGTGCGACATTCGGTCACGGCATGACTTGTAGTTAATTTTCCGTCACCCGTCATAATCCCTTGAAGGGCATAAAGTTCGCCTGCAAAATGCCGCGCCCCGCCTTGATTTAGCGGGATCGTGCTGATCGGCCGCCCCAGTCGCACCATCCGAAGTGCCTGGGTTTACTCAATAAGATCACGCAGGAGATTTGACGTGCACATTGGTGTTCCTCTCGAAACCCAGACCGGTGAAACACGGGTTGCTGCAACCCCGGAAACCATTAAAAAGCTGATCAGCCAAGGTCATAAGGTCACTGTGCAAACCGGCGCCGGCGTTAAAGCCAGCGTTGTCGACAGTGCTTATGAAGCGGCAGGCGCAACTATTGGCAGTGCCAACGATGCGTTTGGCGCCGAGCTGATTCTCAAAGTGGTCGCCCCAAGCGATGCCGAACTGACGCTGATCAAGCGCGGTGCGGTGCTGGTTGGCATGCTCAATCCGTTCAACAACGACACCATCGCCAAAATGGCCGAGTGCGGGATTACCGCGTTCGCCCTGGAAGCGGCGCCGCGCACCTCGCGGGCGCAGAGTCTCGATGTGTTGTCGTCCCAGGCGAACATCGCCGGCTATAAGGCCGTGTTGCTGGCCGCTCACTACTATCCGCGCTTCATGCCGATGCTGATGACCGCTGCGGGCACCGTGAAAGCGGCGCGCGTGCTGATTCTCGGCGCAGGCGTGGCCGGGTTGCAGGCGATTGCTACGGCGAAACGTCTGGGTGCGGTTATCGAAGCGTCCGACGTGCGTCCGGCGGTGAAGGAACAGATCGAATCCCTCGGCGCCAAGTTCGTCGACGTGCCTTACGAGACCGATGAAGAGCGCGAATGCGCCGTTGGTGTCGGCGGTTACGCGCGGCCGATGCCGGCGAGCTGGATGCAGCGTCAGGCCCAGGCCGTGCATGAACGCGCCAAGCAGGCTGACATCGTCATCACTACCGCGCTGATCCCGGGCCGCAAGGCACCGACGCTGTTGAGTGCGGACACCGTGGCGCAAATGAAACCGGGCTCGGTGGTCATTGACCTCGCGGCTGCGCAGGGCGGTAACTGCCCGTTGACCGTAGCCGATCAGGTCGTGATCGAGAACGGCGTGACTATCGCCGGTCCGACCAATCTGGCCGGTGAAGTCGCTGCGGACGCTTCGGCGCTGTATGCACGCAACCTGCTGGACTTCCTGAAGCTGGTCTTCACTAAAGAAGGCCAGTTCGACGTCAACCTCGAAGACGACATCGTCGCCGCGTGCCTGATGTGCCGCGACGGCCAAGTCATCCGCAAAAACGCCTAAGCAGGGATTCAGACGATGGAAGAGCTTATCTCCCCCGGTATCTACAACCTGATCATCTTCGTGCTGGCGATTTATGTCGGTTATCACGTGGTCTGGAACGTAACACCTGCGCTGCACACGCCGCTGATGGCCGTGACCAACGCCATCTCGGCGATCGTGATCGTCGGCGCGATGCTGGCCGCTGCCCTGACGGTCACCCCGCTGGGCAAGACCATGGGCACCCTCGCCGTGGCGCTGGCCGCAGTGAATGTGTTCGGTGGCTTCCTGGTTACCCGCCGCATGCTTGAGATGTTCAAGAAGAAAGCCCCGAAAGTAAAAGAAGAGGCGCCGAAGTAATGAGCATGAATCTCGTCACGACGCTTTATCTGATCGCGTCGATCTGTTTCATCCAGGCCCTCAAAGGCTTGTCGCACCCAACCACGTCACGCCGCGGCAATCTGTTCGGCATGCTCGGCATGGGTCTGGCGATCATCACTACTGTCGGCCTCATCTATAAGCTCGGCGCTGAGCTGGCCACGGCTGGTATCGGTTATGTGATCGTCGGCCTGCTGGTCGGCGGTACCGCCGGTTCGATCATGGCCAAGCGTGTTGAAATGACCAAAATGCCGGAGCTGGTTGCCTTCATGCACAGCATGATCGGCCTGGCAGCGGTGTTCATCGCCATTGCTGCCGTGGTTGAGCCGCAGTCGCTGGGCATCGTCAAGCAACTGGGGGACGCGATTCCGGCGGGTAACCGCTTGGAACTGTTCCTCGGCGCGGCGATTGGTGCCATCACCTTCTCCGGCTCAGTGATCGCCTTCGGCAAGCTCTCGGGCAAGTACAAGTTCCGCCTGTTTCAGGGCGCACCGGTACAGTTTAGCGGTCAGCACAAGCTGAACGCGGTGCTGGGTCTGGCGACACTGGCACTCGGATTGACCTTTATGTTCACCGGCAACCTCACCGCGTTTGCGCTGATGCTGGCGCTGGCGTTCGTGATGGGCGTGCTGATCATCATCCCGATCGGCGGTGCCGACATGCCGGTGGTGGTGTCGATGCTCAACAGCTATTCGGGCTGGGCAGCAGCGGGTATCGGTTTCTCGCTGAACAACTCGATGCTGATCATTGCCGGCTCGCTCGTCGGTTCGAGCGGTGCGATCCTCTCGTACATCATGTGTAAGGCGATGAACCGTTCCTTCTTCAACGTATTGCTCGGTGGTTTCGGCAATACGGTTGACGCAGGCCCGGCCGGTGCGAAGGAAGCACGTCCGGTGAAATCCGGTTCGGCTGACGACGCGACGTTCCTGCTGACCAACGCCGACACCGTGATCATCGTTCCAGGCTACGGCCTGGCGGTAGCCCGTGCGCAGCATGCATTGAAAGAGCTGACCGAGAAGCTGACCCACCGTGGCGTGACCGTGAAGTATGCGATCCACCCGGTGGCCGGGCGGATGCCCGGGCACATGAACGTACTGCTGGCCGAAGCCGAAGTGCCGTACGACCAGGTGTTCGAGATGGAAGACATCAACTCCGAGTTCGGTCAGGCCGATGTGGTGCTGGTGCTCGGCGCGAACGACGTGGTCAACCCGGCCGCCAAGAACGATCCGAAATCGCCGATTGCCGGTATGCCGATTCTCGAAGCGTTCAAGGCCAAGACCATCATCGTCAACAAGCGCTCAATGGCCAGCGGCTATGCCGGTCTGGACAACGAACTGTTCTACCTGGACAAGACCATGATGGTGTTCGGTGACGCGAAGAAAGTCATCGAAGACATGGTTAAAGCCGTCGAGTAACTTTCGCCTGCTGCACCAAACGCCCCGACTTGTCGGGGCGTTTTTGTTTGCGCAAACAGTCGGACAATATGCCGCGTTGTTGCAGATCCGGTAACGATGTTTTACTTGAAACCCGCGCAATAGACGCCTCTTTTGCGACCTTGGTAGCGGGACAGGCACCAGCCAAATTCACTAGACTGCGCATCCTGCTACTCGCTGCCCGAGATAAAAATACATGTACCGTGACCGTATTCGCCTGCCTTCGTTGTTGGACAAAGTGATGAGCGCCGCCGACGCTGCTGCTCTGATTGAGGACGGCATGACCGTCGGCATGAGCGGCTTCACCCGCGCCGGCGAAGCCAAGGCCGTCCCTCATGCACTGGCCGAGCGGGCCAAGGTCACGCCGCTGAAGATCAGCCTGATGACGGGCGCCAGCCTGGGCAATGACCTCGACAAGCAACTGACCGAAGCCGGCGTGCTGTCGCGGCGCATGCCGTTCCAGGTCGACAGCACCTTGCGCAAGGCGATCAACGCCGGGCAAGTGATGTTCATTGACCAGCATCTGTCGGAAACCGTCGAGCAACTGCGCAACCAGCAACTGAAGCTGCCGGACATCGCCGTCATCGAAGCCGTGGCCATCACCGAGCAGGGCCATATTGTGCCGACCACTTCGGTGGGCAACTCGGCGAGCTTCGCGATTTTCGCCAAACAGGTGATCGTCGAGATCAATCTGGCGCATAACGCCAACCTCGAAGGTCTGCACGACATCTATATCCCGACGTATCGTCCGACGCGTACGCCGATTCCGCTGGTGAAGGTCGACGACCGCATCGGCAGCACCGCGATCCCGATTCCACCGGAGAAGATCGTCGCCATCGTCATCACCCAGCAACCGGATTCACCGTCCACGGTGTCGTCGCCGGATGTCGACACCAACGCCATCGCCGATCACCTGATCACTTTCTTCAAGCAGGAAGTCGATGCCGGGCGCATGACCAACAAGCTAGGCCCGCTGCAGGCCGGGATCGGCAACATCGCCAACGCGGTGATGTGCGGCCTGATCGACTCGCCGTTTGAAGACCTGACCATGTACTCCGAAGTCCTGCAGGACTCGACGTTCGACCTGATCGATGCCGGCAAGCTGAGCTTCGCTTCGGGCAGCTCGATCACGCTGTCGGAACGGCGCAACACCGACGTGTTCGGCAACCTGGAAAAGTACAAAGACAAACTGGTGCTGCGTCCGCAGGAAATCTCCAACCACCCGGAAGTCGTGCGGCGCTTGGGGATCATCGGCATCAACACGGCGCTGGAGTTCGACATCTACGGCAACGTCAACTCTACCCACGTCTGCGGCACGCGGATGATGAACGGCATCGGCGGCTCCGGCGATTTCGCGCGTAACGCGCATCTGGCGGTGTTCGTGACGAAATCGATCGCCAAGGGTGGCGCGATTTCCAGCGTTGTGCCGATGGTCAGCCACGTTGACCATACCGAACATGATGTCGACATTCTGGTAACCGAAGTAGGCCTGGCGGATCTGCGAGGCCTGGCGCCTCGCGAACGGGCCCGGGTGATCATCGACAATTGTGTGCACCCGGACTTTCGCCAGGCGCTGGATAACTACTTCACCGCCGCCTGCGCAATCGGTGGTCACACCCCACACATCCTGCGTGAAGCGTTGAGCTGGCACATCAATCTGGAAGAAACCGGGCGGATGCTGACGGTGTAATTCACACAGATGTTCCGTCGGCGCAAACACAGTTTGCGTCGACGGTATTCAGAAATCCTCGACACCGTCAAAAACTGTACTGCTGTACCGGTCTTTTCCTACAGCAAATACCCACACTTTCTTCCGAAACCAGCTAAAACGCACCACTTAAGTGCGGACAGGTACAGTTTGCCCAATTTCGACCCGTACACCATCAATAAACAGTTAACTGGTCACTCACAATACAGTTGAACTGTATCTAGTGAGACTAGGCAAACGGGAGGATCATGGGCACCAGTCAAACCACTACCTGATCCCGCCACAAGCGGAAGGATGTCAACCATGGAACGTACACTCAGTTCCGAACTGTTCTTCGAAGACAAAGCTGCAAAAACCCAGGCTTCCATGCCTCTGCGCGTTCTCGCCAACCTGATGTTGTGGCAGCGCCGCATCTCCAGCCGCCACCAATTGGCCCGCCTGGATTCGCGTCTGCTGGCTGACGCCGGTATCAGCGAAGCACAACGCTACGAAGAGCTGAGCAAGCCGTTCTGGCGCTAAGTAGCGTCGCTGGCTCTGGTCGTTAGACCCACCGCCAGCAACCCGAATTGAATAAAACAAAACCCGTCGTGGGAAACCACGACGGGTTTTGTCGTTCTGGATGCTTCAAAACCGCAGAATAGACGCTTCGAGATTAAAACAAGCACAGTTTTAGTTTTATCAACATTCATAGGTACAGTTATACGTGTTCCGCAGAAGCCAGCATTCTGACCACTGGGCGAATTGCACAGAGCAGCCTAATATCCATTCAGTACGTGGCGAATGCTGTGCCGATGGCGTCTGACTCCTCAGATACCGAGCCACCTCTCTATACGGTTTATCCACAGGAGTTACCCCATGACCCGTCTTCGCATGCTCAGCGCCGCAGCCCTGTTGGCCGTGGCTGCCAACGCCAGCGCTACCAGCTTCATCGTGACCACTGACTCGATTGTCGGCGCCCTGAAAGCCTCCTCCGACGCTACTTCCGACGTCACCTCTTCCTTCCGTGACGACAAGATCGTGCTCGCTGCCCGTGACGACGCAGCCAGCTTCGTCGCCAGCCAAGGCGACATCCGAGGCGTGAAACTGGAAAGCGCGCTGGATCACATTCGTCATCAGGCGCCACAACTGCAAGCCACCGACGCTCAGTTGGCTCAGGCCATTCTGACTATCTAAGCAGTCGCGGCATGGCGGGGCACGCCGGTCGTGTCCCGATATTTCGGCGCTGGCTCTAGTCCGGGCATTGCGCTAGCCTTACGGCTCGCCAACAGTTGCCGAGTCCCATGCCTTTTATTCAAAAACTCCTGATCCCTTGCGTATTGTTAACTGCTTGCTGGACGACCTCGGCCAACGCCTTCGACGTCTCCACGCAAAACACCGTGGTGAGCGTCTGGGCGACCGGCATGGTGTCTTCCGCGCCGTTCGACCGTAAACTGCTGCTCGTCGCTCACGATGATGCGGCGGTGTTTGTTGCCAGTGACGGAGAATTGCGCGGCGCTCGATTGGAATCCGCACTGCACTACCTGCGTAAAACCCGGCCGAAACTTCATGCCAGCGACCTTGAACTGGCAGAGGCAATTCTCGTCCAATAGTTAACCCAGTCCCTTGTTAACTTTGCCCTTCGGAGTCGTTCCATGCGTAGCCCGCTGATTGCTGCCGCCCTTGGCCTGTTTTTATTGGCCGACCTGGCCCAGGCCCAAACCCTGGTAGCCACCAGTAACATCATCGTTCGTGCCTCCCAGCGCACCATTGATTTCACGTCTGATACCACCACGTCGATTCGCGACTCGAAAATCATCCGCGAAGCCCACGACGACGCCGCCAGCTTTGTCGCCAGCAAGGGTGATATCCGTGGTGCGCACCTGGAAGCCGCTCTCAACACCTTGCGCACACGCGTGCCGGAAGCTCGCGACGCCAGTGATCAGGTTCTCGCCGAAGCCATCCTCGCACTGTGAAGTCACTTGGCGCCTGGCTACTGGCCGGGGCGTTGTTGCTACTTGGCAACAGCGCCTACGCCGGCCTGCAATTGCGGCTCAAGACCGACGGTCTGAGCCCCGCCCAGCAACAGGCCAGCCAGGCGCTGATCGATGAAGCCATGCAGGCCTTGCCGCCGAGCTTTATCGAGCGGCTGGATCGGCGCATCGATGTCGGCTGGACCGATGACATGCCCGGCAATGCCTATGGCCAGGCAACCCTGGTCGCCGAACTCGATCTGAACCGCAAATTGCTCGCCAGTCTCACCGACGGCAGCGCGGCCAAAGAGAAGACCAATCGCCCCCACGGCACTGTGCGCCAGGAACTGCTCGCCACGGTGCTGCACGAAATCACCCACATTTATGACCGCGCACGCCTCTGGCCAAACGCCGAGCGCACGCTGATCCAGCGCTGCACCCGGCGCTTCAACAGTGTCGGGCTGATCGGCATTCCCGATGAGTGCCGTGGCCAGAACGGGCGCCGCTTCACCCTTAGTGATGACCCGCGATTGCTCGACCTCGCCGGGTGGCCGCAATACGTCGGCCGTCGCGGCGAGCGCGAGCAACACAACCGACAGATTGCCCGCAGCCCGGACCTGTACGAAATCTCCAGTCCCAAGGAGTTCGTCGCGGTCAACATGGAGTACTTCCTGCTCGACCCGAGCTACGCGTGCCGCCGCCCGGCGCTGTATCGCTACTACAAGGATCACTTCGGCTGGGCACCACCGGCCCCGAATTCCTGCGCCAAGACCTTTGCGTTTCTGAACGCCGGCAACGATTTCGCCAAGCAACCATTGGGGCAAGTCGATCCGGAGCGTGTCTACGCCGTCGATTATTTACTGGCCGAGGCCAATCAGAACTGGGTCAGCCGCTGGGGTCACAGCATGTTGCGTCTGGTGATCTGTGCACCGGGGCGTCCGCGTGGCCCGGATTGCCGGCTCGATCTGGATCAACATCTGGTGCTGTCCTACCGCGCTTTCGTCGGTGATGTGCAGTTGTCGAGTTGGGACGGATTGGTCGGTAAATACCCCTCTCGGCTGTTCGTCCTGCCGTTGGCGCAGGTGATCGACGAGTACACCAAGACCGAACTGCGCAGCCTCGCCTCGGTACCGCTGAATCTGTCGCGCAGCGAGATCGAAGGCGTGGTCGAACATGCCGCCGAGATGCATTGGAGCTACGACGGCAACTATTTCTTCCTGTCCAATAACTGCGCAGTGGAAGGCTTGAAACTGTTGCGCAGCGGCAGCAACAACGCGCAACTCACCGGCCTCGACAGCATCATGCCCAACGGTCTGCTGGAAGTGCTCAAGGGCCGTGGTCTGGCCGACACCAGCGTGCTGGATGATCCGAAAGAAGCGCTGCGTCTGGGCTATCGCTTCGACTCGTTCCGCGATCGCTATCAAGCGATGTTCGACGTGCTGAAGAAGCAGCTGCCAATCAAACAGAACACCGTTGAGGAGTGGCTTTCGTTGTCGGCCGAAGAACGCCGCGAATGGTTCGATCGCGCCGACCTGCGCACCAGCGCCGCGCTGTTGCTGCTGGAGCAGGCCAGTTTCCGTCGCCAGTTGTTGCTCGCGCAGGACGAGGTCAAACAGCGTTACCTCGGTGCGCGGGAACTGGAGAATGGCGGAATGGACAAGGCCAATGCGACCTTGCAGGAAATCCTCGCCAACAGTGGGTTCCTCAGCCGTCCGGCAGAACTGCTGGATTCGAAAGGCTACGGTTTGCCGCAACCCAGCGAGTTCAGCCGACTGGAAACGGAAAGCAGCCAGCGGCAGAAGAAGCTGCTGTTACTCAGCGGCGACCTCGACAAGGAAGTGCGTAAGTTGCTGGAACCCAAGCGCGCCGCCGAAATTGCCGCCAGTGAGGCCAACGTGAAACAGATCGGCGAGCATTTGCGCAAACTGCACAAGGCGTCCGGCGGGCTGGAGCTGCCGTAAAGGCAAAAGATCGCAGCCTGTGGCAATTCCTACAAAGGTCACATGTAGGAGCTGCAACAGGCTGCGATCTTTTGACTGACTAACGATTAATCCAGAACCCCGGTGCCCAGGCACTTTCCTCTGAACCAGGAACTCTACCTTTAGCTGGCGCGAGCCTTCCGCACGCCCTCTGCCAGTGCCGAGCACAGGCTCAATACGCCGTCGATGGCCTGATCCGGAGTCTGGGCATTGGCGATGTGATCGATCAACGCCGAACCCACCACAACCCCGTCAGCCAGACGCGCAATCGCGGCGGCCTGCTCTGGTGTGCGGATACCGAAACCAATGCTGATCGGCAGATCGGTGTGGCGGCGCAAACGAGCGACCGCCTCTTCGACATGCTCCAGCGTCGCCGCGCCGGCACCGGTGACACCGGCAACCGACACGTAGTACACAAAACCGGAACTGCCGTTGAGAACCTTCGGCAGTCGCGCGTCGTCGGTGGTCGGCGTAGTCAGACGGATGAAATCCAGGCCGGCAGCCTGCGCCGGGTCGCACAGTTCGTCGTTGTGCTCCGGCGGCATGTCGACAACGATCAGGCCGTCGACGCCAGCCTCTTTGGCCTGCGCAATGAAACGCTCGACACCAAACTTGTGGATCGGGTTGTAGTAGCCCATCAGCACCAGCGGTGTGTCGCTGTTGTCTTCGCGGAACTCGCGAACCATTTGCAGGGTTTTCAGCAGATTCTGCTTGGCGCCCAATGCGCGGATGTTCGCCAGTTGAATCGCCGGGCCGTCAGCCATCGGATCGGTGAACGGCATGCCCAACTCAATCACGTCGGCGCCGGCTTTCGACA
This sequence comes from Pseudomonas iridis, assembly GCF_017980685.1. Lineage (GTDB taxonomy): Bacteria > Pseudomonadota > Gammaproteobacteria > Pseudomonadales > Pseudomonadaceae > Aquipseudomonas > Aquipseudomonas iridis. The sequence continues at coordinate 13,499 of NZ_JACXXO010000006.1, forward strand.
AGCCTTTGAGGATCGCCAGCGAAGTGTCGTAATCCGGATCACCGGCGGTGACAAAGGTCACCAGCGCGGCGCGATTCTGTTGCTTGAGTTCGGCAAAACGGGTTTGCAGGCGGCTCATCAGTGTTTCTCCTGCTTGGACTGTTCCATATGGTGCATAACGGTCTGCATGTCTTTGTCGCCACGGCCCGACAGGTTGATCACCATCAGGTGATCCTTGGGCAGGTTCGGTGCGCGCTTGAATACTTCGGCCAGCGCGTGGGCGCTTTCCAGGGCAGGAATAATCCCTTCCAGGCGGCAGCATTTGTGGAATGCGTCGAGGGCTTCGTCGTCGGTCACCGAGGTGTACTGGACGCGGCCGATGTCATGCAACCAGGCGTGTTCCGGGCCGATACCCGGGTAATCGAGGCCGGCGGAAATCGAGTGAGCGTCGATGATCTGGCCGTCGTCGTCCTGCAACAGGAAAGTACGGTTGCCGTGCAACACACCCGGTACGCCGCCATTCAGGCTGGCCGCGTGCTTGCCGGTTTCGATGCCGTAGCCGGCCGCTTCAACACCAATAATCTCAACGCTTTTGTCATCAAGGAATGGGTGGAACAGGCCCATGGCGTTGGAGCCGCCACCGATGCACGCGACCAGGCTGTCCGGCAGACGACCTTCCTGCGCTTGGAGTTGGTCACGGGTTTCCTTGCCGATCACGGCCTGGAAGTCGCGAACCATCGCTGGATACGGGTGCGGACCAGCCACGGTGCCGATCAGGTAGAAGGTGCTGTCGACATTGGTCACCCAGTCACGCAGCGCTTCGTTCATCGCATCTTTCAGGGTGCCAGTGCCGGCCACTACCGGGATCACTTCGGCGCCCAGCAACTTCATGCGAAACACGTTGGCCTGTTGGCGTTCGATGTCGGTGGTGCCCATGTAGATCACGCAATCCAGACCGAAACGCGCGGCCACGGTGGCAGTCGCCACGCCGTGCATGCCGGCGCCCGTCTCGGCGATGATGCGTTTTTTGCCCATGCGCCGCGCCAGCAGAATCTGGCCGATGCAGTTATTGATCTTGTGCGCGCCGGTGTGGTTCAGCTCTTCGCGCTTGAGGTAGATCTTGGCGCCGCCGCAGAACTCGGTCAGACGCTCGGCGTAATACAGCGGGCTCGGACGTCCGACGTAGTCGCGCTGGAAGTAGGCCAATTCTTCTTTAAATGCAGGGTCTTCCTTGGCTGTCTCGTATTCGCGGGCCAGCTCGAGGATCAACGGCATCAGGGTTTCAGCCACGTAGCGGCCACCGAACGAGCCAAACAGGCCATTGGCGTCAGGGCCATTACGCAGATCGGAAGTGTTCGAAGTCTGGGTCATGTTTTGCTCCAGCAGAATCGGGAATGACGTGAGAAGACAATGAGGCCCACTCTACCCCTGACCTTCTATGCTGAAAACCGATAAGATCGCCACAACCTGTCAGGAAAACTCACAGATACCATGAGCCACGACCTTCCCCCGCTCAACGCTTTGCGCGCCTTCGAAGCCACTGCCCGTCTGAACAGCGTCAGCCAGGCCGCCGAACAACTGCACGTGACCCATGGCGCGGTCAGCCGCCAGCTCAAGGTGCTCGAAGAACACCTTGGCGTCAGCCTGTTCGTCAAGGATGGGCGCGGCTTGAAACTCACAGATGCCGGTGTGCGTTTACGCGATGCCAGCGGCGAGGCGTTTGATCGCTTGCGCAGTGTTTGTGCCGAGCTGACGCAACGTACAGCCGATGCGCCGTTCGTGCTCGGCTGCTCGGGAAGCTTGCTGGCGCGCTGGTTCATCCCGCGATTGGGAAGGCTGAATGCCGATCTGCCGGATTTGCGCCTGCATTTATCGGCGGGTGAAGGTGATCTCGACCCGAGGCGACCGGGACTGGACGCATTGCTGCTGTTCGCAGAACCACCCTGGCCCGCAGACATGCAGGTTTATGAGCTGGCCGCAGAACGCATCGGCCCCGTAATGAGCCCGCTGTTCAACGGGTATCAACGCCTGCAAACCGCGCCCGCTTCAGCGCTGCTCGACGAACCCTTGCTGCACACGACATCTCGGCCGCAAGCCTGGCCGAGCTGGGCACAGCAAAATCACCTCGACGCCAAGACGTTGAAGCTCGGGCAAGGTTTTGAGCATTTGTATTATTTGCTGGAAGCCGCAGTGGCGGGCCTTGGGGTGGCTATCGCGCCGGAGCCGCTGGTGACCGAAGACTTGAAGGCCGGGCGCCTGGTTGCGCCGTGGGGCTTCTGTGAAACCCCGGCGCAACTGGCGTTGTGGCTACCCAAGCGCGCCGCGGATGGGCGCGCCCGGCAACTGGCGCACTGGCTCAAACAAGAGCTGCGCCAGCCGGATCACTCGCCGCGCTTGAACAGCAAGTAAGCGGCCAGTAGACCCAAAGCACCCACCGCAACACCGGCGGTGGTCCATGGATGTTCCTGCGCGTAATCGCGGGTGGCGATCCCGGTCTCGCGGGTCTTCACTTTGACTTCTTCGTAGGCATCGCTAAGCAGATGACGCGAATGTTTCAGCGCACTTTCGGCATTGCTTTTTAGCGCCTTGAGGGTTTTGCGCGACTCGTCGGAAGCGTCGTCCTTCAGGCCTTCCAACGACTTGAGCAGACTCTCGATCTCCGCTTCCATGCTTTGCAATGAGGCTTTACGTAAAGAGGTGTTGGCCATGGTGGCTCTCCTGCATTGGTGATGAGTGGCGTGTGTTGATTGGGACTTCAGCGGATTGAGAAAGTGCAGAAATTCTGAACTTCGCTTGCGCAAAGCCGCCGAAATCAACAGTGCAAATTCACTGCTAGTCTCAATTCCACATCCCAAGGAGATCACCATGACTGACCACCACACGTACAAAAAAGTCGAGCTGGTCGGCTCGTCCCCAACCAGCATCGAAGACGCCATCAACAATGCGTTGGCAGAAGCCAACAAAAGCATCAAGCATCTGGAGTGGTTTGAGGTGACCGAGACCCGCGGCCACATCAAGGACGGTAAAGCTGCGCACTTTCAGGTAACACTGAAAGTCGGGTTCCGCATCGCCAGTAGCTGAGTTTGGTCTACGCTTCTGAACTTGCGCGCTGGCCGAGTGCCATAGGAATGGCAAAGCGCTACAAGGTGGGCATGTCGGGTGAATAACCCGATGCCCGCCTCTTTTAATCCGACCAGGGAGTGCGACCGATGAAGAAGTTCATGTTGGCAGTAGGTTTGTTGAGCCTTGCGGGTGGTGCATTTGCAGCCGGCAAGCCTTGTGAAGAACTGAAGGCAGAGATTGCGGCGAAACTGGATGCCAAGGGCGTTTCCGGGTATTCGCTGGAGATCGTCGACAAGGGTGCCGCGGCTGGCGGCGATGTCGTCGGCAGCTGTGAAGGTGGCACCAAGGACATTGTCTACAAACGCGGTTGATTGCGCCTGAAATGCAAAAGCCGACGCGAATGCGTCGGCTTTTTTGTGTCTGCTGCGCACGGCTTTAGGTTGTGGGTGTGGGCCAGAGCCAGCCCCTCACCCCAGCCCTCTCCCGAGGGAGAGGGAGCCGATTTGCGTAATCTTTCAGAACCCAAATCCACTCGGTTTCTCAAGTCGATGTACATCGCCTGAACGCCTCGGTCAGTCCCCTCTCCCTCCGGGAGAGGGTTAGGGTGAGGGGCTCTTCAGCGCCTGACGCTTAGCCCTTCATCACCTGCGCCAGCAACTCGTACGAACGCACGCGATCGGCATGTTCATACAAGTCAGAGGTAAAGATCAGCTCATCAGCCTGGGTTTGCTCAATCAGCACCTGCAGTTTCGCGCGGATTTTCGCCGGGCTGCCGACCATCGCCAGACCCAGGAAATCTCCCACCGCTTCACGCTCATGGGGCAGCCACAGGCCATCCATGGTTTTCACCGGTGGGCGCTGCACCAGGCTTTGCCCACGCATCAACGCGAGGATTCGCTGGTACACCGAAGTCGCCAGGTAATCGGCTTGCTCATCAGTGTCCGCCGCCACCAGCGGCACACCAAGCATCACGTAAGGCTTGTCGAGCACCGCCGACGGCTTGAAGTGATTGCGGTAGACGCGGATGGCCTCGTGCATGAAGCGCGGGGCGAAATGCGAGGCGAAGGCGTAGGGCAAACCGCGCTCGCCGGCCAGTTGCGCACTGAACAGGCTGGAACCGAGCAGCCAGATCGGCACATTGGTGCCGGTGCCGGGCATGGCGATCACCCGTTGATCCGGGGTGCGCGGGCCGAGATAACGCGCCAGTTCGGCAACGTCTTCCGGGAAGTCGTCAGCACTGCCGGAACGCTCACGGCGAAGCGCGCGGGCAGTCATTTGATCGGAACCCGGCGCCCGGCCCAGACCGAGGTCGATACGACCCGGATACAGGCTCTCCAGTGTGCCGAACTGTTCGGCGATCACCAGCGGCGCATGGTTAGGCAGCATTACCCCGCCAGAACCGACGCGGATGGTCGAGGTACCGCCCGCCAGATAACCGAGCAGCACCGAGGTGGCGGAACTGGCGATGCCGTCCATGTTGTGGTGTTCAGCCACCCAGAACCGCGTGTAGCCGAATTTCTCGGCGTGCTGCGCCAGGTCCAGCGAATTGCGCAGCGACTGCGCCGGGCTGCCGTTCTCGCGCACGGGCACCAGATCGAGGGTGGAAAATTTTACGTCGGACAGTTGCTTCATAAACCTGCGTCTCCGAGTGAGGAGGCAGGTTCTTCTCGCAAACGAAAACCTGCCGAATCCATAAGCGTGTTCTATGCAATGAGGGCATATACCCGAGTTTCAATAGCAGGACGAAAAATCCTACTAAAAAAGTCAACGATTCAGATAGGCTGAACTTTGTCCCGACGTCTATCCTCAGAAGCCTTGCAAGCAAAAACCACGAAGGCGCGGCGTCCCGCGCCAGATCTTGAGGAGGCAGACATGGCTATCGTGAAGAAAGCATCCGCACATTGGGAAGGTGATCTGAAAACCGGCATCGGCTCGATTTCCACCGAAACCGGCGTCCTCAGAGAAGCACCCTACGGCTTCAAGGCGCGCTTCGAGGGCGGTAAAGGCACCAACCCTGAAGAACTGATCGGCGCGGCGCATGCCGGCTGTTTCTCCATGGCGTTTTCGATGATTCTCGGCGATGCCGGCCTCAAGGCCGACAGCATCGACACCCAGGCTGAAGTCACGCTCGATCAGGTTGAGGGCGGTTTCGCGATCTCTGCGGTGAAGCTGATTCTCAAGGCGAAAATTCCGGGCGCGACCCAAGAGCAGTTTGAAGAGCTCAGCAACAAAGCCAAAGAAGGATGCCCGGTGTCCAAGGTGTTGAATGCGAAGATTACCCTTGAGGCTTCGCTGCTCAGCTGATGTTCCAAGGCTGATTCTGGCGTTGGCAGTGCCGACGCCTTCGCGAGCAGGCTCGCTCCCACAGGGTTATGTGAACGCCACAAAACTCTGTAGGAGCGAGCCTGTTCGCGAAGACGATCTGGAAATCATCACGAGGGGGCAAAAGCTGATCAAAGTTTGTGAGCGAAGTCAGAACTCGCGTTTCAAAAATGTGGTCGTATACGTGATAGCAGCTTCAGCGCACGCCCGTGCGCGCTGCCTCAAGGAGCTTCATTCATGAAACGTATTGGCTTGGCGATTCTCTGCAGTGCACTGGCCACCTCCGCTTTTGCCGCACCTAAAGACTGCGAAGAACTCCGCAAAGAGATCGAAATCAAGATTCAGGCTAAAGCCGTGCCGTCCTACACGCTGGAAATCGTCAGCAAGGCAGAGGCCAAAAAGCACGACATCGCCATGGTCGTAGGCAGATGTGAAAACGGCACCAAAGCAATCGTCTATCAGAAGAACAACGACTGAAGGCGCTCAGGGTACACAGTTGATCTGCCGTTCCTTGGCAACGATCTGCCCCTGGCGATTGATCAACCGGGCGCTTGGCGTGAAGGCCAGCGACCGTGCCTCCAGTCGATAACGTTGCCCGGCCTCGAAATCATCGTAACGCACGGTCATGTAACACAGCCGCTCCTGCGGATCGGTGTCCATGCCCTGACCGCCGCCAAACACCTCGAAATCAAAACGCACCCTCAGCTCGTGACTCCCCGGCGTGACCTGAAAATATCGCCCGTCGGTCATCCTTTGCTTGTCCACTCGATCGGCCATCAACACCTTGCCGCCGGGGGTGGGCATGGCAAAGTCGACCCAGGCCATGGTGGGATCGACCACCGGCATCGGGCTCTGGCAGCCGGCAACCACACTTGCTGCAAGCAACAGCGTTAACCTGCGCATGATCAATGTCCTTTAGATGAGAGCGCCAGCATAGCGCCGATCAGGTTTTCTGACAGCCCGCCGGCGTACCCTGTCCGACGACTTTGCGCTGCTCGTCATAAAGTTTCGCCCACGGGCGGAAACCGATACTGCCGGCCTGCAACTGATAACGCTGGCCGGCGTTGAAGTCCTTGAATTTCACGCTCAACTGGCAATCACGCCAGAGGGGCTCGGCGTCCGGGCCGATATTGGTCGCCTCGACCGGGAATTGATAACGCACCTTCAGTTCATGACTGCCGGGCTGTACCTCGAAATAACGTTTGTCGACGGCGGCCTTGCTATCGACTTGCAGCGCCTGTAGCGCCGTGTCCTGCTGCCGGGCATCGAGATCAATCCAGGCTTGCGAAGGGTCAGGATCGGGCATTCCGAATCCGGCACAACCGGCCAGCGTCAGCAGGCCTCCTGTCAGCATCAACATGCGCATAGCGAAGCTCCAATGGGCGGGATAGTCTTGCGGGCAGACTTTCCAGAGGGTTTCTTATTTTGATCAGGCCGCTTCCAAGCCATCGGTTACTTGATCGCGTTTTTCGGATTTTGTTTCCGGGTGTGATGCTTTTGTTGCTCAACGGTTGCGCAAGCGTCAGCTATTACAGCCAACTGGCCAGCGGTCAGTGGCAATTGCTGCAGGCCCGCGAACCGGTCGCCAGCGTGATTGCCGACCCGAGCCGCGATGCGAAATTGCGCGCGCACCTGGTCCAGTCGCAGCAGGCCCGGGCTTTTGCCAGCGAGCACCTGCATCTGCCAGACAACCAGAGTTATCGCCTGTACGCCGACATTGGCCGTCCTTTCGTGGTGTGGAATGTGTTCGCCACCACAGAGTTTTCCCTGACCCCGCAAAACCACTGCTTCCCGATTGCCGGGTGCGTGGCCTATCGCGGTTATTACAGCCAGAGCGCCGCGCGGGGTGAAGCGGCGATTCAGCGCTTGCAGGGCATGGACGTGTCGATTGGCGGTGTCGAGGCCTATTCGACGCTGGGCTGGTTCAACGACCCGATCCTCAATTCGATGATGGGCTGGGGCGACGAGCGCCTGGCCACGCTGATCTTCCACGAACTGGCGCATCAGCAGTTCTATGTGAAGGACGACACCGAGTTCAACGAGTCGTTTGCCACGTTTGTCGAGCAGGAAGGTACTCGGCAATGGCGGGCGTTTCGCGGATTGCCGGCGGAGACCAACTCCCGACTCAAGCAGCGTGATCAGTTCATCGCGTTGGTACTTGCTACGCGCTCGCGGCTGGAGACGTTGTATGCACAGCCGTTGCCCGTCGAGCAGATGCGCGAGCGCAAAGCGGCCGAGTTCGAGCAGTTTCGCCGGGATTACCGGGTGATGCGTGACCGTCAGTGGGCCGGGGACAAGCGTTATGACGCCTGGGTGAATACGCCGCTGAACAATGCGCGGCTGCTGCCCTTCGGGTTATATGACCAATGGGTGTCGGCGTTTTCGGCGTTGTTCAGCCAGGTTGGGGGGGATTGGCCAAGGTTTTACGCGGAGGTCGAGAGGCTGGGCGGGTTGCCGGTTGTGGAGCGTAAATTGGCATTGAAAACTTTGGCAGACTCTCAGCCCTCCAGTGGCTGATCCGGCCTCATCGCTGGCAAGCCAGCTCCCACAGGGATTTCGCTGAACCTGAAGACACCGCTCACCTGTGGGAACCAGATCCAACAGTGAATGCGGTGCCCCTGGTGACACCGCTTTCATGTGGGAGCTGGCTTGCCAGCGATGACGTATTGATCAGCGCTGCAAAAATGCCTGATGCAACTCGGCCAGCGTTTCAAAGTGATAAGCCGGCGCCTCGGCATTCAACTCTTCAAAACTGCCAAACCCATAACCCACCGCCGCCGCGTCCAGACCATTGCTGCGCGCGCCAATCAGGTCGTGCTTGCGATCGCCGATCATCAAGGTGTTCGCCGGGTCCAGCCCTTCTTCCGCGAGCAGGTGCGCAATCAGTTCAACCTTGTTGGTCCGCGTTCCATCCAGCTCACTGCCGTAGATCACCTTGAAGTGCCGGGCAAAGTCGAAGTGCCGGGCAATCTCGCGGGCGAACACCCAGGGTTTGGACGTTGCGATGTAGAGCTGCCGACCTTGGCCACTGAGGGTTTCCAGCAGCGGCGTGACGCCCTCGAACACGCGGTTTTCATAAAGACCGGTGACCTTGAAGCGCTCGCGATAGAAATTCACCGCCTCCCACGCCTTCGCTTCATCAAAGTCGTAAAACTGCATGAATGCCTGCAACAGCGGCGGGCCGATGAAGTGCTCAAGCTTGGTCAGGTCTGGCTCATCAATGCCGAGTTTGCTCAGCGCGAACTGGATGGAACGGGTGATGCCCTCACGCGGATCGGTCAGGGTGCCATCGAGGTCGAACAGTACGGTCTGGTAATGCATGTGTATTCCTGAGCAGTCGCGAATTCGATTCAGAGTGTGTCGTAGCCTTCGGCCAGGTGCAGGTCCTTGAGCTTCACGTAGTTCGCCGCGCTGTAGGTGAAGAAGGCGTTTTCCTTGTCGGTCAGCGCCCGCACCTGTTTCACCGGGCTACCCACGTAAAGGAAGCCGCTGTGCAGGCGCTTACCCGGCGGCACCAGGCTGCCCGCGCCGATGATCACGTCGTCTTCGACCACCGCGCCGTCCATGACGATACTGCCCATGCCGATCAACACGCGGCTGCCGACGGTGCAGCCATGCAGCATGACTTTGTGGGCGATGGTCACGTCATCGCCGATCAACAACGGGAAGCCGTCCGGGTTGAACGGGCCGGCGTGGGTAATGTGCAGCACGCAGCCATCCTGCACGCTGGTGCGCGCACCGATGCGGATGCGGTGCATGTCGCCGCGGATGACCGTCAGCGGCCAGACGGAGCTGTCTTCGCCGATTTCGACGTCGCCGATCACCACCGCGGAGCCGTCGACAAAGGCACCTTTGCTCAACTGCGGGGTATGGTTCTGGTATTTGCGAAGGGACACGATTAGTTCTCTCTCTGTCGCCGATAGCTGCGGTGAGTGTCGATTGTAATTAAGATGGGCACATGTTTCTTCCAGCCAAGGTGCCAACCGTGAGCGTGAACAACCCTCTTCTGCAGTCCTACGACCTGCCGCCGTTCTCCACGATCCGTGCCGAACACGTCCTGCCAGCCATCGAAACCATCCTGGCCGACAACCGCGCCGCCATCGCCGAAATCCTCAAGACCCAAGGCCAGAACCCTACCTGGGCCGGCCTGGTATTGGCGATGGACGAACTCAATGATCGCCTCGGCGCAGCCTGGAGTCCGGTCAGCCACCTCAACGCTGTGTGCAACAGCGCCGAATTGCGTGAAGCCTACGAGTCGTGCCTGCCTGCATTGAGCGCCTACTCCACCGAGATGGGCCAGAACCGCGAACTGTTCCAGGCCTTCGAAGCATTGGCCAACAGCCCGGAAGCCGCCGGTTTCGACGTCGCGCAAAAAACTATCCTGGAACATGCCCTGCGTGACTTCCGTCTGTCGGGTATCGACCTGCCGGAGGCCGAACAGCAGCGCTACGCCGAAGTGCAAAGCAAGCTGTCCGAGCTGGGCAGCCGTTTCTCCAACCAGTTGCTCGATGCCACTCAAGCGTGGACCAAGCACATCACCGACGAAGCCATCCTCGCCGGCCTGACCGATTCGGCAAAGGCGCAAATGGCTGCCGCGGCCCAGGCCAAGGACCTAGATGGTTGGTTGATCACCCTCGAATTCCCAAGCTACTACGCGGTGATGACTTACGCCCAAGACCGTGCGCTGCGCGAAGAAGTCTACGCAGCCTATTGCACCCGCGCTTCGGATCAAGGCCCGAACGCCGGTCAGAACGACAACGGTCCGGTGATGGAAGAAATTCTCGACCTGCGTCAGGAGCTGGCAAAGCTCTTGGGCTTCGCCAGTTTCTCCGAGTTGAGCCTTGCTACCAAAATGGCCGAGTCCAGCGATCAGGTGCTGAGCTTCCTGCGCGATCTGGCCAAACGCAGCAAGCCGTTCGCCGCTCAGGATCTGCAACAACTGCGCGCCTACGCCGCCGAGCAGGGTTGCGCTGATCTGCAAAGCTGGGATGTGGGTTTCTACGGCGAAAAACTTCGCGAACAACGCTACAGCGTCGCCCAGGAAACCCTGCGCGCCTACTTCCCGATCGACAAGGTTCTCGGTGGTCTGTTCGCCATCGTCCAGCGTCTGTACGGCATCGAGATCGCCGAGCAGAAAGGCTTCGACACCTGGCACCCGGATGTTCGCCTGTTCGAAATCAAGGAAAACGGCCAGCACGTCGGCCGCTTCTTCTTCGATCTGTATGCCCGCGCCAACAAGCGTGGCGGTGCGTGGATGGACGGCGCCCGCGACCGTCGCCGTACTGTCGACGGCGTGCTGCAAAGCCCGGTCGCCAATCTGGTGTGCAACTTCACCCCGGCCGACAGCGGCAAGCCTGCGCTGCTGACCCACGACGAAGTGACCACGCTGTTCCACGAATTCGGCCACGGCCTGCATCACCTGTTGACCCGCGTCGAGCATGCCGGCGTGTCGGGCATCAACGGCGTGGCGTGGGATGCGGTCGAGCTGCCGAGCCAGTTCATGGAAAACTGGTGCTGGGAGCCCGAAGGCCTCGCGCTGATTTCCGGTCACTACGAAACCGGCGAAGCGCTGCCTCAGGATCTGCTGGAAAAAATGCTCGCGGCGAAGAACTTTCAGTCCGGCCTGATGATGGTGCGTCAGCTGGAGTTCTCGCTGTTCGACTTCGAACTGCATGCCACTCACGGTGATGGCCGCAGCCCGCTGCAAGTGCTCGAAGGCGTGCGTGACGAGGTGTCGGTGATGCGTCCTCCGGCCTACAACCGCTTCCCCAACAGCTTCGCGCACATCTTCGCCGGCGGTTACGCGGCGGGTTACTACAGCTACAAGTGGGCGGAAGTGCTGTCGGCCGATGCGTTCTCGAAATTCGAAGAAGACGGTGTGCTCAACGCTGAAACCGGTCGCGCCTTCCGCGAAGCGATTCTGGCGCGAGGCGGCTCGCAAGCGCCGATGGTGCTGTTCGTCGACTTCCGTGGCCGTGAGCCATCGATTGACGCACTGTTGCGTCACAGCGGCCTGACCGAGGGCGCGGCAGCATGAGTGAGGGGCCAGTGATCACCAAAAAACGCTTTATCGCCGGGGCTGTCTGCCCGGCGTGCAGCGAGCCGGACAAACTGATGATGTGGAACGAGGACACCGTGCCCCACCGCGAATGCGTGGCCTGCGGTTACTCCGACACGCTGAACGAGCAAGGGTTGTCGGTTCCAAAGGAGCTGGGCACGCGGGTCAACACCAGCGCGCTGAAACCGCCAGCGGACAAGAAAGTCCAGGCAGTGCAGTTTTTCCCTAATCCGAAACTTGCGAAAAAGCCTGACGAGCAACATTGAGTCAGAACCACCTTCCACCGATCAGCGGTGGAAGGTGGTAACTATCTACCGCCCTTCCCCTGCGCTTCCTGCCTAGGCTGGCCCTTTCAGCCAACCCTCAAGGAAGACGTCATGCCTGACACCAATCCGCTTTTACAACACTGGTCATTGCCCCCGTGGTCGGACATTCGCGCCGAGCATCTGCTGCCCGCCATCAACGTGATCGTTGCCGAAAACCAGCAGATCATTGCCCAAGTGATCGCCAGCCAGACCGAGCATCCAAACTGGGATGATCTGGTGGTGGCCATCGATTCGGCCGATGCGCGCCTGACGGAAGCAGTGGGCATTATCGACACGCTATCGACGGTCAAATCCGACGACGCCGACTGGCTCAGGGAAAGCGCGCTGTGCAGCCACGCTGCAGGTCAATACATAGACAACAAGACCGCCAATCTCGAGTTGTACCGTACCTATCAACGCCTGGCGCAGAGTGCGGTTGCCGCCAGTTTCGATGATCAGCGCAAAGCCTCGCTGGCGAAGATTCTGCGCAGGTTCCGCTTGTCCGGTATCGAACTGCAGCCAGCGCAACAGCAAAAACTTGCCCGCCTGAACCGGGATATCCGGAATCTGGAGCAGTTGTTTCAAAACAATCTGGAACTGGCCAACGCCGCGTGGAGCAAGCGAGTCAACGACATCACGCTACTTCAAGGCCTGTCTGCCGAGGTACAGGCACGACTGGCCCTCAAGGCGAAAACGGCTGGACACAGCGGCTGGCTGCTCACGCTGGATCAGAACACCTACCGACAAATCATGACTCATGCGCAAAACCGCGCGCTGCGTGAGGAGTACTTCACGGCCTGGATCAACCGCGCGTCTGATCGAGGCCCGCTGGCAGAAAAACTCGACAACGATCCGGTCCTCTCGGTGCTGGTCGCGTTGCGCCACGAAAAAGCCCAATTATTGGGCTTCGAGAATTTCGTCGAGTTGCGCCTGGCAAACCGTATGGCCACCTCCCCGGCGCAAGTCAGTGCGTTTATACGCCAGCAAGTCGTACTGAATACGCCGCATCTGCTCAGCGATACGCAGGCGTTGAAAGCCTTTGCGCTCACCCTGGGGTATGCAGATATCCAGCCGTGGGATGAGGAATTTCTCGCCGAGCAATTACGCCTGCAGCAGTTGAACGGGGCGCTAAAAGGCTTGCGCCAGTATTTTTCGCTTGATGACACGTTGCGTAAACTCTGCCGGTTCTGCGAGCACTTGTTTGGCATCACCATCGTCGAGCAGACAGAACTCAGCCACTGGCATGACAGCGTCCGACTGTTGGATGTCAGCGAGCACGGGCAAGTGATCGGGCACATCTACGTAGACCCTTTTCACCGCGAAGACGCCACTGACTTTGCGTTCACCTCCGTGTTACGCATTCGCAGCATCAATGCCGAGGGGCGACCAGCGCTGCCGATCGCTTGCCTGAATTGCAATTTCCCGCCCGCCACCGAAGCGCACCCGTGCCTGCTCTCCCACGAAAACCTGCGGGTGCTGTTTCACGAGTTCGGCCATTGTCTGCAGCATGTGCTGACGCGCTCGCCCCATCGCAACCTGGCGGGGATCTCTCAACTGGGACGCGACACGGCGGAATTCGCCGGGCAGTTGTTCGAGCATTGGTGTCAGTCACCAGACTTTCTGCTGTGGCTGGGGGCGCATTACCAGAGCGGCGAACGTCTGACGGCGGCGCGAGTCAACACCGCACTGGCTGCGCTTGGCGCCCAGACCAGTCGATCAACCGCCATGTTGCTGCTGACGGCGTTGTTTGATCTGGAGTTGCACCGCAGCCAGGGTGATGGCCGCAGCATCGAACAGGTGTTCGAGGATGTGCAACGCGAGATGCCGCACCTGCAACTGTCGGGTTATCACCGCTTCGCCTTTGGCTTTGATTACCTGGTGACCGGTTACGAAGCGTCGGTCTATGCCTACAAGTGGTCAGGGGTGCTGGCGACCGAAGCGTTCAAGCGGTTCCAGCGGGACGGGGTTTTCAACCCGCAAACGGGCCGCGCTTTTCGCGAGGCGTTCTTTGCCCCTGGCGACTCAGGCTCGTTGCTGACCACGCTGGAAGCCTTTCTCGGCCAACCGGTCGACACGCAACTCTTTGCAGCCACCACCGATTGATCACTTCAGATTAACCGTCTGAAACCAGCTCTTCAGCGAACAGGTCGCAAACGCGCTGGTGCTGCAATCACCATTGGCCAGCGCGGTACGGAGTTTGTCGACATCAGCCTGCAGCACATAGCGCACGCTGTCGTGGAAGTGGACGTTTTCCCCAAAACCACCTTGGGTCATCTCGTTCAGAGCGTCCTCTTTGCTCCAGCCTTGCACCACTACGCGGTACATCGCGGCCATCAGCCCGGTGCGGTCGGAACCGTGCTTGCAGTGCATCAACACCGGGCCACTGGCCTCGGCTTCCTGAATCGCACGCAGGGTCTTGAGCACATCACTGTCGTCGACGTGGTTGGTGCGATACGGTAATTGCACTTGATGAATGCCGGGCGTGGACAGCCAGTTGCTATCGGCTTCGGGCAGGAAGTTGATGACCGTGGCCACTTTCAGATTCTTCAATAACGGCACGGCACCGTCGTCGGGCAACGCGCTGCGGTACAGCGTTGGCGAAACCTGGAACAGGTTGTATTGCACTTCAATCGGCTGCGCCCATTGCGCAGGACGAAGGGCCGCAGGCTCGGCAGCCTGTGCCGGAAACAACTGCAAGAGCATGACAAGCGACAAGCACACAGCAGGAAAAAGATGCACTCGGGACATGCTGGATTAACCGTATCGGGATTTTCAGTGACAGGAGCCTCAGCATCGCCGTTTGGCGGTCAAAGCCCCGTGAGCCGGGTGTCAAAGAAGCGTGAATCGGCGTTATCTCCTCAACTCTCCCCGCGCAATTCCAGTCTTTTTTGCGCTTTATCGATTCATCCAGATGCTTAGCCTGCTACCATTTGTCACATCTTGTTGCAGACACGCCCCCCTTCTACGGGTCAAACCGGCCACGTCGCGACAGCAAATCCTCAAGCCGTTCGCAGAAACGGTTGACCAATCTTGATGCCTGATGAGGTGCAACCCAATGTCTGATGAGAATCGAGACAACCCGCGGCGTGATTTTTTACGCAAATCCCTGACCCTGATTCCAGTGGTCACCCTCGCCGGCACCGGTTTGGGCAGCAGTGTCCTGCAAGCCTCGCCTGAAGCCGCACCGGCAACACCCGCGGCGCCACCGGCTCGCGCTGACGCGGGCGTTTATCAGCCGAGCTATTTCACCGCCGAGGAATGGGCCTTCATCAATGCCGCCGTGGCGCAGTTGATTCCCGCCGATGCTCAAGGCCCAGGTGCGATCGAAGCGGGCGTGCCGGAATACATCGATCGTCAGATGAACACGCCCTACGCTGCCGGAGCCCTCTGGTACATGCAGGGTCCGTTCAACGCTGAAGCGGCGCCGGAGATGGGTTGGCAGAGCAAATTGGTCCCGAAAGAGATCTATCGTCTCGGCATCGCCGCCACGGATCAGTGGACAAAAGCTCTCAACGGTAAAACATTTGCCGAGCAAGACAGCGCTACCCGAGACGATTTGCTCAAGCAACTCGAAGCCGGCAAACCGCAGTTCGATAGCGTCCCGGCGAAGATTTTCTTCAACCTGCTGCTGCAAAACACCAAAGAAGGGTTCTTCTGCGACCCGATCCATGGCGGCAATAAAGGCATGGTCGGCTGGACCATGATCGGCTTCCCCGGCGCCCGCGCCGATTTCATGGATTGGGTGGAACGCAACGAGCAATACCCCTTCCCGGCAGTTTCGATTCGCGGCGAGAGGGCGTGAGCATGGCAACGGTAATGAAGAAGGTCGACGCAGTGATCGTCGGTTTTGGCTGGACCGGCGCGATCATGGCCAAGGAACTGACCGAAGCGGGCCTCAACGTGCTGGCGCTGGAGCGCGGGCCAATGCAGGACACGTACCCCGACGGCAACTATCCGCAGGTGATCGACGAACTCACCTACAGCGTGCGCAAAAAACTCTTTCAGGACATCTCCAAAGAGACCGTCACCATTCGCCACAGCGTCAACGACATTGCCCTGCCGAATCGCCAGTTGGGCGCGTTCCTGCCGGGCAATGGCGTCGGCGGCGCCGGGCTGCACTGGTCGGGCGTGCACTTTCGCGTCGACCCGATCGAGTTGCGCATGCGCAGCCACTACGAAGAACGCTACGGCAAAAGCTTCATTCCCAAGGACATGACCATTCAGGACTTCGGCGTCAGCTATGAAGAGCTGGAGCCGTTCTTCGATTACGCCGAAAAAGTCTTCGGCACTTCGGGTCAGGCCTGGACCGTTAAAGGCCAGTTGGTCGGTCAGGGCAAGGGCGGTAACCCTTACGCGCCGGATCGCTCGAATCATTTCCCGCTGGAAGCGCAGAAGAACACGGTTTCCGCACAGCTGTTCGGCAAGGCAGCCACAGAGGTTGGTTACAAACCCTACAACCTGCCTTCGGCAAATACTTCAGGGCCGTACACCAATCCCTACGGCGCGCAGATGGGCCCGTGCAACTTCTGCGGATTTTGCAGCGGTTACGTTTGCTACATGTATTCCAAAGCTTCGCCGAACGTGAACATCCTGCCGGCGCTCAAACCGCTGCCGAATTTCGAGCTGCGGGCCAATTCCCATGTGCTGCGGATCAATCTCGACAGCAGTAAAACCAAAGCCACCGGCGTCACCTACATCGATGCGCAAGGTCGGGAGATCGAGCAGCCGGCGGATCTGGTGATCCTCGGCGCGTTCCAGTTGCACAACGTGCGACTGATGCTGCTCTCCGGGATCGGCAAGCCTTACGATCCGATCAGCGGCGAAGGCGTGGTCGGGCGCAACTTTGCTTACCAGAACATGGCAACGATCAAGGCGTTCTTCGACAAGGACACCCACACCAACAACTTCATCGGGGCCGGCGGTAACGGTGTGGCGCTGGATGATTTCAACGCCGACAACTTCGACCACGGCCCGCACGGCTTCGTCGGCGGCTCGCCAATGTGGGTCAACCAGGCCGGCAGCCGACCGATTGCCGGCACCTCGAACCCGCCGGGCACGCCGGCCTGGGGCAGCGCATGGAAACGCGCGACCGCCGATTACTACACCCACCAGGTGTCGATGGACGCCCACGGCGCGCATCAGTCCTACAGAGGTAACTACCTCGATCTCGATCCGGTGTACCGCGATGCCTACGGCTTGCCGCTGCTGCGCATGACCTTCGACTGGCAGGAAAACGACATCAAGATGAACCGCTTCATGGTCGAAAAAATGGGCAAGGTCGCCGAAGCGATGGGCCCGAAAGCCATTGCGGTGATCGGTAAGAAAGTCGGCGACCACTTCAACACCGCGTCGTACCAGACCACCCACCTCAACGGTGGCGCGATCATGGGCACCGATCCGAAGAAGAGCGCGTTGAACCGTTACCTGCAGAGCTGGGACGTGCACAACGTCTTCGTTCCGGGCGCCTCGGCATTCCCGCAAGGCCTGGGCTACAACCCGACAGGTCTGGTCGCGGCGTTGACCTATTGGTCGGCGAAGGCGATCCGCGAGCAATACCTGAAAAAACCCGGCCCGCTGGTTCAGGCTTAAGGAGCGATGACCATGAAGAAGTTTGTTATCGCGTCCCTTGCGCTGCTCGGCAGTGCTGCATTGCAAGCGGCCGAAGTCGATCAATCCTTGATCAAGCAGGGTGAATACCTGTCCCGCGCCGGTGACTGCGTGGCGTGCCACACCGCGAAAAACGGCAAGCCGTTCGCCGGGGGCCTGCCAATGGAAACCCCGATCGGCACGATCTACTCGACCAATATCACCCCGGATAAAACCGGCGTGGGTGATTACAGCTTCGAGGACTTTGATCAGGCAGTGCGTCATGGCGTCGCCAAAAACGGTAGTACGTTGTACCCGGCGATGCCGTATCCGTCCTACGCCCGTGTCAGCGAAACCGACATGAAAGCGTTGTACGCGTACTTCATGCACGGCGTGCAACCCGTCGCGCAAGAGAACAAGGCCAGCGACATTCCATGGCCGTTGAGCATGCGCTGGCCGCTGATGGGCTGGCGCTGGATGTTTGCGCCGAAGGTCGAGGACTACAAGTCGACGTCAGACGACCCGGTGATTGATCGTGGGGCGTATCTGGTCGAAGGGCTCGGACATTGCGGCGCCTGCCATACGCCACGTGCCCTGACCATGCAGGAAAAATCCCTGAGTGCGGCCGATGGCAGCCACTTTCTGGCCGGCAGCGCGCCGCTGGAAGGCTGGATCGCCAAGAGTCTGCGTGGCGATCACAAGGATGGACTCGGCAGCTGGAGCGAGGAGCAACTGGTGCAATTCCTCAAGACCGGCCGCAGTGATCGCAGCGCCGTGTTCGGCGGCATGAGCGATGTGGTTACCCACAGCATGCAGTACATGACCGACGCCGACCTGACGGCGATTGCGCGCTATCTCAAGTCGTTGCCGGCCAGTGATCCGAACGATCAGCCACACCAATACGACGCGACAGCCGCCAAGGCCCTGTGGAACGGTGATGACAGCCAGCGCGGCGCCTCGGTGTACATCGACAACTGCGCGGCATGCCATCGCACCGACGGTCACGGTTACACCCGTGTGTTTCCGGCGCTGGCAGGCAACCCGGTGTTGCAATCAGACGACCCGACCTCGCTGATTCACATTGTGCTCAAGGGCGGTACATTGCCCGCGACGCACACTGCGCCATCGACTTTCACCATGCCTGGTTTTGCCTGGCGGTTATCGGATCAGGAAGTGGCGGATGTGGTGAGCTTCATTCGTGGTAGTTGGGGCAACAAGGGCGCGCCAGTGTCGGCCAAAGACGTCGCGGGACTGCGTACCGACGATATGAAAACAATGTCTGGTGATGATCTTGGCCAGGTAACCAGCCACAACTAAAAACATAAAACCCTGCATGAATCATTCATGCAGGGTTTTTGTTGCAACTTGTCGTGATGACCAATGTTTCAACAAGCGATTCAAGGATTGACGATACTCACATAAGCCTTGGCCAATGCCTCCAACTTGGCCTTGTCATCACTATCAATATCGCCGTCGCCGTCCACATCCTTCTTATCGGTGCGGATGGTGAACGACTTGCCA
Source organism: Pseudomonas iridis (assembly GCF_017980685.1). GTDB lineage: Bacteria > Pseudomonadota > Gammaproteobacteria > Pseudomonadales > Pseudomonadaceae > Aquipseudomonas > Aquipseudomonas iridis. The sequence continues at coordinate 32,333 of NZ_JACXXO010000006.1, forward strand.
CGATCGCTGGACACCGCGATAACATAAATCGAATCGACCAAGGACTCGGTCGACAGCTGCTCATCCGCGTCCCAGCCCAGTTCCTTGCGAGCAAGTTGCATCGAAACAACAGTATTGGGTTCCGATGGACCCGGCAGCATCATTTGCAGAAAAACACCACGCTGATTGAGAAACGACATAAATCAAATCCTTTTAGAGTTAATACACAGGCATCAGTGCCGGTAAGTTGCGAAGGCTATATTTGATAACTTCCCCTCACAACCAAACATATGTTTCCCGGGTTTTCTTTGGTTCTAACTATTTATATAAACAGCGAACAGAACCGCAGAATGATCCGCGACGGCTTTTCTATGGCCGAACGGTACTGGATCGTCCCGGCGCTGCTCATATACTGTATGCATATACAGACACGAGGTTCGCCCAATGATCAGCCCTCTCCCCCCTCGCGGTCGCGGCACTGCGACCAACCCGCACAACCGCTTCGCGCCAAACCGCTCGGTGGCGGAGGACGACGGCTGGTATCAGGAAGTGCCCGAAACGCAAAACACCGAGGTGATGATCGAAACCGCAAAAACCATCATTACCCGTAACACTTCGCCTGACCTGCCCTTTGATCGCTCCATCAATCCCTATCGCGGCTGCGAGCATGGCTGCATCTATTGCTACGCTCGGCCCAGCCACGCCTATTGGGACATGTCGCCCGGGCTGGATTTCGAAACCAGGCTGATCGCCAAGACCAACGCCGCGCAGGTGCTGGAAGAACAGTTGAGCAAGCGCGGCTATCAATGTGCGCCGATCAACCTGGGCTCCAATACCGATCCTTATCAGCCAATCGAACGCGAACATAAAATCACCCGTCAGATCCTCGAAGTGCTGTTGCGCTATCGGCACCCGGTAACCATCGTCACCAAGGGCTCGCTGATCCTGCGTGATCTCGACTTGCTGACCGAACTGGCGCAGCAGCGGCTGGTGGCCGTGATGATCAGCCTCACGACGCTGGACGACGAACTCAAACGCATCCTCGAACCGCGCGCCGCAGCGCCCAAGGCGCGGTTGCGGGCGATCCGGGTGATGCGCGAAGCGGGCATTCCCGTGGGTGTGCTGTGTTCACCGATGATTCCGATGATCAACGACAGCGAGATCGAAGGCCTGCTCACCGAAGCTCACGCCGCCGGTGCGCAAAGCGCTGCGTACATGATGCTGCGCCTGCCGCTGGAGGTGGCGCCGTTGTTCGAGGAGTGGCTGCAAGCGCACTATCCGCAAAGGGCGACACACGTGCTGAGTCTGATTCGTCAAAGCCGTGGCGGTGAGCTTTATGACAGCCGTTTCGGTGCGCGCATGCGGGGCGAAGGGCCGTTCGCCGACCTGCTCGCCCAGCGCTTTGCCAAGGCGATCAAGCGTCTTGGCCTCAATCATCGCGAAGGCTACAACCTTGATTGCACCGCCTTCTGTCCGCCGGGTCGCCAGATGTCGTTGATTTAGCGACAATTGCCTTATGGTTGAGGGGTTGGAAACCTTCCGTCGAAAACTTCAGTCACGTTTTTTGTGACCTGGAACACACGTTCTAGAGCGTTTGATTCAGTTTGAGTTAAGTTTCGGCGGCTACCTTGTTCATCGAGTGACTGACGGGTCGGGATGGCCCGGATGTTTTAAACAGCCACTGGCTTCATATCGGAATACCGGGGCAAGACTCCCTGAATCCGCCAAAGAGGATGAATCATGAGTGACAAGGATAAACAGCCGCTGGCTGTGTCGGCGCAAACCCCTGAAGCGGAATCCGCCGATGCAGCGCTGCGACAGATCGTAGACGGCTTTTTGCATTTTCATCATGAGGTCTTCCCGCAGCAGGAAGAACTCTTCAAGAAACTCGCCACGGCCCAAGCGCCCAAGGCGATGTTCATCACTTGCGCCGACTCGCGCATCGTTCCCGAACTGATTACCCAGAGCTCCCCCGGCGATCTGTTCGTGACGCGTAACGTGGGCAACGTCGTGCCACCTTACGGCCAGATGAACGGCGGCGTTTCCACTGCCATCGAATACGCGGTTCTGGCGCTGGGCGTGCAGCACATCATCATCTGCGGCCACTCCGATTGCGGCGCCATGCGTGCGGTGCTCAACCCCGATAGCCTGGAAAAAATGCCGACGGTCAAAGCCTGGTTGCGCCACGCTGAAGTCGCGAAAACCATGGTGCATGAGAACTGTCACTGCGCCGACGAAAAAGAAAGTATGCCGATCCTCACCGAGGAAAACGTCATCGCCCAATTGCAGCACTTGCGTACCCATCCCTCGGTAGCCTCACGCATGGCGAACGGTCATCTGTTCATCCATGGCTGGGTCTACAACATCGAAACCAGTGAAATCAAAGCTTACGATGCGGATCAGGGCCGTTTCCTGCCGCTCGATGGCAGCCATCCGATTCCGGTGGCGACGCCCAAAGCGCGCTTCTAAATCTTCCTGACAATCTGTGTGGTTTGACGCCGGCCGCTGTTTCAGCGGCCCGGCCTCGCCATGCCTGAAGAAAACTTCGGGAGAATCACCATGCGTGCTGCTCAATTGAAAGCTGTGTTGCCACGGGAGCTGCTCGCATCCGTGGTTGTGTTCTTGGTCGCCCTGCCGTTGTGCATGGGCATTGCAATCGCTTCAGGGTTGCCGCCAGCGAAGGGTTTGATCACCGGGATCATCGGTGGTCTGGTGGTGGGTTGGCTGGCGGGTTCACCGTTACAGGTCAGCGGGCCGGCGGCAGGGCTGGCGGTTTTGGTGTTCGAACTGGTGCGCCAGCACGGTATCGAGATGCTCGGGCCGATTTTGCTACTCGCCGGTTTCCTGCAACTGGTGGCCGGGCGACTGAAGCTCGGCTGCTGGTTTCGGGTCACGGCGCCAGCGGTGGTCTACGGCATGCTTGCCGGGATTGGCGTGTTGATCGTGCTGTCACAGGTGCATGTGATGCTCGATGCGTCGCCGAAACCTTCCGGGCTCGATAACCTCACGGCATTCCCCGCCGCGGTGGCGCAAGCCTTGCCGTCGTTTGGCTGGCAGGCCGGGTTGCTCGGGTTGTCGACGATTGCGGTGATGTGGCTGTGGGAGAAATTCCGCCCACACTCGCTGCGGTTCGTTCCCGGCGCATTGCTCGGTGTTGGCCTGGCGACGGGCGCCAGTCTGCTGCTGGCGTTGCAGGTGAAACGGGTTGAGGTGCCGGCGAATCTGGCGGAAGCCATCGACTGGTTGAAACCGGCAGACTTGCTCAGTCTGGCAGATCCGACGCTGCTGATCGCCGCGTTCGCCGTGGCGTTTATCGCCAGCGCCGAAACCCTGTTGTCGGCCGCCGCGGTAGACCGCATGCACAATGGCGTGCGTTCGGACTTCGACCGTGAACTCTCGGCGCAAGGTGTCGGCAACATGCTCTGCGGCCTGCTCGGCGCACTGCCGATGACCGGGGTGATCGTGCGCAGTTCGGCCAACGTCCAGGCCGGTGCAACCACGCGTTACTCGACGATCTTCCATGGTCTGTGGCTGCTGGCGTTCGTGCTGTTGCTGTCGAGTGTGCTGCAAAGCATTCCGGTGGCGAGTCTGGCGGGTGTGCTGGTGTATACCGGCTTCAAACTGGTCGACCTGAAAGCCTTCCGTGGTCTTAGCCGTTATGGGCGGATGCCGATGTTCACCTACGCCGCCACGGCGCTGGCGATCATCTTCACTGACCTGCTGACCGGTGTGCTGATCGGTTTTGGTCTGACGATGTTGAAACTGGCGTTCAAGGCTTCGCGATTGAAGATCAGCTTGATCGACCTGCCGCCGGAAGGGGAAATGGAGTTACGTCTGATCGGCGCGGCGACCTTCCTCAAAGTACCGGCGCTGACCCAGGTGCTGAACACGATTCCAGCAGGCTCGACGGTGCATGTGCCGCTCAATAATCTGAGCTACATCGACCATTCGTGTCTGGAGTTGCTGGAAGAGTGGGGCCGGGCGAATGCGGCCAAGGGGTCGAAACTGGTGATCGAGTCGCGTGGGTTGAAGCGTAGGCTCGAAGGCAGGGTGCGGACCAATACCGGAATCGGCGCGGCCGGCTAAACAATTCGTTGTGAATGCAAACCCTGTGGGAGCTGGCTTGCCAGCGATGGCGGAGTTTCAGTCACCGATGATGTTGACTGATCCACCGCTATCGCTGGCAAGCCAGCTCCCACAATGATTTGTGTTGGCTTTGGATTACGCAGCAGGCTGATCCAGCTCCAGACCCACACCCAATCGGCGACCCATGCAAGGCCAGCGTTTCCACGCCGCACCGGTCTCAGGGCTGCTGAGTTTTTCGCGGTAGATCTCGACTGATTCCAGCGCAAAACTTTCGTCGTTGAGCATCTCGTCGATGGCGTGATGTACCGCTTCGTCCAGTTGGTTGGCAAATTCCTCACCGATCAACTGGTGAGCAATCAAGTTGGCGACCGTCATGTCCAAGGGGATCAAGGGCTGGCCGAAATGCTTGATGTACAGGTCATTGACCTCTTCGACAAAACGGTGCGCCAGATAGGCTTCGTCCAGCAGGCTGTCCAGGCCAACGTGCCCGGCCATGATGGCTGGCGGCTGGAGGAAGTACTGCTCGGCGATTCTGAGCACCGGTTTGATCTGCGATTCAATTCCCGCTTCCCTGGCGACTTCATTGGCTGCATCCAGCAGGTCCGGTACTTCATCGATGTAGGCGGCGACAAAACGCGTCAGTACGCCATTGGCGTCGGCCTCCGGCAATTGGATCGCCGGGTGTAAATGAGGCAGCTTGCTTTCCAGCTGACGGGTCAGCAGGCCGGTTTCTTTCTCGTGCTGTTGGGCTTTTTGGATCTGCTCGCGCAATGCGGCGGTGTTCATGAAAACTCCAGGGAACAAGGCAATGAAATAGGGAAGACATAAGTTAGCTGGCTTACGAAAAATGCTAAGACGCATTTGTCATAATTATTTCATCCTTGATGCGCCCGCGTTATATCTGTTTGCCACCACTCGTCTGCATCCTTCTCCATTCCTGCCCTTGAACGCAAGTGCTCGCTGTTTCACATCATTTACGAGCAGACATTGCAATTCTCAGCCGCTGACTATACTCGCCAGTGAATGGAGTTAGCTGATGACGCCCGACTGCACCCGCAGCAAGGCTCGGCGATTCAAGTTCGTAGTCTGATGCAGCCGCTCCCTTGCCGCAGGCGTTACGCCTCCGGGATAACAAGAACGATAAGGGGAACCCGCAATGATGCGACATCCACACGTCTGGATGGGCCTCCTGTTGTGGTCGATTTTCAGCCCGGCCAATGCGGCCTGGACTGTGAATATGGCGCCTGGAGCGACTGAAATCAGTCACGCAGTATTCGACCTGCACATGACCATTTTCTGGATCTGTGTGGTGATCGGGGTCATCGTCTTCGGCGCCATGTTCTGGTCGATGATGGTGCACCGCCGCTCTACCGGGCAGGTCGCCGCAAAATTCCACGAAAGCACCACCGTCGAAATTCTCTGGACCGTCGTACCGCTGCTGATTCTGGTAGCGATGGCCGTGCCGGCGACCGCCACCCTGATCAAGATGTACGACAGCAGTGAGCCGGATATCGATATCCAGATCACCGGTTATCAGTGGAAGTGGCATTACAAATACCTGGGCCAGGACGTCGAATTCTTCAGCAACCTGGCCACTCCCGCCGAGCAGATCCAGAACAAGGAAGCCAAGGGCGAGCATTACCTGCTTGAGGTCGACAAGCCGCTGGTGCTGCCGACCGGCGCCAAGGTGCGCTTCCTCGTGACCTCCGCTGACGTGATCCATTCCTGGTGGGTGCCGGCCTTTGCGGTCAAGCGCGATGCGATTCCGGGGTTCGTCAACGAAGCCTGGACCCGCGTCGACAAACCGGGCATTTACCGTGGCCAGTGCGCCGAACTGTGCGGCAAGGATCACGGCTTCATGCCGATCGTGGTCGAGGTCAAGGATAAGGCCGACTACGAAACCTGGCTCGCCGAGCGCAAAGCCGAGGCTGCGCAGCTCAAAGAACTGACCAGCAAGGAATGGACCCTCGACGAGCTCAAGGAGCGCGGCGACAAGGTCTATCACACCGCTTGCGTCGCCTGTCACCAGGCCGAAGGCCAGGGCCTGCCGCCGATGTTCCCGGCGCTCAAAGGCTCGAAAATCGCCACCGGCCCGATCAAGGATCACCTGAGCATCGTCTTCCACGGCAAACCCGGCACCGCCATGGCGGCGTTCGGCAAGCAGTTGTCGGAAGTCGATATCGCCGCCGTTGTGACCTACGAACGTAACGCGTGGGGCAACAACAAGGGCGACATGGTGACGCCAAAAGAAGTGCTGGAGCTGAAACAGGCGGAAAGCAAATGAGCCGGTCTATTGCGTACTTCGTGAATCGGTCGGGGCTCCTCGCCCCGGCCCGCCCCGTCCACTCGCTTGAAGGAGACCGGCCATGAGCGCTGTCATCGATGACCACGGTCACGCCGATCACGCCCACGGCCCGGCCAAAGGCCTGATGCGCTGGGTGCTGACCACCAACCACAAGGACATCGGCACGCTGTACCTGTGGTTTGCGTTCTGCATGTTCCTGCTCGGCGGCTCGTTCGCCATGGTGATCCGCGCCGAGCTGTTCCAGCCCGGTTTGCAGATCGTCGAACCGGCGTTCTTCAACCAGATGACCACCATGCACGGTTTGGTGATGGTGTTCGGTGCGGTGATGCCGGCGTTCGTCGGCCTCGCCAACTGGATGATCCCGTTGATGATCGGCGCGCCGGACATGGCCCTGCCGCGCATGAACAACTTCAGCTTCTGGCTGCTGCCGGCGGCGTTCCTGCTGCTGGTTTCAACCCTGTTCAGCCCCGGTGGCGGGCCGAACTTCGGCTGGACGTTCTACGCGCCGTTATCGACGACTTACGCACCTGAAAGCGTGACGTTCTTCATCTTTGCCATTCACCTGATGGGGATCAGCTCGATCATGGGCGCGATCAACGTGGTCGCGACCATCCTCAACCTGCGCGCCCCCGGCATGACGTTAATGAAAATGCCGCTGTTCGTCTGGACCTGGCTGATCACCGCGTTTCTGCTGATCGCGGTGATGCCGGTGCTGGCCGGGTGCGTGACGATGATGCTGATGGACATCCACTTCGGCACCAGTTTCTTCAGTGCTGCCGGTGGCGGTGACCCGGTGTTGTTCCAGCATGTGTTCTGGTTCTTCGGCCACCCCGAGGTATACATCATGATCCTGCCGGCTTTCGGCGCCGTCAGCTCGATCATCCCGACGTTCTCGCGCAAACCGCTGTTCGGCTACACCTCGATGGTCTACGCCACGGCGAGCATCGCGTTCCTGTCGTTTATCGTCTGGGCGCACCACATGTTTGTGGTCGGTATTCCGTTGGTGGGCGAGCTGTTTTTCATGTACGCCACGCTACTGATCGCCGTGCCCACCGGGGTCAAGGTGTTCAACTGGGCGAGCACCATGTGGCAAGGCTCGCTGACCTTCGAAACGCCGATGCTGTTCGCCGTGGCGTTCGTCATCCTGTTCTCCATTGGCGGGTTCTCCGGGCTGATGCTGGCCATCGCCCCGGCGGACTTCCAGTATCAGGACACCTATTTCGTGGTGGCGCATTTCCACTACGTGCTGGTGCCGGGGGCGATCTTCGGGATCTTCGCCTCGGCCTACTACTGGCTGCCGAAATGGACCGGGCACATGTACGACGAAACCCTCGGCAAGCTGCATTTCTGGTTGTCATTCATCGGGATGAACATGGCCTTCTTCCCGATGCACTTTGTCGGTCTTGCGGGAATGCCGCGACGGATTCCGGACTACAACCTGCAATTCGCCGACTTCAACATGGTCTCCTCGATCGGCGCGTTCATGTTCGGCGCCACGCAGATCTTCTTCCTGTTCATCGTCATCAAGACCATCCGTGGCGGCGAACCGGCACCGGCCAAACCGTGGGATGGCGCCGAAGGCCTGGAGTGGAGCGTGCCGTCGCCGGCGCCGTATCACACCTTCACTACGCCGCCGGAAGTGAAATGAACACAGAACTCCCTGTGGGAGCGAGCCTGCTCGCGAAGAACGATGACGCGGTTCATCTGATGCACCGAGTTGTCTGCTTCGCGAGCAGGCTCGCTCCCACAAGGGATCTGATGAGAGGCATGAACCATGGCTGACTCGATCTCGCTGAAAAAACTCGTTACCCGACTGCTCGGTGTGGTGGTCGCGATGTTCATTTTCGGTTTTGCCCTGGTGCCGATCTATGACGTGATGTGCAAAGCCTTCGGCATCAACGGCAAGACCGGCGGCCAGTACGAGGGTGAGCAGGTGGTAGATATCTCGCGCCAGGTGCGCGTGCAGTTTCTGTCGACCAACACTGCCGACATGCCTTGGGATTTCTATCCCAAGCACGATGAACTCACGGCCAACCCCGGCGCGGTCAACGAGATGATCTTCATCGCCCGCAACCCCACCGACAAACCGATGAGTGCGCAAGCCGTACCGAGCATCGCACCGAGTAATGCCGCCGCGTATTTCCACAAGACCGAATGCTTTTGCTTTACCCAGCAGGTGCTGCAGCCCGGGCAACAGATCGAGATGCCGGTGCGTTTCATTGTTGACCGCGACATGCCCAAGGAAGTGAAGCACCTGACGCTGTCCTACACGCTGTTCGATATCACCGCCCGACATCCACCGGTGGCTGTAAACACTGGCGGTTAGCGTGCCCGATAAGGAGAACAATAAATGGCAACTCATGAGCACTATTACGTTCCGGCCCAGAGCAAGTGGCCGATCATCGCCACGATCGGGATGTTGGTCACCGTGTACGGTCTGGCCGTCTGGTTCAACGATCTGAAGGCAGCGCGCCCGGAATCCCACGGCCCGCTGATCTTTTTCGTCGGTGGCCTGCTGGTGGCGTACATGCTGTTCGGCTGGTTCGGCACGGTGATCAAGGAAAGCCGCGCGGGGCTATACAGCGCGCAGCTGGACCGCTCGTTCCGCTGGGGCATGAGCTGGTTCATCTTTTCCGAGGTGATGTTCTTCGTCGCTTTCTTCGGGGCGCTGTTCTACGTGCGGCACATTTCCGGCCCGGCACTCGGAGGTGAAGGCCCCAAAGGGGTCGCGCACATGCTTTGGCCAAACTTTCAGTTCACCTGGCCGCTGCTGAACACGCCGGACCCGAAACTGTTCCCGCCGGCCAAGGACGTCATCAGCCCGTGGGGCCTGCCGCTGATCAACACGATTCTGCTGGTCAGCTCAAGCGTGACCATCACCATCGCCCACCATGCGCTGAAGAAAGGCCATCGCGGCGCGCTGAAAATCTGGCTGGCGATCACCGTGCTGCTGGGCTGTGCGTTCCTTGGTTTCCAGGCCGAAGAATACATTCACGCTTACAAGGAGCTGGGCCTGACCCTGGGTTCGGGCATCTACGGCGCGACGTTCTTCATGCTCACCGGTTTCCACGGCGCCCACGTGACCATCGGCACGATCATTCTGTTTGTGATGCTGATGCGGATCATGAAGGGCCACTTCGACAACGAGCATCAGTTCGGCTTTGAAGCGGCGAGCTGGTATTGGCACTTCGTCGACGTGGTGTGGATCGGCTTGTTCATCTTCGTTTATGTGCTTTAACAACAGCTGCAAGCAGCGAGCTCCAAGCTCCAAGCTCCAAGCTCCAAGCTTGCAGCTCAAAGCTAGAAGCTTGCAGCTACCACCGCACGTGGGACACCAGTTGGCCGCTGTAGAAACCCCAGGCAATCAAGCCGACGGTTCCGGCGGCCAATGCCACCCGAACACTCAAGGCGATGACCAGACGATTCGAGCTGCTGTCGTCCTTGACCAGGAAAAACAGGCCGCTGAACAGGCTGATCACCGTGGCAATCAGCATCAGGACGATAGCTGTTTTGAGCATGGGAAGACTCCGGGGGACAGGCGATGCAGTTGAGTATAGCGATCGCGACGACTGACTTTGTGGCGCAAGCATGAAGCGCTTTCGCCCGGGTGTGATTCCGACCGTGGTGGTGGCGTTGCTGCTGCCGCTGCTGGTGTCACTGGGTTTCTGGCAACTGGGCCGTGGCGCGGAGAAAACCACCCTGCTCGCCACTTATACCGAACGCCGCGCCACCGAGCCGATGGCCAGCAGCGAACTACTGACCAGCGCCGACCCGGCCTATCGTCGCGTGCATCTGCAGGGCCAATTCGATGGTGCCCACAGCCTGTTACTCGATAACCGCCAGCGTGACGGCAAAGTCGGGGTCGAAGTACTGCAACCGTTTCAGGATCAGCGCAGCGGCCTGTGGCTGCTGGTCAATCGCGGCTGGCTGCCGTGGCCGGATCGCCGCGTACCGCCGCAATTCAGCACGCCAACCGAATCGCTGAATATCGACGCCTGGGTTTATATCGCCCCCGGCGCGACTTTCCAGTTGCACGCCGACCCGGTCAGCCAGACCTGGCCGCAAACCATCACCGCCGTCGAGCCGGCCAAACTGTGGAAAACCCTCGAGCGCGACGGCTACGCCTATGAATTACGCGCCGAACCCGGCCCGGCCAGCTATCAAGCCGATTGGCCGGTGGTCGCGATGGGCCCGGAAAAACACCTCGGTTACGCCGTGCAGTGGTTCGCCATGAGCATTGCACTGCTCGCTCTCTACCTCTATCTCGGCTGGCACAACGCCAAGGAGAAACACCATGGGAACGGCCATGAATCCACCCAGCATGTCTGAAGCCAAAGTCCCGGTCAGTCGCCGACGCGGACGCATGCAACTGTTGCTGATCGTGCTTGGTGTAGTCGGCCCGATGCTTCTCGCCACCGGCATGTACAAATTGCAGTTCTGGGTGCCGGAAGGTCGCAGCTATCACGGTGAACTGCTCGGCAACGGCCAGACCCGCGCCGACCTCGGCGTGCAAACCGATGAACAACGCTGGCAGATGCTGGTGACCGCGCCCAAGGACTGCTCGGTGGATTGCCAGCAGTTGGTGTATCTGGCGCGGCAGATCCAGATCGGCCTCGGTCGTGAGGCCGGGCGCGCCACCCATGCCCTCGCCGCCGCGCAGCCGTTGAGCAGCGACTACGACGCCAAACTGACCCGCGAATATCCGCAGCTGCAACGTTATCCGCTGGATGCTGCGACGTTCAGCAAGACAACAGGGGACAACGCGACGCCGCAGCTGTGGATCATCGATCCGCACGGCAACCTCGTGCTGCGCTACGGCCCGAACGTAAAGGGTAAGGATCTGCTCAACGACCTGCGCCACCTGCTGAAACTGTCGAACATCGGATAAGGGCATCGTCATGGCCAAACCTGGATTTCGCCTCGCGCTGTTTGCCACCCTGCTGGCACTGGTTGTGGTGCTGCTCGGCGCCTACACACGCCTGACCCACGCCGGCCTCGGTTGCCCGGACTGGCCGGGGTGCTACGGATTTATCAGCGTGCCGAAAAGCGAAGCCCAACTGGCCCATGCCGAACTGCATTTCCCCGAGGCGCCGGTCGAAGCACACAAGGGCTGGAACGAGATGATCCACCGCTACTTCGCTGGCGCCCTCGGCCTGCTCATCTCGGTGCTGGCCGGTCGCGCGTGGGTCAATCGGCGTCATCCGGGCCTGCCATTGAAACTGCCACTGTTCTTGCTGGCGGTGGTCATCGCACAAGCCGCGTTCGGCATGTGGACAGTGACGCTCAAGCTCTGGCCACAAGTGGTCACCGGGCATTTGCTCGGTGGTTTCGCGACGTTGAGTCTGTTGTTTTTGCTGACCCTGAGATTGTCCGGTGTACTGCCGGCGCTGACCGTGCCAAAGCGTTTGCAGTACTGGGCGACGGCGGGACTGTTGCTGGTGATCGGCCAGATCGCCCTCGGTGGCTGGGTCAGTTCCAACTACGCGGCGGTGGCCTGCATCGACTTCCCGACGTGCCATGGCGAATGGCTGCCACCCGCTGATTTCGCCAATGGCTTTCATCTGACCCAGCATATCGGCCCGAATTACCTGGGCGGACAACTCGACAGCGACGCACGCACGGCGATTCATCTGACCCATCGCATCGGCGCGCTGCTGGTAACGCTGGTGCTGCTCGGTCTGGCCTGGCAACTGAAAGTGGTTGGCATGACCCGACTGGCCGGCCTGGTGCTCATCGCCCTCGCCGCGCAAATCACCCTCGGCATCAGCAACGTGGTGTTCCATCTGCCGCTGCCAATCGCCGTCGCCCACAACGCGGGCGGCGCAGCACTGTTGTTGTCGATGGTGCTGGTCAATTATCACGCGCGCACCAGTCTGGTTCGGGTCAAGCAGCCGCTGATTGCGCGGTGGCGCTTGAGCCCGCGTAAACACTCGGCGGCGCCCATCACCATAAAAGGAGAAACGCCGTGGCGATTCTGATTGGCGAACGTCCCGCGCAGGCGTTGTGGCGCGATTATCTGGAGCTGACCAAACCGAAAGTGGTGGTGCTGATGCTCATCACCTCGCTGGTCGGCATGTTTCTCGCGACCCGCGCCGGGGTCCCGTGGACGGTGCTGGTGTTCGGCAACCTGGGGATTGCGCTGTGTGCCGGCGGCGCGGCGGCGGTCAATCATGTGGTGGATCGACGCATCGACGCGCTGATGGCGCGCACCCACAAACGGCCGTTGGCCGAGGGCCGGGTTTCACCTGCCGCCGCGCTGACGTTTGCGCTGGTATTGGCGCTGCTGGGGCAGGCGTTGTTGCTGACCTTCACCAATCCGCTGACGGCTTGGCTCACCTTGGCGTCGCTGCTAGGTTACGCGGTGGTTTACACCGGTTTCCTCAAACGCGCGACGCCGCAGAACATCGTCATCGGTGGTCTGGCCGGCGCCGCACCGCCGCTGCTCGGCTGGACCGCCGCCACTGGCCATGTCAGCGCCGAACCGTTGCTGTTGGTGCTGATCATTTTCGCCTGGACCCCGCCGCACTTCTGGGCGCTGGCGATTCATCGCAAAGAGGAATACGCCAAGGCCGATATCCCGATGCTGCCGGTCACCCACGGCGAGCACTACACCAAAGTGCACATTCTGCTGTACACCTTTGCGCTGCTGGCCGTGAGCCTGCTGCCTTATGTGATCCACATGAGCGGCATGCTCTACCTCATTTGCGCCCTCGCCCTGGGCGCGAGGTTTCTGCAATGGGCCGTGGTGCTGTACCGTGGCACTCGGCCGCACGCGGCGATCAACACCTTCAAGTACTCTATTTATTACTTGTTCCTGTTGTTCATCGCCCTGCTCGTAGACCACTACTTACTGTTGAACCTATGACTCGAACCCAGAAAACCGTTTTCATCCTCGTCGCCGTGGTCGCGTTGATCCTCGGCCTTACCGTCAACAAAGTGCTGAGCGGCAAGGGCCAGGGCGACCCGACCGCGCTGATCGACGCCGGCATCATCCTGCTGCCGCAGAGCCGCAATCTGCCGGACGTGACGATGACCGATCAGGACGGCAAACCGGTCGCGATCAATGAACTCAAGGGCAAGTGGAGTCTGCTGTTTTTCGGCTACACCTTCTGCCCGGATATCTGCCCGACCACCCTCGCGCAACTGCGCCAGATCAAAAGTGAACTGCCGAAGGACGCTGTGGACAAGTTGCAGATCGTGCTGGTCAGCGTCGACCCGAACCGAGATAACCCGAAGCAGTTGAAGCAGTATCTGGGCTACTTCGATCCGCAATTCATCGGCCTGACGCCAACCTCGATCGAAGAACTGCAGAAAGTCGCCAACGCGGTGAGCATTCCGTTTATTCCAGCGGACACCAGCAAGCCGAATTACACGGTGGATCACAGCGGCAATCTGGCGGTAATCGGGCCGGACGGCACGCAGCGCGGGTTTATTCGGGCGCCGCTGAACAACGCCAAACTGGTGGCGCAGTTGCCGGTGATGCTCAATCGCAAGTGAGATTTAAAAGCCAAAGCCCCTCACCCTAGCCCTCTCCCGGAGGGAGAGGGGACTGAATGGGGGATGCTGATGAAATACGCCGACGTGAGAGTACTGTGGCGAATCCATAATCGACTGGATCTTTCAGGTCGATGCATAGCGCCAGACACCTCGGTCGGCCCCCTCTCCCTCGGGAGAGGGCTGGGGTGAGGGGAAGATTCACAGCGGATCTCAAGCCGAACACCCGCCATAAAAAAGGGGCGCATCAAATGCGCCCCTTTTTCATTGCAGCAATCTGAATCAGAACGCCGGCAACACCGCACCCTTGTACTTCTCGGTAATGAATTGCTTCACCTCCGGGCTGTGCAGGGCAGCAGCCAGTTTCTTCATCGCGTCGCTGTCCTTGTTGTCCGCACGGGACACGAGGATGTTCACGTAAGGCGAGTCGTTACCTTCAATCACCAGCGCGTCCTTGGACGGATCGAGCTTGGCTTCCAGCGCGTAGTTGGTGTTGATCAGCGCCAGATCGACCTGAGTCAGCACACGCGGGATGGTCGCGGCTTCCAGTTCGCGGAACTTCAGGTCTTTCGGGTTTTGCGCGATGTCTTTGATGGTCGACAGGATGTTGGTCGGGTCCTTCAAAGTGATCACGCCAGCCTTGGCCAGCAGCAACAGCGCACGGCCGCCGTTGGTGGCGTCGTTCGGGATGACCACGTTGGCGCCGCCTGGCAATTCTTCGATCTTCTTGATCTTGCTCGAGTACGCGCCCAGTGGTTCCAGGTGTACGCCGGTCACGGCAACCAGGCTGGTGCCCTTGGCCTTGTTGAACTCATCGAGGTACGGCTGGTGCTGGAAGAAGTTGGCGTCCAGACGCTTTTCGGCAACCTGTACGTTCGGCTGAATGTAGTCGGTGAAGACCTTGACCTTCAGATCCACGCCTTCTTTGGCCAGTGCAGGCTTCACGAATTCGAGGATTTCAGCGTGCGGCACCGGGCTGGCGGCAACGGTCAGGGTTTCGGCGTGGGCCGAGAATGCCGCAACGGCAGCGAAAGCAGCGATCAGTTTTTTCATTCAGCTAACTCCTTATGAGGCGCCCGTCTGGCGCCTGCCAGCGAATGGCCGGCTCATCTCTTGATTACAAAAACCGGTTATTTGCGCGAGAAATGCACGACCAGTCGGTCGCCTACCATTTGCAACACTTGCACCAGGATCAGCAGCAACACCACTGTGACGATCATCACGTCGGTCTGGAAACGCTGGTAGCCGAAACGGATCGCCAGGTCGCCCAGGCCACCGGCACCCACCACACCGGCCATCGCCGTGTAGGAAACCAGTGTAATCGCTGTCACGGTAATCGCTGCGAAGATGCCCGGACGGGCCTCTGGCAGCAACGCGTTGACGATGATCTGCCGAGTGGTCGCGCCCATCGACTGGGTCGCCTCGATGATGCCGCGATCGACTTCACGCAGTGCAGTTTCCACCAGACGCGCGAAGAATGGCGTTGCACCCACCACCAGCGGCGGAATCGCACCGGCCACGCCCAGCGAGGTGCCGGTGATCAGCACGGTGAACGGGATCATCACGATCAGCAGAATGATGAACGGCAGTGAGCGCAGGATGTTCACCGCCAGCGACATGAACGCGTAGACACCGCGGTTTTCCAGCAACTGACGCGGGCTGCACAAAAACAGCAGTACGCCCAGCGGCAGACCGAGCAGCACGGTGAACAGCAGCGAACCGCCGAGCATCAGCATCGTGTCGCCGGTGGCCAGCCAGATTTCGTACCAGTCGATATTGGCGAAAAAGCTCATAAAGGCTTCCATTAACGCAGGACCTCCATGTGAACGTCAGCGGCGGTGAAGCGGGCGAACGCCGCTTCCATGTCGCCACCGGTGACGGCGAGGGTCAATTGCCCGTACGGAACGTCTTTGATGCGATCGATACGACCGGCCAGGATGCTGTAGTCGACACCGGTCTCGCGGGCGACGGTACCGAGCAACGGCGCGTAGGTCGCTTCTCCCTGGAAAGTCAGACGCACGATACGGCCCGGCACGTGAGCGAAGTCATCGCGCTGTTCGCTTTCGTCGATCTGCTCGCTTTCCTGCACGAAACGCTTGGTGGTCGGGTGCTGCGGATGCAGGAACACATCGGCCACCGAACCTTGCTCGACGATCACGCCGGCATCCATCACACCGACCTGATCGCACACGCGGCGGATGACGTCCATCTCGTGGGTGATCAGCACGATGGTCAGTTTCAGCTCGCGATTGATCTCGGCCAGCAGTTGCAGGACCGAGGCCGTGGTCTGCGGGTCGAGAGCGCTGGTGGCTTCGTCGCACAGCAGAATCTTGGGCTTGGTCGCCAGAGCGCGGGCGATGCCGACACGCTGCTTCTGGCCACCGGACAACTGCGCCGGGTACTTCCTGGCGTGGTCGGAAAGACCGACCCGCGCCAGCAACTCGGCCACACGTTTGTCGATTTCGCTGCTCGACAACTCGCCGGCCAAGGTCAGCGGCAACGCAACGTTGTCGGCGACAGTCTTGGACGCGAGCAAGTTGAAGTGCTGGAAGATCATCCCGACTTGCTGGCGGAAACGGCGCAGGCCGTTGGCGTCCAGCGCGGTGACTTCTTCGCCGTCGACGAAGATCTTGCCGCCACTGGATTCTTCCAGGCGATTGATCAGACGCAGCAGGGTACTTTTTCCCGCGCCGGAATGGCCGATCAGACCGAAGACCTGACCGTTCTCAATCGAGAGACTGGTCGGGTGCAGGGCGGGGATGTCCTTACCGGCGACGCGGTAAGTCTTGTGGACGTTTTGAAACTCGATCACGTAGCGAACCTTGTGGGGCGCGTTAGAAAAGGATCAGCGGTTAGCCGGGCGCGCATTTTAGCCTGTCCGTATAGAGGTTCTTAGCATTTATTTCGCATTTAACCTTCGAATTGGCAATAAGAAGATCAAAGGTCATAAAAAAGGAACGCTCGTTCCTTGTCATCGGTCACTACTTAAGCGACTTGAAACCCTGGGTGCCGTGCCCGGGAACCACTCAAGAGTCCTCGGCACGTCCCGGGGTCAAACGAGGAGTTTACGTCTGATGAGTACCAAGAAACCTGCCCCTGCAAAAAGTGAAATGGCCGGAACCGATACCCCGGATCGCGCCAACACCAACGCCAAGCTCGACAGTCTGGAGACATTTCGCTCCGACGCCACCGGCCAGGCACTGCGCACCAACCAAGGCGTGAAGGTTGCCGACAACCAGAACACCCTCAAGGTCGGTGAACGCGGGCCGTCGCTGCTGGAAGACTTCATCATGCGTGAAAAAATCACGCATTTTGACCATGAACGTATCCCGGAACGTATCGTCCACGCCCGCGGCACCGGGGCTCATGGTTTTTTTCAAGCCTATGAAAATCATGCTGCGCTGACCAAAGCCGGATTCCTACAGGACCCGGGGAAGAAAACCCCGGTGTTCGTCCGCTTTTCCACAGTGCAAGGGCCACGCGGTTCCGGCGACACCGTGCGTGACGTGCGCGGTTTTGCCGTGAAGTTCTTCACCGACGAGGGCAATTTCGACCTGGTCGGCAACAACATGCCGGTGTTTTTCATTCAGGACGCGATCAAGTTCCCGGACTTCGTCCACGCGGTAAAACCTGAACCGCACAACGAAATCCCTACCGGTGGCTCGGCTCACGACACCTTCTGGGACTTCGTGTCGCTGGTGCCGGAGTCGGCGCACATGGTCATCTGGGCGATGTCCGACCGGGCGATCCCGAAGAGCCTGCGCAGCATGCAGGGCTTTGGCGTGCACACCTTCCGCCTGATCAACGCCGAGGGCAAATCGCGCTTCGTCAAATTCCACTGGCGCCCGACTGCGGGGACTTGCTCGCTGGTGTGGGACGAAGCGCAGAAGCTCGCCGGTAAAGACACCGACTATCACCGTCGCGACCTCTGGGAAGCCATCGAGATGGGCGACTACCCGGAATGGGAGTTGGGCGTGCAGATCATCGAGGAGGAAAAAGAGCACGATTTCGACTTCGACATCCTCGACCCGACCAAGCTGATCCCGGAAGAAATCGTGCCGATCACGCCGCTGGGCAAAATGACCCTCAACCGCAACCCGGACAACTTCTTCGCCGAGACCGAGCAGGTTGCGTTCTGCCCTGGCCACATTGTTCCGGGTATCGACTTCTCCAACGATCCGCTGCTGCAAGGTCGGCTATTTTCCTACACCGATACGCAAATCAGCCGACTCGGTGGGCCGAACTTTCATGAGCTGCCGATCAACCGTCCGGTGGCGCCGTTCCACAACGGTCAGCGCGATGCTCAGCACCGCACAACGATCGACAAGGGGCGCGCCTCTTACGAGCCGAACTCGATTGACGGCGGTTGGCCGAAAGAAACGCCACCGGCCGCGCAGGACGGTGGTTTCGAGAGCTATCCGGAACGCATCGACGCCGCCAAGATCCGTCAGCGCAGCCAGTCGTTCAGCGATCACTTCTCGCAGGCAACCTTGTTCTTCAACAGCATGAGCGAGCATGAGAAGGAACACATCATTGCCGCTTACAGCTTCGAGCTGGGCAAGGTTGAGCGCGAGTTCATCCGTGCACGGGAAGTGAACGAAATTCTGGCGAACATCGATCTGGAACTGGCCAAGCGCGTGGCGGAAAATCTCGGTCTGCCGGCACCCACCAAAGGCACGGTCGAAGCGCGCAAAACGTCTTTCGATCACTCACCGGCGCTGAGCCAGGCCAATTTGTTGCCAGAAAACATCAAGACGCGAAAAGTAGCGATTCTTGCTGCCAACGGCGTCGATGGTGCGGCGATTGATGCGATGAAGAAAGCACTGGCCGCCGAAGGCGCGCACGCTAAATTGCTCGGCCCGACCTCGGCGCCGGTAAAAACCGCCGATGGCAAAAGCCTGCCGGTGGATGCATCGATGGAAGGCATGCCTTCCGTGATTTTCGATGCGGTGTTCGTGCCGGGTGGCGCGGCGTCGATCAAAGCGTTGAGCGGTGACGGCGTGGCGTTGCATTACGTGCTGGAGGCGTACAAGCACTTGAAGGCGATTGCCTTGCACGGCGAAGCCAAGCAATTGCTGGATGTGCTGAAGCTGGAGGCAGATGCCGGGTTGCTCGAGGGTAAGGACGTCGGGGCGTTGACCAAACCGTTCTTTGCCGCGATCGGGCAGCATCGGGTTTGGGCGCGGGAGCCTAAGGCGAAAGCCGTTCCGGCTTAAAAGCAAAGGATCGCAGCCATCGGCTGCTCCTACATGGGTTCACATTCGCCCTGTAGGAGCTGCCGGAGGCTGCGATCTTTTTACGGTTTACGCGGACTCAGCACCATCTGCGCCGGCACCGTGCGCAGAATCTGCTTCTCGATCTTCAGATCAAAGTCCGGATTCAATTTCTTCACACGCTTGGTCAGCAAATTCGCCAACCAGGGATAGTCATTGGTACGTGGTACCTGAATAGTCACCGCACACTCGTAATTCACTACATCGGCGGCGATCGCATCCAATTGGCGGCGAAGTTTGTGAATATCGGTGATATTCAGCGCAACCGTGGTGCTCTCTGCTGTTGGATCAATCACTTTGGCTTTCGGCCTGGCTTCCGCCGCGAGCAACGCCGCCTCGGCTTTTTCAAGCTCGGCCTTGCGTGCTTCGGTAATGGCGCCGTTGACGCCACCGGTCAGCGCCGGGGCCTTGGGCATCAAAACACGTGCACGGCTCAAAGCAGTTGCAGCAGCGTTTACATCACCCTTTTGCAGGACAATTTGGCTGCGACGCAGATACGCCTCGGCCAATTGCCGTTGATATTGCTCAAGGGATTGATCGTTGAGGGTTTCAGTCTGCAAAGTGGCCAACTGGGCTTCGGCAGTGGCCAATTCGCTGCTGGCCAGGCTTTGTTCCAGCTGCGCGATGGCCGTAGCCCGCGCATCGGGGACTTCAGCCACCGGCGGCGTGCTTTGGCAGGCGCCCAGCAGCACTGAAAATGCGACAAGGAGCAGATAACGGGAGGCGAACGGCTTCATTCCTGCGACTCTCTAATTGCGCAAAAAGCGGCCAAGTCTACACCCCACGACGAGGCAGAACAAAACTCAGCAGAAACAGTGCGGCCGCCGTCACAACGATTGACGGCCCCGCCGGGGTGTCCTTGAACCATGACAACGCCAGCCCGCCACACACGGCGAGCATGCCCAGCAGGCTCGCGCCCAGCGCCATCTGCTCCGGTGAACGAGCGTGACGCTGTGCCGCAGCCGCCGGAATGATCAACAGCGAAGTAATCAGCAATACGCCGACGATTTTCATCGCCACCGCGATCACCACCGCGATCAACAACATCAGCGCCATGCGCAAGCCCGCGACCGGCAGGCCTTCAACCCTGGCCAGTTCCTCGTGCACGGTGATCGCCAGCAGCGGCCGCCACAGCGTCACCAGTAACACCAGCACCGCCGCGCTGCCGCCGAGGATCCATGCCAGGTCAGTCGGGCTGATCGCCAGCAGGTCACCGAACAGATAGGCCATCAGGTCGATCCGCACTTCATGCATGAAGCTTAGTACGACAAGCCCGAGAGAGAGCGTGCTCGGTGCGAGAATTCCCAAAAGCGTGTCGGATGCCAGCGGCTGACGCTGTTGCAACGTGACCAGCAACACCGCCAGCAGCAGGCAGCCGACCGTGACCGCAACCGTCGGGCTGACATCCAGCAGGAAGCCCAGCGCCACGCCGAGCAATGCGGCATGGGACAAGGTATCGCCGAAATACGCCATGCGCCGCCATACCACAAACGAACCAAGCGGCCCTGCGACCACCGCCAGCGCCAGACCTGCAAGCAGGGCATACAACAGAAAATCAGCCATGCTTGCAGTTGTCTCCATGAACGTGGGGCTGGCCCGAAACCGGGCCCTTGACCACTGAACCGTGCAGGTCGTGGGCGTGGTCGTGGTGGTGGTGATAAATCGCCAGGCTCGGCGCGTTCTTGCCGAACAGCTCGACAAACGCCGGATCGCCGCTGACTTGCTCTGGATGCCCAGAGCAGCAGACGTGACGGTTGAGGCAGACCACCTGGTCGGTGGTGCTCATCACCAGATGCAAATCGTGGGAAACCATCAGTACGCCGCAGCCGTGGCGATCGCGCAGTCGGGTGATCAGGCTGTACAGCTCCGCCTGGCCGGCGACATCAACGCCTTGCACTGGCTCATCGAGCACCAGCAGTTCCGGTTCGCGCAGCAGGGCTCGGGCGAGCAGTACGCGCTGCATTTCACCACCGGAAACGCTCTGCACCGGGCTGTCGATGACGTGCTCGGCGCCGACTTCTTTCAGCGCCGCCAGTGCACGCGGGCGATCAACGCCGGGCACCAAACGCAGAAAACGCAGCACCGAGAGCGGCAAGGTCGGATCGACGTGAAGCTTTTGCGGCATGTAGCCGACGCGCAGTTTCGGCTTGCGCCAGACGCTGCCACTGTTCGGTTTCAACAATCCGAGCACGGCGCGCACCAGCGTGGTCTTGCCCGCGCCATTGGGGCCGATCAGGGTGACTATCTGCCCCGGCTCGACACTCAGCTCGATGTTGTCCAGCACGGTTTGTCCGCCAAACGTGACGGCGACTTGCTCCAGACGGATCAGCGCATTGCTCATCAAGCCCCCTGGCAACCGGAGCACAGGCCGACCACTTCGACGGTCTGCGCTTCGACGATAAAACCGACATCCATGGCGCTGTTGATGATTGCGTCACTGATCACTTTTTGCTCAAGCTCGATGGCAGCGTGACATTCGCGGCAGATCAGGAACTGGCCCTGATGCGCATGTTCCGGGTGCACACAGCCAACAAAGGCGTTGAGCGAGGAGATGCGATGCACCAGGCCGTTTTCCAGCAGGAAATCCAGCGCCCGGTACACGGTCGGCGGCGCGGCACGGCGGCCGTCCTGCTCGCTCAGCACCGCCAGAATGTCGTAGGCACCCAGCGGTTTATGGCTTTGCCACACCAGCTCCAGCACTCGGCGGCGCAACGCAGTCAGGCGCAAGCCTTTCTGTGCACACAAAGTATCGGCCTCCGACAAAGCGCTGTGCACGCAATGAGAGTGGTCGTGGGGACGGCTGGCGATCGGTGTAATAGGCATGGGCGGCGACGAGTTTTGATAGAGACGTTATTATGTTACCCGTTCTCGCCTCCTTGAGTGGTCATCGTGTCCCGACTTTTTTCTGTTTTTGTGGCGTTTGTCGCCAGTTTTCTGCTGATCGGTTCGGCTCAGGCCGAGGTCAAAGTGCTCACCAGCATCAAACCGCTGCAGCTGATTGCCGCAGCCGTGCAGGACGGCGTGGCGATTCCCGAGGTACTGCTGCCGCCGGGTGCCTCGCCGCACAACTATGCGCTGCGTCCATCCGACGTACGGAAGGTGCAATCGGTGGATCTGCTCTACTGGATCGGCCCGAGCATGGAAGGTTTCCTGCCTCGCGTGCTGAACGGTCGTACGCTGCCGAGCGTCGCGGTGCAGGATCTGCCGGGGATGAAACTGCGCCATTTCGCTGAAGACAGTCATTCCCACGCCGAAGAAGCCGACGATCATGACCACGATCACCGTCCGGGCACGCTGGATGCGCACTTGTGGTTATCGCCGGTGAACGCGCGGGTGATTGCCGACAAAATGGCCGCTGATTTGAGTGCAGCTGATCCGGCGAATGCCGAGCGCTATCAGAGTAACGCCAAGGCTTTCGACGAGCGTCTTGATGCGTTGGATCTGCGTTTGAAGAAGCGTCTGGCCAGCGTTGAAGGCAAACCGTACTTCGTCTTTCACGAAGCGTTCGACTACTTCGAAGACGCTTACGGCTTGAAGCATACCGGCGTGTTCAGCGTGGCGACCGAGGTGCAGCCGGGTGCCCAGCATGTCGCTGCGATGCGCAAGCGTTTGCAGGAAGTGGGCAAGACCTGCGTGTTCAGCGAGCCGCCATTGCGCCCGCGTCTGGCGGAAACGCTGGTCGCCGGCCTGCCGGTGAAACTGGCGGAACTGGATGCATTGGGCGGTTACACCCCGGCGACGGCTCAGGGATATGAGCAGGTGCTGGAGAAGCTGGGCAATGATTTGGCGGGTTGCCTGGAGTCGTTGTAACCCCGGCATTCGTGTTGCCCCCATTCGCGAGCAGGCTCGCTCCCACAAGGATTAATGAAATCCTGTGGGAGCGAGCCTGCTCGCGAAGCTTTCAAAGGGCAAAAGGCAGATGAATGCTAACCATCTGCCGCTGCGCCAAGCGCTGCTCAAACTCCTGCGGATCGTGAATCAACACGTCCTGCCCGGCAAACTGTTCGGCCGCGATCAACCGCGACAGCCAGAACCGCACACACGCCACTCGCAGCATGGTCGGCCACAACTCAGCCTCTGCCGCCGTAAACGGCCGTAGCGCCGCGTAGGCGCCGAGGAAAGCACGGGCACGCGGGCCATCGATCAGACCATCATCGTCCGAACACCAATCGTTCAACGCAATCGCCACGTCATAGAGCATCGGGCCCGAACAGGCGTTGTAGAAGTCGATCAGCCCGGTCAGATGCGTGCCTTCGAACATTGCGTTGTCGCGAAACAGGTCGGCGTGAATATTCGCCCGAGGCAGCGCGAGAATCTTGTCCTTGCGCGCAGTGATTTCATCCAGCGCCTTTTGCAGCAACGCGCGCGGCGCATCGCTCAGGTGCGAGAGCAACGCGGTGCCCTCCTCCAGCATCCAGTCGAGGCCACGATCGGTCTTGCGCTTGATCATGTGCTCACCCTGGGTCGCCAGGTGCAGATGCGCCTGCAACTCGCCGACCTGCGCGCAATGCTGGGCGTTGGCGACCTTGATGTGCTTGCCAGCCAGACGCGGCTGCAGCAGTGCCGGTTTGCCTTTGAGTTCACGCAACGCCACGCCGTCGGTGGTGCGCAGTGCATACGGCACCGGCAGATCGGCTTCGTGCAGCACGTCGAGCAGGTCGATGAAGAACGGCATCTCCTGCACCGGGCCGCGCTCGACCAGGGTCAGGACGAATTCGCCCTGCTCCAGGCTGATGAAGAAATTGGTGTTTTCGCTGCCGGCGGCAATCCCCTGGAAATCAAGCAGACGGCCAAGCCCGTAAGGGGCGAGAAAGGTTTCCAGCTCGGGCCGAGCCAGGGGGGTGAACACAGACATGGTTAAAAACTGCTCAGTTCGGGCGCCGCGATCAACGCGGCGCCGATTAAAATTAAGAGACTACTTCCATTCGAAAATCTTCCACGACGGAATCAGCATATCCGGCTGATCCGAGCGAATGAAATTCGCATCCGTCCCGTCTGCGCGCACAAGAAAGTACGGTGGTGCGCCCTTCGGCGTGACTTTGATCGCATACAGGAAACCGTTTTGTCGATACTCCTGAATGGTCTTGTCGCCTTCCGTGCGAATGGTAACTTCGGGGTCCCCCGTCGGCGCATCATCCGCCGCCATCGCGGCCAATGGTGAAGCAGCAATCAACCCGACCAGCAGCAAGCGATTTAACGTACGCATGATAACCTTGTCCCTTTGTCGTCAACGGTCCCGCTATTCTAGCGCCGGGCCCGCCGAAAAGGTTGATTCTGCTCATGAGCCAAGCCCCCCTCGTCCTGGTGGACGGTTCGTCTTACCTGTACCGCGCTTTCCACGCCCTGCCTCCTTTGACCACCTCCAAAGGTCTGCCGACCGGTGCGGTCAAGGGCGTGCTGAACATGCTCAAAAGTTTGCGCAAACAGTACCCGGACAGTCCGTTCGCCGTGGTTTTCGACGCCAAGGGCGGCACATTTCGCGATGAGATGTACGCCGAATACAAGGCCAACCGCCCGAGCATGCCCGACGACATGCGCGTACAGATCGAGCCGCTGCACCAGAGCGTGATCGCCCTCGGCTTCCCGCTGCTGTGCGTGGAAGGCGTCGAGGCCGACGATGTGATCGGCACGCTGGCCCGCAGCAGTGCGGCGGCGGATCGTCCGGTAATCATCTCCACCGGCGACAAGGACATGGCGCAACTGGTCGATGGCCACATTACCTTGGTCAATACCATGTCCGGTAGCTCGATGGACGTGGAGGGCGTGAAGGAGAAATTCGGCGTCGCTCCGGAGCAGATCATCGATTATCTGGCGTTGATGGGTGACTCTTCCGACAACATTCCGGGCGTTCCCGGCATCGGCCCGAAAACCGCATCCGGCCTGCTGGTCGGCGTCAACGGTGGCCTGACCGAACTGTATGCGCAGCTCGACATCGTGCCGACCCTGCCGATTCGCGGCGCCAAGACCCTGCCGGCCAAGCTCGAAGAACACAAGGAGATGGCATTCCTCTCCTATCAACTGGCGACCATCAAGATCGACGTGCCGCTGGACATCGAACTCGACGATTTGCAGATGCGCGCCGAAGATCCGGCCAAGCTCTACGAGCTGTACACGCTGCTGGAATTCAAGAGCTGGATCAACGATCTCGATCGCGACGCCAAACGCCTGGAGCTAAGCAGCGCTGCGGCGCCTGAGCCGGCGGGTGATCTGTTCAGCGCGCCAGAGGCCGAAGCCCCGGCCGCTCCGGCTGAAGCTGCTTACGAAACCATCCTCGATCAGACGCGTTTTGACGTCTGGCTGGAAAAACTCAAGAACGCCAAACTGTTCGCCTTCGACACTGAAACCACCGGTATCGATGCACAGCAGGCACAGCTTGTCGGTCTGTCGTTCGCGGTGCAGGCCAACGAAGCGGCATACATTCCGCTAACCCACTCCTACATCGGCGTGCCGGAGCAACTGGATCGCGACACCGTACTGCGCGCGCTCAAGCCGATTCTCGAAGACCCGAACAAACTCAAGGTCGGCCAACACGCCAAGTTCGACATGAACATTCTGGCCAACTGCGCCATCGGCGGCGATCAGAACGAAGGCATCACCGTGCGCGGCGTCGCCTTCGACACGATGCTTGAGTCCTACGTGCTCAACTCCACCGCCACCCGCCATGACATGGACAGCCTCGCGCAGAAGTACCTGGACCACACCACCGTGAGTTTCCAGGACATCGCCGGCAAAGGCGCCAAGCAACTGACCTTCGACCAAATCGCGCTGGAACAGGCCGGGCCGTATGCCGCCGAAGACGCCGACATCACCTTGCGTTTGCACCAGACGCTGTTTGAAAAACTCAGCGCCATTCCAAGCCTGGCCAGCGTGCTGACCGACATCGAGATTCCATTGGTACCGGTGCTGGCGCGCATCGAACGCCAGGGCGCATTCGTCGATGCCGAGCTGCTCGGTATCCAGAGCATTGAGCTGGGCAACAAGATGGTCGCGCTGGAGCGCGAAGCGTTCGAAATCGCCGGGGAAGAATTCAACCTGGGCTCGCCCAAGCAGCTCGGCGTGATTCTCTACGAGAAACTCGGCCTGCCGGTTTTGAAGAAAACCGCCAAGGGCCAGCCGTCCACCGCCGAAGAAGTCTTGGCGAAACTGGCCGAAGACGATCACCGCTTGCCGAAAGTGCTGATGGCGCATCGCTCCATGAGCAAGCTGAAAAGCACCTACACCGATCGCCTGCCGGAGCAGATCAACCCGCGCACCGGGCGCGTCCACACTTCGTACCATCAGGCCGTGGCATCGACCGGGCGCCTGTCCTCCAGCGATCCGAACCTGCAGAACATTCCGGTGCGTACCGCTGAAGGCCGACGCATCCGTCAGGCCTTCGTCGCGCCAAAAGGCTACAAACTGCTGGCGGCGGACTATTCGCAGATCGAACTGCGGATCATGGCCCACCTGTCCAAGGACGAAGGCTTGATGAACGCCTTCCGCAACAATCTGGATGTGCACACCGCCACCGCTGCCGAAGTGTTCAAGGTCGAGCTCAACGAAGTGACTTCCGACCAGCGCCGTGGCGCCAAGGCGATCAACTTTGGCCTGATCTACGGTATGGGCGCACAGAAACTCGGCAAGGACATTGGCGTCGACACCAAGACCGCCAAGGCTTACATCGACACCTATTTCGCGCGTTATCCGGGCGTTCGCGAGTACATGGATCGCACCCGCGCACAGGCTGCGGATCAGGGTTATGTCGAAACGTTCTTCGGCCGTCGCCTGTACTTGCCGGAAATCAACTCCAACAAGCCGCAGGAACGTGCTGCCGCTGAACGCACGGCAATCAACGCGCCGATGCAAGGCACGGCAGCCGACATCATCAAGAAAGCCATGGTCGCGGTGGATAACTGGCTGACGACATCCGGGCTGGACGCGCGAGTCATCCTGCAAGTGCACGATGAACTGGTGCTGGAGGTTCGCGAGGATCTGGTGGATCAGGTCAGCGCCGAAATTCGTCAGCATATGAGCGAAGCGGCGAAGCTGGATGTGCCGCTGCTGGTCGAAGTGGGTGTGGGCAATAACTGGGATGAGGCGCACTAAGCCATTTTGGGCTGGTTTTGCTGCGGCTTCACGCCGCGGCAAACCCGTTGGAAGGTGCTTAGTCCGAATAGCGCTTGGGCTTATTCCAAAGCTTTTTGAAAAAAATCTGAACTAATCTTGCAGCTCACTACTCAGAGTTACTGAATGGCTGGTGAAGCCCTTCAATGCTCCTATGTTGTGTTAAGTGTTGGCAGATATCTGAACCCCGCCCTAGCGGTTCGGAACTTAAACCCCGGAATTTCTCCCTCCCCACTGAAATCCGGGGCTTTTTTTGCCCAAAAATCGGCTGTGGTGCTACGCAAGACACCACAGACAATTTTGAAATCCTTTTACTCAGACGCCGCTTCGGCGCCCTTGTCGGCCAATTCCATCCAGTCCGCCAACACAGTGTAAGCCTCTTCCAGGCCCATGCGTTTTGGCGCCGAGAACAGCTGGATAGTCACCAGATCTCCCCAACCCTTACGAATTTCCGCCTGAACCTTGAGCAGCGTGTTCTTCGCTGCGCCGTAGGTCAGCTTGTCCGCTTTGGTCAGCAGAATGTGCATCGGCATGCCGGCCGCAACCGCCCAGTCGAGCATCAGCAGGTCGAAGTCGGTCATTGGATGACGGATGTCCATCATCAGAATCAGACCCTTCAAACTCTCGCGGCCACCCAGGTAAGCCTCAAGGTGACGCTGCCAGTGCATCTTCAGCGGGATCGGTACTTTTGCATAACCGTAGCCCGGCAGGTCGACCAGACGACGATCTTCGTCTAGCTTGAAGAAGTTCAACAGCTGTGTGCGACCCGGAGTTTTCGAGGTACGCGCCAGGCTGGCGTGAGTCAGGGTGTTCAGGGCGCTGGATTTGCCGGCGTTGGAACGACCGGCAAATGCCACTTCAAAGCCTTCGTCGTCGGGGCACTGATCGACTTTGGCGGCACTGAGCATGAACGTGGACTGTTGGCACAGGCCGAGGATGGGATTTTTGAGCTGCATGGGATTTCCGATGTGGGCGGCGCCGGGAATGGGCGCGGAACGCGGTGTCGCTTCCGTTTCAGTGACGCCAGTATATAATGCCGCAGATTTTGTGTGTGCTTTGTCCCAGCGAAGGACGAAGTTTACGAGAGCGACAGACCTTGATTGCGCATTAGAACGCAAAACGCTCTCAACCCTGAAAAGGTCGTTTAAATGGCTGCTGGCTGCCGGAGTCTTGATGCCGCTTTGCAGCGCACAGGCTACACAGGATCCGGAAGCCGTGTACAACCGTGTTTGTAGTGCCTGTCATTCCGGCCAACTACCCATGGCGCCCGAAAGAGGCGATCAGGCAGCTTGGACGCCGAGGTTGGCGAAAGGTATGGAGACGCTGGTGCAACACGTGACCCAGGGTTTCAAGGCGATGCCGCCGCGTGGTTTGTGCATGGACTGCAGTGCCGAGGATTACCAAGCCATCATCCTTTGGATGAGCGAGTAAGCCCGGTCCATAACTCTTAACCCTTAGCCGTAGTTGGATTAGCTGATGAACAAATTGATCGTGAGTCTGCTGTTGACCGTGGGAATCTCAGGCTTCGCCCATGCTGCCGGTGATGCCGCAGCAGGTCAGGCGAAAGTCGCTGTATGCGGAGCCTGCCATGGCCCGGACGGGAACAGCATGGCGCCAAACTTTCCAAAACTGGCCGGTCAAGGTGAACGCTACCTGACCAAGCAGCTACACGACATCAAGTCGGGCAAGCGCGTAGTCCTGGAAATGACTGGTCTGTTGACCAACCTCAGCGATCAGGATCTGGCCGACATGGCTGCCTACTTCGCCAGCCAGAAAGGCAGCGTCGGCGCCGCCGATCCCAAGCTTGTGGCACGCGGTGAAGCCCTGTTCCGTGGTGGCAACCTGCCCAAGGGCCTGCCAGCCTGCACCGGTTGCCACTCGCCCAATGGCAGCGGCAACGCCGCTGCCGGCTTCCCGCACCTGGGTGGTCAACACGCTTCATACATCGCCAAGCAGCTGACCGATTTCCGCAAGGAAGAAGGCGGCCGTACCAACGATGGTGACACGATGACCATGCAGACCATTGCCAAGCGCCTGAGTGATGAAGACATCGCCGCGGTCTCCAGCTACATTCAGGGCCTGCACTAAGAGCCCTGGCTGCAACGGACATCTCGCGCAACGTTAACGCTCGATTAATCCGTCGCAGCAAGTATAAAAAGGGTGGCTTTGGCCGCCCTTTTTTGTGGCCGCTGCCGTTACACTACAGAACTCATGCCCGCCAAGGCCTGTCTGAAAACAGGTCGCGCGAGGCGACCCAATTTGTCCAGGAGTAAAGCATGCGTAATCTGATCATCAGCGCCGCCCTCGTCGCTGCCAGCCTGTTCGGCGTGACTGCCCAGGCCGCTGAAGCCCCTGCCGCCCCTTATGTAGAGCTGAGCAATCCGGTACCGGTTGCCGTGCCTGGCAAGATCGAAGTGGTAGAGCTGTTCTGGTACGGCTGCCCGCACTGCTACTCCTTTGAGCCAGTGATCAATCCGTGGGTTGAAAAACTGCCGTCCGACGTCAACTTCGTGCGTATTCCAGCCATGTTCGGCGGCCCATGGGACGCTCACGGCCAGATGTTCCTGACGCTGGAAGCAATGGGTGTCGAACACAAGGTTCACAGCGCTGTGTTTGAAGCGATCCAGAAGCAGCACAAGAAGCTGATCGACAAGAACGACATGGCTGACTTCCTCGCCACTCAAGGCGTGGACAAGGACAAGTTCCTCGCCACTTTCGACTCTTTCGCCATCAAGGGTCAGATCGTAAAGGCTCGCGAACTGGCCAAGAAGTATGAAATCACCGGCGTGCCAACCATGATCGTCAACGGCAAATATCGCTTCGACATCGGCTCCGCCGGTGGTGCCGAGCAAGCGCTGAAACTGGCTGACCAACTGGTTGCCAAAGAGCGAGCCACCAACAAGGCCGCTGCCAACTAAGCGCGGCAACCGCCATGCGCCGCTGGAAGACCGAACGCATCGTTGGCTTGCATGATCCGCAAGTCAACGAGCATCACCTGGCGTCCACGGGCCTGCCAGCGGATCATCGTCTGCGCTTGCTCAGTTTCAACATCCAGGTCGGTATCAGCACCGAGCGTTATCGGCACTACCTGACCCGCAGCTGGCAGCACCTGCTGCCGCACACCGGGCGCTCAGGCAATCTGCAGAAGATCGGCGACCTGCTCGGCGACTTCGACCTGGTCGCGTTGCAGGAAGCCGATGGCGGCAGCCTGCGCTCAGGCTACGTCAATCAAGTCGAACACCTGGCCCATCTCGGCGCCTTCCCCTACTGGTATCAACAACTCAATCGCAACCTCGGTCGACTGGCCCAGCACAGCAATGGCGTGCTCAGTCGTCTCAAGCCGTGGGCGATCGAGGATCATCCGCTGCCCGGCCCAAAAGGTCGCGGCGCGATCCTGCTGCGCTTCGGCGAAGGATCGGAAGCGCTGGTGGTGGTGATGATGCATTTGGCCCTTGGCGCGCGAACGCGCAGCCTGCAACTGGCCTACATTCGTGATTTGATCGGTGGCTACAAACATCAGATATTGATGGGCGACATGAATACCCATGCCAGCGATCTGCTACAACAGTCGCCGTTACGCGATCTCGGCCTGCTGGCCCCGCAGGTGGAAGCGACATTCCCCAGCTGGCGTCCTCAGCGCTGCCTTGATCATATTTTGCTCAGCCCGACCCTGACCCTGGAAAAGGTCGAAGTGCTGGCACAACCGATTTCCGATCACCTGCCGGTCGCGGTAGAGATTCGTCTGCCGGGTTCGCTCACGGCCGATGCATTGCCCGCGTTGAGTCCTGCCCCTCGCGGAACCCCTGAATGAGCGACGAAGCCCAGCGCTGGAAAGAGAAATACCTCAAAAGCATCGAACAACAGGACAAACTCGAACGTCGCTGGGCCGCAAGGCTCGACCTGCTGCGCCGAGGCCTGGTGCGCAGCACGCTGGCCGCTGAGGGCACCGACCGCGTCGTTGATCAATGCATGAAAGAAATGCGCGACGTGGTGCGCTCCGACGACATGGACGTCAGCCTCGCCGCTCTGTTGCCGCGCCTGGAAAAAGCCGTGCTCGATTCCGAGCAGCGTCGCGAAACCCGGATCGATCAGGTCAGCACTGCACTGAACGCGCTGGTGACTCAGCTGCAAGCGTTGCCGCTGCCACGGGAAGTCGCCCAGCCCCTGAAGAAATTTGCCAAACAACTGGATGGCCGTGTCGGTCAGGCCCGGGAACTGCCGCTGCTGCTGGGTGAGCTCAGCGGCCTGCAGGGCAAGGCGTTGAGTCAGGTGGAGACACCCGCCGAACCTGGCCGGCCGGGGTTGCTGCAAAGGCTTTTCGGCAGCCGAGACAGCGAGGAGGCGCCGGAACCGACAGCGCAAGCTCAAGTTGCGCCGACGGCACAACCGGCAGTTGCACCTGCACCTGCAGACGAACCCGCCCCAGAGCCTGTCGCAGTCACTGAGCCACCGGTGGCCGCTGCCGTTACCCAGGACGCCGCGCCAACCGCGATTTCCGAGACACCTGCGCTTGCGCCTCAGCGGGAACCGCAAATAACGACCTTCGTGCCGCCAACGGTGACCAGCGAAGTAATCAAAGCTGCACCTGAAGCAGACGCAGTCGAATCTGAGCCCGCGCCCGAAACCGCTCCAGCACCTGCTCCGACGCCAGTTGTTTTACCTGTCGCCTTCAACCCCGACGAATTGATCCACCCAGGCGATCCAGAGCCGCTGTTCCTCGATACCCTGCCCCTGCCCCCGCCCATCGCTCAAGCACTGGCGGCGCTCGATCCGGAGCAATCCGAGCACGACATCCTCTTCGCCCTGCCGGATTCCCCGGAGCCGTCCTACAGCTCCGTGGCCAAACACATCGAAGACACGCTGATCGGCCTGCTCGACGACCTGACCCTGCCCGAACGACATCGCCCACAAGCCGAAGCCATGCGCGAGCGGCTCAAACATGGCTTGAACTGGTACGAACTGATCCCGATCCTCGACGATCTGGCGACGTTGATGCTGGCGATTACCGACAGCGGCCAGCACGAATTCGAAGCGTATCTGCAGCAACTCAACGAACGCCTCGAAGCGTTCCAGAGCAATTTGCAAGCCGCCAGCGAAGGCCATGCCGACAACAGTTCGGCGGCGCGGGCGATGGACACGCAGATCCGGGAGCAAGTCGACGGCTTGCAGACCAGTGTCCAGGAGGCTGCCGATCTGGATGACCTCAAGCAGGTGCTGGAAAATCATCTCGAAGGCTTGCTCGGCACCATGGATCAACACCAGAAGCAGCGCGATGCCCGGGAACAGGAAGTCGCGACGCGCCTCAAAGGTCTCTCCGAGCGCGTGGCGCACATGGAGCAAGAAGCCCAGGGCTTCCGCGAACACCTTGAAGAGCAACGCCAGAAAGCCCTTATCGATCCGCTCACCAGCCTGCCCAACCGCGCGGCCTGGAGCGAACGTCTCGAGCATGAGATCAAGCAATGGCAGCAGCACGGCAACACACTGAGCCTGGCAATGCTCGACCTTGATCACTTCAAGCGAATCAACGACAACTACGGCCATTTGGCTGGTGACAAAGTCCTGAAGATCATTGCCACGGTATTGCGCAAACGCCTGCGCGGTTCCGATTTCATCGCACGTTTCGGCGGCGAAGAGTTCGTTCTGCTGATGCCGGCTACCCCGCCAGCGGTCGGTGCAAAACTGTTGGAAACCCTGCGCGCAGCGATCGAAGCGTGCCCGTTTCATTTCAAGGGGGAACGGGTGACGATCACGATTTCCATGGGGCTGGCATCGTTCAAGCCAGGAGAACACAGCGATCTGGTGCTTAAAAGAGCCGATCAGGCGCTCTACCGGGCTAAAAATGGCGGGCGCAATCGAGTTGAGCTGGGCTGAGAAATTGTTCCATTTTGTTTAAATCCGCTCGCTGACCGTCTGGACCCAAGGCAGTACGTTACACTGTTGCATTACTGTCTTGTGTAATTGCCCTCTGCCATGAAATTTTTTGCCCTCCTCGCGTCGCTACTCGTTCTGGCCGGTTGTGCCAGCGGTCCGCGTTATGACACCAGCCATCCTTCCGCCAACTACGACAGCCGTATCCAGTTCGTGGTCGTGCATTACACCTCGGCTTCCCTCGAGCGCTCGTTGCAGTTGCTGACCCACGGTGAAGTCAGCAGCCACTACCTGATCGGTGACGACCAACGCGCGACTGTCTACAAGCTGATGGACGAAAACCAGCGCGCCTGGCACGCCGGTGAGAGCCAATGGCAGGGCCGCACCTGGCTCAACTCCAGCTCGATCGGTATCGAAATCGTCAACCCGGGCTTCAAGGACACACCAACCGGGCGCCTGTGGTATCCCTACAGCGAAGCGCAGATTCAGGCGCTGATCGTCCTGCTCAAAGACATCAGCAAGCGCAACGGCATCAGCCCGCAGCACATCATCGGGCATAGCGACATCGCGCCCCTGCGCAAGCTTGATCCAGGGCCACTGTTCCCGTGGAAGCGTCTCGCCGCCGAAGGTCTGGGCGTGTGGCCGAACGAACAGGCCGTAGCGCGCCAGCAAGCGTTGTTCACCAGCGGCGAGCTGCCAGGCATCAGCTGGTTTCAGGCGCAATTGGCCCATCTGGGCTATGAGACGCCGCAAACTGGAGAGCTGGACGTCGCGACGCGCCACGTCCTCGCCGCGTTCCAGATGCACTTCCGCCCTTCGCGGTTCGACGGTACCCCGGACGCGCAAACGGCAGCGTTGCTGCTGGTTCTAAATCAGACAAAATAATGACGCCCGCCCGACGGTCAGGGCGAACTTCCAATCAGCAGCTATAACTCATTGGTAATTCTTCGGATATTCCATGATGGCTGCTACCCGAGCGACGCTGCGTAGCTGGTTTTATCGCCCAGGGTTTTTGGCGATGATCGCGGCCGTCCTCAGTGCAGGCCTGTTGTTCAGCGGCGCAATGTTCGTGGCGATGCGCCAGGTCGAACAAAGTGAAAGCCAGGTGATGAACGCTCAGGGCGAGCGCTTTCTCGCCCGGCTCGAGCAGTTGTTCGGACAACTGCGCGAGAGCCTCGACGACCTCGAAGCCCAGCCGTTGCGCAGTTGTGACGACGAGATGATCGCCACGCTGCGGCAAGTCACCTTCAACTATCGCTTCGTCTATGAAGCGGCTTATATGGACGCCTCGCGCGTCTGCTCCAATCGTCCGCGCGAAGAGGGACTGTCGGTTAACCGCGCGCCGGACATCAAAGGCCCGACCTACAGCTACTGGCTGAACACCACAACCGAACCGGACGAAAACCGCGCAGCATTGATGCTGGGGCGCGGCAATTTTCGGGTGGCTACATCACGCGGGCATTTGACCGACATGGTCGACCTGTCGCCCGGCAGCAGCCTGCTGGTGGTGCTGGACCACGGCTCCCGCGCAATTCCGGTGCTCGGCACTGCGCAGACATGGCCACCAGCGGAACCCTGGCCGCCAAAAAGCCGTGACGCCCTGCAAGTCACCCAGAATCGATTGATCTACCGCATGCCCACCGACAACCCGGAATATCAGTTGGTGCTGATCACGCCGCGCACCGGCATCCAGATCCCCGCCATCTGGTGGTGGATAGTCCCGGCCTGCCTGGTGCTGGGCGCTGTCGTGGGGTTCTGCATATTTTTGCTGGTGCGCCAGCGTCAGTCACTGGATGCCGAACTGCACGGCGCCATCCGCCGCGGCGAACTGCAAGTGCTCTATCAACCGATCTTCGACCTCGACAGCCGCAACTGCGTCGGCGCTGAAGCCTTGCTGCGTTGGCGCCGTCCGGATGGCACATTGACCAGCCCGGACCTGTTTATCCCGATGGCGGAAAATACCGGGCAGATTCGCCAGATGACCGACTTTGTCCTTCAGCGCCTACTGGAGCAGTTGGGGCCTGTGTTGCGCGCCAATCCGCAGCTGTATATCTCAGTCAACCTCGCCGCATGCGACGTGATGGTGCCGCGCATCGGCCCGGTCATGGCGCGGCTGCTGGCCCTGCACAGAGTGGCAGCCAAGCAGATTGCCTTCGAGGTCACCGAGCGCGGCTTGATTGATGTGGTGGTCGCTCGGGATAACCTGCAAGCGCTGCGCGATCTGGGCCATCAAGTGCTGATCGACGATTTCGGCACCGGCTATTGCAGCCTCGCCTACCTGCAAACCCTGCCGGTGGATTGCCTGAAAATCGACAAGGCGTTCATCGACGCGCTCGGCCATGACGCCGCCAGCAGCGGCGTCGCTCCGCACATCATTCACATGGCACAGGCCCTGGATCTGAAGGTGATTGCCGAAGGGATCGAGCTGGAATCGCAAGCCGAACTGCTCAGCAGCGAAGGCGTGAAGTTCGGTCAGGGCTGGCTGTTCGCCCATGCCCTGAGTGCAGTGCAGTTCATTGAACTGATTACCCGCGGACGGCGAATTGCAGGGCGCCGGATGGATGACGAAGCCTAAACTGCCAAAGCCATATAAAACTGCGTTCCCTGCCCCGGCCGCGAATAAACGCCCATCCGTCCGCCATGCAACTGAACAATCTCCTTGCACAGCGCCAGACCGAGCCCGGCCCCGCCCTTCTTGCGCCCGACCTGAACGAACGGCTCGAAGATCCTCCCCTGCTGGCCGTAGGCAATGCCTTCGCCATTATCCTCGACGCTGATGATCACCCGCTCGCCATGGCGACGTGCCTGCAAACGGATCTGGCCGTCACGGGCGGTATGGCGCAAGGCGTTATCGATGAGGTTGTCGAGCACCCGATCAAGCTGCGCCTGGTCAGCCTGCAAGCGCGGCAATGGCCCTTGTACTTCCACAGTCAAATCGATGCCTTTTTCTGCCGCCAAATCGGCAAAACGTAATTGCGCCTGCGCCAGCAGATCTTCGATGGAGCACGGCGCGAGCGTCAGTTTCTGCAAGCCGTTCTGGTAACGCGAGAAGTTGAGCAAGTCATTGATCAATTGCATCAGGCGCTGCATTTCTTCGTTGACGGTATCGAGCAGGTCGGCCTCGCGAGACTCCGGCGCAAACTTCGCCCGCTCGCGGAACAGCCCGAACGCCATGTGCATGCCGGTCACCGGCGTTCGCAGTTCATGGGACGCGCGCAGCACAAATTCGCTGCGTACCCGCTCGAAGGCTCTTTGCTCGGTGACATCGTGCAACACCATCACCGCGCCAAGAATGTGACCTTGAGTGTGGCTGACCGGGGTCAGGCTATAAGTCAGCAGGCGCGACTCGCCATCGACCTCGATGCTCAAGTCTTCTGGCGCCCGCTCCAGCGTGCCGCCGCGCAACACCAGTTGCAGCTGCTCATCCAGTTCCGGTCGCTCAAGTGCGCTGCCCAAGCCCTGGCCGAGACGGTCATCGTCCCAGCCCAATTGGCGCTGGGCGACCGGGTTGAGGTGCTCGAGATGGCCTTGGCGGTCGATCATCAACAAGCCGTCGTCGATGCTGTCGAGCACCGCCTGCAAGCGTTGCTGACCGGCCAATAGCTCATCGACGTTGGTGGCCTGATGCTGGCGCAGCGCCTCGGCCATCAGCCCGAACCGGCGCGAGAGCAGATTCACTTCCATCGCCGAGGACGTCGGCAGCGTCACTTCGAAATTGCCCTGGCCGATGTTATCGGCCGCTTTGGCCAGCGCCTCGATGGGCGCACCAAAGCGTCGGGAAATCCCGTGGGCAGTAACGAACCCGATGATCAACACAGCCAGCCCGACCAACCCGAGCAGGCTCGCAATCAGCAACGCCCGGTCGCGGGCCGCGTGCTGCACCGAATTAATGTTGTCGAGCGCCTGCTTATGCTCGGCGATCAAGCCATTGCGCAAAGTGTTGAAGCGTTCACGAAGGTCACCGTTGCCACTCAGCGCCAAACCCGGGTCACGGGACTGATCAAACACCTGAAGAAACTTAAGATAATCGGATTTGGCCTGAGAGAACCCGTATTGCCGGCCATCGCCTTCCTCTTCTTGAGCAATGCCTTCGTCAAGTAACTGGAAATAATGTTGCTTGGACGCCTCGAACGCCACCGGGTCAGGCTTCTCGGCAAGCATCATGATCAGCTGATCGCCGAGGGTCTGGCGCAGTTTCAGCCCCAGATCGAGGGTGACAAAGTTGTTGCGGATCAATGTTTCCTGAGTGCCGGCCATCTGCATCACGCTGACCAAGCCGAGCAACAGCCCTAGCAGGGCCACGGTGATGAGCGCGGAAATGCTGAGGAACAATCGGGTCCGCAACTTCATCGCCAGTTTCATCGTCGGGCACTCACAGGTTGTACTGCTTGCGCTTGCGATACAGCGTCGAGGCGTCGATGCCCAGGGTTTTCGCGGCTTGATCCAGCGTGCCGGCGGTGGCGAGTACTGCGCCGATGTGGGCTTTCTCCAACTCATCCAGGCTCAGCGCGGCACCCACGCGTGGCGCATTGTTGGCCGGTTGCTCAGCCATGCCCAGGTGAGTGATCTCCACCCGTTCCTGCGGGCAGATGATGCTCGCCCGCTCGACCACGTTGCGCAGCTCGCGAATGTTGCCTGGCCAACGGTAGCCGAGCAGCGCTTCACGGGCCTCGTCACTGAAACCGCGCGCCGGGCGTGCGTACTCTTTGACAAAGCGCGCGAGGAAGCGATCGGCCAGCGTCAGAATGTCCTCGGCCCGCTCGCGCAACGGTGGCAGGTGCAAGGTGATGACGTTAAGGCGATACAGCAGGTCTTCACGGAAGCGACCATCGCGCACCATGTCTTCGAGGTTGAGGTTGGTGGCCGCCAGAATCCGCACATCGGCGCGGCGAGTCACCGGGTCACCTACCCGCTCGTATTCCTTGTCCTGAATGAAGCGCAGCAACTTGGGTTGCAACGTCAGGGGAAAATCGCCGATCTCGTCGAGAAACAGTGTGCCGCCGTCTGCCTGGTTGACTCGACCCAGGGTACTTTCGCTGGCGCCGGTAAACGCACCGCGACTGTGACCGAACAACTCGCTTTCCATCAACTCGGCTGTCAGCGACGGGCAGTTGATGGTTACACAGGATTTCTTCTCGCGTTTGCTCCAGCCGTGAATTGCTCGGGCCAGCTCACCTTTACCGGTGCCGGATTCGCCAAGAATAAGAATGTTGGCATCGGTACCCGCCACTTGCCGCGCGGTTTCCAGGACGACTTTCATCGCCGGGCTATGGGAATCGAGGCCGTCCTTGGGCTTGCGGATTTCGCCTTCCAGCGCTTCAAGGCGCGCCGAGAGTTGGCGCACTTCCAATTGCTTGGCAGTCGCCAGCCGCAATTGGTCCGGGCTGCACGGTTTGACCAGGTAGTCGGCGGCGCCGGCCTGGATCGCGTCCACGGCCGTGTCGACAGCCGAGTGGGCGGTGACGATCACCACCCGCATCCACGGTGCCTGAATGCGCATCTGCGCCAATACGTCGAGGCCGTTGTCTTCGCCCAGACGCAAATCAAGGAAGCACAGGTCGAAGACCTGACGTTGCAACAGTGCCTCGGCCTGAGCCGCGCTGTTGGCGGTGGCCACCGTATAGCCTTCGTCTTCGAGGCAATAGCGGAAAGTTCGCAGGATGGCGGATTCATCGTCCACCAGCAGAATGCGGCCTTGTTGCTCAGTGGCAGATTCCATTTTTCCTACGCTCCATAGTGATTGATCTTGAGTTAGTCCCGGAAAAATCGGGCAAGTTGCATGGTTGATTCTGAACGATGCCGGCCATAGGAGGGTAGCCCTCTCCTGCCTTTACGGCTAATCCACTGATTTTTTTGAATTTTTAAACAATCACTGCTTTGCAGGCATTCACCTGCATACATTTCTGACATCTGCGCCCTGCTCTCAATTCCATAAGAATGAATTCTCCTACGAAAAAATCGTGCAATGCGCACGACCGCAGATGCTGCATCGTGCAGGATGCGTCCCGGGGATTTTCTCAACGCAATGTAAGCTATTGATTTTATTGATTATTTTTTAGATAAAAAACTGGCATGCAGGCTGCAATACCTTGTTCAGCCCGGGCAGATCAGAACTGCCCCAACCGAATAAGCGTGAGGAACCCAGGATGACTCGCCAACGTGCCGCCCAAATGCGTATCTCGCCTCTGCATATCCAGCAAGGTCTGTTTGGCGTGCTCGCGCTGTTGATCACCCTGATCGCGTGTCAGCAATACCTGAGCTGGGAAAACAGCCAGAAACCTGAGCCGCTGGTCTCGATCCAGCACAGCACGCAGAAGCACTTCAGTGCCGTCAGCAGCACTGCGGCCGAGAGCGCTTCGATGCGCATGATGGAAGTCGACCAGGCGCAGCCGATGGATCAGCTGCCGCGTGAAGAGCGCTGGGTCTTTTAATTGAATTAACCGGATTCGGGCGCGATGCGCCGGAACACGCAACATCCCTAAATAGAGAAGTAAGGAGAATCACCATGTTGAGTTGGGCAATCACATTCTTGATCATTGCCATCATCGCTGCGGTACTGGGCTTCGGTGGTATCGCGGGCACCGCCACGGGTATCGCCAAGATTCTCTTCGTCGTGTTCCTGGTGATGTTCGTCGTGTCGTTCTTCATGGGCCGTCGCGGCCGAGGTTGACGATGAGCGCTTTAAAGACACTGGCAGCCGCCCTGCTTCTGGGCGGTAGTGCCATGGCGATGGCGGCCAACGACGGCCAGGCGCGGGTCAACGAACTGTTGAGTTCAGACTCGCAGTACAGGGAAACCTGGCAAGGCGTGGTAAAGAACGAAGAACGCCTGCCGGAATGGGTGATGAACCTGTCCGGCACTTCCGAACAGCAGATGAATGCCGTGGAAGAAGATGGCGACAAGTATCTCGTTGGCCCGCTCTGCGAAAATGCAGACAAGTGCCTCAATCACCGCTTGATCGTTGCGTTCAGCTTCGACAAGGACGATGCCTACGGCATGTTGGTTGATGTGCCCGAAGGCCTGCCGTCCGACAAGTCGCCAACGCGACATGCCACTTACAGGTTCTTCGGCAAGCCTGATCAGGGCATGCAGGATCTGTTGATGGAAACATTGAAAAAAGATCCGAAGTGGTACTGAGTTTGAACATGAGGGCAGCGCCTGCGCTGGCCTCTATTGCGCCCACCCGATGAAGGTCGGCGCATGACCAGGGGGCCGGGACGTTCTGACTGCTACAGAGTCGGAGTGACCTACGGGTACAGGGAGTGCCTGCGCAAGGGCCGGGTCAGGGTAAAAGCTGCCGCAAGTTCGTCAATCCAAAGGGGTTCGACGGGCTTGCGCCAAGCTTTTATTCAAGCAAAGCGTTGATCCAGAGCGTCCAGCCCCTTCTTTTTATCGCCCACACTGCGCGCGAAAACATTACGCGGTGTTTCCTGGCGACCGTATATCGAGAAAGAGACCTTTTAAACAGTCGGACTTCGGGTCGCGATATGTAGGCTTTTTCCTAAAATTTTCTTCGAAATTCCTCGCTCAAAAAATAATCAATTGACGCTGCGATGGCCGGTTCACGGCACTTATGCCGGCCGAAATGTCACAATCGAACCGGTTGGGACGCCAGTTTCATTTAAAAAGCTCATGCCGATTCGGCATAGGGTAGGCGTTTACGGCATTAGACGGCGCAACCTTGCATCGGAATAGTTGCGCCTTTTTTCGCCTGCCGAAGAGCCGTCAATACGCGCTTCGGGGCACCTTATACGGAGGCAGATGCACAGACTTTTCCGCTAAAAAGCGTTCCAGTTCCTGCATGTGCCTGAGTCAAACGCAAGTAAGGGTAAAGATAATGAAGAAGGCAAGAATTAGCCTCGCCTGGCAGATCCTCATCGGTCTGGTTCTGGGGATTGCAATCGGCGCGTTGCTCAACCATTTCAGTGCCGAGAAGGCCTGGTGGATCAGCAACGTCCTGCAACCGGCAGGCGATATCTTTATCCGTCTGATCAAGATGATCGTGATCCCGATTGTCATCTCTTCCCTGATCGTCGGCATCGCCGGCGTGGGCGACGCCAAGAAACTCGGGCGTATCGGCCTGAAGACGATCATCTATTTCGAAATCGTCACCACCATCGCCATCGTCGTCGGTCTGGTGCTGGCCAACCTGTTCCATCCGGGTACCGGCATCGACATGAGCACCTTGGGTACGGTGGACATTTCCAAGTACCAGGCGACTGCCGCCGAAGTACAGCATGAACACGCGTTCATCGAGACCATCCTCAACCTGATCCCGTCGAACATCTTTGCGGCCATGGCCCGCGGCGAAATGCTGCCGATCATCTTCTTCTCCGTGCTGTTCGGCCTCGGTCTGTCGAGCCTGCAGTCGGACCTGCGCGAGCCGCTGGTGAAGATGTTCCAGGGCGTCTCGGAAAGCATGTTCAAAGTCACCCACATGATCATGAACTACGCCCCGATCGGCGTATTCGCACTGATCGCGGTGACCGTGGCCAACTTCGGCTTCGCATCCCTCGTACCGCTGGCCAAACTGGTGATTCTGGTTTACGTCGCCATTGCCTTCTTCGCCTTTGTGGTGCTGGGCCTGATCGCCAAGCTGTTTGGCTTCTCGGTGTTGAAGCTGATGCGCATCTTCAAGGATGAACTGGTACTGGCCTACTCCACCGCCTCCTCGGAAACCGTGCTGCCGCGCGTGATCGAGAAGATGGAAGCCTACGGCGCGCCGAAAGCCATCTGCAGTTTCGTAGTACCGACCGGTTACTCGTTCAACCTCGACGGTTCGACCCTGTACCAGT
This sequence comes from Pseudomonas iridis, assembly GCF_017980685.1. Taxonomy (GTDB): domain Bacteria; phylum Pseudomonadota; class Gammaproteobacteria; order Pseudomonadales; family Pseudomonadaceae; genus Aquipseudomonas; species Aquipseudomonas iridis. Next base: position 74,236 of record NZ_JACXXO010000006.1, read on the forward strand.
CCATTGCCGCGATCTTCATTGCCCAGCTGTACGGCATCGATCTGTCGATCAGCCAGCAACTGTTGTTGGTGCTGACCCTGATGGTCACCTCCAAAGGCATCGCCGGTGTACCGGGCGTGTCCTTCGTGGTGCTGCTGGCGACCTTGGGCAGCGTTGGTATTCCGCTCGAAGGCCTGGCGTTCATCGCCGGTGTCGACCGCATCATGGACATGGCCCGTACCGCGCTGAACGTGATCGGCAACGCTCTGGCCGTGCTGGTTATCTCCCGCTGGGAAGGCATGTACGACGACGCCAAGGGCGAGCGCTACTGGAACTCTCTGCCGCACTGGCGCAGCAAGGAAAAACTGCCGGCGGGTGAAATCTCGAAGAACTGACACAAAACCCTGTGGGAGCTGGCTTGCCAGCGATGAGGCCAGCACATTCAACATCTTTGTTGACTGACCCACCACCATCGCGGGCAAGCCCGCTCCCACAGGGATCACCGCCAGCCGTTATAAACAGACCCCGGAGAAATCCGGGGTTTGTCGTTTCTGGCGACCCCGTTATCATTCGCCGCATCTTCCGGGGGATTTGACTGATGCTTAATGGCCTGTGGCTTGGCTTCTTCATCGTGGCAGCCGTGTCGGCGCTGGTGCAGTGGCTGGTCGGCGGTAATGCCGGGATTTTTGCGGCGATGGTGGAAAGCATTTTTGCCATGGCCAAGCTCTCGGTCGAGGTCATGGTGCTGCTGTTCGGCACGCTCACCCTGTGGCTGGGTTTCCTGCGCATTGCCGAGAAGGCCGGGATCGTCGACTGGCTGGCCAAGGTGTTGGGGCCGTTGTTTCTGCGCCTGATGCCTGAGGTTCCGCCAGGTCACCCGGCCCTTGGACTGATCACCCTGAACTTCGCCGCCAACGGTCTCGGTCTGGACAACGCCGCCACGCCGATCGGCCTCAAGGCCATGAAGGCGTTGCAGGAACTCAACCCCAGCGCGACCATCGCCAGCAACGCGCAAATCCTTTTCCTGGTGCTCAACGCTTCCTCCCTGACCCTGCTGCCGGTGACGATCTTCATGTACCGCGCCCAGCAAGGCGCGCCGGATCCGACCCTGGTGTTCCTGCCGATTCTGTTGGCGACCAGTTGCTCGACCATCGTCGGCTTCCTGTCGGTGGCCTTCATGCAGCGTCTGCGGATCTGGGACCCGGTGGTGCTGGCGTATCTGATTCCCGGCGCGCTGATCCTCGGCGCGTTCATGGCACTGCTGGGGACTATGTCGGCCACGGCGCTGGCAGGGCTGTCTTCGATCCTAGGCAATCTCACGTTGTTCGGGTTGATCATGCTGTTTCTGGTGATCGGTGCCTTACGCAAAGTGAAGGTTTACGAGGCGTTCGTTGAAGGCGCGAAGGAAGGCTTCGACGTTGCCAAGAACCTGCTGCCATATCTGGTCGCGATGCTCTGCGCCGTTGGCGTATTGCGCGCATCCGGAGCGCTGGATTTTGGTCTCGACGGGATTCGCCATTTGGTCGAATGGGCCGGTTGGGACACGCGCTTCGTTGATGCGCTGCCCACAGCGATGGTCAAACCGTTCTCCGGCAGCGCTGCGCGGGCGATGCTGATCGAGACAATGCAGACCTCGGGCGTAGACAGCTTCCCGGCGCTCGTCGCGGCGACAGTGCAGGGCAGTACCGAGACGACGTTCTATGTGCTGGCGGTGTATTTCGGTGCCGTGGGGATTCAGCGCGCAAGGCATGCGGTGGGTTGCGCGCTGTTGGCGGAACTGGCCGGCGTGATCGGCGCCATCACCGTGTGCTACTGGTTCTTCGGCTGATAGAGAACCCTGTGAGAGCGGGCTTGCCCGCGATGAGGTCAGCACATCCAGAATATCCAGTGGCTGTCACACCGCCATCGCGGGCAAGCCCGCTCCCACAGGGATTGACGGTGAGCTAACGTTGCGATTCGGGGGCCAGTTTCTGGCCTTGGTCCACGGCCCACGCGACGACGTTGGCGGTGAGACGATCACTGGCCTGGCCAAACCCGGCGACCACCGCTGGCACCTGCACATCGCTCAGCGGCTGACGTTCTTCAAACCGGCGACTGGCCAGGATTCGCTGGTCATAGCCGCGCACCAGTAACGCATCGAGGCGCACGACGACGCTGGCCTGGGTGCCCTGATACTCGGTCTGAAACGCCTGCAAATTCCCGCCCAGCTCCAGATCCGCCTGAAAGTTGCTGTCATCGGTGCTCAGCAACGTCACCCGGCCATCGCGCTGAAAACCATCGAGTAGCCGATTGCGCAGCAATACCGGCGCCGGATCACTCCAGCGCGAAGCCTTGTAGCTGCTGATCACGTCACCCTGCGGGATCACCGCGATGGTCGGCCGATTCAGCGCTTCGCTGGCCTGCAACTTGTTCAAGCGCAGCGACCACTGCTGTGTCGCCGCCGGACCGCGCGAGGCGGGCGCCTGTGCTGCCGGCAAGCGGTAGACGTCCAGCGGCTCGGATTCGGGGAAGATCGTGCACGCGCTGATCAGCGTAAGGCCAGTGGCGAGGAGGGCGAGGCGGGTCAGCTTCATGGCGTGAACTCCTTGTTCTTGTCACTGCCCAGCAGGTAACCGCTGGGGTTGGCCTCCAGACGTTGGGAAATGGCCCGCAGCGAAGACAGGGTTTCGCGCAGTTCGCGGATCGCCGGCGCCAGGCCGTTGAGGCCCTGCATGCCGCTGTCGAGGGAGTTCTGGTTCTTGTTCAGCAATGCATTGATGGTGACGCTGCTGTCTTCCAGCGACTTCATTGCCTGCTCGGCGCTGCCCAGCGCCTGTTTGCCCTGATCGTTGAGCAAGCCGTTGGCGTTACGCATCAACGCCGAGGTCTGTTCGAGCATGCTGCCGGCCTGTTTGCCGACGCTCGCCAGTTGCTGCATGGCCTGGCGAATGTCGCCGCGCTGATCGTTGATGGTGCCGGTGGTCTGTTCGAGATGGGCGAGGGTCCTGCTGACGCGTTCGACGTTATCCTCGGAGAACATCTGATTAGCATTGTGCAGCAGGGCACTGATGCCGCTCATCAAGTCGTTGCTGTCATTGAGCAACCGCGAGATCGGCGAGGGCGACGCGATGATCACCGGGAGCTTGCCGTCATGCCCCTTGAGGGTCGGGCTCTGCGGCGTGCCGCCGCTGAGCTGGATGATCGACGTGCCAGTGATCCCGGTCAGCGCCAGTTTGGCCTGGGTGTCTTCCTTCACCGGCGTGTCGCCGCCGAGACGAATCCGCGCCAGCACCCGCCGTGGGTCCTGCGGATCAAGGCGCAGGCTGACCACGTCGCCGACCTTGATCCCGCTGTACTGCACCGAACTGCCCTTGGACAGACCACTGACCGCCTCGTTGAACACCACCTCGTAATCCTTGAACTCGGTGTCGACACTGGATTTGGCCAGGAACAGGCCGAAGAGCAGGGCGCCGGCCACCACCAGCACGGTGCACAGGCCAATCAACACATGATGCGCTCGGGTTTCCATGTCAGACCTCGTTGAGCAGTTTGGCGGCGTCCAGCGCCGAGCGGCCGCGCGGGCCGTGGAAATATTCGTGAATCCACGCGTCATCGGTTTCCGAGACCACGTCGATGGCATCGGCCACCAGCACTTTCTTCTGCGCCAGCACCGCCACGCGGTCGGTGATGGTGTAGAGCGTGTCGAGGTCGTGGGTCACCAGAAACACACTCAGGCCCAACGCATCACGCAGGGTCAGGATCAACTGATCGAACGCCGCAGCGCCAATCGGATCGAGGCCGGCGGTGGGTTCGTCGAGAAAAAGAATGTCCGGATCCAGCGCCAAGGCCCGGGCCAGAGCGGCGCGCTTGATCATGCCGCCGGACAGCGACGCCGGGTATTTGTCTGCCGCCGACAGCGGTAGCCCGGCCAGCGCCAGTTTGACGGCGGCCAGATGCTCGGCATCTTCGCGGCTCAGGCCCGCGTGTTCGATCAGCGGCAGGGCGACGTTTTCGGTCACGGTGAGCGAAGAGAACAGCGCACCTTTCTGAAACAGCACGCCAAAGCGTCGTTCGATCAACGAGCGCTCATGCTCCGCCAGGCTCGGCAGATTCTGGCCGAACACTTTGACGATGCCCTCGCTGGGCCGGCGCAGGCCGACAATGCTGCGCAGCAGTACCGATTTGCCGCTGCCGGAACCGCCGACCACGGCGAGAATTTCGCCTTTGTACAAATCCAGATCGAGGTTCTCGTGCACGCTCTGCGTACCGAAGCGGTTGCACAGGTTACGGACTTCAATCACCGCCTCCGAGGGCGCACGGGGTAGACGACTCACCAGCCCATCTCCATGAAGAACAGCGCAGCCACCGCGTCGAGCACGATCACCACGAAAATCGACTGCACCACACTCGACGTGGTGTGTGCGCCGACCGATTCGGCGCTGCCACTGACCTTGAAGCCTTCCAGGCAGCCAATCGCCGCAATCAGAAATGCGAAGATCGGCGCCTTCACCAGACCGACCAGAAAATGCTGAACGCCGATGTCGCTTTGCAGCAGCGAGAGGAACATCGCCGGAGAGATATCCAGCGACACCGCGCAGACCACGGCACCGCCGATGATTCCGCAGATCATTGCCAGAAAGGTCAGCAGCGGCAGCGCCACCAGCAACGCCAACACACGCGGCACCACCAGCAGCTCCATCGGATCAAGGCCGAGGGTGCGAATCGCGTCGATTTCCTCGTTGGCCTTCATCGACCCGATTTGCGCGGTGAACGCACTGGCGGTGCGCCCGGCCATCAGGATCGCGGTGAGTAAAACACCGAACTCACGCAGGAAGGCAAAACCCACCAGATCGACGGTGAAGATGCTCGCGCCAAAACTGGCCAGCACCGTCGCGCCGAGAAACGCCACCACAGCCCCCACCAGAAAGGTCAGCAACGCCACAATAGGCGCGGCATCGAGGCCGGTCTGTTCGATGTGCGCGATCATCGGCGTGATACGCCAGCGCTTGGGCCGAAACAGGCCACGAGCGATAGTTTCCAGAATCAGCCCGACGAAGCCGAGCAGTTGCAGGGTGTCTTGCCAGACCGTATCGACGGCGCGGCCGATGCGCGTCAGCAATTGCACACTGACGCTGATTTCCGCTTCCTTGATCGGCACGCAGAAATCGGTCAACGACTGATACACGGTTTGCAGCAGCGCGCGGTCGGCGCTGGAGATTGTGCAATCGGGATGTTCGGCGGATTTGCCGAGGCGCTCGGAGCCGAGCAGTTCCACCAGCAATGACGCGCCAGCAGTGTCGAGGGCGCCGAGGCCGTTGAGGTCGATGGGCGTGTCGGTGTCGTACTGGCCGCGCAGGGTTTCGCTCAGATGTTTGAGCTCGGTGTAATGGGCGAGCGTCCAGTCTCCGCTGATCCGCAGGCGGACAGGGGTGTTGGAGGTGTCCAATTGGGCGCTGCCTGTCATCGAGCTGCTGGTCATAAGCTCCGTGCTTGTTCGGCTTCTAAGCGAACTAACGTAATAGCACGAACCGGATTACTTTTCTTTGACCGGTGTGCTGTCGGTGATTTCAAAGCGCAGCACACCGATCAGCTGGCCATCCTCGGTCAGCACCCGCACTTGCCATTTGCCCGCCGGGTTGCCGGGGAAATTCTGTTTGTGCGTCCACGCCCGGTAGCCTTCCTTGCGCCCGCCGTGGATGTCGAGGGCGATACGATCGACCTCTTTACCGTTGAACTGCCAGACGTGATAAATCCGCTCATCGAGCCCGCGCGGTGCATTGATCGCGGTGTAGGCGTAGAGGCCGCCGTTGCGGATCTGCTCGGCGCTGACCTTGTCGAGACTGGCGCCAGGGGTGCGATCCTGCATTTGCGTGCTGATCGCCACGTCGGTCATCCACAGCGTCGCCGGCGGCACCCACGAACGCAATGCCCAGCCGACGCCACCGATGCCCACGGTGATGCACAGAATCGCCAGCGCGTTACGCACGGTGCGGATCGGGAAGATCGACGCCAGGCTCGGGAACGACAGCAGCACGGCAATCCCCAGCGCCCATTTGAAACTTTGCGAGGTGGTCAGGTGCATGATCACCGGCAACGCCGTGAGCAGGGCGGCGAACAGGGTCAGGGTGTGCAACGCGAGAAACGCCCAGCGCCGTGGCGCCAGCCATTTGTAATAGAGCGGGTCGACGATGGAGATCAGCGCGGCGACGCTGAGCAGGCCGGTAAAGATCAGTTGGCTGCTGTTCCACGTCGTGGTGATGAAAAAGAACGGCAGGACAAAAAACAGGCTTTCCTGATGGATCATCTGCGTCGCATAACGCAGCAGCGGTTGAGGAATTTCCCGTTTGAACACCCGCGTGAAGAGGCCGGTGAGGGTGTTTTCCAACATCAGCCAGATCCAGCTGATCAGCATGATCACCGTGATCCAGCTCGCCAGTCCCTGCTGGCGATCGACCAGCATGAAACTGCCGACCCCCGAGATGAAACCACCCAGCGCAATGACCCCGGGGTAGCGCTTCATCAGCTCGATAATGCGCTGGATAAGGAGGGTCAGTCTGGACATTTTGGCGGTTCACAACAAAGTAGGAAAAATCCTCGACAGAGTAGCGCCCACCGGGAGATGTGGCGAGGTTGGCAGTCAGTTATTCGTTGTATTGACTGGCCTGAAAAGATCGCAGCCTTCAGCAGCTCCTACAGGAAATCGCATTCCAGTGTAGGAGCTGCCGAAGGCTGCGATCTTTTGATCTTCAGGCGCGCTTACGATACACACGCCAGCCGATCAACATCAGCAGCACCAGCCCCACCCCACCCGCAGCCAGCCACAACACCTGATCATCACTGATCAGCGGCTTCTCGATCCGCAGATACCCCGGTTGCAACATCAACTCACGCATCGCCTTGTTCGCCGTTTCCAGCGTCACACCTTGCAGGTCCCGCGCAGGGTTGGCGAAGCGGCCGTCCTGATAATTGCTCAGCGCGCTCCAGTAATAATCGGCCATCGCGCTGTTGCCTTGTACCGCCCAGGCCTGGTGGGCGATAGCGGCCTGTTTGATCCGGGTGAAGGTGTCTGGGTCGAGGCCGTTTTTCAGCAAGTCCGCCTTGAGGTCTTCCAGGACCTGAATGGCTTCGTCGACGTCATCGCGATCCAGATCAGCATTGAGGCTCATGAAGCCGACGCCGCCGAACACTTCGCGTTCGGCCCACGGCCCGTAGGACAAACCGTGGTTCAGGCGGATCTGCCGGTACAGCGCCCAGTCGAGGTAATCCTTGAGGATATCGAAGGTCTGGTCGTACTGATCGTCCAGCACCGGCTCCGGCACCATCCAGTGCAACTTGGCGCCGTCACCCATGAAGCCACGGGTGAGGGTGCGCTCGTGGGCGGCGCTGGTGCTGATGTCCGGTAGCGGACGGTGCTCGCTGGGTTCGACCGGTTCGAGGGCGCCCCACGTGCGTTCCAGATAAGCCGGCAGCAGTTTGTCGAGTTCGCCGACGATGATCAGGGTCATGTTGTTCGGCGCGTACCAGGCCTGGCGCACCTTCTCTAACTGCTCTTGGGTCAGATGATCGACTTCGGCGCGTTGCGGGCATTTCAGGCCCAGTTCGACGGCCAATTGATTGCTCGCGGTGTGGCCCAGATCCTGACGATCAAGAAAACGTTGCAGGCGCGTGTAATGGCCGCCGTCTTCACGCTCGACCACGCGTTTGGCGGCGTTGATCGCGTTGTCGTCAATGCGGGTCTGGGTCAGCAGAGCCAGCAGCAGATCGAGCACCTTGCGCTGGTTCTTCGCCGGGGCTTCGATGACGAACGTGGTGTCGGCATTGCTGGTGAAGGCGTTCCATTCGCCGCCCAGGGCCTGCATGCGTTCTTCGAGACCACCTTCGCCATTGGCGTCAATGCCGCTGAACAGCAGGTGTTCGAGCAGGTGCGGCAGCTCTTTTTCGTCGCAGTCAAAATCATCGAGACCGACGCCGACCACCAGGCGGATCGCCACATGCCCACGCTCGGTGCCGGGCTTGAGCATCAACTGCAAACCGTTGGGCAACGCATAGCCTTCGACCTGAAAACGATCCAGGGCGAAGGAGGGTAGAGATCCGAGCAACAGACAGGCGAACAACAGGCAACGCATAACAGGCTTCCATACGGCTGATTTGGAGATCCGTGTCGTCAGTCAGATCCTCATCGCTGGCAAGCCAGCTCACTCAGGGATCTAAGGCGCACAAAACCCTGTGGGAGCTGGCTTGCCAGCGATGACGGCCTTGAGGCTGAACTCTGAGTTACTGACTGACCACAACCGCAGACGTTCAAGGCGAATGCGTAATGTCGCTCATATCATCCGCCGCCAGCGCGCCGGTATCCGCCGTTTCCAGCACCACATACGCACTGCCGCAGAACAGCGAATTGAGCCGCCGCATGTCCGCAATCAACTCCAGATGCAGCGAACTGGTTTCAATACTCTGCACGATCTTGCGTTGCAATCGGCTGACATGCGCATGGGCCAAACGGCGTTCCTGTGCGCGAAAACGACGTTTTTCGCGCAACAACTGCCGGGCACTTTCCCGGTCGCCACTGAGAAACACCGACAGCCCCAACCGCAGGTTGGCAATAAGCTGCTGATGCAGCACGGCCAGATCCTCCAGGCCCTCTTCGGAAAACGAACGACGTTGCGAAGTCTTCTGCTGCTGGATCTTGCGCAGCATGCGTTCGATGACATCGCTGGACAGTTTCAGGTTGATCGCCAACTCGATGATCTCGGCCCAGCGTCGACTGTCCCGCTCGCCAAGATCCTCGCGGGGCATCTGCGCCAGATACAGCTTGATTGCGCTGTAAAGCGCTTCGATGTCGTCGGTCAGGCGACGCACCTCCTGAGTGACGGCGGTCTGCTTGCCGCGCAACACATCGAGAGTGGCATCGAGCATGTTGTCGAGCAGATCGCCCATGCGCAGGGTTTCCCGCGCGGCGTTGGCCAGCGCAAGGCTTGGCGTGACCAGTGCGGTCGCGTCGAGATGACGCGGTTTGGCGGTGCCGTTGACCTCCGGCCGTTCAGGCAGCAGCCAGGCACACAGCCGCGCCATCGGCCCGACACTAGGCAGCAGGATCAGGCAACGCGCGGTGTTGTAGAGCAGATGGAAGCCGATGACCATTTCCTGCGGGCTGAAATCGAGACCGTCGATCCAGTGCACCAGCGGATCGAGCACCGGGATGATCAGCAGCAGGCCGATCAGCTTGTACAACAGACTGCCGAGCGCCACCTGCCGGCCCGCCGCGTTCTGCATGCTGGTGCTCATGAACGCGAGAATGCCGCTGCCGATGTTGGCGCCGATCACCAGACCGATCGCCACCGGCAGACTGATCACCGCTGCCCCGGCCAGTGTGGCGGTGAGCAGCACGGCGGCGAGGCTGGAGTAGGAAATCATCGCGAACAGCGCGCCGACCAAGGCGTCGAGAAGGATATCGCCAGTCAGCGAGGCGAAAATCACCTTCACCCCTTGCGCATGGGTGATCGGCGCAGCGGCCTCGACGATCAATTGCAGCGCAAGAATGATCAGCCCCAGACCGATGGATACGCGACCCATCTGCCCGAGCCGCGTCTGTTTGCGCGACAGAAAGAAAATCACCCCGACAAAAATCAGCAGCGGCGACAGCCAGGACAGGTCGAAGGTCAGCACCCGGGCCATCAACGCCGTACCGACGTCGGCGCCGAGCATGGTCGCCAGCGCCGGGGTCAGCGCCATGAGGCCCTGGCCGACAAAAGAGGTGACGAGCATGGCGGTGGCGTTGCTGCTCTGCACCATCGCGGTCACGACGATACCGGCGACAAAGGCCAGCCATTTTTTCGACATGTTCTGGCCAATCACATGGCGCAACTGGGTGCCGTAGACCCGCAGGATGCCGGTTCGAACGATGTGCGTGCCCCAGATCAGCAGGGCGACGGCGGAAAGCAGATTGAGCAGGGTGAGCATGCAAACCCCCTGAAATAGCAGCGCTCCAGAGGAGCAAGTTGACGATGCCGCGCGGTTTCTACGTTCTGATACTTAAGCTGTAGTTGGCTAACGGTCTGTGCGCCAGCATTGCACAGCCAAAGTGGAGATTGAAACAAAAGTGTCATGAAAAGGCGTTCATTCACGTTCTCCACAAACAAGGCAAAACCCTGTGGGAGCTGACTTGCCAGCGATGACGTCGGCACAGCAAACATTGATGTCGACTGACACCCCGTTATCGCTGGCAAGCCAGCTCCAACAGGTTCTTCTGTCTGCGTGAACTACGGTTTTTCAAGCATCAAAGACAAAAAAACCTGTGGGAGTCTGGCTTGCCAGCTCCCACAGGTTTTGTATTGACTGCTGGATTACCGGGTTACTGGCCCGGAATGTCCTTGCGCAGTTTCACCGGATCTTGCTGTTGTTTCTTCTTGGCCATCGCGCCACGCAGTTTGATGTTGATCGCTTCCACTGCCAGCGAGAACGCCATCGCGAAGTAGACGTAGCCTTTTGGCACATGCACATCGAACGATTCTGCGATCAGCACAGTACCGACCACCAGCAGGAACGACAGCGCGAGCATCTTCAGCGACGGATGTTTGTCGATGAAATCGCTGATAGTCCCGGCCGCCAGCATCATCACCAGCACCGCAACGATGATCGCTGCAACCATGACTGGAACGTGCGAGACCATGCCGACAGCGGTGATCACCGAATCCAGCGAGAAGACGATGTCGATGATCGCGATCTGGATGATGGTGTAGAGGAAGTTGCCACCCTTGCCGCTTGGCGTGTCGTCGCTTTCGTCTTCGCCTTCGAGCGCGTGATACATCTCTTGCGAGCTCTTCCACAGCAGGAACAGACCACCGAAGAACAGGATCAGGTCGCGGCCGGAGATGCCTTGGCCGAACACTACGAACAGGTCGGCCGTCAGGCGCATGACCCAGGTAATCGACAGCAGCAACAGGATCCGCGTGATCATGGCCAGCGCCAGACCGAAAATCCGGGTGCGCTGCTGCATGTGTTTGGGCATGCGGCTGACCAGGATCGAAATCATGATGATGTTATCGATACCGAGGACGATTTCCAGGGCGGTCAGGGTAAAGAAGGCAACCCAGATTTCAGGGTTGGTCAGCCATTCCATGTGTATTCCTTTGAGCGATTGTTAAACCACAAAGAGTCCGGGCTTCAAACAGCGAAGCCGGGACTCTGTGCAGTGAGTCTTGGGCTTATAGAGTGCTGAAGAGCGGAAAAGTCCCCAACAGCAGTGCAGCAATCAGGATGCAGATACACACCAGGATCGCCCATTTCAGGGTGAAACGCTGGTGATCACCGAAATCAATCCCGGCCAACGCCACCAACAGGTAAGTCGATGGCACCAACGGGCTCAGCAAGTGGACGGGCTGGCCGACGATCGAGGCACGGGCCATTTCCACTGCCGTAATGCCATAGTGGCTGGCAGCCTCGGTCAGCACTGGCAACACACCATAGTAGAACGCATCGTTGGACATGAAGAAGGTGAACGGCATGCTCACCAGCGCCGTGATTACCGCCAGGTACGGGCCGAGGAAATCAGGGATCACTGCCAACAGGCTCTTCGACATCGCATCGACCATACCGGTGCCGGTCAGGATACCGGTGAAGATGCCGGCCGCAAAGATCAGCCCGACCACTGCCAGCACACTACCGGCGTGCGCCGCGACGCGATCTTTCTGCTGTTGCAGGCAAGGGTAGTTGACGATCATGGCGATACTGAATGCAACCATGAACAACACCGGCAGTGGCAACAGGCCGGCGATCAGCGTGCACATCAGGCCGAAGGTCAGGGCGCCGTTGAACCAGATCAGCTTCGGACGACGGGCATCCGGGAACTGTGAAACGCTGATTTCGCTGTGATCGATCTCGTCGCCGATCAGGTGCAACTCACCCAGACGCGCACGTTCGCGTTTGCCGTAGAAATAGGCAATCACCAGGATCGCCACCACGCCAGCGGCCATGGCCGGGATCATTGGCACGAAAATATCCGAAGGATCGACATGCAGCGCACTCGCCGCACGAGCGGTCGGACCGCCCCATGGGGTCATGTTCATCACGCCACCGGCGAGGATGATCAGGCCAGCCATGATCCGCGGGCTCATGCCTATGCGGCTGTACAGCGGCAGCATCGCGGCCACGCAGATCATATAAGTGGTCGCGCCGTCACCATCAAGGGAAACGACGAGCGCCAGTACGGCGGTGCCGACCGAAACTTTCAGCGGGTCGCCCTTGACCAGTTTGAGGATCTTGCGCACGGCCGGGTCGAACAGGCCGGAGTCGATCATCAGGGCGAAATAGAGAATGGCGAACATCAGCATCACGCCAGTTGGCGCCAGCTTGGTGATGCCTTCGAGCATCATCGGACCGATCTTCGGCGCGAAGCCACCGAACAGCGCAAACAGAATCGGGATGATGATCAGGGCGATCAGCGCGGACAGGCGCTTGGTCATGATCAGGAACATGAACGTGATGACCATGGCGAAGCCAAGGAAAGTCAGCATGGGATTACTCCAGGCGTAGCGCGGCTAGTTAAGTGAGCGGATCGGGCGGGATCAGCGCAGAACGGGAAGCACGAGGCGTACGGGCGGAGTGGCAACAAGAAAACGCGGGAAGAGGCGGGCTACAGAGGACATCAGAATCACCATTGTTGTTGTTAATTGGGCCGGGCGAGCGAGGTATCACACGCGTTGGCCAACCGGTCTGTTGCCGGAAGTGAGGGCGATCCTAATCGGGGAAGCTTTCAGCTACCTTTCGCGGGTGAAAGCTTTGAATGAACGGTCAACCGGTCGTCGGATGCGATTAGCGTCGTTTGGCGAACGAGCAGCCAAGCGGTGAGCGCGAAGAAACGCGTCGGGCGTATCAACGACCTGATCAAAAAACAGACAAATCCAGCGTCCGCATCGCCCCCATCCAGATCGCATGCTCGGTGTGATCGAGCAAGTCATCGCCGGTGTCCGGGTGCAGAAACACCACCAGGCCTTTGCGATTGAGGGCCAGCCACGGCAGCACCTCGCCGATCAGCTCGGGACCGAAGGCTAACTGGCAGCTCCAGTCCGGGTGCGGGCCGACCGGTCGTTCGTGAACGCGGCCCATCTTCAACGGAAACAACTGCGCGGCCCGCTCGCATAGTGCCCGTGCCTGTTCAATCGTATTGGCGTCGAAATAGACGTGGGCGTGGTAGCCCTTGATCGCTTGCATCGCAAACCCTCTGAATCGGTTCGAACCCTCGACGTAGCCCGTATGTCACACGTCATACAAGGTATAACAAAAGGGATCAGCCATGAAAAATGCCGAAACCCCGGTGGTAAAAGTGGTGCTCTATGGTGCCATGAGTAGCCTGGGCGCTGCGTTGATGGCTGAACTGCTGCGCCGACAGCACGAAGTCATCGCCATTCTCGACGACCTGACCGCGCTCGCGCCGCGTCCAGGATTGCGCACCAAAAGCGGTGACCTGTTCGATTCCGAGCGGGTCAATCAAAGTGTCGCCGGCAGTTCAGCGGTGATCTGTTTGCTCGATGCCCCGGGGCTGCCGTTCAGTAGCGACCATGTGGAACGCTCGGTGGTGCTTGGCCCGGTCGAGCAGGTTTTAGCGGTGGATGCACTGGTCGACGGACTGCAAGCGGCCAATGTTTCGCGACTGTTTCTGGTGGGGGAGTTTGCCGTACTCGACGAGCCGGAGCTGGATGAACGCTTACAACGCCACGCTGCCGAAGAAATTCGTGAAGCGGTACAAAGCAGCCCACTGCACTGGACGCTGGTCAATTCGCCGCAAGGCGTGGCTGGGTTGACCATCGAGCATTTCAGTCAGGTCGGCGGCAATCTTGAGCCGGGTCTGGCAGAACCGCTGGAACGCTTGAATCGCGTGGCAGTGGGAATTGCCGATGAACTGCGACTGAATCTGCATGTGGGTCAGCATGTGAATTTTGTCGCGGCGTCCGACTGATTGATCACACCGCAATCGAAGGCAACGCAAGCCCGGTAAGGGATTCGGCACTGCTGGCCTGCTCTTCCATCAGCCAATCGACAAACTGCTGAATCAACACTCCACGCCGTTTGCGCTGCGGTAACACCACGTAATAGCCAAGGCGCGACAGCGTGGTCTCGGCAATCGGTCGACACAGCAAGCCCTGACTGAGCAAGTTATCCACAAGGTGACGCCAGCCAATCGCCACGCCTTGGCCGCCGATCGCCGCTTGGATCAGCAGTGTGTAATTGTCGAAACGCAATTGCCCCGGCGCCGGCGGGGTAGTGATGCCCAGTTCGCGGAACAGCCCACTCCAGTCGAACCAATTGCTGCTGTTCTCCCCCCGCAGGTGCAGCAGCGGAAGTTCCAGTAGTGCCTGCGCGGTCAAGGGCAGGGCACGGTCCTTGAGCAAGAGCGGACTGCACACCGGGAACACTTCTTCGCTGAACAGCCAATGGCTTTCACCCTGTTTGAAACGGCCATCGCCGAACAGGATCGCCACGTCGATATCGGTGCGCAGCATGTTGTGGTTGCGCTCACTGGTGACCAGGCTGACGTCGACGTGTGGATTGGCCTCATGGAAGCGATGTAGACGCGGCATCAACCAATACGCGGCGAAGGCAAAATCGGTAGCGACTTGCAGCACCTCATGTTGCTGCTGTGCGCTGATCGCACTCAAACCGGCATCGATATTCTGCAAACCGAGGGTAACTTGCTCGAACAGGATGGTGCCGACTTCGGTGAGCTCAATGCCACGGTAGATTCGATCGAACAACCGTGAGCCAAGCTGCTCTTCCAGTCGTTTGATCTGCTGGCTGATCGCAGGTTGCGTGGTCCCAAGCTCCACCGCGGCGGCGGTAAAACTGCGATGCCTGGCAGCGGCCTCGAACGCGCGCAACAGGTCGAGCGACAGATCACCAAGAGCTTCATACATAAGCTGTGCTTATCCTAGTCATTGCCCAGCGCGGGCTTTACCCGACAGAGCATGGACTCCATGCTCGATCGCAGCAATGTCGCATAAATATTCACTATGGAATGCCGCGATCACATGAAGCGCAAGAATATTCTTTTCATCATGGCCGATCAGATGGCCGCGCCAATGTTGCCGATCTACGGGCCTTCGCCGATCAAACTGCCCAATCTTTCCCGCCTAGCCGCCCAAAGCGTGGTGTTCGATGCCGCTTACTGCAACAGCCCGTTGTGCGCGCCGTCGCGTTTTACCCTGGTCAGCGGACAGTTGCCGAGCAAGATCGGCGCTTACGACAACGCTGCCGATTTCCCCGCCGATGTGCCGACTTACGCCCACTACCTGCGTCGCCTCGGCTATCGCACGGCGCTGTCGGGCAAGATGCATTTTTGCGGCCCGGATCAGTTGCATGGCTACGAAGAGCGGCTGACCAGCGATATCTATCCCGCCGACTACGGTTGGTCGGTGAATTGGGACGAGCCGGACGTGCGGCCGAGCTGGTATCACAACATGTCCTCGGTGCTGCAAGCCGGGCCGTGCGTGCGCACCAACCAGCTCGATTTCGATGAAGAGGTGGTGTTCAAGGCGCAGCAATATCTGTTCGATCACATTCGCGAAGATGGCGATCAGCCGTTCTGCCTGACCGTGTCGATGACCCACCCACACGATCCGTACACGATTCCCAAGGCATTCTGGGATTTGTACGACGATGCAGATATCCCGTTGCCTGCAACACCGGACCAGCACGAACTTGATCCGCACTCGCAACGACTGCTCAAGGTTTATGACCTGGGGGATAAACCTTTGCCTGTGGATAAGATTCGCGATGCGCGCCGTGCGTACTTCGGCGCTTGCAGCTATATCGATGCCAACGTCGGCAAACTCCTGCAAACTCTTGAGGAAACCGGGCTGATCGATGACACCATCATCGTCTTCTCGGGCGACCATGGCGACATGCTTGGCGAGAAAGGCCTCTGGTACAAAATGCACTGGTACGAGATGGCGGCGCGCGTCCCCCTGTTGATAAGTGCGCCAGGCCAGTTTGGCGCGGGTCGGATCAGCGCTGCGGTGTCCACCGCCGACCTGCTGCCCACTTTCGTCGAACTGGCTGGCGGCACGCTGGAGCCGGGTCTGCCGCTAGATGGGCGGTCACTGGTGCCGCACCTGCAAGGGCAGGGCGGTCATGACGAAGTGTTCGGCGAGTACATGGCCGAAGGCACGATCAGCCCGCTGATGATGATCCGCCGTGGCGCCTACAAATTTATCTACAGCGAAAGCGACCCTTGCCTACTCTTTGACGTAGCCAACGATCCGCGTGAAATGGAAGAACTCAGCCAATCGCCACTGCATCGCCAGCTTTTCGACGATTTTCTCGTCGAAGCGCGGGCCAAGTGGGATATCCCGGCAATCCACCGGGACGTTCTCGCCAGCCAGCGCCGCCGCCGTTTTGTCGCCGATGCGTTAACCATCGGCAAGCTGAAGAGCTGGGATCACCAGCCGTTGGTGGACGCCAGTCAGCAGTACATGCGCAACCACATCGACCTCGATGATCTGGAGCGCAAGGCCCGTTATCCACAACCCTGCCAAAACCAATAATGTGAAGGGGAAGTCCATGCGCAAGTTATCCACAGCAGTGACGTTTGGCCTGATAGCGCTGAGCAGTACCTCGGCATTCGCCGAGCAAAGCTGCGCCACGGTAAAAATGGCCGACCCCGGCTGGAGCGACATCGCCGCAACCAACGCCATTACCGGGTTTCTGCTGGACGGCATGGGCTACAAGGCCAAGGTCGACACCCTCGCGGTGCCGATCACCTTCGGTGGTTTGAAGGACGGTCAGGTGGACGTATTCCTCGGCAACTGGATGCCGGCGCAGCAGGGCTTCTACGATAAATTCGTGGCTACCGGCGATGTCACGCAACTGGCGAAGAACCTCGACGGCACCGAGTTCACCCTGGCCGTGCCGGACTACGTGTGGGATGCGGGTGTGCATGACTTTGCCGACCTGAACAAATTTGCCGACAAGTTCGACAAGAAGATCTACGGCATCGGCTCGGGCGCCCCGGCGAACATCTCGCTGCAGGAGATCATCAAGAAGAACGACTTCGACATGGGTCAGTGGAAACTGATCGAGTCCAGCGAACAGGCGATGCTCGCCGAAGTGTCGCGGGCGGTGAAAAAGCAGAAATTTGTCACCTTCCTCGGCTGGACCCCGCACCCGATGAACGTGCAGTTGAAAATGCGCTATCTGAAGGGCGGCGAGAAATACTTTGGCGACACCGGCAGCGTGTTCACCCTGACGCGCAAGGGTTATGCAGAGGCGTGTCCGAATGTGGGTAAATTGCTGACCAATCTTGCGTTCACTCAGGAGATGGAGAACAGCATCATGGCCGAGGTAGTGAACAAGAAGATCACTAATGCCGAGGCGGCTAAGGCGTGGATCAAGGCTAATCCGGCGGTGTTGGACAAGTGGCTGGAGGGGGTGAAGACGCTGGATGGCAAGGATGCGCTGGCGGCGGTTAAAGCCAGGCTCTGATCGTGGGGTTGCTGGAATTGTGCTCGGCTTGAGATTCTACCCCCTCACCCCAGCCCTCTCCCCCAGAGGGGGCGAGGGGAAAGGGGGCCGATCTCTGGTGTATTCAGCATTGAGTTCGACGCAGGTTTTTCACGTCGGCGTAACTCGACCAGACACCTCGGTCAGTCCCCTATCCCTTTGGGAGAGGGGCAGGGTGAGGGGCTTTCCCAACTGACACCCTGTTACCCTTGCAGCAAACCCCAAACCGCGAGGACCCATGGCCTTTCCCAGTCGCCGCTCACTGTTTCCCTTCCTCACCTGGCTACCCCGGCAAACCCGCGCCAGCGTCGGACGGGATCTGATCGTTGGCCTCAGCGGTGCGATTCTCGCGTTACCTCAGTCGATTGCCTACGCGCTGATCGCCGGTCTCCCACCTGAATACGGCCTCTACGCCGCGATCATCCCGGTGTTGATCGCCTGTCTGTGGGGTTCGTCATGGCATCTGATCTGCGGCCCGACCGCGGCGATTTCGATCGTGCTTTACGCCAGCGTCAGTCCACTGGCCGTGCCGGCATCCCAGGACTACGTCACCCTGATCCTGTTGCTGACCTTCCTCGCCGGGGTATTTCAATGGTTGCTTGGCTTGCTCCGGTTTGGCGCGCTGGTGAACTTCGTCTCGCATTCGGTGGTGCTCGGTTTCACCCTTGGCGCGGCGGTGGTAATTGCCATTGGGCAATTACCGAATCTGCTGGGGCTGGATCTGCCAGCCAAAGCCACGGCGCTGGACAGTTTGATGGATCTGCTGCAACACCTTCGGGCTGTGGATAAACCTTCGTTGCTGCTCGGAGTGGCCACGGTGGCAGTCGGCGTTGTGCTCAAACAATGGCTGCCGCGCTGGCCGACGTTGTTGATAACGCTGGTGCTGGCCAGTCTGCTGGTGTGGCTGTGGCCGGCGATGTTCGGCCACGTGCATCTGGTCAGCGCATTTGTCGGGCGTTTGCCGCCGTTCAGTGGGTTGCCGCTGGATCTGGATTTGATCCTGCGCCTGCTACCCAGCGCAGTGGCGGTGGGCATGTTGGGGCTGGTCACCAGCCTGTCGATTGCCCGTTCGATATCTGCACGTTCGCAGCAGTTGCTCGATGCCAATCAGGAAGTGCGCGCGCAGGGCCTTTCGAACATTGTCGGGGCGTTCTTTTCCGGATCGCTGTCGGCGGGCTCGTTCACCCGCTCGGGTCTCAGTTATGAGGCCGGCGCCTGCTCACCGCTGGCAGGCGTGTTTTCGGCGATCTGGGTGGCATTGTTTGCGATTTTCGGTGCCGGGCTGATCGCGCACATCCCGATTCCGGCCATGGCCGGCAGCATTTTGCTGATCGCCTGGGGGTTGGTCGATCATCGCGGGATTCGATCGTTGCTCAGGGTCAGCCGCGCCGAGTTCGTGGTGATGGCGCTGACCTGCCTGGCGACTCTGCTGCTGGAGTTGCAGACCGCGATCTACGCCGGCGTGCTTGCGTCGCTGTTCTTCTACCTCAAGCGCACTTCGCAGCCGCGGGTGCAGCATTGGCGCGATGGCGAAGACGATGTGCTGGGGGTCGGCGGCTCGATCTTCTTTGGCGCCAGCCATTATCTGCAAGTGCGTTTACAGCGCATGCACGGCGCGCGGGTGGTGATCGAGGCGCAGCAGATCAACTTCATCGACTATTCGGGGGTGGAGATGTTGCATCAGGAAGCGCGGCGCCTGTTGGGCCAGGGTCGCAGCCTGACCTTGCGCGGTGCGCGGCCGCAGGTGGTGGAGGAACTGCGCAAGCTGGAAGGCCCAGAGAAATGCCCGATCCGGTTTGAGGACTGACCCGACAAACACTGCAAAATCCTGTGGGAGCGAGCCTGCTCGCGAAAGCGGCCTATCTGACACATCAATGTTGGATGTGCCGCCGTCTTCGCGAGCAGGCTCGCTCCCACATGGGTAATTACTGCGCCAACTGACGGCGTAGTTCAGCCAGAACCGGCGCCGTGTCCGGGCGCACGCCGCGCCACAAATAGAACGCCTCGGCAGCTTGCTCGGCGAGCATGCCCAAACCATCCATCGACACCGCCGCACCGTGCTCACTGGCCCAGCGGCAGAACGCGGTCGGCTCTTTGCCGTACATCATGTCGTAGCACAGGGTTTGGCCCGGTTCGATAAGGCTCGGCGCAATCGGCGGTACATCGCCGGTGAGGCTGGCGGAAGTGGCGTTGATGATCACGTCCACGGGCTCGCGCAGCCAATCAAAGCCGCTGGCCGACACCGGCCCCAGATCGCAGAACAATTCCGCCAGCAACTCGGCCTTGTCTACCGTACGGTTGGCGATGATCACCGACGCGGGTTTCTCCGCCAGCAACGGCTCCAGCGCTCCACGCACGGCGCCACCGGCACCGAGCAGCAAGATGCGTTTGCCGGTCAGACTGAACCCGGCGTTTACCGTCAGATCCCGCACCAGTCCGGCGCCGTCGGTGTTGTCGCCGAGCAGCGAACCGTCGGCCAGTTTGCTCAAGGTATTCACCGCACCCGCCCGTCGCGCGCGGGCCGTCAGGCTGTTAGCCAGGCGATAGGCGTCTTCCTTGAACGGCACAGTGACATTGGCGCCGCGACCTTCGCGGAAAAACGCCGTAGCGCAGGCGGAAAAGTCGTCGAGCGGCGCCAGCAACGTGGCGTAGTCGAGACTCTCGCCGGTCTGCTCGGCGAACAGCTTGTGGATCATCGGCGATTTGCTGTGGCCGATCGGGTTACCGAAAACGACGTAACGATCCATCAGATGTCCTCAGGCTTGGGTCAGCCAGTCGCGGTCTTGCAGGAAGTACTCGGTCAGGCGCGCTTCTTCGCTGCCAGGTTCAGCCTTCCAGTCGTAGCCCCAGCGTACTTGCGGCGGCAGCGACATCAGGATCGACTCGGTACGCCCGCCCGATTGCAGGCCGAACAGCGTGCCACGGTCGTAAACCAGGTTGAACTCAACGTAGCGGCCACGGCGGAATTCCTGGAACTCACGTTGCTGAGCGGTGAACGTATCGTGCTTGCGGCGCTGCACGATCGGCAGGTAGGCGTCGATGTAGGCATCACCAATGGCGCGCATAAAGGCGAAACTGGTGTCGAAATCCCACTCGTTCAGGTCATCGAAAAACAAGCCGCCGATGCCGCGCGGTTCGTGGCGATGCTTGATGTGGAAGTAGGTGTCGCACCACGCCTTGTAGCGCGGATAGACGTCCGGGCCGAATGGCGCGCAGGCCTGTTCGGCGACGCGGTGCCAATGGATGCAGTCTTCTTCGTTTCCGTAATACGGCGTCAGGTCGAAGCCGCCGCCGAACCACCAGACCGGCTCTTCCCCTTCTTTCTCGGCGATGAAAAAACGCACGTTGGCGTGAGAGGTCGGCACGTGTGGGCTGTGCGGATGGATCACCAACGACACGCCAAGCGCCTCAAAACCGCGACCGGCCAATTCCGGGCGATGGGCGCTGGCCGACGGTGGCAGACCACTGCCGAAGACGTGGGAAAAGTTGACCCCGCCCTTTTCGATCAGCGTGCCGTTTTCAATGACGCGAGTGCGACCGCCACCGCCCGCAGGCCGGGTCCAGGCGTCTTCGACGAAGCGCGTGCCGCCATCCTCGGTTTCGAGTGCGGCGCAGATGCGGTCTTGCAGGTCGAGCAGATAGGCCTTTACGGCGTCGGTGCGGGTCGTCATGGCTTCACCTTGAATCGGGGCATCACTATGCGGCAACCCGCAGGCGGGGGTCGGCGCAAATGGGCGCGTAGCATACCACCGCAGGCCAACGCGCCGCAGTTGACGAAGATCATGCATAAGCGTTGGATAGGGACCTTACAAAAGACCCAAGGAGAGCAGGCAGATGGCAAAGCGTATCCAGTTCCGCGCCCACGGCGGTCCCGAAGTGCTCGAGTTTGTTGATTATGAACCCGCCGCGCCCGGCCCGAATCAGGTGCGCGTAGCCAACAAGGCTATCGGCCTGAATTTCATCGACACCTATTTCCGCAGCGGCCTCTACGTACCGCCAGCCTTGCCGTCCGGCCTGGGCGCGGAAGGTGCAGGCATTGTTGAGGCGGTGGGCAGCGAGGTTACCCGGTTCAAGGTCGGTGACCGCGTCGCGTACGGCAGCGGCCCGCTGGGTGCTTACAGCGAATTGCACGTCCTGCCTGAAGCCAATCTGGTGAAGCTGCCAGACCAGATCAGCTTCGAAACCGCCGCCGGGGTGATGCTCAAGGGTTTGACCGTGCAGTACCTGCTGCGTCAGACCTATGAGCTCAAGGGCGGCGAGACCATTTTGTTCCACGCCGCAGCGGGGGGCGTGGGTTCGCTGGCCTGCCAATGGGCCAAGGCGCTGGGCGTGAAACTGATCGGCACCGTCAGCTCGAAGGAAAAAGCCGAACTGGCCAAGGCCAACGGTGCCTGGGCGACCATCGACTACAGCCACGAAAATGTTGCCGAACGCGTGCTGGAATTGACCGACGGCAAGAAAGTCCCGGTGGTCTATGACGGGGTTGGCAAGGACACTTGGCTGACCTCGCTGGACAGCGTGTCGCCCCGCGGGTTGGTGGTGAGCTTCGGCAATGCTTCCGGCGCAGTCGACGGCGTGAATCTGGGCATCCTTTCCGCCAAGGGCTCGCTCTACGTCACCCGGCCTACATTGGCGACCTATGCCAACAATGCGCAGAACCTGCAGCGCATGGCCGATGAACTGTTCGAGATGATCATCAGCGGCAAGCTCAAGGTCGATATCAGCCAGCGCTATCCATTGGCTGAAGCGGCGAAGGCACAGACCGAATTGTCGGCTCGGCGCACCACCGGTTCGACCATCCTGCTGCCCTGAAAACACGCTACCCCGGTGAGTCCGGGGTAGCCTCCAACTCAATAAAGAACGGCGTCTTGCCCGCAGCAGTTGTTTCGAAACGGCTGCGAGCCAGACGCTGCACCTGCAATCCCAAAACACCGGGCAACCTGAGCAATGCGCTTGCCTGCGCCTCGTTGTGCAACGCCTGTTCGATGGCGGCTTCTGCGCCGGTCGGCAGTTTGTCCTGAGCAATGACCAGACACATGCGCACACCGTTGGCTTGTCGATTGATCTGTACCTGAATGTCGTTAGAAGCCAGCTGTGGCAATGCCTGTGCGAGTACGCTCATCACCTGTCGCTGCGTGATGAGCGCGCCCCCCAGCTTGATCGATGTCTCTACCCGCCCCTCAAGTTGCAACACGGGCAAGGCGCTGCCACAGGCGCAATTCGCCCCATTGCGCAGGATTCGACCACGATCACCAATCCGGTAACGCAACAGCGGCACGTGATCGGGCAGCAAGGATGTCAGCAGGAACTCACCGCTTTCGCCCGCGGCCACTGCTTGCAAGGTGAGTGGGTCCACCACTTCGATGAACACCGCATCGGCGTGCAGATGATAAAAACCGTGCCCAAGGTGCACGCATTGATAGCCGATGGGGCCGGTTTCCGTCGAGCTGTAGCCCAGCGACCGGAGCCTTATCGCCGGCCAGTCCCGGCCAAGCTGTTCGCGCAATTGAGGACCGCAGGGTTCCCCGATGTAGTAAAGCCATCTCAAGCTGACCAATTGCTGTGCGTCGACTTCATCGTGGTTGAACAGCGCCGCGGCGAAGGAAGGCGTGCAAATCAGCGCATCGGCCGCTTGCGACTGAATCAACCCGGCAATTCGCTGAACCCCCATTAATGAACCGGCGGGCAGCAGACGTGCGCCGACATGCTGCACGATCGCCGCTGCGTACTGGAAAGCCCCCTGCATTTCACCCGCGGTCAGGCAATTGATGACCACACCCGGGCGTTCGTCCGCCACGCCAAACATTCGCGCCCCCAGCGGCACGATGCTGGCGTTGAACGTCCAGGAATGGGTGATGTGTTTGCGGTTGCCGGTGCTGCCGCCCGACGTCAGGGTCAGGCCGCCACCCGGCGCACGGTGCGACGCTTCGCCAAGCGCGGAAAACAGCACACCGCCATGCTCGTCCTCCACGGCCTGGATCGGCAGGCGCTGCAAATCCTTCAGACTGTGCACCTGGAGGATCTGCGGACACAGCGCACAGAACCACGGCAGTGACTGCGCATGGGCCAATTTGTGCGCAAAGGCCTGGTTGGCAGAGAGCACGGGATCATCGCTCATCGTCACGCCCCCCCTGGCGAATGCCCAACTCATCGAAACCGCCACGGACGGCATTGGCCAGGCTCTCCAATTGGGCCTGGTTGTGATTCGCGCTGATGGCCAGACGCAGAATCGCTTCGCCTTTGGCCACCACCGGAAACATGGCGGTGGTAACGGCTATGGCCTTTCGCCGCAGGTGCAACGCCAGACTGATGGCATCACGCTCGGCGCCGACGCGGACAAAACGAATGGGCGAGGCGACTTCATGGTTGCCCAGCACCGGCCCGAGCAGGTTGTCGATCAGGGCAACATTTCGCCACAGAGCCGCCTGCAACTGTCCCAGCTCCGGCGAAAGGTGAATGTCCGCAGACGCTACCGCCGCACCGACACCGCCCATCGACAATGGCCCGCCGAAGGTATAGGTCGACGCATGGCGGCGGATCATTCCAGCGTCGGCTTCGGAAAAGACCGTGATCGCTCCGCCCGTGGCACCAAATGCCTTGGACAGCGAGGACAGAAGAATCAGACGATCGCGCCGTTGCTCACCGGCAGCAACGAGTGCATAACCTCCGCCTGTTACGCCGTGAATCGAGGTGCCGTGGGCGTCATCGGCATACAGATAGCCTTCAAAGCGCTCCGCCAGCTGCAACAGTCGATTGATCGGATACAAACCCCGCATCGAGCCAATGCTGTCCGTGAGGATGATGGGTGTATTGCCAGCGGCTACTGCTGTGGAGCAAGCCTGTTCGACTTGGTCCACGTCATTGCAGTCGCATCGCTGTACAGGGCCGAACTGCCACAGGATCCCTTGCAGCACCTGCATTGAAGCATGGGCCGCCCGGTCGACGATCCAGCCCGGGCCACGACGCAACGGATAGGACGGTAGCTCGCCTGAGCCCAGTAACGGCAGGCAGCCCAGATGCGCACTGCCCACCGAGTTGAAGGTCACCGTGTAGCCCTGGAATATCTGGTTCAACTGCTCGTCGAGTTCGCGCATGGGCGGTAGCAGTACGCGGGTTCGTGCGGCGGCAAATTGCACGCCGAAGGATTTCACGGTGCTCACCGCGCTTTGAATCAGACGCGGGTCGCACTCCAGTCCCAGGTAAGAACATGAGAGAAACTCGGTCAGCCGCTCACCGCTGCTCAACTCGATGGTCTTGCCCTCACGGCTCACCAGTTTCAAGCCATTGAGGCCGGCATCAAACAGCTGCTGCTGATCGTCACGGGCCTGACGCACACGGTTTTTTACCCAGTTGACGGTTGGGTGCTGATTGTTCATCGGGATACCTGCAAAGGTGTCGTCTGGCGGTAGACCTGCACGCGCCAGAGCTGGGTTTTTTCTCGTGCGATCGCGTCCTGGTAATGGGCAGTGATATCGCAGAAGCCTGCACAATCGGGCTGGACGATGTGCAAATGTCCACGCATGACCAGCAGCGCCTTGTCGGCAAGGGACGGGCGCAGCCGTTGCAAGACACTCGCTCCAGCGACCTGAGGCATGAAGGAAGGCACGTCCGAGAGCGATACGAAATCGACGTCCGTGTGTTTGGCGGCGCAATCGATAATGTCGGCCTGCACGATGCGCAACTCACACTGCTGAATGGCCTCTCGGGCACGCTTGAAGATCCGCGGATCGCACTCCAGCGGGAAACCTTCGGGGTAGCGCAGCTCACCAAAAAACAGCATTTGCAGAAAGAAGCTCTCGCGCACGATCTGCGTGCTAAACAAGGTGTGGAAAATTTCCAGATACGCTGCGCGGGAGCTGATACCCAGGTTGTTGGGTGGAAACGATCCTTTGTACAACAACGAATTGAGCACTGCGGCGTTGCCCAGCAGCGAGATCACAGCCCGCCAGCGCCTGAGGGGAAAACGGGTTCGGTAATAATCGGTTTGCTCGCCGAGATCGCAGCACTGAAAAATCGCTCTCCCCGCCTCGCCGGTAAACAGTCGATTGACCTTCGCCAATCGCTGCAAAGTCTGCTCAAAAGCCCCCATGTAGATCGGCGCCTGCCAATGACGTGTCTGGAAAAACTCCGCCAGCCAGTGGCGATCGACGCGCGGCAGATCCAGTTGCTCAAGTATGGATTGGCGTCGCGACGGCAAAACCCCTGGGTGGTAACCCATGAAGTCCATAAACGATGTGTAATCGGTCTGTTGCAGCAGAGCAAAGCGCAGTCGCGTGAACGCCAGTTGCGGCGCACTTACATCAATGCAGGTCATGCGTGCGGGGTTGCGGGCCAGCAGCGGCAGCAGCCGTCCGCCACTTCCCGCGACGCCGACCACGTGCCTGGCCCGCGGGGGCAGGATGGCGAATTCCAGCGCGGTGTCTTCATCCCCCAGCGCATAGTTCAATCGCTCGAAATAGTCAGACATGCCAGCCCCCGTGCGTCGTTCGGGAAAATCGCCGTGAAGGACTCATGAGTTATCCAGTGCGTGCAGGAAGTCATAGCGCGGTGCGAGGCCGTTTCGCCAGGCCTCATACTGCTCATAGACGGCTTCAAGCATGTTGCCGGTCAGGCGCAAACTGGTTTCCATTACAGTCGCAATGGCGTCCCAATCGGATTGATCTTTGCAAGTTCGCTGCAGGATGAGTTTGATTTCGTTGAAGTGTTCGACATCAATATCGGAGTGAGCAACTAAGGAAGACAATCTGTGAAACGTCAACTGCTCCGGTCTAAGCGACAGTGTTTCTCTCAGGGTATTAATATATGACGTGGCGTACTTATAAGAATTCTCTGCCCAATAACTGTACCCAAGCCGTCGCAGCGGATTACCATTGCAAGATATCCAGTACAAGTAAGCAATCAGCACTTCTGTTTCCGGCAATGCTGAAGGCATATCAAAACTTTCACTATTCAGACCAAGACTCATAACATCATGAAGTGCCATTTTTTCCTGGCCCGCTTCTCGCGCCGCATGCTCAAAACAAAATTTTGCATACACCGGATTATCGGCATGTCGCACACCCACCAAACCCTGGTTTCGCGCATTGTGTGCGGTGTAGTGGAAAGTCTCGATCATGTAAATCGCATACAAGGCCTTCGAAACGCTGCCGCCGCGGATGGCTTTGACCAGCCGCGAGTTATCGAGAATATCGGCCCATACATTTTCGATTCGTTCGTCCAGCAGGCTCAACTGTTGTTCAAAACTGGCATGCGCGGTCATCGTGACTCTCCGGTGAATTGAGGGCGGTGTGGACGGGTTGTTGAACGGCTGCGAGGATCTGCGGCCATTGCGCTGAGAGCAGCCAGTAATCGCCGCGGGCGCGTTGTTCGATATGCAGGGAGTCGGTGGTGATCGATGTCAGGCCGAAGCGCTGGAACAGTCGCCGCTGGGGTGATCGGCACAGGGCCGTGACGCCCTCATAACCGCGCTTGATCGCCCATTCGGTGGCCGATGCCAGCAGGCAGTTGACCGACACCGGCAGGTGACCCTGGGAGAGGGTGATTAACCGACTGAACTCGACATGACGCGACAGCGCCTGGGTTGGCGAAAGATGCTGATGCGCCAGTGATGCCCATTCAAAAGGTGAGGGCGTCACTCTCAATACCGCCATCAACTGGTCTTGTTGATAAAGCAGAAAGTGAGTGCTGCGGGCCGTTATCGCCAAGCTTGTTTCCAGCAAACGGGCTCTGGAAGTCAGCATGTAGTGTTGCAATCGCAGCCGAAACTGGCGACCAATAAACCGTTCAAACTCTCGCGTGTCTGATCCGGCTTCGAGAGTAACCACATGACAATTTTCATGCTGACGTCTTAATGTCGACTGAAGTGCCTGCAGATAATCCGTGAGTTGTAAATCCGTAGTATCCATTCCTTCTCCGCAGACGTTAACTTATCGAAGTTTTCTGAGCGCATTGAAATGATGGATGCTTTTAGAAATATCGCCACTGCGCGATTTCTGATAATGACGTAGGAAAATTTACTGAAACTGGATGCTCGTCGATTAGTCCGACACATTAAAGACAGATGTAAACAAACAGTTGTTGTATTTTAATAGTTACTTGAAGGAAAAATCGCAGCCATATGTAGTACTCCTCGCCTTGAAAGCCGAGGAGTACTACATATATCTATATAAGCTTGAAAGAGAACGTCAGTCAGGACGAATGACGTTGCCGCTGGCCAGGTCACGGATGACGCTGGGGTTTTTGCGCCCACCCAGTTGTCCACCCAATACCAGGTCAATCTGTCCGCGGAAATACTGCTCGACCCTCAAGCGCGTGCGCGCCGCCGGACGTCCTTGCGGGTTGGCCGATGTCGAAATCAGCGGCCCGACCATTGAGCACAAGTCACGCACCTGCGGGTGATCACTGACCCGCAACGCGACGGTGTCATGCACCCCGGTGACCCATTCCGGCAACAAGTTCTGATGCGGCACCAGCCAGGTGTTCGGCCCTGGCCAGGTGCTGGACATGCGGTCGATCCAGTCCTGCGGGAAGTCTTCAAACAGAAAGTCGAACTGGCGAATATTGTCGGCGACCAGAATCAGGCCCTTGTCGACCGAACGGTTCTTGATCGCCAGCAGTCGATCCACCGCTTCTTCATTCCACGGATCGCAACCCAGCCCCCAGACAGCTTCGGTTGGATAGGCAATCACCGCCCCGGCGCGAATCTCTCGTGCGGCTTGTTGCACACGCCAACTGTTGACCATGAAAAAACTCTCCACAAACAGGTTTTGCGCAGTTTACCGATCTTCCTTGTAAAACCTAGCTCGTCCTGGCCAGCCAGCGACCGTTTTCGCACACCGCACGGCCATCCATTTCCAGTTCTGTGAGGGCCACCAACACTTTGGGCAAGGCCCAGCCACTGCTGTCAGCCAAGCCTTCGCTGGTATGCGGTGCGGCGTGCAGCAGCGTGAGCAGTGGATGAGTCTCTTTGGGCGTGTCCATAGACATCGGTAAATGCTGCCAGCCGCGCAGGGCTTCGAGGATGTGCTCTATGGTTTCGACCAGCACTGCGCCATCTCGAATCAACTGGTGACAGCCACGTGCACCGGGTGATGAATCGAGCCAGGAATGGCATAAACCTCCCGTCCCTGTTCCGCCGCCAACCGCGCGGTGATCAGCGAACCGCTGGCGACACTCGCCTCGACCACCAGCACGCCAAGGGACAAACCACTGATGATCCGATTGCGCCGCGGGAAGTTGCTGGCACTTGGGCCGGCATCCAGCGGAAACTCCGAAAGCACGGCGCTGCCCGAGGCAATCATCGCATCGGCCAGCCGCCGATTGCGCTGTGGATAAAAATTTTCCAGGCCGGTGCCTAGCACACCCACGGTTTGCCCGCCGACATCCAGCGCGGCCTGATGCGCGGCGGCATCAATGCCCAGCGCCAGACCACTGGTGATGACAAAACCGGCGCCCGCCAGGCAGCGAGAGAAGGCTGCGGCGGTGTCCATTCCCGGACGCGAAGCACGGCGGCTGCCAACCATCGCCAGTTGCGGTTTTTCAAGAATCAGTGGGTCACCCGCGACGAACAACAACGGCGGCGGATCCGGGATCTGTGCGAGCAGCGCCGGATAATCCGCTTGATCCCACATCAGTAAATGTTGATTGGGCCGCTCTAGCCAGCGCATTGCGTGGCTTGCGCCATCGCGCACTTCAGGACATCGCCGCGCCTCGGCACACGCCGCTGGCAATCCCAGCGAACGCCAGGCACTGGCAGGGGCGCTGATGGCTTTGGACGCCGAGCCAAAGGCTTCGAGCAATTTGAGAAAGCGCTTCGGACCGATTGTCGGCAAGCGGTGCAGGCGCAGGCGCGCTTCCAGTTCCGCAGGGGAAACCGGTGTACAGACAGGCAGCATAAAGGATCAATCCTTGATCGTTATAAGCCCCGAACCATTCGGAGCAAGCTGTGGATAACTCTGTTGGTAACTTGTTAAGCACGCTACGGATTTCGCACCTTGTCGAGCACCGCCAATGAGCGCGATGCGTTAAGGACGAGGCCGTAGCTGAGTTTGTCGTAGGTGCGGAACACCATCAGTAATCCGGCGCGTTCGTCGGGGATTTTCAGTGGCTGACCGGTGATCCGGTCACGCACGGTTTCGCCGGTTTTCATCACCACCAGCACATTGCCTTCAGTCAGGCCGTCACGCTTGCCCTTGTTCAGGGTGACCACGTCCATTGCGCCAATCTGGGTGACACCGCGAGGTACGTCGATGATCACGCCGTTGATGTTGCTGGTCGGCGCGCTGGGCATGAAGGTCGAGTTGATCGAGCGCTCTTCGCCGCTGAACAAGCGGTCGCCGAGGCGTACTTCCTGTGTGGTGCGTTGCAGGGCGAGGGTGGCGACATCGCCCTCGGTGGCAACGATTTCTCCGCCACCAATGTCATCGGCGTTGATTCCGAGAAACTCCTTGGTCTGCGGATCGGTGTAAATCTTGCCCTGTCGAAAGATGCCGTACACCGGCTGATCCGGGTCGAAGTGGCCACGTGCGAAAATGCGGTCGCCGGTACCGCTGAGCACCCGTTCGGCATCGCCGGCGACGATGTACGGCGCGTTGTCGAAGTCTTCGGCCTTGTCGACGATGCGATTGCTCAACAGAAAGCTGTTGATGGATTTGAGCGGAATGCTCGGAATCGCCTCGGCCACCGGGCTGGTGCGAATGCGTGGGGAGAGCTTGATGGTGCCGCGCGATTCGCCGCGATTGAGGGTCAGGCGTGGCTGGCCGTTGACGTAACTGAGCGTCAGCGTGTCGCCGGGGTAGATCAGGTTGGGGTTCTCGATCTGCGGATTGGCCCGCCACAGTTGTGGCCACTGCCAGGGCTCGCGCAGGTATTTGCCGGAAATGTCCCAGAGTGTGTCCCCCGAAACCACCGTGTATTGCTGTGGAAAACCATCCCTGAGTTGCACTTGCCCGTGCGCCGCGCCAGCCGAAGCCAACAGCAGCAGGGCGAGTAGTGTTTTCCTCATGCAGTGAATCCCTTTATCATGTGCGCTCGCGTGAATCGTCAGAGCCCCCGTGGCTCGCTTGGGCAAAATGCACAAGCTACGCTTCACAACGGTAGCCTGCATCTTCGGACCTGCCAGGCCATCGACCCGACTTTACTCAACACGTGCAGCAATCAGCCTATGGCCATTTTAAACATCCTCGAATTCCCGGACCCGCGTCTGCGTACTATCGCCAAGCCTGTGGCTGTAGTGGACGACGAAGTGCGTCAGTTGGTCGATGACATGTTTGAAACAATGTATGAAGCGCCGGGCATCGGCCTCGCCGCGACCCAGGTCAACGTGCACAAACGTATCGTCGTGATGGACCTTTCCGAAGACCGCTCCGAGCCGCGGGTATTCATCAACCCCGAGTTCGAATCGCTGACCGAAGAAATGGATCAGTATCAGGAAGGCTGCCTTTCGGTGCCCGGCTTCTACGAAAACGTCGACCGTCCGCAGAAGGTCAGGATCAAGGCGCTGGACCGCGACGGCAAGCCCTATGAACTGATTGCCGAAGGCCTGCTCGCCGTGTGCATCCAGCACGAATGCGACCACCTCAACGGCAAATTGTTCGTCGATTACCTGTCCACGCTCAAACGCGACCGGATCAAGAAGAAACTGGAAAAGCTCCATCGCCAGAACGCTTGATGCCCTCCTTCAAAGGCTTGCTGCGGCAAGCCTTTTTCTTTTTATGAAGCTTTGCCATAGAGAGCCATTCAATGACTGAGCCACTGCGCATCGTTTTTGCCGGTACTCCGGAATTCGCCGCCGAGCACCTCAAGGCCCTGCTGAGCAGCCCTTACGAGATCGTTGCGGTCTACACCCAACCGGATCGTCCAGCCGGTCGCGGGCAAAAACTGATGCCGAGCCCGGTTAAACAGCTGGCGCTGGAAAATAATATCCAGGTGTTGCAGCCGCCGACCTTGCGCAACGCTGACGCACAAGCCGAGCTCGCGGCGCTGAAGCCGGATTTGATGGTGGTGGTCGCCTACGGTCTGATCCTGCCGCAAGTGGTGCTCGATATTCCGCGTCTGGGCTGCATCAACAGCCATGCATCCTTGCTGCCACGCTGGCGCGGAGCGGCGCCGATTCAGCGTGCCGTCGAAGCGGGCGATGCCGAAAGCGGCGTGACCGTGATGCGCATGGAAGCCGGCCTCGACACCGGGCCGATGCTGCTCAAGGTCGTCACGCCGATCACCGGCGAAGACACCGGCGGCACGCTGCACGACCGTCTTGCCGAGATGGGCCCGCCGGCCGTGGTGCAGGCGATTGCCGGTCTGGCGGCTGGCACTCTTGAGGGCGAAGTGCAGAACGACGACCTCGCCACCTACGCGCACAAATTGAACAAGGACGAAGCACGCATCGACTGGAGCCGTCCGGCCATTGAGCTGGAACGACTGGTGCGCGCCTTCAACCCATGGCCGATCACCCACAGCACCCTCAACGGTGAAGCGCTGAAAGTGCTGGCGGCAACACTTGCCGACGGTAAAGGCGCACCGGGTGAAATCCTCAGCGCCAGCAAGGACGGCCTGATC
This sequence comes from Pseudomonas iridis, assembly GCF_017980685.1. Lineage (GTDB taxonomy): Bacteria > Pseudomonadota > Gammaproteobacteria > Pseudomonadales > Pseudomonadaceae > Aquipseudomonas > Aquipseudomonas iridis. The sequence continues at coordinate 106,243 of NZ_JACXXO010000006.1, forward strand.
GTCGCTTGCGGCGAACAGGCGCTGTGCCTGACCCGTCTGCAATTGCCCGGCGGCAAGGCGCTGAATTTCAGCGACCTGTTCAACAGCCGTCGTGAAAAATTCGCCGTCGGCACCCTTCTTGGCGCAGCGGTGGACGCGCAATGAACCCTCGTCTGGCCGCCGCCAAGGCTCTCGCCGCCGTACTGAGCGGCAAAGCCTCGCTCAACAGTTCTCTGCCGACGCAATTGGACAAGGTCGAGGATCGCGATCGCGGTTTCACTCAGGATCTGGCGTTCGGCACCGCGCGCTGGCAGCCACGGCTGTCGGCACTGGCGGAAAAACTCCTGCAGAAGCCGTTCAAGACTGCGGATGCCGATGTCGAGGCGTTGCTGCTGGTTGGCCTCTATCAGTTGCTCTACACCCGCGTTCCGGCCCACGCAGCCATCGGTGAAACCGTCGGTTGCGCCGACAAGCTGAAAAAGCCTTGGGCCAAGGGCCTGCTCAATGCCGTATTGCGCAATGCCCAGCGTGAAAGCGAAACGATTTTCGCCGAGCTGGAACGCGATCCAGTGGTACGCACTGCTCACCCACGCTGGCTGCAAAAATCCCTGAAGGCCTTCTGGCCAGAACAGTGGGAAGCGATCTGCGAAGCGAACAACGCGCATCCGCCGATGATCCTGCGGGTCAACCGTCGCCATCACAGCCGCGACGCCTACCTCGGTCTCCTGACTGCGGCCGGTATCGTCGCAACGCCGTGTGTCTTCAGCCGCGACGGCATCATTCTTGAAGCCGCTGCCGATGTCCGCAGCCTACCGGGGTTCGCCGAAGGCTGGATCAGCGTGCAGGACGAAGCCGCTCAACTGGCCGCCGATCTGCTCGATCTGGCGCCGGGCCAACGCGTGCTCGACGCCTGTTGTGCTCCGGGCGGCAAGACCTGCCACATCCTCGAAGCCGAGCCCGCACTGGCCGGTGTGGTGGCGGTGGATCTGGAAGCCAAGCGCCTGGTGCGCGTGCGAGAAAACCTCGAACGCCTCGGTTTGAGCGCAGAGCTGATCGCCGCTGACGGTCGTGATATCGAGAAGTGGTGGGATGGCAAACCGTTCCAGCGCATCCTGCTCGACGCACCGTGCTCGGCCACCGGCGTGATCCGCCGTCATCCGGACATCAAGCTGACCCGTCAGCCCGACGACATCGTCGCCCTCGCGCAACTGCAAGGCGAGTTGCTCGACGCGATGTGGAAAACCCTCGAAGTCGGCGGCATCCTGCTTTACGCCACCTGCTCGACACTGCCGACCGAGAACACCGAAGTCATCGCCGCGTTCCTCGAGCGCACCCCTGGCGCACGCGAGCTGGACCTGGCCACGAGTGCCGGGATCAAGCAGCCCCACGGTCGCCAACTGCTGGCCCAGCAGGGCGGGCATGACGGGTTCTACTACGCCAAACTGATCAAGATCGCTGCCGCACGCGGCTAAACGGATTCATTGGAGTGACTGGATGAAAATCATCATCCTTGGTGCAGGACAGGTCGGCGGTTCGCTGGCTGAACACTTGGCGAGCGAAGCCAACGACATTACCGTGGTCGACACCGATGGCGAGCGCTTGCGCGACCTCGGCGATCGCCTCGACATCCGCACCGTGCAGGGCCGTGGCTCGCTGCCATCGGTGCTGCGCCAGGCCGGCGCCGACGACGCCGACATGCTGGTGGCCGTGACCAACAGCGACGAAACCAACATGGTCGCCTGTCAGGTCGCCCACACGTTGTTCCACACCCCGACCAAGATCGCCCGGGTGCGCGAAGCGTCCTATCTGAACCGCGAAGAGCAGCTGTTCCAGAACGAAGCCATTCCGGTCGACGTGCTGATCAGTCCCGAGCAAGTAGTGACCAACTACATCAAGCGTCTGATCCAGCATCCCGGCGCTTTGCAGGTGATCGACTTTGCCGAAGGCAAGGCGCAACTGGTGGCTGTGCGCGCCTACTACGGCGGGCCGTTGGTGGGTCAGCAACTGCGGCAATTGCGCGAGCACATGCCGAATGTCGAGACCCGCGTTGCAGCGATTTTCCGCCGCGACCGACCGATTTTGCCGCAAGGCAATACGGTGATCGAAGCCGATGACGAAGTCTTCTTCATCGCCGCGCGTGAGGATATTCGCGCAGTGATGAGCGAAATGCGCCGTCTCGACGAGACCTACAAGCGCATCGTCATCGCCGGCGGCGGGCAGATCGGCGAGCGGCTGGCCGAAGCCATTGAAAGCCGTTATCAGGTGAAGATCATCGAGATGAACCCGGCACGCTGCCGCTATCTCTCCGACACCCTCGACAGCACCGTGGTGCTACAGGGCAGCGCGTCGGATCGCGATTTGCTGATGGAAGAGAACATCGCCGACGCGGATATTTTCCTCGCACTGACCAATGACGACGAAGCCAACATCATGTCGTCGCTGCTGGCCAAACGGCTGGGGGCGAAGAAGGTGATGACGATCATCAACAACCCGGCTTACGTCGACTTGATCCAGGGCGGCGACATCGACATCGCCATCAGCCCGCAACTGGCGACCATCGGCACGCTGCTGGCCCACGTGCGCCGTGGCGATATCGTCAGCGTGCATTCATTGCGGCGCGGTGCGGCGGAAGCGATCGAGGCGATTGCCCACGGCGATGCCAAGTCGAGCAAGGTCATTGGCAAGCCCATCGAGAAAATCGGCCTGCCGCCGGGCACCACTATCGGCGCGGTGATCCGCAATGATCAGGTGATCATTGCCCACGACGATACGGTGATCGAAGCGGGCGACCATGTGATTCTGTTCCTTGTGGATAAAAAACATATTCGTGATGTGGAGAAGCTGTTCCATGTGGGGTTGAGCTTTTTCTGATCCGGATTATCTGGTGATCGGACTGGCCCTATCGCTGGCAAGCCAGCTCCCACAGGTTTTTGGGTTGTTCATGGATAGGATGTACATCCGAGAACCCTGTGGGAGCTGGCTTGCCGGCGAGGGCAGCGCCACAAATCTTCACTGACACACCACCAAAGGACTCCACCCATGCTCGAATCCCTGGAAAAAATGCTCGCCAAGGGTGTGGATAACTCCCTGCTGCGCTTCGGTCTGGGCAAGGGTTACCTGGATCTTGGGGAAAACGCCAAGGCCGCCGAGCATTTCCAGCGCTGCGTCGGCTTCGATCCGAAATACTCGGCAGCTTGGAAACTGTTGGGCAAGGCGCAATTGGCGCAGGGCGATCACGCTGCCGCGCGCCATGCGTGGGAACACGGTCTGGAAGCCGCCCGCGCTCACGGCGACAAGCAGGCCGAGAAAGAGATGACGGTGTTTTTGAAGAAGCTTGATCGTCAGGCGCAGTAGATCAGCGGATCTTGTTCACAAGTAACGAAGACCGATGCCCTCGGCATCCACCGTCACCACTTCCATCCGCACTCGCGGCGCGCCTGTGGGTAAATCCTGCACCTGGCCATAGACCACCGCGCCTTTGGGCAACGATGCGAGGCGCGGATGCTGGACATAGACGCCGGTGGGCGACAGATTGCGGGTCTGGCCGAGGCAATCGCCGAAGCTGTCGTGGCTGATCTTGATGCGGAATGATTTGCGGTGTTCGGACATCTTCATGCGCCCTTCGCTGAACTTCTTTTGTGGATAACGGGAAGAAGATCGAACGATCGTCCGATCACCTCCCGAACCTGCGGCAACGCCTACACGTTATCCACAGAGTGTGCCAAGTCGGTCAATACCAGCGTTCTTCGCCCGGTGGACGCTTCTTGAAACGCTTCATGCTCCACATGTACTGGCTTGGATACGCCGCCACGTAACGCTCGACGACTTTACTCATGGCAGCGCAGGACTCGGCGGTATCGGTGCTGTACATGGCCTCTGGCGCGGCTTCGAGGATCACTTTATAGCCGGAGCCATCGGGCAGACGCAGCGCATGCAGAAACACGCCAACGGCTTTGCCGCCGGCCAACATGTTCGGTACGAATTTGCTGGTCAGCGCCTGCGTGGCGAAGAAGGGTACGAAGATCCCCGCTGATTCGGCCGGTTCCGGGTCAGCGGGAATGCCCACTGCACCACCTTTGCGCACTTCCTTGATGACACTGAGAATGCCTTCCTTGGTTGACGCAGCGACTTTGTTGCCCAGTTGTACGCGCTGCTTGCGCAGCAACTCATCCACAGCCTTGAGCTTGGGTGGACGGTAGAAAATGATCGGTTTGCACTGGCTGCAATAGAAGTGGTTGAGCACTTCCCAGTTGCCCAGGTGACTAGTGATGCCCACAACGCCTTTGCCCGAGGCCAGTGCGTCCTTGAGGATGTCCAGACCTTCGACTTCGCGCACCAGGTCGATGGAGCGCTGGGCCGGCCAGATCCAGGCGCAGGCGCTTTCGGTCAGGGACTTGCCGATGTCTTTCAGACTCTGCCCGACCAGACGCTCGCGCTCGGCCGGGTCCATCTGTGGAAAACATTTAGCGAGGTTGATCCGCACTACATCGCGGGAGCGGTTGGGGGTTTTCCACATGATCCAGCCAATTGCCGAACCCACGGCCTGCACCGCCCGCCATGGCAGCAGGGCAAACAGCCGCAGAGCGCCTACCAGCAAGGCGCCTTTAAACTTTTCCACAGGTCACTCCTGATCTTGTGCTGTGCGCGAGGCGGCCATTCTAACCGCCGTTGACGAGCTGCGCGTAGCGGTCGCAGTCGCGGGTGTGATCCATGACCATGCCCGAGGCCTGCATCATCGCGTAGCAAATGGTCGGACCGACGAACGTGAAGCCAGCCTTTTTCAAGCCTTTGCTCATCGCCAGCGCTTCGGGGGTGATTGCCGGGACTTCGCTGCGATCCTTGAAATGATTGATGATCGGTTGGCCGCCGACAAACGACCAGAGGAACGCCACCGGATCTTCCAGCGCCAGCCAGGCCTGGGCATTACGCCGGGCGGCATTGAGTTTGAGACGGTTGCGGATGATCCCAGGATCGAGCATCAATTCTTCGATTTCGGCGTCACTCATCTGCGCAACACGCTGCACATCAAAGCCGAACAACACCTCACGATAGCGCTCGCGTTTGCGCAACACGGTGATCCAGGAAAGCCCGGCCTGGAACCCTTCGAGCAAAAGCAACTCGAACAAACCCTGCGCATCGCGTAGCGGCGTGCCCCACTCCTGATCGTGATAAGCCATGTACAGCGGATCTTCGGTACACCAAAAGCAGCGTGGCATAAGGCTCCAGGGGGTGGAGGTGCGACTGAATCGGGTATACTCCCGCTCTTTAAATCGCAGCCCAAGAAACAGGTGAATTTCGTGAGCCAGCCTACGCCAGCCGTGCGTACCTTCCAAGACTTGATCCTCGCGCTCCAGCAATACTGGGCCGAGCAAGGTTGTGTGGTACTTCAGCCCTACGATATGGAAGTAGGCGCCGGCACTTTCCACACCGCGACCTTCCTGCGCGCCATCGGCCCGGAAACCTGGAACGCCGCCTACGTGCAGCCAAGCCGCCGTCCGACTGACGGCCGTTACGGCGAAAACCCGAACCGTCTGCAGCACTACTATCAGTTTCAGGTAGTCCTGAAGCCGAACCCGGACAACTTTCAGGAACTGTACCTGGGCTCCCTCAAGCATGTCGGCCTGGACCCGTTGGTTCACGACATTCGCTTCGTCGAAGACAACTGGGAATCGCCGACCCTCGGCGCCTGGGGTCTGGGCTGGGAAGTCTGGCTGAACGGCATGGAAGTGACTCAGTTCACTTACTTCCAGCAAGCGGGCGGCATCGAGTGCTACCCGGTGACCGGCGAAATCACCTACGGTCTCGAGCGTCTGGCCATGTACCTGCAGGGCGTGGATTCGGTCTACGACCTGGTCTGGGCTGACGGCCCGATGGGCAAAGTCACCTACGGCGATGTGTTCCACCAGAACGAAGTGGAGCAATCCACCTATAACTTCGAACACGCCAACGTCGACAAACTGTTCGAACTGTTCGACTTCTATGAAAGCGAAGCCAAGCGCCTGATCGAACTCGACCAGCCGTTGCCGCTGCCGAGCTACGAAATGGTCCTGAAGGCCTCGCACACCTTCAACCTGCTGGATGCGCGCCGGGCAATCTCGGTGACCGCGCGTCAGCAATACATCCTGCGCGTACGCACCCTGGCGCGTTCCGTTGCGCAAGCCTACCTGCTGGCGCGCGCCAAGCTGGGCTTCCCGATGGCGACCCCGGACCTGCGTGACGAAGTACTGGCCAAGCTGGAGGCTGCACAATGAGTGCGCAAGATTTTCTGGTTGAACTGGGCACCGAAGAACTGCCACCCAAAGCGCTGAACACTTTGGCTGACGCGTTCCTCGCCGGTATCGACAAGGGCCTGCAAGCTGCCGGCCTGAGCTATGAAGCAAAAACCGTCTACGCCGCGCCGCGTCGTCTGGCTGTGTTGATTACCGCGCTGGCCACCCAGCAACCGGATCGCAGCATCAACCTCGACGGCCCGCCACGTCAGGCGGCTTTCGATGCCGAAGGCAATCCGACCCAGGCAGCGTTGGGCTTCGCCAAGAAGTGCGGCGTCGACCTGAGCGAGATCGATCAGAGCGGCCCGAAACTGCGTTACAGCCAGAGCATCGCCGGCAAGCCGACCGCGAGCCTGCTGCCGACCATCGTCGAAGATTCGCTGAACGACCTGCCGATCCCGAAACGCATGCGTTGGGGTGCACGCAAAGAAGAATTCGTGCGTCCGACCCAATGGCTGGTGATGCTGCTCGGTGACCAGGTCATCGACTGCACCATCCTCGCGCAGAAGGCTGGCCGTGACTCCCGTGGCCACCGCTTCCACCACCCGGAAAACGTGCGCATCGGTTCGCCGGCAAGCTACCTGTCCGACCTGCGTGCCGCTTATGTTCTGGCCGACGCCAACGAGCGTCGCGAGATCATCAGCAAGCGCACTGAAGAGCTGGCGACCCGTCAGGAAGGCACTGCAATCGTTCCGCCAGCGCTGCTCGACGAAGTGACCGCGCTGGTTGAATGGCCGGTGCCGCTGGTGTGCTCGTTCGAGGAACGTTTCCTCGACGTGTCGCAAGAAGCACTGATCACCACCATGCAGGACAACCAGAAGTACTTCTGCCTGCTGGATGCCGACGGCAAGTTGCTGCCTCGTTTCATTACCGTGGCCAACATCGAAAGCAAAGACCCGCAGCAGATCATCGCCGGTAACGAGAAAGTGGTTCGCCCACGCCTGACCGACGCCGAGTTCTTCTTCAAGCAAGACAAGAAGCAGAAGCTCGAAGTGTTCAACGATCGCCTGAAGAACGTGGTGTTCCAGGAAAAACTCGGCAGCGTCTATGACAAGGCCGAGCGCGTATCGAAACTGGCGGCTTACATCGCCGCACGCATCGGCGGCAACGCTTCGTGGGCTGCCCGCGCAGGCTTGCTGTCGAAGTGCGACCTGTCCACCGAAATGGTCGGCGAGTTCCCGGAGATGCAAGGTGTCGCCGGCTACTACTACGCCCTCAATGACGGCGAGCCGCAAGACGTCGCGCTGGCGCTGAACGAGCAGTACATGCCGCGCGGTGCCGGTGCTGAACTGCCTGCGACCCTGACCGGTGCAGCCGTCGCCATTGCCGACAAGCTCGACACACTGGTCGGCATCTTCGGTATCGGCATGCTGCCAACCGGCAGCAAAGACCCGTATGCCCTGCGCCGTGCGGCACTGGGCGTGCTGCGTATCCTGATCGAGAAAAAACTCGATCTCGATCTGAACGACGCCGTGGCTTTCGCCGTGAATGCGTTCGGTCCCAAGGTCAAGGCTGCTGGTCTTAACGAAGCGGTGCTGGAATTCATCTTCGACCGTCTGCGTGCGCGTTACGAAGACGAAGGCGTCGATGTTGCCACTTACCTGTCGGTACGTGCCCTGAAGCCGGGTTCGGCGCTGGACTTCGACCAGCGTGTGCAAGCGGTGCAGGCCTTCCGCAAACTGCCGGAAGCGGCAGCGTTGGCGGCGGTGAACAAGCGGGTTTCCAACCTGCTGAGCAAAGTTGAAGGCGCCGTGCCAAGCGTGGTTGAAGCCAAGTACTTCGACAATGCCAACGAGTTCTCGCTGTACTCGGCGATCCAGCAAGCGGATCAGGCTGTGCAGCCAATGGCTGCGGCGCGTCAGTACAACGAATCGCTGGCACGCCTTGCAGCATTGCGCGAGCCGGTAGATGCGTTCTTCGACGCGGTGATGGTCAATGCCGAAGACGCCAAAGTGCGGGCCAACCGTTACGCGCTGCTGGCGCGTCTGCGTGGCCTGTTCCTGGGTGTTGCCGACATTTCGCTGCTGGGTTGAGGGATTGCTGTTGAAACTGCTGATTCTCGATCGGGACGGAGTGATCAATTACGACTCCGACGCTTACATCAAGTCGGTGGAGGAGTGGATTCCTTTGCCCGGCTCGATCGAGGCGATTGCGCAGTTGAGCAAGGCCGGCTGGACGGTGGCGGTTGCCACTAACCAGTCGGGCATTGCTCGCGGCTACTACGACCTCGCTACCCTCGACGCCATGCACGCGCGTTTGCGCGCATTAGTGGCGGAGCAGGGCGGTGAAGTCGGGCTGATCGTGTACTGCCCGCATGGGCCGGACGAGGGTTGCGATTGCCGTAAACCGAAACCGGGCATGTTGAAAACCATCGCGGCGCATTACCACGTCGAACTGAACAATGTCTGGTTCGTCGGCGACAGCCTTGGTGACCTGGAGGCCGCCAAAGCCGTCGATTCACAGCCAGTTTTGGTAAAGACCGGAAAAGGCGAAAAGACTCAGGGTAAAACCCTGCCGGTTGGCACTCTGATTTTTGACGATCTGGCGGCGATTGCCGCAGAACTTATCCACAACTAGAGTACTTCTGAAATTCCTGACCAGGGATTGATCGGGAGTGCGCTTGAACAGACGGGCATTGCCCCGTAACGGTAAACGTCGCCATGTCGATACTGCGGGCCTTCAGAATCTTTCTCTTTTACCTGCTGCTGGGCACCACCTCCTTACTGTGGTGCAGCCTGAGCTTTTTTATCGCGCCCTTTTTGCCATTCAAGGCGCGCTATCGCTTCATCAACGTGTACTGGTGCCGTTGCGCCTTGTGGTTGAGCAAGGTGTTCCTGGGTATCCGTTACGAAATCAAAGGCGCGGAAAATGTGCCAGACCGGCCCTGCGTGATTCAATCGAACCACCAGAGCACTTGGGAGACGTTTTTCCTCTCCGCTTATTTCTCGCCTTTGAGCCAGGTGCTCAAGCGCGAATTGCTGTTCGTGCCATTCTTCGGCTGGGCCATGGCCATGCTGCGACCGATCGCGATTGATCGCGACAACCCGAAAGCTGCGCTCAAGCAAGTCGCGGCGAAAGGCGATGAGCTGCTCAAAGACAATGTCTGGGTGCTGATCTTTCCGGAAGGCACTCGCGTCCCCTACGGCACTGTCGGAAAATTCTCCCGCAGTGGCAGCGCTTTGGCGGTGAATGCCGAGCTTCCGGTACTGCCGATTGCACACAATGCCGGCAAATTCTGGCCGAAAACCGGTTGGGCCAAAAAGCCTGGAGTGATCACTGTGGTCATTGGCGAACCGATGTACGCCGAAGGTACTGGGCCGCGAGCCATTGCAGCATTGAACGACCGGGTGCAAGCCTGGAACGAGCAGACGCAACGGGAAATGGGTTCATTGCCACCTGCGCCACAGGCACCCGCTGAAAGTGGTCAGATCGCTGTCTGAGATTTTGTGGATAACCTGTGTACGCTTTTGTTGAAAAAGCTTGAATATTAGATATAACCTACTGATTTACTTATATATTTCTCAAGCTCATAAAACGCCGTAAAAGGTGCATAAGTTTTTTTTGGATGTAAAAAAACCGGCTGATATAGCCGGTTTTTTTGTGCCTGTTCATTCAATGACCAACGGTAACTCAAGCCTGAACGTCGTACCTTGATCGACCACACTACGGCATTCGATTCTGCCGCCATGGTGATCGACCACGGCTTTCACCATCGACAGGCCCAGACCAACGCCATCAATGCCCTGAGCCGAGGAAAATCGCCGGTATTGGCTGAACAGGTCGGGCAGTTCCTCGGCGGCAATGCCTTTGCCCTGATCAACAAGCTCGCAACGGAGCCAATCGTCCTGACACGTGACACGCAACTGAATCGTGGTGTCAGCCGGGCTGTACTTGATGGCGTTTTCCAGCAGATTGAACAACGCACGAGTCAGCAGGCCCTGGTCAGCAGACACCAGCCGTTCCTGGGACTGCTCGTCCATGTCGTGCAGCAGTTCGATGCGTTTCTGCTGAGCGATCGGCAAGGCCTGATCGAGCACGTCCAGCACCAGCATCCCAAACAACGTCGGCTGGAACTGATACGTTTCGGATTCAGCCCTCGCCAACAACACAAAGCCATCGGTCAGATCCAGAGCGCGGTGAACCTGACGCTCGATCTGTTCGAACAATGGCGCATCCGCCCCGGCCTGATGACGATGAACGTCAAGCAGAGCGAGGATCGCCGAATGCGGCGCACGAAGATCATGGGAGAGGAAGCGCAGCAAGACGCCGCGTTGTTCCTCGGCGGCGCGCTCGGCACTCAGGTCGGTCAAACTCAGCAACCAGCCGATTGGGGTGTCACCATCCACCGGCAGCAACGCAGCGCGCTCAAGGCGCAGGCTGCGCTCCTTGTGATCACGAAATTCCAGCAACGGCAGTGCGGATAACAGAGGACGCGGGGCTGTGGACAACTCTGGATATCCGAGCAGCGCCAACTGATCGAGAACGTCGTCACCCACCAAAGCATGATCGAACAGCTGGCGAGCCTTGCGATTGCCCAAAAGGATCTGGCCCTTGGGATCGCTGATGAGCGTGGCGACGGGTAGATATTCCAGACCGTCAGCGATAAAGCGCCGGGTATCGCGGGTACGACTCATGGCTTGTTCGAGCGCCATGATCTGGCGCTGCAAGTGATCAGCGCCGGTGAACTGCGCGCGGCGGCGTTCGGGAAAGACTTTCGGTTCGCTGTCCAGCCGCGCCAGCTCCCAACCGAAGTACGTCAGCACCACACTCAGGCGTCGCCAGTTCCAGATCAAATAGCCGAACAACATGCCCAGCATCGCTGGCGTCGGCGACCACCACTCGCGGATTTCCGCCAGCCCGACGCTGGTCAGCAGTACGCCGGCCATGCCGATCAGCGTCATCCAAAGGGCCAGACGTGGACGCCATAACAGCAGCCCAAGAACGCAAGCCACCAGGCCCACCGAGAGCAATGCGCCAAGGCTCGGGGATGCGTCATTCAAATTGACCTGCGCTCTATACGATAACAGCGCAGTCAGTGGTAACAGCACTAGACTTATCCACAACCACTCGCGCACCAACTGGCGAAACAGTCGCTGCACCTGGCTCGGCTCTCGGCTTTCATGCCGTCTGCGGTCATTCATGGGAAAAAGGGCAGGGTGGTGTGAATGGTTTCATAGGTCACAGGTCTGATACTCGACCCGAAGAATCATAGCGGACGTCGACCAACGGCGGGCCGCTTACTTTCCTGAAGATCGCCGAACGACTATGGTTGACGCCCAACTGCCCCCAGCGACAAGGAACCCTCGCGTATGCGCGTTGCGATACTGGACGATGAACCCGCCGAACTGCGCCGGGTCGAGCAGACCCTGCAGCAAATGGCTGAAGCCGGAGAACAGCCTTGGTCGCTGCACAGCTTCGAGCACGGTGAAGACCTGTTGCGACAGCTGCGCCGGGAAACCTTCGACCTGTTGATCCTCGACTGGCAACTGCCCGACATCACCGGGCTGACCCTGTTGCGCTGGACCCGTGAACACATGGAGGCGCCACCGGCGGCGATCATGCTCACCAGCCGCGATGGCGAAAGCGATATCGTCCAGGCCCTGAATGCTGGTGCCGACGACTACGTCAGCAAACCGTTCCGGCCCAATGAACTGAAAGCCCGAGTCGCCGCAGTATTACGCCGGCACAGCCAGCCACGCAGCGCTGCAACCGAAGTGCTGAGCTTCAATGATCTGACCTTCGATGACGCCGAGTTGACGGTCACCCGTGAGGGCAAACCGATCGTCATGACCGAACGCGAATACCGCCTCGCACGATGCCTGTTCAGCAACCTCGGCCGACCGCTGTCGCGGGATTACCTGTATGAGCGCTTCTGGCCCCATGAAGAAGTCGCTTCATCGCGGCCCTTGGACACGCACATCTATCGACTGCGCAACAAGCTGGGGCTGACGGCGGATCGCGGCTGGCAGTTGTTGACGATTTATGGGTATGGGTATCGGCTGGAAAGTGTGGCGACGGCGCAAGAATAAGATCAAGGAGCCAAAAAAAAGGCCAACGCAAATGCGTTGGCCTTTTTTTGGTGCTGACCGGGATCAGAAATCCAGGTTGGATACTGCCAGCGCATTGCTCTCGATGAACTCACGGCGTGGTTCGACCGCATCACCCATCAGGGTGTTGAAGATCTGGTCCGCGCCAATGGCGTCTTCGATAGTGACCTTCAGCATGCGACGCGAGCTTGGGTCCATGGTGGTTTCCCACAGCTGATCAGGGTTCATTTCGCCCAGACCTTTGTATCGCTGGATGGTGTGGCGCTTGGTGCTTTCGGCCATCAGCCAGTCCAGAGCTTCCTTGAACTCGGTGACCGCTTTCTTGCGTTCGCCGCGCTGGATGTACGCGCCTTCGTCCAGCAGGGTACTCAGTTGAGCGCCGAGAGTGACGACAGTTTTGTAGTCGTTACTGCCGAAGAAGTCGCGGTTGAACGTCACGTAGTTCGACAGGCCGTGGGAGATCAATTCGACCTCCGGCAGCCACACGCCACGTTCACGATCTTCACGCAGGCTGGCCTTGTAGACCAGACCGGACTTCTCGACGGTACGCAGACGGACTTCGTACTGAGCCAGCCAGTCTTGCATCGCAGCGTGGTCGCCGAGCTTTTCAAGGCTGACGGCCGGCAGATAGATGAAGTGCTCGGTCAGCTCCTGTGGGTACAGGCGCGACAGACGCTTGAGGGTCTTCATCACCATGCGGAAGTCATTCACCAGACGTTCCAGCGCCGGGCCGGAAATGCCTGGTGCTTCTTCGTTCAGGTGCAGGCTCGCATCTTCCAGGGCCGACTGCGTCATGTACTCTTCCATGGCGTCGTCGTCTTTGATGTATTGCTCCTGCTTGCCTTTCTTGACCTTGTACAGCGGCGGCTGAGCGATGTAGATGTAGCCACGCTCGATCAACTCCGGCAACTGACGGAAGAAGAAGGTCAGCAGCAGCGTACGGATGTGCGAACCGTCGACGTCAGCATCGGTCATGATGATGATGTTGTGATAGCGCAACTTGTCGATGTTGTACTCGTCGCGACCGATGCCGCAGCCAAGCGCGGTGATCAAGGTGCCCACTTCCTGGGAAGAGATCATCTTGTCAAAGCGCGCCTTCTCGACGTTGAGGATCTTACCCTTCAACGGCAGGATGGCTTGGGTCCTGCGGTTACGCCCCTGCTTGGCAGAGCCGCCCGCGGAGTCACCTTCCACGAGGTACAGTTCAGACAGCGCCGGGTCTTTTTCCTGGCAGTCGGCCAGTTTGCCTGGCAGGCCGGCGATGTCCAGCGCGCCTTTGCGGCGGGTCATCTCGCGGGCCTTGCGCGCGGCTTCACGGGCACGTGCTGCATCGATCATCTTGCCGACAACGAGCTTGGCTTCGTTCGGGTTTTCCAGCAGGAAGTCGGAGAAGTATTTGCCCATTTCCTGTTCGACGGCGGTCTTCACTTCGGAAGAAACCAGCTTGTCTTTGGTCTGGGAGCTGAACTTCGGATCCGGCACTTTCACCGAAATGATCGCGGTCAGGCCTTCACGCGCATCGTCACCCGTGGTGGCGACTTTGTGCTTCTTCGCCAGGCCTTCAGCTTCGATGTAGGTGTTCAGGTTACGCGTCAGTGCGGAACGGAAGCCCACCAGGTGAGTGCCGCCGTCGCGCTGCGGAATGTTGTTGGTGAAGCACAACAGGTTCTCGTTGAAGCTGTCGTTCCACTGCAGGGCGATTTCCACGCCGATGCCGTCTTCACGCTGGATGTTGAAGTGGAACACCTGGTTGACCGGGGTCTTGTTGGTGTTCAGGTATTCAACGAACGCACGCAGGCCACCTTCGTATTTGAACAGCTCTTCCTTGCCGCTGCGCTCGTCTTTAAGGACGATGCCGACACCGGAGTTGAGGAAGGACAGCTCACGAATGCGCTTGGCCAGGATGTCCCAGCTGAAGTGAATGTTCTTGAAGGTTTCATCGGAAGGGCGGAAGTGAATCTGCGTACCCGTGGTCTCGCTGTCGCCAACGATTTTCATCGGCTCTTGCGGAACGCCGTGCACGTAAGTCTGTTCCCAGATCTTGCCGCTACGGCGCACGGTCAGGATCAGCTCTTCGGACAGTGCGTTCACCACGGAAACACCTACACCGTGCAGACCACCGGATACCTTGTAGGAGTTGTCGTCGAACTTACCACCAGCGTGGAGGACGGTCATGATGACCTCGGCGGCGGAAACGCCTTCCTCTTTGTGCACGTCTACCGGGATGCCACGGCCGTTATCGCGAACGGTGATGGACTCATCCGGGTGGATGATGATGCTGATGTCATCGCAGTGGCCGGCGAGGGCTTCGTCGATCGAGTTGTCGACCACTTCGAACACCATGTGGTGCAGACCGCTGCCATCGTCGGTGTCACCAATGTACATACCGGGACGTTTGCGTACGGCATCCAGGCCTTTCAGCACTTTAATGCTCGTTGAGTCGTACGTATTTTCTTCGCTCAATGCCTTCACTCCCGATGGTCGTGGGTCTGGGTGATACGGCCCTGTTCCACGTGGAACAAAGCGACTGGCGTTTCCGTCTGCCAGCCTTCCCTCAATAATTCGTGATCTACACAGGTAATGAAAACCTGGCAGCGTAAGTCTTCCAACAAGCGGCACAGCGCACGACGGTGGTTCTCGTCCAGCTCGGACGGCAAGTCATCCACCAGATAAATACACTGACCGCGACGGGCCTGGCTCACCAGATGCCCTTGGGCAATCCGCAATGCACAGACCACCAACTTCTGCTGACCCCGGGACAAGATGTCCGCGGCGTTGTGGGCGCCCAATCTAAGACGCAAATCAGCCCGTTGTGGCCCAGCCTGGGTATGGCCCACCTGCTGATCCCGTTGCAGGGATCCAGCAAGTACGGCACTCAATTCCCGGTCTTTGTCCCAACCTCGGTAATAGCTGAGCGTCAAACCTTCGAGCTCAACCAGTTCGCTCAAGGTTTGTTCAAAGACTGGTTTCAAGGCTTTGATGTAAGCGCGGCGGTATTCATCGATTTCAGCGCTGGCCTGGCACAGTTCCCTGTCCCAAACCGCTTGTGAAACGGCGTCAAGTGTACCATGCCGCAGCCAAGAGTTTCTCTGGCGCAGGGCCTTCTGCAAGCGCTGCCAAGTGGCCATGAACCGAGGCTCGACGTGGAATACGCCCCAATCGAGAAACTGTCGGCGAATCTTCGGCGCGCCTTCCAACAAACGGAAGCTGTCCGGGTTGATCAGCTGCAGCGGAAGGATCTGCGCAAGTTGCGCGGCGCTACGGGCATTCTGGCCGTCGATGCGGATCTGGAACTCGCCCTGACGGTCGCGTGAAATTCCCAAAGCGCTGTGGCCACCCTCGGCCAGTTCGACCTGACCAAACACCGTGCAGGCGAGTTGCTCGTACTGGATGACTGGCAACAGCCGCGTGCTGCGAAACGAACGGGCAAGCCCCAGCAGGTGAATGGCTTCCAGAACACTGGTTTTGCCGCTGCCGTTGGCGCCGTAAAGGATGTTGATGCGAGGGGAGGGAGAAAAGGTCACCGGGTGCAGATTACGCACCGCGGTGACCGAAACACGACTTAAGGACATCCAGGATCAGCTGTTTACAGGCGCATCGGCATGACAACGTAAGCCGAATCGTCGTTGTCGGACTCTTGCACCAGCGCACTGCTGTTGGAGTCGGACAGGATCAGACGAACCTGCTCGGTGGTCATCACGCCCAGCACATCGAGCAAGTAGCTCACGTTGAAGCCGATCTCCAGAGAGCCGCCGTTGTATTCGACGCCCACTTCCTCTTCCGCTTCTTCCTGCTCCGGGTTGTTGGCCTGGATCTTCAACTGACCGCTGGCCAGTTGCAGACGGATACCGCGATATTTCTCGTTGGACAGAATCGCGGTACGGCTGAACGCTTCACGCAGTGCCTGACGATCGCCCAGCACCAGCTTGTCGCCGCCCTTCGGCAGAACGCGCTCGTAGTCGGGGAACTTGCCGTCGACCAGTTTCGAGGTGAAGGTGAATTCACCCGTGGTGGCGCGAATGTGATGCTGACCCAAGACGATGCTGACAATGCCGTCCGGCTCGGTGAGCAGACGCGCCAGTTCGAGAATGCCTTTGCGCGGCACGATCACCTGATGGCGATCCGGCTGACCGATATCGGCCTTCATCGAGCACATCGCCAGACGGTGACCATCGGTAGCCACTGCGCGAATGATGCCTTCCGAGACTTCCAGCAACATACCGTTAAGGTAGTAGCGCACGTCCTGTTGGGCCATGGCGAAGCTGGTGCGTTCGATCAAACGACGCAGTCTGCTCTGCTCCAGGCTGCAGGTCAGCGAGCCCGGGCCTTCTTCCACAGTCGGGAAATCATTGGCGGGCAGGGTCGACAGGGTGAAGCGGCTACGACCGGCCTTCACCACCAGCTTCTGCTCGTCGACCTTGATATCGATCAGCGCATCGTTGGGCAGGCTCTTGCAGATATCCATCAGTTTGCGCGCAGGCACGGTGATGGAACCTGTTTCAGCCGGCTCTTCGAGTTGCACACGACCAACCAGCTCGACTTCCAGGTCGGTACCGGTCAGCGACAATTGCTGGCCTTCGACAACCAGCAGCACGTTAGAGAGTACCGGCAAGGTCTGTCGGCGCTCAACGACGCCTGCGACCAGTTGCAGGGGTTTCAACAGGGCTTCGCGTTGAATGGTGAAATGCATGGTCTAGTCCCTTGCCTTAATAAGCTGCGCTGGTGTTCATCAAGTGGTCAGTGTACGCAGCAGGTTCTTGTAGTCCTCGCGGATGTCCGCGTCGGATTCCTTAAGTTCGTTGATCTTGCGGCAGGCGTGCAAAACAGTCGTGTGGTCGCGGCCACCAAACACATCACCGATTTCCGGCAGGCTGTGGTTGGTCAGTTCTTTGGACAGCGCCATGGCGACCTGACGCGGACGTGCCACCGAGCGCGAACGGCGCTTGGACAGCAAATCGGAAATCTTGATCTTGTAGTACTCGGCGACGGTACGCTGAATGTTATCCACAGAGACCAGTTTGTCTTGCAACGCCAACAGGTCTTTCAGGGATTCGCGAATCAGCTCGATGGTGATGTCGCGGCCCATGAAGTGCGAATGGGCAATCACGCGTTTCAGCGCGCCTTCCAGCTCACGGACGTTGGAGCGAATGCGCTGGGCAATGAAGAACGCTGCATCGTGTGGCAAGTCGACTTTGGCCTGGTCGGCCTTCTTCATCAGGATTGCTACGCGGGTTTCCAGTTCCGGCGGCTCGACGGCGACGGTCAGGCCCCAGCCAAAACGGGATTTCAGGCGTTCTTCAAGGCCTTCGATTTCTTTCGGGTAGCGGTCACTGGTGAGAATGACCTGCTGGCCACCTTCAAGCAGGGCATTGAAGGTGTGGAAAAACTCTTCCTGGGAACGCTCCTTACGGGCGAAGAACTGAATATCGTCGATCAGCAAAGCATCCACCGAACGGTAGAAGCGCTTGAACTCGTTGATGGCGTTCAGCTGCAGCGCCTTGACCATGTCGGCCACGAAACGCTCGGAATGCAGGTACACGACCTTGGCATTCGGGTTCTTCTTTAATAGATGGTTACCCACCGCGTGCATCAAGTGAGTTTTACCCAGGCCAACGCCACCATATAAGAAGAGTGGGTTGTAGCCATGCTTTGGGTTGTCCGCCACTTGCCAAGCCGCCGCGCGGGCGAGCTGGTTGGACTTACCTTCGACGAAGTTTTCGAAGGTGAACGTGCGGTTCAGGTAACTGGTGTGCTTGAGCGCACCTTCGACCTGCACAGTGCGCTGTTCGGCGCGAACCGGAGCCTGCTGTGACGCGGCACCGGCCATCGGGTCGAAGCTGTCGCGAGAAGGCTCTTCGCTGACTTCCACAGTTTTCTGCGTCGAACGTTTGGCCTGAGTTGGCGCTGGGGCCGGCGCCTGCTGGCTTGCCGGTGCGTTGTTGGCGTGGGCCAAAGACGCTTGCGCGGCAGCTAACGGAGCATTCGGGGCCGCACGCGGTGCCGAGCTACGTTTGCTGCCTATTAATAAGGAAAGCGCCGGCGCCATACCGTTGCCGTGCTCATCCAGCAGTTCGAGGACGCGCCCAAGGTACTTTTCGTTGACCCAGTCCAGTACAAAACGGTTCGGTGCGTAGACGCGCAACTCGTCGCCTTCGGCTTCGACCTGTAGTGGACGGATCCAGGTGTTGAATTGTTGGGCAGGCAGCTCCTCGCGCAAAAGCTCCACGCACTGCTGCCAAAGTTCCACTGACACGGATATCCCCTAAGTTGAAAGCCGGTGAGGCAAAAACAAGCGGCCATTGTAGCGGCGAGCTGTCCACTTATCCACATGCAGGTTGCCCCCCGTCCATGATTTATCAATGCGTTAAACGGAAAAAAGGCGACCAACGGTGTGTGAATAAGCTCTGTGGATAACCGCCTCTAAGGGCATTGGACAAGTGGGGGCTAAACTCAGTGGATAACCTGCCTGTGGATAACAGCCCATTCCACACACAGGTTATCCGACAGTGCAGCACAGGCTGACCACGGTTTTCCACTGTAGTTGTCATTCTCTGTACGTCAGGTTAAACATGGCCTCAAGGCAGTTATCCACAGAAGATCGTGGCCCTAGCTTTTATAAGCCTTACAGAAAAGCTTTAAATAATTCCCTTCTTTATTTTTATGTATGGCGAACAGGCTTTCAGCCAAAGAAGGTCCTGAGATCTATTTATAAGGAAACGTTGGTTGGAAATTGACCTGAAGCCTTGCTTTCTCTAGAATCCCCGGTCTCTTAAAACGGGGGCCATTCCGGCCCGTTGTGGACGAACCAGGTAACACGACATGAAACGTACTTTCCAACCAAGCACCATCAAACGCGCTCGTACCCACGGTTTCCGTGCTCGCATGGCTACCAAGAACGGTCGCGCAGTCCTGTCGCGTCGCCGCGCCAAAGGTCGTGCGCGTCTGGCAGTTTGATAATCCGGTACTGGAGGTGAGTCAGGACTTCAGTCGGGAAAAGCGTCTGCTTACCCCCCGGCATTTCAAGGCAGTCTTTGACTCCCCTACCGGCAAGGTTCCGGGGAAAAATCTCCTGCTCCTTGCGCGCAACAACGATCTTGATCACCCCCGTCTCGGGCTGGTTATCGGGAAAAAGAGCGTAAAGCTCTCCGTTGAGCGCAATCGCCTCAAACGTCTGATGCGCGAATCGTTCCGTCTGCACCAGGATTCACTGGTCGGCTGGGACATCGTTATCGTCGCGCGCAAAGGTTTGGGTGATGTAGAAAACCCCGAATTGATTCAGCATTTCGGCAAACTCTGGAAGCGTCTGGCCCGTAACAATCCAGTTCCAGCAGTCAAAACCGAAACTGTAGGGGTAGACAGTCCAGATGCGTAAACTGGCCCTCGTTCCGATCCAGTTTTATCGCTATGCCATTAGTCCTTTGATGGCCAGCCACTGTCGTTTCTACCCCAGTTGTTCCTGCTACGCGTATGAAGCCATTGAAAATCATGGCCTTCTGCGCGGTGGCTGGCTGACCTTTCGTCGTTTAGGTCGCTGTCATCCGTGGAATCCCGGTGGTTATGACCCGGTTCCACCTATCCCTACCTCCCGTTCTTCTTCGATGGC
Source organism: Pseudomonas iridis (assembly GCF_017980685.1). Classification (GTDB taxonomy): domain Bacteria; phylum Pseudomonadota; class Gammaproteobacteria; order Pseudomonadales; family Pseudomonadaceae; genus Aquipseudomonas; species Aquipseudomonas iridis. The sequence goes on from NZ_JACXXO010000006.1 coordinate 126,141, forward strand.
CGAGTAATCATGGATATCAAACGCACGATCCTGATCGTCGCCCTGGCAATCGTGTCCTACGTTATGGTTCTTAAATGGAACCAGGACTATGGCCAGGCTGCCCTGCCGACTCAGAATGTTGCTTCCAGTACGACTACATCCGGTTTGCCGGACACCGCCACTGGCAATAATGCTGCCGCCAGTGACGATATTCCGCGCTCCGCTAGCGATACCAGCGCACCTGCTGAAATTCCGGTGGCTGCCAGCAAGGATCTGATCCAGATTAAAACCGACGTGCTCGATCTTGCGATCGATCCACAAGGTGGCGACGTTGCTCAACTGACCTTGCCTCTGTATCCCCGTCGTCAGGATCGTCCAGATGTTCCGTTCCAGCTGTTCGACAACGGCGGCGAACGTATTTATCTGGCGCAAAGCGGTCTGATCGGTACCAATGGCCCGGACGCGAATCCGGCTGGTCGCCCTCTCTACTCCGCCGAGAAGAAGACTTATCAACTGGCTGACGGTCAGGACCAACTGGTCGTTGATTTGAAGTTCAGCAAGGACGGCGTCAATTACATCAAGCGTTTCACTGTTAAACGCGGCCTGTATGACGTAACCGTTTCCTACATTGTGGATAACCAGAGCGCTCAGCCCTGGAATGGCGCAATGTTCGCCCAGCTGAAACGCGACGACAGCGGCGATCCTTCGTCCACAACTGCTACCGGTACCGCGACTTACCTGGGCGCAGCCCTGTGGACAAGTTCGGAGCCGTACAAGAAAGTGTCCATGAAGGACATGGACAAGGCGCAACTCAAGGAAACCGTCACCGGTGGTTGGGTAGCCTGGCTGCAACACTACTTCGTGACCGCATGGATTCCGGCCAAGGGCGAAAACAACATCGTCCAGACCCGTAAAGACAGCAAAGGCAACTACATCATCGGTTACACCGGTCCAACAATGACCGCTGCACCAGGTGCCAAAGTTGAAACCAGTGCTGTTCTGTACGCCGGTCCGAAAAGCCAGGCCGTGCTGAAAGAGTTGTCCCCAGGTCTGGAACTGACTGTCGACTACGGCATCCTGTGGTTCATTGCCCAGCCGATTTTCTGGCTGTTGCAACACATCCACGCGATCGTGGGTAACTGGGGCTGGTCGATCATCTTCCTGACCATGCTGATCAAGGGTATTTTCTTCCCTCTGTCGGCTGCCAGCTACAAATCGATGGCGCGCATGCGTGCCGTAGCGCCGAAACTGGCCGCATTGAAAGAGCAGCATGGCGATGACCGGCAGAAAATGTCGCAAGCCATGATGGAGCTGTACAAGAAAGAAAAGATCAATCCGCTGGGTGGCTGCTTGCCAATTCTGGTGCAGATGCCGGTTTTCCTTTCGCTGTACTGGGTTCTGCTGGAAAGCGTGGAAATGCGCCAAGCGCCGTTCATGCTGTGGATCACTGACCTGTCGATCAAGGATCCGTTCTTCATTCTGCCGATCATCATGGGCGCAACCATGTTCATCCAGCAGCAGCTGAACCCGACTCCTCCGGATCCGATGCAGGCGAAGGTCATGAAAATGATGCCAATCATCTTCACCTTCTTCTTCCTGTGGTTCCCGGCTGGTCTGGTGCTGTACTGGGTAGTGAACAACTGCCTGTCGATTGCACAACAGTGGTACATCACGCGTAAGATCGAAGCGGCTGCGAAAAAAGCCGAGGCGTAACTTGCTCTGTGGATAACACCACTCAAAACGCCCCCTAGTGGGGCGTTTTGCTATCTGCCACTTTTGTCTGGATTACGGTTTATGAGCGCACCTCGTGAAACCATCGCAGCTGTCGCGACCGCTCAAGGTCGCGGTGGTGTGGGCATTGTTCGAATTTCCGGTCCACTGGCCAGTGTTGCGGCCAAAGCTATCGCCGGTCGCGAACTGAAACCGCGGTACGCCCATTACGGCCCGTTTTACAGTGACGACCAACAGGTGCTCGACGAAGGTCTGGCGCTTTATTTCCCGGGGCCGAACTCATTCACTGGCGAAGATGTGCTGGAATTGCAGGGCCACGGCGGCCCGATCGTTCTGGACATGTTGCTCAAGCGTTGCCTGGAACTGGGTTGCCGTTTGGCTCGCCCAGGTGAATTCAGCGAACGCGCGTTTCTCAACGACAAACTCGACCTGGCCCAAGCCGAGGCGATTGCCGACCTGATCGAGGCCAGTTCGGCACAGGCGGCGCGTAATGCCCTGCGTTCGTTACAAGGCGCATTCTCCCAGCGTGTGCATAACCTCACCGAACAGCTGATAGGCCTGCGTATCTACGTCGAGGCCGCCATCGACTTCCCGGAAGAAGAAATCGACTTCCTCGCCGATGGCCACGTATTGAGCATGCTCGACAAAGTGCGCGAGGAATTATCCACAGTACTGCGCGAGGCCGGCCAGGGTGCCTTGCTTCGCGATGGTATGACCGTGGTGATTGCCGGCCGTCCAAATGCCGGCAAGTCCAGTTTGCTGAATGCCTTGGCCGGCCGTGAAGCAGCGATAGTGACCGAGATTGCCGGTACCACTCGGGATATCCTGCGCGAACATATCCACATCGACGGTATGCCTCTGCACGTTGTGGATACCGCAGGTCTGCGCGATACCGACGATCAGGTGGAAAAAATCGGTGTCGAACGCGCATTGAAAGCCATTTCTGAAGCGGATCGGGTGCTATTGGTCGTAGACGCGTCGGCGCCTGAAGCGTTGGACCCGTTCGCCTTGTGGCCGGAATTTCTCGAGATCCGCCCGGACCCGGCGAAAGTCACCTTGATCCGTAATAAAGCAGATCTGACGGGCGAAGCAATTGCTCTGGAAACAAGCGACGACGGCCATGTGACCATCAGTCTGAGTGCCAAATCTGCAGGCGAAGGCCTGGAATTGCTGCGCGAACATCTCAAGGCCTGCATGGGTTACGAGCAAGCCTCGGAAAGCAGCTTCAGCGCCCGTCGCCGCCATCTGGAGGCCTTGCGCCACGCCAGTGCGGCGCTGGAACACGGCCGAGCGCAACTGACGCTGGCGGGAGCTGGTGAGTTGCTGGCTGAAGATTTGCGCCAGGCCCAGCACTCTCTGGGTGAAATTACCGGTGCATTCAGCTCCGATGATCTGCTCGGACGAATCTTTTCCAGCTTCTGCATCGGTAAATAATCCCTCCTGCTGTTCACAGGCGGGCCCGTTCGCGGCCCGTCTGTTTCCCTCATCATTGAATTGATTCCAGAAGTGCCGGGCAGATTTATGCGCCCAGGGCGACTTTCGCCTGCGCGCAAAAGGTTCATTCATCCATTTTCTGTGGTTTAAGTCCTGTGAATAACTGCCACTGAGATCAGTTGATAACAGGGCCTGAAAACTGGATATAACTCGCTTTGTGGATAACCACCCCTTTCATCCACAGGCTTAAACCGGTTATCCAAGCCGCTCATGGCCACATGGCCACAGGGTTTTGAATCTCTGTACACATTGAAAAATAAGGCCTGTAGAGATCTATCCACAGAAATCATGCTCAGTAAGAATAAGCATTAAAACAAAGGTTTTATAAATTTCTTTCTTTTTTATTCTTTTAAGCTCGAGTTCTCCACAGCTGGTTAATTTTTGTGCAGAGGGTTCTTTAGGAAGGGCGAAGTCCCTATACTTGTCGACCGGGTTCAGAAACCTGATCTCAAACTATTCCTGAATTACCTACTTAAGCAGGCACGAGGTGCGTGGTGGATTTCCCTTCCCGTTTTGAAGTGATCGTCATCGGCGGCGGTCATGCCGGTACCGAGGCAGCACTGGCGTCAGCACGTATGGGGGCAAAAACCCTGTTGCTGACGCATAACGTGGAAACCCTCGGCGCCATGAGCTGTAACCCCGCCATCGGTGGCATTGGCAAAAGCCATCTGGTCAAGGAAATCGACGCCCTTGGCGGCGCGATGGCCATGGCTACCGATAAGGGCGGCATCCAGTTTCGCGTGTTGAACAGCCGCAAAGGCCCAGCCGTACGGGCAACTCGTGCGCAAGCCGACCGGGTTTTGTATAAAGCCGCTGTCCGCGAAATTCTGGAAAACCAGCCCAACCTGTGGATATTTCAACAAGCTGCCGATGACCTGATCGTTGAACAGGAACAGGTACGCGGTGTTGTCACCCAAATGGGTCTGCGTTTCTTCGCCGATTCCGTGGTTTTGACCACCGGTACGTTTCTCGGTGGACTTATCCACATCGGTTTGCAGAATTTCTCCGGCGGTCGTGCCGGTGATCCGCCATCGATTGCTCTGGCACATCGTCTGCGTGAAATGCCGCTGCGTGTGGGTCGATTGAAAACCGGCACGCCGCCGCGTATCGATGGCCGGTCTGTGGATTTCTCGGTGATGGCCGAACAACCGGGCGATACGCCGATCCCGGTGATGTCGTTCATGGGCAACAAGGAACAGCATCCGCGGCAAGTCAGTTGCTGGATTACCCACACCAACGCCCGTACTCACGAAATCATTGCCGCCAACCTCGACCGTTCGCCGATGTATTCCGCTGCCGGCGAGATCGAAGGCATCGGCCCGCGTTACTGCCCGTCGATTGAAGACAAGATTCACCGCTTTGCCGACAAGGAAAGCCATCAGGTGTTCATCGAACCGGAAGGTTTGACCACCCATGAGCTGTATCCGAACGGGATATCCACAAGCTTGCCGTTCGACGTGCAATTGCAAATCGTGCAATCGATTCGCGGCATGGAAAACGCGCACATCGTGCGTCCCGGTTATGCGATCGAGTACGACTACTTCGATCCGCGTGACCTGAAGTACAGCCTGGAAACCAAAGTCATCGGCGGTCTGTTCTTCGCCGGGCAGATCAACGGCACCACCGGTTACGAAGAAGCTGGCGCCCAGGGTTTGCTGGCCGGGGCCAACGCGGCACTGCGTGCGAAGGGCAAAGAAGCCTGGTGCCCGCGCCGCGATGAGGCGTACATCGGGGTTCTGGTCGATGACCTGATCACACTGGGTACCCAAGAGCCTTACCGCATGTTCACTTCCCGTGCCGAGTACCGTCTGATCCTGCGCGAGGACAACGCCGACCTGCGCCTGACTGAAAAAGGTCGTGAGCTGGGTCTGGTCGATGACGCGCGTTGGGCGGCCTTCTGCAAGAAACGCGAGAGCATCGAACTCGAAGAGCAGCGCCTGAAAAGCACCTGGGTACGCCCGAGCACGCAACAGGGCGATGCCATTGCGGAAAAATTCGGTACTCCGCTGACCCACGAATACAACTTGCTCAACCTCTTGAGTCGTCCGGAAATCGACTACGCTGGTCTGGTCGAAGTGACCGGGCACGGCGCCGAAGATCCACAGGTCGCCGAACAGGTCGAGATCAAGACCAAATACGCCGGTTACATTGATCGTCAACAGGATGAAATCGCCCGTCTGCGCGCCAGTGAAGACACGAAACTGCCTGTGGATATCGATTACACCAACATTTCCGGTCTCTCCAAGGAGATCCAGAGCAAGCTCGGCGCGACTCGTCCAGAGACGCTGGGTCAGGCTTCACGGATCCCGGGCGTGACCCCGGCAGCGATTTCGCTGTTGATGATTCATTTGAAAAAACGCGGCGCGGGCCGTCAGTTGGAGCAAAGCGCTTGAGTTCTAAGGTCACCTCGCAACACGCCGAAGAGTTATCCACAGGAGCCCGCGAGCTCGGGATCAATCTCACTGAAACCCAGCACGAATTGCTGTTGGGTTATCTGGCCTTGTTGATCAAATGGAACCAGGCTTACAACCTCACGGCTGTGCGCGATCCGGACGAAATGGTTTCGCGTCACTTGCTCGATAGTCTGAGCGTGATGTCGTTTATCGAAAAAGGCCGCTGGCTCGACGTCGGCAGTGGTGGCGGTATGCCGGGGATCCCGTTGGCGATCCTGTATCCGGACTCGCAAGTGACCTGTCTGGACAGCAACGGCAAGAAAACCCGTTTCCTGACTCAGGTCAAACTCGAACTCAAACTGGATAACCTGCAAGTTATCCACAGTCGTGTCGAAGCCTTTCAACCTGCTCAGCCTTTCAACGGGATCATTTCCCGGGCGTTCAGCAGCATGGAAAACTTCAGCAACTGGACTCGCCATCTCGGCGATGCCGATACACGCTGGCTGGCAATGAAGGGCGTTCATCCGGCCGATGAGCTGGTAGCATTGCCGGCAGACTTCAAACTCGATAGCGAACACGCCTTGGCCGTACCCGGTTGCCAAGGCCAACGCCATCTGCTGATACTGCGCCGCACGGCATGATTGGGAACACAAGCAAGAATGGCTAAGGTATTCGCGATAGCGAACCAAAAGGGTGGTGTGGGCAAGACCACCACCTGCATCAACCTCGCAGCATCCCTGGTCGCGACCAAGCGCCGGGTGCTGTTGATCGATCTCGACCCACAGGGCAACGCCACCATGGGTAGCGGTGTGGATAAACACGGTCTGGAAAACTCGGTCTATGACTTGCTGATCGGTGAATGCGATCTGGCTCAGGCCATGCACTATTCCGAGCACGGCGGTTATCAACTGCTGCCGGCCAACCGCGACCTGACAGCCGCTGAAGTGGTTCTGCTGGAAATGCAGATGAAGGAGAGCCGCCTGCGCAGCGCGCTGGCGCCGATCCGGGAAAATTACGATTACATTTTGATCGACTGCCCACCGTCGCTGTCGATGCTCACTCTCAACGCACTGGTAGCCGCTGACGGGGTGATTATCCCCATGCAGTGCGAGTACTTTGCGCTCGAAGGGTTGAGCGACCTTGTGGATAACATCAAGCGTATCGCCGAACTGCTGAATCCGAATCTGAAAGTCGAAGGTTTGTTGCGCACCATGTACGACCCGCGCCTGAGCCTGATGAATGATGTCTCGGCGCAGCTCAAGGAACACTTTGGCGAGCAACTGTACGACACGGTCATTCCGCGCAATATCCGTCTCGCCGAAGCTCCGAGCTACGGCATGCCGGCTCTGGCGTACGACAAGCAATCGCGCGGCGCACTGGCCTACCTGGCCCTGGCAGGCGAGATGGTTCGTCGTCAGCGCAAAAACTCACGCATTGCCGCCGCTCAGGCAACTTAAGGAATCCCCATGGCCGTCAAGAAACGAGGTCTCGGACGTGGACTGGATGCACTGCTGAGTGGTCCGACTGTCAGCTCGCTGGAAGAACAAGCTGCGCAAGCAGACACGCGTGAGCTGCAACACCTGCCGCTGGACTTGCTCCAACGGGGCAAATACCAGCCTCGTCGGGACATGGACCCGCAGGCGCTGGAAGAACTGGCGCAGTCGATCAAGGCGCAAGGCGTGATGCAACCGATCGTGGTTCGACCGATTGGTGATGGCCGCTTTGAAATTATCGCGGGTGAGCGCCGCTGGCGCGCCAGCCAGCAGGCCGGACAGGAAACCATCCCGGCGATGGTCCGCGATGTGCCGGATGAGACCGCGATCGCCATTGCCCTGATCGAGAACATCCAGCGCGAAGACCTCAACCCGATTGAGGAAGCGGTCGCGCTGCAGCGCTTGCAGCAGGAATTCCAGCTGACTCAGCAACAAGTTGCCGAGGCTGTGGGTAAGTCACGCGTGACTGTGGCTAACCTGTTACGGCTTATTGCGCTGCCGGAAGTCATCAAGACCATGCTGTCTCACGGCGACCTGGAAATGGGTCATGCCCGTGCTTTGCTCGGTCTGCCGGACAATCAACAGGTAGAAGGGGCGCGACATGTTGTCGCACGAGGTCTCACCGTGCGCCAGACTGAAGCACTGGTTCGTCAGTGGTTAAGTGGCAAACCGGAGCCTGTGGAAGCGACCAAACCCGACCCCGATATCGCCCGCCTCGAACAGCGTCTGGCCGAGCGCCTAGGCTCTGCGGTGCAGATTCGCCACGGGAAGAAGGGAAAGGGCCAGTTGGTGATCGGTTACAACTCGCTCGATGAGCTTCAAGGTGTGCTCGCTCACATCCGCTGAAACATTTCCTCATGTAGCGGGCAGTCGGAAATCACTACCTGACAGTTGAATAGGGGCAGAACCGCCCCTATACTCTGCGCGCATTTTGTCGGCACAAATTATGCCAAGTTATTGAATTCTGGCAGCCGACCATTGGAGAGCAAATGTGATGGAAACCCGCAAGCCAAACCGCCTGCCGTTCCATCGCCTGGCGGTTTTTCCGGTGTTAATGGCTCAATTTGTCATTTTGCTCATTGCCGCTTTGGCGCTCTGGCAATGGCACGGAGTCGTTGCCGGATACTCGGGACTTTGCGGAGGCCTGATAGCCTTGCTGCCCAATGTATATTTCGCTCACAAGGCATTTCGGTTTTCCGGCGCCCGAGCAGCCCAGTCCATCGTCCGGTCATTTTATGCCGGCGAGGCAGGCAAACTGATTTTGACGGCAGTGCTCTTTGCACTGGTGTTTGCAGGTGTGAAGCCGTTGGCGCCGATAGCAGTATTCGGCGTGTTCGTGCTGACTCAGTCGGTCAGCTGGTTCGCTCCCCTGCTGATGAGAACAAGACTTTCGAGACCTTAGGGCGTTTGAGGCAACCATGGCAGAAACAACCGCTTCGGGCTATATCCAGCACCACTTGCAGAACCTGACCTTCGGTCAGCTACCCAACGGCGGCTGGGGCTTTGCCCACACCGCAGCAGAAGCCAAAGAAATGGGCTTCTGGGCTTTCCACGTCGATACTCTCGGCTGGTCGGTTGCGCTGGGTCTGATCTTCGTTCTTCTTTTCCGCATGGCGGCAAAGAAGGCGACTTCGGGTCAGCCAGGTGCTTTGCAGAACTTCGTTGAAGTATTGGTCGAATTCGTCGATGGCAGCGTGAAAGACAGCTTCCATGGCCGTAGCCCGGTGATTGCACCGCTGGCACTGACCATCTTCGTCTGGGTGTTCCTGATGAACGCCGTCGACCTGATACCGGTCGACTGGATTCCTCAACTGGCCATCCTGATCTCCGGTGACCCTCACATCCCGTTCCGCGCCGTGTCGACCACCGACCCGAACGCGACTCTGGGCATGGCGTTGTCGGTTTTCGCACTGATCATTTTCTATAGCATCAAGGTCAAGGGCATCGGCGGCTTCATCGGCGAACTGACCCTGCACCCGTTCGGCAGCAAGAACATCTTTGTTCAAGCCCTGCTGATCCCGGTGAACTTCCTGCTGGAATTCGTGACCCTGATCGCTAAACCGATCTCTCTGGCTCTGCGTCTGTTCGGCAACATGTATGCCGGTGAGCTGGTGTTCATTCTGATCGCTGTGATGTTCGGCAGCGGTCTGCTCTGGCTGAGCGGCCTGGGCGTTGTTCTGCAGTGGGCGTGGGCTGTGTTCCACATCCTGATCATCACGCTGCAGGCGTTCATCTTCATGATGCTGACCATCGTTTACCTGTCGATGGCGCACGAAGAAAACCATTAAGACCAGTCTCGACTAGTCTGATGTCCTTCCCGGTCAAACGGGAAGGGGCTCTTCACAGGGCACCTGAAACGATTTGTTTTACCGCTTTAATCTAAAAAACCTAAACCATACGACGTAAAAGTCGGGAGGAAAGATGGAAACTGTAGTTGGTCTAACCGCTATCGCTGTTGCACTGTTGATCGGCCTGGGCGCACTGGGTACCGCAATTGGTTTCGGCCTGCTGGGCGGCAAGTTCCTGGAAGGCGCAGCGCGTCAGCCAGAAATGGTTCCAATGCTGCAAGTTAAAATGTTCATCGTTGCCGGTCTGCTCGACGCCGTAACCATGATCGGTGTTGGTATCGCTCTGTTCTTCACCTTTGCGAACCCGTTCGTTGGTCAGATCGCTGGCTAATTACCCGGATTCTTCCGAGTAATTTGATGTGATGGACAACGTAACTGCGAGGTGTTGGCGTGAACATTAATGCGACCCTGATTGGCCAGTCCGTTGCGTTCCTGATTTTTGTACTGTTCTGCATGAAGTATGTTTGGCCTCCGGTCATTGCTGCTCTGCACGAACGTCAAAAGAAGATCGCTGATGGTCTGGACGCTGCCAGCCGTGCAGCTCGCGACCTGGAGTTGGCCCAAGAAAAAGCGGGTCAGCAACTGCGCGAAGCGAAGGCTCAAGCAGCTGAAATCATCGAGCAAGCCAAGAAACGCGGTAACCAGATTGTCGAAGAGGCCGTTGAAAAGGCCCGTATCGACGCTGACCGTGTGAAGGTTCAGGCTCAAGCCGAGATCGAACAGGAACTGAACAGTGTCAAAGACAAGCTGCGCGCCCAAGTGGGTTTGCTGGCTGTCGGCGGCGCCGAGAAGATCCTGGGTGCCACAATCGATCAAAACGCGCACGCAGAGCTGGTTAACCAACTGGCTGCTGAAATCTAAGCGAGGGCGATCATGGCAGAACTGACCACGTTGGCCCGACCTTACGCTAAGGCGGCCTTCGAGCACGCTCAGGCCCACCAGCAACTGGCCAATTGGTCAGCCATGCTCGGCCTGGCTGCAGCGGTGTCGCAAGACGACACCATGCAGCGCGTGCTCAAGGCCCCGCGACTGACGAGCGCAGAAAAGGCCGCCACGTTTATTGACGTGTGCGGCGATAAGTTTGATGTGAAGGCACAGAACTTCATCAATGTCGTTGCCGAAAACGACCGTCTCCCGCTTCTGCCGGAGATAGCCGCTCTTTTCGACCTGTACAAGGCCGAGCAAGAGAAGTCGGTAGACGTTGAAGTGACCAGTGCTTTTGCATTGAACCAAGAACAGCAAGACAAACTCGCCAAGGTTCTCAGTGCACGACTCAACCGGGAAGTGCGCCTGCAAGTCGAGGAAGATAAAGCCCTTATTGGGGGTGTTGTCATCCGCGCCGGCGACCTGGTTATCGATGGCTCGATTCGCGGCAAAATCGCGAAACTTGCCGAAGCATTGAAATCTTGAGTTTGAAGGGGCAGCAGAGCAATGCAGCAACTCAATCCTTCCGAAATAAGTGAAATTATCAAGGGCCGCATCGATAAGCTCGATGTGACCTCCCAAGCCCGTAACGAAGGCACTGTCGTCAGCGTATCTGACGGCATCGTGCGGATTCACGGTCTGGCCGACGTAATGTACGGCGAGATGATCGAGTTTCCGGGCGGCGTCTACGGTATGGCCCTCAACCTGGAGCAGGACTCCGTAGGTGCCGTTGTATTGGGCGCTTACCAGTCTCTTGCCGAAGGCATGAGCGCCAAGTGCACCGGCCGCATCCTTGAGGTTCCTGTTGGTAAGGAACTGCTGGGTCGCGTAGTCGACGCACTGGGTAACCCTGTTGATGGCAAGGGTCCACTGGGCAACACTCAGACCGACGCGGTCGAGAAAGTTGCTCCAGGCGTGATCTGGCGTAAGTCGGTAGACCAGCCTGTACAGACTGGCTACAAGGCTGTCGATGCCATGATTCCTGTCGGCCGTGGCCAGCGTGAGCTGATCATCGGTGACCGTCAGATCGGTAAAACCGCTCTGGCGATCGACGCGATCATCAATCAGAAAGACAGCGGCATTTTCTGCGTCTACGTAGCGATCGGTCAGAAACAATCGACCATCGCCAACGTGGTTCGCAAGCTGGAAGAGAACGGCGCCCTGGCCAACACGATCATCGTGGCTGCCAGTGCTTCGGAATCTCCTGCGCTGCAGTTCCTGGCACCGTACTCCGGTTGCACCATGGGTGAATTCTTCCGCGACCGCGGTGAAGACGCGCTGATCGTTTATGACGATCTGTCCAAGCAAGCAGTGGCTTACCGCCAGATTTCCCTGCTGCTGCGCCGTCCACCAGGCCGTGAAGCTTACCCAGGCGACGTGTTCTATCTCCACTCCCGTCTGCTGGAGCGCGCATCCCGCGTTTCGGAAGAATACGTAGAGAAGTTCACCAACGGCGCAGTGACCGGCAAAACCGGTTCCCTGACCGCACTGCCGATCATCGAAACCCAGGCTGGCGACGTTTCCGCGTTCGTTCCGACCAACGTGATCTCGATCACCGACGGTCAGATCTTCCTGGAATCGGCCATGTTCAACTCGGGCATCCGCCCTGCAGTGAACGCCGGTGTTTCGGTATCCCGTGTGGGTGGTGCCGCTCAGACCAAGATCATCAAGAAGCTCTCCGGTGGTATCCGTACCGCTCTGGCTCAGTACCGTGAACTGGCGGCATTCGCCCAGTTCGCTTCTGACCTGGACGAAGCGACCCGTAAGCAACTTGAGCATGGTCAGCGCGTTACCGAGCTGATGAAGCAGAAGCAATACGCACCAATGTCGATCGCTGACATGGCGCTGTCGCTGTATGCCGCTGAGCGTGGGTTCCTGACTGACATTGAAATCGCCAAGATCGGCAGCTTCGAACAAGCGCTGATTGCTTACTTCAACCGCGATCACGCCGATTTGATGGCCAAGATCAACGTTAAAGGTGACTTCAATGACGAAATCGACGCTGGCATGAAAGCCGGTATCGAGAAGTTCAAGGCCACCCAAACCTGGTAAGCCGCAGCGGGAGCCGCGAGGCTCCCGCTTGCTAACCTGATAGGTGTTACATGGCAGGCGCAAAAGAGATTCGCAGTAAGATTGCGAGCATCAAAAGCACGCAAAAGATTACCAGCGCCATGGAAAAAGTGGCGGTCAGCAAAATGCGCAAGGCACAAATGCGCATGGCTGCTAGCCGTCCTTATGCGGAGCGTATCCGCCAGGTAATTGGGCATCTGGCCAACGCCAACCCGGAATACCGCCACCCGTTCATGATCGACCGCGAAATCAAGCGTGTTGGTTATGTTGTGGTGAGCAGTGACCGTGGTTTGTGCGGCGGCTTGAACACCAACCTGTTCAAGGCCCTGGTCAAGGACATGGCGGTAAACCGCGAAAACGGCGTCGAGATTGATCTGTGTGTCGTTGGTAGCAAGGGTGCGGCCTTTTTCCGTAACTTCGGCGGTAACGTCGTTGCAGCTATCAGCCACCTGGGTGAAGAGCCGTCGATCAATGATCTGATCGGCAGCGTCAAGGTGATGCTGGATGCCTACCTGGACGGCCGTATTGATCGCCTGTCCGTGGTGTCCAACAAGTTCATCAACACCATGACGCAGCAGCCTACCGTGGAGCAGTTGATTCCATTGGTGGCAACCCCGGATCAGGGTCTCAAGCACCACTGGGACTATCTCTACGAACCGGACGCCAAAGAGCTGCTTGATGGCTTGATGGTCCGTTACGTCGAGTCGCAGGTCTACCAGGCGGTGGTCGAGAACAACGCGGCTGAACAAGCTGCGCGGATGATCGCGATGAAGAACGCTACCGACAACGCCGGTGATTTGATCAGCGATTTGCAGCTGATCTACAACAAGGCGCGTCAGGCTGCGATCACCCAAGAGATCTCGGAAATCGTCGGCGGCGCTGCCGCGGTTTAACGGTTCAAATATTCAGAGGATCCAGCTATGAGTAGCGGACGTATCGTTCAAATCATCGGCGCCGTTATCGACGTGGAATTTCCACGCGACAGCGTACCGAGCATCTACAACGCTTTGAAAGTACAAAGCGATGCCGGCACCACTCTGGAAGTTCAGCAGCAGCTGGGCGACGGCGTGGTTCGTACCATTGCGATGGGTTCCACCGAGGGCTTGAAGCGCGGTCTGGAAGTTACCGACTCTGGCGCAGCCATTTCCGTACCGGTCGGTAAAGCGACCCTGGGCCGGATCATGGACGTCCTCGGCAACCCGATCGACGAAGCCGGTCCAATCGACACCGAAGAGCGTTGGGGCATTCACCGTCCAGCACCTTCGTTCGCTGAACAGGCAGGCGGCAACGACCTGCTGGAAACCGGCATCAAGGTTATCGACCTGGTTTGCCCGTTTGCCAAAGGCGGTAAAGTCGGTCTGTTCGGTGGTGCCGGTGTAGGCAAAACCGTAAACATGATGGAACTGATCCGTAACATCGCCATCGAGCACAGCGGTTATTCCGTGTTCGCCGGTGTGGGTGAGCGTACTCGTGAGGGTAACGACTTCTACCACGAGATGAAGGACTCCAACGTTCTGGACAAAGTGGCACTGGTTTACGGTCAGATGAACGAGCCGCCGGGTAACCGTCTGCGCGTAGCACTGACCGGCCTGACCATGGCCGAGAAGTTCCGTGACGAAGGTAACGACGTTCTGCTGTTCGTCGACAACATCTATCGTTACACCCTGGCCGGTACTGAAGTATCCGCACTGCTGGGCCGTATGCCTTCTGCAGTAGGTTACCAGCCGACTCTGGCTGAAGAGATGGGCGTTCTGCAAGAACGTATCACTTCGACCAAGGAAGGTTCGATCACTTCGATCCAAGCGGTATACGTACCTGCGGATGACTTGACCGACCCGTCGCCAGCGACCACCTTCGCCCACTTGGACGCCACCGTCGTTCTGTCCCGTGACATCGCCTCCCTGGGTATCTACCCAGCGGTAGATCCACTGGATTCGACTTCGCGCCAGCTGGACCCGAACGTAATCGGCCAGGACCACTACGACACCGCTCGCGGCGTTCAGTACGTTCTGCAACGTTACAAAGAGCTGAAAGACATCATCGCGATCCTGGGTATGGACGAACTCTCGGAAGCCGACAAGCAGTTGGTTAACCGTGCTCGTAAGATCCAGCGCTTCTTGTCCCAGCCGTTCTTCGTGGCTGAAGTCTTCACCGGTGCTTCGGGTAAATACGTTTCCCTGAAAGACACCATTGCTGGCTTCAAAGGCATCCTCAACGGTGACTACGACCACCTGCCAGAACAAGCGTTCTACATGGTTGGCGGCATCGAAGAAGCGATCGAGAAAGCCAAGAAACTGTAATCCCGGCGCCCGGCAACGGGCGCTCATTTAGGTTGAGGCAATCAGATGGCTATGACAGTCCATTGCGATATCGTCAGCGCGGAAGGAGAAATCTTTTCCGGCCTGGTCGAGATGGTGATTGCGCACGGTGCACTGGGTGATCTTGGTATCGCTCTGGGTCACGCGCCGCTGATCACTAATCTGAAGCCAGGTCCGATCCGCCTGATCAAGCAAGGCGGGGAAGCCGAGGTGTTCTACATCTCCGGTGGTTTCCTCGAGGTTCAGCCGAACATGGTCAAGGTGCTTGCCGATACCGTGCAACGTGCCGCCGACCTGGATGAAGCTCAGGCTCAAGCAGCTCTCAAGGCTGCCGAGGCTGCCTTGCATGAGCGTGGCGCAGAGTTCGATTACGGCGCTGCGTCCGTACGTCTGGCCGAGGCTGCAGCTCAGCTGCGCACCGTCCAGCAGATCCGCAAAAAGTTTGGCGGTTAATCCGTCATCCGCTTGTTGTGCGATTGATAAAAAAGGGTAGCCTCGGCTACCCTTTTTTCTTTTCTGAATTCTAGAACCCCGGTCGCAGTTGCTGACCTCCAGGATTGGTAGCCAGTCATGTCTCTCGAAATCGTCATCCTCGCAGCCGGTCAAGGCACTCGCATGCGCTCGGCTCTGCCGAAAGTGCTGCACCCGATTGCCGGTAATTCCATGTTGGGCCATGTTATCCACAGCGCCCGGCAACTCGACCCGCAGCGCATCCACGTGGTAATCGGCCACGGTGCCGACGTGGTGCGCGAGCGTCTGGCGGCCGACGATCTGAACTTCGTGTTGCAGGACAAGCAACTGGGCACTGGTCACGCAACGGCCCAAGCCGTGCCATTCATTACTGCCGACACTGTGCTGATTCTTTACGGTGATGTGCCGTTGATCGAAGTCGAAACCCTGCAACGCCTGCTCAAGCATGTCGTTCCAGGGCAGATGGGTTTGCTGACCGTGGAGCTCGACGATCCAACGGGCTACGGCCGCATTGTTCGCAACGCTGACGGCAAGGTTGCCGCCATCGTCGAGCACAAAGATGCCAGCGAAGCGCAGCGCGCGATCACCGAAGGCAACACTGGCATTCTCGCAGTGCCGGCCAATCGGCTGGCTGACTGGATGAGCCGACTCTCGAACAACAACGCACAGGGCGAGTATTACCTGACCGACGTGATCGAAATGGCCGTCAGCGATGGTCTGGTGGTTGCCACCGAGCAACCGCTGGATCCGATGGAAGTGCAGGGCGCCAACGACCGTAAACAACTCGCCGAACTGGAGCGTCATTACCAGCTGCGCGCCGGTCGTCGTCTGATGGCTCAAGGCGTGACCCTGCGTGATCCGGCCCGGTTCGACGTACGCGGAGAGGTCACGGTGGGTCGCGATGTGCTGATCGACGTTAACGTGATCCTCGAGGGCAATGTTGTAATCGAAGACGACGTGGTCATCGGCCCGAACTGTGTGATCAAGGACAGTACCCTGCGCAAAGGAGTGGTGATCAAGGCCAACAGCCACATCGAAGGTGCAATTCTCGGCGAAGGCAGTGATGCCGGTCCGTTTGCTCGTCTGCGACCGGGCACTGTGCTCGAAGCGCGGGCGCATGTGGGTAACTTTGTCGAATTGAAAAATGCCCACATGGGCGAAGGCGCCAAGGCAGGTCATTTGACTTACCTGGGCGATGCCGAGATTGGCGCACGCACCAACATCGGTGCTGGCACCATCACCTGCAACTATGACGGCGCCAACAAGTGGAAAACCGTGTTGGGCGCGGACGTGTTCATCGGCTCCAACAACTCATTGGTGGCGCCTGTGGATATCTCCAATGGTGCGACCACTGCAGCGGGTTCTACGATTACGCAGAATGTGGATAACGCTCAGTTGGCAGTAGGCCGCGCACGACAGAAGAACATTGACGGCTGGAAGCGGCCGGAGAAGATCAAAAAGGACTGAGTTATCCACAGTCATTTTGAGATCACGAGATCGCAGCCTTTGGCAGCTCCTGTATGGGACTGCTGAGGACTGCGATTTTTTTTGTTTGCCGGGTTGACGATTTGTGGTCAATAGGTTTTGATTGCTTCCGTTATCTTTCGAATCGAAACTTAAGCCAATCGCCATGTCGAAACGCAACACGCCTCAACGCCGCCATAACATTCTCGCCTTGCTCAACAAGCAGGGAGAGGTGAGTGTGGACGAATTGGCCAAGCGCTTCGAAACCTCAGAAGTTACGATCCGTAAGGACCTGGCTGCGCTGGAGAGCCACGGTTTGTTGCTGCGCCGCTACGGTGGAGCGATCACCATGCCTCAGGAACTTGTCGCGGAAACTGCGCAGAGCGTTTCCAAGTACAAGCAGGCAATCGCCCGCGCGGCGGTAAAACGCATCCGCGAGCATGCGCGCATCATCATCGACAGTGGCAGCACTACCGCCGCGATGATCCCTGAACTGGGTCAGCAACCGGGTCTGGTGGTGATGACCAACTCTCTGCACGTCGCCAACGCTTTAAGTGAACTTGAGCACGAACCGGTGTTGTTGATGACCGGCGGCACTTGGGATCCGCACTCGGAGTCCTTCCAGGGCCAGGTGGCCGAGCAAGTACTACGCTCTTACGACTTTGATCAATTGTTTATCGGTGCCGATGGCATCGATC
The DNA here is from genome assembly GCF_017980685.1 of Pseudomonas iridis. GTDB lineage: Bacteria > Pseudomonadota > Gammaproteobacteria > Pseudomonadales > Pseudomonadaceae > Aquipseudomonas > Aquipseudomonas iridis. Next base: position 143,524 of record NZ_JACXXO010000006.1, read on the forward strand.
TGGCGCGCGGTACGACCACGTTCAACGAACTGCTCGGCCTGAGCCGGGTCATGGCTGAAGTGACGCGTGAAGTGATCGTGATGGTCGAGGCCGACAAGATCGGTCGCAAGATTCCCAACCTGGAACTGCCCTGGAGCAGCGTCCATACCCTCATTACCGATGATCGCCTGCCTGTAGATGCACGCGATCAGATTCAGGCCCGCGGTATCACCGTGATTTGCGCGGCTGTCAGTCAGGAGAAATAAGCATGTGTGGAATTGTCGGCGCAGTTGCAGAACGTAATATCACCGCCATCCTGCTCGAAGGTCTTAAGCGCCTCGAATACCGCGGCTATGACAGCGCTGGCGTGGCGGTGTACACCAATGAGCAAACCCTCGAGCGCATGCGCCGTCCGGGCAAAGTCAGCGAACTGGAAGTTGCGCTGGCCGAACACCCGCTGGTTGGCCGCCTCGGTATTGCGCACACCCGTTGGGCAACCCACGGCGCCCCGTGCGAGCGCAACGCTCACCCGCATTTCTCCGGCGACATCGCGGTGGTGCACAACGGCATCATCGAAAACCACGAAGCCCTGCGTGAACAACTGAAAGCACTGGGGTACGTGTTTACTTCGGATACCGATACCGAAGTCATCGCTCACCTGCTGAATCACAAACTCAAGGATCAGCCAGATCTGACTGTCGCCCTCAAGGCTACCGTCAAGGAACTGCACGGTGCATACGGTCTGGCCGTAATCAATGGCAAACAACCGGATCGTCTGGTTGCCGCGCGTAGTGGCAGTCCATTGGTGATTGGTCTGGGTCTGGGTGAGAACTTCCTCGCCTCCGATCAACTGGCTCTGCGTCAGGTTACTGACCGCTTCATGTACCTGGAAGAAGGCGATATTGCCGAAATTCGCCGCGATAACGTGCAGATCTGGGATGTGAGCGGAGCCGCTGTCGAGCGCCAGACCGTTCAGTACACCGACGGCGCCGAAGCTGCCGAAAAAGGTGAATTTCGCCACTACATGCTCAAGGAAATCCACGAGCAACCGACTGTGGTGCAGCGTACGCTGGAAGGTCGCCTGAGCAACAACCAAGTGCTGGTGCAAGCTTTCGGCCCACAAGCGGCAGAGCTGTTCGCCAAGGTGCGTAACGTACAGATCGTTGCCTGCGGCACCAGTTATCACGCCGGCATGGTTGCCCGGTACTGGCTCGAAGAGCTGGCCGGGATCCCGTGCCAGGTCGAAGTTGCCAGCGAATTCCGCTACCGCAAAGTGGTGGTGCAGCCGGATACATTGTTCGTCACCATCTCGCAGTCCGGCGAAACTGCCGACACCCTGGCCGCATTGCGCAACGCCAAGGAGCTTGGCTTCCTCGCCAGTCTGGCGATCTGCAACGTTGGTATCAGCTCGCTGGTGCGCGAATCCGACATGACTTTGCTGACACAGGCCGGTCGCGAAATCGGCGTTGCGTCGACCAAAGCGTTTACCACGCAACTGGTCGGTCTGCTATTGCTGACCCTATCCCTTGGCCAAGTGCGCGGGAGTCTGGCGGCGGGTGTTGAAGCAACGCTGGTGGAAGAACTGCGTCGCCTGCCGACTCGTTTAGGCGAAGCGCTGGCGATGGACAGCACCATCGAAAAAGTCGCCGAGCTGTTCGCCGAGAAGAACCACACACTGTTCCTCGGTCGCGGCGCGCAATTCCCGGTAGCGATGGAAGGTGCCTTGAAACTCAAGGAAATCTCCTACATCCACGCCGAAGCCTACCCGGCCGGCGAACTGAAACACGGCCCGCTCGCGCTTGTGGATAACGATATGCCGGTGGTCACCGTCGCGCCGAACAACGAACTGCTGGAGAAGCTCAAGTCCAACCTGCAGGAAGTCCGCGCACGCGGCGGCGAACTGATCGTCTTTGCTGATGAGAAGGCCGGGATGGCCAATGGCGAAGGCACCCACGTGATACAGATGCCGCACATCCACGACATTCTCTCGCCGATCCTCTACACCATCCCGCTGCAGTTGCTGTCCTATTACGTCGCTGTGCTGAAGGGCACGGACGTTGACCAGCCACGGAATCTGGCGAAGTCGGTGACGGTGGAATAAGTTATCCACAATTGATGTGGACGATGGTTTTTAACAATAAAGATTGACACAAAACAATAAAGTTTGACACTGGCGAACATAGATTGACACAAGGCTCAAACCCCGTATCTACGGGGGTTTTCCTTTCCAGGCTTTCCCTTTGGTCTGGAATCATCGCTTCAACTTTCAGCGGGTGTAGTCTAGAAAACGTTTTGTATACGGCCGCTTTGCCGGTCGTGTCCTTCTACGACTTTTTCTCGGCGCGAGGTGAAGCGGTCCGCATCGACTGAGGAGGCGTGGGTTGCGAGGTCGTAAGTTTGCATCACAGCAGGACATTGAACGGCACATTGCAAATGGATTTGGCGAAGGCGCCGGGGCAAGCTACGTGCCTTGGCTGCGGGTACAAGATGTCCCGTCGATAGGTCGTTCGCACAAGATTCAAGGCGTGAAGATCGAGAGGATTCATCACCTCCTGTCAGATCTCGAGCGTTCGTACTTCCTTGTGTGTGAATTTTCTGAAGACGTCGTGGATATACGGGAGCAATACCCTTTACTACTCACAGAGCGTGCGCAAGCGATAGCGTCGGCGATCGATGTACGCTATCCAAGATACCCTAGAACAACACTGCCTTATGTGATGACAACAGACTTCCTGTTAACTGTTAAGGACCCGAGCGGAAACTTCAAATCGGTAGCTAGGACGGTGAAGTATCGTTCCGATTTAATTGGCAATGGAAGTAAAAGAACGCTTGAAAAACTTGAAATTGAAAAGCGTTTTTGGGAAAGCCAAGGTGTTGATTGGAAAATCGTAACAGACGAGTTTTTTACACGAGATTTGATTAAAAATCTTGGACTAATCAGGAGGTACTCGAAGCTCTCTCGTGATTTAATGAAAGCGCCGTTGCATTCGAGTTTTATCGAGTGCCTTGTAAACAGCCGGGAATATTCGTGGACCTTGGCCACCTGTCTAAGAAAAATAGCATCACTTCTGTCCATTTCCTATATAGACGCTCAAGCAATTTTCTTTCATCTGGTTTGGAACAAGATACTGAAAATCGATTTGGTTAACACTCCTCTCCACCTTACTGGTCTAGTTCCTGGCTTCGAAGTTTCACCGGGCCCTGTCCAAGTATCGTTGAAGGAGAAATTATCATGACTGTTCTCGTTAATGACGTTTTCGAGCCTGTAACCGATCTGTCGGTCATTGCTACGATAGCCAGGCTCCTTTACCAGGATGAAACGCATGACTTAGCAGTTTTGATGGATCTAGCTGACCCACCCCGGCAGCCGTACGCGGTTGGTCTGGATGAGCTGCGTCGCTCGATAGCGTCTGGTCACACCAAACCAGCAGCCATCACCACGCCCGAGTTTATGCTTGTGCTTGAGGAACAGTTGGATGAGAGAGCCAAGCAAGGCCGGGACGAAAAGTGGGCCGTCATCGCCCCTCTATTAGATCCTGAATACCCGGGACAAATATTTGTACGAGGTGAGTTAGGCCGGCTTGTTAGCAGACGGGCGTCAGAGCTCGGAATCCAGCGGAAAACGATCTATCGGCTTCTTTACCGATATTGGTTTTATGGTCAAGTTCGCAACTCATTGCTTAATAATTATACGGCGGTAGGTGTTGCCGATAGAAAATATGATCCGAGCAGGCCACCAGGGCGAAAGCCTAAATTTCAAGGCGTTCTTACTTCGCCTTCCAAGATGCTCAGTGCAGTTGATAAACGATGCATCCGTGTTGGATATGCTCTTTATGTAAGAGATAAGAAATCATCTATTTCGAGCGCATATGACGAAATGTTGAGACGATTCTACTCTGTTCGAGACATCTCTAAAAACAGTGAAGAAGAGCTTCGTTTGTTGCCTGGTTCAGAACTCCCCAGCTTGAGGCAGTTCCAATATTGGGGACAGATTTTTTTCGACGAGATTGAAACCGAGCGTGGCCGTAAAGGGTTGAGGAGGTGGTTAAAGGATTGCCGTCCGCTTTCAGGTACCGTTCGAGATTGGCTGCGTGGACCCTGTCATCAGTTCGAAATCGACGCAACGATTGCCGATATTTATTTGGTCAACAGCTACTCTAGACGGATGCTCATTGGTCGGCCCGTTGTTTATATCGTAGTGGATAGTTTCTCCGGAATAATTGCTGGTCTCTATGTAGGATTGGAGGGCCCTAGTTGGAATGGGGCGAGACAAGCGCTGTTCAACGCGTTTACCTCCAAAGTCGAGTTCTGCGCTCAGAACGGCGTTGACATCAATGCAGATGATTGGAATTGTCACCACCTGCCCCACCAGATTTACGCCGACCGGGGAGAGATGCTGTCACTCGCAGCAGAGGGGTTATCCTCAGGGTTGGGAATTGAGATGGGCACTGCCCCACCTTATCGGCCTGATTGGAAGCCTATGGTAGAAAGTCGGTTTGGCATTTTGAATGATTTGACGGGTATCAGGTGGCTACCTGGCGGGGTAGCTGCGCGGGACAAAGAGCGCGGCGAGCGAGATTACCGGCTCGATGCCACGCTGAACCTCAAAGAGTTCACCCAAATCCTCATCAATTGCGTGCTCCACTATAACCGTCACCATCGACAGCCTGACCGACTGACTCAAGCGATGATGAATGACGGCGTAGAACCTACGCCTAACGGTATATGGAATTGGGCCTGCGACAACGACCTGATCGAATCCAACAAACGTCCCGACGAGCTGGTTTATCTCCACCTTTTACCGCGTGAGCGCGCGACCGTTCAAAAGGGCGGAGTGATGTTTCGCGGCATGCACTACGTGTGTGATATGGCCATAGAGAAAGATTGGTTTGCCAAGGCTCGCAAAGGGGGCGTTTGGTCAATAGAGTGTTGGTTCGATCCGAACTCTGCGGCACACATTTGGATTCAAGGAGAGGCCAAGCAGTTTATCCGTTGTGATCTTCGACGATCGGATGCCGGTTACGCGAATTATCGCTCGGACGAGATTTTTGATCTGCTCGAAGCCTATCGCCAAAAACCGCCTACTCGCCGTCGAGCTGAGCTGGAAAGCCGTGTGCAGCTTAGCGATCAGGTCCACCAGATCATCAGTCACGCGCTCGCAGAACGAAAACAGGAACCTGCTCCGCCTACTAAGGCAGAGGCCACTGGAAACATCCGCGAGAACCGCGCAGAAGAACGTCTCCGCGAGCGTGAAAATGCGGTTGTTCCTGAAGGCGTCAGGGTGGAGCCAGCTTCACTTCAATCTGAAACGACACAGAAAGCGCATGATTCATATGCCGGTGAGCGCACCGCTCAGGTTATCGATTTGCTCAAAAGAATTCGGCCAGGACAGGCAAAATGAAAGGTGCACAGACGTTTGCCAATTACGTCAGACAGGACATTAGTGAGTATGCGGGTAACCCGCTTATCGAAGCTTTGCCTCCGATATTGTCGGAGGCGGCGGCTGTTGAACTGATTTCGAACTTTCCTCAGCCGGTGGATCCGAAAGAGCTGACGCTCGAAGGAGCCACTCGAATTCACTGTATCGACAGGCTGAGAACCGTCGTACAGCCGTTCTTGCTACATCTGGAACTGGAGGCCCTGTTCTCACTGCTCATCCGTCGAGGGTATGTCGGGCGTAACCCGATGTCGCCCGCTACCGTCCGGCATTTGCATTCTTTATCGGGAGCTCAGCGTTACCACGATGCGTTCAAGTCCACTGCAGAAACGTTTACGGTCGTCGGCCTGAGCGGCATTGGCAAGTCAACGGCACTCCACGCCATCTTGAGCCTTTATCCACAGACAATCCGTCATGAGCGCTATGAGGGAAAGCAGTTTGTTCATACCCAAATCACATGGCTGAAGCTTGACTGCCCTCGGGATGGATCGCTGGCTGGATTTTGCCAGCAGTTTTTTTATGCGGTTGGAGACGCTCTAGGAGACAAGGACTACCACAAGCGCTACCGGCATCGAAACATCAATGATGCGCTGCAACAGATGGAGCAGGTGGCCAGCACGTTTTTCATCGGCGCCTTGTTGATCGACGAGCTGCAAAACCTCCACCTGGCGAAAACCGGTGGTAAGGAGAGCATGCTGAATTTTTTCCTGCACTTGGTAAACAACATCGGTATCCCGGTGGTTTTCAGTGGCACGAACTCGACGATTAGCCTGTTCTCAGAAGCCATGCGGACTGCCCGCCGAGTTTGTGGTGCTGGTACGCTCGAATTCAAACGATTCGAAAAGGATGATGAGGAGTGGCGGTTGTTGGTCGAAAATCTCTGGAGCTATCAGTGGTGCAAACAGACGGCTGAGCTGACCGACGAGATTTTTGACACGCTGTATGAGCACACTCAAGGCGTCACGGATTTCCTGGTCAAGCTGCTGGTATTGAGTCAGCGTTATGCGGTCCAGAGTGGCTCGGAGTGTTTGACTGCCGAGATCCTGGTGAAGGTAAGCAACTCAAAAATGCAGATTCTAAAGCCAGCCCTTTCAGCTCTGCGTAGCCGTGATCCGAAGCGGATGCGACAGTTTGACGATTTGCTGCCGATTGAGGATCAGCTGAGCGAAATGATGGTTTTCGATGGATTGGCACGAGAGGATCGCCTCACCTTGCTTCGAAGCGTTGTATCCCGTGAGAAGCCGGTAGACCCATCTCCGACCATTTTTGCGAAAGATCACCCATCGCCGATTGCTACTGCTGTGGAAAACTCAGAGGCTAAAGCGCTTAGCGAACATGACGCTCCCCTCGACGCTCTGCGCGCTGCGGGCTGGCTCAACGAGGACCTGTTTGAGTTCTCACCGATGTATCACAAAGCGTGAGTCGGAGGGGGGGTGAAGTGCAACTTAAACTCCATTTCTTCCCCGCCGCGTTTCCCGACGAGACGCTGCACAGCGTGATTTCTCGTTATGCCCGTCTTTGCGGTGTTCGTAATTGCCAAGCAGCATTTGCCGGACTGAAATCGGCGGCAGCTTTTTCGCAAAATGTGGCATTCCCGAGTCATTTAGGGGATTTTGTCGATGCGCTACCCAGCGGTACTGAGCTATCGGTAGCCGAGGTCCTCATGCGCCACACATTATTACCCTACTATGCGCCGTTTTTGAGGATGAGCCAGGTCGAACACGCTCGGACGCTGATGACCGCTGATGGGAAAGGCTTGATGTTGAAGCTGGGCGTCAACGCGAGCCGTATTGGATTCGCCTCCCGAGTGCGGTTATGCCCAGAATGTATCGCACAAGATCAGGCTCAACGGGGAGTCGCTTACTGGCACAGGGTCCACATGCTTCCAGGCGTGCTGGTATGTCCGCATCACGGTACGTCACTCAGGATCCTTGATCCTCGCTGGTCCAGCCGCAGCTCTCGACAACTCAATCTGCCCAATGATGAGAATGTGCAAGCACACACAGTACTTCTCGACACCCCGTTGCGGTGCATGCCACCGCTTCACGAAATAGCGTTGCGCTCACTTCAGGTCCTCGAGTCTGACGTCACTGCTTTGTCGGCGGAGGCGGTGCGCTTCACGCTTTTACACAGGGCAACGCAGCTCAACCTTGCTTCTGATAACCATCGCTTGCACCTGCACATGCTGGCGCAGCACATGGCCGATTTTTTTGCTGCACTCCCGCGAGAATGGGAGTTTTCTATACTCGGAGATGTTCGTGCAGGTACACCCGCCTCATGGGTCACGAAGCTGCTTCGTACGCCTATAACCTCTCACCATCCGCTCAAATACATTTTATTGGCCGGTGCTCTGGGCGTTGAAATGGTGAGCTTGCTTCATGGTCAATGCCCAGTGAAAGAGGCGGTGGCATGTGATCCGAAAGCTCACATTCGGCTTCACGCGCGCCTTTCTCCGGTGATGCCTGGTGAAGGCCTGGACTGTTCGTCAGCCGCTGTGTGGCAACATGCTCTTGAAGGAGCTGATGCCAAAAAGATCGCTGCCGTTCTAGGCGTTTCATCAGCGTATGTCTATCGTCACATCAGAAATGTACCCGGCGGGCAAGATGCTTGGAGGGAGGCACGATTTCACACTGAGCTATGCGCAAGACGCGCGGCTTTCGAGGCTGATTATCGATTTTACAAAGCACATGCATGCAGGGGGTATGCGTGGCTGTATCGCCACGATAAGCAGTGGCTTTCGGAGTCAACTGCAAACCCAAGCCCCCATCGTACGCCTCGTCTAAATAGCACCGAAATGTTCGCTGCCCTCGATGCGAGACTGGCCGGCGAAGTCCGTCAGTGTGCCGACGCGCTTTATGCTCTTGCGGGTAAGCCTGTCCGCATTTCGCGTACCAGGATAGGTCGGGAGCTTCATGTTCTTTCTCGCTTCGAAAAGCAGCTTTGCAAGCTTCCTCTGTGTGCAGCAATGCTCGAAAAAGTATGTGAACCAATCGAAGGCTTTCACGATAGGCGTCTGCGATGGGCTAGACGCCAATTGCTCTCAGAGGGCAAGGCTGTATCACGTTCTTCGCTCTACAGGGTCGCGAGCATTCGACCCATGCTGTAATCCAGCTGGGCATTCCCCCTCCATCTAAAAAGTTCTAAATCAATTCACCATAAACCCATTATTTTTCTGTTAATGAAAAAATTCCCCTCCAGAATAGGTCCGGCATACGCTGGATCATCACGATCAGCATGTAAACGTACTAACCCGCGATCAACGGAAATAGTTTTGCAACCGGCATGGGCTGACCTACGCGGGTTTATCGATACGTGTTTTGTATTCGAGGAATACGGGCGCGGCAGGATTTAGATGAATTCACTACGATTCAAAGTTGAGCGGCTTGTCATTTCAAATCCAGACCGGATGCAGAATTTTAGGGGTTGCATATATACTGCCCCCGGATGCACATTCTTTTCGAGCCCTACCTTTAATCGGTAAATGATGTCTGATCTATTATTTTTCCCCGTTTCGATGCCGGATGAAATGCTTTACTCTCGTGTCACCCGATATCACTATCTGTCAGGTAACAGAACCGCGACGGAAACCTATCGCGATTTGTTCGCATCGAAACCCTTTTGCATCGGTGGCATCGTACCCAAGCAGATCGAGAGGCTCGCGCACAGGCTGCCGGGGCAATCGGAGAGCAATCTCGCAGAGTTGATCAGAAGCAATACTACTTTTCCTGCTTACCGACCGTTTCTTGGGGTTAAGCAGGGGCCAGAGAACGACGTAGGGCCACTGGGTTATGACGGGGTGGTACGGGTGCCCCGCAGAGAAGAGTCCACCCATGGCAAGGCTAAGCTTTGTCCTACCTGCGTTCAGGAAGATTTGATTGAGCGGGGTTCTGCCTACTGGCATCGATCTCACCAGATACCCGGTGTTGCCGTCTGTTGGCGTCATGGCGACGCATTGATCCATGCCTGCCCCGAGTGCTCTCGCCCGTTCTACCGTAAATTGAAGCTGCTTCCCAATCTGACTGAGCCATGCGCATGCGGCTGGAGCCCGTTAAACAGCGCAGCAATACACAAGGGGTCAAAGATGGAACAGAAAGTCGCTCTGTTCGCACACGATATCCTGCAACGCAATATCCCTCCGATAGGCAGTACGGTATTAAGTTCGTGCTACGTCCGCCAATGCAAGAAACGCGGATTCATTTTCGGAAAAAATGCGGGTATCGCAAAACTATTCGACAGCATCCAAAGCGCTTACGGCGATGAGCTTTTGGCGCAGATTGATCCAGCCTACAACACCGGAAAGCATGAGCAATGGATCCGGCTCAAATCAGATAAAGGTCAGCTAAATATGCCGCTCGCGCGGCATTTGATCATTGCTCTTCATTTGTTTTCCAGTGCAGATGGCTTTGAAGAGGCTCTGAAGAATGAGTCTATTCTGCTGAGTGCCGCTGTTTCTCCGCGAGCGCCCAAAGTCGAAGAATCGCGTCTTAGTCAAAAAACTAGATATCGCCAAAAAATCGAGTTGCTTTTAGCGCTACGTACCGATGCCAATATCGAGTACCTCTGGAAGAAGGCGTACAAACCTACGCAATGGATTCTAGAAAATGATAACGCATGGTTAATGGCAAAACTCCATGCCCCTAAAAAAGCTACAGTTAAGGTCGAAAAGTCCGTCGACTCAAGAGACGACGCCTATGCAGCCCTTATCGAAGCGGGCGTAGATGAGCTGTATAAAGTTACGAAAGATCCGAAGAGAGTGAACATTCGGAATTTGCAATCGCTGCTCCCAGGTTCGTTACCTCATGAGCTGGATCTACGCAAGCAGAGGTTCCCTCTTACTTATCAACAGATCAAGATTCATCAGGAGTCAGTATGGCATTTTCGTCTAAGAACTTTGGTGTGGACTGTCTCTGAACTCATCAGGATGAAGCTCCCCGTGAATTACTCGACGGTAAGATTGACCTCAGCGGTATCAAGCAAGGTTTTCCTGGTTTTTTGCAGTTTCTTCGAGTGGGATCTGGAAAGCCTGGCAAGAACCGGGGTCGACGCGGAGGCCCTGCTCAGGTCTACCGGCGTATCGAGGAATTGGGAGGGACCACCGGTTCAAATAAGCTTTTGAGGGCATCTTTGTTCCGTCAGCGTCTGCCAACCTTTGGTGTTAACAAAAATCCCATCTGGCTTGAAAGCGTAAATGCGGGGTAGCGTCCACCTTTCACATTAGTAACCTTCGCGGCAGCTTTCTGAAAGCTTTCACTTGTTACTCTTTAACTCAGTAAATTGAGCTTTAGGAGAAAATCATGAAAGCAATGACAGCAGTGAAAGCGTTTTGCGCCGCTTCGATTTTGACCTTATCTTCATTAGCCATGGCTGAAGGTGGCGGTGACCGCGTGTATGGTCGAATGATGCAAGAGAACCAACAAGCAATGGAGCAATATGCCTCAAGGAACGGCAAGACTCCTCCTGAAGTTGTTCATTATGAATATGGTATGAACCTCGATATCCACAAGGTCGTCAGTGTCACGCAAGCCAATAAAACCTGTGGGGTTGCCCCTTCGCGCATGACCTATGAAGACTCTACGGGCAAGCTTAACACCGTGGAATATAAGGTCATGGCCGACAACTGCCCCCATGGAAGCTAGACAATGAAATTATTTAAGAACTGCATAATTCTCCTTTGTCCGAAACTAGCTTACTGCTCGCTGACGTAGAAGTAATTTTCAGGAAAGCCTGAAGTTATCCATTTTATGAAATCATTCCGTCAGTCGAAGGGTTTCTAACGTGCAGTAAACAATTGCTCGACCACCTGATACATCCCGCCTCCTTGTTTTTCCTTTGGTTTGGGAGGTGGTTTAGGCGCCCTAGTGGCGCCTTTTTTACGTTCGAAATGAGCTATGTCCTCTGCACGGCCATGACCTTCACCATGCAGGAGTGAGATTAGAAGATCAGTTTTCGGGGTATTCAGCAACGACGTGGTCTGTGCCTGCCTTTGACAAGCCGATTACGTTATACGCGTCATGTTTCCCGTCCACTTCCATTCCTGGGGAGCCGGCCGGCATGCCTGGAACGGCAATCCCGAGCAGGTCATCACGTTTGCTCATCGCAATGATTTGCTCGGCGGGCACGTGACCTTCAACAAACTTTCCGTTGATGGTTGCTGTGTGACAGGACGAGAGCTCAGGAGAAATCCCGAGACCGCGCTTGATCGCGCTCATGTTGGTTTCCACGTGATCAACGACGGTAAAGCCGCTGGCTTCAAGGTGCTGGACCCATTTCTTGCAGCATCCGCAATTAGCGTCGCGATGTACATCGATCGTCAATGGCTCTGCTGCGTGACTGGCTGAACTGATGAACAGAGCCACGAGAGCAGCGAGACGAAGTGCCCGTCTGCGACGAAGAGAATTATTTCGCATGGGTATGTTCCTTCCCATCAGTATGTGTATGTGATTTGGGCTGTACGGTTGGAGTCGGGGCCGCGTCATCTGAAGCTTCCCTACCCTTATGATCGGCGTGGTCCGCAGGCTCCTTTGCAGACGGCGCTGCGGAGGGGCCATGGGCATGTGCCGTGTTTTTCTCGTCATCATTAGCGCGGACTTCCGCCCTTTGGTTGGCAGCACCTGCGCCACTTTGCCCCTGGGTCGTTCCATGTTGACCCTCATGGTTGTGCATCACGCTTTCGCCACCACCGTGTTGATGGCCACCGCTACTCGTGATCAGGGCTTTGTATTGCTCTGTATCAAGTGACGGAAGCTGCTGGAGAAATGCGACCATCCCCTATATGTACGGATCGGCCATGCTTTTGCCCCACGCGGGCATGCCGGTGGATTTGATGCCGTGCTTGATGATCCAAAAAGCTGCGGCTGGGTGCCCATCGACGCCCAGTTTTGAAAGGTTCGGAGGTGCGGGGTAAAGGCTGTTACTCAGTTCGGTGCCTGTAAGGCCCGGAGCCAAATGGCAACCGACACACATCGAGTTGTAGTTGCCAGCACCTTCACGGATGAGGGCTTCTTGGCTCAGGTCGGGGACCTGAATGTCGCGCGAGCGCACTTCGATCGAGCGATCCCGAGCAATAGAAAGTAGCGCGTAGACAGGGGCAGAGTGGGGATCATCCGCCCCGACATTGATCACGCCGAAATATACCACGCCGGCAGCCGCTGCTACGGTGGCCAGACCAGCAGCTATCAGTGCCTTCAGTGTAATCTTCATGCCCGGTTCTCAGAACCACATCCGGATACCGGCGACAAAGCGTGCCTCGCTGGCATCTTCACCTTCCTCACGTGCAAAGTCTGCCGTATTGCCATAGGAACGGCTCCAACTCACCCCGATATAAGGGGCAAATTGGCGGACAATCTCATAACGCAATCGGAGCCCCACTTCGGTGTTGGCTAATCCGGACCCGATGCCGCGCTGAGGGTCATTCTTCCCATAAAAATTGACCTCGGCCGTCGGCTGCAAGATCAATCGATTCGTCAGCAGAATGTCGTAATCGCCTTCCAGTCGAGCAGCCGATTGACCGTTCTCACCGATGTAGGCAGTCGCTTCGGCCTCGAAGTTGTAGAGGGCCATGCCCTGAATGCCGAGTGCGGCCCAGGTTTGAGGAGACCCTGGTTTGAAATCCTGTCGTACACCGGTGACGACGTCCCACCACGGTCCGATGGAGTGCCCCCAGAGCGCGGATAATTCAGCACTTTCCGTCACGCCATTGGTACGTTCGCCTTCCGAGCGCAACCACAGTCGATCAATGTCACCGCCGATCCATCCTTTCGCATCCCAAGCCAACGCACTACCGTTGTCAGCATCCTGGTATTCAAACTTATCCAGCAGCATGAAAGAGTTGATTGTTTTGTCGTGGACACCATGACCAGCGACATCTGGAAAGGCGGCTGCACGGTCAGCATCGGTAAGTACGGGGACAGGGGTTCGACTGGTTGTCGTCGTCCCTTCATCCATACTTTCCATGCCGGTCATTTGACCGTCGTCCATTTTCATCTTGCTGTGGTCCATAGCCCCCATGTTGCTATGGTCCATCGCTCCCATGGAGCCATGGTTCATCTTCGAGTGATCCATCTCTTCAGCGGCGTGAGCCACGGCAAAGAAGACAGGACTCGTAGAAACTGCCAATACCATCAACGTTGGGCGTAAAAAATTCTTGGTCATGATCTCAATCCGCCTTCTTGTTTTCATGGTCATGATCCATCGACTCATGGCGCATCTTGGTATGAGGTATCGTCGCGTGATTCGGCGTTGCCTCGTTTGACGTGGTCGCAGTCTTGTTCGGCGCATCCGCAGAAGTAGCAGGTGAAGGATCACCACGTTCTTCGACTGCCAATGCTACGCAGGAGAATCCACCCATCAGGCCAAAAGCAAAGAGGCAACCGATCAGCGATTTACGATTTAGGTGTGTGCTCACAGATCGTCTCCTTTACTCATCAACCCGTACTTCACGGAACATGCCCATTTCCATATGGAAAAGCAGGTGGCAGTGATAGGCCCAGCGACCTAAAGCATCGGCGGTTACTCGATAGCTGCGCTTGGTACCCGGTGGCATGTCGATTGTGTGCTTACGTACCATGAACTTGCCGTTTTCATCTTCAAGGTCGCTCCACATTCCATGAAGGTGGATGGGGTGCGTCATCATGGTGTCGTTTACCAAGGTGATGCGAAGACGCTCCCCGTACTTGAGACGAAGGGGCTCAGCATCAGAAAATTTGATGCCGTTGAAGGACCAGGAAAACTTTTCCATGTGACCGGTCAGATGCAGCTCAATGGTGCGATTGGGCTCTCGGCCATCAGGGTCCTGGAAAGTGCTCTTCAGATCTGAGTAAGTGAGCACCCGTCGACCGTTGTTCCGCAAACCGATACCTGGATCGTTCAGTTTTGGCGTTGGGTTCATGGCCTGCATGTCAACCAACGGGTTGTTGGTTTCGGACGCTGGGTGAGATTGCATCTCGCCTCCCATACCGCCCATCCCTGCCATCTGGCTGTGGTCCATGCCGGCCATGTCGGACATGTCGCCTTTGTCCATCCCCGCCATCTTGCTGTGGTCCATGCCGGCCATGTTGGACATGTCACCTTTGTCCATACCTGCCATCTTGCTATGGTCCATGCCGGCCATGTTGGTCATGTCACCACTGCCCATGCCGGTCATCCCGGTCATGTCACCTTGGTCCATTCCCTGCATCTTGCTGTGATCCATGCCAGCCATACCTGACATGTCACCCTGTTTCATATCGCCGCCGCCCATGCCAGCCATGCTGCCATGGTCCATGCCAGCCATACCGCCCATGCCCATGTCATCCATGGTCAACAGCGGACGCGGATCGATCGCCGGTACCGGTGCTTTCAGTCCTTCACGAACTGCCAAGGTCCCCCGCGCATAGCCGGTTCTATCCATGGACTGGGCAAAGATTGTGTAAGCCTCCTCGGTGGCAGGCTCAACAATCACATCATAGGTTTCTGCCACGGCGATTCGGAATTCATCGACACTGACTGGTTGGACATATTGGCCGTCGGCCGCCACCACGGTCATTTTCAAACCAGGAATGCGAACATCGAAATAGCTCATCGCTGAGCCATTGATAAAGCGCAGGCGTAGCTTCTCGCCAGGCTTAAAAATACCGGTCCAGTTGCCGTTCGGCGCTTGGCCATTCATGAGGTAGGTGTAAGTATCCTCGCTGACGTCTGCCAGATCAGTTGGGTTCATTTTCATTTCGGCCCACATTTTCCGGTCGGCGACGGCAGCAGACCAACCTTGCTTGCTGACGTCGTCGATGAAGTCGCCCACGGTACGTTTGTGGTGGTTGTAGTAGTCCGATTGTTTCTTGAGTTTGGCCATGACGCGCCCAGGATCCTCATCGGTCCAGTCAGTCAGCATCACCACATAGTCGCGATTGTATTGAAACGGCTCAGGCTCTTTCGAATCGATGACTATTGGCCCGTAAACACCTGCCTGCTCTTGCAACCCAGAATGGCTGTGGTACCAGTACGTGCCGTTTTGATGCACCTTGAACTTGTATTCGTACATGCCGTCGGGCGCGATGCCGTGGAAGCTCAAACCCGGTACGCCATCCATGTTGGCAGGCAAAATAATGCCGTGCCAGTGGATGGAGGTGTCTTGATCCAGACGGTTCTTCACGCGCAGAGTGACCGTCTCCCCTTCGCGCCAACGCAGCAAAGGCCCCGGCAACGAGCCATTGATGGTCATGGCTGTGCGCGGCGAGCCAGTGATGTTTACCGGCGTTTCACCAATAAACAGATCAAATTCGTTGCCGGTGAGGACGCTCGGCAGGCCGGGACTGGTCACTGCCCATACAGGAGTGCGCCACAGACCAAGGCCACCAAGGATGCCGCCGGCGGCCAGGCCTTTAACGAATGTCCGTCTAGAGGTTTTGGAATGCATGCCGTTTATTTCCAATCAGTCAAAAGGGAGCCGTTCAAATCAACCCGTGAGTTGGCAAGATGAGCTTCGCGTACCGAAAAAAAGACGAATTTTTCATTGCAAGCGAGCTCAGAAATTGCCACATCTAAACCACCTTCGTGATTACATTTCTGTCAGCTTGGCCGCGTGCCTGATCGTTCAGCAGTTTTTATGGTCCATCGCTTTGGCTTTGCTTTCAGCGACAGGCGGTTGAGCGCTCTGCGTTTGAGCTACCTGGTACGATTCCATCGAATTCGTCCTGGCCACTTCCATACGTGCGAAAGTCCGGTCACCACCGCCTTCAGCCATGGCCAGAGTGGAAACAGTCAGCGCTGCGACGACGAACAAGGTTTTGATGGTGTTCATATGGGCTACCTCAGATGTGTGAAAATATCCCCTCTGAATCACATCATGGATTGGACTCTTTGGGGGTGAGCAAAAGACTCAGTTGGACTATAAGAGACACCCCCTGTCAGGAAGCTTAGGCCAATATTACAGTTGTGTCAGTTTGGAATATTTTTCTTGAAGTACACGCTATTTAATACGTATGGTCTCCATCTTTTCGCATTGCGCGACTTTTATTGAATATAAGATTGAAGTGTAATCATTGCTTTGGGTTCCATTAATTCTCACGGAGGCGATGTTCTAGGTCTCTGCATTAAAATTAATAGGAGACTTGAATGCTCTGCTGCAACAGCTGGGTGTTCAATGATCAAAGAAGATAGTAATGCCACCGAGGGTGATTAATTGTGAGTATTAATTTTGAGAAAGCATTAGGCTCCGCAGAAAGAGCGTTAGTTTATCGTGGCCAAAGAGCTGAGATCTTAAGTAACAATATCGCGAACGCTGACACTCCGAACTTCAAAGCCCAAGACTTGGATTTTTCTACTGTGCTCGCCAGCCAAACCAAAGAACCTGCTACCACTGCGTTTTCTTTGAAAACAACAAACGCAAAGCATTTTCTTAAGAAAGAATCGGCGGTGGCTATATACGGGCGCGACTTGCTTTACAGCACGCCGGCTCAGCCTGCCTTGGACCAAAATACTGTCGATCAGCAGGTCGAGGTCGCGAAATACACGGAAAACGCGATACGTTTCGATGCCGCTTTTACTCGGCTAAATGGAGCATTCAAGGGTTTGCTCAAAGCTCTGCGCGGTGACTAGCAGCATAGGCGCATGCGAGCCAACTTTGGCCGATACAGCGGCTCAGGTACTTTCGGATTCAAAGGTATTCACCATCAGACGACGCTCTACTCAGGAGCAGGCGTCTCCATTCAATGGCTGATCTTGGAAGGAAAACCAACAGCCTCCACAGCTTTACGGAGCTGTTCAGCGTTTTCGCTACTTTCAACACTCACCTTACCGGTTGATCGATCGACGGAGACCGTAGCGTTGTCGTCCAGTGCCTGGATCGCTCTGGTGATTTTGCCGACGCAGCTGCCGCAACCAATGCCTGATACATCTAAGACGACCATGTGAATTACCCTCGTGCTGAGCGGTGTCTTTTCCCCGCAGCGACAGCATCGACGTTGACACCATGGCAAGGTCAACGATTATCTAATCAAAGCCGTGAGCGCAGATTTCGAGAAGTTTTACGGGACTTGACCACTCGGCTGCTAATTAGCTCGCTACCATTTGAACGGTTTCCAGGAGTGCGCCCTATTGTTCTCGTCGGTAAAGGTCGGCTAACGGCAACATTGCGGCTCTCTCGCTTGATCCAACGATTTTGTATGCCTCTCGTTTCGTCAACGGCTTTGATCTGTCCTCCCGCGAACCTTGCATAGGTATAGGGGGGAGGCCTATCATGCGACCCTATATAGGTAGGGGGGGTATAGCGTGGGTCATATCGCATCACACAAAGACGATCTTCTTAAACGTGTAAAACGTATTGCCGGGCAAATTCAAGCTGTTGAACGAGCATTGGAATCGGACTTCGACTGCGCCAAGACACTACATCTTGTTGCGGCCACTCGGGGTGCCATCAACGGGCTGATGGAGGAGATCATCGAGGATCACGCACGAGCACATGTCGCGAACCCCGCGCTCAGCGAAGAAGAGCGTAACAAGGGCGTCGAAGAGCTTCTTGAAGCTATCCGCCGGTACTCCAAGTGAATGCATCCAGGTAAACACGTATGAGCAGGACCGACATCGATTACACACACGACCACGTGTTTCTAGGCTCAGCGCACGATGAGAATGCCAAGCGTACGCTTTGGGTTGTAGCACTCACGGTGGTAATGATGATCGGGGAGATCACCGCCGGCTATATCACGGGTTCGATGGCGTTACTGGCCGATGGCTTCCACATGGCAACCCATGCCGGCGCATTGGGCATCGCGGCGGCCGCTTACGGATACGCAAAACGCCACGCTACCAGCCAGCGCTACAGTTTCGGTACAGGAAAGGTTGGAGACTTGGGCGGGTTCGCCTCGGCGCTGATTCTTGGCATGATTTCGTTGGGCATTGGCGTTGAATCGTTCATGCGTTTGTTGCAGCCAACACCGGTTCAGTTTGGCACCGCGACCCTCATCGCCGTTGTCGGTTTGCTCGTCAACATTGTCAGTGCCCTGCTGCTGGGTCATGGGCATGGGCATGGACATGGACATGGGCACGACCACGATCACCCTCATGCCCACAACGGAAACGACAACAACTTGAGGTCCGCCTATGTCCACGTCGTTGCAGACGCGCTGACGTCGATTCTGGCCATCGCTGCCTTGCTTGCCGGTCGATATCTGGGTTGGGTGTGGCTCGACCCGGTCATGGGTATCGTCGGCGCTATCGTTATCGCGCGTTGGGCCTGGACCTTGATGGGGGTAACTGCGGGCGTGTTGCTCGATCAGACCGACGCGCACGTTGCCGAGGAAATCCGCGAACTCGTTGAGAAACCTGGTGGCGCTACCATTACAGACTTGCACGTTTGGAGGGTGGGACCTCAAGCGTGCGCGGCGATCGTCAGCGTTCTAGGTGAAGCCACTGTGAACGCCGAGAGCATTCGTGAGCGTCTCAAAACAGTTCACGAAGTCAGCCACCTGACCGTCGAGTTCCGGCAGACATGACTCAGCGCCTGTCCAGCACAACCTCTATAGGACACACCGATGCCGCCCGGTAAACGTGAACTGGCTCGGATCGAGCGCCAGTTGATCGTCACGCTCACCGACGCGTGCGAAACAGCAAAGGACGAGATAAAGGGGTTTATTTGGCTCACTCACACCGCTGACCTAAGTGCGTTGGCTGAAACCCTGAAGGTCATCTGGGTGTTCGAAACCCTGGCTGACAGGAAGCGGGCCGAGATTGACGCGAAGGCCCGCATCTTTGAGTTGACGGCGATCGCCTTGAAAGAGGCCAATCTTGACCTGCCTGTTTCAGACCGCAATGTCCGCTTTGACTCGGAGCAAGAGTGCCAACGCACGCACATAGGCGACTGGAAACGTCGCGTGGCTCAACTACATAAAGCTAAGGGGGACTGACCATGGCAAAAGAAATCGAGAATCCTTGTATCTCGGTTTGCCAACTCAGTGGTGATCTGTGTGTGAGCTGCGGGCGGAATAAGGAAGACATCAGAAAGTGGAAGCGCATGAAGCGGCCCGAAAAAATGGCCGCTGTGCAAAGGGCGAATGCGCGCTTAAAGGGATTGAAGAAAGCACATGGATCGCCATTCCCCCCGAGTTAAAACCGCTGCAATTTTGAAGGTCAGTCAACTCGGGTATTCCTCAGCCTCAATGCATTGAAAACTACCGACGCGGAACTGACGCTCATGGCTATGGCAGCGATCATTGGCGACAGGAGGTGCCCCGTCAATGGATAGAGCAAACCAGCGGCAAGAGGTATACCCATTGAGTTGTAGAGAAAAGCAAAGCCCAAATTCTGGCGCATGTTTTTAACTGTGGCGACCGAAAGAGCTCGTGCTCGTAAGATCCCCATCAGGTCACCTTTGACCAGCGTGAGTTGCGCGCTATTCATCGCCACGTCAGTCCCCGTTCCCATGGCTATCCCCACATCTGCTCGCGCCAGGGCCGGAGCATCGTTGATACCGTCACCTGCCATGGCCACTTTTCGCCCGTGTTGCTGTAGGTCTGCCACCAGACGTTCCTTGTCTTGGGGTTTGACTTCACCGTGGACCTCTTCAATCCCCATCTCCCTGGCGACAGCCCGAGCGGTAGTAAGCCCGTCCCCAGTAGCCATGATGATTTTCACGTTGTGAGCCTTAAGCTTGGTGACGGCCTCTTTTGAGGTTGGCTTGATCGGATCTGATACGGCCAACAAACCTGCCAATGCGCCGTCGACGGCGAGGTAGATAATACTGATGCCGTCAAGTCGCAACACCTCAGCGCGCTCTTGTAGGGAGTTGGTGCTCACGCCTGCGGCTTCCATCAACGCTGTGTTCCCCAGCTGGAGCTTCTTGCCATCGACAACGCCACTGACGCCGATACCCGAATCCGACTCAAAGGATTCGGGCTTGGTGAGCTTTATGTTCTCGGCTCGGGCGTGATCGACGATCGCATGTGCTAAAGGATGCTCACTGCCCTGATCAAGGCTGGCAGCCAGGTGAAGGACGTCGTCGGGATTGAAGGTGGGAGTGGCCTCCACGCTGTGAAACACGGGCCGTCCCTCTGTCAGGGTGCCTGTCTTGTCGACAATCAGCGTGTCGATTCTGCAAAGGCTTTCAATTGCACTGGCATCTCTGAACAAAACACCCATGCTGGCTGCTTTACCTGTCGACACCATGATCGACATAGGCGTAGCAAGTCCCAACGCACAGGGACAAGCGATGATCAGCACGGCGACAGCGTTGATTAGACCAAACACCCAACTGGGCTCAGGGCCGAAAAGCCCCCAACCGATAAATGTCATTATCGCAATCGCGATAACACCCATCACGAAGTAGCCGGCAATCGAGTCGGCCATTCGTTGCATCGGCGCCTTGGAACGCTGAGCTCTCGCGACCATCTGTACGATCTGGGACAGCATGGTTTCGGCACCGACCTTCTGGGCCTCCATCACCAGGCTCCCATGCGTATTCAGCGTGGCGCCGATCAGGCTATCTCCAGCTTTCTTCATTACCGGGACTGGCTCGCCAGTGAGCATCGACTCATCCACCGCACTTTCACCCTCAAGTACCGAACCATCAACTGGCACCTTTTCACCCGGTCTGACCCGTAAGTGGTCTCCCAGGTGCACATGTGTGAGAGGAATGTCTTCCTCCTGGCCATCGGCATTGATCCGGCGTGCAGTTTTGGGCGAAAGGCCGAGAAGAGACTTAATGGCGGCGGAAGTTTGTGATCGGGCTTTGAGCTCAAGGATCTGGCCAAGCAACGTGAGCGAGATGATGACCGCTGCCGCTTCGAAGTAAACGCCGATACGTCCATCTTGCATGAAATTGGAGGGAAAACTTTGGGGGAAGAGCGTTGCTATGACGCTGTACAGATAAGCTGCGGCGGTGCCCAACCCAATCAGAGTCCACATGTTGGGACTGCGATTTTTAACCGAGGCCAGTCCCCTTACAAAAAAAGGCCATCCTGCCCATAAGGTCACGGGTGTCGCCAGAGCGAACTCGATCCAGTTTTGAGCCGAACCATGAAGAAGTTGTAACGAGTGACCCGCCATCGCGAGCACGGTTACGACCACGGTTAAGGGCAGCGACCACCAGAAGCGGCGATTGAAATCCCGGAGTTCAGGATTTTCTTCTTCATCAAGCGCCGGCATGACAGGCTCTAGTGCCATGCCACATTTAGGACAGTTACCGGGGCCGGTCTGCCGTATTTCAGGATGCATCGGGCACGTAAATTCAGTGCCCGTTTGTACCGCAGACTCCGGCGTTGTGCTGCCTGACTCGTTGCGCACCACGTGGCCACTGTAGCGCTCAGGGTCCGCTCGAAACTTCTCCTGACATTTCAGGCTACAGAACCGATACGTCTGTCCTTGGTAAGTCTCAGCAAATTTACTCGACGAAGTGACTGCCATTCCACACACCGGGTCATGTAGATCAGCATCATCCCGGGAAGCAGCATGGGTGTGATTATGGTCGTGATGGCCAGAGGTGGTAGGCATGTCTATTCCCCTTGTAAGGTGCTACTAGAAATGAGCATATTCAGTACAACGCTGATTTGCGGCTCCACAGTGGTGCGGTGATGTTTCCGCACGGACCCCGGCTGAGAAGCGTTGCTATGTTACTTGCGACTTAGCGTAGCCAACTCTTGCGTCGGGCCGGCAGAAACAGCCGACTCCGGTTTATTTCAGATCAAATTCGCCGACCATTCCCGATTGGTAATGCCCCGGCACGTTGCAGGCAAACTGAAGCCCTGCACTGTCGTTGAAGGTCCAGATCAGCTCTTGGGTTGAGCCAGGCTCAATCAGGACACTGTTAGGGTCGTCATGCTCCATTGCGACCATCTTCATTCCGCCCATGCCGTGGCTCATGCCGCTCATCTTCCCGGTACCGGTAGGGCTTAATGTTCCGTTCTTGAACATGCTTGCCATTTCTTTCTGGTGTGCTGCATGAGCAGCGGCTTTGCCGATGTTGAACTCATGCAGCAGCGAACCCTCGTTGCGAAGGACAAAGCGGATTGTTTCACCAGGTTTTACGTCGATGCTTTTAGGCTTGAAAAAAATGTCGCCCATCTCGACCTCTACAGTGCGGGTAACGTCAGAGGCCACACCAGGCTGGCCTATGTCGTCTTGTCCATGCCCAGCATTAGCCATAGCCGTAGCAGCGAAAAAAAGGGTCATTGCTGCGATGAACGGGGTAGCGAGCGTAGTTTTCATGGTGACCTCAGGAATACGTGGGAACATTGGCTATGCTAATGATGCTCAGCTGCCAGCTAACTGACTTGGGCATTACTTCTTTGTCAGTTTTCTAAATAGATACGGCGTCCAATTGACGCCGCAACAAGATGCTGACAAGTACTTATCCTGGGGGCGTTTATTGATGGTTTTCTGAAAGCATCAATTTGTGCTCGCGCTGCATCTGGCGCAAAACGTCGTCAACAATTTTGTCGTGCTTCTCCATCCAGGCTAGATGCTGTTGGGGTGACATTGAGGCATCTGGGTGATCGTTGTGGAGCTGGCTCATGATGTCGCCAAGCATCTTCATGTGTTCTGCCATGTGGACGTGACGCTCTCCTTCAGGGGCTTGTTCAGCTTTCATCAACGTGGCCTCGGCCTTGTCGCGCAAACCTTCCATACGCTCAATCACACGATCTCCGCCGCTTTCAGCCCACACAGAAGCCGAGACCAGTATCGAGCTTACAAAAAACAGCATTTTCAGGTGGTTCATCGGGGTAGCTCCTCATGAGGGAATCCGACTTCCATACGATTCATCGCTCAGAGGTCGGTCGAGCACCAATGAAGTGCTCATGTCTGAACCCTAGCCAGCACTCGCTGACATCTACCTGAAGCCAAGATTACTTTTCTGTCAGTTGCTGGTTGGCTGCCAGTTTTCGTTGCAGACTCCGCTTAACCTTTATCTGAGAACGACCTCATGAGACTTCTTGTCGCTGAAGACGAACCAAAAATAGGTATCTATTTGCAGCAAGGGCTCAACGAGGCCGGGTTCAATGTCGACCGTTTCACGAATGGAAAAGAGGCGCTTCAGCACGCTTTGAGCGAAGCCTATGATCTGCTGATTCTCGACGTCATGATGCCGGGTTTGGATGGCTGGGAAGTCCTGCAGAAGGTGCGCGCTTCCGGGAAAGACGTCCCGGTGCTTTTTCTCACCGCCAGAGACCGCGTTGAAGACCGAGTGAAGGGACTTGAACTCGGTGCGGATGACTATCTGATCAAACCCTTCGCGTTTTCTGAATTGCTTGCTCGAGTCAGAACGCTGCTGCGTCGCGGTAGCAGCGCACCTTCGCAAACCTTTATGAAACTGGCTGACCTTGAAGTGGACCTGCTCAAGCGTCGAGCCATCCGAGGAGGCAAACGCATAGACCTTACGGCCAAAGAGTTCGCGTTGCTTGAGCTTCTGCTGCGTCGTCGAGGGGAGGTGCTGCCAAAGTCTCTTATCGCCTCCCAGGTTTGGGATATGAACTTCGACAGCGATACCAACGTTATCGAGGTTGCAGTGAGACGGCTCAGGGCCAAGATAGACGACGATTTTGAGGTCAAGTTGATTCATACCTCAAGGGGAATGGGTTACATGCTCGATGCACCAGATTCGGAGTCGTGATGAACCGGATGTCCCTGACGACTCGTATGAGTCTGATGTTTATGCTCGCGGTAACGGCCGTGCTCACGGTCGCCGGACTCAGTTTCAATAACCTCAGCCGGCATCATTTCAAGATGCTGGATCAGCAGGCATTGTACGAAAAACTCCACTCGACCCAGCGGATCTTGTCCGGGCTGAGCAACATCGATCAATTCAGCGAGGCTAAACCGGAGTTAGAAGCGCTGCTGGGCGCACACCGTGATTTGACTGCGCTTATCATCGATGGCGACGGCAAGGTGCTGTTTGCGGATCCCGGCCCGGTCGACGTTCCGAAGGCGTTTCGAACAACCACAAACACAACCGTCTGGGAATGGCGGGAGCAAGAGCAGATGTTCCGTGGTGTGACTGCGCAATCCGTAGTGACGGGACAAGAAAGGCCATTAACTGTCATGTTGATTTTTGACGTTACGCAGCATATGTCCTTTTTCGAGACGCTCGAACGATGGTTTTGGATAGGGTTGGTGATCAGCGCATTGGTCAGTGCTGCACTCGGCTGGATGGTAGCTAGCAGTGGCATGCGGCCTATCCGCCAGGTCACATGGGTTGCTGCCTCCATGTCAGCAAAATCACTCAAGGAGCGTATTCCCCTGGCACCCGTTCCGAAAGAGCTTCAACAGATGGTGTTGTCGTTCAACGCCATGTTATCCAGGCTCGACGATGCATTTGTCCGGTTATCCAACTTTTCGGCAGACATTGCCCACGAACTACGGACCCCCGTGAGCAACTTGATGACCCACACTGAAGTGGTGCTTTCGAGAAAAAGAAACATCGAGGACTACGAAGACAATTTGTACTCCAATCTTGATGACTTGAAGCGCATGAGCCGGATGATTGATGACATGCTTTTTCTGGCGAAATCTGACAATGGTCTAATTACGCACGAGAGCAAGCCAATAGACCTGGTGGCTGTCGTGGAAAAATTGCTTGAGTACTACCGCCTGTTGGCTGATGAACGAGGGATCGAGCTCAAGGTTTCAGGACGGGGGAGCGTGCGAGGTGATGTTCTTATGCTCCACCGAGCGATTTCCAATCTGCTCTCAAATGCGCTGCGCTACACCTATGAAGGGACGTCAATCAGTGTCGATATTCAGCACAAGGATGCGTCGGTAACGGTTGTCGTGGAAAACTATGGTGAGCCCATTGCCCCCGAACACCTTGAAAAGCTGTTTGATCGTTTTTATCGCGTGGACCCAGCGCGGCGAGAAGGAAGTCCGAGCAACGCAGGGCTAGGTCTGTCAATTACCCGATCAATTGTCGAAGCGCACAATGGCAAGATCTGGTGTACGTCAGGCGACGGGAAAACGGCTTTTCATCTTGAGTTTCCGGCCGTCGATTCCACGGTTAGCTGAGCGACAAAACATTGGGACCAACGACGTCTTGGCGTTCTGCGTTTGCTACGCCTCTGCGGATTTTTCAAAGTGATTGAGCTCCCCTGTCCTGCGGTACGCCGTGTCTTTTCCAGGTCTTGCTACGCTCAACGATTAGATGCCAAACATCGGATCAAGCTGACTGAAATGTAATCGAACAGTTTGTGATCGTGTGGCATCGTGTTCTCGCACTGTGACGTTAGGGCTAGCGAGTTTCTCCTGTTCAACCTGGCGAAGAGGACGGGGGCTCCAAGTTAATCAACAGTGGTTTTTAAAGAAATTAAAAACTAGTTCCTCCCAAAAAACCTCGAATCAACAGCGCTTGCTGTGAGGAGTCTTGCATGTCATTCCTTAAAACTACGTCCGTGGCTGTTGCAATCACTGCTGGTTTGCTTCTGAGTGCAGTGGCCCAGGCACATCCAAAACTACTTTCTTCCACTCCGGCAGAAGGCTCGGATGCGGCGGCTCCGTCGAAAATCGAACTGCATTTTTCTGAGAATCTCACCACTCAGTTCTCCGGTGCAAAGCTGATCATGACCGACATGCCAGGCATGCCTAACTCACCCATGGGTGTAAAGGCCGCCGTCGCTGCTGGTGGTGATCCGAAAACCATGGTGATTACGCCGGCTGCACCGCTGACCACCGGCACCTACAAAGTTGAATGGCGTGCAGTGTCTTCGGACACCCACCCGATCACCGGCAACTTTTCATTCAAAGTGAAATAATCCATGAGCGACTCATTAAATATCGTGGTTCGCTTTGCTCTCTATTTTGACCTGATGTTGTTATTTGGACTGGCCATATTTGGCTTGTACAGCCTCAGGGGAAAGGAAAGGGTATCGGGCACGGTCTTGAACTTTGAGTCGCTTCTCTACGGTACTTCTGTTGCAGGTGTAGTTCTGTCCCTTGCTGCGATGTTGTTGCTTGCAAAAGCAATGAGCGGTGTATCGGAGCTTATGGAGCTACATCACCACATTTTTGAAATGGTCATCATGGGCACCGACGTTGGGCTGACCTGGATGGTTCGGATAGCCGCCTTGGTGGGGGCAATTCTGGGCGTCGCGTTGAATAAACGATATCCGACACCCAGCCTCTGGATCGTCACCGTCTGTGGAGCAATCGCGTTGGCCACGCTAGCCTGGACGGGGCATGGTGCCATGGACGAAGGCAGCCGCCGCTACTGGCATTTTCTCAGCGACATTTTCCATTTATTAGCGGCAGGTGGCTGGTTGGGTGCTCTAGCGGCCTTCGCTCTACTGCTACGGTTGAAATCGCTGAAGGGTGAGGAGGAAGCACGTATTCTTGCCCGCGTGCTGACTGGCTTTGAGTCGGCCGGCGGTGTGATTGTTGCGATCATAAGCGTTACGGGAGTAGTAAATTACCTTTTCATCGTCGGTCCCAACCTTGATGAGGTCATGCTCAGTACCTATGGCCAGTTGCTGTTTTTGAAGATCCTGCTCTTTGCCGGGATGATCGTTTTAGCGACGCTGAACCGCTTTCACTTAAGCCCGCTATTGGAGCGCTCGGTTCGCAATGGTCAATACTCTGTAGCGGTCAATGCCTTGCGCCGCAGCATGAAATTCGAATTCCTGATGGCAATCCTCATCATCTGTCTTGTCGCATGGTTAGGCACGCTAAGTCCTGAAATGGAAATGAGCGCGCAATAGAGGTTTCTGGCAGCTAACCCAGAAGCCTGGAGCGTGATTGTTAGCACCATTTCTACTGGCTACACTTCAGCCCATGACACGCTGTCTACGGCTTTGCCTGATTTTCCTGATTAGCCTGGCGCTTCCCCTCAGCGGGATGGCGGGTGTTCAAGCGCCGGAGAGCCATGTCCAATGAAACCCTTGGATGGCGGATGACAACATGGGCCAACGCTGCCGCCGTGACATGAAGTCCCCCGAACTCGGTGAACCCCGTAAGCCGAGCAAGGGTGCAAAACAGGCGGTAAGCTGCACATTTCAAAGCGGCAATGAATTTACCCTGTCGCACGGTTAAGCACTTTGCGTCAGAAATTTAATAAGCACGGAGGTGTCGGTGGTTCAATAATGATAACTGAGCACGGTTAACTTAGAGCTATTACCATCGATTTTCCCACATGTCGCCGCATGCGGTTTTAATGGGATGGCAAATTTGCGAACCACAGGACAATCCTAAGGCACGCATCCTGAAATAAACCAAGATAGCGGACTTTATTGCACAATGACGATTCTCACCTCGTACAATCTCTACGCACATGGAGTCTTTTGCCGCGTTAACTACGATTCGACAATGATTCAATGATGCGACATTGCTCTATAACACCACCGTGGCAGCAAACACTCAGTCGTGTCAGTTCGGCTTCTAAACCTCGTAAGTCCTGAATACGGATTCGAACTTGTTGGAGTTGCCCTTGCACTTTCGCATCCACAGCGGCGCAGGAAGCGTCGCGTCGGTCAGCCAGGCCGAGTAGATCGCGAATGTCATCGACGCTGAACCCAAGCGCGCGGCTGCGACGGATAAACAGCAGCCGGTTGCGCTCTTCATCTGTGTAAAAGCGATAACCCGACGGTGATCTTCCAGCAGAAGGCAGCAGCCCTGACTGCTCGTAATAGCGGATGGTTACGGCTTTGGTAGCCCCGAACTTTCTCAGCCCGTAAAGGCTTTGCCTCATTTCTATGGAAAATTTTAAGGTGAAATAGGATTAGTAAGTTCAAACTGTTGAATAATGATCCACGCTGCCTACAATTGATCGAGGAAAAAATTTATGCTCGCAACAAACAGATGGCAGCTGAGCACGCAGCATCCTCAACGGAGCTGGAGCGTGCGGCGGTTTTCATAAAGGCTGCGCTTTGCAGGAAATCTGGCTTATCCCTCGGCCACGTCGTTTTCAATCGCTCAGTGATGAACGTTAAGAGATGAAAACCCACCATTTGAAACTCCTGAGGCCATCACAGTTGGCAGTCAGCAGGAGCTTGCCACGTAGTCTACGTAATGAAGGTCCCGCGTCTTACATTAGCGACGAGAAATCCCAGATGAGCGTTGAACTGAATGAGGAGGATATGCGCTTGGCGCTATTCGGCTCCCCAAAACAATCCGACCCCGTAGTACTCGCAAAGCCGCAGCCGAGTCCAACGTCCCGACTAAACTCTAAACCGCTATCACTGAAGCTGAGGGTGACACTGCACGTTACCAAGGACTTCGAAGGCGACGTGAGCGTGTTCATTTATGATGCGAACACGCTGAGTACTCTTATCGCGGAACAAGAGGCTAAAAAAGAAGCTAAAAAAAAGAAATTCAAATATTTCGATGTGGTCTCGGTCAAACCCATCCAGTAACTATCGTGTCGTTAAAGAGCGTGCTTCATTGCACTGCTCTTGCTCCCTATGCAATACCACTGACCAGCCAGTTGTTTTCTTGCAGACATTCGTTTGCATGTAACTTGACCAGTATGCGCCGTAATAGGGACTGGCTGATAAAGTCCAAAAGCAACAACTCCAGCAGTATTAAAAAATACTCGGTTTTTTGAACAAGCGGATGGGGAACTCCACAACACTACATCCGGAATATTTCCGCTATTGCTATCCCATTTTGGTTAGCGGCCACCGCCTTCCGGGTACAGCTATTACCGCATCCCAACTTGACCGCGGTCACTGCTTGAATCATATAAAGCTGTGTGATGGTCAGATTGGTCAGGTGAGCCAAAAATCTAAACGATCTCGGTTCGACTTCACTGTGACGATGCATCGAGAACTGATTTCAGCTCCTGAGCATGCGCACTTTCAGGTGTGGATTCGTGCTGCTGGTTAAGAGAATTCCTGAGAAAAGCCCTAGTAAAGGTAGAGCCACCCATCGGTTGGGGGCATGCCGCAAAAGTTAATTTTGAAAAAACAGGCGAACATTACAGAATTGTAATTTTTCAATCATCTCCCCGTTATCTTCAAATTGCAACGATACAAGTCGGCGACGATACGGGAGCAGAAACTGCTCCCGTAAACAATAATTCCAGCCGAAGAGCTTTCTAGTTCTGCCGAACCTAAGGAGTGATTAATGGATAACAATACGAAATTTTCGATGGCCGCTTTGGCGTTGGTTGTCAGTTCTGGGCCTTCTATAGTGTTTGCGGAGGAAAAGACTGGGGGGTTTATCGAAGACAGCAGCCTTACCGTGCTCAATCGAAATTTCTACTTCAATCGTGATCATCGTAACGGTCAATCAAGCCCCACGGGCAATGGCTACTCCGAAGCTTGGTCGCATGCGATTATCAGTAAGTTCGAATCCGGGTTTACCCAAGGCACTGTAGGCGTGGGCGTCGACGCTTTCGCGATGATCGGTTTGAAGCTTGATACGGGTGACGGTCGTAACGGCGGTCGTAGTTCATTCGATGTGCTACCTGTCAATGGCGACGGCGAAGCTCGAGATGAATACACGAAAGTCGGTGGCGCGGCAAAAGTTCGCGCTTTTGACACTGTGGTGAAAGTAGGTGATGTATTTCCCGCCAACCCTGTCGTGGCTTCTGGCGACTCAAGGCTTTTACCGGAAAGTTTCCGTGGTGTGACCGCTACCAATACCAGCATCGAAGGGCTGACAGTTCAGGGTGGTCGCCTGCATGCTATGAGTCAACCAGTCTCCAGCAATATGCGCGACAACTTCGCAACCTTCTATGCAGGCCCAGTTAACTCACCTTGGGTCGGCTATTTTGGTGGCGACTACAATGTGAATAAGAATATTATCGTTAGTCTTTACTCCAGTCGTCTCAAAGACGCCTGGAATCAATACTATGCTGGCACCGGGTTGAACTACTCCTTCTCTGATGAGCTTTCCGTATTCGGCGGTGTGAATTACTACAAGGCCGTTGACGAAGGGAAAAAACTGCTGGGCGAGTTCGACAACAATATTTGGAGCGCTAAGGTTGGCGTGAAGTATGGCGCACACTCACTTGCACTTTCTCACCAGCGAAATAATGGTAACGACGACTTCGACTATCTGCGTCAGTCGGATTCCATCTTTCTCGACAACTCAATCCAGTACAGCGACTTCAACTCGCCAAAAGAACGTTCATGGATGGTGCGTTACGACCTCGACATGAGCTCGTATGGTGTACCTGGCTTGTCGTTTATGACACGTTATGGTCGTGGCACCGACGCCGACTACTCCAACGCCAACGCCACATACATGCGGCGCGATGCGGATGGAAACCCGTTGACCGATCAGAAACGTTGGGAGCGCGACATCGAAGTAAAATACGTCGTTCAGACAGGCTCCTTGAAAGATATGTCCTTCCGCTTGCGACAAATGAACACCCGTGCAACCGCGTTTGAGTCTGATTTGGATGAAGTCCGTGTGATCGTTGAGTACCCACTAGCGATTCTGTAATACCTGAACGGGATAATTCGTTCTTCACGAATATCCCGTTTTCGCTAGAAAGATTTCAAAAATGTAATTTTTCAATCATCTTCATGTTAACTTGAATTGCTTATAGTGAGTGGGAGTTAATAGGAATCTAGCTAGCGCATCTGGTTGGAGTCCTATAGACAAGTAGCTAGTATGTGAAAATCTGAAACTCATCGCTGTTCAGTTAAAAGCTCCAAGCTCACCTTTAGAAGCTCCTTTGGAAAAAGGTGAATTTTTAAGACGTCCCTCGGGGCGTCTTTTTTATGACCGTTAAAACACGAGCATATAAAAAACGCCCGATACCTCTAAGTATTGAGGTTAATCGAGCGTTATAAATCCCTCTGACAGCAGCATAGCTGCTAGCCGCCTCGTTTACGACACTCTCCAGCCACAGTGTACCTAATTGTATTTAGCTGTCCTTTTGAATCTTCATAGGTCATTGCGGCGGGCACCACTGCGCAGACTTTTGCAGGCCGCACCACACTGATAACCTTCACAACATCCACCTTCATCCCGTACTCGTATTCTTTCGACACAGGGGCGCTTTTCCCCTGGCTAATTGCATACTGCTCCATGGCTTTAGCATTCGCCACCATCATCTTTTCAAAGGCTTTGTCTCCTCCCCCTTCCGCCAGTACGAGAGAGGATAACGTCAGAGCTCCAGCGAAAGTAATAATACTCATGAACTTCATATTTAGTACCTCATATATTAACTGTTACAAGGATATCAATTCGAACATTGCGATGGCGTGGCGGCTAGGTTACGAATGTGTAATAAAGCCGTAAAAAAAACCGCCGCCGGAAACCGGAAGCGGTTTTTTATACGCAGTACTACTACATTTTACCTGTCTCATCTTTAGCATCACTTGAAACCACGGGAACGCTCTTCCCTTCTCTAGCAACATATGCCTCCATTGCCACATCTCGCGCCGCCATCATTTTTTCGAAGGTTCTGTCCCCCCCACCTTCGGCTAAAGCAACTGAAGAAAGGATTAAAGCACCCGCAAGAGCGCAGATTTGAGCAATTTTCATACTGACACCTCATATAGTTAACGCTAGTAGGGTATCAATTCGAACCTATCAACACGGTGGCGCCAAGATTACAGATTCGTTATGTAGCTCACATAAAAAAGCCCACTATCGAATCTCGATAGTGGGCTTTTAAAACTAAAGAATTATACGGCTTCTATTTTATCGTCTTCGTCTTCGGCTTCTTCCTCGTCTCGGCGGTGCGCCCATTGATAAAGCGCAGGCAATATCAGCAGGGTCAACGCAGTTGAGGATAGGATGCCCCCGATCACCACGGTAGCCAGGGGTCTCTGGACCTCTGCCCCCGTTCCGGTGGCCAGTGCCATCGGAATAAAGCCAAGAGAGGCCACCAGAGCTGTCATCAACACTGGGCGCAAACGGGTAAGAGCCCCTTCATTGATTGCGGAACTCAACGAATGTCCTTCCTCCCGAAGATTGCGGATGAACGCAATCATCACCAGACCATTCAGCACCGCCACGCCCGACAACGCGATGAAACCAACACCTGCCGAGATCGACAGCGGGATGTCTCGGAGCCATAAAGCCATGACTCCCCCCGTCAATGCGAATGGAATACCGGTGAACACCAATAGGCCATCCTTGAGGTTGTTGAACATCATGAACAAGAGTGCGAACACCAAGAGCAGGGCCACCGGGACTACAATCTGTAGTCGCTTGGCAGCGGATTGGAGCTGCTCGAACTGTCCTCCCCAGTTGGTCCAGTAACCGGCCGGGATCTGCACTTCTTTATCAATGGCGCTACTGGCCTCCTGTACAAATGAGCCGATATCACGCCCACGCACGTTGGCGCTGACGATCACCAGACGTTTGCCGTTTTCACGACTGACCTGGTTAGGTCCCAACACTAGATCGAGGCTAGCCACCTCTGAAAGAGCAATAAACCCGATCTGATCGGCATTGGTGTTAAGCAGCGCCGGTACCGGGATTAGCAGTGTGGACAATCCCTCGAGATCCTTACGCATTGCGTCGGATAAACGCACCACCATGTCGAATCGGCGGTCTCCCTCATACATCGTACCGGCTTGACGACCACCGACCGCCACCGCAATGGTGTCTTGTACGTCGCCAACGTTCAGTCCGTAACGGGCGGCTTTGTCACGGTCGATGTTGATGGTCAGTACCGGCAGTCCCGACGTTTGCTCGACTTTGACCTCGGAGGCACCATTGATCTTCTGCATGGACGCGGCAATTTTTGCAGCGGTGCTGTTAAGCACCGCCATGTCATCACCGAAGACCTTGACCGCCACATCACTGCGCACGCCTGAAATCAGCTCGTTAAAACGCAATTGAATAGGCTGAGAAAGCTCATAGTTGCTTCCGGGCATTCCGGCTGTAGCTTTTTGGATATCAGCTACCAACGCCTCTCTGGATTTATTCGGATCAGGCCATTGATTCTTCGGCTTGAGCATCACGTAGCTGTCAGAGATGTTTGGTGGCATTGGGTCTGAGGCAATTTCTGCTGTACCAGTACGAGCAAACATCCGCTTGACCTCCGGTACCTTTGCTAACACAAGTCTTTCCAGACGTTGCTGCATTTCTACCGATTGCGTCAGGCTGGTACCTGGTACACGCAGTGCTTGTAACGCGAAATCCCCTTCACTGAGGCTCGGCACAAACTCGCTGCCCATTCGACTGGCGACCACACCGCACACCGCGATAACGGCTAGTGCTATGGCGAATGCCATTGATCGATGGCCCATGACCCATTCTAGCGCTGGCGCATACACCCGACGGGCGCCACGCATGATGATGTTCTCTTCTTCCTTGACCTTACCGGTGACGAACATCGCAATCGCCGCCGGGACAAAGGTCACCGACAACAGCATCGCGCCGAGCAAGGCAATCACCACAGTAAACGCCATCGGGTGAAACATTTTTCCTTCGACGCCG
Organism: Pseudomonas iridis; assembly: GCF_017980685.1. Taxonomy (GTDB): domain Bacteria; phylum Pseudomonadota; class Gammaproteobacteria; order Pseudomonadales; family Pseudomonadaceae; genus Aquipseudomonas; species Aquipseudomonas iridis. The sequence goes on from NZ_JACXXO010000006.1 coordinate 177,236, forward strand.
GTGAGGGCAAAAATCGGTAGGTACACGACCATGATGATCAACTGGCCGAAAATCAGCGGTCGGCGTGCTTCCTTGGCCGCCGCGAACACTTCGTGAAAGCGTTCGGAGCGGGTGAGGATGCGTCCGTGGTGTTGCTGTGCATGGGCCAGACGACGGATGGCGTTTTCGACAATGACCACCGCGCCATCAACGATGATGCCAAAGTCCAACGCTCCGAGGCTCATCAGGTTGGCGCTGACCTTGTTGGTGAACATGCCAGTGAATGTGAATAGCATCGCGAGCGGGATCACCATGGCAGTGATCAGAGCGGCGCGAATGTTGCCAAGGAACAGGAACAGAATCGCGATTACCAGAATCGCACCTTCAATCAAGTTCTTCTTAACGGTGGCAATCGCCTTGTCCACCAAATTGGTACGGTCATAGACGGTGACTGCCACCACCCCTTTTGGCAGTGAGCGGTTGATTTGCTCAAGCTTGCTGGCAACGGCCTGGGCCACGGTGCGGCTGTTCTCACCGATCAGCATGAACACTGTGCCGAGCACCACTTCACGACCGTTTTCGGTCGCGGCCCCCGTGCGCAATTCACGGCCGATGTCCACGGTTGCGACGTTCTTGACGCGGATGGGCGTACCGTCGACGTTGGCCATGACGATATTGGCGATATCGTCGGTGGTCGCTACTTGGCCGGGTGCGCGAATCAGTAACTGTTCGCCACTGTGTTCGATGTAACCGGCACCGACGTTAGCGTTGTTGCGCTCCAGCGCTGTAACAAGGTCAGTCAGCGTAAGCTTGTAAGCCGCCAAGCGTTTTGGATCAGGCGCAATCTGGTACTCCTTGGCGAACCCGCCAATGGTATTGATTTCGGCGACCCCGGGAACATTGCGCAGCTGAGGTTTTATGATCCAGTCTTGGATCACCCTCAGGTCGGTCGGCGTATAGGGGTTGCCGTCCTCCTTGACAGCACCTTCTTCAGCCTCGACCGTCCACAGGAAAATTTCACCCAGACCGGTTGAGATCGGCCCCATGACGGCTTCCACACCCTCGGGCAGTTGCTCCTTGGCCACCTGCAACCGTTCGTTGACCAATTGTCGGGCGAAGAACAGGTCAGTGCCTTCCTTGAAGATCACTGTGACTTGCGACAAACCCGAGCGTGACAGCGAGCGAGTTTGTTCTAGAGCCGGCAAACCAGCCATTGCAGTTTCGATGGGGAACGTGATGCGCTGCTCGGTTTCCAGTGGTGAAAAACCTGCTGCCCCTGTGTTGATTTGCACCTGGACGTTGGTGATATCGGGAACGGCGTCGATCGGCAGCTTCTGGTAGCTGGCTATACCGAGGCCGGCCATGAGGAGAACCGCGAGCAGCACGATGATGCGCTGCTCGATGGCAAATTGGATCAGGCGTTCGAACATGAGAACCTTCTCGTGGAAGTGGCGGATCAGTGGGCGTGTTCAGCCGAGGCTTTACCCAGTTCTGATTTCAGAATGAAACTGCCGGCAGCGGCGACTTGAACACCGGGCTCCAGGCCCTCCGTGATCTCGACCAGACCCGCCGAACGGCCACCTGTCTCCACTGGCTGAGCTTTAAACCCGTCGTCCGTTCGAACGAAAACAGTTTGCTTGTCCTCGACCGTCTGGATAGCCGCTTCTGGTACTGCGACCTTTGTTTGCCGAGTATCAGTGTCAACCTGCACGGTCACGAATAGCCCGGGACGCCATGCACCTTGTGGATTGGCCAAGGTCACGCGGACCGTGGCTGTACGAGTTTGCTCGCCCAACAAACTGCCGACATAGGCCACGGTTCCAGTGACTTCGGCATTCAGTTCCGGCGCACTGACCGTGACCGACTTGCCCACCAGTACCTTGTTTAAATCCTTTGGCGAGACACCAAAGGTCACCCACACACGCGACAAGTCGGAGAGGGTGAAGGCATTAGTGGTTTCGCTGACAACCTCACCGAGGCCCAAGTGTTTCTCAACGACAACCCCGTCAAACGGCGCACGCAATTCATATCGGTTACCCCCGCTGGTGACCGAGCTGCCACTGAGTACGCTGATTTTTTGTCGAGCATTGCTGAGGGCGATTTCGGCTTCTTGCAAAGCCTGGCGGGCTTGCAGGAAATCCTGTTCGGCAGAGATTTTGTCCTGCCATAACTGTCGCTCTCGCTCGTAGGTAGTACGGGCCAACTCAAGACGACGTTGCGCCGCGGCTTGTTCACTACGCTGATCAGAAATTTGTTGGCTGGCGATCACGGCCAGCAACTGGCCTTTTTTCACCGGTTGACCAAGATTGACATGGACCGACTCGACGACACCGGGTACGCGGGGCACCACATGCGCAGTGCGGTCTTCATCAAAACGGATTTCTCCAGGAAAGGGCAATGAAAGGCTAATACTCTGCGCCTTGGCTTCGACCAACTGGATGCCGGCTGAGCTGATCTGCTCTTCGCTCAGAGTCAAGTGACCTTCTTCCGCTTCGCCTTCGGCGTGTTCGCCCTCGGCCGATTTCTTGCCAGTAGTTTCATCGCCGTGATCGTCATGGCCTTTGCCCTCCTGAGCCTGAGCCTGAGCTTCGGCTGAGGGCACCGATGGGCTGCCCATCCACAACGAGCCGATGCCTATACCCACCGTCAAGGTCAGTGCAGTGACGAGAATTAGTTTTTTATCCATGGAAACTCCCTGCGCAGCCCAGTCGGCAGTCACGGATTACCGTGGTATTGCGATGCTGAGCAGCGGTAAAAAAAGCGTTATATGAAATTCACGGAGTACGAGTGAGAAGGGCGACATCTCCGAAAATTCGCTCGATGCGCACCCAGGCGTCTGTCGCCTCGGCGATAGCCTGGATGTATTGCGTGCGGGCGCTAATCAAGGTGCGCTGAGCATCGAGTACGTCGAGGAAGTTAAACTTGCCCATTTCGAAACCTCGGGTAGCGGTGTCGACGGCACTTTGCGCGGCAGGCAGGATGGTTTGATTGAACGACGCGACTTCAGTGTTAGCCGTCATCCACTGATCCAGGGTGGTCTGGATTTCTGTGCGCAGGCGTAACTCACTGGCGTTACGAAGGTCGCGGGCTTGATCGGTACGGCGGGCAGCGGCTAGTACGTTGCCCTGGTTACGGTTAAACAATGGGATGGGCATAGACAGCCCCACAACATTCACCCGCTCGCGCTCGCGCTCGTCGTATTGGCTCCCGATACTCACGGTGAGGTCGGGAATTCGCTGAGCCTTCTCCAGGCCAAGGGAGGCTTCCCGCTGATCTATTTGCAGTTTTGCCAATCGTAGCTCCGCGGTTTCACCTATGCGATTAAGCAGCAGTGACGAATCCGGTACGGTTGGCATCGACCGGCCTGGATCACCCACAGACACGAATGCAGGCAAAGGCGCGCCCATGACCTGAGCGAGTCGCTGGTAGGCACTGGCCTCATCCCGCTCAGCCCGCCTCAGCTCCAGACGCACTTCTGATAGCTGAACCTCTGCGCGAGTACCTTCAACGGGTGAGGATTTACCACTCTTGATGCGACCTTGAGCTACACGCAAACCGCGCTCGGCGAGCTCAAGTGATTGACGTGATAACAGCAGCCTTTGCTGAGCCGTCGAGGAGCTGTAAAACGCCTGAATGACATCGGCACGCAGAACATTGCGTTTGCGTTCCAATTCAATCCCGGCCGCGTCTTGAGCTCGACTGGCCACCTCGATCCTAGCCCCGCGCTTACCGCCAAGCTCGATCGGCTGGTTGATCATTACCGTCGTAGTGCGCGAGTTTCGCCGAGTATCTTCAGCCTCCCAGGAAACCTCAGGGTTAGGGATCAACCCTGCCTGCTGTCGCTCTCCCTGAGCAATACCAGTCTCCCATTGAGCGGCCGCCAGATCAGGGTTATTGGCAAAAGCAGTTTCAAGCGCCTGATCCATTGTGAGCATTTGAGCGGTCGCCGCAAACAAAGGACTAGTAAAAAGCGCAAGGATCGAAATGAGACCTGCTCTTAGCATGGTCTTATGCGTGATTGGGTGAGCAATAAACTTTCTACACCGAAGTAATTCCATCATTCCTTAAACCTTTAAAACAAAAAGAATTTCCCATGAGGCAAATGTAATTCTCCGCACCTATCAACAAGGTGACTGAAAAATTACAAATACGTTATCCAGCGGAAAAACCTCAATTAATGCATTAGGATGAAGTCAATAAGTGCTCGCGCCAAGAAACAACCCGAAACAAAAAAGGGGCGCCGAACCTAATACTTTGGGAGGTAAAGGAAACATGACGAACCTTGCAAAGCTTTAAAAAGACCATATTGCGAATAAAATTAAAGATGTAGCCAGAATCGAAACGTTTATACAGATTAATAATGCCCTTAAACCATGTTTAACGAGCATCAAATCATTCCGATACATTTACCAGAGGGTGAAATCCTATGCGAATCCTTGTGATAGAGGACGAGCTGAAGACTGCTGAGTACTTACATCAAGGCCTGACTGAAAGTGGCTATATTGTAGACTGCGCATCGACCGGGGCTGATGGACTCCATCTAGCACGTCAGCAAGCTTATGATCTGGTAATACTAGACGTAAATCTACCTGAAATTGACGGTTGGGACGTTCTTGAAAATATTCGGCAGACTAGTAGCACTCGGGTAATGATGCTGACTGCAAGAGGGCGTCTGGCAGACAAAATCAAAGGATTGGATTTGGGAGCCGATGATTACCTGGTCAAGCCATTTGAATTCCCTGAGTTGCTTGCAAGAGTACGCACTTTAATGCGTCGCAGCGAACATATTCCAGTTCCGGAGGTATTAAAAGTCGCTGACCTTGAACTTGATCAAGGCAGACATCGCGCATTCCGCGGAAAGCAACGCATAGATCTGACGACAAAGGAGTTCGCGCTGCTTCATCTGTTGATGCGTCAATCAGGAGAGGTGTTATCTCGCACTCAAATTATCTCTTTAGTGTGGGATATGAACTTTGACTGCGACACAAACGTTGTCGAAGTTTCGATACGAAGATTGAGAGCAAAAATAGATGATCCATTTGAAACAAAATTAATACATACCCTTCGTGGCGTAGGCTATGTATTGGAGGCGAGGAAATGAAACCGGTCAGCCTATCGATGCGGCTGGGGTTGACAGTTAGCATTATGGGAGCGGTACTAGTAGTGCTTTTAGCGATACTAGCTTTTTTAGCGCTTACTCACGAACTTGATTCGCGCGCAAAAAATAGCTTAGAGAAGAAGATGAGTCAGATTGAGCACAGTCTACTGATGGATATTAGTACCCGCGACATGAGTTTAAAACCACACGTGCTATTAGATCAAGTGCTGGGACACGACAATCTTAACCTGACCATCTTTGATGATGACAACATGAGTGAACCTCTGCTGAGTTTTGGAGCAGATATACCTGAAGTATCTACGAATCAAGCCGGAACAGCCGCCAGTAATAAGCTGTCGTACTATTCCCCAGCCGAAGAGTCCGGAATCCACATCCTCACCGCCTCTAAGCTCATGAAATTAAAGGATGGTGAGTTCGTATCGGTCCTACTGTCTATTGATCGCTCGAATGATGAAACGCTATTGAGCGCCTACCTGAGTTCGACCATTGTAGCGGTTCCACTGTTGCTGATTCTGATTGGTATCAGCGCCTGGGCTATTGTGCAACGTGGCTTATCCCCCCTTCGGGAATTCCGGAAAGTTGCAGCAATGGTGTCGGCCCAGGATTTAAGTCATCGACTCTCAGTTGTCAAGATGCCCCAAGAACTCAGTGAGCTTGCTCACGGTATAAACTTCATGCTGCACCGTCTTGACGGCGGAGTTCAACAACTATCGCAATTCTCTGATGACTTGGCGCATGAGCTGCGGTCACCGATTACGAACCTTATGGGGAAAGCTCAGGTAACACTTTCTCGAGAACGCCCGGCAAAAGAGTACAAGGCTGTTTTAGAGTCATGCACCGAGGAACTAGGACGAGTCACCAGAATTGTTTCAGACATGCTTTTCTTGGCCCAAGTTAGTCATCCGGCCGCACTCGTGCCGTTTGAAAGCATTTTACTAGAGGATGAAGCCCTAAAAGTCATCGACCTTTTTTCGCTATCGGCTGAGGAAAAGAGCGTTGGTATAACTGTCAGCGGATGGGGTAAAGTTTTAGGTGATCGGCTCATGATTCAACGGGCTATTTCCAATCTTTTATCAAATGCCATTCGTCACTGCCCAGCAGGGCAGTCCATTGCTATAGCGATTGAAACGCAATCTGAAAAAGTCTCCCTATCAATAAGCAATCCTGGGGTAGGAATTGAGCACCAGCACTTGTTTCACATTTTCGATCGCTTCTATCGTGTGGATAACAGTCGCTCACGAGCTGAAGGTGGTACTGGATTAGGGTTGGCCATTGTCCGATCCATCATGAGCCTGCACCAGGGAATGGCAGAGGTCCAAAGTATGCCGGGCCATCTGACAGTTTTTCAACTTACATTTCCAAAATATAATGCACAAAGCAACTTAAAAGCCCAAAAACAAAAGTAGTGATTTTAGTAAAGCCGTAACTAAAATCACGATAAACAATAGTCCAAAAACGCGAATCCGAAAATGCATAGAGCATAGATAGCGCGGGGTACTTAAAAATCGCAAAGCGAGATCAACTCCCCTTGGTACATCCTGCCAGTCTCCCCAAAAAATGCGTGCAGCATTAAATTGACTATCTGCGCCGTAACACTTCGAAACGATTCCCCATAGATATCAGCCGAGCGGAGCTTGGCTTCTGGCTGAAATAAATGTACGGGAGTCGCGCATTAACATGCCTGCGACATATAGTCGCAAATACTTTTATCGTAAAATGTCCTCCTCCTGTTGACCCTGTAGCAGCTTCAGGCTTGATACTGATCACTTGAGCAATGCGCGGTTTTGAGATTTTTATGATCGAATAGTTCTACATCATTTCTTAGTCGGGCACTTAAATAAACTTCGAAATTTTATTATTCAATTCATATTACATAGGGCGGCACTACCATGCGAATGCTTGTAGTTGAGGATGAGCTTAAAACTGCCGAATACCTGCATCAGGGTTTGACTGAAAGCGGCTATATAGTAGACCGCGCGGCGAATGGTACGGATGGACTTCACCTTGCGCGTCAACAAACCTACGACTTGGTAATACTTGACGTCGATCTACCACAACTTGATGGCTGGGGTGTGCTCGAGCGACTGCGCCAAAGCAGTAACACCCGGGTCATGATGCTAACCGCTCGCGGGCGCCTGGCGGACAAGATCCGCGGCCTGGACCTGGGTGCCGATGACTATCTGGTCAAGCCATTCGAATTTCCGGAACTGTTGGCCCGGGTACGAACTTTAATGCGTCGCAGCGAACAAGTTTCCGTCCCTGAGGTCTTGAAAGTCGCCGATCTGGAACTCGACCAGGGCCGCCATAGGGCCTTCCGGGGCGAGCAGCGTATCGACCTGACGACCAAGGAATTTGCTTTGCTGCACCTTTTGATGCGCCAGTCGGGTGAGGTGCTTTCCCGCACTCAGATCATTTCATTGGTCTGGGACATGAACTTCGACTGCGACACCAATGTGGTCGAGGTTTCAATCCGCCGCCTGAGGGCCAAGATTGATGATCCTTTTGACAAGAAGCTAATCCATACCCTGCGCGGCGTTGGCTATGTACTGGAGGCCCGGGAATGAAGTCGGCAAGCCTGTCGATGCGGCTGGGTTTGGCGGTGAGTATCATGGGCGCATTGTTGGTGTTATTTCTGGCGGTTCTTGCGTTCCTCGCGCTAACGCATGAGTTAGATAAACTGTCAAAAGACAACTTGAGCGAGAAAATGCGGCAAATCGAGCACAGTCTTTCGCTGTATGAAAAACCTGTCGACATCAACATTAAACCGCACGTTTTGCTGGATCAGGTGATGGGGCATGACCACCTCAACCTTACCATTTATGACCTGATAAATATGAGGACGCCGCTCTTGAAGTCAGGCTTTGGCTTGACGGACCCCAGGGCGGAGTTGAAGGCGGCAGGGGCTGCCACCGACAAGGTGTCGTACTCCCGAAGCACCGATGATCAGGGCCGGCACTTCCTGACTGCATCCAGACTGATCCGCTTGCCGAACGGTACGAATGTCGCCGTATTGCTGTCGCTTGATTGCGCCAACGATGAAGCGCTGCTCAGCACATATCTAAGCTCGACGATCATGGCCTTGCCGTTGCTGCTGCTACTTATCGGCCTCAGTGCCTGGGCAGTGGTAAAACGGGGGCTCGCGCCGCTGCGGGAGTTTCGCAAGGTGGCCGCCATGATCTCTGCTCAGGACCTCAGCCATCGACTCTCGGTGGTCAAGATGCCGCAGGAGCTCAGCGAACTGGCCCATGGCATCAACTTCATGCTGCACCGACTAGACAGCGATGTTCAGCAGTTGTCGCAGTTCTCCGATGACTTGGCCCACGAACTACGAGCACCCATTTCCAACCTGATGGGCAAAGCCCAGGTGACGTTGTCCCGGGAGAGGCCGGCCGAGGAGTACAAAGCGGTTTTGGAGTCCTCCACCGAAGAGCTTGGGCGCGTAGCCCGGATTGTCTCGGACATGCTTTTCCTGGCACAGGTCAGTCATCCCGCTGCGCTGGTCCCGTTTGAGACCATTGCTCTGGAGGATGAAGCCTTGAAGGTCATCAATCTGTTTTCACTGTCGGCGGAAGATAAACAGATCAGCGTGAGCGTTACTGGCAGGGGGTCGACCATTGGTGATCGGTTGATGATTCAGCGGGCAATTTCCAACCTGATGTCCAATGCAATCCGCCATTGCCCAGTAGGCCAAGCCATCACAATCACCATCGAAGTCCATGCCACAGAAGTCTCGCTACATGTAGCCAACCGAGGCGCAGGTATTGAACCTCAACACCTACCGCACTTATTCGATCGCTTTTATCGAGTTGACACTCATCATTCGCGCGCTGGAGGAAGTACCGGGCTTGGTTTAGCCATTGTGAAATCAATCATGAGTTTGCATCAGGGAGTCGCAGAAGTTAATAGCCGCCCGGGTAAGATCACGACCTTCAAGCTGGGTTTTCCAAACATCCATGGACACACCAACTGGTGATACCAACCATTGAAAAAACAGCCCTTATTCACGTCATTCGTTCATTCGTGCGTGTTACGACACACACCAATAATTTGGTATTCAATAGTGTGAAGCTTTCCAGCTGAGTCCTCATAGGTCATTCGAAAAGGTACAATGTTGCAAGAGCGAATTGGTGGGGTCATACTCACCACTTTTGCGATATCAAACTTCATTCTATAGTGATATTTCTGAATTTCCGGAGCGGTCTTGCCTTTTTGCGCAGCGTAGGCGGCCATTGCTTTCTGATTTGCTTCCATGGCGTTGACAACGTTGCGATCACCACGGCTTTCAGCGAATTCTATCGAAGGCAATGATTGCGTCAGTGCAACAATACTTAGTTTTAACAGACTCATAGCAGAGTCTCTTTGAAGTAGTTACAAAGCTGTTAAACTTAAGTACGTTAACGAGGTAAATCTTTATTAATTGTCTAATGAGAATTACTTATTTGTAATTTCCAACCGTTATCCTCACAAGCTCAGTGAAGTAACATAATCAGCCAAGCACAGTGCTTCCCCACCCCGAAGACGATTTTCGTAATCTAATAGAACTGTGATTTTAGAGTGGCATTTGTGTGTTCTGTTTATAAAGTTGTTGCCGATTATTTCACATAACTTCAAAATTCGAGGGATTAAGAGGGCTCATTGATCACGCTTTTCGAGAACATATCCAACACCGCGCAAGGTATGGATTAGCTTGTTGTTGAAAGGATCATCAATCTTGGCCCGAAGCCTTCTCATCGACACTTCAACAACATTGGTGTCGCAATCAGCACTCCGCCCCCAGACAGAGGACATGATTTGCGTGCGCGACAGCGCCGTACCAGTCTGGCGCATCAAGAGGTATAGCAGGGCGAACTCCTTGGTGGTCAGCTCAATCCGCTGCTCGCCTCGGAAGGTCCGGTGTCTACCAAGATCGAGTTCCAGGTCCCCGACACACAGCACGTCGGGCAATGCCGACAATACAGCGCGACGCATCAGAGTGCGTACTCGGGCCAGCAGCTCTGGAAACTCAATTGGTTTGACCATGTAATCGTCCGCGCCTAGGTCGAAACCCTTGATTTTTTCCTCCAGACTACCTTTAACGGTAAGTATCATGATGGGCGAAATAGTGACCTTGCGAATACTTACAAGTAGGCCCCAATCGTCACGTTGCGGTAGGTTTGCGTCAAGCACTACAAGATCATAAGCCTGTTGGCAGACCAAGCGTAAGCCATCGATTCCGCTGGCGACGCAATCAACGATAAATCCGCTTTCGGTCAGCCCCTGGTGCAAATAATGGGCAGTTTTCGGCTCGTCTTCTATTATCAAAATACGCATTTTTCATAAAGTCTCGACACTAAATAATAAATCATCCTTACACACGTATAGAAAATTTTATTTACCGATAAACTTCAACATATTTGCGTTGTACGATTTTAGTCAGTAAGGAGCTATTGCGCGCTGTTGTGGCTCCGTTATGTTATCGACGTCAAACATACAAATATACAAATATACAAATATACAAATATACAAATATGCAAATATACAAATATACAAACATACAAACCTACACACTAAGTAGATCTTAGACTAATTGTCCGCGGCAGAGGGGGGATAACAAATTTGTAATTCTTCTGTCACCCTTCTGATAACTGTTCAGCAGTACATTGAGCCTGCAAAAAATCTATGCGTCATAGGATCCTGCGGTCGTGTCGACTTCTGATCGAATTCAGCCGGCAGAAATCGATCAGAAGTCTTTTAGACCATCAAATATTTATGAGTTAACAAAGAAACTGCGCACTTTGGGGGCGTAAATCTCGTTATGCCATCTCGCATTAGAAAAATGTTGTGGGCGGCTGGCCCACCGTCTCGTGTTTCGTCGTTGATGACGGCGTTGCTTCGGGCAACCCACGCCGAGGCTGTGACCAAACCTCAAATAGCATTGACCAATAACCCAAGCCTCGCAGATGCACAGTGGGAAATCCAAACTGCCCAAGCCGGGCAGCAACAGACTGATTTGATCCCCAATCCAGTACTAATAATAGATGCCCAAGCCTTCCGCGAAAATTCGAACACTACCAACGTTAAGCTCCGCCGGACACCGAAAAGGTGCCGCAAAAGTCACGCATGGATTGAGGTCGCATCTAAGAGTAAAGGCATAGTGGCGCTGGAGTCTAAACACTGCCGTAATGACTTGCGCCCCGATGATCGAAGTTTTTTACGGCGTCATGCTTGCACAGCAAGGTCTGATTTCAGCTCAGAGTTCGCACTGTCTGGCGGAACGATGACCAGCATCCGGAAGCGGTTGAACCTGGTGGGCGCTTCAACGCCGATTTTGTTTTTCGGCCGCAAACTAAAAAGCATTTCGTCGGAGGCTAGCCGCACCTATCAGTCTCGTGATATGCACAACGTCGCCGAACCGCGCCTGCGGTACGAAATCCATCTTGCTGTAGACAAGCGCTCGATGGCCCACAGAGAAAAGAAGTTCTTCAGTCAAGTGATCCTTCCCGCCGCACGAAGCGCCAAGGACTCCAACACTAATTTCTTTGAAATATCCAACCGCAAGTTTACGGGTGTTCTGGGCCCTCCGCGCACCCGTATCCAATACCTCGCTTCAGCACAACTACTGGCGTTCAAGGACGAATCGAGCGGATCTACAGCCACGTCACTTACTTGGGGTGCTACCTCATGAAAAAGATTTTCATCAGCGTGGGGTGTCTGGCGGTTTGGCTAGTCGCAGATCGCCAACTAGCTGACGAGAACGTTCAGGGTCACTGGTGCATCCACGAGTTGCACCGCGCTATTGGCGATTTTTTCTTACCTAAAATGTAGTGACACTCCAGTGGCAGTTCGCGCCTGGATACGTCGAGATTTTCCGGAGTACCCATGAATAACAAAGTACCAATTCGCAGTTGGGAAATCACACTCGGCAGCAATCAGTTAATTCTTGCAGTTTCGACTTGGCTTCTATTGTTTAGTAACTGGCCATTTTGGCGTGCTGTCTGGCAAGGCGTGGGAGGCCTACAAGACGGAAACACCATATTCGTGCTTAGCCTGCCTTGGTTCGTGTTGATTTGGCTCTACGTATTACTCAGCGTGATGGCTTGGGGACGATTGATAAAACCTGTGCTAGCTATCGTGTTGCTGGTTGCGGCAGCAACGAGTTACTTTATGAATAGCTATGGCATAGTAATTGATTACAGCATGCTAACGAATGTGATGCAGACGGACAGCTCCGAAGCCACGGAGCTGTTGAACTCGGATCTACTGCTGTGGATGCTGGGCTTTGGTGTTATGCCGGTGCTGGTTATCACTCGAGTCCGTTTGATTCAAAGATCGTGGTCCCGCGCACTTGCTCATCGATTCATGGGGGTGGCGGTAGCGCTCACCTGCTTGGCGATCGTCGTATTTACGCTTTATCAATCCTATGCATCGCTGATGCGTAATCATCGCGAACTCAGGTTGATGTTGGTTCCGTCGAATGTGGTTTCGGCAATTCATGGGTACACGCGTCGCCAGCTAGCAGTTCCCGCCGAATTAAAAACCATTGGTGCTGATGCCCGCCGTGAAGAAGCTACTGCTGGTGTACGCAAACCACGGCTAACGGTACTGATGGTGGGTGAAACCGCCAGGTCCGCGAATTTCTCCCTCAATGGCTATTCCCGGGATACCAATCCGGAATTGGCCAGTCGTGGTGTCTTAAGTTTTACCAATGTCAGCTCATGTGGAACAGCTACGGCCGTTTCCTTACCCTGCATGTTTCTGGATGTGGGTAAAGAAGGCTACAAAGACGGTATGGCGTTGCGCAGAGAAGGACTATTAGACGTGTTGCAGCGGGCCGGCGTATCGGTCCTGTGGAGAGACAATAATTCGGGTTGCAAAGGCATTTGCGACCGAGTACCAAATGAAAAATTGAACAATCAGAAATCGACGGGATTATGTAGAGCTGACGAGTGTTACGACGAAGTCTTATTGCAAGATTTACAAGCCTACTTGGATCAACAGCAGCGGGATTCAATCGTGGTGCTACACATGAAAGGCAGTCACGGCCCATCCTATTCCAAGCGCTATCCACCGGCGTTCGAACGATTCGGTCCCGTTTGCGATAATAATCAACTTGAACGTTGTACGCGCGAAAGCATTGTCAGTGCCTATGATAACAGCCTCGGTTATACGGACTATGTACTTGGGCAAACGATCGACCTGCTAAAGCGTAACGCTGAGCGTTTTGATACGGCGATGCTTTATGTCTCTGATCACGGTGAGTCCCTCGGCGAGAATGGGCTTTACTTGCACGGACTTCCTTATGCCATGGCTCCCAGCGAGCAGACTAGTATCCCCATGGTAATCTGGATCTCCAAAAACATGCAGTCGCGTCAAACCCTCGACTCCCAATGTTTGAAGGATCAGCGAGACGTATCACTGTCCCATGACAACTTATTCCATTCTATATTGGGGTTGATGGGTATTCAAACTACAGCATATCGCCCAGAGCTTGATCTGTTCAGTACCTGCCAGTCCAAAGCGTCAACACCGTTAAAGCTCGCGCAGACATTTGAGCGTCAATCAATGAAAACACCGAAATAAGTGGAGCTGCGAGAAAGATCTAAAATGACCCTATAGTATGAGCATACTTTGATTAGAAGCCATGCAACTAAATACTAATCGTTGCATGGCGCCACTTCTAACTCTTCCTAAAAATCGGCATCCGGGTGAGCTTTTTTTAAGACTATTTAGTCAGCCACATCAAGCATCAAAAAAGCTGCAAAATTCTGCCGAGCTATTTTCTCAATACATTCACCCTGCACGTATAGATAAAATGTATAATTCAGGTGTTTAATTACAGTTTGGTTCGTTAGTGAATGTGCGTGAAACATCGACCGCGCCCAAGACCCCCAAAGTTTTGCGACCAATCAATACGGGGTAGTTCATGTCGCCTCGATCCTTCAGTGAAAACTCTTCCTTATAAATTTTATCACCTATGCACATCGTCATCATGACTACTGGACGATGTTCAGCGCCACCGGCGCCTCGAACCTTTACATTTCTTTCGACGCGTCGCTCGAAGAGTGCGTTACTCACCTTCTTAGTTTTTGTGTCTTTTACTTTAACGTTGAAACGAACCCATTCCTCTCCATTTTTACGGAATCGTTCTAAGTCTTTCGCATCCATCGAGGATGTAAGAGCCCCTGTATCTAACTTTACTTTCACAGCAATATTTTCTGGTAAAAGTATTCCTTCCTCAATCCACCCGTATACCCTTTCTGGATTAGCAGGTGTTGAAAAAGCTGGCTGCGCAACAAAAGCCAAAAACAAAGCCAGCCCAGAATAACTTAAAATATTTCTGACCATTTTAATCGACCCTTTTGATCTGTATCACGACGTATAAACGTTCATCCAGCTTAAATAAATACCACGACTCAGTTAGTGGACCATACCCTCATGATCGTCAGCCAGTTGATCGTGAAAATCAGATCCTTCCATTTGGACGGTAGTATGGCTGATGTGGAACTTATCACTCATAAGGCTGGTTACTTCAGCCAAGATAGCTTGCTCGCTGCGGGAAGCCGAGTCAGCGACAAGATGGACGCTCATAACACTTTTACCACTGGTCAAAGCCCAGATATGCAAATCGTGGATATTCTTGACCCCCTCAATGCCATAAAGCGTTGCCTCTACCTTCTCAATATCGATGCCCTCTGGAACCCCTTGCAGCAATATGTTCATGCTTTCCTTGAGCAATGACCAAGTCCTGGGCAGCACCCAGAACCCGATGCCAGCCGCGACAAGTGAATCAACCCAAGTCCAGCCGGTGAAACGGATCAAAAGAGCTGCGATGATGACGCCAATAGACCCCACCATATCGCTCCAGACCTCTAAATAAGCGCCCTTCACATTGAGGCTTTCCCCACTGGCAGCACTCAGTAGGCGCATTGAAACAAGGTTGACGATGAGCCCGAACACCGCAATGACCAACATGCCAGTCGACTGGATTTCCGCCGGGACTTTAAGTCGCAGATACGCTTCATAAACGATGTACATAGCGACTAAAAACAGCAAGACCGCATTGAAGGTGGCTGCAAGTATTTCAAATCGTGCGTACCCGAAGGTCCGCTTCCTATCCGCAGAGCGTTTGGCTATATGAATAGCGACCAAGGATATCGCCAAAGCCGCAACGTCCGTCAGCATGTGGGCCGCGTCGGATAATAAGGCCAGGCTGCCGGTGACAAAAGCTCCAATGACCTCCGCGACCATAAAGCTTGTCGTCAGGGTGAGTGCGATCCACAGCAACTTTTCGTGACCGGCGCGTACTTGGCCGTGACTGTGTCCTGAACTCATAACCTTTTCCTCAAACGCCGCTCGCTGAAACTCCAACCACCCAGGTAGCACCCTTGCTACGAGTCGATTGCAGGATATAAAGACCAGCTAATACCCAAAACCGTTCCATCTCATGAAACACCCTATTTCAGAATTGGTGCTGGTTCGAGGTATATCCCGATCAAAGCGCGAAATCGCAGCCTTAATCGAACATCTCCTGCAAAAATGATTTTTTGCGGTACGACTGTTGCCCCTGATGCCCACTCTGGTTTTGATGTCCACCATGACTTTGATGGCCGCTCTGGTGGCCACCTTCTCTCCAACCGCCACCGTGACTTCCTCGCTGATCTCCATGAGCTTGGCTATCTCCATGCTGGCTGTAACCGGGTTGTACTGCTGGAGGAGCATTCTGTACGGGTGGAATTGGGTTCTGTGGAAGAAACCTAACGGCCTCCTGTTGTTGGCTGCGCTCGATGATCTTGTCGAGTTCACCTCGGTCGAGCCAAACGCCACGGCATTGAGGGCAATAATCAATTTCGATGCTTTGGCGCTCAGTCATTACGAGGGCAGTATCTTTGCAGATCGGACATTGCATGATTTGATTTCCTTGTGTGGGCATGTAATTGAACACGAAGTCGCAGCTTTCGTATCACCGACGCAGTAGCCGCAGTCCGTTGAATACGACCAGCAGGCTCGCTCCCATATCGGCGAAAACAGCCATCCACAACGTAGCGTGGCCGGACAATGCAAGCGCCAAAAATACAACTTTGATACCCAAGGCCAGTCCGATGTTTTGCTTCAAAACAGAGGCACATCGACGACTCAGGCTAATAAAATCAGCAATCTTGCGTGGGTCGTCATCCATGATGGCGACATCAGCCGTTTCAAGGGCTGTGGCAGTCCCTGCGGCCCCCATCGCAAAACCAATGTCGGCTTGCGCCAATGCTGGAGCATCGTTCACACCATCGCCCACCATGCCAACAGTACCAAAGCGGCGTTTGAGTTCAGCGACGGCGGCTTGTTTATCCTCCGGCATGAGGTTTCCGCGTGCATCCTGTATGCCGAGCTGAGCGGCGATGGACTTGGCGGTTGCAGGGTTGTCACCCGTGAGCATCACCGGTACGACATTCAACGCTTTCAGAGCAGTTACGGCAGCAAAGCTTTCAGGCCTTACGGTGTCAGCCACAGCAAAAATCGCTACTGGACCGCTGGCCGCGCAGAGCACGATTACAGTTTTTCCTGCGTTTTCCAGTAGCGACAATCGGGCCTCAAGGGCCGGCGAGCATACGCCCAACTCTTCAACCAAGCGGTGGTTACCCAGGTGCCACGATTGACCGTCGATATTGCCTTTGACGCCACGACCGTTGAGTACGCCGAAGTCCTCAACCGGCAGAGTCGCCGCATCCGGTTGCTGTAATTTCCATCCGCTGACCAAGGCCTTCGCCACTGGGTGTGTACTGTGTTCGTCGAGGCTAGCTGCGATCTGCAAAGCCATCTCGATGGGCAGATCACCAAACGGCTCGTTATCGGTCAGTACCGGCTTGCCTTGGGTCAAGGTGCCGGTCTTGTCGAGCGCCACAACCTTAAGTAGTCGGCCGCTTTCAAGGTATGCACCGCCTTTAATCAAAATGCCATGCTTGGCAGCCGCGGCTAGCCCACTGACGACGGTAATTGGCGTTGAAACCACCAAGGCACATGGGCAGGCGATCACTAACAGGACCAGGGCCTGATAAAGCCAATCGCCCCAGGTTCCACCGATCAGTACAGGGCCCAAGACAGCGACCAAGAGGGCAAGAACCACTACAGCCGGGGTGTAATAACGTGCAAACTCATCTACAAATCGCTGAGTAGGGGCTCGTTGAGACTGCGCGTCTTGTATGGCTGCCGCGATACGAGCAAGAGTACTTTCTCCTGCTACGGCCGTCACAGTCGCTTCAACCACGCCGTCGGTAACGATACTGCCAGCGTAAAGTGGGTCCCCGACCTGCTTATCAACAGGTAGGCTTTCGCCGGTAATTGGAGCTTGGTCCAGTGCGGCGCGACCTGAGTCTATGCGGGCATCCAAGGGTACTCGCGAACCCGTGCGAACCCGAATACGACTACCAAGTAATACACTCGCCACCGGATGGTCTTTCCAGCCGCCATCAGTCATGACTTCAGCGGTTTCTGGCGCCAACGCGGTCAGCGACTTGATCGCGTTCCGCGCGCGCTCCAGAGAAAGTGCTTCGATAGCCTCAGCAACGGCGAAAAGGAAAACCACCATCGCGGCTTCGGGCCATTTACCGATGATGAGAGCACCAACGACAGCCAACGACATCAGAAAATAGATGTTCAGAGTGAGGTTCTTAACTGCAATCCAACCCTTTTTGAGGGTGGGCAAACCAGCGCTCAGAATGGAAAGAGCCGCAAGCACCATAACCGGCCAAGAACCTTCTTGTCCGGTTGTCCACGCGATGACTTCAGCGGCGATAGCAGCCAGGCCACTGATGGCCAGCAATCCTTTTAGTTTTGCGCTCAGGGCCGGGGGAACCGCCGATGGCGCGGCACCGGCTTCGATCAGGCTCGGCCCCATGTCCAACGCGACTAATGCGGTGACGATTGGCTGCGGATCATCCAAGCGGTGATGCACGGTCAACTCACGATTCAGGAGGTTGAAGTCGAGCCGAACAATTCCGGCCATCGGCTCCAGTCGGTTGCGGATCAAGCGCTCCTCTGTAGGGCAATCCATTTTATCGATGCGGTAGCGAACTCTACTGGTCCCTTTCGGGGCAGGGCTACTCTTAGTAATCGCAACACCATCAGTAGCTTGCGTGCCATGAGCACAGCACGCATCGGCATGATCGTGAGCATGCTCATGCTCATGCTCATGGTCGTGACCATGTTCTTTGTGATGCTTGGGTTCAGCAGCATTAACAGACCCATGTTGATGGTCAGATCCGCAACACTCTTCTTTCTTCTGTACGTGAAGACGGAGGACCGGCTTGAGCTTGTTTTCCTGGTTCATGGTGCTTCTACCGCTTGGGATAATTTCACCATTCAACAGCCTGTACCTACTACAGGGTCAAGCGCCCAATGAAGTTATTTGAAGCTGCTTTCGTGTGCGGATAGCTTGGTCCTCCATGGACATCACCTAATCCTCGGAAGGCAGAAGAGGGTTCAAAAACTTGATTTGAGGTCTCCTATTCGCCTATTTTTGGCTGCAATCTGTCCACAAACTCAGGTAAAAGATGAGATGTGGCCAGATAAAAATTGACTCAGATTTATAAACCAGCTCCGGTGTTATCACCTGACTTAGGCCTCTCGGCAGGCCGTTTATGCCCTGCATCCAATTGTAAGGGCCATTTGCACCGTCTACACTCCAGTCCATGAAACGCTATCTGCGGTTTTGCATCGTCTTCATGATTAGCTTGGCGCTTCCCCTCAGCGGGATGGCGGGCGTTCAGGCACCGACAGAACCATGCCCAATGAAGACGATGGGCATGGCGATAATGGACGACATGGGGATGGACTGCTGCAACGATATGAAAAGCCCTTCCGAGCACGGCAAACCTTGTAAGCCGGGCCAGGAATGCAAGACAGGCGGCATGCTGCAAGTCTCGATCCTCAAGCCTCCTGTAACCGTATTCAGCCCCGTAGTGCTTTACTTCTTCAGCGATTCCCTACCCGTACAGACCCCGTCCGGGGTATGGCGACCGCCTCGCGTTTGATTCCTGTCCCACATTGAGCCTCATTCCGCGTTAGCGGGATGGACTAGCTGCGCGCATGTCTTTTGACGCGTGCAGTGGATGATCACAGGAATCGTAAACATGAACTCCAAGTGCTATTGCACAGGCTGGTCCCTCGTGGCCGGTCTGGCGGCAAGCGTACTGGCATTGCCGAGCTTCGCTGCCGCATTGACACTCGATGAAGCGTTGCGGCTGGCCGAAAACAATGCACCGTCGCTGACCGCACAAGACGCCAAAATTCAAGCTGCCAGCAGCGCGGCTATTCCAGCCGGTGAACTACCTGACCCCAGGCTACTGTTGGGTGTGCAGAACTACCCCATTGGCGGTCCGGATCGCTGGAGCATCGATCAGGACTTCATGACCATGCAAGTGGTCGGGGTCAGGCAAGAAATGCCCAACAGCGACAAGCGCAAAGCGCGCATAGAAGTGGCCGATGCGGCCATTGATCGCGCCGCTGCGGAGCGTCGAGTCGAACGTCTGAAAGTACGCCAGTCCACGGCGTTGGCCTGGATCAATAGCTACTCGGTTGAGCGCAAAGATGCGCTGTTCCAGGACTTCTACAAAGAAAACCGCCTGTTGACCGATACCGTCAGGGCCCAGATTGCCGGTGGCCGCGCTCAACCCGCCGATGCGGTGACGCCTAAGCAAGAAGCGGCTCAACTGGCGGAGCAACAGGACGATCTGATTCTCCAGAGAGCGCAGGCCCGAGCAGCCCTCAAACGCTGGATTGGCTCCGCCGCCAACGACAAGCCTGTGGGCAGCTTGCCGCATTGGCCCGTCGATACCTCCGGCTACGCCCATAAACTGCAACACCACCCCGAGTTGGCAGCGTTTGCGCCGATGACCCGCGAAGCGCAAGCCAAGGTTCGTGAAGCCGTGTCGGAGAAGCAGTCGGACTGGAGCTGGGAGCTGGATTATCAGCGTCGCGGCCGTGAGTTTGGCGATATGGTCAGCGTGCAATTTTCCTGGGAGCTGCCGCTGTTTCCTGACTCGCGCCAAAACCCCAAAATCGCAGCCAAACAGGCTGAACTCAGTCAGCTTGAGGCCGAGCGCGAAGCTCTGTCACGCGAGCACACTCAGCAACTAGAGAGCGAACTGGCCGACTATGAGCGCCTGAATCGTGCCGTGCGCCGAAACCAGGAAAGCCTGTTGCCGCTGGCCAAGGAAAAGGTCGAACTCAGCATGGCCAGTTATCGCTCGGGCAAAGGCGATTTAAACGCCGTTGTTGCTGCCCGACGTGAACTCATCGAGGCCCGCCTCAAACAGATCGACGTGGAAGAGCAGCGAGCGCTGACCAGTGCGCGGTTGTATTTTGCTTATGGGGAGTCCAGCCAATGAGCCTTAAAAAAGGGAACGGGGCATTGCTGGTTGGCATCTCGCTGGCCTTAGGTGTTGCCGGTGGTTACTGGTTGGCGCATCAGCGTATGAGTGGACTACCAAATACCACACAAGAGCAGAGCCTCAATTCACCGGGCGAACGCAAAGCACTTTATTGGTACGACCCCATGTACCCGCAACAAAAGTTCGATAAGCCGGGTAAGTCTCCCTTCATGGACATGCAACTGGTCCCGCAGTACACCAGCAGCGCAGGGGACCGAGCGACCGTCAGTATCGATCCAAGTCTGACCCAAAATCTCGGCCTGCGTTTTGCGACAGTCAGCCGTGCGATCTTTGATTCCAGCCTCGACGTGACAGGTGTGTTGGGATTCAACGAACGTGATGTCGCTGTGATTCAGGCGCGCACCCCTGGCTTTGTGGAGCGGGTCTATGCCCATGCTCCCGGCGATGTACTCAAAGCCAACGCGGCGCTGGCGGATGTTCTGGTGCCTGAGTGGGCCGCTGCCCAGACAGAGTTCCTTGCCCTGAAACGCAACGGGGATGCTGCCCTGTTGGATGCGGCCCGACAACGACTGCGGCTCACAGGGATGCCGGCAGCACTGATTACCGATGTAGAGCGTGGCGGTAAGGTTCAGCCCTACCTGACGCTGACCAGCCCCATTGCCGGTGTACTGCAAGAATTGAACGTACGTGCGGGAATGACCGTGGCGACTGGCGATACTCTGGCACGCGTCAATGGCTTGAGCAGTGTCTGGCTAGCCGTGGCCGTTCCAGAATCGGATGCCGGATCAATCACCGTGGGGCAGGCGGTCGAAGCGCGCCTGCCAGCTTTCCCAGGGACAATACTCAACGGCAGGGTCAGCGCGATTTTGCCCGAGACCAATCCGGACAGCCGCACTCTTCGCGTACGTGTCGAGTTACCCAATCCGGACGGACGCCTCAGACCGGGTTTGACAGCGCAGGTACACCTGAATCGTTCGACCGAGCAAAGTGTGTTGTGGGTGCCGAGCGAAGCGGTGATTCGCACGGGCCGACGTGCCTTGGTGATGCTCGCCGCAGACGCCGGCCGCTACCGTCCCGTGGCGGTGCAACTCGGGCAGGAAAGCGATGGCAAGACGGCGATATTGAAAGGTCTGGAAGAAGGCCAGAAAGTGGTTACCTCTGGCCAGTTCCTGCTCGACTCGGAGGCCAGTCTTAAGGGCATCGTTGCAAGCTCGGAGGAAGAGTCACCACCCAGCGCAGCAGCCTCCAGCTTTCATGAAGCGGATGGGCAGATCGTTGAGATCAACGACAAAGAAGTCACGCTCGCCCATGGTCCTTTCAAAACGCTGGGTATGCCTGGCATGACGATGACGTTCCCACTCGCCAACCCGGCGCTGATGCAGGGCTTCAAAACGGGTGACAAGGTTCGGGTTGCGGTGAGTCAGACCGACGATGGCCTGCGTGTTGAGCGCCTGGAAAAATCGGGGAGCCAGCCATGATCGCTGCCCTGATTCGTTGGTCAGTGGCCAACCGATTCCTGGTGCTACTGGCGACGCTGTTTGTCACGGCGTGGGGCATTTGGTCGGTGCAGAGCACGCCCATCGATGCACTGCCAGATCTCTCGGATGTTCAGGTGATCATCCGCACCCCTTTTCCGGGACAAGCGCCGCAGATTGTCGAGAACCAGGTGACCTATCCGTTGGCCACCACCATGCTCTCGGTGCCGGGTGCCAAGACGGTGCGTGGCTATTCCTTCTTCGGTGACAGCTTCGTTTACGTGCTGTTCGAAGACGGCACTGACTTGTACTGGGCGCGCTCGCGGGTGTTGGAGTATCTGAGCCAAATACAAAGTCGGTTGCCGGCCAGCGCCAAGCCGGCGTTGGGACCGGATGCGACGGGGGTGGGCTGGATCTATCAGTACGCACTGGTGGATCGCAGTGGAGGACACGATCTGGCGCAGCTACGCGCACTTCAGGACTGGTTCCTCAAGTTCGAACTCAAGACCCTGCCCAACGTTGCAGAAGTAGCCACCGTGGGTGGCATGGTCAAGCAGTACCAGGTCCAGCTTGATCCGCTCAAACTGGCCAGCCTCGGTATTACTCAGGCTGAGGTGACCGAAGCCATCGGCAAGGCCAACCAGGAAACCGGTGGCGCGGTGCTGGAGATGGCAGAGACCGAGTTCATCGTGCGTGCTTCCGGCTACCTGAAGACGCTCAATGACTTTCGGGCGATCCCGCTCAAGCTGGCTTCGGGAGGAGTGCCAGTAACCCTTGGCGATGTCGCCACGATCCAGTTGGGACCGGAAATGCGGCGTGGCATTACTGAACTCGACGGCGAAGGCGAGACCGTCGGCGGCGTGGTGATTTTGCGCAGCGGCAAGAATGCTCGCGAGACCATTGCCGCGGTCAAGACCAAACTCGACGAACTGAAAAGCAGTCTGCCGGCCGGGGTGGATATCGTCACCACCTACGACCGCAGTAAGCTGATCGACCGCGCCGTGGAAAACCTCAGCCACAAGCTCATCGAAGAGTTCATCGTTGTCGCGTTGGTGTGTGGGATCTTCCTCTGGCACCTGCGCTCATCTCTGGTGGCGATCATTTCGCTGCCGGTGGGGGTGCTGATTGCCTTCATCGTCATGCGCTACCAGGGCATCAACGCCAACATCATGTCCTTGGGCGGGATAGCCATCGCCATCGGCGCCATGGTCGATGCCGCCGTGGTGATGATCGAGAACGCCCACAAGAAGATCGAGGCATGGCACGCGGCCAATCCGGGGGAAGAACTGAAGGGTGAACGTCATTGGCATGTAATGACCGAAGCGGCGGCAGAGGTAGGCCCGGCGCTGTTCTTCTGTTTGTTGATCATCACTCTGTCTTTCATTCCGGTGTTCACCCTGGAAGCTCAGGAAGGACGGCTGTTCGGTCCTTTGGCTTTCACCAAGACCTACGCCATGGCCGCAGCGGCGGGATTGTCAGTGACCTTGGTGCCGGTGCTGATGGGCTACTGGAT
This sequence comes from Pseudomonas iridis, assembly GCF_017980685.1. Taxonomy (GTDB): domain Bacteria; phylum Pseudomonadota; class Gammaproteobacteria; order Pseudomonadales; family Pseudomonadaceae; genus Aquipseudomonas; species Aquipseudomonas iridis. The sequence goes on from NZ_JACXXO010000006.1 coordinate 200,678, forward strand.
TCGTGGACGAATTCCCAGTGAACATCAGAACCCGTTGAACCGGTGGTTGATTCGGATCTATCAGCCAGCCCTGGACGCAGTCTTGCGTCGACCAAAGATCACGCTGCTGGTGGCACTATTGGTTTTTGTCAGTGCGCTATGGCCAATGTCTCGCTTGGGTGGCGAGTTTCTCCCCCCGTTGGACGAGGGCGACCTGCTCTATATGCCTTCAGCTCTGCCGGGATTGTCAGCGCAGAAAGCGGCACAACTGCTGCAACAGACTGACCGTCTGATCAAGACCGTGCCTGAAGTCGAACACGTCTTCGGTAAGGCGGGGCGCGCTGAAACCGCCACCGACCCCGCACCGCTGGAGATGTTCGAAACCACGATCCAGTTCAAGCCGCACGAGCAATGGCGTCCAGGCATGACCCAGGAAAAGTTGGTGGAAGAACTGGATCGAGTGGTACGAGTCCCTGGGCTGACGAATATCTGGATACCACCGATTCGTAACCGTATCGACATGCTGGCTACGGGGATCAAGAGTCCCATCGGAGTGAAAGTTGCCGGCACCAACCTGACGGAGATCGATGCCGCGACTCAGGCGGTTGAGCGAGTGGCCAAGGACGTGCCCGGCGTCAGTTCGGCTCTGGCCGAGCGTCTGACCGGTGGTCGCTATATCGATGTGGATATCGACCGCAAAGCCGCCGCCCGCTACGGACTGAATATCGCCGATGTGCAGTCCATCGTGGCCGGCGCTATCGGCGGTGAAAACGTCGGCGAGACCATTGAAGGGCTCGCACGCTTCCCGATCAACGTGCGCTATCCACGGGAGTGGCGTGACTCGCTCGGCGCCCTGGAGCAATTGCCGATCTATACCCCGCTAGGTAGCCAGATCACCCTCGGCACAGTGGCGAAGGTCAAAGTCACGGACGGTCCACCGATGCTCAAGAGCGAGAACGCACGACCTTCGGGCTGGGTGTACGTCGATGTGCGGGGGAGGGACATTGCGTCGGTGGTCGCTGATCTACGACGGGTCGTCAATGAGCAGGTCAAGTTGCAGCCCGGCATGAGCCTGAGCTACTCAGGGCAGTTCGAGTTTCTCGAAAGGGCCAACGCACGACTCAAACTGGTGGTGCCTGCCACGCTGTTGATCATCTTCGTGCTGCTCTACCTGACTTTTGCCCGCTTCGATGAGGCCTTGCTGATCATGGCCACTCTGCCATTCGCTCTCACGGGCGGGGCATGGTTCCTCTATCTGTTGGGGTTCAACCTGTCAGTCGCCACCGGGGTCGGCTTTATCGCCTTGGCCGGTGTTTCCGCCGAGTTTGGCGTGATCATGTTGCTCTACCTGAAGAACGCCTGGGCCGAACGTGAAGACCTCGGCGACAGCACTGAGCTCGGTCTGGTTGCGGCGATTCGTGAAGGCGCCGTGCAGCGTGTTCGACCCAAGGCCATGACCGTGGCCGTCATCATTGCCGGCTTGTTACCCATCTTGCTGGGCAGCGGGACCGGCAGCGAGGTGATGAGCCGCATTGCTGCGCCCATGGTAGGCGGCATGGTCACGGCACCCTTGCTTTCCCTGTTTGTCATTCCGGCAGCCTATCGCCTGATGCGTCGCCGGCACCTCTCCGTTGAAACCGTCAAACCTGAAGGAAGTGTCGTATGAAACTGACCCTGATTGCAGTTGCCAGCACCGTAGTAGCGTTGTCTTTTTCTGCCCTGGCAGAGGACATGCCGGGTATGAAGATGGACGGTATGGAGAGCAAGCAGATGACTGAGGAAACAAAGCAGGCTCCAGTCGCGAATGCCGATGGAACGATCAAGGCTATCGATACTGTGAAGCATACGGTGACTATCTCTCACGGCGCTGTGCCTGCCGTGCGATGGCCGCCGATGACCATGGTCTTTTCCGTAACGCAAGATAAGTTGACAGGGCTGACGGCCGGAGACCGTGTATCTTTTTCCTTCCTGATAGAGGGTGGTAGAGCTACGATTGTGTCCATTCAAAAGTGAAACAGCGGTGGTGAAAGTGGCCGGCGCGCTTGTCGAGCCGACCATTATCACTAAATCTGCAGGTCAGAAAAATGTACGCCTCGTTTTGAGTCGCGAGCAGTCGAGATGCGACGAAGTTGAGGCCGGTCTCTGTTGGGCTTCTTTTCCTTCCCTTTGGCGAATATCTTTCTGACCAGACCAATGGCTGCCGTTGACCCATTTCCGTCCGATGTGGTGCTCGAACGTGAAACAGCGGGCGTGTAGTCGAGCTTTTAGCTGACATCTTTGCCGATGCGCCGGAGAGTGCAGCCGCTCGTCGCAATAACCGGCAGGAATGGCCTCTATGCACGGTTATCCAGTGACTGGATCTGCTCTGCGCGCGAGCATAATGATGCGTCTTCTCTAATTACGAAATGAGAACCGGACGATCATGAGTGGGAGCGAGCGCTGGATAGTCAAATGCCAGGATACTGAGGATGGTAGCGGTGATGTCATCGTTGATTTACCCCCAGAACTGCTTGCCAAAATGGGAGTAGGTGTGGGGGACGATCTGACGATTACGGTAGCGGACGGCGCAATAGTGCTGAAGCCTACGCATGGAACAACATCAGTGCAGCCCGTGTTTGCTGGAGTCCTGCTTGATGAAGCTTATCATGCCTACCGCATCCGGCTGGAGGCGTCTCTTAATATCCCCTCAAACGCCTCTGACCAGGACATTCACGACATTATCGTAGCTGGCTTCTCGGCCAGCCTGATCCAGTCGCTTTGCGACGTTGGAACTATAAGTCCGGAAGAACGCGACAGAATTATTCCACTCAAAATGCTCAAAACAAAATTGGTCAGCAATCAGCTTTTAACGGTGGATGAGAGTGATCGCCTGTTCCGCTTTGCACATATTACCGCCATGGCCGATGTGATCTTCGGGGACGCAGAGAAGGCCAAACAATGGCTTTCCAAACCGAAATCCCGGTTTTCGGGTAAAAGTCCAACAGCGATGCTCACTACAACTCACGGCACACATCGGGTCGAACAAATGCTGATTGAGGTAAATGAGGGCATGTCATTTCGATCTAACCGCAGCTAAGTAGAACCATCACAATTGGGTACGCGCCCCCAAGGGCATTTTTGTCAAAATATTCATTCAGCTGGCATGCTCCGTTAAGCCGTTTACCCCTGAGTTCACTGAGCCGGTGGTGTCACAATATTTTGTTCGGCTGCAATCTCGACTTTAAAAAGGCTCCCGCGGGTAGTGTCAAACTATGTTGTTATAAACTCATCCCGTCATTCGGATATCGTTATGCGTTGTGTCAATCTATGTTGTAAAAATGGCATCGCGGCAGGTTCCGTAAACGACTGATTTTATTGGTTTCCGTGTGTCAAACTATGATGTTGGGCACCAGACGAATGGTTTTATACGATAAAGCAATGCCAAAGCCCCTGATTTCAGGGGCTTTTTTATTTTATGGCCTCCACCGGATGGCCGATTTGGTGGGTGATCTTGCTGAAGGTTTAGCCTGGTACCGGTGATCAGACTTATTCACAGGGCTGATTTTTCCCAAGACTATTTGTGCACATTTTATTTTCAAGGATTTGTGGCGGCCGCAAATTCGGCGCAGAGCTTAGTGAGGCGATGGTCTTGCGCGATAGTCATTACCGATGAAGCCACCAGACCACTTTAAAAGGCGCCGATCTCACCGCATCATCCCCACCGGCCGCCTGGCGGCTACCGGCACGTCACGTTTCGGGTTGTTCAGCACCGCGAAGCTGTCGCCGCGTGCGCGGATGGCCGTCCAGGCCCAGCATTAGATTTTCAGGGCGTTGGCCAGACGCAACATGGCGGCTTCTATTTCATACGCGGTCAGGGAGGAGTAGCCCAGCAGCCAGCCCTGTTGCTTCGGTTCGCCCGCGTAAAAACCGCTGAGGCCGGACAGTTGCACGCCGGCAGTGGCGGCCTGGCGGATGGTTTTTTCCTCGGACCATCCGGCTTTCAGCAAGCAGGGGATTTGCAACCCGCCCGGCGGCAGTTCGGCGGTGACCACCGTGCTCAAGTACTTGCCGATGGCGTCGTGCATGATCGACCGGCGTCCGGCATACAGCTTGCGCATGGCCCGGACATGCGCGTTGTAATGGCCGTCCTCCATAAAGCGCGCCAGCGTCAGTTGCAGCGTTTGCGGAGTGTGGCCGTCCATCATGCTGCGCGCATAGGCAAAGGGCTTTACCAGTTCGGAGGGCAGCACCATGTACCCCATGCGCAGTCCGGGGTAGAGGGTTTTGCTGAACGTGCCGATGTAGAGCGTGCGCTGATACTTGTCCAGGCCTTGCACGCACGCCGTGGGTTGCCCGTCGTAATGGAACTCGCTGTCGTAGTCATCCTCGATGATCCACTTGCCTTTTTGCGCCGCCCAATTGATCAATTCAAGACGCCGCTCCAGCGGCAACGTCGCGCCGGTGGGGTATTGGTGAGAGGGCGTGACATACACGCAATTGGCGCCGCTGCGGTCGGCGTACAACAGGTCGGTGCGGATGCCCTGTTCATCGACATCAATGGGCATCACCTTGGTTTCGGCGATCTGGAAGGCCTTGCGGGCGCCGTAGTAGCCGGGGTTTTCCATCAGAATCGGCTTGCCGGCGTCCACCAGCAATTGCGCGCACAGATACAACGCCTGACGCGTACTGCTCAAGACCAGTACCTGGTCGGGAGAGCATTTGGCGCCGCGCTCGAGGTTCAGGTAGGTGGCAATCGCTTTGCGCAGGGGCTCAGCCCCCTGTGGATCGCCATGCAGCAGCACGCTCGCGCGATAGTCCTTCATGACCTGGCGCTGCAAACGCTCCCAGACAGCCGTCGGGAAGCTGCGGGTTTCCGGCAGGCCGGTGGCGAATGCCTTGATGACTTGCTGATCGCGCACGCCGCCGGTGTCGAAGATCATCCGCCCGCGTTGGCTGAGTTCGGCGCCCGGTGCGGCGACGCTGCTCCTGATTTCCTGCGCCCTGAGGCGTCGGCGGCCCGCACCGCGCAATTCGACGCCCACCGTGTCGCAGACGTAACTGCCGGCGCCTTCGCGGCGCACGATGAACCCGTCCCGATGCAACTGCACATAGGCGTTCTCGACGGTGTCGCGGGCGCACCCCAATGACTTGGACAGCACCCGCGTGGCGGGCAGTTTCAAGCCGGGGCCGAGGGCGCCGTCGAGAATCAGCGCACGCAATGCACGTTGAATCCGCTGATGCAGATCCAGCAGCTGAAATTCAGCGTCGTTGAGGCGCATCTTCAGGGTTTCCAGCTCGAAGGTCTTCGCCATGTGGTCTGCTCTCTTTCCATGAAATGGCAGTTAAAGGCAGGCCAGTTTATCCGTAGACTCTGGCCCTCGCCACCCCACGGCTTTACCTCGGTGATGACGCGCAGGGCGAGCGTTCTTTGCACACCGGCCTCTGGTCGGGCAAGGCGATCAAGGCTGCCCGGCGCTGTGCGACTTCATGATCGCCTTTGCGCGTGAGCATGGCTGAGCCGACCACAGAAAGTGGTCTGGTCTGCTGCGCTAAAGCGTAGGGGTGAAACCTGCCATTCAACCGCTATAAATGACCGCTTGTCAGCGGCCGGATGCATCGTCCAGCAAGGAGCCATGACCTATGTCATCTACTCAATCCCTCTCGTCCCTGCGTCTGCGGGACCTGCTGCACCCTGTGGTTGCCGGGTTGATTTCGGTGATCGTCAATTACGGCGGCACCTTCATCCTGGTGTTTCAGGCCGCCAAGGTCGCAGGGCTCAGCCCTGAGTTGACGGCGTCGTGGGTTTGGTCTGTGTCGATCGGGGTAGGGGTGACCGGGCTGTTCCTCAGTTGGGTGAGCCGTGAGCCGATCATCACCGCCTGGTCGACCCCGGCGGCGGCGTTTTTGATCGTCGCCTTGGCGACCACACCCTACGCCGAGGCCATTGGGGCGTACATGATTTCGGCTGCAGCGTTCGTGCTGCTGGGCGTATCCGGTTACTTTGAAAAAGCCGTTCGCCTGATCCCGCCGGGTGTGGCAGCGGGCCTGTTGGGCGGCATCCTGCTGCAGTTCGGCATCGGTGCGTTCGCCAGCATGAGCGTCGACCCGTTATTGGTCGGGGTGTTGATCGGCGCCTACATCCTGTTCAAGCGCTTGAGTGCGCGTTACGCGGTGGTCGGCATTCTGGTGCTGGGGCTTGGCTTTCTGCTGATGCAGGGACGCGTGGACTTCACGGGGCTGACGCTGGAGTTTGCGACACCGGTGTTCACCCGCCCGGAGCTCTCGCTCAATGCGTTGTTGAGCGTGGCATTGCCGCTGTTTCTGATCACCCTCACGGGGCAGTACATGCCGGGCATGCTGGTGCTGCGCAGTGACGGCTTCAACACCAGTGCCAACCCGATCCTCAGCGTGACCGGGCTGGGTTCTCTGCTGATGGCGCCGTTCGGTTCCCATGCCTTCAACATCGCGGCCATCACCGCCGCCATCTGCACGGGCAAGGAAGCGTCGGAAGACCCGTCCAAGCGCTGGATCGCAGGCGTGGCCGCGGGCATCTTCTACATCCTGGTGGGGATCTTCGGCGTGACCCTGGCGGCGGTGTTCATGGCCTTCCCGGCGACTTTCATCACTACCCTGGCCGGGCTGGCCCTGTTGGGCACAGTGACCTGCGCGCCGAGTCGCCGCCACACCGATCCCAGTTCGAGGCCGATCACGCCAGCACCAATCACCACCAGATGTTTGGGCACTTCGCTCAGCGACAACGCGCCGGTGGAGTCGAGGATGCGCTGGTTGTCGATCTCGACACCGGGCAGGGGAGTGGGCTCGGAACCGGTGGCGATGATGATGTCCTTGGCGGTCAGTTCGGTCTTGCTGCCCTGATCGTCGGTCACGGTGACCCTGCCCGGGCCGTCGATGTGGCCCCAGCCCTTGATCCAGTCGACCTTGTTCTTGCGAAAGAGGAACTCGATGCCCTTGGTCAGGCCGGTCACGCTCTCGTCTTTCTGCTTCATCATCTGCGCGAGATTCAGGGTCGGTTTGACCTCGATGCCGAGGTTGGCGAATTCCGCCCCCATGGCTGCCTCGTACAGTTCCGAAGCATGCAGCAAGGCTTTCGAGGGCATGCAACCGACGTTCAGGCAGGTGCCACCGAGGGTTGCCCGGCCTTCGACACAGGCAGCCTTGAGGCCCAACTGACCGGCGCGGATTGCCGCGTTATAGCCACCGGGGCCGCCGCCCAGAATCACCACGTCATAGTTGCTCATGCGCTTGCTCCTGATGGATGGATGCAGATCGTTAAAAGTAGTCATCGCACAAAATTACGAACGTAATATGTGCGTTTGCAAACATTTCGGTCAAGGCTTCAGGCAGGCGACAGGCCAAGCGGCTTTAGATAAGCGCAATTTGTGCACAAATATTTCACGGTTTTCGTTATATCGTAACGATATGAGCAGTGAGCCGATGGCTTTGGGGTGATATGCGAGTCGATCTGGAGGTTGAAGGCACGCAAGTGGCCGGACTCCCGCGCTTTCAGCAGGCGGCCACGCAGGGTCGAAGGTTACGCCGTTTGGCGATCGGCCTCGGTGGGCTGGCCGGAGCAGGGTGGGTGTTGGCGTTTTTTGTCGGGTTGTTCGCGCCGCAGTCGTTTTGGCTGCCGCTGCTGATCAACCAGAGCGCGGCATTGCTGGTGGTGGTTGCCGGGCTGCAATTGGCCTGGTGGGTGACGCAGTGGCGTGCACGGGTGATGAATCCACCGGCAGCCGTGCCATTGACTGTTGATGAGCAGCCCGCAGCGCAGGGCTGGTATGAGCGCCTGCTCGATCGCTTGAGCCGGCGCAGCTTACAGTTGCTTGGACTGATCGGCGCACCGACTTTGTGGCTGGGCGGTTGGGCGTTGCTGATTGTGCTCAGCATCGAGCAGGTGTGGAACCTGACAGTACCGCCCGCGGCTGTCGGTGTCTCGGCCACAGTCGGCGCCGCGCTGGCGTTGTTATTGGCGTTCGGCTTGTTGGTGCTGGAGCGGCAACTGGCTCAGGAAAACCCCGCGCAATGGCCCGAAGCGAGTTCGCTTGCACAACTGACTCGCGTGGCGATTATCAGTCTGGTGTTGGGCGCTCTGTGTTTGTTGTTCGCCACAGAAACCTCCGTTTGGCCGGTGCGTCTGGCGGTACTGGTCGGGATCTTGCCAGGTCTGGTTGCGATCGAGCTGCTATTGCGCGCCGTTCTGTCGGTGTTCAGCCCTCAACGCGAACAGCTTGAACCGACGCTGCTCGCGCGCAGTTTTGTCGCTGACATGCTGCGCTGGCCGCCCCAGCCATTGCTGGCGCTGCAGCACGAATTACACAATCGCTTTGGCATCGATCTACGCCAGATCTGGGCGTTCAGCTACATGCGTCGGGCGTTTTTGCCGGTGTTGGCGTTGGTTGTGGCAGTCGGCTGGTTGCTGACCGGTCTGCATGAAATCCCCTTGCAGGGTCGAGGCATTTACGAACGTTTCGGCAAACCGGTGCAGGTGTTCGGCCCAGGTTTGCACGCAGGACTGCCGTGGCCGCTGGGCCGGGTGTTGGGCGTTGAAAACGGCGTGGTGCATGAACTGGCGACCAGCGTTGGCGAGAATCCGGTGCCGGTCCAACCTGTTCCCGCTGAAGGCCCGGCGCCGTCCACGGCCAACCGCTTGTGGGACGCCAGCCATGTGAGTGATAAGTCTCAAGTCATCGCCAGCCGCCGTGGCGCGCAGCAGAGCTTTCAGATCGTCAACATGGATGTGCGTTTCGTCTATCGCATCGGTCTCACCGACCAGGCAGCGCTGGCAGCTACCTACAACAGCGCCGATGTGCCGACGCTGATCCGCAGCACCGCCAGCCGGATTCTGGTCCACGATTTTGCCTCGCGCACCCTCGACGGTTTGCTTGGTGCGGACAGGGCAGGGCTGGGTGAAGAAATCGGCCGTGCGGTGCAAAGCGATCTGCAACAGCTCGACAGCGGCGTGGAAATTCTCGCCACGGTCGTCGAAGCCATTCACCCGCCGGCTGGCGCTGCCAATGCTTATCACAGCGTGCAAGCGGCGCAGATCGGGGCGCAAGCCTTGATCTCCCGCGAACGTGGCGCCGCCGCTGAGGCGAGTAATCAGGCGCAATTGCAGGCCAGTCTTGCTCGCGATCAGGCCAGCGCCAACGCTGGTGAGATCAGCGCCGCCGCGCAGTCAGCGGATCTGAAATTCAGTGCCGAACAAAAAGCCTACGCCAGCGCGGGTCAGGCGTTCGTCCTTGAGCAATATCTCAGTCAGCTCAGCCAGGGCCTGAGCAAAGCAAAATTGCTGGTACTTGACCATCGACTGGGCGGAAGCAGTAACGCGCCGACTATCGATCTGCGTACGTTCACGCTGCCGGCTGATCCGACGCCCGCACGTTCTACCGCTCAACCAGGAGTCGCCCATTGAGCCAGTCGCACACTCACGATCATCATGACCACGGCGGGCATCACCATCATCATGGGCATCATCACCACGGCGCGCCGGAAGAGGCGGGGCCTTTTCCATGGCGACGCATGGGTTGGGCGGCGTTGCTGGTGGCGTTCGCCATCGCTGCGGCAAGCTTGGTGCAAGTGCGCTCCGGCGAAGCCACGGTCATTACCCGTTTTGGTAATCCGTCGCGGGTGTTGCTCGATCCGGGTTTGAGCTGGCGCTGGCCCGCGCCATTCGAAGCGGCGATCCCGGTGGATCTGCGCTTGCGTACCACCTCCAGCGGTTTGCAGGATGTCGGCACCCGGGATGGTTTGCGCATCATCGTCCAGGCTTATGTGGCGTGGCAGGTGCAGGGCGATCCGGACAATGTGCAACGCTTCATGCGCGCCGTGCAGAACCTGCCGGACGAAGCAGCACGGCAGATTCGCACGTTTGTTGGCTCCGCTCTGGAAACCACCGCCAGCAGTTTTGACTTGGCGAATCTGGTAAATACCGACGCCAGTCAGGTACACATCGCCGAATTCGAGGCACAGCTGCGTCAGCAAATCGATCAGCAACTACTCGCGACTTACGGCGTGCGAGTGGTGCAAGTCGGTATCGAGCGGTTGACCTTACCGTCAGTGACACTCACCGCCACGGTAGATCGGATGCGCGCCGAGCGTGAAACAATTGCCACCGAACGCACGGCCATCGGCAAACGTGAAGCTGCGCAAATCCGTTCTGCCGCCGAGCGCGATGCGCGGATTGTTCAAGCGGATGCCACGGTGAAAGCCGCGGATATCGAAGCGCAATCTCGGGTTGAGGCCGCGCAGATCTACGGCCGCGCCTACGCCAGTTCACCGCAGCTGTATAACTTGCTGCGTTCGCTGGACACCCTCGCCACCATCGTTACGCCAGACACCAAGCTGATTTTGCGCACCGATGCCGCGCCATTCCGTGTGCTGGTCGACGGCCCGCCGGATCTCGACAGCAAAGCCGGATCGCAACCATGAGTGAAGAAGTTCCACGTGGAACATATTCGCTGAACAGTCCGTGGATTCAGGCCGGGCGTTTGGCGTTTTTTGCTCTGTACGCCGTGACCGTGCTGGCAGCAGTAGCTTGGGCGTTCTCGAATGTCCGGCAGATTGATCCGCAGAATCGCGCCGTGGTTTTGCACTTTGGTGCGCTGGATCGCATCCAGAATGCCGGTTTGCTGTTGGCTTGGCCGCAGCCGTTCGAGCAGGTGGTTTTACTCCCGGCAGCAGATCGAGTGATAGAGCGTCGCGTTGAAAATCTGCTGCGCAGCGATGAGGCGTTGAAGGCTGATCGTGTGGCCACGTTCGCCACGCCGCTCAGTGATGCACTGGCAGGATCTGGTTATTTATTGACCGGTGACGCCGGCGTTGTACAACTGGATGTGCGAGTGTTTTACAAAGTGACCGATCCCTATGACTTCGTGCTGCAGGGCGATCATGTGTTGCCAGCGCTTGATCGGCTGGTCACCCGCAGCGCCGTGGCACTGACCGCCGCGCGAGATCTCGACACTATTCTGGTGGCCCGACCGGAATTGATCGGCGCCGATAATCAGGCTGCCGAACGTCGCGAGCGCTTGCGCGGTGACCTGGTGCAAGGCATCAACCTACGCTTGGCTGAACTGAAAACCAGCGGGCAGGGCATCGGCATCGAGGTGGCACGGGTTGATGTGCAGTCCAGTCTGCCCGGTCTCGCCGTCAGCGCGTTCAATGCGGTTCTGACCGCCAGCCAACAAGCCGACAAAGCCGTGGCCAATGCCCGCACCGATGCCGAGAAACTCACCCAGACCGCCAACGAACAAGCCGACCGCACGCTGCAGGTCGCTCACGCTCAGGCGGGTGAGCGCCTGGCCAAAGCGTCTGCGGACACCGCTACGGTGTCGAGTCTGGCCAAGGCCCAATTGCAAGGCACTGACCCACAAATGCTCCTGCGTCTGTACCGCGAGCGCATACCGAAAATTCTTGGTCAGGCCGGATCAGTGACCACGGTCGATCCGAAAGATGATTCCCGCCTGATCATTCAGGGAGCCAGTCAATGAGCGCGACCACCGCTGCACCGGGCCTGTTGTCTTCGGCCGAACAACGTCGCGCCGCGCGCCAACTAACGCTGGCCATGCTCGCGCTTGGTCTGCTCGGCCTCGGTCTGATCTGGCGTTGGCTGCTGCCGACACAAGCCGGTGTCAGTCAGTTGCTGCTGGGCGTTGCTTCTTTATTGGTCGCCGTGCCGGTGATGCGTTCGGCGTGGTTCAGCCTGCGTTATCCAAGTCTGCATGGCATCACCGACCAACTGATTGCCCTGGCGATGCTCGGGGCATGGGCGACTGGCGATCTGCTGACCGCCGCGTTGCTGCCGATCATCATGATCTTCGGCCACGCGCTGGAGGAGCGCAGCGTCATTGGCTCGCAGGAAGCGATTCACGCACTCGGTCAATTGACCAGCAGTCATGCACGCAAGATTCAGGCTGACGGCTCGATCATTGAAGTCGACAACGGCACGCTCAAATCCGGTGACACGGTCGAGGTCCGCGCGGGTGATCGAGTACCGGCCGACGGTCGGGTTTTGTCCGGCCAGGCCAGCCTCGACACCGCGTCGATTACCGGTGAATCCGTGCCGGTGGAAGCGAGCGTCGGCATGACGGTGTTTGGCGGCGCGATCAATCTCGACGGTTTGCTGCGCATCGAAGTGACCCGCACCGGCGACGAGTCGACGTTGGGCAAAGTCATCGCGCTGATGCAAAACGCCGAGCGTTCGAAACCGCCGATCACCCGGTTGCTTGAGCGCTATGCCGGTAGTTACATGGTGCTGGTGTTGCTGTTGGCGGCCGTCACCTGGTTCATCACCAATGATGCGCAAGCGATGCTCGCGGTGTTGGTCGCCGCTTGCCCTTGCGCCTTGGTGCTGTCGGCACCGGCCACGGCGATTGCCGGTGTGGCGGTGGCGGCGCGGCACGGGATTCTGATCCGCAGCTCGGCGTTCCTCGAAGAGCTGGCCGATCTCACCTCGCTGGTCGTCGACAAGACCGGCACCCTGACTTACGGCACCTTGCGCTTGCAGTCGATCAACAGCTCGCATGCGGATCAGTCGACGGTCCTGGCGCTCGCCGCCAGTCTGGGTGCGGCGAGCAGTCATCCGGTCAGTCGTGCGCTGGCGGGGTTGGTCAATCAGGACGACAGTTTGCCTCTGTCCGATATTCACGAACGGCAGGGTCTCGGCGTAGTCGCCATGACCGGGCAGGGCGAAGCGGCGCTCGGCCGCCCGGAGTTGTTCGCACAACTGGGCATCACTCCTACTCCCGTCCCTGAACACGATGGACCGATTGCCGGCCTGGCCTTGAACGGTGAGTTTCTCGCCTGGCTGCTGTTGGCTGACAGTGTCAAACCGGAAGCCCGATTTGCCCTCAGTGAACTGCGTGAGCTGGGCCTCGGGCGGCAACTGTTGCTGACCGGCGATCGCCAAAGCGTGGCCCGGACACTGGCCCGCGAAGTCGGTCTCAAAGAAGTCGAAGCCCAGGCGTTGCCCGAGGACAAACTCAATCGTGTGCTGAAAGAAATCAACGACGGTTTCCGGCCGATGGTGGTGGGCGATGGCATCAACGATTCGCTGGCGCTCAAGGCTGGCGTGGTCGGTGTGGCAATGGGGGCGGGCGGGGCAGACATCGCCTTGGCCTCCGCCGATATCGTGTTGATCGGCAGCGATCTGCGTCGGCTCGGCACTTGTGTGCGGCTCAGTCGTCAGTGCCGGCGAACCTTGCAGGTCAACGTGATCATCGGTCTTGGCTGGACGCTGGCCATTGTCGTGTTCGCCGCGTTCGGCTGGCTCGGAGCCGCCGGAGCGATGATCGCCGCGTTGCTGCACAACCTCAGCACGTTACTGGTGCTGGGCAATGCCGGGCGATTGCTGCGCTTTCAAGAGCCGCTGCTCAAGCTCAAGGACGAAATCTGAAATTTATTTTTCGCCCGCTGTAACGCCATCAGGGCAGCGATCTCTAGTGCTGTGTCGGGACTGAACAACCTTCCAGCCGACACCCCTGATGCTTACCGAGGATAAGAAAAATGACGATCAAGACCGCTGCTGCTGGTGCCGCTCTCGCTTTGGCCGCCGCTACCATGTTTGCCGGTGTAGCCACCAATGTGGTCGCCGCCGATGCCAACGTGCACTGTTACGGCGTGACCTCCTGCAAAGGCCAGAACGATTGCAAAACCAAAGACCACGCTTGCAAAGGCTTGGGCGCCTGCAAAGGCCAGGGCTTCAAAGCAATGACTCAAGAGGCTTGCGAAAAAGCAGGTGGCAAGGTCGGCGAATAACTGACCGGTAAGTGCCGCCGCAGTGGTTCACGCCACTGCGGCCACTTTTATCAGGAGCCCGCATATGTCCGCCTCACTTCCTTTCCTCGGCTACGGCCTGGGATTGCGCAGCGCTTACTACCAGCAGATCCTTGAACAGTCGCCCGACGTAGACTGGTTCGAAGTGGTCTCGGAAAATTTCATGGTGCAGGGCGGCAAGGCTCTGTATTACCTGGACGCCATCGCCGAGCGCTATCCGCTGGTGATGCATGGCGTCTCCCTGTCCATCGGCGGGCCGCATGCCCTCGACCCGGACTATCTCAAACAACTCAAGCAATTGGCCGATCGGGTCAAACCGGCGTGGATCTCCGACCATCTGTGCTGGAGCCGCGGCAACGCTCATCAGTTGCATGATCTGCTGCCGCTGCCGTACACCGCTGAGAGCCTCGAATACATCGCTGGCCGAGTGGCCCAGGTGCAAGATGTGTTGCAGCGTCCATTGGTGCTGGAAAACGTCTCCAGTTATGTTCGCGCCGCCTCGGATGATTTCACCGAGTGGGAATTTCTCGCCGCACTAAGCCGGGTGAGCGGTTGCGAGTTGCTGCTGGACGTCAACAACGTCTACGTCAGTTCGCGCAATCACGGCTTCGATCCGTGGACCTTTATTCAAAGCCTGCCCAAGGACAAAGTGCGCCAGTTGCACTTGGCAGGGCACAGCGATTACGGCGACTACGTGATCGACACCCACGACCATCCGGTGAGTGATCCGGTCTGGGCGCTGTATCAACGCACACTGGAACACTTCGGCCCGGTGGCGACATTGCTGGAACGTGACGATCACTTTCCGCCGTTTGAAGAGCTGCTCGATGAATTGCAAAAGGCTCGCGAGCTGGGTAGTCGTGTTTTGGCCGGGAGGCAGCAATGCGCCTGAGAGAATGGCAATTGGCGTTCGAGTCGTTTCTGCTGGATGACGCAGCGACGGCCAACCTGGCATTGGGAAAGAGTCTGATCGGCGGCCCGACGCTGGATATCGACACCGGTCTGGCGATTTATCACAACGCCTACAAGGCGCGTTTGCTGGAAGTGTTGCGCACCGATTACCCGACAATCTGGCACTGGATGGGCGACGAAGAATTCGATCAGTTGGCCACCGCGTATATCCGCCAATGCCCGTCGGCGCATTACAGCCTGCGCTGGTTGGGCAAGGGGTTCGCCGATTTTCTCCGAGAGCACCTGGTGCGGGAGCAGGGTGCACCACTGGCCGAATTGGCTGCGCTGGAATGGGCGTTCACGCTGGCCTTTGATGCGCCCGCAGGTTCACCGTTAACCCTCGACGCGATGGCGTCGCTTGCTCCGGATGAATGGCCAGGATTGCAGTTTAAATCCATACCGTCGTTGCAAAGGTTGGAGTGCCAGTTCAACAGTCTCTCGCTGTGGCGGGCGGTGAAGGAAGCGTGCGATTTCCCTGAAAGCATGGCGTTTGCTGCTCCTCAGGGCTGCCTGATCTGGCGTAATGATCTGATCTGTCATTACCGCAGCCTGGAAGCTCCCGAAGCATCGGCCCTGAACGGGCTGCTCGACGAAGGCTGGAGTTTCGCCGAACTGTGTGAGGCGTTGGCAGTCATTTATGGTGAGGGCGCTGCACTTCAAGCCGTCACCTGGCTGAAACAGTGGGTGCAGGATGGCTTGTTGGAGCGTCTGGAGCGGTAGATTCGGTCTATCAAATCGATAGCCTGCTATTTTTCAAGGATGGTCTACCCTCAGATCAGACGTCTGAAACAAGGGGGGATTTTCCATGCTCGCGCAACTTCCACCGGCCTTACAGAATCTGCAGCTACCGCTTCGCCTGCGACTCTGGGATGGCCATGAATTCAATCTGGGCCCGACGCCCAGTGTCACCATCGTGGTCAAGGATCCCAAGATGGTCAGCCAGTTCACCCATCCAAGTCTGGATGCGCTTGGAGCGGCGTTCGTCGAAGGCAAGCTTGAACTGGAGGGTTCAATCAGCGAGGTCATCCGGCTCTGCGACGAATTGAGCAATGCCTTGCTCGGTGCAG
Organism: Pseudomonas iridis; assembly: GCF_017980685.1. Lineage (GTDB taxonomy): Bacteria > Pseudomonadota > Gammaproteobacteria > Pseudomonadales > Pseudomonadaceae > Aquipseudomonas > Aquipseudomonas iridis. Next base: position 216,445 of record NZ_JACXXO010000006.1, read on the forward strand.
ATGACGACAGTCATCCCGTGCGTTCGGTGCATGACAAGGAAACCGACGCCAAAGCCATTTCCTACCACTACGACCTGTCCAACGCGTTCTACCAGTTGTGGCTGGACAGCGACATGGCGTATTCCTGCGCGTATTTCGAAACCGGCAGTGAAACGCTGGAACAGGCGCAACAAGCCAAATTCCGTCACCTGTGCCGCAAGCTGCGTTTGCAGCCGGGCGACTATCTGCTGGATGTCGGCTGTGGCTGGGGTGGATTGGCGCGTTACGCGGCGCGGGAATTCGGTGCGAAAGTGTTCGGCATCACCCTGAGCAAGGCGCAGCTGGAACTGGCCCGCGAACGTGTCAAAGACGAAGGTCTGGAAGACCAGATCGAGCTGCAACTGCTGGACTACCGCGATCTGCCCCAGGACGGTCGCTTCGACAAAGTGGTCAGTGTCGGCATGTTCGAGCACGTCGGGCACGCCAACCTGGCCGAGTACTGCAAAACCCTGTTCGGTGCGGTGAAGGAGGGGGGGCTGGTGATGAACCACGGCATCACGGCCAGGCACACCGATGGCCGCCCGGTAGGCCGTGGTGCCGGCGAGTTCATCGAAAAATACGTGTTCCCCAATGGTGAGTTGCCGCATTTGTCGATGATCTCGGCCGAGATCAGTGAAGCCGGGCTGGAGATTGTCGACGTCGAAAGTCTGCGCCTGCACTACGCACGTACCCTCGATCACTGGAGCGAGCGTCTGGAAGACAATCTCGAAACAGCTGCGAAGCTAGTGCCGGAGCAGGCGCTGCGTATCTGGCGGTTGTACCTGGCCGGTTGTGCTTACGCCTTCGCGCGCGGCTGGATCAATCTGCACCAGATCCTCGCGGTAAAAGCGCATGCCGATGGCAGCCATGAACTGCCGTGGACTCGCGACGACATCTACCACCCTTGAGTCCCTGTATCCCTTGCCCTACGCAGAGGGTTGGGGAACGTCAGAGAATCGGTGAAATAAGCCGGGCGATCCGCATGCCGACCTGTTGCAGGCGGTGGATCTCCCGGCTTTCTTCTTTGGCGATCTCGTAAGATTGCTCGAAATCCTCGATCAGCATCTGTTCGACGCTAGCGGCGAAGTCGCTGTCGACCGTCAGTAGCATCACTTCGAAGTTCAAGCGGAACGAACGGTTGTCCAGATTGGCGCTGCCAATGGCGCTGATCTCGCTGTCGATCAACACCACTTTCTGATGCAGGAATCCGGGTTCGTAACGAAATACACGGACCCCGGCGCGCACGGCTTCGAAGGCGTACAGGCTGGACGCCGCGTAGACGATGCGGTGATCGGGGCGCGAAGGCAGCAACAAGCGCACGTCGACACCGCGCAACACGGCCAAACGCAGGGCAGCGAACACGGCTTCATCGGGAATGAAGTAGGGGCTGGTGATCCACACCCGTTCCGTCGCCGCGTGGATAGCTTCGACGAAGAACAGCGAACAGGTTTCGTAGGCATCTGCCGGGCCACTGGCAAGCAACTGGCACAGCACACCGTCGTCCGGGTAAGCGTCCGGCAGGATCAGCGGCGGTAAAGTGCGCGCGGCCCAGAACCAGTCTTCGGCAAAGGATTCCTGCATGCACGCCACCACCGGACCACGCACTCTTACATGCGTATCGCGCCACGGCGCCAGCGGCGGCTTTTCGCCCATGTATTCATCGCCGACGTTGTGCCCGCCGACAAACCCGACCACGCCGTCGACCACGACGATTTTGCGATGGTTGCGGAAGTTGACCTGAAAGCGATTGAGCCAGCCGCTGCGTGTGGCGAACGCTTTGACCTCGACGCCGCCATCGCGCAGTGCCTGAACATAATTATGGGGCAGGGCGTGACTGCCGATGCGGTCGTAGAGCAGATGAATCGTTACGCCTTCGTCGGCCTTCTTCAGTAGCAGATCACGCAGGCGTTGACCGAGCCGATCATCGTGGATGATGAAGAACTGGATCAGCACCGCTTCCTTCGCCTGATCGATAGCGCGGAAAATCGCTTCGAAGGTCGCTTTGCCATTTACCAGCAACTGCACCTGATTATTCGCCAGACACGGCATTCGCCCCAGTTTCGGCATGGCGCGCAAGGATGCGTAGGCGTTCGAGGCGCGGGCGGCCAGGGCTTCTTCTACCCACGGCCGCCAGTTCAATTCGGAGATGGCTTGGCGCATCTGTTCGTTGGCCTGGCGCCGAGCTTTGATGTAGCCGTCGAAAGTGCTGCGGCCGAACACCAGGTACGGAATAAGCGTGAGGTAGGGAATGAAGATCAGCGACAATGCCCAGGCGATCGAGCCTTGAGCCGTGCGCACGGTGAGCACCGCGTGAACGGCGGCGATCAAGCCGAGGGTGTGTATCAGGGCGATCAGATAACCGAAAATATGCGGTCCGAAATAATCCATGGGGCAGCCTTGCTCCGGAAGATTCAATGCTTAACAGACCATGTTCCGCCGCGAATGTCGCTAATTAATTGGTGCATGAACCGAAGCAATTGGCCGACGTCTAACGGCCACTACTGATCAGGAGTTTTTCGATGAACATTCGTCTGCTGGGTTTGGCGCTGGGCCTGGGTTTGGCATTGCCGGTGGTTGCTCAGGCGCAGATGCTGCAGCCGGGGTTGTGGGAAATGACGTCGAGCAACGTCAAAGTCGATGATCAGCCGATGGACGTGCAATCGATCCTCGGCCAACTGCAAGGCCAGATGACCCCGCAACAGCGGGCGGCGCTGGAGAAAAACGGCATCAACATCGGCGGCAAGGGCATCCGCGCGTGCCTGACGCCTGAGCAAGTGGCGACCAATGATATTCCGTTGGCCGACCCGCAATCGGGCTGCAAACAGCAGATCACCGAGCGCAACGGCAACCAGTGGAAATTTCGTTTCAGCTGCCCGAAAGCGCAGGGCACCGGTGTTGCGACTTTCCTCAGTGATCGGGAATTCAACACGGTCGCCAACGGCACGTTCAATGCCATCGGCATCAACCAGAAGGGCAGTCTGGAAACCCGCGCCGTGTGGCTGGGTCAGGACTGCGGCGCCTTGAAACCTCGCGCCTAAAAGCAACGCCGGCAGGCTGGCTCCCACAGTCGAATAATCGAAATGTGGGAGCCAGCCCGCTGGCGATGGCGTCATCAATATCAGCGCATAAACCGCAACGGCAAACCGCGACAGCCTTCATTCACCCGACCATCGCGCCAGGCGATCTGCCCTGACACCAGCGTCGTACTGACCCGATGCCGAAAGCTTCTCCCGGCAAACGGCGTCCACCCGCATTGCGACAGAATTGGTTGCCGAGACACCTCGACAGTCTGCCGCTCAACCAACACCACATCCGCCCAGTACCCTTCACGCAAATAGCCCCGATCCGGAATCGCAAACAGATCCGCCACGCGATGGCTGGTCTTCGCCACCAGAGTGCTGATCGGCAGTACGCCGTCCGCGACCAGTTCGAGTAACGCCGGTAGTGCATGTTGTACCAGCGGTAATCCCGAAGGCGCCTCAGTGTAAGGTCTTTGCTTTTCCGCCCAGCTATGCGGCGCGTGATCGCTGCCAATGACGTCCAGTCGATTGGAGTTCAACGCGTCGCGCAAGGCATCGCGGTCGGCCTGAGTCTTGATCGCCGGATTGCATTTGATCAGGTTGCCGAGCGCCGGATAGTCGCGATCATCAAACAGCAAATGATGCAGGCAGACTTCTGCCGTGATGCGTTTTTGTGCCAGTGGTTTGTCTTCGAACAGATCCAGTTCCCGGGCGGTGGTGAGGTGTAAAACGTGCAGTCGTGTGCCATGACGCTTGGCCAGTTCCACAGCCAACGAAGACGAGCGATAGCAAGTCTCGGCATTACGAATCAGCGCATGAGCCGCGGGCGGTAGACGCTCACCAAACAGGTCGCTCAGGTTGGCCGCATTCGCGTTGATGCTTGGCGTGTGTTCGCAGTGAGCCAGCAAGATCGTCGGCACATCAGCAAACAACCGCTCAAGAATCTTCGGATCATCCACCAACATGTTGCCGGTGGAGGCGCCCATGAATACTTTGACGCCGGCCACTTCGCTTGGATTGAGCGCGGCGACGGTGTCGAGATTGTCCCGGCTGACCCCGAAGTGAAAGCCGTAATTGGCCATGGAGCTGAGCGCCGCCCGGCGTTTTTTATCCGCCAGCGCCTCGAGGCTGAGCGTGGCGGGTTGGGTGTTGGGCATGTCCATGAAACTGGTAATGCCTCCCGCAACCGCCGCGCGAGATTCGGTATGAATGCTGCCCTTGGCCGGCGCACCGGGTTCGCGGAAATGCACCTGGTCATCGATCATCCCAGGCAACAACCACTGTCCGGCCGCGTCGATTTCGACGCTCGCGCTTTCACCTTCGATGCTGCGCGCAATCTTGACGATACGACCGTTGCTGACCAACAGATCGCCATCGAACCCACGTCCTTCGTTGATCATTCTTGCGTTGCGAATCAGCACACTGCTCATGGTCTAAAACTCGTTCTGCAGGGCTTTGTAGCCGCGCACCAAATCGACATTGGTACGCGCCACGTCTTCGGAAAACTCCGAGGCGCTGACACTCACCGGTGGGAATTGCGAGAGGTCAGTGTTGGGGCCGATGCGGGTGGTGGAGGGCACATAGAACGCGTCCGGCAAATCGCGTCCGTCGACCACCGAGTTGTGCCGCACCACGCAGCCGTCGCCAACCACGCAATTGAACAGCACGCTGTTGAAGCCAATGAACACCCGGTCGCCGACCACGCAGGGACCATGCACGATTGAACGATGGGCGATGGAGCTGAACTCGCCGATGGTCACAGCCGCGCCGGATTTGGAATGAATCACCACACCGTCCTGGATGTTCGAATTGGCGCCGATGGTGATCGGTTCCATCTCGCCTGAAGCATCCACTTCGTCGGCGCGAATGACGGCATAGGGGCCCACGAACACGTTTTCACCAATCACCACTTTGCCGCATATGATCGCGGTTTTATCGACGTAGGCCGACTCGGCGATCTGTGGCAGATCGCCTGAAGGATTCTTGCGGATCATGGTTGGCTCAGTGCGTTGTAAAGGGTATTGAGGTTGTATTCGAAGAGCCCGGTAAAAGTGCTGGCCGGGCCGCTGGCGGCGAGGGCGTCCGAGTAGAGCGTGCCGCCAATGTGCGCGCCGCTCTCATCGGCAATCTGCTTGAGCAGTCGCGCATCCTTGATGTTTTCCATGAACACCGCTTTGACTTTCGCCTGGCGGATCTGGGTAATCAGCGCCGCGACTTCGGCGGCCGAGGGGTCACGCTCGGTGGACAACCCTTGTGGGGCCATGAAGTCGATGCTGTACGCCTGACCCAGGTAACCGAAGGCATCGTGGCTGGTGACGATTTTGCGATTGCGCGGTGGCAGTGAACCGAGTTTGGCCTTGGCTTCGGCGAGCAGGGCGTAGATCTGTTTCAGGTAGGTTTGGCTGTTGCGCTCGTAGTCGGCCTTGTTCGTCGGGTCGGCGGCGATCAGCGCTTTGGTGATGTTGGCGACGTACAACTCGGCGTTGGCCAGATTGTGCCAGGCGTGCGGATCGGGAATGGTTTCACCGTCCTCATCCAGCGAGCGCGGGATCACTCCGTGACTGGCGCTGACTACCGTGGCTTTGGTTTCGGTGCTGGTCACCAGGCGATCCAGCCACGGTTCGAAACCCAAACCGTTTTTGATAATCAGTCTGGCTTTGAGCAGTGCTTTGGCATCGTCCGGGGTCGGCTCATAGGTGTGCGCGTCAGCGTCGGGGCCGACCATGTTGGTGATCTGAATATGCTCTCCACCGACCTGATGAACCATGTCGGCGAGGATGCTGAAGCTGGTCACCACCGGCAATTTTTCTGCCGCCGACAATGACATCGACAGCAACAGGCTGAACAGCATAAATAGAACGCGCATCGGGAAACACCTCATTGGGATGTAAGCAACGGAGGGCGGCGCAGCAAACCGTGAACCGGTCCGAACACCACGGAGAGCAAATATCCGGCCCCCGCGACCAGCACGATGGCCGGCCCGCTGGGCAGCGAGAAGTAGAACGACAGCAGCAAGCCGAGCCACACCGACAGGCAGCCTAGAAGGGCGGCGATAGCAATCAGGATCGGCAGACGGCGACTCCAGAATCGCGAGCTGGCTGCGGGCAGCATCATCAGTCCAACGACCATCAGTGCGCCGATCGCCTGAAATCCGATCACCAGATTCAGCACCACCAGGGTCAGGAACACGCCATGGGCGAGAGGGCCGAGTCGGCTGACGGTTCTCAGGAACAGTGGGTCGAGGGTGTCGAGCAGCAACGGTTTATAGATGAGTGCCATGGCGATCAGGCTGAAGGTCGATACCCACAGCATGCCGTTGAGGGTCGGACCGTCGACCGCCAATGCCGACCCGAATAGCAGGTGTAAAAGGTCGAGACGTTTGCCCGCGATGCCAAGAATCAGCACACCGGCTGCCAACGATATTGGATAGATCGCGGCGAGGCTGGCGTCCTCTCGCAAACCCGTTTTGCGAGTGATCCAGGCGGCGAGTCCGGCCATGCTCAAACCTGCGCCGAGCCCCCCGATGGTGAGCGCAGGCAGACTCAGGCCTGCGAACCAGAAGCCCAATGCGGCACCGGGCAGGATGCCGTGGGCAACGGCGTCACCGATCAGACTCATGCGCCGCAAGATCAAGAAAACGCCGAGGGGGGCGGTGCTGCAGGCCAGCACCAAACCACCGAACAGGGCGCGGCGCATGAAGACGAACTCGTTGAACGGTTCCCAGAGGTGCGCGATGGTGAGCATCACGCCACCTGCGTATGCGGTGTTTGCCGGATGAGCTCTTTGCTCGTGCCAAATACGCAGGCACTGTTTTTGATCAGCAGCGTTCTTGGAATGTGTTCGCGAACGGCGCAGAGGTCGTGGCACACCACGATCAGTGTTCGACCTCCGGCGTGCCAGGCGTGGATGTGTTGCCACAGCAACTGTTGACCCAGTTCGTCGAGAGCAGCATGCGGTTCGTCGAGTAGCAAAACGGGTGCATCAGTCAGACTCAGTCGAGCGAGCAGAGCGCGTTGTAATTCGCCGCCGGACAAGGCCATCAAGGGGCGTTGATCGAGTCCGTTCAGGTGCCAGTTTTCCAAGGCAGCGGCGAGGCGCTGTGCACGCAGTTGTGTGGACAATCGACGTCCCCAGAATCCGGCGGCCACCAACTCTTCGAGGCTGATCGGGAACTGGCGATCCAGTTGCTGTTGTTGGGGGAGGAAGGAGACGCCGCTTTGCCGTGGAACGCTCAATGAGACCTTTCCTGCCAAAGGCCTTTGCAGTCCTGCAATGACTTTCAACAGGCTGCTCTTGCCACAACCATTGGCGCCGATGATCGCCGTCAGGCTGCCGCTTTCGAATTCGAGGGTCAGGGGCGAGGTGAGCGGTTGGCCGGGTGCGCCCCAGCTCAAGGCCTGGCAACGGATCATGCCTGCTCCCGGTGCCAATGACTTTCGGCGACGGCATCGTGGGCATGCAGGCTTTCGGCGTGGGTCACTCGCAGTTTGAATGCACTCACTCCGGGAGAGCGGCGTAGCGCTAGATTCAGCCTGCGTGCGGCGTCTTCACAGAACATCAGGTTCTGCCCGTTGGCGAGGGCAAAGGCTTGTTCGTCCGCTCGTTTAACCGCGGTTTGTACGGCGGTGCCGAGGGCGGCTTCGGCATCGTTGATGATTGCGCTCAGCGGTAGTTCGTCGATGAATTCGTCGAGATGAACGTGTAGTTGCGCGATGCTACGTTGGCTGTGTGGTGTTGCGACGATGCCTTGGGGCGTACCCAGCCACGCCAAAACCTCTGCGTGATTCAGATGTTTGTTAGCGAAGTCTTCAATGAATTGTTGCTGGATAAGCTGTCTCGCCAGCGCTGCCGAGCACGGACATGTCGAGGAGTAAGGCACTTCAATTTCTAGTTCCACGTGGAACATTCTGTTTTTCAGGCTGGCCGAAATGGTGACTGGATAGGATTTCCATCCGGACAAAGGACTGATCAGTGCGGGTCGCTTGAGCAGTAAATCTGTATGGATTTTCAAATAGGCGTTGCTGGACAAACCTTCGTGGCTATCGAGGAAATGCTGAAGAATTTGGTGAAGCAATGCTGGGCTAATGTTGCGTTGTTCAAGGGTTTCGAGTGCCAGATACAAGCGCGACATATGAATACCGCGCGCCTCTCCATCATCAAGACTTACACCTGCATCAGCTTTCGCACTCAGGCGTTGGCCGTCCAGCAAAACAGGCAACGCAATGCCGCGCATGCCCACCCATTCGAGTGGCAAGGCTTGGCGAGCGGCCTGCGCGGCGATATCCGGAAGTGTCAGCGAATTCATGAGCGGGACCATCGTGTTGATTAAATTCGATGTTACATTATAACAATTCGAATCACGATGTCTTTTTCATGAACAGGTTTTCATATGTGCATGCCAATCCCGCCTAGGGTTCCACGTGAAACACTCTCAAAAATCGCCCATTCCATGCGAGACACAATCGGGGTTATATCCTCGACATGTCGATGACTTGGGCGGACTAGCAACCGCTCAATCGGCTGCAGGTGAATTTCGCGCTGCTGCCACCTGAACTGGAGAAGCGATTGATGGTGGTCCATCCCACCCGACGGGTGTAGCCGACCCAGGCTTCACCGTCGGAAGCGATGCCAGTGAAGAACGTCATTTGTCCGAACCGACTGTTGGTCTGCGCCCAATACCGCTTGTCGTTCTTTTCAAAACCGCGCAGGTAAATTGTGTTGCCGACCGTGTTGACGCTGTAAGCGTTGCCATCGGCATCCACGCAGGCCAGTAGATTGGCGCTGCGCGTGCAGGAGGCGAGCGCCGGGGTTTTTCCCCAGGCGGTGGCCGTAGTTAACAGCATGACGCTCAAAACCAAGTATTTCAGCGCATTTTCCATCACGTTTTCCGAGCCTGAATTTGAAGGCAGCTTTCGGTTGTTTGTAGATAAGGGTAAGAGCAGGGCTGGTCATTCTATATTGTTATACTATAACATAAATTTGAACTGAGCCTGAGTCGGCCGATTTCAAACGTTTACCTTCTGCGAACTCCGTATGAAGCCCAGAACGTCACGCGCTACGTAAAAGCGCAGATCGGCTGCCACCTAAAGAGGATTACCCAATGTCAGCCGCACTGCCTGTGACCGTTCTTTCAGGATTTCTTGGTGCTGGAAAAAGTACACTTTTGAATTACGTACTACGTAATCGCAAGGGTCTGCGCGTGGCGGTCATCGTCAATGATATGAGCGAGATCAACATTGATGGCAGCGAAGTCCAGCGCGATGTCAGCCTGAACCGCGCTGAAGAGAAACTCGTGGAAATGAGCAACGGCTGTATCTGTTGTACATTACGCGAAGACTTGCTTGAAGAAGTCAGCAAACTCGCGCGAGAAGGGCGGTTCGATTATTTGCTGATCGAATCCACCGGTATCTCGGAGCCATTACCCGTCGCAGAGACTTTCACCTTCCGCGATGAGCAAGGCCAAAGCCTCGCCGACATCGCCCGTCTGGACACCATGGTGACTGTAGTCGACGGCGTGAATTTTCTGCTCGACTACCAGGCCGCCGAAAGTCTTGCCTCTCGTGGCGAAACGCTTGGCGAAGAGGACGAGCGCTCCATCACCGACTTGCTGATCGAGCAGATCGAGTTTGCCGACGTGCTACTGATCAGCAAAATCGATTTGATCAGCCAGCACGAGCGCGAGGAATTGACCGCCATCCTCAAACGGCTCAACGCACAAGCCGAAATCATCCCTATGGTGATGGGCGAAGTACCGTTGGAGAAGATTCTCAACACCGGCCGCTTCGACTTCGAGAAAGCTGCGCAAGCACCCGGCTGGTTAAAGGAGTTGCGCGGTGAGCACGTCGCAGAAACCGAGGAGTACGGGATTGCCTCCACCGCCTACCGGGCGCGTCGACCGTTTCATCCGCAACGCTTTTTCAGCTTCATTGATCGTCCATGGCTCAACGGCAAGCTGCTGCGCTCCAAAGGGTTTTTCTGGCTGGCGAGCAAGCCCAACGATGCCGGCAGTTGGTCGCAGGCCGGTGGCTTGATGCGCCATGGTTTTGCCGGGCGCTGGTGGCGTTTCGTGCCGAAAAGCCAATGGCCGCAGGATCAGGAAAGTACCGTCGCGATCATGGAAAACTGGATACCGAGTGTCGGAGATTGCCGTCAGGAGTTGGTATTTATCGGTCAGAACATCAATTTCGTACAGCTATCTGCCGAGCTCGATGCGTGTCTGCTGACCGACGATGAAATGGCACTGGGTGCGGAAGGCTGGCGATTGCTGCCAGATCCATTCGGCCCTTGGCACGAGGAGGCCGCCTGATGCTTGCGATGACGCTGCTGCGAGACCGTACGCGCTCACAGCATCAGGGCCCGACCCCCAAGGCGCTGAGCCGAATTCTTAACGATGAAATAAACCTCGCCGTATGGCAGCGACATATGCCGCTGCACATCGCCGAATTCGCAAGGTTATTACTCTCGCTAAACGAGCCGTTGGCAGAGTCGTTATGTCTGGAATTGGCCGACGAAGACGCCGAGCCTGATCTCAGCGGACTGGCCTCGGGCTTGCGCGATCTGGAAGGCTACGAAGGCTTCATCGCCGATCTGAAATGGCTGGTCAGTGCCTTCGCTTGCCTGCTCGGTGCGCGGCGTATCGGTTTGCGCCTGCGGGTGCTGGATAAAGCCATGTGCCCGCGGTTCCACGTCGATCATGTGCCGGTGCGCTTGATCACAACTTATGCTGGCGTCGGCAGTGAGTGGCTGAAGGAGGGCGCCATGGATCGGCGCCAACTGGGCCAGGCCAACGCCGAGCCGACGGACACAACGCAGATCCAGCAACTCAAGAGCGGCGAGGTGGCGTTATTAAAAGGTGAAAAATGGCACGGCAATGAAGGTTTCGGCTTGATCCACCGCTCGCCGCAACCGGCACCGGGCGAGCGCCGCTTGATCCTGACCCTCGACTGGCTTGGCTAACGCCTCATGGCTTGAGCCATGTGCCCTGGCTCTGGCCCTCGCAGTAAGGCTTTAGATAAGCGGCGTCAGTGGCGACGCCGTAATAGTGGATGTCCTGGCGATAGGGCATATTGGCAACTTGTGCGTTGTTGCACACGCCGAAAGCGCCGCTGGGGCATTGATCGACGTACTGCACGTCGACTTTCTGCCCGGCCAGCGCGGGTTGGCAAAAACCGTCGTTGAACAGTTTTGCCGGGATGTTGCGGTTCTGCTGGCAGACTTTAACGTCCAGCCGCTCGCTCTGACTGTGCACCACGCAGGCCTGAGCCAACACCTTGCTGGACACCAGCAGCAACAGCAACGACCATCCCATCCAACGCATTTTCAATCTCCTCAGAAACTTTCCTTAGAAAATCCCCGGCCATGTTGCAGAACATTCCTGTCCACGTCATCGCAGGCCCACTCGGCGCCGGCAAGACCAGCCTGATCCGCCAGCTCATGGCGCAACGCCCTGAAGGCGAGCGCTGGGCGGTGCTGATCAACGAGTTCGGCCAGATCGGCCTCGACGCCGCTCTACTGACCCGCGACGGCGATGGTATCGCACTGGGGGAAGTGGCCGGGGGCTGTTTGTGTTGCGTCAATGGGGCGCCGTTTCAGATTGGTCTTGGGCGTTTATTGCGTAAGGCGAAACCAGATCGGCTGTTTATCGAGCCCTCCGGGCTGGGCCACCCTGCGCAATTGCTCAAGCAGTTGAGTGAAGCGCCATGGCTGGGTGTGCTGGCGGTTCAGCCGTGCGTTCTGGTGCTGGATGCCCAGGCACTCAATGCGGGGAAAGCGCTGCCGGCAGCGCAGCAGGATGCGCTGGCCAGCGCGGGTTTACTGGTGTTGAACAAGGCCGAAAACCTTTCTGAAACTGTCAGGCAGAAGATTGCCAGTCAGTTGCCGCCAGTCAGACTCGTCTGGGCGCAACAGGCGCAATTGCCCTTGAGCGAATTGCCGGGGCTGGCCGTGCGAGCGGTGGCGGGTGTGGATAACCTGATCGTGCCCAAAGGATTGGCGCAGATGCCGGCGGTCTGGAGCGATCCGACACTGCCGATTTGCCTGAGCCAGGCCCAGGACGGTGGTTGGAGTAACGGTTGGCGTTGGCATCCGAGCCAGACGTTCGACTCAAAAAAGGTCGCAGCCTGGCTGCAAAGCCTTGTCTGGAAAAGGGCAAAACTGGTTATCCACAGCACCAATGGCTGGGTTTCAGCGAATGCTCTGGAGAACGCTGATCTGCACTGGCAGCCCAGTGAATGGCGGCGCGATTCGCGGATCGAGCTGATTTTCGCTCAAGTGCAGGATGTTGGCGTGTTGCAGAGCGCGTTAGCGGGTTGTCGAGTCGATTGAGATCTTTTGATTTCTACGGCTTCCACTTGGTGTGTTCCTGCCGCCACTGACTCAGCTCGATCACTTCAGCCCGTGGCTTGTGCACCTCGACAACCGGGGGCGTGTCGTCGAACGGTGCCGGGTAGGGCGCCAATTCGATCTGCGCACTGTGGGCGCCGAACTGGGTGATGGTGCCGTTGTGGCGGCTTTCGCCTGTCACGGTGAACTCGAAGTTGTACACCCGCGCCAGTCGCCGGCGACCGCTGGCATCCTTGATAAAACCAATCTTCTTCAACGCGACGTTGCCGTCCAGCAGCTCCACACCGACGTTGATGCAATGCTGTTTGACCCGCTCCAGCGCCCGCTCGCGCAAGCCGTGGTTGTGCCATAGCCACGCGCCAGCGGCGGCGAACAGTATCAGCACGAAGATGTTTTCGAGGGTCAGCATCAACAATGAACTCCAAAAGTTAGCGCCAGCTTAACTGCGTCGCCGGTCTGTCGTACAGGCTGCGTTTCGTCGCATACTGCGCGGCTTGAATTTCAATCGTTTTACGGAAAAACCCGAATGAAACGTACGCCTCATCTGCTCGCCATTCAGTCCCATGTGGTGTTCGGCCACGCCGGCAATAGCGCCGCAGTATTTCCGATGCAGCGGGTCGGGGTGAATGTCTGGCCGCTCAACACGGTGCAGTTTTCCAATCACACCCAGTACGGCCAGTGGGCCGGCGAAGTGCTGGCGCCGCAACAGATTCCCGAGCTGGTTGAAGGCATTGCGGCCATTGGCGAGCTGGGCAATTGCGATGCGGTGCTGTCCGGTTATCTCGGCAGCGCAGCGCAGGGCCGGGCTATTCTTAGTGGCGTGGCGCGCATCAAATCGGTCAATCCGAAAGCGCTGTACCTGTGCGACCCGGTGATGGGCCATCCGGAGAAAGGTTGCAGCGTGCCAACGGAGGTCAGCGATTTCCTGCTGGAAGAAGCGGCGGCTGTGGCAGACATCATGTGTCCGAACCAGTTGGAGCTGGACAGTTTTTCCGGTCGCAAGCCGCAATCGCTGTTCGATTGCCTGGCAATGGCGAGGGCCCTGTTGGCTCGCGGGCCGAAAGCCATTCTGGTCAAGCATCTGGACTACCCGGGTAAACCGGCAGAGGGTTTCGAGATGTTGTTGGTGACCGCCGAGGGCAGTTGGCACCTGCGCCGTCCGCTGCTGGCGTTTCCGCGTCAGCCGGTGGGCGTGGGCGATCTGACGTCCGGCCTGTTTCTGGCGCGCGTGCTGCTGGGCGACAGTCTGGTGGCGGCGTTCGAGTTCACGGCGGCAGCGGTGCATGAGGTGCTGCTGGAAACGCAGGCGTGCGCCAGTTACGAGTTGCAACTGGTGCGGGCGCAGGATCGTATTGCGCATCCGCGGGTGAAATTCGAGGCGACGGTAATCAGTTTGTAAGACTGCGTTGCCCCCATTCGCGAGCAGGCTCGCTCCCACAGGTACCGCGTGAACCCTGTGGGAGCGAGCCTGCTCGCGAAAGCGGTCGTCAGATCGCTACCAATCAAGCGTCGCCCTTGATCTCCTGATAACGCTTTTCCAGCTCCTGGCGAATCTGCCGGCGCTGCTGCGCCTGCATGTAGCGGCGCTTGTCCTCGCTGTTCTGCGGTTGCAGCGGCGGTACAGCGGCCGGTTTGCGCTGGTCATCCACCGCGACCATGGTGAAGAAGCAGCTGTTGGTGTGGCGCACCGAGCGCTCGCGGATGTTTTCGGTGACGACTTTGATGCCGACTTCCATCGAGGTGTTGCCGGTGTAGTTGACCGACGCCAGGAAGGTCACCAGTTCGCCGACATGGATCGGCTCGCGGAAAATCACCTGATCCACAGACAGTGTCACCACGTAACGGCCGGCGTAGCGGCTCGCGCAGGCATAGGCCACTTCGTCGAGATATTTGAGCAGGGTGCCGCCGTGGACATTGCCAGAGAAATTGGCCATGTCGGGGGTCATCAGTACCGTCATCGACAGCTGGGCGTTTCCGGGTTCCATAACGTTCTCACGGATCAAGGCTGGTTTGCTGGAAGCACCTCTGCGGGCGCCTGGTCACTTTTCAAAAGCACCGTTATCGGGACGCCGGGCGACTGGCTGCCGTCACGCCGGGATCGATCTGTTTCCTAATATTGCACCGCCTTTCAGTGGGAAGTCGCGGTGTTAACCTGCAAAAGCCCTACCCAAGGGCAATTCCCACACGAAAAGCGGATTTTTACCCTGGCTCGATCAGATCTTTCTGATGCCTGACGACGAGCCTCGTCATTCAAGGAGCCCACGCCATGCATGCCATCAGTTTTATTCAGGATCTGGCAGTGATCATGTTGGTCGCGGGCGTGGTGACGGTGTTGTTCCATCGTTTCAAGCAGCCGGTGGTGCTGGGTTATATCGTCGCCGGCTTCATTATCGGCCCGCACACCCCACCGTTCGGCCTGATCCACGATGAAGAAACCATCAAGACACTCGCCGAGCTGGGGGTGATTTTCCTGATGTTCTGCCTCGGGCTGGAGTTCAGCCTGCGCAAGTTGTTCAAGGTGGGCGCCACGGCGTTCATCGCAGCGTTCCTCGAAATCGTCCTGATGATCTGGATCGGCTACGAAATTGGCCGCTGGTTCGACTGGAACACCATGGATTCGCTGTTCCTCGGCGCGATCCTGGCGATCTCTTCGACCACCATCATCGTCAAGGCGCTCAACGATCTGAAGATGAAGAACGAGCGCTTCGCACAGTTGATCTTCGGCGTCCTGATCGTTGAGGACATCCTCGGTATCGGCATCATTGCCTTGCTGTCGAGCATCGCGGTCAGCGGTACGGTGAGCTCCGGCGAAGTGTTTTCCACTGTCGGCAAATTGTCGCTATTCATGATCGTCGCGCTGGTGATCGGCATTCTGCTGGTGCCGCGTTTGCTGGCTTACGTCGCCAAATTCGAAAGCAACGAGATGCTGCTGATCACCGTGCTGGGCCTGTGTTTCGGCTTTTGCCTGCTGGTGGTCAAACTTGAATACAGCATGGTGCTCGGCGCATTCCTGATCGGCGCGATCATGGCCGAGTCGCGGCAACTGCTGAAAATCGAGCGACTGATCGAACCGGTTCGCGACCTGTTCAGCGCAATCTTCTTCGTCGCCATCGGCCTGATGCTCGACCCGATGATTCTGCTGCAATACGCCTGGCCGATTGCCGTGATTACGGTAGCCGTGGTACTCGGCAAGATACTGTCCTGCGGGCTCGGTGCGTTTATCGCAGGCAATGACGGACGCACCTCACTGCGGGTAGGGATGGGACTTTCACAGATCGGCGAATTTTCCTTCATCATCGCCGCGCTGGGCATGACGCTGCAGGTCACCAGCAACTTCCTCTATCCGGTGGCCGTGGCCGTCTCGGTGATTACCACGCTCCTGACGCCGTACTTGATCCGCTCCGCCGATCCACTGTCGATCAAACTGGCCGCCGCGATGCCGCAGCGTTTGGGGCGGGTGCTGGGGATGTATGGTGAATGGCTGCGCAGCATTCAGCCGCAGGGCGAGGGGGCGATGCTGGCGTCGATCATCCGGCGAATCCTGTTGCAGGTCGGAGTGAATCTTGCGCTGGTCATCGCGATCTTCTTCTCGGGTGCGTTCTTCGCCGAGCGTATCTCGACGTATCTGCAAGACTGGATCAGCGATCCGAGCTGGCAGAAAGCGTTGATCTGGGGCGGCGCTTTGCTGGTGTCGTTGCCGTTTCTGATCGCGGCCTATCGCAAGCTCAAGGCGCTATCGATGCTGTTGGCCGAGATGGGCGTGAAGCCGGAGATGGCGGGGCGGCACACGCAGCGAGTGCGCCGGGTGATCTCCGAGGTGATCCCGATTCTCTCGCTGCTGGTGATTTTCCTGCTGCTGGCAGCCTTGTCGGCCAGTATTCTGCCGACCAACAAGTTGCTCGTGCTGATCGCCGTGGTCGCGGCCGCCGTGGCGGCCCTGCTCTGGCGCTGGTTTATCCGCGTGCACACGCGGATGCAGGTGGCCTTGCTGGAAACCCTCGACAACCACAAGGAGTCGTCGGGGCACTGACCACCCGGGGCGTTTGGCCAATCAGCTTTCCAGCCAGACGTCCCGCGCCCAATGCCAGACCGATTCCCAGGTTTCTTCGGCAATCAGCTCTTCCTCGGCTTGCCACAACACCACAGTGCCGTCTTCTTCGACACAGTAATAGTCGTCGCCGTCCTGGCAGATTGGAATCAGGCTGCGATCCACACCGGCATCCCAGGCGTTGGCGGCGACATCCGGCAAGTAAGTGTGCGATTGCGGGTCGGTGACAGTTACCGGCTCCAGGCTACCGTAAACCACGTCGCTGACCGTCAGCAAAAACTCCCTGAAGACAAACGGAATATCGATGAACAGCTGTTCTTCGATTTCAACCAGCAGGTCTTCGTCAGGCAACTCCAAAGGAACCGGTACCGGTTCGTTGGCTTCGCGCAGTTGTTCGATAATTTCTTCCACGTCCGGGATCCTCTTGCTTGTATGGCGCGGTTTATATGGGCCGGTTTATACAGTAGCTTGCTATAGATGCAACCGCGAAATAGAAAAACCCCGGACAAGTCCGGGGTTTTTGTTACCGCATGCTTAACGCAGAGGGGATCAGCCGTTCTGGCGGATACCGGCCACCAGCCAAGGCTGGTTCTCGCCCTGCGGACGTTCCATGTTCCAGCTTTCGCTGAACACTTCGCCCTGGTCGAAACGCGAGGTCTTCGACACACCGCTGAAGGTCAGGGTGGCGATGGTCTTGTCGGCACGGTCATCTACGCCGTCCAGTTGAACCTGGAGGTTGTCGATGTAGGTCGACTGGAAGGCGTCGCCCAGATCCGCACGCTCGCGCTTGAGGAACTCGAGCATCTGCGGGGTCACGAACTCGGCGATCTTGTCCATTTCGTTAGCGTCCCAGTGCTGCTGCAGCGACTGGAAGTGGCTGCGTGCAGCTTCAAGGAAGCTTTGCTCGTTGAACCAGGCCGGTGCGTTGATCACCGGACGGGCGGCAGCAGGTGCAGCCGAACCGCCGAAAATCGAACCCATGCCGGCAGGCTTCTGCTCGAACACTTCACGCTGCATCGGCGCGCCAGCTGGAGCCAGGTGCTCCTGCTGCTTGCGGCGACGAGCGGCGATGAAGCGGAAGATCACGAACGCGATCACGGCCATGATCAGGATGTCGAAGATCTGCATGCCCTGGAAGCCGCCGCCCATGAACATGGAAGCGAGCAGACCACCGGCGGCGATACCGGCCAGAGGGCCGAGCCATTTCGAAGCACCGCCGGCCTTGGCAGCAGCGCCAGCGGCACCGGCAGCACCAGCGGTCGCAGCAGCGCCGCCAGCTGCGGAAGAAGGAGCCATTTGGCTGGTCTGGTGCGACGGCGCAGCGCCGGCACTTTTGCCACCACCAAAGCGCTTGGCGTTGGCGTCGAGGCTCATCGTCAGGCCGATGCACAACGCCATGGCGATGCTAAGAAAACGTTTCATAAAGGGAATTCCCGTTTGTGGAGACACGCGCGCCATGTTGCACAGCTGAAGTGTTACTGGCTAGCGAGAGAGTGTTTCGGGCTTTTGCCTGACAGGTTACGTTCAGCTCCGTCGGGGCAATCAGCGGATGTACTTTTGGCTGTAGGAAAAGGCGATTGGTTCAGAGCGATTGGGGGTTAGAGCGCAGAATCCTGTGGGCGCGAGCCTGCTCGCGAAAGCCACACCGAGGTTTATCAGATAAACCGTGGTGATTTCCTTCGCGAGCAGGCTCGCTCCCACAGAAAAGCGAAATCGGTGTCAGATGGCTTCCAGCTTCGCGTAACCGAGCATCAGCCACTTGCTGCCTTCGCCGAAATTCACCTGCACCCGCGCCTGTGCACCAGCACCTTCAAAGTTGAGGATCACGCCGTCGCCAAAGACCGAATGGCGCACTGCCTGACCCAGACTGAAGCCGGTTTCCGGAATCTCGCTGCCGCTGAACAGATTGCTGCCACTCATCGACTGGTTGCCGCCGAACGGACGGCTGACGCTGTTAGACAAACGGACTTCCTGAATCAGACCTTTCGGCACCTCTCGTACGAAACGCGAGACCTTGTTGTAGGTTTCGCTGCCGTACAGGCGTCGGGTTTCAGCGTAGGTCATCACCAGGTTTTGCATCGCCCGGGTGATACCGACGTAGGCCAAGCGTCGTTCTTCTTCAAGACGCCCCGGTTCTTCCAGGCTCATCTTGTGCGGGAACAGGCCTTCTTCCATGCCCACGAGGAACACGTAAGGGAATTCCAGGCCTTTGGCGCTGTGCAGGGTCATCAACTGAATGCTGTCTTCGTGCTCGTCAGCCTGAGTATCGCCGGCCTCCAGCGAAGCGTGGCCGAGGAATGCTGCCAGTGGCGTCAGTTCTTCGTCTTCTTCAGTGTTCTCGAAGTTGCGCGCGGCGCTGACCAGTTCCTCAAGGTTTTCTACCCGGGCCTGGCCTTTCTCGCCTTTTTCCGCTTCGTGATAGGCGATCAGGCCGGATTGCTCGATGACGGTTTGGGTCATCAAATGAAGCGGCATCTCCGCGCATTTGGCAGCGAGGTTCTCGATCAGCTCGATAAACGCACCCAGCGCACCCGCAGCACGACCGGTCAGGCCTTTATTGGCGACCAACAGGCGCATGCCTTCCCACATCGACACATCGCTGTGGCGCGCATGCTCGCGAATCGCTTCAACGGTTTTCTCGCCGATGCCACGAGCCGGGACGTTGATCACCCGTTCCAGCGCAGCATCGTTGCCCCGACCTTCGAGCAAACGCAGATATGCCATGGCGTTCTTGATTTCCGCACGCTCGAAGAAGCGCTGGCCGCCATAGATGCGGTACGGAATGCGTTCACGCAGCAATGCTTCTTCCAAAACGCGTGATTGGGCGTTGGAGCGGTACAGAATCGCGATGTCGCTGCGAGCCAGGCCGGTTTTCAGCGCGCTTTCGATGGTTTCGACAACGTAGCGTGCTTCGTCGTGTTCGTTGAACGCGGCGTACAGATTGATCGCCTCGCCGTCGCCGCCGTCCGTCCACAGCTCTTTGCCCAGGCGTCCGGTGTTGTTGGCGATCAGGGCGTTGGCCGCTTTCAGAATGCCGGCGGTGGAGCGGTAGTTCTGCTCCAGGCGAATGGTCACGGCGTCCGGGAAGTCGGCGGAGTATTGATGGATGTTTTCGATCTTCGCCCCGCGCCAGCCGTAAATCGACTGGTCGTCGTCGCCGACCACCATCAGGCTGTCGCCACCCTTGCCGAGCAGACGCAACCAGGCGTACTGCACGGCGTTGGTGTCCTGGAACTCGTCCACCAGAATGTGCCGGAAGCGTTTCTGGTAATGCGCCAGCAAGCCGGGGTGGTCGCGCCACAAGTCGAGGGCGCGCAGCAGCAGTTCGGAGAAGTCGATAACACCGGCGCGCAGGCAAGCAGCCTCGTAGGCCTCGTAAATGCCGCGCATGGTGGCCAGGTACAAGTCGCCGCTGGCCTGAATGTGTTGCGGACGCAGACCTTCGTCTTTCTGTCCATTAATGAACCATTGGGCCTGACGGGCCGGCCAGCGTTGCTCGTCCAGGCCCAGCTCACGGATTACCCGCTTGACCAGCCGTTGCTGGTCGTCGCTGTCGAGAATCTGGAAGGTCTGGCTCAGCCCGGCTTCCTGCCAGTGCGCCCGCAACAAGCGGTGCGCGAGGCCGTGGAAGGTGCCGACCCACATGCCAGCCGGGTTGATACCCAGCAACTGCTCGATGCGGTGTCGCATCTCGGCAGCGGCCTTGTTGGTGAAGGTCACCGACAGGATGGAGTGGGGCGAGGCGTTTTCGACCTGGATCAACCAGGCGATACGGTGCACCAGCACTCGGGTTTTACCGGAGCCGGCACCGGCCAGGACCAACTGACGGCCAACGGGGGCTGCTACGGCCTGGCGTTGGGCATCGTTGAGGGAGTTCAGCAGAAGGGAGAGGTCATCGCGCATCGGGGCATTCTAGGGTGCGCCGCAGGCCCGGGCAAACCGAGCTTTGCATTAGCCGATGAAAGTGCCGTCAATGACGACCGGTCGGTCACTGGCTACAGGCGTCAGCCCGCCTCACTCTGCGGGTCCCGCCGGCACCAAGGGAGGGAAAACTTTCGATGAAATTGTGGTCCGGAGCGGTTTGGCATCGGGATCGGCTTGTGTATGCTCCGTCCACGTTTCGGGCGCACGCCCCCTTATAAGAACAAGAACGTTGCCCATGACCCTCAGCGCCGAACTGTCGGGCCCCTCTGTGGAACCCCGGGTTATCCGCAAGCACTACGCCGTCGAGATGGCGGTCGAGCGCACGCGTCTGCTGTATCAGGGCTCTTTGTTGCCCACGCTGTTCATGTTGATCAATGGTCTGGTCTGCGCCGGTTTGCTCTGGAGCCCGCAGCGCTCTTTCGTGGTCAGCGTCTGGCTGGTGTGGTTGTTGTCGCTGGTGGCTTTACGTGTGATTCAGGTAGCGGCGTTCGACTCCGCCATCCCCAGTCGCCAGGCCCAGCCGATCTGGCGCCGGATGTTCCTGCTCGGCTCGACCATGACCGGCCTGACCCTGGCCGGTGCGGGCATCGCGCTGGTACCCGCCGACAACTTCATGCAGCAAGCCTGGGTTTTCGGCCTGATCGGCGCCGCAACCCTGTCGGCCAGTGTCGCCTACGCGGTGAGCCTGCCGGCATTTCTGTCGTTTACCTTGCCCTGTCTGCTACCGGCGATCGGTTATCTGTTCTGGGGCGGTGACGAGCAGGCGCGCGGTTGGGGCTGGCTCGGGCTGATTCTGTTGGGATCGCTGAGCGTGGTGGCGTGGCAGGTCAATCGTCTGATCGATCGTGGTTTGCTGCGGCGCTTCCAGAATCAGCACCTGATCGAGCATTTGCAGCAGACACAGGCGCGCAGCGAGCAGCTCAATCAAGAACTGGCGACAGAAATAGACCATCGGCGCTGCGCCGAGGGCAAGTTGCGCGAAGCTCAGGTCGAGCTGGAAGACCGCGTCGCCCTGCGCAGCCGCGAGCTGGACGCTGCCAATCAGGCCTTGAGCAAAAGCGAAACACGTCTGGCGCTGGCGTTGAAGGCCAGTGAGTTGGGGTTGTGGGACTGGAATCTGCAAACCGACGAAGTCCACCACACGCAGATCCAGGAACTGTTCGGTCTGGCCCCGGAATACGTCACCGCCATCCTGCGCGATCTCAAACCGCGGCTGCACCCTGAAGACGTGCCACCACTCAAACAGGCGTTGATCGAGCATCTGAAGGGCCGCAGCGAGGACTACCAGATCGAATACCGCGTGCGTCACGGCGATGGCCATTGGGTCTGGATCGAGGACCGGGGCCGCGCCGTAGAGCGCAGTGAAAGTGGGCGAGTGATCCGCATGGTCGGCACTCGCCGGGATATCAGCGCCAGCAAGAGCCTTGAAGAGCAGCAGCGCCTGGCCGCAACGGTGTTCGAAGCGGCCAGCGAAGGCATTGTGATTTTGGACCCGGATTACACACTGATCGCGATCAATCAGGCGTTCAGCCGGGTCACCGGTTACGGCATTGATGAAATGCTCGGGCGTAATGTGGTCGAGCTGCCATGCAGTCGCGATGCCCGCCGCCACTACGTCGCCATTCGCACCGCCCTTGAGCAGTACGGCAGTTGGCAGGGCGAATTGGTGGAGACCCGCAAGAACGGCGAACTGTATCCGCAATGGCTCCAACTCAACGCAGTACGTGATAGTCGGGGAAATGTCGGTCATATCGTGGGCTTCTTCGCCGATCTTTCCGCGCGGCGTGAATCCGAAGAGCGCATGCGTTACTTGACGCACTACGACGAACTTACCGGTCTGGCCAATCGCTCGCTATTCCGCGAGCGGCTGCATGAGGCGCATCAGCGGGTTCGACAGGGCGGCCGGCGCAGTCTTGCGCTGCTGCACATCAATCTGGATCGCTTCAAATTGCTCAATGACAGTTTGGGCCATGAAGTCGCTGACCAGTTGTTGCAGAAGATGGCTCGCCGGT
Organism: Pseudomonas iridis; assembly: GCF_017980685.1. GTDB lineage: Bacteria > Pseudomonadota > Gammaproteobacteria > Pseudomonadales > Pseudomonadaceae > Aquipseudomonas > Aquipseudomonas iridis. The sequence continues at coordinate 238,809 of NZ_JACXXO010000006.1, forward strand.
TGGTCAACGCCTTGCCGGAAGCCGACACGATCGCTCGCTTATCCGGCGACGAGTTCGCTGTGCTCTTCGATGCCTACGGCAACCTGTCGAGTCTGGCGCGGGTCGCCACGCGGCTGTCGGGCAAACTGTGCCTGCCCCTGACCGTGGACGGGCACGAATTGGTGGTCAGCGCCTCGATGGGCATCAGCATGCTGCCGGACAACGCACGGGAGATCTCCGCGCTGGTCAGCCAGTCGAACATGGCCATGCAACATGCCAAACATCTGGGCGGCAACAATTTCCAGTTCTACACCGAGAGCCTGCAGGCCAGCACCCTTGAGCGATTGCAGCTGGAAAACCAGTTGCGCAAAGCCATCGATGAGAAGCAATTACAGGTGTTCTATCAGCCCAAACTGTGCCTGGAGTCGGGGCGCTTGAATGCGGCGGAAGCACTGGTGCGCTGGGATCATCCGAGCATGGGCCAGGTGCCGCCGGGGGACTTCATCGGGCTGGCCGAAGAAACCGGATTGATCGGGCCGATAGGCGAATTCGTGCTGCGCCAGGCTTGCTGGCAGGCGTGCGAATGGCAGCGTCAGGGGCTCGCGCCAATTCGCGTTTCGGTGAACCTGTCGGTGCACCAGTTGCGCCAAGGCAAGCTGGTCAGTCTGGTGCGACAAGTGCTGGAAGAAACCGGGCTGGCGCCCCACTACCTCGAACTCGAACTGACCGAAAGTCAGCTGCTCGACAGCGTTGAGCACATCATCGCGACGTTCCAGCAACTGCGCGATCTGGGGGTGAAACTGGCCATCGACGATTTTGGCACCGGGTATTCGTCGCTGAGTTATCTCAAGCGCATTCCGGTGGATTACGTGAAGATCGATCAAGCGTTCATTCGTGGTTTGGGCGAGAGCAGTGAGGATGCGGCAATCACCCGGGCGATCATCGCCATGGCCCACGGGCTGTCGCTGAAAGTGGTGGCTGAGGGGGTAGAGCGCGAGGAGCAGTTGGAATTTTTGCGCACCGAGCGTTGTGATGAAGTGCAGGGTTATCTGATCAGCCGACCCGTTGAAGCTGCCGCTCTGGTCGGGCTTTTACGTGCGCAGGAAAACCCGCTTTAAGGGCTACATGCACGCCATCGCGCCTGATATGGGGACATGGAGTTACGCATTGAGCAGGCAAAAAGCCAATTCATGTAGTATAACTACAAGCTTGCTACATCCCCGACCATAACAAGAGTCCAGCCCCTTGAATCTGCTGCAACACATCGCCCAGTCACGTCACCTGTTACGCAAGTCGGAGCTCAAGGTCGCCGACCACGTGCTGCTTGACCCTGCGGCGGTGATGCACAGTTCCATGGCCGACCTGGCCCACAACGTCGGCATCAGTGAGCCGACCATCGTGCGCTTTTGTCGCGCCATCGGTTGTTCCGGCTTTCAGGATCTGAAACTGAAACTGGCACAGAGTCTGGCCGCCGGTGCCAGTTTCGGCCAGTTCGCGATCCATGAAGACGACTCGGTCGCCGATTACAGCCTGAAGATTTTCGACACCACGTTGCACACGTTGATGGAGGTTCGCGAGAAGCTCGATCCGGTGGAATTGCAGCGTGCGGTGACCTTGATGTCGCAGGCGCAGCGCGTCGAGTTCTATGGCTTTGGCGCGTCGGGCGCGGTGGCAGCGGATGCGCAACACAAGTTCTTCCGCCTGCTGCTGACGGCGGCGGCCTACTCCGATCCGCACATGCAGGCGATGTCGGCGGTGACGTTGAAGCCGACTGACGTGGCGATCTGCATTTCGCAGTCCGGGCGCTCCAAGGACTTGCTGATCACCGCCAATCTGGTGCGCGAGAGCGGCGCTTCGCTGATCACGCTGTGCCCGAGCCAGACGCCATTGGCGGAACTGTCGACGGTCAATCTGGCGATCGATGTGCATGAAGACACCGAAATCTATACGCCGCTGACTTCGCGCATTGCTCACCTGGTGGTAATCGACGTGCTGGCCATGGGCGTGGCCATGGCGCGGGGTCCGAGCCTGGTCAACCACCTCAAGAGCGTGAAGCGCAGTCTGCGTAGCTTGCGTTTGTCTCCGAAAGCAGTGAAAGCACTGGATGACTAAGATCTTTTGCTTTTCGATGCAAACCTTCATCAGTCTGTAACCATGACGCAGCCAAACCGTCATCCCCCGAGCCTATCGTGAAACTCCCGTAAACGCCTTGGGAGACTCGAAATGGCTCAGCCCTACGAAGAACGCAACAGCGCAGCGAAAACCCGTCGTCAGCAGGAAGACCAGCGCCGCATGGAGTTCCGTCGCGCAATCGAAGATCGCTATGAACTTCGTCAGCTTCAGGCCGAAATTGGCGGTTTTCCCGAGGAAGTCGAACTCAATTATTGGCAGGCAGCACCAGCAGCTTCCCGTCGAAACGCTCAACCAGCGCGCTGATCTGCACGCGTTCACTGCGGATAAACGCCAGGAAGGCGTGCGCCACTGGTGACAAGCGCTTGGCTTTGGCTTGTACCAGGCACCAGCTACGGAACAGCGGTAACTCCTCGACCGGCAACTCGACCAGGCCGCCGGTCGCCAGCTCCAGGTTCAGGGCGTGGCGCGTCAACAGCGCCAGGCCCAGACCCGCCGCCACGCATTCACGTTGTGCTTCGGCCGAGGCCACCTCTTGAGTCTGGGTGAAGTGCACGCGCTTCTCTTTGAAATACTCTTCGCACGCCAGTCGCGTGCCCGAGCCGGGTTCGCGGATCAATAGCGTGTACGGCTCAAGATCCTGCAAACGCAGCGGCCCCATATGCGCCAGCGGATGATCCGGACGAGCCACGGCGACAATCGGATTATTGAGGAACGGCAGGAACTCCAGCCCCATGTCCTGCGGCACCATCGACATGATCACCAGATCATCGCGGTTGTCGGAAAGACGTCGGATCACCTGGCCACGATTGACCACGGTCAGTTGCAGATTTACTTCCGGATTCTGGCGTTTGAACGCCGCGAACAGATGTGGCACGAAATATTTGGCGCTCGACTCCACCGCCAGCTTCAGTTGGCCCTGCAGCGAGCCCTGCATGTCCGACAGCTGCATGTCGAGGTTCTCCAGGCGGCCGAAGATGTCTCGACTGGCACGCTGAAGGGCTTCGGCGGCCTCGGTCATGTAGAGTTTTTTGCCGACATAATCGAATAGTGGCTGCCCGATCAGCTCTTCGAGCTGACGAATCTGTAGGCTGACGGCCGGTTGTGTGAGCGACATTTCCTCGGCCGCGCGGCTGTAAGAGCGTAAATCACACACTTCATTGAAGATCTGTAACTGGCGTAATGTCATACGCATCAGTGACTTACGCATTTTATTCAGGCTCAGGGTTCGGGCGGATGTTTCAACTATAAGTGTTTACTTATGCCTAACCCAATAATTATTCATTTTTGTTAATCCCTTGCGAGCGCTAGTGTGGAGATGCGACCAAATTGAAACATTTGGTCACGCGTCGACCTGGGTCTAGCAGGTCGTGGTGCCACCGGCTCAAGGGAACCTCCAAGTGATAAAAAAGATCCTGATCGCCAACCGTGGTGAGATTGCCGTACGAATCGTGCGAGCCTGCGCCGAGATGGGCATTCGCTCGGTTGCGATTTTTTCCGACGCTGACCGGCATGCGCTGCATGTGAAGCGTGCGGACGAGGCCCACAGCATCGGTGCCGAACCACTGGCCGGTTACCTCAACCCGCGCAAGCTGGTGAACCTCGCGGTGGAAACTGGCTGCGATGCACTGCATCCCGGTTACGGTTTCCTGTCGGAAAACGCCGAACTGGCAGACATCTGCGCCGAGCGCGGAATCAAATTCATTGGCCCGTCGGCAGAAGTCATTCGCCGCATGGGCGACAAGACCGAAGCGCGCCGCAGCATGATCAAGGCTGGCGTGCCGGTTACGCCAGGCACCGAGGGCAACGTGGCGGACATCGCCGAAGCCCTGACCGAAGGTGACCGCATCGGCTATCCGGTGATGCTCAAGGCCACCTCCGGTGGTGGCGGTCGCGGTATCCGACGCTGCAACAGTCGCGAAGAACTCGAACAGAATTTTCCCCGCGTTATCTCCGAGGCCACCAAGGCCTTCGGTTCGGCGGAAGTGTTCCTGGAAAAATGCATCGTCAATCCCAAACACATCGAAGCGCAGATTCTCGGCGACAGCTTCGGCAACGTCGTGCATCTGTTCGAGCGTGACTGCTCGATCCAGCGTCGCAACCAGAAGCTGATCGAAATCGCCCCGAGCCCGCAACTGACCCCGGAACAGCGCGCCTACATCGGCGACCTGTCGGTGCGTGCTGCCAAAGCCGTGGGCTATGAGAACGCCGGTACTGTGGAGTTCCTGCTCGCCGAGGGCGAGGTGTACTTCATGGAGATGAACACCCGGGTGCAGGTCGAACACACCATTACCGAAGAAATCACCGGGATCGACATCGTCCGCGAGCAGATCCGGATTGCTTCCGGCCTGCCGCTGTCGGTCAAGCAGGAAGACATTCAGCACCGTGGGTTCGCGTTGCAGTTCCGCATCAACGCTGAAGACCCGAAAAACAACTTCCTGCCGAGCTTCGGCAAGATCACCCGTTACTACGCCCCCGGCGGGCCGGGCGTGCGCACCGACACGGCGATCTACACCGGTTACACCATTCCGCCGTTCTACGATTCGATGTGCCTGAAACTGGTGGTCTGGGCATTGACCTGGGAAGAGGCGATGGACCGTGGCCTGCGCGCCCTCGACGACATGCGCCTGCAAGGTGTGAAGACCACCGCCGCGTACTATCAGGAAATCCTGCGCAACCCGGAATTCCGTAGCGGCCAGTTCAATACCAGCTTCGTTGAAAGCCACCCTGAACTGACCAACTACTCGATCAAGCGCAAACCCGAAGAGCTGGCCCTGGCCATCGCCGCCGCCATCGCCGCCCACGCAGGCCTATGAATGAAGCAGCTGCGAGCTTTCAGCTGCAAGCGGCAAGTAAAAGCAGATTGGCTTTTTCTTGCAGCTCGTAGCTTGAAGTTTGCCGCTATGAGGAGATACCAATGACTAAGAAGATCTTCGTTACCGACACCATCCTGCGCGACGCTCATCAATCGCTGCTGGCCACCCGCATGCGCACCGAAGACATGCTGCCGATCTGCGACAAGCTCGACAAAGTCGGCTACTGGTCGCTGGAATGCTGGGGCGGCGCGACCTTCGACGCCTGCGTACGTTTCCTCAAGGAAGATCCGTGGGAGCGTCTGCGCCAACTGCGCGCCGCGTTGCCTAACACGCGTCTGCAAATGCTCCTGCGTGGCCAGAACCTGTTGGGCTATCGCCATTACAGCGATGACGTGGTCAAAGCGTTCGTCGCCAAGGCAGCGGTCAATGGCATCGACGTATTCCGCATCTTCGACGCGATGAACGACGTGCGTAACCTGCGTGTGGCCATCGAAGCGGTGAAAGCTGCCGGTAAGCACGCCCAGGGCACCATCGCTTACACCACCAGCCCGGTGCACACGATTGACGCTTTCGTGGCGCAAGCCAAACAAATGGAAGCCATGGGTTGCGACTCGGTAGCGATCAAGGACATGGCCGGTCTGCTGACGCCCTACGCGACCGGTGAACTGGTTCGGGCATTGAAAGCCGAGCAGTCGCTTCCAGTGTTCATTCACTCGCATGACACCGCCGGTCTGGCGACGATGTGCCAACTCAAGGCAATCGAAAACGGTGCTGACCACATCGATACCGCGATCTCCAGCTTCGCCTCGGGCACCAGCCATCCAGGCACCGAGTCGATGGTAGCTGCGCTCAAGGGCAGCGAATTCGATACCGGTCTGAACCTTGAACTGCTGCAAGAGATCGGCCTGTACTTCTACGCCGTGCGCAAGAAGTACCACCAGTTCGAAAGTGAATTCACTGCCGTCGATACACGCGTTCAAGTCAACCAAGTACCGGGCGGGATGATTTCCAACCTGGCCAACCAGTTGAAAGAGCAGGGCGCGTTGAACCGCATGGCTGAAGTGCTGGCGGAAATCCCGCGTGTGCGAGAAGACCTCGGCTTCCCGCCCCTGGTCACCCCGACTTCGCAGATCGTCGGCACCCAGGCGTTCTTCAACGTGCTGGCCGGCGAGCGCTACAAAACCATCACCAACGAAGTGAAACTCTACCTGCAGGGCGGCTACGGCAAAGCGCCGGGCGTGGTGAACGAAAAACTGCGTCGTCAGGCCATCGGCAGCGAAGAAGTCATCGACGTGCGTCCGGCGGATCTGCTCAAACCGGAAATGACCAAGCTGCGTGCCGATATCGGTGCACTGGCCAAGTCGGAAGAAGACGTACTGACCTTCGCCATGTTCCCGGACATCGGTCGCAAGTTCCTCGAAGAGCGTGCCGCCGGGACTCTCGTGCCGGAAGTGCTGCTGCCGATTCCAGAGGCTGGCGCCGTGACGTCGGCGAGCGGCGAAGGTGTGCCGACCGAGTTCGTCATTGACGTCCACGGCGAGACTTACCGCGTCGATATCACGGGTGTCGGTGTGAAGGCTGAAGGCAAGCGTCACTTCTACCTGTCCATCGACGGCATGCCGGAAGAAGTGGTGTTCGAACCGCTTAACGAATTCGTCGGCGGCGGCAGCAGCAAGCGCAAGCAAGCGTCGGCTCCAGGCCACGTCAGCACCACCATGCCCGGCAACATCGTTGATGTGCTGGTCAAGGAAGGCGACACCGTCAAGGCGGGCCAGGCTGTGCTGATCACCGAAGCCATGAAGATGGAAACCGAAGTTCAGGCCGCCATCGCCGGCAAGGTTACGGCGATTCATGTGGCCAAGGGCGACCGGGTGAACCCGGGCGAAATCCTGATCGAGATCGAAGGCTGAGATAACCGCCGCGATCAAACGCTTTAAACCTCGGGGGGGCATGTGCTCCCCTTTTTTTGTCCGTTTTTTCACCTGTAGGAGCTGCCGCAGGCTGCAATCTTGTGATCTTTTAAAACGAAGATCAAAAGATCGCAGCCTGCGGCAGCTCCTACCGGGAGCGATTTAGAACGCCATGCGCCACTGACCCATCACGCCGCGATTGCGGCTTTCGCTGCCGAACTCTCCAGTGACAGCGACGCCCAGCGTGTGGTTGGTCGACAGTCCGAGGTCCAGACCCGCATCGACGCCCAGGCTGTTGCGATCCAGTTCTGCACCGTTCACGGTGAAGCGTTTGCCGCCCTTGACCAGTTGCTGGCGGGTGTCGCTGTCGAGTTCACCAAAGGTGTGTTTCCACCCGGCGCTCAATCGCGGCGTCAGGCTCATGCCGTTGTCCAGTGTGTGGATTTTTGCCGTGCGCAGGCCGAAGGTACTGCTGAGATTGTCGCGGGTTTGCCCAAAGACCTTCAGCGCCGCATCACCACCTTTTTCAGTGTGGCTGTCACGTTGGTAACGTTGGTAGCCGAGGCTGGCGAACGGTTCGAGTGTCACGTCGTTGCGGCCGAAGTTGAAGCCCAGTTCGGCGAAGGCTTGCTGAGTGTTGGCGTCGTAATTGCCTTTGAGGCGATCGCTGAATCCGTTGAACGCCACCCGACGTTTGCTGCTGCCGTCATGGCTGGCGTAAGTGGCACCCAGGCGCAGCGCCAGTGGTCCATCCTGACGCACGGCGTAGGCGCCAACGTGCCAGCTGTCGAGGTCGCCATCGTATTGGCGGGCATCGAGTCTGGTTTGGGATTTGCCGCCCAGCAGACCGATATGCCATTGCTCATTGAGCCGCCAGTCAGCGCCCATGACCAAGCCTTGGGTGGCGTGTTTCAGGGTGCTGTCGTTCTCGCGATCAACCTTGCCACCATGGCCCAATGCCTGAACCCAGACTCGCCCGGAATCAGCACCGCCGGCAGCTTCGCGGGGTGAATTGCCCGAGCCGTAAGCTGCGCCCGTGCGATGGTCGAGTTGGCGCATGGCCGACAGCATGCTCGCGCTCACGGGGGTAACGCTGCTCAACGTGGCTTTGGCGAGGTTGGCGTTGCTGCCGGCGGCGAGTTGTTCGAGGGCGACGGGGGCAGTAGTTTTATCGCTGGCCAGTAATGCGGTGACCGCAGCATTTACCGGTTTTTGCGGTTGAACTGCTGGTTGGTCGACGTTTTGAGGCGTGTGCTCGACAAAGGTTTTACCCGGTGCTGGAGAGGGCGCTGTCGACGATGTTGCAACTGCGGATGGAACAGCAACATCAACAGCAACTGACGCAGGAGCGGGAGCTAAAGCCGTGACGGAATCTGGCACTGGCACTGAAGCTAGATCTGGTGCCGACAATGATATTGGTGTTGAGGTAGTCAACGGTGTTGGTATCCCGGATGGCGTTGGTTCGGGTGGCGCATCGATAGCTCCGCCAACCGCACGACCGTTTTCTGTATTCGCAAGACTTTCAATTTCTACTTTATTGCGGGAATAAGTCAGCCCGACTTTTTGATCATCGTAATGCACCTCTGGCGTCATGAAGGCCAGGTTGTTCTCGATGCTGACAAAACGCCCTTCGACTTTTTTTGCAGTGAGAATGGTGTGCTTGGCGCTTTTCGGGTATTCACCGGCAGTGACGAGTTTGAGAGTTGCACCCCCAAGCCGGGCGGTTCCGCCGACTTCTATGGTCGGGCTGTGACCCGCAGCATCAACAGCGTACGACAACATCGCTGTTTGCGACAGGTTCAGGTCTCCACTCACTTTCGGCGCGTGATACACCTCATCAACCGAAAGCCGCCCGTGGACGTTCAGGTTTTTCAACGTGCCCCCACCCGCGAAATGTCCGTTTTCGTGAACGGTGACGGTGCCGTCAATCAGTCCCTTGTTGGTAAGGTCTCCGCCGCCCAGAACTGTGGCTCCGCCAACTATGGCCCCTTTGTTGATCAGAATTCCCGCGGTCACTGCCTGCCCCAATATGCTCCCATCATTGGTCAATGATGCTTTTGACCTGACCAGAACGCCGAGATCGAAATCACCATCTCCACTGCGAGTCCAGGTGCCTTGCTTGACGTGCAAACCGTTGAAGTTAACAGTTTTGCCCAGCGTTCCTCTCGCGCCATCGAGTTGTAGGACATTCACTCCGCCCGCGCCATCAACCAGCCCGGCGAAATTGCCTCGGCTGCCCAGAGTGACCAGATCATTGCGGTGATCAAGCAGCAGGGAAGTACCGTCGATTGCGGCGACCTTTGCTTTGATGGGGTCGTGCTTGACGGTCTCAGGATCAGTAACAAAGTTATCGAGCATACCGATCAACTCTTCAGCGCTCGGTGCTGGATCAGGGCTGAGTTCTGCATAAGTGAAGGGCGTGCACCCCAGCGTCAGCGCGATTGCTAACGCGAGTTTTTTTGCTTGGTACTTGTGTTGAGCATCCATCAAGTAAAGTCTCTGCTGAAAAGACCCAACTCTATTGATGCACCAAAGAATCCGATGTCGGCTGCTTCCCGAAGCGTTGCAGGCGACGTCGCATCATTTTGTGGAAAATTTCCACCAGATCCGCGGCCGGTGGTTTTACCCGAATCCAGCGCTTCCTTTTCCTACAATCAAGCGGGACGTCGCCGACTGTTCAGCGGTGCAAAACTCATCTGTCACTGCCCAATCAACCCGTGACGCGTTACGGATCACCTTAAGTACGGCGAAGGTATGCCCTGCCGTAATGCCGCTCCATCCGCGCCGGACTCCCGCAGGACGGCAAGCCGTTCTGGCTGTCGTTTACCTTGAAGGATGAAGACACTGACGACGTACCGCGTTTGCGTTCTGGCGAGCCGGTCGCCGAGGCGGCTGCAGTGGCAGCGGAGCTGGGCGTTGAAACGTTGCTATTCAATTGCAGCCAGCCGCAAGTGATTGGCACGGCGATTGATGCGGCGCGCGCTACCTTCGAGCGTCTGGGGGTGAAGATTCACATCGGCGCCTACGCCAGTGCGTTTCCGCCGCAGCCCAAGGAGGCAACGGCCAATGACGGATTGGCGGTGCTGGCGCAGAAACTGGTTTAAGAAAGCAGATCAAAAGATCGCAGCCTGCGGCAGCTCCTACATTTTGTCCCGTGTAGGAGCTGCCGAAGGCTGCGATCTTTTGCTTTTAAGGAGTTAGCTACGGCACTCAACCAAGCCTTTAACCTGCCCGGTCGGAGTCTGGTTTTCATCACTCAACCAGCGCTCGAACCCCTTCGCAATCGCCGGCCATTCCCCATCCAGAATCGAGTACCACGCGGTGTCGCGGTTCTGGCCCTTGACCACCATGTGCTGGCGGAAAACACCTTCGAAGCTGAAACCCAAGCGTTCAGCGGCGTATTTGGAGCGGGCGTTAGCGTTGTTGCACTTCCATTCGAGGCGGCGGTAGCCGAGCTCAAATGAATACTTCGCCAGCAGATAAACCGCCTCGGTGCTTTTCGGCGAACGCTGCATCGGTGCGCCGAAGGTGACGTGGCCGATTTCGATACGGCCCTGAGCCGGGACAATCGACATCAGGCTGAGGATGCCCTGCACCTGGCCGCTGGTGCGATCGATGATGCTGAAGAAATACGGGTCGCTGCTCGCCGCGTGATTGTTCAGCCAGTCGTTGAATACGCTGCGCTCGGGAAACGGGCCGTAGGGCAAGTAATCCCAGAGTTTCGGGTCGGCGCCGGGGCCTTCGAGTGCGTTGAACAGGTCGTCACCGTGGCGCGCCGGGTCGAGTCTTTCCAGGCGGATGAAGCGGCCTTCGAGCAGCGCGGTCGTGGGGGCGGGCACGCCTTTCCAATCGGCAGGTGAGGTGATCATGAGCGCGTCTCCTTAAAGGGCTTTGCGAAACTGGATGAAGCCTGGGCGCTCGGCGATGCGCTCGTAGAGCTGGATCGCCGTGGCGTTGGTTTCGTGGGTCAGCCAATGGACTTTGCAGCAGCCGTCGGCTTTGGCCGTTGCATAGACGTGCTCGATCAACTGGCGACCGACGCCGGTGCCGCGGGTTTCAGGCGCCACCAGCAAGTCTTGCAGGTAACAGGAGTTTTCGATGCTCCAGTTCGAGCGATGGTAGATGTAATGCACCATGCCCAGCGCTTTACCGTCAGCCCAGGCGAGGGCGGCGTGCGTCGGTTCGCTCGGGTCGAGGAAGCGCTGCCAGGTACTGGTCGTTACCGCCTCCGGCAGTTCGGTGTTGTAGAAGCGCAGGTACGCTTGCCACAGCGCCAGCCAGGCGGCGTGGTCGTCGGCGCTGACCTGGCGGATCTCGATCTGACTCATGGGGTTTTCCTTAACGCATCAATTGGGCGAGGGTTTGATCGTTGACTTCGGTGCTGGCAGCCAATCCTTCTCGTACGCCGGCGATGTCTTCGGGGCTACGGTTCTGGCTGAGCTTGCGTTTGCCTTCCAGTCGGTCGATGGGAATAGCGAATCCGACGATGGCCTTGAGCATGCTGTCGATGTAATCGGCGGGTGCGTCGGCGACCGACCAAGGCTGTGCGCGGCCGGCTTCATGGCGGTCGGTGAGGGTGCTGACGATGTCGAGCAGCCGCCCGCCGTCGCTGAAGGTCTCGGCGTGGCCGTAGGCGTGCACGGCGATGTAGTTCCAGGTCGGCACTACTTTGCCGTGCTCGGCCTTGCTCGGATAAAACCCCGGGCTGACGTAGGCATCCGGTCCGGCAAAAATCAGCATCGCTTCGGCGCCGTCGCGCAGATCCTTCCACTGTGGATTGGCCCTGGCCAGATGCCCGTAGAGCGTGCCGTATTCACCTTGCTCGCAATGCAGCAGCACCGGCACATGGCTGGCTTGCAAACCGTTTTCGCCGTGGGTGACCAGGATGGCGAGGCGAGTGGCGAGGATCAGTTCGTGGAGTTGGGACAGCTCATCGATGGCAAAGGCGCGCGGCGTGTACATAAGAGATTTTCCTTGGCGAATACTTACATCCTAGGCAGGCTATTGGTCTGATGTAAGAGCCATTGATGGCCAATTTCATAGGTCCATTACCATGCCTGATTTGTCCACGTTGTCCATGCCGTTCAACCCGGCGGGCATCGAGCTTGATCGCCGTCAGGGCTTGAGCCGTCAGCTCTATCAGGCGCTGCGACTGCGTGTGCTCGACGGGCGGCTGGCCAGTGGCACGCGCCTGCCAGCCAGCCGTGATCTGGCCGCCGCGCTGGCGATTTCCCGCAACAGTGTGGTTCGGGCCTACGATCAACTCTATGCCGAAGGCTTCATTGAAGGGCGGGTGGGCGATGGCACTTACGTGGCCCAACTGCCCCGTGACCCGCTCAAGCCGAAAAAACTATCCACAAAAGTATCCACAGGGTTTTCAACAGGCTTACCCACAGCCTTATCCACAAATTCCGCAAATTCCACTGTGCTTTCATCCAGTAAAGTTATCCACAGCGGCGTTTTACAGCGGTTGCAAAACAACCATTTACCCAATCCCCCCAGTGGCCCGCCGCGCGCATTTCGGGTTGGTGTACCGGCATTTGATCTGTTTCCGTTTGACGTCTGGGCCAAGCTCAACGGGGCTTTCTGGCGCAAACCGGACCTTCAGCAGATGTGTTACGGCGACCCGGCCGGCGATGCCCGTCTGCGCAGCCTGATTGCGGCCTATCTGCGCAGTTCGCGAGGGATGCAGTGCTCGGCTGAGCAAATTGTGATCACCAGTGGCGCACAGCAGGCCATTAGTCTTTGTGCACAGCTGCTAGTGGAGCCGGGCGATGGCGTTGCGATCGAAAATCCGGGGTACCGTGCGGCCGGTCATGCATTCGCCGTGGCGGGAGGCATTCTGCGCGGGATTGGCGTGGACGGGGAGGGCATGGATTGCTCGGCACTGTCGGGCGCCAGTGATTGTCGCGTGGCTTACGTGACGCCCTCGCATCAATACCCGACAGGCGTGGTGATGAGCCTGGCGCGGCGTCTTGAACTGCTCGCCTGGGCCGAACGCACACAAGGCTGGATCGTTGAGGATGACTACGACGGCGAGTACCGTTACACCGGCGCGCCATTGGCCCCCTTGGCGGCACTCGATCAACAGGGCCGCGTGCTGTATGTCGGCACGTTCGGCAAGGTCGCATTCCCGGCGTTGCGCCTCGGTTATCTGGTGCTGCCACCGGCGCTGGTGCCAGCGTTTTCGCAACGCCGGGCGGTGGATGTCCGGCATTCCGAGGTGAGCACGCAAGCGGTGATGGCCGAGTTCATGGCGGCCGGGCATTTCCAGCGGCATATCCGCCGGATGCGCCGCGCCGCGCTGAACCGGCGCAATACGTTGCTCGATGGTTGGCCAACGGCAATCCTCGGCGTAGGTGACCTGCCGGCGGTGTCGGCCGGGCTGCACCTGACCGTGAAGGTGGAGAGCATCGACCGTGAGCAGCAACTGATCGAGCAAGCTGCGCGCGTGGATGTCGAAATCAGCGGCTTGAGCCATTACTGGCTGCCGGACTCTACGACTCCCCAGGACCAGCGCGCGGGACTGGTCCTGGGGTTCGCCGCCGTGCCGGAAGCCGCGATCAAGGCTGCGTTGGCCCGGTTGCAGCAGGCTTGGCGGGCGTGAAGAACAAGGTCTCGGCCAATTGCGTGGAAATCTCGCTGCGGTGAATATCGATGATTTGCTGATTGTTCAAACCACGCAATTCATAGGTCCCCCCTAGATGCCGCTGCGCGTTGGTTTTCAGGTGTCCGGCAAGGAATGGTGTTAGCGGCGCGCTGACACTGCTGTAGTGAAAATGCGCGTAACACACCACCTTGTTGGTTTTGATATCGCGTACTTCGTACTCGTCCAGAAAGTCATTCGGGCGACTTTTGAGTTCTCGTCGCGTAAGGATTTTGGCGATGGTCACTTCACCGTGATTTTTCAGCCACTCGACACCGGCGCCTGTCGGCATCTGCTGTTTGATCATTCTGGCCCGGGTACTGGTGCCTTTTTCATCAAGCGTCTTTGCTGCCTTCTCCAGCGCGTGACCCAGTTCTTGCGTCGGATTGTCGAGATCCGCCGTGGCATTGCGCGCCGTCAATGCCTCATCGATGTCGGCGTTGGCTTTGCGCAGCAGGGCTGCATGCCGGTGGTATTCCTCCTCGACCTCCACCGGGAGCCGCGGGCTCCGCTTGATCCGAGCGTCGGTAACCCGATGAAACTCCGCAAGGCCATCGAGCAGTGCCTGGCCGGCGCGGATACTCTTATTGAGATTGAGCCTGGACGGCGGCTTGGGGAGTTGCGTCGTCGGCGTAGCGGTGATGTGTTCCACCCAAACACCGGGTGACTCTTCCTGAAAGGTGGCGATGACCCCTGTCATGTTCGAGCGCAATTCGACCAGATCGCCTGGCCCGCCCTCAGTGGCAACTTTCGGTACACCCACGAGTGTGCCTCTGCTGCGGGTCTTGATGATTTTCCGGGTGTTCATGCCTGCAGGCCTGGACGGACCGGCTTGAGGTTCGACCAGACGTCGGTCACGCAGCAAGCCTGCCAGCTGCGTGACCGCCATGTCGCTGAACTCTTTGACCCTTTCACGTACCCGCGCAAGCCGAGAAAGGTTGAGCTGGTCCGCAAACTCGGCGGCGATATCGCCGAAACCCTGATCCACCGCGGCAAATTGCCGGGTCAGGTGATTGAGGGTATCGATCCGCTCACCGAGGTTGTGCAGACTTTCATCGGTACTCAGATTCAGCGAGCTCTGAACGTTCAGTGCTGCGCTTTCGATGAGTCGTTCCATCGCCGACTGCACCTGTGCCCTGACCGCTGTTGTGCCCGGCTTGACGCAAATCTCCTGGCCAAGAGAGATTTGCAGCAGCTTGAAATCATTCAGATCGTAGTCCGGCAGCGTTTTCCGATATTTGATCAGTAGCTCCACAGCGCCTTCGCCGAGGCGTTCAAGTTCTGCGAAGCGGGTATGGGAAGCGTCGATCTTTTCCATGATCCCTTGCGTCTGATCGCTCATTTCTTCGCAGGTTTGAATGAACAGCTGCGACGAAGATTGCCTGCGGTCTTCGATCGCCATCGTCATAGCGCGGATATTGGCCTGAAAATCCGTGCTGTTCTCTATGAGCCATTCCTGGCCGAGGAACAGTTGCATCTCCAGCCGCTCGATCATCACTGCGCGGAAATTGGGAACCTCCTGTAGCGAATTCAACTCTCTGATTTGCTTGATATTCTCACCGTACTCCTTGAGCTGTGAATCCAGCAGGTCGAGGTAGTGTTTGCGCGCTGTTTTGGCCGTTTCCGGCAGGGCGGCGTCCATGGCGGTGCGGGTTTGTGTGAGCTCAGTCAGCTTGGACGCCATCGTCAGGTCGAAGGCGCTAATAGCACTTCGGTGCTGAGAGATGCGCTGCTTGTTCTGACGCTGGACCTGCTTGCGCCGACTGCTCAGGCTGCCGCCGCTCAGGCGCAATCGCAGGTCGACGACCCATTGGCCGGCCGCGCTGCGTACCAGAAATGGTCCGGTGCCGGGAGGTTGACGGCTCGAGTCGATGATCTGCACGTGTTCATCTTCATTGATCTGCACCTGGAACCAGCGCTTGTCGACCGGCGCGTACCATTTCCCGTCATGTTGGTAGAGGTGCTGATACGGGCCCTCACTCGCCGCAGCTCCAAGCGCTTCGGGTTTGCTGACGTTGAGACGGTCCAGCAGTGCGGCGAGGCTGTGGTTCGATTGCTCTAGAGCGGCGATGGTGTTGATTGACGTTCCATGATTGGCGACCAGTTCACTGCCCGCGATGTCCGGCGCGTGTACAGCATTGATGAGCTCAGGTACGGGTTGAGGTGTCAGCGACTCCCACTCATCAACTGCACTGATGGCCTTGTGGGCGGGCTTGTGACCGACCGCTGCGCGATGGGCGAGGACCATGCCCAGTGCGAGGAGAATATCGGCAAGTGCCGACCAGGCGACTCTGCCGGATTGTTGATTGGCAGCGTCGCTGACCTCCTGCAAGTCGTCCATGATCTGCCAGATCCAGGCCGCTATTGCGACACCGCGCCCCAGAAAGGGCAGCGCCGCGTTAAAGAGCGCCCAGCCACCGCGTTTGAGGGTGGCCCAGCGAGCTTCCGCATTGGATACCGATTGGCGGTCAGCTTGAGTGATGACTGCTTGCACATTGGTCTTGTGCAGCGTTGCCAGAACATCGCTTTCGATGACGTCGGAGCCCAGCGTGACGGGCCTGGACATATCAATGAGGGTCAGCGGGTGAACCACGATCTCTGGAATGACCCACACCGAGGGAACCCTTGCTGCAAACACATACTGGCTGAAGTTGAATCGCACGCTATCGGGTAACCACGCCAATACTGATTCGCGCAGATCCTGGGAATGCTTGATTGCGTACAGCAAGTTGGTAGGACCGGGGTATTGAATCAGCGCCTTTTCGAACAGCGGTCGATAAAGCAGGCAGGGCCCTTTGTCCGGGTCGCGCGGGCCGATGACGAACATGTTGTCCACGGTGTCCGCGCGGGAGGTGCTGCGGTGGGTAACGAATGCCAGAGGGCGGATGACGATGTCCTGCCCGTCGACCTGACGATCTGCAGCGACGCTGTTCAGTGCCGCGACCACGTATCGGTAACCCAGCTCAGTGATGCCGGCTTCGCCACGGATCTTGTGTTGCAAGGCCAGCAACGGCAATTCAAGGGGTAACTGTTGGCTATAGAGATCCTGCAAAGCAGATGCCTGAGTGGCGTCGTCGAGCAGTTTTTTCTTCAGGTACGCCGGGTAAGTGCTGCCGATGTCGACGGTTTTTACCAGCTCTTCGACAAAGGTCACGGTCATCCATTGCGGTAATGCGCTGCCGTCCTTGTAGGCCACCCTTTTATTGCCCAGGGGCAGCCCCGCCAGGTTTTGCAGTGCGAGATCGAGAAGCGTCAGCGTTTTGGTCTGAAATTCGCCCGGCACTATGAACGTGCCCCAGATCACCAGGCTGACGATGGTCATCTCGATGTCGTCGAGCTTGATATCGGTTGCTGTCGGGTGCTCTTTGAGAATCTGTGCAGTCAGTGCCTCGCGTGTGAATGTCTGCAGATCGTTGACTTCGCTCTGAAACGATTTGCCCTGGTTCGCATGCTGCATCACGGTCAGATCCAGCAAATATCGGCCGTAGAGGGTCTGATCGGCAGGTGAGGCAGCGTCCAGCCACTCGGGCAGCATTGGCTTCAGTCGCTCGATGTGCGGTTTCAGGCGTGGTATCGGTTGTTGATGGTTGGCAGCGGTTCCGGCGTGAGGATAGAGCCTTTTAAGAATCGGACCTTCGAAGAAATTGATCTGGCCCAGCGCATCGGCTTCAAGGGCAATGACAGTGCAGGCCTGGTGGTTGAAGAAGTCGCCTTCAGGCTCGACAAGTCGCCAGCTCAGACCTTTGGCGCTGGCGCCTTCGCGAAACCGGTGTGGCAGGGCATTGCCGATTTCGTCCACCGAAGCGAAGCGCCGAAAGCCTTGCACCACCGAGTGAGTGAGCACCAGCGTGCGCTGCCCGAGCGTACCGATCAGCACGGCCGTATTGAGCAGCGTCGCGTGTTTGCGGGCAGCCCCTTCACCGTGATCCAGGTCAATCAGACAGGCGCGGGTCTTGTACTTGTCGTTGGTTCTTTTCCGTTTGTCCGGGTTGTTGAAAACGGCGAGGGCCATGGCTTGCTCATCGGCATCCCAGCCAAGGCTTGCGTCGACATTCCATAGTCTGCGCAAGCCATCCGACAGTTGATACCAGCGCGGGTGATTCGCAGCGGTGGTTTCGCTCCAGTAATCGATGTGTTGCTCTTTGTAGGCAACGAACAGCAGTGGCGCCAGCTCGTTGATCAGCCGGGCGATGGCACTGATTTTCACCGGCAGCTGGATTGCCGGGCTGACAGTGGGCTGCAAGGTCAGGAAGTGTTCGTCGTCGAGGTACGTCACCGTGGTGCCGGACAGGCCAAGCCGCACCAGCGCGTCGGTAAGGGATTCGAACTTATCGGCACCCGGGGTTGCATGCTCGTCAGTGATGACCCATGTCGGCGTCGCGACCATGGCCCGTTGCGGGTCGATCTCCAGGTTCGGATACAGCGTTTTGAGGGCCTGACGCAGTGTTGTTGTGGCGACTTCCCGCAACGAGGGGCCGGTCACCAGTTGGGTCAACACATCGACCGCGCTGGGTAAGGATATTTCGGGCATGGGCAATTCCTGCTCTGACTGTTGGGCACACCGGGGAAGTGGCCGAGCAGGGCAAGGTAAAGTTCGCGTCGCGACGGTGTGCGGTACATAGATCTTGCGGGCAAAAAAAGACCCGCGCGAGCGGGTCCAGGTGTTCAGCCGTTGCTCAGTGAGCGCCTTCAAAGCCCTCAAGCACGTTCACTGCGTTGATGCCGATTTCTTCCACCGCGTAGCCACCTTCCATCACGAACAGCGTCGGTTTGCCGAGCGCGGCAATACGCTTGCCCATCGCCAGGTAATCCGGGCTGTCGAGCTTGAATTGCGAGATCGGGTCATCTTTGAACGTATCGACACCCAGCGACACGACGATGATCTCGGCGCCATAACGGTCGATCTCGTTGCAGGCTTGATCCAGCGCGGCACTCCAGGTGTCCCAGCCGGAACCGGCGGGCAATGGATAGTTGAAATTGAAGCCTTCGCCGGCGCCTTCACCGAGCTCGTCTTCGTAGCCGAGGAAGAACGGAAACTCCGCTTCCGGATGGCCATGGATCGAGGTGAACAACACGTCGCTGCGTTCGTAGAAAATCGATTGGGTGCCGTTGCCGTGGTGGTAGTCGACGTCGAGGATCGCGACCTTCTTGTGGCCCTGATCAAGAAACGCCTGCGCCGCAATGGCTGCGTTGTTGAGGTAGCAATAACCACCCATCAAATCGCCGGCAGCGTGATGTCCGGGTGGGCGACACAACGCGAAGGCACTGTGTGCGCCGTGCTGGATCGCCGCTTGCGCGGTCAGTGCAACTTGCGCCGCGCTGTACGCGGCTTGCCAGGTGCCGGCGGTGATCGGTGCGCCGCCATCGAAGCTGTAGTAACCGAGTTGGCCGTGCAGGCTGGTCGGTTTGATGGCGCGCAGTGTGCGGGCTGGCCAGGTGTAGGGCAGCAAGTCGCCGTCGGTGTTGAATTCTGTCCAGCGAGCCCACGCGCCTTTGAAGAACTCGAGATAGTCACGGCAGTGAATGCGGGCGATCGGTTCGAGGCCGAAGTCCTTCGGTGCTTCGACCGGACCCAGCTGCTGGTGCTGCACGCGTTGCAGCACATGGTCGGCACGCGAGGGCATCTCGAAGCAAGGCTTGAGCTGGCCATCGATCAATTCGCAGCGGCCATGGTGCAGGTGGTGATCATCCGAGTAGATCGTCAGCATTTGTTGTTCTCCGCAGGGGCTGATTCGGTTTGCGTCCAGTGTTGCGGCGCACAGCGATTCGGAAAACGGCAGAAGAGGCCAAAAGGGGATCGATATGGCCAGAACCTCTGACCGCTATTCGCCCCTTGCTGGAGAAGGTTTGTCGTCGACATGGGCATGAAATGCAAACCCTTGTGGGAGCTGGCTTGCCAGCGATAGCGGCGTGTCCGGCAACATGAATGTTGGCTGTGCCGAAGTAATCGCTGGCAAGCCAGCTCCCACATTGAGGATATCAATGCGGTCGGAACTGACTCGGCGCGACCCCACTCCAGCGCACAAACGCATGGCGAAAGCTCGCGGTCTCGCTGAAGCCCAGGGTTTCGGCGATGCGGTAGATCGGAAGTTGATCCTCACACAGCATCTGCTTGGCTCGCTCGAAGCGCAGTTCATCGAGCAGTTCCTGATAGCTACTGCCCATGTCCTTCAGATGTCTGCGCAAAGTGCGCGGCGAGCATTTCATTTGCTGAGCCAGACCTTCCAGTCCCGGTGCGGCGTTCAACTGGGCACTGAGCAATTGGCGGATACGGCCCAACCACGCCTGACGCCCGGTGAATTCAAGGTTCTGCTTGCGGCAGCGTTCGGCCATGGCCTGGTGGGTGATGAGATCGGCCAGCGGCAGCGGTTGATCGAGCCAGTGACGGTCGAAGGCGAAGGCGTTGTCCTTGGCAGTGAAGTGCAGCGGACTGTCGAAGTGCTCGGCGTAGCTGTCGCGATAGTCCGGCGCCGCGTGTTCGAACCGCGTGGCGAGCAATGGCAACGGATGCCCGAGCAAGTCATCACAAATGACTCTCAGCGACACCAGACAAAATTCGGCATTGAACACCGCCATCGCCGGGCTCTCGCGATAATCGGCAGCGACGAACCAGACGCGCTCGCCGTCGTCCTCAAGACTCAGTTCGAAAAGTGTTCCCAACAGCGCCGGATACCGGATGGCCAGACGTAAAGCGTCACCGAAGGTGGCACAGGTGAGCAGGGCGTAACCGAGGATGCCGTAGCAGGAAACGTGCATGCGTCGACCCAGCTCCAGACCGATATCGTGCTTGAGCGCGACCGCGTTGGCGCAGACCTGCATCTCCTGATTGGTGGTGATGCGCGTGTCGGCACGGCTGAGGTCTGCCGCACCAATGCCGCTGCCGGCCAGCAACGCTTCGCTCGACAGGCCTGCGGCTTTGAAGGTGTTGAGGATCAGCGAGACGGCGTTAAGAGTGGTGAGGTGGGAGTGCAGCATAAGAAGTTTCCCGATCATGGATGGGGATACCCCAGCAATTTATGTGCCGCTCAAGACAATTTGTAAGTCGAGATTATATTGAAAGTTAAACTTTCAATCGCCGGCGAGAGATTTGCAAGTTGTGTTTTTAAAAGTTAATTATAACTCTTTGAGTAATTAGAGCAGGACATGGCGCATTTCAATTCTAAAGTTTAAACTGCGCTTGGTCTACTGTCAGAAATTACAGGTTTTTGGCGAATTATTAACCGTTTGTCGAATATTTTTATTTGTTGGTATTTTTTTTGACAGCCCCATAAGTCGGGTCTAGTTTGCCAGTGGATGTCGCCAGTTGTTTGGTGGGTGTTGCGTGTTTTTCAGTGAATATGAATTTTGACTAATGTGTCGAAAAGGAGATTTAAATGAGCCGTTCACAAGCTAAAGAATATCCGTTGGAATTTTTCAAAGGCATCAAGAAGGCGCTTCAAGGCCAGATCACTGTGGAGGTTGACGGTCAAAAGCAAACGTTTCCGGTGATTCGCGCCGAAGTCCGTGCAAATGATATTGTTTTGAACTTCGATATGAGCGGCGGAAATCCGAACCGCAATGATATTATCGGCTTGGTATTCGGCAAAGCTCATTTGAATAAGAAAGTGGAGTTTGTGGCGCCCGGCTCCCCTGTTTATCTGTTGTTTCAGGATCCTGGGCAAGAGTGGTTGGCGGCAAAGGGCTGGATTCGAATGGAGTGGCAAGAGGGCAGTAAAACAATCGCTGGATTGCTGGATAATGTGCAGGGCGATAGAGAGGGTAACTCCAAACTCACCGGCGGAAAATTTGAAGTTACATTAGATTGATTGTTTAAACCTTCCTGCATCAACTTTGCAGGAAGGTTTATTTATGGCGAGAAGTGTATTGGCCAGCGCTGGTCAGACCAGCTCGCCACACAGGTCCAGCTCAACCAGTTGACGAACGTCCTGTGTGTTAAGCCCTGCACCGAGCAGGCCGTGTAACTTGCCGAACGCTGCCTCGCGAGTCATGCCACCGCCGGACAATACGCCGACACCGCGTAAGCGACTGCCAGCCTCGTAAACATCCAGCTCGACGCCACCCTCATGGCATTGCGTCACGGCAATCACCACCACGCCGTTATCCCGCGCCCGGCCAAGGCTTGCCAGAAACTCGGGATTGTCGCTCGGCCCGGTGCCGCTGCCGTAGCACTCCAGCACCAGACCCTGAATGCCGCTGTCGAGCAAGCCGTCGAGGACTTCCGCGCTGATGCCCGGGAACAGTGGCAACACCGCAACCTTGGCCAACTGCTTCGGCTGTTTGTAGTTCAACGACGCTGGAATCGAAGGGGCTTTAATACCGCCGCCCTGACGCTCCAGACGTTTGAACGGATGACGGCCGAAGCTGCGCACTTTCGCGCAGCGGGTCGGCGCCAGGAGTTCGCCGTGGAAGTACAGATGCACGCCCGGCGCCTGGCCTTGGCCGAGGGCAACCAGCGCACCACCGAGGTTTTCCCAGGCATCGCTGTCAGTAACACCGGCCGGCAGCATGGAACCGGTGAAGCACACACGAGCATTGAGCCCCAACAACTGGAAGCTCATCGCCGCCGCGCTGTAGGCCAGTGTGTCGGTGCCGTGCAGGATCAGCACGCTGTCGCAGCCTTGCACATCCACGGCATCGACCACCGCTTCACGCAATTGCTGCCAATAGGCCGGGGTCATGTTGGCGCTGTCGATCAGCGGCGACATTTCACGAAAGCGCCATTGCGGCACGACCAGTTCTGGCTGACTGTGCAGATAGTCGCGCATCCGCGCTTCGAAACCGGACGCCGGGGCCAGGCCATTGGCGCTGGCCTGCATGCCGATGGTGCCACCGGTGTAGAGCACCATGACGTTTTGCGCGGCAGGATAGGTCGACGAATTCATGAGGATTCTCCGAAAGGATGAGGTCCTGTGGGAGCGAGCCTGCTCGCGAAAGCGGTGTGTCAGTCAATGCATGCATGAACTGCCAGATTGCATTCGCGAGCAGGCTCGCTCCCACAGTTTTCCGAACTGTAACTGACGAGCGCAGGAGATGCGCCCGTCATTCACCCATCAGCGTTGCGCTGCAGGGACGCCTTGCGGCTCGACTTCAGTCTTGCCGGCGGCGGCGGGCGGGTTGGCCGGCCAGGCTTTGCGGTCCAGGTCCAGATCCGGGAATTTGCTCGAATCGAACACCGGCGTCTTGATGCCGGCCGCACGCTGGTCATCGTAGTCACGCAGGATGCGCATGCCGATCTTGAACAGCAGGAACAGCGCGATCAGGTTCACAAACGCCAGCATGGTCATGGTGATGTCAGCGAAGGCGAACACGGTGCTGAGGTTTTCGATCGCACCCCAGAAGATCAGCACCAATACCAACACGCGGTAGCCGATCAGCGCCTTGCGGTTTTCACCGATCATGAAGCGCAGGTTGCTCTCGCCCAAGTAGTAGTTGTAGAGGATCGAGGTGAACACGAACAACGCCAGGGCGACCGAGATGAACATCCGGCCCCATTCACCCACCACAGCGGCCAGCGAGTTCTGGGTCAGGGCAATGCCATCGCCTTCGAAGCCCGGGGTGTAGAAGCCCGAGAGCAGGATCAGCAGCGCGGTGCAGGTGCAGATCACGAAAGTGTCGAGGAACACGCTGAACGCCTGAACCACGCCTTGCGCGACCGGGTGCTCGACCGAAGCCACAGCCGCCACGTTCGGCGCACTGCCCAAACCGGCTTCGTTGGCGAACACGCCACGCTTCACGCCCATGACGATGGCGCTACCGATCAGACCGCCGAATGCCTGGTCGAGACCGAATGCGCTTTTGACGATGGTCATCAACATCGCGGGTACGTGGTCGAATTGCAGCACGATCACGTAGAGGGTCACGCCGATGTACACCAGGGTTTTCACCGGTACCAACAGGTCAGCGACCTTGGCGATACGCTTGATCCCGCCGATGAACACCAGGCCCAGCAGCACTGCCAGGCCGAGGCCGGTGTAAGTGGTGTCGAGGCCGAAAGCGTTTTCCAGCGAGTGAGTCACGGCGTGAGCTTGCAGGCCGTTGAAGGCGAAACCGAAGGTCACCAGCAACAGGAACGCCATGACCATACCCAACCAGCGTTTCTGCAAACCGTGCTGGATGTAGTAGGACGGGCCGCCACGGAAGGTGCCATCAGAGTCGGTGCGTTTGTAGAGCTGGCCGAGCGAGCACTCGAAGAAGCTGCTGGACATGCCGACCAGTGCGGTTACCCACATCCAGAACACCGCACCTGGCCCACCGAGGGTCACTGCGATGCCGACACCGGCGATGTTACCTGCACCGACACGGCCGGCGAGGCTGAGCATCAGGGCCTGGAACGAGCTGAGCTGCCCGGCGCTGCTTTTCAGGCTGTCGCGGAACACCGCGAACATGTGGAAGAAGTGCCGCAATTGAACGAAACGCGAGCGAATCGTGAAGTAGCTACCGAGCCCGACAATGAGCACGATCAGTACTTTCCCTGAGAGGAAGTCGTTAATGACTTCGAGCATGGATTTTTCCTCGCTGTTTTTTGTGTAAGCAAATGCTGGATAGAAGAAACATCGTGTTACACCGGTCTGCGCACGGCACGACGGGTGAGGCGAAGGTTTCGTCCCGGATCCATTTCGCGGGTTTGTTATTAGTTCGGGTTTCGCATGGGTGATGGCCTCGTTACCGACGACCGCTCACGCGAAGAGGGGCGGCACTATACCGATCAGTGGCGCGCCCGTCTGCACGGTAGTGGTGCAAGCGACGAAACGAAGCTTTGAAACACCCGGCGTTACCGGCGCCGGGTTTGTGCGGGAACTGCTTTTTTGTGGGAGCGAGCCTGCTCGCGAAAGCGGTGTATCAGGCGCATTGGCGTTGGATGTGTCGCCTTCGCGAGCAGGCTCGCTCCCACATTGTTCAGTCCCCAGACATACGGGTCTCAGGATCAGATAGTTAAAAAAAAGGGCTTGGGGACGGATCCCCAAGCCCTCAAAAGGTGAGAGGTGTCTAGTCCCTCGACCTGGTGAGCGGTGCAACAAGTAACGCGTCGGCTCAGGCTTTGAGCGGAACCAGACGCGGAGCAATCATGTTTTCCGGGCGCAGGATGTCGGCGAGCATGGCTTCGTCGAGCAGACCTTCTTCGCGCACCAGTTCCAGCACGCCGCGGCCGCTTTCCAGCGCGATGCCGGCGATGCGGGTAGCGTTTTTGTAACCGATGTACGGGTTCAGTGCGGTGACCAGACCGATCGAGTGCTCGACCAGTTCACGGCAGCGCGCTTCGTTGGCGGTGATGCCGACGATGCAGTGCTCGCGCAGCATGTCCATGGCGCGTTGCAGCAGGCGGATCGAGTCGAAGATCTTGAACGCGATCAGCGGCTCCATCACGTTCAATTGCAGCTGGCCGCCTTCGGCTGCCATGGTCAGTGCCAGGTCGTTACCGATGACCTGGAAGGCTACCTGGTTAACGGCTTCCGGGATCACCGGGTTGACCTTGCCGGGCATGATCGAGCTGCCTGGCTGACGCGCCGGCAGGTTGATCTCGTTGATGCCGGTGCGTGGACCGCTGGAAAGCAGGCGCAGGTCATTGCAGATCTTCGACAGCTTGACCGCGGTGCGTTTGAGCATGCCGGAGAACAGCACGAAGGCGCCCATGTCGGAAGTCGCTTCGATCAGGTCGGCCGCCGGAACCAGCGGTTGACCACTGATCAGCGCCAGACGCTGTACAGCCAGCGCCTGATAACGCGGGTCGGCGTTAATGCCGGTACCGATCGCGGTGCCACCCAGGTTTACTTCAGTCAGCAGTTCCGGAGCCAGCGTCTTCAGACGGGCCAGGTCTTCGCCCATGGTGGTGGCGAACGCGCGGAATTCCTGGCCGAGGGTCATCGGTACGGCGTCTTGCAGCTGGGTACGGCCCATCTTCAGGACGTGATCGAATTCTTTACCTTTGGCCGCAAATGCCTGAATCAGGCTGTCGAGGCTGGCCAGCAGGGTGTCGTGACCCAACAGCAGACCCAGGCGGATGGCCGTCGGGTAGGCGTCGTTGGTCGACTGCGCCATGTTGACGTCGTCGTTCGGGTGCAGGTACTGGTACTCGCCTTTCTGGTGACCCATTGCTTCCAGAGCAATGTTGGCGATCACTTCGTTGGCGTTCATGTTGGTGGAGGTACCGGCGCCACCCTGAATCATGTCGACCACGAATTCTTCGTGGTAATCACCGCGGATCAATCGGGCACAGGCTTCGCTGATGGCAGCGTGCTTGGCTTCGCTCAGGTGACCCAACTCACGGTTGGCGTCAGCGGCGGCCTGTTTGACCATCGCCAGACCCACAACCAGTTTCGGGTAATGCGAAATCGGAACGCCCGAGAGGCGGAAGTTGTTCACCGCTCGCAGGGTCTGGATGCCGTAATACGCTTGAGCCGGTACTTCGAGGGCGCCAAGCAGGTCGTTTTCTGTGCGGAAAGATGCAGCGGAGGACATGATAGAAATCATCTCGATATGGACCCGGTCTGTGCCGGAACGCTGCGAATGCTAGGCTTGTGGGGAAATTTGGGCCAATGCTGTTAAGCACTGGCCTATGCACATTCGGCATAATGCCCGTGTGACGCCGCGTGCGCGGCAGACGTGTGACCTGTTTTGGTGCGTGTCCGGGAGGACGTGATGAATCTGGAAAGCAAATGGCTCGAGGACTTCAGTGCTCTGGCCGCCACCCGCAGCTTCTCGCAGGCCGCCGAACGACGTTTCGTGACTCAGCCAGCATTCAGCCGGCGGATCCGCAGCCTCGAAGCGGCGCTGGGGCTGACCTTGGTCAATCGGTCGCGTACGCCGATCGAACTGACGGCGGCGGGGCAATTGTTTCTGGTGACCGCGCGCACCGTGGTCGAGCAACTCGGCGAAGTGTTGCGTCACCTGCATCATCTGGAAGGCGGGCAGGGCGAAGTGATGCAGGTGGCCGCCGCTCACTCCTTGGCGCTGGGCTTCTTCCCGCGCTGGATCGCGCAATTGCGTAACGAAGGGCTGAACATCGCCACGCGGCTGGTCGCGACCAACGTTGGCGATGCGGTGCATGCGTTGCGTGAAGGTGGTTGTGATCTGATGCTGGCGTTCTATGATCCGGACGCGGCGATGCAGATGGACCCGGAGATTTTCCCGTCGCTGCATTTGGGCCAGACCGAAATGTTGCCGGTGTGCGCGGCGGATGCCGATGGCAAGCCGTTGTTCGATCTGGAAGGCGAAGCCAGTGTGCCGCTGCTCGCCTACAGCGCGGGGGCTTTTCTCGGACGCTCTGTGAACGGTTTGCTGCGCCAGCGTCAGCTGCGGTTTACCACCATTTATGAAACCGCCATGGCCGACAGCCTGAAAAGCATGGCGCTGGAAGGACTCGGCATTGCCTGGGTGCCGCAACTGAGCGTGCGTGCCGAACTGGCGCGTGGCGAACTGGTGGTCTGCGGCGGCCCGCAATGGCATGTGCCGCTGGAGATTCGTCTGTATCGATGCGCACTGGTGCGCAAGGCCAACGTGCGTCTGCTGTGGCGCAAGCTCGAGGGCGGCGCGGCACAAAACGCCTGAACCCATCGAATAAACCTGTGGGAGCTGGCTTGCCAGCGATTGCGGTTGGCCAGTCACCCTCAATGTTTGCTGACACGACGTCATCGCTGGCAAGCCAGCTCCCACAAGGGATTTGCGGTGTTTCTGGACTGACCTTCAGGTCAATAAAACCGGGCTTTTGCGGCAGATGACAGATGGTCGCGCAGGGGGCTGTTTATTACTTTCATTGCGGTATACTGCGCGGCCTTTGGCCGGTACGACCGGCCATTTTTCGTACAATCAAGCCACGCAACCTGCGTGGCTTGTTGTTTTTGACGCGCCTGCGGGCGCCCAGAGAGAAGAGGCGCGACGATGAGTGCACTGGTTGGCGTGATCATGGGCTCCAAGTCCGATTGGTCCACCCTTAGCCACACCGCCGATATGCTGGAAAAGCTCGGCATCCCGTACGAGGTCAAGGTGGTTTCTGCACACCGTACCCCGGATCTGCTGTTCCAGTACGCCGAAGAGGCTGAAGGTCGAGGCATCGAGGTGATTATCGCCGGTGCTGGCGGCGCAGCTCACTTGCCGGGCATGTGTGCGGCCAAGACCCACCTGCCGGTGCTGGGCGTTCCCGTGCAGTCGGCAATGCTCTCGGGCGTCGATTCACTGCTGTCGATCGTGCAAATGCCGGCCGGCATTCCGGTCGCCACCCTGGCCATCGGCAAGGCTGGCGCGATCAACGCAGCGCTGCTCTCGGCGAGTATCCTTGGCGCCAAGCATCCGCAATTCCACGCGGTGCTGAAAACCTTCCGTGCCGAGCAGACAGACAGCGTCCTGGACAATCCAGACCCACGTATTGCCTGAGGTTGTTGAGATGAAGATCGGTGTAATCGGTGGCGGCCAGTTGGGTCGCATGTTGGCCTTGGCGGGCACTCCGCTGGGCATGAACTTCGCTTTCCTCGATCCTGCGCCGGACGCTTGCGCCGCTGCGCTGGGCGAACACCTGCGGGCCGATTACGGCGATCAGGACCATCTGCGCCAATTGGCCGATGAAGTCGATCTGGTGACCTTCGAATTCGAAAGCGTCCCGGCTGAAACCGTAGCGTTTCTCTCGCAATTCGTGCCGGTCTATCCAAGCGCCGAAGCCCTGCGCATCGCGCGTGACCGCTGGTTCGAAAAGAGCATGTTCAAGGATCTGGGTATCCCGACCCCAGCCTTTGCCGACATTCAGTCACAAGCCGATCTGGATGCTGCCGTGGCTGCAATCGGTCTGCCGGCCGTGCTGAAAACCCGCACGCTGGGTTACGACGGCAAGGGTCAGAAAGTCCTGCGCAAACCTGAAGACGTGGTCGGCACTTTTGCCGAACTCGGCAGCGTTGCCTGCTTGCTGGAGGGCTTCGTGCCGTTCACCGGTGAAGTCTCGCTGATCGCCGTGCGTGCACGTGATGGCGAAACGAAGTTCTACCCGTTGGTGCACAACACCCACGACAGCGGCATCCTCAAGCTGTCGATCGCCAGCACTGATCACCCGTTGCAGGCGTTGGCCGAAGATTATTCCAGCCGTGTGCTCAAGCAGCTGGATTATGTCGGCGTGATGGCGTTCGAGTTCTTTGAAGTCGACGGTGGCCTCAAGGCCAACGAAATCGCCCCGCGCGTGCACAACTCCGGGCACTGGACCACCGAAGGCGCCGAGTGCAGCCAGTTCGAAAACCACCTGCGTGCCGTTGCCGGTCTGCCGCTGGGTTCGACGGCCAAGGTCGGCGAGAGCGCGATGCTCAACTTTATCGGCGTTGTCCCGCCGGTTGAGAAAGTCATCGCCATCGAAGACTGCCATCTGCATCACTACGGCAAGGCCTTCAAGGCCGGGCGCAAGGTCGGTCACGCCAACCTGCGCTGCGCCGACAAGGCCACGCTTGAAGCGCAGATCCTCAAGGTCGAAGCGTTGATCGCCGAGTAAAAGAGTTTCATGTGGCAGCGGCGGAACCATTCAGGGGCCGCCGTTCTCTCATGGCAGGATGCCAAAGTCTGTCTAGGCTTTGGCATAGCCAATTCACACAGAGGGAAATGCCATGGGAATTATCGGAACCATCTTTATCGGCTTGATCGTCGGCCTGCTGGCTCGGTTCCTGAAACCGGGCGATGACAGCATGGGCTGGATCATGACCATCCTGCTCGGTATCGGCGGTTCGCTGGCGGCCACCTATGGCGGCCAGGCTCTGGGCATTTATCAGGCGGGCGAGGGCGCAGGCTTCCTCGGCGCGCTGGTTGGCGCAGTCGTGTTGCTGGTGATCTACGGCCTGATCAAAAAGAACTGATTCAAAGCGACAAAGTCCTCTCCGCCATCGCGGCGGGGAGGGCTAGAATGCTCGGCGTTTCAACTTCC
This sequence comes from Pseudomonas iridis, assembly GCF_017980685.1. Taxonomy (GTDB): domain Bacteria; phylum Pseudomonadota; class Gammaproteobacteria; order Pseudomonadales; family Pseudomonadaceae; genus Aquipseudomonas; species Aquipseudomonas iridis. The sequence continues at coordinate 268,176 of NZ_JACXXO010000006.1, forward strand.
TTTTTTTACCGAGCTCCTTCATGCGCCGTCTCCTGTTGACTCTCCTCTTGCTGGGCAGCGGTCTGGCACACGCCAGCGAACTGCCGGAAACCGACTGGCTCGAACTGATGCCCAAGTCGGATCAAAAGGCCCTCGAGGCCATGCCTGAAATCGACCACAACTCCCCGGAAGCCACCGGCACCTTCACCGAGAAGGGCGGGATGAAGCAGGCCAAAGGTCTGCCGGCGGTCATGTACTCGACCAAAACCGTAGCGTCGATGAACGACAAGCACATCCGCATCGGCGGTTATCCGGTGCCGCTGGAATCCGACGCCAAGGGCCGCAGCACGCTGTTCTTCCTCGTGCCGTACCCGGGCGCGTGCATCCACGTGCCGCCACCGCCGCCGAATCAACTGGTGCTGGTGCGGTATCCGAAGGGTTTGAAGCTGGAAGACATCTATACGCCGCTGTGGGTGAGCGGCACGCTGAAGGTCGAGAAGGTCAGCAATGATCTGGCCGATGCGGCGTATGCGCTGGAGGCGGACAAGGTGCGGGTGGTGCAGGAATCTGATCTCTGACACCACGAAACAACTGTGGGAGCGAGCCTGCTCGCGAAAGCGGTGTGTCAGACATTTGAATGTTGACTGATACCACGCCTTCGCGAGCAGGCTCGCTCCCACATTTTGTATTGTGGTGCTGATTAGAGCGCTTTGCTGGCGACGCTGACGCCCATCGTATGGCTCGCACCCGGTGCCAGAGTCACCACATCACTCATCACATTCGCCGTCTCGATGCACAGCATGCGCTGCCAGCCATCGTTATCCATATCGCTGAGCGCCGCAGCGCGGTCGATCCAGGGGTTCCAGATCACGGCCGTCCGCGAGCCGGTAGACGTCAGCACGATGCGCCGCTCCCAGGCCGGATCGACGATGCTCAGTTGCGGTGGCGTATCGAGGTAGATGCGGTCGGTTTCCCCGGCAAAATTCAGATCGCCTTGCTGGCTGTGGGTCTTCCAGTCGTCCAGCGTCTCGATGTAGTCCAGCCCCGCCACGCCGTCGACATGCACATTGCGCACGTCGCTGACAGCAAAATAGGTATGCAGCGCCTGACTCAGGCTGACGGAGTCACTGCCACGGTTATGGCTGGTCAGGTTGAATTGCAGCTCATCCGACAGGTGCAGAGTCAGGGTCAGATCCACCTGATGCGGCCAACCCGCCAGGCCGCCTTCGGGACAGGGCAACTTGAACTCGACCTTGATCCCGTTGCTCTCGGCTTCGATGCCGCCCAGTTCCCAATCCATCGCACGCACCAGACCGTGCGCAGGGGCCGGTTGCTCACCGGTGTACATCGCCTGCACGTTCTGCGGATTGCGTTCGAACTTGCCGAACCACGGCCAGCACACCGGCACGCCGGCACGGATGCTCTTGCCGGTCTTGAACGTGGCCTTGTCGTTAAGCCAGATGATCGGCGGCTGGCCGTCGATCTGGTAACTGAGGATGTGCGCGCCTTGTTGGGCGACCAACACTTCAGCCTGACCGTGGCGAATGCGCCAGCAGTTCAGTTCATCCAGTTTCACGGCTTCAACGTTGGGCGTGGTCATGGGACAGCTCTCGATCAGACACTTGGGACGACTATCGACCGTAAAACGGCCGCGAGGTTTAACGTGCGCGTGGTGGCACCGAACGAGTGCGGCCACTACCGTCGATGGCGACGAAAACGAATACCGCTTCGGTCACCTTACGCCACTCGCTGGACAGCGGATCGTCGCTCCACACCTCGACCATCATCTGGATCGAGCTACGACCGATTTCCAGGGTCTGGGTGTAAAAGGACAATTGCGCGCCGACCGCCACAGGCACCAGAAACGCCATGCGATCAATGGCGACAGTAGCCACGCGGCCACCAGCGACACGGCTGGCCATCGCGGTGCCGGCCAAATCCATCTGCGCTACCAGCCAGCCGCCGAAAATATCGCCAAAGCCATTGGTTTCGCGTGGAAGCGCGGTGATTTGCAGGGCCAGGTCGCCTTGCGGGATCGGATCTTCTTGTTCGAGTTCTATCATGCCGGGGGGCCTCTGACCCGTGACTCTTTGTTAGTGCTGCTGGTGGTAGCCGTCTTCGGGAAAAACGATTCAGCACCGAACATACTACGTTCGTCACGTTTTCCATAAGGCGCCTAAGGAGAAACTCTGCGAAACCGGCTGCGCCGATCAAAGGGCGGGCCAACAACGTTTTCGCACAGCAACCCCCTACAAACCGGGGCAAGGTTGCGAGTATATCGGTCGGTAGACTCCACGACGACCGTCCGGTTCTGATTTCGACTGTCAAATACGCGGCTCTATGTGCTTTTTCGAACAATTTGCTATGGTGCCGAACCTGCCCAAGCCACCGCCAGCGTTGTTGTGGCGGCAGATCCGACTATAAGAGAAGCCCTTGCCATGACCACAGCGCCTTCGAGCCTCGCGCAGCCCGAGCAACCCGCACGACCGTTGACCCGCAATGACTACAAGACCCTGTCGCTGTCCGCCCTGGGGGGCGCGCTGGAATTCTACGATTTCATCATCTTCGTATTCTTCGCCACCGTAGTCGGCAAACTGTTCTTCCCGGCCGACATGCCCGAGTGGCTGCGCATGATGCAGACCTTCGGCATCTTCGCCGCCGGTTATCTCGCGCGTCCGCTGGGCGGCATCGTCATGGCGCATTTCGGCGATCTGCTGGGGCGCAAGAAGATGTTCACCCTGAGCATCTTCATGATGGCCGTACCGACCCTGATCATGGGTTTGCTGCCGACGTATGCGCAGATCGGCATGTGGGCGCCGATTCTTCTTCTATTGATGCGCGTGATTCAAGGCGCGGCGATTGGCGGTGAAGTGCCGGGGGCGTGGGTCTTCGTTTCCGAACACGTGCCGCAAAAGCATATGGGTTACGCCTGTGGCACCCTCACCAGCGGCCTGACCGCCGGAATCCTGCTTGGCTCGCTGGTCGCCACGGCGATCAACAGCCTCTATACGCCGAGCGAAGTTTCCGATTACGCCTGGCGGATTCCGTTCCTGCTCGGCGGCGTGTTTGGCCTGTTCTCGGTTTACCTGCGCCGCTGGCTGCACGAGACCCCGGTATTTGCCGAGCTGCAACTGCGCAAGGCGCTGGCCGAAGAAGTGCCGCTGCGCGCGGTGCTGCGTGATCATCGCGGGGCGATCGCGATCTCGATGCTGCTGACCTGGCTGCTGTCTGCCGGCATTGTCGTGGTGATCCTGATGACCCCGACCGTGCTGCAAACGGTCTATCACTTCTCGCCAACCACCGCGCTGCAATCCAACAGCCTGGCGATCGTATTTCTGAGTTTTGGCTGCATCATTGCTGGCGCGCTGGCGGATCGCTTTGGCGCCGGGCGCGTATTCGTGTTCGGTTGCCTGGGCCTGCTGATCAGCTCCTGGACCTTCTATCACAGCCTCGCCGATCACCCGAACTGGCTGTTCCCGCTGTATGCCCTGACCGGTTTGCTGGTCGGCACCATCGGTGCGGTACCGTATGTGATGGTCAAGGCGTTCCCGCCGGTGGTGCGCTTCAGTGGCTTGTCGTTTTCCTACAACGTGGCGTACGCAATCTTCGGTGGTCTGACGCCGATGATCGTCAGCCTGCTGCTGAAAGAAAGCCCGATGGGGCCTGCCTACTATGTGGCGGTGCTTTGCGCGGTGGGGATTGTGGTGGGGGCGTGGCTCTGGAAGAAGGGGCGCTGATCCGAAAACTCCTCGGTAGTCACGACCCTTTCGCGAGCAGGCTCGCTCCCACACTTGGAATGCGTTCCCGGTGTGGGAGCGAGCCTGCTTGCGAATGGGCACCTCGAATCATCTTTTAAAACCCGAATGCTGGCCTTTCATCCAATTGTCATATTTCAGCCATAGAGTGTTCACACGGCCTGCTGATACTTGGCCCCGACTTAACACACCCTATCTGCTAGGAGTAAGGCATGAAACTGAAGCGTTTGATGGCGGCAATGACTTTTGTCGCTGCTGGCGTTGCGACTGCCAACGCGGTTGCCGCTGTTGACCCTGCTATCCCGAGCTACACCAAGACCACTGGTGTGTCGGGCAACCTGTCCAGCGTCGGCTCCGATACCCTGGCCAACCTCATGACCCTGTGGGCTGAGAACTACAAAAAAGAATACCCGAACGTAAACATCCAGATTCAGGCCGCCGGTTCTTCGACCGCGCCACCTGCGCTGACTGAAGGCACCGCTAACCTGGGCCCGATGAGCCGCAAGATGAAGGACAACGAGCTGCAAGCCTTCGAAACCAAATATGGCTACAAGCCAACCGCTATCCCGGTTGCCGTGGACGCCCTGGCTGTATTCGTACACAAGGACAACCCGATCAAGGGTCTGACCATGGAGCAGGTCGACGCGATCTTCTCGTCCACTCGCCTGTGCGGTGCTAAAACCGACGTGAAAACCTGGGGTGACCTGGGTGTGACTGGCGACCTGGCGAACAAGCCGGTTCAGCTGTTCGGTCGTAACTCGGTATCGGGCACCTATGGCTACTTCAAAGAAGAAGCCCTGTGCAAAGGTGACTACAAGGCAAACGTCAACGAGCAACCAGGTTCGGCTTCGGTCGTGCAGTCGATCAGCTCCTCGCTGAACGGCGTTGGTTACTCGGGCATCGGCTACAAAACCGCTAGCGTGAAAACGGTAGCTCTGGCCAAGAAAGGCAGCACCGATTTCATCGAAGACACCGAAGAAAACACCCTGAACGGCAAGTATCCGCTGTCGCGCTTCCTCTACGTTTACGTCAACAAGGCCCCGAACAAGCCTCTGGCCCCGCTGGAAGCCGAGTTCGTGAAACTGATTCTGTCCAAACAGGGTCAGGAAGTGGTTGTGAAAGACGGCTACATCCCACTGCCGGCCAAGGTTGCTGCAAAAGCACTGGCTGACCTGGGTCTGCAAGAAGGCGGCGCTGTCGCCAAGAAGTAACAAATTGAGTCCGGGGTGAACCCCTTCGGACTCAGGTGAAAGGCCGGATCTGCCCGCAGACCGGCCTTTTATACACCTCTCAAATTTTCGATCCTCTGCCAGCTCCGTTGGCGGTGGATTTGCTGCGTCACTGCACTGTCATCTTTCTGTCATACAGGATCGCTAGGGTGAGCGCATGAATGATCTGGCCAATTCCAACATGACTACAAATCCTCCCAAGCGCATTGACTTCAATACGCCTGAGCTGCAACGCAAGCGCCGCATTCGCGCGCTCAAGGATCGCTTCACCCGCTGGTACGTCCTCGTTGGCGGCCTGGCGGTGCTGGTAGCCATCACCCTGATCTTTTTCTTCCTCGCCTACGTCGTCGCGCCGCTGTTCAAGGGTGCCGACCTGACCGTGAATGATGCCATCACCCCGGCCTGGATGCAGGACGCCGGAAAGCCGCTGATGATTTCGCTCGAAGAGCAGAATCACGTGGCCATGCGCGTTTCCGACAAGGGCCAGGCGCTGTTCTTCGATATCGACAGTGGCGCTGAACTGAGGCGCGTCGATCTGCCGTTGCCGGCAGGCGCAACCGTGACCTCCATTGGTAAAGACCAGCCAGGTCATCCACTGGTGGCCGTAGGCTTGTCCAACGGTCAGGCACTGGTGTTCCGTCACACCTACAAAGTCAGCTACCCCGACAGCAAGAAAACCATCAGCCCGGCTATCGAGTATCCGTACGGCAACACGCCGATCACGTTGAACGAAAGCGGCGGTGCGCTGGAGCACGTCAGCCTCAATGCCACTGATTCGACCCTGATGCTGGTGGGCTCGACCGGTTCGCAACTCAATGTGTTGTCGCTGACCAGCGAAGAAAACATGATGACTGGCGAAGTCACCAACGAGCAGAAGCGTATTGATCTGCCGCAGATGACCGAGCCGGTGAAAAACATCTTCGTCGACCCGCGCCAGCAATGGCTGTATGTGGTCAACGGTCGTGCCCAGGCTGACGTGTTCAGCCTGCGCGACAAGAGCCTCAACGGTCGTTACAAATTGCTCGAAAACGCTGACGCTGAAGTCACCGCGACCACGCAACTGGTTGGCGGTATCTCGCTGATCATCGGTGACTCCAAAGGTGGTCTGGCCCAATGGTTCATGGCCCGCGACCCCGATGGCGAGCAGCGCCTGAAGCAGATTCGTACGTTCCAGATGGGCAAGGCGCCAATCATTGAGATCACCGCCGAAGAGCGCCGCAAAGGCTTCCTGGCGCTGGATGCCGACGGCAAGCTCGGCGTGTTCCACAGCACCGCGCACCGTACCTTGCTGGTCGATCAGGTTGTTGAAGGCCAGGGCCTGTTCGGTCTGTCGCCACGCGCCAACCGCGTCATCGTCGAAGCCGGCGGCAAGCTGCAACCGCTGCTGCTCGACAACCCGCACCCGGAAGTGTCCTGGAGCGCGCTGTGGAGCAAGGTCTGGTACGAGAACTACGACGAGCCAAAATACGTCTGGCAATCGACTGCGGCCAACACCGATTTCGAACCGAAACTGAGCCTGTCGCCACTGACCTTCGGCACCCTGAAAGCCGCGTTCTACGCGATGCTGCTGGCTGCGCCGCTGGCTGTTGCCGCTGCGATCTACACCGCGTACTTCATGGCGCCGGGCATGCGCCGCAAGGTCAAACCGGTCATCGAGCTGATGGAAGCGATGCCGACGGTGATCCTCGGTTTCTTCGCCGGTCTGTTCCTCGCGCCTTATGTGGAAGGACATTTGCCGGGCATCTTCAGCCTGCTGATGTTGCTGCCGATCGGCATTCTGGTCGCCGGTTTCACCTTCAGCCGTCTGCCTGAGTCGATCCGCCTGAGAGTTCCGGATGGCTGGGAAAGTGCGTTGCTGATTCCGGTGATCCTGTTTGTGGGCTGGCTGTCGCTGTACATGAGCCCGTTCATGGAGAACTGGTTCTTCGGCGGCGACATGCGCATGTGGATCTCCCACGATCTGGGCATCACCTACGACCAGCGCAACGCTCTGGTAGTTGGCCTGGCCATGGGTTTTGCGGTGATCCCGAACATCTACTCGATCGCCGAAGACGCCGTGTTCAGCGTGCCCCGTGGTCTGACCCTCGGCTCGCTGGCCCTCGGTGCCACGCCGTGGCAGACCATGACCCGCGTGGTGATCCTCACCGCCAGCCCGGGCATCTTCTCGGCACTGATGATCGGCATGGGCCGTGCGGTCGGTGAAACGATGATCGTGCTGATGGCCACCGGTAACACCCCGGTCATGGAAATGAACCTGTTCGAAGGCCTGCGCACCCTGGCTGCCAACGTTGCGGTGGAAATGCCCGAGTCGGAAGTCGGCGGCAGCCACTACCGCGTGCTGTTCCTCTCGGCGCTGGTGCTGCTGTTGTTCACCTTCGTCATGAACACCCTGGCAGAACTGATTCGTCAGCGTCTGCGCAAGAAATACTCGTCGCTTTAAGCAAAGGTAGAAGTCTGTGAAACAGAACTCCCTGAAAGGATGGTTCAAGAGCGGCGCCCCAGGCGTCTGGATCAGCGGTGGCGCGGTGTCCATCGCGGTCATCATGACCATTGGCCTGCTGGCGGTGATTGCCGTGCGCGGTCTGGGTCACTTCTGGCCGGCGGATCTGATCCACGCCAGCTACGACGTGCCGGGCCAGGCCCAGCACCTTGTGGTCGGCGAAGTGGTGCAGAAAGAAGAAGTGCCCCGCGCCCGTCTGAAGAGCGCCGGTTTGCCGGTGCCGGACGCTGGCCCGGAATTCATGACGCGCGAGCTGATCAAAGTCGGCAACCGTGACCTGAACGGCAACGACTTCACCTGGATCGTCGGCGAGTGGCTGACTAACCAGACCACGCCGCCAGAGTTGATGGCAGTCGAGCGGCGCGAGTGGGGCAATTTCTACGGCTACCTGGTCAACGTCAAACAGGACGGCAAGGTCATCGCCGAAGGTGAAGCGGCCTGGCCTGAACTGCAAGCGCGGATCGACCGCGTCAATGGTCTGGCCGCGCAACTGAAATCGCTGGAAAAATCCGACATCGGCGCGATCAACGCAGGGCTGGAGCGCATCCGTCTGCACAGTCGCAAACTGGAGCTCGAAGGCAAGTTCGACGCCGCCGCGCAAGCCGACATGGAATCCGAGCGTGCCGAACTCAATGCCCGCTATCAAGACATCGAAGCGCGTCTGGCTGACCTGCATGCGCAGTTCAACCGCGACGCATTGACCGCTCGCGATGCCAACGGCAAAGAGATTCAAATCGATCTGGGCAAAGTGGTTCACGCCTACCAGCCGAACGCGATGAGCACTCTGACCAAGGTCGGTTTCTACTTCAGCAAGATCTGGGAGTTCCTGTCGGACGACCCGCGTGAAGCGAACACCGAGGGCGGGATCTTCCCGGCGATTTTCGGCACCGTGATGATGACGCTGATCATGGCGATGATCGTGACTCCGTTCGGCGTGCTGGCGGCGGTGTACCTGCGTGAATACGCCAAGCAGAACACCCTGACGCGGATCATCCGGATCGCGGTGAACAACCTGGCGGGCGTTCCGGCCATCGTTTACGGCGTGTTCGGTCTGGGCTTCTTTGTTTACGTGTTGGGTGGTTCGGTTGACCGCTTGTTCTTCCCGGAAGCGTTGCCGGCACCGACCTTCGGTACGCCGGGTCTGCTCTGGGCTTCGCTGACGCTGGCGCTGCTGGCGGTGCCAGTGGTGATCGTGGCCACTGAAGAAGGCCTGGCGCGGATTCCTCGCACCGTGCGTGAAGGCTCGTTGGCCCTCGGTGCCACCAAGGCTGAAACCTTGTGGAAGATTGTCATCCCGATGGCCAGTCCGGCGATGATGACCGGCATGATCCTCGCGGTGGCCCGTGCCGCCGGTGAAGTGGCGCCGCTGATGCTGGTGGGTGTGGTGAAACTGGCGCCTTCGCTGCCGGTGGATGGCAACTATCCGTACCTGCACCTGGACCAGAAGATCATGCACCTGGGCTTCCATATTTATGACGTCGGCTTCCAGAGCCCGAACGTCGAAGCGGCACGCCCGCTGGTATACGCCACGGCGCTGTTGCTGGTGTTGGTGATCGCGACGTTGAACCTGTCGGCGGTGTATATCCGTAACCACCTGCGTGAAAAATACAAAGCACTGGATAGCTAAAGCCATTAGCCACAAGCGGCAAGCTACAAGCCGCTTTTGCTCAAACTTGCAGCTTGCAGCCAGAAGCTTGCAGCTACGAACGGAGTGAGACCCATGCAGCACGAAACGCATACCCACGGCATCAACATGTCTGCCCTGGGCCGCGACAAGCAGAGCCTGAACCTCGAGCAGGAAACCGTTGCCATCGAAGTGCCGGGCCTGAGCCTGTACTACGGCGAGAAGCAAGCGCTGTTCGACGTCAGTATGAATATTCCGAAACAGCGCGTGACCGCGTTCATCGGCCCGTCCGGCTGCGGCAAATCCACGCTGCTACGGACCTTCAACCGCATGAACGACCTGGTTGACGGTTGCCGTGTCGAAGGCGCGATCAACCTGTGCGGCAACAACATCTATCGCAAGGGCGAAGATGTGGCCGAACTGCGTCGTCGCGTCGGCATGGTGTTCCAGAAGCCGAACCCGTTCCCGAAAACCATCTACGAAAACGTGGTTTACGGTCTGCGCATCCAGGGCATCAACAAGAAGCGCATCCTCGACGAAGCCGTTGAGTGGGCCCTCAAAGGCGCGGCGCTGTGGGACGAAGTAAAAGATCGTCTGCACGAGTCGGCACTCGGCCTGTCCGGTGGTCAGCAGCAACGTCTGGTGATCGCTCGCACCATCGCGGTTGAACCGGAAGTCCTGCTGCTCGACGAACCGTGCTCCGCACTCGACCCGATCTCGACGCTGAAAGTCGAAGAGTTGATCTACGAACTGAAGTCCAAGTTCACCATCGTCATCGTGACCCACAACATGCAGCAAGCCGCGCGGGTGTCCGACTACACGGCGTTCATGTACATGGGCAAACTGGTGGAATTTGGCGATACCGATACGCTGTTCACCAATCCGGCCAAGAAGCAGACCGAAGACTACATCACGGGGCGCTACGGCTAGTCGTACAGCTGCAAGCCGCAAGCTTCAAGCGGCAAGAAAGATGCGGTGCGATATCAGGACTTATACATAACTGCTTGAAGCTTGCAGCTTGAAGCTTGCAACTTTCGCGGAGCGAACAATGATTTCTAAAGAAGGCCTTACCCATCACATTTCCGCGCAGTTCAACGCCGAGCTTGAGGAAGTGCGCAGCCACCTCCTGGCCATGGGCGGGCTGGTCGAGAAGCAGGTCAACGACGCGGTCACGGCATTGATCGAGGCCGACTCCGGCCTGGCTCAGCAGGTGCGCGAGATTGACGACCAGATCAACCAGATGGAACGCAACATCGACGAAGAATGCCTGCGCATTCTGGCCCGTCGTCAGCCGGCGGCGTCGGACCTGCGTCTGATCATCAGCATCTCCAAGTCAGTGATTGACCTGGAACGCATCGGCGACGAAGCCACCAAGATCGCCCGCCGCGCCATCCAGTTGTGCGAAGAAGGCGAAGCCCCGCGCGGTTACGTCGAGGTTCGCCACATCGGCGACCAGGTGCGCAACATGGTCCGCGATGCGTTGGACGCGTTTGCCCGTTTCGACGCCGATCTGGCCTTGTCGGTGGCGCAATACGACAAAATCATCGACCGCGAGTACAAGACCGCCCTGCGTGAACTGGCGACCTACATGATGGAAGACCCGCGCTCTATCTCGCGCGTCTTGAGCATCATCTGGGTGCTGCGTTCGCTGGAGCGCATCGGCGACCACGCGCGCAATATCTCCGAGTTGGTGATCTATCTGGTGCGCGGTACCGACGTGCGCCACATGGGCCTCAAGCGCATGAAGGAAGAAGTTCAGGGCACAAGCGGCGAAACCGCTAATGTTCCGGGCGTTGCTGACGATAAGTAAGATTGCCTGAGAAAAGCGCCCGGCCCTTTGGCCGGGCGTTTTTGTTTCTGGTGCTTTTGAATCAATCGAATTAAAAAGCAGCACCCGCGAACGAAAAGTCCCGGCGTGACTGAAGAGTTTTGGCAATGTGCCATCAGCCAGCGTTATGCTTGCCGGGATTTTAATAGGGGTGTTGGATGAGCAAGATCAGTGTGTTGGTTGTGGACGATGCTTCGTTCATTCGTGACCTGGTGAAAAAGTGCCTGCGTAATTATTTCCCGGGGATCCGCACCGAGGACGCCATCAACGGCAAAAAGGCCCAGGCCATGCTGGCCCGTGAAGCCTTCGACCTGGTCCTGTGCGACTGGGAAATGCCGGAAATGTCGGGTCTGGAACTGCTGACCTGGTGCCGCGAGCAGGACAATCTCAAGACCATGCCGTTTGTCATGGTCACCAGCCGTGGCGACAAGGAAAACGTCGTGCAGGCGATTCAGGCCGGCGTTTCCGGCTATGTCAGCAAGCCGTTCACCAACGAACAACTGCTGACCAAGGTCAAGCAGGCACTGAACAAGGTCGGCAAGCTCGACACCCTGATGAACAGCGCACCGACCAAGATGAACTCGGCATTCGGCAACGACTCCCTGAGTGCCCTGACCGGCGGCAAGGCAGCGGTCATTGGTAGCGGCGCCCCGGCTGCGGCGGCGGTAAATCCGTTTGCCAAACCTGTCGCCGCAGCGCCTGCACCTGCGGCGGCCGCGTCGCGTGGCCTGCTCAACAGTCCGCCGGTCAAGGCACCTGCGGCTGCGTCCTCGCCTGCCAGCGGTCGCGGTCAAGGCCAATTGCGCCTGCCGAGCGGCACGCAGCAATGCGTGATCAAGGCCCTGAGCATCAAGGAAGCGCTGCTGGTAGTGAAACGCACCGACACCCTGCCGCAGATCCTCGACAGCGCTGTGCTCGACCTGGAGCAGGGTGACAACGCCGAAATCGCTCGCCTCAATGGCTATCTGCACGCCATCGTTGCGTTTGAGCAGAAACCTGACAGCGAATGGCTGCAACTGACGTTCCGCTTCGTCGACCAGGACGCGCAGAAACTCGACTACATCTCCCGCCTGATCGCCCGCGGCACGGCGCAAAAGCACTTCGTTCCTGGCGCGTGATCTCTCTCGCCTGACAGTCAGTCTTCGCGAGCAGGCTCGCTCCCGCTTTGGAATGCATTCCAAATGTGGGAGCGAGCCTGCTCGCGAAGGGGCCATCCCTTACGGCGTCCACTTTCCAGACTGGCTAATTTGAAACATCTCTCGACTACCCTGGTCTGTCTCACCTGCTAGGCTCTTTCCCAGGCCTTACTTCGACAGACTCTTGCCCATGCTCGCGCGACTGCTGTTTTTCTGTGGTTTGGCCATGGCCTCCAACCTGGCTGTGGCGATGACAATCTACAAATCCACCGATGCCAACGGCGTGGTCTCGTACAGCGACCGTCCGAGCAAAGGTGCGAAGGTGTTCGTGTTTCAGGACCGAATGGTCGAGCGCCTCGAGCGCCAGGTCTACCTCGACATCAAGAAACAGAAAGGCGCCGACGTGGTGTTCGTGCGCAACGACCTGTATGCGCCGGTTGAGATAGCGCTGGCGTTTACCGGGTTGAGCAACGTGCGTGGCGCGCCGACTCAAACCATTCGCCGGGTGCTGCCGGCGCGCAGCAATACGCGGTTGGCGTTGCTCAAAGCGGTGTCCGGCGGCCAGCCACTGGTGTATTCGCCGCAGTTTCACTATTCCCTCGGCGATCCTTCAGGAGCGGCCCAGGGCTATCGTTATCCGCTGCCGTGGCGCGGTGGACCGTTCCGCTTGAGTCAGGGTGCCAACGGCCAATACAGCCACTATGGGCCGAAGAACAAATATGCGATGGACATCGCCATGCCGGTCGGCACGCCGATCATCGCGGCGCGGGCCGGCGTGGTGGTAAAGACCGAGAATTCGCAGAGTGGGCGCGGCAATGATGCGTCCGGCAATTTCGTGCGGGTGCTGCATGACCACGGCACGATGGGAGTGTACCTGCATCTCAAGCAAGGTTCGGTGAGTGTGCGCGAAGGGCAGCGGGTGACGGTGGGCAGCCCGTTGGCGCTGTCGGGCAACACCGGCAACAGCAGTGGCCCGCACCTGCACTTTGTGGTGCAGCGCAACAGCGGCGCGGGGCTGGTGTCGATTCCGTATCAGTTCAACCAGCCGCTGGGGGCGATGCCCAACTTTGCGTTGGGCAAGCAGTAACGCGGTATCAGACCTGGCGCCTTCGAGATCAGGCTCGCTCCCACATTTGAAATGCATTCCAGGGGTGGGAGTGAGCCTGCTCGCGAAGCGATCGGCGCGGTGCAGGATCCGTCGATCAACCCAGCATCAACACCTTCGCCAGCACAATCTTCGGCCCTTTCATCTTCTTGATGATGATCCGCAAGCCTTCGACTTCCAGCACTTCTTCCTCTTCCGGCACCCGTTTCAGGGTTTCATAAACCAGGCCGGCGAGGGTTTCGGCTTCGATGTGGTCCAGGTCGATTCCCAGCAGGCGTTCAACCTTGAACAACGGCGTGTCGCCGCGCACCAGCAGCTTGCCCGGCTGATAGGCAAGAATGCCGCGTTCAGCCTTGCGGTGTTCGTCCTGAATATCGCCGACCAGCACTTCCAGCACGTCTTCCATGGTCAGGTAGCCGATGATGTTGCCATCAGCCTCCTCGACCACGGCGAAGTGCGAGCCACCCTTGCGGAACTGCTCCAGCAGCTGCGACAGCGGCATGTGCCGCGACACGCGCTCCAGCGGGCGGGTCAGCTCAGCCAGGTTGAACGATTCGGGAATGTGATCCAGCGCCGCCAGCTCCAGCAGCAGGTCCTTGATGTGCAGCAGGCCGACGAACTCCTGGCGCTCGCTGTCGTACACCGGATAACGGCTGAACTTGTGGCGACGGAACATCGCCAGAATTTCCTTGAGCGGCGCGTTGAACTCCAGAGTGATCAGGTCTTCGCGGGAGTTGGCCCAGTCGACCACTTCCAGTTCGCCCATCTCCACTGCCGAGGCCAATACACGCATGCCCTGATCGCTCGGGTCCTGGCCACGGCTGGAGTGCAGGATTAGTTTCAGTTCTTCGCGGCTGTAATGGTGTTCATGGTGCGGGCCGGGTTCACCTTGGCCGGCGATACGCAGAATCGCGTTGGCGCTGGCGTTGAGCAGGTAGATCGCCGGGTACATCGCCCAGTAGAACAGGTACAGCGGCACCGCCGTCCACAGCGACAGCAGTTCGGGTTTGCGGATCGCCCAGGATTTGGGCGCCAGCTCACCGATCACGATGTGCAGATAGGAAATGATGAAAAACGCGGTGAAGAACGACACGCCTTTGATGATCTCCGGCGATTGCACGCCGACCGCGCTCAGCAGCGGTTCGAGAATATGCGCAAACGCGGGCTCACCGACCCAGCCCAGACCAAGCGAGGCGAGGGTGATACCGAGCTGACACGCCGAGAGGTACGCATCGAGCTGGCTGTGTACGGTGCGCAGGATGTGCCCGCGCCAGCCGTTCTTGTCAGCGATGGCCTCGACCCGGGTCGAGCGCAGTTTGACCATGGCGAATTCTGCCGCAACGAAAAAGCCGTTGAGCAAAACCAGGATCAGAGCAAAAAGGATCATGCCGAAATCGGCGAATATTGATGCGAGGGACAAGCCAGGGGAAGGGTCCATGATGGAGTTTTGCGGGTTCCGTGTGATTCAAAAGAGATAAAAGCCGCGCCTGAAAGGCAGGCACAAGTCAGCCAATGTAGCGGCTGACTTGGCGATTGCCTAGTGGCGCGTGCCGGCCGGTATCACTCGGCGGCGCTGATCGCCCGTGCGTAAGCGACCTGAGCCGGGGCGAAATGGCAGGTGAACGTGCTGCCGTGGCCTGGCACGCTGCTGATCTCCATGCGCGCACGGTGGCGCAACAACACGTGTTTGACGATGGCCAGACCGAGCCCGGTGCCACCAGTGTTGGAGTTGCGGCTGGAGTCGACACGGTAGAAGCGTTCGGTCAGTCGCGGCAGGTGTTTGCTGTCGATGCCGATCCCCGAATCCTGCACGCTCAGGTGTGCGCCTTGATCGTCGCCCCACCAGCGAATGCGGATATTGCCCTCGGCCGGGGTGTACTTCACCGCGTTGAACACCAGATTGGAAAACGCGCTGCGCAGTTCCGCCTCGCTGCCTTTGAGCGACAGGCTGCTGTCGGCTTCCAGAGTGATGCGCTGGTTTTTCGAGCCGGATAACTGCTGCGCGTCGCTCGTAATCGATTGCAACAGCGTGTCGATCTGTATCGGTTGGTTGTCGGACGGGTAATCGGTGGCTTCCAGCTTCGCCAGCAGCAACAAGTCGTTGAGCAGCGTCTGCATGCGCCCGCCCTGTTGTTGCATCTGCTGCAGGGCGCGGCTCCAGCGCGGGTTCACTTCTTCGACGTTGTCGAGCAGGGTTTCCAGATAGCCGCAGATCACCGTCAGCGGCGTGCGCAATTCGTGGGAGACGTTAGCGATGAAGTCTTTGCGCATCTGTTCCAGCTGATGAATGCGCGTGACGTCGCGCACCAGCATCAAGTGTTCATTGTTGCCGTAGCGTGTGAGGTACAGCTGAATGCGCACGCGATCATTGGTCGGCGAGGGGATTTCCAGCGGCTCTGCGTAAGCGTCCTGCTCGAAGTATTCCTTGAAGCGCGGATGGCGCACCAGGTTGGTCACCGGTTGGCCACTGTCCTGTGGGGTTTTGAGCCCGAGCAGGGTTTCGGCGGCGCGGTTCCACCATTCGAGGTTGCCGTCGCTGTCGAGCATGATGACCGCGTCTTTCAGCGCGGCGGTGGACTCCTGAACCCGGTCGATCACCGCTTGCAGGCGCCCGCGCACTCGTTGGTCGCGGCGTTGCAGGTGATAAATGCTGTCGAACACTTCGCCCCACAGACCATAGCCGTCGGGCGGTGCTTCATCGGGTTGGTGCAGGCGCAACCACTCGTGCAGGCGCAGCAATTGCTTGAGTGTCCAGGCCAGGTAAATGCCCAGGCCCGCCGCGAGGCTCCAGCCGTAATAGCCGGTGATCAGGCCTATCACCAGACAGGCGGTGACCAGCAGCAGCATGTGGCGAATCAGGGTGCCATGCCAGTTTTGATTCACGGGGGCGTCCTTAGCCGCAGCTTCAAGTTTCAAGCTGCAAGCTACAAGTCAGAGCGGCTCGCTGTTTCTTGCCGCTTGTAGCTAGAAGCTTGCAGCTGTTTTTATGCTTTTGTGGAAAACCGGTAGCCGGTGCCACGCACGGTTTGTACCAGATTTTCGTAGGCGTCGCCGAGGGCCTTGCGCAGGCGTCGGATGTGCACGTCGACCGTGCGCTCTTCCACATAGACGTTGCCGCCCCAGACCTGATCCAGTAACTGGCCGCGAGTGTAGGCGCGTTCCTGGTGGGTCATGAAGAATTGCAACAGACGGTATTCGGTCGGGCCCATCTCGGCCGGTTTGCCGTCGATGGTCACGCGGTGGCTGATCGGGTCGAGCAACAGGCCGCCGACTTCGATTGGCGCTTCGCCATCGGTCGGGCCGGCGCGGCGCAGCACGGCCTTGAGGCGGGCAACCAGCTCGCGTGGGGAAAACGGTTTGGTGATGTAGTCATCGGCGCCGACTTCAAGACCCTGGATCTTGTTGTCCTCTTCGCCCTTGGCGGTGAGCATGATGATCGGGATGTCCCCGGTCAGCTCGTCACGCTTCAAACGTCGGGCCAATTCGATGCCGGAGGTGCCGGGCAGCATCCAGTCGAGCAGGATCAGGTCCGGCTTGCGGTCGACGATGATGGCGTGGGCCTGCTGCGAGTTCTCTGCCTCGAGGCAGTCATAGCCGGCCATTTCCAACGCCACGGCGATCATTTCGCGAATGGGCGCTTCGTCGTCGACGATCAGAATGCTCCTGCCAACCATGCCTTAATCCTCTTGTCATTTAACTGTCTTGCGCCGCATTAGATAACGGAATTATTGCAGTCGTGTGACAGTATTTCAGCTCGGGGGCGAATGTGCAGATCCTCAACTAAGCTTTCAGTCCGATTCCTGACAACCACAAGAGAAGGTTTCCATGACTCAAATGACTGTTTCCTTCAAGGCTTTGCTGATGGCTGCCGCCCTGACTCTGCCTGGACTGGCGATGGCTGCCGATCCGGCCATGATGAAAGACGGCATGATGGTCGACCACAAAGGCATGACGCTTTACACGTTCGACAAGGACGCTGGCGGCAAGTCGATGTGCAACGACGACTGCGCCAAGAACTGGCCACCATTGATGGCGCCGGCGGACGCCAAGGCTGACGGCAAATGGAGTGTCATCAAGCGCGATGACGGCATGATGCAGTACGCCTACGATGGCAAACCGCTGTACACCTTCGTGAAGGACGAGAAGCCTGGAGACATGACAGGCGACAAGATGAAAAGCGTCTGGCACGTCGTTCGCGAATCGCAGAAATAACCGCGATTCCCTGTGGGAGCGAGCCTGCTCGCGAAAGCGCTGTGTCAGTCAGCAAATTTGTGAACTGATCCACCGCTATCGAGCTGGCTCACTCCTACTGGGTCTGTGGCTCAACGCAACGCGTAATCCAGCACGATCCCGACAAAAATCGCCAGCCCGGCCCAGTGGTTGTGCAAAAACGCCTGGAAGCAGCGCATCCGGTCCTTGCTGCGGGTGTACCAGAACTCCCACGCATAGCAGCCGGCGGCCACCAGCAGACCGAGTTGAAACCAGATCCCCAGCTCAAATTTCGACCCGGCCAGTAACAGGCATCCCAGCGACAGCGCCTGCAAGGTCAGGATGATCACCCGATCCGCCTCGCCAAACAGAATCGCCGTGGATTTCACGCCGATCTTGAGGTCGTCATCGCGATCGGTCATCGCGTAATAGGTGTCGTAAGCCACCGTCCACAACAGATTGGCGATCCACAGCAGCCACGCCGCCGCTGGCAACTCGCCGGTCTCTGCGGTGAAGGCCATCGGCATCCCCCAGGAAAACGCCGCGCCCAGTACCACTTGCGGGTAATAGGTGTAGCGCTTCATGAACGGATAGGTGAAGGCCAGCGCCAGACCGCCCAGCGACAACCAGATTGTCGGGGCATTGGTGCACAGCACCAGCAGGAAACTCACCCCCATCAGCAGCGCAAAGAACACCAGCGCCTCTTTTGAGCTGATCCTGCCGGCTGCCAGAGGCCGTTGCGCGGTGCGTTTGACATGGCCGTCGACCTTGCGATCGGCCCAGTCGTTGATCACGCAGCCACCGGCGCGGGTCAGCACCACACCGAGAACGAAAATCACCACATTGGCCAGCGACGGCGAACCCTTGCCGGCAATCCACAACGCCCACAAAGTCGGCCACAGCAGCAGATAAATGCCGATCGGTTTGTCCATGCGGGTCAACTGAATGAAATCCCAGGCACGCGGGTTCAAACGGTTCAGGGACTTGAGCAGGCTCTGGTACATCAGCAGTTCTCCGGATGGGCGCGTGCGGCATCCCACAGGCTCGGCAAGAAGATTTCCGCAACCAGCACGCTCAACGCGCCACGGTCGAAACGCGAACGACGACCCCACAGCTCGGGCGCCCGGGCGGCTGGCGGCAGCCATTGTTCCGGGTAGTGACAGACTTCGATGGCGCGGCGCTGGAAGGCCTGATCGCAAAACAGCAGTTCGCCCAGCGAGCGGCTGCCCAACTCATCCATGTGCAAACCATCGCCCTGCAATGCATTGCGCGATGCCACGCTGCGGGCGAACACCCACGCTTGGCCATGGCCGCGCAAATACACCTCGCGCACCCAGCCTTCGCTGCCTTCTGCCAGATCCAGCGCGGCGCATTCATCGCCGCGCAAGGTGTCCCAGCCTTCGAACAACGGCGTCACGCTGAAGCCATCGTTGGACAGACGGGTCAGGCGGCGGGTGAGGGAGCCTTCGTCGAACAGCCAGTCGAGGGTCGAAGAGTCGGGGAGGGGCGTCAGTCGGCTTTGGGGCAGCCAGAGCGGGGCCGGGGAGGAATTTGTCTGTTGCACAATGAGTCATTATTGGCCGCAAATGAGGCGGCGAGCTTACCATGGCGAGCATCGACATTGATTGATCCGGGTCGCCGTTGCGCCGAACAGGCTTGCATCTGCCCGGCTCCATCAGTACAAAACGCCCTGAGCCGGATGGCAGCGCAACACCCATCGACCATTCGCGCCGGCAAAAGCCTGAATCCTGAGGAAGTACCTGAATGAAGAAGTGGCAATGTGTGGTCTGTGGCCTGATCTATAACGAAGCCGACGGCTGGCCGGATGACGGCATCGCGCCGGGCACCCTGTGGCAGGACGTGCCGGAAGACTGGCTGTGCCCAGACTGCGGCGTTGGCAAGATGGACTTCGAAATGATCGAAATCAACTAAGAAAAACTGAGGAAGCAAGGCATGAGCGCACCAGTCGTCATCATCGGCACCGGGCTTGCGGGCTATAACCTGGCCCGCGAGTTTCGCAAGCTCGACAGCGAAACACCGCTGCTGCTGATTACCGCCGATGACGGTCGCTCCTACTCCAAGCCGATGCTCTCCACCGGTTTCGGCAAGAACAAGGACGCCGATGGCCTGAGCATGGCCGAGCCGGGCACGATGGCCGAACAGTTGAAGGCCGAGGTGCGTACGCACACGCGCATCAGCGGCATCGACGCGGGCCACAAGCGCCTGTGGATCGGCGAAGAAGCCGTGGCATATCGCGACCTGATCCTCGCCTGGGGTGCAGAAACCGTACGCGTGCCGATCGAAGGCGACGGTGCTGATCGGGTGTTCCCGATCAATGATCTCGAAGACTACGCACGTTTCCGCGCGGCAGCGGCTGGCAAGCGTCGGGTACTGGTGCTCGGTGCCGGGCTGATCGGCTGTGAATTCGCTAACGATCTGATCCTCGGTGGCTACGAGGTGCAACTGGTTGCGCCGTGCGAGCAAGTCATGCCGATGCTGCTGCATCCAGCGGCCGCGGCCGCGGTGCAGTCCGGGCTGGAAAGCCTTGGCGCAAAATTCCACCTCGGCCCGGTGCTGGCCCGTCTGCACAAGGTCGCCGATGGCCTGGAGGCGCATTTGTCTGACGGTCAGGTCATTCCCTGCGACGTGGTGGTTTCGGCCATCGGCCTGCGCCCTCGCATCGATCTGGCGGCGGCGGCCGGCGTGCAGGTCAATCGCGGTGTCGTGGTTGATCGACAACTGAAAACATCCCACGCCAATATCTATGCCTTGGGCGACTGCGCCGAGGTCGACGGGCTGAATCTTTTGTACGTGATGCCCCTCATGAGTTGTGCGCGCGCGCTGGCACAAACCCTCGCAGGCAACCCGACGGCGGTGAACTACGGCCCGATGCCGATCACCGTTAAAACTCCGGTCTGCCCATTGGTGGTATCGCCGCCGCCACGGGGCAGCGAAGGGGTTTGGACCGTCGAGGGGCAGGGCGCCGACATCAAGGCCCTGTGCCACGGCGTCGACGGTCAGTTGCTGGGTTATGCCCTGACCGGTGCGGCGGTGATGGAAAAACTCGCCCTGAACAAACAGCTTCCGGCCCTGCTGGCGTAAATACCGGTCGTTCTGTCGGAATCACCCAGCTTTTGCCCCTACAAAGGTCGCGGGGAGACTGGCGCCGCCCGTATCCGCGTGCCATTCTCACTCCCGTCTGCCGCAGCGTAGAGCCTGCGGCGCCTTGGGCGCTGTTCCAACGAGAACAGCACGGACATAACAACAAAAAACCGTCAAAGGGGCTTCACTAATGCGTAAACCAGAACTCGCCGCTGCAATCGCTGAAAAAGCAGATCTGACCAAAGAACAGGCCAACCGCGTGCTCAACGCCGTTCTCGAAGAAATCACCGGCGCTCTGCACCGCAAGGACAGCGTCACGCTGGTGGGCTTCGGCACCTTCCTGCAACGCCACCGCGGCGCCCGTACCGGCAAAAACCCGCAGACCGGTGAGCCGGTGAAAATCAAGGCCAGCAACACTGTTGCATTCAAGCCAGGCAAGTCGTTGAAAGACAGCGTTAATCCTTAATTGCGGCGAACTCCCTGAATAACGGGAGAACCGCAATAAAAAATGGGCACACCGATTGCGGTCGGGTGCCCATTTTTTATGCCTGCCTGTTTGTAATGGCACAGCAATAATAAACGCCGCGTAGCTGATTGCGTTTGCTGGCTATCGATCTTCGTCACACTTAAATCAATACCCCTATATATAAAAAGCCATCACGGTGATGGCACTTTCACGATTGTTGGTTGTCTCGCTGTGAATTGTTGAAACAACACCAAGGTCTTTCGGAATCATCCTACATCCAAATTTTTCAAAACCCGCCATTCTCGTCAGCCCCGGTTTACGGCGATCGGCGGAAATTGGGACGATCGCTCTAAATCAGGCTTTTCAGGGGTTTTGTACGGGTATGCGCATATAAACAGGGCATCGGGGATTCTCTGACTGAATATAGGGAAACCTCCTACAACAAACAAAGAACACTTCGTCTTGTTGTTTAATCAGATGCTTGCTAGGGAAGGTCTGAAGTACCCACCGATTTTTGAGGCCCTCGCTGCTTGAGGTTCAAAAAATCCAAGTCGGCCGAAAAACAGACCCTTCTTGTCTTTAATTCACGGCTCTTTCCTCTGATCGTGCTGTTTC
>NZ_JACXXO010000007.1 GCF_017980685.1 Pseudomonas iridis
TTCGGCGGTGACCTGGTTGTAGGCGCCATAACTGTAGGCGCGGGTGGCGCCCGTAGGAGAAGTCGTCTGGATCAGTCGGCCAATGGCGTCCCAATGCTGACGCGTGACCGCACCGTGTTCATCAGCAGTGGTAGTCCTGCGTCCCAGTGCATCGTAGGAAAAGTGCCGCACACCGCCATCGGGCAGGGTTTCTTCAACCAACTGACCGAGGGTGTTCCAGACAAACACATGCCGACTGGTGTCCGGATAGCGGATCGACAGCAACTGCCCGCGAGCGTCGTAGTGGTAATGCGTGACCTGACCATCGGGATCGACCGCCTCAGTGACATCGCCCTGGGCATTGCGCCGATACGTCCATACCGCATCGCCACGTGAGCGGCTGTGCAGGAAACCGTTGCGGTACTCGTAGGACGTTGGCACATCGTCCGGCGGAAGCAGCGCGATCAGCCGTCCGACATCGTCGTAGCGGTATTCGGTGACGGCGCCTAAGGGATCCTGCTCGGCCACCAAGCGGCCCGAACCGTCGTAGGCCTTGAGGTGTTCGCCGCCATCGGCCTCGACCTTGCGCACCAGTCGTGCGCGGTCATCGTGGACGTAGGTTTCTTCGGTGCCATCGACGTAATGCACGCCGACACTGCCGTCGTCATGCCAGGCATAACGCGTGTCCATCTGCGAGAACGACGCCCAGTGCCTGACGCAACGCGCCGATTTTCCTGAGCGTTCCCACTCCCAGAAGAAACTCGCGCCGCCCGTGAGTTGGCGCTGCAGGATGACGTGCTCATCGTCGTAGTCGTAACGCTCGCTGTCGCCGACCGCGTTACGCGCCTCGACCAGACGCTGATAGGCGTCGTAGCGGTAGCTGACGAGGGTATGCTCAGTCGTCCATTCAGCCTGCTGAAACGACTGATAGTCGACGGCCACCAAATGCTGGCGGTCATAACGCAACAACAGCGCCCGACCCGCGCCGTTGTCCAGACGCTGAACCCGATCCTGCCGATCCCGAACAATGCGCAGACGATTGCCATACGCATCACTAACCGCCGTCAGCCGCCCGGCCCGAAAGTGATAAAACCGTGCCGCATCCCCCGCCAGCGTGAGGATCAGTTCTTCCGGTTCATCCCCGAGAAAAATCGCCGCCCGCGACAGGCTGTTATGAATCGCCGGGCGCTCAACACTCGGCAACGGGAACCGCGTACGCCGGTTTTCATGGTCAACCCAAACAACACAGTCGCCATCGAACTCCAGCCGATGCGCCAGCGAATGGCTCCAGCCAAACCCCAGCCCTACATCGATTTCGGCGGCACTGGTGCGATACAGCCTTGTGAACTCGAATGGCAGCAGCCCATCGAGCACGCCATCGGTCAGGGTCAGCAGTTCCTCGCCGGTAACCATCGACACCGGGCAGCCGTCTCTGCAGGTGAGTGGTACACAATCGGCGCTGTTGCCGTTGGGGTTCTTTGCCTGGTCGGGCGCGTCATCGTGAGGCTCAAGACGCTGCATCCGACTCATGCCATGCGACTTGTCCCGTGCGAGTGGGGCCGGATTCGGCACTGTCAAAATCACGGAATCGGCCTGCCGAATGTTCACCGGAATCGACGGCGTCGGTTTCAGCTCAACATCACGCACATTGAGCACCAGCGGTTTCAAAACGCCGGCATGGCGAGTCAAATCAGGCGAGGAATTCAGTTCAGCCAGGCGCAAAGCAGAAGCTGCCAGCCATTCCCGCGCGCGCGGCGATTTGATTTTCGCCAGCACTTTGCTGCTCAACCGCAGCTGCACGCCCATGCCGCCAGAGACGCGCATCAACAGGAAACTGATCAACAACTCGACACGGATTTCTGCGACCACTTCCGCCAGGTATTGCGGCGGCAGCATCTTCAGCCAACCGGTGAACGCCGCCAGATGAATGAACAAAAGCGGCTCGTCGCTGAGCATCAACAAGCCGTTGGCAATCGCCTCGTGGGAAGCCTGCAGCAAAGCGTCCAGCTCAATGTCGCTCAGGTAATCCAGAAGCTTTTCGCTGTTGGCCTGCAAGTCGGCGAGCAGGGCGAATAGTTGTTTGATGTCATCCCAGACGCCGTGCAAGGCATTTTCGAAGCCGCGCCAATCGGCCTGTTGCAGTTGACCGAAACGCTCGAGAAATCCGGCGCTGGAAAACTCCGTCCAAAGCGGCCGAAATCCTGCCCATTCAACGCGTAACCAGTCTTCCAGGCCACTGATGACACTTTCATAAGAGGCATACAGCGCCCGGACATGCCGGGTGGAAACATCAGGAAAGAAGGTGATGCGATAACGCTGGCCCCGGTCGCAATCACTCACCTCCAGAATGCCGCTCGGGCCGATTTCATAATGTTGCGGTTCGCCGAAGGTCAAAACGCCGCCGACGTCGGCAATCACCGGCTCGAGTGTCAGCGGGGTGTTGCCGATCGGTACAAAACGAGCGGCTTCGAACATGTGCACCAGGGTCAAGGGGCCGCTGGCCGGGCACATGAACACTGAAGAGCTGATGGGTTTACGGCTGTTGACGGGCGCGCTGAGGTTGACGTCGTTGCCGACTTTGAACACCTGCTCGATATCCAGCGCCGAGCCCATCCAGAACTGTTCGGCCCAGGCTTCGTAGTTGTTCAGGCACAGGCGAAACTCCCGGATCAGGGTTTCGAAGTCCGGGTGCTCGGGATTAAGGGCGGCAACCACCAGCAGGCCGATGCTGTTGTTCAGGGGCAGAAGCCGATCGGGTGGAAGCATTCGCAGTCACTCGCGCATGTGAAAAAGGTGCGCGGACTTTGCGGGGGATCAAAAAGGAAAGAAGTCGGGAATGTAGGCAATATCTGTAGGGCGTTTCGCTATTTGCCTGCGATCAGTTCATCGCTTGAGCAGATATTGCCCGTTGCTCAATGTCGGCTGTGCTCGTTATGCTGCTGAACCCATTAATCAGATCCGAGCAGCGGCGCTACCCGCCGCCTGGGATGTCTTTGATAACGGATCCGATGATGAATGCACCGCTGAAGGCGTTCGGCCCGATCAAGGCCGTGATTTTCGATATGGATGGTTTGCTGCTGGACACCGAGGGTATTTACACCGAGGTCACCTCGATGATTGCCGAGCGTTACGGGCGCACCTTCGACTGGAGCGTCAAGCAGAACATCATTGGCCGCGGTGCCAACGATCTGGCGAACTATGTAGTGCAAGCGCTGGATCTGCCGATTACTGCCGAAGAGTTTCTGGTGATTCGCGAGCCTTTGATGCGCGAGCGTTTCCCCACCGCGCAGGCGATGCCGGGCGCCGAAGAGCTGATTCGTCACCTCAAGGCCCACAATATTCCAATTGCCGTGGGCACCAGTTCGTCACGACAGTCGTTCGGTCAGAAGACCACGTTGCACCGCGAGTGGTTTGCGCTGTTCGATTTCATTGTCACGGCGGACGATCCTGAAGTCGGCGCAGCCAAGCCCGCGCCGGATATTTTCCTCACCGCGGCGCGGCGTCTGGGTATCGCGCCTGAAGATTGTCTGGTGTTCGAGGATTCACCGTTTGGAGTGACTGCAGCGAAAGCGGCGGGCATGACGGCCATCGCCATTCCCGACGCGGCCATGGCCGATGAAAAATACGCACACGCCGACGGGATTCTCCGGTCGTTGAAAGGGTTTGTCCCGAGCGCCTGTGGCCTGCCGGCACTGGAATGGACCTGATCGAGCGATCACCCGATAAACAGAAACGCCGCCCCTCCGTTTAAGGAGGGGCG
This sequence comes from Pseudomonas iridis, assembly GCF_017980685.1. Lineage (GTDB taxonomy): Bacteria > Pseudomonadota > Gammaproteobacteria > Pseudomonadales > Pseudomonadaceae > Aquipseudomonas > Aquipseudomonas iridis. The sequence goes on from NZ_JACXXO010000007.1 coordinate 3,740, forward strand.
GCGTTTTTCGTACAGTCGATCGAGAGATATCAGGCGCCGAAACCACCGTCGATGGTCAGGCTGGCACCGGTGATGTAGCCGGCTTCCGGGCCCGCCAGGTAGGCGACGAAGCTGGCGATTTCTTCGGCTTTACCGTAGCGACCCACTGCCATCAGGGGGATCAGGCTATCAGCGAAGTCACCGTGCGCCGGGTTCATGTCGGTGTCGACCGGGCCGGGCTGCACGTTGTTGATGGTGATGCCGCGCGGGCCCAGGTCGCGTGCCAGGCCTTTGGTCAGGCCGACCAGTGCCGATTTGCTCATCGCATACACACCGCCACCGGCGAAGGGCATGCGATCGGCGTTGGTGCTGCCGATGTTGATGATGCGTGCGCCTTCGCCCATGTGTTTGGCCGCTTCCTGCGAGGCGATGAATACGCTGCGCACGTTGATGGCCAGAGTCTGGTCGAAATCTTCCAGGGTGAAGTCTTCCAGCGGGGCCACGGCCAGTACGCCGGCGTTGTTGACCAGAATGTCCAGACGTCCAAAGGCTTCGACGGTGCTGCTGACCGCATGGCGGATGGCTTCTGCGTCGGCACTGTCGGCCTTGATCGCGAGGGCTTTGCCACCGTTGGCGGTGATGCTGTTCTGCAGCTCTTCGGCTTTGGCGGTGGAGCTCACGTAAGTGAAGGCTACTGCAGCGCCTTCAGCGGCCAGGCGTTTGACGATGGCGGCACCGATGCCACGGGAACCGCCTTGAATCAGAGCGACTTTGCCGCCGAGGTGTTGAGTGGTCATGTTCGATCTCCAGACTATTCAAGGCGGGACTGCCTTGTTGTTGGAGCCGAGTATCGACCTCTGATCCACAACCGTGTAGCCCATGATTGCTATAATCTGTGTAAACCAGAAGTTTATAGTGGCGATCATGGAAACCTTCAGCAGTATTGAATGCTTTGTGCGCAGCGCCGAAGTCGGCAGCTTCGCCGAAGCGGCAAGGCGCTTGAGCCTGACGCCGGCGGCGGTCGGTAAAAGTGTCGCGAAACTTGAGACGAGGCTGGGCGTGCGGTTGTTCCAGCGCAGCACCCGCAGCTTGGCGCTGACCGAGGCGGGCCAGCTGTTTTTGAATCAGGTCAGTGCCAGTCTGACCACGATTCAGAACGCAGTGGCTAATCTGGCCAGTGTCGAAGGCCTGCCAGCGGGAACGTTGAAAGTCAGTATGGGCACCGTGTTCGGGCGTTTGTACGTCGTGCCGTTGCTGGAAGCGTTTTTACGTCGGTTTCCGGCGATCAACCCTGACTGGCATTTTGATAACCGTCAGGTCGATCTAATCGGGCAGGGGTTCGATGCAGCGATTGGCGGCGGATTTGAACTGCCCCAAGGCGTCGTCGCACGCAAATTGGCACCCGCGCATCGCGTGTTGGTGGCCTCTGCTGACTATCTGCAAAAGCACGAAGCGATCGTCGAACCGGACGACCTGCAATATCACGATGGCATTCTGATTCGGTCGCCGCAAACCGGTCGAGTGCGCTCTTGGCAATTGGTCAGTAGTGGCAGTCAGCTCTGTCGAGCATTGACCCTCAAGACGCGAATGACCATGAGCGATTCGGAGGCTGCCTGCGCCACGGCTGCGCAAGGCCTGGGGATTGCACTGGTGAGCATGCCGTTCGCGGTGGGGTATCTGGAGGCGGGCACATTGCAGCGGGTGTTGCCGGAATGGTTCGTCGATGACGGCAACATTTCCATCTACTATGCCGAGCATAAATTGTTGCCGGGCAAGACTCGGGCGTTTGTCGATTTTGTGATTGAGCAGTTTGTAGAGCAGGGCCTGGCTCGGCGGTTCAGTGCTTTTTGAGCAAGGCCTGGGGCCGGGTTGCCCCCTTCGCGAGCAGGCTCGCTCCCACAGATTTTGCATCGGACCACATATTTGTAACCAACACTGATCCTGTGGAAGCGAGCCTGCTCGCGAATAAGTCGACTCGGTTCTCAGCGTGCAAACCGCCCCGGCCAGCCAATAATCGTCTTCGGCCGCGGCGTTGCATACGTCCGCACCTTGGACGTCGACAACCGCAAACGCACCAGCGATTCCGCAATCATCACCGCCGCCGTCACCCCATCCACCACCGGCACGCCCGTGCGCCGGCGAATCTGCTCATCAAGCCCGGCCATACCGCCGCAACCCAGGCAGATCACCTCGGCCTTGTCCTGCGTCACCGCCAGTTCAGCCTGATGGACGATGGCTTCCAGCGCCCGTTGAGGTTCGTGTTCCAGCTCCAGAACGGCCAAGCCACTGGCCCGCACCGACGCGCAACGATCCCACAGCCCGGACAGTTTCAGCCGATCCTCGATCAACGGCACGGTGCGATCCAGCGTGGTCACCACCGAATAGGCATGGCCGAGAAACATCGCGGTGCTGGCCGCCGCATCGGTGATGTCCACCACGGGCACGTTGAGCAATTCCTGCAAGCCTTCGCGACCGTGTTCGCCGTAACCGGCCTGAATCACCGCGTCGAACGGTTGGTCGTAGGCCATCACCCGGTCCATCACGGCGATGGCCGCCAGATAGCTTTCGAAGTTGCCTTCAATCGAGTCGGCGCCGAAGTAGGGCGTCAGGCCGACGATTTCCGTACCGGGAGACGCGACAGCCTGCGCCGAGCGGGCGATGGCATCGGTGATGGATTCGGTGGTGTTGACGTTAACCACGAGAATGCGCATGGAGAGTCCTTATAGCGGGCAGTTTGCGGCCCGAAGTCCGGGCCGCGAGGGAATTAATGGCAGACGTTGTCGACAGCGATGCATTCGCCGCTGACGTCGGCGTAGTCCGGCTGGCGTTTGGCGATGATCAGATAGAGCATTCCGGCGATCCCGGCGCCAATCAGCCAGGAGAACGGCGAGACACTGTGGAAACCCGGCACCAGCGCCAGGACGATGGCAATCAGCGCGGCAGGAATAAACGCCGCCACTGCACGGAAATTGACGCCGTGGCTGTAGTAATAAGCGCCGTTGGGATCTTCGCTGTAGAGCTGCGGGACATTGATCCGGCCTTTGCGGATCAGCCAGTAGTCAACCATGATCACGCCGTACAACGGCCCGAGCAGGGCGCCGAGACCGGAGAGGAAATACACGATCACCAACGGACTGTTATAGAGATTCCACGGCAGGATCAACACGGCGATGGCCGCGCTGATCAGCCCGGCGCGGCGGAAGGTCAGGTACTTCGGCGCCAGGTTACTGAGCACGAACGCCGGGGCGACGAAGTTGGCCATGATGTTCACCGCCACCGTGACGATCAGGAAGGCCAGGCAACCGAGAACCAGAAAGAAGGTATTGGGAATCGAGGCGATGATTTCGGTCGGGCTTTCGATGATCCGGCCGTTGATCTGAAACTGCGCGCCACACAGCAGGACGGTAATCGCGGCGAATACCAGAATGTTTACCGGCAAACCCCAGAAATTTCCTACCTTGATGGTCTTCCGGCACGGCGAGGAGCGGGCGAAGTCGCAGAAATTGAGGATCAGCGTGCCGTAGATCGCCAGCCACAACGCGCCGCCGGCAAAGATGTTGCGCCACATCTCGCCACCGGTCAGCGGGTCGCGAGTCGACCAGGCAATGGTCGCGTTGGCCTGCGTGTACATCCAGGCGGCGAGGGCCGCGACGGTCACCAGAATCACCGGTCCGGCAAACGCTTCATAGCGGCGGACCATTTCCATGCCGTAGGCGAGAATCGCCAGTTGCACGAGCCAGATCACCACGAAACACACCCAGCCCAACGTCGATAGCCCGAGGATCGAGTTGTGGTCGTACTCGGCGAATCCGGGATGAACCGCCGTGAGCAAAACGCGAAACACCACCGACGCCAGATATGTCTGAATGCCGAACCAGGCTATGGCGATAACAGCCCGGATCAACGCAGGCATTTGCGCCCCGTGGATACCGAAACTGATCCGGCTGATGACCGGAAACGGCACACCGGTTTTCTGCCCCATGTAACCGGACAGGTTCATGAAGAAATACACCAGCGCTGCGCCGATCCCCAGCGACAACAGAATCTGCCAGCCACCCAGGCCCAAGGCATACAGGCCAATGGCGAACGAATAGTTGGCGATGTTGTGCACGTCATTGGTCCACAGGGCGAAGATGCTGTATTTGCCCCAGCGTCGACCCTCGGCCTTGGTCGGTGCCAGGTCGCTGTTGTGCAAGCGGGGGCTCAGTTGCAGCGGTTCGACCAGTGCGTCGTGGGGGGAGGGTTGATCGAGTGCAGAGGCGGGCAGATTCAGCGCGATGTTATTCGAGAGACTTGTACGCATTCCGGCAGGCTCCTGATGTTCAAGGCCGCGATGACTGTGCATAAGCCGTCAGGCTCGACAAATCTTCGTCGCGGCAGTGAAACCATCACAGGTTAGGGGCATCTGCAGCCTGTACGGGATAGGGCGCTTCAGGCTTGCGGATCGAAAGTGTGTTTATGTTTTGCACTTTTGTATACAAAACATGCATGCACCAAAGCCAGATTTGTGCCAGTTACCCATCTATGAAATGCGCGGCTCATTTCGAAAAGTTATCGAAGATCCATAAGTTGTTGAAAACAATTGGTTAAAAATTGACCGATTGAACAGGTATTTATTTTTTGCGAGGAATTTTGGCGGACGCCAGAGAGAAGGGAGTCGTTGAGCGCGTGTAACTTTTCAGGGCGCAGAAACAAAAAAGTGCACACATAAATGGCACCGATGGTGACATTCGTGTGTACACGTTTTGAGTGGGCGACTCGGGCGAGGGTGGGAGCTCGCCTGCGGAATCAAGCTTTGCTGATGATATTTCCCGCATGCAACCCGCATTCCTTCTGGGTTGCTTCTTCCCACCACCAGCGGCCTTCGCGCTCGTGCTGGTTCGGCAGGACAGGGCGGGTGCAAGGTTCGCAACCGATGCTGATAAAACCGCGTTCATGCAGGCTGTTGTACGGCAGCTCAAGCATGCGGATGTAGCCCCAAATCTCTTCGCTGGTCATCTGTGCCAGCGGGTTGAATTTGTACAGGGTACGTTCCGGTGTCGAGAATGCGCTGTCGATTTCCATCACCGCAACGGCACTGCGCGTGCCCGGACTCTGGTCGCGGCGCTGGCCGGTGGCCCAGGCTTTGACGTTGGAGAGTTTGCGTCGCAGCGGCTCGATCTTGCGGATGCCGCAGCATTCGCCATGGCCGTCCTTGTAGAAACTGAACAGGCCTTTTTCCTTCACGAACGGTTCCAGTTTCGTGTAATCCGGCGAGACGATTTCGATGTCGATCTTGTAGTGCTCGCGCACTTGCTCGATGAATCGATAGGTTTCCGGGTGCAGGCGGCCGGTGTCGAGGCTGAACACTTTGACGTTCTTGTTCAGCTTCCAGGCCATGTCCACCAGCACCACATCCTCGGCGCCGCTGAAAGATATCCACAACTCGTCGCCGAACTCGGCGAACGCGAGTTTCAGGATGTCCTGAGCGGATTTGTTGGCATAGGTCGTGGCGAGTTCCACGACATCGAACGTTGGGCTCATCAGGGCGGCTTCCTACAGGTCGGTGGCGCTGGGCGCTCTATATGGCGGCGATGGTAACAAAAAGCTGCGCCGGTTGGCGCGTGCTGTGCGTTGCACGGTCGTGGTGGAGCCGCTAGAGTTCGGCGTCGCTCGACTCAATAATCAATACAAACGGGAGTGTCTTGTGGAAATTGCTTGCCTGGATCTTGAAGGGGTGTTGGTGCCGGAAATCTGGATCGCTTTCGCCGAAAAAACCGGAATCGAATCCCTCAAGGCCACCACCCGGGACATTCCCGATTACGACGTGTTGATGAAGCAGCGTCTGCGCATCCTCGATGAACACGGCCTGAAGCTCTCGGACATTCAGGAAGTGATCGCCACGCTGAAGCCGCTGGACGGCGCGGTGGAATTCGTCAACTGGCTGCGCGAGCGCTTCCAGGTGGTGATTCTGTCGGACACCTTCTACGAGTTCTCCCAGCCTTTGATGCGCCAGTTGGGATTCCCGACGTTGCTTTGCCATCGCCTGATCACGGATGAAACCGGTCGGGTGACCAGCTATCAGTTGCGTCAGAAGGATCCCAAACGTCAGTCGGTGCTGGCCTTCAAGAGCCTGTATTACCGGGTGATTGCGGCGGGTGATTCGTACAACGACACGACGATGCTGGGCGAGGCGGATGCGGGGATTCTGTTCCATGCGCCGGACAATGTAATCCGCGAGTTTCCGCAGTTTCCGGCGGTGCACACGTTTGCTGAACTGAAACAGGAATTCCTCAAGGCCTCGAATCGGGACCTGAGTTTGTAGTCGTCTGGAAGGACGCTTTCGCGAGCAGGCTCGCTCCCACGTGTGCAATGCATTCCATTGTGGGAGCGAGCCTGCTCGCGAAGCCTTTAGAGATTTTGCAGGGTTTGAAGGAGGATTTTCACTTTGGTGATCGACTCCTGATATTCAGCCTGCCAGTTCGAATCGGCAACAATCCCGCCGCCACCCCAGCAGCACACCTGCCCATCCTTGACCAACAGACTGCGAATCGCGATGGAGCTGTCCATCTCGCCGCGCACGTCCAGATACAGCAACGAGCCGCAATACAAGCCGCGTCGCGTCGGCTCCAGTTCGTCGATGATCTGCATCGCGCGAATCTTCGGCGCGCCGGTGATCGAGCCGCCGGGGAAGCTGCCGGCGATAAGGTCTAACGCGTCGCGATCCTGCGCCAGCTCACCGGTCACGCTGCTGACCAGATGGTGGACGTTGGGATAGCTCTCCAGACTGAACAACTCCGGCACCCGCACCGAACCGATGCGACAGGTGCGCCCCAGATCGTTGCGCAGCAGGTCGACGATCATCAGGTTTTCCGCGCGATCCTTGGGGCTAGCCAGCAGTTCAGCAGCATTGGCGGCGTCTTCGGCCGGTGTCAGGCCGCGTGGGCGGGTGCCTTTGATCGGACGGGTTTCCACCTGACCCTGACTGACTTTGACGAAGCGTTCTGGCGACAGGCTTAACACCGCTCCACCGTCCGGCAAGCTCTGGAACCCGGAAAACGGTGTCGGGCAGGCTTCGCGCAGGGCGCAATAGGCCAGCCATGGATCGCCCTGGCAGGTAGCGCGGAAGCGCTGGGCGAAGTTGACCTGATAGCAGTCACCGGCCTGAATGTAATGCTGGATGCGTTCGAAGGCCTGGCGGTAATCGTCAGCCGAGAGGTCGGCGCTCATCGGATTGTTCAGTTTGAACGGGGCCAGTGAGTCAGCAGGCAGTTGAGTGAACAACGCAATCAGGCGCTGCTTTTCGCTGTCGACGATGGATGGGTGGAAAACCAATTGGCTGGTGGCGGTCTGGTGATCACTGATCAGCGCCCAGGCATACAGGCCAAATCGTGCGTCGGGCAATTGCAGATCATCCTGCGCCTGACTTGGCAGGTGTTCCAGATGTCGACCGAAGTCGTAGCTCAGGTAACCGATCAGGCCGCCCGCGAACGGTAACTCGAGGCCCGCTGGCAAATCAGCCTCACCCAAACGGCTCAGGTTATCGCGCAGACGTTGCAGGAAAAGACTGCCGCTTTCGTCCGGCATTACGGCCAGTTGTTCCAGCGGCCAGGCGCTGAGCAAGTCATACCGGCCACGCTCGGCACTCGGCCGACCACTGTCGAGCAGCACAGCGCCGGGGGCGTTGCGGATTGCCGCGAAGTAGTCGGCGGGATTGGCGCGGTAGGGCAGCGGGTGTACGGAACAGGTCAACATGGGCGGGGCAGATCGGCCGTTGAAGCGGGGTGGGGATTGTAGTCCTCTCGGCGGCCAGTTCAAAGTCAAAAGCCTACCCCTCACTCCAACCCTCTCCCCCAAAGGGGCGAGGGGGAAAAGGAGTAGATCTTCAAACTTTTCAAGGCCTGAGTTCGACTCGATAGATCAGGTCGATGTACTTCGAACATTCACCTCGGTCAGTCCCCTCTCCCTCTGGGAGAGGGTTAGGGTGAGGGGCTTTTCAGCTCTTAAGCGATTCAGCCCTCTACCGCAGGAATATGCCCAAACATTTCCTGAGTAAACGCCACCCGCTCTTCCACCGACTCAGTCACGCCACGTGCCTTGAGCTCTTCCAGTCGCGCTTCCACCGCATGGGTACGCAACGTCAGACCGCAATCATTGGCGATCTGGATATTCAGCCCCGGCCGCGCATTCAGCTCAAGAATCAGCGGGCCCTTTTCCTGATCCAGCACCATGTCCACGCCGATGTAACCCAGACCACACAACTCATAACACCCGGCAGCGAGCTTCATGAAACCGTCCCAGTAGGGCAGTTGCACGCCATCCACTGCGTTGGTGGTGTCCGGGTGTTTGGTGATGATGTTGTTCAGCCAGGTGCCGCGCAGGGTCAGGCCTGTCGCCAGATCCACGCCGACGCCAATGGCGCCCTGGTGCAGGTTGGCCTTGCCGCCGGATTGACGGGTCGGCAGGCGCAACATCGCCATTACCGGATACCCCATCAACACAATGATGCGGATGTCCGGCACGCCTTCATAACTGATGCTTTTGAAGATCTGGTCCGGGGTCACGCGGTATTCGATCAGCGCGCGATCACGGTGCCCGCCAAGGGAATACAGGCCGGTGAGGATGCTCGAGATGTGATGCTCAAGCTCTTCGTGGGCAATGATCTTGCCCGAGACCGTGCGGTAACGGCCCTCGAAGCGGTCGGCCACCACGATGATGCCGTCACCGCCAGCGCCTTGGGCCGGTTTGATCACGAAGTCGCTATGCCCGTCGATGATCTCGCCGAGCTTGTCGATTTCCTTCTCGGTGGAAATCACGCCATACAACTCCGGCACGTGAATGCCGGCCTTGATCGCGCGTTCCTTGGTGATGATCTTGTCATCGACGATCGGGTACAGACTGCGCTTGTTGTACTTGAGCACGTAATCGGCGTTACGCCGATTGATGCCCATGATGCCCCGGGCTTCCAGGGCCTTCCAGGTCTTCCAGAAACCGAACATCAGCTATCAGCCTTCTTCAGGAACGCCTTGAAACGCACCAGTTCGGTCAGGCGGTAACCGCGATAACGACCCATCGCCAGCATGAAGCCCACCAGAATCAGCAGGATCGCCGGGAAGGTGAACACGAAGTAGATCAGCTCGGGCACGGTCATGATCAGGTGCGCCAGGGTGGCCGCAAACAGCGTGCCGATGGCGACTTTCATCGCATGGCTGGCACCGCGTTCTTCCCAGGTAATCGACAGGCGTTCGATGGTCATGGTCAGAATCACCATCGGGAACAGCGCCACCGACAGACCCCGCTCCAGACCCAGTTTATGGCTGAACAGGCTGATTGCCGCGATCAACACCACGACAAACGTCAGCACCACCGACAGTCGCGGCAGCATTTGCAGCTTCAGGTGTTCCAGATACGACCTTAACGACAGGCCCAGCGCGGTAATCACGGTAAACAGCAGGATGCCGAAGCCCAATTGCGTTTCACGGAAGGCGAGGGCAATCAGCACCGGGGTAAACGTGCCGAGGGTCTGCAGGCCGATCAGGTTGCGCAGGATCAGGATCACCAGCACGCCGATCGGGATCATTACCATGATCATGAACGTCTGCTGGGTTTGCAGCGGCAGGCCGTAGAGCGAGTATTCGAGGAAGTTGGCGTCGGTGTTTTCGTCGGTCAGCTTGGCCAGACGAATCGCGTTCATCTCGCTGTTGTTCAGGCTGAAGGTCACGTTGGCTTTCTTGCCGCCGTCGATGGTGATCAGGTTTTCATCGCCGGTCCACCACAGCAGGCGGTCGGTCGGCAGGCCCTGTTCGCCGGTTTCCGGATTGAAGTACAGCCAGTCGGTGCCGTTGAAGCTGCGCAGCCACAGCTCAGGCGTTTGCGGCTGATCGGCGACGAGGCGGATGGTGTGGACCTTTTCCACCGGGACGTGGGCGATGGACAACAGCAGTTCGACGATTTTGGCTTTGTTCGGCGTCGATGGATCGCCGGCCAGGAGCAGTTTCACGTTGTCGTCGTTGACGTTGTTGACGCGCTTGATCGCTTCGCCGATGAAGGTTTCAACGTCGGCCGAGTGCTGGCGAATCGGTGCGAGCAGCGATTCGGCGGCGATTTTTTCCGGGCCTTCGATGACCATGCTGTCGCGGAAGGTCGGACCTTTGGTCTTGGTTTTTTCTGCGGTGTAGCGCTTGGTCAGCACCAGACGGTAATAAAGGGTCTGATTGCCCTTGGCGCGTCGCGCCGACCAGGTCACTTTGCGGTTGCCGTCGACGCGGTTCACCGCCACACCGTAGTTATTGGAGATGAAGCTCTCGTTGAGGCTGACGTAATCGCGGCTCAGCGGCGGCACGAACATCTGGATCTTCACCGGGTCTTTGGTGCTGGCGACGAACTCGACCTTGGCGTCGATGTTCCACAAGTCGTCGGTGGCGTCTTCGGTCACCGGGATGCCGAGTACGAAAATCTGATAGGCCGTAACCGAAACGCCCAGGAGCACCAGAATGGTGATCAGGATTTTCAGGTGGAAGGTTAGAGAACGCATGGAAATTACTCGGCGGTATGAGCGGCGATGGTGCAAGCGGGTTTGCCTGCAGCGTATTTAAGACTGGGATCGACCAGTGCGTCGAAGCGTTTCAGCGCTTCGGAACCGATCAAAAGCGGGTATTGGAACGCACTTCGGTCGGTCAGGTTCACTTCTATGCTGCGCATTGCCGAACCCATGCAGATATCCAGCTCGATCACCGGGCGTGCGGTGTACTTTTTGCCTTCTTCCGGATCGTAGTCGCCGGCGCGGCGCTTGATCTTGCTGACTCGGGCCAGCGGGCGCTCGATAGGATGCGAATGCGCGGTGTCGATCGCCAGGTAGAAGCGTACCCAGGATTCACCATTGCGCTTGAAGCGTTTGATATCGCGGGCACTCAGCGAGGCGGTTTTTGCGCCGGTGTCGAGTTTGGCCGCGACTTCCAGATTGATGCCGTCAAGCGAGGCGTATTCGTTGAGGCCGTACACAGTTTTTTCCCCCGCGGCGGCAAGGCCGGGCAGGCAAAACAGGGCGAAGAATGTGGGAAAGGGCTTGAGTCTCATAAATCCTGGTGCGCAGCGTTCCGTTTTCGGTTCAGGTGCCTGGCAAAACTTGCGCAGGTTCCTTCGTGTGCCTTTCAGCTTTTTATGACAAGCCGTACAAATGGCCAGCAAATGCGGGCGGCATTCTAGCACGGTGGTTTTATGGCGCCAGCGCCCGAAGGGGTCTATAACCCTTGGGCCTCTTGAGGGACGTTATTAGACGATTGTCGACAATATGTATTTTTCCTTTGACTGATGCGGCCGGATTGGCTAGTTTTTGCCGCATTGGATTTCAAGGTGTCGACAATCATGCTGGATCAACTCGATCCCCCGGTCATCAGCGGCGACGATTCCGAGACGCTCTCGGAAAACGTCTTTCGACGCATTCAGGCGGCTATCGTCAGAGGCGAGATTGCTCCGGGTAGCAAGATCTCCGAGCCTGAACTGGCACGCACCTATGGCATCAGCCGGGGGCCGCTGCGTGAGGCGATCCACCGACTGGAAGGTCAGCGCCTGCTGGTGCGTGTGCCGCACGTCGGCGCGCGAGTGGTATCGCTGAGCCATGCCGAATTGCTGGAACTCTACGAAATCCGTGAATCCCTCGAAGGCATGGCGTGCCGTCTGGCGGCTGAACGCATGAGCGTCGAAGAAATCGATGAGCTGCGTCGGGTGCTGGAAACCCACGAGCGCGACGCAGCGTTTCAGGCCGGGGTCGGCTATTACCAGCAGGAAGGCGATTTCGACTTCCACTACCGCATCATCCAGGGCAGCGGCAACCGCACGCTGACGCAGATGCTCTGCGGCGAGCTCTATCAACTGGTGCGCATGTACCGCATCCAGTTTTCGACCACGCCGAACCGCCCGCGCCAGGCCTTCGCCGAACACCACAGGATTCTCGATGCCATCGCCGACCGTGACGGCGAACTCGCGGAATTGTTGATGCGCCGTCACATCGGCGCCTCGAAACGCAACATCGCCCGTCATTACCAGGACGGCGCCCACAATAAGACAGCCACTGAACGAGGTGAGTCATGAGTTCCAACCCGAACACTCCAGGCCAGCGTTTCCGCGATGCGGTCGCCAGCGAGCACCCTTTGCAGGTGGTCGGCGCGATCAACGCCAACCACGCGCTGCTGGCCAAACGTGCCGGTTTCAAGGCGATCTACCTGTCCGGTGGCGGGGTGGCCGCAGGTTCCCTCGGCGTGCCGGATCTGGGCATCACCGGTCTGGATGACGTGCTCACCGACGTACGGCGCATCACCGACGTCTGCGATCTGCCGCTGCTGGTGGATGTCGACACCGGTTTCGGTTCTTCGGCCTTCAACGTGGCGCGCACCGTCAAATCGATGATCAAGTTCGGCGCGGCGGCGATTCACATCGAAGACCAGGTCGGCGCCAAGCGCTGCGGCCATCGTCCGAATAAAGAGATCGTCAGCCAGCAGGAAATGGTCGACCGCATCAAGGCTGCCGTCGATGCCCGTACCGACGACAGCTTCGTGATCATGGCGCGTACCGATGCGCTGGCCGTTGAAGGTCTGGAGTCTGCTCTGGATCGCGCTGCGGCGTGCATTGAGGCTGGCGCCGACATGATCTTCCCGGAAGCCATCACAGAACTTGAGATGTACAAGCTGTTCGCCAGTCGCGTGAAAGCGCCGATTCTGGCCAACATCACCGAGTTCGGCGCAACGCCGCTGTACACCACCGAGCAACTGGCCGGCGCCGATGTGTCGCTGGTGCTGTACCCGCTCTCGGCGTTCCGCGCGATGAACAAGGCTGCGGAAAATGTCTACACCGCGATCCGCCGCGACGGCACACAGCAGAATGTCATCGACACCATGCAGACTCGCATGGAACTTTACGATCGCATCGATTACCACACGTTCGAGCAGAAGCTCGATGCGTTGTTTGCGGCGAAAAAATGAAGATCAAAAGATCGCAGCCTCGTTTCACTCGACAGCTCCTACATGGATCTTTGTAGGAGCTGCCGCAGGCTGCGATCTTTTACAAACAACACCGAAATTGCAGATTCCCTAACAAATTCAAAAATTGGAGACAGCAATGGCCGAAGCAAAAGTACTCAGTGGCGCCGGGCTCCGGGGCCAGGTTGCCGGGCAAACCGCACTGTCCACCGTAGGCCAGGCCGGTGCCGGGCTGACCTATCGCGGCTACGACGTGCGCGAACTGGCAGCCGATGCGCAATTTGAAGAAGTGGCGTACCTGCTGCTGTACGGCGAACTGCCGACCCAGGCCGAACTCGACGCTTATCAAGGCAAGCTGAGCAAGCTGCGCGACCTGCCGCAGGCGCTGAAAGAAGTGCTGGAACGCATCCCCGCCGACGCCCACCCGATGGACGTGATGCGCACCGGATGCTCGTTCCTTGGCAACATCGAACCGGAGAAAGACTTCTCCGAACAGCGCGACAAGACTGACCGTCTGCTGGCCGCGTTCCCGGCGATCATGTGCTACTGGTATCGCTTCAGCCACGATGGCAAACGCATCAACTGCGTGACCGATGAACAATCCATCGGTGGCCACTTCCTGCACTTGCTGCACGACAAGAAGCCGAGCGAACTGCACGTCAAAGTGATGAACGTGTCGCTGATTCTCTACGCCGAACACGAATTCAACGCCTCGACCTTCACCGCCCGTGTTTGCGCGTCGACCCTGTCCGATCTGTATTCCTGCGTCACGGCGGCCATCGGTTCGTTGCGCGGCCCGCTGCACGGCGGCGCCAACGAAGCGGCGATGGAAATGATCGAGCGCTTTTCGTCGCCCGAAGACGCGATCAAAGGCACCCTCGGCATGCTCGAGCGCAAAGACAAGATCATGGGGTTCGGCCACGCGATCTATAAGGACAGCGACCCGCGCAACGAGGTGATCAAGGGCTGGGCGAAAAAGCTTTCTGATGAAGTCGGCGACAAGGTGCTGTTCGCGGTTTCCGAAGCCATCGACAAGACCATGTGGGAGCAGAAGAAACTGTTTCCGAACGCCGACTTCTACCACGCCTCGGCGTACCACTTCATGGGCATCCCGACCAAGCTGTTCACACCGATCTTCGTCTGCTCGCGCCTGACCGGCTGGGCGGCGCACGTGTTCGAACAACGCGCCAACAACCGCATCATCCGCCCAAGCGCCGAATACGTCGGCGTAGAACAGCGCAAGTTCGTGCCAATCGAACGTCGCTGAATGGTGAGGGCTGAACACTGATCTCGACGTTCACCTGAATCCCTGTGGGAGCTGGCTTGCCAGCGATGACTGAGTTACATCCAACATTGATGTTGACTGACCCACCGCTATCGCTGGCAAGCCAGCTCCCACAGGGTTCAGCGTGAATTGAAGGTCGAAGTCAGCACCCACCCCTTGAAACTCCCGTGACCCGAGTCCTGACCCGATGAACACAGAATTTCGCAAGAACCTGCCCGGAACACCGCTGGACTATTTCGACGTCCGCGCGGCTGTCGATGCGATCCAGCCCGGCGCTTACGACACCCTGCCGTACACCTCGCGCGTGCTGGCGGAAAACCTTGTGCGTCGCTGCGACCCGGCCACGCTGACCGAATCCCTGAAGCAATTCATCGAGCGCAAGCGCGACCTCGATTTCCCGTGGTTCCCGGCGCGCGTTGTCTGCCATGACATTCTCGGTCAGACCGCACTGGTCGACCTCGCCGGTCTGCGTGACGCGATTGCCTTGCAGGGCGGCGATCCGGCGCAAGTCAATCCGGTGGTGCCGACGCAACTGATTGTCGACCACTCGCTGGCGGTAGAGGCGGGGGGCTTTGATGCGCAGGCGTTCGAGAAGAATCGCGCCATCGAAGATCGTCGCAATGAAGACCGTTTTCACTTCATCAACTGGACCAAAAAAGCCTTCAAGAATGTTGATGTGATCCCGCCGGGCAACGGCATCATGCACCAGATCAACCTGGAGAAAATGTCTCCGGTGATCCAGGTGCGTGACGGCGTGGCGTTCCCCGACACGTGCGTCGGTACCGACAGCCACACCCCGCACGTCGATGCGCTGGGCGTGATCGCCATCGGCGTCGGCGGCCTCGAAGCCGAGAGCGTCATGCTCGGCCGCGCCTCGTGGATGCGTCTGCCGGAAAGCGTCGGCGTCGAACTGACCGGCAAACTGCAACCGGGCATCACCGCCACCGACATGGTGCTGGCGCTGACCGAGTACCTGCGCAAGCAGAAAGTCGTCGGCGCATGGCTGGAGTTCTTCGGTGAAGGCGCTGCCGCGCTGACCCTCGGCGACCGCGCAACCATCTCCAACATGGCGCCGGAATACGGCGCCACCGCGGCGATGTTCTACATCGACCAGCAGACCATCGATTACCTCAAGCTCACCGGTCGTGAAGACCAACAAGTGCAGCTTGTCGAGCATTACGCCAAGACCACCGGTCTGTGGGCCGACAGCCTCAAAGGCGCGCAATACGAGCGCGGTCTGACCTTCGACTTGTCGTCGGTAGTGCGCAACATGGCCGGCCCGAGCAACCCGCACGCGCGCGTTGCGACCTCGGATCTGGCCGCCAAAGGCATCTCCGGTCAGTGGGATGACGTGCCGGGGCAAATGCCCGATGGTGCGGTGATCATCGCGGCCATCACCAGTTGCACCAACACCAGCAATCCGCGCAACGTGATCGCCGCCGGCCTGATTGCGCGCAACGCCAACCGACTCGGATTGACGCGCAAACCGTGGGTCAAATCCTCGCTGGCGCCGGGTTCGAAAACCGTGGCGCTGTACCTTGATGAAGCGGGGCTGACCACTGAACTGGAACAACTCGGTTTCGGCGTCGTGGCGTTCGCCTGCACCACGTGCAACGGCATGTCCGGCGCACTGGATCCGGTGATCCAGCAGGAAATCATCGACCGCGATCTGTATGCGACTGCCGTGCTCTCGGGCAACCGCAACTTCGACGGCCGCATCCACCCTTACGCCAAGCAGGCCTTCCTTGCATCGCCGCCGCTGGTGGTTGCTTACGCGATTGCCGGGACCATCCGTTTCGACATCGAGAAAGATGTCTTGGGCGTGGTCGACGGCAAGGAAATTCGCCTCAAAGACATCTGGCCGAGCGACGAAGAAATCGACGCCGTGGTGAAGTCTTCGGTCAAACCCGAGCAGTTCCGTCAGGTCTACATCCCGATGTTCGCCATCCATGAAGACACCGGCCCGAAAGTCACGCCGCTGTACGACTGGCGCGAGATGAGCACCTACATCCGCCGTCCGCCGTACTGGGAAGGCGCACTGGCCGGCGCGCGTCCGCTCAAGGGCATGCGCCCACTGGCGGTGCTGCCGGACAACATCACCACCGATCACCTGTCGCCGTCGAACGCGATCATGCTCGACAGCGCCGCCGGCGAATACCTGGCGAAAATGGGCCTTCCGGAAGAGGACTTCAACTCCTACGCAACCCACCGTGGCGACCACTTGACCGCCCAGCGCGCGACGTTTGCCAACCCGAAACTGTTCAACGAAATGGTCGTGGAAAACGGCAAGGTCAAGCAGGGTTCGCTGGCCCGTGTCGAGCCGGAAGGCAAAGTCATGCGCATGTGGGAAGCCATCGAAACCTACATGGAGCGCAAGCAGCCGCTGATCATTATTGCCGGCGCCGATTACGGTCAAGGTTCGTCCCGCGACTGGGCGGCCAAAGGCGTGCGGCTGGCCGGTGTCGAAGCGATTGCCGCTGAGGGTTTCGAACGCATCCACCGCACCAACCTGGTGGGCATGGGCGTGTTGCCGCTGGAGTTCAAGGCGGGCACCGACCGTCATACCCTGGCCATCGACGGCAGCGAAACCTACGACGTGATTGGCGAGCGCAAGCCGCGCGCTGACCTGACGCTGGTGATTCATCGCAAGAATGGCGAGCGCGTTGACGTGCCGGTGACGTGCCGCCTCGATACCGCTGAAGAAGTGTCGATCTACGAGGCCGGCGGCGTGTTACAGCGCTTCGCTCAGGACTTCCTCGAAGAGTCGGCAGCTGCCGTTTAAATCATCGGATGTGGGCATGGGACTTCAAGTCCCGTGCCTTCGTTAAGGAGCACCATGGCTCACGTTCCCCAAATCAAAATTCCCGCCACTTACATGCGCGGTGGCACCAGCAAAGGCGTGTTCTTCAGCCTGAAAGATTTGCCTGAAGCGGCGCAGGTTCCAGGTCCCGCACGCGACGCCTTGCTGCTGCGCGTGATCGGCAGCCCCGACCCGTACGACAAGCAAATCGACGGCATGGGCGGCGCCACTTCAAGCACCAGCAAAACCGTGATCCTGTCGAAAAGCAGCCAGGCTGATCACGACGTCGATTACCTGTTCGGCCAGGTCTCCATCGACAAGCCGTTCGTGGACTGGAGCGGCAACTGCGGCAACCTGTCGGCGGCGGTCGGTTCGTTTGCGATCAGCAATGGCCTGGTCGATGCCAGTCGCATTCCGCGCGACGGTGTCGCCGTGGTACGCGTGTGGCAGGCGAATATCGGCAAAACCATCATCGCCCACGTGCCGATCACCAACGGTGAAGTGCAGGAGACCGGGGATTTTGAACTCGACGGCGTGACCTTTCCGGCGGCCGAAGTGCAGGTGGAGTTCATGGATCCAGCGGCAGAAGAAGAGGGCGCTGGTGGCTCGATGTTTCCTACTGGCAACCTGATCGATGAGCTGGAGGTGCCGGGTGTTGGCACGTTCAGGGTGACCATGATCAATGCGGGTATTCCGACGATTTTCGTCAACGCCGAAGACATCGGCTACACCGGCACCGAACTGCAAAGTGCGATCAACAGCGACCCGAAAGCCTTGCAGATGTTCGAGACCATCCGCGCTTATGGCGCTTTGCGCATGGGCTTGATCTCGAATCTCGATGAAGCGGCCAAGCGCCAACACACACCGAAAGTCGCGTTCGTTGCCAAGCCTGCGGATTACGTGGCGTCCAGCGGCAAAGCGATTGCTGCCGGTGACGTTGATTTGCTGGTGCGTGCATTGTCGATGGGCAAACTGCACCACGCGATGATGGGCACGGCTGCGGTCGCCATCGGCACTGCGGCGGCAATTCCCGGGACGCTGGTGAACCTGGCGGCGGGTGGCGTGGAACGCAGCGCCGTGCGTTTCGGTCATCCTTCCGGCACATTGCGGGTCGGTGCCGAGGCGAGCCAGGAAAATGGTGAGTGGGTGGTGAAAAAAGCCATCATGAGCCGCAGTGCGCGCGTCCTGATGGAAGGCAATGTGCGTATTCCCGGTGATTCGTTCTGATTCGAGAGCTTTTACCCTCACCCCAGCCCTCTCCCGGAGGGAGAGGGGGCCGACCGAGGTGTCTGAGGTTTTACACCGACCTGAAAGACCGAGTCGATTATGGATTCGGTAAAGCACTTCCAGGTGATGAACCTCATTAGCATCCCCCAATCGGTTCCCTCTCCCTCGGGAGAGGGCTAGGGTGAGGGGCCTCACCACCTGAAGAAACACAAAAAGAGCAGGCGCCCCCAGACCTGCAATCAACCAAACCAACCAAGCCCTGAGGAAGACCGTACCACTCATCATTCCCGCACAGGAGAAACGCAATGAGCGCCAACGTCGACCTGAACAACCGCCCCCACTACGACCGTGTCCTGCAGGACATCGCCGACTACGTCCTGACCTTCAAAGTTGAATCCACCGAAGCCCTGAACACCGCCCGCCACTGCCTGATGGACACGCTGGGTTGCGGTCTGCTGGCGCTGCGTTTTCCCGAATGCACCAAGCACCTTGGCCCCATCGTCGAAGGCACCGTCGTGCCGTTTGGCGCTCGCGTCCCGGGCACCCCTTATCGCCTGGATCCGGTGAAAGCGGCGTGGGATATCGGCTGCATCGTGCGCTGGCTCGACTACAACGACACCTGGCTCGCCGCCGAATGGGGCCATCCGTCGGACAACCTCGGCGCAATTCTCGCGGTGGCCGATCACCTCTCGCAGAAGCGCTCGGCCAACGCTGAAGCAGCACTGACGATTCGCGATGTGCTGGAAGCGATGATCATGGCTCACGAGATTCAGGGCGTCATCGCCCTGGAAAACTCCTTCAACCGCGTAGGACTTGATCACGTCATTCTGGTGAAAGTCGCCTCGACCGCCGTGACCGCCAAGCTGATGGGCGCCAATCGCGAGCAGATGTTGTCGGCGCTGTCCCATGCATTCGCCGACGGTCAGGCGCTGCGCACCTACCGTCATGCACCGAACGCTGGCTCGCGAAAATCCTGGGCAGCGGGGGATGCGTCCAGCCGTGGCGTGCGTCTGGCCGATATCGCCATGCGTGGCGAAATGGGCATTCCCGGTGTGTTGAGTGCCAAGCAGTGGGGCTTTTACGACGTACTCTTCAGCCACACCAACAGCGACCTGGCGTTGAAGCCGGAAGACAAACGCGCCTTCGCTTTCTCACGACCGTTCGGCAGTTATGTGATGGAAAACGTCCTGTTCAAGATCAGCTTTCCCGCCGAGTTCCACGCGCAAACTGCGTGCGAGGCAGCGGTGACGTTGCATCCGCAAGTGCGCAACCGGCTGCACGAAATCGAGCGAATCGTCATCACCACCCACGAATCGGCGATCCGCATCATTTCCAAGGTCGGGCCGCTGGCCAACGCTGCCGACCGCGATCACTGCATTCAGTACATGACCGCCGTGCCGCTGGCCTTCGGCAACCTGATCGCCGAGCAGTAC
This sequence comes from Pseudomonas iridis, assembly GCF_017980685.1. GTDB lineage: Bacteria > Pseudomonadota > Gammaproteobacteria > Pseudomonadales > Pseudomonadaceae > Aquipseudomonas > Aquipseudomonas iridis. The sequence goes on from NZ_JACXXO010000007.1 coordinate 23,417, forward strand.
GAGGACGATTTCCACAAAGCTCATCCGATCATTGATGTGCTGCGCGAGAAAATGCACATCGTCGAAGAGCCGCGCTTCACCCGCGAATACCTCGAGGCCGACAAGCGCTCGATTGCCAACGCCGTGCAGGTGTTTTTCAAGGACGGCACCAGCACCGACAACGTCGTGGTGGAATACCCGATCGGCCATCGCCGCCGCCGGGCGCAGGGCATTCCTTTGCTGGAAGACAAGTTCAAGGCCAACCTGGCAACGCGCTTCACCAGCCAACGCAGCGCCGAGATCCTGGCGCTGTGCAAAGATCAGACGCGGCTGGAAGCGACGCCAGTCCACCGCTTCGTCGACCTGTTCGTGATCTGACGCAAACCCTGTAGGAGCTGCCGCAGGCTGCGATCTTTTGACTTTGATTGTAAAAAACAAGATCAAAAGATCGCAGCCTGCGGCAGCTCCTACACAGAGCGGTTGCGCCATTTTTCGATGGGCAGTTTGGTGATCGCAAAACCGCTCAACAAAATCGCCGAATAGATCATCAGTTCCCGGGACAGGGTTTGCCCTTCGTACCAGGCGCCGATGATCACGGCGAACACCGGGAAAATGATAAACACGAAGGACAGAATGATCGGGCTCAGGCGTTTAAGCAGCAAAAAATAAACGATGAATCCACCCACCGACGCCACCAGCCCGAGATAGAGCAGGGCAGCCCATGAGCGCGCACTCACGTCCTGGAAGCTCGGCGCTTCGAAGCTCAATCCGACAATAAATAACATCAGCCCGGCGATGCCGATCGGCAGCGTGTTGTAGGTGATCACGCTGATGGCGCTGCCGTGTTTTTTCGTCACTACGTAGCAAAGCGCATGCATGACGGCTGCGCAGAGAATCGCCAGCACGCCAAGCCATTCCGCCTGATCAAGGTGCAAGCCCTGGCTGCGAATGATCATGAACAAACTGGCGAAGCCGATGGCGATGCCGAGCATTTGCGATGGATAGATTTTCTCGCGCAGAAACAGTGCGCTGAACATCAGGATAAACACCGGCATGCAGCTGAACAGCAGCGCCGTCAGGCCAGACGACACGTGCATCTCGCCATAGTTGAGCAGGTAATACGGCAGGCTGAAATACGACAGCGTGACGAACACAAAAAACCAGCGACTTTGTCGTGGGAATAGCAGGGGTTCCTTGCGCAACACCGCGAAGCTGAGGAACAGCGGGAAGGCAATCAGAAAGCGCAGGCCGGCAGCGGTCAGTGGCGGCACGCTTTCCACGGCAATCTTGATCCCCAGCCATGTGGTGCCCCAGCTCAGACAGACGATGAGAAACAGGGCGCTGGTGATCAATCCGGCAAGCCAGGGTTTGCTGATGGTTGTTGGTGAGCTGACGACGGTCGACATGTTGGGTGCTCCGAGCGGGGAATTGACCTCATTACTGAAAACGTCTATTCCTGATTGAACCTGTTTTCCATACGCTATTTGGGGCGAGAATGACTGTCAAAGTAAGTATTGCCATGGTGTCAATCCTTCGCGACGGCCTCGTCAATGGCGTCGGAGTCAAGTACAAGCGCCTGGCCGATGCGGTCGAAAAGGCCATCGGCGAGGGCGTTATCGAGGCCGGTTGCAAGCTGCCACCGCACAGACTGTTGGCCGATAGTCTTGGCGTCACCATCGGCACCATCAGTCGTGCTTACGGCGAGCTTGAGCGTGTCGGATTGGTTGTGGCTCGCGTAGGAGACGGCACCTATGTGCGTCAGCGCGGGATGGAACGGCCGCAGGACAAAGGCTTTCGCAATGTCAGCGACGAGCCGCCAGCGTGTTTCGACATGAGCCGCAACCAGCCGATCCCCGGCCAGGAAGCAGCGTTCATGCGCGAGTGTCTTGTTGAGCTGGCCAATGATCCGGGCTTGTTACAGCAATTAACCGGATACACCGCTGAAAGCGGATTGGCCAGGCACCGGGTGGCGGGGGCGGTCTGGTTGCGCCACGGGAATTTCGTGCCGCACGCCGATCAGGTGCTGTGCGTCAACGGTGGTCAGCACGGTTTGTTGTGCGCCTTGATGGCTTTGCTCAAGGCCGGCGACACGGTCGTGACCGAGCATTTGTCCTACCCCGGATTGATCAGCGTCGCACGTCAACTCGGGATAAAACTCATCGGCGCCGCGATGGATGACAAAGGACTGTTGCCGTCGGCGCTGGAGGACATTTGCCGTCAGCATCGGGTAGCGGCGGTGTATTGCACGCCAACGATCCAGAATCCTACAGCCGCTGTGATGTCGATCCCGCGGCGCGAGGCGATTGCCGAGGTGTGCCGCCAGCACAATCTGCTGATTATCGAAGACGAAGCCCACGCTGTGCTCGACCACCAGCGCCCGCTGCCATTGAGTTATTTCGCTCCTGAGCGTGCGGTGCTGATCGGCAGTCTCAGCAAGGCCGTTTCGGCGGGGCTGCGGGTCGGTTATCTGCACGCGCCGCAGGCGCTGATCGGGCGTATCAGCTCAGCCATTCGGGCGACGTGCTGGATGGCCAATCCGCTGTCGATGGAGGTGGCGAGCCTGTGGATCGAAAACGGCATGGCCGAACGTTTAATGGATGAGCAGATCACGGAGATTGGCCGCCGCAAAGCGTTGGTTGCGGGTGTGCTGGACGGCTTGAGCTACAAAACGCACACCTACAGTCCGCACTTTTGGGTAGAGGTGCCCGAGTTGTGGCGAGCGTCGCAGATTGCTGCGGAGTTGAAAGAAAACAACTATCTGGTGGCGACCGCCGAGGCGTTCGCGGTAGGACATGCGGCGGTGCCGCAGTTTATTCGCGTGAGTGTGTGTAACTCAGTCGGGGATGACGGGTTGTTGCTTGGCGGTTTCGAAGCTTTGGCCTTGGCATTAACAGACATCGTGTAATCGTTCATCGCGGGCAAGCCCGCTCCCACAGGTTTCTCTGGTGTTTGCAAAATTCACACTCACAACAAATCCCTGTGGGAGCTGGCTTGCCAGCGATGGCGTCGGATCAGACGCCGCAAAGCTACTTGAACCGCCGCTCCACGCCTTTCTCCACCAGAATCTTCGCCGAGATCTCTTCCACCGAAAAATGTGTGGAGTTGATGTTCGGAATGTTTTCGCGGCGGAACAGGTTTTCCACTTCGCGCACTTCGAATTCGCACTGGGCATAGCTCGAATAGCGGCTGTTGGGTTTGCGCTCGTTGCGGATCGCGGTGAGGCGGTCCGGGTCGATGGTCAGGCCGAACAGCTTGTGCTGATGAGCGCGCAGGGCGGGCGGCAGTTGCAGGCGCTCCATGTCGTCTTCGGTCAGCGGGTAGTTGGCCGCGCGGATACCAAATTGCATGGCCATGTACAGACACGTCGGCGTCTTACCACATCGCGACACGCCCACTAGAATCAGATCGGCCTTGTCGTAATAGTGCGTGCGGGCGCCGTCATCGTTGTCGAGGGCGAAGTTCACCGCCTCGATCCGCTCCATGTAATTGGAGTTGTGCCCGATCGAATGCGACTTGCCGACGGTGTAGGAAGAATGCTCGGTCAGTTCCTGCTCAAGCGGGGCGAGGAAGGTCGAGAAAATGTCGATCATGAAACCATTGGACGTTGCGAGAATCTCACGAATGTCCTGATTGACGATGGTGTCGAAGATGATCGGGCGAAAGCCGTCGGTTTCGGCGGCTTTATTGATTTGTTGTACCATGGCCCGCGCTTTATCCACGCTGTCGATGTACGGTCGCGTGAATTTGCTGAAGGTAATGTTTTCGAACTGCGCCAGGAGGCTTTGACCCAGGGTTTCGGCGGTAATGCCGGTGCCATCGGAGATAAAGAAAGCAGATCGTTTCATTTGCACCTTGGGCCTTAAGCTAATAACGAATCTTGGATATGATAGGCGCGATTTGCCGGCCGCCAGTGGCCAGCATTCTCACTTATTTTCCAGGTCCAGGCCATACAACCGGTCAACGCTCCCCCGAGCAGCCGGTTTCTGAGCTTTTCCAACACAGTTAGTGGAGAGATCACCTTGGTAGAGTACGTAGTTTCCCTCGATAAGCTCGGCAAACACGATGTTGAGCATGTGGGGGGCAAGAACGCATCCCTGGGCGAGATGATCAGCAACCTGGCGGGTGCCGGTGTGTCGGTCCCCGGCGGCTTTGCCACCACCGCTCAGGCCTATCGCGACTTCCTCGAACTGAGTGGCCTCAACGACCAGATCCACCAGGCCCTCGATGCACTCGACGTTGATGACGTCAACGCACTGGCCAAGACCGGCGCGCAGATCCGTCAATGGATCATGGACGCCGAATTCCCGGAAAAACTCAATACCGAGATCCGCACCGCGTTCGCCACGCTGTCGGCCGGAAACCCTGACATGGCCGTGGCTGTGCGTTCTTCAGCCACAGCCGAAGACTTGCCGGACGCGTCCTTCGCCGGTCAGCAGGAAACCTTCCTGAACATCCGTGGCGTGGAAAACGTTATCCGCGCTGCCAAAGAGGTGTTCGCCTCTTTGTTCAACGACCGTGCGATTTCTTACCGCGTGCATCAGGGCTTCGACCACAAACTGGTCGCCCTGTCTGCCGGCGTACAGCGCATGGTGCGTTCGGAAACCGGCACCGCCGGCGTGATGTTCACCCTCGACACCGAGTCCGGTTTCCGTGACGTGGTGTTTATCACCGGCGCTTACGGTCTGGGCGAAACCGTCGTTCAAGGCGCGGTGAACCCGGACGAATTCTATGTCCACAAGGGCACGCTGGAGGCCGGTCGTCCGGCCATCCTGCGTCGCAACCTGGGCAGCAAAGCCATCAAGATGATCTACGGCGAAGTCGCCACGGCCGGCAAGTCGGTCAAGACCATCGACGTCGACAAGGCTGATCGCGCGCGCTTCTGCCTGTCCGACGCCGAAGTCAGCGAGCTGGCCAAGCAGGCGATGATCATCGAGAAGCACTATCAGTGCCCGATGGACATCGAGTGGGCCAAGGACGGTGACGACGGCAAGCTGTACATCGTGCAGGCGCGTCCGGAAACCGTGAAGAGCCGTACCCAGGCCAACGTCATGGAACGTTACCTGTTGAAAGAAACCGGCACCGTGCTGGTCGAAGGTCGTGCCATCGGCCAGCGTATTGGTGCCGGTAAAGTGCGGATCATCAAGGACGTGTCCGAGATGGACAAAGTCCAGCCGGGCGACGTACTGGTTTCCGACATGACCGACCCGGACTGGGAACCGGTAATGAAGCGCGCCAGCGCCATCGTGACCAACCGGGGCGGGCGTACCTGCCACGCGGCGATCATCGCCCGTGAGCTGGGCATTCCAGCCGTTGTCGGTTGCGGCAACGCCACCCAGTTGCTGAAGGATGGCCAGGGCGTGACCGTGTCCTGTGCTGAAGGCGACACCGGTTACATCTTCGAAGGTGAACTGGGCTTCGACATCAAGAAGAACTCCGTGGATGCCATGCCTGATCTGCCGTTCAAGATCATGATGAACGTCGGCAACCCGGACCGCGCCTTCGACTTCGCGCAACTGCCGAACGCCGGTGTGGGCCTGGCCCGTCTGGAATTCATCATCAACCGCATGATCGGCGTGCACCCTAAAGCGCTGCTGAACTACGATGGCCTGCCACAGGAAATCAAGGACAGCGTCGACAAGCGTATTGCCGGCTACGACGATCCGGTTGGCTTCTATGTCGACAAACTGGTCGAAGGCATCAGCACCCTGGCAGCAGCGTTCACCCCGAAGAAGGTCATCGTGCGTCTGTCGGACTTCAAGTCCAACGAATACGCCAACCTGATCGGCGGCAAGCTATATGAGCCTGAAGAAGAAAACCCGATGCTGGGCTTCCGTGGCGCTTCGCGTTACATCAGCGAATCGTTCCGCGATTGCTTCGAACTCGAATGCCGCGCGCTGAAACGCGTGCGCAACGAGATGGGCCTGACCAACGTCGAAATCATGGTGCCGTTCGTGCGCACCCTCGGCGAAGCCAGTCAGGTTGTTGATCTGCTCGCAGAGAACGGCCTGAAGCGCGGCGAAAACGGTCTGCGCGTGATCATGATGTGCGAATTGCCATCCAACGCGATTCTGGCTGAAGAGTTCCTCGAGTTCTTCGACGGTTTCTCGATCGGTTCCAACGACCTGACTCAGTTGACGCTAGGTCTGGATCGGGATTCCGGGATCATCGCGCACCTGTTCGACGAGCGTAATCCAGCCGTCAAGAAGCTGCTGTCGAACGCCATTCAGGCGTGCAACAAGGCTGGCAAATACATCGGTATCTGCGGTCAGGGCCCTTCCGATCACCCGGATCTGGCTCGCTGGCTGATGGAGCAGGGCATCGAAAGCGTGTCGCTGAACCCGGACACCGTGCTGGAAACCTGGTTCTTCCTCGCGGAAGGCCAAGCGCAGGCTTAACCAATATGTGAACGGTCCGCGTCCCCTGTGGGAGCGAGCCTGCTCGCGAAATCGGATTAACATTCGATATGAATGTTGGCAGATACACCGCTTTCGCGAGCAGGCTCGCTCCCACACGATTCGGTTCTTCAGGTGATTCAAGCAGGGCGAGCGCCTCCGGATGCCGCCCTTTTTTGTGCAAGAGCATTATGCAAAGCAGCAGCAACCTATTTCCTGTCGCCCTGATCAGCGCCGAGCGGCGCGGCGATCTGAGCGAAGACGTTTATCGTCTCAAACCCGGCAACAGCCCGGACTGGTCCGTAGAAATCGCCGTCACCCGTCTGGGTATGGCCGATGAACCGGCGGTGCGCGGTGTGCCGGTCATCCTGTTGCACGGCAGTTTTTCCAACCGACGCTTCTGGTTCTCGCCCAAAGGTCTGGGGCTCGGCGCTTATCTGGCGCGGCTGGGCTTCGACGTGTGGATTCCGGAGATGCGCGGTCACGGTTTATCGCAGCGCAACGAGGATTACCGCAGGAACCGTGTCGCCGACTACGCCAGGTACGATTTGCCGGCAATCGCCGCATTCGTGCGTGAGCAGAGCGGGCAGGTACCGCACTGGATCGGCCATTCGCTGGGCGGCATTACCTTGGCGGCGGCTCTTGGTGGCGAGTATCTGGGCGAACCCGCTGTGGCGTCGGCAGCGTTTTTTGGCACTCAGGTCAGCCGTACTTACTGGCCGCTGAAGATTCCGCCGGTTGAATGGAGCGGTCGCTTCATTCTCAAGCATTTCGCGCAGTTGTCGGGCTCACGTCTCAAACGCGGACCGGAAGACGAGCCCATCGGCCTGGCCATCGAGAGCATGCGCTGGTACGGCCTGTTCGGCCGGTTTGGTGACAAGGACAAAGATTGGTGGGCCGGTCTGGCTGATGTTCAGGTGCCAGTGCTGGCGGTGAGTGCGGCCGGGGATCATCAGGATCCTGAGTGGGCTTGTCGCAAACTGTTCGAGCAGATTGGCTCTGAGCACAAGCAGTTCATCAATCTGGGGCGCGAGCAGGGCTTCAACGAGAATTTCGGCCATGTCGAAATGTTGGTAAGCAAGGCTGCACAGGCACAAGTATGGCCACTGGTGGCGCGCTGGTTGAACGATCAGCAGACCCCGTTGCTGGGCGAGAAGCCGGATCTGGCGGCTGCAGTCTGAGTCGCGAGGCGCAGAAGAGGCCATTTCGTTCGGGGCGGCTTGCGGCTAAGATATGACGCATTGTGCGGTTCTGGTCATATTTAGTGGCTGATTTGCTATTAAGTATTCAGCGTTTGTTCAGGTTCGCTCAGCGAGCATTGTATGAACTAAGGTAAACAGCGACTGCCGGAACTCGTCTCACAAGAGTGCGTCATCCTTGATCGTCTTCCTTTTTACAGGAGTTTTTCGATGAACCATTACCTCACGCCTGACCTGTGCGATGCCTATCCGGAGCTGGTCCAGGTGCTGGAACCGATGTTCAGCAATTTCGGCGGACGTGATTCGTTCGGCGGCGAAATCGTGACCATCAAATGTTTCGAAGACAACTCGCTGGTCAAGGAGCAGGTCGAGCTCAAAGGGAATGGCAAGGTACTGGTGGTCGACGGTGGTGGTTCGCTGCGTCATGCCCTGCTGGGGGACATGCTGGCCGAGAAAGCCGCGAAAAACGGTTGGGAAGGGCTGGTGATCTACGGTTGCATCCGCGACGTCGATATCATCGCGCAGACCGATCTGGGCGTGCAGGCCCTTGCTAGTCACCCGAGGAAGTCCAACAGGCGCGGGCTCGGCGACCTTGACGTTCCAGTAACTTTTGCCGGTGTGACGTTCCACCCGGGCCACTACATTTATGCGGACAACAACGGCGTAATCATCTCGCCGAGTCCGCTGAAGATGCCTGAATAAGCTTTTGACAAAGGGATGAGGATGTTCGAGGAAGAAAACGCGCAATGGGGGCTGGTGCATGCCCTGGTGCTGGACGGTAGAGGCGGTGCGCGTTCGATAGCCCGGACTGAGCTCGACGATTTGCAGCTACAGGCTCATGAAAGTCTGTGGCTGCACTGGGATCGCAGTCATCCGCAAACGCAGACCTGGCTGCGCAAATCCAGTGGCCTGAACGAATTCACCTGCGACTTGCTGCTGGAAGAGAACACTCGACCGCGCCTGTTGCCGTTGCCGGATTCCGAGTTGTTGCTGTTTTTGCGCGGCGTCAACCTTAATCCGGGTGCCGAGCCGGAAGACATGGTCTCGGTGCGGATTTTCGCGTCTGCCCAGCGCGTTATTTCCCTGCGTTTGCGCCCTTTGCGCGCCACGGATGAACTGCTGACGATTCTGGCGGAGGGCAAAGGCCCGAAAACGTCCTCAGAGCTGATCCTTTATCTGGCGCAATTCCTCACTAATAAAGTGCAGGATCTGGTCACTTGCCTCTCGGAAATCGCCGATGAGGAAGAAGAAAAGATGGATGCCGACGAACGGTATACCCCAGAGCACGGATCGATTTTGCACATCCGTCGCAGGGCGGCCGGACTGAAGCGGTTCCTCGCTCCACAACGGGATATTTTCGGCCAGATGACGCGGATAAAGCTGCCGTGGTTTGTCGATGATGATGCCGATTACTGGAACGAGTTGAACAACAGCCTGACCCGCTATCTGGAAGAACTCGAATTGACCCGAGAGCGCGTGGGGCTTGTCCTGGAGGCAGAAGACCGGCGTTTGAGCGTGCGCATGAATCGCACGATGTACCGCTTCGGGATCATCACCTGCATCTTTTTGCCAATGAGTTTTATCACGGGGCTGTTGGGTATAAATGTTGGCGGAATTCCGTTCGCGAGCAGCCCTTATGGTTTCCTGATCGCCTGCTTGACGGTGCTCGCCATGGCCTTCGGCCAATGGTGGTTATTCCGTCGTTTGCGCTGGGTTTGAACATGGCGCATGTGACCCGACCAAATTTGCCCGCGTCTTTCACAGACATCACGAGAGGTGCGTATGCACGATCCGTTTGAACAGTCTTTGCGCGACATGCTCAACGCCTCGCCGTCCAGCCGTGACGACGATGCGTGTCTGGGCCGCGTACTCAAAACCGCCAACCGCCAGGTCGGCGCCGGCGATCTGTTCAGCCTGCTGGGCCGCTGGCTGCCCGCGCTGATGATCGCCCTGAATAACGGATCGGCCCATGTCTCGCCGGTTTCCCGTCTTCGTAAACCTACCGCTCGCACTGCTGATAAGGCTGATTGAATATGGAACTTGATCTCTGGACTCAGAGCCTCGTCACTGCAATGACTGCGTTGTGGACCAAAGTCGCCAACTTCATCCCGAACCTGTTCGGCGCACTGGTGGTGCTGCTGTTGGGTTTCGTCGTGGCCAAGCTGCTCGATACCTTGCTGTCCAAACTGCTCGCCAAATTGGGCCTCGATCGCCTGATGGGCGGCACCGGACTGACCAAGTTGCTGTCGCGCGCCGGGCTTCAGGTGCCGATCTCGACACTGATCGGCAAGATCTTTTACTGGTTCGTTCTGCTTATTTTTCTCGTTTCTGCAGCAGAATCCCTTGGCCTTGAGAGAGTTTCAGCTACGCTCGATATGCTGGCGCTGTATTTGCCGAAAGTATTTGGCGCAGCCTTGGTGTTGCTGGTGGGTGTTTTGCTCGCGCAACTGGCCAATGGGCTGGTGCGCGGGGCGGCAGAAGGCGTAGGCCTGGACTACGCTTCGGGGCTGGGGCGAATCGCTCAGGGTCTGGTGATCATCATCAGCATCTCGGTCGCGATCAGCCAGCTTGAGGTCAAGACCGACCTGCTGAACCATGTGATTGTCATCGTATTGATTACCGTTGGTCTGGCGGTTGCGCTGGCCATGGGGTTGGGAAGCCGGGAAATTGCCGGTCAGATTCTTGCGGGAATCTATGTGCGTGAGTTGTATCAGGTTGGGCAACAAGTGCGTGTTGGCGAGGTCGAAGGCCAGATCGAAGAGATCGGCACGGTTAAAACCACATTGCTGACCGATGAGGGTGAGCTAGTCTCTCTTTCCAATCGGATCCTGCTGGAACAGCATGTGAGTAGCCGCTAATCCGGCAAACCCTGCTAATGTATGCCGCCGCGAAATGCCAGCTTAGGCTGGTTGCGGCGGACATTGACCTGACTGTCGGCACGACTTGTTTTGAATAAAGCCCAAACGCTATCTACGCGCTACGACCCCCGCGAGCTCTCTGATGAGGAGTTGGTCGCGCGCTCGCATACCGAGCTGTTTCACGTGACGCGCGCCTATGAAGAACTGATGCGGCGTTACCAGCGAACATTATTTAACGTCTGCGCGAGATATCTTGGGAACGATCGCGATGCAGACGATGTCTGTCAGGAAGTGATGTTGAAGGTGTTGTATGGCTTGAAGAATTTCGAGGGGAAATCGAAGTTCAAAACCTGGCTGTACAGCATCACTTACAACGAATGCATCACGCAGTATCGGAAAGAACGGCGAAAGCGTCGCTTGATGGACGCATTGAGTCTTGACCCCCTTGAGGAAGCGTCCGAAGAAAAGGCGCCAAAACCCGAGGACAAGGGCGGGCTTGATCGCTGGCTGGTGTATGTGAACCCGATTGACCGCGAAATTCTGGTGCTACGATTTGTCGCAGAGCTGGAGTTTCAGGAGATCGCAGACATCATGCACATGGGTTTGAGTGCTACAAAAATGCGGTACAAACGCGCTCTAGATAAATTGCGTGAGAAATTTGCAGGCATTGCTGAAACTTAGTTCAGCGCAAATACCTCTTACGTGTAGGCAAGTTCTGATAGACTTGCCGCCGAGTTGTCCCCCGGTTTGCGGGACTGCTTCACAATCACCAGATGGGGATTTAACGGATGAAACTGAAAAACACCTTGGGCTTGGCCATTGGTTCTCTTATTGCTGCCACTTCGTTCGGCGCTCTGGCACAAGGCCAAGGCGCAGTTGAAATCGAAGGCTTCGCTAAGAAAGAACAATTCGACAGCGCTCGTAACTTCAAGAACAACGGCAACCTGTTCGGCGGCTCGATCGGTTACTTCCTGACCGACGACGTTGAACTGCGTCTGGGCTACGACGAAGTGCACAACGTACGTGCCGACGACGGCAAGAACGTAAAAGGCGCTAACACCGCTCTGGACGCTCTGTACCACTTCAACAACCCGGGCGACATGCTGCGTCCGTACGTTTCGGCCGGTTTCTCTGACCAGAGCATCGACCAGAACGGTTCGAACGGTCGTAACCGTTCCACCTTCGCCAACGTTGGCGGCGGTGCCAAGCTGTACTTCACTGACAACTTCTACGCCCGTGCTGGCGTTGAAGCTCAGTACAACATCGACCAAGGCGACACCGAGTGGGCTCCAAGCGTCGGTATCGGTGTGAACTTCGGTGGCGGCTCCAAGCCTGCTGCTGCTCCAGTTCCAGCACCAGCTGAAGTCTGCTCCGACAGCGACAACGATGGCGTTTGCGACAACGTTGACAAGTGCCCAGACACCCCAGCCAACGTAACTGTTGACGCTGACGGCTGCCCGGCAGTTGCTGAAGTTGTTCGTGTTGAGCTGGACGTTAAATTTGACTTCGACAAATCTGTTGTTAAAACCAACAGCTACGGCGATATCAAAAACCTGGCTGACTTCATGAAGCAGTACCCATCCACCACCACTACTGTTGAAGGTCACACTGACTCCGTCGGTCCTGACGCTTACAACCAGAAACTGTCCGAGCGTCGTGCAAACGCCGTTAAGCAAGTTCTGACCAACCAGTACGGTGTTGAATCGTCCCGCGTTCAGTCTGTTGGCTACGGCGAATCCCGCCCAGTTGCTGACAACAAAACTGAAGCTGGCCGCGCTGTAAACCGTCGCGTAGAAGCGCAGGTTGAAGCTCAAGCTAAGTAATTAGCTGCCGCTCTGAGAAAAGCCCGGCTTAGGCCGGGCTTTTCTTTGTCTGCGATTTGGTAAAGCGCCAGCGCTTACAAGGCGCAAGCACTCCCAATGTAGGCGCTGCCGAAGGCTGCGATCTGTTGATCTTGCGCAACAGCAGCAACAGCACCAATGACCAATATCGCCGGGCTCTTCAATTCAAAGACGCTGGCGTCCGCTTCCATCGCCATCAAATCACTGCGGCACTCGCGCTGATGCGGCAGCGAGGCGTTTTCGATCATCGCTACCGGCATATCCTTCGCCATCCCGCCCGCCAACAATTGCTCACGAATCTCGCCAAGCTTGGCCACACCCATGTAGATCACCAGCGTTGTCCCGCCTTGCGCCAGTGCCTGCCAATTTAATTGGCTGTCATCCTGCGTATGCGCAGTCACCAGCGTCACGCCGCGCGCGACACCGCGCAGGGTCAGGGGGATATCGCACTGCGTCGCACCGGCCAGCCCGGCAGTGATGCCGTTGACCAACTCGACCTCGACGCCACGCTCGCGTAACCACTGAGCCTCTTCACCGCCACGACCGAAGATGCACGGATCACCGCCCTTGAGCCGCACCACGCATTTGCCGTGACGGGCGTAGCGCAGCATCAGACGATGGATGAAGGCCTGCGGCGTCGAGCGGCAGCCACCGCGCTTGCCCACCGCAATGATTCGCGCGGCGGGGCAGTGTTCCAGCACTGCGTCGTTGACCAGGTCATCGATCATCACCACATCGGCTTCACGCAAGGCGCGCACGGCTTTAAGGGTCAACAGTTCCGGATCACCAGGGCCAGCGCCCACCAACCAGACTTTCGCATTCATGGTGTCTTCCCTCATCAAATGACGGCAACCGGCTGCACGTTGGCAGCCAGCAGGCGCTTTATTTCCGGGATGCACGAGCCGCATTGCGTGCCGCATCCCAGTTGATTTTTCAAACCCTGCAGGTCAAGTCCTTGGCCAATACCGGCGCAGACTGCGTTGAGGCTGACGTTGTTGCAGTTGCACAAGGTTTTATCGCGACTGACCTGCGCCCCGGCGTTGCCCGGCGGCGCGCTCATTGGCGCCAGCAGCCAGCGTCGCAGTTGTTCATCCGCGCGACCTTCCAGCCACAAACCTTGCAGCCAGTGTTGCGCGAGGGTTTCGCCAGCCAGGCGAATGGCGGTAATCCGGCCGTTTTCGATGCGTACACGCTTGCCGATGGCCCGGCGCGGGTCGTCATAGGCCAGTACGGGGCCATTGATCAGCGACAGACATTCGTCGATCTCACCCAGCAACTGCGGGTCCGGTGCCGCGCCGCTGGCAGCGCGTATCAGCAATGCCGGGCGTTCACGTCCGACGAGGCTCAGACTCACGTAGGAAAACGCCTCGCACAGTGGTCGTAGCGTCTCGAAGTGCCGTTGAACATCACCTTCGATCAGTGCGAAGAGTTGCCACGGCAGATCGACCGACTCCAAACGCACACCGCTGTGCTTGAGTTCAGGCTGCTTGGACAAAGGGTCGAAGGCCGGCAGCGTCACGCTATTCACGCCACCCTTGAGAAAACGATCGCCCCAGTGCATCGGCAAAAAAGCCTGGCCCGGACGCACGCTGTCATCGCTGCCAACCGCAACGATCACGGCGCCTCGACGACTTTTAAGATTGACCAGATCGCCCGGCTGCAAACGGTGTCGGCGCAGTTCGTCCGGGTGCAGGCTCAATACCGCTTCGCTGACATGGCCGAACAGTTGCGCCGCCGTGCCAGTGCGGCTCATGCCATGCCATTGATCGCGCAGGCGGCCGGTGATCAGGGTCAGCGGGAAGCGCGCATCACGCTGCTCCTTGGCGGCGCGGTAAGGCTCGGCAATGAACTGCGCGCGGCCGTTAGCGGTAGGAAAAATACCGTCGCTGTACAACCGCGCTGTTCCGTGCCGGGCGCCAGCGGGGAAGGGCCATTGCTGCGGCCCGATCTGGTCGAGCAGTGCATGACTGATACCGCACAGATCCAGATCACGCCCGCGGGTAAGCAACTTGAATTCATCGAATAGCTGCGAAGGTTGATCGAAGGCAAACAGGCTCGGGTGCTGCGGGCGCAGACGTTTCTCCAGACGCTGTGCGAAATCCACCGTAATTGCCCAGTCTGGTCGCGCCTCACTCGGTGCGAGAATGGCTTTGCGTACGTGGGAAATGCGTCGCTCGGAATTGGTGACCGTGCCTTCCTTCTCGCCCCAACTGGCGGCGGGCAATAACAGGTCGGCGAATGCAGCTGTTTCGGTGGTGCGGAAGGCTTCCTGCAATACCACGAACGGACACGCCTGCAGTGCCGCGCGCACCGAGTGTTGATCCGGCATCGATTGCGCGGGGTTGGTGCAGGCTATCCACAACGCCTTTATCTTGCCGCTACGCACCTGTTCGAACAGTTCGATAGCACTGAGCCCGGTGTTTTCCGGCAACCGATCAACGCCCCAGTAAGCCGCGACTTCAGTACGGTGCTCGGGGTTGGCCGCATCACGATGGCCGGGGAGCAGATTGGACAGACTTCCGGTTTCCCGCCCGCCCATGGCATTTGGCTGACCGGTGAGAGAGAAAGGTCCTGCACCCGGGCGACCGATTTGCCCGGTAACCAGGTGCAGGTTAATCAGAGCGCTGTTTTTTGCGCTGCCGGCGGTGGACTGGTTCAAGCCCATGCACCACAGCGACAGAAAACTCGGCGCAGTGCCCACCCATTCAGCGCATTGCTGCAGTTGCTCGACACTGATTCCGCACAGCTGCGACACCATCTGTGGCGTGTAATCACGTGCCAGGCTTTTCAGTTCGGCCAGACCTTCGGTGTGGGCGTTGATGAAGTCGCGGTCGATCCATTCTTCCCACAACAGCAGGTGCAAAATCCCATGGAAAAGAGCGACATCGGTGCCAGGCAGAATCGCCAGATGTAGATCGGCCAGATCGCAGGTGTCGGTGCGCCGTGGGTCGATGACGATGACTTTCATCTGCGGACGGCGCGATTTAGCCTCTTCGAGCCGACGAAAAAGTACCGGATGGGCGTAGGCCATGTTACTGCCGACGATCATCACGCAATCACTGAGCTCCAGATCTTCATAGCTGCACGGCGGTGCATCGGCGCCGAGACTACGTTTGTAGCCGACCACGGCCGAAGACATGCACAGGCGTGAATTGCTGTCGATGTTGTTGGTGCCGACCAGCGCCCGCGCCAGTTTGTTGAAGGCGTAATAGTCCTCGGTCAGCAGTTGTCCGGAAATGTAGAACGCGACGCTGTCGGGGCCGTGTTCGGCGATGGTCTCGGCGAACACATTGGCAGCATGGTCCAGCGCCGTGTCCCAATCAGCGCGGCTGCGCGCCAGACCTTTGCCCAGACGCAGTTCTGGGTATAACGCTCGGGCTGCGAGGTCGCCAGTCAGGTGCAGGGTCGAGCCTTTGCTACAGAGTTTGCCGAAGTTGGCCGGATGCGTCGGATCGCCACTGACGCCGAGGATGCGCTCGCCGTCATGCTCGATCAGTACGCCGCAGCCGACCCCGCAATAACAGCAGGTCGAGGCGGTCGTCTGGCGGTTCATCAGATAGCGTCCCGCAGGGCCAATTGCACCCGGCCATTTTCAACCCGCGCCGCGTGATGGTGGGCGCATCCGATATCAGGCGCCTGGGCTTCACCGGATTGCAGGTCGATCTGCCAGTTGTGCAGCGGGCAGGCCACACGTTTGCCGTAAATCAAACCTTGTGACAGGGGACCACCCTTGTGCGGGCAACGGTCGTCGAGGGCGAACACTTCGTCGTCGCTTGTACGAAAAATCGCAATGTCACCTTTGGGACCGGCAATGATCCGCGAACCGAGGGTATTGATCTCTTCCAGGGCACAGATATCGAGCCAGTTCATGCCGGCACCTCCAGGTTTTTCACAGGGATTACGTCAAATTCTTTCTTCAGTTGCGGCTGCGCCAGTCGCTCTTTCCACGGATCCTGCTCAAACGACAGGGAGAATTGCAGGCGCTCGTTCAACGCTTTGCGACGCTCGGGGTCTTCAAGCACGGCTTTCTTGATGTGCTCCATGCCGACCCGTTGCAGGTAGTGCACGGTGCGCTCGAGGTAAAAGGCTTCTTCGCGATAAAGCTGCAGGAATGCGCCGTTGTACTCGCGGACTTCTTCGGCGGTTTTCAGCTTGACGAAGAATTCGGCGACTTCGGTTTTGATCCCGCCGTTGCCACCGATGTACATCTCCCATCCGGAATCGACGCCGATGATTCCTACGTCTTTGATCCCCGCTTCCGAGCAGTTGCGTGGGCATCCGGAGACAGCCAGTTTCACTTTGTGCGGCGACCACATATTGAACAGGTCATGTTCAAGCTCGATGCCCAATTGCGTCGAATTCTGCGTGCCGAAGCGGCAGAACTCGCTGCCGACACAGGTTTTCACCGTGCGAATCGATTTGCCGTAGGCGTGGCCGGAGGGCATGTCGAGATCCTTCCAGACGCCGGGCAAATCCTGTTTCTTGATGCCCAGCAGGTCGATGCGCTGACCGCCGGTGACCTTGACCATCGGCACGTTGTACTTGTCGGCGACGTCGGCAATTCGGCGCAATTCCGAAGGGTTGGTCACTCCGCCCCACATCCGTGGTACCACCGAGTAAGTGCCATCCTTCTGGATATTGGCGTGGGCGCGTTCGTTGATCAGGCGCGATTGCGGATCGTCCCTGGCCTCGCCCGGCCAGGTGGAAATCAGGTAGTAGTTGAGCGCCGGGCGGCATGTCGCGCAGCCGTTTGGCGTGCGCCAGTTGAGGTAGCTCATGGTGCCGGCGATGGTCAGTAGATGTTGCTCGCGGATCGCCTGGCGGATCTGGCCGTGATTGAGGTCGCTGCAACCGCAGATGGCTTTTTCGCTTTTCGGTTTGACGTCTGCCGCGCCGCCGACGGTGTTGATCAGGATCTGCTCGACCAGCCCCGCGCAGGAGCCGCAGGAACTGGCCGCTTTGGTGTGTTTCTTCACGTCATCGACGCTGAACAGACCGTGTTCCTGAATGGCTTTGACGATGGTGCCTTTGCACACGCCGTTGCAGCCGCAGACTTCGGCGGTGTCGGCCATGACCATGGCTTTGTCCTGGCCTTGATGTCCTACGTCGCCGAGGGCGTTTTCGCCAAACATCAGGTGATCGCGGATCTCGCCGATGGCGTGATTCTCACGAATTTGTCGGAAATACCAACCGCCATCTGCCGTATCGCCGTACAGACACGCGCCAACCAAAACGTCATCCTTGATCACCAGTTTTTTGTACACCCCGCCGATCGGGTCGGAGAGGGTGATGGTTTCGGTGCCTTCGCCGCCCATGAAGTCGCCGGCGGAAAACAGGTCGATGCCGGTGACTTTCAACTTGGTTGACGTGACCGAGCCCTGATAGCGGGCGAAACCCAATTGCGCGAGGTGGTTGGCGCAGACCTTGGCCTGTTCGAACAACGGTGCGACCAGGCCATAAGCGATGCCGCGATGGCTGGCGCATTCGCCGATGGCATAGATGCGCGGGTCGTAGGTTTGCAGGGTGTCGTTGACCAGAATGCCGCGATTGCACGGGATGCCGGCCTTTTCCGCGAGTTCGGTGTTGGGGCGGATGCCGGCGGCCATGACCACCAGATCAGCAGGGATGATGTCGCCGTTCTTGAATTGCACCGAGCCGACCCGACCGTTACCGGCGTCGTGCAGGGCCTGGGTCTGTTCGCACAGTCGGAAATGCAGGCCGCGGGATTCGAGAGCGCTTTGCAGGAGTTGGCCGCTGGTCTTGTCCAGTTGCCGCTCCAGCAACCACTCACCGAGATGCACGACGGTGACGTGCATGCCGCGCAGCATCAGGCCGTTGGCCGCTTCGAGGCCGAGCAGGCCACCGCCGATGACGACGGCGTGCTTGTGGGTTTTGGCGGTGTCGATCATTGCCTGGGTGTCGGCAATGTCGCGGTAGCCGATCACGCCGTGCAAGGTGTTGCCGGGAATTGGCAGGATGAACGGCGTCGAGCCGGTGGCGATCAGCAGTCTGTCGTACTCGGCTTCAGTGCCGTCCTCGGCAATCACCCGGCGCTTGACCCGGTCGATTTCCACCACTTTGCGGTTGAGCAGCAGCTTGATGTTGTTTTCCAGGTACCAGTCGAGGTCGTTGAGCACGATCTCTTCGAAGGTTTGCTCACCGGCCAGCACCGGCGACAACAGGATGCGGTTGTAATTGGTATGCGGCTCGGCGCCGAAGACCGTGATGTCGTAAAGCTCGTTGCTCAGCTTGAGCAGTTCTTCGAGGGTGCGGACTCCGGCCATGCCGTTGCCGATCATCACCAGTTTGAGTTTTTTCATCAGGTTCTCCGGGGAGCTGCGGCTGGCCTCTTGTGGGCTTCAGGCCTTGCTCGAGAAATTTTGCGCAAACAAAAAAAGGCGTCCCGCTAGTTGCCTAGCGAGGACGCCTTTGTCCTGGTCCCGTTCTCTCGGGGAGCACAGCCTTCGTCGTTGAAGGTTGGGCTTTATGTGTGTGTTGAAAGGGCTAATGCAGTGGTTGTGCCAAGTACTCCCAATCCCGTGATTACGGGACTTTTCTGGCAGGAATGGAATTTTTCTGCACTGTCTGGAGGCGTGTTGCGCGATTTTGAGGCGCAACGTCAAAAGATCGCAGCCTTCGGCATCTCCTACAGGGGAATCGTACACATCCGGTAGGCGCTGCCGAAGGCTGCGATCATTTCAAGGCTGATGAAACAACAAAACCAGCAGCATCAGATTCCCCAGCAATGCCACCAGCGCCATCGTCCGCCAGACCTTCACCGGCTCGCGCTCCAGTAGTGGTCTGGGGCGTACGCTCAAGCTGCGCCGCTCACCCTGTTCCAAAACCAGCAACCATTCTTCTGCCGTTTCAAAACGCTGTTGCGGATCGGCAGCAACGCCGCGCTCCAGGCTCTGCGTCAGCCACTCCGGCAGATCGGGGCGGTAGCGACTGGCACTGACCGGCAAGCCAAATCGCGGCCGTTGAAAGGCTTCGATCTCGCCATAGGGAAAATGCCCCGTGAGCAGGAAATACAGGGTCACGCCCAGCGCATACAGATCCTGTTGAGCGCCGGGCGGGTCACCGCGAAAGGCTTCCGGGGCGATATAGCTTGGGGTTCCCGGCAATGTCGAAACAGCGTCTTTGGACAGGCCGGGACAGTAGGCCAGACCAAAATCCAGCAGGCGCAATTCACCATCGTCACCCAGCAGCAGGTTCTCCGGTTTGATATCCCGGTGCAGAATCTGCCGCCGATGCAGCAAGCCCACCGCACGCAGCAGTCGCTCAGCCAGTTCATGCCACTTGGCCAATGGTAACGGCCCGCTTCGCTGGAAAAGCTGCGCCAGGGTCGTCCCCGAATATTCCCGCATCACGTAGTACAAATGCTGACGCTGAAGGCACGCATGGACTTCAGGAAAATGCCGACCAGCCACGCGTTTCAGAAACCATTCCTCCGAAAGAAGCGCTTGCCCAGTCTGTGGATCATCTGCCAGTCGTGCGGGCAGGGTTTTCAGCAACCATGGCTGACCTTGGTCGTCGTGAACGCGATAGAGCAGTGATTGCTGACTCTGGCTGACAACCTCTTGCACCTGCCAGCCTTCGAAAGACTGACCGGATTTCAGCGGCGGGGGCAGCGGCCACTGCTGAAGATGCATCAGCGCATCGCCGATGTTCGCTTCACCGACGGCATCTACCCGCACCAGCAAGGCGCTGGCGTTGTCCTGACTGCCGGCCAGATGCGCGGCGTTCACCAGAGTGTTTGCCGCGCTTTGCAGATCCGGCTGGTCGCGCAGGATCGTTGCAATGGCGGTATCGCCCAAGGTCGACCACACGCCGTCGCTGAGCAGCACGAAACACTCGCCCGCGCGCAATTCGCCGTCGAGAAAATCCAGCACCAGATGCTGATCAAGCCCTAATGCACGCTTGAGCACATGCTGCATGCCCGGCTGCTCCCAGACATGATCGTTGGATATCCGCTGCAAGCCGTCGGCATGCCAGCGATAGACCCGGCAGTCGCCTACGTGGGCCAGGGTAAAGCGCCTACCGCGCATGACCAAAGCGCTGACAGTGGTGAGCAACGGTTGCCCACCGCCATTGGCCTGCAACCAGCGATTTTGCGCCAGCAGCAGGCGATCCAGTGCCTGGGCCACGCTCCAGGTTTCCGGGGTGGCGTAGTAGTCGAGGGCCAGCGCCTGCAAGGTCGAGCGCGCAGCCAGTCCGCCATCGGCGCACTGGCTGACACCGTCAGCGATAGCGAACAGGTAACCCTTGCTCGCCGCCAGCGCCGGGGCGGGCGTGACCAGACGCAGGGCGTCCTGATTCTCCGCGCGCGGGCCGGTGGCGCTGGCTTCGGCGAAACTCAATTGCAGGGCCATTCAGGTCTCAGACTCGAGCCGCAGTCACGGCCGCCGAACCCCAGGTGGTTCTCCAGCGCCGCTTGACGCCGTGCAGGCCGAACCACGCCAGCACGCCAAGGCTGGCGAACAACCACAGGGCCAGTTGATAGCTGCCGGTGCTCTGTTTGATCGCGCCCATGCCTGCCGCCAGCGCGAAACCACCGATGCCGCCGGCCATGCCGATCAGCCCGGTCATCACGCCGATCTCAAGACGAAAGCGCTGCGGCACCAGTTGGAAAACTGCTCCGTTGCCCGCCCCCAAACCGAGCATGGTGCAGACGAAAAGTGCCAGCGCCGCGTAGGAACTCGGCAGATTGAAACCGACCGCTGCGATGCAGATTGCCGCCACGGTGTACATCGCCAGCAAGGTGCGAATGCCGCCGAAGCGATCCGCCAATGCGCCCCCCAATGGCCGCATCAGGCTGCCACCGAATACGCAGGCAGCGGTGTAGTAACCGGCGGTGACCGGGCTCAAGCCGTATTGATCGTTGAAGTAGCCGGGCAGGGCGCTGGCCAGGCCGATGAAGCCGCCAAAGGTGACGCTGTAGAAAAACATGAACCACCAACTGTCGCGGTCACCGAGGGCCTTGAAGTAGTCGGCCATGGACTTGGCTTTCGGACGTTGCGGGGCGTTTTTTGCCATCCAGGCGAACAGCACCAGCGTGAGAATCAATGGAATCACTGCGAAGCCGAAGACGTTGCTCCAGCCGAAGGATGCGGCCAGTACCGGCGCGAGCAGTGCAGCGAACACGGTGCCGGAGTTGCCCGCGCCGGCAATGCCCATGGCTTTGCCCTGGTGCTCAGGCGGGTACCATTGCGACGCCAGCGGCAGCGCCACGGCGAACGAAGCGCCGGCCATGCCGAGGAACAGACCGAGGATCAGCGCCTGTTCGTAACTGTGAATACCGAGTTTCCAGGCGCCGAACAGCGCGCAGATGACGATGACCTGGCCGATCAGCCCGGCGGTTTTCGGTGATAGCCGATCCGCCAGCATGCCCATCGCGAAGCGCAGCACGGCGCCGGCAAGGATTGGCGTGGCGACCACAAGTCCGCGCTGCTGCGTGGTCAGGTGCAGGTCGGCCGCGATCTGCACTGCCAGCGGGCCGAGCAGGTACCAGACCATGAAACTCAGGTCGAAGTAGAGGAAGGCCGCGAACAGGGTCGGGGTATGGCCGGATTTCCAGAAGCTTTTATTCATCGCGCACCTCAGCTGTAAAGAGTCTCGAGAAGGAGTCATGAGTCAGCAAAGTGGGGCGCCGCCACGGCCGCACCACCGGCCCCGGGCTGTGGGGCCAAAAACGCAAAAACGCCGCTACCTGATTCGCCGGGTGGGGCGAGCGGGTCAGCGACGTCTTTGTCGTAGGTGGGGCAACCGCCGTTGGTTACCTGTGTGGAATGCTTAGCGAGATTTGTGCCAACAGCCGAAAAAATCAAAAGCCCCTCACCCTAACCCTCTCCCAGAGGGAGAGGGGACTGATTGGGGGATGCCCGCGAAGTACACCGAGCTGTGATTTTCCGCTGTGAATCCATAATCGACTCGGTCTTTCAGGTCGATGTTTAGCGTCAGGCATCTCGGTCAGTCCCCTCTCCCTCTGGGAGAGGGTTAGGGTGAGGGGCCGAGCAATTCACTCATCGCAATAATCTGCTCCGCCACCTGAATCAGCTTCTGCTGGCGGCTCATGGCCTGGCGCCGCATCAGGGTGTAGGCCTCTTCCTCATTGCAGTCCTTCATTTTCATCAACAGCCCCTTGGCCAGTTCGATGCGTTTGCGCTCAGCCAGCTGCTGATCGCGGGCGTGCAACTGCGCACGCAACGCCTGATCACTCTCGAAGCGCGCCATGGCCACATCGAGAATCGGCTGCAAACGTTGTGCGTGAATGCCTTCAACGATGTAGGCACTGACCCCGGACTTTATCGCCTGACGCATCACGCCGGGGTCATGCTCGTCGGTAAACATCACGATGGGGCGTGGCTGGTCGCGGCTGACCAGCACCACTTGCTCCATGACATCGCGGCTCGGTGACTCGGTATCGATCAGGATGACGTCCGGGCGCACCGTTTCGACGCGTGCGGGCAGGTCGATGGTCAGGCCAGACTCGTCAATCACCTCAAAACCGGCCTCGGTCAGCGCCGCTTTCAGGCGTCCGACTTTTTTCGCCGTGTCGTTGATCAGCAGAATGCGCAGCATGTTGGCGGTCTCCTGTCAGCGGCGGGCGAGAAGGGGAGCATCGTCGCTTAGGGCGTGCAGCTTGAAACTGCGCGCATAACCGGCCGGATCACTGCCATCCCAGATTTTGCCGTCGAGCAACTGACTGCTGCGCATGTCCGTGCCCCGCGTGGCAACGCCAACAGCAGTCGCCGCGTCGCGATAGAGGCCCAGTTGCTGAACCTGACGCGCCACGGCGAGGTAATCCGGGTCTTCGCGCAGCAAGCCCCAGCGGCGGAACTGGGTCATGAACCACATGCCGTCGCAGAGATACGGCAGATTGACTTCGCCGTTGCCGTGAAAGCGCAAGGCGTGGGGATCCTGCCAGCGATGACCGAGGCCGTCGGCGTACTCACCGAGAAAGCGCGGTTCGATGCACGAAACCGGCGTATCGAGATAATCCGGGGCGCTCAGCAGTTGTGCGGTGCTGCGGCGATTCTCCTGGCTTTCTTCGATAAATCGGCTGGCTTCGAGGATCGCCATCACCAGCGCGCGCGCGGTGTTCGGGTATTGCTCGACGAAGGCGCGGGTGCAGCCGAGGACTTTTTCCGGGTGATCGGGCCAGATCGTCTGGCTGGTGGCCAGCGTAAAGCCGAGATTCTGCTGTACCGCGCTGGCGGCCCACGGTTCGCCGACGCAAAAGCCGTCGATTCGTCCCGCTTGCAGGTGCGCAACCATTTGCGGCGGCGGCACGACCACGCTGTCGACATCCTGTAACGGATGAATGCCTTGGCTCGCCAGCCAGTAATAAAGCCACATCGCGTGCGTGCCGGTCGGGAAGGTCTGGGCAAAGGTCAATTTTGCGCGGGATTGGTGCACGTGGCGATCCAGCGCTTCAGGACTGTTCACGCCGAGGGCTTGCAGGCCGTGGGAGAGGTTGAGGCTCTGACCGTTTTGGTTGAGGCCCATCAACACGGCCATATCGGTGGATGCGATGCCGCCGATGCCCAAATGCACGGCGTAGATCAAACCGTACAGGCTGTGGGCGGCATCGAGTTCGCCGCTGACCAGCTTGTCGCGCAAGTTGGCCCATGAAGTCTGACGCTTGAGGTTCAGGGTCAGGCCATAAGGCTGAGCGAAACCCTGAGTGGCGGCCACCACCACCGAGGCGCAATCGCTCAGGGCCATGAAACCAAGGTTGATCGCAGTCTTTTCCGGAGCATCGCTGCCGTTGACCCAGGCCAGCGGCCCGACGGAGGGTTCATTCATCGCATGCACCTGCAAAAGCCGCCTTCAAAAAAAACGCCGCCACCGATTTTGCGCAGGCAAAACCCCATGACGACGCCATTGTCCTTGCCCGTGCGCCGCCATTGGCGTGCGGGCTGATGGCAAGCAGGGTGCAAGGCATATGCCAGTCGCGTCGATTTGCGCGTGCGCCTCGCGCGGTGGGTCGATGCCCGGCTATAATCGGCGCCTCTTTTCGCCGCCCGAGTCATCGCCGCCCATGTACACCCTGGCCCGTCAGCTGTTGTTCAAACTTTCCCCGGAAACCTCCCACGATCTGTCGCTGGATCTGATCGGCGCGGGTGGACGTTTGGGCCTCAACGGTCTGCTGTGCAAGGCGCCAGCGAAGTTGCCGGTGACGGTCATGGGCCTGGAGTTCCCCAACCCGGTGGGTCTGGCGGCGGGTCTGGACAAGAACGGCGCGGCCATCGACGGTTTCGCGCAGTTGGGTTTCGGTTTTGTCGAAATCGGCACCGTGACCCCGCGTCCGCAGCCGGGCAACCCGAAACCACGGATTTTCCGCCTGCCGGAAGCCGAGGCGATCATCAATCGCATGGGTTTCAACAATCTGGGTGTAGATAACCTGCTGACGCGGGTAGCAGCAGCCAAACACAAGGGCGTGCTGGGCATCAACATCGGCAAGAATTTCGATACCCCGGTTGAACGCGCGGTTGACGATTACCTGATCTGCCTGGAGAAGGTCTACGCCCACGCCAGTTACATCACCGTCAACGTCAGCTCGCCGAACACCCCGGGCCTGCGCAGCTTGCAGTTTGGCGATTCGCTCAAGCAGTTGCTGGCGGACCTGGCCACGCGCCGCGCCGAACTGGCGCTGCGTCATGGCAAGCATGTGCCGCTGGCGATCAAGATTGCCCCGGACATGACCGACGAAGAAACCGCGCAGGTCGCGCAAGCGCTGATCGAAACCGGAATGGACGCGGTCATTGCCGCCAACACCACGCTGAGCCGGGTTGGCGTTGAAGGCATGGTGCATGGTGACGAGGCGGGCGGCCTGTCCGGTGCGCCGGTGCGAGACAAGAGCACCCACACCGTGAAGGTGCTGGCGGCTGAGCTGGGTGGGCGTTTGCCGATCATCGCAGCGGGCGGCATCACTGAAGGCAAGCATGCTGCTGAGAAGATCACTGCGGGTGCCAGTCTGGTGCAGATTTACTCGGGCTTCATCTATAAAGGCCCGGCGCTGATTCGTGAATCGGTGGATGCGATCGCGGCATTGCGCAAATAACCCAGGCTGTCCCGGTCAATGTAGGAGCTGCCGAAGGCTGCGATCTTTTGATCTTGATGTTGATTTTAAAAAAACAGGATCAAAAGATCGCAGCCTGCGGCAGCTCCTACAGGGTGGTCGGCAGACATTCGAAAGGCGGGCGTCAGTCAAATCGACCGGGCATAAAAAAGGGCTCCTCGAAGGAGCCCTTGGGCCGTAGCCCGCCGTCCGGGAGGGACGTGCGTGGTTAATGCGTTGCAAATTCAGATTGTCGTGTCGGAATAAATGCCCTGTGTCAGCCGACGGCGTGAAGTTCGTTGAGTCTATGGATTCCCGCAGTGCCGGTCATACCGTCCCAGTTGTCGCCGCGTCCTTCTCGCCAGCCGTTGATCCAGGCTTGACGTACTGACGGTAGAGTAAATGGGCAAAGCTCACGGGATTTGCCACCAACGCCATATTGATATCCGCGCAAAAATGCTCTTTCCAACGGATCACGCTTAAGTCTTCTCATAGGGTGTTTCCCTCACTTGTTGACTGTATGTGTCGCGTTGACCTCAACCGAGGTCTGGCAGAAAAACTCTGCCGGGGGCGGCTCGCTGCCGGCGTGGCGAGCCAAGGTGTTGACGCCGTTGCGACGTCAACCTGTGCTCAGTTCTAACCAATGAGTCACACCGATGGAATGACCGATTTGTCATAAGAACGTAACGAATAGGATGCTATGGCAATAAGTAACTGCGTATTTGTTCAATGTTTATTGAGCAAACCCCGGTATGATCGGCACCGCGCTGCATGATGGGCTTAATCCTTTAGTGAGAATGACCCACGGTTGCACTGGGGTACTATTCGACGAAGGGTTGCTTTGAGTCATTTTGTTGCTTCAACTTTTTTCTCTGTCCTTGCATCTAAGCTCTTTTAACCCGAGCAGCAGGGATGGGACGGCACACCTTCGTGCCACGCGGGCGTTCTTTTAGAAAAGCGCCTGATTGAAAACCGGATCGGCAATGCGTTGCCGGTTCACATAGCCAAAGGCTCTGGAAATACCATGTCCGACCAATTCGAACTCTTCCTCACTTGCCCCAAAGGTCTTGAAGGCCTGCTTATCGAGGAAGCCGTCGGGCTTGGCCTTGAAGAAGCCCGCGAGCACACCTCCGCCGTGCGTGGCATGGCAACCATGGAAACCGCCTATCGTCTGTGCCTGTGGTCGCGCCTGGCCAACCGCGTGCTGCTGGTGCTCAAGCGCTTCCCGATGAAGGACGCCGAAGACCTGTATCACGGCGTGCTCGACGTCGAGTGGCAAGACCACATGCTCAGCGATGGCACCCTGGCCGTTGAATTCAGCGGCCACGGCTCGGGCATCGACAACACTCACTTCGGCGCCTTGAAGGTCAAGGACGCCATCGTCGACAAACTGCGCACCCCGCAGGGCGACCGTCCGTCGATCGACAAGCTCAACCCGGATCTGCGCATTCACCTGCGTCTGGATCGCGGCGAAGCGATTCTCTCCCTCGACCTGTCCGGCCACAGCCTGCACCAGCGCGGCTATCGCTTGCAGCAAGGTGCAGCGCCGCTGAAGGAAAACCTCGCGGCAGCCATCCTGATCCGTTCCGGCTGGCCGCGCATTGCTGCCGATGGCGGCGCGCTGGCTGACCCGATGTGCGGTGTCGGTACGTTCCTGGTCGAAGCGGGAATGATCGCCGCCGACATGGCGCCGAACCTGCGTCGTGAGCAGTGGGGCTTCACCGCATGGCTTGGCCACGTGCCGGCGCTGTGGAAGAAACTCCACGAAGAGGCGACCGAACGTGCGGCTGCCGGTCTGGCCAAGCCGCCGCTGTGGATTCGTGGTTACGAAGCTGACCCGCGCTTGATCCAGCCGGGCCGCAACAACGTTGAACGTGCCGGCCTGAGTGAGTGGATCAAGATCTACCAGGGCGAAGTGGCGACGTTCGAGCCGCGCCCGGATCAGAACCAGAAAGGTCTGGTGATCTGCAACCCGCCGTACGGCGAGCGGCTGGGTGACGAAGCCAGCCTGCTTTATCTTTACCAGAACCTCGGCGAGCGTCTGCGTCAGGCCTGCCTGAACTGGGAAGCGGCGGTGTTCACCGGTGCGCCGGATCTGGGCAAGCGCATGGGCATCCGCAGCCACAAACAGTATTCGTTCTGGAACGGCGCACTGCCGTGCAAGCTGCTGCTGATCAAAGTCACTCCGGATCAATTCGTTACGGGCGAGCGTCGCACCCCGGAACAGCGTCAGGTCGAGCGTGAGCAAGCAGCTTATGACCAGACGCCGGACGAGCCACAAGAACGCAAGTTCAACAAGAACGGCAACCCGATCAAACCTGAGCCAGCCCCGGCTCCGGTGGTCGAACAGGCTCGCTTGAGCGAAGGCGGGCAGATGTTTGCCAACCGTCTGCAGAAAAACCTCAAGGCACTGGGCAAGTGGGTCAAGCGCGAAGGCATCGATTGCTACCGCGTTTACGATGCGGACATGCCGGAATACGCAATGGCCATCGACCTGTACCACGACTGGGTGCACGTTCAGGAATACGCCGCGCCGAAATCGATCGACCCGCAAAAGGCTTCGATCCGCATGTTCGATGCGTTGGCAGCGATTCCGCAGGCGCTGAACATCGACAAGAGCCGCGTGGTGGTCAAACGCCGCGAGCGCCAGAGTGGCACCAAGCAGTACGAGCGTCAGGCTGCGCAGGGCAAGTTCAATGAAGTGACCGAGGGCGGCGTCAAGTTGCTGGTCAACCTCACCGACTACCTCGACACCGGGCTGTTCCTGGATCACCGGGCGATGCGCCTGCGCATTCAGAAAGAAGCCGCCGGCAAGCGCTTCCTCAATCTGTATTGCTACACCGCGACCGCCAGCGTGCACGCGGCCAAGGGCGGTGCGCGCAGCACCACCAGCGTCGACCTGTCGAAAACCTACCTCGACTGGGCGCGCCGCAACCTGTCGCTGAACGGCTTCTCGGACAAGAACCGTCTGGAGCAGGGCGACGTGATGGCGTGGCTGGAAAGTTGCCGCGAAGAGTACGACCTGATCTTCATCGATCCGCCGACCTTCTCCAACTCCAAGCGCATGGAAGGCATTTTCGACGTGCAGCGTGATCAGGTGCAGTTGATCGACCTGGCCATGGCCCGCCTGGCGCCGGGCGGCGTGTTGTATTTCTCCAACAACTTCCGCAAGTTCCAGTTGGAAGAGAACCTGGCCGAGCGTTACGCGATTGAGGAAATCAGCGCGCAGACCATTGATCCGGATTTCGCGCGTAACACCAAGATTCACCGCGCCTGGAAAATCACGGCTCGTTGACGCTGCAAAGGATTGGATCCACAGAGCCTTGATTTTAAAGGCTCTTGGATCTGATCAACGCTAGCCAAATTGATGGCTAATAGCTATAAACTCACTCATGGCCAATGGGGGTTCCCCCGCAATGCTGGCGTAGTGAGTTGCCCTTATGTCGTTGCACCCCGTGCGCCCGAAGATTCTGGGTTTCATCAGCGAAGACGTCTCGGCCTGGCTGGTCGCGATGCTGGTATTGCTCGCCGGCGGGATACTCACGGGGCTGCTCGCCTGGGCCACTTTCAGCCAGTTTGAACAACAACTGCGTCAGCGCTTTCAGTTGCTGGCCAATGAGCGTTACAGCCGCATCGAAGAGCGATTTCAGGACCAGGAGCAACGCCTCGACGGCCTGCGCCGCTTCTTCACCTATTCCCAATCGGTGTCTCGCGCCGAGTTCGATGGTTATACCCGACCCTTATTACTGCGCACCCAGGCCTATTCGTTTGCCCTCAGGGTCAATGCTGCCGAGCGTGCCGAATTTGAGCAGCGCGTGCGTGCGGAAGGCCTGAGCACGTTTACGATTCGCGAACTTAATGAACAGGGCGGTTTGCAACTGGCGGGCGCCCGAGATGAATACGTGCCGGTTTTTTATAGCCAGACCCAAAGCCGTCTGGGCTCGCCGCTGGGCTACGATTTGCTCGCGCAACCGCTGCGCCGCGACATCCTGCAGCGCGCCGATGAGCTGCGTAACCTGGTCGTTTCGCAACCGATGCATCTGGTCAGTGTCGAGCCAGCCTATGCCCGCGGGGTCTTGCTGGCGGCGCCAGTCATTCGAGAGGGACAGCAAAAGCCTTTCGGCTATGTGATGGCCGTGATCAGCATGCGCCAGTTGCTGGCGGATGGTTTGCCGGACGCGCTCCATGACTACCTTTCGGTGCGCATTCTCGATCTGTCGATCCCTGATCAGCACGAGGTGCTCTACGAATCGGCCAACGATCCGGCACCCAGTGCTCTGGCCACCACGCGGCTGGTGCGCATGGCCGATCACGACTATCAGGTGGATATCCTGCCGAGCGACGCTTTCATGCAGGCCAACCACTCGTCAGTGGGGAGTGTGCTGATTCTCGGTGGATTACTCAGTTTGCTGCTGAGCGCGTTGTTATATGTGCTGGTCAGCCAGCGCCAGCGAGCCTTGCATCTGGTCGAGCAGCGCACGCAAGAGTTGCACGACAGCGAACAGGAACTGCGCGGTACTCACGGCCAGTTGCGCGGCGTACTGAATGCCGCAACGCAGGTGGCAATCATCGCCACCGATCTGCGCGGGGTGATCAGCACCTTCAACCCCGGCGCCGAACAGATGCTTGGCTACCGCAGCGACGAAGTGGTCGGCCGCATGACCCTGGAGAACCTGCATTTTCCGCGCGAGCTGATGGCACGCGCGGCGGAATTGAGTGCGCGTTACGGCAAGACGATCCCGACCTGTCAGGCGATGCTGGTCGAGGGCGGCGAAGTCGGCGGGCACGAGGCGCGCGAGTGGACGCTGATCTGCCAGGACGGCAGTCACCTGCCGGTGAACATGCTCGCCACCCCCGTGCTTGATGAGCAGGGCCTGTGGGTCGGGCATCTGGCGATCTGCATCGACATCACTGAGCGCAAGCGTGTGCACGAGGCGCTGGCGGCGCGTGATGTGCTGCTGAAAAAGCTCAGCGCTCACGTGCCCGGTGGCATTTACCAGTTCAAGATGGAATTCGACGGCCGCTTCAGTGTGATCTACGCGAGTGACGGCATCCGCGAGATCTACGAGCTCGAACCGGATGTGCTGCTGCTCGATGCCGAGGCCATTTTCTCCCGTATCTATGCGCAGGACGTGAGCCGCGTGCGCGCCTCGATTCGGGCATCAGCGCACAGCCTCAGCCCGTGGCGCGAGGAATATCGCGTGCAGTTGCCCGTACGCGGTCTGCGCTGGGTGCGCGGCGAGGCGACGCCGGAGGAGCTGCCCGGCGGTGGCGTGCTGTGGCATGGCTATATCTCGGACATTTCAGATTTGAAGCGCGTGGAGGAGGAACTTCGGGCGCTGTCGATCACTGATTCGTTGACCGGTATCCACAACCGTCGCTATTTCCAGGAGCGCCTGACCACCGAAATGGCCCGGGTCGAGCGCGGTGGCGGTGAACTGTCGGTGATCATGCTCGACATCGACCATTTCAAACGGATCAACGACCAGCACGGTCATGCCGTGGGCGACCGGGTGCTGCAAGCCGTGTGCGAGCGCATCGGCCATCGCTTGCGCCGCACGGATGTGTTCTGTCGCTTGGGTGGCGAGGAATTCATGGTGCTCTGCCCGGACATCGACGGTGAACACGCGTACATGCTCGCTGTGGAGTTGTGGCAGGGGTTGCGCAGTGCGCCGGTTGATGTGGTCGGCGTCGTGACCGCCAGTTTCGGTATCGCCAGTTGGCGACCGGGGGAGGGCGCTGATTCGCTGTTGCTGCGCGCGGATTCAGGGGTGTACATGGCCAAACAGCGCGGGCGCGATCGGGTCGAGCAGATGAGTTAGGCCCTGCCACCAAACCAATGTGGGAGCGAGCCTGCTCGCGAAGGCGGTGTATCAGTCAGCACATTTATT
The DNA here is from genome assembly GCF_017980685.1 of Pseudomonas iridis. Taxonomy (GTDB): domain Bacteria; phylum Pseudomonadota; class Gammaproteobacteria; order Pseudomonadales; family Pseudomonadaceae; genus Aquipseudomonas; species Aquipseudomonas iridis. Next base: position 54,640 of record NZ_JACXXO010000007.1, read on the forward strand.
GACTGACCTGACGCCTTCGCGAGCAGGCTCGCTCCCACAGGTTTTTGTGGTGTTGCTTGAACTTGGGTTACAAGACGGAAGCCGTCTGCGGCAGCTTCGGCTGGCGATACAGATCCAGCAGCACCTGATCCAGCACCGACGATGCACCAAACGGCGCTTTGTCGTTGAGGATCGCCACCACCGCCCAAGTGTTGCCGTTGACGTCGCGGCTGAAACCGGCAATCGCTCGCACGGTGTTCAGGGTGCCGGTCTTGACGTGGGCTTCGCCGCGCATGGCGGTGGTCTTCAGGCGTTTGCGCATGGTGCCGTCGGTGCCGGCAATCGGCAACGAGCTGATGTACTCGGCGGCATACGGGCTGTGCCAGGCGGCTTGCAGCATGTTCGCCATCTCACGGGCGCTGACCCGTTCGGCACGGGACAGGCCGGAACCGTTCTCCATCACCAGGTGCGGGGCGGTAATGCCTTTTTTCGCCAGCCACTGACGGACTACCCGCTGCGCTGCCCTGGCGTCGTCACCGTCAGCGTCGTTGCGGAACCTCTGACCCAGGCTCAGAAACAGCTGCTGAGCCATGGTGTTGTTACTGTATTTGTTGATGTCGCGGATGATTTCCGCCAGATCCGGCGAGAATGCGCGAGCCAGCAATTTGGCGTTGCTCGGGGTTGGCGCGAGACGATCCCTGCCCTGAATGCTGCCCCCCAACTCCTTCCAGATCGCGCGAACGGCGCCCGCGGTGTAGGTCGCGTGGTCGAGCAGCGACAGGTAGGTCTGCGAGCTGCAACCTTCACCCAACTGGCCGCCCACCGTCACGGTCACGCTGCCATCGGGCTGTGGCACCGGGTTGTAGCGCACACCGCCGGTGCATTGCTTGGAGGGGAGCGCTTTAACGGTGTTTTCGATGCGGACGCTGGCGATCGGCGGTTCCACCGAGATCAACACTCGGCCACCGTCATTGCGGGCGACGAAGCGCAGGGCCTTGAGGTTGACCAGCAGCGAGTCGGGTTTGACCAGAAACGGCTTGTTCTGGTCATTGCCGTCATCGTTGAATTCCGGCAGCTGTGGCTGCACGAAGAAATTGCGGTCCAGCACCAGATCACCGGTGATCTGCGTGACGCCGTTGGCGCGCAGATCGCGCATCAACAGCCAGAGTTTTTCCATGTTCAGCTTCGGATCGCCGCCACCCTTGAGGTAGAGGTTACCGTTGAGGATACCGCCGCTCAGGGTGCCATCGGTGTAGAACTCGGTTTTCCACTGGTGGTTGGGGCCGAGCATTTCCAGCGCTGCGTAGGTGGTAACCAGTTTCATGGTCGAGGCCGGGTTGACCGACACATCGGCGTTGAACACGGTGGCTGTGCCTGGGCCATCGAGCGGCACCATCACCAGCGACAGGGCGCTAGGCTGCAGCTTGCTGGCCTTGAGGGCTTTTTCGACATTGGGGGTGAGGGCAGTATTGATTGGGGCAGCAGAGGCAGGCAGGGCCAGAGGAAGAAAAAGGCCGGCGAAAAAAAGTGGACGCAACGATTTGATCATGTGAAATAAAACCCTGCAAAAGAGGGGGAGAAAAACGAGGACATGGATGAAAAAGCCCTCAGTGGTCACGAAAGTGTCGGCATTATGCGCCAAGGTGGAACCGCTTGTGCCGTCCCCGGGGTGGCTAATCAGTGATTTTTTTACAGGCGGTCGGCCGCAGTGTCCAGAGAGTCGGGCAAATGACGTCTTAAACTGGTAAAGTGCCGGCCGTTATTACTTAAGAGGATTGTTCCAATGGCGACTAACCGTTCCCAGCGTCTGCGCAAAAAACTGTGCGTTGATGAATTTCAAGAGCTGGGTTTCGAGCTGAACCTGGACTTCAAAGAAGACTTGTCCGAAGAAGCCATTGACGCTTTCCTCGAAGCCTTCATCAAAGAAGCCATGGAAGCCAATGGTCTGGGTTATGTTGGCGGCGACGACTTCGGTCTGGTATGCCTGCAGAAGCGTGGCTCGGTCAACGAAGAGCAGCGCGCTGCTGTTGAAGCCTGGCTGAAAACCCGTAGCGAACTGACCGGTGCAACCGTCAGCCCGCTGCTGGACGTTTGGTATCCGGAAAAGCCGATCAACGCGGCTAAGTGATACTGAAAAAAACGGCGACCTGAGGGTCGCCGTTTTTTTTGCCTGGCTTTTGCTTGTTCGGCTTTGGATTTGCGGTGGAGCTGCCCCTCATCGGAACGCCGCCCGCCCAGCCCTCTCCCGAGGGAGAGGGGGCCGATTGGTGGATAGTTCAAAACCTGCATTCAGCTCGGTATCCCTAGTCGGCGCACCTCGCCAAACAACCCGATCAGTTCCCTCTCCCTCCGGGAGAGGGCTAGGGTGAGGGGCTTTTGATCTTACGCTTTACGCCAATTCAAAATCAGCAGCGTCACAACCCCCGCAACAATCCCCCAAAACGCTGATCCGATGGAAAACAGCGTCAACCCCGACGCCGTCACCATAAACGTGATCAGCGCCGCTTCGCGTTCCTTCACTTCAGTCATTGCGATGCTCAAGCCATTGATGATCGAGCCAAACAGCGCAAGCGCCGCAATTGACAGCACCAGTTCCTTCGGCAGCGCGGCAAACAGCGCCGCCAGAGTTGCGCCGAACACTCCGGCGATCCCGTAGAAAATCCCGCACCACACTGCGGCGGTGTAGCGTTTGTTGCGATCTTCGTGGGCATGCGGCCCTGTGCAGATTGCCGCGCTGATGGCGGCGAGGTTGATGCCGTGTGAACCGAACGGCGCCAGTAACAAAGAAGCGATGCCGGTAGTGGTGATCAGCGGCGAGGCCGGGACGGTGTAGCCGTCGGCGCGCAACACGGCGATGCCGGGCATGTTCTGCGAAGTCATGGCCACGACGAACAGTGGAATGCCGATGCTGATGGTTGCCGCCAGCGAAAAGTGCGGTGTGGTCCACACCGGCGTGGCCACTTCCAGATGAAAACCGCTGAAGTCCAGCAGCCCCATGAAGCCCGACAGCGCGGTGCCGATCAGCAGTGCGGCGAGCACGGCATAGCGGGGCGAGAGGCGTTTGACCAATAAATAGGTGAAGAACATGCCCAATACCAGGCCGGTGCGGTGTTGCGCGGCGACAAAGATTTCGCTGCCGATCTTGAACAGAATCCCCGCCAGCAAGGCTGCCGCCAGCGATGCCGGGATCTTCCTCATCAGCCGTTCGAAACTACCGGTCAGCCCGCAGATCGTCACCAGCACCGCGCAAGTGATGTAGGCGCCGATGGCTTCGCCGTAGCTCACGCCGCCAAGACTGGTGATCAACAGCGCCGCGCCGGGTGTCGACCAGGCAATGGTGATGGGCGTGCGATAGCGCAGGGACAGGCCGATCGAGCACACCGCCATGCCAATCGAAATTGCCCAGATCCACGAAGAAATCTGCCCGCTGGTCAGGCCCGCCGCTTGCCCGGCCTGGAACATCAGGACCAGGGAGCTGGTGTAACCGGTCATCATCGCAATAAAACCGGCGACGATGGCCGAAGGCGATGTGTCGGCCAGAGGGCGCAGTTGAGTGTGCGTGGCGTCGTTCATGACAACGGTGTTCCTTATACCAATGAAGATGTCCCCTGTACGCCAAACCCCTGTGGGAGCGAGCCTGCTCGCGAAAGCGGTGTGTCAGTCAACATTCATTTTGAATGTGAAACGGCTTTCGCGAGCAGGCTCGCTCCCACAGGGGATTGTGGTCGACCAGCGGATTCTGCGATCAAGCCTAAACTCAATCGTAACGAACCGTTGCAATACAGCCGTGGTCACAAACAGCCATACAGTCGTGTTGCCACCATCCATTGTGTACAATCGCGCTGTTTTTTACGCGATACTTGCCAGCGACCTACTGTGCCGTATTACAGTCACGGTCTATTCGCCGCAGTTCTCCCGACTCGAGTGCCCATGAACGAACAGTTGCAACCCCTCAAGAAACAACCGCGAGCAGGCAAAGCCGGCCGCAGCGGAACCCAGGACGATATTGTCTATGCGCACATCTTCGAGGCCATCCTCGAACAGCGTCTGGCGCCCGGTACCAAGTTGAGCGAAGAAGCGCTGGGGGAAATCTTTGGGGTCAGTCGCACCATCATTCGCCGCGCGCTGTCGCGTCTGGCCCATGAAGGTGTGGTGCTGTTGCGGCCGAACCGTGGCGCCGTCGTTGCCAGCCCGAGCGTGGAAGAAGCGCGTCAGGTATTCATGGCCCGCCGTCTGGTCGAACGCGCGATCACTGAACTGGCCGTGCTGCACGCCACCGCCGAACAGATCGCCGAATTGCGCCAAATGGTCAACGACGAGCGCGACAGCTTCTCGCGCGGTGATCGCGGCGCCGGTATTCGTCTGTCGGGCGAGTTCCATCTGAAACTGGCGGAAGCGGCGAAAAATGCACCGCTGGTCAGCTTCCAGCGCAGCCTGGTCTCGCAGACCTCGCTGATCATCGCCCAATATGAAAGCGGCAACCGCTCGCACTGTTCCTACGACGAACACACCCAACTGATCGACGCCATTGAAGCGCGTAACGGTGAGTTGGCGGTGGATCTGATGATGCATCACATGGATCACATCGACAGCAAACTCAACCTCGACGAGGAAGGCGCGTCGGATGATCTGCATGCAGTGTTCTCGCATTTGTTGCAGACCAAGAAGCCGGGGCGTCCTGCGGCCAAGCTTTAAGCTGATACCGAGTCGACCCTAATCGCTGGCAAGCCAGCTCCCACAGGATTTTGTGGGGTTAGCAAATCTGCGATTCACCGAGAAACCTGTGGGAGCTGGCTTGCCAGCGATGCAATCTGAAAGACAACAAAAATCCCCCGGGGCTGAACACCACCGGGGGATTTTTTATGCCTTGGGAAAACTCAGCGCTGATGCACCAGCGCACCCGCCGCATACGTCTGCTGCACCGTCCGGTCATCGCCCAGCGTCATCAACACAAACAAGGTCTCGGCAATGTTATTTGCCTGTTTCAAGCGATAGCTCAGCAACGGCGTGGCGTTGTAATCCAGTACCAGGAAGTCAGCGTCGCTGCCTGGTTGCAGGTTGCCGATCTTGTCTTCCAGACGCAGCGCCCGCGCGCCACCCAGGGTCGCCAGATACAACGACTTGAACGGACTCAAACGCGCGCCCTGCAACTGCATCACTTTGTAGGCTTCGTTCAGTGTTTGCAGCAACGAGAAACTGGTGCCGCCACCGACGTCAGTGCCCAGGCCCACGTTCAACTTGTGCTTTTCGGCCATCGGCAGATTGAACAAGCCGCTGCCCAGGAAGAGGTTCGACGTCGGGCAGAACGAAACGGCAGAGCCAGTTTGTGCCAGTCGCGCACATTCGTCGTCGCACAGGTGCACGCCGTGGGCGAATACCGAGCGCTCGCCGAGCAGCTGGTAGTGATCGTAAACGTCCAGGTAGCCTTTGCGCTCCGGGAACAGTTCCTTGACCCACTCGATTTCCTTGAGGTTCTCGCTGATGTGGGTCTGCATGTACAGATCCGGATATTCAGTCAGCAGTTGCCCGGCGAGGGTCAATTGCTCCGGGGTGCTGGTCGGCGCGAAACGCGGGGTGACCGCATAGTGCAGGCGACCCTTGCCGTGCCAGCGCTCGATCAGCGCCTTGCTCTCGACGTAGCTGGATTCGGCGGTGTCGGTGAGGTAGTCCGGCGCGTTGCGGTCCATCATCACTTTACCGGCGATCATCCGCAGATCGAGTTTCTCGGCCGCTTCAAAGAACGAGTTCACCGACTGCGGATGCACGCTGCCGAACACCAGCGCCGTGGTGGTGCCGTTGCGCAGCAGTTCCTTGACGAAAATGTCAGCGACCTCATCGGCGTGCGCCTTGTCGCCGAACTGGCTTTCGCACGGGAAAGTGTAAGTGTTGAGCCAGTCGAGCAGTTGCTCGCCATAGGCGCCGACCATGCCGGTTTGTGGCAGGTGAATGTGGGTGTCGATAAAGCCCGGGGTGATCAAGGCATCCTGATAGTGGTTGATTTCGATGTCTGCCGGCAGCGTCGGCAGCAAGTCGCTGGCGTGGCCGACGGCGCTGATCTTGCCGCCATCGACCACCAGCAGGCCGTCCTCGAAATATTCGTAGGAGGCTTCGATACCGACTTCGGCGGGGTCGGCAATGCTGTGCAGGATGGCGGCGCGGTAGGCTTTGCGAGTCAGAGGCATGAGGGTTCTCTAATCAATTTGAGGCTTTGAGTTTGGCGGCCTGACTGCGGCGTGAAAGCGGCAGCAGTTTGGCAATCGGTTCGGCGCTGGCAGTGTGCTGGCCGAAATTGGCGTTATAGGTGGCGATGATTTCGCCGGCGATGGAGATGGCGATTTCCACAGGCAACTTGCCTTTGACTTCGCCGATACCCATCGGGCAGCGCATGCGTTGCACGACGCTGGCGTCGAAGCCGCGGTCACGCAGACGGTTTTCGAACTTGGCGCGTTTGGTCTTCGAGCCGATCAGGCCGAACCAGGTGAAATCGTTGCGCTTGAGGATCGCGGCGGTGAGTTCCAGATCCAGCTGATGGTTGTGGGTCATGACGATGCAATAGCTCCCGGCGGGCAGGTCATCGATTTCATCCACAGGCTCTTCGGCGACGATTTTACGGACGCCGTGGGGAATCTGTGCGGGGAATTCTTCTTCCCGGGAATCGATCCAGCGCACCCGGCAGGGCAGGCTGGCGAGCAGCGGCACCAGGGCGCGACCGACGTGGCCGGCGCCAAACACGGCGATCTGCGCTTGCACCTGGCCCATCGGTTCGAACAGCAACACCGTGGCGCCGCCGCAGCACTGGCCCAGACTGGCACCGAGGCTGAAGCGCTCCAGATGAGTGTCCTGCTTGCCGCTGGCGAGCATCTCGCGAGCGATCTGCATGGCTTTGTATTCCAGGTGCCCGCCACCGATGGTGTCGAAGATCTGGCGAGCACTGACGACCATTTTCGAGCCGGCATTGCGTGGCGTCGAGCCGAGCTCTTCGATGATCGTCACCAGCACACAGGGCTCGCCCTGGTTCTGCAGGTCGGCGAGGGCGTCGATCCAGTTGTACATATTCACCTCGACATCTTTGTTGTCTGTTCGGGCCTCTTCGCGAGCAGGCTCGCTCCCACATTGGAATTGCACAGTCCAACGGTCAGCACAAAACCCTGTGAGAGCTGGCTTGCCAGCGATGGCCGCGCCCCGGTCTTAAAGCGAAGCCAGCTCGGTTTCAGCTTCGACGGCCTTCACCGCTTTAAGCTGACGCATCTGCTCACAGCCCCACAACACCCGCTCCGGGGTCGCCGGGGCGTCGATCTTCGGCTGATGCTTGTAGTCACCGAGGCTTGCCACGGCGTCCTTGATCGCACACCACGCGGCAATGCCGAGCATGAACGGCGGCTCACCAACGGCCTTGGAGTGGAACACGGTGTCTTCCGGGTTCTTGCGGTTTTCTACCAGTTTCACTCGCAGATCCAGTGGCATGTCCGCCACGGCCGGGATCTTGTAACTGGCCGGGCCGTTGGTCATCAGCTTGCCCTTGTTGTTCCAGACCAGCTCTTCCATGGTCAGCCAGCCCATGCCCTGGACGAAGCCACCTTCAACCTGACCGATGTCGATGGACGGGTTCAGCGAGGCGCCGACGTCGTGGAGAATGTCGGTACGCAGCATCTTGTATTCGCCGGTCAGGGTGTCGACGATGACTTCGCAGCACGCCGCGCCGAAGGCGAAATAATAGAACGGACGGCCACGGGCCTGGCTGCGGTCGTAGTAGATTTTCGGGGTTTTGTAGAACCCGGTGCTCGACAGCGAGACCTGATTGAAATACGCCTGCTGGATCAGCGATTCAAAGGTCAGGATGTGATCACGAACGCGTACATGGCCGTTATGGAATTCGACGTCTTCCTCGCTGACTTTGAAGTGCCGTGCGGCGAACTCAACCAAGCGTTGCTTGATGATCTCGGCGGCATTCTGGGCGGCTTTACCGTTGAGGTCGGCACCGCTGGAAGCAGCGGTTGGCGAGGTGTTTGGCACCTTGTCGGTATTGGTCGCGGTGATCTGCACGCGATCGATTTCGACCTGGAACACTTCGGCCACGACCTGCGCGACTTTGGTGTTCAGGCCCTGGCCCATTTCGGTGCCGCCATGGTTCAGGTGGATGCTGCCGTCGGTGTAGATGTGGATCAAGGCACCTGCCTGGTTCAAGAAACTCGCGGTGAAGGAAATACCGAATTTCACCGGGGTCAGTGCCAGGCCTTTTTTCAGGATCGGGCTGTTGGCGTTGTAGCGACGGATCGCTTCGCGGCGCTCGTAATACTGGCTGCTTTCTTCCAGTTCCGCGGTCATTTCCTCGAGCATGTTGTGCTCGACGGTCTGGTAGTAGTGGGTAACGTTGCGCTCGGTCTTGCCGTAGTAGTTGGCCTTGCGCACCGCGAGTGGGTCGAGGTTGAGGTGACGGGCAATCGCGTCCATCACTTCTTCGATCGCGACCATCCCTTGCGGGCCGCCGAAACCCCGGTAGGCGGTGTTCGAGGCGGTGTTGGTCTTGCAGCGATGACCGTTGATGGTCGCATCGCCCAGGTAATACGAGTTGTCCGAGTGGAACATTGCGCGGTCGACAATCGACGCCGACAAGTCTGGTGAGCAACCGCAGTTGCCGGCCAGGTCCATGTTGATCCCGTGCAGGCGCCCGGTGCTGTCGAAGCCGACGTCGTACTCGACGTAGAACGGGTGACGCTTGCCAGTCATGAGCATGTCTTCGACGCGCGGCAGGCGCATTTTGGTCGGCTGACCGGTGAGATGCGCAACCACTGCGCACAGGCACGCGGGGCTTGCCGCCTGAGTTTCCTTGCCACCGAAACCACCGCCCATGCGGCGCATGTCGACGACGATCTTGTTCATCGACACGTCGAGCACTTCAGCGACCAGTTTCTGCACTTCGGTCGGGTTCTGTGTCGAGCAGTAAACAATCATGCCGCCGTCTTCGGTGGGCATGACCGAGGAGATTTGCGTCTCCAGGTAGAAGTGTTCCTGACCGCCAATGTGCAGCGTGCCTTGAATGCGATGATCGGCGGTCGCCAGTGCGGAGACCGAATCGCCGCGCTGGTGGGTGTGGCTGTCGAGGACGAAGTGGCGCTTGCGCAGCGCTTCGACCACATCCAGCACCGGCTCGAGGTCTTCGTATTCGATGATCGCGGCCATCGCTGCCTTGCGTGCGGTTTCCAGATCCTTCGCCGCCACGGCGAGCACCGGTTGCCCGACAAATTGCACATCATCGATGGCCAGCAACGGGTCGCCCGGCATCAGCGGGCCGATGTCTTTCAGGCCCGGGACGTCTTCGTGGGTGATGGCGATGCGTACGCCTTCGAAGGCATAGCAGGGACTTGTATCAATGCTGATGATCTTCGCGTGGGCGCGGTCCGACAGGCGTGCGTACAGGTGCAGCTGATTCGGAAATTCCAGGCGATCATCGATGTACTGCGCTTCACCGGACACATGTTTGGCGGCGCTGTCGTGCTTGACGCTGCGGCCGACACCTGTGGTCAGGTCCTGGGCGAACAATTCGGCCAGTTCAGCCTGGGTCTTCTCTACGGCGTGATGGTTAGACATAAGCGGTCACCCGAGTCTCGATGTGCGGTGTTTGCAGTTCGATGAAGTATTTGCGCAGCAGGTTCTGCGCGCTGAGCAGGCGATATTCCTTGCTGGCGCGGAAGTCCGAGAGCGGCGTGAAGTCTTCGGCCAGGGCAACGCAGGCGCGTTCGATCACTGCATTGTTGAACGGTTGGCCAATCAGCGCGGCTTCGCAAGCGGCGGCGCGCTTGGGGATCGCGGCCATGCCGCCGAAGGCGACGCGGGCATCGCTGATCACACCGTTTTCGATGCGCAGATTGAACGCGGCGCAGACGGCGGAGATGTCGTCGTCCAGACGCTTCGAGACTTTATAGGCGCGGAACAGCTGCTCGGCGCTGGCACGCGGGACGATAATCTTCTCGATGAATTCGCTTTCCTGGCGGGCAGTGACGCGGTAATCGATGAAGTAGTCTTCCAGGTTCAGGGTGCGCCGGGTTTCGCCTTTGCACAGCACGATCTGCGCGCCGAGTGCGATCAGCAGGGGCGGCGAGTCACCGATCGGCGAGGCGTTGCCAATGTTGCCGCCGAGGGTGCCCTGGTTGCGGATTTGCAGGGAAGCGAAGCGGTGCAGCAACTCGCCGAAATCCGGGTACTCGGCGTTCAACGCTTCGTAGCAGTCGGAGAGGCTGGTGGCGGCGCCGATTTCGATGCGGTCATCGAAACTGTCGATGCGCTTCATTTCGGCGACGTTGCCGACGTAGATCATCACCGGCAGCGTGCGGTGGAACTGAGTGACTTCCAGCGCCAGATCGGTGCCGCCCGCCAGCAGGCGCGCTTGTGGGTAAGCATCGTAGAGATCGGCCAGATCGGCGACGGTCAGCGGCACCAGGCAGCGCTTGTCGCCGCTGTTGAGTTCGCCGATATCGGTGGGGGCAATGGCTTTGAGTCGGGCGATGGTGTCAGCTTCGCGGGCGTCGAACTGATCCGGTTGCTTGGCGCAGCACGACTGTTCGGCAGCGGCCAGAATCGGCCGGTAGCCGGTGCAACGGCAAAGGTTGCCGGCCAGCGCTTCGTGGGCCTTGGCGGTATCCGGCGCATCGCTGTTCTTTTGCAGCGCGAACAGCGACATGACGAAACCTGGGGTGCAGAAACCGCACTGCGAACCGTGGCACTCGACCATGGCTTTCTGCACGCTGTGCAGTTCGCCTTTGTGCTTGAGGTCTTCAACGCTGATCAATTGCTTGCCGTGCAAGGACGAAACGAACGTCAGGCACGAGTTGAGGCTGCGATAGCGAATATGTTCGCGGCCAGCGTCATCCGTCTGCAACTCGCCGACCACTACGGTGCAGGCGCCGCAGTCACCGCTGGCGCAACCTTCTTTGGTGCCGGATTTGCCGACGTGTTCACGCAGGTAATTGAGCACGGTCAGATTCGGGTCCAGGGCGTGCTCGCTACGGAGTTCCTGGTTAAGTAAAAACTGGATCACGGAAGGCCTCGCAGACTCATTATTGTTGTTAAGCGACTTGAGCCGAATTTAGCAGCTCTGACTTTTCGGTCAATGGTTTTCTGACTTAAAGGTCAAGAAAATGCATTTCGTCGATCAACAACCTGTCTATTCAGTATTGACCCTCATCGAGTCCCCTGCCTTTTTGCGGGAATCGTGCCAAAAACCGCTGAGTGGGCACTCCGCCATGACCTTGCATTTGCGCTACACTGCGCCGCTTGTGCAGATCGATAGAATTTGAAGGACACCATGACGTTCAAGGCCCCGGACAGCCTCGCCGAGCAAATCGCTCACCACCTCGCCGAACGCATCATTCGTGGCGAAATGAAGCCGGGAGAGCGCATCCAGGAACAAAAGGTCACGCTGGCGCTCAACGTCAGCCGCGGTTCGGTCCGCGAAGCCTTGCTGATCCTCGAACGTCGCCACCTGATCGCGATCCTGCCACGCCGTGGCGCGCACGTTACCGAACTGACGGCGCACAAGGTGCAGAGCCTGTGCACGCTGATGAGCGAGCTGTACATCCTGCTCGGCAATTCGGTGGCCAATGGCTGGCAGGTCCAGTCGGACATGGCGCCGTTCGTGCAGATCCAGCAGCGCCTGACCGCCAGCTACGAGCGTCAGGACATCCGCACGTTCGTCGATGACAGTTTCAACGTCATGCGCGCCGCCTATCCGTTCGCCAACAACCCGTACCTGCAAGAAACTGTCGAGAACCTGCAGCCGGCCATGAGCCGCGCGTACTTCCTCGCCCTCGAACAGCGCAAGGCCGAAATGAGTGAGTTCCTCGAACTGTTCGAGCGCTTGCTGGCTGCCGTGCTCGCCCGTGACTTGCCGCAGATCCGCATCGTGCTGACGGCTTACGCCCAGCGCAGCTGCGATCTGGTGGTGTCTGCCCTGACGGTTGCCTAAGCGTGCGGCTCAAGTGCATCAAACTGGCGGGATTCAAATCCTTCGTCGACCCGACCACGGTGAACTTCCCCAGTAACATGGCGGCGGTCGTCGGACCGAACGGTTGCGGCAAGTCGAACATCATCGACGCCGTACGCTGGGTGATGGGCGAAAGTTCGGCGAAAAACCTGCGTGGCGAGTCGATGACCGACGTCATCTTCAACGGTTCGACCAGCCGCAAGCCGGTGAGCCAGGCGAGTATCGAACTGGTGTTCGACAACTCCGACGGCACGCTGCTGGGCGAATACGCGGCTTACGCGGAGATTTCCATTCGCCGCAAAGTGACCCGCGACAGCCAGACCACCTATTACCTCAACGGCACCAAATGCCGTCGCCGTGACATCACCGATATCTTTCTCGGCACCGGTCTGGGCCCGCGCAGCTACTCGATCATCGAGCAGGGGATGATCTCCAAGCTGATCGAGTCCAAGCCTGAAGACCTGCGTAACTTCATCGAAGAAGCGGCGGGCATCTCCAAGTACAAGGAGCGCCGGCGCGAGACCGAAAACCGCATCCGCCGCACCCACGAAAACCTCGCCCGTCTGACCGACCTGCGCGATGAGCTCGAACGTCAGCTCGAACGCTTGCACCGCCAGGCCGAGGCCGCCAGGAAGTATCAGGAATTCAAAGCCGAGGAGCGTCAGCTCAAGGCGCAACTGTCGGCCCTGCGCTGGCAGGATCTGAACGATCAGGTGGGCCAGCGCGAGTCGATCATCGGCACTCAGGAAATCAGTTTCGAAGCGCTGGTCGCCGAGCAACGTAACGCCGATGCGGCGATTGAACGCTTGCGCGACGGGCATCACGACCTGTCCGAGCGCTTCAATCTGGTGCAGGGGCGCTTCTATTCGGTCGGCGGTGACATCGCCCGCGTCGAGCAGAGCATCCAGCACGGCCAGCAACGTTTGCGTCAGTTGCAGGACGACTTGAAAGAAGCCGAGCGCGCGCGTCTGGAAACCGAGTCGCATCTGGGCCACGACCGCACGTTGCTGCTGACCCTCGGCGAAGAGCTGGACATGCTCACCCCCGAGCAGGAAATCACCAGCGCTGCCGCCGAAGAAGCCGCCGCTGCACTCGAAGATTCCGAAAGCGTCATGCACGGCTGGCAGGAGCAGTGGGACGCCTTCAACCTCACTGCTGCCGAACCGCGGCGTCAGGCGGAAGTGCAGCAGTCGCGCATTCAGCAGCTCGAAACCAGCATGGAGCGCTTGGCCGATCGGCAAAAGCGCCTCGGCGAAGAGCGTGCGTTGCTCTCGGCGGACCCCGAAGACGCGGCGATCATGGAGCTCAACGAGCAGCTCGCCGAGTCCGAAGCGACCCTTGAAGATTTGCAGACCAGCGAAGAAGCCCAAGTCGAAAAGCTTGAGCAACTGCGTCAGGAACTCCAGCAAGCGCTGACCGCGCAGCAACAGGCGCAGGGCGATTTGCAGCGCCTCAATGGTCGCCTGGCCTCCCTTGAAGCCTTGCAGCAAGCGGCGCTCGATCCGGGCACCGGCACCGCTGAATGGCTGAAGGAACACAACCTCGCCGAGCGCCCGCGTCTGGCTGAAGGCCTGAAGGTCGAGGCCGGTTGGGAACTGGCGGTAGAAACCGTGCTCGGCGCCGATCTGCAAGCGGTGCTGGTCGATGATTTCAGCGGCTTCGATCTGTCCGGTTTTACTCAGGGCGATTTGCGCCTGCTCAGCCCTGGCACCGACGGCGTTCGGGTCGCGGGCAGTCTGCTGGACAAAGTCGAGGCGCAGATCGATCTGTCGCCGTGGCTCGGTCAGGTCAAACCGGTCGACAGTCTGGAGCAGGCATTGGCCCTGCGCGGCCAGTTGGGCGCCGGGCAGAGCGTCATCAGCCGCGACGGCTATTGGGTCGGCCGGCACTTTCTGCGCGTACGACGGGCCAGTGAAGCGGAAAGCGGCATGCTCGCCCGTGGCCAGGAAATCGAAGCGTTGCATCTTGAACGCGAAGAGCGTGAAGCCACGGTCGAAGCCATGGAAAACCGTTTGCAAACCCTGCGCGCGCAGCAGCGTCAGCAGGAAAACGGTCGTGAGCATCTGCGTCGTTTGCTGCAAGACGAAGCGCGTCAGCAAGGTGAGCTGAAAGCGCAATTGTCCGCCGGTAAAGCCAAGGCCGAACAGCTGACATTGCGTCGTACTCGTCTGGATGAAGAGCTGGTCGAACTCGGCGAACAACGTGCGCTGGAGCACGAACATATCGGCGAAGCGCGCATGCACTTGCAGGAAGCCCTCGATGCGATGGCGCTGGACACCGAGCAGCGCGAGTTGCTGCTGGCCCAGCGCGACAGCCTGCGCGAACGCCTCGACCGCGTGCGTCAGGAAGCGCGGCAGCACAAGGATCATGCGCACCAACTGGCCGTGCGTCTCGGCTCGCTGCGCGCGCAGCACGACTCCACGCGCCAGGCGTTGGAACGTCTGGAAATGCAGTCCGAGCGTCTGACCGAAAAGCGTGAACAGTTGAGCCTGAATCTGGAGGAGGGCGAAGCACCGCTGGAAGAACTGCGCCTGAAACTCGAAGAGCTGCTCGACAAGCGCATGACCGTCGATGAGGAACTCAAGACTGCGCAGATCGCGCTCGAAGATGCCGACCGCGAACTGCGCGACGCTGAAAAACGCCGCACGCAGGCCGAGCAGCAATCGCAACTGATCCGTGGCCAGCTCGAACAGCAGCGCATGGAGTGGCAGGCCCTGACCGTGCGCCGCAAGGCCTTGCAGGATCAACTGCTCGAAGACGGCTACGATCTCAACGGCGTGCTCGCCACATTGACTGCGCAAGCCAGTGAACGCGAAGCCGAAGAAGAACTCGAACGGATCAACGCGCGGATTCAGCGTCTGGGCGCGATCAACCTCGCGGCCATCGACGAATACACGCAACAATCCGAGCGTAAACGTTATCTGGATGCGCAGGACGCCGATCTGGTCGAAGCGCTGGAAACTCTGGAAAACGTCATCCGCAAGATCGACAAGGAAACCCGTAACCGTTTCAAAGATACCTTTGATCAGATCAATGGCGGATTACAGGCGCTTTTCCCAAAAGTTTTTGGTGGTGGGCGCGCGTATTTGGAACTGACGGGCGAAGATCTACTCGATACAGGGGTGACGATCATGGCGCAGCCGCCAGGGAAGAAGAACAGCACCATCCATTTGCTCTCCGGCGGGGAAAAAGCCCTGACCGCGCTGGCACTGGTTTTTGCGATCTTCAAGTTGAACCCGGCGCCGTTCTGCATGCTCGATGAGGTTGACGCGCCGCTGGATGACGCTAACGTTGGACGCTATGCACGCTTGGTCAAAGAGATGTCGCAGACCGTGCAGTTCATCTATATCACCCACAACAAGATCGCCATGGAAATGGCCGAACAGTTGATGGGCGTAACGATGCATGAACCGGGTTGTTCGCGACTGGTAGCGGTGGATGTCGAGGAGGCGATGGCGATGGTGGATGCCTGATTCGGCATCTTGTGGGAAAGGTATTAGGGGGGCTGTAGGACTTTATTACCGGACTCGACTTGCTGGCCAATCGACATATTCGCGCAAGCCGATGAGACAGACGGTGTAAAGTTGTCTATGGTCGTGCTAGTTTAATGTCAATTTTTCGTATACGTGGGCAAAACGCCTGTCAGAACATAGAGTTGGCGCCACGTTTTAAAGCGGTTTGCACAGTGTAAACCCCTTATTTTTCAGCATTTTTTATAGAGGCACGGGATTACATGGAAATCGGTCTGCGCGAGTGGCTGATCGTCATCGGCATCATTGTGATAGCCGGTATTCTTTTCGATGGCTGGCGCCGTATGCGCGGCGGCAAGGGAAAACTGAAATTCCGTCTTGATCGAAGTTTGTCCAACCTGCCGGACGAGGACTCCAGCCCTGAGCTGTTGGGCCCGGCCCGCGTATTGGACACACACAAGGAACCGCAACTGGACGAGCACGATCTGCCGTCGGTTAGCATGCCGGCCCGCGAAGCACGCGAGCCTCGCGAATCCGGCGCCAAACGTGGCAAGCGCGGCAGCAACGGTCCGGCCCAGGGCGACCTGAACCTCGATCTGGATCTGGACGGCGGTCCGAGCTTCAGCAGCCGTGACGACTTCTTGGAAGACGCCAAGCCAGCGCCTGCTGCGGTCGAAAAGGATCAACCGCAAGCCGAAGAAGTCCTGGTGATCAGTGTGATCTGCCGTGACGCCGCCGGCTTCAAAGGCCCGGCGCTGTTGCAGAACATTCTGGAAAGCGGGCTGCGTTTTGGCGAGATGGATATTTTCCACCGCCACGAAAGCATGGCCGGCAATGGTGAAGTGCTGTTCTCCATGGCCAACGCGGTCAAGCCGGGCATCTTTGATCTGGACGACATCGACCATTTCAGCACCCCGGCGGTGAGCTTCTTCCTCGGTCTGCCAGGTCCGCGTCATCCGAAGCAAGCCTTCGACGTGATGGTGGCCGCAGCCCGCAAGCTGTCGCAGGAATTGAACGGCGAGCTGAAAGATGACCAGCGTAGCGTTCTGACCGCGCAGACCATCGAGCACTACCGTCAGCGCATCGTCGAATTCGAGCGCCGCGCCCTGACCCACAAGCGTTGATTCCAAAGATTGCCTCGTTATCCGGGGCAATCAGCAATATAGATTGAGCAGCCTCGGCTGCTCTTTTGCTTTATGAGAGAACACCCATGACCGCCGCCAAAAACCGCATTCTAGAGCTGCGCGCTGAACTCGATCAGCACAACTACCGTTATCACGTCCTCGACGAACCGAGCATTCCGGACGCCGAGTACGACCGGTTGTTTCATGAGCTCAAGGCGCTGGAAGCGGCCAACCCCGACCTGATCACCAGCGACTCGCCCACCCAGCGCGTCGGCAGCGTGGCGCTCACCGCGTTCACGCAGGTACGTCACGAAGTGCCGATGCTCAGCCTCGGCAACGCATTTGAAGAAACCGATATGCGCGAGTTCGACCGTCGGGTGACCGAGGGTCTGGACCTGCCTGCCGGTGATCTGTTCGGCGGCAGTTCGGTGGTGGAATACAGCTGCGAGCCGAAGCTCGATGGCCTGGCGGTCAGCCTGCTGTATCAAAATGGCGTGCTGGTGCGCGGCGCCACGCGCGGTGACGGCACCACCGGCGAAGACATCAGCGTCAACGTGCGCACGGTGCGCAATATTCCACTGAAGCTGCACGGCGAAGGCTGGCCGGCGACCCTGGAAGTGCGCGGCGAAGTGTTCATGTCCAAGGCCGGTTTCGAGCGGCTCAACGCTTCGCAACTGGAAGTCGGCGGCAAGACCTTCGCCAATCCGCGTAACGCGGCGGCCGGCAGTCTGCGTCAGCTCGACTCAAAGATCACCGCCAACCGTCCGCTGGAATTCTGCTGCTACGGCATCGGTCAGGTCTCTCACGATATTTCCGACACGCACATCGGCAACCTCAAGCAGTTGCAGAAGTGGGGCATGCCGATCAGTCATGAACTGAAACTGGCCAAGGGCATTGGCGAGTGCCTGGATTACTACCGCGACATCGGCGCACGGCGTAACTCGCTGACCTACGAAATCGACGGTGTGGTGTTCAAGGTCAACAGCATTGCCGATCAGCGTGAGCTGGGCTTCCGCGCTCGCGAACCACGTTGGGCGATCGCGCATAAATTCCCGGCAATGGAAGAGCTCACCGAGTTGCTCGACGTGGAATTCCAGGTTGGCCGCACCGGTGCCGTTACCCCGGTCGCACGTTTGAAACCAGTCAAGGTTGCCGGCGTCACCGTGGCCAATGCCACGCTGCACAACATGGATGAAGTCGCACGACTGGGCCTGATGATCGGCGACACCGTGATCATCCGTCGCGCCGGTGACGTGATTCCGCAAGTGGTGCAAGTGGTCACCGAGCGCCGTCCGGAAAATGCACGGCCGGTAGCGATCCCGGAAAACTGCCCTGTCTGTGGTTCGCACGTCGAGCGCACGCAACTGATCAAGCGCAGCAAAGGCAAGGAAACCGTCAGCGAGGGCGCGGTGTATCGCTGCGTCGGGCGACTGGCCTGTGGCGCGCAACTGAAGCAGGCGATCATCCACTTCGTCTCGCGTCGTGCGATGGACATCGAAGGCCTGGGCGACAAGAGCGTTGAGCAATTGGTCGACGAAGGTCTGGTCAGTTCGCCAGCGGATCTTTACGCACTGAAGTTCGATGACATCGTTGATCTGGAAGGCTTCGCCGAGATCTCCAGCAACAAATTGCTGACAGCCATTGCCGACAGCAAGCAGCCGGGGCTGGCGCGCTTCATCTATGCGCTGGGCATTCCCGATGTCGGCGAAGAGACCGCCAAGGTGCTCGCGCGCTCGCTCGGTTCGCTGGAGCGCGTGCAGCAGGCTTTGCCGCAAGTGTTGACCTACCTGCCGGATGTTGGTCTGGAAGTGGCACACGAGATTCACAGTTTCTTTGAGGACGCGCATAACCAGCAGGTGATCAGCGAATTGCTGGGCCATGGTCTGCAGATTCAGGATCAGGGCGAGCTGGGGGCCGAGTTTGCCGCCAGCACCACGCTCGGTGGCTTTCTCGACAAGCTGCACATCCCCTCGGTCGGCCCGGGCGGGGCGCAAAAACTGGCGGACAAGTTCGGCTCGCTGGAAGCGGTGATGAACGCCGACTGGCTGGACATGCGCCAGGCGTTGCCGGAGAAGCAGGCGAATTCGGTTCGCGAGTTTTTTGCAGTGCCGCAGCATCGTCAGCTTGCCTTGGACGCCGAGAAACAGCTGCGTGATTTCGGCATGCATTGGGAGAGCGAGAAGAAAGTCGTCGAAGGCTTGCCGCTGTCCGGCGAGACCTGGGTGCTGACCGGCAAGGTCGAGTTGATGAGTCGCGATGTGGCTAAAGATCACCTTGAGAGCCTGGGCGCGAAAGTGGCTGGTTCCGTTTCGGCGAAAACCCATTGCGTGGTCGCAGGCCCGGGTGCAGGGTCCAAGCTGACCAAGGCCAATGAGCTGGGCGTGAAAGTGATGGACGAAGAAACCTTTATCGCCTTCCTCAAAACCCACGGAGTCGCCGTTTAAGATCAAAAGATCGCAGCCTGCGGCAGCTCCTACGGGATGAGTGTTGTGCCACGCTGATGTGGATGCGCATTGATCCTCTGTAGGAGCTGCCGCAGGCTGCGATCTTTTGATTTATCCCCAGCAAAGCGCGGGAACGATGTTGTCATGGGAATGATCTAGTCTTGGCAAGCCCCAGGGAGAGATCGCCATGTACCGCTTTTTCGAGCAGCTCAGTTCTCGCATCGTCGCGCCGTTCATGGCCGAGTCTTCACGCAACAGTAAAGTCTGGCCGTGCCGCTGCGGTCAGTCGCTGTTCTTTCGCAACAGCCAGTGTCTGGCCTGCAACGCCTTGCTCGGTTATCAACCCGAAGAAAGTCGCCTGACCTCGCTGCAACCTGGATCGCAGGAGGGCACCTGGACACTCGACGCCGACCCTGATGCCGGCCTGTTCCGCCGCTGCGCCAACCTCGACACCGCCGCAGCCTGCAACTGGCTGCTGCCGTTCAACGGTCGCGACGAACTGTGTATCGCCTGTAGTCTCAATCGCACCATCCCCGACCTGTCCGTTCCGGAAAACCCCGAGCGCTGGCGCAAGGTCGAAATCGCGAAGCGTCGCTTGGTCGCGCAACTGATCACCCTCGGTCTGCAGGTCATCCCGAAAACCGTGGATGAGGACGCCGGGCTGGCCTTCGACTTCATCGGCGTTGACCTAGAAGGCAATGCGCCCATGACCGGCCACGCCAACGGCTTGATAACCCTGGACATCAAAGAAGCCGACGACGCCCACCGCGAGCAGGTGAGGGCGCAGATGCACGAGCCGTATCGCACGCTGCTCGGGCATTTTCGTCATGAGGTCGGGCATTACTACTGGGATCGGCTGATCGCCAACGGCCCGTGGCTCGACTCTTTTCGCAACCTGTTCGGCGACGAGCGCGCCAGCTACGCCGAGGCGCTCGACCGCCACTATCAGCAGGGCGCGCCGCTGGACTGGCCGCAGCACTACGTCAGCGCCTACGCGACCATGCACCCATGGGAAGACTGGGCGGAAACCTGGGCGCATTACCTGCACATGATGGACGCGGTCGACACCGCGCTGGGTTTCGGCATGAGCGCGCGGGAGATGGATTTCGATTACCAGCCTTTTCCGAGCAGTACGTTGTACGACCCGGAACACCCGGGTGGTGAGGCGTTCCTGTCATTCGTCAACGCGTGGATCGAACTGGCAGGCATGCTCAATGAGCTGTCTCGCAGCATGGGGCAGCCGGATTTCTATCCGTTCGTGCTGCCGGCGCCGGCGATTGCCAAGCTGCATTTCATTCATCTGGTCATCCAGCAGGCGGGCGGCAGGGCGGACGACGTTCTTCAGGCGCAATAAAGTCAAAAGAGCGCAGCCTTCGGCAGCTCCTGCAGGGGTATGCGCCTCATGTAGGAGCTGCCGAAGGCTGCGATCTTTATGTCCTTGAACAGGCTCGTATTTTTTTATCCGTCCGAACGGTTGTAACTTCGTCTCAGATAGGTACAATGGCGCGGCTCGCCGATAGGCAAGCGTCGTTATGGTGATCCCATCGGTCCCCCCGCAACGATTACCCGTGAACCTGGTCAGATCCGGAAGGAAGCAGCCACAACGGGAACATTGTGTGCCGGGGTGTGGCTGGTGGGGTCACCACCTTAACGAACAATCGAACGCTCCAACCGAACTGCATGGGTTTCGCCCACTGCGGTTTTTTTGTGCCTGGGATTTAGCAAATCAGCACTAATTTCAATGTTGACGATGACCCTGTGGGAGCTGGCTTGCCAGCGATAGCGGTGGTCCAGATTCATCTATTTGACTGATATTCCGCCATCGCTGGCAAGCCAGCTCCCACAGGTTTAGTGGGTGTTTTCGGGTTTGCCGGTGTAAAGCCGAATAATCTCATCAATCTCCCCCGACATTTTCATCCGCAGCAGCGTGCGCAATATCCTCTGCACTGGCACGTTCGGATCATTCCTCACATAGCAACCGACATGCTGCTCCTGCAACACCGCCACGCCGTGCAGCTGCTGTTCGATGGGCAGACGCTGGTTGAACCAGTCCAGTGTCCATTGGTTGCTCACGGCGTAGCGATAACGCCCGGCCAGCAGTTTTTCCAGCACCTGTTCCTGATTGCGCGCATCTTCGCGTTGCAGTTGATCGGCATCGAACAGCGGTTGCAGGGTAGGGTAGGTGTAACCGAGTACGGTGCCTATCGATTGGCGGGGCAGGTCAGCCGGGTCGAGTGTGTTCGGCAAACCCTGGCGGCTGATCAGCAAATCACGCTGAAACAGCAGCGGGATACTCCAGATGTAATCGCCGGACTGATTCGGCAGCCACGATTGTGCGGCGTAGCAACGCACATCAATTTCGCCTTGTTCCATCGAGCTCTGCACCCGCGTGCGCGGCAGGACGGCAAACTGCGCTGGCACGCCGACCTGGGTGGCCAGGCTGAGCATGATGTCGTAAAGGATGCCCTGAGTCGGGCGGCCGCGTTCCAGTTGCACAATGGGCATCGCCCAGCTGTCGGGCACGACGAAACGCAGCGGTGTTTCCGCTGCGGTGACGCTCAGGCTCACCCCTAGCATTGCCCCCACGGCCCAACGCATAAACGCTCCGGTAATTCCCGATCCCGAGCCGATAAAAGCCTCTGCTCATGCAGCTTAGCCATATTAGAGAAGGACACCGGATGCAATTTTGCCCTTGCTCCGCTAGCATTAGCCGCTTCAGCTTCCTTCGTTGCGACGGTTTTCGATGAGTTATCAGGTTCTTGCACGTAAATGGCGTCCGCGCTCGTTCCGCGAAATGGTCGGCCAGACCCATGTGCTCAAGGCTCTGATCAATGCCTTGGACAGCCAGCGGCTGCACCACGCGTACCTGTTTACCGGTACGCGCGGGGTGGGTAAAACCACGATTGCGCGGATCATTGCCAAATGCCTGAACTGTGAGACAGGTATCACTTCCAGCCCGTGTGGCGAATGTTCGGTGTGCCGCGAAATCGATGAGGGCCGTTTTGTCGACCTGATCGAGATCGACGCCGCCAGCCGCACCAAGGTCGAAGACACCCGCGAGCTGCTCGATAACGTGCAGTACGCGCCGAGCCGTGGGCGCTTCAAGGTCTACCTGATCGACGAAGTGCACATGCTCTCCAGCCATTCCTTCAATGCGCTGCTCAAAACCCTCGAAGAACCGCCGCCGTACGTCAAGTTCATCCTGGCGACAACCGACCCGCAGAAACTTCCGGCAACGATTCTTTCGCGCTGCCTGCAGTTCTCGCTGAAGAACATGACGCCTGAGCGCGTGGTCGAGCATTTGACCCACGTGCTCAGTGCCGAAAACGTGCCGTTCGAAGACGATGCGCTGTGGTTGCTGGGGCGTGCCGCTGACGGCTCGATGCGTGATGCCATGAGCCTGACCGACCAAGCCATTGCGTTCGGCGAAGGCAAGGTTATGGCCGCCGACGTGCGGGCGATGCTCGGCACGCTGGATCACGGCCAGGTCTATGACGTGCTGCACTCGTTGATCGAAGGCGATGCCAAGGCGTTGCTCGAAGCTGTCCGGCACCTGGCCGAGCAGGGCCCGGACTGGAACGGCGTGCTCTCGGAAATTCTCAATGTGCTGCACCGGGTGGCCATCGCTCAGGCGTTGCCGGACGGTGTCGACAACGGTCATGGCGACCGTGATCGGGTGTTGGCATTGGCGCAGGCGTTGCCGGCCGAAGACGTGCAGTTTTATTACCAGATGGGCCTGATCGGGCGCCGCGATTTACCGCTGGCCCCCGACCCGCGTGGCGGCTTCGAAATGGTCTTGCTGCGAATGTTGGCCTTCAGGCCCGCGGACACGGCGGACGCGCCGAGGCAACCGCTAAAGCCAGTGGGGATCAGCCAGGCCACAGTTGATTCCGCAAACTCCGTGGCTGCCGCGCCCAAGCCTGACGTTGCGCCGGTGGTCGCTGCGGCTGTTGCGCCAACGCCAGTGGCTGCACCTGCACCTGCGCCAGTCTCCGCCCCGGCTCCCGAGCCTGTGGTTGCAGCTGAGCCGGAACCCGAGCCCGAGCCAGTCGCTGTCGAAGCCGTCGTCGACCTGCCCTGGAACGATCCGGTAGAACCTGAGCCCGAGTCGGTGCAGCAACCTGCCGTCGAGCCCATGCTGGAAACCGCCGCCGAGCAGCCTGACCTGCCGCCGATGCCGCTACCGACCCCGGACAGCGTCGTTCCGGATGCGCCGGAGTGGGCCGCGGCGCCGATCCCTGAGCCGAGTGTTGCCGAAGTCGATGCCGCCACACCGGGCATGGACGCGGACGATGAGCCGCCGCTTGACGAAGATTACATCGAGCCGGACATCGATTCGGCCTACAGCTACCTTGACGAACTGGCCAGCGAACACACCGCAGAGCCTGCCCCGGAACCCGAACCGGAGCCCGCCGCGATGCCGGCCACAGGTTTGGCGTTGCAGTGGCTCGAGTTGTTCCCTAAATTGCCGATCTCCGGCATGACCGGCAGCATCGCCGCCAACTGCACATTGATCGCGGTCGATGGCGACCACTGGTTGCTGCACCTGGACCCGGCGCACAGCGCCTTGTTCAACGCCACTCAACAGCGTCGTCTCAACGATGCGTTGAACCAGTACCATGGCCGCACGCTGGACCTGACCATCGAACTGATCAAGCCTGAGCAGGAAACCCCGGCACAGGCTGCCTCGCGTCGGCGCGTCAACCGTCAGCGCGAAGCTGAAGAATCGATCCACGGTGATCCGTTCATCCAGCAGATGGTTCAGCAGTTCGGCGCGGTCGTGCGAAGCGATACTATTGAACCTGTCGACGCTCTAGTTACTCAGGGCTAATAACTGAAGGCGTTCGGTGTTAATCGCCGGGCGCTGTTTTTGATCCAAGTACTTTTGAGGTGATTCCCATGATGAAAGGTGGCATGGCCGGCCTGATGAAGCAGGCGCAGCAGATGCAGGAAAAAATGGCCAAGATGCAGGAAGAACTGGCCAACGCCGAAGTCACCGGTAAAGCCGGCGGCGATATGGTCACCGTGGTGATGACCGGTCGTCACGACGTGAAAAGCGTGAGCATCGACCCAAGTCTGGTTGAAGGCCTGAGCGAAGACGACAAGGAAATGCTCGAGGCCGTTGTTGCCGCCGCCGTCAACGACGCCGTGCGCAAGATCGAAGCCAACAGCCAGGAAAAAATGGGCGGCATGACTGCCGGCATGAACCTGCCAGCGGGTATGAAACTGCCATTCTGATTCGCCATCCGGCGGCAGATGAGCTACACAAAATGCCAGGCATTGCGCCTGGCATTTTTGTTTCTGGCTGATTTCAGCGTCTGTCACAAATCTTTGCCAGGCCAGGCTCCTGTAGGAGCTGTCGAGTGAAACGAGGCTGCGATCTTTTGATTCTGACTTTTAAAATCAAAAGATCGCAGCGTGCCGCAGCTCCTGCATGGATAGTGTGCAGCGACGAAACATCGAACCCGTCACGGCCACAATGGTCTGCTCCCTATACCGCCGAATTCATCATTCACAGGAGACGCTGACATGTCCGACCCTCTGACCCTCAACCAGCGCTTTGTGCTGGCCTCGCGCCCGGTTGGCGCGCCGACCCCCGAAAACTTTCGCCTGGAGCGAGAAGCCCTGCCGGATCTCGAAGACGGCCAGGTGCTGCTGAAGACCCTGTACCTGTCGCTCGATCCCTACATGCGCGGGCGCATGAGTGACGCACCGTCCTACGCCGCCCCGGTACAAATCGGCGAGGTGATGACCGGTGGGGCTGTCAGCCGAGTCGAGCGTTCGCGTCATCCGAAATTCCATGAAGGTGATCTGGTCGTCGGTGCCACCGGGTGGCAAAGCCACAGCCTCAGCGACGGGCGCGACATCATGCCGATCCCTTCGGGTCTGCCGAGCCCGTCGATGGCCCTGGGGGTGCTGGGCATGCCCGGTATGACCGCGTACATGGGCCTGATGGATATCGGGCAGCCGAAACAAGGCGAAACCCTGGTGGTGGCTGCCGCATCCGGCGCTGTAGGCTCGGTGGTCGGGCAGGTGGCGAAGATCAAAGGTCTGCGCACGGTCGGCGTGGCGGGTGGCGCCGAGAAGTGCAAATACGTGGTCGAGGAATTGGGCTTCGACGCTTGCATCGATCACAAGGCTGCCGATTTCGCCGAGCAACTGGCCAAGGCCTGTCCCGATGGCATCGACATCTATTACGAAAACGTTGGCGGGCATGTCTTTGACGCCGTCGTCCCGCTGCTCAATCCCAAGGCGCGCATTCCGCTGTGCGGCCTGATTGCCGGTTACAACGCCCACGAAGCACCGCAAGGCCCGGATCGTTTGCCGATGCTGCAACGCACGTTGCTGACCAAGCGTGTGCGGATTCAAGGCTTCATCGTGTTCGATGACTACGGTGATCGTCAGCCGGAGTTCATCAGCCACATGGTGCCGTGGGTGCGCGACGGCAAGGTCAAATTCCGTGAAGACGTGGTGGAAGGCCTGGAGCAGGCGCCCGAGGCATTTATCGGTCTGCTGGAAGGACGCAACTTCGGCAAACTGGTCGTGCGGGTTGCCCAGGACTGAGTATTTGACGCTGGCCAGAGGCGCGGGTATAAACCGCGTCTCGTTGTTTTGTCGGACTTTTTACCCATGAGCTTCAGCCCTTTGATTCGCCAACTGATCGACTCCCTGCGAATTCTGCCGGGTGTGGGTCAGAAAACTGCCCAGCGCATGGCGCTGCAGTTGCTCGAACGTGACCGCAGCGGCGGTGCGCGCCTGGCCCAGGCGCTGAGCCAGGCCATGGAAGGGGTGGGGCATTGCCGCCAGTGCCGCACGTTGACCGAAGACGATCTGTGCCCGCAGTGCGCCGATACCCGCCGCGACGACACGTTGCTGTGCGTGGTGGAAGGACCGATGGATGTTTACGCGGTCGAGCAAACCGGATTCCGTGGGCGTTACTTCGTGCTCAAGGGGCATTTGTCGCCGCTGGACGGCCTCGGGCCTGAGGCCATCGGCATTCCGCAATTGATCGCGCGGATTGAAGAAGCGGGCACGTTTACCGAAGTCATCCTCGCCACAAACCCGACGGTTGAGGGCGAGGCGACGGCGCATTACATCGCTCAGTTGCTTAACAACAAAGGCCTGATCGCTTCGCGGATTGCCCACGGGGTGCCGCTGGGTGGCGAGCTGGAACTGGTGGACGGCGGGACGCTGGCGCATTCGTTTGCCGGGCGTAAACCGATCGCTCTCTGAAAAAAGCAAAAGATCGCAGCCTCCGGCAGCTCCTACAGTTGAAATGGATTCCCCTGTAGGAGCTGCCGGAGGCTGCGATCTTTTGATCTTCTGCATCTTGAAAACCAAGCAAGCGCTCGGTTAACGTCGGCGAACTCTTCGATGGAGCTCGCCCATGCCTGCCTTTCAGGAATACTTCGACCCCAGCCACCAGATGGTCCGCGACAGCGTCAGACGTTTCGTCGAGCGCGAGGTCCTGCCGGATATTGATGCGTGGGAAGAAGCCGAAAGCTTCCCCCGAGAGCTGTACCTGAAAGCGGGGGCCGCCGGCATCCTCGGCATTGGCTACCCCGAAGCACTGGGTGGCAGCCATGAAGGCGATCTGTTCGCCAAGGTTGCCGCCAGTGAAGAGCTGATGCGCTGCGGCTCTGGCGGCCTGGTGGCCGGGCTGGGTTCGCTGGATATCGGCCTGCCGCCCATCGTCAAATGGGCGCGCCCTGAAGTGCGTGATCGCGTTGTGCCGCAAGTGCTCAGCGGCCACAAGATCAGCGCGCTGGCCGTCACCGAGCCCGGCGGCGGCTCCGATGTCGCCAACCTGCAAACCCGCGCCGTGCGCGATGGCGACTTCTACCGCGTCAG
Source organism: Pseudomonas iridis (assembly GCF_017980685.1). GTDB lineage: Bacteria > Pseudomonadota > Gammaproteobacteria > Pseudomonadales > Pseudomonadaceae > Aquipseudomonas > Aquipseudomonas iridis. The sequence continues at coordinate 81,488 of NZ_JACXXO010000007.1, forward strand.
CGGCAGCAAGACCTTTATCACCAGCGGCGTACGCGCCGACTTCTACACTGTCGCGGTGCGCACTGGTGCGCCGGGTTTTGGCGGCATCAGCCTGCTGCTGATCGAGAAGGGCACGCCGGGTTTCACCGTTGGCCGACAGTTGAAGAAGATGGGCTGGTGGGCGTCGGACACGGCTGAATTGTTCTTCGACGATTGCCGGGTGCCTGTAGGAAACCTGATCGGCGCTGAGAACATGGGCTTCGCCTGCATCATGGGCAACTTCCAGAGCGAACGGCTGGCGTTGGCACTGATGGCCAACATGACCGCGCAGCTTGCGCTCGAGGAGAGCCTGAAGTGGGCACGCGAGCGTGAAGCGTTTGGCAAGCCGATCGGCAAGTTTCAGGTGATCAAGCATCGCCTCGCCGAAATGGCCACGGCGCTGGAGGTGTCGCGTGAGTTCACTTACCGGCAAGCGGCGAAAATGGCAGCGGGGCAGAGTGTGATCAAGGAGATTTCCATGGCCAAGAACTTTGCTACGGACACCTCGGACCGCATCACCACGGAGGCAGTGCAGATACTCGGCGGGTTGGGTTACATGCGTGAAAGTCTGGTGGAGCGGCTGTATCGGGATAACCGCATCTTGTCGATTGGCGGCGGGACGCGGGAGGTGATGAACGAGATCATCGCCAAGCAAATGGGGCTTTGAATCCTGGGTGAGGCTGCTGGCCTCATCGCTGGCAAGCCAGCTCCCACAGGTTTTTGGGGCATACACAAAATTTGTGAACGACCGAAATCACTGTGGGAGCTGGCTTGCCAGCGATAGCGTCAGTACAGGCGCCCCTTACTTATCGCTCAAGGCAAACTGCGTCAGGCAGAACGTCGGAATCCCCATATCCTGCAGACGCTGCGAACCATTCAGCTCCGGCAAATCAATAATCGCCGCCGCCTCATGTACCCGTGCGCCCATGCGCCGAATCAGGTTGGCTGCCGCAATCAGCGTGCCGCCGGTGGCGATCAAATCATCAAACATCACCACAGAGTCGCCTTCGCACAGGCTGTCGGCGTGCACTTCCAGGAAGGCTTCGCCGTACTCGGTCGCGTAACCTTCGGCCAATACGTCGGCCGGCAGTTTGCCCTGCTTGCGGAACAGCACCAGTGGCTTGTTCAACTGATAGGCCAGTACCGAACCGATCAGAAAACCGCGGGCATCCATCGCGCCGATGTGCGTGAAGTCGGCTTCGACGTAGCGGTGAGCGAAGCTGTCCATCACCAGGCGCAGGGCCGTAGGCGACTGGAACAGCGGGGTGATGTCGCGAAAGATCACGCCCGGTTTCGGGAAGTCGATCACGGGGCGGATCAGGGATTTGATGTCGAAGGAGTCGAAGACCATCGTCGAGGTGTCCTGGCAGGGCTGCAAACGGCGCAGTATACCCGCGGCTGAATCGGTTCGCTCGGCCGCGGGTCGAGATCAGCCTTCCAGAGAACCGCCAGCCAGGGCGCAGAGCTGGATCGGATCGAGAATGTGGATCTCTTTGCCTTCGGCTGCGATCAGCTGGTTTTGCTGGAAGCGGGTGAATACGCGGGACACGGTTTCCACCGCCAGACCCAGGTAGTTGCCGATTTCATTGCGCGACATGCTCAGGCGGAACTGATTGGCCGAGAAACCGCGAGCGCGGAAGCGTGCCGACAGGTTGACCAGGAAGGTCGCGATGCGCTCGTCGGCGGTTTTCTTCGACAGCAGCAGCATCATTTGCTGGTCGTCGCGAATCTCGCGGCTCATCACGCGCATCAACTGCCGGCGCAGCTGCGGCAGTTGCAGGGCCAGTTCGTCGAGGCGTTCGAAAGGGATTTCGCAAACCGAAGTGGTTTCCAGTGCCTGGGCCGAGACCGGATGTTTCTCGGTGTCCATGCCGGACAGGCCGACCAGTTCGCTCGGCAGGTGGAAGCCGGTGAGTTGTTCTTCGCCGGAATCGCTCAGGCTGAAGGTTTTCAGGGCGCCGGAGCGTACTGCATAAACGGAATCAAACGTGTCGCCCTGGCGGAACAGGAACTCACCCTTTTTCAACGGGCGGCCGCGTTTCACGATTTCGTCCAGCGCATCCATGTCTTCCAGATTCAGAGAAAGTGGCAGGCAGAGAGGTGCCAGGCTGCAATCCTTGCAATGGGCCTGGTTGTGAGCGCGCAGTTTGACTGGCTCGGACATTTCTTCAATCCTTGTGGGAAAACACACATAAGCCGTAAGGGTAACTCACGGGAGGACATTCAGGCCAGTCAATGGCGAGTTTGTCCCGCGGGTGTAAAGCCGCAGGGCCACTGGCCGATAAACTGTTATCAGATCTTTGGAAGGAACCGATTCAATGGCTGCCATTGGTACGCTAGGCCACGCTAGCAGCGGTGTTGAGGCGCTGTCGGACACGTTTAAAAATGCCGACGACAAAGACCACGACGCCGAATCGACTACACAGGCAACCCCGACCTTGGTCGAAGGCGTCAAAGTGTCGCTGTCCGGTGCTTCAATCGAAAGATCGGCAGGTTCCGGTGGCGATAATCGCGACATCGAAGAGAGCGGCTTGCCCGAGAACATCCAGCAACTGCTGAAGATGATCCGTAAATTGCAAAAAGAGATCGCCGAGAAAAAGGCGCTCATCGAAAAGATCATGGCCGACAAGCGCCTTTCCAACGAAGAAAAGATCATCAAGGTTGCCGCCCTGCGCGGCGCCATTGCCGCGTTGAACACTGGTCTCATTACCGCCAATCTGGCTTTGTCCAAAGTGGTGGGGCAGTCAGGTCTGACCTCTGATCAGAACATGAAAGTGGGTTCGCTGTTGATGAAAAACTAGATTACCCGCGAGAAGCGCTGGCGATTCTGCTGTTCAAGGTAAGCGTCGAACACCATGCACACCGAGCGCACCAGCAGTCGTCCGGCCGGCAATACTTCAATTCGCTCGCGATCAAGGGTAATCAAGCCATCCTTGGCCATCTCTTGCAGTTGAGGCCACAGAGCGCCGAAGTAACCTTGAAAATCGATGTTGAACTGTTGCTCGATCTCGGCGAAATCCAGGCTGAAATTGCAGATCAATTGTTGAATCACTTCCCGCCGCAGTCGGTCGTCGGCGTTACACACCAAGCCGCGGCTGGTCGCCAGTTGCGCTGAGGCTAGGGTGTTCTGGTATTCGTTGAGGTCGCTGCTGTTCTGGCAGTAGAGGTCGCCAATCTGGCTGATCGCCGACACGCCCAGCCCCACCAGATCACAATGACCGTGGGTGGTGTAGCCCTGGAAGTTGCGCTGCAAGGTTTGTTCTTCCTGGGCGATCGCCAGTTCGTCGTCGGGCAGGGCGAAGTGGTCCATGCCGATGTAACGGTAACCGGCGGCGGTCAGTTGTTCGATGGTGCGCTGGAGCATTTCCAGTTTTTGCGCGGGGCTCGGCAGTTCATGACTGTTGATCCGCCGCTGTGGCATGAAGCGTTCCGGCAAGTGCGCGTAGTTAAACACCGAGAGCCGATCCGGTTGCAGGCTGATGACTTCTTCCACCGTGCGGGCGAAGTTCTCCGGGGTCTGTTTGGGCAGGCCGTAAATCAGATCGATGTTGATCGAGCGAAATTGCAGCGTGCGTGCGGCGTCGATCACTGCGCGGGTTTCTTCCAGGCTTTGCAGGCGATTGACCGCGCGTTGCACCGCCGGGTCAAGGTCTTGCAGACCAATGCTGACGCGGTTGAAGCCCAGTTCACGGAGCAGGCCCATGGTCGACCAGTCGGCTTCTCGCGGGTCGATTTCGATGCCGTAATCGCCGGAGTCATCGTCCAGAAGATTGAAGTGCTTGCGCAGATGCGCCATCAATTGGCGCAGTTCGTCGTGGCTGAGAAAGGTCGGCGTACCGCCGCCAAAGTGCAGTTGCTCGACCTTTTGCGCCGGGTCCAGGTGGCAGGCGATCAGCTGGATTTCCTGCTCGAGCCGTTGCAGATACGGCAGGGCGCGGCCGCGATCCTTGGTAATGACCTTGTTGCAGGCGCAGTAGTAACAAATGTTCGCGCAGAACGGCACATGAACGTACAACGATAGCGGGCGCTGGGCTTTACGGCTGTCGCGCAGGGCATGGAACAGATCGAACGTGCCGACCTGACTGTTGAATTGCACGGCCGTCGGATAGGAGGTGTAACGCGGCCCCGCCAGATCGTAGCGGCGGATCAAATCGGTGTCCCAACGAATGGCGTCGAGCATGCGGGCATTCCCCGGATAGGCTGGCAGTGTGGCGAGTCTATGGGCGGGCGCGGAGGGGCGTCTTGATTTGCGTCAACGGGGTGCATTCGTATGAGCATTGAGGGATTCTTCGCGAGCAGGCTCGCTCCCACAGGGGATTTGAGGTGTACACAGACCTGTGGGAGCGAGCCTGCTCGCGATGGCCGCGCCGCCGATCTAATGCCCCATCAACCAATGCTGATGCGGACCGGGCAATGTCCAGATCCCGAACAGAATCACCAGCAAACCGCCGGCCATTCGCACGCTGCGCTTGCGCAACAGCGCCGTCACCCGTTCGGCGGCGAGGCCGGTGGCCAGCAACACTGGCCACGTGCCGAGCCCGAAGGCGAGCATCAGCAACGCACTGTCCAGCGCATTGCCCTGGCTCGCTGACCACAGCAACGTGCTGTAAACCAGTCCGCACGGCAACCAGCCCCAGAGTGCGCCAAGCAGCAAAGCACGGGGCAAGCTCGACACGGGCAGTAAACGATTGGCCACGGGCTGAATGTAGCGCCACAAACCGCGACCGAGGCTTTCGATACGGGTCAGACCGCTCCACCAGCCTGCCAGGTACAGGCCCATGGCAATCAGCAGCAACCCGGCCAGTACGCGCATGAACAACGCGGCCGGGCTGTTGGCCACTGCCCACCCGGCGAGGCCGATCAGCAATCCGGCCGTGGCATAGCTGAGGATACGCCCCAGGTTATACGCCAGCAGCAAGCGAAAGCGTCGACTGCGTTGTTCCTTGGGGATCGCCAGGGTCAGCGCGCCCATCAAGCCCCCGCACATCCCCAGGCAATGGCCGCCACCGAGCAATCCGAGGATCAGCGCCGACACCAGCAGTGGTGCCAGTTCAAGCATGAGGAGGGGCCTTGTCGTCCGGTTTCTGCGCGCGGGCTTCGTCCACCGCTGCGGTGTGGTTCGGATCCTGATCATCGAACAGGATACTGTGGGCCGGACCGTCGAGGTCGTCGTACTGGCCGCTGTCCACCGCCCAGAAGAAGATGTACACGGCGATGGCCACGATCAGCAGGGCGGCCGGGATCATCACGTAGAGAGCTGGCATCTGTACTCCATGCCCGCGCGGCTCAGGCCGGCAGCGGACGGGTTTCTGATCGGGCGCAGGCTTGCGGCGAACTCGGCAGGCGAGTCAGGCGCAGGGCGTTGAGCACCACGGTCAACGAACTGATCGACATGCCGACCGCGGCCCACACCGGGGTGATCCAGCCGAGGGCGGCGAACGGCAGCATGAGGCCATTGTACAGCGCGGCCCACAGCAGGTTCTCGATGATTACCCGACGGGTGCGCCGCGCCAGCGTGAACGCTTGTACCAACGCATCGAGGCGATTGGACAGCAGCACCGCATCGGCGCTGGTCTTGGCCAGATCGGTGGCCGATCCCATGGCCACGCTGATGTCGGCGGCAGCCAGCACCGGCACATCGTTGACGCCGTCGCCGAGCATCAGCACTTTGCGACCTTCCTTGTGCAGTTGTTGCAACACTTGCAGCTTGTCATCCGGACGCAAGCCACCACGGGCCTCATCAATGCCCAATTCGGCGGCGACACTGGCGACCATCGGCGAACTGTCGCCGGACAGCAGTAATGTGCGCCAGCCACGCGCCTTGCACGCGGCGAGCAGGGCGGGCGCATCGTCGCGCAGGCGATCGTCGAGTACGAACCACGCCAGCGGCCCCGAACCATCACCGAGCAGCAGCCATTGGCCTGGATCATCCGGCATCGCCGGGGCTGCGGCGGCACTGAGGGCGCAGACAAACTCAGCCTGACCGATGCGCAAACGTTGCTCGCCGACAATGCCTTCGAGGCCAAGCCCCGGCGTGCTGTGGACGTCTTCAGCGGCCAGCGGTGCCCGGCCAAACGCGCGAGCAATCGGGTGTTCCGAACGGTTTTCCAGCGCGGCGGCGAGGCTCAGGCATTGGTCACTGTCCAGTGCGCCCAGAGGACGAATCGAGCGCAGCACCAGGCGACCTTCGGTGAGCGTGCCAGTCTTGTCGAAAATCACCGTGTCGATCTGATTCAAACCTTCCAGCACATGGCCGCGCGTCAGCAGCAGACCGAGTTTGTGCAGGGTGCCGGTGGCAGCGGTGAGCGCCGTGGGTGTCGCCAATGACAGCGCGCAGGGGCAGGTCGCGACCAGCATGGCGAGGACGATCCAGAACGCCCGCGACGAATCCAGCTCCCACCACAACAGGCCGATGGCGGCCGCAGCGATCAGTGACAACAGCAAAAACCATTGCGCGGCGCGGTCGGCGATTTCCGCCAGTCGCGGTTTTTCGGCCTGAGCGCGATCCAGCAAACGAACGATGGCTGACAGCCGGGTGTCTTGCCCCAGGGCCAGCACCTGCACGGTCAGCGCGCCTTCGACATTCAGCGTTCCGGCAGTGACCGCGTCACCCGGTGCACGCGGTTGCGGCAGGTACTCGCCCGTCAACAGTGATTCGTCGATGCTCGACTGGCCGTCGAGAATCTTGCCGTCCGCCGGCAGGATCGACCCGGGTTGCACCAGAATTCGCTCGCCCAGCCGCAACTCGCTGAGGAGGATGCGCTCGCTCTGGCCGGTCTCATCGAGACGCAGGCACGAGGCAGGCAACAGATTGACAAGCTGTGCGGTGGCGGCCGCAGTGCGTTCCCGGGCGCGACGTTCCAGATAACGTCCAGCGAGCAGGAACAGCGCAAACATGCCGACCGCATCGAAATACAACTCGCCGACGCCGGTGATCGAAGTCCAGATTCCGGCGATATAGGCGCTACCGATCGCCAGTGAAACCGAGACATCCATGGTCAGATGCCGCGTGCGCAAATCGCGCATGGCGCCCTTGAAAAACGGTGCGCAACTGTAGAACACGATCGGCGTGGTCAGGAACAACGCGACCCAGCGCAGGATGGTGTGCAGTTCGGGGCTGAGGTCGATGTTGAATTCCGGCCAGGTGGCCATGGTCGCCATCATTGCCTGAAACCACAGCAGTCCAGCGACGCCGAGTTGGCGCAGGGCCAGACGGTTTTCGCTGGCCAGTTGCTCGCTGGCGCGGTCAGCCTGATACGGGTGCGCGACGTAACCGATGTGGCGCAGTTCGGCGAGGATCTGGCTGAGCGGCAATTGCCCATCGGCCCAGCTCACGTGCAGGCGATGGTTGGACAGGTTCAAGCGCGCCTCGGCCACGGCGGGTAGCGTGCGCAGGTGTTTCTCGATCAGCCAGCCACAGGCGGCGCAACTGATGCCTTCCATCAACAGAGTGGTTTCGGCCAGATCGCCTTCGTGGCGGACGAAAGGTTTTTGCACGTCGGCACGGTCGTACAACGCCAGCTCATCGACGAGTTGCACCGGCAGCGCCTCGGGGTTGGCCGAGGCTTCGCTGCGATGCTGATAGTAGCTTTCGAGCCCGCCGGCCACGATGGCTTCAGCCACAGCCTGACAGCCTGGGCAGCAGAATTCGCGCGGCTCCCCGAGTACGACGGCGGTAAAGCGGCTGCCGGACGGGACGGGCAGGGCGCAGTGGTAGCAGGGGAGTGGGGAGGTCATGGCATCGTTGAAGGGGTAAGCCCTTGTATTTTAGTGGTCCGCTTGCCCTCACCCTGGCCCTCTCCCTCCGGGAGAGGGCCAGGGTGAGGGGCTTTTGATCTACTTCTTCAGATCTTCCGCGCCTTGCAGCGGTTCATCACCCAGCAGCAGATCCTTGTCATGGCTGACCAGTTCTTCTTCGAACATCCGCCAGATGTGCTCGTCCTGCGTGCCCAGCAACTCCACAAAGCGGCGACCTTCGACTTTATCGTTCAACTGGCCGATGTAGCGCCCCGATTCAGTTTCGCTGCGGGTCAGGACGATCTTGCGATCCTTCTCCGGCTGAGTCGGCGAGATCAGATTCAGCTCGAGGGTTTTCGGTTGGCTGTCGCCGCTCAAACGCAGGTCGACTTCGCCGGTCACGTCATCCAGAAACACCGCCGCGCGCATCTTCAGGGTTTGCGCCAGCAACTCGCGGTCCAGCGAACGGTTGATGCCTTTGCCAGCCTCGTAATAGTTGTCGTTGACCAGATTGTCCGGGTTGTTCACCGCGATGGTCACCATGGACAGGGTCAGCGTCACCGAACAGGCCAGAATCGCGATGATGATCCATGGCCAGAGGTGCTTGTACCAAGGGCTTGCGGCGTTTGCTGCGGGCATGTTCAGTTCTCTCAACGAATTTGTGGGCCGATGAATCGGCTCTTGGCTTCAATGTGGACGCTCTCGTCATCGGCATCCTTGAGGATGAATTTCACCTCGTTGGTGCTCGACGGCAGTTGTTCCGGCGCGCTCGACAGTTCGACCGGCATGGTAAAGATATCCCCGGCGGCGACCTTGATCTCGCGCTTGCCTTGCAGGCGCAGGTCCGGCAGACCACTGGCTTGCAGCAGATAGGTGTGGTCGCGCTGATCCTTGTTCATGATCTTCAGGCTGTAGACGTTTTCGATCCGGCCTTCGGCGTTTTCGCGGTACAGCACGCGGTCCTTGCTGACGTCGAAACCCACCAGCGAGCGCATGAAAAACGCGGCAGCCAACAGGCTGATCATCGCCAGCAACACCACGGCATAGCCGATCAGGCGTGGTCGCAGTTTATGGGTTTTCTGGCCGGACAGGTTGTGTTCGGTTGTATAGCTGATCAGGCCGCGCGGGTAATCCATCTTGTCCATGATGCTGTCACAGGCGTCGATGCATGCGGCGCAGCCGATGCACTCGATCTGCAGGCCGTCACGGATGTCGATGCCGGTCGGGCAGACCTGGACGCACATAGTGCAATCGATGCAATCGCCCAGGCCCATGGCCTTGTAATCGACGCCTTTCTTGCGCGGGCCACGGCTTTCACCACGGCGCGGGTCGTAGGAAACGATCAGCGTGTCTTTGTCGAACATCACGCTCTGGAAGCGTGCGTACGGGCACATGTAAATGCACACCTGCTCGCGCAGCCAACCGGCGTTGCCATAGGTGGCGAGGGTGAAGAAACCGACCCAGAAATACGACCAGCCATCGGCTTGCCCTGTGAAGAACTCAAACACCAGTTCGCGGATCGGCGAGAAGTAGCCGACAAAGGTCATACCGGTGACAAAGCCGATCAGCAACCACAGCGTGTGTTTGGCGAACTTGCGCAGGAACTTGTTGCCGCTCATCGGCGCTTTGTCGAGCTTGATGCGTTGGTTGCGGTCGCCTTCGGTGACTTTTTCGCACCACATGAAAATCCACGTCCACACACTTTGCGGACAGGTGTAGCCACACCAGATGCGCCCGGCATAAACGGTGATGAAAAACAGCCCGAACGCGGCGACGATCAGGATCCCCGACAGCAGGATGAAATCCTGCGGCCAGAAGGTTGCGCCGAAAATGAAGAACTTGCGTTCCGGCAGGTTCCACCACACGGCCTGATGGCCGCCCCAGTTCAGCCACACCGTCCCGAAATACAGCAGGAACAGGCCGGCGCCGCCCATCATCCGCAGATTGCGGAACAGGCCGGTGAAAGCACGGGTGTAGATTTTTTCTCGAGAGGCGTAAAGGTCGACGCTGTTGTTCGCGTTTTTACTCGGTGGCGTGACGTCGTGTACCGGAATCTGGTTACTCATCATTGCATCCCACGGCAGTGGAAAAATGCCTCGGTCGATACGTGCCAACCGGGGTCAGAAAGGGCGTTGCAGTGGCGCAATGATACGCCTGTAACGCTGATGACCGGGTGCGACCTTTGGTCGCGTTGGGGAAAACTCCTGAATGGTGTAGCGAATGTAACAAAGCATGATGCAGGTCAATTGACTATAGACGAATCCTTCGTGCCGCCTACCGTCTCAACCGAAGCGCAGCGAGAGATGCTGCGCTCCGGTTGCGGTAAATGGCTCAGTCAGGCTTTAAAGCACTCGTCCGCCACCGAGGCTATCAATCCCGCCATGATTGCGGCCTTTGTTATCGACTGCTTCCACATGGTCGATGGACCGTTTCTGCCGTCGCGGGGCATCGTTATTTCCATCTTTACCCTCCGCCGGGACTGCTTCGTTATCGGCAGTAAGGGTCGGGTCCAAAGCGTCGTTTTGCTCGTTCATGTTGTACATCCTTGTTTTAAATGAATTGAATGTTGCTGGTGTCGCTGCTGAATACTATCGGCTTGTAGAGTATTGGCCTAATGTGATGCTGTTGCGGGGTGTTAAGAAGGCATGTTTGCTGTCGACAGCATAAAAGGTTTTTTGAAGTTGTATGTCTGAGGTGTGGGGGCAGTCGTTAAAGTAAGCGAGAAACATAATTATTTAATTGATCTGTTGCTGAGGGTTTGATTTGCTTTTCCGTCTGGAATAGTTTGCGCTGGCAGCACGACAGTGTTGCGCAACTTAACTTTTATGATGGAAACGGAATTCTATGTTTTTTATAAAAAGCACCGGGCTGCTTTGTAGCCTGCTATTGAGTATTGTTGCATCAGTGGTGAATGCGGCAGAAACCCCTGACTTGCCTCGACACGTTATCTTCACGTCAGATCCACAATTCCCCTGGACCGATAACTCGGATTCCGGCGTCGGTGAGTCGGCTTCAGAGCGTGACGAGCGCTCGCGCTGGCTGATTGAAACGCAATACTCGGATGTCGCCAGTTTCAGGAAGAACTTTAGTCGTGATTCGAACCCTGTCCCGGTCATGATCAATGGTGATATGACCGCGTTCGGTCATCGCGGTGAGCGCGCCACCACACGGTCGATTCTGGATGCGCAGTTGGGCGGTATATATGACTATGGTTTAGGGAATCACGATTACCAGAACAACATCAATGATTGCAGCTTTCCAGAGAATAACTGTGCGGCAGGTAGTATCAATGATATGAAAGAGCGCTATTGGGGTAGCGTGAATATGGATCTGGCGGCGCGCAGTGAGGGCGGCGCTAAAGTGTTATACGGAAGTCTTGCCTATTCGAAAACATTTGGTGACGTGCATCTGGTCCAGTTGAATGATGAACCCACGTACTCGGTGAAGTTTGCTTCGGGGTTTCCTCTGTTTCGCGTTAATTTTGAAATAACTGATGCCCTCGACTGGCTGGAGCGAGACCTGCAAAAGGCGCGGAGTCAGGGCAAGATCATTTTGCTCAATATGCACAAACCGGATCGCTGGCAGGGCAACTCGAAACAAATTGCCCGATTCAGGGCAATGGTCGAACGCTATCAGGTGACTGCTGTATTTGCCGGTCACTACCATAACGATCCGGGAGGTTATACGAGTTGGGGAACCCGCGAATATTTTGGCGATGTGCCCGTTTTCCTGAGCGGAGGGGCGTCCAATCAGACTTACTTGATAGCAAGCTTCGCTGCTGATCGAAAGTCGTTCAATGTGCATCAGGTGTCTAACAATAACTGGCCATCACGCAAGGTGATCGCCACTGTTGCGGTGCGCTGACAGTCACCGGACTGAAACGAAAACGGCCCCGTCAAATGACGGGGCCGTTTTTTTGCTTCAAGCGTTGGCCTTACTCAGCGTTCGCTTCCGGTGCTTTTTCACCGTGGGACAGGCTGTAAACATAAGCCGCCAGCAGGTGAACCTTGTCGTTGCCTTGCAGCTGTTCTTGTGCAGGCATCTGGCCTTGGCGGCCGTAACGAATGGTCTGCTGCAGTTGCGCAAAGCTCGAACCGTAGATGAATGCGCCCGGGTGGGTCAGGTCAGGCGCGCCCATCGCTGGCGTGCCTTTGCCCGCCGGGCCGTGGCAGGCCACGCAGTTGGCGGCGAACAGTTTCTGGCCATTGGCGACGTCTGCCTTGGCGCCTTCCGGCAGCTTGCGACCATCGAGGTTGGTGACCACGAACGCAGCGACATCGGCCACGCCTTGCTCGCCAATCACTTCAGCCCACGCCGGCATGACCGCGTGACGGCCGCCCATGATGGTGGTCTTGATGGTTTCCGCTTCACCGCCCCAGCGCCAGTCGGCGTCGGTCAGGTTAGGGAAGCCATAGGCACCCTTGGCGTCGGAACCGTGGCAGACCGAGCAGTTGGAAGCGAACAGGCGACCACCCATCTTCAGCGCTTGCGGGTCCTTGGCCACTTCTTCGATTGGCATGGCAGCGAACTTGGCGAAGATCGGACCGAACTTGGCGTCCGAGCGAGCCATTTCCTTTTCCCACTCGTGCACGCCAGTCCAGCCGGTCTGGCCGTTGGCGAACGCAGTCTGCTTCTCGGTATCGAGGTAGTTGTAGCCTGGCAGCAGGCCTTTCCAGTTACCCAGGCCCGGGTACAGCACCAGATAACCCAGTGCAAAGATGATGGTGCCCACGAACAGCATGAACCACCATTTCGGCAGCGGGTTGTCGTACTCCTCGATCCCGTCGAACGAGTGGCCGACCGTCTCGTCCGTCTGCTCGGAGCGCTGGCCCTTGCGGGTCGACAGCAACAGCCAGGTCAGGGCGAAGATGGTGCCAAGACTGAGGACTGTGACGTACAGACTCCAGAATGTAGTCATTCTTTGTTACTCCTAGAAGCTTGCTCGACGTGCTTGATGGCTTCGGGATCATCCGCAAAAGGCAGCAAGGTCGCGTCTTCAAACTCCGACTTGCGCTTGGGGCTGAACACCCACAACGCCAGACCGATAAAGGCCACCATCACAACAACGGTGCCCAGGCCACGAATCATCCCGATATCCATCTAAATCACCGTTTGCTTTTGATGATGGTGCCCAGGCCTTGCAGATAGGCCACCAGCGCGTCCATTTCGGTTTTGCCCTTCACGGCATCCTGAGCACCGGCGATGTCTTCATCGGTGTACGGAACGCCGAGCGTACGCAGGACCTCCATTTTCTTGGCAGTTTCCTTGCCGTCGAGCTTGTTTTCCACGAGGAACGGGTAGGCCGGCATCTTCGACTCAGGCACCACGTTGCGCGGGTTGTACAAGTGCGCACGTTGCCAGTCATCGGAGTAACGACCGCCGACACGGGCCAGGTCCGGACCGGTACGCTTGGAACCCCACAGGAACGGGTGGTCCCAGACGCTTTCACCGGCGACCGAGTAGTGGCCGTAGCGTTCGGTTTCGGCACGGAACGGACGGATCATCTGCGAGTGGCAGCCGACACAGCCGTTGGCGATGTAAACGTCGCGGCCTTCCAGTTCAAGGGCGGTACGCGGCTTCATGCCTTCGACCGGCTTGTTGGTAACGTCCTGGAAAAACAGCGGTACGATCTGGGTCAGGCCACCGACGCTGACGGCGATGACCATGAAGAAGGCCAGCAGGCCAATATTCTTCTCGACAGCTTCATGCTTCATCAGTGAGCTCCAACGACAGCGATCTGGGCAGCGGCTTCGGCTTCAGCCGGGTTCGAGGCGCGCACGGTGCGCCAGACGTTGTAAGCCATCAGCAGCATGCCGCTGGCGAAGAACGCACCGCCCAGGGCACGGACGATAAAGCCCGGGTGACTGGCTTGCAGCGCTTCGACGAACGAGTAGGTGAGGGTGCCGTCATCGTTGATTGCACGCCACATCAGACCCTGTGTGATGCCGTTGACCCACATCGACGCGATGTAGAGCACGGTACCGATGGTCGCGAGCCAGAAGTGCGCGTTGATCAGGCCGACACTGTGCATCTGCGCACGACCGAACAGTTTCGGGATCATGTGGTAGATCGCGCCGATCGAGATCATTGCCACCCAGCCCAGAGCGCCGGCGTGTACGTGGCCGATGGTCCAGTCGGTGTAGTGCGAGAGCGAGTTGACGGTCTTGATCGCCATCATCGGCCCTTCAAAGGTCGACATGCCGTAGAACGCCAGCGATACCACGAGGAAGCGCAGGATCGGGTCGGTGCGCAGCTTATGCCAGGCGCCCGAGAGGGTCATCATGCCGTTGATCATGCCGCCCCAGCTTGGCGCCAGCAGGATGATCGACATCGCCATGCCCAGCGATTGTGCCCAATCCGGCAGCGCGGTGTAGTGCAAGTGGTGCGGGCCGGCCCAGATGTACAGGGTGATCAGTGCCCAGAAGTGCACAATCGACAGGCGATAGGAGTAGATCGGACGTTCGGCCTGTTTCGGCACGAAGTAATACATCATCCCCAGGAAGCCGGTGGTCAGGAAGAAACCCACGGCATTGTGGCCGTACCACCACTGGATCATCGCGTCGGTCGCGCCCGAGTAGGCGGAGTAGGACTTGAACAGACTCACCGGCAGGGAGGCGTGGTTGACGATGTGCAGCATTGCGGTCACGACGATGAACGCACCGTAGAACCAGTTACCGACATAAATGTGTTTGGTTTTGCGCTTGGTGATGGTGCCGAAGAACACCAGCCCGTAGGTCACCCAGACAATGGCCAGCAAAATGGCGATCGGCCATTCCAGTTCCGCGTATTCCTTGGTGGTGGTGTAACCCAGCGGCAAGGTAATGATCGCGCCGACGATCACCGCTTGCCATCCCCAGAAGGTGAAGGCGGCGAGGCTGTCGGAAATCAGTCGCGTCTGGCAGGTTCGCTGCACGACATAGTAGGAAGTGGCAAACAGTGCACAACCACCGAAAGCGAAAATCACCAGGTTTGTGTGCAACGGGCGCAGGCGTCCAAAGCTCGTCCACGGCAGACCGAAGTTCAATTCCGGCCAGACCAGTTGCGAGGCGATGAAAACGCCGAGCCCCATGCCAAGGATCCCCCAGACCACCGTCATGATGGCGAACTGGCGGACTACCTTATAGTTATAAGCAGTCGGACTGATTGCTGTGCTCATTCTAAGGTTCCACGGTTTGGGTATTTTATTAGGATTAATTCGGCCGCAAGTATGGGGAAAGCAGGGGGTCATTGCAACGCGCCATGACCTGGGTCAATGCTTTCCAACGCTGGTTCTGCGGCCTTTCCATGCGCCGCGTAAGGACAAAATCGGCCTCGGACAAAATGTCGCACTGGATGAAAAAAGCGAGGGGTTCAGGTCGCTTGTAACGAGGTGTGTTCAAACGGTCCGTTCGGCTGACGGACGGCAACTGGCTCGACAGCCGGTATCTACCGGCGTTTGCGGCCACATCAGTCAGCCATTTCGCAGAACACAGCGGTTAGCGTCGACCTGGAACCGGTGCGAGCCAGTCCTCATCGAGCAAGCGTAGACCTGAATCAGGGGAACCGAAAGGCGAGGGTGTGAAGGGTGCGACAATGCGTCGCAAAGGGGCAGGAAACTGCCGCACCTTAATCGGTGCGGCAGAGGTGTAGGCAATACGGTCTATTTATTGTCTTCAGTTATAAGTTTTTCTGTGCTCAATCCATGGCTCAAGCTGTACACATAGGCGGCGAGCAATTGCACCTTGTCGTTACCCAGCAGTTCGTTTTGCGCCGGCATATGGCCCTGACGACCGTGGCGAATGGTTTGTTCAAGCTGAGTAAGGCTGGTGCCATAGATAAACCCGGCCGGGTGCGTCAGATTCGGCGCGCCCATGGCTTCAGTGCCTTTGCCGGTTGCCCCGTGGCACGCCACGCAAGTGGTGCTGAAGGCTTGTTGTCCGGCTTGCAGATCAGCCTTGCTGTCGGCAGGCAGCGGCAGGCCGGCCAGTTCGTGACGCACGTACGCCGCGACGTTCTTCACGCCCGCTTCGCCCAGCACTTCGCCCCAGGCCGGCATTGCTGCTACCCGGCCACCCATGATGGTGGTCTTGATGGTGTCGGCATTGCCGCCCCAGCGCCAGTCGCTGTCGGCGAGATTAGGGAAGCCGAACGCGCCTTTGGCGTCGGAGCCGTGGCACACCGAGCAGTTGGAAGCGAACAGACGGCCACCCATTTTCAGCGCCTGCGGATCCTTTGCCACTTCCTCCACCGGCATGGCGGCGAACCTGGCGAAGATCGGCCCGAACTTGGCGTCAGCCTTGTTCATTTCCTTTTCCCACTCGTGCACGCCGGTCCAGCCGTCCTCGTAACCCGGCAGGACGCCTTTCCAGTTGCCCAGGCCCGGATAAAGGATCAGGTAGCCCACAGAAAACACCAAGGTGCCGGCGAACAGCATGAACCACCACTGTGGCAGCGGGTTGTCGTACTCCTCGATGCCGTCAAAGCTGTGGCCCATGGTCTGGTCGACGCTGCCCTTGGTTTCGCCCCGGCGGGTGCCGATCAGCAGCCACGTCAGGCCGATCAGGCTGCCGATGGTCAGTACGCAGATCCACGTACTCCAGAAGGTGGTCATGGCCGGGTACTCCTTGTTTCAGATGCTGGGGTAGTGTCGGGTTGCGGTTCGTCGGCGAACGGCAGCAAACGCGCTTCGGCGAATTCCGGATTGCGCTTGCGGTTGAACACCCACAGGGTCAAGCCAACGAAGGCGACGAACACCACAACGGTGCCTAAGCCACGAATCAGTCCTGCACTCATTTCAAAGACCATGGCTCACCTCTTGCTCTTGATTGCAGTGCCGAGCACTTGCAGATAGGAGATGAGTGCGTCCATTTCGGTCTTGTCCTTGAGGCTGGCCACCGCGCCGCTGATGTCGTCGTCGGTGTACGGCACGCCGAGGGTGCGCATGGTCTTGAGCTTGGTTTCGGTGTGGCTGCTGTCGACCGCTTGCGTGACCAGCCATGGGTAGGCCGGCATTTTCGATTCCGGTACGACGTTGCGCGGGTTGTACAAATGCGCGCGGTGCCAGTCATCCGAGTATCGCGCGCCGACCCGTGCCAGATCCGGCCCGGTGCGTTTCGAGCCCCACAGGAACGGGTGATCCCAAACGCTTTCCCCGGCCACCGAGTAGTGCCCGTAGCGCTCGGTTTCAGCGCGGAACGGCCGGATCATCTGTGAATGGCACTGGACGCAGCCTTCACGGATGTAAATGTCGCGACCTTCCAGTTGCAGCGCGGTGTAGGGCTTCATGCCTTCCACCGGTTTGTTGGTGACGTCCTGGAAGAACAGCGGGACGATCTGGGTCAGGCCGCCGATGCTCACGGCGAACACCATCAACAGCATCAGCAGGCCGACGTTCTTTTCAATCGTTTCGTGTTTCATGGCGGACTCCTCAGGCCATCTGCGCGGCGGCAACGACGTCAGCAGGCTGCGAGGCCCGCACCGTGCGCCAGGTGTTGTAAGCCATCAGGAACATGCCGCTGAGGAAGATCGCCCCGCCAACCAGCCGCACGACAAAGCCTGGGTGGCTGGCCACCAGGGTTTCGACGAAGGAGTAGGTCAGCGTGCCGTCCTCGTTGACCGCGCGCCACATCAGGCCCTGGGCGATGCCGTTGACCCACATCGAGGCGATGTAAAGCACGGTGCCGATGGTCGCGAGCCAGAAGTGCGCGTTGATCAGGCCGACGCTGTGCATTTGCGCCTTGCCGAAGATTTTCGGGATCATGTGATACAGCGCGCCGATGGAAATCATCGCTACCCAGCCCAGAGCGCCGGCGTGAACGTGGCCGATGGTCCAGTCGGTGTAGTGGGAGAGGGCGTTGACGGTCTTGATCGCCATCATCGGACCTTCGAAGGTCGACATGCCGTAGAACGCCAGCGAGACCACAAGGAAGCGCAGGATCGGGTCACTGCGCAACTTATGCCACGCGCCCGAGAGGGTCATCATGCCGTTGATCATGCCGCCCCAGCTCGGCGCCAGCAGAATCAGTGACATCACCATGCCCAGCGACTGCGCCCAGTCTGGCAGTGCGGTGTAGTGCAAGTGGTGTGGGCCGGCCCAGATGTACAGGGTGATCAGTGCCCAGAAGTGCACGATCGACAGGCGATACGAATACACCGGACGCTCGGCCTGTTTCGGCACGAAGTAGTACATCATCCCGAGGAAACCGGCGGTGAGGAAAAAGCCTACGGCGTTGTGGCCGTACCACCATTGCACCATCGCGTCGGTGGCGCCGGAGTACAGCGAGTAGGACTTGGTAAAACTGACCGGAACTTCCAGGTTGTTGACGATGTGCAAAATCGCCACAGTGATGATGAACGCGCCGAAGAACCAGTTGCCCACATAAATGTGTTTGGTCTTGCGCTGCATGATCGTGCCGAAGAACACGACCGCGTAGGCGACCCAGACAATGGTGATCAGGATGTCGATCGGCCACTCCAGCTCGGCGTATTCCTTGGAGCTGGTGTAACCCAATGGCAGGCTGATCGCCGCCAAAAGGATCACCAGTTGCCAGCCCCAGAAGCAGAATGCGGCAATCTTTGGCGCAAACAATTGGGTTTGGCAGGTGCGTTGTACCGAGTAGAACGAACTGGCGAACAGCGCGCAGCCACCGAACGCGAAGATCACCGCGTTGGTGTGCAGAGGGCGTAGACGGCCGAAACTGGTCCAGGGTAAATCGAAGTTGAGCTCGGGCCAGACCAATTGGGCCGCGAGAAAAACCCCGAGCCCCATGCCGACGATGCCCCACACCACCGTCATAATGGCGAATTGGCGGACCACCTTGTAGTTGTAGGCGGTACTGATAGAAGTGTTCATGGTTCCCCATCCACGGTTCAGCCGAAGTGACCGCGCGCAAAAGAGCCGCAAATCCTTCGCCTGGAGTTATAGGCAGACTAAAAGCGAGGCAAGCATGAACAAACAGCACAAGGCCAGTATTGACGGGGATCAATGGGCGCAGTGCGTACTTGATCATGGGTGGCTTTGGAACGCCGCCAGTGGCGAGGCTTCGGCGACGTTGATCCTGGCGCATGGGGCGGGGGCGCCGATGGACAGTGAGTGGATGAACGACATGGCTGGGCGCCTTGCTGCACTTGGGGTGAACGTGTTGCGGTTTGAGTTTCCGTATATGGCGCAGCGGCGGGTTGATGGGGTGAAGCGGCCGCCGAATCCTGCGGGGAAATTGCAGGAGTGTTGGTGTGAGGTGTATGGCTTGGTGCGACGTCATGTCACTGGGGTTCTGGCGATTGGTGGGAAGTCGATGGGCGGGCGGATGGCGAGTCTGGTGGCGGATGAGTTGGGGGCTGATGCGCTTGTGTGCCTGGGCTATCCGTTTTATGCGGTGGGGAAACCGGAGAAGCCGCGGGTTGAGCATTTGGCTGGGTTGAAGACGCGGACGTTGATTGTGCAGGGGGAGCGGGATGCGCTTGGGAATCTTGCGGCGGTTGAGGGGTATTCGTTAGCGCCGAGTATTGAGGTGTTTTGGCTGGTGGCCGGGGATCATGATTTGAAGCCTTTGAAAGTTTCGGGGTTTACCCATGAGCAGCATTTGGCCAGCGCCGCGCAAAAGGTATCCGAATTTCTCAGCGACTGACCGAGCTGGGCTGAGATTTTGAACTGCATGAAGATCTGCTCCCTTCCCCCTCGCCCCCATGGGGGAGAGGGCTGGGGTGAGGGGGATGGATTTCAGCTACGACATATTTTTTGGGTACATATCCATTGCTGCGGTAACGGCCGCTTAGGGTTTCGCCCTGACGGCGACTCACTTTTTTTACAAACGCCTAAAAAAAGTAAGCAAAAAAACGCTTGCTCCTACGTGCGGCCCGCTCGCTGGGGCTCGGGGTTCCTTCGCTCCGGAATCGATCCGGGCGCAGCGTCTCCGGTTTGCTGCGCTGCACCTCCTCTCGCTGTGTTTGGCTTCGCCAAACGGTCGCTGCGCTCCCACCCCCGGATCAATCCCTCCACTCAGCCTTCCGACGTCGCCCGAGGATCAAGATCAAGAGCGGCAGCCGAGCTAACGCTCATCCTGTTGAGTGGTGAAGAGCAGAAGCGGTGCCGGCTTTGGCGGCCTGATAGCCGACCAATCTCTGATTGACGCACCCGGTCCAACTGTGGGAGCGAGCCTGCTCGCGAAAGCGGTCTGACATCCAACCAATCTCTAATTGAACACACTCAATCCATTGTGGGAGCTGGCTTGCCAGCGATGGCGGCCTGAGCCGACCAATCTCTAAGTGAAGCACCCGGTCCAACTGTGGGAGCGAGCCTGCTCGCGATGGCGGCCTGACATCCAACCAATCTCTAACTGAACACACTCAATCCCTTGTGGGAGCTGGCTTGCCAGCGATGGCGGCCTGATAACCGACCCATCTCTAAGTGAAGCACCCGGTCCAACTGTGGGAGCGAGCCTGCTCGCGAAGACGGCCTGACATCCAACCAATCTCTAACTGAACACACTCAATCCATTGTGGGAGCTGGCTTGCCAGCGATGGCGGCCTGACAGCCGATCAATCCCTTACTGACGCATCCGGTCCAACTGTGGGAGCGAGCCTGCTCGCGAAGACGGCCCGACATCCAACCAATCTTTAACTGAACACACTCAATCCACTGTGGGAGCTGGCTTGCCAGCGATGGCGGCCTGACAGCCGATCAATCCCTTACTGACGCACCCAATCCAACTGTAAGAGCGAGCCTGCTCGCGAAAACGGTCTGACAGCCGAGCATTCTCTAACTGGACACACTCGATCCCTTGTGGGAGCAGGCTTGCCAGCGATGGCCGCCTGAGCCGACCAATCTCTAAGTGAAGCACCCGGTCCAACTGTGGGAGCGAGCCTGCTCGCGAAGACGGCCTGACATCCAACCAATCTCTAACTGAACACACTCAATCCACTGTGGGAGCTGGCTTGCCAGCGATGGCGGCCTGACAGCCGATCAATCCCTTACTGACGCACCCAATCCAACTGTAAGAGCGAACCTGCTCGCGAAAGCGGCCTCAAAAACAACATCGATACAACAGGGGAATTTCCAGTTTTCTCTGTCAGTAAACGCAATCCTGCAAGCACGTTTAAATCACACAACCCGTTACGCCATCGGGCCTACAACACCTTGCGCCGTTACCTACGCGTACGCCAGAATCCGCCGGCTTACGCGGCTATGAGGTGGGTTGTATCGTTTCCCCGTCACTGGAAAACAGTGATCGGGTTTGGTAGCCCGCTTCGAAACCGTATGGTGTCACCGTATGCAGTCCCTTTTCGGGGGCTCAGATTTTATGGTGGACATGCGTGGGGCTCATCCGTGAGCGCCGGGTTTCCCGTTTCGACCGGTCTACCAACCCACGTATGGCCACCACCCACTCGTTTGGTAGCGAGGGTGATGGCTCCGAATATTCGAAACTGGAGTTACACCTATGTTCAAAATCACGCCAAACCCACCAGCCACAGATCCAATCCCCCACGACCCAGCGCTCAGCCCGCAAAAGGTCAAAGAAGCAACCGATCGCGCCCTCGACTACTACCTCAAACCCGAAGACCTGGCGGCCCCGCCAAACTCACCCAAGTTTCGCCCCGTCTTTCTCGTCGACCCCACACTGGATGACGAAACCCTGCTCGTCGAAGCCTGCGAGTCGCTGTCTTACGCCCACGCCATGGCCGGTAACATCGCCCACTCAATCGGCGGCCCGGAGCGCAAACCGCTGCTGGCGCTGCAACAGGTGATCATGCTCAACGAACTGTTGGTCAATCGACTGCTGGATAAACTGAAGTTGCCTCAGTAATTTCGCTGGCTGTTATGGCCTCATCGCGAGCAGGCTCACTCCCACGGGGATTGTCGTCGGACAAAAATCTGTGATCCCACTACGTTCTAAAATAGGAGCGAGCCCTGCTCGCGAAGGTGGTCTGCCAAGCACTATGAATTTCAGACACGCAATAAAAAAACCGGAAGCTTTCGCTACCCGGTTTTGCAGGATCAAATGATCGCAGCCTGCCACAGCCCTTACAGATCATCGGCGTGGACGGTGCGCAGGTAGCGATCTTTCGCTTGTTGCCGGTCTCGATTAGCGCTTTGATTCACAAATCATCCAGATCGGGAAAGATAATCCTGCCTAATGCCCAGGGTTCAACGATTTCACAATGCACGGTGCGCAAAAATGACCCCCACTCGCTCCGGTTATGGGCATCCGGACCGGTGATTGTCAGTAGCAAGTACTCATCCCGAAAAGCGTCATAGGCATAAATCAGCCAAAAGTCATTGTCAGCATCATTAACCAATGCTGTCCGGTAATACTGGCGATTGATTTTTGCCCATCGAGCCTGCAGTGCCTGTGTACTGGCAAGGTGGATGTGGTGCATGTCGCTCAGATCGAGTCGTTCATCCCGCCCGAAAATGGCAGGTAATTCATCGCAAATTTTGTAGTTGTAGAAGTGTGCAGCAAAGTTTTGCCAGTTCTTGATTCGTTCAAAAAGCGCAGAAATTTTGATGGCTGGCATCCAGGCCTACTTTGTAATAGGTAGCCTGCCAGTGATCACAAATTTATCGAACACTTTCTGCCCATCACGCGCGGCTTGCCGAACATCAAGGAATGTCAGTTCTTCACGAACTTCCTTTTTGATGGGTTTGTCGGTTTTTCGGGTGGTGGCCATCGGAGCCTCCGAAGGATGTGTATTCATGCTGACCAGCTTATGTGAATAAGTTTTGACCGGCAAACAATAGAACCTGGCCTCAACGAGCACCAGTCGGCTCATTCTGGGCGAGTTGTAGGCAGTGTCTGCATTGCTTGAGTGAGATCGTCGTTGGCAGAGAAGGCCTCTTCGCGAGCAGGCTCGCTCCCACAGGGAATTGTTGTCGGACACAACACTGTGGTCCCGAGCAGTTCCAATGTGGGAGCGAGCCTGCTCGCGAAAGCGGTCTGCCCAACAACGTCCATTTCATACAGGCAACAAAAAACCCGGAAGCTCTCGCTATCCGGGTTTTTGTTATCGCCAGTTCAATCAGCGGTTAAACCGCTCCACCAACGAGTACTGCGTATTGGCAGTCTTGGTCAGCTCTTCACTCAGCAACGCCGAGTTATGCGCCTGTTCCGAGGTCTGATCCGCCAACTCCGAAATATTGCTGATGTTGCGGCTGATCTCTTCAGCCACCGCACTTTGCTCTTCCGTCGCCGCAGCAATCTGCGTGGTCATGTCGGTGATATTAGCCACCGCTTCGCTGATCCCGACCAATGCCTGATCCGCTTCCAGTACCCGCGCGACACCTTCTTCGGCCTGGCGATGCCCGGCTTCCATGGTTTGCACAGCGCTCGAAGCAGTCTGCTGCAGCTTGGCGATCAGGGCGTGAATCTGCCCGGTCGATTCGCTGGTGCGTTGCGCCAGTTGACGGACTTCATCAGCCACCACGGCAAAACCGCGACCCATCTCGCCGGCACGGGCCGCTTCGATGGCGGCGTTGAGCGCGAGCAGGTTGGTCTGGTCGGCGATGCCTTTGATCACATCGACCACGCCACCGATTTCGTCGCTGTCTTTCGCCAGTTGGGTGACGGTCAGGCCGGTTTCACCCACAACAACCGACAAACGCTGAATGGCTTCGCGGGTTTCGCCGGCGATGTCGCGGCCGCGACCTGTCAGGCGATTGGCTTCCTGCGTGGCGTCGGCGGTGCGCTGTACGTGGCTGGCCACTTCTTGCGTGGTCGCGGCCATCTGGTTGACGGCGGTGGCGACCTGTTCGGTTTCCACGCGCTGACGTTCCAGGCCGGTCGAGCTGCTGTGTGCCAGAGCATCGGATTGCTTAGCCTGATCGGTCAGGTGTTCGGCAGTGTCCTGCAGACGGGTCAGGCAGGTTTTCAGACGGGCTTCCTGACTGAGGATCGACATTTCCAGGCGTGCCTGCGCGCCACGGCTGTCGGTGTACATCTGCGCGATCAACGGGTCGGAGGTGGTCTGCTCGGCCAGACGCAACAGGCGTTTGAGCCCGCGTTGCTGCCATTGCAGGCCCATCAGGCCCAGTGGCACCGACAGACCCGCCGCCAATGCAAAGCCCCACTGTGAAGTCAGCGTGGCACCGATCATGAAGCTCAGTTGGCTGACCAGAATGAACGGCAGCCAATCCTGCAGGATCGGTAGCCATTTATCGCTGGAAGGAATCGCCGACTTGCCCTGATTGATACGTTGGTAAAGCGCTTCGGCACGGCGGATCTGTTCGGCGGTGGGTTTGATCCGCACCGACTCGTAACCGACCACCTGATTGCCGTCGAACACCGGTGTTACATAGGCGTTAACCCAGTAATGGTCACCGGTCTTGCAGCGATTCTTGACAATGCCCATCCATGGCAAGCCTTGTTTCAGTGTGCCCCACATGTGCGAAAACACCGCAGCCGGGACGTCGGGGTGACGAACCAGGTTGTGCGGCGCACGGATCAGTTCCTCACGCGAAAACCCGCTGATCTCGACGAAAGCGTCGTTGCAGTAGGTGATCATGCCCTTGGCGTCGGTTGTGGAAATCAACCGTTGCTGAGCCGGGAAGGTCCGTTCGCGTTGTGTAATGGGCTGGTTGTTACGCATGTTTTTCAATCCGCAAGGCTTTGAAAGGTTGTCGGCGCTGGCAGGAAATTATTGAATTTTTCTTTCAGTAATCAGCACGGCGTCGCAAAAAGCGGCTTGCATCAACCGGCAAGCATCGGATAGGTGAACAAGCCAAAATGCAGCACATTCAGCCCGAAGTGTGTGGCGATCGCCGCCCCAAGTCCGCCGAAACGGTAGGCCAGACCATAGCCGACACCCGCCAGTCCCGCCAGTAACACCCAAGTCCAGCCAGCGCCGACATGCGCCAATGCGAACAGTGAGGACGCCAGCAGCAGGGCAAGGTTTTCTCCATACGGCAGATGCTTGAAGCGCCGGCTCAAGCCACCTTGTATATAGCCGCGGAACAACGCTTCCTCGACCAGTGTCACCAGCAGCAAGTTGTTCAGCACCCACAGCCACGCCTGATCCGGCCATTTCGGCGCCCAGGCGATAACGCCAAGCAGCACCGCACCACCGAGTGCGAGGACCGCGCTTAACGTTAGGCCCAGGGCGGTGGCATACACCGTCAGGCGCAACGAGCGCCGCGCGACAATCCACGGGCATACCAGCAACAGCCAGAAGCCGACCAGTGGTTTGTCCTGATTCAGGTACATCGAAAAGCGCGCAGCGTTATCAGTGAAACGCTGCGGATCAATAGCGCGACCGTTGTAAAAGCCCGGCAACCAATGCATCGCCAACGCCAAAGTCATCACAATGAACAGGCCGTGGCCGAGATAGCGTGCGAACGGCACTTCTTGCTGGCGTACCGCGTACCCGGCAAACAGCAGCAGGCCAACGGAAATCAGTGCCAGCCAGCCGAGTTGGCCGTAGCTGAGCGCCATTGCGTAGCCAAGGCTGAGCAGCGCCAGATAAAGCCAAGGCAAAGCCTTCATCGAAAGTCCCTGTAAAAATGGGTGGAAGGGCTTTCTACACGGGTGGGCGGCGGGGGACAAGTAAAGGTGAGGCGGGAAATCGGTACAACACCAATATCGGTGGCCAAACACAAATCCCAATGTGGGAGCGAGCCTGCTCGCGAATGCGGTGTGACAGGCAATAAATGTATCGACTGATACACCGCATTCGCGAGCAGGCTCGCTCCCACAGGGGATTTTTATTCCATCAGGATTTGGCTGAAGGTTCAGCGCAGGTTGAGTTTCGCCGCAGCACGCTCGGTGATTTCCGTGCGCAGTTTCAACGATGGCGCCGCCCGCAACCGGGCCTCGTCGACGATTACACTCGGCGCTGAATCCGGCGACCCCGAGTTAAATGGCGGCGCCGGAGCATACTCCAGCTGCAGTTGCACCAACTGCGCCGTGTCGGCATCAACCAGTTCAGCCGCCAGCACCAAGGCAAAATCAATCCCGGCCGTAATCCCGCCGCCAGTAAACAGATTGCCGTCACGCACCACTCGATCCTTCACGGCAATCGCCCCCAGCGTCGGCAGCAAATCGTGATAGGCCCAGTGTGTCGTCGCGCGTTTGCCTTGCAGCAGACCCGCCGCGCCGAGCACCAGCGAACCGGTGCACACCGAGGTCACGTAACGCGCTTTCGCGGCCTGGCGTTTGATGAAGGACAGCGTCTGCTCATCCTCCATCAACGGCCCGACGCCAGCGCCACCGGGCACACAGATCACATCCAGATCCGGACAGTCCTCGAATGTGGTGGTTGGTTTCAGCAGCAGACCGGTGCTGGCGGTGATCGGCATCAGGTCTTTCCAGATCAGGTGCACCTTCACGTCAGGCAACGAGGCGAGCACGTCATATGGGCCGGTCAGGTCGAGTTGCTGTACCTGCGGAAACAACAGAAAGCCGATCTGCAACGTCATGGTGTTTTTCTCCATTAGGGGGGTGGACGACTTCACTGTAGGCGCGTAGGTTATGGCGCATACGCCAATCACCCCACGAATTACGCCAAATGCCTAAAGCCATTCACGTACTCGCGTTTGCCAACATGCAGATCCTCGACGTCACCGGCCCGTTGCAGGTGTTTGCTTCGGCCAATGACCTCTGTCGTCAACGCGGCTTGCCTACGCCCTATGCGCCAAGTGTGATCGCCAGCGAAGGCGGAGCGGTGATGTCGTCCGCGGGGCTGGCGGTGCTCGCCGAACCGCTACCGCAAGAGGCCAGCGACACGCTGATCATCGCCGGTGGCTGGGGCATTTATCCGGCGGCGGAGGATGGGCCGCTGGTGGATTGGGTGCGCGAACATGCAGCGAAATGCCGGCGCGTGGCTTCGGTGTGTACCGGCGCGTTTCTGTTGGCGGCCAGCGGCTGGCTCGATGGTCGGCGCGTCGTCACTCACTGGACGCGATGCGAGCAACTGGCCCAGCAGCATCCGAAGTTGCAGGTCGAGGCCAATCCGATCTTCATCAACGACGGCCCGGTCTGGACCTCGGCGGGTGTTACCGCCGGCATCGATCTGGCACTGGCGATGGTCGAGGAAGACCTTGGCAGCGACATCGCGTTGGACGTCGCCCGCCATCTGGTGGTGTTCCTCAAGCGCCCGGGCGGGCAGTCACAGTTCAGCGTGACCTTGTCGCTGCAAAATCAGGGCAATCGTTTTGATGACCTGCACGCATGGATTGCCGAAAACCTGACCTGCGACCTCGGTGTGCCGACCCTGGCCGAACAGGCCGGCATGAGCGAACGCAGCTTCGTCCGCCACTACCGCGCCGACACCGGCCAGACACCAGCGCGGGCCATCGAATTGATCCGCGTCGAAACTGCTCGGCGTTTGCTCAGTGATACCGGTCTGCCAGTCAAGCGGATTGCGGCCAATTGCGGGTTCGGCAGTGAAGAGACGCTGCGGCGCAGTTTCCTGCGGGCGATTGGGGTGACGCCGCAGGCCTATCGGGAGCGTTTTTCGGTGAGTGCTGCAACGGATTCCGTTTAGGCTTCGGCTTCCGCCACCTGATTGAAATACTTGGTCCGATCCGGGGTAAACGTCACGACCATCTTCGTCCGCGAACAGGTCAGGGAACGCTCCTGGCTCAAATCAATATCCAGATCCTCGCCACGCAAGCCTTGCCACTGCGCGAGGTATTTCAGTGAGCCGTATTTTTCGTTCTTCTTCAGGCTGCGGCTCACCCCGCCTTTCCAGCCGAGGACGGGCAGTTCATTGGCGATGCAGCGTTGGGCGAGGTCGGGGAAACGGGCGGCGCGCTGGCGGCCGATTTCCCAGCATTTGATCAGGCCTTTGTCGGCGGCTTCCCAGAGCTGGGTGCGGCTCAGGCCGGTGCGCAGGGCGCTGTCGATGTTGCGCTGGATATGCTGGGACATTCTGCTTCCTTGAATTCGGGTTTTGTTGGACAGCTCCGCTGTGCCCGTTGCAGTGGATGGTAGGGGCGGATGTAACAGCTGGCAACAAGGTATTTCGGGGTGTAAGTGCAAGTGGCGGGGGAGGGAGGGGTCAACAATTGTTACGAGTTTGTAGTCCCTCGCTGGAGGGACTGGGGTTTGCTGCTTCAGGCGCAGGCTTGCGTCCTACAGGGAAGGTTTTTTCAGGGAAGTTTCCGACAGCCTCCGGCGACTTTTACGGTTGCCATTCACTCTTTTCCCCACTCAAACGTCGATCGAGAAAACTCGCCGCACTGATCAATGCCAGATGTGTCAGCGCTTGCGGTGTATTGCCCAGATGTCGTCCATGGCTGTCGAACTCCTCGGCGTACAGCCCCAGTGGGTTGGCGTATCGCAGCAGTTGTTCGAATTCCAGATGGGCCTTTTCCACTTGGCCGGCGCGGGCCAGGCATTCGACGTACCAGAACGAACACGCGGCGAATGCGCCTTCGGTGCCGGCCAGGCCATCAATGCCCGCCTCTTCGTTGCGATAGCGATAAACCATGCCGTCGCGCACCAAACTCTTTTCGATGGCTTCAAGGGTCGATAACCAGCGTGGGTCCTTGGCGCTGACGAAGCGCACCAGCGGCATCAACAGCATTGAGCCATCGAGTGCGGTGCCGCCCTTGTACTGGACGAAATGCCCGCGTTCTTCATCCCAGAAGTTGTCCCAGATGTCGGCGTAGATCGCCTGACGGGTTTCGTCCCATTGGACGAACGGTGCTGGCAATGAACGTTTCGAGGCGAGACGAATCGCTCGGTCCAGCGCCACCCAGCACATCAGCCGTGAGTGCAAAAAGTGATGCTGCTCACCGCGCATTTCCCAAATGCCTACGTCCTTGGTGTGCCATGTCTCACACACCTGATCGACAACTTCGCGCACATGTTTCCAGCCTTCGTGGGAAATGGCGTCGCCGTACTTATTGACCAGATACACCGCGTCCATCAATTCGCCGAAGATATCCAGCTGAATCTGGTCATACGCGCCGTTGCCGATGCGCACCGGCTTCGCGCCGCCATGCCCCGACAGATGCGCAAGCTCGGTTTCCGGCAGTTCCTGGCGGCCGTCGATGGCATACAGAATGTTCAGTTTCATCGGCTGGCAGTTGCAATCGCTGACCCGTCCGCGCAGCCAGCCCATGTAGGCGTTGGCTTCGCTGACGAACCCCAGGCGCATGAATGCGTAAACGGTAAACGAGGCGTCGCGGATCCAGGTGTAGCGGTAGTCCCAGTTGCGTTCACCGCCCGGGGTTTCCGGCAGACCGAAAGTGGCGGCCGCGAGGATCGCGCCGTGTTTGCGTGAGGTCAGCAGCTTGAGCGCGAGCGCCGAGCGGTTGACCATTTCGCGCCAGCGTCCGCGGTAAGTCGACTGGCCGATCCAGTCACGCCAGAACTTCAGCGTGCGCTCCATGCAGAAATCGCCGGCGCCCTCGGCGAAACGCGGGTCGTCGGTCGCGCCGAGCATGAAAGCGGCCGTCTGGTTCTGTGTCAGCGTGAAGTGGGCGACGGCTGCATTTGCGTCAACCTGCATCGGCTGATCCGACGCCAGACGCAGTGTCGGTTGGCCGGTTGCGCTGAACAGCACGTCCTTCTGATCGGCCTGCCCGCGCGTGTCGGCGCGGGCGTAGTCGTGGCGCACGGCGCAGCGCATATGGAACGTCGCTTCGCCGCTGACCACGCGCACGCGGCGCATCAGCAGCGGCAGGTCATCTTCGCTGTCGCCCACTGGCAGCATGTCGGTAATTTCCACCACGGCAAATTCGCTGAGCCAGCGGGTTTGCAGAACATTGGTGTCGGGCAGGTAAATCTGCTCACGTCGCGCATCGGGCAAGTCCGGTGCGAGTTGGAAAATCCCCGCGTCGGGTGTGTCCAGCAACGAGCAAAAGATCGACGGACTGTCGAACTCCGGCCAGCAGAAAAAATCCACGCTGCCCTTGTCGTTGACCAGCGCTGCACTGCGCATGTCGCCGATGATGCCGTGGGCGTCGATCGGGCTTTGTCGTTCTTGATGATGCTCAGCCATTACCGCGAAACTCCGGATAGAGACTCATGCCGCCGTCGATGAACAGGGTGGTGCCGACGATGTAATCGGCGGCGTCGGAGGCGAGGAAAACCACGGCGTTGGCGATGTCATCTACGTCGCCGATACGCCCATAGGGAATTAGCTCAAGCAGCTTTTCACTCGCTGCACCTTCGGTGGCTTCTTCATTAATGGCCGTACGAATCGCCCCCGGCGCAATGCCATTGATGCGGATGCGCTGATGGCTGACTTCCTGTGCCAGGGTCTGCATCAACTGATCGACGCCGCCCTTGGACGCGGCGTAATTGACGTGCCCGGCCCAGGGAATGCGTTGATGCACCGAACTCATGTGAATGATCTTGCCGGCAGCCCGTGATACGCCTTCGCGAATGCCCTGACGATTGAAAATCCGCAGTGCAGCACGGGCGCAGAGGAACTGGCCGGTGAGGTTGACGCCGATCACTGTGTTCCAGTCATCCAGCGTCATGTCCACCGCTGCTGCGTCTTTTTGCAGTCCGGAGTTGGCCACCAGGATGTCCAGTGAGCCAAAGGTTTCGAGGGTTTCGGCGAACAGCCGCTCGACCTCGTCTTCCTTCGACACGTCCGCGCCAATCGCGATGGCCTGGCCACCGTCGGCGATGATTTGCCGGGCGAGGGCTTCGGCGGGTTCGGCCTGACGGTTGTAGTTGATGACCACTGCAGCGCCAGCGGCGGCCAGGGCTTTGGCGGCAGCGTGGCCAATGCCGGAGCTGGCGCCGGTGATGAGTGCGACTTGTCTGGCTAGGGAGATCTGCATGCAAAGGCGCGCCATGTGTGAGGACCTATTTAGCTGACCGACGGCCAGCCTTGAGAGTTCAGCCAGAAGATCAAAAGATCGCAGCGTGCCGCAGCTCCTACAGGAGATCACATTCACCTGTAGGAGCTGCGGCACGCTGCGATCTTTTGATCTTTAGACCCTTCACATTCCACCAACAATTCCCCGCTTCCACACCCCTCATCCATATGGCAACTTGGCGGCCCCTGACGAGGCTGTGACCGATGGCAAATCCCTACCGCGAATTGTTCAATGCCCCCGGCGCCCGCAATTTTGTGCTGGCCGGGATGATCGCGCGCATGCCGATTTCCATGACCGGCATCGGCGTGATCACCATGCTTTCGCAGTTGTACGGCGGGTACGCGTTGGCCGGTGCGGTGGCGGCAACGTTTGCCCTGGCCACGGCGTTTTGCGCGCCTCAGGTGTCACGGCTGGTCGATCGGTTTGGCCAGGGCAAAGTCCTGCCGATTTCGGCATTGATCGGCGGCGGGGCGCTGCTGATGTTGCTGCTGTGCACGCGTCTACAGGCGCCGACCTGGACGCTGTTTATCTTCGCCGCGCTGGCCGGGTGCATGCCGAGCATGTCGGCAATGGTTCGGGCGCGCTGGACCGAAATCTATCGCGGCCAGCCGCAATTGCAGACCGCTTATGCCCTCGAATCGGTACTCGACGAAGTCTGTTTCATCGTCGGCCCACCGTTGTCGGTCGGCCTCTGCGTGGCGGTGTTTCCCGAGGCTGGACCGTTGGCGGCACTGTTGGCGCTGGCGATTGGTGTCACGGCATTCGTCGCTCAGCGCAGCACCGAGCCACCGGTGCATCCGCACGCGTCCGACCATCAAGCTTCGATCATTGGTTCAACGGACATTCAACTGCTGCTGGCGCTGATGATTGCCATGGGCATCATCGTCGGAGTGATTGATGTGGTCAGCGTCGCGTTTGCTCAGCAACAAGGGCAACCGGCGGCGGCGAGTATTGTGCTGTCGGTGTATGCCATCGGCTCGTGCCTGGCCGGTATCGCCTTTGGCGCCATGCGCTCGAAACTGCCATTGCCTCGGTTGTTTTTATACGGCGGCGTGGCGACGGCGGTGACGACCTTGCCGCTGTTGTTGGCGAGCAATATTTTTGGCTTGTCGGTCGCTGTGTTTATCGCCGGGCTGTTCTTTGCGCCGACGCTGATTGTGGCGATGGCGCTGGTCGAGCGTATCGTGCCGCCGGCCAAACTCACTGAAGGGCTGACCTGGCTGGTGACCGGTTTGAGTATTGGCGTGGCGGTGGGCGCCGCCGGGTCGGGTTGGCTAGTGGATGCCTACGGCGCTCGCAGTGGGTTCTGGCTGGCGATTGCGGCGGGGGCAGTGGTGTTGGTGTCTGCGGTGCAGAGTTTCCGGCATTTGAAGTGATCGATCCGCGGACTAATTCCGGTCAGGCCTCATACGTTCTCTTTTACAGATAACCCATTGAGGTAAACGCGGTGACAAAGCTGACACTGCTGTGCCTGCCCTATTCGGGCGCCAGCGCTATGGTTTACAGCCGCTGGCGGCGCCAATTGCCGTCGTGGATGCAACTGCAGCCGGTGGAATTGCCCGGGCGCGGCGCCCGTTACGACGAACCCCTGCAAATCGATATGCGTGAGCTTGCCCGGCAACTGGCCCGTGAGCACAAACCCGGTTTGCAGGCCCCCTATGCGCTGTTCGGGCATAGCCTCGGCGCACTGCTGGCTTGTGAAATGGCTCACGCCTTTCGCGAGCTTGGCGTTGCTGAGCCGCTGGCGCTGTTTGCTTCCGGAACCGCGGCGCCAAGCATGCGCAGCGATTACGACCGAGGTTTCGCCGAGCCGCGCAGTGACGAAGAACTGATCGAGCAGTTGCGCGCCTTTCAAGGCACCAGCGAAGAAGTGCTCGCCAATCAGGAACTCATGAGCCTCACGCTGCCGGTACTGCGCGCCGACTTCATGATGTGCGGGCGTTTCACTCCGATCGACCGACCGCTGCTCAATTGCCCCGTGCACGTATTGGGTGGCAAGGAAGACCGGGCGACCACCGAACAATTGATCGGCTGGAGCAAAGAGACCCAGGGCAGTTTCTCGGTGGACATGATGACCGGAGGGCACTTCTTTATTCATGAACACGAGGCCCGTGTCATCCGCACGATCAAGACCCATCTGGAAGTCCATCACCGGCGCCATGCGCAATCGGTGGCGCCCGCGTATTAACGCGCGGCTCTCCTATCAAATGATTACTGGAGGCCAGTCATGGCTGTTGCTGTGGGATTTTCCGTTCGGCCGCTGTTGCCGCATCGGGGGCGCTTGCCGCTATTGGTGGAAGCGACCGATCCGGACACCGACCTGTTGGCGGTGTTCGACGAATTAAAAGTGTTGGTCGACGAACATTTGTTGCGCGACGGTGGGTTGCTGTTCCGCGGATTTCGCCTGGACGGGGCCGAGCCGTTTCGTCAGTTCGCGGCCAGCTTCGGTCATCCGCTGTTGAATTACGAGTTCGGTTCCACGCCGCGCACCAACGTGACGCAAGGGGTTTACACCTCCACCGAATACCCGGCGCACCAGAGTATTCCGCTGCACAACGAGCAGGCCTACTCCCGCGACTGGCCGATGAAGATCTGGTTCTACAGCATGATCGCGGCGAAGTCCGGTGGCGAAACACCGATTGCCGACAGTCGCGAAGTCTATCGGCGTATTCCGCTGGCCATTCGTGAACGATTCGTCAGCAAAGGCCTGATGTATGTGCGCAACTTCGGTAACGGGCTGGATGTGGCCTGGGAAGATGTGTTCAACACCGACGACCGCGATATCGTCGAAGCTTACTGCAAAGCTCATGGCATCCTCTGCGAGTGGAAAGACGACGGTGAGTTGCGCACCCGGCAAACCTGCCAGGCAGTGGCCAGCCACCCGGTGACGGGGGACATGGTCTGGTTCAATCAGGCGCATCTGTTCCACATTTCCAACCTGCAAGCGGAAGTGCGTGAAAGCCTGTTGGACATCGTCGACGAAGAAGACTTGCCGCGTAACGTTTATTACGGCGATGGCTCTCCTATCGAAGATGAAGTCCTGGCTCAGATTCGCGCGGTACTCGACGAGTGCGCGATCAGCTTTGCCTGGCAGGAAGGCGATGTGCTGATGCTCGATAACATGTTGTCGGCTCACGCCCGTTCCCCGTTCGAAGGCCCGCGCAAAGTTATTGTCGCCATGGCCGAGGGGCATACGGTGGACGTGCGCTGAACGATCCGGTGGTTTGCTTGAATAAATGCCGAAGCCGTTCCTGTAGCGACTTCGGCATTTGTGCGTCTGGCGCAGGTTGCTGCCGGGCCAGTATTGCGCCGGGTTGCTAAATCATTGCGTTTGTCATTCGTTCTTGTTGATACGACCGGGCCTCCTGGTCACGCCGCCGATCAGCAAGGACCCCATGCATGAATGCCGCAGACGCACAGAAACTAGCCCGCCGTTTTATCGAATTACCGCAGGACAAACGACGTTTGTTTCTCGCCGGTATGGCTCGCGAAGGCATTGATTTTGCGCAGCTGCCCATGACGGCCTGTGAGGGAGTCGCCGAGCGCGAAGGGCTGTCTTACGCGCAGCAGCGGATGTGGTTTCTCTGGCAGCTGGACCCGCAAAGTGCCGCTTATAACCTGCCGATGGCGGTACGCCTGAACGGCGCGTTGCAGGTGCAGGCCCTGGAGCAGGCGTTCAGCCTGCTGGTGGCGCGGCACGAATGCCTGCGCACCACCTTCGGTCAGGCCGGCGAACGTGCCTTCCAGCGAGTGGCCGAGCCGCAGGCATTGCAACTATCGCTCACCGATTTGTGCCGCGTGCCCGAGGAGCAGCGCTGGCCGCTGGTGCAACAGCACATGATGGCCGAGGCCACGCAAGCGTTCGACCTGGAACACGGCCCGCTGTTGAGCCTGCGGCTGTTGCGTCTGGCCGAGCAGGAACACGTGCTGCTGCTGACCTTGCACCACATCATTGCCGACGGCTGGTCGATGAACATTCTCATCGATGAGTTCATGCGCACCTACGACGCCCTCGTTGCGGGGCGTGAGCCGTCGTTGCCGGCGCTGATTGTGCATTACCGCGATTACGCGCTGTGGCAGCGCAGCTGGCTGGAGGCGGGTGAGCGCGAGCGGCAACTGGATTACTGGCGCACACAGCTGGGCGACGAGCATCCCGTATTGGAATTGCCGACCGACCGCGCCTATCCGGCACAATCGAGTCATCAGGGCGCGCGTCTGGAAACGGTGATTGATGCCGCGCTGCGCCAAGAACTGAAAAGCCTTGCCCAGCGTCAGGGCGTGACCCTGTTCGTGGTACTGCTGGCCGCGTTCAAGACCTTGCTGCATCGCTACAGTGGCCAGACCGACATTCGCGTCGGCGGTCTGATTGCCAACCGCACCCGCAGCGAGACCGAGGGCCTGATCGGCTTCTTCGTCAACACGCAGATTCTGCGCAGCGAAGTCACCCCGCAAACCCGCTTCGCCGAGCTATTGCAGCGCCTGCGCGAGGCTGCGCTCGGCGCCCAGGTCCATCAGGAGCTACCGTTCGACGCCCTGATCGAAGCCCTGCAACCGGCGCGCAGTCAGAGCCATAATCCGCTGTTCCAGGTGATGTTCAACCACCAGCCGCTGGTGACTGACTTGCAGCACGTGCAGCTTGAGTCCGGTTTGCAGGTGGACTATCTGAGCGAAGCGCAATTGGCCGGCAGCGGTCGGCAACACGCGGCCACCAGCGACCTGATGCTCGACACCCGCGAGGAGGGCGAGCAACTGTTCGCCGCCTTCACCTACGCCACCGATATCTTCGATGCCGCGACCATCGCCGCAATGGCGGGGCATTGGCGCAACATTCTTGTGTCCGTCTGCCACGACCCGCAGCAATTCGTCGGCGACGTCGCGCTGCTGGCAGATACCGAGCGTAAACAGCTGATTCAGACCACTGCGTCGGAACCTGATTTCGCCAGCGTGCAAACCCTGTTTGAAGCGCAAGTGGTGCGCACGCCGCAGGCTGCGGCGGTGATTCTGGCGAGCGAACCGTCGCCGTCACTCACCTATGCCGAGTTGAACACCCGCAGCAACCGTATGGCGCATCAGTTGCGTGCGCGGGGTGTCGGCCCTGACGTGCTGGTCGGCGTCGCGTTAGGGCGCTCGCTGGAACTGGCGGTGGCGTTGCTGGCGGTACTCAAATCCGGCGGCGCCTATGTGCCGCTGGATCCGCAAACCCCGGCCGAACGCCTGCGCCATGTGCTGGATGACAGCGGCCTGAAACTGCTGCTGACCGACAGCTTCAGCCTCGCCAGCCTGCCGCCCCTCGACGGTGTCGATTGCCTGTGCCTGGAGCAACTGGCCGACAGTGACCACGTCGACAATCTGTCGGTGACGGTCGAAGCGCAAAACCTCGCCTACGTGATCTACACCTCCGGTTCCACCGGGCGGCCGAAAGGTGTCGCGGTCAGCCACGGTGCGCTGAGTGAGTTCATCGCCCGCGCCATCAGTTACAGCGACCTGCGCGAAGGTGACCGCGTCCTGCAATTCGCCACCAGCAGTTTCGATGGCTTCGTCGAGCAGTTTTTTCCACCACTGTGCCATGGCGCTGGCGTGGTGCTACGCGATGCACAGCTGTGGGACAGCGCGACGTTGCATCGAGTGATAGTCGACCAGGGCATCACCTTGGCCGATTTGCCGGCCGCGTACTGGTATTGGCTGGTGCAGGAATACGCCGCTAATCCACCCGCCGATTTCGGTGCGTTGCGCCAGATTCACGTCGGTGGCGAGGCCATGGCGGTGGACGGTTTGCGTCTGTGGCAACAGGCCGGTTTGGGCCATGTGCGTTTGCTCAATACCTACGGCCCGACCGAAGCCACGGTGGTCTCGACGATTCATGACTGCACGGCACTGACGGCGGACGCTGTGTCGTGGCGGGGCATTCCCATCGGCCAAGGTCTGGATGACCGTCGCCTGTACGTGCTCGATGATCATTTGAACCTGCTGCCGCAAGGCGCGGTGGGCGAGTTATACATCGGCGGCCCGGGCCTCGCCCGTGGTTATCACCGTCAGCCGATGCTCAGTGCCGAGCGCTTTATCGCCGACCCGTTCGCCGCTGGACAACGCCTGTATCGCACCGGTGACCGTGCGCGACTGCGCGCCGATGGTGCGCTGGAGTACGTCGGCCGGGTAG
Organism: Pseudomonas iridis; assembly: GCF_017980685.1. Classification (GTDB taxonomy): domain Bacteria; phylum Pseudomonadota; class Gammaproteobacteria; order Pseudomonadales; family Pseudomonadaceae; genus Aquipseudomonas; species Aquipseudomonas iridis. The sequence continues at coordinate 118,150 of NZ_JACXXO010000007.1, forward strand.
ATCATCAAGTGAAGATTCGCGGTTTCCGCATCGAACTGGGCGAAATCGAATCGCGCCTGCAGCAGTGCTCAGGGGTTCGCGAAGCGGTGGTGCTGGCAGTGCCGCTCAGCGGTGGCCAGCAACTGGTGGCGTACGTGGTCTGCGATCAGGCCGTGCTGGAAAGCGCCGCCACTCAGTCGGCGTTCCGCCAGCAAATACGCGCCGCGCTGCAAGCCCATCTGCCGGACTACATGGTGCCGGGGCACTTGCTGTTGTTGCCGAATCTGCCGCTGACGCCAAGCGGCAAGCTCGACCGCAAGGCGTTGCCGGCGCCGGATCCGAGCCAACTGCAAGGCGACTATCGCGCACCGCAAACGGACACCGAACAGCAACTGGCGCAGATCTGGGCAGAGGTCCTGCAAGTGTCGCGGGTCGGTCTGGATGATCACTTCTTTGAGCTGGGCGGCCACTCGCTGCTGGCCGCACAAGTGATTGCGCGTATCAAAAGTCAATCGGGCGTGGTGTTGCCGCTACGCAGCCTGTTCGAAAAACCGTTGCTGGCTGATCTGGCGGCGGTGCTGGCGCACTTGTCTGACAGTGCAACGGACGACGACTGGTCCGACATGGATCAGTTCATGAATGCTTTGGAAGGAGAAGAAGTATGAGCGGCACTATGGCGGAGCGCATCGCGAAAAGGTTCGTCGGCTTGCCGCTGGAGCAGCGTCGTCTGTTTCTGGCCAAACTGCGCGAGGACGGCAAGGATTTCAGCCTGTTGCCACTGCCAGTCAGCCGTCACGAAGTCACGCCGATTCCGTTGTCGTTCGCGCAGCAGCGTTTGTTGTTTCTCTGGCAGCTGGAACCACAAAGCGCCGCGTACAACATGGCGGCCGGCCTGCGTCTGAACGGGCGTCTGGACGAAGCGGCGCTGCAACGCTCCTTCGATTTTCTGGTGGCGCGCCATGAAGTGCTGCGCACGGTGTTCCAGACCGACGGCGATCAACCGCATCAGGTAATTCTGGATCAACAACCGATTGCGCTGGAACGCATCGACCTCACGGCGCTGCCTGCTTCTGAGCGCGAGCCGGCCTTGGCGCAACAGGTGCAAACTGTCACGGCGCGGCCGTTCGATTTGCGCCACGGGCCGTTGCTTCGAGCCAGTCTGTTTGCCTTGGCTGCCGATGAGTTCGTGCTCGTGGTGAGCATGCATCACATCGTCTCCGACGGTTGGTCGATGGACGTGATGGTCAAGGAATTCGTGCAGTGCTATCAGGCGTTCAGCCTGGAGCGCGAGCCGCAATTGCCGGCACTGGCGTTGCAATACGCCGACTATGCGATCTGGCAGCGGCGCTGGCTGGAAGCCGGCGAAGGCGAGCGCCAACTCGATTACTGGCGCCAGCAGCTGGGCGAGGAGCATCCGCTACTGGAAGTGGCGCCGGACTTCGCCCGGCCACTGACACAGAGCTTCGAAGGCCAGACTCTGAGCTTTGACTTTGGTGCGGACCTGTCGCGGCAACTCAACGCGTTTGCCCGCAGTCAGGGCATCAGTCTGTTCATGCTGGTGCTGGCGGGTTTTTCGCTGTTTGTGTCGCGACACGCCGGGCAGCGCGACATTCGTGTCGGTGTGCCGAATGCCAACCGTGGACGTGCCGAAGTCGAAGGGCTGATCGGCTTCTTCGTCAACACTCAGGTGCTGCGTTGTGAGGTGGATGAGCGCGGCAGTTTCACGGATCTACTGGCGCGGGTGCGTGAAGCATCGTTCGGCGCCCAGGCGCATCAGGAGCTGCCGTTTGAGCAACTGGTGGACGAGTTGGTCGCAGAGCGAACCCTGGGCCATAACCCGCTGTTTCAGGTCAAGTTCAACCAGAACGTCGGCATGCAGAAGCAGCGTGCGATGGCCCTGCCCGGATTGAGCGTGGCGGAATATCCGCTGGACAAGGATGGCACCCACTTCGATCTGGCGCTGGACATCACCGACGACGGCACGCTGATTCACGGTCAGATGACTTATGCCAGCGACCTCTATCGCGCGCAGACTGTTGCCGGTTTCGTACCGGCCTTGCTCGGTCTGTTCAGTGAATTGCTGAAAGCGCCGCAAGCGCCGCTGCACAGCGTCGCGCTGATCTCACCTGTGGCACTACCAGCAGTTGCCGAGCCGGCACTGTCGGTGTTGCAGCACTGGGATCGTGAAGTCGCCCGCCAGCCTGAAGGGGCGGCTGCCCGCGATTTGAATCAAGTCTTGAGTTATCGGACACTGGATCAGGCGGCCAATCGCCTGGCCCATCATTTACGCGCCCAAGGCGTGCGCGACGGCCAACCGGTGGCAGTGCTGATGGAGCGTTCGCTGGATTGGCTAACCTGCGTGCTGGCGATCTTCAAGGCTGGCGCGGTGTACATGCCGCTGGACGTCAAGGCGCCGGACGCACGCTTGCAGCAGATGCTCGGCGCTGCCAACGCGCGAGTACTGTTATGCGCCGAAGGCGATGCACGTGTTTGCGGGCTGGCGGTTGACGGCTGTCAGGGCATCGCGTTTACACCGCAGCAGTGGCAGTCAATGGCGGGCACCTGTCCAGCCGTGACGTTGTGCGCTCAATCGCCGGCGTACGTCATCCACACCTCCGGTTCGACCGGACAACCCAAAGGTGTGCTGGTCAGCCACGGTGCGCTGGCCAGCTATGTGCGCGGTGTGCTGGAGCGTCTGGCGCCGGCACCGGACGCCAGCATGGCGCTCGTCTCCACCATCGCGGCGGACCTCGGTTTTACCGTGCTGTTCGGGGCGCTGTGCTCCGGGCGGCTGCTGCATGTATTGCCGGAGGAACTGGGCTTCGATCCGGATCGCTTTGCCGAGTACATGGCCGCGCATCAAGTGGGCATGCTGAAAATCGTCCCGGGCCATCTGACCGCTTTGTTGCAGGCCTCACGGGCTGCCGACGTACTGCCGGAACACGCGCTGATCGTCGGCGGTGAGGCGTGTGCGCCGGCACTGGTGGAGCGCGTGCGTCAGCTTAAACCGGGCTGCCGCGTCATCAACCACTATGGACCGAGCGAAACCACGGTGGGCGTGTTGGCCCATGAAGTCGGTGATCTGACACTGACGCGCGGCGTACCGGTCGGTAGCGCATTGGCCGGAGCTCACGTTTATGTGCTCGACGACGTACTGAACAACGTTGCCGATCAGGTAGCCGGCGAGCTGTACATCGGTGGTGACAGCGTGGCGCTGGGTTATCTGAACCAGCCGGGGCTGACCGCAGAGCGTTTCCTCCCGGATCCGTTCGGCGCGCCGGGTGCAAGGATTTACCGCAGCGGTGACCGCGTACGTCGCAATCGTCAGCAATCGATGGAATTCATCGGACGCGCCGACGATCAGGTCAAGGTGCGCGGTTATCGCGTGGAGCCGGCGGAGGTCGCGCGGGTGCTGCTCGGGCTCGAGGGTGTCGGTGAGGCGGCGGTGCTGGCGCTGCCACTGGATGACGATCCGGCACGGCTGCAACTGGTGGCGTGGTGCGTGCCGGCGGCGAGTCTGACATTGCAGGCGCAGGCGCTGCGCGAGCAACTGCAAGCGTGTTTGCCCGATTACATGGTGCCGGCGCAGATCGTCCTGCTGGAGCAACTGCCGCTGACGGCCAACGGCAAACTCGACAAACGTGCCTTACCGGTGCCGGGGGTGGTCACTCAGCATTTCGTCGCGCCGGTGGGTGAGATCGAAGAGAAGCTGGCGGCGATCTGGGCTGATGTGCTGAAGCTTGAGCGCGTCGGCAGCACCGATAACTTTTTCGAGCTGGGCGGTGATTCCATCCTCAGTCTGCAAATCATTGCTCGGGCCAAGCGCCAGGGCATCAAGTTGAGCCCCAAGCAACTGTTCGAAAAACAGACGGTCGGCCAGTTGGCTGCTGTGGCCAAACTGATCGAAGCGAAACCGGCTGCTGCCACGGCGCAAGCGGGTCGCGGGCCGCTGCCATTGCTGCCGATTCAGGCGCGCTTCTTCGAGACCGAGATTGCCCGGCGTCAGCACTGGAACCAGTCAGTGATGTTGCAGCCGACTACCACTCTTGACGCCAATCACCTGCGCACCGCGCTGACGGCGCTGGTTGAACAGCATGACGCGCTGGCGCTGAATTTCCAGGCGTCGGGCGATACGTGGCAGGTACTGCCGCAGACCCAGCGTGACCCGGAGTTGTTGTGGGTGCGCGAACTGGACAGTCTGGCGTCGTTTCCGGCCCTTGCCGATGAGGCCCAGCGGAGTCTGGATCTGCAACAGGGGCGTTTGCTGCGCGCCGTGCTGGTGAACCTGCCGGACGCCGAGCAACGTTTGTTGCTGGTCATCCATCACCTTGTGGTGGATGGCGTGTCGTGGCGCATTCTGCTGGAAGATCTGCAGCACGCTTATACCGCGCTCGCCACCGGTACCGCGATGGTCTTGCCGGGCAAAAGCACTTCGCTGCACAGCTGGGCTGAACACCTGCAGCGTTATGCGCAGTGCGAGGCGCTGGTTGCTGAGAGCGAATACTGGCGCACAACCCTGGAGGCGGGTGACGCGCAACTGCCGCAGGATTTCCCGCAAGAGCGTCAGACCCGTGGGCAAGCGGCCCGGGCCAGTTCGCGCCTGAGCCAGGCGCTGACTCACAAGCTGCTCAAAGTCGCCCCTGCTGCCTATCGCACACAAGTCAACGACCTGCTGCTGGCCGCGCTGGCGCGGGTGTTGTGCGACTGGAGTGAACAGCCTTCGGTATTGGTGCAACTTGAAGGGCACGGTCGCGAAGACTTGTTCGATGAAGTCGATCTGAGTCGCACGGTCGGTTGGTTCAGCAGCCTGTTCCCGGTACGCCTGACCCCCCAAGCGCAGCCGGGCGCATCTCTTTGCGCGATCAAGGAGCAATTGCGTGCGGTGCCGGGCAAAGGCATCGGTTACGGCGTGCTGCGCTATTTGACCCGATCCGCCGAGTTGCAGGGGCTGGCTCAGCCACGGGTGACGTTCAACTATCTGGGCCAGTTCGACGGCGCGTTCAATGCCGACGCAGGCGCCTTGTTTATTCCGTCAGGTGAAAGCACCGGGGCCAATCAGGACGCCGCGGCGCCGCTGGGCAACTGGCTGAGCATCGACGGTCAGGTCTATGGCGGTGAGCTGGAACTGACCTGGACCTTCGGTACGGGCATGTACCGTGCCGAAACCATCGAAGCCCTGGCCGAGGCCTATCGTCGTGAGCTGGAGCGTTTGATCGAGCATTGCTGCGACAGTGGTGAGGCCGGTGCAACACCGTCGGACTTCAGTCTGGCGAGCCTGACCCAGGCACAGCTGTCGGCACTGCCGATCCCGGCCCGCGACATCGTCGACCTCTACCCGTTGTCGCCGATGCAGCAGGGCATTCTGTTCCACAGCGTCAACGATCCGGACAGCCCGGCCTACACCAACCAACTGCGTGTAGATGTACGGAATCTGGACACCGAGCGTTTCCGTCAGGCCTGGCAGCAAACCGTCGACGCCCACGAAATCCTGCGCACGGCTTTCGTCTGGCCGCAAGATGCCGCCGCTGCGGTGCAAGTGGTTCGCCAGAGTGCGCAGATGCCATGGCGCTTGCAGGATTGGCGTGGTCGCGATGACCTCGGTACGGCGCTGGATCAACTGGCCAGCGACGATCTGGCCAGTGGTTTCGACCTGACCGCCGCGCCGCTGTTGCGGGTGACGCTGGTGCGCACGGACGACTCGACGCATCACTTGATCTACACCTGCCACCACATTCTCATGGACGGTTGGAGTACCTCGCAGTTGTTCGGTGAAGTGCTGCAGCGTTATGCCGGCATGACCCCGGCGGTCGGGCAGGGACGCTATCGCGACTACATTGAATGGCTCAGCCAGCGCGATCAGCAGGCCAGCCGCGAATTCTGGACGACGGCCCTGGCTGACCTTGAAGAGCCGACGCGTCTGGCCAATGCCGTGTCTGGCGGGCAGCGCAGTGCCAGTGGTTACGCCGATCACGAGCATGTGTTCAGTGAGCAACTGACGGTTGATCTGAACCGTTTCGCCCGCGAGCAGAAAGTCACCCTCAACACTCTGGTGCAAGCGGCGTGGCTGGTGCTGTTGCAGCGCTATACCGGTCAGGTCAACGTTGCGTTCGGCGCGACCGTGGCCGGGCGTCCGACCGACTTGCCGGGCGTCGAGCAGCAGATCGGTCTGTTCATCAATACCCTGCCGGTGGTGGCAGCGCCGTCCGCCGACATCGTCGTCAGCCAGTGGCTGCAACAGGTGCAGAGCCTCAATCTGGCGCTGCGCGAGCACGAACACACGCCGCTCTACGATATCCAGCGTTGGGCGGGAGCGGGTAATGGGGCGTTGTTCGACAGCATTCTGGTGTTCGAGAACTACCCGATGGCCGAAGCCCTGCAACAAGGTCCGGCCACCGGCCTGACGTTCTCGGCGATTCGCCGTCAGGAGCAGACCAACTACCCGTTGACGCTGGTAGCGGTCACCGGTCGCGAGCTGAGTCTGGGGGTCAGTTACGATCAGGCCAGTTTCGCTGCGACGACAGTCGTTGCATTGAGTGCACAGCTTGAGAGTCTGTTGGCGCAGTTCCTGGCTGATGCCACGCAACCGTTGGGAACCCTGCAATTGCTCGCAGAGCCCGAGCGTCAATACGCGATCGATTGGGGGCGGGCCGATGTCAAGGCGCTGGATTCACGCAGCGTGCTGCAACACATCGCCGCGCAAGTGCAGCGGCAACCGCAGGCGGACGCCATTGTGTTCGCCGAGCAACGGATCGATTACCAAGGACTCGATGTCCGGGCCAATCGTTTGGCGCACAAGCTGCAAACGCTGGGGGTCGGGCCAGAGGTGCGCGTGGGTGTGTGCATGCGACGCACACCGGACATGCTCGTGGCCCTGTTGGCAATTCTCAAGGCCGGTGGCGCTTATGTGCCGCTAGACCCGGATTATCCACAGGAACGTTTGCTGCACATGCTCGATGACAGCCGCGCCGCGGTGCTGCTCACCGAGCCGGTGGCGCAGGCGATGTTGCCCGCAGCGCTTAGCGCACAGGTGCTGCTGGTGGAAGAGGGCGCGCTGAGCGAATTCCCGTCCACGGCTCCGCTGGCGAAAGTGTCGGCGCAGAATCTGGCGTACGTCATCTACACCTCCGGTTCCACCGGCAAACCGAAAGGCGTGGCCATCACCCATGGCAACCTCTCGGCGCTGATTCAGTGGTCGGCCGGGGTCTATTGCGAGGAGCAGCTGCGCGGCGTGCTGGCCTCGACGTCGATCTGCTTTGACCTGTCGGTCTGGGAGATCTTCGTCACCCTCGCTTGCGGTGGTTGCCTGGTGCTGGCGGACAACGCGCTCGCGCTGGCCGATTTGCCGGCCCGCGAGCAGGTCACGTTGATCAACACAGTGCCTTCGGCAATTGCCGCATTGCAACGCGCCGGGCAGATTCCAGATTCGGTCACCACGATCAATCTGGCTGGCGAACCGCTCAAGCAAACTCTGGTGGACAGTTTGTACGCAAGCACATCGGTCAAGCAGGTCTACGACCTCTACGGGCCGTCAGAGGACACCACTTACTCGACCTTCACCCTGCGTACCGCGCAAGGGCAGGCCAACATCGGTCGGCCGCTGGAAAACACCGTGGCTTATCTGCTCGACAGCCAGTTGCAGGTGCTGCCGAACGGCGTGGCCGCCGAGCTGTATCTGGGCGGTGCCGGGATGACCCGTGGTTATCTGATGCGCGCGGCACTGACCGCCGAACGCTTTGTGCCGAACCCGTACGCCAGCAACGGCGAACGGCTGTACCGCACCGGCGACCTGGTGCGCCAGGGCAGTGATGACAACATCGAGTACATCGGCCGGGCCGACCATCAGGTGAAGATTCGCGGCTTCCGTATCGAACTCAGCGAAATCGAAGCGCGGCTGTTGGAGCAGGACGAAATCCGCGAAGCGGTGGTGCTCGCTCAGGACGGTGCCGCCGGCAAACACCTGCATGCCTACGTCGTGGCGGCGCAGGCTGTGCCGGATCAGCACGCATTGACGGAACGCTTGCGCAACGCGCTGGCCAGCCGCTTGCCGGCGCACATGGTGCCGGGACACTTGCACCTGATCGAAGCCATCCCGCTGACCCCGAACGGCAAGCTGGATCGCAAGGCCTTGATGGCGTTGGGCGACAGCCCGACACAGCAGCACTATCAGGCGCCGCAGACCGATTTGCAGTGGGAGGTGGCGACGGTCTGGCAAGAGGTGCTGGAGGTCGATCAGGTGGGCCTGGCCGACAACTTCTTCCAGCTCGGCGGGCACTCGTTGCTGGCCACGCTGGTGGTGACCCGGATCAAGGAACGTCTGGGCGACAAGGTGCCGCTCAAAGAGCTGTTCGAAACCGACACCCTCAAGGCGTTCTGTGCGCGGATCGAGGCCTTGCGCGTCGAAATGTCGCCCGTTCAGGATGAATTGGCTAAATCCCTGGAGGCCCTCAAACGTCTATCCCTCGATGATCTGGAAAAACTGATTTCTTGAGAGGGAAAAACGCGTGCAAGAGTTAATCGAGTCGGTAGGACAACTTTCGGCTAAGCAAAGAAAGGCTCTGGCGGTTCTGCTCAAGCAGAAAGGCGTCAACCTCTTTGACATTGCTCCGGTTTTCAAGCGCACGGCTGAAGAGCCGCTGTTGCTGTCCTACGCTCAGCAGCGCCAGTGGTTTCTCTGGCAGTGGGCGCCGCACAGCGCGGCCTACAACATTCCGACGGCCCTGCGTTTGCAGGGGCCGCTGGATGTGACTGCGCTGGAGCGCAGCGTCCAGGCGCTGATCGAACGACACGAAACCTTGCGCACGGTGTTCACTCAGGAAACCGGGCAACCCTTGCAAGTGGTCCTGCCCGCAGGACCCTTTGCACTGGAGATCCATCAACTGAGCGCTGCGCTGGCGAACGACCCTGAGGCTTCAATTCAGGCGTTCGTGCAGACCCAGAGCCAGAAAACTTTCGACCTGGAGCACGGCCCGCTGTTGCGCGCGGCCTTGCTGCAAGTCACCCCGCATGATCATGTACTGGTGCTGACCCTGCACCACATCGTGTCCGATGGCTGGTCGCTGCAAGTGATGATCGAAGAGCTGGTGCAGCTTTACGCTGGCTTCAATCTCGGTCACGACGCCGGTCTGCCGGCCTTGCCGATTCAATACGCCGACTACGCTTTGTGGCAGCGGCAGTGGATGGAGGCCGGTGAGCAGGAGCGGCAACTGGCGTACTGGCAGGAGAAGCTGGGCGGCGAGCAACCGGTGCTGGAACTGCCGATGGATCGTCCGCGCTCCATCGAGCAAAGCTTCGCCGGCGCCAGCCATAACCTGATTCTCGACCCGACGCTGAGCAACGCGCTCAAGGCCTTTGCGCGCAAGGAAAACGTCACGCTGTTCGTCTTGCTGCTGGCCTCGTTCCAGGCTTTGTTGCACCGTTACAGCGGGCAGCCCGACATTCGTGTCGGTGTGCCGGTGGCCAACCGTGGGCGCGTGGAAATCGAGCGTCTGATCGGCTTCTTCGTCAACACTCAGGTGCTCAAGGCCGACATCGACGGGCAACTGCCGTTTGTCGATCTGCTGCGTCAGGTCAAGCAAACCGCGCAGCAAGCGCAAGCCCATCAGGACTTGCCGTTCGAGCAACTGGTCGAAGCGCTGGAGCCGGGCCGCAGCTTGAGCCACAGTCCTTTGTTCCAGGTGATGTTCAACCACCAGGCCGAACGCCGCGCGAGCGTCGAGACGCGTCTGAACGGCCTGAGCATCGAGCCACTGGAATGGCAGAGTCAGACCGCGCAATTCGACCTGACCCTCAACACCACCGAACAGGCGCATGGCATCGAAGCCGTGCTCAAGTACGCCACCGATCTGTTCGACGCGGCAACCATCGAGCGTCTGGCGCAACACTGGACCGCACTGTTGCAGGCCATCGTCGCCGACCCGACGCAGCGCATCGGCCAGTTGTCGATGCTCGATGGCAGCCAGCAGCAACAATTGCTCGCACAGTGGAACCCGGCGTTGGTCGAGCAAACGGTCGAGCAATGCATTCACCAAACCATCGAAGCCCAGGCCGAGCGTCATCCCGATGCGGTGGCCGTAACCTGCGACGGGCAACGCCTGACCTACGCAGAACTCAATCGCCGCGCCAACCAGTGGGCGCATGTGCTGATCGAGCGTGGCGTCGGCCCGGACGTGCGCGTCGGTGTCGCCGTTGAGCGTTCGCTGGACATGATCGTCGCCATCCTCGCGGTGCTCAAGGCCGGAGGCGCCTATGTGCCGCTGGACCCGGGTTATCCGGATGATCGCCTGAGCCACATGATCGAAGACAGCGGCATCGAGCTGCTGCTGACCCAAGAGCATCTGCTGGCGCAACTGCCGGTTCCGCAGGGGCTGGCGTGCCTCGATCTGAATCAAACGCCAGAACATGGCAACGACACCAACCCGGTGTGCCTGACTACGCCGGATAATCTGGCCTACGTCATTTACACCTCAGGCTCCACCGGCAAACCGAAGGGCGCGCTGCTGCCGCACAGCAACGTCATGCGCCTGTTCAGCGCCACCGAACACTGGTTCGATTTCGGTCCACAGGACAGCTGGACACTGTTCCATTCCTACGCCTTCGATTTCTCGGTGTGGGAGATCTTCGGTGCGCTGCTCTATGGCGGCAAACTGGTGGTGGTGCCCCATGACGTCAGCCGCTCCCCGGAGGATTTCTACACCCTGCTGTGCGACGAAAATGTCACCGTCCTGAACCAGACGCCGTCGGCGTTCAAGCCGTTGATGCAGGTGGCCAGCGAGTCGACACGCGATAACGCGCTGCGTTATGTGGTGTTCGGTGGCGAGGCGCTGGAAGTGCAGAGCCTGCGTCCGTGGTTCGAGCGTTTCGGCGACTGTGCCCCCTCGCTGATCAACATGTACGGCATCACCGAAACCACCGTGCACGTGACTTACCGGCCGTTGTCGCTGGCCGACTTGCAGCATAGCCACAGCAGCCCGATCGGCGAACCGATTGTCGACCTGTCGTGGTACTTGCTCGACAACTCGCTGAACCTGGTGCCGCAAGGCTGCATCGGCGAGTTGTACATTGCCGGCGCCGGTCTGGCCCGTGGTTACCTGAATCAGGCGGGAATGACTGCTACGCGGTTCGTGCCGGATCCGTTCAATCCGCAGGCGGGAGAGCGTCTGTATCGCACCGGTGACCTCGCGCGGTTGCGCGGCGACGGTGTGATCGAATACATCGGCCGTATCGACCATCAGGTGAAGATCCGCGGCTTTCGTATCGAACTCGGGGAAATCGAAGCGCAACTGCTCAAGCACCCCGAAGTGCGCGAGGCGGTGGTGCTGGCGGTCGATGGCCTCAGCGGTCAGCAACTGGCGACCTGGATTGTCGCCAATGAGACGCTGGACGCCGAAGGGCAGGGCGCGCTGCGCGAATCGATCAAGGTTCACCTGCGCCAATCCCTGCCGGATTACATGGTTCCGGTCAGTTGGGCGTTCCTTGAACGTCTGCCGCTGACGGCCAATGGCAAACTCGATCGCAAGCAACTGCCACAGCCCGACGTCGCCCAGGTGCAGGAAGCGTACGCGGCACCGCGCAACGAACTGGAACAGCGTCTGGCCGAGATCTGGCAGGACGTGTTGAAGGTCGAGCGGGTCGGCCTCAACGACAACTTCTTTGAGCTGGGCGGCGACTCGATCATTTCGATTCAGGTGGTCAGCCGCGCCCGTCAGGCGGGCATTCGCTTCACCCCCAAGGACATCTTCCAGCACCAGACCGTTCAGCGTCTGGCCACCGTCGCGCAACAAAGCGATACGGTGCAGACCCAGCAGGGCGATGTGCTCGGCGACGCGCTGCTGACACCGATCCAGCATTACTTCTTCAACAGCGACATCCCGGCGCGGCATCACTGGAACCAGTCGATCCTGCTGACCCCGGCCACCGCGCTGCAAGCGGCACCGCTTGCGCAGGCGTTGCAGCATCTGCATCGGCACCATGACGCCCTGCGCCTGCGTTATCGCCAATCCAGCGATGGCTGGCAACAGAGCCATGCGCCTGCGGAGCAAGCGCAAGCGTTGCTGCGCACCTTTACGCTGGACGACAGCGCGGCATTGCCGGCCTTGTGCCTGGACTTGCAACGCAGCCTCGATTTGCTCGATGGCCCGCTGATTCGCGCGGCACTGGTCGATTTGCCGGACGCCAGCCAGCGCTTGCTGCTGGTGATCCATCACCTGGTGGTCGATGGTGTGTCGTGGCGGATCCTGCTGGAAGATCTGCAAACCGCGTATCAACAACTGAGCACCGAGCAAGCCGTGCGTCTGCCGGCCAAGACCAGCGCGTTCAAGGAGTGGGGCAAGCGTCTGCAGGAGCATGCCCGCAGCGCTGAACTGGAAAGCGAACTGGATTACTGGTGCGGGCAGCTGCGCGATGTGTCGGTCGAACTGCCGCTGGACAACCCGCAGGGCCAGTTGAGCAACCGTTTCGAACGCAGTGTCGATACGCGTCTGGACGCCGAACGCACCCGTCAGTTGCTGCAACAGGCGCCAGCGGTTTATCGCACCCAGGTCAACGACTTGTTGCTGACCGCGTTCGCCCGGGTCTTGTGCCAGTGGACCCACACCGACAGCGCACTGGTGCAGCTTGAGGGTCACGGTCGTGAAGACCTGTTCGACGACGTCGACCTGAGCCGCACGGTGGGTTGGTTCACCAGCATGTTCCCGGTGCGCCTGAGCCCCGAGGTCAATCTCGAAGCGTCGATCAAGGGCATCAAGGAGCAACTGCGCGCGATCCCCAATAAAGGCATCGGCTATGGCTTGCTCCGTCACTTGGGCAGCCCCGAGGCGCAAGCTTCCCTGAACCCATTGGCGCAACCGAAGGTGACGTTCAACTACCTCGGCCAGTTCGACAACAACTTCGACGCGGACGCCCTGTGGGTGCCGGCCACCGAAGACAAGGGCGCCGGCCAGGACGAAAACGCGCCGATGGCCAACTGGCTGACCATCGACGGCCGGGTCTATCAGGGTCAACTGAGCCTGACCTGGACCTACAGCAGCGATGTTTTTGAAGAGGCAACCATCAACGCGCTGGCCCGCGCGTATGAAGTGGCGCTGGGCGAGTTGATCGACCATTGCCTGAGCCACCCGAGCGGTGGTTTGACGCCGTCCGACGTGCCACTGGCGGGGTTGTCCCAAGCGCATCTGGACAGCCTGCCGATCGCTGCCCAGCGCATCGAGGATATTTATCCGCTGGCGCCAATGCAGCAGGGCATTCTGTTCCACAGCCTGTACGACGCCGATGCCAGCGCCTATGTCTATCAGATGCTGCTGGACATCGACGGCCTCGACGTGGCGCGCTTCCAGCAAGCCTGGCAGCGCGTGGTGGATCGCCATGAAGTGTTGCGCGCCGGTTTCATCTGGGGGCGCGACGGCCTCGATGCGCCGCTGCAAGTGATCAACCGGCAGTTGACCCTGGAAATGCCGGAAGTCGATGTGCGCGGTGTGACGGATCTGCCGGCCGTGCTCGAAGCGCGGGCGCAGGCCGACCGTGAGCGCGGTTTCGATCTGCAGAACCCGCCTCTGTTGCGCCTGTGCCTGCTACGTACTGCCGATGATCGTCATCGTCTGATTTTCACTTGCCACCACATCCTCATGGATGGCTGGAGCAACTCGCGGATGTTCGGCGAGGTATTGCAGGATTACGCCGGTCACCCGGTGCCGAGTGCACAGGGTCGTTACCGCGACTTCCTGGTCTGGCTGCAAGGTCAGGACAAGGCCGGCGCAGAGGATTTCTGGCGCGGGCAACTGGCTGAACTGGACGAGCCGACCCGTTTGGCCTCGGCCTGCCATGGGCGTACCGTGCCGGGGCCGGGCAAGCAAATGCATCGTCTGCATTTCGACGAAGTCTTTACTCAGCGCCTGAACAGTTTCTCCCGTCAGCAGCAAGTGACCCTCAACAGCCTGGTGCAAGCGGCGTGGTTGCTGGTGCTGCAACGCTACACCGGCCAGGCCACCGTAGCGTTTGGCGCAACGGTGTCCGGGCGCCCGGTGGATCTGCCGGGCATCGAGCAGCAACTGGGTCTTTTCATCAACACCTTGCCAGTGATCGCCAGCCCGCAGGCCACGGTCAGCGTCGGCGACTGGGTGCGCAGCGTGCAGGACAAGAACCTGTTGCTGCGTGACTTCGAGCAGACGCCGTTGCAGGACATCCAGCGTCTGGCGCAACTGAGCGGCGAAGCGCTGTTCGACACCTTGCTGGTGTTTGAAAACTATCCGGTGTCCGAAGCGCTGGAAGCCAACCCCGGTGGCCTGCGTTTCGCAGGTTTAGAGCACCGCGAGCAAACCAACTACGGTCTGACCCTGATCGCCGGGGCCAGCGACGTGTTGAATCTGGACTTCAATTACCTCACCGAACACTTTGCCGAGCGCAGCGTGCAGGGGCTGGCGGCGCATATGCAAGAAGTGCTGCGTCAGTTCCTTGAGGCGCCGCAACGGCTGTTGGGCGAGATCGGCCTGCTGTCGGTCGCTGAACGCCAGACACTGGCGCAGTGGAACGACAATCACGCCACCTATCCGGCTGAACGTCTGATCCCGCAAAGCTTCGAAGCCCGCGTGCAAATGCATCCGCACGCACAGGCCCTGAGTCACGCCGGCGTGGCCCTGAGCTACGCCGAACTCAACCAGCGCGCTAACCAGTTGGCCCGTCATCTGCAGGTGCTCGGGGTCGGCCCCGAACTCCGCGTGGGCGTGGCGATGCCGCGTTCGGCGGAGCTGGTAATCGCCTTGATGGCGGTGCTCAAGGCCGGTGGCACCTATGTGCCGCTGGACCCGGATTATCCGGCTGATCGCGTGGCCTACATGCTCGACGACAGTCAGGCGAAGGTCTTGCTGACGCAGCAGTCGCTGCTGGCGCAACTGCCGCAGACCGATGCGCAGGTGGTGCTGGTCGAGGCGGGTGGTCAGGCGTTTGCCGAGTTGTCTTCGGACAATCTGCCAGCGCAGGGCGACTCCGCCAATCTGGCGTACGTGATCTACACCTCCGGTTCCACCGGCAAACCGAAAGGCGTTGCCATCGCTCATCGCAATGTGCAGGCGCTGATTCACTGGTCCGCCGATGTCTACAGCGAAGACGATCTGCAAGGTGTACTGGCCTCGACGTCGGTGTGTTTCGACCTGTCGGTGTGGGAGATTTTCGTCACCCTCGCGCGTGGCGGTTCGATTGTCATGGCGCGTAATGCGCTAGAGCTACCGGACTTGCCGGAGCGCGATCAGGTGCGCCTGATCAACACCGTGCCGTCGGCCATTGCCGCGTTGCAACGCACCGGGCAAATTCCGCTGGGTGTGCGCATCATCAACCTGGCAGGTGAGCCGCTCAAGCAGACGCTGGTTGATACGCTCTACCGCGAGACGGCGGTAGAGCATGTCTACGATCTGTACGGCCCTTCGGAAGACACCACCTATTCGACCTGGACCCGCCGCGAAGCCGGTGGCGAGGCGAATATTGGCCGGCCGTTGGTCAACACCACGGCCTATCTGCTCGATGGGCAATTGCACGAGGCCCCGGTCGGTGTCGCCGCGGAACTGTATCTGGCCGGTGACGGCATTACTCGCGGCTATCTGTTCCGTCCGGGTCTGACCGCCGAACGCTTTGTACCCAATCCATTGTCGACCACCGGCGAGCGCATGTACCGCACTGGCGACCTGACCCGTTTCGCTGAAGATGGCCGCATCGAGTACGTCGGGCGCATCGACCATCAGGTCAAAGTGCGCGGGTTCCGTATCGAACTGGGCGAAATAGAAGCGCGGTTACTTGCCCATAACAGCGTGCGTGACGGTGTGGTGTTGGCGGTGGATGGCCACAGTGGTCAGCAACTGGTGGCGTATGTGGTGCCAAGTGATAGCGGCCTCAGTCTCAAAGAACAGGACGACTTGAGTGGAGCGCTACAGACCGCCCTCAAGGCGCATCTGCCGGACTACATGGTGCCTGCGCAGTGGTTGTTCCTTGAACAACTGCCGTTGACGCCGAATGGCAAACTCGATCGAAACGCGCTGCCGGCACCCGATGCCAGTCAGTCGCAGCGCGATTATGTGGCCCCGCGCACCGCGCTGGAACAGCAGATTGCCGGGATCTGGCAGAACATTCTGAAACTCGAACGGGTCGGCTTGACCGACAACTTCTTCACCCTGGGCGGCGATTCGATTATCTCCATTCAGGTGGTGAGCCGGGCGCGTCAGCAGGGAATCAGCTTTACACCCAAGGATCTGTTCCAGCAGCAGACCGTCCAGGGGCTGGCCACTGTCGCGCAGCTCGGCAAAGCCCTGACGCCAATCGATCAAGGCCCGGTGACAGGTGAGACACCATTGCTGCCAATTCAGCAATGGTTCTTCGAACAGCCCTTGCCGCAACGCCATCACTGGAATCAGTCGGTGCTGCTCAAACCGTTAAACCCTCTGGTGGCCGAGACGCTTGAACAGGCCTTGCACGCGCTGATCGATCATCACGACGGCCTGCGCCTGGGCTTTACACAAACGCCATGCAGCTGGTCGGCGAGCTATCGAAACGTGGAACAACAGCGCCTGTCACCGTTGTGGCAGGAAACGGTCAGCGATGCCGCCCACCTGGAACGCGTCGCCGAACAAGCCCAGCGCAGTCTGGATCTGCAACAAGGCCCGTTGTTGCGCGCGGTGTTGTTCGATTTGCCTGAGGGCGAACAGCGCTTGTTGTTGATCGTTCATCACTTGGTGGTCGACGGTGTGTCTTGGCGGATTCTGCTGGAGGACTTGCAGGGCAGCTACCGTCAGTTACTGGCCGGCGAATCGTTGGCATTGGCGGCCAAGACCACGTCCTTCAAGCATTGGGCGGAGCAATTAGAACGTCACGCCCGCAGTGAATCGCTGCTTGGGCAACTGCCTTACTGGCAGGCGCAGCGCTCGGACGGCGCGCCGCTACCGCAAGATAACCCTCAGGGCAGCCTGCAAAGCCGCCATGCCTTGACGCTTTACAGTCGCCTGAACGCAACCTTGACCCGACGACTGCTGCAACAAACCCCGGCGGCTTACCGCACACAGGTCAACGATCTGTTGCTGACGGCGCTGGCACGGGTGATCGCCCGCTGGAGCGAACAGTCGTCGGTGCTGATTCAGCTCGAAGGCCATGGTCGTGAAGATTTGTTCGACGGACTCGATCTGACCCGCACAGTCGGCTGGTTCACCAGCCTGTTCCCGGTCAAATTGACCCCGACTCAGGAGCTCGCCGGCTCGATCAAGCAAATCAAGGAGCAACTGCGCGCGATTCCGGATCGTGGCATTGGTTACGGTGTGCTGCGTTATCTGGGTGACGAGGCTTGCCAGGCATCGCTGCGGACCCTGCCGACACCGCGTATCACCTTCAACTACCTGGGGCAGTTTGACGGTAGCTTCGATAGCCAGAGCGGTGCCTTGTTTGTGCCGGTCGATGAGGTCAAGGGCGCAGAACACAGTAACGATGCGCTGCTGGGGAATTGGCTGACGCTCAATGGCCAAGTGTACGGCGGCGAGTTGAGTGTCGGCTGGTCATTCAGCACGCAGATGTTCAACGTCTCGACCATCGGACACCTGGCCGAGGAGTACGCCCGGGAGCTGGAGCTGCTGATCGAGCATTGCTGCCAATCGGACAGTCACGGCGTCACGCCTTCGGACTTCCCGCTGGCGCAGCTGGATCAGGCCCGACTGGACGCCTTGCCGATAGCCCCGTCCCGGATCGAAGACATTTATCCGCTGTCGCCGATGCAAGAGGGCATGCTGTTCCATACCTTGTCGGACAATGGTTCGAGCCTGTACGTCAATCAGATCAGTTTGCCGGTGGGCGGTCTGGATGTTGAGCGTTTTCGCAAGGCCTGGGAGGCGGTCATCGAGCGTCAGGCCATCCTGCGCACCAGCTTCCATTGGCACGATGGCTTGGCCAAACCGCTGCAAGTTGTCCAGCGTCAGGCGGCGCTCGATTTGCAGGTGCTCGACTGGCGCGATCGTGACGCCAGCGAGGCGGACATTGCCGCGCGGGCCGCCGAGGACCGTGCGCGAGGCTTCGAGCTGACCCATGCGCCACTGCAGCGAGTGTTGTTGATTCGCAGCACAGAAGATCAGTATCAGATGGTCTGGACCAGTCACCATATCCTGATGGACGGCTGGAGCAGCTCGCGGCTGTTTGGTGAGGTGATCCAGCACTACGCCAAGGGTGAAATCAGCGCTGAGAATGGTCGCTACCGCGACTTTATCGCCTGGTTGCAAGCCCAGGACCAAGCCGCCCGGGAGCTGTTCTGGAAAGCCCGGCTGGCCCCGGTTAACGAGGCGACGGCGTTGAGCCAGGCCATCCATCCACGGCATGTGTCCGATGAACCCGGCCACAACGCCATTTACTCGCGTTGGGACATGCAACAGACCGGTCGTCTGCTTCAGTTCTGTCGCGATCTGCGGATTACGCCGAACACGCTGATCCAGGGCGCATGGTTGCTGCTGTTGCAGCGCTACACCGGGAAAAACACCGTGACCTTTGGTGCCACGGTGTCCGGGCGTCCCGAGAGTTTGCCCAATGTCGGCAACATGCTGGGTCTGTTCATCAACACCTTGCCGATCATTCAGACGCTGGAACCGGATCAGCCTCTGGCAGACTGGCTGAACCGGATCCAGGCCTACAACCTGGATATACGCGACCATTCCCAGGTTCCGCTGGCAGACGTGCAACGCTGGTCCGGCCTGGGCGGGCAGGCGCTGTTCGACAGCATCATCGTGTTCGAGAACTACCCGATCGATGATCGCCTGCAAGAAGACAACGATACCGGCCTGAGCTTCGGCAAATCCATCGGACATGACGTGACGAACGTGCCGATGGACCTGGCGGTGATGCTCGGCGACGAACTGTCGATTGAATACCTGTACCTGCGCAGCCACTTCAGTGCCGAGGCGGTGGAAGGCATTCGCCTGACCCTGGAAAACACCCTTGAGGCGATGATGCGCGCGCCTTACGAACGCCTGGGTAACCTGCAGCGTCTGTCGCTTGAACAATGGCAGGCGATGCAAACCTGGAGCGCCGAACCGGCGGCGGAGCACCAATCGCAGCTGTTGCCGGAGCTGATCAGCCGACACGCACTGAGTCAGCCCGAGGCCATTGCGGTGCAATGCGCCGGGCTGAGCCTGAGCTACGGCGAGCTGGAACGACGGGCCAACCGTCTGGCCCATTGCTTGATCGAGCATGGCGCGGGGCCGGAAGTAGTGATCGGCGTGGCACTGCCGCGCTCACTGGAAATGGTCGTCAGCTTCCTCGCCGTGCTCAAAAGCGGCGCAGCGTATGTGCCGCTCGACATCGATTACCCGCCAGAGCGTCTGGCATACATGATCGAAGATTCCGGTATGGCGTTGCTGCTGACCCAGAGCAGCCTGCGGGCGACGTTGCCGGCGCCCGAGGGCCTGTTGCGCCTTGAGCTGGATCACCTCGACGAATCCCGCTATGGCGATGATGCGCCGGTGCGTCGCGTGCTGGAGCAAGGGCTGGCCTATCTGGTTTACACCTCGGGTTCCACCGGACGACCAAAAGGCGTGGCGGTTACTCAGGGACCACTGAGCATGCACTGTCAGGCCATCGCCAAACTGTATGAAATGGACAGCCGCAGTTGCGAGCTGCACTTCATGTCGTTCGCCTTCGACGGTGCTCATGAGCGCTGGTTGAGTACGCTGTACAGCGGCGGCCGGTTGGTGGTACGCGACGGTTGCCTGTGGACTCCGGAGCAGACCTATCAGGCGTTGCACGAGTACGGCGTGACCATCGCCTGCTTCCCGCCGGCTTACCTCAAGCAACTGGCCGAGTACGCCGCCGCCAGCGCAATTGCACCGCCACCGGTGCGCATCTATTGCTTCGGCGGCGATGCGGTGCCGGACCAGACTTTCGAACAGGTCAAGGCGGCGCTGCGTCCCGAGTACTTCACCAACGGCTACGGGCCGACGGAAACCGTGGTCACGCCGATGCTGTGGAAAGTGCCGGTGAGCCAACAGTGTGAAGCAGCCTATGCGCCGATCGGCCGGGCAGTGGGTGCGCGTTCGCTGTATGTGCTGGATGAAGAACTGAATCCGCTGCCGCCAGGTTTTGCCGGCGAGTTGTACATCGGTGGCTACGGGGTTGCCCGTGGTTATCATGGCCGGCCAGACCTGACCTGCGAACGCTTCGTGCCCAATCCGTTTGCCAGCGGCGAGCGGCTGTACCGCACCGGCGATCTGGTGCGTTTGCGCCAGGACGGCGTGGTCGATTACGTCGGTCGTATCGACCATCAGGTCAAAGTGCGCGGGTTCCGTATCGAGCTCGGTGAAGTCGAGGCCAGCCTGCGGCAACTGGCGCAGGTCAACGACGCGTTGGTGATCGCCCGGGACAGTGTCTCTGGCAAGCAACTGATCGGTTATGTGGTCACCGACGCCGGCCAGCAACTGGGTGAAGAACTCAAGGCCGGTCTGCGCAG
Source organism: Pseudomonas iridis (assembly GCF_017980685.1). Lineage (GTDB taxonomy): Bacteria > Pseudomonadota > Gammaproteobacteria > Pseudomonadales > Pseudomonadaceae > Aquipseudomonas > Aquipseudomonas iridis. The sequence continues at coordinate 138,578 of NZ_JACXXO010000007.1, forward strand.
CACCTTGCCGGAATACATGGTGCCGGCGCAGATCGTTTGCCTCAGTGCCTTCCCGATCACCCCCAATGGCAAGCTCGACCGCAAGGCATTGCCCGAGCCGGAATTCAAAAGCGAGGAATACGTCGCCCCGCGCAATCAGCAGGAAGAATTACTGGCGCAGATCTGGTCGCAGGTGTTGCAGGTGGAGCCGGTCGGTATCAGCGACAACTTCTTCGAACTGGGCGGCGACTCGATCCTGAGTCTGCAAGTGATTTCCCGGGTCAGGAACCACCCGACCCTGCAGATGGACCTCAAGCTGCGCGATCTGATGCGTTATCAGACCATTGCTGGCATCGTCGAGCAGGACGTGGTGAAAGCCGCCACCGCGCAACCGTCGGTGGACCTCACCCATGTGGCCAGTGAAGGGTTGTTCAATCTGCTGCCGATTCAGGAGTGGTTCTTTGCCGAACGCATGGCCGAGTCTCATCACTACAACCAGTCGTTTTTGCTGAGTGCGCGTCAGACTCTGGATCTGGATGCCCTGGAACAGGCGCTGGGCTGGATCGAAAACCATCACGACACCTTGCGCCTGCGCTTCTGTCAGGAAGGCGGGCGCTGGTTGCAGCGCTATGCCGCACCAACCGAGCGCCGCGAGACGTTGCTGTGGCGCCGTGAAGTCGAGAGCAGCGAGCAGGTCGAGGCCTTGGCGAACCTGACTCAGCGCAGCCTCAAACTCGATGATGGACCGGCTTGGCGTGTGGTGCACATCGCTTTGCCGGACGGCCAGGCGCGGCTGTTGATGGTTATCCACCATCTGGTGGTCGACACCGTGTCGTGGCGGATTTTGCTCGACGACTTGAAGGTCGCCTACGAGGCTTGCGTGATCGGCATCGAACCGCAATTGCCGATCCGTACCAGCAGCTATCGCGCATTTGCCGAAGCCCTGCAGGCGCAGGCGCCGATCATTGCCGAGCAGGAATTGGGTTACTGGCTGGAGCAATTGGATCAGCCGGGTATCGACCTGCCATGCGACAACCGTCGCGGCAAGAATCAGGTGCGTCACCAGGCTCAGGCGCGATTCAAGTTGTCCCGCGAGCACACCGGGCAATTGCTCAAACAGGCGCCGGCGGTCTATCGCACGCAGATCAACGATCTGCTGCTGTCGGCCCTGAGTCGGGCATTGTGTCGCTGGAGCGAACAGCCATCGGCGCTGATTCTGCTGGAAGGGCACGGCCGCGAGGACCTGTTCGAGAATATCGATCTGAGCCGCAGTTTGGGCTGGTTCACCAGCATGTTCCCGGTCCGGCTCACTCCCGACAGCGCGGACATCGGTGCGTCGATCATCAACGTGCAGGCGCAGTTGGCGGCCATCCCGCAGAAGGGCATCGGCTACGGCGTGTTGCGTCACTTGGCCGGCCCGCAACTGGCCCGCCAATTGGCCGACCTGCCGCAGGCACGGGTGACGTTCAACTATCTGGGGCAGTTCGACCAGAGCTTCGACGAGCAAGCCTTGCTGGTGCCGGCGCTGGAAGAAACCGGCGACAACTATAGTCTGCAGGCCAATCTGGGCAACTGGCTGGAGGTTGTCGGCCAGGTGTACGACGGTCAGTTGGCGCTGCGTTGCATCTACAGCACCCAGCGTTATCGGGCCAGCACCATGGAGTCGTTCATGCAGGATTATCAGCGCGAGCTTGAGGCGTTGATCGAGCATTGCATGGCGCGGGTGGGCTGAGAACCGGGGTTTTAATCATTGCTGGGGGCGTTGCTCAGGCGCGTCCCTTTTTTACAGACATAAGGATTTTTTCGATGTCGTTACACCCTGATCTGGAAGCGTTCCTCGACCTGGCGCAAGACGGCCAGGACGCAGGCCAGCCGGCGTTGCATCAACTGACCCCGGCAGAGGCCCGGGCGATCTTCGAACAAACCACGGCGCAATTGCGCTGGAATGCTCCTCAGGATATTGACGTGCTGGAGGTCAACACCACGGCGCGGGACGGTGCGCCGCTGGCGTTGCGTTTATATCGCCCGAGCGCAGCGACGGCACTGATGCCGGTAATGGTGTATTTCCATGGCGGTGGTTTTGTCGTGGGCAGCCTGGATTCCCATGACGGAGTCTGCCGCGAATTCTGCCGGCGTACGCCGTGCGCGGTGTTGTCGGTAGGCTATCGACTGGCGCCGGAGCACCGCTTCCCGACAGCGCTGGAGGACGGTGAAGACGCTTTGTCCTGGCTGGCGGAGCAGGCGCTGGCCTTGGGACTGGATGCCGGTCGAGTCGCGTTCGGTGGTGATAGCGCCGGCGGCACATTGGCGACGGTGCTGGCCTTGCAAGCGGTGGTTCAGCCACGGACTGTGGCCATCGTCCCCAAGGTGCAACTGCTGTGTTATCCGGTCACTGATGCCTCGCGCACTCACGATTCGCGCTTGTTGTTCAGTGAAGGGTATTTGCTGGAGAACGATACGCTGGACTGGTTTTACCAGCACTACGCCCGCAGCCCCGAAGACCTGCTGGACTGGCGCTTCTCACCGTTGCTGGCCGAAGACCTGCGCGGTGTGGCGCCGGCGATTGTGCTGCTGGCCGGGTTTGATCCGTTGCTCGATGAAGGCCAGGCCTATGTCGATAAATTGCGCGCGCAGGGGGGGAGTGTCGAACTCGAACATTGTTCGGGCCTGACCCATGACTTGCTCAGGCTGGTCTCGGTCATGCCGGAGGTGCTGAGCGTGTATGAAAGCCTGAGTCGGGCGTTGAGTCGCCATTTGGGTTGAACATTGATCGTTCCCGCGCTCTTCGTGGGAATGCAGCTTCTTACCTTGTACGCAAAAAAACGCCCCGCAATTGCGGGGCGTTTTCATTGGCGCTGCAGAATCAGAAGTCAGCCTTGACCGACATCACGAAGTTGCGCGGTTCACCGTAGAAGTTACCCCAGCCTTCGGTACCGACCGTAGCGTAATAGCGCTTGTCGAACAGGTTGTTGCCGTTCAGTGCCACGGACCAGGTGTCGTCGATGCGGTAGCCGACACGACCGTTCCAGACCGCATAGCCCGCCTGGCTGATATCGTTGCCGCTGCTCGGCGAGACACGGTAGTTGCTGCTTTGGGCGTTGACGCCTGCACCGACGGTAACGCGCTCCAGCGGACCGCTGAGGGCGTAGTCGCCCCATACGCGCAGCAGGTGGCGCGGCACGTACGAGTTGTACACCACACCGTCCAGACTGGCGTCCGCGTCTTCCAGCACCTTGGTCTGGGTGTAGGTGTAGCCGGCCAGCAATTGCAGGCGGTCAATGACTTCACCGCTGACTTCTGCTTCGAAGCCTTGGGCGCGCACTTTGCCGGAGTTCAGTGAGCAGGTGCTGTCCGGGCAGGCCGGGTCATCCTGGGCTGCGTCTTTCTGAACGGTGCGGAACAGGTTGAAGGAGCTGTTCAGGCGACCGTCGAACCATTCACCCTTGATCCCCAGTTCATAGCTCTGACCGATCAATGGCTTGAGGGTCGAACCGTTAATGGTCTTGTAGTTGCCTTGCGGGGTGAAGATATCCGCGTAGCTGGTGTAAACGGTCAGGTTGTCGTTGATGTCGAACAACAGCGCGGCGAACGGAGTGACTTGCCCGGTTTCCTTGGCCTGGGAACTGGTCGGTGTGCCTTCGCCGCGCCAGTACGAGACGGAGTCGGTTTCGGACTTGTACCAGCTGACGCGGCTGCCCAGGACGAAGGTCAGCGGATCGGCCAGTTTCAGGCGTGCCGTGGAGTAGGCGCCGTATTGCTTGATTCGCATGTCCACCGGACCTCCCCGGGTGGCGTTGGCCAGGTAGTAACTTTGATCTGGCTGGGGCAGGTGGTGGTTGGGGTTCAGCACATCCTGAGTTTGAGGCAGGAGTGCCACGGCGTAGAAATCATCCTTGTGGGAGCGGCTGGCGTTGGCGCCGACGACCAGCTCGTGCTCTTGGCCGAATGCGTCGAACTTGCCGTCCACATAAGCATCGAGGCCGTAGTCGACCTGATCGTAGTCAAAGGTGCTGCCGATCATCAGGGTATTGGTGCTGGTGGCGCCAACCGGTACCGAACCGCTCGGGAAGGCGTATTCCATGTCCTGAGTGTTTTTCGAGTAGACACCCGCAACCTTCAGCGCCCAGTTGTCGTTGAATTCGTGCTTCAGGTCGCCAAAGTAAGTGGCCCGCTTGCTCCGCTGGTTGTTCCAGGCGGTGTTCAGGCATGTGGAGCGAGAGAGCTTCAGGTCACTGCCATCGGCGTAACGCGGCAAGCCGCCCCAGCACGGCGTGGCATCGACGTCTTCATAGGCCATGCCCAGACCCAGGGTGGTGTAGTCGCTCAGGTCAAAGTCCAGCGCGCCGTAGTAGATCTGGTCCCTTCGTTCGCCCACGTCGTAGAAATACTGACGGGTCTGTTGAGTGACCACGGCGCGACCACGGATGGTGCCGGCGTCGTTCAGCGGGCCGCCAGTATCGACCTGGCCGCGATAGTTGTCCCAGGTGCCGGCAGATAACGACAGTTGCGTGTGCGGGGTGTCCTGGCCGCGTTTACGCACGAAGTTCACTCCACCTGCGGTGCCCCCGGCGCCCTTCATCATCCCGGCTGCGCCGCGCAGCACTTCGACCCGATCATAGATCGCCATATCGCTACTGAAGGCATCGGCCTGCACGTAGCTGCTGCCGATGTCCAGCGGCACGCCGTCGTACTGGTACTGGCCAGTCATGCGGAAACCGCGGGAGTAGAAATACTTGCCGCCCATTGGCGAGTCGTAAACGGTGATGCCCGGTGTCTTTTCCATCACTTGTTCGATGGTGTTGAGGTTCTGGTCATCGAGCATCTTGCGGGTCATCACCGTGACCGACTGCGGTGTTTCCTTCAGCGAATGCACACCCTTGCCGATGGTCACGCCACCCGTGGTGTAGGAGTTGCTGCCTTCGGTGGTGGCGGTCAGGTGCTGGGCGTTGACGTTGGTCGGTGCCAGCTCCATTGCATCGCCTGTGGCCGGGCCCAATACCGTGACGGTATTGCCGTCGCGCTGATAGCTGATGCCAGTGCCCTTGAGGATGGCCTTGAGCGAGTCGTCATCCTGATACCGGCCGCTGAGCGCGCTGGAACGCAGACCTTGCAGACTTTCCGGGCTGTAGATGATTTGCAGGCTGGTCTGCTGACCCAATGCCTGAAGCGCCTGAGCCAATGGCTGGGCCGGAATGTTCAGGGTCCATTCCTGGGCCTGGACATAAGGGGCGGCAGCGACAGTCAGTGCCAGACCCAGACCGGTGCTGGCCAGTCGGGAGCGTGTCGCGCCGTGCATCAGCAGGGCTCGAGTCAGAGGGCGAAGCATGAAACGGGATGCGGACATGAGGTTAAGACCTTGGCAGGTATAGTTGTTAATGGTTCTTATTCATCTCATTAAGACGAGGAAGCCGCGGCAAACCGGAAAATTATTTTTTCCAGTCTGGCCACGGCCTCTTCAATCAAGCACTTTGCAGTTCGCTTTTGACCTTGCCGGCCTCCATGCGCACTAGCTGATCGGCAACGTCGAAGTAACGGTCATCATGGGAAATCACGATGATGGTTTTGCCCAGACGTTTCAGGTCGGGTAACAGTTCGGTGTAGAAAATGCGCCGGAACGTCGGATCCTGATCCGCCGCCCATTCATCGAACACCAACACCGGACGCTCTTCGAGCCAGGCGTTGACCAGCGCCAGTCGCTTGCGTTGGCCGGTGGACAAATCGGTGGTGCTGAAGGCGCCGTCGCGCACGCTGACCTTGTGCGCAATCTCCAGACGCTCCAGGTAGCGCGTGGCGTCCTGCGGGACTTCGCGGTCGCCCTGAATCAGATCATCGAACAGGTAATAGTCGGCAAAGATGGTGGTGAAGTTCTGCCGGTAATCATCGCGGTTGAGCGCGGTGATCGGTTGATCGTTGACGCGGATTTCGCCCTCGGTCGGTGCATAGAGACCCAGCAACAGTTTGATCAACGTGGTTTTGCCACAACCGTTTTCGCCGACAATGAACACGATGTCACCCTGTTCGATGCGCAGGTTGACTGGCCCCAGACGGAACGGTTCGCTGCCTTCCACTGCAGGGAAGGCGTAGCGCACATTGTTCAGTTCCAGACTGTTGACGACGCCGGGTTTCTTGCCCTGATCCTCCAGCAACAGATGCGGTTCGGGCGAGGAAAACTGCTCGCTCAGCTCGGCGATGCGGCGGAAGGCAATTTGTGCGCGGCTGATGATCGGCAAGGTGCTGACCAGATGTTCCAGCGGCCCCTTCATGTACAGCAGCACCAGGACAAAACCGCTCATCACCGCTTTATCGCCGCTAGGCCAGAAGGATTGCAGGGCCAGCGCCATGCCGATCACCACGAAGAACAGCATCGAACCGAACGACTTGGCGATGACGAAGGTGTTGATCGATTTGATCTGGGTGTCGCAGATTTTTTCTGCGGTTTTCTGAATTCCGGCGACAAACATGCGCTGACGCCGTGGACGATGAATGCGCAGTTCCTTGGCACCCTCGGCAATCGCGTTGTAGTGCTTTTGCAGTTCATCTTCGCAATCACGGGCGGCGTAGAAACCGCGCATGCCCTTGGCCCGGGCAATCGCCTGAATGGTCGTGCCGATGGCGATGGCCACCAGCATCATCAGGAACATCGGCCACGACAGCATCGCCAGATAACCGAGGCAGCCGAGGGTGACTGTCATCGAAATCGCCAACGGCGCAAAGGCGAAGGCAAAGTCACTGATGGTGTCGACGTCGTGAGTCAATACCGGGATCAGGCGATGGCTGCGATAGCGTTCGATCTGGTCGATCGGCGCCGACAGCACTTTTTCCCCCAGTTCCTTGCGCAGCTTGGCAATGATGTGTTGGCCGACATAGTTGGTGCCGATGTCGGACAGAATCGTCGTCAGCAGCGCCAGTGCACACAGACCGGCGAAGATCATGACTACGGTGCGGGTCAGGCCGTCGTCGGAGTGCAGGGCATTGTTGATGGTCGCCAGCAGCACAGTGACACTCAGGCCGCCGATCATGCCAAGCACGATGGACGCAGAGACGATCAGGCGGAAGGGCTTGAGCAGGGCGAACAATTCGTTGATCGCCCCACGCGTAGGCTTGGTCATGGAGGATTCCTGCTTCGATGCGGAGGGAGTGCCGGTACTTAAGGAAAACGAATGGTCACGGACTTTCTTTAAACGACCGCAGGTGGGCTGCGGTCGCGTGAGGCGGGATCAGAGGTCGCGCACTACTCGAAACCCGAGCCAGTCGCCCTTGCTGGTTGGCCAGCTGCTGTTGCGGTTGCCGGAACGGGAGAAAACCGGCGCTTCGCCCCAGTCGTTACCGCGCATGACCTGGCGCTCGCAATTTTCCTGCGTCCATGGGCTACCGTCGCTCGGTACGTCGGAATAATCCTTGTGATAACAGTCGGCGGTCCATTCGTAGACGTTGCCGTGGGCGTCATAAACGCCAAACGCGTTGGCCGCGAAGGTGCCGGCCGGTGAGGTGAAGTTGTAGCCGTCGGCGGCGCCATAGGTGTTGGCGTGTTTGGAGATCTGGTAGTTGTTGCCTTCATCGAACGGGAACGGGAAGGGCCCGGTGCTGCCACCACGTGCGGCGTATTCGCGGATCGATTCGCTCTGCAGGCGATAAGCGTTGCCGGTCTTCTTCGACAGCCAGTCGATGTAGGCTTGGGCTTCAGCGACGTTCATGCACACGGCCGGATCGCGCGCCGTCTGTTTGAATTCGGGTTTGCCGGCCGTGCAGCGACGACCCGGACGATCATCGAAGTCATAAGGCTTGTTGCCGGTTTCGCGCACATACGCGTCCCATTCGCCCACCAGCACCTGGAAGCGGCTGATGGCGAACGGTTTGCTGAAGGTCACTTCGTGGCGTGGGCCTTCGTCCGGTTCGCGACCGACTTCGTCGTCCGGGGTGCCCATGATGTAACTGCCGGTCGGCAACACCACCATTTCCGGGCAGTCCTTGCAGTCTTTGAACACTTTTCCGGGTGCCGGCGGGGTGGCAGCTTGAGCGGCGCCGGGCAACAGGCCGGCGCACAGCGCAGTCAGAGCCAGGGCGGGGAGCGCCTTGAAAGTGAAGCGGGTGTGAGGCTTTTTCATGAGTCGTCTCTGTGAAGGGAAAACTGGAGTCGAGGAATCAGGCGCGCAGTTTTTTACCAAGGATGTCCATGAACCGGTCGACTTCGGTTTCGTTGTTCAGCAGCCCTGGTGACGTACGAATCACCGGACCGACATCGCGGCTGACGGCATCGCAGATCACCCGGTTGTTCATCAGGTAAGCGGCCACTTCATCACTGTCCTGGCCCTTGACCCGGAAGAAACTGAAACCGGCGGAAAACCTCGGATCGAGCGGGGTTACCAGTTCGATGTTCGACTGTTCGCGCAGGCGCTGTTTCAGGTAGCTGTTGAGCTGATGGATGCGGGCCTGCACGTCGGCCTTGCCCAGTTGCAGATGCAACTTGAAGGCTTCGTCCAGCGCCCAGCGATGTTCGAAGGCGTGGTAACCGCCCGGGGTCATTGTGGTGCCAAACGTCGTGGCTTCGGAGAACGTCGGCACGCTGGGGCTGACGTATTTCACCTCTTCGCTGCGGCTGCAGACGATGCCGGTGCCGCGTGGGCCGAACATCCATTTGTGGGTGCCGGCAATGAAAAAGTCGCAGTTCATCTGCGCGAAGCTCAGGTCATCGACACCGAATCCGTGCACACCATCGACCACGTAAATCAGCCGATCCTTGTCGTCGCGTCCGCGATTGTGCTCATCGACCAGGCGCGAGATGTCGGCGATCGGCAACTTCACTCCGCTGCCCGAATGCACCCATGTCATACCCAGCACACGAGTTTGCGGGCGGATGTTGCGGTTGATGGTGTCGAGTATCTGATCCAGCGAAATGCTTTGCGCAGTGTCGAACAGCTTGAGTTTGCGAACTTGTGTGCCGTCGCGCCGGCTACGGAATTCGAGAATGTTGCGGGTTGAGTAATGCTCGTGAACTGTGGTCAGGATCTCCTGATCCGGGCGAACATGTACGCCGCCATAAATCATCGCCAGGCCTTCGGTGGTGCTGCCGGTGAGAGCGATCTGGCTCGGTTTGGCTTGCAGGTACTTGCCGGCCCAGACCCGCACGTTTTCTTCGCGCTGCTCGGTGACGCCCAGGTCCCAGTCCATCGCCAGTCCCGGATTCAGATCCAGCGCTGCGCGATGGCGTTCGATGGCCTCGCGCACGGGGCGGGGATGTGAAGTGACCAGAAAGTTGGCGAAGTGGATAGCCTGCGGATCCTGATCGAACAACTGGCGCAATTGCGCCCATTTGTTGCCCGGCAGCGCAGGGTGAGGGGTGGCGGCGGTCGCGCAGGCAAGGCTGGAACCCAGGGGCAGGGCAGCGGCGAGTACGCCGACCTGTTTCAGGAATGTACGACGGTCAGTCATGGCTTGGCCGCATCCTGACGGGAAATCAGCGTGGGTTTTGCAGCCTTTTGCACTTGATCCCAAACGCGCAGGAAGTTGCCGCCCCACAGCTTGGCGATGTCCGCTTCGGAATAGCCACGCTGGATCAGCTCGGCGGTGACGTTGCGGATTTCGCCGACGTTTTCCCAGCCCTTGATGCCGCCGCCATCGTTGAAGTCCGAAGCGATGCCGACGTGGTCGATGCCGATCTTGCGCACGGTGTAATCGATGGCGTCGCCGAGATCCTTGAGGGTCGCTTTCGGCTCCTCTTCAAGAATGCCGTAGAGGCCGCTGGCGTACTGGCCGAGTTTCTGTTCGGACCAGGCGGTGATGATCGGATCGCCCGGCATCAGGGCCATGGCCAGGTTCGGCAGTGGCGGCAGGTCGAAGCGTGCGCGCAGGGCGTTGAGTTTGTCCTGGGTGCCTTGGGTCAGCGGTTTGAGGTACTGCGAAAAGCCGACCACCTGCACTACGCCGCCATTGTTTTTGATCAGTTGCAGCTCTTTGTCGCTGAGGTTGCGTGGAATATCCACCGCCGCTCGCGGTGCCGAGTGCGAGGCGACAATCGGCGTACGACTCAACTGCACGACTTGCTCCAGACCTTTGGTCGACATCTGCGAGACGTCGATGATCACCCCCAGATCGTTCAAGCGATGCACGGCTTGTTTGCCGATGTCCGAGAGACCGTCGAGCGCGTCGGGAGAGTCATTGAAAAAGGGCAGCGGGCGCGAAGAGTCGGCCCAGCTGTTGTTACCGATATAGCTGAAGCCGAACATGCGCATGCCGCGTCCGGCCCACAAGTCCAGTTTGCTCAGGTCGTTGCCCAGTGGATAGGCGTTGAGCATGCTGATGAAAATCGCAAATTTGCCTTCACCGTGCAGACGGCGGAAATCATCCGGGGTATAGGCGATGCCGACCTGATTGGGGAAGTCGCGCACTATCCCGGAAATGATCTTGTAGCGCACTTCCTGCTGATTGCGCGCTTCCTCGACAAAACCTTCGGTCGGGCGGTGCGGTGCATTCGGGCCGTTCCACATTTCCGGCCAGCCAAATACGGTCAGTGCCGCGCCGGACAGCCGTCCACGGTTGGCCTTGATCAGGTCGAACTGCCCCGAGCCATCCTTGTCGGCTTCGTTGCCGTGAGTGCCGAAGCTCAACGGCACGGTGATGTGGCTGTCGAAAGAGAGGATGCGATCCTGCAGTTCGGTCGCCTGCTTCATCACTTTGACCGGATAGCCGGGGTTGTCCCGAAACCAGTAATCCCAAGCCAGAAACCCTGCGCCGGCGCTGATCGCCAAGGCCAGCGGCAGGCCGATAAATAGAGCCTTTTTCGAACGCGGTTTTGTCATTGCCATCTCATTCAGGTTCGCCGTCGAGGTTCAGGCGCAGGGGCCTTTGCTATCTGGGAGGAACGAGCGGCGGAGCGGGTAATTTAGGGGCGGAAGGCGAAAAGGCGACGGCGAATGCCGGGCTCTTTCGCCGCGGCCATAAATTTCCTCGGCGAGCAAACGTTCTAGCTTGGATAAAGCCTGCTCCATGGCTGACACAGGTAGGGCAATGACGATCTCTCGACGCTGGTTCATGGCGGGCATGGCACTCACGGGCGCCGCGCTGCCTGCCGCTTTTTATGCACATCGTGAACTGACCCGTGAGGAGTTTCCGATCACCCCGGGAGAGGCCACGGTCGACCTGGCGGACACGGCCGGTCAGCAGTTGGCGGACAGTTTGCGCGGCGTGTGGGACATTCGTTTCACTGGTGCTGCCGCTGGACTGGATGGCTTGCCCAATGAAGGTCTGGAGCTGTTTCTCGACATTGCCCACCGTGGCCGCGGTTTGCGCGGTTATCTCGACACGGGGGCTAACCTGCGTTCCGAGGCGCCAGTGCGTTATCAAGTCATCGGCGATCTGGCGCCGGGTAATGGCGCCGAGATGTTCTGGCGTCTGATGCGCAGCGATGCGCCGCAAGCGCCGGTGGTGTACGAATTCAAAGTAAAACTGGACGAAGTCTGGGCCGCGTTCGGCAACGCTGGCAGCGGCACGTTTACCGGGCAAGTGCTGCGACTGGATCGCGCGCTGGGTCTACCAGAACTCGACAATCACTTCATCGCGATCAAGCGACGGTTTCCCGAAGCCCGAGAAAGAGTCGGATTGAATCCGGCGTTTCTGGCGTGGCTGGTAGCGCCCGAACATCGGCTGTTCCATCAGCTCTGGCACGCGTCGCGGGACAAGTGGCACAAACTCTCCGAAAAAAAACGTGATGCGTTACGTGGTATCGGCTGGCAACCTGGCCCACGGGACAAGGAGCGTGATGCCCGTGGGCCGCGTAAGGATCGCAACGGCTCGGGCATCGATTTTTTCTTCATGCATCGACACATGCTGGGCAAAGCCCGTTCGATGCAAGACTTGCCGTCATGGCAGGCATTCCCCATGCCGCAGCCGGAGCTGGAGCGTGACCGTCAGGGCTTCGCTCGTTACTTCGACAATCACGACGGCAACGCATTGCCGCCAACGTGGCTGACCGAAGGCGACGACGAGTACACCAAGTGGGTCAGCGACATCAAAGCGGCCGAAACCTATCACAGTAATTTTCAGGTGTGGGAGTCGCAGTACCGCGATCCGCGCTACTTGTCGAAACTCTCCCTCGGCCAGTTCGGCTCGGAAGTCGAACTGGGCCTGCACGACTGGTTGCATATGCGCTGGGCATCGGTGGCCCGCGACCCGTCCAACAACATTCCAGTGCCGATGGCGCGGGATCAGGCGGATTTCGCCGCGCGTTGGTATGCCCCGGAAAACGACTTTCTCGGCGATCCGTTTTCCTCCCATGTGAACCCGGTGTTCTGGCGTTTTCATGGCTGGATCGATGATCGGCTTGAAGACTGGTTCCGCGCCCACGAGCGTTTTCACCCGGGGGAAGTCAGTCGCCTCGAGGTCAACGGCGTGCCGTGGTTTGCGCCGGGGCGTTGGGTGGAAGTCGATGACCCCTGGCTGGGCCCCGACACCCATGGCTGCAGCAGCGTGCCCGGCCTGCAAGTCGGGCGTTCGGTGGAGATGGATCCGGAGACCATGAAACTGGCGCTGCGCATCACTTTCGGCGACGAAGACAACATGGCCGATCTGTTTCGCAAGGTGCCGCAGCGACCGTGGTACGCCAGGCATTTGAAGGTGAAAGGCCGGCAACTTTAAGCGAAAAAAAATCGCAGCCCGAAGCTGCGATTCTTTTTGCCCGTCACCCATCCGACACAACGCAATACCCCCTGTAGGAGCTGCGGCACGCTGCGATCTTTTGACTTGTTTTTCTAGATCAAAAGATCGCAGCGTGCCGCAGCTCCTACAGGTTTTTGGTTCGGTAAAAGAGAGTGTGAGTGTTCGCTGTCAGATAACTTGCCAGCCACCGCCCAACGCTTTGTACAAGGCAATGCTCGCCTGCAGTCGCGACAGGCGCAGTTGCACGTTCATGTCCTGCGCCGCATACAAGGTGCGCTGGGTTTGCAGCACCGTGAGCAAGTCTTCGGCACCCGCCTGATAACGGCTTTGCGCGATGTCGAACGCGGTTTGCGCCTGACCCAATTCTTCGCTTTGCCACTGCCGTTGCTCATCGAGGCCACGGATGGTGCTCAGGGCTTTTTCGACATCGGCGAAGCCATTGATGATCGCCCCGCGATAGGTCTCCAGCAATTCATCCTGACGGGCCTTGGCCTTGTCGCGTTCGGCGCTCAAGCGCCCGTTGTTGAAGATCGGCGCCGTCAATCCGGATGACAGGTTGTAGAACGTTGTGCGCAGCAGATCCGCCGCCAGATCGGCACCGGTGCCGAGGCTGGCGGTGAGGGTGATTTTTGGCAGCATGGCCGCGCGGGCTACGGTGACGTCAGCCTGGGCCGCCGCCAGTTTGGCTTCTGCGCTGGCGATGTCCGGACGTCGACTCAGCAGATCGCTGGGCACGCCACTGGCGATGTTTGGCCACTGCAATTGCGCGAATGCCTGCTGAGGCGAGGACAGCGCCTGCACTGGTTGACCGAGCAGGGCGGCGAGGGTGATCAGCGCTTCGCGGGCCTGTTGCTGCACCAGCGGCAATTTGCGCTGTTGCTCGGCCACCAGACTTTTTTGCTGAGCCAGTTCCAGCGCGGTGGCGCTGCCTGCGTCGAAGCGGGTTTGCACCAGGTGCAGCACGTTTTGCGCGTTGGCCAGATTGAGTTCGGCAATGCGCGCCTGCTCACGCAAGGCGAGCGCCTGGGTGTAGCTGTTGGCGACGCCGCTTTGCAAGGTCAGCTCGACCGTGGCGCGATCAAACTCACTGGCCTGCACACCGAACACGGCGCTGTCACGGGCGGCTCGTTTACCCCCCCAGAAATCGATTTCGTAACTGGCGCTCAGCTCGGCGTCGTAGTAATCCAGCGAGCGATTGTCCGGGTTGACATCCAGTTGGCTGTAGCCTTTGCCGTGCAGAAGCTTCTGCCGATTGGCATTGATTCCGGCCTTGAGTTCGGGCAGCAGCGGGGCCCCGGCAACCGTCGCGCTGGCCTGCGCCTGTCTGACGCGGGCAACGGCCGCGCCGAGGTCATGGCTGCCCAGTCGTGCCTGTTCGACCAGTTGATCGAGTTCGCGACTGCCGAACTGCGTCCACCATTGGCGATTGCTTTGCACCGCGCCGGGATGGTCTGGCGATTGCCAGGCGGGCGGTGATTGCACGCCGCTGTCAGGGCGTGGCGCAGGGCTGCTGCAGGCCGCCAGTAACAGGCTGGCGGCAAGGAATGTCAGTTGCGCTTTCATAGGTTGATCATTCACTGGTAAGGGCTGTGACCGGGTCGAGCCGGGCGGCCTTGCGGGCAGGCATGAAGCCGAAGATGACACCGGTGACCAGGGCGCAGGCGAAGGCGCCGATTACGGCCATCCATTGAAATGCGATTGCTACGCCGCTGAACGACAGAACGCCGCCGACCAGCATCGCCAGGCTGATGCCGGCAATGCCACCGACAACGGAGAGCATCACCGCTTCGGTCAAGAACTGGCGCAGGATGTCGCGCTGACGGGCGCCGGTGGCCATGCGAATGCCGATCTCGCGGGTGCGTTCACGCACGGTCATGAGCATGATGTTCATCACGCCGATGCCGCCGACCAGCAAGGAAATGGCGGCGATGGCGCCGAGCATCAGTGACAGCGTGCCCTGGGTGCGAGCCTCGGCCTGGATCATGGCGGCGTTGTTGGTCAGCTCGAAATCCTTTTTGCCGTTGTGCCGGCGCAGCATCGATTGCTCGATGGCCTGTTCGGCGTCTTTGACCTTGCGTGCGTCCCTGGCGGCGATCACCACATATTCCGGGTTGCGACTGCCGAACAGGCGCGTACTGGCCGCCGAGTACGGCACGGCGATCCGGTTGTCGCTGTCCGAGTCGCCGGAGCTTGAGCCTTTTTCCGCCAGCACGCCGAGCACCTGGAACGGAACGTTTTCAATCAGGATGTATTGACCGATCGGGTCAGCCACGTCCTTGAGCAATTTGTCGCGAACCTTGGTGCCGATCACCGCGACTGCGGCGGCGCTGTCTTCATCGGCCTGAGTGAAGTAGCTGCCCTGTACCACCGGCCAATTGAAGATGATCGGAAAATTGGTGTCGTTGCCGCCGACGTAGCTTGAGTGGTCGGCGTTGCCGAAGCGCACGCCGGCGGTCGAGCCGTTGACCGGCATGATTCGTTCCACCTGGGGCAGGGTTGCAAGTTCGGCAACGTCATCGAGGGTGATGATGCCCGGTGGCGTGCGCGGGTTGGGTGCCGCGCCGCTGAGGTAAATGATGTTGGAGCCGAACGCCCCCATTTGCGCCATCACCTGGCGTTTACTGCCTTCGCCGACCGCCAGCATCACCACCACTGACGCGACACCGATGACAATCCCCAGCAGCGTCAGCGCGGTGCGGAAACGGTTGATCCACATCACCCGCCAGGCCGCTTGCACGGCATCCAGCAGTTCGCCCCTCCAGGCGCCGGTCTCGGTGCTGCCGGCGCTCAGGCGCTGGCGCAGATCCACTGCCTGCAAGGCGCCGGAGTTGGCGGTACGGGCAGGGGCACCCGGTTGCTCGGCGGTATCGCTGATGATCAGGCCGTCACGAATTTCGATAATGCGCTTGGCACGTTGCGCCACTTCGCGATCGTGAGTGATGAGAATCACCACATGGCCCTGGCTGGCGAGCTCGTCGAGCAGGGCCATGACTTCTTTGCCGCTGTGGCTGTCGAGGGCGCCGGTAGGTTCGTCGGCGAGAATGATGTGGCCGCCGTTCATCAGTGCTCGGGCAATTGATACGCGTTGTTGTTGACCGCCGGAGAGCTGGTGCGGGCGATTGCCGGTGCGGCTGCCCAGCCCCAGGCGTTCCAGCAATGCGCTGGCCCGGGCGTGTCGTTCGGCCGCAGGCGTGCCAGCGTAGATGGCCGGCATCTCGACGTTTTCCTGTGCGGAGCCGGACGGGATCAGGTGATAACCCTGAAACACAAAGCCGAATGCCTCGCGACGCAGCCACGCCAGTTCGTCGGTGTCCAGTTGCGCAACGTCTTCACCGGCAAAGCGGTATTCGCCGCTGGTCGGGCGATCGAGGCAACCGAGGATGTTCATCAACGTCGACTTGCCGGAGCCGGAGGCGCCGACGATGGCCACGAATTCGCCGGCGTGAATCGACAGATCGATGCCGCGCAATACCTCCACCAGCGGGCTGTCGTTGCCGCCGTAGGCTTTGCGGATCTGGCGCAAGTCAATCAGGGGCGTTTGCATTCAGCCTCCGTTGCCTACAGCGGGAGCGCTGAGAATGTGATCGCCTTCGGCCAGGCCCTCGAGGACTTGTGTACGTAACCGGTCGCTGATGCCGGTGCGGACTTCGCGCGACTGGATTTCCCCGTTGGCAGCGACGATCTGCGCCAGTTGCCATTGCGGGCGCGAGCCCGGTTGCAAGGCAGTGCTCGGCACTGTCAGGGTGTTCTGCGCGTTTTGTGCGACGAAGAACACCTGAGCGGTCATGTCGGTCATGAGGGCGTTGTCTGTGTTGTCGACGTCGAGCAGTACGGTGTAGAGCACCACTCGCTCACTGCCACTGCGACCGCCGGTGGGGCTGCCGCCCTGGTTTTGCTCAAGGGGGCGCGGGGGCACCGGCAGAATCTGCCGCACCGTGCTGCTCCAGCGCCGGCTGCCACCGCTGAGGGTGGTGAAGTAGGCGGTCATACCGGGTTTGACGTGGCCGATGTCCGCTTCGGAAACTTCGGCCCACACCGTCATTGGCGACAACCGCGCGATGCGCAGGATCAGTGGCGTCTGTTGTTGCGCGTTGAGTGTCTGGCCTTCGCGCGCGCCCACAGCGACGACGGTGCCGCTCATTGGTGCAAAGATGCGCGTGTAGCCGAGTTCCGCTTCGTCGCTGCGCAGACTTGCCTGGGCCTGACGGATCTGTGCCTGAAACATGTCAATGCGTGCCTGGGTGGCGCGGACTTCGGCACGGGCGGTCTGCACGTCCTCCTCGCGGGTGGCGCCGCCGGCGGCGAGTTTCTGTTGGCGCTGGTATTTCTGCTGCGCCAGGTCGTGCTGAGCGCGCTGTTCCTGTAATTGGGCCTTGAGGTTTTCGATGGAGAAACGACCTGCGTCGAGTTTGGCTTTTTGCGTCGACGGATCGATTTCCACCAGCAGTTGGCCTTCCTTGACCGCATCACCTGCCTCGACGTGGATCTTCTGGATTTGCCCCGAGGCCTGTGCGCCGACGTCTACATAGCGTCGCGGCTGCAAAGTGCCCAGTGCTGTCACGCTGTTTTCGATATTGCTGCGGGTCACTTGTACGGTCGCCAGGGTGTCGCGTCCCGGCGGCAGGACTTGCCATGCGGCGACGGCGATCACGGGAATCAGACAGAGGGCGGCGAACAAGGCGCGTCGGGCGGGGCGGGGACGTTTCATGCAGGGTTCCGGCCAGTGGGTTCGGCCCGACGTTCAGCAGGTGCACGGAATGTTCGGGCACTTGAACGCTGTCGCAAGGCACGACAGAAACGGGGAGCTGTCATGTAAACGATGAATGTACGAGGGAATTTAAGCGCTAACACATCAGGTAACAGGTGCCCGTCCGACACTATTCGGCTGGTATGTGGAAACAAGACTTTAAATCTATATGAGAATTACTATAAATTACGCACTTAAGTTGCCACTATCTTGCTACTGCCTGTTAGTGCAGGGCGGATGGGTGAGCCCAAGGACAAAAACCGCGTCGTTGCGGCCAGGAGTCATGTTGGAAAACTACTATCGCGAGCTGGTGTGTTTCCTCAACGCCAAGCTGGGCAACCGCCAGGTTGCCGAGGATGTGGTGCATGACGCCTATCTGCGGGTGCTGGAACGCTCCAGTGACACGCCGATCGAACAACCCAGGGCGTTTCTTTATCGCACCGCGCTGAATCTGGTCATCGACGATCATCGACGCAATGCCTTGCGGCAGGTCGAATCCCTTGAAGTGCTCGACAATGAAGAGCGTTATTTCACCCCGTCTCCCCACGGCACCCTCGATCACGGTCAACGCCTGGAGATGCTCCAGCGAGCGCTGGCGGAATTGTCACCGCTGTGTCGTGACAGTTTTCTACTGCGCAAGATCGAAGGTCTGTCCCACAACGAAATTGCCGAGAGCCTCGGTATTTCCAAAGCGCTGGTGGAAAAACACATCGTCAACGCCATGAAACATTGCCGGGTGCGGATCCAACAATGGGACGCCCATTGATCCTTCCCCGTTAAATTTTTTTTCACCGTCCTCGTTCCTACTCAACAGACGACCTGCTGTCCTGCTTCGGGCCGGTCAGGTCACCCAGGCTTTAGCCCCACGGTTGAGGGGTTCATCCAGAGGACACTGGAAATGACACAGGCAATTGCATCGCCCATCGTTCACGACCTGATCGGCGTCGGTTTCGGCCCTTCGAACCTGGCATTGGCCATCGCGCTGCAAGAGCGCGGGCCGACCCAGGGTGAACTGGATGTGCTGTTCCTCGACAAACAGGCCAACTACAGCTGGCACGGCAACACTCTGTCGACCCAGAGCGAGTTGCAGATTTCCTTCCTCAAGGATCTGGTGACCCTGCGCAATCCGACCAGCCCGTACTCGTTCGTCAATTACCTCAAGTACCACGGTCGTCTGGTCGACTTCATCAACCTCGGCACCTTTTATCCGTGCCGCATGGAGTACAACGATTACCTGCGCTGGGTCGCCGGGCAGTTCACCGAGCAGAGCCGTTATGGCGAAGAAGTGCTGACCATCGAGCCGGTGCTGCATAACCACCAGGTTGAAGCGCTGCGCGTTATTTCCCGCGATAGCCAGGGGCAACAACATGTGCGGACCACCCGTTCGGTTGTGGTCAGTGCCGGTGGCACGCCGCGTATTCCCGAGGCGTTCAAGGCGCTGAAGGGCGACAACCGTGTGTTCCATCATTCGCAATACCTGTCGCAGATGGCCAGGCAGCCGTGCGTCAACAATCAGCCGATGAGCATTGCGATCATCGGTGGCGGGCAGAGCGCGGCGGAAGCGTTCATCGATCTGAACGATTCGTTCCCTTCGGTGCAGGTCGACATGATCTTGCGCGGCTCGGCCCTTAAACCTGCGGACGATAGCCCGTTCGTCAACGAAGTGTTCTCGCCGGAGTTCACTGACTTGGTGTTCCAGCAGAACAGTGCCGAGCGTGAGCGTCTGGTCAACGAGTACCACAACACCAACTACTCGGTGGTCGACATTGACCTGATCGAGCGCATCTACGGCATCTTCTATCGCCAGAAGGTTTCCGGAATTGCCCGTCATGCGTTCCGCACCCTGACCACCGTCGAGAGTGCTACCGCCACCGAACACGGCATCGAGTTGGCGGTACGCAACAACGCCACTGGCGAAGTCAGCGTGCGCCTGTACGACGCCGTGGTACTGGCCACCGGCTACGAGCGGCAGATGCACCGTAAATTGCTGGCGCCGCTGGAAGAATACCTGGGCGAGTTCGAGGTTGATCGCAACTACAAACTGATCACCGATGAGCGCTGCAAGGCTGGCATTTACATGCAGGGCTTCTGCCAGGCCAGTCATGGTTTGAGCGACACATTGTTATCGGTGCTGCCGATTCGTGCCGATGAGATTGCGGGCTCGTTGTATGAACATGGCAAGCATCGTGAGCACCGTTCGATGGCGGATTTGCTGTTGGCGACTGCCAGCTAAAATCTGCGCCGCCTGATCTGCCTTCGCGAGCAGGCTCGCTCCCACATTTGGATCTTCGATGAATACAAAAACCGTGTTCGCTGGAGATTCCCTGTGGGAGCGAGCCTGCTCGCGAAGGGGCCCTCAAGGACAGCCAAAAAGCCCTTCCTGAACCCTTCCTGAAGATCAAGCACATTCCCCGCCACACTGCCTTTCACGGGTTTACTCTCCAGACATCGAGGCGTAAGCTTCGCGCGTTTTCATCAATAGCGGAGACCCACAGTGGGTACTTGTTCGAGTGACAGTTGTCGGCCGGTCTCGGTAACCGGCAGATTCTCGGCAAGATAACGCGCATTTTTTTTGCCGTTGTCTCGCCGTAAAAGCGAGCAGCGGCATTCCGTGCATGGCCAGTCCTTGGTCATGTCTCGACGTCCTTCTCATCGACGCTGAACAGAGCGTGATGTCGACTTTAAAGTCGCCATCGCAGCCCTATCGACACGCCTGTCTTTTCTGACCGGCGCGCCATGCCTTGCCGTGCCGGTTTTTCCGGCGGACGAGGCGCGGTCGTACCTGCTTGACGGTTTCCCGGCTGACCATAGGGGCAACAGCCATGAAATTCACGCTCAAGGAATTTTTCGCAGGTTTTCTGCGTACCCGCCACATCGCCCGGCACTTCCGCCGCCTGGCGTTGCTGGAAACCATCAACGACACCACGGTCAGCCGTGAAGTCCCGCCTACTCTGGCCAACACCCTGGTCGATGCCGCGCACAGCGACAGCTCAGCATTGCTCTCTTCACTGGGCACGCACTCCGATGGGCTTACCGATTTCGAAGTCGATGCACTGCGTGCGCAATACGGCTTCAATGAAGTCGAACACGAGCAGCCTCTGCCGTGGTGGACCCACCTTTGGCACTGCTACAAAAACCCGTTCAACCTGCTGCTGACGCTGCTTGCGGTGATCTCGTGGCTGACCGAAGACCTGAAAGCGGCCGTGGTAATTTTCTCCATGGTGGTGCTGTCGACGCTGCTGCGCTTCTGGCAGGAAAGCAAATCCAACCAGGCTGCCGACGCGCTTAAAGCGATGGTCAGCAACACCGCCACAGTGATGCGACGTGATGCGCCGCGCAGCGAGTTGCCGATCAAACAATTGGTGCCGGGCGATCTGATCGTGTTGTCGGCCGGCGACATGATTCCCGCCGATTGCCGGGTGCTCAGTGCCAAAGACCTGTTTGTCAGCCAAGCGGCGATGACCGGTGAATCGATGCCGGTGGAGAAATTCCCGCGTCAGGCTGATCGCGATACACGCAATCCGCTGGAGCTGGACAACATTCTGTTCATGGGTACCAACGTCGTGTCTGGCACGGCGGTGGCGGTGATTCTCACCACAGGCAACAGCACCTATTTCGGTGCGCTGGCGCAGCGTGTCGGCGCTACCGATCGTGCGGTCACTTCGTTCCAGCAAGGGGTCAATAAAGTCAGCTGGTTGCTGATCCGCTTCATGTTCGTGATGGCGCCGCTGGTGCTGTTCCTCAATGGTTTCACCAAGGGCGACTGGTCCGAAGCACTGCTGTTTGCGCTGTCGGTTGCCGTCGGGCTGACGCCGGAAATGCTGCCGATGATCGTCACCTCGACGCTGGCCAAAGGCGCGGTATTTCTGTCACGCAAAAAAGTCATCGTCAAACGTCTCGACGCGATCCAGAACTTCGGCGCCATGGACGTGCTGTGCACCGACAAGACCGGCACGCTGACCCAGGACAAAATCTTCCTCGCACGCAACGTTGATGTCTGGGGCGAAGACTCTGACGACGTATTGGAAATGGCTTACCTGAACAGCTACTACCAGACCGGCCTGAAGAACCTGCTGGACGTGGCCGTACTGGAACATGTGGAAGTCCACTGTGAGCTGAAGGTCGGCACAGCGTTTCGCAAGGTCGATGAGATCCCGTTCGACTTCAATCGCCGGCGCATGTCGGTGGTGGTAGAAGGGCGCGGCCAGGCACATCAACTGATTTGCAAAGGCGCGGTGGAAGAAGTGCTGGCGGTGTGCAGCCGCGTGCGTCACGGCGACGTCGATGAAGCCTTGAGCGATGAATTGCTGACCCGGATTCGTCAGGTCACCGCAGCATTCAACGCTGAAGGCTTACGCGTGGTGGCAGTAGCGGCCCGCTCGATGCCTGAGGGGCGCGACACCTACAGCCTGGCTGATGAGCAGGAACTGACGCTGATCGGTTACGTCGCGTTTCTCGATCCACCGAAGGAAAGCACCGCGCCGGCGCTCAAGGCTTTGGCCGAACATGGCGTGGCGGTGAAAGTGCTGACCGGTGACAACGAGCTGGTCACCGCGAAGATCTGCCGCGAAGTCGGCCTCGCTCAGCAAGGCCTGCTGATGGGCAACGACATCGAGCGCATGAGCGACGCCGAACTGGCCGTGGCGGTGGAAAACACCAACGTTTTTGCCAGGCTGACGCCGTCGCACAAGGAGCGCATCGTGCGCATCCTCAAAGGTAACGGCCATGTAGTCGGCTTCATGGGTGATGGCATCAACGACGCACCGGCGTTGCGCACCGCCGACATCGG
This sequence comes from Pseudomonas iridis, assembly GCF_017980685.1. GTDB lineage: Bacteria > Pseudomonadota > Gammaproteobacteria > Pseudomonadales > Pseudomonadaceae > Aquipseudomonas > Aquipseudomonas iridis. Next base: position 160,744 of record NZ_JACXXO010000007.1, read on the forward strand.
TATTTCCGTCGACAGCGCGGTGGACATCGCCAAGGAAGCGGCAGACATCATCCTGCTGGAAAAGAGCCTGATGGTGCTGGAGGAGGGCGTACTCGAAGGGCGTCGCACCTTCGCCAACATGCTCAAGTACATCAAGATGACCGCCAGTTCCAACTTCGGCAACGTGTTCTCGGTGCTGGTTGCCAGTGCGTTTATTCCGTTTCTGCCGATGCTGCCGATGCACCTGCTGGTGCAAAACCTGCTCTACGACATTTCGCAGATCGCCATTCCGTTCGACAACGTCGATGAGCAGATGCTGAAGAAACCGCAACGCTGGCAGCCGGGCGATGTCGGGCGCTTCATGCTGTTTTTCGGGCCGATCAGTTCGATCTTCGACATCACAACCTTCGCCTTGATGTGGTACGTGTTTGATGCCAACACCCCGGACCACCAGACGCTGTTCCAGTCCGGCTGGTTCGTGGTGGGCCTGCTGACCCAGACGCTGATCGTGCACATGATCCGTACGCCGAAGATTCCGTTCGTGCAAAGCCGTGCAGCGCTGCCGCTGCTGGTGATGACCGGGATCATCATGGCGGTCGGCATTTTCCTGTCGATGGGGCCGCTGGCGCACTACTTCAAATTGCAGGCGTTGCCGTCGATGTACTTCGTGTTCCTGCCGGTGATTCTGCTGGCGTACATGGCGCTGACTCAGGCGGTCAAAGGTTTCTACATCCGCCGGTTTGGCTGGCAGTAACAGCAGTACAACGCTGTTCCCCGTGTGGGAGCGAGCCTGCTCGCGAAGGCGTCGTGTCAGTTGCATTTATGTTGGCTGACATACCGCTTTCGCGAGCAGGCTCGCTCCCCCAGGGGATTGGTATGTTTTCAAGGACAAGACTATGCAAGCCATCAACAACCTCAACCTCACCTCGCTGCTCGACACCCTGATCAGCCTCAGCGCCGCGTTCCTTCTGGGCGGCCTGATCGGCTTCGAGCGACAGTATCGGCAACGCACCGCCGGCCTGCGGACCAATGTGCTGGTGGCGGTCGGCGCGGCGATTTTTGTCGACATGGCCAACCGTCTCGCCGGGGCCGAGGGCGCGGTGCGCGTGGTGGCCTACGTTGTCTCCGGCATCGGTTTTCTCGGTGCCGGGGTGATCATGCGCGAAGAAGGCAACGTGCGCGGCCTCAACACCGCTGCCACCCTGTGGACCTCCGCTGCGGTGGGTGCCTGCGCCGGTGCCGACCTGCTGGCTGAAGCCGTGCTGGGCACGCTGTTCATCCTCGCCGCCAATACGTTGCTGCGGCCGATCGTCAACAATATCAACCGCCAGCCACTGGACGTGGTCTCGGCCGAAGTCACCAATATCGTCTACGTGATCGCCCGACGTTCACAGCAAAAAGCTGTGCTCGCCTTACTCGAAGCCGAGCTGGAACGCAGCAACTATCCGGCCAGCGACGTCGATGTGCACGCCTTTGGCGCCGAAGAAATCGAGATCGAAGCGACGCTGGCGACCACTTCGGTGGACGGCGATGAGCTGGATGCACTGATCGCGCGGATCTCGACGTCGGCGCTGGTGGTGCAGGCATTCTGGAGTCCGAGTACGACTGAATGACGTTATTAAAGACATCCACTGCCTTTGATCAATCAAGTAAGCCACGCCGGTGATTGCGGTGTGGCTTTCTTCTTGGTTTGCCTCCAGAAAATCCCGCTCGTTTATCAGACTTGTCTTACATGTTTTGCGGCGTCCATTGATTAGAGTGTTCCGCTGATTGGAAACATTTCCTACGGCCGTCGAAAATCAATGTCCTACAAACACTGGCGAATTCTCGTTGCTGAAGAGCAACTCATCGAGCACAACCGAATCTGCAAGTCCCTCAACGAACTGGGATATCGCACGCTCATATCGGTGCGTTCGTTTCGTGAACTGCTGGGCGTGACCCATTACTCGTCCGAACCGTTCGAGCACTTTGATCTGCTGATCATCAACGTTGAGCTGATCACTGCCGCCGGGATTGATCCGGTGCGGTTTTTCCAGAGCAACTCGCAGATTCGTCACGGTGTGATTTATGACGCACGCCGTGGCCAGGCACAGGCAGAAACGATTTATGCCAACCAGCGACGCCAGTTGACGCTGATCCGTACGCCGGATCGGCAAACCCTGGCTGCACTCCTTGAACACCTCGATATTTAGGAAAAGTCCTATGAGATTTGGGATTTTTCCTAACCAGTACTACGCAGAAACGCCGGACACTTGTGCCAATTCCACCATCCTCGAGGCAACGATCATGTCCCTTCAGCCGCTTCGAATTCTGGTGCTCGAAGATCACGCGTTCCAACGCTCGGTTGCGGTCAGCATCTTGCAAAGTCTGGGGTGCCGGCAGATTTACGAAGCCAGTGACGGCGCGCAGGCACTGGCCCTGTTGAAGGACATCGGCTGCGTAGACATTGCCCTGTGCGACTTGCAAATGGAGGGTATGGACGGCCTGCAGTTCTTGCAACGCGTAGGTGCGTCCGGGCAGGTAAAGTCGGTCATCATCAGCAGCTCGTTGTCGGCCGATCTGCGCCGCGAGCTGCTGGCACTGGGGTGCACGCAAGGGCAGGGGTATTGGTACGCAAGACCGATGGCCGGAACCGATTTGCTGAACTGGCTGCAACGGCGCAGTTATCGGCAGATCTCGGGCGAATGATTTTTTTAGGAAATGTCCTACAGAACCTGCCGTTGAGGTTGCGTAGTCTTGCCGCACCCAGAAACCTGATCACCGGGAGATTGACCATGATCAATAAAGCCCTGCGTATCCTTATCGCCGATCCGCAGCATTTTCACCGGATGAAAGTCGAGCGTCTGTTTAACGGCCTCAACTACTACCGCGTTGCCCCGGTGCAGAGTATCGCCGAGCTGTTGACGCTGGTGGACTACGGCTGCGAACCGTTCGACGTGGTGGTTATCAACGCTGAACTGGCGATGGGGTCGCTGGATCTGCTGGAGTTTTTCCTCGACAACCCCCAGGTGCGTCATGCGCTGATCTACAACGAACCTTCGGCGCCGTTGCAGGTGAAATCAGGTTTCGCGCAGGAGAATGTGCAGATCAGTCATGCGGCGCTGCCCAATGAACAGGCAATCAGGCACTTGATGGCGTTGGCCGACGCACCCCAATGGAAACAAGCCGTGGTTGAGCAGCGTCGGGCATATGCATAAACATACCCTCACCGCAACTGTCAGATCTGACAGGTGATTTCCATTCCATTGCGTGCAACAGTCGCTGCGCAGCCATTGAGTCTGGATCAGCCGATCCCGGTGATCTTATTGCCAGATTTTGTAGTGGGAGTGGAAATGAAGTCAGCGCTGATCGTCGACGACCACCCAGTGGTGCGCGCCGCCATCCGAATCGTGCTGCAATCCGAGGGTTTCAAGGAGATTCACGAGGCATCCAGTGGCAACGAGGTGGTGCAAATGATCCGCGAGCACCAGCCCCGGTTGGTCGTGCTTGACTTGGGTCTGCCAGCACTCGACGGGCTGGACGTCATGGCCCGAATCAAAGCCAACGACCTTAAGTGCAAAATTCTGGTGTTCAGTACTCACGAGGCCTTGTTTTACCAGGAGCGCTGTCTGCGCGCTGGGGCGATGGCTTACGTCACCAAGACCAATCAACTGCAACAGTTGCACAAAGCCATTCAGGCAGTGATGGCGGGCTACACCTATTTTTCCGCGATGCCGGACAACGTCAGCGTGTTGAATGCTGTGCAAACCACGGAAAAACAGATGATTGATCAGCTCTCCGATCGAGAGTTGAGCATTTTCGTGCAACTGGCGCAGGGCAAGCCCAACAAGACAATTGCCGAAGACATGCACCTCAGCCATAAAACGGTCAGTACATATAAAACCCGACTGATGAAGAAGCTCGGGATGGGTACAGCGGTGCACTTGCGCGATTTCGCCAAGCGCAATCATTTGATCTGAGTAGCCGGACATGAGCCAGGGAGGGCGTGTCTGTTGGCTGTGGCTTGGCCTTGTTACCTCTTGCTGGGCGAGTGAAGCGCCGCAGGTTCTCGAGGTGTTGACTCGCTCCGGGCTCGATAATGTCCAGATCCGTCTGGACGAACAAGACCGCCAATGGTTGCGTCAGCATCCGGTGTTGCGGATGGGCATTTCAGGTCGCGATTACCCACCGTTCGAGATCACCCGCAATCAGCATGAACTGGAAGGGCTCACAGCCGATTACGCCGACCTGCTGGCGCAACTGCTGGGCCTCAGAATCGAAGTCCGGCGTTTTGCCAACCGGGAAGCGTTGATGGCGGCACTCAAAAGTGGCGATCTCGATGTACTGGGGACATCCAACAGTTTTGAGATCGCCGACCCTGCGATCGTTCTGTCCCGACCCTATGCCGAAGATCAGCCAATGCTGGTTACCCGGCTCGAAGAGTCCATGCCGATGAATCTCTCGGGCAAGCGTGTCGCCATGGCCGAGGATTACATGCGGCTGGCGACGGTGCAGGCGTTCTATCCTGAAGCGAGCGTGCAACTTTACGCCTCGGCAATGGATGCACTGGGAGCCGTGGCGTTCGGTATAAATGATGTTTATCTGGGCGATTTCATCAGTGCCAGTTACTTGATCAACACCAATTATCGAAATGACCTGCAATTGGCAGGGCCCGCGGGACTTGATGCCAACCCGTTCGGCTTTGCGCTGATGCGCAGCGATGTGCGCCTCAAACGTCTCGTCGACAAGGCGTTGGCGGCGATTCCCATGGAGCATCGGCAACGTATCGAACAACGCTGGAGCGTCGGTCTTGCCGAGATGGCTGAACAAACACGGGTGCAGCTCAGTGCCGCAGAACAGCAGTGGCTGGATCAACATCCGGTGGTGCGGGTCGGCGGTATCGAAGATTTTGCCCCGCTGAGTTTTTTTGACGCGGATGGCCGTTTCAGTGGGCTTGCGGCGCAACTGTTGAGCCTGATCAGTCAGCGCAGCGGGCTGAATTTCGAGGTCGTGCGCGGGGAGTCGCTGGATCGCCAGATCGAGCAACTTCAGGCCGGTGAGCTTGACGTGCTACCTGTGGTGACGCCCAGCAGTGAGCGTGAAAACGAACTGCGATTCACTCGGGCCTACATGAACAATCCGTTTGTGCTGGTCAGTGGGACAACCGAGGAAAGCCCACGCAATCTCGATGATTTGGTGGGTAAACGGCTGGCGATTTATCGCGGCCACCCGTTGCGCGGCTATTTGCAGGAACGGGTCGCGGCATTGCGTTTTGTCGAAGTCAAAAGCCCCGCCGAAGGCATAGCGTTGATTGCCAAGGGGCAGGTAGACGTCACCGTCAGTTCGTTGCTGGTGGCGCGATTTGTGATTGCCCGTCAGCATCGCGAGCGTCTGTGTATTGCCAGCACTATTGGCGATCAACCGGCCCGTATTGCCCTGGCCACCGCGCCACAATCTTCGATGCTTCATTCGATCCTGAACAAGGCATTGCTGAGCATCGCTCCGCAACAGATGGACGAACTGGTTGCACGATGGAGTCATGATGTGGTGCTGGAAGAGAGCTATTGGCTACGACATCGCCGCGAAATTCTGCTGGGTTTTGCAGGGGCGGCGAGCCTGCTGTTGGCGGCGCTGATCTGGATCGGTTTGCAGCGCAGACAGATCCGTCAGCGTCAGCAGTGGTTACAACAATTGCAGCAAGCCAAGGACGCCGCGGACGACGCCAATCGGGCCAAAACCACGTTTCTGGCGACTATGAGCCATGAAATTCGTACGCCAATGAATGCATTGATCGGGATGCTCGAGCTGGCGCTCAAACGCGCCGATGAGGGTGTGACCGATCGCCTGGCCATTCAGGTGGCCTCCAATGCCGGGCAACAGTTGCTGGCACTGATCGGCGACATTCTCGACATCGCGCGCATTGAAACCGGGCATTTGTCCCTGGCTCCCGAGCGGGCCAACCTGCGGGAACTGGTGGTGTCGGTGTGCCGGGTGTTTGAAGGGCTGGCGCGACAGAAGTGCCTGTTGTGGCACGTCGAGTTAGGTGAGCACAGTGACGTCGATGTATTGATTGACCCGACGCGCTTCAAACAAGTGTTGTCGAACTTGCTCAGCAACGCGATCAAGTTCACTGAAGACGGCGAGGTGAGCCTCTGGCTGAAAGTGACAGCGGTGTCGGCGCAGCGACTGGCCGTGAAAGTGGTCATCAAAGACAGCGGGATTGGCATCAGTGCGCAGGATCGGCAACGGTTGTTCAGCCCTTTCGTACAGGCGAGCAATAACGCTCAATCGGCGCGCGGTGGTTCCGGATTGGGCTTGGTGATCAGTCGCAGCCTCTGCGAAATGATGGGCGGCTGGTTGCACCTCGACAGCGAGCCGGGTCGCGGTACGCAAGTGCAAGTCAACCTCGAACTGCCGCTGCTGGCCGGCATCGCGCATGCCCCGGCAACACCGCTGACGCAGGATATGCCTGTGTGCCCACTGAGCGTTCTGGTGGTGGATGATCATCCGGTGAACCGTTTGTTGCTGTGCTGGCAGTTGAGTGAGCTGGGCCATCGGACGATTGCCGCCGAAGATGGCCATGAAGGACTGGAACGTTGGCGGACACAGCCCTTCGACGTGGTCATCACCGACTGCAACATGCCGCGGCGCAACGGCTATGAACTGGCGCGGGCCATCCGTGACGAAGAAGCCGCGAGCGGCCGCGCGCCTTGTCTGTTGATCGGGTTCACCGCCAATGCTCAAGTCGAGGAGACGGTTCGTTGCCTTGATGCCGGCATGGACGAATGCCTGTTCAAACCGATTCGCTTGCACGATTTGCAGCAGGCGTTGACGGGTGCCAGCCATAACGACAGTGGTGTCGAACCGGTCGAAGACATGGCCCTGACAGAAATCGACCTGAGCGCGCTGGAGCAGATGGCCGGCGATGATCACTCGATGATCGATCGCCTGCGTGAAGAAGTTTTGCGCAGCCTGCACCACGATCTGCAACGCCTCGACGAGTTGAACCACGAGCATGACAGCGACGGGTTGCGCGAACTGGCCCATCACATCAAGGGCGGCGCGCAGATGGTGGGGGCCGCGCGCGTGGTGGCGGCTTGCGCGGGTGTTGAACAGGCGTGTATCGAGGCCGACGCCGATACCGTGGTCATGGCGATCCATACGCTGCGCGAGGCCATGAATGGTCTCGCGCAGCGTCTTCAGGGCTGAGCATTCAATCGCGCTGATTAATCCCAGGCAGGCGCAATGCCTTTCGGGCTGGTAAGGCGATGGCCGCGATCCAGCGTGGCGATTTGCGCCATGTCGGCATCGCTCAGCGTCAGGGCAGTGGCGCCGAGATTGCTTTGCAGGTTGGCGCGTTTGGTCGATGACGGAATCACCGCATAACCCGACTGCATGGCCCAGGCCAGAGTGACTTGCGCCGGGGTGGCGTGCAGGCGTTCGGCGATCTGATGGATCAGGGGGTCTTTCAGCACTTCGCCATAGGCGAGGGTCATGTATGAGGTGATGTGGATGCCCTGACTCTGGGCGAACCCGGCTACTTTGCGGTTTTGCAGGTACGGATGCAGCTCGATCTGATGGGTCGCGATGTTGTCGGCACCGACGGCAGCAATCGCCTGTTTCATCAGGTCGATGGTGAAGTTGGAAATACCGATCTGCCGGGTCAGGCCCAAACGCTTGGCTTCCAGCAGGGCGGTCATGAACTCTTCGACGGGCACTTGATCGTCCGGTGATGGCCAGTGGATCAACGTCAGGTCGAGGTAGTCGGTCTGCAGTTTTTGCAGGCTCTCTTTGAGGCTTTCAATCAGGCGCTCTTTGGCGAAGTTGGCAATCCAGATCTTGCTGGTGATAAACAGCTCTTCACGTGGGATGCCGCTAGCGGCGATGGCCTGGCCGACGTCGGCTTCGTTCTCGTAGATCTGTGCGGTGTCGATGACCCGATAGCCGAGTTCGAGGGCAGTGCTCACTGAATCGATGACCACCTGGCCTTGCAGGCGGAACGTACCAAGGCCGAAAGCGGGAACAGACATGAAGACTCCAGGGGTTGCAGTGGGAATGGGGGGAGTATCTGCGTTTGCTTTCGTGGGAAAAACCGTTGGTAGCGCAAAGCATTGTTGATCAGAAATCATGAATCAATTCCCAGACTTGTGATGTCTGGGCTGGCCTCTTCGCGGGCAAGCTCGCTCCCACAGGGAATTGTGTTGGTGCTGAATTGTATTTACATCCCGAAAACCTTTGGGAGCTGGCTTGCCAGCGATCGCCGCGACTCGGTCTTGAGGCTGCCGAAGTACACTGTCCTCCAGATAGAACGATGAAGCTGGTTTTTGCCGTCTAGTGCAATAATCGTCATGCAATTAAGCTGAATCCATTGCATCAGCTACCCATTTGGAGCCAGCCATGAAAAACATCATCGGTATTTACACCAGCCCTCGCGGCCATTGGGTCGGCGATGGTTTTCCGGTTCGCACACTGTTTTCCTACGACAACCTTGGCCAACACATCAGCCCGTTCTTGTTGCTTGATCACGCGGGGCCTGCCGAATTCACGCCGACCACCGAGCAGCGCGGCGTGGGTCAGCATCCGCACCGTGGTTTTGAAACCGTGACGATTGTTTACGACGGTGAAGTGCAGCACCGCGACTCCACGGGCAGCGGTGGCACCATCGGCCCGGGCGACGTGCAATGGATGACCGCCGCCTCCGGAATACTCCACGAAGAGTTCCACTCGGAAAACTTCGCCAAAACCGGTGGCAAGCTGGAAATGGTTCAGCTGTGGGTCAATCTGCCCGCCAAGGACAAGATGGCCGCGCCGGGTTACCAGACAATTCTCGACCGTGACATCCCGCGCATTGCGCTCAAGGACAATGCCGGCAGCCTGCGTTTGATCGCCGGTGAGTTCGACGGCCATACAGGCCCGTCGCGCACCTTCACGCCAATTGATGTCTGGGATCTGCGCCTGAACGCTGGCAAGTTGCTGGCGCTGGATCTTCACGAAGGACGCAATACTGCGCTGGTGGTGTTGAAAGGTTCGGTGCAGATCAATGAACAAGAATCGGCGGAGCAGGGGCAACTGGTGTTGTTCGAGCGCGACGGCCGTCAACTGGCTCTCAAAGCTGCAACCGACGCCGTGGTGTTGCTGCTGAGCGGCGAGCCGATCGACGAACCGATCGTCGGCCACGGCCCGTTCGTGATGAACACCGAGCAGGAAATCCATCAGGCCTTCGCCGATTTCCAGTCCGGGCGTTTTGGCCGAATGCACGGTTAATTCCGGCCATAACATAAAACCTTGCAGGCGTGAGCCTGCCCGCGATAGTGGCGGAACGATTCAATGCAACCAGTGCGGGGGCGATCAGGTCAGATTTTTCACAACCTCTGACACGAGCCCCGGACGATGAAAAACCTGCGGATCGCCACCTTCAACGTCAACGGCCTGCGCGCGCGGCTGCCCAATCTGCTGGAGTGGCTCAAGCGCGAGCAGCCGGACATCGTTTGTCTGCAAGAACTCAAATCGCTCGACAGCGCGTTCCCCGCAACCGAACTGGAAGCGGCCGGTTACGGCGCGATCTGGCATGGTCAGGCGGCATGGAACGGTGTGGCGATCCTCGCCCGCGATGCGCAACCACTGGAGAGTCGGCGCGGCTTGCCCGGTGATCCCGAGGACAAGCACAGCCGCTATCTGGAAGCGGCGGTGCACGGCGTGTTGGTCGGTTGTCTGTACCTGCCCAACGGCAACCCGCAGCCAGGGCCGAAATTCGATTACAAACTGGCATGGTTCGAACGGCTGATCACCTATGCGAAAGACCTGCAAAGCAGTGATCACCCCGTGGTGCTGGCCGGCGACTACAACGTCGTGCCCACCGACATGGACATCTACAACACCCGCTCATGGCTGAAGGATGCGTTGCTGCAACCCGAAAGCCGCGAGTGTTATCAGCGATTGCTGGATCAGGGCTGGACCGATTCGCTGCGGCATCTGTATCCCGAAGATCGCCTCTATACTTTCTGGGATTACTTCCGCCAGCACTGGCAAAGCAACTCCGGCCTGCGCATCGATCATCTGTTACTCAATCCGGCGCTGAGCCCTTACCTGCATGAGGCCGGCGTAGATGCCTGGGTACGCAATGAACCGCACGCCAGCGACCATGCACCGACATGGATTCGCATAGGCTCACGGAAAAAACGCTAGGGGCGATTGGTGAAATCAATTGTCGAATTCAGTGCCCCATACCGTATACATGGCGACCATCAACGCAGTGACTTGCGGCCCCATGCATAAGGACTGAGCAATGAGTGAGCCACGTCTGACGAATCTGAAACGGTATCTGCAACGCCTGGGTTTCGAGGCGCCACCGCCGCCGACCCTGGAAACCCTGCGCGAGTTGCAATGGCGCCATACCGGCGCTTTCACCTTTGAAAATCTCGCAACGGTCACCGGCGCCCCGGTATTGATCGATCTTGCCTCGATTGAGCAGAAAGTCTTGCACGGTGGGCGCGGCGGTTACTGTTACGAACTCAATCATCTGTTTTTTGCCCTGTTGCTTGAATTGGGCTTCGACGTTCGTGCCATCAGCGGGCGAGTGGTCATGAATCAGCCCGAAGGCGCCTGGACCGCGCGCACCCATCGCTTGAGTCTGGTAACCCTCGACGGCGTGCGCTACGTCACCGATGTCGGCTTCGGCGGCATGGTGCCGACCGCACCGCTGATGCTGGATACCGAGGCCGAGCAAGCCACACCGCACGAACCGTATCGCATCGAAAAACAACCCGATGGCTACATGCTGCGCGCCAATGTCGGGGGCGAATGGCGGCCGATGTACCTGTTCGATCTGCAACGCCAGGAAGACATCGATTTCACCATCGGCAACTGGTACGTCTCGACGCATCCGCAATCACCGTTTGCCCATCGCCTGATGGTTGCGCGTACTGGCGATGGCTGGCGGCGCACATTGAACAATGGCAGTTTCGCGATCCACCGCATCGGCGCCGAGAGCGAGCGGCGTGATGTCATCGACGTTGATGAACTGATTGAGTTGCTGCTGCAGGAGTTCGATCTACATTTGCCTGAGCGGCCGCATGTGCGCGACACCTTGGCGCGGTTGATTGTCCCGGCCTGAGGTCTATGGCTTCGCATCCGGCTCCAATACCCGGCGAATTTCCCCTACCGCTGCCGACAGTTTCTTCTCAAGGCTCTTGAGGTCGGCGGCCGTGATGCCTTTCTTGAACTGCCCGGAATGGGCCGAGTCATCGGCTTGGCCCTTATCGCCAGCGCTATCGAGCAGCGCATGGCGCAGGGTGTTGTTGATCACCGTCTGATAACCAAACCCCTCGTTTTCCGCCACCGTGCGCGCGGCGTCTATAACGGCATCGTCGAGCATGATGGTGATGCGGGTTTTGCCCTTGGTGGACACCGCTGCGCCACGTTTGCCCTGAGAGAAGTCATATTCATCTTTCATCGGTCAAGCCTCCAGAAAATACTCGCAACGTTCGCTCGGGGTGGCGAAACGTGCAGAAATAACGCGTACGACATTCGCTTCGCGGTAACTGTACGCAACGACCAATAAACGTCCCCTGGCATCGAGGCCGAGGGTGATCCAGCGTTGTTCGTCATGGTCGTTGTCCTCAATGGTTAGTGCGCGTTCATCGTGAAAAACCGCTTCAGTCTCTGCAAGGCTGACACCCCTGTGCTTGAGTTTATTGGCTGCGTTCTTGCTTTTGTCGTACTGAATGTCGAATGGCTTCATTATGCATACTTTATATGTATAAAAAAGGGCGCGACCGCACCGTCGGTCGCCATGGACACTTCAGCCTAGTGGTAGATAGAGCAGGGGCAGGAGGGGATGTGTTGCCGGATTTGTGGGGGATGGAAGCTGCGGGATAGAAGCTTGGGTGGCTACCTATCCATTATCTGACTGATAAGTTGTATACAACTCTATGGACATTTGTCACGAGTATTGAATACAGTGTGCGCATAACAAAAACCAGGGAACCCCCCCACCATGAAAACGCCCCATGTTTCACACCAACGGCCCGAGGACGAAAACCTCGGGGTCGGCGCGAATATGGCTTACGGCCTGCAACATGTTCTGACCATGTATGGCGGTATCGTCGCGGTGCCACTGATCATCGGTCAGGCGGCCGGGCTGTCGCCCGCAGACATTGGTTTGTTGATTGCTGCTTCATTGTTTGCGGGGGGGCTGGCGACACTGCTGCAAACCCTGGGTCTACCGTTTTTTGGCTGTCAGTTGCCGCTGGTTCAGGGTGTGTCGTTTTCGGGCGTTGCGACCATGGTCGCGATCGTCAGCAGCGGCGGGGAGGGTGGCTTCCAGTCGGTGCTTGGCGCGGTGATTGCCGCGTCGCTGATCGGCTTGTTGATTACCCCGGTGTTCTCGCGCATCACCAAGTTCTTCCCGCCGCTGGTGACCGGCATTGTGATCACCACCATCGGCCTCACGCTGATGCCGGTGGCCGCGCGCTGGGCCATGGGCGGCAATAGCCAGGCGCCGGACTTCGGCAGCATGCAGAACATTGGTCTGGCGGCGGTCACGCTGGTGCTGGTGTTACTGCTGAGCAAGGTCGGCAGCTCGACCATCTCGCGCTTGTCGATCCTGTTGGCGATGGTGATCGGTACGGTGCTGGCCGTGTTCCTTGGGATGGCCGACTTCTCTGGCGTCACCACCGGCCCGATGTTCGGCTTCCCGACACCGTTCCATTTCGGCATGCCGACTTTCCACTTCGCAGCGATTCTGTCGATGTGCATCGTGGTCATGGTGACGCTTGTGGAAACCTCGGCGGACATTCTCGCGGTGGGTGAAATCATCGGCACCAAGGTCGATTCCAAACGTCTGGGCAATGGACTGCGCGCGGACATGCTGTCGAGCATGTTTGCGCCGATCTTCGGCTCGTTCACCCAGAGCGCCTTCGCCCAGAACGTTGGCCTGGTGGCGGTGACCGGGATCAAGAGTCGTTTTGTGGTCGCCACCGGTGGTCTGTTTCTGGTAGTCCTTGGCCTGCTGCCATTCATGGGCCGAGTGATCGCGGCAGTGCCGACTTCGGTACTCGGCGGCGCAGGTATTGTGTTGTTTGGCACCGTGGCCGCGAGTGGTATCCGTACGTTGTCGAAGGTTGACTACCGTAACAACGTCAATCTGATCATTGTCGCGACCTCGATTGGTTTCGGCATGATCCCGATTGCTGCGCCGAGCTTCTACGATCAATTCCCGAGCTGGTTTGCGACCATTTTCCACTCGGGTATCAGCTCGTCGGCGATCATGGCGATCCTGCTTAACCTGGCGTTCAACCACTTCACTACCGGCAACTCTGACCAGCAGTCGGTGTTTGCGGTGGCGGAGGAGCGAACTCTGCGTTATCGCGATCTGGCGGCGCTGCGTGAGGGTGATTACTTCTGCGACGGCAAACTGCATGATTGCGATGGCAAGGAAGTGCCGGTGATCGAAGTGGACGCGGATCACGACCATGGTCACGGTGCACCGAAGGTGCAGGTGAAGAGCAGCGAGCATGTTTGATCGCTGATCGAATAAAAAGGCCGATCTGTTGGAAGACAGATCGGCCTTTTCGTTTTCGTGGAGATCAAAAGATCGCAGCCTGCGGGGGAATGCATTTCAAACTGTAGGAGCTGCCGCAGGCTGCGATCTTTTGATCTTTCCGAGCGCCCACAAAAAAGCCCCTGAACCTTTCGATTCAGGGGCTTTGCTATTTGGCTCCACAACCTGGACTCGAACCAGGGACCCAGTGATTAACAGTCACTTGCTCTACCAACTGAGCTATTGCGGAATTGGTGCGTATGTTACTGATTCAAAAAGAGAAGTCAAGCGTCTGTTGTTGAATTTTGCAATTCGTCAGGACGGACGGTGGTTTACCGGCAATTGGCGGTTACCAGAATTGCCTCAGGGGTCTACCATGGCCGCCCGGAAGTGGTCACACGCGCTGCCGGCCATTCGCCGAAAAGGTACGCGCCATGAATCACACATCACTGTACATCGAGGTGCTCGCATGACCACCGCTCAAATCAGCCTGCCAAAAGGCGTCGGCCCGCACGCCGAAAAACTCTTTGATGCAATCACTCAGGCCAGCACCGCTGAAGAATTGAACCGCGCTGGCGGCAAGGCCGAGGGTTTTGTCCTCGGCCTGGAAACTGCCAAGGCCATCAAAAGCCAGATTGCCGAATCGCTGTACGTTGTCTATGACGATGCCGCCAGCCAGCGTGCGAGCGAACTGGCTTAACTGCCGAAAGTGATGGTGCCCATCATCAACCTGGCGTAAGCCGCGGTGGTCGCCAGTTGCACCAGCCACAAGACCAGGCCGCCGAGAAACACCCCGGTCGCCACTTGCAGCACCAGGCTTTTTTCGCGTTTGGCCGGGGCGCGCGGGATGAAATCATCCATTTCGTCACGGTCGGCGCGCAGGTTGTCGTTTTTCATGTTGGCTCTCGCAGAATTCTCGGGTTGACTCATATCCTGTGGGAGCGAGCCTGCTCGCGAAGGCTTTGTGTCAGTCGACAATATGTTGAATGACACAGCGCTTTCGCGAGCAAGCTCGCTCCCGCAGTTAAATCTGTGTGCAGTTTAGAGGGTGTGGACTGTTTACCGGGACAAATAAAAACGGGAAGCCAGAAGGCTTCCCGTTTTTCATCGCAATGCGAAATCAGATGACCTGAACAATCGCATCGGTTACAGCCTTGATGTTGCTCTGGTTCAGAGCCGCCACGCAGATGCGGCCGGTATCCAGGGCGTAGATGCCGAACTCGTTGCGCAGGCGATGAACCTGTTCAGTGGTCAGGCCGGAGTAGGAGAACATGCCACGCTGACGGCCGACGAAGCTGAAGTCGCGCTGCGGTGCTTTTTCTGCCAGCAGGCTGACCATTTGCTTGCGCATGCCGCGAATACGCAGACGCATTTCCGCCAGTTCGGCTTCCCACTGCGCGCGCAGTTCCGGGCTGTTCAACACGGCGGCGACGATGCTTGCACCGTGGGTCGGCGGGTTGGAGTAGTTGGTGCGGATCACGCGTTTGACTTGCGACAGCACGCGCGCGCTTTCTTCTTTCGACTCGCTGATGATCGACAGTGCACCCACGCGCTCGCCATACAGCGAGAACGACTTGGAGAACGAGCTCGAAACGAAGAAGGTCAGGCCCGATTCTGCGAACAGGCGCACAGCCGCGGCGTCTTCGTCGATGCCGTCACCGAAGCCCTGATAAGCCATGTCGAGGAACGGCACGTGACCTTTGGCCTTGACCACTTCCAGCACGTTGTTCCAGTCCGCCGGGGTCAGGTCGACACCGGTCGGGTTGTGGCAGCAGGCGTGCAGGATAACGATCGAGCCGTTTGGCAGGGCGTTGAGGTCTTCGAGCATGCCGGCACGGTTCACGTCGTGGGTGGCGGCATCGTAGTAACGGTAGTTCTGCACCGGGAAACCCGCGGTTTCGAACAGCGCGCGGTGGTTTTCCCAGCTCGGGTCGCTGATCGCCACAACAGCGTTCGGCAGCAGTTGCTTGAGGAAGTCGGCACCGATTTTCAGTGCGCCGGTCCCGCCGACGGCCTGAGTGGTGATGACGCGACCGGCGCTGATCAGCGGCGAATCATTACCGAACAGCAGCTTTTGCACGGCCTGGTCGTAGGCAGCGATGCCATCGATCGGCAGGTAACCGCGCGAAGCGTGTTGAGCGACGCGGATCGTTTCGGCTTCGATAACGGCGCGCAGAAGTGGAATTCGCCCCTCTTCGTTGCAGTAAACACCTACGCCCAGGTTGACCTTCGTGGTCCGGGTATCGGCGTTGAATGCTTCGTTGAGGCCCAGGATTGGATCGCGGGGTGCCATTTCGACAGCGGAGAACAGGCTCATTTTTGCGGCGGCTCTGAATGGAGAGTGGAGGGACGTGTCGCGCTCCAGCCGGATGCACTAGAGCGGTGCACAAACGGGGAGCTAGTATAGAGGCCATCACCGAGCAATGGCGACAGGCGATTCGGCTTTTAGGGTAAGTTTTTCCGATTATTTCTTGACCGTTAGTCGATTGAACGTGTCAGAGTTTTTACCGGATGTAGGACGTTTGCCTTGAAAGCCAAGGCAATCGCCACCACATTCAGCACAATCCAGATTTTTCTTGCGCGACATCGGTCGTTTGCGGTCGTCCCCGTGGTGTTCCGCTTTACTCGGAACCCCGCGATCCCAGAGGTGTGTATGTCCGAATTCCAGCTAGTCACCCGCTTTGAGCCTGCCGGCGATCAGCCGGAAGCCATCCGCCAGTTGGTTGAGGGCATCGAGGCTGGGTTGGCGCACCAGACGCTGCTCGGTGTGACCGGCTCGGGCAAGACCTTCAGCATCGCCAATGTCATCGCGCAAATTCAGCGCCCGACTCTGGTGCTGGCGCCGAACAAGACCTTGGCCGCGCAGCTGTACGGCGAGTTCAAGGCGTTTTTCCCGAACAACTCGGTCGAGTACTTTGTTTCCTACTACGACTACTACCAGCCCGAAGCGTATGTGCCGTCGTCCGACACCTTCATCGAGAAGGATGCGTCGATCAACGACCACATTGAACAGATGCGCCTTTCCGCGACCAAAGCGCTGCTGGAACGCAAGGACTCGATCATCGTTACCACGGTGTCGTGCATCTATGGTCTGGGTAGTCCGGAAACCTATTTGAAGATGGTGTTGCACGTCGATCGCGGCGACAAACTCGATCAGCGTGCGCTGCTGCGGCGTCTGGCCGATCTGCAATACACCCGCAATGACATGGATTTTGCCCGCGCGACCTTTCGCGTACGCGGCGATGTGATCGACATATACCCGGCGGAATCGGATCTGGAAGCCATCCGCATCGAACTGTTCGATGACGAGGTCGAGAGTATTTCCGCGTTCGATCCGCTGACCGGCGAAGTCATCCGCAAGATGCCGCGCTTCACGTTTTACCCGAAAAGCCACTACGTGACGCCGCGCGAAACCCTGCTTGGCGCCATCGAGGGCATCAAGGTCGAGTTGCAGGAACGTCTCGAATACCTGCGCAGCAACAACAAGCTGGTGGAAGCCCAGCGTCTGGAGCAGCGCACTCGTTTCGATCTGGAGATGATTCTTGAGCTGGGCTACTGCAACGGCATCGAAAACTACTCGCGTTACCTCTCGGGTCGCGACTCCGGTCAGGCGCCGCCGACCTTGTTCGACTACCTGCCAGCCGACGCCTTGCTGGTGATCGACGAATCCCACGTCAGCGTGCCGCAGGTCGGCGCGATGTATAAAGGTGACCGCTCGCGTAAAGAAACGCTGGTGGAGTACGGTTTTCGTTTGCCATCGGCGCTGGACAACCGGCCTATGCGTTTCGACGAATTCGAAGGCATCAGCCCGCAAACGATTTTCGTCTCGGCCACGCCGGGCAATTACGAGGCGGAGCACGCCGGTCGCGTTGTCGAGCAACTGGTGCGTCCGACCGGTCTTGTGGACCCGCAAATCGAAATCCGTCCGGCGTTGACTCAGGTTGATGATCTGCTTTCGGAAATCACCAAGCGCGTGGCGCTGGAAGAGCGCGTGTTGGTCACCACGCTGACCAAGCGCATGTCGGAGGATTTGACCGATTACCTCGCCGACCACGGCGTGCGTGTGCGTTATCTGCACTCGGATATCGACACCGTCGAGCGGGTTGAAATCATCCGTGACCTGCGCCTCGGCACTTTTGATGTACTGGTCGGGATCAACCTGTTGCGTGAAGGCCTGGACATGCCGGAGGTGTCGCTGGTAGCGATCCTCGATGCTGACAAGGAAGGCTTCCTGCGTTCCGAGCGCTCGCTGATCCAGACCATCGGCCGTGCGGCGCGTAATCTCAATGGCCGGGCGATTCTCTACGCCGATCGCATTACCGGTTCGATGGAACGCGCGATTGGCGAAACCGAACGTCGTCGCGACAAGCAGATCGCTTTCAACCTGGCCAATGGCATCACGCCTAAGGGTGTCTTCAAGGACGTTGCCGACATCATGGAAGGCGCCACGGTGCCCGGCTCGCGCAGCAAGAAGCGCAAGGGCATGGCCAAGGCCGCCGAAGAAAACGCCAAGTACGAGGCCGAATTGCGCTCGCCAAGCGAGATCACCAAGCGGATTCGGGCGCTGGAAGAGAAGATGTATCAGCTTGCTCGGGACCTGGAGTTTGAAGCGGCGGCGCAGATGCGTGATGAAATTGCCAAGCTGCGCGAGCGTCTTTTGGCTGTTTGATTGTGCGGTGAGCTATCCGGCCTCATCGCGGCCAACGGGCCTGACAGACACAAACCTGGCTTAAATACCCTGCCCGCTGGAGCGGGGCGGGTGTCGCCTGTTACCATTCGCCGCTTATTGATCTTTGCTTTTCATTCTTTTCGAGACATGCCATGACCACCGTCCGCACTCGCATCGCGCCATCGCCTACCGGGGATCCCCATGTAGGTACCGCTTACATCGCATTGTTCAACTACTGCTTTGCCAAGCAGCATGGCGGTGAGTTCATCCTGCGGATCGAAGACACCGATCAGTTGCGTTCGACCCGCGAGTCCGAACAGCAGATCTTCGACGCCCTGCGCTGGCTCGGCATCGAGTGGAGCGAAGGCCCGGACGTCGGCGGCCCGCACGGCCCGTATCGCCAGAGCGAGCGCGGCGATATCTACCAGAAATATTGCCAGCAACTGGTTGAGCTGGGTCACGCTTTCCCGTGCTTCTGCACAGCAGAAGAGCTGGACCAGATGCGCGCCGAGCAACAGGCGCGTGGCGAAACTCCACGTTACGACGGCCGCGCGCTGCTGCTGTCCAAGGAAGAAGTTGCTGCACGTCTGGCCGCTGGCGAACCCCACGTGATCCGCATGAAAGTGCCGAACGAAGGCGTCTGCGTAGTGCCGGACATGCTCCGTGGTGATGTCGAGATCCCGTGGGACCGCATGGACATGCAAGTGCTGATGAAGACCGACGGCCTGCCGACGTACTTCCTCGCCAACGTGGTCGACGACCACTTGATGGGCATCACCCACGTACTGCGCGGCGAAGAATGGCTGCCGTCGGCGCCAAAACTGATCCTGCTTTACGAGTACTTCGGCTGGGAACAACCAGAGCTGTGCTACATGCCGCTGCTGCGTAACCCGGACAAGAGCAAGCTGTCCAAGCGCAAGAACCCGACGTCGGTGACCTTCTACGAGCGCATGGGCTTCATGCCGGAAGCGATGCTCAACTACCTGGGCCGCATGGGCTGGTCGATGCCAGACGAGCGCGAGAAGTTCTCGCTGCAGGAAATGGTCGACAACTTCGACCTCAAGCGCGTGTCCCTCGGCGGTCCGATCTTCGACATCGAGAAACTGTCGTGGCTCAACGGCCAGTGGCTGCGTGATCTGCCGGTCGAAGAGTTCGCCAGCCGTTTGCAGACTTGGGCGCTGAACCCGGAATACATGATGAAGATCGCGCCGCATGTGCAGGGCCGTGTTGAAACCTTCAGCCAGGTCGCACCGTTGGCCGGGTTCTTCTTCGCCGGCGGCGTTAATCCGGATGCCAAGCTGTTTGAATCGAAAAAGCTCTCGGGCGATCAGGTTCGGCAGTTGATGCAGTTGATTCTGTGGAAGCTGGAAAGCCTGCGTCAGTGGGAGAAGGACAGCATCACGGCGACGATTCAGGCGGTGGTTGAGTCGCTGGAGCTGAAACTGCGTGATGCGATGCCGTTGATGTTCGCGGCAATCACCGGGCAGGCGAGTTCGGTGTCGGTGCTCGATGCGATGGAAATCCTCGGGCCGGACCTGACCCGCTTCCGTCTGCGTCAGGCGATCGACCTGCTGGGCGGCGTGTCGAAGAAAGAAAACAAAGAGTGGGAAAAACTGCTGGGCGCCATCGCCTGATCCCCTGTTGGAGCGGCCGCACGCTGCGATCTTTTGACGTTGGTTTTTTAAAACAGGATCAAAAGATCGCAGCCTTCGGCAGCTTCTGCCGTTCTGCGCAGGTTGCAAACCTCCCGAATTTACGGGGGGAGGGCGGTAAGTGATTGTTATGTCGGCAAAAAACTTTGAATTATTTTAAAAATAAGTTTGACAGCCCTCGGAAGCGCCATTAAGATTCGCCCCGTCCTCAGCGATGACATCAACGATGAGGGGCTATAGCTCAGCTGGGAGAGCGCCTGCATGGCATGCAGGAGGTCAGCGGTTCGATCCCGCTTAGCTCCACCAATTTACACTTCAAGGTCTGGCCACACCGGCCTTGAAGCGATCAACACTCAGCGTTGATCAGTTGTATAGAAGGGTTTGCGTCCCCTTCGTCTAGTGGCCTAGGACACCGCCCTTTCACGGCGGTAACAGGGGTTCGAGTCCCCTAGGGGACGCCAGTTTTACAGAAGTGATGTTGCAAGATGTCACTCCGCCGCGAGGCGAAAAATCCGGGGCTTTAGCTCAGCTGGGAGAGCGCCTGCATGGCATGCAGGAGGTCAGCGGTTCGATCCCGCTAAGCTCCACCAATTTTACAAGTTCAAGGTCTGGCCACACCGGCCTTGAATCGATCAGCTCTCAGCACTGATCAGTTGTATAGAAGGGTTTGTGTCCCCTTCGTCTAGTGGCCTAGGACACCGCCCTTTCACGGCGGTAACAGGGGTTCGAGTCCCCTAGGGGACGCCACGATTACCCGCTCTGCGGGATTTATAAGGGTCATTCAATTATTGAATGGCCCTTTTGTTTGTCTGGCGTTTGGCCAAATCTCCTTTTTCCTTACACTGTGCTTCAGACCAGCGGTCATATCCTTGACTTGCAGAATATTATTATGAGAATAATATTCTAGTCGTAATATTCGGAGGCGACGATGAACGATAAAAAAGCTCAAACCCGCGAACGCATCCTCAAGGCTGCCAGCGCCGCACTGATCCAGCGCGGCCCGGCAGACCCAAGCGTGGGCGAAGTGATGGGCGCAGCCGGCCTGACCGTCGGTGGTTTCTATGCGCACTTCGAAAGCAAGGACGCGATGATGCTCGAAGCGTTCAAGCAGTTGCTGGGCCGGCGTCGCGACCTGATTGCCGACATGGACACCGAATTGACTGGCGAAGAGCGCCGCGCGCTGGTCGCTGCGTTCTACCTGTCGCGCAAACACCGCGATTCCAGCGAATCGGCCTGTCCGATTCCTGCCTCCATTGGCGAGCTGGGTCGTTTGCCGGAGTCGTTCCGCATCGCGCTGAACGAGCACCTGGAATTGATGATTGCGCAGTTGGCGTCCAGCCCTGAGGACACCGACAAAGCCCTGGCCGATGTGGCCCTGATGGTGGGTGGTCTGGCACTCGCAAGAGCGCTCGGCCCGGGAGACTTATCCGATCGATTGCTGCGCGCCGCCAAGTCGGCGGTGCGTTGACCTGAAGGCAGCATGCCTGAGGAGAGAGCGATGAACACGTTGAAGTGGGTTCGTGGCGTAAATGGCACCTTGGGCTGGATTGCACCGCAACGGGTGGCGAGCAAAATGCGCCTGGCGTTCATGACGCCGCGCGCGTTGCCACTGCGCGATTGGGAGTTGCCGCTGCTGGCCAGCTCAGAACGGATCACTTTGCGCTTCGGCCTCTCCGCACTGCGTTGGGGGCACGGTCCGACGGTGCTGCTGATGCACGGTTGGGAAGGGCGACCCACTCAATTTGCTGCACTGATTACCGCTCTGGTCGACGCCGGTTACACGGTGGTTGCACTCGACGGCCCGGCCCATGGTCGGTCGCCGGGGCGTGAGGCCAACGTTGTGTTGTTTGCCCGCGCCATGCTTGAAGCTGCTGCCGAGCTGCCGCCCTTGCAAGCTGTTATCGGTCACTCCATGGGCGGCGCCAGTGCGATGCTCGCCGTGCAATTGGGCCTGCGCACCGAAACCCTCGTCAGCATTGCTGCCCCCGCCCGCATTCTTGGCGTGCTGCGCGGATTTGCCCGCTACGTGGGGATGCCGCCCCGAGCGCGCTCCGCATTCATTCGTCAGGTCGAGCAAGATGTCGGCATGCGCGCCGCCACCCTCGACGTCGCGCACTATCAACTGGATATGCCCGGGCTGATCGTGCATGCCGAGGACGACAATTTTGTCTCGGTCAAGGAATCGCAATTGATCCACGAATCCTGGTTCGACAGCCGCTTGTTGCGCCTCGAAAGCGGTGGTCATCAACGCGTGCTGGCCGACCCTCGGGTGATTGATGGCGTGTTATCACTGCTGACCGGTCGAAGCCTTCAGGCGCGCCAATCGGCGTGAGCATCCGTTACACTGCCCCGGTTGAATAATCTGACCGGGAGTGGGGCATGAGCTGGGATCGGGCGACGCCGTTTACCATTGATCTGCAAGTAGGCGCCGAGGACATCGACGGGCTGGGGCACGCCAACAACGCGGTGTACGTGACCTGGCTTGAACGTTGCGCCTGGCGCCATTCGCAGCGTCTGGGGCTGGATCTGGTCGAGTACCGGCGGCTGGATCGCGCAATGGCCGTGGTGCGCCACGAGATCGATTACCTGGCGGCGGCCTATGAGGGCGACGAGCTGCAATTGGCGACCTGGATCGTCGATTGGGATCAACGTCTGAAAATGACCCGGCATTTCCAGCTGATCCGCCCAAGCGACCACGCCACGCTGTTGCGCGCCCAGACCACGTTCGTCTGCATCGAACTGTCCACCGGCAAGCCCAAGCGCATGCCGGCGGAGTTCATCGAAGGCTACGGCCCGGCGGTCCAAACCCCAGAATCAGCGTAAATCCCTTCGGCAGCTCCTACAGGTGGTCGTGGGTTTAACCTGCGCAATCCAGTAAACTGCCGCACGTTTTTCCACAAGTAGTGTTTTCCCCATGCAAATTGCTCTGGCGCCCATGGAGGGGTTGGTCGACGACATCCTTCGCGACGTGCTGACCCGCGTTGGCGGCATCGACTGGTGCGTGACCGAATTTATTCGCGTCAATGACCAGTTGCTCACCCCAGCCTACTTCCACAAGTTCGGCCCGGAACTGCTCAACGGTGCCCGCACCGCGTCCGGCGTGCCGTTGCGTGTGCAGCTGTTGGGTTCTGACCCGGTGTGTCTGGCGGAAAACGCGGCGTTGGCCTGCGAACTTGGCTCCGAAGTGATCGACCTCAACTTCGGCTGCCCGGCCAAAACAGTCAATAAATCCCGTGGCGGTGCGGTGCTGCTTAAAGAGCCCGAGTTGCTCAATCAGATCGTCGAACACGTGCGTCGCGCCGTGCCTGCGCACATTCCCGTCACGGCCAAGATGCGTCTGGGCTTCGACAGCCCGGATGGCTCGCTCGTCTGTGCCACGGCACTGGCCGAAGGCGGCGCCGAGCACATCGTGGTGCACGCCCGGACCAAAATGGACGGTTACAAACCGCCCGCGCACTGGGAATGGATCCCGCGCGTGCAGGAAGTGGTCAAGGTGCCGGTGTTCGCCAACGGTGATATCTGGAGCGTCGAGGACTGGCGTCGTTGCCGCGAAATCAGTGGCGTGGAAGACATCATGCTCGGCCGTGGTCTGGTTTCGCGGCCGGATCTGGCCAGGCAAATCGCCGCTGCGCGCGCCGGTGAGGAAGTGGTCGAGATGACCTGGGCCGAGCTGCTGCCACTGATCCAGGATTTCTGGCTGCAAGCCAAAGCGCAGATGACCGTACGTCAATCGCCTGGCCGTTTGAAGCAGTGGCTGGCCATGTTGACCCGCAATTACCCTGAAGCCACCGAGCTGTTTACCGTGCTGCGCCGTGAGACGGAACCGGATCACGTCTCGCGTTTACTCGGTCTGCCGGTCGCCGAAGTGGCCTGAAAAAAATCTGCAAATACTCTCTTGAAATCAAATCAGCGGTCCCTATCTAAGGGTTACGCGATGCCGAATTCGGGTCGCGGAGATAAAAAACCTTGCTGATTGTTTTCAGGAGATTTGAACCATGAGTACTGCATTTTCCCTCGCGCCACTGTTCCGTTCCTCGGTAGGTTTCGACCGCTTCAACGACCTGTTCGAAACGGCCCTGCGCAACGAACCAGGCAGCAGCTATCCACCCTACAACGTGGAGAAACACGGTGACGATCAATACCGCATCGTCGTAGCCGCTGCCGGTTTCCAGGAAGAAGACCTGGAGCTGCAAGTCGAGAAGGGCGTGTTGACCATCAGTGGCGGCAAGCGTGACGTGAACGAGGACGTGACCTTCCTGCACCAGGGCATCGCCCAGCGTGCTTTCAAGCTGTCCTTTCGTCTGGCCGATCACATCGAGATCAAGGCTGCCGATCTGAGCAACGGTCTGCTGAGCATCGACCTGTTGCGAGTGATCCCGGAAGAGGCGAAGGCCAAACGCATCCCGATCAACGGGACGCAAAAACCGGTTCTGCAGCACTGATTCACGCGAAGACACACAATCGTCTGAACAGGCGATGAGCCGCTGAACGAAGGCCCCGATACGTCGGGGCCTTTTTTGTGCGCGCTGCAAAAGTGTTCGCAGCGTTTGCCGCTTTTGGCACGGCTCTTTACAATCCGCGCAGTTTTGCCGACCCCTTTCTCGCCGGTCGGCCTGGAGCCTTTTCATGGATGAGATTCAACAGCGTTGGCTGTGCGCCCTGTCTGCACCGATGGTGGCGCTTAATCCCCGCGCCGAATACGACGAGCCGGCGTTTTACTCCGCACCGGAATTTATCGATTTGCAATGCAGCTGGGGTATCAATGACCGGCCGCAATTGTTGAGCATGTTCCAGCGCATGACCGACACCGGTCATGCCAGACACCTCAAAGGCGCCTATCACGCGTGGCAGCGCTGTCTGCCCGGCGAATGGCGGGCGCTGCTGGAAACCCTTGAACCGCGTGAGCGCATTCTGCACGAGTTCGCCAGTCGCACTTTTGGCGAGTGCGGGCCGGGCGGCATTCTGTCCTGGGACTATGGCCGCATGGGTTTCCTGCTGCGTTGCGCGGTGCGCAACCAATGGATTGATTTGCCCGAAAGCACCTGGCTGCACGGGCGGTTGGCGGTCAGGGCGCAGTATCACTACAGCAGCTGGAAATCCTATTTCAACGGGTTTTTGGTGGGGCGCGGATTCTGGGGGAGTGAGAACGAGGGCGACGACACCTTTGCCTGCGAGCTGGATCGACAGGGCGAGAACCCCAAAAGCGTGCAAATCGCTCGTGGCCTCCAACAGAACATGCCGGTTTTTCTGGAAAACCTGCCTTGGCATCTGGACCTCGACTTGCCGCAACGTCCCGAATCGCTCAAGGAGTTCGACTGGTCATGAGTTGCTGGATCCGCTTGGGCATCGAACCCACCACCGACGAAACCCTCATTCGCAACGCCTACCGCACGCGCCTGCCGGAACATCACCCGGAGACCGATCCCGAAGGTTTTCAGGCGCTGCGCATGGCCTACGAAAAAGCGCTGCGTCTGGCACGCGAAGGCGATGAAGAAGAACCAGAAGAATTCGAGGAATACGAAGAGCCGGAACAGACAATCATCGAGGTGCCGCAGGCCTTCGTGGATTTCTGCGAGTTGCTTGACGATCCTCTACGGCGCTTCGACTTTGCAGCCTGGCAGTCGTTTATCCGAGGGCTGGATCAACTGCCTCTCGAGTCTCTCGATGACCTCAGTTGGGGCTTGTACCATCGGCTGGCTGACGCCGGGCCGCTGTCCTATCGTTGCGCGAACCTGTTGGCCGAGCGCATGGCCTGGGACCAGCAGTTGCTGGAGCTCTCGTTTGACGACGCAGAGCGTGTTGAAGCATTTCTGCAACGGATCAAGGCGGGTGATCCGTTCGATACGGATCTGATGAGCGCCTGGTCAGAAGCCGCGCAGACCGAATCCCTGTGGTACGCGCGCAGTCTCGATTTTATCTTCGCCCAGCGTCCGCTCCATGAGTTCGCCGACTTTGCCAGTCGGCACACCTGCCTGCCGTTGCCGAACGATGAAGCGTACATCAAGCGGCTTGTGACGCAGTTCACTCAGGCGGGCATGGGAGGGGCAGGGCTGCTGCAGTGTTGCGAAGAGCAGCTGGGCAAAAACCCTGAGGATGACGATTGGCTCTACCTGCTCGCCTGTCAAAGCACTCTACTGGGCCTGGACGATCAGGCGTGGCCGTGCTGGATCCGGCTCTGGCAGGAGCATCGTCATCCGACGGCCGAAAGCCACTTGATGGCAATGTGCGCAGAACGTCAGCCGGATTTTCTGCCGCTGCTGATTCAGGCATTTGATCGAGCGCAGGTTTTCAGTGACTGGTCCCGCGAGCTCGACCATGTCAGCCAGCAATATGGCAGCCCTTCACAAAGGCCGGAAACCCTGGCGCGATGGGTGGGCATTGGCAGCCTCGAACTTCAGGGTCTGGCCAAGGCCTTCGTCGACTGGCGCATGAGCGACGATGAGCTGCCGTTGCTGGCACTGTTGCTTGGCAATCATGACGACCCAAGGTTGCAGCGACTCTATCGACATGCCTGGGCACTGCATCGCGGTGACGTGCCGCTGTTACAGCAAATGCTCGACGAACCGTTGTCGATGGATGCCCTTGAGGCGTTGGTGCTGAGCGGATTCAAGCAACAGGCTGAGCAGCATGTGCGTTGGTTGACGCAAGCACCGATCCCGTTGGCGATGAGCGCCTACACCGATGCGAACGCGGTTTCGCCCCAACTGCCCGAAGCCCTGAAGGAAGGTTTTGCTCACAGCCTCTGCCGACTCTGGTTACGCAGATTGCTTCCTTACAGTCGCACCGCGCTCGAGCGCATTGCCGAAGATTTCAAACTGAACGAGGCGCACGCCACCCTCGATTTGTCAGAGCTGGCGCTGCTGCTGCAACTGAGCCAGGGCGATGTGCAGTTGCCGCCGCCGGGGGCGGCAGAGGCGCTGTGGCAATGGCACGCTCAAACGCTGTTTCTGTTGGCGTTGCTGGGGCAAACCGAGCGTTGGTTGCCATTGATCGATGCGCGATGGCTGGAGCAACTGCCCTACAACCCGGCCCATCCGCTCAGTCGGTTGCAGCCGTTGTTGCAACGCTTACTGCGTGAGCAGGGTAACTGCGAGGGCTTGCTCGGCCTGCTGCAAACGGCGGACCCGGTGCATGCGCTGCTGGCCCGGCAAATGTGCGGTGTGCAGGAAGCGCTTGCCAGCCTGCGACTGTTGAGCAACGACCGCCTGTTCGAATGCATGCGCAGCGAACTGAGTGCATTTGACGATGATCTGCTGGGACGAATGCTCCTGACGGCAGTGCTCTATCACTGCGGACTGTTTGACGCCAGACAGCGGCGCTTTCTGCTCGACAGAATTACCGAAATCGTCAATCCCCAGGATTGGTTCGATGGTTTCCGCCACAGTCTGATCAAAGGCGAGCCGGCGCGCCCACCACGCGAGGCTCTGGAAAACGAAGGCGTTAACGACATCGATGCGTTTTACCTGGCGCTCGACGTGCTCAAGGACCTGGTGCTTTACGGCAATGCCGGCGTGCCACGCCAGAAAACCCTGATGCGCCTGCAACGCGCCAAGGACGATACGCAGAACGGGCTCGGTTTACGGTTTGCCTTCAGCGCATTGCTGTCGTGGTCCGAACGCTTGTTGTTGGCCAAGGCCGACACACGTCCGGTCGCCGCCACGGCGTTCTGGCGCCTGGGCACACGGTTGGGGCGTGAGGCATTTGTCGGGCAAGTGATCGGAATCGTATTGCTGACGCCGCTGCTGGCATTGTTCAGTGGCTCAATGACTTCGGCCTTCGTTGTGTTGGCCGTAGCGCTGCTGCTGTTGCTCAGCGCCATGCTGCGGCGCCTGCACGACATGGGCCGAGGCGTCGCGACCTTTCTGGTGCTCGCGGGGCTGACGCCGGTTTTGCCTTTTCTGCCGCTGGTGCTGTTCGGTTTTCCTGGCGAGAAGCTGCCCAATCGCTACGGCGTGCCACCGGAGAGTTTCCGTGAGGATCCATTGTCCGGTGGATTGCAGGCAGCGTTGCGTCGGCTCATTGGCTAGAGGCGCAACTCATCGAGCGCGCTGTTGAGCTGTGCGCGGTGGCTGGCGATCTCTGACGATTGCTGGCCGCCGAGCACGGTGGTGAAACTGTGCAGCCATTCGGCAATGCGCTCGCGCTCCGTCCCCAGGCTCTGCATCCATGCGCGCTCCAGACGTGCCAGCAGCGTGCGGTTGGGTAGTGCATCGCGCGGGTGAACCTTGAGTGCGGCGAGCCGGTCATGACTGTTTTGTCGAGCCTGTTCATCGAGTCCGGTGGGGCTGCGGTCGATGCTGTGACTGTACCGTGCACCTGTTTCCAGCAACGTGACGTCAACTTCGAGCAAGCCATTGATGTCGTAGCTGAAACGCACATCCAGTTGCTGGATCTGCTCGGTGGGCATCAGCGTGACATCGAAAGCGTCGATAAGAATGTTGTCGCGTACCCATGGACGTTCGCCCTGATACACCGCAATGCGGATTTTTTCCTGCCGCGGATGCGTTGTGTAATAGCGCTCCACCCGAGACGTTGGAATGATGGTGTTGCGTTCGATGATGGGCGAGAAGGCGCCTTCGATACCCTTGCCGCGCATAGTCTCGATGCCCAGTGTGTAAGGGCAGACGTCCGTCAGGATCAGCTCTTCCACCGCACCGTCGCGCGCCTTGCACGCCGCTTGCGTCGCCGCGCCGAGCGCGACAAGGGTATCGGGATCCAGATGACGATAAGGCAGGCGCCCGAACAGCGTGGCGACCATTTGCTGCACCGCCGGCATTCGCGTGGCACCCCCCACCAATACCAGGCTGTCGAGATCGCGGGGCTTGAGCCGGGCATCGCGCAGGGCTTGTTCGATCGGTGCGCGCAAGCGGCCGAGCAGTGGCTCCCAGATCTTCACCGCAGCGGCTTCATCCAGCGACCATTCAAATGTCTTGTCTGCATGACGCCAACTCAAATGCTGCGTACCTTCACCGAGTTTGCACTTGAGCTGTTCCAGCGCATCACCCAGGCTGGCCATGCCCTGTGCATCGACCATTGACGGGGTCAATTGCCAGGCCTTGAGGCAGGCCTGCAACAGCGCGGCGGTGAAATCTTCGCCGCCGAGGAAGTTGTCGCCGGTGGACGCATGCACTTCGATCAGCGGCAGCGCATATTCCAGCACCGTGACATCGAAGGTGCCGCCGCCCAGATCGAAAATCAGTGTGCGTTCGAATTTCTGCTCGTGCAGCCCATAGGCCATGGCAGCAGCGGTCGGCTCGTTGATCAGGCGCGTCACGGACAAACCAGCCAGTTCGGCGGCAAACAGCGTGCGTTTGCGTTGCTCGTCACTGAAATACGCCGGTACGGAAATCACTGCTTCGGATACCGGGTGGCCGAGAAAGGCTTCGGCGTCCTGCTTGAGTGAGCCGAGCACCAGTGCCGACAATTCTTCGGGGCTGAACTGACGACTACCCAGTTCAATCTGCTTGTCGCTGCCCATGAAGCGCTTGAATGCCGCGGCGCTGCGTTCCGGATGCGAGGTCAGTCGGGCGCGCGCAGCTTTGCCGACCAGAATCGTGTCGTCCTCATCGAGGCTGATCACCGATGGGGTCAGCACGTCGCCGAGGGCGTTGGGAATCAACCGTGCCTGACCGTCCTGCCAGACGGCGATAAGACTGTTGGTGGTGCCAAGGTCGATGCCCAGCAGGGCCGGGCGTGGGAGGGTTGCATCCTGCATGATTGATCTCGAAACGGCGCAAAAAACGCGACCCTACAGGTTGCCGCCAACACTGGCAATTGTTGGCCGGGTCCAAGCTGAGCGCGTTATGTCAGCAGCTTTTTCAAGTCCTCCAGCGGTAATGGCCGACTGTGCAGATACCCTTGGTACAAATGGCAACCCAGGCCCTGCAAAAACTCAAGCTGCTCCGGGGTTTCCACGCCTTCGGCGATCACTTCGAGTTTCAGGCTGCGGGCCATGGCGACGATGGCGCGGATGATCTCCGCGTCGTTCGGGTCAGTGGTCGCATCGCGGATAAACGACTGATCGATTTTCAACGTGTCCACCGGCAAGCGCTTGAGGTAAGTCAGCGATGAATAACCGGTGCCAAAGTCGTCCATGGCGAAACTCACACCGAGCTTTTTCAGGCGGCGCATCTTGCTGATGGTGTCCTCCAGGTTCTGAATGACGATGCCTTCGGTGATCTCCAGTTTCAGCAGCGAGCACGGCAGGCCGTGGCTGACCATGCTTTGTTCGATACGCTCGACGAAGTCGTTCTGGCGGAACTGGCGCGGGCTGATGTTGACGCACAAGCTGAAATTGAGCGGGTCGACCAGTTGCAGGGCGATCAGTTGTTTGAACGCCGAGCAGGCTTCATCGAGTATCCATGTGCCGACTTCCAGAATCAGACCGCTGTCTTCCAGAACCTTGATGAACTCGGTCGGTGACTGTGCGCCGAGTTTCGGGTGGTTCCAGCGCACCAGGGCTTCGGCGCCGATGATGCGATTGTCCTGCGCGTCGATTTGCGGCTGGAAATGCACCCTGAATTCGCCGCGCGACAGCGCCAGGCGCAAGTCGGTCTCCATGCGCAGACGTTCGCTGGCCGCTTTCTGCATGGTGTTGTGATACATCTGCGTGGTGTTGCGCCCGGAATCCTTGGCTCGGTACAAGGCAATGTCCGCACGTTTGAGCAGGTCGGTCGGGGTAGAGCCGTGATCTGGGATCAGCGCCACGCCGATGCTTGGTGTGACTTGCAGGCGCTGGCCGTCGAGGAACATCGGTTCCGAGAGCAGTTCACGAAGGGTGTCGGCCAGTTCGCGTACCTGCAAGGTGACTTCATTGCGCGTGCCCTCCAGGCCACTGAGCAACACCACGAACTCATCGCCGCCCAGGCGCGCCACCGTATCCTCCATGCGCACACTGGCTTCGAGCCGCGCCGTGATGATCTTCAGCACCGTGTCACCGACCGGATGGCCGAGTGAGTCATTGATGTGCTTGAAGTGATCGAGATCGAGAAACAGCAGGGCACCGCGCAGGTTGTGGCGTTTGAGCAGGGCGATCTGCTGGCTCAGCCGATCCATCAACAACGCACGGTTGGGCAGGTTGGTCAGCGGATCGTGGTAAGCCAGATGGCGGATTTGTGCTTCAGCGTTTTTCAACAGGCTGACGTCTCGGGCCGTCAGCAGCAGGCAAGCCGTTTCATTCAGGGTGATAGGCTCCACCGAGACTTCCACCGTGAGGATTTCCCCGCGCTTGTTGCGCCCGAGCATTTCCTGGTGGTGCACGCGACCCTTGATCTGCAATTCGGCGAGCAGGGCCGAACGCTGTTTCTCCTCGGCCCAGATCCCGACCTGATACACGGTTTTACCCACCACTTCATCGGCGCGATATCCGGTGAGGCGACAGAAACCGTCGTTGACCTCCAGATAGCGCCCGGTGTCGCGCTCGGTGATGGTGATGGCGTCGGGGCTGGAGTGAAACGCCTTGGCGAACTTCTCTTCGCTGGCTTTCAGAGCCGCTTCCGAGCGTTGCTGCTGGGTGATATCGCGCAATGTGGTGACGATGCACGGTTGATCGCCAACGCTGATCTGCCGACTGGAAATCACACAGGTCAACGACTGGCCGTCCTTGTGCTGGACGATGATCGCGACATTGCTCAGGCCCTGTTCGCGGATCACCCGTTCGATGCGCTGCAGACTTTTCGCCGATGCGTCCCACAGGCCGATGTCTTCGGCGGTGCGGCCGATTACGTCGGCGGCGCTCCAGCCAAAGGTCTGAGTGAAACTGTTGTTGATTTCGATGAACTCGCCGCTGTCCTGACGGGTGACGCAGATCGGGTCGGGGCTGACCTGGAACAGCGTGGCGAACTTCTCTTCCGAGGCCACCAGGCGTTGTTCGCGTTCGACCTGATCGGTGATGTCGAGCAAAGTGCCGGCCATGCGCAACGGCGCGCCATTGTCGTCGCGATAGAGGCGGGCGCGGCTTTCCAGATAACGTGAGCTGCCGTCCGCCAATTGCACGCGATACGTCAGTTGGTAATTGCCCGCCGGGCCTTCGCGCAGGCTGCGATAGGCGTCGCGCATGCTGTCGCGCTCCTCGCCGGGCACACCTTCGAAAAACTCGTCGAACGATTCATGGAACGGTTTCGGGTCCAGTCCGTGCAATTGCGCCGCGCGCGCCGAGCCATAGAGCATGCCGCTGGGAATGTGCCAGTCCCACGTGCCGAGCTGCGCCGAGTCGAGCGCCAGGTCGAGGCGTTCCTGGCTGTCTTTCAAGGCGTGTTCCGCCGCTTTGCGCTCGGTGGTGTCGAGGAACGTGCTCAGCAGATAAGGCTGGCCTTCGAGTTCGACCTTTTGCGCACTGAGAATGCCGTCATGGATCTGCCCGTTGCTGGCGCGAAACTGCACTTCCATGCTGATCAGTTCGCCCTTGGCCTTGGTTTTTTTGACCAGTTCGCCGCGCTGCTCAGGGTGCACCCACAGGCCCAGTTCCAGGGTGGTGCGGCCAATCGCGCTTTGCACCGGCCAGCCGAACAGGCTTTCGAAATACTGGTTGGCTTCGCTGATCAAACCGTCTTCCTGGCGGGTCAGCAGCACCATGTTCGGGCACAGATGAAACAGCGTGGCGAAACGTTTCTCCGAACTGCTCAGGGCTTGTTCGCGTTGCCGCTGGTGCGTGATTTCGCGAATCACCCCAATCATTCGGGGGCGGCCGTTTTTGTCTGGCAGCAGGCTGCCGTTGATCTCCAGCCAGTGCAGGCTGCCGTCGGGCCAGCGGATGCGGTGATGCATCGCCTGTTCCAGCGGGGCGCCGGCGATTACCGCGTGGAAGGCGCGCACGGTTTTTGCCCGGTCTTCGGGTGGCAGCAAATCCAGGTATTCGAGATCTTCCGGCAGCGGCTGGCGCGGATCGAAGCCGAACAATGCCTGCGTGCCCCGTGACCAACTGATCTGACCGCGCTCGATGTCCCAATACCAGGCACCGAGCCGTGCGCCGTTCAGCGCTGCCAACAATTGCGGCGCGCTCTCCCAGCTCTGCTCGGAATGTCGCGGGTCAATCGCTTGAATGCGCGGCATCGGCGGAATTCGGTCAACAGATTTCGGCATTATCGACAGGCCTTGAGCGGGTGGTGGCATTTAGGCACAGGGGCAGCGGCTCTATAGGATTAGCACAAGTTAGCCCTGAGTCCCTGGCAGATCGATTTGTGCATCCAGCAAGGCCATAAACGCTCTTGCTGCATTCGATAGCGTCCGTTCGGTGTGCACGATATAGCCTAGCTGGCGACTGAGCTGTATGCCCGGCAATGCGATGCTTGCCACCTGTTCATCGAGCATGGTGCGCGGCAGCACGCTCCATGCCAGGCCAATGGAGACCATCATTTTGATGGTTTCCAGGTAGTTGGTGCTCATCGCGATATTCGGTGTCAGCCCTTGGGCCTCGAACAAACGTTGGACAATATGGTGTGTAAATGTGTTGCCGCCGGGGAAAACCGCCGGATGGCCGGCAATGTCCGCCAGACTGACGGCGCCATTACTGATCAATGAATGCTCCGGGGCGACCACAAAATCCAGCGGGTCATCCCACACCGGTGTGGCTTTGACCAGCGTGTGCGGCTCGGGGGCAAGGGTGATGACCGCCAGTTCCGCGCGGCCGTGGAGTATTTCTTCGTAGGCCACTTCCGAATCGAGAAACTGAATATCCAGCGCGACCTGTGGGTAGCAGCGGGTGAACTCCCTTAATAGCGGCGGCAGGCGGTGCAGGCCAATGTGATGACTGGTGGCCAATGTGAGGCGGCCGCTGACTTCGCCGGTCAGGTTGGTCAATGCGCGACGGGTGTCGTCCAGCACATTGAGAATCTGATAAGCCCGCGGCAGCAGGGCGCGGCCAGCCTCGGTCAGGCCGACTTCGCGACCCAGTCGATCGAACAGACGCACCTTGAGTTGCTGCTCCAGACCGGCAATACGCTTGCTGATGGCCGGTTGCGTCAGGTGCAGCCGTTCACCGGCGCCGGAGAAACTGCCGGTCTCGGCGATGGCGATAAAAGCGTTGAGGTTGGCCAGATCCATGGTGGTATTCCAGTTGGTTATCCAAAGCATAAAAAATATGAATTTGAGTTATTTAATCTAACCCCATAGGATCGACCTCACAAGCCAAAGGGTTATTGAATCTCTCAAATACCCAGGGCATAGAAACAAGCTGATGAGGAACCGTCTGATGGCCGGCAAAACGCTCTACGACAAGCTCTGGGATTCGCATTTGGTCAAGCAGCGCGACGATGGCTCTGCGTTGATCTACATCGATCGTCACATCATTCACGAAGTGACTTCGCCGCAAGCCTTTGAAGGTCTGCGTCTGGCCGGGCGCAAGCCTTGGCGCATCGATGCCAACATCGCGACCCCGGACCACAACGTACCGACGACCCCGGAGCGCAAGGGTGGCATCGAAGCCATCGCCGACCAGGTCTCGCGTTTGCAGGTTCAGACCCTCGATGACAACTGTGATGAATACGGCATCGTCGAGTTCAAGATGAACGACGTCCGCCAAGGCATCGTCCACGTGATCAGCCCGGAGCAGGGCGCGACCTTGCCGGGCATGACCGTGGTCTGCGGCGACTCGCACACCTCGACCCACGGCGCGTTCGGCGCTCTGGCTCACGGTATCGGCACTTCCGAGGTCGAGCACGTGCTCGCCACTCAGTGCCTGGTCGCCAAGAAAATGAAAAACATGCTGGTGTCCGTCGAAGGCCAATTGCCGTTCGGCGTGACCGCCAAGGACATCGTCCTCGCGGTGATCGGCAAGATCGGCACCGCCGGCGGTAACGGCCATGCCATCGAATTCGCCGGCAGCGCGATTCGCGATTTGTCCGTCGAAGGCCGCATGACCATCTGCAACATGTCCATCGAAGCCGGCGCCCGCGTGGGTCTGGTCGCGGCGGATCAAAAAACTGTCGATTACGTCAAGGGCCGTCCGTTCGCACCGAAAGGCGCCGAGTGGGAGATGGCCGTCGAGTCCTGGAAAGACCTGGTATCCGACGCCGATGCCAAATTCGATACCGTGGTCGAACTCGACGCCGCGCAGATCAAGCCGCAAGTCAGCTGGGGCACTTCGCCGGAAATGGTCTTGGCCGTTGATCAGAACGTGCCGGACCCGGACAAGGAAATGGATCTGGTCAAACGCGACTCGATCGTCCGCGCCCTGAAATACATGGGTTTGACCGCCAATCAGGCGATCACCGACATTCAACTCGATCGCGTATTCATCGGTTCCTGCACCAACTCGCGGATCGAAGATTTGCGCGCCGCCGCTGTCATTGCCAAGGGCCGCAAGGTGGCTTCGACCATCAAGCAAGCCATCGTCGTGCCGGGCTCGGGTCTGGTGAAGGCGCAGGCCGAGTCTGAAGGTCTGGACAAGATTTTCCTCGAAGCCGGTTTTGAATGGCGTGAACCCGGTTGCTCAATGTGTCTGGCGATGAACCCGGACCGTTTGGAGTCCGGCGAGCATTGCGCCTCGACGTCCAACCGTAACTTCGAAGGCCGTCAGGGCGCCGGTGGCCGCACCCACCTCGTCAGCCCGGCGATGGCGGCGGCTGCGGCGGTGAACGGTCGCTTTATCGACGTTCGTGAATTGATTCAAGGAGCACAGTAACGATGAAGGCATTTACCCAGCACACTGGCCTTGTCGCGCCTTTGGATCGTGCCAATGTCGACACCGACCAGATCATTCCCAAGCAGTTCTTGAAGTCGATCAAGCGCACCGGTTTCGGCCCGAACCTGTTCGATGAATGGCGTTACCTCGATGTCGGGCAACCGTATCAGGACAACTCCAAGCGCCCGTTGAACAAGGACTTCGTGCTCAACGCCGAGCGTTACCAAGGCGCCAGCGTATTGCTGGCCCGAGAGAACTTCGGTTGCGGCTCCAGTCGTGAACACGCGCCATGGGCGCTGGAAGAGTACGGTTTTCGCAGCATCATCGCGCCGAGCTACGCCGACATCTTCTTCAACAACAGCTTCAAGAACGGCTTGCTGCCGATCATCTTGAGCGACGCTGAAGTCGATGAGCTGTTCAAGCAGGTTGAAGCTGAGCCGGGCTATCAATTGCAGGTCGACCTGCAAGCACAAACCGTGACGCGTCCGGATGGCAAGGTTTACCGCTTTGAGATCGATGCGTTTCGCAAGCATTGCCTGCTCAACGGTCTGGACGATATCGGCCTGACCTTGCAAGACCACGAAGCGATTGCGACGTTTGAAGCGAAGCATCGCGTGAGCCAGCCGTGGTTGTTCCGCGACGCGTGATTGATTCGAGATTGATGTAGTCAGGGCCGGCCCCATCGCTGGCTTGCCAGCGATGAGGCCGGAACAAGCACCACAAGATTCAAGGAAAGTCCCCATGACCAGCACCGCCCAGCACAGTCAGGTTGTACAAAAGCAATTCGGTGAACAGGCCGCCGCCTACCTGAGCAGCGCCGTTCACGCGCAAGGTACCGAATTCGCACTGCTACAAGCTGAACTGGCAGGGCAGGGCGACGCCCGGTTGCTGGACCTGGGGTGTGGCGCCGGCCATGTGAGTTTTCACGTGGCGCCGCTGGTCAGGGAAGTGGTCGCCTATGACCTGTCGCAGCAGATGCTCGACGTCGTGGCGGCTGCTGCCGTCGATCGTGGCATGAGCAATATCGCCACGGTCAACGGGGCCGCCGAGCGTCTGCCGTTTGCCGATGGCGAATTCGATTTCGTGTTCAGCCGTTATTC
The DNA here is from genome assembly GCF_017980685.1 of Pseudomonas iridis. Lineage (GTDB taxonomy): Bacteria > Pseudomonadota > Gammaproteobacteria > Pseudomonadales > Pseudomonadaceae > Aquipseudomonas > Aquipseudomonas iridis. The sequence continues at coordinate 197,282 of NZ_JACXXO010000007.1, forward strand.
GGCGCATCACTGGAGCGATCTCGGTGTGGCCCTGCGAGAAGTACGCCGGGTGCTGAAGCCGGGTGGTGTGGCGGCGTTCGTCGATGTGTTGTCGCCGGGCAGCCCGTTGTTCGACACTTACCTGCAAAGCGTCGAAGTGCTGCGCGACACCAGCCATGTGCGCGATTATTCTGCCGGCGAGTGGTTGCGGCAGGTCAGCGAGGCGGGTTTGCATACGCGTAGCACTGCGCGGCAACGTCTGCGTCTGGAGTACAGCAGTTGGGTCGAGCGCATGCGCACACCTGAAGTGATGCGCGCCGCGATCCGCCAGTTGCAGCAGTCGATGGGCAACGAAGTGCGCGAATATTTCGAGATCGAAGCCGATGGCTCGTTCAGTACAGATGTGATCGTACTCTGGGCTGAAAAACAGTTTTAGAACGACAAGAATTTTTCCGGGCGCGTCCGTTGATGGCGCACCGACTGAAGACACGAGGAAAGCATGAGCAAGCAGATTCTGATTCTCCCAGGCGACGGTATTGGTCCGGAAATCATGGCCGAAGCGGTCAAGGTGCTGGAATTGGCCAACGACAAGTACAGCCTGGGTTTCGAGCTGAGCCATGACGTGATCGGTGGCGCGGCCATCGACAAGCACGGCGTGCCACTGGCCGACGAAACCCTCGACCGTGCCCGCGCTGCCGATGCAGTGCTGCTTGGCGCTGTCGGTGGCCCGAAATGGGACACCATCGAGCGTGACATCCGCCCTGAGCGCGGTCTGCTGAAAATCCGTGCGCAACTGGGCCTGTTCGGCAATCTGCGTCCGGCGATCCTGTACCCGCAACTGGCCGATGCTTCGAGCCTGAAGCCGGAAATCGTTGCCGGCCTGGACATCCTGATCGTCCGCGAGCTGACCGGCGGTATCTACTTCGGCGCGCCGCGCGGCACTCGTACGCTGGAAAACGGCGAGCGTCAGGCCTATGACACCCTGCCATACAGCGAAAGCGAGATCCGCCGCATCGCCCGCGTCGGTTTCGACATGGCCATGGTGCGTGGCAAGAAGCTGTGCTCGGTGGACAAGGCCAACGTGCTGGCTTCCAGCCAACTGTGGCGTGAAGTGGTCGAGCAGGTTGCTAAAGATTATCCAGAAGTCGAACTGAGCCATATGTACGTCGACAACGCCGCCATGCAACTGGTGCGCGCACCGAAGCAGTTCGACGTGATCGTCACCGACAACCTGTTCGGCGACATCCTCTCCGACGAAGCTTCGATGCTTACCGGTTCCATCGGCATGCTGCCGTCGGCCTCGCTCGACTCCAACAACAAGGGCATGTACGAGCCTTGCCACGGTTCGGCGCCGGACATTGCCGGCAAGGGCATTGCCAACCCGTTGGCGACCATTTTGTCGGTGTCGATGATGCTGCGTTATAGCTTCAATCTGCATGACGCGGCCGATGCCATCGAGAAAGCTGTCAGCGTGGTTCTGGATCAGGGCCTGCGCACCGGTGATATCCATTCGGCCGGTTGCACCAAAGTCGGTACGCAGGAAATGGGCGACGCAGTAGTCGCCGCGCTGCGGAATCTGTAATCTCTCGGGCCCGCTGCGAAATTCAATACAAAGCAGCGGCCCACTTTTCAAGAAGGTGTAGTTGCGATGAAACGTGTAGGTCTGATCGGTTGGCGCGGTATGGTCGGTTCCGTGCTCATGCAGCGGATGCTGGAAGAGCAGGATTTCGATCTTATCGAGCCGGTGTTTTTCACCACTTCCAATGTCGGTGGCCAAGGCCCGTCCGTGGGCAAGGACATTGCTCCGCTCAAGGACGCTTACAGCATTGAAGAGCTGAAGACCCTCGACGTGATCCTGACCTGCCAGGGCGGCGACTACACCAGCGAAGTGTTCCCCAAGCTGCGCGAAGCCGGCTGGCAGGGTTACTGGATCGACGCGGCTTCCAGCCTGCGCATGAACGATGACGCGGTCATCATTCTTGATCCGGTCAACCGCAAGGTCATCGACCAGCAACTGGATGCGGGCACCAAGAACTACATCGGCGGCAACTGCACCGTCAGCCTGATGCTGATGGGCCTCGGTGGTCTGTTCGAGGCCGGGCTGGTCGAGTGGATGAGCGCCATGACGTATCAGGCGGCCTCCGGTGCCGGCGCGCAGAACATGCGTGAGCTGATCAAGCAAATGGGCGCGACCCACGCCGCTGTTGCCGAGCAACTGGCCGATCCTGCCAGCGCGATCCTCGACATCGACCGTCGTGTAGCCGATGCCATGCGCAGCGAAGCCTACCCGACCGAAAACTTCGGCGTACCGTTGGCCGGCAGCCTGATCCCATGGATCGACAAGGAACTGCCGAACGGCCAGAGCCGCGAAGAGTGGAAAGCCCAGGCCGAGACCAACAAGATTCTCGGTCGCTTCAAGAGCCCGATCCCGGTCGACGGCATCTGCGTGCGCATCGGCGCCATGCGTTGCCACAGCCAGGCGCTGACCATCAAGCTGAACAAAGACGTCCCGATCGCCGACATCGAAGGGCTGATCAGCCAGCACAACCCTTGGGTCAAACTGGTACCAAATCAGCGCGAGATCAGCATGCAGGAGCTGAGCCCGACCAAGGTCACCGGCACCCTGAATGTTCCGGTCGGTCGTCTGCGCAAGCTGAACATGGGCACCCAGTATCTGGGCGCCTTCACCGTCGGCGACCAGCTGCTGTGGGGCGCGGCCGAACCGCTGCGTCGCATGCTGCGGATTTTGCTTGAGCGTTGATCGTTTGAAGCAATGAACAACCCGCGCCTTGCGAGAGGCGCGGGTTTTTTATGCCTGAAATTTCTTGAGTGTCAGGTCTGGCCTCATCGCTGGCAAGCCAGCTCCCACAGGTTTCAGGTATGTACAAAACATCTGTGTCCCACACAGCCCCCTGTGGGAGCTGGCTTGCCAGCGATGAGGCCAGAACAGACACTGCAAATCCCCGGCAGAAATTGCCTGTGCGCCAGTCACCCGGTAAAGTGCCGCTCCCCCCGTTTCGCCAGAGGCCGCACCATGACCCAGACCCTTGATATTGCCGTGATCGGCGCCACCGGTACTGTCGGCGAAACCCTCGTACAGATTCTTGAAGAGCGTAATTTCCCGATCGGCAACCTGCACCTGCTGGCCAGCAGCGAATCCGCCGGCAGCTCGGTGCTGTTCCGTAACAAGAACGTGCGCGTGCGTGAGGTCGACGAATTCGATTTCAGCAAGGTCAAACTGGTGTTCTTCGCCGCCGGTCCAGCCATCACCCTGAGCTACGCCGCCCGCGCCCACGCCGCCGGTTGCTCGCTGATCGACCTGTCCGGCGCCTTGCCGGCCGATCAGGCGCCGCAAGTGGTGCCGGAAGCCAATGCTGATGTGCTCGCCGGTTTGAAAGCGCCATTCCAGGTCAGCAGTCCGAGCCCGTCGGCGACTGCGCTTGCCGTGGTGCTCGCGCCGTTGCTCGATCTGATCGATCTGCAATACGTCAACGTCACCGCCAATCTGGCCGTTTCCGCCCAGGGGCGTGAAGCCGTCGCCGAGCTGGCACGTCAGACCGCCGAGCTGCTGAACATGCGCCCGTTGGAGCCCAAGTTTTTTGATCGGCAGATGGCGTTCAACCTGCTGGCCCAGGTCGGCACGCCTGACGCGCAGGGCCATACGCTGCTGGAAAAACGCCTGGTGCGTGAGTTGCGTCAGGTGCTGGCACAGCCTTTATTGAAGATTTCCGCAAGTTGCGTTCAAGCCCCGGTATTTTTTGGCGATAGCCTTAGCGTGACTTTGCAGTCAGCGCAGGCCGTCGACCTGAAAAAGGTCAATGCTGCGCTGGAAGCTGCGTCGGGCATTGAACTGGTCGATGCGGGTGATTACCCGACGGCAGTCGGAGACGCGGTGGGTCAGGACGTGGTCTATGTCGGTCGTGTTCGCAGTGGTGTCGATGACCCGGCGGAACTTAATCTGTGGCTGACGTCAGATAACGTGCGCAAAGGCGCAGCACTCAATGCTGTGCAGGTTGCCGAGTTGTTGATAAAAGACCTGCTGTAAAAGATACTTGGCAACAATTTGTCGACTGATTCTAGCTGGGCGCTATGCTTGGCCGAAGCAGTTGATAACGTGTCACCCTCCGGGACTTTCCGGGGCATCAAAGAAATGATCGCGCGCGGCAGTCTGTCGTCGTCGCGCGCAATGCCTTACGGCAGCGGTATTCAACATCTTCTCGCTGGCCGAGGAACGTTCAAACAAAGGATGAGGCTATGGTTCAAGTTCGCAAACTGGTGTTAGCAATAGCGGCCGCCTCGGCGCTGTCCTCCGGTATGGCGCATGCCCTCGGGCTCGGGGAGCTGACCCTGAAGTCGACCCTGAACCAGCCGCTGGTGGCTGAAATCGAGCTGCTCGACGTCAAGGATCTCACCGCTGCCGAAGTGGTGCCGAGCCTGGCTTCGCCGGAAGACTTCGCCAAGGCCGGCGTCGACCGCCAGGCCTTCCTCAATGATCTGACGTTCACCCCCGTACTCAACGCCGGCGGCAAAAGCGTGCTGCGCGTGACCTCGAGCAAGCCACTGTCGGAACCGATGGTGAAATTCCTCGTCCAGGTGATGTGGCCAAATGGCCGCTTGTTGCGCGATTACAGCGTACTGCTGGATCCGTCGAAGTTTTCGCCGCAGACCGCTGACGCCGCCGCGCAACCGGCGCCGTCGCAAACCATCACTGCACCGACCACCGGCGCCACTCACCCGACGCAATACACCACCACCCCGCGCGACACCCTGTGGGAAATCGCGGCGAAGGCCCGTAACGGCGGTTCGGTGCAGCAGACCATGCTGGCCATTCAGGCGTTGAACCCGGATGCGTTTATCGGCGGCAACATCAACCGCCTGAAAGTCGGCCAGGTCCTGCGTCTTCCGGATTCGGTGCAAAGCACTGCGCTGCCACAGTCGGCGGCCATCGCTGAAGTCGCAGCACAAAACGAAGCCTGGCGTCAGGGTCGTCGTTATGTGGCCAAACCTGGCACCGGTCAGCAGCAACTCGATGCGACCAACCGTGGTCGCGGCAATGCGGGCGCTGCGCCTGACGCGCAAGACAACCTGAGCCTGGTTTCTGCTGAAAGCGCCAAGGCGCGCGGCAAAGGCCCTGCGGGCGACGCCAAGGCCCTGAGCGACAAGCTCGCGGTCACTCAGGAAAACCTCGACACGACCCTTCGTGACAACGAGGAACTGAAAAGCCGCATGACCGATCTGCAAAGTCAGTTGGACAAGCTGCAACGTCTGATCGAGTTGAAGAACAATCAATTGGCGAAGATGCAGGCCGAAGGGGCGGGCGCTGCTCCAGACGCTAATCCGGCGGTGCCTGCGATCACTGCCGAGTTGGCCGCCACACCGCCAGCGACACCGGCAGAAGCAGCTCCGACACCAGAGTCCGCCATTGCACCGCCGGCCGAGACGCCAGTTGAGCCAGTGGTCGAGCCGGTGGTCGAAACTACACCTGTCGCTGATGACGAAAAAACCTTCAACGAACTGCTGACCAATCCGATCTTGCTGGGTCTGGTCGGTGGCGGTGCCGTGGTCTTGCTGTTGTTGCTGTTGCTGCTGGCCCGTCGCCGCAAAGCCCAGCAGGAAGCCGAGAAGCATGTGCGCATGGCTCGCGCCCTGGCTGAGGAGCAAGAGTTCTCCGCCGAGCACGATCTGCCCGAAAGCAGCTTCGAAGGTCTGGAAACCCCGGCCGCGAGCGTCAAACTCAACACTCCGGCTCCTGCTCCGGCACCAACGCCTGCGCCAGTAGTCGCCCCGATTGTGGCGCCAATCGTCATGGCCGAGCCAATCGCTGCGCCGCTGGTTGCCCCGGCAGGCGAGCGCTCCGATGACGTCCTCGACAAGGCTCAATCGCACATCAACGCCGGTCGTCTGAATCAGGCTGCTGCGTTGCTGGAAGAGGGCATCAGCCTTGAGCCGCAGCGCAGTGATCTGCGTCTGAAGCTGATGGAAGTCTATGGTCAGCAGGGTGATCGCGATGCTTTCGTAGGCCAGGAGCGTCAGTTGGTGGCCAATGGCGACAACTTCGCCAAGGTCGAAGAGCTGAAAAGCCGTTTCCCGGCCATGGCAGTAGCGGTTGCCGGTGGTTTGGCCGCCGCCGCCATTGCAGCCGAGCTGGACGCCCAGTACGTCAAGGAATTGCTGCTGGATGAGCCCGAAACGCCTGAGCCGTCGCCAGCAACGGACGATCTGGACAGCGCGTTCGACCTGAGTCTGGACGATCTCGACAACATCACTCCGGTGGAGCCAGCGCCAGTCGTTGAGCCCGAAGCGCCTGTCGAACTGGACGAGTTCCCGTCGGACGACGATCTGAGCTTTGAATCGGTGCTGCAACAGCAGACCGACATCAAAGAGAATCTGGATGATCTGTCGGATTTCGACCTGGATCTGGACCTTGGCGCTGAGCCGGCTCCTGTTCCCGCACCGTTGGCCGATGATGACTTCCTGCTGGATCTGGATGACGGCGTGAAGGACTTGCCGCCGGTAGAGCCACCGGTCGTCGCCGATGTGCCGCAGGATGATCTGGAGCTGCCGGCCGATTTCGACCTGTCGTTGTCTGACGAGATGGACACCAACCCGGCGGGCGAGCCTGATGCATTTGCCGCCGAGCTGGATGACGTCAACGCCGAGCTGGATCGCCTGTCGCAGAGCATCGCCGAGCCGACGTTCACCGAGGCCGATGCGGCGCTGGGTGATGATTTGGGTGAAGACGATTTCGACTTCCTCGCGGGCACCGACGAAGCAGCCACCAAACTTGATCTGGCCCAGGCCTACATCGACATGGGTGACAGCGACGGCGCGCGCGACATCCTCAATGAAGTGTTGACCGAGGGTGACGAGAAGCAGCGCGGCGAAGCCAAGGACATGCTCTCGAGCCTTTAATAAATCTGCGGTAAACAAAACGGCAGCCCGGTGAGGCTGCCGTTTTTGTTTGGGGCGCAGTGTGTGTTGTTTTGGCTATTGTCATCGCTGGCAAGCCAGCTCCCACAGGTATTGTGTGCGCCGCAGAAACTGTGGGAGCTGGCTTGCCAGCGATGAGGCCCGATCAGGCGACAGAGATCTCTCTGGCATCCCCGGTCCACAGCCTTATAATGCCGGCCTTTGCAAAAACAGCAGGCTGTCCCACCTTGGCAAACATAGATAACCCGATCGCCGAAATGGCCCCCGACGGCTTTTACCGCGTTGCGCTGGGCGTTGAATACAAAGGCTCGCGCTACAGTGGCTGGCAGCGTCAGTTAACCGGAGTGGCGACGGTGCAGGAAGCGCTTGAAAAAGCCTTGTCGAAAGTCGCCAACGCGCCCGTTTCCTTGCAGTGCGCCGGGCGTACCGATGCGGGTGTGCATGCCTGCGGACAAGTGGTGCATTTCGACACGCAGGTCGACCGCTCGCTGAAGGCCTGGGTAATGGGCGCCAACATCAACCTGCCTCACGACATCAGTGTCAGTTGGGCGCGGGTGATGCCGGCGCATTTCCATGCGCGGTTCAAGGCCATCGCCCGGCGCTATCGTTATGTGATCTACAACGATCAGATTCGCCCGGCCCATCTCAATGAAGAAATCACCTGGAATCACCGCCCGCTGGACGCAGAGCGCATGGCCGAAGCCGCGCAGTATCTGATTGGCACCCACGATTTCAGTGCGTTCCGTGCCGGCCAGTGCCAGGCGAAATCGCCGATCAAGAAGATGCATCACCTGCGCGTGACCCGTCACGGCAAGATGATCGTGCTCGACATCCGCGCCAACGCATTCCTGCACCACATGGTGCGCAACATCGCCGGCGTCCTGATGACCATCGGTGCTGGCGAGCGGCCGGTCGAGTGGATGAAGGAAGTGCTGGAAAGTCGCGAGCGCCGGTCTGGCGGCGTGACAGCGCATCCTTACGGCTTGTATCTGGTGCAAGTCGAGTACCACGACGAATTTCCGCTGCCCGAGCGTTTTATCGGTCCTCATTTCCTTACGGGTTTCTCCGAACTTGACGGCTGACGCCCTCGAGCGCTTTTGTTACCATCCGGGACTTTCCCGGATTCTGCCTCGGAGTTTTTCTCGATATGTCAGCCGTTCGCAGCAAGATCTGCGGCATTACCCGCATAGAAGATGCGCTGGCCGCCGTCGAAGCCGGGGCTGATGCGATCGGATTCGTGTTTTACGCCAAAAGTCCGCGCGCAGTATCGGTGCAGCAAGCGCGGGAAATCATCAGGGCCTTGCCGCCGTTTGTGACCACCGTGGGCCTGTTCGTCAATGCCAGCCGTTGCGAGTTGGGGGAAATCCTCGATGCCGTGCCGCTGGATCTGTTGCAGTTCCATGGCGACGAAACCGCCGAAGAGTGCGAAGGCTGGCATCGTCCTTATATCAAGGCGCTGCGGGTCAAGGCCGGCGATGACATTGCCGCGGCTGTCGATGCTTACCCAAGTGCCAGTGGCGTACTGCTCGATACCTACGTCGAAGGCGTGCCCGGCGGAACCGGCGAGGCGTTCGACTGGTCATTGATTCCGCAAGGTTTGAGCAAGCCGCTGATTCTGGCGGGTGGTTTGACCCCGGAAAACGTCGCAGGCGCCGTGGCTCGGGTAAAACCCTACGCAGTCGACGTCAGTGGTGGGGTCGAGGCAAGCAAAGGCATCAAGGATCACGCAAAAGTTCAGGCGTTCATCGGCGCCGTCAGGGGCATTTAGGCCTGTGCATGATGTGACGGCTGGCACACTGCCGCCGTCCACAGCTTGGTAGAAAAGAGGCTGAGGGTTTTTGGGTTGTACGAAGGTCAGTTTTTCTGACCCGGCCATCCTTGATCATCGCCACACATGAATTTAGCTCAAGGGCATACACGGGGCTGCGAACCAGAGCGTTCGGGCCGCCGGTACTGGAGAAAGAAAGCATGAGCAACTGGTTAGTAGACAAACTGATCCCTTCGATCATGCGCTCGGAGGTCAAGAAGAGCTCGGTGCCTGAAGGTCTGTGGCACAAATGCCCATCCTGTGAGGCCGTGCTGTACCGTCCGGAGCTGGAAAAGACCTTGGACGTTTGCCCGAAGTGCAACCACCACATGCGCATCGGTGCACGTGCGCGCATCGACATCTTCCTTGATGCCGAAGGTCGCAACGAACTGGGCGCCGATCTGGAGCCGGTTGACCGTCTGAAATTCCGTGACGGCAAGAAGTACAAGGATCGCCTGACCGCTGCGCAGAAGCAGACCGGCGAAAAAGACGCGTTGATTTCCGTCAGCGGCACCCTGCTGGGCATGCCGGTAGTGGTTTCGGCGTTTGAATTCAGCTTCATGGGCGGTTCCATGGGTGCCATCGTCGGCGAGCGTTTCGTACGCGCTGCCAACTACGCGCTGGAAAACCGCTGCCCGATGATCTGCTTCGCCGCTTCCGGTGGTGCGCGCATGCAGGAAGCCCTGATCTCGCTGATGCAGATGGCCAAGACCTCGGCCGTGCTGGCGCGTCTGCGCGAAGAAGGCATTCCGTTCATCTCGGTGCTGACCGATCCGGTTTACGGTGGTGTTTCCGCCAGTCTGGCAATGCTCGGCGACGTGATTGTTGGCGAACCTAAAGCCCTGATCGGCTTCGCCGGTCCGCGCGTTATCGAACAAACCGTGCGCGAGAAACTGCCGGAAGGCTTCCAGCGCAGCGAGTTCCTGCTGGAGCACGGTGCGATCGACATGATCATCCACCGTCAGGAACTGCGTCCGCGCCTGGGCAACCTGCTGGCACAAATGACGGGTAAGCCAACGCCGACATTCGTTGCTGCGCCAATCGAGCCGATCGTCGTTCCACCGGTGCCTGCCAACATATGACCGAGCGCACCCTTGGCGAGTGGCTCGCCTACCTTGAGCAGTTGCATCCGTCGGCCATCGACATGGGTCTGGAGCGTTCGCAACAGGTAGCGTCCCGCATGGGGCTGGGCCAGCCGGCGCCTCGGGTGATCACGGTCACCGGCACCAACGGCAAGGGTTCGACCTGCGCTTTCGTGGCTTCGTTGCTGCGGGCGCAGGGCCTGAGCGTTGGTGTCTACAATTCTCCGCACCTGCTGCGTTACAACGAGCGGGTGCAGCTCAATGGCGTCGAAGCCACTGACGCACAGCTGTGCGAAGCCTTCGCTGCGGTCGAGGCCGGGCGCGGCGAAACTTCCCTGACTTACTTCGAAATGGGCACACTGGCGGCGTTCTGGCTGTTTCAGCAGGCCGGGCTCGATGCTGTGGTGCTGGAAGTCGGTCTGGGCGGGCGTCTGGATACGGTCAACGTGGTGGACGCCGATATCGCGCTGGTTACCAGCATTGGTGTCGATCATGCCGATTATCTGGGTGATACCCGCGAATCCGTAGCCTTCGAGAAGGCCGGGATCTTCCGTCAGGGCAAGCCTGCGCTGTGCGGCGACCTCAATCCTCCGCAACCGTTGCTCGACAAGGCGCGCGAACTGGCGTGCCCGTTCTCCTTGCGTGGACGCGATTTCGATCTCGGCATCACTGACCATAACTGGCAGTGGCGCGGTACCGATGCGCAGGGCCGGGTTGTCGAGCTGCATGATTTGCCGCTGCTCGATCTGCCGATGGAAAACGCCGCACTGGTGTTGCAGGCGTATCTGCTGCTCGGTTTGCCGTGGAGTGCACAGCAGATTGTGGCGGCCTTGCAGGCGACGCGTGTTGTCGGGCGTCTGGATCGCCGTTCCTTCGAGTGGAATGGCAAGCGCCTGAATCTGTTGCTGGATGTTGGCCATAACCCGCACGCGGCGGAGTATCTGGCTCGCCGTCTGGCCTCGCGGCCACCGGTCGGCAAGCGTCTGGCGGTGTTTGGTTTGTTGGCGGACAAGGATCTGGATGGTGTTGTCAGCGAGTTGAATGCTAGTGTCGAACACTGGGCAGTAGCGCCGCTGGATTCACCGCGTGCGCGCCCTGTTGCGCAATTGCAGGTGGCATTGCAGAACCTTGGCGCGTCGGTCACGTCTTACGACAGTGTTGCCGCCGCACTTGAAGGGCAGTGCGCCGTCGCAACCAGCGACGATGAGATTCTGTTGTTCGGATCATTTTATTGTGTCGCCGAGGCCCTTGAATGGTTGGCCCGGCACTCCACGGAGGAAGCGGCAAATGGCTTTGCTGGATAAAGCGTACAAACAGCGCATGGTAGGTGCTCTGGTGCTGGTGGCGCTGGCGGTGATTTTCCTGCCGATGCTGTTTTCCCGTCAGGACGAACAGCGCCAGGTGACCGTCGAGGCCCCGGCTGCCCCGCCTGCGCCTGCCATGCCGCAGGTGGAGTTGGAGCCGGTCGCCGTTCCCGAGCCGCAAACCTTGCCGCAAGAGCCCGTGCCAAGCGATGACGAAATCGCCGAGCAAGTCGCGCCTTCTGCGCCGATCGCCCCGGCACCTGTTGTGCCGGCCCAGATCGCCACGCCTGCCGCGCCGCCGCCGGTGTCCAAGCCGATTCCTGCGCCTGCCCAGCCGATCGCTTCAGCGACGACCAAGCCTGATACCACTCAGAGCCGCGTCGACGCCAATGGTCTGTCGGTGAGCTGGTCGGTGCAACTGGCCAGCCTGTCGAGCCGCGCCAGCGCCGAGAGTCTGCAGAAAACTCTGCGCAGCCAGGGCTACAACGCTTACATCCGTTCCGCCGATGGCAAGAATCGGGTGTTCGTCGGCCCGCTGATCGAGCGCGCCGAAGCCGATCGTCTGCGTGATCTTTTGAGCCGTCAGCAGAAGCTCAAGGGCTTTGTCGTGCGCTTCCAGCCCGAGCGTGGCTAGGATCTATCGATTCGATTGAAATGCACTGAAAATCGCAGCTTACCGACAGCCATGCGCTCTGCTAAAATGCGCCGCCTCATCCGTCTGTAGGCTGCACTGTGCCATTTACCTGGGTTGACTGGGCGATCGTTGCAATCATCGCCATCTCCGCATTGATCAGTTTGAGCCGCGGCTTCGTCAAAGAAGCATTATCGCTGGTGACCTGGATCATCGCAGGAGTCGTCGCCTGGATGTTCGGTGGTTCATTGTCCGAGTACCTCGCCGGATACATCGAAACCCCATCGGCTCGCGTGATCGCGGGCTGTGCCATCATGTTTGTCGCCACGCTGATCGTGGGCGCAATGATCAATTATCTTATCGGCGAGTTGGTTCGCGTCACCGGGTTGTCCGGGACCGACCGCTTTCTGGGAATGGCCTTCGGCGCGGCGCGTGGCGTGTTGCTGGTGGTCGTCGCAGTCGGGCTGTTGAGCCTGGGGCCGGTACAGCAGGACGGGTGGTGGAAAGAGTCACAGCTCGTGCCAAAATTTCTATTGGTCGCCGACTGGTCCAAGAACCTGATTCTTGGGTGGAGCAGTCAGTGGCTTGCCAGCGGAATCAGCGTACCCGCTGAAATTCCGTTCAAGGAACAGCTCTTGCCGTCGGCCAAAACGCCACAGTGAGTGTTGTTCAGTTCAGATCCATTAAGTAGGGGTTGCGTCGCATGTGTGGCATCGTCGGTATCGTCGGTAAGTCGAACGTCAATCAGGCGCTGTATGACGCGCTAACCGTGCTCCAGCACCGCGGCCAGGACGCTGCCGGTATCGTGACCAGCCATGATGGCCGGTTGTTCTTGCGCAAGGACAATGGCCTGGTGCGTGACGTGTTCCATCAGCGTCACATGCAACGCCTGGTCGGCCATATGGGTATCGGCCACGTCCGTTATCCAACCGCGGGCAGCTCGACTTCGGCCGAAGCCCAGCCGTTTTATGTCAACTCGCCTTACGGCATTACGCTGGCGCATAACGGTAACCTGACCAACGTTGAACAGTTGGCCAAAGAAATCTACGAATCCGATCTGCGTCACGTCAACACCAGTTCCGACTCGGAAGTGCTGCTCAACGTGTTCGCCCACGAGCTGGCCCAGCGCGGCAAGCTGCAACCGACCGAAGAAGACGTGTTTGCTGCCGTGACCGACGTGCACAACCGTTGCGTCGGCGGTTACGCGGTAGTGGCCATGGTGACCGGTTACGGCATCGTCGGTTTTCGTGACCCGCACGGCATCCGCCCGATCGTGTTCGGCCAGCGTCACACTGACGAAGGCGTCGAGTACATGATCGCCTCGGAAAGTGTTTCCCTGGACGTGCTCGGTTTCACCCTGATTCGCGACCTGGCGCCGGGCGAAGCGGTCTACATCACTGAAGAGGGCAAGCTGCACACCCGTCAGTGCGCGACCAGCCCGTCCCTGACCCCGTGCATCTTCGAACACGTCTATCTGGCGCGTCCGGACTCGATCATCGACGGCGTGTCGGTCTACAAGGCGCGCCTGCGCATGGGTGAGAAACTCGCCGAGAAGATCCTGCGTGAGCGTCCTGAGCACGACATCGACGTGGTCATCCCGATTCCGGACACCAGTCGCACTGCTGCGCTGGAACTGGCTAATCACTTGGGCGTGAAATTCCGCGAAGGTTTCGTCAAGAATCGTTACATCGGCCGCACCTTCATCATGCCGGGCCAGGCTGCCCGCAAGAAATCGGTACGCCAGAAGCTCAACGCCATCGAGCTGGAATTCCGCGGCAAGAACGTGATGCTGGTCGATGACTCGATCGTTCGCGGTACCACCTGCAAGCAGATCATCCAGATGGCCCGCGAAGCCGGTGCGAAAAACGTCTACTTCTGCTCGGCCGCTCCTGCGGTGCGTTTCCCGAACGTTTACGGCATCGACATGCCAAGCGCCCATGAACTGATCGCCCACAACCGTTCGACTCAGGACGTGGCTGATCTGATCGGTGCTGACTGGCTGATCTATCAGGACTTGCCTGACTTGATCGAAGCGGTCGGCGGCGGCAAGATCAAGATCGAAAACTTCGATTGCGCAGTGTTCGACGGCAAGTACGTGACCGGCGACGTCGACGAGGCTTATCTGGACAAGATCGAACAGGCACGCAACGATGCCTCGAAGGTCAAGACCCAGGCGGTCAGTGCGATCATCGATCTGTATAACAACTGAGTTTCTACCGGCCCTGAGGGGCCGGTTTTGTATCTGGCAAAAGACTTTTTATTTATCGAGAACAGGCAAGGAGTGACAGCATGAGTCAGGAATGGGATGCCGGTCGTCTGGATAGCGACCTCGAAGGCGTAGCGTTCGATACCCTGGCCGTACGTGCCGGTCAGCACCGTACGCCGGAAGGCGAACACGGTGATCCGATGTTCTTCACCTCAAGCTACGTGTTCCGCACTGCCGCCGACGCAGCAGCACGGTTTGCCGGCGAAGTGCCAGGCAACGTTTACTCGCGTTACACCAATCCGACCGTGCGCGCGTTCGAAGAGCGTATTGCTGCGCTGGAAAGCGCCGAGCAAGCTGTTGCGACGGCCACCGGCATGGCTGCGATCATGGCGGTGGTGATGAGCCTGTGCAGTGCCGGCGATCACGTGCTGGTGTCGCGCAGCGTGTTCGGTTCGACCATCAGCCTGTTCGAAAAGTACTTCAAGCGTTTCGGCATCGAAGTCGACTATGTGCCGCTGGCAGAGCTGCCGGCGTGGGATGCGGCGATCAAGCCGAACACCAAACTGCTCTTCGTCGAGTCGCCATCCAATCCGCTGGCTGAGCTGGTGGACATCGCCGTCCTGGCGCAAATTGCTCACGCCAAAGGCGCGATGCTGGTGGTCGACAACTGCTTCTGCACGCCTGCGTTGCAGCAGCCGCTGAAGCTCGGTGCGGACATCGTCGTGCACTCGGCGACCAAGTTCATCGATGGTCAGGGCCGTTGCATGGGCGGCGTGGTCGCCGGTCGCAGCGAGCAGATGAAGGAAGTCGTCGGTTTCCTGCGTACCGCCGGGCCAACGTTGAGCCCGTTCAACGCGTGGATCTTCCTCAAAGGTCTGGAAACCCTGAACCTGCGGATGAAGGCGCACTGTGCCAACGCCCAGCAACTGGCCGAATGGCTGGAGCAGCAGGACGGTATCGAGAAGGTCCATTACGCCGGTCTCAAGAGTCATCCACAGCATGAGCTTGCTCAGCGTCAGCAGAAGGGCTTTGGTGCGGTGGTGAGTTTTGAGGTCAAGGGCGGTAAAGAGGGCGCGTGGCGCTTTATCGATGCCACCCGGTTGATTTCGATCACCGCCAACCTCGGTGATAGCAAAACCACCATCACCCACCCGAGCACCACTTCCCACGGCCGTCTGGCGCCGCAGGAGCGTGAAGCAGCGGGTATTCGTGACAGCCTGATCCGCGTCGCCGTCGGTCTGGAAGACGTGGCCGACCTGCAAGCCGACCTGGCGCGCGGTCTGGCGGCGCTGTGATCGAATTGTCCACTGCGAAAGCCGGCGCCCATGGCCGCGTTGCGCTGGTCACGGGCGCCGCGCGCGGCATTGGTCTGGGCATTGCCGCGTGGCTGATCAGCGAAGGCTGGCAAGTGGTGCTGACCGATCTCGATCGTGCGCGCGGTTCGAAAGTGGCGAAGGTGCTGGGCGAGCACGCCTGGTTCATCGCCATGGACGTTGCGGATGAAGGTCAGGTGGCGCTTGGTGTGGCCGAGGTGTTGGGGCAGTTTGGTCGGCTCGATGCGCTGGTGTGCAACGCGGCGGTGGCTGATCCCCACAACATCACGCTGGAAAGCCTTGATCTGGCCTACTGGAATCGGGTGCTGGCAGTGAATCTCAGCGGGCCGATGCTACTGGCCAAGCATTGCGCGCCATATCTGCGGGCGCACAATGGCTCGATCGTCAATCTGGCGTCGACCCGTGCCGGACAATCCGAACCTGATACCGAGGCATATGCGGCGAGCAAGGGTGGGTTGTTGGCGCTCACTCACGCGTTGGCCATCAGCCTCGGGCCGGAGATTCGGGTCAACGCCGTCAGCCCGGGCTGGATTGATGCGCGGGACCCGTTTGCACGTCGTGCCGAGCCGTTGGCCGATTCCGATCACGCTCAGCATCCGGCGGGCAGGGTGGGCACGGTTGAGGATGTCGCGGCGATGGTTGCGTGGCTGCTGTCGAGGAATGCCGGGTTTGTCACCGGGCAGGAATTCGTCGTTGACGGCGGCATGACCAAGAAGATGATTTACAAGCAGTGAAGGGCAGCTTCGAGCTTCTAGCTGCCAGTCAAAGCACAACAGTGAAGTGACTGCTGTATGTGTTCTTGCTTTTGCTTGCTGCTCGACACTTGTCGCTAAAAGCGGTTTTTGAAAAAAACTTCAATCCTGCTATTGACTTAGGTTCGCTACCTGCGTAAATTTCGCGGCCTCGGAGATGCAAACGGGTGATTAGCTCAGCTGGGAGAGCGTCTGCCTTACAAGCAGAATGTCGGCGGTTCGATCCCGTCATCACCCACCACTTCCGAGTAACTTGCGAAAGCAAGAGGGTAGGCTGAAAGTGCCTGCACCGACGCGCAGCGGTAGTTCAGTCGGTTAGAATACCGGCCTGTCACGCCGGGGGTCGCGGGTTCGAGTCCCGTCCGCTGCGCCATATTTAACGAGTCAGACGTTGTCTGGTTCGCGATTGAAAAGCACCGAAGCTTTCAATCAAAACGAGTTACTTGAGCGCAAGCTCAAAGCGATACGCAGCGGTAGTTCAGTCGGTTAGAATACCGGCCTGTCACGCCGGGGGTCGCGGGTTCGAGTCCCGTCCGCTGCGCCATATCTGCTTCAAGGCCCACTGAACGCCTTGAAGCACCGAAAGAAGCCATTGGCTGATTCGGAATCGATAGCAAAGACCCTGGTCGAAAGACCGGGGTTTTTTGTGTCTGAAATTTGACCCTCCGCTTTTCTTCCTGCCTTCCACCATCCTGTGCCCGAAACAAATCCCTGTGGGAGCGAGCCTGCTCGCGAAGGCGTCAGCACATTCAAAATTTATATCCGCCGCAAGAACACTTTCGCGAGCAGGCTCGCGCCCACCTGGACATGCACAGTTATCTCTACGGGTTTGCTGCGCTGCCACGTCGCATTGATTTTTTGATTCTTTAGTCAGAATTATGTAACTGGTTGTTTGCTGCGAGCCAAGAAACCTTTAAAGTTAACCTTTCGGTCAGCTTTGCACTGTCAACACAGCTCTTTGCTCCGCCAGAAAGAGCTTCTGCAAGACTCGAGATTCCCAGTAGATAACCAGAAGGGCGGACATATAACCGCCCAGAGGATGATCCATGTCCAACCGTGAAATATCCCGGCGCTCATTCCTTCAGGGCGGGCTGGTAGCGGGCGTGAGCGTCACGCTCACGCCGCTCAGCAGTCAGGCGCTGGCTGCCTTGATGGAAAACAGCGTCACCGTGCCGTCCGAGAAGTGGCTCGGCAACAACGGTAAGGCGCGTCAGCGTAACGATGCACTGTCCAAGGTCTGCGGCAGCAAAGTGTTTGCCCGCGATATCCGATCCAGGGACATGCCGGGTTGGCCTGAGCAGCAGGGCCACGCCATGCTGCTGAAAACCATCAAGGCTGATCGCATCTATGCCGGCTACGACCTGTCGTGGCTTGGCGCAGACTTGCAACCGGATCGCATCGTTACCGCGGCTGACCTGGACAAGGACGGCATCGTCTTTCCGGAAGAGCACGCTCCGGATCCGCTGCTGCCGGAAGGCAAAGTGCCGATGTTCATCGGGCACCCGGTGGCAATCCTGATCTGGAACGATTTCGAGCGTTTCCGTCAGGCCAAGAACCAGCTCAAATTCAATGACAAGGCGATTCGTTACGGTGCTCAAGTGCCGTTCTACGAACGCGACCCCTACGGCAGCTTCCGCTATGTGCGTGTCGGTGGCCCGACCTCGGCCGATGAAGACGAATTCGCCAGCCTCAAGGATTCGATACTGTTCCCGATGCTGAAAAACCGTCGTCCGGTGTGGGATGCATCGCCCAATCTGCATGGCAACCTGACCGAGCGCGGGCTGTTCTACGCCGATCGCATGAAGAAAGAGATCGATACGCCGCCGGACAACTGGCTGGTGTTCGATGAGCGCTACAAGACTCCGTCGATCGAGCCGGCCGCCATGGAGCCGGACAACGGCAATGGCTGGTATGACCCGAAGACCAAAACCCTGCACTTCGTCGTGGCGACCCAGTGCCCGCTGGAAACGGCGACCGATACCGCGAAAATGATTGCACCTTCGCGCTTTGGCCTGGCCAACCTGAACATGCACCCGGGTTATACCGTGGGTTACGGCTCCAAAGACCACAACATCTTCGTTTACTACGCGGCCCTCGCTGCGCTGTACGGCGCCGGTGTGCCTGTGCGTCTGGCCAACGATCGTTACGAGCAGTTCCAGAGCGGTATCAAGCGTCACCCGTTCGACATCCGTTACCAATTGGCGGTGGACAAGAACGATTACAGCTTCAAGATTTTCCGCGCCGAAATGAGCGTCGACGGTGGTGGCCGGATCAACTACAGCCCGTCGGTAGCCGCAGTGGGTGCCACGGCAGCGCAGTCGATCTACTACATGCCGCAGAATGACCTGCAAGTTACCGCCTATCACTCGCGCGGTGTTGAGGCGGGTTCGATGCGCGGCTACGGCACCCTGCAAAGCATGGCGGCGACCGAAATGATGGTCGACGAAATCGCCAATCGCCTGGGTGTCGACGCGATCGACCTGCGTCGCAAAAATGCTCTGCGTTCCGGCATGAAAAATACCCAGGGTGCGATTCCGGCCGGCGCGCTGCGACTGCACGAGATTCTCGACAAGGCCTCAGTACACGAGGTCTGGAAAAACCGCGACGCGATCAAGAAACAGCGTGAAGCGGCAGACCCGGATAACTGGTATGGCGTTGGTTTTGCCATTTGCCAGAAAGACTTCGGCACCGGTTCCGAAGCACCGATGGCCAGCATCGAATTCACTGCCGACGGTCGTATTACCTTGCGACACATTGGCATTGAAATCGGCACCGGCATGTCCACATCGCAAGCTTTGGTCGTCGCCGATTTCCTCGGCAGCCCGGCACACGAAGTGAAGACTGGCGAAACCGAGTGGAAGGAAATGCAGCTGATCACCAGCGGCAACCCTTACACCATGAGCCAGGCCGAGCAGGACAACCTGCTGCGCAACCCGCGCTGGGTGGGCAAATTGGCCTCGGCGTCGTCCGCGACCAACTCCGCTTACTACTTCAGTCATGCCACCCGTGAAGCGGCGCGCGTGTTGTTCAATCACGGTCTGTGGCCGGCGGCGCTGGAGATCTGGCGTCAGGGTCCTTATGGCGGCCAGGCCAACCCTTACGTGGTGCGACGTGAAGACGCGCATTGGGTCGATGGCAAACTGACCGCCAACGGCATGCAGCCGCTGAGCTTCGAAGAGTTGGCCAAACGCGCTCACGAGCGTGGCTTGGTCACTGCGGCGACAGTTCACGGTTTCAACCGCTGGAGCTGGGCCGAGGCTGAGTACAGCATCGACGGCGTAAAAGAGCGTCTGCCACTCGATGGTCTGGCCGTGAAGTACGGCGACGGCGCACCGAAGGCCAAGCAAGCGTTGATGAGCACTGCCGGTTTCCACCTGCTGGATCGCCAGAACATCAACTACCCGGTTACCCAGCTGAACAACGCTGCCGTGACGTACTACAGCCCGGTCGCGACGCTGGTCGAGTTGAAGGTCAACAAAGGCTCGGCGGAAGTCGAAGTGCTCAATCACCATTCGTGGGTCGAGTGCGGACGTGTGCTGGTCGAAGAACTGGTCAAGGGGCAACTTGAGGGCGGTATCGCCATGGGCATCGGCCACGCATTGATGGAAGAAATGCCGCTGTACGAAGGTGGGCCGGGGGAGGGTGACTGGAACTTCAACCGTTACCGCTTGCCAATGGCGCGTCATGTTGCGGTGTGGAAACAGACGGCGGAAATTCTGCCGCCGCTGTCGCCAAGCGATCCGTCCAAAGGCATCGCCGAAGTGGTGATGATCCCGGTAGTCGGTGCCATCGGTAACGCCGTGGCGCACGCCATCGGAAAACGTGTTCGCAATCTGCCAATCACTGCTGCGCGCATCAAGGAGGCCCTCAATGGCTAACCGTCCGCTTCAACTGACCCTCAATGGTCAATCCGTCGGCCCGGTGGACATCCCTGATGACCTGCCGATGATCGACTACCTGCACGAATACAAGAATCTCACCGGCTCGCGCCTGGGCTGTGGTCAGGGTATCTGTCACGCCTGCGTCGTGATCGTCGACAACCCGGACGGCACCAGCGAAGAAGTGCGCACCTGCATCACCGGCGCGCATTACTTCGAAGGCAAGAAAGTCCGCACCATCGAAAGCCACGCCAAGCGTGACGAGGACGGTCAGGTCACTGAGCTGAACCCGATCCAGCAACGTTTCGTCGACGAATTCGCCTTCCAGTGCAGCTACTGCGCCCCTGGCTTCGTCAATGCCGCGACGGTGCTGGTGGAAAAGCTGCAACGCCAGCCGATCGTCAAAAGCCAACTGGAACAAGTCATCGAGGACAGCCTCGGTCATCACATCTGTCGTTGCACCGGGTACGTGCGTTACTACAACGCTACCCGCAACGTGCTGACCGATCTCGGCCTGGTCAAGGAGGGTTAAGCATGAAGCTTTTATTGACCCGCCTGACCCTGGCGGTCGGGCTGACTGCGCCGCTGTTGTTGGCGCACGCTGATGATCAGGTCAAGCGCGGCGAGTATCTTGCCCGCGCTGCCGACTGCGTGGCCTGCCACACAGCACCGGGTGGTGCGCCGTATGCGGGTGGCCTGCCGATCGTCTCGCCGTTCGGCACGATCTACGGCACCAACATCACGCCGAGTAAAGAGCACGGCATCGGTTTGTACAGCGATGAGGAGTTCTTCGCCGCGCTCACCGAAGGCAAGCGCCGCGACGGTGCGAATCTGTATCCGGCGATGCCGTACACCTCCTATCACCTGGTGCCGCGGGAAGATTCCGACGCGATTCATGCGTATCTGAAAACCGTCGAGCCCATCGAGCGTGCTGCACCGGTCACCAGCCTGAGCTTTCCGTTCAACGTCCGTCTGGGCCTGATGGGCTGGAACATGATGTACGGCAAAGATGTAAAGCTGGATTCGGGCGAAGGCAAAAGCCAAGCGTGGAAGCGCGGCCAATACATGGTCGACGTTCTCGGCCACTGCGGCGAATGCCATACGCCGCGCGGCCTGCCGGGCGCGATGCAGATGGACAAACGCATGACCGGCGGCATCCTCAACGGTTATCTGGCGCCGAGTCTACTGGCGACCGATCTGGCTGCTCGCGGCTGGAATCATCAGGACCTGAGCACGTTCCTCAAGCATGGTATGAGTGCGCAGGGCACGATGTTCAACGAGATGTTCCCGGTGTTCCACAACAGCACTCAGGGCCTGACCGATACCGATCTGGCTGCGATGGCCACGTTCCTGCTCGGTGATCAGCCGCCGGCAGCCAAAGCGCTGGTCGAAGTGCCAGTGGACAAACTGAGCGCGAGCGCCCAGCGTGGCCGTCAGGACTACTTGAACGTCTGCGCCGGATGTCACGCAGTCGGTGGCGAAGGCAAACCGCATATCGCGGTGGCCATGCGCGGCAACACCACGCTGCGTCTGGAAGATCCACGCAACTTGCTGCGCGTGATCGAGGATGGTATCGGCGAACAGAAGTTTTCCGGGTTCGAGCACATGCAGCCGATGCCGGGATTCGCCGACAAGCTCAGTCCTGAGCAGTTGACCGATCTTCTGAACTACCTGCGCCAAGGCTGGGGTGGTCAATCCGCTGAACTGGCAGTGAGCGAAGTGCAGAAGCTGCAAGCCGACGCTCCGACCATCGAGCACAAGGCGCACTGATATGCAGCATCTCGATCTGCAAGTGGTGCGCCGCGCGCTGGAGTGGTCGGTGGCGGGGCAGCGCATCTGGCTCTGCACCGTGCTGACTACCTACGGCTCGGCACCGCGTGCGCCGGGTTCGCTGCTGGCGGTGAATGAAGGTGGGCAGTGGATCGGGTCGCTGTCCGGCGGTTGCGTCGAGGAAGATTTTCTCGAGCGCGTCGCCGAAGGTGCGTTTCTCGATGCGGTCAATGTCGTGCGTTACGGTGAAGGCGACGATCCGCGCTCGCGGGTCAGCCTGCCCTGTGGTGGCATTCTCGATGTGCTGGTAGAGAAATTTGACGCCGACTGCGACGTCCAGGCGCATCTGCGCGAATTGGAGTCGGCGCTGCTCGGTCAGCGTCGATTGATTCGCGAGGTCGATCTGGCCAGCGGTGCGCGCAACCTGTTCGCTGATCGTGAGCAGGGTGCGCGTATCGAGCGGGAGATTGATCGGGTGCGGATCCGCATCGGTGCGGCGCAGCGTTTGTTGCTCGCCGGGTATTCCAGCGTGGCGCAGGCGTGCGCCGAGTTTGCGGTCGGCCTCGGTTTCGAAGTGATCCTCTGCGATCCGCGCGATGAAGTGCTCGAAGGCGTGGTGCTCAGTGGCGTGGAAATTCGTCGGCAACTGCCGTCGGTGTTCATTGCCGATGGCGGTTGCCATCGAGATACCGCGGTCGTGGCGCTGACCCATGACCCGCGCATCGACGATCTGGCGATGATGGAAGCGGTACGTACCGAAGCGTTCTACATCGGCGTGATGGGCTCGCTGCAGACTTCGCAGAAACGCTTCGAGCGTTTGCGTCGGATTGGCGGGCTGGGGGAGGGCGAGTTGGCACGGATACATGCACCGATCGGTCTTAACCTTGGCAGCAAGACGCCGGCGGAAATTGCGTTGGCGGTGCTGGCGGATATCTTGCGCATACGCAGTGGAATTGCTCGGGATCAGCTCTGATATTGAGTGGCAGATGTCATTGTGGCGAGAGAGCGTGCTCCCTCGCCACAGTTGCTTCTGAAGAATGACGCGGGGCGTTTGATCAGAAACCGTATTTGTCGCGCAACCCGTAATACCAGGCCCCCAGCGCTGCAAACGGCGTGCGCAGCAGTTGCCCTCCCGGGAACGGATAGTGCGGCAGATCAGCAAACGCATCGAAACGCTCCGCCTGACCACGCAATGCCTCGGCCAACACTTTGCCGGCCAGATGCGTGTACGTCACACCATGACCACTGCAACCCTGCGAGTAATAGATGTTGTCGCCCAGGCGTCCAACCTGCGGCAAGCGCGACAGGGTCAGCAGGAAGTTTCCGGTCCAGGCGTAATCAATCTTCACGTCCTTGAGCTGCGGGAACGCCTTGAGCATTTTCGGGCGGATGATCGCTTCGATGTTTGCCGGATCCCGTGCGCCATACACCACGCCGCCGCCGAAGATCAGGCGCTTGTCGCCCGTCAGGCGGTAGTAGTCGAGAAGGTAATTGCAGTCTTCGACACAGTAATCCTGTGGCAGCAGGGTTTTCGCCAGTTCATCGCCCAACGGTTCAGTAGTGATCACCTGAGTGCCGCACGGCATCGATTTGGCCGCCAGTTCCGGCACCAGATTGCCGAGGTAGGCGTTACCGGCGACGATGATGAACTTGGCCCTGACCTTGCCCTGGGGAGTATGAACCACTGGATTGGCACCGCGCTCGATACGCACGGCGGGCGATTGCTCATAGATAGCGCCGCCAAGCGATTCGACTGCTGCGGCTTCGCCTAGCGCAAGGTTTAGCGGGTGAATGTGGCCGCCACTCATGTCGAGCATGCCGCCGACGTATTGATCGCAGGCCACGACCTCACGAATACGACGTTGATCAAGCAATTCAAGCTGCGTATGGCCGAAGCGTTCCCACAGACGCTTTTGCGACTCCAGGTGGCCCATCTGCTTGGCTGACAGCGCCGCGAACACGCCGCCGTCCTTCAGATCGCACTGTATGTTGTACTTGGCGACGCGCTCGCGAATGATCCGGCTGCCTTCGAAGGCCATGTGGCCGAGCAGTTGCGCTTGCTTCGGGCCGACGGTGCGTTCGATCACATCGATGTCGCGGCTATAGCTGTTAACAATCTGACCGCCGTTGCGTCCCGATGCGCCGAAACCGACCTTGGCTGCTTCCAGCACGGTCACGCGAAAACCGCTCTCCAGCAGAAACAGGGCGGAGGACAACCCGGTATACCCGGCACCAATCACGCAGACATCCGTCTCCACATCATCCTGCAAGGCCGGACGAGCCGGTACGGCATTGGCCGACGCAGCGTAATAAGACTCTGGGTAAAGGGTGTTCGCCATCCTGCAGCCTCTGTTTAATATATTTTACGAGTGCGCCGATCCTACTCGAGTTGAAAAACCTCCGCCAGCCACTGAAAATCTCCGTTGCTGAGCGGAAATTAAATATTTTGCATATTCATAGGGTTAGGTGAAAAAAAGGTGTTGACACCCCTCCGGAATTCCGTAGAATGCCGCCTCACAGCAGGCACGTAGCTCAGTTGGTTAGAGCACCACCTTGACATGGTGGGGGTCGTTGGTTCGAGTCCAATCGCGCCTACCAAACAAAATCCGCTCTGCTGGGCGGTCTAGAAGGGCTCACCGAAAGGTGGGCCCTTTTTTGTTGTCTTGGATTTCTTCAGAACGTTCACAAAATATAGGGTTCATTCACACTGGGCAATGTGAACGCCTAAAAACCCTTTTCTGGGCTGCGATTCTTATGCATGTCGTGGGGGGGGCATTGTGTTCGATGTGGTTTGGTGAACGTGTGATGTGATAGCGGCCAGCCACAGCGGGAATACTGTGTGCCGGGGTGTGGCTGCTGGGGTCGCCTCCTATCTTTAAGTCCTTGATTATTCAAGGATTTATCAGCTTAAAAACTCGAAGTGTGACAGCGTGTAGGTACACATAGGTGGTGCACTGCGCTGGCAATCATGCCTTAACCGTTTTTAATCGCCAATCCAATACTTTACATAGGTGCGTTCGGATACTTGTGGCGCCTTGTGAAAAGCACGCAAGCCAGTATCCCTTAGGTTTATTGCGCGAATCCCCGTTGATCAAGCTCTCCAAGGCCGTACCGTTCCTGGATAGCACGTAATCACCGTGCCTACGGCTGTTACCTTCACCGGATTTCAAGCTGGGTTGCGGCGTTTTAACTCATCCGCACAAGCGAGGGCTTCTCGCAGAATGGCCGCGTTTTCAGCAAACGAATCAGGATCGTTCGTACCTTCATACAGACTGCCACCGGGCCCCGCATCTATGATGAAGCTGTCGGCATATTGGTAGAATTTCACCACAAGTTGAGCATCTTTTAGTTTCAGTGCTCCAAGCTTGGTTACGCTGTTGATGTAGATACGGCAGTAGTGCTCAGGTACTCTGACTCGAAACGTGGTGGTATCTCGCTGCTCTTCCTCTTTTTCGCGTAGTTCGTTGGCGGTTTCTTCAAGCTCCTCTACATACCGACGCGTAGTCGCTATCTCGCGTAATGCTAGAATTTCGGCAACCAACGCCACCTTTATCGCCTCGCGTTCGTGGTGTGTCCTCCATAGCCATGTTGCAACGGTTGCACAGATGGGAAGGGCGATGCCGAATAGCGTGATGATCTGTGAAACATCCATGTTATGGCTCTGCTGCTTTGATAGCCTGTATCCTATCTGGTAGGTAGGGCTTGCGTCTTCTTAAATGCTTACCTACAAACGCTTCCCAAGCTAGGGTTGGGTATGGCACATTGCTACGGCGTTACAATGTATCCATCCATGGTTGATGTATAGTTCAGTCAGTGAAAAGCCTTGAATGGTAGTACGCTCTGATCATATTTAGCTGCCTGAGTGTTCTCTTGGCGTTAAAGGCAGGGCAGGGGAAGGCGCCGGGTGGAGTAGAATCCGTAATTTATGAATAGCATTGGATGAGTCATAAAATGGCGAAAAGCGCGGTTTCAGGTATCCCCACCTTCTGAGAAGTGGCAGCTGAAGATGATGCCATTCTTGAGTATTTCGTTCAGACTGATTCTGTAAGTACAGTCGTTGACGGTAATAAGTTCCTGATTCTTGGTCGTAAGGGTTCTGGAAAAACTGCTTTGTTTCGCTATTTCAATAAAAAGCAGCCGCAAGGTAGCCTCTCGCTCGCATTGAATCTCCGGGGTTACCCTTGGGCAATGCACGCTAAGCGTGGTGATCCTGATGCCGCGACGGCTGAGCAATATGAGGCAAGCTGGAAATATGTGATTGTTACCGAGTTCGCACAAATGGTGTTGTCTAAGGTTACCGGCACCTCTGAGTGGACTAGCGAAGTTAAGAGTCTTCGTGCGTTCTTCCAAAAAAACTATGGTGGTACGAATGTAACCCTCGAAGACATTCTGCGGCCATCCTCGCTTGAGCTGTCAAAGACTTCTTTTGAGCCAACTATTCTTGGATGCAAGCTCTTATCGGTCAGCCTTGAACGAACTGGTTCTCAGTCTGGACTTTCACGCGAGCTGAACGCGTTGTCGGATGCTATATATGAAGCGGCTTCTTATGTTAGCCAGAGGGAACAGCTCGACAAGATTTTGATCCATTTCGATGAGCTTGATCAAGGGATGGTTGATTTCAATGAGCAGCGTCAGTTAATGCTCATCGGCCTTATATTGGCTTGTCGGAGTATTAATCAGCAGTCCATAAAAAGTGCCGTTAACGTTAAATCCATCGTGTATTTACGTACGGATATGTGGGAACGCTTGTCGTTTTCTGATAAGAATAAAATTACTATGACCAATCTGGCTGAGATCAAGTGGAATGAGCAGTCTCTCAAAAGCCTGCTTGATCTCCGAATCAATAAGTATATTCCTGGCGCCTCTTGGATTGATATATGTGATGATGATTTGATGCGTGGGCGACAGCCAAAGCTTACACACATTATAGCTCGGACTTTTGATCGCCCGCGTGACGTAATCAGTTTTATGAATACCTTGTTGGAAGTATCTACACCGCGGCGATCAGCTGCAGGCGAGTCTCAGCAGTTTACCAATAAAGATGTTGTGGCGGCTCGTCCTGACTATTCCAATTATCTGAAGGCTGAGCTTGATGACGAAATTAAACCCCATTGGCCAAGTTGGGATGAGGCGCTTCAAGTTATATCTGGTTTAGGAAAGCTTTCCTTCACTAAGGCTTCATTTGAAGCTGCTTATAATATAACACGCTTGGCTAAAAACTTCTCCAGCGAAGAAGCTATGGAGATACTATATGATTTCTCTGTAATTGGGACATATAGTGTGCAATCTGGATATGGGGGAAGTGAGTGGGTCTTTAGATATAAAGTGCGGAAGGCGAAGTGGGATGAGAATGCCAGCACTTTCAAACTGCACTTGGGTCTTAAAGAGCACGCTCGTGTTAATGAGTAGTGTCTCTGATTAATCAGATCGATTCGTTAACTGTCGATTGCCGTAGAGGTAGCAATCTCATTTCCATTCTCAGAAAACCACTTGGTCATCTCCTCGATAGCCGAAGCTAAGGCATATTGATTCTAGAGAACCAGCGTTAGTGCGTTTGCTGTGACTAAATTGGGTTTTGAAGCCTCTGGCATGGTTGTGCCCTTGAATTCAGCAAGACTGGTCTGTCAGGTGGCCGTGGAAATATTAATATTTGCGGAATGATACCCCATGGTCATAAGTATCATAACTGACCCCGGTGACTTCATGAATAGCTAGAGAGTCACGATCAAGTCGAAGTGCGGGAGGCAAAGCTTCGAAAGTTTGGATGAGATCCTCTTGGGGAGAAAGTGATTCATGAAGCGTGGGGCTGATCCAGGAGTCGTGCGATTCGTCATCGTACTCCCAGAGTTCAAAGTGTGATTTTCCTTTCTCGCTTTCGGCAGAAAAACAAACTAAGGAGCACTTCGCGAATAATATTACATTGCGGTCGATTGAGGCGTTCTTGTCCGTTTGACTAGACGAAAAAATAAGTCCATCAATGTTCAGTTTGGGATGAGTGGCTAAGAAGTCCGCTATTGCTTGAGTGATTAAATAGCCCTCGTCGGCGGCTTCAGGCATTATTGGCATAGTTAACTTATCTTCCAGCAATTGTAGGAATCTGTGGCGAGCCTCAAGCTCACGAGTCGCAGGATCAAACAAGCTAAGTTTTGAAGAAGGATCGATCTCCGATAGCTTCTTTAGATCAAGTAATCTAACATCTCTGGTAATGTTGAACGAACTGGTTACGACGTAACTTCCTACGGGTGGGCGGACCTCCGCAATCGCAATGTGTTTATGAGTCGCGCCATAGAAAACGGGGATTCCCTTAGCGTTCATCCTGCCCGCAGTTGCGAGTTCGCTTGGTGGCGGCCCAAGCGCCCGTTCAGGATGACTTAGCTCGCTTTGCATTTTTTTAGCGGACTGGAATACCCGCGCTCTAAATAAATTGTTGATTTGTTTGTTAGGGCCCGCAGTGATGATTGCGGAGGCGGCATTATCATCAAAAAGTGGAGAAAATATTTTTTCCAACGTTCCTGCTACAAGCGGGTTAACCAAGCGTGCTGTACTTTTCAGGCTTTTCTCCAAGCGTACCCACTCGTGGTTTAATTCAGTTGGGAGGTTCGAGTGACGAATAAAATAAGGGTCTTCTCCGAAACGATGTTCGTGTGAACTCCAATCGAACCACTCATCAGAAATGAGTTCCGCGAGTTCTGGTGTCGCGTCAGGCGAAATAAAGCTTTGGAGTATCTCTTCAAGTGTTTCGCCGTCTGGCGAGTAGTCATAAATCACTACTGCCGGGTTTTGGCTGCTGCATTCGTAGAAGTCGTCCAACATTTTTTCGAAAATAAATACAAATTCATCCAGCTCAACTGTGATTGACCTGCTGTCACAAAAATCGCATTCGCTGCCGGATACACCTGTTTCATTAATTAGCTTCTTCAGGTAGTTATCAATTACACATGAGGTACAGATTCTGGAGCTCATATAAATATATTCCTGGCGGGCCATGCCCACGGATTAAGTGCAGCATTTCTCTGGCAACATCAGATTACGCACAGACGTCGCATCTGCCTAGAGTCAAGGGCGACGCGGGGTGGTGGCGAAAATCCAATTAGTCAGAAGCAAACCCCACGGATGTCCGTTAGCAGTCGATTCGTGCCTGAGTCAGCGGCACCAATGGACAGTAACGGACATATGACTAAGCTCGCTGTTCAAGCGCGGTGCAACTCTGCTTTTTTCAATTTGTGCACTCGCATTTAGTGCAGATTTCGCATGAACCTGAGGCCGAGAATATCAGTCGGTGCTTTTGGGATGCTATATTTCCCGTAAGAATGGGGCGAGGTTAAGAGCCATTCCCGTGCCACGTCGCAGTCAGTGACTTAAATTGGGAAATATCACAGGCTCGAAAAAGCCGCCCGCAGGCGGCTGGTGTACGCGAGTGGGGCTTACAGCGCCTAGAACACAAACTCATGGTAAGTGGCGTTTACTTCAGCCTGTGTGATGCCAATGTAGGCCATCGTGACAGCCGGGCTGGAATGGTTCAGTACCTTGCAAATCTTCTCGATGGACACCCCGCCGTTGTACATCAGCCAGCCACGAGTCTTTCGCATCGAATGAGTACCAAGTTGCAGGCTCATTTCGTCGCCTACGGCCTTTGAAGGCGTTTGCTACAGCGATACGGCTTACCGCCTTGCCCTTAGCCCGATTGCTGTCCACCTCGAACAGGTAAGTGTGCGTGGGGTGTGGAGCCCTGCGGCGGCCTACGATGGTCTTAACAGAACTGTTCAGGTCAATGATGCGGGTCTTACCGGTCTTGCCTTCCTTGATCACCAGCTTGTCGCCTTGCACATCTTCGAAGGTAGGCTGAGTAGGTCACTGATACGAAGGGCAGTGTTGACCCCGAACCGCCAGATGCGTTCGTCAAGGTGCAGGCAGTCTTTTGTAAGCTTCAAGATCTCTGAGCGCCGCATAGCCGTCTCATAGGCTAGTTCGACAATCAGCTTCATGGCTGGGGATAGCTTTGCCAGAAGTCGTTCAAGCTCACCTGCACGGATTACCTTGTCGGACGACTTGTCGGGCTTGGGTAAAGCAATGTCAGTGACTGGATTATGGATGTCGATCAGTAAGCCGCGTTTGGCGAACCGGTAGAAGCGGGACATGAACGCAAGCTGCGTCCTGCAAGTGGAAGGCTTTA
Source organism: Pseudomonas iridis (assembly GCF_017980685.1). Lineage (GTDB taxonomy): Bacteria > Pseudomonadota > Gammaproteobacteria > Pseudomonadales > Pseudomonadaceae > Aquipseudomonas > Aquipseudomonas iridis. The sequence goes on from NZ_JACXXO010000007.1 coordinate 227,128, forward strand.
CCTTCTTCAGCCGCATAATTTTGAAGTCGTTGATCATCTGCGGTGTGATTTCGTGGATGGGCTGAGTAAAGTACCTGCCCAGATGCTCTACGATTTTCAGTGCGTGGTCGTAGCTGCCTTTTCCCTTGAGCATGGTTTCGCAGTAGGTCATGCCCAGCGTATATATAGTGTGATGCTTTCGATCTACCGTTACGGCCTCGACCTGTCTCGCCCATGATTCTGCTTCGGCCTTCGTGCTGAAGGTTTTCGACTGGGGGGATTTGCCCTTAACCCGTACCTGAGCATTCCAGTTGCCGGATGGGAGTAAGCGGAAATTTGCCATTTTTGACGCCTCATGATGTGAATGGGCGTTCTGAGAAATCCAAGAGCAGCAGGGCTTGGAGCTTGCTCCTAGCAGACCTTGACATGGTGGGGGTCGTTGGTTCGAGTCCAATCGCGCCTACCAAACAAAATCCGCTCTGCTGGGCGGTCTAGAAGGGCTCACCGAAAGGTGGGCCCTTTTTTGTTGTCTGGGGTTTGAAACCTCTTGCAGAATCCTCGCTTCAGAACATCAATTCGGCAATCACCTCGACGTGCGCTTCCCTTCTCATCATTACCTTCTCTTTCCACATTGATTAGACGGCTTCAGAGCTGGTGCATAACGACAGCCATTCCTCCGCGTCAAATTCTCATTCCATAAAAATAGTGTGGATATTGAATGAGTTACGAGCTTTTTTAACCGACCGGTTATCGAAAAAATATTGTCGCTGAAGCGATTAATCAGTAATATCCGCTCCGCGTTCACCACCACGGTTTATGCATTTTTAATCCCAAGCTTCCATCAGCTGCTTGGGATTTTTTTTGCCTGAGATTTGGCTTTTGCAGCACGTCTCTATCGCGTTCCTCAGCTGCACGCCGGCGATGTGGTCCGGGCAAATCCCCACTTTTTGAACTACTACTGACTGGCCGATTTTCAACTCTTTTATAAAGGAGTGTGTCTGTGTTGGCTCACTGGTTTCTAGCGGCTATTCATCTAATGGCTTTTGCCTTGGGCTTTTGGGCAGTGCTGACGCGTGGAACGGCGTTCAGTCGTTTGGCGTCCGGCGCCGGGGAGGTCAGGCGCGTGTTGCTCGCCGATAATCTGTGGGGTATCTCTGCGTTGATTCTGTTGGTGACGGGCGGGATGCGTGCCTTTGGCGGGTATGAGAAAGGCACTGACTATTACCTTCATCAGCCACTGTTCCATCTGAAGATGACACTGTTCGTGCTCATTCTGCTGATAGAGCTCGCGCCGATGATCACGTTGGTCAAATGGCGCATTGCGTCAGCGCGCGGTGCGGCACTCGATACCGGGCGTGCGAAGTTGTACGCGCGAATCAGTCATGTCGAAGCGTTGTTGCTGATGCTGATGGTGGTTGCCGCCACTGGCATGGCGCGTGGAGTGACATTCGCTTAGGAGGGCGAATTCCCTGCGCTCTATCGGAATCGTCCGACAGCCAGCCTTTGGAATGGCCGGTAAGATCGAGCGGTAACAGGGGATAGGGAGAATGAATCGGAAGGGGGTTGGTGTGTCAGGCGCCGTGCCCAACAGAGTGGGGAGCGGGTGGCAATACGGCGCGTGTATCTCTAGCCAGTCATTGTGCTGGGCAAACGAACTGGCTACTGACTGCGATGCGGCTCAGGGTGTTTGTGGTTTGTCCGGAGCGGTCAGGCCAGCCTGAATGCGCTGGTAGATCTCTTCACGGTGCACCGCAACGTTCTTCGGAGCGTTGATGCCAATTCGTACTTGCTGGCCGCTAACGCCCAGGATGGTGATGGTGATGTCATCACCAATGTTTATGCTTTCACCGACTTTGCGGGTGAGTATCAGCATGGTCTTCTCCTTGATTGCTTTGTAGGGCACCTGATTCAGACAGTGCAGAGGTCGGTGGTACGTATAGATTAGTGCGAAGTCTCACAGTTTGGGTGCCTCTTTCTGACGCGCAGATGCGGCATTAATTCCCAGGGCGTAACTATACAGAGGCTGCAATCATCAATCTCGTTGTTTCGTGCCCATTTTGCGGGGCTCGCGAAGTATTTATGAATGGTAAGATCGTCGCTTTGAGATTTCCGAGGAAACCGTTGTGCGCAAATTGGTCTGGATAGTCGCGGCACTGGCATTGGCAGGATGTGGTGAAGGCAAGAGTGTAGACGCGCAAGAGCCGAAAACGGCGGTCGCGACTGCTCCTGCGGTCGCCTCTGCTCCACAGTGGGATCTCGAGGTGCGCGGCGAAACGCCTCAGGCTGTCAGTGATCTGAGCGGCTGGCTGATCGAGCATGCGTTTGTTCCGACGGTAATCAAGGACAGCAGCGGCAAAGTGCGAATTCTGATTGGCCCTTTCAACTCCAAGGCTGAGGCCGAAGCTCGGCAGGTACAGGTCGATGCGGCATTGGCAAAGGCCAAAAAACGGAATATCGAATCGGTGGTGATCGAGCATCCGATCCAGCCGTAACATTGTTTTCAGCGGAGCAACTTAAAGGGTGTCGGATGCGATTCGTCTTATACGAGTCACTTACGATTTCTTCAAGGAGCTCCGCATGGCCTCCGCCAATCCCTACAAGCTCTTCAGTGCTGTGCTGCAGCGTAAAACCCGGTTGAGCCCGCACTTGATGCGGATCACCTTTGCCGGTCCTGAAATTGCCAGCATGGCCACCTGGGCGCCCGATCAGCGGGTCAAACTCTTTTTCCCTGCCGCAGATGGTTCTCCTGCAAATCTTGCGCAGGAGGAGGGTTGGTATGCGCGTTTCCGCTCGATGTTGGCAAGTCGCCGCCCGGCGATGCGTACTTACACGATTCGTCATCTGCGAACAGAGCAAGGTGAGGTCGACATTGATTTCGTCCTGCACGGTGAGACAGGACCGGCTTCGCGTTGGGCGTTGCGAGCGCAGCCGGGCGAGTCGATGCAAATCCTTGCGCCTGACAACCGTTTCTCTGCGAAGGAAGCCGGAGGGTTCGAGTGGCGGCCGCCGCAGGCTCTCAAGCAAGTATTGCTGGTTGCTGACTCGACGGCGTTGCCGGCAGCCATGGGCATTCTTGATGAGTTGGCTGCTCTTGCCGATCCACCCCAGACGCAAGCTTTCTTCGAAGTCGACAGTGCACAAGACATGCTTTCAGTGCCTGACTGGCCGGGGCTTACAGTTCAATGGCTGATCCGTGAGCAGGCAGATGCGACAGTCGTCGGGATGTTGATGGTTGAGGCGGTGCGGCAGGCGACTTTGCCCATTCATGCTTCGTCAGCGAGTCAGGCCATCGAACTCGCTGAGGTCGATGTTGATAAAGATACTCTTTGGGAAATCGCCAATACGGCGCAAGAGGGATTTTATGGCTGGATCGCCGGCGAAAGTGCGGCTGTCATGAGCTTGCGCAAATACCTTGTCAAGGACTGCGGGATCCCTCGTGAATCGCTCAACCTGATGGGGTATTGGCGCTACAACAAGCCTGGCGGCTAGCCACAAAAAAGGCCTCGAACATAACGTTCGAGGCCTTTTTTTGTGCTGCGATCAGCCGCAGGCTTTCATGCTCACCGGTCCGACAAACTCGTTGCCGCGCCCCATCACGCACGCCACGCTCTGATTGCGCTGGCGTTCCCAGTCTTGCACCGGGTAGGTCTTGTCCCACGCCTCATATAACTGCCGATCCTGTTTCGACAGACGCAAGCCGTATTGCTTGCTCATGTAGAAATAAGTGCGGGCAATCATGCCGCGAATTGAAGGGCGGGGCATGACCTTCTTGGCCTTGAAGTCGACCTGGGTCAGGCAAGAGCCGTACTGGCCGGATTGCACCGGCAGCCAGCCATAGCTGAAATTGCTGCGATCGCCATTCACCTCGCCAATGCTCGGTACCAGGTTATGCAGGTCGGCTTCGGCCTTCTGGTAGATCGGGTCGTAGCGTGTGCAGTTCTTGCGTCCGCCTTCCTGCCAGCATTGGCGCTGATGGCCAAACTGCCAGGCGGGCACAATGTGCTCCCATTCGATACGTGACGCGCGCTTGGCATTTTTGCGCGGAACGTAACCGCAGGCTTTCAAATCAACCCGGTTGCCGGTGTATTTGCAGCCGCAATAGAACTCGGTGGACTGCGGTGCGTACAGCTTCCAGGCGACCTTCTTGGCTTCGGAAAATGTGCGAGGTGCGCCCGCCTGGGCGCCCATGGCGATGAACAGCAAGAGCAAAGCAAAACAGCGGACAATCATTGAATCAATCTTCCTTCGGCACAACCCAAAAAATCTGCACGCCGCCATCGTCGCGGTAGGCGAGGGTAACGTTGTCGTTCTCGTCGATTTCCTCGAGCAGGCGCTCCCAGTCATCCACCGGCTCGTCCGGCAGGCGGAAAATCAGTGCGGCTTTGGCTTTCTGTGCGGTGGGGGAATTGATGATTTTTTGAACGCGCATACCCATGCGTTCATAAGCGTCAGGAGCATCAGGGGAGGTGGCCACGAGGTTATCCTTATTAAGCTGTACGTGCATACAGTATTTAACTGTAAGCATTTTCGCAACTGCTTAAAATTCAAGAAAATCCTCTGACAGCGCTTTTCCGATTTTGGTGTAGGGCAAGTCGAATTTTTTGCGGGGAAGATGCACGCGTGGTCGTAGGCGACGCACCACTCGCCAATCCGGCGAGTGGTGAGTGGTGAGAAGATTGCCCTATCAAGAGTTGATCGGGCGAAGGTCAATCAGTATTCCCAGAACATCCGTTGCAGCTCTTTGCTGTCATTGGTTTTGGTCAGTGCGACCATCGCCAGGATGCGGGCTTTTTGCGGGTTCAGGTCGTGAGCGACGACCCAGTCGTACTTGTCGTCAGGTTGTTCGGCGTTGCGCAGAACGAAGCCGCCAGCGTTGACGTGGGACGAACGGATGATCTGCACGCCATCTTTGCGCAGGGCTTGCAGTGAAGGGACTACGCGCGAGGACACCGAGCCGTTACCAGTGCCAGCGTGGATGATGGCTTTGGCGCCGGATTGGGCGAGTGCCTTGTAGGCGGTATCGCTCACGTTGCCGTAGGAATAGGCGATTTCTACGTCAGGCAGGCTCTTGATGTTTTTGATGTCGAACTCGGAATCCATGGTGTGACGCTTAGCTGGCAAGCGGAACCAGTAGGATTTGCCTTCAACCACCATGCCCATTGGGCCCCAGGCACTTTTAAAGGCCTCGGTCTTGATGTTGATCGTTTTGCTCACGTCACGACCGGACTGGATTTCATCGTTCATGGTCACCAGTACGCCTTTGCCGCGAGCTTCTTTGCTGCTGGCCACCGCGACGGCGTTGTACAGGTTGAGCATGCCATCAGCGGACATGGCGGTACCCGGACGCATCGAGCCGACGACGATAATCGGCTTGTCTGTCTTCTCTACCAGGTTAAGAAAGTAAGCGGTTTCTTCCAGCGTGTCGGTGCCGTGGGTGATGACGATGCCGTCGACATCTTTGCTGTCAGCCAGTTCGGCGACGCGACGCCCCAATTGCAGCAAGTTGTCGTTAGTGATGCTTTCCGAGGCGATCTGCATGACTTGTTCGCCACGCACATTGGCCAGTTTGCTCAATTCAGGAATGCCGGCAATCAGTTGCTCGACGCCGACTTTGGCCGCCTGGTAAGTGGCGCTGTTGGCGGCGCTGGCGCCAGCCCCGGCAATAGTGCCGCCGGTGGCGAGGACCACGACGTTGGCGAGTTTGGTCTGGGTTTCGACTTCTTTTGCCTGAAGCGCAGTCGGCAGTAGCAGGAGGAGGGCCAAAGCGCCCGGGACGAAGGTGTTGAAAGCAGATTTCATTATTTTTCTCTCTAGTAGTGAGACGGTGCTGATGCAGGTTCATCTAGATGCGCCCCGAGCTGATCTGGATGCCGGGGTGCGGTGTAGGGAGCAGGATCTGTACCAGCCGTACTTTGCGTTAGAGAAATGTTTAACCTTATGATTTACATCAGTATTTTGTGATTTTAGAAAGAGCGCCTGGCATCGGGTATCCGGGTTTCCGAACAATGCGGGGCTTCATGTTCGGCTCTCCGAAAAGGACTACTGCTTCTGTCGAACGAATCGGGTTGCCGTATCTGGAATAGGTGCTAAAGAAACCTTTGCGCTGGCCGATGCGTGTTCAGGGAAACTAAAATTTAGGGAGTTCTCATGTCACTGACGATCGGTTTATCAAATCCCGCTGCTGTCACCATCGGCGGCAAAACCGCTGCGACGATCAATGCATTGAGTGAAGCGGAAGCGGACGCTTCTGCCGAGGCGCTGGGCATCGAGAAAGAAGAGAGCAATCAGGTCAGAACCGGTGGTCCCGCGCAAGAAGACAGCAAGGCTGAAAGCGGCGACAACCTGAGCATCACAGTCAAAATGCTGCTGAAGCGGATGCAGGAATTGCAGAAGCAACTCCAGGAACAGCAACAGCAATTGGCTGCGGCACAAGCTCAGAGCTATCCGACTCCGGAGGCCAAATCGCAGGCTGTCATGTCCATTCAGGGGCAGATAGCGCAAACCAGCGGCGCGATGGCGGAAGTAGCGGGCGCGCTGGTCAAGGAAATGTCCAAGAGTTCCACCAGTGGCAATCTGGTCAGTACCACCGCATAGATAGCAAAGGGGCGAGTCGAATGATTCGTCCTACGATAAATGGTGATTTCCGATTGTTGACAAATCGTGGCCAGGTTCGCATAGTTCGATCTACGCAAACGTTTGCGCGGCTTCCCCTAGGTACAGCTCCATCGGTGGAAGCACTGTAGCTTACGCCAGCGCAAACGTTGCTCAAAATAATCATAAGATCGGAGTGAACCCATGAAGCTGCCATTTGCTGGACGTCTTCTTGCTGTCGCTATGCTGGCTGCCACAGCCGCTGCATTACCCGTCTCTTCGGCGTTCGCCGAATCCCCGGAAAAACCCAAAGTCGCACTGGTCATGAAATCCCTGGCCAACGAATTCTTCCTGACCATGGAAGATGGCGCCAAAGCCTACCAAAAAGAACACTCCGCCGATTTCGACCTGATCTCCAATGGCATCAAGGACGAGACCGACACCGCAGGCCAGACGCGCATCGTCGAGCAAATGATTCTGGCCAAGGTCAATGCCCTGGTCATCGCGCCTTCTGACTCCAAGGCCATGGTGCCGGTGATCAAGAAAGCCGTCGATGCCGGTATTACCGTGATCAACATCGACAACCAGCTCGATCCGCAAATTGTCAAAAGCAAAAACATCAGCGTGCCATTCGTAGGCCCGGACAACCGCAAAGGTGCGCGTCTGGTAGGCGAATATCTGGCCAAACAGCTGAAGGCCGGTGACGAAGTGGGCATCATTGAAGGCGTGTCCACGACGACCAATGCTCAGCAGCGTACCGCTGGCTTCAAGGATGCGATGGAGGCGGCGCAGATCAAGGTGGTTTCCCTGCAGTCCGGTGACTGGGAGATCGATAAAGGCAACAAGGTTGCCGCGTCGATTCTCAGTGAGTACCCGGATGTCAAAGCGTTGCTGGCCGGTAATGACAGCATGGCCGTCGGTGCCGTTTCCGCCGTGCGTGCTGCAGGCAAGGCAGGCAAGGTGCAGGTTGTAGGCTACGACAATATCAATGCCATCAAGCCAATGCTGAAGGACGGTCGTGTACTGGCGACTGCGGATCAGTATGCCGCCAAACAAGCGGTGTTCGGTATCGAGACCGCGCTGAAAATCATCAAAGGCGAGAAGGTCGACAGCGGTACCAATGGCGTGATTGAAACACCGGTCGAACTGGTCACCAAGTAAGTCCTCTGGCGATACAACGGCGCTCGCCCGACCGGGCGAGCGCATGGAGATTTTTATGTCAGTTTCCGCTCCGAACGCTGTCCTCTCGGTCAGCGGTATCGGTAAGACCTATGCGCAACCGGTGCTCACGGGCATCGATTTGACGCTGATGCGCGGTGAAGTACTGGCGCTGACCGGCGAGAATGGCGCCGGTAAAAGCACCCTGTCGAAGATCATTGGTGGTCTGGTTACCCCGACCACTGGCCAGATGCAGTTCCAGGGCAAGGACTATCGCCCAGGCAGCCGTACCCAGGCTGAAGATCTTGGCGTGCGCATGGTCATGCAAGAACTCAATCTTTTGCCGACATTGTCGGTGGCGGAAAACCTGTTTCTCGATAACCTGCCGAGCAACGGCGGCTGGATCAGCCGCAAGCAATTACGTAAGGCAGCCATCGAAGCCATGGCGCAGGTAGGGCTCGATGCGATCGACCCGGACACCCTGGTCGGCGAATTGGGCATCGGGCATCAGCAGATGGTCGAAATCGCCCGCAACCTGATCGGCGATTGCCATGTGCTGATTCTCGACGAACCGACCGCGATGCTCACGGCGCGTGAAGTCGAAATGCTTTTCGAGCAGATCACTCGCCTACAGGCGCGCGGCGTCTCGATCATCTACATATCCCACCGCCTCGAAGAGTTGGCCCGCGTGGCGCAGCGCATTGCTGTGCTGCGTGATGGCAACCTGGTGTGCGTCGAGCCGATGGCCAATTACAACAGCGAGCAACTGGTCACGCTGATGGTCGGGCGCGAACTGGGCGAACACATCGACATGGGCCCGCGCAACATCGGTGCCCCGGCGTTGACGGTCACAGGTCTGACTCGTTCCGACAAGGTGCGCGACGTCTCGTTCGAAGTGCGTGGGGGGGAGATCTACGGGATTTCCGGTCTGATCGGAGCAGGGCGCACCGAACTGCTGCGGCTGATTTTTGGTGCCGACGTCGCTGACAGCGGCACGATTGCACTGGGCTCGCCAGCGCGAGTGGTGAGCGTACGTTCGCCGGTCGATGCCGTGCGCAATGGCATTGCGTTGATCACCGAAGATCGCAAAGGCGAAGGTTTGCTGCTGAGCCAATCGATCAGCGCCAACATTGCCTTGGGCAACATGCCGGAAATTTCCAGTGGTGGTTTCGTCAACAACGGCGACGAAATCTCACTGGCGCAACGACAGATCGACGCGATGCGCATCCGCAGCTCGAGCCCGACACAGTTGGTTTCGGAACTGTCCGGTGGTAACCAGCAAAAGGTCGTGATCGGTCGCTGGCTGGAGCGTGATTGTTCGGTGCTGCTGTTCGATGAACCGACTCGTGGCATCGACGTCGGTGCCAAGTTCGACATCTATGCCTTGCTCGGTGAGCTGACGCGCCAGGGCAAAGCGCTGGTGGTAGTGTCCAGTGACCTGCGTGAATTGATGCTGATCTGCGACCGGATCGGTGTGTTGTCGGCGGGGCGTCTGATCGAGACCTTTGAGCGCGACAGCTGGACCCAGGATGATTTGCTTGCTGCCGCGTTTGCCGGCTACCAAAAACGTGATGCGTTGCTCAACGAAGCGGCGCCTAGGGATCTCCCATGAAAACTGCATCTCCTGCCAGCAAGCGTAGTGGCAACTTTTACGGACTGGGCACCTATCTGGGGCTGGCCGGCGCACTGCTGGCGATGATTGCGCTGTTCTCGGTCTTGAGCAGCCACTTTCTGTCCTATAACACTTTCAGTACGCTGGCCAACCAGATTCCCGACCTGATGGTGCTGGCCGTCGGCATGACCTTCGTGTTGATCATTGGCGGTATTGATCTGTCGGTGGGCTCGGTGCTGGCGCTCGCAGCATCAACGGTCAGTGTGGCCATGCTCGGTTGGGGTTGGAGCGTGTTGCCGGCGGCGTTGCTCGGAATGGCGGTCGCGGCATTGGCGGGCACCGTCACGGGTTCGATTACCGTGGCCTGGCGCATTCCTTCGTTCATCGTCTCTCTCGGTGTGCTGGAAATGGCCCGTGGCCTGGCTTACCAGATGACCGGCTCGCGCACGGCTTATATTGGGGATTCGTTCGCCTGGTTGTCGAACCCGATCGCTTTCGGTATTTCACCGTCGTTTATCATTGCCTTGCTGGTGATTTTTATTGCGCAGGCGGTTCTGACGCGCACGGTGTTCGGTCGTTACCTGATCGGTATCGGTACCAACGAGGAAGCGGTGCGGCTGGCGGGGATCAATCCAAAACCCTACAAGATTCTGGTGTTCAGCCTGATGGGCTTGCTGGCCGGTGTCGCCGCGCTGTTCCAGATTTCTCGACTGGAAGCAGCGGACCCGAATGCGGGCTCCGGTCTGGAGCTGCAAGTGATTGCCGCGGTGGTGATCGGCGGCACCAGCCTGATGGGTGGGCGCGGTTCGGTCATCAGCACTTTCTTCGGCGTCCTGATCATTTCCGTACTGGCGGCCGGTCTGGCGCAGATCGGTGCCAGCGAGCCGACCAAGCGCATCATCACCGGTGCGGTGATTGTGATCGCGGTCGTGCTCGATACCTATCGCAGCCAACGCGCCAGTCGGCGGGCTTGAAACATGGCGACAATCAAGGATGTGGCGGCGCTCGCGGGGATTTCCTACACGACGGTGTCTCACGTGGTGAACAACACACGACCGGTCAGTAAGGAGGTCCGGTTGAAAGTCGAGGCGGCCATCAAGAGTCTCGATTACGTGCCGAGTGCGGTGGCGCGCTCGCTGAAGGCCAAAACCACTGCAACCATTGGCTTGCTGGTGCCCAACAGTCTCAACCCGTACTTCGCCGAGTTGGCGCGGGGCATTGAGGATTACTGCGAGCGTAATGGCTACTGTGTGATTCTCTGCAACTCCGATGACAACCCGCAAAAGCAGCGCAGCTACTTGCGTGTCTTGCTGGAAAAACGCGTCGACGGCTTGATCGTCGCGTCGGCCGGCGGTGACAGTGGTCTGGCGCAGGGGCTGACCGGGGTAAAGACGCCAATGGTGATTGTCGACCGTGGACTGGACGGCGTGGATGCCGATCTGGTGCGCATCGACCATGAGTACGGCGCTTACCTCGCCACCCGTCATCTGTTGGAGCTTGGCCACCGCGATATCGCGACCATTGGCGGCCCTGCGAGCACCAGCGTGGCGCAAATGCGTCAGGCCGGTTTTTGCCGGGCGCTGAAAGAGGCGGGCATCGCAGTGTCGCCAGCGCGCATGCTCGAGAGCGATTTCACCAGCACCGGCGGTTACAACGCAGCGACGACGCTGCTTGCGAGCGAGCCGCCGAGCGCGATTTTTGCCGGGAACGACATGATTGGCATCGGGGTGCTGCGAGCGGCGGCTGAACGCAAGGTGCGAGTGCCGAGCGAGCTGTCGGTGATCGGCTTCGACGATATCCAGATGAGCCGTTACGTGTACCCGGCCCTGACCACCGTCGGCCAGTCGATCCTGCAACTGGGCGAGATGGCGGCTGAAGTGCTGCTGCGAAGGATTGCTACCCCAGGCCTGGTCACTGATCAACGGATCGTGACCCCGAGCATTGTCTTGCGCGAATCGACTGCGCCGCTGTCCGGCGTGTTCACCGAATACCGCTGAAACCGAATTGACGAGTAGTGATGTATGCCAGCAAATGTAGTGGTAATAGGCAGCCTGAACATGGATCTGGTCACCCGTGCGCCACGGCTGCCCCGTGGCGGTGAAACGCTGATCGGACATTCCTTTGCCACCGTCTCTGGTGGCAAGGGCGCCAACCAGGCGGTGGCTGCCGCGCGCCTTGGTGCGCAAGTAGCGATGGTCGGCTGTGTAGGCAGCGATGACTATGGCGTGCAGTTGCGCGAAGCGTTGCTGGCCGAGCAGATTGACTGTCAGGCGGTCAGCGTTGTCGAGGACTCCAGTGGCGTGGCGCTGATCGTGGTCGATGACAACAGTCAGAACGCGATCGTGATTGTCGCCGGTGCCAACGGCGCCATGACGCCGGCGGTGATCGACCGCTTCGATGCCGTGTTGCAGGCCGCCGACGTTATCATCTGCCAGCTTGAGATTCCGGATGCAACCGTGGGCCATGCGCTCAAGCGTGCGCGTGTGCTGGGCAAGACCGTTATCCTCAATCCTGCCCCTGCCAGCCGTCCATTGCCGGCAGACTGGTTCGCAGCCATCGATTACCTGATTCCCAACGAAAGTGAAGCCGCTGCCTTGAGCGGGTTGCCGGTTGATTCGCTGGAAACTGCACAAAGCGCGGCAACTCACCTGATCGCGATGGGCGCAGGAAAGGTCATTATCACCCTTGGTGCTGAGGGCTCGTTGTTCGCCAACGGCAAAGGTTTCGAGCATTTTCCGGCGCCGAAAGTGAAGGCGGTCGATACCACTGCTGCGGGGGACACCTTCGTCGGTGGTTTTGCCGCTGCGCTGGCCGCCGGCAAGTCCGAGGCCGAAGCGATCCGCTACGGGCAGATTGCCGCCGCTCTGTCGGTTACTCGCGCCGGCGCGCAGCCTTCCATTCCAACCATGTCCGACGTACAGGCCTTTAAACCCGCATGAAAAAGACTCCTTTGCTGAACGTCGCGCTGTCGCGACTGATCGCATCTCTGGGCCATGGCGACATGGTGGTGATTGGTGATGCCGGCTTGCCGGTGCCGCCGGGTGTCGAGCTGATCGACCTGGCGCTTACCCATGGTGTCCCGGACTTTGTCAGCACCCTGAAAGTCGTGCTAAGCGAGATGCAGGTGGAAAGCCATGCGTTGGCCAAGGAAATCTTCGACAAGCAACCGACTGCGTTGACCGCGCTCGACGAGTTGAATGACGAAGGTGCACTGGGTCGTCGCGATCTGCTCAGTCATGAGCAATTCAAGGTTCTTAGCCGACAGGCACGGGCGATTGTTCGTACAGGCGAATGTCAGCCTTACTGCAACATCGTTCTGGTGGCTGGTGTAACGTTCTAACTTTCGATTTCACATGCACAAGGAATGCGCCATGCAACGCTACGCTCAAAAACTGCACCAACTGCTCCGGAGTCTGCTGCTTTTGTCCCTGATATCTGCAACCGGCGCTCACGCGGCGGAAAAAATCGACCTGATTATCGACACCGATCCGGGTGCCGACGACGTGGTCGCCTTGCTGTTCGCGCTGGCCTCGCCAGACGAGCTGAACATCCGCGCGCTGACCACCGTGGCCGGCAACGTTCGCCTCGACAAGACTTCGCGTAACGCACGCCTGGCTCGCGAATGGGCGGGGCGCGAGGATGTACCCGTCTACGCCGGCGCGCCGAAGCCGCTGATGCGCACGCCGATCTACGCCGAGAACATCCATGGCAAGGAAGGCCTGTCGGGTGTCACTGTGCACGAACCGAAAAAAGGTCTGGCTGAAGGCAGTGCGGTCAATTACCTGATTGATACCCTGAAACAAGCCAAACCACACAGCATTACCATCGCCATGCTTGGCCCGCAGACCAACCTTGCGCTGGCGTTGATCCAGGAGCCCGAGATTGTGCAGGGCATCAAGGAAGTGGTGATCATGGGCGGCGCGCACTTCAACGGCGGCAACATCACCCCGGTGGCGGAATTCAACCTGTTTGCCGATCCGCAAGCTGCTGAAGTGGTACTCAAGAGCGGCGTGAAGCTGACCTATCTGCCGCTGGACGTCACCCACAAGATTCTTACCAGCGATGCGCGCTTGAAGCAGATTGCTGCGCTCAACAACAACGCGAGCAAAATTGTCGGCGACATCCTCAACGAGTACATCAAAGGGGATATGGAGCATTACGGCATTCCGGGTGGCCCGGTGCATGACGCTACTGTCGTGGCTTATCTGCTCAAGCCAGAACTGTTCACCGGTCGCTCGGTAAACGTCGTGGTTGATAGTCGTGAGGGGCCGACTTTCGGTCAGACCGTCGTCGATTGGTATGACGGTCTCAAGGCTCCGAAGAATGCATTCTGGGTGGAAAATGGCGATGCTCAAGGGTTCTTCGATCTGCTGACCGAACGCCTGAAACGCCTCAAGTAATACCCCGCCCGCAGGTGCCAGCCTGCGGGTTTATTCCCCCAGAGCGTGCTCGGTCTGTTCGATCGGGTACCGTTCGAAAATCTGCTTGATGAATTGTTGGGCCGCTTCGGTGCCCAACTCTTTGACCAATAGATCGATACCAATAAGCGCCAACTCTTCAGTGGACCCCGGGCTGTAGGAGCTGTGTCCCTCTGCCCATTTGGCTTTGATGTCGGCGTCGATGCTTACACTGGTCATGATGAGGCTCGAAAAGTCGGGAAGTCTGTGTGCCGAGTTAACCATTTTGTCGGGCAGTTGGCACTGCGACTTAGGCATGAGCGCAGTGCTATGCGACACTTGGTCTTTTCCGGCGAATCCAAGGACAGTGCTGTGCAGATCGATTTGAATACCCCTGACGGCCTTACGCTTGATGCTGTGCGTCGATTGCTGGCCTCGGCCAGCGACGATGAACACACGCAGTTGCGAGTGACCAAGGGCGGTATGGCTTACATCTCTTCTGGTGTGACGGGCGGGCAGGACATCGATGGCTTGTTGTTTCGCCTGGAAACCTGGGCCAAGGGGTCGGGTTACGTTGGCAATGTCGCGGCCAGTGACGAGGTGTGGGTGATGCAGATTTTCAACGCGCTCAAGGACAACTGGCCGAATCCGCCATATGACTACATCGACGTTTACTGAGCTCGTTAATATTCAGTCACGATTGATTGATGAGTGGCCCGCGCCGCTCAGGCACACTCGGCGTTTTTCCGATTGTGTGGCCGGGTGATGGCATTTGTCATGAAACCAAACGCCGGATCGGCGGTCGCACGATCTCAGCTAACTATTTGAAAACAAGGAGGCTTCATGCCTTTGAAGTTCGCATCAATGGGTGCACTAATGGCCGTTGCCATGTTGGCCGGTTGCAGCACAACCTCCAGCGAGTCGGCAAAGGATCCTGTGGCGACCGAAGCCGGTCATAGCCGCTGTGAAGCAACGGCAGCGGAGTTCGCCATTGGCAAGAAAGCTTCGCCCGCCCTGTTGGAGCAGGCTCGTGCCAAGGCCGGTGCGCAAAACGCCCGCTTCCTCAAGCCAGACGACATGATCACTCTGGAATACCGTTCTGATCGCTTGAACCTGAATACCGACAACAGTCTCGTGGTTAATCGCGTCAACTGCGGCTGATAGCCGGCAGCTTTTGTTTCAGGCATAAAAAACCCCGTCACATGGACGGGGTTTTTTTAGTGCGCCGAGAAATTACTCTGGGCGAACCTGTGCAGCTTGCATACCCTTTTGGCCTTTCTCAGCCACGAAGGAAACGGTCTGGCCTTCTTTCAGGCTTTTGAAACCGTCGCTTTCGATAGCTTTGAAGTGTACGAACAGGTCGTCACCGCCACCTTGAGGAGTGATGAAGCCGAAGCCTTTTTCATCGTTGAACCACTTAACGGTGCCGGTTTGGCGATTAGACATGGTGTATCTCCAAGAAACATATATTTTTCAGTACTGTGCTGCTCAGGCCAACTGGGCACACCGGGATATCATAGTCGAAATGTTCGCTTTGTAACCCCCCGGACGTGCTGTTTGCCAGTCAGTCGCGTTTTCTTTACTGTCTGTTTCGGCTGAAAGCCCCGGATTTAAAGGCTTTTAGTCGAAAGTAAAGACTATAAAAAAACCTGTAAAACCTGCATAAATCGATCAGAAAAGCTCAAAACAAGAGACTTTTCGCAGGTTTCAGTCTGCTCAAAATGAATTTTTTGTCACTTTTTCGCCGGCGTGTTGGCCTTGCATTTGGCAATCTGGGCCAGTGCTTTTTGTTGCAATTCAGGCGTTGCCTTGTTGTCCATCAAAGCCTGAATGTCGCTAGCGGGATAAGACTTGATGGCATCAGCACCGCACGCGCAGTGAGATTTCGCCGCTGCAGCGCCGATCTGAGGCGTTGCGGCCTGCGAACATTGCGCCATGTATTTATCACGTTCGCCCTTTGGCCAGTCTGCGTGAGCACTTAACGGCAGCAGCAGAACAATAGGGGCGACTACCGCGAACAGGGTATTCAGACGCATGTGAGGATGCTCCTTGTGGGTCAATGTCTTGTTATCTGATGGCTGAATGGCCAATCAAGTTCAGCACTGTGGCATAAAACGGACGATTTGCCTGAGGGCAAGACTCGAGTACATCGGCGACCGTTCATCTGTGCTAGCATGCCCGACTCGGGCGTTTGCAGGCTCCGGATGACCTCTAGTCCCGGCAGCGGCAGCGTACGAAAATCCCGATTTGAATCCCAGTCACTCTGGTTCGGTTTCCGGTTGGCCGCAAGGCTCCTGCCGCTGTAAGGCAGGCGTTCGTCATTGAATGGCCTGGATCGGATCTTGTACTGGCTCATCCCAACCCACGTGACCTTTGGTAGGGGTCACCACTAGGAGAGGAGGCGCCATGCCAACTATTACTCTTCCCGACGGCAGTCAACGTTCATTCGATCACCCGGTTTCCGTAGCCGAGGTCGCCGCATCCATTGGTGCTGGTCTGGCCAAGGCCACTGTGGCCGGCAAGGTCAATGGCCAACTGGTCGACGCCAGTGACATCATCGACAGCGACTCGACACTGCAAATCATCACGCCAAAGGATGAAGATGGGCTGGAGATCATTCGCCACTCTTGCGCCCATCTGGTAGGCCATGCGGTCAAGCAGCTGTATCCGACGGCTAAAATGGTCATCGGCCCGGTTATTGACGAAGGCTTCTATTACGACATCGCCTTCGAACGTCCTTTTACTCCGGACGACATGGCTGCCATCGAGCAGCGCATGCAGCAGTTGATCGAGAAAGATTACGACGTCATCAAGAAAGTCACTCCGCGCGCTGAAGTGATCGAAGTGTTCAAGGCTCGGGGCGAAGACTACAAGCTGCGCCTGGTCGAAGACATGCCGAACGAGCAGGCCATGGGGTTGTACTATCACGAAGAATACGTCGACATGTGTCGCGGCCCTCACGTGCCGAACACACGTTTTCTGAAGTCCTTCAAACTGACCAAGCTGTCCGGCGCTTACTGGCGCGGCGATGCCAAAAACGAGCAATTGCAGCGCGTTTACGGCACTGCATGGGCTGACAAGAAGCAGTTGGCAGCCTACATCCAGCGTATCGAAGAAGCCGAAAAGCGCGATCACCGCAAGATCGGCAAGCGCCTGGGCTTGTTCCACACTCAGGAAGAGTCCCCGGGTATGGTGTTCTGGCACCCGAACGGCTGGACTCTGTACCAGGTGCTTGAGCAGTACATGCGCAAGGTGCAGCGTGACAACGGCTACCTTGAGATCAAGACGCCACAAGTCGTTGATCGCAGCCTGTGGGAGAAATCCGGGCATTGGGCCAACTACGCCGACAACATGTTCACCACTCAGTCGGAAAACCGTGACTACGCGATCAAGCCGATGAACTGCCCGTGCCACGTGCAGGTGTTCAATCAAGGCCTGAAAAGCTACCGCGAACTGCCGATGCGTCTGGCCGAATTCGGTGCTTGCCACCGTAACGAGCCATCGGGTGCGCTGCACGGCATCATGCGCGTGCGTGCGTTCACTCAGGACGACGCCCACATCTTCTGCACCGAAGAGCAGATGCAGGCCGAGTCTGCTGCGTTTATCAAGCTGACCATGGACGTTTATCGCGACTTCGGCTTCACCGATGTCGAAATGAAGCTGTCCACTCGTCCGGAAAAACGCGTTGGCTCCGATGAATTGTGGGATCGCGCAGAAGCCGCATTGGCCGCAGCCCTTGACAGTGCGGGTCTTGCGTACGATCTGCAGCCGGGTGAGGGCGCGTTCTACGGTCCGAAGATCGAGTTCTCGCTCAAAGATTGCCTTGGCCGTGTCTGGCAGTGTGGTACCCTGCAGCTCGATTTTAACCTGCCTATCCGTCTGGGAGCCGAATACGTCTCCGAAGACAACAGTCGCAAGCACCCGGTAATGTTGCACCGGGCGATCCTTGGATCCTTCGAACGATTCGTCGGAATCCTGATCGAGCACTACGAGGGTGCATTCCCTGCGTGGCTGGCTCCGACCCAGGCAGTGATCATGAACATCACTGACAAACAGGCCGATTTTGCCGCCGAGGTTGAAAAAACTCTCAACGAAAGCGGTTTTCGTGCCAAGTCTGACTTGAGAAATGAAAAGATCGGCTTTAAAATCCGTGAGCATACTTTGCTCAAGGTTCCCTATCTCTTGGTTATCGGGGATCGGGAAGTCGAGATGCAGACTGTCGCTGTGCGTACTCGTGAAGGTGCTGACCTGGGCTCGATGCCCGTCGCCCAGTTCGCTGAGTTTCTCGCGCAAGCGGTTTCCCGGCGTGGTCGCCCAGATTCGGAGTAATTACTATTAAGCGTGAAATGAGACAAGATAAACGAGCTGCACCGAAAGCCCCGATCAACGAGAATATCTCG
This sequence comes from Pseudomonas iridis, assembly GCF_017980685.1. Classification (GTDB taxonomy): domain Bacteria; phylum Pseudomonadota; class Gammaproteobacteria; order Pseudomonadales; family Pseudomonadaceae; genus Aquipseudomonas; species Aquipseudomonas iridis. Next base: position 245,265 of record NZ_JACXXO010000007.1, read on the forward strand.
GCACGCGAGGTTCGGTTAATTGGGGCTGAAGGTGAACAGCTTGGGATTGTGTCAATTGAAGACGCGCTTCTTAAGGCTGAAGAGGCCAAACTGGATTTGGTGGAAATTTCCGCCGATGCAGTACCCCCTGTTTGCAAACTGATGGACTACGGCAAATCGATCTTCGAGAAGAAGAAGCAGGTTGCCGCAGCCAAGAAAAACCAGAAGCAGATTCAGGTTAAAGAAATCAAGTTTCGTCCAGGGACGGAGGAAGGGGATTACCAGGTAAAACTGCGCAACCTGGTACGTTTCCTGAGTGATGGGGACAGGGCCAAGGTATCCTTGCGATTCCGCGGCCGTGAGATGGCCCACCAGGAGCTGGGGATGGAACTCCTCAAGCGAGTTGAAGGTGACTTGCTCGAGTACGGTTCTGTCGAACAGCATCCTAAGATGGAAGGACGCCAGCTGATCATGGTCATCGCCCCGAAAAAGAAGAAGTAATCAATAGGGCACGGCAGGCCTTCTGATTATGTTTATCAACTGAATGCGGAGTACCGAACATGCCAAAGATGAAAACTAAAAGTGGTGCTGCTAAGCGGTTTCTGAAAACTGCTAACGGTATCAAGCACAAGCACGCTTTCAAGAGCCACATCCTGACTAAAATGTCGACCAAGCGTAAGCGTCAACTGCGCGGTAGCAGCTTGCTGCATCCGTCGGACGTCGCAAAAGTCGAGCGCATGCTGCGCCTTCGTTAATTTTAGTCAAGAATAGAGGAAGTAACTCATGGCTCGTGTAAAGCGTGGCGTCATGGCGCGTAAGCGCCACAAGAAAATTCTGAAACTTGCTAAAGGCTACTACGGTGCACGTTCGCGCGTATTCCGTGTTGCCAAGCAAGCGGTTATCAAGGCTGGCCAATACGCCTACCGTGACCGTCGTCAGAAAAAACGTCAGTTCCGCGCTCTGTGGATCGCTCGTATCAATGCTGGTGCTCGTGTTAACGGTCTGTCCTACAGCCGTTTCATCGCTGGCCTGAAAAAAGCGTCCATCGAGATCGACCGTAAGGTTCTGGCTGATCTGGCAGTGAACGAAAAAGCGGTGTTTGCTGCGATTGTCGAGAAAGCTAAAGCCACCTTGGCTTAAGTACCCCCGACAATCACCCGGCCTCACTTTCGTGGGGCCAGGTGGTAAACGTCTTAAATAGGGGAAGAGCCTTCAAGCTCTTCCCCTATTTTGTATCTGGAGTCTGTACATGGAAAACCTGGATGCGCTGGTCTCTCAAGCACTAGAGGCTGTGCAAAGCGCTGAAGATATCAATGCCCTGGAGCAAATCCGGGTTCAATACCTTGGCAAAAAAGGTGAATTGACTCAGGTGATGAAGACCCTGGGGAATTTGCCGGCAGAAGAGCGTCCGCAAGTCGGCGCCCTGATCAACGTTGCCAAGGAACGTGTTACAGGCGTTCTCAATGCGCGCATGGCCCTGTTTGAAGAAGCCGAACTGGCTGCCAAGCTGTCTGCCGAGTCCATTGACGTGACGCTGCCGGGCCGAGGCCAGACCTCTGGTGGTCTGCATCCGGTTACCCGGACTCTGGAACGTGTTGAACAGTTCTTCACTCGCATCGGCTACGGCATTGCCGAAGGCCCTGAGGTCGAAGACGATTACCACAACTTTGAAGCGCTCAACATCCCAGGCCATCACCCGGCCCGGTCGATGCATGACACCTTTTATTTCAACGCCAACATGTTGCTGCGCACCCATACCTCGCCGGTACAGGTCCGCACCATGGAATCGAAACAGCCGCCGATCCGCATTGTCTGCCCAGGCCGTGTGTACCGCAGCGACTCCGATATCACCCACTCGCCGATGTTCCACCAGGTCGAAGGCCTGCTGGTCGATCGCGACATCAATTTTGCCGATCTCAAAGGCACTATCGAAGAATTCCTGAGGGTGTTTTTCGAGAAAGAGCTGGCCGTACGTTTCCGTCCTTCGTACTTCCCGTTCACCGAGCCATCCGCTGAAGTCGACATGGAATGCGTGATGTGCAGCGGTAAAGGCTGCCGTGTCTGCAAGCAGACTGGCTGGCTGGAAGTGATGGGCTGCGGCATGGTTCATCCGAACGTGTTGCGTATGTCCGGCATCGACCCGGAAGAGTTCTCCGGCTTTGCCTTCGGCATGGGCGTCGAGCGTCTGGCCATGCTCCGTTACGGCGTGAACGACTTGCGTCTGTTCTTCGACAACGACTTGCGGTTCCTCGCGCAATTTCGCTAGTCGTAACGAATTTTTAGGAGAGCAGGATGAAATTCAGTGAACAATGGCTGCGTGGCTGGGTTAGCCCGCAGGTAGATCGTGACGAGCTGGTTGCTCGTCTGTCGATGGCCGGTCTTGAGGTCGATAGCGTTACGCCGGCCGCCGGCGTATTCAGTGGCGTGGTCGTGGGCGAGGTGTTGAGCGCCGAGCAACACCCTGATGCCGACAAATTGCGCGTTTGCCAGGTCAGCAATGGCGCGGAAACCTTCCAGGTTGTTTGCGGCGCGCCAAACGTGCGCCCGGGCCTGAAGATTCCGTTCGCGATGATTGGTGCCGAGCTGCCGGGCGACTTCAAGATCAAGAAGGCCAAGCTGCGCGGCGTCGAGTCCAACGGCATGCTGTGCTCGCAGGCCGAATTGCAAGTCGGTGAAGGCAACGACGGCCTGATGGAACTGCCGGTTGATGCCCCGGTGGGTGAAGATTTCCGTGTGTATCTGGATCTGGAAGACGCCAGCATCGAGGTCGATCTGACCCCGAACCGTGGCGACTGCCTGTCCCTGGCTGGTCTGGCCCGTGAAGTTGGCGCGCTGTATGCCGCTCCAGTCACCCGTCCAGCGGTGCTTGACGTGCCTGCCGTGCACGACGAAGTGCGTTCGGTAGAAGTGCTGGCGCCGGCCGCATGCCCGCGTTATCTGGGGCGTGTGATCCGTAACGTCGACCTGTCCAAGCCAACGCCGCTGTGGATGGTTGAACGTCTGCGTCGCGCTGACGTGCGCAGCATCGACGCCGCCGTCGATATCACCAACTACGTGATGCTTGAGCTGGGTCAGCCGCTACACGCGTTCGATCTCGCCGAGATCAATGGTGGCATCCGCGTGCGTATGGCTGAAGAGGGCGAGAAGCTGGTGCTGCTCGATGGTCAGGAAGTCAGCCTGCGTAGCGATACGCTGGTGATCGCCGACCACACGCGTGCTCTGGCAATTGCCGGTGTGATGGGTGGCGAGCACAGCGGTGTCTCTTCGACCACTCGCGATGTATTCCTTGAATCCGCGTTCTTTGATCAGATCGCAGTCGCTGGCAAGGCTCGTTCATACGGCCTGCACACCGACGCGTCTCATCGCTACGAGCGTGGCGTCGACTGGCAGCTGGCCCGTGAAGCCATGGAGCGTGCCACTGGCCTGCTGCTGGAAATCACTGGCGGTGAAGTCGGCCCTATCATCGAGACCGTCAGCGAGCAGCACCTGCCTTCGATCGCGCCGATCACCTTGCGTGCGCAGCGCATCACCCAGATGCTCGGCATGGAAATGGATTCGGCACAGGTCGAGCGTCTGCTCAGCGCCTTGGGTCTGAACATTTCTGCTGATGGAGCAGGGCAGTGGCGCGTAGAAGTGCCAAGCCATCGCTTCGACATCAGCCTGGAAGTTGATCTGATCGAAGAGCTGGCCCGTCTGTACGGTTACAACCGTTTGCCGGTTCGTTACCCGCAAGCGCGTCTGGCGCCACAAGCCAAGGCAGAAGCGCGTAGCGATCTGCCGGAACTGCGCCGCTTGCTGGTTGCGCGTGGTTATCAGGAAGCAATCACTTACAGCTTCATCGATCCAAGGCAGTTCGAACTGTTCAACCCGGGCGTCGAGCCGCTGTTGCTGGCCAATCCGATCTCCAACGACATGGCTGCCATGCGTTCTTCGTTGTGGCCAGGTCTGGTCAAGGCCCTGCAGCACAACCTGAACCGCCAGCAAGATCGCGTGCGACTGTTCGAAAGCGGCCTGCGCTTCGTCGGTCAGCTCGAAGGTCTGAAGCAAGAGCCGATGCTGTCCGGTGTTGTCTGCGGTAGCCGTCTGCCGGAAGGCTGGGCGCAAGGTCGCGACACCATCGATTTCTTCGACGTCAAGGCTGACGTGGAAGCAGTGCTGGGCTTCGCCGGTGCACTGGATTCGTTCACTTTCGCTCCGGGCAAACACCCGGCGCTGCACCCGGGTCAAACCGCGCGCATTGAACGGGAAGGGCGTGAGGTCGGTTTCATCGGCGCCATTCACCCGGAATTGTCGAAAGCGTTGGGCCTGGACCGTCCGGTCTTTGTTTTCGAACTGGTTCTGGCTGAAGTGGCGCTCGGTAAAATGCCGAAATTCCACGAGTTGTCGCGCTTTCCTGAAGTGCGTCGTGACCTTGCACTGATCGCGCACAAAGACGTTGCAGCCTCGGCTGTACTGGACGTAATCCGTGAAAATGCAGGCGAATGGCTCACAGATCTCAGGCTGTTTGACGTATATCAGGGTAAAGGTATTGATCCTGATAGAAAAAGCCTTGCAGTTGGCTTGACCTGGCAGCATCCATCGCGCACTCTTAATGACGATGAGGTGAATTCGACGACGCAAAATATCCTCACCTCGCTCGAACAAAGGTTGAACGCCACGTTAAGGAAGTGACGTATGGGGGCTTTGACGAAAGCTGAGATGGCGGAACGTCTATATGAAGAGCTGGGCCTGAACAAGCGGGAAGCCAAGGAATTGGTGGAACTGTTTTTCGAGGAAATCAGGCACGCTCTTGAAGACAACGAGCAGGTCAAATTGTCCGGTTTCGGCAATTTCGATCTTCGGGACAAACGCCAGCGGCCTGGCCGCAACCCGAAAACGGGGGAAGAAATCCCGATCACGGCTCGCCGTGTGGTCACTTTTCGTCCAGGGCAGAAGTTGAAGGCCCGAGTTGAGGCTTATGCTGGAACCAAGTCATAACGACGAACTACCCGTCATCCCGGGCAAACGCTACTTCACCATTGGTGAAGTCAGCGAGCTGTGTGCCGTAAAGCCACACGTGCTGCGCTACTGGGAGCAGGAGTTTCCTCAGCTCAACCCCGTCAAACGCCGCGGGAACCGCCGGTATTATCAGCGCCAGGACGTGCTGATGATCCGGCAGATCCGCGCGCTCCTTTACGATCAGGGGTTCACCATCGGCGGCGCACGCTTGCGTCTGTCCGGCGATGAAGCCAAAGACGACACCACCCAATACAAGCAAATGATCCGCCAGATGATCGCCGAACTCGAAGATGTGCTGGTGGTACTCAAGAAATAAAAAGCTGCGTTTGAATACTTCCAGTTTTCAAATGCTTGCGATATATTCTTGAGCGTTCTTCGAGGTGAAGAACGAGATGCAGAACCAGTCGGGGCGTAGCGCAGTCCGGTAGCGCACTAGCATGGGGTGCTAGGGGTCGAGTGTTCGAATCACTCCGTCCCGACCATATTATTCTATGACTTAGCCCAACTCTAGCCAGTTGGGCTTTTTCATTGGTGGGGAGTTTTTCGGGACTTCATCCAATTTTCCTTTTCAAGATCGTCAGCACCGGTCCGCGTGAGTCTGTTGCTGATACCATATTCGCAGCCTCAATCAGATGCCCGAGCTCAGCGCCCGAGTAGTGACTGGTGATGCTGCCGTTCTTGTGTCCCAGCAAGGCCTTTCGGTCTTCCTGAGTGACACCAGCCGCACGTAGGCGACGGCCAAACGTGTGCTTCAAATCGTGCACCCTGATGGATGCATACCCTGGGTGAGCGGGGCGAAGGTTTTCCTCCTGCCAGAGTTTCGCCGCTCTCACCCGTGCCTTTTTCCAAGCCGAGTCATTCATGCGATGCAGTGCAGTGCCGTTGTAAGGGAAAACCCAGTCCTTGCTCAGGCCTCGCTGTTTGTCGATGATCGACTTCGCCACCGTGTTGAGCACCACCAATCGCTCGTCGCCGTTCTTTACGCCTGACCGCTCGTTTCGGCCCCCGAAGTCTGACGGAATCAGAAAAACGCTGGTACCAAGCTCCGGCACCGATATTTCCCAGTCCCACCTCAATTTGCAGACCTCCTGCTCGCGACACCCCGTGTTCACCTTGAACAGGGCCATCGTTTGCAGGTGAGCTGGCAACTCTCCGAAAAGGATCGATTGCTCCTCCCACGTCATGGGGTAGGGCTCGCGAACCTTTTTCTTCAAATCCAGCTTGGCCAGCATTGGCACCGAATCAAGCCAAGGCCTGCGCTCCTCGTCCCGCCACTTCCTTGCGCAAAGAGACAGAACCCGGATTACCCGCTCGATTGAAATGTTTATCGTGCGCGGCGCTACCGGCTTCAACTGCTTGCCGCACGGCAACACCATTCCCTTCAAACGATCCTTCACGAACGGCTCAAGCGCCTGGTCATCGATATGCGTCAATGGCAGGTCTTTTAGATAAGGGTGCAAGTGCTTTAGGTGGTGCGCCGTCAGCTTGATTGACGGTTGATCCTTGCTCTCGATCAAAAACTTCGTTGCTGCTTCTTCCCAAGTTCGGGTTCGGCGCACGCCATACACCTTTTGCTGCCGAAGCTGCTCTAGGCGATGGATCAGGTATTGCTCTGCTTCTTGCCTGTCACCAGTTCCAGTGCTTTCTCGAAGTCGCTCACCTCGGAAAACCTTGTCGATTTGCCAGATCCCACCTTTCTGGTAGAGACCGGAGATCGCTTTTCTCGCCATGGTTTGCCTCCTTTGGCTTCACCCTGGCGCTCGCTGCGTGGGTGATTGTTGTCCTGATTCGCGGCCTTTTCAACCGACTTGCTTTCGACGTAGGCGTCAGCCCACTCATCGAGCTCGATTCGGTCGAAGGCCACACCTTGTTTCCCGATCGGAAATTCTCGAACGTTTGGTCGCACTGTTTTGTTGAATTCGTCCCGGCACATGCCGAGGTAACCAGGAGCATCGCCAAACCTGATGAAGCGCGGTTGAATGCTGCTGGCCTTTGCCGCTGTGGCGTTTGCCATGTGATGCTCCATGCTGCGCGTGGCGGCAGAAGGTGGGTTAGGTTTTATGCTGCTGCTTCAAAAGTTGCTGCGTATGCGATGAGTCTTGCTCTTACCGTCTCAGCATCCGCTTGCGCCGCCTCCAGGGTTTCGTGATAGCCGCCGTAGAAGAATTTTCCCCGGCATACCATCTGTACGTGCCACCGATTCTTTCTCCCGTCCCAGTACACGCCGTGCGTACCGCTTGCGCCGCGTCCTCGGCTGTTCCTCGACCCGTATTCCCGGTTCCGGCAATTCTGGGAAGGGGTAGCCTCTCTGAGGTTTGCCCATCGGTTGTCGTCCTTGATCCGGTTGATGTGATCAACTAGAAGATCGTCTGCCGGGTGGCTGCCAGTCATGTAGAGCCACGCAAGGCGATGCGCCTGGTGCTTGACTCGATCCACGGCAATTGTGATGTAGCCGTTCTTGTCGAAGCGCCCGATTCTTCGCTTGTGGTTTGGTGGCGTGCGGGTGAAAACTCCCATATCCGGGTTGTAATGCAACTTTTCCAACAGGCGAGCGTGTGTCAGTTCTCGCGTTTTCATAGGCGAAATCGTCCTCGCCCGCCGCTCACCGGCAGGCATGTAGGGGGATGGAGTAATGGCGTTTTGCCTAGATATATGTGTTGCTTGGATGGGTGTAAAAAGGGGACTCAACCCATTCAGTTGCCAGGAGGGCGCGTGTCACACCAAATAGATGTTCCGATTGCCCACGCGTATCGGGGTCACACGATGTTTCTCAAGTTCGAATGGCGCCGTCCGAACGACGATGCACCGGTTGCCGCGACGATAATTGAGCCCGCGCCAATTGATGGGCTGGGCGAGGTTGCCGCCGAACTGACCGGGCCCTGGCCGGACTACCCAGCCGCGCTCGATGAGGCCATGGCCGCTGCTGAGCGCTGGATCGACAGCCAGTTGCCCTAATGCCGCTCACCGGCAGGCATGTAGGGGGATTGGGGTTAGGCTTGTTTGGTGCGGAGGAAGCGCCGGCACTGGCATTGCACTTCGTTGCAATGCAGCTCACCAACCCAGTCTGGGAATTGATCGCCCTCGAAACGCTCAGTGCGAGAGTGGTTGAACCCGCTGCGCTTCACATCTCTTACAAACCGCTGCAGGTCTTTCGCGTTGTCGTCGCGCTCCGGGCTATCCCATCGACTCATTACCAGAAGACCGCAATTTGTCTTTCCGTGGTCCATCCAGCCGAGACTCTTCGGGGTATGGACCTGGCTTTCTTCAGGCATGCTGGTTCCTTGCCGCTATAGCGGCTGACTTTGAAGGGGGAGGGAGTAATTTTGCGGGCGGAGTACAGATGTACTCCTACCGGGATTCAGGAGATGCCGAGGTGCCCGGTAGGGATTTCAGTATGTTGCGCACAGCCTGGTACTCACCGTTGCGGTAGCTCCCGAAGGCGTAAATGAATGGTCGACGGTGGTTGTGTCCGTCACGCGCAATGAAGTCTTTGCAGCCTTGTTCTGTAAAGCATGCCGTCACGAATACGTCGATATCCTTCATGGCGTAGCGTTCCCAGCCTGGCGAATCGCGGCCACCCTGGTGCAGGGCCTCCAGGCGACTGGCCTTTACATCGTCCGCCACGCCGTAGTCGCCGCTCTCCGTCTCAACCCAATCAATGCGGTCGTGATCGTGCGTGTCGAGCGTGACCATGCTGCGTTTCTCCATGACGGCGAACATCGGCTGATCGGTGCAGCGGTTGTCTTGCGACCTGATTAGTTCGCCTATGGCGGATAGCCGAGACAGCTGACCCTCCAGCTCATCAATCCGCTGATCCGCTACGTTCAAGCGCAGCTGCAGGGCGTCACTCTCGCGGATTGCCTGGGCATGCTTGCCGCGCCAGTGCAGCACCGCATCCAGTTCCTCTTTCGATTGGTTCAAGTTGCTCATGGGGCGTCCTATGCCGGGTAATGCCCGGGCGGTGGAGTGGGGGAGAGGAATTCAGGCGACGTGCTGAGTCATTTCCGGCGTGTAATCCACCCAGCCAACCTTTGGCGCCTTTGTCTTCTTGTTGATGACTGGGTTGCCTTCTGCGTCGGTGATTGGGCATTTCGCCCTGATGCGCAACGAGCGGCACTTGCATTGCTTCCTGGTCAAGTCAGCGAACTGCTCGGCGTACTGCGGCGCGTCGAAGGGCTGGCTGAGCTGGCGGACTTTCTCGCCGCGCATGATCTTGGCTGCCTGCTCTTCGACAGCCAGGTTCCATTCGCCCAGGCTTAGCTCCAGGGGGGGGCGTCCAGGGGTAGGGTTCGGCTTTGTCGTTGGCGTAGTCTTGCGGGCCTCGGTCAGCGCGACGCTGGCAGTCATTCCAAACACTGCAAAGGTGCTCATAGGCTATCTCCAGGCAGACGCCTGCCTCGCCGGCTGGCGTGATTCGTAGAAGTGGGGTATTTGTGTTCGGCCCGGCATGGGGCCGGATCAAGGAGAAGTAGATGGATATCGAACAAATGCGTGACGATGAATTCAAGCCGACGTGCCCGAAATGCTCGGGGATTGAATTCACGGCCGTCTACAACCGATACGTTGCGAGAACTACTCAGGCGATCAGCATGATTGTTTGTGCCGACCTGAAATGCCAGACCGTGGTTGGGGTGCTGCCTACCGCGGACGTTTTCCCAGATTACTCATAGCTCTACGCCGGTCGCGGCGAACGCTTCAAGCTGCCGCGACCACTTATCCTTAACGACGATTTTAGGTCGCGACATTTTTACGAAGCGTTCCGACTCTTCCGCAGGCGCTGCGGCGAGATTGATCATGAACGTCGACACCGTCTCCTGCCATTCCTCGAAGCCGTGGCGCTCGCCGAGGATCTGAAGTGCATCATCGAGCGCTTTCGAAACAATCAGCGATCGCTTCTCGGCGCCGATCCGATCGAGCAGCGCCTTCTCCTTGGCTCGCTTGTCCTTCTGCAATTGCGCGTTGCTCTTGGCCATGGCCTACCTCTTCAATTCCGCTGGCCGGCAAGTCCAGCCAGGTCTGTCGTTTGCGTTGCTGGATTCGAGCTATGCGACGCATGAAGTACAGCCGCGCCGCGCCTTGGGATAATCGATGCCGTGATTGGCGAGGATCCGCTCGAGTGTTTTGTTGGCGATGCCAAGACGGCCGCACACCTGCCGGCGAGTGATGCCCAGCTCAAGGAATGTCCGGATTCGCTCGGCGAACTTCGCGTCGCGGGCCTCCAAATGCTCCACCCTATCTTTGCCGGTCATGCGGCCACGAGCTGCACTCTTGAACGTCAGGTTGTGGGCCTGTGCGATGCTGTAAAGCGTGCGGCGGCTTATTCCGAGGGCCTCAACGACCTCCGTCTGCGTATGTGTCGTCGCCATTTCGCGGATAAGTTCGAGCTGCTGCATGCGCTCCTGATGGCGAATGTCCTGAGCTGACAGCGGTTGAGGCGGAGCGGGCGCCCGGCGCCGCACGAATGGCTTCGGCGCTGGAGGCATTTGAGTGCTGTAGTTGATCGGCTTGGGTTTGTAGCCGATGGGCTCTGCTTCGTCGATCTTTCCGCCAGCGGCCAGGTACTCGTCGACCTGCGCCGCCAGCTCGTTGGATTTTGGACGAAGTGCTTCGACCATGCTGAGGTGGTTGCTGATCATGATTCACCTTTAGCGAGAAAGAGCTTTTCGCATGTATGGATCAAGGTCCGTCTGATTCAGTAGCCAGCGCTTGTAGTCGCTTGGCAGATCAGCAACGGCCATGCCTTTGTGTTTGCCGAACCCGATAACCGCCGGGATTCGTGCGTCTTCCGAAATTTGCCAGAGCTCTTCCCAATCGTTTACTGGGCGACCCAGCGTCACCGACAGAGTGTCGAGAATCTTCACCAGTAGCAGACGGCAGTTCTTCACATCGTCCAAAGCAGCATGAGCATTCCGGAGCATGCCAGTCGCCTCGGATCGGTAGTGCAGGTAGATCATCGCCGACTGCGTATGACTGTCAGCGGATGGCCAGAGCTTCGAGCTCAGTGCTCGGGTGCAGATACGCTTCACATCTGGCTCACCGATCACGCGCCAGTCGTAATCGACGTTGTGACCGATCAGGTAAACCACCTCCGCTGGGAGGCTGAAGTCGGTGTGCGGCTGGCAATCGAACAGTTCCTCGTCGAGGATGTGGATCGTCGCCAAGGCGCCCAGCTCGATCGGCTTTCCCGGCCTGTAGCGCTGGAGGAAGTCCGCGGTGACCGTCAGGCTGCTGACGTCTTTCAATCGAAGCCAAGCCGCTTCAATCAGATGCGGGTCATTCAGGCCAGTGGTTTCGCTGTCGAAGATATATGCGGTCATGCTTATTGCCTTTGTTGTGAGAGATCGGATTTGCGCTTGTCTTTGGCAGCTACCACCTGCTGCACTAGGTCCTCAAAGCCGAGTGCGATCGCCTTGGCAGCGTTGAAGGCGGAGTGCAGCGAAGGCATATCTTTGGCGGATGCAATGTCGGCCAGCGCGTCGACCAACAGCTCTTTCGCCCGATCCTCAGGGCTTACACCGGAGTTCAGCCAGGCCAACAGGCGCCTGCCCGTTTCCTCACTGATCAGCTCTGGTTGCTCGAACAGCTTCGTCCGATCCTTGCTGGCCATGGCTGTGTGCCCGTCATGGGTCAGGTCCAGTACCACGGTGAATTCGTAGTCGGTGCCATCACGCTGCTCGGACTTCATGCCCAGCTTGAGGATCTTCTTGCCTTCACCCTGGACCGTCTCTGTCTTACTGCGCATGGTGCAAATGATGTGCAGCGAACTGGTCAGGATCTTGTCCGTCAGTTTCCGGTGCCTCGGCGTGGTCTCGTTCCAGGCGGCCCAGGTGTTGCCCCGGAATTTCTGGTGGGCCAGTTGCTCGTTCGCCTCAAGGCATCCACCGGAACCGGTCCACTCATGCGAGTAGCTGTCGATGATCAGTACGCTGTAGCCGGCCTGCTCGGCGTTCGTGATGGCGTCCACGTATCGTTCGGGCGAGTAGGGCGCATGCAGATTAAGAACATCGAAGTCGGCGATATCGGCATACAGTTCGGCGCTGCCGTGTTCGGTGTCGATCACCGCGATTCGGCCGCCAAGGCCCATGGCGAGCAGTAGAGCGGAATAGGTCTTGCCTGATCCGGATGGCCCGGCAAGTGCCAGCCGTAGCTTGGCCTGCTTGCGTTCGGCTTTCTTGAACATTTGAGTTTCCTCAGATTGGTTGGTTGTCCCACTGCCGCTGGATGCGGCGGGCTTCGTCTTCGTACTCTTTGCGCTGGTCGCCGGTGAATCGCTCAGGCGAGAAGGCGCCGACCGTCATCCAGTCGAGCTGGGCGGACATTGCCGGGCTCATACAGCCCTCCTGTGGCTCAAACCCATCAACTGGGCTGCCTCGGCCATGGTTTGCGGCTGGATCACTCCTAGGTTGCTGGCTACTCGCTTGAGTACCACCAGGTCATCCAGTGTCCGCGCCTTGTCGATGTATTCTGCAAGGGTGACCAGCTTCGACTTGCTGTCTGTCAGCGCCATGGCGAGGTGCACTAGGCTGAGCTGGCGAACGTCCCGGCCTACAGCTCTGCTGACCGACTCGAAAACCTGCTCCAGCTTCTTCTTGGCGTAGTTCGCCTCGACCTGTGCGCGCTTGCGGTCATCGACTGCTGCTGCAAGCCTGGTCTCCAGGTCCAGAACCAACTCAGCCGACCCTCCAAGCCGTTCAATGCGCTCGCGCTCGGCTTGGCGGTGGGCAGCATCGAGTTCTTCTCGCTCGATCTTGGCGGTTGGCGCGGCGTGGGCAATCGTCCGCAGATCTGCAGCCGATAAGAGGGATTTGCTTTCTTGAGACATAGAGCCTCCATCACAGCCACATGATGGCCGCGTTACTGGGCGTTGTTTGGGGGAGGTCAGGCCAGAAGGCTGAGGACGAGCATTACCATGATGGTGATCGTGAGTACCGGGAATGAGCCACGCCAAATTGCGAGGCGACGAGCACGCCGATAGGAACTCATGACAACCTCGCAATCAGCATGCCGCGTGGTGTTTGCTGCAGACGGATGGGCTTAGGCAGGTCGCTGACCAAGATGAAGCCCTGCGCGATCAGGGCGCTGGCTATTGCTGGGCGGCTGGTGGCGATGACCGCCGTAAGCGAGTTCTTCATGATGCCCTCCGAAGATGCGTATCGCGGCGATTGGTGTCGGAATCCTTGGCTTTGCGGTTGAGGCGAATGGACTGGATGCGGCTGATCAGCAGGTCAAACTCTTGGCGACGGATATCCCCGTTGCTCAACGCGTAGAGCGCCATTCCTTCGGCTCTCGCCATGTCAGTTTCTGCGTGATGGTTGCATGCTGGAGCCCAGTTTTTGGCAGACTCAAGCTCAATATCAAACATGTCTTTTGCGCCCTTATCGAACATGGCGACCTCCAGCGTTTGGGGTTAGGCGGAGCGGGCGGCGAGCATTGCGTCGGCGATCTTGTAAGCGGCTTTCGCGGTGTTGCTTTCGCCCCCTTCAAGTCCGAACAAGCATGGGGCGCCTGCTGTTGAGATAATTCCCTGCAGGGCCTTGGCGGCGAAGTAGTCGCGAACCGTGATCCCGAAGCAGGTGCCGTGCCCGCCGTATTCGTTTGCGCCGACAGGGAAAGCCGGCTCTTTGGCATCTACGGCTTGGCACTCAAAGCAAACGCCACCGGACTGCTCCGACTCTTCGATCAGGCTGTTGCACTTCAAGCACGACCCGAAGCGTTCCGGATCTGGTGGCTGAAAATTCATGGCTTTCTCCATTCGTTGATTGATCCAACAAAACTCGCAATGCACTCATCCGTTCCGCTGGTTGCCGTTGGGCGCGGAGGGGAGTGCATTCGGGATTGGTCGGGGGAGGGAATGCCGGTTACGTCTCCGGCGCGGGCTTTACCGCCGTGGTGCTTGTTGCTGACTTGATTACGCGCAAGCTACCCCGCGTTGGTGCAGATGACCGGAGCTGATCCCGGCATGACTGGACTCAAACCAGCCTACGTTTAACGATTTCGAGCGCGTCGATTCGCCAGCATCAAGCGGGTCTGACCGTTCTGCCGTCTCCGGCGGACTATGCTTTCGCATCCGATCCCTGAACTACATCAGGGGTGTTTTCCCGTACGTGAGCCCGTCAGCCCGGGCATTCATCTGCTTGTTGCGGTGATGCAGGCGGGCGGTTATGGGCCGCAGTTTCGTCCGCATCCGTCTGCCCACTCAGTGAATGGGCAGAGGTGATGCTTCAAGTTGCAGCAGGCGGTGTGTACTCCCGACTTACCGCCGACATCATTCCTACGCTTCCATCTGCCAGAATCGAAGTCTTACCCAGCACGTGGAATGCCTTGCCGCTGAGTGGCGAGCCTATCGGCATCGAGAGGTAAACGATTCGAGACAGCAGGTCCAAAATCATTTCTGGATCGTTGGTCGTCTCCTCGAAGAATTCCATCACTTCATTCCAGAGGTCTTCGCCAGCTTCTTCGCGGGCCTCGAACTTCTCCGGGTAGGCCGCGACGATCAGTTCAAACTGCTCCAGATCGTCCAGCTGCTTAATGGTTTTCGGCATGTAGCCCATTGTCTTGCTCCGTTGCGTTGATGGGGTGGGTTAGGCTGGGATGAAGTGATCGGCGTGGCGCATGTGTCGCTCCACCTCGATTGGCTCAATCTCCCTGATCTGATCGCCCGTCTCAATCGAGAACTTGTGAAGCGGCGTGTCATTCATTGCCGTGGTTCCGGCCTCATCTTCACTGTCAGCCTCAATAACGACCGTGCATTGAGCCATCAGCGTGACGGTGTACGTTTTCTTCGGAGCGGAATCCATCTTCTATCTCCCATCCCAGTCATTTACCTCAGAGCCCGGTATAGGGGTGAGGGGGTGTGGTGTTAGGCCGTCTGCGCAATTGCGTAAACGTCGATGTCATCCACGCCCAGCAACTTGCGAGCGTTTTCGATGGTCACCGGCACGATGATCAGGCCGTCGGCGAGGAAGTCAGCCAGCGTTTCCGGGCTGTTCTCGCCTACCGCAACACACCGCTTTCTTTTAGGGTCGATACCCGCGACTGAATCAATCTGCATCTCACTTCCTCCACTTGAATTCAACAATGCCGCCTCATCGAAGCGGCATCAGTAAATAGGTGCCCGGATATTTACCCACGCCGGGCCGTGCTAGCCTCTCCAGTCCCTACAACCGTTGAGGCAATACCGCATGAACATAGAGCTTCAGTGCAGCAAGTGCGGCTGCAAAGACTTCCAGCACCCCGACGACCTGAACGACGAGTCGACCATCACATGCAACGACTGTGGCGCATCCGCCCCCTACGGCGAGGTGAGAGAGCAGGCCATCACCAAGGCGAAGGAGTTCATCGACGGGAAACTCGGGAATCTGTTTAAGGGCAGCTAGGTCGGCTCGCATGGATTCAATTAGTGCGATTGTTTTTGTCGCATCAACATCAATGTGAAGCTGCATCTGCTTCTCCTGCTTTCCGCGTGGTCCTGAGATAGGGCCACCTGGAGAGCATCCGGGCTGCAATATGCGGCCCGGCATCTCTGTTTCTTCTCGCTACGCATATCTGGATCATTCGCCAGTTCGGTATCCCTCGATCCGCCGCAGGTTCTCCCTGCGTTTCCTTCCAGCACCCAAGTCACTCCCCAGGCGGTAGGTCAGATCAGATCGCCGGTCCCCAGTAGAGGCGTAGCGGCTTAATAGTTTGGTTTTGACAGAGCCTTTGCATCGGCCCTCCCTGTCCTTGCCGGACAGGCGGCCCCGCTGTTATTTCCGCAGCGGGATCGTCTTCTGAATTTTTAAAGAGCGTTCAGGCCCTGAGGCCCTGGCGAGTCCCTGTTGGGTGACTCGATGGAGTGAACAATACCGCCGGTATTCTACAAGGTCAATACCGCCGGTCATGTATTTTTCAATAGGCACAAAAAAGCCCGCTCAGTGGCGGGCTTAGTTACGCAGCGCATCGGTCAGGTCTTACGCACCCGATCTGTAAATCTGTCAGCAATGCTTCTCGGGCCATTCAGTCGATTAACAATTTCTGTCCATGAGTCGCGCTCACACTCGGCGCATATAGCAGCATGTCGCCTTTCAACACCTGTGGTGTTCTCGGCAATGTGTCGTATTACGAGCAGAAACCTGTGGAAATCAGATCCGTTTGTGTGGATGGGACCTATTTCGGAAGCCATCATTGACGTTGTTGCCATTCGATCAGAAAACGCAGTGCCAGGTACCCATATGCCCTGCCATGCCTCTCTGATTATAGTTGGCGGTCGCTTAGACCTGTCCCAGTGGGTATCACCATGCCTTTCGAGAACCCTAAAAGGAGTACGCAATTGCATGGTGGCGCAGAACTTGAAATGAGTTACCACGTCAGTAGCTGGCCAATCCTGTGTGCTAGCTTTGTATTCCATTACAAACCTCTTCGATTTACAGCATCCCGCCGCGCCAAACCACGCGCCCTATGATGCGAACCTCGTTTATCTCACCGTCACGCAGCGTTTCGTCGCCGTAGCGCGTCTTGTCCTGGTTGTCGCTTCGGATGATCCAGCCGTCGAAGTCCGACTTCACCAGGCGCTTAACGATCGTTCCCTTCGATTCGCTCTGCATGGCGAATACCTGACCGTCCTTCGGCTCAACCCGTGACTCATCCACCAGCAGCACGTCGCCGTCGTTGATAGTCGGCTCCATGCTGTTGCCGCTGGCGTAGATCACGTCCAGGTGCTTCTGGTTGAGGTTGTTTGCGCGCAGCCAGGCCGACTTGAACGCCATGACGCCACGGATCTCGACGTGCGGGTTGTCGTCGCCGCCACCGGTTGATCCTCGCGCAGTCAGTTGCAGTACGCCGGTGTAGCCGGGTTCATCGTTCAGATCGAAGCTACGCGGTGGCGTGCGCCCGTCAGATGGCTGTTGCGCAACTTTTCCAGGCAGCGCCTCAGACATTTTTTCAATTTGGGCGGCCAGGGTAGGGCTTATCTCGGAGACGGGGACTCCGAGGGCTCTGGCAAACACGACTGCCGCATTCACGCTCAGCGCCGTGCGGCCGTTCATGAAGTGGCTCACAGCGCCCTGGGTGACGCCATCGCCCAGATCGGCGGCGAGCTTTTCCTGCGTGAGCTTGAGCTCTCCGCGCTTAGCCTGGAATAAGGATTTGAGCCGGGCACTGTCTTGCAGCTGCCATTCGGATAACGGAAGCCGTCGGGAGTCTTTTTTCATTCGCTGATGGTATTACCCACGGTATTTACTTAACCAATATCGCCGGTATTGACTATGAACAATACCGGCGGTCATACTTGTGGTGAAATCTACGTAGAGGACGCCGCAATGCGCCGAATCACACTCACCGAATTTGCCAAAGAGCACGGCCATACCAAAGCCGCCCAAATGCTTGGCTGCACCCAGGGCGCGCTGAGCAAGGCGATCCGTGTAGGCCGCGATGTGTACGTGACCCTCGAAGACGACGGCAGCTTGTCGGCGCAAGAGCAGCGTCCGTTCCCGTCCCAGAAATCTGCCGCTTAACCCACTTCCAACCAAACAAGGAAACACAGATGTCGTACTTCGCACCCGATCACCTACACGACAAGCCGACCAAGGTTCGCCTGGATGAGGTGGCTGATGACTTGTTGACAGCGATGGCTCGCTTCCAGCGGACCCAGAAAGCCGTTCTTGCTCGGGAAATTCTTGAGCGCGGACTGAACCAGATGATGGAAGAGCTTAACGCAAAGACTGACGTGGCCTGAAGTAGCCGAGGAGGCCCTGTGCCTGAAAGAAAACCGCTGGAAATCCAGCTCGACTGGCAAGGACTCGCTGATCTGGAGCTATTAGCCAGACGCAACGGGGTAACGCCAGAAGAGATGGCCGCAACAATCATGAACCGGGCGCTGGATCGAATGACCCGGCCACCAAAGAGCCGGAGCAACGTCGCTTCCATAGGACGGAAGGGCTGATAAGCCCCTCAGGGACTCATGAGGAACTGCCAATGAAACAACCAAGCAGTAAATCGGACGCACAAAAAAGCCACCGGGCAAGGGTGGCTTCTTGTGCAGCACTTAATACAACGTTCTGGAGCGAATAATGCACCACTCAAGCCAAGCGAGCAATACCCCCGCGAATGTCGCGACACGTTTTGTTGATTCTGAAAATGTGTCGCGCATTTCAATGACCAGCCTTGAGCTGGTCGACTTTATTAACCAGCAACGAAATCTCGAAGATTCCGTTTTGGATCATGCCGACTTCATGAAGAAGGTGCCTCGGGTTCTGAAAAAAGATGCCGGAAATTTTTCCGACATCTATCTGGACTCGATGAACCGCAAGCAGAAGTGCTATCGCTTCCCGAAGCGCGAATCCTGCCTGATGGCCATGTCCTACAGCTACGAGCTTCAGGCAGCTGTGTTTGATCACATGACCGACCTTGAAGAGCGCTTATCTCAAAAGGTCAGTCTCCCGTCCTACGCCGAAGCGCTGCGTCTCTATGCCGACCAGATCGAGCAGACCGCGGTGCTACGCGTAGAGAACCATCAGCAGGCCGAGAAGATCGCCAGCCTTGAATCCATCTTCCAGGTGGGCATGACGCCAACGCAGTTCTGCAAGCGCCTGAATGGGGTCAACTGCCAGCAGGTCAACAACGCGCTGCTGGCACGGAAGTGGATCTTCAATTCGGAGCGAGACGAGAATCGCTCGGTCAAGTTCCGGGTCGGCTCGATCGCCCGCGACAAATACCTCACGGAGAAGGTGACCACCATCTCCAACGAAGGGATGGACGCCTTTTCCAAGTACACGCCGATCCTCCTGAAGGAGGGCGCCAAGCGTCTGCACGATCTCTACATGGCTCAGAAGCTCCCAATGAAAAAGACTTGGGATGGTCAGTTCTGCCACTGCAAGGCGACAGAGGAGGACTTGGCATGATCGGCCCTACCTACCAGCAGCTTATCGAGCGCGCCGCCACTACTGCGCTTGATCACTTCAAGGCGCAGAACACTAAAAAGGCCCTCAAGGCCGAACTGCGCTCGATGTACGACACCTACTTCGAAGCTCACGGCCGGCCAGCCGGGAAATTTGATCCGTACAACGACGACTTCTTGCCCGTGATGAATTTCACCGAGGCTCAATTCCAGCGTGTGCGTTCCGCCAAGAAGGCCGAGTACAACGCCCTACGTCGCCACCACACAGCGCTCCGAGCACTTGAGTCGTTCAACCCAGCCGATCTCAAGGGGGTCGCATGATGCATTACTTCAAAAGAAACATTGGCGACTACCACAAGAAGGCTGGACGGCTTTCCATGCTTGAACATGGGGCGTACACACTCCTGATTGATGCGTGCTACGACCGTGAGCGTTTCCCAACCATGGAAGACGCAATTGACTGGTGCTGGGCACGCAACAAGGAAGAAATCGACGCAGTTGAGCTTGTTTTGCGCAAGTTCTTTGAGCTTGTCGATGGCGTTTACGTCCAGGCGCGCATTCAGGATGAAATTGCCGCCTATCACGCTACTGCCTTGAAAAATAAAGAGATCGCAGAGAAGCGCGAGGAAGCCAAACGCACGAAGCGTGCACCACTCGTGCACGAAGCGTGCACGGATGGTCACCTAACCAATAACCATAAACCACTAACCATTAACCAAGAACCAATAGATCAAAAGACTTGCGCACCTGCGGTGAGCGAGGCGCCGGATCTGTTCCCGAAGTTCTGGGCGCTCTATCCACGCAAGCAGGACAAGGCCAAGGCTCTGAAGGCGTGGACGAAACTCAAGGTCACTGACGACCTGTTCAACCTGATCGCCAAAGGGCTCGCCGCGCAGGTCGTGTCCGCCGACTGGCTCAAGGACGGCGGCAAGTACGTCCCAATGCCGACCACCTGGCTCAACGGCAAGCGCTGGGAGGACGAGGTCAAGCCATCCAGCAACGTGCACCAGTTCCCGGCATCCCGTCACACCGGTTTCGACCAGCGTGATTACAAGGCGGGCCTGACTGCTCGCGGGGACGGCACCTATGACTTCTGAGCCGAAGAAAATCGATCTCGACATCAACGACATCGAGCGCCGTTTCGGTGTGATCGCCAAGCAGCCAGCCGAATGCCCGACTCACGGCAAATACGCCGCGGTCATTCGCAAGACCAGCGACATCGCGTCCGGTTGCCCGGAGTGCGCTGCAGAGGTTCAGGCGCAGCGCGATCAGGAAGAACAGCGGGCGATGTATGCCCGTATTGCCGAACAGCGCCTAGAACGCAAGCTGGGGGCCTCGCTGATTCCGAAGCGTTTCATGGGCAAGAACTTTGCCGACTTCGTTGCTGACACTGCAGCGCAGAAAGCCAATCTGGCGAAGTGCGTCGAGTACGCCGAGAAGTTCCCGCAACACCTGGAAGACGGTCGCTGCATCGTGATGACCGGCACACCGGGTACCGGGAAGACGCATCTGGCCGCCGCCATCGCTGGGCACGTCATCGTCAATCATAACGCCACAGCCGTGTACCGCACTGTCGGCGGACTGCTCCAGTTCATCAAGGGCAGCTACGGCGACCGCGCCGAATACACCGAGTCCGAGGCGTTCGCCAGTCTGGTCGAGCCCTCGCTGCTGATCATCGACGAAGTGGGCGCCACCAAGCCAACCGAGTTTGAGCTGGCCACCTTGTTCGCCGTGATCAACGGGCGGTACGAGGCTCAGCTGCCGACCATCGTGATTTCCAACATCGACGCCAAGGAGTTGGGCGCGGTGCTGGGCGATCGTTCGGTCGATCGTCTGCGCGAGGGTCGAGGCATTGGTCTGGTATTCGAAGGCGCGTCTGAGCGCAGCAAGCGGAGGGCTTCGTGATGGTCGCCAAAGTATTGCACTACGTGTCGCACGGCTGCGGCCCGCAGGAATGCGACTGCCGACCGCGGTGCTTCCAGCGTGAAGGCGACGATATCCAAACCACCAGCACTGCGGCGAACGTCACCTGCAAAAACTGCCTGAAAGGGCTGGCGGCCGACAAGAAGCAAAAGTCGCTACGTGAGCAGGCGCAAATCCGGTCCCACAAAGCATGGATGGATGAAGCAAGGGGGGTCGAATGAAACGAGCAAACCCAGCACAGCTACGCCAATCCCTCGAAGTGGCCAACACCTTCGTCAAGTACGGAATCCGCTTCGTGTGCATGCCGGTGGTGGATGAGGCAGACGGCGTGAACCTGTCAAGCCAGGCCGCCGAGCGCCTTGAGCGCATGGCATTGATGGCAGAAGCAGCGGAGCAACGGACATGAGCGCAGTCTTCCTGGCTGTAACGATTGGAACCCTCGCAGGCTTCGGCATCGGTATTTTCTGCGTCCTGATCACAATGGCGGTGACGGCATGAGCGATTACATCGAATTGAAACGTCTGGCCGAGGCGCATGCGCAAAAGGATGCGGCCAATCCGATTGAGTCGAAGCGAGTAATGCTGGTTGAGCCTACGACCGTACTGGCCCTGATCGCCGAGAACGATTCGTCCCGTAAGCACTGGCAGAACGAGTCGAATAACGTTCAGGCGCTGATGGTTGAGGTAGCCCGACTCAAGGCCGAAAACGCCGGCCTGCAGACCGGCTACGAAGCCTATGAGCAGGTAGTGCAGGGGCTCAAGGCTGAGGTTGAGGCGTTGCGTCGCGAAAGGGAAGGCAAAGTGCTCTGCGATCTTGAGCTGTTCGAAACCCTTCGCGACTCGGCCAACACGGAAGCTGACGAGCACCGGCAGTGCATGGCTACCTACCGTCCGCTGCGTCAGGCCAGTCTGGATTCTGTCGTCCATAAGTGCGACGACTTGCTCGCCGCCATGAGCAAGGGAGAGCAGTCATGACTCGCACTCAAATTGCCTTGGCCGTTTGCTCGCTCTACGCGCTGATCGGCCTGTTCGTGGGTGGAGGCTTGCGCCCAATGCTGCTTCTGGTGGTGCTCACCTGTGGCCCGCTCTTGCTGCACTACATATCAAATCGCATGAGCAAGGAGAGCCATCATGGTTGAGATAGTCATGCGTCACCGCACAGACACCAGCCGCCTCAATGGCTTCCTCGACGGCACAGATTTCAGCAAGCCGAAGAAGATCATCATCAAGGATCTCGACCGCAGCGGGGAGCAAAACAAGAAACTTCATGCCAGCTTGACCGACATCGCCAACCAGGTGGAGCACGCCGGCCGCAAGTGGGACGTGCTCATCTGGAAACGTCTGCTCACTGCTGCGTGGCTGCGCGAGGCCGGTGACCAGCCGCAGATGATCCCAGCAGTCGACGGCCACGGCTTCGACGTGATCTACGAGCGGACCTCAAAGCTGACCGTGAAGCAGTGCGCCAGTTTGCTGGAATGGATCGCGGCGTTTGGTGCTGAGCATCAGGTGCGGTGGAGCCAGAAGGATCTGTGGGAGGGGCGGTATTGAACACTTTCATGCAGGCCCTCATCAGGACCGCAAACCGCTTCACCGCCTTCATGGCTCAGGCCTATCAACAACCAGAGCTGTGCATTGAGTTTCAGGGAGGCTGGGTATGACTGATTCACCGAAAGGAAAACCCTGCCCAGATTGCGGCGAACCCATGGTCAGCATGCCAAGCCTCAACCTTCGCCAGTGCGCTACAGGCTGCAAGGAGAAGTTTGATTGGAAGCTGGACGAGGGGCAGAAGTCGCTGCTCGGCAATTCGCGGGATAAGGGGCTTCAGTCATGAACGGCTATGTCATCAAACTCGTCACCGGCACGTCCAATTCCCTGCACGTCTACCGCCCAGGTGAGGACGCTCCGGCGTTCATGGTTTCGTCTGAGGCCGAAGCCAATCGCCTGATCAAGGTTGATCGTGCCCATCCAGAGCCCCTGAACCGCTGTGTGGGATGCGTAGAGGGGGAATGCCCATGCTTGCCGGTGTGAAGGTGCGGAAGGCCAAGAAATGCCGCGTGGCTTCGTGTGGGGCCTCATTCGTCCCTGCGCGGCTGGGTCAGGCGGTGTGCAGTCCGGCATGCGCGATTTTGGATGCGCCTAGCAATCACGACAAAGCACGCAAAGCCATCGCTCAGCGGGAACGCAAAGAGATTGGTGTTCGGCGGGAGAAGCTGAAGAGCCGCGGCGAACACCTTGCAGACACCCAAAAAGCGTTTAACGCCTGGATCCGCGCACGGGATATCGGCCTGCCATGCGTTAGCTGCGGTCGCCACCACAACGGACAATGGCAAGCCGGGCACTTCAAATCGGTTGGCGGCCACCCAGCGCTTCGATACGAGCCCCTCAACGTCTGGAGGCAATGTGCCCCCTGTAACACCCACAAATCAGGCGACCTTCTGAACTATCGGGTGGAGCTGGTGCGCCGGATTGGTGAGGACAAGGTTTTGTGGTTGGAAGGGCCGCATGAGCCGAAGAAATACACGATTGATGAGCTGAAAGAATTGGCCGCGCATTACCGCGCACTGACCCGAGAGCTGAAGAAAGGAGAGGCGGCATGAATCCAATAATCGATGGGCAACTACCACCCGCGCCGATTGATGCATGGGGCGCTTTCTTCGAACACTTCGATAAGGAAATTGCCGAGGGCCGGGAGACCCAGGAGTCAGTTCGCCGGATACATGAGCGTGCTCACGACCTCGACTGGGATGCCCGACTTCGCAGAGTGGGCTCCGCTGCATCGAGCGAGCCTGACCAAATCAAGATGGCTCCATGCCCATTCTGCGAAGGCCCGCCATGCGTCATTGCGAACGACTTCGTGACTGGAGAAGTGGTGGCAATGGATCGCCCGCAGACCGAGGACTTCGACGAGGCCTATTCAGCGCACGTCTGGTGTCACGAATGCGGGGCTCAAGGGCCGTATATCAGCACCTGCTCGCTTGGCACCTTTGAGGGCATCTACGACCTGACAGTCGCTGACGTGATGCGCATCGCCGTGGAGCGCTGGAACGATCGCAACGCCAACGCACGCAACTGCTACGACGCCGGAGAGGCGGAAGGCCTGAATATGTTTCCAAGGAGTGCAGCATGAAGATCAACTCGGCACGCCAGGCATGGCATGACTGCACGTACAACCCAGCACCGGGCCAAACCTCTGATGTCGTGCAGCTGGGCGTGGTGGTGCAGGCGACTGAGCGCGGCCCGACAGCCAACCATGCCATGCACGGCGCGTTGGCCGGTCACATCCAATCGGCAATCGCCCGGCTTCACCCGCAAGTGCGCGTATTCGGAGAGTACATGTACGCCGCGAACCGGGACGACGATATCCGTGAGGCTGCGGAGGAGGTCGTCTTCGGCATGGTCGTCTCGAAGTCCAAGCGCATGACCGCGGCCAAGCGGGAGAAGCTGGAGTATGTGGTTAAGGGCGTAATGCGCCGGTATCGCTACATGCACCAGGGCGGACAGTCGTCCAACGACGATCCGTTGATCAAGCCGGAGAAGTTCAGGGCGTGGCTGTGGGCTGAGTTCGGATGCAGGCTGGAGTCATGCAACTGGGATCGGGATTGGGAGTGCTTCGTCCGGCTCGCATTCGACTGCTGCGAGGACCTGGACCGCATGGCCTTGAGCCCGATCGGTGCGGTGATTTATCAGATGAAAGAGGCCGCTTGACTTCCCGTGCGGCTGGCGGCATCATTTTGCCACATTGAGTATTTTGCCTACGGCAACTTGCTCCACTAACCCTGCTTTCGAGCGGGGTTTTTTGCGTCTGCGATTTCCCAATCCCTCGGAACCTCTGATCGCCAAGTTCAGCGAGGGCCTCATTCGCGCCTGTTTCCCTTGGCCGCTCCAATCGGCCTTTTTTATTCAGTCATGCCCCACGGAGTCGAGCGCATGGATTATTTGCACCGCCTGCTCGACAGGTTGGATCTGTTGATCGCTGGACTGTTCGGCGTGATCGTCGCCAGCTGGTGGCATAAGGACGACCTGACCGATTGGCGCGCCTGGCTGATCTTCCTCATTACCGGAGTGGCCTGCGCTCTGTACCTCACCGGCATGGTGAGCGCATACCTCGGCGTCACTGAGCCCAACATCGTCGCCGGAGTCGGCTTCCTGCTCGGCACCTTCGGCGGATCGCTGCTCGCGGCCATCAATCGGGCCATAAAAGCCGCTGACCTCTGGGCGCTCATCCGCCAGCGGTTCGGGGGAGGCAATCCACCATGAATCTTGAACTGATCAACTCCATAGCCTGCGGCCTTATCGCGCTGTGGGCGGCCTGGTGCGTACTGAGTGGGAAGGTGAGGGACGGCATCCTTGGGAAGCTGATCTATTCAGCCATCGCAATCAGCGGTTTTGTGCTGATGGTGCGCAGCCAGAACATTTTCTTCGGCCCGACCACGGCTGGCCTGACGTTTCACTTCGCTCTGGCTCTCGCCGGTGTGCGGCACATCTTCATGGTCACGTACTGGCAGCGGGTGAAGGCCTGGCTGTGCAGGACGCTGAACTGCGATCACTGCATGAGCTGCCCGAAGGCGACCGAACGTGTCGACCAAGGTGAGCAGTAACCGCGCCACGTTTTCGAATGCGCCAAATCGTGGCGCGCAATTATGAGGGTTTGCGATGAGCACCGGATTTTCCAATCCAGTCTGTAAGGGTGCATGGCAGCTTGGCACGGCTTGCGGTATCTGTGAGCGCTGCGTAGCCAACAAGCCAGTGCCGGACAACGTAACTCGCCTGCGCCACGCGCTACCGCTGAGCCAGGACATCAACGCTGCTGTAAGCGCTCTCGATAAGGCTATCGCCGAAGCCGTTGACGCTGCGAAGAGCGCCGGGCTACCCCAAGGCCTGATCGTTGGATTGCTCCACGGTCATGCACATGCACAGACACACCAGATGGTGACGAATGATCATTGAATGGCGTTCGAACGACGTTGAATGACCATTCATTCGCGAAACACCCCATGAATGAGGCTTAACCATGGCCCTATGCGGCGCAAAGAAGCGCAGCAACGGGGAACCATGCAAGCGACACGCTGTTCCGGGTTCCTCTCGCTGCAAGCTACACGGCGGGGCGGCCACTAAGGCCAACAAAGGCAACCAGCACGCCCGCAAGCACGGAATCTATTCCGACACGCTGACAGCTGATGAGCATGGCCTTTGGGAAGACATCGGCATCGGCACGCTGGATGACGATATCAAGATCGCCAAGCTGCAGTTGCGGCGCGCACTGATGGCTCAGGCAAAGGCAGAGGCCGGTGACGGGCTTGTTTTGGACGCCGAGATAATCAATAGCGGATCAAGTGAGGAGGGCGGCTACAGCAACAGTTCTTTGCAGCGCCGCCGCCAGGGCTACGAAGACATCATCAACCGCCTTCTCGGCCGCATTGGTGACCTTGAGTCGAAGCGCGCCGACATGATCAAGAAACTCGACCCTGACGACGAAGGCCCGTTGCCTCAGCGCATCGAAGTGGTGGTGACTGACGCGAGACGCCCGAATGCCGAGCCTTAACGTACCTCAAGCCCAGTTCTTGGCACTGCCCCACAAGTTCCGTGCCTTCGTGGCAGGGTTTGGCTCTGGCAAGACCTGGGTAGGCTGCTCGGCGCTGGGCAAACACTTCTGGGAGTGGCCGCGAATCAACGCTGGCTACTTCGCTCCGACCTATGCCCAGATCCGCGACATCTTCTACCCGACTATGGAAGAGGTGGCGCACGACTGGGGCCTTCGCACTGAGATAAATCAGTCGAACCATGAAGTGCATGTTTACAGTGGCCGCCAATACCGGGGCACCGTGATATGTAGGTCCATGGAGAAGCCGCAGACAATCGTCGGCTTCAAGATCGGTCACGCGCTGGTCGATGAGCTCGACGTTATGAGTTTGGTCAAGGCGCAGCAGGCCTGGCGCAAGATCATCGCCCGGATGCGCTACAACGCCCCAGGCTTGCGCAACGGAGTGGACGTAACGACGACCCCAGAGGGCTACAAGTTCGTCTACCAGCAGTTCCTCAAGCAGGTGCGCGACAAGCCTTCGCTGGGTGATATGTACGGCCTGGTGCAGGCCAGCACGTTCGACAACGAACTGAACCTGCCGCCGGACTACATCCAGTCGCTGATGGAGTCTTACCCGCCGCAGCTGATCCTGGCCTATCTCAATGGTCAGTTCGTCAACCTGACTTCCGGGTCTATCTATCACTCGTACGACCGCAAGCACAATCAGTGCTTCGACACTGTGCAGCCTGGCGAGCCCCTGTTTATCGGAATGGACTTCAACGTCGGCAAGATGGCGGCCATCACGCACGTCAAGCGAGAAGGGATGCCCCGGGCGGCTGATGAACTGGTGGATGGTTACGACACGCCGGATATGATCAGGCGCATCAAGGAGCGCTACTGGCGGTACGACGGCAAGGATTACGAGAAGACCTGCGAAATCAGGATCTACCCGGATGCCTCGGGCGGTTCGCGCAAGTCGGTGAATGCCAGCGAAACTGACATTGCCATTCTTCGGCAGGCCGGGTTCTCGGTGATCGCTCCGGCGGCAAACCCGCCAGTCAAAGACCGCATCAACTCCATGAACGCCATGTTCTGCAATGCCCAGGGCGAGCGCCGGTATTTGGTGAATCCGTTCACCTGCCCGACATACGCCGACGGCCTTGAGCAGCAGGTGTGGGCGCCCAACGGCGAGCCAGACAAGACGGCAGGCGTGGACCACGCGAACGACGCCGGTGGCTATTTCATCCACCACGACTACCCGATCATCAAGCCGATGACCCACATCCCCGTAACATTCACATTCTGAGGCCCATATGCCCAACTACAGCGCCATCAGGCAGGAGTACAGCGATGCCTTGCCCGGTTGGCAGCTGGTCAAGCGTTGCGTAGCCGGCCCGCGAGAGATCCGCAAGCACAACGAATACCTGCCGATGCCTGACCCGCTCAACCTGTCGGACGAGAATCGGGCGCGGTACGAGCAGCTGAAGAAGCGCGCCATGTTCTTGAACGTGGTGGGGCGCACGCGCACAGGCCTGCTGGGCGCCGTGTTCCGCAAGACTGCGGAGATCAGCCTGCCCACGGCTATTGAATATCTCCTGGAAAACGCCAGCGGAGACGGCTCCAGCATCGAGCAGATGTGCAAGGAAGCAACCGGCGAGTGCCTCGACACTGGGCGCGGCGGGCTGCTGGTGGACTTCCCGAAGGTCCAGCTGCCAGAAGGGCAGGTCGCGCTCACCGTGGCCCAGGCTGCTAACTCGCGCGCTTTCATCCACTTCTACTCCGCCGAGAGCATCATCAATTGGCGCGAAGACGTGATCGACGGCGTGCGTCGGCTGACGCTGGTGGTGCTTCACGAAAAGATCAATGAGGCAACGCCTGACGGCTTCGAGTTCACCGCCAAGGATCAATACCGGGCACTGATGCTGCGTGATGGTCGGTACGTGCAGAGCGTGCACAGCGCTGACGATCCCGAGGGCGAAGAGGCAGAGCCCAAGGACAAGACTGGCAAGCCATTCGCGCACATCCCGTTCCACTTCTTCGGCTCAGAGAACAACGACGCCAGCATCGACAAGTCGCCACTGGAAGACCTGGCCGAGGTGAACATCCTTCACTACGGCAACAGCGCTACGGTTGAAGAGTCGGGATTCATAGCATCGCAGCCCACGCTTTTCATCACCACTGACATTGACCCGGACAGCTTCATCAAGCTGAACCCGAACGGGATGCAGATCGGCTCGCGCAGGGGTCACAACCTCGGTAAAACCGGCTCCGCCATCTTTCTTCAGGCCGATGAAAGCCAGCTGGCCCGCGAGTTGATGAAGGACAAAGAGCAGCAGATGCTCATGATCGGCGCCCGCATCGTCCAGCAGGGCAACGGCGCTGAGACGGCTGAGGCTGTTCGAATCCGTTACAGCTCCGATAACTCGGTCCTGGGCACCATCGCTGGCAACGTGAGCGAGGCAGTGCGCCTGTCCTTGTTCGACGCCCAGCGCTTCATGGTTGGGGCCGTGGACGAGGAAGGCACGGTGTTCTGGCTCAACCAGGAGTTCTTCGACGACGTCATGGACGCCCAGGCGATACTGGCCCAGATGCAGCTCTGGCAACAGGGGATCATCGCCAAGAGCGACTTGCGCACCAACCTGCGCCAGTCCGGCGTGCTGGATTCGGATCGCACGGACGAAGAAATCGACTCTGACCGAGAGGAAGAGGCGCCGGTGGTGGGTAGCGAGCCTGTGACCGGGGAGCCTCCACCCAATCAGCCGCCCGAGGTGAACGATGAGTAGTGAAGGCTACCTGACGGACGCCACCACCCGGCACCAGGTCTACGTCCAGCGTTATGCCGGCGGAAACCTGAAGCGTGTGGCGACCTTCATCAGTAAGGCCATCAAGACGGCAAAGGATCGCGTTTCAGCAGGTCTGAGCGATTACGGCACCAGGCGCTACACATCACAGATAGAAACGCTCCAAGGCGATTTGCGGGGCATATACGACGACTTGAAGGGCCGGGCGCAGCTCGACCTGGGTGAGTTCGCGGCATACGAGGCCGAGTTCAATGCCACGATGCTGGGCAAGGTCGTGAAGCTGGTTGTGCAGCTCAACGTGCCGTCTGCCGAGATGGTGAGCGCTGCGGCACTGGCTGATCCTCTGCTGCTGGAGGCTCGCAAGGGCATTCAGCGCATCAGCATCAACGGCGCGCTCGACCAGTTCGGCACCAAGAAGGCGGCCGAGATTATCGGTGAGATCCAGATTGGCTCAAGCCTGGGCGAGACCAGCCAGCAGATTGGCCGGCGCCTCACCAGCATCCACCAGCTACACCAGGATCAGGCATCGTCGCTCGTTCGCACCATGACCAACCATGTCGCCAGCACGGCGCGCATGGAAACGCTCAAGGCCAACGACGACATCCTGCAGGGATGGCGCTGGATCTCCACGCTCGACAGCAAGACCAGCGCCATGTGTCAGGCGAGGGATCAACACATCTACGGATGGGAAGATCCTAAGCCGCCTGGACACTGGAATTGCCGATCGAGCGCGCTGCCCGTGCTGAAAGATCAGTTTGCCCGCGAGATTCCCGGATCTACCCGGCCCTCAGTCGGCCCTGACGGCGTCACGCTGGTATCCAGCAATACGAGCTATCAGGAGTGGCTTTCGCGCCAGCCTGCATCCTTTCAGCGCGATGTGCTTGGGCCGAACCGGTACGCCTTGTTCACGAAAGGCAACCTGACCCTCGACAAGTTCGTGGATTCGAATGGGAAAACGTTGACCCTGCAGCAACTGAAAGACCTGGAGCCGCGCGCCTTCGAGCGAGCAGGCATCTGACAACGAATCATCAAACAGCCGGCCGAGCGCCGGTTTTTTTATGCCTGCGGCTGAGCCAACGGCAAATCATCCGGGGGATGACATGAAATACCTGATCGACAAGGCTGCATACGACGCGCTCGAACCATCCATGCAGGCTTTCTACAAAGCCCAGGGTGAAGACTACGTGCTGACTGTTGAGGGGCTGCCTACTGGCGGTGCTGACCTCGACGGCCTGCGCAACCAAGTGCAGACGCTACTTACCGAGAAAAAGGAGGAGAAGCGCAAGCGCGATGCGGCCGAGGCAGAGCAGCGGCGCCTGCAGGAAGAGTCGCAGCGCGCCAATGGCGAGTTCGAGCAGCTCTACACCAGCGCCCAGCAGGCATTGGAGGCAGAGCGCGCCAAGAACCTGGAGATCACGACCCGGGTTGAGCGCCGCGACCTGAGCGCAGCAGCCAGCAAGATCGCCACCGGCATTGCCGACGGTGAGAACGCCGAGATCCTGGCTGAGTTCGTTGAGCGCCGCCTGAAGATCGTAGAAGGCCAGGTCAAGGTAACGGACGCATCCGGCAACCTGACCATCGCAACACTCGATGACCTGGCTAAAGAATTCCAGCAAGCGCCGCGCTACGCAGCATTGGTGCGCGGCACGCAAGCAAACGGTGGCGGGGCTACCGGGGGGAAGGGTGGCGGGGCCACCAAAACGTGGGAACAAATGACCGGTATGGAGAAAGTTGAACTCCGCCGAACCAACCCCGCCGAGCACGCGCGCATGAAAGCCGCTGCTAAGGCCGATTAAAAGGATCTTCCGCAATGCCTACCATTCTCTCGGACGTCGTGTTTCGCGACGAACTGCGCGACTACATCAGCGTCAACAGCGTCGAGCGCACCGCGTTCTTCGAGTCGGGCATCCTGACCACCAATTCGGACATGACCACTCTGCTGGCCAGCCCGTCCAACACCTTCACCATTCCGTGGTGGGTTGACCTGGATGCGTCTATCGAATCGAACTACTCGAACGACGTGTACACCGACATCGCTGTACCGCTTTCGGTCACCAGTGCCTTCATGCAGGCGCGCGCTGCGTACCTCAACGAAGGCTGGAACTGCATGAACCTGGTGAAGAACATCACCAAGCAGGATCCTTTGGAGTTCGTGGCCGGCCGCCTGATCTCCTACTGGCAGCGTGTTGCCCAGCGCCGCACCATCGCCACCGCAGTCGGCATCTACAACGACAACATCGCCTCCAACGGTGGCGACATGGTCGTGGACGCCGGGGGCATCATCGGCCCGGCTGCCGTGATTCGCGCCAAGGGCACCATGGGCGACTACAGTGGCCAGCTGGGCGGCCTGAGCGTGATCGCCATGCACTCGGCGGTGCACACCGAGCTGTCGATTCAGAACCAGATCGACTTCACCCCGATTGCGGACCAGATCCCAGAGTTCGGTCGCTTCCAGGGCATGCGTGTTGTGCTGGACGACGGCCTGCCGGTAATCGGCACCGGGCCGACTGCCAAGTACCTGTCGATCATCTTCGGCCCTGGTGCGATCGGTTACGCCGAGGCACAGCCGGAAGGCGAAGACGGCCTGGAATACGACCGTGCTCCGGATCGCGGCAACGGTGGCGGTACCGAAACTCTGTGGACTCGTCGCAACTTCGTTGTGCACCCGCTGGGCTTCTCGTTCACCAGCGCGACGATCACCGGCACCCCGACCACCACTCGCCCGATCTCGGCGAACTGGGCGGACCTGGCCCTGGCCACCAACTGGGAGCGCAAGTTCGCTCGCAAGCAGGTGCCTATGGCATTCATCACCTCGCTCGTAACTGCGGCGTAATTGCTGCCTGGCCCCTCCGGGGGCTGGGCAATTGAAGGAGACACGACATGCCCGTTCAAAAAGACAATCACATCGACCCGAACCTCAAGGCCCGGTGGGGCTTTGCCGGTACCGAGGGCAATGTCACCGTCGGCCCTCAGACCGTGGGCGAGACCGGTGGTGTTGATTCCGCGAGGACGGATTCGGACGAATCTGCGGCTCGAAACAACGGTGGCGGCGAAAAAACCGAAGCCGCGAAAGCGAAGTCCAAGTAACACCCGGGGCTCCGGCCCCACTCATTCAAGCGGAGGCCAGATGGCAACCTACATCACCGTGGCGGACGTAGACACCATCCTCGGCGCGACATGGACCACCGAGGACAAGAAGGTGCGCGCGGTCATGCAGGCCAACGCCTATCTGACCTCCCTCAAGCTGGTCGGCATCGACATGGATGCCATTCCCGAAGACGTGAAGCTGGCCGGGGCCGAACTTGCCCAGACCGCCGCGCTCGGAAAGCTGTACCAGCAGACGACAGAGGGCGTGCTGGAAGCCAAGACGGTGAAAGCCGGTTCGGTTACCACCAGCAAGACCTTTGCCTCGTTCGACTCCAGCAAGACCATTGCGCTGCCCGACGGCGTTCAGTTCGCCCTGGCCCTGCTCAACCCCTGGATGGCAAGCGCATTCAGCTTCAACGTCTACAGGTGAGCCATGGGCATTCGCGAAGAGATCCAGGCTGATCTGGCTGAGGCGTTCGACACTGACCTGGCTGATGCGGTGCTGCCTTTCACGGGCGGCATCACCATCCCGGGAGCATGGGATCCGGTTACCGAAACCGGTGGTGATCCAGTTGTCATCGCCTACAGCGGGCGCGGCGTGTTCGACGGCTTCAAGCTCGACAGGGTGGACGGCGCGAACATCCGTGCCACCGACCAACTGCTGATCGCGCTGACCAACGAAACGACCGGTATCCCGGACATCGGCCACAAGATCAACGATTACGACGTGGTTAACGTGCAGGTCGACCCGGCTCAGGCGACCTATCAAATTCAGCTGAGGAAGACGTAATGGGCAGCGGATGGAGTATTCCCCCGACAGCATTCGCTGACCTGATCGATGATGAGGTGGGCAAGCGCGTTCGGGTCATCGCCATGGCGCTGCTGAATGAAGTGGTGCTGCGCTCTCCGGTCGGTAACCCAGC
This sequence comes from Pseudomonas iridis, assembly GCF_017980685.1. Classification (GTDB taxonomy): domain Bacteria; phylum Pseudomonadota; class Gammaproteobacteria; order Pseudomonadales; family Pseudomonadaceae; genus Aquipseudomonas; species Aquipseudomonas iridis. The sequence goes on from NZ_JACXXO010000007.1 coordinate 278,369, forward strand.
GCTCTGGAAGAATCCGCCACCACCTGGCTACGTCGGCGGTAGGTTTCGCGGCAGCCACATCGTTAGCATCGGAAGTCCCGTTTACACCGTCACCAACACCGTCGACCCGGGTGGCGCAGACACGATCAATCGCGGCATGGCTGTGCTGTCTGGCCTTGAGCCCTACACGCAGGTATTCATCCAGACGAACCTGCCCTATGCCGAGCGCATCGAGCTTGGGCATTCGACCCAGGCACCGAGCGGGGTTTATGAACTTGCCTTTGTTGGCGTGTCCGAGGCCTACCGAGAATGACCTACGAGCAAATCAGGCTGGCGGTCAAGTCTCGCATGGCGACCTTTACCGGCATCGCGCAAGAACGAATAGATCACCAGAACCAGCCAGAGGTGTTTGCCACTCCAGCCGCTGGCCTCTGGTGCCGGCTGGTCATCCAGCATGCAACGGCCTTCATGGCAGGCATGGCAGACAAGCCACACACCCGAAGGCCTGGAATTATCACCATTCAGTGCTTCGCCAGGGTGCGCACCGGCACCAAGGCCATCAACGACCTGACCGATGCACTGATAGCCCACTTCGGCTACTGGTCCTCCGGCGACCTTGAGTGCATGGAGGGCAGCCAGATCATCGCTGGCGAGCTCGAAGGTTTCTATCAGATCAACGTGAACATCCGGTTCCGCGCCGGCTGACCCAGCAACACCAATCCCACCCGCCTTGAGCGGGTTTTTTTATGCCCACAGAAAGGTGGAAAAAATGAGCTCCGGCGCCAAAGTCACGAGTTATCTGATTGCCGAGGTAACACCCGGCGTAACCCCCACCGGCACATTCGACACGCTTCGACTGACCGGCAACACCCTGTCACCCACCGTCAACACCCAGGCAAGCGACGAGATCACTGATTCGCGCGTAAGCCAGGGCTCGGTGGCCACCAGCACTGACATTCAGGGCGACCTGACTGCCGAGCTTTCGTATGGCACGTTCGACAAGCTGTTCGAGGCTGCCTTCTACGGCACCTGGACCGGCAACGTCCTGACCGTCGGCGATACCCGGCACACCTTCACCGTCGCCAAGAACTACAGCGATGTGAACGTGTTCACCCTGTTTAAGGGTATGCATGTGTCGACCTTCGCCCTGGACATCCCGTCTGACGGCAAGATCACCGCCACGTTCACCATGATGGGCCTGGACTACGCGGACGGCGACAGCAACATGGTCACCGCGATCAACCCGCCGACTGCTACACCGTTCATGTCGAACATCAACGTTGGCACTCTGCTGGTTGATGGTGCCTCGCTGGAAGGCGTTGCGTGCGTATCAGCCATGTCGATCAACCTGGACAACAGCCTGCAAACTCAACGCTGCCTGGGTAACGGCAAGCTCGGCCCTGGCGCTCACATCGCCACCGAAGCGGCCATCACCGGCAGCATCACCCTGGCCTGGTCGAATCGCGCGTGGCAGCTCTGGAAAAACCAGTTCACCCGGGCACCGATTGCGGTTTCGTTCCCGATCACCGACAGCCTTGGCAACGAATACACCTTCGACTTCCCGGCGCTGGAGATCGACGGCGACCTGCCGAACGGCGGCAAGCGTGACCTGATCGAGGTGACGCTGAACTACACCGTCTCGAAGCTGGCACCAACCATCACCCGCACGCCTGCTGATGCAGTGGCATCGGTTGCTGTGGCTCCAACGACTGCAAGCGTTGTCATCGGCGCAACCCGCCAACTGACTCCGACTGTTCTGCCGTCCGGCTCGACCCAGACCGTCACCTGGTCCAGCGCAACGCCATCTGTTGCAACGGTCAGCAGCTCCGGCCTGGTCACCGCAGTATCGGCCGGCACATCCGTTATCACCGCAACCAGCACCGCCGACGGTACCAAGACGTCGACATCGACCATCACCGTTACCGCGTAACCGATCAAACCCTTTGACTGCCCCGGCGATTACGCCAGCCGGGGCAGTCCTTTTTGGCGTGGCGTAGAGGATTTACCAATGGCTCTGCAACTGAAAAAGAAATCGGAAAATAACACCGAAGCAAAGTGGTTCGATTACGACGCTGACACCAAGATTCAGCTGGTCGGCATCGACGACAAGAATTATCAAGTGGCCCTGGAGCGCGCTCGCCGCCGCCTGCGCAACAATGACGCCCGCTTCGGTGAGGGCGACGTCGGCGTAGTAGAAGGCGAAAAGAAAGAGCACGACACTCAGTGCGCATTGCTGGCGACCTTCATCCTAAAAGATTGGGAAGGCGCCCTGGACGAAGAAGGCAATCCGCTCAAATACACCCAGGAACTCGGCGCGAAAATGCTGGAAGGAGACATCGACTTCTTCATTTTCGTTATCAAGTCCGCCTCGGCCTTCGCTGGCGAGTTGAAAGAAGAGCTGGCCGAGACCATGGGAAAGCCATCGCCCGCTTCGAGTGGGAAAGGGAGTGGTCGGGCAAAACAGAAAAGCGAAGCGCCGTCTACGCCAGCCTAAAAATCGAAGTTCCTGAAGAGCCGGAGATCGACCCAATCACTGCCTACCTGCTGAACACGTTTCGCAACGTGTGCCGGGGTAGGCGGATGGTGTCGAGCATGGCGGGGGCTTTCCCCTTGCCACTGTCCGCCCGGGAGATCAGCGACTGGCTGGAGGCTCACCCGGCGCCGATGCCGCGCGATGAGGTTGACGAGGTTATGTTTGCCCTCGATTACATCGTGATGAGTGAGAAGGATGAGTAGCGACTTCCTGTAAATGATAGATTGATGTCATTTACAGGGAGTGCCACTGATGAAAATGAATGTCGCTGTTTTTGGCTTGCTGCTGGTCTGCTCTAGCGCCTTTGCTGATCCCGTGGTTGATGCTTATGACGCGCTAATGGCGGCCGGTAAGGTCGCGGCGCAGCACGGCGCAGCCTGCGAGGCGTCAGTTCAGAAAGACGACGTGTCGCCATGTCGCGCCTTCACCAAGGCAAACGATGTGTACCGGGGAAAGATCAAGGCGTTTCTTGCGACAATCGATCCGAAGACGGACAACGTGTACAACCATATCAACAAGCAGGACGTGGAAGCCTACATGGAGCAGAACAAAAGAATTGAGCGCTCTATGGATTATGTGATCGCGCATTCCGAATCGAGCTAATCAGGGGTTGCGCCGCCTAAACGCGGAAGAATTTACCAACAGACCGGGCACTTTGCCCGGTTTTTTATTGCCCGGAGAAAAGCAATGACTCAGACCTCGCGCCTGGTAATAGAGCTAGATAGCCGGGATGCCGAGCAGAAGGCTACCGATGTTCGCAAGGCGCTGGGGGCGCTTGAAGATGCCGGGCTCAGCATCAAGCCTGCAATGGACAAAGCGCGCGACGGCATGGAGTCGATGGGTAAGGGCGCCGAAAAGGCGAGTAAGTCCATCGAGGACGAGCGCGAAGAGATCGAGCAGCTGCTGAGCAGCATCGATCCGCTCACTCGCAAGATGAACGAGCTTGAGAAGCAGGAGCTGGCACTCGCCAAAGCGCGCAAGTCCGGCAAGATTGACCTCGACACGTACAACGATTATCAGGACAAGCTGAAATCAACACGCTCGGCGCTGACAGGCTTCAACAGCGACCTTAATAAAACCGGAATGTCTGCCAAGGCGACAGCCGCCGCATTGCGCGGCGTCCCTGCTCAGTTCACCGACATCGCCACGTCACTGCAGGGCGGCCAGGCGCCACTCACTGTATTCCTGCAGCAAGGCGGCCAGCTCAAGGATATGTTTGGCGGCGCGGGTCCGGCGGCCAAGGCACTGGGTGGTTATGTCCTCGGCCTGATCAGTCCGTTAACCGTGGCTGCAGCCGCGATCGGCACGCTTGGCGTGGCCTACTACCAAGGATCAAAGGAGGCCGACGCCTACCGCCTATCTATCGTCACCACGGGCAACGCAGCAGGCACAACAACCGATGCGCTGGCCAGTATGGCTGTAAGAATCGGATCCACCGTAGGCACAACGGGCGAAGCAGCCGCAGCGTTAGCGCTGCTAGCATCAAACGGGAAAATTGCCAGTGATGGTTTTGAGCAGATCGCAACGTCAGCCATAAGCTTCGAGCGGGCTACCGGAAAGGCTGTATCCGACACTGTTTCCGAGTTTGCGGCCCTTGCGGATGACCCGGTAAAAGCCGTCGCGGCGCTCAATGAAAAATACAACTTCCTCACAGCGTCTGTTTACGAACAGATCCGCGCAGCACAGGACATGGGCGAGAAGGAAGCGGCCGCATCTATCGCCCAAGAGGCCTATGCAAAGGCTCTTGATGCGCGATCTAAAACCATGCGCGACAGCCTTGGGATTGTGGAGAAGGCTTGGGGCGGAATCACCAAAGCCGCGAAAGATAGCTGGGATGCGATGCTTGGGGTCGGGCGAACTCAGTCGCTTGATGAGCAGATTGCTAATACCAAGCAGTTGTTAGCCGACCGAAAGGATAGCTTTGTCTCCAAGCTCTTCCCAGATGACCTCGGGCAAAATAGCCAATCTACGAAGTTCCTCGAGCAGCGACTGAAGTTGCTCGAGCAGCAGCGCGAAGTTCTCGTCGACCAAGGAAAGGCCGAGGGGGAAAACGCTCGAATTCAAAGGGAGGGCCTCGCCGCCTACGACGGCTTCCAAAAAAGCATCGAAGGCAATTTTTCCAAGACTCAGAAAATGAACAAGGCGCTTGAGGATGAGGAAAAGCGCATAGCAGCAGCGCGCCTGGCTGGCTACACCATCACTGCCGAGCAGGAGGCGGCGGCCTACAAGGCCATTCGCGAAAACAGCACCTACAAGGAAGCGGCGGCTAAAAAGGAGAAGGCCTACACAGAAGACGCCGGCACCAAGGCTCTCGATCAGGCCAAACAACAATACGCCGTATTGATGGAGCAGTCTTCGCTGATTGATCAGCAGGGTATCGGCACCAAAGCGCTCGGGGCTGCAGCAAAGGACCTGATCGAATGGGAGCAGCAGCTCGCAAACATCAAGACCAAGCAGACGCTCACGGCCGATCAGCAAAGCCTTCTGGCAAAAGCTGACCAGATCACAGCGGTAAAGACACAGAGTGCCGAACAGGAAAAGCTGAACGCGCTCAAAAAAGAGGAATTGGAAACCTCCGCCAAGCTACTGGCGTTCCAAGAGAACCTGACCAACCAACTAAATCTGTCGAGGGAGGGGCTATCCAACGAGTTGGCTGGCATTGGCATGGGTCAGAAAGGCAGGGAGCGCCTTCGTGAAGATTTGAAAATCCGCCAGGATTATCAAAAACAGCTGACGAAGCTGACCTATGACTACAACAAGATCGTCAATCCAACCAGCGCCGATACCGAACTGTATGACAGGGAAACCCAGAGCATTAAGGACGCTTTGGATATTCGCCTGGGCGATCAGGAGCAGTTCTACAAGGACCTCGACCGCGCCCAGGCAGACTGGTCAAACGGAGCCAACGATGCCTGGCATGACTACGTAGATGAAGCAGGCAACATTGCCGGTCAGACCTATGACCTGTTCGATAACGCATTCCACGGGATGGAAGACTCGCTGGTTGATTTCGTAACCGGTGGGAAGCTGTCGTTCAAGGATCTTGCTGACTCGATCATTGCGGACATCGCACGGATAATCATCAAGACTCAGGTGGTTACGCCGCTGCTGAACTCGCTGCTCGGTGGTGGTGCTGGGGCTGGTGGCGGGGGAGGTATTGCCTCGCTTTTCAGCGGTTCGTCGTCGAACGGTTCGGGAGGTGGCGGCCTGTTCAGTGGCCTGGCCGGTCTCGGTCAAAACCTGCTTTCAGCCTGGAACACCATCACCGGCGTTGGCTCGTCCGTGGCTTCTGGCTACGCATCGGGCGGTATCGGCGGCGCGATCTCAGGCGGTGCCAGCTACTACGGCAACATGCTGTCCAACATCGCCAGCACATTGAGTGGTGGTTTCACCAGCTTGATTGGCGGCAATATCGCTATCACGGGGGCGACCGCTGCCGGGACTGCTGCGACTACCGCCGCTTTGACTGGGGTGACTGCTGCTCAGGCCGCTGCTGCCGCTGCGACGGTGGGCGCCGAAGGGATCACGGCGGCTGCACTTCAGGGCGCTATTGCCGAGGGTGCGGCCTCTATTGGTACGAACATCGGCGTGGCCGGTGCAACCACGGCGGCGGCCTCTCAAGGTATTGCCGCGTCAATCTCGGGCGCACTCAGCAGTGCAGCAGCAATGTGGCCACTGGCAGTCATCATGGGCATGTACCAGTCCGGCAAGCTGTACGATGCCGGGGTTCGCCCAAGCATGAGCGAGATGCAGGCCACTGGCGGCGACACTGCGCTGGGCAAGGCCACCATGGCACCGATTGCCCTGCAATCCGGAATCATGGAGCTGACCGACAAAATCAACAGCAAGCTGGTGGGTGGCAAGCTGGCTGCAATCATCAGCGGATCAACCTTGCACCAGGCGGTTTGGGGTGCGGTGGGCAAGAAGCTGTTCGGCGGCGCTTGGGAAACCAAGGACGGCGGTATCTCGCTCGGCGTAGATGATGGCGAGTTCGATGCTCAGCAGTACATTTACCAGAAGAAGAAAGGCGGCCTGTTCTCCAGCAGCAAGAAGCGCACGCGCTACAGCGAGCTGGACGCCGAGACGGAAAACGCTCTCGGTGCTGCGTACAACGACAAGCTGCTTAATTCCATGGGGCTGTTTTCGGCACTCGGCGTTCAACTCAGCGAGTCGGTCTTCGACGGGCTGAACGTGGCGGCCACCAAGATCAGCACCAAAGGCAAGACAGCGGAAGCTGTCCAGGAAGAGCTGGATAAATGGTTCGCTGGTTTGGGCGACTCGGCTGTCTCGGCAATCAATACGGCGACCGGTTCGGGGTTGGAGAGTTACAACTTCGAAGCGCTGACAACCTTCGTCAACAACCTTTACAGCGTCAACGACTCTTTCGACATGCTGGGTCTGAAGCTGTACGACGTGTCGGTCAGCACGGGCTTTATGGCTGAGCAATTGATTGCCATGGCGGGCGGGCTGGAAGCCCTGAAAGCCGGAGAAA
>NZ_JACXXO010000042.1 GCF_017980685.1 Pseudomonas iridis
TTTGGCCGACACCGATGGTGATGGTCTGACCGTTAGCCAGGGTCACTACAACAGGCGAACCGGTTACTGGAGCGCCGACAGTGGCTGTGTAGACGACGTTGCCGCCTTCAGCCGCTGTGCCGGTGGCGGTCAGCTTCACTGTCGTGGTGTCGATGGTGTCGGTGACGCTGGTCACTGCTGGAACAGTGCTTGGTACCAGGTTTTCGAAGTTGCCACCGGTGGCGGTGCTGATCGTTGCCTGCACGGAACCGGCGTCTTTGTAGACGTCATCGGTCGGCGCTGGGACGGTCACGGTGCCGGTGGTTTTGCCAGCGTCGATAGTGATGACCGAGCCGTTACTCAGAGTCACGGTCACTGGTGAGCCAGCAGCGTTGGTCAGCGTCGCGGTGTAGGTGATTTGGCCACCCTCGGCCACGCTGCCGGTCGCGGTCAACGACAGGTTGGTAGTGTCGACGGTATCGGTCACGGTGGTGCTGACTGGAGTTTTGTCAGCTACGAGGTTTTCGTAGTTGCCGCCGGTTACGTCGGTGATCGAGTTGGTGATCGGAGCGTGGCCAGTCAGCACATCGTTCGGCGCAGTCGTTACAGCAGTGCCAGAGGTTTGGCCGACGCCGATAGTAATCGTCTGACCGTTGGCCAGTGTCACGGTCACTGGAGAACCCGTCACCGGTGCACCGACAGTGGCTGTGTAGACGACGTTGCCGCCTTCAGCCGCTGTGCCGGTGGCAGTCAACTTCACGGTGGTGGTGTCAATGGTGTCGGTGACGCTGGTCACTGCTGGCGTCGTGCTCGGCACCAGATTTTCGAAGTTGCCACCGGTGGCGATGCTGATCGTTGCCTGGACGGAACCGGCGTCTTTGTAGACGTCATCGGTCGGAGCTGGGACGGTCACGGTGCCGGTGGTTTTGCCAGCGTCGATAGTGATGACCGAGCCGTTACTCAGAGTCACGGTCACTGGTGAGCCAGCAGCGTTGGTCAGCGTCGCGGTGTAGGTGATTTGGCCACCCTCGGCCACGCTGCCGGTCGCGGTCAACGACAGGTTGGTAGTGTCGACGGTATCGGTCACGGTGGTGCTGACTGGAGTTTTGTCAGCTACGAGGTTTTCGTAGTTGCCGCCGGTTACGTCGGTGATCGAGTTGGTGATCGGAGCGTGGCCAGTCAGCACATCGTTCGGCGCAGTCGTTACAGCAGTGCCAGAGGTTTGGCCGACGCCGATAGTAATCGTCTGACCGTTGGCCAGTGTCACGGTCACTGGAGAACCCGTCACCGGTGCACCGACAGTGGCTGTGTAGACGACGTTGCCGCCTTCAGCCGCTGTGCCGGTGGCAGTCAACTTCACTGTCGTGGTGTCGATGGTGTCGGTGACGCTGGTCACTGCTGGCGTCGTGCTCGGCACCAGATTTTCGAAGTTGCCACCGGTTGCGGTGCTGATCGTTGCCTGCACGGAACCGGCGTCTTTGTAGACGTCATCGGATGGCGCAGGAATGGTCACGGTGCCGGTGGTTTTGCCAGCGTCGATGGTAATGACCGAGCCATTGCTCAGAGTCACGGTCACTGGCGAGCCAGCAGCGTTGGTCAGAGTGGCGGTGTAGGTGATCTGGCCACCCTCAGCCACAGAGCCAGTGGCGCTCAGCGACAGGTTGGTGGTGTCGACGGTGTCGG
>NZ_JACXXO010000043.1 GCF_017980685.1 Pseudomonas iridis
GGGTCAGTATGCGCTACTTCACCAGACGGCATTACTTGGACTGGTCGTATCTTACCCGCATCTTATAATTTAAGAGGTATTGCATTCGGCAATGGTTTATTTGTTGCGGTTGCCACAAGTAGCGCGATTGCTATAACTTCGCCAGATGGTATCAACTGGACGCAGCGCACGCTTCCAGCTTCCGCAACTTGGGCTGCTGTTACTTATGGTAATGGCATTTTCGTTGCCGTGGCCAATGCAAGCGCTAACGCCGCCACTTCGCCAGATGGTATTACTTGGACACAGCGAGCATTGGCAGTTTCCACAACTTGGGTCGCGGTTGCTTACGGCGGCGGAATCTATGCCACTATCGCAAGCAATAGCACCATCGCGGCAAAACTTGTGCAGGGTTCGGGCTACTTACCTGCAAACGGAACGGTTTATTTGCAAAGTGCATACCCTGAGCTATTTGCCAAGGTTGGCATAATCGGCGGAACCATCGGCACAGCTTGGGCCAACTATGACTATGGTGGAATTGCAACGGGCAATATTGAGGCTAGCTTGAGCGGAACCATAATAGTCGTTCAATCCAACACACAAATTCGTAGAAGCGCCGACCGTGGGCAAACATGGGCTAATATTACGACACCCACACTTGGCGCTAACGTAGCTGATATTAAAACAGATGGCCGTGGGACATGGTTGATTCTCAGTGGTGCCACCGCGTCACCTTTTCAATGCCTGCGAAGTACCGACAACGGGCTTACTTGGCAGCTGGTAACATTACCGGCAACTAGTAACGGAGCCGGCGGCGGCTGGTTTAAGCTTTGCTACTGCGGCGCTGGGGTTTGGATTGCAACGGCTAACTACAGTTCCACCTTGATACGTAGCACTGACGGCGGGGCTAGTTGGAGCACAGTTGCGCACGGCTACCCTGCCGGCAATATGAACGCCGTAGGTGCTAACGGATCGGGCGTTGTTTTAATAAGCGCGTACGATGGTACTAACAGCACCGTTAGAAAAAGTACCGACTATGGCGTTTCCTTTTCTAGCTTTTTGACTTTAACGACACAAGCGATGTGCATTTCGACTGATAACCTAGGAACTTGGCTTATTGGTCTTGGCGGAGTCAATGCGTTAAGAAGCTTTGACGATGCGGCAACATCTTCTGGTTTTGCATCGATCACAGTTACAGGTGGTACGGGTATCGGTAACGATATAATTTTTGTAAATGGTCTTGTTTTTTTTATGTTTAATGGTTCGGGCTCGAAAGTAATAATTATGAATCCAAATGGCACATTTTCGCCTCAAACTTCGGCGGCTAATGCTAGCGGAAGGTTTGCTCATGCTGGTAATGGGGTGATTTTTGCAGGATCTATAACGGCGAATCGTTTGTCGCGTTCTACTCCCGTATTTGGCTATGACACTGCAACACAGTTCGCAGTCCCTAATCCGCTCAGTATTATTGGCCTCACCCACTACATTAAAGCCAGGGAAGTAGCGTAATGAATTTTTATCGCTGGGACTTAAACGGTATTTTCTTCGGGGTAGTCGATGCTGATCCATACGGCGCACTTCCTGAGCGCTCCACACCGACGCCACCGCCTGAACTTGAAGGCGACGAAGTGGCGCGCTGGACCGG
>NZ_JACXXO010000008.1 GCF_017980685.1 Pseudomonas iridis
ATCCAAAACCAGGCAAGCCGCATCCCGTTTGAAATCTGTCGAAAAATAGCGTCTGGTCAAATCACACCTCGTCGTTGGGCGTAGATTACCGCCCTTTAGGGGTGTCCAGAATCATTAAGCCAGATCACTTTCCCCCTCGCCCCCTTGGGGGAGAGGGCTGGGGTGAGGGGGGTAGCGATCTAAAGCTCAAGCACCTTTCCAACCAACTCCTCGATCTGCTCCTGCCTTTCCCCCTGATTCAACTTCGCGTGCGGATTGAGCGATGACCACTGCGGATGCGCCCGCGCCTTGCTTAGCGCCTCGGGCAACTTGCCTTCGCGCCAGGTCTTGTCCTGCGGTGTGGCCACCTGAACCGCATCCATCGCTGCATGCCCGCGTTGATCAAGTGCCAGCAGCAATTGCCGCTGACGCAACGCCAACAACCGCAACACCCCATCGTCCACGGTCAACTCCCGTTGCCCTTTGATCTTGCCGAGCAAACGACTGCCATAACTGCGCGCCGTTTGCAGCGCGCCACCCGCAATCGCACCGGCCAGCGCTGCGGCCCCGAGGGTAATCCCGCCGACCAGCAAATCCACGCCGGCCCCCGCCGCCGCGCCCGCTGCGATCCCGCCGCCAACCCGTACACCGAGTTGCTTCAGCGTCTCGGGATTGAACAGGTCATCGCCCCAGCGCCCGTCCAGCAACGGCAAATCACTGGCCGCCGCATCCTGCGGGCGAAACGCATACAGCTTGAGCAACGCCTCGACGCACTTCTGTTCGCGTTGACGCACAGCCTTGCGCAATTCGCTGATGGCTTGCTGTTCCTGCTCGGCTTCACTGACTACGCTGCGTCGGCACGCAGCGCAGTCGATCAGCAATTCTGCGATCAGCCGTGCGGCACTTTGCTGGCGCGCCAGACGCTGAGCCTGTTGATCGGCGATCAAGCGCTCCAGTTGTGGCCGCGCATTTTCCAGCAGCAGCGCGAGGCTTTCATACAGCCGCCGCTCGCCATCCTCTGGCGGCGCGACGCTGTCGAAACGCACCAGCGCATGCAGACCCAGTCGCGCCAGCGCCTCACGCCAATCCGGCTCGCGATGGCTGGCACTGCTGACGAAATTGAGTACCGGCAGCAGCGGCTTGCCGCAACTGGCCAGCACTTCCAGCTCATCGCGATACTTGGCCAACACCGGTTCACGAGCGTCGATCACATACAAACCGGCATCCGAGGCGAGCAGTTGTCGCAGCACCTTGGCCTCTTGCTCGAAGCGCTGGCGTGCCTCGCTGCCGTCGAGAAACCGCGCCAGCCGCGCCGGGCCATCAAGGCGTTCGCCGGGGCGCTCCAGACGTTCGAGAAAATCCAGCAGGGCGATGGCGTCTTCCAGCCCCGGCGTGTCATAGAGATCGAGCAGCGGCTCGCCGTCCACCGACAGCCGCGCGCCCTCGACATGCCGTGTGGTGCTTGGCCGATGGGAGACTTCGCCGAAGCCGACATCGCGGGTCAGCGTGCGCAGCAGCGACGTCTTGCCGACGTTGGTGTGGCCGACCACTGCCAGTTTCAGCGGGGCTTTGCGGGCGTCAGTCATGTCCAGTCTCCAGCCAGTTCAGCGGCGCGCTGTCGGCAAACTCCAGCTCAAGCTGTTGCAGCGCGATGTGCCAGTCGCCGAGACGTTCGGCATCCAGCGCTGCACCGGGCGGCGGTTGCAGTAGCCAAACGCGCGTTTCGCCAGCGCTGCGCGCCAGTTCGGCAATCAGCGCGAGGCTGCCGCGATCCGGCGAGCGCTGTGGGTCGCAGGCGATGGCCAGCCGCGCCGGTGGAAAACGGCTGAGTTGTTCGAGGAGCTTATGCCGCGACTCGCGGCTGTCGAGAATGCCGGCGTTGCTGACGTTTTTCGGCAGCGCGGGCGGCCATGGGCGTTGCTCGTCGAGTTCGATCGCGACCAGCAACGCGCCTTCGCTGGCGTGTTCGCTAACACCGCTTTCGACGCGATGCATCTGCGCAGGCTCCGGATCATTGACACCGAGGCGCTCACTGCTCGGCATCAGGCGTTCGCGCAGTTGGGCGTAGCCGGGCAGGTTCAGGTCCAGGCGCAGTGCCGCTTTGCCGCTGTTCCAGCGCCAGAAGCACAACAGCGCCAGCATCAGGCGCGGGAGCACGCCATAGACCACCAGCACGCCGACCAGCCATGTCGCCCAGGCCTGACGGGCACTTTCGATATCGAGAGCGCCGTCGCCGCTGGCGCGGATCATGTCCACGGTCGGCACGTTGAACCCCAGCAACGATGGCAGATGACCGAGGGCCTGGGTGACGTGAATGAAGGTATCGGCGCTGAGAAGGGTTGTTTCCCAGACGAAGCCGTAACGCCGCGTCGCCATCAGCGTCAGCAGCAGAACCAACGCGCTGAGCATTACCAGCAACCACAGGCCGTTGACTAGCGCACCGAGCGCCCAGCGATTGAGTTTCTTGCGCTGCAGCATCAACAGCAGGGCAGGTGCCAGTTGCGCGGCTTTAGCGTCGCGGGCGAGTTTTTCGCTCAGCCACAACCACAGTCGCCCGAGGGTGGCGCCGTGTTCGCCGGCAAAAATCAGCCCCAGTGCCCAGCTCAGCAGCAGAATCAGGTTCAGCCCGAGCAGGCTGCCCAAGGCCCAGAACACATTGACCGGCGTCTGGCCCAGCGCGGCGAACGCCAGACCGGCGCCACTCAACATCGCCAGTATCATCAGCAACACCAACGCCAGACGTGCGCCTTGCAGCCAGTGTTTGAGTGCGGCCGTCAGCCCGTCACGCTCAGCCAGCCACAAGGCGCGGCGTTGAATGCGGCTCGGCAGATCGCCGCCGGCCGCGCGGGCCAGGCGATTGGCTTCCAGATCATCCAGAGGGCCTGCATGTTCTTCGCGCAGGCGCACGGTTTCGGTCAGCCAGAGGTTTTGCAGTGGAGTCAGTTCAGTCACGCGCCATTCCGTCGCTCAATTGAGTCGAGAGCATAACCGCTGTGGCGCTTATCGGGGTAAGCGAGGCTCTGGTATCCTCGCCGACATGACTAAATCACTCCCCCTCAGCCTGATCGCAGCCCTCGGTGAAAACCGTGTGATCGGCGTCGACAACAGCATGCCCTGGCACCTGCCGGGCGACTTCAAATACTTCAAGGCCACGACCCTTGGCAAGCCGATCATCATGGGTCGCAAGACTTGGGACTCGCTCGGTCGCCCGCTGCCGGGGCGCTTGAACATCGTGGTCAGCCGTCAGGCCGGTCTGGTGCTCGAAGGTGCCGAGGTTTATCCGTCGCTGGAAGCGGCGGTGGTTCGCGCTGAAGAGTGGGCGAAAGCGCAGGGCGTCGATGAGCTGATGCTGATTGGCGGGGCGCAGTTGTATGCGCAAGGGCTGGCGCAGGCGGATCGTCTGTACCTGACCCGTGTGGCGCTGAGCCCTGAAGGCGATGCGTGGTTTCCGGAGTTTGATTTGAACCAGTGGACACTGGTGTCGAATGTGCCGAACCCGGCAGAGGGCGATAAGCCGGCGTACAACTTCGAAGTCTGGGAGAAAGAGCTGCTTTGAGCTACAAGCTACAAGCTACAAGCTGCAAGTAAAAGCTGATTGGCTCTTGGCTCTTGGCTCTTGGCTCTTGGCTCTTGGCTCTTGGCTCTTGGCTTGCAGCTTGCAGCTTGCAGCTTGCAGCTAGTTAGCTAGCTAGCTGCGCATGCTCATCGGCATCCAGCAGTTCTTTATCCGTCTGCTGCATCACCTGGCTGGTAATCGCACCGGCGGTGATCGCACCACTCACGTTCAACGCCGTACGCCCCATATCAATCAGCGGCTCAACCGAAATCAGCAGCGCCACCAAAGACACCGGCAAGCCCATCGCCGGCAGCACGATCAACGCTGCGAACGTCGCACCGCCGCCCACGCCCGCCACACCGGCCGAACTCAGGGTCACAATCGCTACCAGCGTGGCGATCCACAGCGGATCCAGCGGGTTGATGCCCACGGTTGGCGCAACCATCACCGCCAACATCGCCGGGTACAGACCTGCGCAGCCGTTTTGACCGATAGTCGCACCGAACGACGCGGCGAAACTGGCGATTGACTGTGGAATACCCAAACGACGGGTCTGCGCCTCGATGCTCAGCGGAATGCTCGCTGCACTGGAACGGCTGGTGAACGCGAACGTCAGCACCGGCCAGATCTTGCGGAAGAAACGCAGCGGGTTGATCCCGGCCGCCGACACCAGCAAGCCATGGACGACAAACATCAGGCCCAGACCGAGGTACGACACCACCACAAAACTGCCGAGCTTGATGATGTCTTGCAGGTTGGAACCGGCGACGACTTTGGTCATCAGCGCGAGCACGCCGTACGGGGTCAGCTTCATCACCAGACGCACCAGACGCATCACCCAGGCTTGCAAGGTGTCGATGGCGTTGATCACTTTTTGACCTTTTTCGACGTCATCCTTGAGCAGTTGCAGTGCGGCAACCCCCAGGAACGCCGCGAAAATCACCACACTGATGATTGAGGTCGGCTTGGCCCGGGCCAGGTCGGCGAACGGGTTTTGCGGGATGAACGACAGCAACAGTTGCGGCACATTCAGGTCGGCAACCTTGCCGGCGTAGTCAGTCTGAATGGTTTGCAGGCGAGCCATTTCCTGCGTGCCGGCGACCAGACCTTCGGCGGTGAGGCCGAACAGGTTGGTCAGGCCAATACCGATCAGCGCCGCAATCGCGGTGGTGAACAGCAGCGTGCCGATGGTCAGGAAGCTGATCTTGCCCAACGACGACGCGTTGTGCAGCCGGGCCACGGCGCTGAGGATCGAGGCGAACACCAGCGGGATGACGATCATTTGCAGCAACTGCACGTAGCCGTTACCGACCAGATCGAACCAGCCGATCGAAGCTTTCAGCACCGGGTTGCCGGCACCGTAAATGCTGTGCAGCGCCACGCCGAATGCCACGCCGAGAGCCAGCGCGAGCAGGACTTTTTTCGCCAGGCTCCACGAAGTGTGGCGGGTCTGCGCCAGACCGAAGAGCAGGGCGAGGAACACCAGCAGGTTGAGAATCAACGGTAGATTCATGAGAACTCCAGGACAGTCTTTGCCAACAGCCTTCCGGGGCTGCTGCGAACCGGCAAGCCTAACAGCTTGAAAAATAATGATTTAATACCGAAAACGTATGGTGTCCGTCGTTTTTGGAATAAGCGTGTGTCGCTCACAGCAATGCATTTGGCGCAAACAGGGGCGGGGGCGGTCGCTGACAGACGAGGACTGTCACACGTATTTGTTAGCGTCGATGTTTTTTAGATCAGGGAGAAAGCGTCGATGAAGTTCGCACCGAAATTTCTGGCTGTCGCACTGACTGTAGGGATGGGCCTGGCCACTCAGGCCTTCGCTACCGACTTGAAACACTGGCCAGCCGATCAGGCCAAGGCGCTGGACGCGATGATTGCGGCCAACGCCAACAAGGGTAACTACGCGGTGTTCGACATGGACAACACCAGTTATCGCTACGACCTCGAAGAGTCCTTGTTGCCGTTCATGGAAAACAAGGGCCTGATCACCCGCGACAAACTCGACCCCTCCCTGAAACTGATGCCGTTCAAGGACACCGCCGACCACAAGGAAAGCCTGTTCAGTTACTACTATCGTCTCTGCGAAGTCGACGACATGGTCTGCTACCCGTGGGTGGCGCAGGTGTTCTCCGGCTTCACCCTCAAGGAGCTCAAAGGCTACGTCGATGAGCTGATGGCCTCGGGCAAACCGGTGCCGGCCACGTATTACGAAGGCGATGTGGTCAAGAAGCTCGACGTCAATCCGCCGAAGATCTTTACCGGCCAGCAAGAGCTGTACAACAAGCTGATGGAGAACGGCATCGAGGTCTACGTGATGACCGCCGCCTCTGAAGAACTGGTGCGCATGGTCGCGGCGGATCCCAAGTACGGCTACAACGTCAAACCGCAAAATGTCATCGGCGTAAGTCTGCTGCTGAAGAACCGCGAAACCAACGAGCTGACCACTGCACGCAAGCAAATCACGGCGGGCAAATACGACGAGAAGGCCAATCTCGGTCTGGAACTGACCCCGTACCTGTGGACGCCAGCGACCTGGATGGCCGGCAAGCATGCAGCGATCCTGACCTACATCGATGAGTGGAAAAAACCGGTACTGGTCGGCGGCGATACGCCCACCAGCGACGGCTACATGCTGTTCCACGATGTCGACGTGGCCAAGGGTGGTATTCACTTGTGGATCAACCGCAAGGACAAGTACATGACGCAAATCAACGGCATGATGGCCAAACATGCGGCGGCGCAGGCCAAGGAAGGGTTGCCGGTGACGGCGGACAAGAACTGGGTGATCGTTAAACCGGAAGACATTCAGTAACCTCACACTGATCCAATGTGGGAGCGAGCGTGCTCGCGAAAGCGTAGTGTCAGCCGCCATCTCTATTACTGACATGCCGCATTCGCGAGCAGGCTCGCTCCCACAGGGTGGGCAGTTTGGGAGGTTGTTGCCAGACAAAAAAATGCCCCGCACTTTGGCGGGGCATTTTTGTTTTTGCTATCGCGGCTTACAGTCCGTCGAGCATCGCCTTGTTACGCACAGCACCCTTGTCGGCACTGGTCGCCAGCAGGGCGTAGGCCTTCAGGGCGGTGGTGACTTTGCGTGGACGGATTTCCACCGGTTTCCAGCCTTTCTTGTCCTGCTCGACCCGGCGTGCGGACAGTTCT
This sequence comes from Pseudomonas iridis, assembly GCF_017980685.1. GTDB lineage: Bacteria > Pseudomonadota > Gammaproteobacteria > Pseudomonadales > Pseudomonadaceae > Aquipseudomonas > Aquipseudomonas iridis. The sequence continues at coordinate 6,701 of NZ_JACXXO010000008.1, forward strand.
TCGTCGCTGACCAACAGGTTGATCGAGCGATTTGGAATGTCGATCAGCACCTTGTCGCCATCCTGCACCAGACCGATTGCACCGCCGGCCGCGGCTTCTGGCGAAGCGTGGCCGATGGACAGCCCTGAGGTACCGCCGGAGAAACGGCCGTCGGTAAGCAGGGCGCAAGCTTTGCCCAGGCCTTTGGATTTCAGGTACGAGGTCGGGTAGAGCATTTCCTGCATGCCCGGGCCACCTTTCGGGCCTTCGTAGCGAATGATGACGATGTCGCCTTCCTTCACTTCGTCGGCGAGGATGCCGCGTACGGCGCTGTCCTGGCTTTCGAAGATCTTCGCGTTGCCTTCGAACACGTGGATCGACTCGTCGACGCCAGCGGTTTTCACCACGCAGCCATCGAGCGCGATGTTGCCGTAGAGTACGGCCAGGCCACCTTCTTTCGAATAGGCGTGCTCGAAGCTGCGGATGCAGCCGTTTTCACGGTCGTCATCGAGGCTTTCCCAACGTGTCGACTGGCTGAATGCAGTCTGGGTCGGGATGCCCGCCGGGCCCGCCTTGAAGAAGTGATGCACGGCTTCATCGTCAGTCTGGGTGATGTCCCACTTGGCGATGGCTTCTTCCATGCTGCGGCTGTGCACGGTCGGCAGGTCGGTGTGCAGCAGGCCGCCACGGGCCAGCGAACCGAGGATGCTGAAGATGCCGCCGGCACGGTGCACATCTTCCATGTGGTACTTCTGGATGTTCGGCGCGACCTTGCACAGCTGCGGCACGACGCGGGAAAGACGGTCGATGTCGCGCAGGTCGAAATCTATCTCGGCTTCCTGGGCAGCCGCCAGCAAATGCAGGATGGTGTTGGTCGAACCGCCCATGGCGATGTCGAGCATCATCGCGTTCTCGAACGCCTTGAAATTGGCGATGTTGCGCGGCAATACCGACTCGTCGTCCTCTGTGTAGTAGCGCTTGCACAGCTCGACGATGGTGCGGCCGGCCTGCAGGAACAGTTGTTCGCGGTCGCTGTGGGTAGCGAGGGTCGAACCGTTGCCCGGCAGTGCAAGACCGAGGGCTTCGGTCAGGCAGTTCATCGAGTTGGCGGTGAACATGCCGGAGCACGAGCCGCAGGTAGGGCAGGCGCTGCGCTCGTATTCAGCGACTTTCTCGTCAGAAGCGCTGGCGTCGGCGGCGATGACCATGGCATCGACGAGGTCGAGGCCGTGGGACGCGAGTTTGGTCTTGCCGGCTTCCATCGGCCCGCCGGAAACGAAGATCACCGGAATGTTCAGGCGCAACGCAGCCATCAACATGCCCGGGGTGATCTTGTCGCAGTTGGAGATGCAGACAATGGCGTCGGCGCAGTGGGCGTTGACCATGTACTCGACGGAGTCGGCGATGATTTCGCGGCTCGGCAGCGAATAGAGCATGCCGTCGTGGCCCATGGCGATGCCGTCATCCACGGCGATGGTGTTGAATTCCTTGGCCACGCCACCGGCGCGTTCGATTTCACGGGCGACCAGCTGGCCCAGATCCTTCAGGTGCACATGGCCCGGTACAAACTGGGTGAACGAGTTGGCAATGGCGATGATCGGCTTTTTGAAGTCGTCATCCTTCATTCCGGTGGCGCGCCACAGTGCGCGGGCGCCGGCCATGTTGCGGCCGTGGGTGGATGTTTTCGAACGGTAATCAGGCATGGAGCACTCCGGGCGGCTAATCAGGTATCAAAAGGGGAGAGAGCTTCTATTGACGTCTGGAACACTCAGAAATGGCCGTGTGTCCGGAAGTTGCCGATGACTTTGCGGGATCGCCGCTTGCCTCAGCCTGAGCTCATAAACCCGCCGGGGGATGAATGGCGATGAATGAAGCGATTCTACACCGCTGGCGTCTGGAGGGAATGGCGCAAAGTGTTGTTGCAGTGCCGGCGGTGCCTGTTGCGTGACGACCGGCAGGATTAATCGCTCCCCGGCTGCACGATCGCGTTGGCCTTAGGGTTTCTTGCTCGACGGCTGATACCACCGTTCAATGCCAGCGCCACGCAACTGAGCAGCACGAAACTGTAGCCCAGCGTGGATTGCAGATTGGCAGGACTGAGGCTTATCAGCGCGCTGATCAATCCTGCGCAAATGAAGATAATGGTGCTGCCGGCCGAGGCCGAGGTGCCGGCGTTATCGGGAAACAGACCCATGGCCCGAGAAGTGGCGGCTGGCCGGGAGATGGTCGTGCCAGCGGTACACATCAGCATCGGGATCAGCACCGCAATCGGGGTCAACGCATGATGGGCCGCCAGATACAGCGTCAGCAGCCCCGACAGCAGGATCAGACTCAGCCCGATAATGATTTGCCGGCCGGGCGTGATGCGTCGATTCAGCACCGAAGCGATGATGCCCCCGGCAATGTAGGCCGCACCGTAAATCAGCAGGATCAGCGCAAAGTCGTACGGCGCCAGTTGCAATTGATCCATGAAAATCAGCGGCGAGATCACGATGAACGAGAAGTGGCAGGCAAAGGCGAACGCTGATATCAGCCAATAGCCGACGAACTCGAAACTTCCCAGCACCCGTCGGTAGGACTGAATGAAACCCAAGCCTTCGCCGTTGCTGGCCGGACGACTGTTGTCCAGAAGCAGCCAGGCTTTGATGAATACCACGGCCGCCAGCGCAATGAAGACCCAGAAACTGCCGCGCCAGCCGAGAGTGGCTTGCAGAAAGGTGCCGGCCAGCGGCGACACCGAAATAAAGACTCCGCTCGCCGTGACCATCAGGATGCGCAGACGATCACGTTCTTTACCCTCGAACAAATCCTGCACCAGCGCCTGTGACAGCACAAAACACCCGCAGCCCACGGCCTGCACTACTCGAAACATCAGGAACAGCGAGTAGTCGCTCGTCATCACGCAACCAAGCGCGCCGAGTATCGATACGATCATGCCTGCGAGCAGCAAGCCCTTGCGCCCGATCACGTCGGACAGTGGCCCGATCGAAACCTGAGCAAACGCGATTCCCACGGCGAACAGACTGATCGACAGCGCAATGTCTGTGGGCGTGTTGCGAAAGTGTTCAGCCAGTGCCGGAAATGAAGGCAGCAGAACATCCAGAGGAAACACGCCGAGCAGCACCATCGCCAGCAACAGGCTGACCGCGCCACGGCGTTGTCTGGCGGTTACCACTGATTGCCCCTTATCCATCGATCAATCCTGCCTTGGCGAAGCGTTGCTGGTTGGTGGGCCACGCAAAAAAACCGGCTCTTTTCAGTGCGTCCAGTGTCGCGGTGGCACCTGAGCGTGCGCGCCGTCGAGTGGCTTGCGGCGCCGTTACGCTGGCGATGATGTCGGTCACGGCGCTGTCGGTGATGCCTGCTCCACGCAGGCTCTGTTGCAACCAGCGCTCGTCGGCTTCGAAGAACATCCCGATGATCTCCAATAGCGATCTGGAGGCGAAGGTTCGCTGGCGATTGTTCAAGGCCAGCCACAGGTAATGGAACACTTCGGCGAAGTAGCGGCTGTGGCGGGCTTCGTCGGCCAGATGATCGCGCAGCATGTCGTTCACGCTGGACACCAGACTGTTGCGACAGACCTCCAGCAGCTCTTGGGCAATGATGGTTTCCGAGACGAAGCCGAGGAGAAACCATGCCAGTGGGCGGTTTTTCTCCGAAGTGCGGGCGATCAGGGCGTTCATGCGCACAATCCGCTTTGGCATCGCCGGACGCCCGATGATCCCGTAGAACCCGGCGATCTGATCGGCGAGACGATTCGAAAACAGCGCGTGATAGCCCTCGTCGGTATAGAGCTGCAGCGCTGCATGCTTCATGGCTTGAGACACATGAATCGGCAGTTCCCGGTGGATGATGACTTCTACCGCGCGATTGACGATGCGGTGTTCCAGCAGGGTGGTGTAGTCGAGGAAGTGCACCAGATGATTGGCCGTCAGCCGATGCAGTACGTCACGCCCTGCTGCTTGAATGGCGGGATGCGACAGGTAGGGCAGGAAGTCCGGTGGAAACCAGTAACGGCTTTCCAGTTGTTGCTGCACATCGTCTGGCAACTGATAGTCATGAGTGCTGGTTCGGACCGAGGCTCGGTTGTCCCAGTCCCCCAAGGTGAATTTGAGCGCCCAGGAGACTGGCGCTTCGCTCGGATCGGCACTGAGGAGAGTCATGCCTGGGCCTCGCGCAACAGTTCGCGCAGTTCCTGGCACATCGCCTGTCCGTCGCTTTCCCCGCAGCCGACAAAGAACAATGGCTGTTCGGCGCTTCCCCCGAGTTCGAGGTGTGCTTCGACTTGCTCGTCGGCAAACGCGCCGGTCAACCAGGTGTTCAGGCCAAGTGCTGTGGCAACCAGTTGAAAGGTTTGTGAGAGGTGACCGGCCTCCACGAACGCCATGCGATAGGCGCGGGAGTGCCCATACTTCCACCAAAGTCGATCGAATCGCGCCGTGATGAACAATCCCAGCGGCAGGTTGTTGATGAAATGCTGGCCGCCGAGCAAATGGCCCAGTGCCGATGACGGCAATGGATTGACTCGACTGATGGAGTGTTCGTCGGGGTGATAGGCATAAATGCCGGGAGCAACGTCGTCGACGTTCTGCACCAGCAGAAAACCTTCGCATGCGTTCAGGCCACCGCCGGAGGGACTGCTGCGGCGTGCGCCCAGGCCTTCGGCGATGCTGTCATCCCGAACAGTGTCGCGCTCGCGCAGGTAACCGAGAGTCAGGTAAAGCAAGGTGCTGACGTTATTGAGCGTCATCGCTGCACCCGTAAAGGAGCGACAGGTTTTTCGCTGGAGCAGTGCGTTAGCCAGGCTGTCGTCGCTCAATTCGCCAGGGTCGGGCAAGGCGATGCGCTGTGCAGCCTCGTGTTGCGGACGGCTTTTTGCGGGCGGCGGGGTGGCCAGCACTTCGTTGCAGTGCGCCAGGTATTGCCTGGACCACTCTTGAATATTCTGTGGGGTATGTTCGCAGGGAATGTTTTGCGTGCCGATATGATAAATCTTCGACAGCTCATCCCAACCCCAGTGCGGGTTGTCTGGTTTTGAAACGGATAGAATGCCCGTGTTTAATAGTTGTGTGTCTATGATGTTGTGTGTGTCGAATAAGTCGGGATTATTTATTAGTTGGGTAAGGCGTGACGCATAATTCAGGTCGAGTTCATATTGGGTGTGATCTTTGTAGTTCCAGACTATTTGTCCGGGCGAGCGCGGCAATATAAACAAATAAGGGTTGATGTACATGGGGTTCATTCACTCTGGAAAAAGTCGAAAGGACGCCGAGGGGCCGGCACTCCGCAGCGTCCAGACTTATTTAACGGACTTTAGGCGCAACCAGAAAAGCCAGGTTTGCGATTTTGTTGGTTTCCAGAGAAATGTTTTTCATGATGTGAACTCCTTGTTCATTGATAAGCGAAGTCACCTCGTGGTGACAACTTCATAATAGTTTGTAATGGATTATTGGCAAGTGGATATTAAGTAGGAATATTCCAGTAATTTTGTCGGAGCGATCTTTAGAAGGAGATGGACTTTGTAGGGCAAGTTTCAATAATTTAAAGGCGTAAGGAAACGTCCTGCACGTCAGTCGGACGCAAGTGTAGGAAGTCGCAATGACGAAGGTAAAAGTATGTTGATTGGCCGTCAGATTCAGGCGTAAAGCAAACGGGGAGCCTGGTGGCTCCCCGTCATCCGCATTGATCAGCTGTTAGGCAGCAGGCGGCAGGTGATGCTCTTGATGTAGCGGGTTTCGGCGATCGCCGGGTGGACCGGGTGATCCGGGCCCTGACCGCCGCGCTCCAGCAACTGGATGTTGCGGTCCAGGTGGCGGGCGCTGGTCAGCAGGATGTTTTGCAGATCGTCTTCCGGCAGGTGCATCGAGCACGATGCGCTGACCAGAATGCCGTCCTTGTTGAGCAGGCGCATGGCTTGCTCGTTCAGACGACGGTAAGCACCTTCGCCGTTCTTCATGTCTTTCTTGCGTTTGATGAACGCTGGCGGGTCGGCCACGATCACGTCGAAACGTTCTTCGCTTGCCTTCAGCTCTTTCAAGGCTTCGAAGACATCGCCTTCGATGCAGGTCATCTTGTCGGCGAAGCCGTTCAATGCAGCGTTGCGCTCGACCCCATCAAGGGCGAAGGCCGAGGCATCGACGCAGAACACTTCGCTGGCGCCGAACGCGGCAGCCTGCACGCCCCAGCCACCGATGTAGCTATAGAGGTCGAGTACACGCTTGCCTTTGGCATACGGCGCCAGGCGTGCGCGATTCATGCGGTGGTCATAGAACCAACCGGTTTTCTGACCCTGAATGACCGGCGCTTCGAACTTCACGCCGTTCTCTTCCAGCGCGACCCATTCCGGTACCAGACCGAATACGGTCTCGACGTAGCGGTTGAGGCCTTCGGCGTCACGCGCAGCGGAATCGTTCTTGAACAGAATGCCGCTTGGCTTGAGCACTTGGGTCAGTGCGGCGATCACGTCATCTTTATGCGCTTCCATGGTCGCCGAGGCGATCTGGACCACGAGGATGTCGCCGAAACGGTCAACGACCAGACCTGGCAGCAGGTCGGAATCACCGTACACCAGACGATAGAACGGCTTGTCGAACAGGCGATCACGCAGCGACAGCGCTACGTTGAGGCGATGCACCAGCAGGGATTTGTCCAGCATCACCTTGGTGTCGCGCGACAGCAGGCGGGCACAGATCAGGTTGTTCGGGCTCATCGCCACGATGCCCAGCGGCTTGCCGCCGGCAGCTTCGAGGATCGCCTGATCGCCGGCATTGAAGCCGTGCAGTGGCGTGGCGGCTACATCGATTTCGTTGCTGTAGACCCACAGGTGACCGGCGCGCAGGCGACGGTCGGCGTTGGCTTTGAGGCGCAAGCTAGGCAGGGACATGACGTCGCTCCGGAAAAAAGAGCGGGAGTATAGCGTGTTGAGACTTGTGCCGGGTTTGGCGTGCGATGAAACGCTGATGACGCCTTCGCGAGCAGGCTCGCTCTCACAGCGGGCTTGTGGTGATCACAAATCCCCTGTGGGAGCGAGATTGCTCGCGCAAGCGTTAAGGAATGCTAGGCCGACAGCGCGCCGATCAACTCACGACTGAACGCCGGAATATCATCAGGCTGCCGGCTGCTGATCAAGTGGCCGTCTTTGACCACTTCCTGATCGACCCAGTTGGCGCCGGCGTTCACCAGATCATCCTTGAGCGTCTTGTAGCTGGTCATGGTTTTGCCATTCACCAGCCCCGCCGAAATCAACAGCCAGCCGCCATGGCAGATCACCGCAATCGGTTTGCCGGCCGAGGTGCCTGTCTTGACCAGGTGCTGGGCATCCTGGTCGATGCGGATGGTGTCGGAATTCTGTACGCCACCGGGCAATACGATCGCGTCATATTGCTCGCTGTTGGCGGCCTGGAAGGTCCGGTCGACCTTGAAGTCATCCGCCGGTTTGTCATGGTTCCAGCCTTTGACCGTGCCTTCTTCGGCCGAAAGGATGTCGACCTGAGCGCCGGCCTGTTCGAGCGCTTGCTTGGGACCTGTCAATTCAACCTGTTCGAAACCATCAGTAACCAAAAAAGCGACGCGCTTGCCGTTGAGTTGAGTAGCCATCGATAAGCTCCTGAGTCTGTGGGAATTTACCGCCTCATGGGACCTGAATGATCCGTTGGGCACTAATGAATCCGAAGCCGGCGCTTGAATGAAAGTTCCTGACAATTGCCCACTGGTGTGTCGTCCTGCGGTTTTTAGAGGGTAGAATCGCCGCCTGTCCCAGAGTGTGTACTTATGTCCCAAGAGCTGACCGCCGAACAGATCCAACAATCCCTGCAAGGCATCAGCGTGCCCGCGCAGCCGCAGATCATGGTGGATCTGCAAATGGAGCAGTACATGCCTGACCCGGACCTGGAGGTGATCGCCAAACTGATCGCCCAGGATCCTGGCCTCTCCGGCTCGCTGCTGAAAATCGTCAACTCGCCGTATTACGGCTTGAGCAACAAGATCACTTCGATCCAGCGTGCGGTGAACCTGTTGGGCAGTCGTTCGATCATCAACCTGATCAACGCGCAGTCGATCAAGGGCGAGATGAACGATGACACCATCGTCACGCTCAACCGTTTCTGGGATACCGCCCAGGACGTAGCGATGACGTGCCTGACGCTGGCCAAGCGCATCGGCACTCAGGCCGGCGACGAAGCCTACGCCTTGGGCCTGTTCCATGATTGCGGGGTGCCGTTGATGCTGCAGCGCTTCCCCAATTACATGTCGGTTCTGGAAAAAGCCTACGCCCAGGCCAGTGCCGAATGCCGGGTGGTGGACACCGAAAACAACGCGTTCAACACTAACCATGCCGTGGTCGGCTACTACACGGCCAAGTCCTGGCGCCTGCCGGAACACGTCAGTGCAGCGATCGCCAACCACCACAATGCGCTGGCGATTTTCAGCGACGAGTCGTCCCGCAACAGTCAACTGAAGAACCTGCTGGCGATCCTCAAGATGGCCGAGCACATTTGCGCGTCCTATCGGGTACTGGGCAACCAGACCGAAGATTTCGAATGGAACGCGGTCGGCCCGTTGGTGCTTGATTATGTCGGCCTGTCGGAATACGACTTCGAATCCCTAAAACAAACGATCCGCGACCTCGGCGCGCATTGATTCGAGGACGCCATGCCTGAATTGCCGGAAGTCGAAACCACCCGCCGGGGCATTGCTCCGCATCTGGAAGGCCAGCGCGTCAGCCGTGTGATCGTGCGCGACCGCCGGCTGCGCTGGCCGATCCCCGACGACCTCGATGTGCGCCTGTCGGGCCAGCGCATCGTGCTGGTCGAGCGGCGGGCCAAGTATCTGCTGATCAATGCAGAAGTCGGCACGTTGATCAGCCATCTGGGCATGTCGGGTAATTTGCGCCTGGTCGAGGTCGGGTTGCCGGCGCTAAAGCATGAGCATGTCGATATCGAACTGGAATCCGGTTTGGCCCTGCGCTACACCGATCCACGGCGTTTCGGCGCGATGCTTTGGAGTGCCGATCCACTCAATCACGAATTGCTGATTCGTCTCGGGCCGGAGCCGTTGACCGATCTGTTCGACGGTGAACGGTTGTTTAAGCTGTCGCGCGGACGCTCCATGGCGGTCAAGCCGTTCATCATGGACAACGCGGTGGTAGTCGGGGTCGGCAATATCTATGCGACCGAAGCGCTGTTCGCCGCCGGGATTGATCCGCGTCGCGAGGCCGGGGGCATTTCCCGGACGCGTTATCTGAAACTGGCGATCGAGATCAAACGCATCCTTGCCGCCGCCATCGAGCGTGGCGGCACCACGTTGCGTGATTTTATCGGCGGCGACGGGCAACCGGGGTATTTCCAGCAGGAGCTGTTTGTCTATGGCCGTGGTGGTGAACACTGCAAGGTCTGCGGCACCGGGCTGCGCGAGGTGAAGCTTGGCCAGCGCGCCAGTGTCTTCTGTCCGCGCTGTCAGAGCTGAGGCAAACCGTTCGAAAACATCCTACGGTCTATAGTGAGTTGTCTCACTGCCTAGCCCGAAGGATCGTGCCATGAAATCCCTGCAAGTCCTCTGTGCCGCACTGCTGCTGTGTTCCAGTCTGGCTGTCCAGGCCACGGAAACCGGCAGCGGTGATCCGCGTTACACCATCCAGAACCCACCGGCCTACGCCATGCTTGGCGACTTGCTGATCGCCCGACCTTTGTTGGTGGTGGCGACGGTGATCGGTGCGGGGGCGTTTGTGGTGTCGTTGCCGTTTACCGCGCTGGGTGGCGGAGTTGGCGATGCAGGGCAGGCGCTGGTGGTTGATCCGGCGAGGGCAGCGTTTGTGCGGTGTCTGGGGTGTGTCGGGGAGGGTTTTGAGCAGCGCGAGTGAGCTGATCCGGGTTTTGCGGTGTTGCCGATGGCCTCGTCGCGGGCAAGCCAGCTCCCACAAGGTTTTGGTGTTCACACAATTTGTGTTCCACCACAGAACCCTGTGGGAGCGGGCTTGCCGCGATGGCGTCGCCAGCGGCGCTGAAGAACTCAGGCCTTGCCGGTGATCTTGCGGTACTTCTCCATCAACTGTTCTTCAGTCTCTGGATGCGCTTCGTCCAGTGGAATGCAATCTACCGGGCAGACCTGCTGGCACTGCGGTTCGTCGTAGTGGCCGACGCACTGGGTGCACAGATTCGGGTCGATCACGTAGATCTCTTCGCCTTGGGAAATGGCGGCGTTCGGGCACTCGGGTTCGCAGACGTCGCAGTTGATGCAATCGTCGGTGATGATCAGGGACATGCTAACTCCAGCCGGGGCGGTAGGCCCGGGCGCTATAAACCAATGCGCGCAATTGTGCCGCATTGGCGCCCGCAGTGCACGCGGGCGCCGTTTGAACGGTCGTTACTTCTTGAAGCGCAGGGTCAGGGCATCGGCCACGGCCGGGTGAACGAACTTGCTGATATCGCCACCCAGCGCGGCGATTTCCCGCACCAGCGTCGAGGAAATGAACGAATAACGCTCGGACGGGGTTAGAAACAGGCTCTCCACATCCGGCGCCAACTGGCGGTTCATGTTGGCCAGCTGGAACTCGTATTCGAAGTCCGACACTGCGCGCAAACCACGCAGGAAGACATTGGCGTTCTGCTCTTTGGCGAAGTGCGCCAGCAGCGTCGAGAAACCGACCACTTCCACGTTCGGCAGGTGTTTGGTGACCTCACGAGCCAGTTCTACTCGTTGTTCCAGCGGGAACAGCGGGTTCTTCTTGGGGCTGGCGGCGACCGCAATGATCACGTGATCGAACAGGCGCGAGGCGCGTTCGACCAGATCGCCATGGCCCTTGGTAATAGGGTCGAAGGTACCTGGGTACAACACTCGGTTCATCGCGTCGTCCTGGCGGGAGTCCGTTGGGGAGTCGGATGGTATCGCAGCCGTCCCGGTCGGCCAAGTCGCCTGTTGGGTAAGAAAGCACTATAGACGATCGGAATATCCTGCTTTTTCACGGATTTTTCAGCCGATCGGCGAGGGAAGTGGCCAATTGCGCAGTCAGACCGTACACCGACAATTGCGGGTTGGCGCCAATGCTGGTGGGGAATAGCGAGCCGTCATGAATCGACAGATTGCTCAGTTGATGATGGCGGCCAAGGCTGTCGGTGACCGCGGTTTTCGGATCTTCACCCATCGCGCAGCCGCCCATGACGTGGGCGCTGCCCAGCCGTGTGCGATACAACTCAAGGCGCAAACCTTCGATCAGGCTGCGCGCCTCGGCCAGCGTCTTCACGTAACGCGCGTCGGCGTGCATTGGCATCACCGCTTTGGCGCCACCGGCGAACTGGATCTCGGCCATGTTGTGGAACGCGCGGCGCAAGCCTTCCCAGGTGTAAGGCGAAACCTGATAGTCGAGCACCGGCGAGCCGTCGCCGCGCAACTCGACGTTGCCGCCCGGGCTGTCCGGGTGGAAACCGTCGCGCAATAACGCCAGCATCGCGTGGGTGTGTGGGAGATCGGCCATGTGCTGCGCGCTCTCCTGACCAAATCCGCCCAGCAGCGTGGCCGCCAGCGCCGGGTGCAATGGCGGCACTTCCAGTTTGTAACCTATCGGCCCGGTGACACCGTTGTTCCATTGGAAGTGGTCGGAGTAGATCGATTGCGGCGCACCGTAAAAAGGATTGATCACCTCGTCGAAGCGTCCGGCGGACATGTTCACCAAGTGCAGAAACGTGCGTTTGCCCACTCGCTGATGCGGATCCGGCGCGTCGGAGCGCAGCAGCAGGGCCGGACTGTTGATACCGCCGCCGGCCAATATGTAATGCCGCGCCTTGACGATGATTTTGCGTCCGGTCGGCTCGACGCAGCGTTCATCCATGGCCACGCAGTGCAGGCCGGTCACTTTGTCGCCGTTGATCAGCAGTTTTTCCGCGCGGGCGAGGTACAGCAGTTCGCCGCCCTTTTCCAGGGTCGCCGGAATGGTCGTGACCATCATCGATTGCTTGGCGTTGGTCGGGCAGCCCATACCGCAGTAGCCGAGGTTCCAGCAGCCGCGCACATTGCGCGGAATCACATGCCAGCTATAGCCGAGTTGCTCGCAGCCTTTGCGGATCACGTCGTTGTTGGGGTTCGGTGGAACCATCCACGGCGCGACGCCGAGGCGCTGCTCCATTTTTTCGAACCATGGCGCCATGTCGGCAGGGCTGTGACCCTTGACGTTGTGCTCGGTGGCCCAGTGTTCGAGGGTTGGCTTTGGCGTGCGGAAGCTCGATGTCCAGTTGATCAGCGTCGTGCCGCCGACCGCGCGGCCCTGCAGGATGGTGATCGCGCCGTCCTTGCTCATGCGGCCGATGCCTTCCTGATAGAGGCTGCTGTAAGCCTTGTCCTCAAGCATTTTGAAGTCGGAGCTGGTTTTCAGTGGGCCTTCTTCGATCAGCAGCACTTTATAGCCGGCGGCGCTGAGGATTTCCGCGGTGGTGCCGCCACCGGCACCGCTGCCGATGATCGCGACGTCGGCCTCAAGGGTCAGATCATCGGCCAGTTGCGCGCCATTGTAGGTTTTCCAGCCTCGGGCGAGGCCTTCGCGGAAGGGGTCGGGTACGGGCATCGATCAGGCTCTCTTTATTATTTTTTGATTCGACTGTGCGGCGACTGACGCTATCGCGGGCAAGCCCGCTCCCACAGGTCTCGCGTGATGTTCAGACCGTGGGCGGGCCGGGATAACCGCAGTGCGCCCAGGATTCGCCGCGGTTGTACCAGGCCATCAGCACCATTTGCTGCAAAGAGCTGTGGCCCATGCGCAGCAGGCTCAACGAGCTGTTTTCCCAGCGATCAAGAAAGCTGCGCATTGCGTCGGGACTGGCGTTTTCCCAACTGCCCCAGATCCCGGTGAGCGGCCCGCGCGTCACGGTCATGCCCAGCACGTCGAACAACTGTCGAGTGAGTTTGAGCATTTCCGGCGACAGGTGATCGAGGCTGTAATCCAGCGACTTGAGAGTGCCAGCCACCGCGTCCGGCATTTTCTCTGGAGCCGCGGCGCCATCGAGCATCACCGGAATCAGGGCGCGCAGAAACAGCAGGTCGCCGTCGCGTAACGAGACGAAGCCATTGGCCGGGACGCTCGACGAGCAGCCGCTGAGGCTGGCGCCGAGTCCGGCGGTGGCGAGAAATGCCGTGGCGCCGAGGCTGAATTTCAGCAGGCCACGGCGCGACAGTGCAGGTGTATCGGTCAGGCTTGGGTGCATTGTTTTTATTACCCGGCGGCGATGACGAATGTTTAGCGAATGAACAGCTTCTGGATCAGCTTCTGAATCGATTTTCCATAAGGCGGGTAAATCAGTCGGGCCGCATTGAAGCGCTGTTTAACCAGCACCCCTTTGGCTTTGCTGAAGGTCAGGAACCCTTCGTGACCATGGTAATGGCCCATCCCCGACGCGCCGATGCCGCCGAAGGGCATGTCGTCCTGTGCCACATGCAGCAACGTGTCGTTCAGGCACACACCGCCGGAATGGGTTTCGTGCAGCACGCGGTTCTGTTCGCGTTTGTCGTAGCCAAAATAGTAAAGAGCCAGAGGTCGAGGCCGCTGATTGATGTAAGCGAATGCCTGCTCCAGATCTCGATACGGCACGATCGGCAACAGCGGGCCGAAGATTTCATCCTGCATCACTGTCATTTCATCGCTGACATTCAACAACACGCTGTGCGGCATGCGCCGGCCCTGACCCTGATCGAACAGCGGAATCAGCAGCGCGCCCTTGCTGGTGGCATCACTGACGTAACTGTTGAGTCGGGCCAGTTGGCGTTCGTTGATGATCGCGGTGTAGTCCGGGTTGTCGGTGAGGGTCGGATAAAAACCCTGCACGGCCTGGCGATAGGCTTCGACGAAGCCGCCGACCCGGTCTTCAGGCACAAGCACGTAATCGGGGGCGACGCAGGTCTGCCCGGCGTTGAGGGTTTTACCGAAGGCGATGCGTTCGGCGGCATCCTTGAGCGGCACATCACGGGAGACGATGGCGGGGGATTTGCCGCCCAGCTCCAGCGTCACGGGCGTGAGGTTTTCTGCTGCGGCGCGCATGACGTGCTTGCCGATGCTGGTGGCGCCGGTGAACAGCAGATGATCGAAGCGCAGACGGGAAAACGCCACGCCGATGTCAGCTTCGCCAAGCACCACACAGACCAGATCTTCGGGGAAGATCCGCGCCAGCAGTTCCTTGAGCAACAGGCCAGTGGCCGGGGTCGATTCACTGAGTTTGAGCATCACCCGGTTGCCCGCCGCCAACGCGCCGACCAGTGGGCCGATGGCCAGATACAGCGGGTAATTCCACGGCACGATGACGCCGATCACGCCCAGCGGCTGGTAAACCACTTTCGCCGAGGCTGGCTGGAAAGCCATGCCGACCTTGCGTCGCGAGTCTTTCATCCAGCCTCTGAGATGGCGACTGGCGTAGTGAATGCCATGCAGGCTCGGCATCAATTCGGCAAGCAGGGTTTCATCGGCGCTGCGATGGCTGAAATCGGCACTGATTGCCTCGATCAAGGCCTGACGCTCGTTGCTGAGCAAATCGCGCAATGCCTTGAGCCATTGCTGACGCTGGGCAGCAGGTGGCATCGGGTTGGCGGCGTACGCGGCCCGTTGCGCATTGAACTGCCGATCAAGTGCTTGCAGTGGCTCTTGTAGCGTTTGCAGATAGGCAATATCGGCAGTCATGGTCGGCTCCGGATTTATTGTAATGAGGCATTTTTTAGAGTCTATGCTCTAGAAAGTCAAATGACTTCCATGCACAGCAGTGTTTTATCCATTTCCGGTTAGGTCGTAAGATGCTCCTCAACGCACTCTGAATTAAAGCTCAAGCCCATGGCCCCACGAATAAAAACCAGCGAGCGTATCGTGCTGAACAGTCTCGAGCTGTTCAATCAACAGGGCGAGCGCAGCATCAGCACCAATCACATCGCCGCCCATATGGAGATTTCTCCGGGCAACCTCTACTACCACTTCCCCAACAAGCAGGCGATCATCGCCGTGTTGTTCAGTGAGTACGAGAGCCTGGTCGACAGCTTCCTGCGCCCGCCGCAGGGGCGCGCCGCGACCGTCGAAGACAAGCGTTTCTATCTCAAGGAACTGCTCTCGGCGATGTGGCGATACCGCTTTCTGCACCGCGACCTCGAGCATCTGCTCGACAGCGATCCGGAGCTGGCCGCGCGCTATCGGCGTTTTTCCCAGCGCTGCTTGATCCAGGGCGGGGCGATCTACGAAGGTTTTGTTGCCGCCGGGATCCTCGACATGGACCGCGTGCAGATCGAATCCCTGACCCTCAATGCCTGGATCATCCTGACGTCCTGGGTGCGCTTTCTGTGCACCACTCGGGAAAACTCCAATCACCTCAGCGAACAGGCCATCAAGCGTGGCGTGTACCAGGTGCTGGTACTGGAGGCCGGGTTTGTCACCGAGCAGGCGCGCGAAGAGGTCAATGCGCTGTTCGAGGAGTTTTACGTGCCGCTGGCCCAGGCCCTCGATGACGTGAAGTAAACCGTTTCGTTGAATTCACAGGAGCCCGTTATGCCGATTGCGCAACTGATCAGTCCCAACGCACTGGATGCCCGCAAGGAACAGCCGGGGCTGGTGATTCTCGATTGTCGTTTTGCCCTCGAGGACCCGGATTACGGGCAGCGCAGCTATGCCGAGGGGCACATTGCCGGGGCGGGCTTTGCCGATCTGGAGCGCGATCTCAGTGGCAAAGTGGTCAAAGGCGTGACCGGGCGTCATCCTCTGCCCGAGCCGACAGCGCTGGTCGAGCGCCTGCAAGCCTGGGGCATCAATGCCGATAGCGACGTGGTTTTGTATGACGACGGCCCCGGTGCCTACGCGGCGCGCGCCTGGTGGTTGCTGGCGTGGCTGGGCAAGCGCGATGGCGTGTTCATTCTCGATGGCGGGCTCAAGGCCTGGCATGCGGCAGGGTTGCCGCTGAGTCTGGATGCGCCGACTCTCACGCCTGGTCATTTCACTGGTCAGCCGGACATGAGCCTGCTGCTCAGTGCCGAGCAATTACAGCAACGCCTCGGTCAACCCGCGTTGACCCTGATCGATGCGCGGGCCTTGCCGCGTTTCAAGGGGGAAGTGGAACCGATCGACCCGATTGCCGGGCACATTCCCGGCGCGCAATGCGCGGCGTTCACCGACAACCTGGGCAGTGATGGGCGATTCCTGCCGGCCGATCAGCTCAAACAGCGCTTTGCCGCGAAGCTTGGCGAGCGCTCGCCGTCGGAGCTGGTCGCCTATTGCGGCTCAGGCGTGACGGCATGTCACAACCTGTTTGCGCTGTGTCTGGCCGGTTATCCATTGGCTTCGCTGTATGCCGGGTCCTGGAGTGAGTGGATCAACGAGCCTTCGCGCGGCATTGCCACCGGCCAATAAGACCAAAAGATCACCGTCGGCGGTGCGGTTTGCCAGAAAGGGATCGCCTGCCTTGATCGTTCAAGACGTAAGGCGCGCCAGCCACTGCGGGATGCGCCGTTCAAGGTAGTAATCCGGTCGGCGAAGCGTGCCATCGACAAAACCGACGTGGCCACCCTTGGGCTGCAATTCGAACTGCGTGCAGGCAGACAACTCTTCAGCGCTCGGCAAGCTGTGAGGGAAAACGAAAGGATCGTCCGCTGCCTGGATGATTAATGTCGGCGTACGAATCTCACCAAGAAAGTAGCGGCTCGATGCACGGCGGTAGTAATCGTGCGCATCGGTAAATCCGTGTAGCGGCGCCGTCACCCGGCCATCGAAATCCCAGAATGTGCGCATGTTTTCCAGTGAGCCGAGCGCGGCCAGCTCCGCCAGGCTGTCTTCGCGGCCATCGTGCTGAAACTGCCGTTGCTTGTTCTTGATGTAGCCGACCATCTCGCGCATGAAATGCGCCTGATAGATCTTCGAAAAGCCTTGGCCGATACGGTCGGCGCATTGGTCGAGCCGAAACGGTACCGACACTGCCACGGCACCGATTACGCCGCTGGCGCTGCCGGTTTCGCCCAAGTGCTTGAGCAGCACGTTGCCCCCCAGGGAGTAGCCGACGGCATACAGCGGCGCCAGTGGTCGCTTGGCGCGCAGGTGCCGAATGGCTTCGGCGAGGTCTTCGCTGGCACCGGAGTGATAGCTGCGCGACAGCAGATTC
Source organism: Pseudomonas iridis (assembly GCF_017980685.1). GTDB lineage: Bacteria > Pseudomonadota > Gammaproteobacteria > Pseudomonadales > Pseudomonadaceae > Aquipseudomonas > Aquipseudomonas iridis. The sequence continues at coordinate 23,779 of NZ_JACXXO010000008.1, forward strand.
GGCTCACCCGAACAGCCACGCCAGTTGAGCGCCACACTGGCCCAGCCTTGAGCGCCCAGCACTTTTTGCAGGCCGGCGACATAAGGCGAATTGGACGAACCGGTCAGGCCGTGCAACACCAGAACCAATGGCGCATCGGCGCTGTGCGGGCCATGCCAGTCAAGGTCGAGGAAGTCACCGTCTGCAAGCCACAAGCGTTCACGTTCGCGGTCCAGGTGGGTGGTTTTGCGCCAGAGCGGTCCCCACAAGGTTTGCAAGTGCGGGTTGCCGAGGCCGAAGGCTGGCGTAAAGCGGGGGCTTGATGTTGGGTTCAGTGACGGCACGGCAACTCTCGACAGGTCTTGCGCAAAGCGGCGGGCGTATCAGGCGCTGACGCTTTCAATGAAAGAACCTAACTTGCCACAAAGCCTGTTTCGACGCGACATCACCCTGACGGTTACCAGGCGCCACCGATCAGCAGGCCGGTGGCGTTTCACCGTTTCGTTTATTGCTTGAACGTCAGGCACTGCGTTGCTTGACGCTGCTACTGAGCGGTTTAAAAAAACCGAACCGCTACAGTCGAAGACTGTTTTAAGCGTTACTTCGGTTTTGTTCCGATCGGCAATGCACAAACGACGGTGACATTTTCGCGGGTGAGGTAGGCGTTGGCTGCAACATGAACGTCCTCAGGGGTAATGCTGCGCAACAGCCCGACTTTATCGTCAAGCAACTGCAAAGGCTGACCTGATCCATACAAATAGGAGAGCGCATCTGCCTGGTGCTCTAGTGAGCTGTTCCAGACTTGAGGCAGCGAACAGGCTTTGTTGACGACGGAATCAATCTCTTCAGGAGAGAAAGGGGAGCGCTTCACTTCATCCAGAAACTTCCAGAAGTTCTCTTCGGCTTCCTGTGGGTCGCCGTGGATATAAAAAGCAAGGCCGAGAATTGTATTGCCTTGATTGTCTCCAATGAACCTCGGTACAACTCCACTCCGTTTATTCTGGAGTGCGGCCAAACGTGGGAGGGAATCGCCTTCAAGCAAGGAGCCTAATACTTCCAGTTCATAAGCCAGCGGTGTGTTGAATATGAAGATCATCATGGAATACTCGGGGTGTTGAGTATCCAGGTACTGCGTTATCCGGCGATAACCGGGCGCTGCCGGAACTTGCACCGCAGATCTGAACGAAGGTTCACCTCGGGGGATATCTGCGAAGTGGCGTTCGACCAAGCGCCGGGCTTCTTCAATTCCAATATCGCCAGTGATTGCCAGCTGTGCGTTGTCGGGGCAGTGCCGACTCCGCCGCAAGTTCCGTATGCGATCGGGAGACAATCGTTCAAGGTTGGCCGAAACCGCCTGATGGGATCTGTAGTGCCTGCTGCCTGCGTACACCAGGCATTCGATCTCTGGGCTGTACCATATCGGTGACAAGAAGAAGGATTCCTTCTTGTTCCTGTCTCTGGTGATATTCAGAGCATTGTGCGGCGCCTCGTCCGGCAGATCGGTTGTCATCAGCTTCGACTGGAGCTTGAGCGCGCTTTCCAAGTGTTCTACCGGTACCAATAGCGAGTCAGTCAGTTGGCCAGAGCCAGGGGAATCGCCGTAACGGAACCGAGTACCTCCGCTTTCTGTAATGAAGGCCTCGTAATCGTTTTCATCCATGATGTTTAGGCGACTAATTTCGCTTGCACAAGATGGATGAAACAGAGGCCTCTCGCTATTGCTGAACTATTGCAGCTTAATTAAAACCCGGGTTGGAAGCTCGGGCAGTCAAGTTGCCTGCTCAAGCGTGTTCAAGCGATTGTTTCTACCAGGCGATGCCACAACGCGTAATACACGCGGCCGGATTTCTGCTCGCGATGCAGACGCCAGTTTTGCGGCAGGCCGAGGGTCGAGAGAGCGCTTTCGCTTTCGGTGTAAACCCAGGCGTCATCGGCCAGCCACTGGCGCTCTTCGAGCAGCGTGCACACGGTGGGCAGCAGGTTCTGGTTGAACGGTGGGTCGAGGAACACCAGGTCGTACGCGGTGGCAGTCTGCGTTTCCAGATAGCGCAGGGCGTCGGCAGTTTGTACCTGACCGTTGGTGCAGCGCAGGGTGCCGAGGTGTTCCTTGAGGCTTGAAACGGCGATATTGCTGGCGTCCAGCGCCTGGCCCATGGCGGCGCCACGGGACAGTGCTTCAAGAAACAGCGCGCCGCTGCCGGCGAACGGATCGAATACCTTGGCCCCCTCCACGTAAGGCGCGAGCCAGTTGAACAACGTCTCACGCACGCGATCCGGCGTAGGGCGCAGGCCCGGCGCATCGGGGAAGCTCAGCTTGCGGCTGCCCCATTCACCGCCAATGATGCGCAGTTGATTCACGCCGTTGTGCACGTTGTGAACGGGTTTTTTTGGACGAGTAGCCATTAATGCTCCGGAACCCCGAGCGGTTGCTCGGCAGGTTTATCAGATGGGGCCGGTAACGGCTTTTGCGGCACGGTCGGGCCAGCGGTGACGATGACCATTTTGTCCGTGCTCAAGTGTTTGTTCAGTGCGTTGCGGACCTGCTCTACGGTCAGGCTCTGGGACTGACGCATAAAGTCATCCAGATAGTTCAACGGCAGATTATAGAAGCCCATGGCGCCGAGTTGGCCAACAATGTCGGCGTTGCTCGCAGTGGACAGCGGGAAGCTGCCGGCCAGTTCGCGTTTGGCGTCGTCGAGTTCTTTCTGGGTCGGGCCGGTTTTCAGGTAGTCGGCGAGCACATCCTGCACCAGTTTCAGAGTGCCTTCGCTCATTTCGGCGCGGGTCTGCAGGTTGATCAGGAACGGGCCGCGAACCTGCATCGGGCTAAACCCGGAATACACGCCATAGGCCAGCCCGCGTTTCTCGCGAACTTCGCTCATCAACCGGGTGCCGAAACCACCGCCGCCGAGTATCTGGTTACCCATCGACAATGCCGCGTAGTCCGGGTCATCACGATCGATGCCCAGCTGCGCGATCATCAGGTTGGTCTGCTTCGATGGGAATTCGATGTGACCAACGCTGGCTTGCGGTTCCTGTGGCTGGGCGATTTTCGCCATCGCCGGGCCTTTCGGCAGGGCTGCGGACACCTGATTGGCAATCGCCTCGGCGTCAGCACGGGACAGATCACCGACCAGCGCGATCACCACGTTGCCGGCAGCGTAGGCTTTGGCGTGGAATTCACGCAGTTGCGCGAGGGTGATCTTCGGTACGCTCTGCTCGTTGCCGTCGCTCGAATGCGCGTACGGGTGATCGCCATACAGGCGCTTCATCAGCTCCAGGCTGGCAAGTTTGCCGGGGTTCTGTTTCTGGTATTCGAATCCGGCGAGCATCTGATTCTTGATGCGCGCGAACGAGTCGGCGGGGAAAGTCGGTTTGCCGACGACTTCCGAGAACAGACTCAATGCCGGTTCGCGCTGGTCAGCGGCGCTCAGACTGCGCAGCGAAGCCAGCGCCATGTCCTTGAAAGCGCCATTGCCGAAATCCGCCCCGAGGCCTTCGAAACCTTGGGCGATAGCACCGACGTCCTTGCCGGCCACGCCTTCATTGAGCATCGCGTTGGTCAGCACCGCCAGACCCGGCGCGTTGCCGTCCTGACTGCTGCCGGCGGCGAAGATCAGGCGCATGTCGAACATCGGCAGTTCGTGGGCTTCGACGAACAGCACCTTGGCGCCTTCGGCGGTGTTCCAGGTCTGCACGTCGAGTTTGCGGCTTGCCGGGGCCTTGCCGTCGAGTTCGGCCAGCGATTGCAGCTTCTGCGCGGACTTGGCGTTGTCCAGTGCTTCGCTCGCCTTGCTGTCAGCGCCTGGTGACAGATAGAAAGCAGTGGCACCGATCACCGCGACAGCGATCAGACCAAGCAACAACAGGCGTGGGGTTTTGCGCTCACTCATGAGTCGTCTCCAGTGGCAGTACGTGGGCGACGCTGAGACGTTCGCGGGTGAAATACAGCTTGGCGGCGTTCTGGATGTCTTGCGGGGTGACGCTCTCCAGATCGGCCAGTTCGGTGTCCATCAGTTTCCACGACAGGCCGACGGTCTCAAGCTGACCGATGGCCGTGGCCTGGCTGGTGATCGAGTCACGCTCGTAGACCAGGCCGGCAATCACTTGCGCACGCACGCGTTCCAGTTCTTCGGCGGACGGCGCGGTGGTTTTCAACTCTTCCAGCAGCTTCCACAAACCGGCCTCGGCTTGCGCCATGGTCTTTTTCTTCTGCGTGTTGGGCGTGGCCGAGAGGGTGAACAGGCTGTCGCCGCGAGTGTAGGCGTCGTAGCTCGACGAGCCGCCGGACACCAGCTCTTCGCCGCGCTCCAGTTGGGTGGGAATGCGTCCGCTGTAACCGCCATCGAGCAGCGCCGAAATCAACCGCAGCGCGTTAACCGAACGCTTGTCTTCGGCAGTGGCGATGCTCGGCACGTTGAAGCCGAGCATCAAGCTAGGCAGTTGTGTCTGCACATGCAGGGTGATCTTGCGCTCGCCGGGCTCGGCCAGTTCCAGCGGTTGTTTCGCCGGTGGTACGTCGCGTTTGGCGATCGGGCCGAAGTAGCGTTGGGCGAGGGTTTTGACTTCGTCCGGGGTGACGTCGCCGACGACCACCAACGTGGCGTTGTTCGGCACGTACCAGGATTGATACCAGTGGCGCAGTTCTTCAACCTTCATCCGGTCGAGGTCAGCCATCCAGCCGATGGTAGGCGTGTGATAACCGCTGGCCGGGTAAGCCATCGCCTTGTAACGCTCGTAAGCCTTGGACATCGGCTTGTCATCGGTGCGCAGGCGGCGCTCTTCCTTGATGACTTCGATTTCCTTGGCGAACTCGTCGGCCGGCAGGCGCAGGTTGGCCATGCGATCGGCTTCCAGTTCGAAGGCCACGCCCAGACGGTCGCGCGCCAGCACCTGGTAATAAGCGGTGAAGTCATCGCTGGTGAACGCGTTCTCTTCGGCACCGAGGTCGCGCAGGATCAGCGAGGCTTCGCCGGGGCCGACTTTCTCGCTGCCCTTGAACATCATGTGCTCAAGCGCATGAGACAGACCGGTCTGGCCCGGGGTTTCGTAGCTGGAACCGACCTTGTACCAGACCTGCGACACCACCACCGGCGCGCGGTGGTCTTCGCGCACTACGACCTTCAGGCCGTTGTCGAGGGTGAATTCGTGGGTCGGTTGCGGGTCGGCCGCCAGGGCCGAAAGGGGCAGGCAGACTGTGCTGAACAGCAGGCCTGCAGCGCGGCGGGCTAGAGCATTCATTCGTTTTTTAACCTGTTGAGCTGCCCGCTTGGTCTTAGCGTCGGCGGGCGAGGAGGTGCTAGGATACTGATCCGTTTTACCGGCGACCACGCCTATCAGGTTTTCAGGCCTGATACGGCTGTATAGGTTGGCGGCAGAAAGCAGCGGTTTATCGACTAGACTTCGCTTTTTCGCCGATTTTTCCGGTTTAGTCCTTCGTTAATACGAATCTTTGGGGTGCCGCTGGCGCCTCGACAAAATGTTGCGCGTGAACAAGCTGGGTGAAACACAGTCTGTTCTGCATCGAATATTTATTTGCCGGGGCGCCCTTATGGCGCGTCGCTACCGTGAGATAGCCGTCCTCCATGTTTGGTTCCAACGACGACAAGAAGACCCCAGCTGCGGCTGGCGAGAAGAAAAGCCTGTTCGGATGGCTGCGTAAGAAACCGCAGGAACCCGTCGTCGAACAGCCGCCCGCGATTCCTGAACCGGCCCCGACGCCTGCTCCTCTAATAGAAGAAGAGCCGACGCCGATTGTGCTGCCGAATGCCGAACCGGTGTTGCAACCGGTTGAGCCAGAACCGGAGCCTGCAGCGCCTGTGGCCGTTGAGCTGCCGCTGACTCCGGCGGCTGAGCCATGGCTGACCTTGCCAGTGGCGGAAGAGCCGGTGGCGTTGGTTGAAGAGGCCGCGCCGCATTTCACCCCGCAGATTCCTGCGCCGGCTGCGTTTGTTCCAGAGGTCGCTCCGGCTCCTGTGGTGGCTGCGCCCGTTGTTCCAGAGCCTGCCCCTGAACCTATCGCTTCCGAGCCTGTTGCTCCGGTCGTTGCTGCTCCTGTTGCTCCAATCGTTCAACAGCCCGAGCCAGCACCTGCCCCCGTGGTTGCTGCTCCAGTCTTGCCGGTCGAAGTGGTTACCGAAGCCCCGCGCACCGAAGAAACCAAGGCCGGTTTTTTTGCCCGCCTCAAGCAAGGTCTGTCGAAAACCAGTGCCAGCATTGGCGAGGGCATGGCCAGCCTGTTCCTGGGTCGCAAAACCATTGATGACGAGCTGCTGGATGACCTCGAAACCCGTCTGCTGACCGCCGACGTTGGCGTCGAAGCCACCACGCAGATCATCCAGCGCCTGACCCAGAAGGTCGCTCGCAAGGAACTTGCCGACGCCGATGCGTTGTACAAATCCCTGCAGGCCGAACTGGCTGCGATGCTCAAACCGGTCGAGCAGCCGCTGAAAATCGTTTCGCAGAACAAGCCGTTCGTGATCCTTGTGGTCGGCGTCAACGGTGCCGGCAAAACCACCACCATCGGCAAACTGGCGAAGAAGCTGCAGCTGGAAGGCAAGAAAGTCATGCTGGCCGCCGGTGACACCTTCCGCGCTGCTGCTGTTGAGCAGTTGCAGGTCTGGGGCGAACGCAACAAGATTCCGGTGGTCGCCCAGCACACGGGCGCCGATTCCGCTTCGGTGATCTTCGACGCCGTGCAGGCCGCCAAGGCGCGTGGCATCGACGTGCTGATCGCCGACACCGCCGGTCGTCTGCACACCAAAGACAATCTGATGGAAGAACTGAAAAAGGTTCGCCGTGTGATCGGCAAGCTCGACGCCGACGCGCCGCACGAAGTGCTGCTGGTACTCGACGCCGGTACCGGCCAGAACGCCATCAACCAGGCCAAGCAATTCAACCAGACTGTCGAACTGACCGGCCTGGCGCTGACCAAACTCGACGGCACCGCCAAAGGTGGGGTGATCTTTGCCCTGGCCAAGCAGTTCGGTCTGCCGATTCGCTATATCGGCGTCGGCGAAGGCATCGACGATTTGCGTACCTTTGAAGCCGAACCCTTTGTCCAGGCACTCTTTGCCGAGCGGGAGCGTTCATGATTCGTTTCGAACAGGTCGGTAAACGCTACCCGAACGGACACGTCGGCTTGCATGAGCTGAGCTTTCGAGTCCGTCGCGGCGAGTTCTTGTTTGTCACCGGCCACTCCGGTGCCGGTAAATCCACGCTATTGCGCCTGTTGCTGGCAATGGAGCGTCCGACCAGCGGCAAGCTGCTGCTCGCCGGGCAAGACCTGAGCACCATCAGCAATGCGCAGATTCCGTTCCTGCGCAGGCAGATTGGTGTGGTGTTCCAGAACCACCAGTTGCTGTTCGATCGCACGGTGTTTAACAACGTCGCGTTGCCGTTGCAGATTCTCGGGCTGTCCAAGCCCGAAATCGCCAAGCGCGTCGATTCGGCGCTGGAGCGCGTGGCGCTGTCGGATAAAACCGATCTGTATCCGGGCGACCTGTCCACCGGTCAGCAACAGCGCGTCGGCATCGCCCGCGCCATCGTCCATCGTCCGGCCCTGCTGTTGGCGGACGAACCGACCGGTAACCTCGACCCGCGTCTGGCGGCCGAGATCATGGGGGTGTTCGAAGACATCAACCGTTTGGGCACCAGCGTGCTGATCGCCAGTCACGACCTGGCGCTGATCGCCCGTATGCGTCACCGCATGCTGACCTTGCAGCGTGGCCGATTGATCGGCGACGGGGAGGCCGGGGTATGAGTGCCACTCGCAGCCCGAAGGTTTCCGAGCGCGTGGCCCCGAAAGCCGCCGATCCGCAACCGGCCAAAAAGAAAAAACACGACGATGACGACGGCCCTGACTTCGCCACGCTGTTCCGTGCCTGGGTCGAAAGCCATCGCGCCAGCCTGCTCGATAGCCTGCGTCGTCTCGGCAAGCAGCCGATCGGCAGTTTCTTCACCTGCATGGTGATGGCAGTGGCGCTGAGCCTGCCGATGGGTCTTTCGCTGTTGCTCAATAACGTCGAGCGTCTTGGCGGATCGTGGCAGCGTGCGGCACAGATCTCCCTGTACCTGCAGCTCGACGCCAGCCCGGAGCAGGGCGAGTCGTTGCGCGAACAGATCAAAGGCATGCCCGGCGTAGCTGATGCTGAATATGTCGGCCGTGATCAGGCGCTGGAAGAGTTTCAACAGCAGTCCGGTTTGGGCGAAGCCCTGCGCGAGCTGCCGGAAAACCCGCTACCGGGCGTGGTGCTGGTGACGCCGAACGAGGTCGACAAGACCACCCTGGAAGCATTAAGACAAAAACTTTCCGAGCTGCCGAAGGTACAACAGGCACAACTTGATCTAGTCTGGGTCGAGCGTCTGGCCGCCATCCTCAAGCTCGGCGATCGTTTTGTCTTCGGTCTGACGGTGCTGCTGGTTTCTGCATTACTTTTGGTGATAGGCAATACCATTCGTCTTCATATTGAAAACCGCCGCACAGAGATAGAAGTGATTAAACTCGTCGGCGGCACTGACAGCTATGTACGGCGCCCCTTCCTTTATATGGGCGCGTTGTATGGCTTCGGTGCGGGACTGTTGTCCTGGGGCGTATTGGCGTTCGGCCTGGACTGGCTGAACGATGCGGTGGTTGGATTGGCCGGCTTGTACGGCAGTGATTTCGCGCTGGCCGGAGTGCCAGTTGCCGATGGTCTGTCGCTCTTGCTTGGCGCGGTGCTGTTGGGTTATATCGGTGCATGGATTGCAGTCGCACGTCATCTCAGGGAGCTGGCGCCGAAGTAGAATCTTTTTTGCGCGTGATTGGCCTTACGGTTTTTGGGAACTTGTACTTGAGTTCCCGGTCAATTTTTCGCAGTGCTGAGAAGCACGAGTATGTAAGTCGGAGGTTTTTTCGTATGACCAATTCTTTGCAACCTGCGTACGCGTTGGTTCCAGGCGCAAACCTGGAAGCCTATGTGCACACCGTGAACAGCATTCCATTGCTGACGCCGGAGCAGGAGCGTGAACTGGCCGAGAGTCTCTATTATGAGCAGGATTTGGGGGCGGCTCGGCAGATGGTGCTCGCCCACCTGCGTTTTGTCGTACACATTGCCCGTAGCTATAGCGGCTACGGTCTGGCTCAGGCTGACCTGATCCAGGAAGGTAACGTCGGCCTGATGAAGGCCGTAAAGCGCTTCAACCCGGAAATGGGTGTGCGCCTGGTGTCGTTCGCTGTGCACTGGATCAAGGCGGAAATTCACGAGTTCATCCTGCGCAACTGGCGCATTGTGAAAGTCGCGACCACCAAGGCCCAGCGCAAGCTGTTCTTCAACCTGCGCAGCCAGAAGAAACGTCTGGCGTGGCTGAATAACGAGGAAGTCCACCGTGTGGCGGAAAGCCTCGGCGTCGAACCGCGTGAAGTGCGCGAGATGGAAAGTCGCCTGACCGGCCATGACATGGCTTTCGACCCGGCTGCGGAAGCGGACGACGACAGCGCTTTCCAGTCGCCGGCCAACTATCTGGAAGACCACCGGTACGACCCGGCGCGTCAACTGGAAGATGCCGACTGGAGCGACAACTCCAACAACAACCTGCACGAAGCTTTGGAAGTGCTGGACGAACGCAGCCGCGACATCCTCTACCAGCGCTGGCTGGCAGAAGAGAAAGCCACGCTGCACGACCTGGCGCAGAAGTACAACGTGTCGGCCGAGCGAATCCGTCAGCTCGAAAAGAGCGCGATGAACAAGCTCAAATTGTCGATCGCCGCATAACCGGCGCCCGACAACAAAAAAATGCCCCGATCAGCGATGATCGGGGCATTTTTGTTTGAAAATCAAAAGATCGCAGCGTGCCGCAGCTCCTACACGGGACCCGCATTCACCTGTGGGAGCTGCCGAAGGCTGCGATCCTTTGATCTTGAAGTCACTGCGCCCAAGGTGCACGCCGCGAATCATTCAGACTCAGCAGATAACTCGTCCCACCCAACTGACGCATTTGCTGCCGAATCCATCCGGCCCGGCGCGCGACATAAGCCGTCGGATGGCTCGCGCTCCACACCCGCGGGTTGGGCAATACCGCCGCCAGATAACTCGCCTGCTGTCGGGACAACGACTTCGCGCTCACGCCGAAATGATGTCGCGCTGCGGCTTCGGCGCCAAACACGCCGTCATCCCACTCGACACTGTTCAGATACACCTCGAGAATCCGCTGTTTGGGCCACAACACCTCGATCAGCGCAGTAAACCAGGCTTCCAGGCCTTTACGCAGATAGCTGCGCCCGGCCCACAGAAACAGGTTTTTCGACACTTGCTGGCTCAACGTACTGGCGCCGCGAATTGAGCCGCCAAGTTCGTTGTGCGCAAGCGCTGCCTGGATTGCACTGAAATCAAAGCCCCAGTGCTCGGGAAATTTCTGGTCTTCGCCAGCCATGACCGCGACTTTGAGATCGTCGGAAATCTCGTCCCACGGCTTCCAGGTGCGCTGCAGGTCGATCGGCTCGCCGTCGATCCAGGATTCGACCTTGCGCTCGACCATCAGCGCGGTGCCAGGCGGCGGTACGAAGCGAAATACCAGAACCAGCAATACGCTGCCCCCCGCGAACCAGAGCAGGGCCTTCGTGAGACGACGGAAAATTGAACGCAACATAGAGATGGCTTGGCCGAACCCGTGGAGCGGGCCATTATACAGACCCTGCCGATCGAGTCTGACTGGAGTTCCCAATGCTGCGTGGCTTTTTAATGCTGGCCGCTTTTTTTGGTTTCACGGGTGTCGCGCTGGGTGCGTTTGCCGCCCACGGCCTGAAAAGCCGTCTGACACCTGATTATCTGGCGATTTTCCACACGGGCGTCACCTATCAACTGGTGCATACACTGGCGTTATTCGGTGTGGCATTGCTGGCTACGCAGATTCAGGGGCGACTGGTCACTTGGGCCGGTATCTCGTTCACTGTCGGTATCCTGCTGTTTTCCGGCAGCCTGTACCTGCTGACCACCACCGGCATCAGCAAGCTCGGCATCATCACCCCGTTCGGCGGGTTGGCGTTTCTTGTCGGCTGGGTGTGTCTGGGCCTGGCTGCCTGGCGCTTGCAATTAACCGCTTGACGCTTGGTGCTGACCTTTAGGTCATGATCGGGCTAGAATGCCAGCCCCTAAAAATGATGGCGGCATTGCGCATGCGCATTCAGTTGAACGGTGAATCCCTTGAACTGCCCGACGGTGAAACCGTTGCAGCCCTGCTGACCCGTCTGGATCTGACCGGACGCCGGGTGGCGGTCGAACTCAATCTGGATATCGTCCCGCGCAGCCAGCATGCCGACACCGCGCTAAACGACGGCGATAACGTCGAGGTGGTTCACGCCATCGGCGGCGGCTAATCGCCTGGCCCACACGGGCACAGAATTCTGCAAGACCCTCACCCCTAAAGAGGATTCCCCATGAGCATCGTTCGTAGCGACAAGCCTTTTGTGCTGGCCGGTCGTACTTACCAGTCGCGTTTGCTGGTCGGTACCGGCAAGTACCGTGACATGGAAGAAACCCGCCAGGCCATCGAAGCCTCGGGTGCCGAGATCGTCACCTTCGCCGTGCGCCGCACCAACCTCGGCCAGATCGAAGGCGAACCGAACCTGCTCGACGTATTGTCGCCGGATCGCTACACCTTCCTGCCGAACACCGCCGGTTGCTACGACGCCATCGAAGCCGTGCGCACCTGCCGCCTGGCCCGTGAGCTGCTCGACGGTCACAATCTGGTGAAGCTGGAAGTACTCGCCGACCAGAAAACCCTGTTCCCCAACGTGATCGAAACCCTCAAGGCCGCCGAAACACTGGTCAAGGAAGGTTTCGACGTGATGGTTTACACCAGTGATGACCCGATCATCGCCCGTCAACTGGCGGAAATCGGCTGCATCGCCGTCATGCCGCTGGCCGGCCTGATCGGTTCTGGCCTGGGTATCTGCAATCCATACAACCTGCAGATCATCCTTGAAGAAGCAAAGATTCCGGTATTGGTAGACGCCGGTGTCGGCACCGCTTCCGATGCCACCATTGCCATGGAACTGGGCTGTGACGCAGTGCTGATGAACTCGGCCATTGCCCACGCGGGTCAGCCAGTGATGATGGCCCAAGCCATGCAACACGCGATCGTCGCGGGCCGTCTGGCCTACCTCGCCGGCCGCATGCCGAAAAAACTCTATGCCAGCGCCTCTTCGCCGCTGGATGGTCTGATCAAGTAAGAGCCAAGATGACTGAATCGAACGACACGCCTATCCAGCCGGAAGAGGGCGACGAGCGCCAACACCGCCGCATCAAGAGTTTCGTGATGCGCGCCGGACGCATGACCGAAGGCCAGCAGAAAGGCCTGGATCAAGGCGCACCGCTGTTCGTGCTGCCCTTGGCCGATGAACCGGTCGATTACGATCAGGTTTTCGGCCGCTCGGCACCGCGCTCGCTGGAAATCGGTTTCGGCATGGGCCATTCGCTGCTGGAAATGGCCGCTGCTGCACCGGATCAGGATTTCATCGGCGTTGAAGTTCACCGTCCGGGTGTCGGCGCGCTGCTCAATGGCGTACTGACGCAGGGCCTGACCAACCTGCGGGTCTACGATTGCGACGCGATCGAGGTGCTCAACCGCTGCATCGCCGACAACAGCCTCGACCGCCTGATGCTGTTTTTCCCGGATCCGTGGCACAAAAGCCGTCACCACAAGCGTCGTATCGTCCAGGCGTCGTTCGCTGAACTGGTGCGCAGCAAGTTGAAGGTCGGCGGCATTCTGCACATGGCTACCGACTGGGAGCCGTACGCCGAATACATGCTGGAAGTCATGAACGTCGCCCCGGGCTACCGCAACCTCGCCGAAGACGGCAAGTGCGTACCGCGCCCGGCCGAACGCCCGATCACCAAGTTCGAACGCCGCGGCGAACGTCTTGGGCATGGCGTGTGGGATCTGAAGTTCGAAAAGCAGTCGTAAGCCTTACGCAGTAACAATGTGGGAGCGAGCCTGCTCGCGAAAGCGCTCTGACAGTCAACGATGAAGTTGAATGTCATGACGCCTTCGCGAGCAGGCTCGCTCCCACATTTGCTTTGTGTATGGCTCGAATTCAGCGGCGGTCGGCGACTACGCCGATCAGCACCAGTACCACCAACAACACCGGCGCCAGGCTGTAGTTGTTGAACTGGCTCAGGCCTTTGATCACCCAGGGTGTGGCGTAGATCAGCGCCGCGCCGCTACCGACCATGCACAGCAGCGCCATCAGCGGTACGCGCAGGGCGCCGGCAATGCTGCCCAGACGTTGCTCGACCCAGCCTTTGAAGTCGGCGCCGAACAGCACCAGCAGGCAGCCCACCAGCGCCAGTGCGATTTCCGAGAGGTTGCTGCGGCTCCAGCGGGAGACGGTAGCGAGCAGGTCGAGTATCAAATCCATGCGTTTTCCCTTAGCACTGAAATCAGTTCAGAAATTGTTGCAGCAAGTCATTGAGGAACAGCTGTCCGCGCTCGGTGGCCGCCAGACGTGACGGTTCGACCTGCAACAGACCGCTTTGTTCTGCGGCTGCCCGGCCTTCGGCGAGGCTTTCCAGCGACAGCCCCGTGCGCTGCGGATACAGGCGCGATTCGACGCCAGCGGTCAGGCGCAAAGCATTCATCAGAAACTCGAACGGCATCTCGTCATTGGTCAGGGCTTTTTCGCCAGCCTGAAAGCTTTTTGCCGGGTTGAGGTAGTCCTTCGGCAAGCGCGTTTTCCAGGTGCGCACGATGCGCCCGTCCGGATGGCTGAGCTTGCCATGCGCACCCGCGCCGATGCCGATGAAGTCGCCGAAACTCCAGTAATTGAGGTTATGCCGCGCCGGGCGGCCGATTTGGGCATAGGCCGACACTTCGTATTGCGCATAACCGTGCTCGGCCAGCAGCGCTTGCCCGGCTTCTTGAATGTCCCACAGCGTGTCGTCTTCCGGCAGCACAGGCGGCTGATTCCAGAACACGGTGTTCGGCTCCAGCGTCAGTTGGTACCAGGAGATATGCGTGGGATTCAGTTCGATGGCCTGGCGCAGATCGCTCAGCGCATCGTCCAGCGACTGATCGGGCAGGCCATGCATCAAGTCGAGATTGAAGTTATCGAACCCGGCCTGCCGCGCCATGCCAGCGGCGCGCACCGCTTCGTCGCCGTTATGGATACGGCCGAGGGCCTCGAGTTTTTCCTGCTGGAAACTCTGGATACCGATCGACAGGCGATTGATCCCCAGCTTGCGATACGCAACGAACTTCTCTTGCTCGAAGGTGCCGGGGTTGGCTTCCAGCGTGATTTCAATGTCGTGAGCAAACGGAATGCGCTGCTCGACGCCCTCCAGCAAACGCCCGAGCGCCTCGGCACTGAACAGGCTCGGCGTACCGCCACCGAAGAAAATCGAGCTGATTTCGCGACCGTAGACCGCATGCAGATCCTGATCGAGATCCGCCAGCAACGCGTCGACGTACTCCTGCTCCGGCAGCACCGGGCTGGCGGTGTGCGAGTTGAAGTCGCAATACGGGCATTTGCGCACACACCACGGGATGTGGATGTACAACGACAGGGGCGGCAATGTCTGCAATGGCGCCCGTGGCGAAGAAGCGGCGCCGCCGACTATCAGCGACGACGCAGAGGAGTTACCGGTCATTTCAAGCCCAGACGCTGGCGCAGCAGATCCATTGCACGGGCGCGGTGGCTGATCTGGTTCTTGTCGGCAGGCGTCAGCTCGGCGCTGGAGCAATCACGCTCCGGCACCCAGAACAGCGGGTCGTAACCAAAACCGTGTTCGCCGCTGGCCGCCGTCAGCATGCGCCCGTGCCACAAGCCTTCGCAGAGGATCGGTAGCGGATCGTCGGCGTGACGCACCAGTGCCAGAACACAAACGAACTGCGCGCCGCGCTCGGCCTCAGGAACGTCCTTCAAGGCATCGAGCAGTTTGGCGTTGTTCGCCGCATCGCCCTTGCCGTCGGCGTACCGCGCCGAGTAGATGCCAGGCGCACCGCCGAGGAAATCCACGGCCAGACCGGAATCGTCGGCCAGCGCCGGCAGCCCGGAAATGCGTGCGGCATTGCGCGCCTTGAGGATCGCGTTCTCGACGAACGACAGACCGGTTTCTTCCGGCTCCACGTTGCTCCACTCACCGATCGAGCGCAGTTGCACCGACTCGCCGAGCATGGCCTGGAGTTCCTTGAGTTTGCCGGCGTTGTGGCTGGCCAGTACGAGCTGCTTGAGGTTCATCATTCGCCGGGGAAAAGTTCTTGGTTGAAATTGATGGTGTTGATCTTGTCGCCATTCTGCACCTTGATTTCAAAGGTGCGGGTTTCCTGCTGTTCCACCGGGTACTGGGCGATGTAATAGATCGCGCCCTTTTCGGTGACCTGGCGGAAGTTCAGCGGCACGCTTTTGCTGGTCAGGTCTTTGACCGTGCCGGTGACATTGGCGATCAATGGTTTGCCGTCCTTGATCACCGAGACATTGATCACGCCTTGGTTCTTGCTGCGGATCAGTTCGGCAGCCTTGGCGATGTCAGGCGTCAGAAAGGTGGAATTAAAGGTGTTGTAGTGAACGGTGACATCACCAAACACTTCCTTGCGCTCGCCCTTGATCGCGTCGGCGGCGACCGCCGAAAAGCTCAGACATGCCGCCAACAGCGTGCCAATCAAACGTCTCATGCTCGTTCTCCTCGAATGTCAGACCGCGATTTGGTGATCTGCCACTACCGGGCTGCTGACGCGGTAGATACCAATCTCACCTAACAGATTAGGCCATAGCTTACTGGCCCACCCGTGGCGGTGCTGTTGATCCACGGCAAGCCGATCAATGACCTTCGCGTCACGTTCGCGGCAAAGTTCTTCAAAGTCTTCGAAGGTGCAAAAGTGAATGTTCGGCGTGTTGTACCAGGTGTAGGGCAAAAACTCCGACACTGGCATGCGCCCCTTGCTCGCCAGGTACCAGCGGCAGCGCCAGTGGCCGAAATTGGGGAAGGTGATGATGCACTGACGACCGACCCGCAGCATTTCGTCGAGGATCTTGTCCGGGTAGTGCACCGCTTGCAGGGCCTGGGTCATGACGACGATGTCGAAACTGTTGCTGGCAAAGTTGCCGAGGCCCTTGTCCAGGTCCTGCTCGATGACGTTGACGCCTTTGGCCACGCACTGGGCAATGTTGTCAGCGTCGTTTTCCAGGCCATAACCGGTGACCTGCTTGTTGTCGCGCAGCCAGGTCAGCAGTTCGCCGTCACCGCAACCGAGGTCGAGGACGCGGCTGCCGGCGGGGATCCATTCCTGGATGATTTCCAGATCAGCTCTCATGGCTTTCTCACAGCGTGATGCGGTTCATGTAATTGCCGAACGCCTGCAAGTAGCGAGGGATCGGAATCAGGAAGGCGTCGTGGCCCTGCGGTGCGTCGATTTCCAGATAGCTGACGTCTTTGCGCGCCGCCATCAGTGCATCCACCAGCTCACGCGAGCGCGCCGGGGAGAAGCGCCAGTCGGTGGTGAAAGACATCACGCAGAACCTGGCCGTGGCGTTCTCGAAGGTTTTCGCCAGGTTATCGTCGAAGTTCGCCGCAGGATCAAAGTAATCCAGCGCCTTGGTCATCAACAGATAGGTGTTGGCGTCGAAGCGTCCGGAGAACTCTTCGCCCTGATAACGCAGGTAGCTTTCGACCTGGAACTCGACACTGTGGAAGTCGTAGTTGAGCTTCTCGCTCTTCAGGCCACGGCCAAATTTCTCGCCCATCGAGTCGTCGGACAGGTAGGTGATATGGCCGACCATGCGCGCCAGCATCAGGCCGCGCTTGGGGATTACACCCGCTTCCTGGAACGAACCACCGTGGAATTCCGGGTCGGTGAGAATCGCCTGGCGCGCCACTTCATTGAACGCGATGTTCTGCGCCGACAGCTTGGGCGCCGAGGCGATGGCCAGGCAGTGACGCACGCGATCCGGATAAGTGATGGTCCATTGCAGCGCCTGCATACCACCGAGGCTGCCGCCGATCACCGCGGCCCACTGGCCGATGCCGAGCAGGTCAGCGAGACGCGCCTGGCTGTGCACCCAGTCTTCCACGGTGAGCACCGGGAAGTCGGCACCAAACGGTTTGCCGGTCTCAGGGTTGATGCTGCTCGGGCCGGTGGAGCCGTTGCAGCCGCCCAGATTATTCAGGCTGACCACGAAGAATTTGCTGGTGTCGATCGGTTTGCCGGGGCCGATGCAGCTGTCCCACCAACCGGGTTTGCGGTCGTCGACGCTGTGATAACCGGCTGCGTGATGATGGCCGGACAAGGCGTGGCAGATCAGCACGGCGTTGCTCGCCTGTGCGTTCAGCGTGCCGTAGGTTTCGTAGATCAGGTCATAGGCTGGCAGCGACCGGCCACAGGCCAGGGCCAGAGGTTCGCTGAAGTGCGCCGTTTGCGGCGTCACCAGACCAACAGAATCGGGGGGAAAGGCAGTTGGCATCGACCCTGCTCTCGTTGAAATGAGGCGTAAGTCTAAAGACCGCGGGGGTTAGCAGCAAGCAGCCCTCACCCTAACCCTCTCCCAGAGGGAGAGGGGACTGACCGAGGGGTTCTCTCGAGCTACACCGACCTGATTTATCGAGCCGAACTCAGGCCTTGAAAAGCACCAGAATCGGCTCCCTGATCCAGCGGCGAGGGGCACTAAGTGGGGGAGCTCAGGCCCCGAAAACACCGAAGATCGGCCCCCTCTCCCTCGGGAGAGGGCTGGGGTGAGGGGCGCAGGCGACGCAAGAATCAGGACGAACGCGCAACCAGCCCCGGCAAATCCGGCAACTTCTTCGGCGAGCAAATCTTCACCCGTTTCTGCCGGTTCAACTCGCCACTGAGCAAGCTGACCTGGCTCTTGGACACCCCAAAAGCCTTGGCCAGAAAGCCCATCAGATACGCATTGGCCTTGCCCTCGACCGGTGGCGCAGTCAGGCGGATTTTCAGGCGATCACCGTGCAGCCCGCAGAAATCATCGCTACGGGCTGCCGGTTGCAGGTGACACTCCAGAATCAGGTCGTCACCGTCCCAACGAAACCAGCTCACATCAGCAGACGGAGGATTTCCGGCATCATCGTCATCGCCGCCAGATTGTTGATCACCAGCATGTCGATCAGCTTCAGCGCGAGGAAGGCGAAGATCGGCGAGAGATCCAGACCACCGAGGTTAGGCAGGAATTTGCGGAACGGCGCCAGTGCCGGCTCGCAGATCTGGTTGACCAGCTCAGCGCCCGGGTTGTGGCTGCCCGGAGCGACCCAGGACAGGATCACGCTGATGATCAGGGCAAAGAAGAAGATCTTCAGGAACAGCGCAGTCACGCCGATCAGCGACCAGACAAGCAGTTGCAGCGGGTTGCCGATGGTGCCGTAAGTCAGCAGCAGGGTCAGCGCCATCAGCGCCAGTTGCACCAGAATCGCCAGCACCAGCGACGACATGTCCAGACCGAACATGCTCGGGATGATCCGGCGCAGTGGCTTGAGCAGCGGCTGAGTCGCTTTGACGATGAACTGGCAGAGCGGGTTGTAGAAGTTCGCCCGCACCAGTTGCAGGACAAAGCGCAGCAGTACGATCAGCAGGTACAGGCTGCCGAGGGTTTGCAGCACGTAAACCGCTGCAGTGTTCAATCCAATCATGTAAGGCTCCTTATTTGCCCAGTTGTTCGGCCATTTCGGCCGAGCGGTGCGCGGCGGCGCCGAGTGCTTTTTCCACCAGAGCTTCGAAGCCCCCGGCCTGGAACGATTTGATTGCGGCTTCGGTGGTACCGGCCGGCGAGGTCACGCGACGACGCAGTTCGGCAGCATCGACGTCACTGGCCGCTGCCATGTGCGCGGCGCCCAGTGCGGTTTGCAGGGTCAGTTGTTCAGCGGTTTCTTTCGGCAGCCCGAGTTTGACGCCGGCGGCGGTCATGGCTTCGATCAGCAGGAAGAAGTACGCAGGGCCGGAGCCGGATACGGCGGTCACTGCATCGAGTTGTTGTTCTTCATTCAGCCACAGTGCGATGCCGACGGCGGACAGCAGTTCTTCGGCTTGCTGGCGTTGTTCGGCAGTCACTTCGCGGGTGGCGTACAGGCCACTCACGCCCTGACGCAGCAGCGCCGGGGTGTTGGGCATGCAACGTACGATCGGCTGCTCGCCTAGCCATGCAGTCATGCTCGCGCAGGTAATGCCCGCCGCAATGGAGACCACCAGTTGATCGGGTTTGAGGCTCGGGCGAATCGCTTCGCAAACGGCTTTCATCGCCTGTGGTTTGACCGCCAGCACCACAACGTCGACGCCTTCGATGGCCTGAGCGTTGTCGGCGAAAGTTTCAATGCCGTGTTCGGCACTGACCTTGGCGCGGGTTTCTTCGCCCGGGTCGCTGGCGCGGATGTGTGCAGCTTCCAGACCCTTGGCCCGCAGGCCGCCGATCAAACTGGCGGCCATGTTGCCGGCACCGATGAAGGCAATACGTGTGTTGCTCATGTCAGGTCCTTATCTGGAAAATTTCAAGATTGGGAATAGTCGCGTGCGCCAAACAGGGCGGTACCAATCCGCACCCAGGTGGCGCCTTGGGCAATGGCCGACTCAAGGTCATGGCTCATGCCCATGGAAAGTGTGTCGAGTGGCAGATTCAGGCTGGCCTGCAAACGTTGCACGGCAGCAAACGCGGCGTCCTGTTCGGCGCGATCTTCGGTCGGCTCGGGAATCGCCATCAAGCCGCGCAGCTTAAGGCGTGGCAGGGCGCTGATGGCATTCGCCAGCGCCGGCAGGTCGGCCGGGGTGCAGCCGGACTTGCTGGCTTCACCGCTGACGTTGACCTGAATGCAGATGTTCAGCGGCGGCAGGTCGGCCGGGCGCTGTTCGGACAGGCGCTGGGCAATTTTCAGACGATCCACGGAGTGCACCCATTCGAAATGCTCGGCAATCGCGCGAGTCTTGTTCGATTGAATGGGGCCGATGAAGTGCCAGATCAAGGGCAGGTCGGCCAGTTCGAGCTGTTTGCTCAGGGCCTCTTGCAGATAGTTCTCGCCAAAGTCCCGCAGACCGGCGGCATGAGCTTCGCGCAGCGCCTCGGCAGGTTTGGTTTTGCTCACGGCCAGCAACTGCACGCTGTTTTCAGCGCGTCCGGCAGCAGCGGTGGCGGCCTGGATGCGCGAACTAACCTGAAGGATGTTGTCTGCTATCGTGGACATCAAGAGGCGCCGTGGGTCTGAAGGTTCGCGGCATTCTACTGGAATTGAGGAGCGCTATGGATATCACTGAACTGCTGGCCTTCAGCGCCAAACAGGGCGCTTCCGACCTGCACCTGTCGGCCGGTCTGCCGCCGATGATCCGCGTCGATGGCGATGTGCGGCGGATCAATCTGCCGGCGCTGGATCACAAGCAAGTGCACGAATTGATCTACGACATCATGAACGATACCCAGCGGGTCGACTTCGAGAAACATCTGGAAACCGACTTTTCCTTCGAAGTCCCCGGCGTAGCGCGCTTTCGGGTCAATGCCTTCAATCAGAATCGTGGCGCGGGTGCCGTGTTTCGCACCATTCCCTCGAAAGTGCTGAGCATGGAAGACCTCGCCATGGGCGACGTCTTCCGCAAGATCACCGATGCTCCGCGCGGGTTGGTGCTGGTCACCGGGCCGACCGGTTCCGGCAAGTCGACCACGCTGGCGGCGATGATCGACTACCTCAACACCCATCGCCACCATCACATCCTGACCATCGAAGACCCGATCGAATTTGTTCACGAGTCGCGCAAATGCCTGATCAATCAGCGTGAAGTCCACCGCGATACCCGCAGTTTCGCTACGGCTCTGCGTTCAGCGCTGCGAGAAGACCCGGACGTGATCCTGGTGGGCGAGATGCGCGACCTGGAGACCATTCGCCTGGCGCTGACTGCCGCCGAGACCGGGCACCTGGTGTTCGGCACGCTGCACACGACGTCGGCCGCGAAAACCATCGACCGGGTGGTGGACGTGTTCCCCGGTGACGAGAAATCCATGGTGCGTTCGATGCTGTCGGAGTCACTGCTGGCAGTGGTCTCGCAGACGTTGATCAAGAAGATTGGCGGCGGGCGGGTGGCGGCGCACGAAATCATGCTGGGAACGTCGGCGATCCGTAACCTGATCCGCGAGGACAAGGTGGCGCAGATGTATTCGGCGATTCAGACCGGTGGGTCGCTGGGGATGCAGACACTGGATATGTGCCTGAAAGATCTGGTGACCAAGGGTTTGATCAGTCGCGAGCATGCGCGGGAGAAGGCGCGCACGCCGGATAACTTTTAAAAGCAAAAGATCGCAGCCTTCGGCAGCTCCTACAGGTGTTTGTGTTCATCCGCGATATGTGGACGAACATGACCTGTGTAAGAGCTGCCGAAGGCTGCGATCTTTTGACCTTTAGCGTTGAACCACACGCATCTGGCTTTGCTCTTTCGGTAATACACGCTTGGCAACCACGTAATGTTTCTGCCAATACGGCTTGTTCAGCGTATCGATGCTCACCGACTTGCCACGACGTGGCGCGTGGATAAAGCGGTCGTTGCCCAGGTAGATGGCAACGTGGTTGACCCGACGGCTCTTGAGCTTGAAGAAAATCAGGTCGCCCGGTTTCAAATCCTTGCGGTCGACCTTCTCACCGTGGCCGCTGGCCATGGCATTGGAAGTGCGTGGCAGGTCGAATGTGGCGTCGTTGAACGCGTATTTCACCAGGCCGCTGCAATCAAAGCCTTTACTTGGGCTGCTGCCGCCCCAACGATAAGGAGTACCGAGGACGTTTACGGCGCGGCTCAGGACATTGCTGCTTTCCTTGCTAGCCATCGGCGGTACCAGGCTGCTGCGGCTTTTGCTGCTCAGCGTGGTGATTTTGCTTTGTTTGCTTTTGCTCGATGGGGCAGAAGCGTGGGATTTAGGGGTGAAGCCGTTAACGTTAGGAAGACGTTGCTCACGATTGGTGGCGTGGGCGGCCAGTGGCATTAATAGGCAAATAGTTAGCCATGTCTTGAAAAATGGTCGCATTAGGCGTGGCTCTTAAGTGATAGCGCGCAACTTTATAACAGCTTTTTTGTGACTTCCGAGGCCGTTGGTCGATTCAAACGGGAGGCAACGGAACCAAATAAGCGGCAAATTGACGCGATTGTCGGACAGAGGTCCGGTGCTATAAGGCTTTCACGGTAGCGACGGTAACATTTGCCATACGTCGGCTACCTGTAAAAAAGTCACAAAGAATTCAAGAATATTTATCTATCGAGTGCATCGAGGTCTTCATGAACAGCTATCAGCTACCCCGTGTGAAGGAAAAAACCACCCACAGCAAAATCATCGGTTACCTGCTGTGGATCTTCGGATTTACCGGTGCCCATCGCTTTTATTACGGCAAGCCTGTGACCGGGACGATCTGGTTCTTCACCTTCGGTTTGCTGGGAATCGGCTGGCTGATCGACCTGTTTCTGATCCCGGCAATGGATCGCGAAGCAGATCTGCGCTTTGCCGACGGGCCGATCGAGTACAACGTGGCGTGGATTCTGCTGACGTTTCTCGGCGTGCTGGGCGTGCACCGGATGTACCAGGGCAAGTGGATCACCGGCTTGTTGTACCTGCTGACCGGCGGGTTGTTCTTCATTGGCGTGCTGTATGACTTCTGGACACTGAATGATCAGGTCTCGGTGCGTAACGCTGAAGGCAGAGGCACCTTCCAGTAAGTCTTCGCGAGCAGGCTCGCTCCCACAGAGGATTTGTGTCGTTCACAGATCCAATGTGGGAGCGAGCCTGCTCGCGAATGGGGCGACGCGGTATTAGGCCTGGTGGCTGATCCGCCCATCCACCAGCGTATAGCGAACCACACCCGGCAAGCTGTGACCCATGAACGGGCAGTTCTCGCCTCTCGACAGCCAGTGTTCACCGGCCACCGTCGATGCCGTCGGATCGAACAGTACGATATCCGCCGCACCGCCCACCGCCAGTTTGCCCGCCGGCAGTCGCAGTGCCTCGGCCGGGCCGGCGCTCATGCGAGCCAGCAAGGTCGGCAGATCGAGCAAACCATCCTCAACCAGCGTCATCGCCAGCGGCAGCAGCAGTTCTACGCTGCTGATGCCCGGTTCAGTCGCGCCGAACGGTGCCAGTTTGGCGTCACGCTCATGGGGTTGGTGGTGGCTGGAAATCGCCGAGATCACCCCCGACTTCACTGCTTCGCGCAGGCCATCGCGGTCAGCGCGGGTGCGCAGCGGTGGCTGCACGTGATAGAGGCTGCTGAAGTCGATCAGCGCTTCGTCGGTCAGAATCAACTGATACAGCGCCACATCCGCCGTCACCTTCAGACCACGGGCCTGAGCCTGAGCGATCAGCGCAACACCGCGAGCACTGGTCAGTTGGCTGAAGTGCGCGCGCACGCCGGTCTGCTCGACCAGCAACAGGTCCCGAGCCAGCGCCACCGTTTCAGCGGTTTCCGGAATCCCCGGCAGGCCGAGGAAACTGGCCACCGCGCCTTCATGGGCCAGGCCACCTTCGGCCAGATCGTGATCCTGCGAGTTGAAGATCACCGTCAGGTCGAACGTCGCCGCGTAATCCAGCGCCCGGCACAGGGTGCGGGTGTTGCGGAAACTCTCCAGTCCGTTGCCGAACGCCACACAACCGGCGTCGCGCAGGGCAACCAGCTCGGCGAGCTGCTCACCGTCCAGACCTTTGCTCAAGGCGCCAATCGGGAACACCTTGGTATTGCCGGCCTCGCGGGCGCGGTCGAGGATCAGTTCGGCCACAGCGGAGGTGTCGAGCACCGGTTTGGTTTGCGGCGGGCAGCACAGGCTGGTCACACCGCCGGCCGCTGCGGCGCGGGTTTCGCTGGCGATCGAGCCTTTGCGGCTGTAGCCCGGTTCGCGCAGGGCGACGTTGAGGTCGACCAGGCCCGGAGCGGCCACCAGACCTGTGGCATCAATGGTTTCCACCGCGCTGAAACCGGCCGGCGTCGCGCCGAGGGCGATGATCTTGCAGGCTTCAATGTGAATGTCGGTGATTTGATCCAGGCCACTGCTTGGATCGATGACGCGTGCGCCGAGAATGCTGAGCTTCACTGGGCGTTCTCCTGCTCGAATTGGCGCTGGGCAGTCTGCCCGCTCATGGCCATGGACAGCACGGCCATACGAATCGCGATGCCGTAGGTGACCTGATTGAGGATCACCGAGTGCGGGCCATCGGCCACTGCCGACTCGATTTCCACCCCACGGTTGATCGGCCCCGGGTGCATGACGATGCAATCGGGTTTGGCTCCGGCCAGGCGCGCGGTGGTCAGGCCGAACAGGCGATAGAACTCGCCTTCGCTCGGCAGCAGGCCGCCGGTCATGCGCTCACGTTGCAGGCGCAGCATGATCACCACGTCGACGTCTTTCAGGCCTTCGGTCATGTCGGTGTAGACCTTGACGCCGTATTGCTCAATGCCGATCGGCAGCAGGGTTTTCGGCGCGATCACGCGGATGTCCGGGCAGCCGAGGGTTTTCAGGGCGAGCATGTTCGAGCGCGCCACCCGCGAGTGCAGGATGTCGCCGACGATGGCCACGGAGAGGTTTTCGAAACCGCCCTTGTGCCGACGGATGGTCAGCATGTCGAGCATGCCTTGCGTCGGGTGCGCGTGACGGCCGTCGCCGCCATTGATGATCGCCACCTGTGGGCAAACATGCTCGGCGATGAAGTGCGCAGCGCCGGAATCACCGTGGCGCACGACGAACATGTCGGCGGCCATCGCTTCCAGGTTGCGCAGGGTGTCGAGCAGGGTTTCACCTTTGCTTGCCGACGAGGTCGACACGTTCAGGGTGATCACATCCGCCGACAGCCGCTGGGCGGCGAGTTCGAAGGTGGTGCGGGTGCGGGTGGAGTTTTCGAAGAACACGTTGCACACGGTCTTGCCGCGCAACAATGGGACTTTTTTCACCGCCCGGGCGCCGACTTCAAGGAACGAGTCGGCAGTGTCGAGGATTTCCGTCAGCAACTCGCGGCGCAGACCGTCGAGCGAGAGGAAGTGGCGCAGCTGGCCCTGATCATTGAGCTGCAGCGGGCGCTTGGTATCTAGAGGCGTCATCGCGAGGGGGACTCTCAATAGGGCGGATTAAAGGGTGAAATCTTGCAGTTCGAGCGTCAGCGGCTCGGGACCGGACAGCTTCACGCGCTCGTGAGCGGCCAGCGACAGGGTCGCGCCGACCACGTTCGGGCGGATCGGCAGTTCGCCAGCTTCCAGGTCGAGCAGGCAGACCAGCGTCACGCTGGCCGGGCGACCGTAGTCGAACAATTCGTTCATGGCGGCGCGGATGGTGCGCCCGCTCATCAGCACGTCGTCGATCAGCACCAGATGCTGGCCTTCGATCTCGAAGGGCAGGGCGGACGGGCGCACTTGCGGGTGCAGGCCGTTCTGGCTGAAGTCGTCGCGGTAGAAGGAAACATCCAGCGTGCCCAGCGGCGCGTCGCTGCCCAGTTCCTTGAGCAGCGCCTGCGCGACCCAGATGCCGCCGGTACGGATACCGATGTACCGCGGTTCGCTGATGCCGCGTTGAGCAAGGTGCGCCTTGAGGCGGATCGCCATCTGGCTGATCAGATCGGCGGGATTGGGCAGACTCATGGTTGCTCCTTCTTCGCCCCGAGCTCCGTCCTGCCGGAGGTGGCTCGAGGTTTTAGCCAAAAGAAAAGCGCCGTAGCGCTTGTCAGGATTCAAATAAAGCAGTGTTTTCATCGAGCCAGCCCTGCAACAGCAGAGCGGCAGCGATGGCGTCCACCGGGTTGTCGCGGTAACTGCCCTTCTGACCGCCACGCGCCAGGCGCTCGCCCTTGGCTTCGAACGTGGTCAGACGTTCATCGTGGGTATAGAAGGGCAGGTTGTAGCGGCCGTTGAGGCGGCGGGCGAATTTCTCGGCGCGCACGCACATGTCGCTGGGGGTGCCGTCCATGTTCAACGGCAGGCCGACGACGACGGCGTCGGGTTTCCATTCCTTTATAAGCGCTTCGACCTGGTTCCAGTCGGGAACACCGTTCTGCGCTTTCAAGGTGCACAGCTCACGGGCCTGGCCGGTGATCACCTGGCCGACCGCTACGCCGATCTGTTTGGTGCCGTAGTCGAAGCCGAGAATCAGGCGCAGGGCCATCAGGCGTGCCCTGCCTGGCTGGTCAGCAGGTTTAGGTTGATCCCCAAGTGCCTGGCCGCCGCTTCCAGACGCAGTTCGCTGCGGGTGTTGAACAGGATGTCGGCGTCGTACGGGCAGGTCAGCCAGGCGTTGTCGGCCATTTCGGCCTCCAGTTGCCCGGCTTCCCAACCGGCGTAACCCAGCGCGATCAGGCTTTTTTCCGGGCCCATGCCGTCAGCGATGGCGAACAGCACGTCCTGCGAGGTGGACAGTGCCAGGTCGCCCTCAAGCTCGGCGGTGGCCTGGAAGGTCTTGCCCGCCGGGTGCAGGACAAAACCGCGATCGGTCTGTACCGGCCCGCCGATGAAGATCGGCACGTGCTGGCAGAGGGCCGGCGGATTGATGTCCGGGCGCAATTGCTCGAGGATGTCAGCCAGATTCAGCTCTTGCGGTCGATTGACCACGATCCCCATGGCGCCATTGGCCGTGTGCTCGACGATGTAGGTCAAGGTATGGGCAAAGTTCGGGTCGGCCATGTGTGGCATGGCGATCAGGAATTGATGCTTGAGGTAGCTGGGGCTGACGTTTTTCATGTGCGCTAGTGTGGCGTTCAAGGGGCGAACTGACAAGCTGAGGATGTCTGGGAAATGCTGCAAAAGCCGTGAGCGATGCTGATCTTTGTGGGAGCGGGCTTGCCCGCGATGGCGTCGGGTCAGTCACGATCAATGCCGCATGTGCCGGCCCCATCGCGGGCAAGCCCGCTCCCACAGGGTTCTACGGTGTTCTTTAATTGCTGGACAGCTTGTCGCCCCGGGCGAATTTCCAGGTGCGGATGATTTCCAGTCGGTCGATATCCGACAGATCCCCCGTAAACGGTGCAAACGGCGCCGCCAGTCGGACGATGCGCTGTGCGGCCTGATCCAGCAGTGGCTGGCCGGACGATTCCAGCACCAGCACTTCATACAGCGAGCCGTCGCGGTTGATCGACACCATCAGGCGCAAATTGCCGTAGATCTGCTTGCGCCGTGCTTCCTCGGGGTAGTTGAGGTTGCCGATACGTTCGACCTTCTTGCGCCAGTCGTCTTTGTACCAGGCACCCTTGTCGCGCATGGTCGAGGCAGCGCTCAAACGGTGGATTCGCGGGCGCTTGGCGTACAGCTGTTGTTCCTTGGCCAGCTCGGCTTCAAGGCTGGCGATGTCGCTGGACAGCTGCGAGCTGTCGAACGTCGGCGCGTCGACCGACGGTTTGACTTCGGTTTTGGTTTCTTCTTTCTTGGTCGGAGCCTTCTTCGGCTTCGGCGCAACCGTAGTTACGGCAGCCTTGGGCGCGGCTTGCTGCACTTGCGGCTTGGCGGCCGGTGGCGGCGTGACTTTTTTGACCTGATTGTCCTGGAACGGCGCGATCTCGGTGGTCTTCGGCGTCGCCTTCTTGTCCAGCGTGCCGCTGCCTTCCTGATTTTCCTGAGCGAGAAAGTCAGCTTTTTCGGGCTTCTTTTCGCTCTTGAAGGTGGCGAGGGTAATTTCCAGGGTTTTGCTGATCTGTTTCGGCTCGACCATCGTGAAACCGACGCCAAGCAGCAGCGCCAAATGAATCAGCGCGGCGAGGAACAGGGTAAATCCGAGGCGATCGGCCGGGCGCACGCCACGATGGGCGAGTTCAGTGGGCAGATCGGACGGGAGGGTCATGGGGCAAAAACCAACATCGCGTTTTTAAGGGCACGGCATGATAACGCAATGTTGGTTTTTAGCTGCAAGCTTCAAGCGGTAAGCGACAAGCTGCAGACAAGCAGCTGCAAGTTTCGAGCTGCAAGCTGCAAGTTAGACGCTTGTTGCCTGGCTTCAAGCTTGTGGCTTGCGGCTAGAAGCTTGCAGCTTCTTCTCGATAGCATCCATGAGCAGGCCGCCAATGTCGGTGCCGAAAGCGTTGTCGATTTCACGGATGCAGGTCGGGCTGGTGACGTTGATTTCGGTCAGATGCTCGCCGATCACATCGAGGCCAACGAACAGCAGGCCTTTTTCACGCAAGGTCGGGCCGACTTGAGCAGCGATCCAGCGATCCTTGTCGGTCAACGGACGGGCTTCACCGCGACCGCCAGCCGCCAGGTTGCCACGGGTTTCGCCCTGGGCCGGAATCCGCGCCAGGCAATAATCCACCGGCTCACCGTCGATCATCAGGATGCGCTTGTCGCCGTCCTTGATCGCCGGCAGATAGGCCTGGCCCATGATCTGCTGGCCGCCGAGGGCGGTCAGGGTTTCCAGAATCACCGAAAGGTTCGGATCGCCAGCGCGGTGACGGAAGATCGAAGTACCGCCCATGCCGTCCAGCGGTTTGAGGATGACGTCGCCGTGTTTCGCGGCAAATTCGCGCAACACATCGGCGCGGCGGCTGACCACGGTTGGCGGCGTGCACTGCGGGAACAGTGTGGCGAACAGCTTTTCGTTGCAGTCGCGCAGGCTCTGCGGCTTGTTGACCACCAGCACGCCGGCGGTTTCGGCCTGTTCAAGCAAGTAGGTGGAGTAGACGAACTCCATGTCGAACGGCGGATCCTTGCGCATCAGGATCACGTCCAGATCGCTCAGCAGGTTGTCCTGCTCGGCGTCCAGTTCGAACCATTTTTCCGGGTTGGCGAAGACTTTCAGCGGCTTCATGCGCGCCCGTGCCTGACCTTCACCTTGATACAGGTCGCGCTGTTCCATATAGAACAGTTCCCAGCCGCGCTTCTGCGCGGCCAGCAGCATGGCCAGCGAGCTATCCTTTTTATAGGAGATGCTGGCGATAGGGTCCATGACAATCCCGACGCGAACGCTCATTGGGTTTTCCTCGAAAATTGGCTACCGGATCGGTATGAAAAAAGTGCCGCCAGAGTGGCGCCGGCAGGGTTTTCGGTCAAGGGAAAACCCGTCGATAGATTGCATCTGGAGACTGTGCTAAAAAGGCTGCCATGCAGTGCCGGCCCTTGAACATCAAGGGTTTCCGGCCATTACTGATAGCAAAACGGACAATTTGATTCGCAAAGGCGACGGTAGAGCCCTCTTATGGAACAGCAGTCCAGCGCCTTGAAGGTCATGGTGATCGACGACTCGAAAACGATTCGCCGTACCGCCGAAACCTTGTTGAAGAATGTCGGTTGCGAAGTCATCACGGCAATCGACGGTTTCGACGCTTTGGCGAAGATCGCCGACAACCACCCCGGGATCATTTTCGTCGACATCATGATGCCGCGTCTGGATGGTTATCAGACCTGCGCTTTAATCAAGAACAACAGTGCGTTCAAGGCCACGCCGGTGATCATGCTGTCGTCCCGGGACGGGTTGTTCGACAAGGCCAAGGGGCGGATTGTCGGCTCCGATCAATTTTTGACCAAACCATTCAGCAAGGAAGAACTGCTCAGCGCGATCCAGGCCCATGTTCCGGGCTTTGCCGCCGTTTTGCCGCAGTAAGAAAAGCACTGAGACGCTCGGCCAGCGGGCCGGGTGTCGACAAGAAAAATGGGGAAGACCATGGCACGTATCCTGATCGTCGATGATTCGCCGACTGAAATGTACAAACTGACCGGCATGCTCGAAAAGCACGGCCATCAAGTGCTCAAGGCCGAAAACGGCGCCGACGGCGTCGCACTGGCCCGTCAGGAAAAACCCGACGCGGTGCTGATGGACATCGTCATGCCCGGCCTCAACGGTTTTCAGGCGACTCGTCAGTTGACCAAGGATCCGGAAACCGGGCATATCCCGGTGATCATCATCACCACCAAGGATCAGGACACCGACAAGGTCTGGGGCACCCGCCAGGGCGCCAAGGATTACCTGACCAAACCGGTCGACGAAGACACTCTGATCAAAACCCTGAACAACGTGCTGAACGGTTGATCGCGCAGCCATGAGCGAAACACTGACTGCGTTCGAACTGCTCTGGCAGATCGACCAGCGCTGCCGCTTGTTGGCGGCGGACCTGCCGTCGCAACCCGCGCGCCAGGATCGCTGGAGCGGTATCGGGTTTCGCCTCGGCGAACACTGGTATGTCGCGCCGATGGGCGAAGTCAGCGAGGTGCTGCACGAACCGCGCTTCACCCAATTGCCCGGAGTCAAACCGTGGGTCAAGGGTGTGGCCAACCTGCGTGGGCGCTTGCTGCCGATCATGGACCTGTGCGGTTTCTTCGGGCATGAACTGTCACCGCTACGCAAACAGCGGCGGGTATTGGTAGTCGAGCATGAGGAGGTGTTTGCCGGGTTGATGGTCGATGAAGTCATCGGCTTGCAGCACTTCGAGCAAGACAGTTTTGAACCGCTGTCGATCAGCAAGCGCCAGGGCTCGAAGGCCGAGTTCGTCAAAGGCTATTTCCGGCGCGAGCAGAACTGGCGGGTGTTCAGTTTGTTTGCGCTGGCCAGATCCCCGGTGTTCATGAGCGTCGCAATTTAGTCGAAACACCACCCAACCCTGTGGGAGCGGGCTTGCCCGCGATGGCACCAGATCAGTCACTATAGATGTCGGATGTGCCGGCCTCATCGCGGGCAAGCCCGCTCCCACAGGGTTTTCGGTGAGCTTCAAATGGCGCGGGAATAGGCGAGGACCGATGACAAAAGCAAAAACAGGCAAGTCAGCAGAGGGATCGCGCAGTCGCTCGCAGATCATCGTGCTGTTCATTGCATTGATCGTGTTCATCATGCTGTTGTTCGCCAACTTCGCGTACCTCAACACCCAGGCGAATTACGATAAACAGTACATCGGCCATGCCGGTGAGCTGCGCGTGCTCTCGCAACGCATTGCCAAGAACGCCACCGAAGCCGCCGCTGGCAAGGCTGCCGCGTTCAAACTGCTGAGTGACGCCCGCAACGATTTCGCCCAGCGCTGGGGTTACCTGAAAAAAGGCGACCCGGCCACCGGCCTGCCGCCGGCGCCGTCCACCGTGCGCCCTGAAATGCGCGCCGTGCAGCTCGATTGGGAACGCCTGCTGAAAAACACCGACGCCATTCTTTCCAGTGAACAGACCGTGCTGTCGCTGCATCAGGTCGCCGCGACCCTGGCCGAAACCGTGCCGCAGTTGCAGATCGAATACGAAAAAGTCGTCGAAATTCTCTTGCAGCGCGGCGCTCCTGCAACGCAAGTGGCGATGGCCCAGCGTCAGTCGCTGTTGGCTGAACGCATCCTCGGCGCAGTGAACACTGTGCTCGCTGGCGATGAAAATTCGCAACAAGCCGCGGATGCCTTCGGCCGCGATGCCACGCGTTTCGGTCAGGTGCTCAATGGCATGCTCCAGGGCAACCCGGCGCTGAAAATCAGCCAGGTCGAAGACCGCGACGCCCGTGCTCGCCTGAGTGAAATCTCCGAGCTGTTCCAGTTCGTCTCCGGCTCTGTGGATGAAATCCTCGAAACCTCACCGGAGCTGTTCAAGGTCCGTGAATCAGCGAGCAACATCTTCAGCCTCTCGCAAACCCTGCTCGACGAAGCCTCGCACCTGGCCAACGGTTTCGAAAACCTCGCCGGCGGGCGCAGCACCGACACCATTGGCGGCTACGTGCTCGGCTTGCTGGCGCTGGCCTCGATCATCCTCATCGGTCTGGTAATGGTGCGCGAGACCAATCGGCAACTGCGCGAAACGGCAGAAAAGAACGAGCGCAACCAGAACGCGATCATGCGTTTGCTCGACGAAATCGAAGATCTCGCTGACGGCGATCTGACCGTGACCGCTTCGGTGACCGAAGACTTCACCGGCACCATTGCCGACTCGATCAACTACTCCGTCGACCAACTGCGCGATCTGGTGGCGACCATCAACCTCACCGCCGGCCAGGTCGCCGCCGCTGTGCAGGAAACCCAGGCCACTGCCATGCATCTGGCCCAGGCCTCGGAACATCAGGCCCAGCAGATTTCCGAAGCGTCGACGGCGATCAGCGATATGGCCCAGTCCATCGATCAGGTGTCGGCCAACGCTGCCGAATCCTCGGCGGTGGCCGAGCGCTCCGTGGAAATTGCCAACAAGGGCAACGAGGTGGTGCACAACACCATCCACGGCATGGACAACATTCGTGAACAGATTCAGGACACCGCCAAACGCATCAAGCGTCTCGGTGAGTCGTCTCAGGAAATCGGCGACATCGTCAGCCTGATCGACGACATTGCCGACCAGACCAACATCCTCGCCCTCAACGCCGCCATTCAGGCGTCGATGGCCGGGGATGCCGGGCGCGGATTTGCCGTGGTCGCCGACGAAGTGCAGCGCTTGGCCGAGCGTTCATCTGCCGCCACACGCCAGATCGAAACCCTGGTGCGGGCGATTCAGACCGACACCAACGAAGCCGTCATTTCGATGGAACAGACCACCACCGAAGTGGTGCGCGGCGCGCGACTGGCGCAGGATGCCGGTGTGGCACTGGAAGAAATCGAAGGCGTATCCAAGACGCTCGCGGCGCTGATTCAAAGCATCTCCAACGCGGCGCAGCAGCAGACGTCTTCGGCGGGGCAGATTTCCCTGACCATGAACGTGATCCAGCAGATCACCTCGCAGACGTCGTCCGGCTCCACGGCCACCGCCGAAAGCATTGGCAACCTGGCGAAAATGGCCAGTCAGTTGCGCCGTTCGGTGTCCGGTTTCACCTTGCCGGCGGCGTCCGCGTCGGCGACGGATAAAGTGTGATTGGAGCGGTTATGGGTGATCGGCACGATTACGTGGCCCTCGAATGGGTCAAGGGCGAAATTGCCGAAACGCTGAAACAGGCGCATCAGGCGATCGAAGCCGTGCTCGATGATCCGCAGGCCTTTCCCGGGCTCGACGAGTGCCTGAGTTACATCCATCAGGTCCACGGCAGTTTGCAGATGGTCGAGTTCTACGGCGCGGCGTTGCTCGCCGAAGAAATGGAACATCTGGTCGAAGCCCTCCAGCACGAGCGCGTCAGCCATCGCGACGAAGCTCTGCACCTGTTGTTACAAGCCTTGGGGCAATTGCCGACTTACCTTGAGCGTGTGCAAAGCGCCCGTCGCGATCTGCCGCTGGTGGTCTTGCCGCTGATCAATGATTTGCGCAGCGCCCGTGGTGAAAGCCTGCTCTCGGAAACCAGCCTGTTCAGCCCGCAACTGCCGGAATTGGCGCCGCTGAGTGAAGAGGCGCTGGCGCTGCTGGAACCGGCCGAACTGCCGAGCGTACTGCGCAAGTTGCGCCAGACGCTGCAAATGGCGCTGGTCGGGTTGTTGCGTGAACAGGATGATCACACTCACCTCGATTATCTGGCCAAGGTCTTCAGCCGTCTCCAGGCGCTAAGCGGCGATGCGCCGTTGAGTCCGTTGTGGCAAGTTGCATCGGCATTGGTCGAAGGCATGCGTGAGGGTGTGATCGCCAACAGCCCGGCGCTACGCAGCCTGTTCAAGGATGCCGACAAAGAGCTCAAGCGCCTGCTCGAACAAGGCCTGCAAGGGCTCAATCAGCCGCCCCCTGCGGAGCTGCTCAAAAGCCTGTTGTTCTATATAGCCAAAGCCGAAAATCCCACCGGGCAGATGCTGACCATGAAAGATCGCTACTCGCTGGATGATGCTTTGCCCGACAGCGCGATGGTCGACGAAGAACGCGCGCGCCTGGCCGGTCCCGACCGCGATGCGATGCGCTCGGTGCTCGCGGCACTGTGCGAAGAACTGGTGCGGGTCAAGGAGCGGCTCGACCTGTTCGTGCGCAGCGACCGCCAACATACGTCCGATCTGGAAAGTCTGCTGGCACCACTGCGGCAGATCGCCGACACCCTGGCCGTGCTCGGTTTCGGCCAGCCGCGCAAAGTCATCATTGACCAATTGGCGGTGGTCTTGAGCATCGCCCAAGGCCAGCGTGAACCGAACGACGCCGTCCTGATGGACGTCGCCGGTGCCTTGCTCTACGTCGAAGCGACCCTGGCCGGGATGGTCGGCACCGTCGAACCGGAAAGCCCGGAAGACGCGCGCCTGCCGACCACCGACCTCACGCAGATCCACCAGATCGTGATCAAGGAAGCACGCATCTGCCTGCAACAGGCCAAGGACATGATCGTCGACTACATCGACGCCGACTGGGACCGCCAGCAGCTGCAACCACTGCCTGCACTGCTGACTCAAGTGCGCGGTGCACTGGCGATGATTCCGCTTGCACGTGCGGCGAGTCTGGTCGAGGCCTGCAACGGTTTTATCCGCGAACATCTGTTGCTCGATCCGCGTGAACCGGGTTGGGAGCAGTTGGACAACCTGGCCGATGTCATCAGCAGTCTTGAGTACTATCTGGAACGCTTGACCGACGACCCGCTGACGCCCGGCGAGCAACTGCTGGATATCGCACAGAAGAGTCTCGCCAGCCTCGGTTTCTTTCCCAGCGAGCAGCCCGGTGAGGTCCATGTACCGGTGCTCGACGACGTGCTCAGTCCCAGCGAAGCACTGGTGATGCAGGACGCGCAGTCGCTGGACGATCCTGAAACTGTACAGTCGCTGGCCGAGGTCCTGGCCAGCCCGGTGTCGGTGCTCAACCCGCCCGCGCGGATCACGCCCGGCAGCCTGATGCCGCCACCGGCGGATGAAGAACCGGTGGATGACGAACTGCGCGAAGTGTTCCTCGAAGAGACCGACGAGGTTCTCGAAGTCCTTCACGAATACTTGCCGCGCTGGTCGGCCAATCCGCAGGATCACGCCGCGCTGACCGAACTGCGCCGCGCCTTCCACACCTTGAAAGGCAGCGGACGCATGGTGCGTGCGCTGATCCTCGGCGAACTGGCGTGGGCCGTGGAAAATCTGCTCAACCGCGTGCTGGAGCAAAGCGTCGAACCCGGCTCGGTGGTCCAGCAACTGCTGACCGACACGGTGTTGTTGCTGCCGGAACTGATCAGCGAATTCGCCACCAATCGCCAGCGTCAGCGCAGCGATGTCGATCAACTCGCCGCGCGTGCCCATGCTTTGGCCAAGGGTGACGAACCACTGGCCGCCGAGGACGTTGATGACGTCGCGGCGCTCGATCCATTGTTGCTGGAGATCTTCCGCAACGAAGCCGAAACCCATCTCGCCAGCCTCAACCGCTTTCTCGATCAGGCCGCTGAACACGTGCCGCTGCAAGCCAGCGACGAATTGCAGCGCGCCTTGCACACGCTCAAGGGCAGCGCGTCGATGGCGGGTGTGTTGCCGATTGCCGAACTGGCGGCGCCGCTTGATCAACTGGCCCGAGAGTTCAAGGCGCATCAACTGCCGCTCGACCTCGATGAAGTGGAATTGCTCCTCGAAGCCGAGGGCCTGTTCCGTGTCGGATTACGTCAGCTCAAGCATGATCCGCTGGCGCCGATTGTAGGCGCGCAGTCACTGATCAAACGCACCGAAGCGCTGCTCGCCGAGCGTCTGGAATCGATCCTCAATGCGCCGAACACCGGCCTGCGGATCAAGCGTAATCCGCAACTGATCAACAACTTTCTTGCGCAAGGCATGGACATCCTGCTCGACACCGAAAGTCTCTTGCAGCGCTGGCAGCAACATCCCGGCGAACGGCAGGAATTGAGCGCGCTGCTGGATGAACTGACTACCCTCGGCGAAGGCGCGCACCTGGCGGATCTGCTGCCGGTCGATGTGTTGTGCGAAGCCTTGCTCGACCTGTATGGCGCCGTGGAAGAAAGCAGCCTGGCGGTCAGCGACCGGTTCTTCCACGAGGCGCAGAACGCTCACGAAGCGCTGATCAACATGCTCGACGAGCTGGCCGCCGGCCAGGAAGTCACGCCGCAGCCTGCGCGGATTCGTGCGTTGCACGACTTGCTCGATGAAAGTCTCGATCCTTCGTCCATGGGCCTGATCCGCAGCGACGGCAGCCGCACCTTGAGCATCCGCGAACTGGGCGCCGCGACTGCTGAGCTTGCACAATCCACGTCTATCCCAGCGCCGGACGACGAGATCGTCGACATCTTCCTCGAAGAGGCCGTGGACATTCTCGACAGTGCCGGGCAAGCCTTGCAGCGCTGGTTGAACGACCCGGACAACGCCGCGCCGCTGTCCTCGTTGCAGCGCGATTTGCACACCCTCAAGGGCGGTGCGCGGATGGCTGAAGTCGAAGCCATTGGGGATCTGGCCCAAGAGTTGGAAAGCCTTTACGAAGGCCTGGTTGATCGGCGCCACAGCCACAGCGAAGCCCTCGGTCGTTTGCTGCACAAGAGCCATGAGCGTTTGGCGCTGCTGCTGGAACAGCTGCAAGACCATCAGCCGCTGAACCCGGCGCAGGATCTGATTGAGGCGATTCGGCAGTTTCGCCAAGGTTCGTCCGCCAGCGTCGAAACGGCGCAACCTGCCGTCGATTACGAAGGTGCCGGGCACGATCCGGAGTTGCTGGAAATCTTCCTCGAAGAAGGTTTCGACATCATCGAAAACTCCGGCGCCGCGCTGCTGCGTTGGCAGGCCGAACCGGGCAATCGTCAGGAAGTGGAAACCCTGCTGCGCGATCTGCACACCCTCAAGGGCGGCGCGCGGATGGTCGAGATCGGCCCGATCGGCGATCTTGCCCATGAGCTGGAATACCTTTACGAAAGTCTCTCCGCCGGCACCTTACAAGCGTCGACCGAGTTGTTCGCATTGGTCCAGCGCGGCCACGACCGACTGGCGCAAATGCTCGATGCCGTGCGTGCCGGGCAACCTTGCCCGCCGGCGGATCGGCTGATCAATGCGATTCGCAATTTCAGTCATCCAGCGACGCCGGAAACCCCGCCGCCGTTGCCGCTTGCGGTCAAGACCGAGACCGCGCCACCTGCCGTCGACGCCAGCGCTGACATGGTCAAGGTCTCCGCCGAACTGCTCGACGAACTGGTCAACCTGGCCGGGGAAACCTCGATTTTCCGCGGGCGTATCGAACAGCAAGTCAACGACGCGCAGATAGCGCTCAACGAGATGGAAACCACCATCGAGCGTATGCGCGATCAACTGCGTCGCCTCGACACCGAAACCCAGGGACGGATTCTCAGCCGGCAGCAGGTCGATGCCGAGCGCCTCGGTTATGAAGAATTCGATCCGCTGGAAATGGACCGTCATTCGCAGTTGCAGCAACTGTCGCGAGCGCTGTTCGAATCCGCCTCGGACTTGCTCGACCTCAAGGAAACCCTCGACCGACGCAACCACGACGCCGAGAACCTGCTGCAACAACAGGGACGGATCAACACCGAATTGCAGGAAGGCCTGATGCGTACACGCATGGTGCCTTTCGAACGTCTGTTGCCGCGCCTCAAACGCATCGTCCGTCAGGTGGCTGAAGAGCTGAACAAGGACGTTGCGTTCGTCGTCGGCAATGCCGAAGGCGAGATGGACCGCAACGTCCTCGAGCGCATGGTCGCGCCGCTGGAACACATGCTGCGCAACGCCGTCGACCATGGTCTGGAATCTGCCGAGGTACGCCTGGCCTGCGGGAAACCGGCGCAAGGACAGATCAGCCTCGACCTGTCGCGCGAGGGTGGCGACATCGTTTTCGACATTCGCGACGATGGCGCTGGTGTGCCGCTGGAAGCCGTGCGGCGCAAGGCGATAAAGCGTGGTTTGCTGGCCCCCAACGCCGAGATCAGCGACCGCGATGTGTTGCAGTTCATCCTTCAGCCGGGGTTTTCCACCGCCGAAAAAATTACCCAGATTTCCGGGCGTGGCGTCGGCATGGACGTGGTTCACGAGGAGGTCCGCCAACTGGGCGGCAGCATGAGCATCGACTCGGTGCCGGGGCAGGGCGTGCACTTCCGCATCCGTTTGCCGTTCACGGTGTCCGTCAATCGCGCGTTGATGGTGCAGTGCGCAGAGGATCAATACGCGATTCCGCTGAACACCATTGAGGGCATCGTCCGGGTCTTGCCGAATGACCTCGAAGGACATTTCCGTCTCGACCCGCCGAGCTATCAATACGGCGGCCAGCGCTATGAGTTGTGCTATCTGGGCGAACTGCTGAAAACCGCGCCACGGCCGAAACTGCTCGGCCAGAATCTGCCATTGCCGGTGCTGCTGGTGCATTACAACGATCGGCACATTGCGGTGCAGGTTGATGCCATGGCGGGTACTCGCGAGATTGTGGTGAAGAGCCTCGGCGCGCAGTTCGCGGCGGTGCAGGGCGTGTCCGGCGCGACGATTCTGGGTGATGGTCGGGTCGTGTTGATTCTTGATCTGCTCGCGCCGATCCGCGCGATGCAGGCGCGCGTTACGCAGCATCCGACGCGCCCGGAAATCGACAGCGAACCGCAGAAACCGCTGCTGGTGATGGTGGTCGACGACTCGGTGACGGTGCGCAAGGTCACCAGCCGTTTGCTTGAGCGCCACGGCATGAACGTACTGACCGCCAAGGATGGCGTCGACGCCATGCTCCTGCTCGAAGAACACATGCCCGACCTGATGCTGCTCGACATCGAAATGCCGCGCATGGACGGTTTCGAAGTGGCGACCCAGGTACGCAACGACGAGCGCCTGCAGCACCTGCCGATCATCATGATCACCTCGCGCACCGGGCAGAAACACCGCGACCGCGCCATGGCCATCGGCGTCAACGACTACCTCGGCAAGCCGTACCAGGAATCGGTGCTGCTCGAAAGCATTGCCCACTGGAGCAAGAAACATGCATGAGCGCCGGCACAACCCGCGCACCAGCCAACTTACCGGGCTGCTGCTGCCACTGGCGGATCGCAATTTGATCCTGCCGAACGTGGCAGTCGCGGAGCTGATCGACTATCAGGCCAGCGCCTTCGATCTGGATACGCCACCGTGGTATCTGGGGCGGGTGATGTGGCGCGAGCGGCAGATTCCGCTGTTGAGTTTCGAGTCCGCCTGCGGGCAAAAAATCGTGATTGGCGAGCGGGCGCGGATCGTCATCCTCAATGCGCTGGGCGGGTTGCCGGAGCTGAAGTTCATTGCGCTGCTGGTGCAGGGGATTCCGCGGTCTTACAAACTCGACAGTCAGTTGAGCTACGTTGATGTGCCGCTGTGTGCGCTGGAGCAGGCAGCGGTGCAGGTGGGGGAACAGGTGGCGAAGGTGCCGGATTTGTTGGCACTTGAGCAGTTGCTGGTGGAGGCGGGGCTTGTCCATTAATCCAGCATTTGTTGTGCTCTGAATGGCCCTATCGCTGGCAAGCCAGCTCCCACAGTGTCCGAGTTGTATTCGAATCTTGTGAACCACATAAAACCCTGTGGGAGCTGGCTTGCCAGCGATGAGGCCAGTCGCGTGGCCAGATGCCGACAGGCAAATCCGCAATTTCTGTAGTGCAATAAACCCTTTCCGACACTGATGTTTAAAGACACTCGGTGTTACGCCCGGGAGCCTACAAATCCTTGCGCCGCTGCCTACGCATGCACCAGAATCCGCCGGCTTGTGCGCCCAGGGCTGGCTGCGTAACTTGGATCGGGTCACTGATTCGCAGTGATCGGGTTTAGCAGCCCGTGGTTAATCTAAGGGTGCACACACATCATCAGTCAGGCTCAACGCCTGAGTTCGATGGCGGCTGTGCGCAGGGCGCTTCGGCGCGCCGGCTTCCTTAGGTTCCCCGGTCTGCTAACCTGCGTTCAGCTGCCACCCCTTCTTTTAGCAGAGAGGCGGTTCCAGCTTTATTCCGGAACCTGAAGATGATTAAACCAACGCCTAACCCGCCGGTCACAGACCCGGCATCCCCCTACGAATCGCCCGATTCCAAGAAACTCCACGAAGCCGCCGAGCGCGCCCTCGACCATTACCTCGGGCCACCGACCGCCGAAATCATGGCCGCACCCTACAAACCCAACAAGCTGTACATGACAGACCCCGAAGCTGATACCGAGTCTCTCCTGGCAGATGCCAGCGAAACACTTGGCTCGGCCACCGTCATGCTGCACAACCATGTGGCGATGGTCGAAGGCACCCACCGCAAAACCCTGCAAGGTATCGCGCAAGTGGTGATGCTGGCGGAGCTGGCCGTCAATCGGGTGCTGGACAGGTTAGTGCCTACGGAGTGATTTAAAGCCAACCCTCACCCCAGCCCTCTCCCGGGGGGAGAGGGGGCCGACCGAGGTGTAGCGCGTTTTACATCGACCTGAACAACCGAGTCGATTATGGATTCGGTAAAGCACAATCAGGTCGGCGTATTTCTTGAGCATCCCCCAATCGGTCCCCTCTCCCTCCGGGAGAGGGCAAGGGTGAGGGGGCTCTTGATCGTTACGCCAAGCGTAATGATTCACCACACTGCTTGATTGATGGACCCACCCCACACGCCTAACTTAGCTCCACGACAGCGAACCCGTGGAGTGAGCATGACAACAACAATATCCCCCGACTCGCGCTGGACGCGGCGGCGCGATGAGAAGCAGCGCCGTCTCGACAAGGTGCGTGGGCTGGCCGACGGTGTGGTGTTGCCCACCGACAAGATCGTCGCGGCGCTTGAGGCGTTGATCCTGCCCGGCGACCGTGTAGTGCTGGAGGGTAATAACCAGAAGCAGGCGGACTTCCTCTCTCGCTCTCTCGCCAAGGCTGATCCCGAGAAACTCCACAACCTGCACATGATCATGCCCAGCGTCGGCCGCTCCGAGCATCTTGACCTGTTCGAACGCGGTATCGCCCGCAAGCTGGATTTCTCCTTCGCCGGCACCCAGAGCCTGCGCATCAGCCAGCTGCTTGAGGACGGCTTGCTCGAAGTCGGCGCAATCCACACCTACATCGAACTCTACGCACGGCTGGTGGTGGACCTGATTCCCAACGTCGTGCTCTCGGCCGGGTTCATGGCCGACCGTGCCGGCAACATCTATACCGGCCCAAGCACCGAAGACACCCCGGCGCTGATCGAACCGGCAGCGTTCAGCGACGGCATCGTCATCGTCCAGGTCAATCAACTGGTCGACGACGTCAGCGAACTGCCCCGCGTGGACATTCCGGCGTCATGGGTCGATTTTGTGGTGGTGGCCGACAAGCCGTTCTACATCGAACCACTGTTCACCCGCGACCCGCGTCACATCAAGCCTGTGCATGTGTTGATGGCGATGATGGCGATCCGCGGCATCTACGAAAAACACAACGTGCAGTCGCTCAACCACGGCATCGGTTTCAACACCGCAGCCATCGAATTGATCCTGCCGACCTACGGCGAATCCCTCGGCCTCAAGGGCAAGATCTGCCGCAACTGGACGCTAAACCCGCACCCGACGCTGATCCCGGCGATTGAAAGTGGCTGGGTTGAAAGCGTGCATTGCTTCGGCACCGAACTGGGCATGGAAAATTACATCGCCGCCCGGCCAGACGTGTTCTTCACCGGTCGCGACGGCTCGCTGCGTTCCAACCGGATGTTCTGCCAACTGGCCGGGCAGTACGCGGTGGATCTGTTTATCGGCGCGACGCTGCAGGTCGATGGAGACGGCCATTCTTCCACCGTTACCCGTGGCCGACTCGCCGGTTTCGGTGGCGCACCGAACATGGGCCACGACCCGCGTGGCCGCCGCCACGGCACACCTGCATGGCTGGATATGCGCCACGACGACTCGCAGCAACCGATGCTCGAACGCGGCAAGAAACTGGTGGTGCAAATGGTCGAGACGTTCCAGGAGGGCGGCAAACCGACCTTCGTCGAAACCCTCGATGCGGTGGAAGTGGCGAAGAAGAGCGGCATGCCGCTGGCGCCGATCATGATTTACGGCGACGACGTGACCCACCTGCTGACTGAAGAAGGCATCGCTTACCTCTATAAAGCGCGTTCGCTGGAAGAGCGCCAAGCGATGATCGCAGCCGTTGCGGGCGTCACCGCCATTGGCCTGCGCCACAACCCCAAAGACACCGAGCGCATGCGCCGCGAAGGCTTGATCGCCTTGCCCGAAGACCTCGGCATCCGCCGCACCGACGCCACCCGCGAACTGCTGGCGGCGAAGAGCGTGGCCGATCTGGTCGAGTGGTCCGGCGGCCTCTACAACCCGCCCGCCAAGTTCAGGAGTTGGTAATGCACGCATTCAACCTGCAAACGAAACCTCTGAGCCTGGCCGAGCGACTGGCGGATCTGGCGGTCGACGCGTTGATCGACGAAGCGGATCTGTCACCGAAACCGGCACTGGTGGATCGTCGTGGCAACGGCGCGCATACCGATCTGCACCTGGGCCTGATGCACGCTTCGGCGCTGTCGTTATGGCCAGCGTTCAAGGAGATGGCCGAGGCGGCTGTCGACATCGGCGAAGTCGCTTTGCCGTTGCGCGAAGCGGTTGGGCGGATTGGCCGTGAAGGCGAGCAAGCGATGCTCGCGACCACTCACGGCGTGAATACCCATCGCGGCGCGATCTGGGCATTGGGCCTGATCGTGACAGCGGCGGCACTGGACGCGAAATCCAGCAAGGCCGGTGCAGTTTCCGTCAGGGCCGCACGTCTGGCGCTGCTCGATGATCGCTATGCACCGCGCCCGCTAAGTCACGGCGCGCAAGTCGCCCTGCGGTACGGCGCACACGGTGCTCGCGAAGAAGCGCAACTGGGTTTTCCGTCGGTGCTGCAACGCGGCTTGCCGCAACTCAAAAGCAGTCGCGCCCGTGGTCACGGCGAACAGAACGCCCGGCTCGACGCCTTGCTGGCGATCATGACTGACCTGGCCGACACCTGCGTGCTCTATCGCGCCGGCCAAGCGGGGTTGCAAGCCATGCAGCAAGGCGCGCAAGCGGTGCTGGATGCCGGCGGTAGCGCCAGCCTCACCGGCCGCCGTCGACTGCACGAACTGGATCAACAACTCATCGCATTGAATGCCTCGCCCGGTGGCGCCGCCGACTTGCTCGCCGCCACGCTTCTGCTCGACCGAATCGAGCGCGACGGCCTCTTTCAGGGAGCGTTTTGATGGAAACCCTATCGTTTGAATTCCCCGCCGGGCCGCCGCCACGCGGTCGCGCGCTGGTCGGTTGTGTTGGCTCGGGCGATCTGGAAGTGCTGATCGAACCGGGACTGGCCGGCAAGTTGACGATCAACGTGCAGACCTCGGTCAACGGCGCGCAGCAGCGCTGGCAGCACTTGTTTGCGCGGATGTTCGACGGCACCACGCCGCCCGCCATGGCCATCGATATCCACGATTTCGGCGCGACGCCGGGTGTGGTGCGGTTGCGTCTGGAGCAAGGTTTCGAGGAGGTCGGCCATGACTGACAGCGCAGCGCTTTTGCAAAAACACAGCTTCGTTGAACTCGGCGCGCGGCAACGGGCGAAAGCCTTGCTCGATGCCGGCACCTTCCGCGAATTGCTTGACCCGTTCCAGCGCGTCATGTCGCCATGGCTTGAACGCCAGGGCGTGGTGCCGCAGGCCGATGACGGCGTGGTGATCGCCAAGGGCAGCGTCGATGGCCTGCCGGTGGTGATCGCCGCCATCGAAGGCGCGTTTCAGGGCGGCAGCCTCGGCGAAGTCGGCGGGGCAAAAATTGCCGGCGCGCTGGAGCTGGCCGCCGAGGACAACCGCAAAGGCATCCCGACCCGCGCCATATTGCTGCTGGAAACCGGTGGCGTGCGTTTGCAGGAAGCCAATCTCGGCTTGGCGGCGATTGCCGATATTCACGCGGCAATTGTCGATTTGCAGCAGTACCAACCGGTCGTCGGTGTGGTGGCGGGCAGCGTGGGTTGCTTTGGCGGCATGTCGATTGCCGCTGCGCTGTGCAGCTATCTGCTGGTGACCCAGGAAGCACGCCTTGGCCTGAACGGCCCGCAAGTGATCGAGCAGGAAGCCGGGATCGAAGAATACGACTCACGCGACCGGCCATTTATCTGGAGCCTGACCGGTGGCGAGCAGCGTTTCGCCAGTGGGTTGGTGGATCGTTATGTCGCCGACGATGTGGCGCAGATTCGTCAGCAGGTCGGTGAACTGTTGCAGCAAGGATTGCCGACACAACCGCGCAGTCAGCGTGCCGAGTGGTACCTGCAGCGTCTGGCCAGCCTCGACACTGACAAGCAAATCGAGCCTTCGGTGGTTCGCGATCTGTATCAAGGAGAGCGCTCATGAGTA
The DNA here is from genome assembly GCF_017980685.1 of Pseudomonas iridis. GTDB lineage: Bacteria > Pseudomonadota > Gammaproteobacteria > Pseudomonadales > Pseudomonadaceae > Aquipseudomonas > Aquipseudomonas iridis. Next base: position 67,708 of record NZ_JACXXO010000008.1, read on the forward strand.
GCTATTCCGTGCGCGGTTTGAACTGGTTCAACGCGTTGAGCGCAGGCGCCGTAGAGGTCGAAGGGCTGCCGTCATCGTTGAAGGTTGCGGATGGCCAACTCGGACGTTTTATCGCCGTGGTCGCTGACCCGGACAATCGTTTTCCCCGTGCTCGAAACGGTGAAGTCGGGCTGTTGGAAGGCTGGGGTTTGGCCAAGGCTGTGGATGACGCGATCACGGCTGACCGCGACAAATCACAGAAGCGCCCACTGATCGCCATCGTCGATGTACCTAGCCAGGCCTATGGTCGTCGCGAAGAAGCGCTTGGCATTCATCAGGCTTTGGCCGGTGCTGCGGACAGTTATGCCCGCGCACGTTTGGCCGGGCATCCGGTGATTGGGCTTCTTGTGGGCAAAGCGATGTCCGGGGCGTTTCTTGCCCACGGTTATCAGGCCAACCGTTTGATTGCCCTGCGCGATCCCGGCGTGATGGTGCACGCGATGGGCAAGGCGTCGGCGGCGCGGGTCACGTTGCGCAGCGTCGAAGAACTCGAAGCACTGGCCGCCAGCGTGCCGCCGATGGCTTATGACATCGACAGCTATGCCAGCCTCGGCTTGCTCTGGGAAACCCTGTCGGTGCAGCAGATCGAGCAGCCGACAGCCGAGGATCTGGCCCGGGTGACTGAATGCCTGAACCAAGCGATCAACGATGTCAGCGGCAATGATCTGAGCGGTCGTCTCGGTGCGAACAATCGTGAAGCTTCCAGCCGCGTGCGCGAACTGCTGAGGGCGCAGTGGTGAACATGCCTCTGGCCCACGATCTGCTCTGGGGCATGTCGCCTGCGCAGTTGCCGGTGGATGCGCCGCAGTGGGTGGTTGAATCGCTCAGGGTCGGGCAACCGGTGGTGGTGCGCCGGGCAACGAGCGCTGATGGTTTTGTTGCCGTTGGCGTGCGCGGTGTTTTGCGCGAGCAGCGGTTGGCGGCGTTCATGGCAGTCGATTCGATTGCCTGTCGGGTCAGTCCGGAAGCGCTTTGTCATGTCGACAGTGATCGCGACGTGCCGGCCCTGCGCGCGCTCGAACAGTTGCGGCCGATGCTCGATGATTGCGGTTGGGTCTGGGGCGTCAGTGGCAGTGCCGGGTTTGAACTGGCCAGTGGTTTTACGGCGATGCATGAGGGCAGCGATCTCGATCTGATCCTGCGTACGCCGCACCTGTTGGCGCGTAATCAGGCGCGCGAACTGGTAGCGCTTTTCGATCAGGCAGCCTGCCGGGTCGACATGCAATTGCAGACGCCATTCGGCGCGGTGGCCCTGCGCGAATGGGCTGGCCCCTCAGCGCGGGTGCTGCTGAAAAACGCCCATCAGGCATGTCTGGTGGCAGATCCATGGAATGTGCAGGAGCAGGCAGCGTGAGCAGCCTTTTGGTGTTCCCAGGCCAGGGCGCGCAGCAACCGGGAATGCTCCAGCGGTTGCCTCGGGAAACCTTGGTCGAGGCCAGCGATGTGCTCGGCGAAGACGTGTTGCTGCTCGACTCTGCCGAAGCGTTGCGCACGACGAGGGCGGTTCAGTTGTGTCTGTTGATCGCAGGCACAGCCGCTTCGCGGCAGTTACTGCAGGACGGACTGACGGCGGATTACGTCGCAGGTTTGTCCATCGGCGCTTACCCGGCAGCGGTGGTGGCGGGTGCCTTGAGCTTCAGCGATGCACTGCATCTGGTCAGCCTGCGCGGTGAGTTGATGCAGCAGGCTTATCCACAGGGCTTTGGCATGACCGCGATTATCGGCTTGCAGTTGTCCACAGTCGAAGCGTTGCTGGTGCAAGTTCACAGCGCCGAAACGCCGGTTTTTCTGGCCAACATCAACGCCGATAACCAAGTGGTCATTGCTGGCAGTGACAAGGCGATGCAAGCGGTTGCCGAACTGGCACGCAGTCGTGGCGCGGGGCTGGCGAAACGTCTGGCGGTCAGCGTGCCGTCGCATTGTCCGCTGCTGGATCACCCGGCTCAGGCCCTCGCTGAAGCCTTCGCCAAAATACAACTGCAAACCCCGCAAATCGCTTACCTGAGTGGCAGCCGGGCGCGCCCGGTGACTAAGGTCGATGCCCTGCGCGACGACCTCGCTTTCAACATGTGCCGCGTAGTGGACTGGCGCGGCACCGTGCAAAGCGCCTACGAGCGCGGCGTGCGGCTACAGATCGAACTGCCGCCCGGTGCGGTGCTGACCGGGCTGGCGCGCCGGGTGTTTGAATCAGGCACTGTCACTGCCTTCGACAGTGCTCGGCTCGACACCTTGCAGGCGCTGTTGCGTGAGGAGGGAAGCCGCCGAACCTAAAACGCCGACTCAAGCTTCGAACAACAAAAACAACATTCAACGATGCACTTTGAGGACTACAACAATGATTATTTACGGTGTGGCGTTTCTCGCCTTTTGTACGCTGGTGGGTATCTGGATCGGTGAACTGCTCGGCAAGCTGATCGGCGTGCCGGCCAACGTCGGCGGCGTCGGCATTGCGATGCTGCTGTTGATCGGACTGGGCAGTTATCTGAACAAAACCGGCTGGCTCAAGGGCAAGACTGAACAGGGTGTCGAGTTCTGGAGTGCGATCTACATTCCGATCGTGGTCGCCATGGCGGCGCAGCAAAACGTTTATGGCGCGCTGAAGGGCGGGCCGATGGCAATTCTGGCGGGGACGCTGGCTGTGGTGATTGCGTTTGCCATGGTGCCGGTGCTGGTACGCCTTGGTAACAAGGAGTCGACCGCCGTCATTCCACCCAAGACTGTGGGGTGATCGCCATGTACGAATCATTGATGAAAGTCATCACCGGTTACGGCCTGATCAGCGGCTTCCTGATTGTCGGCCTGACCATGTGGGTGTCCTACTGGATGTCCAACACCTTCACCAAGGGCCGGTTGCACGGTTCGGCGATCGCCATTCTGCTCGGGCTGGTGTTGTCCTACGTTGGCGGTGCGCTGACCGGTGGGCAGAAAGGCGTGGTGGATATTCCACTGTTGTCCGGTATCGGTTTGCTGGGCGGGGCGATGCTGCGTGATTTCGCCATCGTTGCCACGGCGTTCGGCGTGAGTGTTGAAGAGCTCAAGCGGGCCGGGTTTGTCGGTGTACTGGCGCTGTTTGTCGGGGTGGGCACGTCGTTTGTCGCCGGTGTAGGTGTGGCGATGGCGTTCGGTTATACCGATGCGGTGAGCCTGACCACCATCGGCGCGGGGGCGGTGACCTACATTGTCGGCCCGGTTACCGGGGCGGCGATTGGTGCCAGTTCTGAAGTCATGGCGCTGTCGATTGCCGCGGGGTTGATCAAGGCCATTCTGGTGATGGTGATGACACCGTTCGTAGCGCCGATCATCGGCTTGAACAACCCGCGCAGTGCGGTGATCTTCGGCGGGTTGATGGGCACTTCCAGTGGCGTGGCTGGCGGGCTGGCGGCGACGGACCCGAAACTGGTGCCTTACGGTTGCCTGACGGCGGCGTTCTATACCGCGCTTGGGTGTTTGCTTGGGCCTTCGGTGTTGTTTTTGGTGATGCGGGGGTTGGTGGGATAACGGCCGTCTGAAAAGCATGAAGATCTGCTCCCTTTGCCTCGCCCCCTTGGGGGAGAGGGCTGGGGTGAGGGGGCAGCTCTTGATCTTGATCTGCTGCTAATCACACCGCCGTCTGGCGATTCGCATACATCCGACACTCCGCCAACAACGCGAGCAAATTCGGATCGCGCTCCTTGGCCTTCAAAAACACCACGCCAATGTGCTGCTGCAACCGATACTTTTCCTGCAGCGGAATCAGCTTTACCCGGTTCTCGTACACCGCCGCAATCCGCCCCGGCAGCAACGCATATCCCACCCCGGAACTGACCATGCTCAGCAGCGTGAAGATGTCATTCACCTGCATCGCCACCTTCGGCTCGAACCCCGCCTGCCTGAACACCCGATTGCCGTCCTGATGGGTCGCGAAGCCCTGAGTCAAGGTGATGAAGGTTTCATCGCGTACGTCCGCCAGATCAACTTCACTGCGCTGGGCAAATCTTGAATCGGCAGGAGTGGCGAGGAAAATGTCATCGGAAAACAGCGCAATCTGCTCGCAATCCGGGTCGTTGATGCTGTCGTCCAGCGACACCAGAATCGCGTCGACTTCCATGTTTTTCAGCTTGTAGAGCAGGTCGATGTTTGAGCCAAGAATCAGGTCGATGTTGAGTTCGCTGCGACGGATCTTCAGGCCCATGATCAGTTGCGGCACGGTTTTCACGGTCAGTGAATACAGCGAGCCGAGTTTGAAGCGTTCGGCGGAGAACCCGGCGGCCTCGCGGGTCAGGCGTACGCTTTCGACCACGTCCTGGATCAGCTTCTGCGCGCGTTCCTCCAGTACATAGGCGCTTTCCAGCGGCGTCAGGTTGCGGCCTTCGTGTTTGAACAGCGGGCAGCGCAGGGCGCTTTCCAGCGAGTGAATCGCGCGGTGCACGCTGACGTTGCTGGTCTGCAACTCGGCAGCGGCACGGGCGAGATTGCCGGTGCGCATGAAAGCGAGGAACACCTCGAGTTTTTTCAGGGTCAACTCTTCGTCGATCAGCATGGCGCGGACTCTTTTTTATGTCGGCCGATTGTGCACGGTATGCGCCGCTCTTTGTAGGAGCTGCCGAAGGCTGCGATCTTTTGCCTTTGAAGATCAAAAGATCGCAGCCTGCGGCAGCTCCTACGCGGATTCATGTTGAACGGAAACATTGCGCTTTTACGCTCAAGGCCCGAGCCTTGCGCGCTGCGGTAATGAATTTTGAGGTGAGCAATAGATGTATCACGGAGAACGATTGAACGCCTGGACGCATCTGGTCGGGGCAGTGGCGGCTTTTATCGGTGGTGTGTGGATGCTGGTCATCGCCTGCCTCGATGGCAGTCCATGGAAGATCGTCAGTGTGGCGATTTACGCGTTTACCCTGCTGGTGTTGTACAGCGCATCGACCGTGTACCACAGCGTGCGCGGGCGCAAGAAAGAGATCATGAAGAAGGTCGATCACTTCTCGATCTATCTGCTGATCGCCGGCAGCTACACGCCGTTTTGCCTGGTGACCTTGCGCGGGGTATGGGGCTGGACGCTGTTCGGGATTGTCTGGGGGCTGGCGCTGATCGGCATTGTGCAAGAGATCAAACCGCGTTCCGAGGCGCGGATTCTGTCCATCGTGATCTATGCGGTGATGGGCTGGATCGTGCTGGTGGCAGTCAAGCCGTTACTGGCGGCGTTGGGCGCGACGGGTTTCGCGTGGCTGGCGACGGGCGGGGTTTTGTACACCGTGGGGATTATCTTTTTTGCCCTGGATCATCGGCTACGACATGCCCACGGAATCTGGCATTTGTTCGTGATTGCCGGGAGTCTGCTGCACTTTGTCGCGATTATGTTTTACGTCTTGTAGACCGAGGCGCTGCTAATCGCTGGCAAGCCAGCTCCCACAGGATTCAGTGTTGTTCACAACTGTTGTGGCCAACAAAGTACCTGTGGGAGCTGGCTTGCCAGCGATGGCGCCCTAGAAATCACCCCAAAGTTGCTGGGCCACCGCCAACGCAACCACCGGCGCTGTCTCGGTGCGCAACACGCGCGGCCCAAGGCGCGCAGCATGAAAACCATTGCCCTTGGCCTGCTCGACCTCGGCCTCGGACAAGCCGCCCTCCGGCCCGATCAGAAACGCCAGTGTCGAAGGTTTGGCATGGCTCACCAGCGGCTCGGCCACCGGGTGCAGTACCAGTTTCAACTCGGCGTCGGTCTGCTTGATCCAGTCCGCCAGCAGTACCGGTGGATGAATCACCGGGACCCGCGAACGACCACATTGCTCACATGCGCTGATCGCCACCTGACGCCAGTGCTGCAAGCGTTTGTCAGCGCGCTCGTCTTTGAGGCGAACTTCACAGCGATCGCTGAAGATCGGCGTGATTTCATTGACGCCCAGTTCGGTGGCTTTCTGGATCGCCCAGTCCATCCGCTCGCCGCGGGACAGGCCCTGGCCGAGATGGATTTGCAGCGGTGATTCGATCTGTCCGGCGAACTGCTCGTCGATCTGCACCACCACGCGTTTCTTGCCGACTTCCAGCAAGGAACCGCGAAACTCATGGCCGGAACCGTCGAACATCTGCACCGCATCACCCTCGGCCATGCGCAGTACGCGGCTGATGTAATGCGCCTGCGCTTCCGGCAGTTCGTGTTGGCCGGTGCTTAGCGGGGCATCGATAAAGAAGCGGGACAGTCTCATGCGGGGTCTCTGTAAAAAGTGTAAAAATCTGGCGGCCCCATCGCTGGCAAGCCAGCTCCCACAAGGACTTGCGCAGACCCTGTGGGAGCTGGCTTGCCAGCGATGACGGTAGTCCGGTCACCGCTGAAGCTTAAGTTGCAATAGATCAACCCGGATCACGGAAACCGGGATGGAAATCCTTCGGCACGGCCACGCTGACGCTGTCACGGGTGGCGATGTCGATGCCTTCGCTGGCGACTTCAGCGAGGAAATCGATCTGCTCCGGCGTGATCACGTACGGCGGCAGGAAGTACACCACGCTGCCGAGTGGACGCAGCAACGCGCCACGCTCCAGCGCATGCTGGAACACCTTCAGGCCGCGGCGCTCCTGCCAAGGGTAGGCCTCTTTGGTGGCTTTATCCTTGACCATCTCGATGGCCAGGACCATGCCGGTCTGACGCACTTCGCTGACGTTCGGGTGATCGACCAGGTGCGCCGTCGCCGACGCCATGCGCTGGGCGAGTGCCTTGTTGTTCTCGATCACGTTGTCCTGCTCGAAGATATCCAGCGTCGCCAACGCCGCCGCACACGCCAGCGGATTGCCGGTGTAGCTGTGCGAGTGGAGGAAGGCGCGCAGGGTTGGATAGTCGTCGTAGAACGCGCTGTAGACATCGTCGGTGGTCAGGCACGCGGCCAGCGGCAGGTAGCCGCCGGTCAGGGCCTTGGACAGACAGAGGAAGTCCGGACGAATGCCGGCCTGCTCGCAGGCGAACATCGTCCCGGTGCGGCCAAAGCCGACGGCGATTTCGTCGAGGATCAGGTGCACGCCGTAACGGTCGCAGGCCTCGCGCAGCAGCTTGAGGTACACCGGGTGGTACATGCGCATGCCGCCGGCGCCCTGAATCAGTGGCTCGACGATCACTGCCGCAACGCTGTCATGGTTCTCGGCCAATGTCTGTTCCATCGCGGCGAACATATTGCGCGAGTGCTCTTCCCAGCTCATCCCTTGCGGACGCCCGTAGCAATCCGGGCTCGGCACCTTGATGGTGTCCATCAGCAGGGCTTTGTAGGTTTCGGTGAACAGCGGCACGTCGCCGACCGCCATCGCCGCCATGGTTTCGCCGTGGTAGCTGTTGGTCAGGGTAACGAAGCGTTTCTTGGCGGGCATGCCGCGGTTGAGCCAGTAGTGAAAGCTCATTTTCAGCGCGACTTCGATGCAGGACGAACCGTTATCGGCGTAGAACACCCGGTTCAGGCCTTCCGGCGTCATCTTCACCAGACGTTCGGACAGCTCGATCACCGGTTGATGGCTGAAACCGGCGAGAATCACGTGCTCCAGTTGGTCGACCTGATCCTTGATGCGCTGGTTGATCCGCGGGTTGGCGTGGCCGAACACGTTGACCCACCACGAGCTGACCGCGTCGAGGTAGCGCTTGCCTTCGAAATCTTCGAGCCAGACGCCTTCGCCGCGCTTGATCGGGATCAGCGGCAGTTGTTCGTGGTCTTTCATCTGGGTGCAGGGATGCCACAACACCGCGAGATCGCGTTGCATCCACTGATTATTAAGGCCCATTTACAGTCTCCTCGAGGCGGCTCGCGACAGGCGCGGGCAAACAATCGCGCAAGCCTATGCAATGCATCGCGCGGGAACAACCCATTGTGTCGATTGAGCTACTTTGTATGAGCCGATAGACGTCGCTGGCGGCGTTTTGATGGCTAACGTATTCTTCGCTGTTCTTTGGGTCGTCTGACCCGCACAACTGCTTTTTTCTGTGTATTTCCGGAGTTCGCTGAATGTCTGTCGGTTGGCTGCGCGCCTGTGCGCTGGTGATGTTGGGGCTGTTCAGCGTTACGGCGCTGGCCAAGGATAAAACTGCAATCGTCATCGGCGGCGGCCTGTCGGGCCTGACAGCCGCTTACGAACTGCAAAACAAAGGCTGGCAGGTCACGCTGCTCGAAGCCAAGCCAAGCCTGGGCGGTCGCTCGGGCATGGCCACCAGCGAGTGGATCGGCAACGACAAAACCCAGCCGGTACTGAACAAGTACGTCTCGACGTTCAAGCTCGGCACCACCCCTGCACCGGAATTCGTACGCACGCCGGGTTATCTGATCGACGGCGAGTATTTTTCCGCTGCCGACCTGGCGACCAAGCAACCAGCCACCGCCGATGCCTTGAAGCGCTACCAGAAAACCCTCGACGATCTGGCGCGCTCGATCGACGATCCACAGAACCCGGCAGCGACCAACACCCTGCACGCACTCGACCAGATCACCGTGTCGAGCTGGCTCGACAAACAGAATCTGCCAGCCACTGCGCGTCAGTTGATCAACCAGGACATCCGCACCCACTACGACGAGCCTTCGCGTCTGTCGCTGCTGTATTTCGCCCAGCAGAACCGCGTGTACCGCGGCGTCTCCGACCGTGACTTGCGCGCCTCGCGTCTGGTCGGCGGCAGCCAGGTGCTGGCGCAAGCGTTCGTCAAACAGATCAAGACCATCAAGACCAACTCGCCCGTGTCGGCTATCAGCCAGGACAAGGACGGCGTGACCGTCAAGGTTGGCAGCGTCGGTTACCAGGCCGATTACGTCGTGCTGGCTGTGCCGCTGCGTGCATTGAACAAGATTCAGCTGACCCCGGCGCTGGATGCCCAGCGTCTGGCAGCCATCAAGGGCACCAACTACGGTTGGCGCGACCAGATCATGCTGAAGTTCAAGACGCCGGTGTGGGAAAGCAAGTCGCGCATGTCCGGCGAGATCTACAGCAACACCGGTCTGGGCATGTTGTGGATCGAGCCCGCGCTGAAGGGCGGTGCCAACGTGGTGATCAACCTGTCCGGCGACAATGCCCGCGTGATGCAGGCATTTGGCGACAAGCAGATGGTCGATCAGGTGCTGATTCGTCTACACGCGTTTTATCCACAGGCCCGTGGCTCGTTCACTGGTTATGAGATCCGTCGCTACAGCACCGACCCGTCGATGGGCGGCGCGTACCTCGCCTATGGCCCGGGCCAGATCAGCAAGTTCTGGCGCGTCTGGGAGCGTCCGCTGCAGCGCGTAGCGTTTGCCGGCGAACACACCGACACCTTGTACCCGGGCACTCTGGAAGGGGCGCTGCGCACCGGTCAGCGTGCGGCCAGCCAGGTTGAAGATCTGGCGGCAGGCAAATCATTTGAACCGGCCAAAGTGATCCCGGCCGCAGCAGCGGCGGGCGCGGCAGGTGCCGTAGCAGCGAAGAAGGGCAACTTCTTCAGCAACCTGTTCGGTGGTTCGGATGATGAGAAGAAGCCAGAGCCTGTGAAAGCTCCAGAGCCAGCTCCCGTGGCCCCAGCGCCGGCACCAATTCCGGCACCTGCGCCAGCTCCTGTGGAAGCGCCGAAGCCAGCCGCGCCGGTAAAAGCCGAGCCTGCGAAAAAAGCCGCGGCCAAGCCAGCAGCGAAGAAACCTGCGGCGAAAACCGAAGCTAAAAAGCCAGCGGCGAAACCGGCGGCCAAACCGGCGGCGAAAAAGGCTGAGCCGGCGAAGAAGCCAGCAGCCAAGCCTGCGGCAACGACCGAGACCAAGGCGCAGTAAAGCCTTGCGGTGATGAAGAAGCGCGGCGCTTGTGCCGCGCTTTTTTTTGCCTGTCAGATCGCTTTCGCGAGCAGGCTCGCCCCCACATTCGAGCGGGGTCTTCAACTGGAATGCGATTCCCTGTGGGAGCGAGCCTGCTCGCGAAGGGGCCTGTTCAGTCATACCCATTCCCTTGCCTTGCAACAACCTCCCACCACAACTTCTCCTTTAATCTTTCCTTAACACGCCACTTTCAGACTCTTCATCGTATTTCTCGATATTTCAAAGCGAAATTTTCCGCTTTAATTCGGTAGATAACTCGCTAGTCTTGGTTCGCAGTTCTCACAGGATTTGGGCAATGCAGCTACGTAACTCTTCTTCGCGCTATGGTTGGGTCAGCATCTTCATGCACTGGGGTGTGGCGCTGGTGGTCTTCGGACTGTTCGCGCTGGGCCTGTGGATGGTGGGGCTGGATTACTACAGCACCTGGCGCAAAGACGCGCCGGATCTGCACAAGAGCATTGGTCTGGTGCTGCTTGGTGTGATGGTGTTGCGGGTGTTGTGGCGTTTTATCAGCCCACCGCCGCCGACGCTGCAAAGCTACAGTCGCATGACCCGTATCGGCGCTAAATTCGGCCACGGGTTTCTGTATCTCGCGCTGTTCGCTGTGATGCTTGCCGGTTACCTGATTTCCACCGCAGACGGTGTCGGTATTCCGGTGTTTGGCCTGTTTGAAGTTCCTGCACTGGTTTCCGGGCTACCGGATCAGGCAGATACCGCTGGGGTGATTCATCTCTGGCTCGCGTGGGCGGTGGTAATTTTTTCCGGTCTCCATGCGTTGGCAGCATTGAAGCACCACTTTATCGATCGTGATGCGACCCTCACTCGAATGCTCGGTCGCAAAGCCTGAAATTCAACCTCGACTCCAAAGGAAAACAAAGCATGTTGAAAAAGACTCTGGCCGCTCTGGCAATCGGTTCTGCCGTTCTGTCCGCCAACGTAATGGCTGCTGACTATGTCGTTGATAAAGAAGGCCAGCACGCCTTCGTCGACTTCAAGATCAGCCACCTGGGCTACAGCTTCATCACCGGTACTTTCAAGGACATCGACGGCAAGTTCAGCTTCGACGCGGCCAAGCCTGAAGACAGCAAGATCGAGTTCAACGTCAACACCGCCAGCGTGTTCACCAATCACGCCGAACGCGACAAGCACATCGCCAGCGCAGACTTCCTCAATGCCAGCAAGTTTGGCAAAGCGACTTTCGTCTCCACCAGCGTCAAGTCCACCGGCGCGAACACCGCTGACGTGACTGGCGACCTGACCCTTCTGGGCGTCACCAAGCCAGTGGTTGTCAAAGCCACTTTCCTGGGTGAAGGCAAGGATCCATGGGGCGGCTACCGTGCAGGCTTCGAAGGCACCACCAGCATCAAGCGTTCCGATTTCGGCAAGCAGAAAGACCTGGGTCCTAAGTCCGACGCGGTCGAGCTGTACGTTTCGTTTGAAGGCGTGAAAGCGAAGTAATTTTTCGCCAGCCACACAAAAACGCCCCCGGTTGAAAAGCCGGGGGCGTTTTTTATTGCCTGCCACACACACACACACACATCCCCCTGTGGGAGCGAGCCTGCTCGCGAAGGCGTAGTGTCAGCCAGCATCCATATTGGATGTGCTGACATCTTCGCGAGCAGGCTCGCTCCCACAGGGGAAGGTGTGTACAGGGTTGGCGTTGCGTATAAAAAATGCCCCGGCTCTTGCGAACCGGGGCATTTTTCATTGCGGCATCAAATCAGCGATTGCGAGTCAGCAAGGCCGGTTTTTCGCCACGTGGGCGGCTTGGCAGTTGATCGAGCTGCTCAGGTGTCGGGAAGCGGTCGGCTTTCGATTCCTTGTGCATGATCTTCGGGCCATTGCTGCGCGGAGCCTGCACGGCTGGCTCGGTACGTGGTTGATCGTCACGGGCCGGGCGGCGGTTGCGCGAGGACGAGGAAGAGTCGTCGCGACGACCCGACTGACCGTCACGCGGTGCACCATTACGTGGACCGCTACGCTTGGCTGGCGGGGTGCCGGTGCTCGAGCCGTTGGTGTTGCGCGGAGCGTTCTGGCGACCCTGCGACTGACCGCCGCGTGGTGCGCCAGAACCTGCGCCCTGCGCCGGTGCGCCTGGACGACGACCGCGACCGCCGGCCGGGGCTGGCTTGGGCACGTAGTCAACGCGGTTACCGAAGTTATCCACGTCGTCGTCGAGGAACTCGTCCGGAGCGCGATCAGCTGCAGCACGTGGCGGCTGGCTCGGACGCTGGTCACGGGCCGGGGTGCCTTCGCGAGGCTTCTGCTGACGGGCAGGACGCTCGCCGCGTTCGCCGGCTGGCTTTTCCTTGCTCTTTTCCTTGCCCTTGTCTTTACGACCGCCGCCACCGCCGCCGCCATTCGGACCGTCGCCACGCGGGCCACGAGGATTGCGCGGGTTGCGCACGTCCGGACGCTCACGCACTTCCGGTTTCTCGGCTTCAATGGTGCTCGAGTCGAAGCCCATCAGGTCGCCGTCGGCGATTTTCTGCTTGGTCATGCGCTCGATGCTTTTCAGCAGTTTTTCTTCGTCCGGTGCGACCAGCGAGATCGCCTCACCCGAACGACCGGCACGGCCAGTACGGCCGATACGGTGCACGTAGTCTTCATCGACGTTCGGCAGTTCGAAGTTGACCACGTGTGGCAACTGGTCGATGTCCAGACCACGCGCGGCGATGTCGGTGGCAACCAGAATGCGTACGTCGCCAGCCTTGAAGTCGGCCAGGGCTTTGGTGCGAGCGTTCTGGCTCTTGTTGCCGTGAATCGCGACAGCCGGCAGACCGTGCTTGTCGAGGTACTCGGCCAGACGGTTGGCGCCGTGCTTGGTGCGAGTGAACACCAGCACCTGTTCCCACGCGCCGGCGGTGATCAGGTGCGCCAGCAGCGCACGCTTGTGGCTGGCCGGTAGACGGAATACGCGCTGTTCGATGCGCTCGACCGTGGTGTTCGGCGGCGTGACTTCGATGCGTTCCGGGTTGTGCAACAGCTTGCCGGCAAGGTCGGTGATGTCTTTGGAGAACGTCGCCGAGAAAAGCAGGTTCTGACGCTTGGACGGCAGACGTGCGAGGACTTTCTTCACGTCGTGCACGAAGCCCATGTCGAGCATGCGGTCGGCTTCGTCGAGGACGAGGATTTCAACGTGGGACAGATCGACGCTGCCCTGGCCGCACAGGTCGAGCAAACGACCCGGGCACGCCACCAGCACGTCGACACCACGGGCCATGGCCTGAACCTGCGGGTTCGTGCCGACGCCGCCGAAGATGCAGGCGCTGACGAATTTCAGGTCACGGGCGTAGATCTTGAAGCTCTCGTGAACCTGGGCCGCGAGTTCGCGGGTCGGGGTCAGGACCAGTACGCGCGGTTGGCGCGGGCCATGACGCTGGGATTTGTCCGGGTGACCGTTGGGGAACAACCGCTCCAGGATCGGAAGGGCGAAACCGCCGGTTTTACCAGTACCTGTCTGCGCCGCAACCATCAGGTCGCGACCTTGCAACACGGCGGGAATGGCCCGCTGTTGCACCGGAGTAGGCTCGGTATAGCCCGCATCTTCGATGGCACGGACTAAAGCCTCGGAGAGACCGAGGGAAGCAAAGGACATGAGTAATCCTGTTTTAGTTAGGGCTTGGCCCAATGGGAATCTTGCCTGGCGCGAATCACGTTTAAGAGGACGCAATCCCGTCCGGTCCTGCTGCGGTTCCAAAGACACGTCTGGAGTGCTCGCGCTGGCTGAAAGCTGCGCTGTAGCGGGTCGAGAGGCCTGTTAAGGTTCCGGGCGTCCGGGCGTGAGCCTGGCGGGAACGCCGGAGTATAACAGAGCAATCACTGCGCGCCGCTTTCCTGCTGCTCAACGGTTTCGCTGTTCGCCGACGCACTACTCAATGGCGCCGTCTGGCCAGGGGCTGCGCCATAGCGTGCGCTCAGCTCGGCGTAGGCCGGTTCGCGCTTGAAGCGCTTGAGTTCGGCGCCGAAGCGCTGGACCAGCAAATCCATCCCGGCATTGCGCCGAACTGCAAGAAACTGGCTCTGGCGGCTAATAACCGTGGGGTTTTCGCTGATCAGATCGCGAATATTCAACTCATCGAGCAAATGCTGGCCGACACGGCGATCAGTGATCAACAAATCGATGCGTCCGCGCACCAGTTTGCCGAAGTTGGCTTCGTGGGTCGGCGCGGGCTCGCGGGTAAACAGGGTCGATTCGCTGAAGTCGGGGCTGTACAGATAACCGGGGGAAGTGCCGATGGTCAGGCCTTTGAGCTCGTCGAGCCTGGTGAACGGGTGGGGGCGGTCGTTGGCGTAGAACATCACGAACTCGACATCCGACAGCGGCTCGCTGGGGTAGAGCAGGGTGGCGTCGCGCTCGTCACTGTGAAAAATATCCAGCGCGCCGTCGGCCTGGCCTGTTTCCAGCATCGACAGGCAGCGTTTCCACGGCAGGAACTGCCATTCGACTTCAATGCCCAGGCGCTTGAACACAATAGCGGTGGTTTCGTAGTCCAGTCCGAGGTTTTTACCGTTCTCTTCATAGACGTAAGGGGCCCACGGCTCGGTGACAATACGCAGCTTCTCGCCCCGAGCGGCGAAGCTTAGGCAAGCAAAAACCAGCACGGCGAATAACTGCGTGATCAAAGGCATGGCTTGAGATTACGACGAGAAACCATAAAGAGCCAGAAACTACCTGTACAAGCTCTGCCTCGGGCCTTTAAAAGCAAAAAATCGCAGCACCGACAACCCTTGTAGGAGCTGCCGCAGGCTGCGATCTTTTGATCTGGCTTGTAGCTTTCAGCTTGAAGCTTGTAGCTGCTTCAACGCGGCAACTTCAGGTTATTCCAGATCGCCAGACTAGGTTCAGCCTGGTTCATGGAATAGAAGTGCAGCCCCGGTGCGCCGCCCTGCAACAGGCGTTCGCACATCTCGCTGACGACTTGCTCACCAAAGCGCTGAATGCTTTGAGTGTCATCGCCATAGGCTTCCAGCTGCTTGCGAATCCAGCGCGGGATTTCCGCACCGCAGGCGTCGGAGAAGCGCGCGAGTTTGCTGTAGTTGGTGATCGGCATGATCCCCGGCACTACCGGAATATCCACGCCCAGCGCCTGCAAACGGTCGACGAAGTAGAAGTAGCTGTCGGCGTTGAAGAAGTACTGGGTGATCGCGCTGTCGGCGCCGGCGCGAGCCTTGCGCACGAAGTTGGCGAGATCGTCTTCGTAATTGCGCGCTTGCGGATGCATCTCCGGGTAAGCGGCGACTTCGATGTGGAAATGGTCGCCGGTTTCTTCACGAATGAATTCAACCAGTTCATTGGCGTGACGCAGCTCACCGCTGGTCATGCCCATGCCGGACGGCAAGTCGCCACGCAGGGCAACAATGCGCTTGATGCCGGCAGCCTTGTACTCGTTCAGCAGGCCGCGCAAGTCGTCCTTGCTGTCGCCGACGCACGACAGGTGCGGTGCGGCCGGTACTTTGACTTCGCTTTCCAGCTGCAAAACGGTGTTGAGGGTGCGATCACGCGTCGAACCACCAGCGCCATAGGTGCAGGAGAAGAAATCGGGATTGTACGTTGCCAAATGACGGGCAACGTTGAGCAGCTTTTCATGCCCAGCATCGGTCTTGGTCGGGAAGAACTCGAAGCTGTAGCGACGGTCTTGGGACATGGAGGAAACCTCCAGCTACAAGCGGCAAGCTTCAAGTTGCAAGAGAAGCGGAGGTGCGCTGGTCTCTTGTGCCTGAAGCTTGCGGCTTGAAACTGTTTTGAAATAGGGGCAGAGCCTCGGGCTTCGCACGGCAAGTCCGGCTTTTGACCTTACTTGCCGCTTGAAGCTTAAGGCTCGCAGCTGCTCTAAACTTAGTAGCGGTAAGCGTGCGGCTTGAACGGGCCTTCGACGGTGACGCCGATGTAGTCAGCCTGTTGCTTGGTCAGTTGAGTGACCACGCCGCCGAAGCCGCGAACCATTTCCAGGGCCACTTCTTCGTCGAGTTTCTTCGGCAGTACTTCAACGGTCAGACGCTCGGCTTTCTGGGCTGGCGACAGGTCGGCGTACTTCTGGCCGAACAGGAAGATCTGTGCCAGAACCTGGTTGGCGAACGAACCGTCCATGATGCGGCTCGGGTGACCGGTAGCGTTGCCCAGGTTCACCAGACGGCCTTCGGCCAGCAGGATCAGGTAGTCGTCGTTCTGAGCGTCGAAAGCGCCAGCACCGGTACGATGAATCTTGTGTACCTGTGGCTTCACTTCTTCCCATGCCCAGTTCTTGCGCATGAAAGCGGTGTCGATTTCGTTGTCGAAGTGACCGATGTTGCAGACAACGGCGCGCTTCTTCAGGGCTTTGAGCATGTTCGAGTCGCAAACATTGACGTTACCGGTGGTGGTCACGATCAGGTCGATCTTGCCCAGCAGCGCTTTGTCGATGCTCGCTTCGGTACCGTCGTTGATGCCGTCGATGAACGGCGAAACCAGCTCGTAGCCGTCCATGCAAGCCTGCATGGCGCAGATCGGGTCGACTTCGGACACTTTAACGATCATGCCTTCCTGGCGCAGGGACTGGGCGGAGCCCTTGCCCACGTCACCGTAACCGATGACCAGCGCTTGCTTGCCGGACAGCAGGTGGTCAGTGCCGCGCTTGATCGCGTCGTTCAGGCTGTGACGGCAGCCGTACTTGTTGTCGTTCTTGGACTTGGTCACCGAGTCGTTGACGTTGATGGCCGGGATTTTCAGCTCGCCCCTGGCCAGCATGTCCAGCAGACGGTGTACGCCAGTGGTGGTTTCTTCGGTCACGCCGTGAACGCGATCCAGAACCTGTGGGTATTTCTTGTGCAGCAGCTCGGTCAGGTCGCCGCCGTCGTCGAGGATCATGTTGGCGTCCCATGGCTGGCCATCTTTCAGGATGGTCTGCTCCAGGCACCACTCGTACTCTTCTTCAGTTTCGCCTTTCCAGGCGAAAACCGGGATGCCGGCAGCAGCGATAGCGGCAGCAGCCTGATCCTGAGTCGAGAAAATGTTGCAGGACGACCAGCGTACTTCGGCACCCAGGGCAACCAGGGTTTCGATCAGCACGGCAGTCTGAATGGTCATGTGGATGCAGCCGAGAATCTTCGCGCCTTTCAACGGCTGTTCGCCGGAGTACTTGCGACGCAGACCCATCAGAGCCGGCATTTCCGATTCGGCGATGATGGTTTCGCGACGGCCCCAGGCAGCCAGGGACATGTCGGCAACTTTGTAATCGTTAAAATCTGCAGGCGTGATAACAGCGCTCATGAAGAGCCTCCATTCGTAATGTATGCGAATGGGCGCCGTTGTGCGTTTAGTGTCCGGCCTAGGCCAGTCAACGCCCCATCCGAGCCTGACAGGTTGAACCTGCTGCAGCGCCCCTCGGACAGGTGGCGGGAAAACGGTAGCAAGTGGAAGTTACCGTTTTGAAACGGTGGCGATTATAGCCGTCTAGACTGATCTTCCAAAGGCTTTCTGTCGGCCAAATGAAGATCACCAATCACGACCATAGTAGAAGGCTCATGGAGCATGACCGCTCGGTCTGCCAAGATACCGCCCATCTTTCGGCAAACGCTCAGGAGTGAACATGAATTTCCACACCCGCAAATGGGTAAAACCCGAAGACCTCAACCCCAACGGCACCCTGTTCGGCGGCAGTTTGCTGCGCTGGATCGACGAGGAAGCAGCGATCTACGCCATCGTCCAGTTGGGCAATCAGCGCGTGGTCACCAAGTACATTTCCGAAATCAACTTCGTCAGCGCCTCGCGCCAGGGCGACATCATCGAACTGGGCATCACTGCCACCGAGTTCGGCCGCACCTCGATCACCCTGACCTGCGAAGTACGCAACAAGATCACCCGCAAGAGCATTCTGACTGTCGAGAAGATGGTTTTCGTCAACCTCGGTGAAGACGGCCTGCCGGCACCGCACGGGCGGACCGAGATCAGATATGTGAAAGACCAGTTCAAGGATGACGAGGCCGTCCAATAAGATTGGCGGCGCAAACTTCGCAAGCATAAGCTGACCCTGTAGGAGCTGCCGAAGGCTGCGATCTTTTGATCTTGCTTCTGAAAAATCAAAATCAAAAGATCGCAGCCTTCGGCAGCTCCTACATTTTCTGCGTACGCCCAAAGATTTGCTCGGCGCCTACAGAACGTATTTCATGGTGCGAATGTCGTAGGTAAACGACACCCCCCACCGGTTCCCACGCCATGACCACGCCCACCGACGGCAAGACCCCCGATCTCTCGGCCAAAGAGCAACACGAAGTCGAGAAAAGCCAGCCGCCCCGCGCGGCGGTTCTGCATGAAATCATCCGCTCTCAAGGCGATCAGGAACTTGAACGCAGCATCGCTGCGCTATGGTGGTCGGCGCTCGCCGCAGGGCTGACCATGGGCCTGTCGCTGATGGGCATGGGCCTGCTCACTTCGCGGTTGCCCGAGGGCGATGAATTCAAGGTGATCGCCAGTTTCGGCTACTGCGCAGGTTTCCTCGCGGTGATCCTCGCCCGCCAGCAACTGTTCACCGAAAACACCCTGACCGCCGTGCTGCCGGTCATGACCAAACCGACGCTGCTCAATTTCGGTCGGCTTATCCGCCTCTGGACGGTGGTGCTGGTCGGCAACCTGTGCGGCACGATTCTGGTGGCTTACGTGATGCTGGAGCTGCCGATTTTCGACGCCAAGACCGACCACGCCTTCCTCGAGATCGGCCGCAAGGTGATGGAACACAGCGCCAGCCAGATGTTCGCCAAAGGCATTGTCTCCGGCTGGATGATCGCGACCATGGTCTGGATGATCCCGTCGATGGAGAGCGCGAAGATGTGGATCATCATCCTCATCACCTACTTCATGGCGCTCGGTGACTTCACTCACATCGTCGTCGGTTCGGCGGAGGTGTCCTATCTGGTGTTTGCTGGCGAGTTGCCGTGGAGCGATTTCTTGGCGGTGTTTGCCGGGCCGACGCTGGCCGGCAATATCATCGGCGGCAGTTTTATCTTCGCCCTGATCAGCCATGCGCAGATCCGCAGCGAAAGCGGGACGCCGAAACCTGATGGCCCTGAGAAGGATCATGCCGAGTCCAGGCCAGATTGAATCCCGTCAGGCTTGTGCCAGTGAAAGCACTTTGGACAAGGCGCCCATCATCTTGGGCCGGTCAGTCTGAACGTGGCTGGTCAGCGCAATCTCTCTGTCGTAGCGGTCGTTGCCAAGCGGGGTCACAACACACTTGTGGCCCCAGTGTTCGAAGCCGGACCAGTAAGGCACAAGGCTCACGCCCAGGCCTTCAGTCACGAGCATGGCAATGGTCTCCAGTGCATCCAGATCTACCAGCGGCGTCGGCAGCAATCCGTTGTCCGCCAGATAGTGCTCGGCATGCCTTCCGCCCCACGAGTCAGGATCGTAGCGGATATACGGTTGGGTTTTCAGTTGAGCCGGGATGCTGTCCGAGGATTTTTCCTTCGACAGAAAAACCAGAGGTTCCTTGCGAAGCGATACCGCCTGCAGGGTTTTCGGCAATTCGAACGGTGGAACCACCAGAATGGCCGCGTCGATTTCCCCAGAGAGAAGCGACTGATACAACGCGCGCGATGTACCCGGCACGATGACTGGCGTCAGCCCCGGCGCCAGCTCGGTCAGTGCGCGCAATGCGCCGGGAAGCAGACCGGTCAGCACAGTTGATATAGCGCCTATCCGTAACTGCCCCGTAAGCCCACCCTCGTCGGCATCTCCCGCCAACAATGCAATCTCGCGAACGATGCGTTTAGCCCTCGGCAATAAACCGAGACAGGCCTGGGTCGGCTTGGCTGCGTGCCCAACCCGCGATAGCAGTTCAAAGCCGAGTTGCCGTTCGAGCGCGAGAATTCGCTGACTGATCGCTGCTGCCGTCAAACCCTCCACGCGCGCGGCGTGCGCGATGGAGCCACATTCCACGACTGTAATGAGGCTTTTCAAATAACGCGTATCCATAAGAAATTCTTTCGATAGCGAAAAAAATTACATGCTATCTCTTTTGATGAAAACCGCACAGTCTTCAGCTCAGCCAGTCATTCTCACTTTCCGGCGACGTTCAGGAGCTACCGATGCAGTCAATTTTTCATCTCGCTATTCACGTCCGCGATTTGCAGATTTCCCGCCAGTTCTACGGTGATCTGCTGGGATGTGAAGAAGGGCGCAGCACCGAGACCTGGGTTGACTTCAATTTTTTCGGGCATCAATTGTCGTTGCATCTGGGCGAGCCGTTTGCGGTAACGAACACCGGAAAAGTAGGTGAGCACAACGTGCCGATGCCCCACCTTGGGGTGATATTGAAGATGTCGGACTGGGTTGCCTTGAAGGACCGTTTGATCGAAGGCCAAGTGAAATTCGTTCTTTCACCCACCATTCGTTTTCCAGGAGAGCCCGGCGAGCAAGCGACCATGTTCTTCCTGGACCCCGCCGGAAACCCTATCGAGATAAAAGGCTTCACTGATTTGCAATCGGTTTATGCAACTTGAAACGTCCAAAAAACGCACCTCCCTCAAGTGATTTTCGAAGGGAAGTCCAAGGAGCGATATGCAAAATTTCAATCAAGCTGATGCCACCGCAATTTCTGAAATGGTTCGGGCGGATGCCGTGAGTGCAGAGGCAGTAGCCGAGCACTTTCTTGGCTGTGTCGAAGTGAGTGAGCGCAGCATAAATGCCTTCGTTTCGTTCGATCCGGACGCGGTGCGCAGTCAGGCGTGCCAATTGAAAAACGGTAACGCGAAAGGCCTCTTGGCAGGTGTGCCCGTGGGGATCAAAGACGTCTATGACACTGTCGATCATCCCACCCGTTTTTACTCGCCGATCTATGAGCAAAACCGCCCCTCGCGTGACGCCCATGTCGTTGCGCTGCTGCGCCAGGCCGGGGCAGTCATCATGGGCAAGACCCATACCACCGAATTCGCTTACATGCACACAGGTCCAACCCGCAATCCTCATGATCTTGCCAGAACCCCCGGCAGTTCGAGTGCCGGTTCGGCAGCGGGGATGGCTGCCGGTTTTTTCCCGCTCGCGTTGGGGACTCAGACGGCTGGCTCATTGATCAAACCGGCGGCGTATTGCGGGCTGTATGCCTTCAAGCCTTCCTATGGTCTGGTTTCTCTGGAGGGGGTCAAACCCCTGGCGCCGAGCTTCGACACGGTGGGTTGGTATGGGCGCTCGGTGCGTGATCTGGAGCTGATGGCTCAGGTTTTGATACCTGGTTTCCCGCAGAGTGCTCATGAACGCAATTTATGCTCGTTCGGCTTCTGTCGTACGGCGCGTTGGGATCAGGTAGATGAAGATGTGGCCAGATCTCTGGAAGCTGCGGTTCAAGAGCTGCGCTCAGCCGGACATCAGGTGAGCGAGGTGTTGCTGCCTGAGGAGTTTGCGGCGGTATTTGATGACCATCTGCTGATAAACGATTGCGAAGGCGCCCGATCACTGTCCAAAGAACTGCAAATGCATCCGGACAAACTCAGTGAAGAACTGTTAGCCATGATCGAACGCGCCCGTTTGACGACTTGGGAGCAAGAGTCAGCGGCAAACAAGCGTCTGGCAAAGCTGGCCACCGTTTTGGAGTCGATATTCCAGCCTTTCGACGCCGTTCTGGGGGCGAGCTGTGGCATCGTCGCCCCGTTGGGTCTTGAAGCCACCGGACCTTCCGATTTCAGCAAGTTCTGGATGGCGTTTGGCTTGCCGCAAATCAACCTTCCGCTCGTGCGCAATGCCGGGGCGTTACCCGTTGGCCTGCAAATGATCGGAAGGTTTAGAGACGACAGCAATCTGTTGCGTGCTGCGGAGCAGGTGGATGCTGTGCTGCGGGCTGCCGGCTAATTGAAGAGGCACCGTCGTGGAGGTGGCTCCAGGACGGCGTTCCCTTGATGCGTCAGTGCGCGGAACTCGCAGCGCTGACGTCTTGCTGGCCAGTGACGCCGCGGACAACCCGGCCAATGGTCAGGCCCTGTATCAGAATCGACGACAACACCACGATGTAGGTGATGCTCAGCAGCAGGTCACGCTCCTCGCCCAGTGGCAGCGACAGGGCCAAAGCGACCGAGACCCCACCGCGCAAACCGCCCCAGGTCAGTACCCGGATTGTGCCGCGCGGCACTGTGCGCCAACGCCGCAGCAGCAGGATTGCCGGGGCCACGGTGAGCAGACGCGACAGCAGAATCGCCACCGCCAGCAAGCTCGCCGCCGCCACGTGCAGCCAGTTGAATGGCAGCAGCAACAGCTCCATGCCGATCAGCGCAAACAGCAGCGCGTTGAGCATGTCGTCGAGAAGCTCCCAGAAGCCGTCGAGGTATTTGCGGGTCATGTCGTTCATCGCCAGATTGCGTCCCAGGTTGCCGATGATCAGGCCGGCAACCACCATCGCAATCGGTGCGGAAACGTGCAGTTCGGAGGCCAGCGCCGAACCACCGATGACCAGCGCGAGGGTCAGCATCACTTCGATCTGGTGCTGCTCGATGCTCTTGATCATCAGGTAAACCAGATAACCGATCAGCCCACCGAACACCACGCCGCCAATGGCTTCGTGGGCGAATAGCATGGCGGTGGCACTGACGGTCGGGGTCTCGCCGAGTTGGGCGATGCCCAGCAACACGGTAAACACCACAACGGCGGTGCCGTCGTTGAACAGCGACTCGCCGACGATGGTGGTTTTCAGCGGTTTCGAGGCGTTGGCGGTACGCAACACGCCGAGCACCGCAATCGGGTCGGTCGGGGAAATCAGCGCGCCGAACAACAGGCAGTAGAGGAAGCTCACGTGCCAGCCGAACAGGGCAAAGATGTAATACGCGAGGCTGCCGATCACCGCCGTGGCGATCAATACACCGAAAGTCGCCAGCAAGCCGATGGGCCAGCGATAGCTGCGCAAATCATTCAGGTTTACGTGCAAGGCCCCGGCGAACAGCAGGAACGACAGCATCCAGTTCATCAGCAGATCGCCAAAATCGATCTGGCCGATCAGTTGCTGTACGCGTTCTTCCAGGCCCGGATAGCCGAGCACGCTCAAGCCTTGCAGCAGCAGGGAAAACAGCAACGCGGTGACCATCACGCCGATGGTCGGCGGCAGACCGATGAAGCGGAAGTTGACGAAGGTGAGGAGGGTGGTGAGGCAGATGAAAGCGGCGACAAGTTCAAGCATCCGGGGTCCTTTGGATGAGGGGTGGGAAGAAAACGCACCGGTTCGTTGGTGCAGGGGTTTGATGGGCTGGAGGCAACTGAAGACACAGTGGAAATCTGAGCTGAGATAAGGAGCCCCCTCATCACAGCCCTCCCGAAACGTCGGACCGCCCGGAGGGAGAGGGAGCCGACCGTGGCGTTTCCTACTCAACATCGACCTGAGCAATCGAGTCGATTATGGATTCGGCAATACACGTTCAGGTCGACGTAGCTCTGAAGCATTCCCCAATCGGTCCCCTCTCCCTCTGGGAGAGGGTTAGGGTGAGGGCAATGTCTGGCGCAACTCGATCAGCCAGACACATTGACCGCAGCAGCCCCGCGACGTTGCAGGTAGATAAACCAAAGCGCCGTCAGCACCGTCAACACCCCTACCAGCGCCCCGGTCCACGGCAACTGCGCAAGATCGGCACCGCTCGCCACCACCAACCCGCCTATCCAGGCACCGGCCGCGTTGCCGAGGTTGAAGGCGCTTTGATTCAGGGTCGAGCCGAGGTTCGGCGCTTCATGAGCTTGATCAATAATCAGCAGTTGCAGGATCGGGCACAGCGCGAAAGCGAAAATCCCCCACAGCACCAGCGTGATCGCTGCCGGAATCACCGAGTGACTGGTCTGGGTGAACGCCGCGAGAACCAGCACCACGGCCATTGCCACACCCACCAGCGACGGCAGCAAACGACTGTCGGCCAAACGCCCGCCGAGCATGCTGCCAGCGGTCAGGCCGACGCCGAACAGCAACAGCATCACAGTCACGCCGTGCGGGCTGACGCCGGTGATGTCCTGCAGGATCGGCGCAATGTAAGTGAACACGCTGAACAGGCTGGTCGACGCCAGTACACTCATGCCCAGCGCCAGCAGCACATTGATCTTGCCCAGCACTTTGAACTCGCTGGCGAGGTTGGCCTTGTCCATCGGGATGTGTTTGGGTAACCACAACCATTGCGCCAGCGCGGCAATTACGCCGATCACCGACACCGCCCAGAATGTCGAGCGCCAACCGGCGTATTGCCCGAGCGCAGTACCCAGCGGCACGCCGAGCACATTGGCCAGGGTCAGACCGGTGAACATCATCGCAATCGCCTGCGCGCGTTTGTTCGGCGCTACCAAACCGGCAGCGACCACCGAGCCGATACCGAAAAACGCGCCGTGGCACAGCGCCGTGACCACGCGAGCGGCCATGAGTGTGGCGTAATTCGGCGCCAGCGCGCAGAGCACGTTGCCGAGGATGAACATCAGCGTCATGCCCAGCAGCGTGGCTTTGCGCGGCATGTTGGCGGTGCCGATGGCGAGAATCGGCGCACCGAACACCACGCCCAGGGCATAACCGGTGATCAGCAGGCCGGCGTGAGGAATGCTCACCGCGAGATCGCGGGCGACGTCGGGCAGCAGGCCCATGATGACGAATTCAGTGGTGCCGATGCCGAACGCGGCAACAGCGAGTGCAAACAAGGCGAGTGGCATGCGCAAGGTCTCTGTCGGTAGTCTTGACGCTGTGATCAGGCATACGCAGGCCAACGACCGGTCTCGAAAGAGAGCGGGGCGGGCAGGAATTATTGGAATTAGTCTGTGCGCAACTGAGTGCGGCGTGGTCGCTTGCAGTATAAACAGCTGCTGACACATCGAGAATCAATAATCTGACTATTCGATTGTTGACGTGAGTGCGGTGAAAAATAATAAGGAGTGAAACGTGCTGGCGACAGCTTTGGTGTTGGTAGCGGCGCTGCTGCATGCGGCGTGGAATACCCTGATCAAGTTCAGTGCCGAACGGCTGCTGGTGGTGGCGTGCATGGACACCGTGGCGCTGCTGGTTGTCGCCATCGCGTTGCCCTTCGTGAACGTGCCGCCCATGGATATCTGGCCGTGGATTCTCGCGTCGGCAGCGTTCGAACTGCTCTATCGCTATCTGTTGATTCAAGCCTATCGCGTTGGCGATCTCGGGCTGGTCTATCCGTTGATGCGCGGTTTGTCGCCACTGGTGGTGCTGGCACTGACCCTGATCTTTGCCGGTGAAGTGCTCACTACACAGCAGATCTTCGGGATCATGCTGATTCCGTTCGGCATGGCGTGTCTGCTGTGGCAGGGCGGCGGTGGCAAACATTTACCGTGGTCGATGTTGCCGGTGGTAGCGCTGATCGGGCTGTGCATCGGCTGCTACACCTACATTGACGGCCAGGCGCTGCGGCGCTGGTCGCATCCGCTGGATTACCTGGTCTGGGTCACGCTGCTCAGCGCCTGGCCGTTTCCGTTGCTGGCGTGGGTCGCCAAACGTCCGGCGTTCATGCAGTTCTGGCGTGAGCAGTGGAAACTGGGGCTGGCAGTCGGGTTCTGCGTGTTGTTCAGCTACGCTTTGGTGCTGTGGGCGATGCAGTTGGGCTCGATTGCCGAAGCAGCGGCGTTGCGCGAGATCAGCGTGATTCTGGTGGTGCTGTTCGGAATGCGATACCTCAAAGAACCTTTCGGCAGGTCGCGGCTCTTAGCTTGTGGGCTGGTGCTGATCGGCATACTGGTGATGAAGTTCTGACGGCTCGCGAACTCTATAACTCGAAAAAAGGATGGCGTTATGACGGTGGCTCTTTGGTGTGTGTTAATCGCGATCTTTTTGCCGTACGTGTGCACGATTGTCGCCAAGATCTCGGGCGGTTTCCGGCTCAGTGACAATCATGACCCGCGAGACTTTCTCGACAGCGTTAATGGCGTGGCCCGGCGGGCGCATGCGGCGCAACTGAACAGCTTTGAAGTGATGCCAGCGTTTGCCGCAGCGGTGATCGTTGCGCATCTGGTGGGGACGGCGCAGTTGGTCACCGTGAATGTGCTGGCGGTGCTGTTTATCACCAGTCGCCTGCTGTACATCATCTGCTATCTGGCGGACTGGGCGATTCTGCGGTCGCTGGTGTGGTTTGTGGGGATGGGGTTGATTGCTTCGTTCTTCTTCGTGTCGGTTTAGGTAGAGCAAGGTCAAAAGATCGCAGCCCGCGGCAGCTCCTACAGAGGTCACAGATCCACCCTGTAGGAGTTGCCGCAGGCTGCGATCTTTTGCTTTTAAGGTTTGTCGGCCACCTGCGGTACTTGTGGCAACGGTGCACCTTTGGGCCAGAGCATCCAGATCTGCCCCTGCTGTTTCATGTCGCCAGCCAATTGCCCGGCCGCATCACCGGTGCCCCAGAACAGATCTGCGCGAACCTCACCGGCAATCGCACCGCCGGTGTCCTGCGCCGCCACTGGACGAACCAGCGCCGTGCCATCCGGGCGCGTCGTCGACAACCACAACAGGCTACCCAAAGGAATCACCTTGCGATCCACCGCCGCGCTATAGCCGGCAGTCAGTGGCACGTTCAGCGAACCGCGCGGGCCTTCGTTGCTGTCCGGGTTGCGGGTGAAAAACACATAGCTGGGGTTGCTGCCCAGCAGTTCCGGAATGCGCGACGGATTGGCCTTGGCCCAGTCGCTGATCGCGCCCATCGTCACGTCTTCTTTCTTCAGTTCGCCTTGCTCGACCAGCCAACGGCCAATCGGTCGATACGGGTGGCCATTCTGGTCGGCGTAGGCAATGCGTAGCTGCTTGCCGTCCTGGGTCTGGATCCGCCCGGATCCCTGGATTTGCAAAAATTGCAGATTCATCGGGTCGGTGAGGTAGGCAACCACTGGCGCGTTCACGCCTTTGCTTTCGATCGTCGCCGCGTCGTCGTAGGGCTTGAGCACCCGACCTTCAAGTCGACCGCGAAGGCGTTTGCCTTTGAGTTCGGGATAAATGCTGTCGAGCGAGACGATGATCATGTCCTCGGGCACGCCATACACCGGAACGTTCGCCGTTTCGGTCGGCGTCAGGCTGCCGGGGTACACCGGTTCGTAGTAGCCGGTAATCAACCCGTTGGGGTTGTCGTTTTCAGCACGCAGGCCGTAGACATCGAGGTTCTGTTTGAGGAAAGCACGAATCTCGCTGGCGCTCTGCGGCACGTTCGCCGCAGCGGCGCAGGTCGTGCCCCAGACCGCATCATTTTTGAGGCGGGTGCAGGCGCTGCGCCAAGAACCGAAACCGGCGACCAGATCGCTATCGGACACCGCTGGCAGTGCTTCCCACGTCGCGCTGGAATAAGTGGCCAGCGCATGGGTTTTCGGCTTGTCGCTGTCGCCACCGGTACAACCGGCGAGAATTGCCAGCATTGGAAGAGTGGTGATCAGCGGATGACGCCAGGCCTTGAAACGGCTGTTCATGGAGTGATTCCTGTGCCGGTTGCCGGAGTGCTCCATGCGCTCCGGCAACCCGTATTTTTAATAGGGCTATTGGTGTTTGTCGGTGACGCGGGGATACTGGCCGCCGATTTCCGTGACCTGAAGCCACCATGACTCTTAAAAGAATTGCTGTTGTATTGCTGGCCTGCCTGACCCTGTCCGGCTGCGGCGGTGTCGATCCGAATTCTCCGTTGGGCCAACGCAAGACGATCTTCAAGCAGATGCTCAAGACCGGCGAAG
This sequence comes from Pseudomonas iridis, assembly GCF_017980685.1. Taxonomy (GTDB): domain Bacteria; phylum Pseudomonadota; class Gammaproteobacteria; order Pseudomonadales; family Pseudomonadaceae; genus Aquipseudomonas; species Aquipseudomonas iridis. The sequence goes on from NZ_JACXXO010000008.1 coordinate 95,158, forward strand.
ACCTGGGCGGCATGTTGCGTGGACGCATTCCGTTCGACGGGCCGAAGTTTGCCGAAGGTGCGGTGAAGCTCGATACGTTGTCCCGCGAACCGTGGAAACATTTCCCGCAAGTGCGCGAAGAAGATCACACGAGCGCCAAAGACGATGTGTGGCAAAAGCAGGCGCGCTTCCAGGAAATGGCCCGCAACCTTGAAGCAGCCACCGGTGAATTGGTGGTCGCCAGCAAGGTCCAGCCGTACAAGGCCAGCAACCTGGGGCCTGCGGTGCAGAAGGTTGAAGATGCCTGCAGCGCTTGCCATAAAGAGTTTCGCGATCATTGATACCTGTTGGCTGATCTGACGCCATCGCGGGCAAGCCCGCTCCCACAAATTTCTCTGCTGTACATAAAAAATTCCTGTGGGAGCGGGCTTGCCCGCGATGGTGGCCTTTAACTCACCACCCTTTACTTGTCGATCTGGTCCAGCGCGTCCTGCAGCTCTTTACGCGATTCGGCGAGCTTGTTCTTGCGCTTGTCGATCTTCTCCGGATCACCTTTCTTCATGGCCTTGTCGAGGTCGGCCTGGCGCTGACTGACTTCATGCTTGGCCTCGAGGACCTTGTTTTCGCGCTCCTTTTTCAGGCCGGCGTCAGTGCAATGTTCAGTGACTTCACGCAGAGCGGTTTCCAGACCTGCCTGCTGATCGGCATTGCCGCGGGCTTTGGCCTGCTCGATCTGGTTCACGATGCCCTGCTTCTTGGCCGCGCAGCCGGTCAGTCCGGGAGCGTCTTCGGCAGCCATTACGGGAGCGGCCATGACGCCGCAAAGGGTCAGCAGGGCGAGTGGTGCGAAAAATTTCATAAAAGCTCCATGTGCAAAGGCATTCGGGTCGGGGGCGCTGCGCTGTTGGAGCGCCTCGGCGACCGTTGGGTTCCCGGTGAGCCGGGATTGCATGTTCAGAAACCGTCGATTCCGGCGGCGCGTAAAATTTCACTCAAGGCTAGCACCTGCGCGTCACGGAAGAATGCGTTCAATTGCGCTGCGCGACCGGGGCCGATGCCGGCTTCCTTCTGCCATTGTTCGGTATCGCGTTGTGCCAGTGCCTGCCACGAATCGGGGAGTTTTGCCCCGCCCGTTGGCGGCATACCCAGTGCCTTGAGCCATTGTGCGAACGGTCGTTGGCGGGCGCTGCGAAAGCTGTGCATCAGGCGCGCGCTGCTGCGTTCGCCGAAGCCGGCAATGTTAGCAAGCTCTGGCTCGTCGAGGGTCAACCAATCCAGCAGGTGTTTCACGCGGCCTGTTTCGAGAAGTTTCTCCCAAGTACCGCGCCCGACATTCTGCATGGCCAGTCCTTGTTTGCCGCTGAGCCAGGTCAGGCGCGAGAGAAACTGGCTTTCGCAGCCGGGCGTGGGCTGCCAGCAACTCAAGGCATGAAAATCCTTGGCGTTCGGGACATTGATTGCTGCGCGCTCGCTGGTGCGCAATACAGCGCTGTCGAGACGCGGAATCGTGAGTCCGGCCAGACTGATTGCCACCTGATCGCCGGGGCGGATATCCAGCGCCTGCCAGCGCTTGAGTGAACTGGCGCTGACCCGTTTGATCTCCCGGTCATCGAGCATGACGGGTATCAGTTCGAGTACCGGCGTGATGCGGCCGGTGCGACCGATCTTGAAATTCACCTTGCGTACTTCGGCCAATGCCTGGGCAAACGGATATTTCCAGGCGATCGCCCAGTAAGGTGCGCGGGCCTGCCAGCGTTCGGCCGGAGGGCGCCGGCTCTGGCGCAGAACGATGCCATCAGTGGCAAATGGCAGGGGGGAGCGATACCAGTGCTCGCGCCACTTTTGTGCCTCTGCCAATTGCTGGACGGGATAGCTGTAGGGCACCGTTGTGGCGAAGCCCAGCGCCGCCAGTGTCGATAGCCGCTCAGGCAAATCCGAAGGCCCTTGTGGCCAGTCCCAGATGAATAAGCCGATGCCGGCACCTTGTTCTGTACTCAGGGATTTTCTGCCCATCAAGCCTGCAACGATAGCGCGTGCGTTGACGCTGCCAGCGCGTGCTTGAACATGCTCGTTCAAACGCCAATAGAGCTCGCCTTGCACCAACACATCCAGCGGTTGCTTCAAGCGTTGAGGAATGGCGTCGATGTTGCGTGCCGATGCCGTCCAGTCTTGCCCGTTGACGCCGTCGCCGCGACTGATTGCTTGCTGCAACACCCCGGCGCGATAGACGAGTGTCACGGCGACGCCATCAACTTTGGGTTGTACCCAGACGTCCTTGCGGTCTCTCAGCCATGCCTCCACGGCCTCGGCTTTATGAAGCTTGTCCAGGCCAGTGTGGGCAATAGGGTGCGCAATGGCGCCCGCGGCTGTGCGCAAAGACTCGGGCGCCATTGGTAATTTGAAGCACTGCCGCCATTGGTTTAGCCGCAGGCGCGATTGATCGTAGAGTTCGTCGGCAATCAATGCGCGGCCTTCGCGGTGATAGGCGTCGTCCCATTGGTCGATCTGTTTTTGCAGGGTGGTGATTTCGCGCTGGGCCTGGGTGAGGGCCCAGTTCGGACATTGAGACGCGTAGCCAGTCAGGTATATGAGGTTCAGCAAAACAAACAAAAACAAACGCATCTTGAGCGTCCTTGCTCATGGGGGTTTCTGAAGACTAGTCAGGATTTTTAGCGAGGTCGGTCGGGTGTTTTGCGGGGTGTTGCGGATCTTGAAAGCATAAAAAAACCCCGCACGGCGCAAACCGTGCGGGGCTTTTCATGCAGCCAGGGAATTACAAGCCGGCAGCAGAACGCAGAGCGTCGGCGCGGTCGGTTTTTTCCCAGGTGAATGTGGTGAAGGTGTCTTCGCCAACAGTCTTGGTCTCTGGCGTGCGACCGAAGTGGCCGTAGGCTGCAGTTTCCTGGTACATCGGGTGCAGCAGGTCGAGCATGGTGGTGATCGCGTATGGACGCAGGTCGAACACGTCACGCACCAGTTTGACGATTTTGTCGTCGCTGATCTTGCCGGTGCCGAAGGTGTTCAGCGAGATCGAGGTAGGCTGGGCCACACCGATCGCGTAGGAAACCTGAATCTCGCAACGCTCGGCCAGGCCGGCAGCGACGATGTTTTTGGCAACATAACGGCCAGCGTAGGCAGCCGAACGGTCAACCTTCGATGGATCCTTGCCGGAGAACGCGCCGCCGCCGTGACGGGCCATGCCGCCGTAGCTGTCGACGATGATCTTGCGACCGGTCAGACCGCAGTCGCCAACCGGGCCGCCGATGATGAACTGGCCAGTCGGGTTGATGTGGAACTGGGTGTCTTTGGTCAGCAATTCGGCAGGCAGCACGTGCTTGACGATCAGCTCCATCACGCCTTCGCGCAGGTCTTTGTACGATACGTCAGGGTTGTGCTGGGTCGACAGAACTACAGCGTCGATACCGACAACCTTGCCGCCTTCGTAACGGCAGGTCACTTGCGACTTGGCGTCCGGGCGCAGCCAAGGCAGCAGACCCGATTTACGGGCTTCGGCCTGGCGCTGAACAAGCTGGTGCGAGAAGGTGATCGGGGCTGGCATCAAAACGTCGGTTTCGTTGCTGGCGTAGCCGAACATCAGGCCTTGGTCGCCGGCACCCTGATCTTCAGGCTTGGCACGGTCAACACCCTGGTTGATGTCTGGGGACTGCTTGCCGATGATGTTCATCACACCGCAAGTTGCGCCGTCGAAGCCGACATCGGAGCTGTTGTAGCCGATGTCCAGAATGACGTTACGCACGATTTCTTCCAGATCGACCCAGGCCGACGTGGTCACTTCACCGGCGATGATTGCAACGCCGGTCTTTACCAGAGTCTCGCACGCCACACGGGCGAACTTGTCTTCAGCAATAATGGCGTCCAGCACCGCATCGGAAATCTGGTCGGCGATTTTGTCCGGGTGCCCTTCGGACACGGACTCGGAGGTGAAGAGGGAGTATTCGCTCATCTCGATTTTTTCCTGAATTTACCGATGGTGAGTGTCGCCAGCCGGTCGCTGAAAGTGGCGGACCTGGATCTGGAAACCATTACGTAAGCCTACATAGAGGCTTTCCCCGGGAACGAGTCCCGCAGCGGTGGCCCAACGGGCCAAATCGTCCTGTTCAAACCCCAACCACAGATCACCGCAGGCCTCCCTGGCCCAACTCTGGTTGTGGCTACATAACTCTGTCACGAGCAAGCTACCGCCCGGTTGCAGCAAGTCGGCCATGTGCTTGAGCGCTTCGGCCGGCGCGGCGAAATGGTGCAACACCATGTTCAACACCACGCAATCGGCCTGAAGGCTGGTGCCGTTCAATGCATCGGCCAATTGCAGGCTGACGTTAGCCAGTTGTTCACGAACGCATACCTGACGCGCCAGTTCGAGCATCGCCGGGCTGTTGTCCAGCGCGGTTACGGTGCTGAAGCGACGCGCCAGTTCCGGCAGGAAAGCGCCATCACCGGGGCCGACTTCAATGGCCGTGGCAGCACCATCGAAATTCAGTTTGTCGAGCAGCGCCAGCACGCTTTCGCGGTACTGCGGCAGGCCTGCGATCAAGTCTTGCTGGGCGCGAAATTTCTCAGCTACCCGAGCGAAAAAGTCCTGACTGGCCGCAGCCCGCTGCCCGTGAACCTGAGTGATTCGCGCTTGAACGTCGTCAGGCAGCACCAGGTTGTCGACTTCTTCTAACAATGCGGCGTGCAACTTGCCACCCAGCAATTCGGTGTGGGGCAGGGCGCGGCGATAGAAAATCGCGTTGCCTTCGCGGCGGGTCGCCACCAGATCGGCTTGCGCCAACACTTTAAGGTGATGACTCATGCCGGACTGACCGATGCCGAAAATTTGCGCCAGCTCCAGTACACCGAACGAATCGTTGGCCAGGGCGCGCAATACATTCAGGCGCAGCGGATCGCCGCCGGCCTTGCACAGGGCCGCCAGCTCGTCGCAATCGTCATGGCGAATGGAAGGCACGCGTAAGTTCATAGGGTGGGCAGTCTAGTGACGGCCTCAAAGCACCGCAAGGGCAATATCAAAAAGTTTTGATATTGCTCGATAGATGGCACTTCTCGCGAGATGGTCAACTCTACAAACCAATAGCGGAAAGGTTTCACCTGCCTAATCCGCCGCTATCCATTGGAAAAACGCTGCCGGATGACTATCTGTCATTGCCCCGAGGCGCTCCGGTGAGGGAAAATGCCCTCCTTTTTTCCGTTTCAATCTATTCACACCCAGGAGATCAGCGATGCCTAGCCGTCGTGAGCGTGCCAACGCCATTCGTGCCCTCAGCATGGATGCCGTGCAAAAAGCCAACAGCGGCCATCCCGGTGCACCTATGGGTATGGCAGATATCGCCGAAGTGCTTTGGCGCGACTACCTCAAGCACAACCCGAGCAATCCATCCTTCGCCGACCGTGACCGCTTCGTGCTGTCCAACGGCCATGGCTCGATGTTGATCTATTCGCTGCTGCACCTGACCGGTTATGACCTGTCGATCGAAGACCTTAAGCAGTTCCGTCAACTGCACAGCCGCACCCCGGGTCACCCGGAATTCGGCTATACCCCAGGCGTCGAGACCACCACTGGCCCGTTGGGTCAGGGCCTGGCCAACGCCGTGGGTTTCGCGCTGGCGGAAAAAGTCCTGGCGGCGCAGTTCAACCGTCCGAGCCACAACATCGTTGACCACCACACCTACGTGTTCCTGGGTGATGGCTGCATGATGGAAGGCATTTCCCACGAAGTCGCTTCCCTGGCCGGTACGTTGGGTCTGGGCAAGCTGATCGCCTTCTACGATGACAACGGCATCTCCATCGACGGCGAAGTCGAAGGCTGGTTCACCGATGACACGCCGAAGCGTTTCGAAGCCTACAACTGGCAAGTGATCCGCAACGTTGACGGTCACGACCCGGAAGAGATCAAGACCGCCATCGAAACCGCTCGCAAGAGCGCGCAGCCGACGCTGATCTGCTGCAAGACCACCATCGGTTTCGGCTCGCCGAACAAGCAAGGCAAAGAAGACTGCCACGGCGCCCCACTGGGTGACGCGGAAATCGCCTTGACCCGTCAGGCGCTGAACTGGAACCACGGTCCATTCGAAATCCCGGCCGACATCTATGCCGAGTGGGATGCCAAGGAATCCGGCCGCGCTGTAGAAGCCGAGTGGGACCAGCGTTTCGCTGCCTACTCCGCCGCGTTCCCGACCGAAGCCAACGAGCTGATCCGTCGTCTGAGCGGTGAACTGCCAGCAGACTTCTCCGAAAAAGCCTCGGCTTACATCGCTGAAGTCGCTGCCAAAGGCGAAACCATCGCCAGCCGTAAAGCCAGCCAGAACACCCTGAACGCGTTCGGCCCGCTGCTGCCGGAATTGCTCGGCGGTTCGGCTGACCTGGCCGGTTCCAACCTGACCCTGTGGAAAGGTTGCAAGGGCGTCAGCGCTGAAGATGCCAGCGGCAACTACATGTACTACGGCGTGCGCGAGTTCGGCATGACCGCCATCATGAACGGCGTCACCCTGCACGGCGGCCTGGTGCCTTACGGCGCGACCTTCCTGATGTTCATGGAATACGCTCGCAACGCTGTGCGCATGTCGGCGCTGATGAAGAAGCAAGTGATCCACGTCTACACCCACGACTCCATCGGTCTGGGCGAAGACGGCCCGACGCACCAGCCGATCGAGCAACTGACCAGCCTGCGCACTACACCGAACCTCGACACCTGGCGTCCAGCCGATGCCGTTGAATCGGCCGTGGCCTGGAAAAACGCTCTGGAGCGCAAGGACGGTCCATCGGCGCTGATCTTCTCGCGTCAGAACCTGCAGCACCAAACCCGTGATGCTGGCCAGATCGCCGACATCAGCCGCGGTGGCTACGTGCTGAAGGACTGCGCAGGCGAGCCTGAGCTGATTCTGATTGCGACCGGTTCGGAAGTCGGCCTGGCTGTTCAAGCCTTCGACAAACTGACCGAGCAGGGCCGCAAGGTGCGCGTGGTTTCGATGCCTTGCACCAGCGTGTTCGATGCTCAGGATGCTGGCTACAAGCAAGCCGTCCTGCCGTTGCAGGTCAGCGCGCGTATCGCGATCGAAGCGGCTCATGCCGACTTCTGGTTCAAGTACGTGGGTCTGGAAGGTCGCGTGATCGGCATGACCACTTACGGTGAGTCGGCTCCGGCTTCGGCACTGTTCGAAGAGTTCGGTTTCACCCTGGAAAACATCCTCGGTCAGGCTGAAGAGCTGCTGGAAGACTAAGGCACAGCGCGGTGATCTAACGGTCACCGCAGTACCATGTGGGAGCTGGCTTGCCAGCGATAGCGTCCGTTCAGTCAGCATTTATGTTGATGCGAATGGCCCTATCGCTGGCAAGCCAGCTCCCACAAGGGTTGTGTTGCAACAAACATTACGTCTGCCTGCGTACTATCGAGAACCCCATGCCTCAACCGCGTCCTTACAAAGTTGCACTCAACGGCTACGGCCGGATTGGTCGTTGCGTCTTGCGTGCGTTGTTTGAGCGAGGCGAGAAAGCCGGGTTTGAAATTGTCGCGATCAACGATCTGGCCGACATGGCCAGCATCGAATACCTGACACGCTTCGACTCTACCCACGGCCGGTTCCCCGGCGAAGTGCGGGTCGAGGGCGATTGTCTGCATATTAATGGCAACTGCGTGAAGGTCCTGCGCAGTGCCACCCCCGAAGGCATCGATTGGGCGTCGCTGGACGTCGATCTGGTGCTCGAATGCTCCGGCGCCTACAACACCCGTGAAGACGGCCAGCGTTTCCTGAACGCCGGCGCGCCGCGTGTGTTGTTTTCGCAGCCGATGGCCAGCGAGGCGGATGTCGACGCCACCATCGTTTACGGCGTCAATCAGGACTGCCTGACCGGCGACGAACTGCTGGTGTCCAACGCCTCCTGCACCACCAACTGCGGCGTGCCGCTGTTGCGTCTGCTCGACAAGGCGATCGGCCTTGATTACGTGTCGATCACCACGATTCACTCGGCGATGAACGATCAGCCGGTCATCGACGCCTATCACCACGAAGACCTGCGCCGCACCCGTTCGGCGTTCCAGTCGGTGATCCCGGTGTCCACTGGTCTGGCGCGCGGTATCGAGCGCCTGCTGCCGGAACTTGCCGGCCGAATTCAAGCCAAAGCCGTACGCGTGCCGACGGTCAACGTGTCGTGCCTCGACATCACGATGCAGACCGCCACGGCGACCGACGCCACTGAGGTCAACCGGATCCTGCGTGAAGCCGCCACCAGCGGCCCGCTCAAGGGGCTTTTGGCCTACACCGAATTGCCTCACGCCAGTTGTGATTTCAACCACGACCCACATTCGGCCATCGTCGATGCCAGTCAGACCCGCGTTTCCGGCCCACGGCTGGTGAACATCCTGGCCTGGTTCGACAACGAGTGGGGTTTTGCCAACCGAATGCTGGACGTTGCAGAACACTATCTGCAAACAGCAACTTCAAAAAAACCGTAGGAAGTGCGACCCATGACCGTGTTGAAGATGTCCGACCTCGATCTGCAAGGTAAGCGCGTATTGATCCGCGAAGACCTCAACGTCCCAGTCAAGGACGGTGTTGTCACCAGCGATGCGCGAATCCTGGCTTCGCTGCCGACCATCAAGCTGGCCCTGGAAAAAGGTGCCGCCGTCATGGTGTGCTCGCACCTTGGCCGTCCGACCGAAGGCGAGTTCTCCGCCGAGAACAGTCTCAAGCCAGTCGCCGACTACCTGAGCAAGGCACTCGGCCGTGAAGTACCGCTGGTAGCCGATTACCTGGGCGGCGTTGACGTCAAGGCCGGCGACATCGTGCTGTTCGAAAACGTGCGCTTCAACAAGGGCGAGAAAAAGAACGCTGACGAACTGGCCCAGCAATACGCCGCCCTGTGCGACGTGTTCGTGATGGACGCGTTCGGCACCGCTCACCGCGCCGAGGGTTCGACCCACGGCGTGGCCAAATTTGCCAAAGTCGCCGCTGCTGGCCCACTGCTGGCCGCCGAGCTGGATGCACTGGGCAAAGCGCTGGGCGCGCCTGCGCAACCAATGGCTGCCATCGTTGCCGGCTCCAAGGTCTCGACCAAACTCGACGTACTCAACAGCCTGAGCCAGATCTGCGATCAACTGATCGTCGGCGGCGGTATCGCCAACACCTTCCTCGCCGCTGCCGGTCATCCGGTAGGCAAGTCGCTGTACGAGCCGGATCTGCTCGACACCGCGCGCGCCATCGCCGCCAAGGTCAGCGTGCCGCTGCCCGTTGATGTTGTGGTTGCCAAGGAATTCGCCGAGTCCGCTGAAGCCACCGTCAAGCTCATCGCTGACGTTGCCGCCGACGACATGATTCTGGACATCGGCCCGCAAACCGCAGCCAACTTCGCCGAACTGCTGAAATCGTCGAAAACCATTCTGTGGAACGGCCCGGTCGGCGTGTTCGAGTTCGATCAGTTCGGCAACGGCACCAAAGTGCTGGCTCAGGCCATCGCCGACAGCGATGCGTTCTCGATTGCCGGCGGTGGCGACACCCTGGCGGCCATCGATAAATATGGCGTGGCTGAAAAGATCTCCTACATTTCCACCGGTGGCGGCGCGTTCCTCGAATTCGTCGAAGGCAAAGTGCTGCCAGCCGTTGAAGTCCTGGAAAGCCGGGCCAAGGCCTGAGGCCGCCCGTTTGGCCAGGCAAAGGAGTGTTCAAATGGTCAAGTCATTAGCATTGTTGTTGCTGACCGGTACGCTGGCGGCCTGCGGGAGCAACCCGAAGGCCGAGCCTACGCCTGCGCCAGACGCGGTGCACAAAGGCTGTTATCAGGCCGACTGGCAGGCCGAGACCAACCCGGTGCTGAACAAGCGTTCCGGGCCGGACGGTCTGGACAAATACGAGACGCAAACCCCGGCCAAGGAACATGGTTGTCCTTGACGGGTCTGACTCTTTAACTCAGGACTGGCGGCGTGCGTCGTCAGTCGAGGAACACGGATGAAAGGCTTGATCGCCATTGCGGCGTTGGCATTGTTGGGCGGTTGCGCGCAGTTGAACCTGTTTCAGTCGTCCGCCCCTGCGGATAACTGGACCACCTGGACCTGCGACAGCCAGGCCAAAGTGCTCTGGCGTTACGCCGATGCCGGCCAGAAGGAAGTCGACGTTCGACTGGGCGGCGGTGATCAGGTCTATCGCCTGAAAGAAGAGCCGGGCGCCTCGGGCGCGCTGTACAGCGATGGCATGCTGGCGTTTCACGTCAAGGGTGAGGAAGGCCTGGTGTATTGGGTCGCCACCAATGACCTGATCGGCCGCGGCTGCAAAGCCGAGTAACACGATTGAATTGATGTACGGAGATCCAATTGTGGGAGCGAGCCTGCTCGCGAAGGCAGTCTTGCCGTCGCTGATGCAGTGTCTGTCAGACCGCTTTCGCGAGCAGGCTCGCTCCCACAGGGGTTCTGTGTTGTTCACAAGATTTTGGTACCACCGAATCACCAGGCCGGGCCTCAACCCCCGATCTGCAATCACTTGAATAGCCGCCGCCGCTCCGGCAGGCTGGCACGATTAACGACCCAAACCGGGAGAGACACACACAATGGCACTTATCAGCATGCGCCAGATGTTGGACCACGCAGCCGAGTTCGGCTACGGCGTTCCAGCTTTCAACGTCAACAACCTTGAGCAGATGCGCGCCATCATGGAAGCCGCTGACAAGACTGACTCCCCGGTGATCGTCCAGGCTTCGGCCGGCGCCCGTAAATACGCTGGCGCGCCATTCCTGCGCCACCTGATCCTGGCCGCGATCGAAGAATTCCCGCACATCCCGGTGTGCATGCACCAGGACCACGGCACCAGCCCTGACGTCTGCCAGCGTTCGATCCAGCTGGGCTTCAGCTCGGTGATGATGGACGGTTCCCTCGGCGAAGACGGCAAGACCCCGACCGACTACGACTACAACGTTCGCGTCACTCAGCAGACCGTTGCCATGGCTCACGCCTGCGGCGTTTCGGTAGAAGGCGAGCTGGGCTGCCTGGGTTCCCTGGAAACCGGTATGGCCGGTGAAGAAGACGGCATCGGCGCCGAAGGCGTTCTGGATCACAGCCAAATGCTGACCGACCCGGAAGAAGCCGCTGACTTCGTCAAGCGCACCCAGGTCGACGCATTGGCCATCGCCATCGGCACCAGCCACGGCGCCTACAAGTTCACCAAGCCACCTACCGGCGACGTGCTGGCCATCGACCGCATCAAGGAAATCCACAAACGCATCCCTAACACCCACCTGGTGATGCACGGTTCCTCGTCGGTTCCACAAGAGTGGCTGGCAATCATCAACCAGTACGGCGGCGACATCAAAGAAACCTACGGCGTACCGGTTGAAGAAATCGTCGAAGGCATCAAGTACGGCGTGCGCAAGGTCAACATCGACACCGACCTGCGCCTGGCATCCACCGGCGCCATGCGTCGCCTGATGGCCACCAACCCGAGCGAATTCGACCCACGTAAATTCTTCGGCGCCACCGTGACTGCAATGCGTGATGTATGTATCGCGCGTTATGAAGCGTTCGGTACTGCCGGTAATGCTTCGAAGATCAAGCCGATCTCGCTGGAAGCGATGTACCAGCGTTATCTGAAGGGTGAGTTGAACGCCAAGGTTAACTAAGCCTTAGCGTTAAACCATTGAATCAAGAAACCCGCCGAGAGGCGGGTTTTTTGTGGGTGACTATTCCTTCAACTCAACATGATCCAGCGCCTGATTCACCGCCAGTTCTCCGAGCATGACGACTTGCGCAATGCCCAGCGCGGTCTTGCGGTGCGAGGTATCGAGCATCGCCGCGAAGTTGTTGAGCATTTCGCTGGCTGAGCCCAACGTTTCGCTGGCGTTGGCCAGCAAGGACTCGGTGTTGTACTTCGGGTTGGCGAGGTACATGGGTTCGGGGTTGTTGGTGCTCGCCATGATAAGGGCGGCGGGGTTGAGGTAGTGGTCGAGGGCGCGTTCGGCGGCGTCGTTGAGTTTTTTTGAGTCGGGGGATTCGTACGGGGAGGCCGGGTCGGTGACCGGCGGGTGTGGCGTTGATTTAGTCATTTGCTCGAAACCTGATTGAAGTGCCTCCGCTCTGGCTACTAATCAAAGTGGAGGCAACTGTACGCAGGTTAGTAGACCGGGGTTTCGAGCAAGCCGGCGCACCCGAAGGTGCCCTGCGCACAGCTACCATCAAGCGCAGGAATCGAAATACCTGACTGACAGATGCTTGTGCACAACGCTTGAAACCTCGGGCTACTAAACCCGATCACTGGAAATCAGTGACGCGAATCAAGTTACCGATGGCCCTCCAGGCGCACAAGCCGGCGGATTCTGGCGTACCCGTAGGCAACGACGCAAGCTGTTGTAGGCTTCGGGAAGTAACCGCCGACAGATCTAAACAACACCGTTTAAATGTAGGAGCTGCCGAAGGCTCGGGCCGCGATCGGACGATCTTTTGATTCTGTCTTTTTAGAATCAAAAACAAGATCAAAAGATCGCAGCCTTCGGCAGCTCCTACAGTGGGGATTGGGTTATTTATCGTGATCGATGTCGAGTTTGCTGAAGGTGACCTGGCCACCTTCGCTGGTGTAGCCGGTGTTGTCCTGCACGTAAACTCCGGCCTTGAAGTACAGCGGCTTGTTACGCCACGTCGCGCTGATCTGTGAATCCCACTGATAACCCGCCGCACTCACGCCCAACGCGCCGCCGGGGCTGAGGTGGATGAGGTAGTTGAACTGGCGGTCCATTTTGATTCCCGTGGCGAGGGTGATGACGCGGCTTTCTTCGTCATCGGGGCGCATGCGGACTTTGATTACAAGGTTGCCGGTTTCGGTTTTAGTCTTGTATTGATATTCGAGCTTGAGCATCGGCTTCTGGCTTTCATAAGCATGAATCTGGCCGATGACGATTTTGCCGGAGCTTGGCACTTTGTTGACCGTGACGGTCGCGCGTAGCAGGTTGTCGGCGTCCGGGTAATACCAGTTTCGCAGGGTGCCGTTGCTGTAGGTCTCGCGCAGTTCAGTACGCGGGTAGATGGCGTTTTCGGTTTTTGACCCGGTGACCGGTGACCAGAAAAACAGGGTGCCGGTGTCGGAATGGAAGTATTGATCCTTGAAGCCTTTCACCAGTTTGGAGGTTTCGACGGTATATGGCGGGCTGCCAACGGGAACGCTGAGGTTCCAGGTTGCGAGATCGATCATGTCGGTTCTTCCACTCAAGTTTCGCTGCACGCACGTGCCAGATGCTCTAGCCCGCGCGTTTTGGGGCGGCCTTTATAAGCGTAGAGGGAAAGTTTGTTAACGGCCGTCCGGCGGACGGTTGACGTCAACATCCTGTCGAAATGCCACCTTTGCCGGTTTCAGGGGACTTCAAGCGTGACCGTTAGTCGGCTAAACATGCCATTCGTTAAATGATGGCCTGATGACAGCTACTGCTTTTGTGGATCCAAGACTAGAGTGAACGCTCAGTATGTGTGCGGTTTTTACTGGAACCGACCTGATGTCCCGACAAGAGAAGCAGCATGGAATGCGCGCAACCCCCGCCAAGTGAAGGCAGCTCTGTCCTGTTGATCGTAGATGACTACCCTGAAAACCTGATCAGCATGCGCGCGTTGCTGCAGCGTCAGGATTGGCACGTCATGACCGCCGCCTCCGGTTTCGAGGCGCTCAATATTCTGCTCGAACACGACGTCGATCTGGTCCTGCTGGATGTGCAGATGCCGGGCATGGACGGCTTTGAAGTCGCGCGGCTGATGCGCGGCAGTCAGCGCACTCGCCTCACGCCAATCATTTTCCTCACCGCCAACGAGCAATCCCAGGATGCCGTGATCAAGGGCTATGCCAGTGGTGCGGTGGATTACCTGTTTAAACCCTTCGACCCGCAGATCCTCAAGCCCAAGGTGCAAGCGCTGCTGGAGCATCAGCGCAATCGCCGCGCCTTGCAGCAACTGACTCGCGATCTGGAGGTGGCGCGGGCATTTAATGCCTCGGTGCTGGATAACGCTGCCGAAGGCATTCTGGTGCTGGGCGAGGACGGTTTGATCCGCTTTGCCAATCCGGCGATTTCACGGCTGCTCAATGCGCCGGTGAAAGAGCTGGAGGGTAAGGAGTTTCTTGATTACCTGCAGAAACCACACATCCCGTTGTGGGCCGATTCCGAATTCAAAAGCAGTTACCAGCGCGGCGAAACCTTGCGGCTGCGCGACGCTTTGCTGCGTACCGCGCCCGGACAGCAAGTGCCGGTGGCGCTGTCCTGTGCGCCGTTATCCGCCGAGCAATATGGGATGGTGGTGACGGTGCTCGACATGTCGGTGGTGCGTCATTTGCACCAGCAGCTCGAATATCAGGCAGTCACTGATCCGCTGACCGGGTTGCTCAATCGTCGCGGCTTTTATCAAACCGTCGAAAATCTGCTGCTGCGCGGCGAACGCAGCGATGGCAGTTGGGTGCTGCTTTATCTGGATCTCGACGGCTTTAAACGCGTCAACGATTCCCTCGGGCACGACGCGGGCGACCGCGTGTTGCGCTGGGTCTCTGAACAGTTGAAGGCGTGTTTGCGGCCGTTCGATATTCTTGCGCGCATGGGCGGTGATGAATTTACTGCGCTGCTGGATCTGGAGTTTCCCGAGCAGGCGGCGAAGATTGCCGAGAAGCTGATCGAACGGGTCTCCATATGTCAGCAACTTGAAGGTATGGATATTGCCCTCGGCGCCAGTATCGGCATCGCCACTTTTCCGGACTGCGGATCGAACCTCGACGGGTTGCTGCGCGCCTCGGACATCGCCATGTACGAAGCCAAACGCGCCGGGCGTCAGCAATATCGTTTCTATGATCATGAAATGAACGGCCGTGCGCGCTCGCGGTTGATGCTTGAAGAAAGTGTGCGCACCGCCATCGAAAATCGTGATTTCAATCTGGTCTATCAACCGCAGGTGGCGATTGATAGCGGGCAGATCCGTGGTTTCGAGGCACTGCTGCGTTGGCAGCACCCGAGCGTGGGTGACGTGCCGCCGGGGTTGTTCCTGCCGTTGCTGGAGGAGGCGCGGCTGATCAGTCGCCTCGGCAGCTGGATTTATCACCGTGGCGCTGGGCAGCGAAAGGCCTGGGAAACCTTGTTTGCCGAAGACCTGGTGCTCGGCGTCAGTTTGAGCAACACCCAGTTTGGCCTGCCCAATCTGGTCACCGAGTTGCGTCAGGTCATGGAGCGGCATGCCTTGCAGCCACGGCAACTGGAGGTCGAGGTCACCGAGGAGGCCTTGATGCAAAACCCCGACGAAACCCGAAAGCAGTTGCGCTTGCTGCGCAATCTCGGGGTGCGGGTGGCGTTGGACGATTTCGGCTCCGGGCCATGTTCGCTTACGCATTTGCGTGATCTGGAACTGGACACACTCAAGCTCGATCGCCATCTGATCGCTCGATTGCCGGACTCCAAAAAGGATGCGTACCTGGTGAGCACGGTGATCAATCTGTGCAAGCAATACGGTTTGCTGGTGATTGCCGAGGGTGTCGAGACCATCGAGCAATATCAATGGCTGCAAGCCCACGGCTGCGAGTACGTACAGGGCTTTCTCGTGGCGCGTCCGATGATTGCCGAAGACGCCGCAAGCTTTGCCGAGCCTTTCGACTGGAGCGCGTTGCCCGGCTGAATTCGCTACACTGGCGCACCTTTTTCGAACCGTGTCGCCCGTCCATGACTGTGTTGAAGTACCTCCAGGCCTATCCCGCGCAACTCCAGGATCAGGTGCGCCAATTGATCGCCGACGGGCGTCTGGGTGAATACCTGGACCAGCGTTATGCGGGGCGCCACGATGTGCAGAGCGACAAGGCGCTGTACACCTACGCGCTGGACCTGAAGCAGGAATACCTGCGCAACGCCCCGGCCATCGACAAAGTGCTGTTCGACAACCGCCTCGACCTGACCCATCGTGCTCTCGGGTTGCACACCACGGTTTCGCGCGTTCAGGGCGGCAAACTCAAGGCCAAGAAAGAGATTCGTATCGCCTCGCTGTTCAAGGACGCTGCGCCGGACTTTCTGAAAATGATCGTCGTGCATGAATTGGCGCATTTCAAAGAGTCGGATCACAACAAGGCGTTTTACAAATTGTGCGAACACATGCTGCCGGGGTATCACCAGGTCGAGTTTGATCTGCGGGTGTATCTGACTTGGCGAGATATGCAATAACAACAGTCGCAACCAGGAAGGTGTGGATGGACGTCAGCAAGACCAAAAGCAGTTTCTATCGACGCTTGTACGTCGCGTACCTGATCGACAGCGGTCTGGCCCCAAGCGTGCCGGCGCTGACCGAAGTGACGGGCATGCCCCGCCGCACCGCGCAGGACACGATCGCCGCGCTGGCGGATCTGGATATCATTTGCGAGTTCGAGCAGGAAGAGGGCGCCCGCAATCATGCCGGGCGTTATCGGATTCGTGAGTGGGGGGCGATTGAACGGGGGTGGATCGAGAGGAATTTGCGGCAGATCAAGGCTGTGCTTGAGTATCCCTGAATCCTGAGTGGATTGGGCTGACGCCATCGCTGGCAAGCCAGCTCCCACAGGTTTTTCTGGCGTTCACATAGGTTGTGAACGACGCAATTCCTTGTGGGAGCTGGCTTGCCAGCGATGGGGCCTTCAGGAGCGACGCATCCCGATATGCGCAATGCCGTCCTCCAGATATTCCTCACCCGCCACCACGAAACCGTACTTGCCGTAATACCCCTGCAAATGCGCCTGCGCCGACAGATAGATCGGCACCTGCGGCCAGTGTTTCTCGGCCTGCTTCAGCGCCTGCTCCATCATTTCGTGGCCCACCCCTTGGCCTCGGGCTTGCGGCGCGGTGATCACGCGGCCGATGACCACGTCGCCGCCCTGAGATTGCGGATCGAGCAGGCGCAGATAAGCCTTCAACTGATCATCCTCCCAACCCATCAGGTGATAGGTGTCGCCCTCCAGATCCTGCCCGTCGAGGTCGGGGTAGGCGCATTTCTGTTCAACCACGAATACTTCCGAGCGCAGCTTCAACAGTGCGTACAGCTGCTCTTTGCCCAGATCGCTGTGATGTTTGCAGACCCAATCGATTGTCATTTTCCGATTCCTTGAATACGTCGTCCGATACTAAGCGCACCGGTCGCAGATGTCTGTATGGCGTAAGAGTCTGTGACAAAGGTCAAAATGCCATCATTCCTTTCGCGCAGCACGGGCGTCTTTGTGTAATCTGCGGGTGAGCCCTGTGCACTGGCTCCCTTGAGCTAATGTTAGTGCCTGGGTTTTGCCGGTAAGGGGCCTTGGGGTTTTGACTGAAAACACGCAGGGCTCCGGCCCGCTAAGGATTTTCAAGCATGCCGCGTTTGCATCGAGCCTTTGCTTTGATCGGATTGCTCTTGCTGGCTCAGACCGCAGCGGCGCAGAAGTTGCGGCTGGTGTTTGATATCTGGCCGCCCTTTACCGATGACACACTGGTCAACGGCGGCCTGGCCACCGACATCGTCACCACCGCGCTGGCCCGGGCGGGCTATGCCAGCGGTTACGAGCAGGTGCCTTGGGCGCGGGCGCTGCTGGGGGTTGGCGAGGGGCGTTACGACGTACTGGTCAATGCCTGGTACAACGAAGACCGGACGAAACTGGGGCAGTTTTCCGGTGAGTATCTGGTCAACCGTATCCGCTTTCTCAAGCGCAAAGACACGCCACTCGAATACAACAATCTGCAGCAACTGCACACGTATCCCATAGCGGTGGTGCGCGGCTACGCCTACTCACCGCCATTTGATGCCGACAAGGCGTTGCAGAAAGTCCCTGTGCATAACTTTGCCATGGGCGTGCGCATGCTGGCGGCGGATCGGGTCAAGCTGACGCTGGAGGACGAGTATGTGGCGAAGTATTACCTGGCGCGGGAATCAGCCAAGGTACGCAGTGCGGTGGAGTTTTTGCCCAAGCCGTTGAGCGAGAACAGCCTGCACATATTGGTGAGTCTGAAGAATCCGCAGCATGCGCAGATTGTGGCGGGGTTTGATCGGGCTATTGCGGCGATGAAGGCGGATGGCAGTTATGACAAGTTGCTTCGACAGCATGGGATGTAGGTTTCTGATCCCGGAGTTGTGTTGTTGCTGAGGGCCTCATCGCTGGCAAGCCAGCTCCCACAGTGGGTCGGGTTGATTCACAAAATTGTGCTTCACCAAAGAACCCTGTGGGAGCTGGCTTGCCAGCGATGGGGCCAGTCGGGCCAACTCAAGCTTCAGAGGTGTCCTTGATCAAGTGCGCCGCCAACGTCCGCAGTGGCCCCAACTGTCGGCAGATCAGCGCCAGTTGCGTCTGCACCAGTCGCTGCCCTTCATCGATTTCATCCGGCATCTGCTCAAGTTCATTGGCCAGTGCTTCTTCTTCGTCACTTTGAATCGCAACCGGTTGTTTGCTCGCCAGGCCTTGGGCGATTTCATTGATGCTCGCCGCCAGTTTCACTCCGGCGCCATCAATCAAATGCTCGCGCACATCCGCCGGCAGCTGCGTCTCGCGGTGCGCTCCCAGCCCTGACAGATAGCTGAGCAAGGTGTGCGACAGCACCAGGAAACGGAAACCGACATCCGCTTCCTTACGAAAATGACCAGGCTCCATGAGCATGTTCGCCAGCGTCGTCGACAGCGCCGCATCAGCGTTGTGCGCGTTGCGTCGGGCCAGGCGATAGGCGAGGTCGTCACTCTTGCCCGCCGCGTATTGCTGCATGATCTGGCGCAGGTAGATGCTGTTGCAGGTCAGGGTGTTGGCCAGCACTTTGTTCAGGCGCCGGCCTTGCCAGTCCGGCAGGAACAGGAGCACCGTCAGACCGGCGATCAGGCTGCCGAGCAAGGTATCGAACAGTCGCGGCAGGAACAGCCCGTAACCGTCGCCGACCTGATTGAAGCAGAACAGCACCATGATGGTGATCGCGGCGGTCGCCAGGGTGTAGCGAGTGGTGCGGTTGGTAAAGAACACGACCCCGGCGGCGATGGCGAAGCACGATTGCACCAGCGGACTTGGGAACAGATCGAACAACGCCCACGCCACGGTCAGGCCGATGGCGGTACCGAGAATCCGCTGGCCGAGTTTACGCCGCGTCGCGCCGTAGTTCGGCTGGCAGACGAACAGCGTGGTGAGGATGATCCAGTAGCCTTGCGACGGGTGAATCAAATGCACCATGCCGTAGCCGATGCTCAAGGCCAGCGGCAGACGCAACGCATGCCGGAACAGCAAAGAGGTCGGCGTCAGCTGTGTGCGCAAGCGAATCCACACGTCCTTGAAGTTGCGCGGCGAACGGTCGAGCAGGCTGCTGTCGGTGGCGTCGGCCAAGGCATCGGGGTTGCTCGCATCGCTGAGCAAACGGTCGAGGGTGCCAAGGTTGGCCGCCAGTGCGCGCAGCGAGCGCAGCAGGCCGCGCCATGCCGGGTTGCTCTGGATGCGCAGGTGTTCGAGGGAGGCGTCGAGGTCGCTCAGGGCTTCGGCAAAACTGGCGTCGTAGATGAACGGCTGACGCATCTGGATCGATTCGGCCAGCGCCCGGCAGGCTTTGCCTTGCTGGCGCAACAGTCGCTGGCAGCGGAACAGTACGTCGCTGTGGAAAAATGCATCGGCCAGGGCGTTGTATGGATAGTGCGAAGAGCTGGCGCGTTCGTGGATGTCCTGGGCGAGGAAGTACAGCTTCAGGTAACGGCTGACTTTCGAGCCGGGGCGACCGTTGCCGACCCGGTGCAGGATGATTTCCTTGGCGCTGTTCAGTGCGGCCACCACGCGACCATTCTGCTGCGCCAGTTCCAGGCGTCGGGCCTCTACGTCCATCTGCCGGATGGGCTCGAACAGCGAAGATTTCAGCTTCAGGTAAAAACCCAATTCACGGAACAACCGCGCCAGACTCTGTTGCACCGGCTGGTTGGAAAACAGCGCCTGCCACAGCACAGAGAGCAAGCCGTACCACGCGGCGCCAGCCACCAGCAGCATCGGTTCATGCCAGAAATCGAGCACTGCGCCACCGCGCTGGTCGACGCCGATCATCGTGTACACGGAAAGAATCAGGGTTGCCGAGGCAATCGCCCCGTAACGCTCGCCCAGCGCCCCGAGCATGGTCAGGCCGAAGCTGGCCAACGCCAGCGCTATCGCAAAGATGATGGGGTAGGGGAAGAGCAGCTCCACCGACAGTGCGGCGATGCTGAAACATACCAGCGTCACGGCGAGTGCATTGAGCCGACCCTGCCAACTGTCGTCGGTCTCGGCCAGTGCGCTGGCGATAATCCCCAGGAACAACGGGATCAGCAGGCCCATTTCATCCTGATACCAGCACAGCGCCATGCTGCCGGTCAGGGCGATGAACACCCGCACGCTATAACTGAATTTATCCAGCGCCCACAGGCGCCGCAAAGACTGACGAAACGAAGTCGAGGACATGAAGTGCGAAGGCCTTCCGAGGCGATGCCGCTAAATTGAGCCAGTAATGACGCCGACGCAATGGCGCCGATCACATCTGACAGCAAAAAGTGTTCCTTACTGCTTTTATGCCGAACTCAATTTGGGGGTTGGCACAAAAACCTGTGGGAGCTGGCTTGCCAGCGATGGCGTCCTGGCGTTCAACATCGATGTTGGATGTGCCGGCCTCATCGCTGGCAAGCCAGCTCCCACAGGGATTGCATTTCACATTTGAAAGACGTGGATCAGACGTACTGCGCGGCCGCGTAGCCCGAGGCCCAGGCCCACTGAAAGTTGAAACCGCCCAAGTGCCCGGTGACGTCGAGCACTTCGCCGACAAAATACAGGCCCGGACTTTTCAGCGATTCCATGGTCTTGGACGACACTTCGCGGGTGTCGACACCGCCCAGCGTTACTTCGGCCGTGCGGTAGCCTTCGGTACCGGCCGGGACAACTTTCCAGCTGCCCAGCTTCTCGGCGATCTCGGCCAGCTCCGCATGGGTGTACTGCTTCATCGGCTTGGACACGAACCAGTTATCCGCCAGCAGATTGGCCATCTTCTTGGTGAAGATCTCACCGAGCAGCGTTTTCAGCTCGCTGTTCGGACGCTCGGCCACTTGCTGTTGCAGCCAGCTGGCGGCGTCGTGATCCGGCAGCAGGTTGATCTCTACCGTGTCGCCGGATTCCCAGAACGAGGAGATCTGCAAAATCGCCGGGCCGCTGAGGCCGCGGTGAGTGAACAGGATGTTCTCGCGAAAACTCTGATCGTTGCAGCTGACCAGACAATCCACCGATGTGCCGGACAGCTCTGTGCACAGTTCCTTGAGCTGATCGGTGATGGTGAACGGCACCAGCCCGGCGCGGGTCGGCAGCAGTTCGTGACCGAACTGTTTGGCGACCTGGTAGCCGAAACCGGTGGCGCCCAACGTCGGGATCGACAGGCCGCCGGTGGCGATCACCAGCGACTGGCACTGGATCTGGCCGAGGGTGGTGTCGAGCAGGTAACCGCTTTCGACTTTCTCGATCGTCTGGATCGAGGTGTCGAGGTGCAGCTCGACGCCGACCTGATCACATTCGGTGAGGAGCATTTCGAGGATGTCGCTGGATTTGTTATCGCAGAACAGCTGACCGAGCTTCTTCTCGTGATACGGCACCGCGTGCTTGCCGACCATGCCGATGAAATCCCACTGGGTGTAGCGCGCCAGTGCGGATTTGCAGAAGTGCGCGTTCTGCGAGAGGAAATTGCTCGGTTCGGTGTACATGTTGGTGAAATTGCAGCGGCCACCGCCCGACATCAGGATTTTCTTGCCGGCCTTGTTCGCATGGTCGAGCAGCAATACCTGACGGCCGCGCCCGGCGGCGGTCAGTGCACACATCAAACCCGCGGCGCCAGCGCCAATGATCACGACTTCGGTAGAGCGCAAAACGGTGTCCTCTGAAAATGTCACCACAAAACCAATTGTGGGAGCGAGCCTGCTCGCGAAAGCGGTATGCCATTCAACATTGATGTTGGCTGACAGATTGCCTTCGCGAGCAGGCTCGCTCCCACAGGGGAGTACGTTGTTTTACAGGATACGCACGCGCAGCGAACGGCCCTTGATCTTGCCGTCGTTCAGGCGCTGCAAGGCTTGCATGGCCACGGTACGTTCCACGGCCACATACGCCTGGAAGTCGAAGATCGCGATCTTGCCGACCTGTGCGCCCGGAATGCCGGCATCGCCAGTCAATGCACCAAGAATGTCGCCCGGACGCACTTTGTCTTTACGGCCGGCACCGATGCACAGGGTGGTCATCGGCGGCTGCAGCGGAGCCAGGCCCTGGGACTTGAGGTTGTCTACCTGATCCCAGTTCAGCGGCGACTTTTGCAGTTGCTCGATGGCTTGCGCGCGGTGCGCTTCGCTCGGTGCAACCAGGCTGATGGCAATGCCTTTCTCGCCCGCACGACCGGTACGGCCAACGCGGTGAATGTGGATTTCCGAATCGCGCGCCAGTTCGACGTTGATCACCATGTCCAGGGCATCAATGTCCAGACCACGGGCGGCAACGTCGGTGGCGACCAGTACCGAAGTACTGCGGTTGGCGAACATTGCCAGCACCTGATCGCGGTCACGCTGTTCCAGATCACCGTGCAGGCCGACGGCGGAGATGCCTTTGGCCGTCAGGTGGTCAACGGTTTCCTGCACTTGCTGCTTGGTGAAGCAGAACGCCACGCAGGATGCTGGACGGAAGTGGTGCAGGACCTTGGTCACCGCGCTCATGCGCTCATCCGGGGAAATCTCGTAGAAACGCTGCTCGATCTGCGTGTCATCGTGGAACGCTTCGGCTTTCACCGTTTGCGGATCGCGCATGAACTTCGACGCAAGCTGCTTGATGCCTACCGGGTAGGTTGCCGAGAACAGCAAGGTCTGACGACGCTCAGGGGTCTTGACGATGATGTCTTCGATGGCGTCGTAGAAACCCATGTCGAGCATACGGTCGGCTTCGTCGAGGATCAGCGTGTTCAGGCCATCGAGTACCAGCGAACCTTTGCGCAAGTGCTGCTGAATGCGCCCCGGGGTGCCGACGATGATGTGCGCGCCGTGTTCCAGCGAAGCGATCTGCGGGCCGAACGACACGCCGCCGCACAGGGTCAGGACCTTGATGTTGTCTTCGGCACGGGCCAGGCGACGGATTTCCTTGGCCACCTGGTCGGCCAATTCGCGCGTCGGGCAGATCACCAGCGCCTGGCAACCGAAGTAGCGCGGGTTGATCGGGTTTAGCAGGCCGATGCCGAACGCAGCGGTCTTGCCGCTGCCGGTCTTGGCCTGGGCAATCAGGTCCATCCCCTTGAGGATCACCGGCAAGCTCTGCGCCTGGATCGGCGTCATCTGCGCATAACCGAGTGATTCGAGGTTAGCCAGCATGGCAGCGGACAGCGGCAGAGTGTTAAAAGCGGTGGCGATGGTGGTCACGGGGCGGGCCTGCAAAACAAAATGTCGCGCAGTGTAGCAGCCCCGTGCCACTTTTCTCGAAAGTTCTGGACGAACAGCGCTTAATGTTCGATGTGTTCTTGCGGCCGTTTTGCGCGCCTTCCGTCTTCTTTCGACAGTTGCGAGAAAATCGTCGCGGCGAGCATCGCCATGATCCCGACGGTCACAAAGGTCAACTGGAATGCGCCCAGAACCGTCTCGACACCGTCGTTGCCGACCTCGGCGGTAAACCCGCCCAACAAGGCACCGGCGCAGGCAACCCCCAGACTCAGCGACAACTGCGCGACCACCGACAGCAAACTGTTGCCGCTGCTGGCACTGGCGTCGTCGAGGTCGATCAGGGTCACGGTGTTCATCGCGGTGAATTGCAGCGAGTTGATCGCGCCGAGAACCGCCAGCAGGCACAGCAGCAGCCAGTACGGCGTCTGTTCGCTGACCAGGCCCATGCTGGCCAGCATGATCCCCAGCAGCAGCGTGTTGCCGGTGAGGACGATGCGATAGCCGAGGCGTTCGATCAGCGGTCGCGCGACCCACTTGGCGATCATCGCCGCAGCGGCCAGTGGCAACATGCTCATCCCCGCTTGCGACGGTGAGTAACCCAGCGCCACTTGCAGCAGCAACGGCACCAGAAACGGCAGGGCGCCGCTGCCGAGACGGGCGAACAGGTTGCCGAGAATGCCGACGGCAAATGTGCGGGTCTTGAACAGCGACGGTGAGAACAACGGATTCTCGATGTGCCCCGCGCGCAGCCAGTACGCGGCCAGACAGGCGAAGCCAGCGAACAGCAGCAACATCACGCGCAAGTGCGGCAGATGCAATTCGCCGAGGCCTTCCATGGCGATGGTGATCAGAATCATCGCTGCGCCAAACAACAGGAAACCGAGGCTGTCGAAACGCGTGCGTTCGGTGCCGCGCAGGTCGGGGATGAATTTCCACACCGCGTAGCAGCCGATGACGCCCACCGGAAGGTTGATCAGGAAGATCCAGTGCCACGTCAGGTATTCGACCATCCAGCCGCCCATGGTCGGGCCGAGCAGCGGACCGAGTAATCCGGGAATGGTGATGAACCCCATGATCCGCACCAGCTCGGATCGCGGATAAGCGCGCAAGACCACCAGTCGCCCGACCGGCAACATCAATGCACCGCCCAGGCCCTGAATCACCCGGGCGCCAATCAGCATGCTCAAGGTGCTCGACAGTGCACAGAGCAGCGAGCCGATGCTGAACAGCAGGATCGCGCCGAAGAAGATTTTCTTGGTGCCGAAACGGTCGGCGATCCAGCCGGAAGCGGGGATCAGCAGGGCTACGGTGAGCATGTAGGCAATGACCACGCCCTGCATGCGCAAGGGGTCTTCGGCCAGATCCCGGGCCATGGCCGGCAGGGCAGTGTTGAGGATGGTCCCGTCGAGGGACTGCATGAAGAACGCAATGGCGACGACCCACGGCAACCAGCGGGCGGTGATGGCGTCGAGAGGCGGGCGGTCGGGCATGGAACCTCTAAGAGTATGGGTCAGGCGGAATGCGAACCTGTGGGAGCTGGCTTGCCAGCGATGGCGGACTTTCAGACGAGCACGATGCTGAGTCTGCCGTCCTCATCGCTGGCAAGCCAGCTCCCACAGGTGCTGCGGTGTTACAAGGTTAAAGTCAGTCGGCTCACCAGCGCCCCCGGCAGCAATGCTGACGACGTATTGCGCTGGCTATACGTGCTCGCCGACAGCAGCAACTCCCGTTCGGCTGTCAACGCTTCCAGCTGCGAACCCAGCAGGCTGTAAGCGCTGTCGTCGAATCGCATGGTGCTGACCGGCGCCTGAATCTCGCCGTTTTCAACCCAGAACGTCGCGAAGCGCGTCATGCCGGTCATGCGTGCCGCCGGTTGATCCGAGAAGTTCAGGTACCACAGATTGCTGATGTACAGCCCGGTGCCCAACTGCTTGAGAATCTCCGCTTGTGGCAAATCGCCGGCGGCCATGTTCAGCGCACTGGGTGATTCACCACCGCTGGCACCGTTGGCCGCCAGACCGTACTCGGCCGCACTGCGCGAACCGACCAACTGATCTCCAGCCTTGCCCTCGATGATCAGGCGCAAATCACTGCGCGGATAACCCTCGCCGGAAAATGCCGGACTCAGCGAGTCGCTGACTTTCTCATCCAGCGACACCAGCGGACTGAACGCCTGATCGCCGACATACAACTTCTGCAGCGGGCTGCTCTTGCTGGCAATCGACTGCGCGGAGAAGCCGCCCCAGCTCAGCATGCCCATGATTTCTTCCAGTGCGGCTGGAGCCAGATAAGCGCGGTACTGTCCCGGCGGCAAGGTGCGCAGTGGGCGACCGAGAAACTCCAGTTGTTCGCGAGCCTGCCGGAAGCGCTTGGCGAAGTCTTCGCTGCTCCAGTCGTGCCCGGCGTAGCTGGCTTTCACCGCTTCACCGTTCTCGTGGAACAGGCTGAAATCGAAGTTGAAGCTGTTGGCCTGATGCCAGCCAAACGCGCCTGAGGAACTGGCGAAACCACGGCTGATCGGGCCTGCGGCATAGAAACCAACCAGATCCAGACCTTCAGCGGCGGCGCAGATTTCGTCGACCACTTGCTCGGTATCCGGCAGCGGATGGTCCTGCACTTTACTGCTCTGCCAGCCATTGTGGTTGAGCAGCAGATACGGATCCTGCGGCAGCAGCGGCAGGGTTTCGCGCAGTTGTTGCAGGCCTTCGGCCAGCCGCTGCAGGTCGCCTTCCTGATCGCCGGAGAGGGTGACTTGCAGGTCGGCGTGGCGACCATCGTTGATCAGTTTCAGGACGATGTTGGCTTGCTGCACCTGCCCGGCCTGGCGCACCTTGGCGTGATTGAAGCGCACGAACGCCGAAGATTCAGCGGCGTAGCTGAGGGTGAACTGTTCCGGCTCGCGGACGCTGTCGCGCAGCCAATTGACCATGTCCTTGAAGGCGTCGGACTGACTCTTCGAAATGCTCATCAGGCGTCTCCCCCAAATACATCAACGTTGCTGAATACGCAGGCCGGCGAAGCGTGGCCGACGCGGATCACCTGGTTCGGTTCGCCCTTGCCGCAGTTCGGCGTGCCGAGCACCTTGACGGTGTTGGCATCGCCGACGGCGCGCAGGCTTTTCCAGAAGTGCGCGGAAATCGCCCGATAGTTGGGATTTTTGACCACGCCTTTGAGTTCGCCGTTTTCGATCAACTGGCCCCATTCACAGCCGAACTGGAATTTGTTGCGCGCATCGTCAATCGACCATGAGCGGTTGGTGCTCATCAGGATGCCGTTTTCGATGCTTTCGATGAGTTTGTTCAGCGGCTGATCGCCCGGCTCGATGTTGAGGTTGGCCATGCGATCGATCGGTGGACGGTTCCAGCCGCAGGCGCGGCTGTTGGCGACGCCGTCCATCCCGGCACGGAACTGCGACAGCGCACCGCCGAGTGGACGCAGCAGCAGGCCATCACGAATCAGGAATTGTTTGCTGGCTTTGCTGCCGTCGTCGTCATGGCCGTAACTGGCGAGTTCCTCGGGGATGCCCGGATCGAACGTCACGTTGAGCAGTTTCGAGCCGTATTGCAGGCTGCCGAAGTCAGATGCTTTGACGAAGCTGGTACCGGCGTAATTGCGTTCGTCGCCGAGGATGCGGTCTAGCTCCAGCGGGTGACCGATGGATTCGTGGATCTGCAGCATCATCTGGTCAGGCATCAGCAGCAGATCGCGCGGGCCTTGTGGAGTGTTTGGCGCGAGCAACAGTTGCAGTGCCTGATCGGCGACTTGCGGGCCGGCACCGATCAGCCCGCAACGGCTGATCACGTCTGCGCCACCCTGTTGGCCAAAGTTTTCGCGGCCGAGGCTGCGAGTCTGGCTGTCGTTGCCGTCGTAGGCGGTGACGTCGAGGCTTGGGTAGACGAAGCGCTGGGCCTGGCGCAATTCGGCGCCGGCGCTGCTCAGGTAGATCTGCTCGACATGGGTGATGCCAATGCTGACTTCCCAATTCACCAGGCGCTCATCCTTTGGCACCGAGGCGGATTCCGCGCCGAGCAGCTCAAAGCATTCGCTCAGGGACGGGAAGGGTTGTTCGAGATTGGGCGAAAAGTAATCCGCGCGGTCGCTGGAAACCGGTTGATCGCGCAGGTCGAGCAAGGCGTGGGGCTTGAGCCGCCGGGCCTGCTGTTCGGCGCGCTCAAGGGCGGCTTGTAGGCCCCGTTGCGAGAGGTCATTGGTCGCAGCGTAGGCTTCGACGCCGTTGACCCGCACCGTGAGCATCGCACCTTCGTCGCGGCTCAGGCTCGGCGGCTCGGCAACGTTCTTGCGCACCGACAGGTATTGGCCGGACTCGCGTACATACCGCAGGGAAAAGAACTCGGCGCCCGTGCGCAAGGCAGCGAAGCGCTGCTTGAGCTGGGGGTGGAAATCGAACATTCGGGAACCTCCTTGTTAGGGGGAAGCGGTAAAGCGACGGCGGGGAGGGGTGAAACGATTGCGCGAGGTCTAGAGTAGGCCTGCGTGGGGGTAGGATCAAGTGAAGAGGGGGTGTAGGAGGTTTTACTGTGCAGCAAGGGAATTTGTGCTGAATGTAAGGGCCCCATCGCTGGCAAGCCAGGCTCCCACAGGTTTTTTGCTGAACACAATAGGTGTGAACGACGCAAAACCCTGTGGGAGCTGGCTTGCCAGCGATTAGCCGTGACGCGGTATCAAGTATTACTGAGCAACAGGCGTGATATCACGCATCGGCTTGCCCTTCACCGGCGCATCGCCCGCTACGTAGTAGTCGGCGGTGCTGCGCGGCAGCGGCTTGCGGCCACGGATCTTGTCGGCGATTTTCTCGGCGATCATGATCGTCGGCGCGTTCAGGTTGCCGGTGGTGATGATCGGCATGATCGACGCATCGACCACCCGCAGACCCTGCATGCCATGCACGCGGCCTTCGCCATCGACCACAGCCATCTCGTCGGTGCCCATCTTGCACGAGCAGGACGGGTGGAACGCGGTTTCGGCGTGTTCGCGGATGAACTTGTCCAGCTGCTCATCGGTTTGCACGTCGATACCCGGGCTGATTTCACGGCCACGGTATTGATCCAGCGCTGGCTGTTGCATGATTTCACGGGTCAGGCGGATGCCGTCACGGAACTCCTGCCAGTCTTGCTCGGTGGCCATGTAGTTGAACAGGATGCTCGGGTGCTGACGCGGATCCTTGGACTTCACCTGGATGCGACCACGGCTCGGCGAACGCATGGAACCCATGTGTGCCTGGAAACCGTGCTCTTTCACACCGTTGCTGCCGTTGTAGTTAATCGCTACCGGCAGGAAGTGGTACTGGATGTTCGGCCATTCGAATTCCGGACGCGAACGGATGAAACCGCCGGCCTCGAACTGGTTACTGGCGCCGATGCCGGTGCCGTTGAACAGCCACTCGGCACCGATGGCCGGCTGGTTGTACCAGAGCAGCGACGGGTACAGCGAAACCGGTTGGGTGCACGCGTATTGCAGGTACAGCTCCAGGTGATCCTGCAGGTTTTCACCGACGCCCGGCAGATCGTGTACGACCGGGATGTCGAGGCTTTCCAGCAGTTTTGCCGGGCCTACGCCGGAACGCTGCAGAACCTGTGGCGAGGCGATGGCGCCGGAGCACAGCAGGACTTCCTTGCGGGCTTTGGCTTCAACGCGCTCTTCAGCGTCGCCAACCAGATAACGCACGCCGATGGCACGCTTGCCTTCGAACAGGATCTTGTCGGTCAGCGCGTGGGTGACGATGGTCAGGGTCGAACGCTTTTTAGCGATATCGAGGTAACCACGGGCGGTGGAAGCACGACGGCCGTTCGGCGTTACTGTGCGGTCCATCGGGCCGAAGCCTTCCTGCTGATAACCGTTCAAGTCTTCGGTGCGCGGGTAACCGGCCTGCACGCCTGCTTCAACCATCGCGTGGAACAGCGGGTTGTTGCCAGCCTTTGGCGTGGTCACGCTGACCGGGCCATCGCCACCGTGGTAATCGTTCGGGCCGATGTCACGGGTTTCCGCTTTGCGGAAATACGGCAGGCAGTTCAGGTAATCCCAATCTTCAAGGCCCGGCAGCTTGGCCCAGTTGTCGTAGTCCATCGCGTTACCGCGGATGTAGCACATGCCGTTGATCAGCGAAGAGCCGCCAAGGCCTTTGCCGCGACCGCATTCCATCCGGCGACCGTCCATGTGTGGCTCTGGATCGGTTTCGTAAGCCCAGTTGTAGCGACGACCTTGCAGCGGGAACGCCAGTGCGGCCGGCATTTGCGTACGGAAGTCGAGACGATAATCCGGGCCGCCTGCTTCGAGCAGCAGCACGGTGACGCCTTCGTCTTCAGTCAGACGGGTCGCAAGTGTGTTACCTGCAGAGCCGGCCCCTATGATGATGTAGTCGTATTCTGTAGTCATAAATTCTCCTGGGGGAGCTACAAGCCACAAGCTTCAAGCTGCAAGAAAAAGCAGCGAGCTGTGGCTTCGAAATCGGGGGAGGACGGCAAGCCCAAACTGCTGCTTAGAGCTTGCCGCTTGTGGCTCCTCAGAACACTGAGGCGTAATCGCCCAGTTCGACTTGCACGGACTTGATGCGCGTGAAGTTATTGAGAGAGCTGATCCCGTTTTCACGGCCAACGCCCGACTGCTTGTAACCGCCAACCGGCATTTTTGCGTCGGACTCGCCCCAGGCGTTGATCCAGCAGATACCGGCTTCGAGCTGATGAATCACGCGGTGCGCGCGGTTCAGGTCTTTGGTGACGACACCGGCGGCCAGGCCGAAGTCAGTGTCGTTGGCACGGCGGATCACTTCTTCTTCGGTCTCGTAAGACAGGATCGCCATGACCGGGCCAAAGATTTCTTCACGAACGATGGTCATGTCGTCGGTGCAGTCGGTGAACACGGTCGGCGCCACGAACGCGCCTTTGGCGAATTCGCCGTCGGTCAGACGCTCGCCGCCGCACAGGACGCGGGCACCTTGTTCTTTACCCTTGGCGATGTAGCCCAGCACGCTTTCCATGTGCGCGAAGCTCACCAGCGGACCGAAGTTGGTGTTTTCGTCTTCCGGGTTGCCGATGCGGATGCGCGCAACGCGCTCAACGATCTTGGCTTCGAAATCAGCTTTCAGGTGGCTCGGCACGAACACGCGAGTACCGTTGGTGCAGACCTGACCCGAGCTGTAGAAGTTGGCCATCATTGCGGTGTCGGCGGCGCGATCGAGGTCGGCGTCGTCGAAGATGATCAGCGGCGACTTGCCGCCCAGTTCCATGGTCACGTCTTTCAGCGACGATGCCGAAGCGCTGGCCATGACTTTCTTGCCAGTGTCGGTGCCGCCGGTGAAGGAGATTTTCTCGATGCGCGGGTGTTCGGTCAGCCAGGTGCCGACTTCACGGCCGCTGCCGGTCAGGACGTTGAAAACGCCATCCGGAACGCCGGCTGCGGTGTAGATTTCAGCCAGTTTCAGGGTGGTCAGCGAGGTGACTTCGCTTGGCTTGAAGATCATCGCGTTACCGGCGGCCAGCGCTGGAGCGGATTTCCACAGAGCGATCTGGATCGGGTAGTTCCACGCGCCGATACCGGCGACAACGCCCAGCGGCTCGCGACGGGTGTAAACGAATGCGGTGTCACGCAGCGGGATCTGCTCGCCTTCGATGGCGGGTACCAGGCCTGCGTAGTATTCCAGCACGTCGGCGCCGGTGACGATGTCGACGTACTTGGTTTCGGAGAAGGCTTTACCGGTGTCCAGGGTTTCCAGAGCAGCCAGTTCATCGTTGCGCTCGCGCAGGATGTCGACGGCACGACGCAGGATGCGCGAACGCTCCATGGCGGTCATCGCGGCCCAGATTTTCTGGCCCTTTTCGGCGCTGACCACAGCGCGCTCGACGTCTTCTTTGGTCGCACGTTGTACTTGTGCGAGGACTTCACCGTTTGCCGGGTTGATGGCTTCGAAGGTGGCGTCGCTGGAGGCGTCGGAGTAAGCGCCATCGATGTAGAGTTTTTGCAGTTCGAAACGGGCCATAGTGTCCTCGCAAGTGCGTAAGTGGTTGGCGTTGGTCACCGGGTGAGCCATGTAGCTGTGGCATCACTGATCGGTGACAGTTCAGGGGCCGAGCTTTTTTCGAGTGCTCTAGCTCACCTGCTTGGCCAATTGGAAATCCATGTATTCGTAAGCGATCTGTTGCGCCTGCGCGGTGTCGAAAGCGTCTCCCGACAGCGCGCCGCGCAACCACAAGCCGTCAATGAGGGCTGCCAGACCACGGGCGGCGCTGCGCGCATCTTCGAGCGGCAACACACGGCGGAACTGGCAGCACAGGTTGGAATACAAGCGGTGATCGTTGATCCGCTGCAACCTGTGCAAAGACGGCTGGTGCATGCTGGTGGCCCAAAAGGCCAGCCAGGTTTTCATTGCCGGGCCATTGACCTGGCTGGCGTCGAAGTTGCCTTCGATGATCACCTGCAGATGCGCCCGTGGGCTGTTATCTGCCAACGCCTGACGACGTGCGGTGACACTCTCGCTGAGGGCGGTCATCAGATACCGCATCGTGGCGGCAATCAGGCCATTCTTGTCCTGAAAATAGTGACTGATGATGCCATTCGAGACACCGGCCAAACGGGCGATCAGCGCAATGCTGGCGTCCCCCATTCCGACCTGATCGACCGCCTGCAAAGTAGCTTCGATCAGTTGTTGGCGGCGGATGGGTTGCATACCGACCTTGGGCATCTTGCACATCTCCTTAGGCCTTCCGACGGGCGAATAACGCTTATCGGATTGAGGGCCAGTCTATTTTGTTTTGATTGAACGTTCAATCAACAAAGAATAAGATCTGCGACAAATCGTCGCTGCCTACAGCTTTTTCCTACGTGTAAGTGGCGATAAAACCGACATCCGAAAATGCTCGAAACCTGTATGGGGCATGGCGCGGTTCGCTATTCGAAGGACGTGTTGAAAGGGCAAGGCGCTCAGGGCCAGGTTTCGGATGAACGTCCGTACATCTTCGGCCACGCTAGCGATTCGCAGCGCCATTTCGGCAGGTTCAGGCTTTTTTCGGGGTGTCTTTATATCACCCGCCGGTCGGCTGCCAACTAACCGATTGGTCGGGTTCCGTGTTGCCTTGTGTTCTTCTCTCGCACTGCCTGGAGCATTTGTGCCATGAGTTCTGCCTCGCTAATAAAGACCCCGCCCGAGAAGGTGACGGTCAACGGTTGGGTGTTTTACACCTCTACCGCGCTGATTCTGTTGTTGACCGCCATTCTGATTATCGCCCCGCAAGAGGCCGGCAGGATGTTGGGTGTGGCTCAGGCCTGGTTGTCGCGCAGCTTCGGCTGGTACTACATGGTGGTGATCGCCGCTTACCTGGTGTTTGTGGTAGGCCTGGCGTTTTCTTCCTACGGCAAACTCAAACTGGGCAGCAAGGACGACACCCCTGATTTCAGTTACGGCGCCTGGGCGGGGATGCTGTTCTCGTCGGGTATCGGTATTTCGTTGTTGTACTTCGGCGCCTCCGAACCGCTGGATCACTACTTCAATCCGCCTGAAGGCACTGCCGGCTCCAACATGGCGGCGCGTCAGGCTGTACAGCTGACTTTCCTGCACTGGGGCCTGCACGGCTGGGCGATCTATGCACTGGTCGGTCTGGCCGTTGCGTACTTTGCTTACCGTCATAACCAGCCGCTGGCACTGCGTTCGGCGCTGTATCCGCTGGTAGGCGAGCGTTGGGTCAAAGGCGCGGCCGGTCACGCGGTGGACGGCTTCGGCATGTTCGTGACCCTTTTGGGTCTGGTGACCAACCTGGGCATTGGTTCGCTGCAAGTGTCGTCGGGCCTTGAAAACCTGTTCGGCATGGATCACAGCAACACCAACCTGCTGATCGTGATCATTGTGATGAGCACCGTGGCGACCATTGCGGCTGTGTCGGGCGTGGAAAACGGCATCCGTCGTCTGTCCAACCTGAACATCGTGCTGTTCAGCGGTCTGCTGATTTTCGTGCTGCTGTTCGGCCCGACCTTGCACTTGCTCAATGGCTTCGTGCAGAACATCGGCGACTACCTCAACGGCATCGTGCTGAAAACCTTCGACCTCTACGTGTATGAGGGCAGCGCCGAGAAAACCGAACGCTGGATGGGCCTGTGGACGCTGTTCTACTGGGCGTGGTGGATTTCCTGGGCCCCATTCGTCGGCATGTTCATCGCGCGGATTTCCCGTGGTCGGACCGTGCGTGAACTGGTCGCCGGTGTGCTGCTGATTCCGCTGGGCTTCACGCTGGCCTGGTTGTCGATTTTCGGCAACTCGGCACTGGATCTGGTGATGAACCATGGGGCGGTGGAACTCGGCAAGACGGCGCTGGAACAGCCGTCGATGGCGATCTATCAGCTGCTTGAGCATTACCCGGCGTCGAAGATTGTCATTGGTGTGTCGATCTTCGTGGGCTTCGTACTGTTCCTGACCCCGGCCGATTCCGGTGCGGTGATGATGGCCAACCTTTCGTGCAAGGGCGGCAACGTCGACGAAGATGCGCCGCACTGGCTGCGGATTTTCTGGTCGGCAGTTATCACGCTGGTGACCATCGGTTTGCTGTTTGCCGGTAACTTCGAAGCCATGCAAACCATGGTGGTGCTGGCCGGTCTGCCGTTCTCGGTGGTGCTGGTGTTCTTCATGTTCGGCCTGCACAAGGCGATGCGTCAGGACGTGCAGATCGAACAGGAGCAAGCGCAACTGGCCGAGCGTGGTCGTCGTGGTTTCAGCGAGCGTCTGACGCAACTGGATCTGCAGCCGAGCCAATCGGTGGTTCAGCGTTTCATGGACAAGCAAGTCAGCCCGGCGCTGGAAGATGCGGCCGCGCAAATGCGTGCGCAGGGTCTGGAAGTACAGACGCTGCTGGGTAAATCCAAGCGTTGCATGGGCGTGCGCATCGAAATGGAAGAGGGTAACCCTTTCGTTTATGAAGTGAGCCTGGAGGGCTACCTCGCGACGCCGACTGAATCTGCGGACTCGGAAGAGGCGCGCCAGCGCTACTACCGCGCCGAGGTGTACCTGCACAACGGCAGCCAGGATTACGACCTGATGGGCTTCACGCAGGATCAGATCATGCGGGATGTGCTTGATCAGTTTGAAAGCCATCGGCAGCTCCTTGGCCGGGTGTACAGCTAAAGTCAAAAGCCCCCTCACCCCAACCCTCTCCCGGAGGGAGAGGGGGCTGACCGAGTTGTGCGGCGTTGTACATCGACTTGAAAGATCGAGTCGATTATGGATTCGGTGAAGCAGAATCAAGTCGGCGTACCGCTGCAGCATCCCCCAATCAGTCCCCTCTCCCTCCGGGAGAGGGCTAGGGTGAGGGGCTTTTTCCAGACCCAATAAAAAAGGGATCGCTCACTGCGATCCCTTTTTTTATCCCGCCTTAACCGAGATTCTTGCCCAGCAACGCGTGATACAGCTCGCTGTCGCCCAAGATCCCCACCACATGATTGTTATCGTGCAGCACCAGTTTGTTTCCGGTCTGGTAACGAATCTGCAACGCATCGCGCATGCCGATATTGGAGTCGACCAGCGTCGGCCGGCGCTCCAGTCCTTCCACCGCTTGCCCCGGTGCCCAATTCTGCAAGTCGAGGGCCGCGCCGTTCTGCCGCGCGCCTTTGATGGTGTTGCCTTCGGCCAGGTCCAGCCACGAGTCGCCGCCCGGATCGAGACACACCGAGCCGTTGATGCGTTTGCACTGGTCCAGCGTGCGCATCAGGCTGCGACCGCACAGCACGTTGAGCGGATTGGTGTGCGCGACGAAGGTGCGCACATAGTCGTCCGCCGGGTTCAGCACAATCTCTTCCGGCACGCTGTATTGAATGATCCGGCCGTCCTTCATGATCGCGATGCGGCTACCCAGTTTGAGCGCCTCATCAAGGTCGTGGCTCACGAACACAATGGTCTTGTTGAGCTTGCGCTGCAGCTCCAGCAGTTCATCCTGCAAACCCTGGCGGATCAACGGGTCGAGTGCCGAAAACGGTTCGTCCATCAGCAGAATATCGGCATCCATGGCCAGCGCCCGGGCAAGGCCCACACGTTGCTGCATGCCGCCGGAGAGTTCGTCAGGCTTCTTGTTACGCCATTGGGTCAGGCCCACCAGTTCGAGTTTTTCATCGACCAGTTTCTTGCGTTCCTTCTCCGGACGACCCTGCATTTCCAGACCGAAACTGATGTTCTCGCGCACCGTCAGCCAAGGCATCAAGGCGAATTTCTGGAACACCATGGCGATGCGTTTGGTGCGCATCATTTTCAGTTCGGCGGGCGTGCAGGAGGCGATGTCGATCTGGCGGTTTTCATGCTCGACGAACAACTTGCCGCGGCTCACGGTGTTGAGGCCGTTGATGCAGCGCAGCAGGCTCGACTTACCGGAGCCCGAGAGGCCCATCAGCACGCAGATTTCGCCTTTGTTGATGTCCAGCGTGGCTTTTTCCACACCAACGATTTGCCCGGTCTTTTTCAGGATCTCGTTGCGGGTCATGCCCTGATCCAGCAGCTTGAGCGCCTCGCGCGGATCCTTGGTGAAGATTACGTCGACGTCTTCGAAGCGAATTATGCTCATGCGTCACCCCCTACTTTGGCGTCGGGTTGTTTGCAGATACGGTCGAGCATGATCGCCAGCAGTACGATCGCCAGGCCTGCTTCGAAGCCCAGGGCGATATCAGCAGTGTTCAGTGCGTTGACCACCGGTTTGCCGAGTCCGTCGGCGCCCACCAGTGCCGCGATCACCACCATCGACAACGACAGCATGATGCATTGAGTGATGCCGGCAGCGATGCTCGGCATGGCGTGAGGCAGTTCGATCCGTGAGAGCAATTGGCGACGCGAGCAGCCGAAGGCCTTGCCGGCGTCCATCAGTTCTTGCGGGACATCGCGGATGCCCAGGTAGGTCAGGCGGATGGGCGCCGCGATGGCGAACACCACCGTGGAGATCAGGCCCGGCACCACACCCAGCCCGAAGAGGGTCAGGGTAGGAATGAGGTAAACGAAGGTCGGTACGGTCTGCATCAGATCGAGTACCGGGCGCATCACCGTGTAGAACATCGGCTTGTGCGCGGCGATGATGCCCAGCGGCACACCGATCAGCACGCAGACAAAGGTGGCGAACAACACCTGGGCGAGGGTTTCCATGGTTTCCTGCCAGTACCCCAGATTGAGGATCAGCAGAAACGAAGCGACTACAAAAGCGGTGAGCCCCCATTTGCGCTGGATCAGATGCGCAATCAGGGCGATGAGGCCGATCAAGACCAGCGGGTTGAACCAGGTCAGCGCGAACGTCACGCCGTGGATCATCGTTTCCAGCGTCACGGCAATTGCGTCGAACGTGTTGGCGCCGTGTTGCGTCAACCATTCAACGAATGCCGCGATGTACTGGCCTAAAGGTAGTTTCTGATCAATCAGCATGGTAGTGAACGTCCGCATGCAAGGAAATAAACAGCCCGGGCAGGCGAGCCTGCCCGGCATAAGCGATTACTGGGCTAACTTGGCTTTCACGGCCTCCAGGCCAGGCTTACCGTCAATGGTGGTCACGCCAGCGAGCCAGGTATCGAGCACCTGTGGATTCTTTTTCAGCCAGGCCTTGGCGGCCGCGTCAGGCTTCATCTTGTCGTCGAGGATATTGCCCATCAATTCGCTTTCCATGTCGACGGTGAACTCCAGATTCTTCAGCAACTGACCGACGTTGCTGCATTCCGTGGAGTAACCCTTGCGGGTGTTGGTCGCTACGGTGGCCGCACCGAAATCGGGGCCGAAGAACTCGTCGCCGCCGGTCAGGTATTGAATCTTGAAGCGCTTGTTCATCGGGTGCGGCGCCCAGCCGAGGAACACCACCTCGGTGCCACGGCGCGACGCCCGGTCAACCTGCGAGAGCATGCCCGCTTCAGACGATTCGACGATTTTGAACCCGGCGGTTTTCAGGCCGAAGGCGTCCTTGTCGATCATGCTCTGGATCAGACGGTTGCCGTCGTTGCCAGGCTCGATGCCGTAAATCTTGCCGTCGAGTTCTTTTTTGAATTTGGCGATGTCGGCGAAGTCATGCAGACCTTTGTCATACAGGGCTTGCGGCACGGCGAGGGTGTATTTGGCGCCGGTGAGGTTGGTGCGCACGGTTTCCACGGTGCCGGCGTCGCGGTAGGCCTTGATGTCGTTTTCCATGGTCGGCATCCAGTTGCCGAGGAACACGTCCATGTTCTTGCCGTCGGCCAGCGACTTGTAGGTCACGGGCACGGAGATCATGGTGGTTTTGGTCTTGTAACCGAGGGCGTTGAGGACGACGGAGGTGGTAGCAGTGGTGGCGGTGATGTCGGTCCAGCCAACATCGGAGAAATTTACGGTACTGCACTGTGCCGGTTCTGCAGCTTGCGCCAGTAACGGCAGACTCAGCATCGCGGCCAACAACAACGACGGGGAACCTTTCATGGATGGACTCCTTGGTGTTTTTTTTGGCAGTGTTCCGACTGGACCACCGCACTTATGGGTTGCGGTTGGGTGGCGTTCTGGAGACAGCTCTACCACGTCGCCTTGCAATCGAGTCATAACGATCATGTACCAGTGAAAATCTGACGCCTACAGGGGGGGTCGTATCCAGTACAGGGATGGTCGCATCCAGTGTCAGTGACGTCGTTTACAGCTTTTTTCTGCCCTGTCTGGCCATCTGAACTGCATAAAAACGGCGCAAACAGGCGTGAAAACCGCTACGGCGTTAGTGAGCATGAGTGCGTCGGTGCCAGACGCCGTACGAGCTATCAAAAGCCTGATGATGCGGGCATTCCGGCGGATCGCAGCTTGAGCGTAGCAGCTCCGCCAGCGGGCGCTTCATGCCCCGGATCAGCATCCTCAGGAGCTCTGCAGCAATGGCTATCAGCGTTTTCGACCTGTTCAAAATCGGCATCGGCCCTTCCAGTTCCCACACCGTCGGGCCAATGCGCGCGGCGGCATTGTTCATTGAGTCGCTGCGTGACAGGCATCAGTTGGAACAGGTGCGGCGCATTGAGGTTCAGCTTTTCGGTTCGCTGTCGGCCACAGGTATCGGTCACGGCAGCGACAACGCGGTGATCATGGGGTTGATGGGCGAGTGGCCGGACGGGATCGATCCGTCGCAGATCGGCCCGCGCATCCAGGCCCTGCGTGAAACCCACACACTTCTCTTGGATGGTCGCTTGTCGGTGCCGTTTGTCTGGGCCCGCGACATGCGCCTGATCGAGGAAAACCTGCCGTTCCATCCCAATGCCATGACCCTGGTTGCCGAAGGCGATCACGGCGAACTGCATCGCGACACCTACTATTCGGTCGGCGGCGGGTTTGTCGTGGATGAGGCGCAGGCGTCCAGCGGTGTGGTGGATCTGGATCGCACTGAGTTGCCTTATGACTTTTCCAGCGCCGTCGAGCTGCTGGAACTGTGCAAGAAGCACAACCTGCGTGTGGCGGAACTGATGCTGGCCAACGAAAAAGTCTGGCGCAGTGAAGAAGAGATTCGCGCCGGGCTGATGAAGCTGTGGCGGGCGATGCAGGATTGCGTCGAACAGGGCTTGAAGCACGAGGGCATCCTGCCCGGCGGTTTGAATGTGCGTCGCCGTGCGGCGAAGTTGCACCGTAGCCTGCAGGAGCTGGGCAAGCCGAATGTGATTGGCTCGACGCTGAGCGCGATGGAGTGGGTCAACCTATTCGCCCTCGCCGTGAATGAAGAGAACGCCGCGGGTGGGCGCATGGTCACGGCGCCGACCAACGGCGCGGCGGGGATCATTCCGGCGGTGTTGCACTACTTTATGAAGTTCAGCGAGGCGGTGACTGACGCCAACGTCGTCGATTACCTCCTCGGTGCGGCGGCGGTCGGGATTCTGTGCAAGAAGAATGCGTCGATCTCCGGTGCTGAAGTCGGCTGTCAGGGCGAAGTCGGCTCGGCGTGCGCGATGGCGGCGGCGGGGCTGGCGGAGATTCTTGGCGCCACACCCGAGCAACTGTGCAATGCGGCGGAGATTGGCCTGGAGCACAACCTTGGGCTGACGTGCGATCCGGTAGGTGGCCTGGTGCAAGTGCCGTGCATCGAGCGCAATGCGATTGCGGCGGTGAAAGCAATCAACGCAGCGCAGATGGCGCTGCGTGGCGACGGGCAGCACTTTATCTCGCTGGACCGGGTGATTCGCACCATGCGCGATACCGGCGCCGATATGCATGACAAATATAAAGAAACGTCGCGCGGTGGCTTGGCGGTGAGCGCGGTTGAGTGCTGAGTCAGCTCCACCGAGGTGAATTCTTCGTCGGAACGCCGCCCGGAGACAAGCTCGCTCCCACATTGGAACCTGGCGTTCACACATTTTTGTGTTCACTGGAGATCTGTTGTGGGAGCGAGCCTGCTCGCGAAGGGGCCAGACCAGTCAAAACTGCTCACCAAGTGAACACAGACAATAAATCACGCCACCTTTTAGCGCGTCGCAATCAGATAAGAGTCTTTCCCAGCTGTTACACGAAATCGGCATCCCTACCGTCCGTCACCCGCGCCTTAGGTGACATTCCCCGGCAACCGTGCGCAGGCCAGTTCCCACAAGTGCTACCGATATGCTCACACCCCTCGGGGCAGGGCTTTCAATGGCGGCGATGGCACTTCGAAATACCCTTCGTCGGACGTCTCGAATAGACACGTCGCGACGTCGTTTTCAGGAGTTGTTGAACGGCCATTCAATTTTAGGCATGGCAATTGCTCTGTCATAACAAAGCCCGTCTCCCCTGCGAGAGCGCCGGCAATAACAAGAGCCTCCGCCTGAGGCCATCACCCGCATTGTGTGAGGAGATACCGCGATGACGTCGTTCAACTCCGGGGCCCAACCCCAGAACCGTACGCCTCAATCCATCGGCTTTCTGCTGCTGGACAATTTCACGCTGATTTCTCTGGCCTCCGCAGTTGAACCTCTGCGCATGGCCAACCAATTGTCCGGTCGCGAGCTGTATCGCTGGAGCACCCTCACCGTCGATGGCGGCCAGGTGTGGGCCAGTGACGGTCTGCAAATCACCCCTGACGCCTCCATGCACAAAGCGCCGCCGCTGGACACCGTGATCGTCTGCGGTGGCATCGGCATCCAGCGCACCGTTACCCGTGAACACGTCTCATGGCTGCAAAGCCAGGCGCGTCAGTCCAAACGTCTCGGTGCCGTGTGCACCGGCAGTTGGGCCCTGGCCTGCGCCGGCCTGCTCGACGGTTTCGATTGCAGCGTGCATTGGGAATGTCTGGCGGCGATGCAGGAAGCTTTCCCGCGCGTGGCGATGAGCACTCGTTTGTTCACCCTCGACCGCAACCGTTTCACCAGTTCCGGCGGTACCGCGCCGCTGGACATGATGCTGCACTTGATCAGCCGCGATCATGGCCGTGAACTGTCCGCCGCGATTTCCGAGATGTTCGTCTACGAGCGTATCCGCAACGAGCAGGATCACCAACGCGTGCCGCTCAAGCACATGCTCGGCACCAACCAGCCGAAACTGCAAGAAATCGTCGCGCTGATGGAAGCCAATCTGGAGGAGCCGATCGATCTGGATGAACTGGCGGTGTACGTCGCCGTGTCGCGTCGGCAGCTCGAGCGCCTGTTCCAGAAATACCTGCACTGTTCGCCGTCGCGCTACTACCTCAAGCTGCGCCTGATTCGCGCCCGGCAATTGCTCAAGCAGACGCCGATGTCGATCATCGAAGTGGCGTCGGTGTGTGGTTTTGTGTCGACGCCGCACTTCTCCAAGTGCTACCGCGAATACTTCGGCATTCCGCCGCGTGACGAGCGCGTAGGGTCCAACACCACCCAGCAAGTGGCGATGCTGCCGCTGCCGCAAGCGATTGTGATGTCGCCGCTGTCGGGGCCGATGTCGGCGTTGAGCCAGGCGCGCAATGAGTCGACGTTTGCCAGTGTAAGGCTGTAGACCGAGGCGCTTTCATCGCTGGCAAGCCAGCTCCCACAGGATCTGTGTTGGACACAAATGTTGTGTTCACCCGGATCACTGTGGGAGCTGGCTTGCCAGCGATGGCGGTTCGTCAGGCGCTATGGCTTTGCTGATAGTCCGCCAATGCCGGCAACAACTGTTTGTCGATGGCCTGACGCACTGCGGGCTGGATACTGGCGCCACTGGTGTACATGTCCTTGACCATCTTGCGCAGCTCGGATGCCCTTACATTATCCAGCCCACGCACCGCACACTCGCAGGCCTGCTCAGCCGTGGAGCCGATCGGCACCTGAAACCCCAATGCCTTGAGCTGTCCCAACAGGTCTTCCTGATCAATCAAGTCGGCGTACATCATGAGGCGAATCCTTCTTCGGCAACGGAGGTCGTGGTTCGATTCTGGTAGGCGGGTGAAGTGACGGCAAGAGCGATTTGTCGCAGTGGCCGCGACGGCTATGAACAGGTCGTTTTCGGCTAACTCGCTGTTCAGGGGAGTCGGCACACTGAACGCAGCTTGCAACACGAAGGTTTGGTCACCCTCGCCTCGCAGCTCCTCAACAGTAGCCTCTGCCCCGATCCAGTCACGGCTGGTATC
The DNA here is from genome assembly GCF_017980685.1 of Pseudomonas iridis. Classification (GTDB taxonomy): domain Bacteria; phylum Pseudomonadota; class Gammaproteobacteria; order Pseudomonadales; family Pseudomonadaceae; genus Aquipseudomonas; species Aquipseudomonas iridis. The sequence goes on from NZ_JACXXO010000008.1 coordinate 137,002, forward strand.
GGGTTTTTTTTGGCTGTGAATCAGCAAGACCTAGGTGGATTCATCGCGGTCTACCGGGCAGGCGGGAGGGCGATGATGCGGCCTATGTAAGCGGGGGCGGGCAGATCGGTTTGCGCGGCGACGATGGCTTGCAGGTGATTCAGCGTGTCGGGGGTGAACGGTGCCGAGCGTGGGCCGGCGAGATCGACATGCAGCAACATTTGCTCGTTGCCGGCCAGTTCCTGGGGATCGCCGACTTTGTGCAGGCTGTGATAGAGGTGCAGGCGTTTACTGTCGTGGCCGATGATTTGCGTGCGCACTTCGACGTCGGTGTCGAGCTTCACTTCGTGCAGGTAGTTGAGGTGCAGTTCGAGGGTAAACAGCGAGTGGCCGCTGGCTTCGCGGTTGTTGCTGTCCATGCCGAGGCGATCCATCAGGGCGTCGGTGGCGTAGCTGAAAATCAGCAGGTAAAAGGCATCGCGCAGATGGCCGTTGTAGTCGACCCAGTCAGGGATGATGCGGGTTTGGTAGGTGGTGAGGGTGGGCATGATTGGGTTCCGGGCAGTTGGATGGTCTTCAGGATCAAAAGCTACCCCCTCACCCCAGCCCTCTCCCCCAGGGGGGCGAGGGGGGAAGGGAGCCGATCTTTTTGCGATTTAAAACTTGAGTTCGGCTAGGTAGTTCAGGTCGGCGTCACTCGCAAGAGCACCTCGGTCAGTCCCCTCTACCTCTGGGAGAGGGCTAGGGTGAGGGCAGCAATGTCATTCCAAACGCATCACTCGCTAAAACTCATCCCATGCTTTTCCTTGGTAGCCTTCACCGCCTCCAGCACCGCCAGCAGGCAATCATCACGATAGCGCTCCAGCGCCGAAATACTACGTTCGCCAAGCTGCTCGCTGGTGCCATCGACCACGTCATCAATCAACTTGTCAGTCAGTTCCGGGGCCGCCAGATACGTCCACGGCAACTGCAAGGCCGGGCCGAATTGCGACATGAAGTGGCGCATCCCGGCATCACCACCGGCCAGCGTGTAGGTCAGGAAAGTGCCCATGAACGACCAGCGCAGACCCGCGCCAAAGCGGATCGCATCGTCGATCTCGCCCGTTGTGGCGACGCCATCGTTAACCAGGTGCAGCGCCTCACGCCACAGCGCTTCAAGCAAACGGTCAGCGATGAATCCAGGCACTTCCTTACGCACGTGCAGCGGGCGCATGCCGAGGGATTCGTAGACCTTCATCGCCGCCTGCACGGCTTCAGGCGCGGTGTTCTTGCCGCCGACTACTTCCACCAACGGCAGCAAGTAGACCGGGTTGAATGGATGGCCGACCACGCAGCGTTCCGGGTGGGTCGAGCTCTCGTAAAACTCGCTCGGCAGCAGGCCAGAAGTGCTGGAACCGATTAACGCGTTCGGCTTGGCGGATGCGCTGATTTTGCTGTGCAATTCCAGTTTCAGTTCCAGACGTTCCGGCGCGCTTTCCTGAATGAAATCGGCATCACGCACGCATTCTTCGATGGTCGCGACGAAGCGCAGACGATCCTGCGAGGCGCCGGTCGCCAGGCCGTTTTTCTCCAGCGCACCCCAGGCATTGGCGACGCGTTTGCGCAATGCCGCTTCAGCGCCGGGCGCCGGGTCCCAGGCCACGACATCGAGGCCATGGGCGAGGGCACGCGCGACCCAGCCGCTGCCGATGACACCGCTGCCCAGCGCGGCGAAGGTTTTGATTTCGGTGATAAAGCTCATTGGTCATGTCCTAAAGAGTTCGCAGAACCCTGTGGGAGCGGGCTTGCCCGCGATGGCGTCGGCACTACTGAAAAAATCTGTCGGTAGAACAGCCGTCATCGCGGGCAAGCCCGCTCCCACAAGGTCATGGGTAAGTTCGAATTAACCGCGCTGGGTCAGGCCCATTTTCTTGCGGCCTTCCGCCGGAGTCAGCACACGAGCGCCGAGGCGGCTGAGGATTTCGGTGGCGCGTTCGACCAGTTGGCCGTTGGTCGCGAGCACGCCCTTGTCCAGCCACAGATTGTCTTCCAGGCCGACCCGCACGTTGCCGCCGAGCAGCACGGCTTGCGCCGCCATCGGCATCTGCATGCGGCCAATGCCGAACCCGGCCCACACGGCATCCGCCGGCAGGTTGTCGACCATGGCTTTCATGGTGGTGGTGTCGGCCGGCGCGCCCCACGGGATGCCCAGGCACAGCTGAAACAACGGATTGTCGAGCAGACCTTCCTTGATCATCTGCTTGGCGAACCACAGGTGACCGGTGTCGAAAATTTCCAGTTCGGCCTTCACACCCAACTCGGTGATGCGTTTGGCCCCTGCGCGCAGTTGCGCCGGGGTGGAGACGTAAATGGTGTCGCCGTCGCCGAAGTTCAGCGTGCCGCAATCGAGGGTGCAGATTTCCGGCAGCAGTTCTTCGACATGAGCGAGGCGGGTCAGCGGGCCGACCAGATCGGTGTTCGGGCCGAACTCCATCGGGTTCTCGCCCGCGCCGATTTCCAGGTCGCCACCCATGCCGGCCGTGAGGTTGACGATGATGTCGACGTCCGACTCGCGGATCCGCTCCATCACTTCGCGGTACAGCGCCACGTCACGGCTGAACTTGCCGGTCTGTGGATCACGGACGTGGCAATGCACCACCGTGGCGCCAGCCTTGGCGGCTTCCACGGCGGCTGCAGCGATCTGTTTCGGGGTGACCGGCACGTGCGGGCTGCGGGCGGTCGTGTCGCCAGCACCGGTGAGTGCGCAGGTGATGATGACGTCGTGGTTCATGGTGCGGTTTCCTTCAGGCGTGATGGGTCTGTCCGCAGCCCTTGTCGGGCTGCGAAGCGGTGATTCGGGGGTGATTTACTTGCTGGTCAGTTGCAGGTTTTCAGCGGCCGGTTTTCCATCGAAAGTGGTCACACCTTCGAGCCAGCGCTGCTTGTCTTCGGGGTGATCCTTGAGCCATTGCCTGGCGGACTCGAAGGCGTCCTTGTGATCGAGCAGTGGTTGCATCATCCGGCTCTCGTCTTCGGCGGTGTACGTCAGGTTGGTCAGCAGGCGACCGATGTTCGGGCATTGTTCGGCGTACTTGGGCGACGTGACCGTCCATACGGTGGCCATGCCTTCGTTCGGGCCGAGGGCGTCTTCGCTACCGGTGAGGTAAGTCATCTGCACGTTGACGTTCATCGGGTGCGGCGCCCAGCCGAAGAACACCACGGCCTCTTTGCGGCGCACGGCGCGATCAACCGCCGCGAGCATGCCGGCTTCGCTTGATTCGACCAGTTGGAATTTGCCGAGGCCGAACTGGTTCTTGGCGATCATTGCCTTGATCTGCGTGTTGGCGCCCGAACCCGGCTCGATGCCGTAAATCTTGCCGCCCAGTTCTTTCTCGAATTTGGCGATGTCAGCGAAGGTTTTCAGGCCCTTGTCAGCCAGATAAGTCGGCACGGCGAGGGTGGCGCGGGCGTCTTTCAGGCTCGGCGCATCAAGGACCTTGACCTGATTGGCGTCGACGAACGGCGTGATGGTCTGGGTCATCAGCGGGTTCCAGTAGCCGAGGAACAGGTCCAGACGCTGATCGCGTATCCCGGCGAAGATGATTTGCTGGGACGCGCTGGTTTGTTTGGTGTTGTAGCCGAGGCCGTCGAGCAGGACCTGGGTCATGGCGCTGGTAGCGATCACGTCGGTCCAGTTGACCACGCCCATGCGTACGTTCTGGCAAGACGCGGGTTCGGCCGCCATGACGCTGGCGCTCAAGAAAGCGGTACCGCTGAGTGCAAGAACACAGCTGCTGATCAGTCGTTTCATGTCGGGTTCCTCGGCAGGTCGTTTATTGTGGGGCCCGGCGTCTGATGCGCCGGTGATGCAAAGTTACGCAGCAATGCGCCCGTGAAAGCGCACTACGGCGACCGGCACTTGCACTGTAGCGACCTGTGCGCTTGAACGCTGACGACAATCGGCGTATCAACGACCCCACGCTACCCGCCAACCGAGTGCGCCCATGTCCCAGGATTTTTACTTTTTGCTGATGCCGGGGTTTTCCGCGATCGGCTTTATCTCCGCGATCGAACCGCTGCGGGTGGCAAACCGCTTTCGCGGCGAGCTGTACCGCTGGCATGTTCTGAGCGCCGATGGCGGGGCAGTGCTGGCGAGTAATGGCATGTCGGTCAACGCTGACGCGGCGCTGGAGCCGCTGAAGAAGGGCGCGACGCTATTAGTGGTCGCCGGATTCGAACCGCTGAAATTCGCCACGCCAACGCTTGAGCACTGGCTGCGCCGCCTGGATAACGAAGGCGTCACCCTTGGCGCCATCGACACCGGCAGCTTCGTCCTGGCCGAGGCGGGCCTGCTCGAGGGCCATCGCCTGACCCTGCATTGGGAAGCGATCGATGCGTTCAAGGAATCTTATCCACAACTCAGCGTGACGCAGGAGCTGTTCGAGATTGACCGGCGGCGCATCACCTCGGCCGGCGGCACGGCTTCCATTGACTTGATGCTCGACCTGATCGCCCAGGCCCACGGCCCGCAACTGGCGATCCAGGTCAGCGAGCAGTTCGTGCTCGGCCGCATCCGCCCGCGCAAAGACCACCAGCGCATGGAAGTCGCCACGCGCTATGGCATCAGCAACAAGAAGCTGGTTCATGTGATTGGCGAGATGGAACAGCACAGCGAACCGCCGCTGAGCACGCTGCAACTGGCGGAATCGATCAAGGTCACGCGGCGACAACTGGAGCGCTTGTTTCGGCTGCACCTGAACGACACACCGAGTAATTTCTATCTGCGCTTAAGACTGGAGAAGGCTCGGCAGTTGTTGCGCCAGACGGATATGAGCGTGCTGGAAGTCAGCATTGCCTGCGGGTTTGAATCACCGTCGTATTTCACTCGCAGCTACCGGGCGAAGTTCGCACGCTGTCCGCGAGAAGACCGCCGCACGGCACAAGCCTGATGGGGGCACAAAAACCAATGTGGGAGCGAGCCTGCTCGCGAATGCGGTGTGTCATTCAATACCACTGTCGACAGACAGATTGCATTCGCGAGCAGGCTCGCTCCCACAGTTGATTTGTATCGTCTGAAAGAATGCTTACTTCTTCACCAACGCCGAGCACGCCGCTTTATAAGCCTCATGCTGATACTTGTTCAACGTCCCCGGCAGCTCGAAATTGTGCTTCTTGGCCTGTGCATTGATCGTCTGCGGCGACAGCAGCGTCACCTCACACCCATCGAGCAACTGAAACACACCCTCGATCTTGAACGTCGTCGGCCCACCGGCAAATTCACCCTTCTTGCTGCGCTTCTTGATCGCAATCCGGTCAATCGAATTCTCCCGCACAAACGACGCGACCTGCGCGGCGAAGCGTTTGACGTTGGCTGCCTCGTCGTCATCGTCGAGGGCGATTTTCTTGGTGGCGAGAGGGATGTGGCTCAGGGTCGAACCGTCGAGAGCGGCCACGGCGATGATCGCTTCGCTGCCTTTGATTTCGATGCCGCAGATGTTCATGGGAATTCCTTTGAATGAAGAGGGCTGCTTACAGCTCAAGCTGATTGGCCGTGATGCCGAACGCTGCTGCAATTTTCTCGCGGGTTGCCTTGCGTGGCTTCGCTACCGTTTCTTGTTGAGCGAACGCCGGTTGTGAAATACCCAGGCGCTTCGCCACTTCTTCCTGTGTCAGATTGAGATGTTCGCGCCAGGCGCGGATTGGTGTCGCCCCGTCGACCAATCGACTGACCACCTCGTGAGGGATCAGATCCGGCTGCATTTTCTGTGCGACGTATTGCGCATAGGGAGTGACCACGAAGGCGGGTTTGCCCTCGGCGTCGTTGATGATTTGGATGTCGGCAGATTGGCTCATGGTGCTGAAAATATAAGTCTTTTATAAGATTTGCGGATATTCACTTATATTTTTCAGTCGGCCAATCAACAACGTTTGTCGGCATGTTGCCGAAGTTCCGGGATCACTCTTGCCCAATCGACTCCAAAAACTCCGACCGTTCATCACTCATCCGCGCCACGCAATCGTTCTGCGCAATCGTAAATGCCTTGCTTCCCGCCGTTGCCGGAAATGCTTCCACCGCGCAATCCGCATCCCGCGTCTTCAGCCATTGCTGCTGGGCGGTCTTGAGTTTGGCGGTGATGTCAGCCAGTTGCGCCGGATTCTTGCCGTACGCGGTCTGCATGCGTTCGGTGAGGCTGGCGTAGTTGTCCTTGAGCAGGTCTTCGGCCGCGGTGCGGCTGTAGGCTGAGCACTCCAGGGTCTGCACGTCGTTTTCGACTGCGTCGCACGGGTTGTTGTCGGACTCTTCGGCGGCGTGTACGCCGGTCGCAATCAGTGCCAGGGCCAGGAAGATCGATTTCATTGAGGTCGCCGCTCTCATCCAGTGGTGTATCCAAGATGCGGGGGATTCTGGCTCAAGCTGGCGGGCTTGAACAGGTAGCTGATCGGAGCGTCTTACGACCCTTTGTCGCGGATTGACGCTTTCGGCAATTCCCCTGTCGTTTTTGCACCCGGTCGCCCCGGCACCGAGGCATATGCTGGCCCCAAAGCGCCGGCAGACGATTCGGCGCATGAATCGCCAATAAGGGGACGCCTGATGAGCCCAGCCGAATTACACGCCGACAGCATCGTTATCGACGGTCTGATCATTGCCAAATGGAACCGCGAGCTGTTCGAAGACATGCGCAAGGGCGGTCTGACGGCGGCCAACTGCACTGTGTCGGTGTGGGAAGGCTTTCAGGCGACCGTCAACAACATCGCTGCCAGCCAGAAGCTGATACGCGAGAACAGCGACCTGGTAATGCCGGTGCGCACCACCGCCGACATCCGTCGCGCCAAGGAGCAGGGCAAGACCGGCATCCTCTTCGGCTTCCAGAATGCCCATGCGTTTGAAGACCAGATCGGTTACGTCGAGGTGTTCAAGCAGCTCGGCGTCGGCATCGTGCAGATGTGCTACAACACTCAGAATCTGGTCGGCACCGGTTGCTACGAGCGTGATGGCGGGCTGTCGGGTTTCGGTCGCGAGATCGTCGCCGAGATGAACCGCGTTGGTGTCATGTGCGACCTGTCCCACGTCGGTTCCAAGACCTCCGAGGAAGTCATCCTCGAATCGAAAAAACCGGTCTGCTACTCCCACTGCCTGCCGTCGGGGCTCAAGGAGCACCCGCGCAACAAGTCCGATGAAGAACTCAAATTCATTGCCGACCACGGCGGTTTCGTCGGCGTGACCATGTTCGCGCCGTTCCTCGCCAAGGGCATCGATTCGACCATCGACGACTACGCCGAAGCCATCGAATACGTGATGAACATCGTCGGCGAAGACGCCATCGGCATCGGCACCGATTTCACTCAGGGCCACGGCCAGGACTTTTTCGAATACCTGACCCACGACAAGGGCTACGCCCGCCGTCTGACCAGCTTCGGCAAGATCATCAACCCGCTGGGCATCCGCACTGTCGGCGAGTTCCCGAACCTGACTGAAACCCTGCTCAAGCGCGGCCATCCTGAACGCGTGGTGCGCAAGATCATGGGCGAAAACTGGGTCAACGTCTTGAAAGACGTCTGGGGCGAGTAACGCTTTCCAAGACCGCCGCCGAACTGCCCCCTCTCCTGTGGGAGAGGGCTGGGGTGAGGGCTGCGGCCAACACTGAATCTAAAACTTTTCTGGAGTTAAGTTTCCATGGCCAAGATCGCCCCGCAATTGCCTATCGAAGTCGACAGCGAAACCGGTGTCTGGACCTCCGACGCCCTGCCAATGCTGTACGTGCCGCGTCACTTTTTCGTCAATAACCACATGGGCATCGAGGAAGTGCTGGGCGCCGAAGCCTACGCTGAGATCCTCTACAAGGCCGGCTACAAATCTGCCTGGCACTGGTGTGAAAAAGAAGCTGAATGTCACGGCCTGGAAGGCGTTGCGGTGTTCGAGCATTACATGAAGCGTCTGTCGCAGCGCGGCTGGGGCCTGTTCAAGATTCAGGACATCGACCTCGATAAAGGCACCGCCAGCGTCAAGCTCGAGCACTCGGCGTTTGTCTACGTCTACGGCAAGGTCGGGCGCAAGGTCGACTACATGTTCACCGGCTGGTTTGCCGGCGCGATGGATCAGATTCTTGAAGCTCGCGGCAGCAAGATTCGCACGGTTGCCGAGCAAGTGTACGGTGGCTCCGAAGAAGGCCACGAAGACGGCTTGTTCACCGTCAAGCCGTTGTAAGTCGAGGAACCCGTCATGGCTTTCGAAGCAATGTTCCAGCCGATCCAGATCGGCAAACTGACCATCCGCAACCGTGTGCTCAGCACCGCGCACGCCGAGGTCTATGCGACTGACGGCGGCATGACCACCGACCGCTACGTCAAGTATTACGAAGAGAAAGCCAAGGGCGGGATCGGCCTGGCGATTTGCGGCGGTTCGTCCAGTGTGGCCATCGACAGCCCGCAAGGCTGGTGGAAATCGGTGAACCTGGCGGACGACCGGATCATCCCGCACTTCCAGAACCTGGCCGACGCCATGCACAAACATGGCGCCAAGATCATGATCCAGATTACCCACATGGGTCGTCGCTCGCGTTGGGACGGCGAGCATTGGCCAACCCTGCTATCGCCGTCGGGCATCCGTGAACCGGTGCACCGCGCGACCTGCAAAACCATAGAGCCGGAAGAAATCTGGCGGGTGATCGGCAACTACGCCACCGCTGCTGGCCGCGCAAAGGCCGGTGGTCTGGACGGCGTTGAGCTGTCCGCCGTGCACCAGCACATGATCGACCAGTTCTGGAGTCCGCGCGTCAACAAGCGCACCGATGAATGGGGTGGCAGTTTCGAGAACCGCATGCGTTTCGGTCTGGAAGTGCTCAAGGCTGTGCGCAAGGAAGTCGGCGACGATTTCTGCGTCGGCATCCGCTTGTGCGGCGACGAATTCCACCCGGACGGCTTGTCCCACGAGGACATGAAACAGATCGCCAAGTACTACGACGACACCGGCATGCTCGACTTCATCGGCGTGGTCGGTTCGGGTTGCGACACCCACAACACCCTGGCCAACGTTATCCCCAACATGAGTTATCCACCGGAGCCGTTTCTGCACTTGGCGGCCGGGATCAAAGAGGTGGTGAAAGCCCCGGTGCTGCATGCGCAGAACATAAAGGACCCGAACCAGGCCACCCGGATTCTTGAGGGCGGTTATGTCGACATGGTCGGCATGACCCGCGCGCACATCGCCGACCCGCACCTGATCGCCAAGATCAAGATGGGCCAGATCGACCAGATCAAACAGTGTGTGGGCGCCAACTATTGCATCGACCGTCAATACCAGGGTCTGGACGTGCTGTGCATCCAGAACGCCGCGACGTCCCGTGAATACATGGGCGTGCCGCACATCATCGAAAAATCCACCGGCATCAAGCGCAAAGTCGTGGTCGTCGGTGCCGGCCCGGCCGGGATGGAAGCGGCGCGGGTGTCCGCTGAACGTGGCCACGACGTGACGCTGTTCGAGAAGAAAGAATTCATCGGCGGGCAAATCACTACTGCATCGAAAGCACCGCAGCGCGACCAGATCGCCGGCATTACGCGCTGGTTCCAGTTGGAACTGGCGCGCCTGAAAGTCGACCTGCGTCTGGGCACTGCTGCCGATGTTGCCACGATCATGGATTTGCGTCCGGACGTGGTGGTGCTGGCGGTTGGCGGTCATCCGTTCCTTGAGCAGAACGAACACTGGGGCGCGGCCGAAGGGCTGGTGGTCAGCAGTTGGGACGTGCTCGACGGCAAGGTTGCGCCGGGCAAGAACGTGCTGGTCTACGACACCATTTGCGAGTTCACCGGGATGTCGGTTGCCGACTTCCTCGCCGACAAGGGCAGCCAGGTCGAGATCGTCACCGACGACATCAAACCCGGCGTGGCCGTTGGCGGTACGTCGTTCCCGACTTACTACCGCAGCATGTATCCGAAAGAAGTGATCATGACCGGCGACATGATGCTCGAGAAGGTCTACCGCGAGGGCGACAAACTGATCGCGGTGCTGGAGAACGAATACACCGGTGCCAAAGAGGAGCGGGTGGTCGATCAGGTGGTCGTGGAAAACGGCGTGCGTCCGGACGAAGAGCTGTATTACGGGCTCAAGGAAGGATCGCGCAACAAGGGCCAGATCGATATCGATGCGTTGTTTGCGATCAAGCCGCAGCCATCGCTGAGTACCACGGGTGACGGCTATTTGCTGTTCCGCATCGGCGACTGCGTGGCGCAGCGCAACACACACGCCGCGATCTACGACGCACTGCGGTTGTGCAAGGATTTCTGACGGCTTGCACCAAACCCTGTGGGAGCGAGCCTGCTCGCGAATGCAATCTGTCAGTTGACGATGATGTCGACTGACTCACCGCTTTCGCGAGCAGGCTCGCTCCCACAGTAAAGCGGATCGTGTTTCTCCAGGTTGCACTGGTGGGAGCTTCACCTATGTTGAACACCCTTCTTCCAATCCTGTTGTTCGCAGCCCTGGGCCTCGCTGTCCTTGGCGCGTTGCGGCGGGTGGCGATGTGGCGTCGGGGCCGGGCCTCGAAGGTCGATCTGATTGGCGGCCTGCTGGCCATGCCCAAGCGATACATGGTCGATCTTCACCATGTGGTGGCGCGGGACAAATACATCGCCAACACCCACGTGGCCACGGCCGGTGGCGCGGTGGCGTCGATTGTGCTGGCGATTCTGGTGCACGGCTTTGGCCTGCATAACCGCATCCTCGGTTACGCCTTGCTGCTGATGTCGGCGGTGATGTTCGTCGGTGCGATCTTCGTTTACCTGCGCCGGCGCAACCCGCCGGCACGGCTGTCGAAAGGCCCGTGGATGCGCCTGCCGAAAAGCCTGCTGGCCTTCTCGGCGTCATTCTTTCTGGTGACCTTGCCGGTGGCCGGGATTCTGCCGCAGGACTTCGGTGGCTGGCTGCTGGCAGTGATTCTCGGCATTGGCGTGCTGTGGGGCGTTTCGGAATTGCTCTTCGGCATGACCTGGGGCGGGCCGATGAAGCACGCCTTTGCTGGTGCCCTGCATCTGGCGTGGCACCGTCGCGCCGAACGTTTTGGCGGCGGCCGTTCCACCGGTTTGAAACCGCTGGACCTCAACGACCCGAGCGCACCGCTGGGCGTGGAAAAGCCTAAGGATTTCACCTGGAACCAGTTGCTCGGTTTTGACGCCTGCGTGCAGTGCGGCAAGTGTGAAGCCGCGTGCCCGGCGTTCGCTGCCGGCCAGCCGCTGAACCCGAAAAAACTGATTCAGGACATGGTCGTCGGCCTCGCTGGCGGCACCGATGCCAAGTTCGCTGGCAGCCCGTATCCAGGCAAACCAGTCGGCGAGCATTCAGGCAATCCGCATCAACCGATCGTCAACGGTCTGGTCGATGCCGAAACCCTGTGGTCATGCACCACCTGCCGCGCCTGCGTCGAGGAATGCCCGATGATGATCGAGCACGTCGACGCCATCGTCGACATGCGCCGCCACCTCACCCTGGAAAAAGGCGCAACGCCGAACAAGGGCGCTGAAGTGCTGGAAAACCTCATCGCCACCGACAACCCCGGCGGTTTCGCACCGGGCGGGCGGATGAACTGGGCGGCGGATTTGAACCTGAACCTGCTCAGCGAAAAGAAATCCACCGACGTGCTGTTCTGGGTCGGCGACGGCGCCTTCGACATGCGCAACCAGCGCACCTTGCGCGCCTTCGTCAAAGTGCTGAAGGCAGCGAAAGTCGACTTCGCCGTACTCGGTCTTGAGGAACGCGACAGCGGCGACGTGGCCCGTCGTCTCGGCGACGAAGCGACGTTCCAGCAGCTCGCCAAACGCAATATCCAGACCTTGGCCAAATACAGCTTCAACCGCATCGTCACCTGTGATCCGCACAGTTTTCATGTGCTGAAAAACGAGTACGGCGCGTTCGACGGCAATTACCTGGTGCAGCACCACAGCACCTACATGGCGGAAATCATTCAGGCCGGCGCGCTCAACCTCGGGCAGCACAAAGGCAACAGCGTGACCTATCACGATCCATGCTATCTCGGCCGCTACAACGGCGAGTACGAAGCGCCGCGTGAAGTGCTGCGTGCGCTGGGTATCGAAGTCAAAGAGATGCAACGTTCCGGGTTCCGTTCGCGCTGCTGTGGTGGCGGTGGCGGTGCGCCGATCACCGACATTCCGGGCAAACAGCGTATCCCCGACATGCGCATGGACGACATCCGCGAAACCGGCGCTGAACTGGTGGCCGTGGGTTGTCCACAGTGCACGGCGATGCTCGAAGGCGTGGTCGAACCGCGTCCGCTGATCAAGGACATTGCCGAACTGGTCGCCGATGCGCTGCTCGAAGACGCCGCGCCAGGCAAACCGACCACGCCGGCCAAACGTGAACCCGCGGAGGCCCACTGATGAGCGACCTTATCCGCCGCGATCCGCGCGCCGAATGGATCGCCCGCAACCGACTGCATCCGCTGCACGCGGCGATGCAACCGGCACAACACAGCTGGATGGGGCCGAACGGCGTCATCCGTAAAAACCTGCACGGCATCGGTTTTATTGGCCCCAACGGCATCAAGCGTATCGACCGCAGCGGCGCGCAACAGGGCGGAGCGACTAAGCGTTCCGCCGCTGTAGAGGTGCAATTGCTGCTGCATCAGGTGCCGGCCCCGGCGTTCTACATCAGCGTGGTGCCGGACATGGTCGGTGGCCGCTTGAGCAGCCACGACCGCGACTTGCTCGGTCTTGCCCATGAGTTGGCCGGCAAGGATGGGGCGGTGTTGGCGGTGGTGTTCGGCGAGCACAAGGAAAGCGCATTTGTCACGGCGGGCGTTGACCGCTTGCTGGTACTCGATGGCGAAGCGTTCAACGGTTATGCACCGGAACAACGGGTGCAGGGCCTGCGGGCTGTGGATAACCAGTTCCGTCCGCGTCACTGGCTGCTGCCCGACAGTCGCAGCGGTGGCGGTGAACTCGGCCGTCGCTTTGCTGCAGCGTTGGGAGAACGCCCGGCCACACGGGTATGGCAGGTGAAGGATGAGCAATGCATCGGCCGCGCCGGTGCGGGGCTGCAAGACCTGGCGCGTCCGGTCGCACGATTGATTCTGGCCTCGGCCGAATGCGCCGAACCGGTCAGCGAAACTCGCCACGAAGCACTGCCCGTGGAGTTATCCACAAGCGTTGCGCGCAGCTTGTCGCGAATCGAGGACCTGGGCGCGGTGGCGGTGGACCCGGCGGCGATTCCGATGGCCGAGGCCGAGTTCATCTTCTCCGGTGGTAACGGGGTCAAGGACTGGGCGCTGTTCCACCAGACTGCTGCCGCACTGGGTGCCACCGAAGGCGCTTCGCGGGTGGCGGTGGACGACGGCTACATGGCGCGCGATCGTCAGGTCGGCGCGTCCGGTACCTGGGTCACTGCGCGGGTGTATGTGGCGGTGGGGATTTCCGGCGCGATCCAGCATCTGCAAGGCATTGGCGCCTGCGACAAAGTGGTGGCGATCAACCTCGATCCGGGTTGCGACATGATCAAACGTGCCGACTTGTCGGTGATCGGCGAGAGCGCAGAGATTCTTCAAGCCTTGATCGCGGCGGTAGCGGCCTACCGCAACGACGCCAAGCGCGATGCGGCTTAAGGAAACGCTATGAACACGAAAATCATCAGTCTGGTTTCAATCGGCGCCCACCCGACCTCCGGCCGCCCACGCCGGGCGGAGCAGGATGCACGGGCAGTGGAATTGGGTTTGCAACTGGCTGGGGATAACCTGCAAGTGCTGCATGCCGGCGATGTTGCTGAACCGGCGTTGCGCGCTTATCTGGGCATGGGGCTTGAGCAGATGCATGTGCTGGAACAACCCGCCGGTGCCGATGCATTGCCGGCGCTGACGGCTTATCTGCGTGAGGCCGGTGCTCAAGTGGTGTTGACCGGTAGCCAGGCGGAAACCGGCGAGGGCTCGGGGATGTTGCCGTTCCTGCTGGCGGAAGGGTTGGGCTGGCCGCTGGTGGTGGGGTTGGCGCAGGTCGAGTCGATCAGTGATGGTTCGGCATTGGTGTTGCAAGCGCTACCGCGCGGGCAGCGGCGTCGGTTGAAGGTCAAGCTGCCGTTTCTGGCGACTGTGGATAACGCTGCGCCGAAGCCTCGGCAGAGTGCTTATGGGCCGGCGCGGCGTGGGCAGTTGGAGGCTGATGACGTCGAAGTGATCGACGATGAGCTTTTGTCTGTCGCCACGCTGCAACCGGCCAAGCCGCGGCCGAAGCGCTTGAAAGTGATCAAGGCCAAGAGTGGTGCTGATCGGATGAAGGCTGCGACGGCCAAGGCCAGTGGTGGCGGGGGGCAGGTGCTGAAAGGGGTGACGGCGCAGGCGGGGGCTGAGGCGATTCTCAAGCTGCTGATCGAAGAAGGCGTTGTCCGCTGACTCCCTGCAAAGCCCCTGTAGGAGCTGTCGAGTGAAACGAGGCTGCGATCTTTTGATCTTCAAAATCAAGATCAAAAGATCGCAGCGTGCCGCAGCTCCTACATATGAGCCGAGCGCATCGAGATAATGCGCTGTTTACCCACAATCCCTGTTGGCGAATCTGTGGATAACGTGTTCGCCCATCCGTGCACCCTACGCCAATCAAGCCCTCCAGCCCTCAGATCAAAAAACAACCAGCGTAAGTAACGGTTTTTACTGGATTTTCCCCCTGGATAACGACACAAGTTGCCCCCAATCTCTGTTGGCGCTTCTGTGGATAAGATGTTCGCTATCCCCCAAGAGCCATATAAAACGTGGCTTGCACGGATTTGACTAAAAACTGATCAAATCATCAATTCTCACCGTGGTGACTCTCTGTAAAGCCCGGTTTTTCACAGTCGCAGACATTTTTCCACAGCGCCTGCAAAGTTACCCCCGAAGTCTGTTGGCGCTTCTGTGGATAACGTGTTCGCCATCCTCTACAGGTCTTTAAACACGTGGCTTATAGGGTGTTGATTAAAAAATGTACAATCCATGTCTCAGACTGCTCTTCTGGATAAGTCACGATTTTTCTTCACTTATTCACCGCTGTTTTTCTCATTCATCCACAGTTGTCCCCATTTGCTGTGGGTGGCTATGTGGATAACTTGTTCGCCAAACCCTGCAAACCCCGGCGGATATAGTCCAAACGGCAATTGATCAAATTTCATACAGGTTTCGATATCTCTGCGCACAACAAGACTGCGCTCCCGCCGTGCGCGATCATTTTCGAATGGGTTTCTCCATATAATTAATTTTACGATGCTCAGCTTCCGATAGTTCTATCGAGTGGTTTGACAGGGTTGATTGCCACAGCTTTAATTGGCTTCACGCGATTAAATGAACAAGGTTGTTCATTGTTTTATTCTTGTCACAGTACAGGGGTTCAGCTATGGAAGGCGTTCGCGCTCATTTATATTCTTCATTTTGAAAAATTCTTTTTCTGCAAACTTTCGATATGTTCGGCTCGAGCCGGTACATGGGAATTTTGCACCTGAATATAATGTAATGCTCGCGTAAGTTTGCGTGGGTTTAATCAAAGTTTTTGACGAGTGCTGCCGAAGTGCGAGGCGGCAAGCGCTTATCAGCCTGAGCACAGTAAAAGTGCAATTCATATGACACTACAAGGAGTTCTAAAATGTCTGAAGCTGCCAAGTCTAAAATCAAATCAGTCGCCGACGCCGCTGTTGCTCCGTCGAAAGAGGCTTATGTCGAACTGCTGAACGAGATGCGCGTGCATGCGAAGCAACTTTCCACGGGTACGGCCCGAGGCGTTTTAATGGCTTCGCCGCACCTGCAGCATCTTCACCTGCGTAGTCTTTATCTGAATACCAGCGCCAATGACCCAGCCGTAAAAAGGCTGGAGCCGCTGGCCAAGGAGGTTGGTGAGGAGCAGTCGAACCAGTCGGAGCAGGAACTGACCAAAGCGACCGAGACGTTCCAGAATTCAGGTTCCACCGATACCAAATCCTATAAAGATAAACTTGAGGAGTTGCGTAACCGCGATCATAAAGCAGCGGCGGAGCGTATCGATAAAATGTACGACGCTGCCATTGGAGAGGTCGAAAAGTTTCCTGGCAGCGCGGACGCGGTTGTTGGGTTTATGGATCTTTTCGGCGGTCTGTTCAATAGCGTGCTCGATAAGATTACTGCGTTTTTTGTCGAAATTGGCCAGAAAATCCTGAGCTGGTTAAAAAATGTCTGGGAGAAGATCACCAATACATTCCATTCGGTCGTGAACTGGATCAGTGGTTGGTTTTCCTGATCCGTTTGAAGGTTGTGAGGTGATTAATGATCAAGCCTTTCAAACCGATCGGACCTCCACCGTTTATCGATCCAATCGAAGGTGAGTGGTGTCGTGCTTTCAATATCGAAGAGAACAGAGCGCTTGATGATAATAAAGCAAAGCTCGACGTTCTTCGTCAGCGCGATAAGAAACGTACCGAGGAGAAGATTGATAGTCTGTACGATGAGTTGCAGCGAAAAATCGATCCAGACTATAAACGACCGCCGAGTGCTTCCGACATAGATAGTATCTTTGAGGTGGCGCAACGTATTATCAAATCGTGGAACTGGTAGCCGTTTTATAACGGCAATAAAAAACCGCGAGCATGCTCGCGGTTTTTTTTATTTACAGTTCACCTTCTTCAACCTTGAACGGGCACACCCTTGAGATAAGGCGCAGGCTCAGCCCCAAGGTTGCTCAACAACCGCTCGCTGTACCAATCGACGAAATTCACCACACCAAACTCATAGGTCTTCGAGTATGGCCCCGGCTGGTAAGCCGTGGAGTTGATCCCGCGCTGGTTCTCTTCGGCCAGACGCCGATCCTGATCATTGGTCGCGTCCCACACCTGGCGCATGCGTTCTACGTCGTAATCCACGCCTTCAACCGCGTCCTTGTGCACGATCCACTTGGTGGTAACCAGGGTTTCCTGGGCGCTGATCGGCCACACGGTGAAGACGATGATGTGATCGCCCATGCAGTGGTTCCACGAGTGCGGCAGGTGCAGGATGCGCATCGAGCCGAGGTCCGGATTCTTGATGCGGCCCATCAGTTTGGCGCAGCCCTGTTTGCCGTCGAGGGTCATCGACACGGTGCCCTTGAGCAGCGGCATACGCACGATGCGGTTGCGCAGGCCGAAACTGGCGTGGGCGTACGGGATCTTTTCGGCTTCCCAGGCCGCGGCGGAGGCCGCGACGTGATCCTTGAACGCCTGATCGGCGCGCGGGTCGGTGACGTCGTCCCACTCCAGCAGGGTTTTCAGCAGTTCCGGGTGCGAGGCGTTGCAGTGGTAGCACTCGCGGTTGTTTTCCAGCACCAGTTTCCAGTTGGCCTTTTCCACCAGGGTGGTGGTGATCGCCACCTTGGTGTTCTCCATGTCGTACGGTTCCATGTAGTGGTTCAGCGTCGACAGGAAGTCATCGATGGCCGGTGGATTCTCCGCCAGGCTGATAAAGATGTAGCCGCCAGCGGTCTTCACGTTCACCGGTTTGAGGCCGTACTGCTTCATGTCGAAGTCGGCGCCCATTTCGGTCCCGGCGAACAGCAGGCGACCGTCCAGCTCATAGGTCCACTGATGGTAGTGGCAGACCAGTTTAGCGACCTTGCCCTTTTCACTGGTGCACAGGCGCGAGCCACGGTGGCGGCAGACGTTATGGAACGCATGCACCACACCTTCAGCGCCACGGATGACGATGATCGGGTTTTTGCCGACCTGCAGGGTCAGGTAGTTGCCCTTGGTCGGGATTTCGCAGGTCATGCCGGCGATCAACCACTCTTTCTGGAAGATCTCCTGCATGTCGATATCGAACAGCCGCTCGTCGCTGTAGAACGGTTGCGGCAGCGAGAAGGTGCGCTCGCGCTCCTGCAACATTTGGGCGGTGGCCTTGCGTGCGGGTTCCAGCGGATCGCCCAGGCTGATTTTTGCGGTGACGTCCATCGATGTGATCCTCATGGCCATCTGCGTGGCCGGCGAAAGTGGCTAATCAGGTGTGCTGTTAACGGTTGCTACGCAAGGTGTAAAGAATCTGTCTTGGTGTTGGGGCGAGTGTGGGCCCGGCGCTGGGCGGAACCTTATCCATGGGCGACATGGTGCAATCTGTTCCCGACGCGCAACCCCCGGTGGTTGGGGGCTGGTCGCGATAAGTATGCCGATGTCGCGGATAGGTAAACGGGCGGTCTGCGCTATACGCAGAATCGCCACATGAAGGCCGGCAGTCGGCCGTGGAGAACAGCATGTCCAACAGCTTCCTGAATCCGGTCACCACCCAGACCTGGGCCAATGGTCGACACATTGTCCGTTGCGTCAAAGTCATCCAGGAAACCTGGGACGTGCGCACCTTCTGCTTCATGGCCGATCAGCCGATCCTGTTCTTCTTCAAGCCCGGGCAGTTCGTCACCCTGGAGCTGGAAATCGAAGGCCAGCCGATCATGCGTTCGTACACCATTTCCAGTTCGCCGTCGGTGCCTTACAGCTTTTCGGTGACGATCAAACGGGTGCCGGGCGGCAAGGTTTCCAACTGGCTGCACGACACGCTGCATGAAGGCCAGGAGCTGGCAGTGCACGGGCCGGTCGGGCTGTTCAATGCCATTGACTATCCGAGCCCGAAAGTCCTGTACCTCAGCGGCGGCGTCGGTATTACGCCGTGCATGTCGATGGCCCGCTGGTTCTACGACACCAACGCCAACGTCGACATGACCTTTGTCCACAGCGCGCGCTCGCCCAAAGACATCATTTACCACCGCGAGCTGGAACACATGGCGTCGCGGATCGACAACTTCAGCCTGCACCTGATCTGTGAGAAGCACGGCTTGGGTGAGCCGT
Organism: Pseudomonas iridis; assembly: GCF_017980685.1. Taxonomy (GTDB): domain Bacteria; phylum Pseudomonadota; class Gammaproteobacteria; order Pseudomonadales; family Pseudomonadaceae; genus Aquipseudomonas; species Aquipseudomonas iridis. Next base: position 155,753 of record NZ_JACXXO010000008.1, read on the forward strand.
GGGCCGGGTATCGCGGTTACCTCAATCACAAGATGCTCGAATTGATGGTGCCCGACTTCCTCGAGCGCGAAGTGTTCTGCTGCGGGCCGACGCCGTACATGCACGCCGTCAAGCGGCTGCTGGAAGCCGCCGGTTACGAGATGTCGCGCTACCACGAAGAATCCTTCGGTGCCACGCCACCCGAGGCTCGCGCCGATGCTGTCGAACAGGCCGAGCAGGCAGCCGACGCGCCAGAAATCGACGTGGCGGATCTGCATCAGGTGGAATTCACTTCTTCCGGCAAGAGCATTCGTGTGGCACCGGGCGAGACCGTGCATGCGGCGGCGGCCAAGCTCGGCCTGATGATCCCGAAAGCCTGCGGCATGGGGATTTGCGGGACGTGCAAGGTGCTCAAGCTTGGGGGCGAAGTGGAGATGGAGCACAACGGCGGGATTACCGAGGACGACGAGGCAGAAGGATTTATTTTGTCGTGCTGCAGCGTGCCTAAAGGCGACGTCCGTATCGAGTTCTGATTGGCGGTGGGGCGGGCTGCTGCGCTCGGCTTGCCCCTCACCCCAGCCCTCTCCCGAGGGAGAGGGAGCCGATTTTTATGTTGTTCAAAATCTAAGTTCGACTCGGTATTTCACGTCGGCGTACTTCGACTAAACACCTCGGTCAGTCCCCTCTCCCTCCGGGAGAGGGCTAGGGTGAGGGCTCTTTCAGTCAACAAACAAATCCGTCATCAACGCCGCGCTGCTGCCCGCTTCAAAGCGATAGTGATTGAATTCGCTCACACCGCTCTCGCGCAAAATCTCCTCATCAATCAGCAATCGCCCAGTGATCTGCCGCTTGCTGCTACTCAAAATCACATGCGCCGCATCCGCCATGATCTCGGGCGTGCGCGCATGCTTGAACGACTCTCTGTTGCCCAACTGAAACTCAATCGCTGCCGTGGCAATCATCGTCTGCGGCCACAGTGAGTTGACGCTGATCCCGTACCCGGCGAATTCCTCGCTCATGCCCAGTGTCAGCATGCTCATGCCGTATTTGGTCACGGTGTACGGACTGTATTGGGCGAACCACTTGGTCGCCAGGTTCAGTGGCGGCGACAGGTTGAGAATGTGCCCAGCGGATTTCTTCAGATAGGGCAGGGCGGCCTGGCTGCACAGCAGCACTGCGCGGGTGTTGATCTGGTGCATCAGGTCGAAACGCTTGAGTTCGATGTGTTGCACGCCGGTCAACTTGATCGCCCCGGCGTTGTTCACCAGCGCATCAATGCTGCCGAAATGCTCGTTGGCCTGCGCTAACGCCTGGCGCACCGCGTCGTCGTCACGCACATCCAGTTGCAACGCCAAGGCTTTGCCGCCCGCCGCTTCGACTTCCGCGGCGACGCTGTGGATGGTGCCGGGCAACTTGGCGTGGGGTTCGGCGCTTTTCGCCGCAATGACAACATTTGCTCCGTCCCTGGCGGCTCGCAGCGCAATCTCACGGCCAATGCCACGGCTGGCGCCGGTGATGAACAGGGTTTTGCCTTGTAACGACATGCCGATGCTCCTGCTTATTGTTATGTGAGCGGAGGGCTCGACAAACAATGTAGACCAAGCGCAGAAAGGCAATCGACGAAGGGGCCGTGCAGAACTGCCGCAGGCTGCGATTCAAGATCGCAGCCTGCGGCAGCTCCTACAGGGAGAGGGGGTTGTGTCAGGTCAGGCGCTCATGACTTCGCGGATGTCACGGGCCAGTTCGCGTACGCGCTCTTCTTCGGTATCCCACGAGCACATGAAGCGTGCCCCGCCCTTGCCAATGAAGGTGTAGAAGCGCCAGCCGCGTTCCGTCAGCGCGGCGATGGCCGGCTCGGACAGTTGCAGGAACACGCCGTTGGCCTGGACCGGGAACATCAGCTCGACACCCGGAATGTCGCTGACCAGTTCGGCCAGCAGTTGCGCGCAGTGGTTGGCGTGGCGGGCGTATTTGAGCCAGGCGTCGTTTTCGAGGATGCCCACCCACGGTGCCGACAGAAAGCGCATCTTCGACGCCAGTTGTCCGGCCTGTTTGCAGCGGTAATCGAAGTCTTCGGCCAGTTTGTGGTTGAAGAACAGGATCGCTTCACCGACGGCCATGCCGTTTTTGGTGCCACCAAAACACAACACATCAACACCGGCCTTCCAGGTCAGATCCGCTGGCGAGCAGCCGAGGAACGCGCAGGCGTTGGAGAAACGCGCACCGTCCATGTGCAGGTTCAGGCCCAGCTCTTTGCAGGTGGCGCTGATGGCGCGGATTTCTTCCGGGGTGTAGACGCTACCGACTTCAGTGGCCTGGGTCAGGGTCACGACACGCGGCTTAGGGTAGTGAATGTCCTGACGCTTGAGCGCGACTTCGCGGATCGAGGCCGGGGTGATCTTGCCGTTTTCAGTGCCGGCTATCAGCAGTTTCGAGCCGTTGGAGAAGAATTCCGGAGCGCCACATTCGTCGGTTTCGACGTGGGCGGTTTCCGAGCAGATCACGCTGTGATAACTCTGGCACAGCGACGACAGGGCCAGCGAGTTGGCGGCAGTGCCGTTGAAGGCGAAGAAGACTTCGCAATCGGTGTCGAACAGCTTGCGGAAATGGTCGGCCGCGCGAGCGGTCCATTCATCGTCGCCGTAAGCGCGTTGGTGGCCGTGGTTGGCCTGTTCCATGGCAGCCCAGGCTTCAGGGCAAATACCGGAATAGTTGTCGCTGGCGAATTGTTGGCTCTTGTCGGTCATGGCCGGCTTCCGTGATCGAAACGCTTGTGGCGCTTCGTTGGTCAATGATGGTGCGCACTTTACCGAAGATCTTCCGGGGAGCACACGAGATGTCGCTGTCAAAACTCTACAAGGACACGGGCCGATTATGCACCTGAGAAATCGCGACGGCGCGCTGGATCTGCTCAAGTGGCTGGCGCTGTTGAGCATGTTGCTCGATCACCTGCGATATGTCGGGTTCTCCGTCGATTGGCTGTATGTGCCTGGGCGTTTGGCGTTTCCATGGTTTTGTCTGGCAATGGCGGCGAATCTTGATCGTGCGGGTGCGCGCAAGACTGAGTGGCGGTATCTGGGCTGGTTGCTGTTGTTCAGCCTGGTCAGCGAGATTCCGTATCGGATGTACATTCCTGATCCCGACACGTTGAACGTGATGCCCACCCTGGCGCTGGGCTTGCTCGTGGCGCGGGGCTGGCAGGATCGGGCCTTGGCATCGCGATTGCTCGGCGCCGGCGCGTTGCTGCTTTCTGCGTTGTTCTCGGAACGGCTGATGTTCGGTTTCTTTGGTGTTTTGCTGCCGCTGGCGACGTTGTGGGTGATTCGTCGCCCGTGGTATTTCGCTGTGTTGCCGGGGCTGGTGTGCCTGGCGGCGAATCAGTGGCGGGTGTTGTTTGAATCTGTGCGGTTCGGCAATGAGTTGGCGATCTTCGGCCTCATCGTTTGCCTGATTGCGCCATTGCTTGGGATGTTGCTTTTGCGACATGCCCACACCGCTCAGCCGCCTCCGATGCGGCGTTGGGCCTACGCCCTCTATCCGGGACATTTCCTGCTGTTACTCCTTATCCGCCAGATCGCCGCCTAACCCTGTGGGAGCTGGCTTGCCAGCGATAGCGGTGGGTCAGCCTCCATCAATGCCAGATGTGCCACCGCCATCGCTGGCAAGCCAGCTCCCACAGGGTTCTCTGGTGTTTTTGAGATCGAGTCTGGCAAGGGCATTCACCGCCATGTCGTAAACGCACCTTTGCGTGGCGTCCGTAGGCATTTGAGCTGTCTGCGCCGGTCATACCATCGCATCAAAGGGCACGCAGGTGCCTGACCGAGACGAATGGCGCACCGCCGCCGCTGGGAGAGACGCGATGTTCAGCAAGCAAGACCAGATCCAGGGTTACGACGATGCACTGCTGGCGGCGATGAATGCCGAGGAGCAACGTCAGGAAGATCACATCGAGCTGATCGCGTCGGAGAACTACACCAGCAAACGCGTGATGCAAGCCCAGGGCAGCGGCCTCACCAACAAATACGCCGAAGGCTATCCGGGCAAGCGCTACTACGGCGGCTGCGAGCATGTGGATAAAGTCGAAGCGCTGGCCATCGAGCGCGCCAAGCAACTGTTCGGCGCCGATTACGCCAACGTCCAGCCGCACTCCGGTTCCTCGGCCAACAGCGCCGTGTACCTGGCGTTGATCCAGCCGGGCGACACCATTCTGGGCATGAGCCTGGCCCACGGTGGTCACCTGACCCACGGCGCCAAAGTGTCGTCCTCGGGCAAGCTCTATAACGCCGTGCAGTACGGGATCAACACCGATACCGGCCTGATCGATTACGACGAGGTCGAGCGTCTGGCCGTTGAGTGCCAGCCGAAAATGATCATCGCCGGTTTCTCGGCTTACTCCAAGACTCTGGATTTCCCGCGCTTCCGCCAGATCGCCGACAAGGTAGGTGCGCTGCTGTTCGTCGACATGGCTCACGTGGCCGGGCTGGTTGCGGCCGGTCTGTACCCGAATCCGCTTCCGTACGCCGACGTGGTCACCACCACCACGCACAAAACCCTGCGCGGCCCGCGTGGTGGCTTGATCCTGGCCAAGTCCAATGAAGAAATTGAAAAGAAGCTCAACTCTGCGGTGTTCCCCGGCGCTCAGGGTGGCCCGCTGATGCACGTCATCGCCGGTAAAGCCGTGTGCTTCAAGGAAGCGCTGGAGCCTGGTTTCAAGGCATATCAGCAACAAGTGATCGACAACGCCCAGGCGATGGCGAGCGTGTTTATCAAACGTGGCTACGATGTAGTGTCCGGCGGTACCGATAACCATCTGTTTCTGGTCAGCCTGATCCGTCAGGGCCTGACCGGCAAAGACGCCGACGCCGCCCTTGGCCGTGCACACATCACCGTCAACAAGAACGCGGTGCCAAACGATCCGCAGTCGCCGTTCGTGACGTCCGGTCTGCGCATCGGCACCCCGGCCGTCACGACTCGCGGCTTCAAAGTGACGCAGTGCACTGAACTGGCCGGCTGGATCTGCGACATCCTCGATAACCTTGGCGATGCCGATGTTGAGGCGGATGTGGCGAAAAACGTCGCGGCCCTGTGCGCTGACTTCCCGGTTTATCGCTGAGCGTTCTGGAGTACATGACTATGCAACGCTATTCGGGCTTCGGCCTCTTCAAACACTCGCTCAGCCACCACGAAAACTGGCAGAAAATGTGGCGCACGCCGACGCCGAAAAAGGTCTACGACGTGGTCATCGTCGGCGGCGGCGGGCACGGTCTGGCAACTGCTTATTACCTGGCAAAAGAGCACGGCATCACCAACGTCGCCGTGGTCGAGAAGGGTTGGCTGGGCGGCGGTAACACCGCGCGCAACACCACCATCGTGCGTTCCAACTACCTGTGGGACGAGTCGGCGCATTTGTACGAACACGCGATGAAATTGTGGGAAGGCCTGTCGCAGGACTTGAACTACAACGTGATGTTCTCCCAGCGCGGCGTCTACAACCTGTGCCACACCTTGCAGGATATCCGCGATTCCGAACGTCGGGTCAGCGCCAACCGCCTCAACGGCGTCGATGGCGAGTTGCTCAACACTGAGCAAGTCGCCAACGAGATTCCGTATCTCGATTGCTCGAAAAACACTCGCTACCCAGTGCTCGGCGCAACCGTCCAGCGTCGCGGCGGCGTTGCCCGTCACGATGCCGTGGCGTGGGGCTTTGCCCGTGCCGCTGATGCTCTGGGCGTGGACTTGATCCAGCAGACCGAAGTCATCGGTTTCCGCAAAGAAAATGGCGTGTGCATCGGCGTTGAAACCAACAAGGGTTTCATCGGCGCCAAGCGCGTCGGCGTGGTGACGGCCGGTAACTCCGGGCACATGGCCAAACTCGCCGGTTTCCGTCTGCCGATCGAATCCCACCCGCTGCAAGCACTGGTGTCCGAGCCGATCAAACCGATTATCGACAGCGTGATCATGTCCAACGCCGTGCACGGTTACATCAGCCAGTCCGATAAGGGCGACCTGGTGATCGGCGCCGGTATCGACGGCTACAACGGTTACGGCCAGCGCGGTTCGTACCCGGTGATCGAGCACACCATTCAGGCCATTGTCGAGATGTTCCCGGTGTTGTCCCGGGTACGCATGAACCGTCAGTGGGGCGGCATCGTCGACACCACGCCGGATGCTTGCCCGATCATTTCGAAAACCCCGGTGCCGAACATGTTCTTCAACTGCGGTTGGGGCACCGGTGGCTTCAAGGCAACACCTGGCTCGGGCAACGTGTTTGCCGCGAGCCTGGCCAAGGGCGAAATGCACCCGTTGGCCGCACCTTTCTCCATCGACCGTTTCCACAACGGTGCGTTGATCGATGAACACGGCGCTGCGGCTGTCGCCCACTAACAGGAGAAATCCCATGTTGCATATCTTCTGTCCTCACTGCGGCGAGCTGCGCTCCGAAGAGGAATTCCATGCATCCGGTCAGGCGCACATTCCGCGTCCGCTGGACCCTGCAAGCTGCACCGATGCGGAGTGGGGCGACTACATGTTCTTCCGTGATAACCCACGCGGTCTGCACCACGAGCTGTGGGATCACGTCGCCGGTTGCCGTCAGTACTTCAACGTCACCCGCGACACCGTGACCTACGAGATTCTCGAAACCTACAAGATCGGCACCAAGCCGCAATTCACCGACAAGGCTGATGCTGCGAAAACAGCCACGACGGCGCTGGGAGAGAAGGTATGAGCCAGACCAATCGCCTGTCCAACGGTGGACGGATCGACCGCAACAAAGTGCTGAGCTTCACCTTCAACGGTCAGAGCTACAAAGGCTTCGAGGGTGACTCGCTGGCCTCGGCGCTGATCGCCAACGGCGTCGACATCATCGGCCGCAGCTTCAAGTATTCGCGCCCACGCGGCATCTTTGCTGCCGGTGCCGAAGAGCCGAACGCGGTGCTGCAGATCGGTGCTGCCGAAGCCACGCAGATCCCCAACGTGCGCGCGACGCAACAGGCGCTGTATCAAGGTCTGGTCGCGACCAGCACCAACGGCTGGCCGAGCGTCAACAACGACGTGATGGGGATTCTCGGCAAGGTCGGCGGCAAGCTGATGCCGCCGGGTTTCTACTACAAAACTTTCATGTACCCGCAATCGTTCTGGATGACTTACGAGAAGTACATTCGTAAGGCAGCAGGTTTTGGCCGCTCGCCGACCGAGAATGATCCGGACACCTACGACTACATGAACCAGCACTGCGACGTGCTGATTGTTGGCGGTGGCCCGGCGGGTCTCGCTGCAGCACTGGCCGCTGCGCGTAGCGGTGCTCGCGTGATCCTCGCCGATGAGCAGGAAGAGTTCGGCGGCAGCCTGCTTGATTCGCGCGAAAGCCTCGACGGCAAGCCTGCATTGGAGTGGGTTGCCAGCGTCATCACCGAACTGAAAAACACCCCGGACGTGCTGATCCTGCCGCGCGCCACGGTCAACGGTTACCACGACCACAACTTCCTGACCATTCATGAACGCCTCACCGATCACCTCGGCGACCGTGCGCCAATCGGTCAGGTGCGTCAGCGCATCCACCGCGTTCGCGCCAAGCGTGTGGTGCTGGCCACTGGCGCTTGCGAGCGTCCGCTGGTTTACGGCAACAACGATGTGCCGGGCAACATGCTCGCCGGTGCGGTATCGACTTACGTGCGCCGCTATGGTGTGGCGCCGGGCAAGAAACTTGTCCTCAGCACCAACAACGATCACGCCTACCGCGTGGCGCTCGATTGGCTCGACGCCAGCCTGCAAGTGGTGGCCATCGCCGATGCTCGCAGCAATCCGCGTGGCGCCTTGGTTGAAGAGGCTCGCGCCAAAGGCATCCGCATCCTCACCGGCAGCGCCGTGATCGAGACCCGAGGCAGCAAGCGCGTCACTGCTGCCCGCGTCGCCGCGATTGATGTCAAAGCGCACGCCGTGACCAGTCCGGGCGAATGGCTCGACTGCGACGTGGTCGCCAGCTCCGGCGGCTACAGCCCGGTGGTTCACCTGGCCTCGCACTTGGGCGGCAAGCCGACCTGGCGTGAAGACATCCTCGGTTTCGTACCGGGCGAAGCACCGCAGAAACGCGTGTGCGTCGGTGGCATCAACGGTGTCTACGGTCTTGGCGATTCGCTGGCTGACGGTTTTGAAGGTGGCGTGCGCGCCGCTGCCGAAGCCGGTTTCCAGACCGTTGAAGGCGTGCTGCCAAAAGCCTTGAGCCGTCACGAAGAGCCGACGCTGGCGCTGTTCCAGGTGCCGCATGAGAAGGGCACCGCACGGGCGCCGAAGCAATTCGTCGACCTGCAAAACGATGTGACCGCCGCCGCCATCGAACTGGCAACTCGCGAAGGTTTCGAGTCGGTCGAGCACGTCAAACGCTATACCGCGCTGGGCTTCGGCACCGATCAGGGCAAGCTGGGCAACGTCAACGGTCTGGCCATCGCCGCCCGTTCGCTGAACGTGACCATCCCGCAGATGGGCACCACAATGTTCCGCCCGAACTACACGCCAGTGACTTTCGGCGCGATCGCCGGCCGCCACTGCGGGCACATCTTCGAGCCGGTGCGTTATACCGCACTGCATCAATGGCACCTGAAAAACGGCGCCGAGTTCGAAGACGTCGGCCAGTGGAAGCGTCCGTGGTACTTCCCGAAAAACGGTGAAGACCTGCATGCCGCTGTGAAGCGCGAATGCAAAGCCGTGCGCGACAGCGTCGGCCTGCTCGACGCCTCGACGCTGGGCAAGATCGACATTCAAGGCCCGGATGCCCGCGAGTTCCTTAACCGCGTGTACACCAACGCCTGGACCAAGCTCGATGTGGGCAAGGCCCGTTACGGTTTGATGTGCAAAGAAGACGGTATGGTCTTCGACGACGGCGTGACGGCTTGCCTGGCCGACAACCATTTCGTCATGACCACCACCACTGGCGGCGCCGCTCGCGTCCTGCAATGGCTGGAGCTGTACCACCAGACCGAATGGCCGGACATGAAGGTGTACTTCACCTCCGTGACCGACCACTGGGCGACCATGACCTTGTCCGGCCCAAACAGCCGCAAGCTGCTCAGCGCTGTCACCGATATTGATTTGAGTAACGAAGCGTTCCCGTTCATGACCTGGAAAGAAGGCGAGGTCGGCGGCGTGCCTGCGCGGGTGTTCCGCATCTCGTTCACCGGTGAGCTGTCGTACGAAGTCAACGTGCAGGCCGACTACGCGATGGGCGTGCTGGAGAAAATCGTCGAGGCGGGCAAGCAGTACAACCTGACGCCGTATGGCACCGAAACCATGCACGTCCTGCGCGCCGAGAAGGGTTTCATCATCGTCGGTCAGGACACTGACGGCTCGATGACCCCGGACGACTTGAACATGGGCTGGTGTGTCGGTCGCACCAAACCGTTCTCGTGGATCGGCCAGCGCGGCATGAACCGTGAAGACTGCGTACGTGATCAGCGCAAGCAGTTGGTGGGCCTGAAGCCGATCGATCCGACCAAATGGCTGCCGGAAGGTGCGCAGTTGGTGTTCAACACTAAACAGACGATCCCGATGACCATGGTCGGCCACGTGACTTCCAGCTATGCGCACAACTCCCTGGGCTATTCGTTTGCGATGGGCGTGGTGAAGGGCGGTTTGAAGCGTCTTGGCGAGCGGGTGTTTGCACCGTTGGCGGACGGCCGCGTGATCGAGGCGGAAATTGTTTCTTCGGTGTTCTTCGATCCGAAGGGTGATCGCCAGAACATTTGATGGTCTCGAGAACTGTGGGCGGGCGGCTATTCGTGAGCAGGCTCGCTCCCACATTCGACCGTGTTCACCTGTGGAGGCGAGCCTGCTCGCGAAAGCGGCAGATCAGCCACCACAGGAACCAACAGAATTCAGCAAAGGTGCTTTATGACCACAGCCAACGTGTACCAACAACGCCCGACCACCGGTGCCCGTGCCGAGTCTTCGCTGCACCATGCCGACCTCGCCAGCCTGGTCGGCAAGGGCCGCAAGAACGCCGGCGTGATCGTGCGTGAGCGCAAACTCCTCGGCCATCTGACCATTCGTGGCGATGGCCATGATCCAGCGTTCGCCGCTGGCGTGCACAAAGCATTGGGCATCGAATTGCCCGGCGCCCTGAGCGTGATCGTCGAAGGCGAATCCAGCCTGCAATGGATGGGCCCGGATGAATGGCTGCTGATCGTGCCAAGCGGTGAAGAATTCGCCGCCGAACAGAAACTGCGTGAAGCGCTGGGCGATCTGCACATCGCGATCGTCAACGTCAGCGGTGGCCAGCAATTGCTCGAACTGAGCGGGCCGAACGTGCGTCAGGTGCTGATGAAGTCCACCAGCTACGACGTGCATCCGAACAGTTTCCCGGTCGGTAAAGCGGTGGGCACGGTGTTCGCCAAGTCGCAACTGATGATTCGCCATACCGCTGAAGACACCTGGGAACTGCTGATCCGCCGCAGCTTCTCGGATTACTGGTGGTTGTGGTTGCAGGATGCGTCCGCCGAGTACGGCCTCAGCGTTCAGGCTTAGGAGAAACAACGATGAGCCGCGCCCCAGACACATGGATTCTGACCGCCGACTGCCCAAGCGTCCTCGGCACTGTGGACGCGGTCACGCGTTTTCTGTTCGAGCAGGGTTGCTACGTCACCGAGCACCACTCGTTCGATGACCGGCTCTCCGGCCGCTTCTTCATTCGCGTGGAATTCCGCCAGCCCGACGGCTTCGACGAACAAGCCTTTCGCGCCGGCCTCGCAGAACGGGGTCAGGCGTTTGGCATGATCTTCGAACTGACTGCGCCGAACTACCGTCCGAAAGTGGTGATCATGGTTTCCAAGGCTGATCACTGTCTTAACGACTTGCTCTACCGCCAGCGCATCGGTCAATTGTCGATGGATGTGGCAGCGGTGGTGTCCAATCACCCGGATCTCAAGCCGCTGGCCGACTGGCACCAGATTCCCTACTACCATTTCCCCCTCGATCCCAACGACAAACCGTCGCAAGAGCGCCAGGTCTGGCAGGTGATCGAAGAGTCTGGCGCCGAGTTGGTCATCCTTGCCCGCTACATGCAGGTGCTGTCGCCAGAGCTGTGTCGCAAGCTCGATGGCAAGGCGATCAACATTCATCACTCGTTGCTGCCGGGTTTCAAGGGCGCCAAACCGTATCACCAGGCTTACAACAAAGGCGTGAAACTGGTCGGCGCGACCGCGCATTACATCAATAACGATCTTGATGAAGGGCCGATCATTGCCCAGGGTGTCGAGGCGGTGGATCACAGCCATTACCCCGAAGATTTGATTGCCAAGGGGCGCGACATCGAAGGCCTGACCTTGGCTCGCGCCGTTGGCTATCACATTGAGCGCAGGGTGTTTCTTAACGCCAATCGTACGGTCGTTCTTTAGATCGCCATCGCTGGCAAGCCAGCTCCCACAGGGATTTGTGTCGGTTACAAAATTTCAATCCAACCCGAATCCTGTGGGAGCTGGCTTGCCAGCGATGAGGCCATTACTGACAACGCAAAACCAACAAGCAATAACCCGAGCACTTAACGCGCTGCCTGCCTGGGCAACGCGGTTTCATAAAAACAACAGCGAGGTGAAAGCATGTCTGGCAATCGTGGTGTGGTGTATCTCGGCGCTGGCAAGGTCGAAGTACAGAAAATCGACTATCCGAAAATGCAGGACCCGCGCGGTCGCAAGATCGAGCACGGGGTCATTCTCAAAGTGGTTTCCACCAACATCTGCGGCTCCGACCAACACATGGTGCGCGGCCGTACCACGGCGCAGACCGGTCTGGTGCTGGGCCACGAGATCACCGGCGAGGTGATCGAAAAAGGCTCCGACGTCGAAAACCTGAAAATCGGTGATCTGGTTTCCGTACCGTTCAACGTGGCTTGCGGGCGCTGCCGTTCCTGCAAAGAGCAACACACCGGCGTCTGCCTGACCGTCAACCCGGCCCGTGCCGGCGGTGCTTATGGTTACGTCGACATGGGCGACTGGACCGGTGGCCAGGCTGAATATGTTCTGGTGCCGTACGCTGACTTCAACCTGCTGAAACTGCCGGATCGCGACAAGGCCATGGAGAAAATCCGCGACCTGACTTGCCTCTCCGACATCCTGCCGACCGGTTATCACGGTGCAGTCACCGCAGGCGTAGGCCCGGGCAGCACGGTTTACATCGCAGGTGCCGGCCCGGTCGGTCTCGCCGCCGCCGCATCGGCACGCCTTCTCGGCGCAGCAGTAGTGATCGTTGGTGACGTCAACACCATCCGCCTGGCCCACGCCAAGGCGCAGGGTTTTGAGATCGTCGACCTGTCGAAAGATACTCCGCTGCACGAACAGATCGCCGCGCTGTTGGGCGAGCCGGAAGTGGATTGCGCCGTTGACTGCGTTGGCTTCGAAGCCCGTGGACACGGTCATGACGGCGTCAAATCCGAAGCCCCGGCTACCGTACTCAACTCGCTGATGGGCGTGGTGCGTGTGGCAGGCAAGATCGGCATTCCGGGCCTGTACGTCACCGAAGATCCGGGCGCCGTCGACGCCGCTGCGAAAATGGGCAGCCTGAGCATCCGCTTCGGTCTGGGCTGGGCCAAATCCCACAGCTTCCACACCGGCCAGACTCCGGTGATGAAGTACAACCGCCAACTGATGCAGGCAATCATGTGGGATCGCATCAACATCGCTGAAGTGGTGGGCGTGCAGGTGATCAGCCTCGACCAGGCGCCGGAAGGTTACGGCGAGTTCGATGCCGGTGTGCCGAAGAAGTTTGTGATTGATCCGCATAAGTTGTTCAGTGCGGCGTAAGCGAGCGAGAAAAAAACGGCGACCATTGGTCGCCGTTTTTTTATCCATCACAGCGCCACGCAACCTTCGCTCACGGGATTTCACAGTTTCTCCACACAGGCTCTGCGACAGTGACGCTTGCGGTTCCGGAACATGGCGGCGCATACCCGGTCAAACCGGCAGTTTGATCGTTGAATGAACGGTCTTTACGTCATAAGAGGATGTCTGAAATGAAGATTGCACGCGGTTTTGCCTTGGCCTCATTGATGGCGTTGACCGCAGGCCCTGCGCTTGCCGGTTTCAGCCTCAACGATGTAGCGGGGGCGGTTTCGGGCATGCAGGGCGGTGACAAAGCTGCCGCCGCGGCGCCGACCTCGGAAACCGCCGGTCTGTTGAGCGCGCTTAGCGCTTTGGACGTCACGCCGCAGCAAGCCGTTGGTGGCACCAGTGCGATGCTGGGCCTGGCGAAAAACCAGCTGAGCAGCACTGACTACTCGCAGCTGGCCAAGGAAGTGCCGGGCATCGACAAGCTCTCGGGTGGCAGCGGCAATCTGGCGGCATTGAGCGGTTTGCTCGGCTCGTCGGGTAAATCTGCCGGTCTGGAAAACGCGCTGGGCAACGTCAAGGACACCAATGACCTGAACAACGCGTTCAGCGCGCTGGGCATGGACAGCGGCATGATCGGCCAGTTTGCTCCGGTGATCCTGCAATACCTCGGTCAGCAAGGCGTCGGCGGTTCGCTGTTGAGCAGCCTTGGCAGCATCTGGGGCACCGGCACCGGTAGCTGAATCAGCTCCGCTCGCCGCGTAACTCGGTGATGCGTTGATCCTTGAGCGTCCAGAGCTGGTTGACCCAGTTCTGGACCTTCTCGCGAAACACCGGATCGTTGGCGTAATCGCCCTGCCACAGCGCGGGATCGAGTTCGCGGGTCTGGATGTCGACGATCACTCGCGGCACGCCGCCGCTGATCAAGTCCCAGAATCCCGGGATCTTGTGCTGTGGATAAACCACGGTGACGTCGAGAATCGCGTCCAGCTGTTCACCCATTGCCGCCAGCACGAACGCCACGCCGCCGGCTTTGGGTTTGAGCAATTGGTTGAACGGTGATTGCTGCTGGCTGCTTTTTGCCGCCGTGTAGCGCGTGCCTTCCAGATAATTCACCACGGTCACCGGCTGGCGCTTGAACAGCTCGCAGGCCTGCTTGGTGATTTCCAGATCCTTGCCTGCCAGCTCGGGATTTTTCGCCAGGAATGCCTTGGTGTAGCGCTTCATGAACGGGTAGTCCAGTGCCCACCAGGCCAAACCCAGGAACGGCACCCAGATCAGCTCCTTTTTAAGGAAGAACTTGAAGAACGGCGTGCGTCGGTTGAGGGTCTGGATCAGTGCCGGAATGTCGACCCACGACTGATGGTTGCTGACCACCAGATACGAGGTGTCCCGGCGCAGGTTTTCGCCACCGCGAATGTCCCACTGAGTCGGGATGCACAGGCGGAAAATCAGCTTGTCGATTTCCGCCCAGGTCTCGGCGATCCACATCACCGCCGCCGACGCATGATCGCGCCAGCGGCCGGGCGCTACCAGTTTGAGCAAGGCAAACACCAGCAACGGCCCGATCAGGATCAGGGTGTTGAGCAACAGCAGCAGGGTGACGAAACAGCCGGTGAGCAGGCGGCGCATAAGCAACTCTTTGAAGACGGATGTGCTCGCCATGATAAGCAGCTTCGGGCGACAGGCCAAATCGATGGTGACGAATGTTTCACTTTTGGGCCGGTATGCTTTGCTCAGGCGTTGTGTTGAATGTACCGGCCTCTTCGCGAGCAGGCTCGCTCCCACGGGGGATTTGTACTGTGTTGAAGATTGCATGCACACAGAAATCCAATGTGGGAGCGAGCCTGCTCGCGAAGGCGGGCTTGAGGCGAACCAATTGCTTGCAGGCTGTCTAAAATCCCACGTCTGCCGCCCTCATTTTCCAAGGAAGCCCCTTACGTGAAATCCCTCCTTGCACTGTTTGCCCTTGTCGCTCTGCCGGTCATGGCCGCTGAGCCGACCCTCTACGGGCGCTATGAATACATCGCGTTGCCGGAAATCGGTGGTGAAGTGCTCAAGGCCAAGATGGACACCGGCGCGCTGACTGCCTCGCTGTCGGCCAAGGACATCGAGACCTTCACCCGCGATGGCGACGACTGGGTACGTTTCCGCCTCGCCACCAAAGATGCCAGCAACAAGGTTTATGAACACAAGGTCGCGCGCATCAGCAAGATCAAAAGCCGTTCCGACGAGGACGACGATGAGCGCGAAACCACTGAAGCGGCCAAACGCCCGGTGGTGGATCTAGAGCTGTGCCTGGGTAACGTCAAGCGCACCGTGGAGGTCAACCTGACGGACCGCAGCCACTTCAACTATCCGCTGCTGATCGGGGCCAAAGCCTTGCGTGAGTTTGACGCGGCAGTAAACCCGGCACGTCGTTACACGGCTGACAAGCCTGACTGCTAAGTGGTCTCATTGACGTAACGTCAGGCTTGGGGCAACGTTCGCGCACTCAACCACGGGCTCGGATGCCATGCCTCATATCCTGATTGTCGAAGACGAAGCGGCGATTGCCGACACGCTGATTTTTGCCTTGCAGGGCGAGGGGTTCACCACCTCGTGGGTGAGCCTTGGCGAGGCGGCGCTTGAGCATCAGCGGCAGAAGCCGGCCGATCTGATCATCCTCGACATCGGCCTGCCAGACATCAGCGGTTTCGAAACCTGCAAAAAGCTGCGGCGTTTCAGTGAAGTGCCGGTGCTGTTCCTCAGTGCTCGCGATGCCGAGATTGATCGTGTGGTGGGGCTGGAAATCGGCG
The DNA here is from genome assembly GCF_017980685.1 of Pseudomonas iridis. Lineage (GTDB taxonomy): Bacteria > Pseudomonadota > Gammaproteobacteria > Pseudomonadales > Pseudomonadaceae > Aquipseudomonas > Aquipseudomonas iridis. The sequence goes on from NZ_JACXXO010000008.1 coordinate 171,342, forward strand.
CTGACGACTACGTGGTCAAGCCGTTCAGCCCACGGGAAGTCGCGGCGCGGGTGAGGGCAATCCTCAAGCGTATGGCGCCGCGTCCTGTCATTGAGGCCACTTCGACACTGTTTCGCATTGATCCCGAGCGCGTCCAGATCAGCTATCGCGATCAGACATTGAGCCTTACGCGCCATGAATTCCGCCTGCTGCAATGCCTGCTCGAACAACCGGAGCGGGTGTTCAGTCGCGAACAATTACTCGATGCGCTGGGCGTGGCCGCCGATGCCGGGTACGAGCGCAGCATCGACAGCCACATCAAAAGCGTACGCGCCAAACTGCGCCTGGTCCGCGCTGAAGCCGAGCCGATCCAGACCCATCGTGGCCTCGGCTACAGCTACAGCCCGGGGCATAGCTGATGTCGTTAGGCCTGCGAATTTTTCTGGTGTATGTGCTGTTTGTCGGCCTGACCGGTTATTTCGTGCTCAACACCGTGATGGAAGAAATCCGCCCCGGCGTGCGTCAGTCCACCGAAGAAACGTTGGTTGATACCGCCAACCTGATGGCGGAGATCCTGCGAGACGACTTCAAGGCCGGCACCCTCAGTGAGAATCGCTGGCCGCAATTGCTCCGTGCTTACGGCGAACGTCAGCCGCAAGCGACGATCTGGGGCTTGCCGAAGAATCAGGTCAACCACCGCATCTATGTCACCGACGCCAATGGCATTGTCGTGCTGGACTCCAATGGTGTGGCGGTGGGGCAGGACTATTCGCGCTGGAACGACGTCTACCTGACCCTGCGTGGCGAATACGGGGCCCGTTCCAGCCGCAGCGATGCGGATGACCCGAGTTCTTCGGTGATGCACGTCGGCGCGCCCATTCGTGACAACGGCCGCATTATCGGTGTGGTCACGGTGGCCAAGCCCAACAGCTCATTGCAGCCGTATGTCGATCGTACCGAGCGGCGCCTGTTGCTTTACGGCGCCGGGTTGATCGGCCTGGGTCTGCTGTTCGGCGCATTGCTGTCGTGGTGGCTGAGTCGCGCGCTGCATCGCTTGACCGGTTACGCTCAGGCCGTCAGCGAAGGGCGGCGGGTGGAAGTGCCGCACTATCGCGGTGGTGAGTTGGAGCAGCTTGCGACAGCGGTGGAGCAGATGCGCACGCAACTGGAGGGCAAGGCCTACGTCGAGCGTTACGTGCACACACTTACCCATGAACTGAAAAGTCCGCTGGCAGCGATTCGTGGCGCGGCGGAGTTGTTGCAAGGCGAGATGGCACCGGCGCAGCGCCTGCGTTTTGTCGGCAACATCGACAGCGAAAGTGCACGAATGCAGCAGTTGATCGAGCGCTTGCTGAATCTGGCGCAAGTGGAGCAGCGCCAGGGGCTGGAGGAGCGCGTGGCCGTGCCGCTGGCGGTGTTGGTCGATGAGTTGTTGCACGCCCAGGCTGCGCGAATTGAAGGCAAACAGTTGCGCGTTGAACAAGCGGTCGCGGCGGATCTGTTGCTGATCGGCGAGCCATTTCTGCTGCGTCAGGCGTTGGGCAATCTGCTGGAGAATGCGCTGGATTTCACCCCGCGTCAGGGGCTTCTGCGCTTTAGTGCCGAACGGTTGGGGGAACAGATCGAAGTCCGCTTGTTCAATGAAACCTCACCGATTCCCGACTATGCGTTGCCGCGTCTGACCGAACGCTTCTACTCGCTGCCGCGCCCGGACAGTGGACGCAAGAGCACCGGGCTTGGGCTCAATTTCGTTGAAGAAGTGGTCAAGTTGCATGGTGGCTCGATGAGTATTCGCAATGTCGAGAGTGGGGTTGAAGTGACATTGCGCATGCCTTGATACCGTCAAAAGATCGCAGCCTTCGGCAGCTCCTACAGGTGTACGCGACCCTATGCAGGAGCTGCCGAAGGCTGCGATCTTTTGATCTTTCCACACAATCTCCATATTCCCCCCACATTCCGCCCATACAGCCCCGCCAGACTCTGCCCATCAAAACAGGGAGAGTCCCATGAACAAGAATCTAACCATAAAGCTGGGGGCCATTGGCCTATTGATCCTGCTGTTGCTGGTGCCGTTGCTGATGATCGACGGCGTCATCGATGATCGCCAGCAACTGCGTGACGGCGTGCTTGAAGACATCGCTCGCAGCTCCAGTTACAGCCAGCAGTTGAGCGGGCCGGTGATGGTGGTGCCGTATCGCAAAGTGGTGCACAACTGGAAGATCAACGACAAAACCAATCAGCGGTATGACGAGCCTGGCGAAGAGCGCGGGCGTTTGTACTTCCTGCCGGAACGCTTCGAACTCGATGGTCAGGTGCAAACCGAACTGCGCGCGAGGGGCATTTACGAGGCGCGGCTTTTCCACGCCGATAACCGCATCAACGGGCATTTCTCCCTGCCGGCGCAATTGGGCATCAAGGAAGACTTCGTCGACTACCAGTTCGATGCACCGTTTCTCGCGGTCGGTATCAGTGACATTCGCGGCATCGAAAACGCTTTGAAACTGGAACTCGACGGTCAGCGCCTGGACTTCGTTCCCGGTACGCAAGTCGGCTGGCTCGGTGAAGGCGTACGGGTGACGCTGCCACTGCTCGACGCCAGCAAAGCCACGGAACTGGCGTTCGGCTTCGACCTGCGCCTGCAAGGCACCGGCTCGCTGCAAGTGCTGCCGGTGGGCAAGAGCAGCAGCGTGAGCCTCACCGCCAACTGGCCGCATCCAAGTTTTGTCGGCAACTTCCTGCCGGCCAAACGCGAAATCAATGACGCCGGTTTCAGCGCTGACTGGCAGACCACGTTCTTCTCCACCAACTTGCAGGACGCCATGAGCCGCTGTGTGAGCAGCAATGATTGCGAGGCCTTCAATGGCCGCAGCTTTGGCGTGAGTTTCATCGATCCGGTGGATCAGTACCTCAAGAGCGACCGTGCGATCAAATATGCGTTGCTGTTTATTGTGCTGACGTTCGCGGGTTTCTTCCTGTTCGAAGTGCTCAAAAGCCTGGCTGTGCACCCAGTGCAGTACGCGTTGGTGGGTGTGGCGCTGGCGTTCTTTTATCTGTTGTTGCTGTCGCTGTCGGAGCACATCGGTTTTGGCCCGGCGTATCTGCTATCGGCCAGCGGTTGTGTGGTGTTGATCGGGTTCTATGTCTGTCATGTGCTGCACAGCGTGCGGCATGGCATGAGTTTTTCGGCGGGTTTGGCGGCGTTGTATGGCTTGCTCTATGGCTTGCTGAGCGCCGAGGACTATGCGCTGTTGATGGGCTCGTTGCTGCTGTTTGGCTTGCTGGGGGTATTCATGGTGCTGACGCGCAAACTGGATTGGTACGGGATCGGGCAGAAACCGGCCAAACCGCTGGAGTTTGATATTGGAGCGGTGCAATGAGTGGATTGCGAGAGGATCAGCGGGAGGCTGAGGTGCTGGTGACGCTGATTGTTGCGTCACTACCGCCGGAACCGAGGTGGTGCCATCGCTGGCCAGCCAGCTCCGACAAGATTTGTGCTGGATCAGTTCTCTCTGCCACATCCAGCTCCCATAGGTTCTGTGATGAAACAGATATCTCTGTTACACCCAAATCCACTGTGGGAGCTGGCTTGCCAGCGATGAGGCCGGACCAGGCACCTCAGATTCAGGGCTTGGGCATGGTCGCGATCATGGACGGTCGCTGACTGACTTCAAAGAACCAGTTGGCCAGTTGCGGGTTGGCCTCGCGCCAGCCCAGGTCCGGGAAGCGCAGGTCGAGATAACCCAGGGCACAGGCCACGCTGATCGCGGCAATGTCGAAGTGGCTGGTCAGCTCGGCGATGGCGTCGTTCTCCAGCAGATTCAGAGCGCGGCGGATTTTCTCGCGTTGCGCTTCGAGCCATTCATCCCAGTGTTTTTCTGGCGCGCGCAGCACCAGTTCATAACGCACCATGACCGAAGCATCCATGATCCCGTCGGCCATCGAGGCCAGGGTCAGGCGCCGCCAGCGGGCCGAGCCTTCGCGGGGGATCAGCGGGTTGCCGACGTGCTGGTGATCGAGGTATTCGAGGATGACGCGGCTGTCATGGATGACGGTGCCGTCGGCCAGGCGCAGGGCCGGAATCTTGCCCAGCGGGTTGTCGGCGTTGAGCGCCGGGTCCGGGCTGACCGGGCTGAGGACGCAGTCTTGCAACGCAACGCGATCCTGCTGACCGGTCTCATGCAGCAACACCATCACTTTGCGTACGAACGGGGAAAGCGTGTTGTGGAACAGGGTCATGCTGGGGGCGGACATTGGCAAACCTCGGTGGTCGTCGAAGAGCAGGAGGTTAGCCTAGTCATAAGCTGCGCGGCTGGCGAGGAGTTTGATGGTGCCCCTGAGATAGCCATCGCTGGCAAGCCAGCTCCCACAGGTTTTGTGCTCAACGCAAATTCCGGGTTCACTGGCGCTCACTGTGGGAGCTGGCTTGCCAGCGATGAGGCCATCACGGGCAACAAAAAAATCACCCGCGCTGCAGCAATCCCTTTAGCGCCAAAAAGGCCGGCACGCCGAGCCCGACCCAGCTCAACGCATCCCAGATACCATCCCCCAACAATGCCGCGAACAACCCCGCCGCACTGAGCAACGCAATCACCAGCGGTGTGCTGAACACCTTCCAGAAATTCGACTGACGCGGCTTCATGCAGACGCCTCCGCCGTTTCCAGCACAGGCTTGGTCGCCCTGCGCCGAACCACCCACAGATACACGCCACTGCCGAGCACGATGATCGTCAGCACATCGAGCGTCGCCCAGAGGATTTTCATCGGCATGCCGCCGTAGTCGCCAAAGTGCAGCGGCTGCGACATGCCCATGGCGTCCATGTACCACGGGCGTTCGGCGACGGCGGTGACTTTCAGGGTGGTGGCGTCAATCAGCACCGGCGTCAGCAGGTGCGACGTCAAATGCGTGCCGCCCTTCATGAACACCGAGTAATGGTGTTCACTGGAAAAACGCGTGCCGGGGAAGGCAATGAAATCCGGCTTCATGCCCGGGGCAACTTGCGCCGCGATATCGAGCAAGCGGGTGGCCGGTGCCAGGTGCGTCAGCGGCGGTGCATCGCGATAAGGTGCGATCAGCGTGGTTAGCGCATCGTTGCGCCAGGCGGCGATGAGCAGATCGGCGCATGCGCTGATCACGCCTGTCACGCCGACCACCAGTGCCCAGGTCAGTGTGACGACGCCGATCAGGTTATGCAGATCGAGCCAGCGCAGGCGCGTGGATTTGTCCTGGCGTACGGTGCCGAATTTCAACCGGCGCATGAACGGCAGGTACAACACCGTCCCCGAAACAATCGCGACGACAAACAGCAAACCCATGAACGCCAGCAGCAGTTTGCCCGGCAGCCCGGCGAACATGTCGACGTGCAGGCGCAGGATGAACAGCATCAAACCGCCGTTGGCCGAAGGGGTTTCCAGCGCTTCGCCGGTGCGCGCGTCAAGCATGAAGGTGTGTGAGGAGTTCGGTTCGGTGCCGGCAGTCTTCGCCATGATCGTCAGCACCGCGTTCGGCTCATCGTCGTCGAAGCCGAAGTACTGCACGACTTCCTCGGGGCGATGTTGTTCGGCAGCCTGCACCAGTTGCGCCAGATTCAGGCGCGGTGTGTCGGCCGGCATCTCGCGCACGTGCGGCGCATCGCCCAGCGCGTGTTCGATCTCGTGATGGAAAATCAACGGCAAACCGGTCAGGGCCAGCATCAGCAAAAACACGGTGCAGATCAGGCTGGTCCAGGTGTGGATGAACGACCAGCGGCGAATTGTTTTACTTTTCATTTCATGACCTTCAAAAACACCAAAGCCGTCCGCGAGGGACGGCCAGGTTACAGGGCCTGTTTCAGCTCAGTCGCTTACCACTTGTAGGTGGCGCTGGCGACGACGCTGCGCGTGTCGCCGTAGTAGCAGTAGAAGCTGTCGCAGGTGGAAATGTATTCCTTGTCGAACAGGTTGGTTGCGTTCAGTGCCAGCGACGCACCTTTGAGGCTGTTGTCCAGGCGTCCGAGGTCGTAATGCACGCTCGCGTCGAACACGGTGTAAGCGTCCGCCTTGCCCAGCCAGGTGTTGGCTTTGTCGCCGTAGGTGTTGCCGGTATAACGCACGCCGGCACCCACACCGAAACCATCAAGCACGCCGGTGTGCCAGGTGTAGTCGGTCCACAACGAGGCCTGCTGGTTCGGCATCAGTTGCAGGCGATTGCCTTTGTCGACGCCGTTCTGCACTTCAGACTTGGCCAAGGTGTAGGCGGCGATGACTTTCAGGTTTTCGGTGACGTCGGAGACCGCTTCCAGCTCCAGGCCTTTGACCTTCACTTCGCCGGTCTGGCTGGTGATCGACACGCCGTCGACGAAGGTGTTGACCGAGACGTTCTTCTGGGTGAGGTCATACACAGCGGCGCTGAGCAGGGTCTTGCTGCCCGGCGGCTGGTACTTGATGCCCAGTTCCCATTGCTTGCCTTCGGTGGGCTTGAGCGAACCGGTGGACGTGGCGTCGGCGCCAGTGGTCGGCTGGAAGGATTCGGCATACGACAGGTACGGCACGAAGCCCGAATCGAATACATAGCTGAGCGCCGCGTTGCCGCTGAACGCCTTGTCGCGCTGGGTGTTGGTGGCATCGCCCTTGTTGATGAACCGAGTGCTGGTGTGCACCCAGTCTTCACGCCCGCCCAGTGTCAGGCGCCACTGGTCGAGGGCCATTTGGTCCTGCACGTACAGGCCGGTCTGGTAGGTCTTCTGGTTGTAGTCGTAGAACGCAGTGGAGCGCGCCGGACGCACGATTGGCTGGCCGTAGATCGGGTTGATTACGTTGGTACCCGGAGTGGTATCCGAAAAGCCGAAAATCGAGGTGTAGTTGGTGTTGCTGCGCTGATGATCCAGGCCCAGCAGCAAGGTATGGCGGATGTCACCGGTAGCGAAGTCAGCCTGGAAGTTGTTGTCCACGGCGAACTGGCTGATGTCTTCATCGACGCTCGTGGACGAGCGACCGACGTTGCCCTGGTCATCGACTTCAGTGAATGGATACGAGCCAACCGTCAGTGCCTGGAATGACAGATCCGACTTGGTGTAGCGCAGGTTCTGCTTGAACTGCCAAGTGTCGTTCAAGCGATGCTCGAAGGCATAACCCAAAGCGTAGTAAGTGCGGTCGTAATATTCCCAGTCCGGATCACCGAGATTCTTGTGATGGGAAATATCACCAAGCGGCGATTTGATCTTGGTGCCCTGAATCGGCAGGAACTGGCTGGTAATGCCGGTATCGTCGCGGGTGAACTGGCTCAGCAGGGTGAACTTGGTATCTTCGTCGATGTTCCAGGTCAGGCTCGGCGCAATGTTGTAGCGCTTGTTGTCGACGTGGTCGACCTGCGTACCGCTGTCACGCACCACGCCGCTGATGCCATAGAGAAACTGACCGGCCTCGTCGATCTTGCCGGTGCTGGCGAAGTTGATCTGGCGATGGTTGTCGCTGCCGTACTGCAACTGGATTTCACTGCTGGCGACGTCGCTTGGGCGACGGCTGACCATGTCCAGCAAGCCGCCCGGCGGGGTCTGGCCGTAGACGGACGACGCCGGGCCGCGCAGCAGGGCGAGGCGATCGAGGTTCCAGGTTTCCTGTTTCGGGTTGGCGTAAACACCTTTTGGCAGCGGCAGACCGTCGAGGAACTGGGTCGGCTCGAAGCCGCGTACGCGCAGCCAGTCGGCCCGGGTGTCGCTGCCGTAGCTGCTGGCGGTGATGCCCGGCATGTAGCGCACGGCGTCATCGAGACTGTGCACGCCCCGGTCTTCCATTTGCTGACGGGTCGCTACCGAGATCGAACGTGGCGCTTCGACCAGTGCTGTGTCGGTTTTGCTGCCGGCGGCGGTGCGCGTGGCGGTATAGCCCTCGACCGGGCTCCAGGCTGTTTCCAGATTCTCTACACCGATGACCGATGTTTCCGGCAGTGCCATCACGCCTTCCGGCACAGCCACCAAGGTGTAAGTGCCGGTGCTGCTTTGTTCCAGTTGCAGGCCGGTGCCACGCAGTGCTGCGCGCAAAGCGCCGGCGGCGTCGTATTGGCCGCTCACGGGCGCCGACGTTTTGCCCGCCGCCAGCGCCGGGTTCAGCGACAGCGCGAGGCCGCCCTGACTGGCGATCTGGTTCAGGGTGGTCGACAGCGGCGCGGCCGGCAGGTTGTAGGCGCGAACGCTGGACGCTTGTTCAGCAGCGATCAGTTGGCTGCTGACCAGCGGAGTGCTGAGGGCAATGGCGACCGCCAGCAAACTGGGGCGCAACAAGGTGTCTAGCGAACGGGACATACGGCGGCTCCTGAATGAAAATATTTCTCAATTGCCTGTGTGCCGGATGAAAATCAAAAAGTGATAGGGCAGGATGAAAATAATTTCGATTAACTGGAAATCGACGTTGTGGCAGATGATGCCTTCGCGAGCAGGCTCGCTCCCACAGGGGGGATTCATTTCCAATGTGGGAGCGAGCCTGCTCGCGAAAGCGATGGTTCAGTCACCACCTCAATCAGGCTTTGGCTCAGCCTTCGCCACGGTGACCCAATACGGTGTGTGCTGCTCGATCTGCACCGGCAGGGTCGGTAACAGCGCGCTCAAGGCTTTATCGGTGTCATGCAACGGGAAGCTGCCGGTAATGCGTAAATCGGCCACTTCCGGTGCCACGCCCAAATGCCCGTGGCGATAGCGACCCAGTTCATGGACCAGATCGCTTAGTCGCGCGTTGTCGACCACCAGCATCCCGCGTGTCCAGGCATCGGCGCCGGGCGTGAGGGCGACAATCGAGCCGAGCCCGTCACTGCGCAGCAGCACTTGCTGGCCCTCGCGAAGGATCTGTTCTTCAGGGTTCGATTGCGTATGCGCCGCCACCGCCGATTGCAGCACGCTCAGGCGCGTGCCCTGTTCCTCGCGCTTGACCAAAAACCGTGTGCCGAGCGCGCGCATGCTGCCTTCGCGAGTCTCGACAATGAAAGGTCGCGTATCGCCGTGAGCGGTTTCGATGAGGATTTCGCCTTCCTGCAAAACAATCAGGCGCTGCTTTGCATCGAAGCGCACGTCCACGGCGCTGTGGGTATTGAGGTTGAGCAACGTGCCGTCGGCCAACCGCACAGTGCGCTGTTCGCCGGTGGCGGTACGCTGGTCGGCGAGCCAGTAATCGAGCGGCAGATAGCGTTCACCGGCAAACAAGGCCAGACCCACCACCGCGACAACGCTGGCCAGACCACTCCCCAATTTGCGTACGCGGCGGCGAATGCTTTCGCGCGATTGCAGCAGCGCACTGCGGGCCGGCCCTTTGGCGACGCTGAAACGCTGATCGAGCATGCCCAACTGGCGCCAGGCGCGGGCGTGTTCTTCATGGGCCGCATGCCACTTGACGAATTCTTCGCGCTCCAACGGACTGCTGGAATCGAGCGTCAGTTGCCAGGCTATCGCCGCGTCCAGCACATGCGCCGGCACCGGCCTGGAACTGGCCGGACTCATGTTGGCTCACCGTACAGCGCGATGTAGCACTGACGAATGCCTTGAGCGAGATACTGGCGCACGCGTGGCACCGACACACCGAGCTTCTGGGCGATCTCGGCATGGCCGAGGCCATCGAGGCGGTTATAAAGGAACGCAGCGCGGGCCTTGGTCGACAGTTTGCCGAGCAGGCGGTCGATGGCCTTGAGGTCTTCGAGGATCAGTTGCTGTTCTTCCACCGACGGTTGTTCACCTTCGGGGATCAGCATCAGTTCGGTGAGGTAAGCCTGTTCGAGGGCAGCGCGGCGGAAGTAATCGAACAGCAGCCCTTTGGCGATCGCTACCAGGAAGGCCCGGGGCTCGCGCGGTGTCAGCAGTTCATCGCGGCCGAGCAGGCGTACGAAAGTGTCCTGGCTCAGGTCTTCGGCACGCTGCGGACACGCCACATTGCGCCGCAGCCACGCCAGCAGCCAACCGCGATGGTCGCGATACATCGCACCGACGAGCTCACTGTGAGGGCTTGGGACTGACGACACCGGACATCACCGATTGGGAAATATTAACTAACGCGAATTGTTCGCGATTGTGGCAGAGGTGGGAATGGTTAGCAATTGGCCACTGGTCGGGTTGGCGGTCAACGGCAACGGCGGCCCTCACCCTAGCCCTCTCCCAGAGGTAGAGGGGACTGACCGAGAGATGCTCTAGAGATACACCGACCTGAAAGGTTTTTAGTGAATCCACAATCGACTCGATTTTTCAGGTCGATGCAAGGCTTCAGACCCCTCACCCCAGCCCTCTCCCTCCGGGAGAGGGCTGGGGTGAGGGGCTTTTGATTTAAACCAACGATCTAGAAAGAGGGCGCCTGCTGCCGACGCTTCCACTGGCTCAAGCGCTGCTGCAAATTCAACGGGCTATGAATCTGCTGTCCCCGCGCCCGACTGAACAATATCAACGCCAACTCCGCCGTCGCCAGCGCATCGGCACTCGCGTTGTGCCGCTCGAACACTTCAAGCTTGAACCACTCGATCCACTCATCCAGCCCGGCCTCGCGAATGTTCGCCTGTGGGCACACCAACGGCGCAATGTCGGCGACATCCAGAAACACATGCTGCAATTTGTGCCCCAGATGTTCCTTCAGCGCCCGTCCGAGCATGTGCTGATCGAACGGGGCATGAAACGCCAACACCGGGCTGTCACCGACAAACTCCATGAACTCCACCAGCGTTTCGGCCGGGTCGCTGCCAGCGGCGATCGCGTTCGGCCCCAGGCCATGAATCAACACACTGGCGCCGAGCTTCACCTGCGAGCACTGCAGCGTGCGTTCGAACTGCTGGCTTAAGTCGATCGCGCCGTCCTCGATCACCACGGCGCCAATCGACAACAACCGATCCTTGTTCAGGTTCAGCCCGGTGGTTTCAAGGTCGAGCACCACCCAGCGCTGTTCGCGCAGGCTGCAATCGCCCAGTTGATTGACCGACGGCAGGTTCGCCAGACGCTGTTGCAGATCAGCCGGCACCACCGGGTTGGCCGGACGCAGCCACGAAAACAGACTCATAGCTGATACCGCAACGTCAGGCTGCTTTGCAGGCGTTGGGCCTGACGCAGCGATTCACGCAGGATGCGCCGGTCCAGATGATTGAGGCTGTCGGGATCGACCCGGTTGGAGTAGGGCAGGTTCTCGCGGCTCTGGATCTGATGCTGCTGCATGCGCGTTTGCTGAATGAAGTGATAAGCCTCTTCATATGCCGCGCCGTCGAGTCGATCGATGACTTCCTTCTCCACCAACTGACGGAAGCGTTCCACCGTATTGTTGGCATCGATGCCGTTGGCCAGTGCGAGCAATCGCGCACCATCCACGAACGGCGTCAGGCCCTGGACTTTCAGATCAAGGGTGGCTTTCTCGCCGTTCTTGCGCGCCAGCACAAACTCACGGAAGCGTCCCACTGGCGGGCGATTGCGCAGGGCATTGTCGGCCATCATGCGCTGAAACAAGCGGTTATCACCGACCTGATCGAGAATCCCCCGGCGCAATTGCGCACAGCCCTGTTCATCGCCCCACACCACGCGCAGATCGAAATAGATGCTCGACCCCAACAGGTTTTCCGGCGTCGCCTCGCGGATAAACGCCGCGAACCGTCGCGCCCATTCCGCGCGGGACAGGCACAGCTCAGGGTTGCCAGCCATGATGTTGCCCTTGCACAGCGTGAAGCCGCACAGCGCCAGGCTCTGGTTGATCTGCTGGGCAATCGGCAGCAGCTTGCCGCGAATCTCCGCGGCATGCGCCGCATCACGTGCATCAAAGAGAATGCCGTTGTCCTGATCCGTGTGCAGCGTCTGCTCACGGCGGCCCTCGCTGCCGAAGCACAACCAACTGAACGGCACCCCCGGATCACCTTTTTCGGCGAGGGTCAGTTCGATTACCCGGCACACGGTGTGATCGTTGAGCAGGGTGATGATGTGCGTGATCTGCGTCGAGGATGCACCGTGAGCCAGCATGCGCTCGACCAATTGGCCGATCTCGCCGCGCAGGGTCACCAGTTGTTCGACGCGTTGGGCGCTGCGGATGGTTCGGGCCAGATGCACCAGGTCCACCCGTTGCAGGGAAAACAGATCGCGTTCGGACACCACGCCGCACAGGCGCTGATCCTTGACCAGGCAGACATGGGCGATGTGCCGTTCGGTCATGGCAATCGCGGCATCGAAGGCGCTGTGATCCGGCGACAGATAGAACGGCGCGCGGGTCATGTGGCGTTCGATGGCTTCGCTGAAATCGCCGACACCTTCGGCCACCACATGGCGCAAATCGCGCAGGGTGAAAATGCCCAGCGGCGCCTTGTGCTCATCCACCGCAACGATGCTGCCGACCTGTTGCTCGTGCATCAATTTCACCGCTTCACGCAGTGGCGTGTCGGGGCTGCACGTCACCGGATGGCGCATCGCCAACTCGCCGAGACGGGTGTTCAGCGAATATTGGGTGCCGAGATTTTCAACGGCTTTCTGCTGGACTTGCTGATTGACCTGATCGAGCAGGCTGCTGACCCCGCGCAAGGCGAAGTCGCGGAAGACGCTGGAGAGGGCGAACAGTTTGATGAACGCCTGTTTGTTCAGTTGCAGGCAGAAAGTATCTTCACCGGCCAGATGCTCGGTGCGTGTTGCCCGCTCACCCAGCAACGCGGCCAGGGGAAAACATTCGCCGGTGGTGATTTCGAACGTGGTTTCAGTGCCGCCCTTGGCCGTGTGCGGACGTTCGCCGACCACGCGGCCCTGTTTGACGATATGGAAGCATTCCACCGGGCCGTCGGCAGGCTTGATGATGCTTTCGCCCTGACCGTAAAACCGCAGCTGGCACTGCTCCACCAGATAGGCGAGGTGGGCCTGCTCCATCTGATTGAAGGGCGGGAAACGCTGGAGGAATTGCACAGTGCCCTGAATGTTCTGCAACACCGCGGTTTTCCCTGCCTGGGTGAAGGCGTCCGCTTTACTCATAACCATTACCGCAGTCTTTTTTGAATTGTTGTTGTCGGATCGTTGCAGCCATGGTCGACCCCTGCGGCCGGGGTGCCCATTGGACGTAAGTCTAGGTTGGCGATGTCGTTGGGTATATTTGGGAAGTGACCTACAAATTCAGTCGGAAATTCGCCCGCCCAGCTATTGGAAAAAAATCCGACGAAGTGCACATTGAAGCTCTGCCTGGCGATGTCTGACGACTGAGCAAGGTGATTGATTTGGAAATGTAGAGAACGCCATGTCCGACCACGATATTTTGAGCGACGCCGAGCGTGAAGCGCTCAGCGCCGTAATGCTCGAACCCGACCTGCCGCCGCAGCGTGTACTGATCGTCGATGACGACAAGGACGCCCGCGAGCTGCTCGCGGAGATTCTGGCGTTGGACGGCATTCGCTGCATGACCGCCGCCAGTGGCGAAACCGCACTGAAGATGCTTGATGAGAAACCTTCGATCGGGCTCGTCATCACCGATCTGCGCATGGGCAATGTCGGTGGGCTTGATCTGGTTCGACAGGTGCGCGAATCGGTACGGGCGGCGATGCCGATCATCATTGTGTCGGGCGATGCCGATGTGAAAGACGCGATCGCGGCGATGCACTTGAGCGTGGTGGACTTTTTGCTCAAGCCGATTGATACGACGAAGTTGCTGGGGTTGGTCAAGCATGAATTGGGGATTGAGCCTTAGCGCCACCCGATCATTCCAACGCGGAGCGTGTGAACGATCTTTTGATTCTGCTTTCACAAAAAAAGCCCTGATCCAAAGATCAGGGCTTTTTCATATCCAGCGTCTACGCACAATTACAGGCCGTTGGCAGCCTTGAACTCACGACGACGACGGTGCAGAACCGGCTCGGTGTAACCGTTCGGCTGCTTGGTGCCTTCGATCACCAGTTCGACCGCCGCCTGGAACGCGATATTGCTGTCGAAGTTCGGTGCCAGCGGACGGTACAGCGAGTCGTTGGCGTTCTGACGATCGACCACCGGCGCCATGCGCTTGAGGCTTTCGATCACTTGCGCTTCGGTGACGATACCGTGGCGCAGCCAGTTGGCGATGTGCTGGCTGGAGATACGCAGCGTCGCACGGTCTTCCATCAGGCCGACGTCATTGATATCCGGCACTTTCGAGCAACCAACGCCTTGGTCGATCCAGCGCACCACGTAGCCGAGAATGCCCTGGGAGTTGTTGTCCAGTTCGTTCTTGATCTGCTCTGGTGTCCAGTTCGGATTGACCGCCAGCGGAATAGTCAGGATGTCGTCCACCGAAGCGCGAGCACGTTTGGCCAATTCGGCCTGACGGGCGAACACGTCGACCTTGTGGTAGTGCAGCGCGTGCAGCGCAGCGGCGGTTGGCGATGGCACCCAGGCGGTGTTGGCACCGGCCAGTGGGTGAGCGATTTTCTGTTCGAGCATCGCTGCCATCAGGTCGGGCATCGCCCACATGCCTTTACCGATTTGTGCACGACCCTGCAGGCCAGTGCTCAGACCGATATCGACGTTCCAGTTCTCGTAGGCGCCGATCCATTTCTCGGCCTTCATGTCGGCCTTGCGCACCATCGGGCCGGCTTCCATGGAGGTGTGGATTTCGTCGCCGGTGCGGTCGAGGAAACCGGTGTTGATGAACACCACGCGCTCGCTGGCCGCCTGGATGCAGGCCTTGAGGTTGACCGTGGTGCGGCGCTCCTCGTCCATGATCCCGACTTTCAGGGTGTTGCGTTTCAGGCCGAGCACGTCTTCGATACGGCCGAACAGTTCGTTGGTGAACGCTGCTTCTTCCGGGCCGTGCATCTTCGGTTTAACGATGTAGACCGAGCCGGTGCGAGTGTTCTTGCGCGAAGTGTTGCCGTTGAGGTTGTGCATCGCCGCCAGGCAAGTCACCAGACCGTCGAGGATGCCTTCCGGCACTTCGTTGCCGTCTTTGTCGAGGATCGCGTCGATGGTCATCAGATGACCGACGTTGCGCACGAACAACAGCGAGCGGCCATGCAGGGTCACTTCGCCGCCATCGACTGTGGTGTAGCTGCGGTCCGGGTTCATGGTGCGAGTGAAGGTCTGGCCGCCCTTGGCGACTTCTTCCGACAGATCGCCCTTCATCAGGCCGAGCCAGTTTCGGTAGATCACCACTTTGTCGTCGGCATCGACGGCCGCCACGGAGTCTTCGCAGTCCATGATGGTGGTCAGCGCGGCTTCCATCAACACGTCTTTGACGCCGGCCGCGTCGGTCTGGCCGACAGGGGTGCTGGCGTCGATCTGGATTTCGAAATGCAGACCGTTGTTTTTCAGCAGGATCGCGATTGGCGCGTTGGCGTCGCCCTGGAATCCGATCAGCTGTGCATCGTTACGCAGACCGCTGTTGCTGCCGCCCTTGAGGGTGACCACCAGTTTGCCGTCGGCGATTTTGTAGCCGGTCGAATCGACGTGGGAACCCGCTGCCAGTGGTGCGGCTTCGTCGAGGAAAGCACGGGCGAAGGCGATGACTTTGTCGCCACGCACCTTGTTGTAGCCTTTGCCTTTTTCCGCGCCACCGTCTTCGCTGATCGCGTCGGTGCCGTAGAGGGCGTCGTACAGTGAACCCCAGCGAGCGTTCGAGGCGTTGAGGGCAAAGCGCGCATTCATCACCGGCACAACAAGTTGCGGGCCAGCGGTACGGGCGATTTCGTCATCGACGTTTTGCGTCGTTGCCTGGAAATCAGCCGCTTCTGGCAGCAGATAACCGATTTCTTGCAGGAAGGCTTTATAAGCCACGGCGTCGTGCGCCTGGCCCGCGTGTTCCTGATGCCAGGCGTCAATGCGAGCCTGGAAGTCATCGCGTTTGGCGAGTAGGGCTTTGTTCTTCGGTGCCAGGTCGTGAATGACCTTGTCGGCACCTTCCCAGAATTTGTCGGCGGTGAGGCCGGTACCGGGAATGGCTTCGTTGTTCACGAAGTCGAACAGGACTTTGGCGACCTGCAGGCCACCGACTTGAACGTGTTCAGTCATTGCTTGCCTCACTCTGCTCAGCTATTTCGCTTTTCAGCTCTTCAATTTACCAATGAAGCCTCTGGCCATTTAAACCACAAACCTGCGGACCAGTACATGCCATTGCTGGCGGCTGGGCTGGGACCAATCAACGGCTTGGGGCCTTGCTGACGGGGCTTTCAGGATTGCGAACATGCCTTGGGCAGACATCGATCCAGCGTTATGTAGTGCGCGCTGCGGCATACTACATGATGAGTTGCGCTTGTGAAAATCAGACTAATTACGTCGTTCTGCGACCCCATGACGCATTGCGGTCACGGCGCGGAACAGGATGTTCTCAAAAAACCATTGGATTGTTCCAGTTAAATATCGAAAGTTGTACACGATTTATCTTCGTGTCAGATCGGGCGGCGCCCACATGGCCGGCGCATCCCCTGTGGGAGCGGGCTTGCCCGCGAAGAGAGCAGTCGCTACGACGCACAAGTCCTGCTTGCCTATACTTGCCCTTCCATAACAAAAGTCATGACAAGAGGGCTGCGCCATGGACCACCTCGTACTCACTGTTTTCGCCCCGGACAAACCCGGGCAGGTCGAGCGCATCGCCCAATGCATCGCCGAGCATGGCGGTAACTGGCTGGAAAGTCGTATGTCGCGAATGGCCGGACAGTTCGCCGGGATTCTGCGGGTGGGTGTGCCGGCGGAGGCTTACGACGAATTAGTCGATTCCCTACAAGCACTGTCGACTCATGGCATTCGCGTGCTGATCGCCGAAAGCGGTATCGAGCAATCCTGCACCTGGAAACCGATCGCGATGGAACTGGTGGGCAATGACCGCCCGGGGATTGTGCGCGACATCACCCGCCTGCTGAGCGAGCAGGGCGTCAACCTGGAGCGGCTGGTGACCGAAGTGCGCCCGGCACCGATGAGCAGCGAGCCGCTGTTTCACGCCGAAGCGATTCTGGCGGTGCCGTTGACGTTGTCGCTGGATGTCCTGCAATCGCGCCTGGAAACCCTGGCGGACGACTTGATGGTGGATCTGGTGTTACGCACAGAGGTTTAACCCTTGGGGTTATCCAGTTTAAACGTGCACCTGCCTGTGGATAACCTGTAGAGACTGCTCTCCAGGCCACGTCCACTGTGGCTCTGCGAGAGTTGATCAAAAAACCGCCAGCATTCAGTGACTTGCGCACAAACGGCGGGGATCACGCTGTGGATAACCTTGGGAAGGAACGCTAAGGGCCGCGAGCAACGTGGCCTGTAGCTGTTTGTGTATTTTTTGATCAGCTGCGTCGGCGCAAACTTATCCACGCATCGACGCTGTAAACGGCGAGGCCGGCCCATATAAAGGCAAAAGCGATCAACGTGCTCGACGACATGTGTTCACCGAACAACAGCACCGCTTGCAACAACACCAGCGTGGGCGCGATGTATTGCAGGAAGCCGATCGTGGTGTAGGGCAAATGCCGGGTTGCTGCGTTGAAACACACCAGCGGGATCAATGTTACCGGGCCTGCTGCGACCAGCCACCACGCTTGCGAAGTCGTCCAGAACTCGGGTTGAACACTGGTCGCGGTCTGATTGAACAGCAGCCATGCGATGGCAATCGGCACCAGCATCCAGGTTTCCACCACCAGTCCGGGCAATGCCTTGACCGGCGCCTGTTTGCGGATCAAACCGTAGAAACCGAACGTCAGCGCCAGCACCAGCGATACCCACGGCAGACTGCCGACTTGCCACACCTGCTGCGCCACGCCAATCGCCGCCAGCGCCACGGCGATCCATTGCATGCGCCGCAGCCGTTCGCCAAGAATCACCATCCCCAGCAGCACGTTGATCAGCGGATTGATGTAGTAACCGAGGCTCGCTTCGAGCATGCGCCCGTTGTTGACTGACCACACATAGGTCAGCCAGTTGGCTGCGATCAACGTGCCGCTCAGCGCCAGAATCGCCAGACGTTTCGGGTTGTCGAGCAATTCGCGCAACCAGCCTGGGTGCTTCCAGACCATCAGCAGCAGCGCGCCGAACAGCGCCGACCACAACACCCGATGGATGATGATCTCGACCGCTGGTACTTCAGCGATGGCTTTGAAATAGATCGGGAACAGGCCCCAGATGATGTAGGCACTCAGGCCCAGGATGTACCCGCGGCGCGGGTTGGCAGCTTGCATGCAGAATCCTTGCTTAGGCAGCTAACAAAGGAGGGGATTGTAAGGAGGTTGTATAGATGTGTCGTGTCAGAAAGCAAAAAGATCGCAGCCTTCGGCAGCTCCTACATTGGAATGCGTTCCCCTGTAGGAGCTGCCGAAGGCTGCGATCTTTTGATCTTTGCTTCTTGAATCAGAAGAGTTTCAGCGGTTCTTCATTGAGCGCCGACAACTGCTCACGCAACGCCAACACCTGATCGCCCCAATAACGTTCCGTACCAAACCACGGAAAGCTGTGCGGGAACGCCGGGTCGTCCCAGCGCCGCGCCAACCAGGCGCTGTAATGCATCAGGCGCAACGCGCGCAGCGGTTCGATCAGTGCCAACTCGCGCGGGTCGAAATCGTGAAACTCGTTGTAGCCGTCCATCAATTCCGACAATTGCCCCAGGCATTCCTGCCGATCTCCGGCAAGCATCATCCAGATGTCCTGCACCGCCGGACCCATGCGGCAGTCGTCGAGGTCGACGATGTGGAACATCTCATCGCGGCACATCATGTTGCCGGGGTGGCAGTCGCCATGCATGCGGATGTTCTGATGCGGCGTGTTGGCGTAAACGTCTTCCACACGCTTGAGCAGATCGCGCGCTACCGATTCGTAAGCCGGCAGCAGGCTCTTGGGAATGAAGTTGCCTTCGAGCAGCGTGGTCAGCGAGGCATGGCCGAAGTTCTGCACGGCGAGGGCTTCGCGATGTTCGAACGGCTTGGTCGCGCCGACCGCGTGAATGCGCCCGAGCAACTGACCGAGTCGGTACAACTGATCAAGATTGCCCGGCTCCGGCGCACGGCCGCCGCGACGCGGGAACAGGGTGAAGCGGAAACCGGCATGTTCGTGCAGGGTTTCGCCGTTGTGGATCATCGGCGCGACCACCGGGATCTCGACGTCGGCCAGTTCGAAGGTGAACTGGTGTTCTTCGAGGATGGCCTCGTTGGTCCAGCGTTGCGGTCGGTAGAACTTGGCGATCAGCGGTTCGGAGTCTTCGATGCCGACCTGATAGACGCGGTTTTCGTAGCTATTGAGCGCCAAAATGCGCGCATCGCTCAGGAACCCGATGCTTTCTACGGCATCGAGTACGAGGTCGGGTGTGAGGGTTTCAAACGGATGGGCCATGCTGACTCCTGCGCGCAGCAGGCTGCCGCGTCCGGCCCAGCATGGTAGCGCAGATGGCGGCGGGGGAGTTGGTTGGTGTCTGGTCGGGCCTCTTCGCGAGCAGGCTCGCTCCCACATCCGGGATGCGTTCCCCTGTGGGAGCGAGCCTGCTCGCGAAAGCGGTTTATCAGGCGCCGACGATCCCGCCATCCTCACGGGTAATCGCCATCACCGAAGACCGTGGCTTGCCATTCGGCAAATGCTCAGGGAAGGTCGAACCGCCGTTCTCCCCTGGATGCTGAATCCCGACAAACAATGTCTTCTGATCCGGCGAGAAGCTGATCCCGGTGACTTCACAACCAATCGGCCCGACCATGAAGCGGCGAATCTCGCCGGTCTTGGGGTCAGCGCAGAGCATCTGGTTATTGCCCATCCCGGCAAAGTCTCCGGCGTTGCTCGAGTCGCCGTCAGTCAGAATCCACAAGCGTCCGGCCTTGTCGAAACCCAAGCCATCGGGGCTGTTGAACATGTTCTGCGGGGTGATGTTTTTCGAGCCGGCCTTCGGCGTGCCGGCGTGCACGCCCGGGTTGCCGGCGACCACGAACAGATCCCACGCGAAGGTTTTCGACGCATGATCGTCGCGATCGGTGCGCCAGCGCAGAATCTGCCCGTAGACGTTCTTCTCGCGCGGGTTCGGCCCGCCCACCGGTTGCCCGTCTTCGCCGCGCTTGGCGTTGTTGGTCAGGGTGCAATAAACCTGGCCGTCCTTCGGGCTGACCACGATCCATTCCGGGCGGTCCATGCGTGTGGCGCCGACCACGCTGGCGGCGAGGCGGGCGTGGATCAGCACTTCAGCCTGATCGGCAAAGCCGCTGCTGGCATCGATGCCGTTTTTGCCGTGGGTCAGTTCGATCCATTGGCCCTGGCCTTTCGGGTGATCCGGGTTGCTGTCGCCGTTATCGAACTTGGCGACGTACAGGGTGCCGTGATCGAGAATGTCGCGGTTGGCTTTGGCGTTGCGGTGGTTGATGCGGTCGCGGCTGACGAATTTGTAGATGAACTCGCCACGCTCGTCGTCGCCCATGTACACCACGGCGCGACCGTCGTTGGTCTCGGCCAGTGCGGCGTTTTCATGTTTGAAGCGGCCCAGTGCCGTGCGCTTGACCGGGGTCGATTGCGGATCGAACGGGTCAATCTCGACCACCCAGCCGTGACGGTTGAGTTCGTTGGGGTTCTTCGCCATGTCGAAGCGCGGGTCGTGCGGGTGCCAGTTGATTTCGCGGCTGGCGGCCGAGACGCCGTAGCGCTTTTGCGCCGCGTCGAACTGCTGCTGGGCGTTGCTGCTGCCGAAGACGTCGGTGAAGTTCTCTTCGCAGGTCAGGTAAGTGCCCCACGGCGTTTTGCCGTTGGCGCAGTTCTGGAAGGTACCGAGGACCTTTTTGCCGTGTTTGTCGGCGGCGGTTTTCATCAGGTCGTGACCGGCCGCCGGGCCGGCGATGCGCAGCGGCGTGTTGCCATGGATGCGTCGGTTGTAACGCGAGCCCTGAACGAATTGCCACTGGCCGTTCTTGCGCCGCACCTCGATCACCGAAACGCCTTCGCAGGCCAGGGCCTTGCGCACGTCTTCGGCCGATTGCGGCATGCCGCCGTGCGGGTAGAGGTAACGGTAGTTGGTGTATTCGTTGTTGATCGCCATCAACGCGCGGTTTCTGTCGTCCGGGAAGGCGAACAGGCTCATGCCGTCGTTGTTGTCGCCGAACTGCACTTCCTGTGCGGCCGCGGTTCCATTGCCACTCGGATCGAACGCCGGGCCATTCTTTTGCAGGGGCTGGCCCCAACTGATCAGTACTGAAGACTTGTAGCCTTTGGGCAGGCTGATGACATCAGTGGTCGCCGCCGGAATGCTTTCGAAGCCGAGCAGACGGCTGTTGCCAGCACTGACGCCAGTGGCCAGCGCGCTGCGGCTCAGGAGGCTACCGCCCAGGAACATCGCTGCACCACACAGAGCGCCGGCGCCGATGAAACCGCGACGGCTGAGGCCGACCATTTTTTCCAGATCAGTCGATTGGTTT
The DNA here is from genome assembly GCF_017980685.1 of Pseudomonas iridis. Classification (GTDB taxonomy): domain Bacteria; phylum Pseudomonadota; class Gammaproteobacteria; order Pseudomonadales; family Pseudomonadaceae; genus Aquipseudomonas; species Aquipseudomonas iridis. Next base: position 192,586 of record NZ_JACXXO010000008.1, read on the forward strand.
TCTTCTAATAGGCTCACATCAGGCTTCCTGCTTGGTTTTGGCAGTCACCTTAATGAGCGTCGATGACGCTTTCGTTGCAGGCCGCGATTAAAGTGACGTGCCGATCAGCACATTGGACGGCGAAAACCGCACGTGCACGGGGTGCCCCACTGCCAGCCCACGGCTGCGCAAGTCCTGCGGTTCGGCCAGCGCACACAGGGTGTGGCCGTTGGGCAGGGAAATCCGCACTTCGCTGGGGCCGTCGTCGGCGTCGAGAATCGCTTCGATGGTGCCCTCCAGATGATTGTGCCCAGGCGTTGCCGGCTGATCGCTGGCCAGCAATTCGAGCCAGCCGGCCTTGATCAGGGCCACCACTTGCGAACCGGTTTGCAGCTCCAGATGCACAGTGCTGTCGTGGGTGATTTGTGCGTCGAGGCACAAGCCTTCGGCCAGCTCCAGACGAATCAGGTCATTGCGCCCCTGAGCGTTGATCGCCACGACTTTGCCGTGCAACTGGTTGCGAGCACTGGTGCGTAGCATCAAGCGACCGAGCAGGTCGAGGTCGCTGGCGTCTTCGGCGGCTTCCAGTACCTGCGCTTGCAAGGCTTGCAGCTTTTGATAGAGGCGCAGCACCCGTTGACCTTCGCTGGACAGTTTGGCGCCGCCGCCGCCCTTGCCGCCGACGGCACGCTCGACCAGCGGCTTTTGCGACAGGTTGTTCAGCTCATCGATGGCGTCCCACGTCGCTTTGTAGCTCAGCCCTGCGCTTTTCGCTGCACGGGTGATCGAGCCCTGTTCGGCGATGTGTTGCAGCAGGGCAATGCGCTGCGGACGACGGACAATGTGCTGGGAGAGCAGGGAGGGCATGGACATGAATGGGTGCTTTTTGCTGTGGCGGTGGAAGGTGAAGTTGGCCGCTTGCGCTGCGAGAGTCAAGCCGTGTGCAGAACCTGACCGTGGGGGGGCGCCCAGCTATTCGTCACTGCGCAATATCGATGTAGGAGCTGCGGCACGCTGCGATCTTTTGATTTTAAAGATCAGGATCAAAAGATCGCAGCGTACCGCAGCTCCTACAGGGGATTGCGCTGACCTCAGGAGCCGGGTTTTGGCGTGCGCGCCAGGCAATACACGTCGACCCTTGCCGCTCCTGCATTCATTAACAATCGTGCAAGGGCCTGGGCCGTGGCGCCGGTGGTCAAAACATCATCAACCAACGCCAGATGCCGACCTTTTACGTTCGCATCTGACGTCAGGGCAAAGGCATTACGCAGGTTGCGCTTGCGCGCCTTGGCATCAAGATCCTGCTGGGCGCTGGTGTCTTGAATCCTGTGCACAACATTCTCCTCGCAGGGCAAATCCAGTTGCTTGCTCAACCAGCGCGCCAACATCGCTGCCTGGTTGAATCCGCGTTGACGCAGCCGTTTAGCGGCCAATGGCACCGGCAACAACGCATCGGGGCGCGGCAAGTCTTCATCGAAGCGATGTTGCAGGTATTGGCTGAGAACGTCGGCGAGCAGATGACCAAACGGCCATTTCGCGTTGTGTTTAAAGCGGGTAATCAAACTGTCCACCGGGAAGTCGTAGCGCCATGGCACGGCGACCTGTTCGTACGCCGGAGGCTCTAGCAGGCACCCGTCGCAGGTCAGGCCGGCCTCGGGCAGCGGCAATGCGCAGGTCTGGCAGTGCGCGCCCAGCCATGGCATCTCGGCTTCGCAGGCGACGCAGATTGGCATTTCTGCTTCTGCTGGCTCATCGCACAATAAGCAGCTTTGTACGTTTTTTAAACAGATGTAAACCTGATCTTTGTATCGTGGTTGACAGTGCATGACACTTCCTTAAATATGCCGAACATCCGTGTAGCGCCTGTGGGTATTCCGTTCCCGCAGCCGCCAGCCAAGCATAACCAAGGAAATACCCATGAGCGCGAGCACCACTGCCACCCTGCGTCACGACTGGTCATTGGCCGAAGTCAGAGCCCTCTTCGTACAGCCATTCAACGACTTGCTGTTCCAGGCGCAGACGGTGCACCGCGCGCATTTCAACGCCAACCGCGTTCAAGTCTCCACGCTGCTGTCGATCAAGACCGGCGCCTGCCCGGAAGATTGCAAATATTGTCCGCAGTCCGGTCACTACAACACCGGCCTGGAAAAAGAAAAGCTGATGGAAGTGCAGAAAGTCCTCGAAGAGGCTGCCCGCGCCAAAGCCATCGGCTCGACGCGTTTCTGCATGGGGGCGGCGTGGAAGCATCCGTCGGCCAAGGACATGCCCTACGTGTTGAAAATGGTCGAAGGCGTCAAGGCCATGGGCCTGGAAACCTGCATGACCCTCGGTCGTCTCGATCAGGATCAGACCGAAGCGCTGGCCAAGGCCGGGCTCGATTACTACAACCACAACCTCGACACCTCGCCTGAGTTCTACGGCAGCATCATCACCACCCGCACGTACAGCGAGCGCCTGCAAACGCTGGCCTACGTGCGTGAGTCGGGGATGAAAATCTGTTCCGGCGGCATTCTGGGCATGGGCGAGTCGCTGGATGACCGCGCCAATCTGCTGATCCAGTTGGCCAACCTGCCGGAGCATCCGGAGTCGGTACCGATCAACATGCTGGTGAAAGTCGCCGGCACGCCACTGGAAAACGCCGAGGACATCGATCCGTTCGACTTCATCCGCATGCTCGCCGTGGCGCGCATCCTGATGCCGCAATCCCACGTGCGGCTGTCGGCCGGGCGTGAAGCGATGAATGAGCAGATGCAGGCCCTGGCGTTCTTTGCGGGCGCCAACTCGATTTTCTACGGCGACAAGTTGCTGACCACTGCCAACCCGCAAGCGGACAAGGACATGCAACTGTTTGCGCGTCTGGGCATTGCGCCGGAAGCCCGCGAAGAGCACTCCGACGAAGTGCATCAGGCCGCGATCGAACAGGCGTTGGTGGAGCAGAAGAGTAGCGAGCAGTTCTACAACGCCGCGGTGTAAAGACTTGCGCAAACTCCTCTGAAGGAATGCAAACCCCTGTGGGAGCGAGCCTGCTCGCGAATGCGGTCGAATATTCAACAGTGATGTCGACTGGACTGACGCTTTCGCGAGCAGGCTCGCTCCCACAGGGGATCTGTCTATTTGAAAATCGAGGCCTGCATGTCTTTCGATCTCGCCGCACGCCTTGCTGCCCGACGTGCCGAAAATCTCTACCGCCAGCGACCGCTGCTGGAAAGCCCGCAAGGGCCGGAGGTGGTGGTCGACGGCCAGCCATTGCTGGCGTTCTGTAACAACGACTATCTGGGCTTGGCCAATCACCCGCAGGTGATCGAAGCCTGGCGCGCCGGTGCCAAGCGTTGGGGCGTAGGCGGCGGGGCGTCGCATCTGGTGATCGGCCACAGCGGCCCGCATCACGCACTGGAAGAAGCACTGGCTGATCTCACTGGTCGGCCGCGCGCGCTGCTGTTTACCACCGGCTACATGGCCAATCTCGGTGCGGTCACCGCGCTGGTCGGGCAGGGCGATACGGTGCTGGAAGACCGGCTCAATCACGCCTCGTTGCTGGATGCGGGGCTGTTGTCCGGCGCACGCTTCAATCGTTATCTGCATAACGACGCGGTGAGTCTGGCCAAGCGGCTGGAGAAAGCCACCGGCAATACGCTGGTGGTCACCGATGGCGTGTTCAGCATGGACGGCGACCTTGCCGATCTGCCGGCACTGGCGCGTGAGGCCAAGTCCAAAGGTGCGTGGCTGATGGTCGACGATGCCCATGGTTTCGGCCCGTTGGGCGCTAATGGCGGCGGTATTGTCGAGCATTTCGGCTTGAGTCAGGACGACGTCCCGGTGCTGGTCGGCACGCTCGGCAAAGCCTTCGGCACGGCGGGCGCGTTCGTCGCCGGCAGCGAAGAGTTGATCGAAAGCCTGATCCAGTTCGCGCGTCCGTATATCTACACCACCAGTCAACCGCCGGCGCTGGCCTGTGCGACGTTGAAAAGTCTCGAACTGCTGCGCAGTGAACACTGGCGTCGAGAGCATTTGCAGACGCTGATCCGCCAGTTCCGTCGCGGTGCCGAACAGATCGGCCTGGAGTTGATGGACAGCTTCACCCCGATCCAGCCAATCATGATCGGCGATGCCGGCCGCGCGGTGCGCCTGTCGCAGATGTTGCGCGAACGCGGCTTGATGGTCACCGCGATCCGTCCGCCGACCGTGCCCGCTGGCAGCGCAAGACTGCGCGTGACCCTGACCGCCGCCCACAGCGAGGCGCAGGTGCAGCTATTGTTAGAAGGACTGGCTGATTGCTTTGCGCAACTGTCGTCGGAGCCAAGTCATGCGTGATCGCCTGATTCTGCTGCCCGGCTGGGGCCTCGGTGTTTCGCCGATGGAGCCTTTGGCCGCTGCGCTCCAAGGGCTCGACGAACATCTGCATGTCGAGGTCGAGCCGTTGCCGGAACTCGACTCCTGCGACCTGCAAGACTGGCTCGATGACCTCGATGAGCGCATTCCTCAAGACGTGTGGCTCGGCGGCTGGTCGCTCGGCGGAATGCTCGCGTCCGAACTGGCGGCGCGTCGGGGCGACAGGTGTTGCGGCTTGCTGACACTGGCGAGCAATCCTTCCTTTGTTGCGCATGAACAATGGCCGAGCGCGATGCCCGGCGAGACCTTCGATGCGTTTCTTGCCGGTTGCGCTGCTGACCCACGGCTGACCCTCAAACGTTTCTCGCTGCTGTGTGCTCAAGGCGCGCAAGACCCCCGCGGCTTGTCGCGGCTGATGCTAGGCGGCGCACCGAACACTTCGTCGGCGGCACTGATGGCCGGACTGGAATTGCTCGCGCAACTGGATACGCGCGAAGCGTTGCAGGCGTTTCGTGGCCCGCAGTTGCATCTGTTCGCCGGGCAGGACGGATTGGTGCCGGCAGAGGCGGCGGGCGAATTGTTCGCCTTGTTGCCGGATATTGAAATTGGTCTGATCGAACAGGCCAGTCATGCGTTTCTTCTGGAAGACCCCCATGGAGTGGCGGGTGCGATCCAGGCTTTTTTACATGAGTGCGGTGATGACTGATTTGTCCCATGTGGCGCTGCCCGGCGGCTTGCCTGACAAGCGTCAGGTCGCGGCCTCTTTCTCCCGCGCGGCGGCCAGCTACGACAGTGTCGCCGAGTTGCAACGTGATGTCGGTACACAGTTGCTGCAGCGCTTGCCTGCGGATTTCGTGCCGTCGCGCTGGCTCGATCTGGGCTGCGGCACCGGGTATTTCAGTCGTGCATTGGCCGGGCGTTTTGCCCATGGCCAAGGGCTGGCGCTGGACATTGCCGAGGGCATGCTTGATCACGCGCGTCCGTTGGGTGGCGCCGAGCACTTCATCGCCGGAGATGCGGAACGTCTGCCGTTGCGCGATTCAACCTGCGATCTGATCTTCTCCAGCCTTGCGGTGCAGTGGTGTGGGAATTTTGATGCGGTTCTAAGTGAAGCGTTGCGAGTGCTGAAACCCGGCGGAGTTTTCGCGTTTGCTAGTCTTTGTGTAGGGACATTGTTTGAGTTGCGCGATAGCTGGCGTCAGGTCGATGGTCTGGTGCATGTGAATCGCTTCCGCGAGTTCGCGCGATATGAACAGTTGTGTGCGGCCAGTGGCCTGCGCACGGTGAGTCTGGAGAATCAGGCGCATGTGCTGCATTACCCGGATGTGCGCAGTTTGACCCATGAGCTGAAGGCTCTGGGGGCGCACAATCTGAATCCTGGTCGCCCGGGTGGATTGACCGGGCGGGCGCGGATTCTTGGTCTGGTCGAGGCTTACGAGCAGTTCCGTCAGGCGTCGGGGTTGCCGGCGACTTATCAGGTGGTCTACGCCGTGTTGGAGAAACCCGTATGAGCGCAGCCTATTTCATCACCGGAACTGACACCGACGTTGGCAAGACAACGGTCGCCGCCGGATTGCTGCATGCGGCGCGTTCGGCAGGGTTGAGCACCGCGGCGGGTAAGCCGATTGCCTCCGGGTGCGAAGTCACGCCCAAGGGTTTGCGCAACTCGGATGCCTTGGCCTTACTGGCCGAATGTTCGTTGCCGCTGAGTTATCAACAGGTCAATCCGATAGCGTTCGAGCCGGCTATTGCTCCGCATCTGGCGGCTCGCGAGGCCGGTGTTGCGCTGACGGTGCAATCGCTGCTGACACCGATGCGCGAGATTCTGGCGATGAATGCCGATTTCACCCTGATAGAGGGCGCGGGTGGCTGGCGGGTGCCGTTGGCGGATCAGGACAATCTCTCGGATTTGGCGATGGCGTTGAAGCTGCCGGTGATTCTGGTGGTGGGTGTGCGGCTGGGTTGCATCAGCCATGCGTTGCTGACGGCTGAGGCGATCGCCCGAGATGGCCTGCAACTGGCGGGGTGGGTGGCGAATATCATCGATCCGAAGACTTCGCGGCTGGAGGAGAATCTGGCGACACTCGCCGAGCGGATTCCCGCGCCGTGTCTTGGGCGAGTGCCCAAGCTCAAGGCGTTGAGCGCCGAAGCGGTGGCTGAGCATTTGCAGTTGGACTTGCTCGACTAAGGTTTTGCCTATGGGCAGGCACTGTGCCATTAGTGTTTTTGACGGGTGTTTTTCTGGCGCCTCTGGTTCAATGGCGACTATTGATCCTTCCCAAGGATGAGACCAGTTATGGAAATCTCCGGTAACACAGCTTTTTATGCGGGTTTGAGCTCGATTCAGACCGGGCAGAATCGCGTCGATCAGGCGGCCAGCCAGATCGCCAACAACACCATCGAGCGTTCGGTCACCAGCCAGTCTTCCGAAGTACAGGTCGATCGCCTGCGTGGTCTGGATCGTGCGCAGCAGTCTGATCTGGCGAGCAACATCGTCGAGATGTCTCAAGGCAAATACCAAGCTGAGCTGGGCGTGAAAGTCGTCAAGGCATCCGATGAAGTGCTCGGTACGATCATCGATACATTCGCCTGATTTTCATAGCTTCCAGCACGCTGAACGCCGCGCATTGTCGCGGCGTTTTTCGTTTTAAGTCCTTCTCGCTCAACTAATCTTCTTTTTATCGTCCATGACTCGATCGAGTCGATGGCGGTTTGCTGTGTCCGGCATTTGGAAGACATGAAGACGAACGGCAAATGATCGACGCTTGACAAGATTTCGGCGTAAACGTATGTTTCAAACAACTGTTTGACCGTCACAACAAATCAACACGGTCGTTCATTCCCGGTTACATCAGCAGAGGTTTATCGCTATGCCTGACTACAAGGCCCCCTTGCGTGATATTCGCTTCGTTCGTGACGAACTGCTCGGCTACGAAGCGCACTATCAGAGCCTTCCGGCTTGCGCAGACGCAACTCCGGACATGGTTGATGCCATTCTCGAAGAAGGCGCCAAGTTTTGTGAGCAGGTACTGGCGCCGCTGAACCGCGTGGGCGACACCGAAGGTTGCACCTGGAGCGAGTCCGGCGTTAAAACCCCGACTGGCTTCAAAGAGGCTTACAAGCAATTCGTCGAAGGCGGCTGGCCAAGCCTGGCGCACGACGTCGAGCACGGTGGTCAGGGTCTGCCTGAGTCGCTGGGGCTGGCCGTCAGCGAAATGGTTGGCGAAGCCAACTGGTCGTGGGGCATGTACCCAGGCCTGTCGCACGGCGCGATGAACACCATCTCCGAGCACGGCACCCCTGAGCAGCAAAGTGCTTACCTGACCAAACTGGTTTCGGGCGAATGGACCGGCACCATGTGCCTGACCGAGCCGCACTGCGGCACCGACCTGGGCATGCTGCGCACCAAGGCCGAACCTCAGGCCGACGGTTCGTACAAAGTTTCCGGCACCAAGATCTTCATCTCGGCCGGTGAACACGACATGGCCGACAACATCGTCCACATCGTACTGGCCCGCCTGCCGGATGCGCCTGCTGGCACCAAAGGCATCTCCCTGTTCATCGTTCCAAAGTTCATGCCCAATGCTGATGGCACCGTCGGTGCACGCAACGCTGTGACTTGCGGTTCGCTTGAACACAAGATGGGCATCCACGGCAACGCCACTTGCGTGATGAACTTCGACGGCGCCACCGGTTTCCTGATCGGCCCGGCGAACAAAGGCCTGAACTGCATGTTCACCTTTATGAACACCGCTCGTCTGGGGACCGCGCTGCAAGGTCTGGCCCACGCCGAAATCGGTTTCCAGGGTGGACTGAAATACGCTCGCGATCGCCTGCAAATGCGCTCCCTGACTGGCCCGAAAGCGCCGGAAAAAGCTGCTGACCCGATCATCGTGCACCCTGACGTACGCCGCATGCTGTTGACCATGAAGGCATTCGCCGAAGGCAACCGCGCGATGGTGTACTTCACTGCCAAACAGGTCGACATCGTCAAATACGGTGTAGACGAAGAAGAGAAGAAGAAAGCCGACGCACTGCTGGCCTTCATGACGCCAATCGCCAAAGCGTTCATGACCGAAGTCGGTTTCGAATCCGCCAACCACGGCGTGCAGATCTACGGCGGCCACGGCTTCATCGCCGAGTGGGGCATGGAGCAGAACGTTCGCGACAGCCGCATTTCGATGCTGTACGAAGGCACCACCGGTATCCAGGCACTCGACCTGCTGGGCCGCAAAGTGCTGATGACGCAAGGCGAGGCTCTGAAAAGCTTCACCAAGATCGTCCACAAGTTCTGCCAGACCAACGAAGGCAACGAAGCGGTTCAAGAGTTCGTCACGCCGCTGGCTGCACTGAACAAGGAATGGGGCGAGCTGACCATGAAGGTCGGTATGGCCGCCATGAAAGATCGCGAAGAAGTCGGCGCGGCCTCCGTGGATTACCTGATGTACTCCGGTTATGCCTGCCTGGCCTACTTCTGGGCCGACATGGCGCGTCTGGCTGCCGAGAAGCTGGCAGAAGGCACGGGCGACGCGGCGTTCTATACCGCCAAGCTGCAAACTGCGCGCTTCTACTTCCAGCGCATCCTGCCGCGTACCCGTACCCACGTGGCCACCATGCTGTCGGGCGCCAACAACCTGATGGACATGAAAGAAGAAGACTTCGCACTGGGCTACTAAGCCTTAACGCGGTCTGTTGAAAAACCGCTGCTCCCTCGGGGGCAGCGGTTTTTTTATGCGCGAATATTCCCCGGCTGTGGGTATTTCTGAAAGAAATTCCCGACGTGGCCATCAAGCATGATGGCCATGAAGGAGATTTCATCTCCAGGGGGCAAAAAACCTTGGTCGACGGCTCAGAAAACAGTATTTGCGGCCGTTAAAGAGACTGCATGTGATCTGGATCACATTCTGTGTGCTTAACTGGCCACATTGCAGGCACAATGCCATCTCTTTGCCATGACGGGTCGGAGCTTTACCCTTGCCACGTTCTTCTACTGTACGTTTCAGCCATTTCCTGCCTTCTCTGCTGTTGTTGCTCGCGGGGTTGGCGGCTGCGTATGTCAAAGACCTCAGCGTGTTCTTCACTTCCCTGTTCAACGTGTTGCCGACTCTGGTCCTGCTGCTGGGCGGCGCTTACTGCGCGGTTTACCGACGCCAGCGCGAACTGTTTCTGATGCTCACGGTGTACATCGCCTACTTTTTGCTCGACACCCAGACCGACTTTTACCGCGACAACGGCAAAGTGCGCGAAGACGCCGCTGTGGTCTTCCATCTCGTCTGCCTGTTACTGCCCTTGTTGTTCGGTCTGTTTGCTGCGTGGCAGGAGCGCACGCACCTGTTTCAGGACATGGTGGCGCGGTTCGCCGTCTTGCTCGCCTTCGGCAGCGTGGCACTGGGGCTTGAGCAAAGTTACCCACAGGCGTTGCTGATGTGGCTTTCGGAAATTCGCTGGCCGGCGCTGCACGGCGTGTGGATGAGCCTGATCCAGTTGTCGTATCCGGTGTTCATTTCGGCATTCCTGCTGCTGGCCTGGCAATACTGGCGCAACCCGCGTCCACTGCATGCGGCGCAACTGGTCGGTTTGCTCGGGGTGTTCTGGATGCTGCCGAAAACCTTCATCCTGCCGTTTACCCTGAACATCATGTGCAGCCAGGTGATGTTGATGATTGCTGCCGCCGTGGCGCACGAGGCTTATCAAATGGCCTTTCGCGACGAACTCACCGGTTTGCCGGGTCGCCGTGCGCTCAACGAACGCATGCAGCGCCTGGGGCGCAACTATGTGCTGGCAATGAGCGACGTTGATCACTTCAAGAAATTCAACGACACCCACGGCCACGATGTCGGTGACCAGGTGCTGCGACTGGTCGCCAGCAAGCTGTCCAAAATCAGCGGAGGCGGTAGGGCATATCGCTATGGCGGTGAGGAATTTGCCCTGGTGTTCGCAGGCAAAACCCTTGAGGAGTGCATGCCGCACCTTGAAGTCATTCGCGAGTCGATTGCGTCCTACAGCATCCAGTTGCGCAATCAGGAAAACCGCCCGCACGACGATCAGCAAGGTCGCCAGCGTCGCGCCGGTTCCGGTGCTTCCAGCGTTTCGGTGACGGTGAGTATCGGCGTCGCTGAGCGGGTGGAGCAGCGCAACCCCGAGCAAGTTCTAAAATCCGCGGACGAGGCGCTTTACAGTGCCAAGGGTGCGGGGCGCAACTGCGTGGTCGCGTTCGGCCAGAACCGCCGTGGCGCGGTGCGCATGGACACCGCTGCGGGTTGAGTGATGACGGCGCATTCAGCGTCTGGACAGTGATTGTGGCGCGTGGTGGCCGGCAGTAGTTTCAAGGAAACCTGCTGACGGAGAAGCCATCATGCCCGAGTACAAAGCCCCGCTGCGCGACATGCGTTTTCTGATCGATCACGTCTTCGACTTCCACACCAACTACGCAGCCTTTGGCGCCCACGACGCCAGCCCGGACATGATCAGCGCGATCCTCGAAGAAGGCGCGAAGTTCTGCGAGAACGTTCTGGCACCGCTCAATCGCAGCGGTGACGAAGAGGGCTGCCATTTCGACAACGGGGTGGTGACAACGCCTACAGGCTTCAAGCAAGCCTTCGCACAATATGTCGAGGGCGGCTGGCATGGTCTGGCGGCAGATCCGGTGTATGGCGGCCAAGGCCTACCGAGCTCCCTGGGGCTGGTGATCAGCGAAATGGTCGGCTCCAGCAACACGTCCTGGGGCATGTACCCGGGCCTGACTCACGGCGCGATGTCGGCAATCCATGCCCACGGCACCACCGATCAGAAAGACACTTACCTGAGCAAACTCACCGCCGGCCAGTGGACCGGCACCATGTGCCTGACCGAAGCCCACTGCGGCACCGATCTGGGCATCATCAAAACCCGCGCCGTGCCTCAGGCCGACGGCAGTTACACGGTCACGGGCAGCAAGATTTTCATCTCTGCCGGTGAGCACGACATGAGCGAAAACATCATCCATCTGGTGTTGGCCAAGTTGCCGGATGCGCCCGCGGGAACAAAGGGCATCTCGTTGTTCATCGTGCCGAAATTCCTTCCGGATGCGTCGGGCGAGGCGGGCGAGCGCAATGGCGTTTCCTGTGGCTCGATCGAACACAAGATGGGCATCAAGGCCTCGGCCACTTGCGTGCTGAACTTCGATAGCGCCAAAGGCTTCTTGATCGGCGAACCGAACAAGGGCCTGAACTGCATGTTCACCATGATGAACCACGCGCGGCTCGGCACTGGAATGCAGGGCTTGTGTCTGGGCGAAGCGAGTTTCCAGGGCGCCATCAAATACGCCAACGACCGCCTGCAGATGCGTTCGCTGACCGGCGCCAAAGCCCCGGACAAACCGGCCGACCCGATCATCGTCCACCCGGACGTGCGGCGCATGCTGCTGACCATGAAAGCCTTCAACGAAGGCAACCGCGCGCTGACTTACTTCACCGCGCAACTGCTCGATGTCGCCCATCTAGGCAGCGATGCCGAGGCGCGTCAGGAAGCCGAAGACCTGCTGGCGTTCCTCACGCCGATCTGCAAAGCGTTCATGACCGACTCCGGGCTGGAAGTGACCAATCTCGGTATGCAGATTTTTGGTGGTCACGGTTTCATTCGCGAGTGGGGCATGGAGCAGTTGGTGCGCGATTGCCGCATTGCGCCGATCTACGAAGGCACCAACGGCATTCAGGCCCTCGATCTGCTTGGGCGCAAGGTGCTCGGCAGTCAGGGCAAGCTGCTGCGCGGCTTTACCAAAATCGTCCATAAGTTCTGCGCGGCGAACGAGGGGCATCCGCAGCTGGGGAGCTTTGTCACGCAGCTCAATGAGCTCAACCAGCAGTGGGGCGATCTGACCATGAAGGTCGGCATGGCGGCGATGAAGAATCCGGACGAGGTTGGTGCTGCGTCGGTGGACTATCTGATGTACAGCGGTTACATCATCCTCGGCTATCTGTGGCTGCGCATGGCGCTGGTGGCGCAAGCGCAACTGGATGCGGGCGAGGGGGAGGCGGATTATCTTCGGGGTAAATTGGCCACTTGCGAGTTTTACTTCAAGCGGTTGCTACCACGCACGGCGGCGCATCGTGCGGCGATTGAGGCGGGCAGTGATTGTTTGATGAAGCTGCCGGCCGAAATGTTTGCGCTTTAAGGTAGATCAAAAGATCGCAGCCTTCGGCAGCTCCTGCACGGGATCGCTTTTTACCTGTGGGGGCTGGCGAAGGCCGCGATATTTTTCTGGTGACTAAAAATAACAAATCAGTCACCGGTTGACCCTATGTGTCGCAAAAGTTGTTGATGTACACTCCGGCTCAACGAGAATACATTCCCACGAATCACCTGTTTAGATCTTGCGAGGTTTGCCATGGCTGACTACAAAGCGCCGCTGCGCGATATGCGCTTCGTCCTCAATGAAGTGTTCGAGGTCGCCAAACTCTGGGCGCAACTGCCGGCGCTGGCCGAGACCGTCGACGCCGAGACTGTTGAAGCGATTCTCGAAGAGGCCGGCAAGGTCACCAGCAAAAGCATCGCGCCGCTGAGCCGTGCCGCTGATGAAGAAGGTTGTCACTGGGCAGACGGTGCCGTCACCACGCCGGCCGGTTTCCCACAGGCTTATCAGACTTACGCCGAAGGCGGTTGGGTTGGCGTTGGTGGCGATCCGCAATATGGCGGCATGGGCATGCCCAAAGCCGTGTCGGCGCAGGTCGAAGAAATGGTCAACTCCGCGAGCCTGTCCTTCGGTCTGTACCCGATGCTCACTGCCGGCGCGTGCCTGTCGATCAACGCCCACGCCAGCGAAGAGCTGAAAGCCGCCTACCTGCCGAACATGTACGCAGGCGTCTGGGCCGGTTCTATGTGCCTGACCGAGCCGCACGCCGGCACCGACCTGGGCATCATCCGCACCAAAGCCGAACCTCAGGCCGACGGTTCCTACAAGGTCAGCGGCACCAAGATCTTTATCACCGGTGGTGAACACGATCTCACCGAAAACATCATTCATCTGGTGCTGGCCAAACTGCCGGACGCACCGGCGGGTCCGAAAGGCATCTCGCTGTTCCTCGTGCCGAAGTTCATGGTCAACGCAGATGGCAGCCTGGGCGCGCGCAACCCGGCCAACTGTGGTTCGATCGAACACAAGATGGGCATCCAGGCGTCCGCGACGTGCGTGATGAACTTCGACGAAGCGGTGGGTTATCTGGTCGGTGAGCCGAACAAAGGCCTGGCGGCGATGTTCACCATGATGAACTACGAGCGTCTGGGCGTCGGCATCCAGGGCCTTGCCACTGGCGAGCGCTCCTACCAGAACGCCGTCGAATACGCTCGCGACCGCCTGCAAAGCCGCTCGCCGACGGGCGCGCAAAACAAAGACAAGGTCGCTGACCCGATCATCGTCCACCCGGACGTGCGTCGCATGCTGCTGACCATGAAAGCGTCGAACGAAGGTGGTCGCGCATTCTCCACTTACGTGGCGATGCAACTCGACACCGCCAAGTTCAGCGAAGATGCGACGACGCGCAAGCGTGCGGAAGACCTGGTGGCGTTGCTGACGCCGGTTGCCAAGGCGTTCCTCACCGATCTGGGTCTGGAAACCACCGTGCACGGCCAGCAGATTTTCGGCGGCCACGGTTACATCCGCGAGTGGGGCCAGGAGCAACTGGTACGTGACGTGCGCATCACCCAGATCTACGAAGGCACCAACGGCATTCAGGCGCTGGACCTGGTGGGTCGCAAGATCGTCGGCAGTGGCGGCGCGTTCTATCAACTGTTCGCTGACGAAATCCGCCACTTCACCGCGACTGCCAGTGCGGATCTCGGCGAATTCACCAAGCCGCTGAACGACGCCGTCACAACGCTCGACGAGCTGACTTCGTGGGTGCTGGATCGGGCGAAAAGCAATCCGCACGAAATCGGCGCGGCTTCGGTCGAATATCTGCAGGCGTTTGGTTACGTGGCCTACGCCTACATGTGGGCATTGATGGCCAAAGCCGCGTTGGGCAAAGAAGCGCAGGAGGATTTCTATGCCAGCAAACTCGGCACCGCGCGCTTCTACTTCGCCCGTCTGCTACCGCGTATTCATTCGTTGAGCGCGTCGGTCAAGGCCGGTAGCGAGTCGCTGTACCTGCTGGATGCAGCGCAGTTCTGACCCCGATAGCGTCATGTAAGCAATCGCTTACATGACGTGCTGCTGTTCTCCCATATGCGTAGATTGGATCCACGGCTAATCTACATTTCATGGACGTCGCGCAGGAAGCGCAAAGCAACAACACGGACACGTAGGATTCTGCCAGGGTGGCGGAGTGAAATGGATGTCAGGGAAACAGTCTGCAAAGCCCCGCTTCGGCGGGGTTTTCTTTTGCCTGAAGAAAAGTTTTCAGGTCAGGGAATCCAGTGGCGGCGGGCTTTTGCGCGCTTTTTCATCGCGGCCCATGACCTCTTCCAGCAATGTCTGCAGCAGTGCCAGCGAAGCTTGCTGACGTTGCACGTCGCGACACACCAGCCCGACTTTCAACGGCACCCGTGGCTCGCTCAGCGGTTTCCACAGCAGATCTTCATCGTCGTACTCTTTTTGCGAGTGTCCGGGCAGCACCGTCGCCAGTTTGGTGTGCGGCAGACTGTCGAGAATCCCCAGCATATTGTTCAACTCGGCCTGCACTTGTGGGCGACGGCCAAGGCTGGTCAATTGCGCCTGCCAGATCTGGCGGATCTGAAACTCCTCGCCCAGTAACAGCATTGGCAATTCGGCCGCCTGGCGAATCGAAACCTTCTTGAATTCACGCAACGGATGGTCCGCCGGGATGACCAGTGTCAGTTCATCTTCGTACAGCATCACGCCATGCAACCCTGGCTGACGTGGCGGCAGATAGCTGATGCCGATGTCCAGCGAGCCGTTAAGCAAACGCCGTTCGATCTCCAGCCCGGTCAATTCATAAATTTGCACCACCAGATGCGGTTGCGCCTTGCGCACTCGCTCAAGCATTTGCGGCACCAGACTGGTATGGACGGTTTGCAGCACGCCAATCGCCAGGGTGCGCAGAGCCTGGCCCTTGAAGTTGCCGAGCGCTTCGCGTGCGCGTTGCAGCCCGTCGAGCAATGGCAGCGCGTGGTTGTACAACGTGTGCGCGGCGAGGGTCGGCAGCAGGCGTTTACTGCTGCGTTCGAACAGGGTGACGTCGAGATTTTGCTCGAGCTGGCGAATCTGCTGTGACAGCGCGGGTTGGGAGATCGACAGGCGTTCGGCAGCCCGTCCGACATGACCTTCCTCGTAGACCGCGACGAAATAACGCAGTTGTTTGAAATCCATAAGTAATGCTTATCGAAAATGCTGATAAATCGAAATGGCCCGAGGCCGTCAGTGCGCCTAGTCTAACCGCAATCACAAGGCTTACAGGGCCAGAGCGCGCGATGAATAGCTTTTGCTGCGACAGTGTTTGCATAGGCAGTTCAAAAAACCTCGGACGAGGTTTTTTCCAATGAATCTGTTCAATCTGCGGCGCCTTGCGCCAAGCCTCGATGATCTTTTCTTTGATGCCGAGCATTCCGATGCGGATGACAGCCTGAATAGCGATCGCCTGATGCCGAGCGTTGAACGGCCGCAGCAGGTTTTCGTTCGGGGTCAGGGGTCGTGGCTGTGGGACAGCAACGATCGCGCCTACCTCGACTTCTCCCAGGCCGGCGGCGCCAACAGCCTTGGCCACAGTCCTTCAGCGTTAGTCAAAGCCATCGCCGGTCAGGCCCAGGCGTTGATCAACCCCGGGTTCAATCTGCACAACCGCGGCATGCTCAGCCTCGCCGAACGGCTGTGTGCCAGCACCTCCAGCGATCAGGCGTACCTGCTCAACAGCGGCAGCGAAGCCTGCGAAGCGGCGATCAAACTGGCACGCAAGTGGGGTCAACTGCATCGTGGCGGCGCCTCGCGAATCATTGTGGCAAGGCAGGGCTGTCACGGCCGTAGCCTGGCGACGATCTCGGCGTCAGACAGTTGCAACCTGCACAATCGCTTTGCACCGCTGCTGCCGGGTTTCGATCTGGTGCCCTTCAACGATCTTCCGGCGCTGCATGACGCCGTCGACGCGCAAACCGTGGCGATCCTGCTTGAGCCGATCCAGAGCGATGCCGGGGTTGTCCCTGCGGCCGATCGCTACCTCAAAGGTGTCGAACGCCTGTGCCGCGAACTGGGGATTCTGCTGATCCTCGACGAAGTACAGACCGGCATCGGCCGTTGCGGCACCTTGCTTGCCGAACAGTCCTACGGCGTGCGCGCCGACATTGTCGTGCTCGGCAAAGGCTTGGGCGGTGGCGTGCCATTGGCGGCGCTGCTGGCGCGTGGCAAAGCGTGCTGTTTTGACACGGGCGAGCTGGGCGGCACGCACCATGGCAATGCACTCATGACCGCGGCAGGGCTGGTGGTGCTCGACAGCGTTCAGGATCGCGCCTTCCTTCAGCAGGTCCGGGACAACGGTCAGCATCTTCGCGAAGGCCTCGCACGGCTGGCGCATCGTTACGATCACGGCGATCTGCGCGGCCAAGGGCTGTTCTGGGGGCTGACCCTGTCGGATGATTCAGCAGATGCCGTAGTCAAAGCAGCGTTGCATGAAGGCCTGATACTCAACGCCCCACAAGCCGATTGCCTGCGCTTCACCCCGGCACTTACGGTCAGCAATGCCAACATTGACGAAATGCTCCTGCGCCTGGCCCGGGCCTTCTCTCGAGTGCGCACCGCTCAACTGCAATGCCGCAAAGGGATTGCTGTCTGAGCCGAAGCTTCCTGCCCGAATTCAAGAACCGTCTCGCGGTATAACGCACGCCCCACGCCTGATTCTTTTGGTGTGGGGCGTTTTTTTGCGTGCGATAGTGGCGAACAAATGGCGGAAGCACTGAACCCTGACGAGCGGCACGGGTCATTAGCGTGTATGGCTCAGGTGAGCCAACCCCCAATCAGGAGCTGACCCATGGATTTCATTCGTATCATCATCGCCATTCTGTTGCCGCCACTGGGTGTGTTTCTGCAGGTCGGATTTGGCGGGGCGTTCTGGTTGAACATTCTGCTGACGTTGTGCGGTTACATTCCGGGGATCGTGCACGCGGTTTACATCATCGCCAAGCGCTGAGTTCTGCGGCGCCAGGTAGATCGCTATCGCGGGCAGCCCGCTCCCACATTGGTCTTGGTTGTTCACACCTTGCGTGTACACCAGAACACCTGTGGGGCAGGCTCGCCAGCGATTGGGGCGACCCGGATCCGAGTGGTGGAGGTGAATTTCAGTCCGCCAATCCCATCACCCGCCGATAAAACGTCCACTCGCGCTCCAACGCATGCGCCTGATTCACCGCTCGGCGAAAGCCGTGGCGTTCGTCGGCGTAGTAGTGCGCCTCGACCGGAATGCCGTTCTGCTCCAGCGCTGTGACCATATCGCGGGTTTGCTGCGGGACGACGACGGCGTCCAGTTCACCCTGAAAGAAAACCACCGGCACGCGGATATTGCTCGCGTGCAGCAAGGGTGTGCGGGCCGCGTAGCGTTCGGCGTCCTGTTCGGGATCGCCGATCAGCCAGTCCAGATAATCGCCTTCGAACTTATGCGTCGCTCGGGCAAGGGCGACCGGATCGCTGACCCCGTAGAGGCTGGCGCCGGCGCGGAACACTTGATGAAAGGCCAGAGCGCACAGCGTCGTGTAGCCGCCAGCGCTGCCGCCACGAATGAACGCGCGTTCACCGTCGATCAGGCCTTGTCTGGCGAGATAGTCGACCACGGCGCAGGCGTCCTTGACATCGACGTCACCCCAACTCAAATGCAACGCCTGCCGATATTCCCGGCCATATCCGCTGCTGCCGCGATAGTTGAGGTCGGCGACCGCGAAGCCGCGTTGCGTCCAGTACTGGATGCGCGGATCGAGCATCGGGTAGCAGGCTGAGGTCGGGCCGCCATGGATGAACACCACCAGAGGCGGCTTTGTTTCACCACTCATCGCCGGATAAAAGAACCCGTGAGCCTCGCCCGAACCGCTTGGGTAGCGCAGGGTTTGTGGGCGGCTGATGCGTTCGGCAGCCAGCGGCGCAACGCCGCCGGCCAGCACTGTTACTTCATGGGATGCGCGATCAATGGCGATCACCGCCGAAGGGCTGATCGGCGAGGCTGCGATGCAATAGATGAATCGCTCATCCAGTGCCAGATGCCGGAATCGGCTGTAATCGCCGGTAAGGTCATCACCATTCAATGCGAGGCGACCGAAACCGCTCTCACTCCAACTGGCCAGATAGCCGTCAGCCAGTGGCAGCCAGGTGCAGCCGCCCATTTGCCACGGCGCTGGCGCGTGATCCGCTTGCACGCTGGGCAATGGCTCGAATCCATCCACTGATTCGACATAAGGCTGCCAAAAGCCTGCGCGGTCGGTCAGACAGTAAAGCTGTCCTTTCGCGTCGAAACGCGGCTGTTGAATCGACTCTTCAATGGCATCGCCCGCCACGCAGCGGGGCGCTGAAAAACCTTGTCCGGAACGCTCAGCCACCATCAACCGGGTTGACGTCCATGGTTGATGCGGACGGCTCCACTCGATCCACGCCAGCCTTGCGCCATCCGGGCTGATAACCGGTGCGGCATAAAAGTCCGCGCCTTCGGCCAGCAGACGGCGCGTACCATCGGCCAGAGCGATGGCGACCAGTCGATGCTGGTCGCCATTTTCCTCGACTGCCAAAATCTGCCCGTCGGCGAAATTCACATCGCCATAGCGGCACTCGCCTGATGTCAGCGCCTCGGGCGAGCCATCCAGCGTTTGCCGGTAAAGCTGCTGGTCCGCCTCATTAACGAAAACCACACCGTCAGGCGTCAGATAAAACGCTCCACCGCCATATTCGTACACCCGACTGCGCACGCTGAAACCCGTGGGTGTCAGACATTTCGCCACGCCGTCGCGCCAGTGCCAGATTCGGCACGCGGCATCTTCCGGGCGATATTCGTTCCAGAACAAACCGTTGGCACCGAGTTGCAGTTCGGCAAAATCCATTCCGGCAGCGACGGCTTGGGAGGCGCTGAAAGGCTCAGCCTTTAGCGATGAGGCGCGAGTTTCGTTCATTGCGGAAGGCCAGTTGTTCGATGGTTTGGGTGGCGTGCTCGGCTTCTTCGCGGGCCGCAAGGATCACACCGTGATGTTCGGATTTGCTGCACACCGGATCTGCATTGCTCGCATCACCGGTCAGCATGAATGCCTGGCAGCGGCAGCCGCCGAAATCCTTTTCCTTTTCGTCGCAGGAGCGGCACGGCTCTGGCATCCAGTCGTAACCGCGAAAGCGGTTGAAGCCGAACGAGTCGTACCAGATGTGCTGCATGCTGTGGTCGCGCACATTGGGAAATTGTACCGGCATCTGTCGGGCGCCATGACAAGGCAGGGCGGTGCCGTCCGGTGTGACTGTCAGAAAAATACTGCCCCAGCCGTTCATGCAGGCTTTCGGGCGTTCTTCATAGTAGTCCGGGGTGACGAAAATCAGCTTGCATGGATGCCCTTCGGCTTCCAGCTTGGCGCGATATTCGTTGGTGATGCGTTCGGCGCGGACCAACTGCTCTTTGGTCGGCAACAGACCGACACGATTGAGCTGCGCCCAACCGTAGAACTGGCAAGTGGCGAGCTCGACGAAGTCGGCTTCCAGCGCGATGCACAGCTCGATGATGCGGTCGATCTTGTCGATGTTGTGCCGATGAGTGACGAAGTTCAGCACCATCGGATAGCCGTGGGCCTTCACTGCACGGGCCATCTCCAGTTTCTGCGCAAAGGCTTTTTTCGAGCCGGCGAGCAGGTTGTTCACTTGCTCGTCGCTGGCCTGGAAACTGATCTGGATGTGGTCGAGGCCGGCCTTCTTGAAGTCGCTGATTTTCTGCTCGGTCAAGCCGATGCCGGAGGTGATCAGGTTGGTGTAAAACCCCAATTTGCGCGCTTCAGCTATCAGCTCGGCGAGGTCCTGGCGCACCAGCGGTTCTCCGCCGGAAAAGCCCAACTGAGCCGCGCCCATCTCCCGTGCTTCGCGGAACACCTTGATCCACTGTTCGGTACTCAGCTCTTTTCCCTGTTCGGCAAAATCCAGGGGATTGGAGCAGTACGGGCATTGCAGCGGGCAGCGATACGTCAGCTCGGCGAGCAGCCACAGCGGCAGGCCGACCTCGGGCTTGGGCGGCAGATCAGTCAAGGGTGATCCAGTGTTGCGCACGGGCAACCTCCATGAATTGCTCGATGTCGTCACCGAGCTCGGGCACGCCGGGGAACTGCTCGTCGAGCTTAGCGATGATCGCCGCGACATTCCGTTCACCGTCAATCAAACCACCGATCAGCGCGGCCGTCTCATTAAGTTTGATCATGCCTTCGGGGTACAGCAGCACGTGGCCTTT
Organism: Pseudomonas iridis; assembly: GCF_017980685.1. GTDB lineage: Bacteria > Pseudomonadota > Gammaproteobacteria > Pseudomonadales > Pseudomonadaceae > Aquipseudomonas > Aquipseudomonas iridis. The sequence goes on from NZ_JACXXO010000008.1 coordinate 213,264, forward strand.
TTGCGCCGGTTCATACTGAAAACGGTAGCCGGGACGCCAGATCGGGGTCTTGCTGCGATCGAAACTCATAAGGTGATTCCTTTATGCCAGACGCGTTGCTCAGTCACGCTGTGATACGGCGGGCGGTTCAGTTCGTAGGCCATGCTCATGGCATCGAGCATGCTCCAAAGAATGTCCAGTTTGAACTGGAGAATTTCCAGCATGCGCTCCTGGCCTTCGCGCGTCTTGTAGTGTTCCAGTGTGATCGCCAAGCCGTGCTCGACATCGCGCCGTGCCTGACCGAGGCGGGTGCGGAAGTACTCGTAACCGGTCGGGTCGATCCAGGGGTAATGCTGCGGCCAACTGTCCAGACGGGATTGGTGAATCTGCGGCGCGAACAGTTCGGTCAATGAGCTGCTGGCGGCTTCCTGCCAACTGGCGCGGCGGGCGAAGTTAACGTAGGCATCGACGGCGAAACGCACGCCAGGCAACACCAGTTCCTGCGAACGCAGTTGATCAGGGTCGAGGCCGACTGCCTGGCCGAGCCGCAGCCAGGCTTCGATACCGCCGTCTTCACCAGGAGCGCCGTCGTGATCGAGCAGGCGCTGAATCCACTCGCGGCGGATTTCGCGATCCGGGCAATTGGCGAGGATCGCCGCATCTTTCAGGGGGATGTTCACCTGATAGTAGAAGCGGTTGGCGACCCAGCCCTGAATTTGCTCGCGGGTGGCGCGGCCTTCGTACATCGCCACATGGTACGGATGGTAGATGTGGTAATACGCGCCCTTGGCGCGCAGGGCTGCTTCGAATTCTGTAGGGGACATTGGCGTGTCAGTCATGTCTGTTCTCCGGGAACAACCATTGGATTCTGTGGTGTCTGTCAGAACGCGATCGCTGGCAAGCCAGCTCCCACAGATTTTGCGTACGCCACAGAACCTTGTGGGAGCTGGCTTGCCAGCGATGAGGCCATCAGCTACAGCACAATACTCATGCCATCGAACGCCACTTCAACATGACGCCGCGCCAACTCCGCGCGCTCCGGCGAATCCTCATCGAGAATCGGGTTGGTGTTGTTGATGTGGATAAGCACTTTGCGCTGTTCGGGCAATTGCTCCAGCACCTCGAGCATGCCGCCGGGGCCGTTCTGCGCCAAGTGGCCCATCTCGCGCCCGGTGCGGGTGCCAACGCCACGGCGCTGCATTTCATCGTCATCCCACATCGTGCCATCCACCAGCAGGCAATCGCTGCCGGCCATGATTTCCAGCAGCGGTGCGTCCACCTTGCCTAAGCCCGGCGCGTAAAACAGTTTGCCGCCGGTATTCAGGTCTTCGACGATCAAGCCGATGTTGTCGCCTGGGTGCGGGTCGAAGCGGTGCGGCGAGTAGGGCGGCGCGGCGCTGCGCAATGGCAGCGGGGTGAAGCGCAGGTTCGGGCACGCGGCAACGGTGAAGCTCTGGTCGAGCTCAATGCGGTTCCAGTCCAACCCACCGTTCCAGTGGGTGAGCATCTTGAACAGCGGAAATCCTGTGCTGAGGTCTTCGTGAACCATGTCCGTGCACCAGACCTGATGCGGACAGCCTTCGCGCAGACTGAGCAGGCCAGTGGTGTGGTCGATCTGGCTGTCCATCAGGATGATCGCGCTGATGCCGGTGTCGCGCAGGGCGCGGCCCGGTTGCATCGGTGCAAAGCTTTGCAACTGCGCGCGGATGTCCGGCGAGGCGTTGCACAGCACCCAGTTCACGCCATCATCGGAAATCGCGATGGACGATTGGGTGCGGGCCTTGGCATTCAGGCTGCCGTCGCGAAAACCTGCGCAGTTGACGCAATTGCAATTCCACTGCGGAAATCCGCCACCGGCGGCCGAACCCAGAATCTGGACGAACATGAACGCTCCATCATTTCAACGCTGAAAATAAAACGCCCCGGCGAACCGAGGCGTTGCACTGCAATTCTGTCGAGGCAGAACTCAGCGGCTGGCGAAGTACATGGTGACTTCGAAGCCGATACGCAGGTCGGTGTAAGCAGGTTTTGTCCAGGACATAGGGTTACTCCTCAGGTGGTGGATGGGATAGCGCTGTCCATAGGTATAGTCCACGGCAGCGCAGGGATGTTCCAAATAGTTAGGCGGCTATGTTACTCAAAATTTCAACGTGATTGCCCGTGAATATTCGATAAAGCTCGTTGCAGCCTCGGTAATGATCACTTTGTCGCTTGCCACGGCGCGCCGAGCGGCGAATCGCTGGCGAGGCACAGCCAGCCACCCTCGGCGCGGTTCAGTCGTTGCGCGGCGGCCAGCAATTCTGGGCGTTCCAGGGAATCGATCGCGCTGACCAGTTGCGGCAGATAATCCGACGAGTGGCCGGCAAGTCTGGACTGCCACAGCAGTTCGGCGACATCTTTGGTCGATAGATTTTCGTCGCTGAATTGATCGGCGAGGTTCTGCCGTTGCTGGACGAGGTCAGTCGCATCGATGAGCGAAGGAAGCGCTTCAATAAACTGTTGAATATGGCGGAGCAACTCCACCGGTGCGAACGTCGGCGATTGCACGCCGAACAGCAGCCCGGTCTGTCCGTGCATCTGCCGCACGGCACTGAACACCGCGTAACCCAACTGCAACTCGACCCGCAGGCGTTGGTAGAACGGCGTTTGGCACAACTGCGCGAGCATGCGCCAAGCGGCTTCATCAGCGACATCGCGACTGGCCGTTGGGCAGAACAGCAACAAGGCATGTTCGCTGGACGCGGTGTCGATGTGGCGCCACAGGTGTTGGCCATTGATCGCCGACGGAGCCGGTATTTGAGTGTCGGGTGTGCCGGGGATGCGGCTCAGGGCCAGGCCCATGGCTGATTGGGTTTGCGCACCGAGTCCCAAGGCCAGGCCATCCCAGCGGGAAGTTGTCCACAGGTGCTGAGCATTGTCGGATGTTTCTACAGAGGGCGGACATTTTTCAGGCAATGCCTTGAGCAATTGGCGGATCGGTATCAGCGGCGTTTCCGGCTCACCTCTCGCGGAATCGGCGTCAACTTGCGTCAGACATTTCAGCGCATGCTCGAGGACTATCGGCATTGGTTCTTGCAGGCCGGTCAGTTTCAGCAACCATTGATTGCCGGTCGTGCTGAATGACAATTCAACCCCGGCCTGACGTGCGTCGTCCTGAGTTTCCCGCAGGCTACCCTGCAGTTGCGCTTGCAGGCCGGCGGTGGCTGCCGCTTCCATCTGCCAGCGCAGATAAATCGCGCCTTGATCACCGCTGTCCGGCAATGCCTGGCTGAACTGCATCGGCGAGCGTTCGCGACGGCCGCGCGAACGATCCTGCGCGAACGTGCGCAGACCTCGGTGAGCGCTGGTTTGTCCGCGGATCAGTCCGGCGTTGGCGACCGGTTCGTTGGCACGCAAAAATGGATTGGCAGTCGGCAAACGCCAATGGGCGCTGAAGTTATCCACAGTGCCGATCTCGCCAAGGATATGTTTGAGGGCAGCAACGCCGGTTGCGCTCAGGCCTGTTTCCAATTGTTCGCTGTCGAGCCGCGCCCGTTGCAATGCGCCGCCGACTTGCTGCTGACGCGCAAGCATGGCTGCGTAGTCTTCACGTAGTGGCGTCCAGTCCTGCTGCGCGAAGAAGCTCAGCCAGTCCCGCACCTGTTCGCTAATGCTGCCAAGCGACTCGGAGGATGTATTGAACGCCAGATGCAGCAGGGCTTGGCCAGCAAACTGATAGAGCGGCGCCGCTTTCAAGCTGTCAGCCAAGCCCTGCTGCTGCAAATACCCAAGCAATCCACCGGGCTTGGCGCTGTTCAACGAGTGGCAAAGAAACGCCAACGCTTCAGCGGATGAATCAGGCAAGGCGTCGAATGCAAACTGCAGATTGCACTGGCGTTCGGCGACCTGTTGATAACTTTTTACCCTTAACGGCGGCGGTGCGGCTTGCGCGATGTTATCCCCAGCCGGCAACGCCGTCGCGAACGTTTCCGCCAACTCGCGCAGCTGTTCGAGGCTTTGCGGCCCAACCAGACTCAAGGTCATTTGCCCGGTGCGATAAAACTGCTGATGGAAGTCTGTCAGAGCCTTTTGAAACTCCGGCTGCTCGACCTGGAGAGTGTCCCGATTGCCAGCATGAAAGCCGCGCAATGGATGATCAGCCGATAAACCTTCGTACAACGCAAACTGCTGCTGCGCTGTCGGATCTTGTGACCAGGCGACAAATTCCGCCTGTAACACTTCCCGTTCCCGCAACTGATCGTCCGGATTCATACGCGGCTGAGCGAGCATGTCTGACAGACGCTCTAGCCCGGCACTGAATGACTGCGTCGGCAACTCAAAGAAAAAATCGGTCGTGCGCTCGCGAGTGCTGGCATTCACCTGCCCGCCGTGACGCTGCACGTAGGCCATCAGCCCTTCATTCGCGGGAAAACGCTCAGTGCCGAGAAACAGCAAATGCTCAAGAAAATGCGCCAGCCCCGGCCACGCCAGCGGCACGTCATGACTGCCAGCGGCCACCCGCAACGCAGCGGCGCTGCGCTTCAGGCCAGGCACATGACGCAGGGTCACGCGCAAGCCGTTGGCCAGGGTTTCAGTGTGGGTGCGGGGGTGAGTCGGCGCAGGCATGGGCACTTCCAGAACAGTGAAGTGCCAATGCTAGCGGATTAGCGCTTGTTGAGCGCGCCGTAAAGTTCAGGCCGACGATCACTGAGATAGTGATTGGCCGTGCGGGAGTCGACCATTAACTGCCGATCCAGCTCGCCGACGATCAGCGCTTCGTCCAGGCCGGCCTGAGCAATACGGCTGCCGTCCGGCGCGGCGATGCTGCTTTGTCCGCAATAGTGGATGTCGCCTTCATGGCCGCAGTAGTTGGCGTAGGCCACGTAGCATTGGTTTTCGAACGCGCGCGAGCGGACGGTGACATCGGCAACGAAATCGAACGGGATCATGTTCGCCGTCGGCACCAGAATCAGCTCGGCGCCGGCGAGGGCCAGTCGTCGGGCGTTCTCCGGGAATTCGAGGTCGTAGCAGATCAGGAAACCGAGCTTCCAGCCGTTGAGTTCCACCACAGGAACCTCGTCTCCACCGGCGCTGAACATCGACCGGTCAAGATCCCCGAACAGATGGGTCTTGCGGTAATTGCACCGGCGCTCGCCGTGGGCATCGATCAGCTGCACGGCGTTGTAGATCTGACCGTCGGCAGTGCGCTCGGGATAACCGTAGACGATCGCCAGGCCAGCTGTTTTGGCGATCCGGCCGATCTGCTGCGCCCATTCACCGTTGTAGACCTCGGCCAATGTGCTGACCGCCTCGGCGCCAATGTTGTAGCCGGTCATGAACATTTCCGGCAGCACCAACAAGTCGGCGCCTTTGGCCTCCATCGCCAGTTGATGCAGGCGGTGGAGGTTGGCGGCGGGGTCCAGTGGCAGCGGTGGACATTGGTAAAGGGCTACACGCATCAGGAATTCCTCTTACTCGGGCAGGGCGATAGGGCCGATGTCTTTGAACACATCACCCGGGCCTGGGTTCTCTTTATGTGTGGCGCCGCCGAAATGTTTAATGATCCCCCACACCGCGTTGAGCGAAGTCTGCACCGCGCCTTCAACCCACGCAGGCGTCCACGACACATCGTCACCGGCGATGAAAATCCCGCGCTGCTCGGCCGGCATGTCGTCCTGCATGAAGTGCGCGTACATGCGCTGGTTATAGCGATAGTGACCCGGCAGGGCGCCCTTGAACGCGCCGAGAAAGTACGGATCGGCCTCCCACGACACGGTGATCGGATCGCCGATGATGCGCGCGGCAATGTCGACTTTCGGGTAGATTTTCTTCAACGCATTCAGCGCAAGCTCTACACGTTTTTCTACCGGGTGCGGGAGCATTTTCAACGCGTCGCTCATCCACGAGTACGACAGGCAAATCACGCCAGGCTTGTCGTCGCCGTTGTCGAACAGATAGGTGCCACGGGTCAGGCGATCGGTGAGGGTCATGCTCATCAGATCGCGACCGGTTTCAGGGTCCTTGTCCTTCCAGAACGGCCGGTCGACCATCACGAAAGTCTTCGACGACTGCATATAGCGCGTGCGGTCGAGCGCCATCCACATCTTCTGCGAAAACAGCGTTTCGTCGCATTCGATCTGGGTGGTCAGCAGCCAGCTCTGGCAAGTGGTCAGGACGGCGGCGTACTCGCGGGTATCGCCGTTGTTGTCGGTGACAGCGAAACGACCATCGGCTGCATGGGCGATTTTTTTCACGCCGGAACGCGGGGCGCCCCGGTGCAGGGATTTCAGGCTGGTGCCTTCTGGCCAGTGAACGCAACGTTCCGGCACATGACGCCAAATGCCTTGCGGCACCTGTTCCACACCGCCGACCACCAGGTGCTGGTGATCGTCGCAGTTGGTCATCACCACGCGGAAAATTTCCAGCATCGAGTTAGGGAAGTCCGAGTCCCAGCCACCCGTGCCGAAACCGACCTGACCGAACACTTCGCGATGATGGAACGACAGTTTGGCGAAGGCCTCGGAGGTGGCAACGAAGTCGTAGAACGTGCGGTCGTCCCACAGCGGCACCAGGGTGTTCCACAGTTCTTTGAGGCGCGGCACATCACGGTCGCGGATGGCTTGCTGAATATCGGCGAATTGCGAACCGGCTTCCAGCGCGTCCGCCCAGGCGTCAGCCACTTCCTGGAACAGCGCAGGAAGATCCGCCAGTTTCTGTGCGTAATGGGTTTTGCCTTCCAGGTCGATCACTGTACTGCCGGAGGCCGGCGTCAGCGGGTTCGGGAACGGTTTGGTCTCCAGACCCAGCTTGTCGACGTAGTGGTAGAACGCGGTGGAAGATACCGGGAAACGCATGCCGCCGAGCTCGGCGACAATACCGTCAGTGCCGTTGAACGCCTGCGAGCGCAGGCGCCCACCCAGTTTCGACGCCTCGTAAACCACCGGTTTCAAGCCCAGTTTCATCAACTCGTAAGCGGCCACAAGACCTGCGATGCCGGCGCCGACAATCGCCACTTCAGCACCATGATTTTGCACCGGGATGCTACCGAGTCCGGCCGGGTGTTCGATCCAGTCGTCGAAGGCGAAAGGAAAGTCCGGGCCGAAAATGGTGATGGGCTTTTTACCGTCTGCAGGATGGCGATTGTTCTTGTTCATGGCTGACCTTGCTGGCGTGCGCGTCTGAGTATAGGAAAAGATGCCAGTCATTCTAGGGAGCGTAGAACACGTTAATAAGACGCAAAGTGTCGTCGTTTTGCCATTTATCTGATCAAAATGACGATCTGAATCACCATACTGTCACCCTGTAGGAGCCAGCCTGCTGGCGATGAGGCCGGATCAGGCAATCAGAAAGTCACGACCGAAGCCTAAACCGGCTGCCCCCGATCAATCTTGCTACTCAAAATAATTGAAGTCGTGGTCTTCTCAACCCCATCCACACTGCCAATCTGATCCAGCAACTGATCCAGCTGCTCCGGCGAATCCGTGCGCAACCACGCGACATAATCAAATTCGCCACTCACCGCACACAGCTGCTGCACCTGCGCCATGGCACTCAAGCGGCGCAACACCTCTTTGCCGGAGCGCGGCTGAACCTTGATCCCGACATACGCCTGCAAACCGCCATCGACCACACGCTGCCCCAGGCGTACGCCGTAACCGGTGATCACCTTGGCTTTTTCCAGCCGCGCCAATCGTGACGTCACCGTGGTGCGGGCAATCCCCAGCTGCCGGGCGAGCATGGCCACGCTTTCGCGGGCGTTGATTTGCAGGGCGGCGATCAACTGGCGGTCGATTTCATCGAGGACGGGCGGGCGGATGTCGGGCAAGGGGGGCTCCAGGTGGTGAGTCGGTTGGGGCATGTTACAGGGTCGTTCGGTGCGGTGCTTGTGGCGCCTGAGTAGAGGCTGAAGTGCAGATACGAAAAAGCCGCGCATGTGCGCGGCTTTTCATTGGCTCAGGCTCTCAGTTACTTGGCCATCCTGCGTAAGGCATGCTCAATCAATTCAATCTGAAAACGGTATCGGACGTTTACATGTTTGAGCAGCACGGCGCCGATGGACAAACCCAGCACTAAGGCAATGATCATCAGCACCGCGGTATTGCTCCAGTTACCGTCGACAGGTCCGGCCAACAAGGTTTTTCCAACCCAGGGAAAGCCACCAAACTTCTCGGCACAGACATAAGCAGTACCCAGCAAAGCAAGGGCTGCGGCTTTTTCGCCGAAGAAATAGGCCACTCGTGCCTCGGCGCGATTGACCCTGAGTTCGATCCAGTATTTGGCCTCCAGCAAAGCCTTTTCGTTATGCCGGCGCAGCCCATCGACCAAGGCGCTTTCGTGATGCACATCATCGATCAGGCTTTTCAGGCTAATGGTCTTCCAGCGAGTGAGGAGCCAGCCGAGCGACAGAATCGGCACCAGCAGAGATAGCAGCGTCGCTATCGTCGAGAAAAGCAGCAGGCCCAAGGCCAATGTCTTGGCCCATTCAGGCAGCGGCGAATGCGAGGTGTGCCAATAGGCCATAGCCGCGGCGATGGCCATTCCGGCCCCACCCAATATCAGGCATCCATTGGCGAATCTTTCGGCATTCACCTCTAGCTTGCTGCGCCGCGCCGACGCTTTGAGTGGCTTGCAGTTGCTGAGATGTTCGAGCGCTTCGATAGTGTCGGTGAGGTTTGTAACCGGAAATTCCTTTTCCATGACGCTCATTGCTTTCTCCATTGAGGTGTTGCGAGGCACTTTCAGACATTGGCGAATGCCAAAAAAAAGGCCTATGCAATTAAGCATAAGCCTTCGTATTGTTTGGTGGGCCCACACGGACTTGAACCGTGGACCAAAGGATTATGAGTCCTCTGCTCTAACCAACTGAGCTATAGGCCCTCAGTAGGCCGCGGATTATAGCGACGGTTTCGCCGCTGTGCTATCCGAAAAATCCGATACGGTAATACGCAGAAACGTCGCGGCGAACTCTTCCGGTGGCAGTGGGAGGCTGACGATGTAGCCCTGGATCTGTTCGCAGCCTTCGGCGGCAAGAAATTGTTGTTGCGCCTGGGTTTCCACGCCTTCGGCGATAACGGTGAATTGCATGCTTCGGCCCAAGGCGATGATGGCGCGGACAATCGCCGCATCGTGCGGGTCGTCGGGCAGTCCGCGGACGAATGACTGATCGATTTTGAGGATGTCCAGCGGCAGACGCTTGAGGTAACTCAGCGAAGAATAACCGGTGCCGAAGTCGTCGATCGCCAGTTGTACGCCCAGGTGTTTGAGTTGATGCAGCACTGACAGTGCTTCTTCAGCCTGACTCATGATGAAGTTTTCGGTAATTTCCAGTTGCAGTAAATCCGGCCTGAGACCGTTGTCCTTGAGCAGTTGCTCGATGCGCCCGAGTAGATTCGGCTGCCGCAACTGCGCCCCGGCGAGGTTGACCGACAGTGGCCCGAGGCTGTCGTAGATCTGGTTCCACTCGAACATTTGCCGGCACGCGGTCTCCAGCACCCAATCGCCGATCTGCAGAATCATCCCGTTCTCTTCGGCCAATGGAATGAAGTGCTCCGGCGGCACCTCGCCAAAAGTTGGATGGCGCCAGCGGATCAGCGCTTCGGCGCCGACGAGGCTGTGGTCGTCGAGGCTGATTTTCGGTTGGTAGTAGAGATGCAACTCTTCACGCTCAATGGCACGGCGCAGTTCGTGCTCCAGTGCCACGCGCTCGATGGCCTGCGCGGTGAGGTCGCGGGTGTAACTCTCGACGCGGTTGCGGCCCTTGGCTTTGGAGCGGTACATCGCCGCATCGGCGTTTTTCACCAGTGTGGCCACGTCGCAACCGTCGCGGGGGTACAGGCTGGTGCCGATGCTGGCGCTGATGAAAAATTCGTGTTCGCCGGCCTGAAACGGCGCGCTGAAGCAATTGAGCAGTTTTAGCGCGATATGGTCGGCGTCGCTGGCCTGTTGCAGGCCGGGCAACAGAATGATGAATTCGTCGCCGCCCAGGCGTGCGACGGTATCGATGTCGCGCAGCTGTTCTTTGAGGCGTACGGCGATGCCCTTGAGCAGCAGGTCGCCGACCGGATGACCGAGGCTGTCATTGATGTGTTTGAAGCGGTCGAGATCGAGGAACAGCACGGCACCCAGACCGCCGTTTTCCTGCTGGTTGTTGAGTGCCGTGAGCAAACGGCTTTCGAACAACGTGCGGTTCGGCAGGCCGGTGAGTGGGTCGTGGTGAGCCTGATAATCGAGTTTGGCCTGGGCGTGCTTGAGGCTGGAGATGTCGGCAAATACCGCAACAAAATGGGTGATGAGTTTGTCGCGGTTGCGCACTGCGCTGATAGTCAGCCAGCTCGGGTACAACTCGCCATTCTTGCGTCGGTTGGAAATCTCGCCCTGCCAGTGGCCTTCATCAGTCAACTGGTGCCACATCGCTGCGTAAAACGCGCTGTCGTGCAGGCCCGAGGCGAGCAGGCGCGGTGTATGGCCGAGGGCTTCGCTTTCGCTGTAACCGGTGATTTCGGTGAAGGCCCGGTTGACTGCGCTGATGTGCTGTTGGGTGTCGGTGATCAACACGCCTTCCGCGGTGCTTTCGAAAACAGTCGCAGCCTGTTGCAGTTTCTCCTGCATCAGGTGGCGTTCGGTGATGTCGCGGGCGATGGTCAGCATGCAGTCTTCTTCGCCGATCGGTAGCGGTCGGGCAGACACTTCGCACAGGCGAATCTGACCATCGCTGCGGCGAATATGGCAGGTGAAATCACGGACGAAGCCGTCGCGGTGCAGCAGATCGAGCATCTGTTTACGTTCGTTGAGGTTGACCCAGATCCCCAGGTCCAGCGCCGAACGATCCACCGACATGGCGCTGTTGAACCCGGTGATCCGGCTGAAACCGTCGTTGACTTCGAGCAGCAATCCGTCGCTTTGACGCGACAGCAGCAAGCCATCCGGCGATGCATGAAATGCCTTGGCAAACTTTTCTTCCGACGTTTGCAGTTGCTGTTGGGTTTCCTTGAGCTGAGTGATGTCGCGCACCACCACGACCAGTGCGGGCGTGGTGTCGAGGTCAAAGGGTTCGGCGGAAATCAGCCCGGTAAACACCTGGCCATTGTTACGGCGAAAGGGCATTTCCAGGTTGCGAATGCTTCCGGCCTGCAACCGCTGCAACAGCCCCGGTCCGACGCCGGGAATGCCCCAGATGTTGAGGTTGGTGGCGGTCTGACCGATGACTTCTTCGGCTTTCAGTCCGATCTGCTCTTCGAAGGCCTCGTTTACTTCCAGCAAGCAACCGTCGGACAACCGCGCGATCACCAGAATGTCCGGGCATTGCTGGAACACCGAAGCAAATTTCTGCTCGGACAGGCGCAAGGCCTCCTCGGTACGTTTGGTCTCGCTGATGTCGATCATCAGTCCGCGCATCACCGGCTCATGGCCGTGTTCGATAAGGCTGACGATGTCGCGTACCCACAGACAGCGACCGTCGGCGGTGATCACCCGGTAATCGAGGCTATGATCGCGTCCGGCCAGCACTTCGTGATCGCAAAAGCTCTGGGCGCGGGTCAGGTCGGCCGGGTGAATGATGTTGCGCCAGAACCCCGGAATCAGCCAATGCGACAGCGGATAGCCGAGCAAGTCTTCGGCGTGGGGTGACACATAGCTGTAGGTGAAGTCGCTCATTCGCGCTTCCCAGGCGATGGCCGACAAGCTCTCTACCAAGCCGCGATAGTGATACTCACTGCTGCGCAATTCCTGTTCGAGGTTGATGCGGCGGGCGATCTCTGAACTCAGGCGGCGATTGATGCGGATAACCGCCGCCAGCACGATGATCAGGATCACCAGGCCAGGCAGGCCGTAAACCAGCAGATCCGACCAGAATGTCCGGTGATCAAGCACGTTGCCGACCCAATGCTCTTGAATCGCGCTGATTTCAGCGGGGGACATGTCCGCCAGGACTTTGTCCAGAATGCCCACCAGTATCTTGTTGTCACGGGGTACGCCCATCGCCAGCTGATAGCGATACGGGGTTTCGCCGCTGACGTAAAGGCCGTCGAGTTTCAGCTGACGCAGGCTCCAGACACTGGACGCGAGATCACCCACTACGGCGTCGACCTCATCGGTCGCAAGCGCTTGCAAGGCAGAGCTGACATTGGGCATGGCGACCAGATTCAGGTCGGGATGGTGGGTGCGCAGGAGTTCATGGGGCGCGTAGTTTTCCACCACGGCGATCTTCAAGCCGTACAGATCGTCAAGTTTGCGCGGTTGTGCGCCACCGACGTGGGCGAGGATGACGATGGGGAAGTCGAGGTAAGGGCGAGTGAACGACAGATATCCCTGACGCTCCGGTGTCGACATGATCCCGGGCAGCAGATCGATCTTGCCCTGCTTGACCTGCTCAAGCACCACCGTCCAGCTCACGGGTTCGACCGGGGTGAGTTTGATCGCCAGACGCTGGCGTATGACGTCTATGTAGTCAGCTGCCAGGCCCTGATAGCGGGACTGATCGTCACGAAACTCAAAAGGCGGCCACGACGCGTCGACGCCCAGGCGCAAGTCCGGATGAGCCGTCAGCCAGCTACGTTCTTCATCGGTCAGAGTCAGCGCGTCAGCCGTTGCGGTCCAGATCATCAGTGACAGCAGAATTAGCACGGACGCCAATCTGGGCATAGCGCTCTCGGTATGGCTCGGGGGTGGTTGTTTCGAGTGTAGACGGGGTATGCGGGGGAGGGGTGGTGCGGAGGATTTAATCTGCTACATAAACAAAACCCCCGGCCTGGGCCGGGGGTTCTGGTATCACTCGTCGAGGAAGGAGCGCAAATGCTCGCTTCGCGTCGGGTGGCGCAGCTTGCGCAACGCCTTGGCTTCAATCTGACGGATCCGCTCACGGGTCACGTCAAACTGTTTGCCCACTTCTTCGAGCGTATGGTCGGTGTTCATGTCGATACCGAAACGCATGCGCAGTACCTTGGCTTCACGGGCAGTGAGGCCGGACAGCACTTCGCGAGTCGCTTCTTTCAGGCTCTCAACAGTGGCAACATCGATTGGCGACTGCATGGTCGAGTCTTCGATGAAGTCACCCAGATGGGAGTCTTCGTCATCACCGATCGGGGTTTCCATGGAGATCGGCTCTTTAGCGATCTTCAATACCTTGCGGATCTTGTCCTCAGGCATTTCCATGCGTTCGCCCAGCTCTTCCGGGGTCGGTTCGCGACCCATTTCCTGCAACATCTGCCGGGAAATACGGTTGAGCTTGTTGATCGTCTCGATCATGTGCACCGGAATACGGATGGTGCGGGCCTGGTCGGCGATCGAGCGAGTGATCGCCTGACGGATCCACCAGGTGGCATAAGTCGAGAACTTGTAACCACGACGGTATTCGAACTTGTCCACCGCTTTCATCAGACCGATGTTGCCTTCCTGGATCAGATCGAGGAATTGCAGGCCGCGGTTGGTGTACTTCTTGGCGATCGAGATCACCAGACGCAAGTTCGCTTCAACCATCTCTTTCTTCGCGCGGCGGGCCTTGGCCTCACCGATCGACATGCGACGGTTGATGTCCTTGATTTCAGCAATGGTCAAACCGGTTTCGGTTTCCAGCGCAATCAGTTTCTGCTGGCAACGAATGATGTCCGGCTGAACACGGCCGATGGCTTCGGCGTATTTGCTCTTGCCTTTGGCCAGTGCGTCGGACCAGCTTTCGTCGACTTCGTTGCTCGGGAACTGACGCAGGAAATCGGCGCGTGGCATACGTGCATCACGTACGCACAGTTGCATGATCGCGCGCTCTTGCTGACGCAGACGATCCAGGGCACCACGAACACGCTCGACCAGGGCTTCGAATTGCTTCGGCACCAGTTTGATCGGCATGAACAGCTCGGCCAGTAGCAGCAGTTCGGCAATCGCTGCCTTGTTGCTGCGACCGTGCTTCTTCAGCGCCTTGCGGGTGATTTCCATCTGGTCGGACACAGCGCCAAAACGCTGGGCCGCGATGACCGGATCCGGACCGCTTTCGGCTTCTTCTTCGTCATCGGAAGAGTCGGCTTCATCGTCGTCGGTGTCGTCATCAGCCTTGACGGCTTTCGGATCGACCGGCGGCGGCACTTCTGCCGCAGGCGGCGCAATGCCGTCGTCCGGGTCGATATAACCGCTCAGGACGTCAGACAGGCGACCACCTTCGGTGGTGACGCGGGTGTACTCGGAGAGAATGTGGTCAACCGTGCCAGGGAAGTGCGCGATTGCGCCCATCACTTCACGGATGCCCTCTTCGATACGCTTGGCGATTTCGATTTCGCCTTCACGAGTCAGAAGCTCAACGGTACCCATTTCACGCATATACATGCGCACAGGGTCAGTCGTGCGACCGATATCGGTCTCCACCGCTGCCAACGCGGCTGCTGCTTCTTCCGCAGCGGCCTCGTCGGTATCGGCGTCGGCCAACATAAGGGCGTCCGCATCCGGAGCACTCTCGTGTACGGGGATCCCCATGTCGTTAATCATGCGGATGATGTCTTCCACCTGCTCAGGATCTGAAATATCCTCGGGCAGGTGGTCGTTGACCTCGGCGTAAGTCAGATACTTCTGCTCACGACCCAGTTTGATCAACTCAATAATACGAGACTGCTGTTGCGCTTTTCCGGACATAACACCCTATCCACTGAAGGTCTTGGCGGGCAAAAAACAAGCCGAGGATTATACCTGAGCTATGACCTCACGCGCCAGTTGAGGTCGGGCTTGATGCGGAAACATTGCGACTTAAAAGGTCGCGCAGTTGATTTTTCTCTTCGGTACTCAGTTCGCTTTGACGCGCTTTCCTGAGTAACTGTTCCAGATTTCGCTCGCGTTGGCGGGCTGACAAGCTAGTAATGGTGTCGAAAAACTGTTGTTCAAGGTTATCTCCGTCAATCAGCCATTCCTTTTCTGCCAGTGCCTTGAGCAATCGACCCTGTTCGGTGCCGTGCCATCGCGCGATCAACTGAAATGAGTTTAGCTTGGGATTCTTCTGTACGGCTTCGAGCAGCGCCACAAGCAGCTGGGCGTTGGTCTGGTTTTCGTCCGCAATGTGCCCGGCATCTTCGACGCGCTCGGCCAATTGCGGGTGATGAAGCAGTGTGCGCAGGGCGGTCAGGGTTGGCGACTCGACGCCGATTGGCGTCCGTGGCCGCTGCTGGTCGCGATCGCCACCACGCTTGCCGTTTTTATCCCAGGGTTTTTTGCCCCATTTCTTGCCGCCGGCACCGGGTTTTTTCGGCGTCCACTCCTGCTGCGGCGCGTACATGTCCTGCGCCTGCGGCTGATGGTAGTCGCTGTAATCGGGCATTGCGTCGTAATCGAAGCCCGGATCGTAGGCGGGCGGCGCTTCCTGCGGTGCGTTTTGCGCGAGCTGACTGACGGTTTCGCTGCTCAGGCCGGTGATTTCGGTCAGGCGCTGACGCATCAGAATGCGCAGATTTGCACCTGGCACTTTGTCGATCAACGGTGCAGCGAGGGTGGCCATGTGGGCCTTGCCTTCGAGCGAGCGCGGGTCTGACTCTTCGCTCAGTTGCTGGAAGAAATAATCTGCCAGCGGCTGCGCATGCTGATTGATTCGAGCTTTGAAGGCGTCGGTGCCCTCGGCGCGAACCAGGGTATCCGGGTCTTCGCCTTCGGGCAGAAACAGGAATCGCGCGCGACGTCCATCCTGCAGGCTTGAAAGCGTTGCCTCCAATGCGCGCCACGCGGCGTTGCGGCCGGCCTGGTCGCCGTCGAAACAGAACAATACGTTGGGCACGACGCGGAACAGGCGTTTCATGTGTTCTTCGCTGGTCGCGGTGCCCAGCGTTGCGACGGCATTGCGCAGGCCTTGTTGGGCGAGGGCGATGACGTCCATATAGCCTTCGACGACGATGATTTCGTCAAGGTTGCGGTTGTTCTTGCGTGCTTCATAGAGGCCGTAGAGTTCCTGGCCTTTATGGAATACCGGGGTTTCCGGTGAGTTCAGGTATTTGGGCTTGTCGTCGCCCAGTACGCGACCGCCGAAAGCAATGATCCGACCGCGGCTGTCGCGGATCGGGAACATCACGCGATCGCGGAAGCGGTCATAGCGCTTGCCGGTTTCGGCGTTCTCGATCAGCAGGCCGGCGTCGATCATGGCTTTTTGCTGAAGTGTGTCGCTGCTCAAGTGTTTGAACAGATTGTCCCAGCCCGGCGGAGCAAAGCCTAAACCGAAGTCTCGGGCAATCTCGCCCGTCAGGCCGCGGCCCTTGAGGTAATCCACGGCGGCTTTGCGCGCTGGGTGGCTCTTGAGCGCCTGCCGATAAAAGTCAGCGGCAGCAGTGAGCAGCGGATACAGCGGCGAATCGGTCGGCTGGCGCGGCTTGTGCGGGCGGCCACTTTCTTCGCGGGGTATTTCCATGCCGGCGGCTTTCGCAAGGTCTTCAACAGCCTGGGGGAAATCCAGATTGTCGTGATCCATGAGGAAGCCGAGCGCGTTGCCGCCGGCACCGCAACCGAAGCAGTAATAGAACTGCTTGTCGGGGCTTACGCTGAACGACGGGGTTTTTTCTTTATGAAACGGGCAGCAGGCGGTGTAGTTCTTGCCGGCCTTCTTCAATTGCACGCGCGAGCTGACCACGTCGACGATGTCGGTGCGGTTCAGCAGGTCGTCAATGAAGCTCTGGGGAATCAGCCCGGCCATGGCGTGCTCGTCGTCTGCGCTGTAATAAGTCCGATGCGAAGGGCGGCCGGACGCGGGTCGTTGTTTGAAGCGCGCAAAATGTGCGGCTCGACCGGTGTCGTCTGCGTTATCGCTGTCGGGAAGTGTATCTGCCGAAAATCCACTGACGTTAGTACCAATCAGCCTTCGACTATTTGAAAGTGTTGCGCTGAATCCGCTGACGGCCGTTTAAAGACCTCGGATAGCTCAATAAAGCGGGCACGCATGCAGGTGCCTTGGGCTGATCGTCGTAAGAGGAATCAGTGGGTGTGCTCGTCAGTAGCCTTGAAAGGCTCGTCAGAAAAGACGTGCACCGCTGGCAAAAGAGCCAGGTCTGACGTTTGAAGCAGATTTGTCTCGGTCGCGTGTGCGGCGTCGACGATGAAGCATCAAGCGATATCCGCAAATGCCAATAGCCCGGCTGAGGGCCGGGCTTGGCAGAAGCTTGCTACGAACGTCTGTGTATTAGTACAGACGAACGGCGCGGCGCTGTTCGCGCTGAACTTTCTTGGCGTGACGCTTAACAGCGGCTGCTGCTTTACGCTTACGCTCAGAAGTTGGCTTCTCGTAAAATTCGCGGCTACGAACTTCAGCCAGTACACCGGCTTTTTCGCAGGAGCGCTTGAAACGACGCAGAGCTACGTCGAAGGGTTCGTTCTCTTTAACTTTGACGGCTGGCATCCAGAGCTACCTTCTTTCATTACCGGGATCAACGTTCTCGTCGCAAAAAATTCGCGGCTGAGGTCGTCGGTTTTTAAGGGTTGCGGATGTTAACCCCTCATCGCTCGGAATGCAAAGCCTCTGATCGAAAACCGCTGGTCGGGGCATCACGCGGGGACTATTATGCGCGCCTTCGAATTCAGCCTAAACAAGGCGCAAACCCATGCTAGTACTGGGATTAGAAACCTCCTGCGACGAAACCGGCGTCGCATTATATGACAGTGAGCGGGGTCTGCTGGCCGATGCCCTGTTCAGTCAGATTGACCTGCATCGCGCCTATGGCGGTGTGGTGCCGGAGCTGGCCTCGCGTGACCACGTCAAACGCATGCTGCCCTTGATTCGTCAGGTGTTGGCCGAGGCTGGCTGTGTGCCGACCGAGATCGACGCGATCGCCTACACCGCGGGTCCTGGCCTGGTCGGGGCGCTGCTGGTTGGTGCTTCCTGCGCCCAGGCACTGGCGTTTGCCTGGGGCATTCCGGCACTCGGTGTGCATCACATGGAAGGTCATTTGCTGGCGCCGATGCTGGAGCCAGAACCGCCACAATTTCCGTTCGTCGCTTTGTTGGTCTCCGGCGGTCATACGCAGTTGGTGCAGGTCGATGGCATCGGTCAATACGCGTTGCTCGGTGAGACGCTCGACGACGCGGCCGGTGAAGCTTTTGACAAGACCGCGAAGATGATGGGTCTCAATTATCCCGGCGGGCCGGAAATCGCCAAGCTGGCGGAGAAGGGTGTCGCAGGACGTTTCACTTTCCCGCGTCCGATGTGTGATCGCCCGGGGCTGGAATTCAGCTTCAGCGGTCTGAAGACCTCGGCGCTCAACACGTGGCAGCAACGCATCAGCGCCGGGGACGACAACGAGCAAGCCCGTTGCGACATCGCGCTGGCGTTCCAGCAGGCCGTGGTGGAGACTTTGACCATCAAGTGCAAGCGGGCCCTGAAACAGGCGGGCATGAAGCGCCTGGTGATTGCTGGCGGCGTCAGTGCCAACAAGGCGCTCCGTGTGTCGCTGGAGAAAATGCTCGGTGACATGAAGGGCGATGTGTTTTATGCCCGCCCCGAGTTCTGCACCGACAATGGCGCGATGATCGCGTTCGCCGGTTGCCAGCGATTGCAGGCCGGACAGCAGGAAAGTCTGGCGATCAGCGTGCAGGCGCGCTGGCCGATGGAGCAATTGTCGGCGCTCTGATGGGCCGCGCTCATGAACGGTATTTTAGAAATGCCGTTCGCGCCCGGCAAACAGGTCGCGTAGATTGCCGCGGTGGCGCCAGACGATCAGCAGCGTCAATGCGCTCATCGGCAGCAGTGCCTCCGGTTCTTGCCAGGCCAGTAGCGGCAGGGTCAGCGGTGTGGCGACCAGCGCTGCCAGAGAGCTGGTGCGGGTCAGGTAGAACGTCAGCAGCCAGGCACACACCGCCAGCAGCGCCGCAGGCGGATACAGGGCCAGGAGCATGCCGGCAGCGGTGGCGACGCCCTTGCCGCCGCGAAAACGGAAATACAGCGGGAACAGGTGACCGATCACGGCGCACACGCCAATCCAGGCCTGATCCTGCAGCGAAAGGCCGATAGCCGCAGCGAGCAGCACTGGCAGCAGGCCTTTGCACAGATCACCCAGCAGGGTCAGGATCGCGAGTTTGCGACCGGCCAGGCGCAGCATGTTGGTGGCGCCGGCATTGCCCGAGCCACTCATTCGCGGGTCCGGATTTCCGGTCAGGCGGCTGAGCAAAATGGCAAAGGACAGAGAGCCGAGCAGGTAGGCGAGAGTCGCCAGTAACCAAAACATGCTTACTATTCCGGGCGAGGACGCCCTGATTCTAACGGCGCATTGCGCCCTTGTCGTGCAGCGGAGAAAAGTGCGTGGACAGAGTGTTTATCGAGGGCCTGGAAGTCGACACCGTGATCGGTGCTTACGACTGGGAGCGCGGCATCCGACAGTGTCTGCGTCTTGATCTGAGCTTCGCCTGGGACAATCGCCCGGCCGCGGCCGGTGATGATCTGACCCTGGCGCTCGACTATGCCAGCGTTTCCACGCGTATCCAGGCGTTTGCCGAGCAGGCGCAGTTCCAACTGGTCGAGACCTTTGCCGAGCGTCTGGTCGCGGTACTCATGGAAGAATTCAAGATCACCTGGGTACGCCTGAAGCTGACCAAGCCCGGCGCCGTGCCGGCCGCCAAGGGTGGCGTGGGTGTGGAGATCGAGCGCGGATGTCGCTGACTCAGGTCTATCTCGGGCTCGGTAGCAATATCGAGCGCGAAACCCATTTGCGCGCCGGTCTGGATGCGCTGGCCACTTTTTTGGTGGATATCCGCTGTTCGGCGGTATTCGAAAGCCAGCCTGTGGGGATCAAGAGTGGTCCGTTCTTCAACTTCGTGGTGTCGGCGTTTACCGACCTGCCGTTAATGGAACTCGATCGTCGCTTGAAATTCATCGAAGCAGATAACGGTCGGTATGCGCCGGACCGTAAGGGGTTGCCGCTGGATATCGACGTGCTGTTGTACGGCGATCTGGTGGGCAATTTCGACGGATTGGTTCTGCCGCGCGCCGAGATACTGAAAAACGCCTTCGTGTTGTGGCCACTGTCGCTCATTGCGCCAGATCGCGTGCATCCGGCTGTGGGAAAAAGCTTCGCGACACTGTGGGCCGATGCGCAGATTGATCAAGTGTTGGCGCCGGTGGGGTTCGAGTGGCGGGGCGAGCAGCTCACACCGCCAAGTCTATAAATCAAAAGATCGCAAGCTCCTACAGGGAAATGCGAATTCCCGTGTAGGAGCTGTCGAAGGCTCGGGCCATGGTCGGACGATCTTTTGAGCTGGCCTCAAGCGTTCTCTTTGTAAGCCTTCAAAGCCTTGAGCCGTTCGCGCTTAAGCGCCTCGCCCAGTTCAGGGCCCTTGAATCCTTTCTCTAGCAGTGGCTGCACCGCCACGCCACGCGCCACACTGGCCGCGCCACGCAAATAATCAGCCTGTGGATAACTCCTGTCCTCCAGCCCCTTGCGGCCTCGGGCATCCATCTCGCACGCCGCGATAAACTCTTCAAACCGCTGCGGCCGGCGATAGACATCAAAACTTTGCAGCAGCTCCAGCAACGTTGAGGCCTTCAACTCCAAGGCGCGGTGGCCGTGGGTGTGGTACTGGCCGACCAGTAGCGCCAATTCCTGACAGTCCTTCGGCGCCTTGAAGCGTTCGTTGACCACTTTGATCAGCTTCAGCCCCTTGTGTTCGTGGGCGATGTGTCGTGGCCATTCATCTTCTGGCGTCAGGCCTTTGCCGAGGTCGTGCAGCAGGCAGGCCCAGCGTACGGTGAGCGGCTGCTTGTGCCGCGCCGATTGCTCCAGCACGCTGAGCGTGTGGATGCCGCTGTCGATTTCCGGGTGATGGATTTCTGGCTGCGGCACACCGAACAGCGCATCGACTTCCGGCATCAGCACTTTCAGTGCGCCGCAATCGCGTAGCACCTGAATGAATACCTGCGGTTGGTCTTCCATCAGTGCCCGGGAGATTTCCTTCCAGCTGCGTTCGGCTGTCAGTGCCTCAAGTTCGCCAGACTCACTGAGCTGACGCATCAGCTCCAGCGTCTCCGGCGCAACGATAAAACCCAAATCCGCGTAGCGAGCGGCGAAGCGGGCAACACGCAGTACTCGCAGCGGATCTTCGGCGAATGCCGGCGAAACGTGACGCAGGACTCGGGCTTCGAGGTCGCGCTGGCCGTGATAAGGATCGGTCAGATTTTGCTGGTCGTCCTCGGCCATGGCATTGATCGTCAGATCACGGCGGATCAGGTCTTCTTCAAGCGTGACTTCAGGGCTGGCGTGAAAGGTGAAGCCGCCATAACCGCGACCGCTTTTGCGCTCGGTGCGGGCGAGGGCGTATTCCGCGCCGCTTTTCGGATGAAGAAACACCGGAAAATCCGCGCCGACCGGGCGATAGCCCTGAGCGAGCATTTCTTCGGTGGTGGCGCCCACCACGACCCAGTCGATATCGGTGACCGGTTTGCCCAGCAAGCGATCACGTACCGCACCGCCAACCTTGAAAATCTGCATAAAAAACCTCCGTTAGCCCGACAGGATAACCCTTGCGTCGAACTTTCGGAGGCCAGAACCGAATCAAAGGTGAATGACGGCGAGGTCGAGCCGACCGTAATCCCCTTCGCTGTGTTCACCGCGTGGCGGAACGTGATGGGTTTTCATGATCTGGTCGCCTTGCAGCGTTTCCAGATGAATGTCGAAACCCCACAAGCGATGCAGATGTTTGAGCACCTCTTCGGTGGAGTCGCCCAGCGGTTTGCGGTCGTGTTGCTGATGCCGCAGTGTCAGCGAGCGATCGCCGCGACGATCAATGCTGTATATCTGCACGTTCGGTTCACGATTGCCGAGGTTGTACTGCGCTGCGAGGGTTTCGCGGATAGTCCGATAGCCCGTTTCGTCATGGATGGCGGGTACCAACAGGTCATCTTTCTGGTCATCATCAAGGATGCTGAACAGTTTCAGATCGCGGATCACTTTCGGTGACAGGTACTGCAGGATGAAGCTTTCGTCCTTGAAGCTGCTCATGGCGAATTTGATGGAAGACAGCCAATCCGTCCCGGCGATGTCGGGGAACCAGTGGCGATCTTCCTCGGTGGGCTCTTCGCACATGCGCCGGATGTCCCGGTACATGGCAAAGCCGAGTGCATAAGGGTTGATGCCGCTGTAGTAAGGGCTGTCGAAACCTGGCTGGAACACCACGCTGGTGTGCGACGTCAGGAACTCCATCATGAAACCGTCGGTGACCAGCCCTTCGTCATACAGGTCGTTCATCAGCGTGTAGTGCCAGAACGTCGCCCAACCCTCGTTCATTACCTGAGTCTGGCGTTGTGGATAGAAGTACTGGGCGATCTTGCGCACGATCCGCACGATTTCCCGCTGCCAGGGCTCCAGCAACGGTGCGTGTTTCTCGATGAAGTAGAGGATGTTTTCCTGCGGTTCGGCCGGGAAGCGTGCGTTGTCCTTGTCGCTGTATTTGTCCGCGCCTTTGGGAATGGTGCGCCACAGATCGTTGATCTGTTTCTGCATATGTTCTTCGCGATCTTTCTGCCGACGGCGTTCCTCTTCGGCGGAAATCGGATACGGGCGTTTGTAGCGATCAACCCCGTAGTTCATCAGCGCATGGCAGGAATCGAGCAGGTCTTCCACGGCATCAATACCATGGCGTTCCTCGCATTGCATGATGTACTGCTTGGCGAACACCAGGTAATCGATGATTGAACTGGCGTCGGTCCAGGTGCGGAACAGGTAATTGCCTTTGAAGAAGCTGTTGTGCCCGTAGCAGGCATGGGCCACGACCAGGGCCTGCATGCAAATGGTGTTCTCCTCCATCAGATAGGCGATGCACGGGTCCGAGTTGATCACGATCTCGTACGCCAGCCCCATCTGCCCGCGACTGTAGGATTTTTCGGTGCTGAGGAAGTGTTTGCCGTAGGACCAGTGGTGGTAACCCAGCGGCATTCCGACCGAGGCATACGCATCCATCATCTGCTCTGCGGTAATCACTTCAATCTGGTTGGGGTAGGTATCCAGCGCATAGCCGGCCGCGATACGGGCGATTTCGCGGTCGTAGGTCTGGATAAGCTCGAACGTCCATTCGGAGCCGGTGGAGATGGGTTGGCGTTTCTGCTCTTTGGCGGTCATGTCACTAACCTGCGCTGGAAGAGTTCACGGAAGACCGGATAGATATCCCCGGCCGAGACCAATTGCTGCTGGGCAAACGTATCGGAAAAGGCTTCGGCGATGCGTTCGTATTCGTACCAGAGGGCTTGGTGTTCGCGTGGGGTGATCTCCACGTAAGTGTAGTACTGCACAAACGGCATGATCTGATTGATCAGGATGTCGCGGCAGATGGGAGAGTCGTCGTTCCAGTTGTCACCGTCGGAAGCTTGCGCGGCGTAGATGTTCCATTCATTGCTCGGATAACGCTCTGCCATGATCTCCTGCATCAGTTTCAAGGCGCTGGAGACGATGGTGCCGCCAGTTTCCCGGGAATAGAAAAACTCCTCCTCGTCCACTTCTCGGGCGCTGGTGTGATGGCGGATGAACACGACGTCGATCTTGTCGTAGTTGCGCTTCAGGAACAGGTACAGAAGGATGAAGAAGCGCTTGGCGATGTCCTTGGTTGCCTGGGTCATGGACCCGGAAACGTCCATCAGGCAAAACATGACAGCCTTGGAGCTTGGGTTGGGTTGCTTGATCAGCAGGTTGTATTTGAGGTCAAAAGTATCAAGGAATGGCACGCGATGGATGCGCGCGCTGAGCTTTTCAATTTCTGCTTCGAGTGTCTGAATATCGCCGAAGTTGTCCGGCTCTTCGCGTTTGATCCGCTCCAGTTCCGCTTTGGCTTCGCGCAGTTTTGCCCGGCTGCTGCCGGACAGGGCGATGCGCCGCGCGTGAGCTGAACGCAGGGTGCGGATGATGTTGATGCGTGAGGGATTGCCTTCGTTACTGATCCCTGCGCGCACGGTCTTGAAGGTGTCGGTGCCAGTCAGGTTGCGTTTGACCAGGTTCGGCAGTTCGAGGTCTTCGAACATGAATTCGAGGAATTCTTCCTGGGTAATCTGGAAGACGAACTCGTCCATGCCCTCGCCGGAATTACCCGCCTTGCCCGGGCCGCGTCCGCCGCCCCCTCCGGGAGGTCGGGCGATGTGTTCACCGGCCGTGAACTCCTTGTTGCCGGGATGAACCACAGTCTGCTTGCCGCCGCGACCGTGGTGAAGCACCGGCTCGTCGATGTCGCGACCGGGAATGCTGATCTGTTCACCGTGCTCCATGTCGGTAATGGAGCGACGGCTGACCGCCTCTTCGACAGCCTTTTTGATGTGGTCACGATAACGCCGCAGGAAACGCTGGCGGTTCACCGTGCTCTTGTTCTTGCCATTGAGGCGTCGGTCGATCACATAGCTCATAGGCCCCTCCGGGGAGCTTCAAGTCATAAGCTTCAAGCTGCAAGTGAAAGCTAACCCGTTCTCGGGATCGGTTTTTGCTGTTCTCTTGCAGCTTGTCGCTAGAGGCTTGCAGCTGCTTTATTGCGATTTGCGGACCCGTAGGTACCATTCGGAAAGTAGCCGTACCTGTTTGTCGGTGTAGCCGCGTTCGACCATTCGTGTAACGAAGTCGTTGTGTTTCTGCTGGTCCTCTTTGCTGGCCTTGGCGTTGAAGCTGATAACTGGCAGCAGGTCCTCGGTGTTCGAGAACATTTTCTTCTCGATGACCACCCGCAGTTTTTCGTAGCTGAGCCAGGTCGGGTTCTTGCCGTTGTTGTTGGCCCGGGCGCGCAACACGAAGTTGACGATCTCGTTGCGGAAATCCTTCGGATTGCTGATGCCGGCAGGTTTTTCGATTTTCTCCAGTTCTTCGTTGAGGGCGACACGGTTGAGAATCTCGCCGGTTTCTGGATCGCGGTATTCCTGATCCTGAATCCAGAAATCTGCATACAGCACGTAGCGGTCGAAGATGTTCTGGCCGTACTCGCTGTAGGACTCCAGGTAAGCGGTCTGAATCTCCTTGCCGATGAATTCGATGTAGCGCGGTGCCAGATACTCCTTCAAGAAGCGCAGATAACGCTCGCGGGTCTCCGCCTGGAACTGTTCCTGCTCGATTTGCTGTTCCAGCACGTACAGCAGATGCACTGGGTTGGCGGCAATTTCATGCGGATCAAAGTTGAAGACCTTGGACAAGATCTTGAACGCGAAGCGGGTCGACAGACCGTTCATGCCCTCGTCGACGCCTGCCGTGTCGCGGTATTCCTGAATCGACTTGGCCTTTGGATCGGTGTCCTTGAGGTTTTCGCCGTCGTACACGCGCATCTTCGAATAGATGTTGGAGTTTTCCGGCTCCTTGAGGCGCGACAGCACGGTGAACTGCGCCAGCATCTTCAAGGTGTCGGGCGCGCAATGCGCTTTGGCCAGGGAGCTGTTGAACAGCAGTTTGTCGTAGATTTTTACTTCATCGCTGACGCGCAGGCAGTACGGCACCTTGACGATGTAGATCCGGTCGATGAAAGCTTCGTTGTTCTTGTTGTTGCGGAAGGTGTGCCACTCCGATTCGTTGGAGTGGGCCAGCAGAATCCCGGTGAACGGAATCGCGCCCAAGCCTTCGGTACTGTTGTAGTTGCCTTCCTGAGTGGCAGTCAGCAGTGGGTGCAGCACCTTGATCGGTGCCTTGAACATTTCGACGAATTCCATCAGGCCCTGGTTGGCCCGGCACAGCGCACCGGAGTAGCTGTAGGCGTCGGCGTCGTTCTGTGGGTATTCCTCGAGTTTGCGGATGTCGACCTTACCGACCAGCGCCGAAATATCCTGGTTGTTTTCATCGCCCGGTTCGGTCTTGGCCACGGCGATCTGGTTGAGGATCGACGGATACAGTTTGACCACGCGGAACTGACTGATGTCGCCGCCGAATTCGGCCAGGCGTTTGGTCGCCCAAGGCGACATGATGGTGTTGAGGTAGCGTTTGGGAATGCCGAAATCCTCCTCGAGGATCGCGCCATCTTCGGTGGCGTTGAACAGACCCAGCGGCGACTCGAATACCGGCGAGCCCTTGATCGCGTAGAAGGGCACTTTTTCGATCAGCTGTTTCAGCTTCTCGGCCAGGGACGATTTACCGCCACCGACGGGGCCGAGCAGATAGAGGATCTGTTTCTTCTCTTCCAGGCCTTGGGCGGCGTGGCGGAAATACGACACGATCTGGTCGATGCATTCTTCCATCCCGTGGAAGTCTTCAAAGGCCGGATAACGACGAATCACCTTGTTGGAGAAGATGCGTGACAGCCTCGAGTTGGTCGAGGTGTCGAGCAGTTCCGGTTCGCCGATGGCCAGCAATAGACGCTCGGCGGCGGAAACGTAGGCGCTACGGTCTTGCTTGCACAGCTCCAGGTACTCTTGCAGCGAGAGTTCTTCCTGGCGTGTGGACTCGAAGCGTTGTTGGAAGTGGCTAAAGATACTCATGACGTCACCTCGCTCGATACGTGGAGCCGACGCCGGATCACTCAGTCGATGCTGGCAAGCAGCCGTGGTGGCCACTTGTTTACCCCCCAGAACACTTTCGCGGTCGACAACCTTGAAAGTCACTCCCGATGACCCGTGCGCCGGTGTACCGGCTCTCCCCTGTTTTGGATGGCCTGGGCTTAAGGATAGTTGGGAATTCGGGAGGTAAAGGCGAGATACGTAATTAGTTGTGGCAGACCGTTCGTCTGTCACGCGCGGGCCCGCGGGAGCCGGGGCCTGCGCGTGACAAAAAAATTATTCGGTGGTGCCTTGCGCGGTTTCCGAAGGGTAAGTCGTACGCCACAGCTCGAAGCCGCCGTCCATGCTGTAGACGTCGGAGAAGCCCTGACTGATCAGGTACGCGGCGGCGCTCTGGCTCGAGTTGCCGTGGTAGCAGACCACTACCGTAGGTGCATCAAGGTCGGCGGCACGGATGAAATCCGAGATGGAAACGTTGTCCAGATGCTTCGAACCGCTGATATGCAGTGCGGCAAAAGTAGCGGGGTCACGGACATCGACCATCACCGCGCCTTGCTCGCGCAGGGCCTGGGCCTGTTCCGGGGAGATGCGTTTGAATTCGCTCATGGCGGGTTCCTGTTGCTCGGCTGATTGCGCAGTCTAACGCGGGGCGCTGACTGGCGAAGTTTCGGGGATAAGTGGTGTGAGCGGGGACAGCGCGCCGCCATGTTCATCGCATTTGCAGGAAAGGCGTTCGCCGCTGTCGACGTTCATCAGGGTCAGACTGCCGCCCCAGACGCAGCCTGTGTCCAGAGCGAAAATACCTGGCTCATGGATATTGCCCTCCAGTGCCGCCCAGTGTCCGAAGATGATCCGCGATCCTCTGGTCTTGCGCTCTTTATGTTGGAACCACGGTTTGTAACCGGGTGGGGCGGTGTCGAGACCTTCCTTGCTCTTGAGATCGAGTTTGCCCTCGGCCGTGCAGAATCGCATGCGGGTGAAATAGTTGGTGATCACGCGCAGGCGGGTGACGCCTTTGAGGTCGCTATCCCATTTTGCCGGCTCGTTGCCGTACATGCCGTCGAGGAACGCGGGAAGCAGGTTGTCGTCACGCAGGGCCGTTTCGACTTCATTGGCACACTTCAGGGCGCGGCGCACAGACCATTGCGGCGGGATGCCGGCATGGACCATGGCAACGTCACGCGTCTGGTCGTAGTGCATGAGTTTTTGTTGGCGGACCCACTCAAGCAGTTCGTCACAGTCGGGGGCGTCGAGAATCTCGCGCAGGGTGTCGGACTTCTTAAGGCGTTCGATGTTTTTCGCCGCGGCGAGCAGGTGCAGATCATGGTTGCCGAGGACGCAGACCAGCGAGTCGCGCATGCCATATAGAAAACGCAGGGTTTCCAGTGATTGCGGGCCGCGGTTGACCAGATCGCCGACCAGCCAGAGCCGATCATGCGCAGGATCGAACGCCACTTGCCTGAGCAGACATTTGAGCGGTTCGAGACAGCCCTGCAGGTCACCGACCGCGTACGTTGCCATCAGTGCAAGGCTCCGGGCACGGCGAGGCGAAAGGGTTTGATGACGGCATCGAAATGTTTGCCGTCGTCGGCGACCATTTCGTAGGTGCCCTGCATGGTGCCGACCCTGGTCGTCATCACCGTGCCACTGCTGTAGGTA
The DNA here is from genome assembly GCF_017980685.1 of Pseudomonas iridis. Lineage (GTDB taxonomy): Bacteria > Pseudomonadota > Gammaproteobacteria > Pseudomonadales > Pseudomonadaceae > Aquipseudomonas > Aquipseudomonas iridis. Next base: position 241,255 of record NZ_JACXXO010000008.1, read on the forward strand.
TGGCTTTTGCCGACGTCGATCAACGGTTGCTGGCCCACCACACCTGCGCCGCGAACTTCTTCTTTATGCCCGTCACCGTCGGTGATCACCCAGTGCCGCGAAATCAATCGCGCCGGGATCTCTCCGTTGTTTTGCACGGTGATGGTGTAGGCGAAGGCGAAGCGGTCGTGCTCGGGTTGCGATTGGTCTGCCAGATAGTGGGTAACGACGCTGACATCGACCTGGTAACGGGAATCGGACATGCAAGAGGCCTTAAACAAAGCGGAACGCGGGGCGTAGCTGATGGGATTCAGTCTAGGCAAGTATCGGGCAGTAAACCAGAGTGGCGTCCTGCCCGATAGCGTTCATCGCCGGTCAGTCGGCGGCGGGAGCTTCAGGGACTTGCTCGCTGAGCTTGTCGGCCAGGCGCACGAAGGCCGCCAGGTCGAGTTGTTCCGGGCGCAGGCTGCCATCGACACCGGCGGCTTCGATCTCGGCATTGCTCATCAATTGCTTGAGCGTGTTACGCAGAGTCTTGCGGCGCTGGTTGAAGGCTTCGCGCACGACGCGCTCCAGCAAACGATGATCCTTGGCCGGGTGCGGCAGTACTGCGTGCGGCACCAGACGAACGATGGCCGAATCGACCTTCGGCGGCGGATTGAACGCGCCCGGCCCGACGTTGAACAGGTGTTCTACGCGGCAGTGGTACTGAACCATGATCGACAGACGACCCCAGTCACCACCGCCAGGGCCTGCGGCCAGACGCTCGACCACTTCCTTCTGCAGCATGAAGTGCATGTCGCGAATGATGCCGGCGTTGTTCAGCAGGTGGAAAATCAGCGGTGTGGAGATGTTGTACGGCAGGTTGCCGACCACACGCAGGCTGTTCGGCTCGGCGTTGAGCGTATTGAAGTCGAACTTCAGCGCATCGCCTTGATGCAGGTTGAAATTGCTCTTGCCGGCAAACTGCTGGTTGAGGATCGGGATCAGATCCTTGTCCAGTTCCACCACGTCCAGTTGCCCACCGGAATTCAGCAGGCCGGCGGTCAATGCGCCCTGGCCCGGGCCGATCTCCAGCAGGCGATCTGTAGGCTTGGCGCTGATGGAGCGCAGAATGCGGTCGATGACGCCGGCATCGTGCAGGAAGTTCTGGCCAAAGCGTTTGCGCGCCTTGTGTTGGTATTGCTCGGTCATAAACGGGTCTCGGCCATCTGGTAGGCGGTTTCCAGGGCGACTTGCAGGCTGCCGGTGTCGATCTTGCCGCTGCCGGCCAGATCGAGGGCGGTGCCGTGGTCAACCGAAGTACGGATGATCGGCAGGCCCAGGGTCACGTTGACCGCGGCGCCGAAGCCTTTGTACTTCAGCACGGGCAGGCCCTGGTCGTGGTACATCGCCAGCACTGCATCGCAGTGCTCCAGATATTTGGGGGTAAACAGAGTGTCGGCTGGCAGCGGGCCACGAAGGTCCATGCCCTCGCCGCGCAGGCGCTCTAATGTAGGTTCGATGATGTCGATTTCTTCATGGCCCAGATGTCCGCCTTCACCGGCGTGCGGGTTGAGGCCGCACACCAGAATGCGAGGCTGGGCAATGCCGAATTTTTCCTGCAGGTCGGCGTGCAGAATCCGCGTGACCCGCTCCAGCCGCTCCGGCGTTATTGCATCGGCAATCTCGCGCAGGGGCAGGTGAGTGGTGACCAGTGCTACGCGCAAGCCGCGTGTGGCAAGCATCATCACTACCTGGGAGGTGTGGGTCAGGTCAGCCAGAAATTCGGTGTGTCCGGAAAACGCGATACCCGACTCGTTGATCACGCCCTTGTGGACGGGCGCGGTGATCATGCCGGCGAAGTCGCCGTTGAGGCAGCCGTTGCCGGCGCGGGTCAGGGTCTCGAGGACGAAAGGGGCATTGGCCTTGTCCAGTTGTCCGGCGACCACAGGTGCGCTGAGCGGTGTATCCCAGACATAAAGACTGTTAGCCGGTGCCGGAGCGTCAGGCCAGTGATTCGGCCCGACTTCCAGCAGATTGACGGCCAGCCCCAGCTGCGCGGCCCGCTCAAGGAGCAGGTCGCGGCTGGTGATGGCAATCAGGGGGTGTGGCTGGACTTGCGAGGCGAGCAGCAGGCACAGGTCGGGACCGATGCCGGCTGGTTCGCCGGGTGTCAGCGCGAAACGCTTGGGTTTCACTGCGCTGCCTGGTCTGCACCAGGGAGTTTGATCTCTACGTACGCTTCGTCACGGATCTGACGCAGCCAGGTTTGCAGCTCTTCGTCGTATTTGCGGTTACGCAGCACGGTCATTGCTTGCTGCTCGCGGGCCTGTTCGGTGCTGTCGGTGGCGCGACGGCCAAGGACTTCCAGAACGTGCCAGCCGTATTGGGTCTGGAATGGCTTGGACAGCTGACCTTGTGGGGTATTGGCCATCACTTGACGGAATTCCGGAACCAGTACGTTCGGGTCGATCCAGTTCAGGTCGCCGCCGTTGAGGGCGGATCCCGGGTCTTCGGAGTAGCTCTTCGCCAGTTCAGCGAAATCTTCACCGGCGCTGATGCGCTCATACAACGACTGGACCAGTGCTTTGGTCTTGGCTTCGTCGCGGATCGGGCTTGGCTTGACCAGAATGTGGCGCACATGCACTTCATCGCGCATCTGGCTTTCGCCACCACGCTTGGCCAGCAGCTTCAGGATGATGAAACCACCCGGAGTGCGTGCAGGCTGAGTGATGTCGCCGACGGCCATGCTGCTCAGTTCGCGATCGAACGGAGGTGGCAACTGCGCGGCTTTACGCCAGCCCATGTCGCCGCCTTCCAGTGCGTTGTCGCTGGCAGACTTGGCCACGGCCATCTGACCGAAGTCAGCGCCTTGCTTGAGCTGCTGGTAAACCTCCATGGCCTGACGCGCAGCGTTCTGAATCGCTTCAGAGTTGGCGCTTTCCGGGGTCGGAATCAGGATGTTGGCCAGGTGCAGTTCTTCGGACAGTTGCATCTTGCCCAGGTCGGAGGCGAGGAAGTTCTTCACTTCCTGCTCCGACACCTGAATGCGTTCGGCTACACGGCGCTGACGCACACGGCTGATGATCATCTCGCGGCGGATCTGGTCACGGGCGTCGTCATAAGACAAGCCGTCGCGAGCCAGAGCAGCGCGGAACTGATCCACGCTCATGTTGTTGCGCTGGGCGATGGTACCAACCGCCTGGTTCAGTTCTTCGTCGGTGATGCGAATGCCGGAACGTTCGCCAATCTGCAGTTGCAGGTTTTCGACGATCAGGCGCTCGAGCACCTGCTGATCCAGAACGCCCGGCGGCGGCGAGCCGCCACCACGCTTGGCGATGGTCTGCTGAACTTCGTGGACGCGTTGGTCCAGTTGGCTCTGCATGACCACGTCGTTGTCGACGATCGCAACCACTTTATCGATGGACTGTACTGCGGCGTTGGCCGCAGTACCCAGGAACAGCGCGCCCAGCATCAGCGGGCGCAGACAATCAGAAAGCTTGGTCTTCACGTTCACGATAACCTTGGATGCCTTTGTCGAGGAAGCTCTCTACTTTGGCGCCAGTGAGGCCGCCGAGTCCCTTCAGAACAATTTGGAGGAAGACGCCATGGTCGCCTTTTTCGTTTTGCGGAGCTTCCTGACTGAATTCGTCGTAGGAAACCCAGTAACGGTTGATCAGGCGCAATTTCCAGCAGCAGTTGTCGTACTCGAAACCACCGAAGGCTTCCAGAGTACGGTTACGGTTGTAGTCGTACTGCCAGCGGCTGATCGCATTCCACTGTGGAACGATCGGCCAGATGACCGAGAAGTCATGCTGCTGGATTTTGTAGTAGTCCTTCACGTAGCCAGGTGTGCCTGGGGTGCCGTAGTCGCCACCACCCACCGACCATTTACCGGTGTTCTGGTCGTAACGGACCTGGTCATTGCGATAGCGATAGCCGACGTTGATGACCTTGTTCGGGTTATCTTCAGGCTGGTAGTGGAACATCGCGCTGCCCGAACGCGGGCTGCGGCTGTCCGGATCCCAGTTGTAGTCGGCCGTGGTGCGCCAGTCGCGGTTCCAGCGATATTCGTATTCCAGCGCATACGGCGATACATTGGATTTCGCGTCGTCGCGATCGTTAAATGCGATGCCCGGCAGTTGAACCTTGCGGTCCTTGAAATACAACGCCTGGCCAACGCTGATGCGTTGACGCTCGAAGCCGTCGTCTTCGATCCAGCGACTGGTTACGCCCAGCGACAGTTTGTTCTCGTCGCCGACACGGTCGGAGCCGGAGAAGCGGTTTTCACGGAACAGCGAGCTGTAACTGAAAGTGTTTTCGCTGGTGTCGAACACCGGAATGTCTTCCTGGTCGACCTCAGGTACATAGAGGTAGAACAGACGTGGTTCCAGGGTCTGGTTGTAGTTCTTGCCAAAGAACGACGTGTTGCGGTCGAAGTACAGGCCGCTGTCGATGCTGGCAATCGGGACGCCACGATTCTGGTTGCTGTCGAAAGTACCGTTGAGCTTGTTCTGCTCCGCGGTTTGCCCGGCGATGTCGCTCTTGCCCTTACCATCCAGATCAAGCTGGTACTGGGTGTACTGATACTTGAGCGATGGCTTCAGGAAACCATAGGTCCAATTCATCGGCAGGCTGACACCTGGCTTAAGATTCAGACGGTCCCCGTTGGCACGGGCCACCCCAAAAATATTGGTATCCAAGCGCGGTTCTGTCGTAACACCGTCTTCCCGAGTAAATAATCCAGTTTTCAAATCACGATCAAACCGCACAATCTCGGTCTCGTAATCGAAATTCAAACCTTCCGGGTGATACGGCAGCTGACCATTGAAGGTGATCTGCGGCAAACGGCCATACGGCGTGATGTTCGAAACGGTAGCCAGTTGGTACTGCTGGGCGTTCAAACGCGCTGTATAGCTGTCACCACGATAGGTAACCGATCCCTGCTGGTTCACGTAGTCGCTGGACTTCACACCAATCTGATCGGTTTCCAGATCCTGGAAGTAATACGGATCGCTGATCTTGGTGTAATCCACCTGGGTGAGCACGCGGGAGTCGAGACCGCCCTTGTGCTGCCAGTTGTACATGTAGCGGGTTTTTTCGTAATCGGTCTGCTTGCTGCGCTCGGTGTCGTCATCATTCAGGTACGCAGCGCCGAACTGGCCTTCACTCGACTTGGTCAGGTAACGGAACTCGCCTTCCACCAACATGCCACGCTTGCTCATGTAACGCGGGTACAACGTGGCGTCGTAGTTCGGCGCCAGGTTGAAGTAGTACGGAGTCACCAGTGTGAAGCCGGTATCGGTGCTGGTGCCAATGGTCGGCGGCAGGAAGCCCGACTGGCGACGATCATCGATCGGGAAGTAGATGTACGGCGTGTACAGAATCGGAATGTCTTTTACGCGCAGCGTCACGTTGGTCGCGGTGCCGAAGCCGGTGGCCGGGTTCAAGGTGATGTTGTTGCCCTTGAGCTGCCAGGCGTTGCTGTTCGGTTCGCACGTGGTGTACGTGCCGTCCTTCAAGCGGATGATCGCGTTCTCTGCACGCTTGGCGTACAGGGCGCTACCGCGAATGCGCGATTTGTGCATCACGTATTCGGCGTTGTCGACCTTGGCTTCACCGGTATCGAGCTGCACGTCGGCATGGTCGCCGACGATCAGTGCGCCGTTGTCACGGATACGCACATCGCCATTGAGTTCGGCGCGGCTCTCGGCCTGATACAGGCTGGCCTCTTCGGACTCGACCTGCATGCTGCCCTGACGCAGGACGACATCGCCGGCCAGCGTACCAACTTGATCATCGGTGTTATAGCGCGAAGCTTTTGCGCCGATAAAGGTCGGAGCATCGCTTTTGCTCGTCTTGTCATTCATGCCAGGACGAGTGGGTTCGATGTAGGCACCGGAGCAGTACGGGCCGGTTTCGGCCAGTTGGGCGGCGGTGAGCTTCTCGCGCGGAACCCAGTCGAGGTGACTGAAGTCCTCACTACGGGATTTCAACCCACGGCCTTTGGCTTCGGTGACCAGCGTTGGCTTGGCGCCATTGTCGGCAACCGAACCTTTATCGCTCGGGGCATCGCCGGTGGTGCTGACGGCACTGCCGTCATGCACTGGACGTGGTGGCAATGCAGCCGCCGACGTCTTGGGCGCACAGTCCCAACCACCCGTAGCCGATACGGAGCAGTCATACTGCTCGGCGGCAACAACGAATTGACTGGCCAGAGGTTGCATAGCCAGCAGACTGCCGGTTACCAACAATGGAAATTTTTTACGAAACGCGGGGGATTTCAATGCCATCTTATTAGTCCGGGCTTCCTGCGTGCCATCTGCCCGCGGTGGTGGGCCGCACGCCTCTCGATGGTCTGAAAAAGATGCTGGATAATAAAGCATGACCCGCTTGACGGCTAGCGCCGTCGGAGACCCTTGCAATGCCTGACCAAGATGTACGCTTGCAACACCTGAAAGTTTGGCTCGATGAGCAGTTGGCAATCCTGTTTGCAGATCAGGGCTGGGGCGCCGTGCCCCCGGCCACGTTGACCGCGGCCAGTAGCGACGCGAGTTTCCGCCGTTACTTCCGTTGGGAAGGCGAGGGTCGCAGTTTCGTCGTGATGGACGCGCCGCCCCCCCAGGAAAACTGCAAACCGTTCGTGGATATCGCATTTTTGCTGGCGAAATCCGGAATAAATGTGCCAAAAATTTATGCCGAAGACCTCGAACGTGGATTTCTTTTGCTCAATGACCTGGGCAACAAGACCTATCTGGACGTGATCGACAGCGAAAATGCCGACGCATTGTTCAGCGATGCCTTGCAAGCGCTGCTGGCTTTTCAGCAGTTGCCGATGGTCGCGCCGCTGCCGAGTTACGACGTTGCATTGCTGCGCCGGGAGCTGGAACTGTTCCCCGAGTGGTACGTGAAGCGTGAACTGGGCGTCGAACTCGATTCGACCCAACAGCAGCAGTGGCAGCGCATCAGCGACTTGTTGATCGACAGTGCGCTGGCGCAGCCCAAAGTGCTGGTGCACCGCGACTACATGCCGCGCAACCTGATGCTCAGCGAGCCGAACCCCGGTGTGCTGGATTTTCAGGACGCGGTCTATGGCCCGGTCACCTACGACGTGACCTGCCTGTTCAAGGACGCCTTCCTCAGCTGGCCTGAAGAGCGCGTACGCGGCTGGCTGGAAAGCTACTGGCAGCAAGCTTCGGCACTGAACATACCGGTGCAGCCGGACTTCGAAGACTTCTTGCGCGCCAGCGACCTCATGGGCGTACAGCGCCACCTGAAAGTCATCGGCATCTTCGCGCGGATTTGCCATCGCGATGGCAAGCCACGCTACCTCGCCGATGTGCCGCGTTTCTTCTCCTATATAGAAGCAGTGATCGCTCGGCGTCCCGAACTGGCAGAACTGCAAGCGCTGTTTACCAGCCTGCGTGGCGGAGCGACGGCATGAAGGCCATGATTCTGGCGGCAGGCAAAGGCGAGCGCATGCGCCCGCTGACCCTGACCACTCCGAAACCGCTGGTGCGTGCCGGCGGCGTTCCGCTGATCGAATACCACCTGCGCGCCCTCGCGGCGGCCGGCTTCAACGAAATCGTGATCAATCACGCCTGGCTCGGTCAGCAGATCGAGGATTATCTGGGCGACGGTTCGCAGTTTGGCTTGAGCATCCAGTACTCGCCGGAAGGTGAGCCGCTGGAGACCGGCGGCGGAATTTTCCGCGCGCTGCCGTTGCTTGGCGACGATGCGTTTCTGGTGGTCAACGGTGATATCTGGACCGATTACGACTTCAGCGTGCTGCATCAACCGTTCAACGGTCTGGCGCATCTGGTGCTGGCGGATAACCCGGCGCATCACCCGGCCGGCGATTTTTCGTTGGTGGAAGGGCAGGTCATCGACGGCCAAACGAACGCGGCGACGCTGACCTACAGCGGCATCGCCGTGCTGCATCCGCAGTTGTTCGATGGCTGCGCGGGCGGGGCTTTCAAACTTGCGCCGCTCCTGCGCAAAGCCATGGCGGACGGTGAGGTGACGGGCGAGCGCCTGAAAGGTCATTGGGTGGATGTCGGTACGCATGAGCGTCTGGCCGAAGCTGAAACCTTGATAGAAGCGAGTCGCTGATATGTTGTGGCCAGGGACTCTGATTGGAGCCGGGGCGGGTTTTGCAATCGCCAGCATTCCGGGGGCCATGCTTGGGGCGTTGTTGGGGCAGGCGCTGGATCGGCGTCTGCACTTGCAGAGCTGGGGGCATTTAAGGGAAAAGCTCGGCGGCCGGCCGATGTTGCGCAACGACGAACTGCTGTTTGTGTTGCTCGGACGTCTGGCCAAGAGCGACGGGCAAGTCAGGGACGGGCATATCCAGCAGGCACGTAACGAGATGCGCGCGCTGGAAATGAGCGAGCCGGCAATGCGTCGGGCGATTGCTGCGTTCAATCGCGGTAAGTCGGGTGGCGATAATTTGCGCGGGTATCTGCGGCGTCTGAGTGCGCAACCCCATGCTACCGAAGGGGTGTTGCGTGCCTGTTGGCGCATGGTCTGGGCTGACGGCCGGGCCGGCGTCAGTGAGCGCGAGTTGTTGGCGCAGTGGGGCAAGTGGCTGGGCTGGACGCCTCAGCAGGTGCAAGCGCTGGCCAGCGATTACGAACCGGGTAAACGGCCCATCGTCAGTGCAGCGGTGACTTATCAGCAAGCGATGCGTTTGCTCGGCGTCTCGGCGAGCAGCGAGCCGGCGCAGATCAAACGGGCTTATCGACGACTGCTCAGTCGTCATCATCCGGACAAGATCGCTGGCAGCGGCGCGACCCCTGCGCAGGTGCGTGAGGCGACCGATAGGACTCGGGAACTGCACAGTGCCTATACGTTGATTCGTGAGCGGCGGGATTTTCGTTAGGCATTTTTAAGGTCAAAAGATCGTCCGATCGCGGCCTGAGCCTTCGGACGATCTTTTGCTTTTGCTTTGGTCAGTCCGGATTTTGCGGATTCAACCAGCCGCGCACCCGACGGAACAACTGTTCCTGCTCGGCCTTGTTATCCGGCAATGCCCTGAGCGCCACCTGGCTGAACGCCGGCGTCTTCAAACGCTTGCTCGCTTGCATACGCTCCAACGCCGCATGGCGATCCAGCGGTTTATCCATATAGAAGATATCCGCCGTCGGCAGCTTCAGCGTAGGCGTCAGTTCCGCCAGTGGCGGTTTGGCCTTGGCCGGTGCCTGTGCGTCGACCATGACGAATTTCTCCACCTGCGCTGTCTGCCGCTCGCTCAGGTAACGCGCTGCCCAATAGGCGCCGGTGCCGTGGCCGAGCACAACAATGCGTCGCGCGCTCTGCTGTTCGGCGTAGGCAATGGCTGCGTCGATCCGCGCGAAGATCCGTTCGGCATCGGCTTTGGACTGTTCTTCAGTCGTCTCGGCCACCACTTGATCGGCAACTTCCGCCTCACCGCCTGCGGCCTGTTCGATGGGTTGCGCCGTGGTGGCATCCTTACTGCCAGTTTCCGGCGCTTTCGGCGCCGCTGCGGCTTCGACTACGCGCGGCGCGAACGCATCGCTTTGCAGATCGGGCAGGGTAATACTCAGGCTGCTCCACTCGGCGTTCGGCAACTTCTGCCGCAAAGGACCGATTGCCTGAGGCCAGTCAGCGGTCTCGCCGGCGCCCGGGACGATAATCACTGCGCCTTTGGGATCGGCGGTGTTGGCCGGTTTCCACAGGGCCAGGAAGGTCTCGCTGGCCGCCTGCAACTGTTGCTGTTCTTGCGCCGGCACTTTACGTTCAAGTGCTGCGGCTTCTTCCTGACTACGCTCAAGCAGTGGCTGACGTTCGGCCGGTTTTTCTTCAGCGGGTTTTTCCGCTGCGGCGGCCGGGGCCGGATCGGCGGCGTTGACGGAAAACGCACAAGGCAGGATCAGCGACAGGCACAATGCTGGCATTGCCAGGCGGTAAACAGAGGGCATCGGTTATTCCAGGCCAGAAAGTATCCCGGCAGCCTAATGGGTTGGTCAGAATTTGTCAGTTCAAGAGACTTCAATGAAGCGTTTTCACTGCCTGTGGGTTATCGGCTGTTTGTGGTTTCCCTTGATGGGCTGGGCGGCGCCTGCGCCACCGGCGCACGTTGCGCAATTGTCGGCGAGTGAGCAGCAATGGCTCGCGCAGCACAACGAATTGCGCGTCGGCCTGGTGTTGCAGGCACCGTACGCGCAATACGACCGACGCTTGCAGCGGTTGTCCGGGGCCAATGTCGAACTGATGAAGTTGCTCGCCCAGGCACTCAATGTTGAGCTGAGCTGGCGCAATTTTCAGGATCTGGCGCAATTGGAAGCGGCGGTGCGCGATGGCGAAGTCGATATCGCCCCAGGGCTGACCCAGACACCCAGTGCGCTGCGCCTGTGGCAGTTTTCCGATCCGTACATGCGCGTGCCGCAACTGGTGGTCAGCGATCAGAAGGCCAGCGGCGGGGTGGATCTTGAAAAGCTCGACGGCCAGACCCGCGTCGCCGTGCGCATGCCGAGTACTACTGCCGACTATTTGCGCGGCAACTATCCACATCTGAACCTGCAAGGCGTGCCGCTGGAGCGTCAGGCGTTGCAGCTGTTGCTGAGTCAGCAGGCCTCTTACGCGGTGGTCGATGAAGCGCAGCTCGGTCGGCTGTCAGTGGAACCGGAGTTCGCCGAACTGGTGGTGGTGGGCGACATCGGTCTGCCGCAACTGCTGCGCGTGGCTTCGCGGCGCGATTGGCCGGAGCTGGCCGGTATCGTCCAGAGCGCATTGCGGGCGATCCCGGCCAAGGATCTGGAACGCCTGCACAATCAATGGCTGCAACCCAAGTATCCGAGGTTGTCGGAGTCGCCTGGGTTCTGGCAGAACCTCAGTCTGTTGTTCGCCGTCATGTTGCTCAGTTGCATGGCGATTGTGTTCTGGCAGCGGCGTCAGCAGCGCAGTCTCGAACAGCGTCTGCTCGCCGCACGGGAAGACATTGCCCTGCGCGCAGCCAGCGAAGAAGCCTTGCGGCTGACGCAGTTTTCCATCGATCAAAGCACCGTCGGCATTCTTTGGGTCAACTGGGACAGCCACGTGCGGTACGCCAATCGGGCGGCAGAAAACATGCTCGGTTACCCCTCGGGTGGGCTGATCGAACGGCCGTTGATCGACTTCGAACCGGGCCTGCACATGGACCGTTGGCTCAACCTGTGGAAGCGCGCGCGGGCCAGTGAAGAAGGGCCGCAGAGTTTCGAAACCAGTTGCGTGCGCGCGGATGGCAGTGTTTTGCCGGCGGACGTGTCGCTGAGTTTCTTGCGCTTTCGTGACAGCGAATATCTGGTGGTTTACCTCACCGACGTCACCGACCGTCGTCGTGCACTGGCGGCGTTGCAGGAAAGCGAGGCGCGACTGCAAGGCATCGCCGCCAACGTGCCGGGGCTGGTGTTCCGTCTGGAGCGGGCGCCTGTCACCGGGCAAATCGACTTTGCCTATATATCCGAGGGCAGCGAAAGTCTGGTCGGTTATGCCCCGGCGGCCATCGCTCACCGCGACATGGGCCTGCGCAGCCTGGTGCATCCGGACGACAAGGCCAGTTATCACCAGACCCAGGATCAGGCGCTGGACACCGATAGCGACTGGTCGTGGCAGGGACGAATCCTCACGCGCCAAGGGGTGCAGCGTTGGGCCGAAATCAAGGCGATCACCCGACAGCTTGAAGATGGCGCTTATGTCTGGGATGGCATTGTCTGGGACATCACCGAGAGCAAGCGCATCGAGCTGGAACTGGCGTCATCGCGCGAGCAACTGCGCGAACTGTCGGCGCACCTCGAAAGCGTGCGCGAGGAAGAGAAGGCGCGGATCGCCCGCGAGGTACACGACGAGTTGGGGCAAATGCTCACGGTGCTGAAACTGGAGACATCGATGTGCGAATTGGCCTACGCGCAACTCGATCCCGGTCTGCACGAGCGGCTGAACAGCATGAAACGCCTGATCGCCCAGTTGTTTCAGCTGGTGCGCGATGTGGCGACCGCGTTGCGGCCGCCGATTCTCGATGCCGGGATTGCCTCGGCAATCGAGTGGCAGGCGCGAAGATTCGAAGCGCGGACGCAGATTCCGTGTCTGGTGCAGGTACCGGACAATCTGCCACCGCTCAGTGATGCCAAGGCGATTGGCTTGTTCCGGATTCTGCAAGAGGCGCTGACCAATGTGATGCGTCATGCCCAGGCGCATACTGTGGAACTCACGCTGGTACTGGCAGGCGACGAATTGTGTCTGACAGTCAGCGATGATGGCGTAGGATTTGTCGCCGCTGCTGGCCGGCCGACTTCGTTTGGTTTGGTAGGCATACGTGAGCGGGTGCTGATCATGGGCGGGCGGTTTGCGCTTGAAAGTGAGCCGGGGGAGGGCACCAGTCTGATGGTGTGGGTGCCGGTGGATGAAGCCTGACGGTTGAGTGGTGTTGATGCTGGCCTCTTCGCGAGCAGGCTCGCTCCTACGTTGGAATGCATTTCCCTGAGGGAGCGAGCCTGCTCGCGAATTTTGAAGTGGAGAAGAACGTGATCCGAGTACTGGTAGCCGAAGACCACACCATCGTGCGCGAAGGCATCAAGCAATTGATCGGCCTGGCCAAGGATCTGCTGGTGGTGGGGGAGGCGAGCAATGGCGAACAATTGCTCGAGACCCTGCGCCATGTGCCGTGCGAAGTGGTCTTGCTCGACATCTCCATGCCCGGGGTCAACGGACTGGAAGCGATACCGCGAATCCGCGCGCTGAATAATCCGCCAGCGATTCTGGTGCTGTCGATGCACGACGAAGCGCAAATGGCCGCTCGTGCGCTAAAGATCGGCGCCGCGGGTTACGCGACCAAGGACAGTGATCCGGCGCTGCTGCTCACTGCCATTCGTAAAGTTGCGGCGGGCGGGCGCTATATCGATCCGGATCTGGCCGACCGCATGGTCTTCGAAGTCGGTCTGACTGATTCGCGGCCGTTGCATTCGCTGTTGTCCGAACGCGAGTTCTCGGTGTTCGAGCGCCTGGCCCAGGGCGCCAACGTCAACGACATCGCCCAGCAACTGGCCCTGAGCAGTAAAACCATCAGCACCCACAAGGCGCGGCTGATGCAGAAGCTCAATATCACTTCACTGGCGGAACTGGTGAAGTACGCGATGGAACACAAACTTCTCTGACCTGAACGCGATCCCCTGTAGGAGCTGCCGAAGGCTGCGATCTTTCGATCTTGATCTTAAAAAACAAGATCAAAAGATCGCAGCCTCCGGCAGCTCCTACCAGGGGGGGTGTGTGGGCATATCTGTTAGCGACAGCCGCTTTTGCTGGTTCCTGCGGCTCGCAGCTTGTCGCTCGTCGCTCGCTTGCCAATGCGCGCCATCCTTGTAGGGCGATCCCTACCCCCAACCTTCCATACGGCTGAGGCGATTCTCTCCTGCGCCCCGATTTGCGTGGCTGCCGCCAGCCACTAGGCTGGATACACAAGCAGTCATCAACAACAAAGGTGTGGGTATGAGCCAGGTCGATACAAGCGCAGGAGCCAGTGATGTGCTGGTCAGCTTTCGTGGAGTGCAGAAGAGCTACGACGGCGAGAACCTGATCGTCAAAGACCTCAACCTGGACATTCGCAAAGGCGAATTCCTCACCCTGCTCGGGCCGTCCGGTTCCGGCAAGACCACCAGCCTGATGATGCTCGCCGGTTTCGAAACCCCGACCGCCGGTGAAATTCTGCTGGCCGGTCGCTCGATCAACAACGTGCCGCCGCACAAGCGCGACATCGGCATGGTGTTTCAGAACTACGCCTTGTTCCCGCACATGACCGTGGCCGAAAACCTCGCGTTCCCGTTGAGCGTGCGCGGGCTGAACAAGAGCGACGTCAGCGACAAGGTGAAAAAAGTCCTGAGCATGGTCCAGCTCGATGCCTTCGCCCAGCGTTATCCGGCGCAGTTGTCCGGCGGCCAGCAGCAACGTGTGGCGCTGGCCCGCGCGTTGGTGTTCGAACCGCAACTGGTGCTGATGGACGAACCCCTCGGCGCCCTCGACAAACAACTGCGTGAACACATGCAGATGGAAATCAAACACCTGCACCAGCGCCTCGGCGTGACCGTGGTCTACGTGACCCACGATCAGGGCGAAGCACTGACCATGTCCGACCGCGTGGCCGTGTTCCATCAGGGCGAAATCCAGCAGATTGCGCCGCCGCGCAGCCTCTACGAAGAACCGAAAAACACCTTCGTCGCCAACTTCATCGGTGAAAACAACCGCCTCAACGGCCGGTTGCTCAGCCAGAACGGCGAGCGCTGCGTGGTCGAGTTGAGCCGTGGCGAGAAGGTCGAGGCGCTGGCGGTCAACGTCGGCCAGACCGGCGAGCCGGTGACCCTGTCGATTCGTCCGGAACGCGTCAGCCTCAACGGTTCGAGTGATCAATGCGTTAACCGCTTCTCAGGGAGGGTGGCGGAATTCATCTATCTGGGCGACCACGTCCGGGTGCGCCTGGAAGTCTGCGGCAAGACCGACTTCTTCGTGAAACAACCGATTGCCGAGCTCGATCCAGGGCTCAGCGTCGGCGACGTGGTTCCGCTTGGCTGGCAGGTCGAGCACGTTCGCGCGCTTGATCCTCTTTTAGAGGCGAACTGATCGCCCCGGCAACACCAACACCAACCCTGCACGTGGAGAGAACAATAAATGTTGAGATCCCTGAAGTTCACCGCCCTTACCCTGGGCCTGATGGGTGCGGCAAGCGCAATGGCTGCCGGCCCGGATTTGACCGTGGTGTCGTTTGGCGGGGCGAACAAGGCTGCGCAAGTCAAAGCCTTCTATGCACCGTGGGAAGCGGCGGGCAACGGCAAGATCGTTGCTGGCGAGTACAACGGTGAAATGGCCAAGGTCAAAGCCATGGTCGACACCAAGAGCGTGTCGTGGGATCTGGTGGAAGTTGAGTCGCCAGAACTGTCCCGTGGCTGCGACGAAGACATGTTCGAGCCACTGGACCCTGCGCTGTTCGGCAAGACCGAAGACTACGTCAAAGGCGCGATTCAGCCGTGCGGCGTGGGTTTCTTCGTATGGTCCACCGTGCTCGCGTACAACGCCGACAAGCTGAAAACCGCGCCAACCAGTTGGGTCGATTTCTGGGACACCAAGAAATTCCCGGGCAAGCGTGGCCTGCGCAAGGGTGCCAAGTACACGCTCGAGTTCGCCTTGATGGCCGACGGCGTGGCGCCGAAAGACGTCTACAAGGAACTGGCCAGCAAGGGCGGTCAGGATCGCGCGTTCAAGAAACTCGATGAGCTGAAGCCAAGCATTCAGTGGTGGGAGGCAGGCGCGCAGCCCCCGCAGTATCTCGCTTCCGGTGACGTGGTCATGAGCTCGGCCTACAACGGTCGGATTGCTGCCGTGCAGAAAGAATCCAACCTGAAAGTGGTGTGGAACGGCGGCATCTACGACTTCGACGCATGGGCCATCCCTAAAGGTCTGGACGCCAAGCGTGCGGAAGCGGCGAAGAAATTCATCGCCTTCTCGGTACAGCCGCAGCAGCAGAAGACCTACTCGGAAAACATCGCCTACGGCCCGGCCAACACTCAAGCCGTGCCGCTGCTGGCCAAGGACGTCCTGAAAGACATGCCGACCACGCCGGAAAACATCGCCAACCAGGTGCAGATCGACGTCAGCTTCTGGGCTGACAACGGCGAGCAGCTTGAGCAGCGTTTCAACTCCTGGGCTGCGAAATAAGCAGAACCTGGTGAGGGTGGGCTTGCCCACCCCTGTGGGAGCGAGCCTGCTCGCGAAAGCAGTAGATCAGCCAGCATAGATGTGGAATGTGCTGGCCTCTTCGCGAGCAGACTCGCTCCCACAGGTAGCTGTGTTTCAACACAACAGCGGTGGTTCGCCACCTCTGTAACGATCAAAGTTTTGCGGAGTACGTCATGGCCATCGCCGTTCCCCTGAACGAGGGCGCCAGCCCCACCTTGAAGCAGAAGCTCAAGCGCGCCGAGCGGGTCAACCGCTGGAAAGCGCAGGCGCTGATTGCGCCGCTGGTGATTTTCCTGCTGCTGGTGTTTCTGGTGCCGATCGTGGCGCTGCTCTACAAAAGCGTCGGTAACCCGGAAGTGGTCGGCGGCCTGCCGCGTACCGTGGCGGCCATCGCCAGTTGGGACGGCCGTGGCCTACCCGCTGAACCCGTCTATAAAGCGGCGAGTGAAGACCTCGCCGAGGCGCGAAAAAACCAGACCTTGGGCGATTTGTCCAAGCGCTTGAACATGGAGTTGGCCGGCTATCGCAGCCTGCTGACCAAAACTGCGCGGGCGTTGCCATTCGCCAGCGAACCGGCCTCTTATAAAGAAGCGCTCGAAGCCCTCGATGAACGCTGGGGCGATCCGGCCTACTGGCAAGCGGTCAAGCGCAACACCAGTAACATCACCGCGTATTACCTGCTGGCGTCGGTCGATCACCGTATCGACGACCTCGGCGAAATCGCCCCGGCCACCCCGGACCAGGCGATCTACCTCGACATCTTCGCCCGTACCTTCTGGATGGGCCTGGTCATCACTGTGATTTGCCTGGTGCTGGCGTATCCGTTGGCGTACTTGCTGGCGAACCTGCCGTCGCGTCAGAGCAACCTGCTGATGATTCTGGTGTTGCTGCCATTCTGGACTTCGATTCTGGTGCGAGTGGCGGCGTGGATTGTGTTGCTGCAATCGGGTGGTCTGATCAACGGCGCGCTGATGGCGATGGGCATCATCGATAAGCCGCTGGAACTGGTGTTCAACCGCACCGGCGTGTACATCTCGATGGTGCACATCCTGCTGCCGTTCATGATCCTGCCGATCTACAGCGTGATGAAAGGCATCTCGCCAACCTACATGCGCGCCGCGATTTCCCTTGGCTGCCACCCGTTCGCGAGTTTCTGGCGGGTGTACTTCCCGCAGACCTATGCAGGCGTTGGCGCCGGCTGCCTGTTGGTGTTCATCCTCGCCATCGGCTACTACATCACCCCGGCGCTGCTCGGCAGCCCGAACGATCAAATGGTCAGCTACTTCGTCGCCTTCTACACCAACACCAGCATCAACTGGGGCATGGCCACTGCGCTGGGCGGCTTGTTGCTGCTGGCGACCGTGGTGCTTTATCTGATCTACAGCTGGCTGGTGGGCGCCAGTCGCCTGCGCCTGAGCTAAGGGGAGTTTGAAATGCTGAGTCCTTACATGTCGCCCATCGAACGGGTGTGGTTCTACAGCTTGCGGATTCTCTGCGGCTTGATTCTGCTGTTCCTGATTTTGCCGGTGCTGGTGATCATTCCGCTCTCGTTCAACTCCGGCAGCTTTCTGGTGTACCCGCTGCAGGGTTTCTCGCTGCAGTGGTATCACGACTTTTTCGCTTCGGCCGAGTGGATGCGCGCCCTGAAGAACAGCATCATCGTCGCCCCGGCCGCGACCGTACTGGCGATGATCTTCGGTACGCTGGCGGCCATCGGCCTGACCCGTGGCGACTTCCCCGGCAAGGCGCTGGTAATGGCGTTGGTGATTTCGCCGATGGTCGTGCCGGTGGTAATCATCGGCGTGGCGAGTTATCTGTTCTTCGCGCCGCTGGGCCTGGGCAACAGCTTCTTTTCTCTGATCGTGGTGCATGCGGTGCTGGGTGTGCCATTTGTGATCATCACTGTTTCGGCGACGTTGCAGGGGTTTAACCATAACCTGGTGCGTGCCGCCGCGAGCCTTGGCGCTTCGCCGTTGACGGCATTTCGTCGCGTGACCCTGCCGCTGATTGCACCGGGGGTGATTTCCGGCGCGCTGTTTGCTTTTGCGACGTCGTTTGATGAGGTGGTGGTGACGCTGTTTCTTGCGGGGCCTGAGCAGGCGACGTTGCCTCGGCAGATGTTCAGCGGGATTCGTGAGAACTTGAGCCCGACGATTGCGGCTGCGGCGACGTTGCTCATCGCGTTCTCGGTCATCCTGCTGCTGACCCTGGAATGGTTGCGTGGGCGGAGTGAGAAATTGCGTACCGCACAGGTTTAAGGATCCGCGCTATTCCCCCTGTGGGAGCGAGCCTGCTCGCGAAAGCGGTGTGTCAGCTGGCATATCAGTTGAACCAGACACCGTATTCGCGAGCAGGCTCGCTCCCACATTTTGATTTGTGTTGTGTTCAGATGTTTGGGTCATTCACACCCTGAATAGCAGACAACCCCAAATCCCCAGCTAATCTTGTGCCCAGCTCCCACATCTATAAGAGGCTGCGCACGATGAGTCTTTCCCAGTTCAAAATCGCTCACAAACTGATCACCGGCGCCGGAGCCATCGAGCAACTGGCGGCCGAACTCACTCGCCTCGATATCGATAATCCGCTGATCGTTACCGACGCCGCGCTGGTCAAGTCCGGCACTGTCGAGCTGGCGCTGTGCCAATTGGGCGGGCGCGAGTACGAGATTTTCGACCGTGTACTGCCGGACCCGGAAATCGCCATCGTCGAAGATTGCATGCGCGTGTACCGCGAAGGCGGGCATGACGGCTTGATTGGCCTCGGCGGCGGCAGTGCCATCGACATCGCCAAAAGTGTGGCGGCGTATGCCGGTTACCACGGCGCGCTGGAGGATCTGTTCGGCGTCGACCAGGTGCCGCGTAAAGGTCCGCCGCTGATCGCCATCCCTACCACCGCAGGCACGGGCTCGGAAGTGACCAACGTCGCCATTCTTTCGGACAAGGTCGCGCAACTGAAGAAGGGCATCGTCAGCGACTATCTGTTACCGGATGTCGCGCTGGTCAGTCCGCAAATGACCCTGACTTGCCCCCGCAGCGTTACCGCTGCCAGTGGCGTCGATGCGCTGGTGCACGCCATCGAATCCTATCTGTCGGTGAATGCCTCACCGATTACCGACTCCCTCGCCATTGGCGCAATCAAACTGATCGCCAATGCCTTGCCCAAGGCCTACGCCAACGGCGCCAATCTGCAAGCGCGCGAAGACATGGCCACCGCTAGCCTGATGGCCGGCATGGCATTCGGCAATGCCGGGGTCGGTGCGGTGCATGCGTTGGCGTATCCGCTGGGCGGGCGATTCAACATTGCCCACGGCGTCAGTAACGCCTTGTTGCTGCCGTATGTCATGACCTGGAACAAGATGGCCTGCGTCGAGCGGATGCAGGATATTGCCGAAGCCATGGGGGTGAAAACGGCGCATCTGAGCGCCACTGAAGCAGCGGACAAAGCCGTGCAGGCGATGACCGATTTGTGCGCGGCAGTGGAAATTCCCGCGGGGCTGCGCAGTTTCGGTGTGCCGGAAGACGCGATCCCGGCCATGGCCGTGGAAGCCGCAGGCATCGAGCGCCTGATGCGCAACAACCCGCGCAAGCTCAGCGCCGTGGATATCGAGAAGATCTACCGCGCGGCGTACTGATCCGTCGGCGACTACCGGTCATGGCACAACCCAATCATCGCAGTCACGGTGCGCGCGCGGAAACTTGAGGTATACAATGCGCGCCATCGTGATTTAGCTCAGAAAAGGTGCGTCATGCAGCCCTTCGTAATTGCTCCGTCGATTCTCTCAGCCGACTTCGCCCGCCTCGGCGAAGAAGTAGACAATGTTCTGGCCGCTGGTGCCGACTTCGTCCACTTCGATGTCATGGACAACCACTACGTGCCCAACCTGACTATCGGCCCGATGGTGTGCGCGGCACTGCGCAAGTACGGCGTTACCGCGCCAATCGACGCGCACCTGATGGTCAGCCCGGTGGATCGCATCGTTGGCGACTTCATCGAGGCCGGCGCGACTTACATCACCTTCCACCCGGAAGCCACGCTGCACGTCGATCGCTCGCTGCAGCTGATCCGTGAAGGCGGCTGCAAATCCGGTCTGGTGTTCAACCCGGCGACCCCGCTGGACGTGCTCAAGTACGTGATCGACAAAGTCGACATGGTCTTGCTGATGAGCGTCAACCCGGGTTTCGGCGGGCAGAAGTTCATTCCCGGCACCCTCGACAAACTGCGCGAAGCACGGGCGATCATTGATGCGTCGGGCCGTGACATCCGTCTGGAAATCGATGGTGGCGTCAACGTCAACAACATCCGTGAAATCGCTGCTGCTGGCGCCGACACCTTTGTCGCCGGCTCGGCGATCTTCAACGCGCCGAACTATCAGGAAGTCATCGACAAGATGCGCTCCGAACTGGCGCTGACTCGCCCATGAGCGGTTTTGAGCAGCTGTTCCCGGGCAAACTGCCACGGTTGGTGATGTTCGATCTGGATGGCACGTTGATCGACTCGGTTCCCGACCTGGCGGCAGCGGTGGACACGATGCTGCTCAGCCTTGGCCGCCAGCCAGCGGGCATCGATTCGGTGCGCGAGTGGGTTGGCAACGGCGCACCGGTATTGGTGCGTCGGGCGCTGGCCGGTGGCATCGACCATTCGGCGGTGGATGACGTCGAGGCCGAACACGCGCTGGAAGTGTTCATGCAAGCCTACGGCGCCAGCCATGAACTGACCGTGGTTTATCCCGGTGTGCGCGACACCCTCAAATGGCTGCAAAAGCAGGGCGTGGCCATGGCGTTGATCACCAACAAACCGGAGCGTTTCGTCGCGCCGTTGCTGGATCAGATGAAGATCGGCCGCTACTTCAAGTGGATCATCGGCGGCGATACCCTGCCGCAGCAGAAACCTGATCCGGCGGCGCTTTTCTTCGTGATGAAAATGGCCAATATCCCGGCCTCGCAATCGCTGTTCGTCGGCGACTCGCGCAGTGATGTGCTGGCGGCGAAGGCGGCGGGGGTCAAGTGTGTGGCGCTCAGCTACGGTTACAACCATGGCCGACCGATTGCCGAGGAATCCCCGGCGCTGGTGATCGACGATCTGCGCAAGCTAATTCCCGGTTGCCTGGATCTGGCCGGTGGGATAACGTTGCCCGACGCTGTTCAACCCCCTTCTGGAAACGCCATCGTGGTGGTCACCCGCAAACTCTGGATGAAAGTCATCAAGGCCCTGGCCCGCTGGCGTTGGCGCGCCTGACTTGTTCCTGGCCGGCCTGCCGGCGCGTTTGCACACCTGACTGATGACACCTCACACCACGAGGCACCCTATGATCCGCGAAGAATTCCTGCGCTTGGCCGCTGACGGCTACAACCGCATCCCGTTGGCCTGCGAAACCCTGGCCGACTTCGACACACCGCTGTCGATCTACCTGAAACTGGCCGACCAGCCCAACTCCTACCTGCTCGAATCGGTGCAGGGCGGCGAGAAATGGGGCCGTTACTCGATCATCGGCCTGCCGTGTCGCACTGTGCTGCGGGTGCACGACCATCACGTAAGCATCACCGTCGATGGCGTCGAGACTGAAAGCCACGACGTTGAAGACCCACTGGCCTTCGTCGAAACCTTCAA
The DNA here is from genome assembly GCF_017980685.1 of Pseudomonas iridis. Classification (GTDB taxonomy): domain Bacteria; phylum Pseudomonadota; class Gammaproteobacteria; order Pseudomonadales; family Pseudomonadaceae; genus Aquipseudomonas; species Aquipseudomonas iridis. Next base: position 262,543 of record NZ_JACXXO010000008.1, read on the forward strand.
GGCCCGTTACAACGTGCCGACCATCGCCGGTCTGCCGCGTTTCAACGGTGGTCTGGTGGGTTATTTCGGTTACGACTGCGTGCGCTATGTCGAAAAACGTCTGGGTAAATGCCCGAACCCGGATCCACTGGGCGTGCCGGACATCCTGCTGATGGTCTCCGATGCGGTCGTCGTGTTCGACAACCTTGCCGGCAAAATGCACGCGATCGTGCTGGCTGACCCGGCGCAGGCCGATGCCTACGAGCAAGGTCAGGCGCGGTTGCAGCAATTGCTTGAGCAACTGCGCCAGCCGATCACGCCACGTCGTGGTCTGGACTTCAGCAAGCAGCAGTCGGCCGACCCGGTGTTCCGCTCCAGTTTCACCCAGAACGATTACGAAAAAGCCGTCGACACCATCAAGGAATACATCCTTGCCGGTGACTGCATGCAGGTCGTGCCGTCGCAGCGTATGTCCATCGACTTCAAGGCTGCACCGATTGACCTGTACCGCGCCCTGCGTTGCTTCAACCCGACGCCGTACATGTACTTCTTCAATTTCGGCGACTTCCATGTCGTCGGCAGTTCGCCGGAAGTGTTGGTGCGGGTCGAAGACAACCTGATTACCGTGCGCCCGATTGCCGGTACTCGCCCACGCGGGGCTACTGAAGAAGCGGATCTGGCGCTGGAAGTAGACTTGCTGTCGGATGACAAGGAGATCGCCGAGCACTTGATGCTGATCGATCTGGGTCGTAACGATACGGGGCGCGTCTCGGAAATAGGCTCGGTGAAACTCACCGAAAAAATGGTCATCGAGCGTTATTCCAACGTGATGCACATCGTGTCCAACGTTACCGGTCAGTTGAAGGAAGGCCTGACGGCGATGGACGCGCTACGAGCGATTCTGCCCGCAGGCACCTTGTCCGGTGCGCCGAAGATTCGTGCGATGGAAATCATCGACGAGCTGGAGCCGGTCAAGCGTGGCGTGTATGGCGGCGCGGTCGGTTACTTCGCGTGGAACGGCAACATGGACACCGCGATTGCGATTCGCACCGCCGTGATCAAGAACGGCGAGCTGCACGTGCAGGCCGGTGGCGGCATCGTCGCCGATTCGGTGCCGGCGCTGGAATGGGAAGAAACCCTGAACAAGCGTCGCGCGATGTTCCGCGCGGTGGCCCTGGCTGAACAAACCCCGGACGTCTGATTCACGCAATTCCCTGTGGGAGCGAGCCTGCTCGCGAAGAGGGCGTGTCAGGCGCTATAGATGTTGGCTGATACACCGCTTCGCGAGCAGGCTCGCTCCCACATGGGTTTTGTGTTCGGCCATAAAGAAAAGCGGCGCCTGTGAGGGCGCCGCTTTTTTGTGCCTGCGATTTAGAAGTCCAGACTCACCCCGACGTTGATCCCTTGCTGGGTAAAGTCATCATCCTTGCGGACGTTGTAGCTGGCACGTAGCGCCAGGTCTTTGGTGAGGTTGTGGCTCACGCCCAGGTTCAGGCGATTGAGGTTGGTCTGCGGAGTGTAGCCTTCCAGGGTGTACTGGTTGCCCGGAAGGCTGTTGAGATTCATCGTCACATCCTGAGCGTCATCGTTGTACTCACGCTCGTGAGCCAATTCGCCGAACACCTGAGTTTGCGAAGTGATCTGGTATTTGCCCTGAATCCCCAGACCGAGACGCCGGGAGATGCGCGACTGGTCATCGAATGTCAGCGCAGTGGAGTCAGCGCCGTCCTCCGAATAGCCATCGACCTCGACCTTGGCGAAATCAGCACTCACGAAGGGTGACAGGTGCCATGGGCTGCTCGCCTCTGGCGCGATGTCGTAACCTACGCGTCCGCTGAAGGCCAAAACATAACCGTCGGTGTCGCCTTTCTCGCCGCGCTCGTTCGTCCCCAACTGGAATTTGCGCTTGAGGCTGTCGTAATCCAGATGGCCGGCGGTCACCGCCGCGTCACCCCACCAGCGATTCTGCTGGTACTGGGCGAAAGCGGTGCCCATGTAGGTGTTCAGCTTGTAGTCGGAATCGTGCTCGCCAGCCTCGAGTTTCTGGTTGTAGAACCCGGCCGCCAGGCCAACGCGCCAGGCGTCGTTGAGGCGATAGCTGCCACCGATGTTCAAGTTGTAGCCATTGCCGTCGGCGCTGGCGCCGCTGTCCTGGCTGTCGAAGTCCTGATGTTGGCCGCCGCCAGCGACAATCGCGCGCCATTGGCCAACGCCTTGCCAGTTTTCCCAGTCGGCCAGCCACTGGTTGCGCAGTTCATCCTGATGCGAGCGCAGGGTGCCTTGCGCCATCTCTGGCAACAGGGTCGCTTCCCACGGTGCAGCCAGCAACGAGTAAGCGTAATCGGCGATCAGGCGCTGGCCAGCTTCGGTGGGGTGAACTGCATCGTTGTAGATCAGCTTGGTCGGGTCTGGCGTCGCACTGTTGATCCCGTACCGGGCATTCTCGGTGCAGCCGTTGCCGCTGAAGCAGGTGGCGCTGAGGTTCTGGTCGGTGGCCAGGCCGAACTGGCCCGGGTTGGCAAACGACTCTTTGAGCAGCACCGGAATGTTCAGCGGAATCACGTTAGCGTTGACGCGCTGCAACTGGCTGACCAGTTCGGTGTTGAACTGACTGCTGAGCTGGGACGTGAACGCTTGCAGGGGAGAGCCATTGAAGGCCGGGGTGAAGCCGATGTCCGGCAGCAGCCATACCATGATGTAACGGGCGCCGGCTTGTTGCAGGGTTTGCGCACTGCTCGCCAGACGATCCGCCGCAGCGCTGGCCTGAGGCAGGCTGGTCACGCGTCCCTGAAGGAAGTCATTGCCGCCCCCCGACAGGTAATACAGCGCATTCGGATCGGCGCGAAAACCGTTCGACGGCAGGTAACCGGCGCGAGTGCGTTCGCCGGTGGCGGATTGCGTGGTGATCGAATCAAGAATCTGGTCGGTACGATAGCCGCCTACCGCCCAGTTGTTACCGTCGGCCAGACCTTCGTTCGCGCGTACTGCCGATGACGAGGACGCTGTCTGATCCGGCGAGAACCCCAGTTTGCCGCCGAGGATCTGCGTCGCGTTGAGCGAGCGCAATTCGCCGCTGCCATCCAGATACACCGGGCCGGTACGGTTGGTGTAGCGCTGAGTGGCGCCGTCCGGGCCGCCGCTGTCGCTAAACGTGCCGGCGTCATTGAGGCTGTCGCCGAAAACAATGAAATTCGAATAAGGATTGGGCGCGGCATTCGCTTGGGCGCAGGCCAATGCGAGCAAGCAGCTGGCCATCGGTACAAACAACGTCTGTTTGATCATGAGCAAGTCCGTTTATTTATTGTTGTAGGTGAACAAAACGACAGTACCAAAAACTTCCGGCCTTTTGCCATCGGTCGCGATTCCTCCCCTGGATTTATCCACCAAAGCCCCGGCCATATTGCACGCTCCGCCCAGCTAAGTTACTGTGCCCGAACGTATGAACGAGACCTTCCCCGTGTTGATCACCAGCAAACTTCTGGATCAAGTCATCAAGGCACACGCCCGTTGGCGTTGGCGCGCCTGAATCTTTTCTGCCGGCTCGGCCGGATCTGTATCGCTTTGCCTTCCTTGCTCGTTTGAATTGTCGCTTTGCCGACGCCCCTGTGCGTCCGACATCGTGCAGCGCCCTGCGGGCAAGTCATCTGAAGGCTGTCTTCAAGTCAGAATTCAAGAGGTTCGAAACGCCATGTTGCTGATGATCGACAACTACGACTCCTTTACTTACAACGTTGTGCAATACCTCGGCGAGCTGGGTGCCGAAGTCAAAGTCGTGCGCAACGACGAATTGACCATCGCCGAAATCGAAGCGCTCAACCCCGAGCGCATCGTGGTGTCTCCCGGCCCTTGCACGCCGACCGAAGCCGGTATTTCCATCGAGGCTATCAAGCACTTCGCTGGCAAACTGCCGATTCTTGGCGTCTGCCTCGGCCACCAGTCCATCGGCCAAGCCTTTGGCGGAGACGTGGTGCGCGCGCGTCAGGTAATGCACGGTAAGACTAGTCCGGTATTCCACGAGGACAAGGGCGTTTTCGCCGGTCTGAATCATCCGTTGACAGTCACCCGCTACCACTCCCTGATCGTCAAGCACGATACTTTGCCCGATTGCCTGGAACTGACCGCGTGGACGCAACACGATGACGGATCAGTCGACGAAATCATGGGCCTGCGTCACAAGACCCTGAACATTGAGGGCGTACAGTTTCACCCCGAGTCGATCCTGACTGAACAGGGCCATGAACTGTTCGCCAACTTCCTCAAACAAACCGGCGGCACGCGCTAAGGACTTCCCATGAATATCAAGACAGCCCTGAGCCGTATCGTTGAGCACCTCGACCTCAGCACCGAAGAAATGCGCGATGTGATGCGCGAGATCATGACTGGCCAATGCAGCGACGCGCAGATCGGCGCGTTCATGATGGCCATGCGCATGAAGAGCGAAAGCATCGACGAAATCGTCGGCGCCGTGTCGGTGATGCGTGAGCTGGCCGATCAAGTCGAACTGAAAACCCTCGACGGCGTGGTCGACGTGGTTGGCACCGGTGGTGACGGCGCCAATATCTTCAACGTATCCACCGCTTCTTCCTTTGTGGTTGCCGCTGCCGGTTGCACCGTAGCCAAGCACGGCAACCGCGCGGTATCGGGCAAGAGCGGCAGCGCTGATTTGCTCGAAGCGGCCGGTATCTATCTCAACCTGACGCCGGTTCAAGTCGCCCGTTGCATCGACAACGTCGGCATCGGTTTCATGTTTGCCCAGACCCATCACAAAGCCATGAAGTACGCCGCCGGCCCGCGCCGCGATCTCGGCCTGCGTACGCTGTTCAACATGCTCGGCCCGCTTACGAATCCGGCCGGCGTGAAGCATCAGGTGGTGGGTGTGTTCAACCCGGCGCTCTGCCGACCATTGGCTGAAGTTTTGCAGCGTCTGGGCAGCAAGCATGTGTTGGTGGTGCATTCGAAGGATGGTCTGGACGAGTTCAGTCTGGCTGCGCCGACGTTTGTCGCCGAACTGAAAAACAACGAGATCACCGAGTATTGGGTCGAGCCAGAAGATCTGGGCATGAAGAGCCAGAGCCTGCACGGCTTGTCGGTCGACGGCCCGGAAGCGTCGCTGGCGCTGATCCGCGATGCACTGGGCAAGCGCAAAACCGAAAACGGCCAGAAAGCCGCTGAAATGATTGTGCTCAACGCCGGTGCAGCGCTCTACGCCGCCGACGTCGCCAGCAGTTTGAAACAGGGCGTGGAGCTTGCGCACGACGCCCTGCATACCGGCCTCGCTCGGGAGAAACTCGAGGAGCTGGGTGCCTTTACCGCGGTATTCAGAGTGGAGAATGAAGGATGAGTGTACCGACGGTTCTGGAAAACATTCTGGCCCGCAAAGTTCAGGAAGTCGCCGAGCGTAGCGCCCGCGTGAGCCTGAGCGAGCTGGAAAGTCTGGCCAAGGCGGCCGATGCACCACGCGGTTTTGCCCAGGCATTGCTGGCGCAGGCGAAGCAGAAGCAACCGGCTGTGATTGCCGAAATCAAGAAGGCTTCGCCGAGCAAAGGCGTGATTCGCGAAGATTTCGTTCCTGCCGACATCGCCAAAAGCTACGAGAAGGGCGGGGCGACCTGTCTGTCGGTGCTGACCGACATCGATTACTTCCAGGGCGCCGACGCCTATCTGCAACAGGCTCGCGCCGCCTGCAAGCTGCCGGTGATCCGCAAGGACTTCATGATCGATCCGTACCAGATCGTCGAAGCCCGTGCACTGGGTGCCGACTGTGTGCTGCTGATCGTCTCCGCGCTGGACGATGTGAAAATGGCCGAACTGGCGGCGGTGGCCAAAGGCGTCGGTCTCGACGTGCTGGTGGAAGTGCACGACGGTGATGAACTGGAGCGCGCGTTGAAAACTCTCGACACGCCACTGGTCGGCGTCAACAACCGCAACCTGCATACCTTCGACGTCAGCCTGGAAACCACCCTCGATTTGTTGCCGCGTATTCCGCGCGATCGTCTGGTGATCACCGAGAGCGGCATCCTCAATCGTGCCGATGTCGAGCTGATGGAAATCAGCGACGTTTATGCGTTCCTGGTCGGCGAGGCGTTTATGCGTGCGGAAAGTCCGGGCACTGAATTGCAGCGTCTGTTCTTCCCAGAGCGCGGTGTCGCAATCAGCGGTTCGACGCTCGACTGATAACCTTTCAGACCGAGTCGACCCTTTCGCGAGCAGGCTCGCTCCCACATTGAAATGCAATCCAGTGTGGGAGCGAGCCTGCTCGCGAAGAGGCGCTTGAAACCCCTGAAGATTCAAATCTGCCGGAGCCCTCCATGTCGCTGCCAATCCCTCTGACCATCGAAGCGGGCCTCCAGGCCGAACAAGACCTGCTCGCCTCAGTCTGCGCCGGCGATTCAGAGTTCGGCCTTCTATTCTGGCAGCCCAATGACCGCGCCCTGGTCATGCCTCGCCGCCTCAATCGTCTACCCGGTTTCGATCACGCCTGCGAAGTCTCCGCCGCAGCCGGCTGGCCAGTACTCCTTCGCGAGACGGGCGGTGAACCTGTCCCGCAATCAGCCTCGACCATCAACATCGCGCTGGTTTACGCACCACCGCGCAGCGAAGGTGACCTGAATCGCATCGAAACGGGCTACCGGCGTCTTTGCGATCCGATTTGTCAGTTGCTGGATGAGTTGGGCGGTACGTCGTCGCTGGGCGAAATTGACGGTGCGTTCTGCGACGGTCGCTTCAACGTCAATCTCGACGGCCGCAAAATGGTCGGCACGGCCCAACGCTGGCGTCAGAGTCAGGGAGGGCAGCGTCCTGTGGGCTTGGTGCACGGTGCGATGTTGATGGATAACGAGCGCGAATCGATGGTGGCGGCGGTCAATCGCTTCAACGAAGCTTGTGGCCTCGAGCAGCGGGTACGTGCGCAAAGCCACATTGCCCTGCATGAAAAATTCAACGCACCACAGGCGTTGGCGCGTCTTGATGAGCTGTTTCGGTTGATGCTGGCGCAGATGTACAGCGCCTGATTTTCGAGCTTACCGCGTACCGAAAACCACCATGGTCTTGCCTTTCACGTCGACCAGGTTGCGTTCCTCAAGATCCTTGAGCACGCGACCGACCATCTCTCGCGAACAGCCGACAATTCGCCCGATTTCCTGACGCGTCACCTTGATCTGCATGCCGTCGGGATGGGTCATCGCATCTGGCTGTTTGCACAGTTCCAGCAGGCAGCGGGCGACACGACCGGTTACGTCAAAGAATGCCAGATCGCCGACCTTGCGCGTGGTGTTGCGCAAACGTTGTGCGATTTGTCCGCTGAGCACGTAAAGAATGTCTGGATCTTGCTGCGACAACTCGCGGAATTTCACGTAACTGATTTCCGCAATTTCGCATTCAACCTTGGCCCGCACCCAGGCGCTGCGTTGCTGTTCCTGGCCAGCCTGTTCGAACAGGCCCAGTTCACCGAAGAAGTCCCCGGCGTTCAGGTAAGCAATGATCATCTCGCGACCGTCGTCGTCTTCGATCAGGATCGTCACCGAACCCTTGATGATGAAGTACAACGTATCCGAACGGTCGCCGGCGCAGATGATGTTGCTCTTGGCGGCATGACGACGACGCTGACAATGCATCAGCAGCTTGTCGAGGTTCTTGATTTTGGGTGTGGGGGTAATAGCAACCATGGTTGTATCCCGAAAAGACTGCACGGTGATGTTTGATTTTTTTAGGAGGCGCTGAAGGCGGTCGCTACACGGCTGGCATAGGCGCCAGCGAATTGGCGCCAGCTTAACAGACACTTCGTCGCAAATTCGAGAAATTACCTACACGGCTGGAGCATTCGTCCTAGGAATGCCGCTCGCTGTCAGGGCAATCCCCTGTGCTAAGCTGGCGACCCTTTTTTTACAGTGGAGTCTGGGCGATGAAGGCACGCATCCAATGGGCTGGCGAAGCCATGTTCCTCGGCGAATCCGGTAGCGGTCATGTCGTGGTCATGGACGGTCCGCCGGACGCCGGTGGTCGTAATCTGGGTGTCCGCCCGATGGAGATGCTCCTGCTGGGTGTCGGCGGTTGCAGCAACTTTGACGTGGTCAGCATTCTGAAGAAGTCCCGTCAGGCCGTTGAAAGCTGTGAAGCATTCCTCGAAGCCGAGCGTGCGACCGAAGACCCGAAGGTGTTCACCAAGATCCACATGCACTTCGTGGTCAAGGGCCGTGGCCTGAAAGAAGCCCAGGTCAAACGCGCCATCGAACTGTCTGCCGAGAAGTATTGCTCGGCTTCGATCATGCTTGGCGCAGCCGGTGTGGCGATCACCCACGATTACGAAATCGTCGAACTGGGTTGAAGCGACATTCAACTATCATAAAAGCAGTGCAGACTCTGGCGATCCCCCGCTGACGTCTGCATAATGCGCCACTTTTTTCAGGGCAGTGATCGGTCAGCCGACGGGTCATCCGCCTGAACAGATAACCAAAATCGCCATCGCGAAGAGGTGTTAACCGTCCTACGCAGGTGCGTTGTTCGCATTTGACGGGCATGCTTGATCACGCGGCTTTGCCGCATACATAGAGAGTTTTTAACGGTGAAAAGCAAACTCAAGCTCCACGGGTTCAATAACCTGACAAAGACCTTGAGCTTCAACATCTATGACATCTGCTACGCGGAAACCCCGCAAGACCAGCAGGCGTACGTCGAGTACATCAATCAAGAGTACAACGCCGAACGTCTGACGCAGATCCTCACGGAAGTTGTAGAAATCATTGGTGCCAACATTCTGAACATTGCGAGTCAGAACTATGAGCCTCAGGGTGCCAGCGTCACGATTCTGATCTCGGAAGAGCCGGTGACCCCGACTGAAAGCCAGATCGAAGAGTCGCCAGGTCCATTGCCCGAAATTATCCTGGCCCACCTCGACAAGAGTCACATCACGGTGCATACCTACCCGGAAATCCATCCGGACGCCGGTATTGCGACTTTCCGTGTAGACATTGATGTGTCGACCTGTGGTGTCATTTCACCGCTTAAAGCGCTCAACTTCCTCATTCACCAGTTCGATTCGGATATCGTGACCGTGGATTACCGTGTGCGCGGCTTCACCCGTGACGTTGAAGGCAACAAGCACTTCATCGACCACGAGATCAACTCGATCCAGAACTACCTTTCCGAAGACACCCGCGACGCGTACCAGATGACCGACGTGAACGTGTATCAGGAAAACCTGTTCCACACCAAAATGCTGCTGAAGAACTTCGAACTGGACAACTACCTGTTCGGCGACGCCACCAGCAACCTGTCGTCTGAGCAACGTGCCCAGGTGACTGATCGTGTGAAACACGAGATGCTGGAAATCTTCTACGCGCGCAACATGCCAGCGTAAGAGTTTCAGGCACAAAAAAAGGCGACCTTTCGGTCGCCTTTTTCATTCCATCACCGGGCCCTTTGGCAGCTGGCTTGCCAGCGACAAGTCCCTGTCTGACGATGCAAACTTCAGATCCGATAAGTACTCTTGGTCATCACCTTGGCCAGCAGACTCATCCCGAACTTCACCGGTGCCGGAAACCGGAAACCACCCGCATCCAGCGCACTCTCGGCATGATGCTCTTCATCAATGCGCATCTGCTCGAGAATCGCCCGAGACTTCTCGTCCTCTACTGGCAGTTGCTCCAGGTGCTCGTTCAAATGCTTGCACACCTGATGCTCGGTCGCCGCAACAAACCCGAGGCTGACCTTGTCGCTGATCAGACCGGCCACAGCGCCAATCCCGAACGACATGCCATAGAACAGCGGATTGAGCACGCTGGTATGACTGCCCAACTGGTGAATGCGTTGTTCGCACCAGACCAGATGATCGATTTCCTCTTCGGCTGCGTGCTCCATGGCCTTGCGCACCTGTGGCAGCTTGGCGGTCAGCGCCTGTCCCTGATACAGCGCCTGGGCACAGACTTCGCCGGTATGGTTGATGCGCATCAGACCGGCGACATGGCGGGTGTCTTCGTCGCTCATCTGGGTTTCCGGCTGCAAAATCGCCGGTGACGGACGGTACGGCTGGCCGCTGAAGGGCAGCAGGGTACGCATCGCGGCATCGGCCTGCAGCAGAAGACGGTCAATCGGCGAGTAGTGACGTTGGGTAGTCATGCTGACCTCCGGGAAGAATCTCGGCGGCCAGTTTAACCGAATCGGCCGGAGACGGTTTGCGCTGGGTCATTAGCCATGCGGTCATGCTTTTGTGGGCGCGAGCCTGCTCGCGAAGGTCGGCACATTCAAAGCATCAGCGCCTGACACTCCGCCTTCGCGAGCAAGCTCGCTCCCACAGTTTTTGCGTTACATCAGCCCGGAGGCCAGTTCATCTGGCGTTGTCCGAGTACGTGCATATGAATGTGATAGACGGTCTGCCCACCCTTTTCATTGCAGTTCATGACGACCCGGAAGCCCTCTTCACAGCCCAGCTCCAGTGCCAGACGTTGCGCAGTGAACAGGATATGCCCGGCCAGTGCCTTGTCGTCTTCGGTCAGGTCATTGAGGGTGCGCACCGGTTTTTTCGGGATCACCAGAAAATGCACCGGTGCCTGAGGGGCGATGTCGTGGAAGGCCAGAACCTGGTCGTCCTCGTAGATGATCTTGGCCGGGATTTCCCGGTTGATGATCTTGGTGAACAGAGTATCCACTGCTGTTTTCTCCGTTGTTTGGGCTGACCTGAGTGTACTCATGGGGACTGAACCCGCCCAGTGTTTTGCCGTAGGACAGATCAGCGCGGGCAGTAAGCCTTGTTGACCATGCCGACGATGGTGCGGTTCAGCCAGCGCGAACCCAGTCGCGGTAAAAACGCGAACCAGCGATTGCGCCGTCCCGGAATGATGATCGCGCGATTTTTCTCCAGCGCGCGAACAGTGTAGAGCGCGACTTCTTCGGGGCTCATCAGCATTTTGCTGTCTTTGAGTTTGTCACTGTTCAACTGCGCGGTGCGGAAAAAAGCCGTGCGGGTCGGGCCTGGGCAGAGCACCGAAACCTTGACCGCGCTTTGTTTGAGCTCAACCCGCAATGCTTCGGAGAAGTGCAGCACATAGGCCTTGCTGGCGTAATAGGTGCTCATCCACGGGCCTGGATTGAACGCCGCCACCGAGGCAACGTTGAGAATCTGTCCGCCACCCTGCAGCGCCATGCTGTTGCCAATCGCATGGCATAGGCGGGTGAGGGCGAGGATGTTTACTTCGATCAGGTCCTGCTCGGTCATCCAGTCCTGAGCCAGGAAAGGGCCGCAAGTACCGATGCCGGCGCAGTTCACCAGCAGGTCGATTTGCCGGTCACCTTCTTCCAGCTCCAGCAAGAAACCGGAGAGGCGCAGCGGTTCGCCCAGATCGCAGGCACGGAACAGGACCTCAACGCCGAAGCGTTGGGTCAGTTCGATAGCAATACTTTCCAGCTGATCACGCTGTCGTGCCACCAGAATCAGGCTGCGGCCGCGCCGGGCCAGCGCTTCGGCCATGGCCAGGCCGATGCCGCTGGAGGCGCCAGTGATCAGAGCGTAACGGGTCATGCAATTCTCCCTCGCAACAGCTCCGCGCCAGCGACGCGGGTGTCACGGCGGGGAGCGCTGTTCATTCTTGCGCAGAGTCTACAGGGGCCTGCGCCGCTTCGGCTGCATCGTCGGTGGAATTCGCTGCGGGTGCGTCCTCGACTTCAACTTCATCGGTGGTCACCGAGCCGCTGTCGTAGCTGCTTTCGAGGCTTGTTTCGTATTCCTGCTGGATGGCCGAAATTCCGCCGAGTATCCCGCCCATGAAAAACAGCCCGATAAAGACGATCCACAGTGCACTCAAAACCTTGACTGCTGTGTTGTTGGGCGGAGGTGGTGGCCCGTATCGGTTGGCACCGGTATTGCCCGGCACGACCATGATTACAAAAGGGAAGATGCTGCCCACGAATGGGACCAGGGTCAGCAACCACAGCCAGCCGGACCAGCCGATATCGTGCAGGCGTTGCACGGTGAAGAAAATGCTGATGACGATGAGCGCCAAACCCAGAAAGAGCGCGACGATGCCGCCGATGATCAGTCCGCTGGTGGATTCGGCGCTGACCAGCCCCACGGCAATCAGCGCAAAAATGCTGATGATTGGCAGGCTTACCAATGTCACGACCATCGTCCAGGCCAGGAAGCGCAAACGACCGATCCGGCCTTCCACACCAAGCGGTTTGAGCGGTGCAAACCCTGCGAAGGTCTCACCTACGCTGGCCCGCGGTGGCGCATAAGGCGAGGAGGGTTCTGCCATGGCAGCGGATTGCTCGCGTACGTCCGAGAGGTTCAGCTCGATGGCTGTTTCCGCTTCGATCCGGGCGTCGATCCCGGTTTTGCTCAACGCTTGCAGATAGGTCTGCGCATCGCTGTGAGACAGATCGCGCTTGAGTGCCACGGTGCTGCCGTTGAACAGCCGCTCAATGCTGGCCACTTCGCTTTTGAATAGATCTGCGAGATTCAGCTTGGCTGTGGTGATATCGACGCCGGGCTGTAGAGCTCCGTCGAAAACGATCTTGTAACGGGGGTCGCTCATGGCCGAGGCATCCTTGTCGCGATAGATTGAAAGGTCGTCAGTGTAAGGCCAGTCCGCCAGCGTCTGGCCTGATTTTTCTTAGCGCGGCCAGCGTTGCGGCAACTGCGCGGCACGTTCCTGAGCCTGCCGGTATTCAGTGTCGAGGCGGGCGATCAACTGATCCACGCTGGGCAGATCATTAATCTGCCCTACACCCTGACCGGCAGACCAGACAGTCTTCCAGGCTTTGGCTTCATCGCTGATCGGCTTGAGCTTTTCGCCGAAATTGACTTCGCCTTTGCCTTGCAGCGTCGCCAGGTCGAAACCCGCGGCCTCAAGGCTTTGGCGCATGAAGCTGGCCGGCACCCCCGACACCGCTGGAGTATGGATGATGTCGGCTGCTTTGGCTGTCAGCAGCATCTCTTTGTAAGCGTCAGGCGCATGACTTTCGGTGGTGCCGATAAATCGCGTACCGAAGTAGGCCAAATCCGCACCGAGTAATTGAGCGGCCAGAATCTCGTGGCCATGGTTCAAACATCCTGCAAGCAGCAAGGTCTTGTCGAAGAACTGACGAATCTCGGCGATCAGCGCAAATGGACTCCACGTACCTGCATGCCCCCCGGCGCCGGCCGCGACGGCGATCAAACCGTCAACGCCGGCTTCGGCGGCTTTCTCGGCATGGCGGCGAGTGGTGACATCATGGAAGACCAGGCCTCCATAACTGTGCACCGCGTCGACCAACTCCTTCACCGCGCCAAGGCTGGTGATAACGATGGGCACTTTATGTTCGACGCAAATATCCAGATCCGCTTGCAAGCGTGGATTGCTGTTGTGAACGATCAGGTTCACCGCATACGGCGCCGGATTGTCCAGCGTCGCCAGTCCCGCCTCGATCTGTTCCAGCCAGGCTTTGAATCCGCTGCTTTCGCGTTGGTTCAGCGCCGGGAAGCTGCCGACCACGCCATTACGACAGCAGGCCAATACCAGTTCCGGATTGGAAATCAGAAACATCGGCGCCGCCACCACAGGCAGGCGCAGACGTTGTTCGAGCAGAGCGGGCAGCGACATTATGAACACCCCAAAGATTTGTACCGGTTGAAATTAGAACGGCTTGACCACCACCAGAATTACGATAGCAATCAACATCAGAACCGGCACTTCATTGAACCAGCGATAAAAGACATGGCTGCGGGTGTTCTCGCCACGTGCAAAACGTTTTACCTGCGCGCCGCACATGTGGTGGTAGCCGATCAGCAAGACGACAAGGGTCAGCTTGGCGTGAATCCAGCCGCCCATGCTGAAAATGCTCGGGTTGAGGTAGATCAGCCAGCCACCGAAGATCAGCGTGGCGATCATCGCCGGGCCCATGATGCCGCGATAGAGCTTGCGCTCCATGACGCTGAAGCGTTCCTTGCTGATCGTGTCTTCACTCTGTGCGTGATAAACGAACAGTCGTGGCAGGTAGAACAGCCCGGCAAACCAGCACACAAGACTGACGATATGAAACGCTTTGATCCACAGATAGAGCATTTTTAGTTATTCCCAGGTTCACGGTAGTCTGGATAGTAGAGGCTTGAGCGTCCGCACGTCACCTTGACGGTTGTCGCAGGCGCGCGCGGCCCCTATTATCGACGGCTTTCCAGTGGGTTCGTAGAGGGCAGGTTTATGGTCAAGGTCGGTATCGTCGGCGGCACGGGTTACACCGGTGTCGAACTGCTGCGTCTGTTGGCACAGCATCCGCAGGCAGAAGTGGCAGTCATCACTTCCCGATCCGAGGCCGGTCTGGCCGTGGCTGATATGTACCCGAACCTGCGCGGTCATTACGACGGCCTGGCCTTCAGCGTGCCGGACATCAAAACCCTCGGCGCTTGCGACGTGGTGTTCTTCGCCACGCCGCACGGTGTCGCTCATGCTCTGGCAGGTGAGTTGCTGGCGGCAGGCACGAAGGTCATCGATCTGTCGGCAGACTTCCGTCTGCAAGACGCTGAGGAATGGGCCAAGTGGTACGGTCAGCCGCACGGCGCACCAGAATTGCTGGATGAGGCGGTCTACGGTCTGCCGGAAGTCAATCGTGAGCAGATCAGGAAAGCCCGTTTGATCGCCGTGCCGGGGTGCTATCCGACCGCTACGCAATTGGGTTTTCTGCCGCTGCTTGAAGCCGGTCTGGCCGACACCACGCGTCTGATTGCCGACTGCAAATCCGGTGTCAGCGGTGCCGGTCGCGGTGCGGCTGTAGGGTCTTTGTACTCCGAGACGTCGGAAAGCATGAAGGCTTATGCGGTGAAAGGTCACCGTCATCTGCCGGAAATTCGCCAGGGTTTGCGTCGTGCAGCGGGCAAGGATGTTGGTCTGACCTTCGTGCCGCACCTGACTCCGATGATCCGTGGCATTCACTCCACGCTGTACGCGACGGTAGTCGATCGCTCGGTTGATCTTCAGGCGCTGTTTGAAAAGCGTTACGCCAACGAGCCGTTCGTTGATGTCATGCCGGCTGGCAGTCATCCGGAAACCCGTAGCGTGCGTGGCGCGAACGTCTGTCGCATCGCAGTTCACCGTCCACAGGATGGCGATCTGGTGGTGGTGTTGTCGGTGATCGACAATCTGGTCAAAGGCGCCTCGGGGCAGGCGGTGCAGAACATGAACATCCTGTTCGGGCTGGATGAGCGCTTCGGTCTTTCTCACGCCGGTATGCTGCCGTAACACTTTAACTCGCACAGAAAAAAGGCCCGTTGAACGGGCCTTTTTGCATTCTGAACAGCTCGTCGGGTTTATTGATATACCGTAACAATAGTTGACCGATTTTCTCGGACAAGCGGATAATGCGCGTCATCACGCATTATGGCGGCGTAACGCCGGGAGATAGTCAGCATGAGCGTCGAATCCTTCACCCCCACGGCTTTGCAATTCACCCAAGGTGCTGCGCACAAGGTGAAGAGCCTGGTCGATGAAGAGGGGAATGATCGCTTGAAGCTGCGCGTATTTGTTACGGGCGGCGGTTGTTCAGGGTTTCAATACGGTTTCACCTTCGATGAAGATGTTGCCGAGGACGACACCATTGTCGAGCGCGAAGGCGTAAGTCTGGTGGTTGATCCGATGAGTTTCCAGTACCTGGCCGGTGCGGAGGTGGACTACCAGGAAGGTCTGGAAGGTTCGCGCTTCGTGATCAAGAACCCGAATGCTTCCACGACGTGTGGTTGCGGCTCGTCGTTTTCGATCTGATCGCACTTCGCTCCAGACAACAAAACGCCGCAGAGCCTCACGGTTCTGCGGCGTTTTTTATTGGCCGGCGATCTACTCAGTTGGGGTAGATGGCACCGAGTACACGCAAGCCTTTGGCGCCGGTGACGCTCGGGCGGTTGGTGGCGATGCCTTCGAGGCAGCAATGAGCCAGCCAGGCGAAAGCCATGGCTTCTACCCAGTCAGGATCTACACCGTGAGTGGCAGTGCTGGCGACTTTCGTGTTTGGCAGCAACTCGGCAAGCCGATTCATCAGTGCCGCGTTGTGCGCGCCGCCACCGCAGACCAACAGTTCGCGGGTATTCGATTGAGCGCTTTTCAGCGACTCAATGATGGTCAGCGCAGTCAGTTCGAGTAACGTTGCCTGTACGTTTTCAGCTGGGTACGCCTGCAGGCTTGCAAGGTGTCGTTCCAGCCAAGGCAGGTTGAACACTTCCCGGCCGGTGCTTTTCGGGCCTTTGGTCACGAAGAACGGATCGCTGAGCAATGCTTTCAGCAGCGCTGGTTCAGCGGTACCGGAGGCAGCCCAATCGCCGTTACGGTCATAATTCTCGCCACGCTGCTGCTGAATCCAGGCGTCCATCAGCACATTCCCAGGCCCGCAGTCGAAACCGGCTACAGGCTTGGTCGGCTCAATCAGACTCAGATTGCTGAAACCGCCGACATTCAAGACCGCCTGATTACCGCTACGCTCTTCGAACAAAGCTTCATGGAAGGCCGGTACCAGAGGCGCACCTTGACCGCCGGCAGCGACATCACGGCTGCGGAAGTCACTGACCACCGTGATACCCGTCAGCTCCGTCAGCAGCGCAGGGTTACCAATCTGTACGGTGAAACCGCGCGCTGGCTCGTGGCGAATAGTCTGGCCATGGCTGCCGATCGCACGGATAGCTTCAGGTTTGAGCTGTTGCTGGCTGAGGAGGGCATCGATGCCCTGTGCCGCGAGTCTTACCCACTCTTGCTGGGCAATCGCCGATCGAGCGATCTCGTCGGGGCCACTTGCGCACAAGCCAAGCAGCTCGGCGCGCAGAGATTCAGGCATGGGAATGTAGTGCGTGGCGATCAGTTTGATCGCCGAGGTTTGCTCGATCAGAGCGATGTCCAGCCCGTCGAGACTGGTTCCGGACATCACACCGATATAGAGAGCCATGGCTTAACGCTTGCTCGAAGCCAGCATGGTGGCCTTCTCTTGGTCCATGCGCGCCATTAGTGGTTTGCTCTGCGCCAGGAAGCGGGCGCGTTCGGCTTTGGCGATTGGGTCGGCCATTGGCAGCTTCTGGCCCAGTGGGTCGACGTGAACGCCATTGACCTGGAACTCATAGTGCAAGTGCGGGCCGGTAGACAGGCCCGTCGTGCCGATGTAACCGATCACTTGGCCCTGTTTGACGCTGCCGCCGGTCTTCACACCTTTGGCGAAGCCTTGCATGTGGCCGTAAAGCGTACGGTAAGTATTGCCGTGTTGAATGATAACAGTGTTGCCGTAGCCCCCGCGGCGGCCGGCCAGCAGCACTTTACCGTCGCCGGCAGCCTTGATCGGCGTGCCGCGCGGGGCTGCGTAGTCGACACCTTTGTGGGCGCGGATCTTGTTTAGAATCGGGTGCTTGCGGCCCATGGAGAACTTGGAGCTGATGCGGGCGAAGTCCACCGGAGTGCGGATGAACGCCTTGCGCATGCTGTTGCCATCGGCGGTGTAGTAGCTGCTATTACCCTGTTTGTTGGTGTAACGCACAGCGGTGTAGGTCTTGCCGCGGTTAGTGAAGCGTGCTGACAGGATGGGGCCGGTGCCGACAGCTTTGCCGTTAACCACTTTCTGTTCGTAGATCACATCGAATTCATCGCCTTGGCGTATGTCCTGAGCGAAGTCGATGTCGTAGCCGAAGACACTGGCCATATCCATGGTCATGCTATGGGAAAGCCCGGCGCGAGCGGCGGATTGCGATAGCGAACTGTTGATTACGCCGTGAGCGTAGGCGGTGCGAACGATAGGTTTTGTAATAACCCGGTTGAAGGCGAAGCCCTTGTCATTCTTGGTCAGGGTGATGGTTTCAACGTCGCTGACTTTGCTGTGCAGGCTTGTCAGTTGACCTTCAGGGCTGAGTTCGAACTCGAGTTTCTGGCCGCGCTTGAGCTGGCTGAACTGTTTGGCTTGTTTGTCGCTGGTCAGAACTTCATGCACGGCGGTTGCAGGCAAACCGACTTCTTCGAACAGGGTCGACAGCGTATCGCCTTTTGCGACTACTACTTCTCGATGGCCGGGGGCTGTAGGTTTTTCAGCGATCGGAGCTGTGGCGGGCGCGGCTTCAGCGGTTTTTGGTGTGTTTTCTTCACTGTTTTCGATTTGGGCGAACGGCGAGGCCACAGGCTCATTTGTGGCTTGAGCGGCGTCTGCAGCGTCTTGATCTTGTGTCAGTTGTTCAGCAGGACTTTCCAGCTCAAGGCTCAGGGTTGTCTTTTTGGCTTCTACATCACTGGAAGGAAATACCAGGAGCGCCAGGCTGAGAAGGGCGGCGATTCCACTTGCTGCGAGCAGGTGGGTCTTCGGGTAAAGCGGTGGCGCTTTAGACGGTTCGGTGGTCATAGGTAATTTTGACTTTGAAAAGTAGTGAATTGGAAAAGATGAATGACATGATGAAGATGAAATAACTGTATAAAATATAACCAAATCATCTCTGAAGCAAGTCTACAGACATCGCGTCTGTGGATTGGTGTCCGTGCGCCGGGCAAAACTTGTAATTGGTGCGCGATCTTGTATGGTTGGTTCCCTTTGAATCTGAGCCTTGCGGGTCTGTTATGAAGTCGGTTGAAGAGCAGCTAGCGCTGATTAAACGTGGTGCGGAAGAACTGTTGGTCGAGTCCGAGCTGATCGAGAAGCTCAAGCGCGGCCAACCGCTGCGTATCAAGGCTGGTTTTGATCCAACCGCTCCGGATCTGCACTTGGGTCACACCGTGCTTATTAATAAGCTGCGCCAGTTCCAGGAGCTGGGGCATCAGGTGATCTTCCTTATAGGGGACTTCACCGGGATGATCGGTGATCCGAGCGGCAAGAGCGCCACTCGTCCGCCGTTGACTCGTGAGCAGGTCCTGGAAAATGCCGAGACGTATAAAACTCAGGTGTTCAAGATTCTCGATCCGGCGAAAACCGAAGTTGCTTTCAACTCCACCTGGATGGATCAGATGGGGCCGGCGGATTTCATTCGTCTGACTTCGCAGTACACCGTCGCGCGTATGCTTGAGCGCGATGACTTCGACAAGCGTTACACCACCAACCAGCCAATCGCTATTCACGAGTTTCTCTATCCGCTGGTTCAGGGATATGACTCGGTCGCTTTGCGTGCGGACGTCGAGTTGGGCGGTACCGATCAGAAGTTCAACTTGCTGATGGGGCGTGAGCTGCAGCGTGGTTATGGCCAGGAAGCTCAGTGCATTCTGACGATGCCTCTGCTCGAAGGTCTTGATGGCGTGAAGAAGATGTCCAAGTCGTTGGGCAATTACGTCGGCATTCAAGAAGCACCGGGCGTCATGTACAGCAAGCTCGTATCGATTCCGGATGCGCTGATGTGGCGTTACTTCGAATTGCTCAGCTTTCGCTCGATGGACGAGATCAATGCGTTGCGTGCTGATGTAGAAGCAGGCGCCAATCCGCGTGATGTGAAGATCAAGCTGGCTGAAGAGATTGTTGCGCGCTTCCATGGCGAAGAGGCTGCAGCGAACGCTCACCGCGCGGCGGGTAATCGTATGAAGGATGGCGAGCTCCCGGATGATCTGCCGGAGATCGAACTGGCTTCTGCTGAAGATATGCCGATTGCCGCCGTCCTTAATAAGGCAGGTCTGGTGAAGAACTCGGCGGCGGCGCGTGATCTTCTGGCGTCCGGCGGTGTGCGTATAGATGGTGAGGTCGTTGATCGCTCCTTTATATATGTAGTGGGTGTTACCCACGTTTGCCAGGCTGGCAAGAAGGCTTTCGCACGTATCACGCTGAAATCTGAATAAAATCGAAAATAGCGGTTGACGGCAGATTCCAGACGTCTATAATTCGCCCCACTTCCGGCGCAGTCGAAACGGAAAACTCCTTGAGATTCAATGAGTTAAGTAGGTTTCGAGAGCGGGTCGCTTCAGTTCATCGAAGCCTGGAAGGAGTTGAAAGAGTGGTGATGTTTGGCTCTTTTAACGGTTCGATCTTCTCGGTCGAAAGCGGAGAAAAAGAGGTGTTGACAACAGCGAGTAACGCTGTAGAATTCGCCTCCCGCTAACGAGAGATCGGAAGCGCAAGTGGT
>NZ_JACXXO010000044.1 GCF_017980685.1 Pseudomonas iridis
CGTCGAAGTACTGCCCCTGAAAGCGCAGCGGTTGATCCAGGTATTCCTTGCCGGCCAGGGTGATCGCGGCGACTTTGCCGTAGGCGTCGTATTGCGCCGACCAGACGATTTCACCGCTGTAGTCGGTGAGTTCTTGTGGGGTGCCGAGGTGGTCTAGTTGGTAGTAGAACGGGCAGGCCTTTTTTGGGCCTTTGCCGTCGAGCAGTGCCAGCGGGCGGAAGGTGCCGGGTTCGTAGACGTAGCTGCGGTGCTGGGTTTTGCTGCTTTCGGCGACGAGGTGGTCGCCTTGCCAGAAGAACTCGGTTTTTTCGCCGTCGACGGTTTTGCTGATCCGCCGGCCGAAGGCGTCGTACTGGTAGGTCGCGGTTTTGCCGTCGGGACGGGTCAGGCCGATGAGGCGGTGCTGGCAGTCGTAGCGGTATTCGGTGACGAGTTTCTGCGCGGTGCCGCGGCGTTCGCGGATCAGATTGCCGAAGGCGTCGTAGTCGTAGTGGCGATCGCCCTGCATCAGCAGGCGGTTGCCCTTGATCTGTGTGGGGCCGGAGCGCTCCTGCATGAGCAGGTTGCCGGCCGGGTCGTGGGCGAAGGATTCCGGCAGTTCGTCACGTGAGTGGCGTACGCGGATCAGGCGGTCGAGAGCGTCGTAGCCGTAGGTGCGTTGGCCGTGACGGGTGTCGGCGATGTGCTCCAGATTGCCGTTGGCGCTGTAGGCATAATCGCGGCGGTACAGCGAATCGTGCTGATGGCCTACGGCGTGGGCGAGCAGTCGGCCCTGATCGTCGTAGGCATATTCGCTGAGCAGCAAACCTTGCTGACGTTGTTGTTCGCGGCCCGACTGGTAAACGTGTTGCGTCAGCGGCGCGCCGTTGAGGTGGATGGCGGTCAGTGCGCCGCCCTTGGCGTACTGATAGTCGAGCTTGCTGTTGTCCGGCAGGCGCATGCGTTTGAGCTGGCCGCAGGCGTCATAGGCATAACGCAGCGTGCCCCAGCCCTGATGCTCGGTGATCAACCGATCCTGCAGGTCGTATTCGAAGGCCAGCGGATGTTTCTGACCGTCGTCGACGCCAGTCAGTCGACCGAGGCGGTCGTACTGATAGATAACCTTGACCCCGTCAGGCAAGGTCTTGACCAGCAGGCGCCCGGCCGCATCGCGCTCGTAGCCCGTGACCAACACCGAGCCGTCATCGCCGAATTCGGTCTTTTCCAGCAGATGACCGTTGAGGTCGTAGGCGTAGGCCGTACGCCGCCCGTCGAAGCCGGTTTCCTGTCGGATCAGTCCGGTCGGCGTGTAGTCCAGTCGATACTTTTCGCCAGACTCGTTCTCGATTTCGGTGAGCAGCAGTTGCGCATGGTCGTAGCGGTACTGCACCCGCGTGCCGTCAGGGTTGATCCGGCGCGAGACCAGGTGCAGGTCGTCGTCATACTCGAAACGGGTGATGCGCCCGAGTTCGTCGCGTTCGGCGGTGACCTGGTTGTAGGCGCCATAACTGTAGGCGCGGGTGGCGCCCGTAGGAGAAGTCGTCTGGATCAGTCGGCCAATGGCGTCCCAATGCTGACGCGTGACCGCACCGTGTTCATCAGCA
>NZ_JACXXO010000009.1 GCF_017980685.1 Pseudomonas iridis
CAGCACGATCAGAGGAAAGAGCCGTGAATTAAAGACAAGAAGGGTCTGTTTTTCGGCCGACTTGGATTTTTTGAACCTCAAGCAGCGAGGGCCTCAAAAATCGGTGGGTACTTCAGACCTTCCCTAGAGGCCCGCAACGCTGAAAATAAATAGAAAGAACGTAACGCAATGATTGAAAAAAATTCCTTCCCAGTCATGTGGTTATGGCGTAAATCGCGCGCGATTAGTGGCACTTTGAAAACTAATCGTCTATTCATGTGTCGATAAAAATGTGCATTGTAAGAAGGTGTTTCGCGCAGTAAGCGTTTTACTGATTTACACTGCCAACACCAAACTCATCTGTAACAAGGAAATAACCTATGGGCGTGCTTAACGAGTTCAAGGCCTTCGCGGTCAAAGGCAATGTGGTCGACATGGCCGTCGGTATCATCATCGGTGCCGCCTTCGGCAAAATCGTTTCATCCTTTGTCGGTGACGTAATCATGCCGCCAATCGGCCTGCTGATCGGCGGAGTGGACTTCAGTGATCTGGCCATTACGTTGAAAGCGGCTCAGGGCGATGCGCCTGCGGTGATGCTCGCGTACGGCAAGTTCCTCCAAACCGTTTTGGACTTCGTGATCGTTGCTTTCGCGATTTTCATGGGTGTCAAAGCCATCAACCGTCTCAAGCGCGAAGAAGCCGTTGCGCCTAGCCTGCCACCGGTTCCGACCAAAGAAGAGGAATTGCTGGGCGAGATCCGCGATTTGCTCAAGGCTCAGAACAATCAGCCCTGAATCGGCCACACCAAAAAAAAACGGCGCCCGCGAGGCGCCGTTCGTTTACCAGTAGTTTTCCACCGCCACCTGGCCAGGCCGCCGAGCAAGGCTCAGGCTCATGTGCCGCTGTTTGAGCAAGGCACGCGTGTCGTCGATCATCTGCGGATTGCCACACAGCATGACGCGCGAGTGTTCGGCAGACAGTTCCACACCGGCAGCGCGTTCCAGCTCACCGTTCTCGATCAGCGTCGTGATCCGCCCGTTCAGCGCACCGGGATGCGTCTGGCGAGTGACAGTAGGAATGTACTGCAGCTTGTGGATGTGCTCCGCCAGATAATCACGCTGTGCCAGTTCGGCGATCAACGACTGGTAAGCCAGTTCGCGCGCTTCCCTGACGCTGTACACAAGAATGATCCTGTCGAATTTTTCCCAGACCTCGAAATCCTGAAGGATCGACAGGAAAGGCGCCACCCCCGTGCCTGTCGACAACAGCCACAAATCGCGCCCGTCGACGAAACGATCAAGGGTCAGATAGCCATAGGCCTGGCGTTCAACCATCAAGGTATCGCCGACCTCCAGTCGACTCAGCTCACTGGTGAACTCGCCTCCAGGTACCACGATAGAAAAGAACTCAAGAAACTCGTCAAACGGTGAAGAGACCATGGAGTAGGCGCGCCACACCGTGCTGCCATCAGCCTTGATGACACCGAGTCGCGCGAACTGACCGGCACGAAAGCGAAAACCCGCATCACGGGTGGTACGCAAAGTGAACAGATTGGGCGTCAACGGTTGCACGTCAAGCAAGGTCTGATGGGTGAATTTGTCTGTGTTGGCAGTCATTGGGCACTCCATTCAACGGTTAACCAACAGTCTCGCGCAAAGTCGTCTGCTTAAATACCTCTGATTTGTAGTGATATCAGGATGCCTGCCCTTGGGATAATGCGCGTGCACTCTTCCATTACGTGTGGGAGAGAAAAATTTCGTAACAATGATAAATCACATATAAAACACTCTGTACTTAATAACCGGCCATTCAAGTAATCACTCGTTCAAAGAGCAAAATAATCAGAGCATAACGTGGGAAACATCCTACACTCGTTTTCGTGCAGATTGGATTGGATCCAGAAAGCACTACAGAAATTGGAGGGAGTATTTCTAATGGAAACGTGGAAGGAATCGCAGTTGAAGCAGCTGACTTTCGCCAAGGGCATCGATACTGCGTATCCGATACTGCTCAGATTTGCCGAAAATCTTGGCTTTAACTTTTGTGCAGTAAGCGTTGCAATGCCGCAACAGGTTACGTCACTAAACACCTTGCAAATCAATAACTACCCCGAAGAATGGAACAGGCAGTATGAACAAAGGAAATTCAGTTCAATTGATCCGATAATGGCACACTGCAACCACTCGATGATGCCGATTGTCTGGAATGAAACACTGTATGAGAAGGCTCCACATGTGTGGCAAGCGTTGCAGGAACAAGGCCTGCAACATGGCTGGTCGCAATCTTTCCATCATAAGGAAAGCGGCTTGTGCAGCATCCTCAGCCTGGCGCGCAAACACTGCCCTATCAGCCCACTCGAACTGTATGAGCATTTTGGGTACATCTTTTATGCAGCCAGTCATTTGAGCGAATTGTTTGCTCGTACGCTGCCAAAGCAGTCGATGAAGCCCGGCCAGCCGCATCTTTCGCCACGAGAACTGGAGATTCTGCAATTGTCGGCTGGCGGAAAAACCGCCTATGAAATTTCAAAAATCCTCAGCCTGAGCGAGCGCACCGTTAACTATCACGTACAAAACGTGATTGAGAAACTCAACGTCTGCAACAAGATTTCTGCGGTAATCGCCGCTGCCAGAGCCGGCATTATTTGACACCGCCGCTTGGCGTCCTTCAAAACTTACGGGTATTGCGCTGGAAAAAAACGTACCATTCAGGCCCTTCCCGAGTGATGACGCTGTCTGTCAGAGTCGCTGTCCACTGGGTAGGGTTCCGCCGCAAGAGACCCAGCCGCGGAACACACCTTGACCACCCTGAGTCCCCGCCCCATGCCTTTGTTTGACACGCCCTTCGCCCAACTCGACCTGATTCGCCAGCCCGAACAGCAAAATGAACCGCTGCAAGCTTTCGACGCGGCCGATGAATATTTGCTCAATTACCTGGCGGCGCAGCAACCGGTGGCCGGCACACGGGTACTGGTGCTCAACGACAGCTTCGGCGCGTTGGCCGCCAGTTTGCTGGGCAAGGTTGAAGTCAGCAGCAGCGGCGATTCATTTCTGGGTTTTCAGGGCCTGGAAAAGAATCTGCTGCGCAATGGCCAGGCCTTCGATGCGATCCAGGGGATCCCGGCGAGCGAGCCCTTGGTCGGGCCGTTCGACCGAGTACTGATCCGCGTACCGAAAACCCTGGCCTTGCTGGAAGAACAACTGATTCGCCTGCAAGGGCAACTGGCGCCCGGCGCAGAAGTGATCGCCGCCGCCATGGTTAAACATCTGCCACGCGCTGCAGGCGATTTGCTGGAACGTTACATTGGCCCGGTACAGGCATCACTGGCAGTAAAAAAAGCACGCCTGTTGATTGCCACCCCTGAAGCGAAAGAACCGGCGGTGTCGCCCTACCCTTCGCGTTATCGTCTCGACGCGCCGGCCATCGAACTGATCAACCACGCCAACGTATTCTGCCGAGAAGGCCTGGACATCGGCACCCGCGCCTTTCTCCCGCATCTGCCCAAGAACCTTGGCAGTGCACGGGTCGCCGACCTTGGCTGCGGCAACGGTGTGCTGGCAATTGCCAGCGCCCTGCAAAACCCCGACGCGCACTACACGCTGGTCGACGAATCATTCATGGCGGTGCAGTCGGCTGCCGAGAACTGGCGCGCAGCACTTGGTGATCGCGACGTGATCGTGCGTGCCGGCGATGGCCTGGCAGGCCAGGAAGCGCAATCGCTGGACGTGGTGCTGTGTAATCCGCCGTTCCATCAGCAGCAAGTGGTCGGTGATTTCCTGGCCTGGCGCATGTTTCAACAAGCGCGCGAAGCGTTGGTGGTGGGCGGTGCGTTGTACATCGTCGGCAACCGCCATCTGGGCTATCACAGCAAACTGGCGCGACTGTTCCGCGGTGTCGAACAAGTGGCGAACACACCGAAATTCGTGATTCTCAAAGCCCGCAAGTAAAACGCCAGGCAGAAAAAACCCTCCGTCCGGAGGGTTTCAAAACCGTGCCTTGAAGGCGACTGGATATTTCAGTGAGTGGTCAGACCTGCGGCGTTCATGAACATGCGCATCAGGCTCGCGACGATAAACAGTGCGCCGACGCTACCAACCCAGATCATGGCCAACCAGCCGAGCCGCTGCCACAGCGGCTTTTTTTCGGCTTCTTTAATGTCGTGCAGGGAATGTTTGCCAGTCATTGCATCGATCCTCCGTTAGCTCAATAGCGCCGCCGACGCCATCGTCGGAACACCGCCCGGAACAAGCCCGCTCCTACAGTTCTAGTGATAACCGTCTTCATGGGTAACCTTGCCGCGGAACACGTAGTAGCTCCAGAAGGTGTAACCCAGGATGAACGGGATGATGAACAGCGTGCCGACCAGCATGAAGCCCTGACTTTGCGGCGGTGCGGCGGCGTCCCAGATCGAGATCGACGGCGGCACGATGTTCGGCCACAGGCTGATACCGAGACCGCTGTAGCCGAGGAAAATCAGCACCAGCGTCAGCAGGAACGGCATGTAGTTGGCGTTACGCGCCACGGCGCGGATCAAGCCGTACATCGTCACCAGCACCAGAATCGGCACCGGCATGAACCAGAACACGTTCGGCATGCTGAACCAGCGCGTCGCAATGTCCGGGTGGGCCAGCGGCGTCCAGAGACTGACGACACCCATCACCGCCAGCAGCACGAAGGCCAGAGGCCGTGCGAGGTTATGCATCTGCTCTTGCAGCTTGCCTTCGGTCTTCATGATCAGCCACGTACAGCCGAGCAATGCGTAAGCCACCACCAGCGCCGCGCCGCAGAACATTGTGAACGGCGTCAGCCAATCCAGTGAACCACCGGCAAACTGCCGATTGACCACCGGCAGTCCATCGATGAACGCCCCGAGCGCCACGCCCTGAAAGAACGTCGCGGCCACCGAACCACCGATGAATGCCTTGTCCCACAGGTGGCGCTTGTCGTCCTTGGCCTTGAAGCGAAACTCGAACGCCACGCCGCGGAAAATCAAACCGATCAGCATGAAGATCAGCGGCAGGTACAACGCCGACAACACCACCGAATACGCCAGCGGGAAGGCGCCAAACAGCGCCGCACCGCCGAGCACCAGCCAGGTTTCGTTACCGTCCCAGACCGGAGCGACGGTGTTCATCATCACGTCACGGTCGACCTTGCCCGGGATGAACGGGAAGAGGATCCCGATGCCCAGGTCGAAGCCGTCCATGACCACGTACATCATGATGCCGAAGATGATGATCACGGCCCAGATCAGCGGAAGATCAATACCCATGAGTCAAATCTCCTTGGTCAGGGTGACGTCGTCGCCGTGGTCGGCATCGGACGAATCGTCGGCTGCGGACAACGGACGGGCCGGTGTGCGTTTCTTGCCAGGCCCACCATCCGGTGTTTCCTGACCCTCGCTGATCTTCGGCCCCTTGCGCACCAGGCGCATCATGTAGCCGAGACCGGCACCGAACAGCGCGAAATACACCACCACAAACATGATCAGCGTGATGCTCATCTGCGCGAAGCTGTGATTGGAAGACGCATCAGCCGTGCGCATCAGCCCGTAAACCACCCACGGCTGGCGGCCGATCTCGGTGGTAAACCAGCCTGCGAGGATCGCAATCAGACCGGACGGCCCCATCCACAGCGCCAGATAAAGAAACGGACGCGAGGTGTAGAGCGTGTCGCGCTTGCGCAGCCACAGACTCCACAGGCCGGTGAAAATCATAAGCAATCCAAGGCCGACCATGATCCGGAACGACCAGAACACGATGGTCGAATTCGGCCGGTCTTCGGGCGGGAAGTCCTTGAGCGCCGGTACTTGCTTATCCAGCGAGTGCGTGAGAATCAGGCTGCCGAGATACGGAATCTCCACGGCAAACTTGGTTCTCTCTTCCTTCATGTCCGGCCAGCCGAACAGGATCAGGGGTGTTGCTTCGTCACCCTTGTTTTCCCAGTGGCCTTCAATCGCGGCGATTTTTGCCGGTTGATGCTTGAGGGTGTTGAGACCGTGGAAATCACCGATGACAGCCTGGATCGGCGCGACAATCAGCGCCATCCACATTGCCATCGACAGCATGGTGCGGATCGCCGGATTGTCCTTGCCGCGCAGCAAGTGCCAGGCCGCTGAGGAGCCGACGAAAAATGCCGTCGCAACAAACGCCGCAGTCGCCATGTGCATCAGACGGTAAGGGAATGACGGGTTGAAGATGATTGCAAACCAGTCGGTGGGGATCACCTGACCGTTGATGATTTCGAAACCTTGCGGGGTCTGCATCCAGCTGTTGGAGGCCAGAATCCAGAAGGTCGAAATCAACGTACCGACCGCCACCATCACCGTGGAGAAAAAGTGCAATCCGCGGCCGACCTTGTTCCAGCCGAACAGCATCACGCCCAGGAAACCGGCTTCAAGGAAGAATGCCGTGAGCACTTCATAGGTCAGCAGCGGTCCCGTAACAGCACCGGCGAAATCCGAAAAGCGGCTCCAGTTGGTGCCGAACTGATAGGCCATAACCAGCCCGGAAACCACGCCCATGCCGAAGTTGACCGCAAATATCTTCGACCAGAAGTGGTAAAGGTCACGGTAGGTGTCGTTATGGGTTTTCAGCCACAAGCCTTCGAGCACCGCAAGGTAACTCGCCAGGCCGATGGTGATGGCCGGGAACAGGATGTGGAACGAGATGGTGAACGCGAACTGAATTCGGGCGAGATCGAGTGCCTCTAAACCGAACATAAGTCTTCCTCTGTCAGGTAATACCGGTGTCGGGGCTTGTGGCCCCTGCACCTACTGCCCCCACGGATATGGAGTGCGGCGAATTCCGATTCGTTCTTTTTTTACAACCATCGCAACGCAGGGAGTCTGGCCAACGGGCCACCAGAGCATGGCCCGGGAGGGTATTGATCTGGATCAAGCAACGTTGAAAGAGTAGTCCCATTTCCGACGGAGAACTGCGTGGTCGTTTGCCGCGTGACAAGTTGCCTCACTGCCGCAGCAACCCTTTGCGACGCCTCCCCTCGCCACACGCCGTCAGGCAACGGTCAAGATCGATGTCTGGCTAACTGATTTTTTTGTCATAGCAACTTCCTGTTACAGACTGGTGATAATCTTGCGGTTCCCCTCGAGCCAGACCTGCCTTCAGATGCCCAGCCAAGAGCCCTTGCTGTTACGTCATCATCGTCCGTTCCTGGCGTTCTGGTTCGCACGGATTTTCACCGCCAGCGGTTTCCAGATGCTCACCGTGGCCATCGGCTGGAACCTCTATCAACTGACCGGCAACGTCCTCGATCTGGGGCTGGTCGGCCTGGTCGAATTCGCCCCGCGCGTACTGTTCATGCTGCACACCGGACACGTCGCCGACCGCTACGATCGACGCAAGGTCGCGGCCATCTGTCAGTCGTTGCAGGCGTTGATTGCGCTTGCGCTGGCGATTGGCAGTGCCACCGATCACGTCACCCGCGAACTGATCTTCATCCTCGCCTTCCTGCTCGGCGCGGCGCGCTCGTTCGAGATGCCGACCACTCAGGCGCTGTTGCCGAGCATCGTGCCCAGTGCGCTGTTCCCCCGGGCCGTCGCGGCGGCGCAATCGGCGCAGCAGTCGGCAACCATTGTTGCCCCGGCGCTTGGCGGCCTGCTCTACGCGTTTGGCAGCGTCTGGGTCTATGGCCCGACCGTGCTCCTGTACGTGATTGCCTGCACATTGATGCTCAACCTGCCGGCCCGTCAGACACCGTTGAACAAAGGCAAAGCCACGCTGGATTCACTGCTGGCGGGGATTCGCTTCATCCGTAGCCGCCCGGACATTCTCGGTGCGATTTCTCTGGATCTGTTCGCGGTGCTGCTTGGTGGCGCCACGGCGCTGCTGCCGGTGTTCGCCAAGGATATTTTGCTGACCGGCCCGTGGGGCCTAGGCCTGCTGCGTTCGGCGCCGGCAGTCGGCGCGCTGGGGATGTCGCTGTTCCTCGCGCGCTTTGCCGTGGAGCGTAACGTCGGCCGCGTGATGTTCACCGCGGTAGGCATCTTCGGCGTCGCGACCATTGCCTTCGGCCTGTCGACCTCGTTCTGGTTCTCGCTGGCCGTGCTGGTGGTACTCGGCGCGGCGGACATGATCAGCATGGTGATCCGCGCCTCCTTCGTGCAACTGGAAACCCCGGACGAAATGCGCGGCCGGGTCAGCGCGGTCAACGGCCTGTTCATCGGCGCCTCGAACCAGTTGGGCGAATTCGAATCCGGCGTCACCGCCCACTGGTTCGGCACCGTGCCGGCGGTGGTCATGGGCGGCATCGGCACGCTGGTGGTGACCGGGACGTGGATCAAACTGTTCCCGACGCTGGCTAACCGCGACCGGATGCATGTGCCGGTGGAAGAGGTGAAGGTTTGAAGCTATTCAAACCACCAACTCCCCCGCCACTTTCGCCCGTAACGCCTTGCCGCCCAATTGCTCGACCAGCGTCAGTGCAAACTCCAGCGCGGCGCCGGAGCCTTGGGCGGTGATGCAGTTGCCGTCGACGACAACGGGTTGATCAACAAACGTGCAACCCGACAATTGATGGCTGGCGGTCGGCAGGCAGGTCATGCGTCGCTGGCGCAAGACACCGAAGGCTTGCAGGGCGACAGCCGGGGCTTCGGCGATGGCGGCGAACAGGCGTCCGGCACTGGCCTGATCCTTGAGCAATTGTTGCAGCGGTTGATGCGCCGCCAGGTGTTGTGAACCGACGGCACCGCCGGGCAGGACGATCAGGTCGAAGGTCTGCGCCAGCACATCAACCAACATGCCGTCAGCGGTGAGGCGCGTGCCACGGGCGCAGGTCAGCATGCGGCGGCCCTCGATGCTGGCCGCCATCACTTCGATGCCGGCGCGGCGCAGTACGTCGATCAGGGTCACGCTGTGCAAATCATCGATGCCCTCGGCGAGGGTAATCAGGGCTCTAAAGGTCATGGGCGCTTTCCGCTGGGTGATCTTCAAAGCGTAGTCAGCTTCGCCCGGATCGCGCAGCAACAGCCGTTACTTGATGTAAAGCTGCGTCGACATTGTGTTGCGCGGAGCGTTGATCGAGGTGTTGCTGAAGGTGAACGAGCCTTCCTGCTTGCCCGCCAGATCGAAGGTATAAAGAGAGCCGACGGTTTTGCTGCCGGGCGTGCATTCAGTCAGATTGCCGGTATCAAAGGCACAGACCGGGGCCCGAGTGCCGTTCACTTCGAAACCGTCCAGCGCAGCCTGCGGCTGGTTCTGGCCATAACCCACTTCCAGCACGTAGACCTTGATGCTCGCGCCGCTGTGATTGCACTGGGTTTGCGCCTGACCATCGGCAATGTCTTCAAGGCCGCAGGCCGAGGACTGCACCTTGATGACTTTGACTTGCGACAAGGGCGGCGCCGAAGCGGCCCACACTGCCGACGTCCCGACCATCAGGCCTGCGATCAATCCAAAAGCTTTAAACCGACACTTGTTCATGCTTCCCCCATCACCAAAAATCTGCGCGCAGTATGGCGCAGTTGACCACAGCGCAAAACTTCGCCGACGATCGACACCAACATCCGCCATATTCCTCACGCTGCTGGTATGATGCGCGGCTTTTTCCGGCCCACCACAATTTCCCAGGCGCTTGCGACGGTCTGTGCTTTGCTGTTGAGGTCGATACATTCACGGCGCCACGCGCGCCACGGGGAGCGGACATGCTGGAAAGGCTGTTTCAACTCAAGGCACACAACACCAACGTGCGGACCGAGATTCTGGCGGGCATCACGACTTTCCTGGCCATGGCCTACATTCTGTTCGTCAACCCGAGCATTCTCGGCGAGACCGGTATGGACAAGGGCGCGCTGTTCGTCGCCACCTGTCTGGCAGCCGCCATCGGCTCGGCGGTGATGGGTCTGATCGCCAACTACCCGATCGCCCTCGCACCGGGCATGGGTCTGAACGCCTTCTTCACCTACACCGTCGTGCTGCACATGGGCCACACCTGGCAAGTGGCGCTGGGTGCAGTGTTCATTTCCGCAGTGCTGTTCTTCCTGTTGTCGATCTTCCGCATTCGCGAATGGATCATCAACAGCATCCCGCTGCCCCTGCGTTCGGCAATTGCTGCCGGTATCGGCCTGTTCCTGGCGCTGATTGCCCTGCACAACGCCGGCATCGTGGTCAGCAACCCGGCGACCATGGTGGGCCTCGGTGACCTGAAACAACCTGCACCCATCCTCGCCACCCTCGGCTTCGCCCTGATCGTCGCCCTCGAAGCGCTGAAAGTGCGCGGTGCCGTGCTGATCGGCATTCTGGCGGTGACTCTCACCTCGATCGCCATGGGCTTCACCCCGTTCGGCGGCATTACCTCGATGCCGCCTTCGCTGGCGCCGACCTTTCTGCAACTGGACATCAAAGGCGCGCTGGACATCGGTCTG
Source organism: Pseudomonas iridis (assembly GCF_017980685.1). Taxonomy (GTDB): domain Bacteria; phylum Pseudomonadota; class Gammaproteobacteria; order Pseudomonadales; family Pseudomonadaceae; genus Aquipseudomonas; species Aquipseudomonas iridis. Next base: position 10,361 of record NZ_JACXXO010000009.1, read on the forward strand.
GTCAGCGTGATCTTCGCCTTCCTGTTCGTCGACCTGTTCGACAACTCCGGCACCCTGATCGGCGTTGCCAAGCGCGCCGGCCTGATGGGCAAGGACGGCCACATGCCGAAAATGGGTCGCGCACTGATCGCCGACAGCACCGCGGCCATGGCCGGTTCGCTGCTGGGCACCTCGACCACCACCAGTTACATCGAATCCGCTGCAGGCGTAAGTGCTGGTGGCCGTACCGGTCTGACGGCCATCGTCGTGGCGATTCTGTTCCTGCTGGCGTTGTTCTTCTCGCCACTGGCGTCCAGCGTTCCGGCTTTCGCCACTGCACCGGCGCTGCTGTTCGTCGCCGTGTTGATGACTTCGGGCCTGGCGGAAATAGACTGGGATGACATCACCGTCGCCGCGCCGGTCGTCGTGACTGCGCTGGCCATGCCATTCACTTACTCGATCGCCAACGGCATCGCGTTTGGCTTCATCTCCTGGACCGCGATCAAACTGCTGTCGGGCCGCGCTCGTGAGCTGAACCCGGCGCTGGTGATTCTGTCGATTCTGTTCGTGATCAAGTTGGGTTGGTTCAACGCATGACTTTCGATTCCAAAGCTTACGCCGAACAACTGGAAGCCAAGGTCACGCGTCTGCGTGATCTGCTGGCGCCGTTCGATGCGCCCGAACCGACCGTGTTCGACTCGCCGCTCGCGAACTTCCGCCTGCGCGCTGAATTCCGCCTGTGGCGCGAGGGCGGTGAGCGGCATTACGCGATGTTCTCCCAGGATGACAAGCGCACGCCGATCCTCATCGAAGAGTTCCCGATTGCCAGCCTGCGCATCAACCAGTTGATGCCGCAATTGAAGGCGGCGTGGCAGGCGAGCTCGGCGTTGAGTCACAAGCTGTTTCAGGTGGAGTTCCTGACCACGCTGGCCGGCGACGCGATGATCACCCTGTGCTACCACCGTCCGCTGGACGAGCATTGGCACGCGGCGGCAACCCGGTTGTCGGCGGACCTGGGCGTCAGCATCATCGGTCGCTCCAAGGGCAAACGCGAAGTCCTCGGCCAGGATTATGTGGTCGAGCAACTTGAAGTCGGCGGCCGCACCTTCAGCTACCGCCAGCCGGAAGGCGCGTTCACCCAGCCTAACGGCACGGTGAACCAGAAGATGTTGAACTGGGCATACGAAGCGCTGGGCGATCGCCCTGACGATCTGCTCGAGCTGTATTGCGGCAACGGCAACTTCACCCTGCCCCTGGCAACCCGCGTGCGTAAAGTACTGGCAACCGAAATCAGCAAGACGTCGGTGAATGCGGCGTTGAGCAACCTAAGCGAAAACGCTGTGGATAACGTCACACTGGTGCGCTTGTCCGCCGAAGAGCTGACCGAAGCGCTCAACGAAGTGCGTCCGTTCCGTCGCCTGCAGGGTATCGACCTGAAAAGCTACGAGTTCGGTAGCGTATTCGTCGATCCACCGCGCGCCGGCATGGACCCGGACACCTGTGAACTGACCCGGCGTTTCGACAACATCCTTTATATCTCCTGCAACCCGGAAACCCTGGCGGCCAACATCGCCCAGTTGCACGACACGCACCGTATTACCCAGTGCGCGTTGTTCGACCAGTTCCCGTGGACGCATCACATGGAATCGGGTGTGCTGCTGACCCGGCGCTGATTGCAGATGCTGGATACAGGAAAGCCGTCGTGATGACGGCTTTTTTGTGGGTGCGATCTTTTGATCTGTGCGATCACCGAACAAAAAACCCAAAGCACCCAAGCGTTCAATTGACCCATGTAACCATCTAGTACATTTTAGCTCCACAGGCCGAAACCCTCGGCCAAAGCCAAAAACAATAAGTGGAGTTTCCTCTCATGCCCCCTATCGTTCTGGTGCTCAACGGCCCGAACCTGAATCTGCTCGGCACTCGTGAGCCAGCAACTTACGGCCACGAAACCCTCGCTGACATCTCTGCCCTGTGCGGTCGTGCCGGTGAAGAGTTCGGCCTGACCGTGGAGTTTCGCCAGACCAATCACGAAGGCGAACTGCTCGACTGGATTCACGCCGCCCGTGGCCGTTGCGCCGGGATCGTGATCAATCCGGCAGCCTGGACGCACACCTCCGTGGCGATTCGTGATGCATTGGTGGCCAGCGAACTGCCGGTGATCGAAGTGCACCTGTCCAATGTCCACGCACGCGAGGCATTCCGGCACCACTCCTTCGTTTCTGCCATCGCCACGGCAGTGATGTGCGGGTTTGGCAGCCACGGCTATCGTCTGGCCCTGGAACATTTCAGCCGGCGGCTGAAGGGATGCGCGGCATGATTCGCAAAAACGTAATACTGGCCGGGCTGATCGGGGCCGGCATTCAGGCCTCGCGCACACCTGCGCTGCATGAACACGAAGGCGACGCACAGGGCCTGCGTTATCTGTACCGGTTGATCGACCTCGACCAACTGCACATGGATAGCAGCGCCCTGCCCGACTTGCTACTGGCCGCCGAACGGATGAACTACACCGGATTGAACATCACCTTTCCGTGCAAGCAAGCAATCATCCCGCTGCTCGACGAACTGTCTGACGAAGCGCGCGGCATCGGCGCGGTGAATACCGTGGTACTGAAGGATGGCAAACGTGTCGGCCACAACACCGATTGCCTCGGGTTTGCCGAAGGTTTTCGCCGTGGCTTGAAGGACGCTGCACGCGAGCGGGTGGTCCAGATGGGTGCCGGTGGCGCTGGCGCGGCAGTGGCCCACGCGCTGTTGAGCGAAGGTGTACGGCACTTGAGTATTTTCGACGTAGACAGTGAACGCGCCGAGCACCTGGCGAACAACCTCAACCAGCACTTCGGCGGGGGCCGAGCAGCGGCCGGGCATGAGCTGTCGAGCACCCTGAACCAGGCCGACGGTCTGGTGAATACCACGCCAATGGGTATGGCCAAATTGCCGGGCATGCCGGTGCCTGTGGAGCTGTTGCGCAAGGAATTGTGGGTGGCGGAAATCGTCTATTTCCCGCTGGAAACCGAATTGTTGCGTAACGCCCGCGCACTGGGTTGCCGGACGCTCGATGGCGGCAACATGGCGGTGTTTCAAGCGGTGAAGGCGTTTGAGTTGTTCAGCGGCGTGGTGCCGGATGCGCAGCGGATGCTGGCGCATTTTCAAAGTATGGACATTTAAAGATCAAAAGATCGCAGCCTTCAGCAGCTCCTGCAGGTTTTTTCCAGGAGCTGCCGAAGGCTGCGATCTTTTGATGTGTCAGGCTTGCAGATAGCGCAACACCGAATCGCAAATCATCTCGCGATGACGCTGCTTGATGCTTTCGTCCGGCAGATCAATCTGAAAAATCTCACTGAACGTGTGGCGGTTCGACACGCGATAGAAGCAGAACGAACTGATCAACAAATGCACATCCAGCGCATCGAGCCCGGCGCGGAATACACCCTCCTCGGCACCCCGGCGCAGAATCTCGCCCAGTGAATCGAGAATAGTGTTGTTCATCGCCTTGATCGCGTCGGATCGCTTCACGAACTCCGCGTTGTGGATATTTTCGATGCACACGATGCGCACGAAATCGACGTTGCGGTCGTGATGATCGAAGGTGAACTCGACCAGCCGCCGAATCGCCACCACGGGCGGCAACTCAGCCAGGTGCAGGCGGTTTTCGGTGTTGCGGATATCGCCGTAAAGTTTCTCCAGCACCTCGACGTACAACTGCTCCTTGCTGCCGAAGTAGTAATAGATCATGCGTTTGGAGGTGTGGATGCGCTCGGCAATCGCGTCGACGCGGGCACCGGACAATCCCTGCTGGACAAACTCGACGATCGCCTCCTGCAAGATGTTCTCGCGAGTCTTTTCCGGGTTGTTCTTGCGACTTTTGCGCGGCTCTGCCACGGACTCGACGGGGGCTGCGGAAAGTTCTGAATTTATTGTCATTGCGGGCTCACGGCCATCACTGCACAGGCTGGCGATTATGGGCCGAGCCGCACAGTGAAGGAAGCCGCGCGACCCGTGTTTAATCCCGCGTTTACGAATTACCTACAACTTCGCATGACGCACCGCGCCACTGCGTGATTTGGCCATCGCGGCCAAACGCACCGCAACGTTCGCCGCGCCATACCCGGCATAGCCATTTTTGCGCTGGATGATCTCGAAGAAGAAGCGTCCTTCAAACGGCTCGGTGTAGACGTGAAACAGCTCGCCACCCTGCGCGTCGCGGTCATACAGCACGTTGTAATACGCCAGCTCACTGAGGAATTCGTCGTCGAAATCAAAACGCGCGGCGAGATCGTCGTAGTAGTTGAGCGGAATATCCAGCAGCGGCACGCCCGCCTCTTTGGCTCGACTGACTTCGGCGAAGATGTCATCACAATCGAAGGCGATGTGATGCACACCGGAGCCGCGGTAGCTCGACAGTGCACGGGAGATCGCCGTGTTGCGGTTCTCGGAAATGTTCAACGGCAAACGGATCGAGCTATCGCGACTGCGCAGCGCACGGCTCTTCACCAGACCATACGGGTCGGGCAGGACCACTTCGTCGTCGGCCTCGAAATCCAGCAGGCTTTTATAAAACAGCACCCAACTGTCGAGGCTGTCCGCCGGCAATGCCATGGCCATGTGATCGATGCGCTTGAGGCCGCCACGTCCCGGTGCGTCGGGCAGCAGATTGAAGTCGGTGCCGTAGACATCCGCCTGTTCATCCACCAGATAAATCAGGCTGCCGTCCGGCGCGCGTACCGCCGCCAATTCCAGCTCGTTCGGCTCGACCAACCCGCGATAGGGCTGACCTTTATAGGCAACGGCACGGGCCAGCGCGCTGGCGCTGTCCTTGACTCGCACGGCGGTGGCGCACAGCGATGGGCCGTGGGCCTCGAAGAAACTGTGGGCAAACGAGTACGGTTCAGAATTGAGGATCAGGTTGATATCACCTTGGCGCAGCAGGCTCACGCTCTTTGAGCGGTGCTGCCCAGCCTTGACGAAACCGAGTCGTTCCAGCCAGTTCGATAGCTTGGCGCCGAGGCTTTCATCGACGGCGAACTCAAGAAACTCGACGCCGTTGTACTCGCTGGCCTTGGGCGTTTCGAAGAGAATTTCGCGATTGGCAACGGGGGTCGCGTCCTGCTCCAGGCGCAGCCGAGTTTTCTCCTCCAGGTACAACAAGGAACGCAAACCGTCGGCCGCGTTAGCCCGTGGCGGCGCGGCACGAAAGCCATCGTTGAAGATTTCCAGCGACAGCGGCCCGGTGTAACCGCTCTGGATGATCGGCGCGAGGAAGCCCGGCAGATCGAATTCGCCCTGCCCCGGAAAACAGCGGAAATGTCGGCTCCACTCCAGCACATCCATTGCCAGGATCGGTGCGTCAGCCATTTGCACGAAAAAGATCTTGTCGCCGGGAATGTCGGCGATGGCAGACGGATCGCCTTTCAACGACAAGGTATGGAAGCTGTCGAGCAACACGCCAAGGCTTGGGTGATCGGCCTGACGCACGATGTCCCAGACCTGTTGATAAGTGTTTACGTGTCGACCCCACGCCAGCGCTTCATAACCGATGCGTAAACCGCGTGCCCCGGCGCGCTCCGCCAGAAGCCACAGGTCATCTATCAGAATTTGCTGATCGCCAACGCTGTCGGCCGAGGCGTTACTGCACACCAGCACCAGATCGGTACCCAATTCCTGCATCAGATCGAACTTGCGCTCCGCCCGCTCCAGATTGCGCGCCAGCCGATCGCGGCGGCAGCCTTCGAAATCACGGAACGGCTGGAACAGGGTGATGGCGATGCCGAGATCGGCGCACATCTGTTTAATTTCCCGCGGACTGCCGTCGTAGTACAGGAGATCGTTTTCGAAGATTTCCACCCCGTCGAACCCGGCGGCGGCGATAGCTTCGAGTTTTTCCGGCAGGGTGCCGCTCAAGGAAACCGTGGCAATGGAACGCTGCATGCTTCAACTCCCGGACTGCGCCGTTTGTGACGGGTGATCATTTTTATCGTGGTGAAATTATTGGCTGCATCCCCTCGCGCAGCAATTTAAAGTGTACTACCCGGTTAGTTTTGCGGGCGATTATCGAACACAATGGCGGTTTGACGAATTGACGATTTTTCGTCCACTGCCCAACATCGACTGCACATTGAGTCCGGACATGAACCACCGGTCGCAGTGTTCGACAACAAAAGAACACCAAATAAAAAATCCAAAAACGGGTGGAACACATGATTCCTTCACAGACTTCCCGCATGGCCCCGGCCATGAGCACTGCCACCGGTGGCATCGGCGACAAGATCCGCGGCGCCATGGCGGTCGGCAAAACCCGTTGGGGCATGCTGGCGCTGGTGTTTTTCGCCACCACCCTGAACTACATCGACCGCGCCGCCCTCGGCGTGATGCAGCCGATCCTCGCCAAGGAAATGAGCTGGACGGCGATGGATTACGCCAATATCAACTTCTGGTTTCAGGTCGGCTACGCCATCGGTTTTGTCCTGCAAGGGCGGCTGATCGACCGGGTCGGCGTCAAGCGCGTGTTCTTCTGCGCCGTGCTGCTTTGGAGCCTGGCCACCGGCGCTCACGGCCTGGCCACTTCGGCGGTCGGCTTCATGGTCTGCCGGTTTATCCTTGGCCTGACGGAAGCGGCGAACTACCCGGCCTGCGTGAAAACCACGCGCCTGTGGTTTCCCGCCGGTGAACGTGCCGTCGCCACCGGCATCTTCAACGCCGGCACCAACGTCGGCGCCATGTTCACGCCGATGCTGTTGCCACTGGTCCTTCACGTATGGGGCTGGCAGGCGGCGTTTCTGTGCATGGCGGCACTGGGCGGGATCTGGCTGTTGTTCTGGGGTTTGAAGTACTTCAACCCGGAAGATCACCCGAGCGTCAAACAGTCCGAACTCGACTACATCCAGCAGGAAGTCGAACCGGAACAGGCTCGCGTGCCGTTCTCGAAAATCCTGCGCATGCGCGGCACTTGGGCCTTCGCCCTCGCCTACTCGCTGACCGCGCCGGTGTTCTGGTTCTACCTGTACTGGTTGCCGCCGTTTCTCAATCAGCAATACAACCTGGGCATCAACGTGACCCAGATGGGTATCCCGTTGATCATCATCTACGTCACCGCCGACTTCGGCAGTGTCGGTGGCGGCATTCTGTCCTCGTTCCTGATCGGTCGCGGCATGAACGCGATCAAGGCGCGGTTGCTGTCGATGTTGCTGTTCGCTTGCTGCATCATCGGGGTGGTCATGGCTGCCGGTTCCGCCAACTTGTGGGTCGCGGTGGCGGCAATCTCGCTGGCCATCGGCGCGCATCAGGCCTGGACCGCGAACATCTGGAGCCTGGTGATGGACTACACGCCCAAGCACATGATGAGTACGGTGTTCGGTTTTGGCGGCATGTGCGCAGCGATCGGCGGGATGTTCATGACCCAGATCGTCGGCCACATCCTCACCGTCACCAACAACAACTACACCGTGTTGTTCACCCTGATCCCGGCGATGTACTTCCTCGCGCTGACGTGGATGTACTTCATGGCGCCGCGCAAGATTCCAGCCGTCACCGAGTGATCCACCCCCTGTAGGAACTGCGGCACGCTGCGATCTGTTGATCTCGTTGTTAAAGATCAAAAGATCGCAGCGTGCCGCAGCGCCTACAGGGTTTTGTGTCGCTACTTGCGGCTCTGCTGCCACGCCGCCGCCAGGCCGCTGCAACAGATCACCGCAATACCGATCACCGTCAACCCGCTCGGCGTGTGATTGAACAGCAGCCAGCCCAACAGCCCCGCAAACACAATCTGGCAATACCCGAACGGCGCCAACAACGCCGGCGCGGCATGGCGGAACGCCTGGGTCAGAAACAAGTGCGCGGTCATCCCGCAACTGCCCAGCGCCAGCATCAGCCCGGCATGAGTCAACGTTGGCACCTGCCAGAAGAACGGCACCAGCGCACTCATCACCAACGTGTTGCACAACCCGGCGAAGAAATTGCTGGTGGTCGGGCTGTCGACTTCGGCGAGCTTGCGAGTGAGCAATTGGTAGAAGCAGAAAAACAGCGCCGAGCACAGCGGCAGCAAAACAGCCGGCGTGAACAGTTCGCCACCGGGATGGACGATGATCAGCACGCCGATAAAACCGCAAATCACCGCGATCCATTGACCACGGGTCACTCGCTCCTTGAGCAGTGGCACCGACAACGCGGTCACCAGCACCGGCGCCAGGAAGTTCACCGCCGTGGCTTCCGCCAGCGGGATGTACATCAGCGCCGTGGTGAAGAACAGACTGGTGCCGAGCAGGCAAAGTGCGCGGATCAACTGCCACAAAGGCTTCTTGGTGCGCAGGACGCGCAACCCGGATTGCGGCAGAAAAATGCCCGCCATCAGCAGGGTGTGCACCACGTAGCGTGCCCACACCACCATCACGATCGGATAAAACCCGGAGAGGTACTTCGACAGCGCGTCATGACTGGAGAACAGGAAGGTCGCCACGACAATCAGCATGATCCCTTTGAAGGGTTGGTTGACGCCGGACAACGGTGTACTGACGGTCATGGGCACTCCTTTTAAACACTGCCAAACAATCTAGAGCCAGGCGTCAGACTCTCACAGAGAATATTTATAATAGTGGGCGAACAGCGCACCAAATGGTTCAACACCGGCTTCAATGATAACGAGCAACACTGCAGAACTTTCGATGACGCGAAGTTATAGTCCTGATCCTGCACATGAACCCGGATTCACGCGCCAATAGAACCGCCGGGGCAACCCGGGTGTCTGACGACCGGACTGGCGCCATACTCACGCACCAGCAACACTCATCATCACGTTCAATAGAGGATTCCCACATGCTATGGAAAAAAGGCCGACGCAGTGACAACGTCGTCGATGCCCGTGGTGATGACGCCGGCGGTGGCGGTGGCATGCGCTTTGGCGGCGGCAAGGGCCTGAGCCTTGGGGCCATTCTGCTGATCGTCGGCATTGGCTGGATCACCGGGCAGGACCCGATGCAGATCCTCGGCCAGCTCACCGGGCAAATGTCCGAGCAACCGGCAGCCACTTCGCAGACCCGCCAGGCACCGCCGGCCAACGATGAACAGGCAGAGTTCGTACGCTCGATCCTCGGCGATACCGAAGACACCTGGGGCACGATTTTCCAGCAGGCCGGCCGGCAATATAAGGATCCTACCCTGGTGCTGTTCAGCAATCGGGTCAACTCCGCGTGCGGTATGGCCACATCGGCTACCGGTCCGTTCTACTGCCCGGCAGACCAGAAGGTCTATCTGGACATGGCGTTCTTCCAGGAAATGTCGCAACGCTTCAAGGCGTCCGGAGACTTCGCACAAGCCTACGTGATCGCTCACGAAGTCGGACACCACGTGCAGACGCTTCTCGGTGTCTCGGCGAAAATTCAGACAGCCCGCCAGCAAGGTCGGCAGATGGAAGGCGACGGTGGCTTGCTGGTACGTCAGGAACTGCAGGCCGATTGTCTGGCCGGCGTCTGGGCCTACAGCGCACAGAAGCGCCTGAACTGGCTGGAGCCGGGTGACATTGAAGAGGCCATGAACGCGGCCAACGCCATCGGTGATGATCGCTTGCAACAACAGGGTCAGGGTCGTGTGGTGCCAGACTCGTTTACTCACGGTACGTCGGCGCAAAGGGTGCGCTGGTTCAAAACCGGATTCGCGCAGGGCCAGGTAAGCCAGTGCGACACCTTTGCGGCGAAAAACCTGTAAATGCACAAATGGCTTTTGGCTTTACTGATCGTCGGCAGCACCGCGCAGGCGGCTGGCGTCGACGCAATCAGCCCCGGGCGATTGCAACTGAAGGCCGGGGAAATGGCGGTAGGTATCGGCCCTGCGCCGGAGAAAATCGAACGCGTGCTGATCGTCATTCATGGTCGCCTGCGTAACGCCGAGACCTATCGCAAGAGCGCCGAAAGCGCGGCAGAACTGGCGGGGCAAACCGCGCACACGCTGGTGATCGCCCCACAGTTTCTCAATGAAAGTGACGTGCCGTTGTACTCATTGCCCGCGACGGTGTTGCGCTGGAAAGGCAACGAGTGGATGGGCGGCGGCTTTTCCACAGGTCCGAATCCATTGAGTTCCTATGCGGCGCTGGACGAAATCGTCGCCCGTATCACCGACCGCAAACAGTTTCCGGACGTCAGGCAGATCGTGATTTTTGGTCACTCCGGCGGAGGCCAGGTGGTGCAGCGTTATGCCCTGCTGGCCAAGGATCAACCGGCGCTCAAGGCCAACGGCATTCGCCTGCGTTACGTGGTAGCGAACCCTTCCTCGTATGCCTATTTCAATGAACAGCGGCCCGTGGCATTCGATCACGCGCAATGTCCGGGCTTCAACCGCTGGAAGTACGGTCTGTCAGACATGCCGGTGTATGCCGGTGGGCAAACGCCGCTGCAGCTTGAAAGCAGTTACATCAAACGCGAGGTGATTTATCTGCTCGGGCAGCAGGACATCGACCCACAGCATCCGGCGCTGGACAAGAGTTGCTCGGCAAAAGCGCAGGGGGCGTATCGCCTGGAGCGAGGCAAGATGTTTTTCGGTTACTTGCTGCGCCGCCATCCGGAAGGGGTGAATCAGCGCCTGGTTGAGGTGTCGGGGGTTGGGCATAACGGCGATGAGATGCTGACGTCGCCGGAGGGGCAGAAGGCGTTGTTCGAGTAAAAGCAAAAGCAAAGATCGCAGCCTTCGGCAGCTCCTACAGATGGAGTGCGATCCCCCTGTAGGAGCTGCCGAAGGCTGCGATCTTTTGATCCTAAGCCAACAACATCTGCCGCAACTCGACACAATCCTGCGCATGCCAATCCGTCAGTTCCGGCCACGGGTTATCCGGCAGATTCACCAAAACCGTCCGCGCGCCCGCCGCACGGCCGCAATCCAGATCAAAGCGGTAGTCGCCGACCATCACCATCTCACTGGCCGACACGTTCCAGGCCTCGGCCAGTTTCAGCAAACCACCCGGGTGCGGCTTCGGTGGTGCTTCATCGCGGCCCAGCACATCGTCGACGGCAAAGCAGTCAGCCAGACCGATTGCCTCCAGGGTCACATGCGCCAGTTCGCGCGCGTTGCGGGTCAGAATGCCGAGGCGATAACCGCGCGAGTGCAGATCACGCACCAGCTCCACTGCCCCCGTCGCCGGGGTCGAACCCAAGGCCAGATCGCGCTCGTGTTCGAGCAGCCACGCATGCTTGGCCGCCGCTTCATCCGCCGGCAATGCGGCGAGATGGGTGAGGATGTCATCCTCGGGCGGAATCGCCAGCGCCACGCGAATCGCCGCGAAGTCATGCACCGCGACGGTCAGGGTGCCGTCCATATCGAACACCCAATGGCGGACGTCAGCCAGGCTCATGCCCAATCCTTGCGATGCCGAATCAGGCCTTCCTGGGTGACCGAAGCCACCAGTTGCCCGGCGCGATTGAACACGCTGCCACGGGAGAAACCACGCGAGTTGCCGGCCCACGGACTGTCCATCGCATAGAGCAACCAGTCATCTGCACGCAGATCATTGTGGAACCACAGCGCGTGATCAAGGCTGGCAACCTGCATGTCTTTCTGCCAGACCGATTTGCCGTGAGGCAGCATCGAGGTGGTCAGCAGACCGAAGTCCGAGGCATAGGCCAGCAGATATTTGTGCAGCGCCGGAATGTCGGCCAACGCACCGTCGGCGCGAAACCACACATATTTCACCGGGTCCGCTGGCTGCGGGTTATACGGGTCTTTTTCGGTGACCGGGCGCACTTCGATCGGCTTCGGACACAGCAGTTTTTCGCGCATGTGCTCGGGGATCAGGTGCGCACGTTGCTGAGTCAGCTCCAGCTCCGACGGCAAGTTTTCCGGGCCGACCACGACTGGCATCGGGGTCTGGTGCTCGAAGCCTTCTTCGTCGTACTGAAAGGAAGCACTGCACGTGAAGATCGGATGGCCCTTCTGGATTGCCGTCACGCGGCGAGTGCTGAAGCTGCCGCCATCGCGCACGCGGTCAACCGAATAGACCACCGGCAACTTGGCATCGCCCGGACGCAGAAAATAACCGTGCATCGAATGCACATGGCGGGTTTCTTCAACGGTCTGACTGGCCGCCGACAGCGACTGGCCGAGCACCTGACCACCGAACAACTGACGGAAACCCAAGTCCTGGCTACGGCCACGGAAGAGGTTTTCTTCGATCGGTTCCAGGGTCAGCAAATCGACCAGATCTTCCAACACTTGGCTCATTCAGGCTCTCCTCACACAAAGCTATACCGCGCAGTCTTGGCTACGGCGGTCGATTCAGATTCTGGCGCAGGCCAATGATTTGGCGGCCATTGTAAACGTCCGTGTCGGCTTATCCATGCAAGGTTTGCAGCCATTGTTCCCGGGTGATGCGATACAGCACATGCCTTCTTAACGGGTGATCGACGGGAAGTTTCGGATGATCAAAGTCATCGGCCGGCGCGTGATGCATGCCGATCGCCTGCATGACTTTCTCCGAAGGCAAATTGCTTTGTGCGGTGAAAGACACGACCTCTTTCAAGGCCAATCGATCAAAGCCGCAGCGCAGAGCGGTCCACGCCGCTTCACTGGCGTAACCCAGGCCCCAATGTTCCTTGGCCAGACGCCAGCCGATTTCCACTGCCGGCGTGAATGACGCGTCGAAACCGACGACACCCAACCCGGTGAATCCGATGAACTCGCCGCTGTCCTTGCGCTCCAGCGCCCACAAACCATAGCCATGCTCGGCAAAATGTCCGCGTACCCGGCCAATCAGCGCCGCACTTTCCAGTCGGCTCAAGGGTGCCGGAAAGTAGCGCATGACCTGAGGATCGGCACACATCGCCGCAAATGCCGGCAAATCCTCGTCCTGCCACTGACGCATCAGCAGGCGTGCGCTTTCCAGTTGCAGTATCGGCTCCATCGTGCCCCTCCGTTTCCATGCCGCAAGTCTACATCGCTGGTAGGATCCTTCACTCTTTCCAACGTTCCCACGCGAAAAAGCCATGCCATTGCCGCTGATCTACCACGAAGACTACAGCCCCGAGTTCCCAGCGGATCACCGCTTTCCCATGGACAAGTTTCGTCTGTTGCGTGATCACCTGGTCGACAGCGGCCTGACTCGTGACGCCGATTTGTTGCGTCCGCAGATCTGTCCCAACGACATCCTCGCGCTGGCACATGACCGTCGCTATATCGAACGCTACATGAGCGGCGAGTTGTCCCGCGAAGACCAGCGGCGCCTCGGCCTGCCGTGGAACGAAGCACTGGCGCGGCGCACGGTGCGGGCGGTCGGCGGTTCAATCCTCGCCGCGGAAAAAGCCTTGGAGCATGGCTTGGCCTGTCATCTGGCGGGCGGCACCCATCACGCGCATTACGACTACCCGGCGGGGTTCTGCATCTTCAATGACCTGGCGATCATCAGCCAATACCTGCTGCAAAGCGGCCGGGTCAATCGCGTGCTGATCTTCGATTGCGACGTGCATCAGGGCGACGGCACCGCGCGCATCCTGCATGACACCCCGGAGGCGATTACCGTGTCCCTGCACTGCGAGAAGAATTTTCCTGCACGCAAAGCCGAAAGTGACTGGGACATACCGCTGCCCAAAGGCATGGGCGATGCCGACTATTTGAAAGTGGTCGACGACACGCTCAACTATCTGCTGGCGCTGTATCAACCGGATCTGGTGTTGTATGACGCCGGCGTCGATGTGCACAAAGACGACGCCCTCGGTTATCTGCAACTGACCGACGAAGGTGTCGCCGCCCGCGATGAAAGCGTGATGCGCCATTGTCTGGGCCGCGACATCCCGGTGGTCGGCGTGATCGGCGGTGGTTACAGCAAGGATCGCCACGCCCTCGCCCGCCGCCACGGCATCCTTCATCACAGCGCGCAGCGGGTCTGGACGTCACACGGTTGTCATTGAGCTGTGCTGCGTTACCCACAATCGCTGTGGAACTGCCTGTGGATAACCTGAGTGAAAGGGACTACAGGCCACAGCGAACATGGCGTACAGCGCGGCGGTTGTTTTTTAACCAACATTTGAATTGCTCTACAAATCCCCTGTGGGAGCGAGCCGGCTCGCGAAGCAGTCGGTCCTTTCAACATCAAAAGTGACTGACCCACCGCTTTCGCGAGCAGGCTCGCTCCCACAGGGATCTCCCCCATTGGCCTACGCTGTTAGAATGCGCGCCTTATCTCGCCATACCGCAGCGCACGCCATGACTCAGACCTCCACCGCCTCCCCCGCTCACGTCGCCATCATCGGGGGTGGCCCTGCCGGCCTGATGGCCGCCGAAGTGCTGAGCCAGGCGGGAATACGCGTCGATCTGTACGACGGCATGCCCTCGGTGGGCCGCAAGTTTCTGCTGGCAGGCGTCGGCGGCATGAACATCACCCATTCCGAAGCCTACCCGGCGTTCCTTTCGCGCTACGCCGAACGTGCACCGCAAATCGCCCCGGTGCTTCGCAGCTTCGATGCCGATGCGTTGTGCCGCTGGATTCACGATCTGGGCATCGAAACCTTCATCGGCAGCTCCGGCCGTGTGTTCCCCACCGACATGAAAGCCGCGCCGTTGCTGCGCGCCTGGCTCAAGCGTCTGCGCGACAGCGGCGTGGTTATCCACACCCGCCATCGCTGGCTCGGTTGGGATGAACACGGCGCGCTGCGCATCGACAGCCCGGAAGGCGAGAAAACCCTCAAACCCGACGCCACGCTGCTCGCCCTCGGCGGCGGCAGTTGGTCGCGACTCGGTTCCGACGGCGCGTGGATGTTGCCGCTTGAGCAGCGTGGTGTAGGACTGGCGCCATTGCAGCCAAGTAACTGCGGCTTCGAAGTGCAGGCCTGGAGCGAATTGCTTGTCAGCAAATTCGCCGGCGCGCCGCTGAAAAATATCGCCATCGGCTTGAACGACGACATTCCGCGCTTGGGCGAGTGCGTGATCACCGCGACTGGGATTGAAGGGAGTTTGATCTACGCGTTGTCGGCGCCGATGCGCGAGGCGATCAACGCGCACGGCTCAGCGACCATTCACATTGACCTGCTTCCCGGCCGGCCTGTGGATAAAATTCAGGCTGCGTTGAGCAAACCGCGTGGTTCGCGATCGATGTCCAAGCACTTGCACAGTCAGGTCGGGATTGATGGGGTAAAAGCGGCGCTGCTGCGTGAATTGACTGACGCTGCAACGTTTGCTGATCCGGCGTTGTTGGCACGGGCGATCAAGGCATTGCCGGTGACACTCGTGAAGACCCGTCCTTTGGATGAGGCAATCAGCAGTGCTGGCGGCGTGACGTTTGAAGCGCTGGATGAGCAATTGATGCTCAAGGCGTTGCCGGGGGTGTTCTGCGCCGGTGAGATGCTGGATTGGGAAGCACCAACGGGCGGGTATTTGCTGACGGGGTGTTTTGCCAGTGGGCGGGCGGCGGGGTTGGGGATTGTGCAGTGGCTTAAAAGCAGCGCCAGGTTTTAAGCCACAAGCTGCAAGCTAAAGCACAGCGCTTTTAACTTGCAGCTTGCAGCTATCCACTCGAAGCTGCTTTTACGGCTTGCGCTTGCGCGGCCCAGTATTAAACACCGGCACCTTGCGCACAGGCTTGATCGAAGGCTCTGGCGCCTGCGTCTCGCCGCTGTCGACCCACTTGCCCAGATTGCGCTTGCCGCCACCGCCGGAAGTTTTCGGCTTTTTCGGTTTCTTCGGCTTTTTGATCACCTGACCGCTGGCATCGGTATCCGGAACGCGGTGCTCGGGTTCGAAGTCCGGTTCGTTCTGCCGCTTCAACGTCTGACGCGTGAGCATCTCGATCGCCGACAGCATGTTCACTTCATCGGCACACACCAGCGAAATCGCTTCGCCCGTTGCACCGGCACGACCGGTACGGCCAATACGGTGGATGTAATCCTCGGCCACGATCGGCAGATCAAAGTTGACCACCAGCGGCAGGTCTTCGATGTCCAGACCACGGGCCGCGACATCGGTGGCTACCAGAATCTGCACTTCGCTGAGTTTGAAACGATCCAGCGCACGCTGACGGGTCGCTTGCGGTTTATCACCGTGGATGCCGTCCGCGTTGACGCCCAGGCCCTGGAGTTTTTCCACCAGCGCGTCCACGCCGTTACGGGTCTTGGCGAACACCAGCACCTGCTTCCACTTGTTCTTGCGCATCAAGTGCACGAACAGTTCGGCCTTGCGCTTCTTGTCCACCGTCACGATCCACTGCTTGACGGTGTTGGCGGCGACGTTGCGCGGGCTCACTTCGACGCTCAGTGGGTCGTTGAGCATCTGCCCGGCCAGCAGGCGAATATCGTCGGAGAAGGTCGCGGAGAACAGTAGCGTCTGGCGCTTTTTCGGCAGCATGCGGTAGATGTTCGCCAGTTCTTCGGAGAAGCCCAGGTCGAGCATACGATCGGCTTCATCCAGCACCAGGGTTTGCAACTGATCGAGTTTCAGCGCGTTCTGGCGGAACAGGTCGATCAGGCGACCAGGCGTGGCGACCAGCACATCGACGCCGCCGCGCAGCTTCATCATTTGCGGGTTGATGCTGACGCCGCCGTAAACCGCATAAGTGCGCAGCGGCAGGTTTTCGGCGTACTGGCGCACAGACTCATGAACCTGCTCGGCCAGCTCGCGGGTCGGCACCAGAATCAGCGCACGCGCCGAGTTCGCGGTGACTTTTGGGCCTTCCATGGCCAGCAACTGCAACAGCGGCAAGGCAAAACCGGCCGTTTTGCCAGTGCCGGTCTGGGCCGCTGCCATCAGGTCGCGACCGGCCAGAACGGCCGGTATGGCTTGCGCCTGCACAGGCGTCGGGGTCTGGTAGCCGAGCTTCTCGAGGGAGCGCAGCAAAGGTTCGATCAGGCCAAGGGAGGCGAAAGTCATGGGAGTACCGTAGGAAAATTCAGCGCAATTGTGCGACACGAGTGTGCAATGCCGCGCAGTTTACCCTAATTCGTACGCTGTTCCGCGGGAACGGCTGTCGGCGCTGCGACTGGCGGCGGTACTGGTCGGCGCCACTGCGGCAAGCCAATCAACACCACAGCGCTGATGATCACCAACATCGCCAGCGCCTCTTCGATACCAATCGTCTCGCCAACAAACACGATCCCCAGCAACACCGCCACCGCCGGGTTGACGTAGGCATAACTGGTCGCCGCGGCCGGGCGCACGTGCTTGAGCAGATACATGTAGGAATTGAAGGCGATGATCGAGCCGAAGAAAATCAGATACGCCAGCGCCAGCCAGCCTTCAATCGGCGGCAGCGCTTGCAGATGTTCGCCGCTCAGCGTGCTACCGATCAGCAGCACCACACCGCCGACCAGCATTTCCACGGCACTGGCCATCGCACCCTGTGGCAGCGGCAGATGCCGGCTCCACACCGAACCGAAAGCCCAGGCCGCCGCAGCAAAAATCAGCAGCGCCGCACCCAGCGGACTCGATTGCAGGTTGGAGCCCATGTTGAGCATGGCGATGCCGACAATGCCCAAGCCCACCCCGGCCCACTCGAGACGGGTATTGCGCGCGCCCCAGAAATAACCGAAGAGCAACGTGAACAGCGGCACCGTCGCCACCGCCAACGCAGCAACTCCCGAAGCCACCCCCGAGTGCTCGGCCACACTCACCGCACCGTTACCGAAGCTGAGCAGCAAAATCCCGATGATCCCCGCCGCTTTCCACTGCGCCCACGTCGGCGCCGGTGCCCCGCGCCAGCGCAGAAAGCCGTACATCAACGCGCCGGCAATCACAAAGCGCACACCACCCAGCATCAGCGGCGGCCAGTATTCGACGCCGATGCGGATCACCAGGTAGGTCGACCCCCAAATCACATACAACGCAAAAAAAGCGGCGATCAGCGGCAAGGAAAAACGGCGCAGGGCAGACATGAGCAACTCGACAGTCAGCATCAGGAGACTGGATATTCTAGAAAGGCCAGCTGGCAAAAATAAGTTACAAAACCTGTTTATCGCGCCGGTACACTTTTGAAAAAAGCGCAGAGATCGACCGCGATGTCGACAGTGGCGGTGTCGGGTTCCGCACCATGTCGATGGTGCGGTCGGGTGTCATCCAGAAGCGCGTGCCGCTCGGGCATATCGAAAGCAACGGCAAATAAAAAGAATCACCAAAACTCCCTGTAGGAGCTGCCGCAGGCTGCGATCTTTTGATCTTGCTTTTAAAAACAAGATCAAAAGATCGCAGCCTCGTTTCACTCGACAGCTCCTACAGGGGAGCTACTGCGATTTGGGGATCAGCGATAGCGCTGCAGGTGCTCGCTGACTTTGGCGGCAGGGACTTTCTGCAGTTTGCACAGCAGGTCATGGGATAACTCGCGCACGCCATGCTTGCTGCGCAATTCATCCGCCAGATGCGCCATCAGGTTTGCGGCCATCTCCGCATCCGCCATCGCCCTGTGCGCCTGGCCAGTGTGTGGCAGGCGGGCGAACGTGGTGAGGGTGCCGAGTTTGTGATTCGGCGCGGCCGGCATCAGTCGGCGGGCGAGTAACAGCGAACAGGCGAAGTTTTGCAGGCGTGTGCGCTTGATCCGCCCCAGTTCGAAGTCCCAAAACTTCTGGTCGAACGAAGCGTTGTGCGCGACCAGTGGCGTGCAGCCGACAAACTCGTTGACCTCGTTCATCACTTTTTCCGCCGGCGGCGCGGTGCGTAGCATGGCGTTGCTGATGCCGGTCAGTTGTTCGATGAACGCGGGGACGCGTACCCCCGTGTTCATCAGGCTCTGGTAACGCTCGACGATGCGGCCGTTTTCCAGCATGACCACGGCGATTTCCGTGGCGCGACAGCTGCTGTTTGGCGAGAGGCCAGTGGTTTCAAAGTCGATGACTGCAATGCGTTCCAAACCGGGTTCAACTCCGTACAAATCAATTCTTCAGTAACCGCTCAATTCTTCAGTAGCAGTGCGCCTTCGATCGGCACATAACGGCTGGCGGCGCGGATCAGCGAGTTGGCGGTGAGGCCGGGCACACCGTAGGCGACCGCTTGCACCCCGTGTTTGCTGATGATGCGTTCCAGCAGCATGTCGAAATCGCCATCACCGGACGCCAGGACAACTTCGTCGACGTGGTCGGCGGCGTCCATGATGTCGAGGGTGATGCCCACGTCCCAGTCGCCCTTGGCCGAGCCGTCGCTGCGCTGGATGTACGGCTTGAGCTTCACGATGAAGCCGAGGTTGCGCAGGATCTGCTGGAACTGCTGCTGCTTGCTGTCGCCACGGTCGATCGCATAGGCGTAGGCCTCGACGATCTGCCCGTCCTTGCTGATGTCTGCCCACAGCGCCGCGTAGTTGAAGTGGCAACCATAGGCCTGACGCACGGTGTAGTAGAGGTTCTGCACGTCGGCGAACACTGCGATTTTTTTCACCGGAGTTCCTGTGAGCGCGCAAGCGCACGAAGCGGGATCAGGCGCCAGGCCCGAAAATGGCGCTCAGTATGCCAGCCCGAAGGAAGGTGACGCGAATAATCGGTCCGGAGCCCTCAGGGGCTCCGGACGAATGGTGAGTCAGACGAAGGAATCGTCGTCATCGAAGAACGAGGAGTTGTCATCGCTGTAATCGGTATCGGCAACCCCACCTTGGTCGTTTCCGGCCATGCGCTGGTCATCGCCCCAACCGCTGTTGCTCTGATCTGCAACCTGCGCCGGCTCTTCCTTGATCACTTCAACAATTTCTTCCGGCTGCTGATTGTGATGAAACAGGCTGCTGATGCCTTGCGCCAACATCACACCACCGGCCACGCCAGCGGCGGTTTTCAATGCGCCACCGAGAAAGCTGTTGCCTGCCGCCGGAGCCGCTTGTTGCGCGTAGTTAGGCGACTGTGCGCCAAAGCTCTGCTGCGGCGTGGGCGCATTGAAGTTTTGCTGCGGTGCCGGCTCACGCCAGCCGCCAGTGGATGCCGGGGTGCTCTGGGCCGGTGCCGGACGCGAAGTGCCGCCGCCAAAGATGCTCGACAGAAAACCACCGCCACCACTCGGCGTCGGCGCCGCACCTTGGGCCTTGGCCGATTGCAGTTCGGCCTGCAACTGCTGGACTTGCCGGGTCAGTTGCTTGTTCTGTTCGTCGAGGCTCTTGAGCGCTGCCTCTTGCACCAGAATCGCCTGGGTCATGAAATAACCTGCCGCCGGTTGGCGTGTCAGGTGTTCCTTGATCCGCGCCTCAGCCTGGGCATCGCGCGGGGCTGCCTCCGTTTCGGCCTGTTGCAGCCGGGAAAACAATCCATCGATCAGGGTTTGCTCTTCGCTGTTCATGGCGACCTCGTAGATTGCCGGGGGAAAACATTGCCCTCGTCCACACTGGACGGGGTGCTCACCTGTAATGGCGACGGTGACAGGATGTTTCAACGACCTTTACCGAATGTTTACGTTTGTGCCGCGCCGCACATCATCGGTTAAAGTGAGCCACTGTTTTCGACCTGCGATACCGACTGATGAATGCCTTCGAAGTGCTGCGCGACTCTCTGTTTTTTTTCAAACGCCATTTGGTCAGCATCGTGCAGCTGTGCCTGCCGCTGGTAATCGTCGAAGCCTTTTTGCAACAGGTGGTCGATCGCACCACCGGGCCGGAAAGCTTTGCGGCGAGCAGCATCATCGTCGGCCTGGTGATTTATCCGTTGTATACCGCCGCGCTGATTCTGTTTCTCGATGCCCGCAGTCGTGGCGAGTCGCCGCGCAACCGCGACCTGCTGGCGATGGCTGCCACCCTGTGGCCGCGCTTCGCCTTGCTGACGGCGCTGAACACGTTGCTGATCCTGCTGGGCATTTCGCTGTATTTCCTGCCGGGTCTGATCCTCATGGTGATGCTGGCGTTCGGCGAATACCTGCTGGTCCTGCGCGGCCTCAATCCATTGCACGCCATGAAAGAAAGCCTGCGCCTGAGCCGTGGGCATTTCTGGCGAATTCTGCTGTGCATTCTCTGCGTGATGACACCGCTGTGGTTGCTCAAAGGGGCGAGCCTGGCGGTTTATCCAGAGCCGCAAAACCCGGTGATTGCCGTACTGATCGACAGTGCCCACAGCTTCCTGCAACTGTTCACCAGCGTGGTGCTGTTTCGCCTGTTCATGCTGATCAGCGAACTGCCTGACAAACGTAGTGGCGCGGTCTGATCGCTTTGGCCTTGGGCGACGGGCGCGCACTCGGGTATGCTCGGGGCCACTTTCTGTAACGCTATAAGCCGAGCCATGACCCGTCTGCTGCGCTACACCCTGTTGCTTGTTGTGCTCGCCATCACTCTGATCGGCGTGCTGTTGTTCAGCCTGACCTGGCGCCCCGACACCCGGGAAACCCTGCCGGTCAGCTGCACCGGCACCCCGCCCGCGCTGGTGCCCTGGCAAGCGCTGAAAGTCATGACCTGGAACGTGCAGTACCTGGCCGGCAAGCGTTACGTGTTCTGGAATGATCTGGCCCAGGGCAACGACGAAGCGCCGACCCTGGAAGACATGGCCTTCAGTCTCGATGAAGTGGCGCGGGTGATCCGCGACGAGCAACCCGATGTGGTGCTGTTGCAGGAACTGGATGACGGCGCCAAGGCCAGCGACTATCAGGATCAGCTCAAGCTGTTGCAGGAGCGGGTCGCCGATCTGTATCCGTGCAGCGTCAGCGCGTTTGACTGGAAAGCCGACTTCGTTCCCGAACCGCACATCTTCGGCAGCGTCGGACGACAACTGGCGACACTGAGCCGCTACCGCATCGAACACGCCGAACGCCTGCAATTACCGGTGGCTTCGAGCAATTTCATCAGCCGCCAGTTCCAGCCCAAAAACGCCCTGCTCGAGACCCGTCTGCCGCTCAGCGATGGCGGCCAACTGACCGTATTCAATACGCATCTGGAACGCGCCAGCCAGCCGAATGACACCTTGCAGGCGCAGGTGACGGCCGTTGCCAAGGTACTCGACAAGTATGAAAGCCAGGGTTTGCTGTGGCTGGTCGGCGGCGACTTCAACCTGCTGCCGCTCGGCCAATATCGCCGTTTGCCCGCAGAGCAGCGCACGCCCTACGCCGCCGACAGCGAGTTACATCTGCTGTGGGACAAATACCCGATGATCCCGAACAACAATGAAGCCAGCGGCATCAATCGCGCCCAGTGGCTGACGCACTACCCCAACGATCCCGGCCTCAACGGCCCGGATCGCACGGTCGACTATCTGTTCTACAGCCCGAAGATCAAACGGGTTGAAGCGATGGTGCGCCAGGACGATACCCTGCGCATTTCCGATCACTTGCCAGTGATCGCCCGCTTTCTGCTCCCGGCCACCCCATAGCAACGGCACCACGATCTGAAAAACTGCACAATTTCATTTACGACGATTATGTTGCCGACAGTGCGCCCGGTGATTACTCGGCATTTGTGGTGATGGCCGGCGAGGACGGGGTGCCGGCACTTGAAGGTCTGGCGAATGAGTTCGATCGACTCGGCATTACCGATTACAGGTTTCTGGTGCAGTGCAAACCGATCCCGGGGGCTCATCCGGGCATTACGTTCTTCGAGCAGAGAATGTCGCTGGAGCCGGGTCAGGCCGGTTTGAGCTTTCGCTTTTTTGAAGCCATGACCTCGCGAAAAAAGGTCATCACGACCAACAAGAGTGTTGTCGATTATGACTTCTACAATCCGGCAAACATTCTGGTCATCGATGAAAAATACACGCTGCAAGGTTGGGTGAAGACCGTTTTCTCGCAGTAATGAATTGTTGGCCAACTCACATCCTGTAGGAGCTGCCGCAGGCTGCGATCGTTTGATCTTCAGGTGCCACGAGGTTTAGCCCGGGCAGTGGCCTCGGCCACCAACGGATCATCCGGCCAATAATGCGCTGTAGCAGCTTGCAGTTCCTAAGATTGACACCCACATACCGCCCGTAACACTTGATCTTCCGATAATTTCATCGTTCAACGATTGACAGTCAATCTTGCTAACTCGGATTGACAGAAATCAAGGTCGTATAGGACAGGATTGACAGTTATCGGACCTATGATTGACTTTCCGGTGCAGCGAAAAACCGTTAAGTTTGACAAGCACCAGGAGCAATCATGGCGTGAGACCACCTACTTAGGCTTAGCACCTGATGACACCAGCGCACAGACAAAGCTCTCTGTCATGTGCGCAGCCGCGTTAACAAATTTTGGCTTAGCTCTTACCTTCCTCAACTGATGATCTCGACACGTATTTGCACGGCCTTAATCGCACGGATACCTCGCATTGATCCGAAGGCAGCGGCCTAGTCGATCCAACGAGTCGTAACGGTCTCGATTCGTCTCACGGAGCGGTTTCCTTGCGTGCTTGCTTTTCAGCTCTTTCAGCCTTCCGAGCGTCTAGGATTGCTTGCTTTTCAGCTCTTTCGGCTTCTTCGCCTTCTGCGATGATGTTTCTGTACATCTCTGCGCAGGAATTTGGATCAGATCGGCCCTTTTTAACCATTTGCTCGCATAGATCGCGCGCTTCACGGGCAGTGTTCCGGTATTCAGGGATAGTTGATCCGTAAATCAACATGCCAATGAAAAGTGCGACGGGGATTCCAATGACCCAAGGCCATATTGCAGGTTTCCTTGGTTTCGGCACCGAAGCGCCACACTTAGGACAGGCAAAAGCAGTTGTGCTGATTTCGTAATGACACTCTCTGCATCCCACTAAGGATGGTCTGAAGTAGCCATGTATTTCCCCGGCATACCACCTAGCGCAACTTTTAAACTCGCCAAATGATCAAAAAACAATCAATTCGACGAGTATTTCTTACGTTTTCGCCACCCGGACCCCACTCCGGTGGCCATTTCCCGCATTACAGGCGCACCTCTCCTGCATTCGTCAGTAAATGTCGGCGCGCCATCCACAGGTTCGACAGAGCGAACAGTGTCACCAGTTGCGCCGTGTTTTTGGCCAAGCCGCGAAAGCGCACCTTGGTGTAACCGAACTGGCGCTTGATTACCCGGAACGGATGCTCGACCTTGGCGCGCACCTGAGCCTTGGCCTTTTCAATCTTGCGCTTGGCTTTGTACAGCACGCTGCGCTTATCGAGTTTTTTGTAGGTGCTGCGGCGTGCCGCCACCTGCCAGATAACTTCACGTCCTTCATGCTCGGGCCGCTTTTCGACACCGGTGTAGCCTGCATCGGCGCAGACCACGTTTTCGTCGCCATGCAGCAATTTGTCCACCTGGGTGACATCCGCCACATTGGCCGCCGTGCCCACTACGCTGTGCACCAGACCCGATTCGTCATCGGCGCCGATGTGGGCCTTCATGCCAAAATAATACTGGTTTCCCTTCTTGGTCTGGTGCATTTCCGGGTCGCGCTTGCCGTCCTTGTTCTTGGTCGAACTGGGCGCATTGATCAGCGTTGCATCGACGATGGTGCCCTGGCGCAGCGACAGGCCGCGGTCGCCCAGATAGCCATTGATGACAGCGAGGATGCCGGCCGCCAGCTCGTGTTTCTCCAGCAAGCGGCGGAAGTTGAGAATGGTGGTTTCGTCGGGGATGCGCTCCAGGTTCAGCCCGGCAAACTGGCGCAGGATCGTGGTTTCGTACAGCGCTTCCTCCATCGCTGGATCGCTGTAGCCGAACCAGTTCTGCAGCAGATGCACACGCAGCATCGCCATCAACGGGTAGGCCGGACGGCCACCTTCACCTTTCGGATAATGTGGCTCGATCAAAGCAATCAAGCCCTTCCACGGCACCACCCGATCCATCTCGATCAGGAACAACTCCTTGCGGGTTTGCTTGCGCTTGCCAGCGTACTCGGCGTCGGCGAAGGTCATCTGCTTCATCGGGAAACTCGGTGGGTGGGGTCGCGGTATTTTGCCAAATCAGAAAGTCTTTTTCAGAGTTTCCCTAGGCTGACAAGCCAAGCGCTGGATCGCAACCATCCATCACCTTATCCAGCTAGATCTGCCTCCTCCAATAAGTGCCGCACAAATCCCGGCGGGTGCAGATTTCCGGGAGGTTTGCGCCAGATCAGTTGGAGACGCTTTTCAAGCCCCGGGATGGGAAGAGCTACCAGCGCGCCACTGCGAACTTCGTCTTGTACTGCGGAAGCCATCACCAACGACACGCCGAGTCCCGCCCTCACTGCTTGTTTGACTGCCTCGGTGCTGCCTAGCTGCATACCGCTGCGAGGCACGCCCAGTTCGCCAAAGTATTCGGTCAGAAGCCGTCCGGTACCGCTACCCGGTTCACCTCCCAGCATCGGCAGGTCCACCAGACGATCACGTTCTATGCACCCTGCTTCAGCCAGCGCATGGTCGGGGCTGACGATAAGCACCAGCGGCTCGACCCGCCAGAGGCGGTGTTCGAAGTCGGGGTGAGGTAGCCACCATTCCATGATCGCGGCGTCGAGCTGGCCCGCCAGTAGCTGGTCGGCCACATCCGGGTTGGCGGCGATGCGCAGATCCACCTCGCCCCTCTCATTTGCGGTCGTCAGATAGTTGCGCACGAATGGCTGGAGAAGGTAGGTGCCGATGTTGGAGCTGGCCCCGACGCGCTCACGATTGCCATGCAGGGCTTCTAGCGCCCGGGCGTGCATGTCGAGCAAGGCGGTCGCATGCGGCATGAAGGCCAGCGCCCGTGTGGTAGGCTGGCAGCCGCTACGACTGCGCTGCACCAGCGTTACGCCGACCTGCTCTTCAAGCTTCTGCAAGTGCTGCGACACCGTCGGCTGGGCCAGCCCCAACGCCCTCGCCGCGCTCTGAAAACTGCCTGTTTGAACGATCGCTACCAGGCTCTTCAGCCAGACCGGATTCAACATGCGGCAGGCTCGGCCTTGGGCAGACGGTTCGCAGCGTTGATTGGGCGCGCACCTGCCAATACCTGGATGATGTTCTGCGCTGCACAACGTTCAATCTCCAGGCGCACCGCGCGCACTGCCGACCCTATGTGCGGAGTGAACAGCGTATTCGGATGCGCGAGCAGCGCAGGATCGATCAGCCGCGGCCGGTCCGCGCGAGCCCAGTCTTCCATTTCGAATACATCCGCCGCATACCCGCCGAGCTGGCCTCGCTCAAGCGCCGCGAGCACGGCGGCTTCATCCACTACCGAACCACGACAGGGGTTTACAAGCAGAGCGCCCGGCCGTACGAGGGCAAGCAGCTCGGCGTTGACCAGATGCTGGGTATCGGCATTCAAGGGAAGCGCCAGCAGGATGAAGTCCGAGCTGGCGAAGAGTTCGCTGCACGCCACCTGGCGCAGGCCGAGCCGTTGCTCGGTTTGTGTATCCAGAGCCTTCGCCTCGTGGTACTGCAGGGTCGCGCCCCATCCCTGCAAGCGATCAGCCATGGCCAGTCCGATGGCGCCCATGCCAAGGATGCCGACCGTAGCGTTATCCAGCCCCGTGCCGTAGAACTGTGGTTGCCAGCCCTGGAACTCGCCAGAGCGGACGAACGCATCTGCTGCCCGCAGATGCCGCCCCAGCCCCACCGCCAGTCCGATCGCCAGCTCGGCAGTCGGGACCGTCAACAGATCAGGCACGAAGGTCAGCCAGACCCCGCGGGCAGTACAGGCGTCCACATCGAAATTGTCGAAGCCCTTGAGCGCGCAGCCGACTACACGCAGCTCAGGGCAGGCTTGAAGAAAGTCTGCATCGACCCGATCGGGCATGAACGCCATCATCGCCTGAGCATCGCGGCAGCGGCGCAGAATTTCCTCGCGCGTCAGCGTGCTGTCGGTCTGGTTGGTCATCAGCTCGCAATGTGGCGCCAGCAGTTGCAGGATCTCATCGTGTACTCGGTGAGTTATAACGAGTTTCGGCAGCATGGTTTGTCCTATTTGAAACGTTTGCGCAGCACGCCACTGAAGGCGTCTACTAGCGTGACCATGGCCAGGATGACCAGCAGGATTGCTGCAACCTCCTGGTACTGCATGATGCGCAGCGAGCCCATGAGTTCGAAGCCGATACCGCCGGCGCCAACCATGCCCATCACGGTGGAGGCGCGAAAGTTGTATTCCCAGCGGTAGATCGCCACGTCGGCGAACTGCGGCGTCACCTGTGGCAAAACCGCGTGCAGCAGCACTTGCATCGGCGTAGCCCCCGCCGCCCGAGCGGCTTCCACCGGCGCTTCGTCGACGTGCTCGATGGCCTCGGCGAAGAACTTGCCGACCATGCCGACCGAATGCAGACCCAGGGCAAGCACGCCCGGCAAGGCGCCGAACCCTACGGCTGCAACGAAGATGATGCCCATGATCAGCTCCGGCACCGACCGCAGGGCATTGAGCAGCACCCGGGCAACACCGAACACAAGGGGGTGCGGCGCCGTATTGCGCGCTGCAACGAAGGCCACCACCAGCGAGAACACCACTGCGATGGCCGTACCGGCGATGCTCATCGCCAAGGTGTCGATCAAGGGGCGAATCCAGCTTCGATAGCCCGAAAAGTCTGGCGGCATGGCCTCGCCTGCCAGGGTCGCGATGGAGGGCAGCCCGTTCAGCAGCGTGGTGGCATCGAGCAGCCCCACGTACCAGCAGGCCAACAGCACCACTCCGAATACAATCGCCACCTGCCCCAGCTGGCGCCACCAACCGAGGCCGAAGCCTCGAAGGATGTGCTCGCGTTGCTCTGCAGGCAGCGCCTGCACGTCGTAATGAGTAGACATATCGGTGCTCACATCGTGGCGAAGTCGAGGCCGAGCAGCGATCCCATGTTGCGGATCACATCGTAGTCGGCGTCGGTGATTGGCGCGAAGGCCTCGGCCTTGAAGTTGCGCAGCACTTCGGGATCGTCGATACCGACGAATACATCCCGCACCTTGGTTTTCAGCTCGGGGCTCAGGTTCGAGCGCATCGCCCAGGGGTACTGGGGGTATTCGCCGCTGTAACCAAGTACTTTCACCTTGCTCGGATCGATTAGGCCACGTTCGGCTACGTGATTGAAAATTACCTCCGACAGCCCACCCGCATCGGCGTTGCCGTTCGCCACGTTGACGGCAACGGCGTCATGCGTGCCCACAAAATGTTGTTCGTAGTCCTGCCCACCCGTCAAATCGGCCGTCTCAAGAAGCACGGTTTTGGGAATCAAATGGCTGGACGTCGATGCCCGGTCACCATAGGCCATCTTCTTGCCCTTAAGGTCGGCATACTCATTCACGCCTGACGCCACATTGGCGATAATCACCGAGCGATAGGTCGGCTTGCCGTCGATGACCATGGCAGCGAAGGGCTCGATGTCGCTTTTGCTTTTGGCCATGACGTAGGACAGCGGACCGAAATACGCCAGGTCGATACGGCCAAAGCGCATCGCCTCAATCATCGAGGAATAGTCGGTGGTTACGATCAGCTGCACCTTCTTGTCCAGATGCTCTTCCAGATAATCCTTCAGCGGCTGGTTACGCTTGATCAGCTCGGAGGCGTTTTCGTCCGGCAGCAGGGCAACCTTTAGCACATCCGGATCGGCATCGGCCGCTAGGGCGGACAAACTTGAAACAGCGGACAGCAAGCAAGTCAATAAGAGCGCGGATAAGCGTTTCATCGGGACATCTCCAGTGAAGGTTCGAGCATGACAGGTGGTTCAGCCGGAGCATTCGCTGGCTGAGTCGTAGAGCGGCCTGCATAGATGCGCTCAAGCTGCGCATCGGTGAGTTCCGAGGGCGCGGCATCGAAAACGATCTGAGAATCGGCCAGCCCGACGACGCGATCGGCGAAGCGGCGGGCATATTCGAGTTGATGCAGCGAAACGATGGCGGTGATGCCGTCTTCCTTGCAGATGTCGCGCAGCAATCCGAGAACACGGACCGAAGTGGCCGGGTCGAGACTGGCTACCGGCTCATCGGCCAGAATGATCGCCGGCTGTTGCGCTAGCGCACGCGCGATGCCTACCCGCTGCTGCTGGCCACCGGACAGTTTGTCCACCCGGCTTAGCGCCTTGTCTGCCAGACCGACCCGAGCGAGGCAACTGAGCGCAATCTCCTGATCGGCACGCGGCAGAGGAAACAGCGAGCGGAGCGTGTTGTGAAAGGCCAGCCGACCGGTAAGCACATTAGCCAGTGCGCTTTGACGTTCGATTAGCTGGTGGTGCTGAAAGATCATGGCGGTACGCCGACGATGCTGACGCAAGGCCGAGCCGCTGCCGAGTTCACCGAGTTCGCTGGTGACACTGCCGCCAGTGGGCGTGACGAGTCGATTGAGACTACGGAGCAAGGTCGACTTGCCTGCGCCCGAGAGACCAAGCAGCACGGTGAACTCACCACGCCGAAATGCAATCGAGGTATCGCGTAGGGCTGTCACGCCGCCTGGATAGACGACGCTCAACCGGTCGACCCGCAGCACGGCGTCCTGTATCGGATGGGGCGTCATTTGATCACCTTTCGCAATATTGCTGGCCGCACAATTGCGGTTCGCGATGCAAAGGGTAGAAATTCCTTGTTACCGCACTGCTTCTAAAGGATGACATTTCGATGAATACTTCGAATCTGCCGTAGCGGGGCGGCAAGCGAAGCCGTGGAAGAACGGGCGCAACGTAGCGTCTTTCTTCACGCGGGATACAGGAGGCTTTGATTGATACTGCTGCGGATTCGCTACAGTAACGTTGGGCCAGAACGTAATGCCATCCAAGCAAGAGAGCGCACACTAGCGGACTATAGGAGACATTCTATTCTTGCCCGTCGATTGACCTAGGCCGTTATGTGGCTGGTCGAAACCTTCAGGTGCCGCCCAACTAGACGTCTGTTGTCGCGCCCAGCTTAATGCTAGGGAAACTCTGAAGAAGACTTCCAGATTTTGGCAAAATACCCGGATTCCACCCACCGAGTTTCCCGATGAAGCAGATGACCTTCGCCGACGCCGAGTACGCCGGTAAGCGCAAACAAACCCGCAAAGAGTTGTTCCTGATCGAGATGGATCGGGTGGTGCCGTGGAAGGGTTTGATTGCCTTGATCGAGCCGCATTATCCCAAGGGTGAAGGCGGTCGTCCGGCCTATCCGCTGATGGCGATGCTGCGCGTGCACCTGATGCAAAACTGGTTCGGTTACAGCGATCCAGCGATGGAAGAGGCGCTGTACGAGACCACCATCCTGCGCCAGTTCGCGGGGCTGAGCTTGGAGCGTATCCCCGATGAAACCACCATCCTCAACTTCCGTCGTTTGCTGGAGAAGCACGAACTAGCCGCCGGCATCTTGGCTGTCATCAATGGCTATCTGGGCGACCGAGGGCTGTCGCTGCGCCAAGGCACGATCGTCGATGCCACGCTGATCAATGCGCCGAGTTCGACCAAGAACAAGGACGGTAAGCGCGACCCGGAAATGCATCAGACCAAGAAGGGTAACCAGTACTGTGTGTCACGAACACAGGTCAGATGACCTGTGCTGCTGTGCCGAAGATGGAAGTAGGCCTTCTGAAGTCGGCTTGCAGGAGCGGACTTCAAACCACCCGGTGCTGCTGCATCCAAAAGGTGTGGTGGTGAGCGACCGAGGAAAAGTCATCCCTGAGGATGGCAGGTGAGTATGGAGAAGATGAGCGAAAGCAAACCGTCCGATGACGCATCGTTATGCCCAAGGTGCTGCCGAAACTGAGGTGGAGTACTGGCTTCAGGACAAGTCGGGGCGTTACCTGCTTACGGACCCGATGGCAGCCGGTGTATAGGCGGCATGATCTTCATACAGGCTTTGGTACGGAACGTGAGAACCTTGTTCCAGATGCGAAGGAAAATGACAAATGGCCAACACCATGAGGAAGAATACCGATGCTGGAACGAGGGGCGGAGCCTCCCGTAGTAGCGATGAAGCCTCTGTAATGGAGGTGGAGCGAAGGGGCGGCGTTATCCGGCCGACGAGCGTTGCCAACCTCCGGGGATGAGTGGCGTGAGCTCGGCGAAACCTTATGACATAGCGAAACGCACGGTATGGGACGCCTACCAGCAGGTCAGGGCCAACCGCGGTGCTGCCGGCATCGACGATGAAACCATCGCCGATTTCGAGCGGGATCTGTCTAAGAATCTCTACAAGCTGTGGAATCGGATGTCGTCGGGGTCGTACTTCCCGCCTCCGGTCAAGCAAGTAGAAATTCCCAAGGCATCGGGAGGCACGCGCAAGCTGGGAGTGCCCACGGTTGGTGATCGTGTCGCGCAAACCGTGGTCAAGCTTCTCATCGAGCCGGAGCTGGACTCGATCTTCCACTCGGACTCCTATGGGTACCGGCCGGGACGATCAGCGAAGCAGGCGGTGGCGATCACGCGTGAGCGCTGCTGGCGATACGACTGGGTGGTGGAGTTTGATATCAAGGCAGCCTTCGATCAGATCAATCATGGGTTGCTGATGAAGGCGGTGCGCCTGCACATCAAGGAGGACTGGATACTTCTGTACATCGAGCGGTGGCTGGTTGCGCCGTTCGAAACGGATCACGGTATGCGCGTCCGACGCGAACGCGGCACCCCGCAAGGTGGAGTGATCAGTCCCCTCCTGATGAATCTGTTCATGCACTATGCCTTCGACACCTGGATGCAACGTACCAGCCCCAACTGCCCGTTTGCCCGCTACGCCGATGATGCGGTGGTGCACTGCCGCAGTCGAAAGCAAGCGGAGTACGTGATGCGCTCCATTGCTTCACGGCTGGCTGCCTGTGGCTTGACGATGCACCCCGAGAAATCGAAGGTCGTGTACTGCAAGGACAGTAACCGTCGCGCAGGTTATCCGCATGTGAGCTTTACCTTCCTCGGCTTCACCTTTAGGCCGAGGAAGGCGCTCAGCAAACAAGACCAGCTCTTCACGAGCTTCCTTCCGGGAGCGAGTGCGGATGCCTTAAAGCGGATGCGGCAAGCGGTACGCAGGTGGCGACTCAATCGCCAAACCCACGTGACGCTGGTCGACGTGGCTCGGCTCTACAATCCAGTGATACAGGGGTGGTCGCAATACTATGGCTCGTTCTATCGGACAGCCATGCTTGGCATCTTCCAGCACATTGACCGCGCGCTTGAACGCTGGGCCCGACGAAAATACAAGGCTCTTCATAGGCGCAAGCGGCGCATTAGCCAATGGCTGGACAAGATGCGGACTGTGGTACCCCGGCTGTTTCATCACTGGCGAGTGACCGGGCAGCAAGGTTGGATAACGGGAGCCGTATGACGCGAGAGTGTCACGTACGGTTCTGCGAGCGGCTGCGGGGGCAGTTCCCGCGGCCGACTCACCACTTCGGCATGAAGGCGCACATCGGTGTCGATGATGAGTCGGGCTTGGTGCACAGCGTGGTGGGCACGGCGGCCAACGTGGCCGATGTCACCCAGGTCGATAAGCTGCTGCACGGCGATGAGAACATGGTCGGTGCCGACGCGGGTTACACCGGCGTCGAGAAACGCCCTGAACATGAAGGCCGGGGGGTCATCTGGCAGATCGCCGCCCGCCGTAGTACTTACAAGAAGCTTGATAAGCGCAGTGCTTTGTACAAAGCCAAGCGCAAGATTGAGAAGGCCAAGGCTCAGGTACGAGCCAAGGTCGAGCATCCGTTCCGGGTGATCAAGCGCCAGTTCGGTTATGTGAAGGTGCGCTTCCGTGGTCTGGCGAAGAACACGGCGCAACTGATGACGCTGTTCGCGCTGTCGAACCTGTGGATGGCGCGCCGACATTTACTGGCGAATGCAGGAGAGGTGCGCCTGTAATGTGGAAAATGGCTGCCGCGAGGTGCTCGCGGCGGCTAAAAACACAGAAATAAGCGGGTGATCTGAGCGTTTTTGATCGATTTGCCGCTTTTAAAATCGGCAGGGGCTGAAGTCAGCCAGAAATACACAACTACTTCAGACCATCCCTAAAGCCATAGAATATTTTCCTACTCAATGCCGAGGCCTGAAATTGGTCCTCTCCTATGGGCTTAGCCCGCGAGGCGGGCTGATAAGCGGTGGCGTATCCTGACAGTTCTCACTCATCGCCGGGGGGTAGATTGACCATCACACCAATTTTCAATTTAGTGCCGTACCCACCTACCAATTTGGCTCTGAGCTGGAAACATGAAACACCGTGAATTCCTTGGTCCCCAATCTGTGCGACAAAACTGGCTGCCGCCTCTCTCGGCAGATAGCCCACTTTGAACCCATCTATGAAAACTGCACATGCGTTGGCGTCATGGGGGTTGTTAGGTTCGGTCACAATGAACGCTTCAAAGTCATTATCCTCGGCCAAGCATCTGGAGTTCCTGAGTGTTCTCAAAGCCGCCTGATAATGCGACTCTCCAACGATGTCGAACCCAATATCCCTAGTGCCTTTGATTCTGCCCGTAAGCGGTGGAATCTCAACTCTTTCTGGGCAAGGGAGTGCCTTACTGCGAGTCGGCTTTTGTTCGAGCTCAGCGTTTGGACTGCCTGGCTTTTGTCCGGTGCGACCAAGAAGGTGGGCACTGCGTTCTTCGGTCGATAGCAAACGACGCTCACCTGCAGCGTTAAGTGGCGATACGAACCCATCAAACTCCATGGCTTCAATAAATCTAGCTGCCCGGTTGTACCCGATTTTCAGATGCCGCTGGACCCCACTGATGGAAGCTCGCCTGGCATCTAGTACGAAGCTGATTGCCTGGATGTATAGCGGGTCGCCAATATCGCTGTAAGAGCCAATGACCGCTGGCTTGGGTGGCTCGTTGCGAGGTGGTCTAGGGCGCGATGTAGGTTGAGGTATGTCATTGGTGCGTGAGAAATGAAACAACCTATCAAACCAAGACATATCGATTTCCTTGAAGGCCCGGCGAACCGGGCGGGATTTCTGTTCAACCAATGTAGCCTGTAGGATCTACACGGTGGATGCCATTTCTTCCAGTGCTGCCGCACAGCGTTTGTCGGAGCTGCTTACCGTGACCGGCCCATTCATCGTCATGCCCATCGAGCTGACGCTTGCCAGCCAGAACGCCGCACACGCTGGAATCTGGGTGGTTAAGTCCGTGCAATTACCCACCGAACCTTGGCTGAACTCGTGCGAGCTCCCGCTCCAACTCCCTTACCCGCTCATACAGTTGCAGATTCTGTGTAAGTACAACATCTCGCTGGTGACAGGCAACTTTTAACTCATCCTCCAGCACAGCTAGCTTGTCCTGTACCCGCTTAATTGCTTGCGCCTTGGGCGAACGAGTTGTTTTACTGGACGCGGCCTCTACCCGATAAGCCTCAATCCGTGCAATTAGGGGTTGATGGATTCTTCGTGACTTTTTCAGATAGCCACGATCGAATCCTGCTTCCACACTGACAATGCCAGCCGTAATTTTCGATGAGTCAATACCAACATGCTCTGAAACAACCGGCGCACCATCTACAAGGCGGTTAAAAGCTTCCTCGCAGACAATCACCCCCCTACTAACCCCATCTTTAGCCTTCATCGCTCAACCCTTCTAGTCTCAATCACACGAGCCTGAAAGCTCACGAGTTTGTCCAGATCGATTTTTGTTATTTGATACTCAACAGAATTTTTTTCATAGGACGCAATTTCGGAATTCATTGTTACAATAGCATCAGCTATTTTTTCCGACTTTATTATTGCTCCTTCACACGACAAGCACTCAACAAAGTCGCCGAGCAGGAAAGAATCGCATCTACCTACTTTCGTGCAACCGCCTAAAAGAGTTGAACGGTAGTAAAGCTCTCCGTTCTTAACCCTGCTAAGGGTTTCAGCGCGGACATCTTCCACGCACAACTCCCCGCTCTCTACTCGAGCTTTTTGCTTCTCCATATAGGACCCGGTGCCACCAAAGAGTGATGTCTCCTTACCAAGCAAATCTGCTAGAAGCTGATTTGCCACAGCCATGGGCATTCCCACCTGAAATTCCAAGGCAACATGCGACGCGGGCAGAACAAACTCGTTCTTTTTTACGTCGAAATAGCCAAAAATAGTTTTCAGGTTTTCGAAATTGTTCGCGTAATACCGAGTCATCTGAATCGTCATATGTTTGTACTGCGACTTCAAGCTCGGCAACGACACAAAGCCACTACTACTTGCATAAAATGCCAATGAGCGTCGTAATTGATGAGAACTTATTGGCCATGGCTTGCCTAAAGCGTATCTATTATCACTAGAGTAGTCACGTTCCGGATCACTTAGCGTGAGCTCTCGCAGATCAGCTGACTGGATCAAAATACCTCTAGACCAATTCATTTCCCGTGCACGCTTATCCAACCTACCAACCCCAACCTCCGTGTCTTCATGAAGCAAAATTGCAGAGTTTAGAAACAAGGGGCATTTCTCGGGATTATCAATTCTGTATAATACACAAAGGCCTCGACAAATAGCTTGCGCTACCTTTATGGCTTTGATCACTTCTTCGGTGGCCAGCCAGGACTCCTCCTTTCTATAACCCTCGAACTTGGTAGTAGTAGAAATGATACTGATCATCCTAGCGCTATCTCGCACTGAGCCATGATCATCCACAGTCTCGGATACAGCTACCTCTTGACTTAGACAGTTATAGGATAATCGGAGTACTTCCTGATCCCGCATGCCGGTGTAGAGATGAATAATAGTTTTTACTACACATTGCATTGCCATTAACGACCTAGATAATTGTCTTCGGTCTGAGCAGGCGAACTCGTCACTCATGATCTTGCTCAGACCATGGCTTTTGAGTGCTTGCTCAAACGTAGGCCTACGATGCTTTTCCCCGCCAGCACCACGCGTCCTTTGTTGGTTTTTTGAACGCCCGTAAAAAAAGTCAGCAAAGCAAGCAATAAAATTCTCAATCCCGTCGAGCCCTAGGTACAGTTGATCAAGAAAATTTCCCAGTTGATTAATAATACCAAGATATATATGGGTTGGTATAACTGGATGCTGCATACTTTTCGTTCGACCAAACTCCAGATCGTTTGAACTTATAACCTTGTATCCTAACCGCTGCTCACCAATGGTGAGCAAGTGATTTAAAAGCCCTCTAAACGTTCTATTGAAATTTGTTCTTTTGTTATTCTGAGAAACAAAAACTGCGAAATACACTGGTGTTATCAGCAACTGCCGCATCGACAAAACACCTACCAACGGCTTATTTTTTTGATCAAAGCAAAACCGAGCAGCAATACGAAACTCTACAAAATATTGCAAAAGTGTTGATGGTGATAGCCTACCGACACGTCCGGACCCGGCACTGTAAATCAGACAAAACAGGATATACTTAACTTCCGCGATCAACGCTTCTTGCTCAGGACCGCCCTCAGCAAAGATAGAATTAAAATTCAGTGCCATTATTTTTTTTGCGCTCAACCTGTATGGGTTGAAGTCCCAGGCATCATCTCCATAAGTAGCAGTCGGCTTGCCGTTCTTATCTCGACAAAGGACGAAATCAGCAGAAGGTGCGACAGTAGAATTGCCCAGAGCATCTGGAGCAACTGAGTCTGACTTGTCAGAGCTTATAAATAGCCCACTCACATATCCAGCACTCAAAATACGACTCCCATTTTTTCATAGCGCTGTAATCGATTTTCCCAAAACGGAGTTAACTCACCCAATACGTTAACTTTACGCCTTATCAGGACAGTCAATTCGGCGCTTGTAGCCGAACGACCTCCAATTACTCCAATAATGAACTCAATACGAATCATCAAGTCTTTAAATAACGTGTCGGCATGATGTAAGTCGGGCGCCGCGCTGCGAACCGCATTAATTACGAATTGCAAACTGAAAAGCTTATGTAAATCTTCTTCATCTGAGTGACAGACATAGTGCTTGCAGTACAGGCATCCGTATTGCGTTTTGCAACTGGGCTGAATCACTACCACCGGATCTATCGGTGAGGGGTTGTTAAAGTCATCACAGTGCCCAGTAGCCGTAGCGAAGGAGTCGGCACCTCTCCGCTCGCGTATGACCGATGCGGCCTTGCGAACAGACTGCCAATAACTACCAAACTCGCTCTCCTGCTGCTCGATAGACGTTTGTACGTAATCAGACACATTGGTGGAAACCGTATGATTCATGACATCTGCAACCGTTGTCGGTGAAAGCCCTAGCCCATGCAGTACAACACTCTTGAATTTCCTTACGGCTCTGGAGCTAATATTCGGACAGTCCGGATCAAGATAGATGCCACTGATCGTTTTATAAAAAACGCTAGAAAACGCCTGCGGCAGTTGCGTACACCCTCCTGTATACCCACCACATTTATTCATATTGAAAAACATTTTGCCGAAGGTTTCTCCATTCAAAATCCATGCTCTAAGCTTGAGATATCCCCTCAAGAGGCTTAGTCCGTTTTGCTTTCCGATGGCGTATCGAGTTTTCTTACCGCCCGCCCTAAATTTAATAGCAGAGAATTCTTTTTTAACCAGAGACTTCTCAAGAGCTGTATCTTCTTCATAATCAAACTGCACGAACTCTGCTGGTGAAGCACCAGTAATTACAAGAAAAATGCAAGCGTACGCCTTGGCAGCTAGAGCCGCCAATCGAAGTCGCTGTTCGTGCCTAGGATCACAGTTGGCTGACTTGAAATTATCTAAGGCGCCATCCACTGCTCGGCGAACTGCGGAACGCCTTACATAAGCACCGTCACCCACAAGGGAATCTATATACTCTTCAATTGTAGAAATTCGGCGAGCAGAATAATTATAAACATGAAGCTTTCTTTCTATGTAAGGACTGAACACTCCTTTATTAGATGGAAAAATAACGACTTGGCAATTATCGTACTCGACAACACATGGAAACGGATTTTCACCTATTACAAACTCGCTCAGGTTGCGGGCGAGTGCGACACATGCTTTCAAGTAAATCTCAACATGCTGCTCCCTCGGTGGTTTAACCCCACCTCTATTAAACCTAATCCGGATAGCATTGCCGATTATATATCTGGACTCTTCGGGAAAGCGCAGAACAATGAGCCTGATGAAAGCTCGTTGAAAATTACAAGCACTAACCGGAACAATTTTGCCTACAGCAATTAAATGATTAAGATGCTGCGTATAACTCTGATACGCAGTTATTGTTGAACTCGCCGTCGAAAATACATCAGTGTGGTTATTGGTATCACACCAAGTCAGCAATTGCGCAAAATACCTACACTCACTATGGATGGTTCTGTGATTACCCATAACGGCGAACGATGCTATTATTCTCCTAATCAATTCGAGCCGATCTTTGAAAAGTGACATTTCTACAACCGGATTACATCGACTATCAATATGGCTCTTATTTCTCCCGCGCTCCACATAAGCAAAGCAGCCTATATCAATAGGCAACGCCTTTACGTCCTTATTGAGTTGTATACGAATTCGCTCAGGCCGCAAAAACTCCTGACTGAGTTGCGCTACCGTAAAAATATCGGTTTCACGATGAGTCATTTTTGCTTGCGCATCACTCATCGAGCGTCTCCAATTTCAAATCTTCATAACTTCCAAAGCGAAACAGCACCTCTTCATACAGTTCTTGCGCTGCAAACTTTTCAGAGTGCATCTTGAAGAGCTTAAGGTAATGTTCAGTCATTTCTCTATTTTTATGATGCAATCGGTGCTGAATAAAAGAAATCTCTTCCCCTGGGCGAATCTGACCGGACGCCAAAAGTGGTAACAGATGCTGATAGAGCTGAAAAGCATAAGTCGCCCGAAGCCAGTGGTAAGAAAAACTTTTTGGAAACTTATCAGATGCTTTGACCAACAGCTTGCGCGTGATGGTATCTGTAACCTGACCAGTCGGCCGGGATTTAATCATTGGATAGCGAGGATCGTCTTTTGCCATGTAATAGCATCCCCCTTGGTCAGACAGGAATACGTACATATCACCTTCATCCAAAGCGGGGAGTTCAGGATACTCTTTTTCAAAATGGCTCCGCAGCTTTGAGCGTCGCTTGGCCGCCGCTGGACTATTAGCCATAACCTTTAATTCTTCAACTAGCTGGCTAGGCAAATATAGTTGCTGGCTTCTATCTCGCTTCGTATCCATACCCGTGCCCGGACCTGCACGCATTAGATAAGTACCGTCGTTCAGCAAATTTCCTTCTGTAAATGAATTCAAATGCTTCAGTCGCATTGTCAGAACTGTTTGTTTTCGTGCACCTGTCATCAATGCAGTCAGTAGAATAAGTCGTTGTTGGACCGTCCATCCTTTGCCCTTCAACATACCCAACAATTCGCCAAGCTCAACATTGGCCAATGGCCGGAGGTCTTCACCGTCCTCCCGAACAAACCCAATTGGCACAGGGCTAGAAGCCGGCGTCGATTTAGTTTGACTGCGTTTTTCGGCAGTTATTAATTTGCTACCGAATGAGCCTTTAAATAGGAACTGAACCTTCTTAACTGAATCAACACGTTCGATGTCGATGTCATGCCAATTAGCCGCCACATATTTATAAAAATCGAATACCACTCCAGTGAATTGATTGATGACTGCCGCGCTACGTTTTCCTTCGTTAACCAAATGAGCGAAATATTTGTATGTAGGGCGCAAAGCAGGACGACGGCCAGAGAAATCCAGCCAATCAAGCGCTTCATCTTCACAAAAGGTCAGATAATCAAGCAATTTGCTGGCCCGACGACGAACATCATCTATGGGTCTGCCAACAAGAGGTTTATGCCTCACATGATTCAGCAAGTACGAATTCGCTTCGAACCAGGGTCTGCCATCCCTATGGAAAAGGAACGGGAAATTGAAAAGGTCTCCCTCGCCCTCCTGCGCCCCGAACTCATTGAGTTGATAAAGCGTTCTCGATGGCTCAGACGCCGCAAGCAAATTCTCGATAGCACCACGTGGCTTTTGAGAGACGTAAATCTCTGCAAAGGCATTCCGAACGCGCGGAACAAGCACCAAACGGCCGTGGTATCGCGGATTCACATAGGACATATCCACTCCCTAGAGAAATCGTCAATCCTATGAGGCATGGACTCAATACTCAATCCTTTCTGTCAATGTTCTTTTTGTTAAGCGATTCAACCCAGGGGTCTAACTTATGGAATAGCTTCGGATACCGTCCCTTCAAATCCTTCTTCACCTCGGCATAAGTGCTGCGCCAGAAGTTGGCCAGATCCTGCGTCACCTGCACCGGACGCCGCGCGGGTGACAGCAGATGCAGCTTGACCACTTGCCTGCCGCCAGCGATTCGCGGGGTTTCGGCCAGCCCGAACAACTCCTGCAAACGCACCGCCAGAATCGGCGGAAACTCGCTGTAATCCAGACGAATCGACGAACCCGACGGCACGCTCAGATGATGCGGCGCCAGCTCATCCAGCCGTTGCGGCAGCGGCCACGGCAGCAGATTGCGGACGATGCTCGACAGATCCAGATTGGCGAAATGACTGAGCCGCGAAACTTTGCCCAGGTACGGCATCAGCCAGTGTTCAAGGGACTTCATCAGCGCGGCATCGCTGACGTCCGGCCATTGGCTTGCGTCTTGAGTCTGCAGATCCAACTGCCGCAACAGGGCGACACGCGCCTGCCACTGACGCAGTTCCGGTGTCCATGGCAGCAACTCAAGCCCCTTGCGCCGCACCAGATTGACCAGTGCCTGACTGCGTGCGCTTTCATCGAGACCGGTCAACGGTTCACGACTGAGGATCAGCTCACCGACCTTGCGCTGACGCTCGGCGCGCAACACACCTTCGCGCTCGTCCCAGTCCAGTTGATCGACGCACTGCACCTGCTCGGCCAGCACCGAATCGAACAGCGCCGGATCAAAATCCGCCGCCAGATAAATCCGTTCTTCGCGCTGGCCCTGACGGCTGCCGAGGTCGGCGATGACGATCCATGGCTCTTTCATCAGGCTATCGGCTTCGGCGAACAGCGCGGCGCGACCGTTGGCCAAGCGATATTCAGCACCACCGGCGCGGCGCTGTTGGGCGACACGGTCTGGATAGGCCAGCGCCAGCAAAGCGCCGAGCCAGCGCGGATGATCCGGATCGTTGACCGGTTCACTCGCCTTACCGCGCAGGTAACCGCGATATTGCCGCGCCAGTTGCCGCGCACGCTGCACGCCGCCCTGCGCCCCACGGCTTGCGCGCTCTTCGCCCGAGAGCAGGACCAGTCGGCTGTGCAGATCGGCCCCGGCGCCGCGCAAGATATCGCGCTCGCCCAGCAGTGCGGCGACATCGCAAGCCATCGTCGCCAGCCCCAACGCCTGACCGCGCAGCAATAAGTGGCCGATACGCGGATGCGCCGGCAATTCGGCCATGGCCTGACCGTGCGCAGTCAGCGCCTCGCCGTCCAGCGTACCCAGGCGCTGCAACAAATCCTGCGCCTGTGCATAAGCCGCTGCCGGCGGCACGTCGAGCCAGACCAGTTCGCCCGGTGTCACGCCCCAGCGCCCCAGTTGCAACGCAAGGCTGGCCAGATCTGCCGAAAGAATTTCCGCACTGCCGTAGGCCGCCAGTTGCTCGTGTTGATCCTGCGACCACAAGCGATAACAAACACCCGGCTCCAGTCGCCCTGCCCGGCCTGCGCGTTGGGTGGCGCTGGCTTTGGAAATGCGTTGAGTGTCGAGGCGGGTCATGCCGCTGCCCGGATCGAAACGCGGCACCCGCGCCAGCCCGGCATCAATCACCACGCGCACGCCGTTGATGGTCAGACTGGTTTCGGCGATGTTCGTCGCCAGCACCACTTTGCGCTGACCGGGTGGAGCCGGATCGATGGCCGCTCGTTGCGCGTTCAGATCAAGCTCACCGTGTAACGGACAGAGCAACACCTCGCTGCGCGCGCCGATGGCATCGCTCAGTTGCTGATGGACGCGACGGATTTCCGCCTGCCCCGGCAGAAACACCAACACGCTGCCGGGTTCATCATTGAGCGCTTCGAGTACCGTCTGCGTCACGCGTTGATCGATGTATTCACCGGGCTGAAACGGCCGGCCCCAGCGCATTGTCACCGGGTACATGCGGCCCTCGCTGCGCAGGATCGGCGCGTCATCGAGCAAACCGGCCAGGCGTTCGCCTTCCAGCGTTGCGGACATCAGCAAAATCTTCAGCGGCTGTTCAGCGCGAAACAGCTCTCGACCGTTCAAACTCAGGGCCAATGCCAGATCGGCGTCGAGGCTGCGTTCGTGGAATTCGTCAAAGATCAGCAGACCCACGCCTTCCAGTGCCGGGTCATCCTGCAAGCGGCGAGTGAGAATGCCTTCGGTGACCACTTCGATGCGGGTATTGGGGCCAACCTTGCTGTCGAGACGAATGCGATACCCGACCGTCTCCCCGACCTTCTCGCCCAACTCGCTGGCCAGTCGTTCCGCTGCGGCACGCGCCGCCAGACGACGAGGCTCAAGCATGAGGATGGTTTGCCCATCGAGCCAGGCTTCATTGAGCAGCGCCAAGGGCACGCGGGTGGTTTTACCGGCGCCGGGCGGTGCTTCGAGCACGGCTTCGTGGCGTGTCGCCAACGCTTCACGCAGGGCGGGTAAAACTTCATCGATCGGCAAAGAAATCATGCTGGCTCCCAAACAGAGCGGCGAGTATAACGGCGAACTGCCGAGCGTTTGTCAGGGTCTTAATTTCACTCGACGACGCTTCGTTTAAAAATGACTCAGGAGATTTCCCATGCGTTTACCTTTTCGCCTGATCGGCGGCGTGCTGGTCGCTACCCTGCTCACTCAAATCACCGCGTGCGGCTCGATTTTCTATCCGGATCGTCGCGGCCAGATCGACGGCA
The DNA here is from genome assembly GCF_017980685.1 of Pseudomonas iridis. Taxonomy (GTDB): domain Bacteria; phylum Pseudomonadota; class Gammaproteobacteria; order Pseudomonadales; family Pseudomonadaceae; genus Aquipseudomonas; species Aquipseudomonas iridis. The sequence goes on from NZ_JACXXO010000009.1 coordinate 52,768, forward strand.
AGATCGACCCGGCAATTGCCGTGCTCGATGCCGTCGGGCTGCTGTTCTACGTAATCCCCGGGCTGATCGCATTTGCTGTCGACTTCGCCACTGGCGCGATCTATTTCGAGCCAGGTCATACCGCACAAATCGATCCGGCCAAGCTCAAGCAAGCCGTCGGCCCGGACGGTCAGGTCGATAACCACAAGTTGCAGGCTATTCTCGAAACTGAACTGGGGCGCAACTTCCCGCTGGACGATCCACGCCTGATCCAGCACAAGGGCAGCACTCAGCAACTGGCGATGTTCGGCCTGCAACCTGCCGCATAAGGAATCACCCTGCCCATGACCTCCAGCCCCGAACACGCCCGCCTGCTGCGGCTGGCAACCCGCGCCTCGGTGGCGGTGGCCTGTACGCTGATCGTCGCCAAAGCCATCGCCTGGTGGCTGAGCGGTTCGGTGAGCATGCTCGCCGGCCTCACTGACTCGGCGCTGGACGGCGTCACGTCGTTGCTCAATCTGCTGGCAGTGCACTACGCGTTACGTCCGGCGGACGACGATCACCGCTATGGCCACGGCAAGGCGGAGTCGCTGGCCGGCATGGCGCAGGCGCTGTTTATTGGTGGCAGTGCGGTGTTGATCGCATTTCAGGCGTATGAGCGGCTGAACAATCCGCAGCCGCTGGGCGCGCCCTGGCTGAGCATCGGCGTGATCGTCTTTTCCTTGCTGCTGACGCTGGCGCTGCTGGTGTTGCAGCATCGGGTGATCAAGGCGACCGGCTCCAATGCTGTGCGCGCCGATTCGTTGCATTACCGCTCGGACATGCTGCTAAACGGCAGCATTCTGATTGCGCTGGTGCTGGCCGGGTTTGGCTTTGATCAACTGGATGCGTGGTTCGGTCTGGGGATTGCTGTCTACATCTTGTGGAGCGCGGTGCAGATCGCCCGAGAAAGTTTCTCAGTGTTGATGGACGAGGAACTGCCGACGGACGTCAGCCAGCACATGCTCGAACTGGCGTGCAGTGTGCCGGGAGTGCTGGGCGCGCATGACTTGCGCACACGGATCTCGGGCAACCACTGGTTCGTGCAGTTGCATCTGGAATTGCCGGGGGAGCTGACGCTGTCCGTCGCGCACGGCATCAGCGATCAGGCCGCCGATGCCATTCACAAAGCCTACCCGCGAGCCGAAGTGCTGGTGCACGCCGACCCGATAAAAGCAGCTGCAAGCCGCTAGCCTCAAGCTTGTCGCTCGAAACTTGCAGCTCGTAGCGGCTTCTATCTGACCTGATAACCGCGACTGCTCAGGCAATTGCCCTGGGCCTGGCGGTAGGCCTGAACCACCTCGGGCGCCGGTTGATACGTCGCGGTGCGCGGATCGAAACCGCTTTGCTGCACTGCATACTGATAACACTGGTATCCGTCCTGCTGCACCTGCTGCGGCGACTGTCCATTGGCCGGATAGGCCTCCACGTCGTAGCCCTGGGATTGCGGCTGTTGCTGCTGCACGGGCGGCGCGACCACGGTGTAATCCTGCGTGGCCTCCTGATACGCGTAGTACGAACCGGCAGCGAGGAACAGCAGCGACCCACCGACCCACACTTCACGGGCGTAATCCGGCAAGTACTGCGTACGAATTCCGCGCGGCGGTTGCACGACGATGTAGCGCGGGCCTTGCGGGCGATACCAGTAGCCGCCGGAATAGAAGTAGTCCTGACCGCGATACGGCACGCGATAATCACGATCGGGGAAGCGATCGATCACATGCCCCGGGCGATATTGCGGGCCGGGGCCCCAACCAGTGCCGTGACCGTCCGGACGTCCCGGCCAGTGGTTGTCGTTGGGCCGATTGCCGGTCTGCCAATGCTGATTGTTGTAGCCGTTTTGCGGACGCTCATCGCGGTAGTAACCCTGACGCGGTTCCTGGGTCTGGCGCACGGCATCGGGGCGCGGCTGGATCGGCAGGCTGTTGGCCGGCAGTTGCGGCGGTGGAGGAGGCTGGCGCACCGGGTTGGGGTTGTAGGCCGGGCGGTTCTGGTTCTGACCGTTGTTCTGCTGACCGTTATGCTCGAACTGGCGGCTGTTGTCGCCACGAATGATTTCGTTATTGTGCGGGCGCTGCTGATTGTCGCCGCCATGGCCCTGATTATTGCCCTGATGTTCCGGCCCGCGACCGCCGCCGTCGGGGCCACGATTTTGCGGCTCATCGGCCAGTGCCTGCGCACCGACACTCATACACAGCAAACCAACACCGGCCAGCTGCCAGATGCGCGACTTCATGAAATTCCTCACTGCGGCTCAGAGACCTTGATTGGAGTGGCCTGTAGCTAAGACCGGGGAAACACACACCGGGTTCTGCAACAGGTTATCAGTCACGCAACTTATTTATTGAGCGGCGCAGCAGTAAATCGCGCACAAGAAAAAAGGGAGACCCGTCGGCCTCCCTTTAGAGAACTTCGTCCTGGCTCGACGCTTTTGACGTCGGCTCACCTCACGCCGTCTTATGGACAGTGCGTAGCTCGGGGGCCGGCCCAACCCCGGTGGGGGTGGCGGCCGCGGCAGGCCTGATTGAGCGGGCCGCGTGGACTGTGTTACCGAGCAGTGATTCTGGTGATAAGAATAAGCCTGAGGCCGCGACAGAGGATTGCGAAGATTGCTCAAATAAACATCACTTGCGCAATTTTTCACCCTGGATAGATAATCCTCCGCAATAGTTACAACCAAGGACAGATTGATGAGCAAACTCGACCGTTACGACCTGAGCATTTTGGCGGAATTGCAACGCGACGCCCGCATCTCCAACCAGGAGTTGGCCGAGCGCATCGGTCTGTCACCCTCGCCTTGCTCGCGCCGGGTCAAACAGCTGGAAGACGACGGCTATATCTCGCGTCAGGTGGCGCTACTGGACCGCAAGATGCTCGGCCTGAGCCTGACGGCTTACGTGCTGATCGGCATGGACCGGCACACGCCAGAGCGTTTCGAAAATTTCGAAGCGGCGATTCGCACGTTGCCGCAGGTGCTGGAGTGCAGCCTGGTGACGGGGGTGGATGCTGATTACCAGTTGAAAGTGGTGGTGCCGGATATGGATCACTATCAGAAGCTGTTGCTCGGTCACCTCACCCGCATCGATGGCGTAACAAGCGTTCGCTCAAGCTTTGTGCTGAATCAGGTGTTGAACAGTACCGAGTTGCCGCTCACTCATCTGCGTAGCTGAAATTTCTCCCTGTAGGAGCGGCCCGAACCTTCGGCAGCTCCTGCAGGGGGCAGCGGTGACTGAAGAGGTGTGGCACACCGACGCAGGTCAATGATTCAGCAATTGCCCATGGCGTATAATCGCCGCCGCCCTTTACCCCGCCCCGCGCCGGAGATGTCCGATGGATCCTGCACTACTCGAAGAGTGGATGATGACCGGCCTGGTCAGCATCCTGATCATTTTCATGGGTTTCATCGTCTGGGATCTGGCGAAGAAGTCCAAGGCCGGTCGCTTCGGCTCGCTCATTCTGTTCTTCGTGCTGGGCCTGGGTGTGGCCGCGTTCATCATCAAGAGCGTGGTGATCGGCCTGATCGAATCCGGCGCTCTATAAGCGCGCCGGCACCTCCGTCCACTGGCCCTGATCGAGACCGTCAATCGTCCAGTCACCAATCCTGACCCGCACCAACCGCAGCGTCGGCAGCCCGACCGCGGCAGTCATGCGCCGTACCTGACGGTTGCGTCCCTCGCGAATCACCAGTTCCAGCCAACTCGTCGGCACGCTTTTGCGAAAACGCACGGGCGGGTTGCGTGGCCACAGCTCAGGTTCATCGAGCTGGCGCGCCTCGGCGGGCAAGGTCATGCCGTCATTCAACTCGACGCCATCACGCAGACGCTGCAACTGCTCGTCCGTCGGCTCGCCTTCGACCTGCACCCAATAGGTTTTCGCCAGCTTGTGTTTCGGGTCTGCGATCCGCGCCTGCAACTGGCCGTCGTTAGTCAGCAGCAGCAAACCTTCGCTGTCTCGGTCCAGACGCCCGGCCGGATAGATGCCCGGCACGTCGATGTAATCCTTGAGCGTCGCCCGCCCTTCACCGTCGCTGAATTGCGTCAGCACATCGAACGGTTTGTTGAACAGGATCAGCTTCGGCTCGGCCGGCGGCGCCTTGGCGACACGGCGAGGGGCAGAAGACGGAGGCTTCGCGCCGGGACGGCGAGAAGGTGGACGCGGAGGACGGGACATGGGCAAAACAACATCTGGCGATCTGGGCTGACAATGCTAGTGCCCGGATCACCAAATGACCACGACTAACCGTTAACGGAACGGCGGTTCGTCGAAGCTGCGCAGTTTGCGCGAGTGCAGCGAATTGAGTTCGGTGCGCAGCAGATCGACCGCTTCGATGCCGATCTTCAAGTGCTGGCTGACCGCGCGTTCGTAGAAGGCGTTGGCCGAACCCGGCAGCTTGATTTCACTGTGCAGCGGTTTATCCGAAACGCACAGCAACGTGCCATACGGCACTCGCAAGCGATAACCCTGCGCGGCAATCGTGCCGCTTTCCATGTCCACCGCCACGGCGCGGGACAGGTTGATCAACGGTCGCTCCTGGGCCCAGCGCAGCTCCCAGTTACGGTCGTCGTAGGTCAGCACGGTGCCGGTGCGCAGGCGTTTTTTCAGATCGTCGCCCTTCTCGCCCGTGACATTGGCTGCCGCTTGTTGCAGCGCCATTTGCACTTCGGCCAGAGCCGGGATCGGAATGTTGGGCGGCACCACGCGGTCGAGAATACCGTCGCGACGCATGTAGGCGTGGGCCAGCACGTAATCGCCGATGGTCTGCGACTGACGCAGGCCGCCGCAGTGACCGATCATCAGCCAGCAATGCGGACGCAGTACCGCCAAATGGTCAGTGATGTTCTTGGCGTTGGACGGGCCGACACCGATGTTGACCAAGGTCACGCCGTGGCCATCGCTGGCGATCAGGTGATAGGCCGGCATCTGGTAGCGGTGCCAGACCACACCGGCAGCAATCGCCGAGGCTTCGCCGTGATCCATGCTCTTTTCGATGATCACGTTGCCCGGCAACACCATGCGCACGAAACGCGGATCGCTGCGCAATTGCTCCAGACCATGGACGATGAACTGGTCGACGTAACGGTGATAGTTGGTCAGCAGAATCCACGGCTGCACATGACGCCAGTCGCTACCGGTGTAATGCACCAGTCGGCGCAGCGAGAAATCCACACGCGCCGCATCAAACAGCGCCAATGGCAGCGGATCGGTGTTTTCCCAATCGTAGAGACCGTCGGCGATGCCATCGGTGGCGGCCGACAAATCGGTACTGGGGAACACGCGCGCCAGCACCGCTGCCGTCACGCCGGAGCCGGCCAGTTCGTCGCCCTGTTCGACCACGTAGGGATACGGAATGTTTTGCTGGCTGACGCCGACTTCCACGGTCACGGTGAAGTCGTGCATCAGCGGCACAAGTTGTTCGAGCAGGTATTTGCGAAAGGCCGCCGGGTGGGTGACGGTGACGCTGTAGGTGCCCGGCAGTTGCACCTTGGCGTAGGCGCGGGTGGTCTGCGGGACTTCGCCCTGGCAGTGATAGGTCAAACGCAGTTCGGGATAACGAAACTGGGCACGCTGCTCGGCGTCGGGCTCGACGCGATCCTTGAGGTACCGCTTGAGCGCCGAGTTCAGCGCAGAGGTGGCCCGCTCATGCAGCTCGGCCAGACGATCCACGGCTTGTTCGGCGGTTTGAACGACAATAAACGCTTCGGTCACGATCAGCTTCCTGTGTTCTGACTTGCAGAGCTTCATCTTGCCTGCATCGTGGCGTGACGGGAACAGTAGCGTTGTGGCAACACCTAAATCTTTCAGACAACCCGAATCCCTGTGGGAGCTGGCTTGCCAGCGATGAGGTCGTCACATTCAACATCGATGTCGAGTGACAGAACGCCATCGCTGGCAAGCCAGCTCCCACAGGTTTTTTTGGTGTTGGAGAGATTGGGGTCAGAAACCTTGCGGGGTCGAGCGGGCGACGATGGCTTCGACGTCCAGTCCGCGCGGCAGCGCACCGTAAACTCGTCCGCCACCACTCAGACGACTGGCAATAAAGGCATCACTGACCGCCGAATTCCCCGCCTCCAGCAACAGTTTGGCCTGTAGCCCCAGCGCAATATCCTCAGTCAACTGCCGCGCCCGGTATTGAATGTCGCTCGTGTCCTTGAACTGCGCCTGTAACTGCTGAATATGCGCGGCCAGACGTTTATCACCATGGCCGTCACCGAGCTCGCTGAACAACACATCCAGCACGCCCGGCTCTTTCGACAAGGCACGCAACACGTCGAGGCACTGGACGTTGCCCGAACCTTCCCACGTCGAGTTGACCGGCGCCTCGCGATACAGCCTCGGCAAGATGCTGTCTTCGACATAACCCGCACCGCCCATGCATTCGGCGGCTTCGTTGATCATGGCCGGCGCGCGTTTGCAGATCCAGTACTTGCCCACCGCCGTCACCAACCGGGCGAATTGCGCTTCGTGGCGATCATCCAGATGATCGAGCGCTTTGCCCATGCGCAGGCTCAGGGCCAGTGCGGCCTCGCTTTCAAGCGCCAGATCGGCCAGCACGTTCTGCATCAACGGCTGTTCGCTCAGCAGTTTGCCGCCGACCTTGCGATGCGCGCAGTGATGGCTGGCCTGGGTCAGCGCCTGACGCATCAGCGCGCTGGAGCCGACCATGCAATCGAAACGGGTCATGGCCACCATCTCGATGATGGTCGGCACGCCACGCCCCTCTTCGCCGACCATCCACGCCAGCGCCCCGCGAAATTCCACTTCGCTGGAGGCATTGGACTGGTTGCCGAGTTTGTTTTTCAGGCGCTGGATGTAGAACTGATTGCGCGTGTCATCGGGACGATGGCGTGGCAGCAGAAAACAGGTCAGGCCTTTGTCGGTCTGCGCCAGCGTGAGGAACGCATCGCACATCGGCGCCGAGCAGAACCACTTGTGCCCGACCAGTTCATAGGCCTCGCCCGGCCCGCTGGTACCGACCGGATAGGCTTTGGTGGTATTGGCGCGCACGTCGGTGCCGCCCTGTTTCTCGGTCATCGCCATGCCGATGGTGACCCCGGCCTTGTGCGCCATGCCGACATTGCGCGGGTCGTATTCGGTGGCGAGGATTTTCGGCAGCCATTGCTCGGCCAGGTTCGGCTGCAAACGCAGGGCCGGAACGCTGGCGAACGTCATGGTCAACGGGCAGCCACTGCCGGCCTCGGCCTGGCTGTGCAGGTAACTCATGGACGCCCGGGCAACGTGGGCGCCGTCCTGCGGGTGCGCCCATGGCAAGGAAGTCAGGCCATGCTCGATGGCCGTGCGCATCAGCTCGTGATAAGCGGGATGAAATTCCACCAGATCGATGCGATGACCGTAGCGGTCATGGCTGGCGAATACCGGTTTGTTCTGATTGGCGAGGAACCCGGCTTCCATCAGCGGCCCGCCAGCGAGAGCACCGTAGGCGTCAATTCGCGATTCGGCCCAACCGGCGCCAAACCGGCGCGACCACTCCTGCAACGGCAGATCAATGCGGTACAGGTTGCTGCCGTCCAGCGACGGCGGCTGGTTGGTGACTTCGTGGGTTTCGGCGAACTGATGCAGGTTCATGACGGGTTCCTTCTTCAGCGAGAAGGTCAGTTAAGCACCGCCCCCACGCCGAACAAAGCGTCATATCCGCCGTTTTTGCGGCGCTTTTACCCTGTCAGCAGCAGAGCACGCGCCGCTCCAGCGCTGCCTGCAAATCCTCGAATTTCACCGGTTTGTTCAGGTAATCGATCACCGCGCCAGGGCTGCACATCTCGCGGTCGGCACTCAGCGCCAACATGAACACCGGCAGATGGGCGCAACCCGGCAAAGCGTGGATCTGGCAGCACAATGCCGCGCCGTCTTGGGCAGGCGACTGGCAATCGATCAGTACCGCGTCGAAGCTCTCGCGCTGCAGGTAATCGAGCGCTGCCGCACTATTATCGGCGGCGCGCACGCGGAAACCGAGCTTGAGCAGCATGCCGCGCATCACCAGCTGGTTGACGCTGTTGTTATCGACCAACAACACCGTGCAGTCCTGCGGTGCGCGTATGCAATCGCGGGCAGGCGCCGCTGTTGGCGCAGGTTCGACCACCGGCAATTCGAACTCGACGTCCAGCTGGAAACGGCTGCCGCGACCGGGTTCGGAACGATGGGTGAGCTTGCCGCCGAGCAATTCCACCAACTGTCGGCAAATCGCCAGACCTACGCCCAAGCCGCCGTACTCACGGGTCATCGATCCGTCGAGCTGGAAGAAGCGCTGATACATCGTCGCCTCGCCCAGATCAGTGAAGCCGATACCGGTGTCGATCACCGCAAACGACAGGGCCATACGATTGTCCGTCGTCGGTTTGCCGCTAACACGTAGCGCCAGACCGCCCACGCGAGTGAACTTGATCGCGTTATCCAGCAAGCATTCCAGGCATTGCGCCAGTTTCGTGCTGTCACCGTTCAGGCGATCCGGCAGGGTCGGCAGCACGTCGACTTTGAAGTCCAGCGACTCGCTCGCCGCATTACTTTCAAATTGCACGCGTAATGCCTCGACCACGCCGCGCAGGCTGAAGCTGCCCGGTGTCGCCTTGAGCTTGCCGGCCTGCAATTCGGTAAGGGTGAGGATGCCGTTGACCATGCGCATCATGTCGCGGGCGGAACCGGCGGCAGTTTGCTGGTATTGCTCAAGCTCCGGGTCCAGGTCGACGGTCTGCATCAGTTCAAGCGAGCCGATCACACCGTTCATCGGCGTGCGCAGTTCGTGGGTCAGGGTCGCGAGGAATTCATCCTTGAGCTTGTTGCTGCGGGCCAGTTGCTGGTTGAGCACTTCGAGTTTCTGGCTGGCATCGAACAGCGTCTGCGCCTGTTGTTCGCGCATCGCGTTGATGCGATCGGCCAATGCCAGCGACAGCAGCGCCACTTCGATGGCCGAGCCGATCTGGCTGGCGTACATGGTCAGGAACACGTTCGGCAGCAAGCCCAGCACCATCAGCGTGTTGATCACGCCACCGAGCAGAAACGCCGACCAGGCGATGATGAAGTAGCGCGCCACCCGCAGGCCGCGGCACCAGGCCAGAATCCCGGCGGCGAAAATCACCACGGTGAAGGTCAGCGCCAACGTTGTTGCCAGGCGCAGGGCCAAGGCGTAACTGGCCATCAACGACAGACCAACCACCAGCGCACCGAATGCGATCAAGGCGATCAGCAAGCGGTCAAGCCAGCGGCTGTGCGTCCTGGTCTGCAAAAAGCTGCGGGCGAACTGGCTGCCGAACAGCCCCGCGCAACCGATGAAGAACGGGGTGGCGGCGTTGGCCCACCACGGATTGTCCGGCCAGAAATACTCGACCGCCGCGCCATTCACCGACAGCTGATAGAGCCCGAACGAGGCAATGTAGAAGATGTAATAGAGGTAACTGGTGTCTCGCACGCTCAGGTAGATGAACAGGTTGTAGACCACCATCCCCAGCAGCACGCCATAAATGATGCCCAGCACGTACAGGCGCACCGGCTGGTCTTCGAGATACGCAGTGCTCGACCACAAAGTCACCGGCGCCTGGATCGAACCTTCGCTGGCGAGACGCAGGTACACGGTTTGCTGTTGATCCGGCGCGAACGTCAGGTCGAACAGATAGTTGTTCTGGCGGATCTCACGACTGGCGAACGGCAAGGCATCGCCGGTTTGCCGGATCAGGTGAAAGTCGCCATGGCCGTCGGGCAGATACAGGTCGAGATGGTCGAGCGGCGGATATGCCAACTCCAGCAGCCAGGAGCGCTGGGCGCCAGGATTGCTCGGGCGGTAATGCAGGTCGATCTTCAGCCAGAATGCCGAGCGTGAGTACCCGGCATTGAGCGTGGCTTTGTCGTGGGCTTTGAAATTGCCGGCAGCAGCCTGCGCGCGGACATCGGCAATGCTCGCCTGACCACTCGGGTCTTCGAACACTTGCAGTGACCGGCCCAGAGGGAGGCTCTGGGTGAATTCGTCGAATTCGACGGCGCTCGCCATGAGGGGCAAGCAGAACAGCAACATCAGCAGATAGCGCATTGAAGCCCCAGCGTGGCTCGTCCGGTTGTGTCAGGAAGCCCCCCCATTCCTTTTGAGTAGACGTAAAACCGGTGTTACCTGTTATTGGTTTGGATCCAGACTAGCATAGCCGTTGATGGCCATTGAGCACCATCGGAATTTTTCCTACAAAGGCTCTAGAACGGGCGTTCCAGAGCAAAGTAGCGAGCTAGAGCTGTTTGATTGGTCAGGTAGATCAAAAGATCGTCCAACGACTCGGGCCGCGATCGGACGATCTTTTGATCTTGCTGCGCCAGCCACACCCGAAAATCAGCTTTGGTGGTAAGCTCGCGCACCATGAATATCTACAGCTCCCGCCCCGTTGTCCTCTGTCTCTCCGGCCACGACCCCAGTGGTGGCGCCGGCTTGCAGGCAGATATCGAAGCCCTGCTCGCGCAGGGTTGCCATGCGGCTCCGGCCGTCACCGCCCTGACCGTGCAAGACACCGTCAACGTCACTGACTTTCGCGTCCTCGACCGTGAGTGGGTATTGGCCCAGGCCAACGCCGTGCTCAACGACTCCGAAGTCGCTGCGGTCAAACTGGGCATGCTCGGTTCGCTGGAAATGGTCGACACCGTTGTCGAACTGTTGTCGGCGCACCCGCACTTGCCGGTGGTCTGTGACCCGGTACTGCGCGCCGGCGGCGGTGGACGTCTGGGCAAGGACGAAGTCGGCTATGCGATGCGCGAACGTCTGCTGCCACTGTCGATCATCGCGACCCCCAACCTTCCCGAAGCGCGCATCCTTGCCGAACTGCCCGAAGGCACCGCGGACGAGTGCGCTGAAAAACTTCTGCCGTTCGTCAAGAACCTGCTGATTACCGGTGGCCACGGCGACGAAACTGAAATCCACAATCGCCTGTACAGCCGCGACGGTCTGCGTGAAACCTTTTACTGCCAGCGCTTGCCGGGCAGTTATCACGGTTCTGGCTGCACCCTCGCCAGTGCCTTGGCCGGTCGCCTGGCGCAAGGTGAAAACCTCGCCAGCGCCGTGCGCAGTGCACTGGATTACACCTGGCGCACCCTGCGCGATGCCGAACAGCTGGGCAAAGGCCAGTTTGTCCCGCGTCGCCTGCCGCTGGATTTCTGCTCGTAACGTCGTGAGGTCTGCCTGATGAAACTACGTGGCCTGTACGCCATTACCGACAGCCAGTTGCTGGCCGGCAAGTTCCTGTCGTACGTGGAGGCGGCGCTGGAAGGCGGCGTCACCCTGCTGCAATACCGCGACAAGAGCAGTGACGAAGCCCGCCGTCTGCGCGAGGCCGAGGCGCTGCGCAATCTGTGCGAACGCTACAAGACGCAGCTGATTATCAACGACGACGCCGAACTGGCCGCGCGCCTGAACGTCGGTGTGCATCTGGGCCAGACCGACGGCCCGCTGTCACCGACCCGCGCCCTGCTTGGCTCGAAAGCGATCATCGGCTCGACTTGCCACGCGCAAATCGAACTGGCGCAACAGGCTGCCAGGGAAGGCGCGAGTTACGTCGCCTTCGGTCGTTTCTTCAATTCCAACACAAAACCCGGTGCACCGACCTGCAGCCTTGATCTGCTCGACGAAGCCAAACGTGCGCTGCATCTACCGATCTGCGCGATTGGTGGCATCACCCTCGACAACGCTGCGCCGCTGGTGGCCCACGGCGTCGACTTGCTTGCTGTGGTCCACGGTTTGTTTGGTGCCGACAGCACCGCCGAAGTGACCCGCCGCGCCCGCGCATTTAATGAATTGTTCAAATCCTGATTTTTGAGAGCCCGATCATGTCTCGTTCCGAAACCCTGTTTGCCAATGCCCAGAAACACATTCCCGGTGGCGTGAACTCACCGGTTCGCGCGTTCAAGAGCGTGGGTGGCACGCCGCTGTTCTTCAAGCACGCCGAAGGCGCCTACGTCACTGACGAAGACGACAAGCATTATGTCGATTACGTTGGCTCGTGGGGCCCGATGATTCTTGGCCACAGCCACCCGGACGTGCTGGACGCGGTGCGCAATCAACTGCAACACGGCTTGTCGTACGGCGCGCCGACCGCGATGGAAACCGAGATGGCCGACCTGGTCTGCTCGCTGGTGCCGTCGATGGACATGGTGCGCATGGTCAGCTCCGGCACCGAAGCGACCATGAGCGCCATCCGCCTGGCTCGTGGTTACACCGGCCGCGACAGCATCATCAAATTCGAAGGCTGCTACCACGGTCACTCCGACAGTCTGCTGGTCAAGGCAGGTTCCGGCGCACTGACCCAAGGCGTTCCGAGCTCGGCGGGTGTACCGGCCGCGTTCGCCAAACACACGCTGACCCTGCCGTTCAACGACATCGACGCCGTGGAAAAAATGCTCGCCGAAGTCGGCGAAGAAGTCGCCTGCATCATCGTTGAGCCAGTGGCCGGCAACATGAACTGCGTGCCGCCAGCGCCGGGCTTCCTCGAAGGTCTGCGCTCGCTGTGCGACAAACATGGCGTTGTGCTGATTTTCGACGAAGTGATGACCGGTTTCCGCGTGGCCCTCGGTGGTGCGCAGGCTTACTACGGCGTGAAACCAGACCTGACCACCTTCGGCAAGATCATCGGTGGCGGCATGCCGGTCGGCTGTTTCGGCGGCAAGCGTGAAATCATGGAGCGCATCGCGCCACTGGGCCCGGTGTATCAGGCCGGTACGCTGTCGGGTAACCCGCTGGCCATGGCTGCTGGTTTGACCACTCTGCGCCTGATCAGCCGTCCGGGTTTCCACGACGAACTGACCGATTACACCACGCGCCTACTCGACGGCCTGCAACAACGCGCTGACGCAGCGGGTATTCCGTTCGTGACCACTCAGGCCGGCGGCATGTTCGGCCTGTACTTCAGCGGTGCCGACGACATCGTCACCTTTGAAGACGTGATGGCCAGTGACGCTGCCCTGTTCGGTCGCTTCTTCCACCTGATGCTGGAAGGCGGCGTGTACCTGGCGCCGAGTGCATTCGAAGCCGGTTTCACCTCTATCGCCCACGGCGAAGCCGAGTTGAAGTTGACTCTGGATGCAGCCGAGCGCGCCTTCGCCAAACTGAAATAATCGCCGAACCGCTGACGTTGGCCATTGCCAGCGTCAGCTTTCACCTACACCCGAGCTGTTTTTCCGACGCCTCTGCTAAATATCCGCCTAAAGTGGGCGATATATTCCCCGCGCAGCAGAAAAACGAGTAAAGACTTTGTAAGGATGGCCCTGCTTATTTCATAATGCGCGCTTATTGGATCCCTCGATGGGTCCGCGTGCCCTTCAGAGGTAAGTCGATTCCCATGAACCGCACCGGCCGCACCCTTGCCTTGGGCTGCCTGTTGCTCCTTCAGCCCCTGCTCGCGCATGCACAAGCAGGCGGCAACTCGTTGTTGATCCCGGCGATGGGTCGTTGCACCCTCAATACTCAGCCGCAAGACGTCACGCAGGCACTGGCCGCCTGCCAAAAGGCAGCGGATGAAGGGGATGCGCAAGCGCAATACGAGTTGGGTGAGTTCTACTACGACGGCAAGAATGCGCCGCGCGACCTCAATCAAGCCCTGAGCTATTTCGAAAAAGCCTCGCTGCAAGGCCATGCCCAGGCGCAATTCAAGCTCGGCACCATGTTCTTCCACGGCGAAGGCGTGCAGGCCAACAACATTCAGGCGTACATCGTGCTGAAGATGGCCGCGGTCAACGGCGCCGAAGAGGCGCTGGACACTGCCGACGAAGTCTCTGAAAAAATGTCCCGCGAAGACCTCGAAACCGCCACACAGGTGCTCGGGCAAATTTTCCGTAAATACCTGATGGAACTACAGAGCGCCGATGGGCGCACGCCGTTTTCGCCTCTTCCCTGATTTCTGAGCCGATCTTGCGAGCCCCATCGCGAGAAAGCTCGCTCCCACAAGTGGTCTTCGGAACACTGGAGATCAAATGTGGGAGCGAGCCTGCTCGCGAATGGGGCGACGCGGTCTTGAAACTTACTTCTCAGGCATCGGCATCGGAAACGGCATCACATTGCCGACCGTGCCGCGGGCTTCGCTGATTTTCGGTGTACCCAGACGCTCGACCTCGTCGATACGCACGATCGAATGCATCGGCACAAAGCTGCGCACCACGCCTTCGAATTGCGCCTTGAGCTTTTCTTCGCTCGGATCGACGACCATCTGCGTGCGCTCGCCAAAGACGAACTCTTCCACTTCCAGGAAGCCCCACAGATCACTTTGATAGATCTGCTTGGCGTACATTTCGAACACCTGGCCCTGGTTGAGGAAAATCACCTTGTAGATTGGAGCTTCGCGTTTGGTCATGGCGGGCGGATAACATCGGGGATAAAAATGAGGGCGCGAACTATAGCATAGCCACCGGACGCACAACGGTAGGAACATGGAGACATGTTCCCTATAATGCGCGGTTCTTTGAATCACGTGACGATCCTAATCCATGGCCAAGAAGCTTTACATCGAAACCCACGGTTGCCAGATGAACGAGTACGACAGCTCGCGCATGGTCGATCTGCTGGGTGAACATCAGGCCCTGGAAGTCACGGCTCGCGCCGAAGATGCCGACGTGATTCTGCTCAACACCTGCTCGATCCGCGAACGCGCCCAGGACCGGGTGTACTCGCAACTGGGCCGCTGGCGCGAATTGAAACTGGCCAACCCGGACATGGTGATCGCCGTCGGCGGTTGCGTGGCCAGCCAGGAAGGCGCGGCGATCCGTGATCGCGCCCCCTACGTCGACGTGGTGTTCGGCCCGCAGACCCTGCACCGCCTGCCGGAAATGATCGACGCCGCACGCATCACCAAATTGCCGCAAGTCGATGTCTCGTTCCCGGAAATCGAAAAATTCGACCACTTGCCCGAGCCGCGCATTGACGGCCCGAGTGCTTACGTGTCGGTGATGGAAGGTTGCAGCAAGTACTGCACGTTCTGCGTGGTGCCTTATACCCGCGGTGAAGAGGTCAGCCGACCATTCGACGACGTGCTCGCCGAGATCATTCATCTGGCCGAAAACGGCGTGCGTGAAGTGACTTTGCTGGGGCAGAACGTCAACGGCTATCGCGGCGCAACCCATGACGGTCGTCTGGCCGACCTGGCGGAATTGATCCGCGTGGTCGCTGCCGTCGATGGCATCGACCGCATTCGCTACACCACCTCGCATCCGCTGGAGTTCTCCGACAGCCTGATCCAGGCCCACGCCGAAGTACCGGAACTCGTGAAGCACCTGCACTTGCCAGTGCAATCGGGCTCCGACCGGATTCTGGCGGCGATGAAGCGCAACCACACCGCGCTGGAGTACAAATCCAAGTTGCGCAAACTGCGCGCGGCGGTGCCGGGGATTTGCATCAGCTCGGACTTCATCGTCGGCTTCCCGGGTGAAACCGAGAAGGACTTCGAACAGACCATGAAGCTGATCGAAGACGTCGGTTTCGATTTTTCCTACTCGTTCGTTTACAGCCAGCGCCCGGGCACACCGGCTGCCGACCTGGCCGATGACACGCCGGAAGCGCTGAAGAAAGAACGCCTGAACGCGCTTCAGCACCGCCTGAATCAGCAAGGGTTCGAGATCAGCCGACAAATGGTCGGCTCGACCCAGCGAATTCTGGTGACCGATTACTCGAAGAAAGACCCCGGCGAACTGCAAGGGCGCACCGAGAATAATCGTATCGTCAACTTCCGCTGCGACAATCCAACCCTGATCGGCCAGTTCGCAGATGTGCACATCGATGCGGCGCAACCGCACTCGCTGCGTGGTTCGCTGATCCAGTAAAAAAAATATCAGGAGCACAGGGAATCCTGTGGGAGCTGGCTTGCCAGCGATAAGGCCATCAGCCCCGACAAATATGTCGCCTGTTGCACCGCTATCGCTGGCAAGCCAGCTCCCACAGTGGACTGCACTGTTACTCAGATTGTGTTCATCAATTTAAGAGCTTTCGCACCCAGGCCACTGGCGTTATCCTTGATTTCATCTTAATTGCCCCAGGGCGGCTAAATACGACCTTGAACGCTCCCATAGAACCACATCGTTTTATTCTCGAGCCCTTTGAGGCTCATCGCTTCGCCAATCTGTGCGGGCAATTCGACGAGCATTTGCGCTTGATCGAACAGCGCCTGAGCATCGAGATCCGCAACCGCGGAAACCAGTTCGAGCTGATCGGCGACTCCAAGCACACCACGTCTGCGGAAAATCTGATTCGCCGCCTGTACCGCGAAACCAAGGGTACGGAGTTGTCGCCAGATATGGTTCACCTGTTTCTGCAGGAATCAGCCGTCGTCGAGCTGGACAACCACGTCCCCGCGGAAGCCTCCGTCGCCCTGCGCACCAAAAAAGGCATGATTCGCCCTCGCGGCTTGAATCAGTTGCGCTATGTGAAGGAAATACTCGGTAACGACATCAACTTCGGCATAGGCCCGGCCGGTACCGGCAAGACCTATCTGGCCGTGGCCTGTGCGGTCGATGCACTGGAGCGCGAGCAGATCCGGCGCATCCTGCTGGTGCGTCCGGCGGTTGAGGCGGGTGAAAAGCTCGGCTTCCTGCCTGGCGATCTGTCGCAGAAGATCGACCCGTACCTGCGCCCGCTCTATGACGCACTCTACGAAATGCTCGGCTTCGAATACGTGGCCAAGCTGATCGAACGTCAGGTGATCGAAGTCGCGCCGCTGGCCTACATGCGCGGTCGCACGCTTAACAACAGCTTCATCATTCTCGACGAAAGCCAGAACACCACTGTCGAACAGATGAAGATGTTCCTGACGCGTATCGGTTTCGGCTCTACCGCGGTTATCACGGGTGACATCACCCAGGTCGACCTGCCGAAAGGCACCAAGTCGGGCCTGCACCACGTGATCGAAGTGCTCAAAGACGTGCCGGGCATCAGCTTCACGCACTTCATGCCCAAAGACGTTGTGCGCCATCCGCTGGTTCAACGCATCGTCGAAGCCTACGAGCGCTTCGAAAATCGCGTGACTGATGAACCTGCGAAGGACACTCGCCGCGATGCTTGAGCTTGACCTGCAAATAGCGACCGAAGCGTCCGCTCCCAGTGAAACCGAGTTCCGCCAATGGTGCGAACTGGCCCTGCGCCAGCGCACCGCAGACTCGGAAATGACCATTCGTCTGGTCGACGAGGAAGAAGGCCGTGAGCTCAATCACACCTGGCGCCAGAAGGATTACGCGACCAACGTCCTGTCGTTCCCGGCTGACGTGCCCGACGAGTTTCTCGATATCCCGCTGCTCGGCGATCTGGTGATCTGCGTGGCCGTGGTTGAGCGCGAGGCCGCCGAACAAGGCAAGGAACTAAAGGCCCACTGGGCACATCTGGTCATTCACGGCTGCTTGCATCTGCTTGGTTACGACCATATAGATGACGAAGAAGCCGAAGAAATGGAAGCACTGGAACGCGAGTTGCTTGCTGAACTGGGCTATCGCGATCCGTACGCGGACGACGAAACCGAACCATCCCCAATCGTTACAACAAAGGATTCAGAGTAATCGCTATGAGCGAAGATCGATCGAGCAACGGGCAGAAGTCATGGCTGGGTAAACTGACCCAGGCTTTTGCCCACGAGCCGAAGAACCGCCAGGAGCTCCTTGAGCTGCTGCGCGATGCACATCAGAACAAACTGCTGGACAGCGAAGCGCTGGCCATCGTCGAAGGCGCCATTCAGGTGGCTGACCTGCAAGTACGCGACATCATGGTGCCGCGTTCGCAGATGGTCAGCATCAAGGCGACCCAGACACCGCGTGAATTCCTTCCAGCCGTGGTCGATTCCGCCCACTCGCGCTATCCGGTCATCGGTGAAAGCCATGACGACGTGATGGGCGTGCTGCTGGCCAAGGATCTGCTGCCGCTGATCCTCAAGGAAAACGGCGACAGCTTCAACATCAAGGACCTGCTGCGCCCGGCCACGTTCGTGCCGGAGTCCAAGCGTCTGAATGTGTTGCTGCGTGAGTTCCGCGCCAACCACAACCACATGGCCATCGTCATTGATGAATACGGCGGCGTGGCAGGTCTGGTGACCATCGAAGACGTGCTGGAACAGATCGTCGGCGATATCGAGGACGAGCACGACGTCGAAGAAGACAGCTACATCAAGCCGCTGCCCAGCGGTGACTTCCTGATCAAGGCACTGACGCCGATCGAGAACTTCAACGAGTTCTTCGACAGCGAGTTTTCCGACGACGAGTTCGACACCGTCGGCGGCCTGGTGATGAGCGCGTTCGGGCACTTGCCAAAACGCAACGAAACCACTGAAATCGGCGCCTATCGTTTCCGCATCCTGAACGCCGACAGCCGTCGGATTCACTTGCTGCGACTGACGCCAATCGCTCGTTAAATCTAAGGACTGAAATGCGCTGGACAACCCGCCCCGGCTGGCCCGGTAACCTGCTGGCCGTGGCGGCCGGTGCAATCACCACGTTCGCTCTGGCACCCTTCGATATCTGGCCGCTGGCTTTGCTGGCGGTCGGTTTGTTCTATGCCGGCCTGCGTGAGCCAAGCCCCCGTCAGGCACTGGGCCGTGGCTGGTGCTTCGGTTTCGGCCTGTTCGGCGCCGGTACCAGTTGGATCTATTACAGCATTCACCACTTCGGCGGCGCTTCGGTGCTACTGGCCGGATTCCTGATGCTGCTGTTCACTGCGGCTATTGCCTTTTTCTTTGCCCTGCCCGCCTGGCTCTGGGCGCGCTGGCTGCGCCGTAACGAGGCGCCGCTGGCCGATGCTTTGGCATTCGCCGCGCTGTGGGTCGGCCAGGAAGCCTTTCGCGGCTGGTTCCTTACTGGCTTCCCTTGGCTTTATTCCGGTTACAGCCAGCTCGACGGTCCACTGGCCGGTCTCGCGCCGGTCGGCGGGATGTGGCTGGTATCGTTCGTTCTGGCATTGACGGCTGCGCTGATCTACAACGCGCCGCGTCTGCTACGAACCGGTCGCAAGGCTTTTGTTGCGGTTGGCCTGCTGTTGCTGGTCGGGCCATGGGTGGCGGGGATTGCACTCAAGGGCCACGCCTGGACCAGCCCTTCCGGTGAGCCGCTGACCGTTGCTGCCATTCAGGGTAACGTCGAACAAAGCATGAAGTGGGACCCGGCGCAGCTCAACGCGCAACTGGCGCTGTACCGCGATCTGAGTTTCCGCTCCAAACCAGTGGATCTGCTGATCTGGCCGGAAACGGCGGTGCCGGTACTCAAGGAGTCCGCCGAGGGCTACCTGAGCATGATGGGTAACTTCGCCGCCGAACGTAAATCAGCGCTGATCACCGGCGTACCGATCCGCGAAACGGTGCAACACGAAAGACGCTTCTACAATGGCATCACTGTGGTGGGCGAAGGCGATGGCACTTACCTGAAACAGAAACTGGTGCCGTTCGGTGAGTACGTGCCGTTGCAGGATGTGCTGCGCGGACTGATCGCATTCTTCGACCTGCCGATGTCGGACTTCGCCCGCGGCCCCGCCGATCAGCCGATGCTGCAGGCCAAGGGTTATCAGATCGCGCCGTTCATCTGCTACGAAGTGGTGTATCCGGAGTTCGCCGCCAGCCTGTCGGCGCGCAGCGACCTGCTGCTGACGATCAGCAACGACACGTGGTTCGGCACCTCGATCGGCCCGCTGCAACATTTGCAGATGGCGCAGATGCGCGCGCTGGAAGCCGGACGCTGGATGATCCGCGCCACCAACAATGGCGTGACCGGCCTGATCAACCCGTTTGGGCAGATCACCGAGCAGATTCCGCAGTTCGAACAGGGCATTTTGTATGGCGAAGTGGTGCCAATGCACAACCTGACGCCGTACCTGCAATGGCGTTCATGGCCGCTGATCGTCCTGTGTCTGGGGCTGTTCGGTTGGGCGCTGATGGCTAGCCGGATGTCCAAAACCCTCTAAGCAAAAAGATCGCAGCCTGCGGCAGCTCCTACATGGGATTTGTATTCCCCCTGTAGGAGGTGCCGCAGGCTGCGATCTTTTGATTCTCAGCGGTAAAACAGCGAATACCCCACCTGCCCCACCGCTTCATTCAGCAACTGTCCGCTCTGCCAGATCGATTTGAACTCAGGCAGCCAGCCACCAAACGGCCGAGCGTTGTCCGTACTCAGGAAGCCCACTGGCGCGGGCACCACTTCAAATCCTGCCGCCTGAAAACTCCACACCGATCGCGGCATGTGCCAAGCCTGCGTTACCACGACCACGCGTTTGATTCCCTGCGGCAACAGCATATCGGCGCTGAATCTGGCGTTTTCCCAGGTGGTGCGGCTCTGCCCTTCCTGCCAACGCACGGTCACGCCGAAATCGTCCAGCAATGAATCGGCCATCAATTTCGCCTCGGTCGGAGGCGTACCGTAGTGCAAGCCGCCACTGGTCAAAATCGGCAGTCCCGAGGCTTTCGCCAATCGCGCCGCATAACGCTGACGCTCAAGCCCCACGCCGGTCGGTTGATCGTCGCCCCAGGCCAGATCACCCCGCTCACGGCCAGACCCCAGCACCACAATCGCATCGGCACGCTGCGCCAATGTCGCCCACTCTTCGCGGGCCAGTGGCGGCTCTCGCTCGAGGGCTTTGGCACCCCATTGCACCACCACCGGCAGGCTCATCAGCCAGAATCCACCAAAACCGAGGGCAAAACACAATCCAGCCAGTCGCGGCCGTGAGCGGCGCAGCCACCACGCAGCCAGCAACAGCAGCAAAAGAATGCCGGGCGGCAATAGAAGTTGTTTGATGAAATAACGTAAAGGCATCGGGCATCTCCAAAGATGCCCGAAGCCTAAGTGGGTTAATACAACGCGACAACCGATAGGGTGGGATCCTGTTGAAAAAGATCCGTTTCTTGACCTGCCATGCGCTTACTTGGCCCGCAAAGCACGCACCTTGACGGTGTCTTTGCGTGGCGCCTTGTCCTTGAGCCAGATGACCTTGGCCGAATGTGTTGCATCGAGCTGCTTCACTGCCTGCGACAAACATCCGTGCGTTTCACGTTCACTGCGATCCAGATAGGCCTTGACCAGTTTGAACTCGGCGGGGCTCAAGCCACGCAATTCCAGTTCCAGGGGGCGCTCGTCGCGCAGCCGGTCTGCGGTTTTTGCAGCGTCCAGAGCAATGCCCAGACGGTCCATCAACCGCTCGTACAACTCAGGTTTCGTGACGTTTCTTTGCTGTTGCTCCACCATCCCTCACCTCATTGAAGATAAGACTCACTCCCCAGTTAGAGCTTAGCTTCGCTGCACGAACCGGCTGCACGCCGCGACCAACGGCCCTCGCCACCCATTCCGCGGGCCAAACAGCTGCAATCAGGGTTTCCCTAGGCCAAGCGCGGTCATGTATGCTACGGCGCTTCCTGTCATTCCACTTCCAGCTCGTCCGGGCCAGCCCGAATGCCGCGTTGAAGAGGATTAGGCCACCCCTATCCAGTACAAAAGTAGCCATGCACGAACAATATCAGCCCCGTGAAATCGAAGCCGCCGCCCAGTCGTTCTGGGATGAGCAAAAGTCCTTTGAAGTCAGCGAACAGCCAGGCAAGGAGACTTTCTACTGCCTGTCGATGTTCCCTTACCCCAGCGGCAAGCTACACATGGGGCACGTGCGCAACTACACCATCGGCGACGTGATCTCCCGCTACCAGCGCATGCAAGGCAAGAACGTTCTGCAACCGATGGGTTGGGATGCCTTCGGCATGCCGGCGGAAAACGCCGCGATGAAAAACAACGTGGCGCCCGCCAAGTGGACCTACGAAAACATCGCCTACATGAAAACCCAGCTGCGCAGCCTGGGCCTGGCGGTGGACTGGTCGCGTGAAGTCACCACCTGCAAACCTGATTACTACCGCTGGGAACAATGGCTGTTCACTCGCCTGTTCGAAAAAGGCGTGATCTACAAAAAAAGCGGCACCGTGAACTGGGACCCGGTCGATCAGACCGTTCTGGCCAACGAACAAGTCATCGACGGTCGCGGCTGGCGTTCCGGCGCGCTGATCGAAAAGCGCGAAATCCCGATGTACTACTTCAAGATCACCGCTTATGCGGATGAGCTGCTGGAGAGCCTCGACGAGCTGACTGGCTGGCCTGAACAGGTCAAGACCATGCAGCGCAACTGGATCGGCAAATCCCGCGGCATGGAAGTGCAGTTCCCGTACAACGTCGACTCGATCGGCACAGCCGGCACCCTGAAAGTCTTCACCACCCGTCCGGACACCCTGATGGGCGCGACCTACGTTGCCGTCGCTGCCGAACACCCGCTGGCCACCCAGGCCGCGCAGAACAACCCTGAGCTGCAAGCGTTCATCGCTGAATGCAAGGGCGGCAGCGTGGCTGAAGCCGACGTCGCCACTCAAGAGAAAAAAGGCCTGCCGACCGGCCTGTTCGTCGAGCACCCGCTGACCGGTGACAAACTCCCGGTCTGGGTCGCCAACTATGTGCTGATGCACTACGGCGACGGCGCGGTCATGGCTGTGCCAGCGCACGACGAGCGTGATTTCGAATTCGCCCACAAGTACGACCTGCCGATCAAATCGGTAGTGCGCACCAGCTCCGGCGAGACCAACCCGGCCCCGTGGCAAGACGCCTACGGCGAGCACGGCACGCTGATCAACTCCGGCGAGTTCGATGGTCTGGATTTCGCCGGCGCGTTCGACGCGATCGAAGTGGCGCTGATCAAAAAAGAACTGGGCGCCTCGCGCACCCAGTTCCGCCTGCGCGACTGGGGCATCAGCCGCCAGCGCTACTGGGGCTGCCCTATCCCGATCATCCACTGCGACGCTTGCGGTGACGTGCCGGTACCGGAAGATCAACTGCCCGTCGTGTTGCCGGAAGACGTGGTGCCGGATGGCGCCGGTTCGCCGCTGGCACGCATGCCTGAGTTTTACGAGTGCAGCTGCCCGAAATGTGGCCAGCCTGCCAAGCGTGAAACCGACACCATGGACACCTTCGTCGAGTCGTCGTGGTACTACGCCCGGTATGCCTCGCCGCACTTTGAAGGTGGCCTGGTCGAGAAATCCGCGGCCGACCACTGGCTGCCGGTGGATCAATACATCGGCGGTATCGAACACGCGATTCTGCACCTGCTGTACGCACGTTTCTTCCACAAGCTGATGCGTGACGAAGGCCTGGTGAGCTCCAACGAGCCATTCAAGAACCTGCTGACCCAAGGCATGGTAATCGCCGAAACTTACTACCGTCGCGAAGCCAACGGTGCCTACACCTGGTTCAACCCGGCGGACGTAGAACTGGAGCGCGACAGCAAAGCCAAGGTCATCAGCGCCAAGCTGATCGCCGACGGCCTGCCGGTGGAAATCGGCGGTACCGAGAAAATGGCCAAGTCGAAGAACAACGGCGTCGACCCACAGTCGATGATTGATCAGTTCGGCGCCGACACCTGCCGCCTGTTCATGATGTTCGCCTCGCCACCTGACATGAGCGCCGAATGGTCCGACTCGGGCGTGGAAGGCTCGCATCGCTTCCTCAAGCGCGTCTGGCGTCTGGCGCAAGCCCACGTTACCCAGGGCCTGCCGGGCAAACTCGACGTTGCCAGCCTGAACGACGAGCAAAAAGCCGTTCGCCGCTCGATCCACCTGGCCATCAAGCAGGCCAGCCACGACGTCGGCCAGAACCACAAATTCAACACCGCCATCGCTCAGGTCATGACGCTGATGAACGTGCTGGAAAAAGCCGCGCAAGTCACCGAGCAGGATCGCGCGCTGGTGCACGAAGGTCTGGAAGCCGTCACTTTGCTGCTGGCTCCGATCACGCCACACATCAGCCATGAGCTGTGGAATCAACTGGGGCACGCAGACGCCGTGATCGACGCAGGCTGGCCTGCAGTGGACGAAAGCGCACTGGTGCAGGACAGCCTGACCCTGGTTATCCAGGTCAACGGCAAGTTGCGTGGCCAGATCGAAATGCCGGCGAGCGCGACGCGCGAAGAGGTTGAAGCCGCCGCTCGCGTCAACGAAAACGTGCTGCGTTTCGTCGACGGTCTGACCATTCGCAAAGTGATCGTTGTGCCAGGAAAACTGGTCAACATCGTCGCCAGCTAAATTGGATTGGGCGTCAGGTTTGCCTGACGCACTGTAAAACCTTTCGGGCCGCCAGGTCGGCCCACATGGTTTCAAGGGGAGCAACACAATGATCAAACGCAATCTGCTGGTGATGGGCCTCGCTGTTCTGCTGAGCGCCTGCGGTTTCCAGCTGCGTGGCACTGGCAGCAACGAACTGGCGATCAAGGAACTCGACCTGAGCGCCCGTAACGCCTACGGCGAGACCGTCACTCAAATGCGTCAGGTACTGGAGTCCAGCGGCGTCAAGGTTCACAGCGGCGCGCCTTACAAGCTGTACCTGGCTGACGAACAGGAAAGCCAGCGTATCCTCAGCTATGCAGGTGCCGGTCGCACGGGCGAGTATCAGCTCAGCACGGTCCTGAGCTACGACATCCGCGGTGAACAAAACCTGTCTCTGCTCAGCGACAAGCTTGAAGTGCAGAAAGTGTTCATCCACGACGGCAACAACCTCGTCGGTTCCGATCAGGAAGCCAGTGACGCCCGTCGCGATATCCGTCGCGATCTGGTTCAGCGCATGATGCTGCGTCTGCAACAGCTGACCCCGGGTCAACTGCAGCAACTGCAGCAGGCCGCCAATGACCGCGCCAGGGCAGAAGCCGATGCGCTGGAAGCGGCGCAAAAGATTGAGGCGGAAACCCCGCGTCAGTCGCCGCTCGAAATCCCGCAGCAGTAAGAAGTTCGGGGCGCTCAGGCGCCCCGTTCGACCTCTCTTATGAAGCTCGCTCCCGCGCAACTCGGTAAACACCTGCAAGGCGCCCTCGCGCCCGTCTATATCATCAGCGGTGATGACCCGCTGCTGTGTCAGGAAGCCGCCGACGCCATTCGCAGTGCTGCCCGCCAGCAAGGTTTCGACGAACGCCAGGTATTCGCCGCCGACGCCAATTTCGATTGGGGCACGTTGTTGCAGGCCGGTGCCAGCATGTCGTTGTTTGCTGAAAAGCGTCTGCTGGAACTGCGTTTGCCATCGGGCAAACCCGGTGACAAGGGGGCTGCCGCGTTCATCGAGTACTGCTCGCGTCCCGCCGAAGACACGGTGCTGCTGATCAGTCTGCCCAAACTTGATGGCAGCGCGCAGAAGACCAAGTGGGGCAAGGCGCTGGTTGAAGGTCAGCAGACCCAGTTCATCCAGATCTGGCCAGTGGATGCCAATCAGCTACCGGGCTGGATTCGTCAGCGCCTGTCGCAGGCAGGGTTGTCGGCCAGCCAGGACGCGGTCGAGCTGATTGCTGCACGTGTGGAGGGCAACCTGCTCGCCGCCGCGCAGGAAATCGAGAAGCTCAAGCTGATGGCCGAAGGTGGGCAGATTACTGTCGAAACCGTACAGGCCGCTGTGGCGGACAGTGCACGATTCGACGTGTTTGGCTTGACCGACGCGGTCCTTAACGGTGAACCGGCCCACGCCCTGCGCATGCTCGAAGGGTTGCGTGGTGAGGGTGTCGAACCTCCAGTGATCCTCTGGGCACTAGCGAGGGAATTGCGCCTGCTGGCCAATATCTCGCTGCAGTACAGCCAGGGCACACCGCTGGACAAGTGCTTCAGCTCGGCGAAACCGCCGGTCTGGGACAAGCGCAAGCCCTTGATGAGCAAAGCCCTGCAACGTTACTCGGCGCAACGCTGGGCGCAGTTGTTGCTCGAAGCTCAGCGTATTGATGCACAGATCAAGGGCCAGGCGGCCGGGTCGCCGTGGATGAGTCTGAGCCGCTTGGCGTTGTTGATGGCCGGTCAACGTTTGTCGTTGCCTGCCGAATAAGATCAAGAGATCGCAGCCTTCGGCAGCTCCTACACCAATCCTTGTAGGAGCTGCCGAAGGCTGCGATCTTTTGATCTTGTTTTCCTACAAAACGACCTGCATTTGCCCTATAGACAGACGCTCAACATCGGCAGATTATTTCCCCCGCAAACCCACTCACTCAAGAGAACCCTCATGAGCAAAAAGCCATCGAAACATGGCCCGAACAAGGCCAAATCCATCATCGCCCAACCCCTGTTCCGCAGCCGCCAGGAACAACCAGCCAAGGGTAAAGGCAGCTACCGCCGCGAAGCCTTCCAGTCTAATAGCTGGGAGGCTTCTTACTTTCTGGCAGCTTAAAGCGCAGCACCCCCCGGTCATGTTAATGTCTGCACCTGATTCGTATCCTCTGGAACTGTGCATGCCCTTTAGTCTTTCCCGTCGTTGGCCTGTTCGCCAATTGATCGCTGCCTCCAGCTTCATACTGCTTGTCGCCTGTGCGGAGAAACCTACCGCCGCGGATGCGCAACCTCTCAAAGCCGCCCCTGTCGCCACGGCCCCAGCGATTATTCCGCCGGTAGTGCCGTCCGCCGACCCACTTGATCTTCAGCCGACCCAAACCTTTGCCGAATGGCAGGCAGGTTTCCGCAAGGATGCCTTGGCAGCCGGGATTCGCGCCGAGCTGTTCGATCGTGCATTTGCCAATATCAGTTTCGACGACAGCGTGATTCGCGCCGACCGCAGTCAGCCTGAGTTCTCTCGTCCGGTGTGGGAATACCTCGACGGCGCACTGTCGCCGCTGCGCGTGCGCAAGGGCCAGGCGCTAATCATTCAGTACGCCGATATCCTGCAAAGCATCGAGCAGCGTTATGGCGTTGATCGTCAGGCGTTGGTGTCGGTGTGGGGCATGGAAAGCAACTTCGGGCAGTATCAGGGCAGCAAGTCGGTGATCAACTCGCTGGCCACGCTTGCCTACGAAGGTCGTCGCCCGGGGTTTGCCCACGCCCAACTGATTGCCGCCCTGCAGATTCTGCAACAGGGCGACATCACGCCTGAGAAGATGCTCGGTTCCTGGGCTGGCGCCATGGGCCAGACGCAGTTCATCCCGACCACCTACAACACCCATGCCGTTGATTTCGACGGTGACGGGCGCCGCGACATCTGGGGCAGTCCAGCCGACGCGCTGGCCTCGACCGCGCACTATCTGCAAAGCTCCGGCTGGCAGCGTGGCCAACCGTGGGGCTTTGAAGTGCAATTGCCAGGCAGCTTCGATTACACACTGGCGGATGGCGCCATCCGCAAGAGCGTCGCCGAATGGCGTCAGTTGGGCGTGAGTTTGCCCAATGATGCCCAGATGCCCGCGGGAACCGAGCAACTGTCCGCCGCCCTGTTGCTGCCGGCCGGATATCGTGGCCCGGCGTTTCTGATCCTCGACAACTTCCGGGCGATCCTCAAGTACAACAATTCTTCGTCGTACGCATTGGCGGTGAGCCTGCTGTCCGAGCGCTTTGGCGGCGGTGGCTTGATCAACGGCACCTGGCCCAAAGATGATCTGCCGCTGAGCCGTACAGAGCGCGTCGAGTTACAGACCTTGCTGAGTGCACGCAACTACGATGCCGGCACGGCAGACGGGATCATCGGGGCCAATACGCGCAAGGCGATTCGCAGTGCACAGCAGTCTTTAGGCTGGCCGGCGGATGGGTATCCGACGCATAAGCTGCTGGAAAGCCTGCGTAACCAATAAAGCAAAATCAAAAGATCGCAGCCTGCGGCAGCTCCTACAGGATTTACGTTAATCGCGTGTAGGAGCTGCCGCAGGCTGCGATCTTTTTGCATCACCCGCAATTATCGGCGGGTGACCACATCCTGCTCCAGCATCAACTCCTGCTTCCCCGCATCCAGCCGCACCAGCGCGCCCATCGGCAGCGTCAGGTTCGGATCGCAATGCCCGCTACGCCACCCCGATAACACCGGAATCCGCAACGGCTCGAAAGTCTGTTTAAGCAGGCGGTTCAATGCCGCGACATCCACCCCCGCCACGTCTCCGACCAGCAAGCCCCGCAATCTGGCCAACTTGCCGGACAGACGCATCTGCGTCAGCAACCGGTCGATGCGATACAACGGCTCGTTGATGTCTTCAATCAGCAGAATCACCCCTTCGACATCAATCTCGTAAGGCGTGCCCAAGGTGGCGGCGATCATCGCCAGATTACCGCCGAGCAAGCGCCCGTGCGCGATGCCGGGTTCGACCGTAGTCAACGGATACGCCACCGGATGGCTTAGCACACTCCCCGCCTTCATTTGCCCGCGCAGCATGGCGAAGAACGAAGTGACCGTCGGCGGCTCCTTGTCGCCCAACAAATCGGCGTTGAGCAACGGCCCGTGAAAGGTCACGAAGCCCGCGTAACGACTGATTGCCAGGTGCAGCGCGGTGATATCGCTGTAGCCAATGAATGGCTTGGCATGGCGGCTCAGCAGGTCGTAATCGATCCGGTCAAGCAGCCGTGGCGTGCCGTAGCCGCCACGCAGGCAAATAATTGCATCGACTTCGGGATCAGCGAACGCCGCATGAAAATCGCGCAAGCGCGCGTCGTCGCTGCCGGCCAGATAGCCATCCTTTTCATAAACGCCGGGGAACACCTGAAGCCCATAACCCCGCGCGCGCATCCATTGCACCGCCTTATCGGTGTCCAATACACCCGGGCCCGCTGGTGCAATGACGCCGATCAGCCCTTCTGAGGGCAACGCGGGCACGGCTTTGTGCGGGCAAAGTGTGTGGGTTGGTCGAACGGTCATCCTTGGATCTCCCTGTGAGTCATGCACACACAGTAGTCAGGAACGGCGGTAAACAGAAGAGGCTCGGCCACGCCGCAGGTTGCAGGAAAAATCAGCATTGAATGTAAGACAGGCAAAAAAATGCCCGCCGGGCGTTAAAGCCTCGGCGGGCATTTTTTACATCAGCGCTGAATCAAGAACCCATCAGCTCAGCCTTGACCAGCTTCGCCTGCTCATCGGCATGGTACGAGGAACGCACCAACGGCCCGGACGCAACGTTCTTGAAGCCCATCTTGTAACCTTCCTCGGCGAACCAGGCGAAGGTGTCCGGGTGCACGAAACGCTGCACCGGCAAGTGGCTGCGCGACGGTTGCAGGTACTGACCGAGTGTCAGCATGTCGATGTCGTGTTCGCGCATGCGCTTCATGACTTCGATGACTTCTTCGTCAGTCTCGCCCAGACCCAGCATCAGGCCGGATTTGGTCGGAATGTGCGGCATCATCTGCTTGAAACGTTGCAGCAGGGTCAGCGACCACTGGTAATCCGAACCCGGACGCGCAGCCTTGTAAAGACGCGGCACGGTTTCCAGGTTGTGGTTGAAGACATCCGGCGGCTCGGCGGCGGTGATTTCCAGGGCGACGTCCATGCGGCCACGGTAGTCCGGAACCAGGGTCTCCAGCTGCACGTTCGGCGACAACTTGCGGATTTCGCGGATGCAGTCGGCAAAGTGCTGGGCACCACCGTCACGCAGGTCGTCGCGGTCAACCGAGGTGATCACCACGTACTTGAGCTTGAGGTCGGCGATGGCGATGGCCAGGCTTTGCGGCTCGTTGACGTCCAGTGGCTTCGGACGACCGTGGCCCACGTCGCAGAACGGGCAACGACGGGTGCAAATGTCGCCCATGATCATGAAGGTCGCGGTGCCGCCGGAGAAGCACTCGCCCAGGTTCGGGCAGGACGCTTCTTCGCAAACGCTGTGCAGCTTGTGTTTGCGCAGCAGGCTCTTGATGCGGTCGACTTCCGGCGAAACCGGGATGCGCACACGAATCCAGTCAGGTTTCTTCGGCAGCTCGGTGGTCGGAATGATCTTTACCGGGATGCGTGCAACCTTCTCGGCACCGCGCAGCTTGACGCCGGCTTCAACCTTGGGACGCGGGGCCGGGCGCTCGGTCACGTCGAGCGTCGGGATCATGGTTTGCACTGCATCAGTAGTCATATCAGTCGATTCCGCCCGTCAGGGTCGTCTGCTCAGCATAGTCGAGGTGTTTGACGAGCTGCGCGCGCAGCCGGGCACTTACCTCGGCAAATTCAATCGATCCTGCGTGATCGCTCAGCTGGGTCATCGCCAGCCCGGCGTAGCCGCAGGGATTAATCCGTCGAAACGGTTCCAGGTTCATATCCACGTTCAGGGCCAGTCCATGAAAGGAACAACCATGGCGAATGCGCAAACCCAGAGAAGCGATTTTCGCTCCATCTACATACACGCCGGGAGCGTCTGGCTTGGCCGTTGCGGTCACACCGTAACTGGCCAGAAGTTCGATCAGACACAGCTCCATGCGACTTACCAGATCACGCACGCCAAAACCCAGCTTGCGTACATCCAGCAACAGATAAGCCACCAATTGGCCGGGACCATGGTAAGTCACCTGCCCGCCGCGATCGACCTGCACCACCGGAATTTCACCCGGCACAAGCAAGTGTTCGGCCTTGCCGGCCTGACCCTGCGTGAACACCGGAGGGTGCTCGACGAGCCAGATTTCGTCGGCGGCATCGCTGCCGCGTTCGTTGGTAAAGCGTTGCATGGCATGCCAGACCGGCTCGTAAGCCATCTGGCCGAGGTCGCGAAAGCCCAGCGTGCCCGGCATCACAGCACCATGTGCACGAAACCGGTCGCCCGCAGTTCGCTGTTGATGTTGTACAGCTGATCCTGATCGGTCGCGACGATGTGCAACTGGATCGTGGTGTATTTGCCGTTGCTGCTCGAACGCTCGTCGATGCGCTCATCATTGATGATGGCGTGCTTCAGGACGATCTCGATGATCTTGTCCTTGTTGCCAACACCCGTATCGCTGATCACCTTAATCGGATAATCAGTCTGCGGGAATTCGATCTTTGGCGCCTTTACTTCGGTATCGGTCATGGCGTAACGGCCTCTATAGCGCAAGCCGTGGTAACGCACATGGCCCCGCGCCGGATCGGGGCGGGGCCATGCAGGTCAACACAAATCAGTTGAACAAGCCGTAGAAGAATAGACGGATGCTATCCCACATGCGGCGGAAGATACCACCCTCCTCGACGCCATCCAGAGCGATCAGGTCAGCGCTGTGCACGACCTTGTCTTCCAGTTTGACTTCGACTTTACCGATTACGTCGCCCTTGGCGATTGGCGCGGTCAGTTGCGGGTTCATGGTCATGCTTGCAGCGAGCTTCTTCAGCTGGCCTTTTGGCAGGGTCATGGTCAGGTCTTGCGCCAGGCCGGCCTTGACCTGGCTGGTGGTGCCTTTCCACACCGGGGCCTGAGCCAGTTCGGTGCCCTTCTGATAGAAAGTCTGGGTTTCGAAGAAGCGGAAGCCGTAGGTCAAGAGCTTCTGGGTTTCAGCGGCGCGAGCCACATCGCTGTTGGTGCCGAACACCACGGCGATCAGGCGCTGACCATCACGGACAGCCGAGGACACCATGCAATAACCGGCCTCTTCGGTGTGACCGGTTTTCAGACCGTCAACGGTCTTGTCGCGCCACAGCAAAAGGTTGCGGTTAGGTTGTTTGATGCCATTCCAGAAGAACTCTTTCTGCGAGTAGATCGCGTAGTGAGCCGGGTCTTCGTGGATGATCGCGCGAGCCAGGATCGCCATGTCATGAGCCGACGAGTAATGGTCAGGGTTTGGCAGACCGGTCGGGTTCATGAAGTGGGAGTTGGTCAGGCCCAGTTCGGTGGCCGTCTTGTTCATCACGTCGGCGAAGGCATCTTCGCTACCGGCGATGTGCTCGGACAGTGCCACGCTGGCGTCGTTACCGGACTGGATGATGATGCCGTGCAGCAGGTCGCTGACAGTGACTTGCGAACCGACTTTGATGAACATCCGCGAACCGCCGGTACGCCAGGCGTTTTCGCTGACGGTCACCGGATCGTTTTCACCGATCTGGCCACGACGGATTTCCAGGGTCGCGATGTACGCGGTCATCAGCTTGGTCAGGCTGGCCGGTGGCAGACGCTGGTCGCCATTGTTTTCAACCAGCACGTTGCCGCTGCTGGCATCCATGAGTACATAGGACTTGGCGGCCAGTTGTGGTGGCGAAGGCATCATCTCGACCGCGAACGCGGCAGGTGAGAGAAGCAACGGGACTAGCAGGAAAAGGCGTTTGGCAAAGGTGGTGATGTTCATCCGTCTCTCGAAATCGCTAATGCAAAATTTAATCAGATGACTTTCTGACGAGTCATCGCGTATTCAGCTGCTCACTCCAGTCACCCTTGCCGGGCTTTTGTTCTTCGACGAGCCAACAACCTGGTTCACCCCCCAATACCGCAGGTGAACCGTCAATCAAGTTCTACGTGTTACTCGGTGACCACACTTGGCGAACCAAGGTTAGCCAGGCGCACGCTGTTCTGCACCTGGGTGACTTCACCCGGCGAGCCGATCGGCCCCAGGCGTACCCGGTGCAGAGTCTGCTGATTGCGCACGATCGAGCTGATGAACACCGGAGCGCTCACCATCCCGCTGAGCTTCGACCTCAGCAGCTCTGCAGCGTCCGGGTTGGCGAAGGCGCCCACCTGCAGATACTGGCCAGACGCTGTTGCAGAAGCGTTTTTTTTTGCATCAATCTGCACTGGCACAACGGCCGCGGCGTGTTGCTGCGGCGGTGGAGTCCATTGCTCGACGGTGCCGGCCGAGGCCGTGATCACCGGGGCGCTGTTCTGCGCAACCTGCGGCTCATTGAGCATCAACGGCGCCGGACGGCCCTTGGCGGCCCACCATTGCTGCGGGTCGATGCCCTCGACCTTGACCCGCGCAGTGCCCGTTTCGGCATAACCGAGTTTTTTTGCCGCCGCGTAGGACAAGTCGATGATCCGGTCGGAATAGAACGGCCCGCGGTCGTTGACCCGCAGAATCACTGTGCGGTTGTTGTCCAGGTTGGTCACCCGAACGTAACTTGGCAGTGGCAACGTCTTGTGGGCGGCACTCATGCCGTACAGGTCATAGACCTCACCGTTGGCGGTGTTCTGCCCGTGAAACTTGGTGCCGTACCAGGACGCCGTGCCCGAAGCGACGTAGCTCTTGGATTCCTGTATCGGGAAGTAGGTCTTGCCCAGCACAGTGTACGGGTTGGCCTTGTACGCACCGGTATGCAGGGTTGGCGTGGCATCGGGGATACGCGAAACATCGACATCCCACCACGGCGCGCCATCTTTGTGGGCGCGGTTGATATCAAGAACCGGCTGTTTGCGCACAGCGGTTGTAGGTGCCTTCTGAGTCGGGGTACGACTGGTCGAACAACTGGCGACCAGTACCGCCAACGCAGCAAATGCCACCAGCTTCAGGGGTTTATTGTTAGGCAATGCCCGCATTACTTGACGCCCCGTGCTTGTACAAGCTGTTCAGACAGTTGATGTACGGCCATGGCGTACATCACGCTGCGGTTATAACGCGTGATCGCGTAAAAATTCTTCAGGCCCATCCAATATTCAGGGCCGTTCTCGCCTTCAAGGCGAAATGCAGTAACCGGCATATCATCGCGCAGCGCATCATGACTTGACCAGCCCAGCGCCCGCAACTCCGCGACGGTCTTTGTCGGCTCGATGCCAGTGGTCAGGCCTTCATCGGCCTGCTCGCCACGGACATCGGCGCGGCTGACCACCGGTTCGCCGGCGACCCAGCCGTGACGCTTGAAATAACTGGCGACACTGCCGATCGCATCTTCCGGGTTGTTCCAGATATTGATGTGGCCGTCACCGTCGAAATCCACTGCATAGGCGCGAAAGCTGCTCGGCATGAACTGCGGCAGGCCCATCGCCCCGGCGTATGAACCCTTGAGCGTCAATGGATCGACCTGCTCTTCGCGCGCCAACAGCAGAAACTCGCGCAGCTCCTTGCGGAAAAATTCGGCACGGGGAGGATAGTCGAAACCGAGCGTAGACAAGGCATCGATCACCCGGTAACTGCCGGTATTACGTCCGAAAAAGGTCTCGACGCCGATGATCGACACGATGACTTGTGCCGGCACGCCGTATTCCTGCTCGGCACGGGCCAGCGTGGCCTCGTGCTGGCGCCAGAAGTCCACACCTCGCGCAATACGCGCGTCAGAGATGAACATCGGGCGGTATTCTTTCCACTGTTTGACCCGCTCGGCAGGTCGGGAGATGGCGGCGAGAATCGCCTGTTTACGCTGAGCCTCGCGAAACACACCCATCAGTTGCTCACCGGCGAAACCGTAGTCGCGGGTCATTTCACCGACGAATTCGGCCACCTGGGGTGAGCCTTCATATTCGCCGGCCAGCGCTTCCTGCACGCTGCCAAGCAGGCCTACCAGGCCAACCCATGGCGCGCATCGAGTCGCCCAGCCACGCATTACTTGCATTGAACTCTTCACCTTATTCAAACCTGTGCGATCCACTTGCGATGGGTATGGATCGACATCAAAACCCCAAACGCTGACAGCAGTGTCACCAGCGAAGTTCCTCCGTAGCTAATGAACGGCAATGGAACCCCTACAACCGGCAACAGGCCACTGACCATACCGATGTTGACGAAAACATAAACAAAAAACGTCATGGTCAGCGCGCCGGCGAGCAATTTACCGAACAGCGTCTGTGCCTGAGCGGTGATGACCAGACCCCGGCCAATCAACAGCAAATAAATCAGCAACAGCGCGCAGATGCCCACCAGGCCGAACTCTTCGCCGAGCACGGCAATGATGAAATCGGTGTGGCTTTCCGGGAGGAAGTCCAGGTGCGACTGGGTGCCGAGCAGCCAGCCCTTGCCGAATACGCCGCCGGAACCGATCGCAGCTTTGGACTGAATGATGTTCCAGCCAGTGCCGAGTGGATCGCTTTCCGGGTCGAGGAACGTCAGTACGCGCTGCTTCTGGTAGTCGTGCATCACGAAGAACCACATCGCGACCGACACCGGAATGGCCGCTGCCAGTACGCTGACGATCCAGCGCCAGCGCAAGCCGCCCATGAACAGCACGAATGCCCCGCCGGCCAGAATCAGCAGCGAAGTGCCGAGGTCCGGTTGACGGACGATCAGCGCAAACGGCACGCCAATCAGCATCAGGCTGATGCCAACATGCTTGAGCTGTGGGGGCAATGTTCGCTTGGACAGATACCAGGCGATGGTCGCCGGCATCAGGATTTTCATGAATTCCGAGGGCTGGAAACGAATCACACCGGGAATGTTGATCCAGCGTGTGGCGCCCATGGCGTTGTGCCCCATGATGTCGACCACCAACAGCAGCAGCACGCCGATCACGTAGCCCAGCGGCACCCAGCGCGCCATGAAACGCGGTTCGAACTGGGCGATGACAATCATCGCCACCAGACCGATACCGAACGAAGTGGCCTGTTTGCCCAGCAGATCCCAGCTCTTGCCGCTGGCCGAATACAGCACGAACAGGCTGCCGGCAGCGAGAATCAGCAACAGGATCAGCAGCGGCCCATCGATATGCAGTCTTTGCAGCAGCGTCGCGCGGCGGCGCATCACATCCTCACTGGAGAGCATGCGATCAAAGTTATTCATCACGGGCCGTAGCCTCCGCACTGATTGGGCTGGCGTATTCGGCCTTCAAACGTCCGTCCTGACCCAGAAGCCAGGCGTCCATGATCTGACGTACCACGGGCGCGGCGACGCCGGAACCGGACTCACCGTTCTCGACCATTACCGAAACAACAATTTTCGGGTCATCGGCCGGAGCGAAACCGACGAACAAGGCGTGGTCACGATGGCGTTCCTGAACCTTGGAGCGGTCGTATTTCTCGCCCTGCTTGATCGCCACGACCTGGGCCGTACCCGACTTGCCGGCGATACGGTATTGCGCGCCAATGGCCGCTTTGCGCGCGGTGCCCCGGGCGCCGTGCATCACTTGCTGCATGCCGTGGTTGACCTTGGCCCAGTCGGACGGATCGCGCAGGATAATGTCCGGTATCGGATTTTCGTCCACCGGCTGTACCCCATCGAGGGATTTGGCCAGGTGCGGCCGGTTCCACACGCCTTTGTTCGCCACCAGTGCCGTGGCCTGAGCCAACTGCAGCGGGGTCGATTGCATGTAGCCCTGGCCGATCCCCAGAATCAGCGTTTCGCCCGGGAACCACGCCTGTTTACGGGTCGCGCGCTTCCACTCGCGGGAAGGCATCAGGCCGGGTGACTCTTCGAACATGTCCAGCGAAACCTTCCGACCAATGCCGAACTTGTTCATGTAAGTCGACAACCGATCAATACCGAGCTTGTGGGCCAGGTCATAGAAGTAGGTGTCATTGGAGCGCATGATCGCCATGTCGAGGTCGACGAAGCCGTCACCCGTGCGGTTCCAGTTACGGTATTTGTGATCGTAGTTGGGCAGCATGTAGTAGCCCGGGTCGAACACCCGGCTCGACGCGGTCACCACACCCGAATCGAGGCCGGCGATCGCCACGGCTGGCTTGATCGTCGAACCCGGCGGATACAGACCGCGCAGTACGCGGTTGAACAGCGGCCGGTCGATGGAATCGCGCAACTCGGCGTACGCCTTGAAGCTGATGCCGGTGACGAACAGGTTCGGGTCGAAGCTCGGCTGACTGACCATCGCCAGCACTTCGCCGGTTTTCGGGTCGAGTGCAACCACCGCGCCACGACGACCACCCAGTGCGGCTTCGGCGGCTTCCTGCAATTTGATATCCAGACTCAGGACGATGTCCTTGCCGGGAATCGGATCGGTACGCTTGAGCACGCGCAGAACGCGGCCGCGAGCGTTGGTCTCGACTTCTTCGTAACCCACCTGCCCGTGCAGTTCAGGCTCGTAGAAACGCTCGATGCCCGTCTTGCCGATGTGGTGGGTGCCGCTGTAGTTGACCGGATCGAGGCTTTTAAGCTCTTTCTCGTTGATCCGCCCCATGTAACCCACCGAGTGCGCAAAATGCGCGCCCTGCGGATAGTGACGGACCAGTTGCGCAACGACTTCCACGCCCGGCAGACGGAACTGGTTCACCGCGATGCGGGCGATCTGTTCTTCGCTGAGTTCGAACAGGATCGGCACTGGCTCGAACGGCCGGCGCCCCTGGCGCATACGCTTCTCAAAGATCACCCGGTCTTCTGGCGTCAGTTCCAGCACTTCGACGATTACGTCGAGCACTTGCTGCCAGTCGCCGGAGCGCTCGCGGGTCATGCTCAGGCTGAAGCTCGGACGGTTGTCCGCCACCACCACGCCGTTGCGGTCGAAAATCAGCCCACGGGTCGGCGGAATCGGCTGCACGTGAACACGGTTGTTTTCCGAAAGCGTCGAGTGGTACTCGTACTGGATCACCTGCAAGTAATACAGCCGCGCAATCAACACGCAGATCAACAGCACGACGGCAACGGCCCCGAACACGACGCGGCTACGCACCAGGCGTGCGTCCTTTTCGTGGTCCTTGATGCGGATCGGCTGAGACATGAGGGCAGGATTACTTGTGGTAAGGGTGACCGGACAGCACGGTCCAGGCACGGTACAGCTGTTCGCCGATGAGGATCCGCACCAGCGGATGCGGCAAGGTCAGCGGCGACAACGACCAGCGCTGATCAGCGCGGGCACAGACTTCCGGCGCCAGCCCCTCGGGGCCGCCAACCATGAAGTTGACCGTGCGCGAATCCAGCCGCCAACGGTCGAGTTCGACCGCAAGCTGCTCGGTGCTCCAGGGTTTGCCGTGGACTTCCAGCGTGACAACCCGCTCGTTCGGCCCGACCTTGGCCAGCATGGCTTCGCCTTCCTGGCGGATGAAACGGGCCACGTCGGCATTCTTGCCACGGGTATTGAGCGGTATTTCCACCAGTTCCAGCGCCAGCTCGGACGGAAGACGCTTGGCATATTCATGCCAGCCTTCTTCCACCCACTTGGGCATGCGTGAACCGACGGCGATCAGTCGCAGTCGCACAGCAATCCCTTACAGCTGGTCTTTGTTGAGCTTGGTGAAATGCTCGTGTGTGTTTTCCGGGCTGTGGTGCTTGGCGTCTGCCGCACGGCTTTGCTCGGCACCGGCCCACAGGCGCTCCAGGTCGTAGAACTGACGCGCCGAGGCGGTCATCATGTGCACGATCACCAGGTCGAGGTCGAGCAGCACCCAGTCGCTGTCGCCCTTGCCTTCTTCGCCCAGCGGCTTGGCGCCCTGCTTTTTGACTTCTTCGCGAACCTTGTCCAGCATCGCGTTGATCTGGCGATTGGAAGTACCGGTGGCGATGATCATGTAGTCAGTGATGCTCTGCTTGTCGCGAACATCGATGATCTGGATGTCTTGCGCCTTGACGTCTTCAAGAGCGGCAACAGCAAGCTTGACCAGTTCGTCGCCTTTGAGCGGCTCGTTGGTGTTGGCCACTTCCGGCAACGGCGCGCTTTTGAATGTGCCTTTACGTTTTACTTTAGGTAGATCTTTGTCAGTCATATAAAACTCGTTTTGCTCATATATTCGGCGGCTTGGCGACACGTGGATTCGTATCAGTTAAGCACGCCTTGTTCAGTTCGACGCACGGTATAGACCGTGCGCATCGATGTAGGCCAGGACCGCGTCGGGCACCAGGAAACGTACCGACTTACCGCTGGCCAGCAGTTGACGGATCTGGGTGGCAGAGACCGCGAGCGGTGTCTGCCAGACGAATGCAATCTGTCCGCTCGGCCCTTTCAGGGCCAGCGGGTCGCTCACCGAACGCGCTGCCAGCAGGTTGCGCAAGGCATCCGGCGGTTCGCTGTCGGCGTCCGGGCGCTGTAGCACCAGGATGTGGCAATGCTGGAGCAACTCTTCCCAGCGATGCCAAGTGGGCAGGCCGCAAAATGCGTCCCAGCCCAAAAGCAGAAAAACCTGGGTCTCGGCGGCCATTCCGGCACGCATCAACTCCAGGGTATCAATGGTGTAGGACGGTTTGTCCCGCTGCAATTCGCAGGCATCCACCACCAGCGGCGGCACTCCGGCCACCGCGCACTCGACCATCGCCAACCGGTCCTGCGCCGACACCTGCGGCGTGCCGCGATGCGGCGGGCGCGCGCTCGGCATCAAACGCAACTCATCCAGCCCCAGCGCTTCGGCGACTTCCAGCCCACCGCGCAAATGGCCGATGTGCACCGGATCGAACGTGCCACCCAGTACGCCAATGCGCAGAGGGCGGGGTTCGTTGCCGGGCGGCGGCGTTGTCAGGTCGAGGTCGGTCAAGTCAGACCGTCGCCTGGCCGCGCAACTGGCCATCACCGACCACGATGTACTTCTCGCAGGTCAGTCCTTCGAGGCCCACCGGGCCGCGGGCGTGCAGCTTATCAGTAGAAATGCCGATCTCGGCACCCAATCCGTATTCAAATCCATCGGCGAAGCAGGTCGGGGTGTTGATCATCACCGACGCCGAGTCGACTTCAGCCACAAACCGCCGGGTGTCAGCGAGGTTTTCGCTGACGATCGAGTCGGTGTGGTGCGATCCGTAATGGTTGATGTGTTCGATCGCCTGGTCCAGACCATCAACGACGCGGATCGACAGGATCGGCGCCAGATACTCGGTGTTCCAGTCGTCTTCACTGGCCGCCACGGCGTCGATGATCGCCCGGGTGCGCTCGCAGCCACGCAACTCGACGCCTTTATCGCGGAACTGCGCCGCCATCGACGGCAGGAAATCCTTGGCAATTGTCTGATCGACCAGCAAAGTCTCCATCGCCCCGCAGATGCCATAACGGTAAGTCTTGGCATTGAACGCGATGCGCTGGGCTTTGGGCAGATCGGCGTGGGCACTGACGTAAACGTGGCAGATGCCGTCCAGATGCTTGATCACCGGCACGCGGGCATCGCGGCTGATGCGCTCGATCAGGCCACGACCACCGCGCGGTACGATCACATCGACGTACTCGGGCATGGTGATCATCGCGCCAACCGCGGCGCGGTCAGTGGTTTCGACCACTTGCACGACGGCGGCGGGCAGTTCGGCCTCGGCCAGACCGCGCTGGATACACGCAGCAATCGCACGATTGGAATGAATCGCCTCGGAGCCACCACGCAGGATAGTCGCGTTGCCGGACTTCAGGCACAGGCTGGCGGCATCGATGGTCACGTTGGGCCGGGATTCGTAGATGATCCCGATCACACCCAGCGGCACGCGCATCTTGCCGACCTGAATTCCCGACGGGCGAAAACTCATGTCACGGATCGCGCCGACCGGATCCGGCAGCGCAGCCACCTGACGCAGGCCGACGATCATGCCGTCGATGCGCGCCGGGGTCAGTTCCAGACGTTCCAGCAATGCCGGTTCCAGACCACTGGCGCGACCGGCGGCCAGATCCTGTTCATTGGCTGCCGCAAGCTCGGCGCGAGCCGCATCCAGTGCATTGGCCGCAGCCTGCAAGGCGCGGTTTTTCTGCGCGGTGCTGGCACGGCCGATGACCCGGGAAGCTTCGCGGGCGGCGCGACCCAATCGGGTCATATAGTCAAGAACGGACTCAGTCATGGTCTGCTGGGGTCTTGGCAAAGAGGAAAGCGGCAGATTATAGCTGTCGCGTCCCGGGACTAACAGCGGTGACGGGCGGATGGTCGAAATGGACTACAAATTGCCAACGTTCAGCGGTGATTAAGACTCAAATTGTTATCATCGCGACCTCTTCAGCCCGGATAAACGTTGCCTGCCATGTCCAACCTGACCGTTGCCAGCCAAGCCGAACGCCTGCCACAAGGGCTTGCGGACAGTTTTTTCGACCGTGACGCACAAACACTGGCGCGGGATCTGCTCGGCAAAGTCATCCGCCATCGGGTCGGCGATCTGTGGCTGAGTGCGCGAATCATCGAAACCGAAGCCTATTACTGCGCGGAAAAAGGCAGCCATGCGTCACTCGGCTACACAGAAAAGCGTAAGGCTTTGTTTCTGGATGGTGGCCACATCTATATGTATTACGCACGTGGCGGCGATTCGCTGAACTTCAGCGCGCAGGGGCCGGGCAATGCCGTACTGATCAAATCGGCTTATCCGTGGGTCGATGAAATCAGCGGCCCGGCGAGTCTGGCGCAGATGCTGTTGAACAACCCTGATGCGCAAGGTCGGCCGCGGCCATCGCAGAAGCTCTGCGCCGGGCAGACATTATTGTGCAAGGCGCTGGGTTTGAAGGTGCCGATGTGGGACGCCAAGCGTTTTGATCATGAACTGTTGCTGGTAGAGGATACCGGACCGGCGCCCGCGCAGATCATTCAGACTACGCGTTTGGGTATTCCCCCTGGCCGTGACGAACACCTGATGTACCGCTTCGTCGACGCCGCCTATGCGCAATGGTGTACGCGGAACCCGCTGCGCCGGGGTCAGGTCGAAGGCCGGGACTATTTCCTGCTGTAAATAAAAACCCCTGTAGGCGCTGCAGCAGGTTGCGATCTTTCGCTTTGAAGATCAAAAGATCGCAGCCTGCGGCAGCTCCTACAGGGGGCAATCAATGAAATGGAGTTTTTGGTATGGGCCCATGGCTCGATAGCGTGACCGGGTGGCTGGCGGCCAACCCACAGTGGCTGGCCGTCGCGGTGTTCATTGTGGCTTTTGTCGAATGCCTGGCAATTGCCGGTTTAATCGTGCCCGGCACGGTGTTGCTGTTTGCCGTCGCGGTGCTGGCCGGCAGCGGCGCACTGTCGTTGAGCGAAACCCTGTTGCTGGGTTTTCTTGGCGGCATT
Organism: Pseudomonas iridis; assembly: GCF_017980685.1. Taxonomy (GTDB): domain Bacteria; phylum Pseudomonadota; class Gammaproteobacteria; order Pseudomonadales; family Pseudomonadaceae; genus Aquipseudomonas; species Aquipseudomonas iridis. Next base: position 94,175 of record NZ_JACXXO010000009.1, read on the forward strand.
CTCGGCGATGTAATCTCGTACTTCGTCGGTCGGCATTTCCACCAGAACATCCGCAGATTGCCGGGGTTGCGCCATCATCCTGAGTGGATGAGCGGCGCCGAAAGCTATTTCCAACGTTATGGCATTGCCAGTCTGTTGGTCGGGCGCTTCATCGGGCCGCTGCGACCGATGCTCCCGATGGTCGCTGGCATGTGCGATATGCCCTTCCCCCGCTTCGCCGCCGTCAGCCTGCTGGCCTCGGCCGGCTGGACACTGGCCTATCTGCTGCCGGGCTGGGCCACGGGCGCGGCATTTCGTCTGCCACTGCCCGAAGGTTTCTGGCTGGAAGCGGGGATCGTCGCCGGCAGCATCGCGGCGATGGTCGGCCTCAGTGTCAACAGCAGCCTGCGCCGCCATCGCCGCGCAACGGTCTGGATCAGCAGCATGAGCCTGTTGATTCTGATCGGCCTGTTCATCGGCTTTCCGTACCTGACGTCACTCGATCAGGGTGTGATGACACTGGTGCAGGAACATCGCCAACCGGTGCTGGATGAAATCGCGGTCACCTTCACCTTGATCGGCGAGTTCCGCAACATGCTGATGTTCAGCGCCCTGCTGATTGGCCTGTTGCTGCTGTGCCGACAGTGGCGCCACGCCATTTTCGCTGGCGGCACCCTGCTCTTCACCGCACTGGCGAACACCGCGACCAAACAGTTTTTCGCCCGTGTACGCCCGGAAGTGCTGACCGACCCTATTACCAGCTTCAGCATGCCCAGCGGCCATTCATCGGGCGCATTCGCGCTGTTCCTGACCCTCGGCGTGCTGGCCGGGCGCGGGCAACCGCCACGTCTGCGCCTGACCTGGCTGCTGATCGCCTGCATACCCGCGCTGTCGATTGCCCTGTCGCGGGTGTATCTGGGCGCGCATTGGCCGACCGACATACTGGCCGGCGCCATGCTGGCGTCTTGCGTGTGCGCGGCGGCGTTGTGGTTGAGTCAGCGCAAAACCCCGTTGAACGCCATGCCGTTCAAAGTCTGGTGGCTGGTTCTGCCGGCGCTGGTGGCGTTGTTCAGCTTTTTTGCTTTGCGCCATCTGCCCCATACCCTGGTGCGATACGCCTACTGACGGCGCCGGGCCCTTCGGCGTCATCGGGCATAATTTCGTCTCAACATCATACTTCGCTCTCCCGGCCAGCCCCGGAGAGCGTTGTTGTCTGCCCGTCGGCGACTGTTCATCCACGCATCTGACGGCGAATGGCAGCGCCCGAACTTGCGTATAAAAACCGCGTTACATATCAATAGGGCAAATTCAACTTCGGCACTTTCACAATTTCACTATTCAATTAGATTGGTGCGCGAACTTCCTGAGTTATCGCTCAAAAGCATCATGAACAATCAATGTCGTTCAATAACATCTCGACATCACTTCATGTGCCTGCGGACAGACTTTCCGTTTCAAACAATTAAATGATCGACAAGGATTTCATGCGCCCAAAAACCCGCGCACCGGGCAACCAGGTCGCATGCGTCGAAGACATTGTTTTGGCCGTAACAGGGAGTTTACCGATTGCAACACGTCGGCACTTAGCCGCCACTTAACAGCAACCATTCAAAGGATTGAATTGTGCCAACCCCCATAGACGCTGCCAGGCCAATAACACCTGAGCCGGTCATTCACGTCACACCGATCCACGCGCCGGCCGATCTGCAAACGCCTGCGACGGGCCAGAGCGCAACGCCGCCGGGCATTCATGAATCGCCAGCCGATGGCGCCGAAAAACCCTCTTCGCGCACACTCAGATCGCTCGACAAACGCTTGGGCGCCTTGCGCATCGGTGAGTTCGCCATCACCCGTGTCGAGCTTCAGTCCATGGGCGCCACAATCGCCGGTCATGCGATCAGCGCAGACAACACAAACCTCAAGACACCCGACCAGGCGTTTCTCGACGCACTGGGCTTCAACCCGGACACCGTCGAGGCCCGGATCAAATCTGTCGCGCAGGCGGACAACACCACTGCCAGCTTCTTCTTCGAACTGGCGTGCAAACGCTCCATCGGTGCGCCGCCAGTGTTCAGCGCCGCAGAGCCACTGGCGCCTGGCAGCCCGATGGAGCGCTTCGGCAGACTGGTCAATGCCGCGCAGAAAATCGATATTCAGCGTGTCGATGCCTATGACCATCTCCCCCCTTGGGTCAGTAAAGCCAAAAGCTCGGTACTCAGCGGCGCAGGTGTCGGCCTGCAGGCCTATGGCATTTACAGCGGGATGGCCGGTGTCGCGGACGCGATCAAGACCGGTGACTGGGGCGAAGCCGCGTTCAACGCCGGAGCCATTGGCACTGAACTCGGCTCACTGATCATCAAGCGCGGCCTGAGCAAGACCGGCGAAGCGATGCTCAAGAGCAACGGGGTGATTTTCCAGCGTTTCTCGACCACATCGGCAGGCAAAGTGCTGGGACGCGGTGCCGGGTTATTCGCCAGCGCCATCACCCTGCCCTTCGACATCATCGGCGCGGTGAAATCCTTCAACGCTGCGGCGGCGACCCAGGGCAAGGAAGCGCAGGATCACTACGTCAGCGGCGCGATGAGTGTGGCTGGCGCAGGCGTCAGCATCGCCCTCGGCCTGGCAGCGCTGGCCGGTTTCGGCAACATCGCAGGCCCAGCGGGAGTTGTGGCCGCGGCGGTGCTGGTACTCGGTGCGGAAATTTATCGCGCGGCGCGGATCGTTGACGATATTGACGACTACATCGAACTGAGTGCGCATGAGCGGTTACGCTCGGGCTGGTTCGCATTCACTCGCCAGGAACTGGATCAGGACGTGCTGGATCGCTACAAGGTTGCCAAGGCACTGAGTGATCACGGCCGACAGATCGAGCGCTCCGCCAAGGAGCTGCTTGAAGGTGCGTACAGTAACTACGTCGAACACGTGGTCAACGGCAGTTTCAACGTCACCCTGCAACCGGTGAAACACTGGAAGCATCAATGGGATCCGGCCGCAGGTGAACAACCCTTTACCATCGCTCATGAGCCGCTTGTGCTGGAAACCGTCGATGTCATCGAAGCCCGCGATGGCTTGCCGCAGAATCTCGACGGCTTGGTCACCGGTACGCGGGGTGACGACAAAGGCATCCTGTGGCGCCTGGGCGATGGCCATGACCGGATCACCGGGGTCAAAACAAAGTCCAACTTCTTCATATACCGAGGTGACCCGAAGACGCTCGTCGGCGGTGACAAGGACGACGAACTCCACTACGAGGTGACCCACGCCGAACTGGATCGGGAATTACCACCGGTAGCCATCAGCCATCTTGACGGTGGCGACGGTTCCGATCTGCTGTCCTTCACCGGCAGGCGTCCTGCCACGGATACCCGTCAGCAAGGTTACGACGTCAATCTGCACAGCGGCGAAGTCAGCTTGCGCGGCGCCGGGGCGACCGACACCTTGATCAAGGTTGCCCAGACTACTGGCATCGAGAACGTCTCGACATTGACCGCAGGCGCGAGTCGGGTTACCGGCAGTGACGTTGCCAATCGGATTAGCGCCAACGGCATGGATACCGTGGACGCCGCCGCAGGCGACGACACCATCGTCATCCGTGGTACGCACTGCCGCGTGAACGGCGGCGCCGGCAGGGATCGTTACTTCATCACCGCCAGCAGCGCGGAGGTAACCATTATCGAGGATGCCGGGCAGTCGAGTCTGATCGAACTCGACTGGCCGCTGGCGACCATTCAGCGCTGGCAGGTCATCGGCGCGTCACTGGTGGTGCGTTCCTTGCGCGGCGAAGATGGCGAGCTGCCCGAGCACGTCCTGACCGTCGAAAACGTTTACCGGGAACTGGCCAGCCAACGCTTGATCAACCATCAGCAACTGCTGTTCAAGACCCGCGACGGTTATGAACTGCTCCCGGTCCTGCCCGCCTCGCTCAATGACGCCGACGACCATGACGTGCAGGTGGCGCTGACTGTAGCGGGCCGGCAACCACCCGCCCTGGGCATCCTCAATGGCGGAAAAGTGCAGATCGCCAACACCAGCCCCAGGCAATATTTCGTACCTCGGGGCAATGGCAAGATCGTCTTCGACGCAACTGCTGCCCAGAAGACGGCTACCACCGTTTATCTCGACTGTAACCATGCAGACGTGGGCGACACGCACATCAACTACAACATTGATGTCCGCCATGGGGTGTCTGGCTATTCGTCACTCATTTACAGCAACGTCACCCTGAGCCTGTTCATTCCCAACCGGGTGATCAACTTCGTCGGTGTCATCAGCGAGCGACACGCAGCCACATTCAATAGCGGCGGTGGCATTCTCACCAATGGCTTGCACATGGCCAATGAGGTCGTGCTGGTCTTCCGTGATGGCAAATCCTGCCGGTTGGTTGCGCCAAGACTGGAGTATGCGCAGGACGTAAAACGCGCAGGCCTGCAGGGAAAAAATGCTCGCGACTGCCTGAAACTGCGCCATGGGCATTATTTCTTCGACGCGCCACGGATCACCGAGCAGAGCTTGCTCCCGGCGCACAACGCCAGGATCGAGATCAAGGCAGACACACCTCAAGGCATTTACGCACTGCAAGGTCAGAGTGCCGAGTACGAAGTCTTCCCTGCCAGCAACGCGATTATCAGCCTGGCAACACCAGGTGCCGAGGCGAAAACCGCGAATGCCTCGAGCTGGACGATTCACACCGCAAACATGAAGGAAACGATCACCGGCAACGAGATACGCCTGGAGGGCACGACTCTGCATGTGGGAACCGTCATCATCACGTTACCCAACATCGAATCCCCTGATGTTCCGGTCGAGTCGGTTCATGTAGTCACCTCCAGCGGCAATGTCTATGAAATCAACCTTGTGTTCGAAATCCTCCAACTGCACGAAGTCAATGCGCAGGCCTACAGCAGCGTCAAAGCGTTAAGTGAAGACCTCGGGGTACACCGCAATCGCCAGCAACTGGCGGGGGTGGTCAGGGTTCGCAATATCTTCACCGACAAGGCTGTCGGCGCGGATGTGTTGTACAACGCCACGCACGATTACTGGAGCGTCGACAACCCGCCGGGTTACCGCATCGCTGCCGAAGACCTCAGCATCGACCTTGAATCGATCAGGTTGCCGCGCGTCCCGGGCAAATAAAAACGACCATCACGCGAACAACTCACCTTGCAGTTCATCGAGCAGCGCCTGGATAGCATCCAGTCGCTGCTGCGGATCATCGAGTTGCAGCAGATCAATCTTGTCTTCTTCGGCGAACGGCAGCAGGTAGGCCAGTTGATTGGCCAATGACTGCTGGCCGTGCGCCTCGGTGCCCATGTTCAACGCCTCGACCATCGGGTGCTCGGCCAGCGCCTTGAGCAGCGCCACCAGATCGGCGTCTTCGTCCTGCAAGGGTTGCTCGGGTTCATCGTCCAGCCACTCGACGTCGGCGAGGATCAACTGGTCGCGCTGCACTTCGGTGCGCAACACATGGAAACGCCGCCCGCCTTGCACGCGAATGCCCAGCAAGCCGTTGTCCTGCTGCTGGAAATCGGTGATCCGCGCTTCACAGCCGACCAAAGCGAAACCTTCCGGCGCGGCGCCGACTTCGCTGCCCTGAAGAATGCATACCACGCCGAAGCCGCCGCCCTGTTTCATGCAGCGGCCAATCATGTCCAGGTAGCGCGCCTCGAAGATCTGCAAGTCGAGGTTGCAGCCGGGAAACAGCACCGTGTTCAACGGGAAAAGCGCCAGACTCATAGACATTTCCTTACACCACCATCGACACCGCCAACGGCAGGAACACCGCCGTGGCCACGCCCATCAGACTCATTGCCAACGCCGCGAAGGCGCCGGTCTCTTCACTTTCCTGCATCGCCACCGCCGTACCGACGGCATGCGCGGTCATGCCCAGCGCCATGCCGCGTGCTTCGGGGCTGTGCACGCCGAGGCGGGTCAACAGCGCCGGGCCGAAGATCGCACCGATGACCCCGGTGATCAGCACGAACACCGCCGCCAGCGCCGCCACACCACCGATCTGCTCGGCCACCAGCATCGCAATCGGCGAGGTCACCGACTTCGGCGCCATGGTCATCAGGATCATGTGATCAGCGCCGAACCACCACCCCAGCAAGACGCCCATGCCCGTGGCGACCACGCCGCCTATCACTAGCGTAGTAAAAATCGGCCAGAACAATTGGCGAATGCGCCGCAGATTGAGATACAGCGGCACCGCCAGCGCTACCGTCGCCGGGCCGAGCAGAATGCTGAGGATCTCGGTGCTCTTGCGGTACTCGGCGTACGTCAGGCCGCAGCCGACCAGTACACCGATCACCAACAGCATGGAGACCAGCACCGGCTGCAAAAAGATCCAGCGCGTTTTCTCGAACGCCGCCAGCACCAGCTGATAGGCACCAAGGGTGATGCCGATGCCGAACAGCGGATGGTGAATCACCGACGCCCAGGCGCCGTGCCAATCAAAGAGCATCAGGACTCCTCCGACGGCGGCGCGTGGCGCTTGGCCAGGCGTTGCATCAGCACACCGGCGAAGGCCATCGAGAGAATCAGCGACACCACCAGCGCACCGACAATCGCCCAGAAATCGGCGGCAATGGCCGTGGCATAAACCATCACGCCGACCGCCGGCGGCACCAGCAATAACGGCAAATAACGAAGCAGGCTGCCGGCCGCCAGATTCAACGGCTCGCCGACTTCACCACGAATAATCAGGAATACCAGCAACAGCAGCAGACCGATGATCGGCCCCGGCAGCACCGGCAAGAGCAAATGATTGAGTGCCGTGCCGAGCAATTGGAACAGCACCAGCAAGGTCAGGCCACGTAACAACATCTGACATCTCCGACAAAAAGCGCCCGGCATTATAAGCATGCCCGCGCTATGGATCGGCATTCGCCAAAAGCATGGTCGGTTGACCTGAGCAAATTGCCATGATGATCTACAGTGGTTCGCAGGGCGGTCAAATCCCCCACCTGAAAAACTATAAAACAGATGAACCCAAGGAGAGTCTCAATGCCCTATGTTCCAGTTGCAGAGCTCAAAGATTATGTCGGCAAGGAACTCGGACGTTCCGAATGGCTCACCATCGATCAGGAACGCATCAACCTGTTCGCCGAAGCCACCGGTGATTTTCAGTTCATTCACGTCGACCCAGTCAAAGCCGCGCAAACGCCTTTTGGCAGCACCATTGCCCACGGTTTCCTGTCGTTGTCACTAATGCCCAAACTGATGGAAGACATCCTGATCCTGCCCGAAGGCGTGAAGATGGTCGTCAACTATGGCCTGGACAGTGTGCGTTTCATCCAGCCCGTGAAGGTCAATTCGAAAGTCCGACTCAAGGTCGACATGGTTGAAGTGACCGAGAAGAAACCTGGCCAGTGGCTGCTCAAAGCCACCGCGACACTTGAGATAGAAGGCTCGGACAAACCGGCCTACATCGCCGAACCGCTGTCGCTCTGCTTCGTTTAAGCGCCGGGATGCGAAGCGGCGCACGCTGTTTCGCATCTGCTTCCCCTGAGCGGCTGTATAAGGTCACATAGCTGCGGCATACTCGGTCGCCTAATTGCCCGGATCCCGCTATGCGCTCACTCGCTCGTCTTGCACCCCTTGCCTTGACCCTGTTGCTAGCCGCTTGCGGCGACGGCGAATCGCTGTTGCCCCCGGATGCGCGCCTGCCGGACGGCGGACGCTATCGCGGCGAGTTGGTCGATGGCTTGTTGCAAGGTCAGGGACGTGTCGACTATCCCAACGGCAGCTGGTACGCCGGGCAGTTCGACAAGGGGCAGTGGCATGGGCAGGGCGAATGGCATGGCAGTAATGGCGAGATCTATCGCGGCCAGTTCCAGCAGGGGTTGTTCGACGGTCAGGGCAGCCTGACCACCAATGCCAGCAGTTACACCGGCGGCTTCAAACAGGGCCGGCGTGACGGCGAAGGCACGTTGAAAGAAAACGCCATGACCTACCGTGGCGAATTCAAGGCTGATCAATATTCCGGGCTCGGCCGTCTCGAAATGGATGACGGCAGCTCTTATCAAGGCCAGTTCGCCCACGGCAAACCCAATGGCGAAGGCCAGCGCGGTGATTCCAGCGGCAACTCGTTCACCGGCCATTTCGTCAACGGTCAGCTTGAAGGCAACGGTACGTTCAACAGCGCTGACGGCGACATCTATGTCGGCGGCTTCAAGAACAACCAACTGCACGGCAAGGGCCGCTACGAAAACGCCGACGGCGATGTCTGGCTGGGCCAGTTCAAGGAAGGCGCTCTGACCGGCAAGGGCGAATTGATCGGTGCCGACGGTAGCCATTACATCGGCTCGTTCAGCGACTGGCGCTTCAGCGGTCAGGGTCGCTTGAACCTGTCCGATGGCAGCTTTTATATCGGCGGATTCGACAACGACAGTTACTCGGGGCGCGGCACGCTGGTGCTGACTGATGGCAGCGTGATGAGCGGCACCTGGATCAATGGTCAGCGTGTGCGTGATGCCGACGGCAAATTGCTGCCCGACACCCTTGAACTCGGCCTGCTCGCTCAGGGCCGTTTGCTTGATGAGGCATTGGCGGCGATTCCGCCCTCCACGCCTGCGATCGAGTTGTACACCCTGACCCTCGGCGGCGACGGCAAGCAGAGCGTGTTCCTGCGCGAATCCGACTACGTCGCCAACATGCTCAACACACGTTTCGGCGCGCATGGCCAGATTCGCCTGGTCAACCACCGCGACCACCTCGGCGACCGGCCGATGGCCACTCGCGAGAACCTGCGCCGCGCCGCACTGACCCTGGCCGAACGCAGCGGCCCGGAAGATTTGCTGTTCATCTATCTGACCAGCCACGGCACCGCCGAACACGAACTGGTGCTCGACCAGCCGCGCATGGAACTGGCCGACCTGCCCGCCGACGAACTCGCTGCCGTGCTCGCGCCGCTGAAAAACCGCGACAAGATCATCGTGATTTCCGCGTGTTATTCCGGCGGTTTCATCCCGGCGCTCAAAGACGAACGCACGCTGATCATGACCGCCTCGCGCGCTGATCGTGTGTCCTTCGGTTGCTCCGAAGAAGCCAACTTCACCTACTTCGGCGATGCGCTGTTCGCCCAGGCATTGAACCAGACCGACGATCTGGAGCAAGCCTTCAAACTGGCCAGGGCCACCGTCGCCGAGCGTGAACTGGCAGACAATTTCGAAGCCTCGGAGCCGCAGATCTGGGCACCGAAAACCGTGCTGTCGCACTGGCAGCAACTGCGTAAACAGCAAGCGCGAAAAGCGTTGCAAAGTGCTGCGTTGAACGACGGAGCGATAAAGAGCAACTAAGCTGAACAGTATCAAGGGAGAGACACTATGTACTTGACGCCTCAGCACGTATTGCTTGCCGGAGCCACCGGTTTGACCGGAGAACATCTACTCGACCGTTTGCTCAACGAGCCAACGATTTCTCGCGTCCTCGCCCCCTCCCGTCGGCCACTGGCCGAGCATCCGCACCTGGAAAACCCGGTCGGCGACCCACAGGCCTTTCTGCCGCAGCTCAGCGGTCGTGTCGACATCGCCTATTGCTGCCTCGGCACCACCATCAAGCAGGCCGGCTCCGAAGCGGCGTTTCGCGCAGTCGATCTGGACATGGTGGTGGCGTTTGCCAAGCGCGCGCGGGAGATGGGTGCGCGGCATCTGATCGTGATCAGCGCCATCGGCGCCGATCCAAAATCGTCGGTTTTCTACAACCGGGTCAAAGGTGAAATGGAGCAGGCACTGCGCGCGCAAGACTGGCCGCAACTGACCATTTGCCGGCCGTCGCTGTTGCTTGGTGAACGATTAGAGCCCCGCTTGGGCGAACAGCTCGCTGCGCCGTTTTCGAAGTTGATTCCGGGTAAATACCGGGGAATCGAAGCGTGCCAACTGGCCCGGGCAATGTGGCGGCTGGCGCTGGAGGAGCAGGATGGGGTTCGGGTGATCGAATCAGATGAACTGAGGAAACTGGGCAAATAATCTGAAATCGCTATCGCCAGCAGGCTGGCGATGGAGTGCCCAGCACTTCCGGGATCAAAAGATCGCAGCCTTCGGCAGCTCCTACATGGATCTTCATTTCACCCAAGGAGCTGCCGAAGGCTGCGATCTTTTGATCTTTACAACCCGCCAGTCGCCTGAAACCCCACGCCGATCACGGTCAGTAGCGACAACGGCAACAGCAGCGTATCCAGCAAAGCACTTGCCGGCAGGTCCACCCCCGGATAACTCGGCGCCTCGGCACCGAATCGGTCCATCGCACAACACCCGCCATTCAACGCATACAAATCCAGCCGCGTCCCGGAATACACCACCGGCGCCCCCGGTTTGGCCGCGTCCAGCGTGCGCACAGTGGCGCACCCGGCCAGTTGCAGCGCCAGCGCAATCACCAGCAGCTTATTCATCGCTGCTCAAATGATGCTCACCCCAACGCGGCAGCATGTCCTGCGGGATGCCCAGCAGATTGAGAATCCGCGCGACGACGAAATCGATCAGGTCATCGATGGTCTGCGGCTGATGATAGAAACCGGGTGAGGCCGGCAGAATCGTCACGCCCATGTTCGACAGCTTGAGCATATGCTCCAGATGAATGCTTGAATACGGCGCCTCGCGCGGCACCAGAATCAACTGGCGACGTTCCTTCAAGGTGACGTCGGCTGCGCGTTCGATCAGGTTGTTGCAGGCACCCGTCGCGATGGCCGACAGCGTCCCGGTCGAGCACGGCACGACCACCATCGCCGCTGGCGCGCCAGAGCCCGAGGCCACCGGCGACATCCAGTCTTCCTTGCCGTACACGCGGATCTGCCCGGCGGCGGCCCCGGTGTATTCGGTCAGGAACGCCTGCATCATCTGCGGCTTGGGCGGTAGCGAGACGTCGGTTTCGGTGGCCATCACCAGTTGCGCGGCTTTGGAGATCAGGAAGTGCACCTCGCGATCTTCCCGCACCAGACAATCGAGCAGGCGCAAACCGTACTGCGCGCCCGATGCACCGGTCATCGCGAGCGTGATGCGCTCCGGGCCGCCGTTCTGCGAAAAAGTGTTCATTGCAGCGCCTCGGCGAGTTTGCCGTGCAGGCCGCCGAAGCCGCCGTTGCTCATGATCACCACGTGAGTACCGGGCTGAGCCTGGCTTTTCACGCGCTCGATGATGCCTTCCAGCGTATCGCTGACAATCGACGGCACCTTGCACAGCGCAGCGGTGGCGGCCAGATCCCAGCCAAGGTTGGCCGGGGCGTACCAGATCACCTGATCGGCATCGTTCACGCTGTCCGGCAAACCGTCACGGTGCGCGCCGAGTTTCATCGAGTTGGAGCGTGGTTCGATGATCGCGATCAACGGTGCATCACCGATGCGCTTGCGCAGACCATCAAGCGTGGTGGCGATCGCCGTCGGGTGATGGGCGAAGTCGTCGTAGATGGTGATGCCGCGCACTTCCGCGACTTTTTCCATCCGGCGTTTGACGTTCTTGAACGCGCTCAACCCGGCGATGCCCATCGACGGCACCACCCCCACATGACGCGCAGCCGCCAGCGCAGCAAGGGCGTTGGCGACGTTGTGCTGGCCAGTCAATTCCCACTCGACCGTGCCTTGGGACACACCTTCGAACATCACCTCAAAGGCCGAGCCGTCTTCGCTGAGCAATTTGACCTGCCACTGACCGCCAGCACCGGTGGTTTGCACCGGGGTCCAGCAGCCCATCTCGATTACCCGCTGCAAGGCAGGCTCGGTGGTCGGATGGATCACCAGGCCTTCGCTCGGGATGGTTCGCACCAAATGGTGGAATTGCCGTTCGATGGCCGGCAGATCGGGGAAGATGTCCGCGTGATCGAACTCAAGATTATTGAGGATCGCGGTGCGCGGGCGGTAGTGCACGAACTTCGAACGCTTGTCGAAGAAAGCGCTGTCGTACTCGTCGGCCTCGATCACGAAAAACGGCGTACCGCCCAGACGGGCGGACACCGAGAAGTTCTGCGGCACGCCACCGATCAGGAAACCCGGGCTCATGCCGGCGTGCTCCAGCACCCAGGCGAGCATGCTGCTGGTGGTGGTTTTGCCGTGGGTGCCGGCAACGGCCAGCACCCAGCGACCTTGCAGCACGTGATCAGCCAGCCACTGCGGGCCAGAGACGTACGGCAGGCCTTTGTTCAGCACATATTCCACCGCCGGATTGCCGCGCGACATGGCGTTACCGATCACCACCAGATCCGGTGCCGGATCGAGCTGAGCCGGATCGTAGCCCTGCGTCAGCTGAATGCCTTGGGCCTCGAGCTGCGTGCTCATCGGCGGATAGACGTTGGCGTCGGAGCCGGTCACGTGATGGCCCAGCTCTTTGGCCAGAACCGCCATCGAGCCCATGAAAGTCCCGCAGATACCCAGAATATGAATGTGCATAGTCGACCTCGTAAAACATGGCCGCAGGTTAGCGTAGGGAGGGGGAAATCGCACCTTGTGTTTCGCCTTTGCCGACGCCTTCGCGAGCAGGCTCGCTCCCACAAGGTTGGCGCTAACCCTGTGGGAGCGAGCCTGCTCGCGAACGGTGCGGCGCGGTTTAGCGGGCAATCCCGTGTTTACGCAGCTTTCTATAGAGGGTATTGCGACTGACCCCAAGCTGCTGCGCCGTCTGCGTCATATGCCAGCGTTGCTGTTCCAGGGCATTCAGCAACGCCAACCGCTCGGCATCCTCCAGCGGATGATCGGATTGCATTACCTCCAACTCTACCGCCGGCCGCACCTGCCGAATCATCGCCGGCAAATCCTCCAGCCCGATCCTTCCCTCATCACACAACGCCGCCAACGTACGCAGCACATTGCGCAACTGCCGCACATTCCCCGGCCAGTTGAACGCCAGCAACGCCTGACGCGCCGGCTCATCAATCACCAACACGTCCCCGCCCGCCTCTTCGGCCAGCAGAAAATCCAGTAGCTGCGATTTATCACTGCGCTCACGCAACGCCGGCAACGCCACTTCCAGGCCGTTGAGCCGGTAATACAGATCCTCGCGAAAACTGCCGTTTTCGACTCGTTCCAGAAGATTGCGGTGAGTCGCACTGATGATCCGCACGTTGACCGCTTCCGGCTCGCCGCCGATCGGCACCACTTGCCGGTCCTCAAGCACTCGCAAGAGACGGGTCTGCAAGGCCAACGGCATGTCGCCGATTTCATCAAGGAACAATGTGCCGCCATCGGCCTGCTGAAGTTTGCCGCGCATGCCGTCCTTGCGCGCGCCGGTAAAACTGCCTCCGCGATAGCCGAACAGCTCACTTTCGATCAGGCTTTCAGGAATCGCCGCGCAATTGAGGGCAATGAAGGCTTTGCTCGCGCGCTGACTGGCCTGATGCACTGCCTTGGCGAAAGCCTCTTTGCCGGACCCCGTTTCACCATTGATCAACAGCGGCACATCACGCTCGAAAACCCGCAGGGCTTTGCGAAAATCGGCCTGCAACGCCGCGTCACCGAGACAAATCCCCGACAGACGCGGAGCCTGCGCCACAACCGGCGCGGGCATGATCGGCATCGTTTTGCGCGACTCGCCGCGCAACACCGCAAACAGATTTCGCCCGTCGCGGGTGCGTAACGGCCAACTGGCGCTGGCATTGGCACTCGCACGACCGAGCAATTCATCCAGCGAACAATCGAAAAACGCCTCGACGGATTTACCGAGCAATCCACCGCGGATGTGCCCAAGCAGGTTCAGCGCACTCTGGTTGACTGCACTGATCCGCCCTTCTCCATCAAACGCCAACAGCCCCTCGCTGAACAGCCCGACGGACTCGGCCTGTAAATGAAAGCGCAGCAACCATTGATTATCGAAACAGCGCAGGAAGTAGCAGCTCTCGATCATCTTCGCCGACAGATTGACCAGCGCCATGGTGTGGAACTGGCTCTGCCGCGAGACGTCGTGACGTGCCGAGGACACATCAAGCACCGCCAGCAATTCGCCGTGCGGATCGAACACCGGGCTCGCCGAGCAGGTCAGGCCGGTGTGGCGCCCGCGGAAATGTTCATCCTGATGAATGGTCAGCGCCTGGCGTTCGACCAGGCAAGTGCCAATGCCATTGGTGCCTTCACAGGCTTCGCTCCAGTCGGCGCCGAGCCAGAGGCCGGCACGCTCGAAAATCTTGCGTTCGGCCGGCGCGGTAACGCAGTTGAGGATCACCCCACGGGCATCGGTCAACAGCACCGCGTGTCCCGCTCCGGAGAGCTGCTGATGCAGGCTGCTCATCTCATTGCCGGCAATCTGCAACACCTGTTGCAGGCGCTCGCGGCTTTCAAGAACGCGGCCATGTTCGAGCACGGTAGGCGCCATGCTCAGCGCTGGGTCGAGGTGATAGTCCTCAACACAGCGCAACCACGAGCGGGCTATCGAAGGATCGGCTCCGGGCCCGTGCAGGTGTGGTTTGCCCTGGGTAACGGTGAGCACCTGTTGGGCATGGCGACTCAAATGATTGTTGTGCATTTCTTATTGTTCTCCCCGTAGCTCGACGGCCCAATGCTGAGGTGACGCCCAGCATCCTCCAGCCAACCAGCGTTTGCAATGCTGGCAAGACTGCCCGGTCACTGGCTGTGCCAAAAGCGGTACAAACTGTCACTCCATCTGTACCGAAACCGTCACAGTGGTAATCCGTCCGTCCGACAAAAACCGCGCAAGGCCTTGATTTACCTGACCTGCACGGCAGTGGCCCGACCCTTGCTCTACGCTTATAGCAAGCGCACTTGCGCGTTTCTCTAATAAGTACAAAGCCAAGGAGAACATCATCATGCGTTACGCTCACCCCGGTACTGAAGGCGCCAAAGTCTCGTTCAAGAGCAAGTACGGTAACTACATCGGCGGCGAGTTCGTCGCGCCTGTCAAAGGTCAGTACTTCACCAACACTTCGCCAGTCAATGGCCAACCGATTGCCGAATTCCCTCGCTCCACTGCCGAAGACATCGACAAGGCACTGGATGCCGCCCACGCCGCCGCTGATGCTTGGGGTGCAACCTCGGTGCAGGCGCGTTCGCTGGTCCTGCTGAAAATCGCCGACCGTATCGAACAGAACCTCGAACTGCTGGCGATCACCGAAACCTGGGACAACGGCAAAGCCATCCGCGAAACCCTTAACGCCGATATCCCGCTGGCTGCCGACCACTTCCGCTACTACGCCGGTTGCATCCGCGCCCAAGAGGGCAGCGCAGCCGAAATCGACGGCAACACCGTGGCTTATCACATCCATGAACCACTGGGTGTGGTCGGCCAGATCATCCCGTGGAACTTCCCGATCCTGATGGCCGCGTGGAAACTCGCGCCTGCGCTGGCGGCGGGTAACTGCGTGGTGCTCAAGCCTGCCGAGCAGACTCCGCTGGGTATTTCCGTGCTGGTCGAACTGATCGGCGACCTGCTGCCGCCGGGCGTGCTGAACGTCGTGCAAGGCTTCGGCAAAGAAGCCGGCGAAGCGCTGGCGACCAGCAAACGCATCGCCAAGATTGCCTTTACCGGCTCGACGCCGGTTGGCTCGCACATCATGAAATGCGCGGCCGAAAACATCATTCCATCCACCGTGGAACTGGGCGGCAAATCGCCGAACATCTTCTTCGAAGACATCATGCAGGCCGAGCCGACCTTCATCGAAAAGGCTGCCGAAGGTCTGGTGCTGGCGTTCTTCAACCAGGGCGAAGTCTGCACCTGCCCGTCTCGCGCACTGGTTCAGGAATCGATCTACGACGAGTTCATGGCCGTCGTGATGAAGAAAGTCCTGCAAATCAAACGTGGCGATCCGTTGGACACCGACACCATGGTTGGCGCCCAGGCGTCCGAGCAGCAATTCGACAAGATCCTGTCCTACCTGGAAATCGCCAAGGGCGAAGGCGCGGAACTGCTGACCGGCGGCAAAGTGGAAAAACTCGAGGGCAATCTGTCGACCGGCTATTACATCCAGCCGACCTTGCTCAAAGGCACCAACAAGATGCGCGTGTTCCAGGAAGAAATCTTCGGCCCGGTGGTGAGCATCACCACGTTCAAGGACGAAGCCGAAGCCCTGGCCATCGCCAACGACACCGAGTTCGGCCTCGGCGCCGGCCTGTGGACCCGCGACATCAACCGCGCCTACCGCATGGGCCGGGCGATCAAGGCCGGTCGCGTCTGGACCAACTGCTATCACCTGTACCCGGCGCATGCCGCGTTCGGCGGCTACAAAAAGTCCGGCGTTGGTCGTGAAACCCACAAAATGATGCTTGATCACTATCAGCAGACCAAGAACCTGCTGGTGAGCTACGACATCAATCCGCTGGGCTTCTTCTAAAGCATCAGGGCGAGGCAGGTATTCCTGGCTCGCCCTTTCGACCGCTTTCGCGAGCAGACTCGCTCTCACAGGGAATTGCGTGCCCCGCAATGCTCAACCCGACACACATCCAGTGTGGGAGAGAGCCTGCTCGCGAAAGCGATGTGCGATTCAACCCAATGGTCCCTGGCTCTGCAAGTTGGCCAATAAAACAATAAAAATGGTGAACCCTATGCCTATCGAATCCCCCGCTGGCGCTCCGGCGACCGGCTCATCCGTCGACTTTGAAAAAGTCGGCTCGGACTACTTCCAACAACGCGAATTGAAAAAAGGCGCCGCCGGCTGGGTTCTGCTGGTGGGGCTTGGCGTCGCGTATGTGATCTCAGGCGACTATGCAGGCTGGAACTTCGGCTTGGCGCAGGGCGGTTGGGGCGGGATGTTCCTCGCGACGCTGCTGATGGCCACCATGTATCTGTGCATGTGTTTTTCCCTGGCCGAACTGTCCTCGATGATTCCCACCGCCGGTGGCGGCTACGGCTTTGCCCGCAGCGCGTTCGGCCCGTGGGGCGGCTTCCTGACCGGTACCGCGATCCTCATCGAATACGCCATCGCACCCGCCGCAATTGCCGTGTTCATCGGCGCCTATTGCGAGTCGCTGTTCGGCATCGGCGGCTGGATGATTTATCTGGCGTTCTACATCATTTTTATCGCCATCCACATCTTCGGGGTCGGCGAAGCATTGAAGCTGATGTTCGTCATCACTGCCGTCGCCGCGCTGGCGCTCGGCGTGTTTCTGGTGGCGATGGTGCCGCACTTCGACGTCGCCAACCTGCTCGACATTCCGGTGACCAGCGCTGCCGGCGCCAGCCCTTTCCTGCCGTTCGGCTATGTCGGCGTCTGGGCGGCGATTCCCTACGCAATCTGGTTTTTCCTCGCCGTTGAGGGCGTGCCACTGGCCGCCGAAGAAACCAAAAACCCGAAACGTGACCTGCCACGCGGGCTCATCGGCGCCATGCTGGTGCTGCTCGCCTTTGCCCTGCTGATCCTGATCGTCGGGCCTGGTGGTGCGGGTGCCAATTCGCTGCTGACGTCGGGGAACCCGCTGGTTGAAGCGCTGAGCAAAGCCTATGGCGGCTCGACCTGGATGGGCGGTTTCGTCAATCTCGTGGGCCTGGCCGGGTTGATCGCCAGTTTCTTCTCGATCATCTATGCCTACTCGCGGCAGATTTTCGCCTTGTCGCGCGCAGGCTATCTGCCACGAAAACTCTCCCAGACCAACAAAAGCAAGGCGCCAGTGCTGGCGCTGATCATTCCAGGGATCATCGGTTTTGGTCTGTCGCTGACCGGCCAGGGCGACCTGCTGATTCTGGTAGCGGTGTTCGGCGCGACCATTTCCTACGTACTGATGATGGCGGCGCACATCACGCTGCGCATCCGCCGCCCCAAAATGGATCGGCCGTACCGCACGCCTGGCGGCATTTTCACCTCCGGCGTGGCGCTGGTGCTGGCTTGCATCGCCGTCATCGCGGGGTTCCTAGTCGACCCACGGGTCGTGATCGGCGCCGCTATCATCTATGGAGTGTTAATTGCTTACTTTGCTTTCTACAGTCGACATCACTTGGTAGCAGGTACGCCGGAAGAAGAATTCGCGGCGATTCAGAACGCTGAAAAAGCCCTGCACTGACTGCCGAAAACCACGGCGCAGGGCATGCCTGCGCCGTCACGGAGAATTCTGTATGGCGAGTTTCGCTCACACGGTCGGCGCCCAGACCTACCGCTTCGACAGCCTCAAGGACGTCATGGCCAAGGCCAGCCCGGCGCGTTCCGGGGACTTTCTCGCGGGTGTTGCCGCACTCAACGACGGCGAACGCGTGGCCGCGCAAATGGCACTGGCCGACATTCCGCTGACACATTTCCTACAGGAAGCACTGATTCCCTACGAAGCCGACGAAGTCACCCGGCTGATCATCGACACGCATGACAAACCGGCCTTCGCCGTGGTCAGCCACCTCACCGTCGGCGGTTTTCGCGACTGGCTGCTCAGCGACGCCGCTGACGAAACAAGTCTGCGCGCCCTTGCCCCCGGCCTGACCCCGGAAATGGTCGCCGCCGTGTCGAAGATCATGCGCGTGCAGGATCTGGTGCTGGTGGCGCAGAAGATCAGCGTGGTCACAAAGTTTCGCGGCACACTCGGTTTACGCGGGCGCCTGTCGACCCGCCTGCAACCGAATCACCCCACCGATGAGCCCTCCGGCATCGCCGCGAGCATTCTCGATGGCCTGCTGTACGGCAACGGCGACGCGATGATCGGCATCAACCCGGCCACCGACAGCATCGCCTCGATCTGCGCGATGCTGGAAATGCTCGACGCGATCATCCAGCGCTACGACATCCCGACCCAGGCCTGCGTGCTGACCCACGTCACGACCTCCATCGAGGCGATCAACCGTGGCGTGCCGTTGGATCTGGTATTCCAGTCGATCGCCGGCACCGAGGCGGCCAATGCCAGCTTCGGCATCAACCTGAATGTGTTGCAGGAAGGCTACGACGCCGGATTAAGCCTGAACCGCGGCACCCTCGGGCAAAACCTGATGTATTTCGAAACAGGACAAGGCAGCGCCTTGTCGGCAAACGCCCACCACGGCGTCGATCAACAGACCTGCGAGACAAGAGCCTACGCCGTGGCGCGACATTTCAAGCCGTTTTTGGTGAACACCGTCGTAGGATTTATCGGCCCGGAATACCTCTACAACGGCAAACAGATCATCCGCGCCGGTCTCGAAGACCATTTCTGCGGCAAGTTGCTCGGCGTGCCGATGGGTTGCGACATCTGCTACACCAACCACGCCGAAGCCGATCAGGACGACATGGACACCCTGCTGACCCTGCTCGGCGTGGCGGGGATCAACTTCATCATGGGCATCCCCGGCTCCGACGACATCATGCTCAACTACCAGACCACCTCGTTCCACGACGCGCTCTACGCGCGCCAGACGCTGGGCCTGAAACCGGCCCCGGAATTTGAACAGTGGCTGGCGAACATGGGCATCTTCACCCAGGCGGACGGTAAGGTCCGCTTCGGCAACAACCTGCCGCCGGCCTTCCGCCAGGCCTTGGCGCAACTGGGATGAGCCTGATGGATAAACCGCCTGTCGACCCACAAAACCCATGGCTGGAACTGCGTCGCCTGACGCCAGCCCGAATCGCCCTCGGCCGCACAGGCACCAGCCTGCCAACCAGCGCGCAACTGGACTTCCAGTACGCCCACGCTCAGGCGCGGGATGCGGTGCATCTGCCTTTCGATCATGCCGGACTCAGTGCACAACTGAGTGAGCGTGGGCGCGAAAGCCTGCTTTTGCACAGCGCAGCGGTGGACCGCAACAGCTACCTGCAACGTCCGGATCTGGGACGCAAGCTCAGCGATGAGTCCGCGCAGGCCCTGCGCGATTATGCAGCGACCCACCCGGGCGGCGTCGATCTGGCGATTGTCGTGGCTGACGGTCTGTCGGCGCTGGCGGTGCATCGGCATACGCTGCCGTTTCTGCTCCGGCTGGAAGAGCAAATGGGCGGCGACGGCTGGTCGATTGCCCCAATCGTTCTGGTAGAACAGGGTCGCGTTGCCGTTGGCGACGAGATCGGTCAACTGCTCGGCGCTAAAATGGTTGTCATGCTGATTGGCGAACGCCCTGGCCTCAGTTCGCCGGACAGCCTCGGTTTGTATTTCACCTACAATCCAAAAATCGGATTGACCGATGCCCATCGCAATTGCATTTCCAACGTACGGCTTGAAGGCTTGAGCTACGGCATGGCGGCGCATCGCTTGCTGTACCTGATGCGCGAAGCCTGTCGGCGACAGCTGTCGGGGGTCAACCTGAAGGACGAAGCACAGGTTCAGACGCTGGAGTCGGACGCTGGAGCGGACATGAAAGGAAACTTCCTACTCGATCCGCCCCCAGCCTGAACCGTTTCCGCATTGCGTTTCTGCGCTGGTTTAAGGCAGGATCGACGCACGGCCGCCAGGGTTTCCCATCGCCGTCAGAGCAGTTGAAGACAGCCACTTGAAGACGAGACCTATCATGCGGATTATTCAAGCGACCCTCGAACATCTGGATTTGTTGACGCCGTTGTTCGTCAAGTATCGCGAGTTCTACGGTTCCCTGCCTTACCCGGATTCCTCCCGCGCGTTTCTCGAAAAACGCCTGCGCCGCAAAGAGTCGGTGATCTATCTGGCTCTGGCCGATGATGACGACAAAAAGCTGATGGGCTTCTGTCAGCTGTATCCGAGCTTCTCCTCGCTGTCGCTCAAACGCGTGTGGATCCTCAACGACATCTACGTCGCCGAAGACGCTCGGCGCCAACTGGTCGCCGACAACCTGATCCGTACCGCGAAGAAAATGGCCAAGGAAACCCAGGCCGTGCGCATGCGCGTCTCCACCAGTGCCAACAACGAAGTGGCGCAGAAAACCTACGAATCGATTGGCTTCAAGGAAGACACCGAGTTCAAGAACTACGTGCTGCCGATCAGCGACGAGCTATAACGCCAGTTTGACGAGTCTATTTGTGGCCAGGGGAGCTCCCTCGCCACAAAAACTCACGCCCTCATAACTCCTTATCTCTGACAATTCCTCACACCTCGACATCCCGCGCTACAAAACCAACACGCGCGTCATCATTCAAACCGTATAATCCCGATCTTCCCGGCTTGTAAGAAAAACTACATCCCGCTGTAGGCTTACACGAAGTCATCCGCACAGGCCCACTGAGTAGGGCCGCCATACAGGTGCCCCCATGGATTTCAATCCGCTCGACCTTATCCTGCATCTCGACGTTTATCTCGACTTGCTGGTGAACAACTACGGGCCGTGGATCTACGCCATCCTGTTCCTGGTGATTTTCTGTGAAACCGGTCTGGTGGTGATGCCGTTCCTGCCTGGCGATTCACTGCTGTTCATTGCCGGCGCTGTTGCGGCTGGCGGCGGCATGGACCCGGTGCTGTTGGGCGGTCTGCTGATGCTCGCTGCGATCCTGGGCGACAGCACCAACTACGTCATCGGGCGAACGGCTGGCGAAAAGCTGTTCAGCAACCCGAATTCGAAAATCTTCCGCCGCGACTATCTGCAAAAGACCCACGATTTCTATGACAAGCACGGCGGCAAAACCGTGACTCTGGCGCGCTTCCTGCCAATCATCCGGACTTTCGCACCGTTCGTCGCCGGTGTAGCGCGGATGCCGTACCCGCGTTTCTTCGGTTTCAGCGTGTTGGGCACCATCCTCTGGGTGGGCGGACTGGTGACCCTGGGTTACTTCTTCGGCAACGTACCGTTCATCAAGAAAAACCTGTCGTTGCTGGTGGTCGCCATCATTCTGCTGTCGCTGATTCCGATGATCATCGGCGTGGTGCGCAGCCGTTTTGGCGGCACCAAAGTCCAATCGCACTAAGCCGATGTGGTCGCTGAGCGCCTGGCGCCGCCGGCGCATTCTGGCCAGGCACCCGATTGCCGACGAGATGTGGCAACGGGTGCGCCATCACCTGAGCTTTCTTGATGGCATCACGCCCGCTGAAGATCAGTGGCTGCGCGAAGCCTGTGTGCTGTTTCTCGAAGACAAACACCTGAGCGCCCTGCCCGGCGTCGAATTGCATCAGGAGCAACGCCTGCTGCTCGCCGCCCAGGCACAATTACCGCTTTTGCATCTGGGCGATCTGAACTGGTATCAGGGTTTTCACGAAATCGTCCTCTATCCCGACGACTTCCTCAGCCCACAGCGTCACCGCGATGCCAGTGGCGTCGAGCACGAATGGGACGGCGAACACAGTGGTGAAGCCTGGCAGCAGGGGCCGATCATCCTCGCCTGGCCGGGCGTGATGGCCAGTGGTGGCTGGGAAGGCTACAACCTGGTGATTCACGAACTGGCGCACAAACTCGACATGCTTAACGGCGACGCCAACGGTCTGCCGCCGCTGCACACCGACATGCGCGTCAGTGACTGGGCCGATGTGATGCAGACGGCTTAC
This sequence comes from Pseudomonas iridis, assembly GCF_017980685.1. Taxonomy (GTDB): domain Bacteria; phylum Pseudomonadota; class Gammaproteobacteria; order Pseudomonadales; family Pseudomonadaceae; genus Aquipseudomonas; species Aquipseudomonas iridis. The sequence continues at coordinate 116,406 of NZ_JACXXO010000009.1, forward strand.
GACGATCTCAACCGCCAGCTCGACGACAATCCCGACGCAGAAACCGCCATCGATCCCTACGCCGCCGAGAACCCGGCCGAGTTCTTCGCCGTCACCAGCGAATACTTCTTCAGCGCCCCGGATCTGCTGCACGAGGCTTATCCGCAGGTCTACGCGCAACTGCAGCTTTTCTATCGGCAGGACCCGTTGGGCAGGTTGCGGCAACTTCAGGCCAGCGACCCGGTCTATCAGGCGCACGACTAAGTTCTGCACGACTTTAGGTTCATGGCGTCGACGGCAGAATATGCCTATAATCGCCGCCACTTTTTGGTCAATCCGGCCAAGTGTTTTTGGTCAACTACGGGGGCAACGCCCAATGAGCTACAGCAAGATTCCGGCTGGCAAAGACCTGCCGAACGACATCTACGTCGCGATCGAGATCCCGGCCAACCACGCGCCGATCAAATACGAAATCGACAAAGACAGCGATTGCCTGTTCGTTGACCGTTTCATGGCCACCCCAATGTTCTACCCGGCCAACTACGGTTTCATCCCGAACACCCTGGCTGACGACGGTGATCCCCTCGACGTGCTGGTCGTAACCCCTTACCCGGTTGCGCCAGGCTCGGTAATCCGCGCTCGCCCGGTCGGCGTCCTGAACATGACCGACGACGGCGGCGGCGATGCCAAAGTTATCGCAGTGCCACACGACAAGCTGTCCCAGCTGTACGTCGACGTGAAGGAATACACCGACCTGCCACCGCTGCTGATCCAGCAGATCGAGCACTTCTTTGCGAACTACAAAGATCTCGAAAAAGGCAAATGGGTCAAGATCGAAGGCTGGGCCGGTGCAGACGCCGCCCGCGAAGCGATCACCAAGTCGGTTGCTGCCTACAAAGGCTGAGTCCATGCAACCTGCGTGACGCTTGGATAAAACCCCGGTCGATCCGGGGTTTTTTATGTGCGAGAACATCCCTCTTAAACGGATTGTTTAAACTCCACGCGACACGGTTTTAACTTGTTTAATTTCCCACAAGAACGTCTTACATCCAGTCGCAAAATTCAGCCCGTTTTTGAACGCCAAGTTTATTCAAACCCCTCTAGCACGGCCGTAGACTCCGTGTTTATGAGAAAGAACACTAGCGGTCCAAGATTCAAGGCACTCCTGGAAAAAGCGAACATCTCCACCACGGGTTTCGCAAAGTTCTGGGGCACGGAAGCCCAAAATGTCCACAACTGGTACACCCGGGGCGTCCCGGCGTATCGCATGGAAGAAGTCTCACGCCTGTTGTCCGTCAACAGCGAATGGCTGAAAACCGGCGAAGGCACAAAAGAGATACCAAGCCTGACCCCGCCTGCGAGCAACGGCGACACCTTCGACGCCCAGGCCATCCGTGGCGTCTACACCGTCATTGACCCCAACGACATTGATCTGGCGTTCTTCAAAGAAACACCGCAGACCAACGGCTCTGGAAAAACCCACGTCATTCAGGACCCGGACCTGTCCATCCGCCTGCCGCGCGCGCACCTCGATCAACTGGAAATCCGCCCTGGCGACGCTATCTGCGCACACATGATCGGCAACAGCATGGCCGACCGCATCGATGACGGTTCCATCGTCGCCATCGACCGCGGCCTCACCCAAGTCGTCGACGGCGAAATCTACGCCATCGAACACGACGGCATGCTACGCATCAAATACCTGCATCGCATGCCCGGCAACGGCCTGCGACTGCGCAGCCACAACAGTGCCGAATACCCGGACGAAGTCTTCCGCCCCGCACAAATCGAAGAGCAGCGGATCCATATATTGGGTTGGGTGTTCTGGTGGTCGACGCTGAGCAAACGGCGGCCGGTGGTGCCGTTTCTCTGAGTTGGTTTGGCTGACTTTGCCTCACACCGAACCTGTGGGAGCCAGCCTGCTGGCGATGAGGCCCTTATATCCGGTACAAATCTTGATTTTTTGCCAGCGAGATCGCTCTAACCCGCACTTCACACTGGGAATCCAAAGCAAAACTCAGTATCCTGCGCCCCACATTTGCGCATCGCCCCGCTCCCGCGGCTCAGATGACGCCCGACGCGGCAGACCAACGTCTGACCAAGTCCCACAGCCGGACGCAGATCCGGGTGTACGTTTTGAAGGCTGGCAAGGCTTACCAAAAATAGGCCAAGCCAGTCCCCGAGAAGCCGGCCACAAGCCGGCTTTTTAATGCCTGAAATAAACCCGGCCTACCGTCTGTAACATAAATTCGCGCTTGTCGAACAGAAGAGCCCCTTGCTATCGTAACGACAAACGTCATTACAGGTATTTCATCATGGCCTCCATAAACATTCGCATCGACGATGATCTGAAGCAGCGCTCCTTCGCCGAACTGGAAAAGCTGGGAGTAACCCCCTCAGAGCTTTTGCGCCAGACACTCCAATACGTCGCCGAGCGAGGCAAGCTACCGTTCAAAGCAGCATTGCTTAGCGAGGAAGATGAAGTACTCATAGCCGTAGTCACCGAACGTCTCGCTGCACCTCAACGAGTCAAGGTAAGTCTGGATGACCTATAACCTTGAATTTGATCATCGTGCTTTAAAGGAATGGAACAAACTCGGCGATACGGTTCGCCACCAGTTCAAGAAGAAGCTCACAGAGGTATTGGAGAATCCTCGAATAGAAGCCAATCGACTTCGCGAGCTCCCGGATTGCTACAAAGTGAAGCTGAAAAGCGCTGGCTATCGCCTGATCTATCAGGTCCTTGATCAAGAGATTGTGGTGTTCGTAATCGCAATCGGGAAGCGAGAGAGAGAAGCTGCTTACGAGGTTGCGCAGGACCGTCTTTCGCTCCTGCCCTGAGTCGGTCCAATGTCTGCGACCTGAAATTGGGCAGCAACCCGCAGCCCAATTCCCTCACGGATAACTAAACGCCTTAACCAACGTCAACTCCCCCGCCGTCCGCATCGGGATCAAAAAAGTCTCCATCTTCTCGCTCGGCGTGCCTTCTTCGGTAATCACCGTCACCTGCGCCGTCGTCAGCGCCTGCCCGGCTTCATCCCCACCTTCGTCATCTGCGCGATACCCGCCGCCGTAGTAATTCACATACACCAGATACTGCCCCTTGATCGGCGCCGGCATGGCGAAGATTTCCGGGCCGTAGCCGGTGGTGACGTCGACGTCGAGGGCGCCGCCGTTGGGGGCGGTGCGGTTGCCGTACCAGATGTGGCCGCCGTCGGGGGTGACGAGATGCAGGTCGAGGTCGGTGCCATCGCTGTCCCACGCGAGCAGGACGCGCAGTTTGGCCGGGGTGGCGCCGCCGCTGGTGTTGAGGAACTGGGTGCGGTGGCGTTGTTTGCCGTCAGGGCTGCGGACTTCGACGCTGTTGCTGCCGTTGGGGAAGGAGAATGGGCGGTCGAAGCGGCCGGCGTCGTCGATTTTCAGCGGCATGCTGACGCCGTTGACGATAAGGCGGCCGGGCTCTGGGCTCTTCGGTGTAGCTTTGATTTCGCCGCTGATGCGTGCGGTGTTGGCTTGGCCGATCGGGGTGTTCACCGAGGAGGCTGGGTAGTTGACGGTCTGGCGGAAGCTTTCGCCCTCTCCTTGCGGCGCGCCGCTGCGCCAGCCGCCGACGGGGGTGTCGAGTTTAACGCTGTCGGCGGCGATGGCCGGCGATAGCGCGATCAACGTGCAGAGCAGCAGCAAGACCTGTGGATAACGGAGTGTCATGGTCTATTCCAGCAAGAGGTGACGGGCGAGCCCTTCGATGTAGGTTTCGTCCTGGCCGTTGGGATGTGCTTCAAAAGCCAGGTGCAGATATTCGTGGGTGAGGTCGAGGCGGTCCTGCAGGGTGAGTACGCCGCGCACATAGATTCGCTGGCCCTCGCGGTCGACGAAGGGTCTGCCAAAAGCCAGTTTGCACACGGCGAACGTGCTGACTTCGTTGTAGCCGGTTTCGCTTTCCAGCTTCGGGCGCCAGCCGCGTCGTTGCTTTTGCAGCCAGTCTTGGGCGGCGGGCAGTGCTTCGCAGGAGGCGACTGGGTTGTCCCAACGGCTGAGGCTGGCGCGCGGATAGGCGTGGAGCAGAATCGCGTCGTAGCGCTGACCAGCATTGGCCTGCTCGACGGCTTGTTGCCAAGCGAGTTTGTCCGGGCCGGGTTGGTCTGAGTGATAGGTGACAATACTGCCGGCCAGCACCAGATCGGCCGTCCATGCGGCGATACTGCGAGACTCCGCCGAGGCCGGACGCGGGGCGACGCGTTGGCGGGTGCTGCTGTCATCTATGCTCAGGCAATCGCCGCTACGCGCAGCGTTTTGCAGCAAGTAGGTGCGGATCGCCACGGCCAGCGCTTTGGCGGCTTCTGCGGGTTCGGGTTTGGCTTCGCGATCCAGCACGCGGGCGACGTATTCTTCGCGATCAAGCCTGGCGACGAGTTTGTTGTTGAGCAGAAACAGTTCGCCGTCGCTGTGGATATCCAGCGCATTGCCGTTAGCGAATTCGACGCGGTAATCGCCCTGCAACGGGCCGGAAGTTACCGCCCGCTCGCCAGCCAAAACACGTAACACCGGATAGCGCGAGAACAGCCCGACCTCGACACAACGGCCCGTCTCTGCTGGCCAGACCGTTGGCAACACCGCCGCCAGTGCCTGACCGTAATTTCGTAGAACCATTTGGCTGGTGCCACGCCCTCCCGCCCAAACCGGCGAGCCATCCACCGTCCAACCGGCAAATCCACCCTGTCGCGATTGTGGGTCCTGATCGCCGAGCCAGCTCCAGGTTTTCACCCGCAAGCGCCCGCCCAATTCACCAACAACGTTGCCATCCGCCGCATTCAGAACGACATCAAGCAACACGCGGCGCATCTGGTCTTGAGCTGGCAGCGAAGACAACACCTTCAACAAATCAGCCACAGAAACTCGCGTGGCTGGTTGCACCAATGGCAGATCCAGCAACCACGACGGTCCCTGCCGCGCCTGCCAATACGCGCGCCAATCGGTAGAAGAAATCCCCAACCGCGCAGGCTCGAAATACAACCCACACGATTTCACCAACGCCTGATCACGTTCAATCTTGCCGCCAGCGCTGCAGCAATAAACCTCTTCCTTCGACTGTCCGCGACATTCATAAGCGGGCTCGCGAGCGCCGGTATCCACCAGCCACGCATAAACAAACAGCTTCCACAGACTGCCCAGCGGCGCATCCAGCGAAGGCGGCAACGGCTCGCGAGCGATCAGTTGCGTCTGGCTCAACGACAACAATTCACCCTTGTAGGCCACGCGCAAAGGCTCATCCTGCGCTGTTGCCAGCGCGGGAATCACACACAACATCAGCCACAGCAGCGGCCGCTTCATGTCAGTTGACCGTGACCTGACCGAGGGCGGCTTTCGCTTCCTGAGCCTGATGTTGCGGCGCGTAGACCTGGGTGAAACGCACCGGCGGCAAATTGAACTGGCCCTTCTGCGAGAAACGCACCAGATGGCGCAGGCGCAATTCGCCACTCAGCGCATCCACCGGCACCGCGTAGGCCAGTTGTCCCGGCTCAAAACGCGCTTTCTCAAGTGCGGTCGGTTCGGTGCCGTCCTTGCCCTGCAACTTGATACCCCACGTTGTGCGCTCGACATCGGCGCCCGGTGGCAGCGGCACTTCGAGCATGCCGTAGCGCAGCGGTTTCGGTGCCTTGCTGGTGAGGATCACTTCGTCCAGGTACAGACTGTCGCTGGACAACGGCTTAGTGCCGACCGGCTCCAGTTTGAAGGTGAACGCTTCATCGCCCGGCACCAGTCGCGACAGACGCCGGGTGATGGTCACGGCCATTGGCTCGATGGCTGGCTGTTGAGTCTGGAAACTCAGCGCCGCGCGCAGCGGACGCTCCTGAGTACCAGAAACCGTCAACACGCTCGGCACCGGCGTCGCCCCCTGCCACGTCCAGAACATCTCGCCACTGGCACCGTAGCTTTTCTTCCAGCCCTCACCCGGCGTCAGCGCAATGGTCGGCGAAGCCTGGGCGATGCTGCGTTGCAGCCAGGTCAGCGCCAGTGCGCGCTCGAGCGTCGATTGCTGCGGCAACAGGCGTTGCAGCAAGGCTTGCGCGCGAGCCTGATCGAACGGTTGTAGCGACAGATTCAGCGCTTCGACAAACGGCTGCGAACTGACCGACAGACGCTGTTGCGCAGCACCCACCTGACGATTGAATGCGTCAGGCAACGCGACTTTAGCCTGTGTGGCCAGCGATGCGGTCAACACTCGCGCCGCCGCCAGACCGAGTGCCGAATCCGGATCGCTCATCACCAGGCTGTCTACGCCATCATCGATCAGGGTTTCGGCATTGCTTTCACCCGCCTTCGCCAGATCTTCCATCAACCCCGTCAGCAGCGTGTTCACCGGCAAATGCATCTGCTTGGCGAACGACAGAATCAACGCCCGTTGCAGCAACGGCGTGTTCGGCGCCTGTTTGGCGTAAACCTCCAACACCCGCTGCCAATGCTCCGGCGGCAGCGTCAGATCCAGTACCTGGCTGGCATTCCAGTCGGCGAAGTAAGCGTACGCGGTGAGGAACGCATCGGGCTCACCGTCGTAGCCCCACCAGGTGAAGCTCGCCGACGGCCCGGCCATTTGCACCAGACGCAGACGGCTGTTCTGCATGATCAGACGCAAGCGATCGCGGATCTGCGGGCTCGATGCCAGCGAAGGATAGGCAATGCTCAGCGGCAACAGGCGACTGGCGGTCTGCTCGACTCCGCCGTACGGGTAGCTGAGCAGATCATCGAGCGCCGAACGGAACAGCGCTTGCGGACTGTCATCCAGACGCAGACGAATGTCGGTCGCGTCCGCAGGCAAGCTCAGCGCTGTGTCGCCGCTGGCCACGTCGAGGCTTTGCGTCTGCGTCATTTGCCAGCCGTCACCGGTTGCGCTCAAGCGCACGGCCAGAGAATCAGCGGTTTTGCCGTCCTGCACCAACTCCGCCGTCCACTCGCCGGAAGCCAATGCTAACGCCGGCAGCGGCAGGTAGTTGATGCCGTTGTTCAGGGTCACCGGCAGGCGTTGTTCGGTGCCGGCGTAGTGGGTGACCAGCTCAGCCTTGACCGGTTTCTCGGCTTGGCTGAACGCGAAAATACCGAGTTGTGGCTGATCGCCCTTACGGAATTTGCTCGGCCCGCTCCACTTCAGGTACAGCAGTTTTTCCGAGCGGACAAACTGCTTCTTCTGACCGACCTGACCGTCATCGGCGATGGCGCGAGCGGTGATGCGCCAGCGGGTCAGCGAGTCGGGCATCTTGAAGGTGAAGCGGGTTTTGCCGTCGGCACCGGTCAGCAATTCCGGTTGCCACGCGGCGGTATCGACGTCTTCACGACGCGGCCGCTCCAGCACTTTTACGCCACGTTCACTGCGGTTGGCTTTGCCCGGCGCACCAGGGCTGCCCGGCAGCGCGACGTCGTAACTGATGAACGACAGGCTGGCGCTGGTGCGCACGTTGTTGCGCCGTGGATGGTAGAAGAACTGGTCGATGGTCGGCGCGACTTCCGGCTGCAACGCGTAAACCATTTCGTCGACAACACTCACCGTCAGATGCGCCGGAACTGCTTTACCGGCGAACTGCGTAGTCAGGTCGACGGTCACCGTGTCACCCGGCAGATACACCTGCTTGTCGGTGCTGATCGCCACGTCGATTTGCGGCGCGATCACTTTGATCCCGGCATTCTGGAAACTGTACTGACCGCTCTTGGTGTACAGCACGGAGAAGGTCAGGTTCGGTGCGAAGTTATCCTTCACCGCAATGCGTGCGCGGTATTGGGTGTCGCTGAGTTTTTCCAGTTTCAACCAGTCGCCGCCCTTGGCCAGCAGCGCGGTGGCTTCGACCTTGTCGCGCTCCAGCGACAGCAGTGCATCATTGACCGGCTCAGGGAAGGTGATCAGCGCCAGCGCTTCATCGCCGGCCTTGTACTCAGGTTTGTCGAGGACGATTTCGACGGTGCCCGGCACAGCTTTGACGCCGTCACCGGTGACCGCATGACCGGTGGCGCCGAGGACGCGACCGTGTTGATCCTTGAGCGTCAGGTTGTAAGTGCCCGGACGTTCGAAGGCCAGACTGAAGCCTTTGTCAGTCGCCGCGAGTTTGCCTTCGCCGGTGCTCTGGTCTTCCAGGCGCACCCAGTCGTAAGTGCTCGGCGTGACCGCTTTGCTCTGCTCGGTGCCGCCCTCGTTGGCGTAGCTGAACGCGACCTTGTCGCCGACCGCACTGAAACGCTGCGTCGCACTCAAGCGAAAACTCGCGGCGCCACGGTCAATGAGGATTTCCTTGGTGGTCTTGACCCGATACGCCGCGCCATCGCTGGCGAACACGGTGAGCATGTAGCGGCTCGGTTTGTCGGCGGCCGGCAGGTCGAGTGTGGCGTTGCCTTTGCTGTCGGTGGTCAGTTCGGTGCTGGTCAGTTCCACCGGGAATTGCCCGAGGTATTGCAGTTCGTTGTCGACCATCGACAGTTGCTGCGCGCGCAGGCTCAGGGTCAGTTTGGCGTTCGCCACCGGTTTGCCGTCCGGGTACAACAGCACCAGACTGCCCTTGACCGGCTCGCCGGTACGGTAATCCTGCTTGGCCAGATTCAGCGAAATCTCGAAGTGTGGCTTGATGTACTCAGCCACGCGGAAGGCGCTGCTGTAAGCCTGATCCTTATAGTTGAAACGAATCTCGTATCCGCCCGCCACCGCGTTATCCGGCAGCTGGAAACGCCCCTGAGTACCGGCCTTCGAATCGAGTTTCAGATCAAGGCGTTGCAGCTCGGTACCAGTGGCGTCGAGCACGCTGACATTGACGTCGGCGGCACCCGGCAACACCGAATCCCGCGCATTCTTGAACTCGCGACCGACGATTTTCAGCGACACCCAATCACCTGGCCGATACAGCGGTCGGTCGGTGAAGGCATAGAGTTTGGTGTCGTAGATTTCGCTGTCGTAGTAAAAGTTTTCCGAGACGAATACACCGCCCTCCTCGTCCTCGCCGATGACGAAAGAGCGCTCGGGGCTGACGTGTTTCAGGCGCAGCAAACCATCGGCATCAGTGGCGCCACTGCTCATCACGCCGAGGCCGTCGGTCCACAGCACATTGACCTTCGGCACCGAACTGCCTTCGTGTTTGCGCGCGGCCCAGACCAGCAATTCATCACCGGCAATCTTGCTCACTGCCACGGTGTTGGAAACGAAGACCATGGTGGTCGCGCGGTACTTGCCGATCAGCGCTTCGACCAGATAAAGACCCGGTTTCAACTGACCCAGCGGAATGTAAACGTTACCCGGCGCGACGCTGACAAAGTCGCTGGAAGACCCGGCCAGATTGACCCCGGCCGGTGGCTGTATCGGCTTGGCCTGCCACAGCGGATAACGGAACTGGCTGACCACCGGCAAGCCCGGAATCAGCGCGAATTGCGGCTGCGCGTCATACGGTGTCGGTGCGACGATGGCGTTGCCCATCTTCAGCTCCGGCACTTCCTCGGTAACCTGTTTGCGCGACTCATAGGAGAACGCTCGCTGCATCACCCGACGGGATTTTCGGTACCAGTTGTCCCACAGGTACGCGAGGGTGTTGGACAAGCCTTCGCCCTTGAACTGACCGTCGCTGACCACCCGATGCAGGTTCTTTTGACGCTTGAGGAAGTCCAGCGGCTTGTCGATGCGATACACACGAATGTCGGCGCCGCCGTAAGGCTCCATGCGAAAACGCCGATAATCGCGACCCGGCGCTTCGAGGCGAACCATAGCCTGCTCGTCGGCAGCGAAACTGCTGTCAGCGAGCAGGAAAAAGCTTTCGCCGGACACCGGCGTGTAGCCGCTCGGCTCAACAGTGTCTTCGGCGTTCACTGCCGAAAATGGCAGGGCTAATACCAACAGCAGAGGCAGTAAACGCAACATGCGGGCACCGGTCATTGGGAGAGAAAGTTCAGTCGATAGACGCCGATGAAGTTGGGGTTGGCTGCGTCGGGTATCCATCGGGTGTCCTTCCATGTCATGAGTTGCTGCAGGCTTGCCGAACGCATGCCGTTGTCAGTCGGGGTGGTGGTGCCGGTGTGATAGGCAATGTAGCGGCCCATCCAGATCATCAGGTGCTGGTCGTCGCCCTGATCGAAAAACATCAGGTCACCGGGACGCGCCTGCGACACGTCGCGGCTGACCAGATGACTGTTGAACTGAATCAGTTTGATTGCGTTGACGTACGGCCCGACTTTGCCGCCGCCCTGCTGCCATTGCTGGGCGAGCTTGCGCTGATCGTCGCTCAGCGACAGTTCCGGCGGCAGGTAACGATTGGACAGGCCATTGCTGCGCAGCCATTTGTCATCGTGGACTTTCAGCGCCTCGTTGGCGGCGAAACGCACCAGCCCGGCGCAATCCTGTTGATACCAGCGCGGGCTCGGGCCCTGGCTCAGTTGCTCCTGGGCGATGCGCACGAACCAGGCGCGGAACACCTGGGATTGTGCAGGATCGAGCGCAGGCGTTTCGATGGCTCGGGCGCCCGCGCTGAGTAAAAGCGCGAGTAAGCCGAGACTGCGGATCAGTGCCGTCACAGCGCTTTCCACTCCAGCGGCAGCCACTGCCAGTGACCATCCGGCTCGCTGCCTTCAGGCAAGGTCAGGGCATATTTGCCGTAGCCGCCGAGAGTGCGAAGTTTTGGGATCAGATAGGTTTGCGCGGCGTTGTAGAACACCGGTTCCATGTCTTGCGGCAGGCTGTCGAGGGTTTCCTGCTGCATCAGTTGCGCCATCGAATCCGGGCCGAAATAGATCGGCATCAGCACGTCTTTGGGCAGCACATCGGCCATCGGCGGGAAGCGTTTGTCGAGGGTGCCGAGGGCTTTGTCGACCAGTTTGTCGTCGAGGGAAAACAGCAGCGTCGAGCCGTGACGGGCGAGGCTGACCTTCATGAAAGCCTTGCCGCTGATTGCATCCGGATTCTCCGCGTCCCTGGCCGCGTAGGGACCGAAGCTGGAGCTGACTTGACGCTGCCAGACGTGGCTCTGACCTTCCTGTTTCTCCACTACAGGGAATACTTTTTCTTCGACGTTGGACTCGAAGGCGCCGACCATCGAACCGAACAGTTTGCCGAGATCGCCGTCGAGCTTGCTGCTGTCCTCATCCTTCAGACTGGCCACCAGCAAGGGCGTGTACAAACGCGAATCGGCGTACCAGCACAAGCCCGCGGCGCCCGCCACATGTTCGGTGAGTGTCTGCGCCATGGTTTCTTCGGCACCGAGTTTTACCAGCAACGGTTTCTGCGGTTCGGCGGCTACCGGCAAGGTCACGCAGGCACTGGCGCCCAGCGGCATGGCTTGCCAGACCGGTTTGAAATCGAAATCCGGCTGGTTTTCCAGCTCGTCCATGGCGAGGTAGCTGTGCCAGCCCTTGTCGTCCATGTCGAAACGCAGGCCGGCGAAGTTCGGGATGAAGCGCTGGTAGCCCATGGCGAGGACGCTGGAGTTGACCGACAGACGTTGTTTGGTTTCGGGGGGTTTGGCTGGCAGGCCGAAAGCCTCGGGGAACAGTTTTTCGCCGTTGAGCAATGCCGCCAACGCTTGCGGCGAGACGTGACCGGATTCCTCGGACACGCCGCTTTCAGGGTCGTAGTACTTGGCCGGATTGGACAGCACCACCAGTTTATCGCCGCGCGAAGCAAACAGCAGCGATTTGCTGGCGTTGTAGCTCAGCTGGTACAGCGGCACCTCGTCACTGCCAACCTTGAGATTGCCGAAAACGCTGAGCTGGGTGTCATCCAGCGCGACTTTCGCCAGCGGCTCCAGCAGTTTGGCCAAACCCCCGCGATCCATCACCAGCAAAAAGTCCTTCAAGCGACCATCGGCACCGCGCCATAGCGCGACATCGGCTGGCTGATCGAAAAGCTGTTCGATCAAGCTGTCCTGCAACTTCAGATCATGCTCGTAAATGATTCGGCGCAGACTACCGATCAAGCCGAGGCGATCGGCGTGGGTTTCGTAGTAGAAGACGAAATCTTCGGTGAGCGTGGCCTTGAGGAACGGCACCGTCAGCAGGTCTTTGGGCAACTGGCTCAGCGAGCGGGTTTCCAGCAATGCATCCGGGCGGCTCAGGCCGAGCCTGTCACCGGCAAGCTCCACCGGCGGCGCCTTGGGTTTGAGCAGCAGCCAGCCAAAACCGCCCGCCACGCCGGCCACCAGGCACAGTCCGACCAACAGCAACGGCCAGCGCCGGGAAGGTTTGCCAGCAGGTGTTTCGGCAGCCGGGGTAACAGTGTTATCGCTCATCTTCACGCTCATTCCCAAAGCTCACGATTTCATCCATGGCGGGATACTTAATAGTTGAAAGTCTTGACCAGCAGCAGATCACCAATCGCCCGCAGGGGCACGATGAACGTCTCGCGTTTTTCGTCGACGGTGTTTTCATTGAGCACCAGCGTGATTTGCGAGGTAATCACCTCGTTCTGATTGCTGGTCTCCTCGAAGTTATAGCCGCCGTTGCCGAAATTGCCCCAATAGTTGACGTAAACCAGATAGGTGCCGTGCAGCGGCGCGGTCATGGTGAACATCTCAGGGCCGGGGCCATCGACGCCGTCGGGGTCGAGGCCGCCGCCGTTGCTCAATGCCGGCCGCGCCCAGAACGCATGCTGGCCATCGGGCGTGACAATGTGCAGATCCAGCTCAGCCTTTGGATCGTCCCATCCCAAGACAAGACGAATTCGCGCCGGCGTGCGCAAATTATTTGCTTCATAAAATTGCACGCGCTTGAGCGACTGGCCCTCGGCGCTGATCACCTCGACGCTGTTGGAACCGGCGCCAAAGGCATATGGCCGGGCGAAACGTCCCTGATTGTCGGTGTACAGATTCAGCGGATTGCCATTAACGGCGAGGCTGTGCGGCGGGCGCATATGGCCGATGGCCTTGAGCTGGCCCTGGATCATCGTGCGATTGCGCTGGACGCCACGATCGATCGGTGGCGTCGGATAGGCGACTTGCGGGTTTTCCGTGCGATCGAGCAAGCCGTGATAACGCCAGCCACCCACCGGTTCCGACAGCTCGGCACTCGGTGCGGCCAGCAGCGCGGGTGCGCAAACCATCCCGAGCAACAGCAAAATGAATGAACGCATGTAATGCCTCCTGCCATGCCTGAACGAAACCTTGCACCCGATCCTCGGTACTTCACAGTGGTTGAAACTGCGTTTCGTCTGAAAGACCCGTGACTGTCGGGTCGTAGAAGGCGCGAAGATTATCCATTCGGCATTTTTTTAACAATCGGATACATGTGCTATCGCTGTAGGAATTACGCGTATTTGTTGTGCGTGAGCCGAATAGCGGTCATATTCGGCTCATTAAATGAGCCGAATAGCGTTTCTATTCGGCTCACGCACTCAGGATCGACACCCCATGACAACTCACTGGATCTGGCAGCAGCCCGATTGGCCCGACTTCAACTGGCAGACAGAACGCCTGACGCCACTGCTGCGTGAGTGCGTACAGGCGCAGGGTCAATTGATGGGCATGGCCGGATCGGTGGGCGACTCCTTGAGTGCTCAGACTGAACTTGATGCGCTGCTGCAAAACATCGTGACTTCTTCAGCTATCGAGGGTGAGCAGTTAAATGTCGGCTCGGTTCGATCGTCATTGGCGCGCCGCCTGGGACTGGAAGTGTTCGACGGCGATCACGTCAGCCAACGCAGTGAAGGTCTGGCCAGACTGATGCTAGATGCTACTCGACGCGTCGCGGAACCATTGACGCTGGAGCGCTTGCTGGAATGGCATGAATGGCTGTTTCCGGATCCAGAAACCGGCTTTTCTTCGCGGGCAATCAATGTCGGCGCATTACGCGGCGATGAGCCGATGCAGGTGGTTTCCGGGCGGATCGATCGTCCGATCGTTCATTTTGAGGCCCCGCCCCGCCAAGGACTTGAACGCCAACTCGACGCGTTTCTCAAGTGGTTCGACGCCAGTGAGCGGCAAGCGGGCCTCGATCCGTTATTACGTGCCGGCATCGCACATTTCTGGTTTGTCACTCTCCACCCTTTCGACGACGGCAACGGGCGACTGACTCGCACCCTCACCGATCTGGCACTGGCTCAGGGCGAAGCGCTGGCGATTCGCTTTTACGCCATGTCGGCCAGCATTCTTGATGACCGCGCCGGTTATTACCGAATACTCGAATCCAGCCAGAAAGCCACGCCGGACATCACCGAATGGCTGACGTGGTTCCTGCAAACCCTGTTGCGCAGCCTGCAACAAGCCATTGAGCGAATAGAAAGCGTGCTGGGCAAGACGCGATTCTGGCAAGCGCACCGCGAGTCCGAGCTTTCCGTTGAGCAGACCAAAGTACTCAATCGCCTGCTCGACGGCGGTGAGCGCGGTTTCGGGCACGGCATCAGCGCGGCGCAGTATCAGGCTGTGGCGAAGGTATCGAAGGCCACGGCGACCCGACATTTGGCAGAATTACTGGAAAAGGGCTGTCTGCAAAGGCTCCCTGGCGGTGGGCGAAGTACGCGTTACCAGATCAATTACCCAGGCAAATCCACTGACTGATACACCCCGCTCATTTGCCCATACCCCCCCTATCTGCTAGTGTCGCGCCGGTTTAACGTCAACCGGAAACTGCCGCCATGGCCCGCAAAAAAGCTGCACTGGATTTCGAACAGTCCCTCGCCGACCTGCAAACATTGGTCGAGCGTCTGGAGAACGGTGAATTGTCGCTGGAAGACTCGCTGACCGCTTTCGAGCAGGGCATCGGGCTGACCCGTGACTGCCAGGCAGCGCTGGCTCAGGCTGAGCAGAAGGTGCAAGTGCTGCTGGAGCGCGATGGCGAACTCGCCGAGGAACCCTTCGACGCGGAACAGCCAGAATGATTGCAGCGTATTCGGCGACCAGCCAGGCCCGGGTCAACGCGGCACTGGAAAGCCTGTTCAACGCCCCGTTGCCGGAGTTGGCGCGCCTCTATGAGGCCATGCGCTACAGCGTGATGAACGGCGGCAAACGCGTGCGTCCGCTGTTGGCTTACGCCGCGTGCGAAGCCCTCGGTGGCAAGGCTGAGCAGGCCAACGGCGCGGCCTGCGCGGTGGAGCTGATCCATGCCTATTCGCTGGTGCACGACGATTTGCCGGCGATGGACGACGACGACCTGCGTCGCGGCCAGCCCACCACTCACAAGAAATTCGATGAGGCTTGCGCGATTCTCGCCGGTGACGGCTTGCAGAGTCTGGCGTTCAGCGCCTTGCTCGATCCGCGCCTGAGTGACCTCAGCGCCGATATCCGTTTGCAGATGGTCAGTGCGCTCGCACTGGCCGCAGGCCCGGCCGGTATGGTCGGCGGTCAAGCCATCGATCTCGGCTCGGTCGGTCTCAAGCTCGATCAAAAAGCCCTTGAACAGATGCACCGGCACAAGACCGGTGCGCTGATCGAAGTCAGCGTCAAACTTGGCGCCCTGGCCAGTGGCCGTGCCGAGCCGGATGAACTGCAATCCTTGCAGACTTACGCACGAGCCATCGGCCTCGCCTTCCAGGTGCAGGACGATATCCTCGACGTCGAAAGCGATACCGCCACCCTCGGCAAACGCCAAGGCGCCGATATCGCCCGGGACAAGCCGACCTACCCGGCGCTGCTCGGCCTGGACGCGGCCAAGGCTTATGCGCTGGAGCTGCGCGATCAGGCTCTCCACGCCCTGCGACCGTTTGACGCGGCGGCCGAGCCGTTGCGCGAGTTGGCCCGGTATATCGTCGAGCGCCGCAGCTGACGGCGAATCGGCCAAAAAAGATCAACGCGTGGGCAGTGGGCGATGCATCAGGTAAACTGCCGCATCTTTTATACCTATAACGATTCGCCTGATGCCCACGACGTTTCATGAGATTCCCCGCAAGCGCCCGACCACGCCCCTGCTCGACCGTGCGAATACGCCGGACGGCCTGCGCCGGTTAGCCGAAGCCGAGCTGGAAACCCTGGCTGATGAGTTGCGCCTGGAATTGCTCTACACGGTCGGCCAGACCGGTGGGCATTTCGGTGCCGGTCTGGGCGTCATCGAGCTGACCATCGCGTTGCATTACGTCTTCGACACCCCGGACGACCGGCTGGTGTGGGACGTTGGTCATCAGGCTTATCCGCACAAGATCCTCACCGGTCGCCGCGAGCGCATGGAATCGCTGCGCCAGAAGGACGGCATCGCCGCTTTCCCGCGTCGCGCCGAGAGCGAGTACGACACCTTTGGCGTCGGCCACTCCAGCACGTCGATCAGTGCAGCGCTGGGCATGGCGATTGCCGCCCGCCTGCAGAACAGTGATCGCAAGGCGATTGCCGTGATCGGCGACGGCGCATTGACCGCCGGCATGGCCTTCGAGGCGCTGAACCATGCGCCGGAAGTCAACGCCAACATGCTGGTGATCCTCAACGACAACGACATGTCGATCTCGCGCAATGTCGGTGGCCTGTCGAATTATCTGGCGAAGATTCTTTCCAGCCGCACTTACGCGAGCATGCGTGAAGGCAGTAAAAAAGTGCTGTCGCGCCTGCCCGGCGCCTGGGAAATCGCCCGTCGCACCGAAGAATACGCAAAAGGCATGTTGGTACCAGGCACCCTGTTCGAAGAGCTGGGCTGGAACTACATTGGCCCGATCGACGGCCACGACCTGCCGACCCTGATCGCTACGCTGCGCAACATGCGCGACCTGAAGGGCCCGCAATTCCTGCACATCGTCACCAAGAAAGGCAAAGGCTTCGCCCCGGCGGAAGTCGACCCGATCGGTTACCACGCCATCACCAAGCTCGAACCGGTCGATGCGCCGGCCACTGCGCCGAAGAAAACCGGCGGGCCGAAGTATTCGGCGGTGTTCGGCGAATGGCTGTGCGACATGGCCGCGGCTGACCCGCGTCTGGTCGGGATTACCCCGGCGATGAAGGAAGGCTCGGATCTGGTGGCATTCAGCGAGCGCTTCCCGCTGCGTTATTTCGACGTGGCGATTGCCGAGCAACACGCGGTGACGTTCGCCGCCGGCATGGCCTGCGAAGGCGCAAAACCGGTCGTGGCGATCTACTCGACGTTCCTCCAGCGCGGTTACGACCAACTCGTTCACGATGTGGCGGTGCAAAACCTCGACGTGCTGTTCGCCATCGACCGCGCAGGCCTGGTCGGCGAAGACGGCCCGACCCACGCCGGCAGCTTTGACCTGTCGTACCTGCGCTGCATCCCGGGCATGGTCATCATGACCCCGAGCGATGAAAACGAACTGCGCCAGATGCTGACCACCGGTCACCTGTATAACGGCCCGGCGGCAGTGCGTTACCCGCGCGGCAATGGCCCGAATGCGGCTATCGAGAAAGACCTCGAACCGATCGAAATCGGCAAAGGCATCGTCCGTCGTCAGGGCAGCAAAGTCGCCCTGCTGGTGTTCGGCGTGCAACTGGCCGAGGCGCTGAAAGTCGCCGAGAAGCTGGATGCGACCGTGGTCGACATGCGCTTCGTCAAACCACTGGACGAAGCCCTGGTGCGCGAGATTGCCGGCAGCCACGAGTTGCTGGTGACCATCGAAGAAAACGCGATCATGGGCGGCGCCGGTGGTGCGGTCAGCGAATTTCTCGCCCGCGAGAATATCCTCAAGTCGATGCTGCATCTGGGCCTGCCCGATGTTTACGTCGAGCATGCCAAGCCTGCGCAGATGCTGGCCGAGTGCGGGCTGGATGAGGCCGGGATCGAAGCGTCGATTCGCGAGCGTCTGGAATTGCTTAACAAGTAAACGCAATACCCTTGTGGGAGCGAGCCTGCTCGCGAAAGCGGACTGTCAGTCAAATCATTTCTGACTGATACACCGCATTCGCGAGCAGGCTCGCTCCCACATTTGATTTGTGTATACCCGATACTCCCCGATGGATTGCCATGAAACTCTCGCGCCTCGCCCTGCCCTTTTTCCTGCTGCCATCCGCCAGCGCTGTCGCCGACACCTTCGAGCGGGATCAAGCGCTGAAGCTGCCGGACGTTTTGATCAGCGCCAACCGTCAGGTCGAAGCGCGTAATGACAGCAGCGCCGCCAACACCGTGTTCACCCGCGAAGACATCGATCGCCTGCAACCGAGCGATGTGTCAGATCTGCTGCGTCGCGTGCCGGGCGTGCAAGTGGCGCAGGCCGGTGGGCGCGGCAGCTTGCCCGGGGTCTATATCCGCGGCACGCAGTCGGCGCAAAGCCTGGTGCTGGTCGACGGCCAGCGCATCGGCAGTTCCACTTCCGGTGACAGCAATCTGCAGCACCTGAACATCAAGCAGATCGAACGCGTGGAAGTGCTGCGCGGTTCGCGCTCGGTGATTTATGGCAGCGATGCGATTGGCGGGGTAATTCAGATTTTTACCCGTCGCGGGGCTGAGCAAGGCGTGCAACCACGCATGCATGTCGGCTTCGGCAGCCATCAAACCTGGGAGCGCAGCCTCGGCCTGTCCGGTGGCGACGACAAAACCCGCTTCAACCTCGGCGCCAGCCTGGATGAAACCGCCGGGATCGACCGTACTCATGAGTCATACCCGAGCGACGGCGATCACGACGCCTACCGCAACAAGTCAGTGAGTCTGAGCCTCAGCCATGCGCTGACTGATGACATCGAAGTAGGCGCCAACCTGCTGGATAACCGTGGCAAAAGCGAGTTCGACAATCCGTTCGGACGCTTCGACATGACCACGTTCGAATCGGTCCAGCAACAGCCCTACAGCGATTTCAACGTCAGCAGCGTCAGCAGTTATGTCGATGCCCGGGTCAACGATATCTGGAAAACCCGCATTGAATTCGGCCACACCGAAAACCGCGAAAAGACACTGGATAAGCTCAGCGACGAGCGCACGGTGTTCAACACTTACCGCGATTCGGTGAACTGGCAGAACGACTTGACCCTGGATGCTCGCAACAGCCTGATCCTCGGCGGCGACTGGTACGAAGACCGGATAAATAGCAGCACCGCGTTCGACGAGGACAGCCGCTGGAACCGGGCCGCGTTCATCCAGCACCGTTATCAGGCTGACAGTTTCTCCACGGAGCTGGGTTTGCGTCACGATGACAACCAACAGTTCGGCGGTCAGAACACCTGGAGCGGCACCTTCACCCTGCCACTGAACCCGGACAACGATTTGCTGCTGAGCTACAGCGAAGGTTTCCGCGCACCGACCTTCAACGACCTGTACTACCCGGATTTCAGCAACCCAAAGCTGAAACCGGAAACCTCGAAAAGCTACGAGCTGCAATGGCGCAGCCAGTTGAGCGACAGCACTCGCCTGGAAGCTTCGCTGTACCGCACGGATCTTGAAGACGCGATCATCTTCGGCAGCAACTCACGGCCGGAAAACGTGGCTTCAGCACGGATCAACGGCTTTGAAGCGGCGCTGAAGCATGAATTGTTTGGCTGGCAGAGCAACCTTGGCGTGGCGATCATAGACCCGCGCGACCGTGATACCGGCAATACGTTGGCGCGACGGGCACGGCGGACGTTGAGTTGGGATCTCGATAAGCAGTTTGATCGACTGAGCCTCGGCGCCAGTTGGCAGGCGGTGAGCAGCAGCTATGACGACCTGACCAACAATCAAACACTAGGTGGTTACGCGTTGTTCGGTCTGCGCAGCAGTTGGGCGCTGAACCGGGAGGTCAAACTGGATCTGAAGGTGGATAACCTGCTGGACAAGGGTTACAGCCGCGCAAACTACAGCTATGACGGCAGCCAGTATGGTTATCGCGAAGAAGGTCGAGCGTGGATGTTTGGGGTGACCTGGACCCCCGAACTGCGCTGAAATTGCTGAAATTGCTGATGCTCCCTGTTGGAGCTGCCGAAGGCTGCGATCTTTTGATCTTATAAAACAACATCAAAAGATCGCAGCCTGCGGCAGCTCCTACAGGGGTTGATTGTCAGGCTGGATGAGGTGGCAGAGCTTGGCGGTGGCGTCGATCATCTGAGCGCTCGGGCGCTCCAGGCCTTTGTCGGTGACCAGCAGCAATTGCCTCTGCTTTACAGCCGCCACCTGCGGCCATGCCTTCCAGGCATCCAGTTGCGCCTGATCACTGGCCAGAATCACCTCGGGATCTCGCTGCAATACTGCCTCAATGCTGATTTGCGGCGCCGGCAGGCTCAAGTCGCCGAACACATTGCGCGCGCCGCACACCTCAAGCGCATCGCTGATGATTTGCCCTCCACCGACGGTATACAGCGGCTTGTCCCACACCTGATAAAACACCTTGAGTGGCGTGTCCCGGTGATAACGCTGGCGCAGGTTGTCGAGTTTCTGGCGAAGATCCGCCGCCAGTTTCACCCCACGTTCGGGCCGGCCCAGTTGCCCGGCGATGGCTTCGATTTGCGCAGAAAGCTGTTCAAGGCTGTGTGGTTCGGCGACGTAAGTCGGGATGTTCAGCCGCTTGAGCTGATCACGCTGCGCCGGCCCGACACTGCCGGGCCAGATCAACAACAGATCAGGTTTGAGACTGAGCAAACGCTCCATGTCGAGTTGGCCATAGCGGCCCACCGAGGGAAGATTCGCAATCGCAGCAGGCCGCTCGCCCGCATCCAGCACGCCGACCAGCAGATCGGCGGAATCCAGTTCAACGACGATTTCAGAGAGAGACGGCGCGAGGCTGACCACACGCAGAGCGGCGAATACAGGGCCATTGATAGCCAGCAGCAGAACCGCCAGCCAGAGACGGCGCATCAGCCGAGTTGACGCGGGATACGGTAGAGGTAAAACAGCACGACGGTGGACAGCGCCAGCAACATCAGTGGTATGGCTTCAAGGCCGACAAATACCGCCAGTGCACCGATCCACGCGGGCAATGCGGCCGCGAGAAATGCCGCTCGGCGGCTTGCCGCAAGGGCGATCCAGGCTGCCGGCTCATCCGCGGTATCGAGGGCTTTTTGCGTAGCGATCAGCGCATGTTTGTAGCGGCCAAAATACTTCAGGCTGACGAACATCGACGCGACACCGGCAATGAACAGCGGCATCGCCAGCACCGGCAGAATCGCCTCGCCCTGACCAAACACGGCATTCAGCACGAACAACGGCACCAGCGCTAACGCCAGGTATTTCCACCAGTCGACGCTGAGGCGACGCTTTACCTGACCGCGAGTCACGCCCTGTCTACCTCACCCTGATGCTCATTGCCCATCATGTGGTCGAGCTTGCTGGCCTTGGTCGCCAGATACAGTTTGTTGTGCGGGTTGTGGCCGGTGTGCAGCGGCACGCGCTCGGCGACGACTATGCCCATGTCGGTCAGGGCTTTGACCTTGCGCGGGTTGTTGGTCATCAGACGCAGGACCTTCACGCCCAAGTGTTCGAGCATCGGCAGGCACATGGCGTAGTCGCGCTGGTCGGCGGCAAAGCCCAGACGTTCGTTGGCTTCAACGGTATCGGCGCCGCCATCCTGCAATTCGTAGGCGCGGATCTTGTTCAACAGACCGATGCCGCGACCTTCCTGACGCAGGTAGAGCAGCACGCCACGACCTTCGCGAGCGATGGCCTTGAGCGCGCCTTCCAGCTGCGAACCGCAGTCGCAGCGCTGGCTGAACAGGGCATCACCGGTCAGGCATTCGGAGTGCAATCGGCCGAGTACCGGGGCACCGTCGGTGAAATCACCCAAGCTCAGTACGACGTGCTCACGGCCGGTGGCTTCGTCGAGAAAACCGTGCATGGTGAATTGCGCAAAAGGCGTTGGCAGCTTGGAAGCGGCAACAAAAACGACAGGCACCGGTGTGCTCCTGATCTGAAAAAGTCTGAAGATTCGCTGGGCGGCATTGTAACAGCAGGTTCCTACAGACGCTTAGGCTGAATTATCGGGCATAACGATCAAAAAGTTTGATGACTTCCCCCACAACATGAATCCCTGTGGGAGCTGGCTTGCCAGCGATTGCGGTGGGTCAGCGAATAATATTGCGATTGATACACCGTCATCGCTGGCAAGCCAGCTCCCACAGGGTTCAGTTTCGAACCGACCGATCCGCGTCACGGCTGCTCGAACGGATATGGCTGCTTCCACTTCTCGAAAATCGGTTTCAGCTCGCCGCTCTTCACCAGTTGATCCATGCGCCGGTCAAACAGCGCCATCAACATGCGCGCCTGCGGTGTATTGGCGAAGCACAGGTACAGCGGCAACTCGACGACATGGGTCGTGCGAAACAACGACGGATCCCTCGCCCGACTCAGCACGTAATTGATCTCAGTCAGCGCGTCGATGTAATAGTCGGCACGGTTGTGGGTCAGCATCGACAGGATTCCGGTGCGTCGGATGACTTCGTTAAAGCGCTGCACATTGGGCAGGTAGCTCTGGTAGTCGTAGCCGCGCACCCAGGCCAGTCGATAGCTGCCCAACGTTTCCAGCGTCGGCGCCGGATTGCTGGCAAGGCCCAGCGCATAGACGTGATCGGTGTCGAAATTCCAGCGCGGATAGAGCAGATCACTGAACTCTTCGTGATAGGAGCCCACGCAAGCATCGACTTCAGCACGCTGCGCCAGCCCTACAGAACGCGTGTAGGGTTCGCTGCGAATATCGAGTTTTACCCCGACCGGTTCGAACACCTTGCGCAATACATCCCAGGCCAGCCCCTGGCCATCAGCAGCGGTGTAGTCTTCCCAGACTTCGCTGGCCAGATGAATCACCGACGGCGACGACGCGGTTTCCTGCGCACTGGCGACAGTGCCCAGCACAGCCAAAACCACTCCTGCCAACCAGCGCCGCGACATCCTTAATACCCTCTCTAGCCTGACAACCCTCGAATCAGGCAAATACCCACACCAGCCCTTGCATCGCCAGCCAGGCGAACACGCCAGCCAGCACGTCGTCGAGCATGATGCCGACACCACCATGAACATGCCGGTCGATCCAGCGGATCGGCCACGGCTTGAGAATGTCGAAGAAGCGGAACATCAGGAAACCCGCGAGTAACCAGTACCAGCCTTCCGGCACCAGCCACAGGGTGATCCACATCCCGACCATTTCGTCCCAGACGATGCCTTCGTGGTCGTGCACGCGCAGATCGTCAGCCACCTTGCCGCACAGCCAGAAGCCGAACAGCATGGTAATGCCGAGCATCAGCCAGTACCCCCAGTCAGGCAACATCTGCCACAACGGGATAAAGGGTAGCGCAACGAGCGAACCCCACGTGCCCGGCGCCTTGGGCAAGGTGCCCGAACCGAAGCCGAAGGCGAGAAAATGCCAGGGATTGCGCCAGACAGAAGGCGGAACGAATTCGGCCGGAACCTGTTTCGGGTGATCTGTCACGGTGACTCCTGAAAATGTTGATAGCCCCGGATTTGCGGGGTGATGTCGTGCCCTTCGCGGTCCAGTAGCGCCACGCCCTGCCCCTCTGCCACACGACCGATAACATGGATCGGCCAACCCTCGGCCAACAGTGCCGGCAACTCGACGGACGGTAACGTAAAGGCCAGCACGTAATCATCGCCACCGCTCAGCGCCGCACGCTCGGCACCGCGCTGACCAAGAAACGCCACTAGTGCATCCGACAACGGCACACGCTCACGTTCAATTTGAAGTCGCACCTTCGACGCCAACGCGATGTGCCCGCAATCGGCGAGCAAACCGTCGGAGATATCCAGCGCTGACGTGGCTTTGCCGCGCAGTGCCTGACCGAGCGCGAGTTGCGGTTGCGGCGACCAGTAGTGATCGAGCAGTGGCTGGGCGATGTCCGGCGCGGCGTCGCGCTGGCCCAGCACCAGCGGCAATGCACCAGCGGCATTGCCCAGTTCACCGCCGACACACAGCAAATCACCTGGCTGCGCGCCACTGCGGGTCAAGGCCAGTCCGGTGGGGACGCGACCGAACACAGTGACGGTCAGGCTCAACGGCCCGCGCGTGGTGTCGCCACCCACCAGAGCCACGCCGCAGCTCTGCGCCATGCGGTTCAAACCGCGGGCATAGGCTTGCAGCCAATCGGCGGTCACCGTCGGCACAGTCAGGGCAAGGGTAAAGGCAATGGGCGTAGCGCCCATGGCGGCCAGATCGCTGACCGCAACGGCCAGCGAGCGCTGACCGAGCAGATATGGATCGCAAGGATCGGCGAAATGCACGCCGGCCACCAGCGTATCGGTGGAGATTGCCAGCTGTTCCCCGGGGGGAACCGCCAGCAAGGCGCAGTCGTCGCCGATCCCGAGAGCAACGCCCTCGCCGCCCTGCGCACATGGCGCGGCGGCGAAGAAATTGCGGATCAGCTCAAACTCGCCCATTGGATATCAAGCGCGTATCAGCGCTTGAACGCCTTCACTTCAGCTTCACGCAGACGCGGGGCCAGCTTGTCGAGCACACCGTTGACGAACTTGTGGCCGTCGGTCGAACCGTAGACTTTCGCCAGTTCGATGCCTTCGTTGATCACCACACGGTACGGCACGTCGACGCGCTTGAGCAGCTCCCAGGTGGACAGGCGCAGCACGCACAGCTCAACCGGGTCCAGCTCTTCGATGGTCAGGTCCAGGCACGGCGCCAACGCAGTGTCGATCTCGGTCTGGTTGGCCGGAACACCGTGCAGGATGTCGTGGAAGTAGCTGGCATCGGCAAAGGTAAAATCGTTGTCGACGCGAAACTGCGCTTCGATTTCGTTCAGCGAAGTGCCGGCCAGAAGCCGCTGGTACAAAGCCTGAGTCGCCAACTGACGGGCAGCGCGGCGCTTTTCGCTTTTCGAAGGCTTGCCGGCGTCCGCTGGACGTGGGTCGCGCGGGTTGAAACGATCGCTTTCGTCGCTAATCACTTGGCCTCCAACTGTGCCAGCAGGCTGACCATTTCCAGCGCGGACAGGGCAGCTTCGGCACCTTTGTTACCGGCCTTGGTGCCGGAACGTTCGATGGCTTGCTCGATGGAATCAACGGTCAGGACGCCGAACGCAACCGGAACGCCGAACTCCATGGACACTTGGGCCAGGCCCTTGGTGCACTCGCCGGCCACGTATTCGAAGTGCGGAGTACCGCCACGAATGACCGCGCCGAGGGCGATGATTGCTGCGAACTCGCCTTTCTGAGCGACTTTCTGCGCAACCAGCGGGATTTCGAAGGCGCCAGGAGCGCGGATGATGGTGATGTCGCTTTCGCTCACGCCGTGGCGAACCAGGGCATCAACTGCACCGCTGACCAGGCTTTCAACAACGAAGCTGTTGAAGCGGCCCACTACCAAAGCGTAGCGGCCTTTAGGGGCGATGAAGGTACCTTCGATGGTCTTCAGGGTCATTCGTCAGTTCTCTTAAAGAGCCGGGACGCGTCTGTTACGCGTCCCTCAGTGATTTATTTGCCGCGAATTCAGGGCCGGAAACAACCGGTCATTATTCGGAGGGCACGTATTCTACAACTTCCAGATCGAAACCGGATATCGCATTAAATTTCATCGGTGCCGACATCAGGCGCATTTTGCGTACACCGAGGTCACGCAGGATCTGCGAACCGGCACCGACGATGCTGTAAGTGGTCGGTTTTTTCGCCGGTACCTGATCGCCGGTTTCACGAATATGTGCCAGCAACACGTCGCCATCCAGTGGGTGCCCCAGCAACAGAACCACGCCGCTGCCGGCCTCGGCAACCGCAGCCATGGCGGCGCGCAGGCTCCAGCGACCTGGCTGTTTGACCATCAACAGATCGCGCAGCGGGTCCATGTTGTGCACGCGAACCAGGGTTGGCTCTTCAGCGCAGACAGTGCCCAATGTCAGGGCCATGTGCACGTCGCCTTCCACCGAATCACGATAGGTCACCAGGTTGAATTGGCCCAGTTCGCTGTCCAGTGGCTGCTCGGCAATCCGCTGAACGGTACGTTCGTGGATCATCCGGTAGTGAATCAGGTCGGCAATGGTGCCGATCTTGATGTTGTGTTCAGCGGCGAACGCTTCCAGCTCAGTGCGACGGGACATGGTGCCGTCGTCGTTCATCACTTCGCAGATCACGCCGCTTGGCTCGAAACCGGCCATGCGCGCCAGATCGCAAGCAGCTTCAGTGTGGCCGGCGCGCGCCAGGGTGCCGCCAGCCTGAGCCATCAGCGGGAAGATGTGGCCGGGGCTGACGATGTCTTCGGCCTTGGCGTCTTTCGCGGCGGCAGCCTGCACGGTGCGTGCACGGTCAGCGGCGGAGATGCCGGTGGTCACGCCTTCGGCCGCTTCGATCGACACGGTGAACTTGGTGCCGAACCCGGAGCCGTTGCGTGGCGCCATCAGCGGCAGCTTCAACAGTTCGCAGCGCTCGCGGCTCATCGGCATGCAGATCAGGCCACGGGCGTGCTTGGCCATGAAGTTGATGTGTTCGGCCTTGCAGCACTCGGCGGCCATGATCAGGTCGCCTTCGTTCTCGCGGTCTTCGTCATCCATGAGGATGACCATCTTGCCTTGGCGGATGTCTTCAACCAGTTCTTCGATGCTATTGAGCGCCACAAGGCACCCCCTTCAGTCAGGAATTGAGGTAGCCGTTGGCGGCCAGAAAGCTTTCGGTAATCGTGCCACCAGCGCTCGGCTCTGCGGCTTTGTCGCCCAACAGCAGGCGCTCCAGATAACGCGCCAGCAAGTCGACCTCCAGGTTCACCCGACGACCCGGCTTGTAGGAAGCCATGATGGTTTCGCTCAGGGTGTGCGGAATGATCGTGAGCATGAACTCGGCGCCATCGACTGCGTTCACGGTCAGGCTGGTGCCGTCGACGGTGATCGAGCCTTTATGGGCGATGTATTTGGCCAGTTCTTTCGGTGCGCGGATGCGAAACTCCACGGCGCGGGCATTATCGGCGCGGGAGACGATTTCGCCGACACCGTCGACGTGACCGCTGACCAGGTGACCACCGAGACGGGTGGTTGGGGTCAGGGCTTTTTCCAGATTGACCGGGCTGCCGCTTTTCAGGTCATTCATGGCGGTGCAGTCCAGCGTTTCGCGGCTGACGTCGGCGGCAAAGCCGTTGCCCGGCAGCTCGACAGCCGTCAGGCAGACGCCGTTGACCGCGATGCTGTCGCCAAGTTTGACGTCGCTCAGGTCGAGCTTGCCGGTTTCAACATGCACCCGTACATCGCCGCCCTTTGGGGTCATTGCACGGATGCTGCCGATGGATTCGATGATGCCGGTAAACATGGGGTTCTCCTTGAGAACGAAGCCAGCGCTAACGCGATGGCCGGGAATTATACGCTCGCCGTAAGGACAGGGACGGCAGTGACTCGCCAGTCATCGCCCACCGCACGAATTTCAGTGATTTTCAGCTCCGGCGCATCCTTCATATAGGCCAGCGGCCAGTCCAGCAATGGACGCGCCGTGGAGCCAAGAAACTTGCCGGCGATGAAGATCACGAACTCATCGACCAGACCGAGTTGGGCAAACGCCCCCGCCAAACGCGGACCGGCCTCGACCAGCACCTCGTTGACGTCACGGTTGGCCAACTCGACCAGCAATTGATGCAGGTCGACCTGACCGTCATCACCCGGCACGATCAAACATTCCGGGCCGTTGGCGTAGTGCTCTTCGACGGCCATGCAGGTCGCGACCAGCGCAGGGCCAGCCTTGAAGAACGGTGCATCAAGCGGCACCCGCAGACGCCCGTCGACCAGCACCCGCAGCGGCGGGCGGCTCATGGCCAATGCGGTTTGTTCGGCATCCAGACCCAGTTCGTCGGCGCGAACCGTCAAGCGCGCGCCATCGGCCAGCACGGTATCGGCGCCGGTCAGCACCACGGCCGCCTGAGCGCGCAAACGCTGCACCGCCGAACGCGCGGACGGGCCTGTGATCCACTGGCTCTCGCCGCTTTCCATCGCCGTTCGACCGTCCAGACTCATGGCCAACTTGACTCGCACAAACGGCAAGCCGTGCTCCATGCGCTTCAAAAATCCGTGATTGAGCCTGCGCGCTTCGGCTTCCAGCATGCCGCTTTCAGTCGCAATGCCGGCATCAGCCAGACGCTGCAATCCGCGCCCGGCCACTTGCGGATTCGGATCACGCATTGCCGCAACCACTCGGCCGACACCGGCAATGACCAGCGCTTCGGCGCACGGCGGCGTGCGCCCATGGTGGCTGCAAGGCTCGAGGGTGACGTATGCCGTAGCGCCGCGGGCCAGCTCACCGGCGGCGCGCAAGGCGTGGACTTCGGCGTGAGGTTCGCCGGCGCGCTCGTGCCAGCCTTCGCCGACAATCTGCCCGTCCTTCACGATCACGCAGCCGACCCGAGGATTGGGGTGCGTGGTGTAGTGACCTTTGCGCGCCAGTTCCAGCGCACGCGCCATGAAGTGGGCGTCGAGGATGGCCTGCTCGGCGACGGTGGTCATTCTTTCACCGGTTCGCGGGCGAGGCGGTCGATTTCTTCGCGGAACTCGTTGAGGTCCTGGAAGCGCTTGTACACCGAAGCGAAACGGATGTAGGCGACTTCATCAAGCTTTTGCAGCTCGGCCATGACCAGTTCGCCGACCACGAGGGATTTGACCTCGCGCTCGCCGGTGGCGCGCAGCTTGTGCTTGATGTGGACCAGAGAGGATTCGAGGCGCTCGACGCTCACCGGACGTTTCTCCAGAGCGCGTTGCATGCCCGCGCGCAGTTTTTCTTCGTCGAACGGTTGGCGGCTGCCGTCGGTTTTGATCAGGCGCGGCAACACCAGTTCGGCCGTCTCGAATGTCGTGAAACGTTCGCCGCAGGCCAGGCATTCACGCCGGCGGCGCACCTGTTCGCCCTCGGCGACCAGACGCGAGTCGATGACCTTGGTGTCGTTGGCACCGCAGAAGGGACAGTGCATGGTGGCTGGCAACAAAAAAAGGGAGGGCCATGGTAGCGCATCCCGGTGGCAAGACAAGACATAGGGTTTGCGGTATACAGACGGGCATGATCGTTTGATCCATGGATTTCATTTTGCCGGAGCTGCCAATGCCTTTACGTCCGCTCGTTTTGCTCAGTCTTTTCAGCCTGCTGGTGGCCTGTGGCAGCGATGCGCCCAAGCCTCAACCGCCGACACCAGGCCCGGCGCCGCAGCAGGCGCAGAAAAAAGCCAATCAAGCCGCCGCCCTCGGCCCGCTGCCTGCCCACCAGCGCGAACTGAGCGGCACCCTGCAAGGTGTGCCGGCCGGTGCCGAAGTCGAACTGGCGCTGCTGGTGATCGATGCAAAGGATCGCCCGCAACAACTGCTCGCCAGTTCCAGCCTGATCGGCAACAACCAGATCCTGCCATTCCACGTGCGTTTCAATCCCGAGGCCTTTCCGGCGGGGGCGCGGGTTGAGCTGCGTGGCCGGGCGAGTCAGTCCGGCCAACTGATCCTGCATCTACCATCGCAAACCATCACCCAGCCGACCACGCAGGCGTTGGGCCAGCTGCAATTCGTCAAAGCACCATGAATGCACCGCTCGACCTGCAACAGGCATTGGGTGAATTGCTCGGCGACGCCAGACTCAAGGCCTGCGAGTTGCCCGGCACAGATTTACAGCTCTGGCTGATCGACGGCGACAACATGGCGCGCGAATTCAGCCAGGAAGAAACCCAGCGAATCCTGCATGAGCCGCCGTACTGGAGCTTTTGCTGGGCCAGCGGTCTGGCGGTGGCGCGCTATCTGGCTGAGTTTCCCGAATGGGTGCTCGGCAAGCGCGTGCTGGATTTCGGCGCCGGTTCCGGCATCGCCGGGATTGCGGCGGTGAAGGCCGGCGCGCTGGAAGTGGTGGCCTGTGATCTCGATCCGCTGGCGATTGCCGCCTGTCGGGCGAATGCCGCGCTCAATGATGTGCAAATGAGTTATTCGACAGACTTCTTTGCCGAGGCGGATCGCTTTGATCTGATCCTGGTCGCGGATGTGTTGTACGACCGGGCGAATCTGCCGTTGCTGGATGCGTTCCTCAGCCGTGGCCGCGAGGCATTGGTGGCGGATTCGCGGGTCCGGGATTTTCGCCATCCGTTGTATGAACGCATTGAGATGCTGGAGGCGATGACTTTGCCGGATCTGGCTGAGCCGGAAGAATTCCGGCATGTCAGCCTTTACCATGCGCGGCGTGACTAAAAGCTTCGCGAGCAGGCTCGCTCCCACAGGGGAATGCATTCCAGGGTGGGAGCGAGCCTGCTCGCGAAAGCGTCCTGTCAGGCAACACACCTCTCAAACCCGCCCCGCTTCCGGCCACACCCCACCAAGCCGTATAGTTGCCCCATCCACGCTTTTACGAGATTCCCCATGAGTCAGCAAACGCCGTACATCTTCGACGCCACGACTGCCGATTTCGACCAGTCGGTGATCGAGGCTTCTTTCAACAAACCGGTGCTGGTGGATTTCTGGGCCGAGTGGTGTGCGCCGTGCAAGGCGTTGATGCCGATGCTGCAAGGCATTGCCGAGAGCTATCAGGGCGAGCTGCTGCTGGCCAAGGTCAATTGCGATATCGAGCAAGACATCGTCGCCCGTTTCGGCATTCGCAGCCTGCCGACCGTGGTGCTGTTCAAGGACGGTCAACCGGTGGACGGTTTTGCCGGCGCGCAACCGGAATCCGCCGTGCGCGCCTTGCTCGAACCGCATGTGCAGATGCCGCCGCCGGCCGCAGCCGATCCGTTCGAGCAGGCTCAGGCGCTGTTCGATGACGGTCGCTACGCAGATGCCGAAGCGGCGCTGGTGGTGATGCTTAATGAGGACAACACCAACGCCAAGGCGCTGATTCTCTACGCCCGTTGCCTGACTGAACGTGGTGAACTGGACGAAGCGCAAACCGTGCTTGATGCGGTCAAGAGCGATGAGCACAAAGCCGCGCTGGCCGGGGCCAAGGCCCAGATCAAGTTCCTCGGCCTTGCCCGCGATCTGCCGGACACCGCCGACCTCAAAGCACGTCTGGCGAAAGATCCGCAGGACGACGAAGCGGTGTATCAACTTTCGATCCAGCAACTGGCGCGTCAGCAATATGAAGCGGCGCTGGATGCCTTGCTCAAGTTGTTTATCCGCAATCGCAGCTATGGCGAGGGGTTGCCGCACAAGACGTTGTTGCAGGTGTTCGAGTTGTTGGGCAACGAGCATCCGTTGGTGACTGTTTACCGTCGCAAGATGTTTGCTGCGCTTTATTGAAGATCAAAAGATCGCAGCGTGCCGCAGCGCCTACAGGGGATCGCAGTTGCCACCCGTTTTGCGGGTGAACGCTGAACCTGCAGGAGCTGCCGCAGGCTGCGATCTTTTGCATTTGCGCGCTACTCGATCCAGCTGTAGAGCGGCGTATCCCCGCCGCTCATCACCTTCACATCCGCACTGTGTCGCAGTCGCACCAGCAGGCGCTTGCCTGACACCGCGCTGCCGGTCAGCCCTTCGAGCTGCTCCAGCAGGTCCGGCCCGCTGAGTTGCCCGGCCTTGCGCAACAGATCCTTGGCGAGCTGCCACAAGGCATCGTCCTGGTTCAGCGGTTTCTCCGCTGGCGTCGTCGCAACGCCTTCAGGTTGAGCAACCGGCGCCTGCACATTCAAGGCCGAACCGAGCCTGGCCCAATCGCTGTCATCCAGTTCCACCGTCAAATCCACCGGCAAGTCGCCGACGGTTCCGCGTATCCGCAACATTGAGTTCGCTCCCGCACATTTCTGACCTGCATGCTCCCACGGGACTTGTGTAACGCCAAGCGCACGGGCAAACTCTGCGCACTTTCGTTATAAGATTACATAACAAACTTTTCATATTACTGTTCGGAGACCGTCATGCGCCGTCTGCTGCTCGCTTTGCCGTTTGCCCTGTTGCCGCTCGCCATCGCCCATGCTGCCAATGAGCATGACCACGATCACGACCATGAACACGGTAGCCTCGGTGCACATGAACATGGCGTTGGCCGTCTCAACGCGGCACTGGATGGCCAGACGCTGGAACTTGAGCTGGAAAGCCCGGCGATGAATCTGGTGGGCTTCGAACACGCCGCCACCACGGACGCCGACAAGGCCAAGGTTGCCGCCGCCCGTGCGCAGCTTGAAAAGCCATTGGCCCTGTTCAACCTGCCGGCCGCTGCCGGTTGCAAGGTGGTCAGTCAGGAACTGGAAAGCCCACTGTTCGGCGACAAGCCGGATGCTGACGACCACGACGACGATGACGCGGGCAAGGACAGCCACGAGCATCACCACGACCACAGCGAAATCCACGCGCACTATCAGTTCAGCTGCGCGACTCCGGGCGCACTGAAAACGCTGGATCTGGCGAATATCTTCAACACCTTCCCGGCGACTCAGAAAATTCAGGTACAACTGATCAGCGCAAGCGGCCAGCAAGGTACGGAAGTGACGTCGAAGGCTGCCTCGCTGAAATTCTAAAAACAGCGAAAATCCCCTGTGGGAGCGAGCCTGCTCGCGAATGTAATCGAACAGTCAACATCGTTGCTGACTGATTCACCGCTTTCGCGAGCAGGCTCGCTCCCACAGGGTTCCGTGTTCAACCATGAAATTGGCGCCATGACCCAAGCACTCATCGAACTGTCCGACCTGGGCTTCAGTTGGCCCGGTCACCCACTGCTGCTGGACATCCCGGCTTTTCGGCTGGAAGCGGGTGAAACCCTGTTCCTCAAAGGCCCCAGCGGCAGCGGCAAGACGACCCTGCTCGGCTTGCTTGGCGGCGTGCAAAAACCCGATCGCGGCAGCATTCGTCTGCTGGGCCAGGAGCTGACCGAACTCTCGGCCGGTGCCCGCGACACATTCCGCGTCGACCACACCGGCTACATATTCCAGCAGTTCAACTTGCTGCCGTTTCTCTCGGTGCGCGAGAACGTCGAGCTGCCCTGCCACTTCTCGAAATTGCGCGCTGAACGGGCGAAACAGCGTCACGGCAGTGTCGATCAAGCCGCCGCCACCCTGCTCGCGCATTTGGGGCTGAAGGACGAAAGCATCCTCAGTCGCCGCGCCGACTCGCTGTCCATTGGTCAGCAACAACGGGTCGCCGCTGCCCGTGCGTTGATCGGTCAGCCAGAACTGGTGATCGCCGACGAACCGACCTCGGCGCTGGACTACGACGCCCGGGAAAATTTCATTCGCCTGTTGTTCGCCGAATGCCGCGAGGCCGGTTCCAGCCTGCTGTTCGTCAGCCACGACCAAAGTCTGGCGCCGCTGTTCGACCGCCATCTGTCCCTGGCCGAGCTCAATCGCGCCGCCACGTCTGCCGAGGTCTGAGATGTATCTGTTTCGTCTGGCCATGGCCAGCCTGGCCAACCGCCGCTTCACCGCGTTGCTCACTGCATTCGCCATCGCCCTGTCGGTCTGCCTGCTGCTCGCCGTCGAGCGTGTGCGCACCGAAGCCAAAGCCAGTTTCGCCAGCACCATCAGCGGCACTGACCTGATTGTCGGCGCCCGTTCCGGTTCGGTGAACCTGCTGCTGTACTCGGTGTTTCGCATCGGCAACGCCACCAACAACATCCGTTGGGACAGCTTCGAACACTTCGCCAACAACCCGAAAGTGAAATGGGCGATCCCGATGTCGCTGGGCGACTCCCACCGCGGCTACCGCGTGATGGGCACCACCGAAGCCTATTTCGAGCATTACCAATACGGCCGCCAACAGCATCTGGCGCTGGCCGACGGTCGCGCCTTTGCCACCGATCCATTTGAAGTGGTGCTCGGCGCCGAAGTGGCCGACGCGCTGCATTACAAGCTCGGCGACAAACTGGTGCTGGCCCATGGCGTGGCCGCGATCAGCCTGGTCAAACACGACGACAAACCGTTCACCGTGGTCGGCGTTCTGAAGCGCACCGGTACGCCGGTGGATCGCACGCTGCACATCAGCCTTGGCGGCATGGAGGCGATTCACATCGACTGGCACAACGGCGTGCCGGCCCGTGGCAACGGGCGGGTCAGCGCGGATCAGGCGCGAAACATGGACCTGACGCCGCAAGCGATCACCGCGTTCATGCTGGGCCTCAACAGCAAGATTTCCACCTTCGCCCTGCAACGCGAGATCAATGAATTCCGTGGCGAACCGATGCTGGCGATCCTGCCGGGCGTGGCCTTGCAGGAACTGTGGAGCCTGATGAGCACCGCCGAAAAAGCGCTGTTCGTGGTCTCGCTGTTCGTGGTGCTGACCGGGTTGATCGGCATGCTTACGGCGATTCTGACCAGCCTCAACGAGCGGCGCCGCGAGATGGCGATTTTGCGTTCGGTGGGTGCGCGACCGTGGCACATTGCGAGTCTGCTGGTGCTGGAAGCCTTTGCCTTGGCGTTGACCGGAGTGATCGCCGGACTGGCGTTGTTGTACATCGGCATTGCTGCCGCGCAGGGTTACGTGCAAGCCAATTACGGTTTGTTCCTGCCGCTGGCGTGGCCGAGCGAGTATGAATGGACGCTGCTCGGTGGCATTCTGGCGGCCGCGCTGCTGATGGGCAGCGTGCCGGCCTGGCGCGCCTATCGCCAATCTTTGGCCGATGGCCTGTCGATCCGTTTATGAGGATGTTCACCATGCCCCGCGCACTGCTCGCGCTGTTATTGCTGGTCGCCCTGCCCGTGTGGGCAGCCGCGCCAAAAGACCTGACCTGGTCGGAAATGATCCCGCCGGACGCCGCGCCGGAAGTGCCGAACATGACGCCTCTGCACGACCTGTCGAAAATGAGCGATGCGCTGTCGGCTGAGTCGGCGCCAGCAGCCAAACAGGACTTGCCGAATGCGCCGGTGGTGCAGAGCCTCGACGGCCAGAACATTCGCCTGCCGGGTTATATCGTGCCGCTGGAAGTCAATGAAGAGGGACGCACCACGGACTTTTTGCTGGTGCCGTATTTCGGCGCCTGCATCCACGTGCCGCCACCACCGTCGAACCAGATCGTGCATGTGAAAAGCGAACTCGGGGTGAAGCTCGATGAGCTGTATCAGCCTTACTGGATCGAGGGGCCGATGCAGGTCAAGGCGTCCAGCAGTGAACTGGCGGATGCCGGGTATCAGATGGAGGCAGACAAGATTTATGTGTATGAGCTGCCGGAGTGAATGCCGGTAATTTTGTGCTGATTGACCCATCGTTTTCGCGAGCAGGCTCGCTCCCACAGGAGATTACATTCCAAGGTGGGAGCGAGCCTGCTCGCGAAGAGGCCCTCCAAAATCCCACAAAAACCCGCCCCTTCACTGTTTCATTGAGCTGAGTCAAAAGACCGGATCAGACGGCTTCATACAATAGGACATCAGAAAATTTCAATGTCCTTTTGGAGCCCCCATGAACAAGTCCTTGCTCAGCGCTTCGCTGGTTGCCCTCGCGCTCGCAGCCCCGCTCGCCCACGCCCACGAGGCCGGCGACATCCTGATCCGTGCCGGTGCAATCACCGTCAACCCGAAGGCCGACAGTTCCAGCGTCAAGGTCGATCAGGGTCCGTTGAGCGGCGCCAATCTGGGCGGCAAGGCGACCATGAGCAGCGACACTCAACTGGGTTTGAACTTCGCTTACATGCTCACCAACCACGTCGGTATCGAGTTGCTTGCAGCCACGCCGTTCGAACATGACGTGAAGCTCAAAGGCACTGCCCTGCCAGCAGCCAACGGCAAACTCGGCACGCTGAAACACCTGCCACCGACCCTCAGCGTCGTCTACTACCCGCTCGATTCGAAGTCGGCTTTCCAACCTTATGTTGGCGGCGGCATCAACTACACCTGGATCTACGACGAACACGTCGGCAGTGAAGCCAGCGCCAACGGCTTCAGCAACTTCAAGGCGAAAAACTCCTGGGGTCTGGCGTGGCAGGTCGGTGCGGATTACATGATCACCGACAACATCATGCTCAACGCTCAAGTGCGTTACATCGATATCGACACCCGCGCGACCGTTGAAAACAACGCCGTTGCACCGGGCACTCGGGCACGCGTGAATGTGGATGTGGATCCGTTCATCTACATGGTCGGCTTGGGCTATAAGTTCTAAGCCGGATTTACAGAACGTTCACGTGGTGGTGAATGAGGCTTGGTGGTGAGCAGGTTGAAACTGCAGGCGACTGATGTGCAGTCGATCGGGGAATGAAATTCCCTTGCCACAGGGATTGAGACAAATCCCGGCCGTGAAAAAGGCGCCTGTTGAAGGGCGCCTTTTTCATGTCTGGGAGAGGGTTAG
Source organism: Pseudomonas iridis (assembly GCF_017980685.1). Lineage (GTDB taxonomy): Bacteria > Pseudomonadota > Gammaproteobacteria > Pseudomonadales > Pseudomonadaceae > Aquipseudomonas > Aquipseudomonas iridis. Next base: position 152,297 of record NZ_JACXXO010000009.1, read on the forward strand.
GGTGAGGGGCTTTTCAGGCGCGCCCCAACAACCGCGCCAGACCAACGTTCATCGGCGTTTGCGGTGGCAGCTCGAATCGCTCGAGCAACCGCCGATTGTCCGCCCGCGAATGGCGGATGTCGCCCGAGCGGGCCGGGCCGTAACTGATCGGAGGCAACTCTCCGACAACCTTTTGCAGCTCGGCGAGCATCTGCTTGAGGCTCATTGCCTGATTCCAGCCGACGTTTACCGCGCCGATTTCGACAACAGGCTTTTCGATTGCCTGCACCAGAATGTCGACCAGATCCTCGACATAGAGGAAGTCGCGCGTCTGCTCGCCATCGCCGAACACGGTGATCGGCAAACCGTTCTGCGCGCGTTCGCTGAAGATGCTGATGACCCCCGAGTACGGCGAGGACGGATCCTGGCGGGGGCCGAAGATATTGAAGAAGCGGAAAATCGCTGGTTCAAGACCATGCTGGCGGCGGTAGAAATCGAAGTAGTGCTCGCTGGCCAGTTTGTCCGACGCGTAGGGCGTCAACGGGGCTTTTGCCGTGTCTTCATCAATAGACTCGCCCTCGCCGTTGTTGCCGTACACCGCTGCGCTGGAGGCGTATAACACACGCTTGACCCCGGTCAGGCGCATGGCTTCGCAGACATTCAAGGTGCCGATGAAATTGCTCTGGTGAGTCTTCACCGGATCATCCACCGACGCCTGCACCGAGGCCACCGCCGCCAAATGCGCGACCGCGCTGCAGCCCTGCATCGCCTGGGCAACCAGCGCCGCATCGGCGACATCGCCAACAATCAGTTCCACACGAGGATTGTCCAGCGGCAGGTTGCTGCGTTTACCGGTCGACAGGTCGTCCAGTATCCGCACCGAATGACCCTTGGCGAGCAACGCGTCAGTCAGGTGCGAGCCAATGAACCCGGCGCCGCCGGTAATTAAAACAGTGCCTTCAGCCATGGCGATAAAACCTATCCAGTAAGCCCGGGAGCGCGGCACGCCAGGCGCGCGGCTTGATCCCGAAGGTGTGCAGAATTTTCTTGCAGGCGAGCACTGCGTGCTGCGGTTCCTCGGCAGCATCCGGCCGTGCGGCGTGAGCCTGGGCGGTCGGTGCTTCGATGGCCAGCGCGTGGAGGCTGCGGGCCTCGGTCAGAATCGCCTGACCCAGCGCCAGCGGTGTGGTCGCCTCATGCCCGGCGTAGTGATAAGTGCCCCACAGCGGCGCCGCGCAATCGAGTTGCTTGAGCACCGAGATGATCACCCGTGCGGCATCGTCGACCGGAGTCGGATTGCCTCGGCGATCATCGGCCATGAGCAACTCTTCCGGCAGTTCGGCGCGGGCAAGGAAACGCCCGAGCGTGCCTTGCGCGCTGTCATCGAGCAGCCAGCCGAAACGCAGCAACACATGCTGCGGGCAGGCGGCGCGAACGCTTTGCTCGATCCGCCACAACGCCTGACCGCGCAGGCCCAGCGGCACCGGTTCGTCTTTTTCGCTGTACGCGGTGGCACGCGAGCCGTCGAACACCCGATAACTGGACGGTTGCACGAGGACGATATTGTGGTGCTGGCACAGTTCGGCCAGACGCTCGATGGCCCGTTCCTGCCCGGCCATGCGGCTTTCGCTGACCGTTTCGGCCTGGAACCAGTCGAAATAGTAGGCGAGGTTGATCAACGCATCCGGACGAGTGTCGTCAAGCAGTTGCGTCAGGCTCGCGGCATCCCAGCCGTCTTCTGGCGGGCGGGGGGCGAGGAAGCCGATGTCTTCTTCCGCACCGAGGCGAATCAGCGCCTGCCCAAGGGCATTTCCGCCGCCCAGTAACATAAGGCGCATTCGCATAAAGTCAGCAGGCCCAGTCTGATTGGAACGATGGCTTTGGCGACGATGCCAGCGGCACCGTCGTCGATAATTGCCGGAATCGTTGCATTTTGCGGGTTTAGTGCGCAACCGTCACTTCTAAAGTGCAGATCGCCAAAAATTGCCTCCATGTAAGTGGCCTCATCGCTGGCAAGCTCCCACAGGTTTCGTGGTGTCTCCAAATTCTGTGGGTTGAGGCAACAACGGGTTGGAGGTGTTCACAAATCCTGTGGGAGCTGGCTTGCCAGCGATGAGGCCCCCCGTGCCAGCCGAGATCCCCAGCGGTACTTGCATCTTCCCGCCCTCGCCCGCCTAACTTGTCCCATGAATCTGCCCCTCTCCACGGACGCGGCCCTGGCAGGCTTTCACCCCGCCGTCAGCGCCTGGTTCAGTAACACTTTTGCGACGGTCACCGCCGCTCAGGCCCGCGCATGGCCGTTGATCCGGCAGCGCCGCTCAACATTGATCGCCGCACCCACGGGTTCAGGGAAAACCCTCACCGCGTTTCTTGCCGTGCTCGACGACCTCGTCCACCGCGGCCTGGAAAATCCTGCTGGCCTGCCCGACGAAACCCTCGTGGTCTACGTCTCGCCGCTGAAGGCGCTGTCCAACGACATCCGCATCAACCTGCAAAATCCGCTCGCCGGGATTACCGAACAGTTACGACAGATGGGCTTGCCGCAACTGGAAATCACCACCGCCGTGCGCACCGGCGACACCCCGCAAAAAGAACGCGCCGCCATGCGCAAAATCGCGCCACACATTTTGGTGACCACCCCGGAATCGCTTTACGTGCTGCTGGGTTCAGAGTCGGGACGCAAAATGCTCGGCACCACGCGCACCGTGATCATCGACGAAATCCACGCCATGGCCGCCGGTAAACGTGGCAGTCACCTGGCCCTGAGCCTGGAACGCCTGCAAGCACTGTGCGCCGAACCGCTGACCCGCATCGGCCTGTCCGCCACGCAGAAACCGGTGGAAGCCGTGGCGCAGTTTCTCGTCGGCCATGATCGGACCTGCGACATCATTGATATCGGCCATGCACGCCCACGGGATTTGGGCATTGAGGTGCCGCCGGTGCCGTTGTCCGCCGTCATGGCCAACGACGTTTGGGAGTTGGTCTACGATCGCCTCGCCAAACTGGCCCGCGAGCACCGCACCACGCTGATTTTCGTCAACACCCGCCGCCTCGCCGAGCGCTTGAGCCGCCACCTCAGCGAACGCTTGGGCAAACACGCAGTGGCCGCGCACCACGGCAGCCTCGCCAAGGAATTTCGCCTCGATGCCGAACAGCGGCTCAAGCGCGGTGAGCTGCAAGTGCTGATAGCCACCGCGTCGCTGGAGCTGGGCATTGATATCGGTGAAGTCGATCTGGTCTGCCAGATCGCCTCGCCCCGCTCCATCGCCGGGTTTCTGCAACGAGTGGGGCGCTCCGGCCACCAGGTGGGCGGCACGCCCAAGGGCCGACTGTTCGCCACCACCCGTGACGACCTGATCGAGTGCGCCGCCCTGCTTGACTGCGTACGCCGTGGCGAACTCGACACCCTGCACATCCCCGAAGCACCGCTGGACGTGCTGGCGCAGCAGATCATCGCCGAAGTCAGTTGCCGGGAATGGTCGGAAGACGCGTTGCTGGCGATGTTTCGCCAGGCCTCGTCCTATCGAAATCTTGACGAAAACCACTATCAGGCCCTGCTGACGATGCTCGCCGAGGGCTACAACGGCCGCCAAGGCATTCGCAGCGCCTACCTGCACCGCGACGCTGTCAGCCGCACCTTGCGTGGCCGTCGTGGCGCGCGACTGGCAGCGGTGACCAGCGGCGGGACCATTCCGGACAACGCCGACTACAGCGTGATGCTTGAGCCGCAAGGCCTCAACATCGGCAGCGTCAACGAAGACTTTGCCGTGGAAAGTATTGCCGGCGACGTCTTTCAACTCGGCAACACGTCCTATCGCATCCTGCGGGTGGAAACCGGCAAAGTGCGGGTCGAGGATGCGCAAGGACAGCCACCAAGCATTCCGTTCTGGCTTGGCGAAGCACCGGGGCGCAGCGATGAGTTGTCGGCCGCCGTGGCGCGTCTGCAAGCGACGCTCGACGAGTTGCTCGGCGCCAACCCCGGCAATCTGCAACCGGCGCTCGACTGGCTCATGCAGACCCTTGGCCTGAACCTCGCCAGCGCCGAACAACTGGTCGAATACCTGGCCCGCGCACGACAGACCCTCGGCGCCCTGCCGTCACAAGACACGTTGCTGATGGAGCGGTTTTTCGACGAGTCCGGCGGCACGCAACTGATCATTCATTCACCGTTCGGCAGCCGCATCAATCGCGCCTGGGGCCTGGCCCTGCGCAAGCGTTTTTGCCGCACCTTCAATTTCGAATTGCAGGCGGCGGCCAGTGAAGACGCGATCGTGCTGTCACTGTCGACCAGCCACAGTTTCGAACTCGATGACGTCTGGCGCTACCTGCACAGCAACAGCGCCGAACACCTGCTGATTCAGGGAGTGCTTGATGCACCGCTGTTCGGCGTGCGCTGGCGCTGGAATGCCGGGGTGGCGCTGGCGTTGCCACGTTTTACTGGCGGGCGCAAAGTCGCGCCGCAGTTGCAGCGCATGAAGAGTGAAGACCTGATCGCCAGCGTTTTCCCCGATCAGATCGCCTGCCTGGAAAACCTCGCAGGCGAGCGGGATATTCCCGCGCATCCGCTGGTGGAACAGACCCTCGACGATTGTCTGCACGAGGCGATGGACTGCGAAGGCTGGCTCACCCTGCTACGGCGCATGGAGGCTGGCGAGGTGCGTTTGATCAGCCGCGATCTGCCAGCGCCATCACCGCTGGCGGCGGAAATCCTCAGTGCCCGGCCGTATGCCTTTCTCGACGATGCACCGCTGGAGGAGCGCCGCACTCAAGCGGTGATCAACCGTCGCTGGAGCGATCCGCAATCCACCGACGACCTCGGTGCGCTGGACGCCGACGCCATTAGCGCTGTGGGTGAAGAAGCCTGGCCGGCGCCGGGCAATCTCGATGAAATGCATGAGGCGTTGATGAGCCTGGCGTGTATCAGTGACCTGGAGGTTGAGGCCAACCCACAGTGGCGCGAATGGCTGGATGCACTGACCAGCGCTGGTCGCGCCTGTTTCCTGAAGATCAACCCACAACGTTCGTTGTGGCTGGCGCGAGAACGACTGACGTGCCTGCAAGCACTTTATCCACAGGCCACGCTGCAACCGCAGCAGCAAGCCCTGCCCGGTTTCGATGAAGCCTGGACTTTCGATGAAGCGCTGGTCGAGGTCATTCGTGCGCGGCTTGGTGCATTCGGCCCGCTGCCGTTAAGTGCCATCGCCGAACCTTTGGCGCTCGCCGGCGCGCAAGTCGCACAGGCGCTCGCTCATCTTGAGCGCGAAGGTTATGTGCTGCGCGGCCAGTTCACGCCGGGCGTGGCAGTTGAAGAATGGTGCGAGCGGCATCTGCTGGCGCGCATCCACCGTTACACGGTCAAACGCCTGCGCCGGGAAATCGAACCGGTGGCGCTACAGGACTTCATGCGTTTTCTGTTTGACTGGCAGCATCTGTCGCCCAGCACGCAGGGCCAGGGCAGCGCCGTGCTGCCGGCGATTGTCGGCCAGTTCGAAGGTTACGCAGCAGCAGCGTCGGCATGGGACAGCGACATTCTGCCGACGCGCCTGAAGGACTATTCACCGAGTTGGCTGGATGACTTGTGCCGCAACGGCAAACTGGTGTGGACACGCCTCAGCGCCCGCCAGAAAGTCAGCGGCACGGCGTTGCGCAGCACACCGATTGTGCTGCTGCCGCGCAGTCAGGCCGGTTTGTGGAGCAGCCTCGCCGAGCAGACGCCGGTCAGTGAGCTGTCAGCCAAAACGCAAAAAGTGTTCGAAGCCTTGAGTCAGCACGGCGCGTTGTTTTTCGATGAGTTGATTCACGAAGCGCACCTGCTGCGCACCGAGCTGGAAATCGCCTTGCAGGAACTGGTGGGCGCCGGTCTCGTGAACGCCGACAGCTTCGCCGGCCTGCGTGCGCTGATCACCCCGGCGAGCAAGCGCCAGCAACGCAGCAGTCGGCGCGGGCGCGGAGCGTTTATCGGCGGCATGGACGACGCCGGGCGCTGGGCGTTGGTGCGGCGCAGGCCGGTTGTGGAGAACCCGAGCCTCCCCGCCGAAACACTCGAACACGTCGCCATGACCTTGCTACGGCGCTACGGCGTGGTGTTCTGGCGCTTGCTGGAGCGTGAGGCCGACTGGTTGCCGAGCTGGCGCGAATTGCTGCGTACGTTTCATCGACTGGAAGCGCGCGGCGAGATTCGTGGCGGACGCTTTGTCAGTGGTCTGGCGGGTGAGCAATTTGCCTTGCCAGAGGCGATTCCGTTGCTACGCGAAGTGCGACGCCGGCCGCCTGACGGCAGTTTGATTACGGTGTGTGGAGTTGACCCGCTGAATCTGGCCGGGACGTTGTTGCCGGGGGCAAAAGTGCCGGCGCTGGCGAGCAATCGGCTGGTGTATCGGGATGGCCTTCCTGCTGCGGCGGTGATTGCCGGCAAGCAGCAGGTTTGGCTGAAACTGAATCAGGAAAACATGCTTGAGCTACAGCGCGAGCTGATCCGGCATTGATATCGACGGGGCTGGCCTCATCGCGGGCAAGCCCGCTCCCACAGGTTTCTGGGTGATGCCTTGATAGCCGTCACACCCTAAACCACTGTGGGAGCGGTCTTGCCCGCGATGAGGCCAGCAATCCCAGCGCAAAACTGCTGTCAGGTCCGAGAAGGCTGCGGCAACACCACCGGCGAACTCTCAGGTGGCGTCTCTTGCACTAGCTCTCCCTGCCGTTGCGGCAACAAAACCTGCTGTGGATAAGTCTGCGCGAAGTGCACCGACGGGCTGTTATCCACAAGCTTCTTCAAACGCTGATTGAACGCCCTGCTCACCGCATATTGCCCGCCGGACACCGTGCGGAATTGCGCCGTGAGCACTACGCCGTTGAGATCCATCTTGTCCACGCCAAACACATCCAGTGGCCCTTGCAGGTTGTATTTGAGGAAGGGGTCTTCGCGGATCGAATCGCCGGTCTCGCGAATCAACTCGATGGCCTTTTCGACATCCGTGTCATAGGTGAACTGCACCGAAAAGAACGCGAACGCAAACTGGCGCGATTGATTGGTCACAGCCTTGATTTGCCCGAACGGCACCGAGTGCACAAAACCCTTGCCGTCGCGCAGGCGCAACGTGCGGATCGTCAGCCCTTCAACCGTGCCGGCATGCCCGGAGTCGAGCACCACCCAGTCGCCGATCGACAGGGTATCTTCGATGATGATGAACAACCCGGTGATCACGTCCTGCACCAACTGCTGCGAGCCGAAACCGATGGCCAGACCGACCACCCCGGCACCGGCCAGCAGTGGCGCAACGTTGATACCCAGATTGGCCATGGTCGTGATCGCGCAAATCACCACGAGGATGATTTTGATCGCATTGCGCAGCAGCGGCAGGATGGTTTTTACCCGGGTGCTGGGCTGGCGCGCCCCGCGCTTGCTGACCGGCGGTTTCAGCGCTTCTTGAATCGCCGTGTCGAGCACCACCCACAGCAGCCACGTCACGAGGAAGATCAGGCCAATGCTGCTCAAGGCATTACTGATCGCCCGGCCGACCGTGCTGCTCTGCGCGAAATCAAGTAGCGACACGCCCCAGATCCGCCCGAGGATATCGATGAAAGCAATGGCGATGACGATCCGCAGCAACGCATGCAAAAGGCTCAGGAAACGTTCTTTGTAAGCACTGCTGTGCTTGATCGTCTCGGCCTTTCGCGACTTGAACAGGTGCTGCAGGATGGTGCTCAAAAACACCGTCCCTATCAGCAGCACCGTGGTGAACAACGCGCAGCGCAGGGCCTTTTGATTGTCCTCGCCGATGCCGATCAGATTCACCGCCGACACCAACACCATCAGCACAATCGGCCAATACCACAACCCGGAAAAAATCCGCAGCGACTCCTGCAACGACGGCTGTTTCAGACGCTGGCTCAGCGAACGATTGCGGATCAGATGCGCCACCGGGCGGCGCAGGCGAATCACCAATAAACCGAAGATGATCGAAGCGATCAATCCGGTGAACACCGCAATACTGCTGGTGATATTGCCGCCCAATTGCCGGGCGATTTGCGGGCTGGTCAACGCATCACTGAGCGCAGCAAGAAAGCCGATCAGGAACAGGGGGCGCGGACAGTAATCGCGGATGATTTTTGCCGCCGGGCGTTTGTGCCCGACATTGAACATCACCACCACGCACAACAGCATTGACGTGGAAAAGATGCCGCTACTGGTCGCATAAGCAAAACACAGCGCCAGCGCATGCCCTGCCGACGCTTGCAGGAAATGGCTGACGTACAGCGTCAACGGCAGGCAGATCAGCGCCGGTAACATGTATGGCAACAAATAGCCGAGCAGATCCTGGCAGCGCGGGTGCGTGCGAAACCAGCGACCTTCGCGCAGACGTTTAGCCAACAGGCTGCCGAGCACGGTCAACAGGGCGAATGTGCCAAGCCACACCCCGGACAGCGTCAGGAAGTCCCCGGCGACACTCCAGCCAGAGCGGTTCGACGGGTGATTGACCAGTTTGTCGACCTCATTCGCCGCACGGTCGGCGCGCAAGCGCCAGGCATCCACCAGATCTTCGTTGAGGTCGAGTTTTTCTTGTACGTCGTCGATGCTCGTACTGATGGCACCGAGCAACCCGCCCTGCACAATCGGTTCGGGCTTGGCCGGCTCTTCAGTGGCGGCCGGCAACCCCGGCAGTGTCGCGGCTTCGAGCTCGCTGGCACCAAGAAACAACAATGCTCCCAGCAGAATGGCGATCCTGAACTTCATCAAAACTCCGATCTCCCGTTGGCTGAACCTGTAAGGAACTGATCGGCAATTGCACGGCAAGTTCAAGAGCCCCCTCACCCTGGCCCTCTCCCGAGGGAGAGGGAACTGACCGAGTTGAATGCTGGAGGTACGCCGACTTGCGAGTTCTCAGCGAACTCAGACCTTGAAAACCATGAAGATCAGCTCCCTTCCCCCTCGCCCCCTTGGGGGAGAGGGTTGGGGTGAGGGGGAGCACTTTTGATCTTCGTGCTGAAGGCATATATAGGATCTACCGTCCGTAACACCGCCGAAACTTTCCCGAACCGCCCGCAGTCATCAACAGACAGAGGCTGTACGAGGACTTTCAACGGGAGGGCGGCATGGCAACGATTCACATCGGTATTTCAGGCTGGCACTACGCCCCGTGGCGCGGGGATTTCTACCCCGATGGACTGGCGCAGAAACGCGAATTGCAGTTCGCCTCGCGAGCGGTCAACAGCATAGAGATCAATGGATCGTTCTACGCCCTGCAACGACCCGAGCGCTATGCCCAGTGGTACGCCGAAACGCCAGACGACTTCGTCTTCAGTGTGAAGGCGCCGCGTTTCATCACCCACATCCGCCGCTTGCGCGAGATAGAAAAGCCATTGGCGAATTTCTTCGTCTCAGGTGTGCTGGAGCTCAAGGAAAAGCTGGGGCCGATCCTTTGGCAGTTCCCACCGAACTTCAGATTCGACGCCGAACGTTTCGAGCATTTTCTCGCACTGTTACCCCACGACACCGAAACTGCCGCCGCCCTCGCCCGTCAGCACGACTCGCACCTGCATGGCCACGCCAGCATGAAAGCCTGGCGAAAAAAACCGTTGCGCCATGCTGTCGAAATTCGTCATGACAGCTTCATCGATGTCGACTTCGTGCGCCTGTTGAAACGCCACAACATCGCACTGGTGATTGCCGACACCGGCGGTAAATGGCCGTATCGCGAAGACGTGACCAGTGACTTCGTCTACCTGCGCCTGCACGGTGCCGAGGAACTCTACGCCAGCGGTTACAGCGCGCCGGCGCTCAAGCGTTGGGCGGATCGGATCGAAGCCTGGCACCACGGAAAACAACCGACAGATGCCCATCTGATCGCCCCGCGCCTGAAACCTCGAGTGCGCAAGTCACGCGAAGTGTTCTGCTATTTCGACAACGACATCAAAGTCCGCGCGCCCTACGATGCGCGCAACTTGCTGCAGCGTTTCGACCTCGACCGCGACTTGGCCACCACGCCCGGCGAGCCCGCTGGCGAAGGAGTGCTGGCATGAGTGTTTCAGAGCCGGTCGGTTTCACCGACGAAGGTGCCGAGGTCGAGTCATCCGTGCGCAGCTTCACCGTACTGACGGTCAACACCCACAAGGGCTTCACCGCGCTCAACCGGCGTTTCATCCTGCCGGAACTGCGTGAAGCGGTGCGCAGCGTCGCCGCCGACGTGGTGTTTCTGCAGGAGGTGCACGGTACCCACGAGCACCATCATCAGCGCTACGACAACTGGCCGACGATGCCGCAATACGAATTCCTCGCCGACAGCCTCTGGCCGCAGTTCGCCTACGGGCGCAATGCGGTGTATCCGGAGGGCGATCACGGCAATGCGCTGCTGTCGAAATTCCAGATCATCCGCCACGACAATCTCGACGTTTCCATCAGCGGTCACGAAAACCGTGGCCTGCTGCATTGCGTGCTGCGCCTGCCCGGCGACGGCAAAGAGGTGCATGCGATCTGCGTGCATCTGGGCCTGCGCGAGAGCCATCGCAACGAGCAACTGGGCTTGCTGATGCAACGCCTTGCAGAACTGCCGGACGATGCTCCGGTGATTGTTGCCGGCGACTTCAACGACTGGCGCCAGCGAGCTAATGCGCTGCTCAAACCCTGCGGTCTGCGTGAAGTGTTCGCCGAGCATCACGGCAAACCGGCGCGCAGTTTTCCGGCACGTTTGCCGACGCTGCGCCTCGACCGCATCTATGTACGCAACCTCAAGGCCAGCCAGCCAAAAGTGCTGGCGAACCGGCCTTGGTCACACCTTTCCGACCACGCCCCGTTATCGGTGGAGATCGAACTATGAGCAGCGCACCGATGGAAAAATCCGCTGTGGAACCGATAAGCATCAACCCGCCTGTGCGACAGCCGGGTCAAGTCGATGTCGAGTACCACTGGCAGGGCGGCAACCGCGTGGAATTGCTGGAAAACGGCGAAGAATATTTCCCCCGCGTGTTTGCCGCGATGCGGGCGGCGAAGAGTGAAATCCTGCTGGAGACCTTCATCGTCTTTGAAGACAAGGTTGGCGCCGAATTGCAGGAGATTCTGATCGACGCCGCCAAGCGCGGTGTGCGCACCACTGTCAGCCTCGATGGCTTCGGTTGCGGCGAGTTAACCACCGGTTATCTCTCGGCCCTCAGCGATGCCGGCGTGCATCTGCAAATCTTCGACCCGGCCCCTAAACACCTCGGAGTTCGCACCAACTGGTTCCGTCGTTTGCACCGCAAAATCGTTGTAGTCGACGGCTTGGTTGCGTTCATCGGCGGGATCAATTTTTCCGGTGATCACCTCGCCGATTTTGGCCCTGAAGCCAAGCAGGATTACTCGGTGCAAGTGCAGGGTCCGGCGGTGGCCGACATCCATCATTTTGCCCTGCTGCAAAGCGGTCGCCCGGGCCGGGCCAGGTTTTGGTGGCAACGTCGCCGCCAGCGCCGCGCAGAGATGGCTTTCACCGATCACGACGGCCAGGTGCGCCTGGTGTTTCGCGATAACGACCAGCACAGCACCGATATCGAAGATGTGTACATGCAGGTGCTGCGCCGCGCCAAACATCGCGTGGTCATCGCCAACGCTTACTTTTTCCCCGGCTATCGCTTGCTGCGCGAGATACGTAATGCTGCGCGGCGCGGGGTTGATGTCAGGCTGATTCTTCAGGGCCAGCCAGACATGCTAGTGGCCAAACTCGCGGCGCGGATGACCTATGACTATCTGCTCAGGGCCGGCGTGCAAATTCACGAATATTGCCAGCGCCCGCTGCACGGCAAAGTCGCGCTGGTAGACGAAGAATGGAGCACCGTCGGCTCGAGCAATCTCGACCCGCTGAGCCTGTCGCTGAACCTGGAAGCCAACGTGTTGATCCGCGACCGCGCGTTCAATCAGATGCTGTTCGAGCGTCTCGAAGACCTCAGCCAAAACCACTGCAAAGCCATGGATGCCGCCAAGTCGCCGCGCGGACGCATCTGGCACATGACCGTGGGCTTTCTGGTATTCCACTTCCTGCGGCACTTTCCGGCAATGGCCGGCTGGTTGCCCGCGCACAAACCCCGGCTCAAGCCATTTCGAGGTGATCGCTCATGAGCCATTCCGACGCGCCATCCGCCAGCCATTCGGCGCCAGCAACCCACTCGCGCTGGAGCAAATGGAAACGTCCGCTGACGGTGGTGTTCTTTCTCGCGCTGATCGTGCTGTTGACGATGTTCGCCACACGCATCGAATGGGCCGAGGTGCTGCAAACCCTCGCCGACTTCAAGGTGCGCACGCTGATCATCGCCGCCAGCATCACCCTCGTGAGTTTTCTGACCTACGCCAGCTTCGACCTGATCGGCCGCACTTACATTCGCCAGGACCTGACCTGGAAACAGATTCTGCCGGTGGGCATCATCAGCTACGCGTTCAACCTCAACCTCAGCGCCTGGGTTGGCGGGATCGCCATGCGTTATCGCCTGTATTCGCGGCTCGGCGTCAGCAAAAGCAACATCGCCAAGATTCTTGGCCTGAGCCTGGCGACCAATTGGTTCGGCTACATGACCATTGCCGGCGTGGTGTTCAGCAGCGGACTGGTGAGCATGCCGCCGGGCTGGAAAATCAGCAGCACGGCGTTGCAGGGTATCGGCGTGTTGTTGCTGTTGATCAGCGCCGGGTATCTCGCGGCGTGCCAGTTCTCCAAGCGCCGCGAGTGGTCGATTCGCGGGGTGGAGATCAACTTGCCATCGCTGCGCATGGCAGTGCTGCAACTGCTGCTCGGCGCGCTGAACTGGTCGCTGATGGCCGCAGTGATCTTCACACTGCTGCCGAGCAAACTGGATTATCCGTTAGTGCTTGGCGTGCTGTTGATCAGTGCGATTGCCGGGGTCATCACGCACATTCCGGCGGGGCTCGGGGTGCTGGAAGCCGTGTTCGTGGCGCTGCTGCAACACGAGGCCTCGCGAGGCAGTCTGGTGGCGGGGTTGCTGGCGTATCGAGCGATTTACTTCCTGTTGCCGCTGCTGATTACGCTGGTGATGTACCTGGTTGTTGAGGCGAAGGCCAAGTCGCTGCGGATCCAGAAAGCACCGTCCTGATTCTGTTTTGCGACTGCCGGCCTCTTCGCGAGCAGGCTCGCTCCCACATTTGAAATGCGCCCCCTGTGGGAGCGAGCCTGCTCGCGAAGGCGTCCGAGAGAACACTACAGTCTATGAAGACTGAATAATGCTCAACCGCTCGCCTACGACCATTTCGGTAATCCAGTCCACCAGAATCGACGTGTACGCCTGCTGAGAAACCGGCTCGCTCAACGCATGATCCGCGCCATCAATGATCCGGTGCGTCAGCGAATGCGTTTGCTGACACGCGGCGCGGTAACTCATGATCGTCGCGTGCGGCACGAAATCGTCAGTTTCCGATTCCACCAGCAACACATCCCCAGTGAATTGCGAGCACGCATGCAGTGCACGGTTGTTGTCGGCGCGAACCAGTGCGCCGCGATAATCGCGCAGGTCAGCCTTGTCCAGATCGCGTTTTGGCGTGTGCCATTGCTCATCGCGGTACAGCGCCGGCACCCGTAGCGCCAGCCAGCGCACCGGGCGCAACGAGGTAAGGATCGACGCGAGGTAGCCGCCGTAACTGGTGCCAACCACGGCGATGGCCGATGTGTCGAGCGCCGGGTGGGAGAGCAAGCGATCGTACGCCGCCAGCAGATCGCGCAGATTATCTTCGCGGGTAACCCGACTCAGCGAAATTCCGCTGCCGCCAGTGTGGCCGCGCAAGTCAAAGGTCAGACACACACAACCTAGGCCGGCGATCCCTTTCGCCCGTTCAAGATCACGCTCCTGACTGCCGCCCCAACCGTGGACAAACAACACCCCCGGCACCTTCGATTTAGGACTGAGAAACGTCCCGCTCATTTGTTCATCATCAATGTCGATTTGAATGCTTTCGCTTCTAGCCGTCATAAGATTTGACCATTACGTATTTGAGGAGAAATTCGCTGTTCTCAGCCGGGCCGCGATACACCTCGATGGCGTCCGCCGGCAGCGGCTGATCAATATAGGTTTCCACTGAAGATACGCGGATTGCGCGCATTGCGGGGTCGTTGACGAAACTTTGCAGTGCCGCCACTTCTGCGCTGCTGGCGCCGCCCATGCGCCAGGATTGTTCCAGTACGCCGCTGCGGGTTTTGCCGCTGCTGTCCAACCCTTGGGCGATGTCGTAGTTGCGGCGCGACGCGTAGAAACGCGGATAAGCCTCATCCGCGGCGCTGTCGAACACTTGCGCCTGCTCGATGGCCAGACGCACGTCATCGGGCAATTCCAGCGCCAGCAAATCCTCATAGCCGCCCTGCACCACCAGCAAATTCGAGCCGCCGTAGACGTCTTCGCCATGAGCATCTTTGGTCAAGTATTGATCACCGCAGTAACTCAGCACGCTGTCGCCAATGAATGACTGACCGACGCTATGGGTGATGACCTCGCTCAGATCTTGCTCCAGCACGACGCCTTCGCTGAACAGTTCGTGTGCTTCAGGTCGGGTAAGAATTTCATCGAAGGCGTCGAGGCTTTTGATGACTTCCTGACCGCGACCGGCGCAAGCGTGAATCGGCTTCAGACGGATCGGCCCGCTGTACAACAAATGCTCGGCGGCAGGCCGCGCATCTTCGAAGGCGAACACGCTGAGACCGTCAAGCACCACGCTGCGCACGCGTTCAGAGAACAGCGGCGACCAGCCTTGCGGCGCGTGGGCCAGATGACTGCGCAGGCCATGGCTGATGGCTTTGGTACAGATGAAGTCGTATTCGACATAGCCGCCCCACAAGTCATCGGGACCTTTTACCCCAAGTGCCTGGGCGCTGGCGGCGCCGACAAGGGTTTGCGTCGGCAACAGATACAGGTCACTGCCGCGATGTTTCGCGGGGTCATAAGTGCCGCCGAATTTTAACCCGAGAATCTGCGCCAGCCAGCGCGCCAGGGCCTTGTTGGTTTCCACCTCGTGCCGCGGCGCTTCGGCGCGAACGGAGTGGGCAACCACGATTTTCTTGCGGGGTGTCGGGGTCATGCGTCCCCCTTCAGGCAGGCTAATGAATGTAGACAGGAAAGGTGCAGAGATCAGGCCAACGGTAACCCGGTGAAAAGCGCCGGTTAATCAACTGCTTGGCGAGACCGTAATGGCACCGAGCCTGTTTCAATCTGCACGACGACTCACTAATCCCCGGCAAATTGCACGATCCAACGCGTCACAGATAACCCTGTGGGAGATGGCTTGCCAGCGATAGCGCTGTGGATCAGCCACCGACTTGGCCAATTGCAAGACCGAATCGCCGGCAAGCCCGCTCCCACAGGAGTTAAGACAGTCTCTGATCAACCGGCTAAACCAAACCGCCCCCGATACTCGCTCGGCGCCAGCCCGGTGATCTTCTTGAAAATCGCGCGAAATGCCCCCGGATCCTGATAGCCCACCGTCCACGCAATATGGTCGATCGTGCCATTGGTGAACTCGAGCATCTCCCGCGCTTTGCCCACCCGCAGGTGCTGGCAATATTCGGTCGGCTTCAACCCGGTCGCCGCACGAAACCGACGTAGAAACGTGCGCTCCTCCAGCCCTGCCCGTTCGGCCATCGCGGTCAGCGAAACATCCGTCGCGCCGGTGCCTTGCAACCAGTGCTGCACCTTGAGAATCGCTACATCGCCATGACTGAGGATCGGCGCGAAATTACTTCCGCACTCGCTGGCGCTGTCGCTGTGCTCCACCACCAGAAACCGTGCCGTGGCGGTGGCGATACTAGGCCCGAGCAGACGATCGACAAGCCGCAACCCCAGCTCCGACCACGCCATCAAACCGGCCGTGGTGATCAGGTCGCCGTCATCGACAATCGGTGTGTCGGCCTTGAGCATGATCTTCGGATAACGCTCGGCGAATGCCTTGGTCGAGGTCCAGTGGGTGGTAGCGCTGCGGCCGTCGAGCAGACCGCTTTCGGCGAGCATCAGTGAGCCTACGCAAACCCCGCCGAGCGTCGCACCACGGGCGTGTTGCTCGCGCAGCCACGGTGCCAGAGCGGCGGGCATTTGTGACGCAGAAAATCCGCCGATCGAGGGCGGTATCAGCACCGCCAGCAAATGACTTTCGGTGCCGGGAAGACTGTCGTAAACCCGCGCCGGTGGCTGATCACCTTCGACCTGCCAATGACTGACGCGCAACAGCGGCAATTGCGCAGCCTGATGCTCGCCAGCGATCCGGTTGGACACCGCGAACAGATCAGTCAAACCATGCACCGCCGCCATCTGCGCGCCGGGATAAATCAGCACGCCCAATTCAGCCACGGCGGCCCTTTCTGCGCCCATTGTCAGTTTTCCCCTGTCTATTGTCGGTGCGGCCAATCCTCGAATCACCGGCCAGCGCCAATACTGAAGCCACATTCAACCAATACTTCAAGGACACACCCATGGCCAAGCAAGCGCTCATCGTAGTCGATATCCAGAACGACTACTTCCCCCAAGGCAAGTGGCCGCTGGTCGGTGCCGACGCCGCTGCCGACAACGCCGTCCAACTGATCGCCGCGTTCCGTGATGCGGGGGATTCGGTGATCCATATCCGCCACGAATTCACCTCCCCCGAGGCCCCGTTTTTTACGCCAGGTTCCGACGGCGCGAAGCTGCATCCGAAAGTACTCAACCGCGCCGACGAATCCGTGGTGCTCAAGCATTTCGTCAACTCGTTCCGCGAAACCGAACTGCAATCGATTCTGGAAGAACAAGGCATCAAGGAATTGGTGGTGGTCGGCAGCATGAGTCACATGTGCGTGGACGGCATCACCCGTGCCGCGGCCGATATGGGTTACAGCGTCACGGTGATCCACGACGCCTGCGCCAGCCGTGATCTGGAGTTCAACGGTCTCACCGTACCGGCGGCGCACGTCCACGCCGCGTTCATGTCGGCGCTGGGATTTGCGTACGCCAGTGTGGTGTCGACCGACGAATTCCTCGCCGCCAATCGCTAAAGCCCTGCCGCGCGATACTTTCTGAACAACAAGGCCCGCCTCGCTGCGGGCCTTTTTTCGCTTGTCATGAAAATCTCACGCGTGAGTCATTGATGGCATTTTGGATTGGTTGTAGTGTGTCTCACGCGTGAGACATTCATAACCGAGTCACTGCCATGAAAAGCCGCTCCCCCACTATTGCATCAGAACGCCCAAAGGGAGAGCGCTCGAAACCGTCCGCAAAAAAACCGTCGAGTTTCTACATGAAGCAGATGCGCGCGGGCCTGGCTGCCGCCGGTTATGTGAAACACGAAACTTGGGTGCTTCCCGAAAACCGAAGCTTGCTCAAGCAGATGGAGCAACAGCTACGCCAACCGATTCTGGCTGGCTCATTCATGTCGGAGAATTACATGAGCGCAGGCAACAACTGGAACATCGATAGCCTCTTCAACGCCCTCAAGGCACTGGACGAGGTGGCTTCGCAAGAGATCACGCTGTCTCTGATCCAGAGCTCCGAGCCCAGCATCAAGCTGGAAATGAACGATTTCGGCGGCCTGCCGATTCACATCGCCCTGGCCGGTCAGCAGATCATCGTCGACACCGTGCTGGTGGACATCGATTCGATCACTGACGTCCATGCCTTCAACGACGCCGTATTGCGCAGCCGGGAAATGTTCCCGCTGTCGTCGATCGGTATCGAGTCGATGCCTAACGGCCAGACCGTTTACAACATGTTTGGCGCACTGAGCGCCGACTCGAGCCTGACCAACGTGGTCACCGAGGTGAAAACCCTGGTCGACAACGTGCAGCGCGCGAGCGAAGCCTTCGAACACTTCTTCAAGTAATCAACAGGGAATATCCAATGACTCAGTCCATCTGGAGCAAGTTGTTCACCGCACTGCGCGGCGGCGCCAGTGAAGTCGGCGAAAGCATCGTCGACCAACAGGCCTTGCGCATCCTCGATCAGGAAATCCGCGACGCCGATACCGCGCTGTCGAACGCCCGTCGTGAACTGGTCACCATCATGGCCAAACACAAACTGGCTGCTGACCGCGTGAGCGAGTACGACGCTAAGATCAAGGACCTGGAAGCCAAGGCTGTCTCGGCCCTGAACGCCGGCCGTGAAGACCTGGCACTGGAAGTGGCCGAAGCGATTTCGACCCTGACCAACGACCTGGATGTCGAGAAGAAACAAAGCGACGAGTTCGGCACCTACGCCGCCAACATGCGCAAAGACATCAACAAGGCCGAATCGCGGATCAAAAGCCTGCGCCAGCAAGTGGACATGGCCAAGGCCCGTGACAGCGTGCAGAAAGCCCAGGTCAGCGCGTCCATAGCCAGCGGCGGTGCCAACGGCAAACTGGAAACCGCAGTCGGCACTTTGAACCGCCTGCAAGCCAAACAGCAGCAGCGTGCTGCCGAACTGAGCGCTGCGGACGAACTGGCTGATGCCGCGACCGGCAACGATCTGGACCGCAAACTGCGCGACGCCGGTATCACGCCGAACGAGGGCAGCGCCAATGCGATCCTCGAGCGCCTGAAGCAGAAATCCGCTCAGTAAAAACTGCGCCAAACCTGTGGGAGCGAGCCTGCTCGCGAAAGCGGTGTACCCGTCGACATCCATGTTGACTGACACGCACCATTCGCGAGCAGGCTCGCTCCCACATGGTTTATCGGCTTCAAATCCTTCTGCTCGTTCACCACGCAGCCCGGTACACTAGCGACGTTTTTTTGCCAACGAACACCTCCACCCGCTTCAAGGAACGTACCCATGGGATGGTTTAAAGATTTGCTGGGCACCAGCAACTGGCAGACCGCTGCGCCAACGCCAACCGTTGCCAGCGGCCCACTCGGCATGGCGCAAGGCAAGGGTGTCAGGTTCGATTCCACCCTTTCGTTGCTGCTCGACGGTTCGACTTCGGTGCGTGTGCCCTTCGATCAGGCGGTCTGGAGCGCAGGCTGGGTCGATCTTGGCCAGTCCAACAAACTGCACCGCTATTACATGAACGACGAGGATTTCTGGGTGCAGATCCACGTCACCGGCGATGACCAGATCGAATCCGTCACGCTGTTCAACTACCTCACGTACGTGACCGTCAAAAGCGATGCCGAACTGCAGCGCCTGGCCGGCCCCAACAGCCTGATTGGCCTGCCGACCTACACCCACGAAGGCGTCGAATACACCCGCGAGTGGGGCACCGAACAAGGCCAGACCGAACTGGTGCCGATGACCGAACACGTGGTCAATGTGGACGAAAGCTACACCATCAACCACCACTCGATGCTTTACGCACGCGAGACCGGCCTGACCGATCGCCGCGAACTGTTGCTGTTCTCCGTCGAACAGGATGAAGAAGGCACCGTCAGTCTGAGCACCTCGCTGGGCATCTCGTTGTACACGACTGACCTGAGCACCATTTAAATAAGGAAGTTTTCCATGCTGGAAGTGCTGGCCGTATCCCTTAACAAGACCGCGTTGACCGGTTTCATCGTCTACCTGATCGGCGCCGTGCTGCTGTTCATGCTGTTTCAATTCGTCTACACCCGCGTCACTCCGCACAAAGAGTTCGAGCTGATTCGTTCAGGCAACGCGGCCGCTGCCGTCGCGCTGGCCGGTGCAATCATCGGTTTCGCCATTCCCGCCAGCAACGTGATTGCCTTCTCGGTCAACGTTGTCGACTTCGTGGTTTGGGCGGTGATCGCCGCAGTGGTGCAACTGCTGGCGTTCCTTGGCACGACCCTGGTGCTCAAAGGTACTTCGCAGCGCATCGCCAACGGTGAAATGGCCGCTGGCATCTACGTCGCCGCCGTGGCGATTAGCGTTGGCATGCTCAACGCTGCGTGCATGACGCCGTCCAACTGATCGGCAGGAAGCCTGAGATGAAACGAAGTAAATACGTTCAGTTGTCCCTCGCAGCATCGGTGGCCATGGCCATCTCTGGCGAAGCGGCGGCAGTCGATCAGCCCCGCAACTTCCAGAGCGTGGAACAGTGCGTCGATGCCGAAGTCGCCGCTGATGTTTGCTCGAATGCTTACGTTGCGGCCCTGACCGAGCACCGACGCATCGCTCCGGCGTACGACGACAAAGCCAAATGCGATGCGGATTTTGCCGCCGACTGGTGTCAGAAAAATTCCGATGGCCGCTTCGTGCCGAAACTCGGTGGCTTCAAAGTGCCGCAGCCCGGTGAAGCCGCGCAAAATCTTGATGCCATCGCCGACGCGCAGATGCCGGCGGGTGACACAACATCCAGCAACGCGACCCAGAGCACCTCGCACTACTCCGGTGGTGGCGGCGGCAATGGCATGTTGACCGGATGGCTGATCGGCAATGCGATGAGCAACAATTCCAACCGCACGGTTTACCGCGACCGCGATACACGCCAGACCTACAACACTTCGACGCAGTACCGCAAAATCGAATCGGCACCGCGCAGCCAACCGGACTACGAGAGCACCAGAAGCAAACCGGTGAACGTCGCCTCCTCGACTTCCCGTGGCGGCTTCGGCAGCCAGTCCAGCGCGCGCAGCGGTTGGGGTGGCTGGGGTAGCAGTTCCGGTCGTTCGAGCAGCTGACCATGAAAAAGATCCACTGCGCCGAGCGCCCCGACTGGAAACAGACAGCCGAGCGCCTCGGCTTCATGTTCCACACCATCGACGACGAGCCCTACTGGGACGAAAGCGCGTACTACCAGTTCACGCTCGCGCAGATCGAAAATGATCTGGAAGACCCGACCACCGAACTGCACGAGATGTGCATGGACCTGGTCGACCGCGTAGTGCGCAGTGAAGAGTTGCTTGATCGACTGAGCATCCCGCCTGCGTACTACGACATGATCCGCACGTCCTGGCTGGAAGGTCATCCGCATCTGTACGGACGCATGGACTTTTCCTACAGCGGCAACGGTCCGGCAAAACTGCTGGAGCTCAACTACGACACCCCAACCAGCCTCTACGAAGCAGCGGCGTTCCAGTGGGGCTGGCTGGAGCAATGCATCGAGCGCGGCACGCTGCCGAGCCAGGCCGACCAGTTCAACAGCATCGACACCAAACTGCATCAAGCCTTCGCCGAGTTGCAGCTCAAGCGGCCGTTCTACTTCTCCTCGATGAAAGACTCGGTTGAAGACAAGGGCACCACGGACTACCTGCGCCTGATCGCGGAAAAAGTCGGCATCGAATCACGGCACATCGACATCGAGGACATTGGCCTCAGTGCCGACGGCCGTTTCGTCGACCTGCAGGATCGCTGGATCCCGCACCTGTTCAAGTTGCACGCCTGGGAGTTCATCTTCCACGAGCCGTTCGGCGCGGCAATTGCCGCGTGCGATACGCAGTTTTTCGAGCCGGCGTGGAAGGCGATCCTGTCGAACAAAGGCGCGTTGCCGTTGCTGTGGGAGTTGCACGAGGGCCATCCGAATCTGCTCGCGGCACACCTCGATCCGAATCCGGCCAGCGCCGTGCCCAAGGGCTGGGTGCGCAAGCCGTACTTTTCCCGGGAAGGCGCCAACATCGAGCTGCAAACCGCGGACGGCTTGATCGTCAAAGAAGACGGGCCTTACACCGATGCACCGTTCATCCTGCAGGAGTTTGCGCCGTTGCCGAAGTTTGACGACAGCTACACGCTGATCGGCTCCTGGGTAATTGGTGATCAAGCGGCGGGGATTGGTGTACGTGAGGACAACAGTCTGATTACCAAGGATTCGAGTCGGTTCTTGCCGCACCTGATCCTGGACTGAGCCGTTAAAAGCGCAAATTTTCAGCAACAAAAAACCCGTAGCGTGAAAGCGCTACGGGTTTTTTGTTTCTGGCCCCGGTTATGAAAGCTCGGTAGAGCGAGCCGGCGTATCCGCCAGAGGCTTTTCTTTGGGCGCCTCGTGGGTGCCGATGCCGGCCATTCTGCGGCGCGAGATTTCCGCCCCCCGACGGCGCAGTGGCGTCTCGACAAAGCGGTAGTTCAACTCACTGCACACGGCCATGATCGCCAATGCGGTGAGCACCATTTGCACCGTGAACTCTGGGCCCAGCGCTACGCCCCGCTCGCTGGCCACGCGGCTCCAGATTTCAGTGCTCAAGTGGTAGGCGAACATATGGATGACGTACAACGCATAGGAGCGCGACCCCAGCCATTGTCCGAACCCGCTCAACATCGCCGGGCAGTAAATGTAGCCTTTTTGATAACTGGAGAGCCAGACCAGGATCAATGCATTCAGCGCAATCAGCCCGACCGCGATCGGCATCGAGATCATCTGGCCGGCAATGGCGCCGAGCATGTAAAACAGAAACAGCGTGATGCCCAGTCGCTTGAACAGGCTGTCGCCCAGCGCCACAGGCTCGATTTGCTTGTACAAGGACGTGCGCGTGAACAGGCACAACAGAATGCCCCACATCATCGCGTCCAGCCGGAACGAGAAAAGCATCGGGGCGGGTGGCGCGCCAAAGCCATTGCGATCCAGAGGAAACTGCACGGCAATCAGCGCGATCAAGGCGATTACCCGCCAGCGCGTAGAGGTGATCAGCAACAGGAACAGCGGGAAGATAAAGTAGAACTGCTCTTCCAGCGCCAGGCTCCAGTACACCGAATTCGGCCCCAGCAGCACGCCATACTGGTTCGCCAGATTGCCCGAGAATGTAGCGACTGCGGTAAAGCTGCGCAGGTTCTCGAACCACGACTGGAATGCATTCGACTGGTTGAAGAAGATCGAGAACGCCAGCGGTATCAGCACCCATAGCCACGCGGTGGGCAGCAGACGATAAGCGCGACGGATCCAGAAAGAAGTAGCAGCGACGCCGAACCGGTTCTGTTCGCGATTCTTGTCGAAGTAATCGAGATAGGCCTTGCTGACCACGTAACCGGAAATACAGAAAAACAGATCCACCCCTGACCAGGGTGAGTACACATTCAGCAAACTCCCAAAGAACCCCGCATGGAACGGCAACATCAGAGTGATGTGAGCCAAAACCGTCATCAGGATCGCCACGCCGCGCAGGTACTCGATTTCCTTGTTCTTGCTACTGCTCATGGGTTTCTCTTGTTGTTATGGAACAGCCCCTACACCGGGGGACCTGTTCTTGCAGAAAATCGACTGGATCGCCAGTCGCCGGGACGGATCATGGATCGGCTTGGCCCTGCCTTCAAGACTCAGTACAAAACTTTACTGGTGCAATCGCCGGGACTGTTCAGTCATCTCTAGGAGCGCCCGCCACTTTCAGCCCTGCCAAAACCACAAAACCCCCGCAATGCGGGGGTTCTGAGGTTAAATCCGGAGCGATTCAGGATACGAATCAGAACGGAATATCGTCATCAAAGCTGTCGAAATCCGGAGCTGGTTGCGGCGCGGCTTGCTGTGGAGCCGGGGCCGAACGCTGTTGCGGAGCCGACTGCTGCGGGCGTGGAGCCTGCTGACGTGGCGCTGGAGCGGACTGCTGATAGTTGTTGCCGCCGCCTTGTTGCTCGCCCTGTTGTGGACGGCCGCCGAGCAGTTGCATGGTGCCTTGCATGTCGACCACGATTTCGGTGGTGTAACGCTTGATACCGTCTTTTTCCCACTCACGGGTCTGCAGCTTGCCTTCGATGTAAACCTGCGAGCCTTTACGCAGGTATTCGCCAGCGATTTCTGCAACCTTGCCAAACATCGAAACACGGTGCCATTCGGTCTTCTCGACCTTCTGACCGGTTTGCTTGTCGGTCCACTGTTCGCTGGTTGCCAGACTCAGGTTGGTCACGGCGTTACCGTTAGGCAGGTAGCGAACTTCGGGATCCTGGCCGCAAGTGCCGACCAATATGACTTTGTTAACCCCACGGGCCATAACGTTCTCCTAGGCTTCGCAAGCAGCCCCGGCCGGGTTGTTCACCAGGCGTTCGAGGGTGTCGCGATCCACTAATTCTTTGTCCAGTTTGATGTAAACAGCCGCTTCATCAGCAACTATCACTGCATCGGTTACCCCTACGAGGGCCTTTAGGCGCTCGACCAGACCCGCTTCGCGGATCGCCTCGGGCGACAACGGCAAGCGCAGGCTCGTCACGTAGGGAGGTTCGCGCATGGTAACAGCAAAGGCCAGCCATATGGCAGCCAGCCCGGCACATCCAAGGAACACAACCGACAGACCGCCATGCTGAAACAACCAGCCGCCGAGTATCCCGCCGAGAGCCGAACCGAGGAACTGGCTGGTGGAATACACGCCCATGGCCGTGCCCTTCCCACCCGCCGGTGAAACCTTGCTGATCAGCGACGGCAATGAAGCCTCCAGCAGATTGAACGCGGTGAAAAACACCACCGTGCCAATCACCAGAGCCCGCAAGCTGTCACCGAACTGCCAGAAGAATAGCTCAGTCAGCATCAGCGTCATGACGGCGCCGAGCAAAACTCGTTTCATTTTGCGTTTCTTCTCGCCATAGATGATGAACGGGATCATGGCGAAGAACGAAATCAGCAGTGCCGTCAGGTAGACCCACCAGTGCTGCTCCTTGGGCAAACCGGCTTTTTCCACCAGTGCCAGGGGCAGCGCGACGAAGCTCGACATCAACATGGCATGTAACACAAAGATGCCCAGATCCAGGCGCAACAGATCCGGATGCTTGAGCGTCGGCAGCAACGCCTGCCGCGCCACTCCCGACTCACGATGCTGCAATGGCCCGGTGGACTTGGGCACCATGAACATGACGATCACGATTCCGACCAGCGCCATCGCGCCAGTGGCGAGAAACAATCCGGACAAGCCGAAGGCACTGGTCAGCAGCGGCCCGACCACCATGGCCACGGCGAATGACAGGCCAATGGTCATGCCGATCATCGCCATCGCTTTGGTGCGGTGTTGTTCACGGGTCAGGTCAGACAGTAACGCCATGACCGCAGCGGAAATCGCCCCGGCGCCCTGCAGGATCCGCCCGGCGATCACGCCCCAGATCGAGTCGGCCTGAGAGGCCAGCACACTGCCGAGGGCGAAGACGATCAGCCCCAGATAAATCACTGGCCGGCGGCCGATGCGGTCGGAAATAAACCCGAACGGAATCTGGAAAATCGCCTGTGTCAGGCCGTAAGCGCCGATAGCCAACCCAATCAGGGCCGGGGTCGCTCCTGCCAGATCCATGCCGTAGGTCGCCAGTACCGGCAACACCATGAACATGCCAAGCATACGGAAGGCGAACACCAGGGCCAGACCGCTCGCTGCGCGGGTCTCGCTGCCACTCATGCGTTCGCTGTGGGGATCGTGCATGGAAAAACCTCGTGTGAACCGGCGGCGATTCTACCAGTCCCATCGAAAGACGGGGTATATCGCGACGCTTTGCCACGCATAGATGAAACTCTCTTCATACAAGGCAAAAAACGCTTGGTTTGATAGTGTGCATCCATCCAGTATTTGCCCGTATACTCCTACGTTTTCGACGCCCGCCGAGCGAGGCCACTTTGGACAAGATCCTGATACGTGGGGCCCGTACCCACAACCTGAAGAACATCGACCTGACCCTGCCACGGGACAAACTGATCGTCATCACCGGCCTGTCCGGATCCGGCAAGTCTTCCCTGGCCTTCGACACCCTGTACGCCGAAGGTCAGCGCCGCTATGTCGAATCCCTGTCGGCCTACGCCCGGCAGTTCCTGTCGATGATGGAAAAACCTGACGTCGACACCATTGAAGGCCTGTCGCCGGCAATCTCCATCGAACAGAAGTCGACCTCCCACAACCCGCGCTCCACGGTCGGCACCATCACCGAAATCTACGACTACCTGCGCCTGCTCTATGCACGCGTCGGTACGCCGCGCTGCCCGGATCACGATATTCCCCTGGAAGCGCAGACCGTCAGCCAAATGGTCGACCTGGTACTGGCGCAACCGGAAGGCAGCAAACTGATGCTGCTGGCACCGGTGATTCGCGAACGCAAAGGCGAGCACCTGTCGGTTTTTGAAGAACTGCGTGCGCAAGGTTTCGTCCGCGCCCGGGTCAATGGCCGGATCTGCGAGCTCGACGAGCTGCCGAAACTGGATAAACAGAAGAAGCACTCGATCGATGTAATCGTCGACCGCTTCAAGGTTCGCGCCGATCTGCAGCAACGTCTGGCAGAGTCTTTCGAGACCGCACTGAAACTCGCGGACGGCATTGCCCTCGTGGCGCCGATGGACGACGAACCGGGCGAAGAGATGATCTTCTCCGCACGCTTTGCCTGCCCGATCTGCGGCCATGCGATCAGCGAACTCGAGCCCAAACTGTTCTCTTTCAACAACCCGGCCGGCGCCTGCCCGACCTGCGATGGCCTGGGCGTTAAGCAATTCTTCGACATCAAGCGACTGGTCAATGGCGAACTGACGCTGGCCGAAGGCGCGATCCGCGGCTGGGACAGGCGTAACGTCTATTACTTCCAGATGCTTGGCTCGCTGGCCTCGCACTATGGTTTCAGTCTGGAGAAGCCGTTCAACGAACTGCCGGCCGATCAGCAGAAGTCCATCCTGCACGGCAGCGGCTCGCAGAACGTCGACTTCAAATACCTCAATGACCGTGGCGATATCGTCAAACGTTCGCACCCGTTCGAAGGCATCGTGCCGAACCTGGAGCGGCGTTACCGCGAGACCGAATCGGCGAGCGTGCGTGAAGAGCTGGCCAAGTTTCTCAGTACCCAGTCCTGCCCGGATTGCCGAGGCACCCGCCTGCGTCGCGAGGCGCGGCACGTATGGGTCGGCGAGAAAACTTTGCCGGCGGTGACCAACCTGCCAATCGGCGATGCCTGCGAGTATTTCGGCACGCTGAAGCTGACCGGTCGTCGTGGCGAAATTGCCGACAAGATCCTCAAGGAAATCCGCGAGCGTCTGCAGTTCCTGGTTAACGTCGGGCTGGACTACCTGTCGCTGGACCGCAGCGCGGACACCCTTTCCGGCGGTGAAGCCCAGCGGATTCGTCTGGCCAGCCAGATCGGTGCTGGCCTGGTAGGCGTGTTGTACATCCTCGACGAACCGTCGATCGGCCTGCACCAGCGCGATAACGACCGGCTGCTCGGTACACTCAAACATCTGCGCGATATCGGCAACACGGTGATCGTGGTCGAACACGACGAAGACGCCATCCGTTTGGCCGATTACGTGGTCGATATCGGTCCGGGCGCTGGCGTTCATGGCGGCCATATCGTCGCCGAAGGTACGCCCGCCGAAGTCATGGCGCACCCGGACTCGCTGACCGGCAAGTACCTCTCGGGCCGGGTGAAGATCGCAGTGCCAGCCAAGCGCACGCCACGCAACAAGAAGCTGACCCTGTCACTCAAGGGGGCGCGCGGCAACAACTTGCGCAATGTCGATCTGGAAATCCCGATCGGCCTGCTGACGTGCGTGACCGGTGTGTCCGGTTCGGGCAAATCGACGCTGATCAACAACACGCTGTTCCCACTGAGCGCTACGGCACTCAACGGTGCGACCACGCTGGAAGCTGCAGCACACGACAGCATCAAAGGTCTGGAACATCTCGACAAAGTCGTCGATATCGACCAGAGCCCGATCGGCCGTACGCCGCGCTCCAACCCGGCGACTTACACCGGGCTGTTCACGCCAATCCGCGAACTGTTCGCCGGCGTGCCGGAGTCACGCTCGCGTGGTTACGGGCCTGGTCGTTTCTCGTTCAACGTCAAGGGCGGTCGCTGCGAAGCGTGCCAAGGCGATGGTCTGATCAAAGTGGAAATGCACTTCCTGCCGGACATCTATGTGCCGTGCGACGTGTGCAAGAGCAAGCGCTACAACCGCGAAACCCTTGAGATCAAGTACAAGGGCAAGAACATCCACGAAACCCTCGAGATGACCATCGAGGAAGCACGGGTGTTCTTCGATGCGGTACCGGCACTGGCGCGCAAGCTGCAAACGCTGATGGATGTGGGGCTGTCGTACATCAAGCTCGGACAATCTGCGACCACGCTGTCCGGTGGTGAAGCGCAGCGGGTCAAGCTGTCACGCGAGCTATCCAAACGCGACACCGGCAAGACCCTGTACATCCTCGATGAGCCGACCACAGGCCTGCACTTCGCGGATATCCAGCAATTGCTCGACGTGCTGCATCGCCTGCGCGATCACGGCAACACCGTGGTGGTGATCGAACACAACCTGGACGTGATCAAGACGGCTGACTGGCTGGTTGATCTCGGGCCTGAAGGCGGTTCCAAGGGTGGACAGATCATCGCCACCGGCACACCGGAGGAAGTGGCCGAGATGAAGCAATCTCACACAGGTTACTACCTCAAGCCGTTGCTGATCCGTGATCGTGCCTAAACAGCGGGCATGAAAAAGCCCCTGTCACCTCAACAGTGACAGGGGCTTTTTTATATCGCGTCAGGACGTGTGCGATTGCAGATAGTTCTCGAGACCGATCAGCTTGATCAGGCCCAACTGCTTTTCCAGCCAGTAGGTGTGATCTTCTTCGGTGTCGTTGAGCTGAATCCGCAGGATTTCGCGACTGACGTAGTCTTTGTGTTGCTCGCAGAGCTCGATGCCTTTACACAGCGCAGCGCGGACTTTGTACT
Source organism: Pseudomonas iridis (assembly GCF_017980685.1). Classification (GTDB taxonomy): domain Bacteria; phylum Pseudomonadota; class Gammaproteobacteria; order Pseudomonadales; family Pseudomonadaceae; genus Aquipseudomonas; species Aquipseudomonas iridis. The sequence goes on from NZ_JACXXO010000009.1 coordinate 180,719, forward strand.
CAAGGCGCAGATCCGCTTCGAGCATCTCCGGCACCGTGGTGCCGACATCCAGATCATCCGGACGCATACGCGGGGTGCCTTCAAGCATCAGAATCCGGCGCATCAACGCATCGGCGTGACCAGCCTCTTCTTCCATCTCGTGGTTGATTCGCTCGTAGAGCTTGGTGAACCCCCAGTCCTCATACATCCGCGAATGAACGAAATATTGGTCACGCGCGGCCAGTTCGCCGGTCAGCAACGTGTTGAGGTAATCGATTACGTCTGGGTGGCCTTGCATCGCCCTACATCTCCCTGCTTGAAAGGCTGTAGTTTGAACCAACCGGACCGGGAGGTCACCCTTTCTACGCAATAAAAGCGAAGATATTCTGAGAAATGAGGCCTAAATAACGCAAAAACCGCCCAAATGAGGGCGGTTCTGCTTCTCGTTTAGACTTCGTTAAGCTGTACGTTGAGCAGTTTTGCGATTGCGTCTCCATACGCCGGATCGGCTTTGTAAAAGTGCTGCAACTGGCGGTCTACGACATCAGACGAAACCCCGCCCATTGCCCCGGCAATGTTGCTGACCAACAGAGCTTTTTGCTCGTCACTCATCAAGCGGAACAGTGCACCGGCGTGGCTGTAGTAGTCGGTGTCTTCGCGGTGATCGTAACGATCAGCAGCACCGCTCAAGCTCAGGGCAGGTTCAGCATAATGCGACGCTTGCTTTGGCGACTCGATGTAGCTGTTCGGCTCGTAGTTGGGCGCCGCACCACCGTTGCTGCCAAAAGCCATCGAGCCATCACGCTGATAGGTATTGACCGGGCTGCGCGGAGCATTCACCGGCAATTGCTGGTGGTTGGTGCCGACACGGTAGCGATGGGCATCAGCGTAAGCGAACACACGACCTTGCAGCATACGGTCAGGCGAGAGACCGACGCCTGGAACCATATTGCTTGGGCCGAATGCAGCTTGCTCGACTTCGGCAAAGTAGTTCAGTGGATTGCGGTTCAATTCCAGCTCGCCCACTTCGATCAGCGGGAACTCTTTCTGCGACCAGGTCTTGGTGACATCGAACGGGTTCTCGAAATGCGCCGCAGCTTGAGCCTCGGTCATGATCTGGATGCACACGCGCCATTTCGGGAAGTCACCGCGCTCGATCGCCTCGAAAAGGTCACGCTGGGCGTAATCCGGATCGGTGCCCGCCAGACGCGCAGCATCTGCCGGCGTGAGGTTTTTGATCCCTTGCTTGGTCTTGTAGTGCCACTTCACCCAGTGACGCTCGCCCTGCGCACTGATCAGGCTGTACGTGTGGCTGCCGAAGCCATGCATGTGACGGTAGCCGTCGGGAATACCGCGATCAGAGAACAGAATCGTGACCTGGTGCAGTGCTTCGGGTGAATGCGACCAGAAGTCCCACATCATTTGCGCACTTTTCAGGTTGCTTTGTGGCATACGCTTTTGAGTGTGGATGAAGTCTGGAAACTTCAGGGGATCGCGAATAAAAAACACTGGCGTATTGTTGCCAACGATGTCCCAGTTGCCTTCTTCGGTATAAAACTTCAAAGCGAAACCACGAGGATCGCGCTCGGTATCAGCCGATCCACGCTCGCCACCGACAGTGGAGAATCGCAGAAAGGTCGGAGTTTGCTTGCCCACAGACTCGAACAACTTGGCGCTGGTGTACTGGGTGATATCGCCAGTAACAGTGAACGTACCGTAAGCACCCGAACCCTTGGCATGTACGCGGCGCTCAGGAATATTTTCACGGTTGAAGTGGGCGAGCTTCTCGAGCAAGTGAAAATCGTCGAGCAGAAGCGGGCCGCGCGGGCCGGCAGAGCGAGAATTCTGGTTATCAGCGACGGGAGCGCCACTGGCGGTCGTAAGCGTTTTCATCTGGCTCATACGGTCTTCTTCCTCTTTCAGTCTTCAAACTGCCGGCTAATCGGCTTGGTGGGAAGTATTGATGATCAACATGGCACCTACAAATTCATTACCTTGCAAACATCGATAGAAAATTACTAATGATCATTTCCCGCACATGATGACAAAAGAGAAGCGCCGCAAGCTTGTACGAATCAATCATTTTCTTACAGACACAAAAAACCGGGCACTAGGCCCGGTTCTTCGTTTCAGACTGACGTCTTACTCAGCGGATACAGCTTCACCGCCGGTAGCACGATCAACCAACTCGACGTACGCCATAGGCGCGTTGTCGCCAGTGCGGAAGCCGCACTTGAGGATGCGCAGGTAGCCACCCTCACGGGTAGCATAACGCTTGCCCAGGTCGTTGAAGAGCTTACCAACGATAGCTTTCGAACGAGTACGGTCGAAAACCAAACGGCGGTTAGCCAGGCTGTCTGTCTTGGCCAAAGTGATCAGCGGCTCAGCAACGCGACGCAGTTCTTTAGCTTTCGGCAGTGTAGTTTTGATCAGCTCGTGCTCGAACAGCGACACCGCCATGTTTTGGAACATGGCCTTGCGGTGCGAGCTGGTGCGGCTCAGGTGACGACCACTTTTACGATGACGCATGGTTCATTCCTTACCAAACACTACGTTCGGTGATTACGACGATCAGGCAGTCGCCTTGTCGTCCTTCTTAAGACTTGCAGGCGGCCAGTTGTCGAGGCGCATGCCGAGGGACAGACCGCGGGAGGCCAGAACGTCCTTGATTTCAGTCAAGGATTTCTTACCCAGGTTCGGAGTCTTCAACAGCTCTACTTCGGTACGCTGAATCAGGTCACCGATGTAGTAGATGTTTTCCGCCTTAAGGCAGTTAGCCGAACGTACAGTCAGTTCCAGATCGTCAACCGGGCGAAGCAGGATCGGATCGATCTCGTCTTCCTGTTCGACAACCACTGGCTCACTGTCACCTTTGAGGTCGACGAACGCAGCCAACTGCTGTTGCAGAATGGTTGCAGCGCGGCGAATTGCCTCTTCAGGATCCAGAGTACCGTTGGTTTCCAGATCAATAACCAGCTTGTCCAGGTTAGTACGCTGCTCGACACGGGCGTTTTCCACCACGTATGCGATACGGCGAACCGGGCTGAACGAAGAGTCAAGCTGCAAGCGACCGATGCTGCGGCTTTCGTCTTCATCGCTCTGACGCGAGTCGGCTGGTTCATAACCACGACCACGAGCTACAGTGAGCTTCATGTTCAGGGCGCCGTTAGACGCCAGGTTAGCGATTACGTGATCGGGATTAACGATCTCGACATCATGATCCAGCTGAATATCGGCAGCGGTAACCACCCCCGAACCCTTCTTCGACAAGGTCAGCGTAACTTCGTCACGACCGTGCAGCTTGATGGCCAGACCTTTAAGGTTCAACAGGATTTCAATTACGTCTTCCTGTACACCTTCGATGGCGCTGTACTCGTGGAGCACACCGTCAATCTCGGCCTCGACTACTGCGCAGCCGGGCATTGAGGACAACAGGATGCGTCGCAGCGCGTTGCCCAGGGTGTGGCCAAAACCACGCTCGAGAGGCTCGAGAGTGATCTTGGCGCGGGTTGGACTGACAACCTGCACATCAATATGGCGGGGTGTCAGGAACTCATTTACCGAAATCTGCATGGATGCACCTATTTTCTAGCCCTTACTTGGAGTAGAGCTCGACAATCAGGCTTTCGTTGATGTCGGCGGACAGATCACTGCGAGCAGGAACGTTCTTGAAAACGCCCGACTTCTTCTCAGTGTCTACTTCTACCCATTCTACGCGGCCACGTTGGGCACACAGATCGAGAGCTTGGACAATGCGAAGCTGGTTTTTTGCTTTCTCGCGAACTGCAACCACGTCACCAGCACGAACCTGATACGACGGAACGTTTACGGTCTGACCGTTAACGCTGATCGACTTGTGCGATACCAGCTGGCGGGATTCGGCACGAGTCGAACCAAAGCCCATACGGTATACAACGTTGTCCAGACGGCATTCGAGCAGTTGCAGCAGGTTTTCACCGGTTGCACCTTTCTTGCCAGCAGCTTCTTTGTAGTAGCCGCTGAACTGACGCTCGAGAACGCCGTAGATACGACGGACCTTCTGCTTTTCACGCAGTTGGGTGCCGTAATCGGACTGGCGACCGCGGCGTTGGCCGTGGATACCAGGTGCTGCTTCAATGTTGCACTTCGATTCGATCGCGCGCACGCCGCTCTTCAGGAAGAGATCGGTGCCTTCGCGACGAGCGAGTTTGCATTTTGGACCAATGTAACGAGCCATTCTTTACAATCTCCTGGATTACACGCGGCGCTTCTTCGGCGGACGGCACCCGTTGTGCGGGATTGGCGTCACGTCGGTGATGCTGGCGATCTTATAGCCACAGCCGTTCAATGCACGGACAGCAGACTCACGACCTGGACCTGGACCTTTGACGTTAACGTCGAGGTTTTTCAGGCCATATTCCAGCGCAGCTTGACCAGCACGTTCAGCAGCTACTTGAGCAGCAAACGGGGTGGACTTGCGGGAACCGCGGAAACCCGAACCACCGGAGGTAGCCCAAGAAAGCGCGTTACCTTGACGGTCGGTGATGGTCACGATTGTGTTGTTAAAAGAAGCATGGATGTGGGCGATGCCATCAACCACTGTCTTTTTAACTTTTTTACGAGGACGAGCAGCAGGTTTTGCCATGATTAATTTCCTGTCGATTCGCGTGGGCGATTACTTGCGGATCGGCTTACGCGGACCTTTACGGGTACGCGCGTTAGTCTTGGTACGCTGACCGCGCACTGGAAGACCACGACGATGACGCAGACCGCGGTAGCAACCGAGATCCATCAAACGCTTGATTTTCATGTTGACTTCGCGACGCAGGTCACCTTCAGTGGTGAACTTCGCCACTTCGCCACGCAACTGTTCAATCTGCTCGTCGCTCAGATCTTTGATCTTAGCGGCTGGGTTTACCCCAGTCTCTGCGCAAATTTTCTGCGCAGTAGTGCGACCAACACCAAAGATGTAGGTCAGCGAGATAACAGTGTGCTTGTTATCTGGAATGTTAACGCCTGCAATACGGGCCATTCAGTGGGACTCCAATTGACAGCTACCTACGCCCCGGAAGCCAAGAAATAGGGCGCGAGATAATATCGCTGTAATAACAAATAATCAACCCGGCAGCGCACTAGCTGCCGGGCTTCAAGCGGATCACACTCAGCCTTGGCGCTGTTTGTGACGCGGTTCCGCGCTGCAAATTACTCGAACAACACCTTCGCGGCGAATAATTTTGCAGTTACGGCACAGCTTTTTCACCGATGCACGAACTTTCATCACCAACTCCTCGAACCTTATGGGTACTCAGCGCAACATGCCGCTGCCGTAACCCTTCAGGTTGGCTTTCTTCATCAGGGATTCGTACTGGTGCGAAACGAGGTGCGATTGTACTTGGGACATGAAGTCCATCACAACCACGACCACGATCAGCAACGAGGTCCCGCCAAGGTAGAACGGAACGTTTGCCGCAACCACCAGGAACTGGGGCAACAGACATACGGCCGTCATATATAGAGCACCGAACAGGGTCAAACGGGTCAGAACGCCATCAATGTAGCGCGCCGACTGCTCGCCCGGACGGATACCCGGAATAAAGGCACCGGACTTCTTCAGGTTTTCCGCTACGTCTTTCGGATTGAACATCAACGCCGTATAGAAGAAGCAGAAGAAAATAATCCCTGCACTAAACAGCAGAATATTCAACGGCTGACCAGGAGCGATCGACTGCGAGATGTCCTGCAACCAGCCCAAACCTTCAGACTGACCGAACCAGGTACCCAACGAAGCCGGGAACAGCAAAATGCTGCTCGCGAAAATAGCCGGAATAACACCGGCCATGTTCACCTTCAGCGGCAAGTGGCTAGTCTGCGCAGCGAAGACCTTACGGCCCTGCTGACGCTTGGCGTAGTGAACAGCAATACGACGCTGACCACGCTCAATGAACACCACAAAACCGATAATCGCTACTGCCAGCAAACCGATCGCAACAAGGGCAAAAATGTTGATGTCACCCTGACGCGCAGACTCGAAAGACTGCCCGATCGCTCTCGGAAGACCGGCGACGATACCTGCGAAAATCAACATCGAGATACCGTTGCCAACACCACGCTCAGTAATCTGCTCACCCAGCCACATCATGAACATCGCACCAGCCACAAAAGTGGATACCGCGACGAAATGGAAGCCAAAGTCACCAGTGAACGATACGCCCTGCCCCGCCAGACCAATGGACATGCCAATAGCCTGAACGAGAGCGAGAACGACAGTGCCGTAGCGGGTGTACTGAGCAATCTTGCGACGCCCAGCTTCACCTTCCTTCTTCAACTGTTCCAACTGCGGGCTGACGGCTGTCATCAGTTGCATGATGATCGATGCCGAAATGTACGGCATGATCCCCAGTGCAAAGATGCTCATCCTTTCCAGCGCGCCGCCGGAGAACATGTTGAACAAGCTAAGAATGGTCCCCTCATTCTGTCGAAACAGTTCTGCGAGTCGGTCCGGGTTAATACCTGGAACCGGGATGTGTGCGCCTATTCGGTAGACGATAATCGCCAGGAACAGAAAACGCAGACGAGCCCAGAGTTCAGACATACCGCCTTTGCCGAGCGCAGAGAGAGCACCTTGCTTAGCCATTTATTCCTCGAACTTGCCGCCAGCTGCTTCGATAGCCGAACGCGCACCTTTGGTGGCGCCGATTCCCTTGCCGATAGTGACAGCGCGAGTCACTTCACCGGACAGCATGATTTTCACACGCTGTACGTTGACGTTAATCACGTTGGCATCTTTCAGGGACTGCACAGTGACGATGTCGCCTTCCACTTTAGCCAGCTCGGACAGACGCACTTCTGCGCGATCCATAGCCTTCAGGGAAACGAAACCGAACTTCGGCAGGCGACGATGCAGCGGCTGTTGACCGCCTTCAAAGCCTGGAGCAATGGTGCCACCGGAGCGGGAGGTCTGACCTTTGTGGCCGCGGCCACCAGTCTTACCCAAACCGCTACCGATACCACGGCCCGGACGATGCTTTTCACGACGGGAACCCGGCGCTGGACTCAGATCATTGAGTTTCATCGATTAACCCTCGACACGCAGCATGTAGTAAGCCTTGTTGATCATCCCGCGATTCTCGGGAGTATCCTGGACTTCTACAGTGTGACCGATGCGACGCAGACCCAGACCCTTAACGCACAATTTGTGGTTAGGGATGCGGCCGGTCATGCTTTTGATCAGCGTTACTTTAACGGTAGCCATGATCAGAAGATCTCCTTGACGGTCAAGCCACGCTTGGCGGCAATAGACTCAGGAGATTGCATAGCTTTCAGACCCTTGAAAGTGGCGTGAACCACGTTTACAGGGTTAGTCGAGCCGTAGCACTTGGCCAGAACGTTCTGAACGCCAGCAACTTCGAGGACAGCACGCATAGCGCCACCAGCGATGATACCGGTACCTTCAGAAGCAGGCTGCATGTACACCTTCGAAGCGCCGTGAGCGGACTTCATTGCGTACTGCAGAGTGGTGCCGTTCAGGTCAACTTGAATCATGTTGCGGCGAGCAGCTTCCATTGCCTTCTGGATCGCAGCAGGCACTTCACGTGACTTGCCACGGCCGAAGCCAACACGCCCTTTACCATCACCAACCACGGTCAACGCGGTGAAAGTGAAGATACGGCCGCCTTTAACGGTTTTGGCTACGCGGTTAACTTGAACCAGCTTCTCAATGTAGCCTTCGTCGCGCTTTTGGTCGTTATTTGACATAACTTAGAACTCCAGCCCAGCTTCACGAGCAGCATCAGCCAGCGCTTTAACGCGGCCGTGATACTTGAAGCCAGAGCGGTCGAAAGCCACTTGCGAGACGCCAGCGGCCTTAGCACGCGTAGCGACCAGCTGGCCAACCTTTGTGGCCGCGTCGATGTTGCCAGTGGCACCATCACGCAGTTCTTTATCCAAAGTCGAGGCGCTTGCCAGGACTTTGTTGCCGTCGGCCGAGATGACCTGGGCGTAGATGTGCTGCGACGAGCGGAACACGCAGAGACGCACGACTTCGAGTTCGTGCATTTTCAGGCGTGCTTTGCGAGCGCGACGCAGTCGAGTAACTTTTTTGTCGGTCATTTGCTATGCCCTACTTCTTCTTGGCTTCTTTACGACGGACGACTTCGTCCGCGTAGCGCACACCTTTGCCTTTGTACGGCTCTGGTGGACGGAAGTCGCGGATCTCAGCGGCCACTTGACCTACCAGCTGCTTATCGATGCCCTTGATCAGGATATCGGTCTGGCTAGGAGTCTCAGCGGTGATGCCTTCCGGCAGTTCGTAATCCACTGGGTGCGAGAAGCCAAGGGCAAGGTTCAAAACCGTGCCTTTTGCTTGCGCTTTGTAACCAACACCGACCAGCTGGAGCTTACGCTCGAAGCCTTGGCTTACGCCTTGGACCATGTTGTTTACCAACGCACGCGTGGTACCGGCCATTGCGCGAGTTTGTTGATCGCCATTGCGAGCAGCGAAACGCAGCTCACCAGCTTCTTCAACAATCTCAACGGACGAATGGATGTTCAGTTCAAGAGTGCCCTTGGCACCCTTCACCGAAAGCTGTTGGCCTGCGAATTTTACTTCGACACCGGCTGGCAGCTTAACGGGGTTCTTAGCGACGCGAGACATGCTTATCCCCCCTTAGAACACAGTGCAAAGAACTTCGCCGCCGACACCGGCAGCGCGCGCAGCACGATCCGTCATCACACCTTTGTTGGTGGAGACGATAGACACGCCAAGACCGCCACGAACTTTCGGCAGATCTTCAACGGACTTGTACTGACGCAGGCCTGGACGACTAACGCGCTTCACTTCTTCGATAACCGGACGGCCTTCGAAGTACTTCAGCGAGATGGACAACGACGGCTTAGCGTCGGTGGTGATCTGAAAATCCGCGATGTAACCTTCGTCCTTCAGGACTTTTGCTACAGCCACCTTCAGCGTGGAAGACGGCATGCTTACGACAGACTTTTCAGCCATCTGGGCATTACGGATTCGAGTTAGCATGTCCGCTAACGGGTCCTGCATACTCATGGGCTAGACGCTCCTAATACAGAAAAATTAGCCTTGCGGCTACTACTTGTCGCCGAGAACTTCCGGGCATGAAAAACACGGGCTCAGGCGAGCCGGTCATTCTAGACACACCCCAGAAATGAATCAAGCCCCAAAAGGGGCTTGATTCAAATTCAAGACCACCGATAGTCAGATTCTTGCAAACCCGACCATCGAGGCTTTGACAGCGATTACCAGCTGGCTTTAACCAGACCTGGAACGTCACCACGCATTGCAGCTTCACGCAGCTTGTTACGGCCAAGGCCGAACTTGCGGTAAACGCCGTGCGGACGACCAGTCAGGCGGCAACGGTTACGCATGCGCGAAGCGCTTGCGTCACGTGGTTGCTTCTGCAGAGCTACGGTAGCTTCCCAACGCGCTTCTGGACTTGCGTTCAGATCAACGATGATAGCTTTCAGCGCTGCACGCTTGGTGGCGTACTTGGCAACAGTGAGCTGACGCTTCAGCTCACGGTTTTTCATGCTCTTCTTGGCCATTTTCCTACTCCAATCAGTTGCGGAACGGGAATTTGAAAGCACGCAGCAGAGCGCGGCCTTCATCATCGTTCTTGGCAGTGGTGGTCAGGGTAATGTCCAGACCGCGGAGAGCATCGATCTTGTCGTAGTCGATTTCCGGGAAAATGATCTGCTCTTTTACGCCCATGCTGTAGTTACCACGACCATCGAAGGACTTGGCATTCAGGCCGCGGAAGTCGCGAACCCGAGGCAGGGAGATCGACAGCAGACGATCCAGGAACTCATACATACGCTCACGGCGCAGAGTCACCTTGACACCGATCGGCCATCCTTCGCGGACTTTAAAGCCAGCGATGGATTTACGAGCGTAGGTCACAACGACTTTTTGGCCGGTGATCTTTTCCAGGTCAGCAACAGCGTGCTCGATGACTTTTTTGTCGCCGATCGCTTCGCCCAGACCCATGTTCAGGGTGATTTTGGTAACGCGCGGAACTTCCATCACGTTCGAAAGCTTAAGTTCTTCCTTAAGCTTCGGAGCGATTTCCTTCCGGTAAATCTCTTTTAGTCGTGCCATGGTCTTCTACCTAGCAGTGTTCAAGCATCAACCGCTTTTTGGGTCGACTTGAAGACACGAATTTTCTTACCTTCTTCTACTTTGAAACCAACGCGGTCAGCCTTGTTGGTTTCGCCATTGAAGATGGCTACGTTAGAAGCGTGCAGTGGCGCTTCTTTCTCGACGATACCGCCTTGTACGCCCGACATCGGGTTAGGCTTGGTATGACGCTTGACCAGGTTCAGACCACCAACAACCAGACGGTTGTCAGCAAGAACCTTCAGCACCTTACCGCGCTTACCTTTGTCTTTGCCGGCGATCACGATGATCTCGTCGTCACGACGAATCTTTTGCATGTCGGATCTCCTTACAGCACTTCTGGGGCGAGCGAGACGATCTTCATGAACTTCTCAGTACGAAGTTCACGGGTCACTGGCCCAAAGATACGGGTGCCGATCGGCTCTTGCTTGTTGTTCAGAAGAACAGCAGCGTTGCCATCAAAGCGGATAATGGAGCCATCAGCACGACGTACGCCGTGACGAGTGCGGACTACAACAGCAGTCATCACCTGGCCTTTTTTCACCTTACCGCGAGGAATTGCTTCCTTCACGGTAACTTTGATGATGTCACCGATACCAGCGTAACGACGATGGGAGCCACCCAGCACCTTGATGCACATAACACGGCGAGCGCCGCTGTTATCGGCCACATCGAGCATGGATTGAGTCTGAATCATATAATTTCTCCGACCCCTAGTCCTTAGACTTCCACAGCGCGTTCGAGAACATCAACCAGTGCCCAAGACTTGGTCTTGGCCATCGGACGAGTTTCACGAATAGTGACTTTGTCGCCGATATGGCACTGATTGGTTTCGTCGTGCGCGTGCAGCTTAGTCGAACGCTTAACATATTTACCGTAGATCGGGTGCTTAACGCGACGCTCGATCAGAACGGTGATGGTTTTGTCCATCTTGTCGCTGACAACACGGCCAGTCAGCGTACGGACAGTTTTTTCGGCTTCAGCCATGATCACTTACCTGCCTGCTGGTTAAGCACAGTCTTCACGCGAGCGATGTCACGCTTAACTTGCGAGAGCAGATGAGACTGCCCCAACTGGCCAGTTGCTTTCTGCATACGCAGATTGAACTGGTCGCGCAGCAAGCCGAGCAATTGCTCGTTCAGCTGCTGTGCGGATTTTTCACGAAGTTCATTCGCTTTCATCACATCACCGTCCGTTTAACAAAGGCGGTGGCGAGCGGCAGCTTTGCAGCAGCCAGGGCAAAAGCCTCACGCGCCAGCTCTTCAGTTACACCCTCGATTTCATACAGGACTTTGCCTGGCTGAATCTGGGCTACCCAGTATTCCACGTTACCCTTACCTTTACCCATCCGAACTTCGAGGGGCTTTTTGGAAATCGGCTTGTCCGGGAATACACGGATCCAGATCTTGCCGCCACGTTTAACGTGACGGGTCAGAGCACGACGCGCTGACTCGATCTGACGAGCGGTGAGACGACCACGAGCTACAGACTTCAGCGCGAACTCGCCGAAGCTGACTTTGCTACCGCGCTGAGCCAGGCCACGGTTGTGACCTGTCATCTGCTTGCGGAACTTCGTACGCTTAGGTTGCAACATTTGGCGTACCCCTTACTTAGCAGCTTTTTTACGAGGCGCTGGTGCTTGTGGTTTCAGTTCTTCTTGGCGACCACCAATTACTTCGCCTTTGAAGATCCAAACCTTTACACCGATCACACCGTAAGTGGTGTGAGCTTCGTAGTTGGCATAGTCGATGTCGGCACGCAGGGTGTGCAATGGCACACGCCCTTCGCGATACCATTCAGTACGTGCGATTTCAGCACCGCCGAGACGACCGCTCACTTGGATTTTGATGCCTTTGGCACCAATGCGCATGGCGTTCTGAACAGCGCGCTTCATAGCGCGACGGAACATTACGCGACGCTCCAGCTGCTGAGCTACGCTCTGCGCAACCAGCATACCGTCGAGCTCCGGCTTGCGGATCTCTTCGATATTGATGTGCACAGGCACACCCATTTGCTTGGTCAGGTCCTGACGCAGTTTCTCAACATCTTCACCTTTCTTCCCGATAACGATACCTGGACGAGCAGTGTGGATGGTGATACGTGCAGTTTGCGCCGGACGATGGATATCGATACGGCTTACGGACGCGCTTTTTAGTTTGTCTTGGAGATACTCACGCACCTTCAGATCAGCGAACAAATAGTCCGCATAAGTCCGACCGTCTGCGTACCAGACGGAGGTGTGCTCCTTGACGATTCCCAGGCGAATGCCAATGGGATGTACTTTCTGACCCATCTCTTCGACTCCGTTACTTGTCAGCAACCTTGACAGTGATATGGCAAGACCGCTTGACGATGCGATCAGCACGGCCTTTGGCACGTGGCATGATGCGCTTCAGCGAACGCCCTTCGTTGACGAAAACGGTGCTGACCTTCAGGTCATCAACGTCTGCGCCTTCGTTATGCTCGGCGTTGGCTACGGCCGACTCCAGCACTTTCTTCATGATCTCGGCGGCTTTCTTACTGCTGAAAGCCAACAAGTTGAGCGCTTCGCCCACCTTCTTCCCGCGAATCTGGTCGGCGACCAAGCGGGCTTTCTGGGCGGAGATTCGAGCGCCCGACAACTTAGCGGCTACTTCCATTTCCTAACCCCTTAACGCTTGGCTTTCTTGTCTGCCACGTGCCCACGATAAGTGCGGGTACCGGCAAACTCGCCCAGTTTGTGGCCGACCATGTCTTCGTTAACGAGAACTGGGACGTGTTGACGACCGTTGTGTACTGCGATGGTCAGACCGACCATTTGTGGCAGGATCATGGAACGACGCGACCAAGTCTTAATTGGTTTGCGATCGTTCTTTTCCGCCGCCACTTCGATCTTCTTCAGTAGGTGAAGATCAATAAAAGGACCTTTTTTCAGAGAACGTGGCACTGTCGTATCCCTCTATTTACTTGCGACGACGGACGATCATTTTGTCGGTACGCTTATTACCACGAGTCTTCGCGCCCTTAGTCGGGAAGCCCCATGGCGATACCGGATGACGACCACCAGAGGTACGACCTTCACCACCACCATGTGGGTGGTCAACCGGGTTCATGGCAACACCACGAACGGTTGGGCGAACGCCACGCCAGCGTTTGGCACCAGCTTTACCCAGCGAACGCAGGCTGTGCTCGGAGTTCGAGACTTCGCCCAGGGTCGCACGGCATTCAGCCAGGACTTTACGCATTTCACCGGAGCGAAGACGCAGGGTAACGTACACACCTTCACGAGCGATCAGCTGCGCCGAGGCACCAGCGGAACGAGCGATCTGTGCGCCTTTACCTGGCTTCAATTCGATGCCGTGTACGGTGCTACCAACTGGAATGCTGCGCAGTTGCAACTGGTTGCCTGGCTTGATCGGAGCCAAAGCACCCGAAATCAGCTGGTCGCCAGCACTCACGCCTTTAGGGGCGATGATGTAACGGCGTTCGCCGTCTGCGTACAACATAAGAGCAATGTGAGCAGTACGGTTTGGATCGTATTCAATACGCTCAACAGTGGCTGGAATGCCATCTTTGTCGTTGCGACGGAAGTCGACCATACGATAATGCTGCTTATGACCACCACCGATGTGACGGGTAGTAATACGGCCATTGTTGTTACGACCACCAGTCTTCGATTTTTTCTCGAGCAGCGGTGCGTGAGGAGCGCCTTTATGCAGCTCCTGGTTGACCACCTTGACCACAAAACGGCGGCCAGGGGAAGTCGGTTTGCATTTAACGATTGCCATGATGCACCCCTTCCTTACTCAGCACTGCTGCTGAAATCGAGATCTTGGCCTGGCTGAAGGGAGATAACTGCCTTCTTCCAGTCATTGCGCTTGCCCAGACCGCGAGCTGTGCGCTTGCTCTTACCCAGAACGTTCAGGGTAGTAACACGCTCAACTTTCACGCTGAACAGGCTTTCGACGGCCTTCTTGATTTCCAGCTTGGTTGCGTCAGTTGCAACCTTGAAAACGAACTGGCCCTTCTTGTCAGCCAGAACCGTAGCCTTTTCGGAAACGTGCGGGCCAAGCAGAACTTTAAATACGCGTTCCTGGTTCATCCCAGCAGCTCCTCGAATTTCTTCACGGCCGACACGGTGATCAACACCTTGTCGTATGCGATCAGACTAACTGGATCGGAACCTTGAACGTCACGTACATCTACGTGCGGCAGGTTACGAGCAGCCAGGTACAGGTTCTGATCAACAGCGTCCGACACGATGAGAACATCGGTCAGGCTCATGTTGTTCAGCTTGCCCAGCAGATCTTTGGTTTTCGGAGTTTCAACAGCGAAATCCTGAACCACGACCAGACGATCAGTACGCACCAGCTCAGCAAGGATGGAACGCATTGCTGCGCGATACATCTTCTTGTTCAGCTTCTGGGAGTGATCCTGCGGACGAGCTGCGAAAGTGGTACCGCCGCCACGCCAGATTGGGCTACGGATAGTACCGGCACGAGCGCGGCCAGTACCTTTCTGACGCCATGGGCGCTTACCGCCACCACGAACGTCGGAACGGGTCTTTTGCTGCTTGCTACCTTGACGGCCGCCGGCCATGTAGGCCACGACTGCTTGGTGAACCAGCGTCTCGTTGAATTCGCCGCCAAATGTCAGTTCGGAAACTTCGATCGCTTGAGCGTCATTTACATTTAATTGCATGTCAGCTTCCCCTTAACCGCGAGCCTTGGCTGCTGGACGTACAACCAGGTTGCCGCCAGTAGCGCCAGGAACAGCACCCTTGACCAACAACAGATTGCGTTCAGCGTCCACGCGCACTACTTCCAGGGACTGCACGGTCACGCGCTCAGCGCCCATATGACCGGACATTTTTTTGCCCTTGAATACACGACCAGGAGTCTGGCACTGGCCGATAGAGCCTGGGACGCGGTGGGATACGGAGTTACCGTGGGTGTTATCTTGCCCGCGGAAATTCCAACGCTTGATCGTACCCTGGAAGCCCTTACCCTTGGACTGACCGGTTACATCAACCAGCTGACCAGCGGCGAAGATTTCAGCGTTGATCAGATCGCCAGCCTGGTAGTCGCCTTCTTCAAGACGGAACTCCATGACAGTGCGACCAGCGGCAACATTCGCCTTAGCGAAGTGGCCAGCTTGAGCAGCTGTAACACGCGAAGCACGACGCTCGCCTACAGTGACTTGCACTGCACGATAGCCATCGGTCTCTTCAGTTTTGAACTGGGTGACGCGATTCGGCTCGATCTCAATGACCGTGACCGGAATGGAGACACCTTCTTCGGTGAAAATACGGGTCATACCGCATTTACGACCGACTACACCAATAGTCATGTTGTAAACCTCATGAGTGTACGGGGCTTTCACCCGCTATGGCCGCCCATTTCAGAGCGTTACACGACTAAGACCGAGTCTTAGCCGAGGCTGATCTGCACTTCCACACCGGCCGCAAGATCAAGCTTCATAAGTGCATCAACGGTTTTATCCGTTGGCTGGACGATATCCAGAACGCGCTTATGAGTACGGATCTCGTACTGGTCACGCGCGTCTTTGTTGACGTGCGGGGAGACCAGAACGGTGAACCGCTCTTTACGGGTAGGCAGTGGAATTGGACCACGCACTTGAGCACCAGTACGTTTCGCGGTTTCCACGATTTCCTGGGTGGATTGGTCGATCAGGCGATGGTCAAAAGCCTTCAACCTGATACGGATTTGCTGATTTTGCATTGGATTTCAGACTCCGGCTGCTATTCCCACCGAGCGCAATACGCCCGTTAAAAGGAGGCGCAATTCTATAGACGCCCCAGATTGGTGTCAACCCAATAAAAAAAGCCCCCGCTAAGCGGAGGCTTTCTTCAATTCATCATTTAACTCAAAAGAGTTAGGCGATGATTTTGGCTACGACGCCAGCGCCGACGGTACGACCGCCTTCACGGATAGCGAAACGCAGACCGTCTTCCATTGCAATGGTCTTGATCAGGGTGACAACCATTTTGATGTTGTCGCCCGGCATTACCATTTCAACGCCTTCCGGCAGCTCGCAGTTACCGGTCACGTCAGTGGTCCGGAAGTAGAACTGTGGACGGTAGCCTTTGAAGAACGGAGTGTGACGACCGCCTTCTTCTTTGCTCAACACGTACACTTCAGCTTCGAAGGTAGTGTGCGGCTTAACCGAACCCGGCTTAACCAGAACCTGGCCACGCTCTACGTCGTCACGCTTGGTGCCGCGCAGCAGCACGCCGCAGTTCTCGCCAGCACGACCTTCGTCGAGCAGCTTACGGAACATTTCAACACCGGTGCAGGTGGTGACAGTAGTGTCACGCAGACCAACGATTTCCAGTGGATCCTGAACGCGAACGATACCGCGCTCGATACGGCCAGTTACAACAGTACCGCGACCCGAGATCGAGAATACGTCTTCGATTGGCATCAGGAACGGCTTGTCGACTACGCGAATCGGATCCGGAATGTAGGTATCCAGAGTCTCAACCAGCTTACGAACGGCAGTGGTGCCCATTTCGTTGTCGTCTTTGCCTTCCAGAGCCATACGAGCCGAACCGATGATGATCGGAGTGTCGTCGCCTGGGAAGTCATAGGTGGACAGCAGGTCGCGAACTTCCATCTCAACCAGTTCCAGCAGCTCAGCGTCGTCTACCAGGTCAGCCTTGTTCAGGAAAACCACGATGTACGGAACGCCAACCTGACGGGACAGCAGGATGTGCTCACGGGTTTGTGGCATCGGACCATCAGCGGCCGAGCAAACCAGGATTGCGCCGTCCATCTGGGCAGCACCGGTGATCATGTTCTTCACATAGTCAGCGTGACCTGGGCAGTCAACGTGAGCGTAGTGACGGATCAGCGAGTTGTATTCAACGTGCGCGGTGTTGATGGTGATACCACGAGCTTTTTCTTCTGGTGCGCTGTCGATCTTGTCGAAGTCAACGATTGCAGAACCGAAAACTTCGGAGCAAACGCGAGTCAGAGCAGCAGTCAGAGTGGTTTTACCGTGGTCAACGTGACCAATGGTGCCAACGTTGACGTGCGGTAGGGAACGATCAAATTTTTCTTTAGCCACGACAATTAACTCCTAGCCTAAAGGGGCTGAATCAGCCTTGTTTTTTGGTAACAGACTCGACGATGTGCGACGGGGCTGTATCGTATTTTTTGAATTCCATAGAGTAGCTTGCGCGACCCTGGGACATGGAACGAACGTCGGTCGCATAACCGAACATTTCACCCAGCGGAACTTCGGCACGAATTACTTTGCCGGAGACCGTGTCTTCCATACCCTGGATCATGCCGCGACGACGGTTAAGGTCGCCCATCACATCACCCATATAGTCTTCAGGCGTAACAACCTCTACAGCCATGATCGGCTCGAGCAACTCACCACCACCCTTCTGGGCCAGTTGCTTGGTCGCCATGGAAGCAGCCACTTTAAACGCCATCTCGTTGGAGTCGACGTCGTGGTAAGAACCATCGAACACGGTAGCCTTCAGGCCGATCAGCGGATAGCCGGCAACAACGCCGTTCTTCATCTGCTCTTCGATACCCTTCTGGATAGCCGGGATGTATTCCTTAGGAACCACACCACCTACTACTTCGTTCACGAATTGCAGACCTTCCTGACCTTCGTCAGCAGGAGCAAAACGAATCCAGCAGTGACCAAACTGGCCACGACCGCCGGACTGGCGAACGAACTTGCCTTCGATTTCGCAGTTCTTCGTGATGCGCTCACGATAGGAAACCTGAGGCTTGCCGATGTTGGCTTCGACGTTGAACTCACGGCGCATCCGGTCAACCAGGATGTCCAGGTGCAGCTCGCCCATGCCGGAGATGATCGTTTGACCAGTCTCTTCATCAGTTTTAACGCGGAAAGAAGGGTCTTCCTGAGCAAGCTTGCCCAGAGCGATACCCATTTTTTCCTGGTCATCCTTGGTCTTAGGCTCTACGGCAACCGAAATAACCGGCTCCGGGAAGTCCATACGAACCAGAATGATTGGCTTGTCAGCGTTGCAGAGGGTTTCACCAGTGGTGACGTCCTTCATGCCGATCAGGGCCGCGATGTCACCAGCGCGCACTTCCTTGATCTCTTCACGGGCGTTTGCGTGCATTTGCACCATACGACCCACGCGCTCTTTCTTGCCCTTAACCGAGTTGATTACGCCGTCGCCGGAGTTCAACACGCCCGAGTAAACGCGGACAAAGGTCAAAGTACCCACGAATGGGTCGGTAGCGATCTTGAACGCCAGAGCCGAGAACGGCTCCAAATCGTCTGCGTGACGCTCCAGCTCGATTTCCTCGTTATCCGGGTCAGTACCCTTGATAGCAGGAATATCGGTTGGCGCAGGCAGGAAGTCGATAACGGCGTCGAGAACCAGGGGAACACCCTTGTTCTTGAAGGAAGAACCGCAAACGGCCAGAACGATTTCGCCGGCGATAGTACGCTGACGCAAAGCAGCTTTGATCTCTTCGATCGTCAGCTCTTCGCCTTCCAGGTACTTGTTCATCAGCTCTTCGCTGGCTTCGGCAGCAGCCTGAACCATGTTGTCGCGCCATTCGGCAGCCAATTCCTGCATATCTTCAGGAACAGGCTTACGAACAGGAACCATACCTTTATCAGCATCATTCCAGTACACAGCTTCCATGTTGATCAGATCAATCTGACCCTGGAAGTTGTCTTCTGAACCGATAGCCAACTGGATTGGCACCGGAGTGTGACCCAGACGCTTTTTGATCTGTTCGATCACGCGCAGGAAGTTCGCACCGGCACGGTCCATCTTGTTCACGTAAACAAGACGCGGGACACCGTATTTGTTGGCCTGACGCCATACGGTTTCCGACTGAGGCTCAACACCCGAAGTACCGCAGAACACAACGACAGCGCCGTCGAGTACGCGCAGGGAACGTTCAACTTCAATGGTGAAGTCTACGTGGCCCGGGGTATCGATTACGTTGAAGCGATGCTCGTCTTTGTACTGCTTAGCAGAACCTTTCCAGAAGGCGGTAATGGCAGCAGAAGTAATGGTAATACCACGCTCCTGCTCCTGAACCATCCAGTCTGTGGTCGCGGCGCCGTCATGCACCTCGCCCATTTTGTGACTTTTGCCGGTGTAAAAAAGGACGCGCTCGGTGGTAGTGGTTTTACCAGCATCCACGTGAGCGACGATACCGATGTTACGGTAGCGACTAATCGGAGTAGTACGAGCCATAAAGCCCTCGCAAAATTAGTGAAGCTAAAATTAGAAGCGGTAGTGCGAGAAAGCTTTGTTGGCTTCTGCCATACGGTGCACGTCTTCACGCTTCTTAACAGCAGCACCTTTACCTTCAGCAGCATCCAGCAGCTCGCCAGCCAAGCGCAGAGCCATAGACTTCTCGCCACGCTTGCGCGCGAAGTCTACCAACCAGCGCATTGCCAGAGCGTTACGACGGGAAGGACGAACCTCGACCGGAACCTGGTAAGTAGCACCACCAACGCGGCGCGACTTCACTTCGACCAGCGGAGCGATGGCGTCGAGTGCTTTTTCGAAGAGTTCCAGGGGATCGGTGCCAGCCTTACGGGTTGCAACGGTTTCCAGGGCACCATAAACGATACGCTCGGCAACGGCTTTCTTGCCGCTTTCCATAACGTGGTTCATGAATTTGGCGAGGATCTGGCTTCCGTATTTCGGATCGTCCAGAATCTCACGCTTTGCTGCTACGCGACGTCTTGGCATGATAAGCCCTCAAGCGGTCTTCAGGTTAGCTCGGGACAGATCCAAAGGATGCGTGCCCGACCTTACTCTTATCGACTCAATAAAATAAAAATCTGCAAAACGACCGATTACTTCGGACGCTTGGTACCGTACTTCGAACGACCCTGGTTACGACCTTTAACGCCGGAAGTATCCAAAGAACCGCGAACGGTGTGGTAACGAACACCTGGCAAGTCTTTTACACGGCCGCCACGAATCAGTACGACGCTGTGTTCTTGCAGGTTGTGGCCTTCACCGCCGATGTACGAGGAAACCTCGAAACCGTTGGTCAGACGCACACGGCATACTTTACGCAGTGCCGAGTTAGGTTTTTTCGGCGTGGTGGTATACACACGGGTGCATACGCCACGACGTTGCGGGCAGTTCTGCAGCGCAGGCACGTCGGATTTCTCGACGATACGCTTACGCGGCTGACGTACCAGCTGGTTGATAGTTGCCATCTACTAGCTCCACTGTTGTCTTGCGACGCTATTGTCTTGCAAGAAAAGCAAAATGGCAGGAACGAATTCCCGCCAAATTTAGGGGTACAAGAGTCTAAAGAGGATCTTGCCCCCAGTCAAGGCAAGGCCCCGACCTCCCCACTCATCGAACCTCGACAAATTGTCTCGATTCGATGAACGGTGCGATCAGGGCCTTACGCTCATATATCGCAGAACTCAGTTACCGCTCGAGTTCAGCGCTTCGGTCAGTGCAGCTTCCACTTCACTGGCGCTTACGCGCAACGGCTTGTCTGCTTCACGACGACGCTTGCGCTCGCTGTGATATGCCAGACCGGTACCGGCCGGGATCAGACGACCCACGACTACGTTTTCTTTCAGGCCGCGCAGGTAATCGCGCTTGCCGGTAACGGCCGCTTCGGTCAGTACGCGGGTGGTTTCCTGGAAGGAAGCCGCCGAGATGAACGATTCGGTCGACAACGACGCCTTGGTGATACCCAGCAGAACGCGAGTGAACTTGGAGACAAATTTGTCTTCCGCGCCCAGACGCTCGTTCTCTACCAGTACGTGAGTCAATTCCATCTGGTCGCCCTTGATGAAAGTGGAATCGCCGGATTCAGCGATTTCAACCTTACGCAGCATCTGACGCAGAATGGTCTCGATGTGCTTGTCGTTGATCTTCACGCCTTGCAGACGGTAAACGTCCTGGATCTCGTTAACAATGTACTTGGCCAGCGCGCTTACACCCAGCAAACGCAGGATGTCGTGCGGATCGCTAGGACCGTCAGAGATAACTTCGCCGCGGTTTACCTGTTCGCCTTCAAACACGTTCAGGTGACGCCACTTCGGAATCAGCTCTTCGTACGGATCAGTACCATCGTTCGGGGTAATAACCAGACGACGCTTGCCTTTGGTCTCTTTACCGAACGCGATGGTCCCACTGACTTCAGCCAGAATCGACGCTTCTTTCGGACGACGAGCTTCGAACAAGTCGGCAACACGCGGCAGACCACCAGTGATGTCACGAGTTTTCGAAGTTTCTTGCGGGATACGAGCGATAACATCACCGATCGCAATCTTCGCACCATCCGCAACACCGACCAGGGCGTTGGCTGGCAGGAAGTACTGAGCGATAACGTCAGTGCCTGGCAGCAACAGATCCTTGCCGTTGTCGTCGACCATCTTCACTGCTGGGCGAATTTCTTTGCCGGCAGCTGGACGATCTTTCGCGTCGAGCACTTCAATGTTGGTCATACCGGTCAATTCGTCAGTCTGACGCTTGATCGTGATGCCTTCTTCCATGCCCACGTAGGTCACGGTACCTTTCATTTCGGTAACGATTGGGTGAGTGTGCGGATCCCACTTGGCCACTATTGCGCCAGCGTCGACCTTGTCACCCTCTTTAACCGAAATCACAGCACCGTATGGCAGCTTGTAACGCTCACGCTCACGACCGAAGTCATCAGCGATTGCCAGCTCACCAGAACGGGACACAGCAACCAAGTGACCATCCACTCGCTCAACGTGCTTCAGGTTGTGCAGACGGACGGTACCGCCATTCTTCACCTGAACGCTGTCGGCTGCGGAAGTACGGCTTGCCGCACCACCGATGTGGAACGTACGCATCGTCAGCTGGGTACCCGGTTCACCGATGGACTGGGCAGCGATTACGCCGACCGCTTCACCGATGTTCACCTGGTGACCACGAGCCAGATCACGGCCGTAGCACTTGGCACAAATGCCATAGCGGGTTTCGCAGCTGATCGGCGAACGCACGATCACTTCGTCGATGCTGTTCAGCTCGATGAACTCGACCCACTTCTCGTCTACCAAAGTGCCGGCAGGAACGATAACGTCCTCGGTACCTGGCTTGAATACGTCACGGGCAATAACACGACCCAATACGCGTTCACCCAACGGCTCTACAACGTCACCGCCTTCAATGTGCGGAGTCATCAACAGACCGTGTTCGGTGCCGCAATCGATCTCGGTTACAACCAGATCCTGCGCCACGTCTACCAGACGACGAGTCAGGTAACCGGAGTTCGCAGTTTTCAACGCGGTATCCGCCAGACCTTTACGAGCACCGTGAGTAGAGATGAAGTACTGAAGTACGCTCAAACCTTCACGGAAGTTCGCAGTAATCGGCGTTTCAATGATGGAACCGTCCGGCTTGGCCATCAGACCACGCATACCGGCCAGCTGACGAATCTGTGCTGCGGAACCCCGCGCACCCGAGTCAGCCATCATGTACATCGAGTTGAACGATTCCTGGTCGACTTCGACGCCATGACGGTCGATGACTTTCTCTTTCGAGAGGTTGGCCATCATCGCCTTGGAGACTTCGTCGTTCGCTTTCGACCAAAGGTCGATCACTTTGTTGTACTTCTCGCCCTGGGTTACCAGGCCGGAGGCGTACTGGCTCTCGATCTCTTTCACTTCGTCGGTAGCAGCACCGATGATGCGGGCTTTTTCATCCGGGATAACGAAGTCGTTAACACCAATGGAAACGCCGGAGATGGTCGAGTAAGCGAAACCGGTGTACATCAACTGGTCAGCGAAGATCACGGTCTCTTTCAAACCAACCACGCGGTAGCACTGGTTGATCAGCTTGGAGATCGCCTTTTTCTTCATCGGCAAGTTGACGACGTCGTAAGACAACCCTTTCGGCACAACCTGGAACAGCAGCGCACGGCCGACGGTAGTGTCGACGATACGGGTACCGCTCACGCTGTTGCCGTCACGGTCGTTGACGGTTTCGTTGATACGTACTTTAACCTTGGCGTGCAGTGCGGCTTCGCCAGCACGGAACACACGGTCAACTTCCTGCAGATCCGCAAACACACGACCTTCGCCCTTGGCGTTGATCGCTTCGCGAGTCATGTAGTACAGACCCAATACAACGTCCTGCGACGGAACGATGATTGGCTCACCGTTGGCTGGCGACAGAATGTTGTTGGTCGACATCATCAACGCACGCGCTTCCAACTGAGCTTCCAGTGTCAGCGGTACGTGCACAGCCATTTGGTCGCCGTCGAAGTCGGCGTTGTACGCGGCGCAGACCAGAGGGTGCAGCTGAATAGCCTTACCTTCGATCAGTACCGGTTCAAACGCCTGGATGCCCAGACGGTGAAGGGTCGGTGCACGGTTGAGGAGAACCGGGTGTTCACGGATCACTTCAGCGAGAACGTCCCAAACCTCTGGCAGTTCGCGCTCGACCATTTTCTTGGCCGCTTTGATGGTGGTCGCGAGACCACGCATTTCAAGCTTGCCGAAAATGAACGGTTTGAACAGCTCGAGAGCCATCTTCTTCGGCAGACCGCACTGGTGCAGACGCAAGGTCGGGCCTACGGTAATTACCGAACGACCGGAGTAGTCAACACGCTTACCGAGCAAGTTCTGACGGAAACGACCTTGCTTACCCTTGATCATGTCAGCCAGGGATTTCAGAGGACGCTTGTTCGAACCGGTGATAGCGCGGCCACGACGACCGTTGTCGAGCAGTGCATCGACAGCTTCCTGCAACATACGCTTTTCGTTACGCACGATGATGTCCGGAGCGGACAGATCGAGCAGACGCTTCAAGCGGTTGTTACGGTTGATCACTCGACGATACAGATCGTTGAGGTCGGAAGTCGCGAAACGACCACCATCCAGCGGGACCAGTGGACGCAGATCTGGCGGCAGAACCGGCAGAACGGTCAGCACCATCCATTCTGGAAGGTTGCCGGAACCCTGGAAGGCCTCCATCAACTTCAGACGCTTGGACAGCTTCTTGATCTTGGTTTCGGAGTTGGTTTGCGGAATTTCTTCACGCAGACGGCCAATCTCGTGCTCCAGGTCGATAGCGTGCAGCAGTTCGCGGACAGCCTCGGCACCCATGCGGGCGTCGAAATCGTCACCGAACTCTTCCAGCGCTTCGAAGTACTGCTCGTCGTTCAGCAGCTGACCTTTTTCAAGGGTAGTCATGCCCGGGTCAATAACGACATAGCTCTCGAAGTAGAGAACACGTTCGATATCACGCAGGGTCATGTCCATCAGCAAACCGATACGCGACGGCAGCGATTTCAGGAACCAGATGTGGGCAACCGGCGAAGCCAGTTCGATGTGCGCCATGCGCTCACGACGAACCTTGGCCAGTGCAACTTCAACGCCGCACTTCTCGCAGATCACACCACGGTGCTTCAAGCGCTTGTACTTACCGCACAGGCACTCGTAATCCTTTACCGGGCCAAAGATCTTGGCGCAGAACAGACCGTCACGCTCAGGTTTGAACGTACGGTAGTTGATGGTTTCCGGCTTTTTAACTTCGCCGAACGACCATGAGCGGATCATCTCAGGCGAGGCCAATCCAATACGGATGGCGTCGAACTCTTCGACTTGACCCTGGTTTTTCAGCAAATTCAGTAGGTCTTTCAAGGCCTTTCCTCCTGGCGGAGCAGAGAGCGGGCAATCCTGCCCCGCTCTCGATTCGCGTCACGTGTTATTCGGTTTCCAGATCGATATCGATGCCGAGGGAACGAATTTCCTTGATCAACACGTTGAAGGACTCGGGCATGCCCGGCTCCATACGGTGATCGCCATCCACGATGTTTTTGTACATCTTGGTACGGCCGTTCACATCGTCCGACTTCACTGTGAGCATTTCTTGCAGAGTGTAAGCGGCACCGTAAGCTTCCAGTGCCCAGACCTCCATCTCCCCGAAACGCTGACCACCGAACTGTGCCTTACCACCCAGCGGCTGCTGGGTAACCAGGCTGTACGAACCGGTAGAACGAGCGTGCATCTTGTCGTCTACCAAGTGGTTCAGCTTCAGCATGTACATGTAGCCAACGGTAACTGGACGCTCGAACTTGTTGCCGGTACGGCCGTCAGTCAGCTGCATCTGGCCGCTTTCCGGCAGGTCTGCCAGTTTCAGCATGGCCTTGATTTCACTTTCCTTGGCGCCGTCGAACACTGGGGTGGCCATTGGAACACCGCCACGCAGGTTCTTCGCCAGATCCAGGATTTCCTGATCGGAGAAGCTGTCCAGATCTTCGTTACGACCGCCGATCTGGTTGTAGATCTCGTCCAGGAAAGTACGCAGTTCTGCGACTTTACGCTGCTCTTCGATCATACGGTTGATCTTCTCGCCCAGACCTTTGGCCGCGAGGCCCAGGTGGGTTTCGAGGATCTGACCAACGTTCATACGCGAAGGTACGCCCAGTGGGTTGAGGACGACGTCGACCGGGGTGCCATTGGCATCGTGCGGCATGTCTTCAACCGGCATGATCACGGAGACCACACCTTTGTTACCGTGACGACCGGCCATCTTGTCGCCCGGCTGGATGCGACGACGGATTGCCAGGTAAACCTTGACGATTTTCAGCACGCCTGGAGCCAGGTCATCGCCCTGCTGCAGTTTGCGCTTCTTGTCTTCGAACTTGTCGTCCAGCAGACGGCGACGATCAACGATGTAGGCCTGAGCCTTCTCGAGCTGCTCGTTCAGAGCATCTTCAGCCATGCGCAGTTTGAACCACTGACCATGCTCAAGACCGTCGAGAACTTCGTCGGTGATGTCCTGGCCTTTCTTCAGACCTGCGCCGCCTTCAGCCTTGTGGCCTACCAGAGCGGAACGCAGACGTTCGAAAGTCGCGCCCTCAACGATACGGAACTCTTCGTTCAGATCCTTGCGGATCTCGTCCAGCTGGGTCTTCTCGATCGACAGAGCACGAGCATCACGCTCAACGCCGTCACGAGTGAAGACCTGTACGTCGATGACAGTACCTTTGGTACCGGTAGGTACACGCAGGGAGGTGTCTTTAACGTCGCTGGCTTTTTCACCGAAGATTGCACGCAGCAGTTTTTCTTCTGGAGTCAGTTGGGTCTCGCCTTTCGGAGTGACCTTACCTACCAGAATGTCGCCTGCGCCAACTTCAGCACCTACGTAAACGATGCCTGCTTCGTCCAGCTTGTTCAGTGCAGCTTCACCCACGTTAGGGATGTCCGCAGTGATTTCCTCTGGCCCAAGCTTGGTGTCACGCGCCACACAGGTCAGTTCCTGAATGTGGATCGTGGTGAAGCGATCTTCTTGAACAACTCGTTCCGACAGGCAGATGGAGTCTTCGAAGTTGTAACCGTTCCAGGCCATGAACGCGATGCGCATGTTCTGACCCAGTGCCAGCTCACCCATATCGGTGGACGGACCATCGGCCATGATGTCGCTACGCTGAACCCGATCACCTTTACGCACCAGCGGACGCTGGTTGATGCAGGTGTTCTGGTTGGAGCGGGTGTACTTGGTCAGGTTGTAGATGTCGACACCAGCCTCGCCGGTTTCAACTTCGTCATCAGCAACACGAACCACGATACGGCTGGCATCAACGGAGTCGATCACGCCGCCACGACGAGCCACGACGCAAACGCCGGAGTCACGAGCTACGTTACGCTCCATGCCGGTACCTACCAGCGGCTTGTCAGCGCGCAGAGTCGGTACAGCCTGACGCTGCATGTTCGAACCCATCAACGCACGGTTGGCGTCATCGTGCTCGAGGAACGGGATCAGCGACGCTGCAACCGAAACTACCTGCTTCGGCGAAACGTCCATCAAGGTGACTTCTTCAGGCGCCTTGACGGTGAATTCGTTCAAGTGACGAACAGCTACCAGCTCGTCGATCAGCATTTTCTTGTCGTTCATCGCGGCCGAAGCCTGAGCGATCACGTGATCAGCTTCTTCGATGGCGGACAGGAACACGATCTCGTCGGTAACCAATGCGTCTTTCACCACGCGGTACGGGCTTTCCAGGAAGCCGTACTGGTTGGTGCGCGCATAGGCGGCCAAGGAGTTGATCAGACCAATGTTCGGACCTTCCGGCGTTTCGATCGGGCAAACACGACCGTAGTGCGTCGGGTGTACGTCACGAACCTCAAAGCCTGCGCGTTCACGAGTCAGACCGCCAGGGCCGAGTGCAGACACACGACGCTTGTGGGTGATCTCGGACAGCGGGTTGTTCTGGTCCATGAACTGAGACAGCTGGCTGGAACCGAAGAACTCTTTCACCGCCGCAGCCACTGGCTTGGCGTTGATCAGGTCTTGCGGCATCAAGCCTTCGCTTTCAGCCATCGACAGACGCTCTTTGACCGCACGCTCAACACGTACCAGGCCAACGCGGAACTGGTTCTCGGCCATTTCGCCTACGCAGCGAACACGACGGTTACCCAGGTGGTCGATGTCATCGACGATGCCTTTACCGTTACGGATGTCGACCAGAGTCTTCAGTACCGCGACGATGTCTTCCTTGCACAACACGCCCGAACCTTCGATTTCGGTACGACCGATACGACGGTTGAACTTCATCCGGCCGACCGCAGACAGGTCATAACGCTCAGGGCTGAAGAACAGGTTGTTGAACAGGGTTTCGGCTGCGTCTTTGGTTGGCGGCTCGCCTGGACGCATCATGCGATAGATCTCGACCAGCGCTTCCAATTGGTTGCTGGTGGAGTCGATCTTCAGCGTGTCAGAAACGAACGGACCGCAGTCGATGTCGTTGGTGTACAGGGTCTCGATGCGAACAACCTGAGCCTTGGCGATTTTGCCGAGGATCTCAACGTTCAGCTCGGTGTTGCACTCAGCCAGGATTTCGCCGGTGGCTGGATGCACGATGACCTTGGCGGTGGTGCGACCGAGGACGTAGTCCAGAGGCACTTCCAGCGTCTTGATACCGGCTTTTTCGATCTGGTTGATGTGGCGCGCAGTAATACGACGGCCGGCTTCAACGATGACCTTGCCTTTTTCATCCTGGATATCCAGAACGGCAATTTCACCACGCAGACGCGATGCAATCAGTTCCAGGCTGAGGGTTTCGCCGCTCAGGTGGAATACGTTGGTGGTGTAGAACGCGTCCAGTACTTCTTCGGTGGTATAACCGAGCGCGCGCAGCAGTACCGATGCCGGCAGCTTGCGACGACGGTCGATACGCACGAATACGCAGTCTTTCGGGTCGAACTCGAAGTCCAACCACGAACCGCGGTAAGGAATGATACGCGCGGAGTACAGCAGTTTGCCGGAGCTATGCGTCTTGCCGCGGTCGTGATCGAAGAACACGCCCGGGGAACGGTGCAGCTGGGAAACGATTACACGCTCGGTACCGTTGATTACGAAGGTACCGTTCTCAGTCATCAGGGGAATTTCACCCATGTAGACTTCTTGCTCTTTGATGTCCTTGATCGCTTTGTTCGACGATTCTTTGTCGAAAATGATCAGGCGCACTTTTACCCGCAAAGGTACGGCGAAAGTTACACCGCGCAATACGCATTCTTTGACATCAAATGCCGGTTCGCCCAGGCGATAACCGACGTACTCCAGCGCAGCATTGCCGGAGTAGCTGATGATCGGGAAAACGGATTTGAAGGCCGCATGCAGGCCCACGTCGCGGAACTGATCTTTAGTCGCTCCCGCTTGCAAGAATTCACGATACGAATCCAGCTGGATGGCCAGGAGGTAAGGCACATCCATGACGTCCGGCAACTTGCTAAAGTCCTTGCGGATACGTTTTTTCTCAGTATATGAGTAAGCCATCAGCGTTCCCCAGCTTGGTCACCTGCTTGTTTGGCCCCTCCCGACGGGAGCAGCCAGAAAATCGTGCAAACCCCATGGTTTGCTCCACCACATCGGGTGGTTACAGCTCGTTATCAGCACCGACCCAGTCGGCTGCCAATAACGGAAAAAGGCCGGTGGCAAGAGCCACCAGCCATCAGCCTGTCGCTTGACGCTCGGGCTGGAGGAGCAAAGTCGATGCTTATTTCAGCTCGACTTTAGCGCCTGCTTCTTCCAGCTTCTTCTTGGCGTCTTCAGCAGCTTCTTTCGAAACGCCTTCAGCTACAACCTGAGGAGCGCCGTCTACTTTCTCTTTGGCTTCTTTCAGGCCCAGACCGGTCAGTTCACGAACTGCCTTGATCACGTTAACCTTCTTCTCGCCAGCTTCCAGCAGAACAACGTTGAACTCGGTTTGCTCTTCAACAACAGCGGCAGCAGCAGCTGGACCAGCAGAAGCAGCGGCAGCGGATACGCCGAACTTCTCTTCCATTGCCTTGATCAGCTCAACGATTTCCAGAACCGATTTTTCGCCGATTGCGTCGATGATTTGTTCGTTAGTCAGAGACATGACTTATTTCCTGAATTGGGGGACAGCCTGCAGGCCATCGAAATAAACAAAAATACGCGAGAGTTGAAACGCTGAGCCTTAAGCTGCAGCTGCTTCTTTCTGGTCGCGAAGTGCCGCCAGAGTACGAGCCAATTTGCTGGTAGCGCCTTGAATCACGCTCATCAGCTGAGAAATTGCTTCGTCACGGGTCGGCAGGCTTGCCAGCACGTCGATCTGATTAGCTGCGAGGAACTTGCCCTCGAACGCAGCTGCCTTGATCTCGAACTTATCCTGACCTTTGGCAAATTCCTTGAACAAACGGGCAGCAGCGCCAGGATGTTCGTTGGAGAATGCAATCAAGGTCGGGCCAGTGAACACGTCGTTGAGAACACTGTATTCAGTGTCAGCAACAGCGCGCTTGAGCAAGGTGTTACGTACAACACGTACGTAAACGCCAGCTTCACGAGCCTCTTTACGGAGTCCGGTCATTGCGCCTACTGTTACGCCACGTGCATCAACCACGACAGCGGACAGAGCGACTTTGGCAGCCTCGTTGACTTCAGCGACGATGGCCTTCTTGTCTTCGAGATTAATTGCCACGGGTTTAACTCCTGCTTGTTACCGTTTCATTCGATCGAAACCGAATGTCGTTTTGGTGTCTGATTCGGTAAGGAACCGGGAGCACCATCTGCGTAGGCTTATGGTTTAAGACTTGCGTCGCCTACGGTCTTGGATAGCCCCCGCCAGGCAGGGACCCCAATCTTTCAACTGGCGCGAATAACCGCGCCAATTTTTGTCTTACGCGTCCAGCGAGCTCTGATCAATGATCAGACCTGGGCCCATAGTGGTGCTCAGGGTAACGCGCTTGACGTAGATACCTTTCGAAGAAGCTGGCTTGATACGCTTCAGATCAGCGATCAGGGCTTCAACGTTTTCCTTCAGCTTGACGGCGTCGAAGCCCATCTTGCCAACGGAAGTGTGAATGATGCCGTTTTTGTCAGTGCGATAACGAACCTGACCAGCTTTTGCGTTCTTAACCGCAGTAGCTACGTCTGGAGTTACGGTACCAACCTTAGGGTTAGGCATCAGACCACGTGGACCAAGGATCTGACCCAACTGACCTACAACGCGCATGGCATCCGGGGATGCGATCACTACGTCATAGTTCAGGTCGCCGCCTTTCATTTCGGCAGCCAGGTCGTCCATACCTACACGGTCAGCGCCGGCAGCCAGAGCGGCCTCAGCAGCAGGACCCTGGGTGAACACAGCAACGCGAACGGTCTTGCCAGTGCCGTGCGGCAGCACAGTAGCGCTACGAACAACCTGGTCAGATTTACGCGGGTCAACACCGAGGTTTACAGCAACGTCGAACGACTCGCTGAACTTGACAGTCGACAGCTCAGCCAGCAAAGCAGCGGCGTCTACAATGTTGTAGGCCTTGCCTGCTTCGATTTTGCCGGCGATAGCCTTTTGACGCTTGGTCAGCTTAGCCATTACACACCCTCCACGTTAAGGCCCATGCTACGAGCAGAACCGGCGATAGTACGCACGGCTGCATCCATATCAGCTGCAGTCAGATCCGCGTTTTTGGTTTTCGCGATTTCTTCCAGCTGAGCACGGGTAACAGTGCCAACCTTAACGGTGTTCGGACGAGCGGAGCCGCTGGTCAGACCGGCAGCCTTCTTCAGCAAAACCGAAGCAGGGGTGGATTTTGTTTCGAAAGTGAAGCTACGGTCGCTGTAGACAGTGATGATCACTGGAGTCGGCAGACCTGCTTCAATACCCTGAGTACGGGCGTTGAAAGCCTTGCAGAATTCCATGATGTTCACGCCGTGCTGACCCAGAGCAGGACCAACAGGTGGGCTTGGGTTAGCCTGAGCGGCCTTCACTTGCAGCTTGATGTAAGCGGTAATTTTTTTGGCCATGAGGCACTCCAATTACGGGTTCGAACGCCTCGAAAGGCTCCCCGGTTACTTGCGCGTATATCCCAGTGACGACAAAACCCCACAGCCTAAGGCTGCGGGGTTGGGATGCTTGCTCAGCTAGACCTTTTCGACCTGACTGAACTCCAACTCTACCGGAGTAGAGCGACCGAAAATGAGCACTGCCACTTGGATCCGGCTCTTTTCGTAGTTAACTTCTTCAACGACACCATTGAAATCAGCAAATGGGCCATCGTTGACTCGTACTGTTTCACCCGGCTCGAAGAGAGTCTTCGGCTTAGGCTTGTCGCTACCATCAGCAACACGACGCAGAATTGCTTCCGCCTCTTTATCAGTAATCGGTGCAGGCTTATCAGCAGTACCGCCGATAAAACCCATCACCCGAGGAGTATCCTTGACCAAGTGCCAAGTACCCTCGTTCATGTCCATCTGCACCAGCACATAGCCTGGAAAGAATTTACGCTCACTTTTGCGCTTCTGGCCATTACGCATTTCAACCACTTCTTCAGTGGGAACCAGAATTTCGCCGAAGCCATCTTCCATGCCAGCCAGCTTTACTCGCTCAACGAGCGAGCGCATGACATGCTTCTCGTAACCCGAGTAAGCATGCACAACGTACCAACGCTTAGCCACGGGACACCCTTAGCCGACAATCAAGGAAACAAGCCAACCGAGCAGGGAATCAAGCCCCCACAACAGCAACGCCATAACCAGAACAACAGCCACCACAATCAAGGTGGTCTGCGTGGTTTCTTGGCGAGTTGGCCACACGACTTTACGAATCTCGGTACGAGCTTCCTTAACCAGTACAAAGAAAGACTTGCCCTTCGCAGTCTGCAGACCTACAAAGGCAGCTACAGCAGCAATGACAAGCAAAGCCAGTACACGGTACAGGATCGGCGAAGCAGCGTAATACTGATTGCCAACAACGCCTACAACTACCAAAGCGACTACTACAAGCCACTTGAGCAGATCGAAGCGAGAGCTTTGTGCTTCAGCCTTAGGAGTCATCTATGAAGATCCTGTGAAAAGAAAGCCAGACACACCGAGTGAATCTGGCAGGTCAGGAGGGAATCGAACCCCCAACCTACGGTTTTGGAGACCGTCGCTCTGCCAATTGAGCTACTGACCTAAAACAAAATCAGGTCGACCATTATGCCGGCCCGAAAAATACATTACAACCGCTTATTCGATGATTTTAGCTACGACACCAGCGCCGACGGTACGACCGCCTTCACGAATGGCGAAACGCAAACCGTCTTCCATTGCGATGGTTTTGATCAGAGTGACAACCATTTTGATGTTGTCGCCCGGCATTACCATTTCAACGCCTTCCGGCAGCTCGCAGTTACCGGTCACGTCAGTGGTCCGGAAGTAGAACTGTGGACGGTAGCCTTTGAAGAACGGAGTGTGACGACCGCCTTCTTCTTTGCTCAACACGTACACTTCAGCTTCGAAGGTAGTGTGCGGCTTAACCGAACCCGGCTTAACCAGAACCTGGCCACGCTCTACGTCGTCACGCTTGGTGCCGCGCAGCAGCACGCCGCAGTTCTCGCCAGCACGACCTTCGTCGAGCAGCTTACGGAACATTTCAACACCGGTGCAGGTGGTGACAGTAGTGTCACGCAGACCAACGATTTCCAGTGGATCCTGAACGCGAACGATACCGCGCTCGATACGGCCAGTTACAACAGTACCGCGACCCGAGATCGAGAATACGTCTTCGATTGGCATCAGGAACGGCTTGTCGACTACGCGAATCGGATCCGGAATGTAGGTATCCAGAGTCTCAACCAGCTTACGAACGGCAGTGGTGCCCATTTCGTTGTCGTCTTTGCCTTCCAGAGCCATACGAGCCGAACCGATGATGATCGGAGTGTCGTCGCCTGGGAAGTCATAGGTGGACAGCAGGTCGCGAACTTCCATCTCAACCAGTTCCAGCAGCTCAGCGTCGTCTACCAGGTCAGCCTTGTTCAGGAAAACCACGATGTACGGAACGCCAACCTGACGGGACAGCAGGATGTGCTCACGGGTTTGTGGCATCGGACCATCAGCGGCCGAGCAAACCAGGATTGCGCCGTCCATCTGGGCAGCACCGGTGATCATGTTCTTCACATAGTCAGCGTGACCTGGGCAGTCAACGTGAGCGTAGTGACGGATCAGCGAGTTGTATTCAACGTGCGCGGTGTTGATGGTGATACCGCGAGCCTTTTCTTCCGGGGCGCTGTCGATCTTGTCGAAGTCAACGATTGCGGAACCGAAAACTTCGGAGCAAACGCGAGTCAGAGCAGCAGTCAGAGTGGTTTTACCGTGGTCAACGTGACCGATGGTCCCAACGTTGACGTGCGGTAGGGAACGATCAAACTTTTCCTTAGCCATCGATATCACCCCTATCAGAAGAATTAAGCAAACAACAAAAGCCATTAAAACAAAGGCAGATATTTTCATATCTGCCTTGTTATATGGAGCTCTTGAGCGGATTTGAACCGCTGACCTCACCCTTACCAAGGGTGTGCTCTACCAACTGAGCTACAAGAGCGAAACACTTTGCACAACCTGCAAACTTGGAGCGGGTAGCGGGAATCGAACCCGCATCATCAGCTTGGAAGGCTGAGGTTCTACCACTAAACTATACCCGCAGAGCTTGCAGCTCACGCTAAAATCTGGTGGAGGGAGAAGGATTCGAACCTTCGAAGTCGTAGACGTCAGATTTACAGTCTGATCCCTTTGGCCGCTCGGGAACCCCTCCTAATCAGGCCGGCATTTTATACTATGCCAAACCCTTGTCAAGCAATTTCTCATTTAAAAACCTGAGGTTAGCTGCTTTGACATCGCCCTACTTCGTCAACCTTTGAAAGGTCTTCACTGCGGAGCGGGCGCCATTCTATTCAAACTATTCAGCAGGTGCAACCCCCTCACACCGCATTATTTTATGTTTTAACTCATTGAATTCGTTGGAAAGGTTCTGCAACTGCGCATCCCCCAGCAAACGCTGGCTTTCAGGTGCAATACGCATCCAGAAACCCGCTGCAGGAGACCCCTCAAGCGATGGTTGAGCCTTGATATCCATTTGAGCCAAACGCTCGCCTAGCACCGCAACCATCTCCTGACGAGCAAAACCACCGAGATAAAGGCACTGACTTTCAGTTCTTTGCGGACCAGACTTCTCCTTGGAGGTCGTTCCGCCTTCACTCAGCAGACGAATATCCTGCCGTGAACCCTTGTACAAACTCAGCGGCGTTACGTCCTTTGCCCGCAATGGCGCTTCCTGTTGATGCCAGACGTAATAGAAAATATTGAGAACAAGAAGCAGCAGGAACATCCAACGCATACATACCTCAAGACAAAGGACACGCCACAGCTAAACCGACGAATACAAGATCGGGAACAAACCTTGCCCCGGGCGCCACACCTGCAACAAGATCCGCATCGCCACCTGTTATAAATACAGTGAAGCCCTCCCCCCAATAGGATCGCGCCATTTCCAATTGGGTAAGCACGAACCCCCTCAACATCAGTGAGCATCCACGCTCTACAGCCTCAACAGTACTTCGCCCCGGCGCCAGGCTAGTCAGCGCACGCTCAGCAGCAACATCGTCATAGCGAATTTTTCGAGTATGGGTGCGCAATTGGTTGCGCATCAACGGCATACCAGGACAAATGAAACCACCAAGATGTTCTCCATCTATCGCGATAAAGTCCGCTGTAACTGCCGTACCAAAGTCCAGCACGAGGCATGGGCCTTTAGCCAGATGGAAAGCACCCAGCATCGCCAACCAGCGATCCAGACCTAGACGCTCGTAATCTTCGTAACCGTTTCTAACACCTGACATTTCACGAGCAGGTTTCGCACAGACAACTGAAACACCGAAGTCTCGCTCAAGCATCTCAATTAAGGCACCAGTCTCGGCAGCAGTACGAACACTCACCATGCGACAACTTCTTAGCGACAGGCCGCTCAGCTCGCGCAAACTTTCGCAAAGCGCCAGGTCCGAATCAACCACTCCCTCCGCGACCAACACAAGAGCCTCAGCACCACTCAGCACTCGCCATTTTATGAAGCTGTTTCCGCAGTCGAGCTCAAGAATCATCACGCAACCTCAGGCTGAGCTCGCCACCACTAAAGACCTTTTCCACGCCATTCACCTTTAATCGCAGCGCACCCTGGTTATCAATTCCGAGCACTACCCCATCTATTTGACTGACACCAGCAATCAAGGACACCGATCGCTCTTGCCACAAATGATTTTCTTGCCACTCAGCTTGAAGAGCCGAGAAACCATCTATTTGTTGACGCTGTATGTATGCCAGCAATTGTTCGCCCAACTCTGCCACTAGAATATTGCGATCACTGCTTTTACCGGTCTCAAGCCGCATGGACGTCCATTGCTGATCAACCTCCTCTGCAACCTGCATATTCACGTTAACGCCTATACCCAGAACCACGTGACAGACATCCGCCGGATCTCCAACGAGCTCCAGCAGGATGCCGGCAATCTTCTTATTGCCAACCAGAACATCATTGGGCCACTTCAAACCAGCGCCAATCACTCCCAGCTTTCGTAGGGTTTGCAAAACTGCCAGCCCAACGACAAGGCTCAGCCCTTCAAGCTGGCGCATACCTCCATCAATCCGCAGAACAAGACTGAAATAAAGGTTTTCGGCAAACGGGCTAACCCACTTACGCCCCCTGCGCCCACGCCCGGAGGTCTGTCTTTCGGCAAGCACCAAAAATGGAGCCTCTTGCCCCAAGCCAATGGCGCGCAGCGCCTGAGCGTTAGTGGAGTCGGTAGTGTCCAGGACTGTGATTGGCCAGACTGCGTTCATTCCTGCCATTTTAAGAGGATCGAGCAACATCAGCGGAGCAGCTAGCTGATAGCCACGCCCCCGAACTTTGTGGATGGATAGCCCAAGCTCAGCTTCGAGGTGCTGAAGCTGCTTCCATACCGCACTTCGACTAACTCCCAAGGCAGCGCCAAGGTCCTGACCAGAATGAAATCGTCCATCCTTCAGAAGATTCAACAACGTCAGCATGCAAAGTCTCGCCTCACAATGAGGCCCGAATGATAGCTATGCCCCGGGCCGTTGCATAGAAATCAAGCAGGCACATTTCCTGCGGGCAAAACAAAACCCCAACTGCTTTCGCAATTGGGGTTTCGGAATTTAATCTTGACGATGACCTACTCTCACATGGGGAAACCCCACACTACCATCGGCGATGCATCGTTTCACTGCT